>NZ_JANHOH010000001.1 GCF_024498135.1 Mucilaginibacter aquariorum
CTTTGCATGGCCCCAATCGCGCTGAGCGGATAAATTGCCTACGTACAGGCAATCCTGCAGGCCTAAGCTGATCTTGGCAACGGCGCGGGTAATTTTACGGGTAACAAAAGTTTCGCCGCGTATAGGGCTTTCGTGGTTAAACAATATACCGTTGCAGGCATACATTTGATATGCTTCGCGGTAGTTCACAATGATCCAGTAGCCGTAAAGTTTGGCTACCGCATAGGGTGATCGTGGATAAAAAGGGGTGGTTTCGCTTTGCGGGACATGCTGCACCAAACCATAAAGTTCTGATGTAGATGCCTGGTATAAACGTGTTTTTTTGGTAAGGCCTAATAACCTAATTGCTTCCAGTATACGTAATACACCAATACCATCGGTATTAGCGGTATACTCGGGAGAATCAAAACTTACCTTAACATGGCTTTGGGCGCCAAGGTTATATATTTCATCCGGCTGTATCTCCTGGATAAGCCGGGTTAAATTCATAGCATCAGTAAGATCGCCATAGTGCAGATGTAATTTAACGCCGCTTTCATGCGGGTCGTGGTACAAATGGTCTATCCTGTCTGTATTAAAAGATGACGCCCGGCGTTTAATGCCGTGTACCTCGTATCCCTTTTTCAGTAAAAACTCAGCTAAATATGCGCCGTCCTGGCCAGTTATGCCCGTTATTAAAGCCTTTTTCATTAACAATATTATAAGATGCAATATTATTAAATTAATTGTAAAAGCTTGTACCTTCCGGTTCGGTGCAACAAAATGGTCTATACAAACGTAAACCGGCGAGTTAATCATTGACATTATGCAACGTACAGTCGTATTCATCGCCCTTTTATTATTCGCCAGCTGCAAAAAAAGCAATACAGATACAGAGGTACCAAAGGAGACAACCATAGCGAGGGAGACGGATACCGAGGTTGAAAATATAGCAAACGGTGCCTCAACTGCACTTTCAACCTTGCCTAAGCGTGTGGCCTTCGGTACGGAGGGTGATATTTCTCAGAGCGCTCAATTTATTAAGGAAGCTGATTATCAATATCAATATTTGGCAGGTGACATTTTCTCAAATGGATGGACGACATGGAATTCACCCACAGGCGAGTTTGCCCGCGCGTTTTTAAAGCAAACCGGAAAAATGGGAAAGGTTCCGGTATTTAGTTATTACAACATCGTGCCTGCCAAAGGTCGTTACCAGGACCCGGGCTTTAGTAACTTAACCGATCCTGAGGTAATGAATAAATACTTTGCTGACTGGAAATTTTTACTCCAGATATGTAAAGAGTATGGTAAAACTGTTATTATCCATTACGAACCCGATCTGTTAGGTTACATGCAGATGTACAGAAACGATGCCTCCAAAAGTGTTATCATGGTCAGCAGTAGTAAAAATGCAGACGTTAAAACTTTTTCAAACGATGCTCGCGGCCTTTCACAGGCTATCGTGGCTATGCGGAATAAGTACGCGCCTAATGTGTTATTAGGCTGGCACGCTTCGCAATGGGCTACAGGCTATGATCTGATAAAGGGTAAAGCTGACCCCGAAAAATTAGCTATGGAAACCGCTGCTTATTACAAATCATTAAACGCGCGGTTTGACCTCATCTTTTCTGAGTTTTCTGACAGGGACGCCGGATATGATCAAATTGTAAGTGGGAAAATGAACACCCTATGGTCAGTACAAAGTAATGAAGCCAATAATTACCTGAGTGATTTTGACCGGTTTCAACGATACCTTAAAAGATTGAACCTGGAAACAAAGCAAAAAATCATTTTATGGCAAATTCCCATTGGCAATTCTCTTACAAGGACCTGTAATAATTCACGCGGGCATTATAAAGATAATCGGGCGGAGTATTTTTTGCAGCCAGTACTTAATAATGGAAACTCAGAGAAAATAGCCCAATATGGGCAGGCCGGCGTGATCGCCTTTTTGTTTGGAAGAGGTGCAAGCGACTGCACGAGTTTTATGGATGCCCGTGGTGACGGAATAACCGGCGCTACGGAAACTGCGGATGATGATGGCGGCTACTTACGTAAGGCGATTAAAGCCTACTATCAGAATGGGCCGGTTATATTACCATAATGGTCAGGCAGATTGTTTACTTAAACCTACCGAAAAAATAAAGGAGAACTGCTGCGCATTTACCGGCTTTATAATATAATCGGTAATAGCTGAATGATTTTGCACCTTTACGATATCCGCATAATCGATAGAGGAAGTGACCATGAAAATCGGGATCCGTTTGGGTAGGCGCGGTTTAATATGTTCGAAAGCTTTAACGAACTCCCAACCATCCATTACCGGCATGTCAATATCCAGAAAAATCACATCAGGTAACTTATCGCCGCTTGTTTGGTCTGTCAGAAAATCTATAGCATCCTTTCCGTTACCAAAATCTACTATGTCTGAACATAATCCCTTCATTTTTACAAATTTGCGAAAAGCATATTTGTAAATTTCATCATTGTCTATGATCCAGACCGTCTGTATTGTGTTATCCATGCGTGTTTTATATACGGATACGGTATCTAAATGGTTACACCCTTATTATACAAGTTTTATAATAAAGCGGGTACCTACGTTTAAAGTGCTCTCCACGTTAATCTCTCCGCCAAGCGCTTCAATTTGATTACGGGTGATGTAAAGTCCGATCCCCTGTGCATCACTGTTTCTATGAAAGGTTTGATACAGGCCGAAAATCTTGCTCCCATATCGCTCCATGTCTATACCCAGCCCGTTATCTTCAAAAATTAAATAGCAGTGCCCGTTTTCAAATTTGCTTTCACATCTAATTATCGCGTCACGTTCGGGATGACGATATTTTAAAGCATTTGTCAAAAGATTGTGGAAAATACTTTCGAGGTAGGCCGGTAGATACTCAACAGATCTGCACTTGCTGAAATCGTAACTGACAGTGGCATGGGCAGCCTCAATATTAGTTTGCAACGCGCCTACTATATTTTTGAAAAGTAAGTCGAATTCAATCAATGTCTTTGCGTTATCTTTTTCGGAATCTATTTTAATGATTTCGTTTAGATGTTCGATCATGGTATTTAAAGTACTACTGATCGTTTTTATATGGCCAAATACTTCGGGCCGGTCTTCATCCGTTTCCTCATGAAGATTAACCATGATCTGTAGATTCCCTATATATGATCGCAAATTATGGGAAACTATGTAGGCAAAGTTTTCTAAACGCTTATTTTTTTGATTAACGATATTAAGCGATGACTTTAGTTTGTTTTCATTTTGCTTGCTATGGTCGATATTCTGTATGATTCCTTTTATGACAAAGCATTTACCGTAATGATCGATGTTAGCTACAGCCTTTAATTTAACCCATATCGCATTGTTTCTGGCCGTTATCATTTTAAGGTCGAAGTCGAAGGGCCGGCAATTTGTGATACAGGTTTGAATCGCGCTGTTTATTTGCGATTGGTTATGCGGTTCAAAAAAGCTAACTAACTGCTCTATTTCTGTAATATGCTGTTTCAGCTCAAAAATATCCAGTGCTTCGTTACTTAAATAAAGCTTGTTAGCAGCTACATCAATTTCCCACCTGCCTAAATTAACCAGTTGGTTCGTTTCGGTTACCAGCCGGTTATCCGTAGTTAGCTTGAATTGCGAAACTTTAAATTGATGGATATTGATGATCGTTCCGGTAAGTTTATCGCTATGCTTTTGGGTGTTGCTTTGAAACCACTCATAGCCGCTTTTTGTTAATAACCGTATGTACACAACATCCAACTGGTTGTGCTGCGTGTCATTTACGGATTTTAAGAAAATACTTTTATCCTCGTAATAGATCAGGTTGTCGGTAAAATTTGAGTAGGAGCATTCAATTTCCCCGGGTTCATACCCTAGGATCCTGTAAAAACCGATCGACCATCTTACTTTTTTAGTGAGATCATCCAGTTCCCATACGCCGGCGTTGGCGGTGTTAATTACTTGTGCAAGGTTAGGCGTGTCATTATCAAACAGGTAACTCTCAAATAAACTCATATTTCATCACCATTTTATCTGCTGTCATGATTTAACAGTTTAAAAGTACAACATCCCGTTCAATCAGTATTGCATTATTCCTGTATGGAGTTATTTTACGGTGATCGACGCTTAAATGTTTCATAGTTAAGCAACTTGCTCATAAGGTTTTTAACCGGGCTTATACTGTCAGCAAATTTATGCCTGTAAAAACAAGAAACACAATAACATTTGCAGTAAGTAACTTGTGTAATAAAAAAGTTGCTGAAGAAAACATTTATCTCGAACGGATCACTTTCTCGCATTGTGTTTAATTTACTGGAAAAAAAATGAAATTAGTGTAACTAAATTTAATATACGTCGTACTAAGGTTCATGGAAGATTCGAAAACAATAAGTCATTCCTGGCTAAGTTCCAAATCCGGAATAATAGCGATCGTTATCATAGGTAACTTAATGGTTATTGGACTACTGGCGCTTATATATATCGTTTTGTAATATTTCAAACATCGCGTCCTTCTTATTACTTATCGTCCGCGGTTAGTATGCCTGCTCTTCCCCTTTAAAAATGTTTATAACGGTAAGGAAGATGATCCTTATATCAAGCATTAATGACCAGTTCTCCATGTACCAAATGTCGTGTTCTACCCTCATTTCCATTAGTTTGGCGTCTTTCGTCTCTCCCCTGAAGCCGCTCACCTGGGCCCATCCACTGATGCCGGGCTTTAAGAACTGACGGATCATATACTTATCTATGATAACGCGGTATTGCTCGGTATGAGATAACATATGAGGCCTTGGGCCGATAATGCTCATATGACCAAGCAGGACATTAAAGAACTGAGGGAACTCGTCAAGACTGGTTTTGCGCATAAAACGTCCGATAGAGGTGACCCGGTCATCGTTACGGCTTGCCTGCCTGTGCCCGTTACCATCGTTCATCCGCATACTTCTGAATTTGTAGCACCAAAAGGGGGTGTTATCACGACCGGACCTCAATTGCTTAAAAATTATGGGTCCCGGACTCTGGAGTTTTATAATAAGGGCCAAAATAGGGTATAACCAGCTCAATACAAATAGGATAACCAGGGCGCTTACAATGATATCAAACGCGCGTTTTCTGAAGCGGTTGTCTATCGACTCCAAAGGCTCATTTCGAGCAGAGAGTACCATGAAGTTACCCCGTTTATCAAACTTAAAGTCTTGTTGAAAATCGGTGAAATTTGGGACAAAGTTTAGGCGTACACAATGCTTTTCGCCTTCTGATATCAGCTCTTTAAGATCATCCATCTTATTCGTATCGACGCAAACGTATAATTCGTTTATTCCAGAGCTGACCGCTTTTTTTAACTGTTGGGTAGAAGATGATAGTATCAATTCACCGCGCTCATTTACCATCGCGGTCTCTTCTTCTAAAAAACCTCTGAAATTTATGGTAGATTGATTAGAAAGATATTCCGCTAAATGCAGGCCGCCATTATTCATTCCGATGACCGCTACTGATTTACGTAACTCAAAATTGTCGTTCAATAAATTTTGGAAGGCGGTGCCGGTAAATCGACTGAGTATAAAGCTTAAGATGGTCAGAAAGTAGAACAGAACGAAAAAGGCTTTCGGAAAATTCAACATGTTCGTAAAAAACATGTAAGCCAGGAAAAAGCATATATGTAATGCCACGCCGCGCCAGGTCGTTTTGAATATGGCTTCGATCTTATGCAGTGTGTTCCCGGAATACATCCGGACTATACTGGTACAAATGATCCAGATCAAATTGCACACTACCACGTTATCCCTGTACATGGAAAGGTCTATAACCCGGTAGTATTTATTCGTTAAATAGAAACCAAGAAAAAAACAAAAATTTATAAGTATTAGGTCTGTCAGTATGAGGATAAATCGTAATAAGTACAAGTATCTAGATTCCATGACAATGGTCTTTGCAATTATCATACTAAAAAAACTTTCAGCTTAAATGATGGGATTTTAAACTTCAGACGGGGAAATAAAACCCAATGTGTCTTTTTTATTCCTCAATAATCATATTATGCTGTTATGCGTAAAAGATACCGGGCAGTTCGGACCCTGCTTCCTCCTGTTCCTAATGGATAAACTAAAATGTGAAGTACCAGACGGGAACCGTTTACTGAAAGAATTACTGCTGTGTAAGGGGGCTAACAAGCCGGAAGCGTGGTGTCTGCGGTCGGTTTTAAAATTTTAGAATAGCCCGCAGTCCCGCGGGAATTTTTTTCTACGTTGTGAGAAAAAACTTCCTACACGATAGGTCACCTGCCTTTAAACGTTAATAAGGCTTTTATTATTAATTAAAGATTAACATTTTTTTTACAAATGGCGGCTACCGAGAAAAATATCCGCATTAAAACTCATAAGCACCGATATCAGGTTTGCCCTTTATTCTTTGCGTTTTTTCGAAGTCTGTGGAACTATAGCTGATAGGATTTCCATGATCAATAGCCGGACTTTTGCTCTTTAGTTTAAAATTCGCTTTGATACTATTTACAGGGCTAACAAATAATGGGTCCTCATATATACACGAAGGACTGGTGATGCTGATCACCGCCCTTGAGGGATTGGTTATATTATAATGCAGGTTGTTTTCGTAAATAAGGTTACTGTTAGCATAATTGGAGTTCAAAATAACATTTGCATCGGATATCAATATATTATTGACGATCTTGTTATCGTCGCCCATTCCGGAAAGTATCTGGCCTGCTTTCAGCCCGCTGCTTTGAGAGTTACAGAAGGCAGTATTATTGATCATATCAACATGATCACTCTGAAAAGAGTGTATTCCCGTTCCACCATTATACCAGCATACGTTGTTCTCGATCAAAGTTCTTGAACGGTATCTGCCTAGCTTTGATCCATTCTGCCGGTTTCTGAAGTCGTCAATAATAATTCCGTTACCGTCATTTATCTCGCATGTTTTGAACCAGGGAACAAAAGAATTATTATTATAACACTTATTTCTACGAATAAAGTTGTGGTAACCATTAGTATGATTTGAGTTCCAGAACTGATAAAAAGCTATTCCGCTTGTCCCAAACAAGCTATACCAACAGTTGTTGTAGACCAGGTTGTCTTCTACGGTTATATAATCTGCCTGTGTTGCACCAATGCCGCCGCCGCCGCAATCATGCACGCTGTTGCCGGCAATAATTATATGATGGGAATGTTTGCCGTTTTTTCCTTCAATCGTTAAGCCGTTTCCGTTAAATTGGGGGGCAAATTTGCCCTTTTTATTTTGGCAGCCACCCGGTTGCTGCAGGGCGTGTTTAAGCGTAACCTGCGCGTTGTTCCCTATTATTTCAAACCCGGATACCTTTATATAGCTGACCCCGCTTTTTATAGAGATACCCGCCCACCCGTTAAAGCGAATGACAGGGGCGTGTCCCTTGTAGTTCATGTAGATAATGTACCTGTTTTTACTTCCGCTTCTTGATATGTCCAGAACGTTACAACTGGCACAGTCGTTTGTATAGGTGCCGTTCATTACAAAAACTGTGTCGCCCGGCCTGGTAAGTTTTGCTGCGCTCTGTATGCTTTTTTTTGGTTTATCAGGGCTAACGCCTTTACTTTTATCATCTCCACGGGTAGCGTTCACATAATAGTTCCTGGCAGTGACAGCTGTAGTGTTAATGGCGAGGAATAAAAATAAACAGAAGTATCTCATCTTAATTACTAACATGCGGCCAAATACATCAAAGCCGGACAAACAAATAAACAACTTATAAGCAATATTATTTTATCAAGTTTAACTGAAAAGTGATTAAAAGCGACCGGCCATTTAAATAAGCTATGGTATGCTTGGCATTAATGTTGCATACAGTCTGCCTCGGTAACAGTAATGAGTATTTTACTGTGATAAGTTAACTGCAAATTAAATTCATTCATTTTATAAATATCGTTTAACCACTTGCTTAATTATTCCTTCAGTAAAAAATCATGAGTAACACATTTATCAAACCAAAATTTTTATTGCTTTCATTTGCCTGCCTGGCAACCCTGCTGATCCAGTCGTCTTGCAACTCTTACAAAAAAATCCCGTATTTTGAAGATGTCAACATGGCCAAAGTAACCAGCGAAGATATCAGTAATTATACTGATCTGACAATTCAGCCGCATACGCAGTTGGCCATAAGTGTTTCGAGTAAAAACCCTGAAGCCGATGCTGTTTTTAGCAACAATATTCAAAATGCGGGTGCCAATACCAGTAACTCCAATTACGGCTATACGGTTAATCAGAAAGGAGAGGTTAAACTGCCTCTGCTTGGTTTTGTAAAAGTTTCCGGTTTGACTTCCCAGCAACTTTCAGAACAATTAGAGCATAAACTTGCGCCTTTCTTAAGCGCACCTTCGGTAACAGTTACGGTGATGAATTTCAAAGTAGCTGTAATTGGTGATGTTTTGAGACCAAATGTTTATACCAGCCCAAGCGAAAGACTAACCATCACTGAAGCTTTAGGTTTAGCCGGCGATATGAATATAACCGCGATACGTGACCGGGTCATATTAGTGAGAGAGATCAACGCTAAAAGAGAATACATCCCTGTCGATTTGACTTCGAAGACGCTTTTTCAATCTCCTTATTTCTATCTTAAAGCCAACGATCTTATTTACGTAACGCCAGGTAAATCAAAATTATCTACCGTAAGTGATAAAGGCTATCAAAATGCCAGTTTGATCATATCGGCTTTATCAGTTATAGCGATCACCATTTCCTTATTTAGGCGATAACAATCATGAATAACAACAGATCTTCAGGTAGAAGGGAGGATGACGCCCGGTTTGCGGACATACGAACAGTATTGGCCAAATACATCTATCATTGGCCAATATTTTTACTTGGGCTTATCCTGGCTTTATCAGCCGCATACATTTATGTAAAATCCGTTAACCCGGTGTACAAAATAGGAGCTACGATCCTGGTTAAGGATGAAAAGAAAGTCCCTCAGGAAAAAACAGCGCTGCAGGAGCTTGATCAGTCAAGTGCTCCTAAAAATGCAGAAACAGAAATTCAGATCTTAAAGTCATCGGAATTAGTTAGCCGGGTAGTCACTGATCTGAGTTTATGGGTAAACTATAAAAGCGGTGATTCCTGGCGTATGGCTAAGGATATCTATAAAACATCTCCGGTCAAGTTCCTGGCATTACAGGAACTTGATCTGAAAACTGAACAAGCTTTTGAGATCCTCATAAAGGACCAGGGCAGCTACCAGGTAACAGCGGGTGACGGGAACAGCCGGACTTTTAAGTTCAATGAAGTTGTAAATAATGACTTCGGAAAATGGATGTTAAAACCTACTGAATTTACCAAAGGATATGTTGGAAAAAAAATAAAGGTAGTTGTAAAGGATGCCAGTAAGGTTACCAATGAATATGTTAAAGCGCTTGATATTCATTTGCTGGATAAAGCGACACCTACTATCGGTATATTTTTAGATGATGAGGTGCCGGAAAGAGGCAAGCTTATCGTTAACTATCTGATCAAATCTTATAACGAAGTCACTTCTTCGGAAGAAAAGAGATCAACGGAAAGTACGTTAAGATTTATAAATGATCGCCTCGCATCCTTAACGGGTGAATTGAATTCGGCGGAGGATGAAGTGGAAGGTTACAGAAGCAGCCAGGGACTGACAGATATTAATTCGCAGTCGAAGGTTTATCTGGAAAATGTACAGGCGAATGATAATAAATTAAACGAAGTAAACGTCCAGCTGAATATTATTGATGGGATCGAGCGATATGTAAATTCCACATCAAACAATGAAAACCCACCGGCAACGGTTGGGATCTCCGACCCTGCTTTAAACAGCCTGATAGACAAAGTTGCCCAGTTACAGCTCAAGAGGTCTGCCTTGTTGGCTACCACACCTATCGGCAACCCTGTTTTTGAGCCTTTAGAACGGCAGATCAACACAACGAAGATCGCGATCAAACAAAATATCGGTAGTATTAAATCCTCCCTGCTTGCAGCTAAAAGAGAACTGCAATCTTTCAATAATAAGTTTGAATCATCCATAAGAAATATCCCGGGTCAGGAACGGCAGTTTATAGGGAAAAAACGGCAGCAATCTATCAAAGAAAACCTTTACGTTTATCTGCTGCAAAAGAAGGAAGAAGTGTCGTTGAGCTATGCATCAACGCTCGCGGACGCCCGGATCGTGGATAAGGCAAACGTTGAAGATACGGTATGGCCAAAGATGTCGCTAATATTGGCGATCGCGTTATTAGCTGGTTTTGGATTACCTTTTCTACTGATATTTTTTAGATCCGCCTTGAAAAATAAGGTCGTAGACAGGAACCAGATCCAATCCGCTGTTGGGATAAAGGTATTGAGCGAATTTTCAAAGCATGATGAAGACACGTCAATTTTCACGAATAATAACCACATTATTGGTGAGCAGTTCAAGTATTTGAGAACAAACCTGCATTATTTGCATGAAAATAAAAAGGGCAGGGGGCGGGTCACCCTGCTTACTTCCAGTGTGTCTAATGAAGGTAAGAGCTTTATAAGTTCTAACCTGGCCGTATCACTGGCTAATACCGGTCGCAGGACAGTGATCCTGGAAATGGACCTTCGCAGGCCAAAAATATCATCTATATTCAATTTAGATAAGAAACATCAGGGGATAAGTGAGTATCTCGCTTCTGATATGTCAGTCAATGATATTGTTCAGGCAACGAACATCGAAAACCTATTTGTTTTAAGCAGTGGGGATATTCCGCCAAATCCTTCCGAGCTGCTGGAAAAAGACCGTTTGGAACAGTTATTAGACGCTTTAAGGGAAACGTTTGATGATATTATTATCGACAGCCCGCCGGTGCACCTGGTAACTGACGCGATAATCATCAGCAGGGTAACTGATGTTTCGCTGTATATTATCCGGCAGGGTGAAACCAGCCGGTCAGAGTTGTCTTTTATCAGGGAGATTTATGAGGATGAGAAGCTTCCCAAAATGAATGTGATCTTTAACGGGGTGACGGCCGGAAAATATGGATATGGTTATAGCTATGATACCAGCTACTATACGCATAAGTCAAATCAGCCTGCGCTGACAAGAAAATGGAAATTATTTTTAAATCGCTTTTAGTAGTTCCGGCCATTTCATTTAACGGTTAACCTATCGATACAAATGTCAAACAACCTTATTTTTATTTTACCGGTTGTAACGTTAGTATTATTCTTGCTAAACGTTTTTTTTAAGGGGAATACGGTTCAATCCTGCTTGCTTTTTGTATTGTTTTTTTTGCCTTTAATGGATCTGAAGATAACTAAAGAAGCTTGGGGAGGTTTTAAAACATTTGATGCGATAAGCTACTATTGTTTGATATTCCTGTTGAAAGACTTTTTAACCATAGACAAAAAGAACAGGACCAATTTTTATTTCGTCCTGTTCGTTCTGTTTTCTGTCATTGTTCTCATTGGCGGGCTGGCTTCAGAATTTCCGGACAAAACATTCCTCAACCTGGTCAAAATCTTTCCTGTGTTTATATATGCAAGGTTTTTTATTAAGGAATGTTACCTTGACCCATCTTTCCAGGCGCGGGCGGTCAAAGCCGTAAAAATAAGTTATACAGCCGCCCTGATCTTTCTGTTTATCCAATGGGTAGTAGGTCTTAGATTTACCTTTTATCCGGAACTCGGGCCAAATACTTTTGACGCTACTCTTAATTTGATCAGGTATCCCGGGGTGTTTTATGATTCGCAAGCAAGCGGGCAGTTCCTGGCTATGGGGTGTTTTGTTTTTCTGTTCAATGCCAAAGACGCTACCAAAAAAAATCTCAGCATCAACTATATTTTATTCGCGCTCTCTATTACCGGTATTTTTTTGGCAGGCAGCAGGGCCGCTTTCGGAGGGTTCATCGTAGGTTTGCTGGTTGTTTTTTTTATGGCAGCTAACAAGTACCGGATATATGGTGTTTTTCTAATATTTATTGTCGCCGCTGCTTATATGTTTGTAGCCCCCAACAAGGGCGTTTTTGCGAGGACGGCCAATATATCGGAGGATTACCTGTTTCGAAAATCAATTTGGGAAAAAGCGATAGAGATATCAAAAGAACACCCCTATTTAGGGATAGGTATGGAGAATTATCAAAAGTATGTCATGCGCCACGCGCAAGATCAGTATCTGGAAATCAATGAGGGCGAATTATTGTATTTCAGTCAGCCTGAAAACGGCTATCTGAAGATAATGGTCGAATTAGGTTTTACGGGATTTATCATTTTTATGTTCTTTTTGACCGTACCGGTAATTACCGGTATGATATATAAAATAATAGGCTGGGTAGATTACAGGATATCGTTTTTTGTAGCGTCTTTAATATGCTTTCTCGTTGAATTTAATACCGTGTACTCGATTTGGGATAACCGTATATTACTTTTAGTGGTAACTATGATCGCGCTGATTGTCTCATATCCAATGACGCCGGTAAAAAATGATGAAATTGTTGGCAGCTATGTTAAATAACCTAAATCAATTAACCATGGTTTCCCTTTCCATCATTGTTCCTGTATATAACAAAGAGCGTTTCATTGATGATACCATCCGTTCGATACTCAATCAAACATTTGCCGATTTTGAATTGATATTGGTTAATGATGGTTCCACTGACGGTAGTTATCAGAAATGTCTTAAGTATAAAGAACTGGATAGCCGCATCGTCGTAATTGATCAGCAAAATGCAGGCGTATCCGCCGCGAGGAACAGCGGGCTGGATAAGGCCGGAGGAGCGTACATTGGATTTATAGATAGCGATGATACTATCGAGCCGGATATGTATGAGACACTCATCAACAATGCCCGTGAAAATAATGCTGACGTCTCAGTTTGCCGTATGCGCGTGGTCTTTCCTTATAAAACCGTTAGCCCGAGCGAATATGCGGGATCTGTTAACTATGGTCATGAAGACGCCCTGTCGATGTTTTTAAAAGGCGATTTCGATTATAGCGCAAATAATAAAATATTCAAATTAGATATCGCTCGTTCTATTCAATTTGAGGGCAGCATCTATGAAGACATTCTTTATGTGTGCAAAGCATTTTTGGCTGCTAAGAAGGTTGTCTTTGAGGGCGTTGTAAAGTATAATTACATCGTGAGAGATAATTCGGTAAGCATGAGTAGCTTCAATCCGAAATACTTTGAAACGATAAGCGTATCGGGAAAAATGGTTGAGCTTGTCACTGGCGAGAAAGAGAAATCGCTTATTTGGGCTAAGGCCTTTGACGTATCCGCGAATATATCGCTGCTGAATTTATTACTCATGGCAGGAAAGCACAATTACATTGATCAGTACGATCTAGTGGTTAACAATTTAAAAAAGTATGCTTCCTTCATAAAGGAAACAGGTGTGGTAAAGAAAAAGCATAAATACGCTTTTTTGCTACATACCGCCTCTCCTCGGATATACTCCGCCTTTATGTATCTTTATTGTTTGGTAACAAGATCGGAAGTGATCAAACGGACCGAGTTGAGCACTTGATTAATTATCATAAAAACTAAACCGATTACATGACCTTTTTTGAATTTATCTTACAGGATTGGGATGCTAACCACGGCAATGCGAAGGGCAGATTTATTCTGCTGCTGTTCCGACTGGCCAATTTTTGTTCCACACGTAAAATATATTATTATTTTGGATTTTTGTACCTCCTGTTTTACAGGGTATTGGTGGAATTTCTTTTCAGCATTGAAATTCCGTGGAACGTAAAGATAGGAAGAGGGTTATCTTTATTCCACGGGCAGGCGCTGGTCATGAACAATCAAGTGGTAATTGGTGAAAATTGTACGCTTCGGCATTCAACTACGATAGGCAATAAGCAATCAAAAGAAGGCGGGTTCACCGCCTCACCCGTGATTGGAAATAATGTAGATATTGGCAGCAACGTTTGCATCATAGGGAATATTCTGATTGGTGACAATGCTATGATCGGCTGTGGCGCGGTCGTGGTTAAGAATGTGCCCTCCGATAGTGTAGCGGTTGGGAACCCTACGGTGATCAAATTAAAGGACCAGGATAAATATCAATATACTTATGAATAAGGCAAAGATATTATTCAGTATGCCGAGCAAGCATCACGTGGAAATAGCCCTGGATGAAATGACCGGTTTGCAGGAGCTCGGTTATGAATGCGATTCATTTACTTATGCGGCTAAAACAGGTTATACGTCTGGCTTAGCGCGGTTACTCGTGATTTTTCAAAATGCTTTTAACCTGGTTGGTACAGCCTACAGGTTTAAACCGGACATTATCTATTTCAATTCAAGGTTGGAACAGTTAGCCGGAATCCGTGATTTCTTGACAATTATCATTTGCAAGGTATTTTATGTGAGAAAGCCTATATTTATCATAAAATCCCACGGGTCGGATATTGACGCACTGGAAAATGGTGGCTTTGTATTCAGAAAGGTAGTGTTGCCATTTTTGAAGAAGAATATTGCCGCATGGCTTTACTTATCATCAGAAGAAAGAGAAAAACTATCATTTGCTAATTATTTTAATGACAATAGGATATTCATTACGAAAAATATTGTCCGGACTGAGCAGTTTAAGAAGGACCTGGGGTTTAAAAAGAGATTAGGTATCCCGGAAGAAAATAAGGTGCTGTTATTTGTCGGCCGTGTTATTGACCAAAAAGGGGTCATGGAAGTCATAGATGCTTTCTCCTATATCAAATTGGGGTACAAAGTAACGCTTATAATTGTTGGGGACGGGGACGCAATGGATGAGGTAAGAAACAAAATTGTAAAAAGTGCCTTGGCCAATAATGTTATATTGACAGGGTTTATACCAGAACAGGATGTTGTCGCATATTATTCCAACAGTGATATTTTGGTCTTCCCTACTTTTTTTCCCGAAGGGTTTCCAATGGCTTTGTTTAATGCGGTAGGGGCAGGCATGGCCGTGGTCACGACTAAGACGAGGGCGGCTAATGACTACTTAACGGAGCCTGAAAATTGCTTATGGGTGAAACCGAAGGATAGTCAGGATGTCGTGCATGCCCTCGATAGACTATTGCAGTCAAACGAATTGATGGACTTGATGGGCGGGAATAATATAGAGAAGGCGAAACTGTTTAGCAGGCAACAGGTGGCGGCAGAACTGGCTGTAATTTTTGATCTTGTTAGTCATCAATATAAGCTATGATAAGATTTTTAAAGAGCTTACGGAATTTAATTCTCCGTAAGATAATTTACAGAAGATACCAGATCGGCGAGGGCTTTTACAGCGGGGTGAGGGTTAGATTGTGGGCCAGGCAAAAAATCGTTATCGGTCGTGATTTCTATATAGGCCGTGATTCGTTTATTGAAACAGATGCGGTTATAGGGAACAATGTGATTTTTGCTAATCGTGTCGCTTTGATCGGCAAATATGATCACCATTACCAGCAAATAGGGGTGGCGATAAGGCACGCGTCTCAGATAAGGGATAAAGGTTACGCATGGCACGGCTTGAATAGTTTAATTGTAATAGAGGACGATGTCTGGATCGGTTACAACAGCACTGTATTAAGCGGCGTGAAAATTGGCCAAGGGAGCATTGTCGCAGCCGGATCTGTTGTTGTTAGCGATATTGAACCTTATAGTATATACGGGGGGGTGCCTGCCAGAAAGATCAAAGATCGTTTTGATACTACCGAGGACCTAACAGCACATGTTAATTTATATGAACAACGCTACCCTGCTAAGGCATAATAACGCAGGTTACTTTTCATAGGTTTTATTGATCACCGCCGAATATTCAATCATAGGGAAATTATTGATCGTGCCTGGGTCAGACGCAATTAATATGACAGAGGAATAGGGGCTAAGCGTAACTGTTTTTGAGTAACGGTTGTTCTGTACATCAACATAACTGGAGCTAAGCTTGATGATCTTGGCTTCATTACTGGCGTTAAACTCGAAACGGATCTCCGTATCACCCGCGCCTGCATAGTTGGAGGCTGTCAATTTTTTCGTCCGAACAAAGTCCGTGTTTTTTGGGGCGCAATAAATATTGCTGTCTATCCGGCCAAATGAGGTGATATCATCCTGATTGGTGCTAAACTTTGCCGCTGTCTGCCTTGTATTTACGGAAAAGAAAGTATTCTTCTTTATGTTATTATTTCTGATGTATTTACTGGAGGCCAGGTAATGATCCTGCTCCAGCCGGAGTTGAACGCCATTATTAAATACAGTATTGCCGTAAATATTAATATCCTTCGCGTTATGCAATTTAATGCCGTTGTTAGCGCACAAAGAGACGGTATTATCCAATATGTTGACACTTTCGGTATTATCATCTATATAAATACCTTCGGCCTGTAAGGAGTTAACCCGGTCGGTACCGGAACTGTTACCGATACCGTGAAGGATGATGTTGCCCTCCACTCTTTTATTTGTCGTTTTTGACCAGTCACCCAGATAAATCCCAGCGCCGTCATCTTTTGTTAAGCAGAAATAAGTGATATAATTGTTTTTTGCTGACGCCGAATTACCGCCGAAATATATACCATTATATCCGACGCTGTCGATCCTGTTCTTTTCGATAACCGTATGATCACCAAATGAGGTGATCGCCTCATAAGTACCGGTGCCACTTTTACCCATTCCGGCCATTAACCCGGTGTTTTTTATAGTATTGTTACTAATTGAAGCGTTGATGCATCCGGCATCTAAATTAATACCGCCGCTTAAGGAATTATTAATCAGACAGTCCTGAACGCTTAAAAACGGACTGTAAGAAGCTAATATAGCTTCAGCCCCGGAATTTACCATGCTGCAGTTTTTTATTGTGATCCCTTTTGCCTGAATGATATTGAACGAATTTTTACCGGAACCCGTGAAGGAAATATCTTCAAATGTGATATAATTAGACCTTCGGATGTCCACAAGATTGGCAACAGAACTGGTCTTAACAATGACGGCAGATGGTTTATAGCTGCCAAAATAAACACACATGGTTTTCTTCTGCTTATCAAAATACCACTCACCTAACTTATCAAGTGTGTTGATATTATTCTGGATAAAATAGCCGTACTTGTTTTTCGGAGTATTGCTGTTACCCTCGAAGGTAAGCGTATTTCTATTATGGGATATAATAGCACTCCTGTCTATTATCCATCTTGTTTTTCTGATCACTATCTCAGCACCAGACCAATTAGGGCCACTTGCAAGCTGATTGTCCGTGATCGTGCCGTTGCCTGCATGCGAGTCGATTGTTAGATAGCCTGCGTTAGGATAACGCCCAATTTGTTGTGGCCTGTTGTTGATAAGCAGATCGGTGCCCGCAACGTTGCAGGGAGTTTCAAAAATTCCTTTTTTAACCTCTTTCCATGAGCTTAATGTCACAAGTCCGGTTACTTCCGGCTTGATGCCGGTTCCGTATGCACCAAAATAAATAGGCGCGAGTACATAACCGGATTTCGACGGCACAATTGAACCGTAATATATCTCACCTCTCTTGAATAAAACACTATCCCCGGCCTTGAGATATTTGAAGAACCCGTTCAATTTTTCAATACTTTTCCATGGTGTTTTTTGGTCACGGGCCTGGCTACTGGTATAGTCGTCGTTCCCCGTTGAAGCAGAAATATAATATGTAGCAGAATACCCCGCATTGGATAAAAATGTAAAAATTAACAATAAAATAAACCCGGAAAAGCTTTTGCTTAAGAAGGCTATTGGGCTTTTTATTTTGTTCATGTGACGGTCGTTAAGTGTTGAAGTGCCAGAAAACTTTAAAATGTATAGTCCGGCGTTTTCTAATTATAGCGGGGTATACGCCTGTTTAGAATAAAAGGTTACACTTGGGAATGATCTTTGAACGGGGATCATTGTGGAATTCATGCCACGTTGACCAGTGGGATGAGGTCTCAAATCCCCGTCCGGAACATTCGGCCTTTCTTGAACTGTAAAGTCATAGCTATTTAAGTTTATGATAAAAGCGGTACAGCTATTGCTTATGCAGAACAGTAACTATCAGCTTTTAAATGACGCCTAATAAATCCGTTAAATTCTCCGGGTATTCAATATTTTCCGGTGATCTTCAACATATCAGCACCGATAAAAAATACATAGTCAACACTATTAATCAATTTTCCTATACGATCGCAGAGGAGGATCCCGAGTTTAAAGAGGCCTTACTGGATTCGGATATTTTATTACCGGATGGTGTCGGAATCACAGTCGCTGTCGGATTTCTGAAAAAAATAACAATAAAGAAAATCGCGGGCGCTGATATTCACCGGCACCTGTTAGAAAAATTGAATAAAACCGGCGGTCGTTGTTTTTATTTAGGCTCTGGTGAAGAGACGTTAAGCCTGATCAGGAAAAAACTCAAACAAGAGTTTCCGAATATTAACGCGGGCTTTTATTCTCCGCCTTATAAACCATCATTTTCGGCACAGGACACAGCGGAAATGCTAAAGGCGGTGAATCAGTTTAAGCCGGATGTTTTATTTGTCGGAATGACCGCGCCGAAGCAGGAAAAATGGATATTTCAAAACAAAACGTCAATAGAGAGCAACGTAATTTGCGCCATTGGTGCAGTCTTCGATTTCTATGCAGGTACCGTTGTCCGGCCTTCCAAATATTGGCGGGCTTTCGGTTTAGAGTGGTTTATCCGTTTAATCAAAGAACCCAGGCGGATGTATAAACGCTATTTATATTACGGCCCTGTTTTTATCATGCAGCTATTAAAAATGAAATACAAAACCGTATTTGTTCAGGCTTGATATATCAGACCAATCAATAGCGATACCTGATTGGCGGCACCAACCTATTCATTTAGCACATACAAACATATAAGGTTTTATATCAATATGGGATTTTTAAATCGTTCAGGTTTAGTAAATAATAGTCTTTGGGGCTTATGCTCCACGGTATTTCAGACTTTATTTTTAAGCCTGTTCTTTGTTATTGTCTCACGCCATTACGTTATAAAGGAGTTTTCTGATTTTCTTATCGCCAATACGGTTTATCAGCTCATCGTAGGTTTTTCGTCTATGGGGCTCGGACACTGGTTCATACGTGAATATGCGCGCGAGACAGAGGATACGACCGCTTTGGTTTACCGGTTCATTAAAATTCAAGCACTCCTGGGAATAGTTTTTTATCTGATTAGTATTGGATTCGCGTTCGCTGTTTACCAGGATGAACATATAAGGGTATTATCCATTGTCCTGGGAACCAATATTATCTTTGACAACATCGTATACGCCTTAAAAAATTTAAATATTGCCCAGTCTGAACAAAAAAAATCGGCGATTATTATGGCACTTGACGGTTTGTTGAGATTAATTGCAGGTTGTGTTTTATTCTTATACCCCATATCACTGATTTATTTGTCGATCCTATTGGTAATAGTCCGCCTGGTTACTGTCAACCTATTCCTATATATAGGATCGGGAGGGGCCGTTAAAGTAACCGAACTATTTCGGTTTAAAATAACCTTACCCGACTTTAAAAGTAATGTTTTTGCGAACTGGCGGTTCATTTTGATCGTTGGCTCTTCCATAATTTTCTGGCGTAGCGCGACTATAATTATTTCGAAATATCTTACTGCTACTGATGTCGCTAATTATGAAGTTTCTTATAAGATCTTTTCCATGTTTACTATAATGGCTGTTGTCGCCTCTACGACAGTTTATCCCAAATTTGTAAAACTGGTCGCTGGCGGTGACGCAGTAGCCCTGCAGAAATTTTACCAGCTTGTATTTCTTGGTTATACAATATTTGCTGTGACCTCTTTCGCGTTTATACAGTCTTTTTCCGCCACGATCATACCATTTGTTTTCGGACATAAATTTGAGCTGGCATCGCGCTGTATGCAGGAAATGTTTTTAACCTTAATTGTTTTTCCAACGGTGCTTTTGCAGGCGAACTTAATAGTTGCCAAGAACATGGAAAAGGTAGACATGATCCTTAATTTCATCGTATTGTTAGTTAATGTGTCAGGGAGTTTAACGGGCTTATATTTTTACAAAAGCTTATCAGTAATTAACTATTCAATTTTTTCGGCATTTGTGTTATTTCATATATTACAGAGTGTCGTATTGGTAAAGTTAAAAGTAAGCACTTTCAAAAGCTCCTTTCTCTTCTACCTAACGGTAAGTATTTTTGTTGTTAGCTACGAATATATTGGGGATAAGTTCAACCCTGTTATCGTTTTTCTGTCTTTTCTGCTGTTTGTTGCATTTCCATTGCTGTTTGTTTTATGGAAAAAGATCAAAGATTACCTCGACCTAAGCCTAAAGGTTATCACAAAAGATAACATTCATCCGGTTATCAACCTGTAAATAAAAACGACCTGTTTTTTGGGTTCTACAGGTTACAACTTGATGCGTGTCATAATGAAGCTGCCTGGACATGGGACATGTCACTGCGCGGTTATTAATTAACGCACTAACTAATCTTCATATGTGTAAGCTGGTAATGATAGATGATAATCCGATAGAACACCTGATCATGCAGAGGCTTTTAGACCGTTATGGAATCTTCAAAGATGCTGTCCATTCGCTCGACGGCAGGATCATTATTGAATTTCTAAGAGAAAAAAACGCAGTGAGTATGCTGCCTGATCTGATTTTTTTAGATTTGGATATGCCGGGCTTTAGCGGCTGGGATTTTTTGGAACAATTTGAAAAATTGTATTTGCGATTAGCAAAGCCAATCAGCGTCTACGTAGTATCCTCTTCGGTATGCGATGAAGAAAGGTCAAGATCAGCACATTTTCCTTTTGTGAAAGAGTTTATATCAAAACCGGTTACAAAGGATAAATTGGAGATATTGTATTGTTTACATTATATACCATTCGCGGGCGACCGGTGAACTTAATTATCCGTATTCACATCATTAACGCTACACTCACGATAAATTAACTAATGCTGAGGAACCCTTCGGAACTTATTGAATCGATGAAAACGTTGGAACGTAATCTAGTGTATTGTTATATCTATGACTGTTTTGGATTCGACAACAGGATCAAGATCAAAATCATGCTGGAGGTGATGCGAATGGACCGCTCCAAAGAGTGGATCGATTCGGCATACGGAGATGCAGACCGCTTAATCGAAAAGGAGTCCGATGATACAATGTGGCAGGCAGCATTGGATGCAAGAAGCTGGCTCGACGGGGAGTTTGAACTGGAAGAATTGCTTTTCAGTGAAAGAGAGGGCTCAGAACGAACAGAAAGATTAGCGGATATTGAAGTCGAAAAGCCGGGCTGGTTGGTTGCAGCAATTACAGCAGCTGCACATCAGTAATAAGGTGCCTTATTTTATAAAATTATTTTGGCGTCATTCCCGAGAGGATTTTCATACTGGAGTTATTTTGCTCTCATTATCAAAACCTCGATATCGCTTGAGGTGAAAAGAGTGATGCCTTAACCAAATAACTGGGTGTCCCAGAATTTAAATGACGGCCTTTATCGGAATTGCTTTTACCCGTAAGGCCCATTTTTCTAATGTGTTGACGAAATCATCCAGTTTAAACGGTTTGCTGATATAGTCATCCATGCCCGCGTCCATACAAATTTCCACATCGGTTTGCAGCGCATTGGCAGTCATGGCAATAATAAAAGGATAAACCGGGTAACGTTTTTTGATTATGATGGTAGCTTCCAGCCCGTCCATTTTTGGCATTTGTACATCCATAAAAATAATATCGAATGTTTTTTTATTGACCAGTTCCAGTACCTCCAGGCCATCTGCGGCCAGGTCTGCTTCATACCCCAACTTACTCAAAACTTTCATGATCAGTTTTTGGTTCATAAGGTTATCTTCTGCCACCAGGATGTGAAGCGGATATTTTTGCGCAAAATTATCGGGTAATTTTTGTTTTGCTATTTCAGGCTGCAGGGAGCTACTGATTGTTGAATTTCCCTGTTTGCTCAATTCTTCGCTGAGATGTTTAGCTAAAATGTGCTGTTTAACGGGTTTGGTAAGGATGGAGCAAAAAAGGCCGGGATTATCCTTATGGTAGATGTGGCTGATCGAGCTCAAAAGCATGACGGGTAGCCCCGGGCATTGTTTGGCAATTAATGTTGCCAGTTCAACCCCATCCATAAACGGCATTTGCATATCTGAGATCACCAGGTTAAAATCAGGATCCAGGGATAACAGATGTAGCGCTTCCTTACCGGAATATGCGATCACTGCCTTCAGTTTCCATTGTTCCAATTGTGCCGTTAAGATGCGGCAGTTGGTATGGTTATCATCAACTACCAATATTTTTTTGCCCTCAAAACCGTTCATGTCGACACTCATGACGGTTTGAAGCTGCTTCGTGCTTTTTTGCGTATGGATGGAAAAACGGAACATACTTCCTTTACCGATTTCACTTTCTACCTCAATTTTTCCGCCCATGAGTTTTACAAGCTGTTCGCTGATCACCAAGCCCAGGCCGGTCCCGCCGTATTGACGCGTTGTTGATGAATCAACCTGGGAAAATGCTTTAAACAGGCGATGCAGTTTGTCAGCAGGAATCCCGATACCGGTATCTCTGATCTCAAAGCCTAATTCGAGCCCGGGATCATTGTTGCTAATCAAATAGATCCGCACAAATATTTCCCCTTTTTTGGTAAACTTGATCGCATTGCTTATTAAATTGATCAGGATCTGCCGAAGCCTTAAGTTATCACCAATGATCTGGGTGGGCACGTCATCGGCGATCAGGTACACAAGGTCCAGTTCCAGTTGAGCGGCCCTTATTGTGAATACATCAAATACCTCTTCTACACAGGTACGCAGGCTGAAATCCCTTTCCTCCAGGTCCATCTTGCCTGACTCTATTTTTGAAAAATCTAAAATATCATTGATCACTGCCAGCAGATCTTCCCCGCAGGTCTGAATAGAGTCGGCAAAAGTTCGCTGTTCATCATCCAATGGGGTTTCAGCAAGCAGGGCGGCCATGCCAATTACCCCGTTCATTGGGGTGCGGATCTCATGGCTCATGGTTGCCAAAAATACACTCTTGGCCCGGTTTGCTTCCTCTGCTTCCAGCGCCGACCTTTTTTCCTCTTCAATGGCATGTGCCAATTGCGCGGTGCGTTCTTCAACCTGGCGCTCCAGCTCCTTTTTCTGCTGCAAAATGGCGCGCGTCCGGATGAAGTAAAATGCGGGCCCGCTGCCCATAAAAACTAAAGCAAGGATTGTCTTAAACCACCAGGTAAGCCAAAAGGGTGGTATAATCGTCAGCACAATGAAGGTGTCCCTTTTATTCCATCCGCCGTCATTATTCGATCCCTTTACTCTGAAGGTATAGGTACCCGCATCCAGATTGGTGTAGGTAGCCGTTCGTCTGGAGCCTGCAAAATTCCAATCCTTATCAAAGCCATCCAGCTTATAAGCATACTGATTTTTTTCGGGGTTGATGTAATTTAAAGCTGCAAATTCAAATGTAATGACAGATTGTTTATAAGAAAGGCTGATCGATCGGGTTTCCCTGATATCTTTTTGAAGCGGAGAATCTTTATCGCCGATAGTTATCTGCTTATTAAAGATCTGAAAACCGGTGATGTAAACGGGCGGGATAAAGGCATTGTCTTTTAAGCTATCAGGATAAAAGCTGCTAAAACCATTGACGCCGCCAAAGAATAGTTGCCCGTCTGCCGTTTGAAAGGCAGAATGGCCCTTAAATTCATCCCCCTGTAATCCATCGGAAATGCCATAATTCCGGATAGCTTTTGTTTGGGGATTAAACCTGGAGATTCCTTTGTTGGTACTTAGCCAGAAATTCCCTGCACGATCTTTTAAGATCGCATAGACTACATTACTTGGCAAACCTTCTTTTTCGGTATAGGAAGTAAATGTTTTGCTCCGCCGGTTAAAATGATTTAGCCCCCCGCCATTGGTACCCAGCCATATATCGCCATTTTCCGCTTCAGTAATGTACTCTATCGTATTATTTGATAAACTCTGCTTGTTTTTCTCCTCATGCCTGTAATGTGTGAAATGACCGGTTTTAGGGTCAAGCAGATCCAGGCCGCTATGCGTGCCTATCCACATGATTCCTTGCTTGTCCTGGAAAACGATCGTTACAATATCGTTGCTTAAGCTGTTATTATCTTTTGGGTTGTTTTTATACCGGGTAAAAAACCCGGTTTTTATGTTGTAAAAGTTAAGGCCCCCTTTCCAGGTCCCCAACCATATATTGCCATCCCTGTCCTTATATATATTATTGATATCAGAAACAGAAAGACTGTTCGGATGATTTGCCTTCGGCATGTGATGTGCAAAAGCGCCGTTTTTTTTATCGAACATATCGAAACCGCCAACGTGGTAACCAAGGGCGATCATGTTTTTGTTAATGGGCATTATCGCCATAATGTAATCATTACTGGGTGTATTGATCTTATTATGCTTGTGAAGGTAATGGACAAAGGTCTTTTTCTTCCTGTTAAATAAATTCAGCCCACCACCATCGGTGCCGATCCAAATATTTTCATCGCTGTCATCACCTGAGATGGACAAAACATTATTATTACTTAAACTATTTTGGTTGTTTGGGTTTTGGCTATAGGTGTCAAATTTATCCTTCAGACCAGGTAAAAAGTTGACACCGCCTGAATAAGTTCCGATCCAGGTGTTCCCTATATCATCTTTATATAAACAATAAACAGAATTGCTGCTTAGGCTGGCAGGATCATTTACATTGTATTTGTAAGAAATAAATTTATTTGCAGAACGATCAAATACACTGATGCCGCCATTTTCGGTACCTATCCATAGTTTACCATCGTTCGCTTCCATGATCGAAAGGATATCGTTATGGCTAATGCTGTTAGGGTTATGCACATCATTTTTGAAATTGATAAAAGAATTGTCTTTACGGTTATATAAGGCCAGCCCACCGCCGCGTGTTCCAGCCCATATATCGCCTTTGCGATCCTTATATACTGCCTTTACCCAGTCCGAGCTGATGCTTTTCCTATTTTTAGGGTCATGAGCATAACGGGCAGACTTGCCGCTTTTGGGATTAAAGCGGTATAAGCCCTCATCAGTGCCTATCCACAGCCAGCCATCGTTATCTTCGGTAAGCTGAGATATGAAACCACGTGCCAAGCCATCGGCCTTATTAATACCGGGACTGGTAGTGCCTTTGGCTGTATTAAATAGATACAGTCCCCCGCTTGTGCCCAGCCAGATCCTTTTTTTACTATCCTCAAAGATTGCATTAACATCATCCGTTGAATGTTTATTTGAATAATGAATGAACCTGTTTGTTTTCCGGTCAAATCTATCCAGGCCACTGCTGGTACCGACCCAAAAATTTCCGGCATGATCTTCCAGAATGGCCATCACATCACTGTCGGTAATACTTGTTTTGTCGTTTTGGTCGTGTTTAAAGTGGGTAAATTGATAACCATCGTACCTGTCAAGGCCATCTTCTGTGCCAAACCACATAAACCCCCTGCTGTCTTTCAAAATAGCGCTTACATGGCTTTGAGCAAGGCCTTCGTTGGTAGAAAGCCTTTTGAATTTTGGACCTTGTGTTTGCGCAGCGGATAAAAGGGGGCAAAGCAGATATAAGCAGGAAATAAAAAGGAATCGCT
Source organism: Mucilaginibacter aquariorum (assembly GCF_024498135.1). Taxonomy (GTDB): domain Bacteria; phylum Bacteroidota; class Bacteroidia; order Sphingobacteriales; family Sphingobacteriaceae; genus Mucilaginibacter; species Mucilaginibacter aquariorum. The sequence continues at coordinate 25,537 of NZ_JANHOH010000001.1, forward strand.
TTTTCATTTTATCGTATTACTGCTTTTCCGTGGAAAGGCTGTTAATGATCAACTTATCTTTAAACACGCACGCCGCTGGCAGATCAATCAAAAGACATTATGGATAAGATCTGTGGTAATTCTGTCGGTTTTATTTTGTTTGGATCATGCCGGCCAAAAACCATCGGTTAGCATGATGAAAATGAATTTCTCCGCTATTTATTGAGGGGTTTAAATCAGGACCCGGCTATCTTTAAAACGAAATTTCAGCAGTTGTAATGATTTTCTTATCGTGCACTATGTTTTATTATAGGTTAAATAGTGATAGGTCGTTATACGGTATTTTATGAAAAAATGTTCACGTTTATTTTCAAATTAAATATGAAGAAATATATTTTCATTTATGAGACCGGCATATGTGAGTCACAGAATGCCTGTTCTACAGTATTCATTACCGCTTTGATACTATTAAAATAACCGCTACCTTGCCGGCACACTTGCACGGGGTGCTTCGCTGAAAAGCAAGGCTGAGATGATACCCGATAAACCTGATACGGATAATACCGGCGTAGGGATGCATGGCCAGTATTGTCTTTAAGCAGCTTTATGCTGTCCATTCAATAGGAAAAGCCTTGTTTCTGCTGCGTTCTCTGTACCTCGGAAGCAAGGCTTTTACATTTTATACCTTTTGAAAATGGAATTGAAACAGAACGGCGATTTTGGCCTGATGACCCGGAGCCTGACCAACTGGCAAGGACGCAAAGAGTGGTTTTTCAACCGGGAGCACACCGACACTTACGAACAATGGTACGAAGGACGCTATAAGCGCGCAGAAGTTTGGCAGAAAAAAGTGATGGCGCAGCTGATGGCCAAAGATCCGAGAGTGAAAGAATTACTTGAATTCGGCTGCGGTACCACACGCTTTACCCGCTGGTGGCACGAGATCGGTATCGACGCTACGGGCGGCGATCTGTCACCTTTTATGCTGGGCCAGGCTGTCCACCTGTTCCAGGGCGATCTGGTCAACGCAGACTCTCATTACATGCCCTTTAAAGACAACACATTTGATGCGGTCGCTTTCATTACCACCTTTGAGTATTACCGTGACCCGGTAAAGGTGATCCGTGAGGCGGCACGCGTGGGCCGCCACGGCATTGCCTTCGGCATGATGAACCGCAATTCTCCTAAAGTGCTGCGCCGCAGAGTGCAGCAGCTATTCGGTAAAAATCCTTTTTATGTAACGGCAACATTCTATACGCCCAAGATCCTGATCGGTAAGATCGATGAGGCACTGCAGGGGCGTAATTACAGTTTGGAATGGACCTGCACCGGCTTGCCTGAATGGTTTCCCGTACAGCAGTGGAATGTGCCCGTAGGCGATTTTTTTGGACTGTATGTTAAATTCAACGATTAAGCCCCGCGACCATGTCACAGTTCTCAGGAAAGATATCCGGCGGCGGTTTTGATGAACTCATCTTACCACACCTGGGCTTTGCCCGTTCCAATATCACGCATGGCCCTGCCTTCGGCGTAGATGTATCGGTGGTCGATATCGGTAACGGTACCGGCCTCGCCATGACCAGTGATCCGCTTTCACTCATTCCTTCATTAGGGCTGGCTGAATCGGCCTGGCTGTCGGTGCACCTGATGGCCAATGATATGGCCACCACAGGTCATTCCCCAATGTATGCGCAGATGGTGCTTAACCTGCCGCCGGGGCTGAGTGGTAACGACTTTATCACGTATTGGGAGCATGTTCATCGCTACTGCCAGGCTGTTGGGGTAGCGATTACCGGCGGCCATACCGGCAGTATAGAAGGGCAGAACTCCACCATTGCCGGTGGTGGCACCATGTTGCTGACCGCTCCGCTGGATCAGATCCTGGTCAGCGACCAGGCGAGGGCGGGAGACGTCATCATCGTTACCAAAGAGTGCGCACTATCATCGGCCGCCATCCTGGCCATGAGTTTTCCGCGAACCGTACAGAACGAACTGGGTAAAGAAGTTTATGACCAGTGCTGCGCGCTCTTTTACCAGACCTCATCACTGCCCGATGCGCTGGCAGCGACGGGGACCGGGCAGATCACAGCCATGCACGATGTGACAGAAGGCGGTGTACTGGGCGCTGTTTATGAAATGGCACTTGCGTCAGGCCTGGGCGTTCGCATCCGAAATGAAGATCTGCCTTCCGGAATTGTCCAGCAGCAGGTGACCCGGCTGTTCGGTATCGATGAGCGCTTTTGTATCGGTGCGGGTGCTATGATCATAGCTGCCAGCCCGGGTAGTGAAGAACAGGTTTTAGCAGCGCTTGCCGCTAAACAGATCAAAAGTACGGTGATCGGTGAATTTACCGACAAGGCCCGAGGTATATGCCTGGTTACGGATGGCCGGGATGAGCCGATGCCCTATTACGAAAAGGATCCATACTGGGCAGCATTTTTTCAGGCGTTAAAACAGGGCTGGACATGAGAGATAATCTGCAAATAACCGGCGGGGTATATTTGGTGGTCGATCCGGCAATGGACCGGGCGCTGCTGCTGTCAAAACTGGCTCTGGCCTTAAAAGCGGGCATTGACGCGGTACAGCTATGGAACAACTGGCTGCCGGAAGCCGATAAGCGGTCCTGCGTAGCCGCGGTATCCAGCCTGTGCCGGGCCTACAGCGTGCCTTTACTCATTGATAACGACTGGGAATTACTATTGGGATCGCCTGAGCTGGATGGCGTACATTTCGATGCTATACCCCCGAACTATGCGGAGATACAAAACAGGGTGGCGAGACCCTTGTTGGCAGGTATCACTTGTTCAGGCGATCTGGAGGCCGTACGTTGGGCAGATAAGAATGGACTGGATTATGTATCCTTCTGTGCGATGTTTCCCTCAACATCTGCAGGAAACTGCGCGGTCGTAATGCCCTCGTTGGTCAGGGAAGCCCGCGAGATCACCACTATTCCTTTATTCGTTTCAGGCGGCATAACGCCCGAGAATATACTGACACTTCGTAAGCTCACACCTTTTGATGGTGTGGCCGTCATCTCCGGTATTATGGGTGCTGATGACCCATTCTCAAAAGTCAAACTTTATCAGGACGCTTTAAACTTACCAACACATCATTTATGAAACTAAATACCATAGCAAAACTTTGCTGTCCTTTTGACAAGCATAATCTGCAATTAAGAATACTGGCGCAGGATTTTGATCAAAATGTTATCGAAGGCATATTGAGCTGTAAAACCTGCCAGCGTAACTATCCCATTATCTATGGGGTCCCGATCATGGCGCCTGATGAATATCGTCAGACCGCTTTAGAACAGCCGGTAATAGATCGTTGGGAACTTGATCATCAGCCTGACCCGCTGCGATCGCTGCCGGAATGAGGCTGAACGGAAAAAAACCGCCTAAAAGTGACCCATTCATCGCAAAGCAAGTAAAATGAGTTAATTAAAAGTTTGCTGGAAAGCTGCGGGCGATAGACTGGTCCTGCTCTTAAATAGGTTACTGAAGGATTGCGGATAGTCAAATCCCAGCGCATAAGCCACCTCGCTTACCGACAGGCCGGTGGTAAACAACATCTCCTTTGCCAGGCCGATCAGTCTGTCGTGGATATGCTGCTGTGTGCTTTGGCCGGTCAGCGTTTTCAGTAAGCCGCTGAAATAATTGGGTGAAACATGAAGCGCTGCTGCAACCGACACCACCGTCGGCAATCCTTTGCTGCTTACATTATCGTCACGAAAAGCCTCATCCAGAACCGCTTCGAGCTGGATAAGAATATCGTGGTTATGCCCGGAAGTGCCGTTGATAGAAGCGCTGCGCATACGACAACAGCACTTCCAGCTGCCCGATAATGATGTTTTTGGGGTGAGCCCGCGATATAATATTAACCGACCAACCAGCAATTCGAATGAGTTATCATCAGATCGATGTAGGCTGGATGAATAAAACCGTTCTAGTGTTCTTACTCCATCTATCTGCGATCGGCATACTTTGCTAATTGACAGGTTGTTTAGACTCACCTTACTTTATTTAACATCCTTAAGTCCCAGCAGCTGGCTTAATGCTCTTTTACCATCTTCGTTCCCAGGATTTAACTCTATCGACTTTTTATACATCAGGATAGCATCATCCTTTTTACTACTTTCATTTAGTAATTGCCCATAGCTATCATAAGTATTATAACTTTCAGGAAAAATAAAGGTCGCTAGTTTGAACACTTCGAGTGCCATTTCACGGTGGCCTGGGAAGGAAGACATGTAGAAAAGATTATAGCCTAAGTCGTTCATTTCCCCTTCGTTCAAATAGTAGGCGATACGGTCTGCCTTATTTGCCTGAAAGACAGCAGCAGCGTGGTCCGTGCCCTGTTTTACCAATGCGGTGCCGTAAAGCGTCACTAACGATTGGCTGGTTCTGAATACCATCGGTGGTTTGTTATTCAGAAGTGATAATGAGGAGGTAATAAACCGTCCGAATTCGCTCCCTGCTGTATTGTCGAAACCGATAATAGTTTGATTTTTTGTAAGGTTATGCAGATAAAAGGTGGCCAGGCCAAACTTAAATCCTCCATGCCCAACAGATCTGCCGAAAACGGACTGCTCAAAAATTTCCCAGCCTAAGCCATAAGTCATCTTTCCTTCGCCGTCCATGGTGTCCATTCGACGGTCGTAGTACACATTGCCATTATTTAGTTTAACGGGTGTCATCGCTTCCTGCATGGTGCTTGCTTCAAGTAGTTTGCCTTTAAAATAAGCCCGGTCAAACTTCATCATATCGGCTGTGGTGCTCATTACATTGCTCTGCCCGGTGGTGCAGCTGTTGTTATAGGTAAGGTATCTAAAGCGAGAAATGGAGTCAACCGCTACGAAAGTTGAATCGTATCCCGGGTGGGGTTTCATCTGCGGTTGGGCGACCAAACCGTCGTTCTTTTGATTGCGCATGGTGATGTAGGTATCTTTCATCCCCGCCGGCCCGAAAATGTATTTTTTTAGATATATCGGAAAGGGCATGCCGCTTACCTTTTCAACCAGCAGTGCGAGTAAATTATATTCGGTATTGCAATAGCGAAATTCATCGCCGGGTTTAAAATACAGCCCTCGTTGCCATTTGCGCAATTGAGGCAACACATCACTATTGGTGATTACCGTATCCGGGAACCGTTTTACGAGGTCTTCAAACAGTTCAAGGTCGGGGAGGCCGGAGGTATGCGTTAGCAAATGGCGGATCCTGATATCCTTGTAAGGAAAATCAGGCAGGTAGCGCACTAAAGCGTCATCAATGCTGAACCTACCTTTATCCCTTAATTGCAAAATGGCCGTTGCCGTTATCACCTTTGAAATGGAGGCCAGGTTAAAGCGGGATGATGATGTGTTTGGCGTTTGCGTTCGAAAGTCTGCATAACCCGCAGAAAAGTTTATAATGGGGTGTCCATTATCGGCCACTAAAATATTGCCGTTATGTTGCCTGCTCCGGCCCAGTTCATCAAAATATGCAGTAATGGGTTTTGGCTGAGCCTTCAACAATACCGGGCATAGCCATAGGACGCACAAAAAGAGGAAGTGTAATTTCATGATCGTTTGTTTTAAGTTTCAGCCAAAGTAAACCATGGGGAAATACAAGGCCGGAGATATCGTTCAAATGCCCAAACACCTCGGCAAACAGGCAGGCGGTTCCTGTACAGGCGAGCACAAATTGTGATAACTTTGTTTTATGAAGAAAAGGTTATCCCTATTCTCTTTTACGTTTTTAGTTTTTTATGTGCTGGTTATTATTGCCAGGCAACTGCCGGGCTTGGTACGTGGCCGGTTTTCTTTTGCCGGCGGTAGCCACAGCATAGCCGAGTGGGTGCAATTTGCAGGCGATATATTGATATACTATTTAGTGGCACTGGGTGTATACTTATTATTATGCTGGTTTCATCCGCGAAAACAATATCCACAGTTGTTCTTTGGGTTACTGGTTATTTGCATGGGAGCCTATTTTTGTTGTCTGTTCTGGGCAAGAGCTTTTGCAGATGCTCCTGTGCGCATGAGCCGTTATTTTCAACTGGTCATTATTCCCATTACAGCGCAGGTATTTTTCGCAATCATATTTTACCTGGTCAGGTACTCGCAATATAAAGAATTACAGCAGGTAGAATTACAATTGCAAAACCGGCAGACTGAATTGTCTTTCCTGCGCTCGCAGATCAATCCGCATTTTCTCTTCAATCACCTCAATAATATCTACGCGCTGGTGTATGAACAAAATGCACAGGCCTTACCTGCCATATCGGGATTGTCGGAGTTGTTAAGATATATGCTGTACAATAGCAACGAAGTGGTTCTGCTAAGTACCGAAATCAGCTACATCGAAAAATATATTGCATTACAACAGCTCCGCTTTGAGTACCCATCTATGATAGCGGTAACGAAAAGTTGCAGAGATAAAACTGCTCACATTCCGCCGTTGCTATTGATCCCTTTTATAGAGAATGCTTTTAAACACGGCGAGGTAAGCATAAAAGAAAATTGGCTGAAAATGGAGATTGACAGCAACTCCGATCAGTTGAATTTTAGCTGCGCTAACATAATCGGCACCCATAAAAAGGATATAACAGGAGGCATCGGCCTTAAGAATGTAAAACAGCGGCTGAATCTGCTTTATCCCGGTCTTCATCGGCTGGAAATTACCGAAGTTGATAACCTGTTTGTTGTAAAACTGCAATTATACTATGGAAAGTAAAAGATTGATACGGTGTATTGTGGTGGATGACGAGCATCCGGCTATACGGTTGTTATCCGGTTATATTAAAAGAACGCCTAGGCTTGAGCTTATTCTGCAAACAACAAGCGCGTCCGAAGCGCTTGAGGCCATCAATAAAGGATTGGCCGATCTGGTGTTGCTGGATATACAGATGCCGGAGATCACAGGTATTCAACTAATGGAGTCCCTGAAAAACAACCACGCCAAAGTAATACTCACCACAGCTTATGCAGAGTATGCGCTGGAAGGGTACAAGCATGACGTGATTGATTATCTTTTAAAGCCTATCACTTTTGACCGCTTTCTTGTTGCCGTCGCTAAAGCAAAACAACGCATTGGAACCTCGTCACAGCAATGCTCTGGGTACCTGATGCTCCGTACAGAATACAAAATTCAAAAGACTGATTTTGCTACTATTCTTTATATCGAAGGGCTTGGGGACTATCTGATCTTCTACCTTACAACAGGTAAACTGATGACGCTCGAGCGGATGAAAAATATGGAACAAGCGCTGCCTGAAGAATGCTTCGTACGTATACATAAATCATATATCGTCAACATTAGTAAAATCGATTATTTTGAAAAGGCCAAAATTGTAATTTCCGGGCAGCATTTACCGGTTGGCGATACTTTTAAAAGTGCTGTTAAACTAAAATTGGGATGGTGAAACATTATGGAGACGAGCTACGTCAATATTTGATTTTACTGTTTCGATTTGATCTTCACCGGCAGATCATCTACGATTTCCATCAGGTCGATATGTAACGGCAAGTTTATTTCCTGGTTTCCTTTCAAACTGTTAAAAAGATCGTAAGCGGCTTCCCGGTCATCTCCAAAGATATGGTCAAGTTGTTGTTCTCCAGGCTCAGTTTAAAATCCTCTTTTTTCAATCCCGGCGCAGCCAGCTCCACATGGTAGTTGTTTTCACTGATATTAACAGCAGGGACGCGGGTCAGCATCCTGTCGTTCAGAAAAGTGTCGTTGAAAATGGATTCAAAAACTTCATTAAAGCCTCGCGATAATGTGTTGTTACGGTTGTTGTTGAATTTAACTAAGGTCATGGACTTTTCTCCTTTAAATTACTTTAAAAAATAAATGAACAATAATTAATTAAATCATCGTGATAACAAACTTATTACAAGGAAAATACCAAACCGGATCAGCTAAAAAAAATGAAAATCCGGCAGTTTCGGACTGAATATTTTTTATTCGGGATGCCAATTTTTCACCGACGGTGCTCCCTGGTTACATTGTCCGGCGGAAACGATAAAAAACAGTCATACGGAATTGTCCGACTGTTAACAAATAGGCAGAACGATACGATTTTGCTGATTAGAGCAAAACAGTACCTCGCTGGTTGAAATTAGACTATAATCTTGCAGTTAAGAATATAGTTGCCTAAGCATAACGTTAGCGTATTAATTAGAAATGAAAGCTTATGAGTGATAGAAAAGTGCGGGGCCACCCTGAAAGCTATGAATCGATCGTAGAGAACCTGTTAGATTTATCATTTGCAAACGCTAAGCCGATTAACAGTATGGGCAATAAAATTAGTCAAATGATTAAATATTTTGATTGAATAAAAAAATCTTTATATGTTTGCATATTAATTCACAATGATGGCAGTTATAAACGAGCAGCTGACTAAAGAGAATCTTTCGACCGAAGAAAAACTAAAAGAGGCGGCGCGGATTGTATTTACCAAAAAAGGCTATGCCGCTACAAAAACCAGGGATATCGCAGATGAGGCCGGTTTGAACCTCGCGCTTTTTCATTATTATTTTCGCAGCAAGGAAAAGCTTTTTGAAATTATCATGATGGAGAAGGTACAGCAGCTTTTTTCTTTTATAGCTCCTGCGCTCAATAATCCTGATAACACGCTTGAAGAAAAAATTGACTGGATAACCGCTAACTATATTGATATGTTGCTCAAAAATCCGGATTTGCCCATTTTTGTTTTGAGCGAGATCAGGAACAATCCTGAACGTTTTGGAAAAACGGTGCAGTTAAATACCTATGTTTTAAAATCTCATTTTGTAAAACAACTGGCCGAGAGGAAAAAAGATATTAACCCCATACAGTTGTTTCTGAGTTTTTTAGGCATGATGGTTTTTCCCTTTATCAGCAAACCTATATTTGAAACAACCGGAGCTGTTAATGAGGCCGCTTTTAAGCAATTAATGGATGAACGTAAACTGTTGATCCCCAAATGGATAAAAATGATGCTTGAATAAGGCATTTTTTTTGATATTGAGTTAATCAAACGACTAAATCAAATTAATAAATAAATTGATTAATATGAACAAGCTTTTCTATCTATGTGCATTTCAGCTGTTGACCCTTTCTTACAGCCATGCGCAGCCAGCCGGTCAGCTTACTTTAAATGATTGTTACACTCTGGCAAAACAAAACTATCCCTTAATAAGGCAACGGGAACTGATTGCCATAGCCGCCGACTATACTGTTGACAACATCCGGAAAGGTTACCTGCCTCAGCTGAATATTAATGGTCAGGCTACGTATCAATCAGCGGTTACCCAGGTGCCTGTCAAATTGTCCAACGCTGCTATCCCGGATATCAGTAAAGATCAGTATAAGTTTTACGGCGAAATAAACCAGTTAGTTTATGATGGCGGCGTATTGGGGCAGCAAAAACAACTTGCGAAAGGCAATGCCGCCGTTGAGCAGCAGCAATTGGAAACATCATTATATGAGCTTAAAGAACGTATCAATCAGCTGTACTTTGGCGTGCTCCTTATTGACGAACAGATAAAGCAAAATGAATTGCTGATAAAAAACGTGCAGCTGGGGCTCAATAAGGTACAGGCAGCTATAAAGAATGGCGCCGCCTTTAAAAGTAACGGCGACGTGATCAGGGCTGATCTACTGAAGACCAAGCAGCATACCATTGAACTGCAGGCTTCCCGCAAAGCATATGCTGATATGCTGAGCCTGTTTACCGGGAGGGGTATCGACAGTCAAACCGTCCTCGCTAAGCCCGGGGCGGTAATAGCCTCAAAGCAAATTAACCGCCCGGAGTTACTGGTTTACGACGAGCAAAGCAAAAATCTCGATGTCCAGAACAAAATGATTACAGCAAAAGCTTTACCAAAACTCAACGCCTTTTTTCAGGGCGGAATGGGCAGGCCGGCGCTTAATATGCTTAGCGGTGGCGCTGATGCTTACTATATAGGGGGGATCCGTTTTACCTGGTCGCCGTCAGCGTTCTATACGATAAAAAAAGAAAGGGCACTCATCAATATCTCCCGCAGAAATTTAGGCGTACAAAAAGAAACCTTCCTGTTTAATACCAATTTAACCGTAAAACAGCAGGATGCCGAGATTGGCAAGTATCAACAGTTGCTGGCCTCAGATAATGAGATCATAGAGCTGCGCGATAAGGTGAAAACAACTGCTATGGCACAACTGGAGAATGGCGTAATAAACGGTAACGATTTTTTGAGCGAAGTGAATGCCGAAGATCAGGCCAGGCAGAACAAAATACTGCACGAGATACAGTTATTAATGGCGCAGCACAATCAAAAAACTACAACAGGTAATTAAAATAAAGGCATATTATGAAAACATTATCATTATCAGTTTTGATTTTGACAGCTTTAACCGCATGTAATAATAAGGAAGAAAAATATGACGCATCGGGTACATTTGAGGCCGTTGAAACCATTGTCTCCGCAGAAGCGTCCGGCGCTATCAAGGCGCTCGACCTGGAAGAAGGCCAGATGTTAAAGGCCGGCCAGGTGGTTGGATATATAGACAGCGCGCAGCTCTATTTAAAGAAGAAACAACTACAGGCGCAAATAAGTACGGTGTTAAGCGGAAAGCCAAATATAGCCGTACAAACAGCCTCACTTCGGGAACAACTGCGTCAGGCCGAACGTGAACAAAGGCGCATTACCAACCTGCTAAAAGCCGATGCCGCCACGCAGAAACAACTGGACGATGCCCATACGCAGGTAGTGGTTGTAAAAAAGCAAATCGCGGCAACCCGGTCATCACTGGGTATTACCTCGGCCAACCTTAATGAGCAAACCGCACCTTTAAACGTGCAAATACAGCAAATCAATGATCAGCTTGAAAAATGCCGGATCGTTAATGAGGTTAACGGTATAGTATTGACCAAATACGCCGAGGTAAATGAGGTTACCGCCGATGGTAAACCCATATACAAGATAGCCGCGCTGGACTTTATAAAACTCAGGGCTTATATCACCGGTGACCAGCTATCGCACGTAAAGGTTGGTCAGCGGGTAAAGGTGCTGGTTGATGATACGAAAGATACTTACAAAACCTATACAGGGACAGTAGAGCGGGTGAGTGACAAAGCGGAATTTACGCCAAAAACCATTCAGACCAAAGATGAACGTGCCAACCTGGTGTATGCCGTTAAGATCAGGATAAAGAATGATGGCTATCTGAAAATAGGGATGTACGCGGACGTAAAATTATAATGATGGAAGCTGTAGTAGTTAAGGATTTAAGCAAGGTTTATGATAAGGATAAAACGGCGGTTGATGCGGTATCATTTTCGGTAGAACAGGGCGAGATATTTGGCTTAATAGGGCCGGACGGCGCGGGGAAAACCAGCATTTTCCGGATGCTTACTACGCTGTTGCTTCCGGATGGCGGCTCGGCTACGGTAGACGGTTTTGATGTGGTGAAAGATTACAAACAGATCAGGAGCAGGGTAGGATATATGCCCGGCAAGTTTTCCTTGTATCAGGATCTGACGGTTGAAGAAAACCTCAATTTTTTCGCTGTCATTTTTAATACTACCGTTCAGGAAAATTATCATCTTATTAAGGATATCTATATGCAGCTGGAACCTTTTAAGACGCGGCGCGCCGGTAAACTGTCGGGGGGAATGAAACAGAAACTGGCATTATGCTGTGCCTTGATCCATAAACCGTCTGTTTTGTTTTTAGATGAACCCACGACGGGGGTAGATCCGGTTTCGCGCAAGGAGTTTTGGGAGATGTTGAAAAAGTTGAAGGCGCAAAATATCAGCATAGTCGTATCTACCCCATACATGGACGAGGCCAATTTGTGCGACCATATCGCCCTGATCCAATCGGGTAAAATATTGTCTGTTGACAGCCCTGCCAATATTGTACGCTCTTATCCGGAAGACCTTTATGCTATAAAAGCCGAAAATATGCGCTCGCTTTTAAAAGCCCTGCACCAATACAACGAGGTGCTTGATAGTTACGCCTTTGGCGAATATGCACATGTTGCCTTTAAGGATAAACACCCTGATTTAAGCAAAATAAGAACTTATCTGGAACAGCAGGGCGTTAACGGCACAGATCTGAAAAAGACCGAAGTAACCATTGAGGACAGTTTTATTAAACTCTTAAAGAATTAATATGAATGAGCCGGTTATAAAAACAAATAAACTAACAAAACGTTTCGGCGGTTTTATTGCCGCCGACGAGATCACCTTTACGGTAGATCAGGGCGAGATATTCGGTTTCCTGGGGGCTAACGGCGCGGGTAAAACAACCGCCATGCGCATGTTATGCGGACTGTCCATTCCGTCATCGGGCCAGGCTACCATTGCCGGGTTTGATGTATATAAGCAAACCGAGCAGATTAAAAAGAATATAGGTTACATGAGCCAAAAGTTCTCGCTTTATGAGGACTTGACCATACTGGAAAACATCAGGTTCTTTGGGGGTATTTATGGTTTGTCTGACCGGCAACTGAAAACCAAAAGCGAAGAGCTGATCGATAAGCTTGGGCTGCAGAACGAAGCGAAAAAGCTGGTGGCTTCGCTACCTTTGGGCTGGAAACAAAAACTCTCGTTCTCGGTGGCTATTCTGCACGAGCCAAAAATTGTTTTTCTGGATGAACCTACAGGAGGTGTTGACCCGGTAACACGCAGGCAGTTCTGGGACCTGATCTATAACGCGGCAGATAACGGGGTAACCATATTTGTAACCACCCATTATATGGACGAAGCGGAGTACTGTAACCGCATATCTATCATGGTAGATGGCAAGATCAAGGCATTGGATTCCCCTGCTAATTTAAAAGCCAGCTTCGGTGTCGGCTCTATGGACGAAGTATTTTATGAACTGGCCCGCGGCGCAAAACGAAGCGATTAAACATTTGGCGATGAAACAATTTTCAATATTTATAAAAAAAGAGTTTACGCATGTATTACGTGACCGTAAAACATTGCTCATCCTTTTCGGAATGCCTGTCGTGCAGATCCTGATCTTTGGGTTTGCCCTTACCAATGAGGTAAAGAACGCCCGGATAGCCATTTTAGATCAGGCTAATGACCCGGCTTCACATCAGCTTATCACAAAAATTGCGGCCAGTAAATATTTCGAAACGGAACAGGCAGTAATGAACCGCCGGCAAATGGAAGATGCTTTTAAAAGGGGCAGCATACGGCTGGCAGTAATTTTCCCCGCCAATTTTAACAATGAGCTACTGCATCAGCACAATGCCGGGATACAGGTAATTGCCGACGCGTCCGACCCCAATAATGCGACCACGTTAACCAGTTATGTCACCGCGATCATCCAGGATTACCTTGCTGCGCTTAACAAAACAGGCCAGACGCCTTACCGTATTTCTCCTGAGATCAGGATGCTCTACAATCCCCAGCTTAAGGGGGCCTCGAATTTTGTCCCTGGCGTAATGGCATTGGTGCTCATGCTGGTTTGTGTAATGATGACCGCTGTATCCATTGTTAAAGAAAAGGAAACCGGTACGATGGAAATTCTGTTGGTTTCATCTTTTAAGCCATTGCTGGTAATTGCATCAAAAGCGGTACCCTATCTGATGCTGTCGCTCGTTAACGTGGCATCTATTTTATTACTGAGTGTTTTTGTACTCGATTTGCCGGTGAACGGGAATGTATTTCTGTTGTTTGCCGAGAGTACACTTTTTATTATAACCTGCCTTACGCTGGGTATTTTTATTTCAGTTAAAACCAGTTCGCAGCAGGTGGCCATGCTCATTTCATTAATGGGCATGCTATTGCCCACCATCCTGTTCAGTGGCTTTATGTTTCCCATTGAAAATATGCCGGTTGCACTGCAATTGATTTCCAATATTATTCCCGCAAAATGGTATTACATCATTGTAAAAGCCATCATGATCAAAGGGTCGGGGTTTAACGCGATATGGAAGGAAACGCTTATATTATCGGGCATAACTGTTTTTCTGCTCATAGTAAGCTTAAAAAGTTTTAAGATACGTTTATCATGAGAACCATCAGATTTTTACTGCAAAAGGAATTCAGACAAATATTCCGTAACAGGGCCATACTGGCCATGGTTATTGTAATGCCGGTAATACAGCTGCTTATCCTTCCAATGGCTGCCAATTACGAGGTGAAGAATATCAATATCGCCATAATTGATAACGATCATTCGTCCTATTCACAAAAACTCATTTCCAAAATCACGTCGTCGGGTTATTTTAAACTTACCGGTTATAACTTTTCATTTAAAGAAGCATTCCGGCTTATTGAAACTGATGATGCCGACCTGATACTGGAAATACCGCGGGGGTTTGAACGCAACCTGGTGCGCGAGAACGGGCAAAAAATATTCATCGCGGTAAATGCCATCAATGGCACCAAGGCCAATTTGGGTGGCGTTTACCTTACCGGTATTATTAAAGATTTTAACGGCGAAGTGCGACTGCAACTGGTGCCGCCTGCAAAATTTGACCGGACGCTTTCAATTGATATCGCGTCATCTAACTGGTTTAATCCATTTCTTGACTATCATGTATTTATGGTGCCCGGTATTTTGGCTATTTTGGTAACCATGGTAGGGGGATTTTTAGCTGCACTTAATATTGTAAAGGAAAAGGAGGTTGGCACCATTGAGCAAATCAATGTAACACCTATAAAAAAGCATCATTTTATATTAGGTAAACTTATCCCGTTCTGGGTGCTGGGTAACGTGGTATTCACTCTCGGGCTTATTGTCGCATGGCTTATTTACCGTATTATCCCCGTGGGGAATATCTTTTTACTGTATAGTTTTGTATCGGTTTACCTGCTGGCTGTTTTGGGTTTTGGATTACTGATCTCAACCTTTTGCGAAACTCAGCAGCAGGCCATGTTCATTATGTTTTTCTTTATGATGGTTTTCATACTGATGGGTGGCCTGTTTACCTCTATCGACAGCATGCCCGACTGGGCAAAAGCGGTTAGTCAATTTAACCCGGTGAGTTATCTTATTGAAGTCATGCGGATGATCATCCTGAAGGGGAGTGGTTTTAAAGATATCCTGAGACAATTAGGCATTATAGCTTTATTTGCTGTTGTATTCAATGGCTGGGCTATTTTTAATTATAAGAAAACCAGCTGATGTAAATCGTGTTCCTTTCTAAATTTTGTTAATACATTACGAATAACAGAGCTTCTTGACCATCGGTCAACACTATTTGCATATATGCTTATTTGGTACGTTAAAGATTATTTGAACTCCTTTCTGCCGCGGCATCAGCGATCCCCTGTCATCTCAAAAGATAATCACTCCGCTTTTCGCACGTTTCAAGGCAAGGGTCTTTAGCATTTATTTTTGAAAAATATTTTAAGGTTGAATTAGTTTTAACAGCTTTTTATGGGCGATCTATCTGTTTTTTTACTCCCAGCGCATTCGGGGAGGCCAAATTGGGGAATTATTTATTAATATAAATTGGATAGGGTGTCAGTAACCAGGTGGTTGGCAGGGTTCGTTGCGATCTGAATGCCAAATTGTGCTTCTTTCGGATTGGATGCCCTTGAGTTTAACTCTTTAAATAGCTCATAATAAAAAATGAAGTTACAATGCGGTTTGTACTGATCATGCATAAGCGTTAAAAAACCACCTTTGCCTAAACCATTTGGATTGGGAGTGGCACCACCGCCAAACGAGATTCCGGTTTCACTTAACCCTACCTGCGTAACCAGGGGACTCGCCGGTTGCGTCAAAAATTTATATTTCAGGCGATTAATCGCCTCATTTGCCATTGGCACATCCTGGCTATAAACATTGTGCGATTTATCAGTCCCGTATTCCTCGCCGTTGTACCAATTCAAAAGCATGAAGTCCAGCTTTTTGTTTTGCGCGAGCATATCTTTGCTGAACTTAAGGAACAATCCGTAATGGAGCCAGGCATAATTAGTGCCGATTTTGATTGAACTATCGGCAGCCCTTATGCCGTCGTAGGCTCCCAGCATAAATTGGAAATAGGCGGGATATTTGGTCATGTCATATTTGGCATCATTTTGGCCAATCACAGGCTCCTGCGTGCCGGAATATGTTGCTTTTAATATCAAAGCGTTATTATCATTTTCCAATTCATTAAAAATTTGGATAAATTGGATCTTTCCCTGCAATGCAGCGCGTGATGCAAAACCATACCCCCGGTTATAGCCTGATGTGTTGTAGTTCGTGAGTTCGGTGGTTGTATAAGTTATGCCGTTTGCAGGTGCAGTGACAGCGGGGTTATTCATGATTGCTAAAATGCCTATACCGGCATTATACGCGGAATCAACAAATGGCTGGAATGCAGGGTTGGACGGAACACCGCTGCTGTTCATACTTACATCGGTACGGAAATAATTAAAGTTCATTTGTTTGGCCAGACTGATGGCAAAACTTATTTTATCAGCCACATAATCCGTATTGTTTGCCTGACCAAAATGAACGTTAACGCCATAAACACTGTCTGTGCGAAAAGGGATTGATTGTACCGACCGGGCTGTTGCCTTTATGTTTTGCAAGGAAGCTGGTTTAACCTGAATATTATTTTTACAAGCGGTTAGCACCAGTAATACTGCGGGGAAAAGAAGACTTTTTTTCATGATTTTCGTTTAAGCAGTTATGAATTGAATTTTAAGAATTGACAATTGTTCAATGCAAGTATGTTTTTAAAAGAAATGATTGAAAATAAAAGGCAACGGGTATCCTTTTGAAACTAGGGGATAGTATATCTTAATATTGTTTTAAATGTTCTTTTACGGAATACGATTCTATTTGGTTACCTTAAAGTGCCTGTTAGATTTTATTGCCAAAAAAAGGTCAGCGAAGCGTTTTGTGCTCTATACATCGGGCCCGGCTATCTCATTTTGCGCTTCGGCGTACATAAGCATTACTTCCCAGGCGCAGCATCACGGCATCTCCGTAAAAAAAGCAATGGCGTTATCCAGAGATTCGACAACGATGCCGACGTTGTTCATTTTTATTAAATTGTTTTTTGCCATCGTTTGTCTTCCTATCAATTAAAGCTTAGATAATATCCAATACAAACTTCTATAAAGTTTATCGCATCGGATTGTATAAATCGGAACCGGAGTGGAAAAGCGCTGCGCCGGCTGATGCGCTTGTCATTCTGATACATCCTCTGCTTTTTTCTGATAGGTAAGAGCCAATACCGGAGAGCAAGCTCACCGTCTTTTATAAAGACCGGTACGGGGTTCACTTTTGATGGCTGGAAAGCGAACAGGGCGGGGCAACCTTCTACGTGGCGATGCAGGCAGCGATCTGCTCACGCAATGCCTGACTATCCGGTTCTGTTTTGTTAGAATAATTGATATATTTGGATTAGTGAACATCCAATCACATTTAACTACTCTTTACGTTTCCCCTCTCAAAGCTTATATTGCAGCGTCATGGGCCCGGATTTGAAAATAGCGGATGATGCTGAACTTTTGTTACTCCTTAGTAAGGGAAGTAAGCCGGCTTTCGATGTGCTCTATAATAAATATTGGAAACAGGTTTATAATACAGCTTATAAAAGGCTCAATGATGCGGAGCGCGCACAGGATATTGCCCAGGACGTTTTTGTACAACTATGGATCCGGGGTTCTAAAGCACCTATAGCTAATCTGCCCGCGTATCTCCTTGTTGCCGCCCGTAACGGTGTATTCAAGAAAATGGAAAAGGAAGCTAAGTATGCAGCCTTACCGGATGGCGCCGAAGAAATTGAAAGCACGGCAGGGCGGGCAGACGCTAATATGCTTCATGATGAATTTTTAAAGGCATTTACCGATCTTGTAAGTACGTTGCCCCCTCAGCAGCAAATGATATTTAGCTTACGTTTTAATGAAGGCCTCTCCAGCCAGCAAATAGCCGACCAATTGAATATTTCGCCAAAAACAGTGAGAAACCAAATGGGAAGAGCGCTTAATACATTGAGGAAATCGCTTTTTTTACTCTATGTGGTGATTTATTTCTATCAAAAGTAACAATTCTTAACTTTCAGAAGCCCAAAAGTGGTTAAAAACAACTAACTATTGTTTTTAATATATTTTATTATATAAATATGCACCCCGTATAGCCAAATATACCTGTTGTTAAATAAATGTAAATTATTTTTTAATTCTTGTGGGCTATTTGCATTTTTTTGACTCATGTATATATAATAAGATTTTAATGGACCCTGCAGACAAGCAATATTTTATAAAGATATTAACAAAGTACAGACTCGGTAACGCTACAAACGAAGAAGTAAAGTTTCTGGAAACTTACTATAATGTGTTCGATTTAAGCGATGATCTCATCACCAGCGAAAATGAGGGAGATTATATTCATTTAAAAGACGCCATTAAAGATGTAGTTGACCAACGGATCAGGGATTATCAAAAGCAATCCATCGCTCCGCGTATGAAGTATCTATGGGTAAAATATGCGGCGGCAGCTTTAATCCTATTTTTCATATCATTTGGAATATATTTTCTTATCAATACCAATAATGTAAAAAACAACAATGTTGTTGTAAATGCTTATAAGGGGATTGTTCCAGGTGGTAATAAAGCACTTTTAACGCTTAGTAATGGAACAAAAATTTTGCTGGACGATGCTTTAAAAGGTGAAATTGCCCGGCAGGCAGGGGTGATCATCACTAAAATGGCCGATGGGCAGCTTGTTTACAAGGTACTTAGCGTCCAAACCGGTCAGCATCAGTTGTTTCAAAACTCAATAGCTACACCAAAGGGCGGCCAATACAAAGTTATCCTGCCCGACGGCACTAACGTTTGGCTTAATGCTTCATCATCTATAACCTATCCAACTGTGTTTACGGGTAATGAGCGTATGGTAACCCTTACCGGTGAGGCCTATTTCGAAGTGGTAAAGAATAAACAGATGCCCTTCAGGGTAAAATCGGCCATGCAAACTATTGAAGTATTAGGAACTCACTTTAACATAAACGCTTATGATGATGAGGCGGTTATGGGAACAACTTTATTGGAGGGTTCGGTAAAAGTTACTTCACCATCAGGCACCGTTACTATTGCGCCAGGGGAGCAAGCTGTTATTAACAGAGATGGTGACGGGACTATTATTAAACGCCAGGTAGATATTGATCAGGAAGTGGCATGGAAAAATGGCATATTCTCTTTCAATGGCGAAGATATCCGATCAGTAATGAGGCAAGTGAGCCGCTGGTACAATATTGATGTGGTTTACGATAAGGATATTCCCCATGAAAAATATTTCGGCGAAATTTCAAGAAGCAGCAGCCTGGGCGATGTTTTTAAAATACTGGAGCTTAATAATGTAAAGTTCAGCATTGAAGGCAAAACTGTAACGGTTTCTAATAAAAAATAAGCGCATCTATCTAACCCGATCTTTAACTAAAAAAACAACTAACTAACTAAACTAACACTTAATCGAAAGGCATGAATAGAAAACTACTCTAACTCCACGGAATTTTTGACAAGAAAAAACCGGAAGCGTCTCACAGCTCCCGGTGAAGGTCAGCAGTATTAGATGTTCAAGGCCAATGCTGCATTTGTTTAACCCTATTAATCAAAAATATGAAATTAACCTTTCTTTACAATGCCGTGTGCGCAATACGGAACGTAAAGTATAAACTTCTTTTAGTATTGAAACTCACTACTATACTACTACTTGTTGGTGCCTTGCACTTATCTGCAGCAAGTTATTCGCAAACCGTAACGTTGTTTGGCAAAAACAAAAGCCTTGAAACCGTTTTTAAGGAAATAAAGCAACAAACAGGATACTTATTTTTCTATAACGAAAAAGTAAGCATCAAAGGGAAAACCACCGATATAGATGTTAAGAATGCGCCCTTGCAGGAAGCGCTTAACGCCTGTTTGAAAAACAATGGCTTAAGCTTTACCATAATTAACAAAACTATAGTTATCCAGAATAAAGCGCCCGAGGAAGCTCCTGTTAACCATTTAAATAAAGTGCAGATAAACGGGCAGGTAATTGATTCTGTAAGCAAAGCGGGGATCCCTGGTGTAAACATTTCACTTAAGGGTACTGTAGGCCTTGTTGGGCAAACTAACAACACCGGTGAATTTAATGTAGCGGCAGATCCCGGCCAAATTTTGGTTTTTACTTTTATGGGCTACAAAGCGGCAGAAGTTAAGGTAAGCACCGCAAAAGTAATTACCGTGAAAATGGTGCCTGATATTAACAACATTAAAGACGTTGTAGTTACCGGCTATCAGATCATTAAAAAAGATAACTACACAGGTAGTGCCATAACGGTAAGCGGGGCAGATCTTAAACGTAATAACCCTCAAAACCTGCTTAAAAGTATCCAATCTTTTGATCCTTCATTTAAAGTGTTGGATAACAACCTTAGCGGGGCCGACCCCAACAAGCTGCCCAAGATCAACGTGCGTGGTGCTACAGCCATCCCATCAATAAATGATGATATTCTTGACCGTAATAATCTTTCGAGCAATTACAATCTTCCGGCTTTTATATTAGATGGCTTTGAAGTTACGCTCCAAAAAGTTGTCGATTTGGATATCAACCGGATTGAATCGGTTACGTTATTAAAGGATGGCGCCGCCACAGCGGTTTATGGTTCAAGAGCTGCCAACGGAGTAATGGTAATTACTACCAAAGCCCCGGTAGCCGGCAAACTACAGCTTTCATATAATTACGAGCTAACCTTTAATGGCCCCGACTTATCTGACTACCATGTGCTTAATGCCAAGCAAAAAATAGAGTATGAGCAACTTGTTGGCCTTTATGACGCCAGCAGTTTTACAAGCGGCGATAAGCAGGACGATTTGGACGCACAGTTGTTTACGCGTTTAAAAAATGTAGCAAGCGGCGTGAATACCTATTGGTTATCACAACCATTAAGAAATGCCTACCAGCAAAAGCACTCGCTGTACGCGCAGGGTGGTGACCAGTCTTTCAGATACGGAATTGACCTGCGTTACCAAACGCAACCAGGTATAATGAAGGGATCTGACAATACAAGATACAGTGGTGGTGTAAATTTTACATACAATCCTAACTCCCGCCTTATCATCAGAAATGACCTTACCGTTACCCAGGTTGATCAGGCTAACTCGCCATATGGGAATTTTTCGAGCTATGTAAATGCAAACCCGTATTTCCCCATGAGGGATAGTTCTGGTGCATTAGTGCAGGAGCTTGCTAACTGGCGTGTTAATACCGGCAGAAATCAGGATAATCAGTATGTAACCGAAACCATATTTAACCCCTTATTTGAGGCCAGTTTAAGCAGTTTTAATAAATCTGCCTATACAGAAATACTGGAGTCATTTTCGGCTGACTATAAGCTATCTAAGAGCTTAAGGTTACGGGCGCTAATGAGTGTAAACAAAACAAGCTCATCAGCAGATAAATACGTTTCCCCATTAAGCAGTGTGTTTTATTATACTCCTTCCGATGAACTTAACAACCGGGGAACTTATGATTACATCAATAGTGGTATCCTGAATCTGGACGGCAATGTAACTCTAAGTTATAATAAACAGCTGGGCGATAATTACTTTAACCTGGTATTGGGGGCAAATATCCTGTCGGCCAAGTCAGATACCAAAACATTCTCGGCCGAAGGTTTTTCTAATGACAGGTTTAGCAACATTGGCTTTGCCCGTATCTACAAAGAAAACGCTGGCCCCGGGGGCGATGTGATCAAGTCCCGAACCGCAGGCAGTTTCTTCTCAGGTAACTATTCTTACAAGAACAAGTATCTGCTGGATGTATCCTTTAGGATGGACGGCTCCTCAGCATTTGGCGCAGACAAACGTTTCGCCCCATTCTGGTCGGTAGGCACAGGCTGGAACATCCATAAAGAAGCGTTTTTAGAGGCTATAGATTTCATCAGCCAGTTGCGCTTAAAAGGCAGTATAGCAACCTTGGGTTCTATCAGTTTCCCTGCTTATCAGTCAAGGTCAATATATCAGTATCAAACATCAAACTGGTATTCTACCGGTATTGGCGCTACTATTTTTGGTTATGGCAATAGCAGCCTGGAGTGGCAAAAAACTAAAACTTACGATGCCGGCTTAGATATTGGTCTATTCAAAGATAGGGTGGTTATCTCGCCAAGATATTATTATAAATTAACTAAGGGCCTTATCACCGATATTAACCTTGCCCCATCTACCGGTTTTTCTACTTATAAGGATAACCTGGGCGATATGTCAAACAAGGGTTATGAGCTTTACCTGGTGGCTAATGTTTATCGTGCAACAGACTGGAATGTTAATATCACCGGTAACCTGGCACACAACGTAAACCAAATTGTTCATATCTCTGAATCATTAAAAGCATTTAATAATAGTATTGATAATTTCCAGACCAATACAGAAAAGAACGCTTTTTCTACACCATTATCCCGCTACGTAGAGGGTAAATCTTTAAATACCATATACGCAGTTAAATCATTAGGTATCGACCCGGAGAATGGTAAAGAGATATTGGTAAAAAAAGACGGCAGTTTAACCTATATCTGGGATGTAAAAGATATTCAGGATGTGGGTAATACTACACCAAAAGCCGAGGGCTTTTTTGGTAGCAGCGTATCTTATAAAAGGTTCTTGTTAAGCTTCAGCTTCCATTACCGCTTTGGTGGACAGGCATTCAATCAAACATTAATTGATCGTGTGGAAAATGCTGATCCCCGTTATAATGTAGATAGCCGGGTGCTGGAACAACGTTGGAAACAACCTGGCGACCATACCTTCTTTAAAAACATTGCCGACCTCACAAAAACTTACGTGTCATCGCGCTTTGTACAAAACGACAACCTTGTAGAACTGCAGTCTCTTTATTTCTCTTACGATTTCAATAGTAAGTCGATCCGTAAATATGGATTGCAAAACCTACGATTAGCGGCAACCGCCAATGACCTGTTCAGGGCTTCGAGCATTGAGGTAGAGCGAGGGATAAATTACCCGTTTGCCAGGAGTTTAACATTTTCAATACAGGGATCATTTTAAAAACAGTAACATGAAAAAATATTTATTTTTTATACTTCCGCTACTGGTGCTTTCATCATGTAAAAAGTTTCTTGATGTGCAGCCAGAGTCTGATGTAACTAAAGAAGAGCTTTTTAGCACGGAAGAAGGTTTTAAAGAAGCTTTAAACGGGGTATATACCAAATGTGCCGGCGGTGATCTGTATGGAGGGAATTTAACATTCAGCAACCTTGATATCATGGCGCAGAATTATTCCTTTACCGATCTCAACTTACAAAAAATAGCCTCTTTTCAATATAAAGAGAATATCTTAAAGGATAAGAACAGCACGATCTGGTCGGGAGCCTACAGCGCTATCGGTAACTGCAACCAAATTTTGCAAATGATCGATAAGCAAAAGGGCGTTTTTTCGGGCAATAACTATGCAATTATTAAGGGGGAGGCATTGGCTTTAAGGGCTTATATACATTTCGACCTTTTAAGAATGTTCGCCAATTCGTATAAATACAACCCTGCTGGTCGCGGCATCCCATACGTAACCACGGTTGGTATAAAAAGTACGCCATTTTCATCGGTAGGCGACGCGCTTAATATGGCAATTATCGACTTGCGTGATGCCCGTACATTATTAAGCGATGCAGACCCTATCCGTTCTGCGGGTTATATTATTGGCTATCCAAATAAAACGTATCCTGGTGGGTATACGGGTCAAAAGGCTACTGAAACCAACAGCAATACCTTGTTTTTGCAAAACAGAAGGCACCGGCTAAACTATTTTGCGGTTTGCGCCGAACTGGCAAGGGTTTATCTGTATAAAGGAGATTACCCCAATAGCTTGTCAAATGCAAATGATGTAATAAGCGCCAGTAAATTCCCATGGACTGAAAAGGAGGATGCTTTTAACCCTAATGTACAGCAACGGGACAAGATCTTTTATAAAGAACTAACATTTGGCTGGTATGTGGATAACGCTGATATCAACAAAATGCTGACAGACCTGTACACAAAAGTTAATGTGGCATCGTACCAGCCAACGCCACTACAGTTGGATAATATTTACGAAAAAAGCTCGGTAGGTGCCGAAGACTGGCGCTATAGGCAATGGTTTTTAACCGCTACCGATGTAACGCCCAACCGCATTTACCTGGTTAAGTACACTAAAAACAGCACACCGCTTATTAATCTGCATCCGGTTATGGCACCGGCTTTAAGGCTGTCTGAAATGTATTATATAGCTGCCGAAGCAAGCTATGACACAAACCCGGCAACCGCAATTAGCTACCTAAATACCATGCGTACACACCGCGGTATAATTGATTTGCTGCCTACTAACCTTAGTAAAACAGCCTTTATGAACGAGCTGGTAAAGGAGTGCCGAAAGGAGTTTTACGGAGAAAGCCAGATATTTTTCATGTATAAGCGGTTAAACCTTGATGTTATTGCCCCAAGCGGCCAGGTGTACCCTGCATCTAACAACATATTCGTATTTCCGGTACCGGATGGGGAGTTAACTTATAACAACTGATTTTATCTGTCAATAGGCTTTATATGCCTGTTGGTGGCTACAGTTTAAACAAACACACATATTGAAAAACGATATAGATATGAAAAGAAATATATTTTATGTTTTACTGGCCGCTGTTACCCTTTTTGGATGCAAGAAGGAAGCGCTGCAAGTATACGATGCAAAAGATAATATTTATCTGAATTATAAAGATAAGGACGGCAATCAGGATACATCGGCTTTAACTTATTCATTTGCCTATAACCCGTCACTATCAAAGGATACGGTTTGGGTGCCGGTGATTATCTCGGGCCAAAGGGTTAACCATGACAGGAAGTTTGCGCTTACCGTAGTGGATTCAAGCACCACCGCTAATGCGGATCTGCATTATGAATTACTGAAGCCATTTTACATTATGCCCGCCGACTCGGGAAATGTGAGGGTGCCTGTAATTATCAAGAACCTTGACCCGTTGCTTGCCGATAAGTCTGTTAACCTTACTATCCGTGTTTCGGGCGGTGAGGATTTTGATTCTACTCTTCCCTTAACATTAAGGACAAGATCTATTTACTATTCGTCCCGCTTAGAAAAACCAAGCTGGTGGATTTACTGGCAAGGCCCGCTGGGCGATTATAGCCGTGTTAAACATCAGCTTTTCCTGATCTCATCAGGCACAACCGATTTGGTAGACATGTCTAAACCCAATGCTTATTTACAAATCCCGAGGACATTGTATTACATAGATAACACCAAAACTTTTGTAAATGATCCGTTTACCTGGGTAACCCGGCATGCAGATAAGGGGTATATATTAACTAAAAGAACGGGCGGAAGTAACGACTATGATTTTTACAGTGCCGCATCGCCCGAAAAGAAATTCTATCTCAAGTATTACGCTCAGTTAGATAAGTACTTTTTTGTTGATGAGAATGGTAATCAGGTTATTATAAACTAAAAATGATCATGAAATTTAAATTAATATATTTATTAGCGTTCATCGCGGTTATCAGTTCATCCTGTAAAAAGGATCTGGGTAATTATACTTATTCACCGCCATCAGAGCCGGTGCTTACCGGCATAAAAAATGAAACATTTTCTGCTTTAATAGGGGATACTCTAACAATTAAGCCAACCGTTACCCTTGCGGGTGCCGACCCGATTAAGGATCTTGATTTTGAATGGCATATAACCATACAGGAAGAATTAAGGGAAGTTGTTTATAAAGGTTATCCGCTTAAATTAGTTTATAACCTTGGCCCGGGCGAACGTGCTTGCAGACTTATTGTTACCGATAAAAGGAACGGGTTGTTTTACAAGTTTGCATTTAAAATTGCAGGCACTACCCAGTTCTCTGCAGGCGATATTGTACTGAGTGATGATAACGGTGTGGCCAAGCTATCCTTTATTAAACCGGATAAAACGGTAATTGCAGATCTTTATCATGCGTTAAACAATGAAGATCTGCCTTCAAACCCGGTTCAATTGTATTACTCTAAACCGCTGCCTTATCAGCCTAATACCAAAGAGGAATACTGGGCGCTTTGTAACGACCCCAACAACAGCGGTGTAATACTTGACGCCAGCACATTGCTGCGTAAAAATGGTTTTTCATCGCAGTTTTTTACGCCGCCAACACCAATTACTACAGGTTACCTCGAACCTTTTCTGGGCCCCTTACAAATGGGTACAATACCCACCGGGGTTGTAAATGGTAAATTGTATGTAGGTGTATCATCAACAGCTCCCTTTGCAGATGATTATGGCAAGTTTGCAAACGAACAGGCGGGTAACTATACCATGTCTAAATACTTTTACCATGGTAGTGCTTACTTCCTGGGTTATGATACAAAGGCCAAAGCGTTTATAACCTTTGGTGCAGATGGAACTTACTCCGGCACATCGTATACAATTGATACAGCCAGCACAGGGTTCAACCCCAAGCAGGTTAGCTTAGATAACCAGATCTTTATGAAAGCCACAGAAGGCGGGGCTTCCTACGCTTTCTTCAAGACAGGCAGCGACGTTACCGAATTAAGCTTTAGTTATCCCACGGGCAACGACCGCACTTTCAAAGCAACACGTAAGCGCGCTTTTAAAGCCGCGGCGCTGATTGATGAGAACAGCAAATGGGTGGCCAACAGTATAAATATCTTTTACTTCTCGTCTAAAGATAAGATCTATAGATACAATCCAATTAATGAAGACCTTAGGGTGCTTGATGCTGATTTTGGCGGGAAAATAGTATCCATGATCAAGATCAGCCAGGATGACAATACATTAACGGTTGGCACCAATGGTAACGTTTATACCCTTGACGTAAGCATAGCTAAAACCGGTAACATCACCAAAATAATTACAGGCATCCCGGGCACACCTGTAGATATTATTATTAAGTAAACATCACCTAACATTATCATGAAATATCTAAGAAATACTATAAAGTGCTTACTCTTAATACTATCGGCTGCGGCGTCAATCTCTTGTAGTAAAAATGCTGCAGACGAACAGGGCCAGCAACCCGTAAAAGTTGTTTTTCACGATTACATCTCACAAGATTCGATCACAAAAAATGGCTATACGCTTATTTTTACCAATAACTCACCTGATTTTGCTACAGAAGCCGGGAACAAAGTTAAGGCCAGGATGATAGATGCCTTTTTTAAAGTATACCCGGAAGAAGCAGCGACTTATAACCCAAAAACTCTTAAAAAGGTTTACTTTTTGATTGATCCGTCTTACTCGGGAGCGGCAGAGGCTGGCGGAGGGCATGTGCGTTATAGCTCCAAATGGATGCTTAACACTCCAACAGATTTGGATGTGGTAACACATGAGGTAATGCACATTGTACAAGGTTATACCGGCAACAACCCGGGTTGGCTGGTTGAAGGTATTGCCGACTTTGCCCGAAATAAATTTGGTGTTGATAACGCGACTGCCGGATGGTCATTAGCCGCTTTTAACTCCGATAAGGACTATACCGGCAGTTACCGGTACACTGCGCGCTTTTTAGTATGGCTTGAAAAAAATGTTAAGCCAAACCTGGTAAAAGATCTGGATACAGCTTGTCGTGATAACACCTATACAGCACAAATCTGGAAAACACTAACAGGTAAAACAGTTGATGAACTTTGGGCTGCATACGCTGCAGAACCATATCTCTAAATCTAAATAACAAATATCTAAACCTTTTTTAAAGTAAATACACAATGAAAATTAAATTATCGATCCTTGCTTTTTTGCTACCTGCAATTGCCTTTGCACAAAAGCCAAAGTTTACTATAACCGGCCACATAGGTAAGCTGGATAAACCGGCCAAGGTTTATCTTGATTACATGGACAACGGAGATAACAACGCAAGTCATGAAGATTCATGTGTAGTTGTTAATGGCACGTTTAGTTTTACCGGCACTGTGCACGGTATTGTTACTTCGCGCATATCATTAGATCATACAGGCCAGGGCAAACCACACTCTATCTACGCCCCAAACAGTGATGTGGTCTACATTTATTTCAGTAACGAGAACCTGGTTTTCACTTCGGCAGATTCGCTAATTAACGCTACTGTAACAGGCTCAAAGGTTTATGACGAATTTCAGGCATATAACAAACAAATTGGTGGTACCATAATGGAGCTTACCAAAAACGTAAATATCGAATTTTCAAAAGCAACACCTGAGCAGCAAAAGGATACCGCCTTTGTAAAGGCTGTTGATGCAAGGTTCCGCCGCAATGTTGCCAAAAGGAACGAAAAACAGCTTGAGTTTGCCAAAAATAACCCCAACTCGTATTTCGGCTTAGTGGCGTTGTCAGAAGCTGCCGGGGCAAAAGTAGATATAAAAAAAGTTGAGCCGATTTTTAAAGCTTTTAAACCGGAACTCCGTAATACCGATACAGGTAAAGAGCTTGAGCAACGTATCCTGGCTGCCAGCACTACCGCGGTAGGTATGCAAGCACCCGAGTTTACCCAAAACGATGTTAACGGCAAGCCAATATCACTTGCAAGCCTTAAGGGCAAATATGTACTTGTTGAATTTTGGGCAAGTTGGTGCACTCCGTGCCGTGCAGGCAACCCCAACCTGGTTAAACAATACCAGCTTTATAAAGACAAAGGTTTTGAAATTATTTCTGTATCGCTTGATAATGTGAAAGACAGGTGGGTTGAGGCTATCAAAAAAGATGGTTTACCATGGCTACATGTTTCTGACCTTAAAGGCTGGAATAATGCAGTAGGCAGGTTATATGGTGTAAGAGCGGTGCCACAAAGTTATTTATTAGATAAAGACGGAAAGGTTATTGGCAACACATTAAGGGATGAAACCCTGAACGCCAAATTGGCCGAGCTGTTTAAAAATTAACAAGATATACAGGAAAGTGTACGGCACTTAAACCTAAAGACGCCTTTTGGCAAATAATCAGTTCAGTATAGTTAGTTACCCGGAAGCCGGTTTATTACCGGCTTCCCTTTTTATTGCCCTTAATTTTTGATTTATATATGAATAAATACAAGGCTTTGGCCATTGCCGCCATTCAAATTTTAGTGTGTGCGGCTTTAATAACAAACGCACAGCAAAAAAATAATAAGGTTCATTCTAATAAAGAAATACCCGGCTATATTTCACAGGCAATTGCAAAAAGTTATTCGGCATCTGTATTAATGTGGGAAATTGATGCCGAATCTGGCAACAGGATGAGCGCCCAGTTTAGCGGCGTTGTAGTAAGTAAAGAAGGGGAGATCCTGAGCGCGGCACATGTGGTTGCACCCGGTAAAACATACAGGGTTATGTTTCCTGACGGAAGGGAGTGTACAGCAAAAGGATTAGGTCGCATATCTATACCGCCTACGTTTATGCTGCCTGATGCTGCTATGTTAAAAATTGTTGACAAAGGCCCCTGGCCATTTGCACAAATGGGATGGTCATCATCGTTAAGTGTTAATCAACCATGCATCAGCATAGCGTATCCCGAAAGCCCGGAACAACGAAAACCTAATATCAGGTTCGGGCGCATCACCCTGCTAAAAAACAAGCATGGTTTTGTGCAATCAAGCTGTGTTATGGAACCCGGTGATTCCGGTGGTCCGTTATTTGACCTGCTGGGGCGCGTTATTGGCATCCACAGCGGCATTGAAGTACCCGAAGATGTAAACTACGAGGTACCTGTTGATACTTACCGCAAATACCGGAGTGCTTTAAATAAGCCCGAAAATTATACAGTATTACCTGCAGATACCGATGCTTTTGTAAAAGACACCCTAATCGCTTCCATCAAATCTATACCACCGGTAAAGAACCTGCAGGTTGAATTCAATAAGCTTAACGCGCAAGTCAAAGCTAACTGTATTAAAATAAAAAGTGTGATCGATGGTAAGGAAGAGCAAATATCCGGTACGCTTTTATCATTGGATGGGCTGAAATTAAAACCGGCATTTACCGGTAAAACGGTTTTGCTAAGCAAAAATTCAATGGTGGGTGAAAGCCCTGCAATTATATTACCGGGTGGTGAAATCGTCAAAGCCAGGGTATTAGCCCGTAGCACGGCCAATGACCTGGTTTTATTACTCCCGGCCAAAACAATTGGCAAAGGCATAAAGTTGGATTTAACCGAACGGGATGGCATTACTTTTAATGACTTGGGTCAGTTCTTAATATCTCCCCGTCCGGATTCGGTTTACCGGACGGGCGTTACCGGAAGCATGTCTGTGAATTTGCCTAAAATAACCAGTTATGGATATATTGGCGCCACTACAGCGCTGAAGGACGATAAGCTGGTGTTTGCATCTGTCAGCCCCGGTAGCGCGGCAGAGGCCGGGGGAGTAAAACCCGAAGACCGGCTACTGACGGTAGACGGGCATAACGTGGAGGACCAGCTTGATTTTATTAAAGCGCTTCAAAAATACAGGGCCGGTGATACCACTATAATTACGATATCAAGAGAATCAAAAAGTTATACTAAGCTGATCATACTAAAATATCCGCCGCAAAAAACATTTAATCATCCTGCCGAGTTGTTCCCGGGCGGAAAGAGCATCAGGAGGGACGGGTTTGATAATGTGTTTATTCACGATACAAAGATACAGCCGTATGAATGCGGCGGACCTGTATTTAAAGGCAACGGCCATTTTATGGGTATTAATATAGCCAGGTTAAGCAGGACAAGCAGCGTTGCTGTTCCAGCAAGCACGGTAAGACGATTCGTAAGTGCTGTGATGGTGGCCCTGTCCCTATAAGTCGCAGCGAATTTTTTTCCGGCTCCGGTGTTGAAAGTCGACGCTTCACCGTCAGCTTTAATGAAAAATAATTTGTCTGTCAACTCTTTATTAAAAAGTTTGTTATCTGAAAAGGAACCAAACTCAGCACTAACAAAATGAACAGGACCATGAGCATAAAAAATAACAATAAGAAAATGGAGCGCGCCAGGGCCATAGGCGCTTACGCATTGGGTGCCAGGGCAATAGGCGCTGGTGCAACGGGAGCCTTAGCGCTGGGATGCGTGGCCATCGGCTCGATCGCTGTTGGCGCGTTTTACCTTGGTCGCTTATCTGTTAAAAAGGCCTCGTTTGGCGATATGCATATTGATAAGCTAACTATCGAAGACCTGGAAATTATAAATAGTAAAATCAATGTTGACGGGTCTGCTGATAACAATTAAATCAATTAAAAGGACCGGAACGGAGAGCTTACCTGTTCGCTACTTCCGTGCACAGAATGGGAATAGCGACCCTATTTCAGGTTTTGGAATTGGGCTGTATCTAAGTGCCGGAATTATTCGCCGTCTTAACGGTGAGATTGGGGTAAACGGCGAACCGGGTAAATTGCTTTGCTGAAACCCGGGCCTGTTCAGGAATTGTTTGATGGAAGTTTATAACCGGCCGTTATGATCTGTCTTTTATACAAGTGTTTTTGAATACAGCGCACAGGTTACAGTCATCGCCGGAAAATACCCAAAACGTTTCTTTCGTTGCCAGGCGCGATGTGAATATTTTAAGGGTACCGATCTGTCCCTCTAACTGCGGAAAAGCCTCGGTTACATAGGCGCTTTTAAACGGGGATAACAGGAAGACCAGTTCCGGTTCGGAAAACAGTGTATTGAAAATATCCTTATACGAATGGTTGAGAAAGGACAATACATGTGGAACGCTGGAGTATTTGCCACCCTCATATTTACTGAAGAAATAGATGCAGGCCGCTAAAAAGTTGATCGCGGATTGGGTAAAGAACTGATCGCTGCCACCCGACTTATCGCCTTTTTTCATCGCTTCCACCAAACCTTCGGCACTTTCGGAAAAAAATGCCTTCAGAGGTCAATTTTGTTGAGTTGACCCATAAAGCAATGTCGAACCTTAAAAACCTCGCTCAGATATACAGGGAGGCAAATATTGAAGGCAAAAGGCTCATTATTGGTTCGACTTTTTCAAAAAAAATGGGATTTTTCAGATTCTAAAGGTCGAACCACTTACCTAAGTAAATCGGTTGGGTTGATGTATCTGATTAACAATAAGTTAGGAAATAAAAAAACCGGAATAAAGGCAAAAAAATGCGATTACTCCGGTTCGGTACCCAGCGCCGGAGTCGAACCGGCACGGTTTCCCACAGGTGTTTGAGACCAGCGCGTCTACCAATTCCGCCAGCTGGGCATACTTAAAGCAAGTCTTTTGCTTAGAAGCGGGCTGCAAATGTATCTAAACTCTCTTTAATTCGCAACAGATATTTTTGCCTGAAGTAAATATTTGCAATGTCGTTAAGGCGGCTTTCTTTCGCGGTATCGTCCAGTTGTTCATAGCCAGCTGTCAGCTTATTTAAGGCCTCTGTCATATCGCCCTCAATAGCAGCAACTTCTGCAGTAACATTGGCAAGTTGTTCGGCGTCTTCAATTTCCATCAGGCGCTCGTTAATTTCCATCATCTCCATTAAAAAATCTGCCGGGAGTGATGGTTTTGCACCTTCGCTTACCAGGTTATGCAGCCTTAAAACGTATTCGAGTAGCTTATTTGGGTCGCTAAGGGTTTGGTAAGCTTTATTATTAAGTGTTGATAGCTCCAAAATTTCCTGCTGTTTGGCATCATCCTCGTTAGCAAAAAAATCGGGGTGATACTGCTTGCTTAGAGCATAAAATTGCTTTTTTAGCTGCGCAGCATTTGGCTTAAATGTTTCAGTTATTCCGTAAAAATCAAAATAATTCATCATTGCAAAACTACTAATTTTTGATGGCTGAAATTTAATCTACCTTAGCACAAAGAATAAAACCGAACAATTATGCCGGTATTTTACGATCAGATGAATAAGGCTGTTAATTTGCCGGCTACACCACAACGAATAATATCTATTGTGCCTTCGCAAACCGAACTTTTGTTTGACCTTGGTTTGCAAGAGCAAATTGTTGGTATAACAAAATTTTGTATCCATCCGGCTGATAAAGTTAAGCTTGTGCCCAAAATAGGGGGTACCAAGCAATTAAATATGCAGACGATACATAACCTGCAGCCCAATCTCATAATTGCCAATAAGGAAGAAAATGAACAAAGCCAGGTTGAAGAGTTGATGGCGCATTACCCGGTTTGGATAAGCGATATTAAAGATCTGCACAGTGCGTTAAGCATGATTAATAAGGTAGGGGAGATAACTGGTAAACCAACTGAGGCGGTAAACATATCAAACCAAATATTTCTGCAGTTTCAAACCTTGCAACCTGCAAAAATAAATATCCGGGTAGCTTACCTCATATGGCGTAAACCTTACATGGCCGCGGGTAACAGTACTTTTATAAATAGTATGCTACAACTTTGCGGTTTTAAAAATGTAATTAATGTTGATAGATATCCAGAATTAACCGCCGTAGATTTAGTTGCTGCCAACCCTGATGTATTGCTGTTATCATCAGAGCCGTATCCTTTTAGCCAAAAACATATTGATGAGTTTAAGATTATACTGCCCAATGCCAAAATATTACTGGTAGATGGCGAGCTGTTTTCGTGGTATGGCAGCCGCTTATGGCATGCCCCGGCATATTTTAACAGGCTCATAAATAAATTAACAGCAATGTAATGAGGCAGATAAAGAAAAATGTGAAATTCAATTTTAAAATATAGCATTTAAAGCTATCTTTGCACACTCTAAAAAACCAAACGCGGAAGTGGCGTAATTGGTAGCCGCACCAGACTTAGGATCTGGCGCCGCGAGGCGTGGGGGTTCGAGTCCCTTCTTCCGCACTAAGTTTAAAGCCGTTAACTAAAAAGTTAGCGGCTTTTTTTATTCCCAAAAAACCGCCGCATACGATAATAACCACTGACCTTATTCAGCGCAATAATGGTTGACGGAGAGTTTGAACTGCAAGAATTGCTTTTCAGTGAAAGGGAAATTTCTTAAAGTGCGGAAATATTAGCGGATGTTAATGCCCAACCTATCAGCTGGTTGTGGCAGCAATTGCAGTAGCCCAATAATATTTTATATTATGCTTTACCGATAAATTAAACTTATAATTGAATTTATCGTACAAAAGAAAAATATTCTCATGTCGGCCCTCTGGAAATTCTTATTGGTAACGCTGCTTTTTCCGCTGTTTTGTTCTTCTGTATTTGGGCAGGAAACCACCCTGACGCTTAGGCAGCCCAATAGCGCGAATGTTATTTCCCAGAATTCCATACAATGCATTTTAAAGGACAGTTACGGCTTTATGTGGTTCGGTACTCAGGACGGTTTGAACCGTTATGATGGTTACCGGTATCTGGTATATAAGCATCTCGCAAGAGATCCGGGCAGCCTCCCGGCCAACAACGTGCAGGCCATTTGTGAGGATTCGCAGGGAAACGTGTGGGTGGGTACCCGGCTGGGCGGTTTAAGCCGTTATGACCGCAGAAGCGAACGCTTTACTACTTTTAAGCATGACCCGAAAGTCAAAACTTCGCTGGTGAGTAATATTATTACCTGCCTGTTTGCTGACGCGGCAGGCAACCTTTGGGTGGGCACAGAAGAAGGGCTGGACCTGATAAAAAAAGGATCGGCCGTTTTTGAACATTTTACTCACTCACCGGGGCAGGCCAATAGCCTGAGCAGCCCGGCAGTCCACGCTGTTTACGAAGACAAATATCACCAGCTTTGGGTCGGCACGGCAGAAGGGCTGAGCCGCTTCGACGCAGGCAAACGACAATTCACCCGGTTCCTCAGCGATAACCGGATCAATACCCTGACCGGGGACGAGCAGGGCAATCTCTGGATAGGGACAGCCAAAGGCCTTAAGAGTTATAACCATGATGGTTCATTTAAATCTTATACAAATGAAACCGGCCCGGCCCCTGACAATGGCAACAGCCCGGTATATGCCCTGGCTCCTGACGGGCACGGGGTGCTTTGGGTGGGCACCAATACGACACTGCAGTTGTTCGACATCAAAAGGCGGGTATTCATACCAGTTAATTCCAAAGAGAGCCGTAACCTGCCTAATGATGGGATTTACTCTCTTTTCGACGACCGAAAGGGTGGGCTTTGGATAGGGACCTCCAGTGTTGGTGTATTACAATACAATAAAAATTACAATATCTTTCCGTCTTATAATGCCAAAGAGGAGGGTCTTCCCTCGGCCCGCAATATTATCAGGGGGATTACAGCTGACAAAAAAGGGAACCTATACCTGGCAACTGATGCAGGCCTCGAGGTGGTAGAACAGCAGACTGGGCGGATCAGGAACTATGTCCACCAGCCTGGTGTGGCCGGCAGCATAGCCACTAATTCTACAGCTACTGTACTGATGGATAGGGCCAATACATCCGTTTGGATAGGTACATACAGTGAGGGCCTCGAACGATTTGATATTAAAACCCGTACATTCCACCATTATCCGGTTGGCGAGACTGCCGGTAGGATCAGCGCCAGGGCGGTTTATGCGCTCCTGGAAGGCCGGGACGGGCGCATCTGGATAGGAACTGACAAAGGTGGGGTCAACGTGTTAGACCCTGCCACAGGTAATATTTTAAGAATAAAGAATAATGTAAAGGATCCCGGCTCACTGGGCGACAATTCTATCGAAGCCCTTTACGAAGATCGGCAAGGTAATGTTTGGATGGGGGGCTATACAAACGGGGTTTCGGTATTTCACCCGTCGACCGGTCTTTTTACGCGTATCACTACGGCTAATAGCGCTTTGACGAGCGACGTGATCAGTTTTTTCCATGAAGATGCCAAAGGCCGGATGTGGATCGGTACAATGGAAGGCGGATTGAATGTAATTGATAAAAAAACGAAAGCGATAAGCGCCTATACAGAAGAGAATGGACTGGTCAATAATACAGTTAATTATATCGCTGAAGACCACCAAGGCTATTTGTGGATAAGTACATTGAGAGGGATCACGCGTTTTGACCCGGAAAAGAAAACCTTCCGGAATTTTACCCGATCTAACGGTATCCGCAACATGGAGTTTAATTTTGGCAGTGGTGCCATATTGCCCGGCGGTCGCATCGCTTTCGGCGGCATCAATGGTTATAATCTGGTAGATCCGGCTACGCTTCGAGGGAACGATACCCCCCCTGTGGTGAGGTTCACGGGCTTTTCCTTATTCAATAGGCCACTTCAGTCCCGGGTGGGTGACCATCGGAATGATCCTGGTATTTCAGCCGCCGGTGAGATCCGCTTAAAGCACGGGCAGTCCGTATTTGCACTGGAATTTGCGGCGCTGGATTATACCGCCCCCGATGAAAATACGTACGCTTATAAATTGGAGGGCTTTGATCCGGACTGGCGTTATGTAGGTACCCGCAGAACCGCGACCTACACGAACCTGGACCCGGGTACTTATACTTTTCTTGTAAAGGCGGCCAATAATGACGGTGTATGGAGTCGGCATCCGGCAGCGATCCGGGTTGTGATTGTTCCGCCTTTCTGGATGACCTGGTGGTTTAGGTTGCTGATGCTCCTGCTGCTTGCCGGTATTATCACCGTTGCTTACCGGTTCCGTATACGTTTTCTGAAAGGGCAGCGGGCTATGCTGGCAAAGCAGGTGGAGGAACGTACAAAACAGATTCAGGAACAGGCAGCGGACCTGCAGGCGCTGAACGAAGAATTGCAGGTGCAGACCGAAGAATATCAGGCGCAGTCAGAAGAACTGCAGGTGCAATCGGAAGAACTTATCCGGCAAAGGGAGCAGGCTGAGGTCGCACGTGCGGAAGCCGATAAAGCTAATTTGGCCAAAAGTACCTTCCTGGCCACTATGAGTCACGAGATCAGGACCCCCATGAACGGCGTGTTGGGTATGGCATCCCTTTTATCTGAAACAGAACTGGATGCCGAGCAACGCGAATATACGGATGCGATAATGAACAGTGGCGATTCGCTGCTTACGGTGATCAATGATATACTCGACTTTTCTAAGATCGAATCGGGGCATCTCGAGCTGGACAAACGGGATTTTGAGCTCAGGAAATGCGTAGAAGATGTTTTTGACCTTTTTACCCCCAAAGCTGCCGAGTCTCATATCGACCTGATCTATCATATTGACGATCAGTTACCATCTCATTTGTATGCTGATGGGGCTCGGCTCAGACAGGTACTTATTAACCTGGTGGGCAATGCTGTGAAATTTACGCACCAGGGGGAAGTTTTTTTGGGAGTTAGACTGGTCTCCGCAAATGGCGAAGATCTCCAACTCAGTTTCGAGGTTAAGGACACTGGCATCGGTATCTCCTCCGAACAAACCCCTAATCTTTTCAAAGCATTTAATCAGATCGATTCTTCTATCACCCGTCGTTATGGCGGGAGCGGTCTCGGGCTGGTGATCAGCGAAAGGCTGATCCGACTCATGGGCGGCAGGATCGTTGTAAGCAGCGAACCGGGTAAAGGAAGTACTTTTGCATTCAGTATCAGCTGCCGGAAGGGTAAGGACGTTGTAACGCCTACCTTGTCCGCGCTTGCAAGTGACTGCGTGGGGAAAAAGGTGCTGGTGATCGATGATAATAAAACTAACCTGCGCATCCTCAAGATCCAGCTTGAAAAATGGCTGATGAACGTCACTGCCGTTTCTTCCGCCAAAGAAGCACTGGCATTCATAACAGGTAATAGGAATACAGATCTGATCGTTACCGATATGCAGATGCCTGATATGGACGGCATTTCATTATGCCAGCGCATCAGGTCTATGGAAATCGGTTGTCCCATCGTTTTATTAAGTTCACATGGTCACGAAAGCAGGAAGATGCATCCCGGGCTTTTTAGCGCGGTGCTAACCAAGCCGGCAAAACAGCAGCAGTTGCTGAATGTATTGCGGGCAGCGATGGCCGGAGGAGAAGAGATGCTGGCCGGATCAGGGAAAAAACAATCGGTGCTCGCTGAAACCTTCGCAAGAGATTACCCATTCCGCATGTTGATCGCGGAAGATAACCTCATGAATCAGAAGCTCATCATCAGGATACTGAATAAACTCGGGTATCAACCTGATCTGGCCAGCGATGGCAGGGAGGTAATGGATATGGTGGCGGACACGAACTATGACCTCATTTTAATGGACGTGCAGATGCCTCATATTGACGGACTGGAGGCAACGCGTCTGATCAGGAAGCTTTACGGGGCCAGGCCACTAATTGTGGCTATGACCGCAAATGCGCTGACGGAAGATAAGGATAATTGTATCCGGGCCGGTATGGATGCCTACCTGTCCAAGCCGCTCCATCTGGAATTGTTGACCGCGTGCTTAGCGGAATTGTATCAGAAAAACCGCTTGCCGGATCTTTAAGCCTATGGTTTGGAACAATAGTAACCAGGCCTGTAAAAAATAAAACAATTTATTGCTGCTACTTTAAAAACAAAGAAAAAAATAAATTAGGATTTTCAAGCTTCTGGCGCCATACTTACGGTATTGGCCTACTCTATAATTTTTTTTGATCCGGTTTGTCATTCCAAAATGATAATTTAAAATAACAGAACGCTCATTCCGTTATTGATATATATTTGCGGAACGATTATTCCAATTAACAAATAATCGCTCACAAAAATGAAAAAATTAGAAAACAAAGTAGCAGTTGTAACCGGTGCCTCTAAGGGTATCGGTGCAGGTATAGCCAAAGGCCTTGCAGCAGAAGGCGCATCGGTTGTAGTAAATTATTCATCATCTAAAGAAGGTGCTGATAAGGTTGTTGAAGAGATTGTATCCGCCGGCGGTAAAGCTATCGCGGTGCAGGGAAGTGTATCAAACAAAGCTGATGTTACCCGCTTATTTGAAGAAACAACAAAAGCTTTTGGCCCTACAGATATTTTAGTGAACAATGCCGGCGTATATAAATTTGGCCAGATAGAGCAGATCACCGAAGAAGATTTTCATAACCAATTTGATACTAACGTGCTTGGCTTATTGTTAACCACACAAGCCGCAGTGGCAAACTTTAATCAAAATGGTGGAAGTATTATCAACATTGGTTCGGTAGTAAGCAATATCACGCCTGTTGGCAGCTCTATTTATACAGCAACTAAAGGTGCGGTAGATGCCATAACCCATGTTTTGGCTAAAGAGCTTGGTCCTAAAAATATCA
Source organism: Mucilaginibacter aquariorum (assembly GCF_024498135.1). Taxonomy (GTDB): domain Bacteria; phylum Bacteroidota; class Bacteroidia; order Sphingobacteriales; family Sphingobacteriaceae; genus Mucilaginibacter; species Mucilaginibacter aquariorum. Next base: position 64,461 of record NZ_JANHOH010000001.1, read on the forward strand.
GGGTGAACTCAATTAACCCGGGTATGGTGGAAACGGAAGGTACACATACCGCCGGCTTTATCGGTAGCGACTTTCATCATGAAGCAGTTCGTACTACCCCGCTGGGCAGAATTGGTCAGCCGGATGATATTGCATTGATCGCCGTTTTCCTTGCATCAGAAGATTCGCGCTGGTTAACAAATGAAACCTTGCTTGCCGGTGGCGGTGTAAGGTAATACAGGTTTCTTAATAAATATTTAAAAATGAATAGCTTTGCTTAATAATAAGCAAGGCTATTTGTGTTATGGCAAGAACAAAAGATTTTGATGAACAGGAAGTGCTAAATAAAGCGGTAAATATATTCTGGCTAAAAGGATATAGCGGCACTTCCATGCAGGACCTGGTAGACGGGCTGGGCATCAGCCGCTCCAGTCTTTATGATACCTACGGGGATAAGCACACCTTATTTTTAAAAGCGCTTGAAAGTTATCAATGTTCAAATTCAGGGCGGTTCACGCAAATTGTTGGCGGCAACCTGTCTGCTAAGGATACCATTAAAAAGTTGTTGGAATTTATTGTCTGCGAATTACTAAATGATAAAAGCCAAAAGGGATGCTTTATGGTAAATGCAGAGGTAGAAGTGGCCTTGCATGACAAAGAAGTTAGTGAGATGATCCAAAAGAACGACCAGCAAGTTGAGGAGACGTTTTTTCAGGTGATCAAACAAGGGCAGGATAGCGGCGAGATCGCTACCTCCCGGGACGCGCGCGCATTGGCGAGGTTCCTGTTTAATACGGTTAAGGGAATGCAGGTAATGGTAAAATCAACTACCGAGCGGACCATTTTTGAAGATATCATTAGCTTGGCAGTATCGGTGCTGGACTGATCTATTAATGGCCGCCTGGCCTATTCGGTCTAAAAATCTATTAATTTCTGGTTCTTAAAATGGCTATGTGTAGCTATTTTTAGCAAGAGCCTTTATGGTGACATTTATAGAAACCTATATGTCTGATGTAACGGCCTGTGAGAGGCCGAAACGAAAAAAGACAGCCCCTTTCTATATCACCATGGTAAGCAAAAAATTAAACGTTAGAGCCTCTCAGTATTCTATAACGAGACCGTTTTTTAGAAAAATTGGAATTATTGCCGCTTTTCTTTTATTGCCGCTTTCAATTTTTGCACAAAACGTTAATCCAAAAGCAAAGCAACAAGCGCTATTAAAGAAAGCCGAATGGTCAAAGCTGGCTGCAATAAAATTAGCCACCGGGGTACAAGATAGCGTTGTGCGTATTAAAAATCTGCGTACGCAGTTAGATTCTGCTAAAATAAACGAGGTTATAGCTATTAAAGTGTTTACCCAACGCGATATCAGGTTATTCAATACCTTATATATCAATGGTTTCCCTATCGAAAATTTAAAACCGTTAAAGGCAAGTGATTCCGAAAAAATTATTTATTTCAAGCTTGATAAGCCGGTGCAATCGCAACTTTTGTCCTTTTTGGAAAGAACCCCTTTTGAGACAACAGTTGTGCCGGTATACTTCGGGGTAGGTGCAAACGTAAAAGTGAACTTAACGGTTAAGGACACTACGGTAATAAAAGATCCGCTGACCGCCATAGCAAAAACAGTTATCAAAGATACCACCGTACAGGTTGAGCGAGGCATTATTGCCAAATCAAACGACCCGGTCTATGTTGAAGTTAAACAAAAAATAAAAATAGGTTGGGTTTATGCGGCCGCGTTGGCTGTAGGTATGATAATCGTTTTAGGATTGTTCCATGATATGCTAAAAGATAATAGCAACCTTTATTACAGCCTGGCAAACACACAGTTGTTTTTTTGGACGGTTTTGTTTGTGGTCGCTTACCTCAGTATCTGCTTTAAAACGGATACGCTGCCAGATATTCCTCTTTCCGTACTGGCCATATTAGGCATAAGCGTTTCTACAACAGCCGTATCAAAGCTCATTGATAAAAACCCTACCAAGGCCCCAATTATTGATAAGAACGCTACAAGCCAGGGCCTTTTCGTTGATATTTTATCAGATGGCGTCAGCATTAACGTCCAGCGGGTTCAAAATGTGGCTTTTAATGCCTTCTTCGGGGTACTGTTTCTTCAAAAGGCTTTCTCTACCAATTTACTGCCTGATTTTGATAATAATGTGCTGTTATTGCTTGGCATAAGCGCGGGCGCTTACGCAGGCCTTAAAAATACCGAACCCGCGAAAGAACAAACCGAAGAACCTGTTGATACGCTTGAAGACAGGGGCGAAATAGCAAAAGGAGCGGACAAAGCACAAACGGCAAGCCCGGAAAATGTTGACAACGCGGCCAATGCCGGAGCAGGGCCTGCAGCTGCTCCTCCTGTGACTGATGGTTCCCAAACAGATGAAGCCGCCCCATAACCGTAACTAATTTTGCAGCAATGAGAATTGCCTTTATGCGAAAATATCTCTTTCTCCCTGCCGTTTTTTGCATTCTGGCGATGACTGCCCGTGCGCAAACAGTTGAACAGATCGTCGCTGAAATAGGTGCAGTAAATAGCAAGGTTGTTAATGCAACTTGTGCCACAGGTACGGGAATGCTGATCTCTAACAAAGCGATGAACATTTTCCTTTCTAATAAAGTCAGTTCCTATTTATCCGATAATTATGATCTGTCACTTTATAAGAACTACGTTACATTAAACGCTGCCGAAGGAAGTATAGCTATCAGTCATAACTTTCACCAGCCTGTAGATACTGACGATCGGGTCAGGTCATTTTGGGTGATCAGCGCCAGGGCTAACATCGCGAACACCTACGCCGGGAATTTTACGGGCAGGTATATCAATAATCAGTTAGGTGTTGCCCTGCAAAAAACATGGATGGGCAAACCCAAAACACTTTACGACTGTGCCGATCAAAAACTAAAAATGGATGCCGACAGGGCCATTCTGATCCAAAACATAGCAACCGGGGTACGTACTAAGGCTACTGCATTTGAAACTGACCTAACTGCCCTTAAATCAAATGATGTACCCGGCCAGGATCTTACAACCGTAAAAAACACCCTCCGGCGAAATTTTTACGCTACGCTTAGGGAAGAATACCTTAGAAATTTTTCACAGGCCCAGTCCGATCTGCTGATTAATACGAATAATTATAAATGGATAACAGACGCCTGGACAACCGTCGGCATTTACGCGCCCGTCATTCCGCAAAAGTTTGAAGTGGCAGATGGGAACAACAATGCTGCCAGCCGTTATAACTACCCGTTTCAGGCTTTTGTTATGCATACCCGGTTCTGGGATAGCCCTAAAACCGGGCGCTTCTTTCTTGTTTTTTTAGGTAAAGCAAGTATCAACAACAGCGTCCAGGGGGGCGACCCGGGCCTGACCGGTTCCGATGGCAGTTACGCTGGAACTTACCGGAATTATCTTACACCGTCCGTGTCGGGCAAACTGGTTTATATACTTCCCGATTCACATGTTGGAGTGAGCTTTAAATCAGAAAAAAACTTCGGATCATATCATGCTGCCAATTTAATAACCGGAATCCCAATTGTTCTAATTGATAAGAAGGGGGTACCCATATTTAACTTTGAACCACAAATTATTTTTTATAACATCAACAACACCCCACTCAGAAATGAACTGTCGCGCAATAAAATTTTTGTGGGATTAACTGTTGGTTTCCCACTCAGCAAAATCGTTTATTGATACCATACTTTCAATTAATTTACGATTTCCAAAAATATCGATTCAAAATACCGTTATCTTTTTTCAGTTAATTGTAGTCGCATTTTTTGCCGATAGAACCATTATTGCCACTCCTGTCGCGGCATGATGCCTTATCTTTAGGTTTTGGCTCATGAGGGCCAAAGCTTCCGTTCGCTTCTGCCTGCTGTGCATAGGGTTTGCATTTTGCATCATCCATTAGAGTTGGGCTTAATGAACCGCTTGTACTCTTTTTTTCCATATGGGTTTCGGGGTGTGTTTCAACCAGTTTTACAGTAGCAAACCTGAGGTAACCAAAGATGTTCTCCCATGGGCGGCGGCCCTTTCCCTTGCTGGCTATAAAACGGTCGATCGCGGTTAGTAACCTTGGTGCAGCCGGGGAACCGGCATCTATACCAAAAAGAGATAAACGAGCGGCCGGATCCTGTAGTTTTTTGTTTTGAAGTAAGGCAAGGAATTGATCAGCCAGTTGCGCATTTGTAATATCATCTCCTACCAAAAAGTTGCTAACTTCTTCGGGGCCTTTAAAACCCACCTCCGTGATAGCATCAGTAAGGCCGCTGCCCGGTAAAATGGAAGCTGTTCGTCCAAGCAGTTCACCACCTGGTTCGGGTTGGGGGAGTTGAACATTTGCCCCAAGTTTAGGCGCCAGCAGATCATGCAAATGCTTGGCCCGTGCCATGGAAAGCTGCTCGTTTGGTGTCGGCCTGTCGCGGTTATCTTCAGGTGAGGCGTAGCCCATTACAGATTCTATTTTGGCGCCTGCTTTTACGCGCCGGGCAACCTCATCAAGCATTTGAGTCGATTGTGCTTTAAGTACCGGATCTGTAGTGTCATTTGCTGTATCAAGGCTAAAATAATAACGTAACGGAGTTGTTTCGCTAACCTCATAAGTTACCGGTTCTTCATAGTCACGTGGCGGTATGTCCTCACGACATTCATATACTACGGGGCACCTGCACTCCTGGCAAGTTTTATCACTTATCTCTTGCCCCGGAAGATTGCCCTGTATAACAGGTATGATCTGGCGGTTTTTATCCTGTATATTTTTAACGTCGACACCTACTTCGAACTTACCCACTTTAACCCCCGCGGTAATATCGGTATCAACTTTTCCTGTATCTAATCCTTTGGTTATTTCGCCGCTTAAGCCGCCCTGTACCTTATCAGTACCTATTCTAAGATCTACTTTACCACGAATTTGCGGCTCTGAACCGGTATTGCTGGCACCTCCTTCAACCCCGATATTCGCACCAACGCCACCATTATTCGGCGCAATATTAATATCGCCACGAACAGTGACGTCGCCTTTGGTGAGGCCACTTGGCTTTACAGTGCCATCCAGCGTAGCTACAACCCTTCCGCGGCAAAACTCCAGCGTGAACCCGGTATCCGGCTGAAGCTGTGCGTTTGCATGCTTTTCTGTAACGTTTCGTAAATCGCAGTTGCAAAGGTATCGGGTAATGGCAATCCTAACTTTGTCTTCTCCGCGTTTTCCAGCATCAATAAAGGCTGCCCTTGGTTGCCCTCCTCGTTTTTGTTCAGAGGTAAAATCAGCCTCTGATGTACCGGTAGTGGTTGACGAATCAGCAGGCTGGCGCCTTAGTACCGGCACGGCTGAAATTTGTGTTACAGGGTTAACCGCACCATTGGTTACCTGTTCGGCAACATGTTCGGCTTCGGTTTCTTCAGGCGTATTAACAGCTCCGATATTTAGTTTAGACTGGAACGAAGATCTGCCGGCTGGAGTTTGTTGTATAGTATGGGTTAACTCATGGGCAAGCAACTTCCTGCCGGCGGTTGTATTTGGTGTATATTGGCCATGGGCAAATACTACCTTATTTCCTACAGTGTATGCGTGTGCATTCACCTTTCGTGCCGATTCTGCGGCAATTTGATTGGTATGAATGCTAACCTGACTAAAATCATGCCTGAAACGAGACTCCATAAAATTCCGCGTAGACGTATCTAAGGGTTGCCCCGGTGATTGCAGGGCCTGGTTCACCGTATCATAAGCCGGTGTAGTGCCACTACCGGATTCTTTTTTTTGCATCTTCTTTTCTTCCTCTTCACATTCTGCGCATTTTCTTTGGATTTCGGCAGGCTTACCGCTAAACCGTAAATTGAACACTTTTTCAGTGTGAGTACCAGGATTGCTCATTACTTTTTCTGCTACCGCGTCTGCTTCCTGCTCATAAATATCATTAGGCTGATTAACAGTGAGCTTTGGCATAACAGTTACCGGTGCATTGATATGAATTTTACCAATATCAATTCCTGTACTATTCTGCCTGGAAAAATTCCTTTTAACATCAGTGTATTTTGATGGGCTGATGTTTGAATTTTTGAATGCATTGTCGGCCACTTTTATTGTGTTATCAGTGCCGTTTTGTTTTGATGGTTGAGCTTGTAATGTATGCATATGCCTGCGCCTTTAAACTCGTTTTTGCCTATTACAGTTCTATGGAGAGGTTGCCAGAGTTAGCACAATTTTTTTTAAAAATATTTACAACGACCACTGTGCAATTCCCTCAACCTGTAAATAAATAATTAGGGTTTAGATGGTATTTCAGCGAATATTAATTCGGTAGTGAATTTCTGTGAAATGATCAGAAGTATCTGGAGTACAGTAAAATAATCGGAAATCTAATTTATAAATGTTTTTACGAAATATCAAAATTCCATTGATGTTTTTTAAATTGACCGGCTAAGGCGGAGGTTGTCGATTGCCAGGGCTTTTATACTATCGTAACACAATCATCTTCAATTAGATCCTCACCACGGTAGCGTCTTATTAATTGCGCGGTAGCTATTACATCCTTTTGGCAATAGGTGCATATGCGTTCTAAGGCGTTTTCTACCCAGTAAACGTGGCCAACCTGGCTTCCGTCTATATCATCTTTTGAGGTTGGGATGTTAAATATGGCGGTAAGCAAACTTAGCGATGTGTAGTTTTTATAATCGCCGAATTTCCACAGCTCCATGGTATCCAGATGTGGGATCTCCCATGGCTTTTTGCCGGTTATCTGCAAATGCGGGGGGAATGTTACACCATTGATCAGCATCCGGCGACAGATGTAAGGAAAATCAAACTCTTTGCCGTTATGCGCGCAAAGTATTACGCTTAAAGGCTGCCCGCTTAACATCCTGCCAAAATCTTCCAGCAGTTCTTTTTCATCGTGCCCGGCAAATGATTTTACCCTTAGGCCCGTACGTTTGCCCTGTGTGAAAATACCTACCGATATGCAAACGATCTTACCAAATTCGGCCCAGATCCCGGCTCGCTCGTAAAACTCTTTAGGGGTTTCGTCCTTACGCTGGTATTGGGATTTATGCGCCCATAGCTCCTGCAGGTTATCGGGCATGTCGTCGTAATCGCTGTACTGCGGTACGGTTTCAATATCTAAAACCATTAAATTACTCAGGTCGTACTGTTCAAGCATAGTACTAAGTTATTTATTCTTATCCAGCACCTCAAAATTTATTTGCAAGGTGTTGCCATTGGCATCTACTAAAGTGAGTTTATGTTTCCCTGCCGATGGGTTTAGTGCCATCTGATGATACGCGCTGCTTTCGCCCACATACTTATCATCCAGATGCCAGAAGATCTTTATACCGGGCTGCCTGTGTGCCGCATTACATATAATACGACCGCGTTTGCCATCCGCCTCCAGCGGTACATACACTTTCGCGCCATCTTTGGGATATATCAGTTCCATAGGGTTGGCCTCGGCCTGCTCGCATCCCGGCCCAAAAGGCGGCAATACGTGATACTGATAATTCTTGGTCTTGTAATAGTATTCCATAGAAGGCGGTAGTACAAACCATGTTTTGTTAATAATATTATCCGGCGACGCGCAATTACCTGTAACCTGTAATTTTTGGTCTGCCGATAAATGCACCAGTTTATGCCAGGGACAAACAGGGGCTTTTAATCCGGTTTTGGGTACCCATTGCTCTACCGGCCTGTCACAATATTGCCCTGCCCGGTAGCCGCTTTCGCGGCATACGTTTATCTTTACCAGTTCGCCTGTCGGCTCGTCAAACCAATCACGGGCAGCGGGTAACAAACGAAAGATCTCGAACAGTACCGGCGCCGCTGTATTAATGCCCGTAAGGCCCGGCCGACCCTCGCCATCGGTATTACCCACCCAAACGCCAACCACGTATTTTGGGGTAACACCAATTGCCCATCCATCCCTAAAGCCAAAACTGGTGCCCGTTTTCCAGGCTATACGCTGTGTCGAGCTAAATTGCTGCCAAAGCATTTCCTCGCCGGGGCGCATAACCTCCTCCATGGCCTGTAAGGTATAAAATATCGATCCGGCATCCAACAGGCCATTTTTTTCTAAAGATGGCTTTTGCGGGGGCGATAATGTATAAACAGGAGCATGGTAATCTTGGTTATTGTATTTGCTGCCATTCTTATTATAATGGTTCAACACCCTTGCCATATCTGCGTAAGCGCCGGTGAGTTCCCAAAGGGTGTTTTCGCCGCCACCTAATATCAATGATAGACCATAATGATCGGCAGGTTGCTTTAGGGTGGTAATGCCCACCTTTTTCAGCATATCATAAAAGCGTTCGTATTTATACTGCTGCAGCATTTTTACGGCGGGCACATTCAATGAACGCGATAAAGCATTAGATGCGGGCACAGCGCCATCATAACCCAGATCAAAATTCTCAGGGTGATAGCCCGCTATTTGCGTAGGTACATCGGGGATCAGGCTGTTAGGCAATATCAAACCATCGTGCAGCATACTGGCATAAAGCAAGGGTTTTAACGTACTCCCCGGACTGCGTGGCGCATTTACCACGTCTACATCGCTTTCCATTTCGGGGTCTTCGCGGTGGGCTATATTGCCGGCGTAGGCAAGGGTGGCGCCTGTTTCCACATCCAACACAACCGCGGCAATGTTATTAATATCATTTGCCTTTAAAACGTGGTGATGCTTCTCTAATATATCGCCAACCTGTTCCTGTAAATTAGTTTTTATAGTGGTGGTAATGCGGGTTAGGGCCTGTTTTTTGTTTTGATAGTCGGCCTTAAAGCGCTGCAGCAGATGAGGGGCCATTTGCGGCAGGGGCACAGGCTTTTCGGGCACAGGCTCAAACTTGGCAAGCGAAGCCGTTGTGCTGTCAATAACGCCTTGCTTATAAAGTCTGTCAAGCAAAAGGTTACGTTTCTTTAGCAGGATCAGTCGGTTTTTACCGGGATGTACCAGCGATGGCGAATTTGGCAAAACGGCCAGCGCAGCCATTTCTCCCCACGACAACTTGTCCGGCCCGCGACCAAAGTAGCGCCATGATGCGGCATCAAGTCCGATTACATTACTGCCAAATGGGGCATTGCTGGCATAAAGGGCCATTATTTCTTTTTTGCTGAACCCCATCTCCAGCCGTAGGGCCATAAATATTTCGCCGATTTTATTCCAGATGGTTCGGTTATGGCGGGTTGCCAGGCGTATCACCTGCATGGTAATGGTGCTGCCGCCGCTGGTTACTTTTTTTGATTTAATATTTTGCTTAACGGCACGGCTAAACGCCAGCGCATCAAAACCGGGGTGATATTCAAAGCGCTTGTCTTCAAAAGCTATTATACATTTTCTGAATTTTTCGGGCACCTCTGCATTATACGGAAACCGCCATTGCCCATCGGCAGCAATTGACGCGCCCAGTAACTGGCCGGCATCGTCATCAATAACAAAAGAGGTGGGGCTGCTAAAAAGTGGTTTGGGCAGGCAAAGGGCAAACCATAATATTAAAGCAAATAAAATAGCCATTAATATCATTACTTTTGGCTTTTTCAGGTTTTGCTTTATTCGCGATAGCATTAATTTGGCACTTTATAATCCATGATGAAAATAGGTAAATTATCAATAATTATCCCTGCTTATAACGAAGGTGGTACCATTCACCTCATTTTAAACAAGATAAAAGCTGTTGAACTGATTGATGAGATAAAAAAGGAAATTATAATTGTGGATGATTGCTCAACTGATGATACCGAACAAGCCGTTGCCGGTTATTGCGCAGAGCATCCCGATCTTGATATTAAATACTTCAGGCATTTAAAAAATCAGGGAAAGGGGGCGTCATTACATACCGGTATCGCACAGGCTACAGGCCAATACACTATTATTCAGGATGCCGATCTGGAATATGACCCCCGGGAATATAACGACTTGTTAAGGCCTGTTTGTAATGGCTTTGCCGATGTGGTTTACGGTTCCAGGTTTATGGGCAGTAACCCGCACCGGATACTTTTCTTTTGGCATACCATAGGTAACAGGTGGTTAACATTCTTATCAAACATGATGAGCAATCTTAACCTTACCGATATGGAAACCTGTTATAAGTTATTTGATACCAAGCTTATACAATCAATAAAATTAAGAGAACAACGTTTTGGTTTTGAGCCTGAAGTTACTATAAAGGTCTCGCGGATACCAAAAATACGCATCTACGAAGTAGGTATTTCTTACTATGGCCGTACGTACGACGATGGCAAGAAGATAGGATGGAAGGATGGGATACGCGCTATTTTCTGTATCCTTAAATATGGGTTGTTTGGTGCTAAATAAGCCACAGTGGATATCTTTAAATTTAAACAGTTTAATGTAGACCAAAGCGGTTGCGCCATGAAGGTGAATACCGATGGTGTATTACTTGGTGCTTTGGCCGAAGCCAATACACCGCAAAGCATTGTAGATATAGGTACCGGCACAGGCGTAATTGCCTTGATGCTGGCGCAGCGTTTTACCGAAGCTAAAATTGATGCTGTAGAAATTGATAAAGAAGCTGCCGAAATGGCCCGCGAGAATTTTAAAAACTCGCAGTTTCAACAGCGGCTGTTTTCGCATTTTGATACGTTCGAGGTTTTTTTTGATAACAATAAAGGAAAGAAATACGATCTTATTATATCTAACCCGCCGTTTTTTTTAGATTCGCTTACATCGGCAAATGATAAAAAGAACCTGGCCCGGCATACGGATGGCTCTTTTTTTATGAGGCTGATCAAATATACCGCCGAATATTTAACAGATACCGGTACATGCCAGTTGATAGTGCCCTTGCCAACCGCTATGCTGATAAAAGAACTGCTTCCTAAATATCAGCTGTACCTGCAAAAGATCATCGCTATAAAATCATTCGCTAATTCTGCATCGCACCGCGAGATCATCACCTTTGGTAAAGAACAAAAAGGTATTTTAGAAAAGCCATTTGTTATATATAACGAACCAAAGGTTTACTCGTTAGAATACCGGGGCGCCTTGGCTGGTTTTTTAACGATATTTTAAAAATCTAAAATCGTACATCTACAATCTAAAATCAAATGACCCGCATAGGCCTAATATCAGACACTCACGGTTTTTTGGATGACGCAGTTTTCAAGCATTTTGAAAACTGTGACGAGATCTGGCATGCCGGTGATTTCGGAAATATAGAACTTGCCGATAAGTTGGCGGCCTTTAAACCGCTTAGAGGGGTTTATGGCAATATTGATGGGAAAGACATCCGCGAGGTTTATCCGGAGCACCTTCGTTTTATGTGCGAAAAGGTAGATGTTTGGATGACGCATATAGGCGGGTATCCGGATAGGTACGCGCCGGACGTGAAGCGTGAAATATACACTAAGCCTCCAGGCTTATTTATCAGCGGCCATTCGCATATCCTGAAAGTAATTTATGATAAAAAGATAAATTGTTTGCACTTAAACCCCGGTGCAGCTGGGAAACAGGGCTGGCACAAGGTGCGAACTTTAATAAGATTTTCTATAACTGATGAAAAAATTCATACCTTAGACGTTATTGAATTGCATAAATAATATGTAAAAAATACACTAAGCCTATGAAAGCAGTTAAAACTTTAGGTCAATTTATTATCGAAAAACAAGCCGACTTCCCATACGCGAAGGGGGAGTTGTCGCGCCTGTTGCGTGATATAGGTATTGCCGCCAAAATTGTGAACCGGGAGGTTAACAAAGCCGGACTTGCCGATATCCTGGGCGACGCCGGAACCATGAACATTCAGGGCGAAGGGCAAAAGAAGCTGGATGTTTACGCCAATGAGCAATTCATTTCTGCCCTTAAATGTGGCGGTGAATGCTGCATGGTAGCATCCGAAGAAAACGATGAATGTATCCACATCGAATCTGAGATCTCTAAAGATGCTAAATATGTTGTAGCTATCGACCCATTGGACGGTTCATCAAACATTGATGTAAATGTGGGAATAGGTACCATCTTCTCCATCTATCGCCGGATCTCTCCCCAAGGCAAGGCCGATTTAAAAGATGTGTTACAACGCGGTATCGAACAGGTGGCAGCCGGTTATGTGATATACGGCTCATCAACTATGCTGGTTTATACTACAGGCAAGGGCGTTAACGGCTTCACACTCGATCCATCAATAGGGGAGTTTTGTCTGTCACACCCGGATCTGCGCATTCCCGATGATGGCGTTATTTATTCAATAAATGAAGGTTATTACTCGCACTTTCCGGATGGGGTAAAGAAATATATTAAATATTGCCAGGTAGAGGATACTAAAACCCAAAGGCCTTATACTTCCCGTTATATAGGTTCCATGGTTGCCGATTTGCACCGCAACATGATAAAGGGCGGTATTTTTATTTACCCTTTAACTGCCGCCGCGCCTAATGGTAAGCTGCGTTTAGTGTACGAGTGTAACCCAATGGCGTTTATAATAGAACAAGCCGGGGGTATGGCCAGTAATGGATATAACCGGATACTGGAACTGGAAGTAACCGAACTGCATCAACGCACAGCTATCTTCATTGGCTCAAAAAACATGGTTAAAAAAGCCGAAGAAATGATGGCCTGCTTTTCGCCCCAGCTTATTAAAAAGAATTTTGAAGGCGAAGTGTGTTTGCAGTGATTTTAGTCGATAGTCCATGGTCGATAGTCCATAGCTGTGATATAGTTAAACTATCGTCTATGGACTATGGTCTATCGGCTCTTACACACCCGCTTTAGCGGCCTCCATTTCAAAAACGGTATCTATTAGCAGGTCTTTTTGTTTGCCCGCAGCTACGGCAAGCTGGTCGCAGCGCTCGTTTTCGGGATGACCATTATGGCCGCGTACCCATACAAATTTAATGTTGTGCAACTTGCTGATGGTTAAATAGCGTAACCACAGGTCTTTATTTTTTTTGCCTGCAAAGCCTTTTGCTACCCAGCCATGTACCCAGCGTTTTTCAATAGCATCTATAACATATTTGGAGTCGGAGTAGATAGTAACAGACTGATTTGGTGATTTGATAGCTTCCAGTCCGGTTATAACGGCCAGCAGTTCCATGCGGTTATTGGTGGTTTTACGAAACCCGGCAGACAGCTCTTTATAATGCTGGCCAAACCTCATAATAACCCCGTAACCACCCGGACCCGGGTTTCCACTTGACGAACCGTCTGTGTAAATCTCTATCATGGGGCAAATATAATAAAAGCCCGATACGAAAATTTGTAAAGCGCAGGCAGTGGTGCTTTGGTTACTGTAGTCCCGCTATTCGCTTATACGCGCACAGGCATTAGTCACAGGCCGGTACCCGCTGCTATCGGGTTTAATTAACTTTCTTTACCTTCAATCTTAACGAATTTCCGATCACAATCACATCTGAAAAAGCCATCGCGAATGCACCAACCATAGGGTTAAGGAAACCCAGGGCGGCTACCGGGATAGCGATAATATTATAGGCAAATGCCCAGAAAAGATTTTGTTTTATAGTAAGCAGCGTATGTCGGCTTATCTGCAGGAATTTCACTACTGATTGCAGGTCGGTATTCAGCAATATCACTTTGGCCGATTGAATGGCGATATGGCTGGCATCATTCATAGATACGCCCACATCGGCCTGGGTTAGGGCAGGGGCATCGTTTATGCCATCGCCTATCATAATGGTTTTGCCTTTTTTGCGGTACATATCAACTACCTGCAGCTTATCATCAGGCAGCATTTCGAAATGTACCTCATCAATGTTCAATGTTTTAGCAACAGCCAAACAGCGCGATTTTTTGTCGCCGCTTAATAAAACGGGAGTGATGCCATCCTTTTTCAACTGGGCTATCAGGCTCGCTGCATCGGGTTTTATGGTATCGTCAACGGCTATCTGCGCCATGCGCACCTGGTTGCGGTACAGCGTAAGGTAAAAGTTATCTTCTGTTTTATGTTTAGCCGTACCCAAAAAGTAGCGGTTGCCATCCACATCCTCAGCACGCATGCCAAGTCCTTTTTCTTCTGTTACTGCACGTAATATTAGTTTTTGCTGTGGTAACTGAAGTAACTCGTTCACCATTGATTTGGCTATAGGGTGATTAGATCGCTCCTCAATAGCCATTATTACCCCGCGGATCTGCTCGATAGTAAAGCCCTCTTCGGGCTTTATATGATGTATGCTGAATTTCCCGGTGGTTAGTGTACCTGTTTTATCAAATATTACATACCTGGTATTGGCAACCGCTTCAATGGTATCGCCACCTTTAATAAGGATGCCATTTTTTGCTGCACGGCCTAAGCCCACCATTACAGCAGTTGGCGTGGCTAAACCCATTGCGCAAGGGCAGGAGATCACCAATACCGCGATAGCATTCATCATAGAGCGTTGCAGCCCGGCATCGGTAGCAAAATAGGTTATTACAAATGTTGTAAGCGCTATTAATATTACAACAGGCACAAATATCGAGGCCACCTTATCGCCCAGCTTTTGAACAGGTGGTTTAGCAGCCTGCGCTTTTTTCATCAGGTCGATGATCTGCGATAGCGTGCTGTTGGAACCAACTTTGGTAGCCATTATGCGGATGTTTCCCTGCTGCAGGATAGTACCGCCTATGACCTTATCATATTTGGTTTTGGGTACCGGGAGGCTCTCGCCGGTTATCATGGCTTCGTTTACCAAAGCATCGCCGGATAGCACATCGCCGTCAACAGGTACCTGGTCGCCCTCGTTCACCAGCAGGATATCGCCGGACAAAACATCCTTTGCATTCACCACCTCAACGCCACTTTCCACCACCCGGTTAGCGTTCACCTGCTGAAACTTTATCAGATCTCTTACCGCCGATGTAGTTTGGTTTACGGAACGTTTCTCGAGCACGTTACCCAGCAACACAAGGGTAATAATAGTGGCACTGGTTTCGTAGAACAGGTAATGTTCGCCAAGGTTCTGAACGGTGCCCACCAGGCTGTAAACAAAGGCCGATGTTGAACCGATAAATATCAGCACATCCATGTTGGGTACACCATTTTTTAATGAACTATAGGCGCTTTTACCAAAGTGCAGGCAACCTATTACAAAAACCGGAAGGCATAATATTAACTGAAAAATTGGATTATGTAAAAAGTGCCATGGAAGAACCATATGCAGCAGTAGCGGGGCAGTAAAGAGCGTACAAAAGGCGAATTTGTTCTCTATTTTGGCGAAAAAAGGCGCTGGCTGCTGGTCTTCTTCATCAACAACTTTAAAACCGAGGCTTTCAATATCTTTTATTATTTGTGGTAGGGCCAACTGGCTTTCATTACTAAATTTTACCTCTTCGGATGCGAAGCTAACCAGTACATTTTGCAAGCCTTTCTTTTCCAGTAACTTATGAATGCTCATTGCGCAATTGTTGCAATGCATCCCGGTAACGTTCAATTCCACTAAATGCTCTGCCATAATTACAAATTTAACGTAAGGGCCTGTGAAACAGGTAAGCATAGTGTAATTTTAAAAAATGCTTTGTAAATTGGGTTTAGATTTCTATTTTTGCAACCTCCAATACGGTAGATGTAGCTCAGTTGGTTAGAGCATCGGTTTGTGGTACCGAGGGTCGTGGGTTCGAGCCCCATCATTTACCCTTTATGGGGCAAAGTCTTTAAACGAGATTTTGCCCCATTTTTTTTGCCCGCAACTCTCTGTTTTCCAGATATATTAACTCCACCGCCCGGTTGAGTTTTCCGGTTCGACATGCCCCTCTACATAGGTCATTTTTTCAGGGAACAAAATACCTACTAGATATCTTTTCGCCTCTATACTGGCAATATCATAGAGTTTGTCAACTTCACAAAGTGCGTTTACGGCCATTTTAGCCAAGATAATTATATACCGATTTTCATTTAGCCTGGCGCCGTTCAAGCTATAACATCTTTATTTTTTTCGAAGCTTGAATACCTGGGAAGTTACCAATGTGTCCCCCTGTTGATGGTCGACGCTTTAATAGAGGCATTCCAAAGCGACTTCGCATACATAATGAGGCTCCCGTTCATCCGGCAACTGTATTTGGCATATAAACAGGACAGCCAGTATCTAAAGCATAACTACAAAAAAGAGGTGGTCAGTTTGATCCGGAATACCCTGGTCAATTTGAACCCGAAACGGGTGGTCAGTTTAAATCGGAATCAGGTGCTCAGTTTGAGCGGAATCTCCAGTTAAAAGTAGGGTCAGATATTATTTGTTCGCGGTATTTTCAAGAAAAATTTCGTCGAATGGTTTATTTCTTTGTTTTTGAAATACATCAGTAAAACGACGATCAACCGGTGCAAGCAGTTGCATACATAAGCGCTTATCCTCATCGTTAAGGTCGATCAGTATCATGCGGGCAACTTTTAGTACATGCTCTTTAGCTTTATAGAGTATTTCCTCTCCTTTAGGCGTTACCTTAAGCCGTATAACTCTTTTGTCAGCTTTGTCGCGAAACTCAGTTACAAGTCCTCTTTTCTTCATCCTGATGAGCATGTTTGCTCCACTGGACAGCTCCATGATATTATTAAAAATGGTCTCTGATTTAATCGGACTGCCCTGGTTATAGATCGTCGCAAGTAAACCGAACTCTTCAATCTGCTCGAGACCTGACCCTTCAAATGCTTTGTTGGTGTAAGAGAAGTGAAACTTCGCGATACGGCAAATCAAAATTATGAAACGCCCGTTCAAGTCAGGGACAAGTTTTCCAGGCGGTGGTACGGGATTTTCCTGTTCCTCAATCACAGCCAGGCTACGTCTGTGGAAATCTTCTATGGTGCCATTCGGATATTGCTTCTCGAAGGCTGCCCATAAATTGACAAGCTCTACAGTTCTATTCATTTTTAATATTTGCAAATATAAAAAACTTTTGCATAGCGGTCATTCACATAACTTGATACGGTTTATACTTTCTAGTTTAAACCGCCAATAGTTAGATGACAGCAGGATCAAACAATTTAGAATCCGCAAACAGACATGAGGCAGTCCAGCCCGTTTCTCCAAATTTAAACACATGCACAAATATCAAATTAAGCCTGCTAATAAGCAATCTCTACGGTCTTTCTCACAATTGCCTTGTTAATTAGGTTACTGACAATAAAGTGTGCGACATCTGCGCGTGAAATAGAAATACCGTTATCTAAAAATGTGTTTAAGGAAACTCTGTAGTTTCCGGTTTTTGGTTTGTTAAGCAACTTGGGCGGCCTGATGATTGTCCAGTCAATGAAGGAGCTTTTGATAAGACTTTCCATAACCACTTGATCTGCATACATGTTACGTAACATTGCCTGCAAAATAAATCTTGTTGCAAGCCTTATCAGCAGTGAATGTGTAGGATTAACCTCAATCCCAGATGCGGAAATGAAAAATGCGCGTTTCAAGCCGCTTTCTTGCATAGCATAAATTACGTTTTTGCTACCCTGGGAATAAAGTGTTGTCCTTTTAAACGAATTTCTACCTATGGCAGAAATCAGCGTATCCTTTTGCATGAAATGTTCTGTTAAACTACCCGGGTTCATAACATCGCCCTTAACGATCTCTAAATGCTGGTCGGCAATAGCCAATTTTTCAGGACTTCTTAAAATCGCAGTCACTTGATGACCTGCAGCCAGCGCCTGAAGAACGACCTGCCTTCCAATTCCGCCATTTGCCCCCAACACAACAATCCGCTGGCGTACGCTTTTCTCAATTTGTTCCATAATTTCAATTCCTGTTTTGATCAATCTTTTCAGAATTGATCAGGCCTTTTCAGCAACATGGTCAGTATTAACATACAGTAATAGCAGTGAATGACGATCGGCGTGCGAAAAAGCCTTATATACCGACCTGTTATTGCGTTCATCATCATGCCTTTTTGGATCGTTAGATTTAATTGAATTTAAATACACTCAAAAAAATGATAGTTAAAAACAAAAGAAGCTGTAGCAGGTGGAAATTCCGGGTAGGAGTTTTAAATTCAGACAAATTGCCCGTTAACGCGGAAGCATCTTTTTCGACCAAACGCTGTAGTTTCAGAGCGATGCGGCGGCGAAAGACAATAGCATTCCCGACAAGTAAAACCACTATCGCAAATTTGATCCGGAACCAAAGTTGTTCGCCATAAACTCCTTTAGTCAGCGCCATCATCACTATTCCGGAAACAATTAATGTGGCTGCCCCGATTCCTATTACACGGCCAAATTTCGTCAGGAAGAGCAGTACACCTTCAGCTTTAACAGAGTTGTCCGGCACCAGCCGCCATAACGTTCGGTATCCCAGATAATTGATTAATGTTGATCCTGCCATCACCGCGAGCGCGGCTAAATGAAGAATCAAGAATGTTGGATAAAGAAAAGAAGTGTTCATAACATGTATATTTAAATTAAACCATTTGGAAATATAATTTATCAAATATAAACCAAAAGGTTGTTAATTTCAAAATATTTGTTTGATTTTCACTAATTAAATTCAATTCACTGTGTTGGTATGCCGCAAAATAGCGGTTTAACGATGATATTGATATTGAAACCATTTGGTTTATTTATTTATTAATACAAAGCCATTTGGGTTTAATATTTACATTTGCCTACAGGCAGCTGAATATTATTTAATTTTTACCAAATCAATTATAAACCAACTACAACAATATGAAATACCTTTTATTTGACGGAAAGCATAGAGGGAGAGGTAATCGAGCGTTCAACCAACCTACCCGTTGCCAGGCAACACTAATCATTCTGAATATTAAGCTTGGCAGCATAACTGATACTACCGGAACATTTTAATTCATTTTGACGAACGTTTTAAAACATAAAGAGCTATGGATTTAATATTTATGATGGGTTTCGTGATCGTGGGATATCTGTTGGGGTTCCGAAGATCTAATTTAATTACACCCCAAATGATGGCTTTTACTTTCAATAGCATAGTAATAGCAACAACATTGATAAAGTTGATCATGGCTGGGTGGATGCTGAAAGGAGGCGGTTTCTTTGACTTTGCATTAAAAATCAGTTATGCTTCGATACACATATCGTTGGGATTTGTGCTTAGATCCTTTTACAGCAAGAATACCATAAGTGAAACATTGGGAATGTTAACCAAATCCTTCAGGTATTATACCATTTGGGGGATGTCTGTTCTTATTTCAGGAAATTTTTTCTTTTTTGAGATCGGTAAGTTGCGACACGCTACCGAAATGGAAGCATTCTTTAGGGCTTCCGGCATGTCACCGAAATTGCATTATATAATAATGTTTTTTGAAATTAGTTGCTCCTGCGGGCTACTCCTGCATGGGTGGTTCAGGTCGGGGAAATTGGCAGCTATCGGTTTAATGATAATTATGTGCGGGGCTATTATAACTCACCTGCATAACGCTGACCCGTTTACTGATTCATTAGATGCAATTGCTCAGATGATATATTTGACGATATTTCTCACCCTAATTAATATCAATGGCGGAAAAACCGGTTCTGTGTCAAAAGAAAATCAATTATAACAAGTTTGCTGGTGCGGCTATATTTGCTGGCCGCGCCACACACTTCGCACAACTTGATCCTAAAAGCGACCTATGTTGCCAATGCCTGAACTAGCCGGGCATTATTATTGATTGACTTAGACTATCGCTATTTATGATTACTATTGAATGAATCCCTGAAAATTTTCCATCCGTCTTTTGTCTGTTTCCATAATTTTAAATACTTGCCGGCATCAAACGGCTCGCCGCTTTCGTTAAATACCTGCCAGTTTCCTTCTTCGGTTATAAATTCAGGGCCATTCCCATAAACCTGTATGGTTTGGAATTTGACCCCCTTTACTTTCCCTGCCTTGAAGGTATCGTCGAAATCTTTTACGAGAGCCTTTTTCCCGGCTATTGGAGACATGTTCGGCGCAAACAAAGCTGCATCGTCCGTGTATAAATTCACTATAGCCTTATCGGCCTTCGCAAAAAGCTCAAAATATAGCTTGTTGCTTTTTTCGATAGATCTCCTGGCCGAAACAGTGGCTGGGTTACTGGAGGTTTGGGCGGCGCAATAATTGCAGAAAATGAAGTAAGTTAAAAATACCACTGCTGCTAAAATGTGTTTTGTTTTCATGGAACTTTGATTATTTATTTAATTGCATAATTATTCAAAGCTATCCTGATGCGCTGAACGTAAATTGTAAAAATCGGAACACTTCAATTTTGAAGGGCGGCGAAAAGATCAGTAGAGCTTTCGGGAGAAAAACGGGAAGGTATCGAACCAGTGAAGAACTTAAAATCTTTTATAAAGTGCGATTGATCGAAATATCCGCACTCGTAAGCAACTGTAGTAAGAGGGGTATTCTTTTCAATAACCATATGAAGGCTTTTCTGAAATCGGCCTATCTTGCTGAAAAGGTTAGGACTGAGGCCTGAATAATTTAAAAATATCTTTTGAAGATAACGTGATGAAACGCCATACCGCGAGGCAACGGTGTTGATCTTTTCAAAAAAATCATCTTTCGCTAATTCTTTCATTATACTATCTACCAGCTTTAATTTAGCGATTTTCCTTTCCGAAAAGGAAAGTTTGAACAGTAAAAATTCCTCAACTAACTCAATGCGCCGGTCCAGGGACCTCGCTTCTATTAGCTTTGCATGTAGAACAACTGTTTCCTTACCCCCGATTTGCTCAAAATCTATTATCTGGTCGTTAAATTCTTCTATCCGTTCATTGAAAAATAAAGCGGCGGTATGAGGAAAAAACCTGACACCAAACATTGCATGGCAGCCGGATGTACTGAAAGTGAAAGGCTGAATTGTTTGTCCCCATAATTGTATCCCAGGCTGTTTAATTTGATGGCCGTCCCTGATTTCCTGAAAGCCATCCTGTCCCAAATTGAACATCATTTCTATATAGCCGCTCGCAAACACTTTGTCTTCTGTGAAAATGGCGACATCAGATTCACACACAAAATAACACTGTATGTAATTCTTTAAAATACCATGCGGACGAAATTCTTTATACACCATTTGTCGTTCATCACTTTTCTATCTAAGTTACACTTATATAGCGGATTTGCTCTGAAAACCGGATGTTTAAATTAAATTATAACAAAAAGGAAAATTGAATAATAAAGATAAACCATAGCTTGAATTCGCTGTAATTTTTTGGTCTTTTCTGATGGCTTTCTTCTCCAAGGAACCCTTTTTCGGCCACATTTCGCCAAACCGCCACTTGCCTCTTTGACCGCAACAAGCGGTTTGGCCTGAGGGCTTGCCTGATTTTCAGTCAGATCAAAACTACCTGCGGCTAAATTGCTTTGCTGAAACCCGGGCCTGTTCAGGAATTATTTTGATGGGAGCTTATAACCGGCCGTTATGATCTGTCTTTTATACAAGTGTTTATCTGATGGTTTCTTTTTATCGTCATAAACGTAAACTATGTTGCTTACCATGACGCATGAAATATGACCATTCATCGCATGTATCTTATGTTGGTTCAGAAGGTTGATAAATTCGGATCTGTTAAATGCAGAAGTGGAGATCAGTTTGCCGTTCGGGGAATAGATCAGAAGAATGATAGCCGGACAGGAAGTGCCCTGGTTAAAGCGCACATCCGCTCTAAGCTGATCGCTGGTCCGTTCGTAGACGACGTTCGACCGGCTGGCGATAAACCTGCTGAGGTCGGAAACCGGCCTGGGGCTGATAAAACTGAATAGAATAAGGGTCTTAATAAGCATAGGAAAGACTGTGTGTGAATATCGGCAAAAGTCTTCATTCCGGCCCGTTCACCAAACCCGTTTCTTGCTGTTTTAGCTGTGTCGATAACTAACACCGGGTTTCAGGTACTGCTTAAACACTCCTGCTAAATTCTACGGAAAATATACCACCGGCGGTAGAAAACGGAGATCATGGACTTCGTCCGGGCGTACAGTTTTACTGATGAGCTGCTGACAAGTAGTCGAAAGAACTACAGCGGTTCCGCGTAGTCATCGGTGACGGTGAATATGAGCTATGCATATGACCATGCAGAAAGGAAAACCAATACCGGGAAGAGATCAACGGGAACAAGATACCCCTGAGCCGGATGATTTATAACGGGGGGAGGAGCCGATCACTCTCCATACCAAGTAACATTTTGAAATTTTTTGGAAATGCCAATTACACCAGATGCTTAATTTGATTGTTAAAACATAAGTTTGTAACGATTTTGACAAAGACAGCGAATTGTACGCAAACGAAGCACGAAAGCGAAAAACGGTACCTGAGAAAGAGAAGCAACGTAATCATTGATTGTTTATTATAATTAACCAGGACGAATGAGTGAGGCTGATTATATTACTGAAGTGGATAGGAGGAATCGGCATACTGCAGTTTTGTTTTATTAACCATGGGTTAGCAGTTGAAATATACAAATTGAGAATCAGCCAATAATATATAACGCTGCTACCTCCCAAATCTACTTAACACTTATATATTTGCTGTTGATGAAATTGACCGAATTAATTACGTTCCCTGATCTTACGGGTTTTTCTTTAAACAGGCTATTGGAAATCGCTAAACATGCTGGAATGGCTATACTAAAGGTATATGCCGAAGACTCGATTAATGTAATTGTCAAAGGTGATAATTCTCCGCTAACGCTCGCAGACCAGGCGTCGAATGAGGTTATAATTACAAACTTAAAAGAGTTGACTCCCGCCATTCCTGTCATATCGGAAGAAGAGAAAGATATCCTTTATGAAATTCGTAAAGAATACCAATATTATTGGTGCGTTGATCCTTTAGACGGCACCAAGGAATTTATAAAACGCAATGGCGAGTTTACGGTTAACATTGCGCTGATCCGGAAAGATAAACCTGTATTCGGCGTAATTTATGTGCCGGTAACAGGCGAGTTGTTTTACGGCGGCAAAGAGTATGGCAGTTGGAAGTTAGCTGCAGGCGGTCAGAAAAAGCAGCTTAAAATTAATAACAAAGCTGATAGCTGGACCGCGGTCGGTAGCCGTTCGCATGCTGCCGATGAGGAAATTGCGGTACAAAAAATGTATCCTGTAGCGCAGACAGTATCTGTCGGCAGTTCGCTTAAATTTTGCTTGATAGCAGAAGGGCTCGCCCAAATTTATTACCGCCACGGTCCAACTATGGAATGGGACACCGCATCCGGGCAGGCCATCGCAGAGGGCGCCGGTGCGGTTATGACAACTCCTGATGGTCAGCCGTTCATGTATAACAAGACGTCTTTACTTAACGGCCCGTTCCTGGTAAAAGTTAGATAGCGTTAGTAGGGCTTTATTGCGCGTATGATTTGCTCATATAGGAATTGTGTGCTTTGGGCAGGTTCCTGATCTGCTGTGTATAACCTTAAGTCGGCGTGCAAAGGAGTTTTAAAAGGCGCCGAAATACCTGTGAAGTGTTTTATCTCATTTTGCCTCGCTTTTTTGTACAGTCCCTTTACATCTCGTCGTTCACAAACCGTTATAGGGCAATCTACAAACACTTCGAAATACGGCATTCTGATGGTCTCCCGGACTACTTGCTGGTGTTCGTGCAGGGGCGTTATTAAAGAGCAAATAGCTACCACGTTATTTTCCGCAAGCATATTGGCAATTTCGGCTGCACGGCGAACATTTTCCATCCGGTCGCTATCGCTAAAGCCAAGGTTTTTATTGATTCCCCCGCGCAGCGTGTCCCCGTCAAGCAGCACAGAAAAAATGCCATCCACCTCAAGTTTTTGTTTCAGCAATCCGGCAATGGTACTTTTGCCGGCACCGGATAATCCCATTAACCATACCACCATCCCTGTCTGCTGAAGTAAGGATGACTCTGTTGAAAATACGGGCTGCTGTTGTGTCGTGATCATGCAAGAAATATTTGGTTCTCCTACAAATATAACCCCCGAAAGACATATTGTTTAACGCATCGCATCATTCAGGACGCTGAGACCGAAATTACGGACTATTGGAAATTTTTAATTGCAGCACCATTCTACTTTTGGTTAACCACTTCAAGGCAAAACATTCCTGAGAATTAATCTAATATCGTTATACCATTAAAAACCAAACGTTTTATGAAAAAGTTATCGTACTATTTATTAATTGTTTGTGCATTGGCGTCTTGCAGTAAGGAGGCTGGCAAGCCCGCAGATCCTGCAACAACTGCTGCGGGCATCACTCCCAAAAAGGCCACGAATTCTACGCTTTCCTTTAGCGGCTACACCTGGAACATTAAAGACCTGGGAACGGAGCTGGCCGGTCCGGGGCCAAACATCTGGAAAACTGCTAATGCGTTTGTAGATGCCAACGGGCGTTTGCACTTAAAACTTACTAAAAATGCGACTACCGGTGTTTGGGAATGCGCGGAAGTAACCAGTTTGCAAAGTTTTGGATACGGCACTTATCAATGGAAGGTCGAGGGCCCGGTCAACAGTCTGGACAAAAACATTGTTCTCGGTCTGTTCAACTATTCCGGTGCCAACGCGCGCGACGAAATGGATATAGAATACGCTAAATGGGGAGTGGCTACCAATCCCTGGGCAAACTATACCGTTTACCCTAAACAGTCTGACGGACCTGCGTACTTTACACAGGCTACAACCTTTACAATGGGCGGTACTTACACCACCAACCGGTTTAAGCGTACAGCATCATCCGTAGTGTTTAAAACCCTTAACGGCTTTTATGATGACGATACCAACCTGGCTTACACAACCACCTGCGCATCTCCCCCAAATTCTATCAGCACCTTAAGCATGCCTGTTCACATGAATTTGTGGCTGTTTATGGGGCATGCTCCGGCCAGTAACAACACCGTTGAAATAATCATTCACGAATTTAAGTTTATCCCCCTATAAATATATTTGATTAGTTAGATTGAGGCCCGGTATTGCGATTGCAATCCGGGTTTTTTATTTAGGCCTGCTTTCCTGTTTCTGAATTTTACTCAGATATTCCTTTGGTGCAATTCCAAACTGCTTGATAAACGATTTGGAAAAATAGGAGGGGGAGTTAAACCCGACCTCATAAGCTACCTGGTTGATATTATATTTTCCTTCCATTAATAGTTGCAGGCCTTTTTTTACTCTTATGCTGCGTATGAAATCATGTACACCCTGCCCGGTTAACATTTTAAATTTAGCATAAAGGACGGTACGGCTCATAGCCGTTATATCGCCTATTTTACGGCTGTCTAGCGTGTTATCGGCAATATTGGCTTCCACAAAAGCAACAACCTTATCTAAAAACTCTTTATCAACTTTGTTATAGGTCAGTGTATCCGGATAGATCTCCTCAGAACTGGCATATTTTGATCTCATCCGGACCTGGGTCATGATCAGATTATAGATCACCTGGAATAAGATGGGCTGGCTGACAGGTTTCATGAGGTACGCATCTGCCCCGGCCTCGTAACCCGATAGCTGGCTGTCATGATTGGTTTGACTGGTAAGCAGGATAACGGGGATATGGCTGGTCAGCGGATTGCTTTTAATGACGTTACATAGTTCCAGCCCGCTCATTACAGGCATGATCATATCAGAAATAATAATATCCGGCTGCATACGTATAGCTACATTAATCCCTTCTTCACCATCCTCCGCCTCCATGATCTCAAAAGAGGGTTCCAGTATCAGCCTTAAGTAGGACCGGATCTCTATATTGTCGTCAACAAACAAAATGCGCTTGCCCTTGATCTTTTCAACCTTCTGTTCCGCGAATACATCTTTAAAATAGCTTTCGGCCTCTGATTCCTTTAAATAGGTTCGTGTGGATAATGCAGAAATACCTTTCGGCAACCTGATGATAAAAGTCGATCCCTCGTTCGGTAAGCTGCTGATGGTTATAGAGCCATCATTGGCTTCCACAAATTCCTTGGTTATCATTAATCCTAATCCCGTGCCTTTTTCTCCTGCTGATCCTAAAGAAAGCACCTGCCTGTCGATGTTAAAGATGTTTTCCAATTGCTCCTCGGACATGCCAATACCTGTATCATGAAAAATGATCTTCACCTCTTTCTCCAGTTCTTCGGCTTCTATCCAGATCTGTCCGTATGCCGGCGTAAACTTTATACAATTACCCAGGATGTTACGTATAACCGTATCTATCATATCCTTATCGGCATAAATAGCCAGGCCGGTATCTACGTTGGTGCATAACCTGATGTTTTTGTTTCGCATTTGCTGATCCAGCAGCTGCTCGTTTTTTACAACAAGGTCAAACAAGCTCAGATCCGCAGGGAAACACCTCAGGTTTTGATTTTGCGTTTTAGCCCACTCCAGCAGGTTTATCAAAAGATTTAACACCGAGTTCGAACTGCTGCTGATATCTGAAATATATTTAGCGACCGCAGTTTGGGTAAGGCGCGGCAATTGCTTTTTCAGATTCTCGGATATGCCGGATATGGCCGCAATTGGATTTCTAAGGTCGTGCGCAAGGATAGAAAAAAAACGGTCTTTCGTCTTGTTGGATATTTCCAGTTCATTTATCGTTTTCTCTAGTTCGTGATTTTGATAAACAATTTGTTTTTGCTGATCCATGATCTGGTCAGCTTTGGTGAGCACTTCCCGGTTGAACTGTTCAAGCTTTACGTTTTGCTGCTTGAGTTCAAGCGTTCTTTTTTCGACCTCGGCCGCCAGTATTTTGTTACGCAAACGGATAGAGGCCACCCGCCTGTAAAATATAAATACGATAAGCGCTGCGGTGCTGGCAACTGCACATAGGTAAAACCACCAGGTTTTCCAGAATGGAGGGGTAACCGTAATCGTTAATGTAGATATATTTTTCGAAAATACGCCCTCATTATTTAGTCCCCGTACCTTCAGATAATAGGTGCCCGGATCCAGATTCGTATAGGTTACGCTGTTTTTTAAACCCAGGTCCTGCCACTGCCGGTCGAATCCTTCCAAAATGTAGGTGTACCGTTTTTTTTCCTTGTTAACATAGTTAAGGGAGGCGAAATCTACCGTGATGACAGACTGTTTGTGACTAAGCGTAATATGGTCATTATAAACTATGCTGTTTTTTAACGGCGAGTCGCCCTCATCATTTCCGGCAACAAGTACTTCTTTATTAAATATCTGGAAGCCTGTAAAAAGCAGTGGCGGGTTGAAAGGAATACTGGTAATATGATCCGGGTAAAATTCATTAAACCCATTTACGCCGCCGAGATATACCTGGCCTGCCCGGCTAAACCATTTTGCTGATTTGAACTCGTTCGACTGTAACCCGTCGGCAATGGTGTAATTTGTGAATTTGCCGCTAATGAGGCTTAACCGGCTTAAGCCGCCGGTAGTGGCTATCCACAGGTTATTCCCCCGGTCACCGGTGATACTCCTGACCAGATTGCTGGGTAAACCATTTGTGCTGTAATATTTGGTAAACCTGGCCGTACGCCGGTCAAGTTTATTAAGGCCGTCATTGGTACCAATCCACAGATTATATGCTCCATCCTCGTATACACTCGAGACGCTGTTATTGCTTAAGCTATTTGGCGTCCCGTTGTTTTTGTAGTTAGTAAAACGATTGGTTTGGGTATTTAAGACAGAAAGGCCTGCACCATCGGTGCAAACCAGTATATTGCCGTTATGGTCTTCGTTGATCGATAATATATTGTTATTGCCAATGCTGTGCGGATCATCATTATCATGGATGTAATGCTTAAAGCTATCCGTTCTCTCATCATACAGATCAAGTCCCCCGCCATAATTACCCACCCAAATACGCTTCTCTTTATCTTTGAAAATGTAAAAAGCGTAATCGCTGTTGAGGCTTCCGGGTAATTTTGGATTATGACGGTAATATTTAAAACCTTTGGTTTGGGGATTGTAAACGCTGATCCCGCCGCCCCATGTTCCTGCCCATATTAATCCACGGCTGTCTTCTGTAACAGAGAGTACATAATCGCTGGATAAACCTCCCGTTATATGTCTCAAATTGTAGAAGTATCCCTTTTTCCGGTCGAAAAGATCGAGTCCCCCGCCATCAGTCCCGATCCAGAGGTTTTGCTTACTGTCTTCATAAAAGCAATTGACGATATTGTTGCTCAGGCTGTTCTTATTGGCCTCGTGTTTATAATGCGTAAAGTTATCTGCATCGCGTTTAATGAGATTAATGCCCCCGTTTAACGTACCCAGCCAGATATTCCCTTTTGTGTCTTTAACGATAGCATTAATGGTGTTGCTGCTGATGCTGGTTAAATTATTATCGGTATGGGTGTATTGAATAAATTTATCTTTAGACGGGTCGAAAATATTTACACCACCGTTCTCTGTGCCCACCCAAAGTCTGTGACGGATATCCTGCCCCATGGCAAGCAGGAAATTAGTGCTCAGCGCGCTGTTCTCATGTGTATAGATTCTGAATTTACCGGTAGATGGTTCCAGGCGGTTTAATCCGCCGCCATAGGTACCTATCCATATAAAATGCGATTCGTCTTCGTAAATAAATTTGATGTTATTATCTGAGATTGAGGACGGTTGGTTATTATCATGTGTATAACGCTTGAAAGTACCGGTTTTCCGGTTCAGTAAGTTAAGGCCGCTGGTTGTGCCTACCCAAATGTTGCGCCGGCTGTCTTCAAAAACCGCCGAAACACTGTTTCCGGTAAGACTGCCTGTTTTGTCCGGCTGGCTTTTATAGTGTCTGAATCTATTGGTCACAGGGTCCAAAACATCCAGGCCATTATCTGCCGTTCCTATCCAGATATGACCATTACTGTCACGGCAGATCGCTTCTATAAAATTGCTGGCTATACTGTTTGATGTGGCATTTTGTTGATAATGTCTGAAGCGGTCGAGCCGCGGGTCATAAAAATTTACGCCACCTTCCCAGGTAGCTATCCATAGGTTTCCGTTCCTGTCATCCGTAATAGCTTTAATATCATTTGAGCTAAGGCTGTTAGGGTTTTGCTGTATTTTCTTAAATACGACAAATTTGTATCCGTCATAACGGTTTAACCCGTCTTTGGTACCAAACCACATAAAACCTTTCTTATCCTGGAAAATGCAGCGGACGGTACTTTGTGATAAACCCTCGTTTATACCGATCTGTTCTGACTTCAGGTCCTGCTTCTGGGCAAGCCCGGCAAGGGCACACATTACAAACATTAAGGATAATACGAGCGGTCGGTAAGCCATGGAATAGAATTCTTTTAATACAAATATTGACGATAATGATGATCCCTGTTAATACTATGTTAATCTCAAAAACCAGGAACTTCATCAGCCAGGATACTTCATTAAAAATAGGGGCAATTTTTTAAGAATTTGTTAAAAATATATTAACACAGGACTATAGTACCGAAAATTCGGACTATCGGAATGATGCCGTTTAGTTGTTGCTTGTACTTTTAGGCAATCAATAAAACCAATTACGGCACATGAATTTTAGAAAAATAATCTTTACCTCAGTTATCAGCCTCGGATTATCGGTACCGGCGTTCAGCCAGGTGTTTTACGACGATTTTAAATCATCTTATATAGATAGTGCCATATGGTATAAACATGATTCAAAGTGGGGGGAAAATCCCAAAAAGGGCACGCATGGGGGTGTAGTTCCAGCCAACGTATATGCGCGTAAAGGCAATCTAATCATCAGAGCTCATGGCGACTTGTATAAAGGGTACGTTCAGGGCCATGGCCAGAACATTAAAGTTGGCGGTGCGATGCGCACTGTAAAGAAATATGCGTCCGGTTCATACGAGGTAAGGGCAAAGATCTGCCCGCAGGTCGGTGCCCTGTCTGCCTTCTGGACGTTTTATTATGAAAACGATAATTACAACCACGAGATTGATTTTGAATTTCCCGGTCATAACCAATCGCCCAATAAACCTGACAGCTCCAGTCTGAAATGGGGACTGATGACCAACTGGACCGGGGTAGGTGAGACACAATATAAAACGACCGATGCGTACTTTGGCAACCAGACGGACGGCCAATATCATTTGTACCGCTTTGAGCTGCACACCGGCGGTAACGGGCAGAAGCCGAGAGTAGAATACTATTATGATAACAAATTAATGCATACTGCCTTTGAACATGTGCCTACTCATGCGATGAATTTCACCATCGGTATATGGTTCCCTAACTGGATAGGCAAGGCAAATTTTGACACCGATTATATGTATGTGGATTGGGTGAAAATCACGCCTTTTCACGAGCCGAATGATGTAAATTAAATACCCCTAAATAATATGCATAAACAATCCAACTTGATGAAGAGTGGCTGATTACAGGCATTGACGCTCTTAAATAACTAATTATCTAAACTTTTAATTGATTATAAATGCAAATTTTTACGAAACAACTCAACTTCCTCTGCAAGCTGTTTTTGAGCATTATGCTTATTACAGCCTGTATTACATCTTTTGCAGCTGCAGCAGCCCTCAAAACGGGCAATGCAGCCCGGAAAATTTTAGTATCCGGCGTGGTAAAAGCACAGAATGGCGAGGTGATGCCTGGTGTTTATGTACAGGAAAAAGGTACATCCAACGGCACTGCTACAGATATAAACGGAAAATACCAGCTATCTGTAGAAGAAAATGCCACGCTGACTTTCCGGATGATGGGTTTTGTCATGCAGGAAGTTCAGGTTGCGGGCAAAACCACTATTAATATTGAACTGGTAACCGATATCAAAGCCCTTAACGACGTTATGGTAGTAGGCTATGGCAGCAAGAACAAAAGCACATTTGCCGGTTCGGCGGTTACGCTTAATGCGGAAGATTTAAATAAAGCATCCTTATCGGTAGCTAACTTGCTGCAGGGAAGGGCCGCAGGCGTGCAGGTACAGCAAAATAACGGTACCCCCGGCGCATCTTTGTCTATCAGGATACGCGGAACCAATTCGATAAATGCGGATAGCGAGCCGTTATACGTAATTGACGGCTTCCCTACCAATAACGGCATCAGCTTTACTATAAACCCCGAAGACATCGCCTCTATCTCTATATTGAAAGATGCGGCGTCCACGGCCATCTACGGCGCGCGTGGCGCTAATGGTGTAGTGCTCATCAGCACAAAGAATGGGAGGAACAAAAAAAGCAATCTGATGATCAGCAGCTCACTGGGTTATCAGCGCGTAGTGGACAGGTTTGACCTTGCCGGCCCGTACGACTTTGCTGTCAGGTTGAATAACATCAATATCGCACAAGGTACTACTGCACCCTACAAGCAATCCCGTCTTGATTCATTAAAAGCAGGCCTCATCGGTACTGACTGGCAGAAACAACTTTTTCGCATGGGAAAGGTCCAGAATCATACTATTGCATTTTCCGGTGGCACAAATAATACATCCGTCTACTCCAGTTTCGACTATTTAGACCAGCAGGGCGTGGTGATCGATTCACGTTACAGGCGTGTTGGCGCAAGGGTGAACATAGATCACGCGGTATCGGATAAATTTAAAATGACTGCGAGGGTATTTGGTAATTATGGCGTACAAAATGATCTGCCGTTGGCTCCGTCTTCTATAAACGGTTTCGTTAAGCAAGTTATTAAAGCAAATCCTGCTTCAACTTTTGACTCCGGTCTTAGTGCCCAGCTTGACGCGCAAAACCCATTGCACTTTATCAAAGCTACGGACAGGTTTAATTCAAACCTGCGTACCAATGGTTATTTTTCATTAAAGTACGAACCCGTAAAAAACCTTGTGTTTCAATCTGATCTGGGTGCCGATCTGAACCAAACAAAGATCAACTATTTTGCACCGTCTACCGTGCCGGCAGGTGTTGCTTCAAAAGGCCTGGGTACAATCACCAACATCCAGGAAAGCGACCTGATATTTAACCCTACGGTAAATTACAGCTTCCGTAATAGCGGCAATAACGTTAAGGTGTTACTGGGTTATAACCAGCAGCAGTATATTTATAACGAAGCGGGAACAATCGCTACCAATTTCAGCAGCGATGATCTTGGGGTTGATAATCTGGGTATCGCACAAACGTTTTCGGCTTACTCAGGTAAAAGCCAGATCAAGCGCCGCAGCTGGTTTGGCCGTATCGATTATGACTATCAGAATAAATACATTTTTACGGGTACTTACCGTATAGACGGATCATCTGTATTTGGAGATAATAACAAATTAGGTTATTTCCCTTCAGCAGCGCTGGCCTGGCGTTTTAATGAAGAAGATTTTATCAAGGATCTGGGTATTTTTTCTTCGGGTAAAGCACGTGTGAGTTATGGTCTTACCGGTAATGACCGGGTATCATCAGGAATTTCCCTTGCTACTTTTGCGGGCAACAACTCCACAAAATACACCTTTGACGGCGTTTCTACAGTGAGCGGTATAGCCATCACCAAACTTTCTAACCCTGACCTGAAGTGGGAACAAACCAACGCACTCGACATAGGTATCGACTTTGGTTTTTTTGGCGACCGCATCATACTGGAAGCAGATTATTATAACAAGCAAACAAATGATCTTTTATTGGACAGGAGCATAGCGCCCTCAAGCGGCTTTACAACACTGTTTGGGAATGCCGGCAAGGTAGAAAATAAGGGGGTTGAGTTCTCCCTACAAACCGTTAATATCAATTCAAAAAGTTTTAAATGGAACAGCACAGTCACTTTTGCGTATAATACCAACAAAGTAAAATCATTAGGCAGCAACAATTCTGACATTTATGTAGGTAATCTTAAACCGGATGGAGCAGCCAGTTTCGAGACTCCGTTCATCATCCGCGTCGGGCAGCCCATTGGTGCTATCTACGGGTATGTTTACCAGGGCATCGTACAGCAGGGCGACCCGGTGTTGACGACCACACAGCCAAACTCTCAACCGGGTGATCCCAAATATGCCGATCTTGATAAGAATGGTATCATTAACGCGAACGACCGTAAGATCTTAGGTAGCGGTGTTCCAAAAATGTTTTTCGGATTCACCAATAATATCACCTATAAGAACTTTAATTTGGATATAGTAACCCAAGGACAGGCCGGTGGCAAATTGCTGAACGTACAAAAAGAAGATATGCTTAATCCGTTAGGTCAGGGTAACACGCTGCAGCAAGTGATCACCGATACCTGGTCGCCTACGAATACCGGAGGCACAGTACCGGCAAAAAGCTTTTACGGCACGCCGCATGGCGGATGGGTTAACTCCCGGTTTGTTGAAAGCTCCGATTATATCCGTATTAAAAATATAACACTTGGTTATAACTTTTCTGCCGCGATGTTAAAGTCAATCGGCATTGCCGGCTTGAATATCTATGTAAACGGGCAAAACCTGTTTACGTTCACCAGGTATACCGGGTTAGACCCGGAGGTGGGTAATTTGATCGATAACCAGCAGGCCAATAGAAATGCTGGCCGTGGTATTGATTTTAACGCATATCCGGTTAATAAAATGTACTTATTAGGAGCGCGAGTTACTTTTTAACCCAAATAATAAAACAAATGAAAAATATCATAAAAATATCAACCGTAGTTTGCTGCATCGGCCTTACCGTTATTGCATCCTGCAAAAAGGGCTTGAAAGACGAAACATTTTCAGTATACGACTCAAGTAAACTTACAAGCCCGGAAAACGGGAGCCAGGCTGTTATTGGCGCTTATGCGGCTTTGAAAGATAATGGTGGTTATGGGTATTATGCCGGCTTTTTGTACTGGTTATATGAATATCCTGTAGATGTTGTTACGACCACCATCACATCAAGACAGGGCGTGCAGTTAGACCAGCTTACTTATGATGCTTCAAATTCTGTCATCAACGACGTTTGGGTAAGTATCTTCAAAATGATATCCCGCACAAATGAGGCGGAAGAACTGATCAATAATATTGATTATGCCGGTAAAGGTTCAACAAATACCATCAAGCAGCAGAACCTTGGCGAAGTCCGGTTCTTAAGAGCACTAGCTTATTATGATGCAACATCATTGTGGGGAGATGTCCCGCTTATATTAAAGTCATCATCTCATTTCACCGAGGCCGATCAGAATCCTAAACTGGCACCAAAAGCTGAGGTCGAAGCAGCCATGATCGCTGACCTGGAATTTGCAGCGGCCAACCTGCCTGATGCATACCCCGCAAATGAAGTGGCAAGAGCGGCCAAAGGCGCTGCAACGAGCCTGCTGGCCAGGCTCTATATGCGTCGCGGCGAATGGCAAAAGGCGGCAGATGCCGCAGCGGCTGTCATGAACAAGGGATACGACCTGCGTACAAAAGCAGAAGGTGGCCTGGCATCCATGTTCAATACGAATAACCGCTCGGATAATGAATTTATATTTGTTTTAAAGTCATCCAATGAAGCGGGTGCCTATGGCATCAATTCAAACAGCTTTGGTATCAACTCCACCCCGTGGGACCTCAACAGAGGGTATGGTAACTTCCCGATACATTTAGAATTTTATGCGCAATTCAATAAAAATGATGATCGTCGTAATTTACTGACCGGCAGCTACCAAACTCTTTACGGCCAAACCATGAATGTGCCCGTGGAGTATGGCGGCGAAGGAGGATCTGCGCCGGATGTAGTGCTGGCCAAATATGTCTACAATTTAAAATATCCGCACGTCAATAATTACAACTACGCGGGCTTTAATAATGTAACCATTTTGCGCTATGCCGATATCCTGATGATGCGTGCCGAAGCCCTGAATGAGTTGAACGGCCCGACGCAGGCCAGCATAGATCTGATCAACCAGGTTCGCGAGCGCAGCAATATGCCGGGACTTACCTTATCCGGTTATACGAAGGAAACATTAAGGGACGCCATATTTGATGAGCGCAACAAGGAGTTTTTCATGGAAGGCCGCAGGCGCGAAGACCTGATACGCTGGGGTAGAAGTGCATCTAACGGCGCAACGCCTTTGTTGAAATTTAAAGAAAAGGTTGTGCCGCTGCTTCGGGATGCCAACACCTATTCGAATGCTGTGGATTATACGGTATTCCCTTATCCGCAAAACGAGATTCAAAGCAATACCTCCCTTAGTGCCGATGTAAACAAAGGCAGGGTAAAATAATACTCCTATGATTTACTATAAAATAAGGTAATTTGAATGCGTAAAATTTATAAGATCACATTGATCATTGCAACCGGCCTGGCGCTGGTTGCAATTTTCTTGTTTCAGGACAATTGGTTTTCAGGGCTTTTATTTCCGCTCAAAATCCGGACCGTACAGTTAGTGAACCTGCCTGCCAATCGCCTGCGTTTTAAAGTATTGGTTACCACCAATAAAAAGGCTGCTGTGTATTTAAAATACTGGAGCCGCGGACGTAAGGACACCCTGTATTCGGATGTAAGTAAAGATAGTTTACATCATACCCTTAATATTACCTGTACCATTGCCAACACCGACTATACTTTTGAGGTGATAGCCCGCTCGAAAACTGATTCAATAAGCAGCAACCGGTATCCCTTCGAAACGAAGCCCATATACCAGGCCACTCCTTATTTTACGCTGGTGAGTATGGACCCATCCATTCAAAAGGAGATGGAGGGGAAGTATTTTTTAACACAGATTCTAACCCAGCCGGGCTCTATGGTCATCATTAACCATAAAGGGGATATTGTTTGGTACGAACCCTTTAAAAAAGGTGTAAAGGTGACCAACTGGACGCCCCATCATACCATTTTAAGTATAGTGGGTTCAGAAAAAATCCCGTCATCCGGCGGTGACGAAATCGTAGAAACCGACCTGAGCGGTAAAATGGTGAGGCATTTCCAGCTTGGCAAAGGCGGCATGGATAAGATGGTACACCACGAGGTCCGTTACGATAAAGACGGAAATATTTACGCGCTCACGTTTGATAAAAAGGTGTTTGACCTCACCAAAGCAAAGGGTTTACCGCGGGATACCGTACACGGCGACGGCATCGTGGTGTTTAACAAATCAGGGCGTAAAATATGGGAATGGAGTATGCTTGATCACCTGGACCCGCTTGGCGACCCGCTAATCTTAAAACATAAGAAAGACTGGGTGCATGCCAATTCGCTTTTTAAGGATACCGATGGCAACTTCCTGATTTCCTACCGTGATCTTAACCAGGTTTGGAAGGTTGACCACAAAAATGGGAAGGTTTTATGGAAGCTTGGCGAAGGCGGTGATTTTGCCCTGAAAAAGGATGAGCTGTTTTATTCGCAGCATGCCGCGTATTTTGACAGCGGTCATCACCTGGTCATGCTGGATAACGGGACCAAAACCGGCATTACCCGTGAAATTACATTTAAGATAGACGAAGCAGGTAAGAAAGCGGAAGCGCTATCCATCATTACCCTGCCTAAAAATTATTACACCACGGCAAAGGGTAATGCCCACGCCATGGCCGGTAATAAAATGCTTTTTTGCTTAACCGACCCGCGCGCCTTCTTAATTACCAACAAGCAAGGGAAGATCTTATGGAACGTACAGGTTGGCGGCGACCCTTACCGGTTAGAAGAAATAGACGGTTTTTTAAATTACAAACCCACTGACAATGATCACAATTAACACAACAGCGGATACCGTTGAACAACCCTCACCGGATGCTGTAAAATCAACCGGCTTAAGCTACCTTTTCCTGACGTTTTTACGCATAGGAATGGTTGCGTTTGGCGGCCACATGGCCCTGATAGCCGTTATACAACGCGAAATGGCTGATAAGGACAAGGCCATATCCGAGGAGCTTATTATCGATGGCATCAGTATTGCCAGCTTACTGCCCGGCCCGGTAGCGGTTAATGTGGTGGCTTATATAGGCAATCATCTGCAGGGCGTAAAGGGCGCAGCTGTGAGTATGCTGGGCATGTTGTTGCCCGCATGCACGCTGATGTTCATCCTGTCCTGGTGCTATTTTAATTACGGTTATAAAACCAACCTGGCCGGTATCATGCTGCTTACCTCGGGTACGGTTAGCGCGATTATCTTATCAACAGGAGTTACTATATACAAAAAAGAAGTACATGGCAACTGGTCTAATATTATGATTTGTACGGCTACCATTATCATCACCCTATTTGTAAAGGGGTATTTTATTACCCTGGGATTAATTGCAGCCGGCGGCCTGCTCGGCTATTTCATCAATTCCGATAAAAAAGTAAAAAGCCCTGCTCAGGCCGGGGAACATCCTTTAAAATTAAGCCGTCGCAGCAAAGTGGTATTAATTGTTTTGGGTGTGCTCGAGCTCGGTTTTCTAAGTAATGCGGCCTCCTTTTTTAATAACATTTATTTAAAGCTCGTATCGGTGTTTTCCGGGATAAGTCTGTCCCTGTTTGGCGGTGGATATGTGATAGTACCCCTGATGCAGTCGCTTTTTGTTAACGACTTAAAATGGTTAAGTAACCAGCAATTTGTAGACAGTATATCCTTCAGCCAGGTAACCCCCGGCCCGATACTGGTAAGTGCCTTGTTCGTAGGGTTTAAACTGGCGGGGTTTATTGGCGGGTTGATCGCGGTGGCGGCTATTTTTATACCGTCCGCAACACTGATGCTTGTTGTTTCCAACTTCATTACCAAAAACAGGCATAGTTATACCATGAAGCGTATTTTATCGGGCATAAAGCCGGTGGTTGTTGGTATGATCATCGCCTCTGCCATATTACTCATCAAAACCATGACACTTGATGCTGCTCTTATCGTTACCATCATGGTGTCATTTATTTTAAGTTTCAGGTTCAAAGTAAGTCCGGTTTATTTAATACTGGCGTCTTTATTTTTAGGTTTTATCATTAATTATATATGAAGGTTTCAGGTATCCAGATCATAGGCACCCAACGCTCGGGATCAAATTTATTAAGGGTTATTTTAGATCAGTCGCCGGAATTAGCTTCGCCGCATCCACCACATGTTCTGGTCACATTTTATCCGCTGCTTAATCTGTATGGGGCGCTTGAAAATAATGAAAACTACTACCGCTTAGTCACTGATGTGGTCAGCTATGTGGCAGCTAACCCTGTTCCCTGGGAAGGGGTTACTTTAACCCCGCAAGATTTGTTTAACCGATCGGCTGTTAATTCGCTGTTTGAACTGAACCGTCTGATCTATGAAAAAGCTGCGGAAAGCAAAGGCGCTAAATATTGGTGCTGTAAAAGCATGAATAATGTTTACTACGCCGGCGAACTGGAAGCGCAGACAGACAAACTGAAATATATTTACTTATACCGGGACGGCCGTGACGTCGCTGCATCGTTTAAAAAGGCCATAGTGGGCGATAAGCACATTTATCATATCGCTACGCAATGGAAAAAAGATCAGGAGGCTAGCCTGGCTCTGGCGAGGTCGATACCGTCCGGCCGCTTTTTCTCATTAAGCTATGAGCGCCTGATAGGCAACCCGGAAGAGACTGTTCGTAGCTTATGCGATTTTTTACAAATCGCCTATAACAGCAATATGTTGAACTATTACACCTCAAAAACCTCGAAGGTTACGGCTGCATCCGGTGAGATGTGGAGCAATCTGGAAAAACCGATCATGACCACAAATACCGGCAAGTATTTGAAAGAATTTCAGGAAGATGATCTGGAAATATTTGAATTGGTTGCAGGGAATGTACTCCTGGAGCTGGGATATCAACTGCAAACCGACAGATCAAATAAACAACTGATAGCGGAAGATAATCTGCTGGAATATTTCAAAGAAAATCATCGGTTAAAACAAGCTGTTATCAAATCCGCCAGGCCATTGGACATTGAAAATCGTATGGGACAGGAAGCTATTTTAAAGGATATCAAAAACAGAAAAGTATAAAGGACTTTTAAAAATTACAATATGATTGACACTATACAGATTATTAATAAAAAAGTGGCTTTGGCACAAATAAGATTTAATACAGAAAGCGACGGATGCAGTTTCTGTTGGCGGTTAATTCTTGACGAAGAAGAGATCATCGTAGATGCTGTTGATATCCGGGCGCCGACTTTTACATCGAAGGATTGGGTCGAACCCATTCAAAAGTTTAAACACCACATTTCCGTTGTTAATTGCGTTATTCATATAGATCAGCAGGGAAAGGCAATCATTACCTCACATGAATAATGCATATGGTCATGCCGGTGGTATCTTCCATGAACAACGTAACCCAAAGGAAGGCTTACTTTATCTGCTTTTGCCTTATTTCAACTTACCTGATCTCTAGATTAGCGCCATACCCGACCAAAGGGCTACCCGTGCAATTGTACGGAAACATGCCCGCAAGGCCCTGGGCGAGCCGTGATGGTGCCAATGGCTAGCCTGAGCTTTCATAACCATGAAATTATGCTTTTGTAAATGATGGAAAGATTATATGCGTATGGCTATTTTCAGATGATGAGGAACTCGAAGATAGGTTTTGGGGAGAATGATTCTTTTCATGGATTCAATGATTAGGGACTCCGAAGTTAAAAAAGAGCATTGAAAAGATGTCCCTCAGCAAAAGAATAATAAGGTATTAACTTAACTACAGGCAGAGTACCATTCTTTCTAGTCCATAAGACACTTTCTCCTATTTGAATAATTAAGGTACTTACAATTATCGATGCTAAATTGAGGATTAAATGCCCAACGCGATGGTATTGGAATAATTAGTTATTATTCAAAAACTTGTTTAGATTTAAATAATGATCGATTTATAAACATGCAAAAGGTAGTGATCAACTTCTTCTCCTAGCTACCTAATTAAAAAACAATAAAATCTCTTAGTATCTGCTTAAATGAAAAAATTATCACTTGTAATCATTGTATTGTTTACTCTGCATTATTTTGCTGATGCACAGAAAGTACAACCAGCAACCGTTGTCAAAAAGCACGACCACTCAGTTTCTGCCTCATTAAAATGGGGGCCTGATCATTATATCGTAAATAGAGATTCGGCATTTAC
This sequence comes from Mucilaginibacter aquariorum, assembly GCF_024498135.1. Classification (GTDB taxonomy): domain Bacteria; phylum Bacteroidota; class Bacteroidia; order Sphingobacteriales; family Sphingobacteriaceae; genus Mucilaginibacter; species Mucilaginibacter aquariorum. The sequence continues at coordinate 104,108 of NZ_JANHOH010000001.1, forward strand.
TGAACCAAGACTAGCAATAAAAAAGCTGATGGGGGGCAATAGAAGGTTCGTCGAAAATAAATCTATTCGCCCGAGACAGGATGCTGAAACAATAAAAAAATTGGGCTTTGGTCAAAAACCCTTTACAACCATTGTAAGCTGTTCTGATTCACGCGTGCCAAATGAAATTATATTTGACCAGGGTGTAGGTGATTTATTTGTTATCAGAACCGCAGGGCAAGTTTCATCGGCGGCCTCTTACGGAAGCATGGAGTATGCTGTAATAAAATTATATACCAGGTTAATTGTTGTTTTAGGACATACTGAGTGTGGCGCTGTAGCGGCGGCAGTGCAAAGACCTGAAGATGTTCCCGGCCACATAGTTACTTTAATAAATGAAATTAAACCTGCTGTAGCCAAGGTTGCACACATGCCGGGTGGTCCTGTGAATAATGCCGTAAGACAAAATGTAATTGATCAGGTGAATAGCCTCAGAAATTTAGATCCTATTTTACATAAAAAATATTCAAAAGGCGAGATACTGATCGTCGGCGCCGTTTATGATATTCACACCGGAAAAGTGGAGTTTTTAAAGGAAACTTTGCACGATCTTCCGGAGAAGAAATCTAATTAAGCCTTACCGGTGATGAAAATTAAGGTCAACACCTCCTTTTAATATTTTATATGGTTGGATGACCTTTTTTATACCTGCCACTGACGATTGGATAATCAAAGAACCTTGGGAGTTTGGTGAAACGAAACATAGCCGAATAGTGTTCATTGGTAATGACTTAAAGCCTGCAGGCTTCGAAAGAATGCTAAAGTAATGTCTGATCTCCGTGCGATAATCAGAGCTTAACCAGGTAGTTATATACCGGTTCGATAATCGCAAAACTAATCCAAAGGTGCCTATGTGCTGCCGCCGATGAGTAGCGCGGATACTGCACTTCCGGATCAAACCGAACTTGACAACCTGTGCTACCAGTACCGCTATGATGAGCGCAACCGGCTAACGCAGAAAAAACTTCCAGGCAAAGACTGGATGTATATAATATATAATAAGCTCGGTCAGGTGGTAGCCACCCATGACGCTATACAAAGAGGCAAACCCGCCCAAAAATGGACCATTACACGTTATGATGCGAGGGCCGGGTAGTGCTTACAGGTATAAATGCCTATGGCGGGATCGCATGCGCAGATAACCGGTCATAGGTGCAGGTACAAGCAAACGGATTTGCCAAGCCATAAAATATCTGTAAGTACCACCTTTGAGGTGAACTATTATAATGACTACAGCTAATCCGGATGATCAATCTCATATGCTCAAAAGTCTTGGACTATAAAGCTTTACAGTTTAAAAGCTACAGTTGCGCTAAACCTCCGCGGCATCATTTGATTGACATAACTGCCCCAATAAACTTCATTGGTGAGATTATCTAACTTAAGACTCAAACGGAAAATCCTGTTCTCATAACTGGTTACAGCATTTAAAACAGTATAAGATGGTATGTAAAACTCACCGGTGCTACGAGACTGACTAATGTATGCTTTGCTATTATAGTTACCTCCGATGCCAAATGACAGCCCCTTTAAAGCTTTTTTCTGGAAGGCGTAATTAATCCATAAATTAGCTGTTTCGGCAGGGCCTGTCCATTGCCTTAATCCATCAATATCCGGATTTGTATTGATGGCATATGCTTTATTATGCGAATAGCCGGCAACTACGTTGAACCCTTTAGTAAGGTTAGCGATCAGCTCTCCTTCAAACCCTTTACTGGCTTGTCCGCCATCCTGAACGGCAAATCCAACCCGGTCAGGATCAAGGCGAATCACATCTTTTACCTTTATATCATAATAACTAAACGTTGAATTCAACATACCATCAAACAGATCAACTTTAAAACCCAGTTCCCATTGATTTGCATTGCTGGGTTTAAAAGCACTTCTCTCGCCATCGGGTTGTATTACAGGCCCGTTATTTGTAAAACCATTCATGTAATTTCCAAATAGGGATACCTTTTCAGGGATAACCTGATAAACAAGCCCTAATTTGGGAGATAAATTGGTTTGATTGTATTTTCCAGTGGTTGTATCAGCCGTAACATTGTATGATCCTCCCGAACTGAAATTATCAAACCGAAGGCTCACCATAGCCATAAAATCAGACGTAATATTAAACACATCAGAAAAATAGGCGCTATAGGTACTTTGCGAAGATATATTTCTGATCGGACTTAGTTGAGCAAGAGTGGCATCAACAGTTTGTTTACTGATGTTGGTATACTCCGGATCTTTTCCTATTAGTTTTACCTTATCAAATGGATAGGCAATTAAAAAATTCTCATTAGCGCGGTTTGTATAGTAATCGAGCCCGATAACCAATCTATTTCTATGATTGCCAATCCTGAAATCACCCGTAAAGTTTTGTTGAGCCTCAATGGTATTATAATTTGAATTACTGTACCGGATATTTCTATTCACCGAATCTCCATGAATTTCATTCCATACCCGGTAGCCATCACTTGAATGTTTGGTTTGAGATAGAATAGTCTGAGATTTCCACCTGTCTGATAATTTATAATTTACTTCGGCAATCAAACTTACCGAGGGCTTCGATTCAGTAAGATCATTGCCTTGATAATATCGCTTCCAGTTCAGATCCAAAGTTTTTGGATTTGTTTGCGTAAATGAATTTTCAGGAAACAAACGGTGAAAGTCATTTGACTTTTGCTGGTAAATTTCTGCATCTAACGAGATTGATAGGCGATCAGTTACCTGATAAAGTAAGGAAGGGGCTATAAATAATCTCCTGGTAAAACCAGCATCCATGTAGTTGCCCTCGTCATGGTAAGCTATATTTGTACGCAGCAATAAGCCTTTTTCTTTATCTAAAGGGGTATTGATGTCAGCGGTAATCCTGCTTAAATCGTAACCGCCTATAGTATAACTAACCTCTCCTTTAAATGTACCGAACGGTTTCTTGGTAACCCGGTTAATTAAACCTCCAAATGAAGTTAAACTATTGCCAAATAACGTTGCTGATGGTCCTTTTAATACCTCAATACTCTCGATATTTGCTACCTCTAAGCTATTGTCCTTGTTATCCTGAACGCCGTTTCTAAGTAAACTTTGGTTTGAAAAGCCCCTCATGTAAAATGAATTGCTTCCATTAACCAGACCCTGACTTACGCCGGTTACGTTTTTCAGTACGTCATTATAACTAATGATCACCTGGTCTTGCAGGAGGTCTTTGGGTACAACGTTATAAACCTGCGGATTTTCCAGGTTTTTGAGAGGCAGCTTTGCCACACCGTCGGTCTCTTTTTTAGCGAATTTATTATAGCCCGAAGTAATCACTACTTCTTTCAAAGTCTCATTGTCTTCACGCAGCACAAAATCGGCCGTAATCGTTTCGTTGGCTTTAACATTGATTTGCCTGTTTTGCGAAACAAGGCCAATGTGCTTTACCGTTAAGGTATAAATACCTGCCGGAATGGTGGTCAGTACATAATTGCCACTCTCGTCTGTTTTGGTTGCTTTAACACCTGTTAATGTAACACTTACTAACGGTGCTGTGTTGCCATTGGCAAGGGTGATCGTGCCTTTAACGGTACCGGTTTGTTGCTGCGCGAAAGCCAATACTGAAAAAAATAAACATATCAATAACGCCATTGCGGCTTTATAAACCGGATGCGGTATGTTGAGGAAGGTAAAATGTTTAGACGTAAAAGCAGATCTGCATAGTAAAATAGATTTCATAGTTTTGTTGAAATGATTAATTGATTAAAGGATTAGTTAACATTACCCGGTGTGAAGTTTGGCGACCAAGCACCGGGTTCTTTGTTTAGCGGGAAATGATCAGGGCGGGGCTTTACACATGGGTTGTTCTTTATACAAGTAGATGTCACAAAGAAAAGTCTTATTTAGAATAAATCCAAATAAGATATGGAATAACTTGTTTAAACAACTTTATTATCAGTGGTTCAAATTAAAAATTTAGTATCCATCAGGAGCAGTTAAATAATATGGCAGAATATTTTGAAATATCTTTGATAGCACAAAAATTTATAACCCCGCAAAACAGAAGTTAATGGATGCAACTATTGCCTCACTGTTCATAGTTATACCGCTAAGCATATGGCCAAGCTTGAGGCCGATGAAATCATTCTCGCTCGTAGGGCCATGCAACCGACCCGAAGCGTGATGCGGCCGTTCAGTTTGCGCGAAAAGTGATCGAGACCCGTGGCAAAGTCAGTGATGCCGATTTTGCGGCAGTACGGAATGCCGGTTATACAGATGCAAACATAATAGAGATTGTTGGCCTGGTGGCGATGTACTCTCTGACGAATTTTATCAATAACGTGTCCGATCCCGAAAGGGACTTTCCGCCGGTAGCGCCAGCTGGCTCGATCTGACCGTCTCACCTTTAATCTCCGGGATGCCTGGAGATTAAATATACAAGTTCACCGGCGCCCCGATGTATCGGGAATGTTTTCTGGACGTTTATTTATAAAGATTAACTCAAAAAAAAACATGAAAACAGCAGTATATAGCAACACCACTTCACTAAGCAGGTGTTTGCTGATTAACAAAAAAGGAGGTGTATTATGAAAGCAATTGTTGTAACAGATCAGGATGCCGGATTAGCGGGGATGAAATTGGTTGAGTTGCCCGAGCCGGTGGCAGCGATAAATGATGTCATCGTTCAGGTTTATGCGGCCAGTATTACCGGAGATGAGCTATTGTGGCCGTCGACCTGGACCGATCGCGCTGATCATGACCGGACACCGTCGATCCCCGGTCACGAACTGGCGGGAGTTGTAACAGCGCTTGGTTATGGTACAACAGGCTTGTCGGTAGGGCAACGGGTGTTCGGCCTTCAAGATTGGTATCGAAACGGCTCCCTGGCAGAGTATGTGGCCATTGAAGCGCGAAATTTGGCGCCATTGCCGGACGAAGTTGACTTCAATGATGGCAGTGCACTCGTGATGCCCGGCTTAACTGCATGGCAGGCACTTTTCGATCACGGCCAACTTCAGGCGGGGCAAAGGGTTCTCGTGCATGGTGCCGCTGGTATCGTTGGATCGATGGCCGTCCAGTTCGCGCGTGAGGCCGGCGCGTATGTAATCGGCACCGGGCGCGCTGCTCACCGTGAAGTTGCGCTCAATTTCGGTGCAAATGAGTTCGTTGATCTCGATACTGATGCCTTAGAAAATATTGGCCAGGTCGATCTGGTTTTTGATGTTCTTGGTGGCGACATCGCGAAGCGTTCCCTGGGTGTAATTCGCGCCGGAGGAAAGTTTGTATCTATTACTGGTTGGAATGAAGAACAGGTCAACGGCGTTTTAAATATTGATTTCGTCGTAGAAGCGGACCGCTCTCAGCTGAATGAGATCGTGCAACGGTTCCGTGACGGACGTTTGAAAACGAACACCGGCAACATCGTATCGCTTGACAACGCGATTGCCACATACAACTCTACCGATCGGGTCAAGGGTAAAACAATTGTCCGCGTCCGTTCATAAAGATTAGGGGAGGTCGGAAGGTTCCGGCCTCCTCATAATATGTTTAATAACCTTATTCTCTACAATAAACGGGATGAAAATATCTTGCGGTCATAAAAGAAAGTGATAATGATTACAAATTCGGGAATCCGGGAGATATTAAATGCTAACGGGACTTGTGATAAAATTGAAAGCAATCTATCCGAATTTTAGTGTCGGTATCAGCTCTACTACAAATGATAAGCCTGAAGTACCCTTTAATGTAAAATCTGATATGCTTTATAAAATCCGTTTTTGTCCCGGTCAGGCAAAATCGATATCGGACTGTTCAATATTAAGTTTCACCAATCTTTCCCAGAAGCCGATAATTTCTGGGAAGACAGGAGGTTATGAGACTTATTTTACAAAAAAGCTTATTAATTGGAGATTCCGCTCAAACTGACCACCTGATTCCGATTTAAAGTGACCACCCGTTCCGGGTTCAAACCGACCAGGGTCTTTCGGATCAGACTGACCACCTCTTTTTTGTAGTTATGCTTTAGATACTGGCTATCCTGTTTAAATGCCAAATACAGTTGCCGTATGAACAAGTTGACCGGGAGCCTCATAATGTATGGGAAGTCGCTCTGGAATGCCTCTATTAAAGCGATGTACGATCATAGCCAGAAGGACATACCTGGTATCACCCAAGTTGATTAAGCTTCAAAAAAATAAAGATGTTATAGCTTGAGCGACGGCAGTATAAGTGACGGAATAGGGTGTAACATATCTCCGAAACACCCAGATATCGCCGGCATCTTAGAGAAACAGGATACTATAGCGAGTATCCGTGATTTGTTCCATGCATCCAAACTCGTTGCGCGTTCACAAAGCGCTGGCGGGCGATTCCCACCGTTATCTTGAAAAAAAGAAGCAAATAAATTTGCGCAACTCAAAAGTTGCACATATATTTGCAACCTGAGGGTTGCATATTTAACTATCAAAAATGAAACAAGATATATTCCAAGCCATAGCTGACCCAACACGCAGGGCTATTTTAACTTTAGTTGCTATTCAGGCATTAACACCAAATGCCATGGCAGAAAAATTTGATATGAGCCGCCAGGCAGTATCAAAACATATTAAAATATTACAGGAATGCGAATTAATTAAACCTGAGCACAGCGGCAGGGAAATTTATTATCACTTTAATGCAAAGAAAATGCAGGAATTTGACAACTGGGTAGCCCAATTCAGGCAAAACTGGGAAAAGCAATTTAATCAGCTTGACGAATTATTATCAACAATTAAAAACCAGAAAAAATGAACAACGATTTGCTATTTGATTTTAACGTTGACAAGGCAGCGAAAACCGTATTTATAACTAGGGAATTTAATGCCGGACAAGCTTTGGTATGGGATGCCTTTACCAAACAAGAACTACTAGACCAATGGGGGGCACCTGCACCTATGCGCGCCAAAACCAAGTATATGGATTTTAAAGTTGGAGGACGGCGGTTTTACGCGATGATAAGCCCCGATGGACAGGAGCGCTGGGCGGTGCAGGAATTTACTTCTATTACCCCGAAAACCAATTTTAAGATGTACAACGCGTTTGCAGATAAAGACGAAAACCGTGAACTGCCGGGTTCTGAATGGGATTACAATTTTAGTGAACAAAATGGCATCACAAAAGTACGTATTACCATTTTTAATGAGTCGTTTGAACGAATGGAAAAATTACTCGAAGGCTTCAGAATAGGGTTTACGCTAACATTAAAAAACCTGGAAGATCTGTTGACAACTTTATCGCAGAGAAAATAAGCAGAAAATTGTCAATCAAATTAACAACTGGAATGCTGAAGAGCGAAGAAATTAACTAGAAACAATTTAAAATAAAAATTATGAGAACAATCAATCCCTGGATCAACTTCAATGGCAACGCCGAAGAAGCATTCACTTTTTACAAATCAGTTTTCGGCGGAGATTTTACAAAGGTCGTTCGTTTTAAGGAACTGTCGAGCGCTGAATTTCCGGTGGCAGAAAATGAGGCAAACAAAATTATGCACATTGCTTTGCCTATTGGCAAACATAATGTGTTAATGGCCAATGACGTTCCCGAGTTTATGGGACGGGTAAACGAAAACGAAAACAGGTCTAAAATATCCGTTAGTGCAGAAAGCCGTGAAGAAGCTGACAAAATATTTAACGGATTATCAGCGGGCGGAGATATTGAGGGACCGATTGGTGACAGCCCCTGGGGTTCGTACGCCGGAATGTTCAGAGACAAATATGGTATTGAATGGATTGTGGAATTTGAGCCAAATTATTACGGATAAATTAAAGCCTATGTCGGTGGTATTACTGCACGATAAAGAAGAAAGCCTCATTAAAATCTGAGGCTTTCTTCTGCGTACGCTAAAGGACTAATCAAACCATGAAGATTTAAGGAGAATTGTAAATTTAATAAGATCGATTAACGCTTCTGCGCAGATTACATCTTTAAATATTATATCAGCAAATTAATATTGTTCAAATTTTTAAAAAGTCTTCTGCGTATAAATTAATGGGTTTTGTTCATTATTATCCAGGACATCGCCCAGTCTAATTTCTTTCAGGTATTGCTGAGGTAAAATGTTTTCTGTGCCATTATAAATGTTACCGTCGGGCATGTAGGCGCAAGTCATTGCACGGCGCGACGCGGGCGTCATGTTGGCATTAGCACCGTGTATTGTTAAACCGTTATGAAACGAACAACTTCCTGCTTTCATTGGGGCCGCTATTGCGGAACGTAAGCGCATCGATGGATAAATATTAAATACTGCGTCCATATTTTTGCCAATACCCGGGTTTTCAAATCCGGTTTCCAAATGCGATCCGGGTATAAAAAAGAGGCACCCGTTTTCGAGCGTAGCATCGTCGAGGGCAACCCATATCGAAAGCGCATTTCTGTCGGTAAATGACCAGAAGGGCGTGTCCAGGTGCCAGGAAGTTGGATTGGCCCACGGTCTTTTAAACAAGGCTTGGTCATGCCAGATCCTTATTCCATCAACCCGGGCCAATGTTGCAGCCATACGGCCAATTCTTTCATCCAGCATAATATCTTTTACTTTTTGATTGGTTTGCCAGAGATTGATCATTTGGTCGAATACCTTACTATGGTATTCGGCATCCTCGTTTATGCCGTCATTATCCGCAATGCTAATATCTTTGCCCGGCATTTTTTGACCGTTGCGTTCCGCAATGGCTTCGGTTGTCGCTTCTTTCCAAATCTCCAATTCGTCTGATGTGAGAAAGTTATCGATCACAATAAATCCATTTGTTTGATAAAAATTAATTTGCTCCTTGCTAATATGTGTATTCATTTGCTGGATATAATGGTTGGTTTTAGCAAACCTAAATAATAGCAACCTTTTTGCACTTTACCAAAACTGACATTTATTGGTGTTTTTTGATAAAAAAGTTAAACCCGACGCCATCAAACGCGTTCCGGTAGGAACGCATATCTTTCTTTTAACAGGTTTTTAATATAACAATTAATTTCAAACTGGTCTGCTACGGGGGAGTTAGTGAATGGAATGGTTGGCATGTAGGGTGGCGGACCAAACTCAGTAGTGAAAGTCAAATGAGCATGTCCAAACTTTAGGTTTAACGCGACAATTCTGTCCCACCAATTGAGAAAAATATTCAATGCATAAGACCATTCCGGAGCTCTTGGATCAGGTACCTGCGGGCCATTTTCATAGCCAATCCGTGCGTGGACATGTCTGGTACGCCGAATTGCCTGTTCTACAACTGGTTCATAGTTTTCAAGCATGCTTTCTGTTACACATGTCCAATGGGAAAGGTCTGCCGTGATCATATATTGTTCACGCCTTTGAAAAAGCTCATTTGCGATCTGGGGGGCAAAACCCAATCGCCCGCGATGAGTTTCATGCACGACTGGTATGCCGGTTTTTTCCGAGAAATCTAGCGCTATATCGATCAACTCGAGTTGTTGTTCCAGAGTGAACCAATCACGGCCAGTATGCGAATTGATAAGTACAGGGCCAGGTTGTGCACATTCGCGAAGATTTTTTAAAAAAGAAGCTTTGAACTCCTTGAATGTGCTGCCTTGCGTTCGGTATTGATGAACAACAAGGGTCATTCCGGAATACTGTACATAATCAAATAACTTTTTTTTGTCATTGTAATTTTCGGGGATCCAGGTGTCGAAACCGTCATATCCGGCATCCTTTACCCGATCGAGGAATAAATGAATTGGTAAATGTTCATAACCCCATAGCGAACTTAAAATCTTAATTTGCACTCGAAACAGATGATTGATCCTCGCGAAAGTTTCTCGGTGATAAGCCCGTTTTCTTTTTGAAAACCCTTGAAAAGTAAAATATGGAATCAAAACCTGTCTGATCGGCAATCTCATTGACAGACAAATTTGTTGTTATCATCATTTCTTTTGCTTTGTCTAAACGAAGATTGAGATGATATTGATTTGGCGATATGCCACATTTACTTTTAAATAATTTTCGAAATTTTGAATAGCCCATAGGGAGTTCTCTTACGAATTCTTCCATGTTTACCGGGCGGTCAATTGTTTCCTGTAACATGAATTTGGCCTTTGACATGAGTCTGGACTCGCTCGTAATAGACAATGAACGATATTTTGATGCGGCATTGATAATTCCCAGCATTTGCAAGGTAATACCGGTAGCTATTTGCTGATAGCCAGGTTCGACTGACGACACTGTCTTAATGAGCAGATGAAACAATGATAACAAATCTTCATTGAGCCCTACTTCAACAAAAGGGTTGTCGGGGTTGAGAATTCCGCTGTTTACTAAGCCTGTTGGGAAATTTCCATTAAATCCAACCCAATATTCCTCCCAACCGCTCCGGGCGTTAGGTTTGTAACGATGCCAGATACCAGGAAATAAAAAGAAACATGTGCCTGCTTTTATTGTGGCGGATTCGGTTCGGGCGGTTTCAAGTACACCTTCGCCACGACTGATAAAGACAATGTAGTATCCATTCAATATGCGTCCTTTATCCCATGTTAGTATATGATCCACCGGATGGGCGCGGTTATTTGGATAATCCTTGTTCGGGCTCACAGAAGCCGACCCAATGGTATTAATATAAAAATCCCATTTTCTGTCCTGGTCATTCACATTCAAATATTTTCGGTAATTAATCATTGTTAACCAGATGAAGATCAATTGTATTTAGTTATTAAATACAAATTAATAATAAGTTTGGAAAATAGAGTAATTGTTCAAATCTAAGCCCCCAAGAAATTTTAGATATTATTTGATATTTGTTATGTTAAGATGGATTTTTTTTAATTTTTTACTAAAAAAATCGATATTATATTTTAAGTATAATAATTATTTGCGCTTTTTTCATAGAATTTAAATATCAGAAAGTGCAAAATAATCATGCATAATGTCAAGTCACAAATCGTTTTCTTGATTTTATCCATATGTTCTCTTGGTATATGAAATCCTTTAATCAGAACAATTTTTTCACTTTTCCAATAGTGGCAAGATATTCTGCTTCTTTCGGTTTAATTAATTCTTAACCAGCCTATACAAATCAACTATCCCTAATCTTCCGGGCTTTTAAAAATATATCAAAAAGGTCAAATAATCGCCACTTTCGTATAAACGCTACAACCCCCCTGTGTTATACTTTTGAATTCTAAAGCGCTGTAGCGGCGTAAACCAAATTGCCCAGAACTGAATAACGGTTGTCTTAGCTCGCGGTTAAATGGACCTGCCAAAGATTTCCTAGTTCCGAACGGGCTTTACAAACCAATTAAATTCTTAAAGTATGGACAAAAAATTTTTACACAAATGTACCCGGGGTGCCACAATGGTCTTGCTTTCGGGCGGAACACTGTTTGGGGTGGTCACAGCTGCCCCTGCAACAGCACCGGTTAGTCTTCACAAGACCGGGAGAAAACCTGATGCCAACTATTTGGTAGCCTTTAAAAAGATTAATTTTTTAACAGAAGTCCGGGGTAATGTCACCGACGAAAAAGGACAGAGCATGCCTGGTGTGACTGTAAAAGTAAAAGGCACTAACCTGGCCACTTCTACTGATGCAGATGGAAACTATACACTGCAGGTGCCGGAGAAAGCGACAACGCTGGTTTTTTCTTTCATTGGCTACCAGGCCAAAGAAGTCACCATTGGCGCCAGCCGCATTATTAACATAGCGCTTACGGCCAGCCCCGGCAGCCTTAATGAAGTTGTGGTTATAGGGTATGGTACACAAAAGAAAGCAACGCTGACAGGATCGGTTGCCGTAGTTAAAGGTGCCGAAATTGTAAAGAGCCCTTCTATAAACGTGGCTAATTCGCTGGCGGGACGCTTGCCCGGCGTGATTATAAACAACCGTACAGGGGCACCTGGTCAGGACGACCCCAGCATAAGTATCAGGGGACGGAGCACAACAGGAAATTCCAGTGCGTTGGTTATAGTAGACGGAGTTGAACGGAGCGGGTTAGGCCAGATCAATCCAAACGATATTGAAAGTATCACGGTACTAAAAGATGCTTCGGCAGCCATTTATGGCGCACGGGCAGCAAACGGAGTGATACTTGTGACTACCAAACGCGGCAGCCTAAATACTGCTCCAGAGATAAATTTTTCTTATAATCAGGGCTTTTCCGGACCAACACGTAACCCTATAATGGCAGACTCCTATACCTTCTTTAATGTTTATAACGAAATTGAGCAAGGTGAAGGCCGGCCGGCAAGATATACTGCTGATGATCTGAAAAAATTCAAAAATAACGCGGATGACGACCATCGGAGCTTTGACTGGTACAAGTTTATTACAAAAGACTTCGCTCCGCAGCACAGAACAGATATCTCCGTTGCGGGGGGAACAAACGGGACCACATACCGTATATCAGTGGGAGAGGTGAGCCAGGACGGACAGTATAAATCTGGAACGACGAAATATCACCAGTATAACTTGCGGTCCAACATAGATGTCAAAGTAACTGACAATTTTAAAATTGGAATGAATATCGCGGCAAGGTTTGATAACAATCATTCACCCTGGCGCAGTTTCAATGAAATAAATAGCCATATCTATCTTTATCAGCCAAATTGGGTTCCGTTTTGGCCGGGTACTGATTATATAACCCCAAACCGCGCGAACGACAATGTGATCAATTTCGTCAGTGACGGCAATGGCTATCAGAGTAATAAAGTAACAACATTGCAAACATCATTAACAGCTCAATGGGATCTGCCGTGGATTAAGGGATTGTCAGCGAATGGCACTATAAGTTACGACCCCAATTTCACATCTTATAAAACGTGGCAACTACCTACCTACGTATATTACAAAGACAATGATGGTGGGTATTCAAAAGCACGGTCAGGGTTTGGGGCGGACAAGCCCGACTTGCTGGACCGTGCAACTTTTGGATCACTACTATACGCTACAGGGCGTCTTAATTATGCAAAAAAGATCGGCAATCATAACCTTACAGCTATGATCGGATTCGAGCAACAGGATACGAGAAGCAATTTTATCGCTGCTTACCGAAGCGATTTTGCTTCCACGTCTTTGCCGGAGATTTTCGCCGGGAGCAGTGATAAGAGCAAGCAGGGAAATGACGGCTCCGAGTCGCATACTGCCAGACAAAATTATTTCAGTCGCTTCACCTATGATTATGCCGGAAAATACTTAGCGGAATTCACTTTCCGTCGTGATGGCTCCCCAAATTTCCGTGTTGATAAACGCTGGGGAAATTTTCCGGGAGGATCGGTCGGCTGGAGAATGTCGGAAGAGAAATTTATGAAGAAAATGACTTTTATTGACGACTTTAAGGTACGTGCCTCCTATGGGGTTATGGGTAATGACTTAGTAAATTCTTTTCAATACCTGCAAACCTATGGATATGGCAATAATTATGTTATCGGAAATAATGACGTTACCGGGCTTGTTCAAACAGGCGTTCCCAATCCAAATATTACCTGGGAGAAAGCTAAAACCGCCAACATTGGCTTGGATGCATCTTTCTGGAGAGGTAAATTAGGTGTAACATTCGACGTTTTCAAAACGAGGAGATCAGATATTTTGACAAAGCGGTCTGCTGTTATACCCGGGTACACGGGTCTTATCCTTCCTGATGAAAATGTGGGTATTGTGGATAACAAAGGCTTTGAACTTGTGCTCTCTCACACTAACAATGACCATGATTTCAAATACAATTTTTCCGGGAACATCGCTTTTGCCCGAAATAAGGTTATATTTAGTGACGAACAGCCCGCCGCAGAGTCATACCAGTTAGCTACCGGTAGGCCAATTGGTGCCGGCTTATACTACAATGCCATCGGGATTTTTAATGATCAGGCGGCGGTTGATGCTTATCCTCATTATCTAAATGCCAGGCCAGGGGACATCAAATATGAAGATGTCAATAAAGATGGCAAGATTGACTCTCGGGATCAGGTTCGTATCAATCAAACCAATGTCCCCGAAATCACCTTCGGATTTAACGCAAACTTTAGCTATAAGTCGTTCGATCTCTCCTTCTTATTACAGGGACAGGCAAATGCAAAACAATATTTCGGGGGATATTTTCCTGTAATGAGTTACTCGCTCGGTAATTTTTTACAATGGCGTGCTGATGGCCGCTGGACCCCTCAAAATACAAATGCGACCATGCCACGGGCATCTTATGACCTGTTCAATAATAACACCAACAATTCTACACAATGGTTATTAGATGCCGGGTTTCTAAAACTTAGGAATGTTGAGTTGGGATACAACCTTCCGCAAGCGCTGATCAGCAAAATCAAAATGAAAAAAGCAAGGATCTTCGCCAGTGGCAGTAACCTGCTGATTATTTACGACCATATGAAAAAATTAGGATTTGATCCCGAAACATCTAATTACTGGTACTATCCGCCTCAAAGGGTTATCAACTTTGGTGTAAACGTTACTTTTTAAAATTAAAAACATGAAAAAGATATATTATTTATTATTGCTTCTGATGGTAAATGCATCGTGCAATAAACTGGAATTGAAGCCATTAGATAAGCTCTCCGAAACAGATACATGGAGTGATACGAATCTGATCAGATTATATGTTAATTCTACCTATAACGTGCTGCAACATGGCTTTCAGCAAGATTTGCTGGCAGCTGCATGTGACGAGGGATTCAATATCCACGGATACGGCAATCTTCAGGTAGTTCAGCGGGGAGAACTGACTGCCGATAACGTGAGCAACTTATCTGCAAAGATTAATTATTTTAATTTTTCTTACACCAATATTCGTAACATCAATATTTTCTTTTCGAAGATTGATGGGGCACCGGGCGATGCTGCGTTTAAAAATGGCGTAAAGGGCGAAATGCGTTTTTTAAGGGCATACTTATATGCTAACCTTGTTTGGCGATACGGAAGCGTACCGCTTATTCAAAATGTTTTTGACCTGCACGACAATTTCAACGTGAAGATGTCATCCTATGATGACTGTGTGAAATTTATCGTGGAGGAACTTGATAATGCCGCTCAGGCATTGCCGGCAGATCAGCCGGAGGCTACAAAAGGTGAGGCATCGGCAAACGCTTGCAAGGCGCTAAAAGCAAGGGTGCTCCTCTATGCCGCCAGTTTGCAAAACAATCCATCGCATGACAACACGAAGTGGCAGGCGGCAGCGGACGCTGCCGCGGCGTTGTTAAATTCCGGCTATCAGCTCAATTCAGACTATCAAAGCACTTTTACTACAGAGAACAAAGAAATTATTTTTGCGCGCTATTTTTCTCAGGCTAACAACACTAATTTTAACCTGGAACAGGGCAGAAATGGTTCTGACGGCTGGGGTTCTCAGAACCCGAGTCAAAACCTTGTGAATGCCTATGAGATGGCGGCCACAGGTCTTCAGCCTTATACCCGGCTAGCTGACGGCAGCTTAGTATTAAACCCTTCATCAGGGTATGATTCTGCTAATCCATACACCGGGCGTGATCCCAGGTTCGACGCTTCTATTATTCATGATGGCAGCGTGTGGGCAGGACGTGTTACAGAGTCATTTCACGGTGGAAAGGATTCGCCGGAAACTAATTCGGGATTCAATGCATCGTTAACATCTTATTATTATAAAAAGTTCCTGATTGAAAACATTCCGCCATCCGGTTCGACAGTTAAGCCAACAAATCCCTGGATATTTTTTAGATACGCTGAGATTTTGTTAAATTATGCGGAAGCTAAATTTGAATTGGGTGATGAGGCCACTGCAAGACAGTATTTAAATTTAGTGCGGAACCGTCCTAGTGTTCATATGCCGGTGGTAAATGACGCTGATGACAAACTCCGCACAAGGATCCAAAATGAGCGCCGCATTGAACTGGCTTTCGAGGGACATCGGTTTTTCGACGTTCGCCGCTGGAAAATCGCAGAAGATACTGAAAATCAACCAATATCGGGGATGGACATTCAGAAAGCGCCCAATGGTTCAAAAACTTATACGATTAGTAAGGTGATTGATCGTAAGTTCCTGACGCAACAATACTTAATGCCGTTCCCGCGCGCCGAAGTGGACAAGAGCCAGGGCTCGCTCGTGCAAAACAAAGGTTATTAATCTGTTTGTAAAGATGCGGAAACAAAGGAATCCGCATCTTTACTAAAATACTTTTATATGAGGACAAAGTTTTTTTTTGGCGCTATATTTATATGCTTTCTGGTTATTAAAGCGTTCGGACAGGAACAAAAACCTGGCACAATTGACCGTAAGTCACTAGTCCGGCGCCACAATCTCCGGCTTACCAATGTCAGTGAAGCCGGCCCGACACAGGTTGGGAATGGTAATTTTGCCTACGGGTTTGATATTACCGGGATGCAAACCTTTAATGACCAATTTACAACGATGTCACAATGGAGTTGGCACAGTACTCAACCGCCAAAAGGCATGAAGCCCGCGGACTTTAAACAAACACTTGTTGACACACATGGCCGGATGGTTGGGTATGACCTGCCTGATTCCAATCAGGCTGAATTGACTCAGTGGCTCTCCAGCAACCCACACCGGTTTAACCTGGGAAGAATTGGGCTGATATTAAAAAAAGAGGATGGTAGCACAGCGCTGCCGGATGACCTGCAAAATCCGGTTCAATATTTAGATCTATGGACCGGTATTGCTGAAAGTAATTTCACTGTGGAAGGGCAAAAAGTAAAGGTTACCACCATTTGTGATCCGGCTAAAGATGTTTTAAGTTTTAAAATTGAATCTGATTTAATACCCGAAGGCAGGTTGGGGGTCTTTCTGAACTTTCCCTATGCAAGTTTAAAATACTTTAGTAATGGGTCAGATTATAAGAAGCCTCTGTTACATAAAACCAGCATCACGTTAAAAAACACAAACTCGGTAGTATTTGACCGGCACATGGATAGCACCACTTATCAGGTAGCCTGTAGGTGGTCGGGGAGCGGAAGTATGAAAAAGCAAAGCGAGCATAGCTATTCATTTTATCCGGGGAGAAAAAACAGGAGCATAGAATATGTCTTTGTTTTTTCTCCTTCTAAAATTGGCTATAGCTTACCATCGTTTGCCGAAAGCAAAGCCAAAAGCGTTAACCACTGGCCGGCATTCTGGAAAAGCGGCGCAGCCATAGATCTGTCTCAAAGTAAAGATCCGCGCTGGTTTGAACTGGAACGGCGGATCATACTCTCTGAATATGTGATGGCCATCAATGCGGCAGGAAACTTTCCGCCGCAGGAGACCGGCCTGGTCAATAACAGTTGGTATGGCCGTTTTCATTATGAAATGTACTGGTGGCACGCAGCTCATTATGCATTGTGGGATCGGTGGCCGTTGCTGAATAACAGTCTTCATGTATATTCGGATAACCTAACCTCATCCATAAAGCGGGCAAAATTGCAGGGATACGTCGGGGTCAGATGGCCCAAATGCACCGGCCCCGACGGCAGGGAATGGCCGGACAAGACGCATGCCTGGTTGATATGGCAACAGCCACACCCCATCTTTTTTGCTGAACTTGATTATCGCGCACATCCAACTTTGCCAACGTTAAAAAAATGGAATAAGATCGTTGAAAAAACGGCGGATTTTTTAACCTCTTATGCCTTCTGGGATACGGCCCGCAAACAATATATTTTAGGTCCGCCTATAAAAACAGTCCCGGAGAACAATGAGCCGTTAACAACACAAAACCCGGCCTTTGAGCTGGCTTACTGGCGGTACGGCTTGCAAACCGCACAGCAATGGAGAAAGAAGTTGAAACTGCCGCCAAAGCCGGAATGGGAAAAAGTGCTTAAAAATTTAGCACCGATACCTGTAAAGGACAGCCTTTATGAGCAATGGGAAGGTATTGATAACATGTGGACAAAATTCAATTTTGAGCATCCGGCCATGGCGGGAATATTTGGAGTACTGCCCGGTAATGGTGTAGACAAGCACATCATGGAAAAAACATATCAAAAGATCCAGGCTGTGTGGAAGTATGATACTGGCTGGGGGTGGGACTTTCCAATGGTTGCCATGTCTGCTGCCAGGCTTGGGCACCCGGAACAGGCTGTTGACATGCTTTTACACCCTTCAAAAAAATTCGGATTTGACGAGCATGGCTTTGTTGGAGGAGGGAACCCATTCCCCTACATCCCCTCAAACGGTGGCTTGTTATATGCGATAGCATTTATGACTGCGGGCTGGGATGGTGATAAAAACATTCATGAACCCGGGTGGCCGAAAGATGGCTCCTGGGTGGTTAAATGGGAGGGCTTTAAAAAAGCTCCCTGATAATATATAGCTAGTGATTCCCGAATTTTTAATATTTACATTTTTATATGAAAAAACATACGATTAGTGCGTTTGCTCTGTTCCTGATTTTGCAGACTCTCTTTATCAAAACAATTGCGCAGGTTACCAACCTGGCAGCCGGCATACAAAAAATATCCGCAGGTTACCCCGATAAGTTTACACCATACACCTTTTGTGAGGAGTTGCCAATGAAGACAGCACTTGCCGGTCTATCAGTTGGAAAATTACCTTTTAAACTGGCTGATATCAAAATAAGTACAAACGAGCGGGGAGTAGTAGTAGAGATCCCGCTGGATAATAGCGAGCAGCTTTATGGCTTTGGGTTGCAACTGGGGTCTTTTAACCAGCGGGGGTTAAAAATAAAACCAATTGTTAATGATAACCCGTTAAACGATGTTGGTTATACGCATGGCCCCACCACATTTTATGTATCTAATAAAGGCTACGGGATATTAATAAATACGGCGCGCTATACTACCTTTTATTGTGGCACCACGGCTAAACTAAACGACAGGAACAGTGCACCTACAGAAATAAAAGGAGGCACTTCGGTTGATGAGTTATACAAAACCAGTAACAAAGAATTGGGCAATGTAACGGTAGATATCCCAGGTGCTAAAGGAATAGAAGTTTTTGTTTTTGAGGGGCCTGATCTTAAAAACGTTATACAGCGGTATAATTTATTTTCGGGCGGTGGTGCACTGCCTGCTATTTGGGGTTTAGGGATCAAGTATCGTGTAAAAGCCGATTTCAATCAGCAGCAGGTTATTAAAATGGCTGAATATTTTCGTAACAATCATATCCCGTGTGATGTTTTGGGTATAGAGCCTAAATGGCAAACCGCGGCTTATTCCTGCTCGTATGTTTGGGCAAAAGATTTTTTCCCCGATCCCGATGCCTTTATTGCTAGCGTGAAGGATAAGGGTTTTCAGGTAAACTTATGGGAACATGCTTTTGTATCACCTAAATCCCCGCTTTATGAACCCTTGAAAACCAAGTCGGGTAATTACCTGGTATGGGGAGGACTAGTTCCCGATTTCGTCGACAGTTCGGCAAGAGGGATTTTCGCTAACTACCATGACCAAACCTTTGTAAAACAGGGCATCTCAGGGTTTAAAATGGATGAATGCGATAATTCCAATATCGCTTTCGGAAGCAACTCATGGAGTTTTCCTGAGCTTAGCGAGTTTCCATCTGGTATTGACGGCGAACAAATGCATCAGCTTTTTGGCTTACTCTATCAAAAAACCGTATATAACATTTATAAGCGTGCAAACAAGCGTACTTACCTTGATGTGCGGGCCTCAAATGCGTTCGCATCTTCATATCCTGCTGCTTTGTATAGCGACACCTATGATCATGACCAATATATTAAAATGATACTGAATTCCGGCTTTTCGGGCATGATATGGTCCCCGGAGGTGAGGGAGTCCAATTCGATAAAAGATTTTATGCGACGCAGTCAAACTGCAGTGCTGTCTGCACAAACACTATTTAACTCCTGGTACCTGCAGAACCCACCCTGGCTTCAGATCAATATAAAAAAGAACAATGCCGGCCAGCTGATGGATAATGCAAAGCAAACTGAGGCCGATATCCGGAAATTGTTCGAGTTTAGAATGAGCCTGATACCCTATTTGTATAACGCTTTTGCTGACTACCATTTTAAAGGCATACCGCCGTTCCGTGCTTTGGTAATGGATTATCCGGATGATAAGAATACCTTTAATTTATCAGACGAATATATGATAGGCAGCGGTATACTGGCTGCGCCATTAACGGAAAAAATGGATGAAAGAAAAGTTTACCTCCCGGCAGGCACATGGTACGACTTTAATACTAACCAAAAGTACGAAGGTGGCAGATCTTATATAATAAAAACAGGGCTTACCCAGTTGCCCATTTTTATAAAGGACGGTACTATATTGCCATTGGCAAGACCAGTTGAACATGTTGCGGCAGACACAAAATTTGAGATTACCTGTTTCGTGTATGGCGATCATAAAACGGTAGGGTCACTATTTGAAGACGATGGAGTGACTTTTAACTATGAAAAAGGAAATCATAATTCTGTTAACTTATCATGGGATAAAAATAAAGGGACGATAAAACGCCATGGGCCTTTTAAAAGCACCATGTATAACATAGTAAAATGGCAAATTATCAAATAATGGAGATTTTAATTATTTTTTGAAGATCAATTGGCGGATAAATCACTTTATTGCTTAACTGGTGCCCAAAAGCGATGTTTTTTGCACTAAACAAAATGGATAAAGATTGATTTACCGCCGAAATTTTTGCCTATGCAAATTTAGTTGTTTTGACAAGCTATTACTAATGTATTTATTGATCTCAAAGCAACCTCAAACAGGATTTCAGCATTCATGCCGTCTAAGGCGGCGCCACGGGTAATTTTAATCAGATCATCCGGAATTAACGGATTGCGCGCTTTATTGACTTCAACCAGCCTTTCGAATTTTGTTATCTGATCCACAGTTTCTGTCAGCTTTTCACCGACAGCTTTCGCTTTAGAAAAAAGGTCTTCTGCCTCTCTGGATATATCTGCTGACTCAGCAGCCATGGCAGAGATCTCCATTGCAGACAGGGAGAGCAATTCCGCATCGTAGGCGATTGCATTTATCTGTGGTTCAATAGCTTGTATGGCGAGGTGTGAATCTGACTTGAAATCAGCTGTGTTAAGCATGCTGCAAATATTACCTACGTCACTTGCTAATTTTACTATCCTGTTGGTGCTGACCTGTATGTTAGCAGCAGATGCAGCCGCGGCGGTGTTTATACTTTCGTTCATTGGATTTTGGTTCAGGCATACAATATAAAGGTTTTAATATTTATCTTAGATCGAAGCCAGTAGATTGATCAGACCAGATAGATCACCCTCCTCATCCAGCCGCACCATTTGGATCAATTGATCCTGTTTGTCTGCAGGAATGATTTCTGCGCTCAGCCGTCGGAATTTTTGGATCGTGTGTTCCTAACTGGATGGTCGGGTAAAAAAGCCATGATAATCTTCCTGTTGGCGGCTCAGTAACTGGCCTGAACACCTGGTAACAACCGCCCACAATGCTGTATCTGATCTCTGTTTGTTGCATTGGTGACTAAACGAAGACATTAACAAGCTGGGAGCTACTTATCAGCATACCTAAATCCATTCGGTGCGGGTGCCCGAAAGCGTAGTTGAAAATGATGGTGAACATTTGCAGGATGGTTCCGAATTGTAAAGCAAAATAACCGCAAGTTCGAACGTAGATAGTAGCAGTATAAGAAGGTATGATACCACAATTATGGTGAACAAATACAGCGTTATGGCTAAAACAGTGGCACAAGTGTTAAATACGATGTGATAGCGAATGGCACTTTTTCCATTATATGATAAGCTAAAAAATAAACCGTATAGCATGCCTGGAACAGAGAAGATTTTAGCAGGCGATTATACTGGGCAAGGTCTTTAATCCCTACTGTTTTAGCACTTTTGATCACTTGGGTCATTTTAACTCCGTTTGACTTTATTGGTAATTACGCCCCTTTTTTGGCCTGTTTTGGTATTATTTTTTTTTCAGCGCTTGTTATGGTGGCAGCCGGTCGGCTCTAATAGCAAGCTTAACATCCGCCATCTGCGCGTTTCACCGTTATCCACCCATAGGCAGTATCTTTTTAGATACAGCTTTTTTACCTCCCCAAACAGCATTTATAAATATAAGATTGTTGCTGCTTTGTAAAAATGCTACACATTGTAAAACCAAACCGCCCGGTCGGTTAACTTTGTCCACTACTGAATGAGAAAACTACCATGACCACACAGAACGGGTTGCTTGCAGATACGGAACCCAATACACAGCAAATTAACGATAGCAACCGTAAACGGGCAACTATACTGGCATTTGCGTTGATACCGTTATCGGGTTTGGCTACGGATATTTATATCCCGTCGTTCCCAAGCATGGCCAATGCTTTTAATACTAATTCGGCAGGGATACAATATACTATTATATGCTTTTTATTGAGCTATGGGATTTCGCAGCTGTTTGTTGGTTCCATTGTAGATAGTTTTGGCCGGTACCGTATAAATCTTGCCGCATTACTGGTGTTAGCTTTAAGCAATGTGGTCATAATCCTTACTTCCGATATCCATCTTGTTTATTTGATGCGGGTACTGCAGGGTACTGCAACAGCCTTTATTATTGTAGGGAAACGGGCCTTTTTTGTTGATGTATACACCGGCGAAAAACAGCGACATTACACTAGTATGTTATCTATAGTTTGGGCAACAGCGCCCATACTGGCGCCTTTTTTTGGCGGATATATTCAAAAAAGCTTTGGCTGGCAATATAATTTTGTTGTTTTAGGTGTATATGGCCTGGTTATGTTTTTGTTAGAGTTTTTCTATAGTGGCGAATCGCTAAAGGTAAAGCAGCCATTTCATTTACGATCTATATTTAAAGTTTACCGGAAGCTTGTTTTGTCGGTAGATTTTAGTTTGGGCATAGTGATACTGGGCATCTGTTTCGCTATGGTTTTGATATTTACTATGTCGGCGCCATTTATCGTGGAGCACAAGTTTCATCTGTCGTCTGTTATCACCGGATATTGCGCATTGCTTTCGGGCCTGTCGTTATTTATTGGAGGTATCATAGGTAAAACCATGAAGTCAGGTACGTTATTTAAAAGGTTGATACTGGCAAACCTAATCCAATTGGTACTGATAGTGCTGATGTATAATTTTGCTGCCGACAAAGCCGGTTTATTATTACTCCTGTTTTTTGTAGTGCCCATTAATATTATTGGCGGTTGTGTGTATAATATATTCTTTACTTATTGTTTAACACGTTTCCCACTAAACGCGGGGGTTGCAAGCGGTTTAACCAGCGGTGGCGCATACCTGGTGACCTCTGTTGTTATATCAGGCCTGTTGAGTGTTATTACCATTACAGATCAGTTATCACTTGCATTGGGCTACACGGTGTTAGGTTTAGCTATAACAGGTGTTTTGCTGTTGGTGCGAAAGAAATTGGCGTACTAATAACAATTGGGCGGCACCTGCAGTGAGGGAAGGCTTTAACGAAGTTCTTTTCAAATCTGCCTTTTACGTTTAAATAATTGAAAGCAGAGATGTGACTTTCCTACACGGTTTGATTTTTTATCAGGGTAGGGAGGGCTTGGCTTCTTTTTGCCCTCTTGCTTCTTCTGTTATACCAGATGAAAAAGCCGGTAACGGGCATAGCCGCACAAATGAGCGCGATAAAGAAAGCGAGCAGCTTGGTGGGGATACCGGCATAAGCGCCTGTATGCAAATCATAGTTCATACTTCTGAATTTCTCGCCTCCCTTTACATCCTGGTCTCCATACTTCATCAGTAGTTTACCATTGTTACGGTCAAAATAATACCATTGGAACAAGTGCGTGCGGTTTTTGGCCAGGCGTACCTGAACATCCAGCGGATCGGTATACTTTTCCCTGAAGCGGATCGAGAATACATCAGCCTGGGGATGGATGTGCAAAAGAAGAGTGATCACGCTATCAGTAGCTACAGGCTCGTAAGTTTTATTCGGTGTCGACAAAGGTATGGCCCGTTTTTCGGCTTTTCCTCCATAGGCTACGTATTGAACAGATTTGTCGGCCCAGTCGAAAGCGAAGACAAGACCGGTAATACAGATAAGCAAGGCTGGTATAAGAATATAAAAACCCGATATGTTATGCAGGTCATAGTTCAGTCGTTTTGGGCCAACATCACGCTTCAATACCAGAGCCTTTTTAAAGGCCTTTGCTTTCCATTTTCTGGGAAACCAAAGAATAAGGCCGCTCAGCAATAATACAAAGAAACATAGGGCAGAAGTTCCTGTCACTATGCCGCCTACAGTGTCGCCCAATAGGAGGTTCCGGTGCAGGCTTAGCACCAGCTGAAAGAACTCGTTGCGCGTGTCTTCCACGTATACCACTTTTCCCTTATAGGGATCTACATATACTCTGTAATAATATTTGTTGTAGTTCCAGTAGCCTATGCCTTTTTTGTTGGTTAGTGATGCCCGGAATATCCAGGTGCGTCCTTTAGCTGGATAGATCTCACAACGGGAGATCTTAATTTTTGGTCCAAGAGCTTTCTGTGCCTCATCGCGGAGCATGCTAAAATTCTTGAATTGAGAGCTCGCGCCTGATTCGACATAGAACCGGTCATGATAAAAGTACTCCTTCAGCTCATCCGAGAAAACATTGATGCAACCCGTCAGACTGACGATCAAAACCACCAAGCCTGTAGTAAGACCCAGCCATTTATGCAGCCAGAAAAATATCTTCCTGGCCATAGTTAAAAGTTATAGGAAAGGTTTAAGCTCATGGTTGCACCGTTGCCACGTACATACTCGGCATCAATTGCACGATATTGGCTTACCACAGGGTAGTACGAATTATTTAGCAAGTTCTCTACACCCAGGCCAGCCGACCATTTGGTGTTAAACCGGTAACCTGCCGATAGGTTGAAAAGGCTCACCGGTTTAACAGGGCCCTCGCTGTTGGCATATAAGCCGGTAGAGCGAACATCAAAACGGTCGCGGCTGCCAGTGTATACCCAGAACAACTTCACATCAAGCGAGCTCAAAGGCCGATAACCCAGGTAAGCGGTTGCTTTTGGGGGCGCAATGCGCAGTCCATTCATATAAACCCTGGTGCCGGTTGCCTGTTCAGATTTGCCTTCCACAAAGGAATAACTTCCGCCCAACGTCCATTGCTTGCTGAAATATATATCAGCAGCGATCTCGTAGCCATGAATTCTTTCCGGTTCGCGCTGAGCTACCAGGAAACCACCTTCGTCAACCAGGTTAGCGCCCAATTTGGAGGTACTGATATAATAAGAAGCCGTTAAGTTTACAATACCCAGCCTGCTGCTAAAACCAGCCTCATAGTTATTGGTGATGATCGGGTCGGTTGCAATGCTTTCCAGCGTCCCGCTCTTAGCACTTCGCAGTATACGGCCTAATTCGTTAATGGCAAACCCCTGCGAAAAGCTCACAAATGGGTTAAAAATATCATATTTGTTATAACGTAAACCGGCATTAAAGGTGGTAGACTTGTAAGGTATCTTACCACCTGTTACCGCAACACTGCCTTCGCCATTTGGCCCCTTCGCAATAGTGTTAAAATCTTGTACTTTAACATTAGCGTTTTCGTAGCGGATACCAGCCTTTAAAACAAAATTGGTCATCAGGTCAAGCTTCATTTGCGCGTACGGCGCCACATTAAGCATATTCATGTTCGGGATATATACCCTGCCATCTGTCAAGATCTGGTTGGTACGGTCATTCAGCAGGTCAAGCCCATAAGTTAGTTCTCCGTCACCAAAGTCGCCCATTTTCCATGGCGTGTTCAGCGTTAGGCGAACACCTTTTTTGAAGGACTGGATCTTTGTTTGTCCCGGGCCATACCAGGCTGTGCCCTGCGCCACATACCGGTTCATAGAAATAAAACCATTGTAATAGGCCGAAACATCGAGAGAACTGGATAAAGGCAAGGCGCTGTTATGATAAGAAAGCAATACGTTGTGGTTATAAGGTGTACCCGCAGCCTCTCCCGGATCTTCGCCTTTTTGACCAACAGAAGGCGTTACCCCATATTTGCCGGTTACATTAATATAATCGGTGTTCTGCACACTTCTGAATAAATTATATGAAGCTACTATCTCGCTATGTTCATTTGGCTTATAGGCCAGTTTTACAAAGGTATTGTACAATGAGTTTTCGCCAAGCCCATCAGCCTGGGCATTCACGTTTCCTTTGGCATCTTTTAGTACCCCGGTGTAATTATAAGTACCGCTAACTACGTAAGAAAATTTGTTTATCGTTCCTGAAAAAGTTTGCGAAAACCGGTATCCTAATGTATTTGAAGGATGAACCAGGTTTCCATTTAACCCAACGCTGGTTGTGCCACTGAACGTTTTATCTGCAACAGGTTTTTTTGTGATAAAGTTGATGATACCACCTGCAGAACCGTTACCGTAAATGGAGGTTGCCCCCTTAATAACTTCAACGCGCTCAATAACTGCTGGATCAAGTGTACGGATGTCTCGGCTCCCGTTCATAAGCGGTGTAGACTGCGGGATGCCATCGATAAGTACCAATACCTGGCGTCCGCGCAATGTTTGGCCTGCGTTGGTCGCCTTATTATTGGAGGTTCCTAATCCCGGAATAGTGTTTCCAAGGATGGCGGCAATAGAAGGGTTAACATTTAATTGTTCTTTGATAGCGCGCGCATTCAGGATCGTAACCGAAGACGGAACATCTTTCAGACTTTCCGGTTTTCTCCCGGCCGTAACAACGACTTCCGAAAGTGCATTTCCTGCCGGTAATACAAAAGAAACCTGGATAGTACTATCGGCAATAAGCTCCAACTCTTTTACCACGGTTTGATAACCTACCAGGCTAACGCTAATACGCTGGGTACCGGTAGGCAGCCCCTTGATCAAAAATTTACCCTGTTCGTCTGTAGGGCTGCTTTTGCTGCCATTAACCGTAACGGTGGCGTACTTCAGCGGTTGGCCTTCTGCATCATTTACTGTGCCTGTTAGTGCGGCCTTTGAATCTTTATTTTGCCCAAATGAGGTAGCAGGAGACAGGATCGTTAAAAATAATATAAATATCAGTAAGGATTTTAATGGATTATAGATGCTCTCAGAATCGGCTTGCAGTAAAGAATTGCGCATAAATGACGTAAAGGTTAAATCTGCGGCAAAGGTAATCTTATTAAGACTAATTACAAATAGAGATAAGGATTAATATGAATTAGGTATAATATCATCTCTCTTTCCTGTTATCGCAGGAAAAAGGAATTTAAAATAGACTAGCTTGTTCAGTTCCCGATCCATTAATATCTTGTTGATAAGCGCGTATCAGTCCAATAAGTCCGGCGCCGTATTGCCCGGCTTTATGCTGGCCCACGCCTTTGATGGCTCCCAGTGCTTTTAAGGTAGCCGGTAGTTTTTCCGCAATAATAGCTGCCGCTCTTTCCGAAAGTACCATGCCCGGCATAACCTTCTCTTTGGCAGCCGTCTCTTCACGCCAACCAAGTAACTGCTCATACAGCTTTTCGTTTGGAATAGCATTCAAGGCTTTTAGATATGAACGGTTATAACTGTTCAACTTATTTTTGCTGAGCGCTATATAAGCGGTCGTAGTAAAGGGATTAACTGCAAAATGTTCCAGCAGGCTGATACGATTCATTAGCCAAATGATGAGCTGATCTGCTTTAGCAGCTTTATCTTTAGATTGATTGATCAACAAAGGTAATTGCAGGTGCAGGGTTTCAGTGGTTGTTTTGAGTTTTTCCAAGAAATAAGTGGCGGCTTGTTGGCTGCGTTCAGGGTTCAACTGTTTCCTGAATTTTGCAGCCACGTCCAAAATATCTTTTTTCAGGTCAGGCAGGATTGTGTCAAAACCTGCCAGTTTTACCTGCATTGGTGTAAAGTTAAAAAGTTCAGTCATCAGGAACTGCTGGTATAGTTGCCGGTCACGTTCCAGGCTTTTGGCATTGGGTTGTATAGCTTTGGCCTGTTCGTTAAAACGTGCAACAGCCGGGTCACCGATGATGTTGTGGGAGGCGATGGGATTGCGCAATACCATCCCTGACAAGCTACGGCAGCGGCTGAGTGCTACATATGCCTGCCCGTGGGCAAATGACTCCGAAACGTCAATGATAGCCTTATCAAAACTTAAGCCCTGGCTTTTATGGATAGTGATGGCCCAGGCCAGTTTTAAAGGTATCTGCGCAAAGCTTCCGGCGTTGGTTTCATTTATCGCTTCGCCCTCCAGTTGGTACTTCACGTTACTCCATTCCAGGGCTTCAACAATAAGTTCTTTGTCTTCCCGGTCGCATTGCACATACACGGTTTGAGCCTCCATACGGGTGATGGTGCCTATCTTGCCGTTATAAAACAATTTTTCTGCAGAACTATCATTTTTAACGAACATAACCTGCGCGCCAACCTTTAGCTTGAGGCTGGTTTCGGTTGGGTAAGCATCCTTAGGGAATTCCCCGCGGATGGTTGCTGTAAACTCCTGTTCTTGCCCCGGTAGTGCTTCCAGCCATTCGGTATTTATTTGTTGCGCGATGTTATTATGGGTAGTAAGCGTTATATAAGGGTCGTTGTTATCAGGTCTGAAGGCGGGCACATACCTTGCATTTAAAATTTCAAGGCTGGGTGCGCTGATGGTTTGGTTGCGTACTTCGTTCAGAATATCAACGAAAGCCTGTTCCTTTTGCCGGAACACGTGGTCAAGTTCGATACGTACATAGGGCGCCTTTTGCATTACCAGGCTGCTGAAGAAATAGGGTGTGGTATAATAGGGGCGTAGAACACCCCATTCCTCCTCACGGATGATAGGGCTGAGTTGGGAAAGATCGCCAATGAGCAATAGTTGCACACCTCCAAAGGGATAGTCAGTACCCTTAATATTCCGTAAAATCAAATCGATCTGGTCCATCACATCGGGCCTCACCATACTGATCTCGTCAATGATCAATAATTCTAAAGTAGCCAGCAGCTCTTTCTTTTCCTGGCTGTAATGAACCTCAGGACGGTCGGTACCTGCCGGGATGATAGGCCCGAAAGGTAGCTGAAAAAAGGAATGGATGGTCATGCCTCCCGCATTGATCGCTGCTACACCGGTAGGTGCAATTACCGCGAGTTTCTTTTTACTTTCCTGCCGGATCTTTTGTAAAAACGTAGTTTTACCGGTACCTGCTTTACCGGTCAGGAAAACTACAGTATTAGTGGATTCTAAATAATCATAGGCCAGTTGTATGGCCGGGTTCAACTCACTCATCTCTTTTGCAATATTACAAGGATCATTTAAAATTACGGCCTTTGTGGAAAACACTTTATGGCGATGCCTGATGTCGGGGTATGGCGCGGCAGGCAATTGTATAGAAGGAAGAAATAAATCAAACGGGAATTTCTGTTCAAATTCTAATGCCCACGATTTAATCGATCTGGCCCAGCGGCAGATCCACCACTGTAGTTGCCCGGTTATAAAAATCTTTGATCAAGCCGCTGATCTTTCTTTTCAGCTGCTTTAGCTCTTTTTTTATAGATTCGACCACCGAGGCAGAACCTTCTTCCTCATTTGAGAAGAGTTCGATTGCTACCTGCTTGTCGTGCCAATCTCCTATAGCGGTCTGCACCTGTTCAAGATAATCTTCGTTAACGGCAAGATTGAGCACGGGTTTAACCATCGAGTAATTGTAGATGAGCATTTTGATTTGCTTGCGGCAATCATGCAGTGAAGCCTCTGGGCGTTGCGATTGAAGGCAAAGCGCGATCTTTTCCAACTGCTGCCGATAATACATTGATAGGTGGACATTGCTGAACTGTGGGATCGCTTTTTTAAGTCTCCTTCTCGTGTTACGTATTCTGGCCAGGTGTTTAGTGGATGCGGACTGGAATTGGGCTGTCGACTCTTTCATTAATCGGTACTGCCCGCGCATAAAGGCCGTAGGCTCTTGCTGATATTCTTTACTTAGCTCATGTGTGATATAGGCATTCCTGATTACGCCGGCAGCTTTAAAGATTTTGCGCACGGGTTTTAGTTGTTTTTCCAGATTGTGACCATTTTCTCCACTGTCTGCCAGCACCAGGAATGCCCGTAGCCTTTTTACCTGCACGCGGAAATGGTGCAACGCCTCTTGTTTACCTTTTTTGTCAAACGTCTTTAAATCAGTTTTGAGTTTGGCCCACTCATGTCTGAAATAGTTCAATTGATCTTTCTTTTTCATCGCTTAAACAGAACAAGGGATAGTACTTTTGGTTTGCCGGCACCGGGAACTGCCTTTTACGCAATGGGGGATTGCACTTAACTTAGATCAACGGGGGAAGTGAGGTGCTAAAATTCTTTGACGCGCGAACACCCTGCCGATATCGAACACGCGCTTATATCGGTTAAAGATATGCCATCAACGTTTTATAAGGTTGTTGCCGAAAATGAGTTTAACACGCTTAGCAGGTGGATTGTGCCCGAAACTAAAAAGTAATTATGTATTGCAGCGCGGTGGTTAAAATCGCGCTGCAATTATTTGCTCGCAAAGGCCGAATGATAATGTCATTCCATTACCGCCAAGGCCATTTATAATGGTTACACCGGGTTCTGCATCTACAATCAATTCGGTTTGGCCGGTAGTCATTTTGGCGTAGGTGCCATTCCAGGTTTGTATTACGCGGGTATCCTTAAAACTGGAGAAAGTTTGCAGGTATTTTAAGATCATTTGGTTGATGAAATCTTTATCGAAAGGATCATGCACCAGGCCGTATTCGTGCGAATCGCCAACGGTAATTTCGCCGGTATGGTTCTGCGCCGCCATTACATGGATTCCCCATTTTAAATATTCAGCATATTCTTCTTCGTAGCGTTTGCGAAGGGCAGGTAGGGCAAGTGCCGTTTGAAAGCCCGGGTAATGGATCATGCTTAAACTACCGCAAAGCGCGGGGCCAATGCGCCAGTTATTGGGTTGCGCGGCCAGGCGCATCATCTGCAATTTACATTTGGTGATCTCAAAAGAGGTGAACAGTTCCGGATAAAGGGTTTCAAACTCTGCACCACTGCAAATAAATATCCTGTCGGCATGGAATTGTTTGCTGCCAGATGTTACGGTAGACGTGGTAACATGGCTAATGGCTGTATTCCAGTAAAAAGTTACTCCGTGTTTTTCTGCTAAATATTTTGCTACAGCAGCAATCGCCGCACGCGCTTCAACAATCATTTCGGTGCCGCTCCACAATGCGCCTTTAAGTCCGTCCGGATTTACACCCGCTGATCTTTCGAGGGCTTGTTGCGGAGTTAGCAAGGCACAATCGCGGTTGTTTTTACTAATATCAGCGTACTGTTCTATTACTTCCAACTCATCATTATGGTAAGCCAAATGCAGTGAGCCAACCTCATCATGCCAGATCCCGGCTTCGGCACAGATTTGTTTCCATATGCTGCGCGATAGCATGGCGCGCTCAAATAGTGGCCCGGTTGGCTGCCCTATAGGCCAAACCATCCCAAAATTGCGAATAGATGCGCCAACAGCACGCTCGTTACGCTCAAATACGCTTACGCTGTAGCCACGGATTGCCAGGGCCCGGGCCGTTGCCAGCCCAACAATGCCTGCACCAATTACAATGGCTGATGGTTTCCTCATATGGTAGAAAATTTTAATTCGCTTTCTTTAACAGTTTTTTTGCGTGCCGATTGTAAAAAATATATCAACGACAGAATGCCGCAAATTCCGCCTACGATAGCTACGATCATTACACCTTCTTTAAAAAATGCATCCCAGCTAATATTGGGCCTGCCCAGTTCTTTTATCAGTAATATACTCACGCTGCCCAGATAACCCATAGAGTCGGCCACATACATTACAAAACCTACGTTGCCTTTGTAATGGAAGGTGGCTATCATCCGCTCAAAAAATATAGCGTTGTAAGGTACGTAACCCAGGTAAAGGCCAAGGCCGGCCATTGTCATCCAACTAACCGGGCTTATCATTTTTAGCGAAAACATAACTGTTGATGCCCCAACCAATACACAACCGCCAATGATCATTATATGTATAACGCTAAACGCTTTAAGGTTTTTGCGAATGAGGATAAGCAAACTCATGGCAACCAAAACTATGATGGATATTTGAGTATCTATTTTGGTGTAAATTGTGCGGTCTTTAATACCCAGGCTGTTCCAGATCTCTACCTCAAAATTATCGCGGATATCGCGCATTATGGTTAGCAGTACGTAAATGATAAGCGTAAGGACAATGCCCGGTAAAAAGCGGATGATAAAGTGTTTACGCTCATCAGCGTTCATGGGTAGGCGCTCGGTGCGTAATAATTTATCTTCGATTGTTTGCGGGGGCATCAGCTCCAGCATCAGCACAAAAAGCATGAGGGGGATGGCGAACAAAACGCCCGTTAAAAACGGCATATTATATTCGCTAACATGGTATACATGTATCAGTGTTTGCCCAATGGTTTTCACAAATCCCGAACCAAATATCAGGCTGATAGAGAGTACAGCGGCCATAAACTCAGTAGAGCGACGGCCTTCCAGGTAACCAAATACCAAACCCCATATTAACCCAAGCGGGAAGCCGTTCACAAATAGGAAAACGATATTATAAGGCGCGGGCACAATAGCAAAACCTAATAATGCCAGCCATGATATCCCTACCAGAACAAGGATAGTTAAACCACGTTTTTTTCCTTTAACCTCGGCTATAAAACGGATGCCGTAAAATTTACTTAGCGTATAACCCACTATTTGCGCAATAACCAGCCATACCTTATAATCTACATGTAAGTATTGCTGGCCCGGATAAGTGCCCGCTGCAAATGCTTTACGAAAAGCATACATAGATGTGTAAGCCCCAAAGGCCGATAGGGCAGCCAACACAGAAATAAGCGCGTAAGGCCATTTAGCTACCTGTGCCTTCAGTTGGTGGGTTAAAGCCATGGCAGGTTAGTTAATGATGTTTATAACATCAGCTATATCATCAATGATATGGGTAGGGTTGTAGGGCTCCAGCTCGGCGCGGGTGAAAGCCCCTGTGGTTACTGCTATTACATATTTACAGCCGGCGTTTTGGCCCTCGCGGATATCTACTTCGGTATCGCCAACCTTGGCTACCTGCTGCGGGTCTGTTATATCCGCGAGTTTCATTAACTGGTTGATCATGGAGGGAGCGGGGCGACCCTCGTCCACCTCGTCAGATCCTATCAGATAGTCTATCAGTCCTTTTTCGCACCACTGTAAACGCTGTATAATTGTTTGTGCTATGTCTTTAGAAAAACCTGTATTGATGCCAATTTTAATACCCGAATATTTTAATGCAGCCAGGGTGGCTTCGGCATTGGGCAGGGCTTCTAAAACTGGTGCAGTTTGATAATATCGGATCATCAGGTCTATAAATTCCTGGTGGATCTGGTGTATAAGCTGTGGGGTTATTTTAGTTACATCAGGCTCGTGTTGATGTAACATTTTGGTAATGGCGATACTTTTTTCGTATCCCATTAAAGGGTTAACATCTGCTACAGTTACGTGGTAACCGTATTTTTTCATCGCTGTGCTAAACGTGTCAGCTACTTTATTTTCATCTTTGACCGTGGTGCCGGCCATATCAAACACAACAAGTTTAATAGACATTGCTAAATATTTCAGTTTAGCAATAGTAAACTTTGTTTATTAATTATAAACTAACGTAGTGTTAAGATATGTTTAAGTTTAGTTAGGGGCTTCAAAGAAATAAATAACCAGCATACGTGCCATTTCATTCCCGATATTTTTTGGCGTGTGTGGTATTCGTCCATCAAAAAGCATAGAGTCTCCTTGATTTAGCGTATACGTAGTATCATCAAATTCGTACTCTATAGTTCCGTTTAAAATATATTTATACTCATAGGCCTCAGTTTCAACTTTCGGCCGGTTTGCGTCGGGTTCCAGCTCCAGTATTACAATGTCAACTGTAGAGTGTTTTATAGACTGGGTAAAAATGCGATGGTAATGAAAACCCTCTGCGTGCTCTTTTTCAAAATGATGGTACTCGGCCTGTCTGCGTATAATAAGCGGAAATTTTTTGCCGGCGTCTATATCTTTGAAAAACACGTTCAGATCTATCTCTAATGCCTTAATAATATCAATTAAAACAATGAGGGAGGGTACAGTACGGCTATTTTCTATTTGAGAAATAAGCCCCTTACTTACGTTTGCACGTGAGGCCAGTTCCTGTACGGTTATATTTTTTTCGCGGCGTTTCTCTTTAATCCGGTTACTGATCTGGATCAGTACATCATCTTCCATTTGTATTTAACATTTGTTGAATGGCGGTTAAAGTAGATAATAAATTTAAACATGGCAAGGCATTTTAGCTTATTTAACATCTTGCAAATTATATGATGCTAATTTAATCTTAGAATAATATTAGGCTGCTTTATTTGCTATAAACAATGTATAATGACCCCACTTGCGTCTACTCCCGAAGAAATTGTGAACGAAGTGTTTGCTTTGTATGAACAACATGGCGACGAAGATTATATCGGCGAGCCGGTATCTCAACTCGAGCATATGTCGCAGGCGGCCATGCTTGCCCGGGCCGAGGGGTATGATGACGAAGTAGTGTTGGCCGCTTTTTTCCATGATATAGGCCACTTGTGTGCTGCCAGCGCCGAAGTTGGGAGTATGGATGGAATGGGTAATATAGATCATGAAAAACTTGGTGCCGATTATTTGTTAGACCGGGGTTTTTCGCCACGTTTGGCTAAGTTGGTTAATGGCCATGTTATTGCCAAACGCTACCTTACCTACAAACACCCCGAGTATTTTGAAAAGTTATCGCCGGCCAGCCGTGCAACCTTGAACTTTCAGGGCGGGGTGATGAGTGGAGCAGAAGCTGCCGAATTTGAACAAAACCCCGATGCCGATCTGATAATTAGAATGCGTTACTGGGACGACGCCGCTAAATTTCAAAACATGCCTGTTAACAATATAGCATATTTAAAAGAGATAGCTATTAAACACCTTTCGGGTAATTTATAGCTGTTTTTTAATGGGCATGTTAAATTCTTTTTATGAGCATGTATCTGTTTTGTTACAATTAGGTTGCTGCTTAATTTTAAATCAATAAAGGTTTAAAGTTTACTTAATCTAAACTTAGTTTACGAATAATAAACAAAGTTTAGTATTGCCAAATAATCTCTCACAAATTATTTAGCAGCAATGAAACAACTTTACCCCATTTTACAAAGGTTCGCACTTATCCTGGTGTGCTGCCTGTCGCCGATTATTTTGTTTGCCCAAACAAAAATAACCGGTACCGTAAACGACGAAACCAAACAGCCTTTACCGGGCGTTAGCGTAATGTTAAAAGGAACAAACCAGGGCACAACTACTGATGCTTACGGTCGTTTTATTATTACCGCAAGCCCGGGCCGGGTATTGGTATTTAAATTTTTAGGGTTCGCCCAGCAGGAAGCTACTATTGGTACAGGTAACACCATTATAGTAAACCTTACCGGTGATAATAAAACCCTTAACGAGGTTGTTGTAACAGCGTTGGGGGTTAAAAAAGAAACCCGCCGTGTTGGTTACGCGGTATCAACCGTAAGAGGCGAAGACCTTACCCTTGCCCGCGACCCAAACCCTATTACGGGTTTAATTGGTAAAGTGGCGGGTTTATCAGTAGGCCCATCGGCCGAGCTGCTTGGTGCACCAAACGTAGCGATACGTGGTAACAGTATCTCTTTATACGTAGTAGATGGTTTTCCTATCAACACCGATACTTATAACATTAGCCCGGATGATATTGAGACATATACTGTATTGAAAGGCCCTGCAGCGGCGGCGTTATATGGTAACCGCGCATCTTATGGTGCGATATTGATCACCACTAAGAAAGGCAACAAAAACAAAAAAGGCCTAACGGTTGATATAAACAGCAGTACTGTGGTTAATACAGGCTTTTTAGCATTCCCGCGTGTGCAGCACAAATACGGTGCGGGCGAAAACACCTTCTACGAGTTTGTTGATGGTAAAGGTGGTGCAAAAGGTGGTGTGGATGCTGATTATGACATTTGGGGCCCATACTTTAACGGCCAGCTTATAAAACAATATGATAGCCCTGTTATTGACGGCGTTCGTCAGGCAACACCTTATACCGCACGTGGCGCCAATAATCTGAACAATTTTTTACGTACAGGTTATCAAACCAACAATAACGTCGCTTTAAGCGCTAATGGCGATACGTATAATGTACGTTTTTCTGCTTCGCAGCAACACCAGAACAGCTACATACCAGAACAATATCTGGACATAGCCAATGCAAACATCTACGCTTCATTTAATCCAAACCCACGTTGGAAATTTGAAGGTAACGTAAACTTTAACCGCCAAACTACTGATAACTTCCCCGATGTGCAGTACGGCCCAAACAGCTTAATATACAACTTAGCTATCTGGACAGGTGCAGATTGGGATGTTAATGCACCCGATATTAAAGCGATATGGCAGCCGGGTAAAGAAGGTATCCAATCGCAATTTGCCGAATACACCCGCTATCACAACCCATGGTTTATGGTTAAAGAGTGGACACGCGGCCATTACAAAAATGATGTGTATGGTTACCTATCAGCAAACTTCAAGATCAATAATAATTTAAACGCTACGTTGCGTTCGCAGATTGATACCTATAATATCCTGCGTACCGAAAAGATGCCTTTCTCGGCCCACCCGTATGGCCGTGAAGGTAATGAAGGTGACTATCGCGAAGACAGGCGCGACCTGTTTGACAACAACACCGAGCTGATGTTGAACTACGATTATACTATCAAAAAATTCCTGAACTTATCTGGTTTGGTGGGGGGTAACATGCGTAACCTGTCGTACAAATCAAACTGGACATCTACCGATTATTTGAGCGTGCCTGAAGTGTATTCGTTCAGCAACTCTAAAAATGCGGTGCAGTCCACCAGCTTTAATTCGGATATGCGGGTGTTAAGCGCATACTATTCATTGGATGCAACTTTTGGTAAGTTCTTTACCCTGTCAAGTACCGGCCGTATCGATAAATCATCTGCGTTTCAGGTGCCTACCACTTATTACTATCCAAGCTTATCTGTAGCTACCGTAATATCTGATTATGTAACTCTCCCAAGCTTTATTACTTTCTTAAAAGGCAGAGCGTCATTTTCCAACATTCGTTCAGATGCCACCTCTACAACAATTGGCCCTGCTCCGTTCAGCTCAATCACCGTATTTGGTGGTGGTACCGGCCCGTCATTGTTTAATAATCCGTTAGGTTACGGTACAACCTATGCATCACCATATAATGGCCCTGATTACTCACTAAATTCCACTTACAACACCAGTAAACCCTACAACAGCCAGGCAGCAGGTTACGCTTCAGATTATTTATACCAAAACGGTATCAAAACATCGACCCGTGTAAATTATGAGGAAGGCTTTGATATCAAGTTCCTGCAAAACCGTATAGGGTTTAGCGGTACGGCTTTCCAATATATTGATGGGCCAAGGATATTACCTAACGCCATATCAACCGCAACAGGTTACACAGTTGAATATATCAACGCCCTTAAAACCAAAAAGACTGGTTATGAAGGTTCGTTAAGCGGCGCTATACTGCAAAACCCAAAGGGCTTTAGCTGGAATATATTAGTGAATATTTCAACCTACAAAGAAATTTATAAAGAGTTACCTGCAGATCAGGATGTTTATGCTACTTTCTTTAAAGCAGGTGACCGTACCGACAAATTATACGGCACAGCTTTCGTAAGGACACCTGATGGCAAAATAATAAATGATGCTGCCGGTAAACCGTTAACTAACCCTGTATTACAATTTTTAGGTAACGAAACCGCTAAGTACAGCTGGAGCATCTACAACAAATTTCAGTATAAAAGCTTTAGCCTGGGTGTGCAGTTAGATGGTTCTGTTGGTGGTGTTATTGTTGATTATATGCACAACAAAACCATGCGAGGTGGCGCTAACGCCGAAACTGCTGAAGGTGCACTTGGTGCAGCCCGCTTCAAAGACTGGTCTAACTTTGGTAAAACCGGTTACAATGGTTCATACGTTGGCGAAGGTGTAATTGTATCTAACAATACCGCCATCAACTACGATTCAAACACCGGTGCTGTATTAAACTACAACCAGTTAAAATATGCGCCAAATACACAGGTTGCCTTTGTGCAGGATTACGTAAGTAAATACTACAACGTTGATGAAGCCAACCTGATGAGCAAAACTTTTACCAAGCTTCGCGAGGTAACGTTTGGTTTCGAGTTCCCTAAAACAATGCTTCAAAAAACATTTATCCAGAAGGCTTCGGTTTCTGTTTATGGCCGTAACCTGCTGTATTTCTACAAGGATAAACGCTTTAAGGATGTTGACCTTGACCAATATAACTACGCTACCGCTTCAACAGGTTTGCAATCGCCAACCGTACGTAGCTATGGCCTTAACTTAAACGTATCATTCTAACATTTGATAAGCACATTAATCATGAAAAAGATATTTAAAATATATGTATTGCCGGTAGTTATGCTACTGTCGGTAACGGGCTGTAAAAAGAGTTTTGACGAACTCTCGGTAAACAACAATAAACCTGTTAATGTACCTGCGTCGTTATTATTTAACGGTATACTAAACAATATGGCAGATCTGCCTGAAAGCCAAAAGGAGATTTACAGCCAGTACTACCTTTATAACTATGATTATTACGGGAACAACCGTTATGATCTGGGCAGCGGCGACGATTATTACACCACGTTAAAAAACGTTCTGCTTATGGAGAAACAAGCCGCTGCAACCGGTGGCGCTGCTATTAACCCGTACGAAGCTTTGGGTAAGTTTTTCAAGGCATACTTTTTTAGCAAAATGAGTTTGGAAATGGGCGATATCCCAATGACCGAAGCTTTGAAAGGCCTGGACAACCTGGAGCCAAAATATGACACCCAAAAAGCGGTGATGCTACAATCGTTAGAATGGTTAGACAGCGCTAACGATGACCTTGACCAGTTAATTAAAAAACCAAATGACTTTGGTACAGGCGCCGGTGCTGTTTTAAGTAATGACATTTACTTTAATAACGATCTTACCAAATGGCAAAAAGCGGTTAACGCTTTACAGATACGCCTGTTGGTACAGTTAAGCAAAAAAACAGCAGACCCGGACCTGAAAGTTGCAACTCGTTTTGCAAGAATTATTAATACGCCGGCCAAATACCCATTAATGACAGGAACTGCTGATAACCTGCAGTATGTGTTTGTATCGCCAAATAACTATTATCCGCAAAACCCCAATAATTTTGGGCAAAGTGGTTCACGTAAAAATACATCGGCAACTTACATTAGCCTGTTAACCAGGTTAAAAGACCCACGTGTATTTGTAACTGCAGAGCCAGCCCGCGACCTGGTTGACAACGCTAAACAAAGCCCCACTGATTTTGCATCATTTGTTGGTGCCGATGCGGGGCTTGATCTGGGTGTGATGTACAATAATGCAGGTTTGCAAAAATACTCGTTCATTAATCGGAGATACTTTTACTCAACTTACACCGGCGAGCCAAGTGTACAAATTGGCTACCCAGAGTTAATGTTTAATATAGCGGAAGGTATAAGTCGCGGTTGGGCTCCCGGCGCTAATGCGGAAACCTATTACCAGGCAGGTATCAAAGCATCTATGGCTTCATATGGTATCCCTGAAACAGGCATCTTCTTAGCTCACTTTTACCGCCCCGGTTCAACCGATGTTAAAAATGCTGCCAATTATGACGACTATAGTGTTACCGCCAACTTTAATACCTATTACAATCAGGCCGGTGTAAAGTACACTGCTGATGCTACGGGTATAACCCATATACTCGAGCAAAAGTATATCGCTTTGTTCAGGCATTCGGGCTTAGAGTCGTACTTTACCTATCGCCGTACAGGTGTTCCGGTATTTACTACAGGCCCGGGCACAGGTAATGGTAGCCGTATAGCCACCCGCTTTAAATACCCGTCAGTAGAGCGTACATCAAATAGTAAAAACTACCAGGATGCATTGGCCAGCCAGTATGGCGGTAACGATGACATCAATGGCGTTATGTGGGTACTAAAATAAAAAATGATATAAGCAGGGCCGTGAGGCCCTGTTTTGTTTTATACAAAATATCTATGAAAAAAATATTTATTACTGTTACCTGCGTACTGTTGCTTACTTATTCATTCGCGCAGCATAAAACCAAAAACCTGATCATTGTAACGCTCGATGGCATGCGCTGGCAGGAGGTATATCGCGGCGCTGATTCGGCCATGATCAACTCCAAATACACTACAGACAAGGATGAAGTACGTAAAAAATATTGGGTGCGATCAGTCGGGGAGCGCCGTAAATTATTGTTCCCGTTCTTATGGTCAGTAATAAGCAAGCAAGGGCAGCTCTATGGTAACCGCGACGCGGGTAATAAGGATGAGCTGGCTAACCTGTACCGGTTTTCGTACCCGGGCTATAATGAGATCTTCACTGGTTTCCCGGATGCAAGGATGAATACCAACGATCCTATTACTAACCCTAATATGAATGTGCTGGAGTATATCAACAAGCAAAAGGGTTTTGAGGGTAAGGTTATCGCATTTTCATCATGGGAACGCTTTCCGCAGATCCTGAATGTGAACCGTTCGGGCTTACCGGTGTATTCTGGTTATGCCGATCTGAAAAACCCGGATGCCAACGCACGTTTAAAGTATCTGAACGAACTGCAGCACAATGTACCGCCTTACCTGGGCGATTCTACCCGTTTAGATTTTATTACCTACGAGTATAGCAAGGAATACATCAGGCAATACAAACCACGTGTTTTATACATGGCATTTGATGAAACTGATGATATGGCACATGCCGGTAATTACAAATTTTACCTGGACAGGGCTAAACAGGAAGATGGATATATCAAATCTATATGGGATATGATCCAGGCCGATCCGTTCTATAAAAATAACACAACCCTTTTAATTACCTGCGACCACGGCAGGGGAGATGAGCCTATGGATAAATGGCGAGATCACGGTGCCGATGTAAAAGGTTCTGAAAATACCTGGTTTGCGGTGATTGGGCCGGATACAGCGCCAACCGGCGAGGTTAAAACACCAACTGTTACCTACCACAAGCAATTGGCGCAAACTATAGCGCAATTACTCGGGTTTGATTTTAAGGCTAATGCCGGCCACGAAGTTGGTGATGCTATTAAAACAGTAATAAAATAATTGTTAAACAAATTGCCTTTGAAACAAAGCAAAGTAGGGGGGCTGGATGGCAGCATTAACAAAAGGTTCGATCCCTTTCCCTACATCTATATTATATAATTTATGATAGAGATCAGTTATCCCATTGCGGGTATCTTTGTATTGGTTGCTTTTTGCCTTCTTATCTGGTTCATTCAAAGAGATAAAAATAGATTAAGAAAAATACTGCCCGGCCATAAACTCCATCGTAAACATATGAAGAAAAATAAACTGCATATCTGATACAATATTGGGCATCGGGTGTTTAATCAGGCACTTCCGGGAAAGAGGAGATTGCTATGTTAGGTATTTTCATCTGCATCAACGTTAAGATGGGAGACTAAAATAAAAGGTCGATCCTTCTCCCGGTATGCTTTCGGCCCAAATCCGGCCGTTATGGTGCCGGATGATCTCGGCGCTTAAGTAAAGCCCGATACCGAAACCGGAAATATGCCGGGTATGGTTGCCTTCTACTCGGTAATAGCGGTCAAAGATCTTTGCCAGGTCATTCGGCTTAATACCCATCCCTTCATCATGTACACTAACCTGAACTTCGCCGTTCCTAACAGTGCAGTTCACCCCGATCACTTTTCCTTTCGGTGAATATTTGACGGCGTTACTGAGTAAATTGGAGATCACCGAACTGATTTTATCCCGGTCGGCGAGTATATTCACCTTTTCGCAAGTATGAAGGTTGATCGCATGGCTGGTTACAGTGAGTTTCATCTCCTCGATCACCTCGGCGATCAGTTTATCCAACCCGAAGGGGCCTTTTTCGATCAGCAATTTGCCCGATTCCAGCCTGGAGATATTCAGGAAGCTATTGATCATGGTGGTCATTCGTTTCATTTGTATATTGGCTTTATTCATGGCGCCGGCAAGGAAGGCATCTTCGCTGAGCCGCAGTTTCTGGTTAGCCACCTGCAGGATAGCGTTCAGGGACGTTAATGGGGTTTTGAGTTCATGGCTTACCATCCCGATGAAATCGTTTTTGCGCACCTCATCCTGTTTTCTTTCCGAAATATCACGGGCGATTTTGGAGACACCGGTGATACGGCCTTCCTTGTCCCTTATCGGCGAAATGGTGAGCGACAGATCGACCAGTATGCCTTCACGTGTTCTGCGTTTTGTCTCAAAATGGTCCACGCGTTCGCCCTTTTTTAAACGGGCTATTAGTAGAGGCTCTTCTTCCTGACGATCTTCCGGAATTAGCCTAAAGATCGATTCACCGATCATTTCTTCCTGCGTATAACCGAAGATGCGTTCAGCACCCCGGTTCCAACTGGTAATGATACCGTCAAGTGTTTTACCGATAATGGCATCATCTGATGATTCAATAATGGCCGCCAGTTTGGCGCTTCTTTCTTCCCCTTTTTTAAGATCAGTAATATCCAGCGCAATGATCAGTCCGGCATAAACCTGTTCGGCTTCCGTCAGCAGGGGTACAAAATCCACCTGGTAATCGGTATCCCCGTCACCCTTGTGGTTGATGCGGAACTGTTCGCCGGCCAATACCCGCTCATAAAGCTCACGGCTGGCGGCATAACGTTCGGATGAGGTGACTTTAGCGAGATGTTTACCTACATGGTTGTGGGTATTGTAATTCAAACGTTCCAGCAGGTCGCCTTCTAGGGTCAGTACCTGATGATCATGCCCGATAACCATGACCAACGATCCGGGGATATGCTGTGCGATCGCACGGAACAAGCGTCCGCTCTTTTCCATTTGATCACGGGCCACCACAAGCTCTTCGTTGGTTGCCTGGTATTCTTCATTAGCCGAGGCCAGTTCTTCATTAATAGCGATCAATTCCTCGTTCAGGGCTTGGGTCTCTTCCTCGCTTTCCTGTAAAGCCCGGGTACGTAAGGCCACTTTTTCCTCCAGAACAACGTTCATGGCAGCTACTTCTTCCCGTGCTTCCGATAGTTCTTCATTGATCACGGTTAATTGCTCATTGGCCGCTGTGATCTCTTCATTTGCCGCCGTCAGTTCTTCATTAAAGGCAGCTGTTTCCTGTTCTTTTAGTGTAAGTTCCGCCTGGAGATGGTCCTTTTCCCTAATATCCCGGGTTACTTTTATGTAGGATAGTATGGAGATCAGCACGCCGAGCAGGATAGCCAGGACAATGAAAAGCGGAGCCATAATAGCATAACGGTTTAACGCAGCTATACGATCATTAAGCAATGCCTGTTCATCATTTTCAGCTTTATCTATGGCCTGTCGCAGGTCGTCCATGGTTGATTTGCCCGCCACAAGATCGGCAGAGGCGATCGCTTTACCCTGTTGTCTCATATTAACGAGCGATTGCAGTATCGTTAACCGCCGTTGTAAGATGAGCCGGATCGCCTGCATGTGTCGCTGCTGGGTAGGGTTATCCTGGGTTAATCCGGTAACTTCGTTGAGTAGGGCACCTGCCTGCCGGTATGCCTCATTGTATGGTTGAAGGAAAACTTTGCTGTTGGTGAGCAGATAGCCACGCTGGCCTGTTTCCGCATCCTTCATCACAGACATGGTCTTTTCAAGTTTTTGGATCACCAGGTTACTATGCGATACGGCCCGGTTGCTATCTAATAATTGTTGGACGGTCCGGTAAGAAATAAATCCTACAATTACCAACATGAATATGGAAATACCGTAACCAATCTGTAATGTACGGTTGAAGTTTAAACGCATTGGATGGCTGAAAATTAAAAACGGAAATTAATGAATTTCGATCAAATCAGAAAGACCGCATTTTTATTTAAACGTGCGGCCGGAAGTGTTTTCGGATAAGATATTTCAAAGCCATCCCTTTCTGAGGCAACGCTGTTTATGCATTAAAAAACGCTGGTATTATTACTAAATTTGCAGCAATGACAGACCTGAACGAATATGAATGCGAAATGCTGGATACTATGCTGGAAGCCTTCGGCATTCCGGATAGCCTGACCCGTCGGCAATTAATGGAACTTTTTGATCAGGATGAAGCCTCTGCCTTTGCTATGGTACAGATACTGACCAGGGAGGGGCTGATCGCTGAATCCGGCAAACATGGTGATTATGAGTTGCCAGAGAAACTTATCCTCAAACCAAAGGGAGAAAAGTTCCTTAAGCAGGGGGGCTTTACCAAGCGCTACCAATTAGAGCAGCAAAAACCAGTTGAAGTTGGTAGCACACTGGCCAAGCTGCAGCAACAGAACATGAAACTGCAAAATGTTAAGCTGGCGAATGAAACACAGATCGGCAACCTTAAAAAAGTAGTTAATAACCTGCAAACCCGACAATTTATTTGGTGGGCGCTTATCGCTGTCGCATTGATCATAGGGTTTTTTATTGGTCAGGCATACAAGAGCTGAAATTAACTAAGAGCAGGCTACTCAATCCTTAATGTTTACTCGTTCAAAAGACTGCAAAATTTGATCATTGATTTTGGCGTTATGCTCCAGTCGGGAGCTTTAATATTACCCCAGGCCTTTGGGTTGTCGTATAAGTTAAAGTAGCAAATACCGAAAATATGAGGATTAGTATTTATGGTTTTGGCGGCGTTGGCAAGCCACTTATTTTGAAAAGCCTCTGATCCTTTTACGCCAAACTCTGTTATAAACAAAGGCTTATCAAGGAATCTCATACGATAGTATTTTCGATTAAATATGGTGCTGAATGCTTCTTGTTTCTCCGGATCAGTAATATTTTTATCAGGTAAGCCATAAATTGCTATGCTGATATAATCGACCACGTCATCGCCCGGCCA
This sequence comes from Mucilaginibacter aquariorum, assembly GCF_024498135.1. Classification (GTDB taxonomy): domain Bacteria; phylum Bacteroidota; class Bacteroidia; order Sphingobacteriales; family Sphingobacteriaceae; genus Mucilaginibacter; species Mucilaginibacter aquariorum. The sequence goes on from NZ_JANHOH010000001.1 coordinate 148,912, forward strand.
AAAGTCTACAGAACCCCTGTCACCTGCTGGCCCCCAAACTTTTTTTACGTTTATACCCGGCCCTCCATCAAACTGCATGAAATATCTGAAAGCATTGATATAGCTAACCGGATCCTGGCTTTGCCATGCATATCTGTGTATTGGAATTTCCATCTCATGCATCCATCTTAGGTAAACGATAGTTTTTGTAGAAGAAATTATGTCAAATAATTTTTTGATCTGTTTGTCATAACGGCCCTTTAATATGTTTTCTAAAACGATGGTATCTGTTATTCCGCTATTATCACGCCATGGTTCCATAGTTACGATCACTTCGTGGTGGCGATCGATGACCTGCAGGAAATTTCTCTCAAAATCACCTCTTTCAACCTCGCCCCAGTCTGTAAAAAGATGCTCTACGGTAATTCGCGGCCGATTGAATAACTTTTTATTTGGGTCATACACGCCAATCTTTAACGCAGTCCTTTCAGGCTTAATTTTGGCGCTATCAGCATAAACGTTTTTACTGTAAACGGTATTGATATATTTATGATGGTAGGATTGCTGATCGGTTAACCAGATAGGTTTAAAGTTAGTTTTTAAACCCTCTTCATCGCTCATAATTAAAACCGGCCTGTCAATAAACCTTAAGCGATGAAGTTTACTTTTTAACATCTCTGGGATTGACCCTGCCAGCGGGTAATAGTTTACAGATTTTTCTGAACTGCTTCCTAAGGTTATGCTTGCATAGTCAACCATTTGGTTTCCGGGCCAATATTCTGTGTCGCCAGGGTAACCTGATGGCCCCCATACAATTTGTACTTTTGGGGCGAGTTGTTTGATCCTTTTTGAAAAATAATTAAATGCCTCAATATAATCTTTCGGTAACTTAAATTGCCATGGATATACATCAGTAGGTACTTCCATATCAGGTGCCCAACGAATAAAAACCTTTTTTTTGCTTTTGGCAATTACAGCTCCCAGTTCGCTGATCTGCTTATCAAAACGGCCATTTGCTACCTCATTTAACACGTTACGTTTATAATCGCTACCTTTTAGCCAGGTTTCCACGGTAATTAACACATCATGATTGCTTAAGGCTGTTTCAAAGGCGCTTTTATCTGACCATAACGCTGTATTTTTAAATACAGCGTTATAACAAATTATAGAGCCGGGGGGTAAAACCTTACTTTCACCATTAACATTAAATACAGCTACCACCTGTTGGTTTGTAGGATAATAAATATTTAGCAAATAATTCTTCAATAGAAATCTAACACCAAAAAATAATATCAGAACAAATAAAATACCAAAAGCTATTGCCAAATAAGTCTTTGATGATGTTCTTTTCACTTGTAATTAATTTTCAAGAGGTGTATTTAATGTGCTATAATCATCAACAACATTATTGTCTTTAACAGCTACAAGGTACAGCCTGTATCTGTCATTGTTTTTTGGAATGTTAACGTATATATCCGGGCCGGTTCCCACCTTGTTCATGCCTATTGCATTACCATCGCTATCTGTTTTAACCAGGTACCATTCAAACTTTACTTCGGTTTTAAAATGAGCTGCAATGTTCCATTTATTATATGAATATATCAAAGCATGATAAGGTAGGGAAGCACCCGCCGTGGTGGTTAGGGCAGGCTTTAATATTTTAATAGGAGGTAACCTATGGCCCGATATTGTACCATGCCAGCTTTGGCTTATTTTATAAAGATAGGGTTTGTTGCGGCCCCAAATATCTTTTAAACCATCAAGCGTGACAGAAGAGCTGCTTTGCTGATCCTGCCAATTGGCATAAAAAGTTCCGGAAGTAGGCAATGCAACGTTCTCTAATGCTTCGGGATCTGCGTTGCTTAAAAAATATGGAGCTTTAATGCTTGCTGTAAGATATTTTAATGAACGTTTATTATTAATGATTATTCCGAACGCGTCAATTTCAGGTATCTGCTCATGTAATAAGTTTATTGTTAGGCCGAGCGTGGGCGATGATTGAACATCAAGAGTTACCGGCCTGGTTGCATCTGCCGATTTGATCTTTTTTACAAGGCGCTTCAAGAAATTAATGTAATGTAATTGAGCCCGGTACAATTGCGGTTCATGATAAAATAGGGCTAATTGCTGATAATTGCTGTTACCTAAATTCCATGCGCTGATGTTGGGGTTTGCCTTATTTTTATTTATTATCTTCAGAATGATATTGGATTGATCTGCCAGATAGCTGGTGTCGTTTATAAAGCTCGGCGGGTCGGGCATCCAAAAGCTATAATGGATTTTTAAACCCTTTTGCGCCGCGGCATCAAAGGTTGAGTTGTCATATATATTGGGGCCATATATTTTTATCGTATTTATGCCTGTTTTTTTCATTTCGCCAAAATCTTCCATTATGATTTTTTTAGTAAGCGGGGTTAGGTTTTTATACCAGTAGTGGCCTTTTGAATAGATCACACCCTTAACTGATGAAAAAAACGATGGGTTTAATAATACGTTTACTTGATCAGTTTTGGAATCTTGTGAAGCCGTATTTGAAATGCGAAAGATTGGTTTAGCCGCTGCAGCATAGTACTTAGATTGACTAATGAGATGCGATAAACCGGTAGTATCCGATGTAGAAATGATTTCAGCTGTATTATTTTTGCCGGCATTATGACGTATAGCACTGATATCTATATATTCATCTGAATCACGGGAAGCATAAATACTAATAGAAATTACCAGTACGGTAAGGATCAGGCTAACTTTCCTTACGCCTGTATATATACTTCGCCTTAACAACCAAAAGTGTCTTTTAGCAGATTGTAGTTTTGAAACCGCATTAGACAGTGTACCATGTTTGCCTACATAACCCTGAATTTTTAGCTCTGAACTGGCAACAAGCATAAAAATCATGAACATACAATTCAAACCAACAATACCTGACATGAAAAGGGTAAATGGGCTCCAGTCGTTGTTAAGACCATAAATGATAGATAGGATGGATATGACCAGTACTGAAATATTGGGAAGATTATTTTTGAGATTTTTTTCGTCTTTAACATCCTTAGGAGTGGCAATGTAAGGTACGTTCTTTCTAATGATAGTATAAACGAAGCCTAATATGAAGATCCACCACGTGCCGATGAGCAGCAATCCTCCTACAACGTGAAATCCACGTTCGTTGTCTTCCATCACCCACTGCTGTACAAAATGCCTTATTAGGATGATAGATGTTATAAAAGGAATGCTGATAACTAAAAACTCAGAAAAATCCATCCTTAATGGAAAAGCATCTGTAAATAAGGATATAACCGGGATCAAAAAATTGAGAAGAAATACAAAACCCGATAAATAAAATAACGGTAAAAGGCCGTAATGAAGTTTTTGCCGCCAGCTGAATTTCCTGAAAAGCTTCACATAAGAAGTTACCAAAAGCTCAAAAACTCCCCGTGACCATTTCAATTGCTGTTTATAGTAAGCCGACAACGTAGCCGGAACCAAGCCTCTTGATAGTACAGCGGGGACGTAAACAGACTTCCAGTTGCGTGCATGTAACTGCATGGCCGTATGCATATCTTCGGCCAGCCCAGCGGCATGCCCGCCAATGGATTCTAACGCTGTGCGCCTAAACGTACAATTGGCGCCAATTGCCTGAACGGTTCCATAGCTATTCATGCACATCATCATGGGGCCATAAAACTGATAAGTTTGCTGTGCTGCCCCTTTTGCTATCCATCCAATATGCTGATTGTAGTATGCCTGTACAACCTGCACGTACCCAATTTCAGGGTCTTCAAAATGGGCAACTATTGGGTCCAGGAATTCAGGAACCGGGATGTGATCGGGGTCAAGGATCAAACATAGCTCACCCGATGACTGTGCTAAGGCATTATTAATATTACCGGCCTTCGCATTAATTTTTATAGTTCTTGTTATATGATGAACCCCCAGTGTTTCGCAAACGGATTTCAGGTAAGGATCGTCAGCTTCATCGCATAAAAAGGTTTGGTGAGGATAATGTATGGCCTGAATGGCAGTAAGCGTTTCAACGATCATTTCGTACGGTTCACCAGCACAAAATGTAGTAAATATGTCAACTGTATATTGTTTAGTTACGGTAGGGGTAACAGGAACAGATATAGACCAGTAGTGATACCACTCATAAATTATTTTAAAAAAAGTATAAACGAAAGTAGATATCAGTAGCCAGTAAAGTGGTTTATAGCCCATAACTGATTTTTGGAGCAGGCTATACATAAAAAACAGCATACACACCACACCAATGATGATCATTAACCGCAAATTAATTAGTTGTAATTTGGAAGGCGGTTTAATAGTATTATTCCTCATGGACTCTTTAGTACGTAAAAAGGGGTATTAGAGGTTGCAAAAGAGCCTTTTTTATTATAGATATAAACAAATAAACGGTAAGGGCCTTCTTTATCAGGTACTTTAAAATTTAGTTCCGATCCACTATTTGTGATGATTGAATTTTTAATTTCTTTCGGCTTTTTTTCACTGAATATGCCATTGGGCTTAAACCAATCTTCGGCATATATCTTCCATATAAATTTATAACCGGCAGTATCAGTAGTTTCCAGATAAACTTTGCTGTGGGCTATTACATTGGGTTTAAACAGGATATTATCATTTGCCCCTTTTTCGTTTACCAGCATGTACTTTAATGCAGGAGCCTTTTCGGATGTTTTTTTTCCCGTCCATAAGTATTGCATTACCTGCACTGCTTCGGTTTCGGCGCCGTTTTCATCAAAAAAACTGAACCATGTTGGGGTTAATTCCTGTTTTTGCCCCCAGTAAAACACCATCGACCCCAAAAAACCGGGATCATTAACCGGCATATACTTTTGATAGGTAGTTAGATACTGCTCTGCTTTTTTTGTGCTGGTGCTTTCAATATAAGCTCCCCATGCATTTTGAGTGTCGGTAGTCCAGGGCCCTTCAATTGCCCATTCTGTTATTAAAAACGGGCCATCCCAAAACCATTTGAATTTTTGGAGATCTTCTTTTAATGTTTTTATAGAACCAAAAATATTGAATGATATGAAATCTATTTCTGTTCTGAGCTTAATATTTATAATGTTCTTTTTTTGAAACGACATGATAGTTGTAGTTACCGGATGCTGTGGGTCATTCCGGTGAATCATATCAACTATTCCATTAAATGTAGAATAAAATTGGTTGTATTCTGGTTTGTAAGGAAAAGCAAGCTCATTACCCAGGCACCAGCACAAAAGTGCGGGATGGTTTTTAAACCGATCAACAAGCTGTGCAATTTTTCGAGCATACACATCAGCCTTGGGTGTTTTGTAAAAGTCATCCATATTTGCGCTTGGGGGCATTGGTAAACCCACTATAACAGCTAAATGATTTGCTTGCGCCGAATCTAAGATCTTTCCCAAATTTGTTGTGTCCCAAACCCTTATGGTATTACCGCCTGCTTCTTTTAAACGTTTCAAATTGGTAAAGCCCGAGGCTCCCTTTATAAAAAAAGGCTGCCCATTACGATACAAAGTATATTTTCCGTTCGCAGTTTTGATGTAAACTGTTTTTTTATCAATTGCATTACCTGTTTTATCCTGATTACATGCCAGGAATAAAAAGCAAAGTACACAGCAGTTAACGGCTAATCTGAAAGCGTGCAATCTCATAATATTGGTTAGTCCTCTTAAAATAGGGCGCTGATTTAGCGGTTAAGATAGTTAGGTATTTACGGGTGCATGAGAACATCTGTAAGGTTAACAAGCAAGAAAATAAGGTGTCGGTTGCATTAAGCGTGAGAATTTGGCTGTTAATCAATGTTAAGTTATTTGTCATTACACCTTTGTAAAGGTTTTGATGGTAAGTTATCAACTAATATGTGCATTGCGAGCTTTCGCCAAAAATAAAGATAGGAAAGCAACTTAACTACACAAAATATTAATTAAATACCGTGTTGAAAATAACCTGCCGGGCAGTTCTGCAAACTTTAGAGCCGGCTTGTTTGTTAGCCAAAGAACAATGCTTGTTCAGCCGGGATTGCCCGGATATTCCGTAGTACCGCGTTCCGATGGATTCAAATCAAGACACGATGAACCTTCAAAGCGAGCCTGATGCAGCTCCTCAATACTGGTTGATGCGTTTTGTACTGCTGCGATTGCTGGGTGCGGTTTACGCTGTTGCTTTTTTGGTGGCCATTAACCAGGCACTACCTTTGATCGGTTCACACGGGCTATTACCGATGGGGCATTACCTGGAGCAAATAAGCGCAGCGTTAGGTTCGCAGGGTGCGGGCTTTATAAGGGTACCTTCGCTGTTCTGGCTGTGGCATTCAGACACGGCCCTACTGTTGACTGTATGGACAGGCTTGATCTTATCATTGATCATGATGGCCGGTTACGCTAATGCGCTTACGCTTGGCGCATTGTGGGTAATTTATCTTTCCCTGGTACATGTTGGCCAGGACTGGTATGGCTATGGCTGGGAGATCCAGCTGACGGAAACCGGCTTCCTCGCTATCTTTTTGTGCCCTTTGCTGGATATGCGTCCGTTTCCTAAACGCCCGCCACCGCTGCTCATTATAATCCTGTTCCGCTGGCTAATCGTCCGTATCATGCTGGGTTCCGGGCTCATCAAATACCGTGGTGATGCAGTATGGCGCGAGGGGACAGCTTTATATCATTATTTTGAGACGCAGCCTATACCGGGGCCGTTAAGTCGCTGGTTTCATTTCCTGCCGCATACGTTGCTACAAATCGGTGTATGGTTCAACTGGCTGGGGGAACTTGTAGCGCCATGGTTCGCTTTTGGCCCGCGCCTGGCCCGGCATATCGCGGGTGTAGTAATGATCCTGTTTCAACTGGCTATTATTATCAGTGGTAATCTGTCTTTTTTAAACTGGCTAACAATTGTGCCGGCGTTGGCCTGTCTGGATGATGGTTTTTGGACGAAGATCCTGCCAGGAATACTTATACGCAAAGCACAAAAAGCTGAGTTGGAAGCGGAGCCCTCGCAGCCCATGCAGCGCACGACGCTGGTGGTTACGTGTTTGGTAGGGTTGCTCAGTATTCAACCCGCACTCAATATTCTGTCTTCGAAACAGGTAATGAATACCTCGTTCGATCCGCTGGATTTGGTTAACACTTACGGCGCATTTGGCAGCGTAGGCCGCGAACGTTACAACGTGGTGTTTGAAGGTACCAGTGATCCCAACCCCGATAGCGCCAACTGGAAAGCCTATCCATACAAGGGCCTCCCGGTGGCACCCGATCAGCGCCCGCCTCAAATTGCGCCTTATCAGCTGCGGCTCGATTGGCAAATGTGGTTCGCCGCAATGTCCACGGCTGAACAATATCCCTGGACCTACCACCTGGCCTGGAAACTGCTGCACAATGATCGGGATGTAGTAGGTTTGTTTGCAGATAACCCTTTTCCGAAACGACCACCGCGATATGTTAGGGCGGTTATTTACCGGTACCGCTTTGCCACACCGGGCCAAACGCCGAGCCATTACTGGGAACGGGAAAGGCTGGGGCTGTGGCTACCTGCGCTTTCGGTAAAAAATCCACAGTTTATCGCGTACCTAAAAAGTCAGGGCTGGCTTTAAAATCATGTAAGACGCCAGTTCCGTTTAGTCGTTTAACTAACTCAAATAACCATTACAGGATTTATTGTTAGTATGCACAAACGATGAGTTATCATCTTTAAAAATTTTCAGATCATCTGTAAATAAATTCTTATTGGGTTAGCTTTGCCCACTCTACCTTTCAATAAAGCGTGATCATGAAAAAGTTTTTGTTACTCGCCATAACCGGCCTGTTTTCAACATGCATAGCTAAGTCAGCTGTACAGTCTGATAGCTTGCTTAAAGTCCTCAAATCGGAGATTGCCCGTAAGAAAATATATGATCATCAAAAAGATGAGCAGATTGCTACGCTTAGGCAAAAATTAAACACACAACAATCAATAGGCCTGGAAGCACGGTATTTTGCAACCCTGGGCCTGTTTGAGGCTTATAAAGATTACCGTTTCGATTCTACTTTTCATTACGCGCGGCAACTGGTACATATCAGTGGTATGTTGCATGACAACAGAAGGCTTGCCGAAAATCGTTTACGATTGGGCACCACCCTTATTAGCTCGGGTATGTTCAAGGAAACATTCGATTGCCTGCGTGAAATTGATGCCAGGTTGTTAGACCGTCAATTAAAGAAATCGTATTATGTGCTTTATTCATGGGCATGGTCTGATCTGTCAAAATATAACGCCGATCGCTTTTATGCTCCTGAGGATCTTGAGAAAAAGTTCCGTTACCTCGATTCGGCCATCGCATTAACTGAAAAAGGATCGTTTGAACAACTTATTTTACAGGCACAGCAAAAGCCAAACGTGGGCCCTCACCCTTCAGGTTATTATATGAAGCTGATGAACCGTAAGCTTTCAGAACATGAGGAAGCTATGGTAGTAACCGGTTTAAGCCGTTATCGTACCGGCGACGAAAAAGTGCGGCTGCTTGCAATTGCCGCTATAAATGATGTACGAACGTCAACCTACAGGGCGCAAGCTTTGCTTGATCTGGGGAATACGCTTTTTGAGCAGGGAAAAGTTGATGAAGCTTATTTTTTTCTGCAACAGACTATGGAACAGGCAAATAAGTTTGGAGCACGTATGCAACGATATCAGGTTGCCCGTATGCTTCCTGTGGTAGCCGCAAAGCGGGATATGCTGGCCAAACAGGAGAGACAACGCTTTTTAATATTTATAGCTTGCGTAATAGTAATAACAGTAATTACAGGCCTTATTTGCTTTATTATTTTTGTTCAACTTAAAAAAGTACGCGCCGGGGAACGCGTTATACGGGAAAGTAACCGCCTTTTAGCACAAAAGAATAAGCAATTGTGGGAGGAGGGAAGAATAAAGGAGGAATATATCGGGTTTTTCTTTAGTGAGCTGTCCCGCCATATTATAAAGCTGGATAAATTAAGGAATAACGTACAACGAAAAGTTAAGTCGGGCAGTATAGATGAAGCCTTGCGCCAATTAGATAATGTAGACATCCACGCAGAACGCCGGCAACTGTTCCATACTTTTGACCGGATATTCTTGAAATTGTTTCCTGATTTTGTTGAAGCAGTAAATGCCATGCTATCCAACGAGGATCAGCTGAGGCCCAAACAGCCCGGCACACTTAGTACCCAGCTCCGCATTTTTGCGCTGATGCGTTTGGGTGTTAATAATAACGAAATGATAGCCGCTATTTTGGAATTTACAGTAAATACCGTTTATACCTACCGTTTTCGCCTGCGTTCTAAAGCCCTTGTACCGGCAGATGACTTTGAACAACGGATAATGGGCATCCAACTTGCCGGGGATTAAGGTGTAAGATAACTAGATTTTTCTTTCTTTGTTAACTTTTAACTATCTGTTAAACAGGTCGTTGTTTTTTTGTCGCGTTAGATTTTTCATTCACCCCTTTCAGATAGCTTGCATTTAAGGCCCAACCGGGCTTACTTGCAACGCAAACCAATTACTAATCCCGGAGAACATCCGGCAATTACTACCTTAAATCTTTTGATAATGAAAAACGCTATCTGTGGAAAAGCGCCGCCCTAAACTGCGCACTGTTTCCGGGCCGGGCTTAATGCCGGCTAATTCATCTATTAACCAATCAAATCAATCTTATGTATAAAAAAATTTTACTTCATATGGGCATATTTATGCTCTTTATGATGCTTGGCGGCACCGTAATAGCTCAAAACAGAATGGTAACCGGCAAAATAACCGACGCCGGTGATGGTTCGCCAATGCCGGGTGTAAGCGTTGTAGTAACAGGAACGTCTGTTGGGACTATTTCAGATGCAAACGGTGCTTATAGCCTCAATATTCCTGCAACAGCAAAAAGCTTAACTTTCACATTTATCGGCTATACCGCACGCGAAGTGGCACTTACCGAGGCTGCAACACTTAATACCTCCCTCACGCAATCAAATAATGCACTTAAAGAGGTGACGATTGTAAGTGTAGGTTATGGTACGCTTGATAAACGCGAAGTATCCAGCGCTATAACGCACGTATCGTCTAAAGATCTGTTACCTGTATCTGCCAACAGCCCTTTAATGTCGTTACAAGGTAAGGTAGCGGGTTTAAGTATTACCAACACATCAAGCGGCGATCCTAATTCGTCTCCAAGTGTTCAGTTAAGAGGCGTTTCTTCGCGCAATGCGGGCCTTGGGCCGCTTTACGTTGTAAACGGCATTCCTGGTGGCAATATCGATAACATCAATCAAAATGACATTGAAAGCATTGATGTGCTTAAGGGAGGTGCCGCTTCGGCGATCTATGGTACACGAGGCGGTAATGGAGTAATTATTATCACCACAAAGAAAGGCTCTGCCCAATCACGATTCTTTTACGATGGCTTTGCCAGCTTTGATTATGTTACCAACCGCCTGCAGAATCTTTCTGCGGATGATTTTTTAAAATACCGTGTGCAAAACAACAAAGGCCAGGATTACGGCGCTAAAACCGATTGGCTGGGCGCGGTAACAAACTCCCCGGCTTTCAGCCAGAAACACACTGTACAGATGTCTGGCGGGTCGGCTAAAACTAACTATCTCGCTTCGGCAGATTATCGTAATGCGGATGGTATCGACCTTCGGGCCCATAAAAAGGAGTATGGCGCACGGGTAAGTATCAACCACACTACTGATGATAATTTTCTTACCGCTACATTTAACGTTGCGCCGCGTTATATGACTACCAGCAACGCCGACCAGGGTAACTTTAACAATGCGCTTACGCTTAATCCCACCTATCCAATATTTAATGACGAGGGAAAGTATAATTTTATAAATACCGGTTTCTTTTCCAACAACCCTGTTGAAAATGCAAACCTGATCAAATCGCAGGCAGAAATTAAGGAGTTGGATATTAGTGGTTCTTTGAAAGCAAATATCCTGCATAACCTAAGTACTACAGTTACAGTTTCAGAGATCAGCCGTTCTGCGCACATGAATAATTTTAGTCCATCAACGCTTTCAACTATAGTTCATTCAGGGCAGACTACCAAAACCAATTTTGCATCGCAGGAACAACAGGAAAACGATCAGAAAAATTTTGAATGGATAGGCAATTACAACCTTAATTTAAAGCGCAATCACTTTAAACTATTGGGTGGATACTCTTATACTTTATACAACTATAAGCAGTTTTATGCGCAAAACTATGATTTTCCTTTCGATGTATTTACATGGAACAACCTGCACTCGGGCTTGTACAACGGTGGGGCTGAGGGACAAGGTCAGGACGCGGTAGGTTCAACTCAAAACGGATCTACACTTATTTCTTTTTTTGGAAGATTGAATTATGACTTTGATAACAAATACATTTTAACGGCGAGCCTAAGGCACGAGGGTTCTTCTAAGTTTGGCGCAAGTAATAAGTGGGGTAACTTTCCGGCTGTTTCCGGCGCCTGGCGCATCTCTGAAGAAAATTTTTTTAAAGGGAGCTTGCCATGGATAAATGAATTGAAATTAAGGGCTGATTATGGAATAACCGGTAACCAGGACTTTGGTAATTACAAATCGCTGATCCTTTATGGCGCTGCCGGATATTTTCCGTTTAATGGGGATTGGTACCAGGTATATGGGCCGTCGCAAAACGTTAACCTGGATTTGAAGTGGGAAAAAGCAATAAATTTCAATGTTGGGTTAGATTTCTCTTTGTTTAATAATAGGCTTGGTGGATCAATAGACTACTACGTTCGCACTAACAAAGATCTGTTAGCCGATTATCTGGTTCCATTGCCGCCTAATTCACAAGCCAGAACCACAGCTAATGTGGGTACAATGAAAAATAATGGTATAGAGGTTGTTTTAAACGGCAGCGTAATTCAAAGTAAAGATTTCAGTTATAACGCTAATCTTACTTTAGCATATAACCGGAATAAATTTATTTCGTTTTCAAATCAGCTCTACTACGGTGGCACTTATGAGGATGTTGCGGGCTTAGGTGCCCCCGGGTCGCCTGGAAATACGCAACGTATAGTAGAAGGCCGCTCCATAGGTGAATTTTATTTACTAAAATCAGCAGGGGTAAGTGATGATGGGGCATTATTAGTATATAAAAAAGATGGGAGTGTTGTAAAGGCTAACGAAGCTTCTTTGGATGACCGGCAATTTGTTGGCAACGGCTTACCTAAGTATATAGCTTCAATGGGTAATAACTTCCGCTATAAACGGTTTGATCTAAACGTATTTTTAAGGGGGGCTTTTGGCTACAAAATTTTTAATACCCCCGCGTTTTATCTTGGTACGCCTGCAAGTCAGACCGATGCAAATGTGCTGAAATCGGCATATGATGATAAAAGCAAGTATTCTAAGCTAACAAACGACCAAACGCTGTACAGAACATCCGATTACTACCTGGAGTCGGGCTCATTTGTTAAAATAGACAACGTATCATTAGGGTATACGCAGCCTTTAAAATCTAAGTATCTCAAGTCGGTACGCTTGTATGCCGTAGGCAGAAACCTGCACACTTTTACAAGTTACACCGGTGGCGATCCAGACCTGATACAGGTTAACGGCCTTACGCCCGGCATCAGCACATCACTTAATTATTATCCTTCTACTCTGCAGTTGATTTTTGGCTTGCAGGCAACATTTTAATATTAAATATATGAAACAGTATAAACTATATATAAGCGGCCTGTTGCTTACAGCATTAGTAGGGGGCAGCTGTACTAAACTGGATGAACATGTTTATGACCAGGTAGACGCTGCAAATTTCCTGACCAGGCGAGACGATGTTATCCGCGATTTTCTTCGCCCTTTTGAACATGGGTACTGGAGTATACAAGGCAACGACGTGTACGCGGTAGGTGAAAACTCAACCGATGAAATAGGTACTTATAACCGCCAGGGCGACTGGCAGGATGGTGGTTATTATCAGCGTATGCATTATCATACCTGGACACCTAATGATGGCTTTACTGATGGCGCATGGACAAATTTTTACCAGGGAATAGTACTGGCTACAAACTCGTACCAGGATATGGAAAGCATACAAGACCCTGCCAAGCTAAGTATTACACCAGAAGAGCTTGCCGACTTTAAATCGGAATTGCGCACTTTAAGAGCCTGGTTTTACCTGAGGGCATTTGATTTTTACCGTAATATTGTAATTGTTACCGACGTAAAAAACACCACTCAAGGTGGCCCTCAGTCAACACCACAGGAAACATTTGCGTACATAGAAAAAGAGTTGACCGAAGCTATTCCGGGCTTGCCAACCCGCGATCAGCTTGGTGCTAAGGGTATAGGCCGATGGACAAAAGCCGGGGCGGCTGCGTTATTAGCCAGGCTTTACCTTAACGCAAAAGTTTACATCGGCACTGATAAATTTGCCGAATGCGAAGCAGTTAGCCGTGATATTATTAGTGGCAAATATGGAAGCTATACACTTGATACGCGCTGGGATGCTCCGTTTGATTATACAAATACATCTTTAAACTCTGAGGTAATATATGGTTTCCCTGGTACTTTAACACGTACGCATTGGCAGTATGAAGGAGGAATGTTTTTTTGGGGAATGACATACGATGCTGCCCCTCTTTATTGTGGGTTTACAGATTTTGGTCAATCGAACCCACGTTTTGCCCTTCAGCCGGGGCTTGATGTGGATGGTGTTGAATATCCTTTTCAAATGGGTAAGCCATTCCGTAAGTTTCAAAAATACCCGGACGACCTGCGTTTAAAAAAATACAAAAATTTAGGCGATAGTAAGCGGGAGGGTATGTTTTTATACGGTTATTTACCATATACACATACCGTTAATGGAGCATCGCGTATAGACACTGTTAAGGGCAATAAAGGGCCATATCCACTGTATATCCGCGACCAGGTAGGCATGTTTTTGGATGCTAAGCCGGGCGCTACAATTTCCGACAAGGAATCTAATATGAATCATGCCGATCATAACTCTGGTGTATTTATGGTTAAATATCCCATATATCCTACACCCGATCCAAACCGCATTACATCTGCTTACGCCGAAGTAAGGTTATCAGAGGTGTACTATACCCTTGCCGAGTGCTTGTACCGCAAGGGTGATAAAGCGGGTGCCGCATTGCTGCTGAACCAGGTAAGACGACGTAATTTCCCTGACGGATCTCCAAGCCTGTATAAAGCGGACGGTAGCCAACTCAACGACCAGGAAATGCTGGACGAGTGGGGCAGGGAGTTTATTGGTGAAAACAGGCGCAGAACAGACCTTATCCGTTGGGGCGTTTTTAACACCGGTACATGGTGGGATAAAAGGCCAGATGCAGATGATCATACAAAGATTTTCCCTATTGGTCAAAATACGCTAAACGTTAACCGGCAATTGAAACAAAACCCGGGATATTAAAATTGGTTAGTTGGTTTAAGGTGCGGCGTTCCCAATTGGGGCGCCGCTTTTTTGTGCCGTTAATTTTAATTTGGGTAACATAAAATTGAGCATTAGGTTCGATACTGATGTTGTTACATGACTCCATTTATTGAGCTGCCACACTCATCAGGTTAAATGACTCCATCTTTATAGTTTTTAACTATTTCTTCATAGAAATTATTGATTATGATTATAGAAATCAATGTTTTAATTTCATATTATTCAGAAGTGCCAGATATAAACATGTTCTATACAATAAACCTATAAAAAATGGAAAACGAATCAAATGACATCAGTAAATGCCCGTTTCTAAACGGTGAGATGAAGCACAATGTTGGCGGTGGCGGCACCCGGAACCGCGACTGGTGGCCTAACCAGCTAAAGCTAAATATCCTTCGCCAAAATTCATCATTATCAAACCCTATGGGCAATGATTTTAATTATGCGGAAGCGTTTAAAAGCCTTGACCTGGAAGCTGTAAAACAAGACCTACACGCGTTAATGACCGACTCGCAGGATTGGTGGCCGGCAGATTTTGGCCATTATGGTGGTTTGTTTATACGCATGGCCTGGCATAGCGCAGGTACTTATCGTGTGGGTGACGGCCGCGGGGGAGCAGGAGCAGGACTGCAACGTTTTGCACCGCTTAACAGTTGGCCCGATAATGTAAGCCTTGATAAAGCCCGCAGGCTGCTTTGGCCGGTTAAACAAAAATATGGCCGCAAACTTTCATGGGCAGATCTGATGATCCTTGCCGGTAACATCGCGCTTGAATCTATGGGTTTTAAAACCTTTGGCTTTGGCGGTGGGCGCGAAGATGTATGGGAAGCAGATGAATCGGTATACTGGGGCGCCGAAACCACCTGGCTGGGTAACGATAAGCGTTACCCTGATGGTTCACCTGGTGCAGTAGAGGGACATGGCGTGTTGGTATCTGATGAGGATGCCGATGGCGATATACACTCACGTAACCTTGAAAAACCACTTGCGGCTGCACATATGGGTTTAATTTACGTTAATCCTGAAGGCCCGGATGGTAATCCCGACCCTATTATGGCAGCAAGGGATATTCGCGAAACCTTTGGCCGTATGGCCATGAATGATGAAGAAACAGTTGCCCTTATAGCCGGTGGCCACAGCTTTGGTAAAACGCATGGCGCTGCTTCTTCAGATAATGTAGGCAAAGAACCCGAGGCTGTTGATGTTGAAATGCAGGGTTTTGGTTGGGCAAATCAATATGGATCGGGCAATGGCCCAGACACTATTACCAGCGGGATTGAAGTAACCTGGACAAAAACGCCAACCCAATGGAGCAATAATTTCTTTGAGAACCTTTTTGGCTTTGAATGGGAACTTTCTAAAAGCCCGGGCGGTGCGCACCAATGGGTGGCTAAAAATGCCGAGCCAATTATTCCTGATGCTTACGATAGTTCAAAAAAACGTTTGCCAACTATGCTTACTACCGATCTTGCCTTAAGGCTCGACCCGGCATACGAAAAAATATCGAGGCGCTTTCTGGAAGATCATGAAGCATTTGCAGATGCTTTTGCACGTGCATGGTTTAAATTAACACACCGTGACATGGGGCCCCGCGAACGTTACTTGGGCCCCGATGTGCCACAGGAAGAACTGCTTTGGCAGGACCCTATCCCTGCGGTTGACCATAAACTAATAGATGAAAATGATATTGCAGCCCTGAAAGCAAAGGTATTAGCATCTGGTTTAAGCGTATCTGAGCTGGTTTCTACCGCATGGGCTTCGGCTTCAACCTTCCGCGGATCTGATAAACGCGGTGGTGCCAATGGCGCCCGTATTCGATTAGCCCCGCAAAGATACTGGCAGGTAAACAACCCAACGCAGCTGCAAAAAATATTGAACGTGCTGGAGGGTATTCAGCAAGAATTTAATGGTGCACAGGCAGACGGTAAAAAGGTTTCGCTGGCTGATCTGATCGTATTGGCGGGTTGCGCGGGCGTTGAAAAAGCAGCTAAGGATGCAGGTCATGTTATTACCGTTCCGTTCACGCCGGGCCGTATGGATGCTTCGCAGGAGCAAACCGATGTAGAATCATTTGGCTACCTGGAGCCTGCTGCCGACGGTTTCCGCAATTACCGCAAATCAAAAGTTGCGGTTGCAACCGAAGAATTGCTGATAGATAAGGCCCAGTTGCTTACATTGACAGCGCCGGAGATGACGGTGCTGGTAGGTGGCCTGCGTGTACTAAATACAAATTTTGACGGATCTAAACATGGTGTTTTCACATCTCGCCCGGGCGTGCTTAGTAACGATTTCTTTGTGAATCTGCTTGATATGCGTACAGCCTGGAAAGCTGTGGCTGAGGGCAGGGAAGTATATGAAGGTAGCGATCGTACCACCGGAGAAGTAAAATGGACAGGCTCCCGAGCCGATCTGGTATTTGGTTCTAACTCCGAACTGAGGGCAGTAGCCGAAATATACGCAAGTGCTGATGCACAGGACAAGTTTGTAAAAGACTTTGTAGCCGCGTGGAGCAAGGTGATGAACCTGGACAGATTTGATCTAGCCAGGTCGTAGGTCTCGAATATTTCTTAATTATTCTAAAAAAGCACCGAACCCCGGTGCTTTTTTAGAATTAAATGCCTTCATCTGACGGTATCCTTCTTGTTTTATTTTAAAGCTGCTGCCAAACTTATTAAGCCGACTTGCCATTATATCTTCCTCTGCAAGGATACCACTGATTATCGGCGATAATTGAATTGTTTAATTACATTTGAAACCGGTTTACCCTGAAATGTCTATGAACCACTTTTAGAAATGTTAAAACATGGAAAAAATTCCGATTAGGCATATTAACACCACCAGGGAAGAACCCACTCTTTCCGGATCCTTCAGCATCCGCGACGTCCGCAATTTACTCGATGGAAAGGACATGGTACAGGAACTCCACCGCCATGATTTCTATTACCTACTGGTTTTAGAAAATGGAGCGGGCAATCACAATATCGACTTTTCACCCTATAGCATCACTGATCATACAGTTTTTTTTATGCGCCCGGGCCAGGTTCATCAACTCGTGCTGGAAGCAGAAAGCACAGGCTATCTGCTGCAATTCAAAGGCGAATTCTATTCGCCAAAAAACAAAGTATCCAATCAGTTATTGCGGAAAGCCAGCCATACCCATCATTATCAGTTTGATGCGGATGGATTTAAAAGACTGCTTTCGATATTAACGTACATCTTTCAGGAGTCCATCGACAAAAATGAAAGATTTGAAGAAGTAATAAAAGCAAATTTGGATATTTTGTTTATAGAATTGATTCGGCGGCAAGGCAGCACGCCGACAGCAAAGGTCAGCCTTTATTTGCAGGAGCGACTTGATAAATTCTTTGAGCTGTTAGAAACGCATATTTTAACTCATAAACAAGTTGCCCGATATGCGGAAATGCTGAATCTTTCTGCTTACCAGTTAAATGCCACCGCTAAAGCAGCCCTGGGCAAAACCTGTTCAGAACTTATTAATGAACAGATCATCCTCGAAGCTAAAAGGTGCTTGCTGGCTACTTCTAACCAGATCAACCAAACAGCTTACCGCCTTGGTTATGAGGATGTTTCTTATTTTATCCGTTTCTTTAAAAAGCATACCGGCTATTCGCCCGAGGCCTTCAGGAATAACTTCCGATAAATCTTATATAATCCCATCTTTACTATCCGCATTTACTACCGAATTACATTTGAGCAAAGCGCGAAAAAAAAAGCGATAAGATCAATTGACAGGGTTTATTTGAGTAATGTCCTGTACAACTTATTTTTTGTCCTACCCGCCGGCTATTGGCCAAGCTACTTTTGTAACAGCAAATCATTTATGAATTATGACTACAAAAGCAAAGTTGATCGCCTCTTTAAAAATATGGCTGGTGATCTATCCATCAATCACCTTGTTCCTATACTTATTCGGACAATCCTTAGCCGTTCTGCCCTTATATCAGCGTACACTATGGTTAACCGTAGTACTGGTTCCCTGGATCGTTTTTGCAGGCCTGCCCTTAATCAACTTCATCATTTCACTAACCGCAACAAAAAATAAATAGTTATAAAAAAACAAAAACAGCATGAAAATAATCATTGTAGGCGCAACTGGTACCATGGGTAAATACCTTACCGGCGCATTTGAAAAAGAACACGAAATCATCAGGATCGCTTCCAAAGGTGGCGATATCCAGGCAGATATCACCTCCACAGAATCTATAGAAAGTATGTTTAGGCAAGTTGGGCCATTTGACGCACTTATTTCTACAGCCGGCCCTACTTATGTAGGCCCCTGGAAAAAAATGACCGACCGGGAATTCAGAAAAGGTATAGACGGAAAACTGATGGGTCAGGTTAATTTAGTGCTGATAGGCCAACACTACATCAACCCCAAAGGCTCATTTACGTTGATCACCGGCGCTTTAACCGATGAACCACAACTGAACTTTGCTAATGCTTCGGCTGCCAACGGCGCCGTGGAGGGCTTTGTGCGTGCCGCAGCCATTGAACTGGAGAACGGGATCCGTATAAATGCCGTCAGTCCAACTGTGATTGAAGATTCACCCCAATATTTCCCTTTCTTTCCTGGAGAAATACCAACCACCATGCAACAACTGGAATATGGCTTTCGCAAAAGCGTGTTCGGCGCACACACCGGGCAGGTAATCAAAACTTATTAAGGTGAACCGCTGTTTTACAGACGTATTTCGTCGATCATCAGTTTCGTTTTACACGAGCCTACATTTAATGATCTCTTTATATAGGATACGCTCCCTCTAAACGCAGCAAGGATCATATAGAACAGAAAGAGCGGGAGTGAACGGCAATCTTTTTTATTCTGCCGTAATTAAACGACCTGCTCTTTTACGTTTTTAACCATTGCCATAACGTTACCGCCCTTTTGTGTACGGATCAGGTGTGAAGTGATATGCACACCGATAAACGTTCCATCTTTTTTTCGATGTCGCCAGATCCCGTTATCGTTCATGCCCGGTTGCAGTTCCCTAACGGATGTATGAACAGCGTTGACATCCTCGGGTGGGCCGATATCCAATATGCTCATATTAAGAAATTCTTCCCGGTTATAGCCATAAAAGTTAATAGCAGCTTCATTAACTGCCTTAAAGACAAGGGTACGGAGGTCAATGATCCACATGGGATTTGGATTGTCGTCAAAATAACTACGGTAACGCCGTTCGCTTTCCGCGAGGCGCCTGGTGTGTAGCAGGATGAGTTGGTACAAAAGCACGCCGGTAAGCAGCACATAACCTATACCTTTAACGCTGCTAATGAACAATACCACCTTTAAATCGAAGTGGCTTTGCAGCGCCAGTAATAATTTATCGCTAAGCGTGATCCATAAGATACCTGCAACAACATAAATCAACGCTATTTTAAGTGCTCCTGACCTCATTAACCCGAATATAGAAAATTTACGTCTTAATCTCCTAATGCAAAAAGAACATTCACTTCAAAACAGCCGGTTTTCGCTAAACCAGTATCATACAAATCTGTTTCATTGATCCGGCTTAATGTCTTTAGGATCAATGTTGATCCCATACCTGTGCCTTGGCAGGCTTTCGCTGAAGTTATCCGCCAAAAACTTTATCAGATTTTCTCTTACATAACATCTCAGATCGAACGCCTGTGATGAATTGCGGGCGCTTACCAGGGCGCGTAGTTCCAGCGTATTCTCTTTGGCATCGGTCACCTGCAAAATTCCCACCCGTTGGTCCCACAGGGGAGATGCTTTTAATAAACGTGTTAATTCTCCCCTAAGCTTGTCAACCGGTACATTGTAGTCAACATATAAAAAAACAGTCCCCAAAATCTCGGCGGTAGTCCGTGTCCAGTTTTGGAAAGGCTTTTCAATAAAGTAATTAATTGGCAATATTAGCCGCCGCTGGTCCCATATGTTTAAAACCACATAGGTAAGTGTAATATCTTCAACCCGGCCCCATTCTCCTTCTACTACCAGTACATCATCAATCCTAATAGGCTGGGTAAATGCTATCTGGAAACCGGCCAGCAGGTTACCCAACGATTTCTGGGCCGCAAACCCAATAATAATACCACCTATACCTACACCAGTAAGCAAACCAGCGCCAAGTTTTCGCACACTCTCAAAACTCAATAAGATCAGGGAAAGTGTTACAAGGATAATGATGACGATAGCAACTCTTCTAACAAATTGCAGCTGGGTACGTATCTTACGTTCCTTTAAATTATCCTCCTTATTGAAATCGTATTTATAAAAAATGTAATCCTCCAGGATCTTTATCGAATTCATTAATATGCTGGCGAATGATATGATCAGCATTATACCCAGCCATCTTTTTATATCGTCCTCATAAACATCTTTTAAGGCAAGGTAGGGGAGTAAAATAGTGAGTGTTAATAGTGGTATAAAGAAGTTTAGCGATCTGCTTAAATGCGTTACTAATGATTTTAAAAAGGAGTAATCGGCATTTTTTCTGTTTTTGTAATAGTTGAGCAACAGGGTAACTACAAATTTAACCACCAGGCCAATAAGTAAAGCAAAGCAAATCAGCAAAAGGTTCCATAACCAGTGCGGTAAATGTTTTGTCCAGGAATTTATGTGGTCTTCCATAGTTATAAAAATGTAGGCCGGTCAAGTTTGATGGCTATCCGGTAGGCCGCGTTCATCAGGCCAACGTGGCTGTAAGCTTGTGGAAAATTCCCCCACTGACTGCCAGTCTGTTCATCCACATCCTCGCTGAACAGTAGCAGATGGTTACAGTATTTCATCAACTTTTCAAACTCGCGTATGGCATCGTCTATCCGGCCCACACAGGCGAGTGCTTCCACATACCAAAATGCACAGATCAGGAAAGTTGTTTTCGGCTTACCGAAATCATCGCTATGGATATACCTGTAAAAGAGGCCGCCATCAGTTTTAAGTTCTTTTTCTAAAGCGGCGAGGTGATCTTTGGCTTTTTGCGATTCGGGATCAATGTAGTTCATCATAATAAGCTGTAGCGTGCTGGCATCCAGATGGGGGCTGCCCGCTGCATGCGTATATACCTTGCGTTCGGCGTCGTAGCAGCTTTCTATATGTACTGCCGCCCTTGCCTTAAGGTCGCGTGCCCTGGTAGCCAATTCATCATTGCCAATAGTAAGCGCGATCTTTTCGGCCGCGTTACAACCCGCCCATTGAAACAGGTTACTGTAGCAGTGTATATGCGCGATATTGCGGAACTCCCAGATACCCGCGTCTTTTTCGTCGATAGTACGCTCTATTTTATTTAATATCGAAGCTATCCACTTATCGGAATCTTTCCGTTCGCTAAAAATAAAACGATGATCGGTATATAATGGCAGCAATGATATTAGCACCTGGCCGTAGATATCATTCTGCACATGCTCGGATGCCTGGTTGCCAATGCGGACCGGCTTGTTACCCATATACCCATCCAGGTGCTCCATGATTGTTTCCGTAAGGTCTTTCTTTCCGGTTATGCTATATAAAGGTTGATACCTGAAACTATCGCCTGCTGAGAGTGAAATATCGGCCACATAGCTGAAATAACGCTCCATTTCCTCAAAATGCCCAATGTGGTTAAGCGAGGTTAAAACATAGTAGGTATCGCGGAGCCAGCAATACCGGTAATCCCAGTTACGCTCACTCCCCGGAAATTCGGGCAGGCTGCTGGTGCTGGCTGCAATAATGGCGCCGGTATCCTCATACTGGTGTATCTTTAGAACCAATGCCGAGCGGATCACATAGGGCTGATAAAATGTAGCGATAGAGGAGTGCTTTATCCAAAGGCGCCAGTAATCAATAGTCTCGCGCAGGTACTCTTCTGATGTGCTTACTAATGATCCTTCAAACTCGCCCCCGTAGTTTAACAGCAGGTATTTGGTTTCATTAAGCGAGAAGTATTCTTCGTCAATAAGGTAGGTAAGCGGGATATTTGATGTTAGCGTCATCTTTTCCCCGCAACCCATAAATTCGATAGAATCGCTGCCTTGTAAACGATCTTGTTTCAAACGGCCATAATCACACACCGGGTTGCATTTAACTCTTATATGCGGCGTACCTTCAATTGCCTCTATCTTACGTATCAGTATAAGCGGTTTAAGATACCTGCCGTGTTTAAGAAAACGCGGGGCAAAATCGGTAACCCTGTATTTGCCATTAGCACAGGTTATCTCGGTGCGCAATACGTTGGTGTTTTCTAAATAGATCTGTTTTGTAGAAAATTCGCCCTTTGGCAAAATAGAAAACTCACCGCCCTTTTTATTATCCAACAGCCCCCCAAATATAAATGGGCTATCAAAACGCGGCCAGCACATCCATTCGATATTAGTGTTTTTATTTATGTGAGCCAAAAATGCGCAGTTCCCAATTAAACCTGTTTGATACGTGTGTTTTTCCATTAAGCAACTTTAAATTATCATACCAACAACAATAATTTATAATTGTTACCAAAAAAAACATTTGCCTAATGCGCATGATGCGGCTGTAGCAGATTGATGATAGCTGCGGCTAAATGCTGCACATCTGTGGGCTTGTTAACAATGGCATCGCATCCAAACTTGGTTGCTATACGATCTATAGTTGTGTACTCGGACAGTAACACAATAGGCAGATCACGTAGTTGCGGGTCCGACTTTACCTGGTGACACAGGCCGCCGCCGTTTTCGTCATTTAATATAAAATCTATAACTAAAACGTCGGGTTTGTGTTGTTTAATTTTCTGCAGCAGGTCTTGGGTGCATTCGTTTACTTCTACTTCTGCATTTAGTAACGAAGAATTAGCACATAATAGCTCTTGAACTGTTGCATCGGTGCTGATTAATAATATTCTTTTCATAAGTTATAATAGAATAATACAAATGAAATGAATTTGTTTGAAAAATTATCGTTATAAGAAAAATTGTAATCTAAAAAACAATTTATGGAAAAAACCATTAAAAGAAATATGGTAAAAAAAATATACCCAGGTAAACCTTATCCACTTGGTGCCACATGGGATGGCAAAGGTGTAAACTTTGCGTTATTTGCTGAAAATGCCACAGGAGTAGAACTGTGCCTATTTAACGACGAAGGAAACGGCCAAACTGAGGAAAGAATACATATTGCAGAACGCACACATCAGGTATGGCATTGTTATGTGCCCGGAATTAGTCCGGGGCAACTTTTTGGGTACCGGGTTATGGGCGACTATGACCCGGCGTCGGGCCATCGTTTTAATCCAAACAAGCTATTGATCGATCCGTATGCAAAGGCATTATCCGGAATTGTAGACTGGCACGATTCACTGTTTGGTTACGAGGTTGGCCATCCCGACGAGGACATGAGTTTCAGTGAAACTAATAGTGCGCCATTTGCGCCAAAATCTGTAGTTGTTAATAATGATTTTAATTGGGAGGGCGACCAGCCTCCACGAACCCCTTATCACCAATCCGTGATTTACGAAATGCATGTTAAAGGATTTACGCAGCAACATCCGGATATACCCGATGAAATACGCGGAACATACGCGGCGATAGGCCATCCTGTTGTTATAAAATATCTAACAGGTCTTGGGGTAACAGCAGTAGAGTTGATGCCTGTACACCAAAGCATTGCTGATAGGCACCTGGTAGAAAAAGGACTTACCAATTATTGGGGTTATAATACTATAGGTTTTTTTGCACCCGATATACGGTACGCAGGCGAGGTAGATAAAGGCATCCAGGTTCAGGAGTTTAAGGAGATGGTTAAAGAACTCCATAAGGCTGGCATCGAGGTGATACTCGACGTTGTGTATAATCACACAGCCGAAGGTAACCATTTGGGCCCCACATTGTCTTTTAAAGGGATTGATAATGCATCTTACTACAGGCTTGTTGAGGATAATAAGCGTTATTATAATGACTACACCGGCACGGGCAATACGCTGAATGCTATGCTGCCTAATGTGTTAAGGTTTATTATGGACAGCCTGCGCTACTGGATAGTAGAAATGCATGTAGATGGTTTCCGGTTTGATCTGGCGGCCACGCTTGCCCGGGAATTGCACGATGTTAACAGATTGAGCGGATTTTTTGATATCATCTATCAGGATCCGATTATATCGCAGGTAAAGCTGATAGCTGAGCCTTGGGATGTTGGCGAGGGCGGATACCAGGTTGGTAACTTCCCGCCGGGTTGGGGCGAGTGGAATGGAAAATTCAGAGACTGCGTTAGGGATTATTGGATAGGGGCAGATAGTATGCTGGGGGAGTTTGGGCAGCGATTTACAGGGAGCCCAGACCTATATCAGGATAACTACCGCAAGCCTACTGCAAGTATTAACTTTATTACCGCGCACGATGGCTTTACACTAAATGACCTTGTTTCCTACAACGAAAAACATAACGAAGCAAATGGTGAAGATAATAATGATGGCGAAAACCATAACCGTTCATGGAATTGCGGTGCTGAAGGGCCAACAGACGACCCTGAAATAATCAAACTAAGAGACCGGCAGAAGCGTAATTTGTTAACCACGCTGTTTTTATCGCAAGGTGTACCGATGCTGGTTGCCGGTGATGAATTTGGCCGTACACAACAAGGGAATAACAATGCTTACTGCCAGGATAATGAAATATCATGGTTAAACTGGGCCGAAGCTGACCATGATCTGCTGGCATTTACATGTGAACTTATACGGTTGCGTAAAGACCACCCCGCTTTTCGCAGGCGCCGCTGGTTTCAGGGGCAGCCGGTTAAAGGTAAAGGACTTGAAGATATAGCATGGTTTTTACCTGAAGGTACAGAAATGGAAGATGAGAACTGGAACCATGATTTTGCCCGTTCCCTGGGCGTGTTTTTAAATGGCAAGGGCTTACACTCTGTAGGGCCGGAGGGTGAGCACATTATAGATGATGATTTCTATGTTATTTTTAATGCTCATCACGAAGCGCTGGAATATAAAATCCCCGAAAAACTACTTGGGCAGAATTGGAAAGTGATATTGGATACCGGTCATGAAGGCACCATAGGTCAAACCTTAAATGAGCGGGAAAGTATTTCTGTAGAGGGCTTATCTATTGTTTTATTGTGTAATCCCCGTTAAATAATGGAAAATGACAAGGAGTTAATTACACAACCAGGCCTTACTTTTTTAGACGATGGTTCGGCCTGCGTAATGCTTTGGACGCCACATTTACAGGGGTCTGCCGTTTATCTTCCGGAAAAAAATCTTACCCTCCCGTTATCAAGAGGCCAGCGTGGTTATTGGCAGTTGATAACCACTGAAATACAACCGGGCGATCATTATCAGATTTTGACAGATGATGGTCGAAAATTGCCCGATCCGGCTTCCCTTTCGCAGCCTCAGGGTGTTCATGGCCCATCGCAGGCAATTGATTTGAACGAATTTGAATGGAGCGATGAGGCATGGCAAAATCCGTTATTAGAGGAATACATTATTTACGAACTGCATACCGGCACTTTTACTGTTGAAGGGAATTTTGAAGCGATAAAAAGTAAACTGCCTTATCTAAAAGAATTGGGCATAACCGCTTTGGAAATTATGCCGGTAGCACAGTTTCCGGGCGATCGCAATTGGGGGTATGACGGCGTTTTTCCCTATGCGGTGCAAAACTCGTATGGTGGTGCCAAAGAACTAATGTCGCTGGTAAATGCCTGCCATGATACTGGTATCGCCGTGATTTTAGATGTGGTTTATAACCATATTGGTCCGGAGGGTAACTATCTTCCTGCTTTTGGCCCTTATTTTACCGATAAATACCACACGCCATGGGGCAACGCCGTAAACTTTGATGATGCGCATAGTGACGAGGTACGCCACTATTTTACCCAGAACGCGCTAATGTGGTTCAGAGATTTTCACATAGATGCACTTCGTATGGATGCGGTGCATGCCATAAAGGATTTGAGCCCTAAACATATTTTGCAGGAAATAAGGGAAGCGGTGGATGAGTTAATGGATAACACAGGCAAAACTCATTACCTTATTGTCGAATGTGATTTAAACGACAGGCGATTTATCGATCCTATAAAACAAAGCGGCTATGGTATGGATGCGCAATGGATAGATGAGTTTCATCACTCGTTAAGGGTAGCAGCGGGCGGGGAGCGAAACGGATATTATAGTGAGTTTAATGGAATAGGTCATTTAGCTAAATCGTACAGGGATGCTTATGTGTATGACGGGGTCTATTCTGAGGGGCGTGCCAAAACGTTTGGCACTAAAACGGATAATCCGGGCCGGCAGTTTGTGGTCTTCTCTCAAAACCACGACCAGGTTGGTAACCGCATGCTTGGCGAACGGAGCAGCACCTTATTCAGCTTTGAGACACAAAAGCTCTTGGCAGGCGCGGTTATGGTGAGCCCTTATCTGCCCATGTTGTTCATGGGCGAAGAATATGGCGAGGATAATCCCTTTCTGTACTTCGTAAGCCATACCGATGAAGAGTTGATAGCGGCAGTGCGGAAAGGCCGTAAAGCAGAGTTTGCCTCTTTCCATACGGAAGGTGAGGCCCCAGATCCTCAATCTGTAAAAACCTTCGAAAGGTCAAAGCTAAACTGGAACAGTCTTGATGATCCACAACATAAAGTTGTGCTGGGTTATTATAAAACACTTATTGAAGTAAGAAAACAACTCCCCGCTTTGCATAAGCTTAATCGAAACCAGTTAAATGTAGAATATAATGAGGAACAGCAAACATTACAGCTCCACCGTTGGGAAGGTGCACAACATGTATACTGTCTTATGAATTTCTCTGAAGAGCAGCGATCAACAACGTTGCCATTAGAACCTGGTAAATTAAAGTTAATCCTCAACTCGGCTGATGCACGATGGAACGGCCCGGAACAGGGGTTGTCTCCTACTGTTATTCAACCCCAGTCCATTATTATTTATATTAATTAATATGTTTAACCCGGTATCCACATATCGTATCCAGTTTCATAAAGATTTTACCTTTAGGCACCTTGATGGGGTAATCCCATATCTTGTTAAATTGGGTGTTAAAACCCTTTATGCATCACCCATATTTAAGGCTGTGCCCGGCAGCAATCATGGTTATGATAATGTTGACCCGTTATGCATAAACCCGGAGATAGGCACGCTTGATGAATTAAAACAGGTAAGTGCGAAACTAAACACCAATGGTATTAGCTGGTTACAGGATATAGTGCCCAACCATATGGCGTTCCATCATGATAATGCCTGGTTAATGGATGTTTTAGAAAAAGGGCCGCTGTCGTTATACCGCAATTATTTCGACCAAAGCCTGGCAGATAATGACTTGTTCCAGGGCCCGCTTATGGTTCCATTTTTGGGCGATGAACTGGAGGCTGTGATCGATAAGGGAGAACTCGAGATTGTTTGGAACGTAGATAAGCTTGTGTTCAAATATGCGGAGCAATACTGGCCGCTTAATTTCAAATCGTACTTAGATATACTACAACCGGGTGAAGACGAAAAGTTAGATTCGTTAGCGGTACTTGTTGAACAGATGGAGCAACTTACTAAAACAGAGGATGCCGAAATCTTTTCAAAAGCAGCCGCAGAACTGAAATTACAGTTCAGTGCGTTAATGAAGAATGAACAATTTAACAAGCACCTGCAAGGCTGCCTTCAACGGGTAAACAAGGACAAAGCGCAGTTAAAGATGATTGCCGGGCAACAGTATTATTGCCTTTGCAGCTGGCAGGAAACGGATCAGCAGATCAATTACAGGCGGTTTTTTACGGTCAACAGCCTGATTTGCTTAAATGTACAGCACGAGGAAGTTTTTGAACATGTTCACCGGTTGATTGCTGACCTGTTAAAGGATAATATTATACAGGGCTTACGTATAGATCATATAGATGGATTATATGATCCTGAGGGATATTTACAGCGTTTAAGGGCTTTAGCAGGTGATGATACCTATATAGTGGTCGAAAAAATACTGGAGCAGGAGGAAGAGCTGCCGCAACAGTGGCCAATACAGGGCAGTACGGGATATGACTACCTGGCGCAGGTAAATAATCTATTCACAAATCAAAAAAGCGAAAAAGCGTTTTCATCATTTTACCAACAACTTACAGCCGACGACAGGCCGGTAAAAAAGCAGATACGTGACAAGAAAAACCTCATACTGACACAACACATGAACGGTGAGCTGGAAAATCTTACCCGGTTGTTTATGGAGGCCGGCCTTGCAAATGGAAAGCTTAGAGGCGAAAAAGGACGGACAGCATTAAAGCAGGCGATCGGTTTGCTGCTTGTTCACTTCCCGGTATACCGTTTTTATGGCAATCAGTTGCCACTGAGCAAGGATGAAAGTAAGCGTTTGAAGGCCGTATTTGAAGAAATCAAAGAAAGATACCCGGCATTAAGCGCAGCGGTTAAATTATTACGCAAAGCGTTCACAGATCCGCGCGCCGACAGGGCACATAGTGAAAAGGCGCTGAACTTTTACCAGCGTTGTATGCAGTTTACAGGCCCTTTAATGGCAAAAGGTGTAGAGGATACGTTGATGTATACTTATAACCGCTTTGTTGACCATAACGAGGTTGGCGATTCTCCGGAGGCCTTTGGCTTAGCCATTAATCAATTTCACCGTTTAATGCAAAAACGGCAGGAGCAATGGCCTCTGGCCATCAACGCTACATCTACGCACGATACCAAGAGGGGTGAGGGCGTTAGGGCCCGCCTCAATGTGCTTACTAATATTCCCGCAGAATGGCTCAGTACGGTTAACGATTGGCGGGTTTCAAATGCCCGGCTTAAAACCAACGGATCGCCTGATGAAAATGATGAATATTTTATCTACCAAACCATTCTTGGCTCATACCCCATGCCGGGGGAAGAGGAAGAAACCTTCCCCCAAAGATTAGACGAATATCTGGAGAAAATGCTTCGCGAAGCCAAAAGACGCTCCAGCTGGGCCGAACCAAATGAAGACTATGAAAACGCCGCAAAGAAATTTGCCGCGGGTTTGCTGGATAAAAAAAGCCCTTTTTGGAAGACATTCGCAAAACTTCATAAAAAGGTTAGCGAATTGGGTATTGTAAATGCGTTGTCGCAATTGGCATTAAAGGTAATGTGCCCGGGAGTACCGGATATTTACCAGGGATGCGAGCATTGGGACCTCAGCCTGGTTGACCCCGATAACCGCCGGCCGGTTGATTATAGCCTGCGGGAAGAGCTACTAAACACAGCCGAAACAACAGTACAGGTAAGTGAGATGTGGAAGGATCGCTTCAACGGGCAGATAAAGGTCTGGTTGACTGGTAAACTGCTCCAATTGCGTGCGGCGCATCCTGACCTATTTAGTAAAGGTGATTACATCCCGTTAAAAGTTACAGGTAAGTATAAGAATGAACTAATAGCATTTGCCAGGGCCTATCGCGATATTTGGATAGTTTTGATCGTGCCGGTTGATATAGCAGCTATATGCGGCGACGACCTGGCAGCCCCAATTGATTGGGCAGATACGCAGGTAGTCTTTCCAAAAGATGCTCCGGTGACATGTACCGATGAGCTATTAAATAAAAATATCAAGTTTAACGGTACGGTAAACCTCAGTGAAATCATAAGTGAGGTTCCAGTGGCGGTTTTGAGGCTAAATAATCCCTTTAAAGGGCGAAATGCGGGCGTTTTAATGCACATAACATCCCTGCCCGGCGATTTTGGCATAGGGGATCTTGGTCCGCAGGCATTTAAGTTTGCCCGGCTGTTACATGCCAGTAAGCAGCAGTACTGGCAAGTACTTCCATTAAACGCGACCAGCGCTGCGGACGGTTATTCACCCTATAGTTCTTATTCAAGTCAGGCCGGTAATGTCTTATTAATCAGCCCGGAACAGTTGGCGGAAGACAAGCTGTTAAGCCCGAAAGACCTCCGGTCAACCCGGTTGCCGAAGAGTAGCACAGTAGATTTTGAAAAGGTAGAGGTAATAAAATCGAAATTGCTCGATAAAGCCTGGCAGAATTTTCAGGCTGATAGCCGGCATCCTCTTCATTATGGCTTCGCCGTATTTTGCGAAACAGAGGCCGCCTGGTTGAATGATTTTGCATTGTATTCGGTTCTTAAACAACAACATAGCAACAAACCATGGCATAAATGGCCGGCTGCGTTTAAGTATAGGGAACCCGAAGCTTTGCAAAAGTTCTCTGCCGATAACGAGGATGCCCTAAGTAAAGAAAAATGGCTTCAGTTTATATTTCACCGGCAATGGTATAGCTTGAAAACTTATTGTAACCGATTAGGCATCAACATATTT
This sequence comes from Mucilaginibacter aquariorum, assembly GCF_024498135.1. GTDB lineage: Bacteria > Bacteroidota > Bacteroidia > Sphingobacteriales > Sphingobacteriaceae > Mucilaginibacter > Mucilaginibacter aquariorum. The sequence continues at coordinate 179,539 of NZ_JANHOH010000001.1, forward strand.
GGTGACCTGCCATTTTATATCAGCTATGATTCTGCGGACGTTTGGGCAAATAAGGAAATATTTGACCTTAATGAAAAGCTCGAAATGAATAGCGTATCAGGTGTGCCACCCGATTATTTTAACGAGAATGGCCAACGCTGGGGTATGCCTACGTTTAACTGGGCAAAACTTAAAGAATCGAATTATGACTGGTGGGTAAAAAGGATCGCCAAAAACCTAAAATGGTACGATTTATTGCGCCTGGATCATTTCCGGGCGTTTGCCGCTTATTGGAGTATCCCGGCAGACGATAAGACAGCTGTCGGCGGTAAATGGATGAGCGGGCCTGGGAGCGATTTTTTTCATGTGCTTAAAACGAAATTTGAAGATTTGCCCTTTGTTGCCGAAGACTTGGGTGATATCGATGAATCGGTTTGCCGGCTTGCCAGCCAATTTAATTTACCTGGGATGAAAGTATTACAGTTTGCCTTCGGGGATGATATACAGCATTCTGCATACATCCCGCATCATCATTCTGAAAATTATTTTGTTTATACAGGTACGCATGACAATAACACAACGCTTGGTTGGTATAAAAATGAAGCAGGTGCAACAGTACATCAAAACTTAAAAAAATACACCGGTAAAAATGTTACATCGAAAAATGTTAACGAGGTACTCATTAAAACCGCGTTTGCATCGGTATGTAAAACGGCGATAATTCCGATACAAGATTGGCTCAAGCTTGATGAAAATTCGCGTATGAACATCCCGGCGATAGAAGAAGGTAACTGGATATGGCGGTTAACGAACAAGCAGCTTGCAAAATACCCTGTTGAAAAAATAAAAACCTGGACTGAGTTTTATAATCGTTAGGCTATATATTGCTTGCCTGTTTCTATGGCGATATTTAAATGACTACATATAGCTATTGATACCCCAATATTATCTGTTTATATTTAATTAATAGTTAATGCATTGCCTTGCGCTTATTGTATTTTCTATAGATGAAGTTTGACTTTTGAAAATATGTCAACTTGCCCGTCCCTTCTCACCTTTGTGCAATCTCAAATTCTAAGTATGAGTCGTCGTCAAACGATATGATTTTGATCGGTTCAATTGAATTTATATATGTTGTTATAGGATAAATGGTTTTACAGATATAGCAAGAGATAAGTGTTAAAAAAATCAAATTCTTTACGCTGGGTATTTATTAGTTTGGGGGGCTTTTTACTGTTTGTTGTTTGTTTTTATTTTTTGATACAAAACAATAAGCAGATAAATATTTCACTTCCCGTGTATTTTATTCTGTTGACATTTATAGCGCTTATAGCCACGGCATTTTTGGCCGGAGCAATGAAATCGGTAGCCACATATAATTTAAAAACCCAAAATAGATCATTATACCTTTCTGGCCCGGCTGTTATATTTTTTATCATACTTTATATAGGTTACAAGTACAGGCCAATAGCCAGCGAGGGTGCGTTAACGCTCACCCTGATTTTTACAGAGAAAAGCAAAACTGTTAAAGTCATTAATAACGGCATTGTAAATATTAAAACCGGGTTATACTTTTCTACAAAAAAGATCACAGATGATGGAACGGCTTTTTTTACGGGGATTAACTCCGATTATAAAGGAAAGGCAGTAGATATTTCTGTTGATGTGCCCGGGTATTCACTTAATGCAGATAGTGTTTATCGCTTATCTGAAACAGACAACGATACCCAATATACCATTCATCTTACAAAAGAACAAGACTTGGTAAACATTAAAGGAAGGGTAATAAAGCTTCCAATGCGGGAAGGGTTAGCGAATGTATCTGTTCAATTTGAAAAACTTAATAACCCGGTGACGACAGATTCTTCCGGAAATTTTTCGGCAATCATTCCTGTAAAATCCGGTACCGAGATCAGGGTAATAGCTATTAATCACAAAAAAGAGATATATAATTCATTAGTAAACGTATATGACGGGCAGCTATTAAGCATAGGAGTAGAGGAGAAATGAGATTTATTATACTTTTTATTTTTGTGTTTTTTGGGTTGCATGCACAATCGCAACACATAACATATAAATTTAGAATAAGGTTTGGGGATTATACACCGCTGAGTAATACACAGTTTATTTTAAGCGGGCAAAGGATGAATACAGACCCCCAGGGGATAATTGCCATGAACTTAGCAAACAACCTAAGTTATTTAAATATCGAGTCGGCAAATCTAAAGGCATATGAAATAAAATACCCTTTAGAAGGTAAGGCCATGTTACCTAAAGACCCCACTGTGTTTATAGATATTTTTGTAGCCAAACCCGGCCCCGACCAGTTAAAGGGGCTTGTTGACCGGATGGATCGCTCACAGAGCAATCTTCAGAAAAACCTTTATAAAAAGATTGAAGAAGAGACCAGGAATGGTTACGACGGCATTGTAAAAATGTTGACGGCTAATAACTTAGATGAACAGAAACTTGCAAGTGGTCGATTGGAGTTTTTTCCGCTGATATCGGCTACGCTGGCCAATTATTTAAATGAAGTACGCAATTTTAATGATGCCTTTGTAACGCTAAGCACCTCTTTAAATTCAAAGCCGGCCTATGACCAGTTTAGCAATGCCATTTATAGGTATAACGAGATCTTTGAGTTGCTAAACAATAATAAGAATACCTATGAGCAAGCTATTGCCACTTACTGGAATAGTAAGGAGCTTTCTTTAAAATTCAATAATCTTGTTGATTATGCAATAGAAGATTTACATAAACCATATGTTTTAGAGATTAACTATACGCTTATTAACAGGATTTACGCGGCCAATAACGAAACTAACAAAAAGGAAAGGGCCCGGTTGCAGAATAATTTAACAAAAGATATGACCGAAATATCTTCTAATATGACAAGGAAAATAAATGGCCTTGGTGAAAGAATTACTGCTATGAATGGCTTGTTAAATAATAATGGAACAATTAAAATTAACTAAAACATAAGATCATGAAAGCAAAATCATCAATGGCCATATTTATACTGGCCGCAGTAATGTTATTTTCTTGTTCTAAAGACGCCTCTGTTTTAGATATATTTATACCCAATCTCTCAAATCAGTGGGTAAGTGACAGAAACACAAATTTCTTTTTTAACTCAGATGATCCTGATAAAAATAAAAACGAATCGACGTTTACAGGCAATGAACAAAACCCCGACACTGGTGATATTTTTCAATTAACCGGGAAATATAAAAATTATGATGTAGAGTTTACTTTTACAGAAGGGCCGGAGAAAGGTGTTACTTATATAGGTAAATTTATCAAAAACTCCAATCCATTAAGAATGGAAATGAAAGCACCGGGTAATGTGAAGGTAACTATCACTCAAAATTTGTAACAGTTACTATGATTAGTTTTTTATTAAATTAAAACTGTCTTAACATTGGATGGATAGCTTTGCATCATATTGATGAAAGGCATATCAGATCAGGAACTATTATTGCAGATACAGCATGGTGATCATGATGCTTTTGATATTTTGTTTGACCGCTACTGGCAGCGATTATATCAATCGGCACGAGCAAGATTAAATGATAGTGACACCGCCCAGGACGTTGTTCAGGAAATATTTATTAAGATATGGCAGCGCAGGGCGATACTCGACATAAGCGGCCCGCTCGAAAACTATTTGCAAAGTGCGGTGCGCTTAAGTGTGATTAGTCATTACCGGTCAAAGAAAGTAACAGAAGTTCAATTGGAAGATGCATTACAGCGGATAAATATGCTGGAAGATTCCATTGAATCGCTTACTGATTACCTGGAACTGGAAAAAACATTACAACAGGCAGTTGAGTTAATGCCCGAAATGCTGAAACGTGTTTATCAGTTACGAAGTGAAAACCTTTCGGTAAAAGCCATTGCAGGTGAATTAGGCCTGGCCGACCAAACCGTAAAAAATTATATCAGCGAAGTATCCCGTCGCTTGCGCATAGCTATTGCCCAAAAATATCCCGAAAAGCACCTTACCTATATGGCATTGATAATTGCCATGCTTCACAAATAATTAACATAAACATCATATTAAATATAAGTACCTAAAGGCCATTTCAGCGACTTACTACTGAAAACACGGCTAATGGACATTTATAAATTAAGGAAAATTTTACAACGGTACAGCGAAGGCAAAGCCAATGAAACTGAAAATGCTTTAGTAGAAGCCTGGTACAGATCCTATGCATCAGATGAGCGTTCTGTTAAGGATAAAGAGGCCGCCGAGATTGGTGAATCTATAAAACGCCGCATTAAAGCAGTTACCTTAAAAAGGTCTATCATTTATCTGCCTGTTTTTCGTATTGCAGCAGGCCTTGCTATTTTTTCAACCATAGGATTTTTTGGCTGGAGGTTTAGCCGCCATCAAACACAACAGGTTTATACCACTATAATTACCGGTACCAAAGGTTTAAAAGAGCTTAAGCTTCCGGATGGGTCGGTAATTTGGCTTAATGCAGCCAGCCGCATAAAAGTCCCCCTAGCTTTTACTGGCAATTTGCGCGAAGTTGTTTTGGAAGAGGGAGAAGCCTTTTTTAATATAAAACGCGATGCGGAGCATCCCTTTGTTGTACACACGACGCCGTTAAATGTGCAGGTTTTAGGAACATCATTTAATGTGAGGGCTTACAAAAGCCTGCAAACAATAAGTGTATCGGTTGCAACCGGAAAAGTAGGTGTAACCGGCAATTCAAAAGCTTTAGCCATGTTATTGCCCGGCCAGCAATTAAGCTATAATGTTTTGAATGGCAAAACTGAACAAAAGGTGATCAACGCCGACCGTGCACAAAGCTGGAAAGAAGGATCTACCTATCTTAACCAGGCGGGGTTTAAAGAGCTCTCAACGATAGTTAAAAATATTTATGGGTTGTCGCTTAAATCGGGCAACAAAAAGGTTGATGGCTATCGGTTCAGCCTTCGTTTGATACACAATCTACCATCCGAACAGATCCTGGAATTGATAAACCAGCTACATCATACGCATTTCAGAAAGGAGGGGAATGATATAATTCTCTATTAAACAAAAAAGCGGCCCTGTAAGCCAGAGTCGCTAATTATTCTTTGCAGACCAAGGACGGCAATCCAGTCATGCAATGCTCAGTAACTATTCACAATCACATAAGCAAAACAAAAATATGAATTATTATACACACTTGTGTAAGCAATTTATGCGTATTACTATCTTATCATTCAGTATCTTATTAACTATCGGTCTGCTATCCGTGAGTGCGGCCGATGTGCATGCACAGAGCCTGGACCAACGTGTTGATATCAAATTTGGCCACGAAAGTCTGTACAACGCATTAAAAAAAATCGAGCAAAATACCAATTTGGTTTTTGCTTATGATGCCGATTATCTTGGATTAAAAGAAAGGTTTGTTGAACCTGCTAATTTTAACGGACAGCCTTTAGAAAATATATTAACCGCTTTACTTAGGGGTACAAATATTGTTTTTAAAGAATCATCAGGTAATATTTTACTTACAAAAAAGCTTGCGCAAGGTAAGGTATACGGTAAAGTAACCGATGAAACCGGCGAACCGTTACCGGGGGCCAATGTCAGGGTAGCAGGTACTACAATGGGCGCATCGGCAGATGTGAACGGTAATTACACACTTAACATCCCCGAAGGGACATATACCTTACAGGCAACTTTTGTAGGTTATAAAATGTTAGAGTTTAACAATGTTACCGTTGTCAACGATAAGCCATATCAGCTTAATATCAGCTTTAAAGGCGGTAACGCATTACAGGAGGTAACCGTAAGTTATGGTAAACAGCGCGGCCGCGAGGTTACCGGCTCTATTGATCAGGTAAATATGCAATCTATGCAGGATATGCCGGTGATGCAATTTGGCCAGCAGCTACAGGGTAAAGTAGCTGGTGTAAACGTTTCGCAAACAAGCGGCCAGCCTGGTCGTGGTATAGCGTTCCGTATTCGTGGGGCAGCATCTATGACCACAGATTATCAGCCATTGTTTGTAATTGATGGGCTGCCTATAACAGGAAGCATCAATAATATTAACCCCGATGAAATTGAAACGCTTACGGTGTTAAAAGATGCATCGGCTACGGCTTTATACGGCTCGCGTGCGGCAAACGGTGTAATACTTATCACTACAAAACATGCAAGGCCCGGAGATTCAAAAATAGAATTCAATGCAAATTTCGGGTTACAAAAGATACCGGGTAACAGCGTTCCTAAAGTAATGAACGGCGAACAATTTGCCCAATTTATGAATGAGAAATTTACTGATGCCAAGCTTTACGAAGCCCCTTTTAATGCGGTTATACCAGATCTGTATCAAAACCCCTCGCAATATGGGCAAGGTACAAACTGGTTTAAATTAACTACACGAACAGCGCCTATACAGAGCTATAATTTGAATATAATGTCGGCCCGTGAAAAATCATCTTCAGCTGTACTTTTTGGATACGAGGCACAAGATGGGGTACTGATCAATTCGGGTACAAAGCTGATAACGTTACGTATCAATCATGATTTAAGCGTTGGTAGCAGGAACCAGTTAAAAGTGGGATTCAATTTAGCACCCAGCTATCGTATGGATCATAACAACAGGATCAATACTGATGGCGTAGGCGGTTATTACGAACGTATATTTGAAGCAAGCCCCATTGTTCAACCTTATAACGCCGATGGCAGTTATACAGTTGGCGCATTCTCTCAGGGTATGAGCGCTTACGTAAACCCGCTCGCGTTGCTTAATGAAACAAAAGACGATTACATTACTACACGCATACTGGCCAACGGTTATATCAATTACGAGTTTATACCTGGTTTTAGTTTAAAAACTAACGTGGGTGTTGATAAAGGTGCAGAAACACGCAATCAATTTTCACCTTCTATTACCTTAACATCATCTCCGGGATCACCGGCGGCATCTACCGGCTTAAGTTCATCGGTTGATAATTTTTCTTATACCGCCGAGTCTTATTTAAATTATCAGAAGACATTTGCAACCGACCATCATATAGAGGCCCTTGCTGGATATTCTATCCAGCGTTATGAGTCGGTTAGTAACTCCGTTAGTGGTACAGGTTATCCAAGTGATGATATCCCTTATATAAGTGCAGCTTCGATCATATCTGCCGGTTCAAGCAGTACAACACAGTATTCTATGCTATCGGCAATTGGCCGTTTAAATTATAATTACAAAGGTAAATACCTGTTACAGGGTGCTGTTCGTCAGGATGGTTCATCAAGGTTTGGGGCTGATCGCAAATACGGTTATTTCCCATCAGTATCTGCCGGCTGGATCATCAGCGATGAGTCGTTTATGGAAAACTTCAAGAAGATAGATCTGCTTAAAATACGTGCAAGTTACGGTATAACAGGTAATAATAATTTTGGAAACTTTACGGCTATCCCAACGCTGGCAAAATATAATTACCTATTGAATGGTGAATTAATACAAGGCCAAACTATAGGTACATTGGGCAACTCAGAACTGGCATGGGAAAGGAACAAACAGTTTGATATTGGCCTGGAGTTAGCTTTATTTAATAACCGCGTATCAATTAATTATGATTACTATCATAAAATGACCGATGGTTTAATAATGCCACGCCCTGTTCCAAGAGCTTCCGGTTTTACGAGTTTACAGTATAATATTGGTCAGTTTGAGTTTTGGGGCCATGAAATTACCGTTAACACAACTAACACAACCGGTGCTTTTAAATGGAACACCAACTTTAATATCGCCTTTGAGCGTAACCTCGTCAAAAAACTTGTTGATCCGGGATACCTGCGCAGAAATAACACCGTTACGTCTGATTATTATCGTAACCAGGTTGGACACCATTTAGGTGAGTTTTACGGTTTTGTAAACTTAGGATTATATAAGGATGCTGCAGATCTGGCTAACTCGGCTAAGTATAAAAGCACCGGTCTGGCAGATAAGGGATCGTCAGATATAGGCACTTTAAAAATGAAGGACCTGAACAACGACGGAATTATTGATGACGTTAACGACCGTACCTTTATAGGAGACCCTACACCAACTTTTACATTCGGTATTACCAATACTTTCAGCTACAAAAGCTTCGATCTGAATGTATCCATGTCTGGCCAGGTTGGCGGTAAAATACTTGCAGCAGCCAAATGGGCCTATCTAACAAACCTTGATGGTTCAAGGGTACCGCTTGCGGCTGCCGCGGATCGTTGGCGCTCAGAAGCCAACCCCGGCTCTGGTGTATATCCACGCACTAAAACCGGTACCACAGCCATTGGCAGGTCGGTAAATACCCAATGGGTAGAAGACGGATCTTATTTAACTGCTAAAAATATATCACTCGGTTATAACTTCAAACTTAAAAACGCCTTACTGCTAAAAAACTTAAGAATATACGGATCGGTACAGCAAGCATTTATTATAACTGGTTATAGCGGTGGTGGCAATCCTGAGATAGGTATTACAGGATCTGACGCGCTTAATGGTATAGGTGTGGATGAAAATGCATACCCTGTTCCCCGTACTTTTTCTTTCGGCATAAATGCAACATTTAAATAAAATCTCTTTTTCAAAAACAACATGAAAAATAAATATATCGTATTGGTGCTTTTAGTTATCATAGCATCATCCTGTAAAAAAAGTTATATAGATCTTGTACCCGAGGATTCACTTTCGCCGGAAACATTTTACCAGACTGACGATCAGTTGGAACAAGCGGTTGCAGCGGCTTATGTGCCCCTGCGCGATTTATTGGTGAACGACTATCATACTTCAGAGATGCGGTCTGATAATACCCACTACATCCCCAACCCAAACAATCGTGGTACAGCAACCGTTTATCGCGAGAACGTTTCTGACTGGAACAACGATGCCAATAACGACTATGTAAATGCGGTTTATTACCACTGTTATACAGGCATTTCAAGGGCCAACATTGTTATAGGCCGTACCCCACTGGCAAAAAAAGCTACCGAAGCAGGCAAAGCCAGAGCAGACGGGCAAGCCAAGTTTTTAAGGGCATGGAACTATTATAAACTGGTACGTCTTTTTGGAGGGGTACCACTTTATTTAAAAGAAGTAACCAAAGCAGATGACGCATTTAAAAACCGCTCAACTGTGGATGAGGTTTATGCTCAGATCATCGCAGATGCAAAAGATGCGATAACTGAATTATTGCCACCGGCAAAATTCCCGCAAACCGGCGAAGCTACCAAAGGGTCGGCAACCATGCTATTGGCCGATGTGTATGTTACATTAAAAAAGTATGCCGAGGCAGAAGCATTGTTAAACACGTTACCTGCTATGAAGTATGGGCTTAATGCTAATTACGCGGATGCTTTTTCAACCACCAATAAAAACAGTAATGAGTCTATTTTTGAGGTGCAATACCTGCAAGGTACCGCAGTTGGCACCCAACCAAATGCCTTTGTGTTTCAGTTTTTACCAAAAACAACAACTACTGTATTGATCACAGGCCCTGCGTTCCCAAGCAATACCAGCAGTTCGGGCTGGAACATACCTTCATTTGACCTGCTTAAAAGTTACGAACCCGGTGATAAACGTTTGGATGCGTCTATCGGTATTGCCGAAGGGGTAAATGATGCTAGTTTTGTAATGAAAATATCGGCAGTAAAAAGCGCGGCAGGTTATACACCAACTCCGGGTACAGCATATACACCTTTTATAAAGAAATATGTACACGGCCCTTATGTGGCAACCAGCAATTCAAATGATAATTGGCCGATATACCGTTACTCAGAGGCGCTTTTGCTTTTGGCCGAGGCACAAAACGAATTAGGTAAATCGCCGCTTACAGCACTCAATACAGTGCGTACAAGGGCAGGTCTGCCTAACGTTACAGAAACAGATCAATCTAAATTAAGAGAGATAATTTTGCATGAAAGAAGGATAGAACTGGCTTTCGAAAACAAAAGGTTTCATGACCTGCAACGCAGCCCGGATGGTTTATCTATCATGAAGGCTTATGCAACAAAAGCTAAAGTTACCTATACAAATCTGGAAGCAAATGCTTTTGATATACAGGTTTATAAATTTTTATTCCCGCTGCCGCTACCCGAAAGGAACCTTAACCCGGGTATGCCGCAGAACCCCGGATATGCATTTTAATTAAAAATAATATGAAGACAACTAATCGGACAATTTACAAAACAAGAGTGCTTACAGCACTCTTGTTAATGCTTTGCTTCTGTGCACAGGCGCAGGTGCCGGGTAAAATTAAGCAAACCGGGCAAGTACTGCTGCCAAATGGTTGGAAACTTAGTCCGGCAGGCAAATCTCTGCCCACGGGTGACCTTCCGCTTAATATCCAGCTTAGCGCAAGCGGCAGACTGCTGGCGGTTACAAATAACGGCCAAAGCACGCAATCTGTACAATTGTTCGATCCGAAGAGTGAGAGGTTGCTGGATGAAAGAGTACTGACAAAATCATGGTACGGGCTTGCGTTTAGCCGAGACGAACAACACTTGTACGTATCAGGTGGTTATGATAACTGGATCCTTGACTTTGGTATACAAAACAATAAAATAGGAAAAGCCGATACTATAAAATTGGGCCTGCCATTTCCAAAAGGTAAAATTTGCCCAACAGGCATTGTAGTTACCAAAAGCAACAACCGCCTGTATGCGGTAACTAAGGAGGATAGCAGCTTATATGTGATAAACCCGGCTGCACATAGCATCATCAAAAAACTACAGCTACCGGGCATGGCATATAGCTGTACACTATCACCCGACGAAAAAATCTTATATATTTCGTTGTGGGGAATGGCTAAAGTAGCCGTTTACAATACTGCTACAAACCAAATAGAAAGAGCCATCAACACCGGCGATCATCCTAATGAATTGCTGTTGAACAAAAAAGGTACTTACCTTTTTGTTGCCAATGCAAACGAGAATTCAGTTTCGGTTATCGATACCAAAACAGGAAAAATCGCTGAAACCATTTCAACCGTGTTATATCCTACTAAATTGGCAGGGTCTACCACAAATGGGTTAGCACTATCTGCAGATGAGCATACGCTGTATGTAGCCAATGCTGATAATAATTGCCTTGCCGTGTTTAATGTTACCAAACCCGGCAGCAGTCAAAGTATGGGTTTTATTCCGGTAGGTTGGTACCCAACCAATGTGAAAACGTTAGGTAGTAAAATAATTGTAGCAAATGGTAAGGGACTAACATCCAAAGCAAACCCGCATGGGCCACAGCCTTTTGAAAAAGACAATAACATTGGCGAACATGTGGGGCAAACCGCAAAAAGTGAGATTCAATACATAGGTGGCTTATTTAAAGGCTCGCTATCGTTTATTGAGAACCCCAGGCCCGATCAGCAGAAGGTATACACCAAGCAGGTTTATGCCAATACCCCCTTTAATACTAAAAGAACTATTACTGCCGATGGCGAGACAGGAAACCCTATCCCGCGCAAGGCAGGGGAAAAGTCGCCCATTAAATACGTATTCTATATTATTAAAGAAAACCGAACTTACGACCAGGTATTGGGCGATATGCCGGGTGGCGACGGCGATACTTCGCTTTGCATTTTTGGCAAGCAAATAACGCCAAACCAGCATGCCCTTGCCAGTCAGTTTGTTTTACTGGATAATTTTTATGTAGATGCTGAAGTGAGCGCAGATGGCCATAACTGGAGTATGGCCGCTTATGCAACCGATGTAATTGAAAAAACATGGCCAACTAATTACAGCAACAGAGGGCCTGCATATAATGGCGCAGCTTCCGGGCCTAAAGATGGTTATATCTGGGATTACTGCAAACGGGCGGGTGTAACATACCGCAGCTATGGCGAGTTTGGTTCTTATGGTAAAGCCCAGCTTAAGTCATTACAAGGGCATATGGCGCCTAATTCACCGGGCTTTAACATGAAAATAAAAGACCAGGTGCGCGCAGATGCCTGGCAGGCAGATTTCGACTCGTTACTGGCTATTAAAGCCGTGCCCCAGTTTAGTACTCTGCGTATCTCGTCTGACCATACCAGCGGGCAAAAAAAAGGTGAGTATTCACCGATTGCAGCAGTTGCTGATAATGACCTTGCGGTGGGGAGGATCATTGCTCATTTATCTGAAAGCCCAATCTGGAAAGAATCGGTAGTTTTTATACTGGAAGATGATGCACAGGCCGGTCCCGATCATATTGATGCACACCGTTCGCCGGCATATGTTGCAGGCCCGTATGTTAAACGGAATATGCCTATTCACAGCATGTATTCCACATCGGGCATGCTGCGTACTATGGAATTAATATTAGGATTACCCCCTATGAGCCAGTACGATGCAGGGGCTTTGCCTATGTATGATTGCTTTACCAGCAAACCCGATTTTACTCCGTTTAAGCTAATTGGAGCCCAGGTTGATATCGATGCCCGCAACATCGCGGTTAACGAGAGCAGCAAGCGTTCCGAGTCGTTTAATCTGGCTAACGAGGACAAGGTACCAGATAGAGATATGAACGAAGTGATATGGAAAGCTATTAAAGGTGAACACGCGGTAATGCCCGCACCCAAACGGAGCGCTTTTGTTATCCTGGAGCAAAAGAAGGACGATGATGACGATTAGAAACAAATCAAACACTTATCATGAAAAATATATTTTTTACTTCGATCGTAATTTTAACAATGTGTATATCTGCCAGGGCCCAATCTCCGGCTGATAGTAAATCATTACGTGCAAACGAGAGTGTATCGGTACAGCCATTTTTGTTTTCGGTAAATACGCTTACCGGTAGCGCACCATATTGGGCGTTAAGCGCCAGTTCTAACTATGCGCAACGCACGGCCGGCCAATTTGGCTATGATGGTGCTGATCAGCAACTGGCCGTTAAAGGTTATTTAGGTAACCGGCTTACCCTATATGCTAATGCCGACCTTGGTTTTGCGCGTAATGGCGGTACAACCACTGCCTTGCAGGCCGAATTACTGCGTGACTTTATTGGCGGTAAGAAAACTTACGGTGCCCGTTTTGGGGTAGGCTTAGGTGCCAATCGCGATTTTTCAAACGTGGGGGCAATATTTAGCCGCATCACAGCTTCTTTTGATGCCCCTAAATGGCGTTTGGGTGGAAACCTGCGTATAGAAAAAGCTTTCTCTAACTCCCGCGACGGGATAGACCTGGTAACCAGTCTTGGTTTTCAACACCGCATCACCGGGCCGGTATTTGCCGGTTTCGAAATAATGGGGCAAGACCTGGAAGGTTTTTGGGAAGCAGACGAGGCTGAAGGCGGCGCCAAGTTGCTTATTGGTCCTTCTGTTAATGTAGCCCCCGCGAATTCCCGGTTCTCGTTCTCGGTAAGTGGTGGGCCGGTGTTTTATGCTACGCATAGTACAGCTCTTACATCGGGAGCTATTAGAGATGTAGGGTTGTTGGCTTCACAAAACGGCTATACGCTTAGGGCAATGGTTGCTTTTAACCTGCACCGCTAATAAAATTATTCAAATAAATAATCCTTATAGTTCATGCAACTAAACTTTATATCTAATGCCAAATTTAAAAAGGCACTCTGTGGTTTTTTAAGTATACAACTACTGTTTGTCACAAGTGCAATACCGGTTAAGGAAGAATCAAAAAGTGATGACAGCACAGATTTTTCAATAGTGGTTTTGCCGGATACGCAGTACTACACATCAGAAAAGAACGGCGGCAAAAACGAAATGTTTAAAGCCCAAACAGACTGGATCATTAAAAATGCCGCTAAAGAAAAAATAGCTTATGTAGTACAATTGGGCGATATTTCTGATGATGGCGAAAAATTCCCTAAAGAATGGGAAAACGCTGCCGAGGCAATGTATATATTGGATAAACCCCAGGCCGGTTACCCACATGGCATTCCTTATGGTATGGCGGTTGGCAATCACGATCAAACAAAAAGCCAGTATCCCTTATCAGGTAAAACAGATCAGTACAATAAATACTTTGGTATAGATCATTTTAAAGATAAACCGTGGTATGGCGGCCATTATGGTAATAATAACGATAGCCATTACGACCTGTTTACTGCCGGCGGTGTTAATTTTATCACCATATATTTCGAGTATGACTCGTACGACGAGGATATTGAGAATTTAAACGACTGGGCATCCCAATTATTGGAAAAATATAAAAACCGCAAAGCAATATTAATAAGCCACTCTATTGTACATTTTAACAAAACAACGGGCACTAACGAGAAGGGCTTCCCCCAATTTAGCAAGCAAGGGCAGCGTGTGTTTGACCGAATGAAACGTTACCCTAATGTTTTCATGACCCTATCAGGCCACGTAGGCGATAATGGCGAAGGTTACCGCCAGGATGGATACGCGGGCAATATCATTAAATCATACTTGTCCGACTATCAGAGCAGGCCTAACGGTGGGCATGGCTTAATGCGGTTAATGAGTTTCTCTAAAGCAAATGATCTGGTAAGCGTGCGCACTTTTTCTCCTTATACCCATGAAGAAGAAAAAGATGCCGACAGTGAATTCACCACACCATGGTTTCATCATACCAATGTGGCCAGGTACCTTGATTTTAACAATGATCAAACTACAGAGTTAATGTTTTTCTCTAAAGGCAAATGGAAAATAAGCGGTCAAAGCGATATTAATTTTGGACAAGACGGCGACATTGCTGTACCGGCAGATTATAATGGCGATGGCAAGGTTGAACTGGCCGTTTACAGGCCATCTGAAGGGGCGTTTTATCAGCAGGACGGAAGGTCGGTAAAACTTGGTCAGCAGGGTGATATACCAGTGCCCAGGGATTATGACGGCGATGGATTTGCCGATTTTGCGGTGTACAGACCTTCAAATATGACCTGGTATTTTAATGGGTTAGACAGTGTTAAATTTGGCGTAAAAAATGCTATCCCGGTTCCTGCAGATTATGATGGTGATGGTATTACGGATCTGGGCTTCTTTAATACAAAAAACTCCCTTTGGCAAATAGCCGGTATTGGCAACATCCCTTTACAGCTACCACATGTACCCGGTGATATCCCAGTGCCTGCAGATTATGATGGCGATGGCCGCGCGGAAATGGCAGTTTACAGGCCTTCAACCGGCGAGTGGATCATTGACAGGATGAAGGAGCCTCTTAAGTTTGGTGAAAAAGGCGATATCCCCGTTCCGGGAAACTACCTGAAAGATGGCAAAGCTCACCCGGCTCTGCTGAGGAACGGAAAAGTATTTTTATTGAATAACAAGACCATAAACACCAGTGGACTCGATATGACGAACCTTATTAATTTACCAGCTCATGTCCGCAGGTTCTTTTTCCAATGATGTTTTATAAGTTATGTTGATGTAAAGGGTTGGACATTCTAATCCAACCCTTTAGTGTATTCATACAGATCACACCTGTCTTCATACCAGCTGGCCACAAAAATCTCTAAACCGTTGAGATAGGTTTCAATAGCGGCAACACCCTGGATATGTTTTCCATCATCAACTATCTCGGGTTCCTGAATATCGTTTTGTTCGTGCGCCTGGTAAGGTAAAGACATTGTTTTGATGCGTTCTTCCCAAGTTGCAGCTTCTTTAGTTTCTGATGGATATGTTAAAGTAATCATCTATTTGATTGTTATTAATGAATTATTACACGAATTTACCTGTAATTGATATGCTTTACTGGTAATATTTGGTTAAATAATGGTACTATTTACTGTACGCTAATTAGTGGTATTTGCATTTGGTTGTTAAACGAATTTACGTTCGCCTGCAAATGATGGTTATAGATTGCGTAGATTTATAGGCAACATACTTTTACTAATTTTAACTATGAAACAAGGACTTTTGATTGATATGGACGGCGTTATTTATAGTGGCGAGGAATTGATCTCGGGCGCCGATAAGTTTATTAAGTATTTAGTTGACGAGGGTATCGCGTTCGCATTTATGACAAATAATAGCCAAAGAACAACTTTGGAGGTTGTGCGTAAGTTAAAAAGGCTAGGTATAACGGTAGAAACAAAGCATGTTTATACCAGTGCTATGGCCACCGCACAATTTTTGGCAAGTCAGGGCCCAAATGGTACGGCTTATGTTTTAGGGGAGGGCGGTTTGTTAACCAGCCTACATGAACATGGAATAACGCTGGTTGACAGTGATCCTGAATTTGTGGTATTAGGCGAAGGTAGAAACTTTACCCTTGAAATGGTTCAACGGGCTGTTGATATGATTTTAGCGGGCGCGAAGTTCATCACTACTAATAGAGACCCTTCACCGAAAAAGCCGGGATGGAATAATCTGGGTATCGCAGCTACCACAGCAATGATTGAAGAAGCAACCGGGCGGAAAGCCTTTGTTACCGGCAAACCAAGCCCGGTGATGATGCGTTCCGCGAGAAAATTTTTAGGATTAGAAACAGCTGAAACCACAGTTATAGGCGATACGATGGAAACAGATATACAGGGTGGTGTGCAAATGGGATATAAAACGATACTGGTTTTATCTGGAATTTCAACCAAAGAGAGGCTCGGGCATTATGCTTTTAAACCTGACCTGATTGTGGGTTCTGTTGATAAGATCACCTTCCCTTTAAAATGGTGGTAGGGAAAACAAGTTTGACTATCTAACTACATCGATAACTGAACGTATTTTATCAAAATACTGAAGCCGTATAGATCAATTGATCTATACGGCTTTTTGTTTAATGCAATTATCAAAAAAGCCTGTTCCATCACAATTAAGTGTGATTATAGTGTATAAATAATTCCCGAAATTATTTAACTAACCAATATGATATATGATTACAATCAGTACCATTGGTGATGGTCTCGACTCATTATTTTATATTTTAATATTCATAGATTGAATCATTATAATATTTAGCATTAAAGCAGATAATGTAAGTATTGGATTTCTATCCTTAATGCATTTTTAATAGCTTATAATCCTCATATATAATCACATATATGAAGATTTATGTATAGTTTATACATCTGTGTACACAATCAGGGATTTGCCTATTATTTTAATAGAAGTTGTGGTATTTTCACGTATTATTAATATTTATAAGATATTAATAACGATCAAACCTTGTTTTAGTTTTAATGTGTGGGTGAGAAAGGGCGAAGCTATTTAGTTTGATGAGCTTTTTTTAAACGATCGTCTAATTCTTATCACTCATTAATTATGAAATTATTCCTCCCTGTAGTTTGTATCGTTTTAGCCCTTACTTCATGCGGTTCGTATAAAAAAACTTCATATTTTCAGGATGTAAATTTGTCTTCGATAACCACTGAGCGAATAAAAAATTTTAATCCGATAACTATTCAACCAGAAGATGTATTAGGAATAAGTATAAGTAGCCTCAATCCGGAGTCTTCTACCGTATTTAATTTTACATCGAATACCGTTAATGGAACAAACGAAAATTACGGTGGTTATCTTGTAGATCAGCAAGGTCAGATCTTGCTCCCTATAATTGGAAATGTAAAAGTAAGTAACCTGACAACCGCACAAGTCAAAGAAAAAATCAGACTAAAATTACTGGAATACCTGAAAGAGCCTGTGGTGATTTTAAAGCTACTCAATTTTAAAATTTCAGTTATGGGTGATGTGGCACAACCGGGAGTATTTAAAATCCCCAATGAAAGATTAACATTAGCCGAAGGATTAAGTTTAGCAGGTGATTTAAATATTACCGCATTACGACAAATATTAATAATCAGAGAAATTGATGGAAATCGGCAATATATTCCCGTTGATTTATCAAAAAAAGAAGTATTTTCTTCCCCATATTATTATTTGAAAAATAATGATGTAATATATGTGCAGCCCGGTCGTGCCAAATACGCTGCAGTTGACCGAACAATTCCACAAATAAGTTTGCTGCTCTCCGTTATTTCTGTTGCTGCTATTTTTTTAACGCGGAAATAACAAGTATATCCTTGAAAGCCATTTAAATATGGTTGTCAAAAAGTTTCAATTAGTTCCTCCTTTGCCCTTATTCACTTTATAGTTTCTAAAAACTGAAGTGTAATGGCAAAGCTTATAATTCATTTTACCAATAAGAGTTAGATCATACCAAATGGAGTTAAAATGGTACGCTGTTTATACCAGGTCACGATGGGAAAAAAAAGTAGTAGATCATTTAAACAAGGCTAATATAGAGAACTACTGCCCTCTCAACAAAGTATTGAGAAAGTGGAGCGATAGAAAAAAAATTGTTGAAGAGCCCTTATTCAGATCGTACGTATTTGTAAGGGTGTCAGAGAAACAAATGAATGCGGTTAGGCTTGTTTATGGCGTTGTAAATTTTGTTTACTGGCTGGGTAAACCTGCCGTTATATCCGATAAAGAGATAGAGGTTATAAAGGAATTTTTAGCAGAATACAATAATGTGAAATTAGAAAAGGCGGTTATTCACATTAAAGACAATATTAAAATAATAAAAGGGCCATTTAAGGATATGGAAGGGAATGTGGTTTCTTTAAACAAAAAGAAAGTCAGAGTATTGATCCCATCATTACAATACATTTTAACCGCCGAAATTGAAAAAGATAATGTTACGTTATTAAGAACTCCAAATATTTCAAATTAATAACCAGTCGGTATGCAGGCAACCCAAGGTTAATATAAAAGGTATTTTCTGATGAAAAACAACGCAAAAGCTTTTACTTATTCTAATCAAGAACCCAAAGGGAAAGATAATCTTGAAGATTTAAGGGATAAGGTTTCTGTTTATTTACATTATTGGCCATTTTTTATTCTAAGCATTGGTATTTGCCTTGGATTAGCTTACCTGTATTTAAAGTCCATTGATCCTATATATACTATAAAGGCCGAATTCTCTATAAACGACGAGAAAAACGATCAAAAGGGCGATGCGGAACGTGATGTTTTTAAAAACACAAAAATCGTGAACGATGAAATTGAAATTTTAAAATCGCGAACCCTGATGAAAAACGTTGTCTATAATCTTCAGTTATGGACACAGTATATAAAAAAAGGTGAACTAAAAAGTATTGATATATATGCAACAACACCTGTACGTTTTAGTTTGATAAAGGAGGCAAATAATTGGGCCGGGCACTCCATTGAGATCGTAATAAAAAATGAGCATGATTTTTTTGTAAAACAGCCACACTCTATCAGTACCTTTTCATATGGTGAGCTGCTAAATAGTTCGTGGGGGAGTTGGAAACTGGAGCCCACACCGAATTTAAAAGATTATATCGGACAAACTATTCGTATTAATCTATATAATCCCGAATCAATAATTGATAATTGCCTTGGGTCGTTCAATGCCTTTCAATTAACCGAAGAAACTTCTGTTATTAAATTGATTTTACGAGAGTTTGTACCCGAGCGGGGTGAAGATATCCTTAATGGCCTGATCAATGCCTATAACATAGCTTCTAACGACCATAAGAACAAAGCAACGGCCAGTACATTAAATTTTCTTGATGAGCGTTTAGTGTCCATTTCTGGTGAATTAAACGCTGTTGAAAAAAATGTTGAGGGTTATAAAAGCAGCCGGGGTATCACAGATATTTCTTCAAACTCGAAGTTTTACCTGGATAATGTTAAAGATAATGATGCGCGCTTAAATGAAGTAAATGTTCAGCTGCAGGTAATTGATCAAATTCAAAAGTATGTTACCTCGCCCAAAAGCTCGGGAGGGGCACCGGCAACAATAGGCATCAGCGACCCCGGCCTTATATCCCTTATTGAACAGCTTAATAAGTTAGAATTGCAGCGAGACAAACTGCTATCTAATACCCCTGAAAAAAACCCCATACTTGATCCTATTAACCGGCAGATAGCATCTACAAAAACAGCTATTTATGAGAATATAAAAGGAATAAAAAGAACTTTTATAGCCACCCGTAATCAATTAAATAAGTATGGTAGCAGTTTTGAATCTTCTATTAAAAAACTACCGGGGCAAGAGCGGGAATATATCAGCATTAAGAGACAACAGAGCATAAAAGAGGATCTCTACATGTACCTGTTGCAAAAAAGAGAAGAAGTTGCTTTAAGTAGTGCTTCAAAAATGGTTGGAAGCAGGGTAATAGATGCAGCCCATTATGGGGCGCCGGAAGCTCTTAACTCCAGCTTTGCTTATGCACTTGCTTTTATACTTGGCATTATTATCCCGGGCGGTTCTGTATTTGCCAAAGAAACTTTTAATAATAAGATAAATAATATTCAACAAATTGAGGATGTAGCCTATGCACCTGTATTGTGCGAACTGTCTTATCAAAAAAACATGCTCCTTGGTAATGTTTTAAATAGCCCCAGAACCATGATAGCTGAGCAGTTTAGAATACTGCGCACCAATCTTCAAAACGTTGATAGCAACAATAGCAGGCACGGGAAAGTTACTCTACTAACCTCAAGTATGTCTGGCGAGGGTAAAAGCACTATAACCAGTAACCTTGGTATAGTTATGTCTGCTGCAGGCCGCAAAACAGTTATTGTTGATGTTGATTTTAGAAAAGCTGCGATAGCCAAAAAGTTTAATTTAAAAAACGAGAAAGGGCTTAGTGGTTATTTAAACGGAACAGAATTCAAAGAAGACATCATCCAACCATCGCTTATCCATCCAGATCTTTATGTTATAAGTTCAGGCGGCCAACCTGATAATCCTTCAGAACTTTTAGAAAGGATAGAAATGGAAGAGCTGATTGATTGGCTCCGAATTCATTTCGATGAAATTATTTTAGATACCCCTCCCATAAAATTGGTTGCCGATGCTATGATTCTTGCCAAATTTAGTGATGTGAATTTATATGTGATCCGTTATGGCTTTACTTATAAATCTGAATTAAAGTATTTGAATCAATTATATAAAGAGCAACAGCTAAAGAATTTAAATGTTGTTTTTAATGGCGTTTCACTCAACAGCAGATACGGCTATTCAAAAGAATACACTTACGAGTATTATACCCGCGAAAAACCAAAATTTTGGTCCTCATTGTTGAGAAGAAACTGAATAACTCTTTTAATATCCCGGAATTGAGCTCAGTTATGCTTAATTCCTCTAATAGCTGGTTATACCTCCGGCAAATAAATAAATCCCATCGGTATAGTAAATATCAGGAAAGGGTAACGGCTTATTGCATTCAAATTCTTAAAACTTTTTTATGGTTAATGTTGGTATAATTGGCTATGGTTACTGGGGCCCTAATTTAGTAAGGAACTTTTCTCTAACATCAGATTGCCGCGTAGTTGCTATAGCCGATTCTCGTCCGGAACGATTGATTGCCGCTGCAAAATTAGCTCCGGGGATAGTTGTCTATAAAAACGCGGACGATATTATTAATCATCCAAATATTGATGCGGTAATTATTGCAACGCCTGTTTTTACTCATTTTGAACTAGCGAAAAAAGTGCTTTCAAAAGGCAAGCATGTACTTATCGAAAAGCCAATGACCTCATCTGTTATAGAAGCAGAGATACTGATCAATATGGCTATACAAAGAGGGTTATTGCTTATGGTAGATCACACCTTTTTGTATACCGGTGCAGTGGTTAAAATGAAGCAACTGGTAGAAAATCAGGAATTAGGAAACATTAAATATTTCGACTCAACCAGGATAAACTTAGGCCTTTTTCAACCCGATATCAATGTATTATGGGATTTGGCACCTCATGATATATCCATTTTAAATTACATTATTGATGAACCGCCCTACAGTGTTAATGCAACTGGTGTAACACATACCAATAATACAATTGAAAATATTGCCTATCTCACCATTAATTACAATTCGGGATTTATAGCTCATTTTAACTGCTCATGGACAAGCCCGGTAAAAGTAAGGAACATGTTAATAGGAGGGGATAGGAAGATGATTTTGTATAATGATATGGAGCCAACAGAAAAGATAAAAATATATGATACCGGCTACAACCATATAAATGATGAAGATAAAAAGCGGGTTTTGGTTGATTACCGAACCGGCGACATTCATGTGCCAAAATTAAATACAACCGAAGCTTTATCAGAAATGGCGAGTGATTTTATTACCTGTATCCAGGAAAAAAAACAACCAAAATCATCCTGCAAAATTGGGTTAGACGTAATGAAGATTTTAGAGGCTTCAAATAAATCAATAAAAAACAAGGGCTGCGAAGTTGTGCTCAACGGGATTGACAGATCTATTGAAAAGAAACACACTCAAGTTTTAATTAATTAAATGACAAGGGTAGATATCAAAAATGATCAACAATGTTTAGTTGATGTGAAACTTGGTGACGATGTCAAGATCTTCAATTTTGTTAATGCTTATGGATGCAGCATTGATAACGGAACTAAAATAGGGGCTTTTGTTGAGATACAAAAAGGGGCAACCATTGGCAAAAACTGTAAAATTTCAAGTCACTCGTTTATATGTGAAGGAGTACATATTGCTGATAATGTTTTTGTGGGTCATAATGTAACCTTCATTAATGATAAGTTCCCGCGTGCAACAACAGAAAATGGAATATTACAAACAGACGATAACTGGGAATGCATTGAAACATTTATAGAAGAGGGCGCCTCAATTGGGTCGAGCGTTACCATATTATGTGGGGTTCGGGTGGGTAAAAGATCTGTTATTGGAGCGGGCTCGGTTGTGACCCGTGATGTGGAAGAAAATACTATTGTTGCGGGTAACCCTGCAAAGTTTATAAGAACGATTGATTAATCTTTATTTGAATGAATGATATACTATTACAAGAAAAGATTTTATGCCTCGACTTAAAAAAGCAGCTTCAACAAATTAAGGAAGAAGTATTTAGCGCTTTTGAAAGCGTTTATGATAATGCAGCCTTTTCTGGCGGCCCATTTGTAGAAGACTTTGAAAAAAGCTTTGCGAGTTTTTGTCAGACAAACTATGCAGTAGGAGTAAATAATGGTACTTCTGCATTGCACCTTGCCATGCTTGCTTTGGGTATTGGGCAAGGGGATGAAGTAATAATCCCGGCAAATACCTTTATTGCTACAGCATGGGGTGTAACCTATAGTGGTGCAACCCCTGTGTTTGTTGATTGTACCAATGATACCTGGCAAATAGACATTAATTGTATTAAAGAAAAAATTACATCCAAAACCAAGGCCATAATAGGGGTGCATTTATATGGCCAACCTTGTGATATTGATGCTTTAAAGGCAATCTGCGAACAGCATAAGCTTTATTTTGTAGAAGATGCCGCGCAGAGCCAGGGAGCGCAGTACAAAGGGACACCAGTGGGTGGTTTTGGTGAAATTGCATGTTTTAGTTTTTATCCGGGCAAAAACCTGGGTGCTTGCGGCGAAGCGGGCGGAATTACCACTAATAGCGAAGTTTTTTATAAACGGTTTTTAAACCTAAGAAACCATGGTTCAATAGTTAGATATTATCATGACGAGTTAGGGTTTAATATGCGGATGGGCGGTTTAGAAGCCGCTTCATTAAATGTTAAATTAAAGTATTTATCAGCATGGAATGATCGGCGCCGGGAAATAGCCGGGAGGTATCAGAATAATATAAACAATACTAAAATAAAGATGCAGTCGCAACCTGACTGGGCGCATTCTATTTACCATTTATTTGTTATTACTACCGATAACAGGGATGAACTTGTTGATTATTTAAACGAGAGAAAGATAGCTGCTGGATTGCATTACCCGGTTCCCTGCCATTTGCAAAAAGCTTACGGCAGTTTAAAATATAAAATTGGCGATTGCCCTAATTCTGAATATTTATCAAATCATTGTTTGTCAATTCCAATGTATGCCGAATTAACAGATGATGAAGTGAATTATATTATAGATGTAATAAACGCTTATTAAAATGCAAAAGAAAAAGCTGATAATTTTTCCTTTTAATGGCAATGGGATCGAAGCATTTGATTGTATCAATTTTGACGAATATGATTTTATTGGCTTCATAGATGACGATCCCACAAAAAAATCGATGGAGTATGATATTTTTCCAAAGGTGATTTTAGATAAATATCCCGAATTGTTTGTTTTGGCCGTACCAGGCAGCTCCTTATCCTATATGGAACGGGCACAAGTCATCCACTCATTAAACATACCCAATTTAAGATATATAAATTTAATTCACCCTTCAGCATCTGTAGGGAAAAATGTAAAGATGGGTTTTAACTGTTTAGTTATGGCAGGCGCTGTTATAACAAGTAATGCAGTACTAAACAACCACATTATCATTTTACCAAATTCGGTTATCCATCATGATGTGATTATAAATAACTACACCCTTATTGGAAGTAATGTTGTTGTTGCCGGCGGTACAACAATTGGCAATAATTGTTACATAGGGAGCGGAACAAACATTATGAACAGTATAACCATTGGCGATTTTTCACTTATTGGGCTGGGAAGTAATGTACTTAAGAGCATCCCAGAAAATTCAAAAGTTGCCGGAAACCCTGCAAGAAGCCTGGCGTTCGCAAATAACTAATAGCTATTTAAGCAATGCTATGCTTTAATAGCAAATATCAACACATACTTATGCAAACTAAAATTTACGGGAGTAAAATTCTTATAACCGGCGGCGCCGGGTTTATTGGTTCTTTTGTGGTAGAAGAGCTATTAAAATATGATCCTGAAAAAATTACCATTATTGATAATTTAAGTCGTGGTAGTTTTGAAAACATAAAAAACTTTAAAGAAAATTCAAAAATTGAATTTATTGAGGGCGATATAAGAGACAAAGCACTACTTGAGGAACACATAATAGCCAAAGATTATGTGTTTCATATGGCAGCATTGCGTATCAATGCTTGTGCGGCTAATCCACAAGATGGTTTTGATGTTATGATCAAGTCTACTTTTGACGTGGTTGATCTATGTGCAAAGCATCAAATTAAAAAAGTTATTTACAGCTCGAGTGCATCAGTTTACGGCCTTGCTCAAAACTTTCCTACTCCCGAAACAGATAACCCATATAACAATCAGACATTTTACGGCGGAGCAAAATTATTTGGCGAACAACTTTTTCGAAGCTATAAGTTTATGTACGGGTTGGATTATGTAGCACTCAGGTACTTTAATGTATATGGCCCCCGGATGGATACAGATGGGAAATATACCGAAGTTATGATCAGGTGGTTAGATTGTATTAGTGATAATAAAGCCCCTGCAATATATGGGGATGGCGGTACCACTATGGATTTTGTATATGTTAAAGATGTGGCCAGGGCTAATGTTGCCGCATTGCTGTCCGACACAACGGATGAAGTATTTAATGTTGGTAACGGGACAGAAACCAGTTTAAAACAGCTTTTGGCTGTTTTATTAAAGGTGAATAATTCAACTCTTACGCCCCAATTTATAGAAGAAAATACAATAAACCCTGTAAGCCGAAGACTTGCTGATATAAGCAAGGCGAAATTGATATTGAACTTTGAACCATCCATTGACCTTGAAGCCGGACTAACGGAACTTAGTCAATGGTATTTTGAAAAGAAAGTCTTTACCGTTTAATCATATGATTGCTATAGCAAAACCTTATTTAACCGATGCAGAAGCCCAGGCTGCTTACGACACTATACTTACCGGCTGGGTTACTCAGGGCCCGAGAGTAGAAGAATTTGAAAAAAAGTTTGCCCTATATGCGGGCGCAAAATATGCTGTGGCTGTATCTAATTGTACAACCGCTTTACACTTAGCTATGATTGTTGCCGGAATTGGCGAGGGTGATGAAGTTTTATGCCCATCGTTAAGTTACATAGCAACCGCTAATGCAGTGCGATATGTTGGGGCAAAACCAATTTTTGTTGACGTGGAGTACGATACTTATAATATTGACCCTATTGATGCAGAAAAGAAGATAACCCCAAAAACCAAAGCAATACTAATTGTGCATCAAATGGGGATGCCGGCTAATATTAATGCCTTCCGGATCTTGTGCGATAAGTATAAATTGAAGTTAATTGAAGATGCGGCATGTGCCGCAGGATCATCCTATAAAGGGGACCGAATTGGGGCTAATTCCTCGCTGGTATGCTTTTCCTTTCATCCCCGTAAGGTAATAACAACGGGCGAAGGAGGGATGATCACAACCGATAGAGAAGACTATTACCAAAGGCTTAAACTTTTACGTCAGCATGGGATGTCTGTTAATGACAGGGTTCGTCATGAAGCGAAAGATCTGATTTTTGAAGACCATGTTGAAGTTGGGTATAATTATAGAATGACAGATATACAGGCAGCTGTCGGCATTAAACAATTAGAGAAACTGGATTGGATTGTTGATGAACGCCGGAAGATCGCAGCTTCTTATAACAAAGCATTTAAGAATGTACCATTTATACAATTGCCGATAGAAAAAAAGGGATGTTTTAGCAATTATCAATCTTATTGTATTTACTTGAAAGATGGTTGCCCCATTGATAGAAATACATTAATGCAGGGATTGCTTGATTGTGGTATTGCCACCAGAAGGGGCATCATGACCTCGCACAGAGAAACGGCCTATAAAGATCAACCAACAAATGCAACCTTGCCTGTTTCAGAAAGCCTGCAGGACAACTCTATAATTTTGCCATTATATATACCCATGCAAGTAAGAGATATACAATTTGTTATTGATGCTTTTTTAGGCATGGTTCATAAAAAGCTTCAGGAAGTTCTTGTTTAACTAAACATATTATAGATGATGTTAAAACAAAGTTATTTGTACTGTACATCATTATTGCTTTTATGAGGGCGCTAATCCAGCAAATGTATACCCATCCTTCGTATAATAGGGTGCTTGTATGGACTAAGCTTATCTCAATAACAGGTTCTTCTCAGTTATTAATCCAGGCATTAGGGCTTATCGGGGGCATTCTTGTAATACGTTTGCTACCTACCCAACAATATGGGTTGTATACTTTGGCTAATGCAATGCTGGGTACTATGATTGTACTTGCAGATGGGGGCATTTCAAGCAGTGTTTTGGCACAGGGAGGTAAAGTATGGCAAAGCAGAGAAAAACTGGGTTCGGTATTGGCTACCGGATTTAATTTGCGAAAGAAATTCGCTGTTGCAAGTTTATTCATTGCCCTTCCCATTTTATTATATCTGCTTAGGCATCACAATGCGGGTTGGTTAACATCAATACTTATTATAGGTGCGCTTATCCCGGCTTTTTTTACGTCTCTTTCGGGCACCTTGCTTACGGTAGGGCCATCGCTCCACCAAACTATTGCACCTTTACAAAAAGTGCAGGTGGGCGTAAGTATAGGCCGTTTATTAATGCTTTTATTAACGCTGTTTGTTTTTCCATGGGCGTATATAGCGATCCTTTCTGCAAGTTTACCTCAGGTTATAGGAAACATCCGCCTGCGAAAACTTTCTGCTGAATATGCAGACTGGAGTCAAAAGCCAGATCCCGCAATACAAAAAGAGATATTATCTATCGTTAAGCGCATCCTTCCGGGATCTATCTATTACTGCCTGTCCGGGCAAATAACAATCTGGCTTATTTCAATTTTTGGCAGTACTGCCGCGGTTGCTCAAATAGGCGCCCTTGGCAGATTGTCGATGATGCTTGGCTTATTTAGTGCTGTTTATACTACACTTATAGTACCACGCTTTGCCCGGTTAGCAAATAATAAGAAAACCCTTTTAAAGAAATTTATACAGATACAATTAGGGCTATCTGGTTTATTTATAAGTATAGTACTTATCGTATCTATATTCCCAGCTCAGTTATTGTGGGTGTTAGGGAAAAACTACGCCGGGTTAGAACACGAGCTTGTTTTAAGTGTAACCGGTAGTTGTATCAGTTTGTTTGCCGGGTTATTATTTACTATATCAACAAGTAGAAACTGGGCTATTAATCCGCTCGTTTCAATTCCATTAACATTAGCCGCTATTATCTGTGGGGCCATGTTAATAAATATCTCTACGCTGGCAGGGGTTTTGAAATTTAACTTATTTGTTTCATCTATAGAGGTGGTAATTTATCTTGTTTATTGTATTTCAAAAATTAATAAGGTATAATAAAAAGCCCTCTGATAGCATTTGCCCGTTTACAACCTCAACCTAAAGAATTATTCGCATTAGCGTATGACCTCAGCCGTTTGTACAGTATTTGAAGATCATTTTCATAAGGGTGTTGCTGCATTAATAAACTCACTTTATAAGAACGAATTTCGGGGCGAGTTTTATGCGGGGCATCGCGGTAAGCTACCAAAATGGGCCGAAGCAGCAGCTGAAAACCCGAACTTAGACTGGCCCGGAGCTAAAACCTTGCAAATTGATGATGGTTTGCAAGTTCATTTTCTGCCAATTGTTACGGAGTACCATTTAGCGCACTATAAACCCAGTTTTATGCTAAGCCTTTTAAATGGGCCGGCAAAAAACGCGGATGGCCTGGCATATTTTGATCCCGATATAGTTATTTTATGTAGATGGGGCTTTTATGAAAAATGGATGTCGTACGGGGTAGCAATGGTTCATGAAATAGTAACTAATGATATGCCGGTTAGCCACCCAACCCGTATGCAATGGTACGATATAATCAGGATGCTGAACAAAGAACCTAAACGGGAAATACATTCTTATATAAATTCCGGGTTTTGTGGGGTTTCCAAAAAAAATATTGAATTTCTTAAAGTTTGGGCGCAAATAATTGAAGTAGCCATAAAAGACTACAACATGGATGCAGCAACCTTTATAGCTTACGACAGAACATCGCCTTTTTATTGTATAGATCAGGACGCTTTTAATATAGCGGCAATGTGCTGCGAATCGCCTATTAGCGAAATGGGGCCCGAAGCAATGGACTTAGTTGGCGCAGGTTGGACAATGTCGCATGCTGTGGGATGGCCAAAGCCCTGGAGAAAGAAAGTTTTGCTAACAGCGTTTGCCGGTAATTCCCCGTCCAGGCAGGATAAGCATTACTGGAAAAATATTTATGATCCGATAAAGGTTTACGATACCTTATATGTGTTTAGAAAAAAGACCGAGATTTCTATCGCAACATTTATTGGTAGATTTTACAGGCGTTATTAACAAGGCGGAAGGATCATTCATCATCAGAATTGTTGATTTATATGGAAAAAAAAGCTACTAAACCAAGGTTAGTATTTTTCCAATGGTGGCATGAAGGTTTGCCTAAGTTTTTACAGTTGCATTTGCAGCTGCATGTTAAGTGTTTGTCGGAATCTTTTGATGTGATTTTAATTAATGAGAACTGCGACTATCAACAGATTTGTGATAAATACCAGCCGGATCTAACTCTTTTTGAAAGTGGTTACAGATCTTCTATCTCTCAAAAAATAACTATTAAAAACACATCTGCCTTCCCGGAGATACCTAAGTTAGGATTACATAACGGAGATTCGTGGTGCGATTGCCGTGTAGGGTTTATATCAGATATGGAGCATTGGGGTATAGAAACTTTCTTTTCTATTTGCATCACAATGGCCGAACACACCCCGGAACTTGCACAAAACTTGTTTGTATGGCCCAACTTTATAGATAGTGATGTGTACAAGGATTATGGGCAGAATAAAATAGTCCCTGTGCTGTTTAATGGTTATATAAATGCTTTATACCCCTGGCGACAAAAGATTTATGATATTGTTTCTAAATGCTATCCCTCGTTAATTTTCCCGCATTTGGGTTATGAAAATCACTCACCGATGATGATTCATGGTGAGCAGTATGCACGCACTATAAATGCTTCGTGGTTTGTGCCTGCATGCGGTACTTTAGCAAAAGAGGTAGTTCGCAAGCATTTTGAGATACCGGGCTCCAGGTCCTGCTTAATTGCAGAAAGAACACCGTCCCTTGAAGCTGCTGGTTTTGTTGATATGGAGAACTGCGTATTCGCCGATGAAAAAGATGTATTAGATAAGATGGATTATCTGTTTAAAAACACAGATGAGCTGGAAAAAATAACAAATGCAGGCTATGATTTAGTTCAGTCACGACATACTTTAAAACAGCGCGACCAAATCTTGCAGTGGTATAATCTTAATAAAAATCTAAAAGCTAATCAAAGAATCGTCCAGGGAAATCCCTTTGAATCATTAAGCGTTGTAGATATATCATCAGGCAAAAAAAATACACACATAAGTTGCGATGGATTAAACTTAGTACTGATGCGCCAGGCGGATGAGAAATTACTGGCTGGTAAATATGATGAAGCCGAAGCTTTATATCTTAAATGCTTAAGCTATATACATTGGATGTGCGAGCCAAAGCTAAAACTTGCCATCTGTAAGTTATATAAAGGTAATGCAGGGGACGCGCTTAATTGGGCTACTGGTCCATTACATAATACTCTGGGTTCTTACAGAGCCGTGGATCCTGACCCGGTAGAGTGGGCTTACTTTATTATTTCTCTGCTTTGTCAGGGAAACCTGAATACAGCTGTAATTCGCGCTAATCAGTTTCCACATCTTCATCATCCCGAACTGGATCGTGTTCGTTGGGTTATTAATTATCTGCAGCATAAAGGGGATGAAGATTATACCGAGCCAAGTGAGTTAAAAACCCGCTACAGTGTTCATCAACTGCCTAAACTAAGCTTTATTGACTGGGTTAACAACCTTTGCATAATGCTCAGTGCCTGTAAACAAACGGGGTACGCTACAAGCTTAAGTGCGTTGGTTTCTTTAGAACAGCCAAAAAGGACATCCGGAAGTTTTATCAGATCATTAAAAAATCTTTTATTATCAACCCGTATTAAATGGTTGAAAAAAATAGATTATGTTTTTGAAGCATTACATATACCAAACCGCAGATCTGGCATGCCTTCAGCTTCTGAAATTGATTATCTGATACGATTGGGTAGATGGGCAAAAATAGATTCAATAATAAAGCTGAAGTATCATATTAAGGGGTAGCTATCTAATAATGAAACTGTTTTTTATAAATGAAAAATTATCCGGCTTATCTGATAGTGATGCAAAAATACTTGATAGTATCAAAAGCACACTTCTTTCAACAAAGGGTATTGAAGAGGTACTTACTCCGGAAACAGCTGATGCTATTATTATACAGGAAAAAAACTCATTTAAAAACTTTAGGTATATAAAAGATTTAGAGTTAGATGCTCTGATCTCTGCCTATCCCGAAAAAGTTTTTACTATAAATACTGATGATTGCGCAACGGGATTACTTCGAGGTTTATATACAAGCCTTCCAAAGTATAGGTTTAATTCAATCCTTTACGCGGCGGTACCTTATATGTATTATCCTAATGAGTTAGTATTTGCTCAAAGCGCTGATGAAGTTACTCCTACATGTTTAGCAAGTTGGCGAGGTAATGCAAAATCAAATAACCTTCGGTCCAGAATGGTTAACGTGCTGGAAGCAAAAAGTGAATTTCGTATTGAAAGAACGGACAGCTGGCTTAATCATAACGATGACGAGAAGAGCAACTACGTGAATCTTATTCGGGCTTCAAAGTTTTCTCTTTGTCCGGCTGGTTGGGCGCCCGTTAGTTTCAGAATATACGAAAGTATGGCTTTGGGGATATGCCCCATTATTATAGCCGACGACTTTGTGCCGCCAAAAGGGCCAAATTGGAATGATTTCGCCTTATTTTATCCCGAAAAAGATATATCAGGATTATCGTCATTTATTTCCCGTAACGAGCATCTGGCAAATGATTTAGGTGAAAAAGCATTTAACGCCTGGCAAGAACATTTTTGCCAGAATGTTATCAAAGAATATTATGCAAATACTCTGTTATCGCTGATACGCCTAACGCCAAAAACATCAAAAGAAGCGGAACTTAAAAGGTGGAAATCATTAAGCCTTAACTGGAATAATAAATGGACTATTCCACAGCGATTAGTAAATAAGGTTAAAAAAGTAATTTATAATTAGAGCTAACCGGCAAATTGTAAGCAAAGTATGGTACAACGCACAGATCCTTCGCTGGACTACAGGCCCATAAAAATTGCTTTTTTAAGCGCGGGATTGGGTAATATTTCAAGAGGTTTTGAAATATCCTGCCGTACCTGGTTTAACGAACTTAAAAGCATAACCGACCTGGATGCAAGATTGTTTTCGGGCGGGAAAATTAAAACAGCTACACATGTTTGGAACTGGTCAAGAAATGGATCTGTAGCATCATTTTTAAGATATATAGGATTAATTAATGATGGTTGCAGACTTGAACAGATCACTTTTAGCCTCGGTTTTTTGTTTCATCTATTTTTTTACTCGCCACACATTATATGGCTGCAAGAAGCAACACTTGGAAACATGCTTCTTAAATTCAGGAAACTATTTGGTTTTAAATATGAACTGATATTTTGTGATGGGGCGCCTGTCGGCCATAATTTTGCTAAAAGGTTTGATTATTTGGTGTTCCTGCACCAGTATGCTTTTGATGATGCAATTAGCGATGGGGTAGATCCGAAAAGATGCTGCGTTATCCCACACTTATCATTGAGTGCTGATGGTAAACTTGATAAGCCCGAGGCCCGTCTTAAAATGAATATTACAGAAGATAAGTTTGTAATAATTTGCGTGGCAGCATGGAATAAACATCATAAGCGTATTGACTACCTTTTAAATGAAATTGCTTCAATAAATTCAAATAAGATATTGTTGCTGTTATGTGGCCAGCCCGAAAATGATTCAGCCTTACTAAAAAAAGAGGCAGCTAAATTACGGATAGATATACAATGGTATACCCTAAGCCAGGCAGAGATGGCTATAGCCTACGTAGCTGCCGATCTGTTTGTTTTACCCAGTTTAAACGAGGCCCTGGGCGCGGTTTTAATTGAAGCAGGGGTACACGGCTTACCGGTAATTTGCCATCCGCACCAGGCTGGGAAATTTATATTTGGTAAAGATTATGCCGGCCTTACTGATCTTTCAGAGAAGGGAAACCTCACCAAAAAGATTCTTGATTTTACACATGCCGGGAATATTGAAAATGAAGGCTATAAAACAAAGGAAATTGTGAGCCGAAGGTTTAACAGGCAAAGTTTAACGGCCGATTTTGTTAAATATATCAAATACATACATCAGCAGGAACGTTCTGCTAATTACTTATGAAGATCTTATTTCTTTGTGGTTCATTAGAGCCCGGGCATGACGGAGTAGGTGATTATACCAGGATATTAACTGCAGAACTGATACGTACAGGGCATGATGCCCGGGTAATAAGTTTAAATGATACATACCTGTATGAAGAATTAGAGTGTATCCAATTTTACGGGGATCTGCAAGTGCCTGTTTTACGACTTCCTGCATTGTGGCCCACCAGGCGTAGATTTAAGGAAGCGAAAAGATGGACAGACGGGTTTGATCCTGATTGGATAAGTCTTCAGTTCGTTATTTTTTCGTTCCAATCCAAAGGGTTACCAATAGGGTTAAGCTATTTCTTAGCCAGGCTCGGTAACGGAAGGCACTGCCATATCATGTTTCACGAATTATGGGTAGGTATGCCTGTTGGGGCTTCCTTAAAACATATAATATGGGGATGGCTGCAACAGAAAATCATTTTATCAATCATTTTTAAATTAAAGCCGGATATTATTGATACGCAAAGTTGGCTTTATTATGCCCAGCTTACCAAATTGGGTTTCAATGTAAATTATCTGCCTTTGTTTTCAAACATACCGGTGGCTGAGAATTTTGTTGAAAATGACGAAGAAAAAAGCATCAATGGCAGCAGAAAGAATATTTCTATGGTTGTTTTTGGGACTATTCATCCAGCAGCCTTAATTGAACAGCTTTTAGAAGAAGTTAAAGCATACAAGAAAAGTAACAATACTGACATTACACTTACTATAATTGGCCGGTGTGGCCCGGAGCAGGAGCGTTGGGTTTCTGCCTGGAAATCTGCAGGGTTAAAAGTGCAGGTTTTAGGAGAACAAAGCGTTACCACTATTTCACATGTTTTAAGCCGTGCATCGGTAGGGATCGCAACGTGTGCAATTGCAATGATAGATAAAAGCGGGACTGTTGCCGCTATGCTAAAACATGGCCTTCCGGTATTATGCGTAGCCAGGCCATGGATCTCTCGCGAAATAGATATTTTAAAAACGCCTCCGGGAATTATTGAATTATCTAAAGGGGCATTGGATGCTTGTATGAAAAGTATACCGGATACTCGTTATCCGGACGTTTCAGATATTTCGAGCACATTCATTAAGCAGTTATATAGAAAAAGGTATGAGCCATATCTCAAATAAGGTTTCCATTTGTATATGTACTTATAATCAGGCTCAATATTTAGAAAAAGCGATCAGGAGTGCAGCTCAGCAAACAATATTACCAACAGAAATAATTGTGTTTGATGATTGCAGTACAGATGAAACTCCTCAAATTTTACAACGGCTTTTAGCGGAATTGCCTTTGTTGAAAATTTTCCGCCAGGATAAAAATTGCGGTATTGCGAAAAATGTTGACGATTGCCTTAGGGAAGCAAAAGGAAATTTTATAATCAGGCTAGATTCAGACGATTACCTGTTGCCTGATTATACTGAGAAACTTTCTAAACTTTTACTCAAGCATCCTTCAGCGGGCTATGCACATGCAGATGTTCAGGAGATCAACGAAAACGGGGTTTATTTAAATAAAAGAAGTTTGTTCAGGAAGTCAGAATTTCAATCTGATACCGACGCATTAAAAGCTTCTATTAAAGGCTATCGTGTTGCGGCCAATATTATAATGTTTAGAAAAGAAGCACTTGAAAAGGTTAACTACTTGGCTGGCCGGCCAAATTTTGGGGAAGATTATCATTTAACTTGTGCTATATCCGCCGCAGGATATGGAAATGTTTATCTAAAAGAAATATTAGCTTTTTACAGAGTTTGGAGTGACGCCGGAAAGTTGAGAACACGACGTAAATTATCCGAAATAAATGGGATCTGTAAGGTTTTTGACGATGTTATTGAACCGGCATACATTGAGCGGTCATGGCATTTGAAAATACTAAAAAGAAAAAGGGCGAGCCTTGCTTGCCAGCATGCAAACTGCCTGAGTTGGAATATATATAGTAAAGATGAAAAGAAAGAGATTGCGCTTGAACTGGTGAAACTCTCTGATAGCCTAAAAGTTAAAATTGTATCTGGGATGTATTTAAATGATTTTGGTGTATTCATATTTATAATAACAAACCTAAAATCTAATATTAAATCAATGATAAAAGCAGTGCTTTTGAATTTATAAGCCGGGTTAAAGGAATATGAAGATTTTTATGTCGCACCCAACCGGTAATAGTAATGTTAGGGCAATTATCGAAGCATTAAATAAGGCAGACTCGCTTGAGGAGTTTAATACTACAATAGCAGTTAATCCCAGAGCGCCCTGGTTAAAACTTTTGCCAAATGAAATGAGTAAGCAATTACTTCGTCGCACTTTTCCAATAAAATCAAAACAACTAATTATACACCCATCATTAGAATTAGCCAGATTAATTTCGCTCAAAGCGGGCTTTTTTAAACTGATAAAAGACGAAAATTCATGGGCGAGCTTAGACTCTGTATATAAAAGCTTTGACAAAGCTGTGGCTAACCGGCTACAAAAAGTTGCTAAAAAAAAGCAGATCACCGCAGTTTACGGCTACGAGGATGGAGCGCTTAATACGTTTAAAAAAGCAAAAGAATTGGGTTTAAAATGCATTTATGATCTTCCTATAGCTTACTGGGAAACTGCTCGTAAACTAATGCTTGAAGAAGCAGCACGTTTGCCTGCATGGGCACATACGTTAGCGGGCGGGATTACAGATTCGGAAGAAAAACTTGAGCGTAAAAAACAAGAGCTTGAGTTAGCAGATATTATAATTGGGCCCGGAGAGTTTGTAAAGCAATCTCTGCCCGAATGGGCCAAAACAAAACCAGTGATCATGACCCCGTTTGGATCCCCTGACAGGGAGAAGGGTTTACCAAGGAATATATATTCGCGTAAAAACAATGCAAAACTTCGGGTGCTGTTTGCAGGCTCTTTAAGTCAGCGTAAAGGTTTAGGTGACCTGTTTGCTGCTATGAAGCTTCTTAAACGGTCAGATATAGAACTGGTTGTAATGGGATCGCCTATAGGGCCAATGGATTTTTACCGGCAACAGCTTCCGGATTTTACATACATGCCAAACAGGCCGCATTCAGAAGTATTAGCATTAATGCGATCGTGTGATGTTTTTTGTTTGCCATCAATAGTTGAAGGGAGGGCATTAGTGATGCAGGAGGCAATGAGCCAGGGACTACCACTTATAATTACCCGTAATACAGGTGGAACCGATTTAATAAAAGAAGGGTATACTGGCTTCCTGGTGCCAATACGTTCTCCTGAAGGAATTGCGGCAAAGCTCAATTGGTTTCTTGAAAATAGATCTATAATCCCGGCAATGGGAAGAATGGCCCAAAGATATGCTGCCGAATATACCTGGGAAGGATATGGGGCAAATGTTGTTTCCGGCCTTTCCGATTTTTTTAATTAGCGACCACATTATTATTTATGGATGCTATTGATTTTTCAGCTTTTAAGGTAAAGAAGCAGCAATATTCAAGCGATGCCCAAAGTGTTATATCTCATAAATCACTTATTAAAAAGGGTATTTGGCTTTATTTTCTCTTATTAATTTTTGAAGGGGCATTACGCAAGTGGTTTGTACCTTCCCTGGCAGGCCCATTATTAATTGTTCGCGATCCGCTGGTTTTATGGATCATAGGTACAGCCTGGAGACGTGGACTTATTACACTAAATTATTACTCGGTAACTATGATAGTTATTGGGGTTATAAGTATCTACACGGCCTTTTTTATTGGCCATGGCAGTTTGGCGGTGGCTTTGTATGGGGCAAGAATTTTATTACTTCATTTTCCATTAATATTTATTATTGGCCAGCTATTTACAAAAGATGACGTTATTAAAATGGGTAAGGCCACTTTAATGTTATCGATACCAATGGCTGTACTTATAACATTACAGTTTTATAGCCCACAATCTGCCTGGGTTAACCGCGGGTTAGGTGGAGAGGGAAGCGCGGGTTTTGATGGCGCTCTAAATTATTTTCGCCCTCCCGGAACCTTCTCTTTTACCAACGGAACTACCTTGTTTTTTGATTTTGTAGCTTGTTTTGTTTTCTATTTCTGGTTTAATACAAAGGCTATTAACAGGTTAGTACTTATTGGGGCTACGGTAGCGCTGTTAATTGCTATTCCTTTCTCCATAAGCCGGGGGCTATTTTTTCAGGTAGGTATAACTATCCTTTTTACCTTTTTTGGAATAGCGTTTAATCCAAAATATGGGTTTAAAATGATATTTATAATTATTGGAACCATATTCGTTTTAGTCCTGTTAAGTTTCACCCATTATTTTCATAATGCAGTTGAAGCATTTACGGTTAGGTTTGAAACCGCAAATAAATCTGAGGGGGGAATAAATGGTGTTTTTTTAGATCGCTTTTTAGGAGGGATGGTTGAAGCCCTGTCAGGTTCTAATAAACAACCTTTTTTTGGTTATGGGATAGGCATGGGAACCAATGTGGGCAGTACAATATTAAGCGGCGGCAGATATTTTTTAATTTCAGAAGGGGAGTGGGGGAGATTAATTGGGGAGCTTGGCCCTGTGATGGGGCTTGCCGTTATTTTTCTTCGTTTAACTTTAGCTATTAAAATTTTCATTGCAAGTTTTAAGAGTATGATAGGGAGTGATCTGATGCCCTGGATGCTGCTTAGCTTTGGCTTGTTGCTATTAGCGCAAGGTGGTTGGGCCCAACCAACATCATTAGGCTTTTGTACGCTTATTACCGGGTTAATTATAGCCTCCTCTCAAAAAGTTACGACAGGGAAATAATGGGTTTAACATACAATAAAATGTGGCAGATAAATAATCAGACGTGAATATTGTATTTTTTGCACACCCTGCTTTTCTTAAACATAAAAGCATGGATAGCTTTTCTAATATGCTATCTGCTGGGATGAAAAACAAAGGGCATACAGTTCAGGTTTGGTTCCCTGTTTCAGTGTTTTATTCGCTGCCGGTTAATTCGTTCATTAAAAAGTGGCTTGGGTATATCGATCAGTATCTTATTTTCCCAAACCAGGTTAGGTTACGTTTAAAAAGAAGTAACGCTAACACACTATTTGTATTTACCGATCAGGCGCTTGGCCCATGGGTGTCATTAGTGAAAAAAAGGCCACATGTAATTCATTGTCACGATTTTCTTGCTCTCCAATCGGCAATTGGCGAAATCCCTGAAAATCATACTTCCTGGAGCGGGCGGTTATATCAATCTTATATCCACCGGGGGTATTCAACGAGTACAAATTTTATATCGGTCTCAAAAAAAACAAAAGAACAGCTTCATAGATTTCTTCCCACTGAGCCAACCAGTTCAGAGGTTGTATATAACGGTTTAAAGGATGTATTTAATACCTGTTCAGGCTGTAAGGCCAGGGGGGTACTAAGTGATTTAACTGGTCTTAATTTAACAGAAGGTTATATACTTCATATTGGAGGGAACCAATGGTACAAAAACAGGTTAGGCGTTATTGAAATATACAACGCATGGCGATCAGAAAGTACGCTTTGTTTACCATTGCTTTTAATCGGCGATTACCCGTCTGCTCAATTATATGCAGCATATTGTCAATCTCCCTTTAAATCTGATATTCATTTTATAGCTAAAAAAGATGATGGATTTCTTAGGTATGCTTATGCGGGGGCCTCAGTTTTTTTATTCCCCTCACTTGCCGAAGGATTTGGATGGCCAATAATTGAAGCAATGGCATGTGGTTGCCCCGTAATAACAACTGATGAAGAACCGATGACCGAAGTAGCCGGTAACGCAGCCTTTTTTATACCCCGCCGCCCTTATGACCCATCGAAAGTGAAAAAATGGGCAAACGAAGCAGCAAATATTGTAGATACCATAATAGGGTTTTCATGCGAACAACGGCTAAAAATTGTGGATGTGGGAATTACAAATTCAAAAAGGTTTGATGTACTAACTGCCCTTGATAAAATTGAATCAATTTATTTAAATACACTTAAGCAAAGCAACAATGAAAGTATTGCATGTGGTTGATTCCATGGATCCTAAAAAAGGGGGGATTAGTCGGGCAATACAAACTATGGCTATTGAAAGTGCCAAAATGGGGGTTATAACCGAAGTGGTTAGTTTAGATGTTTATCAGCTTCCCTTATTTAACAGTCATTTTACTATTCACACTTTAGGGCCATCAAAAACCCCGTGGAGTTATAGCAGTAAACTGATTCCGTGGTTCCTGGAAAACATCTCACGCTTTGATACTATTATTGTTCATGGATTATGGCTTTATCATAGTTATGCGGTTACGGCCGCATTAAAAAGAATTAAGAACTTATGGTATAAAAAAAGCAAATTGAAAATCCCCAAGCTTTTTATTATGCCCCATGGAATGCTTGACCCTTATTTTCAACGTTCAAGTGACCGTAAAATTAAGGCTGTTAGAAACTGGGCCTATTGGAAATTAATAGAAGGGCAAGTTGTTAATAACGCCGATGCTATTCTATTTACTTGTAAAGAAGAATGTAGACTTGCTAACGAGCCTTTTAAGCCATACCACCCGAAGCAAGAATTTATAGTTGGTTTAGGTATAGAGCCGCCACCTGCATTTAATGGTTTAATGTTGAAGGATTTCCTTAATATATGCCCTATAACCAATCACCCTTACATTTTATTCTTAGGTAGAATAGATGCTAAAAAAGGAGTCGATCATCTTATCCAGGCATACGAAAGAATAGTGAGCGATATGATTTCAAATCCTGGTACATCGGTTACTAATAATTCATACAATTTTAGAAACGGGATCCCCAAACTTGTTATAGCAGGCCCCGGTTTGGAAACCCCATACGGACAAAAAATATTGAGTATGGTTAAAAGCAATCCGTTTCTAAATAAATCAGTTTGTTTTCCCGGAATGTTAGCCGGGAATGCTAAATGGGGGGCCTTTTATGGGTGTGAAGCATTTGTTTTACCCAGCCATCAGGAAAATTTTGGAATTGCGGTAGTGGAGGCGCTTGCTTGCTGCAAGCCGGTATTGATTTCTAAACAGGTAAATATTTGTCATGAAATTAAAGGTTTTAAAGGTGGATTGATAGATGAAGATTCTCTTGAAGGCACCTATAATAATTTAAAGTCATGGTTTAAAATGTCTGATCAGGATAGAAAAACTATGGGATTGAACGGTCGCAAATGTTTTGAAAATCATTTTGAGGCGGTACCTGCTACCGAAAGGCTTATACAAACGATGAATGCTATTTAGCATAACGCGTTCCTCTTAAATAATTATCAATGTATAATAAAGATACTCATACAGGGCCCTCTTTTTCCCTGAGTAATCGAATATACAGGACCTTGTGGGGGATAGTACGAATAGTACTGTTTTATCCATCGCCCAAACCATTTCACAAATGGAGAGCATTCCTGCTTCGAATATTTGGCGCCAAAGTTGGGAGGGGTGTACACATTTATCCGGCAACAAAAATTTGGGCCCCTTATAACCTCGAGCTTTCGGATGAGTGTGGAATAGCTAATGGAGTTAACCTTTATTCGCAAGGTAAAATATTTATAGGCCGGCGAACGGTTATTTCTCAGGGTTCACACCTGGTTACCGGTACCCATGATTACACAAAAGATGGATTCCCCCTTATTACCCAGCCAATTTATATTGGCCATAACGCATGGGTAGCAGCCGAAGTATTTGTTCATCCGGGAATTACTATTGGAGATGGATGCATTATTGGCGCCCGGTCTGTAGTAACTACTGATATGCCCGAATGGAAAATATGTACAGGGCATCCGTGCAAGCCCATTAAAGAAAGGAATATTAATTAAAAGTATAATGGAACTAATGAAAACTACTTTGATCTACAATCCACAAGAATTTACTAAACTAAAATCGATAAGTATTAAACCCGCATATAATATTGATACGCTTGATCTTACCATTGCTATCCCGGTAAAAAACGAAGAACTAAATCTTCCCAAATGCCTTGCCGCTATTGGGCCGGATCTGGCCAGGCATATAGTAGTAATTGACTCATGCAGCACAGATAATACCAGGAAAATAGCGGAAGATTTTGGAGCGGAAGTAATAGATTTTTATTGGGATGGCAAATTTCCCAAGAAACGCAATTGGTTTTTAAGAAACTACCGGTTTAAAACCAAGTGGGTATTATTTCTGGATGCTGATGAATATTTTACTGCCGCATTCAAATCAGAACTACAATCAGCAATATGCTGCGAAGACAAGGCTGGATACTGGTTAAGCTACTCGGTATACTTTTTAGGAAAAAAATTAAAGGGAGGATACCCTTTGCGGAAATTGGCGCTTTTTAAGGTAGGAAGTGGGGAATATGAAAAAATTGATGAGCATAAGTGGAGTCAATTGGATATGGAGGTACACGAACATCCTATAATTATAGGCCAATTGGGGGTAATAAAGAGCAAAATAGATCATTATGATTTAAGAGGGACATCCAATTTTGTTTTAAAACATAATGAGTATGCCAGCTGGGAGGCTGAAAGATATTTGAAAGCAAAAAACAACCCAAACTCTTCTGATGGCTGGACTATACAACAACACATTAAATATAGGTTAATGAGCAGTGTATTAATTATTCCCCTGTTTTTTTGTGGAAGTTTCTTTCTATATGGTGGGTTTAGAGACGGTATCAGGGGTTTTGCCCACGCAATTTTGCGAATGTCATACTACATGCAAATTTACTGCAGAATTCGCGAGCATCGTTCATAGTTTTTACGCAAATAATGGCATGTCTTATCAATAATTATAACATACAGGTTTTGTAAAATCATTAACTATTAAAACTTAACGCTTATGAAAAAAATACTTGCAATCGCACTTTTAGTGTGTTCTTTGTTGTCCTTAATGCTTAGTAACCAGGCTTTTGCTGATGGGCCTAAACCATCACCACCAAAACCCAAAGACCCAAAGCCGGGTGGTACTCCTGGTCATAAGGATGCCCCATTTGATGGGGGCTTAATATTGCTTGTTGGGGCCGGGGTTGTTTACGGCCTTAAAAAAGCACACGACAGCAGGCAACAAGGTACCTGAATTTTTAAGTATTTCGCTGTAATTGGCTATAACGATAGCCCATTATGTAATGAAATCCATTAATAAAAGGCTATCGTTTTTATCATGTTTTCAACAGCAAAATACTTTGATATCGCCTGGTTCATTAAGTTTATCTTAATTGTACTGGTATTATATTATTTCTCCATTGCATATAATGGAATAGTTTCTCCTGAAGGTCGTTTTTATAGTCCGTTTTTAAACCACTATTTAAATTACATATCATGGATCAGGGTTTCTATATTATACGTTTCAAAATTTATAGCCTTAGCTTTTGGAACCCATTCCTATATAGCTAATGCGCAACTAATAAAATTAACTAATGGAACCGAAGTAGAAATATGGCTGCCTTGTTTGGGCCTTGGCATTACAAGCTGCTGGATTGCTTTTGTTGTAACACATAAGGTTGCCTGGCAAAAAAAAATATTATGGTGCATAGCAGGTTCACTTGCTATTTGGTTTATTAATTGTTGCAGAATAGCCCTGTTATTAGTTGCACTGAATAATAACTGGAAAGAATCTGGCGCTATTGACCATCACGATATTTTCAATGCTATAGCTTATACTTTTATTTTCATATTAATGTACTTGTACTCAAATTATTATAAAAAGCGATTAATAATTGCTGGTTGGGGTATATCCACTCCTAAATAAACCGTTCCTGCACTGTTTCACATACTTACGTCCCATACTTTTTTTCGCATATATTATTTACCTAAACTTTTGATTATGCAAAATAGAATTTTACTAATAGGAGGAAATTTCTATCCCGAACCCATTGGTATTGGTAAATACAATGGAGAAATGATGGACTGGCTGGCAACAAATGGATATGATTGTACGGTTGTTACTACTTACCCTTACTATCCGCAATGGAAGGTACAAACGCCATACGTCAATAAAGCTTTTTGGTATAAAAAGGAGATCAAATATATTAAGCCCTTTTATGAAAGTAGCGTAAAAATATACAGATGCCCGCAATTTGTGCCCGTTAACCCTACAGGGGCCAAAAGAATGATCCTTGATTTTTCTTTTTTTATAACCTCCTTTTTGCTGATAATTAAGCTCCTATTATCAGTAAGGAAATACGATATTGTTATTTCCGTAGTTCCGGCCTTCCAATTAGGATTGTTAGGTATCCTTTATAAAAAATTACGGGGTGGTAGATTTTTTTATCATATACAAGACCTTCAGATAGATGCTGCCCGGGACCTGGGAATGATAAAATCTAAAACCTTAATAGATTTTCTTCTCGGAATTGAAAAATACATTTTAAAACATGCCGATGTAGTAAGCAGCATTTCTGCGGGGATGATTGAAAAGATTAAAATGAAATGTGGTAAGCAAATTGATTTTTTCCCTAACTGGGTTGATACAAAAATGTTTTATCCGATATCTGAGAAAGCGCTATTAAAACAGGAATTTAATTTTGATCCGGAAGATACGATTGTATTGTATTCCGGAGCAGTAGGAGAAAAGCAGGGGTTGGAAAATATACTATTAACTGCCAAATCTTTTATCCATAAAACACATGTAAAGTTTGTCATTTGTGGTTCGGGGCCTTATCTGAAGAAACTTGAAGACATGAAAGCGAAGTTTAATTTAAACAATGTAGTTTTTATGTCAACCCAGCCTATTGAAAAACTTAATCGCTTTTTAAATATGGCCGATGTGCATTTGGTTCTTCAAAAAAATAACGCAACCGATTTAATAATGCCATCTAAACTAACCACAATTTTAGCAATTGGCG
Source organism: Mucilaginibacter aquariorum (assembly GCF_024498135.1). GTDB lineage: Bacteria > Bacteroidota > Bacteroidia > Sphingobacteriales > Sphingobacteriaceae > Mucilaginibacter > Mucilaginibacter aquariorum. Next base: position 223,259 of record NZ_JANHOH010000001.1, read on the forward strand.
GCGTTGCTTTAGTTACTGCCGTGCAGGGTTCATCGTTATATAACTTAATCAAATTACATAATTTAGGTATCATAGCCGAACCCGAAAACCTTACCGCCTTAAGTACCGTTATAAATACAGCCATTGAAAATAGTAATGAGGAAATACAATTCAATGCGCGTACCTATGCAGAAAAATATCTGTCAATAGAAAAGATCATTTCCAGATTTTCCTATAATATGAAAGAATCACCCGAGGTTCATTTCATGGAAAATTTCAACTTCCAAGCAAGTAATCAATTTACTCCCGTCGAAAGCTAAGTGCACGCACTTACTTATCCTTTCTTAGTGCTGAACTAATTCAGTATCTCTATAAGCCCATGCATTTTTTCACCAACAAATTCTCCACTAAATATTCAAACATTTATTTTTTAATTAAAAGTTATAAATATGGAAGCAACAATTAACTCTTTTTTTAAGCCTGGTATTAAAGTTAAAAAAACAGGAAGTTATCTTGAATTCGAAATTGAAAACCCTACAAAAGCAATAGATGCGAACGCCTATTATTTTGGGAATTTTGAATGGGCAGAGGAGTATCTCATCTATTGCCACCGCAATGATGCTTTTAAAACTCGTTGGTCGGCAGCTCTTGGCGATTGGACCGATAAGGTAATTGTTGATATTGGATGTGGGCCCGGTAATATATTTGCCACACTAAAAGGGAAGCCCAAAATGTTGATAGGTATAGATGTAGCCCCCCAATCGTTAGAAATAGCTGCAGAATTAGGCTACACCACTGTTTTGGCAGATGCCACACACCTTCCTTTTATCTCTGGTTTTGCTGATGTTGTTACTTTAAATGCAGCATTGCATCATTGCGAAGATATGGATGCTGTTTTAAAAGAAGCGGCACGCCTTGTTAAACCTGGGGGGCTAATTGTTACAGACCATGACCCTCAACTAAGCGCATGGGATTATAAAGGAATTGCCAAACTACTGTGGAATTTCAGGCTTTTTTACTATAAAATTATTGGCCACGGATTTCATAAAACCAATAATCAGCAATTATGGGGCTTAGCATGCGAGATACACCATAAACCAGGGCATGGCGTAACCAAAGACATGTTTAAAAAGTTATTGGAACCCATGGGCTTTAAAGTGAATGTGTTCCCGCATAACCACGAATTAGGCGCAGAGGTGTTGCAAGGCAATAAGGGTAAGGCATCTTTTAAATACCGACTGGGTAATTTGCTATCGGGCAGGAACCCTGATGCCGATACCAGCGCTTTATCATTAATGTGTGTAGCAAAAAAGGATCTGATGGTGGCCTGATCACAACTCCTTATTATTAAATGCTGTTACTTCTAATCGTTTTTAAAAACTACAGACGTGAAAAATCGATTTTTATTTTCAATGTGTTATTTACTAGCCATTTGGGATTTGATTGTCATTAATTTTGTGTTTTTCCAAACAGCCTACGTTTATAGTTCTATAATGAACGTAACGTCGTTATATAACTATAAACTAATTTTTATTAACATTAACTTGATTTGGGTATTGTGCTCAACAATAGTTAGGCTGTATAAATATGACAATCTGGAGAATACATATTCACTGTTTAAATGTATAACTAAAAGCCTGCTTATGCATTTTTCCTTTTGCATTTTCTTTATCATTTTACTTAGCCCGGCCGATATTTCTGCAGCATTTGTATTTGCGTTTTATTCGTTTTGTACTATTTGCCTTTTACTGCCACGGCTTTTTTATGTGTTAACAAAACCATTTATTCTACGTCATTATGCAATAACCAAGTCGGTAGCGGTAATTGGTTCAAATCAAACGGGATATCATTTAGCTTCTTTTTTTGAAAAAAATAAAGTGCAATACTCGTTCAGAGGCTTTTTAGATAATAATGAACCGCAATTGGTGGCAGATGAAAGTGAATCATACTTTTCAGCCTGCGACCAGATCAGGCATGCTGCCGAAACTAACATCAGAGAAATTTATGTAACCTTAGATGTTAATCAATGGACACAGGCCCCCTTCTTACTAAAAGAGGCTGAGCTGAATTGCGTGAGGTTAAAGTTAGTGCCTTATTTTAGCCAATCTTTAGCAGCGCCTTTTAAAGTAAATTACCTGGATGGTTTTCCTATAATTTCTAATAGGGTAGAGCCCCTTGAAAATATAGACCATCGTTTTCAAAAAAGGTTAGTAGATATCCTGTTTAGCTTAATGGTAATTGTGTTTTTATTAAGCTGGTTATTACCAATAATAGCCTTGCTTATTACTTTAGATAGTAAAGGCCCTATATTTTTTAAACAAAAAAGGAGTGGAAAGGACGACAAAACTTTCATATGTTATAAGTTTAGAACGATGAAGGTGAATTTACAATCAGACACATTGCAAGCTACCAGGCACGATGAACGGATTTCCCGGGTCGGCCGTTTCCTTAGGGAAACGAGCCTTGACGAGCTGCCTCAATTTTTTAATGCCCTGATTGGAAATATGAGCATTGTAGGCCCACGGCCGCACATGTTAAAGCACACACTTGAGTATAAAATGATTGTGGATAAATACATGGTACGAAACTATTTGAAACCAGGTATAACAGGTTGGGCGCAGGTAAATGGGTACAGAGGAGAAACAGACAAGCTTATCCTGATGGAAAAACGGGTTGAACATGATATTTGGTATTTAGAAAACTGGTCGTTAATGCTTGATTTTAAAATTATATTTCTGACAGCAATTGATATAATGAAAATCAGGAAGATATAACATGATGACTTTAATTAAATGAAAGCCTGCGATCTTTTGATCTGCAGGCTTTTTTAAGTTTAATGCTCGCCACACCAATATTGAATTATCACGCAAATAGTTTGTACAAAAAATGTTATTGTTATTTTAGCCATTATAACAATAACCTATGTTAAGACGCAACTTTATTAAATTATCCGCTACCGGCTTTGCCACAGTTATATACAGCCGGTTAACTTTTGCAGCCCATATTGGCAGCTCTCTTATTAATCATCCGGACGAAGCCTGGGCACAGGTAGGGGGTGAATGGTTGAAGCTTGTTGGTAAAGGAGCGGCGGTGTTTACTTACCAGGACATAAAAATTGAGATTAAAACAAGGGGTATCGCACAGTCGGTATACGTACAATCGCCGGTTACCGAATTGCAGGCCATAAGGTTTAAATGGAAATATCAAACTGCAAAATATTCAAAAATTTTGGGCGATCACTGGGAACGTACATACGGTGATCTGGCATGGAAAGCCCCCCAGGCTACTACCAAAAACCCATGGTATGTTTTACTGCATGATGATAAGCAAACCGCATGCTTTGGCGTAAAAACAGGTGCCAATGCTATTTGCTGGTGGGAGGTTAAGCCAGATAGCATGGAATTGACCATGGATACCCATTCTGGTGGGGTAGGTGTAAAACTTGGGCAACGCACCTTGCACGCCGCGGATATTGTAACATCGCTTAGCAAATTAAACGAAACACCTTACAGTGCATTAACCAATTTTTGCAAAGTAATGTGCAGCAAACCAGTTTTGCCCAAACAGCCGGTTTATGGCATTAATGACTGGTATGTAGTTTATGGAAAAAACTCTTATCAAACCATAAAAGATCAAACCACCGCCATGGCCGAGTTGGTTACAGATACCAATAACCGTCCGTTTTCGGTAATTGATGATGGCTGGCAGCAGGCGGACGATTTTTCGATTGTAAACGATAAATTTAAGGATATGCATAAAATGGCCGATGAGATAAAAAGCCATGGAATGCGCCCCGGGTTGTGGACACGCCCTTTAATTGCCCGTAAAGATGATAGCAAAACCCTGCTTGCCCCAAAGATAGCCGGTCGTAGCCAGGAGGATGAACTGATCCTTGACCCAACTATACCCGAAAATATAGCGCGTGTTAAACGCAATATAAGTTTATACAAGCAATGGGGCTATCACATGGTAAAGCATGATTATAGCACGTGGGATATTTTTGGTAGATGGGGCATGCAAATGAAGGATAGCTTCACGGTTCCGGGTTGGAAGTTTCAGGATCAAACTAAAACTAATGCCGAGATCATAAATACGCTATATGGCGCTATTAGGGACGCGGCAGAAGATATGTATATAATTGGCTGTAATACCCTGAGCCATTTATCTGCCGGGGTGTTTGAGCTTAACCGTATCGGTGACGATACCAGCGGGAAGGAGTGGGCGCGTACTAAAAAGATGGGTGTGAATACCTTAGGCTTCCGCCTGCCGCAAAATAATACCTTTTATGCCGCCGATGGCGATTGTGTTGGCCTTACCAAAGATGTGCCCTGGGATAAAAATAAACAATGGATGCAGCTGCTGGCCGAAAGCGGTTCGCCACTATTTATATCGGCCGAGTTAGACTTTTTAGGCGCCGAACAAAAGGCGGCTATAAAACAAGCCTTTACAAATGCCGCCAAAATACAACCCAACGGCGAACCGCTCGATTGGCTTACAAATCAATTCCCCGAAAAGTGGAAACTGAATGATAGAGAGGTTAACTTTAATTGGGATTGATAGAACTACCCCATGTATTGTAACTACTAAAACCATCCTGAGGTAACGCATTAAAATAATATTAGGAAGTTCAAAAATGGTTGTAATAAAATGAGAGTATCCGGTACTTACTCTGTTCCAAATGGAACAAAGCGGAACAAGTCTTAAAATATCAACTTATATAAATCAATTATTTAGAAAAAAATGGCCGCTTTTATTTGTGGCTAAATTAGGCACCAAACAAGCCGAACTAAGGCCGAATTAAAGCCGAAAAAAGGCTAAAAAAAATCGTTTTTTGTCTGATGGTTTCTTGTTCCGTTTCCCAAAAAATGGAACAAAATAAATTTTTTATAAGAAGTTGTATATAAGGATGTAAAAGAATTTATATCAAGCTTTTGTTTTACTACTGACAAAACTCATCGGTAGTAATTGACTTATTACCAACGTGTTCCACCTGTTCCGTTTGTTCCATTTCTAAAATGGAACAGAACAGCAAGTGCTGCCTTATTCCATCGTCATACAGAATCGGGTGGCTGTATTCGGCTTGCAGTATTTTATTACTGCTGCTAATAATATTTATCTTAAGAATAGTATCTTTAAGTATTGATTTACAGTGTTATATGTGAATTGAACGCTATTTCCATAACCTCTACTAAAACAATTCCTCAATGAAAACGATCCAGACAAAAAACATTGTATTTGTAACCGGCGCATTTGTGACCAATGCCTGCTGGGATGAATGGCGTACCTATTTTGAAAACAAGGGGTACACCACTGTAGCGCCTGCATGGCCTTTTAAGAACGGTACAGCAGAACAACTGCGAAACAGGCAACCCAATGATACAGATCTTGCTGCCTTAACTTTAGAAGAGGTAATAGATCATTATGCAAGTGTTGTAAGTTCATTTCCCGAAAAGCCTATAGTGATAGGCCATTCGTTAGGAGGGCTCATGACCCAGGTTATTGTAAACCGCGATTTGGTGGCCGCCGGTGTAGCTATACATTCAGTGCCAACACTTGGGGTGTTCCCTTATGAATTCTCGTTCCTGAAGGCTGGATGGAAGTCATTAGGGCTTTTTACTTCTCTCAAAAAAACATACCTAATGTCGTTTAAAGACTGGCAATACGCTTTTGTTAACACCATGCCGCTTGCCGAACAGAAAGAAGCCTACAAAAAGTTTACCATTCCCGAATCAAAAACCGTTGCAAGGGGAGGTTTAACAAGTGCTGCAAAAGTAGATTACAAAAAACCACATGCACCTTTATTGCTTACATCGGGTAGTACAGATAACATTATCCCCGCACATTTAAACAACCGTAACTATAAAAGATATGTACAAAATGGCTCGGTTTTAAATTATAAAGAGTTTGAAAACCGCAACCACTTTGTATTAGGACAACCCGGCTGGGAAAAAGATGCCGACTACGTGTTGGATTGGCTAAGCCGTAATTGAAAGTTTTTGTCCAAGTAACAGCTGTCTAAATAAAATAACTGCGATTTTAAGTAGTAAGAGCCCTTTTTTATAGCTAATGAAAAAAATATTTGAAGCTAAGTTTGTGCAAATGAATTTGTTAGGGTTGTGCTTGTAAATTCTTTAAAAAAAAGTTTGCACAGCTATACTAAAAAGCTACCTTTGCAATCCCAATCGGGATGTAGCGTAGCCCGGTATCGCGCCACATTTGGGATGTGGAGGCCGCAGGTTCGAATCCTGCCATCCCGACGAAAGCGATACCAAGTATCAAAACCCTTTAAACCGAAAGTTTAAAGGGTTTTCTTTTCTGATTGGAACAACCGGCGCAAAGCCAAATTAATAAATCGGGATGTAGCGTAGCCCGGTATCGCGCCACATTTGGGATGTGGAGGCCGCAGGTTCGAATCCTGCCATCCCGACTTTATAGGACAAATCAGAATGGCTTCTGATTTGTCCTATTTTATTTCATTCAATTTCTTGGTAATCAGGTAGATAGATTGAGCTACCTCATTCACCCTCCCGGTTCGAAGTTTATACCCGTCATAGGTTAAGTTATCAGGATATATTCATCAAAAAACATAAGGGCTCGTTTAGGATTCAAAGCGAACCCGGTAAAAGCAGCACATTTTATTTTCATTTACCTTAACGAAGTGCGATACGCTTTCTGCTTAAGCCTAATCTTTATTGATAAAACAGATGCCTGTGATGATGAGCCAGATCAGCCAAAGCGTGCTGCCGATAATGCCTGCCAGCGGCCATACTGGGAAATCAGGTACAACGGTATGAAATAGTTCAGCCTGTGCCAGCAGGTAAATGAAAGCGCTGATAAACCCCAGTGTATGAACCCATTTCGGAAATAACTGCAAACGCCTAAAAGAGATGCTGAGCATCACCGTCCAGCAACGGTAAATAATTGGCCAAGGTGCTCGCCCAGGAGTACACCGGCAAACTGGTGGATGGTTTGGAATGCGACAATTACCGCCGACCTGACAGCCGGATCGGTGCTATGTACAAAGGTATCGGCCAGCACCGGAACAACGAATGTCCAGCGCAACAGCCCTATCATTTGTACGACCAGGCCAATTATGCCGACGGTAGTGGCGGTGCGGATCATGGCGGCTTTCTTTTCCAGTAATTGCCCCATTAAAATATAAGCCGGGATCAGCGGGATGCCGGTTACGGCGAAGGCAAACCAGGTCCAGATTAGTTGCGGGCCGCCCTGGTGAAACCGGGTTAAGATCGTAGCCGTGTCCTGCCTTAAAATAATCGGATAATTAAATATGCCGGTTAGTATGGTGTAAGGTATGCATAAGGCTACCGCGCCTGTTATGAGCAAGTAGCCGATTTTTTTGGTGAGACTTGTTTCCATTCGCGTGCAGTGCTTGAATATTTATAATTTGAAAGAATAACTGATACCAGGCGTAGGACTAATTTTGAAAGACAGGTCTTTGGCAGTCACACCGATGGCCCCGATGCGCAGGTTCAGGCCCTTCCATACCATCCAGCGGTAACCCAGTTCCACACCCATGGCGTCTTTACCTTGATAGTCACGGTTCAGGCCGCGCATATAGGAGGCACCACTATAAAATGCCGACGGTAATTCGCCCTTCCCACTCGGGAAAAACCAAAAGGTATAACCCACTTTCACAAAATTGGTGTACTCGCTCTTTTTAAAAGCGGTCGTGTAATAACCTGCATGCGCCGAGGACTGGCCGATGCGATATTCGATACCGATCGACGGGTTGCGGAACCCGTTTACGCTCAATTCGTTGTTGGAGAATTTGCTTTGCGAGAAAGCTGCTGTGGCTGCTACTATCAGCAGGAAAGTAAAGGTTAACTGTTTTATATCGTTTTGTTTAACGATGCAAAGGTCAGTCAATAAAAAAGGGGAACATCGGACATATGTCCTAAAGTGATGTTAACTGATATTTCTTCGGATGCGGCTTAAATGCCGCGAAGTGATACCGAGCATGGATGACAAATGCTGCAAAGGAATCTGCTGTAATAAGTGCGGTTCCCTGGTCAGCAGCTTTTCGTAGCGTTGCTCCGCGGTGAGCACGATCAAGTCGTGGCGGCTTTCGTCAATACCGCAAATAGACTGCTCCAGCAGGGAGATGTAAAAATCTTTAAAGGCAGGAATGGTCTGCACTAGTTGTTTAAGGTTGGTTTTGCTGATCGCCAAAATACTGCCGGCCGTTATTGCCCGGATGTTCTCCAACGAGGGCTTTTCGCTGATAAAGCTCATGACGGAAGCGACCCAGGTGCCGGCAAGGGAAACATAGCTGGTCACCTCACCGCCGTCCCTGATGACATAATATTGGAACATACCGGTATCGACCAGGCCAATATACTTGCTGGTTTTGCCCTCCATGACAAACAGGTCGTTCTTGTCAAATGACTGTAAGACAAAGGCGCCGGCTAGGGCGTCCAGGTCCGCATCTTTAAAACCCATGCGCTGAAAATATGTCCTTACCTTTTCCACGATTTCTTAAAAATAGAGAAATTTTTGGTAATAGGATGACCTATGTTTTCTTTTGAAATAATACATAGGTTAGTAAGAGCACGCCAAACACAAAGCCGGACTTGATGCAGTCGCTGTAGCTCGCTATGGCCAACCCCGATATAAAAGCGAAGATCAGGTCAAAGGTGAACCCGGCAAAGGCCCATTCTTTTAGGCGTTTGAACCTGGGTTGCAATAAAGCCATCACGCCCATTAGTTTTGAAATGCCTAAGGCCAGGATGAAGTAAGGCGGGTAACCCATTTGCAGGGTCTTCTGATAGGTAACCGGGTTTTTGGTGATCTCCAAATAGCCGCTGATAAAAAAAAATACGGCCAGTAAGATCAATAATGTCAAATACAGCCTATTGTTCTTTTTGGGATTTTCCATAACGTATTAATTTTTTGTTTTTAATGTTTAAATACATGAAGATGCCGGCGGCGATCGGGCAGAAGATCTTCGCCTGGATTGTGCCTTCCGGTCCGAACTTTCCGCCGATGATGAATCCGGGACCGGTGAGCTGCGTCGTTAACCAACTGCTGGTCGAGTCGTTGCCCGAAGTGACGGCGCCCAAGACGCCGGACTGGACAAAATTCCACGCAAAGTGGATGGCGATGGGCAACCATAAAATGCAAGAATAAACATAAGCTGATCCCAACAACAGTCCTGCTTCGATAGCATGGACAGCCTGGTAAAGCGCCAGGGTCGGGGTCGACACAAGGGTGAGCAGGTAACCTATCCCTGCTACCGGCACGGTTTTGCGGTTTGGGCTCATTTCCCTGCGAATGGATTGGTCTTCCAGGCTTTGGAAACATGGATGCTGATCACAAAGCTGCGGTTATACATTTCCTGTCCGTAGGAAATATTGGTCAGACCATAATTATAGCGCAGGTCGAGCGTGACCCTTTTGGTTTTGGTATGAAGGGTATAGCCCCCACCCGCCTGTAGGCCGGCTTCGAGGCGCCTGAAGCCAGCAGCCCCAAATGACAGATCAGTAGTTTGGTCATTGATATTATTGGTGCCATAAAAGTTATAGGCAATAGATGGTCCGGCATTGATATGGAACGCACTGATGTGAAAACGCGCCAGTAAGGGCAGTTCAAAACTGTATAAACGGATGGTGGAAGCCCGACTGGTTAAGGGATTACCGTCTTTCAATTTTCCGCCTTTCATCGAGAAATAGAATTCAGACACCAGCGAAAATGCTGGCGTGATGCCTGCCTGGAAAGAGATGCCGATTTGGGCACCCAATACCGATTTTTTATAGTCGCTTAAAGCGCTGTTGCCTGCACCGTAATTGAGATTAGTGCTGACTAAATTGATCACAGGGTCTAAATAGGTTTTGGCTGTTTTAACCGTGTCATGGCTTTGGCCAAAGGCGCAAATGGACAGGAGGATCAGCAATGCTGAGGATAAGATTTTTTTCACTTTCTTTTGATTTGTTTTTTTCTAAACCAAAAGTATCTGAATGACTTAGGTTGCTAAATTCTGTTATGCCAAACAACCCCTAATGTCTGCCTATGGGTAGTTTTCATCTGCAAGACTATGCCCGGCTATTGATGAGTTGGAAGAAAGTTTCTTTATAGGTATCGGAAACCGGGATGAGCTGGTCGGCGATCTTGATCCGGCTGCGTTCGATGGATTCGATCTTGCTTACCGCGATCATAAATGACTTATGTACCCTGCAGACGAGGCTGGCCGGGATCAATCGTTCAAATTCGCTGAAATTCTGCAGGGTCATCACCTTTTTGGTGGTGGTATGGATCCGCCGGTAATCCCGCATGCCTTCTATATAAATGATCTCGCTGATCATAATCTTTTCCAACCGGTTCTCGGTTTTCACAAAGATGAAATCAGCGTGATTATCGGTTTTTTTTTGCGTTAAGTTTTCCTGCGCTTTATTCACCGCCTGCAGGAAGCGGTGGAAGGTAAAGGGCTTTAGTAAGTAATCGGTGATCTGTAATTCATAGCCCTTTAGTGCGTACTCCTGATAAGCGGTGGTGATGATCACCTGGCTGCTGATCTTCGAGCTTTCCAGTAACTCTATGCCGGTCAGTTCATCCATGTTGATATCCAGGAAGAGCAGGTCAACCTTGTTGTTGTTCAGGTAATTCAGCCCGGTGAGGGCGTTATCGAACGTCGCACTTAAATGCAAAAAAGGAACCTTTTCTACAAAGTCCTTTGTCTTTTCCAGCGCCAGAGGCTCATCTTCGATAATAATACAGCTCAGTTTATCCATTGGGAATCATTAGATCAATTGAATATAGTTCATTGGTTTTATCTACCCGTAAGCTGTGCTTGCCTTTATACAGCAAGTCCAGGCGCTTACGGATCAGTTCGTTGCCCAAACCGCTGTCAGGTTGCCGGGCTGAGGGTCGCGGATCGAATTTATTTGCACAGAGCAAGCGGACATTATCATCATTGACAAAAATGTCGATCGTGATAGCGTTCTCGATCTTCTTATTGTTAGTATGCTTAAAAGCATTTTCAATAAAGGGAATAAACACCATCGGGGCTATCAATTTATTACCCATTACGCCCGTGACCGAGAAGTTTACATAATTCTGGTTAGCGGTCCTGATCTTTTGCAGGGCGATATATTTCTCCAGGTATTCCACTTCCTTGTGGAGCAGGATCTGTTCGGTCTTGGTTTCGTACAAAATGAAGCGCATAATGCCTGACAATTGGTTCAGGTAATTGGAGGCTTTCACCGCGTCTTTCAAGATCAGCGCATCAATATTATTGATCGTATTAAACAATAAATGCGGATCCAGCTGGGATTTGACCAGCGCCATTTCCATTTCGTAGTTTTTTTCCTTTAACAGTTCTTTCAGCCTGATCTCGGACACCCAGGTAGTAAATCCTTTAATACTTAAAGCGATCACGCCAGCAATCAGGTTGATAAAAGAAGTAACCATGATCACCTTGACGGCGGTGCTGCGCCCGTTCTTACCGCCCTCGTCCATGTCTAATACCCGGCCGGTTTCAATCAGGTAGCGATGCAGGATATAAGATAACACGGCCGCGCCAACGGCGATTGCCAGTCCAAAGGCCAGCGCCAGCCAAAATTTACGTTGTTGCAGGTATTTGGGAAACAAAACTAAATAATATAAGATGTAAGTGATCGCGGATGGCAGGATGGCAAAAAGGAAAAGGTTCTTGAAAGCATTGGTCATCCGCGCGACGTGATCGCCCGCAGGCGGGCTGCTCTTGTTGTAAAGCGCGATCAGGATGCCGATCAAAATGAAATAACAGGCCCAGAAACCGATATTCAAAAGAATGGCAAAGTATTTTTTCATAATTACCTGTAAATGTCTTGCTTTAATCCCGTATTGCAACATTTAATATGCAAACCGCCCATATATGTCTGCCAAACTGGCGGTTTGCTCAGCAAGATCATTACGATTTGATGATCTGCCCGGTATGCGCACCAAACAGGCTTTTGCGAAAGGCGTGTTCGAGTTGCTGCATGGCGGTGGGAATCTCGCTGGGAAAGTAAGGGAAATATTGCGGTGAGTCTTCAATCACCGTCGGGCTGACCGCGTTGATGCGGATACCGTTTCCCAGTTCAATAGCCGCAGCGCGGACAAATCCTTCTACGGCGCCGTTGGCAGCCGAGGCACTCGCGATATTCTTTTGGGCTCATCGGTCAAAGCCTCGGTGATCAAGGTAAAGAAACCTTTCGGCTTAATGTAATACTGGCCGATAAGGACCAGGTTGATCTAGCCCATCATTTTGCCTTCCACCCCTTTGCGGAATTCGGCATTGCCCATTGTTGACCAGAGGCCGACATAAGTGGGCCTGCAGTAGAGATGAACGCGTTAAATGCGCCTGCCTGTTTGAACATGTTTTCAATGGCGGCTGTCGAGGTGATATCCGCAAATTTTATTGTTTAATGCCGACAAAGCGAACGATGGCGCTTTTGCCACGGTGATATTGTCCTTCCAGCAATGTGGTCTCTATTTCTTCCAGCAGTTGGATGGTATAATTGGGAAAGTCGGTCTGTAATTCTGCTGCTGAAAAAAGCATGGCCAATTCCGTGGGACCTCCGACTTCCGGATTGACTTGTCTGAGTTCCAGGTGCGCCTTGCTGAAGGCTTCGAAAATAATGACGCCGCCGGGCTTCAGATAGCGGTCAAGCTGGCGATGCAACCTGGATTTTTGATCTGCTGGAAAATGAGCATAGATCAAACCAATGGCATCGAAAGCATTTGCTTCAAATTGAAGCGTATTTAGATCACCAACGATATAATTTAAATCAACCTGCTGTGTTGCCGCTAGCACTAAAGCTTTATCGCGGCCTGCACTGCTCAGGTCGCAAGCTGTTACCTGCCAGCCCAAAGTGGCTGCAAAAACGCCGTTCCGGCCTTCGCCGTCGGCAGGCATTAAAATGGCGCAGGGACGTAGTCTTTGTAATTGTTCGGCGAAAAAAAGGTTCGGTTCGGTGCCATAGGCATACGCGGGATCGTTGTAACGCGCATCCCAGAATTGTTTGTCCATATTTAAAATTCTGCTATAATTAATTGTTTACTAATGGCCATCCCTGTCGCGGTGCCGGTAGCGACCGCATTAGCGAGCGGCGATCGGTTTGATTTTTGTGGTCATTGCATTAAATATTGATACCACAAAGTTACCGTCGATAGGAACCGGCGGATAGGACAATAGCGGGATTGAATGGGCTTTATTTGAAATTTTTGCGGAAGGCTTCGAGCGAAAAGCCAGCTTGCTTTTAAAGAAAGTTATCGTTGATATATTAAAGATGGTAATAGGAAAGACTTGGTTTGGATAAAATTTCCCAAAAGATCCCTCTACACAGTTTATATCTATAACGTGATCTTTAACAAATCGTTTAGCTTTTACAAGATTGTCGCAATTTACCCCAAAAATGTTTCTAACAGCCCTTATATCCCCGCAACAAATCATTTATTTTGGGGTTAATAAAATACCTGAAAAACTAAATTAAAAATGATGGTACCGATCAAACCACACCTATGGTTCGACAGCCAGGCAAAGGAAGCTGCCGAATTTTATACAGGCTTACTGCCAGAATCGACAGTAACTTATGTAAACCAATTGCATAATACGCCCTCAGGCGATTGTGATATCGTGGAGTTTACCTTAGCCGGGCAACCCTTTATGGCGATCAGTGCCGGGCCGCTGTTCAAGTTCAACCCGTCTATTTCCTTTATGGTTCATTTTGATACGGCAACCCATTTGGATGAGGTCTGGAACAAACTCGTAGTGGGCGGTAAGGTGATGATGGCACTGGATAGCTACCCGTTCAACGATCGTTATGGCTGGCTCGCTGATAAATATGGCGTTTCCTGGCAGCTCCTGCTTAAGAATTCGGGCGAGCAGAGACCGGTAGTTATGCCATCGTTGCTATTTACCGAAGCGATGGCCGGCAAAGCAGGTGAAGCTATCGATTTTTATTGCTCGATATTCAAGGATAGCAAGCGGGGTACCACTGCGCCGCGCCCGCAGGATATAGGGCCGGATAAAGCGGGTACTTTAATGTACGCTGATTTTTTCATTAATGGTACCTGGCTGGTGGCGATGGATAGCGCCCATCCGCATGATTTTGTTTTCAATGAAGCGGTATCGCTGTTGATTTCCTGTGAAACGCAGGAGGAGATCGACTATTATTTCTCCGCGCTTTCCGCTGATCCTAAGTCCGAGCAATGCGGCTGGCTAAAGGATAAATTTGGTATTTCCTGGCAGGTAACATCAACTTTAATGGCAGACGTGTTCCGGAAGGGCACCCGTGAACAGATCGACCGCGTGACGCAAGGCATTCATGCCGATGAAAAAGATCGACCTGGCAGTCCTGAAACGGGCTTATCAGGGGGAATAATCCTATTCATAAAATCACCATATGAATGCTTATTTCACCAATCAAAAAGCCACGCTAATTTAGGTATCGTTTATATGATCCCTCATTTTGTTTAGCTAGCCAATTTCTTCAAATCCTGCAAAAAATGGTTCAAAAATTGTGCTGTTAAGACGACAGAAATCAATACCAAATCAAACCCTGTAAATCAGAAGATTTACAGGGTTTGCACTTTATAACCCCTCCCTGAAATACCAATAAAGATCATTGTTTCTCTACCTGTTTGATACCAAACCGTACACCTTAAATCTAAAACTTAATTTTAGATTTAAGGTGTACGAAAGTGATATATTTAACTGATCGGGTTGCTGAATGCCTTGGTACTAAGGTATATAAACAAACGACCCGGCCTAAGACGGGTCGTTTGTTTATATACTGGTTCAATTACTTTTGTTATTCATAACGCAATAGCGTATTTAATGCCGCATTTTTATCCTTTTCTGAAGCTGCATTTTTGGGATACAACTTATCTTCCCAGGTTCCATACATCGCATTAGGAAGAACAATAAAATGATTGCCGAAGTTGTTAGCGCTTACACTGGCTTTTTCACTGCGTTGGTTGTAAGTTAAGCCATCAAATAGCTTACTGAAGTCACCCAGATTGTCACCGATGAACAGTACAACATCATAGTTTTTAGTGATCTGCAGTCGTCTGCTTTCCTTGCTTGAGTTTTGTCCGTTAAGTAACAACAAATGCGAAGAATCGGCATTTGGCAAATTGAATTTTTGCAGGTTTTTAATTGTAGGCGTTTGCTCAACCTGGAAACGATTGGTAATATAAAAGACAGTTACCCCGCGGCTTTGCGCATACTTTAAAAAATTGTATGCGCCGGGTACTGTATCGCAGCGGATCTCCGCTGTCCAGCTTATCCAGGTAGAATCGGAGTAAGTATTGCCTTTGCTCGCCTGCCTGACAAAATAGGGGCTATTGTCTAAAACCGTTTCGTCGATATCTGTGATAATAGCTTTGGGTTTTTGTCTTTTTTTTGCGATGAATTCGTCTAAACGTATCTTAGCCAAATTATAAGCCTGGTAAGTCAGGGCTCTATATTCTCCCGCACGTTGTTGCCATAACGCGCCCCATGCCGGCCCGGCGGGCAGCAGGGGAATGTTTTTTTCCTGTGGGGCAGTTTGACAAAATCCTGCTTTGGTACCTACTGCCAGTAAAAAAGTGATGAGATAGATATGATGTGCTTTCATTATTTTTTCGCCTCCATTATTAGCCATTTGTTGGTGATATTATCAGGGGCTTCCAATACAATTTTATAAAATGCTGATGGGTAGTTTTTTACGTCGAGCAAAGCGTGTTTTTGATTTACAGGTACCTCAGCAAGCATATGGTACTCGTCCTTACCGCCGGTTTTAAAATTGTTTGTGGTGGTAACCCATATTTTAACTTTGCCTTTATCGTCTAACGATTTCCAGCTTACATCAATATTCCCTTGTATGTAATTCGCATTTATGTCGGCAACAGAAACCGGGCCAATGAAAGGGGTTCCGTCCAGCTCTTGTCTTACCTCTATCGGGATATTGATATTCATAAACCGCGCTATTGAAGGCAAAATATCTACTATAGCGGGCTGGAAATATTTAGCGTAAGTATTTAAATGGGGGTAGTTGGTTACCAGCCATGTGTTGCGCTGCCTGTTTGACTGACCTCCGTGTCCGCTGCCGCTTTTTTCATCCCTGCCATGGTCGGTAGTTACAACCAATAGCCAGTCTTCTTTAAAGTTTTTTTTGCGGTAATTAATAGCATCATATATTTTACCCAGTTGCGCATCCAGCATTTTAACAGCTGCGTAAAATTCGGGGCTGTCGCCATGCATGTGGCCCATATCATCGGTATACTCCAGATATACCCATGAAAGATCGGGAGCATCTTTCTTAAGTGTAGCCGCAGCATCACTAACTACCTGCTCGTCTATCCTGTGCATATAGTCAGATTTTTTATCATGTTTGAATTTTACGGTATCTAATTCAAAACCATCAAAATACTGGTCTACCTTTAAATTACCGGCTGTAGGCAAATTATGCCCCAGCAGTTTGGTGCGATTATCCGTCCAGCTCGAAAAAATTGCTGTTTTTTTATTCGGATACTGTTCTTTTAAAAGCCTGAAAATATTTTGGTAGTGATAATTAGGATCTTTGATATCATTATCGGGCACGTTGTGCTTATTTACCCAGGTGCCGGTTAATAAACTGTTGTACCCGACAGCCGAAATGGTTGGGGTTTGGTTGTAGGTGCCTTTATCGCCGCCAACATGGATGCGGGTATAGCTGCCATCCTGAATGATGCGTTTAATATTTGGCAGATCAAGTTTTTCGATCACATCGGCCGGAATACCATCGGCAATAACAAATACTGTTTTTTTAGCTTGCTGGGCCATGCCTTGCAGGCCCGCAAACATTAAACCTGCTATAATAACTTTTTTAAACATGTTTTGATTTTAGTAAGATATAAATAAGCCTCTTTAAGTATGCTTTCCAGCTATGTGATGTGGCCGGAAAGCAAAGTTATTATTAGGGTTTAATTAACCACATAACCCCGTTAATATTATCTCCTTGCGGATACTGCCGGGTAATGGCCTCTGTATTGTGCTGCTGGTTTACACGTAACTCACTTTCGGGATACATCCAGCGTTTAGGAACCATTTTATTATTCAGCACCCCGTCGCCAGAGACATCAAAGTTAGGGAAGCCGGTTCGGCGGTGTTCATAAAAAGGCTGGTAACCACTATTCATAAACGAGGCTATATACTTTTGGGTGATGATGCTTTGCAGCGGGTTAACGGCCGGTAGTTGAACACTACTTTGTGCTACATAGGCATCAATAGCAGCCGGGGCAATATTATAAAATGACATGGAAGCGCGGATACCCTGTTGATAATAATCGGCAGCGCTTCCGCTGATCCATCCTCTAACGGCGCCTTCGGCCAGTATAAACTGCAATTCGGCGTAACCCATTGCAATACTTGGTTCATTAACCGGATTGTTATAAAAGCGGGGGTTGATCTTTGAAATTTCCCCATCCGTAGTTCGTCCGCTGTTCTCATTTACAGTGGCGCTGCCTTTTACACCGCCGTATGCGTTAAAGTCGGTAGGCGGTAATGCCGAAAATTTGGGGGCTTTATCTGCGAAGCTAAATAATCTGGGGTCTTTATATCCTTTTAGCAAGTTAACAAAGGTTTCTTCCATATAGTACGCGGTTTGCATATCATTATTATTAAAATATGGATACCTGTTACCAACCAGATCATAAAATTTAAGCTGGGCGTTGTCAGCATTCCCGGTCATAATGGGGTATTGTGCCGAATTGTTCACAATAGCTGCAAAACGATTTTTGATATCATACCTGGCATCATCCACTTTTAAAGAAAGGCTCAATAAAACCCGGAGCGATAACGAATTAATAGCGCGTTTCCACTGCTGCATATTGCCGTTGTATACAATATCGCCCAAAACAGGTTCGGTACTGGCAGTAATTAGGTCATTCGCGGCTTTCAGATCATTCAGGACGCTTAAATAAATGTCTTCCTGTTTATCATAAGCCGGGGCATATACACCATCCTCGCCTTTAAGCGCTTCACTGTAAGGGATGTCCCCAAACGTTTGCGTAAGCTGTAAAAAATACCAGGCCCTAAAAAATTTTGCTATCGGCATATATTGCGGTTTATCCTGAGCGGTTGCGGCCTGTTCCATTTTTAATACCTGGCGTAAATTGTCATAATCGCCAAAACCCGATCTTGTCCAGCCATAATACTGCTCGTCAGACGCCCCATCGGTATAAACCATTTGGCGGCACGTTAACGCCGCACCTATGCTGGTTGATTGAAAAGCCGACTGTTCAATAGTATTCAGCAACAGATCGGGCGTTGCCGAGGTTGATTTATTGGGGTCGGTTTGAAACTCGCTGAATTTTTTACATCCTGTTTGCCCTATAGCTATGCAAACAAGCAGTGTTAAGAATATCTTTTTCATATTAAATATCTAACTGATTAAAATTTAATGTTCGCGTTAAAGCCAATTGTGCGGGTCGAAGGTGTCTGCAGGTTATCTGAAGCAGGATCCGGGTCAACATTTGGCATTTTTGAAAATAGCAACAGGTTACGGCCAACTGCCGATAAATTTATACCCTTTACAAATGATTTGCCCAGCCATTTATTAGGTACCTGCCATGTTAAGGTAACCTCGCGCAGCTTTAAAAATGTTTGCGAAAAATAGTTGTAGTTATTATATGCACTATTGCTGGTATTGGTCATGTAATCGATATAGTTAACCGCCTTGGTGTTTGGCGCGAAAACGCGGGTGTCCTGGGTGATATTTCCATTGGCATCGTAAGTAGCTTCTCCGGAAACAACAACTACACCCTTGCCCACAAATGTTTCTTTACCTTCATTTGCTTCATCGCGATAATGGTTAACCGTTCCGGGGTTTGTGCCACCCCACCACATTTTTTGGTTAGTTGTAGAGTACATCATACCGCCAATACGGCCATCAACCAAAATTTTTAAAGCAAAATTCTTGTAGGTAAACGTATTTTCTAAACCGTATGTCCAGTTAGGGTCCTGATTACCAATAAACCTTTGAAAATTATCATCTAACGGGAAGCCGTTACTTTGATAAATAATATTACCCTGCGGATCCTTTTGATATACAGAAGTATATATTTTGTCTGCACGGTCGCCAACTTTTAAATAACCTAGCGTAGGGGCGTTTTGATAGATCTCTTTTAAATACCGGCGGTATTGGCTAAAGTTTGCTGCAACATCCCACCTGAAACTATTAGTTTTTATCGGCGAGCCTCCCAGTACAAGTTCCAATCCTTTACGTTGATAAACATTTCCATTTTCTAACTGGCTGCTGTAACCGCTACTGATAGATAATGGTATGGAAACAATGTTGTTATAGTCTCTGGTTTGATAATAAGTGGCCTCTAAACTAAGCCTGTTATTAAAAAACTTGGTATCGATACCCACCTCCCAGCTATCTGATGTTTGCGGCTGGATATTGGGGTTTAATATGGCATTGCCATAACTAAGTGCAGGGGTATTATTCCAGGTGGTACCTTTGTTGTACGAAGGCAGATAACTATAAGTGTAAGCATTATCATTTAAAGTAGCGCTTGACACCCTGGACCATGAGCCCCGTGTTTTAAGATAGCTAAACCATTGCGGTAAAGTAACAAACTGGGAGATGACTACGGATGCACTTACCGAAGGATAAAAAAAGCTATTATTTGCTACAGGGAGGGTAGATATAATGTCATTTCTACCCGTAGCAGTAAGGTATATGCCATTTAAAAACTCCAGGTCTAACACACCGTAAACGCTGCTGGTCCTTCTTTCTTCCAAAAAGTTATTCCCCTGTACAGGGTTGGCAGAATTGCTCAGGTTGTAAAAGCCCGGAACAGTTAAGCCGTCGGTATAGGTGCTCCCATACTTATTACTCCGGTAGTAATTTGAGCCGCCTACCTGGGCATGCAGCTTAATTTTGTCGGTAAAGGTGTGGTTATAATCAGCTATCAGGTCTGAGGCAATATCAAAATAGCTGGCGGTATTAACGGTAAAATTCCCCTTCGATATATTACTGTATCCTATATAGCTTTTGGGTTCTTTATACGTGCGGTTAAGGTCGTAAGAGTTGATACCATTACGAAATTGGATACTAAGCTCAGGGCTGATCTTGTAGTTCAGATCAAGCGAGCCAAAGGTATTGTTCTTATCATATGACCGCAGGTATTCATAAGCCTGAAAATAAGGATTGTTGTAGTAGGAGGTGTTATAATTGCGCTGTTGTAAGCCCACTTTTCCCGGTACCCAGTAATCGCGCTGGTCTTTAACACTAACGTCGGCACCTGTCCACAGGATCAGGTTGTAGAGGTAGTTGGTTGGGCCATAACCGGTTTCGGGAAAATTATCGGTGTATTGTTTGTTATAGCTTAAACGGGCATCCATCGTTAAAGCATCTGACAGTTTGTAGCTGCCCGATACGTTGAATGAGCTGTTATTCAGATCCGTGTTGGGTACTATGCCAAGCTGATAAATGTGCGAGGCTGAGGCACGGAATGAACCCTTCTCAGAACTTTGCGTTATGCTGATATTGTTGCTGGATATAACACCCGTTCTGAAAAAATCAGGCACGTTATTTTTACCCCTTGAAATAAACGGTAATGGCACCAGCTTGCCGGTTACAGGGTCAACAGGGCTATTAAACTGCGGGGTTTCATAATAGCCGCTTGGTGTTGATGGGTCGCGCTGGTCTAATTTAGGGCCCCAGATCCAGCCAGAGCCTTCCGGGCCTCCGCCCGAACCATCAACATATGTATATTTTCCTTTAAAACCATTGCCATACTCCGTTTGAACTTTGGGGATCCGGATAAAGCTGGGCTGAAATTCGGTAGAGGAATTAATTTCTACGCTTACATTCTTACCCTTACCTCTTTTAGTGGTGATCATGATCGCTCCGTTTTGGCCGATAGAACCATATAAGGCAGAAGCGCTTGCACCTTTTAATACGCTCATACTTTCCACGTCATCCGCATTGATCTTGTATAGATCGGCAGACTGATCAGGGATACCATCAATAACAATTAAGGGTTTTCTTCCGCGTAAAGAAATCCCCGGATCCTGGAACAGATCGGTGGAGTTTGTGATATTTAAGCCTGCAACCCTGCCCGTTAAAGAGTTGATTATATTGGGTTCGCGCGCTTTAACCAATGCCTCTCCTTTTACTTCCTGCACGGCGTAGCCCAGCTTGGCTTTTTCCTTTTTTACGCCCAATGCGGTCACTACAACTTCAGATAAGCCTTTGGAATCTTCTTCTAAAATTATGTTATACAAATTGCTTTCCGTTACGGGCACTTCTTTGGTCTTGAAACCCAAATAGGTTAAAACAAGTACGTCTCCATTATCGGCTTTAATAGAAAATCCGCCATCCTGGCCGGTAACGGTGCCTGTATTAGTGCCTTTTATTAATATAGAAACCCCGGGCAGATTTACTTTTTTATCATCAGTAACATATCCTTTTATGATCCGGGGAGCACTTACAAACAGGTTGGCAGGATCATTTGGCTTAGTTATTTTTTCACCAAAGGCAAAAGTGTTTAAAAGTGTCATAAAGCCTACCATCAGGCTCATACACCGTAAAAATGAGGGGGGTAAAAAATGGGTAAAATTCTTTCTTTTCATAAATTAGCTAATTGTTAATTAATGTAAATTGTATAAGAGAGGATATAAGCAAGCACCGCGTACCTGCTCATTTTTTAAACACGAACCTGGCCCGTGTTTAATGATTGATGTTTTTGCTATCGTCTTTTAGTTTAAGGATTATAAATTTTTATGTAATCTGTTAGTGATCCTGCTTTCAGCACCTAAAGCCATGCAGCTTATGATAAGGATGGTATAAGCCTTTATAAAATTCATAAGCACCCCCACGCGAATTTTTTCATATTCAAGTAAGATTTTGTAAACGCGATTCTCGTAAAGCTGTGCCTGTTAAATCGAGGCCTAAGGTCTGTTTATAATGTTATCTGCAAGTTAGCATAAAATTAATAAATTAATTGAATGGTCAATCAATCTATTATATTTCCGAATAACATTACTTTTGCTTAGTTTAACCGTTTCACATAATATTAACATGGGTAGAAAAAGCCTTAAGGAAGAAAGACAATTAGAAATTATAGAGACTTTTTATAAGGTTGCTAAAAAGGAAGGTTATGAAAATACCTCTATTGCCAAAATAGCAAAGGTGATGGACATTAACCCAAGCCTGATTAGTCACTATTTTGAAACAAAGGAAGATCTTACCTATGCGTTGATAGATCATATACTTGAGCGGTACCTGCTGATCTACACTATTAAAAACATGGGAGAGGTTACATTATCAGACCTGCAAAAAACCATTGAAAAGCTTTTCTCAAAAAAATGGAACCTGTTATTCGATGACGG
This sequence comes from Mucilaginibacter aquariorum, assembly GCF_024498135.1. Classification (GTDB taxonomy): domain Bacteria; phylum Bacteroidota; class Bacteroidia; order Sphingobacteriales; family Sphingobacteriaceae; genus Mucilaginibacter; species Mucilaginibacter aquariorum. The sequence goes on from NZ_JANHOH010000001.1 coordinate 245,580, forward strand.
GTTGTTTTACACCTTTTATGCACTTGCTTTCAGAGAGAAAAAAATAAAAACGAAATACAAAGCCATACTCGATTCTCTTCGCCTTGCACTTACAGCAATGATTGAGCAATGCAATGAAAAACAGCTGATAAACGTCTTATCGCCTAAAATGGCAGCTGATTTAATTTTCGTATTAGTAGATGGTGCTTATTTTTACCTATCGCTGGAGAATGATAAAAAGGCGTATATAGAAAGGCTTGACTATTATAAGAACAGAGCCTATCAAATTTTAGGAATGGAGCACTTAATCCTTACGGACGAGGCTTTGAGTTAACAAGCGGCGGCCCAAAGCATAAACCCCTATAAACATCCATAATAAATTGGCTACCGCATTTGGCATATCATCACTATCAACAGCTGTGGCTACTAAGCATAGGCCGCCCAGAATATTTAATAACTGAAAAATGCGCGATTCGGCCGTTATTACGTTCATACTTAGCAATAAATAGCCCACTGTGCACAAAATCACACCCAACCAGCCAATACTTGCCAATATCATTTGCTTCATGATGATAGTTTTACTTTTTTTCTATTAACAACATTAATAAAAAATGGGCATATAGTGGCCATGTTTCGTACTTTGAAATTTTCAAAATTAGTAAATAAAACCATTGTGGCCATGGAGAGATTGGATCACCAGCACAATTCAATTCACAAGGTTGGACATTCTCTGCCAACATAGAAAATATCCCGCGCCACGGCATTCTTGTCGTTTTTTCCTATCTTCCCTTCGGCTTTAACACCCATAGTAACCTAACCATGATACAATCACAAACCAACGATCTTTCCGGACAGTATAAACAAATTCCTCCTTTCGCAGAATGGCCAAATTTAACCTACAGTGCCTGCCTGCTACCCGACGCTTTCGTGATCGATTTCCGATTCGATACCGCTCCGTATTTCACTGAAGCCGGAACCGAAGGACCTCCCATAGACACCGAAAGGGCCGTTACGGACCTTTACCGGTATTCTGATGCCGAAGATGCCCTTTCCCACGCCCGTTATCTGCTTTTGGCAGTACCGGATGTTGCGGCCTGGGACTCGGCCCACCACATCCTGTCTTTTGTCAGAGCCGTACTGGATGCTTTCAATGCCATGCTCAACGACGGCAGTCGCCCTGAGCCTGTGATAAAATCGATCAGCCTGCCTTCCGCAGCGCTGTCAAGCAAGCTCAAAGGGCTAAGGCCGCTCGCATTGTATCTTTGGGATAGACCCTGGCGCCCGGACCCTTTCGGGTCAATGCCGACCAGGGGAAATTCTGGCCTTGAGTTCCCTTTCGGTGTCATTCCGAATGCAGAATTCGAAGCATGGGTGACGACGTTCGAAAACAAAACACCCTATGTGAAGATAGGGTGCTCGGTGAATAACGGACGGAAAACACTATGGCTGGTGCCCTTTCGGACGGTCGAAGGCGGGTGCTCGCTCTCAAGCTCTGCGTTTTTCGGGCTGCGGCCCTTATCGGCTGCCTTGCAGTCGAGGCCGGATGTTCCGGTGCGGCAATACATGAGTGGTCATTCGCTCTGGTCGCATGACACGGTCATCGGGAAGCGGTCGGTGAAGGATGTAGACCTCAACGCTCTGGCTGGAAGCTTCGTCGAAGCGCTCGACCGTCATCCGTCCGATGCTGTCACCGCTGCGCGCCAGGCCGTTGCCAGCCAGCGTGCACGTCAGGAGCTCGCGACACTTTTCACCGACACCGGACATGAAGACCTGCTCGCACAGGCCCAATGGTGGCTGCAGGAGTGGCTTGAGGAAAAGTCCGGCCGCGCCAATACGCTGGTGGCCGTGCTCGTTGCGGAACTTAGCGGCGTCGAAGCCCCGGTGGGCGTGGGGCTGCTTGCGGAAGCAATTCCAGTTGATACCAGACAAATGCTTGCTATGTCGCAGATCTTTCTCAATTTTCGGGAAAACAAGACCTGGTTCATCTCTGCCTGCTCGACTGACACAGCCGACCATGCCAAACATAAGGCGCTGCCGCTCGAGTGCGGGCTCCGGGTCATCGGGGCAGCCAATCCGTTTTACGGCGAAGGCGATATCCGCCTCTATTATCCCGTTACATTGCCGACGGCCAACGGGCCGCTGCTGAAAGCTAGTGTTCCCATCCTGCTTCAAACCCTGCCCATGCCGGCCGTCATCCTGCAACAACAGGCGCTGGCTTCGGAAGGCGCCGCCGCTGATGCAACAGCAAAGCTCCTTGAGTCACGACTGTGGGATTACCGTATCGCCTACGACCGCCAATCAGCCGTTCAGGACACCCTGATCGTGCGGCTCGATACCGGCAATACAGGTGCATCTGTAATGAATGCTACGTCGAGGCCCGACCTGTTCGACGCTCTGATCGAATTCTCAGAGGCCTATGCGCAGCTGCGTACCGACCTGGAACAAGAAGACGTGGTGCCACAAGCCCGCGAATCATTTGAATGGTTGGCGCTAAACGTGAGCAATGCCTGGATGTATCGCACCCAAATGATGAGGATGAAACAGCAGGTGTCGTATCGCATCGCGGAAGCCGAAGGAGAAGATGGTACATTGCGCGTCGCTATCACCGGCGCCGAAGGGTCGGGCGTGCCGCAGCTGTTACCGCGTTATGAAGGCTACGCTGCTGAAAGGACGGGCGAATACTGGAGGTTCCGTTCCGACGCGACACAGCGCTACCTGCCCTTTGCCGACCGCAACTGGTACTTGCGTAGCCTTGTTTTCGAAAAGCTGGATGTACTTGGGGTCGAAAGCGCCCGCGCCGAGCTGGCGCTCGAACGCAATCTGATGCCGGTTGACGGAAAGACACCAAACCCCGACTTCGCCCTTCGCACCGGGTTTGTGGGTCCGGGCGCTGCTGCTGCGCCTTTCCTGGCCGCACCGGATCCGATCGACATATCGGATTTCGGCCAAACGCTGACCGAACGCATCGAGGTTTTTTTCACCCGACTGTTGGGCGATACGACCGGTCGCTGGCTGCGGTTGACCGTCTCGTACAGTTATGAAGCTATTGCCGGGGCCGGAATACCGGTGACCGTGCCGGTGTTGCTATTACCGAAAGAGGCATATGCCACAGGGCTTGCCGCCAGGGTCGCCACCGCTATCGACGAATGGAAGCAGCGCCACATGCCGAACGAGCCCCAAAGCGGCGCGGTCTTCGAACTAGATCTGACTGTTTTCGGGATGTTGGAACAGCGGGGTGTTTTGAGGGTCAGAGGCTCGATGCATGACCTACCTACAACGCAATATGTATAAGCCTAACATATATCCAGAGGCCAAATTGTTATGGAAGGAGAAACCCTTTATATCTATGATTGTTAACAGGCGATATGGGCTTGCGGTTCGGAGCTGACCGCTGTTCCTTTTTTTTGCATATGAGGTAATAATTTATGAGCAATACGCCATCTATACGTCCTTCTTCCGATTTTCCGCAGGAAAGTGCCATTCAATATGATGAGTTTTTTGGCCCGTTATACTTTGAGCCGTATGCAATAGAAGTTGTAAAAAGGATTGACTGCGCCCCCGATTCTATTGTACTGGAAATCGCTGCCGGAACAGGCCGCGTTACCCGCCATATCCGGGAACGTATTCCACCATCGGCAAAATTAATCGCTTCGGATATCAGCGGGAATATGCTGGCTTTAGCCAAAAAAAAGTTAAGCCATCTTGATATTGACTGGCAAAATATAGATGCCCAACAACTTCCTTTTGACGACAATAGTATGGACATGGTTATTTGTTGCTTCGCATATATGTTTGTTCCTGATAAGCCGAAGGCATTTGCAGAAGTATGCCGGGTACTAAAACCGGGCGGCTTGTTTTTATTTACCACCTGGGATAAATTGGAGAATAATGCCGCATCCTATACCTGTAGATGTATTGCCGAGCAATACCTGGAAGAGCCATTGCCTGAATCTTCTAATCTTGCGACCTCGATGCATGATGAAGCTGTCATAACATCATTATTACAGGATGCCGGTTTTGTGGAAATATCAATTGAAAAAGTTGGACTCTTCTCTGTCAGCCCAACTGCAAAAGAAGCAGCAAATGGTCTTGTAGAGTGGGGGCCTGTTTATGAAGAGATCAAAAAGCGTAACGCTGCCTTCATAAACGAAATAAAAATCAGGGTTGAAAAAGAACTGGCTGAAAAGTTCGGCGCTGCCCCCATGATCGCTCCGATAAGTGCTGTAATCAGTCAGGCCCGTAAATAATCAATCAGTAAAGGTCCGTAACGGCAAGGTCTTCGCTCTGTCTCTGACGTTTTTTGTACCGCGAATAAGCCAAATAATAAGATGGTGAAATAATAGCCTTTTTCATTTAACTCCATACTTGCATTCCATAAGCCGAATTGCCGTTGTCATTTGCTTTCATTCTTTGAACAACTGATATTTGAAACATTATAGCATAGTGCAAAGGATTAAATGTCAATTCTTTATATTCAAATTTGGAGCCAAAAAATTCGGTTGCTATTTCTGACAGATATAATTGCATGATCCGGTCTTTCACATCCTTACCATTGCCATCAGGTTAGCATTACATATCCTAAGATTCAATTAAAACAATACAGCTTTGAATTTTATTTTTATGTATTTATGTTTGTACATTACATATTCAAAAATTACCAATTATACCGTTATTCTAATTTTTTTAATATACCTACCAATGAAAAAATCCTTTATACTACTGGCTTTATGTATTCCCATCTTTTACGGCTCCGCTCGTGGTCAGTCATTAAACAAGCAGTCGGTTGCTCGCGAGATATTAAATGACGCCAAACTTGATACCATACAAAAAAGAGCACTTACGCTACTTAAGGGATTTTCGGCAGGTACATCGTATAATGAGGTTTGGATAAGGGACTTCACTACATTTATAAACGGCTCCCTAAAAACCCACGACCCAGGTACAGTCAAAAATGTTCTGCTTATGTTTTTTAAGATACAAGGCAATGATGGAAATATTGTGGATGGCCTTGTTGATACGTCAAAAGCACACGGCGGTTATGAATATCGTTATTCGAAATTACTACCTGCCTGGGCAGCTCATAAAAATACGGTGGAAACCGACCAGGAATCCTCACTTGTTCAGGCCGTGAAAAAATATATCGATGCGACCGGGGATAATTCGATCCTGATGGAAGTGATAGATGGCAAAACGGTTATAAGACGCATGGAGGATGCAGTGCAATATATTCTTAACGACCGCTGGTCTGAAAAATATCAACTCGTTAAAGGCGCGACAACCATCGATTGGGGAGATGTTCAGCCAGAATCTGGCTGGGGAGTGGCAATCAATAACAAAACAAAATGGGCGATTGATATTTACGATAATGCCATGTTTGCTATTGCCCTTCGTGATCTGGTGGCTATGAAACCAGCAGGTTATTCCTTTACTAGGGATTGGTCAGCTGTTGCTGCCAGGCTTAAAACCAGCGTCAGATCACATTTGTGGTCGGCCAAAAGCCAGAAATATCTGCCTCATATTTATTTAGATGGAAGCCCCTTTAAACCGGACTTTGACGAAAATAAAATTCTTTATACAGGAGGATCCATCTGTGCGATCATAGCCGGGTTTAACACAGTGGCGGAGATAAGGCAAATTAATCGTCAAATGAATGAGGCTGCTTCAAAAGAAAAGTTCGCTACTATCGGCATGACCGTTTATCCGCCATATCCGGCTGAGCAGTTTCCGAATATGCATCCTTATATTTATCAGAACGCGGGCGACTGGACATGGTTTGGTGGGCGTATTGCTGAAGCCCTGTTACCGTATCACATGGAGGCAGATGCCTACGAAGCACTTAAGCCAATGATAAAAAGAACCATTCTGCATAAAGGTTTCTTTGAATGGTATGATGTACAGAATGGTAAGCCAAAAGGCTCAGGTGATTTCAGAGGTGAAGCAGGTGTTCTATTTGACGCCATTACGTTACTAAAAGATTGGGCAAATAAACAAGTGAAGAAGTAACTGCCCGATTAGCTGAACCATTTCCACGCGGACAAAGAAAAAAGCTTGGAAAATATCGAACAGAGTGTGAATATAATTATTGGTTTTCTTAAATTGGATTATGCAATTTATTCCCTTATTCAAAGTCCGGGATATGGGGGCGGCCATCCGGCACTATACCGAAGTGCTGGATTTCGTAATGACCTGGCCGGAAGATACCCCGGATTCACCCGTCGTCGACCTCGGCCATGAAGAAATGGAACTGCAGATCACCACACATGAAAGCGAGCAGTTATTCGGCTCGGTCGTATATGTTTGGGTAGCTGACGTTGATGCGTTATTCGCTAAATTTCTCAGCCGCGGCCTGGACACCTCCGGCAGGCCCAATTCACCGGTACACCAGGGGCCAACCGATCAGACTTGGGGACGGCGGGAATTTTATGTCACTGATGCGGACGGTAACACGCTGCGTTATTGCCAATTGATTAACTAAATTTCCTTATTATTTTTCTATCCTTTTGCGTTTCGTATCCTTTTCAATATTATTTAGGCGGGATGTAAGAATTTAAAAAAAACATTTTTGTTATCGCCATTGATCACCCGTATCACAAGCTCTGTGTACATCGGCAACTGATTTCTTACTGTATTATAGCTGTGTTAACTTATGATATATCAACCACAGTTATTATTATATTAGCAAAGGCTTTAAAAAAAATAAATCAGCTGCCAAGCCACCCCTGCTTTGATGAAATATTTTAAGATACTGTTTTGTTTAATATTGCTTTTCATAAGGCCTCAACTGCATGCGCAAAGTATTAAAAACGATAGCATAACCATTGCAGTAGCGCCCGAATATGATAAAGTAGGTAAGGTGCGCCGGTTATTTTTTGGCGAAAACTATCGCAAGCTTTGGGCGGTACCTGTTAAAATTAAAGTATTTCACCTGCAAACCGAAAAAGGTGGTTTAACTATTGTCCAGAAAGGCGGCGGTATGCAAACCAAATCACTTAGGCTGCGCGATCCATCCGGGCAGGAATGGGTGTTGCGGACCATTCAAAAGTATGCCGAGCGGGTACTGCCGCCCAACTTGCGCCAAGGCGTTGCCAGGGATATACTACAGGATCAGGTATCAACGGCAAATCCCTTTGCTGCCTTAACCGTACCCCCGCTGGCTGATGCCCTGCATATTTTACATGCCAACCCTCAAATAGTTTATGTGCCGGATGATCCGGCATTGGGTAAATACCGCAAAGATTTTGCAAACGATGTTTTTTTATTTGAGGAGCACGAGCCCCTGGAGTCTGACAAAACGGATAACACAACTAAAGTGCAGGAGAAACTTCGGGATGATAACGATGTTAGGTTTGATTATAAAATGGTGCTGCGTGCCCGCCTGCTGGATATGATATTGGGCGATTGGGACAGGCACGACGACCAATGGCGCTGGAATAAAAATAAAAAAGGCAAGAGTACAGTATACACTCCCATTCCCCGCGACCGCGATCAGGTGTATTATAAAACCGGGGGTATTTTCCCGTGGATAGTTGCGCATCAATGGCTAAAAGCACGTTTTCAGCCTTACAGCAGTAAGATAAGGGATATCAAAGCCTGGAATTTAAGCGGACAATATTTTGACAGGTACTTTCTTAATCAGCTTAGCGAAACCGATTGGAAAGAGCAAATTGCTTACGTACAGGCCAACCTGACTGATAAAGTTATTGAAGACGCGTTTAAGCGGCTCCCTGGCGATATTTATAAATTATCTGCGCCTCAGCTCATCAGTACGATGAAAGCCCGCAGAGACAACATTGCAACTGAAGCCCTGGAATACTACCGTTTTTTGGCGCAAATTGTGGAGGTGCCGTTGTCGGATAAACGCGAGCATTTCGATATCCGGCAGGAAACTAACGGCAAGCTTAACATTACTATAAACAAAGTTACTAAAAACGACAGCCTTGCACAGATCATCTATCATCGGGAGTTTGAGCCGAATGACACCAAAGAAATAAGACTTTATGGGTTTGATGGCAAGGATGTTTTTAATGTAACAGGCGAAGGCAGATCTCCCATAAAAGTCCGTATGATAGGAGGGAGTGATGTGGATACTTTCAAAGTGGCTGCATCGGTAGATAATAAACGCAACCTTTACATTTATGACCGTTCGGATAAAACGAATATTGTACCGGATAGGTCTGAGGCGAAATTACGCTTATCAACAGACACCGCTGTAAATAATTACGACAAGAAGAGTTACCGGTTCGACCGTTTTGAGCCTATAATTCTGGGGCAGTACAATAACGATTACGGGGTATCATTGGTAGGGGGCTTTAGCTATGTTAAACATGGTTTCCGTAAAGAACCGCATGCTTACAAGCACGAACTTTTGATAGACTATTCACTGGCCCGGAAGTCTTTTTTTATTACCTACGCGGCCGACTACAGAGGAGCTATTGGCAATAACGACTTGAATATTAATGTGGTTTCGCGTGGGCCAAACAGCGTAAACAACTTTTTTGGCATAGGTAACGAAACACAGTTTATAGATAGAGGAAATAAAGAAATTGAGTTTTACCGAAACCGGTACGATCTGATAAATGCAGATGTACGTTTGGCTCATCAATATAGTAAGCTGCGCCTTAATGCGGGTGTTGCAGGGCAGTATTATACCAGCGCGCAGGACAATAATATGCTCAAGTTTTTAAATACCTATGCTGTTGCAAACCCACAGCAAGATGTTTTCTCGTCAAGGGTTTACGCGGGGTTGGTTGCCGGTGCAGATTATGATACACGTAACAATGCCAATAGCCCTAGCAAAGGAGTATTGTGGCATACCACCTTAACAGGCCTACAACAATTAAATAGAGGCAATGACCGCTTTGGGCAGTTACTATCCGAGTTCACCTTTTTTTTAAAACCAACAGGGAGTTCTGACTTTGTCATATCAAACAAAACCGGGGTAGGTACCACTGTCGGCGATGCTGCTTATTATCAGCAATTAAAGTTAGGTGGCATGCACAACCTGCGCGGCTTTCATAGCTGGCGTTTTACAGGGCGCACTATGGCCTATAATAATTTTGATGTCCGTTTAAAGTTATTTGATTTTAACTCTTATCTGTTTCCCGGTTCGGTAGGCATTACCGGCTTTAATGATGTTGGCCGCGTGTGGGTGCCAAACGAATCATCATCCAAATGGCATGACGGTTATGGCTATGGTGTTTATGTAGTTCCTGCCGAATTAATTTTCATCCAGTTTTCGCAAGGGTTCTCAACAGAGGGGCGCATTAACTATATTTCTTTGGGATATCGGTTTTAACCTGTTTAGGTAAGCTACCCCAAAGAATAAATGCTGAATACAGCTGCTTATCAACAAAGTCCCTTTAATTCCATCTAACTCTTATCTAACTCTTAATTATATAATGCCGGCGCAATTCATCAAACATCGGTTTTCTTTCTATGCTATTTTTTAATAATTTCGCCGCCCTTTAAATTTTCACTGTTATCAGCATATTATGGGTAGGTTTTTATACGGAATTGATTTTGGCACCACCAATTCTGCTTTGGTTATTTACGACGAAGAAATAAAAGAAATACATAGCACTATCATTATTCCATCGCTTATTTATTTCTATCATCAGCCAAGTGTGGCAAATGCTAAAAATTACGTTGTGGGCGAAGAAGCAATTGCAGCTTACCTTGACGATGACATGAAAGGGCGTTTCATCAAGTCTGTTAAACAAATATTACCAAAAAGCAGCTTCACCGAAACCCGCATTCACAATAAGAAATTTAACGCTTCGGATCTTGTGGCCATCTTGTTAAAGGAGTTAAAAGATCGCGCGGATCAATTGATAGGGCAGGATTGCCGGAAAGCGATAATCGGAAGGCCGGTCTTTTTTGATGACGACGATGTACAAAAAGATACTTTAGCACAAACCCGGCTCAACAAAGCGGCAGAACTTGCGGGTTTTACAGATGTTCGCTTTCAATTTGAACCTATAGGCGCTGCTTTCGCTTATGAAAGGACCCTCTCAAAAAAAGAAAAGGTATTGGTGGCCGATCTTGGTGGTGGTACTACAGATTTTACTTATTTAGTACTTGATCCAGAGAAAGCCGGCAGTAAGGACAGGAAAGACGACATGATGGCAACTGCCGGGATCTATATTGGTGGTGATAGTTTTGATTCTGCCTTTATGTGGGAGAAAGGCACACCATATTTTGGCAAGCACACGCAATATGAAGCTACTCCGGGTAAGGTTTTAACTGTACCGAAATCGCTTTTTGCTAATATTTGCTCATGGGAACAAATGAATTTTTTTAACGGGCTGCGTATTAAAAAAGATATAGAAGATTACTATTACTTTTCTGGTAACGACAGGAAGTTTAAAAACCTCATCACGCTCATTGATAATAACTTGGGATACTCGGTATTTCAATCTATCGAAAAAGCAAAAATTGAGCTTACAAATGCAGATAAAGCTATGTTTACCTATCAGAAAATGGGTATCGGAATTGATGAAGAAATACGTTTATCTGCTTATGAACAAATTATAGAAAAAGACGTAGCCCGTATAGCCAACTGCCTAGACGAATTTATGTTGAAAAACCATATCGATCCAAAAGATATTGATAGCCTGTTTTTAACGGGCGGTACATCAATGGTAGGTAGTATTCAAAAACTGTTTAAAAATAAGTTTCCCCATGTCAAGTTAAATTCGGGAGATAACTTCAAAAGCGTGGCTAAAGGTTTAGCTTATAGTGGTTATTTATTCAGGGATTAAGTAGTTAACTCGAATTTGATTAAAGCATAAACAAAATACCACTGTCATAGTTCACCATTACTCTTCAGTATCTTTAAAACTCTTTAGGTCTTCGCCTTTGTGCAAATGGCGGTTATGGTGCTTAACTTCAACATTGTCTGCAGGCTCCCCAGTTTGTTCATCAATATATTCGGCCCTTATCTCATTTTCTGTTTCTGGGTCTGTACCTGCGAATGCTTCATTCAAGCCTTCACTGTCCTTGCCATTGCCACTTGGCTTACCCTTTCGGTGTATCTTTGATACGTTCTCATTCTTTGCCATGATGATTGTTGTTTTTAAATAAAAATCAATAATCAATGAAATTGTTTGTATTTTTTTATACACCCGTTTTTATACACCCGTTTTTACACACCCGACAATTAGAATAACTCGACTTTAATGCTTCTGCCTAATACTAAAAACGTGGTATTTCAGGTCCGTTGTAAGGGGTTTCAATAGCTTCTGCAATACGATTTAACCTGTGCCGGGAATGCGTATCTTTAGGATCTGCCAGCATGAGTTTAATATTACTCTTTACAGATTCTTTTACGTTAAATTGTGTTGTTGCCCGGTCTAAACGGAGTGTTTCGGGTAAAATAGCTGCTTCAAAATAGGTAATGATCTCTTCATCTGTCATTGCGTAAAGGTAAATAAAGCTGCAATATCGGCATGCTCTTGTGTAAAAAAATACATGAAAGAGTGATACTAATGTTTCCTTGGTAGGTTTGTCATAAAACTATTACCAAAACACAGTTAAGAAAATGGTTCGCGTGTTTAATGTCAGGAAATTTTAAAATAGATTTGCTCTGACATCATTGCTAAACAACTACATGAAAATGCCGCAACTTTTACGCATCAATAAGCTAAATTTTAGAATAGTATTCACCCTGACAGTATTGCTTACAGTTAGGTTTACAGCGCATGCACAAAATAGCTACGAGTTAAATACCGGCTGGAAATGCGCTGCAATAAAAGATGTAAAGCAAGATGGATACCAGCTAAGCGGTGCCTCTTTTAACAGCAATAGCTGGATGCCTGCAACCGTACCGGGTACGGTTTTAACAACGTTGTTAAACAATAAAAAAATTCCTGATCCATTTTATGGGATGAATAACGAGCTGATCCCGGATATTTATAAAACAGGTGCGGAGTATTATACCTATTGGTTTGTTAAAGAATTTAATGAGTTGCCTGCAACTGCAGGTAACCAGGTATATCTTAATTTAAGAGGGGTTAATTACAGCTGCGATATTTATTTGAATGGTCATAAACTGAACAAAACCCTCCAAAAGGGGATGTTTTTACGCTTTTCCTATAATATAACACCATTTGTAGCTAAGAACGGGCATAATAAATTAGCCATTTTGGTTTATCCGCCCGATGTTTTGGGTAACGCTAACGGCGGCCAGGGTGGCGATGGTACCATCGCGCGTAACGTAGGTTTGCAATATACCGCCGGATGGGATTGGATACAGCCCGTGCGCGATAGGAATACAGGCATTTGGGATAAAGTAACCATAAAGAAAACTAGCCCGGTGCGTATAACCGATACTCATGTAATTACCAAAGTTCCGGGAGTAAGGCGGTTTGACGGTTTTCAACAGCCCGCAACTATAAAATTTGAAGCAGAAGTAAACAACCCTACCGCGAAAATAGTGAGGGGTGTATTAAATTATGAAATTGCAGGTGCGGCCGTATCAAAGAACGTTACCTTAAAACCTAATGCTACAGTAACCGTAACACTTAACGATTATATACTTAAAAACCCGAAGCTTTGGTGGCCGAATGGTTACGGCCCACAAAACCTTTACGATGTTAAGGTGAAGTTTGTAATTAACGGCAAAACGGTTTCAGACCAGCAATCGCTAAAAGTAGGGGTGCGCGAAATACAAAGCGAATGGAACGAGCATACCGGTAGCCGGCAAATCGCTGTTAACGGGCAAAAAATATTTATTAAAGGAGGGAACTGGATAATATCTGACGCTATGCTGCGCCTGTCAGATCTTCGTTATGATGCCGAGGTACGCTTTCACCACGATATGAACCTTAACTTGATCAGGGTTTGGGGCGGTGCCATGATAGAACGGCCCGAATTTTATGATGCTTGTGACAGATATGGATTGCTTGTTTTCCAGGACCTGTGGGGATCTGGCGATTGTAATGGCCGTTGGATTGACCCCATGAAGCTGGATGACCAATGGACCAGGAGGCAGTATCCTAATAATCATCGTTTATTCCTGCGATCTGCCGAGGATCAGATAAAAATGATCCGTAATCATGCGTCCCTAGCAATTTGGTGCGGTGGCAATGAAATAACCCCGCCGGAAGATATTTTGGTGGCTTTAAAGGATACTATTTTACCAAAGTTGGATAATACCCGCTGGTTTGTAGATTATTCCAACTCCGAAGAAATGTCGCGCAATGTTTGGGGCGGTAACGGCGACGGCCCTTATGGCATCCAGCCGTTATCTGTTTTTTGGGAACATCAAACTTATCCTTTTAACTCAGAAATAGGCTCGGTAGGGGTGGGCGATTATGAATCATTAAAAAGATTTATCCCCGCGCAAAACCAAATAGCGCCTGTTTATGATGAACAAACTCACAAAACAAAAATGGATAGTGTTTGGGCTTACCATAAATATATTGGTTATGATACCAGCATTAATAAATATGGCAAGGCCAAAAATGCAGAAGATTTTGCGCGCAAGGCACAGTTAGTTAACTATGATCAGTATCGTGGACTTGCAGAAGGGTTTACAGCACATATGTGGGACTGGTACACCGGTTTTATAATCTGGAAAACGCAAAACCCGTGGACCGCAATGCGTGGCCAGATGTATGATTATTACCTTGACCCCAACGCTTGTTTATACGGTCTTCATAATGGCAGCGAACCTCTGCATGTAATGTGCAACCCGGTAACCGGTATGGTGACGCTGGCTAATAATACCTTTAAACCAAAACGCAGTATGATGCTTGTTGTTAAAACTTTTGATATGGATGGGAAAGAAAAACTGCTTACCCAAGTGTTTGTGGACATTGTGCCTTCGTCAACCAAAAAGATCTTGTCAGTAAAAAAGGCGATGGATGAAATGGCGGCAAAGGAGGGTGGTTTCCTTTCCCTGCAACTATTAAATACCGATAAAAGTGTAATAAGTGAAAACCTGTATTGGCTACCGGATAGCAAAGGAGAGTTCTCAGGTCTGCAAAATATGAAGGCTGATGGCCTGGTAAGCACAACCCGCTTTATAAAACCCGGAAAAATTGAGGTTATACTGAATAATAAACAACAAAAGATGCTTTCGTTCTTCAACAGAATATCTTTAATAGATCAGGATACCAAACAAAGAATATTACCAGCCTTTTATACTGATAACTATATCTCGGTTTTACCCGGGGCCGAAAAAAAGATCATAGTTGAATATCCGGTTACAACCGGTAAAAATTTGACAATTGAAATTGATGGCTGGAACTCAGCAGCTAAAACAACTATAAAAATTCAAAACTGATTATTGAGTTATAAAGCCCTGTATTTGAATAGGTAGGGTCATTAATAAGTAGAGCCGCATTGTTTAATGCGGCTCTACTTATTAGCTATTTGGGATGCGGTAAATCTCTTTAGAGCGCTTACCTGCAATGGTTATTTAGCTGGTGTGATAATAATATTCCTGTAATCTATAGGGCCATGGTCGCCTTGAATAAGGAGTGGGCCCGGTTCGCCTTCTTTACTGTCAATAGCACCTCCCGTAAGTCCGGGGATCTCTTGCTTGCATATAACCATGGTTCCGTTGGCTACAATGGTGATCAACCTGCCTACAAGCGTAATATCGTAAGATTGCCATTCGCCGGGGTTTTTTGCCATCATTTTATTGGGTGGAAGGAAACCATAAACCGAACTAAATTGGTTATTAATAGGCTCTGGTTCGCCATTTTTAGTATCAATTACTTGTATCTCGTAACGACCCCTTAGATATACGCCGCTATTGCTGCCCTGTTTGTAACGAAACTCGATATGCAGTTTGAAATCGTTGAACTTTTTATCGCTTATCAGGTTAGCACCCGATTTTAGGCTTCGCAAAATGCCATTTTCAACTGTCCACTGGTTCTTGCCATCAGTATGCCAGCCTTTGGTGTCTTTTTCGTTAAACAACTTAATAGGCTTTCCCCATACGGTTGGTTTTGTTCTGACCAATGAGGGTGCGCGAACGCCGGTGAAAGAGTATGTTTTACCATCGGTATAAACCATGGTGCCTTTTAGGGCATCGCCGGTTACCTCAAATTCAAAATCCATATTGCGTTTTCCCTCTTCCCATTGCGGCGGGATAGAGAAACTATATTTACCCTCGTTCGGCTTAACTTCTGAAATAGGGCGTGCGCTGCCGAAAGCGTAGGTAAAACGGCCAATAAGCGTATGTGTGCCCGACTTTTGAACCTCTAACCACGAAGGAAGGTTTTTGCCATCCTTCTCAATAGTGATGTCCCATCTGCCTATAACAGCAGGGTCTTTCTCTATTACAAGGTTATTAACCGAGGCTTTAAGCCCGGAAAAAAAGAACAATGTTAAAACAATTTGCAAGCCTATAAAACGCGAAATGCGTTTGCTGCTAAAAACCGGAAATTTTTTCATATGTTGTTAAATGAGTGTTAAATCTACAAACTAAATCAACAATACAAAGAGAATTGTTCTCCGTTATTTAATACAATAGCAATGAAACAGCCACCGCTTTGGTGGCTGTTCTAGTTTACTTATTTGTATAATAGGTAATGCCCGGCGCGTTGTAATAAATTTCGGGCGCTGTAGTTGTTGGGTCGCCTACCGGCTTTGTTGGCCTTGTAGTACCTTTTAAGGTTATATCAGTACCCGGAACCGCGTAATCAGCAGCCAAACCACGGCCAATTACGGTGTAGTACCTGCCCGGAGCTAACGGTATATCGGCAGTAATTGTTCCAAAAGTGGTTGTGGTGCCCGCTATAACCATTTGAAACTTGTAGTTAGTTGTGCTTGCCTGGTTAACGTCTACAGGTACAAAGTCTGTTACTGTTCCGTAACTTATATTGCTGATAATGGGTAGTGTTGTAGCTGTGCCTCCTGCTAAAGTAAAGGTACCATTCAAATCTACCGCTCCGCCATTAGGTACTGTATTAGCAAACCTAATAAATGCCTTATTAGCGATGGGAGCAGGGAATTTATCTTCCACTACTTTCACGGTTAACCCATTTGTTGTTGCCCCGGGCAGGCCCATTAAAAATGCAGAGTAGGCCGAACCATCGGCGCTGCTTTGTGTAACCTCGCCAATAACAGTAGCCGGTGCAATGGTCTGCGCGCTTTTTAATACCGGGGATGGGGTAGCCGCGATAAATTTTATTGCAGTACTGCCGGATGGTACAGATACGTAATTGTTAGCCGGGAACACCGATAAATAACCAAAGCCGGTAGTTACCGCTGTAATGAGGTTATTATCAGTTACAGAATAGGTGGTAGTTGCTGAAACCTTTGTACCATTCACATAGCCGTCAACGGCAGGTACTCCGGGAGCAACGTGTATCAGTTTTATTTGTGTACCGGTAGTTAGATCGCCTACCTGCGTTATTTTGGTTTTGGTACAACCCGCCATTAACAATAGCAGGCTGCACGCTATATATATTAATTTTTTCATGTCCGTTAAATGCTTAAGGTAATACAAACCATGGTTTTTTAGTGTGATAATCCGCATCAAGCGCGCCTATTAACTTAAGGGCCGGCACATTCCAGATATACTCAGAATTGTATCTTGGGCGCAACCGATATACTTGTTTGCCTGCATTATCCGGATAAATGGTAGTGGGGATAACATATCCCTGAAAAATGCTCGTACTATAGTCATATCTGCGCATATCAGACCATGCCTCGGGTGCGCCCCAAACAAACAGGGAAATGAACTTTTGTTGAAGAATGTCGCTCAGTTGCAATGCGGCCGCATTTTGACGAACAGACGGACCCGCTAAATAACTATCAATTGCAGTTTGCGAAATGTATTTTTGGGTTCCGGTTAATGAACTGCCTATTGGTGGGTTGCTCACAAAATCAAGCGCCCCTTTTACACCATTGATATAAGTCGTATATGCCCCTTGAAGGTCGCCCTTCTTAAATAACGTTTCCGAAACAAAAAACTGTAACTCGGAGTAGGTCATGAGCACTCCTCTGGAATTGTCATTGAAGATGTATTTTGCAGATGGTGTGCCCGAGTTAGCTGTGGTTGCACCCGCCATGGCAGGTATAGATATGTTTGCATCGGCCGTATTAGGATCCCCAAGCGGCGCTACAACACCACGGAAAGCCCTGTCTTTACTTCGCGCAAGCAAAAGCGGTAAGCGTGGGTCTGCAAGGGTATCCTGCTCGGTAGCGCTTGCCAATATCCTGCCATCTAATAGTTTCACGATGTAGTCTGACTGGCGGAAACTTGGGATATTACCACGTGTTGGCCCCCAGAAGTTAGCATCGCCTGATTGTGAGCCGGTGCACTGTACACTAGCATTATCGGCATTGCTTACAAACGAACTATCAACATATTTCTTAACCAGATCTGCATTGAATGTCGATTTATTACTTAAATGCAGCGTGTTTTGCGCAAGTATGGCATAAACAAATTTCCGCCACTTAAGCAGGTCGCCATAATACATATAATCGCCTTTTGCTAATGAGGCGGAAGTGTTACCATTCGTATTTATGGCAAGGTTAAGATAGTTAAGGGCTGTCTGGCAATCTTTAACCACTTCTGCGTAAACGTAATCTGGGCTATCGTAATTAAAGGTGAGTTTTGTAGGGTCATACGCTTCCTTTATAACCATGTTGTTGTACTCATCGGCCCCGTTCTGCCATCCCCAGGCCCTTAATGCCCATCCTACACCAATGTAATCATATTTTTTACCCGCTATGGCATCCTGCATCATCAGGTTCACGTTTTGGCCAAGGCTAAAATAAACCGTGCGCCACATTTCGCCACCCGAGTCACTACCGGGGATATATCCTTCCTGATCCCACACGTTAAGGGCTGTGGGGGCGCCCCATATTTGCACGTACTGGCCAATATAACGGCTGTCATACCAGTTACCCCGGGCCATACCGGCCAGCATTGGTGGTAATAGCGTGCTTGCATCAACACTGGTTGGCGCATTTGGGTTATCGTTTATATCGACGAATTTTTTACAACTACTGGCAATGCCTATGGTAAGCAGTGCCGTAAATATATATATGATCTTTTTCATGGTGTCTGCTTATAATTTTACTCTTAAACCTAAAGAAATGGTGCGCGGTGTAGCAACCGTTCCGTAATCAAAGCCGGCTGATCCGGAGCCTCGTGTTGATGAATTGTTACCGTTAACATCAGGGTCGGCACCAGAGTAATTGGTTATCAGGAACAGATCTGTTGCGGTAACAAACACACTGGCGGTCTTAAATACTTTTGAGCGCGCCAGTAAAGTTTTAGGAAGGGAATAGTTAAGTGTAACATCCCTCAATCTTACCCAGTTTACGTCGTGCTCAACAAAATCTGATTCAACGGCGCTTGAATAATAGGTAGTTTGATAGTATGGTGTTACCTGGATGGTGTTCGCGGTTGGCGTAGCGCTGTTTTCGTTGCCATCTTTTAACACGCCGGGTATAATACGTGGCTGCATCCTGTCAAGGGTACGGGCGCTTAAACCATAACGGGTAAGGAATAATTCATTTGCGTTAAATACATCGCCGCCTTTGCGGATATCAAACAGGAAGGACAGGTTTAGAGATTTGTATGTGAAGTTATTGCCAAAGCCGATGGTGAAGTCTGGTTGCCGATCGCCCGAGGTAACAAAGGCGTTGTTTGAAATGGGTAAACCGCTTGATGGATCTACCAATATCTGGCCTTTGTTGTTACGTGCATAGGTATAGGTGGCAATATTTGTTAAACTACTGCCCGGGAATAAACTGGCGCGCGCGTTAGCGTAGATCCAGGTATCGGAATTATAAAACTCCGGAAGGTCCCCAAGGTTGATCACCTTACCCCGGTTTAGGGTAAAGTTTATAAATGTGCTCCAGTTAAAGTCGGTTGTTTTAATGGGCACGCCGGTCAGTTGTGCCTCGATACCACGGTTTCTTATCTCTCCGCCGTTAACAAACTCCAGGATATATCCTGATGCATAGCTGATCCTCGGGTCGAAGATCTGGTCTGTAGCGCGGTACTGGTAAAAGCTGATATCGGCACCTAAGCGGCCCTGGAAGAATTGTAGCTCTGCGCCAAAATCCAGCTGGTAATCTTTTTCCGGACGCAGGTTAGGGTTGTTTCCGGTAACATCATAAGCAAAACCACCACCTGTTGTGCCCTGCTGTATAACGCTCGATTTAATTTTGTACGGGGCATATGGGTCTTTACCCACACCGGCGTATGAGAACCTTAGTTTACCATAAGATAAGATCTTGTTATCCTTTAACCCTGGCAACTCGGTAAAAATAAAACCCGCGCCAAAAGAAGGGTAGAAGAAGGTGTTATTTGCAGTTCCGGATAAACGGGATGAATAATCCTGCCTCCCGGTTGCATTAATGGTGATCATCTCTTTGTAAACGATCCCTAAACGAGCTATCTGACCAATGCGGCGGGTCTCGAAGAAGTTGCTCGAGTTGCGCTGCGTGGTTGGTGTAGTGTTGTTTATCGTGTTAAAATCGGGCTGCAGGAACTTCTCTCCGTAGAAACCATTTATCTGGTCGCGGTTATCAAATATTTCCGCACCCAGGGCAAGAGTTGTCCGGAAATCGCCGAAGGTCTTTTTTACAGTAGCGAACAACGATCCGTTAGTAAGCAGATTGTTGTCGTTATAATTATCAATGATACCGCCGGTGGCAATACCATTGGTAGCTGCAAAACTGTTTAAAGGTGAGTTTTGATAAGAGGAGCTATACTGACTAAGTAGGTTATTACCATTGGTGGTATAAAAATCGACACCAACAAGCGCCCTTAAGTTAAGCCAGCTTGCAGCATCAAAAGACAGGTCGACATTGGCTACCATGCGGTTAGTTTTATCCCGGCTGATGTTTTTATTCGCATCCCACAAAGGGTTATCAAAATCTATAGTAGCATCGGTAACAACATTCGTTAGTTTGGGTGGCAGCAATGTTCTACGGCTGCCATCCGGGTTAAGATAGTTGCGCACATCATCGTTGGTTGGCCATGCCAGCGCATTGATATAAGTACCCGAGTTACCTTTGTTTAGCTTACGGTTATCTATATTAAAATAGTTAAAGCTGGCGCTGCTGCTTAGTTTAGAACTTAATTTTGCTGATCCGGCAAACCTTAGTGATATTTTATCATTATAAGCTACCGGAAGAACACCGCCTGTATGCCTGTACTCTGATGATATACGATAGGTTGCCTTATCGCTACCGCCTTCAAGAGCAAGGTTATGCTGTTGGCTAAAGCCCGTTTGAAAAATATTCTGCAGGTTATCATATGTTGTGGTACCGGGGGCATAGGCAGGGCCAAAGGCGGTCCTAACCAAAGGATCGAGATTACCTGACGAGCCCGGGCCGAATACGTTTTGCACTTTTGGGAAACGGTAGGCCTTGGCAAAGCTGAAGTTATTGTCGTAAGTTAATGCACCATTGCCACTTGTACCTTTTTTTGTGGTTATAACGATAGCGCCACCTGCTGCATCCGAGCCATAAACAGCTGCCGCATCCGCGCCTTTTAGCACCGTGATGGTTTCAATATCATCCGGATTTATATCGGCTATACGGTTAGTGAAATCTTGCCGGCGGTTATCACCGTTAGATGCCAATGCACTTTGGCTTAATGCCTCGTTATTAACACGGATGCCGTCAATAACAAACAAGGGCTGGTTGCTTGCACCAATAGAAGTGATACCACGCAATACAATAGAGGCAGAAGCTCCTGGTTGGCCGCTTGTGCTGGTAATATTGGCACCCGCTACGCGGCCGGCCAGGGCAGTGACAAAATTTTCGCGCTGTGTGGCTTGTACCGCCGATCCTTTTATCACCTGGACAGAGGAGGTAAGATCGCGTTTATCCTGCTTTACACCGAACCCTGTGGTGATAGAAACCTCTTGCAGGCTTCTTACATCAGTTTGTAATATTACATCAATAGCGCTTTGATCGCCTACTGTACGTTCAGCCGTAGTGTTGCCAATAAAGGAATAGACCAATACCTGGCCGGTAGCGGCATTAATGGAGTACTTGCCATTGCCATCAGTACTTACTGCGGTAGTAGTTCCTTTGATCCTGACGGTTGCACCGGGTATGGTAAGATTATCGGCGGCTGAGGTGACTGTTCCGGTAATTGTTCGGGTTTGTGCCATTACCTGACTGGCACAACAATTAACCAACAGAAGAAAGATAAGTAGATGTTTCTTCATACAATAATTTTAAGGTGAATGTGATATAAAAGTGAATGTAGGGAAACAATTATTAATTAACAATATAAAATACCCATGATATTTCTTTAGATGAAATTTACAGGGTGAGCAACAATATTGTTACATTGGTATAGATATAAGTTGGGGTATTGGGTTGGTATGGTATTGAATGTTTAAGGAATTGTAAAGTCAAAAAATTGATGAATATATTTACATTGTAGCCGATGCTGTAAATTAGGCGACCAACCCGTTACAGCATCATAATTATAAAACCAATTAGACAGTTATTAGGCCGAATTACAGCCGGGCGCAATTCCGGATATGTGAAACAATAATATTAAAATGGCAGAAAAGGAATTAAGAAGCCGGGCATGGTTTGGCCGCAAAGGTAAGGATGGGTTTATTTACCGTGCCTGGATGAAAAACCAGGGCATCCCCGATTACGAATTTGAAAACAAGCCGGTTATCGGCATTTGCAATACCTGGAGCGAGTTAACACCCTGTAACGCTCATTTTCGCGAACTGTCAGAATCGGTAAAACGCGGCATTTTAGAAGCGGGCGGTTTCCCTGTGGAGTTTCCGGTTATGTCATTAGGCGAAACGTTGATGAAGCCTACCGCCATGTTATACCGTAACCTGGCCAGCATGGATGTGGAAGAATCTATCCGGGCAAACCCGTTGGATGGTGTAGTGCTGTTGTGTGGCTGTGATAAAACTACCCCTTCATTAGTGATGGGTGCGTGCAGCGTTGATATCCCTACTATCGTTGTATCCGGTGGGCCAATGCTAACGGGGAATCACCGGGGGCAACAGCTTGGTACCAGCGATATTTGGCGCTATCATGACGATGTTCGTACAGGTAAAATACTGGAAGAAGAATTATTAACGATAGAAGCCGCAATGTGCCGCAGCCATGGGCATTGCGCCGTTATGGGCACAGCTTCATCTATGGCCTGTATGGTGGAGTCGCTTGGTCTTTCGTTACCCGGCAATGCCGCTATACCCGCAGCAGATTCCAGGCGCAAGGTTTTGGCGCAGCTATCCGGCTTGCGCATAGTGCAAATGGTTAAAGAGGACCTGAAATTATCAGATATCTTAACAAGAAAAGCTTTTGAAAATGCCATAAAGGTAAACGCTGCCATTGGTGGTTCAACAAATTTTGTGATCCACTTATTGGCTATTGCCGGCAGGATTGGCGTACAGTTGGAGTTAAAAGACTTTGACGCTCTGTCGAAGAATATCCCGCTGATAGCTAATCTTCAACCATCGGGTAAGTATTTTATGGAGGATTTGTTTTACGCCGGGGGGCTGCCGGTTGTTTTAAAAGCGCTGGATGGCATCCTTCACCGTGATTGTATAACGGCAAACGGGCAAACCATAGCAGCCAATTACAGCAAAGCCATAGGCTATAACAGCGAGGTAATTACTACTGTTGATGCGCCATTTAATACGGCTACAGGGCTTGCCATTTTAACAGGGAACTTATGCGAGAACGGCGCGGTTATTAAGCCATCGGCAGCAAGCCCGCATTTGATGCAGCATATCGGTAAGGCTGTTGTATTTGAAAACATAGAAGACTTTAAAGCCCGTATAGATACCGATGATCTGGAGGTTGATGAAACCAGCGTTTTGGTTTTAAAAAATGTTGGCCCAAGGGGATACCCCGGTATGCCGGAAGTGGGCAATATGGGTCTCCCCAAAAAAATATTGGAGAAGGGTGTACAAGACATGGTACGGATATCAGACGGAAGAATGAGTGGAACGGGGTTTGGAACCGTTATACTGCATGTATCGCCGGAAGCGGCAATGGGTGGTAACTTCGCCATGATAAGAACCGGCGATGTAATTACGCTGGACGTGGCCGGCAGGTCGTTAAACGTTGCCATTACGCCCGAAGAGCTTGCCGAAAGAAAAAAACAATATATACCTCAAAATGAAATTACAGGCCGTGGCTATGTAAAGCTTTATACCGACCATGTTCAGCAAGCGCACCTGGGTGCTGATATGGATTTTTTGGTAGGTGGCTCGGGAAGTAAAGTATTAAGAGATTCACATTAAGTAATTGATAATGAGCTTTAAAAACAAAGTAGCTATAGTAACAGGGGCAGGGCAGGGCATAGGCTTCGAAATATGCAGGATGCTTTCAGAAAAAGGGGCAACGGTGATCTTAAATGACCTTGATGCAGAGTTGGCAAAAAAGGCCGGGGCCGCTATTAATGAAAATAACGGGGGTAATTGTTTAGCAATGGCTGGTGATTCCAGCGATCTGTATTTTATAAATAAGATGGTAAATACTGCGGTTGAGCTTTACGGTAGCATAGATATTGTAATTGCCAATGCGGGTGTAACACTATTTGGAGATTTCTTTACCTACAGCCCGGAATCATTTTCAAAAGTGATGGATATAAATTTAGGCGGCTCATTCTTCTTGGCACAGGCCGCGGCGAAGCAAATGAAGCAGCAGGGAAACGGTGGGTCGATACTCTTTACCTCATCTGCTGTGGGCCACCAGGCGCTTAAAAACCTGGCTGCTTACGCCATGACGAAGGCCGCGTTAGAAATGCTCGCCAAAAACCTTGTGATAGAGTTATCGCAATATAAAATTACTGTAAACACGGTTGCGCCGGGCGCCACACTTACCGAGCGCACCATGGAAGAAGCCGATTATGAACGTATTTGGTCTGAAATAACACCAATGGGGCGCCCCTCCTATGTGGCAGATATTGCAAACGCTGCCTTGTTCCTGGTATCTGATGAGGCGAGGCAAATTACGGGGCAAAGTTTGCTTATAGATGGTGGGTGGACGTCTGTGAGTGTTTTACCCAACGGACTTAAATAAAGATGTTTGGTACTACTGCGGCAACTCTTAATTATTGATGACGATTTTTCCTGTAAAGACAAGCAGTATTTTAATATATTTTGAAATATTTAGGCACATTTGTAATCGCTAATTATATCATAATTAAAAAATCAAATTACTTTAATTTTGCTCTTAAAATAAACATTCCTAAATGGGACTCGAACATAACTTTTTAACCGCTCCTGATGATTCCGAACTATGGGATCTGTTTAGGGCTGGTGACGAAGTTGCGTATACCCAGCTCATTAAAAAGTATTCAAAAGTAGTTTTCAACTACGGCTTCCGTATTTGCCAGGATAAGGATTTTTTGAAGGATTGTGTGCAGGATGTGTTTTTAGAGCTTTGGAACCGAAAGGAAAGGATCAGCCCCACGCCGGCAGTGAAATGGTACCTGTTTAAGGCTGTGCGTCTCCGTATTTTCAGGGAGCAATCTAAATGGAACATGGGCGAACCGCTCGACGAAAATTATGAGTTCCTGGTTGAATTTAATATTGAAACTAAAATGATAACTGATCTGGAAAATTTGGAGCTTTCCAATAAGATCAGGCAGGTGCTTAACACCTTACCGCCGCGCCAGCGCGAAATAATGTACCTGCGGTTTTATGAAGGCCTCGATTTTGATAGCATCGCCCAGATCATGGAAATTAGCAAACAATCGGTACATAACCTGTTACAAAAAGCTTATAAAAACTTCCGTTCCGAGTGGTTAGTGGTTCTTTTGATGTTTTGGCGTTAATTTCTTTTAAACAAAATATCTGTTAATCAAGTAGTTATGTAATTAAATCTAAAAAAGGTCAAATTTTTAGGTTTAAGAGGGGTAATATTTAACTGTTTTGGAATATTATATAATTATAAACCAATATAAACAGTTACCGTGACCAATTATACAAACTACGAGGTAGAAGATTTTCTGCACGATGATTTTTTTATTGACTGGGTTTTAAAAGGTACCGAAGCGCACAACACTTTCTGGAGTGAGTGGCTGCTGAATAATCCGGATAAAAAATCCGTAGTGGAAAATGCCCGTTTCATTGTATCCTCGGTTACTGTAAAACCACTTGATACCACCTTAAGTGATACCGAAGTAGATGAGATTGTTGGGTATATAAAGAACCGGCTGCACAATAAAGCCGAAGATGATAATGTTGTTTCCTTAAAATTTTACCAGTCGAAATACTTTAAGGTTGCTGCCATGTTATTAGTGCTGGTATCAATTGGCTTTTTATTTGTTAAATTAAAATCAACCACGTCACCACAGCTGCATCAGCAAGTTAATACGTTGAATAGCGAGTATTTAAGTGTGATCAATACATCTGCCAAGTCAAAGGTGGTGCAGATGAGTGACGGCAGCCTTGCCGTTTTAAAACCGGGATCCGGGTTAAAATACATCAGGTCGTTTGCCAAAAAAAGGGATGTTATTTTGGATGGGGAGGCCTTTTTTGAGGTTCATAAAAACCCGGCAATACCTTTCCTGGTACACAGTAACGATATGGTAGTGCGGGTATTGGGCACAAGTTTCACCGTAAGATCTCAAAAAGGTAAGCAGGATTTTAAAGTGATTGTTAATACAGGCAAAGTATTGGTATATGATAATAAAAAGGCTGCCGCCGGTACTAATAGGCAAAACTCAATAATCCTGGTTCCAAATCAGCAGGTAACATATCAGCCGCAACAGCTGAAATTTAAAAAGGAAACGCTGCCAGTGCCTTTGATCTTATCAGAAGAGATAGCTCAAAAGGAGTTCACCTTTGATAATACGCCTTTCTCTGTGATTGTTGAGAAGATCAGTAAGGTTTACGACGTTAATATTGAATATGATAAAGCCAAACTTGGCAATATCAGCCTGAATGCATCAATATCCAAAAAGCCGCTGGATGAGAAAGTTAAACTAATATGTACAGCAGTAAATGCCTCGTTCGAGTTTAAAGACGGGCGAATTATAATAAGTGCACAAAACCAACAACATATACAACCAATTACTAAATGAGAAAAAATAATATGGAGAGAAGAAAGACCATCTAAATATCAGCCAAAACAATAAACCGGCAATACTACTAATATTGCCGGTCGAAGTGTTAGCCCCCAAAAAATGTTTTTGACATCCCATTTTACTGTAATCGCCAGGCGATTGAGTGGGGCCTTCTTGTCAGTTAAAAAATTGATTATTAACCAAATTAAAATTATGAAATATAAACCGATACTCATAACAATAATGAAGATTACATTCTTACAGTTAACAATAATTCTTTCATTATTAGGTAGTGCTGTAGCTAAAGAAGGGAAGGCGCAAGCAATTCTTGAAACGAAGATATCTATAACTGAAAATAACGCCACGCTTAAAAGTGTAATTAAAAACCTTGAAACGCAGTGTAATGTCAGTTTTGTGTTTAGTCCTCAACTGATAAACAGTAGCCAAAAAGTGAATGTAGCCTTTAAGAAAAAAACATTGGGCGATGTTTTAAACCAAATATTAACGCCGCTTAAATTAAGCTACGAGGTATCGGGCGATGTTATCGTTATCAGGAATTTAAATAACGAAGTACCAGCCGAAAACAAACTACGCTTTGATCTGGATATGACCCAGGAACCCGTTAAGGGAAGAACTGTTGACGAAAAAGGCGAGGCATTGCCGGGGGTAACAGTTGCTATTAAAGGTACCCAAACCGGTACAGTAACTGATATTGATGGTAATTTTTCGTTAAATGTTGCACCGGGTACCATATTGGTATTTACGTTTATTGGGTTTGAAACGCAGGAAATCCCGGCTCAAGCCGGGCCAATGAAAATTGTGATGGTTTCGGCAAGCAACAGCCTTAATGAGGTGATTGTTGTAGGTGCGGCTTTTAAGAAAGGCGATCTTACAGGTTCTGTAAGTAACGTAGATTCTAAAACATTGCTGGAGCGCCCTGTTACCAATATTAACCAGGGATTACAAGGCCGCGTGGCCGGTGTGTTCATAAGCGGTGGATCAAAACCCAGCGATGATGCTACTATCAGGATCCGTGGTATAAACACGATCAATGCCGGTTCATCGCCCATATATGTGGTTGATGGTTTGATAATGGAAAACAATCAGGGTGGGTTTAATTCAATTAACCTTAATGATGTATCTTCTGTTCAGATACTAAAAGATGCTTCTGCAACCGCCCTTTACGGTTCGCGCGGGGCAAACGGCGTAGTAGTTGTTACCACAAAAAAAGGCCGTAAAAAAGGTGGCGACGGCGTAATTACTTATGATGGATGGGCAGGATTCTCAAATTTTGCCAACATGCCTGCCACACTTAATGCCGGGCAACTTGCTGATTTAAGGATTGATGCTTATGCAAATGGTTACATGAAAGATAACCCTACTGCAAACAGACAAGATTACATTAATAATACACTGCTAAAAACTAATATAGCTTTCTCTAACCAGGAGTTTGAAACCTATAATAGTAAGAAAAGCTACAGCTGGATAGATCAGGTAAAGCGTACAGGTTTTCAGCAAAATCATGCCCTGAGCTTTTCAGGAGGATCGGATAGAAGCACATTCTACCTGAGCTTTGGTTATGCAGGTACTAAAGGTATTATTGATGAAACAAACCAGAATAAATATACAGGCCGCTTTAACGCCGAGTATGACGTTAAACGCTGGTTAAAAGTTGGTACAAACACAGGTTTTACCCGTACCGATGACAATTTACCATCTGATGACGTATACAACAAAGCGCTTAACGGCAACCCGTTGCTTAACTATGAGCCTTACATGGCTGCAGGTACAAGGTATACAAGTGATTACCTAACGGTATACTATCGCTCACATGGCGAGCAGAACAACAATGATTATAACCCGTTCAACTCGCTTGATATAACTCGTAACCAAAACAGGAACAGGTTAGTAACATCCAACTACATTAATATCAACCCAATAAAAGGGCTGGATATTCGCTCTACCTATGCTGTTGATTATGCACAGCAAAGCTGGTTTGAGTTTACACCAAAGAATATTCAGGAAGCATACAGGCAGTATAACGGCGACTCGCGTGCCAAACACGAACGCTGGAACGACCTGTACTGGCAATGGGATAACACAGTGTCTTATAACACTACTATCGCTTCAAAGCATCGTATAAGTGCTGTATTAGGTACCAGCGCCAGCCGCCGCAGTGCAAACTATACCAAAGCGCAGGGCGACAGATTTGCAAGCGACGATCTGTTGTATTATGACCTTGGTGGAGCAGCCGCGGTGGAAAAATCAGTATTGGGGTCAGATTTTAACGGTTACTCGTTATTCTCTGTTATTGCACGTGCTACCTATAACTACGATGAGCGGTTTTTCTTAACAGGTACTGCACGTTATGATGGTTCATCAAAATTTGCTGATGGTAACCGCTGGGGTATATTCCCTTCTTTCTCTGCCGCGTGGGATGTTAGCCGTGAAAGTTTCATGAAAGAACAGAATATATTCAATCAATTGAAGATACGTGCCGGATATGGTGTTGTAGGTAACCAGGACATTGATAAATATGCGTATCAAACATTATATGGTTCAAGGATAGACAATGGCAACGCGTTAATTGTTAATGATGGCCGCCGCGGAAACCCGGATATTACCTGGGAAAAGCAAAAACAAGCCAATTTAGGTATTGATATGGCATTCCTTAACTCGCGTTTAATGGTTACTGCAGATGCGTTTTACATCAACAACGATAACCTGTTGCTTAACCGCGCGTTGGCAACAACAACCGGTTATACACAAGAGTGGCAAAATATTGGCCGTATAAATAACAAAGGTATCGAGTTGTCTGTAACCGGAGAGGTAATAAAAAGCCACGACTGGAACCTGACGTTATCCGGAAACATATCGTTCAATAAAAATACCGTAAAACAACTGTATGGCAATGCTACAGAGATATACAACCTGTATGAAAACGTTGTGCAACGCGAAGGCAATTTATTTCTTGGTCAATCGCTTAACAACATCTATACATTTCGTTCGGGTGGCATAGCGCAGGAATCCAACCGTTCTGAGTGGGAGGGTGTTAACTACAATGGTAAAACAGTAGGCGTTGGTGATTTATTTGCCCTGGATGTTTCGGGCCCTAACGGTGTAAAAGACGGCATTGTTAACCAGTATGATAAGCAGGTTGTAGGCGTAAAAGACCCTAAGTTTTATGGTGGCTTTTCAACAGACCTGTCTTATAAAGGCATAGCATTAAACGCTGTTTTTGTATACTCACATGGCGCTAAAAAAATCAGCAGTTATTATGAAGGGCTGATAAACAGCATTGGCGAAAGCATGGCATCAACAGATCTGTTAAACCGCTGGACACCAGAAAATACCAATGCTACCGTTCCGCGTGTTATCACCAATACCAGTTATAACAGGTATAGTCCGTCAGAATTGGATTACAGCCTGCAAAACGCTTCGTACTTGCGTTTATCTGCATTAACATTATCCTACAACTTACCCGATAAGTTGATGAGTAACTGGCATGCTAACCGTATGCGTATCTACTTTACCGGTTCAAACCTGTTCTGTATCACTAAATACAAAGGCCTTGACCCGGAAACCGGAGATTACGGTTACCCACCGGTAAAATCGTTTGTTGTAGGTGTTAATTTTGGATTTTAACCTGAATGCTAAAGATTATGAAAAAGACTTTTATAAACATATTGATTGCAGGAACAGTGCTGTTTTCGGCCTCCTGCAAAAAATTCCTGACAGAGGAGAGTAAAACTAAGTTGGATGAAGATAAGGTGTACTCAAATGTCGAGCTAATAGAAACGAGCTTAAAAGGCGTATATGCTAACTGGAAAAATATCAGGACAGACGAGCAGGGCTTAATAACAATGATGGGGACCGATGAGTTACAGCAAGGTGCATTTCAAATGAAAAGCGACGCGCTAAAGGGCGGGCTGGATCGTTATGATGGAAACTTAAATTCCCTGCTCAATTATACCGCTAACCAATGGAACCTTCGCTGGCCGGTTGTAAACGAGGCCGCAAAAATGATAAGAGGCCTTCAAAAACTTAATGGCGCCCCGGGCACCAAAGAGGCCACTTTATTAGGCGAAGCCTGTTTTGTTAGGGGTTTTATGGATTTTGAGCTGGCTATGTACTGGGGAGAGATCCCTATCAGGGATTTGAACCGCGAGGCAGAGCTGGGTTTCCGCCGCCAGCCACTTAGGGATGTATGGACGTTTATTATTGATGACTTTACAAAGGCTGCAAACCTTGCCCCTGCAAAAAATGATCCCGGTAGGGCAACATCAGGCGCTGCCTGGGCTATGCTGGGTAAGGCTTACATGTCGGCACCGGAGTCGACCGGGTTACGCGATTTTGCAAAGGCTAAAGAGTGTTTCGAAAAAATGATGGGGAACTACACCTTAGTGCCGTATAAGGACCTTTGGGACTATTCAAAACCTAATACTACCGAATCTATTTTCGAGTTTCAGTTTAGCCCGATCTATCCGAACAATAATAAAGTGCAATTCCAGATAGGTTCGCGTGCGGTGCAATCGTTCTTTGGCGATGGTTGCTACTATTCGGGCTATGATAAAGTTGTGCCTACAGTGCATGCATACGAAACCGTTGCAAACGGCGGGGTATGGGAAGATGGCGACCTACGCAAAAGAGAAAGCATCCGTTATGATTTTACTTATTATGGCGAAACACCAACTTTAGAGCGAATAACGTGGGAAGACCTTGGTAATGATTATGATGAACTGAAACCTCATGTGAAAAAGTATGAGGACTTCCGTACTGATAAACACTCGGGTATGCAGATCAATAACGAGTGGAACTCCGGTAAAAACATGCCTATATTAAGGTTAGGTGATATCAAGCTTTGCTATGCGGAATGTTTGAACGAGTTAGGCAAAACAGCCGATGCTGTTAATGTTGTTAACGAAGTAAGGGCACGTGCATGGGGCGGTACTTTACCTGCCGATAAACGCTGGACTGTTGCATCACCGGATGAATTCCGCACCATGATGCTGGACGAGCGTATCCGCGAGCTTTTTGCCGAAAACTGGCGCCGTATTGATCTAATACGTACCGGTAAATTTGTTGATCGTATAAAAACGTATAACAAATGGGCTAAACAATCAGGAAGTATCCAATCATTTAATATGCTTTATCCAATACCAGATGTGGAAATGAAGCTGAATGATCAGATAACACCTGCCGACCAAAACCCAGGCTATCATTAACATTAATTGACAGGAACACATTTGCTGATCCAGACATACATTAACCAGGAGCCACCTTATTAACTTAAGGTGGTTCCTGATTTTTAAGCGTTTATGAGCTATCTGATCAGGTATAAACATAGGTAATTTAGGTATTTGTTTACTCCTGTTGATTTCTTAGTTTTATAGCGTACAAATAAACAGTATGGTTAAATTATTTGTTGGCGGTTTTCCGCTGGACATGACAGAACTGGAACTCGTTCAGCTTATCGCGCTTCATGGAGATGTGAGCACGATCAAGATCGTTCGTGATAAAAAAACGCGGGTATGCAAGGGGTATGCCTTTGTGGAAATGACAGACCGAAAAGGTGCTGAACTGGCCGTAGAAATGCTGGATGGAACCCCTTTAGGTGACCGGAAGTTAAGCATCAGTATTAAGGAAGATGAACCCGTGGCAGTTAAGCCTGCCCATGTCAATATAAGGCGTTATGATGCACCTGTTAAAGCCAAACGGCCTAGACGCCAATAGTGTTGTTAATTAAGTTAAAGTTTCCTGGTGCGATAGGGTAGATGATTACCGCTGAAAAAGTGTCATCGCGACTGAAATTTTTTCATTTTCTACTGTCATTTTTACCCTATTTTTTTTCAAAAACATCTTGGTTTTTGTTTGGCATTTTGTTTGTTTAAATGCTGACGGATACCGATTCCAAAGGTTTAATGAATTAATTGATCATTTATTTTTTAAAAGATTTTTAAAGGAGAAAATGCCATGACATTGGTTAAATTTAACAACAACAGAGGTAATAACGCATTATTGCCAGGCTTTAATGACGTTTTCGAATCAATATTTAATGATTCATTCTTTAATGAGCGCATGGTTACCCGTGTACCTGCCGTTAATATCAGCGAATCGTCAGATAACTACCATATCGAGCTTGCTGCCCCCGGCTTGAAGAAACAGGACTTCAAGATCAACGTAGACGATAATTTGCTGAACATTTCTGTAGAACAACAAACCGAAAATAACGACCGCAAGTACAACAAGCGCGAATACAGTTACAACTCGTTTGTTCGTTCGTTTACCTTACCCGATCTGGCTGATAACAACAGAATTGAAGCTACCTACGAAGATGGAATACTGAAGATAGATGTAGCTAAAAAAGAAGAGGCTAAATCCATAAGCCGCCAGATCGAGTTAAAATAAACAACTCTATCATATATTTAAAAGGTCGCCGTTTTGCGGTGGCCTTTTCTTTTATGTTTAAGTGGGACCCTTGTATTGGCGAAATACTCTTTCAGGCAGATTTTTTTAGCACTGGCGTTGCAGTGCTAAGTTTAAACATTTTTATCACCTTGCGCCTTACAGCTATTGATGGCGCATACAAGTTATCGGTTATTTCGCGCCCCAGATTTTTACGTAGCTTATTACGCAATGTGGCCCGCATATGTATCCTTACCTTGTTTTTGTGCGTTTCGCCATCTTCTTTAACCTTAGCTAACAGCTTCATAGAAAACATGGCCAGCAGGCCACCAATTATGAAGAAGTAGTTCCAGCCCTGCAGGTCAAGCATTTGTATGTTTGATATTCCATCAGCACTTTTCAATTGCAGGTTCCATAACAGTTGGTGGCTGGCAAAAAAATCGGCCATCAGTCCACCCACCATTGGGGCTATTGTAGAAAAGAAAGCTACAAGCATATTCTTAGCCGAAATATAAACAATAGCCTCGTTCTTAGGGGCCAGTTTAATGCCTATATTACTCAATGCAAGGTTAATACCGGCTGTAGATAAACCGCTAACAATATGTATTATAACAAGTATAGCCAATGTTGCCAGGTGTGACGACGGCATAGCGGTAAAAGCAAATGCCAGTATACAGGTAATATAAAGCGGCGCGCAAATATTAATAATGGTTTTGTTACTAAACCTGTCGCTATAGTTACCCCAAAGTTTTAAAAACGCGATGCTGCTTAACTGGCTGATAATGGCCAGGCCAATTACATATGATAGCGGTAGCCCAATTGTTTTAAGCATAAACACCGTAAAAAATGGCGTGGCCAAATTTAGTGCAAACGCCCAAACCGAGTTAAATACCAGCAGGTTCCTGAAGTTTTTGTTTTTAAGCGATTTACCGAACATACTCATCACCTTACCATTCATTACAGTAGGTTGTGGCTCGGGTGTGCGTAGTAACAAAAATACGCTAAACATGCCCAATACCCCCCCGGCTAAAAATAGGGTAGTATAAGCGGTGATTTCATGGGCGGGATAATGCGTTTTTACGTAATCTATACACATAGCTGTGGCTAAACTAAGTGTAACGTTTAAGGTTTGGGCAATGCGGCTGCGTTTGCTAAAGAAACTACCCAGCCTATCGCCAGGAATCAGGTCTTTCATCCACGAGTTCCAGCTGGCACCTGCTATATCACCAAATATATGCTGAAAGAAAAGCAGTACCAGTAATACCTGTATAGTTGTTGTACCTCTGAATAACAAGGGCATAACACCTATTGCAAGAAGGGGCAGTCGCGCCAGCAGGTTAAAAACCGATGTAATAATTTTACGATTATTAAATTTTTGTACCAGCCATATAGATGCCAGCTGAAAAATGGTAGTAAAGGTAGGGAGCGCCGCGAGCAAACCTAGCTGGAAGTTTGTAGCACCCATATGTATGGCCATTGCGGTTAAAAATGTACCGCTTGTAAACACAACCATTGCTTCTGCCGATAGGCCGTCGGCAATAACATATTTTAAACCTGAATTTAACTGATTGTTTGTAATTTTTTCTGAGGGGCGTAAATTCATAATAATAGTAACTGCATACAGTTACAGGGACTTTGCATTTAATAAATAGTTTAATTAGGGAACAAGCTATTAACCTGCACTTTATAACATACAAATTGCCTGTCGTAGTATCTTCTATGATAAATTTTATTTATATTATTGATTTACAGATAATTAATTTATAATTAAAAGTATGTCACTTCTGCTTTATTGGCAGAAGTGTAGAATTAAAGAAGGAGTATCTTCCGCAAAATGTGGAAGCGATGGAACAATCAGCTCTAAATTGCAGATACTAAATGTGCCATTCTATGCTCGTTATTTAAGTTTTGGTGTTAACATAAGTGGACAGTGTTGTCAATATGATGCGGTGCCACTTGTGCCATATTTTACGAATTTCATAAAATTTTCATCAAAACGCCATATTAATTTACGGAATTTTTACTGAATTAGGTCGAAATCTTATTAACTTGATGTTTGGCTTTGTTATTGTTTAATGAATTAATATTTCATATAACGATAATTATGCAAGGCAAACTGAAGATTTTTACATGGCACATTCACGGTAGTTACCTGTACTACCTTTCTCTGGGGGATTATGACATCTATATTCCTACAAAGCCCGGGAGAACCGAAGGCTATTATGGCAGGGGTGAAACGTTCCCCTTTGGTGACAATGTTATAGAGATACCTGCAAATAAGGTCAAAGATGAGCAGTTTGATTGCATTCTGTTTCAAACCAACCAAAATTATACTGTAGATCAGTTTGAAATATTATCTGCAGAACAGCGCGAGCTGCCAAAAATATACCTGGAACACGATCCTCCGCGCCAGCATCCAACAGATACTAAACACCTGATCAACGATCCCGACATAATATTGGTACATGTTACCCATTTTAATAAACTGATGTGGGATAACAACAACATACCAACCCGGGTCATAGAGCATGGTGTAACCAATACAGGCGTTATTTACACAGGCCAACTGGATAAAGGTATTGTGGTAATAAACAATTTGCCAACTCGTGGGCGTCTGCTGGGCTTAGATGTTTTCCTTGAAGCACGCAAACATGTCCCGCTGGATCTGGTGGGTATGGGTACAGGCGAATTAGGATTGGGAGAGGTGTTGCATCCGCAATTACCCGAGTTTCAGAGCCGTTACCGTTTCTTTTTTAACCCTATCCGTTATACCAGCCTTGGCTTAGCCATCTGCGAAGCAATGATGATGGGGATACCCGTTGTTGGTTTGGCAGCTACAGAGCTTTCGGCAGTAATAGATAATGGTTATTCCGGGTTTATTCATACAGATATTAATTACCTGATCGAGAAAATGAAACTGCTGATAAAGGATCCGGAACTGGCCCGGGAGATAGGTAATAATGGGCGTGAAGTAGCCATGACACGTTTTAATATAGAACGATTTACTAATGACTGGGAGCAGTTATTTACCGAAGTAACATCCCGCAAAAACGAAAAATTAATATCAGCCTAAACATATATACTATGAAATATCAAAGTAAAAGAATCGCGTTTATAAGCGAGCATGCTTCGCCCATGGCAGATCTGGGTGGTGTAGATACCGGCGGGCAAAATGTTTATGTAGCTCAATTAGCTAAGCATTTAATAGGGCGGGGGTATTTAGTTGATGTATTTACCCGCAGGGATAATGCTGAGATTGCAGATGTTGTGAATTGGGTTCCGGGTGTGCGGGTTATTAATATTAAGGCCGGCCCGGCATGCAATGTTATAAAAGAGGAGCTTTTACAGCATATGGATGAGTTTAAGGATAATATGATCGCTTTTATTGCTAAAGAGCGTTTGCATTATTCGCTGATACATGCAAACTTCTTCATGTCTGCACAGGTAGCAATGGGCATTAAAAAAGAGCTGGGTATACCTTTTGTGGTTACGTTTCATGCGTTGGGCCATGTACGCCGCATACACCAGGCCGATCAGGATAAATTCCCGGTTGAGCGCCTTTATATAGAAGAGCAGGCAGTGAAGCAAGCCGATCATATAATTGCAGAATGCCCACAAGATAGGGATGACCTGGTTCAATATTATAACGCGCCTTTAAATAAGATCAGCATCATTCCATGTGGCTTTAGCGCTAAAGAGTTCCATCCTATGGATAAACAAGCCGCACGTAAAATATTGGGTTTGCCGCAAGATGAGCACCTGATATTACAGCTGGGCCGCATGGTGCCGCGTAAAGGTGTTGATAATGTGATAGAGGCTTTAAGTAACGTAAAGAATACCAAAAAACCGATTAAATTATTAATTGTAGGGGGCGAATATGAAAAGCTGGAAGAAAACACTTGCCCCGAATATGTAAGGCTACTCAATATTGCCCGCAAGCAGAATGTGGTAGATTCGGTGATATTTACCGGGCGCAAGAACCGCAATGTGTTAAAATTTTATTACGCTGCCGCGGATGTATTTATCACCACACCGTGGTACGAACCATTTGGCATTACCCCACTGGAGGCAATGGCTTGTGGTACTCCGGTAATAGGCAGTAATGTTGGTGGTATTAAATATAGCGTTGCCGATGGCGAAACCGGTAAACTGGTTGACCCGCATAACCCCGGTATGCTTGCAGAAGCCATAACCGAAATGGTGAATGACCCGGGAACTTTAGATTGGATGAGCGAAAATGCTATTGAACGTGTAAACAGGTATTTTACCTGGGCGCAGGTGGCCGATGAAGTGCACTCACTATACAAAAAAATGACACCGATAGCTAAAGAAGGCAAACTGGTTCAACAAAAATCAAAAGCTGCTTAATTATGAAATTATGAACAAGGCGGTTTTTTTAGATAAAGATGGCACCCTTATCCCGGATATCCCTTACAATATTGATGCGGATCTAATTACCTTACAGCCTGATGCTGTTGATGGATTGAAACGTTTGCAGAATGATGGTTACCAGTTAATAATAATTTCAAATCAATCTGGCGTGGCACGGGGATTTTTTAAGGAAGACAGTTTACTGGCTGTAGAAGACAGGGTGAGAGAATTGTTTGATTTTAACGGTTTGTTTTTAAGCGGGTTTTATTACTGCCCACACCACCCATCAGGTTCAGTAAGCGCTTATGCCATCAACTGCGATTGCCGTAAGCCCATGCCCGGCATGTTGATAAAAGCTGCTGCAGAACATAATATCGACTTAACCATATCCTGGATGATAGGTGATATTTTGAACGATGTGGAAGCGGGCAACCGCGCCAATTGCCAAACAGTTTTAATTGATAATGGTAACGAAACCGAGTGGGTAAAGGGTGATTATCGCGAACCAACTATTATTTGCCGATGCATTAACGACGCCGCCGATGAAATTTTAACTAAAGTAATGGCATGAGTTTGCTGCATCTTAAAAACATTCTTTGTATCCGCCCGGATAACATGGGCGATCTGATAATGACGGCACCGGCTATGCGGGCACTAAAGGAAAGCTTTGACGCTAAAATAACAGTGCTCACTTCATCAATGGCAAAAGGTATAGTTAAACATATCCCCGAGATTGATGATGCCTTAATATTTGACATGCCCTGGGTGAAAACTCCAGATACGCCGGACGCTGAAAGCATTAACCAAATTGTGTCTGTTATAAAAGAAAGAAGTTTTGATGCGGCGGTGATATTTACTGTTTATAGTCAAAGCCCTTTACCTACTGCTATGTTGGCTTATCTGGCCGGCATCCCAAAGGTATTGGCTTATTGCCGCGAAAATCCCTACCATTTATTAACAGATTGGGTGCCCGATAAAGAACCTTACACGCTCATCGAACATCAGGTGCGCCGTGATCTTGACCTGGTAGCAACTATAGGCGCATTTACTGATAACGAAAATCTGTATTTGATGGTGCAAGAGGAGCTGTGGCAACTTATTACTAAAAAGTTAATAGAAACAGGTGTAGACATCAACAAACCCTGGTTGATATTACATGCAGGTGTAAGCGAAAGAAAGCGTGAGTATCCTATTCGAAAATGGGCAGATGCAGCGCAAAAATTGATTAGTGAAAAAGGCTATCAAATACTCCTTACCGGTTCGTTGGATGAAAAACCTTTAACTGATGCGCTGGAAAACATAATAGGGGAAGGGAGCTTTTCTGTTGCCGGATTATTTAATTTGGATGAGTTTGTTTGCCTTGTAAAACACGCCCCGATAATGTTATCAGTTAATACAGGTACGGTACATATAGCAGCTGCGGTAGGTACGCCGGTTGTTGTTTTATATGCGCAAACCAATCCGCAGCATACGCCCTGGAATGTAGCTAATAAAGTTTTACAGTTCCCTGTTCCTGCGCATTTGCACAGCAGGAATGAAGTTATTGTTCATGTAAATAATAGTCTTTATAACAAATCAATAGATCTGCCTTCTGCAGATGATATTTTAACCGCAATGGATGAGTTGCTCAACCGGCCAGGCTCACCAGCTCAACCGTTTCACGAAATACCGAATGAAAATCAGGCGATTGCAGCCAGTTAATGGTTCTGTGAACCCTTTTATCAAGCGGCCCCCATCGCTGGGGCTCCCCATCCATACTAATTACAATGCTTGGTGTCTTAAAAGCTGATGCAATATGCGATACGCCTGTACAATTAGATATCAGCATGGCTGCATTCTGAATTAATGCACCAACTGCACCCATTGATGTTTTTCCCGCAGTATTGATGGGTTCATAACGCATTTGTTTAATTACCTCATTTATAATATCCGCTTCTTCCGTAGTGCCGGTTAATACCGCTTTATAGCGCTGCTCAATACAGTAGTCGGCCAGTGATGCAAAATATTGTACCGGCCATTGCCGCCATGTACCCCTTGAACCGGGGTGAATACAAACGTAATTTTGGGGTTCAATTTTTAGCTTTAATTCATCTAACGAATTATAATCGTCAGTAGTCAGCGGGAATTCAAGATCATTGCCTTTTAATTCGATACCTAAAAAATCCATTAATAATAAGTGCCTGTCTATCTCATGCCCATAATCCGGGTAAGGCATAAACAGACCGTTATCCGGTGCGTAATGACCATCCTTTGAGTAACCCGCCACATGTTTAGCTCCCAAAAGCTCCATCATCGGGTTAATTATAGATCCGTTTCCCTGCATTTGTATCGCCAAATCAAATTCTTCCTTTTGAACAATGGAAAGAAAATTTGTAAAAGCTGCCGGTTCAAAACCCTGTTCGGGTAAACCCGGATACCCGGCGAACCTTATAAATCCGCTAAAATAATTGCTAAACCTTTCGGTGAACGATCTTGCCCAGTTTAAGCCTATTAATATTATTTCTGCGTTGGGGTATGCGCTACGCAATGCCCTAATTGCGGGTATAGCACACAGCATATCCCCCAGTTGCAAAGCCCTGAATACGGCTATCTTTTTTATTTGAGAGGGAGGGAGTTTCATCATTCTAAATAAATAATACCCGATATTTTACCGCCCCATACCATTGCCAAAACACCGATACAAACGGTATAATGATAGAGGTAACAACCATCTCTGCGATATGGTTTATTGTAAGTTTAGTAGTATATAAACGTTTTGTAATAAAAAACAGAGTAAAGCTTATCCATACAATTGATCCTGTTAGGGTTAAAATAGGTAGGCCGGTTATTAATCCTGACAGCATTAATAAAAACCCGGTAATTATAAGGTAGTATAATACAGGCGACCTTGGGTTTATTTTTTGACGATAAAGTTGAGGGTATTTTTTGTATAGCAAGGCATCAAACATGGTTTTCTTTTGCTCTTTTACACTCACACCCCATGTAGATTTGCGTACCGGGTGGGTAACCAAAGCGCTTTCTGTACGTTTTATAGGTATATTATTATTGATGAGTTTAAACTCCAGGTCGCTGTCTTCGCGCCAGGCCATACTAAACTGTTCATCAAAACCGCCTGCTTTTAATAATGCTTTTTTAGTGCAAGCGCAGTTGGCTGTAATAAAATCGGATTTTTGCAGGTTAGCGGTGTTTAACTCATAATCGGTAGGACGTTTGCTAACCGGAACAATCACCTTACCAGTAAGCGCAACATTTTCGTTGGAATCGCAATGGGCCACTATCTCTTTTAACCAATAGGCATCGGGTACGCAATCATCATCGGTAAATGCAATAATATGCCCCTTTGCATTTAGCCAACCGTAATTACGCGCGGCTGCCGGTCCCTTTTTTTGTGGCATAGCAATAAATCGTAGCGAAGGATAGTCATGCCCTGTAAGATCATCGAATATTTTTTTTGTTTCGGCGTCCGGGCCATCACTTACAACTATAACTTCATACTGGCTTTTATCAAATTTTTGCATCAGCAATGCCTCCAGGCATTTCGTTAAAAGCTGCGGACGGCGATAGGTGGGTACAACAACAGAAATTATCATATTACTTCTCAATTACGAATGATCCAATTATTAATGCATCAAATGGCGACGACCAAAAACATTCTATAGCATCCCTTGGGGTACAGACTATCGGTTTACCCAATGTGTTGAACGATGTATTTACCAATACAGGTACCCCCGTTTTGCGGTGGAAGGCTTTAAGCAGGTCATAATAATTTTTATGCTGGCGCTCATTAATGGTTTGGATCCTTGCTGTACCGTCTGTGTGTCTTACAGCAGGGATTTTGTCGGCTTTATCAGGTTTTACATCATAAATAAACAGCATAAAAGGGGAGTAGCCTGCATTTTCAAACCATTCGCCGGCTTCTTCTTCCAACACAACCGGGGCCACCGGGCGAAAATCTTCCCTGTCTTTCACCTCATTTAAACGTGCCTGCATAGCCGGGTTTATTGGTGACGCCAGTATAGAGCGGCTACCTAATGCCCTTGGTCCAAACTCCATGCGGCCCTGGTACCAGCCAATTATTTTATCTTGTACCAGTATATCAGCGGTTTCTTCGGCAATATTGTTAAGCCGGCGGTAAGGCACTTTCCAAAGTTTCATGGCCTTCTCTATTTCTTCATCGGTATATTCGGGGCCCCAATAGCAATGGTCCATCACAAAGGTTTTGTCGTTGCTTTTACGTTGTTGCGCATCAACCCAAAGCGCCGCACCCAACGCGGTACCATCATCGCCAGATGCCGGTTGCACCCAAATATTTTTAAATGCGCCCCTGTCCCTAATGCGGGCATTGGCTACACAATTAAGCGCTACACCACCTGCAAGACACAGGTTTTCTTCCTGGGTTTCTCGTTGCAGCCAGCCGGTTAGCTCCAGCATGGTTTCTTCTAATACCAATTGCAAAGAGTGCGCTATATTGAAATGGAATGATGTAAAGTCTTCATGTCTTAGGCGTTTTGGGCCAAAACGTTCTGTAAGGTTTTGATTGTTGATGGTGTATTGCCCGTTACTGCCTAATTGTACTATCTCTATAAAATCTTTAACAAACTCCGGCTTACCATACGATGCCAATGCCATTACTTTGTATTCATCTGAGGAATGCAGGAAACCTAAATGCGTGGTTACATTTTCATATAATAAACCCAGCGAATGTGGCATATTTACCTGGCCTATCCTGTTTAGTTGCTGCCCGCTGCCGGTGTTGTAAGTTGTTGTAGCCAGCTCACCACGACCGTCAACTGTCATTACCGCGGCATTTTTAAATGGCGAACAATTATATGCGCTGGCGGCATGCGAAACATGGTGTTCAACAAAGTGCCATTTATCGCGACCAATATTACAACCAATAAAACGTTGCTGCAGGTGATGGGGATAACCATCTCTTAACTGGCCCGGGGCATTAATGATCGACGAGAGGAACAGCGGCTCCCAGGGATTGCTAAACTCATCATTTAAATGAGAGCGCTTTTCTTCAAACGGGATTTCTATAGTTGATTTGCCCCGATATTGCTCACCTACCAACAGATAAGGATCGAAAGAATAAGCAATATGGTCAATATCATTTATATGAATGTCTGCAATTTTTAAACAGTAATCAATGGCATGGAACGGAAGTTCCCAGGTAGAAAATGGTACAGGGCGCTTGCCATGCTTAAAGTGAGTAAAACGTTCCTCTTCGGTAGCGGCAAGCAACATGCCATCTTTTATAATACAAGCCGCAGAATCGTGGAACGCGGCATTAATTCCTAATGTATACATCAAGCGGTAATTTCAATCAACAGTATAATTTTATCCCTTAAATGCCCAAATACATGGTGTATTTAGTACATCATCAGTAATTAAACAGGGTAAATGAATTATAGTTTTAAGAAAAAATAATTTCGAGTAGGTTAATTGATGCAATGATTAAAATATTATCTATAGTATTAATTTAAGCCTTTTGATGATACGTAATAGTTAAGTCATCTATGTCTATACAGCAAATATTAGTTTCAATATCCCCCAATAAGGGTGTAAATTTAGGGTAACAAATCAAGGCATTTACCAAACCATTACAAAATGAAAACAGACAACAGCTCTTCTTCTGCATCGGCAGTTAACTATGCAGAAGACCCACACCTGGACAAGGGAACCCAAGAGTTTTTAAAGGCACTAAACACGAGCGGAGGAGCGCCATTAGAGACACTCTCTAAAGAAGATGCACGGCAGGTATTAGTTGGCGCACAGGCCTCCGTTAAGGTCGATCTTTCGGGTGTCGAAGTTTCAGAGAAAACAATTACCGAAGACGGACAATCTGTAAAACTAACTATTGTGCGCCCCGAAGGTGTAAGTGAAGTATTACCCGTATTTATTTTTATACATGGCGGTGGCTGGATATTGGGCGATTACCCAACTCATGAGCGTTTAGTACGCGATCTTGTGGTAGCCTCTGGCGCGGTAGCGGCTTTTGTAAATTATACACCATCGCCAGAAGCACAATATCCTGTGGCTATTAACCAAATTTATGCGGCTACAAAATGGGTTGCCGAAAACGGCGCGGAAATTAATGTAGATGGCAGCAGACTGGCAGTTGTGGGTAATAGTGTTGGCGGAAATATGACCGCGGCAACCTGCCTCCAGGCAAAAGCCAAAAACGGCCCTAAGATTAGCCTGCAGGTGATGATGTGGCCTGTTACAGATGCCGGTAGAGATACTGAATCTTATCATTTATATGCGCAGGATAGATTTTTAACAGCCCCGTTGATGAACTGGATGTTTGATCAATATACCACCGATCCGGATGAACTGAAATTGATAACCGTATCTCCTTTGCAGGCCAGTATTGACGAACTTAAAGATTTGCCACCGGCGTTAATTCAGGTTGCAGAAAACGATATACTCAGAGATCAGGGTGAAGCTTACGGGCGCAAGCTGAATGAAGCAGGGGTTACCGTAACCACTGTTCGCTATAACGGAATGATCCATGACTTTGGATTGTTAAATGCCCTGGCAACACTTCCAGGTGTTGGATCGCTTATTGTGCAAGCCGGCGCGGAATTGAAAAAATACTTATTCATTTAATCATACTTATCACAATAAATTAAATCATGAAAACTAACATAGGAATTAAAGACAAAGACCGGAAAGCTGTTTCAGACCAATTAGCCAGATTATTAGCAGACGAATTTGTATTATACACAAAAACCAGAAATGCACACTGGAACATTGAAGGCCCTGATTTTCATGCTATGCATATCTTTTTCGAAAGCCAGTATGAACAATTGGATGAAGTAATGGATAGTGTTGCAGAGCGTATCCGCAAGATAGGCCATTACGCACCGGGTACTTTAACCCAACTTTTACAGCTTACCCATCTTACCGAAAAAAGCGACAGCAAAAATGATAGCCAGGGCTTTTTGAAAGAGTTGCTGGAAGATCATGAAAGTATCATTGAATTTATCAGAGGTAATATAAATGCGATAGCGGATAAATACAACGATGCAGGCACCAGTGACTTTATTACCGGGCTGATGGAAACGCACGAGGGTATGGCCTGGATGATCAGGGCTCACTTCAGATAATTTATCAGATCTTAGATGCTAAAGGACAATTATTCACATTGTTCTTTAAGCATTATTAATTTGAGATTCCCCGGACTTTATGTGGTGCTTACACACAATTGTAAACCGGGTTATCAGTCGCAAATAGGCGTATTAAATATGAAAATGTGATAAAAAGTGTGTTTTTATACAGATTGATGCACAATATGTAAAAAGAGCTATTTTGATGAATTTTATGAATTAAGTTTACTTCAGATTTCAAATCAAGGAAATCTTTTCTAATCAAAACACTTCAAATGGTCAGATGGCTGAGAGGAAGGCAAAGGCCCGCAAGTCCTTGTACAGTGGTTCGAATCCACTTCTGACCTCAAATAAACGATGCGGAAAATGGTGATTAGGCGGAATCTCTAATGAGGTTCCGCTTTTTTGTTGTAAGCTAATTTTAATTATGCTTGTAAGCTATTAAAATCTTAATCCAGGCTTGTTAAGCTGGTTAAAAACAGCAGGCTTCTTTCTTCACGCTGTTTTAATTTTGTAAATAATTCAGCCTTTTCGGGCATCATTAGTGTTTCAGCATAAAAGCTCAATTTTTCATA
The DNA here is from genome assembly GCF_024498135.1 of Mucilaginibacter aquariorum. Lineage (GTDB taxonomy): Bacteria > Bacteroidota > Bacteroidia > Sphingobacteriales > Sphingobacteriaceae > Mucilaginibacter > Mucilaginibacter aquariorum. The sequence goes on from NZ_JANHOH010000001.1 coordinate 290,009, forward strand.
ACTTTTTATTTTAAAATCAATTACCTTTCTCATCCAGATACAAAACCAGGCTTTCTCTTCGGCTTCAGAGCAGCGCAATAAAGAGTTATTAAAATCTGTGATCAATTTCTCAAAAGCAGCATTTGTATGTAACTCCTTATCTAAATATTCATCTCTGAAATAAACTTCAAGGTGAAGAATATTTTGGTTGGTATGATGATAATACTTAAGTATAACTATTTTAAGATCTAACGAATGAACATCATTTACCCAATCAAATAACAATAATTTTAGCTGCATTTCTGCACTTATTAACTCTCCCGAATTCTTGTCTAACATTGTGAGAAAAGTGCTTTTAAAATTATTTTTATTTGTCATCATGTACAGACCAAATTAATTGCTTTAGCACTAATGAGGGCAGTAGGTAATCGTCCTAATCATTATAAGAAAGAAATTAAATAGTTTGAACTTAAATTAAGGTTATACTTATATGTAAGTACTGAGTATACAGAAGCATCTGACAATTGATTACCATCTATATCTTGTATAACCGGATCAACAATTTTTAACTGAATGGTTCTAACCAGCAGGTTTGCCTGTAATGGACTTAATGTGTTTTTCCTCCAGTATGGGTTAATAATATTAAGGTTGCCGGTAACAGTTTCATTAGCTACCTGGCGTGTAAGTATAGCACTTGTTTTGAAACCAACGCTTGAGCCCTTGTCCATATGAGCATTGATCTGAAAACCTATTGTTTTATTAGGGCCACCATATAAGCTTCTGAAACCGATCATCAAACCCGGGCCTGAATTATATTCAGTCCTGGCGCTATTTATAACAATGTTTTTAAATTCATCAGTATATGTCTCGGCTTCAAAGTCAATACCGGCCGAAGGCGGGGTTCCGTCACTATATCCAGCATATGGTGCTTCTAAAAGCAGCCCGTCAACACTGGTTACAGAGATGCCATTTCTGCGGTTATTTCTGCAATAGGCGTTATAAATTTTAATGTTTTTATTAGTGATCTTATCTTTTGCTGCCAAATAAATACCATCTCCCCAGCAATTAGTAACACGTATACCGTTTATAGTAATGTTATAAGCCCCATATAAGCCCAGCCCTTGTCCCCATTCTCCATTGTCCCCAATATGGTTATTTTTATCTCCAACAAGTACTGGGTTGTTTAAAGTAATATTTCCTGCATTTGAAATTCTTAATATGGTATAGTTACCGCTTGATGTAGGTTTTAACAGTAGCTGAGAGCCCGTCAAAAATGTAATTGTTTTATTAGACCCAATGAGCAACCCTTTATCATTAACCATGATGGGGAATGCCGGGAAAACTATTTCAGAATTCTTGTTTATTGCATCCTGCAAATAAGCGGTGTAGTCTCTGGACCCATCTCTTACATAGTTTGATGGTAAAGAACGTGTTACATCATAACCTGTAACAGGGATAGCGGTTGCGCTAAATTTTGTTTTAAGAAAAGGACTCTTTGCGGTGTCGTACTTGTCGACTGCAAGGTCATCTACGTTTTCTTTTTTACATCCCTGATAAACAATAGTTTGTGCAAGTAGGATTGGTATTACCAATAATTGCTTAATTCTAAAAGTAAAGTTTTTTGCTTTCATAGGGCCCAAAATTACAAGCTTATGTTATAGGGCTGATAAGCAATTTTAGGCACATTAATGTGTAATTATTTGTTCAAGCCAAATACTATTATTATAGTTTAACTTGAGCCGTATTATGTTCGGAAATTGTATAACGTTTAGAAATTTAATTACAAAAGATAGGAGTAATTTAGTGATGCATAATAATAGTTTAGTATAACCATGAAAAAGGTGCTGGTAATTGATGATGACCCAATGTATCACCGTATTATGCAACTTATGCTTAGTAAGTATCAGCTATTTGAACCTAGCTTCTATTTTAACGCAACCGAGGTATTGGATTATCTTGAAAAAAACAGAAATACAGTTAACAACCTTCCTGATGTTATAATTAGTGATCTGTATATGCCAAAAATGACGGGCTTGAAATTTTTGGAAATGTTAAAAGAAATATATCCGTTGTTGAGTAAAAAAATTATTATTTATATCGTTTCATCTTCTATAGACCCCAAGGATTTAGCATGTTCAAAAGAATATGAATTTGTAAAAGCATATTTTGTTAAACCTGTTACCCGGGAAATACTGATGGAAATAGCACAAACCCCTGAATAATGATCTTTATTTTTAAAACTGGCGGGCTACTATTTAATATAGCCATTCAACTGTTTTGTACATTCAATGTACCCAATAATTACATTGAGCAGGCTCCTGTTGATAATGTATATGAGGTAATTAACAGCTTGCCAAAAAATTATGTACGCGATGGTAGTGTAGATTATACTTCAGCATTGCAGGCTGCCATATATGAGCACAAAAATTTACTTTTTCCTTCCTTTCCATTATTGGTAAATGATAACGGGCTGCTCATTGGCTCAAACAAAACACTCACCTTTTTACCGGGTAGCGAAATACGGCTAAAAGGCTCTGATAAAAAAAGATATAACATCATCAAAATGGAAAGGGCTGTAAATGTTATTATAAACGGTTTGTTTATAAAAGGAGACAGATACACACATAAAGATACCAGGGGAGAATGGGGAATGGGCTTAGGTATTTATTCGTGCAGCAACATTACCTTAAATAATATAAAAATTGTTGATTGCTGGGGAGATGGGATTTACCTGGGAAATGCCGGTGGAAACGGCCCGCCGAATTATAATGTTTTAATAAAAGAGCCCGAAATAAGTAACTGCCGAAGAGATGGGGTTTCAATAATTACTGCCAGGCGTTTAACAATAATATCACCGCATGTTACCGGCACTAATGGTACTTTGCCTATGTGTGGTATTAATTTTGAACCAAACAACCCTTTTGATGAACTTCAACAGATTAATGTAATAGATCCATCTACCGAAGACAACGTTGGATCTGGTATTTCTATAGGGATAAAAAATTTGTATGGTATGTCATCTAAAAACATTGATATAGCCATTATTCGCCATAAGGATAAAGGGTCTGGGATTGCTCTTAAAATTCATAATTACCTAAGCAGGCGAAAGCTAGCCGAGACAGTTACCGGAAGCATTACCGTTACAAACCCGGTGTGGGCAAAAAATTCAAATTGCGCCATGCGGGCAATTCTATACGACCCCAATTTAAAACTATTTATAAGCACGCCAAGGGTAACAGATCTGCGGGGAAACAGCTTAACGCGCAGTGCAATATTTGATCGTCTTACAGCCGGTCCAAACGTGAATAAAGAAGCACAAATTAGCGTCAGATTTTAACTTATTATTTCCCGGAATTATTAATGTAATAGATATCATATTATTATTTCCGGCAATGGTCATGTTACACTTTTATTGTGTAGTTAATTGTTATGCTTAGTGTGTTTAACTTATTCGGTTTTCATTCTTTCTAATGTTTTCAATTTGTTAAATAGGTGTAAAATAAAAGCTTTTTACATTGTATAACAGTTCTTTATAGTTAAATGTGACCTGTTTTATTTTCGTTTGAAATTTTTTATACACGAAAGTGTGATAAAAAGTGTATCGGATGCACGACTTGTTATACAATCATGTAAAGGGTATTTTACCTTGCGTATTTAATATATAAGTTTGTTTCAACATAAAGAAATAGACAATAATATGAGCACGAAAATTACAAAATTGAACAGGTTTATCTGGGTTATTCTGTGTCTCCCATTAATAACAGGATCATGCAGTACCAACAGGAATTTGGTGTATTTCAGCGATATGCAAAATAGTACCAAATACACAAAAAATGTGACCAAATTATTGGAAGATAGCGAACCCAGAATACAGCCTAACGATTTGCTCAATATTAGAGTTAATACAATAAGTGCAGAGTCTAATACTTTGTTTAACAATATAAGTTATACAAATAGTAATAATTATGATCTTATAAAATCTGGTTACCGGGTAGATAAGGCGGGCGAGATAAGCTTCCCTGTTTTAGGCCAGGTTAAATTAGGAGGGCTGACAGTAGAGGAGGCCAAAGTTAAATTAGTTAAGATCTTAAGCGATTATACTAAAAACCCGGTTGTAAACCTTGATTTTATCAACTTTAAGGTTACCGTAATTGGCGAAGTGCTGCGGCCGGGTACTTATACAGTTAATGATGAAAGTATAACCTTGTTAGGTGCACTTGGTTTAGCCGGCGATATGACGCCATATGCCAAAAGAAATAACGTACTAATTGTTCGCGAAACTAATGGGGTGAGAACAACCGAAAGGATAAACCTAAACAGCAGTGAAATTTTTGAATCAAAATATTATTACCTGAAACAAAACGATATCGTATATGTAGAGCCGGAAAAAGCAAAATTACTTCAAACAGATCAAAACAATCGTTTTATACCAATAATTGCAGCTTCTATGTCTGTTATTGCAGTTGTTGTGAGCATCTTATTAAGAAACTAAAAAATTATTTAAGTATAAAACATAACTGTAAGAAATGAAAAATTTGCCTAAATATCTTAAACACTGGTATTACTTTTTAATAAGTGTAGTATTCTTTATCGGCTTGGCAGTGTTGTATATAATGTATGCCACGCCCGTTTACAAAGTAACTGCAACCATACTAATTCAGGACGACAAAAAAGGTGACGGGATGCTTAAACAAACCGCTTTTAGTGATCTGAATATGTTTCACACCGTTAAGAACGTTGATAATGAGATCCAGCTGTTAAAATCATATAACTTGTTAGAAAAAGTTTTCAAGCAACTATCATTAGACAGCCGTTATTATACCAATGGAACGTTTAGAGAAAAGGAAATATACGGGCGCGACGTGCCGGTTAAAGTAGCCATAACTAAACTATACAATGGAGCTTACGATATTGAACCCAAAATTGTTATTTTAGATGATAGTACATTTACATATTTAGCAGATAAAGACGAAAGAGCGGTAACCTATCAGTTCGGCCAACTTATCCGCGAACCACAATATGAGTGCAGGGTATTTAAATCCTCAACTTTTAAAATAACCAACAAACCAATTTATTTTAAATTTAATAACTTAAAATCAATGGCCCGGGCTTATGCCAATGGCAGGTTAGAAATAGCACCGGTAATAAAAGATGCAAATACTATTTCTTTAGGTGTAAGTGATGCAATATCTCAAAGAGGGATAGATATACTTAACACCCTAATAACAGCTTACAATCAAAATAATGTAGAAAGCAAAAGTAAGCTTGCCCTGGCCACAATCCAATTTATTGATGACCGTATTAAGTATTTGGGTAGAGATTTATCTACAGTAGAACAAAATGTTGCCCAATACAAGCAAAATAACATGGTTACAGATGTAAATGCTGATGCCCAGGTTAATTTGCACCGGGCCGATGATTATAGCTCTGAATTAGGGAAAATAGATCTTCAGTTAAAAATGCTTGACGCCACTGAAACTTACTTTAATCAATCGGTAAACCAATCTACTTTAGTTCCGAGTACACTGGCTATTCAGGATGCAACTTTATCAGCACTTATTAACAGGTATAATAGCCTGCAGCTCGACTATCAGAACTTATTGGGTGTAAATGAACCAAATAACCCACTGGTAATTAATGCAAAACAGCAATTAATTAACCTAAAACAAAGCATCCAGGAGAATCTGCGGAATATTAAAAAAGGCTTGCAGTTAAGCTATAATAATTTGGCCTCAAATACTGCCAGGTTTGAATCGAAGGTTAAAACAGTGCCTACAATTGAGAAGGAATTGCTACAACGTAACAGGCAGCAGGATGTTAAAGAAAGCTTGTTTGCTTACCTGGTACAAAAACGCGAAGAAACTGCGCTTTCATTAACTGCTGCACAAACAGATGCGCAGGTAATAAACAGCCCCAATACAGGCGATGGCCCGGATAGCCCTAAAAAACCGCTGATAATCTTATACTCATTTATTTTAGGACTTATAGTACCTGCCTTTGTTATACAGGGTAAAGAGCATTTAAATAAAAAAGTGCAGCACGTAAGCGAGTTAAAACTTTTGCCAAGCGTACGCATATTGGGAGAGCTAAGCCACTCAAAAGATAAGATGAGTTTGGTAGTAAAAAAGGGCAGTCGTACAAATATATCCGAGCTGTTTAAGTACATCAGGGTAAATTTAAATTGTGATACTACAAATGGTGTCAGCAGGGTACTAATGGTAACTTCAAGCATGCAAGGGGAAGGTAAAACCTTCGTTAGCTTAAATCTTGGTGCAACATTAGCCCTTACAGATAAAAATGTTGTGTTGCTTGAGTTTGATTTGCGGAAGCCGGACTTATTAAATAGATTGAAACTAGACAGCAAGCCTGGAATAACAGAATATTTAAATTCAGAAGACACCAATTTATCTGATATTATCAGACCATCAGGAGTGGCGAACAACTTGTGGGTAATTGGAAGTGGGAAACTGCCGCAAGATCCGTCAGAAGAATTACTTAATCCGAAGCTAGATCAGCTTTTTGAAACGCTGAAAAAGAAGTTTGATTATATCATTATAGATACGTCGCCGGTTGGCCTTGTTGCTGATGCCTTTAGTTTTGAAAGGCACGTAGATGCTACGCTTTACGTGGTGAGGTATAATTATACCAATAAGATGTACCTGAATACAATTGAAGACATATTTAAAAATAGTAAGCTCACCAACCCAATGATTGTTTTAAACGATGCACGGCCCGAAAATTTAGAAAATTACGGATATGCAAGTACTGATTACGTTTATTCGGAATAATATTATTCGGGATAATATATTGTAAGTAATGTCCTTTTGATGCCAGATAAAACTGGCCTGTTATCGTCACTATACCAAAATTATAAGCCGATCCTAAAACAGAAAGCTCCGGTAATTAATGCCACTGCTTACTGTGTGCCCCAAAAACAGAAGGTTTTTAGCCTTCAAAAAAACAGAAGGGTCCTTTGGCCTTCAAAAAAATAAAAAGTTAGCTAATCGGCATGTAACCGAGATGGCGAAGCCATATACCACCACTATACCTAAACTAAGAAAACGATTTTTTAGTATCTGTCCAGGAATTTTCTTAAACAAAAAATATTATGGAATTGGTTTACATCACAAAAAAGAACTTGTCCAGGCGTTGGTTGGTCATCTATACCCGCCCACGCTGGGAGAAAAAAGTAAGTCAGCTATTAGATACGCAGGGTATAATATCTTACTGCCCTGTAAGAAAGATAGAGAATCAATGGGCTGATCGAAAAAAAATAGTGGAGGTTCCGCTATTTGCCTCTTATGTATTCACAAAGGTAAACGCCCTTGAAGAATGCAAAGTAAGGCAAACCCTTGGTGTTATAAATTTTATATACTACCAGGGCAAACCGGCAGAAGTTCAGGATAAGGTGATCGAAGATATTCGTCACTTCTTAAATATTTGCCCGGATATGGAGGTTGTTAGCCTTAATAACTTATCTGTTGGGGATAAAGTCAGGATAAAAAATGGCGCCTTTAATAACCACGAAGGTGAGATAATAGAAATTCAAGGTAAACATGTGCTAATGATGCTTGATAATCTTGGTTGTTATTTGGTAGCCAGGGTGCCGGTTAATAATATCATTATCGCTTAACACTAAACTTTTATGAATAATCAGATTATTGATAACCCTAAAATAGCAATTATAGGATTGGGATATGTTGGCCTTCCGTTGGCTGTAGAATTTGCAAAACAATATAAAGTTTTTGGAATGGATACCAGCACAACGCGGATAAATGACCTTAAAGAATACCGCGACCGTACATTAGAAATTACCCCTGAAGAATTGCAGGACGTAGTTACTTTTGATTGCACCACCACAAAAGGGTTATATCTTACCACCCAAATGGAGCAGACAAGAAATTGTTCTGTATTTATAATAACAGTACCAACGCCGGTTGATAAAAACAACCGCCCCGATTTAACCCCGCTTTTTAAAGCGAGCGGCATGGTTGGCAAAATGTTAAAAAAAGGTGATATCGTTGTTTATGAGTCAACGGTATATCCTGGGGTAACAGAGCAGGAATGCGTGCCTGTGCTTGAAAAACATTCGGGATTAAAATTTAACGTTGATTTTTTTGCCGGATACTCTCCTGAGCGGATCAATCCGGGCGATAAAGAACATACCGTTTCTCTTATCAAAAAGGTTACATCAGGATCTACCGAAGAAACCGCTGAACGTGTAGATAGTTTATACAGGTCTATTATTAAAGCAGGAACCCATAAGGCCTCATCTATAAAAGTGGCTGAAGCTGCAAAAGTGATTGAAAATGCTCAGCGGGATATAAATATTGCTTTTGTGAATGAATTAGCCAAGATTTTTAATAGACTGGGTATTAGTACAAGCGAAGTTTTAACAGCTGCCGGTACTAAATGGAATTTCTTACAATTTAAACCAGGCTTAGTAGGAGGCCACTGTATAGGGGTAGACCCGTATTATCTGGCACAAAAAGCGCAGGAGGTTGGATATCACCCCGAAATAATTTTAGCCGGAAGAAGGTTAAATGATGGCATGGGCAGTTACGTAGCCGATGAATTGATCAAATACATGCTGTTAAATGGCATACAGGTATTAAATAGTAAAATATTAATACTGGGCTTTACTTTTAAAGAAGACTGCCCGGATACCCGTAATACAAAAGTTATTGATATCGTTAACCGGCTTAAAAGTTATCAAGCCAAGGTTTTTATTCAAGACCCATGGGTTAACGTGCAAAAAGTAGAAGAAGAGTACGGAATTGAATTTGACAGTAATAATGGCACCCCCAAAAAGTATGATGCTATTATTATGGCCGTTGCTCATAAAGCCTTTAAGGATATTGACATTAAGCCAATGCTTATGAAGCATACTGTTGTGTATGATCTTAAGGCAACCCTGCCGGATAACGTGGTGAATTTTCGTTTGTAACCTTTAACTATAAAAACAATATGACCAACTACAGTTTACCTTATCACGGTGATAAGGAATTATCTAACTATTCATTTTTAGTAACAGGAGGCGCGGGGTTTATCGGAACAAATCTGGTTGAGTACCTTTTAAAGTACGGAGCTGGTCATGTTCGTGTGCTGGATAATTTTTCGACAGGCCTTAGAGAAAATGTAGACAGATTTTTCCTGCATAGTAATTTCGAATTAATAGAAGGTGACATAAGAGATTATGACACCTGTGAAATGGCTGTTAAAGGAATGGATTTTGTGTTACATCAGGCCGCTTTGGGGTCGGTACCAAGGTCAATTGCAGATCCGGTAACAACTAATGAGGTTAACATCTCCGGGTTTTTAAATGTGATGCTTGCATCAAGTAAAGAAAACGTAAAAAGAGTAGTTTATGCCGCTTCTTCATCTACTTATGGTGACAGTGCCGAACTGCCTAAGGTTGAAGAGCGTATTGGCAAACCATTATCGCCATATGCTATCACCAAATATGTTAATGAACTTTACGCAAGTGTATTTGCAGATGTTTTTAACTTGGAAACTATTGGCCTGCGTTATTTTAATGTATTTGGTAAACGGCAAAACCCAGAGGGCGCTTATGCTGCAGTTATTCCCAAATTTGTAAAGCAACTTATGAATTATGAAAGCCCGGTTATTAATGGCGATGGCAGCACATCCCGCGATTTTACCTACATTGATAATGTAGTGCAAATGAACATTAAAGCCGCGTTAACTGATGACTTAACAGCTGTTAACCAGGTATATAATGTGGCCGTTGGCGAACGTACAACACTAAACGAATTAATAAATCTGCTTAAGAAATATTTGGCAGAAATTGATCCTCAGATTGGGGATGTGCAAATTAAATACGGGCCTGAAAGGGCGGGTGATATAGCGCATTCACTTGCAAGTATTGATAAAGCGGTAAGGTTATTAGACTATCAGCCGCATTATAATATCGCACAAGGTCTTCAGGAAGCTATTCACTGGTATGCAAGAGAACAACAGGCCTCCTGACCGGCAACTGCAGCGCGAAGGCGTAAATGCCTTTAAGTGGGCGCTGGTTGATAAGTTCGGATCACAAGTTATTGTGTTGATGAACACACTGGTGCTGGCCAGGCTGCTTGACCCGCATGATTTTGGACTTATAAGTGTACTTTATATTTTCATGTCCATTTCCAGTGCCTTTGTAGATAGCGGAATGGGAGGGGGACTGATTAGGAAACAAGATCTGAGCAATACCGATTGTAATACCTTTTTCTTATTCAATATTTTCACCGGGGTGTTTTTTTATGGATTGCTGTTTTTCTTAGCACCAGTTATCGCTAATTTTTATCACGAACCAACGCTTGTTATGCTGATTAGAATACTAAGCATAACTGTATTGGTCAACGCGGTAAGTTTAATTCATAAAAGTTTACTAGTTAAAAATTTAAGATATAAACTGGTTACAAGGGCATCGTTCCTGGCAGCTATATTAAGTACTATAATTGCCTTAATATTAGCTTGGAAAGGGTTTGGGGTATGGTCGTTATTAACACTGCAAGTATCCCAATCTATATTCTATATGCTTTTATTATGGAAGTTTTCCGGATGGCTCCCAGGCCTTAAATTCTCCTGGGCATCATTTAAAGAACTATACGGATTTGGATTTGGTTTATTTTTAACGGCATTAGTAAATATTATATACGCCAATATTTATCAGCCGCTAATAGGTAAGTTTTTCTCCATTGCCTATTCGGGATACTTTTATCAGGCTAAAAGGTTATATGAGGTGCCGGTATTATCTATTTCTTCTGTAGTTGACTCTGTTACTTATCCAATATTGGTTAGATATCAAAACAACAGGGAAGGGCTGGTTGAGAATTACCAAAAGATTGTGCGCTTGTTATTATTTGTATCAATCCCCATTATTATAACAATAGGTTTTTTGGCCCACCCGCTGGTGTTGGTATTGCTTGGTAAAAAATGGTTATTCTCTGCAGATCTGCTGCAAATATTGAGTTTTTCGGGTATATTTCTTATCCTGGAAACTATTAACGGTAGCCTAATGAAAGTTGAAGGCCGCACCAAACTGATATTTAAACTGGAAGTGCTTAAAAAGGTTATTATAACCATTAACATTATTATTTTTTGCCAGTTTGGGATTAAAACACTGGTTTACGGCATAGTTATAAATTCCTTTATATCGTTTGTAATCAATCAGTATTTCACCAGCATCAGAATAGCCAGTTATAAAAAATTATTTACCCTGTTTATAATTGGTTCAATAATGGCAATAGTGATACTGAATCTTGCAAGGGTAATACTCAATCCATATTATGCCATATTACTGGGAGGTATAAGCGGCATTTTAACCTATTTAGCAGCAAGCTATTTGCTGAAATTTCCAGAGCTACGGTGGATCTTCATGATCATAACCAATAAAATTAAAACTGTTTCTTAACTGTTTATACTGTAACGTCACTCAATAAAATGATTAAAAAAGGAATAATATTGTTTTTGATACTGATGTATCAATATACATTGATGGCAGATATCTTCCTTAATTCTTATTTTAAACTGCCAACCCCGTTTTTGTTTGGTGTTCCGCTGATCTTATTTTTTGCAGTAAAGAAGTTTTATACGGTTGAATTTGGCTGGGAAACCTTCTTTTTTATAGCCGCCAATTTGCTCTACTATGCTATTGGCCAGGACGATTATAAACCAGCTATTGTAAACTGTATTACATTTATTGTGTGCATGTTGTATTTTAAATCGTTTATTGGAGATAATAACGCCCGTTTTAAAATAGCTGTATTTTTATTCTTTATATTATTAGGAATATCTGTTTGCATAATGCTGGCCGACCATTTATTCCCTCAGCGTGTAGATAGTTTACGATCAACGTTGTTAGGATCGCCTGTAACGCAGAGCCCTACCGGAATAAGTACAACAATATTTACTTTTGGTTATCAGTTGGCTGCATTTACCAGCTTTACAATAGTTGCAGCATTTTTATGGAAAAGAAGTATGTTTTTGCCTGTAGTTGCATTGTTTGCTTGTCTTATAGCCGCCTGGTATGGTATGCAAAGATCAGCACTAATAGCTTTTGGATTATCTGTAATAGGTTTTACCTTATTTTATTATAAAGAAAGAGCTATACCTATATTAGGTGCAACGCTGGTTGGTTGTTTACTCTTCTTTTTATTGGTGCTTAAACCATACGCAAGCACCAGCGATAACATCTTAGATAAAACAAACCGAAACACCGAAAATGGAGAAAACAGATCAGAGCTCTTTTTCGAGAATTTAAAAATATACGCAGATTATCCATTTGGGCTGGTGTTTTATGGAAAGCAATGGAAGGATGCTATAACCGGGAGTTATGTTTTTTCAAGCGGCATTACATCTCACAATGCTTACTTAATGTTTTTTACTTATCTGGGGCCTTTTGTAGGTATTGCTTTACTATTAGGTTTGTATTACCCTGCTTTTAAAGCATTTAAGTTTGCTGCATTTAATATACGAAAGCCCCAACACAAGTTATTTGTGGCCTTATGTTTTTCACTATTGGCCATATCTATCAATTCACTGTTCCATAATGCCTGGTTGGTAAATGCAAACGGCCCCACTGTGTTTTTATATGCTGCTATTTTGCACAAATATGATTTAAATACAGATGTATGAAAAAGAAGGTTTTTTTCATAGTTAGTTCGCTAGTTGCAGGCGGATCAGAGCGGGTTTTTTGGCTGTTAAGCCAGTCTTTTGACAGGGATAAATATGATGTGAGCCTGGTTATTTTGAATGGTGTTAACCCACATCTTTCAACAGACTTGCCAATAAGGATCATTGATTTAAATACTATCAAAGCATCCAGGTCATTTTTAAAACTGTATAAGTTTATAAAAAAGGAAAAACCCTATGCTATTTTTAGTACAGCAGCGCATATAAATTTATTAGTATCCCTTGTTTCTTTTTTTGTTAATGTCCCTATTATAATCGCGAGAGAATCTAATATTTTCCACCAGATGTTAACCATCGGAGACAGGAGTTCAAAGATGTGGGAAATGCTGATAAATATTTTTTACAGGAGGTTTAAGGTGGTTATTTGCCAGTCGGACGAAATGCAAAAATCGTTTATCAATAATTTTGGGATAAAAGAAAATAAACTCACAATAATTCCAAATCCGGTAATCATACCTTTAAATATTGATGCGCCTGCAGATAAGGGATCATATAAGAAAATTTTAATTGTGGCCAGGTTGGTGCCCGAAAAAGGTCATCATCGCCTGCTCGAAATTTTTTCAGAGCTTCCGGCCGATTATCAGTTAACAATTGCCGGTGACGGGCCATTAATGGAAACAATAATAGAAACCGTTAAACAGCTTAATTTGCAGGATAGGGTTTTTATGCTGGGGAGGATCCGCAACGTTACCGAGGTTATTAGCAACCATCATGTTTTTGTACTTACATCTTATACCGAAGGTTTCCCTAATGCTGCGCTTGAGGCGTTGGCTGTAGGCATACCAGTAGTGGCGTTTAATGTAGGAGGGATAACTGAATTGGTTCGGCCAGGTTTTAACGGTTACATTATTGAGCAGGATACACCTCCTGTATTTAGAAATTATCTTATAAAGGCCGCCGAAAAAGAATGGGATACAATGGCCATCCGCGATGATATTGCCCAGCGATTTGCAGTAGATAAAATTGCAAACAGATACCAGGAACTGATCAATTTCTAATTCAGTATTCATTTTAATTTTTAAGTAATGTGTGGAATTTTTGGCAGTACCTTTGAGTATAACGATACTTTGATACGTGCAAAATTAGAGCGTATTAAATTTCGCGGTCCAGACAATGTAGCATTTCAGAAACAAGATGGTATTACCTTAGGCCATACAAGGTTATCAATTATTGATTTGGATTACAGATCAAACCAACCTTTTAATTACGCGCATTTACGCATTGTATTTAACGGTGAGATCTACAACTATCAATACCTTAAAAACAAGCTGATAAAAGAAGGGTATAATTTCACCACACTATCAGATACAGAGGTAATTTGTGCCGCTTATTTGGCCTACGGTACAAACTGTGTTACTCATTTTAACGGCATGTTCGCATTCGTTATTTATGATGTAATAAACAACACCTTTTTTGGCGCCCGGGATCGCTTAGGAAAAAAACCTTTTTATTATTACGACGATCATTCAGGCTTTGAATTTGCCAGTCAGCCATCTGTAATAGCCGAAGGTAAAAAGCTTAGCATTGACCCCGAAGCAATTAATGCATTCCATTTTTGGAGTTGTATTCCTAACTCAACCTGTATTTATAAAGGAGTAAAAAAATTACCGGCAGGCTGTTATTTTACCTATAAAATAGAAAATCAGGATCTTAAGATAACGCGGTATTGGAATATTGACTACAAATGGAGCGAAAAGTTTACCGGAACATACAACGACGCGGTAGATCAGCTTCAGGATATTTTAGAAGACGCCGTAAAAATAAGGATGAATGCAGACGTTCCGTTAGGCGTGTTTCTTTCATCTGGTATCGATTCGTCATTAATAGCAGCTATTGCAGCCTCTCATCATAAATCGGTAAAAACATTTAATGTACGGTTTGATGAAAAGGGATTTGATGAAAGTGCAGCATCCCAAAAAATAGCTGCTCATATTGGTACAAATCATCATACAATAGATTGCACCTATCAGGAAGGGATACAAATGATAGAAGGCTTTTCTAAATATTATGACGAGCCATTTGCAGATTCGAGCGCATTACCAGGTATGTTGCTGGCTTCACATACCAAGCCCTATGTTACCGTAGCCTTAACAGGTGATGGTGGAGACGAAAGCTTTTTGGGGTATAGCCGGTATAACTGGATGAGAAAAATACAGCCGTTTTACAATTGCCCGTTAATTCTTCGTAAGGCAATGGGTTGGTTTCTAAGTCTTTCGCCTAATTACAGGCACAAGTTATTGGCAATGGGGTTGATGCAAAAAGATTTAGCCCAGCTCTACATAAAAATTTGCAGTGGTATGGATCACTCGTACATGCTTGATCCTGAACCTGCTTTTGCACAGATAGATAGATTTTGGTTATATAACCGCCGCAAGCCTTTATTAGAGAGGATTTCTGATTATGACCTTAAAACATATTTAAATAACGATATAAATACAAAGGTAGACCGCGGCTCTATGGCTTATGCCATAGAAACCCGATCACCTTTAATGGATCATCGCGTTGTAGAATTTGCCCAAAGCTTACCTACCTCTTTTAAGATGAATAAGCTGGTTCAAAAGCGTATCCTGAAAGATATTTTATTTAAAAAGGTCCCTGCCGAGTATTATACCCGGCCAAAATCAGGCTTTTCGGTACCGCTTGAAAAATGGTTCAGAAACGAGCTGAAAGAATATGTACTTGATACGCTTACCCCACAAAAATTAACCAACATACCAGGCATAAATGTTAGCGCAACTATGCAAATGATAGGAGAGCATATGGACGGGAAGTGGAACAGGGCACCCCGTATCTGGAGCTTACTGGTGTTAAGCCAGTGGCTGGAATCGCAAGTGCAGGTTAGCACCCCATCTAATGCCCTGGTATTGTAGCAGATTATTACCAACTCAAACACAATAGTAATGAAGATATTAATTACAGGATGTGCCGGCTTTATCGGTTTTCATTTGGTGAAGCATTTAGTTAACTGTCCTATTGAAATAGTCGGTATTGATAATATAAATGATTATTATGATATCAATTTAAAGTATGGCCGCCTGGCCGAACTTGGAATTAAACAGGATAGCATAGTTGCTTCAGCACCTCTTAAAAGCGAATATTATTCCAACTTTACATTTATCAAAATGGACCTGATCGATAAAAATCAGCTTCAGGATATATTTGCTGATTATTCTTTTGATATTGTATGTAACCTGGCTGCGCAAGCTGGTGTAAGATATAGCTTAACCAATCCGCACCTTTATATAGATTCAAATATAACCGGCTTTTTAAATGTGTTAGAAATGAGTAGGTTATACTCAATTAAGCATCTTGTTTATGCAAGCTCGTCAAGTGTATACGGGCTAAATAAAGAGATGCCGTTTTCTACTAACCAACCAACAAATCATCCGGCTTCTATTTATGCCGCTACCAAAAAAGCAAATGAATTAATGGCGCACTGTTATAGTCATTTATATAATTTGCCAACCACAGGCCTGCGTTTTTTTACAGTGTACGGCCCATGGGGAAGACCAGATATGGCTATGTATCTTTTTACTAAAGCGATAATAGATCATAAACCCATAAGTGTTTTTAATATGGGCGAGATGAAGCGTGATTTTACCTATATAGATGATATTGTAAGAGGCATAGTAAAAATTATCGAAAGCCCATATAATCATAAGTATCAATCTGGTGGCGGCAACAATGATGTGCCATCAAGCATATTTAATATTGGTAAAGGGAGCCCTGTAAAACTATTAGACTTTGTTGCCGAGATTGAAAAGAATTTAGGTATCACAGCTAAAAAGAAATTTGTCCCAATGCAGGATGGCGATGTAGCAGAAACATGGGCAAATGTTGATGAACTATATGAGGCATACAACTATTTGCCTAAAGTTACTATTGAAGAGGGTGTAAAGAACTTTATTAAGTGGTATAAAGAGTTTTATGCACCGGCCGAATTGGTTAAAGTAAATTCATAATAATTTTGTTACCTATATCTAAACCATTGCTTATTGTATCCCTTTCAAACAGAGCGGGAGGGGCCGAACAGTGTTTGCAAATGATAGCAAATGCCGCCTGTGCGAAGCAACTTTTTTTACTAAAAGATAACGTTAATATACTATCAAAAGCAGTTAACAGTGATAGCGATTTTGTTAGCAATAAGTCTTTGATTTTTGGATATATATTTTTAATTTGTAAGCTTGTTAAGTATCGTAAGGGATATGTTATTTTAAGCTCTGCTGTGTATTTGAATGCTTACCTGGGTTTTTTAAAACGAATTGGATTTTTAAGATCAGAGATTGTAGTAAGGGAATCAACAACAATTTTTAGCCGGTTTAAGGGGCTAAAAAAACTTAGCTACGTATTAGCATATAAATTAGGGTATCCTGCTGTAAAATTTATTATCTGTCAAACAGAGCTTATGCGTGCACAGTTTGTTAAATATAACTCATTTATCCCCGCAAGTAAGGTAATTACATTGGCTAACCCAATGGATTTAAAAGCCATAAAAGGTGATGCATTAAAAGGAGAAATGCCTTTTAACTTTGAGTTTATTTGCGCCGCAGGCAGGCTTATCCCTATAAAGGGTTTTTCGTTACTTATTAATGCCTTTAAACCTATAGTTGAAAAGAGAAAAGATCTTAAATTGGTTATTTTGGGTGAAGGCCCCGAGAGGGATAACCTTCAGCAACAAATACATCAGCTTGGGCTTGAAGGAAGCGTTATTTTAATGGGGCATGTAGCTAACCCTTATGTTTATTTCAAATACGCAAAAGTTTGTGTAGTATCTTCTATAGAAGAAGGGTTTCCTAATACCTTATTGCAAATGATAGCGTTAAATACATTAGTGGTTTCAACACTTTGCGCCGGTGGTATAGCAGAAATACCGTCAATTTTAAAGGTAGAAACCGGGAATATATATGCCTTACAAAGGGCTATAAATACCTGTTTGGAGATACAAAAACCTCAGGATCGGAGACTTCTTGATGGATATTTAGCAGGTCGCGACCCGCAAAATTTTGTAAATCGGCTCATGAAACAGATCGGAAACTTAAAAAATGATCTTTCTAATCCAAGTATTTTCCCTATAAAAAATACTTTTGGTAAGGTATTAAAATAGAGCTTAAAGCTCTAAAGATTAAACGGTAAAGTTTTTTTTAATAATGATATCATACATACTTATAAACCTTTCTCATTAAAATTACTTTTTAAACAGGGGTGCTGATAGGTTTAACTGGCAACATAGCGCAAAAAAGGTGCGTTTAAGGCTTAGTTAAATTTAAAAAGCATGATTCAAACAAAACACAAAAGCCAAACAACTGTTTTAAAATTCTTATTATTATTAACCCTATTATCATTTAGCCGATGCAAAAAAGATGAAGTACAAACAACACCAGACCTTAAAAAATCAGAACTAGCTGATCTGCCCCCAACCCTGGAAACAATTACAACCGTTTCCTCTACAAGTTACAGAATAGAAAATAGCCTTCCGAGTGGCTATGTTAAAGACGGATCGAGAGATTACACAAGTTACATACAAGCAGCAATTAACAAATATGCTGATGTAACATTCCCAGCCTTCCCTATAATGGTGAACAACACGGGAATAATTATTCCATCAAATAGAAAAGTAAGCTTTTTAACAGGCGGTAAAATTATACAGAAGCCAACATCAGCTACAAACTATAATGCCATCCGGATATATAAAGCAACAAATGTTACTTTAAACAACCCGGTAGTTGTAGGAGACAGATATAAACACTTGGGTTCAACTGGCGAATGGGGCCAGGGAATAACAATCTACGGGTCTTCTAACATTACTATAAATGCTCCAATTGTAAGTAACTGCTGGGGCGATGGTATCTACTTAGGTGCAACAGATAAAATTACCAATAGAAATATTATCATAAATAATGCAAATTGTACATACAACCGCCGAAACGGTATTTCGGTAACCAGCGTTATTGGTTTAATTTTAGAAGCTCCTTATTGCGCTTACAGTAACGGTATATCACCATATGCAGGTATCGATATAGAGCCGTCATACTATACAGATGAAATACAAAACGTTACTATAAACAATGCCAGAACCGAGTATAACCCCGGATACGGTATACAAGCAGGTTTCAGAAGTTTATTTGGTGGTCCAAATAAAACCATCGGTTTAAAAATTGCAAACCATATTGATAAAAGCTCAAAAGTTGCTCTTAAGGTAAGTGCTACACTTACACGCCAGGTAGGTAGCGAAACTGTAACAGGTCCCGTTACTATTACCAATCCATTCTGGAGAAAAAACACTTTAACACCAATACAAACTAACATATTGGTAAAAACAATTAAACTGACTATCACAAACCCTACGGTACAAGATATTAATGGTATTAATTTAAGTGATGCCTCTATTTTATCGTTATTTACTTACAAGACCAATATAAACAGGGAAGCGAACTACTCGCTTACTTTCTAAATTCATAGTTCATAGTTATAAGCTGCGGCCGGGTTGTCATTATAAATAATGGCACCCGGCTGTGCGGCTTATTTACTTCCCTCGTCTCGGTTGGTTAATATATTGATATTATGAAAGATACATTATTACTACTGATGACGCCCAACATGAGCTTACAGAAATGGAAGGCGATTGGTCAATTAAACAGGGAAATTGACATTTACAACTCTTTAATTAAAGCTGCCGGGCTTAAGCTGCTCATATTTAGTTATGGCAGAAATGACCAGCACCTGGTTGAAGATCATCCTGATATTGAGGTTTTAACCATACCATCGTGGATACCGGCAAGCCTGCCTTTCAAATTGCAAAATTTGATATACGAAACCCTGGCCCCATGGTATTATCGCGACCATTTTAAACACGTTATACTTGCAAAAACCAATCAGTTTGCCGCCGGCCGGTTTGGGCTTATACTGAAGTTTCTGTTTAGTATCCCCCTGGTTATAAGAATGGGCTACTACCGTTCTCATTTTCAACCTCTCAGCAAAATTAAAAGCATCAGGGAAAAGATCTTCTTTCGATTCTCTGATAAACTGATTGTAACCTCAATTGCAGCTAAAGAATTTATTAGCGAAACTTATCATATACCCAACAATAAAATATTGTGTATGTGCAATTCCATCGACCAAAGCATATTTAAACCACAGCCAACAGAGAAAGAGTATGATGTGATTTTTGTTGGGCGGCTGGAAAAACTAAAAAACATCAATCTTCTGTTAGAAACTATTACCCAGGCTTCCTTAAAAGCCTTGATCATTGGCCGCGGGGCACTTGCTAAAGATGTAATTGATAGTACCCTAAACAACGACAAAATTACATGGCTGGAATGTGTTAATAATACTGAATTGCCCGCCTATTACAACAAAGCCCGCGCCTTCCTTATATTATCAGATTATGAAGGTTGCCCTAAAAGTTTACTTGAAGCAATGGCATGCGGCATTCCATGTATAGGCACCAATGTACCGGGTATCAGAGAATGTATAGATAATGAACGGAACGGATTGCTGGTAGAAAGAGACGCCGACGATATTCAAAAGAAATTACTTCTCATAAAAAACGACGCTTTATTAGCTAAAAAACTAAGTGATAATGCAGTTAGTTGGGTTAGCAACAATTGCGAACTTGATACAAATATTCGTAAAGAGTTTGAGCTCTTTAAAGATGCTATAAATGCTAAATACATAAATACTCCTTTTAGCAGACCTGTTTCCACAAGTAACACACACGTTTCAACCAAGTTCTAAAATATGCAAGTATCTGTAGTAATGTCTGTGTTTAACGCCAAACGGTATTTAAACGAGGCAGTAGATTCCATATTGGAACAAACCTTTAAAGAATTTGAATTTATCATTATAGATGATGGATCAACCGATGGTTCAGTTCAAATATTAGAGGATTACGCGCTTGTAGATAAAAGAATAGTTCTGATAAAAAACGAGCGAAACCTTGGCTTGCCAACCTCTTTAAATAAAGGGATCCTTTTAGCTAAAGGAAAATATATTGCCCGGCAAGATGCTGACGACATATCCGGAATTTGCCGACTAAAAAAACAACTTCATTATGCCCAGCTTAACCCCGATATTGATATCATTGGTTCAGATTGTTACATAATCGATTTAAATAGTGAGCTGGTTTGCAAAACTATCCACCACAGTAAAATAACAGATTTTAAATCTACGCTGCTTAACCGAAAAGCCATTTTCCCGCACGGTTCCGCATTAATAAAGCGTGATAAGATCATAGCAGCCGGTTTGTACGACACCCGGTTCTATTACTCGCAAGACGGAGAGTTGTGGCTGCGTATGATTAGCAAGGGAAGTAAAATAAAGGTATTACAAGAACCGCTCTACTACTTCAGGATGTTACCGGTTACTAACAACAAAAAAAATGAAGGACAAGCGGCATACAATAAAATTAAACAGCTAATTTATCTCCATAAAGCTGATAACGAAACGATAGATCAGGAAACTATTAGAATAAAAAACACGCTGGCCGCTTATAATAGCGGTGCAAACTTATTACCAAATTATATGGCCGTATACTGGAGAGGATTAGCCAACACCGCTTATTTTAACCAGAATGTTAAAAAGGGTATTCCTTTTAAATACTTATACAAGGCCTTCCGTGAAAAAAATAACCTGAAAGATTATTTAAGCTACTTAAAATTGGTTTTACTATATATATTCCCCGCAAAACCAATAAGATACCTGCTTTCTAAAAGGTAACAGTTATTCAAAATGTATTATAACGAATAGCTTTAGTTATTCGGAAGATTCTCAATCCCTCTTATTTATGGTTAAGATCATGCGCATAACTACTGTGCCTGTTTCACTGTTGGTGTTGCTTAAAAATCAGTTACAGTTCATTTCAAAACATTACCAGGTGGTTGCCATATCTTCCGGAGGCGAGCAACTTGACCAGGTAACCCAGGAAACTGCTGTAAAAACTATCGCGGTTAACATGACCAGGAAGGTAACTCCTTTTAAGGATCTGATATCGTTGATGAACTTAATAATACAGATTAGAAAAGAGCGACCCCTAATTGTGCATACGCATACCCCTAAGGCGGGCTTATTGGGCATGATCGCAGCTAAAATAACCGGGGTACCCATTCGCTTACACACGGTAGCTGGTTTGCCCTTGCTTGAAAAAACAGGGCTTACAAGAAAAGTGTTGGATTTAACAGAAAAGGTTACTTACAGCTGTGCTACAAAAATATATCCGAATTCGACAAAAATGATGGATCTGCTTGTGGGTTATCAATATTGCCAAAAAAGCAAATTACAGGTTATTGGAAAGGGGAGCTCGAACGGAGTTGACACAACCCACTTTAACCCCGAGTTGTTTACTAACGATGATATTAATAAGATATATATCCAACTTGGGTTCCAGAAAAATGATTTTATTTTCAGCTATATAGGAAGGGTAGTTGCTGATAAAGGCATAAATGAATTGGTAGAGGCGTTTGTGAAAATTAACGAGGTTAATAACTCAACCAAACTCCTTCTGGTGGGGCCTTTTGAAAATGACCTTGATCCCTTACAAGTAAAAACACAACAGTTAATAGATAATCACCCATCCATAAAAAGATTGGGTTTTGTAAAAGATGTAAGGCCATATCTTATAGTTGCAAATGTGTTTGTATTTCCAAGTTATAGGGAAGGTTTTCCAAACGTGTTAATGCAGGCAGGCGCCATGGGTATTCCATGTATAGCTACAGATATTAATGGCTGCAACGAAATTATAGAACATAATAATAACGGGCTAATTATTCCGGTTAAAGATACCCAGGCACTACATAATGCTATGCACTTGCTTTACACCGATCGTGCCCTGTTAAAAAGCTTAGCAGAAAATAGCCGGCAAAAGATCCGGGATGATTATGAAACGTGCTATGTAATGAATGAATTACTGAAAGAATACCGTTCTCAGATCGACTTGCATCTGGCTCATCAGTAAAAACTGCAATGTGTTGATGCATTGCTTCCTAAATTTTCCTTTATGTACCGCGCAGTTTTTAAACGTCTGATTGATGTAATGGTGTCTTTTATGCTATTACTTACGCTGTTCCCTGTTATGTTGCTTGTTTATATACTGCTTTGGCTTGTATGTAAAGACAAGCCACTGTTCTATCAAAAAAGAGTGGGCTTGCATAATAAGCCATTTTACCTGATCAAATTCAGGAGCATGACCAATCAAAAAAATGCGGATGGTGAGTTGCTGCCCGAGAAAATGCGACTGACCCGATTGGGCCTGTTTTTAAGAAGATCGTCTTTAGATGAACTACCCCAACTATTTAATATACTATCAGGAGATATGAGCCTGATAGGCCCCAGGCCCTTATATGAACGCTATTTGCCTTACTATACAAACGAAGAGCAGATCAGGCATTCTGTAAGGCCTGGTATATCCGGGTGGGCGCAGGTAAACGGGCGCAACGCCATTTCATGGGATACCAAACTTGCTTTGGATGTATTTTATGTTAAGCATCTATCTTTTAAACTGGACTGTGTAATTGCCTATAAAACCATCATTAATATACTTACTGCCAAAAATATCCTTGCCGATGAAACTTCTACCGTAAGGTATTTAGATAAGGAAAGACCATACCAACCAACTAACAATTATTAATAAAAAATCCTGTATGGAATACCAGATCATTAATCAAAACCAAAAAGATGAATGGACGCAATGCATAAAAAAAGCCGTTGCCTTTGATTTGTATCACACCTGGCAATACAATGCGTTTGAAAAAGCAGACAAACCATTTTTGTTTTTATACCAGCAAAACGACGACTTTATTGCCTTCCCGTTAATAAAAAGGAAGATAGATGACTCCAACTTTTATGATCTTACCTCTGCTTACGGGTATGTAGGGCCTATTAGTAACAGGCAATTTACGCATGCGGATGATGCTTTTTTGGAAAATTTTAAAAACGCGTTTTTGCAATTTTTAAAAAAAGAGGCAATCATCTGTGTGTTTTCCCGCCTGCACCCCATTATTTCACAAGGGGCTGTTTTGAACAAGTTTGGAGGTGTTTATGATAACGGCCAAACAGTTGGTATAGATTTAAACACCCCGGTAGAAATACAGATAAGTAAGTATCGTAAAGGCCACCGAAACGCTATTAAATATCTTAGACAACATGATTATTTAACAAAAGAAGTTTCGACCCCGGAAGGGGTAAAGACCTTTGTGAAAATATATCATGAAAATATGCGGCGTATAAAAGCCGCCAATGAATATTTTTTTAATGAAGAATATTTTTTAAACCTCATTAATGCAAAAGAATTTGATGCAAGGATAATGCTGGTTTATTTAAATGATGAACCAATAGCCGGCGGGGTATTCACCTTTACCGATCAGATCATTCAAGTGCATTTGTTAGGCACATTAACAGAACATCTGGTACACTCGCCGGTAAAATTACTAATTGATGAAGTTAGCTTACTTGGCCGTGAATGCGGCATGCGGTACCTGCATATTGGCGGCGGAATAGGTGGCCAAAACGATTCATTATTCTATTGGAAATCAGGTTTTTCTGATTTGTACTTCAATTTTCAAACCTGGAGATATATCAACAATCAACTGATATATAATGAACTGGTAAAAAGCAAGGCCGAGGAATTTAGCTTCCAGAAAACTGATTTTTTTCCATTGTACCGTAAATCATCTATTTAAACTTTAAAACCTATCGCTATGCCCTCAATAAAAGAGAACTATAAAACCCTTACTAAAAATACCATTAAGATGAACAAGAAAATCTGGCTCTCACCTCCCCATATGGGAGGCAGTGAAATTTTATATGTTAAAAATGCCTGTGATGCTAACTGGGTAGCACCAATAGGCCCTTGTATTGATGGGTTTGAAGACGATCTTTCAAGGTTTTTAGGAGGATCTGTTGGGGTTGCTGCCTTAAGTGCAGGTACCGCAGCAATTCATATGGCATTAATTGTTTTAGGTGTTAAAGCCGGAGACGAGGTTATTTGCCAGTCACTCACATTTGCAGCATCTGCAAATCCTATTGTATATCAAGGTGCTATACCCGTATTTGTTGATAGCGAAGAACAAACGTGGAATATGTCACCGCATTTGTTAGAAGAAGCGATAAAAGACAGGATAGCAAAAGGCAAAACGCCCAAAGCAATTGTTATTGTTCATTTGTTTGGTATGCCGGGGCGAATGGCTGAAATTGTCGAGATTTCTAAAAAATATGAAATACCGCTTATTGAGGATGCTGCTGAAGCATTAGGATCAACTTATGGAAGTAAGAAATTAGGCACGTTTGGTGATATTGGCATACTTTCTTTTAATGGGAACAAGATCATAACTACATCTGCAGGCGGTGCTTTGATCGCCGAAAACAGCGAGTTAGTAGCCAGGGCCCGGTTCCTTGCCACCCAAGCCAAAGAAAATTTGCCTTATTATCAACATAATAATATTGGGTACAATTACCGCATGAGCAATATATGCGCGGGTATTGGACGAGGGCAAATGGAAATTTTGAGTTTGAGGATATTCCAAAGAAGAAGAAATTTTTACAATTATAAGCGGTTGCTTTCATCCATTCCCGGTATAAGCTTTCAGGAAGAAATGTCAACAGATTATTTTTCAAACCGGTGGCTAACAACAATTTTAATTGAGCCAGGTAACGAAAACCTTAATAATGAAAACTTACGCCTGTTTTTAGAAAAATCTAACATTGAGGCACGCCGAATATGGAAACCCCTGCACTTACAGCCAATATTTGAACAGTATCCGGCGTATGTAAACGGCATAAGCGAGAAGATATTTGATAAAGGGCTTTGTCTGCCTTCGGGCTCCAGCCTTACAGATTATGAGTTGAATAAAGTAGTAAAAAGAATTGCAACGTTTTTTGATGTTTAAGATGATGGTTTGCCCAAAAACATGTTAAAGCTAAAGCTATGATAGGAAGAAAAGCCATGTCTAAATGGCTAATATTTGTAGTAGACCAAGTAATTATTTGCTGGTCACTTAGTATTTCTTTGTTCATTGTATTGCAATTTCAATTCAGTGAAATACTTAGAGGATACTTTTTCATTTATACTGGAATATATTTCCTTATAACAACCGTGGTGTTCCTTCGGATGCGCATCCACACGGGCATAATACGGTATTCTAACCTGGCAGATATTTACCGCATATTTTCGGCTGTATTAATAAGCAGTATTATTTACTGGCTGGCAATTACACTGTTGGTTAAACCTTATCTGCATTCGGAATGGAAAAAATTTAGTTTAAGTGTATTGCTTAACTTTTTCATATCCAGCTCTTTATTAATTATATTAAGAATTTATGTACGCCATTTTTTCTTCTCGGGTAGGGCAATGCAAAACGATAGAAAAGAAGTTGTTGTAATATTTGGCACCGACGACTCATCTGTTTTAATAAAACAAGCGCTTGAACTACAGGAACAAAGGGAATTTGCAATTTTAGGCTTCATTGATGATGGAACCGATAGGGTAAATAAATATATACAGCAGAAAAAAGTTTTTTCATCACTTGATTTGCCTTTACTTAAAAACCAGCACAAGGTTACAAAGATGCTGCTAACAGGCGACTTTGTTTTAAGTCCGGCAAAAAAAATGGTTATAGACCGATGCATTGATGCCGGAATAAGGGTATCTATCATACCGCCCTCCGGCCAATGGCTGTATGGCAAACTAAGTTTGAACCAAATTCAGGATCTGGATATAAATGACCTGCTTCAAAGGGCACCGATAATTTTAAACAAGGATAACATTGCGCAAGAGCTTACAGGTAAACGCATATTAATTACCGGCGCAGCAGGGTCTATCGGATCTGAAATGGTAAGGCAGATCATTCGTTACAACCCCGAGCTGGTTATATTATATGACCAGGCAGAATCGCCCCTGCATGAATTGCAGTTAGAGATAGAAGACAAATACCCCGAGGCTAAAACAGCTATTTATTTAGCCAATATTAGGAACTCCGCCCGGCTAAGGGTTTTATTTGAAACCCACCGGCCGCAGATAGTATTCCATGCTGCAGCTTATAAACACGTTCCACTGATGGAAAAAAACCCATGTGAGGCAGTTTGGACAAATATTTTAGGCACAAAAAACCTTGCAGATATGGCAGTGGAGTATGGGGTAGACAAATTCGTGATGATATCTACCGATAAGGCTGTAAACCCAACAAATGTAATGGGGGCATCTAAAAGGATTGCCGAAATATATATCCAAACCCTTAATAGTAAGTTGAATATAATGAATAACACTCTGCCGGAATTGGTTGACAGGTGCAATGGAAGTGGATGTAAAACAACCACAAAATTTATAACCACCCGTTTTGGTAATGTGCTTGGTTCTAATGGTTCGGTAATACCAAGGTTTAAAAGTCAAATTCAAAATGGTGGCCCTATAACCGTAACCGACCCAAAGATAACCCGGTATTTCATGTCAATTCCAGAAGCTGTTGACCTGGTTATGGAAGCGGCATCAATGGGTAAAGGCGGCGAGATCTATATTTTTGATATGGGCGACGCGATAAAAATAGATGACCTGGCAAGAAAAATGATCAAACTGGCCGGCCTGATACCAGATAAGGATATAAATATTGTGTACACAGGCTTACGGCCAGGCGAAAAAATGTACGAAGAGTTATTAAATATAGAAGAAGCATGCATCCCTACACACCACCCTAAGATCAAAATAGCTAAAGTGATACTTTATCCCTTTACCCAGGTAGAAAGCGCTATAAAGCTCTTATTTACCCTAAATAAACGCAGTACCGAAAGCGAAGTAGTGAAAATGATGAAAAAGATAGTTCCCGAATATAAAAGCAATAATTCTGTATTTGAGCAATTTGATCTACAGCCAGCAGATACACTTAATAACTAATAGTTG
This sequence comes from Mucilaginibacter aquariorum, assembly GCF_024498135.1. Lineage (GTDB taxonomy): Bacteria > Bacteroidota > Bacteroidia > Sphingobacteriales > Sphingobacteriaceae > Mucilaginibacter > Mucilaginibacter aquariorum. The sequence goes on from NZ_JANHOH010000001.1 coordinate 317,568, forward strand.
TACGATATCTGCGTTATGGGCTTTATCATAATATTTTTGAGCTTTTGCAGGTTTTTTACCAGCTCAATCTTTGAATAAATTTACAATCAATTAGCCGAAGAACCAAATTAATTTGCTGAAACTTAACCTAATAACCCTACTAAGTTAATTAATTATGCAACAACACGCCGGTGAAATAATCGAACTCGCAGTAAGACGCAAAGGAGTTAGTATTAGCGAGCTTTCTCGCAGAATGCATGTGAACAGACGTTCCATTTATAATTGGTTTCAGCAACGTTGTTTAAAAATAGAAACAATTTGCGAAGTTGGTTATATTATTGGATATGACTTTTCCCAGGACTTTCCGGACGCCTTTACTCAACAAGGCTTCGCAATTATGGAAAATTTAATTGCAGCTGGTAAAAAGAATAATTTAGATTCATCTAACTCAGTTCATTTTTGGATGACAAAGTATATCGCCGTATTGGAAAAATACAACGAGCTTCTGCAAATCCATGAACAAAACTTCCCTGATTTTGAATTGTCGGGAAACGACCTAATGGGTCAAACAAATCTCATCAATCGATAAAGCAACGCCGGAATACCCCTAATTACCTTGCCTTCACATAAGTGGAGACAAGGGCTGGCTTTTGTAAAAATTTTCAAAAATTTTCAACCAAAATCGTATGTGTGGAATCGTAGGATACATAGGTCATAGAGACGCGTGGCCTGTGCTTATTAAAGGGCTTAAGCAATTAGAGTACCGTGGCTATGATAGTGCCGGTATTGCCCTTTTAGAAGATAAGATAGTTATAAATAAAAGCAAAGGCAAGGTTGCAGATCTTGAATTAAAAACTGAGGGATCTCAGTTTCAAAGTAAGATAGGCATAGGTCATACCCGCTGGGCAACTCACGGCGAGCCAAATGATATAAATGCCCACCCTCATTATTCGGGTAACCAAAAGCTGGCTATAATTCATAATGGCATCATTGAAAATTATCAGGCCATAAAAGAAGCGTTATTATTAAAGGGACATCAATTTGTAAGTGATACTGATACAGAGATACTTATTCATTTGATTGAAGAGATACAGTTAAGAACCAAATTTGATTTACAGGAAGCCGTACGGGCCGCGTTAAAGCAGGTTATAGGCGCTTATGCATTAGTTATTTTAAATGAGGATAACCCGGGCCAGCTTATTGCAGCCCGAAAAGGCAGCCCATTGGTTATTGGGGTTGGAAAAGGCGAATATTTTATTGCATCAGATGCCACCCCGATATTAGAATACACACGCAATATCATTTATTTAAACGATGACGAAATAGCCAGTATCAACTATGATTCTCTGGAGGTGGTAAATTTGGATAATGATGTACAAGTACCCTATATCCATGAACTGGAAATGGAGATAGAATTGATTGAAAAGAACGGCTATGAGCACTTTATGCTGAAAGAGATACACGAGCAGCCCCGTTCGATAAAAGATAGCATGCGTGGGCGCATTTACCCGCTGGATGGCCGGGTGGAGTTAGGGGGCTTAAAAGAGTACGCCGAAAAATTAAAAAACATAAAAAGAATTATAATAGTATCATGCGGCACATCATGGCATGCCGGTTTAATAGCCGAGTATTTATTTGAGAAATATGCACGTATACCTGTAGAGGTGGAATATGCATCAGAGTTTAGGTATCGTAACCCAATAATCGATAAAAGCGATTTGGTTATAGCTATTTCTCAATCCGGCGAAACTGCAGATACGCTGGCTGCATTATCTATCGCTGGTTTAAAGGGGGCTACCTTATTTGGCGTTTGCAATGTAGTGGGTTCATCAATTCCAAGAATGACACATGCCGGGGTATATACCCATGCCGGCCCCGAAATAGGAGTGGCCTCTACAAAGGCATTTACATCGCAGGTTACAGTGCTTACCCTTATGGCGCTTTACGTAGCGCAGCAGCGGGATGTTCTTTCTAAGCAAAAAATGCAGGAGTTACTTACCGAGTTAGAGAAATTGCCAGACCTGGTTGAAACTACCCTTAAATGCGAGGATAATGTGAAAAAGATAGCCGGCATTATTAAGAATGCAAATAATTGTATCTTTTTAGGGCGGGGCAGTGCATTCCCTGTAGCTTTAGAAGGTGCATTAAAGCTAAAAGAAATATCATATATACATGCAGAAGGGTATCCGGCTGCCGAAATGAAGCACGGCCCAATTGCATTGATCGATGAACAAATGCCGGTTGTATTTATAGCCACCAACCATTCATCGTACGAAAAAGTTATTAGCAATATTCAGGAAGTAAAAGCCCGTAAAGGCATGGTAATTTCCGTTATTTCTGAGGGTGATCTTAAAGTTAAAGCAATGTCTGATCATACTATTGAAATACCCGTTACCAATGAATTATTATTGCCTGTTTTAGCAAGCATCCCTTTGCAACTATTAGCTTATCATATTGCCGTTATGCGTAATTGTAATGTAGACCAGCCAAGAAACCTGGCTAAATCTGTAACTGTTGAATAAATATTGACAAAGTCATGAAAAAAATATTAATTAGTACCAGATATTATTATGAATTAATATCTGGTAGCAAAAAAACTATAGAAGCTATATGTTTTGTTTTTGGGCTGGCTTTCATACTTGTTTTATTGATTACCATGTAGTAAAAAATTTAGTTATTGTAATGTGAATGTTACAATTATTATTCTATCTTAACGTAATATTTGATCGCAACCAAATGTTTACTGTCAAAAACCTGGGAGATTCTTTGATATCGGATCAACAAGATAGGATAAAAGGTCAGTTACACGCCATGATGGCTTACTGGGACAGTGACCTGGTTTGCCGTTTTGCCAACGGAGCTTTTCAACAATGGTTTGGCTTTACCCAGGAACAAATGATAAACCGGATCACACTTAAAGAGCTTCTTGGGCCAACATATATAAAATATGCTCCATTTATATTAGGTGCGTTAGAAGGCAATCCCCAAATATTTACGCGGGAAATTACTACACCCACAGGAGAGGTACGAAGATCAATTGCAACCTATTACCCCGATTTTAATAACGAAGAAGTACAAGGTTTTTTTGCATATGTTACAGATGTAACCGATTCAACAATTGTTGAAATTGAGCAATTGTTATTTGAATTCAGAAGTAATATTAATAAAAAAGCACCGGATGTAAGTGAGGTTGGTGTAAATAACTGTATTGAATATAATAAGGTGGATTTGAAAATGCAGGAGGTAGCCGAAACATTAAAAACCAATTTGTTAAACAAATTTCCCGGATTAGAAGAATTGGCCAGCGCCCACTTTATATCGGTATCTAAGCTGAAACGCGATTTTAAGGCTTCATTTAAAGTTTCACCCTATGTGTATTACCGCAACTTACAAATGCAGTTTGCCGAGAAATATATAAATCAAACAAAATGTTCTAAAAAAGAAGTAGCTTCAATACTTGATTTTGCAAACCCGGCAAATTTTTATTCCAACTTTAAAAAGTTTAAAAAAGGGACCTCAGCTTAACTTCAAATAGTACTTATCGTTTAATATAATCCCCACCGGGGTACTTCCTTCCGAAATTACATTTTCATTTATAGTGTAACTTTCAAGATCTGCTTTATCGAGGCAAGAAACCTTTACTTTTTTAATAACATGGTCTGTGTTATTATATGCAAATCTTACACCGCTATAGTTTTCCTGGCTTCTAACCAAATTGATTATATCTTTTGCAGGCATTACCCCGGTAATATATAGCATAGATTGATCTACCGGCGGGAAATAGTGTTCGTTATTATTAATAAATGTAGGATAGTTATTATCGCTTAAAAAATCATTCAGATCTGTTAATAAATTGGGAACCTGTTCCAGCAAATTTTCCCATAACGCTATATTTCCCATCCAATAATACAGCGGGATTGTTTTACGCGATATAATTTCTCCCTCATCAATACCGGTGGTTACCTTATGCAGGCTTATACCGGCTTCTTTTTCGCCGCCCATAATGGTATAAAAAGTGCAATTTTTGCCTTTATATTTTGGAAGATAGCTGGGATGGATATTATATATAGTGTGCGACTGAAGTATCTCTTCCCTGATCATTATCCCAAACGAAAGCATAATAACAAAATCAAAGGTCCCTGCTGCAAGGTTTAACTGCTCGCTCAAGTTAGCATGATTCTTTATTTCAATGATGGGGATCTCTCTAACATAACAGCAGGTTAGCAATTCGTCGTTGATCATTTTTGACTGACAAATCACCGCCGTTACGTTAAAATCTTTATGGCAGTGTATATAATCGCATGCCCTGGCATTGTTTCCTAAATAAATGACATTGTGTTTCATCTTCAGTTTATATAAATTGATAAAGTCAAGATACACCTACCTGTTGGCCAAATCATTGTATTTTATAAAATGTATACTATTATGTGAAAAGTGTGTATCTGTATCCGCTAAAAAATAAGGTGTGAAATTTTCACATCTATTACCCATTATCTTATACAATCGGCTCAATTAATATTTGTTGACAATAGCAAATGTTATATTTCATATAAAAATGAATTCACTATAGAAAACCGATACTAAGCGTGTTATATATTCGATATTTTTTATACCTATTTGTTTTTATAACGCAAATAAACACTGCTATGGGTTCACCCTTAATAGCTGATATTCAAGATACGATAAGTTATACCGGTAAACCAGTGATTTGCCCGGGCGGCCAGCTTGTGTTAACCGGTGCTAATGCCCCCGCCAACAGCGCTTTTAAATGGTATAAGGATAAGCAAGCCTCTCCGATAGCTACTACACCCACATATACAGCAACAACAGCAGGGAGTTATGTATTAAATATTGTAAGCAATGGTGTTTCTTATACCTATCCGGCTTTAATTATAACAAGTAGCCCGCTGCCTGTTGCCAACTTTATTATGGTAAATAATCCCGAATGCGCATCTGAACCAATTACATTTAAAAATCAGTCTACCGGTGACGGGCTAAAGTATGTTTGGAATTTTGGGGATCCGGCAAGTGCACTGAACCGATCATACGAAACCAACCCCGTACACCAGTTTGTAGGGAAACCTGGTGATGGCTCGCAAACATTTACAATTACCTTAACAGTTACCAATAAAGGGGGATGTGTACAAACAACATCAAAAACCATTACATTAAAGCAATCGCCCGGGGTAGAATTAGGTAGTATGGGCAAAACTACCTACGACGGTAAGGATTACTTCGTGGTATGTGAAAATGTGCCAACCGTATTTACCTTTACAAACATTTCATCTACCAAAAGCACTAACGAAAGTTACAACCTGTATTGGGGCGATGGGAGCGGGCAAATTAAGTTAACAGAGTTTACCAGCATTACCCACCGGTACAGGCCGGGGCTGTATGTACTGTTTTATACGGTTACAGGTAAAAACGGATGCAGCCTGGTTAAGAAGTACAGGATTTTTGTTGGCGAGTCTCCAAAGATCGCATTTGCACCCGCCGCGCCTGTTAATACGTGCATAGGTGCGCCGGTTACCTGGTCATTAGGTAACTTCAGTAACAATACAAAAGGCACCCTGTATACAGCTACTTATAGCGACGGTGCTGTTGTTAATTACACTGCCCCGCCTGATACCTTAATGCATACATTTTTATCTAATTCGGTTAATAAAACAAGTACTTATGAAGATAAGACATACAATAATGCCTTTTTAGTAAAAATAGTAGCCTCTAACCCCTGCGGTTCTACAACAGCTGTGTCAGAGCCTGTTTATGTTTCAGACCCGCCTAAAGCTGTTATAAACGGCACCCCAGGCGCAATTTGTTTAAACACACTTGCCAATATAAAAAGCGTGGGTGCAGTAGGTTATACCGTATCGGCAGATGGGGTTCATCCCAATAAATTACTATGGAAAATAACCCCGGCAACCGGGTTTGAAGCCAAGAGCAGTGATTTGGGGAGTGGCCAGGCAGATGGTGATGTGAAAAATTGGATTGCCGGTACCAATGATTTAAATGTCCGCTTTACAAAGGCCGGTAATTATAATATAACCTTAATAGCCGGGGCTGATGTTTGTGGTATCGATTCAACATCGGTGCAAATTTGTGTAACTGATTTACCGGTAGCCTTATTTGATGTAGATGCCGCAGAGGGGTGCTCGCCGGTAATTGTAAAAACCACCAATAAATCTAACAAGCCGTTATGTAACGATAATAGCTATAAATGGCGTGTTTCCTACAAACCTGATGCTTGTAATAACAATACAACGGCATATGTATATCTTGACGGAACAAGTTCTGTTTCCGAAAATCCTGTTTTTCAGTTTACAAAATCGGGCACTTATACCATCTCGCTTGTTAATAGTTTCCCGGTTCAAAACTGTACATCCGAGGTTTATTCCCAGCAAATTGTTGTTAAGGCAAAGCCCATTGTTTATTTAAAAGTTCCGGATATTATCTATAAAGATCAGTCATTCAAGCCCACAATAGAGGTTACAAATTGCAGCCCTGCAGATCAGTTATCAATTGCCTGGGAATATAGCGGCGGTTCGGCAACATTTAGCCAGGGCGAACTTGATTCTTTAAAATATAGTAATTTAGGCACATATAACTTATCTGTTAAAATCACCAGCCAGTGTGGAGTTACTGAAGCAACAGTAACAATTCAGGTAATTAAAAAACCCGACTTTTTTATCCCGAATGCTTTTACACCTAATAACGATGGCGTTAACGATACCTGGAGTATCAAAGGCCTTGATAGTAACCCTCGCAACGCATTAAAGATCTTTAACCGAACGGGGAGTCTATTATATGAATCCAAAACAAACCTTACTCCTTGGGATGGTCAATTTATGGGAAGAAGATTACCTGCCGGTGTATATTATTACACACTGTATTCTGGCGTAGCTAAACAGATGTTTTCTGGCTGGATAAGCATGATCTATTAGCAACCATTTATTCACCATCAATACCATCACTATGAAACGTTTATTAATTTTATTGATCTTAGGGGTCACTATTATTGGATGTAAAAAAGATAACAATAACCCAACAGGTGCAGTACCTAAGGTCACGAACCCCGGTTATGACGGGACACTGCTTTTTGTTGACAAGGCAAGAAATTTTCAAATACTAACAGATGTTGCCTCGGAGTTTTCATCAACCAACCCCAATATAGAGATTACAAGCACCGGGTTAATAAAGCGATTTATGTCTGGCGAGGTAGTGGCCATAACCGTTACAAATAAAGTTAACAGCACTTATAAAAGCACAATATACGCGTTTGCGGCAACAGACGTTACTTTTGTAAAGCCTTATTCAGATTACCATGCAGAGGAAGCAACAGATGCTGTTGGTTCGTATCGCCTGGGTTGGACTACTTTAAATAAATTACCGCTTTTAAACGAAACTTATGCAATTGTTGTAAGGCACGCTGATGCTGATGACGGAATTGATTATTCTGTAAATCATTCAGATGCAGGCCCTGTAAACTGGTGGAAATCATGCGACGCAGCGCAGGCCAGGCAACTGAGTACTATAGGCAAACAAAATGCAACAGACCTGGGTAAGGTTTTTAAAGATCTCAATTATACTATATCCACGGTATATTCAAGTGAGTTTTGCAGGGCTTTAACAACAGCTACCCTTATAAATGCCGGTCCGGCTATTCAAATAAATTCGGGTTTAAATCATCCAAGTCATAATACCAGTGGTAAGCCTTTATTTGATAATTTAGTAAATTTGTTGCAAGCTCAACCAGTAGATAATACGTTAACACTGGTAGTATCACACCATCCACTTAACAGGATCGATAGGACAGATTTTCCAACATTTCCAAAAGTGATCCCTTTTATTTGGACGGGAGCTTATTTTGTAAGGATATCGGCAGACCATAATTTAACATATGAAGGTGCTGTTTCGTTAAGTATGTATAAATTCTGGCGCGACCTTAAATTAAAAAAGTAATTGTATAAAGATATGATCATGCCTTATTTAACAAACAAACAAAGCACCTACGAAAAGGATACTGTTTGCCAGCTTTTAAAAATGGCCGGAATTAACCTTAACGGCCCCGAACCATGGGATTTGAAAGTTAATGACGACCGTTTTTATCATCACGTTTTTGGGCAGGGTTCGTTGGGTTTAGGCGAATCCTATATGGCTGGTTATTGGGACTGTAACCAACCCGATGTTTTACTATACCGTGTATTGAGCGCGAACCTGGAGGAACGGATCCCTCACAACTTAAGAACATTCATTCATTTTATTAAGTCGAAGATATTTAATGAACAGTCTGTAAGGAAAGTACAAAAGGATATCAGGCGGCATTATGACCTGGGGAATGATCTTTTTAAGGCGATGTTAGATAAAAGGATGATCTACTCGTGCGCTTATTGGCGGGATGCCAAAGGGCTTGAAGAGGCACAGGATAAAAAGTTAGACCTGATCTGCAGAAAACTACAACTAAAAAAAGGCCAGCGCATGTTAGATATTGGCTGCGGATGGGGAGGGCTTGCGGGCTTTGCTGCAGAACAATACGGCCTTGAGGTAGTAGGTATCACCCTTTCGCCAGAGCAGGCCAGCTTAGCAAGCCAAACATACCGTAATTTGCCGGTAGAAATTCGTCTGCAGGATTACAGGAGTGTTACAGAGAAATTTGACCGTATTGTATCGGTAGGGATGTTTGAACACGTTGGATACAAAAATTATCCAAAGTATATGAGTGTTATTAATAATATACTTACCGATGACGGCCTGTTTCTTTTACACTGTATTGGATCAAACAAAACTGTTACCCATACCGATCCATGGATGCACAGTTATATTTTCCCTAATGGAATGATGCCATCTATTAAGCAAATAGGCGCCGCCGCCGAAAAGTATCTGGTAATGGAAGACTGGCAAAACATAGGCACACATTACGATCTTACCCTTATGGAGTGGCTAAAGCGGTTTCAGTATGCCTGGCCTAATCTAAAGGATAAGTATAACCAAACATTCTACCGGATGTGGGTATATTATTTGTGTTGCAGCGCTGCATCGTTCCGGGCTAAGAAAAACAACCTTTGGCAAATAGTATTTTCAAAACCTACTAATCATGCACCTTACCAGGCGGTAAGATAATTATACAACCAATTTAATATATATACAATCAACTCAATTATTAAAGGCGCCAATTTACATTGTGCGCCTTTTTTATTGTGCTATGTATATACAAAGTTCCAATAAAAAGCCCCTTAGCTCATGACAGCTAAGGGGCTTTTTATTGGGGCCATCTAAGATTATTCACAACCAAACCCACATGTTTCTAATGATCCACAGATCTCACTAGTTTTGTATACACCTGTTACAGTGTTATGGCTTACATTTTTGTTCACAGTAAGCCTGTAATAAGAGATGTTTGAGCCGGTTGTTCCCAGATCAAATTTTATAACTTTATCCGTGAAACAACTTTGGCCTTTGTCAACTGCAATAGTTGGTGCAAAAGAATTCCAAGTAGTTCCGTCTGTACTTGTTGCACCGCTTACAATATCTGTAGCTTGAATACAAGTACCTAAACTAATATCCCAACCATTTAGGTTCGGCGCTGTTCCATCGCTGCCATTACCGGGATTTAAATTCTTTATCCGCCATTCCCATGTATAAGTTCCATTACCATTATCGGTAATCTTGTACAGATAGATGTTATAAGGTATAGTGGTTTCACTTGAGCCTTCGTTCAAACATTTTTCTGCTACAAATTTTGGAACAACATTTTTTTTGTCCTTTTTACAGGCATAAAACACTGTCATCAGTACCACTATGCCTATACTGATCATTGTTAGTTTTCTTCTCATATGGCTTTAATTTAGTGAACAATTACTAAATATACCTCTTAAAGCAGCCGTATGTTTGCTGTGGATAACTGTTGTGTATCAATTTGAACTATTACACACTCTTCTGCACATTGTTGTACCGTTTACTTTGTAAACTTGCAGGTAAACACTCTCTTGCATAATAAAAAGCCCCCTAAATGATCACCATTCAGGGGGCTTTTTTAAATAAGATCACTTTTAATTACTCGCAGCCAAAACCACAAGTTTCTAATGACCCGCAACCTGTATTAGCACCTGATTTGTAGATGCCTGTTACAGCAGTATGGCTTACATTTTTGTTAATAGTAAGCCTGTAGTAAGAGATGTCTGTGCCGGTTGTTCCCAAATCAAATTTTAGAATTTTGTCTGTGAAACAGCTTTGGCTTTTATCAACCTCAAATTTTGGTGTAAAAGGATTCCAGGTAACCCCATCTGTACTTGTTGCGCCACTTACAACATCTGCAATTGTAACGCAGTCGCCTAAACTAATATCCCAGTGACTTAGATCCTGCACTGTACCGCCGGTACCATTTCCGGGATTTAAGTTCCTTACGCGCCATTCCCATGTATAAGTTCCATCACCATTATCGGTGATCTTATACAAATAAACGTTGTAAGGCGTAGTGCTTTGAGTAGCCAGGCTGGAGGCTCCGCTCAAACATTTTTCGGCTACGATCTTTGAAACTTTGTCAAGCTTCGAATCAGGGGATTTAGTGTCTTTTTTACAGGCGTAAAACACTGTCATCAGTAAGGCGACGCCTACACCGATTGCTGTTAATTTTCTTCTCATATTGTATTTTTTTAGTGAATAATGATTAAATATACCGCTTAGTATGCACGCGATATTATGCTGAGTAGTGGTTGTATATCAAATCATTGCTATTGCACACTTTTCTACACATTATTGTATCAATCAGGAAGTTATGTTGAGTTTTTTAATGTAATACTCCAGAATTTGTCGATATTAGATCGTTGAACTTATAATCATATTTAGTTAGATGAGTGTAAGTCAATATAATCTAACCTATCATCATGACAACAAAATCAGGCTTTACCTTAATGTCCATTCAGGAATTTGAAACCTGGATAGACGCTCTTCGCCTTGCGCGTACCATTTTAACCATCCAGGAACATCACACTTTTAGCCCGGCGTATGCACAGTTTAATGGGAGCAACCATTTCGCGTTGCAGCAAGGCATGAAAAGTTATCATGTAACCCATAACGGATGGAGCGACATTGGCCAGCATTTTACAACTTTCCCCGATGGCAGCATCATGACGGGTCGTTCGCTTGAAACTTCGCCCGCTTGTATAGTAGGGCAAAATGCACATGCCATATGTATTGAGAACCTCGGCAACTTTGATAAAGGTAAAGATGCTATGACCCCGGCGCACCGCGATACCATTATCCGCATTACCGCAAAACTATGTTCCCGGTTTCACCTGCCGGTAAATGCCAATAGCATTGTTTATCATCATTGGTTTGATCTGAGCACCGGCGAACGTAATAATGGCACAAGGAATAATAAGACCTGCCCCGGAACAGGCTTTTTTGGTGGTAACAAGGTAGAAGACTGTGTGGCCAACTTTTTGCCTTTGGTTGCGCTGGCCGGCGGGCCTGTGGCGCCCGTTGCTGATACAACTGCAATATTAAAATATGTAACCGTTACAGCATCGTCATTAAACATCCGCACCAAGCCCGATGCCGCAAGTAACAAGGTTACGGATAGGACAGCCGCAACCCTGGGGGCGGTACTAAGGGTATATAAAGAAAGCAATGGTTGGTATAAGATCTCCGGCAGTCAGGAACATTGGGTATTAGCCAAATACACAACAGAGGTAAAAAGGGCGACAGTAAAGGCCGACACCCTAAATGCCCGTAATGGCCCGGGTAAAGACTTTGAAAAACTGGGTTCGTATACCAAAGGGCAGGAACTGTTTATTGTGAAGGAAGAAAATGGCTGGTGTAAAGTAAACATGGACGACCGATGGGTAAGCAAGGATTTTTTGGCGTTCACTAATTAACATAGCTTATGAAACGTATTATAGTTTGCAGCGATGGTACCTGGAACAAGCCGGGCGATATGTATAAAGGGACAATCATCCGCACTAATGTGCAGAAGATATTTGAAGCTATTTGTAATGAGGATGATGAGCACGTTAAACAGATAAAGTTTTATGACCAGGGCATAGGATCAAGCGGGTCAAAGCTAAGCCGTATAATAGACGGCGCCATTGGCCGTGGGCTTGATGATAATATATTGGACGCCTACAAATTTATTATCTGGAATTATGAGATAGGGGACGAGATATTTCTTTTCGGTTTTAGTCGTGGAGCTTACACGGTACGCAGCCTGGCAGGTTTGATAAGAACGGCAGGCCTTGTAAAGAACAATAACCTACGGTTGATACAACAGGCGTATGATATGTACCGCGATAGGAGCAACATGGCTAAACATCCGGAGGGTGATATTGCCGAAAACTTTAGAAAGCAGTACAGCCAGCCAGACGTGCGTATAAAATTTATTGCAGTTTGGGATACAGTAGGTGCGCTGGGCGTACCGCTGAAGCTATTTTATAAAAAAAAGAAGTATGAGTTTCATGATACTACTTTAAGCAGTTATGTTGACTATGCTTACCACGCATTAGCTATTGACGAGCGCAGGAAGAATTTTGAACCTGCCCTTTGGCAGCAAAGCGAAAATGTAGACAAGAATAACATAAAACAGGTACTAGAGCAAGTATGGTTTGTCGGGGTACACTCAAACATTGGTGGAGGTTACCCGGACGAAGGCCTTAGCGATACAGCTTTAGAATGGATGATAGAGAAAGCTAAGGGAGTTGGCTTAAGTTTTGAGGAAAATTATATACAGGCACAAATTAAGCCCAATGTAAAAGGGGAGATCTACAATTCTAATGGTTTACCATTTTCGCTGTTAGGGCAATTTGTACGGAAAATATCACAAAAGCCGCGAACCAATGAAAGCCTGCACCCATCTGTGCTACAACGCGCTGACGCGGATATTGGTTATAAGTATGAATTATAAGCTATAACCTGTTTAAGCCATTATGAGTTTACATATTTTAACATTTTAAATGTTAAAATATGTAAGCCCGTTTTTTATGATCATATCCTTGTAAACCCTTTTTTAAAATTCAATAGCCTTAGTATCAGCAGTATATTAAAATATAAAATTAACAGGGCCAGAAAGCTTGTTTTGGCCATTTGTTAAAATATGCAAATTCAATTTTTCTGCTTGCAAATCATTTTAGTTTAGTCGCAAAATGTATTTGTAAAATGAAAAAAAAAAACGCCCTTTTCCTGTTCATCATCCCGGTTGTTATCTTATCTCAAGGCTGTAAAAAAGATACTCCCGCAGCTGCTGCAGTCGCCACCCCGGCTTTTCAGGCCTATATCAATACCACCGTGTGGACACCGGACACTATAGCGGCCAATATAACTTATAATGCTGCATTAAAAACCAAGGTGTTTTCCTGCAGCGGTGTTAAAGATCAAAAGAAAGTAGAGATTGTTTTTACCGACCCAAGCCCGGCAGATAATAGTGGGTTAACAATAGGTACTTATAATGTTGATGCAACTTCAAACCTGTTATTTAATTATTCCACACAAAAAAAAGATAATGGGGGCAATTATGTTTTCGAGCCATTTGGTACAGTGCAGCCAAATTCGGGTACATTAGTAATAGCCGGCATTGATACAGTGAAGAAAATTATAACCGGTACGTTTAGTTTTACTTCGTCAAAGTATAATTATGGGCAAGATGGCGGTATAATATCAATTGATCTGGCAACCGTGTCAACCGGAACCATCCAGGATATGCCCTATACCTTTAAACGCGAATAGCGGTTATCTAAACTGCGTAAACAACCAGCGTAAGGCAATATAGCTAAGGTAAAGTATCACGCTTATTACTATCAGTAATACAATTAATAAGATAGCGATAATACCATTACCGCTGCCGGCATGCTTGCCTTCCTGGTAATGTTCTTTTAGTAATTTTATGTTGCGGGTATTGGCTTTTATATAAAAATCAAAGATCTGCCCCAATAAGGGTATGGCGCCAATGGCAGCATCAACACTAATATTAATAGCCATTAAAATAAGTACTTTACGGCTTACCCCATTTTTAGCCATCACATACAGCAAAGCGGCCGATACCAAAAAGCCGGATATATCGCCGGCAAATGGTATTAAATTAAGGATGGGGTCGAGGCCGAAACGGAAGTTTGTGCCGGGTATCCTAAATTTATCATCCATAACAGATGCTATCCGTTCTACCCATTTAAGCTGACCGCTTAGTACTACTTGTTTTGATTTGTCCATACGCCTGTTAATTGAATAAACGAGCGGGATATTTGTTTTAAAGCTGCATTTTATTTACCTGGCTGGGCAAAAATCCAAACCGTTTTTTAAAGGCCGCGGTAAAATGATGTGGATTTTTATAGCCTATTAGTTCGGCAACCTCGCTTACGCTTTTATCATCCTGTAAAAGGGTATAGGCAGTATCCATCCGTAAATCAAACAAGTAACCAAACACAGTATTGCCAAACAGGGCTTTAAAGCCCTTCTTTAGCTTAAAATCATTTAGCCCGGTTTTGCGGGCCAGCTCAATTAACGAACATGGGGTTTGCATGTTTTGAGCAATATACGCTTTAGCTTCCTGCAAACGGGCAATATCCTCCCGGTTAAAACCTCTCGGTACTCCCTGGCTGCTTTCAGCCTGCTGCAGCTGTAAGGATAATAGCTCCAGGATCTTCGATTCAATATAAATTCTGCGGATATAACCCTGCTGCGGGGCCTCCATTATCTCTTTTATAATGGCATGCAGGCGGGTGTGCCTATAATTACCTTTAGTTATGATCGTGTCTTTCTTCAGTTCTTTCCCAATAAGTTTACTTATAAACTTGCGTGTAAGGCACACGGCAAAAACCTTTGCAGATCGTTCATAAATTAAGTCGGTATTTAATAACGAGGTACAGATAGTATGATATCTGCCATCTTTTAATGCCAGCAATTTACCGTTACCAAACTTCGCGCTTAACTCTCCATCTAATACAAAACTCATTATCCAGCAAAAATTATCGCAGTGTAAATTGATAGTGCATGGCTGTTTTATATTGATTTCTATAGTGCAAACACATACGCCGTCAAACCATAGATCGCTGATCTTGAACTTCCCCCAGTTTTCATTTAATTCAGTAACACGTTCTTCATAAGGCCCTGACCCGGCCAAATCTGCAGGATAGGGAAGGGTTATACTTTTTGCTTCGGATGATAAGGATGTAAAGGTTAGTTGCATAAAATCCGTTTGGCGTTGTTTTCAATCCGTTTGGCGTTAACCAGCTGGCTAATCTTAGTGCAAATTTGCATTATTATTTTTAATTAGTCTAAATAAATGAAATACATCTTTGTCTGCATGCTAACTATTACTGCTGTAAGTGCCAAAGCACAGCATACAGATACCTTATCTACAGATACATCTAAGACCAAAAAACTAAAGGAAGTGGTTGTTACCGCCACCCGCACAGCAAAAAGCCTGATGCAATTGCCCATGCCGGTAAGTACCATCAGCAATAAAGAAATTAAGAACAGGGGATTGGTACGATTGAATGAAATCCTTGCCGAGCAAACCGGTTTAAGCGTATTACCCGACGCACACGGACAGGGAATTCAGATCCAGGGTTTTAGTCCGGATTATACTATGATAATGCTGGATGGCCTGCCGCTTATCGGCCGTACAACAGGCATCCTCGATCTGTCTCGCATCACCACAAATAATATTGATAAAATAGAGATCGTAAAGGGGCCGGTATCGTCCTTATATGGCAGCGACGCCATGGCCGGGGTAATTAATATTATATCGGCTACGCCACCGTTGGGTGGTTCGGGTAGTATTTCGGCACGGTACGGTACTAATAAGAATGCGGATATCTCTTTAAACGGAGGTTATGCTACCCAGCGCTTATCGCTATCAGGATTTGTAAACAGATACAGCAGCGGTGGGTATACTTTGGTGCCTCAATCTGGCAGCGCAACCGTATCGCCATTTATTGGCTATACCTTAAACGGCAGGCTGGGGTATAAATTTAGTGATGCCACTAATGTTAAGATCCAGGTACGTAACTATACCAATACCGCGGACAACAACTTTTTGGTTGATGATGACCGCATAACCGGCGATGGTACCGAAAAAGACCTGAATATATCTGCGGGGTTAACGCATCGTTTTACGGAGAAATTTACCGGCGATGTAAGGCTTTACCATGCGGGATATAGTACGAAATCGCTATTGCGAAATACCGCGGATAATTCAATATACGACGAAACGTTTTTCGACCAAAACTTTAACCGTGCCGAACTGCAGGGCGATTATAAGATATTAACCAGCTTAAGGTTTACCGGCGGCGTAGGCGGGCAAACCGAAAGTGTTGTAGCTACCCGTTATAACGAGAAAAAGACCTTCCAATCCGGCTACGCATATGGGCAGGCCGATTGGACACCTTTTAAAAGGCTGAACATTATAGGCGGAGGGCGTTTTGATACGCACAGTGTTTACCGCTCACAGTTTAGCCCCAAACTGGCAGCCAGCTATCAGCTGAGCGATAAATTTGTGATACTGGCATCTACAGGTAAAGGCTATAAAGCGCCAGATTTTAGGCAGTTATACCTAAACTTTACCAATGCGGTTGTTGGCTACAGTGTGTTTGGTACCGAAGAAGCTGCTTTTGAATTACAAAAACTGCTGGACCAGGGGCAGATAGCAAGCATATTAATAGACCCTGCGTCATTACGGACATTGAACGCGGAAAGTTCTACCGCTTACAACTTTGGTTATCGCTACCGTCCGTTCACCAACTTAATGTGGACGGTTAACTTATTCCGCAATAATATCCGCGATTTAATAGACTCTGAACCTATTGCTATCAAAACAAACGGACAATCAGTATTTTCTTACCTAAACCTTCAGCATGTTTATACGCAGGGCGCCGAAACCGATGTAACCTACAGCTTTTTAAAACATTGGACGGTAGCCGGCGGCATGCAATACCTGGAAGCTTACGACCAAACCGTGCTGGATAAAATTAAAGCAGGGCAGGTGTTTGGTACCGACCAGGCAACCCGCGAAACGGTAAAGGTTAAAAAGAGCCAGTACGGTGGTTTATTAAACCGATCTAAATACATGGCCAATGCCCGTATTGCTTACCAGGATGATAAAACGGGCATTATTACATCGGTACGGGCTATTTACCGTGGCCGTTATGGTTTCTCGGATGTAGATGGCAATGGCATAGTTAACCGCGATGACGAGTACGTGAAAGGTTATGTGCTGTTTAATGCATCGGTATCAAAGCTGTTTATCAATAATCAATTACGCCTGCAATTGACCGGCGAGAACCTGGGCAACTATAAAAATCCGGGAGCTATAAGCAACCTGCCCGGCACGCTGGTTTACGCTGGTATCACTTATAATCTTAACAAACAATAATCATACACACTTAAACAAACAACATGAATAAATTTAAAACTCTTGCATTAGTATTATTTAGCAGCACTGCCTTACTGGTAACATCGTGCAGTAAAAACAATGATGAACCCGAGCCGGATAAACCCGTAACCCTTACCATCAGTACCGTAGCCGATTTAGATGGCAGTAAGGCAGCAGTATATTATAGCCTTAGCACAAACAAACAAGTTACAGGGGATGACATCGCTGCAGGCAAATGGGATATTGAGTTCTCATCAACAAATATTTTTGTAAATGGCGGTACATCTGGTTCAGGTAAAACACAGGCACAAATAGTTAACAGTACTTTTGACGACTTAAAAACAGCACCTGCCGACGGTTATAAAACCGATGCTACAGGTGCTAATGCAATAAGCGGTTGGTACTTGTACACCAATACCAACAGTGTACCAAATCATGCGGTACTTGCAGTCCCGGGTAAAATTATTGTAATAAAGACCGGTGATGGTAAATATGCCAAACTGGAGATGAAAAGCTATTACAAAGGTAACCCCGATACCACCACACCGGTATTTGCAGATTTTATGAACAGGGAAACAACGTCACCATCAAGGTTCTACACCTTTAGGTTTGCTTACCAGGCTGATGGCAGCACTACATTACAATAGATAAATGAGCTAATTAAAAATAATAAGTCCTGTTTTTGCCTGCGGTATTTTAGAGCGTTTGCCGCGGGCGATTCAGGCACCAATTAAAACATCACCATTATGTGCGAAACCAGGATACTAACTCAGCGGGGACAATCTGTTATAAGCCATTGCGCCGATTGCGGCATGTTAAATATATGGCACCAAAACTTGATGTTATGTTTTACATCCGAGCAATTCACGTCGTTTCATCGCTTTACGCAGGAAATGGACTTTGAGGACAGATGTTACCCATTCCCGGATGGATCTGAGCGGGTAGTACTGTGTACGCCAAACCTTGATATCAACTTTGTGTTTACCGAAGCCGAGTGGGAAGACTTTAATTCCGCTATGCTGGAAGCTATGTACCTGATGGAAGTGTATAATACCATTTATCAGTAGGCGGTAGGCAGTTTGCGGTTAGCAGTTTGCAATAGCGGGTGGCCTTTCTCTGCAAACTGCAAACTTGGAACTGCCAACTAAATAATAATGCAAACTGCAAACTGTTTACTGCCAACTGAAATCGGTACAGTTGTTGCAAGAGTATAGCAAAGGCCGGTAACGGGCCAAACTGTAAACTTAAATACATCTGTTATGAAAACTAAGGATTCAAAAAACAACGTAACCGGACAAGGTTCTACAACTGCCGATCGTGCTTTTACCGATGCTAAGGAAACACAAAAACAAAAAGGGGTAAGCAATGGCGGTGGCCAGCGCTCCGATCAAACATCGAGCAGGGACAGCGCCCACAAGCCCCAACAAAAAAAATCATAAGTTAATACCTTAAACGCCCTCAGTGAAAGCTAAGGGCGTTTTTTATTAAAGTTCTCTCCTTGTTGGTGTCCCACCAACAAAGGGAAAAAGGGATTTATCATACTACTCCTTTAAACAAAAAAAGTTATATGTTTGACGCACAATGCCCCTAACCTACATCATCTTCGCAATTATATTGCTTACAGCCTGTTATGCCAGCTATAAAACCGACAAATTAACCGGCAGTGGCGCTATAACCGGCGGTGTGGTTGCTTTCTGTATTTACATGGGCACCGGGTTTACAGGCATTACTATGCTGGCTGCATTCTTTGTTTTAGCCACAATAGCCACATCCCACAAAAAGAATGCGAAGAATAAGTTAGGTGATGGCCAGCACCCCGAGAAGCGTGATGCCCGGCAGGTACTAGCCAACGGTGGTGTACCGGCGATATTAGGTTTGCTTGCCTTTATACTACCCGAAAACGCTTTATTGGCAACAGTATTAACAGCGGCAGCATTAGCATCGGCTACCGCAGATACCTTGTCGTCAGAACTGGGTACTGTTTACGGTAAGAGGTTCTATAACATCATCACTTTTAAACCTGACGAAAAGGGCAGGGATGGGGTAATAAGTTTAGAGGGTACACTCATCGGCATTGTAGGCGCGGCGGTTATAGCGGCCGTTTACGCTATCGTATTCGGTTGGAACAGCATGTTCTTATACATTATAATTGCCGGCGCAGTGGGTAACATAGCCGATTCCGTTTTGGGCGCCACGCTGGAAAGAAAAGGCTATATAAATAATAACGAAGTTAACTTCCTGAATACATTTGTAGCATCTATAGTTTGCTGTTTATTAACGTATTATAGCTAATGTATTAATCAGTTACTTTAACACAACCTGCGCGGTATTCCTGTTGGTTTGTTTCATTAAAACTGTTCTGCCGGCTGTTAATTCATCAAGTGTAGCATCAGTATAATGCCTTAAAGTTGTCAGCGTGAGATCGCTGTTGTATTTCACTTTAAACAGTTCTTTTAATGCCAGCAATAGCTTATCAAACCGCTCTGCAGCGTAATCAATACAGGCGGTAAAGCTTAGGGCCGATGTTTGCATCAGGTTAACCTTTATGTGATGATCTGCAAATACGCCGAAGATCTCGCTTAAATGACTCTCGGAGATAAAAGAATAATCGTTGGTGAATATGGAGAGCAACACCTGGTTTTGTTTTACAATAATAACAGGCCTCTCAAATTTGCTGATCACATCAGCCTTTATCACCGTGCCCGGTGCATCGGGGTGAGTAAATGGCTTAACCAATAGGGGGATGTTGGCGTTCTGCAGCGGTTTTATGGTTTTTGGATGGATAACACTCGCCCCGTAATAAGTCATCTCTATGGCCTCCTGATAGCTTAATTCGTCAAACTTAATGGTGTCTGCAAAAAACTTTGGGTCGGCGTTTAATATGCCGGGCACATCTTTCCAGGTGGTAACAGATTCGGCCCCAAGGCACGATGCAAGTATAGATGCCGTATAATCAGAACCCTCGCGGCCAAGCGTTGTAGTAAAATTCTCTGATGTACCGCCCAAAAAGCCCTGTGTTACCACTATGCTGTTATTTAACAACGCAGGGATATCTTTTTGGATGCTTGCACGGGTTTTATCCCAATCTACAATCCCTTCACGGTAAGTATTATCTGTGTGGATATAGCCGCGCACATCCAGCCATTTACTGGTGATGCCTTTATGATTGAACCACGCGTTAACAATACGGGTAGATACCAGTTCGCCGATGGATACGATCTGGTCATAAATAAAGTCGTAATCGTCGTGCGGTTCGTCCTCTATCATCCAGTCAATCTCTACAAAGGTATTGGCTATATCATTAAACACCGGGTGGTTCTCGCCAAACAGTTCGTGGGCTATATGGTAGTGATATTCTTTTATCCCTTCAAATATCTCATGCAGATCATCTGTTCCATTGAAATAAGCATTGGTCAGTTTCTCCAGCTCATTAGTGGTTTTACCCATGGCAGATACCACCACCAATATTTGATTACCTATGTAATTATTTACAACATTGCCCAGGTTTATAACACCCTCTGCATCTTTAACAGATGCCCCGCCGAACTTAAATACCAGCATTTTTATGTATGTATTGTGCAGCGACAGATTGCGGTCGCATTAATTTTTTAATTTGTGAATAGGGTAGCAGCAATTCCGTTTTACCGGCCGCGTATGGTTTTATCTCGTATTGGTTATACACGAATTTGATGCCCGCGGGTGTAATGGAGTAATTTTCATTCAGGGCGAATTTATTATCCTTAAAAAAGTAATCGCGCGCAAGGGAAGAGGTGTCGGTCAGTTTTTCATTCTTCCTGAAGATCTGCTCGGCTATTTTTGTTAGTTCGGTGTGGTAGCCATCCACCAAAATATCATCAACCGTTACGTTTTTGTTGGTTTTACCATCCCAGTTTATAAAACCGGTAAAGCTTGCACCATGCGCTCCTCCCTGAAAATTATAGCCGCCATACTCAAGCGCTACCAACGCCGAATCCTGGCCTATAACTTTAACATAGCTATCCAGTATGTAATACATGGCCGATTTTGGATTGTCTTTTTTAAAATCTGCATACGATTTTAGAAAATTCGTAGCCATTGTATTCAAGCTGGTATCCGGCTTTTCGCTCAGCATAAAAAGGGTTAACAGTTTATGCTTAATAGTATCATTCAAAACAGCCTTGCCTTTAAACAGCGGATATTTTATACTAACTACAGTACATGCACTATCCGGTTTGCTGCCACAATCGGCGGCACGCTCGTGTATGGCCTGGTAGGTATAGGCAAGCGTATCTTTAAATATGGCGTCGGGTTCTTTTTTACCTGGATCGCCCCATTTGCACGCGCTTAACCCTAAAACAGCTAAAAGCAGGAGTGATGTTACTTTCATAATTATAAATTAGCTACCTGTTCTCTTGATAAGGATGCATTTAACCAACCGGCTTCTATGTTTGCCTCGTATTTTTTATAGAAGTTTATTGCAGGTTCGTTCCAGTCAAGCACCTGCCAAACCATGCCGCTAAAGCCCAGTTCACGGGTTTCCTGAAACAGACGGTCAAACAAGATCTTCCCTATGCCTTTACCGCGATATTCTTCGGTCACTATCAGGTCTTCCAGATAAAGTCTATTTCCTTTCCAGGTAGAATAGCGAACATAGTACAAGGCAAACGCAACTATGATACCATCAGCCTCTGCCACAAAAGCCTTCCAAACAGGTTTGTTTCCAAAACCGGCATCTTCAAATTCTTGCAGGGTAACGGTAACTTCTTCGGGTGCGCGTTCAAATAAAGCCAGTTCATGAACAAGTTCCATCAGCCTCGGGCAATCTGCCTTTACAGCAACACGGATATTAAGCCCCCCAACCCCCTGAAGGGGAAGTTTTTGATTTGCTGAGTTTGTAGTATCACTCATTTAAATATTCTGTTAATTATTTTTATAATGTTTAATCACACGGCTGCCAAATATAGTGCTGCCTAAACGTACCATATTACTGCCCTGTTCAATTGCAACCTTATAGTCAGACGACATGCCCATAGACAATGTATCAAACGATTCTTCCTTACGGAAGAAACTCACTTTTATACCGTCGAAAAAGGTTTTCAACTCGTAATACTCATCTTTTATCTGCTTCTCAACATCGGTATTGGTGGCAATACCCATTAATCCGCGTATGCGAATATTCTTTAAAGTAGCGTATTCCTCGCTGCGTAACAGCTCAATAGCTTCGTCGAATCCTAAGCCAAATTTGGTTTCTTCGTCGGCAATATAAATTTGCAGCAGGCAGTCAATCACACGCTTATTTTTTTCGGCATGCTTATTTATTTCCTGCAAAAGTTTTAAACTATCAACAGATTGTATCATGCTTACAAAGGGCGCAATATATTTAACCTTGTTGGTTTGCAAGTGGCCAATCAAGTGCCATTCAATATCTTTAGGTAATTGTTCCTGCTTTTCAACCAATTCCTGTACTGTGTTTTCGCCAAATAAACGCTGCCCGGCATCATAGGCTTGCTGCAGGTCTGCTGCCGGTTTTGTTTTAGAAACAGCCAGCAGGGTAACATTTATATCCCCGGTTTCTTTTTTTAAGCTTTTGATATTATCTGCAATGCTCATTTATCCGTAATTTTGCTTTTTATAACGCCGCTAAATTACAGAATGCAAAAATATATAAGCTTGTTTTTTTCAGTATTGCTTTATTTAACCGCTTGCAAAAGCAATGATGTGCCAAATGGTATCATTGAAGAGAAGGAGATGATAAGCTTACTTACCGATGTACACATAACTGATGGAGCTATATATTCGCTGCCGCAAATACCCGATAGCCTTTATAAATATGGGAGGGATAAATATGTTGCTGTGTTTAAAAAACATCATACAACCGATGATCAATTTCAAAAAAGCCTGAAATATTATACTACACAACCGGATAGGTTACAGGAAATGTATAATAAGATAGATGTTATTATTAAAGCTAAAATAGACTCTATAAACCAGGCGCAGAAGAAGGAAAATGATGCAAAAAACAAGGTTGATAGTGCTGCGAGAAGTAAAACAAATTCAATAAAGCACCCTGCTGATACAATAAAGCCGGTTGCAAGGAAACTAAACGCTAGAGCCAGGATCGATTCCATGAGGCAAGCCAGGAAACTTGCTACGAAAGCCAGGATCGATTCAGTAAAGCGTAGCGCAAACAAAACTAAACAAGCCCGAAAGAAATTTAAGAATGCTGTATCCCCTCAATAGCGCAGATAAGCTTGGGTTCACCGAGGTAAAGGAACTGATAAAAGCGCATTGCCTTAGTGTTATGGGCCAGGAAATGGTTAATAAGATCCAGGTAATGAGTAATTATGACCTGATTGCCAAATTCCTGAACCAGGCAAACGAGTTTAAGAACATCCTGCAGAATGATGCAGCCCTGCCTATAAATAATTTTTACGATATAAAATCGCTGGCCAATAAGGCGCGCATCGAAGGTTCGTTTTTATCTGAGGAAGAGTTTTTTCAGGTACAGGCGTCGTTAACTACCGTTTTCGCGGTGATAGCTTATTTTAGCGAACGCGAAGGCGTATACCCCAATTTGGAAGCCCTGTTTGAACACCTGCCGATAGAGAAAGCTATCCTGAAAAAGATAGATCTGATCATCGATCCAAAAGGGAAAATAAGGCACAATGCATCGCGCGAGCTGATGGATATCACATCAGGTATTGCCAAGGCCGAACAGGAAGCCCGTAAAAAAATAGACCAGATCTTTAAAACCGCATCAAGCAACGGCTGGACGGCCGATGGTTCGTTAACCGTGCGTGATGGCCGCATCTGTATCCCTTTATTGGCCGAGAATAAGCGAAAGATAAAAGGTTTTATACATGATGAATCGGCATCGGGCCAAACGGTGTATATCGAACCGGAAGAAGTGTTCTCGCTCAATAACCGTATCCGCGACCTGGAGTTTGACCGCCGCCGCGAGATCATTAAGATATTAACCTCGTTAACGGACGAATTAAGGCCTTATGTGCCGCTTTTGTTATCGTACCACGGCTTGCTTACCAAGCTCGACTTTGTACGAGCCAAGGCCCTGTTTGCTATTGATATTGAAGGCGAAATGCCCAAGGTGGTTAACGAAGCAAGGCTAAGGTTGCTAAATGCCCGCCACCCTTTACTATACCTGAGTTTTAAGAAAGACCATAAAACCGTTGTGCCGCTTAATGTTGGCATTGACGAAGGTACCCGGGTGATAGTAGTATCGGGTCCTAACGCCGGTGGTAAATCTGTTTGTATGAAAACGGTTGGCCTGCTGCAAATGATGGTACAGGCAGGTTTATTGATACCTGCAAGTGCCGATAGCGTGGTAGGGGTGTTTAGGCAGATTTTTGTTGATATTGGTGATGACCAGTCGATTGAAAGCGATTTGAGTACTTATAGCGCTCATTTATCTAAAATGAAGAAATTTGTGGAAGATGCCAATGGCAAAACGCTGATACTGATAGATGAGTTTGGTACCGGTACCGACCCGCAGTTTGGCGGCCCCATTGCCGAAGCCGTATTGGAAGCGCTGAACCATAAAAAGGTGAGGGGCATGGTGACCACGCACTACTCTAACCTTAAGATCTTCGCCAGCCATACCGAGGGGATAGAGAATGCCTCCATGCTGTTCAATAATACCGAAATGCTGCCCATGTATATGCTGGAGGTTGGCAAGCCGGGCAGCTCGTATGCTTTTGAGATAGCGCAAAAAATAGGCCTGCCGCAAAATGTGCTTAACCTGGCCAAAAACAAAATAAGCAGCGGGCAGAAAAAGGTTGACAGTTTATTGGTTGACCTGGAGCGCGAAAAGAAGGAGATATTTGATACCAAGCTAAAGCTGGACAAGCAGCAGCGACGTGTGGATAGCTTACTGGCCGAGAATGAAGAGCTGAAAAGCTTCTTAGACGAGAACAGGAAAGCGTTATTGAAAGAAGCCAAGCAGGAAGCAAAGAATATTATCCTGAATGCGAACAAGCTGGTTGAAAACACAATTGCCGAAATAAAAAGTAGTAATGCCGATAAAGAGATCACCAAAAACCTGCGCGATAACTTAACAGTAGAACTTCAGAAAAACACGGTTAAACCCGATGTTGTAAAACCAAAGGTGGCTGCAGATGAAGATATTAAACCGGGCGATTGGGTTAAACTGATAGATGGCGATACCACAGGACAGGTGATAGAGCTGATAAAAGACAACGTAGTTATTGCTATGGGCGAACTGCGGACCGTTGTTAAGCGTAAACGTTTAGAGAAGGTTACAAAAGCCGCCGTACCAAAAGAACTGCGCAAATCAATGAATAGCCACACCAGCGATATCGCCAGCTTTAGTCCGGAGATTGACGTACGTGGCATGCGTACCGAAGACGCGCTGTTTGCCATAGAGAAACTTTTTGACCGCGCCCTGATGATGGGTTTTGGTACACTGAAAATATTACACGGTAAAGGCGATGGTATTTTGCGCAAAATGATACGCCAATACCTGAAAAAATATGACCAGGTTGACCGTATGGAAGATGAGCACCCGGACAGGGGCGGTGATGGGATTACCTATGTTTATTTAAAATAGACGTATTTATTTTTGATGAAGCATTGATGAATATTTTTTACAAGCTGTTAAATCAATAACTCAATAACTCAATAACTCAATAACTCAATAAATCAATAATTCAATAATTATTCTGATGAAACGTTCTGCATTTTTCCTATTCCTAACCTTAGCCTTTGTCACCCTCAACTCCCGGGCGCAAACTATTATCAATTTTAATAACCCCAGTGTGAAATACATGGGCCGTATTGCTTTGCAGGATAGCTCTGCCGAACTTACCTGGACGGCATCGTCGGTAATTATCAATTTTAATGGTACAGCTGCTAAGGCCACTTTGAGGGATGATACAGGGCTTGATCGTGTAACCGTTGTAGTTGATGGCAGGGTTACCAATACTGCCATACAGCCGGCCAAAAATCCAACAGAATATGAGCTGGTATCGGGCCTGCCAAAAGGCAACCACAGGTTAGAGCTGTTTAAGCGTACCGAGTATGATATGGGCAGCCTGTACTTCTACAACTTTAATATCAACGGGAAAATACTGGCACCGCCGGTTAATGCCCATAGAATAGAATTTTACGGTAACTCCATTACCTGTGGTTATGCTATTGAAGATACCGCGGGCAAGGATAGGGGAACAGCCGAGTTTGAGAATGGCTATAAAAGCTATGCGAATATCACCGCACGCCACTTTAATGCCTATTATCATTCGATATCCAAAAGCGGGATAGGTGTGGTTATCAGTTGGTTTGATTATGTAATGCCCGATATTTATGATAGGGTTAAAGCGCATGATCCTTCCGCTAAATGGGATTTTAAGAAGTACACTCCCGAACTGGTTATAGTTAACCTGTTTCAGAACGATTCGTGGTTAACTCAAAATAAGGAGCATCCGCAGTTTAAAAAGCTTTTTGGCACTACGCCGCCAACACCCGAATTTATTATTGAGCATTATAAGGAGTTTATTAGATCAATCAGGAGCAAATATCCAAAGGCTAAAATAATTTGCGCTTTAGGTGCTATGGATGCTACAAAAGAAGGCTCGCCATGGCCGGGATACATTGAAAAAGCCGTTGCCGGCTTGCATGATAAAGGTATTTATACCCATTTCTTCCCTTATAAGAACACACCGGGCCACCCAAGCGCCCAAGAGCAGCAGGCTATGGCCGATGACCTGATCGCGTACATTACAAAGACGTTTAAGTGGTAGGTTCCTTTGTCATCCTGAGCGATAGCGAAGGATCTATTATGAACTATGCATAACCACCCTGTCATTTCGAATGAGGTACGAGGAGAAATCTTGTTCGACATGACTATCGGCGACAAGCAAGTAATAACAAGATTTCTCACTATCGTTCGAAATGACATATATGTAACTGCTCACTCCCCAAACCTTTGGTCGGGTGGTTCATTCTTATTGCTATCCTGCTCTGAACCCTCTTTAACAGGGCCGGCGTTTTCCTCATCAGACTGGCCGTTAAACACCGCACCGGTATTTTCAGTATAGTTAGGCTGGCCTAACTGATTGGGGTCTTTAAAGTTACTATCCTCGGGGTGTTCATCTGAGGGTACTGTACGCCTGAAGTATTCGTTGGTATAACCGGCATTTTGAGATGGATTATTTTTGTCATCACCTGATGGGGTGTGGCAGTTCTCGCCAAACCGCTGGCCACCTGCAGGGTTTCCTTCCATACCGGGTTCGTTGCCTGTTTTCTCTTCCGAGCCAAACATAAAGGCTTTGCGGCGCAGGTCTTTTTCTTCCAGGTTGTGGTCGTCTTCTACCTGATAGCCGTGCGGTTTATCTTGCTGTTCGTTATCATTATTTGGTGCCATGACGTTTATATATTGGTTGTATTGTAATAAAGGTTTGAATTTTCTAATTGTTTGTGTTTGTTAAATTAGTGGTGAATTAAAAGCGCATCATATAGGCTTGGCATTTTGTCGTTTTTATGCCTGTTCGCAATGGAACAAAATGGAACGCAATTCGGTCTCTATTGGCTCTTTTTAGTACGTTTCACTAAACTAACTAAGGCGTATTCAGGTCGAAAAAAGGCGATAATTGGCGTTTTTTCTATCGTTGTAAATCGTGTAAATTCTTGTTCCATTCATTAAAAAGTGGAACAGATTAATAAATTATATAATAAATTGTTTGTCAATTATTTATGATTTATATAAGAAGTTAAGCTTTAATTATAGATGACGGATGTAAAAATTTAAACACCTCATTATTAACGTGTTCCACTTGTTCCGTTTTGTTCCATTTCAAAAATGGAACACCGGAACAAAAAGCAATATTTGAATGCCTTGCCGGCACTATGAACCATTGGCATAAATGCGTAAATTCGCCGAATGAATTTTTCATCTAAGTTGCTGGAGGATGCCGTTGCCGAATTTGCGAAACTGCCGGGTGTGGGTCAAAAAACCGCATTGCGTTTAGTGCTGCATTTGCTTAACCGCGATAGGGATGAGGTGCAAAAATTCAGCACTGCCATAAGCAAACTGCGTAACGAAATTCAGTTTTGCCAAACCTGCCATAACATATCCGATCAAAAGGTATGTGAGATATGCTCATCGCCCAAACGCGATCATAGCCTGATATGCGTAGTAGAAGATACCCGCGATGTAATGGCTATTGAAAACACCAATCAATACAACGGTGTTTACCACGTGTTAGGTGGGTTAATATCGCCTATGGATGGCATTGGCCCCGCAGATTTGCAGGTGGATACCCTTGTTGAAAGGCTGAAAGATAACGCGGTTAAAGAGATCATTTTTGCCCTGAGTGCAACCATGGAAGGTGATACCACTATCTTCTACCTGCATAAGCGCTTAAAACAATTCAATATAAATATCTCAACTATTGCCCGTGGCATAGCTTTTGGGGGAGAATTAGAGTATGTGGACGAGATTACTTTAGGACGGTCTATTGTAACCCGTGTGCCATACGAAAATTCCTTATCCTGATCCGCTATGAAACTGTCCGTTATCGTTGTTAATCACAATATGTGCACCATGTTAAAGCAATCATTATTTGCTTTAATTAGGGCTTGTAGGGATATTGATTATGAGCTAATTGTGATTGACGATGCATCCACAGACCGATCGGTAGAAATGATGCAGAACGAATTCCCGGAAGTAAAGATGATCCTTAATAAATTTACCTTTGGTGTAGCAAAAGCCCGAAACCAGGGTATTGAACTTGCTACAGGAGAGTATGTTTTACTGGTCAGTGCGGATACAATTAGCGGCAAAAAAACCATTGAGCAGGTTGTAGAATTTATGGATGCGCATAATAATGCCGGTGGTGTTGGCGTGCGTATGCTTAGTCCGCGTGGACAATTTTTAACCGAGTCCCGAACCGGTTTTACCAGAGCTTGGGGTGGTTTATTAAAGATAACAGGCCTGGCTAAATATTTCACAAAATCCCGCCTGTATAAAAACGATGAATTTTGGATAGAGGAAGAGGAGTTTGCCACAACCGAGGTTGATGTAATAAATGGCGCCTTTATGCTGCTCCGCAAATCGGTTGTTAACCAGGTAGGTGACCTGGATGAGAATTTTGTAATGTTTGGTCATGATATCGACCTATCGTTCCGTATCAGGCTGGCCGGATATAAAAATTACTACTTCCCACGAACTTATATACTTAACTTTAATACACAGCTTCAATCTAAATTTAGCTGGGGCTACATCAGGCATTATTATGGTGCTATGATTATATTCGCTGCCAAATATTTGTTGCATATGCCAGAGCTAAAAATGCCGGGCATCCCACAAATGTTTGCGCCGAAATATGAAATTGAAAGATAAGGTAGTCATCATCACCGGTGCATCATCCGGAATAGGTAAAGCACTTGCTATTGAACTTGCCGGGCGTGGCGCTAATTTAGTATTGGCAGCCCGCCAGTATGTTACTTTATGCAAGATAGCGCAGGATATCCAAACAGAATATAATGTAAAAGCGGTAGCTGTACAGTGTGATGTATCTATAGAAGAGGATTGTGCTGCGCTCATTAAACAAGCTGTATCAACTTTTGGAAAAATTGATATCCTGGTGAATAATGCTGGAATATCTATGCGGGCCCTGTTCAAGGACGTCGACCTTAAAGTTTTAAAGGCGTTAATGGATGTAAATTTTTGGGGGACAGTTTACTGTACTAAATATGCCCTGCCCGAAATTACCAAAACAAAGGGAAGTATTGTTGGCGTTTCTTCTATTGCCGGTTACAAGGGCCTACCCGGGCGCGCGGGTTATTCGGCATCAAAATATGCTATAAATGGCTTTCTGGATGCTTTACGCGTAGAGAACCTTCGTACCGGCGTGCACATTATGGTGGCATGCCCCGGGTTTACATCATCTAATATCCGCAACACTGCGCTTGATAAGAACGGTACCCAACAAGGCGAAAGCACGCTGGAAGAAGATAAAATGATGACAGCCGAAGAAGTTGCCGAAATCATTGCCAACGGCGTAGAAAACCGCGAACGTACTTTAATAATGACCTTTCAGGGGAAGCTAACCGTATTTCTGAGTAAGTTTCTTCCTGCATTTTTGGATAAGCAGGTTTTTAAAGTTTTTGCCAGGGAAAAGAATGCTTTGTTGAAATAGTGTATTGGTTCATTAGTTCAATGTGCATTGGTATTGGATGCACTACCAATCGACTAATGAACCATATTATAATCACCAATCTTACTCATATCTAACTCAATCCTTCCATCTTCATCCCGGTTAAACATGGGGATGAATTTTGCATCCCAAACCATATCATGGGCGGTATAGGAGGTACGTGAATGCACCGTTTGTGAAAATGTATCGTCAAAAGCTTTGAGCAATACCGCGAACGATGCTGCACCTTTTTCCAGATCATCGAGCGTCATATCCATCAATGGGCTATTTTCATCCAAAGGGTGCACAACCGTCCAGTTAAGGGTTAGCAAACTCACAAACTTACGTTCAACCTCCAACGGGAAAAAGCGCCTTATAGGTTTATCATTAACCATTTCATTGTAGGAAAATATTACCTCTACCTGTAAGTCGATCAATACATTTTTACGGATGTTTGCCAGTCGGAACATTAAACCCCGGCCATTTTCCTTGTATGGCGCTACCAATATATTATCGCTGTAAACAATTTTTGCTGATGGTTTTGAGAAACGACCATATAATAAACCTGTTGCCAAAGCAAAGGCCAGTAAGCCTATCATTGATTCAAAGGCAGCTACACTGTTTGCCACCACGCCCCGCGGACTAATATGCCCGTAACCCACCGTTGATATGGTTTGTGCCGAAAAGAAAAAAGCATCTAAAAGATGGCTCATATGGTTATTGCCCGATGCACCGTCGAGGCTATCCATCCCTATTAAAACATATATAGATGCGAAAAACAGGTTGGCAATTAAATAACCGCTAAGCACCACTACCCAGAACTTTGTCCAGCTCATTTTTATAAGCGTGTGGTAAGTATCGGCAGTGTTAAACCGCGAAAGTCCTCTGCGTTTAACATTTACCGAACCATCCTTATTAATAAGCGGCTGGCTTTTTATAACAGGCTGGGGGCCAAAGCCAAGGTCATTTTCGGGGTTAACTTGTTGATTGCGAATAGCCATGCGTTAATTAGTGATTTGGTGAATTAGTGATTTATTGATTAAAAAGTGAAAGACTGCCAAATCAGGCATTCAATAAATCAGTAAATCAATAATTGCTCTTCGTAAAAATATCATAAAGCTTGCTTTTAGTGAAAACAATTTCCATATTTGCTAAACAAAATGAAAGTGCAAATATTAAACAACAATTGGTGGTGGCTTAACGAGAATTCGTAAGGCAGCCTCATTTTTTGTTTTTTTATAAAATATACAGAAGGGTTGCCACATGGTAACCCTTTTTTTATGCCACAAATATGAAACAGATACTCAACCATCTTTTTGAACATAAAACCTTCACCCGCGAGCAATCAAAAGATATTTTGAAGAACATTGCTTTGGGTAAATACAATAATTCGCAAATGGCGGCCTTTATGACGGCCTATTGTATGCGTAGTATTACCGTAAACGAACTGGAAGGTTTCCGTGATGCCATGCTGGAGCTTTGCCTGCCAATTGATTTGGAAACAGGCGAACTGATTGATCTTTGTGGTACGGGTGGGGATGGTAAGGATACTTTCAATATCTCAACCCTGGCATCATTTGTAGTGGCCGGGGCAGGGTATAAGGTAGCTAAACATGGCAATTATGGTGTATCGTCGGGTTGTGGGTCATCCAACGTAATGGAGCATCTGGGTTATGTGTTCACCAATAATGCCGATGCACTTAAACGCAGCATTGATAACGCGAATATCTGTTTCCTGCATGCGCCGCTATTTCATCCAGCCATGAAAACTGTTGCACCTATCCGCCGCGAATTGGGCGTAAAAACTTTTTTTAATATGTTGGGGCCCATGGTAAATCCGGCTAAACCGCAAAACCAGTTAGTAGGTGTGTTTAACCTGGAGCTGGCAAGGGTATATGCATACCTGTATCAAAAATCAGATGTAAAATATACTATTCTGAATGCGTTAGATGGTTATGATGAGATCTCGCTTACCTGCGATTTTAAAACCTTTTCTGCCGAAGGAGAAAAGATAAACAGGATTGAAAGCCTTGGTTTTGATAAGCTGAATGAAGATGAGATAACCGGCGGGCATACCGTTAGCGATTCGGCCGATATATTTATGAAGGTGCTTAACAATGATGCTACCAAGGCACAAAGCAATGTAGTATTAAGCAATGCCGCAATGGCCATTAAAACCATTCACCCGGAAAAAAGCTTTGCAGATTGCTTTTACGAGGCAGAGGAATCGCTGGTAAGCAAAAAGGCATTGGGCAGTTTTAAAACCTTATTAGCTAATTAAGATGAAAATTAAAGTTTGCGGATTAAGAGATCCTGATAATATTAAAGCTGTTGAGGGGTTAACGCCCGATTATATGGGCTTTATTTGTTATGAAAAATCGCCACGTTTTATTGGTGGTATGGATGATGATGAACTGGTAAAAATATCTACCGATATTATTAAAGTGGGCATTTTTGTTGATGAGGATGCCGATAACATTAGTAAGCTGATCTACAAATACAAGTTTGATGCGATACAGCTACACGGAGCCGAAAGCCCGGAGTTTTGCGACATGTTTAAGCACGAGGTGCAGGTGATAAAGGCATTTGGTGTAGACAAAAATTTTGATTTCGCACAGCTTGATGCCTATAAGAACAATGTAAATTATTTTCTGTTCGATACTAAGACAGCTGCACATGGCGGTTCGGGCAAAACATTTGATTGGAGCATACTGAATAAATATAAGCTGGATGTCCCTTTCTTTTTATCAGGCGGATTAAGTCCCAACAACCTGGAGGATGTAAAACAGATACAGCACCCTGCGTTTTACGGGGTGGATTTGAACAGCAAGTTTGAAGTATCACCAGCATTAAAAGACATAGATAAATTAACACAGGCATTTAATACAATAAATACATTTAACAGCAATGAAGTACGGAGTTAACGAAAACGGTTATTACGGAGATTTTGGTGGCGCATATATACCGGAAATGCTGTATCCAAATGTTGAAGAATTAAGGCAGGAGTACCTTAAAATATTAAGCGACCACAGCTTTAAGGCCGAGTTTGACCAGTTATTAAAAGATTACGTGGGAAGGCCTTCGCCATTGTATCATGCAAAAAGATATTCTGAAAAATATGGTGCTAATATTTTCTTTAAGAGAGAAGATCTGAACCATACAGGTTCGCACAAAATAAATAATGCCATTGGACAGATCTTGTTAGCGCAACGCCTTGGCAAAAAACGCATTATCGCCGAAACCGGTGCGGGTCAGCATGGAGTAGCAACCGCTACAGTGTGTGCCTTAAAAGGCATTGAATGTATTGTTTATATGGGCGAAATTGACATGGAGCGGCAGGCACCAAATGTGGCGCGTATGAAGATGTTAGGCGCAAAGGTAGTGCCGGCAACATCGGGCAGTAAAACGCTTAAGGACGCCACCAATGAGGCCTTGCGCGACTGGATAGGCAACCCGGTTGATACCCATTACATCATAGGCTCGGTTGTAGGCCCGTATCCTTACCCGGATATGGTAGCGCGTTTCCAGGCAATTATATCTGCAGAAACAAGAAAACAACTGCTGGAGCAAACAGGTAACGAATTACCGCAATATGTTATGGCCTGTGTAGGCGGTGGCAGTAATGCTATGGGGATGTTCTATCATTTCTTAGATGACGAGAATGTGAAGCTGGTTGCTGTTGAAGCGGCAGGAAAAGGTGTAGATAGCGGCCACTCGGCAGCCACCACATTTTTAGGCAAAGAAGGCGTATTACACGGTAGCCGTACCATATTAATGCAAACTGCTGATGGACAGGTAGAAGAACCCTATTCAATATCTGCCGGCTTGGATTATCCTGGTATAGGCCCGCAGCATGCACATTTATATAAGATAAACCGTGCCCAATATGTAAGCATTACCGATGATGAGGCTTTGGATGCCGGACTGCTTTGCTCGCAAATGGAAGGTATTATACCTGCCATTGAAACCGCACACGCCCTGGCTTATTTAGAAAAAATGACTTTCCAAAAAAGTGATAATGTAGTGATATGCCTATCAGGCAGGGGAGATAAGGATCTTGATACCTATATCAGGCATTTTGGTTTTTAAGTTAGAGGTTAGAGACTGAAGATCAGAGATAGATGAAATTGTTTTTTCTATTCTCTAATCACAAACCACTAAACACTTAATGGTAACTGTATCATAACCGAACACGTACTGTTACAGTTACGTACATATTGTACAGTTACCTATCTATCCAAATAGTTAATTATCAGTATTTTACAACTTTGGTATATGTTTTAGCCTTTATAAAACATAATACCATAGCTATGTTAAAAAACTATTTTAAAATTGCCTGGAGAAACATCGTTCGCCATAAGGCATATTCCATTATAAATATTTCTGGTTTAAGCGTGGGCATTGCCTCATGCCTGTTAATATTTGTTGTACTGCGGTTCGAGCTTAGCTTTAACAAATACAATAGCAATTTTAAGGATATTTATCACCTGGTTACCAAGCAAACCGCCGAGGATGGCATAAACTTTAATCCCGGTGTATCTGTACCTGCACTTGATGCCTTAAGAATCGATTTCCCGCAGGTGAAATTTGCCGCGTTAACTTCAAGTTATGGGAGCCAGATGACCGTACCCACCGGTTCTGATAACGCTGCTGCGGATAAGAAATTTATAGAGTCCATTGGCGTGTTCTTTATGGAACCCCAGTTTTTTGATATTTTCCAAACCAAATGGCTTAACGGAACAAAAGATGTGCTTTCTCAGCCCAACATGGTTGTTATTACTAAGGCTATTGCCACCAAATACTTTGGCGATTGGAATACGGCGATAGGTAAAACCATTAAAATGGATAACACCTTAACCTTAAGAGTTGCCGGCGTGGTTGAGGATTCACCAAATAACAGCGATATACCATTGAAGTTAATGGTATCGTATATTACCTGGAAACAAACAGGAAATACCTATAACTACAACACTGACTGGGGATCTATTAGCAGCAATCACCAGATATTTTTGCAATTACCTGATAATTTAAGCCCTCAGAAATTTGAGGGCCAACTGGTTGGTTTCACCAAAAAGAATTTAACTGATAAGCAGCGTAGCCTGCGCGAACACCTTGCTCAACCGCTTGGCGCAATGCACTTTGATACTAAGATAGGCAATACGCTTGGCGATCACTCCACCAGCAAGGCTACCATTAATACGTTAACATTTATTGCCGTTTTAATTATCCTAATGGCATCCATCAACTTTATTAATCTTTCAACTGCTCAATCGGTTGGGCGTTCAAAAGAAGTAGGCATCCGTAAGGTATTAGGGAGCAGTCGTAAACAGCTGGTTTCGCAGGTAATAGGCGAAACCACAATGGTGATCATGTTCTCGGTGATATTGGCCATGGTAATAGCAAAAATAGCATTACCGTACCTCAAAAATATTTCAAGCGTACCTGATGATATCAGTTTGTTAAATACCGATACGGTAATATTTCTGTTTTGCACTATGCTGGCGGTAATATTATTGTCGGGTATTTATCCCGCACTGGTAATATCGGGCTTTAAGCCGGTTGCAGCGTTAAAAAACAAGATAACTGCCGCGTCAATAGGTGGCATACCGTTACGCCGTGCATTGGTTGTAGCACAGTTTGCTATTGCGCAGCTGCTTATCATTGGTACAATAGTGGCGGTAAACCAAATGAATTTTGTGAATGAGGCTGACCTTGGCTTCAATAAAAATGCGGTTTTGGTTATTCCCGGTTATACCGATAGCATCAGCCTGAGCAAAATGCAATCGTTTAAGCAACAAATTTTGCAAAATCCGGATGTTAAGTCGATGAGTTTTGCTTCGGATGCACCATCTTCTGATAACAACTGGGGTTCGAATTTCTATTTCAACAACTCCATGAAGGATATAAACTTTACTACATTTTTAAAGTTTGCCGATGGTGATTACTTTAAAACCTATGGGCTAAAATTTGTTGCAGGTAAGGAATACGACAGCAACGATACCGCCCGGCAAGTTGTTGTTAACGAGACTTTTATTCATAAACTTGGCATCCAAAAGGCCGAAGACGCAATTGGTAAAACGGTTAAGTTAGGAGGCGGGAAGCGTTGGTTACCTATTACCGGCGTTGTAAAAGATTTCAAGACCAATTCGTTACGTGATGCAGTGAAACCCATCTACATAATGACTCAAAAACAGTACGAATCACAAGTGGCTGTTAAAATCCAGACAAAAAACCTTTCCAAAACAACCAAAGACATTCAAAAGCTTTGGGAAAGTACTTACCCGGAATATGCTTACAACGGCTATTTCCTTGACGAGAATATCGCACGGTTTTACAGGCAGGAAAATCAAATGGCCTTGGTTTACAAGATCTTCTCGGCTATCGCCATATTCATATCGTGCCTGGGTTTATATGGCCTGGTATCGTTTATGGCCGTACAGCGTACTAAAGAAGTTGGGGTGCGTAAAGTATTAGGGGCATCAGTATTCAGCATTGTGTTGCTGTTCTCAAAAGAGTTTATGATACTCATAGCCATATCATTTGTAATAGCTATGCCGGCAGCGTGGTATATGATGTCGGGCTGGTTGCAAAACTTTGCCTACCGCATACCATTAACAGCGGGCGTATTTGTGCTGGCTATTGTATCATCTATAGTGATAGCGTGGCTAACAGTAGGTTATAAAGCAGTTAGGGCGGCACTGGTAAACCCGGTGAAGAGCCTAAGAAGTGAATAGTTAAGAGTTTAGGTATTGAAATTTATCATTTAAATTATATGTTAAAAAATTATTTTAAAACGGCCTGGCGTAGTTTGCTCCGTAACAAAAGCTATGCTATTATAAACATCACAGGGCTTGCCATTGGCATAGCAGCCTGCCTGCTTATATTTTTAGTGATCCATTTTCAAACCGGTTTTGACACCTATCATGCTAAAAAAGACCGCATTTATCGCGTGTTAAATAAACGCACCTCGTCTGAAGGTGTTAAACTAAGGGCGGGTTTACCATTGCCTATAGCAAGAGATTTGCGCGTTGACTTCCCCCAATTACCGCTGGTAACAACTGTTATTAACGATCAAGGGAAACAAATAAGCGTTAAGGATAAGGCAGGACAAATCAAAAGATTTAAGGAAACAGACCTTTATATTACCGACACACAATTTTTTAACGTATTTGACTTTACATGGTTATCCGGCGATAAAAAAACAGCATTGAACGAACCCAATACCGTAGTGCTTACGCAGCGCATGGCAAAGAAATACTTCGGCGATTGGGAAAATGCGATGGGAAAAACTCTCACTTACGAAAACAAGATAGATCTTAAAGTTACCGGTATACTGCAAGACCTGCCTTTAAATACTGATTTACCTGTAAGCATCGCGATATCGTACCCAACTATTAAAAAGACTGACTATAATAACAACCTTGAAGACTGGAACAGCAATTTTGGATCGCATAATTGCTTTATTGTATTGCCCGAGAATGTAAGCGAAGCACGTTTTAACCATGATTTGGTGGCGTTTATAAAAAAACACCGCCCTGATGAAGCTAAAAGAGAAGCATTTTTATTGCAACCGTTAACTGAAATGCATTTTGATACCCGTGTTGGCTTATTCAGCGGGCAAGTATTTAGTAAAGACATGATCAAGACATTAAGCCTTATTGGTGTGTTTTTACTGGTAATTGCGTGTGTTAATTTTATAAACCTAGCCACAGCACAGGCGGTTAATAGGTCTAAAGAGGTGGGTATAAGGAAGGTATTAGGCAGCAAGCGTAAACAACTTATCATGCAGTTTTTAAGCGAAACATTTATCATAACTCTGTTTTCTGTAGTGTTGGCGATGGGTTTAAGCGAAGCGGCTTTACCTGCATTAAATGGCCTGCTCGAAATAAAACTTAGTTCCGGCTTTATTACCGACCCGATTATTGTAACATTTTTAGCAGTGGTACTTATTGTAGTTACCTTATTGTCCGGCTTGTATCCTTCCATGGTGCTATCCGGCTTTAATCCAATAGCTGCATTAAAAAACAAAATTACCGGTGTCAGGAGCAACGGTATTACCTTAAGGCGCGGCCTTGTTGTGGTGCAGTTTGGCATAGCACAAGTGCTGGTAATAGGCACCATAGTTATTATCAGCCAATTAAATCATTTCAAAAACTCGCCACTGGGCTTTGATAAAGATGCTGTAATAACAGTAAACTTACCCAACGACAGCATCAGCCGGCTAAGGATGACTGCTTTACGGAACGAAATACTACAGCAGCCTAATATTAAAAGTTTTAGCTACAGTTTTAGCAGCCCGTCTGATAATATAAACTGGGGTAGCCCGATAACGTATGATAATGCGGCTGTTGAAACCGAATTTAGGGTGAATTTGAAATGGGCCGATGCTGATTACTTTAAGTTATATGATCTGAAGTTTGTTGCCGGCGGGCCTTACGCTAAGAGCGATACTGTAAAAGCTTATGTGGTTAACGAAACACTTCTAAAAAACCTTGGGGTGACAAACCCTAAGGATGCCATTGGCAAAACCATAAATATTTGGGGTGATAAAAACTTAACTCAAAAAATTGTTGGTGTGGTAAAGGATTTTAATGTTACATCGCTACGCGAACAAATACCACCGGTAGTTATGGCAGCCTGGACAGGGCAATATGGTATAGCCAATATCAAGCTTTCGCCAACTAATATGCAACCCACCCTGGCAGCCATTGAAAACCTGTGGACAAAAACCTTCCCCGATAATGTTTACGAACACAAATTCCTTGATCAAAAAATAGAGAATTTTTATAAAAAGGAAAGCCAGCTATCTCAACTATACAAAATATTCGCGGGTATAGCCATTTTTATATCGTGCCTGGGCTTGTATGGTATGGTATCGTTTATGGCGGTACAGCGTACTAAAGAGGTAGGCATACGTAAAACACTGGGTGCGTCGGTAGCAAATATTGTGTACCTGTTCTCAAAAGAGTTTACCGTGCTTATTCTGATATCCTTTGTTATTTCGGCGCCTGTTGCGTGGTATTTTATGCAGCAATGGCTTCAGGGGTTCACGTATCGCATACATCCCGGTTTGGGGATATTTGCTATATCTATTGCATTATCCATCATAATTGCATGGGCAACCGTAGGATACAAGGCCATAAAAGCCGCGCTTGTTAATCCTGTAAAAAGCTTACGCAGCGAGTAAGGTAAGCGAACTATACATATTATACTAAAGCTTAAGGATTTATCCTTAGGCTTTTAAAGTTTGAAAATAATTTATATAAAGCATTATGATAAAGAACTACTTTAAAACGGCCTGGCGAAACCTTTGGAAAAATAAGGTGTCATCAACAATAAATATTGTAGGCCTTGCAATCGGCATGGCTGCTTGTATTGTCATTCTGCTATTTGTATCGTACGAAAGAAGTTTTGACAACTTCCATGGTGAAAACATAGTAAGGCTTAACGAGGTGCAGAAATTCCCTGGGATGGCCGCTTCGCAAAAGGTGGGTTTATCTATGTTCCCTATGGCACCGGCATTAAAGAGCGAGTATCCCGAAGTAAAAAGCTATACCCGTGTAAAGTGGGACCGCAAATACCAAATGACCTACGGAGAAAAAAAAGTTTTTCTATCGCAGGTATTTGCTGTTGATTCAGCTTTTTTAAAGATATTTAAATTTAATGTGATAAAAGGCGATGCGCAAAGCGCCATTGAAAAACCTAACAGTATTGCCATAACCCAGGAAACCGCCGAAAAACTTTTTGGTAACGAAGATCCTATCGGGAAAGTAATAAACCATTACGGCGGCGATACTGTACAGTTTACCGTTACTGCGATAATGGCGAACAGTCCCAAAAATTCTCAGTTACAGTTCGATGCTTTATACTCACTGCCCGGCATCCACCAAAAATGGATGGATAACTGGGGTGGAAACTGGTTAAATACTTACCTGAAATTAGCGCCCGGCACAGACCTTAAAGCGTTTGAAGCCAAAATGCCTGCCTTCCTGAAGAAGCATTTAAAACCCGAGCAAACAGCTTTTTACCAATTATTTTATTTGCCGCTTAAAGATGTGCACGCCAATTCTACTGAAATTGGCCTTGACTATTTGAACTATCAAAAGTTTGATCAAAAATCAACTAATCTTTTTGCAATTATCGCATTCATTGTGCTAATAATTGCCTGCGTTAACTTCATGAACCTATCTACTGCGCGCTCGGCAGATAGAGCAAAGGAAGTAGGCATTCGTAAATCTATAGGCGCCAACAGGCCTCAACTGGCATTTCAATTTTTAGGCGAAACCGTTTTACTATCCTTACTGGCATTAATACTTGCCCTTGTTTTGGTCACAGTAGCTTTACCTTATGTAAATAACCTTAGTCTGCGCGATATTTCATTGCCAGTATTTACCAAACCTTTGTTCCTGGTGGTTATTGTGTTAAGTACCATATTGGTTGGCTTTATATCAGGAATTTATCCGGCGTTGTTCTTATCGTCATTTCAACCGGTAAAGGTTTTAAAAGGCTCTGTAGAAACTGGTAAAAACAAAGGCACATTGCGCAACATATTGGTTGTTGGGCAGTTTACCAGCGCAGTATTCCTTATGATAGCTACTGTGTTTGTTGTTGAACAGCTGAATTTTATGCAGAAAAAAGACCCCGGTTTTACACGTGAGCAAGTGGTTACAGTGCCAATGGATAGGATATCGGGGAAAAAGTATGAGCTATTTAAACAGAGGTTGTTGGGTAATACATTAATTGCGGGTGTAACGGCTTCGCAAGACCAGCTGGGTAGCCACCTGGATCAGTCGGGGGCTACATTTCAATACAAAAACGACCCGAAAAGAGAGCTTGGAGTTACGCAGCTTATTGTAGACAATGATTACCTACGGTTGTATAATATAAAAATAATAGAAGGTAAGGATTTCTCTAAAGACAAATCAGGCAACGGCCGGGAATATATCATCAACGAATCGATGGCCCACGAGCTTTTAAGAGATCACCCGAAGGCCGGAATATCTACCCTTATCGGCCAGCATTTTGGTTTTGATTCGCTTGGTGTTATTACAGGTATCGCCAAAAACTTCAACTTCAACTCGCTGCATTATAAAGTAGAGAACCTGTTAATTGCAAATCAAAGCGACTGGGGGCTTACTATTGCGTCAATTAAAATAAAACCCGGTCAATCACAAGAAGCTCTTGATTTTATAAAGGCTACGTGGAAAAGCTTGAACCCCGATTATCCCTTTGAATACCAGTTTTTAGATGACCATTTTGCCGAGGTGTATCGTACAGATAACCAGGTTAGTAAAATAGTGGGCATACTCGCGGGTTTAGCCATCCTGATATCATGCCTGGGCTTGTTTGGCCTGGCATCATTCTCGGCCGAAAAACGGGTTAAAGAAATTGGGGTACGTAAGGTATTGGGTGCATCAGTACAAAACATAGTTTTGCTGTTATCCGGGCACTTTATTAAGTTGGTATTAATATCAAACCTTATTGCTTGGCCGCTTGCCTGGTATGCTATGGATCTTTGGCTGCAGGATTTTGCCTTTCATATCAATATTACCTGGGGCACGTTTGTATTTGTTGCCTTAATATCAGTAATAATTGCGCTGGCAACCATTAGTTTTCAATCAATTAAAGCGGCAATTGCCAACCCGGTTAAAAGTTTACGGTCAGAATAGAGTTTGGTATTTTAAATTTAGGATCATGATCAAAAATTATTTTAAAATTGGATGGCGTAATATGATGAAGAACAAGTTCTTCTCATTCATCAACATATTTGGGTTATCGGTAGGGCTGGCGTGCTGTATGCTTATCGCCTTGTACCTTAACTACGAAACAAGCCACGATAGTCAGCATAAAAACGCACCGAACATTTATCAGGTAGTAACCGCGTTTATACAAAACGGCAATAAACGCATGAAAATGCCGAATACGCCGGCACCAATGGCGGGCGCTTTAAAGCGCGAGTTCCCCGAGGTGATTGAAACTGCAAGATTGCTAAAATTATTTATCGAGGATAAAACTATCATTCAGTTTAACCCTGCCAATGGTGAGCGTAAATCTTTCCTTGAAGAAAAAGGTTATCTGGCAGATGCATCCTTCTTTAAAATATTCACTTATAACTTTGCCGAAGGGGATGCAGCAAATGCCTTGGCAAACCCACGTACTATAGTAATATCACAAAAACTTGCAGACAAATTATTTGGTACGCAACCAGCACTCAATAAGGTTATTCATGTTAACAGCAACACAAACGGCGAACAGGATTACACCGTAACCGGTGTATTTAAGGAAGGCAAAACGCCATCTCATGTTGATGCCAATTTCTTCTTGTCGGTAAATGGTGGCAACATGGAAGGTTT
Organism: Mucilaginibacter aquariorum; assembly: GCF_024498135.1. Classification (GTDB taxonomy): domain Bacteria; phylum Bacteroidota; class Bacteroidia; order Sphingobacteriales; family Sphingobacteriaceae; genus Mucilaginibacter; species Mucilaginibacter aquariorum. The sequence continues at coordinate 360,404 of NZ_JANHOH010000001.1, forward strand.
TATTAAAAGGCAGGCTAATGATTTTGCCAGCAATAATATGTTTTATACCTACCTGTTATTAAAACCCGGTACAAATGCTGCTAAACTACAAGTCAAATTGCCTGCATTTATGGATAAGTATGCAAGTAAGGATCTCAAAAATATGGGCTTTCAAAAGGAGCAATCGCTTATTTCCCTGCGAGACATACATTTGAGCAGCGAAGTTGAAAGTAACGTGACACCACCCGCCAGCAAAACTTATTTATACGTGCTGTTTTCTATCGCGATTTTTACGTTGATCATAGCCTGCATAAACTTCATGAACCTTTCTACGGCACGTTCATCAAAGCGTTCGTCGGAAGTTGGGGTACGCAAGGTATTGGGTGCCGAGAAATCAACCCTTATAAAACAGTTCCTGGGCGAATCTATCCTGATGACCCTGATCGCTTTTATTTTCGCGATAGTTATCACTTTGATATTGCTGCCATTATTTAACCAATTGTCGGGCAGAGTAATAACGCTTTCTGTATCAAAGGACCTGATGTTGTTTTTTGAATTTTTGGTGATGGCGCTGATAACCGGCGTGCTTGCAGGCAGTTATCCGGCATTTTACCTGTCATCATTTAATCCGGTTAAGGTTTTAAAAGGTAAGCTAACCAACTCATTAGCTGTTGTAGCAGTTCGCAAAGGACTGGTTGTATTCCAGTTTATAATTTCGGTAGTACTTATTGTAGCATCGGTAGTTATAGCAAGGCAAATGAACTATATGCGCACTGCTGATCTGGGCTTTGCTAAAGACCAGCAAATTGTTGTTCCGTTACGCACCACGGCTGCAAAATCTGCTTATGCTGCTTTAAAAGCCGAGCTCCAGGAAAATAGTGGGGTGATATCAATTGGTGGCTCGGCCTATTATCCCGGTATATTTAATCCAAGTGATAATTTGATATACAAGGAAGGGCAAACCACTGCCGAGGGTAAGCGTACCCGCCTCAACTATGTTGATGATAACTTTTTACAAACGCTAAATATACAGCCGCTTGCAGGCCGTTTGTTTAGTCCTGATTTTCATTCGGATACTACTAACGGTATTATTATTAACGAAAAAGCCGCTAAAGAATTTGGTTTTAGCAGCGCGAAAGATGCTGTTAACAAGAAGTTGTTCAATAAATTTCAGGATAACACAAATACATTTACCATTGTTGGCGTAGTAAAAGATTTTCATTACGAGGACCTTCATCTGCCGGTAACACCTTATGGGTTTATGTTAAACACCGCAGGCTTTAATTATATGGTAATACATGCCAAGCCTGGTAATATAGCCAGTATGCTAAAAACCATTGAAATTAGTTGGAAAAAATACGACCAGAATGATCCGTTTGACTACAGTTTCCTGGATGAAGATTTTGATAAGAACTACCAGGCAGATACAAGGTTGGCCGGTATAGTTGGCTACTTTACCGTTGTGGCGATACTGATATCCTGCCTTGGTTTATTTGGTTTAGCTGCCTTTAGCGCAGAACAGCGCACCAAAGAAATTGGTGTACGTAAGGTATTAGGTGCAAGCGTAAAAACTATAGTGTCTTTATTATCGGTAGACTTTTTAAAGCTTATAATTGCCTCTATCATTATTGCTTCGCTACTTGCATGGTGGCTGATGAATAAATGGCTGCAGGAGTTTGCGTACAGGAAAGATATAGACTGGACGATATTTGCTTATACGGCAACCATAGCTGTATTTATTGGGTTGATAACCATTGGTTCGCAGGCGCTAAAAGCGGCGTTGGCAAATCCTGTAAAGAGTTTACGTTCAGAGTAAAGAATCAAGATATAAGAAACAAGACTAAAAGTATAATAAAAGTATATGATCAGGAATTATTTAAAAACAGCGTGGCGTAATTTATCACAAAATAAAACCACATCTATAATTAGTATGGCGGGCTTGGCAGTAGGTATCTGCTGCTTTTTATTACTGGCTACTTATTTAATTAACGAACTGAGATATGATCGTTTCCATGCTAAAGCCGATAGAATTGTAAGGATAGCGTACAGCTATCAATCGCCGGATGACAAAGAAGCGCGCTACATTGCTGTTACGCAAACAGCGCCGGTACCTATTTATAAACAGGAGTTTTCTGAGATAGAAGATGGTGTGCGTATATTTAACTACTCTGGCTACAGCCCTGCTGCTGTACAGTATGGCGATAAGCTATTCGCTGAAAAGAGCATGCTTCTTGCCGATGAACCTTTCTTTAAAATATTTTCATTTAAATTTTTGGCAGGTAACCCGGCTAAAGCTCTGGCCGATCCCTCATCAATAGTTATTACGGCATCAACAGCAAAAAAATATTTTGGTACCGATAACCCGATGGGGAAGGTGTTAAAAGTTAATCAAACCAATAACCTGATGGTGACCGGTGTTATAGAAGATGTGCCTTCATACTCACAAATAAAGTTTGATATGATGGCTAATTCGGCTGTTGACCCAGATACCAAAACATATAAATGGAACGCTGCCAGCAATTACTCGTATCTATTACTTAAACCGGGTACGGATATTAAGGCGCTGGAGAGAAAAATGGATGTTTATATTGCTAATATTCTAAAAAGCCAGAATAGGGCCGGCGCTAAAACAATGTACACTTTAGAACCGCTTACCAGTGTCCATTTAAACTCCAAAGCGCTTTACAGCCTGGAAACACCCGGCGATATCAAGTATATCTATATTTTAGGTATTGTTGCGGTTGTATTGCTTGTATTAGCTTGTGTAAACTTCCTTAACCTTGTTACCGCACGTTCTGCAGAGCGTGCCCGCGAAATAGGTGTACGTAAGGTAATGGGTGCTATGCGTGGGCAGCTGTTTAGTCAATTTATTATCGAAGCAGGTATAATAACCTTATTTTCATTAATAATAGGTGTGCTGCTGCTTAGCTTATGTTTTCCTTCATTTAGTTTGTTTGCGGGTCAACAATTGGGTTTTCAAACCTGGAACCTTTCATGGCTTGTATCGGCATTAATGGTGTTGTTTATATTGGTTACATTGCTTGCAGGAACCTATCCATCGTTATACCTCTCTGCTTTTAAACCCATTGTTACACTTAAGGGTAATTCTTCACCGCAGGCAGGTGGAAATATGCTGCGTAAATCACTTGTAGTGTTTCAATTTATTGTATCGGTGTTCTTTATTATCAGCACCCTGATTGCGGGAAACCAGTTAAGATATATGCAGACTTTAAATACCGGTATTAACCGCGACCAGGTTTTGATATTAGATATAGGAAACATAGCATATAACAGTATCGAGGCTTTTAAAAGCGAGATCAATCAGCAAACTGGTGTTTTAGGTTCAACGGCCAGTTATGATTCGCCGGTTAATGTGCGTGGTGGTTATTCTATAAATACTGCAGAAGGTAAACCAACCGATTACAACTTATCTGTTACAGCAATACCTATTGAGAAAAGCTTTACCAAAACATTAGGTATCAAGCTGATAGCCGGCACTCCACTTAATGTTGGTGATGAACAACAGGTTATGGTAAAAGAAACAGAGAACCGCAAATATAGCTTCATATTAAACGAAAAAGCTGTTAGCGCCCTTGGCTGGAAGCCGGAAGAAGCCATTGGCAAAAAGATAGGCCTTAATGGCCGTATGGGCACCATCAAAGCCGTTGCAAAAGATTTTAACTTCGCGTCACTTCACCAGGAAATAACACCTATAGTGATGTTTCCGGAATATGAGTGGTTTGGCAAGTTGCTGATAAAAACATCAGGTAAAAATACCGCCGGCACTATTGCAGCTATACAATCCAAGTGGCACAGCTTTTACGCAAATACACCGTTTGAATACCACTTTCTTGATCAGGAATTTGAAGAAATGTACAAAAGTGATCAACGTACAGGTAGTATATTAATGGCCTTCACCGCGGTAACTATATTTATATCATGTCTTGGCTTATTTGGTTTGGCTGTTTTCTCAACCCGTCAGCGTATTAAAGAAATTGGTATCCGAAAGGTATTGGGAGCCGGGGTTATGAGTATAGTAGGTTTAATATCGTTCGATTTTTTAAAATTGGTACTCATAGCTATCATCATATCATCGCCACTTGCCTGGTACGCCATGGATACTTGGCTGCAGGACTTCGCTTTCCGCATTAGCATACAATGGTGGGTGTTTGCCCTTGCAGGCGGTATGGCCGCGCTAATAGCGTTTTTAACGGTAAGCTATCAATCTGTAAAGGCTGCATTATCCAATCCGATAAAAAGTTTGAGGAGCGAGTAAGTCAAAGAATTAAAGCAAGACAATATAATAATCACTAATTATAATATGTTTAAAACCAACCTTAAAATAGCGTGGCGCAGTTTGTGGAAACACAAGGCTTATTCCTTAATTAATATAATAGGCTTAAGTACCGGCTTAATAGCTTGTTTAATTGTAGCGACGGTTGTTATTGATGAGTTATCTTATGATCATCAATGGACAAAAGGCAAGGATATTTACCGGGTATTATCTATAAACAACAACGTAAAAGGCAATGATAAAATGCCCGTTGTGTTCTCAGGTTTTGGGCCGTCTGTTAAAAAAGATATGCCTGAGGTGGCAGAGTACTGCCGTGTATCTGTTGGGAAAGACAGGTTGCAATTAGGCAGTTATAAAGAAGGCATTGCTTTAAAAGCCATGCGCGCAGAGCCGAGCGTTTGGAACATGTTTGACTTTAACATATTACAAGGCAACCCCAAACAGTTTGTGAAAGGGTATACCAACCTTATCATCAGCAAAAAAATACAGCAACAATACTTCCCCAACCAGGATGTTGTAGGCAAGATCATTTCAAACCTGCCAGAATATGGCAAGCCCAAGCAATATTTAATAACCGGCGTTATTGATGATATCCCGCAAAATACCCACTTAAGGGCCGATGTTATTACCCTTAAAGAATATAAGACAAGTGATAATGTTATGCCCGAAAGCGGCTATTTTACTTTTGAGCCTTCCTATATTTTATTAAAACCCGGTACGCCTGTAAACGCGTTCTCTCAAAAGGTTAATAAGTGGTACAGGGCCTACATGGGTAAAAAGGATGATTACAGTTTCGAGCTTCAATCCATAAAAGATGTTTATCTGAGATCAGATTTTAGTGGCGTACAGACTGTTCACGGCAGCATTCAAAATGTTTATATTTTTTCGGCGGTTGCAGCTTTATTATTAATTATTGCCTGTATTAACTTTGTAAATCTTACCATTTCAAGGGTATTTAATCGTGCTAAAGAAACAGGCGTTCGCAAGGTTTTGGGTGCAGGTAAAGGACAATTACTGGTGCGGTTTTTATCAGAATCGGTTCTGTTTTTTGTGATATCGTTCTTGCTGGCAATATTCTTATATCCATTTCTATTAAAGCCGGTCGAAACTTACCTTGGCCATCAATTGGTATCTAACCTATATAGTTCGGCCTTTTTATTTATAACCGTTTGCGGCGTATTACTGGTAAGTGTTTGTACCGGCTTATACCCAGCGTGGTTTTTATCCAGGCCCAAGCCTATTGTAATACTGCGGGATAAGGTATCTGCGGATATACAGCTCAATTTTTTAAAGAAGGCATTGGTTGTAGGTCAGTTTGTAATATCAGTAGCCATAATTGGTATCACCGTTATAGTTCATAACCAGATCAGTTTTATGAGTAATAAAGATCTTGGCTTTGATAAAAACAACCTATTGAACATTAGCTATACCGAATGGGGCAAAAGCGGCAAAGCATTTAAGCAGCAGGTGAAACAAATATCGGGGGTGCAAAATGCCAGTATTACAGATTGGTATCCTTCATCGGGTGCAGGCAACATGTCGCGTACGGTATTGGTGCAAAAAGATAAAATGGACGTTTATTTTATACAAGGCGATGCCGACCTGCCATTAGTACTAAAGCTACAACTTAAGACCGGCCGTTTGCTTAACCCGCAATTGGGCGCCGATGCTATGGATAGCGACTCGTTAATGAGTGGAAGCAGTAAAGAAACCCTGGCTTTAAAAGCAATGCAGCCGCTGCTGATAACGAATTATACCGCGGGCTTACTGGAAATGAAACTGAATAGCACAACAAGCAAATTTGAGGGTATCCCGGTAGGTATTGTAAAAGACTTTTACAGCGAATCGCTCCACAATAAAATAAAACCTACAATAATACAGGCAGTAAGTAACCCACAATGGGGCGCTATGCTGGTACGTGTAATACCAGGAACCGAAAAACAGGTTTTAACCAACTTAGATAAGTTGTATAAGCAATATTATCCGGATAAACCTTTTCAATACAATTGGGTAAGCGATCAGGTTAACGAACAGTATAAAGCAGAGTTTAAGTTACAGCAGCTGTTTACGTTTTTTAGCCTGCTCATCGTATTTCTGGCATGTATGGGCCTGTTTGGCCTGGTAAGTTTTACCGCGGAGCAACGTGTAAAAGAAATAGGCATCCGTAAAGTTTTAGGTGCCGGGTTAGGGGATATTGTTGGTTTAATATCTAAAGATTACCTGCGACTGGTTATTATATCTATAGTAATTGCAACACCAATAGCCTGGTACGCTATGAGCAAATGGCTGCAAGATTTTGCTTACCGCATTGATATACAATGGTGGGTATTTGCATTAGCGGGCGGTTTAGCTGTTTTAATAGCATTCTTTACTATCAGCCTGCAATCTGTAAAGGCTGCTATTGCAAACCCGGTAAAGAGTTTAAGAAGCGAATAATTTAGAGCTTGGAGAATAGAAATAAGAGGTGAGTTTTTGTAAAACTCACCTCTTTTCCTTTGTAGCCAGTGTGTATCAGCTTTCCTAACCACTAATCTCTATCCAGTAACTGTATCATAACCGAACGCACGCTGTACATAAGCGTACAGTTTTAGCTTTTAACATTCAATATAATAGACTGATATTTAGCTATTTATAAGTTTGGTATATTATTCATACCTGAATACCAAAATCAGTTTAAGAAATTGCAATAAATAACTCAATAATTCAACTAACACCATAATTAAAAATGTTATCACTTCAGCATATTTCAAAGCATTACCAGGTAGGCGGAAACAAGAATTTCGTTATTAATGACATCAGTCTTGATGTTGATGAGGGCGAATTTGTTTCTATCATGGGGCCCTCGGGTTCAGGCAAATCAACCTTGCTGAACATTATAGGTATGCTTGACGAGCCTACCGATGGTTACCATTATTTTGTAAACGAGGCTGTACACCAGCTTAAAGAAAGGCAACGTTCGGCCCTGTATAAACAATACATTGGCTTCGTTTTTCAGGCTTATCATTTAATTGACGAGCTTACCGTTTATGAAAACATCGAAACGCCTTTGATCTATCAGGACGTAAAGGGTTCGGAACGTAAAGCAATGGTAGCCGATATGCTCGATCGTTTTCAGATAGTAGGCAAAAAAGATCTTTTCCCCGCGCAATTATCCGGCGGGCAACAGCAATTAGTAGGTATAGCCCGTGCTTTAATTGCCAAACCAAAACTATTATTGGCCGACGAACCTACAGGTAACCTAAACTCTAAACAGGGCGAGGAGATAATGGAGCTGTTTCGTAAGCTGAACAAAGAAGATGGTGTTACTATAATCCAGGTAACGCACTCTGAAAAAAACGCGGAATATGGTACGCGTATTATTAATCTGTTGGATGGAAGGGTAGAATCTTCAAAAAAATTCTGAACTATAACACAAAATGCGATACTTTAAATTTATACTTTTTAGCTTAATAATATTGGCACCGGCACTGGCACATAGCCAGGCCGTAGATACTTTACTTACTATACAGCAATGTGTCGACATTGCCGTAAAAAACAATCTGGATGTAAGAAAAACCGGACTGCAGCTGCAATCTGCCCAGGTTGATAAAAACCAGGCTAAAGAAAACATGTTGCCAACTATAAACGGACAAATTAATCACGGTATTAACAATGGCCGTAGTATTAACCCTTATACTAACCAGTATGTAAATCAATCATTAAAGTTTGCTGATTACAGCGCAAACTCTGATCTGACCTTGTTTAGTGGATTACAAAACCTTAACAAAATAAAACAAACATCGTTAGCTTATAAAGCCGGTGAAATGGACCTGCAGCAGGCGAAAGACCTTGTAACCATAAATACCATTACAGCTTACTTACAGGTGCTGGATAATACCGAGTTGCTTGCACAGGTAGAGAACCAGGTAAAGGTTTCAAAACAGCAGTTAGATAGGTTAGAGATTTTGGAAAAACAAGGTGCTAACAAACAACCCAATGATTATTACGATTTAAAAGGTACTTATGCTGATAACCAGGTAAGTTATGTTAACGCAAAAGCTACTTTGCAAACATCAAAGCTTAACTTGTTGCAGATATTAAACATTCCATACAGGCCGGAGATAAGATTTGAGAAAGTGGCAAGTGCCGAAATATTAAAACAAACCAATACATCCGATGAGATCTACGCAACCGCTTTAAACCAGCTGGCTTATGTAAAAGCAGCCACTTTAAGGCGCCAGAGCGCAGAAAAAGGAGTTGCAGCGGCAAAAGGTGCTTTATATCCCACGTTATCTTTATTTGGGGGCTTAAACACAAATTATTCGAGTGCAGCACAGTTAAATAATCAACCGATACAATATTGGGATCAATTCAAAAACAACTACAATACGCAGGTTGGTTTTAGTTTGCGGATACCTATCTTAAATTACTTCCAAAACCGCAACAAGGTAACTTTGGCTAAAATTGACCTTCAGAATTATAAATATATTGAAGAAAATACCAAGATACAGTTACGCCAAAATGTTGAGCAGGCATATATGAATATGGCAAACGCTTATGAAAGGTATGTAACCGTGCAGGAGCAGGTTAAAGCTTACGCAGAATCGTTTAGGATTGCAGAGATCCGCTTTAACAATGGTGTATTAAACTCTGTAGAATATGTACTGGCCAAAAACTATTTAGATAGGGCAAACCTTAACCTTATCAACGCCCGGTACGATTGCTTTATTTACAACAAAATATTAGACTATTACCAAGGACGCTTATCACTATAATCGCAACAATTTATTGCGACAGAAGTATCCGGCTTGCAATTACGCAGGCCGGATATTTCATTTTAAAACAATTGCTATATTCGCACGTTAAACCTTAAATCACGAAAAACCATGAAAAAATTATTACTTACATTAAGCCTATTTGTAGCCATAGCCACGGTAACAAAAGCACAAATATTACCAAAAGTACAAGTTGGTATTAAAGGCGGTGTTAACTTATCAAGTCTATCAAATTCGGGAAGTACGTTTAGTGCCGATAACCGTGCGGGTTATCTTGGCGGTATATGGGCGAGGTTTGGGGCGTTAGGCTTCAATTTCCAGCCAGAGCTTTACATTACCAGCAAAAATGTAGATATCAATTCAAGTAATGGCGCTTCAAGTAGTGCAAAGTTCACAAGTATTGATGTACCATTGCTTTTAGGTGGTAAAATTGGCGCATTTGGTTTAGGTGGTAGATTCTACGCAGGGCCGTTATTGTCATTTGCCATTAACAAGGACAATAGTTTTGGATCCGCAGTAGGTGGCGCAACCAGGTTGGATTATAAAGATTCAAACTTTGCTATAACAGCCGGTGCAGGCATTGATATAAGAAGAATATCAATTGATTTGCGTTACGAAGCTGGTTTAACTAAACAAGAGTATATAGATGGTTCTACGAGTATTAAAACCCGTGTTAGCTTGTTTAACCTAAGCTTGGGTTACGCATTTTTATAATTTAACGATATTTTAGAAAAGGGCCTGTGCATTGCACGGGCCCTTTTTGTTTAGTCAAGATAGTATTAAATATGGCAATATAGTATTAGGCATATTGTATGAGATACACTTATATTTATCTGCTTCTAATAAACCTACAATTATGAATAACAGATATTTAAATGGCATTTGGCTTGTTATCGGCTGCTGCTTTTTACAATTAGCTTCATCTGCACAAACTGTACCGGCCGGCAATACAAATATCAAGCTAAATCAAATTGGTTTTTATCCGGCTGCAACTAAGATAGCTGTGATCACCAATGCAAAAGTTGGTAAGTTTTATATTCAAAACAGCAGTAAGAAAACTGTTTTTACAGGCGAATTAAAGCAATCGGCACAATCTGCTTTCTCTGGTAAATATACTTACATAGCCAATTTTACTTCATTTAATAAGCCCGGTAAATATACAGTTAGCATCCTGGGGACCGGAAGTTCATATCCTTTTGAGATAAAAGAATCAGTTTATAAAAATGTTGCCGATGCAGCCATTAAAGCTTTTTACTTTCAGCGGGCATCAATACCGTTAGATGAAAAGTATGCCGGTAAGTGGCATAGGGCAGAAGGGCATCCAGATGATAAGGTATTGGTACATGCATCAGCAGCAACCGACAAAAGGCCAGCGGGGACGGTGATATCGAGTCCGCGGGGATGGTATGATGCTGGTGATTATAATAAGTACATTGTAAATAGTGGCATCACCACAGCCACACTACTTTCGCTTTATGAAGATTTCCCTGAGTACATGAAAACCGTTCAGCTAAATATTCCTGAAAGCAACAACCGGATACCCGATGTGCTGGACGAGATACTTTGGAACCTGCGTTGGATGCTCACCATGCAAGATCCTAATGATGGCGGCGTGTACCATAAACTAACCAATGCCAATTTCGATGGGATGGTAATGCCGGATAAAGCAGGTGCTACGCGGTATGTTGTACAGAAAGGCACTGCTGCTACGCTCGATTTTGCCGCGGTAATGGCACAGGCATCGCGTATATTTAAAAAGTTTCCTGATCAGTTACCCGGCCTTGCCGATTCGTGTTTAGATGCGGCAGAGCTTGCCTGGCAATGGGCAAGTAAAAATCCTAATGTAGTTTATGAACAGGATGCTATGAATAAACAGTTCAGCCCTAAAATTACTACCGGTGGTTACGGCGATAGATATTTTTCTGATGAATTAAGCTGGGCGGCGGCCGAACTATATGTTACTACAGGTGAGGATGAATACTTTAATAACATCGGGTTAGGTAAAAATATAGGCGTGCAGGTGCCATCATGGGCACAGGTAAGGCTGCTGGGATTTTATACGCTGACACAACATCCTGGTATACAAATAGCAAACCATCCAGAACTTAAACAGCTAAAAGAAAACCTGCTGGATTTTGCAGACAGCATAATAGAAGGCGCCGATAGCAATGCTTACCAAACAGTAATGACCAAAGCGCCGGCAAAATTTAAATGGGGCAGTAATAGTGATGCGGCTAATCAGGGTATATTATTAATAAAAGCCTACCAGCTATCGCATAACAAAAAATACCTTAATTCCGCTTTAAGCAACCTCGATTATATTTTAGGCAGAAATGCCGCGGGCTATTCATACGTAACAGGCTACGGCAGCAAGTCGCCAATGCATCCACACCACAGGCCGTCGGTTGCTGATGGTATTGTTGAGCCTGTGCCTGGCCTGCTTTCGGGCGGGGCTAATGCAGGTATGCAGGATGGAGTCAAATTGGCATCAATTGTACCTGATGAAGCTTTTATTGACGACGACAGATCATACGCCACAAACGAGATCGCCATTAACTGGAATGCACCCATAGCATATTTGGCAAACGCTATTGAAGCCTTACAAAGGGAAATTGTAACTAAATAGGTTACTATACTGTGGTAACAGCAGTAATAATAAGTATCACAAAGAAGCTAAGGCTAAATACCAGCATATACATTAGGGATATCCCCAACATTTTACTTACTGTTCGCCAGCGACTACGATTATAAACAACCCTGAGCGAACGATAGATGTACCAGATAACAACCAGTGTAGCCAATAGCTGCAGCCAATCACTCACACTATGCCAACTGTGAGGCAACAGCATATTTATTATTATCACCGCAATTAAAAACAAGAATATAAAGCAATGCAGGTGTATGGCATAAATAATATGCTCTACATAAAACTTACGGTTTTTACTAAAGGCTATTTTTAGGATGAGGGCAAATAGAGGTAGTATCAGGAACATCACCTTTGGCGAATTATGCTGAAGTGCCTCTATAAACATTTTCTGTGCATCTTTGCCCTGGCCTGCCCAATCATAACTCTTATGGGCAATATAGCGTTGTATAACGTTATCGCGTTGCGCAGGAGAGTGTTTTTCCTGTTTTTTTAAATAATCTTCATAGGTGCCATTCCTATCTATTTTTACGCCCAATACATCTATTTGGTCGCCAACATTATAGTCAATATTGTATTTGATCTTTCCATTCTCGCTTACAGGCGTAACTTTTAATTTATCAGCTATGGCTTTTTTTTGTTCGGCAGTAAGGTGCTGTTTTTTACCAATGCTATCAACAGTGGCCCGTTTTACACTGTCGGCCACCCTTTGGGTAGTTGTAGTCTCTTTAACTTCTTTTATCACCTGGTGGTTACCGCGAAACGCCAGTACAAAAAATAAAAGGCTTATAAAAATGTACATTTTTACCGGATGCAGATATTGAGCGCGGTGCCCGGAATTATATTCGTTAGTGAGGTGCCCGGGTTTTAAAAAAAGCGGCCGTAACGTATGAAAAAACTGGTAATCGAAATGAAAATAATCACTTATGGCGTGGTTAAGCATGTGTCCAAGCTTTCCTTCATCTCCAGGTTTTCTTGCCCGCAGTTATGACAAAACTTACCCTCTAAGATAGTTCCGCAGTTAAGGCAATCGTTTTCCTTCCGGTAATGCTTTTTCATTTAATTATTACGTCCTTAAGCAGTTTCTATCGCATGTTTTAGAGCTGCATTATGTTTATATCTAAATATAAACGGGAAAATAACAGCAATAACCAAAGCATAGCCTGCAAAAGTAAGCCATATGCCATGCCAGTTTTTACTTTGATCGGCCATGGTGAAAAACTTATCAATAATAAAACCACTTGCAAAACTCCCAAATAATGACCCAAAGCCATTAACCATCATCATAAATAAGCCTTGCGCACTGCCACGTATTTCGGGTGTGGTTTGTGTTTCAACAAATAACGAGCCCGAAATATTGAAGAAATCAAACGCCATACCATATACAATACATGATAAAATTATCATCCATAAACCACCCGCAGGGTCACCAAATGCAAAAAGGCCAAAGCGTAATACCCAGGCTAACATGCTAAACAGCATTACATACTTTATTCCAAATTTGCGCAAAAAGAAAGGGATAGCTAAAATGAATAGCGTTTCCGAAATTTGGGAGATAGACATGATAATAGCAGGGTACTTCACGGCAATTGTATCTTTATACTCGGCTACATTCTTAAAATCGTGTATATAAGTATCGCCGTAGGCATTGGTAAGCTGCAAAGCTGCACCCAAAAGCATGGAGAAGGCAAAAAAGATGGCAAATCGAGGCGTTTTAAATAATGCAAAAGCATTTAAACCTAATATGCTTGTGAATGATTTATTGGCGGTCTTATTTAAAAGGGGAGGGCACTTTGGCAAGCTGAATGAATAGATACCTAGCGCCAGTGATATTGCCGAAGCGATGTAAAACTGATTAGGAGAAATTTCGTTATGCGTAAGGCTTACGGTCCATAATGCTGCTATAAAACCTACAGTTCCCCATATGCGTATTGGGGGGTATTCTTTAACAACATCAATATTGCTCCTTTTTAAAGCCGAATAGGCAACTGTTATTGATAATGACAAGGTAGGCATGTAAAAGAACATGTTTATCAACATTACCCAAAAAAATGTAGTGGGGTCTTTTACAAGAGGTAACGTAAATAAAGCCGCTGCACCTAAAATATGCATGATGCCGTAAAGTTTTTCAGCATTTACAAGCCTATCTGAAATAATACCGGTAAGTGCAGGCATAAATATGGCCGAAATACCCATTGTAGAGAAAATGGCTCCAAATTGTGCCCCAGACCAATGTTTGTTTTGAAACCAGTATGCACCAATGGTGAGCAACCACGCTCCCCATATAAAAAATTGCATAAAATTCATCAGTATTAAGCGAAACTTAATAGTCATACAGCACTGGTTTAAACAATTAATAGTTAGAATAAATTAAAGGCGAAAAATAGCGAAATAAAGCGATATGGGAAAGGTGGTTTTAATGCGAATTTGAAGCGTTGTTTTTAAGGCAAAAGCTTATCTTCGCGCAAACTTAAATCACAATTTATGACAAAAATTTTTACTACACTACTTGTTGTATTGGGCATTTCTACAACAGCATTTTCACAAACAAAAGGTACAACACAATTTGGCGCTACCATTGGTTACAATGCATCAACCGTAACTGCAAGCGGTTTAACTAACAGCGATTACAGAAGCGGATTTAACATCGGTATTGTGGCTGATCATTATTTTTCAGAAAGCTGGAGTATCAAAGTTAAAGCCCTTTACGATCAAAAAGGCTGGAATAGCGGCTACCTTGAAACAGGCAATGGTAGCTATACCACCAATTATCAGTTAGATTATTTAACTATCCCGGTTATGGCAAACTGGCATTTTGGCCGTACTAAAAACTGGTATTTAAACTTTGGCCCGTATTTGAGTTTCTTATTAAATGCCAAAGAAACAGCTAATAGCATGGATGTAAAAAGCATATTTAGTAGTACTGATGCCGGCCTTGATGTAGGTATTGGTATTAAGTTCCCGGTATCAAACAGTACCAAATTCTTTATTGAGCTTAATGGCCTGGCCGGAGTTTCTGATCTGGTAAAAGACAATCAAGGTTCAACATTAAGAAGCAGTGTATCGGCTATTAATATTGGTCTTAACTTTTAATAGGATTCGATCATAAATAAAAAAGGAGGGTAATCGTTAGATATCCTCCTTTTTTATTTATGACGATTTACGCTTGTTTAGCTCGTCGCGAATCTTAGCGGCTTTTTCATAGGCCTCTTCTGTTAAGGCTTGCTGCAAGCGTGTTTTTAGTTCGTCTTCGCTTAGTGAGGTGTAAGCGCCGGCCGCGGTAGTATGGGTTTTTTCTTCTGGTGTTTCATTAATGTTTTCAAGGTATACAAAATCGTTACCTTCGATTACAATACCGGCTGTTGACAGGATAAATTCATAAGTGTAAATAGGGCAATCAAATCTAACCGACACCGCAATGGCATCAGAGGTTCGTGCATCTATCTCTACTGTTTTTTTACCGTCAGAGCAAATAAGCTTTGAATAGAATATACCATCTATTAGGTTATAGATAATAACTTCCTGCACGGTAATGTTAAATGCCTGCCCCAGGCTTTTAAATAAATCGTGCGTTAGGGGGCGGCTTGGCGTCATTTTCTCTATCTCGATAGCAATGGCCTGTGCTTCAAAACTGCCTATAATAATAGGAAGCCTGCGGCGGCCACTAACTTCGCCCAAAACCAAAGCATACGCGCCCGACTGTGTTTGGCTGTAGGACAGCCCCACAATATCCAGCTTAATCTTTTTCATGTCATTACCCATCACAGCGATATTTTTTTTAAGCTGATGCTTTATACTCTTTAACTGCAGCAATTAATTTCGGCAGTACTTCAAATGCGTCGCCAACAATACCATAATCAGCCACCTTAAAAAACGGAGCTTCGGCATCTTTGTTGATCACAACAATAACTTTTGATGAACTTACGCCGGCAAGGTGCTGTATAGCCCCCGAAATGCCTATCGCAATATACAAATTTGGACTGACAGCTATACCAGTTTGTCCAACATGTTCGCTATGCGGGCGCCACCCTGCATCTGATACCGGTTTTGAACAGGCAGTGGCCGCGCCCAATAGGTCGGCCAGTTCTTCTATCATTCCCCAGTTCTCAGGGCCTTTTAAGCCACGACCAGCCGATACCACAATTTCTGCATCAGGTAAAGATACTTTATCGGTTGAACGAACAATATCTTTTATCATTTCTTTAAAGTCGGATGCTTTTGCTTCCACGTTAAAATCTTCTACCTGCGCAGCAGAACCGCCTTCAACCACTTTATAAGAGTTGGGCGTAAGTGCTATTACTTTGTTGGCCGAGGTTAATTCAACCACTGCAAATGCTTTACCAGAGAAGGCTGTTTTTTTAACGGTAAACTTACCTCCATTTTGCTCTGGCAGGGCAACAGCGCCATCGGCAACACCGGCTTGCAACTTAACACCTAAACGGGGGGCAAGGCCACGGCCACTAAATGAATTGGATAGTACTACTATATCTGCACCATTGGCTTTAGCAGCTTCGGCAATTACCGATGCGTAAGCTTGGTTTACAAAGTTTTTTAGTTTATCGTTTGATACATTTAAAACCTTTTCGGCACCATACCTACCCAATGCTGCTAATTCATCAGCAGCTACATTGCCAATAGATATGGCTATAAGGTTTGTGTTATTTTGGGCGGCAATTGCTTTGGCGTATGATACAGCTTCAAAAGTTGATTTTTTGAATTTACCGCCCGCATTTTCCGCGTATATTAAAACTGACATATTAAAATGTTAATCGTTAAAATCTTTTTAATTTATATAACCCTTGCCTGTGTGTGCAGTAATTCAACCAATTTAGCCGGGTCATCTGCCGAAACCAGGTTAACCTGGCCACGTGGGGCCGGAGTTTCATAACTAATGATCTCTGATAAAGTTTGCACTTCAACAGGTTCAACTACAGCTAAGGGTTTAGTACGGGCACTCATGATGCCGCGCATGTTTGGTATTTTAGGCTCAGCCACACCTTCTGCGCAACCTGCTACAAATGGGAAGGGGATGGTTATCACTTCTTTGCCGCCTTCTATCTCGCGCTCTACAGTGGCTTCAGCATCAGTAACATCTAATTTTTTGATAATAGATACCGATGGGATATCCAACAGTTCGCCCAGCATGCCGGCTACCTTAGAGCCATTGTAGTCGATAGATTCGCGGCCGGTGAGTATCAGGTCAAAAGGGTTCGCTTTAATATGTTCTGCTACCTGGTAAGCAACATACCAGGCATCGTGCGGTTTAGCGTTAATGCGTACAGCATCGGTTGCGCCAATGGCTAATGCTTTACGGATGGTAGCTTCGGTGTTAACCTCGCCAACGTTAATTACAGTTACACTTCCTTTGCCGCCATCAGTTAACTCAATAGCACGTGCAAGGGCAATTTCATCGTACGGGTTTAATATGAACTGAACACCGTTTGTATTAAATTGCGTGTTGTTATCAGTAAAAGTTATTTTTGTAGTGGTATCCGGAACATTGCTGATACATACCAGTATTTTCATCATTGTTATAATTGGTTTATGTTTTTTACAGGTATTGGTAATTAGGACACTGCAAATTTAGTTAAAAAAGAGAGAGTTTAAAATGGAGATAAGCAGATTAGATAAGCTGTTAGCGTTTATACAGAACGAACCCGAAGATGAATTTTTAAAATATGCGCTGGCTACTGAATACCTGCGACTTAATGATTCTGAAAAAGCCCTGAGCTATTACGAAGACCTGGTGAATAATCATCCAAACTACACCGGTACTTACTACCATTTAGGTAAATTATATGAAGCCCTTAACCGTAAAGACGACGCGATAAACACTTATGAGAAGGGTATGGAGATAACAAAAGCCAAACGCGATATGCACGCATTCTCTGAACTGCAGGCCGTTTACCGCTCGGCAAAAGGTTTTGAGGAAGATGATGACGATGATTATTAGAAGAATCAAGACTTTGGAAAAAGTAAAAGCCCGTTTGGTTAAACGGGCTTTCTTATATCTTGATTCTTATGTCTTAATTTCTTGACTCTCTTAAAACGGTGGCTCGTCTTCTATATCATCCATTCTTGATGGGCGAATGATGAAATTACTTGGCTTATCAAAATCTTGTGATGGGTTAAGGCCTGCAAATGCATTGTTGCCTTGTGCCGGGAAGCTATCCATACCCTGGTCAAGATCCTGGAATTTAACATACTTACCTACGAATTTCAACCTTACCTTACCGGTTTCACCGTTACGGTGTTTGGCAATAATAATTTCACCAACACCTTGCGTAGGATTATTATCTTCATCCACATCAAGTCCGTAATATTCGGGGCGATAAAGGAATAGTACCATATCCGCATCCTGCTCAATAGAACCAGATTCACGTAAATCTGATAACATTGGCCTTTTTGAACCGCCCGGCCTGTTCTCAACCGCACGGCTTAACTGCGATAGCGCGATAACTGGTACGTTTAATTCTTTAGCTACAGTTTTCAAAGCTCTTGATATACTACCAATCTCCTGTTCACGGTTACCGCCGCCTTTACCATCTGCCTTACCCTGCATTAACTGCAAGTAGTCAATGATGATTAGCTGGATATCGTGCTGCGATTTTAAGCGGCGGCATTTAGCACGGAATTCAAATATATTAAGGGAGGGGGTATCATCAATAATTAAGGGTGCTGCCTCCAGGCGGCCAATTTTTGAGTGGATCTGCTGCCATTCCCATTCTTCCAGTGTACCCTTACGGATCTTTTCTTGTTCAATTTCGGTTTCGCCGGATATCAAACGATTTACCAACTGAACCGAGGACATTTCCAGCGAGAATACAACAACAGGCTTGTCAAAATCAACCGCAGCATTGCGGGCGCAGCTTAGTACAAACGCTGTTTTACCCATCGCTGGGCGGGCAGCTATAATAACCAGATCGGATTTTTGCCAGCCCGAGGTCATTCTGTCAAGGTCAGTAAAACCGGATGGAACACCTGTTAAACCATCTTTTTTATCTTTTAGCGCCTCAATATCTTTTAACGCCTCATGCACCAGATCGTCCATCTTACGCGAATCACGGCGAAGGTTGTTCTGCGCTATCTCAAAAAGATTCTTTTCGGCTTTGTCCAGCATTTCCAGTACATCAGCGGTATCCTCATAAGCCATACTTATTACCTCGGTTGAGATACGGATAAGCTCGCGCTGTATATATTTTTGTATAATGATACGGGAGTGATATTCAATGTTGGCTGCAGATGCTACACGGTTGGTAAGCTCGGTAATATAATAAGCACCCCCAATCATTTCCAATTCGCCCTGCTGGCGTAACTGTGCGGTTACGGTAAGGATATCTACCGGTGATGTTTTCTCGAAAAGAACACTTATTGTGCTAAATATTTTTTGATGCCTTACATCGTAAAATACCTCTGGTTTTAGTACATCAATTACCGACGAAAGAGCGTCTTTTTCAAGCATTAAAGCGCCTAAAACCGCCTCTTCAAGATCTATTGCCTGAGGGGGTAATTTGCCTAATCCTGCGTAGGGGGAAGGGGTGGTTATCCTGCTTCTGCGGTCGGTAGAATTGGGTTTGTAATTAGGGGTTTCGTTCTCGAAAGTCATACTGAACAAAAATATATAAAAAATGTTCTTGCCTGCTTGTTAATTCGCTAACACTTGAGTTTTCCACATAATGAAAACATTACCAGCGCTATAAATTTTCAAGGTAGTAATTAACATTGTATGTGTATAACGTGTTAATAACGCCATAAGTACTTCATTCTCATATATGTTGATAAATGTTGGCCATTGTTAAGTATTATCAACAATTGTGTAGGCCAGTTAAGTTCAATACCAGTTAAATCAGTTAATATAGCTACTTTTGACGAAATAATTTTATTGAAAATGGCATATAATTCTAAACCTCCACCACGCGAAAGCAATCAGATGGTTTTTGGTATAAGAGCAGTGATTGAAGCAATATTGGCAGGTAAAGAAATTGAGGCTTTATACATGCAACGCGGTCTTGGTGGTGGCCTGCTTAACGAGCTTAAAGAAGTACTTAATGAATACCATATAGTTGGACAGCAGGTGCCGGTTGAAAAGCTGAACCGCATTACCATGAAAAACCATCAGGGTGTTATCGCATTTATATCACCTATCATCTATCAAAAAATAGAAAACATAATACCCGAAGTTTTTGAAAATGGCGAGGTGCCCCTGATATTGGTGCTGGATAGCATTACCGATGTACGTAACATGGGGGCCATTGCTCGTACGGCTGAATGCGCCGGTGTGCATGCTATTGTTATCCCGGCTAAAGGATCAGCACAGATAAACCCGGATGCGATCAAGACATCGGCAGGGGCATTGTATAAGATCCCGGTTTGCCGCCACGATAACTTTATGCAAACTGTAAAGTTTTTGCAGGAATCGGGCTTGCAACTGGTTTGCTGTACCGAAAAAACAAATGATTATATCTATACACCAGATTATACCGCTCCAACGGCTATCATCATGGGTTCGGAAGAAGATGGTATCCGTAACGAGATCATTCGTATATCCGATTACCTGGCCAAGATCCCTATGTTTGGCGAGATAGAATCGCTTAATGTATCGGTATCAACAGGTGTGATCCTTTACGAAGCCATCAGGCAACGACAAGCCACAATTTAGAGTTAAGAATCAAGATATAAGACACAAGAAAGCCCGGTTAAAATATATTGGCCGGGCTTCTCTATTTTTGAGGTCTTGATTCTTGATTCTAAAAATCTTGATTCTCTTCTAAATGTATCTTGCCCCAAATTTATTTTTCACATCGGCAACAACCTGTTTAATGTTTTGCTCCTCGTCGCGGGGGCATATAAGCAGGGTATTGTTGGCTTCAACCACAATATAATCATGCAGGCCCTTTAGTATCACCAGCTTTTCGCCGGGCACATTTACCATGCAATTGCTGCTATCGTACATAATTACTTTTTCTGACGGGATAACCGCATTACCTACATAGTCTTTATCGGCTAACTGATAAATAGAGGCCCAGGTACCTAAATCGCTCCAGCCAAATTCAGATGGCAGCACGTAAACATTAGATGCTTTTTCCATAATGCCATAATCAATAGAAATATTGATACAGCGCTGGTAAACCTTGTGCACAAACTCTTTCTCGTCATCGGTATTATAAACGGAACGCGCCTCGGCAAATATCTCGTGCATTTCGGGCAGGTAGTGATTAAACGAATCAACAATAGCTTTGGCAGACCATACAAAAATACCCGCGTTCCACAAAAAATCACCGCTTTGAATAAATGTTTTGGCTATATCAACAGTAGGTTTTTCAGTAAAGGTTTTTACCTTATGGAAATCCTCATTAAGCGTTTGATCTGTATATTGGATGTATCCGTAACCCGTATCAGGGCGGGATGGTTTAATGCCTAAAGTTATCAGGCAATCATTCTTTGATGCGGTTTCTAAAGATTTTTCAATGGCGGCAATAAAAGCGGTTTCATCCAATATCAGGTGGTCTGAAGGGGCTACAACAATTGCAGCATCGGGATTCATGCTTTCTATCTTAAAGCAACCGTAAGCCACACAAGGGGCGGTGTTACGCATAACAGGCTCGGTCAGTATTTGATCATTTGCCATATCCGGTAGTTGTTTTTTTACCAGGCCGGTGTAATTTTCATTAGTAACAACGTATATATTTTCTTTCGGGCATACTTTCAGGAAGCGTTCGTAAGTGTTTTGTATGAGCGTTTTGCCGGTACCCAATATATCTATAAACTGTTTTGGGTGAGATGTTCTGCTGATTGGCCAAAAACGACTGCCGATTCCGCCAGCCATGATGATGGCATAATAGTTTTTGTTCATTGTATACGTTAAGAATTTTAATTTGGCAAATCCATGCTAAATATGTGCATTAATTTGTAAATCCAGCACTAAGTAAAACTAAATATTTCAATGTGAATTTTACTTTTTTTAAAAGCGATAAATAAACAAATTGTTTTTAATCAAATAATCATTTTAATATAAAATTTTTAACTAAACACAGCGTTTATTTATAAATTTTTGTTATTTTGATCCATAATTTCCAAACGCACAAGTAAATAATGATAGAGACTAAAAAGTCGCTTTTTGATAACCTGCAAAATTTTTTCGGGTTTGATAACTTCAAAGGAGAACAAGAAGCGATTATAACTAATATTTTAGCAGGCAACGATACTTTTGTAATTATGCCTACCGGTGGCGGCAAATCCATGTGTTATCAGTTACCGGCATTAATGAGTGAGGGCACAGCGATTGTGATCTCCCCACTTATTGCTCTAATGAAAAATCAGGTTGACCAGTTGAGGGCCTTCGGAGGTTCGGACAGCATAGCGCATTTTTTAAATTCATCACTAACTAAGGCTGATATATTAAGGGTTAAAGACGATGTACTAAGCGGCAAAACAAAGTTGCTGTATGTTGCGCCCGAATCATTAACCAAACAGGAGAATGTTGATTTTTTAAGACTTAATCAAGTGTCATTCGTGGCCGTTGATGAGGCCCACTGTATTTCGGAATGGGGACATGATTTCCGCCCGGAATATCGCAAGATACGCCAGGTTATAAGCAATATAGGCGATGATATCCCAATTATTGCCCTTACCGCTACCGCAACACCAAAAGTACAGCAGGATATTCAAAAAAACCTGCAAATGAATAATGCAACGGTTTATAAATCATCTTTTAACCGCAATAACCTGTTTTACGAGGTTAGGGCAAAGCGTAATGCTATAAAAGAGATAGTTAAGTTCGTAAAGCAAAATCAGGGTAAATCGGGCATTATTTACTGCCTTAGCCGTAAAAAGGTAGAGGAAGTAGCCGAGGCGTTAAACCTTAACGGTGTAAAAGCACTACCATACCACGCTGGTTTAGACCCCAAAGTACGTGCTGACACGCAGGACAAGTTCCTGATGGAGGATGTAGACGTAATTGTGGCTACTATAGCCTTTGGTATGGGTATAGATAAACCCGATGTTAGGTACGTTATACACCACGATATGCCTAAAAGCATGGAAGGTTACTACCAGGAAACCGGGCGTGCCGGGCGTGATGGTGGTGAAGGTGTATGCGTTGCATTTTACTCGGGTAAGGATATTGATAAACTGCAAAAGTTTATGAAGGATAAGCCCGTTGCCGAACGGGAAATAGGTACGCAGATACTGAAAGAGGTTATTGATTATGCTGAATCATCTGTTTGCCGCCGTAAACAATTGCTGCACTATTTTGGAGAGAATTTTAACGAGGCGGGTTGCAACAACATGTGCGACAACTGCTGCGGACATAAAGTTCATTTCGATGGTGAAGAACACTTGCACAGGGCATTGAGCCTGATTAAACAAATAGGCGAAAAATTCGACGACTGCCACATCATCAATATTTTGATGGGTAAAGATGATGCCCAGGTAAAAAACTACGAACACGATAAGCTTGATTACTTTGGATCGGGCATTGAGCAGGGCGAGAACCTCTGGAACTCGTTAATGCGTCAGGCATTGCTAAATAACTTCCTGTCAAAAGATATTGACCAATACGGCTTACTACATTTAACAAAAACCGGTAACGCGTTTATAGATAATCCTTACAGTATCCGCTTTTTGTTAAACCAGGAGATGGGCCCTACTGATGAGGATGAAGCTGAAGACGGACCTAAACAGGGCGGTGGCGCTTTAGATACGGAGCTGCTGCAGATGCTTAAAGACCTGCGCAAGAAGCTGGCTAAACAAAAAGGCTTGCCTCCGTTTGTTATCTTCCAGGATCCATCGTTAGAGGAGATGTGTACGCATTATCCTATCAATACCGAAGAGCTGAAACAAATATCGGGTGTGGGAGCGGGTAAGGCGTTAAAGTTTGGTGCCCCGTTTATTGATCTGATAAGCAAATACGTAGAAGACAATGATATTGACCGCCCGGTTGATATGGTAATAAAAAGTGCTGCAAATAAATCGGCATTAAAAGTTTT
This sequence comes from Mucilaginibacter aquariorum, assembly GCF_024498135.1. Classification (GTDB taxonomy): domain Bacteria; phylum Bacteroidota; class Bacteroidia; order Sphingobacteriales; family Sphingobacteriaceae; genus Mucilaginibacter; species Mucilaginibacter aquariorum. Next base: position 384,062 of record NZ_JANHOH010000001.1, read on the forward strand.
CATTATACAGAATATCGATCGTCATTTAAATTTAGATGATATAGCAGCTTCGAAAGGCCTCACCTACGAAGAAATACTAAAAGAGGTTGAAACTATTGTAAACTCGGGCACAAAGCTTAACCTTAACTATTACATCGACGAGATGATTGATGAGGACAAGCAGGAAGAGGTTTACGACTACTTTAAATCGGCCGAGGTTGATTCTATTGATGATGCTTTAAATGAACTTGGTTCTGATGATTATACCCGCGAAGAGGTGCAGTTAATGCGCATCAAATTCCTGTCGGAAGTGGGAAATTAAATCTTTGAGGTTTTTTACCACAGAGTACATAAAGAGAAAAACCCAAAGGTCACAGAGATTTAATTCTTTGTGACCTTTGTGGTTTTACTGGATTTGCAAATCTCAGTGTTCTCTGTGGTTAAATTCAACTATTTCGCTATTATCATAAACTCTGTCCGACGGTTTAAAGCGCGGTTATCATCTGTTGTATTTGGGGCTATGGGTTGTGCTTCGCCATATCCTTTATAAACCAATCTTGTTGCTACAATACCATTAGCAGATAGGTATTGATAAACCGAATTTGCCCGTTTCTCGGATAGCACAACATTAGTTTCATTATTACCTACATCATCTGTAAAGCCGGATATCTCTATTTTAACGGTTGGGTTAAGCTGTAAAAATTCCACCAGCTTTTGTAGTTCGGCTTTTGATTCGGCTTTCAATTCAAACTTATTAGTGTCGAAGAAGATATTCTTCAATATTACCTTATTGCCCACCTCAATTGGTGATAACAATACTGTGAGGTTAAACGCCTTTTTATCTTTAAGACCAATCAGCGAGAAATTGTCAGAATAGAACAAATATCCGGTTCGGGATATGTTTAAGCCATAATTTTTACCTGCGCTTAATGTTGCCAGAAACTCCCCGGCATCTTCCGAACTATAATCCTGAAAAACCGGAATATTCTTTTGCAGGTCGATGATCTCTATAGCGGCCTCTAAAGGCGCTTTGGTCTTTTTATCTGCTACGGTACCCTTTACGTATGTTACGATGTTAGGCCGCAAGTTAGGGGGTAACTCGAAGGTGTAGATATCATATCCGCCATAGCCTTTTAAGTTATTCGATGAAAAGAAGGCGTAAGAGCCGTTTGCGGTTAGCGTTAATCCATTCTCGTCTCCGCTTGAGTTAATAGGGTAGCCCAGGTTTTCGGGTTTTTGCCATTTACCATCCTTACTTAACCGGCTCACAAAAAGATCTTTATTACCCATTCCCGGCCAGCCGTTACTACAAAAGTAAAAGGTACTGTCATCAGGGTGAATGAAGGGAGATTGCTCGTCATAAGCGGTATTAATTTCCGGCCCCATGTTTTCAGGGTTACTCCAGCCTTTGTCCGTCAGGTTAGATTTCCAGATGTCGTATCCGCCGTATCCACCTTTACGATTGCTCACAAAATAAAGCGTGCGCCCATCTGCACTGATAGAAGGTTGTGCTTCCCAGCCAGAAGTATTTATGGGGGAGCTTAGGCTGAATGGTTTGGCCCAGTCATCGCCCTTTTTTTGTGCGATATAAATATCACATCTACCCAAACCATCGGGCCGATTACAGCCGGTGAAGAACAAATACTTACCATCTTGCGATATAGATTGTGCACCCTCGTTATAAGCCGATGTATTTATGATATTGCTCAGGTATTGAGCGCTTTGCCATTGGTTATTTAACTTGTTGCTTTTATAAAAATCTTCGTTATTATCTATCTTTCGGGTAAAAATCAATGTGCTTTCATCAGCAGTAGCAACAGGTAGATATTCATCTGCAGCAGTATTAATTTCGGCCCCCATATTAACAGGCACAAAAGCTACGGGGTGGGTTAAAGCTTGTATGCTAAACTTGCAATCGGCTATTAATTTTTGAGCATAGGCTGTATTTTGCGCGGTAATATTTGGATAGGTCAGATATTTTTCCAGGTGATGTAAAGCAGGGTCGTATTGGGCGCTGGTTATCTCACAATCACCAATTTTTAAATAAACAGATCGGTTGTATTCAGGGTCTAACTCAATAACTTTTAGGAAGTGTGTAATGGCTGGTTTGTAAATATGCCTCATCCTTAGCACATCTGCTAATTGTGCGTGCGCTTCAATAAATTTAGGATCTGCCTTAACAGCTTGTTCCAGTTGGGTAATGGCCTCGTCATATAAGCGATCATCAAGGCTTTGGTTAGCCCGCGCATAATATTTAATAGCTTCCTGGTCTGTAGTTGAATAACGCTTTTGCTGGGCAAACACACTTACAGATAATAGCAACAAGAAAATAAACAGAAAATAGGTTTTGCGCATTAGTAACTGATACGATAATCAATACACTAAGTTACAATATTAAGGGATATTTAAGTACTTGTGGGTTTGCAATGATATTTCCCATTGTGGATTAGCCATTACATAATCTACAATAAGCGGGGTCATTTCCGCGTGTTTAGACCATTCGGGTTGTAGGTACAGTTTGCAATCGGGGCCAACCAGCTTAGCATGATGCTCTGCAAAAGCAAAATCAGATTTATTAAAAACGATAACCTTTAGCTCGTTAGCCTTGTCGGCCACCATTTGGGTTGGTGCTTTAAACTTTTTAGGCGATAAACAGATCCAGTCCCAATTACCCGAAAGGGGATAAGCACCCGATGTTTCAATAAAGGTTTTAATGCCTTTTTGCTGCAGGTTTTGGGTAAGATAATCAAGGTTATATATCAACGGTTCGCCGCCGGTAACTACTACGGCTTTTGATGGAAACTTTGTAGCATTTTCTACAATGGTATCGGCAGCAGTAAGCGGGTGCAGCTCGGCATCCCAGCTCTCTTTAACATCGCACCAGTGGCAACCCACATCGCAGCCGCCAAGGCGGATAAAATAGGCAGCCTTGCCGGTATTGTATCCCTCTCCCTGTATCGTATAAAACTCTTCCATTAAAGGAAGTAATGTGCCGTCTTCCGGAACCTGGTGTGCCATAATAGGGCGCAAAGGTACGGTTTTGAGCGCAAAGGATAAAGGTAAATGAAGAAACGCTTGTATGAAGAAGCAAAATTGACATTATAACAATAAAATCATTTAACTTTTTAACTTTCAGCATTTTTAACTATTATTACTTGAAATTTCGCCGCATGAAGAAAATATACTTATCGGTAATATTTTTAGCGCTATTGTGCTTTAGCTCATGCGTAGATATTGAGGAACGTTACGATTTTAAGCAAGATGGCGCCTGCAATGTGGTTTATGGCTTTGACATGAGCAAGGCAGTATCCGTACTCATGAACCTGATGACCGACTCGGTACGCGAAACCCCACAATTTGGTATGGTTAAAGATACCACCCTTAACTTTTATAGCGCCCTGCCCGATAGTATCTCCCAAAAAATGAATGCCGAAGAAATGAAAATGGCGCAGGGGAGTGATCTGGCTATTAAAATGGACTTGAAAAAGAACATTATGAAGGTAAGTATTAAGCACGAGGCTAAAAATGCTACCGACCTGCAATATTATCTGCAGCACCTTAGCAGCATATCTATGAATAGCCAGCTAAACAACGTCACTAAAAGATCCTTTGATACACAACCTTTAATAACCGGGCAAAGCTATTACACTTACGAAATAACCGACCATAAGTTTTACCGCATAATTGATAAAGTTAAATTCAATGCCTTTTTGAAAAAGGCGGGTTCTAAATTTGCAATGGCAAAGGCTATGCTGATTGATATGCCCTATAAAGTGATATTGAATTTTGCAAAACCGGTTAAGAAGATCAATAATTCTAAAGCTGTATTATCTGCCGATAGGAGAAGGGTCACGCTGGTAACCACCATGGACGAGGTGATGAAAAACCCTGCTTTAATGAACCTTAAGATAGATTTTTAGTCCTTAATGAAATGGTATCCTATACCCGGTATTGAACTAACCGGTAAGCCATTTATTCGAAAAGTTAAGGTAAGTGGTAAAGGCATCATCGTCATTGGTTATGAGGATAAGCTTTATGCCCTGGGTTCTACCTGCCCGCATGCCGGCGCCGAATTAAGTGGCGGCTGGTGTAAAGAGGGCAAGATCATTTGCCCTTTTCACAGGTATTCTTACGATCTGCAAACAGGCAAAGGCAGCCCCGGCCAAAACGATTACGTAGATAGCTATCCCGTTGAAATAAGGGAAGGCGAGGTGTACGTTGGAATTGAAACTTTTTGGGATAGAGTGTTAAGCAGATAAAAGCGCTGGGTATGTGCGATTCCTTCCCCCGGGAAGGAGGAGGAAGGGGTTAATAAATTGTAAAGCGTTTAACCCCTCCCTAACCCTCCCGTGGGGAGGGAATTAAGGAGAATAATAATTATTCGTAAACCTCTTTATTAGCCGATGATAGCGTGTTTTTTAACAAACCGATAATGGTCATTAAACCTACGCCGCCCGGTACCGGGGTTATCCACGACGCTTTAGGTGCAACACCTTCAAAATCAACATCGCCATATAGTTTGTAGCCCGATTTGGTAACCGTTGATGTTTCGCGGTTCATGCCTACGTCAATTACTACAACACCGTCCTTCACCATATCGGCGGTGATAAAGTTCTTTTTACCAATAGCTACGATAAGGATATCAGCATCAAGTGTGAATTTTTTAATATCAGGTGTGCGGCTGTGGCAAATGGTAACAGTACAGTTACCCGGATAAGTATTGCGCGCCATTAATATGCTCATAGGTGAGCCCACAATATTGCTACGACCAACAACTACACAATGCTTGCCTGAGGTTTCAACGCCGTACTCTTTTAGCATTAAAGTAATGCCATAAGGAGTAGCTGGTATAAACGACGGTAAATTACGCTGCATGCGGCCCAAATTAACCGGATGGAAGCCATCAACATCCTTGCGGTGATCAATACGTTCAGTTACCTTCTCCGGATCGATATGTTTTGGCAGGGGAAGTTGTACTATGATACCGTCGATATCCTCATCGGCATTTAGTTCAGCAACTTTGGCAAGCAGTTCTTCTTCCGTAACATCATCTTCGTAACGTACTAAAGTAGATTTAAAACCTACCTTTTCGCAGTTTTTCATTTTACTGGCAACATAGGTTTCGCTGCCGCCATCGTGGCCAACTAAAACGGCTACCAAATGTGGTTTGCGACCTGTGCGCTCCAAAATTTTAGCTGCTTCTTCAGCTATTTCAACCTTAAGTTTTTCTGATACGTATTTTCCGTCGAGTAACTGCATAATAGATATGAGATATGAGACTTGAGATATGAGATAGAAATTATTCGACTGCCGTCTCAAATCTCATATCTAACATCTCAAATCTAAAGATTAGTCTAATTTCAATACCGCCATAAACGCCGATTGTGGTATTTCTACGTTACCAACCTGGCGCATGCGTTTTTTACCGGCTTTTTGTTTTTCCAACAGTTTACGCTTACGCGATATATCACCACCATAACATTTTGCGGTAACATCTTTACGCATAGCTTTAACCGTTTCGCGGGCGATGATCTTGGCACCAATAGATGCCTGTATAATGATCTCGAATTGCTGGCGCGGTAACAGCTCTTTCAACTTTTCGCAGATCTTTTTACCAAAATCGTATGAGTTACCACGGAAGATCAATGATGATAAAGCATCAACCGGCTCAGAGTTTAATTTGATATCCAAACGAACTAAATCGCTTGGGCGATAACCTATCTGGTGATAATCAAACGATGCGTAGCCTTTTGAGATGGTTTTTAATTTATCATAGAAATCAAATACGATCTCGCCCATTGGCATCTCGAAAACCAGTTCGACACGGTCAGATGTCAGGTATGATTGATTTTTTATAAAACCACGTTTCTGGATACAAAGCGACATCACCGGGCCAACAAAGTCGGACTTGGTAATAATAGTAGCTTTGATATACGGCTCTTCTACACGGTCAATTTTACTTGGGTCGGGCAGGTCAGACGGGTTATTTACTGTTATTTCTTCGCCTTTGGTTGAGTACGCCAGGTATGATACGTTGGGCACGGTAGTAATAACCGTCATGTTAAACTCACGTTCTAACCGCTCCTGGATAATTTCCATATGCAGCATACCCAGGAAACCGCATCGGAAGCCAAAGCCTAAGGCCGCAGAAGATTCAGGCTCGAAAACTAACGATGCATCATTCAATTGCAATTTAGCCATTGATTCGCGCAATTCTTCGAAATCATCGGTATCAACAGGGTATATACCCGCGAATACCATTGGCTTTACTTCTTCAAAACCTTGTATGCCGCTTTCGCATGGGCGGTTAATAGTAGTGATCGTATCGCCAACCTTTACCTCTCGCGATTCTTTAATACCCGATATGATGTAACCCACATCGCCGGTTTTTATAACATCTTTGGGGAGTTGCTTTAATTTAAGCGTGCCTACTTCCTCTGCTATATATTGCTTTTCGGTAGCAAAGAACTTCACTTTATCACCCTTGCGAATCTCGCCGTTCACTACTTTAAAGTAAGCGACAATACCACGGAACGAGTTATAAACCGAGTCAAATATCAATGCCTGTAAAGGTGCTTCCGGGTCGCCAACAGGGGCGGGGACACGCTCAATAATGGCACGTAAAATATCATATACGCCCATACCGGTTTTGCCGGATGCGGCCAAAATTTCTTCGCGTTTGCAACCTATCAGCTCAACAATCTGGTCTTTAACTTCCTCGGGCATAGCGCCGGGCAAGTCCATCTTGTTTAGTACAGGGATAATTTCCAGGTCGTTCTCTAACGCTAAGTAAAGGTTAGATATGGTCTGTGCCTGTATACCTTGTGCCGCATCTACAATAAGTAATGCGCCCTCGCAGGCCGCTATTGAGCGCGATACCTCGTACGAAAAATCTACGTGGCCGGGGGTATCTATCAGGTTCAGAACGTATTTCTGCCCATCCAGTTCATAATCCATCTGTATAGCATGGCTTTTTATGGTGATGCCACGCTCGCGCTCCAGATCCATATCATCAAGCAATTGTGCCTGCGATTCGCGCTGGGTGATGGTGCCGGTATATTCTAATAACCTATCGGCAAGGGTACTTTTACCGTGGTCAATATGTGCTATTATACAAAAATTACGTATGTGCTTCATTCAGCGCAAAAATAACTTTTTAAGCGGATAAATTGGCATGTAATTTTGCCTAATGATTTTACCTGGGTTGCTGCAATAGTTCAAACAGGCAGGCGGTTAGGTTGAAACAGAAATGGAAGAATATGCCATACCAAAGTGTGTTTTCGCGCACGCGTACATAACCTATAAACAACGCGAATGGGATAAGCCAGAATAACGATATAAAACTGAGGTGGATAATGGCAAACAAAAACGCGGAAATGTAAACAGCCTGGTTTGTATCTGACACCTTTAAAAGGCTTTGCAACAAATATCCTCTAAAGCCTAGTTCTTCAAATAAGGCAGGCGTAACCGCGGTGAAAAATACCAATAAAAACATGGCGTAATAATTATCGCGGGACGCATTAAACAGATGTTCTTCCTGCGAAAAGATGGTGACATTTAGCCAATTTACAGAGTAATGTACCAGGAAAGCCCCGGCCATGGCTATGCCACAGTATGCCGACAACTTTTGTAATGAAAACCCCGGCCATTTGAGCAATGCTTTATTTTCTGACCAGTTGATAGCAAAAAAAACAATAGTTAAAAGTATGCCTGCAACTTCAAGAACCAGGTACCACGCCATTTCCTGGAACGCGTCGGTAAATTTACTTAAGCAGCATAAGAGCAGATATAACCCATAAAATACTGCGGCCTGTTTCAACAGGTTCCATTGGTCGGCAACCTTAACTTCTGACGTCGACTGCTTTGCACCACAGCTATTACAAAATTTACTACCGGTGTTTAGTAAAGCTGCGCATTGTATGCAGGCTTTTGTTTCAGGCAGTTCAATCTCTTCGGTTAGCAACGGGTTAATCTTTTAAATTGTGCTCTTTTTTAAACTTCTCCAGTTCAAGCGCCGATTTAATACCGTTTATCAAGTACCCTATGATAACAATTTTAATGATTATACCACTTGCTATGTTAACCGGGTTATCAATGATGAGCAATATTTGAACAATGAGATAAAGCACCAAACCTGATACAATGCAAGCCAGGGGTTTTTTCCGGCTGTAACCACCCAATACTAAAAATAAAACGGCTAAAATTAATGAAGGCAAAGTGTAGGCTAATACATTTGGATCATCCTGCTTCATAAAGAAACTGATGATGGCACCTAACAGAGCGAAACCCGCAAGATAGTATAATGAATTACCAGCTTTTCTTACTTTATCATAATATTCTTTGTAGTATATGCCGGTAACTTCATTTTCACCAATGAATTTACGTTGCTCGTCTTCCGTTCCCTTTAAAGGGTAGCCACAGTTTGTGCAGAAAACATCATCAGTTACAATTTCTGTAAAGCAGGAAGCACACCTCTCTTTTGGTGGTGATATGGTTAGGCTATCGTCCATTTTTATTGTTAAGATTTAGATACCCCAATATAATCATACAAATTGATTATGAAAGAAAATTTTATAATAGTTGATAGGTGTGTCTCTAAAGCACCGCCTGTACAAAAACAGGAGTTTCGGTAACCTGTATTTTTAACTTGCCATTTGTGGTATTTACTTTTTTACTTGTCATAGCATCAGCACCGGGTTTAAGGGTATAAATGGTAGCTGTGGTAGCTTTGCCAAGGTCAAGGGTGTAAGTAGCAACACGGCCTTTTTGATCGGGCACTGTTAATACATACATGGTTTTATGATCAGCGCGATACCTGTCTACAAGCGGGTCGGCATTAATGGTGCCTTTGTAAGCATAGTTACCCATTAGCTTGTTGGTTTGCAGTATATAGTCACCAGCCGGGCGAAGTTTTGTCCCTTCTGCCAAACCGGATGTTGAATATTGTTCAGGGTTATTGGGTGTGGCATCAAACAATTGATAAAAGAACAGGCGTTTTACGCCATGCCGCGCATACATTAATGATGAACGCAGTATCCAGTCGGCCTGGGTTATTAATACCGGCTTATTGCCGATAGGAGGCGCGTGCTGATAACTATGCTGGTTAATGTCGTAACCTGTTTCGGTTACCCATACTTCCGGTTTGTTTTTTAGCCCATTGGCCAGGTTTACAAAATCGTCTGCAACCTTACCTGATCCTGAAAGCTCGGGCGCTACACCTGTAGTAGCGTTTTTATGCGTAAAAACACTTCCATTATTCGAGTACAGGTGATAATTGATCACATCAAAGCATAAGTTAATGCTACCATCGGCTTTTATACCCCGGTTGGTTTTGCACCAGTTTATCATTCTTTGCACATAGTTAATATCAGCGGTAGATAAGCCACCCATCACTACAATCATATTGGGATCGGCAGTTTTAACACCCGCGTTATTGCCTAACGTGCCTTTATGCCCATCGTAAAAAGCCGACATATTAGCCGCATATTCTTCAGGCGTTTGCGTGGCTTTATCGCCCTTCCACCAGCGGTCGTTCTCGTTGCCGCACTCTATATATTTTATTAGGCCAAGGCCAATTTTTACCGTATTTACCGGGTCGTTTTTCCAGCGGGGGCGGCCATCTACTTTTACCAAGTCTGGATTTATCCCGGTATTAGAACCATATCGCGCAGCAAACTGAAATGCAGTGCGTGCCTGTACAATATACGATGCCGGTGACGAGCGGTTAGCTCCATAAGGTGTTGGGACATTCTCATTGTCGCGTTCAGATGTCGGATAAGTGTTCATCATCCATACCGGCAGGTTTTTAATATCAGCTAATACCATAATGCTATCCTGCTTACAACGGCTGTAAATTACATCATAATACCAACTGCCGTTATTGGTTGGGTTGTAAGTATAATTGCCTTCGGTATTCTCCAATTTATTCCAGTTTAGGTAATGCCTCACCGAGCTAAAGGATTTGATGAGGGCCATATTGGCTTCGTAGATCTGGTTGCGGTTGTTTGGTGCTGCAGGGTTCTCTAAAAAGTTCCACTCATACCCGTTTATGCCAAACATGTTTTTTAAAGGGGTTTGGTTGCTGTCAATAGCGTTTACTTTGTTTGGGTTTATCACCCTAACGGTATCTTTACCGGGGTGTACAGGTTCGGAGTGGCAGCGCGAAAATCCAAGAATTGCAATTAATACAGAAAACATCCATTTATAGGAAAATAGTAATTGCATACCTAACATTTACAAGACGAATTAATTTGGTTAAAAAGCGCTTAAAGGTATTAACAATCTGTTAAACCCGGTTATCTTTAAACAAAAATGCCACACCGTATTACCGGCATGGCATTTTATAAGTTTTGTTCTTTGGCTTAAAATAACATTTCGTTTGGAGGGGTTGCACCTTTTAAACGGATGTAAATAGTGGTTTGGCCACGGTGGTGTGTTTGGTGCTCAAACGCTTTTGCTAATAGCAAGCCACGGGTTGATTTCATTTTACCCATAGCCACTTCTTCTTTAAACTGAGCGTCTGTCATAGCCTGGATGCTGGCGATAGCAAAATCGTAGCTGTCTAAAACCGCTTTGGTAGTAGCCTCTTTTGTTTGCGCGATCGTTTTCTCTACCGAAACATCTTTGCCAAGCGGACTTGGTTTGCCAGTTGCTGTAGAGATAAAGAAATAATTTGCATCGGCAAGATGAAGCATTTGGCCGGCAAAGCTGCGCACTTCCGGGGTTGCTTTAAATCCGTAACCATCGGCAGGCATGGCATCTAAATAAGCTTTAGTGTAGGCCTTAGCGCGTGTCCATTCGGCAACGGTCTGGTCTTTGGTGATCTGCGCAAAAACCGAAGTACAGGCAAACACCATTACGGCTAAAAGGAATGATAATTTTTTCATATTAGGTTAATTTAAGTTTTCAGGATAAAGATAATTTTTATTGGATAATAATCCTACCTCGATACCTCTATCTTTATTTTCCTGCCTTTTATCTTTTCATTCTTCACCAAAGCTACTGTTCGTTCTATAAGGTTGCGTTTTACTGCGGCATATGATGAATAATCCAGCACCTCTATTAACCCAAGGTCTTCTTTAGCCAGTTCGCCTTTTTTAAGCAAAAGTCCCACGATATCAACCTTGTTTATTTTATCCTTTTTACCCGCAGCTATATAAACCGTTGACCATGGCGATAATGCCGGAATAGTGGTTTTCTTCGGCAATACTTCTTCCTCGGGTATCTCGCTCAGATAGTCGGGCTTTTCTCCTGACGCTAACAGCAAATAGGAGGTACCCGTTGCATGCATGCGTGCGGTACGGCCATTACGGTGTATAAAGGCTTCTTCGTTATGGGGTAACTGGTAATGAACTATATGCTCAATCTCTGGGATATCCAGTCCCCGCGAGGCAAGGTCGGTGGTAATTAATATATGATGACTGCCATTCCTGAATTTGAGCAAGGCACGTTCACGATCGTCCTGTTCCATACCGCCGTGGAAAATATCATGTGGCAAACCCATATCATAAAGCAGATCGCTGACGCGATCAACAGCTTCGCGGTGGTTACAAAAAACAAGTGTTGGTTTATCGCTTATCTTACAAATAAGAGCGAACAAGGCATCAAGCCTGTCGGCAGGTTCGCATATCACTACTTTCTGTTTCAGATCCGGAGTAGATTCCGCATTTGTTAAGTAATCCAGCTTTGTTGGTCGGTTAATGCCGGTGAAAGAGGGGATCTCGTCCATTTGTGTGGCCGATGTAAGTATGCGTTTTTTAATGTTCGGCAATTGCTTAATGATGTATGACATATCTACCTGGAAACCAAACTCCAGCGCTTTGTCAAACTCATCCAGTATCAGGGTAGTAACCGTACTTGTATCAAACGTTTCGCGACGGATATGATGAGCTATACGGCCCGGCGTACCCACTATAACAGCTGGCGGCTGCGAAAGGCTGTTTAACTCTATCTTTAGCGGGTGACCGCCATAAAAACAATTTACCTTAAAGCCGCTGCCCAAACTGCGAAAAACTTGTTCTATCTGTAAAGCAAGTTCGCGCGAGGGCACCAGTATCATTACCTGTACGGTTGGTATATTGGCATCCAGCAATCCCAATAATGGCAGCAAAAAGCCCAATGTTTTACCCGACCCAGTAGGCGAAAGTAATATTACATCGCCTTTTTTAGCGGCGGCAATAGCAGCTTCCTGCATAGGGTTAAGGGCATTTATATTAATTTTTTGAAGCGCTTGCTTTATCATGTGTTATGGATGGAAAGCCACAAAGATAAGCTAAACCCGCTACTTAATTATCCTAACCGGTTTCTTATGCTCATCTATCGCCACAAAAGTAAAACTGCCATGTACAGCAAGCTCGCGGCCCTCGGCATACATTTGTTCAATATAGATCTCTACATTAACCTTTAAACTGGTATTACCAACGGTGCTTACACGACCGATCAGCTCTACAATTGTGCCTGCCGGTATAGCCTTTTTAAAATCTATTTTATCGCTGCTAACGGTAACCATTACCTGGCGGCTAAAGCGGGTGGCAGTAATAAAGGCTACTTCATCCATCATGTGCATGGCGGTACCGCCAAACAGGGTATCGTAATGGTTGGTAGTATTTGGGAAAACGGCTTTAAAAATCCGGGTTTCAGATGCTTGTATTCTATCGTCTAAGGTCATTGTATGTATGTAAAAGCCTCACCTAAATCCTCTCCAAAGGAGAGGACTTGGCTTGGCATGTTTATCAAATAATTACAGGCTCTGCAATCGTAGCGCGCATTTCTTTGGCGGCGGCTACCATTTCAATTAAAGCCTTTTTGGTTTCGTCCCAGCCACGGGTTTTAAGGCCGCAATCGGGGTTTACCCAAAGCTGCGTATCCGGGATAACCGCTCTTGCTTTTTTAAGCAGATAGGTCATTTCATCCTTGTTAGGTACGCGTGGCGAATGGATGTCATATACGCCCGGGCCAATTTCGTTCGGGTATTTAAAATCGGCAAATACATCCAGCAGTTCCATTTGTGAGCGCGATGTTTCAATGGTTATTACATCGGCATCCATATCGGCAATACTCTGGATGATATCGTTAAACTCCGAATAACACATGTGGGTATGGATCTGCGTATCATCTTGTACACCGCTTGCCGAGATCCGGAATGCCTTAACAGCCCAGTCTAAATAAGCTGTCCAGTCTGCCTTGCGCAGCGGCAGGCCTTCGCGTATAGCGGGTTCATCAATCTGGATGATTTTTATACCGGCGTTTTCCAGGTCGCAAACTTCATCGCGTATAGCTAATGCTATTTGCGTACAGGTTTCAGATCGGGGCTGATCATTACGTACAAACGACCATTGCAGGATAGTTACCGGGCCGGTGAGCATACCCTTCATCCATTTATCGGTTAATGACTGCGCATAAGCCGACCATTTAACCGTCATAGCATTAGGGCGCGATACATCGCCATAAATAATTGGTGGCTTTACACAACGGCTGCCATAGCTTTGTACCCAACCGTTTTGGGTAAAGGTAAAGCCTTGCAGCTGCTCGCCAAAATACTCCACCATATCGTTGCGTTCAAATTCGCCGTGTACCAAAACATCCAGATTGATATCTTCCTGCCATTTTACGGCTTTTTCGGTTTCTTCGGCTATGTGCAGATCATATTGGGCCTGGGTAATAACGCCTTTTTTTAACTGCGCCCGCCAACTGCGCACCTCGGCAGTTTGCGGGAACGACCCAATAGTGGTAGTAGCAAACAGCGGCAAGTTTAATAACTCCTGCTGCTTTTGCTTGCGCAATTGGAAAGTGCTTTTACGTTGTACATCACTTTCGACTATTGATGCAACACGCTCTTTTACAATGTTATTATGTATAAGTGTTGAAGTTTTACGTGAAGCGTTATCATGCTTGTTCTCCGCCAGTTTATACTGGGTGCCTACACCTGGGTTATCTGTCGACAGGCTTTTTAATAACGCTATTTCATTTACCTTTTGTTTAGCAAAAGCCAGCCATTGTTTAATTTCGGGCGTAAGAACTCGATTGTTATTCTCACTTTTCAGATCGCAGGGCGAATGGATGAGAGAGCAGGACGGGGCTATCCAAATACGTTCGTCGCCAAGTTTTTCTTTTGCTTTTTGGATGATGGTAAGCGATGCCTCAAAATCGTTCTTCCAGATGTTACGGCCATCTACGAGACCTAAGGAAAGAATTGTTTTGGCAGGTAACATATCCAGCACCTCATCTAATTGCTGCGGTGCACGTACCAGATCAATATGCAGGGCATCAACAGGTAAAGATGTTGCCAAATCTGCGTTATTGCCCAGTTTTTCGAAATAGGTAGTAAGCACAAACTTTAGGCGAGGGAATTCCTTGCGGAGCTGCTTGTAGGTATTTCTGTATGCCTGCTGCTCTTTTTCAGAAAGATCGAGCAATAGAAAGGGCTCGTCAAACTGGATCCATTCGGCACCAAGGTCCTGCAATTTAGTAAGGATCTCGGAGTATACCGGCAGCAGATTTTTTAGCAGATCTATCTTTTCAAAGCCGGCTTCTTTCTCTTTGCCTAATAACAGATAGGAGACAGGGCCTATTAGCACAGGTTTAGTGATGATACCTAATTGCTTAGCCTCATAAAATTCGTTGGTGATTTTTGTAGAGAATAGTTTAAACTGTTGATCCTTACAAAATTCGGGTACAATGTAATGGTAGTTGGTATCAAACCATTTGGTCATTTCCATGGCTACAACATCTAACCCGTCCTTTTGATAACCTCGGGCCATAGCAAAGTACAAGTCAAGTTCTTCATTGCCTTGTTTCAGGATCACCTCGTTGTAGCGTTTTGGGATGGCGCCAAACATAAGGGAATGATCCAATACATGGTCGTAGTAAGAAAAATCGTTTGAAGGTATCAGGTCTATTCCTGCATCCTTTTGTATCTGCCAGTTTTCGTGGCGGATGGTTTTACCTACCGTTAGCACGTTTTTGTGCCCGGTTTTGCCTGCCCAGTAACTCTCGCAGACTTTTTTCAATTCGCGTTGGCCACCAATGCGCGGGTAGCCTAAATTTTGCGTTAGCATTGCTTTAATTGATTAAATGAATAAATCGGTTAAAGCTCTCTGGCTAAACTTCGCAATGCGTTTTTGATATGGGGTGATGGGAAATAGGGATATAGGTCATCCTTGCATTATAAATACAGGTGTAACGAAAGCTATATCAAACCACAGACCATTGCTTCATACCGCGAAAGCATTGTCAATTCAGTATGGCAGGTCTCCTGACTTGTAACATTTTTGCCATCCTTCCCATCCGTTTTGTGCGGACAGTGGACATTGCATTGGCAAAAACCTTTTGTGTTACTTACAGTTGCGCGACAGCTCGTGATTTGCACACGATTCCCTATTAGTCTACAATTAAGTAAAACCTATACCGGTTGATGAAGGAAAGTAAAGAACTTATATCGGCCCAAAGGTAAGTAATATGGGTGAGGAAAGTGAGGATTAACTACCTTCTCTTAGTTTCTTGATCTCTTCAAGTGCATTAATATCAATTTGATCTTTTGGACGATTAACAACTTTCTTGTTTTCTATAAGCTGATCGATGTGCAAAAATGGAACACTTACACCTTCAATATCAGCCACAGATGCCATTTGTAAACACTCGTCAAATGTATATTGTTCAAGGCCCTTCATGTTGGTAAGAACATCCAATCGAAGTCCATTATTTAGAATAAATTCAGTCCAACCAGGCAAAAAACGCATATTTTCTATCGCTGGGTAATCACCCATTGCACAATCAACAAGAGCGTTTCTAAGGGCTTTTCTATTATCAGGGGTATCATTTAACCAAATATCTAAATCGCCGGTAAAACGCTGAAAACCATGTAAGTTTACAGCATAGCCACCAACCATAATATATTGCACATTGTTTTCCTGAAGGGCTCTCCAAAAACTTAGTATTTCTTCATCAAATACATCCACAATTATTTGCTGATATACGGTTTATGAGATATCACAGCCTTAGACATAGTTTGCTGTATTTTATATAAGCGGGTAGCCATTTCAAAGCGCCCTTTATAACTGCGTTTTAAACCTTCCTTCAAAAGTTCTAATTCAGCCTTATCAAATGACGTTTCTTTTTTACTCATGACTTTAACTCATCTCAAATTTAAAGAAAAAGGCTTCTATTAACAAATACCTTTCTGTAACTAATGCATCGGTAAGGGAAATGCCGGCGATGTGCCTATCATCCGCATTCTAAAGCAATTCATGGCGGTATCGCCCAGTTGAGCAATTAGTTTATAGTTGGCAATGGCACCAACAGCAGCACCTATAATGGGTAGTAGTTGGGCCATCTTTGCAAGATCTATATAATCACGGTATTCCTGTTGAAATATCCGCCAGTCAAAATCTTCCGCGTTTTGTGGTAACCGGCTACTATAATTATCCCAATCCTTTAGCAGCAAGTATATTTCATTTCGCCGCTGCTGACTGGAGTAGGCAAGTTGGAAAATGTAGAGCAGGTGTAATCTTTCCTTATAATCTTTAACATTATATCCATAAAGCGAGGCGATATTAAACAGCAGTTTCATTTTTATACCAATAAGCACCGGGAAATCAGCAAAACCCATCAAGATACCGCCGGCACCCGTTACAGCGCCCTCTACTGTGGCTGTTTTTTGATAAAATGTTATCTGTTGCTTAATATGGCTTTCCCTTAATAACAATGAAGCATCATGCGGCAACGTAATGCTTGTGGAATATTTAATACCAAACATAGCCGCCTTTATCATTTTTTCGATAGTTACGGTTATTACCTGATGCGCCTTCTCTGGTATCAACCCGTTAATTTTACCCTGCAAGCTTTTTGCTATCCGGTTTGATAACGAAGGCCCCTTTTGCATTTTTTGCTGCCAGGTTTTTAATTCTGCCAGAGCTTCTTCTTCATAGGATATCATAAAAGTAAAGATACCTATTTTCGAAATTATGATTATGCTTTGGGTAGAGCTATTGAGATGAATGCATTGCCTTGTATTTTCGTGCGAAATAAATAGCTGAGAATAACGTAAGAACCAGCCCAATGGCTGATAATGCAATTACACTGTTAGAGAAAAACGTAACCCAGTTAACTTGTACCTTGAAAATTTCCTTCGAAAACAACACGCCCACACTGCCCACATACCCAAAAGAATCGGCTAGGTATATTAGGAAACCAACATTACCCGCGTACCTGAATGTGGCTATAAGTCTTTCGAAGAACACGGCATTAAACGGGATATATACCATGTACAATCCCAGCCCTACGATCATCATCCACCAAAGGGGCGCTAAACTTTGGTTTATAAACGCGATGGCAGATAAGCCTGCCAATAAAAAGCCAATGCCTATAAATACATGGGCGGTCATCAGCGCTTGGTAGCTATTCCGTATCATCACCATGCTGCCTATTAGCACAAGGATGACGAGCGTGATTGGCGTTTCAGTTTTAGAGAATATAGCCGGCTGATTAAAGAAACCCATTTCCTTCCACATCTCGGCCCCAAAATTATCGCGGATATCCCTAAAAATAGTCGCGAATGTGTAGATGAGGATACATGCGGCAAGGCCGGGCAAAAACTTAAGTACAAAAGCCTTACGTTGCGCTTTGCTCATTGGGGTGCGTTCCATCCGGTCGGTAATATCACCGGCATCAGGTGGCGGGATCTTTTCCATCAGATAAACAAACAGCAGGAGCGGTACAGCGAATAAAAGTCCCGTAAAAAATGGCACCCAGAATTCGGTAACGCCAAATTGCAGCATAAGCCAACCACCGGCCGACCGAACAAACCCCGATGCGAAAATAAAGCTGACGGCTAATGTAGCGCCAATAAAATCGGTACCACGGCGGCCTTCAATATAAGAGAAAACTACACCCCAAAGCATCCCCAGCGGAAAGCCGTTGATAAACAAGAACAGGATATTATAAGGCACAGGAACCAACGCGAAGCCCAGCCAGCTAAGCCATGCAATGCCTGTAAGTAAAAGAATTACCGGCCCTCGGCCGGTGCGTTTAAGTTCGGCAATATACTTTACTCCATAAAACTTGGCCAGCATATAGCCCAATACCTGGCTTATTACCAACAAGGTTTTATAACTGTAACCTGCAACGGTAATACCATCAAACGTGGCTACTGTGAAAGATTTTCGGAAACCAAATATCATGGTGTAGGCCAAAAAAACTGTGATAGCTGCGTATATGTTTATTTGGAACCGGGTACCGTTAATTTTACTGGACTTAAATAACATGAATTAGGTTTTACTGCAATATAGGTAAATAGACTACGGTTTTCTTTCTAAGCCCTGTATTTTAGACCTGTTAATTTATTCGGTTTTAGGTAGATATAATCATTTTTGAAATCCAGTATTATATTAAATCTCTTAAAGAGATCATTACCCAAATAATTAATTTCAAAACCAGACGGGTTTTTGCTGCCTAAAATAAGCGTTGGGACATTGGTAAGCTCAAAACCGTTGAGTTTAAAAATGGGGGATAGTACTGTTCTGGTTTCATATTTTACGCCCCTTGGGTCGTGAAGTATAGATGTTTTGATCACTTTTAAGTCTTTTGAAAAACCCTGTCGCCCAGCCCAGGTACTATCTAAAATGAGGGCCTGTTCTGATCCTATATCCATTAAAAAGTTACCGGTAAACTTTTTATCCGCCACTTCAAAGGTGCCTTTAATGTAAGCATAAGAGTGCGTAAAACCGAGTTTTGATCTTACATAACCTTTTAAAGCTTTCGGCAGTTTTGAGTGGATAATTAAAAGATGATGGTCATAATCAATTTCAACCTGCTTGCCTTCAAATAGGTTCCAGCCAAATCTGCCATCCATATCATGTGCTGTTACCATTGTAGGGATAACCTCGGGGGTATTCCAAATTATAGTGCCCATTTGCAGCTTAAATACCTTATTCAAATTATTATAATTTGGAGTTGTTTTGCCGGCTAAGGCATCAGGCTGGTTTGATAATAATTTCGTCTTTTTCACTATCGCATCCTTCGTTAAATGAAAATCGAAAGAGGTAAGATCAAAATGCAGGTTTAATGTATCTGTATTGTTTATAACGGATGTGACTTGTATAGCATTGTATGCCGTAAGTGTGAAAGGAATGGTATCCGGTTTAGCGATAGTATTACTTAACAAACTCGCTGGATGTATAGCACTTGCAATTTGAGTATAGAAAGAATCTCTGCCATTTAACACCACAACAAAGTTATATTTTGTACCGGGTTTTACTTTTACCCTGATAGAGTCTATATCGGTATAAAAAGTAACCCATTTTGTTTTCCTTGTTCTATCGGCAGTGAAAACATCTAATTTGATGTTCGGATTTAACGACCAGGCATTTTTATCCAGATAGCCGCCATCGTTTATGGCTACATTTTTAGAGGTGGCTTTAATTACCGGCAATTTTGATTGTGCAAAAACTGATTGAACCCATAAAAACGATATAAGGAGGGCAATGTATTTCATTTGTTTACTGAATGTTTGTCTGTTTTAAACTTAATAAGCTAATTTACTTGCCGTATAAAGATGCAAAATAAAAACAGCACAAAAAGCAGTTTAACACTTACTTATAACACTGTTACAAATAATTTACTTAGGATTGTTTTAATGTAAATTTATCTGGCAATGTTTTTATAAAAAAGCCCAGCGAGAACTAAACTGGTAATATTTTTGACTTATAAAATTTTGCTATATAACTTAGTGTCATTGTACTATTATGATATGCAAACAGTACATAGCAACAATCTACCCAATTGATGAAAAATATAGTTTACGTAAGTACCGCTGTTAAGTTAATGCACGAAAATCAGTTGCTTGACATTTTACACAACTCAAGGCTGCATAATGCGGCGCTTAATATTTCGGGCGTTTTACTTTACTCCGATGGGACGTTTATACAGGTTTTAGAAGGCAAAGACACAGTTATTGATGCGCTTTACTCCAGGATAAAAGCCGACCAGCGCCACAAAAATATTATCACAATAATTGATGAACCCATAGTTGAAAAAAGCTTTGGGCAGTGGCTTATGGGCTTTGCTATAACAGATAGTAAAAAAACAGAGAAGCTGCTGGGCTATTTAACATCCATCAGCGAACTGGATTTAAACAACGATAATAGCCCGGCAGTTGCCGCAATTAAAACCTTCATCGAGACCAATAAATTAGATATCAATTATTAATTAAACAGTTTAAATGCAAAAGCCGGATAAGGTTATGACCCGATCCGGCTTTTGTATGATGTGCCTGGTAAACCAGTAATTTATTCCCCTCTCTTCAAACCAAACTTCTCGATCTTGCTGTAAAGGTGACTTCTTTGTATATCAATATCGTCAGCGGTTTTTGATACGTTCCAGTTGTTTTTTTCCAGTTTAAATTTAATGTATTCGCGTTCAGCGTAGTCTTTATACTCTTGGAAGTTAGTGAACTGGTCAAAATCTGTTTGCGGTGTTGCAGCAGCGGCTGCTGTAGCGGTTACCGGTGCCGATGGGTTGGCAAATGCCTTAACATCGTTATCAGTAATTATTTTATCACTCAGGATTATTAAACGCTCCACCATGTTGCGCAATTCGCGGATGTTACCCGTCCACGGCAAGGCTTTAAGGGCATCTATCGCGGCATCAGAGATCTTCTTTACGGGCATACCGTACTCATTGCAGATCTCGTCTAAAAAGCTTTGTGTAAGCAGGCCAATATCATCACGGCGTTCGGTAAGCGGTGGCACGTGTATCAATATAACACTAAGGCGGTGGTATAAGTCCATACGGAAGTTACCGGCCTCAATTTCTTTAAGCAGATCTTTGTTAGTAGCCGCTACAACACGCACGTCTACATCAATTTCTTTTTCGCCGCCTACCCGGGTAATTTTACTTTCCTGTAAGGCACGTAATACTTTAGCTTGTGCCGACTGGCTCATATCACCAATCTCGTCAAGGAAAAGGGTACCCCCGTTGGCAGATTCAAACTTACCTATACGTTGTTTTATAGCCGATGTAAATGAACCCTTTTCATGGCCGAACAACTCACTCTCTATCAACTCTGATGGGATAGCCGCGCAGTTCACCTCAATGATAGGGCCGTTAGACCGGTTTGATTTTTCGTGCAGCCATCGGGCAACAAGTTCTTTACCGCTACCATTGGCACCGGTAACCAGCACGCGGGCATCTGTAGGTCCAACACGTTCTATCGTTTCTTTAATTTTTAAAATAGCTTGCGACTCACCCAAAATAGGGCGCACTTTTGATACTTTACGCTTTAATACCTTGGCTTCAACAACCAAACTTCCGCGGTCGAGCGCATTACGTACAGTAATAAGCAAGCGATTCAGATCGGGTGGTTTGGATATAAAATCGAACGCGCCCTTTTTACTGGCCTCAACAGCGGTTTCAACCGTGCCGTGGCCGGATATCATAATGAAAGGAAGGTCGGGTTTAATAGCAAGTCCCTCGGTAAGTACTTCCATACCATCCATGCGGTTCATTTTAATATCGCACAGTACCAGGTCGTAATCGTTTTTTTGAATAAGCTCCAGGCCGTCTACACCGTTATCTACATCCTCAACAATATAATCTTCATATTCTAATATCTCTCGCAGGGTACTACGGATAGACCGTTCATCATCAATTATTAAAATTTTTGCCATGTGTTTTTTAAACTGAAAAAGGGTAGAATGTTTGAAGCGATAAATATATAAATTGTATAGTATATAACACACTTTTAATTTATTAGAAAAAAAAATAACCCCTTGCTGTAAACAGCAAGGGGTATATTGTACAGCAGCAAATCTGTAAGCCGGGTTTTGTACTCCCCAAGGGGAACTTCTATCATTAATCTGGCCCTGCCATTGCTGACAGATTCAATCAACCTACCCATTCTGACGGCCGACGAATCGACACGGAAGCGAGCAGCTCCGCTTTCAGAACCTATTTGGTTTTTCAACTCCTGAGGTTTACCGCGATCCCAGTCGCCCGGAAAAGCCGTGAGCTCTTACCTCACGTTTTCACCCTTACCTCTAATAAATTAAAGGCGGTATATTCTCTGTGGCACTTGCTGTCGCCCGCTGCGGGCGCCTTCCCGTTAGGAAGCAGGATGCTCTGTGTTGCCCGGACTTTCCTCTGCAGAACAAGCCTGCAGCGATAGAACGTTTTGCAATTACAAAGATAAGGATTTAGTCGGGAAGTTCGTAAAACCGGAGAGTCCGTAAGATAACTAGAGTAAAAAAATAACTTTCGGACTTGCAGATATCATACTTTCAGACTACTTACACTTCTCTAGGTCCGCATTCACTTCATCAACCGTAATAGTCCCCATTTTGTTACCGAATGAATTACCTATGTAGGTGAGCACCTCGGCAATATCAATAGCCGGCATATCAACATTAGCCGGCATAGCGCCTTCATAAGCTTTGCCATTTATGGTAGTAATGGTTTCCTTTATGCCGTATTTTACAAAACAGGCCAGTTGGGCTTTATTTTTCTTGAGATAAGCCGTATCTGTAAGCGGGGGGATAAGGTTAGATAAACCTTCGCCTTTTTCGCCATGGCAGTTTTGGCATTTGGCCTTATATACAAGGGTGCCGCTGCCGTAGTAACGTTTATATTCCTGCTCAGCTTCGCTTTGGCATGATACAATTATCACACAAAGCATTACTGCAATAAAAGCGATTACCTTTAATTTCATTATTGCGCTATTTCGGTGTTAACCTCGGCACGCAGTATTTTGATATCACCAATCATTTTGGCAACTTGCTTTTCATCGGTGCCATCATAATAGCCACGTATGCGTTTCTGCTTATCAACCAACACAAACCATCCCTGGTGAACATAACCGCCGGGTGTACCATCATCTTGTTTAATAGCTACGAGATAGTTTTTTTGACCCAGATCATAAGTTTGTTCTTTATTGCCTTGCAGCAACCACCAACTGTTACCAGTAATACCCAACTTATCGGCATACTTTTTCATTACGGCAACGCTATCGTGTTTAGGATCTATAGTATGCGATATGATCTTAAAATCTGGTACGTTTTTAAACTCGTTATATACCGTAAGCATATTGCGGTGCATTATTGGGCAGATAGAAGGGCAGGTAGTGAAAAAGAAATCGGCTACGTAAATATCACCCTTCAGGCTTTTTTGTGTAATGCTATCGCCGTATTGGTTCACAAACTTAAAATCGGGTATGGTTTGATAAACGGTATCGGTTACCTGTTTGCCATTAACGGTTTTTGTTACAGCATCGCGGTTACCCATGATAGGTAGCCTGGGTTTATCGGCGTCGTTAAATTTACAGGCAGCAAATGCTAATATGATAAGAATTAATCCCGCGAACTTTTTCATTTGGTTTTGTTTTGTTTAATAAACTTGCTTGCATTTGCTACAACAACGTTAAAATTGCTGTCGATGGCATTTATCTGTTTCTTTTGACCGGTAAGGTAGGTCATTATCTCTTCGTGGCTTTTACCTTTGTTTTCGGCATCAAAATTATGCATCCAGTTTTCCATATTGGTATCGGCGCTATCTAAAGCCTTGCTATGCTGCGTAGCTACAGCAATAATTTCGGGCGATCTATTTTCCTTTATTAATGTATCCAGCTGCATTTTGTTGGTCATTATCAGGTCTTCCTTACCCATTACACGGTCGTGCACCTTAATAACTTCATCAAAAAGGTCTTTCTCTTGTTTCTTTTTATCGGTACAGCTAAATAATACGAAGCTTAAAAACAGGGCGGCAATTATTCTTTTCATAGTTATTAATATAAGTGTTACAGGGCTTTGTTTAAGTTTCTGATATAAAGTATGTAATCCAATCCGGGCAGTTCGGCCCCGTTCATTTTCAGGTATTGCCCAATTTGAGCCCGGTGATGTGTGCCATGGTTTACCAAATGGGCGAGGATATCGCTCAGCGTATTTTCGAACTGACCTATTGAGCTTTTGTAGGTAATTTTTCTATCAAAATCTTGCGGCTGCAGGGTTTCCAGGTAGGCTATAATGGCTTTATGATTTTCATCAATAATGCTCATAAAATCCTCGGCAGGCCATTGGGGCCATAGCGGAGTGGTAGGGGCGGGAAGTGCCATACAACGCTTTAACCAGGTTTGTTGTGCTACCAGCAGGTGGGCCATAATATCTAACGGTTTGCCCGACGCCCCGGTTTTTAATATAAGATCGGCCATTTGCCTGTTAGCAAACCGGTCATAATTAAACAGGCTTATAAAGTAGCTTTTCATAGGTTGTAAAAGTAAACATAAGCGCTTAATTCATGAAGAGTTTAAGATGCGATTTGGCCAAAATATGTTTAACCATGTAAAACCATGACACAGAAATGATGTTAACAATTAAATAACCCGGTACTCATTATAAGTACACATAGCTGCCATACATTTGAGTAAACAAAAACTAAGTACCATGAAGATCATCACAAAATTAGCTGCCATTGTAAGCGACTTTCGCGAATGGTTGTTTTTAAAAAGCATGCGCTCGTCATTCATGCACTAAGATTTTTAAAGTAACGCTTTATTTATACAATAATAATGTACATTTTGGGCTTTGGATCAGCTCAAATTAATGGATACAGATAACCTGGATATAGTTCTTTCTAAACAACTTTTTGGCGATGATTTTGCCTGGGGAGTTTCTACGGCTGCCCTGCAAATTGAAGGCTCGTGCGATGCCGATGGTAAAAGCCCATCTATATGGGATACTTTTAGCGCAAGAAAAGGAAAAATACTTAATGGCGATAAACCTGCGACAGCCTGCGATTTTTATAATCGTTACGAACAGGATATTGACCTCGTTAAAGAACTTAATATACCTAATTTTCGTTTTTCTATAGCTTGGAGCCGTATTTTGCCTGATGGTACCGGCCGTGTTAATCAGGCTGGAATTGACCATTATAACCAGGTTATTAATTACTGCCTTAAACAAGGCATTGAACCCTGGATAACCCTTTACCACTGGGACCTGCCACAAGTACTTGAAGACAAAGGCGGCTGGACCAATCGTGAAATTGTTAGCTGGTTTAGCGATTTTGTAACTGTTTGCGCCAAAAACTTTGGCGATAGGGTAAAATACTGGATGGTAATGAACGAGCCTGCTGTATTTACCGGTGCCGGTTATTTCCTGGGGATACATGCCCCGGGCAGGATGGGTTTGCGCAACTTTTTGCCTGCCATACACCATGTTGTTTTAAGCATTGTTGCAGGAGCCAGGATATTACGTGAGCTTGTGCCCGATGCGCAGATAGGCAATACCTTTTCTTGCTCGCATATTGAGCCTTACGCCGATAAACCCAAGCATATTAATGCCGCGAAACGAGCCGATGCATTAATAAACAGGTTATTTATTGAACCCATTTTAGGTTTAGGATACCCAACGGAGGAAGTTACTGCCCTAAAAGGTATCTATAAATATCACCAACCCGGCGATGAGGATAATATCAGTTTCGATTTTGATTTTATAGGTATACAAAATTATACGCGCGAGATTGTTAAATACTCCTTTTTCACACCCTACATTGGCGCCAGCCTGGTGAAGGCCGAAAAACGTAATGTGGAGCTAACCGATATGAAATGGGAGGTATACCCACCGGCAATATACCATATACTGAAAAAGTTTAACGCTTATCCGCAGATAAAGAAATTGATCATTACCGAAAATGGCGCCGCTTTCCCGGATGAAGTGGTAAATAACAAAATTGAAGATACCAAACGGGTTAAATATCTGCAAACACACTTACAGCAAGTATTAAAAGCCAGGCAGGAGGGGTGTAAGGTTGATGGTTACTTTGTGTGGACCCTAACCGATAATTTTGAATGGGCCGAAGGTTATCACCCCCGGTTTGGTTTGGTACACGTTGATTTTGAAACGCAGCAGCGCATTATTAAATCATCAGGCCATTGGTACGCTAACCTGCTGAAGTAGATCGGTTGGTATGTTATGCCTGGCTAGCCGCAAACTAATAAAAAAGGTAGTTCCTATATTAGCATCACTCTCAAACCAGATCTTACCGTTATGCTTTTCCATTATTTGGCTGCAGATAGACAAGCCCAACCCAAAGGATTTTTCTCCGGATGTGCCGGGCCTTTGCGCGCTGGTAAACATGTTAAATACCTGGTCTTTTAACTTGTCGGGTATGCCAATGCCATTATCTTTTACGGCAATAATTATTTTCCCGTTTATCTCGGCAACCTTTACATAAATAGTGCCCGAAGTGGGGCTGAATTTGATGGCATTACTAATTAAATTACTTATAACCCGCCATATCTTTTCCCTGCTAATGTGCAGTTCCTGCTGTTTATCTAAAGTCTCCAGCAGTATGGTCTGTCCCTTTTCGGCAGCTTTAAAACGGAGCAGTTCTACACTGTTGCTCACTAACGAATTGATCTCTACCAGCTCTAAGTTCAACTCAACGGATGTTAGATTTGTGGCCTCTAATATTTCGTTGATCAATTCGAGCGAGTTATAGGAAGTTTCTTTTACGAGGTTAATAAGTTCCTTTTGATCCTCAGTATAGTCATCAGCGGCCATCATAGTGGTTAATGATGCTATACCGCCAATAGGGTTGCGCAGGTCATGGGCAACAGTACGCAAAATGCGATCTTTTTCCTGGCTGCTAACGTTTAGTTCATTTAAAGCCTTTTCTAAAATGCTGTTCTGCTCGTTTATCTGTTGGTTTAATACATGTACGGTTTGTACATCCTTTTTTGATCGTTTCCAGTTACGGTAAACCAGGAAAACGATAATTAAAGCCATAACTGCAAAAAATATGCTTACGTACAAGTAAATAACCTGCAGCTTATTATCGTTACTCAGGGTGTCAATTTCGTGCTGTTTTTCATAATTGGCCAGTTGCTGGTTCACATCGGTTTCCATTAACAGGCTTGCCCTTTGTAAAAGCGAATCTTTTAATACATTATAACGCTGTATATGGGTGATGGCCTTTTTTAGCTCATTCTTTTTTACGTAATAATTGCCAAGCAAGCGGTAATAGTCTGCCTCGGCATCCGGATTTTTAACCGTATCCAGTTGATTGCGAAGGTTGCCCAATAAATTATATAACAGATCATCCTGATGGGTTGCCAGATATAACTGGCCCAATTTTACCTCAGATAATTCTGCATCATGGTTATCATAGCCTTTTTGCAGGTTTATAGCGATGCTTTTCTTTAAAAGAGCAATTGCTTCAGCGTTTAAACCTTTCTGAACATAAGTTTCAGACATATTACCATAAACAACCCCGCGTGCCATATCTAAATGCAGCTTTCTATCAGGAAAGTATCTGGCGTTTTCTTCTATAAATTTTAATGCTTTATCAAAGTATACAATAGCACTATCATTCTCGTTATTGTGCTTATAACTTAACCCGATATTATCCAAAAGTTCCTGCCGGCGATAAAAGTTTACAAAATCGGGTTTTGCATTCAGGTGTTCGGTTTCGTTGTTTTTGTAGCTGTCTTTAAAATAATTGGCGGCGAGCTTATAATGACCTTTTTTATACATGATCATACCCATACGATAGGTATAATCGGCAAGTGCCCTTAAATTCACATAGTTTTTGCCGGTAAGGTACCCCTGATAATAAGATTGATAGGCGTCAGTAAATTGCTTCAATTCAAAATACGAGTCGCCACGGGCAAAGTTAGCCTCGGCAAAATTCATTGAATACTGTTTGGGGGTTACACTGCTTTTAGCCATTGCAAGCATGCTATCGGCATATAAAAGGCCCTTATCAAAATTGAATTTTAGTTTCTGATAATACAGGTAGTTAAAAGCGTAAAAGCGAAAACGATCATTAATGGTAGGGTTGGGCAGGCGGCGAAATGCCGAATCCATAAAATGCAAACTCTCATCAATCTTGTTTTGCGCCCAGATCTTATCTGCCTGCGTTTGCACGGCTAAATACTCATCAGAATATTCTCCTGTATCTTTACGGGTATTTTTTTTATCGCACGAAACTAAAATTATCAGAAAAGCATAAAGCCAAACATGCCTTGTTAATATCTTTACACGATGGGCTTTAATTAGTTTCAAGGTCAGTGAATAAGGTGTTGCAACAAATATAATATTCGCGAACTACTTATATCACTTATAACTGCATTTTGCTATAATTTATTTAAAAGCGTTTTCGCCCGTAACATCCATCCCTGTAATTAAAAGATGAATGTCGTGTGTGCCTTCATACGTAATTACCGACTCAAGGTTCATCATATGGCGCATTATTGGGTATTCACCGGTAATTCCCATCCCACCAAGCATTTGGCGGGCTTCGCGGGCTATAGTTATAGCTACCTCAACACTGTTACGTTTAGCCATTGATATTTGAGCGGCGGTAGCACGCCCTTCGTTTTTTAAAGTAGCCAAACGCCAAACAAGTAGCTGGCCTTTGGTTATTTCGGTTATCATTTCGGCAAGCTTTTTCTGCTGCAGCTGGAAACTCCCGATAGGCCTGCCAAATTGTACACGCTCTTTTGAATAGCGCAGGGCGGTATCGTAACAATCCATAGCAGCACCTAGTGCACCCCATGCAATACCATAACGCGCCTGGTTTAAACAACCGAGCGGGCCTTTTAAGCCAGATACGTTTGGCAATATATTTTCTTTGGGCACTTTAACATTATCAAATACCAATTCGCCGGTGGCCGATGCTCTAAGCGACCATTTATTATGCGTTTCCGGCGTGGTGAATCCCTCCATACCGCGCTCAACAATAAGCCCTCGTATTTTTCCACTTTCGTCTTTAGCCCAAACAATGGCAATATCGGCAAAAGGAGAGTTAGAGATCCACATTTTTGCACCATTTAGAACATAATGATCGCCGGCATCCTTTATATTGGTAACCATGCCACCCGGATCCGAGCCATGGTCTGGTTCGGTAAGGCCAAAACAGCCCATCAATTCGCCCGAAGCTAACTTGGGTAAATATTTAAGTTTCTGTTCTTCGCTGCCATAAGCATATATCGGGTACATTACTAACGACCCCTGTACCGAAGCAGTAGAGCGGATCCCCGAATCGCCACGTTCAATTTCCTGCATAATAATGCCGTAGGCCATATAATCTAATCCTGCACCACCATATTCAACCGGGATGGTTGGGCCAAAAGCACCTATTTCGGCCAGGCCTTTTAATAATTGTTTAGGGAACTCGGCTTTTTGGGCGTAATCCTCAATAATCGGACTCACTTCTTTCTTCACCCAATCGCGTACACTCGCGCGTATTAGTTTGTGCTCTTCAGATAAAAGCTCGTCTAAAAGGTAATAGTCTGGTGCTTCAAAAAGATCGGTCTTAGCCATTGCATTTATAAATTGGTTGCTCAAATATAGGGCATTAAATGGGAGTTAAACAAAGCCTAAATCCTTGTTTTTGAATACCACAAGGCACTTTATGCCAAAAAGTGGGTTTAAACTGTTTAAACATATTTTTTGGAGGAAATCTTTTTTTGAGAATTTCAATCACCCGACAAAGAGGATTAAGAAAGTTTCATTGCCGTTGGCTTTAGCCAACGGATAACGAACGAGCTATTTTCCGGCTTTAGCCAAATAGTTTAGCAGAATTTGGCTAAAGCCACCTAAGCCGCTTGCTATTCCGTCCCTTTCAAGGGACGGCAATGATTTTATAGATAGTTGGGGAGTTAATTAATCATCATTGCTTTTCAAAATCAAATATTCCACTACTTTTGAAACATGATAAAAGTAGCTTTAGAAGGTGCTGAGTTTTATGCTTACCATGGGTTTTATCCCGAGGAACAGGTAATAGGCACCCGCTTTTTGGTAGATGTACAAGTTGGTTTTACGGCCGAAACAGATATAGAAAAAGATAATTTGCACAATACCGTAAATTACGAGATACTATATGCCATTATTGAGGAAGAGATGAAGCATCCCCGTAAAGTATTAGAAACTGTGGCCCAGGCTATACTTAACCGTGTAAAAGCGCAGTTTATATTTATAGATACAGCCGAGGTAACTATTAAAAAACAGAACCCGCCATTTAGCGGCCCTATCAAGCAATCTGTTATTACCATCTGCTATAATAAATAACACCCTCATGACCTACAATAAAATAACAGCCGATATAGTTGCTCAATTAAACGCCATTGTTGGTGCTGATGCGATATTAACTTCAAGTGCAGAAATTGAAAGTTATAGTCACGATGAAACAGAAGACCTGGTATATTATCCGGAAGTTGTTGTAAAGCCGCAAACTGTTGAGCAGGTTTCGCAGCTGATGAAACTTTGTAATGAACATTTAATACCGGTAACCCCACGTGGCGCAGGTACAGGTTTAGCTGGTGGCGCATTGGCTATAAAGGGTGGGTTAATGATATCTATGGAGCGTTTTAACAAGATTCTGGATATTGATGAGCAAAACCTGCAGGCTACCGTTGAACCGGGTGTTATTACCGAGATATTTATCAACGCTGTCGCCGAAAAAGGGCTACTGTACCCTGTTGACCCGGCAAGTAAAGGCAGTTGCTTTATTGGTGGCAATGTAGCCAACTGCAGTGGCGGGCCAAGAGTGGTAAAGTATGGCACCATTCGCGAGTATGTATTGAATTTAGAAGTTGTTTTGCCATCCGGCGATATTATATGGACGGGCGCAAATACCTTAAAATATGCGTCGGGTTATAATTTAACGCAATTGCTAATAGGATCGGAAGGTACATTGGGCATCGTTACCAAAATAGTTACCAAGTTGATCCCCAAACCAACACTCGATGCTTTAATGCTGGCATCGTTTAGTACCAATGAGGATGCCTGCGCGGCGGTATCTGCCATATTTAGGGCAGGTGTGGTGCCTTCTGCGCTGGAGTTTATGGAGCGTAGGGGTATTGAATGGGTGATAGAACATGATGGCATTGCCTTCGACCTGAAGGATGGGATAGGGGCTTTCCTGTTGATTGAGGCCGATGGCACCAATCAGGATGTGATATTTGCCGACTGCGAAAAGATAAACGAGGTTTTAGAACAACATAATTGCCAGGATGTATTGTTTGCAGATTCATCGGCACAAAAGGAAGAACTTTGGCGCATCAGGCGCACCATGGCGGTATCGGTAAAATCAAACTCTGTTTATAAAGAGGAAGATACCGTAGTACCCCGTGCCGCTTTACCCCAACTAATAAAAGGCATTAAAGATATTGGCGCTAAATATGGTTTTGAATCTGTTTGCTACGGCCACGCCGGCGATGGTAACTTGCACGTGAACATAGTAAAAGCAGGCATGAGCGATGCCGACTGGAACAGTAAGCTAAAAGACGGTATTACCGAAGTGTTTGAATTAACCATTGCCTTAGGTGGAACCCTATCAGGCGAGCATGGTATTGGCTTAGTGCAAAAAAAATATATGCCGCTTAAGTATACTCCCATGCATTTTGCGATCTGGAAAGGAATTAAAGGTATTTTTGATCCTAACGGGATATTGAATCCGGGAAAGATATTTTAGGGAAGTTAGTTCCTGCGTCATTGCTTCGTACCTCAATGACGGGTAGGAATGGATATCCACTCACCCTGTCATGCTGAACGATAGTGAAGCATCTAATCGCCGACATGTAATTTCGATAGGCAAAGTTCGCTAGTAGCCCCTTCGCTATCGCTCAGGGTGACAAAGAAGTTGAGCTTTAATTCGTATTCAATATTAACCTTGGTTCATCATACTCAATCATTTTATTGCGGCCTTCTTTGGGGATAGAGATAGATTTATTTGTGGCGTAATCATAACTAATGCATACCGTTTTGCAGGTGGTGCATATTTCCTGGCCCTTATCTGTAGTTTTAGTAAGCACGTGCATTACATCAAAGCTACTGTTACCAATGCGGGTAACGCGTACATAACAAACCAAGGTATCATCAATGGTAACGGGCTTTAAATAGTGTATTTCCGACCGCCCAATTACTATCCCAATTTCTTTTAAATTCCAGTGGGCAACATCACGCCAGTAATTAAAACGGGCAACTTCAAAATAAGTAAGATACACTGCATTGTTTACATGCCCTCTTGCATCAATATCCGAAAAACGAATAGCTATATCAGTTTTGAATTTATAATCAGTTAGTTTTTCAGCCATGCTATGACGTTTTGTCTGTTAGAAATAAATTAATAAGACATAATGTCTTGTTTGTGTATCAAAATGTGCGTTGGTACAACAGTTGAATATAAGTTTACGAAGTTAATAAAAACAAAAACTTAAGGAGATATAAAACCATGACACTAGTAAAATTTAACAACGGACTAAAAAACAACGCTCATCCATTCTTTAACGATGTGTTTGATTCTTTATTGAATGATTCATTTATCGGAGGCAAATTAGTAAGCCGCGTACCTGCAGTTAACATTGCCGAAAACGATAACGAATTCCACATTGAGTTAGCTGTACCTGGCTTAAAGAAAGAAGACTTCAAGATCAACCTGGATAAAAACATCCTAACCGTATCTGCCGAAAAGAAAACAGAAAACACCGCCGAAACTAAGAAATACAGCAAACGCGAATACAGCTACAGTTCGTTCGTAAGGTCATTCACCTTACCAGATTCTGTAGATCATTCAAAAATTGAAGCTGATTATACCGACGGTATATTGAAACTAACCGTTGCAAAAAGAGAAGAAGCTAAATTTCAATCAAGAGAAATAGCTGTAAAGTAATTAATAAGTGTTTTCATAAGTTGGTTTAGTTAAAGGCCGCTTCCTTAACAGGGGCGGTCTTTTTTATACTAAAATATCGGGAATGATTTTTCTTTCCGCGATTAATTATCCAGCAACCGCCGATGATAGTTTACCTGCCCCAAATGATAGCTTAGGTGCATAGCCAGGTGGACAAAAAAGTATTCGTTAGATACATCTTTCAAGGAGTGCTCAACCCGGGAAATTTTGTTTAGCTGCTCTTCCGAGATCATATCAAAGGTTTTCCCGATCATGATTATCGTTTTTTCTATTTTATCTACCAACTCCGTACGCGGTATATTTTTTAATGCAAATTCATCCGGGCGGTTCCTCACATAACCGGTTTCGCCAAATTCTGCACCAAAATAGGTATTTAGGTTGCCAACCAAATGTAAGCAAAGGTTGCCAGCCGAATTCAATATCCCCTTTTCGATATACCAAAGCTTTTCCTCGTTTTGGTAAGCCTGTATCTCCCGCTTTAACGTTTCAAGGTCGCGGATGATGAGGTTTTTCAATGTGTCTTTTATCATATGTTTTGATATTGCTGTTGCTAAATATGGTGCAGGGATATTAGTTGCGCATATTTATATACTGCAATGGCTGGCCAAAATCTTCGGTACGGCAAAGGCTGATAACCGCTTGCAAGTCGTCTATTTTTTTAGCGGTAACACGCACCTGGTCGTCCATAATAGATGCCTGTACTTTAAGGCTGCTATCTTTTATCTTCTTCACTATCTTTTTAGCGGCTTCTTTATCAATACCCTCTTTAATTTCTATCTCTTTACGTATCATATTGCCAGATGCGTATTCGTCCTTACCAAAATCAAGCGCCTTTGGGTCGAGGCCTTGCTTAACCATGCGGCTTATTATCGAATCTTGAATGGCTTTAAGGCGCATATCATTTTCGGTAACAACAGTAACCTCGTTGGTTTTCTTATCCAGCTCAATGGTGCTTTTTGAGCCATTAAAATCGTAACGGTTCAGTATTTCCTTTTTTGCAACGTTGATAGCGTTATCCAGTGTTTGTCCGTCTATCTTACTTACTATATCAAATGAAGGCATAATATTGGTTTTTGTAATTGGTACAAAGCTACTGTAAGATTTGCATAAGCCGTAAATAATTAATGGGGATATTTGGCTTTACATTCAAAACACATTAATATACCAATAAGTTAATATAAACTTAACAAATAAATAAGCAGTTTTGTAACTGTAGCTGTAAATTACGGCACATTTCTATGGATACTAAAAACATTCCTTTAATAAACAGGGAGATTAGCTGGTTATATTTTAACGACAGGGTGCTGCAGGAAGCTGCCGACCCAACCGTGCCCCTTATTGAAAGAATAAAGTTTCTGGCTATATTTTCATCCAATCTAGATGAATTTTACCGTGTAAGGGTAGCCACGCTTAGCCGCCTGAGCAACCTGAACGAAAAGGCTAAAGAAATATTAGGCTACAACCCCAAAAAGATATTAGGCCAGATAAAAACCACAGTTGTAAAGCAGGAGAGGAAGTTTCATAACCTTTACGAAAACATAATTGTAAAACAGCTTGCCGAAGAGAAGATCTTTATTCTGAATGATAAACAGCTGAATGTAACTCGTGGCGAGTTCGTAAAAAGCTTTTTCAGGGATAAGCTGCTATCTACACTGGTACCTATTATGCTGGATGATAACCTGCCGCTGCCCGAACTGCGCGACAGGGCCATCTATTTCTTTGTAAGGCTTACCAAAAATAAAAAATCGCGTTACGCGCTTATCGAGTTCCCAGATAACTTATCAAGGTTTTTGGTATTGCCGGAAACACATAACCTGAAGTTCATTATCCTGCTGGATGATATTATCAGATATAATCTGGAGGACATCTTCTTCATTTTCGACCATGATTCTATTGAAGCTTACTCCTTGCAGCTTACCCGCGATGCCGAACTTGACCTGGATAAAGAAGTTAGCGTGAAATTTGTTGACGCGCTAAGCAAAAGCCTTCAAAAACGACGCAAAGGTAAACCCATGCGTTTACTATATGATAGTGAAATGCCGCCGGATATGGTTGGTTATCTAATGAAGAAGATGAAGCTGGAAAAAGGTAGCCTTATCCCGGGCAACCGTTATCATAACTTCAAAAACTTTATCTCGTTCCCTAATGTGGGGCGGCCAGATCTGGAGTACAAAAGAAATACCCCTTTGCCGGTTGAGGGCCTATCGTTTGGTAAGAGTTTAATGGAGCTGATAGCTAAGAAAGATTTTCTAATCAGCACGCCATACCAATCGTTTGATTATGTGATCCACTTTTTACGCGAGGCCGCTATCGATCCAAAAGTAAAAGAGATAAGCATTACGGTTTATCGCCTGGCCGAGAACTCCAAGATCATTCACGCGCTGATAAATGCCGCTAAAAATGGTAAAAAAGTGAATTGCCTTGTTGAGCTGCGCGCCCGTTTTGATGAGCAGAACAATATATTTTGGAGCAACAGGCTTGAAGAAGAAGGGGTGAACGTTCTTTACGGTATCGATGGTTATAAGGTACACTCTAAAATATGCCTGGTTACCCGTATGGAAAAAGGCAAACCGGCCCATTATGCCTGCTTATCTACCGGGAATTTTAACGAAAAAACAGCTGCGATATATGCCGATCATACCATACTTACGGCAAATAAAAAAATAACAGTTGACCTGGTGGCCATTTTTAAGGCATTAAACAGGAACGTTTTGCCAAAGGGCTTAAAAACGCTTATTGTATCGCCAATTGATTCGCGCCCTGCTATTTATAAGCTGATAGATAACGAGATAAAATTTGCAAAGGCCGGTAAAAAGGCCTACATGATATTTAAGATGAACAGCCTTGCCGATGAACAGCTGATAAACAAGCTTTATCAGGCCAGCAATGCCGGGGTGAAGATAAACCTCATAGTACGTGGTATGTGCTGTTTAATAGCAGGACAGAAAGGTTTTAGCGAGAATATTGAAGTAATTAGCATAGTAGATAAGTACCTGGAGCATGCACGTGTGCACATTTATGGCAATGGCGGCAAGGAGTTACTTTACTTAACATCGGCCGATTTTATGACCCGCAATATTGATAACCGGGTAGAAGTTGGTTTCCCGGTGCTGGATGATGACCTGCGCCACGAAGTGCGTGATATTATAAATATACAGTTAGCCGATAATACCAAAGCAAGAGATATTACCGGTAACAGTATTAACAGGTACCACAAAAACAGCTCAGAACTGTTAACCAGGGCCCAAATAGATATTTACACCTACCTTAAAAATAAAAACACAAATTGAGATACGCCGCCATTGATGTAGGATCTAACGCAGTAAGGCTATTGATAGCCGAGATCATTGAGAATAACGGATCAATATCGTTCAAGAAAAACACGTTGATACGTGTACCGGTGAGGCTTGGCGACGACGCGTTCCTGCAAAAGAACATTTCAGAGAAAAAAACTACCGACCTTATTAAATCTATGCAGGCCTTTCGTAACCTGATGGATGTTTACAAGGTTACCGATTATATGGCCTGCGCCACATCGGCCATGCGTGAAGCTTTGAACGGGCAGGAAGTGGCCGACAAAATAATGACCGAAGCCGGCATAAACCTGCAGATAGTGCATGGCGAAACGGAAGCGAAAATAATTTATGCCAGCCATGCCGAGGTTAACATAGACAAAAGCAAAAACTACCTGTATATTGATGTGGGTGGCGGCAGTACCGAACTTTCGTTGTTCAGCAATGGCGAGTTGCTGGCATCGCAATCGTTCAACCTGGGTACTATCCGTATTTTGGACAACCAGGATAAGGACGAAACCTGGAACGAGATGAAAGATTTTATCCGCGAACATACCAAAGGATTGAAAAATATTTTTGGGATAGGTACCGGTGGTAACATTAATAAATTGTTCAAATTGTCGCAGGAAAAAGATGGTACCGCTTTAAGTTATATTAAGCTAAGGGCGTTGTACAACTACCTCGATTCGTTCTCGCTAAAAGACCGTATTAACGTACTTGGATTAAACCAGGACAGGGCCGATGTTATTATTCCTGCCTGCGAAATTTATTTAACCGTATTAAAATGCGCGAATATCAAGAGTATTTATGTGCCAACGGTAGGTATGGTTGACGGAATTATACAAACTTTAATTGAAAAGAACTACACCACAGTACGTTAAATTTATTTTAATAAATTGTTTAATAATTAAGAAACTGTTATTATATTTGTGATGCCCGCTCAAAGGGCATGTTTTTCATAGGTAGATGTAGGGTCGGGTACGAGTTATTCGACCCTTTTTTGTGCCCCTGATTTTTATTCCTTTACTTTGTTGGTACAGATGATGATAAAGAGAAAGATCGTAATAGCCGTTACCGGGGCAAGCGGCGCCATATATGCCAAATTGCTGCTTGATAAATTGCAGGCATTGCAAAGCCAGATTGCCGAGGTGGCTGTTGTAATGAGCGATAACGCCAAACAGGTTTGGGAATTTGAATTAGACGATACCAGCCACGGTAATTATCCCTTTAAATTTTACGCGAAAAATGATTTTATGGCGCCATTCGCGTCGGGTTCTGCACGGTTCGATACCATGGTTATCGTTCCATGTTCAATGGGGACATTGGGGCGCATAGCATCGGGAGTATCCGATGACCTGATAAGCCGCGCTGCAGACGTAATATTAAAGGAACGCCGCAAGTTAATACTAGTTGCCAGGGACACCCCTTTAAACCTTATCCATATCCGTAATATGCAAACCGTTACCGAAGCCGGTGGTATCATTTGCCCTGCCATACCATCATACTACAGCAAACCAAAAACTATTGAAGAATTGGCCATGACGGTGGTAAACCGTGTGATAGATCTTATTGGGCTGGAGAATGAAAGCTACAGGTGGGAAGGAATGTAAGCCATTAGTGATTTAGTGATGAATTGCTTTCTTGTTAGATTGTTTGATGTATTTTAGTGTAAAGTAAACTGTCATAGTGAGCCTGTCGAACCATTAGTAAAGCGTATAAGTCTTCGACAAGCTCAGACTGACAGGTTCTCCGCCATGTAGTCGGTGCACTTGTCGGTAGGTTACAAGTATGGTTCTTGTTGGCGACAACACCAACAAGGGCGAAAGATATCAGAAGGTGTCATGGTGAGCTTGTCGAACCATCTGCCAGGCGTATAAGTCTTCGACAAGCTCAGACTGACAGGTTCTCCGCCATGTAGTTGGTGCACTTGTCGATAGGTTACAAGCATGGTTCTTGTTGGTGACAACACCAACAAGAACGAAAAAAGAGTATAACCCACCCTGTCATTTCGAACGAGGTACGAGGAGAAATCTTTTACCACAGACATGATGGCTTTGCATGTCCGGATGCACAGTGTAAAAGATTTCTCCCCATTCCATTTCACAACCCATCCCCCTGTTCGTTCGAAATGACAGTTGCTTTTCTACGCCTTCGTGCTACCTAAAACCAATTTTACACTTCAATAACAAGCAATCAAAAAATCAATAATTCAATAATTCACTAAATGATTATCTTTGCGCCTTGCAAATGAATAAAAAAGTCGCTTTTTACACACTTGGCTGCAAGCTAAATTACTCGGAGACCTCGTCTATTGGTCGCCTGTTTAGCAACGCCGGGTTTGATACGGTAGATTTTACCGATACGCCCAACGTATATGTAATAAACACCTGCTCGGTAACTGATAATGCCGATAAGAAGTGCAAAAAAATAGTTAAAGAAGCGCTGAAGATCTCTCCAAACGCTTTCATCACCATTGTAGGTTGTTATGCGCAGCTAAAACCAAAAGAGATTGCCGAAATACCCGGCGTTGATATGGTTTTAGGTGCTGCAGAGAAGTTTCAGCTGGTAGATTATATTACCGACCTGACCAAGAACCCTAAAGCGGTTGTATACAATCAGCCCGTATCCCAGGCTAACGAGTTTGTACCATCATACTCTTTTGGCGACCGTACCCGCACCTTCCTTAAGGTTCAGGATGGATGCGATTATTCTTGCACCTTTTGCACCATCCCGCTTGCCCGTGGCAATAGCAGGAGCGATACTATAGAGAACGTTATCGCGCAAGCAAAAGAGATAGCAGCATCGGGCGTAAAAGAAATTGTATTAACAGGGGTAAACCTGGGCGATTTCGGGATCCGCGAGGGGAAACGCGAAGATCGCTTTTTTGACCTTGTAAAGGCGCTGGACGAAGTGGAAGGCATTGAACGCATTCGTATCTCATCTATTGAGCCAAACCTGCTTAACGATGAGATTATAGCCTTTGTGGCCACATCAAAACGTTTTGTGCCGCATTTCCATATCCCGCTGCAATCAGGTTCTGATAAAATATTAGGATTGATGCGCCGGAGGTATAAAAGGGAACTGTATTTAAATCGCGTAACAAAAATAAAACAGCTTATGCCCGATTGCTGTATTGGGGTTGACGTGATAGTTGGTTTCCCGGGCGAAACCCGCGAGGATTTTATCGACACTTATAATTTCCTTAATGAACTGAATGTTTCTTACCTGCACGTATTTACCTACTCTGAAAGGGAAAATACGCCTGCAGCAAGCATGAGCGCTACTGTACCGGGCTCTACCCGCGCCGAGCGGAGCAAAATGCTTCATATACTATCTGATAAAAAACGCCGTTCGTTTTACGAAACCCAAATAGGTAAAACCGACGAGGTATTATTTGAGGGGGATGTAAAAGATGGATATATGCATGGT
Source organism: Mucilaginibacter aquariorum (assembly GCF_024498135.1). GTDB lineage: Bacteria > Bacteroidota > Bacteroidia > Sphingobacteriales > Sphingobacteriaceae > Mucilaginibacter > Mucilaginibacter aquariorum. Next base: position 423,439 of record NZ_JANHOH010000001.1, read on the forward strand.
TTTACCCGTAACTACGTTAAAGTAAAAGCCAAGTACGACCCCATATTGGTTAACGAAATAAAGAGCGTTCATTTAACAGCAATTTCACCCGATGGTGACGTTGAAATAACAGAAAGCGAAGAAATATTAGTGCATTAACTATTATATTCGCAGCACAAATACCTAAATATGTTTCCAACTCTTTCCTCACTGATAGAATATCTAACCGGTGTTAACATTCCGCTACCTATACAAACATTTGGTTTTTTTGTGGCATTAGCCTTTATGGCAGCCTATTGGGCATTTAGCCAGGAATTTAAGCGAAAGGAAAAGTTAGGTTATATCCATCCGTTTGAAAAAACTGTTACCGTTGGCGCGCCTATTACTACATCTGAATTGGCAGGTAATGCCATATTTGGCTTTGTGCTGGGCTTTAAAGTGGTTGATGCCGCCTTACATTACAGCGCGTTAATTAACGACCCGCAAGATTTTCTTTTATCGCTAAAAGGTAACTGGGCCGGCGGAATAATTGTAGCCGGGCTGATGGCTTACTGGGCATATTACGAAAACAAAAAACAAATTTTACCAAAACCCGAGCAACGCCGTGTAACGGTACACACGCACGAGTTAATGGGAAGCATATTATTATGGGCGGCTATTTTTGGCTTTGCGGGTGCAAAACTATTTAACGCTTTAGAAAACTGGAGCGAGTTTATGCGCGACCCGGTAGGTATGCTGATTGGCTTTAGCGGTTTAACCTTTTATGGCGGTTTAATATGTGGTGGCGCAGCTGTATTATACATAGCAAATAAACACAATGTTAAACCATTGACCATGCTGGATATTGGTGGGCCGGGTGTAATGCTAGCCTACGGCGTTGGCCGTATAGGTTGCCAAATGAGCGGCGATGGTGATTGGGGGATACCAAACCTTAACCCTAAACCAGGATTGCTAAGCTGGGCGCCCGATTGGATGTGGAGTTTTAAATTTCCGCATAATGTAGATATGTCTGACCGGGATAATCACATTCCCGATTGCATAGGTAAGTTTTGTTACGAATTAAAACTTCCGGTATATCCCACATCGTTTTATGAGTCAGTTATTTGTATAATATTATTCTTTGTGCTTTGGCAATTACGCCACAAGTTTAAAGCGCCCGGTGTATTGTTTGGGATATATATGATAATGGCAGGTGTTGAGCGTTTCCTTATCGAGCTGATCCGCGTTAATACTCGTTACGTTGTTGCCGGCATCTCGTTTACTCAGGCCGAAATGATATCGGTAATTATGGTTCTGGGTGGTTCGGCGTTAATATATATTGGCACCAGTCGTTATAAAAAAACAGGGGCTACCAACTGATAGTTTATCATCAATTTTTAAGTATTAGTATGGCCTCACCTAAACGGCGAAGCCCTCATGAAATAATCCTCTCCAAAGGAGAGGACTTTAACTTCGCTTTTTTTGAACCCTCTCCTTTGGAGAGGCCAGGGTGAGGCGAAACAATTTTAAAGTATTATGCAATTAAACCAGATCATTGGGCAGGTAATTGATGTATCTAAAGAAGCCGGTCAGTTTATTAGACAGGAGCGCAAAACATTTGATGCCGATAAAATAGAATACAAAGGGCTTAACGACCTGGTATCGTACGTTGATAAAACCGCCGAGCAAAAGATAGTAAAAGGACTGGAACTGATACTTCCGGAAGCCGGCTTTATTACCGAAGAAAAAACAAGCACCAAAATAGGAGAGCGCTACAACTGGATCATTGACCCGCTGGATGGTACTACTAACTTTATACACGGCTTACCTACTTATTCAGTTAGTATTGCCTTGCAGGATAACGACGAGCTGGTTTTAGGCGTAGTATACGAAGTAAACCAGGACGAATGCTTTTATGCCCATAAAGATGCACCTGCATACTTAAACGATGCAGAGATAAAGGTGAGCAATAAACCAACCATTGCCGATAGTCTTATAGCCACAGGTTTCCCATATTATGATTTTAGCTACCAGGAAGCCTATATAAAACTATTTACCGAACTGATGCGCAATTGCCACGGCTTACGCCGCATTGGCTCTGCCGCTGTTGATCTGGCTTATACTGCCGCAGGGCGTTTTGAGGCATTTTATGAATATAATTTAAACCCCTGGGATATTGCAGCCGGGATTGTAATTGTACAACAGGCAGGTGGCGAAGTAGTAAACTTTAAAGGCGGTAGCGAAGTGCTTAAAACACGTGAGTTGCTGGCCACCAATGGTAAAATAACAGGAGAGATGCTGGAGTATATTGAAAAGTACTTTACTGCGAACGTTAAAAAGTAGAACTGTATACTAACGACGAATTACAATACTCCGTCATGCCGAATTTATTTCGGCATCTCTCAGGATAGTCAACTCATAGGTGTTCCATTCCCGTTCCATTTGGTAACAAATGGAACAGGCCTAAAAATTCAAATAGCTGCAAATCAGTTTTTTAATGCAAAGCTATATTTAGGCTTAGGCGAGTTTTCTACGTCCTAAATTAGGCGAAATAAGGGCTAAATAAAGCCTTTTTACGATGCTTATTTTGTTGCCTTTTTGGAGTCTCCGGGTTTCACATGGTAGCCCCTGCGATGCCTGCTTTATATGGGTACTCTACTGTGTTCCATCTGTTCCATTTTCAAAAAAGTGGAACAGGCTTTAGTTTTTCATAAATATATGTTATTCAAATATTTATATATGAAATAAACAAGTAATACTTTAAGTAAAGTAAAAAATATTATTTCTTAAGATATTGATTAACAATGTGTTCCACTTGTTCCATTTCCAAAATGGAACAGGCAGTTAAAACGGCATAATACAAACAAAAACACCGGCCTGGATCTCTCCAAACCGGTGTTAAAATATTTATATGGGTAATCCTGATTATAACGCTTCAGAAACAACTTCGGTTACTTCAGGAACCATACGTTTAAGCAGGTTTTCGATACCTGATTTCAGGGTTACAGTAGATGACGGGCAACCACTACATGAACCACGAAGCTCAACAGTAACCACACCTGCATCAAACGAGCGGTAGCTAATAGCGCCGCCATCCTGCTCAACAGCCGGGCGAACGTAATCATTCAGTATCTGCTGTATTTTTATTTCGGTTTCGGTACCTTCAAATTCAACATCGGTAGCCTGTTCAACTTCCTGAACTTTCAGTTCAGATTCAACGGCACCTTTAACAAATTCTTTCAATATCGGCTGGATATCATCCCAGTCGCTGCCTTCGGTTTTAGTAACCGTTACAAAGTTACTGGCAAAAAACACACCGTTTACAAACGAGAATTTATATAATTCCTTTGCAAAAGGCGATTTTTCTGCACTTTCCCTTGTGGCATAGTCCACGCTTCCGTTAATAAGCAACTTGTTTACAATAAACTTCATTGTTGCCGGGTTAGGGGTGGCTTCGGTATATACGCTGATATTCATGGGTGTCAAAATTTAATAGTAAAACAAATGTACTCAGGTTTTTGATTAAAGCATCCTCATAAAGTTGTTTTGACCTGTTAATGACTATGACAATTCCGTCACCGTCATTGCGAGATACGAAGCAATATCCAGATACGCTTAGCGGCTATGCAAAGTTCGGAGATTGCTTCGTACCTGGCAATGACGATTTTATTATTTATATCCCCGTATAATTCTGCGGCGTTATCACTTTAATCTCATTTTTAACACTATCGCTTACCTGTAAGCTATCTACAAACTCGGCAATGGTTTGCGCATTAACCTGCGTGTTGGTACGTGTAAGCTCTTTTAGTGCCTCATACGGGTTTGGATAGCCCTCGCGGCGCAAAATTGTTTGGATAGCCTCTGCTACAACGGCCCAGTTAGCTTCCAGGCTGGCGTTAATGGCAACTTCGTTCAGCAATAACTTATTTAAACCCTTAACAGTTGACTTTATTGCGATAAGCGTGTGTGCCACCGGTACGCCGATGTTACGCAATACAGTAGAGTCGGTTAAATCGCGCTGTAAGCGGGAGATCGGTAGTTTGGCAGCCAAATGCTCAAACAAAGCGTTGGCTATACCCAGGTTACCTTCGCTATTCTCAAAATCTATTGGGTTAACCTTATGCGGCATTGCTGATGAACCAACTTCGCCGGCTTTTATCTTTTGTTTAAAAAAGTTCATAGATATGTAGGTCCACATATCGCGGTCAAGGTCTATCAGGATATTATTAATGCGTTTTAAGGCATCGCATTGCGCGGCAAAGTTATCATAATGCTCTATCTGCGTAGTAAACTGCGAACGGTGTAAACCTAAAGTATCGTTAACGAAATGGTTGCCAAATGCCTTCCAGTCAATTTCCGGGTAGGCCACATGGTGTGCATTAAAATTACCTGTAGCGCCGCCAAATTTAGCAGAGTAAGGCACTGCTTTTAATAAAGTCAGTTGGTTTTCCAGGCGTTCAACAAATACATTTATCTCTTTACCCAGGCGCGTTGGCGATGCCGGTTGCCCATGGGTATGTGCCAGCATAGGGATCGCATCCCAATCGGCAGCATATTTTTTTAGCAGGTTAAGCAACTCATCAAAAGCATCGTAATAAATCTCATCAAGTGCAAGCTTAAAAGAGTAAGGTATAGCGGTATTGTTAATATCTTGCGAGGTTAATCCAAAGTGAATGAACTCTTTATACTCTTCCAATCCGCCTAAATTATCAAACTGTTTTTTGATAAAATATTCAACCGCTTTAACATCATGATTGGTTGTTTTCTCGATCTCTTTTATCGCGGCGGCATCCTGTTCAGTAAAATTTCTGTAAATATCCCGTAACTTTTCTGTTTTATTTTCATCAAAACCTTGCAGCTGTTTTAAAGGATGCTCGCAAAGGGCGATAAAATATTCCACCTCAATGAATACCCTGTACTTGATAAGGGCGTATTCTGAAAAGTAGGCAGCCAAAGCTGATGTGGTGTTACGGTAACGACCGTCGATAGGGGATATAGCAGAAAGGGAATTCAATTCCATGTAAATCAATTTTTGCAAAGATAACATAAACTGTAAAATGGTCAATGTAAAGTAATTTGGTATGGAAACTTTGAAATCTAAAAATGTTTCCTTAGTTTTGACCCATAATGTCAAACGGTCAAATAGAAAGGATAATTCAGGGTGGCGAGGACTTGTTTTTACAAGCAGGTATCAAAAGCGTAACCATGGATGATATAGCCAAACACTTGGGTATGTCAAAAAAAACCATTTATCATTTTTTTAATGATAAAAACGATTTGGTAATGGCACTGGTGAAGAAAAAACTAATTGATGACGAATGTCAGATAAACAGTATCATTCAGAGCTCGGCCAACGTAATTGAGGAGATGATCAACATGATGAAATGTTCTGAAGAGATTTTTGGAAGGATCAATCCCATAGTAGTACACGACCTACAAAAGTATCATCCCGAAGCATGGGCTGAATTCCAAAAATTCAAGGCCGATGTCCTGGTAAAAACTTTGGAGGAATTATTGACTAAAGGTATAAAGCAGGGGTTCATTAGGCCCGACATTGATGTAAGGATCTTGGCTAAGATGCGCGTTAACCAGGTAGAGATGGGCTTTAGCACGTCCATATTCCCGATATCGCAGTTTAGTACCTGGCGGGTGCAATACCAGTTACTGGAGCATTTTAACTATGGCATTTGTACTATTAAAGGACATGAGCTATTAGATCAGTATAAAAATGTACACGTTAGACAATTAAATTAATAAACATATGTACTGCTGACATACGGTTGTCAATCAAACAGATTGTTTTGTAACAGATTATAATAAAAGAAAACATACATAACCTATCATACATTAATAAATGAAACGAATATTCACCCTACTAATATGCATAACGGTAGCCTTGCAAGGTTATTCGCAAACCCAGCCTGCACCTCAAACTTATAATTTTTCGATACAGGAAGCTATTGATTATGCCTTAACGCATAAAGACTCTGTTATAAATTCCGGTTTGGATGTTAAAAATGCTGATTACTATGTTAAAGAACTCATAGGGCAGGGGTTTCCTCAGATAGATGGTACCGCCTCTTTCCAGGATTATTTAAAAATACCTACTACGTTGCTACCCGGCGAATTTTTTGGTGCGCCGGCAGGTACTTTTATCCCCGTAAAATTTGGTGTTAAATACCAATCGAACCTGGGAGTAAATGTTAGCCAGCTTTTATTTGACCCAAGCTACATTATTGGTTTACAGGGGCGCAAAACATACAAAGAACTATACAACCGCGGTTACACCAGCACTAAAATTGATGTTACAACCAAGGTTACCAAGGCTTACTACCAGGTTTTGGTAAGCAACGAGCAAATAAAATTACTGGATGCCAACATTGCGCAGTTAAAGCAACAGGTAGATCAAACAACTGCCCAAAATAAACAAGGATTTGTTGAAAAAATTGACGTTGACCGTATTGCTGTACAATACAATAACCTGGTTACCAGCCGTGAGAATACGCTGCGTTTACTGGCACTTAACTATCAGTTGCTGAAATTTCAGATAGGTATGCCAATTGAAAATAGCTTAACTCTTAAAGATGGTTTAAATGATGTTAAACTTGATGAAAATATTGTTGAAACGGTTGCCGATACTGCTTCTTATAAAAATAGGATCGAGTACAAGATTTTTGAAACCAGCCTTAAGCTAAGTGAATTTGATCTAAAACGTATGAAAGCCCAGTTTTTGCCGACATTAAAAGCCAACGTAGCTTACACGGCCTCTTATCAAAACAACAGTTTTAAAGATCTGTATAGCACTAGTTTCCCATCAAGTTATGTTGGGCTTACTTTAAACGTACCTATTTTTAGCGGTGGCCAACGTACAAACCAGGTAAGGCAATCAGAGATCACCGTTCTAAAAAATAAAAATAACTTATTAGGGATGCGTAATGGTTTAAACCTACAAGCTGCACAGGCAAAAATAATTTACATGAACAGCCTGCAATCATTAAATAACCAAAAACGTAACCAGGAACTAGCCCGCGAAGTTTTAAGAGTATCTAAGATCAAATATCAACAGGGAGTTGGATCGAGCATTGAAGTTACACAAGCACAAACCGCGCTTGAAAGTGCCGATAATACATATGTACAAAGTTTGTACGACGCCCTTGTAAGCAGGGTAGATCTTGACAGGGCATACGGAAGAATTCAATAACAATAATCTAAACCATATATACTAAATACAAATGAAAAAATTATTATACATACCGGTTATACTGTTACTGGCAGCTTGCTCAAGTAAACCAAAAGATAAAAAAACAGAGCTGGCTGATCTGCAAAAGCAACAAGCGGAATTAAATACAAAAATCACTAAGTTACAAGCCGAAGTTGGTACTACCGATTCGACAAAAGCAATTGAAGTAGGTGTTGTAGAAGTTAAAACCGGTTCATTTACCAACTATGTACAAATACAAGGTAAAATTGATGCGCAGGATAACGTTACAGCTTATCCGCAATCGCCGGGTACAATTACCGCCATTTATGTAAAACCAGGCCAACATGTTAGCAAAGGCCAGGTACTTGTGCAGTTAGATAATAGCACCCAAAGGCAAACCATCGCTCAAAACGAAGCAACTGTTGAGCTGAACCAGACCTTATACAATCGCCAAAAAAATCTTTGGGATCAGAAAATAGGGACAGAGGTACAGTTTTTACAGGCGAAAACAACATTAGAAGCAAGTAAAAAAGCATTATCGGCTTTACGCGAGCAGGCGGCCATGTATCGTATTACTTCGCCAATAAATGGTACTGTTGACCAAATGGACCTTAAACTGGGCCAGGTTGCACAGCCGGGTACTACAGGCATACGCATTGTAAATGCCGATGTATTAAAGGTTAAGGCCGATGTACCAGAGAGTTATGCAGGTAGGGTAGGCACAGGTAACGAAGTTTTGATCTTAGTACCTGATGCTAAAGATTCCTTAAAAACTAAAGTAACTTTCGCTGCTAAAGCTATTGATCCTACATCACGCAGTTTCGCGGTAGAAATTAAACTACCTGAACGCAAAACCCTTCGCCCTAACATGACAGCTATTATTAAAATAGCCGATTATTCAAAAAATAATGCTGTTGTGATACCTGTAAAAGCTATTCAAAAATCAGAAGAGGGCGATTACGTGTTTGTGGATGAAAGTGGAATTGCTAAGCGTAAACCTGTTAAAGTTGGTGTAACTTACGGTGGCCGCTCAGAAATATTATCAGGCTTAAAGGCCGGCGAACAGTTAGTTACCGAAGGTGCTGCCGATATTGAAGACGGCGATAAAGTAAAAGTTTTATAGTTTGCTAATTAATTTTTCACACTCCTGATCTATTACAGATATGAAAGATCTTAAGAAAGAGTTTGGTCCCTCAAGTTGGGCCATAGATAATAAAACCGCCATTTATGTGCTCATATTTATGATCACTGTATTGGGATTGGTAAGCTATAATAATTTGCCAAAAGAGAATTTCCCGGACATTGAGATACCCAAAATATTTGTCACCACTACATTTTTGGGCCAATCGCCGCAAAACGTAGAGAATTTGGTTACCCGCCAACTGGAAAAAAAATTAAAATCTCTTAAGGGCCTTAAAAAAGTAACGTCCAATTCTGTACAGAATGTATCAATTATTACGGCTGAATTCCAGACCGACGTAGAAATAAAGGATGCAAAAATAGACGTACAGGATGCGGTTGACAAAGCCAAACAGGATTTGCCGCAAAACGACGATAATTTTAAGGAGCCAATTGTATCAGACGTTAATATTGCCGATCTGCCTATACTTTATGTTAACATTTCTGGTGATTATGATCTGAAGCGTTTAAAAGAGTATGCAGATCTCTTAAAAGACGAGATAGAAAGCTACAAAGAGATATCAAGAGTGGATGAAGTTGGTGCCTTAACGCCTGAAATACAGATAAATGTCGACATGAATAAGATGGCAGCAGCCCAGATAAGTTTCAGTGACATTATACAGGCAGTTGGTAACGAAAACATTTTATCATCTGCCGGTACTATTAAAACCGATGGTGTCCGTCGTAGTATTGATATAAAACAAGATTTTAAGAATGCTGACGAGGTAGCTGCAATGGCTATAAGAAACCCTAAAGGGCAGGCTGTATACTTACGTGACATTGCTGAAATTAAAGACTCATTTTTGGAGCAGGAAAGCTATGCTCGTTTAAAAACTCCTGATAACCCTAAGTTTAAAAATGTAATTACCCTCAACGTAAGTAAAAGGGCTGGTGAGAACCTGATACAGGCATCGGATAAAATAAACGAACTGATAAAACTGAAACAAAAAACAGTATTTCCTAAGGGCCTGGATATTGTGGTAACCGGTGACCAGTCTGAGAAAACCCGTACAACGCTTAATGATTTGATTAATACCATTGTTATTGGTTTTATATTGGTAACTGTTATCCTTATGTTTTTTATGGGTACAACCAATGCCATATTTGTGGCCTTATCGGTACCGTTATCCTGCTTTATCGCATTTATGGTAATGCCTTGGATAGGGTTTACTTTAAACATGATCGTGCTGTTCTCTTTCTTGCTTGCCTTAGGTATTGTGGTGGATGATGCTATTGTGGTTATTGAAAACACACACCGTATTTTCGCTAACGGAAAAGTGCCTATTAAAGAAGCGGCTAAAATGGCAGCAGGTGAGGTGTTTTTACCGGTATTCTCTGGTACCATGACAACCCTTGCACCATTTATCCCATTAGCGTTTTGGAATAGTATTATTGGTGAGTTCATGTTCTTCCTTCCAATAACACTGATCATCACTCTACTGGCATCGTTAGTTGTAGCTTATATAATGAACCCCGTTTTCGCGGTTGATTTTATGGAGCCACACCATCCGGGCGAGCATGATAAGCCAAAGTTCGATAAAAAAACAAGTCGTGCTACGATTTATATGGCAGTAGCAGCAGCTATCGGTTATTGGATAAATGTTGGAGTAGGTAACCTGGTAGTTTTGATAATGGTGTTATACCTTATTAATCATTTCTTCCTGTTAAAAGTGATAGACAGGTTTCAGAATAATGCATGGCCAAAGTTTCAAAACTGGTATGCTAAATGGCTGGAAAAAGCTGTTCAAAGGCCAGTTACTATGTTAGTGGGCACATTTGGCTTATTTATTCTGTCGATTGTATTATTAATGACAATAGGAAAAACCCCCGAGTTTTTCCCATCTGGCGACCCTAACTTTGCTTATGTATATATAACTATGCCAATTGGTACCGATCAGGCTACTACCGATAATGTAACCAAACAAATTGAGCAACGTGTGGCTAAAGTGGTTGAACCGGATAAAGATGTGGTATCATCCATCATATCTAACGTAACTAAAGGTGTGACCGACCCACAAGATGAAGACCAGGGCGATTATCAAAACAAAGGTAAAGTAACCGTTGCTTTTGTTGAGTTTGGTAAAAGGAATGGTAAAGATACCAAAGCAGTTTTGGCTAAAATACGTAATGCAGTACAAGGGTTACCAGGTGTTAAAATCGCGGTTGCACAAGAAGCGAGCGGCCCGCCGGTACAAAAAGATATCAGTATAGAAATAATTGGTGACGATTTGGATTCACTGGTAAAAACAGGTAGCCGCTTAAAAACTTACCTAAATAAGCAAAACATTGCCGGTATTGAAAATTTGGTTGCCGACGTGCAAAGCGATAAACCGGACATTGTATTTGACATTGACCGTGAGCGCGCAAACCGTGAAGGTATAAGCACTTCGCAGATAAATCAAAACTTAGGTACCGCTATATTTGGTGCAAAAGCAGCCGATTTCAGGAATACGAAAGAGGATGACTATCAGATAAAAGTTAGGGCTATGGAAGAGCAGCGCGGTAATATTGATGAGTTACGTAACTTAAAGATAACTTACCGCGACTTGGCCACTGGTGGCGCTATACGCCAAGTACCAATATCTGCCTTTACCGATATCAGATACACTAATACCTTTAGTAACATAAAGCGTAAACAACAACGTAGGGTATTAACATTAGGATCGAGTGTTATAAAACCATATAACCCTAATGACGTAAATGCCAATATTTTGAGGGCTATTAAAAACTTTAAGAAAGATGATAGTATTGTAATACGCCAGGGCGGTGGTCAGGAAGATCAAATGGAAGCTGTTAATTTCCTGGGTGGAGCAATGGCAACATCATTTGGTTTGATCTTGATCATTCTGATGCTACAGTTTAACTCTATCGGTAAAACGTTTATCATCATCAGCGAGATCTTCTTAAGTATTATTGGTGTATTCCTTGGCGTAAGCATCTTTGGGATGACGATGTCTATTGTAATGACAGGTATCGGTATCATAGCGCTTGCGGGGGTTGTGGTACGTAACGGTATATTACTGGTAGAGTTTACAGATATGTTGATAGCGCAGGGCGTGAGTCTGCATGATGCGGTTGTAGAAGCCGGCCATACCCGTATGACCCCGGTACTTTTAACCGCTACAGCAGCCATATTGGGTTTAATACCACTGGCTGTAGGTTTCAATATCGACTTCGTAGGTTTGTTCACCCACTTTGAACCACATATTCACTTTGGTGGCGATAACGTAGCTTTCTGGGGCCCGTTAGCATGGACAATGATATTTGGCCTTGGTTTCGCAACCATTATTACCCTAATATTAGTACCGTGTATGTACATCATCCGTGTAAACATGAAAAACTATTTCTTTGGTAAAAAGGAAAAGATCAAAGAGCCAGAATACGAAGCAGTTGAAGCGTAAGCCAAATATTTATTAAAAAAGAGCCGCATAGTGTAAACTGTGCGGCTCTTTTTTATGTTGCTTACTTATATTTTTTGATCAGGCCTTTTAGCATGCCAGCAATTTTTTCAGCTTTCTTTCGTTTTTACTGCCTGCATCAAGGGCATCATAAACCAAGCCTGCAGTTATTGCGTAAACACCGTGGTGTAATACATCAATGGCTATATCTTTTGATTCCTGTTCGTTAATTGGTTTGGCGGCATCATGCTTAGGCAGCATAATTAGGGCCGTGCCCCAAACAGCGCCAAAATGCAGTAGGGTAGCAGGTAAACCTTTTAATCCGGTAAGTCCAATTAATCCGCGGGCAACGCCCCAGGCTGTTCCGTAGCTCCAATGCAATTCTTGTGATAACCGCGTTTTATCTTCTTGAGTAGCCGGTTTTACACCTGCCGTATCTTCGGCAACTTTAACAGGTGCATCACTGGCCTGGCGTTTAGTTATTTTCATTTCTATCATTTGCGATAACGTCATAACGGCTGTTGCGGCAATTCCTGCCAGCAATCCCTTACCTATAGCACAACCCAGGGCGCCAAGTGTATTATCTTCATGCAGTTTCATATTGTCTTTTTTGTTATCTATATAACAATGTAAATTACCTATTGATTTGTATTTTTTAACTGAAACTATAAATAAGCGTTGATTTAGGAATGGTTATTGCATCTAAAACAGAAACATAGGTTATGGAAGCTAAATTAACATATGCCTTTAAACAAGCTGCCGGGCTTGGTATTATTGCCGGTATGCGTTCCTTTTCGGCACCTGCAGTAATTAGCCATGTATATAGTCGCCATCCATCAAAAAACCTGGGGTATACGCCATTGCAGTTTATTCAAAGTATAACTACATCTAAAGTATTTAAAGTTTTAGCTGCGGCCGAACTGGTTGGAGATAAGCTTCCCTATGCGCCTAACCGAACCAGCCCGGGTGGGCTAGCCGGGCGGTTTTTATCTGGTGCATTATGCGGTGCTACTGTGTACAAAGCCAGTAATAGAAATCTTTTTATAGGTGGCTTAATAGGAGGGACAAGTGCTATTGCATCTGCTTTTGGTTGTATGTTGTTGCGTACTGGTCTTGGCAAACGTACCGGAATACCCGACCCGGTTATTGGCGTAATTGAAGATATCATAGTTATTACTGCAGGTACCGCGCTTGCTAAAGACCTGTAGTTTTTACATTTTAAAATCATCTTTTAGACCGATTATAAATAATTGCTTGGAAATTTGATAGTTTTGTTAAAAAAGTCAGGACTATTTAATAGGATGAACACATCAAACGACCAGCAAGACATTAAACGCGAAAAAATTTTAGAAGCATCGTATCAACGCTTTCTTCATTATGGTTATTCGAAAACCACAATGAACGAAATTGCCGGAGATCTTTCTATGTCAAAAGCCTTGCTTTACTATTATTTCCCGGATAAGAGCGAATTATACATGGCTGTTATGCGTAAACTGGCCAACGATTATTTAAAACAGTTAGAGGATAAATTAGGCCATTTTACCGATCTGCGCGAGGCATTCCTTTTTCAGGTGAATACCCATCATGATTTTATTGTAAGCAATTATAACTTTTTTGATTTTTTCCGTCTGAACGAACAAAACCTGCCCGATACAATTTGGGAAACTGTTAGTCAGATACGCGGCGCCGAAATTAAATTATTGGCCGATGCTATACAGGCCGAAGTTGAAAAGAATAATATACAACCAGTTGCTAATCCTATTGAAATTGTTGAAGTATTTTTAGATGCCTTACATGGTATAAAGGTAGGTGGCTCGCTTCCGCACAAAAAATTAAACTTCCCACATAAAGAACACCTGGACGAAATACATAACAAGCGCCTGTTGCTTATTGATATTTTTGTTAAGGGGCTAAAATAGCTGCTTAAACCCCTTCTATACCTGTATTAATAACAATATTACCCGCTAATATTTTGTGGATAGGGCATACATTTGCGATGGTTATTAACCTTTTTCTTTGCTCATCGGTTATTTCCCCTTTAAAAGCAAGTTTGCTTTCAATCAACACTCCATTCCGGTTTTTATAAAGATCAAGTTTAATAGCTATTTCATCAACGGTCCACATTTTGCGGTTGATATACATACGTAAGGTAATAACCGTGCAGCTTGCTAAACTGGCCAATAGCAAATTATAGGGCGACATGCCCTTATCTGTACCCCCAAGTCCTGCAGGTTCATCGGCTATTATGGTGTGATTGTCACTGGTTACAATAGTTTGATATTGTGTGTGGGTTATGTGTGCTTCTGCACTAACTAAAAGCTCGTTCTCGGTTTCCATGCAAGTTAATTATGCGGATAAAGGTCAGTTATCCTGGTCTAAATTAAGCATGGCCCAGTTAGAAGTTTCCGCACCAGCCCCACCGTTATATTTTAATGTAATAGTAAAGTTTGTTTTGGAACTTTCGCCATCCTTATCTGTTGTGGTGTAGAATGATTTAATAACATAAACCGAATCTGATTTCCTGGCAAATTTATATTCCGAATCTGAGAAAGAAATATTGGTTGAAAGCACCGTAGGCTGGATAAAGGTCTTTGCCACGTTATAAGCTGCATCACTATCGGGCAAGCCACTAAAAGTATTAGAAGTGTTGGATAAGGCATATTTCCCTAACAATAAAGCAAATATGGCTGCAAAACTTGCAATTAACCAACCCGCTTTTGACGCTGATTTTTTCTTAATAGTTTTATCTCTAAGGTAAGCTTTCGCCATGCAGCAATATTTCGCGTGAAAGTAAATAAAAATCAATAAAAGTCATAACACCTGCTTACGCCAAAAAACTTGTGATCGCCTTGGAATTGTGAAGGCAAAGTAGCTTCATAACCATTATTGCTAACCCTAAAACGCAGTTTCTCGCCGACTTCTTTATTAACCAAAAAACAAGTAAGAAATTAGTATCGCCGCTATTACCCCGGCAAAATCTGCAATCAGGCCAGCGGGGATCGCATATCTGGATTTTTTTATCCCTACCGATCCAAAATATAGTGCAACTATATAAAATGTAGTATCGGCAGAACCATTGAACACCGAACCAAGCCGGCCTGCAAAACTATCCGGCCCATAAGTTTGCATTACGTTTATCATCATTGCTTTTGAACCCGATCCGCTTAAAGGCTTCATATAGGCAACCGGCATAGCATCAACAAAACGGGTATCCATGTTTAAATTTGTCGCTGCCCATCTTACACCGTTATTCAGATAATCCAGCGCGCCGCTATTACGAAAAACGCTTATAGCAACCAACATGGCTACCAAATAGGGAATTATCTTCACAGATACCTCAAAGCCACTTTTGGCGCCATCAATAAAACTCTCAAACACGTTTACCTTTTTGCGTAAGGCGCCTAAAATAAATACAGTAGGTATGGCAAACAGCAACAAGTTACTAGCTACTTTAGATACGGTTGTTATTTGTTCCTTATCAAGGTAATTGGTAAAATAGTAAACCAACAGGGCTATAAAAGCTGTCATTCCGCCCAACCAGCTTACAATAACCCTATCAAAAAGATTTATTTTTTGTTTAATGGCTACCGCTATCATCCCTACAACTGTTGCTACATAAGTAGCTATTATGCAGGGAATTAAAACATCTGCAGGATCTTTGGCGTGTAATATGAAACGTTGTGCTATAATGGTTACCGGCAGTAATTGCAACCCCGATGTATGCAGCACCAAAAACATGATCTGCGCGTTAGATGCGGTTTCCTTATTAGGGTTAAGCTCCTGCAGGCTGCTCATTGCTTTTAATCCCAGTGGGGTGGCAGCATTATCTAAACCCAACAGGTTGGCCGAAAAGTTCATCATCATTTGCCCTGTGGCGGGATGCTTCTTCGGTACTTCAGGGAACAAACGGCTTAAGAATGGCCCAACAATGCGCGATAGGAAATTCATGGCGCCGGCCCGTTCACCAATGTTAAGTATACCTAACCACAACACCATATTACCAGCCAATGGCAGCGCGATATCCATTACCGATGATTTGGAGCTGTCAAACATGCCATCAACCAACAGCTTAAAGGCATCTACATCACCAAAAAACACCAGTTTGCAAAATGCTATCACAAAGGCAATGAGGAAGAATGCTATCCAGATGTAGTTTAAGGCCATAGTAATGATTCAGGCCATGAAGATAATTTTTTTTGAATAATTTATCAGGATTAAGCATATTTAAATCAATTTATTTGCTTCGTGATGAAATAAACAGCCCATAATTTAAATATCGCTCTCGACGATTTCTTACATAATACCGCATTAGGCATAAATTGGGAAAACGAAGCAGCACCAGGCAAATGGACCAACAAAGAGATAATAGGCCATTTAATTGATAGCGCCCACATTAACCTGCAACGTTTTGTGCGCTGTACTTATGAAGAGGGGTTTAAACTGATCTACTTTCAGGAAGAGTGGGTACAGGCACAGCATTACCGGAATGCAGATCTCACCGGCCTTTTAAAGCTGTGGGAACTTGTTAACCGGCAAATAGTGCGTGTGCTGCAAAACTATCCTGCTGATCGCACGCAAATAAAATGCGACAATGGCGGTGATGGGCCATCATTTAATACGGTTGAGTTTTTAGCTAATGATTATATTGTACATATGCAGCATCATCTAAATCAGTTAATACTATCATGACCGCATCAGGCTATTCGGGTACGCAATTGGCAAAAAAACTTGGAATAAAGCCAGGGTTTAAAGTTAAGCTTATTAGTGAGCCCGAATACTATTTAACGCTGTTTACAGACCTACCCATGGATGTTTACTTTGTTGCAAATGAAGAAGCCCCGGTGAACCTTATTCATTTTTTTACAAAAACTAATGCCGATTTGTTATTTCAACTTCCGGAACTAAAGCAACAAATTACGCAAGATGGCATAATATGGGTTTCCTGGCCTAAAAAAGCCTCAAAAGTAATTACAGATATTACCGAAGATAAAATAAGAAATTATGCACTTCGGATAGGGCTGGTGGACATTAAGGTTTGTGCTGTAGACGAAATATGGTCGGGTTTAAAACTGGTTATCCCGGTTAAAGATCGTATTTATATTTAATTGTAAGCCGTAATGCTTTTGTCTGATACAATGCGGATACTATATTCACGCCGGGTAGGGTTGTAGGGTACGGCATCGTTCACCATAACATATATCTCGCCAAGATCTTTTACTCTAAAATACTGAACATCTGCCGTGCTGTTCTCTTTATTTACATATTGCGCTATCGAGTTATATAGCATATTATACTGGGCCAATTCGTTTGTTTCCATTTCGATAAACATGCGCTTGCCATCGCTTCGCAAACTGGTTGTTACATACGTACCGCCTGGAATTTTAAGATCATACTTTCTGATATTCTTTTTCTCGTCCTTTTTAGTAAGCGTATAACCTTTGGCTACAAAAAAAGTATCGGCTTTATTAATGTTGTTATGTAGTACATAGCTCAGATCGTCATACGATATCAGGTTACTTTGTGCAGAACATGTTGTTGCGAAAAAGAAAAAGAGGGTAGACAATAGCAGTTGTTTCATGATGTTTTTGACCGCGAATGGCCATCTGTTTATTTAGCGTCAATATATCGAATTGATATTTTATTATTATCTCAAAAGCATAACTTAGCATAATTATTACATTACTATACTATGCCTACAATAAAACTATCACGCGTTAGCGGTGAATATGGCTTTGAAGCCACCGACGAATATGGCCACACCGTACGTATGGACAGCAGCCCCGAAAGTGGCGGCCAAAATTTTGGTGTACGCCCTATGCAAATGCTTTTAATGGGTTTGGGCGGATGTTCGGCCATTGATGTTATTGCCATATTAAAAAAGCAACGACAGGATGTAGTTGATTATAAAATGGTTATAGCTGGCGAACGTGAAGCAGGCAAAGAACCATCTTTATGGCAAAACATTACTTTAGAGTTTCATTTATATGGTGATGTTGATGAAGATAAGGCTAATAAAGCTGTTGAATTATCGCTTAATAAATATTGCTCTGTAGCCGCTACGCTTTACAAAGCCGATGCTGACATTAAATGGAAGGTAATTATCCACCCCGCCGAATAAAATAGCGATTGCCGTATGCAGCAGGTTATACCTATACCAACCTTACATTTATTCCCGGTGCTGGATGAGTTGTTGATCGGGCTGCTTAAATCGTTATCTGCTGATGACTGGAATAAACCTACTGTAGCCCGTTTATGGACGGTGAAAGATATTGCCGCGCACTTGCTTGATACAAATGTGCGTACCATATCTTACGCACAGGGTTATGAGGTGGCAATTGCCAAACAAATAAACGGTTATCAGGATCTTGTAACATATTTAAATGAGTTAAACGCGACCTGGGTTAACGCTATGAAAAGGGTTAGCCCGCAATTGCTTATTGAGCAGTTAGAAGGCACCGGTAAACAATATATCAAACACCTGCATACCCTTCAACCATTCGGGCAAGCTAAATATCCCGTTTCATGGGCAGGAGAGGAGACCTCATTAAACTGGTTTGATATTGCGCGCGAATACACTGAAAAATGGCATCATCAGCAGCAGATACGTGATGCCGTTGGTATGCCCGGTTTAATGACTAAGGAGTTGTTTTATCCCTGCATAGATACATTTATGTATGCCTTGCCGCATACTTATCGCAATATTAATGCTGTAGAAGGCACAGTAATTAAAATAACCATAAGCAGCGACATAGGTGGCGACTGGTATTTGCAAAAAGCTGCCGATAATTGGCAATTATTGAAACAACAACCACCAGGTACTACACACGCAGAGGTTATCATTGACCCAGACACTGCCTGGAAATTCTTCACAAAGGCTATTACGCCGCAAGCTGCTATGGAAAGATCTACCCTTAAAGGCAATTCGCAATTAGGAAATACTGTATTCAGCACAATAGCCGTTATGGCATAAATACCACATTATTGTATATTTTTATGTGCATATTTAAACCTGTTTTTGACTTTAACGTCTCAAAAGTTAATTCAACTAATTAGGTAGAGTACCCTTCGTCTTAATCTATTATAGCATAGCGCTTTACTACAGGTTTATAAAGCCTTGTTATCTCTTAAATAAACGCGTAAATACCTAAAATAGCTTACTGGCATTAATGTTGCCTTGTGGGTGTAGTCTGGCTATACTGTTTAGCAGATAATCAAAAATAACACAACATGAAAACAAATTTAAAAAAAGCTTCAATACTGCTTACCGGTTTATTGGTGAGCGGTTCACTATTTGCCCAAACCGATTCATTAGACACTAAAAATTACGTTAAACCATTTTCTGGCGGCCCTTTTCGTACCTGGTCAATAGGTGTTCATGGTGGTCTTTTAACGCCATACACTATTTTTGGTGCCAATGGCAGGCAAGATTTTAGGAAACCTCAATCTGAAATTGGTTATGGTGGTTACATTAAAAAGCAATTTTTACCCGGTTTTGCTTTACAAGCCGATTTCCTTCGTGGTGAAGTAAGCGGTACTAACGGCCAGGTAGGAGTTGGTACTCCTAATAGCTTTAATACCAAATTAAATTGGTCTGGTGCATTAAGCGCAAACATTACACTGGCAAACATTAACTGGTTTAGCAAAAAAAGCTCTATACAGCCATACTTAACTGCTGGTGCCGGTTACATGGGTTATAAAACTACCACAACCGATGCTGCAGGTGCTACTACTACCTATGGTGATGGTAGTATCAAAGAATGGTTTGTGCCGGTTGGTTTAGGTTTTAAAGTTAATTTAGGTTCAAGTGTAAATTTAGACTTAGGTTACCAGGTTAACTTTGTACAATCAGACAACTTTGATGGTTACAATGTAGGATCTGGCAACGATAGGTTCTCTTATGCCCACATTGGTTTAGAGTTTGCTTTGGGTAGTTCTAACAAACCACAGTTAGCTACTTACAACCCGGTTAATTCAATGCGTACCGAGTATGTATGGGAAAGTCAACAAACTAAAACTATGCTGCAGGCACAAATTGATGCCGAAAAAGCTAAGAATGATCAGTTAAGAACAGATCTTAACACTACCAACGCAAATTTGGCTAAACTATCAGTTGACAGCGATGGTGACGGTGTATTAGACGTTAATGATAAATGCCCTAACACACCTGCCGGTACTAAGGTAGATGGTTCTGGCTGTCCATTGGCTAAACCGGTTGTTTACGTTACTGAAGAAGACAAACGTGTTGTTAAGGATGCGATAAATAACCTTGAATTTGACTTAGGTAAAGCAACTATTCGCCCTAAATCATTCCCAAGCTTAGACAGGGTAGCTAACTTATTAACTGAGAAGAACTTCAGTTTAAAATTAGCTGGCCACACAGATAATACAGGTTCTGATGCTTTAAACTTAAGGCTATCAAAAGACCGTGCAGAATCTATAAAATCATACCTGGTTAGCAAAGGCGCAAATGCTTCACGTATAGAAGCTACGGGTTACGGTGAAAGCCAGCCAATAGCTACTAACAAAACAGCAGCAGGCCGTCAGCAAAACCGTCGTGTAGAGTTTACTTTATACTAAGGGAGGAAGCGATTCAAGACTATTAAAGTCAGGAATCAAGATTCTAAACAAAAGAGCCGCTCCAAATTGGGGCGGCTCTTTTGTTATGCAATGTTTTTTTGTTCTTTGCGTTTGCTGTCTTGATTCTCTTTCCTTATCCTACCGCGAAGAAATCTGCGAGGTTGCCAAAATAGCTGTCATTCCAGCCTTCGGCGATATCTGTAAAATCATCATCAGGAATATTTACGTGCCTTAACTCTACAGATGAGCCATTCGGGTCAGGATGTATTTTAATGGTAACGATAGATTCGTCGCTCTGCCCGTCAAAATACCATTGTTGTACAATTTTCTTCCCTTCTTCAAACTCCAGGTTCTTACCTACAATGCTGCCTTCCCACAGGGAAAACTCAGAACCGGGTTCGGTAGACATTTCGGCTTTTTCGCCTGTCCATAACTCTAAAGTTAGGGGATTGGTAAGCGCCGTGTACACCTCTTCAGGAGTGGCGGGCAACATATAATATTTTTTAAGATCTTTCACAGGCGCAATTTAGCAGAAATATTTGAGAGCCTCATAACGCAAACGCGTCAAATCTTTAGGTTTTTGACCTTTTACCCATTGACTAAACAGCATTGTTCCATCTGTTCCATTTTGAAAACGGAACAAAACGGAACAGATTGAACACTTTGATAATCAGTTTATTAATACTTACAAAATTTTGACAGTAGTTAAATAAAAACTTTATGGTAAATTTATTAACACTCTTGTTTACAATGATTTATGAAAAATAAGGATTTGTTCCACTTTTTGTAGAATGGAACAAGAAATCGTCTGGCAAAATGCGACTTTTTTTAGTCTTTTTTCGGCCTTAGTTCGCCCTTTTAGGGTACATAATTCAGCCATGAACAACCGCAGTTGCTTTTTTTTATAAATAATTGATTTGCAAATAGTTGATAATTTAAGGCCTGTTCCATTTTGTTCCATGGTGAACACCGTTTTTTGGGTTGACATAAACGGCGAACCCCGCATAGGCTACTTCACCGTTCCAATCGGCAAAACTGTTCTGCCATAAACTTCATTAAGCACACCTGCTATACCCGTGTATATTGCTGATAAGCCACATATAATGCCTTCGTAACCCGCCAGGTGTTTAATGCTTTCGTCACCGGTGGCATCGCCCCAAACTAATAAAGCGAATAATATGGTTAAAGAACCGAATACAAATTGTAATGCGCGGTTAAGTTTTAGGGTACCAAAGAACAGGCAAAAAGTAAAGAAGCCCCATATACCTAAGTAAGCGCACATAGCACCTTCAGTAGGTTTTGTACCCCAACCCAGTTTTGGCATTACTATTAACGCAACCAACGATAGCCAGAAGAAGCCGTAAGAAGTAAATGCGGTAAGCCCAAATGTGTTATTCTTTTTGGCTTCGATAATGCCGGCAATAACCTGCGCCAGGCCGCCATAAAAAATCCCCATTGCCAATATCATGGCATTCAGCTCAAAAAAGCCCGCGTTATGTATGTTCAATAAAACGGTGGTCATACCGAAGGCACACAGACCTAATGGGGCGGGGTTGGCAATGCCATCCTTAACAACTACTGGAGTGGTAGGTATCATAATAAAGTTTAAATTTGGTTTATAAAACGCAATCTAATTGAAATAAAACGAATTAGCAATAGTTTTTTAAACTGAACACTTCATTAAACGTTACCTATTGATTATGCAGAAATTAGTATTGATACGCCACGGTGAAAGCGTTTGGAACCAGGAAAACCGCTTTACCGGGTGGACAGATGTAGACCTGTCTGAAGAAGGCCTGCAACAAGCTATACGCGCCGGCGAACTGCTTGCAAAACACGGTTATACATTTGATATCGGTTTTACCTCGGTATTAAAACGGAGCATAAAAACCATGCATTTTGTGCTGGAACAAGTAGACCACCTGTGGATCCCGGTGCATAAATCATGGCGTTTAAATGAACGTTTCTACGGCGCCCTGCAAGGCCTTAACAAGGCAGAAACCATAGAAAAGTATGGCGAAGAGCAGGTGCAAAAATGGCGCCGCGATCCGCATGAGCACCCACCTGCTATTACGGAGCAGGATGACCGTTTCCCCGGGCATTACCTGCGTTATAATGATCTAACGTACCGTGAACTGCCCTTAACCGAAAACCTAAGCGAAACCATAGACAGGGCATTACCATTTTGGCATGAAAGTATAGTGCCGGCCATTCGCGAAAACAAGAAGGTAATTATATGCGCCCATGGTAACAGCCTGCGCGCCCTTATACAATATATCGAAAACCTAAGCGACGAAGCTGTAGCCAAGCTGGATATCCCCACTGCAACACCCTGGGTATATGAATTAGACGAAAGACTGAACTCTATAAGGCATTATTATTTGGAGTAATTATAACCAACCGTCATTGCGAGGTACGAAGCAATCTCTTTAGGACAATTATACACCTTGCATGAAGGATTTACTCAAAGAGATTGCTTCGTACCTCGCAATGACGCGTGGAGGGGACCGCCAACTGTTTATCGCCCACCAAACCCAAAGCCCCAATCTTTACCTTTATCAACCGCGGGCACACCTTTATCCAGCCATACCGGCATTGGCGCGCCTTTCAGGAAATGGTCAAAAAATTGCGCTTCGCGGATAGTGATATCTTTACGGTTCTGGCGTTTTACCAGGTTGTGGGCCTCGTCGTTATATTGCAGCAGCCAAACCGGTTTGCCTAATCTGCGCAGGGCGGTAAACATTTCTATACCCTGGTACCACGGCACAGCGCCATCAGCATCGTTAGACATGATCACCACCGGCGTTTTTACTTTGGGTAACTGAAACAGGGGAGAGTTTTCGATATACAAACTTGGTTTATCCCACAAGGTAGCACCAATTCGGCTTTGTGTCCGTTCGTACTGCGATTGCCTGTTGATGCCGCTTTCCCACCGGATGCCACCATAAGCCGAGGTCATGTTGGCAACCGGCGCGCCGGCCCATGCCGCGGCATACATATTGGTTTGGGTAATAAGATAAGCCACCTGATAACCGCCCCAACTTTGACCTTGTATACCTATATGGTTCCCATCAACCCATGGGTTTTTCTTTAATGCTTCTACGCCCGAGTTAACAAACTCTACAGCCGAAGCACCAGGGTGACCAGTTTCGTAACTAATATCCGGCGCAAAAACTAAATAACCGTTGCTCACAAACCAGGAAATAGGTAAGCGCGACGGCGTAGGTGAAGGCGGAAGATAATTATACAAACCATCTGATAGCTTTTCATAAAAATAAGCGATCATGGGGTACTTTTTAGCCGGATCAAAATCCTCCGGTTTATATAAAATACCTTTTGAATGATAGCCTTTTGGCGTTGTCCACGTCACCAGCTCAGCAGTGCCCCAATTGTATTGGTTTTGCTGCGGATTGATAGCACTTAGCCTGGTTTCCTTTATCAGATCTGTGGATACATACAGATCAGGCGATTGTATATAACTGTATTTAGTATAGATAAATATGGATGCATCTTTAGATTTTTGCAAGCTGCTGTAACCCATTGGTGCCATTACTACCTTTTTAGGGGCATAATCACTGGCTAATTCCTTTTTATAATAGCCCCATTGTTTGTTTTCATCGTTTTGTGCTAATAGCCACAATGTTTTTTTAGTGGGGATGAATTTTTCTTCGGGATCGGTAGGGTTATATCTAAACACTATCTTATACCTGCGGCCCATGCCATTGGTAAAGTTGGTGGCTTTGCCGGTAGCCGGGTCTACAGCCCAAATATCATAACGATCATATATCAACACACGTTTATCGTTTTCTTCCCAGGCAGATACCCCATAAGCAGATGGATCATCGGGCACATCATTATCTTCTTCGCCCATTTTAACGTGGGTACCTGCTGTTATATTCAGTTTTTTACCGGTAGCAACGTTGTAACTATGCCAGTTTTGATCTTTAGAATCAAACCAAACCACATAATTACCGCCGGGCGAAATACTGTACCGGGCCTTAAGACGGTCGTTAATTCGCATACGCTCGCCGGTGCGGGTATTAATAAGGTAAGCCGCCTGTTGTGTGCCGCCTTCCCATTGGGCCTGCACGCGGGCGCCTGTATCGGTTAGCCCTAAAACAAAGGTTGCATCGTTGTTGTCTGATACCATTACCTCACGGATACCTTTATCACCTAATTGTATCAGCTTTTTAACTCCATCTGTCGGTCGGATAACTGCCTGATAACTGCGTTTAAGCTCGCGCTGCAGGTTCTTTAATTGCTGTGGCTGCAGGTAATCATCCTTATAATTCCAGATATCTACACGGGCATTTTCAAACTCAACCAATGTTGTATCGGCTGGTTTTGGAATAGGGGCAGTACCAAAGAACAGGTTATTGCCACTTTTACTAAAGAAAACCTTGCCATCGCCGCTTACAGCCCAATTAGCAGGCATACCTGCAGAGCCTAACTCTGAAATAATTATGGCGCTATCTTTTGAAGCCGTGTAGTAATAAAGTTTAAAGGGCTTTACTAAAGCCTTTTCCGGATTTTTTTCGGCGGTAAAGGCAAGTTGTTTACCGGCATCGTCAAATGTTAAATTTTTGTAGTTACCGCGGCCGGTGCTTACTGTTTTCAGCGTTTCCTTTTCAATATCATACACAAACAAACCCGATTTAACCGTTTTGCTTTTCTTTGGCGCAGTAATCGAGAACGCCAACCATTTTCCGTTTTTGCTTAACTGATATTCAGTTACATAATTAAAATTACGGGTTTTTCCATTTAGCAGTTGCTTTACAAAAAGCTCGGCACCTTCCCGGGTTGGCGGGGCAATAGTGGTGGCAATAGCTTTCTTTGAGGTGTCAGCTGCTTCGGGTTTCTTCACTGTATCAGCAGGGGACAGGTAAGCTACAACAGGCGCTTTTTCTGCAATTTTGAAGGAGCGTATTGCCGGTATCTTTTCTACCGTGTTTTTGCCAAGTGTTATGATCCCCAGGGTATCTTTTGGGAATTCAGATTGTTTCTTCTTTTTGATTTTTGCCTGGCGGATGTCTTTATAAAATGGTCGTATCAAAAAAACCGCGTATTTAGAATCGGGGGTGAAACGCACCGTATCTGCGCGCGGGATAGTAAGCCGGCTCCTGTTTTTTGAGTCTGTTATTACCAGGTTGGCATCACCTTCCTGTGGTTTTATAACATATACTATCCGTTTACCATCATTACTAATATGCTCGTTAGTTATGCTCTGCCAGCCATCATAAACCGATTGATCAAGCGGCTTTTTGGATGCTTTTTGGGCGTCCGCGCACAAACTGAACAACAGGAGAGCAGGAAGTAAAAGTTTTTTCATATGGATAGGAATGTATTAACTCCTAATATCATAAATTTTACGCCGATGCTGCTAATGAAATGAAAAAGTTACAAGTGTATTAGATTGCTAATTTAAATTAGTTTGTTGGTAACAGGTACGTAGTATTAAAGCTGTTAAACAAACGGTTAAAAAATGCTTTGATCTTATCTGTTGTGGATTGATGGGATACAACGGGTTGCTGAAGCATATCCTGCAAATCATTGTTATCGGCAGGGTTTTCCATGTTTTCCATTTCCTCTAAAACAAACTGGCGTACCGATGGGTCGCGGTTCACAATCTCATCCATTTCGGTAAGGTCCCTTAATGTAGCCTGGCCGTTTTTCCTTTTTTTCCAAAGGATCTCAAAGCGTTCCTGTGAGAAGGTCCGCCTGATAATGAACCGGTTATCTTTACTCATAACATTGATCTTGGATTTATATCCAACAAATCAAATGCCATGCTTGTATATTATTGACTTACAATATATTATATGAGTATTAATAATATATAACGGGCGGTTTCATTACAATAAGTGTTCGGATACGTGCAATTAAGAGATAAGATTTGACAGCTTCTAAAACCGTCAAATCTTATTAATCTGATAATTAATTTATCGCCCTTAAGATCCTATCCCAACGTATTTGGTTTAGCGGGGTTTGGGTGCTATCAATGCTCATCCAGGTTATTTTTGCCTTACCTACAATATGGTCCTCGGGTACAAAACCCCAAAAACGCGAATCTTCAGAGTTATGACGGTTATCGCCCATCATCCAGTAATAGTTCATTTTAAAAGTGTAGGTATCTGCTTTTTTGCCGTTTATCAACACAGTGTTGCCATCGCGGGAAACTTTATTGTGCTCGTAAACCTCGATGGAGCGGCCATATATAGCCATGGTAGAATCATTCAGCTGAATGGTTGTCCCTCTTTTTGGTACAAGCAGCGGGCCGAAATTATCTTCGTTCCATTTAATTTTCTCGTTATGCGGGAATATCTGCGGACTATATTCGCCTTTTGGCTCAATAACCGGCTCTATAGCTTTGATATTTGAATAGCTTTTAAATTGCTTATAACTATCCGGTGGGATGATCATTTCATATTGCGTTGGGCTGTACTGCAACCTTACATCAATTTTAAGGTTGTGTATCATTTCGGGGTTGAGGTTATCGGGAGTGGTAGTTACCATGTATGATGTTTGACTTTTTGGCGCGTTCGCAACCAGTTTACCATCGGCATAAACCTGGCCATCTACAATAGTAATTACATCGCCTGGGGTGCCCACGCAGCGTTTAATAAAGTGTGTACGCATATCAACCGGGCGGGCTACGCTTTCGGCCGGGTAGTTAAATACAACAGCATCACCTTTTTTAACCTCACCTAATCCCGGTAAACGGAAATAGGGTAGTTGTATGCCATCCCAATAGGTTTTTATCTTACCACCCATTACAGTTGATTCTAAAAAAGGGATGGAAACAGGTGTCATTGGCATACGCGCACCGTAGGCAAATTTACTCACAAACAAATAATCGCCGGTTAACAGGCTGCCTTCCATTGATGCAGAAGGGATGGCATATGCCGAGAATAGCAAGCCACGGATAATTGTAGATGCAATTACTGCAAATAATATGGCATCCAGCCATTCGCGTACCTTACCTTTTTTAGGCTTGTTATCTTCTTGTTTCTTGCGTGATAAAAACTTCCAATTCATATTTATTTGCGATTTATGTTTAACGATGGGTTGATATTTGACTGCCGTTAACGCCATTTGTTACAAATGTTTTTTCAGCCAAATTTTTCTCTCATTACACGCGAAATAACCGTTTGCCCGTAATTGGAAATGTTTGTTCGATATCGGACAAATATTAGTCGGTAATATTATATAAACACCTCAATATCAATATTTTAACTTTGGTATAGCTCTTGCAAACCTCCTTTCAAATATTATCATAATAAAATGGATACGGTAATTGAACAAGAAGTAACTGCACGTAAAAAAAAGAGTGCCATTATTATAGTAACAGTTGTAATTGCTGTACTTGCTATAGCCGTATGGTTGTTGCGTACATCGTTAAAATCAACCATCAAAAAAACAGAGATAACCACAGCGGTGGTAGATAAAGGCAGCGTAGAAAATACCCTTAACGCTACAGGTGAAGTACTGCCCGAGTTTGAAGAAATATTAACCAGCCCTATTAATGCTTCTATAAAAAAGGTGTTGATGGATGCAGGAAATAAAGTTAAGGCAGGGCAATCTATACTTACGCTTGATAAATCAACCACGCAAACGGAGTTTGAACGATTAAACTTTAAGCTGCAAAGCAAGCGGAACGAGATAAGCAAGCTTAAACTCGACCTTAACAAAAGTTTTTTTGATATCCGATCAAATAATGATATCAAGCAACTGCGCATCAGCAACCTGGCCGATGCAGTTGAGAACGCCAAGCGCCTTTTTAAAGCGGGTGGTGGCACACGTGAAGGCATTGAACAAGCCGAACTAAACTTGAAGGTTGCCCAGCTGGAAAAGAAGCAGTTAGAAAACGAGATAAAAAGCAAGCAGCAAACCATGCAGATAGAAATAAAAGAAGCAGAGATTGCCCTTGCCATACAAGAAAATGAACTGCACGAATTGCAGCGCAAGCTTAACCTGGCCAACATTATTGCTACCCGCACGGGTGTTGTTACCTGGATAAATAAAAATATTGGTGCAACCGTAAGGGAGGGCGAATCGCTGGCCCGCATTGCAGATCTGGGCAGTTTTAAGGTTAACGGCAGCATATCTGATAATTATATGGATCAGCTACATAATGGCATGCCGGTTATTATCCGCGTAAATGATGCACAGATGAAAGGGCATGTAGCTAATGTGTATCCGTCTATACAAAACAGCATTGTAACATTTGATGTGCAGCTGGATGAACGCAATAACAAGCTGTTACGCCCAAACATGAAGGTTGACGTGTTCCTGGTGACAGACCTGCAAAACAACACCATGCGTGTAGCTAATGGCCCGGCATTTAAAGGGGCATCTGCGCAGGATGTGTTTGTGATAAACGGAAATAAAGCCGAGAAAAGAACTGTACACATTGGCCTTACCAATTTTGATTTTGTAGAGATAAAAGACGGCTTAAAACCGGGCGATGTAATAATAACATCAGATATGAGCGAATACAAAAATTCAAGCGAGCTCACTATTAAAAACTAATACAATGAAATACGTATACCTAATCATATTATTATTTACCGGTACCACTGCTTACTGCAACAGTGGTGCCGATACCCTCCGGCTGAGTCTGCAGCAGGTGGTAGAAATGGCTAAACAGAATTCGATAGCTGCCAAACAGGCTATTACCGTACGCGAAACCAAATACTGGCAGTGGCGTACCTTTAAATCTAACTATCAGCCACAGCTATCATTAACTGGCATTTTGCCGGGGTATAGCAAAACCTACACACAGGTATTACAGCCAAATGGTACCATATTATTCCAGCCGATACATAATGATAACTCATCGTTACAAATGGATTTTAGCCAAACCATTACGGCAACCGGCGGTACCGTTTATGGTACTACCCAAATGCAGCGTTTTTATGATTTCGATAGAAATAATGTGCTGTATAATGGTGTACCTTATGCAATTGGGTATAGCCAGCCACTATTTCAGTACAATTCTTTAAGGTGGGATAAAAGGATAGAGCCGCTAAAGTTTAACGAAAGCAAACAGGTGTATATCGAATCGCAGGAGCAGATAGCTTATACGGTAAGTGGTTACTTCTTCGACTTGCTGCTGGCGCAGGTTAATCTGCAAATAGCCGAGACAAATTATATTAACACAAAAAAGATACTGAAGATAGCTAATGTGAAATTTGATCTGGGTAAGGTATCAAAAAACGAGATATTACAACTACAACTGGAACAATTGAACGCGCAAAAAGCTGTAGGTACCGCTAAACGTGATATGGAAATTGCCACTTTAACCCTGCGCAGTTATACAGGGGTAGAAGGCGATGATAAGATATCGCTGGAGTTGCCGGGTTCATCCATTAACATGAATGTATCTGCGGATAAAGTATTGGCAGAAGCATTCGAAAACCGGTCTGACGCTATCGCTTTTATACGCCGGATAGCCGAGGCCAAAAGGGATGTGGCTAAAGCAAAGGGACAAAGCGGATTGGTAGCAACCCTTACCGCCAACCTGGGTTTCTCTAATAGCTCGCCTAAAATTTTAGACGTTTATAAATCGCCGCAAAACCAGCAATTACTGCAATTGCAGTTCTCGATACCGGTATTGGATTGGGGGCGTTCAAAATCGCGCGTAAAAACAGCGCAGGCAAACCAGCAATTTACCGAATATGCGGTTGAACAGGATAAACAAACCTTTAGGCAGCAAATTGTAACCCAGGTAACACTTTTTAATATGATGAAAGACCAACTGGTGTTTACCGCGCAGGCTGATAGTATTGCATCAGAAAAGTACCAGATAGCCCGTGAAAGATACGTGTTAGGGGACCTGAGCATTACCGACCTGAGTATTGCTTTTGAGGAGAATGACCGGGCCAAGCGCGATTACGTTGCCGCCCTGCGCGACTTTTGGGGTGCCTACTATCAGTTACGCTACTTATCACTTTACGACTTTGAAAAAAATCAAAAAATCACATATAAATAGAATCATAATTATAACTTAACTCACATGATAAAGCTACAAAACATTCAAAAGGTATATCGTACAGATACTATTGAAACACTGGCCCTTAATGGCATTAATCTTGATATTGCCAAAGGCGAATTTTTATCTATAATGGGCCCATCTGGCTGTGGCAAAAGTACTTTGCTGAATATTATGGGCCTGCTTGATATGCCCTCAAAAGGAAGTATCAACATATCCGATCAAACAACCAACAACCTTAACGATAAGCAGCTGGCCAAATTTCGCAATCATAAGCTGGGCTTTATATTCCAGAGCTATCATCTTATAGGCGATCTGCAGGTTTTAGATAATGTTGAGCTGCCTTTGTTGTATCGTGATACCACTGCCAAAGAACGCAAAAGATTGGCTACCGAAGCATTAGAAAAAGTAGGCCTAAGCAATCGTTTAAAGCACTTCCCCAAGCAATTATCGGGTGGGCAGCGCCAGCGTGTGGCCATTGCCCGCGCTATTGTGGGTAACCCCGAAATTATACTGGCCGATGAGCCAACCGGTAACCTTGACAGCGCAATGGGTAACGAGATAATGGATATTTTGCTACAGCTTAACCGCAATGAAGGCACCACCATTGTAATGGTTACCCACGACGAAAGCATGGCGCAAAAAACCCATCGTTTGGTTAGGTTATTTGACGGATCGCAGGTTCAGTAATTCATTAACCTAAAAAACAAAGATCATGTTAAAAAATTATTTCAAAATAGCCATAGCGGTGCTTAAACGCAGAAAGTTCTTTACTTTCATCAGCTTGTTTGGCATCAGCTTTACCCTTACCGTGTTAATGATTTTAACCGCTTTTATTGATAAGGTGGGTAATTCAAACTACCCGGATAAAAAGCGCGACCGCTGCCTGTACATCCTGAACATGGAAATGACCGGTTCTAAAAATGGCGCCATGACCAAAGGCCCGCACTCTTTTTACTTTCTGGATCATTATACTAAAAGCTTAAAAACGCCCGAAAAGGTAGCAATTTCGTCCATGTTCGACTTTTCAAGCGCTTACGTGAACAACAAAAAAGTACCAATCAATTTAAAGTTTACCAATGCTGATTATTGGGATGTTTTGGATTACGATTTCCTGGAAGGCAAGCCATTTAGCAAACAACAAGTAGATAATGCAGAGAAGGTTGCCGTGATATCTGAGGATACCAAAAAGGCTTACTTCGGTGATGCACCATCGGTAGTGGGTAAGTATATCGAGGCTGATAATATTAAATACCGGGTAAGTGGGGTAGTTAAAAACGTACCCATTACGCAAATGATGATGTACGGCGATATGTACCTGCCTTATACCGTATCAAAAAACGATTACAAAAAAGACAAGGGCTTTAATGGGAATTTCTCGGGCATACTGCTGGCAAAATCTGTAGATGACCTGCCCAAAATGCAAAAAGAGTATTCGGATATGATACCGCGTATTAAAATTACCGAAAAAGAGTTTGACCACCTTTATAGTTTTGCCGATACTTATTTTGTTAGCCTTATAAGAGTGATACTTGGCGATGGCCCTAACTCGGGTATTTCAAAACTGGTAATTGGCTTAAGCATATTTGTATTCTTGTTTATGTTGTTGCCAACTATTAACCTGGTTAATATCAATATCACCCGCATTATGGAGCGTTCGTCAGAGATTGGCGTGCGCAAAGCCTTTGGGGCATCGTCACAAACATTGGTTTACCAGTTTATTGTCGAGAACATTATCCTAACCCTTTTAGGTGGATTAATTGGTGTGGTGCTATCAGTAATTGTTATGCAGCTAATTAACAACTCGGGCCTGATAGCCAACCTTAACCTCAGCTTAAACTATGTGGTATTGTTTTGCAGTTTGCTGGCTTGTTTGGTATTTGGGTTACTATCGGGCGTTTACCCGGCGTGGCGCATGTCCAGGTTAAACGTAGTTAATGCTTTAAAAGCACAATAACATCAATCAACATTTAAAATAAAAATATTATGATTAAGCATTTATTTAAGCTGATCTGGAATAAAAAGAAGCAAAACTTTTTACTCATAACAGAGATATTCGTATCCTTTATGGTAATATTTGCTGTGTTCACTTTAGTAGTGAATTACTACCAGAATTTTAAGCAACCTATGGGCTTTGAGTACGATCGTGTTTGGGTTATAAACTACCAGAGTGACGTAAAAATTAAGGACAAAGATTCCCTAGATACATATTACAAAACCATGTTAGGTAATATAAAGGCCATGCCACCAGTACAAGAGGTGAGCTTTGCCAGCTCTAACGTTCCGTTCTCTGCCAATACGCATATGAACAACGCAGATTATAAAAAGGTGCACGTTAACCGTGTTAACTACTATACTGTCGGCGATACTTATGATAAGGTTTTGGATATGAAACTAACCGAAGGCCGCTGGTTTGGCAAACAGGATGATGCCGCTACGGTAAAACCGACGATCATCAATCAGTCGTTAAGGCAACAGTTATTTGGCAGCGGAAAAGCCATTGGCGAAAAAATTGGTGCTGAGGGCAGCAAAAGATCCGTGGTTGGCGTGGTACAGGATGTAAAAGCGAAAGGCGATTACCAGGAAGCCGGCCTTGCTATGTATGAGCGCATAGATACCTCAGCCAACGACGGCAGGGGCAGGATACTGGTGAAGATAAACGATAAAGCGGATGCCGCGTTTGAAAGTCGTTTGTATAAGCTTATGGCGGGCAACTCAAATAACTCGGGTATTGAGATTGAGCACCTTACCGATAAACGTAAAAGCGCTAATAACCTAACCCTTGTCCCTATGATCATATTATTGGTGGTAGCATCCTTCCTTATTATAAACGTGGCTTTAGGTCTGTTTGGCGTATTATGGTACAACATCAATAAACGTAAAGGCGAAATAGGCTTGCGCAGGGCCATAGGTGCCAGTGGTAATTCAGTATCAGGACAATTGGTTACCGAATCTATGATACTGGCTACGCTGGCCTTAATGATCGGGACCTTCTTTGCCATACAGTTCCCTTTGTTAAACGTATTTGGCTTGGCTGCAAGTGTTTATCTTGTCGCGATAGCTTTATCAATAATATTTATTTACTTGTTGGTTTTGGTTTGTTCGTTATATCCCGGCAAACAGGCGGCGGCAATTTTACCGGCAGTTGCTTTACATGAAGAATAATAATTTAGATTTACTGTATGATACTGGTTATTGATGATGATATTGCTGTACGTACCTCATTACTTTTACTGCTAAAGGGCCAAAAGTATGAGGTAACAGGTGTGGAAACACCTGCTGAGGCTTTAAGAATAATTAAGGATAACGCACCAGACCTGATCATCCTTGATCTTAATTTTTCTATCAGTACATCAGGCGAGGAGGGTATGGCTTTGCTGGCGCAGATAAAAAAAATTGAGCCAACAGTACCTGTTATTTTAATTACCGGTTGGGGCAGCATTGCACTGGCCGTACAGGGCATGAAGATGGGCGCTAATGATTTCATTAACAAGCCCTGGGATAACGGGCACCTGCTGCAATCGGTAAAAACCTTGCTTGATCTGCAAGAACAAACTGTTGTAAACCGCACCCGCAAGCAACTGGATAAGGAATACAACTTTCAGCATATTATTGGCGAAGACCCGCAGATGCTGCAAATACTGGAAACCATTGGCCGTGTTGCCGGTACCGATGCATCTATACTGATAATGGGCGAAAGCGGCACAGGTAAAGAACTGATCGCTGAAGCTGTACATCAAAACAGCCTTCGGGCAAACAAACCCTTCATTAAAGTAAACCTGGGTGGTATATCAACCTCATTGTTTGAAAGTGAAATGTTTGGCCATATCCGTGGGGCATTTACCGATGCACGGTTTGACAGGGCCGGGCGCTTTGAACTGGCAAACAAGGGTACTATATTTTTGGATGAAATAGGCGATCTGGACGCCAGTAGTCAGGTTAAGTTACTGCGTGTGCTACAGGACCGGACCTATGAAGTATTAGGTAGCAGCCGCACCAAAACAGTTGATGTGCGTGTGGTTTGCGCTACCAATAAAAACCTTGGTCAAATGGTAAACAGTGGTTCATTCAGGGAAGATCTGTTGTATCGCATTAACCTGATTACCATTACGCTGCCATCGTTACGTGACAGGCCGGGGGATATCCCGTTGTTGGTGAATTTCTTTATCAATAACCTTAAACAGATCTACAACCGGCCCGAACTTACCGTATCAAAAAGTGCTATGAAGTGGCTGCAGCAATTGCCGCTGCCCGGAAACATCCGCCAGTTAAAAAACCTGGTTGAGCGTTCTATATTGGTTAGCAAAACCAATGAGTTAGGAATTGATGATTTTAAATCGCAGTTGGAGCAGGCGCCCGCTAAAAAGGGAGATACCCGCGTGCCGGCGGTTGGGACTATAACACTGGAGGAAATGGAAATTGAAATGATAAAAAAGGCGATGCTTTACCATAAAAACAAAGTATCAAAAGCCGCAACAGCATTGGGATTAACCCGTAGCGCATTGTACCGCAGGCTAGATAAGTTTGAGATCCCTTACGATGAAGCTGAGGACTAAATACATCCTGTTTGTAACCATATTGCACCTGTTAACACTTGGGTTAACCTTTTTCATTTTTAATGAGAACCGGATCTTCTTTATCATATCCGAAACATTTATAATTATATCATTAGTAATTGCCATTAATTTATACGGCCAGCTCATACGCCCTATAAAAATGCTTTTACAAGGTATTGAAGCACTTAAGGACCGCGATTTTAATGTTAAGTTTTTACCTACCGGCAAGCACGAGGTAGACCAACTAATAAACGTGTATAACAAAATGATAGACGAGTTGAGAACGGAGCGTACGCAGCAGGAAGAACAGCATTTCTTTCTGGAGAAGCTTATTTATACCTCGCCAACAGGGATCATCATTCTTGATTATAACGATTGTATACAGCAGCTAAACCCAAAGGCATTATTGATATTGGGCCTCGACGAAAAAGAACTGACAGGTAATAACATAAACGAATTACAGCACCCGCTTTTTAAACAAACCAAACTTTTAAAAGCAGGCGATACCATAACGGTTAAACTCAGCGGAATTACTACGTATAAACTGCAGAAATCACACTTCATTGACCGTGGATTCCACCGTAATTTTATTATGATAGAGGAACTGACCGCGGAGATATTGGCGGCAGAGAAAAATACGTATGGCAAAGTAATACGCATGATGGCGCATGAAGTAAACAACACCATAGGCCCGGTAAATTCTATTATTCAATCGGCATTAAAAAGCGGCGAATTGTGGCAGCACCAGGCGGACAATCAACTGAATAATGCCCTGCAGGTAGCGTTTGACCGTAACCAAAACCTTAATCACTTTATGCGCAACTTTGCCGACCTGGTAAAACTGCCCGAAGCCAACAAAAAACAGATCGACCTTAACAATCTGCTTAGTTCGGTAATTGAGCTGATGCAGATAAAGGCGCAGGAAGGGCATATTCAATTGATTTTTGAACCATTTGCACAACCGTTTTACATTATGGCCGATGTACAGCAAATGGAGCAGGCGCTGATAAACATCGTAAAAAACGCCATTGAATCTATCGGAAGCAATGGCGTTATAGAGTTTGTAGTTGACACCCACGATCGTAAACTAATGATAATTGACAACGGTAAGGGCATCAGCAACGAACAAAGCATGCAGCTTTTCACACCGTTTTACAGCACCAAAAAAGATGGGCAGGGTATAGGGCTTACTTTGGTCCGCGAAATAATGCTTAATCATAGCTTCGAATTTTCCCTCAAAACCATAGCCGAAAGGCAAACCGCTTTTACCATCAGCTTTTAAAGCATTGTTATCAGCATAACCACGCTCATGGCTATCATTAAGGCATCTTCAATAATGGTAACTGTACTCATGGGCAGGTTAAATACTGCTCCAAGGCAGGCACATTTTATTTTGCGTTTATTTAATACGCTTTGCAATACGCCGATAATGCTGATACTCATTATCACAAAGGTGACAATATTGGTGACAACCGGGTTAAAGTTAATGGCGTAGGCTAAGCCTAAAGCCAGCTCTACGAAAACGTAAATATATCCCCAGGCTTTTATTTTTTTAGCTACAATATCATACATCGAATAACTATCGGCAAAACCGTTAATATCAAGCATTTTAAAGAATGAGAACACAAGAAAAAAGCCGCTCATAAATATGCGCATGCCTGCCATCCAGTCAAACCCGGCTACTGCCGAAACTAATACTGAAACCAGCAATACATAACCAAATATCAGTAGCACCGGCTTGTAGGTTTCAAAGAAGGGGCGTTTTGCATCTTCATCAAAATCAAAAGTTTGAATGGGTGCATGATGCTGATGCGCTTCTGTAAGGTTATATTTTGGATAATCGGCTAATGCGGCTTGCAGGGTTGGGGTATCGACATGCCGGCTCATGGTAATATCAGCCTGCGCGTTTTGTAAGTCGATATCTACGCCGGTAATACCCGGTACTTTTAAAAGAAGGGACTGCACTTTTGCCTGGCAGCCGGTACAGGTCATGCCTGTAATTTTATACGTGTGTGTCATGGTTTTTAATTTTATAACACAAAGGTATTGCCGCCGAAAAGGATAATGTTACGTAATTACGTGATTGAGTTATAACATTTACAGGTCTTCGATATTACGGCGCTTATTCTCCTTAAGCGACCGGTAAAAGGTAGGAGTAAGGCCGGTTTGCTTTTTAAACTGCGATGATAGGTAGGCAACACTACTGTAACCAAGCTGGTTGGCAATTTGCGATAAGGTTAACTCATCGTACATCATCAGTTCTTTTACTTTTTCTATTTTTTGCGCTATAAAGTACTTTTCGATGGTGCTGCCTTCAACTTCAGAGAATAGTTTGCTGAGGTACCCATAATCGTAATTTAAATGCTGTGACAGATATTCGGACAGGTTAAGGTTTGGTGCTTCTTGGCTGTGATGGATAAGCGCAACCACCGCATTTTTTATTTGCTCGATGATACGGCTTTTACGGTCGTCTATTATCTCGAAGCCCAGCAGTTTAAGGTTATCATTTAATTGCTGTATGGTGTTTTTATCCAGCTCATCGTTCACCTCAACTTCACCCAATTCTACCGATTCAGGGTGCAGGCCAACTTTTTCAAGCTCGCTTTTTACCACCATTTTGCAACGGCTGCATACCATGTTTTTGATGTAGAATTTCACGTGGCTAATTTAAGCAATCAAGGAATATGTTATCTGTTGCCCATGTAAAGTTTCTACTTCTTTTTGGATGATTTCGCGATCTTGTTATAAGCCAGTGAGGTATTGATCCAATAATCAAACTCAGATTTTTTAGTGAGGGCAGTTTCATCTACATATACATAACCCTTCATGGCCCTGCCACCGTGTATCATAGGTCGGGTACCGGGTTTTTCTACTGCCTTCTCAAATTCATCCGGCCCAATCCGGCACATAATTTCTGTTCCGCGGGTGCAGCAGATACACATTTTATCATCTACCATAAAACACAGGCCGCCAAACATAGGTTTTTCCTCCACATTGGGCACATCAACCAATGCTTCACGGATTCGGTTTGCCAACTTTTCGCTGTATTTCATTTAATAAATTGTTATTCCACAGTTATTTCATCCGCAAAAATGTACGATTGGTTGCCTTTGCTTTCATGCCATTCGGGTAAAGCGCCGTATTGCTTGGCTATCAGTTTAATATACCGTGCCTTTTTGTTTATTGGCGCGGTGTATTGCTGTGTTTGAGGCTCAAGTTCTTTAACATCAATCTTGGTGTTAACAGTTGCGGCCAGTTTATAGTTTTTACCATCATCAGATAACCAGTATTGCACCGAAGACGGGAATACTATCCATGCCCGGCTATCCTGTAAAGCGCCAATGCTTACTTGCTTTATTGGTTTTACCTGCCCCATATCAATCACAGCTTCCAGATCATTATTCTGATAGCCCTGCCAGTTACCCACACGCCAGTTAGCTGTTCCGTGGATGCCGTTTATCAGTGTCTCATCGCCTTGTGCTGAATAATTGGGTAGATATTTATTGATAAGGGTTAATTTAATATCACCGCGGATCTTGGTAAAGGTAGCTTCATCAACAAAACTGCTTTTACCATCTTTAACTGCAATAGCTTTAACCGTTGTGTTTACCATTATGGCAATGGGCTTATTGTATTGGGTAGAAGCCGCGGTAGGCGTAGTGCCATCAAGCGTGTAATATATTTTTGCCAGGCTATCGGCGCAAGCTATCTCAACAGTAATAGATTGCTTAAAAGTTTTGGTGCCCGATGTAATGTAGGGGTTAGGTACGATCAGTTCATCGCTGATCTTTGAAGTTGGTTTCTCCAGTTCCTGCATAAACAGTTTGTTAGCAAGCGACCCTGTGAATACCTCAAAATCGCCGCCTTTGGCAACGTCCTCATAATCGATATATAATTTATTGTAAGGCTTTTTATTCAGGTTCATTCCCTGTACATAGTAATTGCCGCGCCCCACTGTAGCGCCCGGATTATGTATAGTGAATTTTTTGCCATTCTCCAGGTTAATAACCATTTTCTCAAACTGCGGTACGCCTATCTGATACTGTTGCTGCCCGGGTGCAATATTGTAGATGCCCAACGAGCTCATGATATACCAGGCCGACATTTGTCCGCAATCTTCATTGCCCGACAGGCCATCTGGTTTAGCGCTGTACTGCTCTTTCAAGATCTTGTTTACATAATACTGTGTTTTATCGGGCGAGTTGGTAAAGTTGTACAGGTAGGCTATATGATGGCTTGGCTCGTTGCCATGCGCATATTGCCCCACCAAACCTGTAACATCATCCTGCTGGCGCCCACTTAACTTTGCATTGGTGCTGAATAACTCGTCGAGCTTAGTCTCAAAGTTTGTTTTACCACCAAGGCTTTTTATTAATCCCTCAACATCCTGCGGCACTAAAAAGCTGTATTGCCATGCATTACCTTCGGTATAGTTGTTATTGATCTCGGTGGGTTCAAAAGGGGTATACCAGCCACCATTTTCCCTTGCCTGCATAAAACCATTTTGGTTGTTATGAACGTTTTTCCAGTATTGCGCCCTTTTAATGTATTCGGCATAATCCTGTGGTTTGTTCAGCATTTTTGCCATTTGGGCAATACACCAGTCGTCAATGGCGTAATCAAGTGTTTTTGCTACCGATTCATGCTCAACATCAGAATTAACAGCGCCTGTTTTGCGGTAATTATCCAAACCAAACTGGTTACGGTTAACGGCGGCTTTCATAGCGGTAAAAGCTTCTTCGGCGTCAAAGTCACGTATCCCCTTGGCGTAAGCATCTACAATTACCGGGATAGAGTGGTTGCCCACCATGCAATAGGTTTCGGTTGTAGCCAGCGGCCATATAGGCAATAAACCGCCTTGTTCGTAAACCGCCAAAAAGGTTTTTATAAAATCTGAAGTGCGTTTGCGGTCAATAATATTTAACAGCGGGTTTTCGGCACGATAGGTATCCCACAAGGAGAATGCTGTATAATAATTAAAGCCTTTTGCGGTATGTATCTTTTGATCAAGGCCTCGATACTGGCCATCCACATCGTTATAGATACTTGGGGCTACCATACAATGATACAGGGCCGAATAAAACATGATCTGTTTTTCTTTAGCGTGATCTGGTGCCGCTACTTTCTTTTTCCCGCGTGTCGCGGGTGAATTGTACCCGTAAGGGTTATACACCGCATTGGCTTGCTGTTGCTGTGATACAGCGGGCGCGCCGCCTTCAACCTGTATCTTTGATAACTCTTCGTTCCAGGCAAGTTTGGCCGCTTTAGCTACCTTCTTAAAATCAAAATCGGGTACTTCGGCATCCATGTTTTTCAAGGCACCTTCGTCACTTACCGAAGATATGCTCACTTTTGAGATCACCACTTTTGGGTCATCAAACCGGATAAACATTTTTACATTTTTACCCCTTACTTTGCTTTGGCCTTGCTGTACCTGATCGTTTAACGCTATGCCGTAAGCTTTAAATGGTTTTGAAAATTTCGCGTAAAAAAACAGATGCTGGTCGGTGGCCCATGACTTTGACCGACGAAAACCCCGTATCTCGTGATCATTAACCACCTCTATCCATGAATCCAGCACTTCATCACGGTGCTGCAGATCAATAATGATATTGCCTTGAGTGGCATTATTATAATCGTATTTATGTACGCCAACACGTGTGGTAGCTGTAAGTTCAACGCCAATGTTGTATTTATCCAGTTGGGTTGCATAATATCCGGGGGAAGCTTCCTCATTCTTTTTTTGAAAGCCAGAACGATAGTCGGTATTTTTTAGTTGAGGCTCGCCTGTAGTGGGCATAAAAAGCACATCGCAAAAGTCGGCAATACCCGTACCGCTCAGGTGGGTATGCGAAAATCCATAAACAAGACTATCTGTGTAATGATAACCAGAAACGCCGTCCCAACCCTCTAAACGGGTATCCGGACTTAACTGCACCATACCAAAAGGGGCAACCGCGCCCGGGTACGTATGCCCATGCCCGCCCGTGCCTATAAATGGGTCAACAAACTGGGTAAGGTCTTTCTTTTTCTTTTGCGCCAATGCGTTAAACGCGCTAAACAGGGCCAATACAATTACAACACCACGAACTATCAATCTCATTTAAAAACGTTTTTAGGAACACGCAAAATACTAAGATTAGCATGGAAATGAAAGAGGAAAGGATATTATCGTTTTGTGATGCCGGGCACAAAGCATTATGCGCCGACTTATTGTCCATCGTATTTTCACTATAAACTCCATCGCTGTTGTGCAGCTTGACAAAAAAAGGCAGAATAAGTTAACTATTCTATGATCTTAAACTTATCCGCATCCTTCAAAAAAGGCATGGCACGGCGCGCTTTTTTTACCTCATCGCCGATGATAGAGAAGGTATATACATCCTCTTCATCACGTTTGTAGTAAACTACATTGCCGTTAGGGTCGATACAGGTGGAGTCGCCGGAGTGGTAAACCTCGTTACCATCGTGGCCAACACGGTTAACGCCAATAACATACGACTGGTTCTCGACAGCGCGGGCGGGGATAAGTGTGCGCCAGTGCAGGGCGCGTTTTTCGGGCCAGTTGGCCACTATCATTAACAGGTCGTAATCTTCATCAACATTGCGCAACCAAACCGGGAAACGCAGGTCATAGCATATAGCCGGACAAATTTTCCAGCCGTTTAATTCAACTATCAGTTTTTTAGTGCCTGCGGTGTAAACGCTGTCTTCCTTGCCTAAAGCAAAAAGGTGGCGTTTATCGTAATGTTCATGAGTGCCATCCGGCCTAACCCATAATAAGCGGTTATAAAATTTACCTTTTTCTTTGATAATTATACTGCCCGTTACCACGCACTCAAATTTTTGAG
Source organism: Mucilaginibacter aquariorum (assembly GCF_024498135.1). Classification (GTDB taxonomy): domain Bacteria; phylum Bacteroidota; class Bacteroidia; order Sphingobacteriales; family Sphingobacteriaceae; genus Mucilaginibacter; species Mucilaginibacter aquariorum. Next base: position 465,150 of record NZ_JANHOH010000001.1, read on the forward strand.
CTATTTTTTGCATCCATTGCATGGTTTTACCATCCATGGTTTCGCCCAATGCTTCGGCATTCATGGTAAAGCCGGTATTGAACATTTCTGGCAGTATAATCAGATTAGTTTTTTCGCGTATGCCGGATAATCGCAACGAAATGTTTTGCAGATTTTTATCGGTGTTTTCCCAAAATAAATATCCCTGGTATACTGTAATTTTCAGATTATCCATAAACTGTGCTTTTTTTAGCGTGGAGGCAAAAATTTATACGTAAAAACTGCTGTAAGGTTAAACCTTTATCAATCTATCAACGGCTTTATCTAAAGTTTCTTGCATTTTGGCAAAACAAAATCGCAAAACATGCCTGTCGGTACCTTTGCGGTAAAAGGCTGAAACAGGTATGGCAGCCACACCAATTTCCTTTGTTAAGCGGATTGCAAAATCGGTATCTTTTTCATCAGTAATGGCATCATAAGTTACCGATTGAAAGTACGAACCCGAACATGGAAGCAAGGAAAACCTGCTTTGTTCTAAACCCTTACGGAAGTGATCGCGCTTATCCTGAAAAAACTCCGGAAGGTTTAAATAGGTATTCTCATCCTTTAAATATTCGGCAATAGCATGTTGTAAGGGCGTATTAACACTGAACACTAAAAACTGGTGTATCTTCCTAAATTCCTGCATTAAATAGGCAGGGGCAAGGCAATAACCCATTTTCCAACCTGTAGCATGGAAGGTTTTACCAAACGATGCTACTATCATACTACGCTGCTGCAGCTCCGGGTAGCGTGCCATACTGTGATGCTCCTGATTATCAAAAACCAGGTGTTCGTAAACCTCGTCGCTTAGTATCAGTATATCCTGGTTTTTAACTAATGCGCTTAATTCGTCAATATCCTCTTTGCTCAAAATTGTAGCAGTAGGGTTATGCGGCGAATTAAGGATGATCATCTTTGTTTTATTGTTGATGAGCCTTTTCACCATATCCCAGGCAATGCGATAATCTGGTGGTTCCAGTTCTAATGATTTTACCACACCGCCCATCAGTTTAATAGCGGGGGCATAGCAATCATAGGCCGGTTCAAAAATAATTACTTCATCATTAGGATGAATAACCGCGCTTATGGCCGTAAACACGGCTTGTGTTCCACCCGCAGTTATGGTTATTTCCGTTTCTGGATTGTATTGTGCACCGTATAGTTTTTCTGTTTTAATGGCCACTTGCTCGCGCAGGGCCATTACGCCGGCCATTGGGGCATATTGATTATGGCCATCTTGCATGGCTTTATTTACCAATTCTATCAGTTGCGGCGAGCAGGAGTAATCCGGAAAACCTTGCGAAAGATTTATTGCACCATACTCGGCAGCCAACGCCGACATAGTGGTGAAGATGGTGGTTCCGGTTTGGGGTAATTTAGAAATAACAGGTATCATGTAGCGGCTAAATTAACCAAAAAGGCGTTACACAATCAATGTTTTTACAATAAAGAGAATTTGTTTCTTTATTTATTTACTAAAGCTTCCAAAATGCGTCGGCATTATTGGTGCGATAACGCTCTATTATAAGGTTTGTATCCTTATTTCTATCTTCAGACCTGTCCGGGCTTTGTTTAAAATACTCTAATGGTAGTAGGCTGATGTAAGTGATGGTTTTATTCTTATCACGTGTTTCGTAATTATACTCATTACGCTGCGGACTATAAACCCGGTACAAGTTTTTAGCCATATAACTATCCAGGTAAAAATCCTTAGTTATTTTCTGGCGATTGTTCCAGTTAGCATCATCATTTATAAACAAAGGCTGATTTTTAATCAAGCGTTCGCGCACTTCGGCTATGCCTAATAGTTTGTTATTCTCATCTTTCACGTAGGCATTATTGGTTGGATCCATCCAAACCCATTTGCTAAGGGTTGGCAGGTACACCACATTAATAACGTGCGAATCATAATCAACATTCAAACTATCTTTAGGAAAACAATACACTTTGCGTGATTTCCAACCCATAGCCAGGTAACATTCGTTAAGGGTTGTGGCTAGTTCGCCACATGATACGCCTATCTTTTTTGAAGTTGCTTTGCTGATGATCTCGTTAGCATTTATAAGCTGTATGCCGCTTTCATGCTGCCCATCGTGCTGAACGGTATTGTGCACCCATTTAAGGATATTGATCGCCTTTGAAGCTTCATCACCTTTGCCAGCAATAGAATCGAGCTTAAATTTTTTGCGGATAGCCACCAAATTAGGGTCTGTTGCCGATTGATAAGTAAAAGCGGGCACTTTGCGCTGATCATCCGGGTTAAATTTTTCTGCTTTTTGCAGAATGTATTTGTAATCGCCTACCGAGCGCAGCAATTCGCTGATCTGTTTAAATTTTGGCTCGTTTTTGATATTGGCAAAGTCGGTATCCTCTTGTAAGTGGGCATAATTTATGTATCCATAATAAACAGCGCTATCCAAAGTGCTTATTGCTTCGGGTTTTTTATTGATCAAAGAATAAAGGCAGCTTACGTTATACCAGTTATTAGTTAAATAGCCTTTGTACATACGCTTATCCTGTGGGTTGAGTTGGTTGTATTGAGCCATTAGCTCGCTCATTAGTTTGATGCCTTCAGCATCGTCACGTTTGTCATATGCTTTTTTTACTAATCCGCTTTGTTTGTTGGCAAAATCATTAAACGGATTAGTATTTGCATTTTGCGCAAACAGGCAGCCTGCAGAAAAAAGGAAAATCCCCGAAAGTATAAGTTTAAATTTCATATTGGTTATTGGCTTAGCAAATATAATTGATAAACTCATTTAAGACGGCTTAACCCATCAAAACGTTACTTTTTAATGTTTTTCTTTTTTGGGTGTATTATATACCTTAGTACTATGAAATTTCTACGGATCTTACCTATACTGCTATTCACTATCATCATTGCATCCTGCTCGTCATCTACCAAAAACAATGTACCTGTTGTAGGTTTTATCGATGCTTTTGAAGATGCCACCATATCGCAGGCAAAAAATGGCTTTATTGATGCTTTAAAGCAGAACGGGTTTAGCGAGGAAAAAAAGAATATCAAAATAGAATATCGCAACGCACAGGGGAGTATCCCTACACTTACGCAAATAGTGAATTACTTTGTATCCGAGAAGGTAGATCTGCTGGCCACTTCAACCACACTATCAACCGTTGCCGCTATACAGAAAACCAAAACTATCCCCATTTTCCAGATGGTATCGCCAACACCTGATAGAATGAAAGTGACAGATGCTACCGGTAAAGCCCCTGCAAATCTGTACGGCACAATGGAAGAACTGAATTACATCGATACATCCTTCGCCATCATCCCAAAGCTGTTAAAGCCAAAAGGAACACGGTTAACTATTGGTATGATCTATAATCAATCAGAACCGCAATCTGCCGATGCTTTACAGCGGATACAGGGGCTTGCCGCTAAACTTAATGTAAAGGTAATTGCCCTACCATTAAATTCATCTGCCGATGCGCAACTGGTGACACAAGCTTTGCTCAATAAAAATATAGACGCGTTTTTTGCTAATCCGGATAATACCGTGTTTGCAGCCTTTGAAACGATATTGAAAAGTTGTAACGAAAAAAACATCCCCATATTTACCAGCGAAGCTGGATTGGTTCAGCGTGGTGCAGTGGCTGCCTTTGGTGCCGATATTTATCAATGGGGATATCAATCTGGTCTGCAAGCTGCCGAGTACCTTAAAACCCATAAAACCGATGGGTTGAAACTGGAGATGGTGAAGATCCGTAAGCGGGTTTATAATGCGGCGGCGGCCAAAAAGTATAACATTAATATTCCTGCTGAATTTGAAGCTGTAAAATAATGGATTTTTACCTCACCGCCTTATTGCAGGGACTATGTTTCGCGGGTATAGCGTTCGGGATCTATATATCCATGAAAATATTTAACATTCCCGATATAACTACCGATGGCAGCTATACGCTTGGTGGTGTAGTAACAGGAATAATGCTTACCCACAATCAACCCGGATATATTATTTTACCAACGGTACTTTTAGCAGGTGCACTGGCAGGTGCGCTTACAGGTATTATCCATACCAAATTAAAGATAAACGCCCTGCTTGCCGGTATTTTGGTAATGACAGCGCTTTATTCGGTGAACCTTACCATCCTCGGCCGTTCTAATTTGCCGCTATTAAGTATGCCCACCTTATTCTCGGTTGTTAATTTAATTACTAATGTTAATCAAAACTCACTCTTAATACTTATTGGCTTTGTTTTAATAGTAGCACTTATTATTGGCTACTTGCTTAAAACAGATTTTGGCATAGCTATGCGCGCCACAGGCAACAGCGAGCCTATGGTACGTGCCTTAGGTGTAAATACCGACCGCATGAAAATTACCGGTCTGGCCATTGCAAATGCCTTAACAGCGCTAAGCGGCTACCTTATTGTACAGTTACAAGGTTTTGCCGATATCAGTATGGGAATAGGTATTGTAATTGTAGGTTTGGGCTCGGTGATCATTGCCGAAACTATTATCAACTGGTTACAGATAACTTCTGTATGGCTGAGTTTGATTTTGGTAATGGCAGGGGCGGTGATATTCCAGTTTGTATTGGCCTTTACGCTATATATTGGGGTAGATGCCAACCTGTTAAAGCTTGTAACGGCGGCTTTTGTATTACTCATTGTAGGTTTTCCACGCTTAACCGGGAGGGCATCATGATTCAGCTAAGCAACATTAATAAAACCTTTAATACGGGTAAGCCTAACCAGGTAACAGCTATAAATAATATTGATCTGGATATTAAAACAGGGGAATTTGTAGTCATAGTAGGCTCAAACGGGTCGGGTAAAACAACCTTACTGAACCTTGTTTCGGGTAATATCCTGCCAAATTCAGGTTCAATAACTATCGACGGTAATAACGTTACCCGCCTGCCCGAACATAAACGTAGCAAATGGATAGCCCGCATCTTTCAGAACCCGTTACTGGGCACCGCTGCTGATCTGAGTATAATAGATAACTTTAGATTGGCCGCTTTGCGCACAAAAGCAAAAAACCTATCTATAGGTAAAAACGATCAATTTAAAAGTCTTGTAAAAGATAGGATAGCCACCCTGGGAATGGGTTTGGAAGATAAAATAGAACAGCCTATCGGTACATTATCCGGCGGACAACGACAGGCACTTACCTTATTAATGAGTGTAATGGATACCTGCAAAATCCTGCTGTTAGATGAGCCAACCGCTGCGCTCGACCCACGCTCTGCTGAAAATGTATTACGCATTGCTGATAGCCTGATCAAAGAATATCAGCTCACCGCCATACTGGTTACGCATAATTTAAAAGACGCCGGCAATTATGGTTCGCGCATTATACAAATGGGCGAGGGCGAGATATTAAAGGACATAGCAGGTACTGAAAAACAAAGTTTACACCAAAATGAGCTATTCAACTGGTTCGGATAAATAATGTAACTAATTAACTTCACAGTGTAATAAGGCGTTGCCTTTGGCTGGGTTTTACGCTTATACTGCGCAGGCCGGTATTCGCTGTAATCTAACGCAGGAAGACTTCCGTTTGCCATACTGAACGATAGTGAAGTATCTAATCGCCAACATGCAAATCAGTCAGGCAAAGTTCACCTATAGATCCTTCACTATCGTTCAGGACGACAAGTAATTGGCATGCCAATTTTGAAATCCACCACATATTCCGTACTTTCGCAGCAAATAATAATACAATGCAACTAATAAACTCTATCTGCAATACCTTTAAGCGGCCCATGGGCATGCTGCAGAAGAGCTATGCATCAAGGATACAACTCTTCTCTTAGTATACCTGCTTTACACAGGAAACACAATTTATTTTTTATTGAACAAACACCTAAAGCTTTACGCCCAGGGTTTATTTGAATTTTATGGACACATATTATACTGTTGAAGAAAAGTATCTACAGGCTGTGGATGAGCTAACTTACGGCGAAACCCCAAAAGCATTGAATTTACTAAATGAGCTGATTGCAAACGACCCATTATACGCACGTGCGCATTTCCAGATCGGTAAGATATATTATTACGATTTTAAAGATTATCAAACGGCAGGTTACCATTTTAAAACCTGCATGGAAATTGACCCTTTATTCTCTGATAACTATTTCGATTACTTAAGCCTGGTTGTATTTTTAAAAATGGATAAACAGGTTAACCTGATTGCAACAGCCGCGTTGAATACACCGGGTGTTAATGCATCATCCATTTATGAATTATTGGGCTTATATGCTGAAAAAAACAAGCTCTGGAATAAAGCACTGGAAGCTTACCGCAATGCCTATATGGAGGCTACAGCAAAAGAACAGCTCGAAAGTACCGAAGAAAGCATAGGCCGCGTAAAACTTAAAATGCGGCAGGGTATTGTATATCAATACACGCTTACCGGTTAATAAAAAAAGGTGCCCAATAATCAAATCAGGGCACCTTTTTTATTGTGATAGGTAATGCTATTTTTTGTAACTGATCTTGTAGATAGTTCCTTTAGAATCGTCGGTAACATAAATTGAACCATCGGGGCCTTGTGCTAAACCACAAGGACGGCGTACGGCGCTTCCTTTAGCCGTATTTTCCGGCGAACCCGAAAAGCCATCGGCAAATACTTCCCACTTACCATCAGGTTTTCCATCTTTAAATGGTTGAAAAACTACAAAATACCCAGCCTGTGGCTCGGGTGCGCGGTTCCATGAACCATGGAAAGCGATGAACGCACCGTTTTTATATTTCTCGGGGAATTGGTCGCCGGTATAAAATAACAAACCGTTAGGGGCAAGGTGGCCCGGGTATGCTGCGGCAGGGTTAATAAATTTATGGGTTGGGTCGCCATCTTTTTTACCATCGCCACCGTACTCGGGCGCCAATATCTTTTTGCGTTGTTCCTGGTCGTAATAAATATAAGGCCAGCCTGCATTATCACCCTTTTTAATGGCATACATACATTCGGCAGGTAAAATGGCCGATTGCTTGGTGTCAAACATATCGGGGAATATATCATGCAGGGCATCGCGGCCATGCTGCATTACAAATAGCTGGTTGTTTTGTTTATTCCAGTCCATACCAACAACGTTGCGCAGGCCGGTTGCATAACGCACGCCATCTTTATAAGTTTGGTTTAGCTTATCAGCCTTAAATTGCCAAATACCACCCGCAGAATCCAATATAGGACACCCAGGCTGGCCTAATGAACCTTTCTCACGATCTTTTATCTGGCAGGAATTTGAGTATGCGCCAATATTAACGTAAAGGTTGCTGGCATCGTCCAATACTATGGCCTTGGCTTCGTGCTGATTACGGTTTAATAAGCCTTTAACAACTGTTTCGCGCTTTGCAGGATCAATTACTTCGTTTTTATCATTCAGTTTATAACGATACACATCCTCATTTGATGAGGTGTATAAGTACCCATTTTTGATATAAATACCGGTACCTTCATAATCGCCAAAGCCGTTTTTAACTTCGGCTTTACCATTGTTTTCATGTAAAACCAAAATGCCTTTACCATCTTTTGGTTTACCCAGTTTTACAAAAATATCGCCCTGCGACGAAACTGCTATATGGCGCGTACCACCAAGGTCTTCGGCAAGTATTGCGGCATTAAAACCTTCTGGCAACGTTAACCCTGCAGATGCAGTTGCAACCCCGGCAGTTTTAGAACTATCAGTATTTTCGGCAGTACTTTTTTTGCTGTTGCCTGTACATGCGTTTAATAATACTGCCCCCGCAAACGCAGCTGTTAGTAAAAAAATGGACGATCTGTTTTTCATTGTTGTGAGTGTTTATAGGAAATAATATATAAGTAGACTAAAGGATTTATACTGGTGTATTGATGTATCAAATTAACTTAATATACAGTAAATATCGAAATCTGTTTTGTAGAAATATGGTGACACAGAGGTGAATAGGTACATTATTCATTAATAAATATTCCGCGGATGCATTGCAATACTATATTCTGGAATGCCGAATAAGCGCAGTACAATATTCCAAATATATTACGCTGACAAATATTATCACAAAACGATATTAAACTATCCTTTACATCTGCCGTCATAGATGTATAAATTTTAAGGATATGAGAAAGTCAGTTATACTATCAGCAATATTATTCGGGAGCTTGGTTTACAATAGTGCCCAGGCGCAAGTATCAGTACATATAGGTTTTAACATACCGGCACGCAGGGTGTATGTACCGGCCCCGCCGCCACAACCCGTTATGGTTTATGATAACGATGAGTTTGATGACAGCGACGATTATTATTATCTGCCCGAAGTTGAGGCTTATTACAGCATACCACGCCATTGCTATTACTACCAGGATGGTGGCAGTTGGGTATCTGCAGCATATTTACCGGGAGCTTACCGCAACTATGACTGGCGTACCGCCCGCAGATTTGAGGTAAGGGGACGACGCCCATATATGCGTCACGATCAATACCGGAGCAAATGGGGTGGCAGCTTTAACCGTGGCGACTGGAACCGCAGGGATAATAACTATGCCGACAGACGTAATAACAATCGTAACGATTGGAACCGCAGGGATGACAACAACCGTAACGACTGGAATAAAGGAAATAACAGGTTTGAAAGGCCAAACCGCGACAGGGGCAATCAGGGCGGCTGGGGACAACCAAACCGTAACGACCGCAACAACGACCGTGGTAATAGGGGTGGATGGGGCCAGCCATCACAACCAAACAGAAACGATAACAGAGGTGACAGCCGCCCGTCAAACAATGGTGGTGGCCGCGAAAGGAATCGTGGAGGTGGTGATAATAACAGTCAATTTGCTCAAAACAGGGGCGGCCAGGGCGGTCCACATCGCCCGGGAAGGTTCTAAAATTATCTCCCCAACATATATAATAAAAGCCATCACGCTTACAGCGGATGGCTTTTTACTTTTACTTACTCCGGCTTAGTAGGTGCTGGCTGTGGTTAACAGTTCAATGGCTTCGCCACTTAAATTTAGCTGTGTGGATTTTAACAGATCATTTAATTGCTGTATACTGGTAGCACTGGCAATGGGGGCAGTAATGCCGGGCCTTGCCATTATCCACGCCAATGCAACGCTTGCAGGTGTGGTCTTGTATTCGCTGGCTACTTTATCTAAAGCACTTAATATTTTATAACCGCGGCCGTTCAGGTATTTTTTTATTCCACCACCACGTTTGCTTTTGTCAAGGTCGGCCTCCGAACGATATTTACCGGTAAGGAAACCACTGGCCAAAGAATAATAGGTAATAACACCAATATTACTCTCACGGCATAACGATTCATAATGCCTTTCGTAATCTTCGCGGTTGTATAGGTTATACTCGGGTTGCAGGGTTTCATAACGGGCTAAGCCATTGTTTTTGCTTACCAGTAAAGCCTCGCGAAATCTATCAGCGTTATAATTTGATGCACCAATGGCTCGTACTTTACCTTGTTTTATCAGATCATCAAAAGTTTCCAGCGTTTCTTCTAAAGGCGTGTTGATATCATCGTCGTGCGCCTGATACAGGTCTATATAGTCGGTTTGCAACCTGCGTAACGATGCTTCTACCGCCTCGGTGATGTAGGCTTTAGAAAGGCCTTGTTTGCCCTCCATGGCTTTACCCACTTTGGTAGCTAATATTACCTTATCGCGTTTACCGCTTTGTCTAAACCAGTTACCTATTATAGTTTCAGATTCGCCACCCTTATTGCCCGGTACCCAGCGTGCGTAAACGTCTGCTGTGTCTACAAAATCGAATCCGGCGTCAATCAGGGCATCCAGCAGGGCAAAGGAGGTTTTTTGGTCGGCTGTCCAGCCAAACACGTTACCACCAAAACAAAAGGGTTGCACCATAATGCCCGACTTGCCTAATTCACGCTTTTCCATGTTATTTAATAATTATATTGTTGTTTGTATCTGTTCTGCCAGCTCATCTACCCAGCCCGAAAAATACGGTTCTGACCCGGCAATGCGTTCCCATTGGCCATGTTCGTTTCGGGCAATGGTTAGTTGCAGGCTCTCGTCCAGCGCGCTAAATTCGTAAATTCCGTCACTTTTCTGTGTAACTATCCCGTTAACAGGCGTATCAGATCCGGTGAGTACCGCTTCAAATTGTTGTTCCATAATGTAGTTGTTTACAATTTTAACAAGGGGATGGGCTTTGTGTTTGGCCTGGTTGTTATTAGGAGGTAGGATGGCGCATTTTATAGGTTCTCCTGTGGAATCAGATCAATATATAAACGAATTTGGCCACCAGAAAATTGCGTTAAGGATTGAAGTGGATACCGTACTTCGACAAGCTCAGTATGACAATATGTTAAGGCCTGTGCGCGTATGAGCGTAAAGCCTGGCCGAAGGCAAGCCCAGAATCATTAATTGGATAGGGCTTCAAAACTATTAGCATTGCATAGCTGTTAAACTTACAACCAATTAAATTTTACTTAAATAATGAATATGAAATATTTCCAGGTGGCACAGGGTGTATGGGGTATGCGGCTTTTGGTTGTGAACGTGTACATGATTGCCAACCGCCGTGGTATTGGCAAAGGCTGGGTTTTGGTTGATACCGGGCTAAAGGGTTCTGCTAAAAAAATAATTGCTATGGCCGAAGCATTGTTTGGCCCTGGTACAAGGCCGAGCGCTATAGTACTTACCCATGGCCATTTTGACCACGCAGGTTCGCTGCCCGAACTGCTGAAATACTGGAACGTACCCGTTTACGCCCATAAGCTTGAGCTACCTTATTTAACCGGAAAATCGTCCTATCCGCCTGCCGACCCGGAAGTGGGTGGGGGTTTTATGAGTTTAATATCGTGGATCTGGCCAACAAAACCTATAAATATTCGGAGGAACATCCGCGAGATTGATTTGTTGGACGGCATTCCTGAACTGCCGGAATGGAAGGTAATTCATACACCCGGGCATACGCCGGGGCATATTTCGCTGTATCTGCCGTTGAATACCACGCTGATAGCCGGCGATGCATTTACCACCACGCAGGCCGAATCGGCTTTTTATATGTTTACCTACCGGAAAAAGGTGAGCGGCCCGCCACGGTATATTACTACCGACTGGATAGCCGCGGCAAAATCGGTACGAAAACTTGCCGCATTGCAACCACGTATTGCGGCAACCGGGCATGGTATTGTTATGCGGGGCAAGGAGCTATCTACCCCGCTTAACCTGCTGGCAAACAGGTTTGAGCGTATTGCAGTGCCCGAAAGCGGGCGATATGTTGGGCATGGCGCCATCTCCGATGAAAACGGCGTACGTTATATACCACCCTATAAAGGCACCCTGAAACGGAATGCCGCTATTGCCATTACGGCCACCCTGCTAAGTTTTTTATTGGTACGTAAGGCGGGTAAGATATGGGCTTAAGCCAATATTATTCTACATTTACACCGTGGAAAACATAGTACCCGATCCCCAGATCTTAATTGATATTGTAAATACCCGCATGCCCTTTGGCAAGCATAAAGACACCCTGATTTGTGATATACCGGTAAGTTACCTGGAGTGGATGTATAAAAAAGGTTTCCCGCCGGGTAAGCTGGGTATGATGCTGAACACCGTATATGAAATAAAAACCAATGGCGTTGACCAGATTCTGAGGCAAATAAAATATAAGTACGGCAGGTATTAGAGGAAACCACTACCTGCTTCCGGTTAACTCACCCCCGCTACGCTGCGCTGGCGACCCTCTCTCCGCAAGCGGAAAGAAGGTGAAAATATATTAAACCCCTCTTTGCGAAGCAGAGGGGGTGGTCGAGCGACGCAAAGACCGGGTGAGTAAACTTACCCACACATGACTAAACGGCCAATCCGTCTCACCATACTTTGCGTAAATTGTATTAAATAAATTGATACAATTATGAAACGCATTCTGTTATATTTTGCAACCATACTAATTTTTACCGGCTGTGCCAACGGGCAAACCAAAAGCCGTAACGCTTTTGCACCGGTGCCAAAGCCTGCAGCAGGCGAGGCCGTGGCCACATTTGGTGGTGGCTGTTTCTGGAGCATGAGCGAGGCCCTGAGTGAATTACAGGGCGTTAGCAAAGTGGTATCGGGTTATGCGGGCGGTAAAACTAAAAACCCAAGCTATGAGGACGTAAGCAGCCAGAACACCAACCATGCCGAGGTTACCCAGGTTTACTATAACCCCAAAGTGATCAGCTTTGCTACGTTGGCCGAGGCTTTCTTTTTCGCGCATGATCCAACAACACTTAACCGTCAGGGTCCTGATGTGGGTACCGATTACCGTTCGATAGCTTTTTACCGTAACGATGCCGAGAAGAACACCTTGATAAACACCATTAAAAAAGTGAACGATACCAGGCACTACAGCAACCCCATTGTTACGCAAGTGGTACCATTCACAGCCTTTTATGCAGCCGAGAACTATCACCAGGGCTATTACCGTACCCATGGCGATAACCCCTACATCAGCAGTGTATCGCAACCCAAAGTAATGAAGTTTCGCAAGGCAATGAAAGCGGAGTTGAAGCCGGAGTTTCAGAAGTAAGAAAGCTTTAGTCTTATCACAACCTGTCATTTCGAACGAACAGAGGGGCGGGGTGTGAAATGGAGTGAGGAGAAATCTTTTACACTTTGCATCCGGACATGCAAGCAGCCCTGTTTGTTGTAAAAGATTTCTCCTCGTACCTCGTTCGAAATGACATGGCTTTTAAATGCAATCGTGCATGTTCCTTTTTAAATAAATTAAGCCTTTAATCAGGCGGCCACGGGCAATATAATTGTGAATGTGCTACCCTTGCCTTCTACGCTGTGAACGCTTATTTTGCCATCGTGGCTTTCTACAATATCCTTAACAATGCTCAAACCTATCCCGGTAGATTGCTCACCCTTTAGCCCGGTACGACCGACGCCGGAGAAGCGCTCAAAAAGTTTTGGTATCAGCTCATTAGGAATACCTACACCCTGGTCTTTCACCTGAACAATTATCTTATTCTTTTCGCGCTTAAGGTGTAGTTCCACCTTATCGGTTTCCTTTGAAAATTTTAACGCGTTACTGATCAGGTTATCAATAACCCTCGGGAATTTTTCGGGGTTAATTTGCGCGTAGACGGTTTTAATATCACTTATAAACACCACATTATTTTTGCCGCCCTTTTGTATATTCCAGGTGTCTATAATGCCCTGTAGAATGCCGTTAAGCTCGGTTTTATGGGTGTCAAAATTAGTGCTGTTATCGTAACGGGCAGCATCAAGCAGGTCGTCAATAATAGTACGTGCCTTCACACACGATTCGCGCATCATACTTAAACTATCCTGGGTATCCTCGTCAATATCCTCCAGTTCCATCAGCATCGCTAATGATTCAACAGCGGCAATTGGGTTACGTAAGTCGTGCGCTACGGTACCCAGTACCTGGTTTTTAAAATTGTTAGCCTTTTCAATTTCCTGGTTCTTATGGCGGATCTCTACTATCTGCCCGTAATAACTGGCCTTGTAAGAGAAAAAGTATCTGGATGTTAAATAGAATCCGGCAAGCAATATGGCCGAGATCATTTGGTTATACGTCATTTCGGTAGCGCTTACCTGCGCATGAAAAAGCATCATGGTAAACATTATTTCTACACTAACAAGCAATATAAGCGTCTCGTGATACTCAAACACAAACAGCACGCTCACAATACTTAAAGCAACAAGGTATAAGGTAAGGGCGTTACTGGGGTCGGATGTGGATATAAAGCTGGAGTACATGCCGCAGCCTATAAGATACAGGGAAAACACAAAAACAAATAAAGCCATACCCGCGGTAGCCCACCTGGTTTTACGCATATGCAGCACCAGTAAATGACTTATTAAATAAAACAGTGGTGTTACAATAATAAATACCCAGTTAACACGGTTAAACTCGGGGAAGTTCTGCGCTTTGGTCAAACTTTCGGGGAAAATATGGTAAAGTATCCGGATAATTATACTTAAGGTAAGAAATATAAAACTTGCCGTACGAACGCTTATCAAATTCTGATAAGTATAATAATTACGATAAGCTGTGCTGTATTTAGGAGAGAGTTTTGTGAAGAAATGAGTTTCCAAATTACTTTTTATAATAAGCTGTAAAATATTCAATGTTTAGGTCAGCTAAAAATACTGCAATTTCAATGGGATGTAGCTGAACTAATGTAAACTTTTTGACAAAATGTCGGTAAAGAAAAAAAATGAATGCCATTTGTTCATAAAACGAAATGTGGCAATTGTTTTGAGGCTATTTGGGCACTATGAATTTTAACAACTTTACCATAAAAGCCCAGGAAGCTGTACAAAAGGCATCCGAAATTGCGATCGGTAATCAGCAGCAAGCTATCGAGACCGCGCATTTATTGAAAGGTTTATTACTGGTTGACGAGAACGTTATTACCTACCTGTTAAAAAAACTAAACGTTAACGTTAACCGACTTAACGAAACGCTCGACGCGCAAATATCATCCTTCCCAAAAGTTAGCGGGAGCGAGGTTTATTTGTCATCAAGCGTAAATGCAGCCTTGCAGAAGGCAAACTCTTATTTAAAAGAATTTAAGGACGAATTTGTATCTGTTGAGCATATATTATTAGGCATATTATCAGCCGGGGACAAAATTTCCGGCATGTTGAAGGATGCCGGCGTTAACGAAAAAGATCTGAAAAAGGCCATTATTAGCCTGCGTGGCGATAGCAAGGTAACCAACCAAAATGCCGAAGCTACTTACAACGCGCTAAACAAATATGCCCGTAACCTAAATGAGTATGCCGAAAGCGGCAAGCTTGACCCGGTTATAGGCCGTGATGAAGAGATCCGCCGTGTGATACAGATCCTATCGCGCCGTACTAAAAATAACCCTATACTGGTTGGTGAACCCGGTGTGGGTAAAACCGCTATTGCCGAAGGTATCGCTTTCCGTATTATAAAAGGCGATGTGCCCGAAAGCCTGAAAACCAAAACCGTTTATTCACTTGATATGGGCGCGCTGATTGCAGGCGCCAAATACAAAGGCGAGTTTGAAGAGCGCTTAAAAGCCGTTATCAAAGAGGTTATCCAAAGCGATGGCGAGATCGTTCTGTTTATTGATGAGATCCACACCCTTGTTGGTGCAGGCGGTGGCGAGGGCGCTATGGATGCGGCAAACATTCTGAAACCTGCCCTTGCCCGTGGCGAGCTACGTGCCATTGGCGCGACAACGCTTAACGAGTATCAGAAATATGTAGAGAAAGATAAAGCGCTTGAACGCCGTTTTCAGAAGGTGATGGTGGATGAGCCGGATACTGCCGATGCCATTTCTATTTTGCGTGGATTGAAAGAACGCTACGAAACGCACCATAAGGTACGTATCAAGGATGAAGCTATTATTGCCGCTGTTGAAATGTCGCAACGCTATATATCTGACCGTTTCTTGCCCGATAAGGCTATCGATTTAATGGATGAAGCGGCCTCTAAGCTGCGTTTAGAGATGGATTCGGTACCGGAAGCGGTTGATGAACTGGAACGCCGCATTATGCAGCTTGAAATTGAGCGCGAAGCCATTAAGCGTGAAAAAGACGACCACAAGGTTAAAGAACTGAGTGAAGAAATTGCCAACCTATCTGCCGAGCGCGATTCATTACGTGCCAAATGGCAGGGCGAAAAAGACCTGGTTGATGGCATTAACCAAAAGGTTGAACAGATAGAGAATTACAAACAGGAAGCCGAACAGGCCGAACGTGCCGGTGATTATGGCAAGGTAGCCGAGTTACGCTACGGAACTATAGTGGAAGCCCAGCAGCAGGTTGATAAGCTGAAAGCTGCCTTGCTGGAAAACCAACAGGATAGCCGTATGCTGAAAGAGGAAGTTACCGCTGATGATATTGCAGGTGTAGTAAGCCGCTGGACAGGTATCCCGGTTAGTAAAATGATACAAAGCGAACGCGAAAAGTTGCTTAACCTGGAAGATGAGCTCCACAAACGTGTAGCAGGGCAGGAGGAAGCTATTGAAGCGATAAGCGATGCTATCCGCCGTAGCCGTGCCGGCTTGCAGGATAAACGCAAACCCATAGGTTCGTTCATATTTTTGGGGACTACCGGTGTGGGTAAAACCGAGCTGGCCAAAGCCCTTGCCGAATACTTGTTCAACGATGAAAACTCGTTGGTGCGTATTGATATGAGCGAATACCAGGAACGTCATTCGGTTTCAAGGCTGATAGGTGCGCCCCCGGGATATGTGGGTTACGATGAAGGTGGACAGCTGACTGAAGCCGTGCGCCGCAAACCTTACAGTGTAGTATTGCTGGACGAGATAGAAAAAGCGCACCCTGATGTATTTAACATCCTGTTGCAGGTATTAGATGATGGCCACTTAACCGATAACAAAGGCCGGGTGGTAAACTTTAAGAATACCATCATCATCATGACATCTAATATCGGTTCTAATATTATCCAGGATAACTTCCAGGATTTGGATGATAATAACCGCGAGGAAGTTATCGCCAAAACAAAGAACGACCTGTTTACCTTGCTGCGGGCAACCATACGCCCCGAGTTTTTGAACAGGATTGACGAGATCATTATGTTTACTCCGCTTAGCAGGGACGAGATAACCGATATTGTGAAACTGCAATTTAAGCAGGTACAGCAAACCCTTGCCGAAATGGGTGTAACCATCGAAGCATCTGATGAGGCTTTAGACTGGCTGGCACAATTGGGTTACGACCCGCAATTTGGTGCAAGGCCTTTAAAACGTGTTATCCAAAAGAAAATACTGAACGAGCTATCAAAGCAAATATTGGCCGGTAAGGTAGATAGAGACAGTAAGATAAAGCTGGATATGTTTGATAACAACTTCGTATTTATGAATGCAAGTGAATAATTTGATGTTAGGATATATTCATAAAAAGAGCGGCCTTTTGGGCCGCTCTTTTTGTAATACTTTAATTGGAGTAACGTTGTAGCAAGCTTTAACGAAATATCCGGGCCCGATGGCTATTTAGCATTTATATAAGTGTATTCAATTGTGCCGGATTGTATCTCGGGAACATTCTGCTTAATATACGTGCTTTCTACGTTTGCCTTAGTAGGATAGCCGTCACTATCGTATGTGTAGCTATAAACATAAGTGGTTGTTTCAGAAAAATCCATATGTGTCTCTTTTATTATTTCATTTTTATTGGCTAATGGCATCATCGACCTGGTAAACATATAAAACGCATTAAACATATTAAACATGTCACCGCTATATAGATACGGGCTTTTTTTATCTCCATACTCATAAACGGATCCCGAAGAAAACTCCCCTAAATCCTTTGAAGTAGACTTTACAAGATTGCCATTAAGATATTCAAATGCAACGTCATTGATAACATATTCATTACCATTTACATAAGAATAGATCATTCCACTTATAGTACCCGGCTCATTTGTTTTTAATACAATGGCGCTGTTTACTGCCGGGTTTGAAGGAAAGATGCGGTTAATTCCTGTTGGTACACCATTAGAATAGCTAAAATTAAGATAATCATATGAATACTGTCCTGCATTTTCCAGCCTTTTTAATGTGCCGTCAGCATTATATGCCAGAACGAAATCTTGAACAAGAGGTGTATACTTAGAAGATTCATGAACTTTAATCAGCTGATTTTTGTCATTATAGCTATACGCTGTAGTGATTCCGTTGTAAGAATCCACCACTTTGGATAATAATTTTTTACCAGTTGAGGGGGGATTGCCATTATCTTTTTTACAAGCAATAAAAGATATCGCAATAAAGGTTAGAAGTAAAAATCTTTTCATAATTGTGATAGATGCACCATTTTAAACACTTAATTGTCTGATGCTCAGGTAATCAAAGATGATGATTATATCTTATATATTGAAATTAAATAAATAAAATTGACTGTAAACATCATCATTCAATTTAAAACAACAGGCATGTTTTTGGGTTATTATATTATAATCATTATCACACCAAAATAAACGCTACTACCATGAAAAATTTTGAAACATTAGTGGATGCCACTAACGATTTGACGAAAAGAGGATATACCGCAAATTTAAGCCTTGAAGGCGACACCATAGATGATAAATCGAACAACATACATATGACTGCCAACGATTTCGAAATTGACGAGTTCTACCGTTTCGAGGGGCAAAGCAATCCGGATGATATGGCCATAGTTTATGGTATTAGTTCACCTAAGTATAATTTAAAAGGTATATTAGTTAACGCCTACGGTACCTATGCCGATGATAGCTCATCGGCAATAGCAGCCAAATTGCACCACCATCAGGTAAGTAATAACCTGCACGGTAGTGATAGGCCGACGCAGTAATTCACAAGTACAAAGTCAAAATTCAAAAGCTTTGCTGGCGACAGGCATTGTTTTTGAGTTTTGGCTTTTACTTTAGCCTTTAATTGCTGCAAGCAATTTCTTTCCTCTTGATTGTATGGCCGGGCCACCGTCGCGCAGCATGAATAGTACCTGGTTAGCCAATTCTTCCTTTATCCAATCGTATTGATCACATAAATTAAACAGGGTATCGGCCGCAAATACTTTAACAGCTATTTTTACTTTAGGATCTATCAGCCAGTCGAAACACTGCTCAACTACAACTTCCATATCTATAGCTGCTAACCTTGATCTGATACCTTCCGGTGCATCCGGCATGGTAAGGTTCATCATAATGCGGGTGTAATGCCTTTTGCAGCTGGCATTGGTAACATTTCCCATTCGCTGTACAAAATATTCCAGGTTATTAATATACCGTTCGGGTTCGGCCAAAATAGTAGTATCCAGCAGCCACGCGGCCCTAAAACCAACTTGTGTATCAGGGTGAAATGTAATATCTATTAGCCTGTTCAGGTCAAAGTTTTGTTCTCTTAATTTAACAGACAGGCGTTCAATAAACCCTTTTGTAGGGTCAACCATTAATTGCTGAATAAGCTGGTCGGTGGTAAGTATCGCATCCATCAGGAATATAAAATTATAAAAACTTTTTTCAGCAGCTCCTCTTTTATTAATAAAAGATATAGTGTTATGGCTGTGAAACATAAAGCGAAAAAAAGCGCGAAAAAGTGGTCGGCTAAAGTAACCGAAACCAGTGATGCGCTCGATTTGGACAGGGAAGTTTTTAAGTCAAAAGATCCGGAAGAAATTGCCGAATCATTAAAACACTCGGCCGATACAAGCCACAGGCGTAAGGGATCGCCTTTCCAAAGCGCCATGTCTATGCTTAGTTTTTATATCAATCGCGCCGGAAAAAACCTCACCAAAACCCAAAAGAAACCCCTGGAAAGGGCCAAGAACAAACTGCGTAAACTATATGGGCGCGAAGAAAAGTAACCGCTCAATTGCCTGTAACATTTTGCAATAATTACTGTCTGTAATTTATATACCTTCAAATCTTTACAACATTTAAACACTATGGCTTTGTAAAAATTATACATTTGCCTACCGTTAAATAATCGTTATTACATGGTTAAATTCAATCGATTTACGCTGAACAATGGCCTTAGGGTTATAGTTCATGAAGATAATACAACCCCAATGGCCGTGCTAAACATTCTTTATGATGTTGGCGCACGCGACGAAGACCCCGAACAAACCGGCTTCGCTCATTTATTTGAGCACCTTATGTTTGGCGGGTCGGCAAATATTCCTAATTATGATGGGCCGCTGCAACGGGTAGGGGGCGAAAATAACGCTTTTACCAGCAACGATATTACCAACTATTATATCACCCTTCCATCGGCCAACATAGAAACAGCTTTTTGGCTGGAAAGCGACCGGATGCTTAACCTTGCCTTTAGCGAGAAAAGCCTGGAGGTGCAGCGTAATGTGGTAATTGAGGAATTTAAACAGCGCTATCTGAACCAGCCTTACGGCGATGTTTGGTTAAAACTAAGGCCAATAGTTTATAAGCAGCACCCGTATCGTTGGGCAACCATAGGTAAAACCATTAAACACATCGAGGATGCTAAGATCGAAGACGTAAAAGCCTTCTTTAAAAAACATTATAACCCGCAAAACGCCATAATGGTAGTAGGCGGTGATGTTAAAACCGAAGACATAAAGGTACTGGCCGAAAAATGGTTTGGATCGATACCCGCTGGCGAAAAGTATGTGCGTAATTTACCGCAAGAGCAGCCTCAAAAAGAGGAACGCCGCGAAACCGTTACTGCAAAAGTACCGCTGAACGATGTATATATTGCTTTCCAGATGGAAGGGCGCGTTGATGAAAGTTATTACCCGGTTGAACTGATGTCTGATATTCTTTCAAGGGGTAATTCATCGCGTTTGTACCGCAACCTGGTAAAAGAAAAACACATATTTAGTGAAGTACATGCTTATATAACCGGCAGCCTGGACAAAGGCATGTTTGTGCTGGAAGGGAAACCGTTGGAAAATATAAGCATAGAGCAGGCCGAAGAAGCGCTTTGGCAGGAATTGGAGCGACTGAAAAATGAAGATGTACCTGCAGATGAACTAACCAAGGTGAAAAACAAAACAGAAGCAACCATGGTGTTCTCAGAGATGTCGCTTTTGGATAAAGCCATGAACCTGGCCTTTTACGAACTAATGGGCGATGCTGATGGTTTTAACCACGAGTCGGCCCGGTTTTTAGCCGTTACAGCAGAACAGATCAGGGCACATGCTAATACTATCTTCAAAAGAGAAAACTCTTCAACACTTGTTTATTTAGCACAGGGAGTTGAAGAACCGGTTGAAGTGATTAGCGAATAATGCATCAATAAAACTAAACATGAGCATTTTAAATAGAAAAACACCCCCGCAATTTAATGGGGTAGAAAATATAAACCTGATCCATCCCGAAAGTACCAAGCTGGCAAACGGCTGTAATATCTTCACTTTCAACTCGGGCGATCTGGATCTTGTACGCATTGAATGGATCTTTAGCAACCTGCGTTTCGACCCAAAAAAACCTTTGTTGAACGTGGCTGTAAACACCATGCTTACCGAGGGTACACACAATCTAACCGCCGCGCAAATTGCCGATAAGGTAGATTTCTACGGCGCTTTTTTGCAGGTTGATTACAGTTACGATCTTTCGCAGGTAACACTGTTTACGCTAACAAAACATTTGCAGGCCACATTGCCGGTTGTAAAAGACATTCTTACCGATTCTATTTTCCCCGAGAAAGAATTGGAAACTTTTGTACGCAATCAGCAGCAAAAACTACAGGTAAGCCTGCAAAAGAATGACTTTGTTGCCCGCCGTGTATTTAACAGGGCTTTATATGGCGAAACCATTTATGGCCTTGCTGCCGAGCCTGAAGATTTCAAGTCCCTGAGAAGGGAAGACCTGTTGACACATTATAAACAAATGTATCAGCCGGGCAATTGCAATATTATTATAGCAGGCAAAGCCGATCCGCAGATATTGGAAGCCGTAACCAAAACATTTGAAGGTGCTTGGGGCGAAGTAACCACACCGGCAGATACCACACAGCCCGAATTACAACCATCTGCCGAGCGTTTTATCTACCTGGAAAAAGCCGATGCATTGCAATCTGCTATCCGCATAGGTACACCGTTTGTAAACCGCACCCATCCGGATTTCCCCGGGCTGCAGGTTTTAAACACTGTTTTAGGGGGATACTTTGGTTCGCGGTTAATGGCCAACATCCGCGAGGATAAGGGTTATACTTATGGTATAGGTTCGGGGATGTCGTCATTCAAACAAACCGGCGCGTTCTTTATCGCATCAGAAGTTGGTGCCGATGTTTGTAAAGCAGCCGTAGTGGAGATCGAGAAGGAAGTAAATCTCTTAAAGGATGAGCTTATCCCGGAGGAAGAACTATCGCTGGTGCGCAACTTTATGCTGGGCTCGCTTTTGGGTAGCCTGGAGAATGTGCTTTCGCATGCCGATAAATTCAAAAACCTGCACTTTGCCGGTTTAGATTATGATTATTACGAACGTTATACCCAAACCGTAAAAAATATCACCGCCGAAGAACTAAAGGCGTTAGCCAATAAGTATTTTGATTTTGATAATTTTTATAAAGTTATTGTAGGGAAGTACTAATAGATGTGCAGATTTGCGAATATGCAGATGTGCAGATGAAAAAATAATTGCCGTTGGCTAAAGCCAACGGTTTTTTGTTTTAGCGCCGTTAGTTAACCCAAATAGGATTTAATAATGTAAAGCTAAAATCAAGCAATTGTCACCTTATCATCAATTCGAGATTGGGCTTTCCTAATTCCATAAATTTTGTTAGCTTTGCCCGGCAAATAATAACTCCAAATAATTATTTGCTATGCAGTTAGACCCATCCAAATTTGTCGCCGAAGGATTAACCTATGACGACGTACTATTACTCCCCGCTTATTCAGAAGTATTACCGCGCGAAGTTAACACGAGCACTTTTTTAACAAAAAAGATCCGTTTAAACATCCCGATCATTTCGGCCGCTATGGATACCGTAACCGAAGCCGGTTTGGCTATTGCCATTGCCCAGGCAGGTGGTATTGGTATGCTGCACAAAAACATGACCATACAGCAACAAGCCGACGAAGTACGTAAAGTTAAACGTTCGGAAAGTGGCATGATCCAGGATCCTGTTACTTTGCTGGAAGATGCCTTATTGTCTGACGCGGTTAACATTATGCGCGAGAACAGTATCGGTGGTATCCCGGTTATAGATGCCGAGCACAAGCTTAAAGGCATTATCACTAACCGCGATCTGCGTTTCCAGAAAGACCTTACCGTTAAGGTTAGCGAAGTAATGACCAAAACAAACCTGATAGTAGCACCACAAGGCACAAACCTTTTAGATGCTGCTGCCATACTGCAAGCCAATAAAATAGAAAAACTACCCGTTGTAAATAAGGATGGTATACTGGTAGGTTTAATTACATACAAGGATATTCAAAAAGTTAAAAACTTCCCTAACGCCTGTAAAGACGAATTTGGCCGCCTGCGCGTAGGTGCCGCCGTTGGTGTTGCTGCTGATAATATAGACCGCGTTACGGCCCTTTATAATGCCGGGGTTGACGTTATAACGGTTGACACCGCCCACGGTCACTCAAAAGGGGTTATTGATATGGTAAAAGCCGTTAAACAGCTTTATCCTGATCTGCAGGTGATAGCGGGTAACATTGCCACTGCCGATGCTGCCAGGGCGCTTGCCGACGCAGGCGCTGATGCGGTTAAAGTGGGTATTGGCCCAGGTTCTATCTGTACAACACGTATCATAGCGGGGGTGGGTGTACCACAGCTATATGCGGTTTACGAATGTGCCAAAGCACTTGAAGGAACTGGTATCCCGGTTATTGCCGATGGCGGTATCAAACAAACCGGTGATATTGTGAAAGCGATAGCCGCCGGTGCAAGCACCATTATGGCAGGCTCGCTGTTTGCAGGTGTGGAAGAAGCACCGGGCGAAACCATTATATACGAAGGCCGTAAATTTAAATCGTACCGTGGTATGGGTTCTATTGAGGCTATGGCTAAGGGTTCGAAAGACCGCTACTTCCAGGACGAAACCGATGTGGTAACCAAACTGGTTCCCGAAGGTATTGTTGGTCGCGTGCCGTTTAAAGGCAACATGGCCGAAGTGGTTTACCAGTACATTGGCGGTTTACGTGCCGGTATGCATTACTGCGGTGCTGCTAACATAGAAGATCTGCAAAAAGCAAAGTTTGTACGTATCACCGCTGCCGGTATGCGCGAAAGCCATCCGCACGATATTACCATTACAAAAGAAGCTCCGAATTATACAAGATAATTTCAATTAGTGATTTAGTGAGTTATTGAATTAGTGATTTAGCACTCTTCATTATTCACTAAATCGCTAATTCACCAAATCACTAATTAAAAATGCGAAGCATCTGCGTATTCTGTGGCGCCAACTTTAACGGCGACCCTCTGTTAAAACAAGCTGTTGAATTACTTGCTGATGTGATAGTAAGCAAAGATATTACCCTGGTTTATGGTGGTGGCAATGTTGGCGTAATGGGTTTGTTAGCCGATGCTGTAATGAGCCGTGGCGGTAAAGTAATTGGTATTATCCCTCAGTTTTTGATGGATAAAGAAGTTGGCCACAAGGGTATTACCGAATTACGCATTGTAGAGAACATGCATCAGCGTAAACAGTTAATGAACGACCTTTGCGATGGTATCATCATGCTTCCCGGGGGATTTGGCACACTCGAAGAATTCTTTGAAGTGCTTACCTGGCTGCAATTAGGCTTGCACAATCATCCGGTAGGGATCTTGAATATTAATGGCTTTTATGATATGCTATTAAAGCAGATGGATGTAATGGTAGAGCAACGCTACCTTAAACCCGCCAACCGCAAACTTGTACTTGCTTCAGTAGACCCAATAGAACTGGTTAACCTGATGGAAAACATCGACATAAAACCTGATGAAGTTTGGTTTAGGGACAGGAATCTGACATAGAGTTTGCAGATTGTAGTTGGCACTTTACTTCAATTGCTATGCATGCATAATAATATGCATTGATTTTAGGTTATTTCTAATTTATTTTCCTAAAATTACATAATCTATTATAGCATACGTATGGATCTGGAATTCAATAAGAATGAGGATATTAACAAGCAATTAGTTTACGAATTTAACACCCGGCTTAAAAAAATATACCTGGGTGGTGGCGAAAAGGCTGCTGCCAAACAAAAAGAAAAAGGCAAAATGCTTGCCCGCGAGCGTGTTGCATACCTGATTGATGACGATAAACCCTGGCTGGAAGTGGGCGCTTTTACTGCCGATGGCATGTACGCCGAACACGGCGGCTGCCCAAGTGGGGGCGTTGTTTGTGGCATTGGCTATGTAAGCGGCAGGCAATGTGTTATAGTTGCTAACGATGCAACCGTTAAAGCCGGTGCCTGGTTCCCTATAACAGCCAAGAAAAACCTGCGCGCACAGGAAATTGCCATGGAAAACCGCCTGCCCATTATCTACCTCGTAGACTCGGCTGGCGTATATCTACCATTACAAGACGAGATCTTCCCCGATAAAGAACACTTTGGCCGCATCTTCCGCAACAACGCGCAGATGAGCAGCATGGGTATCATCCAGATAGCCGCCATCATGGGTTCGTGCGTGGCGGGTGGCGCTTATTTACCTATCATGAGCGACGAAGCCATGATAGTTGAGGGCACAGGTTCTGTTTTCCTGGCGGGATCATATCTGGTAAAATCGGCCATAGGCGAAGATGTAGATAACGAAACTTTGGGCGGTGCAACTACACAGTCCGAGATCTCGGGTGTAACGGATTACAAACATCCTAACGACAAGGCCTGCCTCGATTCTATCCGCAATATCATGAACAAGGTGGGCGATTATAACAAAGCGGGTTTCGACCGTATAAAACCATCGGCCCCCAAATTAAATGAGAAAGATATTTACGGCATACTGCCTGATAACCGCGAGAAGGCTTACGATATGTACGAAATCATCAAGCGACTGATTGATGATTCGGAATTTGAGGAATACAAGGCCGGTTACGGTCAGTCCATCATCTGTGGTTTAGGTCGTGTAGATGGCTGGGCGGTTGGCATTGTGGCCAATCAGCGCAAGGTTATTAAATCAAAAAAAGGCGAAATGCAGTTTGGCGGGGTTATCTATTCCGATTCGGCAGATAAAGCAACCCGCTTTATTATGAATTGTAATCAAAAAAAGATCCCATTAGTTTTTCTGCAGGATGTTACCGGTTTTATGGTAGGGAGCCGCAGCGAACATGGCGGCATTATAAAAGACGGCGCTAAAATGGTGAACGCTGTAGCCAATTCGGTTGTGCCAAAATTCACCATTGTAATAGGCAATTCATACGGCGCTGGCAATTACGCCATGTGTGGTAAGGCTTACGACCCACGGTTGATCTACGCATGGCCATCCGCCAAAATAGCAGTAATGGGCGGGAGCCAGGCAGCCAAAGTTTTGGTACAAATGCAGGCAGCCGGTTTAAAAGCGAAAGGTGAGGTAGTGGATGATGTGAAAGAAGCGGAACTGCTAAAACAAACTACTGATAGATATAACGCCCAAACAACGCCATATTACGCAGCCGCAAGGCTTTGGGTTGATGGTATCATCGACCCGCTGGAGACCCGCAAGGTAATATCAATGGGGATAGAGGCTGCTAACCATGCGCCGATAGAAAAGGCGTTTAATGTGGGGATAATTCAGACATAATAATGTAGAGACGCGATACTTCGCGTCTTTTTCATACATTAGTTTTTATGAATATTGAGTTAAGCGATGCCAATTATATAGAAATAGTAGCTGGTATAATCGGAATAGCGTTTATAATTGCAGGGAATGCCTTTTCGACAAAGCGCAAAAAACTAATTAGTTCCGGAATAAGAGTAGAGGGTGTAGTTTATGCCATGGAGCAAGAGACCAGTCGAAACCATGGTGCTTATAAAATACTTTATTCTCCAATTATTAGGTTTGTTACTACTGAAAAAGAGTGGGTTACTGAAAAATACCTTTTTGGTGTAAGCTCAAAACACACGCTAATCAATCCTTCCTATAGGGAAGGGGATAAAGTGACTGTAATTTATGAACCGGGTAATGTAAAGAACTTTATAATAGACGATTTTAATGCAAAGGCAGTTAGCCCGTTGTTTATAATTTTGGGCACTTTAGTTATTATTAGTTCTATACTTCATTATGTTTACCAATCTGGTTTTCATTTTTAAACCGGTTAATATTTGTCTAAAAACATGAAAAAGCTGCTACTACCTCTATTTTTACTATTAATTGTAACCGCATCCGCCCAAAACGTCGATCAAATTCACCAAAAAGCAATCCTGATAGATACCCATAACGATGCGTTGTCAAACCAGCTCATTACCAAGGTAGACTTAGGCAAGTTGCAATCCACAGGCAACTTTGACCTGCCACGCGCTAAACAAGGTGGACTTGATGTGCAGGTTTTCTCTGTTTGGTGCGGCGATCAATATGGTAACGGCACAGCTTACGCTTATGCCAACCGCGAAATAGATTCGTTATACGCGCTTATTAAACGGTATCCCAATAAAATACAATTAGTACGCACAGCTGCCGATCTGAAAAAAACAGTAAAGCAAAATAAATTGGCAGCCATGATAGGGGTAGAAGGCGGCCACATGATAGAAAACAGGCTGGATTACATTGACAGTCTGCATAAACGCGGTATGGCCTATCTAACCCTTACCTGGAATAACAGCACCAACTGGGCAACATCTGCCCGGGATGAAACCTTACACGCAGATACTTTAAAACACAAAGGTTTAACAGAGCTTGGTAAACAGGTAGTTCAACACCTGAATAAGCTGGGTGTTATTATCGATCTATCGCATCCAGGCGAGCAAACCTTTAAAGATGTGATGGCCATTACCACAAAGCCTGTTATAGCATCGCACAGTTGCGTTTACGCCTTAAACCCGCACCGCCGTAACTTAAAAGATTACCAGTTAAAAGCCATCGCTAAAAATGGCGGCGTAGTATTCCTGAATTTTTACAGCGGCTTTATAGATAGCACTTACGAGGGCAAGCACGAAGCTTATCTTGTCAAACACAAAACCGAATTAGATTCGCTGATCAAGATCTATAACGATTACGACCTGGCCAGCATCCGACTGAATGTTATCAACAAAACCGAGGCTGACCAGTTTCGCCCGCCATTGAGCATGCTGGTAAAACATATTGATTATATGGTGAAGCTGATGGGAGCCGACCACGTAGGCATTGGCTCTGATTTTGACGGTGCCGAATCATACCCATTAGGTTTAGACAGCGTTACCGATTATCCAAAAATAACCGCCGAACTACTTAAATTGAATTACAGCAGAAAGGATATCGATAAAATATTGGGTGGTAATTTCATCAGAGTGTTGAAAGCCAATGTTGGTAAATAGTCATTAAGGTATGGCAATATACTGACGGTGGCCTATTGGCACAATCATGTATAAAGCTTAAATTCGCATCTCATTAAAAATACAAATGTCACAAGATATTGAACACGTAAAATGCCTTATCATAGGTTCTGGTCCGGCGGGTTATACCGCAGCAATTTATGCTTCCCGTGCCGATCTTCACCCGGTTATGTACACAGGTATGCTTGCCGGCGGGCAACTTACCCAAACTACTGATGTTGAGAATTTTCCGGGTTATCCGGATGGCATTATGGGCCCCGAAATGATGGAGGATTTTCGCAAACAGGCAGAACGCCTGGGTACCGATATCCGCTTTGGTTACGTAAGTTCAGTTGATTTCACCTCGCTACCGCACAAAGTGGTGGTAGACGAGAGCAAAACTATCTTGGCCGATACCGTTATAATTTCTACTGGTGCTTCAGCAAAGTGGTTAGGTTTAGAATCAGAGCAAAAATATAGCGGCTTTGGCGTTTCGGCTTGTGCTGTTTGCGATGGCTTTTTCTTTAAAGGACAGGATGTAGCTATAGTTGGCGCAGGCGATACCGCTGCCGAAGAAGCAACCTATTTGGCTAAATTAGCCCGCAAAGTATACATGATCGTACGCAGGGATGAGTTCCGTGCTTCAAAAGCAATGGTACACCGCGTGCTGAATACACCAAATATTGAAATACTATACAATACTGAAACCCTTGAAATACTGGGCGACGGACAAAGCGTGAATGCCGTTAAGGTTTTAAATAACGAAACCCAGGTAGAAAGAATATTAGATGTTACCGGCTTTTTCGTAGCCATTGGCCATAAGCCAAATACCGATATATTCCGTGGTTTTATAAATATGGACGAAACAGGTTATATTGTAACCCGTCCCGGTTCTACCGAGACTAATGTAGAAGGCGTATTTTGTTGCGGTGATGCACAAGATCATATTTACCGCCAGGCAGTTACAGCCGCGGGTACAGGTTGTATGGCAGCAATTGATGCCGAGCGTTACCTGGCTGCCAAAGAGCATGTGGTAACTGCCTAACGTAGAGACGCGATACTTCGCGTCTTATTGAATCTTAAAATACAAAAGGCTGCTTTCTATTTCAGAAAGCAGCCTTTTGTGCTTAATAGTGTATTTTTTACATGACATGTAATGCATTTTTTTTTAAATAATGCTAAATTCACCACCTCGTTATTCACCTGATTTTTGTTTTTACTATGAATAAAAGGATATCTGCGTTATTGCTTACTTTTTTAATTGCTTCATCATTTACTGTAAACGCTCAGGATACTGACCCTTATGCAGGGATCATCCCGGCGCCTGTATCTATAAAAAAAGCCCCCGGCGAATTTGTATTGAGCCAGGAAACCATTATACAGGCCGATACGCCAAGTAATAAGGCAGTACAGTTCTTCTCGTCTTTCCTGAGTAATAGTATGGCCTACAACAAACAGGTAGGTTTAAGAAATGCAAGTGTTAGTACAACCTCCATCTATTTAACATCAACAGGCACCGAAAACCTGCCTGAAGAAGGGTACAGGTTAACTATCACCCCGCAGCAAATTACGGTTGCCGGTAAGGGCGCGGGTTTATTTTATGGTGTGCAAACGCTTATTCAGCTAATGCCGCTTAACAGGGCCGCAACCGCTAAATTACCTGCTGTTGTAATTGAAGATTACCCGCGCTTTGGCTACAGGGGGATGATGCTTGATGTTTGCCGCCACTTTTTCTCGGTAGAGTTTGTGAAAAGGTACATCGACCTGATGGCAACATACAAGCTAAACACATTTCACTGGCATTTAACTGATGACCAGGGCTGGCGCATCGAGATCAAAAAATACCCAAAACTTACATCTATGGGCAGCATGCGTAAGGAAAGCGTTATCGGCAACTATAAAGACCGTACACCGTTGCAGTATGATGGTGTCCCGGTAGCAGGTTACTATACGCAAGATCAAATACGCGAGGTTATCAAATACGCGGCAGACCGCTACATCACCATTGTACCAGAAATTGAGATGCCCGGCCATGCTTTAGCCGCTTTATCAGCCTATCCCGAATTAAGCTGCGACCCCAGCCAAAAGTATGAGGTTTCGGGTAAATGGGGGGTATTTAACAATATCTATTGCCCTTCAGAAAAAACCTTTAGCTTTTTACAGGATGTATTAACAGAGGTAATAGACCTGTTTCCAAGCAAATACATCCACATAGGTGGCGATGAAGCCCCGAAAGATGTATGGAAGCAATCAAAATTTTGCCAGGACCTCATCAAACGCCTGAAACTAAAAGATGAGCACGGTTTGCAAAGCTACTTTATACAGCGTATGGAGAAATTTGTGAACAGCAAAGGCCGTAGCATTATTGGCTGGGATGAGATATTAGAAGGCGGGCTTGCACCAAACGCTACCGTAATGAGCTGGAGGGGAGAAGAAGGTGGTATACAAGCGGCCAAAGAAAGCCACGATGTGATCATGACCCCAAGCAGCCAGGCATTATACTTTGACCACGCGCAAGGAAAAATTAACCAGGAACCTGTAGGTATTGGCGGTAATGCCCCCATACAAAAAACATACGCCTACAACCCAACACCGGATGCTTTAACATCCGAACAGCAAAAATATATTAAAGGGGTACAAGCCAACCTTTGGACAGAATATATCACCACCGAAACGAAGGTGGAATACATGATATTGCCGCGTATGCTGGCCCTATCTGAAGTGGCCTGGACACCTTTGGCCAATAAAAATTATAAGGATTTTTCGGAAACCCGCTTGCCACAGCACCTGGCCAGGCTTGATAAAAATGGGTACAACTATCGCGTACCGGCCGCAATAGGTGCTGCTGATACAACCATGATAGGCAGTACACTTACTGTTAACCTTAAATCGCCGGTTAAAGGGGCTAAGATCTACTATACTATAGACGGTTACACCCCGCGCGAAACCGAGTTGTTATACACCGGCCCCATGAGCTATCCCGTACCGCTTAATGAATACCGCGACCTGAAAACCATTGTGGTAACTCCCACAGGCAAACGCAGCGTTATTACTGCTGCCAAGATGTTTAACAAGGCCCCATTAGCACCGGTACAATACACCGGGAATACTCCGGGGTTAAAATACGAGGCTTCGGCGGGTACATATGTTAATACCACACAGATAAACCCTGCCGCGGTAATAGATACCGGTATAGCAAAAAGTTTTAGCACTGCACTAAGCGCGTTTAAAAAAGCGTTTAACAAATACGGTGTGGTATTCAACGGCTATTTAAAAACTGATGTTGATGGTAACTACGGTTTTTCAACGGCTTCATCAAACGGTTCGGTCTTATTGATAGATGATGTGCCAATTGTAGATAACGATGGCCGCACCGGCCCTGTTGAGGTGCAGGGTGTAATACCATTGCTCAAAGGATATCACAAGATCACTATTAAATACGTGGATGCGAATACATCGGGTAGTGGTTTACGGGTTTATATGACCATACCGGGTAAACCAAAAGGAGAGGTGTCGCCAGATATGATGTTTAACTAAGCGCTATATTTTAAACATGAAATTTAGAAACTATTTATTCATATCGGCAATCGGGCTGTTTATAGCAGGCTGCGGCGGCGATGATAAAAAACCCGCGGCAAACAATAACGCAGTAGCCAAGCCTGCCCTGATGCAACCATTCCGCTTTCATAAGGCGATAGAGGTATCGCCGGGGCAAACCTACGATATAGTAAGCTGGGGCAGGGGCTCAACAGCTACCGGTGCTTTTGCTATTCTGCATTCAGATTCATCTAAGATGCAGTATAACACTACCACCGGCGACCTTGACGGCACAATTACCGATGTTTACAACGCCGATATGGACGTTGATGGCAACCCGGAGATACTGATCCAATCTAAGGGAAAGGATACGGTGAATTATGCCAAGATCTACGCGTTTGAGTTTAATAACAATAATGCCAATAAACTGGATTTTCCAAGACTAACTAACTCACAAAAAAAAGGGTATCGGGGTAATGATAATTTTTACATAAAAGAGGGTAAGCTGATCCGCGAGTTTCCTATTTATGATGGTAATGATGCCGCGGCTAAACCAACCGGAGCTAAACGCCAGCTGGAGTATAGCTTGCGCAGCAACGATTTTACTGTAAAGCAGCTAAGTAAAGATTCTACTTCAACAAAAGCCGATCAAGCAGCTGTTAAACAGGAAGTTAATCAGTCCGAACAGAAGCAAACTGTTAGCAAATCAAAAAAGCGCAGGCAAGCCGAAACCAGGAGACGCCGCCGCAGGAACAGAAACTAATTACGACAAACATATTTTTTCACCGGCAGGTGGTTTGGCTAATTGCAATTAACTGAACCACCTGTTTTATTTTCAGCAGATGATATTAGAAGAATTTTTGTACAGGCTTAAGCTGGAATACCATACGCTGGATAAGCTAACCCCGGAAACATACTATCAACGCCTGTCAAGCTTGTTTGTAGTGCTGGAACTGGATGGCGACAACCTTAACGAAGAACACGACCTTGGTTTAGACCAGATCCTTGATAAAATGAACGACATTAATGAGGATGACCTGCAGCAGGATCTGTCGCCGGAGGACTTAGCTGTACTTATTAAAAAAGTGAAGACTGGTTTGGCGATCCTGATAAATAAGATAGAGGAGTAGTTAAACCAACCATTTCCATCATTTCTTTAGCGTTATCTATCGCGTGTGTTTCTACATCATTATTAAAGTAAAACCAGCCTTGTTTAGCCTTTGGGTTTGCCTTAACGGCATCCACTACTTTCTGCAAATACGCTGTTGAATAGCGTGAACGGTACAACTCTGGCACACCATGGAAGCGGTAGTATATAACCGGCGTATTCTGTATCACGTCATCGGGCAAGGTAGGGTGGCTCATTCCGCAGAAAGCAATATTATGCTCGGCGAGTTTCTTGTATATATCATCTTGCCACCAGCTTACGTGCCTTGGTTCTAATACGTTGCTAAATGCCGGGTTTAGAGCTTTGAGGATCTTGTCCAGCTTTTCTTCGGTATAATTATAACTGGGCGGGATCTGAAATAATACCGTGCCTAACTTTTCTTGCAAGCCTTCGCCAATGGTATCATAAAAACTGCTTAGCAGGTCAACCGTATCGTTAAACTTTTTATAATGGGTGATAGCCCTTGGCGCTTTTACCGCGAACCTAAATTCCGGCGGACTCTTCTCATACCAGTTTTGTAAAAACGAAAGTTGCGGGAAACGATAAAAGGTTACATTCAACTCCAGCGTACTAAAGTGCCGGCAGTAATAATCAAACCATTTGGTCATGGCCAATTTTTCAGGGTAAAACGTACCCCGCCAATGTTTGTAGTGAAAACCCGAACAGCCGATGTGCCAATCCATGTATTTATAAAAACTGGCAAATGATTTTGTTTGAATCTACCAACAAAAAAGGCCTTAACAGCTATGCTAAGGCCTTTAAATATCAAATAAACTTCTTACAAACCATCAAAAGCGAAGATCTCTTTAACAAGTGGTTTGCGTGGCAGCATCTCTTTTTCGATGCTGGTTTGGTATACAAACGAAGCTACAATAATGGTGGCCTGTTTAAGATCTTCTATCTGCAGGTGATCGTAATTATCCTGGTTGCTGTGGTGGGTTTTGGTTTCGTAATCTATCGGATCTTGTATGAACTGGAAGCCTGGTATGCCCGCCCAGTCAAACGATAGATGATCGGTTGAACCCGTATTACTCATGGTAACCGTTTTTGCACCAAGGTCATTAAAAGGCGCAAACCATTGTTCAAATATGGGTTTAACCTCGCTGTTGCCCTGCGCAAATATGCCGCGTATTTTACCGGTGCCGTTATCCAGGTTGTAATAGGCAGATACCTTCGACTGTTCTGATTTAAGCTTGTAATCAATACCCATAAAATGATTTTTGGCGTAGTTGTATGAACCATAAACGCCCTGTTCTTCACCATCCCATAAAGCAATGCGGATGGTGCGCTTTGGTTTAAGCCCAAGCGAATCTAACAGCCTTACAGCTTCCATCATCACAATACAACCCGCGCCGTTATCGGTAGCGCCGGTGGCCGCCTGCCACGAATCAAGGTGACCGCCCAGCATCACCAGCTGCGATTTTAATTTAGGATCGGTTCCCGGGATCTCGGCAACAACATTATATCCTTTAATATCATCTGTTGATGATTTCGCGCTGATGTTTATAGCAAGCTCAACCGGGTGGCCACTTTGTATCAGGCGTTTTATTTTTTGGCCATCTTCATAAGCCATACTTAACTTTGGTATAGTTGCCGGCGCGGTAAGTTTATGCGCGCCCATATCCTGCACAAATACAGTCCCGTTATTATTGGAGCTCGATGCGCTTATCACACCAAAAGCGCCCGATTGTTTAAGCAATACATCAACTTTTGCGAGCGTTTTAAAGTAACCGCTAAATTGTTCTATCTCTTTACGGGTAACCATGTAGGTATCCTTCATGTTAGCCAATTCTTCATCGGTTAAGCGTTCTGCCGCGGGTTTAAAGTTTACATCTTTGTTGATAGCAGAACCAGTAACTAAAATAAACTTCCCTTTAAAATCATTCAGGTGTTGTTTAATATAAACGGTATCTGTAGCCTGGCCCGGCGTTATCACAATTACCTGTGCTTGCTGTAAGCCATTGGTAGCAGCACTCCATGGGTTAGGGTAGGCCATTACCGGCTGCACATATGGCGCTTTCATAATAATACTAAAATCCTGCAAATCCCATTGTTTGCCAAAATCGCCCCAGGGTTCAAGTTTGGCATTAACTAATCCCCATTTTTTCATGGTTTCAACAGCCCATGTAGCCGCACGTTTATAGCCCGCAGAGGCGGTAAGCCTTGGGCCGGATACATCAGTTATATAATGTGCAATTTGCGGTATTTGCGAACTGTTCATTTCGGCGCGACGAATGCGGCCAAAAACAGCGGTATCCGGCGACTGGGCAAATAAACTGCTGCAGGAAAACAAACCTGCTGCAAAAGCTAATTTTAGGTTGAGGTATTTCATTTCGTGGTATAGTTAGTTTAGGCTTAAAGCTACATGAATGTTATGGTAAGCCCAAATATCGGGAGTTAAGAATTGCAGCTCTTACTCACCCGGTCATTGCTTCGCTCGACCACCCTCTCTTCGCCTGCGGCGGAAAGAGGGTTTAAGAAGTTTTTAATTCCCTCCTTTGGGAGCTACCGTGTACCCACATCTTTTCGTTGGATATATTTTTTATGACCCATAGGGTCTACCGCTTTGTAGCCAATGAAAGAAAACGTTTTTGCTCCATAGGAGCTACCCCTTTATCGCCATTTTTAGGATGAATGAGACTAATTACGCTACTTTTCTACGAACGGGTAGCCTCTACGAGGCATAAATCATGTTCGTTATTTTTTCTACAAAGCGGTAGAGCCTACGGCTCATTATCCTTGCCAAATTTTAAAAGATGTGGGTACACGGTAGCCCGTTAGGAGAGAATCGCGCAAGCCTCATGCTTTATATCTACTCAGTGTAAGGGATTGCAGTGGATACCGGCCTGTGATTAAGGCCTTTGCAGTATGAACGTAAAGCCTGGCCCGTTGGCTAACGGGAACACCAAAATATAATTGTAATTTGTTGTTATTGGCTCAAATGGGAATGGTTTATCTGCACATTAATTTGCAAATTTGTAACACATCCAATCGGGCATAATATTAATGCATTTTTTATATCCTGCTTTTCTATTTACACTGTTAACGCTGGCCATACCTGTCCTTATCCACCTGTTCAATTTCAGGCGGTATAAAAAGGTGTATTTCAGTAATGTACAGTTCCTAAAAGAAGTAAAGGAACAACAGGCAAGCCGCCGTAATTTAAAGGAGAGGCTCATATTAGCATCGCGATTG
This sequence comes from Mucilaginibacter aquariorum, assembly GCF_024498135.1. Taxonomy (GTDB): domain Bacteria; phylum Bacteroidota; class Bacteroidia; order Sphingobacteriales; family Sphingobacteriaceae; genus Mucilaginibacter; species Mucilaginibacter aquariorum. Next base: position 500,900 of record NZ_JANHOH010000001.1, read on the forward strand.
TTGGCCCTTTTGTTTTTAGTGCTGGCTTTTGCAAGGCCATTTATTCCGGGTAAAGAGGGTGCTAATGTGGGCAAACAGCAGGTAGTAAGCATTTTTGTAGATAATTCTTACTCCATGCAAACTCCGAACCGTGAGGGCTCGTTGCTGGATGAAGCCAAACAAAAAGCCAAACAAATTGCAGCTTCCTATTCTATAAACGACCGTTTCCAACTGCTTACACAAGATTTTGAGGGAAAACATCAGCGCCTGCTAAACCGCGGGGAATTTAATGATGCGGTAGATAGGGTTAAGATAAGTGCGCAAAGCAGGGAGCTAAATCAAATAATAGCCAGGCAGCAAAGTTTGCTGAACATGCAGGCAAACTCGCCAAAACAAAGTTATATCCTGTCCGATTTTCAGAAGAACATACAAAGCAGATCACCAGTAGCAGATGTCGGATTCCCGGTAAACCTGGTGCAGCTAAAAGCCAATCCGCTGCCCAACGTAGCGGTAGATTCGGTGTGGATGCTGAACGCCACGCATCGCCCGAGCGAAAGTGAAAGGATAGTGGTAAGATTGAGGAACTATGCTGATAAAGCTGCGGAGAAGATCCCGCTTAAGCTGATCATTAACGGTGTGCAAAAAGCGATAGGCAGTTTTACGGTTAACGCCAGATCGGCACAAACAGATACGTTATCGTTCTCTGGCTTGCAAGGCGGCTGGCAGCGTGCCGAAATTCAGTTACAGGATAACCCCATTACGTTTGATAATAAGTTTTACTTCACCTTTAATGTGAACAAACAATTGCCGGTGCTGCTGATAAACGATGGTACCGCCAATAAATATTTAAGCGCTGTTTTTGCTGCCGATGCATTTTTTGCGCCAAAACAGGTGCCCGGTGGTAATGTAGATTATGCCGGTTTAAGCACGTATCCTATTATAATATTAAGCGATATTAAAACGGTATCGGCAGGATTAGCACAAGCTTTAAAAACATATGTAAGCAAAGGGGGGACGTTGGTAGTGTTCCCATCGGCCGATGCGGATCTGAATAGCTATAAAGCATTCCTACAGCCTATAGGTGCCGCTTATCCGCAAAATTTAGTAACCGAAGCCACTAAAGTATCAGCTATAAATTTACAAAGCCCGGTGTTTAAAAGCATCTTTGAAGTATCACCACAAAACCCCGATCTGCCTTTGGTAAAGAAATATTATGCTTTAACCAGCGGGAGCCGACAGGGCGAATACTTAATGCGGATGCAGGCAGGCCAACCACTATGGCAGGGCTCTACATTAGGCAGGGGCAAGGTGTATGTAGCTGCGGTGGCATTAGATGAAGACTTTAGCAACCTACCGGTTCATGCGCTATTTGTGCCGGTAATGTTCAGGATAGCATTGTTGAGCGGGCACGACCAGTCTTTATTTTATACCGCCGGCAATAACGAACCTATAGAGACCGTTCCGCTGCAATCAACAGAGAAGCAATTGGTAAAGCTGGTAAAGGATAACGAAACCATTATACCCGATGTGAAACAACAGGAGGGAAGCACCATGCTTTACCTGCCCGCGCAACTGAGCGAAACCGGTATTTACGACCTAAAAAAGCAAGATAGCACGGCCGCGGTTTTGGCTTTTAATGACAACAGGAGCGAATCTGATCTATCCTATCTAAGCCCCAATGACCTGGAGAAATTATTCCCTAAAAACGCCACTTTACTAAATAGTGATAAATTAAATGCAGATAGTATTGCAGGCCCTGCAAATTCGGGGCTTCAATTATGGAAACTTTGTATAATTTTGGCAATGATATTTCTGGCTGCCGAAACCCTGTTGATAAGGTATTATAAAACCAACAAAACAAGCGTTTCGCAACCCACAGATAGTAACTAAACCCACCATAAAACAGCGCTAATGAATTTGCTAATCAAATCCGCCACTGTTGTAGACCCCGCTTCGCCTTTTAATAATAAGGTTGCCGATATTTTAATTGAAAAAGGCGTTATCAGTAAAATAGCAAAATCAATTGATGAAGATGTAAAAACTGTAGATGCAAAAGGCCATTACGTTTCACCCGGATTTTTTGACCTGAACTGTAATGTTGGCGAACTGGGTTTAGAAACTAAGGAGGACCTGCAAACCGGAACGGCAGCTGCTGCCGCAGGTGGTTTTACAGGTATCGCTTTAATGCCCAACACACAACCACCCGTGCATTCCAAAGCCGAAGTAGAATACCTGCTTAATCGGGCTAAAAATAACCTGGTTGATATATATCCCCTTGGGGCTATCTCCAGCAAGCGCGAGGGCAAAGATATGGCCGAGATGTTTGACATGTTTAAAAGCGGCGCAAAGGCCTTTACAGATGGCAATCGCCCGGTACAGGATGCCGGCCTGATGGAACGTGCGCTACTATATGTACAAAACTTTGGAGCCAAGGTTATTTCGTACCCGGAGGATACCTCTATAGCCGGTAAGGCAAAGGTGAACGAGGGTGTAGTAAGCACCATGCTGGGTATGAAAGGTATCCCCGCGCTGGCCGAAGAACTGATGATAGCCCGTGACCTGTACCTTGCCGAGGATACTAATTCTGAAATTCACTTTACTACTATATCTACCGAGCATGCGGTAGAGCTGATACGCGAAGCAAAGCGCAAAGGCGTAAAAGTTACCTGCGATGTTGCCGCCCATAATATTGTATTAACTGATGAAGCCTTAATGGGCTTTGATAGCTTGTATAAAGTAAAACCGCCATTGCGTACCCAAAAGGATGTAGATGCTTTGGTAGCCGGCTTAAAAGATGGCACTATAGATGCTATTGTATCACAGCACACCCCACACGAAATTGAGTTTAAGGACGTGGAATTTGAAGTTGCCGAATATGGTATCATAGGTTTGCAAACAGCATTCTCGCTTGCGCTGCAGGCGGGTTTATCGGTAGGGCAGATAGTGGAAAAACTGGCTATTAACCCACGTAAAATATTAAAGGTTGATGTACCAACATTAACAGAAGGCGCTATCGCCAACCTGGTTGTATTCGGCACAGATGGCGAATGGGAATATACCCGCGCGGCTAACCGCTCAAAAAGTTTTAATTCACCATTTATAGGGCAGAACTTAAAAGGAAAAGTATTGTTAACCTGTAATAACAACCAAATCTCAAAATTTAACAACTAACTCATGACCGACCCAAAAGTAAGATCAGCCATTACAGGTGCTTTAAAGGCTTTTACACAATATGGCAGCTTTGATGCCGCCGCACTTATCGAAAAATTTGATACCGTTTTTGCATCAGATGATGACTTTTTAACAAAGGTAGATTCGCTTGATGCCGTTTTTGATGAGCATCCACAGTTGGAAGAGATCCGCGAGATCTTCTTTGATATGCTGATGATCAACTTTTTTAGCGAAGATGTAAAGAAACTGGAAGATGATTACCTGGAAACCCAGGAATGGGAGGATATTGAAGAACAAACGCTTGACCGTGGTAGCGAGTTGTTGAATTTGCTCCTGTATCTGAACGAATGCGAGGACGAAAATATAGATCCTGAATTGGAAGATTATTTGAAAGAGTTTTTACTTGTTGATGAGGATGAGTTTCAGGATGAATACCGCATATACGAGCCGGTTATCGCTCACCAGGTGCTGATTGAAAGCCCTGTAAGCGAGATAAGCAAAGTGGCCAAAACCATCGCCGAAGATTCTGAAGTGAAAGAGCTGTTTTACCCCATGATCTGCTTTTTTCAAAACCCGGAAGCTGGTGAGGCTGAAAAAAGTGCCATCGCGGATAACGCCGTAAATAAACCATTTGATATGGCTGTTTTAGAAATATTGCTTAGCTTTAAATAAAATTAATTAAACAAAACCCTTATCAATTATGTCTAACGAAAACAGAAGCGCTTTAATTAATAAGCTGGCATTGCGTAATGGCCTGCTTATTGGCGGTATTTCAATTGTATTAACACTTATTTTTTGGATAGTAGATCCGTTAATGCAGTACACCAACACTTGGGTGTCATTGCTCATGTTTGTAATAATAATTGCGCTGTTTGTTATTTTTGGTCTTGAGATAAGAAAAGCCGTAGGAGGTTACTGGACGTTCGGCGAGGCATTTAAGGGCCTTTTTGTGATGTCGTTATATGTTTCCATACTATCAATCGCTTTCCATTATATTTTGTTCAATTTTATTGATCCCACCTTGGCCCAAAGAGCTGCGGATGCAGTTATTGCCAAACTAAACGATAGCTTAAGCAAATCGGGCGTATCTCAGGAGAAAATAGATGAAATCTCTAAATCTATAACTGGAAAATTTGATGCTTCATTTAAAAATGAGGCTATAAATTTAGGTGTTGGCATTATTATTTACGCCGTAATTGACCTTATAATTGCCGCAATCATTAAAAAAACTCCGCCACTTGCGCCAATAATAGATGACACAGATCCAACTGTTTAAGTAATTATTATATGCTAAAGAAGCCGCTTTATAATTGAAGCGGCTTTCTTGTTTCCGACTTTAATATAAACCAGCCTGCGTGAATGCCTTTTGCAACAGGCTAGATATTATATTTTTTCTATTTTTCTTAATTTTTTTCTTAGACTGTTAACTCTTTATGATCAAAAAAATACATTTAGTGCCCCTCCTAATTGCGCTGTCTGCAATAGCATGCACTAAAAAGGTTAATAATAATGAAATTATTAAACTGCCAAATACCGCCCCTACTTACGAAGTGTTGTATAAAACCAATGTAGAAAAGTATTTCAACACCTTTTATGCGGATATTGACAACGCAATTTCGTTAAGCAGTACCTATACTGATATAGGCATACAAGTTTCAAAGCGTGTTAACGGGGCTGATTTTAAGACCGTTTATACAAACAGGGCGGAAGCATCGCCCGGTAAATTTGTAATGCACAACAAAACCGGTTATTTTGAAGCCGGCGACAATACCAATCGTCATATTTACAGAACGACAGACGGCGGTAATACTTGGGTTAAAGTTAATGACGTTGGATGGTATGTTGTGGGTTTTGCGTTGCCCGATGAAAACAATGTTTTTATGATAAGTAAAAGCACTGTTTATAAAAGCCAGGACAATGGCCTTACCTGGAATATAAGCCTTGCCGAAAATTTTCAAAAGTCACCCGGAGGCATATACTTTGTAAATAGCAACATTGGTTTCCTCACGTTTGATAATGGCGAAATAATGCAAACGACAAATGGCGGTCAAAACTGGAAGAGCATTAAATTACCTACTGAAAATACCATTTCTAAGCTGTTTTTTGTTGATGCAAACAAGGGCTTTGCGATGGCCGTGGGCGATGCCAAACTTTATTCAACAATTAACGGCGGTACTTCCTGGACGGCTACCCCCCTAAGTATCCCTGTGAATAGCCCCAATATGTTTTTTTATCCTGACGGCAGAGGCGTCATCGTCATATCGGGCCAGTGGGTTTATTACACTAGGGATTTTGGCAAAACAACTAAACTTTTCTTAAGCGTCCCCGGTGGCAACTCTGCTGTAAACATCAGCGAAATAAGCGATACCAAGCTGATATTAGCTTTTGGAAAAAGCATTTATAAGTTAAACATTGATAAATAATGAAAAAGACCTTAATATATCTAATTACTTGGTGCAGCATTGCCGGTTTATCCCCGGGGTGTAAAACCGAAACGACTAACCCGGCAATAAAGTTTGAAGGCACATGGACCGCAACCTACACCATGCAAAGCGGCAGTTTTACGGACGATTACAAGCTATATAGCTGGACCGCCAAACTTGTTATAAACGCCGATGGTACCGCACATGCTACACATGGGACCGGCAATCCCATTATTAATAATGACAGCGTTGAAGAGGATTTTAGCTGGGCTAGGATTGACGATCATACCATGTACCTGCGCTCAAAAAACTGGTCGGTAACCAATAACACCATGAATTACGAGATCCGTGAGTATAGCAGCAACTACATAAAAATGGATGGCTTTGATGATAACTTGCAATTTTGGACGCTGATTATTAAAAAGTAATATCTAGTTTCATAAAAAAGAGCCGCTTCGAATACGAAGCGGCTCTTTTTTAAATCCTTAAAAGAACAGGTACTTACTTCTTCATTACCTGTTTTACAATATCATTACCGAAGGCGAATACCATCAGTGATATTAACAGTACAAAACCAACTATTTGCGCACGTTCCAGGAACTTATCGCTTAGCGGCTTGCCTTTTATCATCTCTATAATAAGGAAAACGGTATGACCACCATCCAAACCTGGTATAGGCAGTAAGTTGGTTAACGCCAGTACCATTGAAAGGAAGCCCACAAGGCTCCAAAAACGGATCCAGTCTACATGGCTGCCAAACATTACAGCGATGCCTATAGGGCTTGATATGGCTTTACGTGCCTTAACCTCACCGGTAAATATCTTAACTATGCCTTTGGCATTGTCAGTGAACATGCTCCATGCTTTGGTAGCACCAACAGGTAACGACCCAATGAAACCATATTTAATAGTAGTATCCTTTGGCAGTATCTCTTTTATAGGGCGCGAGAAACCAAGTTTGCCATTTTTATCAATCTGTGCAGATAGGGTTAATAAACTATCCCTTCGCTTTACAGAAAGCTGTACAAGCTTGTTCTTATTAGCCAATAACTGACTTTGAAACTCATCAAAGAAGGAAATTTTAGTATTGTTAATACCAACTATACTGTCACCTTTTGTAAGGCCGGCTTTTTTTGCGGCGCCGAAAACCGAATCGACACTAAATTTGCCACGTGGGGCACGGCTTATAAATTCTTCAATACCGTAATCAGACAGGTCATTAAGTATGGTTGGAGGTACTTTAATATCTAAATTTTGGTCACCACGTTGTACGTTCAGTACCGTTTTATCCAGCAATACTTTTGAGCTGATCAGGTCTTCGAAACGCACAATTGGCTTGCCGTTAACCGAGTTGATCTTATCACCGGCTTTAAGCCCCATTTTTTGACCTATAATTCCCGGTACTATACCGTATTTGATATTGGCGTTAGGTGTATATGTTTCGCCATAACGAATAGTTAATACCCAAAATATGAATATACCCACAATGATGTTAACAATAATACCGCCAAGCATTACAATTAAACGCTGCCAGGCCGGTTTTGAACGGAACTCCCATGGCTGCGGCGGGCCTGCCAGCTGATCGGTATCCATCGATTCATCTATCATACCGGCAATTTTAACATAGCCACCAAGTGGTAACCAGCCAATGCCGTATTCAACACCTTTATAGTTGAATTTAAAAAGACTTACACCCCAGGCATCAAAAAACAGGTAAAATTTCTCAACCTTTATTCCGAAAGCACGGGCAGCTAAAAAATGCCCGAACTCGTGTAGTATCACCAAAATTGAAAGACCAAGTATTAATTGGCCAACCATTATTAAAACGCTCATTCGTTATATTTATATATTAAGATTGTATTGCCTTTAACGGCATTTGTTGTATTAAATTTTGCGCAAATATGCGTGTTTCTTTATCAGTATTCAAATAGTCGTGTAAGGACGGTTCTTTGATGTAATTAATTTTCTGCATACAGGTTTCAATTACATCGCTCATGGCTAAAAAGCCGGTCTCATTCTTCAGGAAAGCCGCAACCACAACTTCGTTGGCCGCATTAATTATACAGGGCATGTTACCGCCGCGGTTCAGGGCCTCATAGGCCAATTTTAAGTTACGAAAAGTATCCATATCCGGTTTCTCGAACGTTAGATTTGGATACTCCATAAAATCGAAGCGTTTAAAACTCGTTTTAACACGGTTAGGGTAGGTTAGGGCATACTGGATGGGCAATTTCATATCCGGCAGGCCCATTTGCGCTTTTATAGAACCATCATTAAACTGTACCAGCGAATGAACTATTGACTGTGGATGCACGATCACATCTATCTGATCTGCCTGCAGATCGAACAACCATTTTGCCTCAATAACTTCCAGACCTTTGTTCATTAACGATGCCGAATCGATAGTTATTTTGGCACCCATTACCCAGTTGGGGTGTTTAAGTGCCTGCTCGCGGGTAACACCAGCCAAAAAATCGGTTGTTTTACCTCTAAAAGGCCCACCCGAAGCAGTAATAATTATCTTTTCTATTTTGCTGTAATCTTCACCCACAAGGCATTGGAAAATAGCAGAATGCTCACTATCTACAGGTAATATTTTAACGTTGTGTTCTTTAGCCAGGGCGGTTATCATCTCGCCGGCCACTACAAGTGTTTCCTTGTTTGCTAACGCGATATCTTTGCCTGCTTTTATAGCATTAATGGTAGGTTCCAACCCGGCAAAGCCAACCATAGCGGTCAACACAATATCAATATCCGGATGGGTAACCGTTTCCTTAATAGCTTCGTGTCCGCTCAAAACTTTTACAGGCAAATGGGCAAGCGCCTCTTTAACCTGCTGATATTTTGTTTCATCGCAGATGATGGCATACTGTGGCACAAACTCAATTGCCTGCTCAATAAGCAGATATGCATTTGAATATGCTGTAAGCATAAAAGCCTTGAATAATGGAGTGTTTTCCCTAATCACTTCAAGCGTTTGTGTGCCTACACTACCCGTAGAGCCAAGTATGGCTATAGACTTGATATTGTTAGATTGCTTTATTGTTCTATTGTTGATCAACGTCAGAATGTTAATATTGCTGTATTGTTAAACTTTAAGTCGTTCGTCTGTGAACTTTATTAGTTGGTGAATTTCTCTCGGCAAAGTGTCTAAAGTAAAAGATAATCTTGCATGTATTTCCGGAGTTATTAGATTTCTTGCTAACGCCTTATTACACCAATCTACACACTCTTTAACTGAACCAAAACTATAATAGTAAAATTTTATTTTATCCTTTTTATGATATCTGCCAAATCCTTCGGCTATATTAGCCGAGATTGAATCAGCTGCGTTAACAAATTGTTTTCCAATCGTATCCTTTGCAAAGTAATCCCATTTTAAAACTATGCCCCAAACTTCATTATTAAATGCGAAGGAAGATTTATAACAAGTTAAATCGTTTAGTTGTAAATAAGTCTTTTCCATTAATCCTCTAACAAGTCAACAATAAAGCAATACAACAATTAAACAATATAAAATTTTAATTCGTCCGCTATTTTCCTGTCGTTTGATAATCGCGGAACTTTGTTTTGTCCGCCAAGTTTTCCCTGGCTGCGCATATAGTTTATAAAAGTATCCTTTTTTAAACTTCTGACTATTAAAGGTTGCAATATGTTACCCTCAATAAGGTCAAAATAGTAAATATTTTTTTGCTGTAAGGCTTTATCTACCTTTAATGCGAATGCTGCCAGATCATTTGGCTCCTTGCCAAACTCTATAAACCACTCATGGTAAGGCAGTTCGCCTGCCTTTGGCGATACTTGCGGTGCAACGGTAAACTCAATCACGTCTACATCTTCTTCGGCGGCTACACTCATTAATGCTTGTTCAACTTCTTCACCAATCACATGCTCGCCAAAAGCCGAGATATAGTGCTTTATACGGCCGCTTACAATTATCCTGTATGGGTTTTTTGATACAAATTTTACTGTATCACCCAAACTGTATCCCCATAAACCTGCGCTGGTATTCATTATCAACGCGTAATTCTTATCAAGTTCTACATCTTTAAGATTGATGCGGGTTGGGGTATCGTTAAAATATTCATCCGATGGGATAAACTCATAGAATATGCCCGCATCAACCATCAGCAATAAACCTTTTTCTTTTTGCGAATCCTGGAAAGCGATAAAACCTTCAGATGCGGGGTAAGTCTCGATGCTGTCTATTTTAAAGCCAATGCTTTCTTCCATGCGGGCACGGTAAGGTTCATAATTTACACCACCATGCACATATAGCTTAAAATTCGGGAATATATCTTTGATCTTTTTCCCGCCGGATACTGCAGATAACCTGTCGAAGTACATTTGGCACCAGGGCGGTATGCCCGATATCAGGCGCATATCTTCTTTAACGGTTTCCTGTACAATGGCATCAACTTTTTCTTCCCAGTCATCAATACAATTGGTTTGGTAGGATGGAAGCCTGTTTTTTTGCAGATAGGCTGGTACATGATGCGCTACGATACCCGATAGCCTGCCGGTTGATACACCGGCTTTTTCATCTAATACAGGGCTGCCTTGCAGGAATATCATTTTGCCATCAACAAAATCGGCATTGCCTGTTTCGTGGATATAGCTTAATAAAGCATTACGGGCGGCTTTGATATGCTCGGGCATGCTTTCTTTTGAAATAGGGATGTATTTTACCCCCGATGTAGTGCCTGATGTTTTAGCCAGATAAGCAGGCTTGCCGGGCCAAAGCACATCAGCCTCGCCATGTGTTACACGTTCTATATAGGGTCGAAGCTCCTCATAATCGCGTACGGGAACATTCTTTTTAAAATCTTCGTAAGATGTTATTTCGCCGAAATGGTGGTCTTTACCAAAAGCGGTGTTTTTGGCATCGTTTACCAAGTTGCTGAAAGTTTTTTGTTGAAGCGCAACCGCATTATAGCGAATGGTATTTAATTGTTTATTTACATACCAGGCAAATACCTTACTTAATGCTGCTTTTAAACCCATAGTTAGTTGGTTTCGGCGATATCATCGTCTACATCCTGGTGACTGTAAACCAATTTGCGATAGGTAACAGCCAGTATAATATTCACAAATGGATAGGTAAACAAAATGGTTACAGATACTATAGGATAGTTTTGTGAAAGTTTTGCAGGCAATGCAATAAGTAAAATAATGATGCCTAATATTAAAAGCACCTTTAGTAAATAGCCGCGTGTTAGTTCAAAGCTTTGTTTTAATGATTCAATAGGGCCTGACGCATCATCAACTATAAATGTGTTAAAGAACATACTGCGCAGAGCAAGAAAAAGCCCGCCTATACCAGCTATTAGTTCGATAATAAACTGAATGTTCGGGCTCTCGTCAAAATAATCTATCAGTATGCCCAGGTTGGTTACTATAAAAGCAAATATGAATATAACCGCCAGATAGCTCCAAACCATTTTGGCTTTGGGTATAACTTGTATAAACTCAAAATCGTAGTATTCGCTGTCAATAACAGTAAAGATCAATTTATATAGCCCCAGTGTAGTGTAAGCCTGCAGCCAAACCAAAATAAAAGTTACTACCATTGATCCCCAGAAATCTTCCGGTGAGTATATAAAGCCAATAATGAGGCCAAGTACCCCCAATAAAAAGAAGGAAATAACGGAGTATACTATAATAGTTACAAAGTTTTTTCTAAAAATATTCCATGCAGCCTTTACGGTATCTGCAACAGAAAAAGGATGGTACATACTACGTTTTTATGATCTTTTTAACACTACACGCTTCCAAAAATCCTGCATAAATCCTAACCCGTAGGCTATCAATTGAGTGAAGGCAGCGATAATGCTCAAAAATGCGATTTTTGCTGATTTATTTTTCATCCAGGAGTGAAAAAATATTAACAAAATGTAAATTGTTAATATAATATTACACAATAATGCAATACGCCATTGGGCAATGTTGGCAATAATGGTAAATAGCATGCCCAGGGTAGCAAACGCCGGAAAAAAATGTACCAGCTTAAGCTGCGACGGAAAGAATTTATAAATATTTATACGTGCGCGACCAAAAAAGTGGATCTGCTTATAAAACTTCAGGAAATCGGTACGGCGTTTATGGTAAACTACAGCATCTGGTATTAACCCTATTTTATAGCCTAACGAGTGGATACGGATACTATATTCGATATCCTCGCCCAGGCGAGTGATGATAAAACCGCCCGCTTTTTCCCAAACCTGGCGAGAGATACCCATATTAAAACTACGCGGATGAAATTGACCTATCCCTTTTTTGCCACCGCGGATACCACCGGTAGTGAAAGGCGAGGTCATGGAATAGCTGATGGCCTTTTGCAAGGGTGTGAATGACTCATGTGCCCCATCCGGCCCGCCGTAAGCATCCAGCCAGTTTTTGTTAAGCGAATCGTTCACTATCTGTAAATAATCTGCCGGTATCAGGCAATCCGAGTCGAAAACTACAAAGTAATCGCCTTTAGCACGTTCAAAACCAAAATTACGGGTAAAACCCTGGCCTTCATTGGCTTTTTCAAAGTAGCGGATATTAAGCTTATTCTCGTAGCTTTTTACAATATCTTCGGCCCTGTTAACCGAGCCATCTTCAATAACCAAAACCTCAAACTGCTTATAGGTTTGCTGTGTAAGGGTTTCCAGCAATTCAGAAATTTCTTGCGGGCGGTTATATAAAGGTATGATGATGGAAAAAAACATTCTTTAAGTTAGATGTGAGACATTAGATGTGAGATATGAGACTGGAATTTGGATGAGCGTTTGTGTGATCTCAAATCTAATGTCTCAAATCTCATATCTGTACTAAACCGTTTCTTCTATTTGATATCGGTTACGCTCTGGGGCGCTGCGGGCAACAAGCTCGGCAACAAAGCCCGTTAAAAATAGCTGTGAGCCTAATAAAATAGCCACCAATGCAAAATAAAACAATGGGTTATCTGTAGGTTGCCTTGGCACAATGTGGTGTGCAAGATCATATAACTTTTCGCTTATTAAGTAAATGGCAATTATTATACCCGCGAAAAAGCTAAGCGTGCCCATAGCGCCAAAAAAGTGCATAGGGCGTTTTCCAAACTTGCCTACAAAGAATATGGATAGCAGGTCTAAAAAGCCATTAATAAAACGTGTCCAACCAAATTTGGTTTTGCCATACTTACGTGCGCGGTGTTCTACTACCTGCTCGCCAATTTTGGTGAAACCTGCCCATTTGGCCAGCACTGGTATATAGCGGTGCATTTCGCCGTACACTTCAATATTTTTTACAACTGTATTACGGTAGGCTTTTAAGCCGCAATTAAAATCGTGCAGGTTATTTATACCGCTCATTTTACGCGTGGCCGAATTAAATAGCTTGGTAGGGATGGTTTTAGTTAAAGGATCGTAACGTTTCGCTTTCCAGCCGGATATCAGATCATATTTATCTTCGGTAATACGACGGTACAAAACAGGTATTTCATCGGGACTATCCTGCAGATCGGCATCCATAGTGATAACCACTCTGCCTTTTGCTGCTTCAAAACCAATATTTAACGCTGCCGATTTACCATAGTTACGCCTGAATTTGAAACCTTTTATAAAAAGATTATTCTCTTTTAATTTCATGATCATATCCCAGGAACCATCCGTGCTGCCATCGTCAACTAAAATAATCTCGTAAGTGAAACGGTTCTCGTCCATTACACGGCTTATCCAGGAGGTAAGCTCAGGTAACGATTCAACTTCATTGTAAAGTGGTACTACTACTGATATATCCATTTATTGGGAAGATGCCCGGGCTGCCCAAATCAGCCGCCCGCCTTGTGTTGCAAAAATATAAAAAATAGGGAACGGTAGCGTAACATTATTCAAAGCGGGCTGCTCTATATAAAATTTAATATTTTGCTTTAATTTAGCCACTGTAAACCTGATAAGATATATGCCTAAAACCTTACTGATTTTAATAGCTTGCTTTATAACAAGCTTTGTTTCTGCGCAACATAATGAAAACAAACCAACCACCCGCCCAGATTCTGTTGGATACTATATGCTTAACGAAACGACCATGGCATATAACGATCAGGATGCCAAATTTGTGCGCCTCTTAATAAAAACAGACTCAAGCATGTTTAGGGCTAATGATTATTACATGGATGGTACTACGCGCCTTATAGCAAAAACAACTGTAGATCAAATCAATTTTGAACGGGGCGCCAGGGGGATTTGCTATGAGTATTATCCCAATGGCAAGCGTAAAAGCATCAAGTATTTTGACAAAGGAGTGCTTGTAGGTGACGCTGTTACTTACTATACAAATGGCGGACTGCACACAATAGAAAATTATTCTTCCAAGGGGATTTATCTGAAACAATATTTGGATACTGCTGGAAATGTACTGGCAAACAATGGTACGGGCACATGGCTGAAAGTAGATGAAGAAAAGATATACGGTTATATGGAAGGCCCGGTTTTAAATGGTAAGGAAGATGGCCATTGGAAACGGTATGTGGCCGACACGGTGTATACTATTGTTTATAAACAAGGTGAAATTATTTCTGGTAAAGAATTTTTAAATAAAATTAATGTATTTGATGTTGCACCGAGTTTTCCGGGTGGAGATTTCGAGTTTGGTAAATATCTAGCCAGAAATATAAGATATCCGGCAATAGCTCGTGAAAATAATGTTCAAGGTAGGGTTGTTTTGACTTTTGTTGTTGAAAAGGACGGAGCCATAACAGAGATAAAAGTACTACGCAGTTTAGGAAGTGGATGTGATGAAGAATCCATTCGGGTACTATCATTATCACCAAACTGGAAACCCGGGCTTACCAAGGGCAAGCCCGTGAGGGTGAAATATGCTATGCCCATAAGCTTTATATTACAAAATGAAAATGCTCCTGCTAATAACAGACGGTCAAGGCGATCTTTCTAATACCTGTTAATTATTAGATTTATACTAACCCCAATACCTTGCTTGTACGTTCTCTTGTCGAATTAGCCAGGGCTTCATCATTAATAAGCGATTGACCGTAGGATGGGATCATTTGTTTGAATTTTTCCTGCCATGCAGCTGTTTTTGCTTCCTCTTTAAAGCAGCGGCTTATCAGGTCAACCATAATAGGTACAGATGTAGATGCACCGGGTGATGCACCTAACAGGGCTGAAATGCTGCCATCGGCAGATGTTACCACCTCGGTACCAAACTCCAGTACACCGGTACGTTTTGCATCTTTCTTAATTACCTGTACACGCTGGCCTGCAATATCCAATATCCATTCGTCGGCGGCAGCCCCCGGGAAATATTCCTTTAGGGCGTTTAACCTGTCTTTTGGCGATTGCAATACCTGGCTGATAAGGTATTTTGTAAGCGCCATGTTATCGCGGGCTACAGCAAGCAGCGGTAGTATATTGTTGAATTTTATTGAGGTGAAAAGATCAAGTAGCGATCCTTTTTTAAGAAACCGGGTCGAGAAACCTGCATAAGGCCCAAACAGTAATGCTTTTTTGCCATCAATCATGCGGGTATCTAAATGCGGTACCGACATTGGCGGCGAACCTACCGATGCTTTACCATATACCTTGGCGTAATGTTTATTAATTACATCTGGGTTGGTACAAACCAGCCATTGGCCGCTTACCGGGAAACCGCCAAAGCCCTTGCTCTCGGGTATGCCCGATTTTTGCAACAGGGGCAATGCGCCGCCGCCAGCGCCCACAAAAATAAACCTGGCGTTCAGTTTGCGTTTGTTACCGCTTATACGGTCGCTCACTTTTACTTGCCAGCTATTATCCTTATTGCGTTTTATATCATTAACGTCGTGGTTAAGACTAAGCGTAACTCCTGGTTTTTGTTTAAGTTTATCAATTAAACTGCGGGTAAGCGCACCAAAGTTTACATCGGTACCAATATCCATATAGGTAGCTGATACGCTGTGGCCTTCATCACGGCCTTCCATTACCAATGGTATCCACTTTTTAATTTGGGCGTGATCTTCAGAATATTGCATGCCTTTAAAAAAGTGGTGCTGCACCAAGGCCTGCTGGCGTTTTTTAAGATAGTCAACATTATCATCGCCCCAAACAAAACTCATGTGGGGTATTTTACTGATAAAGGTTTGCGGTTCGCCCGCATAGCCGTTCTCAACCAAAAAAGACCAAAACTCTTTGGTTATTTCAAATTGCTCGGCAATTTTTATGGCTTTTGATATTTCAATAGTGCCGTCCTTGCGCTGGGGGGTGTAGTTAAGCTCGCAAAAAGCAGAGTGCCCTGTGCCCGCGTTATTCATTGCGTCAGAGCTTTCGGCAGCAACGGTGTCTAATCGTTCAAAAATTTCTATGGTAAGATCGGGCTGTAGCTGTTTAAGCATTACCCCAAGTGTTGCGCTCATTATGCCCGCGCCAACTAAAACTACATCAACTGTTGTATTTGAACTATTATTGCCGTTATTCATGATATTATTGAATGCTAAAGATACATTCAAATAAATTATTTGATAGATTAATACGTATTATAAACTAATTAAATGATATAAGGTTTACACTAAGTGCAACGAGGGTAAAGCATTGCTGTGTGATAGCCTATATGATATACAGACGGCAATTTTAATAAAATTTATAGAAAAACGCCTCATTAAAATGCCTAAATTTAACAAACAAGTTAATGTAGCGTCTTTTTATAGGATATAATTGCCTGCAACAATAACACTACCATTTTGTAAAAACACAATTTACAGGTATAAGTGTTTTAAAAGAAAGCATAAATTATGTCCAGATCATTCCTTATTGTGACCGCATTACTTATAATAGTATGCTGTTCATGCAATAATAAGCCAAAACCGGTTTCAAACGATATTACTAAAACAGCCGTAACTGTTAATGGGAAAAAAGATAGTGTTATTAATAACCCGCAAAAAAACTACGGCAACGCTACAGTTGCCGAGCCTTGCGTAAAATGCCTTATACAGGTAGTGCAGCATACGGTTGAATATAAAGCATCAATGGCTTCAAAATCGATAAATAAAATAAAGTACGTGGTGAATTGGGCCGAAGCAACCCAACCGGCGAATGTTACAAATAAGCGTAAAACAACCAACGGTTTAAAAATTGATGTTGTAGAAAAAGAAAGGCCTGATAATAAGATAGCCTCATTTATTTATGATAATAATCGTTCTAAATTGTTTTTTATAGATAACAGCAAGGAAACAGATGTTAAAATTGATAAAAGCGACCTTAAAAACATAAGGAATAAATGCTATTGGGGTGTAGCTTCAAGTAAATAATTAAATTTTTTGTAAAAGCAGCGCAATCGTTAATTTGATTGCGCTGCTTTTTGTTTTATATCAATTTATTATGTAAGCATAGCTTATTGCGTGATATTTATTAGCTATTTAATGGATTTTAGAATTTTTTAATAGATTTATTGTTAATTTTTATAATTTTTATCAACATTGCTATGAAATTTATAAAAATAATTTAAATTCGCAGGGTAAATTGAAACAGATATTCTAAGTAACTATAATTAAACTTAAAAAATTACAAATTAATCATTAAAATGGCAACTAAACTTGAGTACATCTGGCTTGATGGCTACAAACCAACACAAAGCCTGCGTAGTAAAACAAAAATTGTTAAATCTTTTAGCGGTAAAGTAGAAGATTTAGATAACTGGAGCTTTGATGGTTCATCAACCGAACAGGCACCAGGTGGTTCTTCAGATTGTGTTTTAAAACCGGTTTTTACTTGCCCGGACCCACAACGTAAAGATGCATATCTTGTTATGTGTGAAGTATTAGATTCTAAAGGCGAGCCTCATGAGTCAAATGGCCGTGCGTTGATCCAGGATGACGATAATGATTTTTGGTTTGGTTTTGAGCAGGAGTATTTTTTATGGGATCCTGAAACAGACAAACCGCTTGGTTTCCCTAAAGGTGGTTACCCAGGCCCACAAGGCCCTTACTACTGTTCGGTAGGTGCTAACAATGCTTTTGGTCGCGATATTGTTGAAGAACACTTAGATGCTTGTTTAGAAGCAGGCTTAAATGTTGAAGGTATCAACGCTGAGGTTGCCGCTGGCCAATGGGAGTTCCAGATCTTTGCTAAAGGTGCTAAAGAAGCTGGTGACCAAATTTGGGTTGCACGTTACTTATTAGAAAGAATTGGCGAAAGCTATGGTGTTTCTATCAACTGGCATTGCAAACCGTTAGGTACTTTAGACTGGAACGGTTCTGGTATGCATGCTAACTTCTCAAATACAACTTTACGTACAGCAAACAGCAAAGAAACATTTACTGCTATCTGCGAAGCTTTCCGCCCTGCGGTTGCTGAGTGTGTTGCTGTATATGGTGCGCATAACGAGTTGCGTTTAACAGGTAAACACGAAACTGCTTCTATAACTGATTTCAGCTATGGTGTATCAGATCGTGGTGCTTCTATCCGTATCCCTCTGTATACTGTAGATCACGCATGGAGTGGTTATTTAGAAGATCGTCGCCCTAACTCTGCGGCTGATCCATACAAAGTAGCTGCGGTTATTATTAAAACGGTAAAATCTGCTAAAGTTTAGTACCCCAATACGTAATATACAAATCCCCCGTGTTTAATTACCGGGGGATTTTTTTTGCTTTATATATTCTGAATAATTGCCCGATGTTATTTGCGGTAAATCAGCAATGGGTAAATTATAAAGGTAAACCCAGGCCTCAATTATTTCACTATTAGTTTCAACAGGCTTTAGCACTCTCTCAAATAAATTGGGCTGTTCCTGTCCGGGCCCGAAACCTTCATAATCATCGATCACACGCAGATTTTCTTCGGGGTGACAAAGCTTGAGGACGCTACCATAGATGTATTGTTCGGCACCACCGGGAATAACTAACCCCGGGTACTCGCCAATATCATAAAGTATACCTTTCATTTTTCCCAGAGTAATATAGGTACAATGCTGATTCAGATAATCAGCAAACTCGTTGCCGGGTTGTAAGAGAGTACCATAAACAAATAGGAGGTCGGTCATTAATTTAAAGATAAGGAAGTCTAATTTATAACTACCATAAAGCTTACAAATAGCACTAAATAAAAAAGATATCCTCTGTGTTCTTTGTGGCTTTCTATTTGTGTGCTCTGTGGTAAAACAAAATACGGCACATATTATTTATCTTGCTTAAATTGGCATTTTATACTACAGCAATGAATACGGAACAGGTTATCACCTATATCAAAGAAAATAATATCCAGAAAATAAAGTTTGCTTTTGCCGATATCGATGGCATTTTGCGGGGCAAAGTTATCAGCACGCAAAAATTTATTGACGGATTGCAGGGTGGCTATGGCTTTTGCGATGTTGTTTTTGGATGGGATAGCAGCGATGTTACTTATGATAATGTTGAGATAACAGGTTGGCATAGTGGTTACCCTGATAAACAATGTTATATCGACCTGTCTACTTTCCGCACCGTGCCGTGGGAGGATAATATTCCCTTCTTTTTGGCTGATTACACAGGCCCGAACGGTGAAGCATTATCTGCCTGCCCGCGTAGCCTGCTCAAACAAATTACCAAACAATGTGAAGATTTAGATTACCATGCCGAATTTGCGCAGGAATTTGAGTGGTTCAACTTTAAGGAAACGCCGCAATCGTTACAGCAAAAAGGTTTCGCCAATATGGAGCCTTTAACACCCGGCATGTTTGGCTATTCTACACTTCGCACCTCACAAAACAGCGGGTTTTACTATGACCTGTTTAATTTGCTAACGCAATTTAATATCCCAATAGAGGGCTTACATACCGAAACAGGCCCTGGTGTGTACGAGGCGGCAATCGCCCATTCAGAAGTTTTAGATGCCGCAGACAAAGCTGTATTATTTAAAACCGCCGTTAAAGAAATAGCTTACAAACATGGCATAACCGCAACTTTTATGGCCAAATGGAACCAGGACCTTCCCGGTTGCAGCGGCCACATCCATCAAAGCCTGTGGACTAAAGATCAATCAGATAATCTTTTCTACGATGGTAACGATGTAAATAAAATGAGCGAACTGCATAAGCAATACCTGGCCGGGCAGTTATACTGTATGCCACATTTGTTGCCCATGTATGCACCAACTATCAACAGTTATAAACGCCTTGTTGAAGGTGCATGGGCTCCAACCACTATTACCTGGGGCTTGGATAACCGCACCACAGCACTTCGGGTTATAAATACATCAAAAGCCTATACCCGCTTAGAAACCCGCATCCCGGGTTCTGATACCAATCCGTACGTGGCTATGGCTGCTGCTTTGGCATCTGGTTTATATGGTATCAAAAACAAACTAAGGCTGGATATTGCCCAAACGGTAGGTAATGGATATCAAAATAAAAGCAATGGTAGCCTGCATGCCAACTTGTTTGATGCTGCTACTGCCATGCAAAACTCTGCCATAGCCAATGAACTATTTGGCGAAGGCTTTGTACAGCACTTTACCCAAACCCGTCTTTGGGAACACCGCCAATATGCCAAAAGCGTAAGCGACTGGGAGTTGAAGAGGTATTTTGAGTCGATATGATCGGGATTAAACGAATTTTACTGATTAATGGGATTTTGATTTTCTGATTTGATATGCAAGAGCAATTAATGCACGAAGATTTAACGCACAAAATAATTGGATGCGCAATGAAGGTGCATTCGGCACTTGGTGCAGGATTTTATGAAGCTATTTATCAACGTTCATTAGAAATTGAATTGACTTTTGAAGGGGTAATCTTCGAGCGAGAAAAAGATATGCCAATTTATTATCGTGAAATTAAAGTGGGTTCGAGACGCGTTGACTTTTTTGTTGGCGATTTAATTATGGTGGAACTTAAAGCAGTTGCCGAATTGGAAGATTTACATGTGGCGCAAGCATTGAATTATCTGGAGGCATACAACAAACAGGTTGGATTGCTAATTAATTTTGGAAATAAATCGTTAACATTTAAACGGCTGTTAAATAAGAAGTATCGGCAATAACATATATTTGGCCTACAATCAACCTAATTTATGCCAGGACAATCAAAATCCGACAAATCATATAAATCTGCTTAATCCCGGTCATGGACTTTCATCTCATTATAAAATCTGCCTGGGCAGACTACGATAAATCTAAAACCATCAAGGATATTGAGGATATCAGCGCGATGGTTTCAACCAATCACGTGTATCGTATCACCTTTGATGACGAGGATATCATCATAGCCAAGCTTTCCTTTTTTGGTAAGTTTGAGCACTTTAAGGAAGATCATCGCATTATCCAGTCCTTATCAAATAACCTGCTTTATCCGTTCGAGAACCTGTTGTCTAAATCTCTGTTAAAAAACAACCGGGTTTATGTATATCGCTATAAACACGGTAAAGACGATGCATGGGTGGTATTTTATAACCCAACCCGCATTTTAAACCGGTTGCCCCGTCGCCTTAATAATGAACAGATAAAGAAACTGGGGTCGCAGTTAGGCAAATTCCACAAAGCTTGCTCGCGCATTAAGAACGTATTGCCAAAATCATCTAAAACCCTGCGCACCGATATTTACGACTTGCAACGACAGCTTGAAAAAGACGAGCGCAAGTTTGGCTCACGTATGCAGGTAGATCTGCTTAAATATCACTGCGAGCAGTTCCTGAAGAACAGGTCGCGATATAATATGAGTTCTTTCGAGATCATCCCGGTATTTATCGACTGGAACATCGGCAATTTCTCGGTAACGCCCGACCTGGACTTGTATTCCCGCTGGGATTACGACTGGTTCCGAATGAGCTATCGCCTGTTAGACTTTTACTTTTTTAGCCGTGTGGTATCTGATGCCGGCGACCGTACAGTGTTCAGTTATGTAATAGGGCCAATGATGGAAGATAGGTTTATCACTTTTCTGAAAGAATATCACGAAGTAAATCCAATTACGGCTGATGAAATTCGCTTTTTGAAAGAAGCTTACCGATTTTTCATCCTCAACTATGTAATAAAAGATGGCAAATACTTTTTTAATGAACAATATGCCAAAAAATTGCAGGCCGAGGCACTGGAGATCTATCTGCCATCAGTAGACAGGGATTTTGATGCCGAGAAAATAATTAAAGCTTTAAACTTAGAGTGAGTGGTTGATTGGGTTGATTAGTGAGTGGTTGCCGCTTAACTAATCAACTTAATCTAACTCAATCAACAAATAACTTAACTATATAGATGAAACGCATTGAGGATTTTAAATCGATAATAGACCGTTACGAAATTATTTTTTTCGATGCGTTCGGCGTGTTAAAAACCCACAGTGGGTTAGTGCCGGGTATAGAACGAACATTCGATTATCTGGAGGCACAGAAGAAGGAATATTATATAGTTACCAATGATGCCTCGCGCAGCCCGGGGCAATTAGCGCAATCTTATCATAATAAAGGCCTTTACGCGGTTACTGCAGATCGTATTATATCATCAGGTATGCTTACCAAAGAATACCTTGATCTTAAAGTAAACGATGGGATAGTGGCTTATTTGGGCACAGCAGATTCGGCACATTACCTGGAAAGTTCTGGCCTGCATACTCTGCCTGTACGTGATATCAATAGCAGCAATATAGATAAAGTGAACCTGTTGGTTTTTATGGATGATGAGGGTTTCGACTGGTGCGAGGACCTTAATAAAACCGTTAACCTGCTGCGTAAACGCACCATTCCGGCTATTGTGGCCAATACAGATTATGCTTATCCGGTATTAAAAAACGATGTGGGCATTGCGATAGGTGGTATAGCTGGTATGATAGAAGCTATTGTGGGTAAGCAGTTTATCAGGTTTGGCAAGCCCGATTCGCAGATGTTTATGTTTGCGTATGACCTGATACGTGAGTATAGAAACATTAGCAAAAAAGAAATTGTTATGGTAGGTGATACCCTGCAAACGGATATTATAGGTGGCAATAAATTTGGGTTAGATACTGTACTTGTACTAACCGGTAATACGCAGGCAACCGACTATGAAAACCGTATCGAGGCTACCGGTATTGTACCAACCTATATTTGTAACAGTGCGGTTTTAGGTCCTGATGTTTTAGCTTTTTAATTACCTGTATGAAAAAGGTGATCTTAAACCTGTTATTTATAACCCTGCTGATACATGCAGCACCAGCATTAAGTCAGCATAAAAAAACATTTACCAATCCCATATTACCTTCTGGGGCCGATCCATGGGTGATTTACCAGAATGGATACTACTATTACACTAATTCGTTGCAGAATAAGCTGGTGATATGGAAAACCAAAAACCTGGCCGACCTTAAAACGGCAGAAAAGAAAACCGTTTGGACACCGCCTGCAAATACACTTTACTCTAAAGAACTTTGGGCGCCCGAACTGCATTACATCAACAAGAAGTGGTACATGTATTTTGCTGCCGATGACGGCAATAATAACAACCACCGCTTATATGTACTGGAAAATGCATCTACCGACCCGCTTAAAGGTGAATGGGCGTTTAAAGGCAAGCTAAGTGACGCCAGCGATAAATGGGCGATAGACGGCTCGGTGTTTACTCATAAAGGCCAGCTTTACCTGATATGGGCCGGATGGGAAGGTGACGAGAACGGCCAGCAGGATATTTATATTGCCAAAATGAAAAACCCATGGACGGTGGACGGCAAACGCGTGAAAATTTCTAGTCCGCTTTACGATTGGGAAAAGTATGGCGACCTGCACGATGCCAACAATCCGCCACATGTAAACGTAAACGAAGGCCCGGAAATATTAAAACATAATGGCAAACTTTTCTTAATTTACTCGGCCAGCGGCTGCTGGACAGATTTTTATGCATTAGGGATGCTAAGCGCTTCGGCTAATAGTAACTTATTGGATGCCCGGTCATGGACTAAATCGGCAAAACCGGTATTTAAAAAATCTGTTAAGAATGGGGTGTATGCACCCGGCCATAATTCGTTCTTTAAGTCGCCGGATGGAACCGAGGATTGGATCTTGTACCACGCCAATTCAAAACCCGGGCAAGGGTGTGGCGAATACCGCTCACCGCGCATGCAAAAATTCACCTGGAATAAAGATGGTTCGCCAAATTTTGGTGAGCCTGTTAAAGAAAATACGGCGTTAGCCATACCATCGCAAACCAATTAATGCAAAACACTAATTATAAAAATATTATGCGAAATTCATTTAAAAAACCAACTTTGGCGCTTGCAATCGCAGGGAGTATGTTTGTTGCTGCCTGTAATCAATCTGCTAAAAAAAACACATCCACAATGACCGACAGTACCTCAACCACTCCCCAATTACCACCAGCATCTGCTTTTGAAAAAACTATTAACGGTAAGCAAACGCATTTATATATCCTTAAAAATAAAAATGGGGTAGAAGCTGCCGTAACTAATTATGGTGGCCGTATTGTAAGCCTGTTAGTGCCAAATAAAGATGGTAAATTAACCGATGTGGTATTAGGCTTTGAAAGTGTAGATGGTTTTATAAATTCAAAAGAACCATATTATGGCGCTACAATAGGCCGTTTTGGTAACCGCATAGCTAAGGGAAAATTTAAGTTGGATGGCAAGGAATATACTTTGGCTACCAATAATGGCCCCAATACCTTACACGGTGGTCATCCTGGTTTCCAGGAGGTTGTTTGGGATGCTAAACAGATAGATAGTGTCACATTAGAGCTAAGTTACCTGGCTAAAGACATGGAAGGTGGTTTCCCTGGTAACCTGAATGTGAAAGTAACCTACCAGATAACTGATGATAACGCTATGAAAGTTAGTTATTTAGCTACGACAGATAAAAATACTGTAGTTAATCTGACCAATCATGCGTTTTTTAACCTGAATGGTGAAGGTAGCAGCACTATATTGGATCATCTGGTTCAAATAAACGCCGATAATTATACCCCGGTAGATAGCACACTTATCCCAACCGGAAAAATTGAAGCTGTTGCAGGCACGCCTTTCGATTTTACAAAAGCAACCACCATTGGCGCACGCATCAATACCGATAACGTACAGCTAAAAGATGGTAAAGGCTATGATCATAATTTTGTACTGAGCCAACACGATATGAGCACACCGGTAGCTACTGTTATTGGTGACAAAAGCGGTATAAAAATGGAGATCTTTACCGAAGAACCTGCGATGCAATTTTATAGCGGTAACTTTATGCAGGCGCAAAATGCAATGAAGGGCGGCAAAAAGGATGAGTTCCGTACATCGTTTGCTATGGAAACACAGCATTATCCCGATTCACCAAATCAACCAACATTCCCATCAACTGAGTTAAAACCCGGGCAAACCTATAAAACACAATCGATCTATAAGTTTTCGGTAGTGAAATAAAACACACTTGTAGAGACGCGATACTTCGCGTCTCTTTTTGTTTTTACACGAAGCGGAGTAATTACACTACTTTTTGTTGAGCTTCTCAAAATCCTCCAAAGTATCAATATCTACCTCGCCTAATGGAAACGGAACGGCTTGCACATCATCAGCATGCTGCAACAAAAGTTTCTTTGCGCCTTCTTTACCTTTTAAGGCCAGCAAATAGGGGAAATAGGCCTGTTTGAATAAAGCCGGCACACCAAGGGTATTATGATATTCGGATGCAATAATGCCCTTATCAGATGTTTCAGATACGTCAATCAATTGCTTTAATAAATCTGCATCGGCAAAAGGCTGATCGCAAAGCATAAATATGATAGATGTAATGTTCAGATAAGCGCTTTGTATTTCTTCAACAGCCAGACTGATAGATGTCGCCATCCCTTCGAGCCAGTTAGTATTGTAAAGGATGTTTACCGGCTGATCTTTAATTGAATATTCAATATCCTCGCGGTTTGCACCTAACACAACCAACACTGTTTCTGTAACTGATAAAGCGTTTTTTACTGCTCTTTGCAACAGTGTTTGCCCATCATAAACAAGGTTTTGTTTTGCTGAGCCCATTCTGCTTGATGGGCCTGCAGCAAGTATTACTATGGCAGTCATAAGCTAAATATTTTCGGTTAATGATTGTTGTATTATCTGTTCACCGCCACGAATGTGGTTAGTTGCTTTATACCGTAACGACGAACCATTCCGTTTTGTTAAAACGGCTTGTATCTCTGCTATGATAGATAAGGCTATTTCTTCAGAATTTTCAGAGCCAACATCCAGTCCGGCAGGGCCGTAAATGCTTTCCAGTTGCTCATCCGTTATGTTGACTCCTTCTTCCCTCAACTCATCCAATATGCGGTTTAAACGTTTCTTTGGGCCCAAAGCGCCTATGTATGGTAGCTGTAGTGGCAACAATTGCTTTAGCATTGCCATGTCGTAATTGTAATTGTGGGTCATCAACACAAAAACGGTACGGTTATCCAAACTCAGCTTACTTAAAGCATTATCAGGTTTGGTAACAATAAGCTTATCGGCAAGAGGGAAACGTTCGGGTATAATATAATTAGACCGGCCATCAATAACCGTTATCTGCCAGCCTAAAACCGCGGCCAGTTTGGTAAGCGGGATAGCATCATTACCGGCACCAACAACAATTAACGAAACAGCAGCCCGCAGTAATTCTATAAAACAGGTAAACCTATCTTCGTATATATAAGTTTTAGTAACCGAATTGCCATTCTTTAATACATCCTTTGCATCAATTAAAACCGCATCTTCAATCGTACTATCCGGAAAAACTCCTGTAACCTGTTCATCTTTATTCATTAAGGCACAAGTGCCGGGCTGCGCAGCCTGCTTATCATTCAAGGTAAAAATGGTAACAAGAACTACCGGCTCCCGCTTACTTAAAAACTGTTTAAATAAAGCGATTGGATTATTAGATGATGACGGATCGATCGGCTCTATCAGAATATGGATAATACCATTACAACCCAGCCCAACGCCAAGTTTGGCATCGTCCTCGTCGGTGGTATCATAAGTAACCAGTATGGGTTTTTGCTGTGCCATAACCAGCCGGGCTTTGCGCAGGGCATCGCCCTCTAAACAGCCGCCGCTAATGGCGCCTGTTAACTGACCATCGTCGGTTACTATCATGCGCGCGCCGGCACGGCGATAGGAGGATCCTTCCACATGCACAACGGTTGCCAATGCGGTTTGCTTGCCTGCTATTTGGGCATGGTCAAATGCTTTTACTATGTCTTGTAGTTCTTTCACACTGATGGTTATTCAAAAATAAGCTAATCAGCCCATTTATTAGACATTTAAAGTACAATTTAAAGTGTTTGTAATCATTAACTTTGTAATATTGACTTTGTTTATTAAACATAATTAAAAACAAACACTTGCTTTTAGATAACCACGGAAGAAAGATCAATTACCTGCGACTTGCCGTTACCGACCGTTGCAACTTGCGCTGCTTTTACTGTATGCCCGAGGATGGATTGAACTGGCTATCGCGCAAGGAGTTGATGACCTATGAGGAAATGCTGCAGGTGTGCACCTTGCTGGTTAAAATGGGAATCGAAAAGATCCGCATTACCGGTGGCGAGCCATTTGTGCGTAAGGATATTATGCAGTTGCTTACCGCTTTGTTAAAACTGGACGGGCTAAAAGAACTTAGCATTACTACCAACGGCGTTTTAACCGCGCCGCATGTGGCCGACTTGAAAAAGATAGGGGTGCGATCTGTAAACCTGAGTTTAGATACGCTGGATGCAAACCGTTTCTTCACCATTACCCGCCGGGATGAATTTGCCAACGTGATGGAAACCATGGAGGAGTTGCTAAAGCACGACATCGAAGTGAAAATAAACACCGTTGTAATGGCCGGTAAAAACACGCAGGATATTATCCCGCTGGTAGGGTTGACAAAAGATTTGCCGGTGAGTGTCCGCTTTATTGAGGAAATGCCTTTTAACGGCGATGGGCACAGCCATAGCGGCATTGTATGGGATTACGTAAGAATCTTTGATGAGATAAGACAAACGTTCCCCGAGATTCAAAAAGTACCCGATCCGCAATATTCTACTTCATATAATTATCAGGTGCCAGGGCATAAAGGGAGTATTGGTATCATTGCTGCCTACTCTCGTACATTCTGTGGCACTTGCAACCGCATCCGTATTACACCGCAGGGAACTTTGAAGAACTGCCTTTACGATGATGGTGTACTGAATATTAAAGATCTGATGCGTTCTGGTATGGATAATGCCGAACTGGAGACGACTTTACGTGAAGCATTTAACAATCGCCAAAAAGATGGCTGGCAGGCCGAACAAAAACGATTAGAGAACCCGAATTTTCATGAATCTATGGCCACTATAGGCGGCTAACATATTTATAACATGACAACGGTAGAAGAAGCCGAGAAAATAATACTTGCCCAGTTAAAAGATCATGGCGTAGAAACTGTACCCTTTGAACTGGCTTTAGGTAGGGTTCTGGCTGAGAATATCAAAGCCGACCGCGACCTGCCGCCCTTTAACCGGGTTACCATGGATGGCATCGCGATAGCGCACGAAGCCATTGAACAAGGTATCACCACATTCAAAATAAAAGCCACACAGGCAGCAGGCGAGGAGCCTATAGCTATCGATACTCCTGATGAATGCATTGAAATAATGACAGGTGCTGCTTTGTCGCCGTCGGTGGATGCCATCATCCGTTATGAAGACCTGGAGATAAAAGAAGGTACAGCAAAGCTTCTTATCACCGATATCAAACACGGGCAAAATATCCATCAAAAAGGGAAAGATAAAAAGCAAGGTTATACGGTAGCTGCTGCAAATCAGCTAATAACACCGGCTATTATCAGCTTAGCGGCATCGGTTGGTAAAGCGGAACTACAGGTTAAAAAAATGCCTAAAGTGATGATCATATCATCAGGCGATGAACTGGTAGATGTAGCAGATACGCCATCAGGTTTTCAAATCAGGCGGTCAAATAATTACACCATTAAAGCCGTTTTAACACAACATGGTTTGGATGCTGATATGCTGCACATTCCGGATAATCCCGAGATCACAAGGCAACAAATACAAAACTGCCTGCAAAATTACGATGTGATATTGTTAAGCGGTGGTATAAGCATGGGCAAATTCGATTATATCCCCCAGGCTTTGGAAGATCTGCAGGTTAAAAAACTATTCCATAAGGTACAGCAGCGCCCCGGTAAACCATTTTGGTTTGGCAGGCATGACAATGGCGTATTGGTGTTCGCGTTTCCCGGTAACCCGGTAGCTACGTTTATGTGCCTGCACCGCTATTTTTTATTGTGGCTGAATACTACACTTGGTTTACCAGCTAAACAACCGGTGTACGCGCAATTGGCTAAAGATTTTACTTTTATGCCGCAGCTTAAATACTTTTTGCAGGTAAAGCTTAATTTTACGCAGCAGGGGATACTATCAGCCCAACCTATAGAAGGCAATGGCTCAGGTGATTTTGCTAACTTAGCTGATACCGATGCTTTTATAGAACTACCGTTGGAACGTAATGAGTTTAAGCAAGGGGAGGTGTTCCCGGTAATTAAATTCTGAACCGGGATTTATAAGATTTAACAGATTAAGGGATTTTTATTTGCGAGACAAAGCAAAGCAATCGGTGTAATCAAAAAAATATAATCAGTGGAATCACAAAAATTAAGTCATTTAGATAGTCAGAATAACCCAAGCATGGTAGATGTATCCGGAAAATCGGTTACCTACCGTACAGCTACTGCGCAAAGTATTGTGGTATTGCCAACTGAAGTTTTACAGCATTTGGTAGATGGCGAGCTGCAAAGCAAAAAGGGTTCAGTGTTTCAAACGGCAATAATTGCAGGGATAATGGCCGCTAAAAAAACCGGCGACCTGATACCACTTTGCCATCCATTGGGCATGGATAACTGTAAGGTAACTATAAAGTTATCTGCCAGCAATGAAGTAGTAATTGAATGTACGGCAAGCATCAGCGCCAAAACGGGTATCGAGATGGAGGCTCTTGTTGGCGCATCAATAGCGGCGCTTACTGTATACGATATGTGTAAGGCCATGAGCCACGATATTGTAGTTAAAGAAACAAAACTGATAGCAAAAACCGGAGGTAAACGTGACTTTAAAAGAGCATAAAAAGCATACCGCTATTATCCGCCCGGCTATGGGTAATTTCGGCCGTAACGAGTGGGCTATGCTGGGCGGGCCATGCACGGTTATTAAGTTTCTGGCCGACCAGATCATTACCGCATTATCGCCCCGATACCAATGCGCTTACGCGGATACCTCACATAACGATGACATGATGGGCTTGCCGGGCAAATTGGCCAGCGGTGCAGCTTTAGAATATACCGATCAGATAAATCATACCCAGTTAAATTACAAAGCGCCGTTAACACCATTTACACAACGCGAGCTATTTTCGGCAATGGATCTGGTATTGGTGAACGGTAACCACCAACAGGCAAAAGCACAGGTAGTAATTATTGATATCAACAAACGGGGATCTTTACAAAAACGTGTTGCGCAGTTAACCAATGTAGAGTTGTTTTTAATGGCTGATAACGCCAATGAGATCCCCGATTTTATACAAGAAGCGCTACCTAATTGGCAGGAGATACCTGTATTGAAACTGAATGATGATACTTTAGCGATCATTGAGTTTTTTAAAACCAAACTACAGCAAGCTAAACCTATTTTAAACGGATTAGTATTGGCCGGTGGTAAAAGTGCCCGAATGGGATATGATAAAGGCGCGGTGAACTGGTATGGTAAAGAGCAGCGTTACCACATGGCCGATCTGCTGAAAAAGCACTGTGTCGAAGTTTATATTTCCTGTCGTGATACAGAGCAACAGAAAGAGATAAATGCTGAATACTTAAGTCTGCCGGATACCTTTACCGGCCTCGGCCCTTATGGTGCAATCCTGTCAGCCTTTAGGGAACAACCTGACAGGGCATGGCTGGTTATAGCCTGCGATTTGCCATTGGTAGATGCCAATGTGCTACAGCATTTGATAGATAACCGTAACACGGCAACCATTGCTACAGCTTACCAAAGTGATTATAAAGATTTCCCTGAACCGTTGATAACTATTTATGAACCAAAAAGTTATCCAACCTTACTTCAATATTTAGCGCAAGGGTATTCTTGTCCGCGAAAGGTATTGATCAATAGCGATATAACATTGCTGCAATCATCGGAACCGGATGCTTTGGCCAATGTAAACACACCCGAAGAACTGGACAGGATCAAGCGGATCCTTCACCACAAAATAGCTGCCACCAATGCATCCTGATCTGTTACGATATAGTTGCCAGGTAGCATTACCCGGTTTTGGCGAAGCATCGCAGCAGTTATTGCAGAACGCCAAAGTACTTGTAGTGGGTGCAGGTGGCTTAGGTTGCCCTTCGGCTCAATACCTGGCAGCAAGCGGCGTTGGTACTGTAGGTATTGCCGATTTTGATACGGTATCCATCAGTAACCTGCACAGGCAGGTTTTGTATAATCCATCGGATGTAGGCCAGTTAAAAGCAGAGGTTGCCTGTGAGCGATTACAAAAGCAAAATCCGGGTATAAAACTGGTGCCGCATACTGCAAAAATCACTTCAGGCAATGTGATGCAAGTTATTGAAGGTTATGATATTGTAATAGATGGTACAGACAACTTCGATACCCGTTATTTACTGAATGATGCTGGGGTATTAGCAGGCAAACCTATAGTCTATGGTGCTATATACCAATACGAGGGACAAGTTGCCGTATGGAATGTGCTAAATAAAGACGGCACCTGCTCACCCAATTACCGCGACCTATTTCCGCAGGTAGACGCTACTCAGATCCCTAACTGTACCGAAGGTGGGGTAATACCTACGCTCGCCGGAATAATTGGTTGTATGCAGGCTAATGAGGTGATAAAGTACATTACTAAAGCTGGAGAGGTGTTGGCCGGTAAAGTGTTGGTATTTGATGCCCAAACTATGCAAAGCCGCATTATTAAGATCGGTACCACTACTAAAACCAATATCACAGCATTGCAAAAAACGGCAGATATCCCAACTATTACGGCTACTGAAGCAAAAAAAGGTCTTGCCAATGATACTATAGAATTGGTTGATGTTCGCACTGATCAGGAACGCGATGAATTTGACATCGGCGGGATGCATTTTGAACTGGATGAGGTAGAAGATAACCTGGATGAATTTGAAGCCGGTAAATCGTATGTATTCTATTGTTCGTCTGGAAAAAGGAGTGGAGAAGCTGTGAAATTACTTCAGCAGAGGTTGCCGGGTGTTAAAGCTTATTCTTTGGAAGGTGGGTTAGGTTCCTGGAACCAGGATTAAGCGGATTTTTTATGATTAAAAGGATTTTGATTTGCATAATTATCACTCCAATCAAATACCTAAATCCGTTTCATCGTAAGAATCTCGGTCACGGATGTGCTGCTACCCACACCTCTCCATCTTCAAAAAACTCTTTTTTCCAGATGGGCACCGTTTGCTTTAGGGTGTCTATGATGTAACGGCAGGCTTCAAAAGCAGCGTCGCGATGCGCGGCAGATACGGCAATAATTACCGGTATCTCGCCAACCTGCAACGTTCCTGTACGGTGATGTACCAACACCTTTTGCACCGGCCACTTATCAAATGCTTGTTTAGTTATCTTTTCTATTTCATTGATAGCCATTTTGTTATAGGCTTCAAATTCAAGTTTTAATACCGGCTTACCTTTGGTGGCATTACGCACTGTTCCAATAAAGACATCTATGCCCCCGGAGTCTGGCGACATAATCCAGTCTATGCAGGCCTGGATGTTTAATGGTTCGGTATGTATCTCTATTTGGGTTTGCATGTTATCCTCCACTAACAGGCGGTATAATCGCCACTTCGTCGCGATCTGTTATTACCCCGCCATCTTCCGCATATTCATTATTAACCGCCACCATGTAGCTGGCCAGGTGTTTTAATCTGGGGTACTTCTCTTCCAGCGATGTTTTCAAATCGGCAGTAGTGGCATTATCGGCCAACGCAACCGTTACCGATGCCCCTCCGAATATATCTTTGGCAATGCCGAATGCGAGTACGGTTATTTCCATAATGCAAATATGCAACAATCTTGTTCATAACATCAATAACACGTACTAGTTGTGGCAAAAGAAGAACAATACTTTGCGCTAAATTGTATATTTGAATATGGCTGCAAATGCTGTTTTACAAATACCGGTTACTTGTGTTACCAATGGCGAAAGCGAAGAGCTAAACGACGCTATTGCCATCGAAGAACCTTTAGAGATCCGCCTGGAGCACGGCCCTGCTGCGGAACGTAAAGTGCAAAATATATCCGTTACCATGCGTACACCCGGTAACGATGCCGAACTGGCCACCGGCTTTTTATTTACCGAAGGAATCATTAAAAATGCTTTGGATATTCAGCAGGTAGCGCACTGCTTTATTGCCTGCACCGAAAACCGGGAAAACGTGATACAGGTTAGTTTAGCTGAAAACATAACCCCACATCTGCAAAATACCGAGCGCAATTTTTATACTACTTCCAGCTGCGGGGTTTGCGGCAAAAGTTCAATAGATGCTATCCGCACAGTTAGTAGCTATGAAAATAATTTTCCCGATAATAGTATCATCAATACAGATGTGTTAACCACATTACCGGGGATATTAAAAAAGCATCAAAAAGTATTTGCAGATACCGGCGGTTTGCATGCCTCAGCTTTGTTTAGTGCAGAAGGTGAATTGCTTTTGCTTCGCGAGGACGTAGGCAGGCATAATGCTTTGGATAAACTGATTGGTGCAGCCATCAATCAAAATATATTGCCTTTAAACAGATCGGTTTTGCTGCTAAGCGGAAGGGCAAGTTTTGAATTGGTGCAGAAGGCCGCTATGGCAGGCATTAATATCATCGCCGCGGTGGGTGCGCCATCCAGTTTGGCGGTGCAGCTGGCGCAAGAGTTTAACATTACACTTGTCGGTTTTTTACGCGGACAACGGTTTAATATTTACACAGCGCCACAGCGCATTTTAATACCGAGTTATGAAGATTCGCATCAAAAATAATGGTTTACGATACAGGCTTACCCGCAGCGAGGTGGAGGCCTTTGCCCTTGATGGTGTATTTAAAGAAAAGATACAAATAGGCGATGACGCACTTACGTATGTATTGCAGCGCACAGTGGAGGAGGTGCTTTCGGCATCCTTTAAAAACAATATTATTACCATGCTGGTGCCCGAGAAAATGGCCGATGAATGGACAGGTACAGACCAGGTTGGCTTCGAACATAAAACAAACGACCTGCATTTGCTTGTCGAAAAAGATTTTACCTGCCTGGATAACGTGGACGAAGACCAGAGTGATAATTACCCCAACCCCTTAGCAGCAAAGTCATGAGCAAGGAAAACGAACAACCCGCAGCAGAGAATCCGGAAACACTGCATAAATTAACAGTTAGCCAACCAAAAAAATGGGCAGCGGGAATGCCTGCTGTAACGGCGGCGCTAAAGGATGTTTTTGAAGAGACGGGCGCCATTCGCGGGCCGGGTGCTTTGTTTAGCATGAACCAAAAGGGAGGGTTTGACTGCTCCAGCTGTGCCTGGCCTGATCCGGATGATGACCGGTCGCCCGTAGCAGAATATTGCGAGAATGGGGCAAAGGCTTTGGCTGAAGAAGCTACCACAAAAAAGCTAACGCCAGAGTTTTTCGCGCAAAACGCTGTGGTCGATTTGGCTAAACTGGATGATATGGAGATAGGGAAGAAAGGCCGTATAGCGCAGCCCGTTTACCTGCCGAAGGGTGGCACGCACTATCAGCCTATAAGCTGGCATGACGCTTTCCATAAAATAGGCGATAAGCTGAATAGTCTGGCCTCGCCAAACGAAGCGGCCTTTTATACTTCCGGGCGTACAAGCAACGAGGCATCTTTCGTATACCAGCTTTTTGTGCGCGAATATGGCACCAACAACATGCCCGATTGCTCTAATATGTGTCATGAATCTACCAGTACCGCATTGGCCGAGGCCATTGGTATTGGCAAGGGTACAGTTACATTGAATGATTTTTACGACACAGACGTGATCATCATTATGGGGCAAAACCCGGGCACTAACCATCCAAGAATGCTCACCGCCCTGGAAAAAGCCAAAAATAATGGCTCTAAGATCATTGCTATAAACCCGCTGTATGAGGCCGGGTTGATGGCATTTAAAAATCCACAAACGGTGAAGGGCATATTAGGTTTTAGCACTCAACTGGCCGACTTATACCTCCAAGTGCAAATAAACGGCGATATGGCCCTGTTAAAGGCCTTAGAAAAGCTTTTGTATGATGCAGAGATGCAGGAACCCGGCAAAGTGTTTGACAGGCAATTTATTGAGAAAAGTACGGTTGGTTATGAAGAATTTATCAGCCGTGTAAAACACTTTGATGTAGATGCTCTTTGTGCCGCGGCTGGTGTGCCGGTTGAGCAGATGAAACAGGCCGCAGACACGATTAAACATAAAAGTAAGATCATTATTTGCTGGGCCATGGGTATCACACAGCATAAGAACGGTGTAAATGCCGTTAAGGAAATTGTGAACCTTACTCTGCTTAAAGGCAGTATTGGCAAAGCAGGCGCCGGATTATGCCCCGTACGCGGGCATAGTAACGTACAGGGCAATCGCACCATGATGATCTATGATAAGCCTTACAAAAAGCAATTAGATAAGCTAAAAGAAGTATTTGGCTTTGAACCACCGCGCGAACATGGTTACGATGTGGTAGGCTCTATAAAAGCTATGCATGAGGGCAAACTGAAAGTGTTTTTTGCTATGGGAGGTAATTTTCTTTCGGCTACGCCGGATACTACTTTTACCGCCGAAGCCATGCGAAAGCTGGAGATGAGCGTGCATGTATCTACCAAGCTTAACCGCAGCCATTTGGTACATGGCGAGGAAGCTATTATTCTACCTACACTTTCCCGCAGTGATAAGGACGTAGTACACGGCGAAGACCAGTTTATTAGTTGCGAAAACTCGATGGGGGTGGTGCAATCATCCAAAGGAATCTTAGAGCCAATATCTGAAGAACTGCTGAACGAAACCCAGATAGTTTGCGAACTGGCCAAAGCTACATTAGGGAGCCGTACAGTAATAGATTGGGATAAGTATGCCAATAGCTATGATGCCGTTCGCGATGCAATAGGGCAGGTGATACCGGGCTTTGAAAATTATAATCAACGCGTACGGTTGCCGGGAGGCTTTTATCTCCCCAATGCGCCACGCGAGGGTAAATTTGAAACAGAAGAGTTTAAAGATAAAGCCCCGTTCACTATTACACAGTTACCAGATCATCAAATGGCTGACGATGAATATATGATGACCACCATCCGCAGTCACGACCAGTTTAATACCACTATTTACGGTATGCAGGATAGGTACCGGGGTATCCATAACGAGCGCCGGGTAATATTCATGAACCCTAAAGACATAGCCAAAGCTGGTTTTATACAGGGCGATAAGGTAGACCTGTTCAACTATCACGACGACATCGAACGTGTAGCCCGTTTGTTTATCATTGTACCTTACAATATCCCCGAACGCAACACCGCAACCTATTATCCCGAAGGAAATGTATTAGTACCTATAAACAGTGTAGCCGAAAAAAGCAATTGCCCTACAAGTAAGCTGGTATTTATTAAGATAAGGAAGCATGACGGATAAGTAACAACCTTGTCATTTCGAACAAGGTACGAGGAGAAATCTTGTTCGATATAGCAGGTCGGCTACAAGCATATAATAACAAGATTTCTCTCTGTCGTTCGAAATGACAGGCGTGTAGCCTATTTGCTATTATACGCCCTTAACAACTCCTCCACCAAAATACCATTGATAGTCATGCCGGTTAGGTTACAATCACTTATAGCTATATCGCTTAAGTTACAATCAGTTATCGTACTGCCATGCAAATCGCAATCTTCAAATTTCAATGGGCGTTGTTTGGCATTAGGGTCGTAATACATATGTCCTTCTGGCGGCATACCAATGCTGTGGATGTAAGCGCCACCCATCTGTGCGCCGTTTATTTCCAGATCGCTCAGGTTTGCATCTGATATTTTAACGCTGGTGGCCGATACGTCGTTCATTTCCAATCCATTAATGCACGACATCGTGATCTTTGAGTTCTCAATCCTTGCTTCGTGCACATTGAGTTGTTTCGCGCTGTTTATTATCTCTATTAATTCCATAATAGTCATTATTGGTATAGTATAAAGGTCGCAAAAAATGCAGCCCGTATTAGGGGTTTTTTGCGCCAAAAACAGGGGTTTTAACGACTTTTTTTCGCCCCAAAAACGGATTTAAAACGCCATTACTCGCCCCAGGCAGTAATTACTAGGCTTCGGCTGCCACCATAATTGCGGTGCTCGCATAAATAAATACCCTGCCATGTTCCCAAAGCTAATCGCCCGTTACGGATGGGGATAGTTACCGAGCTTCCCAGCATAGCGGCTTTCAAATGCGCAGGCATATCATCCGAGCCTTCGTCATCGTGGCGATAGTCGGGGTCATTTTCGGGCACGACTTTGTTGAAATACATTTCAAAGTCCTGCCTTACGGTTGGGTCGGCATTTTCATTTATACTTAACGACGCTGATGTATGCTGAATAAATACCTGGCAGATGCCTGTTTTTATTTCGCCGATTTGGGGCAAGGCATTCACAACTTCGTTTGTAATGATATGGAAACCCCTTCTGCGCTGGTTTAAATCAAGTATTTGCTGAAATATTTTCATTATTGTAAGTAGGTAAGCAAGGTAGTAAAATGCTTGTTATTGAAAACTGGATTTATCAGTTGCATTACCATTATACTTTGTTTATGGTGCATATTCAGTTATGATAAATCATCAAGCAAAAACTAAACCAACAACATAGAGCCCGTTGTAGGTACAAATATTTCTGATTACAATTGTTGTATGGTATTTTAAATGATGATTGCAAATAGTCGTTTAAATGAAAAGCGGTCAGGCAGCAACTATCAAAACAAAACAACACCAATAATTGCTTTAAAATAAAACCGATATATGAACATTGAACTAAAACCGGCTGAACTGTACAGGGATAATGTTATAGAACTATTAACTACCGAAAAGCTCCCTACAAGCGACCTCCCAGGGATACTGAATAACTTTGTTGTAGCGGTAAATAACCAAACCGTAACCGGTGTTGCAGGGCTGGAAGTTTACGGCAATTATGGGCTGTTGCGTTCACTGGCTGTTAACCAAAACTCGCGTGGTAGGGGTATAGCTGCCCATCTGCTTAGTAAAATTGAAACACTGGCTGCTGAAAAAGGACTTGAAGCTATATATCTGCTTACCGAAACTGCTAAAGATTATTTTGAGCGCAAAGGTTATGAGCATATCGCCCGTATGGATATCCCTGAAGAGGTAAAAGCATCATCAGAGTTTACACATGTTTGCCCGGAATCGGCAACGGCTATGCAAAAATCGTTGAATTAGTCTATCCTTATTTTATCCATCACATAGTTAACTACAACATCGCATCTGATCAGGTTAAATTCATATACCTGTTTTGGTTCCCAATAACCGTAAAGTCCATCGCGCAGCATTTCTTTGGCGCGGCTTAAGCGTATTTTAACGTTAGATTCGCCAAGGTTTAATGCATCCATTGTTTCGGTCGTACTCATTTCCTGTATCTCGCGCATTACAAACACCATCCTGTATTTTTCAGGCAGATCGGCAACAGCCTTTTCCAGTATAAGTTTCAACTCTTTATTCATCAAATCCTTTAGCGGTGTATCGTTATGATGTTGGTTAACGGGTGTTTCCATAAGTACCTTTTGAAGTTGTATTTTTCTTTTTTTATGCAGCAGGCTTTCGTTGATCAGTATTCTTGTTAGCCAGGTGCTAAAGCTCGATTTACCTTTAAAATTACCCAATTGCTGGTAAGCGTTAATATAGGCTGTTTGCATAATGTCCTCGGCCTCTTTATCATCGTTGATAATGGCCATACTTATACGGTATAATTGCTGGTTAAACTTGCGCATTAAAACCTCATACAAGTGCTGCTCGCCTTTAATTATCCTGTCAACAATCTCTTCGTCGCTTAAATTCATCATACTTTTTGGATGCCTAATACAATATAGAGCATTGAGGCGGTAAAGGGTTACAAAATATAGGAAACATGCAATTTGTACCCCTTTTTAATCAGCCTCCATCTAATGTTAAAACAAATAGATTATGACAGATAGCATTAAAACAACAGCACAGGTTCAAACAATATTGAAACTGAGTTATGGCATTATCCCGATTGTGGCAGGGGCAGATAAGTTTACCAATATACTTACCGATTGGTCTCATTACTTAAACCCATCAATTGAAGGTATTTTGCCTTTTAGCGCACACGTATTTATGATGATAGTTGGCGTTATAGAAATTATTGCCGGTGTACTTGTGTTTTTAAACCCGCAAAAAGGTGGATTACTGGTAAGCGCCTGGTTGGTACTAATTGCTTTGAGTTTGCTTGCAAGCGGCCATTATCTGGATGTGGCCGTGCGCGACCTGGCAATGGCTATAGGGGCGTTTTCTTTGGCTAAACTATCGGGAATTAACGACATAAAATCCTCGGTATAATATTGTTAGGCATAACCTGCCATATATAATTAAGATGGCAGGTTATTTATTAAGATGCTGAAATATAAATTTTGTAACTTCATAGACTAATATAAGTCTATACGGTATGACAAAGAAAGAAACATTTAGCATTCACGGTAAAAACCTGGTTAATAAGATCAAAGAACTTATTGAAGAAGGCAATGTTACCAGTATTACCATAACCGATAAGCATGGTAAAGAATTAATGACCTTCCCCTTAGCAGTGGGTGTTGTTGCCGCTGTAATAGCGCCGGTACTTGCCGCAGTTGGCGCACTGGCCTTATTTGTTGGCGAATGCAGCCTTATTGTTGAGCGCGAAGAGAAAGAGGACGAGGGAGAGGTTATATAAGCTTTTACTATGCATTTTTAAGCGTTATTGTGAAGGCAGAGCCTTCGCCGGGCTTGCTTTGTACTTGTATAGTGCCGTCGTTTATTTCAATAAACTCTTTACAAAGCAGTAAGCCTAAACCAGTACCACTTTCGTTGCCAGTGCCGCGGGTACTTACATTAGCGAAGTCGAAAATTCCACCCAGTTTATCGGGAGCAATGCCAATACCATTATCTTTTACAGTAATGGCTACCTGCCCGTTTGTTGATGTGGCGCTTATGGATACATCACCGCCGGGTACGCTGAATTTTATGGCGTTTGATAACAAGTTACGGATGATAAACTCGAAATGATCGGCATCTGCCAGTACCATAACATCATCTGTAATAGTATTTTTAACATGGATGTTTTTATCATTGGCAACGCCTGCCAGAAATATTACAGCACGTTTTATTAAAGGATTGATCAAAAAATAGGTTTGATTAAGCTGGATTCCCTTTATTTGCATTTGCCCCCATCTAAGCAGGCTATCAA
The DNA here is from genome assembly GCF_024498135.1 of Mucilaginibacter aquariorum. Lineage (GTDB taxonomy): Bacteria > Bacteroidota > Bacteroidia > Sphingobacteriales > Sphingobacteriaceae > Mucilaginibacter > Mucilaginibacter aquariorum. The sequence goes on from NZ_JANHOH010000001.1 coordinate 540,874, forward strand.
GGGTTTCTAACGATGCCCTCGCGTTTATTTCCAGCCGGTGAAGCATCTCTTTACGATCTGATGGATCAAGATCATCATCAATTAACTGCAGCATATTAATAACCGAAATAAACGGTGAGCGCAGGTCATGCCCAAGTACCGAAAAAAGTTTATCCTTAACTGTATTTGATTCCTGCAGTTCGGCATTGGTTTTATTAAGCAAGCGGTTTAATTGTCGGGTTTTAAAGTAGTAGAATATCACCACCAAAAGAATAACCATTACACCTGCAATTACTCCATAGGCCACCCTTTGCTCCAGCAAGCTTTTGTTATTGGCAAAACGCAGTTCCTGCACCCGTGCTTTAGACTGGTTTAACTCGTAAGCATTTTGCAGACTTACAATTTGCCGCGACATTTTCTTATAAAAGAAATCATCGGCCAGTTGATATTGCTTTGTACGGGCCGCATATGCCGCCTTATAATTTTGCTGGGATTCGTAGATGCCCGCAATGGCGTTTAACTCTTCAATTTGCTCTTTGTAGGCTTTTTTACTTTCTGATAATTGTAACGCCTGCTGCCAGTAGTATAATGCGTTTTTGGGGTCGGCTTTGCCATATGTGGTTGCCAGGCCGGTTAAGGTTTGTATCTGACGTATATAGTTATTGATCTTCCTTGCCTTTTCAAGCGCCGTTTTTTGCAATGTGATAGAAGTTTGGATATCGCCGCCTTTGGCATATACAGATGCAAGCGTATTGGTAAGCGTAATATTTAAACCCTGATATTGAGGAATATTGCTCAACTTAATGCCTTTTAACAGGTATGGTTTGGCTTCTTCCAATTTGCTGGTTTCGCGATACGCTATACCAATATCATTAAACAGGTTAAGCGATAGGTTAGAGAAAGGGATCTTGTTGTTCAGTTTCTCGGCTGTGCGGTAATACGCAATCGCTTTAGGATATTTCTTTTGCCCGGCAAAGGCTTCACCCAGGGTGATGTATCCTTCCATTTGTCCCAATTGATTACCATTACGCTGGCTGATAGCTAAGGCCTGTAAAAAGTAGCCGATAGCCTTATCAAATTGGCCCTTACGCATTTCAACAACACCCAGGCGTATATTTTCTGTAGCCATACCTTTTGTATTGCCAACTCGTTTATACAGGTTAAGTGCTTCGAGGTATTTTTTTCGCGAATTATCAAACTGGCCAACGTTATCATCTATCATACCTAGTTGGTTCAGCATCAAAGCCTGCCCTGCAGGGTCTTTTAATCGTTTTGCAAGATCAAGCCCTATATTAGCAAAATATGTTGCCGAGTCGGATTTATCATAACGATAACGGGAAACTAATTTATTGTAATGTTCAATAGTATCCGCCGGTTGGATGGGGGAGGTTTGCGCATTTAATTTGCGGGATACAATTGTAAAGAGTATTAGTAAAACAATACTTTTACAACAGCACGTAGGGGTTCGCAAATGCAGGGTCACTTTATTACTTGAGGAGCTTAAATTTAAATAGAGCCTAAAGGTACCAAAAAATACGTTTTTATTGTTTTATGAGTATAGAAAATTTTAAAACTATACGTAATTTTATAAAACAATACGCACATTAATATAATATTATCTTGTTGAAAATTTAACAATAAATCAAACAACTTAGAGGTATGTTTGTCATATCAATATAATCTTAAAGCAATATGGTAATTTTAAAAGTTGGTACAGAAAATGAGCCTGAAAAGCAGGTAGAAATTGTTACTGAAAGAGGTGTTTGGGGAAGCGGCGCCTACAAAATATTTGCCGCAAACTTTTTGAACAGACTGTCGCATAAAGACATACCCAGTGAACCAACAGATAGTAATGACCCTAATTTTCTGGGAGAAATAAGCATAGATAAAGAAAGAGAAAAATGGGAATACAAAGGTACAAAGCTAAAAATACCTGAATTAAAGAAAATAGTAGATTTTATATTTGACTATAAAGCGCCGGATGCGGTTTATTAGTAAATAGGGCTTTTGGCCCTATTTCTTTTTCAGCAAAGCTAAATTCTCGTTTTGCTTAGCACGTATCTGCACTATTTTTTTTATAAGCTCAACAGGCAAAGGCTTTCCGGGCGGGAAGTGCAGTGTAGCACCCGATGTTTTAATGCCTTTAAGCTCCTCCTTCAGTTCTTTCACTAAAGGAGGGCTCATGGTATAAAAGCTGCTGGAATTTTTGTTGACACCAATGCCTACCAGCATATAGTGATATTTAAAGCAGGGCACCTGGTAGCTTATAGATTCCTGCGCTTGCGGGATAACCGATAGCACAATATCCCGCATCTCCTGCAAATTGGCCCTGTATTCTTCCGGCTGGCTTTCAAGGTATTCTTCAAAGTTTTGTGGATTACCGTTATCCTTCATAAGCATCTTGTAATCCTTTAATGTCCAGCTTTTTCATTTGCATCATAGCCTGCATAACACGCGCTGCCTTTTCACGGTCGCTATCGCCAAGCATCTCTATTAATATAGTGGGCGTAACCTGCCAAAAAAGTCCGAATTTATCTTTCAGCCAGCCGCATTCTACCTTTTGGCCGCCATCTGCTGATAATTTTTCCCAGTAATAGTCAACCTCGTCTTGTGTTTTGCAGTCTATTACAAAAGATATAGCCTCAGTAAATTTAAAAAGCGGGCCTCCGTTCATGCCGGTAAACTCCTGGCCGTTAATTGTAAAGTTAGCCGTCATTACCGAACCTTCAGGGCCGGGGCCTGCTTTCGAGAACCTTCGTATCTCACCAGCTTCAAAGCTTTTAAATACGCTGCTATAAAATTCAATAGCTTCTTCCAGGTTGTTATCAAACCATAAAAATGGGGTTATCTTATTCATAACGTTTTAATTTAGTGTTTGGTTATACAAATATACCCCGCTATTTAATTGGATAACAGGGGTAAACGCGACAAATCAAGGGGTGAAAACCGAAGTATTAAAGCCAGGTAAACGGATCGCCGGATTTAATATGAGTAACCTTTACGTCTGTAAGTTTTGGTTGCAGCCAATCTACAAAGTATTCCATACCGGGTTCTTCGCTTAAAGCATGGCCCAGTATTATTAACGAAATATTAACGCCCAATAAATATGCGTCGCGAATGTATTCGGCGGTTTCCCATTCAGATACTTCACCACAAATAAGCACATCTGGTTTGTCGGATACTGCAAAACCTACCTGCATTTTCCCGCCAGGCGCACCGGGCAATAAAGTAATGCGACTGCAGTTTTGCTTAAGATCGCCAATAACACGCAGGTGTGCTATACCTAAGCTCGTTTTTAGGTGCTGCACCAATTGTTGCAAACTGACAGAAGGAATAGTTAAAGTAGGGCTCCCAGCTTTAAAATAGGGTAGCCATTTTAATTTTTTGATTACACCGTATTCAACAGCATCCGGGTTTAAAGAGTGGCAATAATCATGAAAGCGCCATACCGTTATATTGTGTTTTTTAAGTAGGGCCTGTTTTTGCTCTACTATGGCATTGTCTTTTACCCATTCGGGGTTGTCAGTATGGTTATAAAAGGTTGGTTCGTGGGCTATAATAAAGTTGGCATTTAGCTTAGCCGCCTGCTCAATTACCGCAACGGTTGCAAACATGGTGGTAACAATCCCGGTAACAACCTGGCTGGCATCTCCTGATTTTAATGTATCAACCGTATTAGGAATAGGCGAGAGGTTGCCTTCTTTCATAATCAGGTCCATAACCTGCTGAACGGTATATTGCTTTTGTGCAGACAAACCGCTTGCAAAAGAAGAGCGAGATAGCAAAACTAAACCTCCTGCTGATATGGCGGATGTGGTAATGAACTTTCTGCGGGTAAAGATAGAATTGGCTGACTTTTTCATATGGGTGGATACTTATTGCAATATATTAAATCCGGACATGTTTTTCCTGATCTTTATAATTTGAGTATTAGTGGCAGGTGTTTTGTACCTTGTATAGTATGGAAAATTCAAACAACGTTTTGGTAGCTACGGGTCCGCAGGATGGCGATAACCTTTCTGTAGCAGGAGGTATTTACCGGATACTGGTAAGCGGCAAGCAAACTAACGGTGAGTTCGCGGTGATAGAAATGTCGGTGCCTGCGGGTGGCGGGCCGGGGCCACATGCGCACGCAGGTTTCCAGGAATCGTTTTATGTGATAGAAGGGGAGGTAGAGGTACAAACCGAGGATGGTAAATTTATCGCTACTAAAGGCTCTTTTGTGAATATACCTTTGGGTGGCATGGTACATTGCTTCAAAAATAAAACGGACCATCTTGCCAAATTACTTTGTACAGTTGTACCCGCCGGATTGGAAGAAATGTTTCTGGAGATAGGTAAACCCGTAAAAGCCGATGAATATATTCCGCCGCAACCTATGGATGAAGCTACGATGAAGAGGTTTGTAGCGATTGCCGAAAAGCATGGGCAAAAATTGTTTCCACCTGATTATCTGGATTAGGGTAGAATCGTTATAGATCTTAATAGAATTTTATTCATTTTTGGTTTTGATGGATGCCCCTAAAAAAGTAAAAATTACCGATATAAATGTTGCCATGGCCAAGGCCGAGCATTACTGCGCCTACCAGGAGCGCTCACAGCAGGAGGTACGTAATAAACTTTACGACTGGGGGCTTTGGACGGATGCGGTAGAAAACATCATCACCAAATTGATTGAAGAGAATTATTTAAACGAAGAGCGGTTTGCCAAAGCTTACGTTAAAGGCAAGTTTAACCAGAAAGCCTGGGGCAGGATCAAGATAAAACAAGGACTAAAATTGAAAAATGTATCGCCGGTGCTGATAAAAAAAGCACTTTTAACCATAGATGCGAGCGATTACATGGATGTATTGACCCGTTTAATTGACAAAAAAGCAGCCACCCTGCCTGAGAAAGATGCCTACAAACGCAGATATAAACTGCAGCAGTATGCTTTAAGCCGTGGTTTTGAACCCGAGCTTGCCGTAGAGGTTTTGAAAAACAGCGAGTTATAAAAAACTTGAAAAAAAGTTTATTTTTTCCTTGCAGAACATTCATTTCTGTCTATATTTGCACTCCCGCAAACGCAGTAATGCTAAGCAGGAAATACCAATGCGAAAGTAGCTCAGTTGGTAGAGCACGACCTTGCCAAGGTCGGGGTCGCGAGTTCGAATCTCGTCTTTCGCTCAAATCCCTTTCTAACAGAAGGGATTTATTGTTACAAAGGTTAATCACCTGCTCAGATGGTGGAACTGGTAGACACGCAGGACTTAAAATCCTGTTCCCGTTAAAGGAGTGCGGGTTCGATTCCCGCTCTGAGTACTTTCTAAATGAATCGACACAAAGCCTGATATGAAAATATCAGGCTTTGTTGTTTTTGATGATGCCGGCTCGACCTCGGCGCCCGACTGCAAGGGTAGTTCATGTCCGATCCTGCGGAGCAAAACCTCGCTTCTTGCGATGTCGAAGTCGTAACTCCCGGGCATACTGAAAGCCGCACATAATTACAGAGATAAACGAGAGTAATATCAATCCAAACAGATAACTGCGTTTCCTGGAGAGGGGATTTCGGCTATAAAACACACTGTTTACGTTTTATTTACAAAGTTTACATTTTTATTTACAATCCTAATTCTTCAGACGGAAAGATATCAAAGTAGATTTGCTGAATCAAATTGATGGGTTATGAAAAATGAAAAAATGAAAAAATTATTTGTGTTTGTTCCGGCCGTCGTACTGGTATTGTTTCTACTAAATTCTTTTGTGTTAAAAGAAAAGGAAGCGGGGAAAAAAACAACAAAAGAGACTAAAACAGGGCTTTTGAACATCGTTTTCAGATCTACTGATGGCGGACAAACATGGCAGAACATTAGCAAAGGGCTGCCTGAAAATTTGCAGAGAGAAGGTGTGTGGAGTAATGGTTTATTTGCAAATGACCGTGGGCTCTATTTACGTGCTGGCAATGGGGTTTATCACAGTGAAGCAAATTCCACAACTACTTTTTGGACAAAAGAGATTTTCCCTGGTAAACAACGTAACCTTGCCTCCGGCAAGAATGGGATACTTGCGTATGATTTAAGGGGTCAATTTTTAAAAAAAATAAATGGAACGAATAATTGGTCGCCCATGTACACGAATTTTCAAGAGCAAGCCGTACGCATAGACAGCACGATGGATTGGATGTACAAAAATTATAAAGAGAAAGAAGTACGCACCGTTTTTGAAACTACCGAAGGCACAGTTCTCATTGGCTCCAGCAACAGCCTTTTTAGATCCACTAACAGTGGAAAAACCTGGAAACAATTGCATGTTGGAGACGGTAGAATGAAAATGGTAGAGTCAAACGGTGTATTGCTGACTACCAGCAAAGATGGAATATTAAGATCGACCGATGATGGTGAAAACTGGGATCGTGTGATTACTGAAGGGGGGCTTGGCATTGCTGTGGAACGTATAGATGGGGGATTTGCTGCTATTGTCTACAACCCAATAACCCAAACAAACAGCATGCACGTTTCACTGGATAGTGGAAAAACCTGGAATGCCATGGGCGAAGAACTTCAACCTTCCTGGGGTAGTTTATTAATGAAAAAAATAGGCTTACTTAAATCTTCATCGGATATTTTATCAATTAAACAAATGGGTAAATATTTAATATGTGGCCGCTCAGATGGTATATTCCGGTCATCAGACATGGGCAAAACATGGAAACAACTGTTACTTCCTGCTATAGAAAATTATGGCTTCAATTTATCTGTTTCGGGCAACGTTATTTATGCCATACCAAATAAAGGGTGTTGAAAAAATACTAATGATAAAACCTTCTGTCTATACTTTGTTTAGAAATCGACATCTTCGTGAGTACTTTCTAAATGAATCGACACAAAGCCTGATATGAAAATATCAGGCTTTGTTGTTTTAAACTATGCCGGTTCGACGCCGGCACACCTATCTTTCTGCTGTATTGAATAACAAATTGCCGGGAACGGATGATTTTTCTTCACTCAATATAATATGATCGTAATGCGTATTTTAGATGCAGCCAAAAGATAAGCTTAGTGGATGATAATATAAAAGAACTTAAAATGAAAACAAAGTGGAGCAGTATTACATCAATTTTTATGATGATCGCAGGATTTATCTTAATTAACCTGCAAACCAGCGCCCAAACGGGAGTTAGTGAATCTAATTTAAAAAAGGATACCTGGAAACCAGAGGCTGGTTTTGAAAGCCTTTTTGACGGAAGCACCCTTAATGGATGGTGTTATCGAAATAAAGAGGGAAAAGTCACAGAAGATTTTAAAGGAAAGACGGTGTCATCTGACGGACGCTATTCTGCTGCAAACGGAATCCTGGTGGTCAATTATCCGGTAGGGGCTGAACGAAAAATACAAGAGTCGTGGACCTTGCGAGAATTTCCAAAAAACTTTGTTCTGAAAATAGAATTTCGCGCATCAAAAAATGCGGACAGCGGAATATTTTTACGAAAAGAGCAGCTTCAATGTCGTGATTACCTTGTTGCAGGCCCTTATACCGACCTGAAAAATTACCGGCCACAGGATTGGAATGTGATTACTGTTACCGTCAAAGACAATATTGCCCACTGCGAATGCAATGGCGAAGTATTGGAGAACGCGCTGATGTTACCTGCAACCGGCCCTTTAGGATTGGAGGGTGATCGTGGACAAATGGAATACCGTCATATTCAAATAAAGGAACTACCATAGTTTAAGATTCCGATGTAATAAGGAAGATAACCGGTGGTAATTCCATTTTTAAGTATAAAAGCTCAGTTCTTTCAGCTTACTTTTTAGCAAAGCTTCCTGCAAGCGTATTGAGTTGAGCTGCGCTGGTAGTTTGGCTGCCGTTGTTAATGACAACACGATACCGGAAAGTTACTGATTCCCCTTTTTTAAGGGTCAGCATTTTCTCGGATTTACTGTTGGTAAAGATCTTCTCGCCAAGTGGGTTAGCAGCAAATAAACCATATCCGCGGGCATGCCAAAAGGTTGGATAATTGGGGTTTTTAGGATGATCTATTATAGCGATGCTTACTGAATCGGCACCCATTTTACCAAAAACTTTGCACCATACCCCACGGCTACTCCAGGCATCGTCTCCTGTTTTGCCGGCACTGGTTATATAATTACCATTGGCCACATGGTCTGTACCGCCTTTTACTACGGTTACGTTGCCTTTATCATCAGTAAACTTCTGATCTTTAGCATCGGGCATCTGTAGCTCATGAGCTAAGCGCAATCCCAGCAATCCATCTTTTGCATCCTTAAAAAAAGCATCCTTATCTGCTTTTAAAGTCGTAAAACGATCAATTACACGCTGGTTCTCGTTACCGCTAAATTCATAACGGGTTGTTTCTTCTACTATAACATCCTTTTGCTGATCGGTCCAGTTAGCATGGTAGGTTAATACACCGGTATTGCCACTTTTTGTCTCTAAAATACGGTCGGTACGTATCCAGCCATAAAGGTTCTTTTTATTTGCAGGGATAGCGTAAGAATTATTCCAGAAATCTAATCCGTTCAAATTTTCAAAGTTAAACCAAAGGCCAATATGATGCGGGTGATCTGTTGGGTCACCTTCTCTTGACTCGAGTGGGAAACTACGGGTAACAACAGTTCCATTAGCGGCATGCAGCGGATATAAAACCGGCTTTTCTAATGTATCGGGGTACAGGAAACTGGTAAACAGCTTGCCGCCGATAGAAATATCCACCTTGTTTTCATTTGCCGATTTCAGCACCGTAACAGGTTGCGTCTTTTGAGCAAATACTACTGAACCCAGGGCCATCACGACTATAAACAAACTCAAATTCTTAAATCTGATCATTCTAATTAGTATTTAAATATTTTGCCATTTGCCATTACTTCCTGTGTTTTCTCATCAAATGTGGCTTTATAACCGGTATGGACGGCGGCATTGGTCATAATATTAGCTATAGAATGGCTATAACCTGCCTCAACCGGTGCATTTGGCTCTTTACGGCTGCGTACGCATTCCATCCAGTTACGCACATGGTTTGACGTCAGTACATCCCCGCCGGTGTTGGCCGAAGCGACCACTTTTTCTGTATTCGCCAAACTGATCTCGGGCAGCAGGTTTGCTTTCATATTCATGGCAGCAGCCATCTTTTCGGTTAATCCCCCTTCCGAAGAAACTTTGTTGGTGTTCAGGTTTAATTCACCACCGTTTGAGTAATAGATCTCTGCCGGATGCTCTTCACCATTATGCATACGCGAGCCAAAGGTAACCTGGAAGCCTGTTGACAGATCATCAAGCGGGCCATAATCAAAAGCGGCTGAAATGGTATCCCAGTTTCTGCGGCCATCTTTCCATTTATAAATACCGCCATTAGCTACAACGCTGCGCGGATGTTTAAGTCCGCTAAACCAGTGAACGGTATCAATTTGATGGCTCATCCACTGGCCGGGCAGCCCTGATGAATATGGCCAAAACAGGCGGTACTCCAAATATTTCCGGGGATCAAATGCTTCATACGGGCGGTTCATAATAAATCGTTTCCAGTCGGTATCCGCTTCTTTTAACTGGCCTAATAATTCCGGTCTGCGCCAGCGCCCCGGCTGGTTAACATTCCAGGTTAATTCAACCATAGTAATAGGGCCAAATTTACCCGAACGGATAAAATCATTGGCAGCATGGTAATTGGCCCCGCTCCGGCGTTGCGAGCCTATCTGAACGATTTTACCTGATTCCTTGATGGCCTTAAGAGCAGCACGGTTATCTTCCATGGTTTCGGCAAAAGGTTTTTCCACATAGGCATCACATCCTGCTTTTACAGCTTCAATGGCATGGCGGGCATGCTGGAAATCGGCGGTGCTGATGAATACTGCATCAATAGTTTTGCTATCATAAAGTTCTTCATTATTCCGGTAGGCCTTTACCTCATTCTGCATCTTATCTTTCCAAACAGCAGCACCTTCTTCCCTGCGTTGCTTCCAGATATCTGATACACCCACTACTTCAAAGTTAAGTTCCTTGTAATGGTTCATAAAACTGGGTATATGAGAACTTTTGTGCCTGTCTGAAAAACCTACAACACCAACCCGTACACGGTCGTTAGCGCCAATAATACGTTTATAGCTCTTAGCGCTTGTCCAACTGGTTTTAGTAAGCAATACACCGGCAGTGGCCAATGCGGTTTGCCTGATAAAAGTACGGCGTGATTTTTCCATGCTGCTTTAAAAAGATTTTATTTAGGTTATTTATTTGAAATTATAAGCACCGGCCATCCGGCGGGCTTTCATCATTATATTTTTCTGAAAAATAGGTATCTGGTTTACATCGGTGGTTAGCCGACTAAACCAAATATCGATGAAATCATACAAAAAGTGATACTATTTTTTAGGATTAAATGTAACAATTATGCGGTCTTGCCATTTTAACCCTACTTAACGATATCAAAAGGTCGGTATTTCTTTTAATAGCAATTTAGAGTATTTCTACATAACCATCCGTTCCATTCACTCGGATCCTTTGCCCGTCTTTGATCAGCCTGGTAGCATTTTCTACTCCAACAACTGCCGGCAAACCATATTCACGTGCGATAACTGCTCCGTGGGTCATCAGCCCGCCAACTTCGGTGACCAGGCCTTTTATCGATACAAACAACGGCGTCCAGCTGGGGTCAGTAAATGCAGTAACCAATATATCTCCGTCTTCCAGGTCGGCATCTTCCATATTTAAGATGACACGTGCCCGTCCCTCTATAACTCCAGACGATACAGCAAGGCCAACAATGGCTTCGGCCGGGAGATCTTCCCGTTTGTACTTACCTGTAATGATCTCACCATCTGATGTAATAACACGTGGCGGAGTTAGCTTTTCATACAATTTATGCTCGTCTTTTCTTTTGCTGATGATCTGGTGATCCAGTTTATTTGTGCGTACCACTTCCCGCAATTCTTCAAAAGTGAGATAGTAAATATCTTCTATGTCATCAATAATACCGGCTTGTAATAGTTGTTCGGCCTCTTTCAGTAAAGCCTTTTTATAAACGAAAAGGCGGTTAACAATACCGTATTTTGGATATTCACGATAACCGGCGAAATTCCGGAGCAGGCTGATCATTTGTTTCGTCTCTTTTGCTTTTTGTTCACCATCCGGTAATTGCTTCAATCTATCTAATAACTCTTCTTCTTTTTTCGAAGCCTCCCGCAGTCCGTGCTCAAATTTTCGCTTGCTTGCATCAGACTCAAAGTTTTTGATATTATTAAGGATCATGGGGACAAGTATTAACGGCTTTTCACGCCAACGCGTTCTTGTAATGTCGATCTCACCGGCACATCGCATACCGTATTTATCAAGGTAGGCATTGATAGCATCCCGGGTTTCCTGTCCACCATTAAACTTAACCAGTCCATCCAAAAATTTATCATCTTTTACCTGTTGCAAATAATTAACTATTTCCGGATAGGGGCGAATCACATCCGCGACATTCAATAGCTCCAGGCCCATTTCTGAAGTAATATTGTTGGGTACAGACTGGGCAAGCGTATCTGCCGCGTTTTTTTCACCCAACCACTTTTTCATATTTTCATTGATCCATGTGGAAGCATCCATAGAAGCCATGATCGCACTTAAATTTTGCGGGGTAAATAAGCTCTTCTTTGATTGCTGACCATCTTCCAGGATAAAATCGAACAGATCTGATCCTGACCTTGTTTGGATGTTTTGTTTTAACTCTTCTACGGACCTTTGGTCAAGGCTGATCAGATCAGAAACAATGGCTGGATCATTTTCGATCTGTGCAAGGATATCTGCAGCCGATTTACCTGCACTGCTTTTAATGGAAGCCGGTTCTTCTTTATCATTTGGTAACGATCTGATAAAATCTCCCCGCTCTGTAAGGGTTATAAGCGCATCTTTTATGAGCGGATCGTGTTCACCCATAACATCTATAATTGTTTTTCTGCTTGCAGGTGAAGCCAGCATAGAGGTGACATCAACAAACAACCTCCCGCCGGCTTTAAACATCGGCCTAAAAGCTGTTAACTGCCATAAAGATAATCCTAATGGTTTCATGGCATCGGTCATCATTTGCTGATGGCCAACAGATACATAAACACGGTTTTCCTTGTCACTTGCTTCGGGGATAGGGTATAAAGTAGTGATTGGCCGGCTCTGGACGATATAAAATATATCGCCGGCCAAACACCATTCTATATCCTGGGGATGGCCGAAATGTTCTTCGATCTTTCGGCCAATGCGTTCGAGCTGCAAGATCTGCTCATCCGTCAGTGTTTGCTTATTCTGTAGCTCAGGCTCCATCTCCTGCTCTTGGGTGCCGCCATCTTTTAAAGCATAAATAGCCAGTTTTTTGTTAGATATCCTTTTATCTATAATTTTATGGTCACATACTTTATAGTTATCAGCATTCACCAAGCCGGAAACCAAGGCCTCACCAAGTCCGAAGCCGGCATCAATAGAGAGCACTTTCCTGTTAGAAGTAACGGGATCGGCAGTAAACAAAATACCCGCAGCTTGTGGGAAAATCATCTGCTGAACAACCACAGACAGGTACACTTTACGATGATCGAAACCGTTTTGAAGGCGGTAAATTACAGCCCTATCGGTAAACAACGAAGCCCAACACATGCGGATATGCTTTAGGATCGATTCTTTTCTGATAATGTTTAAATAGGTATCCTGCTGGCCTGCAAAAGATGCGTTCGGCAGGTCTTCTGCGGTAGCACTTGACCGCACAGCAAAGGCATCATTTTCATCAAACTTTGTTAAATAAGCCGTAATCTCTTCAGTTATATCATTAGAAATAGGTGCGCTTTCGATGACCTTACGGATCTTTGTACAGATCTCACTAATACTTGCCCGCTCTTCTGCTTTAAAGCGCGTTAACTCATCCAGTAAACTGTTAAGCTCGGGGTTATTTTCGGTCGATTTCTTATAGGCTTCGGTAGTAATACAAAAACCTGCCGGCACCTGTATGCCTTTGATCCGGGACAGTTCGCCCAAATTAGCGCCCTTGCCACCTACAGTCATAAATTGCGAATTATCTATCTCCTGAAAATCAAATACATATGCGTTTGTATTTTCACTCGCTTTTTTGTTTTCTGGTATCATACTGACGGCTTTTTAGAGATGTGCAAATCCAAAAATATAATGTATGGTGTATCAAAACACAGTTTTTTAACTATATTTTTTTGCGTGCAATATGATGGAAGTAAGAGCGTTATCCATACAAAAGAGAGTTGGGGTCTTTGTGTGTTGAAAAGAAAAGCCTGACACTTTCGTACCAAGCTTTTATCCCGCTTTGACTTCTATGCTGGGTAGAATCTCTCACGCAGTATTGCTCTCTTATCGCTGATTTTCAGGTTTTGCGATCCAATCCGCGTAGTTTGTTTTGCCCAGGAAAACAGCAGCTTCGGGTACTAAAGTATCAGCAGTAATTAGTGCTCCTGAATATGGGGCTCGGCTATCGGATGCTACCTCATAGCTTTTATGCGTTGCCTGTAAATATTGCTTCACCCACACTGCCATATCAAATTTTTCGGGGCCGCCTATTTCCAGGATCTTATTAGCTGGTTTTCCTAATGCTGTTTCAGCAACGAAAGCTGCCACATCTTTGCTTGCAATAGGCTGAATGTTGGCTGCAGGTACTATTACTTTGCCGTCAACCACGCTCATTTGAACAATACCACCCGCAAACTCAAAGAACTGTGTGGCATGAACAATGGTATAGGGGATACCCGATGCCCTGATCAAATCTTCCTGCACTTGCTTTGCACGGAAATAACCGCTGGCCTGTAGTTTTTGAGTACCTACTACCGATAAGGCAATATGATGCTGCACGCCTGCTGCCTTTTCTGCAGGTAATAGGTTTTCGTTAGCCGTTTTGAAAAAATTCATCACCGCATTATCTTCAAAAGAAGGCGAGTTTGATACATCTACCACTACCTGTGCGCCCTGCAGCACTTCACTTAAACCTTCGCCGGTAAGTGTGTTAACACCGTTGTTGGGTGAAGCTGCAATCACCTCGTGCCCGGTTTGCTGTAATTGATTTACCAATTGGCTACCAATAAGGCCGGTACCGCCGATAACTACTACTTTCATGATCTGTGTATTTAAGGTTAATTATATACCACAAAGATCGAACATAGTTCGCCTTAGAAAAATTAACCTTGATTAAGAAATACGCATGTAAAGTAATTCCTTTAACAGGTTAAAATTTAACCAATAGCTTTTCAGAAATAAGCTTACCATCCTTGTAGTATTCAAAAATCCAATCTTCGCCCTTTTTCAAAACTATTCCGTTAGCAGTGGCATTACTGGCTATAAAATAGTTCTCTGCCGATGTTTTCAGGAGGGTTAAAACTATTTTGGGGGTGGTGTCAATTAATTGATAACCGTTGGCTATTGCCTGGGCATACAACGTTCCCGCCGGTTGATTGGGTACGGCTTCGGTTGTTGCCTTTGCAGATGTTATTGAAGCTGTTACCTGTGATTTTACAGGTACTGCCGGGTTCGTTGTAGTTGTAACCGTTGGCTTTTCAACCGCTGCTGCAACTGTTGTTGTGGCTACTGTTGGGGCCGGTTCATTGGCAGATGCGTTATAGGTATATGAAACGGATGTAAGAGCATCTCTTAAGGCCATATCATAAGCCGCCCTATAATCTTTCTCCCGGCTTTTACCTTCTTTACTTTTTAAAATAATATTGCCCTGGCAATCTTTTAATAAAAGTGTAAGGCTGGTGGTAAACATTCCACTTTTCTCCAATAAGTCGGCACTTAAGGCGCGGCATTTATTGTTAGCTATTTCGGCGGGCAATTCAGCATTATCAAAATAAACTGTAAAACCTTTTTCCTGTAAAAGAGCTTTGGTTAAGCTGTTTAGTAAATACTGATCATTTTGTTTAAGGAAACTGAATTTTTCGGGCACGACAACATACTTGTAATTATTAATAGTGTTTTGGGAATAGCCTAAAAAAGGGAGTAATAAAAACAGCACTAAAACATATCTTTTCATATAAAACGATTATTGATTCCTAATTAGATTAAATTTGATAGCACTAAAATTAGCGTTATTTTTTAATAAGTCTTAGCGCTACGATTATTGGGTTTACGATTACAGCTTTTTTACTTTGGAGCCAATACCACTTCTTAAAAAATCCATCCCCCAATTAATGAGCATTATCCTTTCATGGTAAAAACTTTATCAAGTTAAGTACTTCGCGCATCAGTATGCCCGGTTCCCAACCTAGTTTGTCCGGTTCACCTGTTTATTGATGGTTCAAAAGCTATTGCACTCCTATGTTTGACTCATAAATCAAATAGCTAAATAAATAAATTATGGAAAATATTAAAAAATCAGCCACTCCAAGGGTGGTGAAGGTGGCGGCTGTACAGATCAGTCCGGTATTATACAGTCTTCAGGGAACTGTGGAGAAGATAATCAATAAAATAGGGGAACTGGGTGAGAAAGGCGTTCAATTTGCCACCTTCCCGGAAACCATCATTCCTTATTATCCCTACTTTTCTTTCATACAAGCACCGTATATGATGGGAAAAGAACATCAACGTTTACTGAATGAATCTATAGTTGTCCCATCCGCAGAAACCGAGGCCATTGGTGAAGCCGCAAAACAGGCCAATATGGTGGTTTCAATTGGTGTTAACGAACGCGACGGGGGGACTATCTATAATACACAGCTTCTTTTCGACGCAGATGGAACATTGATCCAGCGCCGTCGCAAACTTACGCCTACCTATCACGAACGAATGATCTGGGGGCAGGGTGATGCTTCCGGTCTTCGTGCCGTTAATAGTGCCGCCGGGCGCATAGGGCAGTTAGCATGTTGGGAACACTATAATCCATTGTTCCGTTACGCCCTGATGGCTGATGGTGAGCAGATCCACTCAGCAATGTACCCCGGATCTTTTTTGGGGCCTTTGCACGGTGAGCAGACAGAGATCAATGTTCGCCAGCACGCACTTGAATCAGCCTGTTTTGTAGTTTGTGCAACAGGTTGGCTTGATGCCGATCAGCAGGCGCAGATCGCTAAGGATACAGGTGGCCCCATTGGCCCAATCTCAGGAGGTTGTTTCACTGCCATTATAGCGCCTGATGGCCAAATTATAGGTGAACCTTTAAAAACTGGTGAAGGAGAGGTAATTGCTGATATAGACTTTGCACAAATTGATGCACGCAAGCGATTAATGGATGCGGTTGGCCACTACAGCCGTCCTGAATTAGTTAGCCTGGTTATCGACCGTGCTCCGGCAACTCACGTTCATGAACGCGTTAGCTCCGCAGGGTTTGATACTGAACGGGTACAAATTTTATCAAAGTAATAACATGAAACCACTAAATATTATAACCCGAACATTATTCTTCGGAATATTGACCTTTCAGTTTGCTGTTGCAGCTGCACAGGGTGTATCAAACGCAGATCTTAAAAATAATGAAAGCATTAGGCCTTTTAAAGTAAATATTCCTAATGCAGATCTAAAAGACCTTCGTCAGCGCATTATGACCACAAAATGGCCCGAAAAAGAAACAGTTGCTGATCAGTCACAAGGGGCAAAGCTTGCCAAAATGCAAGACCTGGTGCGTTACTGGGGTAACACCTATAGCTGGAGAAAAGCAGAAGCCAGGCTAAACGCTTACCCGCAATTTATAACTAAGATAGACGGGGTTGATATTCACTTTATCCACGTTCGTTCTAAAGTACCTAACGCAATGCCACTTATTTTAAGCCATGGATGGCCGGGTTCTGTATTTGAATTTCTAAAAGTTATTGATCCTCTAACTAATCCTGTTGCCCATGGTGGGAAAGCGGAAGATGCTTTTGATGTAATTATACCGTCTTTGCCGGGTTTTGGTTTTTCAGGCAAACCGGCCGAAACCGGGTGGGATCCTGATCGTATTGGGAAAGCCTGGGGAGTTTTAATGAATCGCCTTGGTTACAAACATTACGTAGCCCAGGGTGGTGATTGGGGTGCCGGTATCGTAAATGCGATGGCACTACAGGCCCCGGCAGGTTTATTGGGTATCCACAGTAACTTACCGGCTACCTTACCGGGCGATGTAGGCATGGCATTAGCTGCCGGCGGGCCTGCACCAGCTGGCTTATCTACACAGGAACGAACCGTGTTTGATGACCTTGCTAAATTTTTTAAAGAAGGGAACTTCGCTTACCTGGTAACGATGACCTCACGCCCACAGGCCGTGGGGTATGGTTTAACCGATTCGCCAGCCGGCCTTGCTGCATGGATGCTTCTTCATCCCGGTTTTGCTAACTGGTCTTACGGTGCCGATCCCAAACAATCGCCGACAAAAGATGAAGTATTAGACGATATCTCGTTATACTGGCTTACCAACACTGCGGCTACGTCGGCCCGGATATACTGGGAGAACAGAGGGAGGCAGCTTATCAGCGCCGTTTCGCAGAAAACCGATCAGATCTCGCTGCCGGTAGCCATCACAGTATTTCCGGAGGATGTTTATAAGGCCCCCGAAACATGGGCACGGCGCGCCTACCGTAACCTGAGCTACTTCCATGAGGTAGAAAAGGGTGGTCATTTTGCAGCCTGGGAACAACCACAATTATTTACTGAAGAGCTGCGTGCAGCATTCAAACCACTTCGGTCATCACTATAAATTAAAACAATAAAACAAATGAAAACGAACAATAATTTCCTGTTAAATGCAATCACTGTCATCAGTTTCATTGCATTGTTTATACCAGGTTTAGCTGTAGCACAGCAATCGGGAATAAAACGGACAGAGTTACAGCGACACGATCTAAGCATACCGGGGCGCGAGACCGTTCAGGTGCGGATAGATTTTGAAAAGGGCGCGGCATTCGGAAAGCATTCGCATCATGGAGAAGAGATCATCTATGTTCTTGAAGGGGAATTCGTATATGAGGTTGAGGGCCAATCTCCTGCAACACTCAAGGCAGGAGATGTTCTATTTATCCCGGCAGGTGTTACCCATGCTGCAAAAAATGTGGGCAAAGGAACGGCTGTTGAGCTGGCAACTTACGTTGTTGAAAAGGGAAAACCGCTTGTTGAAATGTAAGTGACAACCGTTAGATAAATAGGAGAGGGAGGATTCATGGCTTTGCAAGCGGTACGCTTGCGAAAGCCATGAATCCTTTTTTGTATGCCGACGGTTTTTATGGCTTCAAAACCAGGGCTTCTCCTTCAAAAGCTATACCCGGCCAACCGTGAGCCATAAACTGCCTGATATTTTGATGATCTGTGGCGGTTGGGTTAGCTAACACAGATTGGTAATGTTCTGCAAATAGGTGAAGGGTATCTGCTGCATCTAAGTTATTTATTTGAGCAAAGGCAAAAACTTTGGCACTACCTTGGTTTTGTGTTGCTTCATTATATGCATCGCCATTTTTAAACGCGGTAGGCTGATGCTGGTAATAAGTTTCTATAAATTCGATAACGTTATTAAACGCAAGTGTATTTTCCTTTAAAGCTGTAATTAAAGTACGTAGCTGTTCTTTCATTTGGCAATAATATTAAAAAATCACTTCCTGATGAAGGTTATCAATAATAAACAATCAATTGAAATTGACCTGCCATGGCATATTTGCCAGTAAAAATAATACTCATAATATTTTTTTTTCAAATACTTTGAAATGCAAAGTACTTTTGTTTAACTTTGTTACGCAAAGTACTTTAAACGTGTTGGTATTGTATATCAAGCACTTAATTATATCAAAAACTATTTATAACTTATAAACTAAATTATCATGACACAGACAAACAATTTAACAACACAGCTAATCCAGCCATCTGCATTAGGTAAACGAATGTTAATAGGCGGGGGGATCGCTTTACTCGTGATCTCGGTTTTTTTGCTTGGTGTAAATCACCCTAATCCTGCCTGGGGAAAGCTATGGATGATAAGGCCGCTAATTATAACTCCGTTAGCAGGGGCAATGGGTGGTTTGTTTTTTTACTTTATGGATAAAGTGCTTAACCAAAGCGGCTGGAAAAGGGTAGTGACACTTATATTGGGCGTTATGGGATACATCATTGCATTGTGGATGGGTACCGTTTTGGGATTGGCCGGCACGTTGTGGCACTAAACAGAATTAACAGATCAACATTAACGATTTAACAAAAAGTTTAAATTATAAACTCATGAAAGACGAAATACTTGCCCATTTAAACGACCCCGGGCACCTCGAAAAGATGTACCGAACTAATAAGGGGCCTTTTAAACGAGAGTTCCGCACTATATATCCGGAGCTAAAAGGCAACACACTCGCTGATTTCTGGAACGAAAGGCTGAACTATGAAAGTGATGAGATCAACTGGGGCACAGGCAGGGAATTATTCTTTGTGATAATTGCCTCGTTGGTGGCAGGGATTATCGCAAAGCTACCGGCAATTTTTTCTATAAACGAAGAGTTTTTCTATCCCAGAAACATCGGCTTTGTGGTGTTCCCGCTGCTTACGGTTTACTTTGCCTGGAGGAACAAACTCTCAACCGGTAAAATAGCTTTTATTGTTGGCGCAACCCTCGCAGGTTTAATTTTTATTAATTTCCTGCCTGATGTTAAGAAAAGTGATACCCTCATTTTATCGTGCATTCATTTAGTTTTATTTCTATGGTCGGTATTAGGTTTTGCTTTTGTTGGCGGGAGCAAAAAAGACGAGGAGAAGCGACTTAGCTTTTTAAAGTATAATGGCGATTTGGTTGTCATGGCAGCTCTCATTGTTATAGCAGGCGCAATTACGAGCGGTATAACCGTCGGGCTTTTCTCGCTTATAGGTTTTCATATTGAAGAGTTTTATTTCCAGAACATTGGAGTATTTGGGCTTGCCGCTGTACCAATTGTAGGCACCTACCTTACTCAAACCAACCCGCAGTTAGTAGGTAAAGTTTCCCCGGTAATCGCTAAACTGTTCAGTCCGCTTGTAGTGGTGATGCTGGTAGTTTATTTGATAGCGATAATTTACTCGGGCAAAAACCCTTATAATAACCGGGATTTCCTGCTGATCTTTAATGCTTTACTGATCGGTGTTATGGCTATCATCTTCTTTTCTGTTGCCGAAACATCTAAAACAAATAATAGTTATACGCAGATCTGGGTTCTTTTCCTGCTATCTGTTGTAACTATATTGGTTAATGGCGTTGCGCTTTCTGCCATTTTGTTCCGGATCTCAGAATGGGGGTTCACACCAAACAGGACTGCCGTTTTGGGGGGCAATGTCTTAATTTTAATAAATCTGCTTTTAGTAACCGCGCAGCTTTTTAGGGTGGTTTCAAAAAAAGGCGACATAACCGGAGTAAGAAGGGTTATTGCCTTCTACCTGCCCATCTACTTCGTATGGACAATCATCGTAACCTTTATATTTCCGCTGATATTTGGGTTTAAATAACGGAACAAAATTTATACAAGCGCTATGAATCGATGATTTATAGGCGCTTGTATTTGGATTAATTTTCAGCGTAAATTCAAGCAAATAAAAGCCTGTCTTTTATCTTACGAATCTCTGTGTAGTCCTCCAGCCACCAGGGCTCATCTATAAGGTTCTGCGGTGCCGGTTTCAGCGCTAGTTTGAGCTTGTTTTTTTTGGCAGCTTTTGTTACTACCCTAAAATGGTAGTGGTCGAAAATGCGCAGCGCTTCTATCATATAAGCAACCGCTATCTTGCGATTTTTTATCAGCACCAGGTTCTCGCCGTTGGTGCCATCCGCGGCAAACGAAAAATTGTAGGACCCCATGTAGACCCGGGCGCTTGGCTTATCAAAATCAATCACCACAAATTTATGGTGCATGCGGGTTCCACCGCCGCCTGTAGGTTCAGATTTAAAAGGCTCGGGTACATCTTTCTCTAATGAAGCCGGACTAACCGGGGAGTAGTTACCATTTGGTGTCAGGAGCTTAAACCCGCCGGCCTTTTTATCAGAAATGCCGTAAACAAAGATCTTATCGTTCAGTGTGACATCTGTCAATGCTTTGCGTACGGGGCCGCTGGTTTGCGACAAAAATGCCATGGAGTAGAAAAGACTGGAGCGGGTGGTTGCAATATCCGCGCCGATGCTACTCAATATAGTATTACCGCCCGAATGTGGCGAAAAAGCCACACTGGCGTTGATGCCTGTTAATCCGAGCGGTTGCCAGGCTGCCGATACTGAGCCGCCAAAGTCGGCTGCACTGTCACTTGTCCAGTATTGTTCAAAGGCAGCTTTAAAAACGTTTACACTGGTTTTACCTGTCAGTACAATGGCATTATTATTCTGTACGTACAAACCACGCCAGGCAAAGTTGGTTGAACCGCAAACCACCAGTTGGAGCGTTGGGCTATAAACAATGATGGTTTTGTTATGCTGCAGCTTACCCATATGCTGCCTTTTAACACCTAAAGCGGTAAGCATTAAGCGTTCTTCCGCCTGTTTTTCGGCAGAATTATCCTTGCCATGATCACCATCATTATCAATTATGAGGCGTAGCTTTTTACCCAATTGCTCCAGGCGGGTAACAATTTCGGGTACATTCAGGTCATAAGCCACAACGTCTATCTTAGCGTTGGGGTCGGCAATGGCTTTATCCAATACTTCAAATAACGCGCTGCGGGCCTCAAATCCCATCCAGGCCAGCGCCACGGCGGCTTTAGGATGGCTTGGCTGAAAGTTCAGACTTAGTTTAGCGTTTGCCGGCAATAGCGTTTTAATCGGGCCGTCCTTTTCGTAAAAATCAACAAATGCCTGCGAGGCTACAAAACCACGCGTAAAGCTCACATTGAGTTTGCCCGGATAAGTTTCGCGATGTAGTTCAATACCGGCCTGTTGGAATTCCCCATAGCTAAGTTCGCCCAGGGCGTTCATGAACACGGGCGAAACACGATAAATGAATTTACCGGGAATTTCGGCATTGCGCGGAAAATGCACCCAGCGAAATTTTTGTATAGGTGAAAGCTTTGTGGACAGCTTTAAATTTTTATCCATTCCTGTGTTTCCGGGAAAAGAGAGGCGATTTTTGAGCGCGAAAAATTTTTCACCGCCGGGCTCCTGGTATTCTATAGCAAAGCCGACAAAATCGCGTGGCGGCTCAGCGGCTTTCCAGTTCATGGCTACAAGGGTCATTCCCTCGCCGCGGTGAAGTTTAAGGCTAAACAAGGCTTTGGCATTTTTGCCGCTAACCTGAAATTCTTTTTCGGTTGGCATAAGGATAGGGGATTTATAGGCAGTGGTTTGTATTGTTAAATTTAATCAATACTTATCTATATATCATTAATAATCAGAATATTAATATTTTATAAATAACTGTCGGGCTAAGGAAGTGATGCAAATCGTTTTCTAAATTAGATAATACTGTTCCCCGAGGGTTAACTTATCCACGGAACATTGGTAATGAGAAAAGCCGATCCTAATGAGTTACTTTTTTTCGTTTTAAATAATTTTTGTCACCACTTAATATTAAATCAATTAAAAGTGTACGATATTCGTGTCATGCAAAATTCTTACACCATTAATGATGTAAAACAGGTTATAAAGGCCACCGGTAATATAGTAGATGATACCACCATAAGCGTGTTACTGACAGATACTCGCCGAATTAGTAACCCGGCTATATCGCTGTTTTTTGCACTGGCCGGCAGGCGCGACGGGCACGAATTTATTGCAGATGCTTATACGGCAGGTGTGCGCAATTTTGTGGTTAACCACCAGCCGGATACCATTATGCCCGATGCTAATTTCCTGATAGTGTCAGATGTATTGGAAGCTTTGCAGGGCCTTGCAGCGCATCACCGGAAACAGTTTGATATAGAAGTGATAGGCATTACCGGCAGCAATGGCAAAACCATTGTAAAAGAATGGCTGTACCAGTTAATGAGTCCTGAAAAAAACATCGTTCGTAACCCAAAGAGTTATAACTCGCAGATAGGGGTACCGCTTTCTGTATGGCAAATGAACGAAACGCATAACCTTGGCATATTTGAGGCGGGGATCTCTACTCCGGGCGAAATGGATAAGCTGGAGGCCATTATACAGCCCACAATAGGGGTGCTTACCCACATAGGTACCGCGCACGATGAAGGCTTTGCATCGCCGGAAGAAAAATTGTCTGAAAAATTAAAATTGTTTAAAAACTGTAAACAATTAATATATAATTATGAAGCTTTATTAGATCATAAGGACGAGTTGAAAACCCGTGAGTGTTTTTCGTGGAGCCGCAAGTTTAACCTGGTTGACCTGTATGTTTTCAGCGAAACAACCATATCCGGCAAGTATTATATGCGTGCCATGTATAAGGAGAAAGAAATAGAGTGCCTTTTGCCATATCGTGACGAGGCTTCAATAGAAAACGCTATTGTTTGCTGGGCAACTATGCTGGCAATGGGCTATAGCCCTGCAGATGCCGACGACCGTATTGAGCGCCTCGCTGCGGTAAGCATGCGCCTGGAATTAAAGCACGGCATAAACGATTGCTCTATTATTGATGACTCCTATAATTCAGATATTCAATCATTAGAGATAGCGCTGAACTTTTTGAACCAGCAAAATCAGCACCAAAAGAAAACGTTGATCCTGTCGGATATTTATCAATCCGGCTTAAAACAAGATGCCCTGTATAAACAGGTAGCGCAAATGGTAAGCACTAAACAGGTAGACAGGTTTATAGGCGTGGGTACGTTTCTGCAGGAGTATAAAGAGTATTTCAACTTGCCCCAGATGCATTTTTATGCCGATACAGCCACTTTGCTGAAGGAATTGAACAAACTGCACCTGCACGACGAAACCATCCTTATAAAAGGTTCCCGTAGCTTTGAATTTGAACGGATAAGCAGGTCATTGGTACAAAAAGCACATGAAACGGTATTGGAGATAAACCTGAATACCTTATTAAGCAACCTCAACTTTTACAAAGCTAAACTGGAGCCTGGCGTTAAAATAATGGCTATGGTTAAGGCTTTCTCATACGGAAGCGGAACTTTCGAGGTGGCTAACATGCTGCAGTATAACAAAGTAGATTATTTGGCGGTGGCTTATACTGATGAAGGTATCGCCCTGCGGGAAACCGGTATCACCCTGCCCATAATGGTGCTTAACCCAGAGCCACTGGCTTATGATAAACTGGTAGCCAATAAATTAGAACCTGCTATCTATAGCTTTACTTTACTTGACGAGTTTGTGAAATTCGCGCAAGATGAGGATGTGTATAACTATCCGGTTCATATTAAAATAGACAGCGGCATGCACCGTGTAGGCTTTGAAGCGTTTGAGGTGGAACAATTGTGCGATCTGCTCGAGACAAACCCCTACATTCAGGTACAGTCGGTATACTCGCACCTGGTAGCAAGCGATGCCGAGCAGCATGATCTGTTCACCGTTCAGCAAATAAGCATATTTGAAAAAGCATATTCACAAATAGAAGATGCTATTGGTTATAAGCCCATTAAACATATTAGCAATACATCGGGCATTACCCGCTGGCCTAATGCACAATATGATATGGTTAGGCTGGGTATTGGCCTGTATGGTGTTGATGCCGCTGTACCGCGCGAAGAAACCGGGTTGCAGCCGGTAGCTACGTTAAAAACTACCGTATCACAGGTAAAGAAAATGCCCGCTGCCGAAACTATTGGCTACAACCGCAATGGCAGCCTTAAAGCCGATGGTAAAATAGCGACCGTACGTATTGGTTACGCCGATGGTTATTTGCGTGCCTTTGGTAATGGTGTAGGCCGTATGCTGATAAACGGTACACTGGTGCCAACGGTTGGTAACATTACTATGGATATGTGTATGCTTGATGTAAGCAATGTAGAGGTAAAAGAAGGGGATGAGGTGATTGTGTTTAACGAACAGCAACGTATAGAGGAACTTGCCCTCCAAATTGGCACCATCCCTTATGAAATACTAACAAACATTTCGCAAAGGGTAAAAAGAGTGTACTTTTACGAGTAAATGTGAAGATATGCAAATGTGCAGATTTTAGATGTGCAGATTTCCAGTAGATATGCAAATCACTAAATCACTCATTCATTAAATCACTAATTATTTGAGATGAAGAGAATATTCCGTGCCTTACTTAATTATTTTATTAAAGGACTATTAATAGTTGTGCCGCTTGGCGCGGCCTTTTTCCTGATATTCTGGATCATATCACGAATTGATACTTCGCTAAACTTAAGCAGTGAAATACTGGTAGATAGCCAGGGCAAACCTTTATACATACCCGGTTTAGGCATTCTAAATGTGGTAGTTATAATTTTGATAGCCGGCATACTGGTAACCAACGTAATTACCGACCCCATAAAGAAATGGTTTATGCGCTGGCTAAACCGCCTGCCGCTATTCAAGTTCCTTTACTCATCAATAAAAGACCTTACCGAAGCTTTTGTGGGCGAGGAGAAAAAATTCAACGAGCCTGTTTTGGTTGAAGTAAACGAGTTTGGCCTTAAGAAAATTGGTTTCCTGGTACAAAAGGACATGAAAGCGCTTGATCTGCCGGGCGAGGTTGCGGTATATTTCCCCATGTCGTATTCATTTGCCGGGCAGGTGGTTATTGTATCGGTAGATAAGATAAAACCAATTAACCGAAGCGCTGCCGAAGTGATGAAATTTGTGATATCAGGCGGTGTTAGCGGCCTGGAGTAGTGGCGTTTTGGGGTAGCAGTTTTGGGTCTTTCTTTTTAAAACTCCGTATCGTTAATATAATACTGATAAACATCAGCACGGCACCCATCAGGAATGGCGCCCCCGGAAAATAAACCGAAGCCCCCTTAATAGTAAAGTGATGGAACAGTGTGGTCATCATTAGCGGGCCAATTATGGTTGTCACGCTTACCAAACTGGCAAGTGCACCTTGCAGTTCGCCTTGTTCATTAGCAGGTACATTTTCAGATATAAAGCCTTGTAAAGCCGTACCACCTATGCCGCCTAAACAATAAGGTATCATAAAAACATACATTAGCCAGCCTACATTATTAAAGGAGATAAGTATAAGCCCGATACCATAAAATGCAATGCCTGCCATTATGTTCTTGCGAAGGCCAAACTTTGGTATGGTCCATCGTACAAAGCCACCTTGTATACCTGCTATAAGCAAGCCAATGAATATTCCCAGCGCACTAATGCTATGCAATGTCCATTGAAACTTTTCGATCAGATAAAACGGAAGAACGCTTTCAATAGCCTTTTGGCCTACGTACACTAAAGTATAAGCTGTAATAAGCGTACTTATCGCCATCGAGTATTTTCTCAACCTTAATAAAGAACCGACAGGATTTGCACGTTTCCATTCAAACCGGCGGCGGTTGCGCATAATTAATGATTCGGGCAGTACAAAATAGCCATATAAGGCATTTAATAACGCCAGTCCCGCGGCCACTATGAATGGTAATTTTATCCAGTAAGCGCCTAAAAAACCACCCAGGCCAATACCTAAAATAAAGCCCAGGCCCGTTGCAGCGCCTATTAATCCGAAATTAGCAGCACGTTTATCGCCGCTGCTTACATCGGCAATATAGGCGGTAGCAGTAGTTGTACTTGCACCCGCAATACCGGCAATTAACCTGCCCACAAAAAGCCAGGCAATGGTGGGGGCAAAGGCCATAAAAAGATAATCGATGCCAAAACCAAAAAGAGAGAACAGTAATACAGGCCTGCGGCCTATCATATCGCTTAAGTTACCCAAAACCGGGGCAAACAAAAACTGCATAGATGCATAAGTGAATGTTAAGTACCCGCTATATTGGCTGGCCATACTAATATCAACATGGGCCAGCTCTTCCAGTAATTTGGGGAGGATAGGGATAATAATACCCAACCCAAGCACATCGATAAATATCGTAATGAAAATGAATCCTAAAGCAGCTTTGCCGTGTTGTACGGGTTTCTCCATATTTATTAATAAGCAATTAATGCAGAATGCTGTTATAAGATGTTTTATCGATAGATTGTTTCTCTTTTTTGAAACTTCTAACAGCAAGCAATGCAGCAATAAGCATTAATGCTGATGCTATAAAGTAGGGTGCACCCGGTAAATGAACAGGGGCCTTGCTATTAGTAAAGTAATAAAACACGTAGGTCATAAACCACGGGCCGAATATGGAGCTCAAGCTCATTAAACTAGTTAGTCCGCCTTGCAGTTCGCCTTGTTCATTTTTGGGTACTTCGTTGGTCATAACGCCTTGTAATGCCGGGCCGCAAATACCACCCAATGCATAAGGCACCATAAAGGCAAACATCATCCAGCTTTGGTTGGCCAGGCCAAATAACAACATCCCAATAGCATACAATACCAATCCAATCCAAATACTGCGGTTTTGGCCAAGTTTGGGGATAGCGACCCTTATCAATCCACCTTGTACTATGGCGATGGTTAAACCAATAAAACCTAAAGAATATCCAACCACATCTTCACTCCATTTAAATTTTTCCATGGTGTAATACGTCCACACACTTTGCACGGCATGCCCCGCAAAATAAACAATGAACAGGCAGGTAGCCAGGCCAATAACCGCCGGATATTTTTTTAGTTGCAGTAACGATCCCATTGGGTTAGCGCGTTTCCAGTCAAAATTACGGCGGTGTTCTTTATCTAAAGATTCAGGCAGGATAAAAAAGCCATAAGCAGTATTCAATAAAGCCAATGCGGCAGCGGCATAAAACGGATAATGCGTATCGTATTTACCCAGTATACCACCTATAACAGGTCCAATAATGAAACCAAGGCCAAATGCTACACCTATCATTCCGAAGTTTTGAGCACGTTTTTCCGGCTCGCTTACGTCTGCTATATAGGCAGATGCCGTGGTGAAACTGGCGCCGGTTATTCCCGCTATTATGCGGCCAACAAACAGCCAGCCAATAGTAGGGGCAAAGGCAAGGAAAAGGTAATCAATACCAAAGCCCAGCAAAGAAAATAATAGTACCGGCCTGCGGCCATATTTATCGCTAAGGTTACCTACCAGCGGCGAGAAAAGGAATTGCATAGCCGAGTAAGCAACAAATAATAATCCGGATATTTTGGATGCATCACTTAAGTTACCGTGAATAAGCTTTTCGATAAGTTTTGGAAAAACAGGGATGATGATAGCTAAACCGATAACATCAATAAGCAGGGTAATAAATATAAAGCTTAGGGCAGCCTTCTTTTTTGGTTGTGTAAGCGGGTCCATTGCCGTAAATAAACAACTAATAATTTAAATATCTATAACTAATTGTCAGATAAAATTTGGAAATTACCTAACTAAATCCGTACATTGACTAAAAACTTAGTTATCGCATGAAAACATCTAAAATCTTTTTAGCAATACCTTGCGCGTTGCTATTGCAAAGTTCATTTGCACAAACGGCAGATCATCTTAAGTTATCAAATTCTTCGCCGGCGCCCGGTGAGAAGATAACCGTTACCTATGACCCGGCAGGCACCCCGCTTGATGGTAAAGACAAGCCCCAGGCGGTTGTGTATTTTTTAGATAATAAGAAGTTCCCGGCGGCTGATATTGACCTTAAGGCAGATGGAAAATTATTGAAAGGTGATTTTACGGTACCAGCAGCAGCCAAAGCTTTTTTTGTAAAGCTAAGCAGCGGTGAAAATGTAGATGACAATGCCGATAAGGGATATGTTTACCTGGTTTACAATAAAGATAAAAAGCCGGTTGAGGGCGCTTATGCCAGCAAAGCTTATTTAATATACTCTGGCATGGGTAATTATTTTGCAAAAATTAAACCCGATGTGCCCGAAGCAACCGAGTTGTTTAAAAAAGAATTTCAGTTATATCCGCAAAGTGAAAAAGAATATCAGCTTAACTATCTGATGCTTTTAGCCGGATCAAAGGATGATGCTGATAAGAAATTATTGGAAAGCAAGGTTGCAAAATTAGCCGGCAGTGCCGATGAAAAAGATATGATGCAGGCGGCCACACTTTATACCCGCCTTAAAAAAGCAAAAACAGCCGACTCGCTAACTGCTGTTATAAAAGCAAAATTCCCGCAGGGCGATGCTGTTAAAAACGCTATGGGTATGGAGGTCAATAAAGAAAAAGACCCTGCAAAAAAGGAGGCCCTTTATGCTGCTTACATAGCTAAATACCCTGAGAAAGATGAGAAAAACTCTATTCAGGATAATTTCCGTGTGCAAATAGCCTCGGCATATTTAGAGGCAAATAATATGGAAGGTTACAAAAAATGGGAGCCTTTGGTGAAAAATAAATCATCACTGGCAGGGCCGTTAAATAACATAGCATACGAGTGGGCAAAAAAGGGTGAACATTTAGAAGATGCTGCCATGCTGTCGAAACAATCGTTAGATATATTGGATGCGAGTTTAAATGATACGGATGGCATGATGTACAGCACGCCTAAACAAGCCCGTGAAAATAACCGTGCTAGTTATTATAACGATGCCGATACCTATGCGTTAATATTACTTAAGCAAGGCAAAAATGCTGAAGCATTGAAATATCAGCAAGAAGTATATGATAACACAAAATATCCCGACCCGGAAATAATTGAGCATTACGCGCAGATACTTGCGGCTAACGGCCAGCACGCTAAAGCGCTTACGGCGATAGAAAAAGCATTTGTAGCCGGTAAAGCCAATGAAGCTTCGAAGCAGGAACTTGCATTAGACTATGTAAAGGTTAAAGGCAGCGATAAAGGCTATACAGAATATTTGGCCTCATTAGAGGCTAAGGCAAAAGCTAAATCAAGAGAGAAATTTGCCAAGGATATGATAAACATGCCGGCACCTGCCTTTGCACTAAAAGATTTTGACGGTAACGAAGTTTCTTTGGCAAGCCTTAAAGGCAAAGTTGTGGTGGTTGATTTTTGGGCAACCTGGTGCGGCCCTTGTAAAGCGTCATTCCCGGGGATGCAAATGGCGGTTACTAAATATAAAGATAACCCTAATGTGAAGTTTTTATTTATTGACACCTGGGAAAATGGCGACAATTTCCTGCCTGGAGTTAAAAAATTCATTGCCGATAACAAATACACCTTCCATGTATTAGTAGATGAAAAAGGTGAGGATGGAAGACAGGCTAAAGTTGTGTCGCAGTTTAAAGTAGATGGTATACCAACTAAATTCGTAATCGATAAAAGCGGGAATATCAGGTTTAAATATGTAGGCTATTCAGGCTCGGCAGATGCTGTACTGGATGAAGTAACCAACATGGTTGAAATGGCAGCCGACCCTGATGCAGTTACCACATCGCCTAAGGTATCCATGCTTAAATAAAGTAATTGCTCATAATAAAAAGGCGGTCTGTATGTGCAGGCCGCCTTTTTTATGATAACAGGGTTTGTAATTGAGCGGATAAACATCGCATGAGAGATGATTGATTTAAAACAAATTAATCTGGTTCTTCACCTCTTCACTCACATTGGCTTGCTTATCCAATTCAGCTAAATGCTCAAAACTCTTCGTCCCTCTAAACCGGAAGGTTTTAAATGGCTCCCATTTGGGGAAACTGCCAAAGGTTTCACGCTTTACAATTTTAAGCTCTTTTATCCAAAAGGGTTCTACCAGTTTTTTATGGTGGAAATGTGGCCACAGGGTATCAAAATCAGCCTCGGGTATGTTACGGGTAACGGTAATATGCGGAACCAGCGTTTTCCTGATGCTGAGGTTTTTCTTTAAAAGGCTAAACCATGCATCTACCGCAGGCGTAATGCGGATGTGAGCATAAATAGTGTACTGACTATGCAGATGAGGAAAATATTTAAAGCCATCAATATGCAGCAAAACCGGGGGCATAATGTTCAGGCTCTTTTCCAATTTGGTAACATCGGCAAAGAAGGGTTTTTGCCGCTCTGCATGCATAACAGAAATATGCGCCGGCGAATCCATACTTTTAAACTCACCGATATGTTTCGCTGATGCTTTTTTGTATTTGCCAATAAGCTCCTTAACAGGTTCGGGCGGGGATAGGAGGAAGAGATAGTCGGCATAGCTGGTCATAAGATCTGTGAATTATAGCTCACAAATTTTGCTAATTATTTTAGTAATTCAAATTATATTTTCATATTTGTGCATGGATGCTAAGCGGCATATAGTACATATCGACCTCGATTCATTCTTCGTATCTGTAGAGCGTAAATTCAACCCTTCACTTATAGGCAAAGCTGTTATTATAGGCGGTTCGGCCGATAGGGGTGTGGTGGCTTCCTGCAGTTATGAGGCGCGTGCATTTGGTGTACATTCTGCTATGCCTACACGGCAGGCGCTAAAGCTTTGTCCGCATGCTATTGTGATACATGGCACGCATGGCCGCTATTCAGAGGCTTCACGTGAGGTTACTCAGATCATCCATAACATGGTGCCACTGTACCAAAAATCGTCGGTAGATGAGTTTTATATCGACCTGAGCGGCATGGAGCGTTTCCATGATCCGTTTAAACTGGCCTGCGAGCTTCGCCAAAAGGTGATCCGCGAAACAGGGCTACCCATTTCTTTCGGTATGGCATCAGGTAAAACTGTAGCTAAAATGGCTACCAACCAGGCAAAACCCAACGGACAGCTTTGGATACAGCATGGTAAAGAAAAAGAATTTTTAGCCCCGCTCAATATTGGTAAGATCCCCGGACTGGGCGAAAGCACCTGCCAAAAGCTTTACCAATACGGTATCGAAAAAATTGGCGACCTGCAACGGGTGAACCTGAAGTTCCTGGAGGCAGTTTTCGGCAAGGCTGGCACTTATATTTATAACAGGGCTAATGGTATTGATGACAGCGAGATCATCCCGCATAGCGATCGTAAATCCATCTCAACCGAAACTACCTTTCATAGCGATGTGAATGATAAACGTACGTTGGAAAATGTATTAGTAAGCATGACCGAAGAACTGGCCGGTAAGCTTCGCCGGGAGAATAAAGTTTCGTCGTGCCTGGCCATTAAGATCAGATATGCCAATTTTGAAACGCATACCCAACAGCAAAAAATTGCCCTTACCGCCGCCGAGCACATCCTAATACCGGGCATTAAAAACCTACTCACAAAAGCATGGAACCAGCATAGGCCAATAAGGCTGATAGGCGTAAAATTAAGTAACCTTTGCACAGGCAGCTATCAGATAAACTTGTTCGAAGATAATGAGGAACGCATAAAGCTTTACCAGGCTATGGATAATATTAATTTCCGCTTTGGCGATAAAACGGTTTGCAGGGCAGCGGGTATGGAGATAGGAGCAAGGACGTTTAATCCGTTTATGAAGGGGTAGTAATAGATGTGCAAATATGCAGATGTGCGGATTTCAAATGCATATCCTCGCATCTGCACATCTACAACTCCTTGCGCATCAAAATGTCGGTTTGCTCGTCGGTGCCCAGCATAAAGGAGTGGCTGCCAAACTGGATAAAACCTTTGCTTTTATAAAAATTGATGGCTTTGTTGTTATGTTCCCAAACACCAAGCCATATGTATGCCATCTTTTCATCAACGGCTGTTTGTATGGCAAAATCTAATAAGTGTTTACCTATTTGCTTGCCTTGATGTTCCTGAAGAATATAGATCCGTTCCACCTCAAGGGCGTTGGCATCCTGCAACTCGGTTTGGGCCGAATTGTAGTTGAGCTTTATATAACCTGTTATAGCATTATCAACCACTGCAAAATAGAAATGCGAATCGGGGTTGCTAAGTTCTTGCTCATATCTTTTTAGCGTGAACGCTTTTGAGGCATACGCCTCCATATCGGCGGCGTTGTTTAAGTGGGCAAAGGCATCAAAAAAAGTTTTGCGGCTTAGGTTAAGCAGGGTTTCAGCATCGGCTAAGCTTACCCTATTTATTTGGATAGAAGAATTCATTATTAATCAAATTGTTCCTGTAAACGCTCCAGCCTATCAATCATCAGGTTAAGCTTTTCCTCTTCGTTTTTAAACATTCGGGGTTTTAGATAGAATGTTGTGAACATGAACCAAATAATGATAGAACCATAAGTAACCCCTTTAAAAATACCCGAAGCATTTTGCAGCACTTCTACAAAGTACAGCGCAAGGCCGGCGCTTATCAGCAAGGTATAAATATAGTAGAACCAGCCAATAACTTTGGTGCGGTTTTTTTGATATTCCTTAAGGCTATCGAGATATTCGGTTGGGTTTACGGTAGCGTCGCGCTTGCTCAAAATGTGATAATGCCTTACAATAAGCGTAAGGTACATAAACATTGTAATTAACACTATCAGGATACCAACAGTGGTAACCCATGAATTAAACGCACCAAACAATGCGATAATAAAAGCGAACGCTATTATTACAACCATGGCCACAATGCTCCAGTATATGCGGTTTGTTAAACCGCGTACCCCGCTTTTTACCTGCTTCAGCACTTCATCTACCGAAAGCTGCTCCTTTTTTGGCTGTCCCTGCCAAACCGACATTAAATGATCAAAGTCTTTCATATTGATTGTATAACTCTGTCAATTTTTGTTTAATGCGATATATCTTCACCCTCAAATTCCCTTCTGATATTCCCGAAACATCTGCAATTTCGGGGTACGGCACTTCGTCAAGTACCAACGTAATTATAATTCTTTCTGATTCTTCCAATTTTGATATGCACTTATACAGCAAAGCAACCTGCTCGTTTTTCTCTGAAAATTCTTCGCGTTTATTTTCAGCAATTTGCGGGGTAAGTTCGTCTTTGGCCTGGCGTTTCTCTGACCGTAAATAAGTTAAACAAGTGTTTACCGCTATGCGGTATATCCAGGTAGATATAAGCGCCTGATTACGAAACTTGTGAAGGTTTTGCCAAACTTTTAAAAAGGTTTCCTGCAACAGATCGTTAGCGGCGTCATCATCGCCGGTATAACCATAGCACAAATGGTAAATTTTTTTTGAATTGGCTTCGTAAATTTTGCGGAAAGCGTCTTCTCTATCTGCCACCTGGATTAGTTAATTTTTATTTTGACAAATTAACAGCTTAAATGTTACAACAGGTAACTTTTTTTATTAAACCAGGGTAATTTATCATCGGCATCATCCAACAGCTTGTTAAATTCCTGACTGTAATCAAATTGCAGGTCTTCGTGAAGCTTCCCAATTGAGGCACGAACCTTTTCTATCTGCCTTATTAATATCAAACGAATAGGTTTATAGGAAGTTTGCCTAAGCACATATTGCAGATAATTTTGGCAGAAGTTTAAAAGCAACTCTATTTCGGCAGTTTTATTACCTATAAATTTGGTGTACTTGGTAAGCATCTTTAATATTTTACGCAGCGCCTTTGCCGTAAAATAACTTTGAGCCGGCAGTTGGCTAAACATAAAACCGGCTTCGGCTTTTATGCTTTCAATAAAACCCTGCTCGTTATGCGATTCGAATAACAAATAGGCCAATAGCTCCTTATTCTCTTTTTTATAACGTATTAACCGCAGGCATAATTCGGCCAGCTGCTCCTGTGGTAAGTGCTGTAATTCCTTCTTAATTTGCTGCAGGCCATAGGTAGTAATACTCATTGATATTAAAGTTTTTAATTTTGTAGTTTTGCGCCACCAAATAAACACATGCAGAAGAGCAAACTAACCCTGTACATTTTTATAGCATTAATATTAGGCGTGCTAGCCGGATACATTTACAATGCTACTGTTATAAACAATATTAATACCAAGTTAAGCGCCGCCGAGGTAAATATAAAAACAATAGACGAGCAATTGGTTGTTGCCACCGATACCACAACAGCAACCTATAAAGCATTAAAGCTGGAACGCAAGGCGCAGGTAACCATCCGCAAAGCGGCAGATACCAGCCGCGAGGATAAGCTGGTTGGCTTTACAATTTTAAGCGATATATTTTTGAGGCTGATTAAAATGATAGTTGCACCGCTGGTGTTTACCACCCTGGTTGTGGGTGTAGCCAAAGTGGGTGATATTAAGTCGGTTGGACGTATTGGTGGTAAAACGCTGCTTTGGTTTTTAAGCGCCACACTTGTTTCCTTAGTATTAGGGATGATTTTGGTTAACTTTTTTAAACCCGGCCAGGCCATGCATTTGCCATTGCCAGATAGCCATCTATCTACCGGTATTGAAAAAACAACCTTATCGCTTCGCGATTTTATAAGTCACGTTTTCCCTAAAAGCTTTATTGAGGCAATGGCCAATAACGAGATCTTGCAGATCGTTATCTTCTCGCTATTTTTTGGCGTTGGTACTGCAGCCATAGGCGAGAAAGGCGAAATAGTGATAAAAGCAATGGACGCTTTTGCACATGTTATTCTAAAAATAACCGGCTACGTAATGCAACTGGCGCCACTGGCCGTATTTGGTGCCATAACAGCTATTATTGCTAAACAGGGCTTAGGTATATTATCTACCTATGCTATATTTATTGGTGAGTTTTATTTTTCGCTGCTGATATTATGGCTAGTTATTATACTGGCCGGGTCGGTAGTATTACAGGGGCGGGCATTTAATTTAGTAAGCCGCATTAAAGATGCTATGCTTATCGCGTTTAGTACCTCAACCAGCGAGGCTGCTTATCCCAAGGTATTGCTGGAGCTGGAGCGCTTTGGCTGTAATAATAAAATAGTAAGCTTTGTATTGCCGCTGGGTTATTCGTTTAACCTTGATGGCTCTATGATGTACATGACCTTCGCATCACTTTTCCTGGCGCAATCATACAATATCCATCTTTCGTTTGAGCAGCAACTGACTATGTTGCTTATCCTGATGGTTACCAGCAAAGGTATTGCAGGGGTTCCGCGGGCATCACTTGTAGTAATTGCGGGTACCATATCAATGTTCAACATCCCCGAAGCCGGTTTAGCACTATTAATAGGTATCGATCCGTTATTGGATATGGGCCGCTCTGCAACCAACGTTTTAGGAAATGCAATGGCAACCGCTGTAGTAAGCAAGTGGGAGGGGGAGCTGGAGAATTAATCAATTATTGAGTTATTGAATTATCGAATTATTGATTGAGTATGATGTTAATTGTTATTTATGTCAGATAGTGAAAGGGTAGATTTTGCGGAATCATTAAAAAAACGAACAAAAAAATTTGTCGTTGACAACATAAAGCTTTTCAGGACCTTACCAAAAACTGAAGAAGCCAAAATAATAGGCAGGCAATTATTGCGTTGTTCTTCATCTGTAGGTGCAAATTACAGAGCTGTTTGCAGGGCACGTTCACAAGCGGAGTTTCATTCAAAACTTTCAATAGTTGTAGAAGAGGCCGATGAAAGTGTATTTTGGATGGAAATACTTGTGGAAGCAGGAATAGTACAGACGCCAGAAATCGAGTCTCTTTTTAAAGAGGCCAACGAAATACTCAAAATAGTTTCCGCATCAAGAAGAACCGTATCAGAAAAAAAATAAATCAATAATTCTATAATTCACTAATTCTATAATTCTCTCATGAATAATCGTTCTAAAAAAATATTCCTTATAATGAGCATAGTGGTGCCGTTTTTATTGTACTGTATCTACTACTACGGTATGATGATCAAGAACGCGCCTTACAAGTTCTCCGAATTTCAGTCGATACGTTTTGAATATGGTTATGGCGATACGCTAAACAATATTTACGATTCTAAAACCGGTGAATACCAGTTTGTGAACAGGCGCGATTCTATTGTAAAAATAAACCTTAAGCTAAGCAAAAGCGACTTATTATACCTGCACCGTAAAGCGGCTGACCTGGGCTTTTGGGATTTCCCGTCAAACGAGCTTAACCCGGATGTAAAGGGCAGGGTGCCCCGGTATGTAATACAGTTTAATTATCTGCGTAAAACCAAAAAGGTGATGTATGATGCATCCTATAATGGTGCCGAAAAGCTGAAGGATGCCAACGACCGCCTGATAATAGAAATTAAAAAGATATTGAGCGATGCGGAAGCACGACAAAGAAATAGCAAGTAGGGGATTGCTTTTATTAAAAACTATCCATATATTTGCACCTCAAAATTTAAAACAATAATTAATCAACAATGTACGCAATAGTAAGTATAGCCGGACAGCAATTTAAAGTTGCAAAAGACCAGCAGATCTTTGTACACCGTTTACAGGGAGATGAAGGCGCTAGTATTGAATTTGACAATGTGTTGTTAGCAGAAAACGAAGGTAAATTCAAATTAGGTTCTGATTTGAAAAGCGCTAAAGTATCAGCTAAGATCGTGTCTCATTTAAAGGGTGATAAAGTAATTATCTTCAAAAAGAAACGCAGAAAAGGTTACCAGAAGAAAAATGGTCACCGTCAGCAATTTACCAAGATCGAGATCACCGGTATAACATTATAATTAAATTTTAACCGACTCGATTCATTAGGGTCACAAAAGAAATTAAGAAATGGCACACAAAAAAGGGGCCGGTAGTTCAAGAAACGGCCGCGAATCACATAGCAAGCGTTTAGGTATCAAAATTTTCGGTGGTCAGCCAGCTATTGCAGGTAACATCATTGTTCGTCAGCGTGGTACCAAACACAACCCGGGCCTTAACGTAGGTATCGGTAAAGATCATACCTTATTTGCATTAAAAGCAGGTCACGTAGTATTCAAAAAGAAAGCAGATAACCGTTCATACGTTTCAGTTATTCCTTTTGAAGTTGCACCTGTTGCAGAAGATTTAGCACCTGCACCAGCAGTTAAAGCTGAAGCAAAAGCAAAGAAAGTTGAAGCACCTGTTGCAGAAGTTGAAGTAGCTGAAGAAGCTCCTAAAGCAAAGAAAGCAGCAGCACCAAAAGCAAAAAAAGAAGCAGCACCTGATGCTGAAGAAGCTCCTGCCGAATAATTAAGCGAAGCTCACACAATATAAAAAGCCCTTATCAAATTGATAAGGGCTTTTTTTGTGGGGAATAATTAAATAAAACCCGCGTCATTGCGAGGTACGAAGCAATCTCTTTAGGACAATTGTACACTTTGCATAAACTAATGGCTTAAAGAGATTGCTTTGTCGCTTATGCTCCTCGCAATGACGTGACGGAGACAGAAAAAAAATAGCGATGGGTTTTACACCCATCGCTATCAGTAAAAATTAACGTCTTTGCGAGAAATTTCTTTATTCCAATATCACTTTCTTTAAATACCAGCCATCGGCATCAATAACCGGTGTGGTTTTACTGTCAACTGTTATCCCTTTGGCGGTTACTACCATGCGTTTTGTGCCGGCATCGGTAGTAACATCAATTGGCAAGTCGGTGCTTATATTTTGCAGTGTTATTAAATACTTATCTCTTGGCCTGGCTTTTACGCTTACTTCAAGCTTATTGGTGGTACGCAGGTAAAAGTCAAACAATGGTTTAAGCGATTTACCGTAAGCCTTGCTGAAATATTGCTCCACATCATCGGTAACATTCTGATGGTCGTAGGTAAAATTTGGATCGGTCACAAAACCTTTCAGGGTAGGGAAGAAAAGACTGTCGCCCATTACATAATGCAGGGTATGCATAAAGTAACCGCCTTTGCTGTAGATATCGCCGTTATACGCCGATGCCTCGTCAATATCTTTTCCTAACACAATGGGTTGCTTATTCTGAATGCCAAAAGCAGATTTCTTGAAACGATCTATATAAGCCTGTTTGCCTTCTAAGTCCAAAATTGGCAAGGCATCAGCATAGGTATCAATACCTTCGTGGATCCAGTAGTCGGCCCAATCGCGGGCGGTAACTTTATTGCCCCACCATTCGTGGCCAAATTCGTGGAACATCAGCCAGTCGAAATCCTGCCCACCAACTTTAGTGTATCTGAATTTGTTACCGTAGGCGTTCATACTTTGATGCTCCATGCCTAAATGCGGCGTTTCTACAAGGCCCAGTTTTTCTTTAGCCCAGGGATATTCGCCAAAATACTTTTCTTTTGATTGGGCGGCCTTAATGGTCATATCAACCAGGTGCTGACCTTTAGATTCATGTTCTTTCAACACATAAAACTCAACAGGAACAGTATTACCTGCAACCGATTTATAACTACCTTTTACTAC
Organism: Mucilaginibacter aquariorum; assembly: GCF_024498135.1. Classification (GTDB taxonomy): domain Bacteria; phylum Bacteroidota; class Bacteroidia; order Sphingobacteriales; family Sphingobacteriaceae; genus Mucilaginibacter; species Mucilaginibacter aquariorum. Next base: position 579,718 of record NZ_JANHOH010000001.1, read on the forward strand.
TGTATAATCGCCGGCGTTAAATACCAGGCTGTAGTTATTTATGCTGTATTTGGTTTGCCAGTGATAAGTAGCCGTATTACCTTTTTTACTTACACCTTTTAATACACCCGGGCCTGCAACAACCAGGTCCTTCGGAACGGTTATCAGCATGTCGCCGCCCTCGTTCGGCTCGTCGGACGGGTGATCTTTACACGGGAAAAAGATCTTACCGCCGGTTTGTTCGGCAGTAACCGCCAGCCATGGGTGGCCGGTAGAGTCTTGCGTAAAGGTAAAGCCATCATCCCACGGTGGATTTTTGGCAATGCGTGGTTTACCGCCGTATATTACTTTGATGCTTGCTTTACCGGCAGCCAGTTGTTTTGCAAGATTAATAGTTATTAAACCATTTTTATGGTCAAATGCTTCCTTTTTACCATTTACCGAAACAGCGCCAACGTGCAACGAATCCAACAGGTCAAGGATCAACACTTTAGTCGGTTGCGCCATTATCACGTCAATAACAGTAGAGCCATCTATTGATTTTTGCTGAAAATTAACGTTTAGCGCAATGGTGTAATGGCGCACGTCCATTATAGCTTGCTCTGGTTTAAGCTTGCCGCCGGATGTTTGGGCATCGGCACCCAACCCAAAGCCGGCAAGTATAATTGCCAGGGCGGTTATTTTTGATCTATATTTCATCAGATAAGGAATTGTGTTTTTAAAGATAAGGATGTGGATCTATATATGAAGATAAGGTTTGTAAAACTTATATGTGCAAAGGATGCTATTTTGAATATAAAATGGTTTTTATGTATTAGAAATTATGAAGGAATTTTATATACTTTTATGAACATAAAAAACCTTTAATAGCATGAGAATTAACTATTTAAGATTTATTTGCCTTTTACTGATGGCATTTATTGAAACGCAAAATGTATCTGCCCAAAGCAAAAAAGATTTTTACCAGTTAAAAATTTACAGGTTAAAAGATGATACACAAGTAACGCGGGTTGATTCCTTTTTAAAAAATGCCTATTTGCCGGCATTGCACCGCCTGGGTATAAAACAAGTTGGTGTTTTTAAACTAATTGCCAATGATACAACCATGCTAAAAGCGATGAGGGTGTTTAAGCCAAGTGACAATGATGTTAATAAAACAAAATCGATTTATGTATTTATACCCCTAAAATCATTGCAACAGTTTCATGATATCACCTCTAAACTGGATAATGATGCCATGCTGGCCAATGATGGAAAAAGCTATTTTGAAGCAGCGTATAATAATGTTCCCTATCAAAGGATAGAAACAGTTTTGCTGGAAGCGTTTCCCGATCACCCTAAATTTGAAATGACTGCACTTAAATCTGCTGTAAAAGATAGGATATATGAGCTGCGCAGTTACGAGGGGCCAACCGAAAGAAAATATGCCAGTAAAGTAAAAATGTTTAATGCCGGCGGGGAAATCCCCCTGTTTAAACAATTAGGGTTTAATGCCGTTTTTTATGCCGCTGTGCTGGCCGGCAGCCATATGCCTAACCTTATGTATATGACCAGTTTTGAAAGTATGGATGCCAGAAATGCTCATTGGCAAGCTTTTGTAAATTCCCCCGAATGGAAAAAATTAGTGGCCATGCCAGAATATAGTAATACGATCTCGGGTGCCGAAGTACTATTGTGCCACGCTGCCGAATATTCTGATATTTATTAACAGCCGTGGGTAATGTCTTAATGTATAGCTCTTGTTGGTGACAACACCAACAAGAGCTATACATTAGTCATCCAATTTAAAAAAATTTATAGGCATTTGGAACTTTACACGTACCGGCTGCCCGTTTACTTTACCGGGTATCCATTTTGGCATTGCATTTATTAATCGGACGGCTTCCGCATCAGTCTCGGGCGATAAACTTTTTTGTACAGAAACGCTGCTTATACTGCCATCTTTTTCAACAACAAATGTCAATATAACCCTTCCCTGCAAATTTGCCTCTTTTGCTTCCTCCGGGTACTTTAGGTTTTTATTAATGAACTTTATCAATTTACCAATACCACCAACAAATTCGGGCGATTCTTCAACGTTATGCAAAGTTGTAGTATCCTTTTTTAACGTGTCGGTAACTTGTGCTTTAGCGGCAAATGAACAAATAGTGCAAATAAATATAAATAGTATCGTTTTCATCTTTTAATATTCCCTAACCAACAACCCGTCTGCAAAATCGCGTAGGTATTGTTTGCTTTCTTCGGGCAGGTTAATTTGATCCAACGCTTCAAAAGCTTTTTCGGCATATGCCTGCATCTCTGCTTCAGCGTGTTGGCGGATGTTTACACTGTTATAGATGCCAGTAACAGCTGTAACTTTTTCGGCCGGGTCAAAAGTGGTAAAGGTGATCCAGCGGACCAGTTCCTCGGCATCGGTATCTTTAACCAGCTCGAGCGCCTTTATCAGCAGATATGTTTTTTTGTTGGAGATAATATCCCCGCCAACCTGCTTCCCAAATTTTTCGGGGTTGCCATATACATCCAATATATCATCCTGCAACTGGAAAGCTATCCCCAGATACTCGCCAAACTGGCAAAGCAGTTCCGCGTCTTTTATATCGGCCTTGCCTATAAGTGCGCCTATCTTTAATGCGCCACCCAATACAACCGCCGTTTTAAGGCGTATCATGTTGATGTATTCCTCAATGCTGATATTATTACTCGTCTCAAAGGTCATATCCAGTTGCTGGCCTTCGCATACGCCTACAGCGGTATTATTAAAAATGTCCAGCACCTGGCGTAGTATATTCTCGCGAACCTGCATCATCAGCTTATAGCCTTCAATCAGCATTACATCCCCCGATAATATGGCTACATTGTTATTCCATTTCTCGTGAACGGTGGTTTTACCGCGCCTTTTTGGGGCGTTGTCCATAATATCATCATGCATCAGCGTGAAGTTGTGGAACACCTCAATGGCAAGGGCAGGAGGAAGGGCAGCTTCTACATCGCCGCCAAATAAATCGCAGGCCATCAGGAGCAGGGCGGGGCGCATACGCTTGCCACCCAATGCCAGTATATATTTTATTGGCTCGTATAATTCCGCGGGATATTCAGGGAATTTCAGTTCAGATACGGAACTTGCAATCAACGACTGCAGATCTTCAAGTTTTCTCATGTATAGAATGCGCGATAATGTGCGGGATGGGGGAGCGAAGAGCGGATTAACGCACCTAACACCCACACCCCGCACTCATCACATATTAATTATGTACTAATGTAAAGTCTATCTGCTTTTTGGTAAGGTCTACATTTTTAACACGGATCTGTACCTCATCGCCCAACTGGTAAATTTTCTTTTTACGCTGGCCTATAATGGCGTAGTTTTTCTCGTCTAAAGTATAAAAATCATCGCTTATATCACGCAGGCGTATCATACCCTCGCATTTATTCTCAATAATCTCTACATACATCCCCCATTCGGTAACCCCCGAAATGATGCCCGTAAATATATTACCCACCTGATCTTTAAGGTATTCGGCCTGTTTGTATTTAACTGATGAACGCTCGGCATCGGCAGCTTTTTTCTCCATTTGCGAGCTGTGCTTGCATAATTCTTCGTAATGATCGGCATTGGCACTTTGGCCGCCGTTAAGATAATGCTGCAACAGCCTGTGTACCATCACATCCGGGTACCGGCGAATAGGCGAGGTAAAGTGCGTGTAATGGTCAAAAGCCAAACCGTAATGGCTGCTGCTTTTTGTGGTATATATCGCCTTGGCCATCGAACGGATAGCCAGTTGGGTAAGTACGTTCTGTTCTTTTTTACCTTCCACATCCTCCATTAAAAAGTTGAGGGATTTGGCGGTTTCTTTATCAGATTTTGTGTTGATCTTATAACCAAATCTTGCTGCAAACTGCGCAAAGTTGGCCAGTGCATCGGGTTTTGGTGTATCGTGCACGCGGTAAACAAAGGTGTACTTATGCTTGCCTTTGCCCATTTTGCTTACATGCTCGGCAACCTTGCGGTTAGCCAGCAACATAAAATCCTCAATCAGTTTGTGCGCATCCTTACGTTCTTTTACATATACGCCGATAGGTTTGCCGGTTTCATCCAGCTTAAATTTAACTTCGGTAGTTTCAAAGCTGATGGCGCCTGCCTTAAACTTACGTTCGCGCAGTTTATAGGCCAGGGCATTTAGCTTTTCTATCTCTTCCACATAATCGCCGGTTTTAGTCTCTATCACATCTTGCACTTCCTCGTAGGTAAAGCGCCTGTCTGAGTGGATCACGGTTTTACCAAACCATTGGTCAATAATATCAGCGTTTTCATCCAACTCAAAAACAGCGGCAAAGCACAGTTTGTCCTCTTTAGGGCGAAGCGAGCATAATCCGTTTGATAACCTTTCGGGCAGCATAGGTATAACACGGTCTACCAGGTAAACAGATGTGCCACGTTCGTAGGCTTCCTTATCCAAAGCAGAATCGGGGATGATGTAGTGCGATACATCGGCTATGTGCACGCCAACTTCGTAATTACCGTTATCCAGTTTTTTAAAGGATAAGGCATCATCAAAATCTTTGGCATCAAATGGGTCAATGGTAAAGGTTAGCACATCCCTAAAATCGCGGCGTTTGGCTATTTCATCGGCAGTGATATCATTGGGTATCTCCTCGGCTTCGCGTTCAACTTCGGCAGGGAAGGATAGAGGGAATCCATACTCGGCCAGTATGGCGTTCATTTCTGTATCATTCTCGCCCTGTACGCCAAGGATATGTTTGATACGGCCTATCGGATTTTTAGCACCGGCCGGCCAGTCGGTAATTTCGGCAACGGCTTTTATACCATTTTTGGCACCATTCAAATCGCTGATGGGGATAAAAATATCGTGCATCATTTTGCGATCATCAGGGATAAAGAATGCAAAGCGTTCTGATAGTTTTACCACACCAGTAAACTCCATTTTATTACGCTGCAAGATCTCTATTACTTCGCCTTCCTGATTTTTACCGCGGCTTTTTGCATATACATAAACCTTAACACGGTCGCCATTTAAGGCATTGCGCAGTTTACGTGGGGCAACAAAAATATCGGTTTCATCAGGATCATCGGTCACAATAAAGGCCGAGCCATCATTAGTAAGATCAACCTTACCTTCAACAAAGGTTTTTAGTTCGAGTAATTGGAATTTGCCCGGCGATACTTCTTTCATTACGCCTTTAAAGGCTTCGTTCTTTAAAATATCGAGGATAACGCCACGGGCATCAGGGTCGCGTACGTTAAGTTTGGCAGAAACTTGTTTATGATTTAATGGCGTATTGCCGTTTTGTTCAAATATATCCAGTACCATTTGCGTTAGCACCTGGTCAATGGTGGAGTTGTGTTTATTCTTTTTAGACATTTATAGATGTTTGTTGCTAAGGTACGAAATGGTACTTGTTTTTATGTTGTAACGATTACTAAACACTATGGTTTGCGTAAGCATAATGTAAAAAACGTTCGCAAACCTCGCCAAGTCAAGCGTCCACGCTTGACTTTAGTGCTTTGGCAGCGTCCATGCTGCCGGTTATCGTGAGCGTGGACGCTCACATAACATATAATTCAAGCGTAGACGCTTGAACGGGCGTGCATACTGCGTAAGCTTAATGTAAAAAGTAATCCTTTTGCTGTCTTATACATAAAAAGAAGGGTGCGGGTTTACAAAAAAATATAGTTTTACCGCATGAAAACTTTAGGGCTTATTGGCGGTACAAGTTGGGTATCAACTATAGATTATTACAGATTCATTAATCAGGGCGTGAATGATAAACTGGGTGGCGTGAATGCCGCACAGCTGCTTTTACACTCGTTTAATTATGCCGAGATAGCCAAAAACCATGCTACCAACAATTGGGCTAAAACTACCCAAATGGTTATTGAAGCCGGCATAGGTTTACGCAATAGCGGTGCCCAGGCCATTGTATTATGTGCAAATACCCTGCACTTAATTGCCGACGAAGCCGAAAATGGAATTGGGTTACCCGTAATAAACATAGCCACAGCAACAGCAAACGTTATTAATAGCCACGGACTTACCAAGGTTGGTTTGCTGGGTACAAAGTATTACTATGGAACATACTTTTTTTACTGATAAACTATCGGCAGCAGGTATTGAGCCATTAACACCCAACCAAACCGACCGGGATTTTATCCACCAGACGTTAATGGACGAACTGGGCAAAGGCATATTTTTACCCGAAACCAAAGCCCGTTACCTACAAATAATAGACAGCCTGATACAGCAGGGCGCCCAGGGCATTATATTAGGATGCACCGAAATACCTTTACTGATAAAGCCAGAAGATACTGATGTGATACAGTTTGATACCACCCAGATCCATTCGGCCGCGGCAGTTGAGTTTGCTTTGGGATAAGCTGCAACGTTGATTTTTTCAAATATTTCTTAAACTACAAAAATTGCATACTTTTAGTGTGCAATGCAAGAAAAAAACAAACCTAAAACCATCCGCGCCTGGGCCATGTTCGACTGGGCAAATTCGGCTTATAACCTCGTAATCACCACAACTGTTTTTCCGGCTTATTATGTAGCCATAACAGAAAATGCCTCTAACGGCAACCAGGTAAGCTTTTTTGGCCATAGTTTTATAAATACAGCGCTAACAAATTATGCTTTGGCTGCTGCCTATATGGTTATGGTACTTTTGCTTCCTATACTAAGCTCTATTGCCGACTATCGCGGCAATAAAAAAATATTTATGCAGTTTTTTACCCTTTTGGGTTCAGTTGCTTGTTGTGGGCTATTCTTTTTTAATGCAGAACGCATTGAGTGGGGCGTTATTTGTTTTGCCCTGGCGGCAATTGGGTATAGCGGGGGCTTTGTATTTTATAACTCCTATCTACCGGAAATAGCAACGCTTGACATGCAGGATAAGGTTAGCGCAAAGGGTTTTACTTATGGCTATATAGGTAGTGTATTGTTGCAGCTTATTTGTTTTGCCTTTGTGTTAAAGCCTGAGATATTTGGCATTAACGATAAAGCGTTACCTGCGCAACTATCCTTCCTGCTGGTGGGTTTATGGTGGATCGGTTTTGCTGCCATACCTTTTTCTGTCCTGCCAAAAGGCAGTCCCAATGCACAAACACACCAGCATAATATAATAAAAGGCGGCTTTATTGAATTGGGAAAGGTGTGGGTAAAAATTAAAAGCATGCCTTTATTAAAACGATATTTACCCTCGTTCTTTTTCTATTCGATGGGGGTGCAAACTATTATGCTGGTTGCAACGGCCTTTGCCGCTAAAGAACTGCATATGAAAACACCAGAGTTGATTACTATCATCCTTATTATACAAATTGTTGCTATTGGAGGCGCAATACTTATGTCGCGCCTGTCTGACAAGTATGGTAATGTTCGCATTCTGATATTTGTGGTTTTCATGTGGATAGGGATCTGCATAGCCGCTTATTTCACCACAACATCCACTCAATTTTATATTATTGCCGTTATTGTAGGTTTGGTAATGGGAGGGATCCAATCACTTTCCCGGTCTACCTATTCAAAATTTCTGCCGCAGAACATCCCGGACACGGCTTCATTCTTCAGCTTTTACGATGTTACCGAAAAGCTGGCTATTGTAGGTGGTTTATTCAGTTTCGGGCTGATAGAAGAACTTACCGGCAGCATGCGTAATTCCACCCTGGTTTTGGGCTTGTTCTTCGTTGTTGGGCTTATCTTATTGTATTCTTTATTAAGAACAGAGCAGAAAATGCAGAAAAATTCGGAATTTAGCGCTCTTTAAAGATTTGTGCAGATGACAATTGAGTTATTCATTCCTTGTTTTATAGATCAGTTGTATCCCGATACCGCTTTTAACACCGTAAAGGTGCTTGAAAAGGCCGGCTGTACCGTAAATTACAATCCCGAACAAACCTGCTGCGGCCAGCCTGCTTTTAACGCCGGTTTTTGGGACGATGCCAAAACTGTGGGCAGCAAATTTCTGAATGATTTTAAGGAGGACAGTGTAATTGTATCGCCCTCGGCATCATGTACCGGTATGGTACGTAATTATTATAACGACCTGTTTACCAACACTACATCGCATAATAAATGCCGCAATATACAAAGCAACATTTACGAGCTGAGCGATTTTTTGGTGAACATATTACAGGTTGATTATTTTGGCGCCGAGCTGGAAGGCCGTGCAGTTTACCACGATAGCTGCGCCGGCCTGCGCGAATGCAAAATTAAAGACGAACCCCGCCAGCTGCTGTCAAAAGTATTAGGCCTGGAGCTTGTCGACCTGAAAGATAACGAAACCTGCTGCGGCTTTGGAGGCACCTTTGCCGTTAAGTTTGATGGTATATCAACCGCTATGGCGCAGCAAAAGGTAGATAACGCCCTGGCTGTCAAAGCAGATTATATCATCTCTACCGATGCATCATGCCTGTTGCACTTGCAAGGCTATATCGATAAAAACAACCTGCCCATAAAAACCATCCACATAGCCGATGTTCTGGCACACGGGTGGGGGAATGTGTAACCGGGATTAAGCAATTTTGCAAAAAATGATCCTCCCCACTATGTCATTTCTCCTTGTCATGCTGAACGTATGTGAAGCATCTAATCGCCGACATGCAATTTCGATAGGCAAAGTTCGCTAATAGATCCTTCGCTATCGCTCTGGATGACAAGGGAATTGGAAGTGAATCTTGTCGCAAAATACCTGTTATATTGTCTTAAAATAGCCTCACGTTTTATCTTTCTCAAACGTAAATTTGATTTGTCTAATCAAAACAGTTTATGAAAGCATTAAGGGTACATTACACCACCACCGCCGAATTTGCGCCGGTAAACCAGGCCAACATTGCAGGCATAGTAAAAGAATTAAAAGAACTTAACCATCCCGGGATTAAATATAGCACCTGGCTACTGCCGGATGAAAAAACCTTTATGCACTTTGACCAGTTTGAAAACGAAGAAGCGCATAATGTTTTAACGTCCTTGGCATCTTTCAAAAAATTCGATGAAGAACTTTGGGCAAGCGGGTTAGAGGCCGAACCCGTATTGGAACATATAACATTGGTAGCCGCGACGGAAGAGTTTTTTGATTGATGATATGTCATGCTGAACGTATGTGAAGCATCTATTCGCCGACATGCAATTTCGAAATGCAAAGTTCGCGAATTAGATCCTTCGCTCTCGCTCAGGATGACAAGGTTGATAGATCAATACTCGTCGAAGTTTTAAACGACCCAAAATAACGCAAGGCTTTTTCTTGCGAAACTCAAAACTTAAAGTTTTATCATTATAGGACGAAACTTAAGCTAAACTTCGACCATTGAAAGGCGAAAAAAGGCGTTTTAAGGGCGTTCCAGGGGCGTCAATATTGGCATATATTACGTCGCTACACCAAAAATTTTACAACTCGTAAGCCACCGCTTTTTCCGGTATGGTAACCTTGTAACCACCCTGCTCCAACGCGTCGGCCATGGCCTGCATACTGGTCGCCTCGCCATGCACCAAATAAACGCCTTTAAGCTTGTTTACGTCCTGAGTCTTAATATTATCCAACAGATCCTCATGGTCGCCGTGGGCGCTTAAAACATCGGTTTGTTTGATCGTGGCGTAAACAGACAGGTCGCGATCCTTAATGTGTACGATAGGGTCGCCACGCAGCAGACGGTAGCCTAAAGTGCCCTTAGCGCAATAACCTATGAATAAAATGGTGCAATAGTAGTTTTGAATATTGTAGAAAAGGTGATCCTGGATGCGCCCGCCTTCCAGCATACCGGCTGATGAAATGATAATACAGGGTTCGTAATAGTTAGATACTTGCCTGCTATCCTTAAGGGTTTCTACATAGGTAAGGTGTTCAAATTCAAACTCATCGCCTTGTTTGTTATAAAACTCCTGTGCTTCGGCATTTACCAGGTTGTGGTGTTTGCGGTAAAGGCTGGTGGCTCTTGCAGCCATAGGGCTATCCACAAATACCTTAACAGGAGGAAGCAAACCGCTATTGAAGATCTTATTTAGTGCGAATACCAGCGATTGCGTGCGCCCAATACTAAACGCAGGGATAATTAACCGGCCCTGTTCTACTACACAAACTTTTTCGATGGTTTCTATCAAAGTTTCCTGTACCGATTTCCCTTTGCTATGCATCCTGCCGCCGTAGGTAGATTCTGATACGATATAGTCGACCGGTGGCAGTGGATCAGGGTCATTTAATACCGGGTAGTTTTTGCGGCCAATATCTCCTGTAAAGGCAATTGTTTTTTCTACACCTTCATCATTTACCTTCAGTACAGCCGCGGCAGCGCCAAGCAGGTGACCTGCAGGTATAAACGTTAGTTCGATGTCGCCGGTAATGCGGAAGGGCTTATTGTAACTTATGGTTACAAAGCGCTCAACCGTATCCATTACATGCTTTTGCAGGTACAGGGGCTGCGGCCCGCCTGCACTATGTTTATGTTTACGCCTGTTACGATGATTACCCTTTTGGGCTTTTTGCAAGAAGATGTTTACCGAATCCAGCAGTAACAACTCCGTCAGATCGGCGGTAGGGGGCGTGCAAAGGATCTGGCCATTGAAACCCATTCGTACCAGGGTGGGCAGGTTGCCTGAGTGGTCGATATGCGCATGTGTTAAAATAACAACATCTATCTCTTCGGGTCTAAAGCCAAAATCTTCGTTAACCTGTATGTTATGATCTTTCTCGTAATCGAGGCCGCAGTCTATCAGTATTTTATATTGACCTACCTGAAGCAGGTGCATGCTGCCCGTTACCTGTTGGGCAGCGCCGTGTATAGTTAATTTCATTTATTTAGTTCGCGGGCCGTATACAAGGGTATGTGGCCTATTGCAATAATAACAATTAATCCTTGAATTTTAAGAGATTTTGACTGTTCCATTTTTGTCTTGTTCCACTAAAATAATGGAACAAGCGGAACAAGTGGAACATGTTTATAATCAGCATATTAATGTTTTTACCTTTCGTTCTCTATTTAAAGTTTAACTTTAAATTATATAAGCAACTATCTTTTTTACAGTATTTTATATTTTTTTTAATTCTGTTCCATTTTTAAAAAATGGAACAAAAATGAACATATTGACTCGTCTTAAAATGATTGACAGAAAAACCGGGATTTTTTTAGTCTTTTTTCGACTTTATTTCGGCCTATTTTAGGCACTATAAAGTTAACTACAAGCCAAAAAAAGATATTTAACTATTTTAAACTAAACATTTGATTTATATATAATTACAGTTTTTAACGTCTGTCCACTTGTTCCGAAGTGAACAAAATGGAACAGGCATTTTTAGTACAAACCGGACAATTCCTGACTTATTTTTCTGAGGATATCTCAACAACAGATTTTCTAAAAGGAACAAACCAACAATAACAATAAGCTCCAATTTTGATTCTGTAACATTTGAAGCTCAATTCGCCTGCAATACGTCGTTGATAAAATAATTATCTAACCTTAAGCGTTTTTGGGTTTATGATAAGGAGTTGTTTGGGGATTGGGGTGGTTGTGTTGTTGCTGATAACGATCGTGGGTTGTGGCCTGGTAAAGTCAGTGGGGAAAAATCCCGAAGGTGAAGCGCTCGCCCGGTTAGACACTCTATCTAATTACAAAAATGGCGGTTTCGAAAATTTGGCTGAACGTTCTGACACGACAGTCAAACGCAACAAGTTACTTTTGTTGTTACACAACCGTTCTAAAATCACCAGGCCTTCTCACGGGTTGCCATGGGTCAAAACTGATCTAAAAACACTAACAGCACCTGCACCAATCGTGGTTTGGTTTGGGCATTCATCTTTGCTCATCAAAACCGGGCAGGGTAACGTACTCATCGATCCAATTTTTAGCAACCATGCCGGCCCGGTGCCTGGATTGATGACGGCATTTCAAGGAACTACTAATTACCATGCGAAGGATATGCCGCCTATAGATGTGCTCATCATTTCCCATGACCACTATGATCACATGGATTACCGGACCCTGAAAAGATTGAAAGACCATATAAAAACGGCGGTTGTGCCAATGGGTGTAGGTTCGGATCTGATATATTGGGGGTTTGATCCTAAAAAGATAATTGAACTGAATTGGAACCAGTCGGTTACGCTACCTGGTGGCCTCCAGGTTACCGCTACCCCGGCGCAGCACCGCAGTAACCGCACATATGCCAAAGCAAATAAAACGCTTTGGGCATCTTATGTGATACAGACAGATCACTACCGGTTTTTTTACGGTGGCGATAGTGGATATGGGCCACTCTTTAAACAAATAGGCCAACAGTATGGCCCATTCGATCTGGCTTTTTTAGAATGCGGACAGTACAGTCCAAACTGGCCATGGGCACATCTGTGGATGGGGCAAGCGGCCCAGGCAGCTATTGATCTGCAGGCCCGTTTGCTGCAGCCTATCCACTGGGCCAAGTTTGAAGCAGCTGATCATCCCTGGAACGAACCTGTAAAGGAGCTCCTTCCCGCTGCCGAAAAGCTGGGTGTTCAGGTAAGCATTCCTCGTATTGGCGAGCCTTACACCTTGGGCAATCCGCCTAAGAAAACAGTTTGGTGGAATTTTAAATAATGCGTGAGCTAATTAACCTAACTAATAGCCTAAGCATAAACTTTTAATTTTTCAATTAGCTCTGCGCGGTCTCGAATTGTAACTGGCTCAGATAACGGTATAAGCCCTGCTCATTGGCTATTAACTCCTGGTGATTGCCGGTTTCTATGATGTTACCTTTTTCCAGTACAATGATCTTATCTGCCTCGCGGATGGTTGATAAGCGGTGAGCTATGATAATAGACGTACGGCCTTTCATCAGTACCTCCAGCGCTTCCTGCACCAAACGTTCAGATTCTGAATCGAGCGATGAGGTTGCTTCATCCAGTATCAATATAGCGGGGTTTTTAAGTAATGCACGGGCAATGGCAATACGCTGGCGTTGTCCACCGGATAGTTTTACGCCACGTTCACCCACAATAGTATCATAGTCTTCAGGGAAGGAGGTAATGAACTGGTCCGCATTGGCTTTTTTAGCGGCCGCTACAATTTCTTCTTTGCTTGCGCCCAGTTTACCGTAGGCGATATTCTCTAATATGGTACCGCCAAACAGCAGTACATCCTGCGGCACTATAGCTACCTGGTTACGGATATCGGTTAAGGCATATTCATCGGCATCCAGTCCGTCAAAGTAAATGCTTCCGCTTTGCGGATGGTAAAATTGCAATATCAGCGCCGCCATAGTAGATTTACCCGAACCACTTGGCCCCACAATAGCTACCCGCTGCCCGGCATCGGCAGTAAAAGAAATGTCTTTTAAAACCGTTAACTCCGAACGCGAAGGGTAGGCGAACACCACGTTATTAAACGCCAGGTTACCATAAATTTTCTGTTTTACAACATTATCTATAGCGTTGATAGAAACATCTTCGCCCTTCTCATCCAGTATCTCTAAAACGCGCTCGCTGGCTCCAACAGCCTTTTGCAGGTTAGCATACAAGTCCGGGAAACTACCCATTGCAGCACCTACAAATATGGAGTACATGATAAAGGTAGTAAGATCGCCAAAGTACATTTCGTGGTTATGCACCAGTACCGAGCCATACCATATTACGCCTACAAAAGTCCCAAATAAACAAAATACGATGAACGAAGCGAATACACCTCTGAATTTTGCACCGCGGACAGCGATATTTACTACATCGCGCAAGATCTTGTTATAGCGGTTAGCCTCAAACGATTCATTCACAAAAGCCTTAACATTGGCAATGCCCTGTAAGGTTTCTTCGATGATAGTATTAGATTCAGCCAGCTTATCCTGTGCCTGCCTTGACAGGTTGCGTATAAATCGGCCAAAAACAACTGCAAATGCAATAAGGAAGGGTAATATAGCCAGTACCGCAAGTGTAAGTTTTATAGAAACTATGGCCAATAATACCACACTGCCTATCATAATTACCAACTGCCTTACCATTTCGGCAATTGTTGTAGTTAGTGTATCCTGTATCTGCGAAAGATCTGCAGAAATGCGGCTATTCAATTCACCAACCCTGCGGTTAGCAAAGAAGTTCATGGGTAGGGTTATCAGCTTAAAATAGGTATCGCGCCTGATATCGGCCAATGATTTTTCTGCTACCTGCACGAACCAAACTATCCTGAAAAATGATATAAACGCCTGGCCAAACAACAAAACCATGCCGGTAATACCTATTAAAGTTATGCTATGGGGTAAAAAAGAGTATTTGTATTTATCCTGAGCGGCATCAATTAAAGCCCCTAATATAGCGGGGAAGGCAAGGCCAACCAGGCTTGATATAAACAGAAATAGTAAACCGGCTATGAATTTGCCCCGATACGGTTTTATGTAGGTGAGTAGTTTGGCTACTTTCTGTAAACTTTGCGAATTTATTTTTGCTTTGGGTAATTCTGCTTCTGCCTTACTGCCACTGTTCAGTCGTCCTCTTGCCATTTATATTTTGATGTACTATTTTAATTAAAACGTAAAATTAAGCCTTTCTTTTCCTATTAATGACCAATAGCACTAAAATTGACGCAAGCATGAAACCAAATACTATAATAGATAGTACTTTTTTCTTCTCATAATCTTCAATTTGCTTTTTTAGCTGGGCACTTAAGGCTTCGTTTTGCTTACGATAACTATTGATGGTATTCATGTAACCAATACGGGCTTTCTCAATCTCCTTCGCGTTGTTCTCTATTTGTTTTTTTTGGTACGCGGTATAGTTTAATTGCGATGTCCGATAGTCAAAAAGTTTCTTCAGTTCTATAAAGATCTCGTCGTCGGTACTCACAATATCCATCAGTATATCGTTTGATCTGCGGATATCGTTTTTGGTTTGCATGCGAAATATTCCGCTGCGTTTGGTAAGGCTGCTATCGTACTGACTAAACTTTACCTTGCGGGCGGCAAGCATTGCATTTATCTTGTTGCGTTGTTTGTTATAGGTAACCGAATCTGTATTTACCTGTGCAAAAACACCGGCACTAAAAAGCAGGAGGGAAGTTAAAAGCAATAAATATTTCATAGCCTTTAGTTTATTGAAAATCAATAATTACGCTATCGCCAAGGTTTAGGCCTAAAAGTCCGCTGGCGTTGCCTTTGTTTATGGCAATCTCCAGATGGTCACTTATACCGAATAAGCAAAGTTTTTCGCCTTCGGGTACTTCATTATAATGCCAGCTAAGCTGGCTTATGGTTTCGTTACGTTTAAAGTAAAGTACAAAACGCCTGCCTTGCTGCACACGGTTAAAAAACTCTTTGGTAACATTGGTTATCACATTTTGGAACGAATCGATATAGATCACCGCCCCCTTTATTAAATTCTTTTCTATAACGGGCTGCAAGTTCATTTTGTTTTCAACGCTGGTTACCGGCAGGCCTATCTCTGTTAAAGTTCCGCCGTTGGCTAAGTGGCAGGCAGCCTTCACAAAAATATCTGCCAGCGGGAAGTGTAAAAACTTCAGATCCTGCATAATATTTATTTCCACAATCTCTTCCGGGTCCTGGTCAAACATTAGCGAAAATATGCCATTATCGGCACCAACAAAGTAGTGGTTTTTGTACCTAACAGCAAGGTAACGGGTGTACGTATTGTACACAGTATCAATGCCTATAAGGTGTACGGTATTGTCTGGGAAATAGTAAAAACTGTTCTTTAAAATAAAGGCGGCCTGCTGCACATTAAAGGCAGCAAC
The DNA here is from genome assembly GCF_024498135.1 of Mucilaginibacter aquariorum. Lineage (GTDB taxonomy): Bacteria > Bacteroidota > Bacteroidia > Sphingobacteriales > Sphingobacteriaceae > Mucilaginibacter > Mucilaginibacter aquariorum. The sequence goes on from NZ_JANHOH010000001.1 coordinate 595,407, forward strand.
ATTGTTAGTAATATCTACAATATTTACCGTTGGGAGCAATTTATAAATACTACCTTTAAGGGCAGCCTGATAAATATCTTTATCGCCCAGATCAGTAGTTAAAGTTATAATTGCCATTAATTTTGTAAATATTTATTGCTAATCTTGTAAAGCATTTAAAGGTGCAAATATTCAATTTTTAATTCATAAAAATTCGCAAACTGACAAAAATCAATTAGTATTGAACGAGCTAAAGTTATCAATTGAGCAAATAAACCCCGCAGTATTATGGGGACCGAATAACGATCATTTCGAGATCATAAAGAAGCAATTCCCTAAGCTTAAATTAGTTGCACGTGGCAGCGAAATAAAAGTTTTGGGTGATGAGCACGAACTAACCTTATTCCAGGAAAAATTCGATCACCTGTTGCAACATGTAGAAAAATTTGAGAGTTTGAATGTTATTGATGTGGAGCGGATATTAGGCGCCAAGCCTACTACCAAACCCGCAGCAGCAGGCGAGAGTACCCCTGATAAGTTTGCCAGTGGCGAAGTTTTGGTATTTGGCCCCAACGGCATTATGGTTAGGGCACGCACGCCAAACCAGCACCGCATGGTTGATAGCCTGAGCAAAAACGATATCTTGTTTGCCATAGGCCCCGCAGGTACAGGTAAAACTTATACCGCGGTTGCATTAGCTGTTAGGGCTTTAAAAAACAAAGAGATAAAGCGTATTATCCTTACCCGCCCGGCTGTTGAGGCAGGGGAGAACCTGGGCTTTTTACCAGGCGATTTAAAGGAGAAGATTGATCCGTACCTGCGCCCCTTATATGACGCGCTGGACGATATGATACCGGCCGAAAAACTAAAGCTTTACCTGGAGAACCGTACAATAGAGATAGCACCGCTTGCATTTATGCGTGGCCGTACGCTGGATAATTGCTTTGTGATTTTAGATGAAGCACAAAATGCTACAGATATGCAGCTAAAAATGTTTTTGACCCGTATGGGGCCATCAGCTAAATTCATAGTAACGGGTGATGTAACACAAATAGATCTGCCAAAGAAACAGCAATCGGGCTTATATACCGCTTTGCGCATATTAACCGATATAAAAGGTATTGATATTGTTTACCTGAGCGGGGAAGACGTTGTACGCCACAAACTGGTAAAACGCATTCTGGAAGCTTACGGGGATATTCAATAAGAGATTTGAGATGTTAGATTTGAGATTTGAGATTTTGCTCGAACTGATGTCTAACTTGTAATAGATTATAAGAGTTTTGATGTGAGGATTGGGATAGACTGAAGATATTTGGTCTCATATCTCCAATCTCACATCTCATATCTAATCCATAATGGACGCAATAAAAGAAACACATTTTAATTTTAAGGGACAAACCAACTACTACAAGGGCAAAGTCCGCGATGTTTATACAATACGAGATAAATACCTGGCAATGGTGGTTACTGACCGTATATCGGCCTTTGATGTGGTACTGCCCGAGGCTATCCCTTACAAAGGGCAGGTATTAAACCAAATAGCTGCTAAGTTTTTACAGGCTACTTCAGATATAGTACCTAACTGGGTAATAAACGTACCCGACCCAAGTGTTACCATTGGCCGCATTTGCGAACCTTTTAAGGTAGAAATGGTAATAAGAGGATACTTAGCCGGCCATGCCGCACGCGAGTACGCCTTAGGCAAACGCCATGTTTGCGGTGTTACTTTGCCCGAAGGTTTAAAAGAGAATGATATTTTGCCGGAGCCTATCATCACCCCAACTACAAAAGCATCAGTAGGGCATGACGAGGATATATCCCGTGAGGAAATACTGAAACAAGGTATTGTGAGCGAAGCAGATTACGTTCAACTGGAAAATTACACCCGCCAGTTATTTAAACGTGGTACCGAAATAGCGGCCAAACAAGGCCTGATACTGGTAGATACCAAATACGAGTTTGGCAAGGTTGGTGACACCATTTACCTGATAGATGAAATACATACGCCAGATTCATCAAGGTATTTTTACAGCGATGGGTATGCGGAGCGCCAGGCAAGCGGCGAGGCTCAAAAGCAACTATCGAAAGAATTTGTTAGAAAATGGCTGATTGAAAACGGTTTCCAGGGTAAGGATGGGCAAAAAGTCCCGGAGATGACCAAAGAAATTGTACAGTCGATATCTGAGCGATATATTGAACTTTATGAACAAATTACAGGCGAGGCTTTTGTTAAACACGAGCTTACCGACGTAGTAAAAAGAGTTGAAAACTCAATTAATACGGCTTTGGCCAGTTTGTAATTCTTTAATTAAAGATAAATTAATTATATCTTAGCTTTTTAATTACGGTAATATGAAATTCACGGTTGACAAGCACGAGAAATATATTCTAATCAAGCTTAACGAATCAAAATTAAACTCTTTGGTTACGCCTCAGCTAAAATCCGAGTTGATACTGATCAACACAGAAGGCCAAAGAAATATCATCCTTGATCTTTCACAAGTGAAATTTGCAGATTCATCCGGCTTAAGCAGTTTATTGGTAGGGCATCGTTTATGTAAAAATGCAACCGGTTCATTCATACTATGTGGCTTAAATGAAGCTGTTTCCCGCTTGATTACAATATCACAGCTGGATAATGTGCTTTCTATTGTTCCAACATGCGAAGAAGGCATCGACCTTATTTTTATGGAAGAGATAGAAAAAGAATTGAGGAAGGAAGTTAGATAATAATCTGTTTACCCCGGTATGAAGTTTGAAGTTACAATACTGGGCAGCAGCTCTGCGACCCCTATTTTTAACAGGAACCCCACTGCGCAGATACTTAATATAAACGAAAAGCTTTATTTAGTTGACTGCGCCGAAGGTACCCAGCAGCAGATGCTGCGGTTTGATATTAAAGCCAGCCGCATAGATTACATTTTTATTAGTCATTTGCATGGCGACCATTATCTTGGTTTAGTTGGCCTGCTATCATCTATGCACCTTAACGGCCGTAAAAAAACCTTAAAGGTATTTTGCCCGCCGCCTTTAAAAGAGATTGTAGACCTGCAATTAAAATACTCTGAAACCACGTTGAATTATCCTGTTGAGTTTATTTTTACTGATGCTACCAGCAGGGGAGTGATATTAGAGAACCAGGATATTTTTGTAGAAACCATTCCACTTAATCACCGTATTCCCTGCACCGGCTTTTTATTCAGGCAAAAAAAACGTTTAAGGAAACTGATCAAAGAAAAGATAGCGGAGTTGGAAATACCAATTCCATATTATCCAGCAATTAAAAAGGGTAACGATTATGAGGCCCCCGATGGTACTATTTATAAAAATAGCGTACTTACCATTGAACCCCAGGAGCCCAAATCATATGCTTACGTATCAGATACTCTTTACAATGAAAATTATTTACCGCAGATAAACGCCGTAACGCTGCTTTACCACGAAGCTACTTTTTTGAATGACATGCTGGATAGGGCAAACCAAACCCATCATACAACCGCACTACAGGCCGGTGAGGTGGCAGTAAAAGTAAATGCGGGCAAATTGGTCATTGGTCATTTTTCGGCCCGTTACAAAACGCTAAATGAGTTATTAGACGAAGCACAAAGCGTTTTCCCAAACACAGAACTTGCAGTAGAAGGAAAAACGTTTATTATAAGTGAGTGAGAGAATGGAGGTTAGTTAATTAGAGATTAGCTAAAATCCCTCATTAATCTAATCTCTGACCACCAACTTCTAATCTCTAAAATCAGTCTGCTTTTTTACCAAATACCGAGAAGTGTACGTAACGGCTTGGGTGTGCTTTAATATCCAGGAACAGGTTATTTAGGTTGCCCGATGCAGAGTTAAGATTATCGTACATCTTAGTATCATTGAGCAATAAGCCTAAAGACCCTTGTGTGCTGTTGATCTTAGCCATGGTAGCTTGTAGATCGGCTACGGCTTTATTGGCATTATCTAAAGTCCCTTTAATGTTTGAGTTAGCCAGATCGGTACTTACCCTTTCAAAGTTGGTAGAGATACCTGTTAAACTTGCTGTGCTGTTTTTCAAATTACTTGATGCGATATCTGCATTAGCCATTATAGAGTTGATGTGGCTGCTTTGCGCGCCAACTATGGCATCTATCTTTTTGGTAGTACCCTCTAAAGTTTGAAGTGAGTTAGCAATACTTGCAAAACTACGATCAACGTTTGCCTGAAATTTTGGGTTCATAATTTTATTAATAGCTCCCAGGGCAGAATCAACCTTAGTTATTAATACCTCGGCTTTTTTCTGAATTGGCTGCAGGCTTTCTGCCAGGCTGCCTTGTATATCAGCGCGGAGGGTATCCTGATCGGCGGCATATTTGGTACTATTGCCTAATTCAAAAACAATAGCCTTGCTGCCTAAAAGATCGGTACTTTGTAATTTGGCTAAAGTATTATCGGGTATGTCATACTGTCTATCTACTTTAAACTCCACAGTGGTGCGGCCATCTGCATGTAACTCCATTTTTGATACCCTGCCTATTTGAAATCCATTTACCAAAACAGGCTTTGATATGGTTAAACCTTCAACACTGCGGTAAATGGCGTAAAATTTATTGGCTGACGAGAAAACATCATTCCCGCGTAAAAAGCTGTATCCTAATATTAATATGGTTATGGATATTGCGGTTAATGCCCCAATTTTAGTTTCGTTAGAAATTTTCATAGGTGTGTGTATAGGTTGCAGGCATTAAGCCGATGTATATTTATTGTGTTACTACTTGTTCTACTTCTTTTTTATAATTGATCAATGCCCTCACTATCGAGTCCACGATCTCATTTTGCCCGGCTTCTGAGTTTAAATACTCTTCATCATCGTGGTTATTTATATAACCTGTTTCTACCAATACCGATGGCATCGCTGTATGGTCGAGCACAAATAGTACCTGTTCCCGCACACCTTCGCTTCGGCGGCCATCACCATCGGTAAACTCCGTATTTATTAAATTGGCCAGGTGAATGCTTTGTTTACGGTACTTGTTTTTAAATGCATTGAGCAAAATAACCGATGCAGGGTCGTCCGGGTCATAACCATTATATTGATCTTTGTAATTTTTATCCTCATACAATTCTGCGTTCTCACGAAGCGCTTCAATTTGCGGGCCTATTCTTTTTGTACTGTAAACAAGCAGTAAAGGCCCTTTCCCTGAACGGTCTGGAACCGAAACTGTTTTGTATATAGGTATTTTTTTGCCTCGTTTGCCTTTTTTATAACCAACTACTTGGGTTCGGCGCCTGTCTGACAACGAGTTACAGTGTATAGAAATAAACACATTACCATGATTGGAGTTGGCAATATCTGCCCTTGAACGGAAGGCTACGTCATCGTCGGTAGTACGCGTCATGATAACATTAACATCATTCATTTCTTTTTCTATCGCTTTCTGCAATTTAAGTGCTATTGCAAGCGTTACATTTTTTTCAACTGAATAAGAGCCGAATGCACCCGTTTTTTTACCGCCATGGCCTGCATCAACAATAATAGTTTTAAGTTTAAAACTATTATTTACAACGGTATCCTTTTTTATGTAATTTTTTGATGTGAACGAAAACAATGAGAAGCAAACTATTATCGCGGCAAAGCCACAAATCATTCTTTTCAACCTGTTCAATATTTTATTTTTCATTATGTTTGAACGCTGTTAACTGTACCTGCAAAAATACTATTCATAATCAATTTTGAAATTAGTTAGGCTTTTTTTTCTACTTGCACTTATATTAATGGTTAATGAGATAGCCTCTGCACAAACGGGCAATCAGAATATAACTGTTAAAGATACTATTATAAAGCCTGATTCTACCAGGAATAAGAAACCGCCCGGCACTAAAAGCCAGGCACCAGCTGCAAATTCCCAAAAATCGGCGCGTAGCTTTACTGCCCCAAACTCAGTTCTTTCTTCAAAAAAGGATACCACGCCAAGTGCTGGTGGCCTTAAATCAATTGGCAAAGCGGTTGCCGAAGATTCATCATTTGTAGATAACGTTAACAAAATAAAATACTTATACGGTAAGGCACATGTTACCTATGAAGATTTTGAACTGGATGCCGAATATATCAGGGTTGATGAAAACAAACACCAAATATTTGCCCGTGGTGCTATCGACCCAAAAACAAGGCGCTATGTAGGCAGGCCTTTATCTAAACAAGGCACCGAAAAGCCGGTTGCGTCAGATTCCCTCCTTTTTGATTACAAAACCAAAAAAGGGAAGATATGGAACCCGGCATCAGAGCAGGAGGGGAACTTTATATCTGGCGGGCAGGCAAAAAGGCTCAACGAAACCGAGGTTGCATACCGAAACGTAATTTTTAGCACCTGCGATCTGCCTTTCCCTGAAACACACTTTGGCATAGTTATTACAAAGGGGATCGGTCAAAAAAATCGTATTATTTCGGGGCCGGCATATTTAGAAATTGCAGGAGTGCCTTTACCATTGGCTATCCCATTCGGCTTTTTCCCAAAACCAGATTCACGCACATCAGGAGTTATTTTACCAACGTTTGGGGAAGATGCAAAGCTTGGTTTTTATTTGCGCAACCTGGGTTATTATATTGGCTTAAATGATAATATTGATGTTACAACAATGGCCAGCTTGTATTCAAAAGGATCGTACGAGCTAAGTTCTAACATACGGTATTTAAAACGCTACAAATATGGTGGCAACTTAACATTAAGCTATGGCTCGCATAATTATGGCCTGGCCGGCGACCCACCTGTAAAAGATTTTAATGTTGCCTGGACACACTCGCAAGATCCAAATGCTAACCCCGGTACAACATTTAGCGCATCGGTTAACGCGGGTACGCAAAGTTTTTACAGAAACAGCCCGGGCCAAAGTAATTATAACCTGGAATCTCTTACACAAAACAATTTAAGATCGAGTATATCTTACGGAAGGGTATGGGCCGGAACGCCATTTAACCTTAACGTAAGTTTAGGCCACAGCCAGGATCTTACAAAAAAAACAGTTACCCTGGAGCTGCCTACATTCAGTTTCAACATGTCAACATTGAGTCCGTTTGATTCTAAAGACCGTGTTGGTGAGCAAAAGTGGTATCAGCGTATTACTGTTGGTTACAGTTTGGTTGGTACAAACAAACTGAACGATATCCCCGAATCTGAATTATTTAAAGCAAACACTTTCAGTAAACGCCTGCAAAACGGCTTACAACATCAGATACCGGTTGCATTTAACACTACCGTACTTAAATACTTTCAATTTAGCACAGGCGCGAATTATACCGAGCGCTGGTATATGCAAACCATCCGCAGAAGATTTGACAGAGGTAGCGTTGCCGGCCAGGTATTACCGGTTACCGATACTATTGCAGGCTTTGCCCGTGCAGGCGAGTATAGCTTAAATGCAAGCTTCTCTACCAAAGTATATGGTACAATACCTTTTAAGAAAGGTAATATAAAAGCTATCAGGCACGTATCAACACCGTCTATCAGCTTTAACTACCGCCCGGATTTTGGCGACCCAAGTTATGGCTATTACAAAACAGCCGTTAGCAGCGCTACCGTTCCGTATCCATATTACGCGCAACGATATTCAATTTTTGAACAATCGGTTTATGGCGGGCCTTCACCGGGCAAACAGGCAGGTATAGGCTTCTCGCTCGATAATACCATTGAAGCAAAGGTTAAGGCAAAAAGTACTGATACATCTGGTATAGACAGGAAGATACCTATTCTGCAAGGTTTAACTTTTTCTACCTTTTATAATTTCGCGGCCGATTCCCTGAAGCTTTCCAATATTAATTTTTCGGGCCATACAGCGATATTAAACCAAAAGGTAAATATCAACTTTAGTGGTTCATTTGACCCTTATGTTACGCAAGTGCGCGATTCAATTTCAAACGGAAATTTACAAAACTATATTAGAAGAATAAACCGCTATAGCTGGCAGGATGGAAAATTACCTATGCTTGCTAACTTTAGTTTTTCTATGAGCGGCAGTTTAAACCCGGCGACCTTTAGGCCCAAAACCCAAGTGCCCGTTGGTACTACCCTGCAAACTATGGATCCCAACCAGGCTCAGAGATTAGCAATGATAAACAGTGATCCTGGCGCGTATATTGATTTTAATATCCCCTGGAACTTATCCCTCAATTATAGCTTTAATTACAGCAACAACATTATAAACAGCTCATCAAGCAATACAATAATGTTAAGCGGTGATGTAAGCATCACCCAAAAGTGGAAAATACAATACAATAGCAACTACGATCTTAAAGCAGGAAAGCTATCTGATGCAACATCTTTCGCTATCTACCGCGACCTACATTGTTGGGACTTATCTGTGCAATGGCTGCCCTTTGGGTTTTATAAATCATACAACGTTACCTTAAAGGTAAAGGCATCTATCTTACAAGATCTTAAACTAAGTAAACGCAGCGATTATACCAATAATCAAAATTTTAATTAAACATGCTCGCAGAGATAATAACTATTGGCGATGAAATATTAATAGGGCAAATTGTTGATACCAATTCTGCCTGGATGGCCCAAAAGTTAAATGAAGAGGGTATAAGAGTAAAACAGATCTCGTCGGTATCTGACGACCGCCAACATATACTCACAGCCCTTGCCGAGGCTGCATCACGTGCAGATATTATTTTTATTACCGGTGGCCTTGGTCCCACTAAAGACGATATTACCAAACAAACCCTTGCCGAATATTTTAATGTTAAGCTGGTTTTAAATGATGATGCCTTAAACAATGTACTTAATATATTTGAGCGTTATAACAGGCCGTTGCTTGAGGTAAACCGTAAGCAGGCCGAAGTTCCCGAAAACTGTGAGATAATACTAAATAACAATGGCACCGCACCGGGTATGTGGTTTAATGTTGATGGTAAAATATACGTGTCAATGCCTGGTGTTCCCTTCGAGATGAAGTACATGATGGAGGAGACAGTGATACCCAAACTGAAAGCAACATTGAAGCTGCCGGTTATTATTCATAAAACCATACTAACGGTTGGCGAGGGCGAATCTTTCCTGGCCGAAAAAATAGCAGATATAGAAAACGAATTGCCTGCTAATATTAAGCTTGCCTATTTACCAAAAATGGGGCAGGTACGTTTAAGGCTTAGCGCTTATAGCGATGGTGAAACCTCACTAAATGATAAATTAGAAGAATTTGCCAGCCGTATTGTTGAAAGAGTTGGCCACAATGTGGTTGCACAGGAAGATATCCCGCTTGAAAAAGTGATACAAAATTACATGACTGATAAAGGGCTTACCCTATCTGTCGCCGAAAGTTGCACGGGTGGGTATGTGTCTCATTTAATAACCCAGCACGAGGGGTCATCTCAGTTTTTTTTGGGCGGGGCAGTAACCTATTCTAACGACCTGAAAGAAAATACTTTAGGCGTTAAAAATGAAACCCTATACCAGTTTGGCGCTGTTAGCCAGGAAACTGTAACAGAGATGGTTGAAGGTGCATTAAGGCAATTTAAATCAGATTATGCGTTAGCAATAACCGGTATTGCCGGCCCCGGTGGCGGCACACACGAAAAGCCTGTTGGCACCGTATGGATCGCGGTAGCAAATGCAAATAAAACTGTGGTAAAGAAATTCACATTTGGCAACAAGCGTTTACAGAATATAGAGCGAAGTGCCGTAGCTGCATTTTTCATGTTAATTACTTTACTAAAATAAAGTAAAATGTAACGTTTGAATTGTATAATTTTGTCCAAAGAACTATAGTTTTTACATATGGCCAAATACCAATTATTACTGCCAAAAATGGGTGAGAGTGTTGCGGAAGCAACAATAATTAAATGGAATAAAAAACCAGGTGATTATATAGAAGCCGATGAGGCAGTTATGGAAATAGCTACCGATAAGGTCGATTCAGAAGTTCCATCGCCGGTATCCGGAAAATTAGTTGAACAGCTTTGTAAAGAAGATGAGGTGGTACAGGTGGGTTCTGTAATTGCCATTATTGAAACGGATGTAGCCGAGAGCAATGATGTATCGCCGGCTGCAACTGTACCAGCCCCAGAAGCTGCTCCACAACCTGTAGCAGAAAAAGCACCACAATTTGTAGCACAAGCAACACCGCAGGCAATTGTTGAAGAACAAACCCCTGAACCGGTTGCTGCTATACCGGGCATTGATCAAATTGAACAAAGAGAAACTGCACCCGTTAGCGGTGTTAAGTACGAGAATCGTTTTTACTCGCCCTTAGTTAAAAACATAGCCACCCAGGAAGGCGTTGGTAGTGCTGAGCTTGATCAGATACCGGGCACAGGTGCCGAAGGCCGCTTAACAAAAGACGACCTGCTGAATTATCTTCAGAAACGTGGCACTAACGGGTCTGCAACACCAAACTTTACGGCCCCGCAGCAAACTGAAGTTAAACAGCCTATATCTGCGCCGCCATCACAGCCGACAAAGCCTGTACAACCACAAACTGCTATTCCTGTTGCCGAAGCGCCTAAAACTGCCCCACAACCTGCGGCTACTTCTGTTTCGGGTAGTCATGAGATAATTGAGATGGACCGTATGCGCCGTTTAATTGCCGACCATATGGTTTACAGCAAGCATACGTCGCCACATGTAACTTCATTTGTTGAAGCTGACGTTACCGAGTTGGTAAACTGGCGGGAAAAAGTAAAAAACTCATTTGAAAAACGCGAAGGCGAGAAAATAACCTTTACGCCAATATTTATAGAAGCAGTAGTAAAAGCTATTAAAGATTTCCCGATGATTAATGTTTCGGTTAACGGAACGCAGATCATCAAGAAAAAGGACATCAATATTAGCATGGCAACTGCGCTGCCAAGTGGTAACCTCATTGTACCGGTTATTAAAAAAGCCGATGAGTTAAGCCTTATAGGCATTACTAAAGCCGTTAATGACCTTGCTAACCGTGCCCGTAACAACAAGCTGCAGCCCGATGATGTAAAGGATGGTACATTTACTATTACTAACGTTGGTTCGTTTGGCAACGTTATGGGTACTCCAATCATTAATCAGCCACAAGTTGCAATACTAGCGGTTGGCGCAATTAAAAAGAAACCGGCAGTAATAGAAACACCAAAAGGCGATTCTATAGCCATAAGGCATATGATGTTCCTATCCTTATCGTATGATCATCGTGTGGTTGATGGTGCTTTGGGCGGGTCATTTGTAAGCAGGGTAGCCCATTATCTGGAGAAATGGGACATTAACAGAACGATATAATTCATAGATATAGAATCGATAAAACAAAAGGGCTTCCATATATGGAAGCCCTTTTGTTTTATAACTTAATCAGCATAACCTGCCAACTTTAAAGTTTCAGCATCTTTATCAAAATTGCGGGTAAGCATTTCATGAATTATTTTAAGCCATATTAATAGGCACGGAAATGCGATTAAAGCATACGGTATAACGTAGTTAACCCTTAAATACCGCGGAAAAAGATCGGAAGGGGAGAAGTTAGTTAACACCAGGGCAAATATGATAAGGAAACGTTCGTAACCGGTAATTGGCCGGTCTAAAACAACATACCAAATACTTACACCAATAAATGCGATAACATAGGTTGGTGGTTCGGAACTGGTGCTGAATATTATAGTAAAAATTAAAACCGATGCCAGTAGCAGTAATTGATATTTCAGGTTTCTCCAGTATTTAATTCTAAGCATCGAAGCGCCAAATACCAATATCGCTGGGATTAATATGAGCATGTTTGATAAATTCTTCACTAAGAATATCTTGGTTATCATACCCATCACACTTACATTCCCCCGCGTTGAGGTAAGGTTGGTCGCGTTTTTAGCTAATAGATCGGGATACCAATCGTGGTAAGTTTTTAAAATATACCCGGGCGATGATACCAGCATTGGCAATACAAATAACACTGCCGACCAAAAAATAAGGCTTAAGATAAACTTGAGCTTGTTATCTGAAAAGAAGAAGAAGGCAAGCCCTACAATACCGTATAGCTTAATTGCGGTACCTAAAATTATCATCAGCGCGGCCCAAAAATCCTGCTGCTTTCTGATAAATATAAAACTAAAAATTACCAATGCTATGATCAATGGGTTAACCTGTACGTTACCTGATGAACCCATTATACTATTGATATTCAGTAACAGTATCACAAGTTTTTGAGAGTTGTTTAAAGGCAGTTTTATAATGGAATAATATAAAATAAAAGCCAGAAACATTACCCAAAGTATAACCCCTAACTGGTTGGGCATTAAAGCAAAGGGGGCAATCACCAAACCGAATACCGGCCCGTAGTGGTTAAGATCAAAGTAATACTGTGGCTCGGGGCCAAATAAACTTTGCTGATGAATAAGGTTTAAAAAGTTATGCTTATAAATAATGTAGTTATTGTGCGTAGTTTCTTTATTCGAAAAATGTACAATAACATCTTTAGCCACTGCAAAAAAACTCAGGCCAAACCAAAGAGTAAGTATTAAGGGCTTGTTAAACAGGATATTTTTGAGTTTTTGCATATAAGGCGTATGGCTTGCAATAATACATAATGCTCATAGAGAAATAAAGAATGGCTTAAAATAAAAAAGAGACTGTACAGTTAATTACAATCTCTTTTTTATTTTAAGCTATATATATTACAGCACGGCTGCGTATTGTTTTTCCTTTGCTAAAGTAACTCCTGTTAGCTGGTCTGCAAATGCCACAAAAGCTTTGTTTTCTGCTATGCGTTCCTGGTTATCAATAAGTTTTTGCAGGTTTATCTTTCCAATAACAAATTTATAGCTACCTGAATAAAAACGTTCGTGAATGTGTTCAAACTCTAAGGCTTCAACCAGATCTTCATCCTCATAACGCAGGTAAATATTTACATCTACATTATTAGTGAACCGTAGGTTACTTACTTCTTTGGCTTTTTTGTATTCGTACTGATAGTCATAACGTAACGCCGCGATATCTGATAATACAGCCGAACCAGTTGGGTGCCCACCAGCACCTTTACCAAAAAAGAATTGCTGATCGGCAAAAGCGGCCTGTACAGTCACACCGTTGTATTCATATTCTACATTGTATAAAAACTCTGTTTCGTTTACAAATTTTGGTAATACAAAAAGGGCGACATGCCTGTCATCCAATTCTTTGGCTACAGGTACCAGTTTTATCTTTAACTTCTTTTCGCGGGCATATTGCAGATCATTAGGCGACAGGTTTTGAATACCAATGTTAAGTACATCATCTGGATTGATAACAACACCATATGCATGTGCTGCGGCTATAATCAGTTTGAATTTAGCATCGTATCCACCAACATCCATAGTTGGGTCGGTTTCTGCAAAACCAAGGTCCTGCGCCTGTTTAAGGGCGGTATCGTAATCAAGATTTTCTAAATACCCCTTAGATAAGATGTAATTTGATGAACCATTGAATATACCGCTTATAGAATGCAGTAATTCATTATCATAATATTCCTCCAGGTTACGAATAATAGGGATACTGCCGCAAACTGCTCCTTCATACAATAATGAGGTTCCATGTTTGTGCTGCAGTTCTATCAGTTCATTTAAGTAAGTGGCTACCATTTTTTTACTGGATGACACCACATTTTTGCCTGAGCTTAATGCACGCGACACGATCTCGAAGGCTGCTTCGGTATCGTTTATCAGTTCAACCACGGTGTTGATTTCCGGGTTATTCAGTATTTCATCTCTATCGGTTGTAAAAAGCTCATTAGGTAACGATCGCTCTTTGTCCGGATTTTTGATAGCGATTTTTACAATTTCGAGATTTAGGTTCTTTGTTTTGATAATATCGTACAATCCCTGGCCTACAACTCCAAACCCGAAGAGGCCTATGTTTAGTTTTTTACTCATTAAGCAATTTTTTGCAGTTCTATAATTTTTCCTTTTACATCGGTTTTAAAAAACGATGTGATAATATTTGTTAAATCTTCTGTTTCAATTAAAAACCCGTCGTGCCCGTAAAACGAATCCAGTTCGGCAAAGGCCGATTTTGGTATATGCCTGAACAGATATTGTTGCTCCTCGATAGGGAACAATACGTCAGATTTTATACCAATAACCAACGTACGGGCTTTTATCAGGCTCAAAGCCTTATCAATACCATGCCTGCCACGACCAATGTTGTGCGAGTCCATGGACTTTGATAGGTACCAGTAGCTATAAGCATTAAACCTGTTTACGAGTTTTTGGCCCTGGTAGTTTTGATAAGTTGACGCTTTAAAATTATCAATAACATCGCTCTGCTCTTCCTGTTGGGTAATATCGTAAGTTTTATAACTACGGTAGGATAGAAGGGCTATACTGCGCGCGGCTTTTAAGCCTTTACTGCCACCATCAGGTGCACCCGCATAAAAGGTACGGTCGGCACTTATTGCTAAACGTTGCGATTCGTTGAAGGCAATGCCCCATGGCGAATGTTTGGCATTTGTAGCTATCAGTATCAGGTTTTTGATGCGATCCGGCTCAATAATACTCCATTCAATAGCCTGCTGGCCACCTAATGATCCACCAAGTAATATCTCGATCTGATCTATCTCTAAATGATCAGCCAATAGTTTATGCGCTTTTACGATATCCCTTATAGTAAACTCGGGGAAAGCTAAATAATACGGCTGGCCGGTTGCCGGGTTTATACTTAAGGGACTTAGTGTGCCATAGGGCGAACCCAAAACATTAGCACAAACTATAAAATGATCTTTAGGGTTAAAGTGATCCTCGGTACCAAAAAAGCCTTTCCACCAATCAAAAACATCGGAATTTGCAGTGAGGGCATGGCATACCCACACTACATTGTCCCGATTTTCATTGAGGCTTCCATAGGTATTAAAGCCGATTTCAAGTCCTTGCAATTTTTGGCCGGATTCCAGCTCAAACGTTCCTGTATATGTAAAACTTTGTGTGCTCATTTGTTACTTTTTGGTTATTTTGGGAGTAGTTGGCTAAACAACTACCCCCTAATAACATCACTTAAAAAACTAAAAAAATCTATACTAACTCCAGCTCTTTTATTTTGGCAAATGCCTGTTCAAAATCAGCTTTAATATCATCAATATGTTCAATACCAACCGCCACGCGTAGTTGCCCCGGTAAAACACCTGCAGATAATTGTTCCTCGTCTGACAGTTGTTGGTGCGTAGTTGCAGCGGGTTGTATAATTAAGGTTTTAGCATCGCCTACATTGGCTAAATGGCTAACCAGTTTAAGGCTATCTATAAAGTTATTTGCGTTTTCTTTACCGCCCTTAATTTTAAAGGATAATACAGCGCCGAAGCCATTTTTCAGGTACTTTTTGGCAAGTACATGATGAGGGGATGACTCTAACCCCGGGTAGTTAACAGATTCTACCTGCGGATGTTGTTCCAGCCATTTGGCCAATTCAAGGGCGTTATCTACATGGCGTTGTACGCGTAGTGAAAGGGTCTCCAAACCCTGGATATTAAGCCATGAGTTAAATGGTGATTGCGCGGGGCCAAAATCACGCAAGCCTTCTACACGTGCACGAATTATAAATTGAATATTACCAAAAGGCCCGCCGATGCCAAATACATCGTTAAATATTAAACCGTGGTAACCTTCGCTCGGCTGGGTAAACTGCGGGAATTTTCCATTACCCCAATTGTAGTTACCGCCATCAATAATAGCACCGCCAATGCTGGTACCGTGGCCGTTTATCCATTTGGTGGTAGACTCTACGACTACATTGGCACCATGTTGTAACGGGCGAAACAAATATCCGCCTGCGGCAAAAGTGTTATCTACAATCAACGGTAAATCGTACTTTTTGGCCAATTCGGCAAGCTTTTCAAAGTCGGGTATGTTAAAGCCGGGGTTACCAATGGTTTCCACAAAAATGGCTTTAGTTTTATCGTCAATCAATTTCTCAATATTTTCGGCACTATCGTCTTTCGCAAAACGAACGTCGATACCCAGGCGCTTAAAGGAAACTTTAAACTGGTTATAAGTACCACCATACAGAAAAGGAGAGGTAACAAAGTTATCGCCTACTTGTAAAATATTGTTCAGGGCTAAAAATTGAGCCGCCTGGCCAGATGCTGTTGCCAAAGCCGCTACACCACCTTCAAGGGCAGCGATACGCTTTTCAAAAACATCGGTAGTGGGGTTCATTAACCGGGTATATATATTGCCAAACTCTTTTAGCGCAAATAGGTTCGCGCCATGTTCGGCATTATTAAAGACGTATGAAGTGGTTTGATATATAGGTACAGCACGGGCTCCTGTTGTAGCGTCAACTTCCTGACCAGCATGCAATTGCAGTGTTTCAAATTTTAAGTTAGACATGTTCTGTAGTTTAAGGGGTAATTAAATGAAATGTTAACGATTACAACAGGATAATACTATCCTAAAGTGGTATCACGTGTTTTTTCAGGAAATAGAAAAAGGGGACGTGTACTGCATCAACAGCAGCAGCAACACATACAAATACAACCAGAAGAAAGTTGTTTGTATACTGATAGCGTGGCCGTTTGAGCCTGCAAGGAGTTGTGATGTACGTAAATCAGAGTTTTCATGATTAAAAATTTATATCCCCCGGTTAACTATTCTCCGGGACAGGAATTGGCACCTTCTACACCTTGTAGGGTTGCCAGCGGGTTTTCGAGCCTGATCTCTCGCCGCTTCTTTATAAATCAAAATCCGTGTGAGGGAATTGATCAAGGTATTACTACCAAATAATGTTTCAAATATAGAATAAACGATAATTAAATTCCAAATTTAATTTTAATTAATGCGTTTCGGCTAATAGATCATGTTCCGTAGGAACAATTCGTTGGTAGAATATTAAGGGTAATTAAGCAGCGTTACAGCGGAACGCCTGGTGTTATTCAGGTTCGTTAAAGATGTATTTTTCATCCCATTCAATTTCAAACGCAATTAAGAACTTTCGGTATTCTTCTAAAAATGTCTCCTTTTTGTGGTGCAATTCTTGATTTTTAATATAATTAACAACCGTAGGTATTTGGCTCTTTGAATAGGAGAACGCGCCGTAACCTTCCTGCCAAGCGAAAGGTTGAGAGCAAAACTTTTGTTCTTTTATCCATTTACTGCTCTCAGTTTTTACATTTTGAATTAAGGCTGATACCGATTGATGTGGCCTCATACCTATAAAAATATGAATATGATCAGACACACTATTTATTTGGAGCACTTTATGTTCGTTCTTTTGGAAGATACCGGTAATATATTGATGTAAACGTCCTTTCCACTCATCGCCTATGAGAGCACCCCTATATTTTACCGCGAAAACAAATTGGATATGAAGTTGAGTGTATGTGTTTGCCACTGTCTATAACTATTGTATCAATCGTTCCTACGGAACGAAATAAAAATACTCCATTTTTGCTACCAACGAAATGTTCCTACGGAACAACCCTGATTCGATCTTACTGAATAAATAACCTACGCCATTGCCTGCGTTAAATCGCCTATCAGATCATCAATATGCTCTAACCCAACTGATACCCTTAACAGGTTAAACGGCGTTTTTGTATCCGGCCCCTCAACAGATGCACGGTGTTCTATTAAACTTTCTACACCACCCAAGCTGGTAGCGCGGGCAAATATTTTTACGGAATTAACTACTTTTTTGGCTTCTTCTTCGCCACCTTTTAAGGTAAATGATAGCATTGCCCCAAAACCGCTCATTTGCACTTTGGCAATTTCATGCTGTGGATGTGAGGATAAACCTGGGTACATTACGCTCTCTACATGTGGATGGCTTTCCAAAAATTCGGCCAATAGTTGTGCATTGTGCACATGGCCACGCACACGATAAGGCAGGGTTTTAATACTGCGTACCAAATAATAGCAATCCATAGGAGAGGGGATTGCACCACCCATGGTTTGTATATCGCGTATTTTTTGCCACCAGTCGTTTTTTTCGGCGGTAATAAGCACGCCACCCATCAAATCGCTATGGCCGCCAAAATATTTGGTTGATGAATGCATCACTATATCGGCACCTAAAGCTATAGCTTGCTGGCAAAGTGGAGTGGCAAATGTATTATCGCAAACCACTTTTATATTACGCCCACGGGCTATGCTTACTACTTTTTTTATATCGGTAATTTTTAATAGCGGGTTAGATGGTGTCTCTATCCATATTACACCGGTATTTGGTTTTATATGGGCATTTAAAACATCGCTATCATTCACATCAATAAAATCGAACTCCAAAATACCTGCAAAAAGCATTTTTAGCTGATTACGCAGCCCATGATACATATCATCGGGGCAAATAATATGTGTGCCCGGCTCTAACGATTGAAATACCGACATGCCCGCCGCATTACCTGATGAAAATGCTGCCGCCTCAACACCACTCTCTAACTGAGCCAATACGTTTTCTAACGAAGTGCGGTTTGGATTAGCCGCACGGCTATAAGAATACCCGGATGAAAACTCGCCATCTTCATCACGCACAAACGTGGTAGACATAACAATGGGTTGTATAACTGCTTTTGATGAGGCATCGGTATGGTTGCCGGCGTGAATGGCGATGGTTTCTATTTTCATTATATTAAAGCTAAGCCGCCAAATTAACTAAGAATATTTGTGATTTATAGTAGCAATTTAAATGTGTTTGCCTATTTTATTCATAAAACCAACTTTATATTAAAGGTTAGGTAGACGATTGTTTCGATGGCCTAAATGTCACATCTGTTTCCACTTATGAGCTTTTTCTCTCTGTAAAAACACTGTCATACTCTGTGTTTAAACACACATTAAGTTGCCGCATTCGTTTTAAAACTGATGCAATTTGCTACATTTGCTCAAATATTTTTCTAAATGGAAGTATCAGATAATTTTCGGGTATTGTTGGATAATCCCCAACTTTTGCCCGAGCTTAAAGACATTGCTGAGAAGGTACTTCATAACCAGCGCATCACTTTTGATGAAGGCGTTTTGCTTTATGAAAAAGCCGAATTAGGCTACCTGGGAGTACTTGCCAACTACATACGCGAGCAAAAACACGGTGATAAAACATACTTTAACCGTAATTTTCACATCGAGCCAACCAACCTTTGTATTTACGATTGTAAATTCTGTTCTTACTCCAGGTTGTTAAAACAACGTGCCGATGGTTGGGAGTACACTATGGAAGAGATGCTGGATATTGTTAAGAAATACGATGACCAGCCGGTTACCGAAGTGCACATTGTAGGTGGTGTTTTGCCGCAATATGATGTTGCCTTTTATAGTGAACTGTTCAGCAAGATAAAAGCACACAGGCCTAATCTGCATGTGAAGGCTTTAACCCCCGTAGAGTATCATTATATATTTAAAAAAGCAAAGATAGATTACGCTACGGGTATGAAGTTGATGAAGGACTCAGGTTTGGAATCAATACCCGGAGGAGGTGCAGAGATCTTTCACCCCGAAGTGCGTGACCTGATAGCTAAAGATAAATGTACTGGTGACCAATGGCTTGCTATACACGAGGAATGGCATAAATTGGGTATGCGATCAAACGCTACCATGCTTTACGGCCATATCGAAAAGTTTCATCACCGCATCGACCATATGGAACAACTGCGCCAACTGCAGGATAAAACAAGTGGGTTCCAAACATTCATCCCCCTAAAATTCCGTAACCAGGATAACCAGATGAGCCATGTGCCTGAATCAACCGTAGTGGAAGATTTGCGTAATTATGCCATTGCACGTATCTACCTTGATAATTTTGATCACATAAAAGCCTATTGGGCCATGATAAGCCGCACAACAGCGCAGCTATCGCTTAATTTTGGCGTGGATGATATTGATGGTACGCTTGATGATACTACCAAAATATACTCAATGGCGGGCGCTGAAGAGCAAAACCCGGGCATGAGCACCAAAGAATTGGTAGACCTGATAAAACATGCGGGTCGCTACCCAATTGAGCGCGATACGCTCTATAATGTAATTACAGATTATAACGATTACCAGTTTGCGGAAGAAGTAAAACCGCGCTTTTATAAATTGCCTGTCATAAATTAGGTTATTAGTTCACTGGTTCATCAGTTTATTAGTATAATGCTTTAAACTTTGAAAACCAATGAACTAATGTACAAATGAACTAATGAACAAAATAGAAAAGACTTTATATATAGTACGCCACGGCCAAACAGACCTTAATAAACAAGGTATTGTACAAGGCAGGGGCAGGGATACTGATCTAAATGACGAAGGTCGCCGCCAGGCAAGCCAGTTTTACGAAGCTTACAAAGATGTACCTTTCGATAAAATATACATATCTGAACTTAAACGTACGCAACAAAGCATCCAGCAGTTTATTGACATAGGGCTGCCTTATGAAAAATTAGCCGGTCTTGATGAGTTAGCATGGGGCATACATGAAGGCCAGCCAGCCACCCCCGAAACCAAAGCCGCGTTTTTGCAATTAATGCGCGACTGGCTTGATGGTAAGCTTGATGAGAAATTTGAAGGTGGCGAAAGCCCCAATGAAGTTAAGGCAAGGCAGCTGGAGGCGCTTGACGTAATTATGAGCCATCCGGAGGAAAAAACCGTGTTGATATGCATGCATGGCCGTGCTTTGCGTTTGCTGATGTGCATACTTACCAACCAGCCGCTTACGCAAATGGATAGTTTCCCGCATCAAAACCTGGTTTTATACAAGGTAATTTACGATGGCAGCCAGTTTGAAATTGTTGAAGCCAACAATGCCAAACATTTAAAAAACTCATAGAGAGAATACTACGTGAACAAGATAAAAATTTCTGCCGTTAGCTATACTAACACCAAACCCTTTTTATACGGCCTGCAACATTCATCTATTAAAGACAAGATAGATCTGAGCCTCGATATGCCTTCTGACTGCGCCCAAAAGCTAATAGATGATGTGGTTGATATTGGTTTAATACCCGTAGCGGCCACATTAAATTTATCCCAATGGGAAATTGTATCGGCTTATTGCATCGGTGCCGAAGGTGCGGTAAACTCTGTATTTATATTCAGCAATTGCGATATAAAAGATGTTAAACGCGTCCAGCTTGACCCGGAATCGCGCAGCTCCAATAACCTGGGGCGTGTGCTGCTCAAAAATTACTGGGAAGTGCAGCCCGAGCTAATTGTAAACGCGTCGGATTATGCGCAATCAACTGATGCCCAAACCGCCTTTGTACAAATCGGCGATCGCACCTTTGGCAAAAAAGAACAATACAAATATGTATATGACCTTGCTGAAGAATGGCAAAAGTTTACCGGGTTGCCTTTTGTATTTGCTGCATGGATAGCTAACAAACCCATACCGGAAGATTTTATAAAAGAATTTGATCTGGCATTAAGATACGGCCTTGCCCATAGGCAAGATCTGTTAAAAGAACTCCCACAGCGTGCCGACTTTGATCTGGAAGACTACCTGATGCACAAGCTGGATTTTGACCTGACCGAGGATAAAAAGAAAGCGTTGCATTTGTTTCTGGATTATATTAAAGCGTTGTAATTAGAGATCAATAAACAATGTCATGGTGAGCCTGTCGAACCATTATGTCTTCGACAGGCTCAGACTGACACATCGCGTTTTTGCGAGAAACACCTCCCGAACAATTCTTCAAAAAACTAAAACCATATCCTGATATTAGCATTGCATATAGCATAGCGATATCATTATGGATCAGCAAAAACTTAAAGGACAGGTCGCCCTGATAACCGGCGCAGATAGCGGCATAGGCAAAGGTGTTGCAATTGCAATAGCGCAAGCCGGCGCGAAGGTTTTGGTAAATTATGTGCACAACCAAAAAGCTGCCGAAGAGGTGGTAAATGAAATAAAAGCTTTTGGTGGTGAAGCATTTGCCCATCAGGCTGATGTAAGCAAGGAAAACGAAGTGCAGGCCATGTTCGCCAAAATCATTGAAACTTATGGCACTATTGATATACTGGTAAACAATGCTGGTTTGCAAAAAGATGCCAGGTTTGTTGATATGACATTAGACGAATGGAATACCGTTATCAGCATCAACCTCACCGGGCAGTTTCTTTGCTCGCGAGAAGCCGCTAAGCTATTTATTAAGAGGGGAGTAGTAGAAAGCGTAAGTCGCGCCGCCGGGAAAATAATTTGTATGAGCAGCGTGCATGAGGTTATCCCCTGGGCGGGTCACGTAAACTATGCAGCAAGCAAGGGCGGTATAAGCATGTTTATGAAAAGCATAGCGCAAGAATTGGCCCCTAACAAGATCCGCGTGGTAGGCATTGCGCCCGGTGCTATACAAACGCCAATTAACAAGGAGGCATGGCAAACGCCCGAGGCATTAGAAAAGCTTTTAACGTTAATACCCTATAACCGTATTGGCAAACCAGAAGATATAGGAAAACTTGCTGCCTGGCTGGCCTCAGATGAGGCAGATTATATTACCGGCACCACAATTTTTATGGATGGGGGGATGACCTTGTACCCCGGCTTTGCTGATAACGGCTAATAATTCATGTGTAAAAGTGGCTTTATGTCATAAATAAGTCATAAACACGGGCGCTCTTTACATTAAATTAACTTAGTGTACTTTATACAATAAGTATAAGGCTTTTTTATTAGCATATTGTTAAAAGTACACTATCTACAGGCTCTATTTTTTAGATTTTAATTTAAAACGAGCATATATTATCAAATATTTATAAAAATCATCAATAATTATAAATATTAGCAATAGCACCG
Organism: Mucilaginibacter aquariorum; assembly: GCF_024498135.1. Classification (GTDB taxonomy): domain Bacteria; phylum Bacteroidota; class Bacteroidia; order Sphingobacteriales; family Sphingobacteriaceae; genus Mucilaginibacter; species Mucilaginibacter aquariorum. Next base: position 618,044 of record NZ_JANHOH010000001.1, read on the forward strand.
TACATTTGTTATATAAATTAAAATTTAAAAGGCCATGAAAAAAGTATTTATATCAACCGCAATAGCAATCCTTTTCACAGCAAATGTTTTTGCTGCTAACAAGGTTTCAAAAACAGAAGAAGGTAAAGACAACGTATCTTACGTAGTGTCATCAAAATTCAACAACGATTTTATCGGTGCTGAAAATGTAACCTGGAAAGTTAGTTCTAAATTCCAGAAAGCTACATTCACAATTGATGGCGTGAAAAAGTCAGCGTTTTACAATCTTAGAGGTGAATTAATCGGTGTAACCGAGAATGTACAATTCAAAGCATTGCCTGAAAAAGCAAGAAAAATCATAGGTGAAAAATACGAAGGTTATTTTGCTAACGAAGTAATTAAATATGAAGTTGGTGATGATAACAGCTTTGATTCAACCGTATATTTTGTTGATTTGAAAAACAGTAAAGAAGAAGTTTTGGTAAGGGTTACCCCAAGTGCCGGTGTTTACTTCTTTCAACAAGTAAAATAATTCAACCCAACTATATAAGTTTGAAAGTCATCAGTTTACACTGGTGACTTTTTTATTTTGTACTAATTTTATTTTATTTTTACTTAATAAATAATTTTATTTGGTTATTAATAATTTTATATATTTGAACAGATAGTTGTACATTCTATATTGATTATTAAACCATTTTTATATTCAGTTGAATTACTTACTGATCTTAACACAATTATTTAATACTATTATAATATTATTATGAAAACTGGAAAAGTAAAATGGTTTAACACACAAAAAGGTTACGGATTTATTATTACTGATGACGGTAAAGATCTTTTTGTGCACTTCAAAGATGTACAAGGCGGCGTAAATGCTATTAAAGATAACGATAACGTAGAGTACGAAGAAGAAGAAGGAAGAAAAGGATTACAGGCCGTAAACGTAAAAAAAGTTTAACAGCTGCCCATATAACATACAAACCTCTGATAAATGCAGGGGTTTTTTTATGCAATTTTAAACCAGTTTTTACCAGCATTTTATACCTTAGCCTAATAAACTATCACTTATCCTAATTATGACTGATACTACTTCAGCAAAAGTTTCGCGGAATGTTATATTCCTGGTACTTGTAGCCTCCCTGGGTTATTTCGTTGATATATATGATCTTTTAGTTTTCTCAATAGTACGTAAAGCCAGCTTGCATGATATTGGTGTAGCCGATGCTGATATGCTTAGCAAAGGGCAATTTATTATTAATGTACAGATGTTTGGCCTTTTGTTAGGTGGTTTGTTATGGGGAATTATAGGCGATAAACTGGGCCGTATCAAGGTTTTATTCGGATCGATATTACTTTACTCGATAGCCAATTTTGCCAATGCATACGTAACCGACGTTAACACCTATGCTATAATCCGTTTCATAGCTGGTGTAGGCCTTGCAGGCGAACTGGGAGCGGGCATTACACTGGTTACGGAGACCTTAAGTAAAGAAAAACGCGGCTATGGTACCATGATCGTGGCTGTAGTAGGTTTATTCGGCGCAGCGGCCGCTTACGAGGCAGCCAAGTATGGCTGGCAAACTGCTTATAAAGTAGGAGGAGGTTTAGGAATTGTATTGTTACTATTACGTGTAGGGACATTTGAATCTGGTATGTTTAAAAATGTGCAGAATAGTAATGTATCAAAAGGAAACTTCTTTATGCTGTTTACCACCGCCGAAAGGTTTAAGAAATATTTGTACTGCATATTAATAGGTGCACCGCTTTGGTATGTAGTAGGGGTGCTTGTAACCTTATCTCCTGAATTTGGTAAGGCATTAGGCTCTGCTGTACCGTTAAGCGCAGGCGAGGGAGTGCTATATACCTATATCGGTATCGCTATTGGTGATATTTTCGCCGGCCTGCTGGCGCAGATCACCAAATCGCGCAAGCTAACTATGGCGGTGTTCCTGATATTGTCAGTAGTAAGTACCTTTATATATTTAGGATCGACAGGTATCACACATGACAAATTTGTTTGGGTATGTTTCTTTATGGGCTGTACTGTGGGTTACTGGGCAACATTTGTAACTATAGCGGCCGAGCAATTTGGCACAAACATTCGTTCAACCGTAACTACCACCGTACCTAACTTTGTGCGTGGTTCACTAATACCTATCAATATAGCTTTTAACGCCTTTGTAGTGCATTACGGCATGGTTACAAGCGGTTATATTATGATGGTGATATTAACGCTTATATCGCTATTTTCGTTAAGTCAGCTAAAAGAAACATTTGGCAAAGATTTAAATTACATTGAAGAAGAAGCAGGGATCAGTTAAGACAATTAATGAATTATTGATTTACTGAATTAGCGATTGAAGATTTAATGCCTTAACTTGTACTTGATCATTAAATCAATAATTCTCTAAATCAGTAAATAAATTTAGTTTTGTCGTTCCTTAATCACTAATTCAGTAAATCACTAATTCAATAATTAGTTAATGATAAGCAAGGAACAAATAGCTTCAGATTACAAACAGATACAGGACGAGATATGTGCCGCGCTTGAAACTACAGATGGCATATCAACCTTTGAGGAAGAACTTTGGGAGCGTGAAGGTGGCGGCGGCGGTCGTACACGTATCATCCAGAACGGTAATATATTTGAAAAAGGCGGCGTAAACTTTTCGGCTGTGCATGGGCAATTGCCGCATACTGTTAAAAAAGCCCTGAATGTAGAGCAGGACGATTTTTTTGCTACCGGTATATCTATCGTTATCCATCCAAACCACCCGCTGGTGCCTATCATTCACATGAATATCAGGTATTTTGAAATGCCGTCGTCATTTAATACCGATATCCCACCAGTACGCTGGTTTGGGGGTGGGATAGATCTTACACCGCATTATGTGGTAGAGGATGATGCCCGGTATTTTCATCAACAGCTAAAACAAGTTTGTGACCAGTTTAACCACGATTTTTACGAGCGTTTTAAAACCTGGGCCGATAATTACTTCTACATAAAACACCGCGACGAAACACGGGGCATTGGTGGCATATTTTATGATCGTTTAACAGCTACGGATGAAATTACATGGGAAACCGTTTTTGAATTCTCAAAAGCATTAGGGCGCTCATTCATTCCTATTTATACCGAGCTCGTAAATCGCAGCCGCAACAAACAATTCACGCCAGATCAGCAGCAATGGCAATACCAGCGCCGTAGCCGCTACACCGAGTTTAATTTGGTGTATGATGCCGGCACTAAATTTGGGCTGGAAACTAACGGCCGTATCGAATCGATATTAATGAGCCTGCCGCCCACAGCCAAATGGGTGTATAACTACCATGCACAACCGGGCAGCGAAGAAGAAAAAACCTTGTCCTTATTAAAAAAAGGCATTAACTGGGTTTAGTTATGATTAAAAAGATATTACCGGCACTTTTGCTGTTAATAGCATTGTGCGCATTCAACATAGAAGATTCTTTTAAGGGCACCTGGGAATATAGCGGGGGTATATATAATGGCAAGGCCGTATCTGCATCAAAAGATTATACACTGCAACGAAAATACGACGCGGAGCACTATGATGCCTTATTTATTGAAAAGGGGGCTGAGCCTATTCCGTATGAGCGGGGTAATTATGTATTAAAGCAAGATACCTGTTTTGAAACGCAAACATTTAGTGCAGAACCTTCCAAACTGCTCAATATCACGCTAAAATATCATTACCAACTTAAAAACGATACGCTAACATTTAACGGCATTTTACCTAATGGCACCACGGTGCAGGAGTATTGGAAAAGAGTTAAATAATCTCCGGCTTTCCACATTGTAACATTAGTATTGTTTTATAGTAAAAAAGGTGGAAAACAAGTATAAATGTTAGCAAAAACATGCCTCAAAAACCATATAAATTCATAACTTCGCAGGTCATATAAAAGCACTTTTTTATATACGCATTTACTGTTAAGATTTTCCACTAAGAAAAACCAATGGCTGAAGAAACAGAAGATAATTCGAACCAAGAAGACAGAATAATTTCGATAAATATTGATGAAGAGATGCGGGCAGCTTACATTGATTATTCAATGTCAGTTATCGTATCAAGGGCATTGCCCGATGTACGCGACGGTTTAAAACCCGTTCACAGACGCGTGTTGTACGGCATGCTTGATCTGGGTTTGGCAAATAACAAACCGTACAAAAAATCGGCCCGTATTGTAGGCGAGGTATTAGGTAAGTATCACCCACATGGCGATACATCTGTATACGATGCCATGGTACGTATGGCGCAAGACTGGAGCTTAAGATACCCATTTGTTGAAGGACAAGGTAACTACGGCTCTATAGACGGCGATCAACCGGCAGCTATGCGTTATACTGAAGCTAAACTGCAAAAGATAGCCGAAGAGATGCTAGCCGATATCAATAAGGATACAATTGATTTCCAGCTGAACTTTGACGATTCGTTACAGGAGCCAACCGTATTGCCTGCAAAATTCCCTAACCTTTTGGTTAACGGTGCATCGGGTATCGCGGTAGGTATGGCCACCAACATGGCGCCGCATAACCTAACAGAAATTGTTAATGCTACCATCGCCCTTATAGACAACCGCCAGATTGAAATAAGCGAACTGATGACCTATGTTAAAGGACCGGATTTCCCTACCGGAGGTATAATATATGGTTACGAAGGGCCACGCCAGGCACTGGAAACAGGCCGCGGACGTATTGTAATACGTGCAAGGGCAGAAATTGAAACTTACGGCAGCGACCGCGAACGGATAATAGTGAGCGAAATACCTTACCAGGTAAACAAAGCGCTAATGATTGAGCGTACTGCCGAGCTGGTTAACGAAAAGAAAATTGAAGGAATCACCGCCATTCGCGATGAATCTAACCGCGAAGGGATCCGTGTTGTTTATGAGATAAAACGCGACTCGAACGCGGCTATCGTATTAAACAACCTTTACAAATATACAGCACTGCAAACATCATTCAGTGTAAATAACATTGCGCTGGTACATGGCCGCCCAATGCTGCTTAACCTGAGAGACCTGATCCATCATTTTGTTGAGCACAGGCACGAGGTTGTTATTCGCCGTACCAAATACGAGTTATCTGAGGCTGAAAAGCGTGCGCACATATTAGAAGGTTTATTAATTGCGCTCGACCATATCGAAGAGGTTATTAAACTGATCCGTGCATCGTCAACACCTGATGAGGCAAGAGAAGGTTTAATAAGTCAGTTCGGCTTAAGCGATATACAGGCCCGTGCTATTCTGGATATGACCTTAAGGCGTTTAACCGGACTGGAGCGTGATAAGATCCGCGACGAGTTTGATGCTTTAATGAAAACTATCGAATACTTAAAATCTATCCTTGCTGATGAAGGGCTGCGTATGCAGATCATCAAAGACGAACTGATAGAGATAAGAGAAAAATACGGTGATGAGCGAAAAACCGAAATGGTACACTCATCTGCAGAAATGCAAACCGAAGACTTTATTGAAGATGAAGATGTTGTGATCACCATCTCACGCGAAGGGTATATCAAACGTACTTCGCTTACCGAGTACCGCAGACAGGGCAGGGGTGGTAAAGGATCTTTAGGCAGTAACAGCCGCGATGCCGACTTTATCGAGCATTTATTGATAGCAAGTAATCACAATTACATGCTGTTCTTTACCGAATCGGGCCAGTGTTTCTGGCTAAGGGTTTTTGAAATTCCCGAAGGCACACGTACTTCTAAAGGTCGTGCTATCCAGAACATCATCAACATTCCTAAGGAAGAAAACATTAAGGCTTACATCAAGCTTAAATCGCTTAAGGATAAAGAATACCTGGAGAACAACTTTATTATTATGTGTACCCGCAAAGGTGTTATCAAAAAAACATCTTTAGAGGCATATTCACGTCCGCGCGCAAATGGTATCAATGCCATCAACATAAACGAGGGCGATTCATTACTGGAAGCAACGCTAACAACCGGAAGCAGCGAAATTGTTATGGCACTGCAATCGGGCCGTGCAATACGTTTCAACGAATCTACTGTTAGGCCAATGGGGCGTACAGCTACCGGTGTGCGTGGTATTAGCTTAGATAGCGATAACGATGAAGTTGTTGGTATGATCAGTATTGACGATAAGGAAACAACCGTACTGGTAGTATCTGAAAAAGGCTATGGTAAACGTACCGATATTGACGACTATAGGGTAACAAATCGTGGTGGTAAAGGTGTAAAAACACTTAATATTACTGAAAAAACCGGAAAACTTGTTGCCATAAAAGGTGTTACTGATAAAGAGGATCTGATGATCATCAATAAATCGGGTATCATTATTCGTATTGCAATTAGCGAATTGCGTACAATGGGCCGTGCCACGCAAGGGGTGAGGTTAATTACCCTGAAAGGTAATGATGAGATAGCATCGGTTGCTAAAATTGAGCATGATGAAGAGGAAGAACTGGATGAAGCTGTATTAGCAGAAGCGGCGGAAGATAAAGCAATTGCCGACGAAACAGATGCTGATGTACTTTCAAAAACTCCGGATGCTGAAATAAAGTCAGACACAGATATTGATACAACTAACGCAGATGATGAATCTGCTGATGATGACCAAACTGAATAAATAATGCAAAGCCGAAAAATCAGATTATTGATTTTAGCATTGTTTACCGCATCTTTTGCCTTTGGCCAATCCGAAGCGTTAAAAGTTGTGGTAAACAACCTTGCTTTTTATAAGCAAAAGGGAGATCTGAAATTCTTAAGTAACGCCAAGAAATCCGCCGATAGTTTAGTAGTGACCCGCAAAGATTCTGCGGACCTGGAGAAGAATGTTTACCGCATTATTGTAAACTCCAGTATCTTATACACCGATTCACTGAACCAATTAAATCAGCCGGAAATGTTTCTTGACCAAACCGCTGCCTTACTTGATAAGTTTTCTGAAAAGGGCAAAATATATAAATACCAGCCCGAAATTGATTACGCAAAACGTTGTTTGGCAAATGTTTATATCAGAAAAGGTTTTGCCTTAACTAAAAACAACGATTTTAAAAATGCTGTTAATGCTTTTCAAAAAGCAAAGAAATATGCACCTGCCCACAAACAGATAAATGCATATATAGCATACACCAGCAATAAATTAGGCAACCTGCAGGATGCTGCAAATTATTATTCAAATCTTATTAGTACCGATAGCACCAAAATAGAATACCTGGAAACCGCATCTACCATTTATAAATCACTTGGTGATACCGCAAAAGCCCTGCAAATAGTAAAGAAGGGAAGGCGTCTGCTTCCTCAAAACAAGCAATTATTGCATGATGAGGCTAATATTTATAATAACAAAAAAGACTATAAAGCGTTAGAACCTTTATTAATACCCTTAATTGATAATAACATCAATAATCCCGATATTACTTTTGTAGCCGCAAATTGTTATGATAATTTAAACCAATATGACAAGGCCGAATCATTATACCTTCGTGCAATTGAGTTAAACGGAACAGCTTATGAACCTGTATTCAATTTAGGCTTATTATACTTTAAGAAAAGCGTCCAAAAAAATAATAATAACGATAAAAATATAACAAGTGCTATATTGTGGCTTGAAAAAGCAAACGAAATGGTGCCCCAGGATAAAAAATGCCTGGAACTTTTGCAGTTAGCTTACACAAAAACCGGCAATCAAAATCAGCTGGATAGGGTTAACAATAAATTAGAACAGTTAACAAATTAATAAACTATAATTAATTATTATAGGCTGTAACTAAGCACACAAACGGCCATAATATCATTACCAATTTAAAACTTACCAAATGAAAATTAAATTCTTAATGTTAGGCCTGTTAGGTCTCATTTCTACAACAGCCTTTGCGCAAAAAGGGGAGTTGAACAATGCACAATCAGAATTCGAAAAATATGAGGGCTTAAAAACGCAGCCGGCTTTAAGTTTGCCAAGTCTTAATAAGGCCAAAGAGTCTATTGATAAAGCTGCTGCTAATCAAAAAACAGCCAATTTACCGCAAACCTATGCAGTAAAAGCTAATATATACGGTTCCCTGGCTCAGCTTGATACGGTAGCAACCACTTCATTGCCATTGTTTACTACTGCAGAGGAAGCCCTAAAAAAAGCTAAAGAGCTTGATACCAAAGGTGAAAACAAAAAGCTTATTGATAATGCCAATGGTATTTTAGCTCAATATCAATTAAATAAAGGGGTGAAGGAGTATCAGTCTGGTAAGTATGATTTAGCTTACAAGTCGTTTGATTTTTACCGTAGTGTAATGCCTGAAGATACTAACGCAATACTTTATACCGGTTTAGCAGCATTAAATGCCAAAAACTACCCGGCTGCAATTACAAATTACAATAAGCTGGTTACAACTAAATATTCTAAAGTAGAGAGTGTTTATGGTGAGCTGGCTGGTATATATTTAGCTAATAAGGATACAACTGGTGCACTAAAAACCGTAACAGATGGTTTGGCAAAATATCCTAACAGTGCTGAGTTAAGAAGAACTGAAATTGAAATAAGCCTGCAACAAGGCAAGCAAAAGGAAGTGCTTGATAAAATTTTAAGTGCTATATCAAATGATCCCAAAAACAAAAACCTGTATTATTATGCTGGTTTAGTTTATTCACAAGTTGCTGATGCGGCCACACAAAAAATAGCTAAAGCACCTGCCGCTACTAAAGCAACTTTACAAGCAGAAAAAGCACAAAACTTCCAAAAAGCCGCCGATATGTACAAAAAGGCGATTGAAATTGACCCTAATTATTTTGAAGCCAATTTAAACATGGGTTATGTAATTATTGCACCGGCAATTGATAGCTACAACGCGGCTAATAAGTTACCTGCTAACCAGCAGAAAGCTTATGACGCAGCTATGGCTAAAGCTACAGCGCAATTTGATCTGGCAAAACCATATTTGCTAAAAGCAGTTGAGTTGAACCCAAAATCGCCAGATGCATTAAATAACTTGCTTACTTATTATAAAGGCAAAAAAGATGATGCTAATATTGCTAAGATAACAGCACAAATAAACGCACTACCTAAAAATTAATACAATAGGAGATACTATATTTTAAAGCCCGCTGGATAGGTGGGCTTTAAAATAGAATTATTACTTAACATAATGTTAATTATGAGATTTATTCCTATATTATGTTATTCAACGGTTCACTACGACCTAAAATTGGTTCTATCATACTTCATTTACAATTATTTGTTATAAGGCGCAACAAACAGAAAGTTGGTTGAGTTAAGTAGTTTATAGGTTGTAATTTAAAACATAAATAAATGAAGACAACAGATAACCTCATCCTTATTACCGGCGGCAGTGCGGGCATTGGATTCGAAATAGCAAAATTATTTTCGGAAAACGGCAATCAGGTCATCATTACCGGCCGTAATCAGGAAAGAATGGCAAAAGCCATTTCCAAACTAAAAAACACCTGTGCTATAGTAAGCGATGTAAATAACGCCGAAGACGTAGAAAAACTGGTAGCGCAACTAAACAAAGATTTTCCCAAGCTTAATGTAGTCATCAACAATGCAGGCAGCGCTAATTATTACGACATGACCGTACCGGGCATTAACGCGTTCGACAAAGCCAGTGAAGAAATATTAACCAATTACCTATCTATTATCCGCCTTAACGAATTGCTGTTGCCCCTGCTTAAACAACAGCCCGAAGCAGCCATTGTCAATGTATCATCTATAGTGGCATTTGCAGCAAGGGCCAATAGCCTGCCAACTTATGGTGCCAGCAAAGCCGCACTGCACTCGTACACCAATAGTTTGCGCATTATGATGGAAGATACTTCGGTAAAAGTATTCGAGCTGATGCCACCATTGGTAGATACCGAGTTCTCGGCTGCAATTGGTGGTGCGGCCAACGGTATCCCTCCAAAACAAGTGGCCGACGACCTGCTTACAGCTATGCAGAACGACGAATTTGAGATACATGTAGGCCGTACAGCAGAAATATTTAACAACTTTTTTCCGCTATCACCCAAGGCCGTACTAGCAATGAACGGAAAAACCGAATAAATGAGCGGCCCATGGAAGAAGAACAAATACGCGGAGTCCCGAATGCGCATTGGCACGCGTCGGCAGTTGGCGATGCAAACAAAAACAAAAGCCCGGCTAAAATAGTCCGGGCTTTTATCAGACATAAAAAACCTATTACATTGGTTTTTGAGTAGTATCTTTTTTAGTGGTGTCCGTTTTAGTAGTATCAGTTGTTGGAGCCGGGGCCACTGTTGCTGCAGAGTCGGTTTTTGTACTGTCAGAACCGTCAGTTGATTTTGTTGAACTACAGCCTGCTATTATTGAACCAACCATCGTCGCGACTAACGCGAAACTTAAAAAGTGCTTTTTCATAGATATAAATTTAATAGTGATGTTAACAAAAATGCTTTCAGGTTATAAACCCCGAAACATCAAAGTTGTTTAATAAACTTCAATTATTATTTAATGAGTGTTTCAAATCACACATTTGCAGCTGCTTTAAGATCAAAAAAATATCAACAAAGTGGTTTCAACTCATAAAATAAATAATATTATGCTGATATTTAACGCTAATGGTAGTATCAGAAAACACCCTTAAGTGGATAATGCGCCTCTACCCTCCCCTTTTATTTCAACGGATTTGGGTGAGGGAGTTTAATAAAGGTTTTAAGGGGGTTAGCGTTACGATAATAAAAAGCATTTTCAATAAAAACTATAACGGATCTATATTTGGCGGCACCATTTTCGCCGCGGCAGACCCGTTTTATCCCGTATTGTTTGACAGGGTGTTAAATACGGGCGACAGAAAACTGAAGATCTGGTCTAAATCATCAAATATAAATTTCTTAAAACCTGCACTATCCAACCTGTCGTTCCAAATAATTTTGAGCGATGCCGATATTGAACTGGCCATCCATACGTTAAATACCACCGGAAAGTATGAAAATTCGTTTCCGATAGATATATACAATAACAACAACGAAGTATGCGTATCGCTTATGAATGAAGTATACATACGCGACCTTAATTTTACACAAACTGCTATTTAACACGATGCCTGTATTTATGAATGACGAAGCTTTTACTAAAAAAGGCTATCAAATATCAACCGATAAAACTTTGCTCAGTTTTGATGTGATATTTAATTATCTTGACCAGCAATCATATTGGGCCAAAGATATACCCCCCGAAAAGCTAAAGAAAGCCATAGACAACTCTTTATGCTTTGGCGTATACAAAGATGGTATACAAGCCGGTTTTACGGAGATAACTAACCCGGAGCGATGGATGCAGATTTTCACGCCTTACATAGCAGAATAATGAAGATTTGACAAATGAATTTAAAGCGACAGATTTTTGAAGGCGAAGGTGTATCACTTGATTTTAAGAAAACAATTACAAGCTGCGAAAAAATAGCCAGAACAATGGTGTCATTTGCCAATAACATTGGCGGCAGGTTGCTTATTGGTGTATTGGATGATGGCACCATAAAAGGCGTAAAAGCCGAAGATGAAGAGCGATATATGATCACCAAAGCAGCACATTTTTTTACCCGCCCTGCCCTTGAACCCGTTTTTGAGGAAGTTTATTTTGATGATAAACTGGTGCTGATCGTAGACATTCCGGAGAGTGACGAAAAACCTCATTACTCCCTGGCCGAAGATGGTAAATGGTGGGTTTATATCCGCGTAAAAGATAAAAGCGTACTGGCTAGTAAAGTGGTTGTTGATGTGCTTAAGCGCTCGGCCGACGATAAAGGTGTACTTATTGAATACTCTTCCAAAGAAAAAGCACTGCTGGAGCATTTAGATAAAGAGGAACGCATTACTGTAAAAGAATTTTGTACGCTGCTAAACATTGGACGGCGGCGTGCCCAACGTATAATAGTAGATCTGGTACTCTCGGGGATACTTCGTGTGCATACTACCGAAAAAGAAGAGTTTTACACAGCTTCCTGATTTAACAGGGCTATTCATTACTTTTGCCTCCCCACAGTAATGAAAGCCTTTTACCAAAAATATAAGTTCTACTATCGTGACAGTTTAAAGCTGGCTATACCGGTTGTGATATCGCAATTGGGCCATACGCTTGTACAAACTTCCGATTCTATTATTGTAGGGCATTTTGCCGGGACTACGGCATTAGCCGCAGTATCATTAGTGAACAGTATTTTCCTTGTCCCGTTAGTGATAGGTATGGGTATTAGTTATGGTATTACTCCGCTGATAGCCCAGAATAACGGCCGAAAGAATTTTGCGGAATGCGGCCGCCTGCTTTCCAATAGTTTCTTTTTAAATGTTATCACCAGTATAGTTTTGTTTTGCGCCATCTATTTTGGGGTGATACTATTTATAGACAAACTTCATCAATCGCCAGAAGTGGTTATTCAGGCTAAGCCATATTTACTACTGTTAAGTTTATCGATTATCCCGCTGCTTGTATTTAATACATTTAAGCAGTTTGCCGAAGGATTAGGCTTTACCAAACAAGCCATGCTGATATCCATCTGGGGTAACGTACTTAATATTTGCCTGGGGATAATATTTGTAAAAGGATTGTTTGGCGTTAGCCCAATGGGGATAAAAGGTGTGGGATATAGCACGCTTATCGATCGTACGGTGATGGCTATTGTAATGGCCATTTACGTTTTCCGCTCCCCCATCTTTAAAAAATATTTAAAGGATTTTGCTATCAGGAATATAGACCGGGTGCGAGGATTACAACTCCTGAAAATTGGTGCACCGGTTGCTATGCAATATACTTTTGAAGTGGGCGCATTTGGCGGCGCGGCATTAATTATAGGCAGTATTGGTATGATAGAACAGGCTGCACACCAGGTAGCAATCAGCCTTGCTGCTATGACTTACATGATGGCCAGCGGGGTTTCATCTGCAGCTGCTATCCGGTCGGGCAATTATTTTGGATCGGGGAACCACAAGCAACTTCGCTTATCAGCTATCTCAAATTATCATATTGTAATAGCATTTATGAGCTGCACGGCAATAGTTTTTACATTATTTAACCACTTGCTACCATGGATATATACTTCAGATAAAAGCGTTATTCTAATTGCAGAACAACTACTTATAGTTGCGGCATTTTTTCAATTGTTCGATGGTACACAGGTTGTAGGTCTCGGGGTGCTGCGTGGCATGGGCGATGTAAATGTGCCTACGCTAATCACTTTCATCTCTTACTGGATTATAGGTTTGCCTGTTGCTTACCTACTGGGCATTCACTTAAATCTTGGGGTTATGGGTGTGTGGTATGGTTTGGTTTGCGGCTTAATGGCATCATCTGTAATGCTGTTCCTGCGGTTTCAGAGTATCAGTAAAAGCAACAACCTCATAATTGTAGACGATATTACAACAAGCAACTAAAAGTATAAATCGTTAGCTACACGATAAGTATTGCAATGCGCCTCTACAATATCTTTTATTTGCGGCGAGTAGCCACCTCCCATACTCACCTGCACAGGTATGCCCCTTGATCTGCATTGCTCAAATACAAACCGGTCGCGCTCTTTACAGGCCTCTTTTGACAGGGAGAGTTTACCCAATTTGTCTGACTCCAGTATATCTACCCCTGCCAGATAAAATATAAAATCGGGCTGATGGGTATTTATTAAGCTGGGCAAAGTATCTTTTAACAAAGCAAGGTATTCCTCATCACCTACGCCATCAGGCAATGGAATATCCAGATCCGACTGCTCTTTCCTAAACGGGAAATTCTTATCGCCATGCATCGAAAAAGTAAATACACTTGGCTCATTTTTAAATATCTGGGCTGTGCCATTCCCTTGGTGCACATCTAAATCAATAACTAAGATAGATTTAGATAAGTTGTTATTTAATAAATAATTAGCAGCTATTGCTTGGTCATTCAGCAAGCAGAAACCTTCGCCCCAATTGGCGCCGGCATGGTGTGTACCACCGGCAACATTAAAGGCAATACCATATTTAAAAGCATACCGGCAACCATCGATAGTGCCTTGCGCAATTCGTACTTCGCGTTCTACTAATTGTGCAGACAGCGGGAAACCAATGCGCCTTTGCTCCTTGGGCGGCAGGGTTAAGTCACGAAGTTGCTGCCAGTAACCCGCATCATGCGTAAGCAGAATAGTTTCTTCATCAACTGCATTAGGCGAGAAAATATTTTCCGGGGTGATGATACCTTCATACAGCAGTTGTGCCGGAATTAGCTCATACTTCAACATAGGGAAACGGTGGCCTGGTGGTAAAGGATGCGCATATATGGGGTCGCAAGCAATTTTAAGCATACGGCTTATTCGGTAAAGATCTCTGCAACGTGTTTTTGGATATTATCGCAAATGTTATCAAGCGGCAAATCGTTTGCATCATTACCAAAAGGATCTTCAATTTCTTCTGCTATCAGCTCGATACTGGCAAACACAAACAGGATAAAACCAATTATCGGCATGATAAAATACTTCAGATCAAAAGCCCAGGTAAAGGGCAGCGTCATGATATAAGTAAAGATGAACTTTTTAATAAAAACGCTGTAGGAGAACGGTATAGGTGTTTTCTTTATCCGTTCGCAACCGCCGCAAATATCTGTAAATGAAGTTATTTCATTGGTTATACTAATCAATTGCTCCGGGTTGATCTGCCCTTCTTTATTTAAACGATAAACGTTTTTGATAATGGCGGATGCTACCTGATTGGGGACGTGCTTATTACCATCGGTAGCTAAAAGCGCCTGGTCTTCCCGCACATATTCATCACGCAGATGGTTTTTTAGTGATCTTGCATATAATGGGATGGCATAGCTAAAAAATGCCGCATCTTTATCGCTAACCAAATGTTTTAGCTTAATGGCCAGGTTGCGACTGTTATTTGTAAGGCTGCCCCAAATTTTACGCCCTTCCCACCAACGATCATATGCCGAATTTATACGGAAGGCCAGCAACAAGGAAAACACAAACCCAATAGTTTGGTGTACATAGATAACCTTCCGCAGTATGCTGGTTTCAGGAATGTGCCAATAATCTATTAGTAAAAAAGTTACCACACCTGCATAAACGCTAACCGATAACATCAGCGGAAATAATTCGCGCAGGGTATCGGCCTTGTTAAACCTGAATGTAAGCAAGAACCATTGCCTTGGATTGTAGTATATCATTTTATATTATTTAACAGCTTCAAGGGCCTTAAAAAGGCTTTGTGAGGCTTTATAGACATCGGCGTAAGAGTTATAAAGCGGCACAGGGCTCAAACGGATCACATCCGGCTCGCGCCAGTCGCCAATAACGCCATTATCGGCCAGGTAATTGAATATCGCTTTAGCATTGCGTTTACATACTACCGATAACTGGCAGCCGCGCTCGTTTTTATTTGCCGGGGTAATGATCTGGTATACATCCTCACCATATTTTTTATTTACCTCGTTTATTTTGTATTCCAGATACCCGGTCAGGGCTTCGCTTTTTTGGCGTAATGCGGGTAACCCACCTGCTTTTTCAAATATATCCAAAGATGCATGGTGCAGCGCCATCAGCAAAATCGGACTGGTACTTACGTTCCATCCTTCTGCCCCATTTTCGGCTTCAAAACCGGGTGCCATCAGGAATTGCTTATCACGCCTGTAGCCCCACCATCCCGCAAAACGGTTAAGGCTTTTATCGGAAAAATGTTTTTCATGTACAAATATTCCGCTTATGCCACCCGGCCCCGAATTTATATACTTGTATGAACACCAGCAGGCAAAATCTGCATCCCAATCGTGCAGCTTAACAGGGACGTTTCCGGCTGCATGTGCCAGATCAAAACCTACTATAGCACCTGTGGCATGACCAGCCTTAGCGATAGCTTCCATATCAAAGAACTGACCGGTATAATAATTTATCCCGCTAAACAGCACCAATGCCAGTTCATCGGCATTATCGGCAATTTGTTTCAGGATATCTTCGGTACGTAAAGTGGCTTCGCCGGCGCGTGGGGCAACTTCAATAACGGCATCTTTAGGATCGAAACCATGGAAACGTGCCTGACTTTCAACCGCATATTGATCTGACGGAAAAGCACCTGCTTCCATTAATATTTTATACCTTTTACTTGTTGGTTTATAGAAACTTACCATTAATAAGTGAAGGTTTACTGTAAGTGAGTTCATTACTGTTATCTCGGCTTCCTTAGCACCCAATATACTTGCCAACGGACTAAGTAGTTGCTTATGATAATTAAGCCATGGTTCGTTACCCACAAACCAACCCTCCACAGCATTATCTTCCCATGCATTTAATTGGTCTTGTATATACTTTTTAGCTGAGCGGGGCTGTAAGCCTAAAGAGTTACCACATAAATAAACAGCATCATGCCCATTATGCTTTGGTATCAAAAACTCATTTCGGAAATTTCTTAGCGGATCCTGCTGATCCAGTTGATTGGCAAATTCTAAAGTATCCTGGTAAATCATTAGCCAATATTACAAAAAAGAGATTTCTTAAAGTGATTTAATTAAAACAAAAGCCACAAAGATCTGTCTCTGTGGCCTAATCAAAATTTCATGACATTACTGATGACTTCAGCAACTTATACGGCTATTTTTCCGTGTTGACCTTCGTCGTATTGCTTACCTGCAAAGGTAGCTTTAAGCATATTGATCAGCACCACCATACTGCTGCTCTTGCTATCCCAGTACTCGGCATCTGTAGGGGTAACTTTTAGTAAAGTTAATTTAGGGTCGTCCAATCCTTCGGGAAAGAATGCCTCGACAAAGGGGTTCCATAACTCTTTCATTTTGGCTTTATCGTTAACCAATGCCGCTTCGGCTACAATACTTAAATAGGTGTGGTTTTTTATATCGGAATAGGTTAAAGAAACTGTATTTTCTACTGATATCTCACTCACCTTTTGTGAATATTCATTTGTAAAAAACCATATATTCCCCTCACTATCTACATCCGCAGTGCCCATTGGCCTGCTGTTAAAGCCATTTTCTGCACTATAAGTTGTCAGCATAGCTGTTTTAACTTCATTTACTTTGTCCCGAAAATACTTCAGGCTCTCTGTTTTTGACCAATCGCTCATAGTAATTAATGTATAACTGACCAATAAACCAACAAGTAAATTATTTGTTGGGCTTGCTCACATAAATATTTCCTTTAACATAAAAACGATAAGGCAGTAAAGCATCATCGCCTGCATAGTCAACACCAATACGTGGTCCTGCAGCCACTTCGGCATCCGGGAAAGTAAGCCCCCTATCCTCTATCCAGATCACATCACTTTGTAAGCTCAGCGCATTTATTTTGCGGGATATCCCCAACGCCTTGGCAACAGAACCCGGTCCTTTTGTAATATTAGGTTTTAGTGTATCTAAGTTACGCCTTAGCATCATAATATCCAAACCTTCAGTAGGTTGTATGGCCCTAATTAAAATAGCATGTGGCTGGCCCTCTTCTGATACAACCACATTAAACATTTCGTGAATACCATAACACAGGTAAACATATGATACCCCGCCCTGCATATACATAGTTTGAGTACGTGGCGTCATCCTACCTCCAAATGAGTGCGCTGCCTTATCAATAACTCCTGCATAAGCCTCTGTTTCAACAATGTACCCACCGGTAAGTTCACCATCAATGCAGGTAAAAAGGTACTTGCCTATCAAGTCGCGGCTTATAGCAACCACATCGGGGCTATGATAATAAGTTTCGGGTAATTTCATTTATTTTTTCAGAATATCGGCCAGTAGCACATTAATTTCGGCAGCCTTATCAAACACCATGATATGTGTACCGCCCTTAATAACGGCTGTGGGGTTTTTAATGTTTTGGTATGGGAAAACAAGATCTTTATTGCCGATGATGTGATATAGGTTAGAAAATTCAACATCGTTTTTCCAGTACAGCGCTGCGCGCATGGCCCATTTTAAGAATACTGGCGACGAATTTTGCAACATACTTTTAAATAAAGCCAGGTCATCCGGGTTCATCTGGCCAAACATGGGCTTTACCAGGAAACCCAAATGTGTCATTAATTTACCCGGAATAGCTTTATAAACCGGCAGGCTCCGGAAGAACTTAAAATACAGGGGAGCTTCGTTACTTGACTTAATACTTGATATCAGGATCACCTTATTTAGCTTTATCTGTTTAGCAATTTCTACCGAGATCATTCCGCCCAACGACACCCCTATTACAACAGAACTACCACTGATATTGTATTGACTTGCAAGTTTTTGTGAGTAACTTGTTAAAGTATCAGTTTCGTTAGGAATAAGCCAATCAACCAGCACAATATCATATCCGGCAGGGAGCTGAATATTCTTAAACAACCTACTATCCGCACCCAAACCGGGAATCAAATAAACCTTAGTCATTAAAGTTTATCAGGTTAACAATTTGGGTAAGGTATTTGGCATCGATCTCGTCAAACTCATTCAGTTCTGAACTATCCACATCCAATACTCCCACCACCTCGTTGTTGTGAAATAACGGCAATACGATTTCTGAACGGGATAACGAACTACAGGCAATATGGCCGGGAAACTTATCTACATCGGGCACTATCAGGGTTTCGGCCTGCTGCCATGCCGAACCGCAAACGCCCCTGCCTTTGGCTATTCGTGTACATGCAACCGGCCCCTGAAATGGGCCTAAAACCAATTCGTTCTGTTTCACCAGGTAAAACCCAACCCAAAACCATTTAAATTGCTCTTTTAAGGCCGCGGCTATATTAGCCAGGTTAGCCACCAGGTCGGGTTCGCCGTAAAGTAAAGCTTCTATTTGAGGGATGAGCGATTGGTATTGCTCTTCTTTATTTGCCGATGTTGTTATTTGTAAATCCTCTGCCATAAAGCAAATGTAATAATGCCCTGTGGAAACTAAATAAGCTAAATCTCATATTTAATATTTTATTTTCGCAGTAATGATCGTTAGCCTTACTATAGTCCGTTACCGTAAAGCGTTTGTACCATTTGCCCTGCTTGCAATGGCTATACACCGCCTGCCCATGTGGTTGCAGGATGGTTGTAGCTTCTGGAAACTGCTTGGCAGCGGACGTAACGGTACTTTTGACCTGCAACCCGACTGGCAACAGTGGGGATTATTAGCCGTATGGGACGGCAGGGACGATTACGAGCGCTTCGTCGAATCATCTTTTGTAAGTAAATGGTGGAGATTATTGGGCTCCGAAAGCTGGACATTATTATGCGAACCTATGCAAAGCCATGGTAAATGGGACGGCAAGGAACCATTCGGTAAACCAAACAATATTACTATTGACGGCCCTATAGCTGTACTTACCCGGGCTACCATAAGAATAAGCCGACTGAAAAACTTTTGGTCGCATGTAGATGAGGTGGCTAATCTTATGGTTGGTGCACCTGGCTACATTACATCTTTTTGGGTTGGCGAAGCGCCTGTTTATCGGCAGGCCACCTTTTCGGTTTGGGAGAGCATGAAGGATATGAAAGCCTTTGCTTACGGCAGCAAACAGCACGCGGAAGTGATCAAAAAAACACGTAGCGAAGGCTGGTATAGTGAGGAGCTTTTTGCACGGTTCAGTATCATTGAAAGCAAGGGAACAATTAACGGAAAAGACCCATTAAAAGAATTGATAAAAACAGATTTTACATCATGAGAATAATTGCAGAGCTACCCCATCCGGAGTTTAAAATATCTATCTTAAACATGAACCAAAAATTTATTGTGAAGATAGAAAAAGGCACCCTGGAGCAGAGTTATAAAATACCGGAAATGGATTTAACAGAAGGCGTAAACAGCGTGTTTGAATTGCTCGATGAGGAGTTTTTAAAGACAGTTTCGGCCCGCTTCGCCGAAATGGGAAAGGATTTTAGAGAGAGCTATTATAGGTACAACTATTAGTTCAATTAAAATACATAACTATCTGTAAAATAGTTGGTTATTTTTATTAAACTTATCACGCCAAATTTTATTTGGTAATGTTTTAAGTATAAACATATACATTTAGCTTTTATCTGTTAAATTACCTGCGAATATTATTACGATATGAACAATATAAAATACTGATAGTTAATTAGTTATCTAAAATAAAAAGTTCAAACAAAATTATATTTGGCAGCCTTTTTATAGGAAAATAAGAGCAATTATATACATGCAGTGCCCACTTTAAACATTATTTGAACCCTCTTAAAATGATGTTTGAAATATTAAAAACATAGAGAATTTTAAGCTGGCAAAAGATCGCAATACCAAAAGCCGGATAATGTTTTATCAGTGCCTTCTCCGCAAGTATCATCTGATTTTTTGGGCGCTTTATATTCCTTAAATACCTTCTCCCCTGTTTTATATTTCACCTTGTTTTTAAAGATGGGGCCCTTAAAAGCGAAGGTGTGAAACTCGCCATTTTCACCGCACACATCTACATTTTCCGGCAGGTTTTTTATAAGCTCCGGGTCTATTTCCTTCCCTACTATTTCTTCCAGATGATCTTGAACGCAGGCTATAACTGTACCAAATCCAAGCGATAAAAATTCATTTATCAGTTCGCCGGTGTCGCGTTTCCAAAGCGGATAGATCCCTGTCATTCCCACTTCAGCTAAACGTTTATCGCGATAGTTTCTGAGGTCTTCCAAAAAGATATCACCAAAAATAGAATGTGTAATGCCTTCATTTTTAAAATGTGTTAGGTGACCGGTCATCACCTTATCGTAAGTAGCCATATCGGGCATTTCGGGCAAACGTATTTGATAAAGCGGTATACCTATGCTTTCGGCCTGCTGTATCAGCAACTCTGTACGAACGCCGTGCATAGAGATCCGATCTACAGCATCATTAATAGTAGTAACGAGGTAACGGATATCCAGTTCGGGGTTTTGAAGGCAATGGTAAAGCGCTAAGGCACTATCCTTACCACCGCTCCAATTAAATATACAAGAAGTCATTTTAATTACTGAATTAATGAGTTAGTGAATTAAGAATTTCCTATCAATTCATTTACCAGCATGGGTACACCTACAGTAGCCTTGTAAGGCATTTCTACGATATGCCTGTTAGCAATGGTTGGTATATTAGGGTCGATAATGTATTTGGTTACATCCCTAGGTACATAGTTGATTAGTCCAGCTGCGGGATATACTGCCAGTGATGTTCCAACCAAAATAAACAGTTCGGCTTTTGAACAAAGTTGTGCCGCGGTTTCTATCATGGGCACTGCTTCGCCAAACCAAACTACATACGCACGTAATTGCGAGCCCAGTTCGCAGGTCTCTCCCATTTTTAATTCCCATCCATCAATGGGATAAGTAAGGTTCGCTTTGATACTCGATTGGGAACGGGTGATAATTCCATGCAGGTGCACCACATTTGTTGAACCGGCCCTTTCGTGCAGGTCATCTATATTTTGGGTGATAATGGTAACATCGTATTGTTCTTCCAGCTTGGCCAATGCATAATGGGCAGCATTTGGCTCAGCGGCTAAAACCGACTTACGCCGCTCGTTATAAAAATCCTGCACCAGTACCGGGTTACATTCCCAGGCTTCGGGCGTGGCTACATCCTCTATATTATATCCCTCCCATAGCCCATCGCTATCCCTGAAGGTTTTTAAGCCACTCTCAGCGCTTATTCCCGCGCCGGTAAGCACCACTACTCTTTTCATATTATAGTTCAACAGATACAAAAAAAGCGGCTATGTAAACACAACCGCTTTTCTCTAAATTTCATTAAGCTTATAAAGCCAGTTGTCTTTTTGTTTGCAATGCAGTGTATTTGCTTTTTGCCAGTTCAAAACCACCAAATAAGATAGCTCCAAACAGTATATCGCCTAATATCATATTTTTTTCGAAAGGGATAGCAGCTACAAGCGAAGCGCCATAACCGGCCAATGTATGTGAATATAAACTTCCGTACAACCACGGCAGATCCATTATTAACCAATGCACTAATACACCGGCAAATGAAGCCAGGGTAACATTAACAATATTTACCTTTTTAATAAAGGTACCTATCAGTAC
This sequence comes from Mucilaginibacter aquariorum, assembly GCF_024498135.1. Classification (GTDB taxonomy): domain Bacteria; phylum Bacteroidota; class Bacteroidia; order Sphingobacteriales; family Sphingobacteriaceae; genus Mucilaginibacter; species Mucilaginibacter aquariorum. The sequence continues at coordinate 639,998 of NZ_JANHOH010000001.1, forward strand.
CATTATAGCGAAGCAAATGTACATGTAGATAGATCCGCTATACATCAGCACCCACTTAGAAGTGTACATATAATTGATAAATATATCGCTTACAAAAAGCGCTAATAAAGGCACCATGTAAGCTTTCCATTTATCGGTAAAATAAGCACCGCCAAACAGGGCAATAGCACCTACCGGTGTAAAGTTGCTCATAAGTGGGAACTTATAACTTACAAAACGCATTGCTGTAGCAGCAAGTATCATTAATATAAGTACAATGGTACGGGTGTTGATCTTTTGTAATGACATAGTTAAAAATATGATACAAATTTATTGATAATACACTGTAATATAAAATGCTATTTAAAACTGATATTTTGCACCAAGTGTAAAGTTGATTCCCCGGGTGTTATATCCTAACCAATCAATATACTTCTCATCAAGCAAATTATTCAGGTCACCAAAAACACTAAGCTTTTTAGTAGCGTTTGCCTGGATATGGAAGTCGACCAAATTATAATGTTTTAACACAGTAAAAATGGCATTGTCGAATGTTTGCTCGCTCCTATCCCCGGTATATTTATAATTTACACCTACTGAAACATCATTTAGAACCTGATAGTTAACATTTGCTCCGAATGTGTTTTTGGGTCTGCGGTATAAATTAGCAGTTTGTTTACCTGTTTGGTCTGTTTGCTTGCCGGTTACATAAGCATACCAGGCAGCCGCAGAAAACTTTTTATCGGTATATTTCAACTCACTCTCAAAACCTTTATCTTTTTGGAAGGCGCCATTTTTATAAACACCAAAAGGAGGAGCTGATAGGTCTGCAAAATAAATTACATCCTTAACATTCCTTTTATAAAATGAAGTACTAAGGGATACTGTATTTTTAATTATCTCCCAATCAAAACCTGCCTCGTATGAATTGGTAGACTCGGGCTTTAAGTTTGAATTACCATATTGTGATGATAATTGATATAACGTAGGCGCCTTAAACGCAGATGCTATTGTACCAAAAATCTTAAACTGATCTGCCAGCAATAATGATGGATTAACAGTATAGGTGAATTTGTCGCCAAATAAACTATGATTATTATAACGGCCACCTAACTCCATATGAAATATGCCCGATTTAAAAAATAGAGATGTATAAACACTCGCAATACTATTATTAGCTGTATCCTTATTTATTATACTTGGCCCCGGGTTATAACCAGGCTGTTCAAACAGGCTGTACTGGCTGGTATTGCTGTATTTGTACCCAGCCCCGCTGGTAATATCAAAGTATTTACCCAGGTTATAATTCAGCACCGCCTCGGCATTTGTTATACGCCCGGTATTCTTAGTTTCCTGATGCGTCCCACTGTTATCCGGTGGTAAATTCTTAAAGTTATTCTTAACCGTATTTTGGGTAACGTTGAAATTTAAAAGTCCTTTTGGTAATTTAACCTTAGCACCTAAACCACCAAATAAAAACGTATTATTATAATCGTAATTTTTATCGTCGGTAAATGTACCGTAGGGTAAATTACCTTTATTATAAGTGGCTTGTAAGTTTCCTGTTAATGAAAAACCTTCTGATATCTGCTGATCAATGTTTATACTGGCAGAACGCTGATGAAAGCCATCTTTTTTAAATTGGCCTGTATTCAGTGTATCTGTAGCGGCAGCAAAACCTCTGGAATCGGTATTAGAAAGGTTTATAGCTAAACCTGTTTTATTGATTTTTCCATTTATCCCTACAGATTCTTTAAAAGTATTATAGCTACCGCTGGTTAATTGCACGTTTGCCTTTAACCCATTTTGCTGCGAATGTTTGGTTATAATGTTTATTACTCCGGCCACTGCATCAGACCCATATAGTGTAGAACCGCTTCCCTTTAATATTTCTATACGCTCTATTTGATCCATTGGGAATGCGTTAAGATCATAACTTCCATCAATTGATGATGCATTATTAACAGGGAACCCGTCAATCAATATTAGCGTATTGCCATTTGAAGCACCCTGCAAAAATACAGAGGTACTAATACCAGGGGCATTTTGCGCGCCAGAGAATGTAATTCCGGGTATGGTATTTAATAACTGAGGCAAGGTTTTCCCCTGTGAGCGATTGATCTGCTCGGCAGAGATGATCGTCACTACCCGTCCGATCTCATTAAGTTTTTTGGGCGATCGTGTTGCAGTTACCACTACATCATTTAGGACTCGAACGGAGTCCTGACTGTAAGCTTGCAGCGAAATCAAAAATAAAATTATAATAATGTATGTAGAATTCTTATTCATTGTGAGAGTTTAAAAGTGAAATAAATTAAAAATTGCAGTTACAGATATTGCACATCAGGACCGGCAATAAGCGTTTAAAAATTGATGTGGATGCTAAAAGAAGCGGGACTAACTTTTTTTTCATGTTTGGTATATAAATTTATATTAATAAATGCTTGTAAACATTTTCATAACAAAAAGATATACACAGGAATGGAAATACACTGCAATGAAGAGCATTTACACCCAAGCTTCAATCCCCGAAAGCTATGAATAATATAGTGCTGAGGCAGGTATTCTGACTTACTCCCCTTTGCCCGGCCTTCCCACCCAAATACGGGCAGTGACTGTTGATTGGACATTAGTTAACGGAGCTTACAGCTGCGGGACAGTTATGGATTTACACCATATTCCCTTTTAATTCCATCGGGAAACATTCCCGGCAGAAACCTAAAGCGCTGCAAATGTAGCATTAGAATTGCTAACTGCAAAAGGTAAATATGGCCCATGGTTAAATTAATTTCAATAAAAGAAAACCCGCTGTTTATTAAGGTGTTTAATAGATACATAACATACAACCATGGCAACAGCAACATTAGAAAATAGATGGAGAGAAACCTCTGCTTCGCAGGCAGAGAAAGGTTCATTAAGTAATAATTTATCATCTGCGGAGCGCACTGTTTCTATAGCAGCCGGTGCTAAACTGGCCTTATCCGGATTTAAAGGTTTATTTAAAAGCCCCTTTTCGAGCATTATAAAGCTTGGCGCGGGCGGATATCTTTTAAATCGCGGCATTACCGGGCATTGCGAACTATACTCGCGAATGGGCCGAAATACTACCGAGCCTATAAATGTGAACATACGTTCATCATATCTGATAGATAAGCCGCGACAGGAAGTCTATGATTTTTGGCGTAAGCTGGATAACCTGCCTTTGTTTATGAAACACTTGGAAAGTGTAGAACTAATAGATGATAAACGCTCTCATTGGGTTTTAAAATTGCCAACCGGTGTAGCCAAAGTAAGCTGGGATGCCGAGATTGTTAGCGATGAGCCGGGTTACAGCATTGGCTGGAGCTCGCTTCCCGATTCGCTGATCGACAATGCAGGTAAGGTACGCTTTCAGGATAGCACTGATGGTAATGGCACTTTGGTAGATGTGGTTATCTCCTACCGCCCGCCTGCAGGTGGTTTTGGCGGCGGCATTGCCCATATATTAAACCCGGTATTTAAAAACATGGTTGATAATGATGTTCGCAACTTTAAGCAATATATGGATATTGACGGCGGCGAACCAACTGCACCGGACGAACCCGTTGCAATTGTGATTGAACAAACCATTATTGAAGATGCGCCCCGCTTCCGTTCACATATTGAGCCTGTTGATGAGGAGCAGAAGCCAGGTTCGGAGAATGCAGTTATGTAAAAAACCATCCGTTATTGTGAGCTTGTTGAACCTTTTTTTGTAAATGGCGTGAGAAGTGTTCACGTTCATGGCCGTGAACACCATCGTGAACACATAAATAACTGACAATAAGAAGCTTATAAAAACAGGTACTGACAATATAACGTCACCATTAAATCCAAACTAAGCACAGGCAAAATGCACTATAATATAGGCGGCTACATTGCACGGTTTCGTAAAAAATAGTATTTATTTCGCCCTAAATAGGCCCCGAGGATTTTATAACATAACAAACAGGCCCCGAAATTCGGGGCCTGTTGTTTAATGTGCCGGGCTAATATCCCGGATCTTATCATATCTGAAAACCCTTGCCGGGTCCGGATTACCTTTTCCCGGGTGATAATTTTTGGGGTAACCTTTTCCTTTATAAAAACGCCCGGTTATTTTGATCCTCACAATGTGACTACCATCTACCAGCGAATCAGCATCAACTAATTTGTTGTTTGCCGGCTCCAGGTAAATGTGCTCCCTATTTATCGTTTTGGCATAGCGGTTATTAATGATCCATTCCGCGCACGGGCAACCAATATACCCGTAAGTAACAATAATGGTCGACGGCTTTTTATCAAGGGTTGTTTGCGCCTGTGTAAATTGGCGGTTAGCACAAAGGGTTATGATGAGTAGTATAATGATCCTTACAGGTTTCATGGGTTCAAAATTGTGATACAATATACTTAGCAAAAACTTTTAAAACAAAAAAGGCCTTCTGATTAAACAGAAGGCCTTTTCTTATAAAGTATGCTCTAATTATTTTACAGCATCAATGATAGCTTTGAAAGCATCAGGGTGGTTCATCGCTAAATCAGCTAATACCTTACGGTTTAAACCAATTTCTTTAGCGGCTAACTTACCTATTAATTGAGAGTAAGAGATGCCGTGTTGGCGTGCACCAGCATTGATACGTTGTATCCATAATGCTCTGAATTCTCTTTTCTTGGTTTTACGGTCACGATACGCGTACTGTAAACCTTTTTCTACTGTGTTTTTTGCAACGGTATAAACCTTGCTTCTTGAACCCCAATAACCTTTGGCGAGGTTCATGATCCTTTTCCGGCGTCTTCTCGACGCGACTGCGTTAACTGAACGTGGCATTTTGTGTTGTTTTTGGTAGTGAGTGTTCCTTTCGGAAGCTTCTGTACTCTAATACCTGGTTAAAAAATTTGTTTAATTACTTGCCTATGCAAAGCATACGTTTTACGTTGCCCATGTCTGCAGCAGATACTAAGCTGGTATGACTAAGGTTACGCTTGCGTTTAGTCGACATCTTGGTTAAGATGTGGCTTTTGAATGCGTTTTTTCTGGCAATTTTACCGGTTCCAGTAAGCTTAAAACGCTTTTTTGCACTGGAATTGGTTTTCATTTTTGGCATAACTCTATTATTTATTTAGATATAAGATTTGAGATGTGAGATATGAGAAAACTTCTCAATAGCACACCTCATTTCTTGTGATTGCAATTTAATATTTCAAAGATCTAAGTTAGAGAATGTCTCAAATCTCAAATCTAACGTCTCAAATCTTACTTTTTCTGTGCCTTTGAAGCAACCGTTAAAAACATACGTTTACCTTCCAGCTTTGGTAATTGCTCTACTTTACCTAAATCTTCAAGCGCCTGTGCAAAACGCAGCAATAATATCTCGCCTTGTTCTTTGTATACAATTGCACGGCCTTTAAAGTGTACGTAAGCCCTTACTTTTTCGCCGGCTTCCAAAAACTTTTGCGCATGCTTTAATTTAAATTCAAAGTCATGATCATCGGTATTCGGTCCGAAACGGATCTCTTTAATTACGGTTTGCTTGGCATTGCTCTTAATCTCTTTAAGCTTCTTCTTTTGTTCGTAAACGAATTTGTTATAATCGGTTACTTTACAAACGGGAGGTACAGCGTTTGGAGATATCTCAACCAGGTCAAGTTCTTGTTCCTGTGCGATGGCCAAAGCATCTCTTAACGAGAATATGCCTTGCTCAACGTTATCACCTACAAGGCGCACTTCCTGTGCCCTTATGAACTGATTGATATTATGTTCGGCTTCTTTTTTCTTAAATGGAAGCCTTGGTCCTCTGTTGAAAGGTTTGTTTAAAGCCAAGTTATACTGTTATTTCTTTAATTATTTGTTGTTTAAAATCTTCAATGCTCATACTTCCCAAATCGCCTGTACCATGTTTACGAACAGATACTAACCCTTCGGTTGCCTCTTTTTCGCCCACTATAAGCATATAAGGGATCTTTTTAACTTCAGCGTCGCGTATTTTACGCCCGATTTTCTCGTCTCTAAAGTCAATCAGCCCGCAAATATCGGAATCTTTTAACTCATCTGAAAGTTTTTTTGCATATTCTTCATACTTTTCGGATATAGGCAGGATAATAAATTGTTCGGGAGACAGCCACAGCGGGAAATTACCGGCACAATGCTCTATTAATACGGCCACAAAACGCTCCAATGAACCAAACGGTGCCCTGTGTATCATCACGGGGCGATGTTTCTGGTTATCGCTACCAGTATATTCCAGCTCAAAACGTTCCGGTAAATTATAATCTACCTGAATAGTACCCAACTGCCATTTACGACCTAAAGCATCCTTCACCATAAAATCAAGCTTAGGGCCATAGAAAGCCGCTTCGCCGTATTCTACAACAGTGCGCAAGCCTTTTTCTTCGGCAGCTTCAATAATAGCAGATTCGGCTAATGCCCAATTCTCGTCGGTACCAATGTACTTGGTTTTGTTATTAGGGTCGCGCAGGGAAACCTGTGCAGTATAATCGTCAAAACCTAAAGCACCGAATACGTAAAGCACCAGGTCAATAACTTTCTTAAATTCCTCTTTAACCTGATCGGGGCGACAGAATAAGTGCGCGTCATCCTGAGTAAAGCCACGTACACGGGTTAAGCCATGCAGCTCGCCGCTTTGCTCGTAACGGTAAACAGTGCCAAACTCTGCCAAACGAACCGGAAGATCCTTGTAAGAGCGTGGTTTAGTTTTATAGATCTCGCAGTGGTGCGGGCAGTTCATCGGTTTTAAGAAAAACTCCTCTCCCTCCTGTGGGGTTTTTATCGGCTGAAACGAATCGGCACCATATTTTTCATAATGGCCTGATGTTACATACAGGTTTTTATGGCCAATGTGCGGCGTAATAACCTGCTCGTAGCCAGATTTCACCTGTGCTTTCTGTAAAAAATTAGTCAAACGTTCGCGTAAGGCAGTACCTTTGGGTAACCACAATGGTAAACCCGCTCCCACTTTTTCAGAAAATGCAAACAGTTCCAGCTCTTTGCCCAATTTACGGTGATCACGTTTTTTTGCTTCCTCTATCAGGTGCAGGTAATCAGTAAGCTCGCTTGCCTTAGGGAAGGTAACGCCATAGATACGTGTAAGCTGTTTGCGGCTCTCGTCACCACGCCAGTATGCACCGGCAACGCTCATTAGCTTTACAGCCTTTATAGCGCCTGTATTAGGGATATGCGGGCCACGGCAAAGGTCGGTAAAGTTACCTTGTGTGTAAAAAGTAATACCGCCATCTGGCAGGTCCTTCAAAAGGTCGAGTTTATACTCATCCCCTTTTTCGGTAAAATATGCAATAGCATCGGCTTTGCTAACCGGTTTGCGAATGTATTCGTTTTTGGTTTTTGCCAGCTCGATAACCTTGTCTTCAATTTTCTTGAACTCGTCAGACGAGAACTCGCGGTCACCAAAGTCAACATCATAATAAAAGCCTGTTTCAATAGCCGGGCCTATACCAAATTTGGTACCCGGGTATAAAGCCTCTAAAGCTTCGGCCAATAAGTGGGCGGATGAATGCCAATAGGTTGATTTGCCCTTTGCATCGTTCCAGGTTAATAATTTAACGCTCGAATCTTCTTCAATGGGGCGGCTTGCATCCCAAACCTCGCCGTTTACTTCGGCAGCTAATACGTTACGTGCTAAACCTTCAGAGATAGACAACGCTATCTGCATGGAAGTGATCCCTTTGTCGTATTCACGAACGGAACCATCAGGAAGTGTAATACTAATCATCTACAACTATGATTTAAATTTTAATAAAATAATGAATTATAAAACGAATCACATACTAACGTGATTTGAACTTATCGCAAAAATAGGATTTTATTTATACAAGGAAAGTAAATATTAAAATACGCAATAATGATGTAGAGACGCGATACTTCGCGTCTTATTGAATTGTGCAGGATTTGCATATGGGAGACGCGAAGTACCGCGTCTCTACGGCGAACTTTGTCAGTCTGAGCTTGTCGAAGACCTATACAATTTGCTAATGGTTCGACAAGCTCACCATGACAATTCATATCCGGGCGTTGCCTTCGGCCGGGCTTTCCGCTCATACTACACAGGCATTAGCCACAAGGCCGGTATCCGCTGCAATTCCTAACGCAGAAAGCCGGTTGTAGTGCGAAAATAATATAAAGCCATCGGTTTTTTAAGTATTTTCATAGCTGTTAAATTTCGCACATAAAATGAGGTCGATATATTACTTTTCAATGCTCTTAGTTTTAAGTCTTTTTTTTCAATATGCACAAGCACAACGCTTATCGCAGGTTAAGGTTAACAAAGCACAGAGCAACACAAATCTTCACGTAAACATCAAACTGATTAAACCCACATTTGAAACAAGTGATAGTATTAAAATCCATGTCACTATTTCCAACGTATTAAATAGGGTATTATATATCCAGTACGATAAATCAAATCATTATCGTCCTATAAATACATCAGCACATGTTACTGATGAACATGAAACATCAGTAACAGAAGTATCTAATCTTGATATGTTATCTTCACATATACCGACAAACGAAGAATCAGAAAAGACACAGTATACAATGTTTCCATTAGAGTCGGTATCTCAAACTTACTATTTGAAAGATATATTGGTGTTTAATTATAAGCGATTTAACCGGTTGTTACCAGGGAAATATAATCTAATAATTAAGTCTAATGGAAGCTTATCTAACAAAGTAAGCTTTACAATTTTACATTAAATAGTCAAATACTTAGCCCTTATCAAATTATAATGATGCATTTCATGCCCGGCAATATGGTAAGCCAATGCCCTTACGGTAGCATCATTAGCCGTGCCAGTACCATGCCCCATCCTGTCAAAAGATTCCTCGGGCAGGCCATTAAATAAGGCTATAGTTGAGCGCCTCACGGCTTCGTACTCTTCAAATATGTTATCCAGGTCGCGGTTATCGGCATCCGAGTATTTGGCGTAGCTATCCTGATCAAAGCCAATTAAATTTTGCTGCTCGTTACGGGCAAAGCGTAGCGCGCGGTAGGCAAATATGCGTTCGTCATCAATAATGTGCACCAGTACTTCTTTAATACTCCATTTGCCCGGTGCATAACGGCGTAGCAAGGTAGTTTCGGGCAGGGAATAAATCAGCTCTTTCACCCTATAAAAGTTATTCTGCAGATACTTTAATATCAAGCCATCTGTTGGTATCAACTTCATATACATTATAGCATATGGCGGATAATCGCCGGGTTTGGGTGGATGAATTATTCTCATAGTAATACCTTTATTTGTAATAAATAATTATAGTGATGCAACGTTTTACAGCCGTTTATAGTCTTGCATAAAAATATCAATTAAATGAAAATCAAACTGATACTTGTTTTCACTTTTTTATTGTACATATCTATCTGTTTTGCTCAAACTGATAAAGCAAAAGTCGATTACCTAATCAAAAACTCGGCAACCTGGAATGATGGTTTCAAGAACATGGAACAGGTATTTACTCCCGAAGTATTAAAGAATCAATTATTCATGATCGGCGAAGGCCATGGCATAGCTTATTCTTACGATATGCAGTATGACCTGGTGGCCTATCTGCAAAAAAAAGCTGGTGTAAAATACCTGTTTATGGAGCTTGGTTATCTTGATGGAATATTGTTGAATGATTACTTAAAAACCGGCAATGACTCGGCATATATCGCTGGTTTTGAAAAATATAATGGCACTTACTATTACAACAAAAGCGTACACCAGCTTTTTCAGAAACTATACCGGTTAAACAAAACATTGCCCGAAGGCAAGAAAATGGTAATACTGCCGGTTGATATTGAGCATGGTTACCGCAAAGCCATCAAATATTTGCAGGCCAAACTGTTTAGCGGAGCTAATGCAAACACATATGTGGGTTTAGCTATTAATAAAATTGATAGTGAAAAAGGCGTAGGGAAAGAAATTGCTGCCGAAATAGTGAAGATATACCCAATATACAAAGCCGATATTGATACTTATAAGAAAGCCTTAGGCAGCCAATTTAACGATGCCGACTTCCTGATGCGTAATACTTACGAAATGCTGAACATAGCCCTTAAAAAGGCTGCAGATACCCGCCGCGATAGTGTAATGTTAGAGAATTTCAACATCTACAAACAGCGTTATCATTTGGAGAATGAAAAACTTGTGGGGCTTTTCGGTGGCTTTCATGTTAAACAAACCGATCAGCCAAACGATATTCGGTTTGCTGCATTACTTAAACGTTCGGGTCTTGTTAAAGGGATTTGCTCGGCACTAATGGTTTACAACGATGGTTTTATTATGATGCCAAAGCGAAGCAGCGATACAACAAAAACCGGTAATCGTTATAAGCAGGTAGCCAATACATACGATTATTTTACAGGAAGTTTTACGGATGGCGAACTGCTTACACCATTTGGCAGAAGTGCTAAAGGAGTATTGTTTAACCTCACCGCCAAAGGCACACCTTTTACAGGCCAGAAAAGCTTTTTAATGGATAAAGACCAATACGCCAATGTGGATGAAATGTTCCAATTGCTGATATTAATAAACAACTCCCCTGCTACTGAACCGCTCACTGGTGACATGGACCGGGATTAAGCGGATTTTAAGATTTAGCATGGGATTTCCACTCACAACACCGTCATTTCGAGGAACAAAGCAATGACATTTTCTAACTAAAAACGCCCCTGCTATTCACAAGGGGCGTTTTTTCATGAAGTAATATTAAATTATTTGCTAAAATGACCTATAATTAAGCTGGCCAGTTCAACACCTATACGCTCCTGGGCTTCGTTTGTGGCGGCGCCAATGTGCGGGGTTAATGAAATTTTTGGATGAGATAAGATCTCCTGACGAGGGGTTGGCTCGTTATCAAATACGTCTAATGCAGCGTATGATACCTGGCCGCTATTTAATGCATCTATTAATGCCAGTTCGTCAATTAATCCACCGCGTGAAATATTGATTAGTTGAACACCTTTTTTCATTTGCGCTAATTCTTCAGCACCAATTAAGGCTTTGTCAATAAATGGTGTGTGCAAGGTTATAAAATCAGCAGTTTTAATGATCTCGTTAAGCGTTGCTTTTTTAACAGTTACATTAACTTTTGTACCACCTGTACCTAAAACAACCTCAACTTCGGGGTTAAACTCGAACAGATCGTAAGCAATTACATCCATCCCAACACCTATCGCAATTTTGGCAACCTCGCGGCCAATACGGCCAAAGCCAACAATACCCAATGTTTTGCCACGCAGCTCAACACCTTTGGCATAAGCCTTTTTCAGATCGTTAAATTTGGTACCACCTTCAACCGGCATTTTGCGGTTACTATCATGCAGGAAACGCACACCGGTAAAAAGTTGCGCGAAAACCAGTTCGGCAACAGATAGTGATGAAGAAGCAGGTGTATTGTATACGCCTATGCCTTTTGCTTTGGCATAGTCAACATCAATATTATCAACACCTACACCACCGCGGCCAATAAGCTTAAGATTTGGGCAGGCATCAATTAAAGCAGCGCGCACTTTAGTAGCACTACGTACAGTTATAGCATCAAATTCCTGTAAACGTACAGGCAATTCATCCTGTGGGATGTTATTGGTTTCTACAAAGAACCCGGCATCTTCCAACATTTTTTTACCAATTGGATCGATACCATCGTTAGCTAATATTTTGATCATGATTTTATATATTCATTAGTTCATTTGCTCATTAGTTCATTGGTCTGCTTTGTTACTAATAAACAAAGAACCAGTGAACCAATAAACTAACCTATTTATTTTTCTCAGCAAACTCGCGCATGGCATCAATCAGCACATAAACGCTGGTTATTGGCAATGCATTGTATATAGAAGCACGGAAACCGCCAACACTTCTGTGGCCTTTTAAGCCAACTATGCCTTTTTCGTCGCATAGTTTCAGGAATGGTTTTTCCAGTTCCGGGTTTTCAGCAACAAAGCAAACATTCATGCGTGAACGGTCTTCAGGTGCGGCAACGGCTTTAAATAATGGGTTACGGTCAATTTCCTCGTAAAGCACTTTTGCTTTTTCGTTATTCTCTGCCTCGATAGCCGGAACGCCGCCTTTTGCTTTTAACCATTTAAGGGTAAGCATAGATACGTAGATAGCAAAACAAGGAGGCGTATTGTACATAGATCCGCCCTCAATTTGTACCTGGTAGTTAAACATAGCCGGTATTTTACGGCCTGTTTTACCTAACAGGTCATCTTTAACAATTACCAGGGTAACACCTGCAGGGCCCATGTTTTTCTGAGCGCCGGCATAGATCAAACCAAAATCGGCTACGTTTACTGTGCGGCTAAATATATCTGACGACATATCGCAAACCACCGGTATTGGCGATTTAGGGAACTCCTGTAATTGCGTACCGTAAATGGTATTGTTTGATGTAATGTGGAAATACGCCGCATCAGCAGGTACGGTATAATCTTTAGGGATATAAGTAAAGTTGCTTTCTTTTGATGTGGCAACAATCTCTACATCACCAAAAAACTTAGCTTCTTTTATGGCTTTGTTTGCCCAAACACCTGTTTCCAGGTAAGCAGCTTTGCCCCCGTCCGGTAAAAGGTTATAAGGCGCTAATGCAAACTGTGTGCTTGCACCACCTTGTAAAAACAAAACAGAATAACCTTCAGGAACGCTGAAAAGTTCTTTCACAAGTTTTACGGCTTCATCTAATACTGCTTCAAATTCCGATGAACGGTGTGAAATTTCCAGCAGGGAAAGACCGGTTCCGTTAAAATCAATTACTGCAGCAGCAGCCTGTTTTAAAACTTCGTGAGGTAATATGCCGGGGCCGGCACCGAAATTATGTTTCATAATGTTGAACTATATTTGACTAATAACTAATTATCAACTTTTTATTAAGAAAGGCCGAAGTTAATAAATTCGACAAAGTTTATAGACTATTTTTTACAATTTTATAAACAGATAGAATTTAACAAAGAAAAGGCCCTTCATTTGCATTTATACCATTACAAGGCTTTTATAAAGACTTAAAATTATCAAACTGATAATCACGATCGCTTTAGTTGCGCGATTTCTGCAATTTGATCTGTTGCCGAGAATACTGAATTGCCCGCTACAAAAACATTGGCACCAGCTTCTATAAGCTTTGCTATATTCTGATTGCTTACTCCGCCATCAACCTCAATATATAGGTTTGGATTGGAGTTAGCGCTCATGGCTTTAACCTCGGCTATTTTAGTGTAGGTATGTTCAATAAATTTTTGTCCGCCAAAACCGGGGTTAACAGACATTACCAGCACCATATCCAAATCGGCAATAATATCTTTTAACATTGCGGTAGGCGTAGCGGGGTTAATAGCTACCCCTGCCCTGCAGCCTAATTGCTTTATTACCTGTACCGTACGGTGCAAATGCGGGCAAGCCTCGAAATGCACGGTAATGCTATCCGCGCCGGCTTCTGCAAAGTCTTTCAGATAGCGGTCGGGATCAACAATCATCAGGTGCACATCCAGTGGTTTGGTGGCATGTTGTTTTGTAGCCTTTACTATGGGGAAACCAAATGAGATATTAGGTACAAACATGCCATCCATCACATCCACATGAAACCAATCTGCCTCGCTGTTATTGATCATTTCAATATCGCGTTGCAAGTTGGCAAAATCGGCAGCTAATATAGATGGGGCTATCAAATGGTTCATGACGGTAAATATAGGGGAATTTGTTTAATGCAGTTAGCAGTTGATAGTTGGCAGTTGGCATTTTTTTTTGCAAACTGCCGACTGCAAACTCCTTATATCACCATCTCCGGGATCTCGCCTTCAATGATCAACTTACCTGCGGTAGCATTCTTAATTTCCTCCACGCTTACCCCCGGTGCACGTTCCAATAGCCTGAAACCACCTTCGGGCAATACATCAAGTACAGCCAGCTCGGTCACTATTTTTTTAACGCAATTAATACCGGTTAATGGCAATGTACATTTTGGCAATAGCTTTGATTCGCCGGCTTTATTAACGTGCTGCATGGCCACGATAATGTTTTCTGCGGATGCTACCAAGTCCATAGCGCCGCCCATACCTTTTACCATTTTACCGGGGATTTTCCAGTTGGCTATGTCGCCGTTTTCGGATACTTCCATGGCGCCTAAAATGGTTAGGTTAACCTTTTTGGCACGGATCATACCAAAACTCATGGCCGAATCAAATATCGCGGAACCGGCTAATTTGGTAATGGTTTGTTTACCTGCATTTATGGTATCGGCATCCTCTTCACCTTCGAACGGGAAAGGGCCCATACCAAGCAAACCATTCTCTGATTGCAGGATAACATCCACATCATCCGGGATATAATTGGCTACCAGTGTTGGAATCCCAATACCCAGGTTAACGTAGTAACCGTCTTTTATTTCTTTAGCTATTCGCTTTGCGATGCCTTGTTTGTCTAACATATATTCTACTTAACCGTCATTGCGAGGAACGAAGCAATCTCAGAACTTTGCATAGCCGATAGTCTATCGGGAGATTGCTTCGTTCCTCGCAATGACGCGTGGGTTTATCGTGATTAATTATCTCTCTTCCTAACCGTTCTCTGTTCTATCCTTTTCTCGTAATTCTCGCCCTGAAAAATGCGGTGCACGTAAATGCCGGGGGTATGGATGTTGTCCGGGTCAAGTTCTCCGGGTTCTACCAGCTCTTCTACCTCGGCGATGGTTACCTTACCGGCCATGGCCATAACCGGGTTAAAGTTTCGCGCGGTGGAACGATAGACAAGGTTACCCAGCCTATCCCCTTTCCAAGCTTTTACAATGGCGAAATCGGCATCAAAAGCCATCTCCATCAAGTAATCTTTACCATTAAAATTGCGGACTTCCTTCCCTTCAGCCACCTCAGTACCTATACCGGCCGGGGTAAATATAGCGGGCATACCATAACCAGCAGCCATGCAGCGGGTAGCCAGCGTACCTTGCGGTATCAGCTCCACTTCCAGTTCACCGCTAAGCAGTTGGCGCTCAAACTCGGCGTTTTCGCCAACGTATGAGGAGATCATTTTTTTAACCTGGTGCTGGTGCAGTAACAGCCCAATGCCAAAGTCATCTACCCCGGCATTGTTAGATATACAGGTCAGGTCCTTCACCCCTTTTTTAACAAGGGCTAAAATGCTTTTTTCGGGGAGGCCGCACATGCCAAACCCGCCAAGCATGAGGGTCATGCCGTCTTCTATATCGCGTATGGCCTCGTCGGCACCGCTCACAACTTTATTCATGTTATATAATTGGTTGCGGTAAAATTAGGCATTTTGGATGAAGCTTCCCAGTAAAAATACTATGCATGCATAATATTTTTTTATTCCCTATTTATCGGATCTTGTTCCGTTTGTTTCGCCCTTATTAATTTAATAAAAACTCTTGAGCGTCGCTCCTTACTCGCTTCTTAAACTTTTTATGGGGTTTACCCAGGCTGCTTTTATGGCCTGCCAACTAACGGCTATCAAACATAAAATAATACTTAAAAACAATGTTGCCACAAACACCCAAACACTAAACGTTGTGTGATAGGTATACGTGTTAAGCCATTGGTTTATATTATACCAGCTTATAGCTGCCCCTATTACAAATGATACAAATACCAGTTTAAGAAATTCCTGCGATAGCTTTAACCAGAGCCCGGCGGTGCCTGCACCCAATATTTTACGGATACTTATCTCTTTTCCACGCCGCTCGGCTGAGAATGAAGCTAAGCCAAACAGACCGAGACAGGATATAATAATAGCTAAAAAGGTGAACATTACAGCCATTGTGCCAAGTTGCTGTTCGGCTTTAAACTTGTTGCTGAAACTTTCGTCAGTAAATTTATAATCAAAGGGATAATATGGGTTATATCTTTTGTAGATCTCCTGCAAAAGCCCGATGTTTTTTGATATGGAATTTGCCGGATTAAGCCGCAGGCCTATATTACCTATCCAATCTTTTGAAAACCCTATTATAGTGGGTTTAACCGCTTCATACGGCGATCCCCATACAAAATCCTTTACCACGCCAATAATTGTGCGCTCGGCATTCATCCACGCAATTTTTTGTCCGATAGGGTCTTTCAAACGCATTAGTTTTACGGCAGCCTCGTTTAAAACAACTGCTGTTGAATCTGAAGGTCGATCTTTGGCAAAATCGCGGCCTTGTATTATCTTTATCTGATAGGTATCAAACATATGATAGGTAGCCGCTATACAATCTATAGGCAACTTATCTTCACCGGGTAACTGGCCCGGCCATTTATTTTTCCATGTAGCGCCGGTTATGGTGGTTATGGGCTCGGATATAATGGCGCCATCTGTAATTGCACCCGCGCTGATAGCATCCTGCCTGAAGCTTTCAAACTTATCATACATAGCGCCGTCTATCGGTAGTTCAATAAGCCCGCTACGGTTATACCCAATGGGGAGGTCTTTGATATAATTGATCTGCTTATAAACAAAAATGCTTGATATAACCAGGCAAATAGCAAAGGTAAATTGTATAACAACCAAAACCTGGCGAGGCCTGATAGTTGATCTTGTATTAACAAATTGCCCTTTTAAAACTTTAACAGGATTAAAGGACGACATAAACAACGCCGGGTAACTACCCGCGAACAAGCCCGTAATGACCGTTATTATAAATGTTATTAACCATACCCATATGTTGCTGTAAGGAATGTTTAACTGAATGCCAATAATGTTTCCAAATACAGGCAACAGTGTAATAATCAATACTAATGATAGCATTAACGCCACCAAAGCCATCAGCAGCGATTCGCCCATGAATTGTTTTATCAATGTGATGCGGCGGGCACCAATAGCTTTGCGGATACCCACCTCCCTGGCGCGACGTTCTGACCGGGCGGTAGATAAGTTCATGAAATTTATACAGGCGATAACCAATATACCGATAGCCATAAAGAGGAACAGGCGCACATAATCAATCCGCCCGCCCGCATTAACACCGTTTTTAAAATCGCCGCGTAAATGCAGATCAGTAAAAGGGTAAATAAATAATTTAACTTCTTTATCAGGCGCAAAATGTTCACCTATAAGGTTCTTTATCTTTACATTAACAGTGTTGCTTGATGTACCGGGCTTTAAAAGCACGTAGGTGGCATATGAATAGTTGTCCCAGTTTTCGCCCTTTAACCAGGGTTGCTGTGACAAAAATGCTTCCCACGAAATGATGACCTTAAAGTTAAAACTGGAATTTGGGTTATCCTTTATAACCGCGCCAACCTTCATCGGGAACTGATTACCAAATTTTATAACCTGGCCTACCGGGTTTATATTGCCAAAAATTGCTTTAGCAGTCGATTCTGTAAATATGATGGAAGATGGATCGGACAAAGCGCTGCCCTTGTTGCCCTGTACAAAGTTAAAGCTGAACATGTTTAATATATCAGGGTCAACAGCCACAGTATTAAATTTCAGCCCTTTGTCTTTGTAAAATATCACCACATCTTTCGGCTCGTTTATGCGGGCGGCATTGGCTATCTCAGGGATATCTTTCTTTAATGCACCGGCAAGCAACTGCGGTGTAAACCATTTGGTGCGTATCCCGCCATAAGTTGGCTGATTTTTAAACACTTGGTATAAGCGGTCGCCATTTGTGTGGAATTTATCAAAAATATACTCGTTGTAAACATAAAGGAGAAGCATGAAACTTACCGCCATACCGATAGCTAACCCGCCAATGTTTATCAGGGACGAGATCTTGTTTCTAGTAAGGTTTCTCCATGCTATTTTGAAGTAGTTTTTTATCATGATTTAGGCATCGCTTATTTGTTTAATACTACAATATCAGCACTATAGATGTTAAATTACAATTTTTAACATCTATTAACTAAACAAAAAAGCGATGAGTTAAACCCATCGCTTTATAAATCTTGATTCTTGTGTCTTTCCTCTTGATTCTCTTTTACTCGCTTCTTAAACTTCTAACCGGGTTGGCAACTGCCGCCTTTACGGTTTGGAAACTTAGGGTAACAAGGGCTGCCAGGAGCATACCGGACCCACTCAGGGCGAAGATCCACCAGCTTATGGTGGTACGATCGGCAAAGTTTTCCATCCACTTGTGCATTGCCCAGTATGCAAGGGGTGTTACCAGTACAAAGGCCAGTACAATCAGCCATATTAGTTCGGTTGATAACAGGGTGACTATTTGCGCTACAGATGCCCCTAATACCTTACGCACGCCAATTTCTTTGGTGCGTTGCGTAGTGGTATAAATAGCCAGGCCCAATAATCCAAGGCAACTGATAAAGATAGACAAGCCCGTTGCCCATGTTAGCAGCTTTGATGTATTTTGCTCGGCAGTGTAAAACTTGGCAATGTTTTCATCATAAAAATTATATTCAAAATCATCTTCAGGATAAATGGCTTTCCAGGCTTTCTCTACACCGGCAATAGCTTTTTTCCACTCATCGCCACCCGCGGTTTGCGCTTTTAGGGCAATGTGGAAAGTGCGGTTGTTCCATTTATTTTTTACAGGTATTAAAATAGCCAAAGGTTTAATAGCTGAGTGTAACGATTTTTGGTAAAAATCTGCAGTAACCCCTATAATTTCCCTTTTCTTTTCATTGTAATCAAGCACTTTCCCGATGGCATCATCAGGGCTACGGAAGCCTAAAATTTTAGCATAAGTATTATTGATAACTACACCACCGCCGCCTACGGTATCTGTTGATTTTAAATTACGCCCGGCCAGCAGTTTTATCTGGTAAACTTTCAGGTAGTTTTCATCGGCAAATTTTTGTTGCAGGTCGGTTTTAACTTCCTTTTTACCATCGTTATAAGTAACCATTGTGCTGTTTGTATTACCAGATGATGGCGGGGCACCGCCAACGCTTATCATTTCAATTTGAGGGATGGCGCTTAACTTATTCATAAACACCTGCTGTTTGTTGGTATTTATTTGTTTAAATGGGGTTGATATATTTACTATGGCATCTTTTTTAAAGCCCAGATCTTTATGCAACGCGTAATATATTTGCTTGCTTACCAGTATAGTTGCCATTATAAAAAACTGGGCTATAACAAACTGGGTTACCGTTAACGATTTACGCAACCATGCACTGCGAGATTTACTACCACCACTTTGCACCTGATTTTTAAGTACCTGCGCCGGCTTATAGCCCGATAGCATAAGCGCCGGATAAAAACCGGATAATACGCTTACTACTGCAACCAGTATGAACAGGAATATAAACAGATCTGGCTGTTGCAGATAGTTTACTTTAACACCTTCGGGTATAAAACTGGAAAAAAGTTTTAATATAACCGGGGCTAAGGCTACAGATACAATAACCGCGAAAAGGGTAATAAGGAAGGTTTCGCTTAAAAATTGCATGATAAGCTGCCCACGGGTGCTTCCCATTGTTTTACGGATACCAATTTCTTTGGCGCGTTGCGATGCCTGCGCGGTTGTAAGATTAATAAAGTTGATACATCCCAATATCAACAGGAACGCGGCAATAATTAACAGGCCGTATAAGGTGGTTTTATTGGCCGTTCTAACACCATCCATGCCGCCGTAAACCTGGTCAAAGTGGATACTCTCAAGCGGCTGCAAATGAAAACCCTGCGTATTTCCCTTATTTTCGGGCTTTGGCGGGTCATGTTTTTTTAACATCACATTCAATTGCTTTTCAACCTGCGCGGCAGAGGCTTTGGGCGAAAGCTTTATAAATAGCTGTGATGCAGAGTTAGTATTTCCCCATTGCGACAACTCGAAATTATTTTTCAGGTAGCTATCGGTACTCCCGCTTATGTACGATATAAAATCATGGTAAGCAAAGTCCGTTCTCTCCTTTAAAGGCTCAACAATCCCGCTAACCGTGGTTTTAACCGAGTCGTCATATATCACTTGCTTGCCTATCATATCCTCATAATTTAATTTGGGGAAATAGATTTTGGCCTGGGTAGATGTAAGTACCACCTGGTTAGGTGCTTTCAAAGATGTTTTTGCCGATCCGCTGATCCACTTATAGTTGATCAGGTTAAAATACTGCTCATCGGTAAATATTACCCCCTCCTGCTTTTTAATTTTGTTATCGGCAGCCGTACCGTTAGGGATCAAAACGGTTGTTTCTCCGTAAATATAAAAAGGTGCAACTATATCAATTCCGGTAGCCTCTGTTCTTGCCGCAGCGGGCAGGGCCATAGTTACCCCGCTGTTATGACCAACCTCGCCGGCAAACGAATAATCGGTTGTTACACGATAGATGCGGTCGCTGTCTTTATGAAATTTATCAAACGTAAAATCAAAGTGGACGATGAGATAAATTACCAACGCGGCACTAATGCCAATTGATAAACCAACAATGTTGATCAGGGTAAAAAGCTTGTGCTTACGAAAACCCCGAAATGCGATTTTAAAATAATTTTTGATCATACACTGTTGATTTAATGTTGTGTTTATCTATCTCACACTTCCCTATTATCCTGATTCTTATATCTTGATTCTTACTTCTTGACTCTATTCCTTACTCACTCTTCAAGCTCTTCACCGGATTTGCCAACGCGGCCTTTATGGCCTGCCAGCTTACCGTACTTAAAGTTACCAGTAAACTTATAAATATGGTTGCGGCAAAAACCCATACACTTATATCGGTATGATAGGTATAGTTTTTCAGCCATTCGCTCATAAAATACCAGCTGAGCGCCGCGCCGATAAAAAACGCTATTAACACCAGTTGTATAAACTCTTTTGACAGGTTATACCACAGGGCTCTTGTTGAGGCACCCAATACCTTACGGATCCCTATCTCTTTACGGCGCTGCTCGGCACTGAATGATGCCAGTCCGAATAAGCCCAGGCAGGATATCACAATGGCCAGTATCGTAAACGAATTTGCAAGCGTGCCCAATAGCTGTTCAGTACGGAACTTATTATTGAAAAGCTCGTCAACAAACTTGTATTCGAACGGGTATTCGGGGTTGTATTGTTTGTAAACCGATTCTAACTTGGTCATCGCGTTTGATACAGACAGCGCGGGATTTAAGCGCATGGTGGCAGTACCGGCCCAGTATTTCATATAACCCACTATTACCGGTTTTACAGGCTCGCCGGGGGCACCCCAATAAAAGTCTTTTATTACACCTACTACGGTACGCTTTTGCCCCTGCCAGGTAATGATCTGCCCAAGTGGGTTTTTCAGGCGCATTAATTTAACCGCCGATTGGTTCAGCATAACAGCTGTAGAATCTGACGGGCGGCCCGGGTCAAAATCGCGACCCTCTGCCATCTTAACACCAAATGTGCTGGTAAAGTGGTAAGTGGTAACCATCTGGTCAATTGGTATCTTATCCTCGCCGGGCAGTTGGCCGGGCCATAATACCCCCCACGATGCACCATCGGCATTGGCAATGGTATTTGAGGTGGCAGAGCCTTCTATAACTGCCCCGGTAGCAATGGCATCCCTCCGGAAATTCTCAAACTGATCGTATATTTTACCATCCTGCGAAATTTCTACCAGTCCGTTCTTATCGTATCCTAAAGGCCTGTTTTTAATGTAATTAAGCTGTTTGTATATCAATATGGTTGACAGGATAAGGCAGGTTGCAAACACAAACTGCACAATAACAAGCACCTGCCTTGGCCGAAGCGTTGATGAGCCGGTTTTAAACACCCCTTTTAAAACCTTAACCGGTTTAAATGATGACAGGTACAGTGCCGGGTAACTACCCGCTATGATACCGGTAAGCACGGTTATACCCAAACTTACCACCCAAAAATAAGGTTGGTTATAAGGGATAACCAGGTTTTTATGAATGATACTGTTAAAGTTTGACAGCAGCAGCGTAGTTATTACCAGGGATAACAAAAAGGATATAATCGCCATAAATAACGATTCGCCCATAAACTGCTGGATGATAGAAAAACGCCCGGCCCCTACAACCTTACGCACCCCAACTTCGCGGGCGCGGCTTTCAGATCGCGCTGTAGACAGGTTCATGAAATTGATGCAGGCTATCAGCAAAATGCCTATGGCTAAAAACATAAACAAACGAACGTATTCGATAGCGCCGCCTGTGTTTACCCCGTTTTTGAACTGGCTGTAAAGATGTATGCGTTTATAAGGGAACAGGAACAATTTATTGTCTTTACTCTCGGGATCATATCGGGGTATAATATTTTGCACTTTGGCGTTTAGCTCCTTAATATTGGCTCCTTCCTTTACCAAGGCATAATTTTTAAAGGCATAATTCCCCCAACCAGAGTTTTTTACCCATGGCTGATCAGCTTCAACCATGGCCCACTGCCCCATTATTTTAAACTTAATGGTAGAGTTTTCGGGCATATCCTTAATAACGCCTGTAACGGTTACCAGGCGTTTATTATTTAGCTTAAAGGTTTTACCCATAGGGTCTTCATCACCAAATATGGCCTTAGCGCCCGATTCTGTAACTATAACCGATGCCAGGTCTTTAAAAACTGTTTTTTTGTCGCCTTTTATAAACGTGTAGGAGAATATGTCCAGTATACCCGGGTCGGCAGATAGCATTGACACATTAAGCGACTTATCCTTATAATTTACAAGGTTATCACTCCCACCATTGGCACGAGCTGTTTTTTCAATCTCGGGGAAATCCTTTTTTAAAACCGCGGCAACCTGTACCGGCGTACTGTTACCTGTATTAATATTACCATCCGATTTTTGATTACACCAAACCTGGTAGATCCTGTCAATATTTGTGTGATTGTTATCATAGGTAAATTCGTTGTAAACATATAACAACAGCATAAAGCTAACGGCCATACCTACCGCCAGGCCGCCTACGTTTATAAAACTGAAAAGCTTGTGCTTGGCCAAATTACGCCAGGCAATTTTAAAATAGTTTTTTATCATACATTCAAATCTCCTGTCATACCTTATCTTATTCGCTCTTTAAGCTTTTAACCGGGTTAACCAACGCGGCTTTAACAGATTGAAAGCTGATGGTTATAAATGCTATTGCCATTGCTCCACCACCTGCCACGGCTATTATCCACCATTTTATACCATCGCGGTAAGCAAAACCCTGCAACCATTTCTGCATAACTAACCATGCTATTGGCGATGCTATCAGGATAGCTATAATAACCAATTTTATAAAATCTTTGGAAAGCATTCCCACTATAATAGAAATACTGGCACCCAACACCTTACGGATACTTATTTCTTTAGTACGCTGCTCGGCAGCGTAAGCGGCAAGGCCAAACAGGCCAAGGCATGCAATAACAATAGCCATGGTGGTAAAGGCAATAAAAATGTTCCCCATGCGCTGCTCGGTGCGGTAAGTATTTTCAAAATCTTCATCCATAAAGGAATAATCCATTTGCTGGTTGGGCGATAGGGTGCGCCATTTTTCTTTCACCTGCGCTAATAAAGCGGTGGTTTTAGCGGTATTGATACGTACGGCGATGCTCCCCCTGCTCTCGTTCAAAGAAAATAGTACAGGTGTAATATTCTCGCGAAGCGTATTAAAGTTAAAATCTTTTACAACCCCTATAATATGAAGAACTTTGAACTTTTTCCCGCTGTTATCTATAGATTGATACAACTCTTTGTTAAGTGGATCTTTAAACCCTAAAATTTTAGCAGCAGCCTCGTTAATTATTAGGGCTGATGAATCGCTTTTCATGGCTTTTGAGAAAGCACGACCGGCTATTATTTTCATGCCCATGGTACTTACATAATCCTCATCAATATCCCAGATCTGGCTGGAAAGGGCCTTTTTGATATCCAGCGTAGCATCCTGGAAGAAAGTGGTACTGTTGCGCCAATTACTGGTTGGTACAAAACCCGTCATGGTGGTGTTTACTACGCCCGGCAGTCGTTTTAATTCTTCTTTAAACACTTTTGATTGATTGCCTAAAATTTCGATATCATTTATGAGCATTACCTGTTCGCGGTTATAGCCCAGGTCTTTACTTTGAATAAATTTAAGCTGATGATAGATAACCAATGTACCTATGATCAGAAAGATGGATATAGAGAATTGGAACACCACTAAAAAGCTGCGCAAAAAGCCACCTTTAAAGCCGCTTGATAATTTGCCCTTTAAAACATCAATAGGCTGGAATGCGGAAAGGAAAAATGCGGGATATGAGCCTGCCAAACAACCTATTACCACTACGGTAATAAGCAATGCCGGCAATAACCATACAAAGGTTGTTGCGGTAAAGGCAAGCTCTTTATCTGCCATTTGATTAAATACGGGCAATAACAACCAGGCCCCTATCACAGATATAACCGTAGCGATGAACGTTACCATTACAGACTCTGAAAGGAACTGTATGATAAGGTATTTACGCGGCGAGCCCAGCACCTTGCGCACACCAACTTCGCGGGCGCGATTGGATGAACGGGCAGTGCTTAGGTTCATAAAATTTACGCAGGCTATCAACAGAATAAATATCGCGATAGCAGAAAATATATAAACATATTGAATATTACCGTTTGCCCTTAACTCGGCCACACGGTTTGATTTAAGGTGAATGTCTCTTAGCGGAATTACACTTAACCTAAAATAGTTCCCTCCCTTTTCAAGTTGCTCATAGCTCATATGAATGGCTGCCTGGATCTGCCCACCAACATACTTACTCACTAATACAGGGAGCTTTGCTTTAAGTTTTTCAATATCGGTGCCTTGTTTTAATAAAATATAGGTGTTAAAGTTATTGCTTAACCAGGCATCCTCTTTGCTCTCATCCAATCCTTTCATCGAAAGCAGGAAATCAAAATTAATGTGCGATTGTTTCGGGATATCTTTTATAACACCTGTAACCTTGTAAAACAGGGTATCGTTAAAAGTCAGCGTTTTGCCAACCGCGTCATCTGTATTAAAATATTTTCTCGCAGTAGTTTCGTTTATTACTACACTTTTTTCGTCGTTTAAAGCGGTTTTAGGGTCACCATGCAGCATAGGGAATGTAAACACATCAAATACTTGCGGGTCGGCATATAAAAAATTATGCTCCTGTACGTTTTGGTCGCCTTTGCGTACCTTAAAGTTACCGCGCTCCCTAAACCTTACTGCTTTTTCAACCTCGGGGAAATCGTTTAACATGGTTTGCGCCAATGGTGCCGGCGATACGGCATAACTGTTGGTATTGCCCCCAAACTTAATTTCGTTGTTGAGGCGGTAAACACGGTCGGCTTTTTTATTGTAAGCATCGTAGCCCAACTCATCTATCACATAAAAAATAATGAGCATACAAACGCATAAGCCCAAAGCAAGGCCCAATACGTTAATGATGGTAAAGCCCTTATTCTTTTTTAAACTCCTGAAGGCTGTTTTGATATAATTTTTAAACATGACGTAAATTATTAATGTAAATCAATATCCCGGGCAGGTCTTCTGCTTAGGCTATATGACAACCTATAAAGCAAACAGGTTACTCACTTCGTAAACTTTTTACCGGGTTGGCCAGTGCGGCTTTAACCGATTGAAAGCTTACTGTTATAAAGGCTACCATTAATGCAAGGGCACCTGCTAACAGGAACACCCACAACGATATATCAATACGATAGGCAAAGCCTTGCAGCCACTTATGCATGGCAAACCAGGTGAGCGGGAACGATATAACAATGGCAATAGTAACCAACTTTAAAAACTCTTTTGATAGCATACCGGTAATACTCACCTCTGATGCACCCAGTACCTTTCTGATGCCTATTTCTTTTACCCTTTGGCGGATGGTAAATGCAGCCAGGCCAAACAAGCCTAAGCTGGCTATAATAACCGCCAGAACGCTAAATGCCGTGAATATTTTACCGGTACGCTGTTCGGCAGTGTAGAGTATAGCAAACTGATCGTCGAGGAAGGTGTAGCTGAAAGGCCCGCTTGCATGGAAGCCGTCCCATTTTGTTTTAAGGTCAGCTAAAAACGGTTGCATATCGGCTGTTTTAACCTTTACAATTATTGATCCGTTGCTGTGCCCGTATAACATCATCAATGGGGCAATTGCTTCTTTAGCCGATGAGTAATGGAAATCTTTAACCACACCAATTATAGTAAACTCGTGCTGGCCCGAGCGCACAATGGTTTTACCTATAGCATCGGTTTTGCTTAAACCCAGATCGCGTACAGCGGCTTCGTTTATAACAACAGCAGATGAATCGCCGGGGGATGCCGGTAAAAAGTTACGACCCAAAGCCATCTTCATACCCATGGTTGGTACATAACTTTCATCAACATGATAAATGTTGGCGTGGATCTCGTTATGCGGCTGGTTCATAGCCGTGGGCTTCAAATATATTTGTGTACCATCGTTAACCCGTACAGGTACATCGCTGGATATGGTGGCGTTTAATACTCGTTTATCCTGCAATAAGGTTTGCTTAAAAGGCTCGATATTATTCCCAAGTGTATAAGTATCATTTACCACTACTACCTGGTCTTTATCATAACCCAGCTTTTGGTTCTGCATAAAACTTAATTGCTGATAAACAACCATGGTAGCTATAATAAAGCCTGTTGATATAGCAAACTGGAAAACTATTAACCCGCTGCGCAATAAGCTACGGTTGCTTTGTGTATTGCTATTCCCTTTTAATACGCTCAGTATTTTAAATGATGAGATAAAGAATGCCGGGTAAATTCCTGCGGCAGTACCTACAAATAAGGCTACCAGTAATTCAATAGCAATAGCTTTATAACTTAAATAAAACGCCATGGTAAGATGTTTGCCGGCAACATCATTAAAGTAAGGCAATAACAGGTAAACTAACCCTAAGGCCAGCGCCATTGCAAACCCGGTAAGCAGGATAGATTCTGCCAAAAACTGCGATACGAGGTTGCTTTTTAATGAACCCAGCACTTTACGGATCCCCACCTCCTTTGACCGCTTTGCCGAAGCCGCGGTAGATAAGTTAGTAAAGTTGATACAGGCCAGTATTAATATAAATGCCGCTAATGCCCCAAATATGTAAATGTATTGCATATCGCCATTTGCCTCGCGCTCGTATTTGGTGTGCGATTTTAAGTGGATATCTGTAACTGGCTGTAGAGTAAAAAGAAACGTGTTTACCGATTTTTGCGCCTCGGCAAGGCTCACACCCATATCCTGCTGAATTTCGGGCACTACATATTTAGCTACAAGATCGGGGAAGTGGGCTTGCAGTTTCTTTGGATCGGTGTTTTTATTTAATAGCAGGTAGGTATAATAACCCAGATTGCTCCAGGTTGCCCGCCTACCGGTAATGTAGGTTATAATGCTTACAAAACCATCGGCATGGAAGTGTGAGTTATCCGGTACTTTATTAATAATGCCGGTAACTTTCATTGATTTATCGCCCACAGTAAGCATTTTGCCCATTGCAGTTGCATCGCCAAAGTATTTTTTGGCCATATCTTTAGTGATCACAATACTATTAGGCTCGGTCATGCAGCTTTTTGCATCGCCCTCAAGTAATGGGATAGAGAACAATTCTAAAAAATTGGCGTCAGCCATAGCAATATTGGCCTCTTTAAACTGACGATCATCATATTTAACAAACTGAGGCGAAAGGCTCCCCAGGCGGGTTGACGCGATGATTTCGGGATAGGCATTTTTCATACCCTCGCCTACCGCGATATCAACCATAGGGTAAACAGTGCTGCCGCCATTTTCGGCAACGCCCAGGTTTACCCGGTACAACTGATCTGCATTTGCCGAATAGGTATCATAGGTTAATTCCTGATACAAAAAGCCACTGATGAGCATGCAACAGGCAAGCCCAATAGCCAAGCCAGACATATTAATGAACGAAAATACCTTGTTTTTAGTGAGGCTTCTCCAGGCAATTGTAAAATGGTTCTTTATCATGATAAATATGATATACTTAAAACTAATACCAATTATTTAACTAATTTATTTTCAAATAGTTAGTTAGATAAGAAAGCGTTCCTATGTACGTTAACGTAACAGGGATTGTTCGGTAATGATACAGTGTTTGAGGAAGATGTAAGAGATAAGAGTCAAGAACCAAGACTTAAAAAGCATTCTTGATTCTTGACTCTCATCTCTTTATTCTAAATCTATTCTGACCGTAAACTTTTTACCGGGTTTGCCAGCGCTGCTTTTATGGCCTGGTAACTTACCGTTGTAATGGCAATAATTATTGTAATTAAACCCGCTAATGCCAGCATCCACCAGCTTAGGGTAATACGGTACTCAAACTTTTGCAGCCATTTGTTCATAGCCCAAATAGACACAGGTACGGCTAATACTATGGCAATACCTACAAGTTTTAAAAAGTCTTTTGATAACAGGGCAGTAAGGTTAAATACCGTTGCACCAAGTACTTTACGTACACCTATCTCTTTAACGCGCTGTTCGGCCGCATAAGCCGCTAAACCAAACAAGCCCAGGCATGATATAACAATGGCCAAACCACCAAAAAGATTAGACAGTGTAGCCAGTAACTTTTCGTTCTGGAACTTCTTCTCAAAATCGCTGTCAACAAATTTTACGGTTGGCGGGTAAGCCGGGTTAAATGTTTTAAGGGCTTTGTTTATAGCTTCTATATTGGTACTGATGCTTTTGTTTTGGTTTAAGCGAAGGTCGATAGTTGCACCGTTACTGCCGCCATAACTGGTTAACATAGGACGTGTTTTTTCGTAAGGGGAGCCCCAAACAAAATCTTTATACACACCAACTATAGTAAGTTGCGTATCGCCCCATTTTATCAGCGCGCCTATCGGATTTTTAAGTTTCATCACTTTTGCGGCTGATTCATTCACCATAACTGATTTGCCCGAAGTATCAGCCGGATAATCAGGTGAAAATTCACGTCCGTCTATTAACTTAACACCCGCTGTTTTGGTGAAATCTGTACCTGCGCTAAACACGTCAAACAATATGGTTTCATCATCCCGTTTGCCCGGCCAGCTTACACCCCATGTATTATTGCCATTTTCGGTAATACTTTGCGAAAATATGGTAGCGTTAGTAATTGTACCCGAGCTTTTTAGCTCGTTTATCAACACGGCGCTATTTTTTTGCAGGTCGCCTTCTATGGGTATCTCTACAAGGTTGTTTTTATCAAACCCTGCAGATTTTTCCTGCACAAATTTTATCTGGCGGTAAATACATATGGTAGCGGTTATCAGGAACACAGCAAAACCAAATTGCACTACAACCAATACTTTGCGTAAAGGCAATGCGGAACTATCGCCTTTAAATATTCCCTTTAAAACTTTAATAGGCTCGAATGATGATAGATAGAATGCCGGGTAACTGCCCGCGAGTATGCCTGTAAACAGACCAATGCCTAATATGGCTATCCATGTAAACAAGCTACTGTATGGTAATGCCAATTGTATCCCCAACAGATTATTAAAATAAGGTAAGGAAACGATCACTATAACAATTGCGAGCGCCGTAGAGAGCAGTGAAAGAATGATTGATTCGGTAATAAACTGACTAACCAAAGATGCCCTGCTTGAACCAATAGCTTTGCGGATACCCACCTCTTTGGCACGCTCTTCTGACCGGGCCGTGCTCAGGTTCATGAAGTTTACACAGGCAACCAGCAAAATACAGATAGCCAGGGTGATGAATAGTTTTATCTGATCTATCATCCCTCCCACAGGTTTGCCTTCAACAAATTCCGAATACAGGTGCAATTTGCTGAACGGGTAAAGAAAAAGCTGATTCTTGTTACCATCATTATGCCTTTCCACCATGTTTTTCATGATGCTATTGGCACGCGTTAATGCTGATGGGTCTTTCAGTTGTACAACAGTACGGGCAAAATTGCTACCCCAATCGGCATTTTTTGCCCACGCGTTCGAATCCTCAAACATCACCCATGGTAAAACAAATTCAAACTGAAATGTGGCGTTTGCAGGTACATTCTCAATAACACCGGTAACCTTTAACGGCAACTGGTTATTACGTTTAACTATCTTATTCATGGGGTCTTCATCACCAAAAAGTGTTTTAGCCAGCTTTTGGGTGATGATGATAGAATTTGGCGATTTTAACGCGCTCGACGCTGTGCCTTTTATAAAATGGTAGGAGAATATATCAAAGAAGCCATCGTCAGCAAACAAGCCCGATTTTTTAAAGCTGTTGTTTTTATAGGTAAGCAAGCCCTCGGCAGTATAGCTAATAACCCTTACCGCGCGTACGGCATCCGGTATTTCGGTTTTAATAGTTGCCGCTGCCAGGCGTGGCGTGGCCGCGAAGGTATAGATCTTACCATCGCCGGGCTGGTTATTTTCTACAAGGTATATGTTATCGATATTTTTAAACTGCTTATCATAATTAAGGTGATAGGCTACATATAAAAGCAAAAGCAGGCAACTTGCCATACCCAATGCTAACCCGCCCGAATTAATTAATGAAAATCCTTTGTGCTTGATGATATTACGCCAGGCAATTTTGAAATAATTCTTTAACATATACCTCTTATTTTTATTGTGATATTTTATTTTGCTGATACATTAACGGTTCCATCGCCACGTACTTCAACCAGTGAACCACCGCCGTTAAGCTTGCCAGTTACCCGTTCTTTTTCTTTGTGGCCTTCAAACTTACCACTGATGTTAAAATTAACGTTGTTACCTCTTAGGTCAACATCTACGCCCTGGCTGGTTGGTAATTCCAGATCTACGTGGCCCGAGTTTGCATCAATTTTTACATATTTACCTACACGCAGCATTTGTACATGCATGCTGCCAGCACTGGTTGAAGCATCTACACTGCCAGACATGGCCGATAAATTTACGCTACCGCCAGAAGTACCGGTTACCAATTCCCCATCTATACTGCTGCCCCTAACACTGCCGCCGCTGGTTTGCGCGTTTATAGTTCCTTTCAGGTTGGTAAGGTTTAATGACCCACCGCTGGTTTCCAGTTTTATACGGCCTTCGCAATTGTTTGCAGTTACGCTGCCACCACTGGTTTCCAGGTCAATATCCTGTTTTGAGTTTGAAACGTTGATGCTGCCGCCAGATGTTTCGCCCTTTATTACACCGGTTAACCTGTCTACACTGATACTGCCGCCGCTGGTTTCAAAATTTTGGCTGCCTGTTAAATTATCCAGGTGAAGGCTGCCACCGCTGGTGCTTAGGTTTGTAGTGGTTTGTTTATTCACATAAACTTTAAAGCCAATGCTTAATGATCTTCTCCAGTTCATGTTATTTCTGCGGCTTTTCGCGGTTGCATGCAGCTCGCCGTTCTGAATGTCGATATTCAGGATATAATCTTCCTCCAGGCGTTTTTTGATCTCTTCTTTGGTAAGGCTTTGGTTATTATTACCCACCACGTAAACATCAATATGGGGTTGTTGTGTACCCGCACCGCTTACCGAAATGCTGCCACCACTGGTGTTTACAAATACGGCTTTAATACCGTCGTTAGTTAATGCACGGGTGTAATATGGCGTTTTGCTATCCTGCGCCGAGGCAAAGTAAACCGGCGATGCCATCAATAATAAAAGGAAATACTTTTTCATAATGTTTAAGTTTATTAGAAGACCACTTTTTAGTGGCATTGGTTGCATGTGTTTAAAAAAAAGTCGATAGTCCATGGACCATGTCGATAGCTTTTGATTGCCGCGCATTCCATGGACTATCGACTATGGTCTATGGACTAAATCATTCACTTCTTAAGCTCTTCACCGGGTTTGTTAATGCCGCTTTTATTGATTGTATACTTACTGTGGCAAAGGCTATAAGCGCCGCGCCCCCACCAGCCAGCAGAAACACCCACCAGTTAATGGTAATTTTATAGGCAAAATCCTGCAGCCATTTATCCATGGCAAACCAGGCTATCGGGCTGGCAATAAGTATGGCTATTACTACTAAACGCATCAGATCTGTTGATAGCAGGTTTACAATGCTGCCCACACTTGCGCCTAATACCTTGCGGATACCTATCTCTTTAACACGCTGTTCTGCAGTAAAGGTTACCAGGCCAAACAAGCCGAGGCAAGCAATACTAATAGCAAGAATGGTGAATATTAACAGGATAGTTCCTTGTTTTTGTTCTGTTTGATATTGTGCTGCAAAGTTCTGGTCAAGGAAGTGAAATTCAGCTTTATTCTCAATATCAAAAGTGCTATAAACTTTAAAGATATAATCTAACGATGCCTGTACATTCCCCCTGCTAATGCGCACATATACATTGTCTTTATCTTTTGCTTCGGCAGGTAGCCCCATGGTCATTGGTGCTATTTTGTGCTGTAACGAATAGGTATTAAAGTCTTTTACTACGCCAACTATAGTTTGCTCAATAACTTTGCCTTGCTCATCAACGCCGGTGCGCACGCGTTTGCCAACAGCATTTTTCCAGCCCAGTTCTTTAACCAGGGTTTCATTTACGATGATAGCGTCTTTAACATCGCTTGTAATGGCTTTTGAGAAGTTACGGCCATCGGCCATTTTTATCTGCAGGGTTGGGATAAAATCTTCATCTATCTGCAGGTTTTGAACGATCTTTGATTCGGAAGTTGCCTTGCCATCGGGGCCAAGGTTAAAATCGCCGCCGCCTATATTGTTGTTGCCGATAGGGTTACCCGCTACACCAACGCTTTCAATAGCCGGGTTCAACAGTAATTGTTGCTTTAATGCATCTACCTTACCCCGTACCTCGCGGTTATTAATATGAAAGGTAAGTGTTTGTGCTTTGTTAAAACCCAGGTCTCTTTTCTGAAAGTAGTTTAATTGCTGGTAGATAATACAGGAACCGGCTATCATTACAATGGTAATAACAAACTGAAATACGACTAATGATTTCCTGAAAAGTATGGTTGATAATTGGCTACCCAACTGCCCCTTCATGGCCGGTATGGTTTTAAACCCTGACAGGAACAATGCAGGATAAATACCGCTTAATATGCCTGTTAATAAGGCGAACCCAATAAATATAGCAACTGTTGGTATAGTGCCGAATTGCAGCAGTATTAAACTTTTACCAGATAGCTGATTGAAGTATGGCAACACAAACTGGATAATAACTGCAGCCAATAAGGTAGAAATAAAGGTAAGCAGGATACACTCGGAGAAAAACATTAACATTAGCTGTGCCCTGTCAGAGCCGATTACTTTGCGTACGCCAATTTCTTTGATGCGGATGGATGACCTTGCCGTAGTGAGGTTAACATAGTTGATAATAGCGATAACCAGTATCAGCAAAGCGGTAATGCTAAACACATACACATAAGTGATATTGCCGTTAGAGCCCAGTTCATAACTCAGGTTCGAACGCAGGTGGATATCTGTAAGCGGCTGTAGTTCCATAGTAAACTTCATTGGCCCCAGGTCATTCTTAATATGCTTCTTAAAGAAAGCGTCTCCGGCTGCCTCTATTTGCTTATGATCATCATGGTCTTTAAGTAACAGGTAGGTATATAAGTTTGAATTACCCCAGTTACCGCCATAGCCTTTAGTATAATCGGCGGGTATGGCGCGCAATGCTTTAAAGCTAAAGTGAGAGTTTACAGGGACATCAGCTATAACACCAGTAACGGTTGCCGGCTGGTCGCCAAGTGTGACTGTTTTATTGAGGGCTTCGGCAGCATCACCAAAAATATTTTCGGCAAGTGTTTTTGTAAGTACAATGGTTTGCGGTTTTGATAAAGCGTCGTTAGCATCGCCATACAAAAACTGGTAACTGAATATGTTGAAGATACTATTATCGGTAAACAACATACTGCCTTCATTTATGGTTTTATTGCCATAAGTGATCTTGCTGCCACCTTCAGGGTCTATGCGGCAGGCATCAACCACTTGCGGGAACTCGGCTTTTAAAGTTGGCGCGTATGGCGGCGAGGTAACCGCCAGATCAAACTTACCACCGTTCCATTGGCCATGCTGGGCAACACGGAAAATGCGGTCGGCTTTAGTATTATACCTGTCGTAGCTCCATTCGTCAGTAACATATAACGCGATCAACCAAAAGGCTGCTATACCCATAGCAAGGCCAAATATATTAATGAACGAGAAGGCTTTGTGCTTCTGCAGGTTTCTCCAAGCAATTTTGAAATAATTCCTGATCATGGCGATGTTGTTTGACTAGATAAACTTAAATAAAATGCCAAATATATAATAGTCTAATTATCAATTAATTAAATCAATTATATATTTGGCAATACGTTCGTAAGTGTAACAGTATATGTTCGGTTATGATACAGTCCGAAGCAGAAGCAAAATGTTAGAATCAAGAGTCAAGAATCGAAAAACTGTCTTATGTCTTGATTCTTGACTCTTAAATCTATTCCGACCGTAAACTCTTCACCGGGTTGGCTATCGCTGCTTTAATAGCCTGAAAGCTAACCGTTAACAAGGTTATCACTACGATGGATACTATGGCGATGAAGAACACGCCTGCACCTATATCAATGCGGTAGGCAAAGCCCTGCAGCCATTGGCTCATGGCCCACCACGATAACGGGAAAGCTATTATGACTGCTATTATCACCAGTTTCAAGAAGTCTTTGGTAAGCATAACAGTTATGTTATTTACCGAGGCTCCAATCACCTTACGGATGCCTATTTCTTTTTGTCGTTTTTGCGCGGTGAACGCAACCAGCCCGAATAGACCGAGGCAGGATATGATGATGGCCAGTGCCGAAAAATATCCTGCTAAAACAGATACCCTGGTTTCGGTTTCATACTGTTTCTGATAAGCTTCGTCAAGATAGTTAAAGGTGAAAGGAAAACCCGGGTTATAGGATTCGTACATTTTTTGAATCTGCGCGATGGTTTCCTTTTGCTGCGTGCCTTTTATTCTGACCATAACTTTAAACCATGGGTTTACCCCCTGCCCCAACAGTATAAAGGTTGGTTTAACCACGTCGTGTAACGATTCGAAATGGAAATCTTTAACAATGCCAACAACCTGGAACGGCGTATCGCCCCATTTGATGGTTTTACCAATAGGATTTTTAAGATTAGTAGCCTTTGCTGCCGTTTCATTGATGATAATCTTATTATTTTCGTCGCCAAAGCCCTTTGTAAAGTACCTGCCCGCAGCCATTTCCATGTCCATGGTCTTTATAAAGTTATAGCCGGCCCACATCCCCTCGAAATAAACATTTTGGCGTGGATTTTTGCCCTCCCAACTCAAATCTGCCGAACCAAAATTACGACCAATAAGGTTGTGCTGCGTAAAACTGGCATTTACCACACCAGGAATAGTTTTTAAAGCGGTAGTAAAATCCTCTTCATTACCCTGTAATTTACCTTCCGAATCAATCCTGATGACGTTATCTTTGTTATAACCCAGCTTGGTTGATTGTATGAATTGTATTTGCCTGTATACAACCAATACAGCAACTATCAGCATGGCCGATAGCGTAAACTGAAACACCACCAAACCTTTACGGGCAACAAGTTCGGCAAATGATGATTTAAGCTTCCCTTTTAAAATAGCTAAAGGTTTAAATTTGGATAGATATAACGCCGGATAGCTCCCTGATAAAAGACCTGTAAACAAGGTAATGCCTATCAACACCGCCGCCAGCGGCAAATCAAACTGCATTTTTATATTCTTACCTGTAAGCAGATTAAACTGCGGCAACAATAACCAGGCAACCGCAATAGCCACAATCATTGTGAATATCGCCATCAGCAATGATTCGGAAAGGAACTGGATAATGAGCTGACTACGTTCGGCACCTACAACTTTTTTAATACCCACCTCTATCATTCTGCCCGATGCTTTGGCGGTACTCAGGTTCATAAAGTTGATACAGGCAATAACCAATATAAAAATGGCTATCAGCGAAAACAGCTTCACATACTCGTAACGACCGCCTACCCTTGCACCGTGGTTAAATGTATTTTGCAGGTAGTTATCAGAAAACTTCATGGCAAAGGCGCTGCGTGTTGTATCACCGCTGTTTTTGGAAATAATGCCGGCAATGCGTTGGTTAAAAGCATTAACATCGGTGCCTTTTTTAAGCATGATAAAATTATGCGGACCGCCATTATTCCATGTTTTAACCCAGCCCTGAACATCCGCCAGGTAATCAAACGATAATACAAAATCAAACTGCTGTGATGAATGAACAGGCAGCTTTTCAAATACACCCGATACAAAGAAATCTTTATCATGCTGAAACTTAATGGCCTTACCTATAGCATTCTCGCTTGTGCCAAAAAGTTTTTTTGCAAGCTCGTCAGATATTACAATGGAGTTTTTATCGTTAAGCACCTTCCCCCGTTCGCCATCAAGCATTTTAAAGGAAAATATATTAAAGTAATCTTTACCGGCATACTGCCCCCATGCTTTAATATTTTTATCTCCGGATGAAAGGGTAAACTTCTGATACCAATCTGCAGGTGCAACAGCCGCGGCATACAGCACTTCGGGGTTTTGTACTTTCAAAACTTCGCTAACCAAACCCGACGATTCATCTGTAAGACCCTGGTTTTCCCCGCCTTTTCGGTGTTCCATAACCTGATATACCTGGCTATCATTCTCAAAAAACTTGTCGTAGCTTACCTCATCGTGTACCCACAAATAAATGAGTAAAGTACAGGCAATACCCGCCGAAAGGCCAACCACATTCAATAAAGTAAACTGTTTATCCTTTACCAGGTTGCGCCATGCAATTTTGAAATAGTTTCTTATCATGATATTGAAATTTTAAACCCTATATCTAACTCTAATCATAAATCCCTACTCGCTCCGTAAACTCTTAACGGGATTAGCCACCGCCGCTTTTATAGCCTGGAAACTGATGGTTGCAAAAGCTATAAGCACTGCTATAATACCGGCCAACAGGAATACCCACCATTGCATATCAATGCGGTAGGCAAAGTTTTGCAGCCATATATTCATAAGCCACCATGCCAGCGGCGACGCTATCACCAAAGCCACAATAACTAAAACAATAAAATCTACTGATATTAGAGATACAATGCCCGATACTGTCGCGCCTAATACTTTACGGATGCCTATCTCTTTGCCACGTTGCTCGGCGGTAAATGCGGCCAAACCAAACAGGCCAAGGCAGGAAATAATAACCGCCAACACAGCAAATACCGACATTAAACCAGATGATTTTGCATCGTTACGATAGATCTTATCAAACTCCTGATCGAGGAAACTGTAACTGAACGGTTGCCCCGGAAAATTCTCTTTCCATACGGCCTCTACCAATTTTATGGTTTCAGCTTGTTTGTTGGGTGCAACTTTTAACAAATAATTTGTACTGTATCCGGTATTATTTTTAAACACGACCGGGCCAATTTTATCATGCATGGTTCGATAGTTAAAATCTTTAACCATGCCTATTACCACACCTGTATCGCCCTGCGATATAAAGCGTTGCCCTATATAAGGTTTATGCAGATTAAGTTCTTTAGCAGCAGTTTCATTTAATATGGCATTGTGCTCATCTACCTTACCTTCCAAAAACCATCTGCCTGCGGTAAAATCCAGCTTTACCAGTTTGTTGTAATCACGGTCTACATCAAAATAGGAAATGGCGGGGTCAAAATCTTTGGGGCGGCCATCCCAATCTGCACTTCCCGATGAATAACTATTGTTGTCCTGGATAGACCCCAACCCTATTAATGATACCGCCTGTATAGGTGCCTGCTGTAATAAACTTTGTTTAATGGTTGATTTTACAGCCACTTTTTTTGCATCATCTAAATGGCGCATCAGTTTCCACGGAATATTAAAAGACATGATCTGCGAGCGATTGTAGCCCGGGTTTTGCGAGCGGATAAATGCCAGCTGACGGTAAATAGTTATTACACCTACTATCAGGAATATAGAGAACGTAAATTGCAGCACCACAAGGCCTTTACGCAGAACTGTGTCTTTCATTTTAAGTACACTGGCACCCCTAAAA
The DNA here is from genome assembly GCF_024498135.1 of Mucilaginibacter aquariorum. Taxonomy (GTDB): domain Bacteria; phylum Bacteroidota; class Bacteroidia; order Sphingobacteriales; family Sphingobacteriaceae; genus Mucilaginibacter; species Mucilaginibacter aquariorum. Next base: position 677,770 of record NZ_JANHOH010000001.1, read on the forward strand.
GTATTTAACGGCTTAAATGACGATAATAATAGTGCAGGATATATACTATTTAAAACAATGGTTATCAGCAGCGTAGCTATCATAATAAACCACAGGTAGCCCGAACCCACAGTTAACGAGAAGTTGCGTTCGGTAAAACTGTTGAACGATGGTAAAAATACACTGATAATAAGCACCGTTAACGCCAGCGCCATTAAACTTACCAAAGCAGATTCTGATACAAACTGCGCAAACAGATGCTTACGCCCCGCCCCTACAATTTTTTTAATGCTTACTTCTTTTGCCCGTAAACTGGCCCTTGCGGTGGTAAGGTTTACATAGTTAATGCAGGCTATCACCAATAACAATACACCAAGTATCACAAAAATTAAAACAACTTTTTTGTCGCCATGCAAAATACTGGAGTTTTGCAGGTCGCTCTCAAAATGCATATCGGTTAACTTTGTTAAACCTACTGTAAGGTTTTTTTGGTCGCGGTGCTTTTCTAGGATGCCCTGTAATTTAGCGGCTGTTTTTTTGATCTCGGTACCCGGCCTAAGTTTTAAGAAGATTAGGTAATTAAAATTGCCCCACTGTAGCTCATTCTCTTTTTGTTTCACATCGGCGTGCCTTGCCGCCACCGGGATATATACATCAAATTTAAAGCTGGAATTTGCTGGTGCATCCCTCACAATCGCCTGTACCTGGTAATCAATTGTATCAATGCGTATAATTTTACCAATTGCATCCTGGTTAGCAAAATATTTTTTTGCCTTAGTTTCTGATAGGATAATGCTAAATGGGTTTTGTTTAAATGCTATGGCGTTACCGCTTATAAAATCATTTTTGAATACATCAAACCAGGCATCGTCAACATAAGCCGCGGTAGTTTCAGGGAAAAATTCGCCCCTGATATTCAAGTAAAGCGGCTGGTAGCTTACAGGTTGCACACGGGTAAGCGCCTCCACCTCGGGCATTTGTTTTTTTGCTTCCTCGCCTAAGTTATAGGGCGAATTTTCCCAAACCCAGGTGGTTACTTTATCTATGGCCAAATAATCTTTAATTCGATATATATTTTGGGCATCAGGTTGGCTTTTATCAAAATTATACTCGTTTTGTACCCATATAAATATGAATACTGCCGCAGCCATACCAACAGATAAACCAGCAATATTAATGAAGCCGGTTGTTCTGTGTTTCCAAAAGTTTCTCCACGCGGTTTTGAAGTGATTTTTTAGCATATGATTTAGCGTTAGATTATTACGTTACCAGTCATTGGCCTGTTTAACTGACCAATGACTAATAATAAAAAGTGATTTATTCCGAACGCAAGCTCTTAACCGGGTTAGCCATCGCGGCTTTCATGGTGTTAAGGCTTACTACTATCATGGTTAAAAGCAATATCAACACCCCTACACACGCAAACAGCCAAATACTGATATTAATATGATAGGTGTATTTTTGCAGCCAGTTACTCATCAAATACCAGGTTAACGGTACCGCAATAACAAAAGCTACCAACACCAACTTTAAAAACTCGGTTGATATCAGCATTAACAGTTGTTGTACCGATGCGCCCATTACCTTACGCACCCCAATTTCGCGGAAGCGTTTTTCGATAGTGAATGATGCCAATCCGGCTAAACCTATACAGCAAATGAATATGGCCAGGCCTGCAAATATGTTGGTGATGCGGCTTATCAACTCTTCGGTTACAAACTTTTTACCAAACTCCTGGTCTACAAACTGGTACTCGAACAGGTTTTGCGGATTGTATTGTTTAAAAATAGGCTCCATTGCCTTAATGCCGGCTTTTGGGTTAGTGCCATCCTTAAACCGCACGTTGATCATGCTGGAATTATTGGGATCGTAATAGATCATAAGTGGTTCCACCGGGTCATATGGCGATGCCATTACAACGTTATCTATAACGCCGGCAACGGTAAACTTCCTGCCGTAGCGCATTTCCATACCTATGGGGTTCTTCAGCTTCATGGCTTCAACAGCCGCTTTGTTTAGCAGCATTACTGATGTATCGCCGGGTGTTTTATTAAAATCGCGGCCCTGCAATATTTTAATACCCATCGTTTTTGTAAAGTCGGCATCGGCATTTAGTCCCGAAAAAATAATATCACCATTTGCGGTCTTACCGGCATAATCAGGCGAGCCAGATTTCCACCAAATTTGTGTGATAGGCGATGAGGTACGGGTCACCGCGCTTACCAACCCGGTATTCAGCAGGTCTTGCTTAATGGCCGCGTAGTTCTTATCTATATCGCTTGACGATGGCACCATTACCAGGTTGTTAGGGTTATATCCAATGCTGCGGTCTTTGATATGCTGTATTTGCTGGTAAACAATAACCGTAGCCGATATTAACAGTATAGACATAACAAACTGCCCAACAACCAATATCCGCCTTGGTAATACAGCGCTTTTACCCGCCGCGAATGTGCCCTTAAGTACCTTAACCGGATTAAACGATGACAGGTACAAGGCCGGATAACTGCCCGCCACCAAACCGGTGAACAGAATGATGATGAGCGCACCGATCATAAAGTACGGCTCAAAAATGCTCAGATGGAGGTTCTTACTAACCAGTGTGTTAAAGAATGACATCAGCAGGTAAACAAAACCTACCGAAAGTACAAACGCTATCAACGCCAGTATAATAGATTCAAAGAAGAACTGGGTAATTAGCTGCCTTTTATCAGAGCCTAAAGTTTTACGGATCCCTACCTCTTTGGCACGTTTCTCTGAGCGGGCGGTACTCAAATTCATGAAATTTACGCAAGCTATGAGCAATATGATGATAGCGATAACGGTAAACATACGCACATACTCTATCATTCCCCCCACATTTTTACCATCCTTCCACTCACTGTACAAATGCCATTTGTTCATGGGGAAGGTATAATAAGTGCTTATTTTATCCTTGGGCGCATTGTCGTGTTTTATCTTGTCGATATACTTATCTATAGCGGCCATATTTGCACCGGGTGTGGTTTCAACGAATACATTATGCGATGAATTGTACCATTCCTTCATGCGGTTCTTCACATAATCTGATGTGTAATCAAACGGCTGTATAAAATCAAATTTGAAGGTAGAATTACCCGGAGGATCAGCCACAACAGCTGCTATCTTATAACTTAGCTGATTATCAAGCCTTACGGTTTTATACATAGGGTCATCACTCCCGAAGAATGATTTAGCCGCAGATTCTGTGATGATGATCGACTTAGGGTCTTTAAGCGCTTCGCTTGAGTTACCCTTAATTGTTTTCCAGGTAAACATGTTAAAGAACTGCTCACTCGCCTGGTAAAGATCTTTCTTAAGTTTGGTATTTTTATACTCAATCAGGTGCGATTCCTGGTGCGAGGTAACTACTGTTCTTACAATTTGAGGATTACCACCTTCAAGGGCTTTAGCCAACGGCAGCGCCATATTTGGATCTGTGAAGATGGTGGGCTTAAAATCGCGCGTGGCCATTACCTGGTAGATATTGTCGTGATCTTTATGAAACTTATCAAATGCTATCTCATCTTTCACCCATAAAAAAATGAAGATGGTGCAGATCATGCCAATAGTAAGCCCCAAAATGTTGGTTATAGCGAATCCCTTGTTCCTGACAAGGTTACGCCATGCAATTTTTATATAGTTCTTTATCATGATATTGGTGATTAGTCATTTTATTCGGAACGTAAACTTTTTACCGGATTAGCCAGCGCTGCTTTTATAGATTGTATGCTGATAGTTGCCAGTGCAATTAACGTTGCCCCGCCACCGGCAAACAAGAATACAACCCAGCCTATATTTATTTTGTAGGCATAATCCTGCAGCCAGCTATTCATAGCAAACCAGGCAATAGGCATGGCTATTACTATGGCTATAATAATAAGTACCATAAACTCGGTAGCCAGCAGACTTATAATTTTGGCCACACTTGCGCCAAGCACCTTGCGAATGCCTATCTCCCTTGTTTTTACCTGTGCCGAATAAGTAGCCAGCCCAAACAAACCAAGGCAGGATATTACAATAGCAATGGTTGCAAACAGGTTAAATAACTCTCCCTGCTTTTGTTCTGTTGTATACAGCTTATTATAGCTTTCATCTAAAAAAGCGTAGTTGAACGGCACATCGTTGTTGTATTGTTTCCACGAGGCCAATGCCGCGGCTATGGCTTTCTGTGCGTCGCGGCCGGTGGTTTTCACATATACACGCCAGGAATAGTCGGGCTGGTATTGAAAAACAACGGGTTCTATTTTTTTATGAATTGTAGTATAGTGGAAATCTTTAACCACTCCAATGATAGTGCCGTTACGAGTTTGGATACGCAGGCGTTTACCAACCGGATTTGTAAGCCCCATTTCTTTAACGGCTGTTTCGTTGATCAGGAAGTGCGCCGAATCGGCCACTGCACCTGTAAAATTAGCGCCGTCAAGTATCTTCACTTTAAAGAACGGGATAAAGTCCTTATCAGAATAGATTTGGGTAAACCACATATTTGAATTTGTAGGTTTGCCATCCCAATCGTTATCACCTGTAGAACTACCGCTTTGTATAATATCAGACCCGGCACGGGTTACTGATAACACAGCCGGATTTTTAAGCAATTCGGTTTTTACTACATCGTAATGTTTCTGCATTTCGTTACGCATATTGAAAGAGAACACGTTCTCTTTATCGTAACCCAGGTTTTTATTACGGATAAATTTGAGCTGATTGCCAATAACCAGCGTACCAATGATCAATATGATGGATGCGGAAAATTGCAAAACAACCAGGATCCTCCTGAATGCCACATTACCTATACTTACAGATATTTTGCCTTTCAGCGCTTTTAATGGTTCAAAAGATGATAATAGCAATGCCGGATAAATACTTGAAGCCGCAAGCGTACCCAACAAGGTTAGTATAATACAAAGCCAAATGTTATAGTTAGACAGATCTAAAGTGATCTGCTTACCCGAAAACTGATTGAAATTTGGCAGCAGGACAACCATTAATATAAAGGCAAATACAGCAGCTATCATAAACAGCAATGCGGTCTCCACCATAAACTGCATAAAAAGCTGGAATTTGCCCGCGCCAATTATTTTACGCATACTTACCTCTTTAGCACGCAGCATAGACCGAGCTGTAGACAAGTTCACATAGTTGATACAGGCGATTACCAATATCATTAAAGCTACAATGGCAAAGGTGCTCACGGTTGACATGCCTCCATCCGTTCCATCGGCTTTATAAAGGTGCATTTTAAGCAATGGTTGAGTCAGGTATGGTACTGGTGCATCCTCGGGTTTATTGCGCTCATGGATAGCCTGCAATTTTTTTTCGAGTGCGGTTGCATCAACCCTATCACCTTTCATTAACAAATAGGTTTGAAACCTAAAGGCCGACCAGTCGGCATCTATTGATGAGACAACGGTTTTATTGTCATAACTGGTCTTACTTTTAACGTAGGCCAGGTAATTAAACCTCGACATTGGCATTAACACATGGTATTTGAGGCTTGAGTTAGCAGGGTAATCAGGTATCACTCCCGTAACTTTGTTCTGTTCGTCCTGCCCAGTAATAACTACTTTACCTATTGGGTCCTCGGTGCCAAAATACTTTTTGGCTGTGCTTTCGGTAATTACAAGGGAGCTGTTATCAGGAAATGGATTATTTTTGTCGCCTTTAATCAAATTAAAATCAAACACCGTAAAGTATGACGGATCTACAAAGGCAAAATCGGGCTCGTAAAAAATCTTGTTTTTATATTTAAACGGAGCCTCGCCAAGCGCTATAATACGTACAGCATCTTTAACCTCGGGTATCTCGTTTTTAGCGAAAGTGGCAACCGGCCCTATAATGTTATTAAATATTTGTTTACTGATGCCTGTACCGCCAACTATACCTATTTTATAAATGTTTTTGGCGTTTGAATTAAACTTATCATAGCTCAGCTCATCCTGCACCCAAAGCAGCATAAATAAGCCTACAACAAGGCCAACTGTTAGCCCGGCCACGTTAATGGTAGCGTAAAACTTATTTTGTAATATGTTACGCCAGGCAGTTTTTATATAGTTTTTTATCATGATATTGATTTTTATAAATGGTATTTATTCACTCCGTAAGCTATTCACCGGGTTTGCCAATGCAGCTTTTACAGCGTGATAACTTATAGTGACTATTGCTGTTATTAATGCCATTGAGCCTGCCAACGCAAACACCCACCATGGGATATTAATACGATAAGCAAAGTTTTGCAGCCAGTTATGCATTGCATACCACGCAACCGGCGAAGCTATAATTACCGATAGCAGTATCAGCTTTAAAAAGTCTGTTGATAACAAGGTGGTAATGGTAGCCATACTTGCCCCCAATATTTTACGGATGCCGATCTCTTTGGTACGCTGCTCAATTGTGAAGGCTGCCAAGCCAAATAAGCCCAGTGTGGCCAGTAAAATGGTGATGTAAGTAAACGTACTGAATATAGCCGCCAGCCTGTCCTCTGCTTTGTATTGCTTATCAAAGGCATCGTCCATAAACGTATAGCTGAAAGGCGTTTCCTGATCGTATTTTTTATAAATGTTTTCTATTGAGCCAATGAGTGATGGTATGTTGGTATGGGGCTTTATTCTCGCAAACAGGTTGCAGCCCATTGTTCCCCAGGCCTGCGTAGTATCAGCAGCTATAAATAAACCCAGCGGCCCAATAGTGCTTTCCATCGAACTGAAATTGAAGTTTTTGACAACACCCGCCACTTCGAGTTTTTGGTTACCAGCATCAATGATACTACCAACGGGGTTAGCGGGCAATTTCAGGTCTTTGATTGCGGTTTCGTTTATAACTATCTTAGTGCGCGTAGCCAGTTGTGCATTTGGCGTCGGCGCGAATTTCCACTCTAAACCAAGCGTAGAAATAAACTTATTATCAACCGAAAGCGATGCCAGCGCTACACTTTCCTGCTTGGTTTTACCCTCGATAAAGAACATATCATAACCACCATACATAGCATAATGTGATGTAGCCACGCTGCTTACCCCCGCCAATGCCTGCACATCTTTATTAAGTGCAGGGTAGTTTTTACCAATGCTGTTTCCAACAGGTATCATTACCACGTTTTCGCGGTTAAGTCCTGTATCGGCATGCCTTAAATAATAAAGCTGCCTGTCTATAACAACACCACATATAATTAAACCAACCGCGATGCTAAATTGCAGCGTAGTAAATACTTTACGTACAACTGTGCCCCCCGATTGCCTGCTCAATTTACCTTTTAGGGTGATAACCGGCTTAAATGATGACAAAACAATTGATGGATAAATACCTGATATTAAGGCTGTTAATAATAGCAATCCAAACAAAAACATTAATACGATTGGACTGTATAAAAAGGAGTTATCTATTTTTAATTGCAGAATGTTTAAAAACCAGGGCTTAAACGCGTAACACAGCAAATACCCCAGTGTGAATGATAACAGCGTGAACAAACCCGATTCTACATAGAACTGCGCTGCTATTGCTTTTCGACTGGCCCCTGATACTTTGCGTACCCCCACCTCTTTTGCGCGCAGGGTTGCCCTGGCGGTGGTAAGACTCATGTAATTAACCAGTGCCAGCAGCAATATCAATACAGCAACCAGCGGGAATATTTTAAGATATTTTAGGTTAGAGAAATCGCCAAAATTATTAGCTAAGTGCAGGCTGGTTATTGATGACAGATGGTATTGAGTTTTAAAATCACCTTTATTATTGTCGGCCATATGCTGCAAGCTTTTGCGGGTATTAGCTGTATCAGCGGCATTTTTTAGCAGCAGAAACAAATTAAATGATCCTCCGGATATGCTTTGTTCGCCGGTATAATTCTTCGCTTCTTTCATGGCCAGCAAACTACTTGCCGACGCCACAAAATTGTAATTGATAGAGGAGTTTGACGGTGCATTTTCGGCAACGCCGGTAACCTGGTAGGTGTACGCGCTGTCGGTTTTTAGGCGGATGGTTTTACCTACCGGATTAGTATCACCAAAATACTTTTTGGCCATATCCTGCGATATCACAACCGAGAACGGCTTGCTTAGCACATCCCCTGCTGTACCTGCTTTTAAATTGAAAGTGAAAAAGTTAAAAAAGGCAGGGTCGGCAAATACCAATTTCTCCTCTTTAAATTTAGTTTCGGGGGTAAGCGGATTGCTTACTATAACCGGCTTAAAATAATCTAAAGTGCGCATGTAGCTCTCAACACCGGGCTGGCTTTGTTTTACCAGCGGGCCCGATGCGTAGCTCATGTAGTTCATGTTCATAACGTTGCCACCAATATTAATACTGGCCTGGAGCTTATATATACGCTTAGCATTAGCATGGAAACGATCGTAGGTCATTTCGTGCGTAACATACAGCATTATCATCATGCACACGGCCAAACCAACGGCAAGTCCCGTAATGTTTATCAAGCTGTAAAGCTTTTGCTTTTGCAGGTTACGAAAGGCAATTTTCAAATAATTTTTAAACATAATATTGAAATTCTAAAAACCTAAATGCTAAACACCACGGGGTTTCCATTAACCCCTATTCACTCCGCAAACTATCCACCGGATTTGCCAGCGCTGCTTTTACAGCCTGGAAACTCACCGTTATAATTGATATAAGTGTTGTTAAAAACGCGGCCATGGCAAACACCCAAACGCTTATATCCACCCGATATGAGTAATGCTGTAACCAATCATGCATAAAATAGATAGCAATCGGCGTTGCCACAATAAACGATATACCTACCAGTTTCAGGAAATCTTTTGACAGCATGGTGGTCACTCCTAATACTGTTGCACCTAAAACTTTACGCACACCTATTTCTTTTATGCGATTTTGAGCCATGTATGTTGCCAGGCCAAACAAGCCCAGGCATGATATAAATATGGTTAGGCCCGCAAATAATGAAGCCAGTACGCCAATACGCTGTTCATCTGCAAATTTTTTGCTATATTCTTCATCCACAAAGTGATATTCAAACGGGTATTCTGAATTAAATTTTTTGAATACTGCTTCGGCCAGTTTAAGGTTTTCTGCTGTAGTGTTTTTTTCGTTAAGCTTAAAATGGACAACGTTAAACCACGATTTTGGCCCTTGTATGATCATACCCTTCACCGGTTCGTATGGCGATTGCAGAATAAAATCTTTTACAACACCTACTACCTTCATCTTGTCATCACCATTCCTTAAAATTTGCCCTATAGGCTGTTTAAAGCCCATTATCTTTACCGCAGCCTGGTTAAGTAACACCGCAACCGAATCTGAAGGATAAGTTTTAACATCAATATCCCGCCCGTCTACAATTTTAAGGCCCATGGTTTTTGTAAAATCGCCATCAACATTAAATATATTGAAGTCTAATTTTTCCTTTTCGTTCTTACCATCCCATGTAAAATTCCAGGTATCGCTCCATCCCTCAGTCATAGGCGCACTGGTTTTGGTCACCGCTGTGGCAGCCCCGCTTGTTATTAATTCGTTACGGATAAGCGAATAATTCTTTTCTATATTCCCCTGCATTATAGTATAAACCAGGTTGTTCTTCTTATAACCTGTATCACGGTTCTGAGCATATTCCAGCTGCTGCCTCACAATAATGGTAGATATGATGAGTACAATAGCAAATGTAAATTGCGTAACAACCAGGATCTTGCGCGGTGAAAAAGTCGCGTTGGCTGCTTTAAATGTGCCTTTTAAAACTTTTACCGGCGCAAATGATGACAGGTACAATGCCGGATAACTGCCAGACACAATACCTGTGAACAGGATAAAAGATACTACGATCAGCCAAAATGAAGGGCTGCTAAATGGCACAAACAGGTGTTTTTGAGTAAGGTTGTTAAATGCAGGCAGTGATAACTCAATAATTATCAATGCCACAACGCCCGCAATTAATGCGATCATTATAGATTCGCCCAAAAACTGTCCGATCAGGCTGCTTTTTGATGCGCCTACAACTTTACGGATCCCTACTTCTTTGGCGCGTTTTTCGCTGCGGGCGGTGCTCAGGTTCATGAAATTTATGCAGGCAATCAACAAAATAAAGACTGCTATAATGCTGAATAGCTTTATAGTATCTATTCTACCGCCTGCTATTTTGCCATTCTCGAATTTTGAATATAGCCTCCATTTAGTTGCCGGATGCATAAACACATCAATATCTTTAATATCCGAATGGCTGCGGGTGATATCTTTTACCCGGCTATTTATAAATGCTTCGGTAATGCCTGGTTTTAATACAGCAAAGGTGTGTACTGAGTTATTGCCCCAGTTTTTATCTTCACTCCCATTTATTTTTTCCCAGTATGACCAGGGCATCAAGTATTCAAAATCAAAATCTGTGTTATTCGGTAGGTCTTTCATTACACCGGTCACAGTAAAAAAGTCAACGCTATCTATCTTAACGGTTTTACCCATGGCATCCTCGTTACCAAACAATTTCTTAGCTGTTTTTTCGGTGATAACGATATTTTTCATACTGCTGAGTGCAACCTTTGGATTGCCCTTTACCAGCGGGAAGCTAAACATGGTCAGGAAATCAGGGTCGGTAAAATATCCGTCAATATTTAGGTGTTTATCACCAAGGGTAAACAGAAAGTTGGCGGACTTTACACGCGCGGCTTGTTCTACCTGCGGATAATCTTGCTTCAAAGCTTTCATCATGGGCTTTGGCGTAGTACCCCAGCACCAAAGTTTACCATCAAAAACCGACCTGTTATACATTTGGTATAACCTATCTTTATTTTGATGGAACTGGTCATAGCTCACCTCGTTTTGCACCCAAAATAATATAAGTGCGGCACTGGCCATACCCACTGCCAACCCGGCAATATTTATGCTGGTGAAACTCTTGTTTTTTAATAGGTTACGCCAGGTTATTTTTAAATAGTTCTTAAACATCTGTCACCGTTTTATTGGTTACTAATTCTGTTAATTTATCTTATTTCCTGATTCTTATATCCTGAATCTATTACTCATTTTTTAAGCTATCTACCGGGTTTGCCAGCGCTGCCTTAACAGACTGAAAACTGATGGTAACAAATGCTATTACTAATGCCCCAGCACCGGCCACGGCAATTACCCACCATTGTATCGTTATACGGTAGGCAAAATCCTGCAGCCATTTGTTCATGCCATACCATGCAATTGGCGAAGCAAGTACGATAGCGATGCACACCAGCTTTATAAAATCTTTTGACAGCATGCCAACAATAACAGATACATCGGCACCTAAAACTTTCCGGATGCCTATTTCTTTGGTGCGTTGTTCGGCAGCGTAAGCAGCCAGGCCAAATAAGCCAAGGCAAGCAATGATGATTGCGAGCGATGTGAATATTACAAAGATCGTCCCGATACGTTGCTCGGTACGGTATGACGCATCAAAATCCTGATCCATAAACGAGTAATTGATCTGTACACCCGGCGATAAGCTGTTCCATTTATCCTTTATCTGACCCATTAATGCCGTGATATTTGTAGTGCTCACCCGGATACCCAAAGCGCCTGAGTTTTGACCCAGTGTCATTACAACAGGCTCTATTTTTTCGCGAAGCGAATTGAAGTGAAAATTTTTAACCACACCAATTATATGGCATTCTTTAACATTGGGGGCGCTCCCTTTACGGTCACCACCTGACGATTGATAGATGGTTTTATTTATAGGATCTGAAAATCCCAGGAATTTAGCAGCCGCTTCATTTAAAATAACCGCTGATGAATCGGTCATCATTTCTTTAGAGAAGTTGCGGCCTGCAGCCATTTTCATATCCATGGTAGGTATGTAATCGGCATCAACCTCCCAGCTCTGCGGGAACAGTGATTTTTTTTGATCAAAGCTGGCGTCTTTAAAGTAAATACGGGTGTTTCTCCATCCGTTAGTGGGTAAAAAGCCGGTCATGGTAGCACTTTTAACACCCGGTAGCTCCGCTAATTCCTGTTTAAATACTTTAGCCTGATCTTTTAGTTCAGAGGAATTTTGTACAACAAGCACCTGGTTGCGGTTATAACCCAGGTTTTTGGTTTGGATGTAGTTTAGCTGGTTATAAATAACCAATGTGCCAATAATAAGCAGTATGGATACAAAAAACTGGAACACAACTAAAAAGCTGCGTAAGTCACCACCTTTAAAACCTGCCGAAAGTTTACCTTTTAAAACATCTATAGGCTGAAATGCCGACAGGAAAAAAGCCGGATATGAACCTGCAAGCGAACCTATCACCAATATGATAAATAATAATGATGGAACCAACCACTTAAGCGACTCAACTGTGAGTACTATCTCTTTACCTGATAACTGATTAAACAAAGGTAACACAGCTGCTGCCGCGATCATTGCTATAACTGTAGCCACAAAAGTTACCAGTATAGACTCGGCCAAAAACTGAAGTATTAAATATTTACGTGATGAACCCAATACCTTGCGAACACCGACCTCACGTGCACGGTTTGATGAACGGGCTGTGCTCAGGTTCATGAAATTTACGCAGGCAATCAACAATATAAACAGGGCAATTGCCGAAAATATGTAAACATACTGTGTAGTGCTGTTTGGGCCAAGTTCGCCCGAACGGTTTGATTTTAGATGGATATCTGTTAATGCGGTAAGGTTCAGCCTGAAATGGCTGCCGCTTTTTTCAAACTGGGAAATGCTCATACCTAACTCTGACTGCATTTGCGAGCCACTAAACTTTTGTAAAAATGCCGGAAAGCTGGCTTCCAGTTTTGTATGATCTTTAGCATCCTTTAATAATACGTAGGTATTATAATCGCTTCTTAACCATTCGTTTGAACGGCTATCAGGGAAGGATTCTAATGACACAAAAAAATCAAAGTTAAAGTGTGACTGTTTCGGAACGTCTTTTATAACGCCGGTTACTTTAAAGTTTTCCTTTTCGTTAAAAACGATGGTTTTGCCAACGGCATCGGTCGTGTTAAAATACTTTTTGGCGGTGCTTTCAGTAAGTACAACTGTGTTGGGCTCAAGCAGAGCGGTTTTTGGCTCGCCACTTATCATAGGCAGGGTAAATACGTTGAATATAGAGGCATCAACAAAACCAACCCTGTTTTCAACTATATTAATATTACCTTTTTTAACGTGAGTGGTACCGGCGTTTTTAATCCTGGTTGCGTCCTCTATATAGGGATATTCTACTTTTAGCGTTTTAGCCAACGGAGGCATAGCAACAGCATATTGCACATTGTTCTCGCCAAGTTTAAGGTCTTCATTTACACGGTAAATACGATTTGCCTTGGTATTGTAACGGTCATAACTTAGTTCATCAACCACATAAAAAACAATAAGCAGGCAAGTGGCAAGGCCCAATGCCAAGCCTAATATATTTATAGCAGTAAAGCCCTTATTTTTATAAAGACTCCTGACGGCTGTTTTTATATAGTTCTTAAACATGATGTGTTACATTTTAAATTAATCACTCAGACCGTAAACTTTTAATGGGGTTACTTAACGCCGCTTTTATTGCCTGGAAACTAATGGTTATTATGGCTATTAGTATAGCTGTTAAACCAGCCACCGCAAATACCCACCAGTGTATTTCAATACGATATTGATACCCTTTAAGCCAGCTGTGCATTACAGAATAGGCTACAGGGAAAGCTATTGCACAGGATACGATAACTAATTGTAAAAAATCTTTAGATAGTAAAGTTGCAAGCCCTGATACACTTGCGCCCAATACTTTACGGATACCAATTTCCTTTATTCTTCGTTCGGCTGTGTAAGCGGCCAGGCCAAATAAGCCGAGGCATGATATAACAATGGCCAGCGCAGAAAACACCCTTGATAATTTACTTACCAGCATTTCGCTTTGGAACATTTGGCTAAACTGATCGTCAACAAAGCGGTAATCGAACGGGTAAGCAGGGTTATCTTTTTTCAAAACATCCTGTACAGCTGTTAATGAAGCCTCTATCTCTTTTTGCGATTTAATGCGCACATACATCAACTCTGTATTTTTAGGGGCCGTACTAAAAAACATCACCGGATCTGGCTTGCCATACATATTGCCATATACATAATCGTTCACTACACCTACTACAACGGCCGATGCTGTATCACCCTCGCCATGAACTCTTTTGCCCAAAGCGCTCCCTTTGCCCATTAAGTTTGCCATACTTTGGGTTATAAGCATATTTAAAGGTTTAGCATTGGTATCGGTTACCGTCAGGTTTCTGCCTTCTAATAGTTTTAGTCCGGATGTTTCCACAAACTCCGGGGTAACATATCTTTGCGATATTAATACTTGTGAACCAGGGGGCTTACTATCCCAGGTAAGTCCGGATGTGTTATTACCGCCATAAATAATAGCATGATCTGACAGAGCTACGTTTTGGATATAGCCGGTGTTCACCAAATCTTGTTTAATAGAGTTAAAATTCTTTGCCATATCTCCCTGCAAGGGGATCTCTACCAGTTTATCTTTATTAAAACCTAACTGCCTGCTTTTTACATGCTGTATTTGCTGATAAACTATAATAGTGCTGATGATTAAGATCACCGACGCGGTAAACTGCATTACAACAAGCCCTTTACGGATATATGCTGCTCCGGTATCTTTTAGTTTTATCCCTTTTAATACAGATACCGGGTTAAATGAGGAAAGGTATAACGATGGGTAACTGCCGGCAACTAAACCACAGATCACCGTAATAAATAATAAACCAATAATATGATAAGGGTTATCAAAACCGGGGGTAAGTTGCTTTTGCACCAGCAGGTTAAATGCGGGCAGAACAAGCATAATAAATACGACTGCAAAACACCCGGCAACAAATGACATAAATAGTGCTTCGCCTATAAATTGCAATGCCAGGGATTTTTTGTTTGCGCCCAAAACTTTACGCACACCAACTTCACGGGCACGTTTTTCGCTGCGGGCAGTGGCCAGGTTCATGAAATTGATACAGGCGATGAATAAAATGATCCAGGCGATAACAGTAAACAGGCGTACATATTCTATCTGGCCGCCACCTGTTCTAAAACCATCTTTAAAATCGTCATACAGGTGCCAGTCATTCATGTTAAATAAAAACACATGGCTTAATAAAGAAGTAGGCTCATGCTTTTGTATGAAACCGTATAACTGTTTGTTTACCGTTTTTGGATCAACGCCGGGCTTTAGTTCTATATAAGTACTTAATGAGTTATTGCCCCAGCTTTTTAACCACGGGCTTTTATCCCAATATATTTGAAAAGGCATAAGCCACTCAAATTGAATGGTAGAGTTGGCTGGAATATCTTTTATAACACCTGTTACAATGTAATCTTGTTTATTATCGACCCGTATACTTTTGCCGATAATGTTTTTATCGTTCCCGAAGAATTTTTTAGCTGCTTTTTGAGTAATAACCAGCGAGTGTAGTTGTGTGAATGCAGTGGCTGGGTTCCCCTCCAAAAATGGCAGGGTGAAGATGCTGAAAAACGAAGATTCTACATATTTACCGTAGGCAAAAATTGGCTTATCACCGGTAGCAAACAACAAAGACTGTGTGCCTTCATTTGTACGGCAGGTATTAGCTACGCCAGGTAGTTCGGCTTGTATGGCCGGCCCCATAACGCCCGGTGTTGATGAATGAGTAAACACATAGGTATCATACTTCTGGTTTTCGCGCGCAAGGTAAATTCGGTCTTTCTTTAAGTGGGCAGAATCGTAGTTAACCTCATTTTCAACCCATAAAAAAATAAGAGAGGCACAAGCTATACCTATTGATAAACCAAAAATATTTAAAAAGCTATATGCCTTATTTTTGGTAAGGCTCCTGAAGGCGGTTTTTACGAAGTTTTTAAACATGATACCGGTGATTTTAATTATTTACTCGTTTCTAAAACTCTTAACCGGGTAGCTTAATACAGAATTATAATGAGTAAAAAGTTCTTTTGCTACTTTGAGGAGGCCTGTTCCGTAGCAATTTTTAAACATGACAATCCCATAATAAGGCAATTCTCAAGCCAGCCCCTCCGCCAGATGAAGGGCGGAGAGGAAAGCAGGAGGCACACTTAACTATATTATATTAAACTAAAAAGGTATTATACCATGATGTTTTCCATCACAGTTTGTCCATCCAATAAACGGATGATACGGTGGCTGTAACGGGCATCATGTTCAGAGTGGGTAACCATTATAATGGTAGTCCCTTGTTCGTTCAAATCTGTAAGTAGTTCCATTACATCGTTACCGTTGCTGCTATCCAGGTTACCGGTAGGCTCATCCGCAAGTATCAGCTTTGGTTTGTTAACAACAGCACGGGCAATAGCCACACGTTGTTGCTGACCACCAGATAACTGTTGAGGGTAGTGGTTACGACGGTGCATGATCTGCATTTTGTCTAACACCTCTTCCACCCTTTTAACACGCTCTGCAGCGGTTACACCTGTGTAGATCAATGGAAGCTCAACATTTTCGAATACGGTTAACTCATCGATAAGGTTAAAGCTCTGAAATACGAAACCGATGTTATGCTTACGCAGGTCGGCACGTTTGCGCTCGTTAAAATGAGCTACCTCAATCCCGTTGAATACATAGCTACCTTCGTCCGGATCGTCCAGCATACCCAAAATGTTCAGCAAGGTTGATTTACCGCAACCAGATGGCCCCATAATGGCCACAAATTCGCCGGTGTTAACTTCCATTGTAAGCTTGTTCAATGCAATGGTTTCTACCTCTTCGGTGCGGTAGAATTTCTCAAGATTTGTAATTTTTATCATTTGGCCTCCCCAGCTTCCGCGCTCTCGCGCGGAAGCCTTTTGTTAATTGTGATTTATATTTTTATATAATTAATTTCTCTTTTTACATTATTACTTCTTATTAAAGACGCATCATTTTAAAGAAGGTTACACGCCTTTGCTACTTCTTTAGTACAAGCTCCTGTATATCGCCATAGTTCTCATAGCTCGATGTAATTACTTTATCACCAGGTTTTAAGCCTTTCAGCAATTCATAATTATCCGTATTGTACCGGCCTATCTGTATGTCTGTTTTATATGCTGTTTTACCGTCATCGCTTACTTTAAAGATCCAGTTGCCACCTGTTTGCTGGTAGAAACCACCTTTAGGTAATAGCAGCGCGGTTGTTTCGTCGCTCAATGCTAAACGTATTTGTAAGGTTTGCCCTTTACGGATGCCCTTAGGCACTGCGCCAACAAACTGCATATCTACCAGGAAACGACCTGTTTTGCCTACCGATGTATAAACCTTTTTAATAACCAGCTTATAGCTTTTATCGGCAAAGGTAAAATCGCCCACTAAACCGTTGTAAATTCTTGACAAGTAGTGCTCTTCAATCTCAACCTGTACCTTAAAGCCGTTCTGTGCATCCAACTGGCCTAAGTGCTCGCCTTTATTTTTGTTTTGCCCAACTTCTGCATCCAGCGATGTTAACTGACCATCTATTGGGGCCCTTAAAGTTAAGCTGGCTACCTTTTTACGCATCAGCGTTAGCGCTGCTTTCATTTGTGCGTAGTGTTCTTTTGCTTGTTGTTCTTGCTGTATAGTAAGAGCGGTATCTTGTTTTAAGATCTGTGTAGTTAAACGTTTACGGCGCAACTGGTAATCGTAAGCGTTTTTTGCTGCCTGATACTCCTGCAAACCAATGGCTTTTTGTTCATAAAGCTTTTTATCAAGCAGGTAAACACGCTCGGCTTCTTTAAATGCATTGTCAACATCGGCCATTTGGTTAAGTTTACTTACCGTATTTTGCTGCGCATTGTTATGCGCTATCTGCATTTGTGTTTGCTCGCCAAAAACTGCCGACTCCTGCGAGGCAAGGCTTAGTTCTTCGTCTACGTTGCTTAGTTTTAAAATAGGGTCGCCTTTTTTAAGCATTGCGCCATCCTCTACGTATTTCTCTTCAACCTGCCCGCCTTCTACAGCATCCAGGAATATGGTATTCAGCGGCATTACCACGCCATTAACCGGAATAAACTCCTGGAAGGCGCCTTTTTTAACTTCGCTTATGGTTATACGCTCTGTATCAACATTTAATTTACTCTTGCCCGATGTAAAAAATATACTGCCGGCAACTAAAACTACAACACCTGCAATACCGGCTATGGTCATCAGGCGCTTAGTGCTCCATTTCTTTTTTGCTATTACTCTGTCCACTGTATTTTATTAATATTTTGTAATTGAATACAAAAACACATGCCACAAATTAAATTACTGTATTTCAACGCCTTATACGTAAAACCTAATATTGCACCGTACGCTTCTGTTACAGCATGTGTTCGGTTATGATACACTGCTAAAAGAGCCTGGTTTTTTATAGCCGCATATCACAGTTGATTTTCAATATAATAGGTATTATGCTATAAATGGTACGATATTTAACATTCAGTTATTAATTTGCAGCGTAAAATGTTTTACTTTACTATCTATATATAACCTCGAATTAACTACCCCATAAATGATACTTAAAAAAGCAACCGTTTTAATTGTTGATGACGACCCCGATGTACTTACGGCTGTTAAGTTATTGCTAAAAACAGAAACACAGGAGATCATTACCGAGAAGAACCCCGAAAACCTGAATTGGCTTTTACAGCGCAACCAGGTTGATTTGGTTTTGCTGGATATGAACTTTAACAGCGCCATTAACACCGGCAACGAGGGTATATACTGGCTGCGTAAAATAAAAGAATGGAAACCCGACGTTTGTGTGATAATGATTACCGCATATGGGGATATTGACCTGGCGGTACGGTCGTTAAAAGAAGGTGCCAATGATTTTGTGGTGAAACCATGGCATAACGAAAAGCTGATAGATACTATAAAAGACCTGCTTGATAAAAAAGAAGGCGGCGGTAAACCTACAAAGGCATCTGCCAAAGGCGATACCGGTACATCTATCCTGGGCGATTCTGAGGTGATGGAGGATATATTTCATAAAGTAAATAAGATAGCCCCTACCGATGCTAATATTTTAATATTAGGCGAAAATGGCACAGGTAAAGATTTAATGGCGAAAGCTATTCATGAACGCTCGTTACGTGCCGATAAACCTTTTATAAAAGTAGACGTTGGCGCGTTAACCGATTCGTTATTTGAAAGTGAATTGTTCGGTCATAAAAAAGGCGCTTATACTGATGCCCGCGAAGATCGTATGGGTCGCTTTGAAGAAGCCGAAGGTGGCACCCTGTTCCTTGATGAGATTGGTAATATCAGCTTACAGCAACAGGCAAAATTGTTAACCGTATTGCAAAACCGACAGGTAACGCGCTTAGGTACCAACAAAGCAGTTGATGTAAACATCCGTTTGATATGCGCTACCAATGTGCCGCTTACGGAGTTGGCTAACGAGAATAAGTTTCGTAAGGATTTAATATACCGCATAAACACGGTTGAAATAAATATGCCGCCATTGCGTAAGCGTGCCGAGGATATTGTGATATTGGCTAAGCACTTCGCTAAGCTATACAGTAGCAAATATCTTAAACCAACAATGGAGTTTGAACCTGCATCTTTACAAAAGTTGCGCTCCTATAATTATCCGGGTAATGTACGCGAACTACAGTATACCATTGAGCGTGCTGTGATCATGGCTGATGAACACATACTAAGGGCCGATGATCTGATCTTCTCGATACTGGAAACGCCCGGAGAGAGCATGATAGATGAGGATAACATTCAACTAAGCACCCTGGAAAAGAACGCGATACTACGTGTGATTGAAAAACATAACGGCAACATTACCCGTGCCGCTAAAGAATTAGGTTTAACGCGTACCGCCCTATACCGCAGATTAAGTAAATATGATATTTAACCGTTACGAATGGCGGCTGGTGCTGCGTGTACTTTTTTTATTTGTTGCCGTAGCGGCTACAGCTATTTTGCTGGTAAACGATGGGAAATTCTTCTACACCGTTATAACCGTGCCTTTGGTAATCTACTCGGTACTTGACCTGATACGCTTCAACAAAAAAGCGCAGGACGAGGTAAACCAGTTTGTAGAATCTATTCATTACCGCGATTTTTCCCGTCATTTTGATGTGCGCAAGGCCCCAAATGAATTAAAGCCTTTACGTAAAGGATTTAACGATATTAATACCACGTTTAAACTGATCAGTCGCGAACGCGAAACACAATATCATTATTTGCAAAAAATATTGGAACTGGTTGATACGGGCATTTTAAGCTACGAGCAGGAAACCGGTGAAATAAGCTGGATAAACGAAGCTTTTAAATCGCTGATAAGTATACCCTATTTAAAAACCATACACTCGCTTGAAAAACGCGAACCAGCCCTGTATAAGGACGTGGTAAGGCTTAAGCCGGGCGATTCTAAAGTGTTAAGCATTACCCGCGACCAGCAGCAGGTAAAAATGCTGGTTACCGCAAGTATTATGCGCAGCGATGAAAAGATGTATAAGCTAATCGCTTTCCAAAACGTGAGTGAGGCTTTGGATGAAACGGAATCAAAGGCATGGTCGAAGTTGTTAAATGTAATGACGCACGAGATAATGAACTCGGTTGCCCCAATCTCTTCTTTGGCTGATACCATGAAAAACCGTCTGCAAAGCCCCGAAATAGCCAACAGCATACAAAGCGCCGACCTGGAAGATATATCCCTGGGTATTGATACAATTAAACGCCGCAGCGAGGGCTTACTTAAATTTACCGAAAGCTATCGCAGCCTTAACAAAATAACCAAACTTGACCTGGACAAGATACTGGTGCGCAATATGTTCGAGAACCTCGCCAGCCTGATGCGACCGACGCTGGAGAAAAAGAACATCGAACTGGAGATCATTCTGCGCGATCCTGCATTGGCCATAGAAGCGGATATAAACCTTTTAGACCAGGTAATGATAAACCTGCTGGTAAATGCCATTGAAGCGGTTAAAGACCGGGATGAACCACGTATTACCCTATCTGCCGAAATACAAAGCAATAACCGTACGCTGGTAAAAGTAATGGACAATGGCCTTGGGATGCCACCTGAATTATTGGATAAGATCTTTATTCCGTTTTTTAGCACCCGCAAAACAGGTAGCGGTATTGGCCTTAGCTTGTGTAAACAGATAATGCTGCTGCATAAAGGAAATATTCAGGCACAATCTACAGAGGGCAAAGGCTCGGCGTTTATATTGCAGTTTGCTAATAATTGAGCCCCCCAACCCCTAAAGGGAACTATATTTTATGGTATGGAAAACAACAAATCAGATAATTCTACTCCCCCTTCAGGGGGTCGGGGGGGGCTAACATTTTCGCCATCTCTGGTAGCTTGCGTGCAGGCTCATCAAACCATAATATCTTAAAACACATTGGTAGTTTACTTCCTTCGGATGTAAATTATCATATCTATGATGCACTTAGCTCCATCCCACCTTTTGACCCGGGATTAGATAATGATACGCCCCCCGAACCTGTCATAACTTTAAGAAACGCCATTACTGCTGCAGACGCCATAATTATTTGCACGCCTGAATATGCTTTTGGGGTACCCGGTCAGCTTAAGAACGCTTTAGACTGGCTGGTAAGCAGCAGTACTTTGGTTGATAAACCTGTGGTATTGATCACAGCATCTTTAGGCGGAGAAAATGCTCATGCTTCGTTACAATTAATATTAGGTGCGTTATCTGCAAATATTACAGATACTTTGCTTATAAATTTCATCCGTTCTAAAATAAATGCAGATGGGAATGTGACGGATGAAGACGTTAAAACTGGTTTGAAGCAGGTTGCAATTAACCTAAAGCGAACTTATAATACATAAAGGTCTTTCAAATTAATGATTATTATTACTAGTAGGTGTCGCTCAAAATAATCCCGCTGCTTAATTAAAAATCACTCTTTATTTGTTCAACTGTTATTATACGAGTCATTAAGCGTTCAACATCGTTATAAGAATACTTTGTACCTTTTGAATCTCTTAGCATATTTATAAACTCAGTTATTTCATGATCATGCTGGATAATGATGTATTTAATATCCTTCGGCTCAAAGTATAATCTTAATTCATTCAATTTGTTATTAAATTTTGCCTTATTTGATACATAAATTTCGTTCCGATAGACCATAGGAGCTTCATTTTTATTGGGGACATATCTCCATTCCTTTTCATCTGCATATCTATAATTGTGTTCAATTTTTCCGTTTCTATTTAAATCCGCTTCATAATTCTTCATATATCGCATTACATCTAAGTGTTTGCTTTCTATATCTGTTAATTCTGAAACCTTTCTTTTAGGACCAAGAAAAATTTCATCAAAGGTTTCATAATATGCTTTTCCAATAGATGAGTTTTTATCAACATAAAATACTGGATTTAAACTATTTGCTTGTCCCCACTCCCGTGTTAATCCGATGCCATAAGAACCATATTTTTCTATATGTTCTTTAATTTCTGACATGGGGATATCACAGAAACTTACCATGGGAACAGCATAAGATAACTTTCCCGTTTGTGTTAATACATTTTCAACACAATATTTAATCTTAAAATTTTCGGTTAGTATCCCTTTTAAAGCTTGTTTGGTATTCGTTAAATGAATAAGTGAATTTGAACTTAAGGACATGATATACGATTAGGTATTACAATAATAATAAATTTCGGTCGCTTTACTTATTTGTCAATGAATAGAATTATTTAATTTATAATCCTTCCCTCCTCTGCCAATTTGGCAAACCGCAAGCTTTGGAACGGGCATTGATTGGGTGTATCCGTAAATCATTCAAATTTTCTAAACACATAATACTATGCAAGAAAAAGGAACAATTTCGATACACACCGAAAACATTTTTCCCATAATTAAGAAGTTCTTATACTCTGATACCGAGATATTTCTGCGCGAGCTGGTATCAAATGCGGTTGATGCTACACAAAAAATAAAACGTCTGGCTTCATTAGGCCAGTACAACGGCGACCTGGGCGACCTGCGTGTTGAAGTTGCCTTTGATGCAGACAAAAAGACCATCACCATATCTGATAATGGTTTGGGTATGACGGCCGAAGAAATAAAAAAATACATTAACCAGATCGCATTTTCGGGTGCTACCGAGTTTGTGGAGAAATTTAAAGAAGCTAAAGACGCCAACGAGATCATCGGTCGCTTTGGTTTAGGCTTTTACTCTGCGTTTATGGTGGCCGATAAAGTTGAAATTGAAACCCTATCCTACCAGGATGGCGCTACTCCTGCTCATTGGGTTTGCGATGGCAGCACCGAGTTTGAAATAAGCGAAGGCAGCCTGGAAGAACGCGGCACCGAAATTACCCTGCACATTAATGCAGAATCGGAAGAGTTTTTGAGCCAGCACCGTTTACAGGAAATATTGGATAAATACTGCAAATTCTTACCCGTACCTATCAAATTTGGCACTACCACTCAAGAGGAAGAAGACGGTGTTGATGAAGAAGGCAAACCAAAATACAAATCTATCGAGGTTGATAATATCATCAACGATACTAATCCTATCTGGACAAAAGCGCCAAACGAGCTTAAAGATGAGGATTACCTGAAATTCTACAAAGAACTATACCCATACTCTGAAGACCCGCTATTCTGGATCCACCTTAATGTTGATTATCCGTTTAACCTTACCGGTGTATTGTATTTCCCTAAACTGAAGAACGATTTTGAGATTCAGAAGAACAAAATAAAATTATTCTCCCGCCAGGTATTTATTACCGAAGAGGTTAAAGATATTGTTCCTGAATTTTTAATGTTGCTGCATGGTGTTATCGATTCGCCGGATATCCCGTTGAACGTATCACGTAGCTTTTTACAGGCCGATAGCAACGTTAAAAAGATAAACAGTTATATCACCAAGAAAGTAGCAGATAAGCTTGCCGAACTGTTTAAAAACGACCGTAAAGGCTTTGAAGAGAAATGGAACGACATTGGCCTGTTTGTAAAATACGGCATGGTGAGCGAAGATAAGTTCTATGATAAGGCTAAAGATTTTGTTTTGGTAACCAACACCGCTAAAGAAAACTTTACGCTGAATGAATATAAAGACAAGGTTGAAGCTGTACAGACAGATAAAGATGGCCAGCTGATATACATTTATACCAACGACCCGCAGAAACAGGATTCATTTATCCAATCGGCAGGTAAAAAAGGTTACGATGTGTTGGTGATGAACTCTCCTATCGATAATCATTTCATCAGTCAGTTAGAACAAAAGCTGGAAAAAACATCTTTAAAACGTGTTGATGCTGATGTTGCTGATAAGCTGATCAAGAAAGATGATGCACCTGAGCATGTTTTAACCGAAGAGCAATCAACAAAAATTAAAGAGATCTTTGATAAGGCCATTAACAAACCTGCTTACAAAGTGCAGTTGGAAAGCCTTAATCCCGATGAGCTACCTGTTACGGTTACGATGGACGAGTTTATGCGCCGTATGAAAGATATGGCTGCCATGGGCGGCGGTATGGGTTTTTACGGTAACATGCCCGATAACTACAAGGTAATTGTAAATGGCAACCACAAATTGATAGGCAAGATCTTAGAAGGCGAAGACGAAACTGTACAGGCACAACTTGCCAAACAAGCGTTTGACCTGGCCCTGCTATCACAAGGGTTATTAACCGGTGCCGAGCTAACCGAGTTTGTTAACCGCAGTGTTAGCCTGATATAAAAAGTACATTTAGATCATACAAAGCCATCCATTAAAACGGGTGGCTTTTTTTATGTAAAATATTTTTGAGTGCTTTATGGAAACTCGCTTGTAAATGCATCTTAAATAAAAAAACAATCATGAATTATGCTCACAAACAATCTTATTATTCAACAGCTTGCCCTTATTTAAGTAAAACAGCGAAGGCTGCTAATTGTATTACAATATACTGCAATAATCTTCTTTTCAATTAAACTTATTGCTAAGCATAAAGTCTAACACGGGTATTACGTTATTATACATTAAACCATTAAAAATGAAAGCTTTAATTAAAATATTTTTCGCTTTATTCATCGCATTTGCTGCCATAGCTCCCGCTACAGCGCAAACTAAAAAAAGTGAGAAAAAAGCAGCAAAAGCTGCCGCTATTAAAAAGATGATAGAATCAAAAGATTTTACTTTTGAAGCAAACTATGCCTATCCATCATATGGCATCCAACGTTATTTAACAGCGGGTTATGATCTGCGTGTTGCTAAAGACACTGTTGCATCATTTCTGCCATTTATGGGGGTTGCTTATTCGGGTGCCGGATATACTAATAGTGATGACAACGGAATTAAATTCACATCAACTAATTTCACTTATACATCCGAAGAAAAAAAGAATGGCATGTTCTATGTAGTGATAAAACCAAAAGATGTAAAGAACGCCAGCCAGATGGCATTAACCATTTCGCCTAACGGTAGTGCCGATCTATCGGTGTTGAGCACTAACCGCGAGCGGATGCGTTTTACCGGTAATATTAAAGAAAAACAAAAGAAATAAATTTAAAGTTTATGTTACGGATAGCTATTCCATCAACAACAATATCGGCTAAAGTTTTTGAGCAGCACACCCTCCTCACTCCACCCAACGGAACGGAAACAGAGGTAAGTGGTGAATTAGTATTACTATTTGAAGATGAGGAAGAAGCTGTAGCTTATTTAGATAAACTGGAAGATTATTCAACCGAACTGGATCATAAGTCCCCCGAAAAATCGGTAATAAACGCTTTGGTTAGCGCAATAACTAATGATGAATTTGTACAAGCTTATTTGAGATAAACTTGTACAAATTCTTATCCGATATTAAACATTCAGGTTTTTACTAATATATTGAATGCTGCTGTTAATGCTTGCAAAAGCATCTTTCGGCATATCATGTTCAACAAAAAAGCTGCGCATGCCAGCTGTAGAGGCGGCCGCGAATATGGGCTTAAAATCAATAGTACCACTACCTACAGGCAGTATATTCTCACGGCTTGCATCCAGATCTTTCACATGCCATAATGGGAAACGACCAGGGTTTTGTCTGAACAGGTCAACAGGGTCTTTCCCCGCTTTAATAGCCCATGCCAGATCCAGTTCCATTTTTACATGTGTAGGGTCTGTTTCTGATAACAACATATCGTAAGGTATCACACCTCCGCTGATGATCTTAAATTCCATATCATGATTGTGATAGGCAAACGTGATCCCCGCCTTTGTAGCCGCCTCGCCGGTTTTATTTAATACCGCAATTGATGCCTTTAAGTCGTCCATGTTTTCAGTTGGGGTATTGGCACATACCAGGTATTTAACCCCGCCCTCGGCCGCTTCGTCTACCAACTGCTGCATATTGTCCCGTAAGTTTCGCATTGGTGGTATTACCATGGGTTTACCATCGGGCGTGGTTGGCATTTTAGCGCCTGCCGGCATTTTGAACGGCGCGCCCAGCACATGATGCGATTTCCACGATAAGCCCAGATTATTTGCCAGTGATTTAAATTCCTTTGGTTTAAGGCCATAATAACCACCCTTTTTGCTAAATGCCGATTCTACTTCTTTGTAACCCGCTGCAGCAACCTTGGTTAAGGTTCCCTTAACATCGGCATCTATTACATTAAAAAATGTAAACAGCTGCACACCCACCGGGTGTTTAATAATGTTTAGGTATGATGATGCCTTGCCTGATAAAACTGCACTGCCAAGCACCAAAGTGCCCGTGCTTTGCAAAAACTTGCGCCTGTTAAAATTCATTACGTTTATAATTTAGTTTACTTGGTAAGTAAATCTAAATCAATTAATTTAAAGAAAGAAATTTTATTGTGTCAAATCAACGCATTAAGCATTTAGTGATACAAACAGTTAGCAATCAAACCAGTCCACCCTGTTTGGTGTGCTGAGCCTAATCCCCTGCCGGTATCCCCATCAAAATATTCGTAGAACAGAATATGATCTTTAAAATTAGGGTCAGTTTGCGCTTTTTCGTCCTGCCCGTTTATTGGTCTGCGGCCATTTGCATCCGGCAGGAAAAGTTTTGAGATCCGCCTGTAAATTTCGTTGGCAACTTCTTTCAGGTTCATCATATTACCGGAGCCGGTTGGGCATTCTACTTTAAGATCGTCGCCGTAGTACAGGTAAAAATCGTTCAGGCTCTCTATAATGAGGTAGTTAATAGGCATCCAAACCGGACCCCGCCAGTTACTGTTGCCGCCAAACATATTGCTATCGCTTTCGGCAGGCACATATTTTATACTAAACTGAGTGCCATTAATATTTGCGCTGAAAGGGTTATCGAGATGATATTTTGACAGTGAACGAATACCATACTCACTTAAAAACTCATTTTCATCCAGCATATATTTAAGGATCCCCTTCATACGGTACCCGCGCAACAGGCTTATCAAATGTTTACCACCGGCGCTTTTCTCATCCCAGCGGGATACCAACGCGACCAGATCGGGGCGATTGGCCTTAAACCAATCCATACGTGCACGAAAGATGGGGTTATTCACGATATCCGCTTCATTTAGTACCTCGGTAGCAAATAAAGGTATTAAACCTACAATACTGCGCACCTTCATCTTCTCTGCTGTGCCATCCGCCATACGCAGCTGGTCGTAAAAAAAGCCATCTTCGTCATCCCACAAACCACTATTACCACCTTCGCCCAGGTTTGACATAGCCGCCGAAATATAAATAAAGTGTTCAAAAAACTTAGAGGCAATATCGGCGTATGCTTTGTTAGTAATGGCAAGTTCGGCAGCTATGCGTAACAAGTTAAGAGAATACATGGCCATCCAACTGGTGCCGTCCACTTGCTCTAAACGCGCACCATTTGCAAAGCGGGTGTTGCGGTCAAAAACACCAATGTTATCCAGTCCTAAAAAGCCTCCCTCAAATATATTATTGCCAACCTCATCTTTACGGTTTACCCACCAGGTAAAATTGAGCATCAATTTATGAAAGATCCGTTCCAGGAAAAACGCGTCTCCTTGCCCTCCGTTTGCCTGTTTATCTAACTGGTAAATCTTCCAGGTGGCCATGGCAAGCACAGGCGGATTAGCATCGCTAAAATCCCATTCATAGGCGGGTAGCTGCCCGTTGGGGTGCATATACCAGTCACGCACTAACAAATTCAATTGCCTTTTAGCAAAGGGCATATCAATAGCGGCCAGTGGGATGCAATGAAAAGCAAGGTCCCAGGCGGCAAACCATGGATACTCCCATTTATCGGGCATGGAAATTATATCCTGACTATTAAAATGTTGCCATTTACTATTGCGCTGATGCAAACGTTCTACAGGCGGGCCGGGCTCTGCCGGGTCGCCGCTTAACCATTGGTGGATATTGTAATAATAGAACTGTTTGTTCCATAACATACCGGCAAATGCCTGGCGTTGTATTTTGGCTTTTGCATCATCTGCATTTTTAGGGTGAAGATCCTGATAGAACTCATTCGCTTCCTGCCGACGCGATGCAAATACAGCATCAAAATCATTAAAAGTATTTCCGGCCTGGTCAGATAATCTTAACCCGATTATGGTACTTTCACCTGCCGGGATAGTTATATCGTAGTTAAACGCAGCCTTTGTACCTGTATTTGCCGGGTTAACGGTATTAGCTCCGTATAAAACATGATCGTTTATACCGTCTTTGTAATACGATTTGCCATCGTCTACATTATTGAAACGTTTTGTATTAGTTTCGTTATCGCAGAAAAGGATTGTTGATGTTCCTTCGGCGATTAAGTGCTTTTGTTCTAAATCCTTATGTTCTATCCTTATGGCGTTGTTTGCATCTGCCGACAGTTGCGGTTTATAATTATCATACCCCCAGTCCCATGTATTGCGAAACCAGATGGTTGGCAGCACGTTTAAACTTGCAGCCTCTTTGCCCCTGTTATGTACGGTGATCTTAATCAGGATATCATCGGTTGATTGCTTGGCATATTCAACAAATACATCAAAGTATTCATCATTGTTAAAAATGCCGGTATCCATCAAATCGTACTCGGGTTGGGTACGGTCGCGTTTTTTGTTCTCGGCAACCAATTGGTTATACGGGAATTGCTGCTGCGGATACTTATACAGCATTTTCATGTAAGAATGCGTAGGCGTATTATCCAAATAGTAATACACTTCCTTTACATCTTCGCCGTGGTTACCTTCTGCATTGCTTAAGCCAAAGTAGCGTTCTTTTATAATAGTATCTTTCTTATTCCACAATGTTACCGCGAAGCATAAGAGTTGTTCGTTGTCGCAAATACCGGCTATACCTTCCTCGCCCCAACGGAAAGCTTTACTACGGGCAATATCATGAGTAATATAATTCCAGGCATCGCCATCAGCGCTATAATCCTCACGGACGGTTCCCCATTGTCGGTCGCTTACATACGGGCCCCACTTTTTCCATCCAGTTGCCTTTAACCTATCCTGCTCTGCACCCATTTTTAATTTTTATTTCCAAGCGTTCCTTAAAAAACGAAGCCAGTTACCATGCATCATATTTTCGATATCAGCATTAGTATAACCCCGTTTTTTTAACAAAGAAGGTACCTTCTGCATATCAGCAATAGTTTCCAGATCATATGGGCATTGCTCTTTTCCAAAGGCGCCGTCTAAATCTGTGCCCATACCTACATGCAGGGCATTACCCGCTATCTGGCAAATATGGTCAATATGATCAATCATTACCTCAAGGTTGCAGTTCATTTTACGTGGGGTTGACTCTCCCCTCACCCAATTAGGTACCATCATCCAGGCATCAAGGGCGGCGCCAATTACCGCGCCGCGCTCAATAAGGGCTTTTATCATTTCATCGCTGTACTGCCGGTTGTGGTTTACCAACGCTCGGCAATTATTATGGCTGGCCCAAATATGGCCGTTAAAATTATCCAGTGCTTGCCAAAAAGCATCATCGCAAAGGTGGGTAGCATCAAGGATAATGTTCAGACGCTCCATCTCTTTTAGTAACTCAATTCCGTTAGCACCCATTTTTCCGGTAGCATCGGTACCATTGGCATACCTGCCCGGCCCGTAATGCGCGGGGCCAACGGCACGTAGGCCGTTTTGATAGGCACTTTCTAAAAAACCTACGTCTATAATAGAATCCGCGCCTTCAAGGCTTAATATGTACCCAATAGGTTTATCTGTATTATCTGCACCGTCGTTCCATAGGGCAAGGTGATTATTGAGACTTTGCAAATCGGTTACCTGGGTCATTTCACCGGCAATTTCCATGGCTATATACCAGGCAAGCTGCCCTTGCGTTTGTGCCCACGCCTGTTCTGGTGAATGCCAGCCGGGTAGCGAATTACCAGGAGCTACATATCTGCCTATTTGCGTTGCAACCACTAAACCAATATTCCCTTTACGCAGCTCGGGTAAGGAAACTACCGCTTTGGCACGATCGGGTTTATCAGTTAAACCTTCTTCGCGCTGGTTTATTTCGGCAACAGGCCTTTGCAGGTCGCGGTTCCATTCCAGCGCGTTCATACTTAGGTCTAAGTGGGCGTCTATAATGAACATATATTTTAGATTACACTGATTGTGTTTGTGATTACACAGATTTTAGATCGTTATTTTCCTATCTCTTGCGGTTGTCTTCCACTCGCCTGCAACTAACTGGTTTTCAATTAACACAGCGCGCTCATATAAAGAAACAGTTGGGCATATATGATAAGGTAAACCATACATTATATCGCCTACTTTATAATGGTGATCTTTACCGGCATCAGCCACTAAGTGTTCTTCGCTTTGGCCGGTAAACACTAATTCGGGGGCGTTTAAAAAGTAGATCCTTTTACTCAACTCATTTTCTGCAGCTACCGATTTATGGCCAACATCAATACATATTTTTCCATCCCCGGGTAAAGAAATAACCCTTGCAATAACAAGGGCTGCTGTTAAAAAAGCCTGCTCCTTAAAGGCCAGCTGATATCCTCTATCCCAATAAGCAAATGTTCCCGGGCTGCATTCAATATTTTTTCGCTGGGCGAGAATTGGGAAGGTTGGCGAACCACCCGCAATTACTATAGGTTCTTTGTATCCTTTAGTTAAAATAGCAGCGGCTAACTTTAAAACAGGTTCAATACTTTCATCAGACCTTTGCTTGCGCACATTGTAATCGCTATCATGGATATGACCATCGTAAGCATGCAGGCCCATGATATCTATCCCCGGTAGCGATGCACAGGTTTCATACAAACCTAATGCTTCATCGGGCACAATACCTGTACGGTTCATACCAATATTAAGATCAATACAAACCGGTATTTGGATGTTATTTTTTAGTACCTCTATCGATACGGCATTAGCTGTGACCTGGTTGTCTACCAAACAGGAAAACGTTGTTTGCGGATAGGTTTTTATTAATTGAATAAACCGTTTAAGCTTTGGCCCCGAGGGCTGGTAAGCCAACAGTACATCCGGGGCCTGGCTCATGCCCAACATTTCTGCTTCCGCAATGGTGGCACATTTAAACTTGTTAATGCCGGCCTTTATCATCAGCAGGCAAATATCTTTGCTTTTATGTGTTTTTACGTGTGGCCTTATACGGGATACGTCATCGATCATGGTTTTAACCAAATCGATATTGCTTTGTACCCTGGCGGGATATACCACTAAGGCTGGCGTATCCAGCTCATCAACATTATTTATGGTATACCACTCAGATGATGCCATGTTTGTATCTTTAAACTAATTCAAATAAAGCTTCTATCTCAACCGGGATATTATCGGGCAACGAACCCATACCAACAGCGCTGCGAACGCCTATACCGTTATCTTCCCCCCAAACTTTTGCAAACAGCTCGCTTGCACCATTTATAATGTATGGATGTTTTTCAAAATCGGGCGTGCAGTTAACCATGCCTAATACCTTTATTACACGTTTAACCCTATCCAGGCTGCCTAAGTTTGCTTTAATTGTTGCCAGCATAGCTAAGCCAACCTGCCTTGCTGCAAGCTTTCCGTCTTCCATACTAATGGTTTCGCCTATGCGGCCAATAATAAGGCTGCCATCATCCTGTACAGTACCGTGGCCGGATAGGTAAAGGTATTTACCATCAATTAAACAAGGTTTGTAAATACCAAGCGGTTTTGGTGCAGGTGGCAGGCTTAAGCCTAATTCTTTAAAGTTTTGTTCAGCTGAGTTCATTTTGTAAATCTATTATTTAAAAATAAAAAGTAGTATAGTTTTAATTTTAACCACAGAGGTCACAGAGAAAAAGACACAAAGAACACAAAGTAAAATTATGGTTCTTAATTTAAATTCTGCAGTTAAAATCGCTGCTAACTCTGTGAAACCTCAGTGTCCTCTGTGGTTAAAAATTTGAAAACAAAAAAAGGCCGGGAACCACCCCAGCCTTTAATTTATATAACCATGTAGTATTAAAGTTTAAACGTTACACCAACATTTACAGCATAGTCTGCAAATGCAGCATCGCCCTGTGCATATACACCGGTTAACCGCGTAGTGATTTTATCAGGAACACTTTGTATACGATCGCGAACCATAGCAATCGGAACAAATGTATAAATAGAGAAACTTTTGATGCGATAGGTGATACCCGGTTCTGCAGATATGATATAACCCGGCCTGCGGAAACCATTACTGCCACCAACCAGATCTTTAGCCGGTAAACACTCTTCACGTACACCTGCCGAGAAGTTAAATTTGCCCACACCATAATTTGCGCCAACCCTAATCATAAACTGATCCGGAACGCTCATTATATCACTACCGTTACTTACTGCTTTGGCACTTGGCGTACCGCCGCGTGCAGATGATACACCATTTTGCTCGCGTGGACTGATCATGTAATAGAAAGTGCCATACAGGCCAAAATTATGCGAGAAGTTATAGTATCCGTTTAATTCGGTTATAATACCAGTGCCACCATCACCTAACTGTATAGACTGATCAACCGGGCCTAATAATTTTGCACCGCCAACGCCGGTGTTTTGAAAATAATCCTGATAGTTATAGCTTCCGGTAGGCAGCTTTAATCCTAAACCTGCCTGAATATTTCCTTTACGGGCTTTAGCCGGGTTTAATAACCAGGCGTAGGCTTTCACGCTTACATCACCTATGCCAAATGAATGTGTATCATGTCTTTCTTTACCGCCATGTTCATATAATGAAGAGCGGACGTTATTAAGTATGGGTACATCTATTGAAAATGACCAACGGTTGTTGAAGATGCGGGTAAGTGTAAAATCCTGAGCGAATGAATGGTTAATAACATTGGTACCCAATGCAATACGTTGTTTTTGCTCTTGTTTGCCTACAAAGTGTTTGTATGAGCGGTAGTATCTGCTATTGGCGTTAAAAAGCCAGCTGCCGCTTGATGACAGGCTATCCGGGTGTTCATCCATAGCGCACAGGCCACCTGTACTTCTGATGGCCACGCAACCCTGCGCGTTTACATTTGTATTATTAAAGAATAAGTAAATAGCAATTCCGATAAAAAATTTATAAGTAAATTTCATGTTTATGATTTATGTAAAAAGGTTAAATGTTGTTGTAATACAGCCGACACACAATAAGGATTGGCTATAACCCGTATCCAGGGTTTATATTTATAATTGTTTTAAATGTGATTATTTTTAAAAGTGGGCACTTTGAGATTGGACGATACTTGCTTAGTTGCAAACCATAATGCTATAAGGGTGCAATAGCTGCCGCCACGCTCTATCCATTCAAATAGCCCATAATGCGGGTACAGCAATTCGCTTGAAATTTTCCATATTATGAATAAAAGAAGGATGCTTCGGATAGGCTTAATTAATACAATAAGGGCGGCGGCTATTTCAAATACACCAACAAACTGTGCAACTTTTGCAGGGTTGGTAAACCCTATTGCCGCATACTGGCTTAACAAACCTTTCTTTTGAATAATGTTTAACCAGCCATGCCCCATCAGCAGCAAGAAACCAACTGTTTTTAAACAATTGAATACATTTTGTATCGTAATGGCGTCAACCGCAGCATTGGGGTTAATGGGTACAAATAACTGGCGAAAGCTTTTAATCCCTCCCGATAGGATAAGGAGCGCAAGTGGTGCACCAAAGTTACCGGCACGCTCTATAAACTCCGCAAACGGCTCGCCGGATACAGGGCGCAAAAAGGCTGTTACTCCCCCCCATATAACCAACCACAAGGCAATGGCACGAATAGGGTAAAACAACATTATTACTCCCAGTAAAATATCGCACACACCAACCCATGGCATTAAAGCATAGGCAGTATCGGTACCAATACCAAATACGGCAAAATAGTTACACCATATTTGTTTTGTAATAACACCAAATATACCATGCCCTATAAAGCACATAGCCACAGCTATACGTAAAACATAATGTATTTTTTGTTCGGTCCTAAGCATACCCTCTCTCACTATTTCCCTCCGCCGTCTGTTTTGGCCCTGTTTACAGCATACTCGCCAACTTTAATACCACTGGCCAAACCTGCATCGCAATCACTGCGGTAATGTATACCACCGTATAATCTTGACATACCGGCTTCTTTTGCCATTGTCATAAATTGTGTTGCTTTTTCAGGCACCAGGTAACTCAAAACGGTAGCAGCAGCACCACTGAATGTAGAGTGGCCTGATGTATATGACGGAAAGTTTGGTATGCCCGTAAGCGTTTTTATGTTAAACATGGTTTGTGTTGGGCGGGGATTAAAGTAAAAATATTTGGCATCCCAGCAAACAATAGCAGCATCCATTTCGGCCATGTTAAGTAATGCGAAATTACGCGCCCAGCGTACTTCACTGTAATTATGTTTAACAAATTCATCGGCAGCAATAACATTCCAGTGCCCTGTAGGGGTTACTGTACCTGCACCATCTGCCCAGAATGCAACAATACGTTCATGCTCGCGGCTATGATCGTTACTCATAGCCAATACCTCATCAGCTTCTTTTTTAAACTCGGGCGAACCGGTTGAATATGGTGCGGGCGGGCGGATAGATGGTATAGTTGAGTTTTCAAATAAAAACGGCTTTACCTTTGAAAACAATGGCAGCATTGGCGGGCGTTTTGGCAATTCAAGGCTTATCCATGGCACCTGGCCGGTTGCAGATGTATTTGTTTCAAATGCTTTCCAGTCCTCTGGTTTGCCAATAGCCGCACCAGCGCCGTCTGTGCGTGCACGGGCTAAAAATACAGCTGCTACTTGTTTACCAAGGGCTTCGCCTGCATCCATATCAGAGCGGGTATTAGCACCTGCCATAATGCGGTATAGTTTTTCTTCAGCAACTTTCTTTTGGATATAATCCAGATCACCAGGGAAAAGCAATTCCATCATTTTGGCAGTAACACCTGCCACTACAGCATCTTCGCTTGGATACGAAGGCAAATCTGACTTAGGAACAAGCGCTTGTATAGCCGGGTCATTTTTGTAAGGTGCCGGGCGACCAAATTGCTTTTTAAATTTCCATGTCTGTACAAGTGCATCATACTGCGCAGCACTTACATAAGCATAGGCACGTGCTGCATATGGCGGGTTTGAAAACGGAAACAATGGATATGCTAACGGGTTAGCTGCACTTGGCGCAGGATAAGTGCCATCATTATTTTGATATGGCGGCAGGTTATGTTTTGCAACAAGTTCGCGCAAAATCTCGTTCCACCTTAATACCGAGCCAGCGCTCCAGTATTTGATAATATCTTTTTGTTCGTTGGTAAGGTTACGCTGATAGCTTTTTATCTCGTTAAGATCTGCCAGGTAGTTTGGCGTAGTAATAGCATCGGGCGTAGCCACGGTAAATGTAGATGACGCTGTTAATACTGGCGTCCAGGTATCAGCATCAAGATCAATGTTAGCTGGCGCTAATGCAGGGTATAACTGGTTACGCTCCTGGATATCCTTTTTGCATGATGAACTAAATACCGATATGGCTATCATCATTACAGGAATTATATTGAGTATGTTTCTTTTCATGATTGTTCTTATTTATCAGATTTATCCTTTTTTACCGCAAACACGTAGTACAAACCACCAAAAAACGATCTGTTTTGACCAACATTACGGCCTTTTAACACATAGTTGCCTCCGGCAGTAAGTTCAAGGCCCGGTATAGATTGAAACATGTATTTGAATATGGCCCCCGCCATAGTTGCATCCATATTGTTGCTTGGGAAAGGCATATTATTTTTTGTGATATCGAAGCCGCCAATTGTATTAAACTTAGTTAAAGTTGCTTCGGCATTAAATTTTAAGCTGCGGTAACCGGTGCTAACCAAAAAGTTTGTAGCATTTGGCATAGCCACCTGATTGGTGTAATGCATTTCGGTAGTGTAATAAGAGTCGCGATCAATAGTTATATTGTCCTTACGTACATACTGGCCAGAACCCGCAACAAAGAACCTGCCTACCTGATAATTTAGCAAACCACGCAGGGCGATGCTTTTACTACGCATACCTAACGATAAAGGAAGATAATCTGCCTGGTAATCGCCAACAGGGATCACACCTGATGCAATAGCATGTAAGCTTAATAAACCAGTGCCCACCTCTTGCTTAACAGCCAGCCATTTAACAGCCAAACTAATATCCTGCACACCACGCTGGCCCCTTAAAGTACCTGCCGATGCATTTGATGTAATGTAAGGTATCATAAATAATAAGTTTACCCTATTGCTTAAACCGTAGTTACCGCCAACAGCATAAACGTTGCTGCTTATTGTTCCAAGGTTTAAGTTTTCGCGTTTAAAGGTACCTTCCCAGTAATGGTCCCAGCTATTGTGGGTGTACACGCCGGCGGCACAGAAATAATTTTTAGGGATCATTAAAGCATCGTTTTCAGTTTGAGCGCTTGCCGGTTGAAAGAACCCGGCACAAACTAAAACAACTAAACAATACTTGAATATATATTGTAAACAGTGTTTCATATAAATTTTTAAGTAAGAAGTACAATAAGCGTATTAAGCATCAGCTGCTAACAATCTCACAATTAGTAGCTGACGCTAAATATTCACTTCGCAGATATGAATAAATGTGCCGCATTACGACAAAGCGCAGCAACAGCGGTATTCAAATCAGGAATATTAAGTTAAATGGAATATTAATCAACCGATGTGATTAGGCGGTTTGCCCGGCGATTCGATATAAGGATGAGTTAATTTGGAAGATATAGGGTTTTCTCTTCTATCGATGGAATCTGTAAAACTTAAAAATGTGAAGCTTACCTCAGGATTATTATACTCCGAGCTTACTGACGATACCTTTTTAATAGGCGCCTCTTGTCCCTTTTTACTTAGGGGAGCATCGCTTACATTTTTAGCTACAATTATATTGGCATTAAAAAGCTTTGTTTTTACACTGTTTGCAATACAAACCAGGTACATGGTGTCACGGGTCATTTTAACGCCCACGTAATTATAAAAACCATCTTTTAACTGAATTTGGCCCTGCACATGTTCATAATCGGCCCAGTCTGATGTTCCGGAGTTATGCACCGGGATCTTTATTTGTACAAGCTGGGTGGCATCTACCTTGTTCTCATAGATCTGTTTAATGATCTGCACTTCGGAACGATGAATGAAATATTCGAAAATAAGGCTATACCCACCTGTATTAAACAGATGTATGCTAAGTAATAATAAAGCAAAAAACCTTCTCACAGTTCGTTAGTATTAGGGACAATACAGGGTAAATATATGTATTTATTTAACTATAACAAAAAAATTACAAAAAAGCCCTTAGCTATTAAAACAATCTTAAGAACCAATTGTAAGGGTTACTTATCCGGGTTAAAAATAGCTACCGCGACCCTTGAATCGGCACAGCCATAATACAAAAACCATTTCTTTTGGAAATAAACCAATCCCTCCATAAATACAGTGCCTGCAGGATATTGTCCGCTTTTTTCAAATGCTTCTTGTGGTACAAAAAAGGGCTTATCTAATCTGCGAATTGCTTTAGTTGGATCGCTTGCCGAAAACATTACCTGCCCGCCACAATACGAGTTTGCAGTATAATGCTTATCGCCATAAGTGATGTTATTTTTGCCATTGTACAACAATAGAATGCCTTTTGGAGTAATTATTGCCGGAGGGCCGCACTCGGTTAAATCACTGTCGAAGTAATTTTTGCGGGGCGATATCAGTGCTTTAAGGCTGCCATCATTGTTCATTAAAGGGGCCCAGTTTATCAGATCTGTGGAGGTAGCGGCATACACACCGGTTTCGCCCCAGTACATCCAATACTTCCCATTAATTTTCGCGATTATCTGCTTTCCGCCTGTTAGTTTTGTTATAATGGATGCCGATTTACTGGCGATATTAAAGAACCTGCCGTTGTATGCCTTGCGAAATATAGGGCCATGCTTCGTCCACTTTTTTAGATCTTTTGATGTGGCTACACCTAAACGCGGCATATCGTGGTTCCATTGGGTATAGAAAACGACATACGTTCCGTTGGCGGTCATAGCAACGCGTGGGTCTTCACAACCACCTGTCCACTCAAATTCTTTCTGGCTATCATTATCGGGGTATAACACTGGTACAGGCGACCGCTTAACCGAAATACCGTTGCTGCTTTCGGCCAGGCCAAGGCGGGAAGTCCTGCCCCCTATCCCGGTGCCCGATTTATCTTCGGCGCGATAAAGAATATATATTTTGCCATTTTTTATGGTAGCAGCGGGGTTAAAGGTGTCGTTAGATTCCCAATCCATTTGCTTTTTGCGCATGGGGTCATAAAAACGTGTTGTAGTATCGGGACTTATCAATGGGTTAACCCCAGCCGGCCGCACAAATGGGCCAAAAGCCCAGGATGGTAATTCGTCGGTTTGTGCCGATACGGAGCCTGCTGTTAATACAAGCAGGATTAAAACACGAATAATTTTGTAAAAATCTCTCATCATAATTAATTAACAGGTGTTAACCTTACCAGGTATTGATCCATATCGTCTTCATATAAAAGCTCCGTTACCCAACCTTCTTCGGCAGCAACCGCTTTTAGTTTTTCATGGTCGATATATAACCATTTAAACCAGTCGGTTTTTTTCCCTTTGTAGGCATACTGATATAGCAATTCGCCATAGTATTCGCCTTGGGGTAAATCACCTTCATACAAATAAGCAATATCAGAAGAATCAAATAATAACTGGCCGCCCTTATTCAGCAGCGTTTTGGTATGCCGTAAAAATAGGTGTAATTGTTGAATAGTACCACATAGCCCTATACCATTCATCATTAATAATAAGGTATCGTATTTATCTGCCTGATAGGTGAAAATATCTTTTGCTATTGCATGTTTAACCCCGCGCTGCAGCATAACAGTAACAGCCAAACCCGATATATCCAGTGCGGTAATTTCTAATCCCTTATCCTGTAATATTAAAGCATGGCTACCGGCACCCGCACCAATATCCAAAACTTTGCCGTGGCATTTATTAAGTGCGATTAGTTCCAGGTCGGGCATTTCCTCTTCGGTACGGAAATATGCATCCAGCGGCATCTCTTCTTTTGGACCGTAGGTGTTGTTTATCCATAACTTATGCTTGCCGGCATTTTTAAAGTGATCAAATAATGCCTGCCCAAATATATCTTTCAAGTAATTTGTAATTTATACAGACCAAAGAAAGGAATTGTATGCTAAAGCGTCAATCTTTTTTCTTCACAATGCTAAGCTCACCGGTATTTTCCATGTAAATCTCTTTTACATTATTAAGGGTATCTTCATTTGCTTTCAGGCGTACATCGCTCATCAGGTCATCTTGTGTCATAAGACATTTATGCAGATTTCTTTCGTTGATATGGCCATCCTGATAAAGTAATATCTTTTCGCCTTTTAAAAGTTTGCTAACTGGTTTGCTGTATAAAATAACCCACCCCAATATCCGGTGAATTAAAACCAGAACCAGGCAGGCCGCTACTGTAGCCATAAACGGGGAAGCACCAACTACAGCCCTGCTCAATACCGCACCAAGTATAATGGTAATAGTGATATCAAAGGCCGACTTTTTGCCGAACGTCCTTTTTCCAGATATATGTATCAAGGCGAGCGCTATAAAGTAAACCACAAATGCCCTTGCGCTCATTTGCGATAAGGTGAGATCTTTACCCTCGCCGAATATTTTGATAATGATATCCATAGATTGATACTTGTATTAAAATAACATTAACACGTTGCTAAATTATAATACAAACACAATGGAATTGTTTGCCGGCAAGTATAAAATTAGCTTGTAAGCTTATGTTAATCAAGTTTATAGGCTAAGGTTAACCGCACAAAAAAGACCCCGAACCGGAGCCTTTGTAATATTAAGTTTGAAAAATTAAAACTGTTAATGCTCAACAGGTTTTTGCTGTTCGTTTACCATATGGGCCAGGGTACTATCCGGCGTTACATTGCCCATAGCCATCTGCAACTTATTTTTAAAGCCGGACACTATTTTATCCTTTCCGGCCATTAGCGCGTCGTAGCCATCTTTGGCTACATTGGCAGCGTTTGCCATGGCTTCTTTGTCCTGCACGGCTTTGCTATCGTTCATACCGGCTTTGTTAAAAAAGTCGGTATCAGTTACACCGGGTTGTAATGCGGTGATCGTGATATTGGTATCCTTAACCTCTTCGCGAATAGCTTCTGTTAATGATAGTACATAGGCTTTTGTAGCATGGTAAACCGCCTGCCATGGGCCAGGGGTTTCGCTTGCAATAGATGCCACGTTTAATATCTTACCTTCATTACGACTTACCATTTCTTTCAGGAAATGTTTAGTAAGTATGGTTAATGCCCCAATGTTAAGATCAATGATCTTCAGTTCACGATCTATATCGTTATCTTTAAATAAACCATAAACACCCTGCCCGGCATCATTCACCAAAACATCAACCTGTATACCGGTGCGTTTCACCTCTTCGCAAAGCGAGAATACTTCATCGCGGTTAAACAGATCTTTAGCTATGGTTATTACATCCACTCCGTTCTGTTGTAACTCTTTTGCTGTTTTATCCAGTTCCTGCTGATTGCGGGAAACAATGATCAGGTTATAATTATCTTTTGCAAATAACTTTACCAGCTCTAAGCCTATACCGCTTGTTGCACCGGTAATTAAGGCATATTTTGTTGTGTTACTCATAGTTATATTGTTTTATTAGATGTCACGCTCACTTATCCATTTACCACTTCGCCACCATTAACATGTATAACCTGACCGGTGATGTAGGATGAATCGTCTGATGCCAGAAAAACATACGCCGGGCCCACCTCTGATGGCTGCCCTGCTCTTTCCATTCCTGTTTCTTTGCCAAACTCTTTTATCTTTTCCTCATCAAAGGTTGATACAATGAGCGGTGTCCAGATAGGGCCGGGCGCCACGGCATTTACACGGATCTTCTTTTTAGCAAGATTTGTGGCCAAAGAGCGGGTAAACGCAGTAATTGCCCCT
Source organism: Mucilaginibacter aquariorum (assembly GCF_024498135.1). Taxonomy (GTDB): domain Bacteria; phylum Bacteroidota; class Bacteroidia; order Sphingobacteriales; family Sphingobacteriaceae; genus Mucilaginibacter; species Mucilaginibacter aquariorum. The sequence goes on from NZ_JANHOH010000001.1 coordinate 719,044, forward strand.
TTTGTAGATGAGTAATCTATTAAATTTGGTGAGGAACGATAGGCGGTTACCGATGTGGTATTGATAATTGTATCCCCTTCATGCAGATGCTCAAGCGCTGCGGTTGCAAAATGGAAATATCCAAAAATATTTGTTTTAAATGTATCTTCCAGCTGCTCTTCAGTAATATCCTTCAGGTCCTGCTTTGGAAACTGTACGGCAGCGTTATTTACCAGAACATTGAGTTTGCCCAGATCATTTACTATTTGCTCAACCGCGTTATTTACAAACTGCCTGTCCTTTACATCTCCCCGTATCAGTAAACATTTACGGCCTTCCGCCTCAATTAACTTTTGTGTTTCAGTGGCGTCTTCGTCTTCTTCCAAGTATACAATAGCCACGTCTGCTCCCTCACGTGCATAATGTACGGCAACCGCACGACCAATGCCGCTATCGCCACCGGTTATTAGGGCTACTTTACCTTCCAGTTTGCCGGCTGCTTTGTAATTGGCTTTTATATACTCTGGCCGCGGGTCCATTTCGGCTTCTACTCCGGGCTGATGGTCTTGTTTTTCGGGTGTTTCTTGTTGTGTGCTCATATATCTTAAATTAAAATAGCTATCGCGGTTAAGCGAAAGCCTTGTTATTTATTGCCAGGGTTTCATTACAACCTTAACGCAATCATCTTCTTTTTTGTCAAATATCTCATACCCTTTAGCTACCTCACTTAATGGTAGTGTATGAGAGATAATATCGTCCAGTACAACCTTCTCTTCTTTAACCAGGTCTATCAGGTGATCTATATAATTAAGTACCGGCGCCTGTCCCTGGCGGATAGTTAAGCCTTTATCAAACATGCGGTGCATCGGGAAATTATCGTAGGTTGAGCCATACACGCCCATTATGGTAACTGTGCCGCTTCTGCGTACGGCTTTAAAGGCCATATCTAAAACCTTCATGCTACCTACTTCAAAATTCACCAATGCTTTGGCTTTATCAATGATAGTACGTTCGGGCTCAAAACCTACCGCATCAACACAAACATCGGCGCCACGGCCACCTGTCATCTCACGGATGGCTTCTATCACATCAACCTCGTCAGGGTTTAGGGTATCAACTTTATTTACAGTACGTGCTTTTTCTAAGCGATAGTTTAATGGGTCGATAGCGATAACACGGCTTGCTCCGTTTATCCATGCAGCCTTTTGCGCCATTAAACCTACCGGCCCCGATCCAAATATGGCTACCACTTCGCCGCCTTTTAGTTGTGCCCAATCAATGGCCGACCACCCCGTAGGGAAAATATCGGTCAGGAAAAGCACCTGTTCATCGGTCATATTATCAGGTACAATCCGCGGACTGATATCTGCATAAGGTACCCTTACATATTCGGCCTGCCCGCCGCTGTAGCCGCCGTACAGGTCAGTATAGCCAAATAAGGCTGCGCCTTTCTGATCCATCATGTCGCCATTGGGGCCATAATGTTTGTAGTTAGAATTTTCGCAGTTTGGCGATGCACCGTGGTTACAAAAGAAACAATGCCCGCAAGCAATAGGGAAAGGCACAACTACCCGGTCGCCTTTTTTAAGGTTAGTAATTGCCGAGCCAACCTCCTCCACAATACCCATAAATTCGTGCCCCATTATCATATCGCTGGTTTGTGGCACGCCGCCGCTTAATATGTGCAGATCCGAACCGCAAATAGCGGTAGATGTTACCTTAAGAATAACATCCCTCGGGTCTTCTATACGTGGATCGTCAACAGTATCGTAACTGATGTCGCCGGGTTTGTGAAATACCGCTGCTTTCATAAATATTATTTTAGTTTTCGTTTAGTTTTAATACAACATGGGTTATTAAATTATAGTTTTAAGAAATTAAATTTATTCTATAGTTATAAATCATAATCAATCGTGTGATTAAAACCATCAGGAACACAGAAGAAACGAACCTATCCTTGTAATGCTTTTGCTCTCTGTAAAAAAACGCTGTGCACTCTGTAGTTAAAATTTTACCTTCACCTTCGAAAATTGAATTTAAAAATGAAGTTACATACTATAGATACCGGCTTTTTTAAATTAGATGGCGGTGCCATGTTTGGCGTAGTGCCCAAAGTGATATGGAATAAAACCAACCCGGCCGATGATAGAAACCTTTGCACCTGGGCCATGCGCTGCCTGCTAATAGAAGATGGCAGCCGCTTAATTTTGGTTGATACCGGCATTGGCAACAAGCAGGATGAAAAGTTTTTTAGTTATTACTATTTGCATGGTGATGCTACACTGGATAGTTCGTTGGCTGCAAAGGGCTTTCATAGGGATGATATAACCGATGTATTTTTAACCCATTTACATTTTGACCACGTTGGCGGTGCTGTTACACGTAATGGGGAAAAACTATCTCCAACATTTAAGAACGCTACATACTGGAGTAACGAGCAGCATTGGGATTGGGCAGTTAACCCCAACGAGCGTGAAAAAGCATCATTCCTGAAAGATAATATATTGCCCATACAGGAAAGCGGACAGCTGAAATTTATCCAGGCCCGGGATGGTGTGAGCTTTACTGATGACATTAGCATCCGTTTTGCATACGGCCATACCGATGCCATGATGCTGCCGCTTATTAATTACAAAGGTAAACAGCTTTTATACATGGCCGATCTGCTGCCATCTACAGGCCATTTGCCTCTGCCCTATGTAATGGCATACGATATGTTTCCACTAAAAACTTTAGGCGAAAAAAAAGCTTATTTAAATGAAGCGGTTGAAAAAGAATATATACTATACCTGGAGCACGACCCGATAAACGAATGCTGCACCCTGCAACAAACTGAAAAAGGAATAAAGGTGAAAGATATATTTAAGCTGGATGAGATGTAATTTTAACGTTTAAGAAATTTTATTAAATAAACTTCTTAAATCTTTCACCACAAATATTATTCCAAAGTAAGTCAATTAAAACATCTTTCAAATAATAGTAAAATACTGGCATTATTGGCTATAAAATGTTATTTTTAGAAACAAATTTGTAGCTTTGCACGTTCAATTCTAAATTAAAGAATCGAGGTTAATTAAATAAATGAGACAACTCAAAATAACTCAATCAATTACCAACCGTGAGTCACAGTCCCTCGACAAATATCTTCACGAAATTGGTAAAGTTGACCTAATAACTGCCGAAGAAGAGGTAATTTTAGCACAGAAAATTAGAGAAGGCGATCAGGCTGCATTAGAGCGCTTAACAAAAACGAACCTTCGTTTTGTGGTATCGGTAGCTAAACAATATCAAAACCAGGGACTTACCCTTGGTGACCTTATTAACGAAGGTAACTTAGGGTTAATTAAGGCTGCAAAACGCTTTGATGAAACCAAAGGTTTCAAATTTATATCATACGCTGTTTGGTGGATCCGTCAATCAATATTGCAAGCTATTGCAGAACAATCACGTATTGTGCGTTTGCCATTAAACCAGGTTGGTTCCCTGAGTAAAATAAGCAAAGCATTTTCAAAGCTTGAACAGGAATATGAACGCGAGCCATCTCCGGAAGAGCTTGCAGATATGCTGGAAACTACAGTAGACAAAATATCTGACACCCTGAGTAATAGTGGCCGCCATGTATCTATGGATGCACCATTTGTACAGGGAGAAGAAAATACTTTATTAGATGTACTGGAAAACCAGGAACCTAATACAGATTCTATCCTTATTAACGAATCTTTATCTGAAGAGATTAAACGTTCGTTATCTACCCTTACCGAGCGCGAACGCGAGATAATTGTTTTGTTCTTTGGCTTAGGTAGCAATCATCCTTTATCACTGGAAGAAATTGGCGAAAAGTTCAATTTAACACGCGAGCGTGTACGTCAAATTAAAGATAAGGCGCTGCAAAGGTTACGACATACCTCAAGAAGTAAGATCCTGAAATCCTATTTAGGGTAACTATAAGTTAAAACTTAAAGCCTCCGTTAAACAAAACGGGGGCTTTTTTCGTTATGGTTATATGGATCCATCCGGCTACGAACACTTGTCACCCGCCGAAGCAATTGCTTATCAGGACGAGCTGCGCCAAAAGATCCAGATTCGCGAACTTAAAACGCCCTTTAAAACCATTGCCGGGGCTGATATTTCCTTTAATTTAGATTCTGAATTATTATATGCAGGCATCGTGGTATTTAAATATCCCGATATGCAGGTGATAGCCACATCAACCGCTATGTCACATACCTCGTTCCCTTATATTTCGGGCTTGCTCGCCTTTAGAGAGATACCTGCATTATTTAACGCGTGGAATAATCTTTATGTAAAACCCGACCTTTTGGTGTTAGACGGACAAGGCATAGCCCATGAACGCCGCCTTGGTATTGCTACGCATTTTGGCTTGCTTACAAATGTGCCTACTATAGGCAGCGCAAAAAGCAGGCTTTATGGAAGGTACGAAGAACCCGCTGATGAAATATTTGCCGAAAGCCCTATGTATGATAAAGGCGAACTCATTGGCATTGCGCTACGCAGTAAATTACACTGTAAACCTATTTACATTTCGCCGGGGCACAATATCAATATGCAACAAAGCGTTGATGTGATAAAAAATTGCATTCGTGGCTATCGCATACCTGAACCTACCAGGCAGGCGCACATCTTAGTAAATAAAATAAGGGTAAAGAACGGGGAAGATAATACTAAGCAGCTGGGATTGTTCGATTGATAGCTTAAACTGTACATGTCTCACATCCGTACCTTATTAAAGTACTTTTACAAACCCATCCTACCCTGGAACTTGGGGTTTACCCTTACCGCTATCTTTTTTATTGGTACATACGGCGCCCGGGTAACAGGCTTTATGTTTTTTTGGAAATTTATAGGTTATGCTTCAACAATATTCCTGCAAAGCTATACCGCCAAAAACGTTTATATGTATTACCGCAATGCCGGTTACAGTATAAAGCGGATGTATATTTATGCCTTTGCAATTGATATGGCCATATTCATAATTATGCTCATCGTTTTATTTACCGCCTCACACTTATTTGCCCCGCACCATGTACACACTAAAGGCCGATAGCATTGAACTGGCTTTTGATGGCCGCAAGATCTTGCGCGATGTTCACCTGTCATGCAAACAGGGCGAAGTAATTGGTTTGTTAGGCCGCAACGGCTGCGGTAAATCATCCTTACTAAAAATTATTTTTGGCACTTTAACTGCCGCCCACAGGTATGTTAGTATTAACGATCAGTTTATACACAAAGGCTATCACGATAACCGCATAGCTTATTTGCCGCAGCACAACTATTTGCCAACTGGTATCCGGCTGGATAAATTAGCTAAAATACTCGTCGATCCCTTTTCATGGGATGATTTTGCCGAACTACCTATCTATCAACAAAATGCAAATAAAACTGCCGGGCAGGTATCGGGTGGCGAACTGCGCCAGCTGGAAACTATGATGATCATTCATAGCAGGGCAGATTTTATTTTGCTTGATGAACCCTTCACACACATATCACCCATACAGGCCGATGCATTTAAACCTATTATCCGGGCATGTGCCAAACGAAAAGGCATCATCGTAACAGATCATCAGTATTATAATATATTAGAGGTTAGTGATAAGGTGATTTTACTAAATAATGGCTGCACAAAACATATTATTGATAATGAAGAATTAGTTACTTACGGCTATCTTAGCAGTATCAATCGATAATACCATGACTATCCCTATTTATCAGGCCGACGCCTTTACCGATAAACTGTTTGGTGGCAACCCTGCTGCTATCTGTCCGCTGGATGAATGGCTGCCTGATGAAACCATGCAAAAGATAGCGCTGGAAAATAACCTTGCCGAAACCGCTTTTTTTTTAAAAACCGAAAATGGCTATTTGCTGCGCTGGTTTACCCCCGAACTGGAAATAGATCTTTGCGGACATGCCACACTTGCATCAGCACATATATTATTCACCGAACTGGGATACGAGGGCGATACCATTCGTTTTGACACGGTTAAAGCCGGCACGCTGATAGTAAAACGCGATGGTGATAAGTATTCAATGGATTTCCCGTCGCGGCCCCCATTTGCTGCCGATAAGCCTGAAGGTTTGATAGAGGCATTAGGCGGTAAAAAGCCTAAAGAAATCTTACGCTCACGTGATTACTTTCTGGTTTACGATACTGAGGATGATATTTTAGATATAAAACCCGACCATTTTGCTTTAGCCAAGATAGATAGCCTTGGCATTATTGTTACGGCCCCCGGTAAAGATGTTGATTTTGTATCCCGCTTCTTTGCCCCTGCTGCCGGCGTTCCCGAAGACCCGGTTACCGGTTCGGCGCATTGCAATCTTATACCCTACTGGGCCGCAAAATTGGGGAAGAACAAATTACATGCCTACCAGGTATCTGCCCGCAAAGGCGAGCTATGGTGCGAGCTGAAAGGTGACAGGGTAATTATGACCGGCAAAGCGATAACTTATCTTAAAGGGGAAATATATATTTAAGCGAAGCCCTCTAAAGGGATAGTCAATTAAAATTAGACGTTCGAAAGCTCCCCTATCAAGGGGTTGGGGGGCTGACTTTTTTTGCTTATTTTCCGACCTTAATTTTTTTAGATCATACGGAGTATTAATGCAACTTACCAAGTTAGAAATCAAGGGGTTCAAAAGCTTTGGAGATAAGATCACCATTAATTTTAATGAGGGTGTTACCGCTATTGTTGGCCCAAATGGCTGTGGTAAGAGCAATGTGGTCGATTCTATCCGCTGGGTTTTGGGCGAGCAAAGTACCCGTGCGCTGCGTTCCGAGAAAATGGATAACATAATTTTCAACGGGACTAAAAGCCGCAAGGCCGCTAACCTTGCCGAAGTTTCCTTAACATTCGATAATACCAAAAACGTCCTCCCTACAGATTTCTCGCAGGTAACTTTAACGCGCAGGTTGTACCGCACCGGCGAAAGCGAGTATCGCCTTAATGATGTACAGTGCCGTTTAAAGGATATCACAGATCTTTTCCTGGATACGGGCATCGGTGCAGATTCGTATGCTATCATCGAATTAAAGATGATAGACGAGATCATTAATAACAAAGAAGGCTCGCGCCGTAATTTGTTTGAAGAAGCATCGGGTATCTCTAAATATAAGCTTCGTAAAAAACAAACATTCAGCAAGTTAAAAGATACCGAAGCTGATTTGGAACGTGTTGAAGACTTGCTATTTGAGATAGAAAAGAATTTAAAAACGCTTGAAAATCAGGCTAAAAAAACAGAACGCTACTACAAGCTGAGAGAACAGTATAAGGTACTAAGCATTTCACTGGCGTCATTCCGTATCGCAAATTTCAGCAAGTCGTTAGCCGAAATTGAAGAGAAAGAACAGATCCAGCGGGAAGAAAAATCGGGCATTGCTGCGCACATAGATACTTTGGAGGCCGCATTGCAGCGAAACAAGCTGGATAGCTTTACCAAAGAGAAAAACCTTGCAGCACAACAAAAAGCCAGTAACGAGTTCACGGCCAAAATACGGGCATACGAAAGCGAGAAACGTGTTAAGAACGAGCAGCTAAAACATCAGCAGGATAAAGAAACCCGCTTAAAGGAAGAGCTGGAACGGGACAATAATCAGTTTAAACACGTTCAATACAATATAAAACGCCTGAACGAAGAGAAATTGCAGGAAGACGAAAACCTGCATACGATAACCCAACGCGTTGCCGAATTAAAGGAAGCGGTTGACGAACTGCGTGTGCAACAGGCAGAGGCACGTAACGAGCTAAATGAACTGAACAGCATAAACAGCAGGCTGCAAAACCAGCTTTACAAAGCCGAAAAGGATATTGAAATCCTAAACATACAACAACAGGCGCTTGAGCAGGAAAGCCAGCGCAATATGGAAGACACCACTAACAAGGAAGCCGAACTTTCGCATTTCAACACGGTAGTTGCTGAGCTGCAGAACCGCGTTGAAACTTTAAAAAGCGAATATGACCTTGCTGTTGATGCCGAAAACAAGCTACAGGAACAAATAGCCGAAACAGAGACCGAACTAAAAACGGCAAACAATAACATAGCCACTGATGGTCGTAAACTGGATGCTAAACAGAACGAATATAACCTCACCAAAAGTTTGGTTGATAATTTGGAAGGCTTCCCGGAATCTATTCGTTTCTTAAAAAAGAACACTAACTGGGCTAAAACAGTTACCCTTTTTAGCGATATACTATTTTGCAAGGAAGAATACCGGGTAGCCATTGAAAACTACCTGGAGCCGCTTATGAACCATTATGTGGTAAATACTTATGACGAAGCCATAGCGGCTATTAACCTGCTAAGTAACTCGGCAAAAGGACGTGCGCACTTTTTCATACTGAATAACTACGAGGCCGCGTCAAAACCAAACGAAACAAGTTTAATAGATTCGGCCGCTGTACCTGCTTTATCTGTTGTGGAAGTTGAGGAGCGTTATAAGCCATTATGTAATCATTTGCTAAAGAGTGTTTACTTGGTAAATGATAATACAGAACAAGATATTAACGCGGTTAAATTACCCGATGGCGTTGTGCTGATTGGTAAAAGCGGTAAGTTCAATAAATCAAAACACACCATGGCTGGTGGCTCGGTAGGTTTGTTTGAGGGTAAACGTATTGGCCGGGCTAAAAACCTTGATAACCTGCTAAAAGAAATTAAGCAGGCCGAAACCCGCATTCAAAAATATAAAAGCAAAAGTGAGGAGCTGCAAAGCAAGCTATCTGCCTTAAAGGAATCGGGCAGAACTAATGAGCTAAGGCAGCAGCAGTTTGAACTGAATCAGGTAAATACCGAATTAGTCACCGTTAAAACTAAACAGGAACAATACCAGGCATTTATAGAGAACAGCCTTAACCGTAAGCAGGATATCGCCAACAAAATAGCCGGCATAAAAGAAGAGATACTTAACCTTAGCCCCCTATCAATTGAACTGAAAGCCCAAAAGCAGATCCAAAGCGATTTGATGCTGGATAAGCAACAGGCCTTTAATGAGTTGAACGAAATGGTAACGGTACAATCCACTACCTATAATCAGGAAAATATCCGTTTCCATCAGCAGCAAAATAAAGTTTCGGGGTTGGTGAAAGATCTTGACTACCGCGAAACCCAGCTGGAACATCTGGATGTACGCATCCGCCAAAATAGTACAGAGCTAGAAAAGGTGAAGGCCCAGATCATGGAAAACCTGCAGCAAACCGGCGATAGCGACGAAAGCCTGCTGGAAATGTATGAGCAAAAGGAAGCGCTTGAAAAAGGTACTGCGGACGCCGAGCAGGAATACTATACATGGCGGGCTACCATTACCGAAAGCGAGAACGAGGTGTCGAAATTAAGGCAAAGGAAAGACCAAACCGAGGCTTTAGAGAATGAATTAAAGGATCAACGCAATAACCTTAAGTTGGAACTAAATGCCTTACGTGAGCGCTTATCAGTAGAATTTAACGTAGATATAAACGACCTGATAGAGATTGACACCAATGAAGCCGGCGATGAAGATGATATACGCGAACGTACCGAAAAGTTAAAAAGGCAACTGGACGATTTTGGCGCTATTAACCCAATGGCTGTTGAAGCTTATAATGAAATGAGCGAACGCCATAGTTTTATACAGGGGCAAAAGAAAGATCTGGCCGAAGCTAAAGCATCGTTACTGGCAACCATACAGGAGATAGATGATACCGCTAAAGAGAAATTCATGTCGGCTTTTACTATGGTGCGCGAGAATTTCATTAAGGTATTCCGGTCGTTATTTAATGAAGAAGATTCCTGCGATTTGATACTAAGCGACCCGCAGCATCCGCTGGAGTCTGAAATTGATATTATTGCAAGGCCTAAAGGGAAACGCCCTTTGTCTATCAATCAACTTTCGGGTGGCGAAAAAACGCTTACAGCTACGGCGATATTGTTTTCGCTTTACCTGTTAAAGCCTGCGCCCTTCTGTATTTTCGATGAGGTTGATGCCCCGCTTGATGATACCAATATTGATAAGTTTAATAACATTATCCGTAAATTTTCTAAAGAATCGCAGTTCATCATTATATCACACAATAAACGCACTATTGCCTGTACCGATATTATTTACGGGGTAACCATGGTTGAGCAAGGCATATCAAGGGTGGTACCTGTTGATCTGCGCGAATTAGCTGATTAGGAATATAGGGTAAACAAAAAAGTCCGAAAGTTAATACTTTCGGACTTTTTTGTTTATGCAGACCAGCTTATTTTTTAAGCTTCAGATGATCATATATCATACCCTTAAACTGTTTTTTATCCATTTGGGTAGTCATTCTTTTTGCTTCATCCATAGACAAGGTTTTAAGATTAGATGTGCTTTGTATGCGTTTAGTTGGAATAGAGAACACACCGTTTTTTACATAGTTAATAGCATAGGCAAATAAACTTTCGGTTGGGTCACCAAACTCTTTACTTACGTCATCAAAGTCTTCAACTCCCGGGTATTTAGTAGAACCAGGCTTCATACCATCATAATATCCCCCGTTGCCGGCAGAGTTTTTGGTTTCAAACTGAGGTACATACAATTGATATTTATTAATATCGATGGCAAAGAAACCCACCGGTTTACCATAACTTGTTGTTCCAATAAGTTTAACATCCATTTTAGGTATTAAATTATTTATTGTAAGCTCACTTGCTGATGCTGTAGAATTTGTAACAATAAAAAATACCCTGCTGATATTTAAATTACCCGCTTTAGCAAACTTTGCCTGGTTGGATGGATCGGTAGGCAAAAATTCGCCGGTTTTAATATTGTAGATCTTACTTAATAAGGGGTGAATATCATGCTGAAGATCATCATTATAAAATGTAGAATACATTAACGAACCGTTGGCAGATGAAGGCGCAATTAAATCGCTTAAATATTCGGCTGTTGAAACATAACCGCCACCGTTATAGCGCAGATCAACTACCAGATCTGTTACGCCCTGTGCTGCAAAATTGCTAAATGCAGCATCAAGTTTAGGCTTGGCGTTGGCATCTTCTGTAAAGCTGTTAAATACAATATAACCTACCTTTTTGCCACCACCTGCATCAACAATGTTTGTAGCTAAAACAGGGTTAACAATGTAACTGCCCGTTGCCATAGATACATTAAAACTGTTACCATCTGGCTTTTTAAGGGTCATGGTAATAGTTGGACTACTATTATAAGCATTAACAATAAAATTCACATTAGCTCCTGAACCATCTCCATCATAAGTTAAACCAGAGCCACTACGGCCATTTATAGCAGTAATTTGATAGCCTCTTTTTAGGCCTTTAACATCGGCAGGCGAACCCGGATAAACATATTTTACCCTTAAATCATTCTCTGTTGTGCCGTATGAAGGTGCAAAACCAAAGTCGCCTTTTACACCACCTAACTCGCCGGATACGCTTCCATCGTCAATAAAAGAATATTTTGCATAACCAGGTGCCGGTGAATAGTATTCATAAGGCTTACCGGTTGCAGGGTTAATAGCGTATTGCGATAACGCATCAACTTCGGTTGATAATGCGTCCAGATCATTAGTGCCACTAAACGAACGGGGTTTAAATGCCTCATAAGTTGGCAGGCTTTTATTCCAATAGTAAGTTTCTTTTGTATACAGATACACCGAATCTTTTATCAGATCTAATGCTGATGGGGTTGGTGTTACTTTTTTATCCTTTTTACAAGATGTTATACCTACTGCCGAAAGCAATAGAAATAAGTAAAATATTTTCTTCATATTTTATATTAATTATTTACGAGTTAACGATATTATTATATTTATATTATATCACTGATTTATATGATATCTTTGACATTTAAATAGTCTATACCACATGCTTCGGCGCATAACTTATCTGTATCCGAACCTTCTATCATAATTAAGTCTCTGCGTTCCAGGTTATGCTCTTTCATTAACAAGTGCAACACATCCGGTTCGGGTTTAGGGAGGCTTTCATCAGCAAAGTAACAGATAAGGTAGGGCTCTAACCCATGCCACTCCACTTGCCGTAGCTTATTAAGCTGTTGCTGTGGGTTACCGTTTGTTACTATAAAAAGCTTTTTACGGTCTAAAACCACTTCCTGCATAAAGCTAAGCATATTTTTGTATAGCAGCAATTTTAATGGAAGGCGAGATGTTAATAACATTATCTCTAAATTTTTACGATACTTTTCATCAACGTTTAACTCAGCCGCTATTGTGTTAAACACTTCCCCCTCTCCTTTCTGGATATATGTATCTATCATCAGATCGGTTGTCTTGGCGGCGCTATTTAATTCGGTGTATTCCAATAAATTCGCAAAAAGGTAATAGATCTGGAAGTAATAATCTTTTGCGGGGTAAAGCACATCATCCAGCTCAAAAATAAAAGCTTTTTTACGCGGGTCTATATCGCTATATGTTATGGCTTCCATTTATAATATTAATATTATACTCCTTAAATAATTGGCCGGATAATAGCAATACATCTGCCTCCTGCTTGTTCAGCAAATAAGCGGTATCAATGTTATTATCTAAACAAAATGTTAGCATTTCGTGCGCATAAGTATCTGATGCAGGGTTGGGTAATTTCAGCATTCCCATAAAAACGGGTAGCTCATTAAAATCGCCCATAACAACTTCATCATTATTCAAAGTATTTTTAAGCTTATGGGCCTGGGCCGATGTAGCGGCGGTAATAAGTATTTTCACCTATAAATTATTTACAATTAACCCGTCTTTCATCAATATGGTGCGGTCGCTCATGTCAGACAGGTCCTGGTTATGGGTTACAATTACAAAGGTTTGGTTAAAATCGTTGCGTAGTTTTATAAAAAGTTCGTGCAGTTCAAGCGCGTTTTTCGAATCGAGGTTACCAGATGGTTCATCTGCAAATATTAGGGCCGGGTTATTTATAAGCGCCCTTGCCACAGCAACGCGCTGCTGCTCACCGCCGGATAGTTCTGCCGGTTTATGCGTGATCCTATCACCCAGGCCAAGCATCTCTAACAATTCCCTTGCTTTTTTCTCGGCTTCGGCGCGTGGTAAACCTGCTATAAACGCGGGTATGCACACATTTTCAATAGCGTTAAACTCTACCAGTAAATGATGGAACTGAAAAATAAAGCCGATCTTTCGATTGCGAAACTCGCTTAAGTACTTGTTGCTAAGTTTGCTAACCTCAACATTATCAATAAATAACTGGCCTGAATCCGAGGCATCTAATGTTCCGAGTATATTTAATAGCGAGCTTTTACCTGCGCCTGATGCACCTACAATTGTTACAATTTCGCCGCGTTCTACTTCAAGGTCTACCCCTTTTAATATATGGAGCTTTCCGTATGATTTATTTATCGATTGTGCTTTAAGCATGGGCAAATTTAGTGAATAGAGATTAGTTAATTGGTGGTCAGGTATTATTTAAAATCATAAAAAACATCCATAGCAGTATAATTATCACAAAACAATTACCGTAAATATTACAAATCTCTAACCCCTACCCACTAATCTTTAAAACGAAAATAGTAGCTTTACCGCAAATTCTTCAAATAACATGAACATTCACGAATATCAGGGCAAAGCGATACTAAAAAGCTTTGGCGTAAGAGTACAGGAAGGCATAGTTGCAGATACACCTGAAGAGGCTGTTGCTGCTGCTCAGAAAATGAAGGAAGACTTCGGGTCGGACTGGACAGTTATAAAAGCACAGATACACGCAGGTGGCCGTGGTAAAGGCGGCGGCGTAAAGCTGGCTAAAAATCTTGAACAGGTTAAAGAAATTGCAGGCAATATAATAGGCATGCAATTGATAACCCCGCAAACCGGCCCCGAAGGTAAACTGGTAAAAAAGGTTTTGGTTGCGCAGGATGTTTACTATCCGGGCGAAAGCGAAGTAAAAGAATATTATATAAGCGTATTACTTGACCGTGCTAAAGGCCGTAACATTATCATGTATTCTACCGAGGGTGGCATGGATATTGAAGAGGTAGCACACTCTACACCAGAGTTGATACACAAAGAAGAAATTGACCCTAAAGTTGGTTTACAAGGTTTCCAGGCACGTAAAATTGCCTTTAACCTGGGCCTATCGGGCGATGCGTTTAAGGATATGGTAAAATTCATCACCGCTTTATATAAAGCGTATGATGCTACCGATTCTTCACAGTTTGAAATAAACCCGGTATTAAAAACATCTGATAATAAAATTTTAGCCGTTGATGCTAAAGTTAATATTGATGATAACGCGTTATACCGCCACGCAGATTATGCTGCACTGCGTGATACTGACGAGGAAGACCCTACCGAAGTTGAAGCAAGCAAATCAAACCTTAACTATGTTAAGCTTGATGGTAACGTTGGCTGTATGGTTAATGGTGCCGGTTTAGCTATGGCAACTATGGATATTATTAAAATTGCCGGTGGCGAACCTGCTAACTTCCTTGATGTTGGTGGTACTGCTAATGCAGCTACTGTTAAAGCCGGTTTTAATATCATTTTGCAAGATCCTAACGTTAAAGCTATCCTGATCAACATTTTTGGTGGCATTGTTCGTTGCGACCGTGTTGCACAAGGTGTTATTGATGCTTATAACGAAATTGGCAATATCCCTGTTCCTATCATTGTTCGTTTACAAGGCACAAATGCCGAAGAAGGTAAACAACTGATTGATAACTCGGGTTTGAAGGTTTACTCTGCTATCCTTTTAAAAGAAGCTGCAGACAGAGTTAAAGAAGTTTTAGCGCTTTAATTTTAAAGATTAACTAACCTTAAATATGAAGGGGGCCAATTGGCCCCCTTTTTTTTATCGGTGATTTTTGAAACATGAATGATAATATAAACTTAATAAACAATGCCCCTATTTATTTGGTTATGTATGCGAATGTCTGTTGATTGTAATTGTTTGAAAATATAATAGATGTTTAAACATCTATTATTATCTTTGTTCTATAGTTAATAAGAAACAAAACTAAAAACATAAAATATCATGGCAACAACAAAATGGGTATTAGACCCAATGCACTCAGAAGTACAATTTAAAGTAAAACACCTTGTAATATCAACTGTAAGCGGTTTCTTCAAATCATTTGAAGGACAACTTGAAACAGAGAACGAAGATTTTACAGGTGCTAAAATTGAGTTTTCACTGGATGTGAATAGTATAGATACTACACAACCACAACGCGACGAGCACTTAAAATCTGCTGAGTTTTTTGACGCGGCAACATACCCCAAGATCACTTTTAAATCAACTTCTTTCACAGCAGACGGTGATGACTATAAATTAGTAGGTGACCTTACAATTAAAGATATTACAAAACCGGTTACCCTTGCAGTTGAGTACGGTGGTTCTGCCGGCGATTTTTATGGCAACACAAAAGCCGGCTTTGAAGTTACCGGTAAAATTAACCGTAAAGAGTTTGGCTTAGTATGGGATGGCGTTACCGAAGCAGGTTCCATAGTGGTAGGTGAAGACATTAAACTAAACATGAACATACAGTTTGCGAAGCAAGCATAAGTAGTTCTGATATCGAAATTGAAATTTCGAATTGATTTAAAATGCCGGATATAACATTTATTCGGCATTTTTGTATTATATCAAGTTTGAAACCCGATTTTGCATTATGCTAATAAAGATATACCCCGAAAACCCAAACGAGAAAGCAATAGAACAGGTGGCTGATGTATTGCGCAAAGGCGGCCTCATTATATACCCTACCGATACCGTTTATGGTTTGGGTTGCGATATCACCAATCAAAAGGCTATCGAAAGAATATGTAAAATAAGGAATATCAAACCAGAGAAAGCCAATTTCTCTTTTATCTGTTATGATCTTAGTCATATATCAGATTATATAAAACCTATTGATAACGCCACGTTTCGTGTATTAAAGAAAGCGCTGCCGGGACCGTTCACCTTTATTTTTAATGCCAGCCACGCCGTACCAAAACTGTTAAGTTCAAACAAAAAAACAGTAGGTATCCGTGTTCCGGATAACAACATAGCCCGCGAAATTGTAAAAGTACTGGGCAACCCTATCCTATCAACTTCTATCCACGATGAAGATGATATCATAGAATACTCTACCGACCCCGAACTGATCCATGAAAAATATGAAGACCTGGTTGATCTGGTAATTGACGGCGGTTATGGCGAAAATATCCCTTCAACCGTTATAGATTGTACATCCGGTGGCTTCGAGGTTATTCGTGAAGGTAAAGGCGAGTTGGAAGAATATTTATAATCTTATATTTACCGTGCTGTCTTTATAACCGGCAAATAAAAATTTGATAACAAACCTTAAACAATTTGCTGAATTTATACGCTCTTATGCCACTGGTGGGGGCATTTTAATTGCCTGCGTTATTATATCCCTTTTAGTGGCGAATTTTGGCTTTAATGATCCGTTTAATGGCGTTTTGGAAACTACCATTGGCCCCTATACTACCCTTGCCTGGATAAACGATGGTTTAATGGCCATCTTCTTCCTGCTGGTTGGTCTCGAGATTAAAGACGAAGTATTAAATGGCGAATTATCTGATAAACAATCGGCCACCCTACCCGTATTTGCGGCCATTGGCGGCATGCTTATTCCTGCCGCAATATATGCGCTCATTAATCTAAACACAGCCACCGGTAAAGGCTGGGGTATCCCTATGGCTACCGATATTGCTTTTGTAGTGGCTATCATCAGCGTCATCAAATCGAGGGTACCACAATCGTTGCAGGTGTTTATAAAAGCACTGGCAATTGTAGATGATCTTGGGGCGATATTGGTTATCGCCATATTCTATTCGGCCGGGCTGCATACAACTTATCTGTTACTGGCATTGGCTATGTTTATTTTACAGCTAATATTTAACCGCTTTAATGTACGTTATTTGGCGGCATACCTTATTCCGGGAGTATTTATGTGGTATTTTATCCATCACAGCGGCATACATGCAACTGTGGCCGGGGTGTTAACCGCAATGGCTATCCCACATAATATTAAGTTGGGTTTCTCTCCGTTAAAGAAGCTGATACACCTGCTGGAGAACCCGGTAAATTTTATCATTGTACCGTTATTCGCCCTGGCTAACTCTAATATAAATATCGTGGAAAGCCTGGCCGGTGGTAATATTATAAATCCTCTATCAGCAGGGATCTTATTTGGTTTGCTGTTGGGCAAGCCCATAGGCATAACGCTGTTTAGCTGGCTGGCAGTAAAACTTAAGCTATCAAAATTAGCCGATGGCGTAAAATGGACTCAAGTTTGGGGAATTGGTCAATTAGCAGGGATCGGTTTTACCATGTCTATATTTATGGCGCTGCTTTCCTTTGCTGATGTCGAATTACAAAGCCAGGCAAAGTTCACCATATTAGTCACTTCGTTATCAGCAGCGGCAATTGGCTATATATTTCTTGTCCGGGTAAAAAGGACTACGACTTAATATTGCCAATAAAGGCAGGGATCTTGTCCATGTAATTATCTTCGGCAAGTAGTTTCACAAAAGCGCTTCCTACAATAGCGCCATTAGCATATTGGCAAGCTTTGCGGAAAGATTTATGGTCTGATATGCCAAAACCTATAATAGTTGGGTTTTTCAACTCCATGGCTTTAATGCGGTTATAGTAACCTTCAATGCTATCTGTAAGCTGTAAATTGCCACCCGTTATTGATGATGACGAAAGCAAGTAGATAAAGCTATTGCTTAACCTGTCAATCTTACGGATGCGTTCTTCAGATGTTTGCGGGGTAACCAGGAATATATTGCTCAGGTCATTATCCTCAAAATAATTGCTGTAAAGCAGTTCGTATTCGTACATCGGCAAGTCGGGTACAATAATACCATCTACGCCTACCGCAGCTGCCGCTTTGCAAAAGCGCTCAACACCAAACTGCACTATTGGGTTAACATAACCCATTAACAAAATGGGGATGCTTACGCGGCTACGCAGATCTTTCAATTGCTCAAACAGCAGATGAAGATTCATGCCATTATCCAGCGCCGTTTGCGAGCTATGCTGTATAGTTGGCCCGTCTGCAACCGGGTCCGAATATGGGAAACCTATCTCCAGGAAATCGGCGCCGGCTTTTTCTAATGCTTCGGCAATATCAACAGTGGTGTTCAGTTCCGGATAACCGGCAGTAAAGTATATCGAAAGCAGGTTTTTATTTTTTGTTGCAAAAAGCTGGTTCAGTCTGTTCATTGGAGATGTTGTGTTTGCCATATTCCTTACCTGCAAAAATTAGTTGGCAGGCAGCTGCAAAAATATCGTTAATAAATGTCTTTTATAGCATGATAAGAATATTTTACCACAGACGACACAGAGTTTTTTCACAGAGGCCACTAAGTTTTTTAAATTATTAATCTTTGTGCTCTTTGTGTATTTTTCTCTGTGACGTCTGTGGTTAATTGCCTGCTATTATAGTTAATTAATTTTGTTTTGCTGATCCTAACCTCTACTTTAGAGCAATCTGCTTTTAGCAGATATGCATTAAACCCTGAAGAATTATGTCTCCCGGAATATTACTCTCATTTATAGTTGGTTACTTTTTAGTACTCTTGGTGATATCATATCTCACCTCAAAAAAATCATCAGATAACGATACCTTTTTTGTAGCTAACCGTAATTCCAAATGGTATTTAGTTGCCTTCGGGATGATAGGTACGGCATTAAGTGGTGTGACTTTTATATCGGTACCCGGTAAAGTAGGTGCTCCAAGTGGCGACCAATTTGCCTACTTTCAATTTGTGCTGGGTAACGCGGCAGGTTTTATTATAATAGCCACTGTACTGTTACCCTTATATTACCGCTTAAAGCTTACATCTATATATAGTTATATTGAACAAGCTTTGGGTACTTGGAGCTATAAAACAGCAGCAGCCATTTTCTTGCTTAGCCGTACCATCGGCTCATCATTCAGGCTGTATCTGGTGGTTATTGTATTGCAGAAATTCATTTTTGACAGCTATGGTGTGCCATTTGCGGTAACAGTGCTGATATGCCTGGTGCTCATATGGTCGTACACGTTTAAAGGCGGCTTAAAAACTATTATTATAACCGATAGCCTGCAAACCTTATTCCTGGTATCATCGGTGTTCCTATCTATCTATTTTATTTGTGACAGCCTTAACTACAATATATTTGAAGCAGCCGAGGCCATCAAAAACAGCAGTTACTCTAAAATATTTTTCTTTAATGATTTTCTGGGCAGCCACTTCCATCTAAGTAAACAGTTCCTGGGTGGCTTATTCATTACGGTTGGTATGACCGGCCTTGACCAGGACCTGATGCAAAAAAACCTGAGCTTGAAAAATATAAAAGAGGCACAGAAAAACATGTTCAGCTTTACCGCGGTATTTGTGGTGATCAACATTTTCTTTTTAAGTGTTGGTGCTTTATTATACATATATGCGCAACGCAATGGTATTACGGTAGCAAAAACCGATTACCTATACCCTACCATCGCTTTACAATACCTGGGTATAATACCTGCAATGGTGTTTATGCTGGGCTTAACCGCGGCAACTTTTGCCACTACCGATTCGGCGCTTACAGCGTTAACAACTTCCTTCTGTGTAGATTTCTTAAATTTCAATAAACGCGGTGATGTAAACAGCAAGAAAATGGTTAATGTGCGCCATTATGTGCATATCGCTTTTTCGGGCCTTATGTTCCTCACGATAATTATGTTCAACGCGCTGAATAATGATGCCGTTGTAACCGCTATATTCAAGGTAGCATCATACACTTATGGGCCATTATTGGGGCTTTACAGCTTTGGTTTATTTATGAGTAACAGGCAGGTTAATGATAAGCTCGTGCCGTTTATTTGTTTGATATCCCCAGCGGTTTGTTACTTCCTCAGTACCGAGTCAAAAAACCTTTTAGGAGGTTATGTTTTCGACAATGAACTTATCATTGTAAACGGATTAATTACCTTTGGTGGCCTGTTGCTAAGCTCGCATAAGAAAACAAAGCTTGCAACATTATAGTTATACTTTTTTATTATAGAACATGACTGGTGAAGAAAAAATAAGACAAGCATTTGAGAACAAAAACTGGCAGGAAATTAAGGTTACCGATTCCTGGCAAATATTTAAAATAATGGCCGAGTTTGTAGACGGCTTTGAAAAACTAGCAAAAATTGGCCCATGCGTATCCATCTTTGGGTCGGCACGTACACATAATGATAACAAGTACTATAAACTGGCCGAAAACACTGCCCGCTTGCTTACAGAGCGTGGCTATGGCGTAATATCAGGCGGTGGGCCGGGTATTATGGAGGCAGCTAATAAAGGCGCTTACGAGGCCGGTGGTAAGTCGGTAGGCTTAAATATCGAGCTCCCTTTTGAACAGTTCCACAATAAATATATCGACAGGGATAAAATACTGGAGTTTGATTACTTCTTTATCCGTAAGGTTATGTTTATGAAGTATTCGCAGGGCTTTATAGTATTGCCGGGAGGCTTTGGTACTATGGATGAATCGTTTGAAGCAATAACGCTGATACAAACCGGCAAAATAGCCCGCTTCCCTATCGTTTTTGTTGGGGTTGAATATTGGGGTGGCCTGTTTAAATGGGTTGAAGAACGTATGCTGGCAGACGAGCACAACATCAGCGCGGATGACCTTAACCTTTACCGCGTGGTTGATACTGCCGAAGAAGCCGCGGAACATATCTTCCGTTTCTATGATAAGTATGTGTTGAAACCAAACTTTTAAAGTTGAATATGTTTCCAAAAAAGGCGGTTTGTATGTACAGGCCGCTTTTTTGCTTAGGAACAAATTGCTTTTTCTTCTTAGGCGGTTCTGTGACGAC
Organism: Mucilaginibacter aquariorum; assembly: GCF_024498135.1. Lineage (GTDB taxonomy): Bacteria > Bacteroidota > Bacteroidia > Sphingobacteriales > Sphingobacteriaceae > Mucilaginibacter > Mucilaginibacter aquariorum. The sequence continues at coordinate 739,820 of NZ_JANHOH010000001.1, forward strand.
TCTTCTTGCGCTCGTCTGCGACGAGTGCTTAACATGGTTTAGCATCTGTGATGCGGTGGAGCGATATAAGCGCTAACCCATGTTAAGCACTGATTATAAATCAGCGCAAGTAATATTTCTAATTAATCTTCCTGATAATCAACCGCTACGCTCCTTAATTTCCTTTTTTAATAATTTCTTAACCTAAAATGCATCCTTTTTCTATCTTTGCGGCGGGATAAGTCTTTTACGGCCAGCTCCTCTTGAACTCCCCCAGGGTGGGAACGCAGCAAGGGTAGAGAGTTGAGCGGCGCGATAAGAGTAGCTTATCCCATTTTTATGCCCTGTTTTTTCTAAAAGGGCATAATTGGATATCAAACTCACAGATATTCAACATTCAAAATACATTTCTTCCGGCCAAACTAATTATCTTCGCACATGCTCGATATACTTATTATAGGCGGTGGCCCCATTGGTTTAGCCTGCGGACTGGCAGCTCAAAAAGCCGGATTAAGTTTTGTTATTGTTGAAAAAGGCTGCCTGGTAAATTCATTGTACAACTACCCTTCTACCATGACATTCTTCTCTACATCAGAAAAACTGGAAATTGGAGGCGTGCCTTTTGTTACCGTACACACAAAACCAACCCGTGCCGATGCCTTAGAATATTATCGCCGTGTGGCTTTGTCTAACAACCTGCCATTAAACTTATTTGAAGAAGTAACCGATGTAAAACCCACAGATGGCGGCTATACTATCGTCACTTCAAAAGCTACTTACCGGGCAAAAAAAGTGATCCTTTCAACAGGGTTTTATGATATAGCTGTAAATTTAAATATCCCCGGCGAAGACCTGCCTAAGGTAAAACACTATTATCAGGACCCGCATTATTACACCTTGCAAAAAGTTGTTGTGGTGGGCAGCAGCAATTCCGCTATTGACGTGGCTTTAGAAACTTACCGCAAGGGTGCCGAGGTTACACTTGTGGTTCGCGGCCCCGAGATTAGCCCCCGGGTTAAATACTGGGTGCGGCCGGATATCATCAATCGTATAAAAGAAGGCAGCATTAAGGCTTATTTCAACTCAAACCTTGCTGCTATCCGCCAAACGGAGGTTGATATACATACCCCGGAAGGTAAAATAACCATCCCTAATGATTTTGTTATGGCCATGACGGGTTATAAGCCTAATTTTGATTTTCTGGCAAAGCTGGGCATTAAACTATCCAAAGATAAATTCATACCCGAATACAATCACGAAACTATGGAAACCAACCAGGCGGGACTATACCTTGCCGGCGTGGTTTGCGGCGGATTGGATACACACCTTTGGTTTATCGAAAATTCACGCATTCATGCGGATATGATAATTGATGATATTGTGAGAAAGAAGTAAGAGTTGGTTTTTTTATTGATCAATATTTATTATCGATGAAAAACTTTATATTAACTACATAACCCCGGCTTATGAGTAATATCACTATCAAAGAGCTTGCACTTAAATTGAATTTGTCGGCCGCCACTGTATCGAGGGCATTAAGTGATAGTTACCAAATTAGCACTGCAACCAAACAAAGGGTTTGGGATTTAGCTAAAAAACTAAATTATGAACCTAACCCATCGGCAAGTACTTTACGAAGCCATAAAACCAAAACCCTGGCGGTAATTGTTCCCGAGATAGCCAATAATTTTTTTTCGCAGGCAATTAATGGCATCGAAGAAGTTTCGAGGCAACATGGCTATCATGTATTAATTTATCAAACCCACGAAAACAGCGAAATAGAAGCCGCCTTTATAAAAAGTTTAGTGAGCGGCCGTGTTGATGGGGTTTTAATCTCAGTATCGAGCGAAACAAATAATAAGGATCATTTTACCGAACTAAATAAAACCATCCCTGTTGTGTTTTTTGACAGGGCGTTAGACAATATGGAGGCTGTTAAAATAACAACCAACGATTATGAAAGTGCATATAACGCTACAGAACACTTAATTGAATGCGGCTGTAAAAAAATAAGCTTTCTTTTTGCACTTAATAACCTTTCAACCGGTAAAAACCGACTAAACGGCTATATAGATGCATTGACAAGTAATAACATTGCTTATGATGAAACACTAATAATTAACTGCGATAAAGATGAAAACCAAAATTACTCGCACATAAAAGATCTATTGACTAAAAATAAACCAGATGGCCTGATTTCCTCTATTGAAGAATTGGTACTGCCTTGTTATGCTATATGTGAAGAGCTAAATATAAATATCCCCGATGATCTTAAAATAGTAAGCTTCTCTAACTTAAAAACAGCGCCATTCTTAAACCCGTCGTTAACAACCATTACACAACCCGCATTTGAAATAGGTATAACAGCCGCAACCCTCATTTTAAAGCTATTGAATAAAAAACAAGTTGACACAAACGAAGTTGTCGTGTTAAAATCGGATCTGATTGAGAGAGGATCTACGGCTGTTAAAAAAAATTAAAGTTTAACCGTTTCGGGTAAGTACTTAGCAATTAAATCTTCATAATAGGGTTTTAACTCGGCCACTACGGGTGGTTTAGGGCTTTTAGAATACAAGTCGTACGGGTTAAATTTATCAACCCATTTAAACATCTCCTTATCGTGGGCATTTAACAGGTGATCATAAGCGTTTTCGCGATGCTGCGAATAAAACGAATGATAACGGATCATGTATAAAGCGGGTTCGGGAAGATAATCTTTAGTTATATGATACAAATATTCATCATGTCCCCACGACATATGAATGTTATCTAACCCACACTGGTGCGTGTAAACGCCGTATTTGGTATTAAAACGCTCGTCGTCATTATCAGGGTTGGCAGCAAAAAATTCTGGGAATACAATTTTGTCCGAAAACTTGCAACCCACCGGGAAGGTATCTCCCACAACATTCCATTGTGGTTCGCCAAATAAGCATAATACCTTGCCTAAATCATGTATAAATCCGGTTAATACAAACCAATCCGGATGTCCGTCGGCCCTAATGGCTTCGGCTGTTTGCAGTAAATGTTGCAGCTGATCTAAAGAGGTATCAGGATCAGAATCATCAACCAGGGTATTTAAATAATCCATGGCATCCCACCAGGGCATTTCCTTTTTATCAAACTTTAAAAAATTAGCCTTTTTTGCCAATACATTATCATAGGTTTGATATTTATGGTTGAGCCTATAAAATTCGCGCACCGAGTCGTTTTCCGGGCTATCGTAATTCCTGAACTCCTCTTTAGCTTTTTTTGTGCCGTCTTCCGGATATCTTTTTAAAACATCATCTTCCCATACATCCAAACTACTTAGCGGTGCTATTTCATTTTCATTTAAACTTTCCATATCAGTAATTTTTTATTGAGCCTTCGGATAAAACAGCGTTAATAGGACTGTCCTTTTATAATTGGTATTATAAAGTTCAATAAAACATATGGTTATGTTGGCAGTAAGTGTGGTGTATATTTACGTAAACGATTACGTAGATGTTTGTTAACCGCATTATTATCACAAAACAGAAGTAATAATCAACATTAATTAAGCTTTTGCAGATACTGTTCTGTTATATTAATATTTCTCAATTGTAATGTTTTATGCGTGCAGGCAAATTATAACAGTTTTTTCTTGCATAAGTAAAATTTAATGCAATAATTTGCACAAAATTAAAAAGTACACATACTTTCAAGAAAATGATCAAACAAAACATAAACAGAATGGATATCAGTGCATTTTTTGCTCCGGTTGCCGCTGCTTTAGTTTCTTTTGTTTTGTTATTCCCCCCCAGCCGACGACGGGTGTTCATCCCACGGGTTTGAATTAGGTTTTAATCTCCACCCAAACAAAGAAGCCTTATTAAACTTCTTTAAACAACGTCCATCTAATTATTACGGCCTTATAAAGCCAATAATTTAACGGTAATTTTTCTATTATAATGACCATACAAGATTTTGACATAACCGTAGCAACTGCACAACATGCAGACTTTGCCACTATTATATGTGATGAAATGGCAGAGTCGGCCAAGGCGCGCGGTACTGGTATTGCCCAGCGTTCTCCGGAATATGTCGCTAACAAAATGCTGGAAGGCAAAGCTGTTATAGCCTTGCATAAGGACGGTACCTGGGCAGGCTTTTGCTATATCGAGACCTGGAGCCATGGCGATTTCGTGGCTAACTCTGGCTTGATAGTAAACCCCATCTATCGTAAAGCAGGTTTGGCAAAAGCCATCAAACATAAAATATTCGAACTATCGCGTACAAAATATCCTAAAGCTAAACTTTTTGGGTTAACTACGGGTTTGGCAGTAATGAAGATCAATTCGGAAATTGGTTACGAGCCCGTTACCTATTCTGAACTTACTCAGGATGAAGATTTTTGGAAAGGCTGTCGCAGCTGCGTTAATTACGATATTTTGATGAGCAAAGATCGTAAAAACTGCATGTGCACCGCCATGCTTTTTGATCCGGAAGCTATTCAGAAGCAATACGAAGAGAAAATGAAAAAGATAACGCACAAAGCAACGTTATTAGAGCGTATTGAAGCGGCGATAAAGAAACGCATGGAGAAAATGGTTTTGTTTAGTTAATAGAAGGTTACAGGTTAATAATATATAATGGACAAGAAAAAAGTAGTACTGGCATACAGTGGAGGATTAGATACATCATTTTGCTGCATTTATTTAACACGCGACTTAGGTTACGAGGTTCACTCGGTGATTGTTAATACAGGTGGTTTTAGTGACGAAGAGCTTAAGGGCGTTGAAGAACGCGCTTACCAAATGGGCGTAACTTCGCATCACGTGGTTGACGAGACCGAAAACTTCTATAATACCTGTGTACGTTTCCTTATATACGGGAACGTGTTAAAAAACAACACCTATCCCCTTTCGGTAAGTGCCGAACGTGTTAGTCAGGCCACTGCTATTGCCAATTACGCCAAAGAGATTGGCGCCGAATATGTTGCTCATGGCAGTACCGGCGCGGGTAACGATCAGGTGCGTTTTGATATGATCTTCAATATTCTTGTGCCCGAAGTTCAGATCATCACTCCTATTCGTGATTTGAAACTAAGCCGCGAAGCAGAGATTGAATACCTGAAAAAACACGGCGTTGAAATGAACTTTGAAAAAGCAAAGTATTCTATCAACAAAGGTATTTGGGGAACATCAGTAGGTGGTAAAGAAACATTAACATCAAATTTAGGTTTACCTGAAGAAGCATGGCCTACACAGGTTACCGAAACTGAGCCAAGAACATTAGAACTTGTTTTTGACCAAGGCGAACTGGTTGGTATCAATAACGAAAAATACGATCACCCAACTAAAGCTATACAGGCTTTACAAGCAATAGCACAACCTTACGGCATTGGCCGTGATATCCATGTGGGCGATACCATTATCGGTATTAAAGGCCGTGTGGGTTTTGAGGCTGCTGCACCAATGGTAATTATTAAGGCTCACCATACGTTAGAAAAGCATGTGTTAACCAAATGGCAGCTTTCGTGGAAAGACCAGTTATCTGCTTTCTATGGTAACTGGCTGCACGAGGGACAGTTCCACGACCCTATTATGCGTAATATGGAAGCATTTTTAACTGATACACAAAAGAATGTGAGTGGTAAGGTATTTGTTCAGCTTTATCCGTACCGTTTCCAGGTGGTAGGTATCGAGTCTGATCATGATCTGATGTCGAATAAGTTTGGTAGCTACGGCGAAATGAATAACTCATGGAGCGGCGAAGATGTGAAAGGGTTCTCCAAAATATTTGGTAACCAGGTAATGATATACCATAAAGTAAACGGCACAAATGAGTAACCCTGTTTTTTCGAGAAGTGAATGCCTGAGCCAGTACAGGTGGGGCGATGATTGCCATGGCTGGAACTTTGTAGATACAGATGAATTATCTGTTAAGCAAGAACTAATGCCGCCTGATACAGCTGAGCAGCTTCACTATCACGAAAAAGCAACTCAGATGTTCTTTATTTTAAAAGGCAGGGCCATTATGACCATTGATGGTGTAGAAAGCATGCTGAAGCCGGAACAGGGTATTTTGATACTTCCCGGCCAAAAGCACTTCATCAGCAATAAAGACCAGGCCGATCTTGAGTTTATATTATATTCTTATCCCTCAACAAAAAATGACAGAATCAACCTATAAACATATAAGAGCAGGTATTGTAGGCGGTGCAGGCTATACCGGTGGCGAAATGTTGCGGATACTTATTAATCACCCAAACGTGGAGATAGTATTTGTACACAGCAACAGCAATGCGGGTAACCATGTTTACGATGTGCATACCGATCTGTTTGGCGATACCGACCTTAAGTTTGCAGCTGAATTAGCCTACAATGTTGACGTATTGTTTTTATGTGTTGGCCATGGCGATGCTAAAAAGTTTTTAGAAGCTAACGAGATCCCAGATCATATCATGATAATTGATTTAAGCCAGGATTTTAGGTTAAGTCAAAACTCAAAATTTAAAAATAAAAGCTTTGTATATGGTTTGCCCGAGTTGAACCGTGAAGCCATTAAAACGGCTGATAATATAGCAAACCCGGGTTGTTTTGCTACCTGTTTACAATTAGGCTTATTACCGCTTGCAAGTAAAGGCTTGCTGAAAAGCGAGGTACATGTAACCGCAACTACCGGATCAACCGGTGCGGGCCAAAGCCTTTCTCCTACCTCGCATTTTACCTGGAGGAATGATAACCTGTCTGTTTACAAGGTTTTTAATCACCAGCATTTAAACGAGATCGGTCAATCATTAAGGCAACTGCAAGGTGTTTTTGATAAAGATATAAACTTTGTGCCCTATCGTGGTGGCTTCACCCGCGGTATCATCGCTTCTATTTACACCGAAAGCGACCTGTCGGAAGCTGAGGCGTTAAAGCTTTATCAGGAGTATTATGCAGGCCATCCGTTTACACATGTAACCAATAAAGACATCGACCTGAAGCAGATCGTGAACACCAATAAATGCTTCTTGCAGGTTAAGAAATACGATAATAAGATATTCATAATGAGCATAATGGATAATTTACTTAAAGGTGCTTCGGGCCAGGCAGTTCAAAATATGAACCTGTTGTTTGGCTTAGATGAACGCACAGGATTACGACTTAAGGCGACTGGTTTTTAAGCCATTCGCCACAATAGCGTTTATCAATTAAGTATTAATTTTTCTTCTGTTTTAAAATGAAATTATTCGACGTATATCCAATCAATCCAATCAATATAGTAAAAGGCGAAGGTAGCCTTGTTTATGACGACAAAGGCACTGAGTATCTTGACCTTTACGGCGGTCATGCTGTTATTTCAATAGGCCATACTAATCCGCATTACGTAAAACGTTTAGAAGATCAGCTGCAGCAAATAGGTTTTTACTCCAACTCTATTGAGATCCCACTGCAAACCCAACTGGCCGAAAAACTGGGCCATGTTTCAGGTAAAGAAGATTACCAATTGTTTTTGTGTAACTCGGGTGCCGAGGCTAACGAGAACGCTTTGAAACTTGCATCGTTTTATAACGGTAAAAGGAAAATCATTGCCTTTAGGAAGGCATTTCACGGCCGTACATCATTGGCTGTTGCTGCAACAGATAACCCAAAGATAGTTGCCCCTGTTAACGAAACGGATAATGTGATATTCCTGCCATGGAATGATGAGGCTGCTTTGGAAGAGGCTTTTAAGAGCAACGAAGTATCATCTGTAATTATTGAAGGTATACAGGGTGTTGGCGGTATACAGGTTGCACCGGTTAGCTTCCTGCAAAAAATAAGGTTGCTTTGCGATACGCATAACGCTGTTTTTATAGCAGATTCGGTACAATGCGGTTACGGCCGTACAGGCGAATTCTTCTCGCATGATTTCGCAGGCATTAATGCCGATATCTACTCCATGGCTAAAGGTATGGGTAATGGCTTCCCTGTAGGTGGTATCATTATATCGCCTAAGATTGCGCCGGCTTATGGTATGCTGGGCACTACATTTGGTGGCAACCACCTGGCATGCGCCGCGGGTTTAGCCGTGCTTGAAGTTATTGAACGTGATAACCTGATGCAAAACGCTGCCGAAGTTGGTGGTTACCTGATTGAAGAATTAAAGAAATTTGATAAGGTAAAAGAAGTGCGTGGCCGTGGTTTAATGATAGGTATAGACCTGCCCGAAGAACTGAGCAACGTTAAAAAAGACCTATTATTTAAGCATAAGATCTTTACAGGCGAAGCCAAACCAAATGTGGTTAGATTATTACCTGCACTGAACCTGACCAGGGCGCATGCCGATAGGTTCCTGGAAGCATTTACTACAACTTTAAACAATTCTTAGTATTAGATATATATTTTTACAACATAATCATTCAAAGTCCCTCTCCCATGGAGAGGACTTAGGGTGAGGCTAAAATGGGGCTCTATGAAACTATTCTCTTCGGTAAATGATGTTAAAGATGTGCCGGCACTGGTTGCCAAAGCGCTGCAATTGAAACAAAACCCATACGCGCATCAACATTTGGGTAAGAATAAAACTCTGAGTCTCGTTTTCCTGAACCCAAGCCTGCGTACCCGCATGAGCACCCAAAAGGCAGCCATGAATTTGGGTATGAATGTAATTGTATTAAATATTGATAAAGAAGGCTGGGCGCTTGAGCTACGCGACAACGTGATAATGAACGGTACTACCGTGGAGCATATCCGCGAAGCTGCCGGTGTTATGGGTGAGTATTCGGATATTATTGGCGTGCGTTCTTTCCCGGGACTGAAAGACCGTGAGGAAGACTATAGTGAAACCATTTTTAACAAGTTTGTAGAGTTTTGCAAGGTACCTGTAGTTAGCCTGGAATCTGCTACCCGCCACCCGCTGCAAAGCCTGGCCGATCTGGTTACCATTGAAGAACTTAAAACTACAGCACGCCCCAAGGTGGTATTAACCTGGGCACCGCATATAAAGCCCTTGCCACAGGCTGTACCCAACTCTTTTGCCGAATGGATGTGCAAGGCTGATGTGGATTTTACCATCGCCCACCCGGCAGGATACGAGCTTTCTACAGATTTTACAAATGGCGCAACCATCACCCATGATCAGGATGAAGCCATAAAAGGTGCTGATTTTATCTATGTGAAAAACTGGTCGGCTTATGAGCCTTATGGTGCGGTAACCGGCGGTAACGAGGATTGGATGCTGAGCAATGCTAAGCTTGATACAGTAGCACCTAATGCCAAAGTAATGCATTGCTTACCTGTACGCCGCGACCTGGAGCTTTCTTCAGAGATACTGGACGGGCCAAGGTCTATAGTGATCCATGAAGCTGGTAACCGTGTTTGGGCGGCGCAGGCTGTGCTTAAACAAATGCTGGAAGCGTTGTAATATAATGGTTATGACTATTGAATATGATATCTTTCTTGACGATGTAAAAATTGGAGTTACTAAACTTGAAAAAGCCGATGCACCTATGGGGGTTGTGTTCGGCGATATTAATTTCAACGACAGTAAGTTTAATTATGATTTTCTGAGAAAATATTGTGTTATTAACAATATAACCTTTTCAGAAGATGCAGAGAGTAAATTTATAAACACGAATAATATCCCAGCATTGATTGTAGAGGATAAAGCTCTCAACCTAATTCAAGGTATATCACGTTCTATTTCTGGCATGGATGCCGAAGGCTTCGAGATTAATATTATAGGGATCGAGTATCCATTATACGAAACGCTATTTCCACATCACGTTAGCTATTACAACACTTTATTAAAATAACGTGTACGTACCAAAACACTTTCAACTATCCGACAATCAGGAAGCTATCAGCTTTATGCAGAAGTATAGCTTTGCTACGATAGTTACGATGTTGAATGGCGTACCCGAAGCTACCCACCTGCCCTTTTTAGTTGAGCAGCGCAACGGGCAATTGGTTTTGGTATCGCACTTTGCCAAAGCGAATCCACAGGCTTTAGCAGCTTTTAACGAGACCTCGCTGGTGATCTTTACCGAACCACACGCTTATATTTCTCCATCCAATTACGAGAAAGAACAAAACGTACCCACCTGGAATTATCTCTCTGTACATGCTTATGGCAAAGCCACTTTAATAGACGATAAAACGCAGGTGGCCGCCCTGCTTGAAAAGATGATAGGCTTTTATGAAGCTGATTACAAGAAACAATGGGATAAACTACCGGATGATTATAAATTAAAAATGATGAATGGCATTACTGCTTTCGAGATAGTGGTGACCGATCTGCAGGCGAAGAAGAAACTAAGCCAAAACCGCACAGAGATTGAGCGTGAGAACATCATTGCATCACTCCGTAATTCGACAGATAAAAATGAGCAGGAAATAGCCGCTTATATGTCATCGCTTAAAAAGGAAGCTTAATCTTTAGGGTTATTTTTATAAGCCACATTTATCACTCTGTTTAAGGTTAGGCCTTGTATAATGATAGAGAATATCACGATAAAATAAGTCCCCGATAAAATAAAATGCCGGTATGGCGACGCCGGTAAAGCCAGTGCCAGGGCAATAGAGATCCCACCGCGCAAGCCTGCCCAGGTTAATATATTGATGCTGTTATAATTAATATTTAATGACCGCCTCAGGAATGTAAGTGGCAGCATAATACTCATCCATCTTGCCCCTAACAAAACCAGTATTCCTATAGCACCGGTAAACCAATAATTTTGTATAAAAGGTAAATTGACCATTTGCAGGCCTATCATCACAAAAAGCATGGTGTTCAACAGCTCGTCTATCAGTGTCCAAAATTTTTCGAGTGCCTGGTGTGAGTGATCTTTATTGTCGACATTAATAGAACGCCCTCCGGCAAGTAAACCTGCCGTTACTACCGCCAACGGGATAGATAAATGTAACAGTGTCGCTACTACCGAGTTCAGCATTACTAATGACAGCGATACCAATACAATGGTCTGGAAATGATCTATAGATTTCATTAATTTGAAAGCCATATACCCGGTTATTGCCCCCATCGCTATTCCGCCAAATACTTCTTGCACAAACAAAATAGCTGCTTTTGCAAAATCTATATTGTCAGTTCCTGATTGTGTTATCTCTAATAACGTAATAAATAATACCAGCCCTATGCCATCGTTAAATAACGATTCGCCGGAGATAATGGTTTCGAGGTTATTGGGCAGCTTAGAACCCGTAATAATGGCTGCAACAGCTACAGGGTCGGTTGGTGATACCAGAGCACCAAACAGTAGGCAGTAGATATAGGGGATCTTAATGTCGATTAATCCGGTCACCCAGTATAGCAGCGTACCAAAAATTGCTGTAGATACAATAACCCCTAACGTGCTTAATATGAAAACAGGGCGCATCTCTTTTTTCAGCTTGCGCACATCTAAATTAAACGCGCTTGCAAAAAGTAGGAAGCCCAGCATAATATTCAAAACCGTGGTAGAAAAGTTTATGTTTTTGGCTAACACCGTTAGGTGATCTGCAATACTTGGGTTAAGGCGATCAACAATTATGGTAAGTACCGATCCAATAATGGCCAGCGTCATGATGCCGATAGTACCGGGTAGCTTTAGCCATCGCGCATTTATGTAAGAATAAATTGCACTTAATATTACAAGAAGCGCGATAATTAAAAACAGGGGCATTTCTGTCGAGTCGGATTAATTTAATTATGTAATATATTTATCGTGCTACAGGGTCGGTCATCATTGTATCTGTTTTAAAATAATGTATGATCAGCCTGTTATCGCTATTGCGGGTAAGGTAATTTATGGCCCAGTTAAAAAATACAATAGCCTTATTGCTAAAGCCCGCTAACGACATCAGGTGAACGAACATCCACAACAACCATGCAAAAAATCCCTGGAAGCGCAGTTTGTGCAGATCGGCCACGGCTTTATTGCGACCAATGGTTGCCATTGTACCCAGATCGGTATATTTAAATGGTGTTGTAGGTTTGCCCTTTATAATGTTGGTAATATTTTTAGCCAGGCATTTACCCTGCTGCAATGCTACCTGCGCCACACCGGGGAAACCTAAAGGATTTGCCTCGGTAATAACAGCTGATACATCGCCAATAGCAAATACATTCTGGAAGCCTTTAACACGGTTTATTTCGTCGGTTTGTAAGCGGCCACCTTTCATAACAGTTTCTTCGGGCATGCCATCGGGTACCTCTCCCCTAACACCCGCGGCCCAAAATACATTGCGAGTATTTATAGTTGTGCCGTCATCTATCTTCAGGATTATACCATTATAACTTTCTACATGTACGCTGTTAAAAATGGTAATATCCATATCGGTTAAAAACTTTTTAGCTTTTATAGATGCCTGCGGCGACATGGCAGCTAACAGTTCTGATTTGCCCTCCACTAAGAATACTTTCATATCCGAGTTGCAAAGGCCTGGGTAATCTTTACACAAAATAAATTCTCGCAGTTCTGATATTGCACCGGCCAGCTCCACCCCCGTTGGCCCGCCGCCTACAATTACAAAGGTGAGCAGTGCATCGCGCTCAGCTTTATCATTGGTAACCAAAGCTTTTTCCAGGTTCTGCAATAAAAGGCTGCGTATGTTTAAAGCTTCGGCAATGTTTTTCATAGGCATTGTGGAATGCTCCAGTTCTTTGTTGCCAAAGTAATTGGTGTTGGCACCCGTAGCAATTACCAGGTAATCGTATTTTATATCGCCTATGTTGGCAGTAATGGTATTGGTATCGGTATTTATTTTTTGTACCTCGGCTAAATGGAAGGTGAAATTCTTTTGCCTGTTAAATATGCGCCTGATGGGGAAACCTATTGAATCGCCCTCTATGGCGCCGGTAGCCACCTGGTAAAGTAAAGGCTGAAAGGTGTGATAGTTATGCTTATCGAGCAATAAAACCTCTACAGGTGCATTTTTTAGTTTTTTAGCCAGTTGTACGCCGCCAAAACCACCGCCAATTATTACAACACGTGGTATAGCGTTTTTTTGTTTATCCATATATAATTAAAAGGTGCAATATAAATATTATACAACCGCTGCTGTATCCTAAGTAACAGGATAAAGTAAATATGTGTTTTAATGATGGATGTTTTTTAACCGGATACACGATCTGTAAAAAATCTCTGTGCCCTCTGTGGTTAAAGTTCGCCTGCTATGCCACCACCCAACCAAATTTTGACTATAATTGCCATCGAACTTATATATAATAAAAAATGCAAGCCCTGCACATTATAAAAATAGGCGGAAACGTAATTGATAACTCAGAGAACCTGCACCGTTTTTTGAAGGATTTCACCGCGCTTGATGGTTACAAGATACTGGTACATGGCGGTGGTAAAGTTGCTACGCAGATCTCGGAAACCATGGGGATCGAAGCCAAATTGGTTGATGGCAGGCGTATAACCGATATTGATACCCTGCGTATCGTTACCATGGTTTATGCCGGATTGATCAATAAAAATATAGTAGCCCAATTACAACGCTATGGTAATAACGCCATAGGCCTTACCGGTGCCGACGGCGATTTTATCCGTGCAAAAAAACGCCCGGTTAAAACTATTGATTATGGTTTTGCAGGCGATCTGTTCGAAGGATCTATCAATCCGCAAAACATTAGTAAACTGCTTGATGGTGGCTTCACCCCTGTTTTTTGCGCCTTAACGCACGATGGCGAGGGTCAGCTGTTAAACACCAACGCCGATACTATTGCTTCTGCACTGGCGGTGGCATTATCAGCATTATTTGAAACAACACTGGTATACTGTTTTGAAAAGAAAGGTGTATTGCAAGATATTAATGACGAAGACTCGCTTATAAGAGAGATAAACCCCGAACGCTACGAGAAATTAAAGACCGAGCAGATCATTCATAGTGGTATGCTCCCCAAAATGGATAACGCTTTTACAGCTATATCTTGCGGGGTAAAGGCCGTTATCATAGGGCATTCTGACGATCTGGGGCAAATAAAAAATAAACAGGGTTTTGGTACACGTTTAAGTAAATAACAATGGAAACACAACAGCATATAGCCATTTTAGGCAGTGGTAATATTGGCCTTGCATTGGCAAAAGGATTAGTAAAAGCAGGAATATTTACCCCGCAGCAAATTACGCTTACCCGCCGTAATATAGCAGCCCTTGCTGCACTGGCAGATGAAGGGTACAACGTAACCAGTAACAATGCCGAAGCCGTTACCAAAGCGGATATTGTAGTACTGGCCATCCTTCCGCAACAATTAAACAAATTACTGGACGAGATAAAACCTGCCGCTAATCAAACCAAACACCTGCTTATATCCGTAGTGTCGGGTGTTAGTTGCCAGGATATTCGCAATCAGCTGGGTTTAGATGTGCAGGTGATCCGCGCCATGCCTAATACTGCTATAGCCATAGGACACAGTATGACCTGTATTGCTACCGATAATGCCTCTGCAGCTAACGTAAGCCTGGTATTATCGTTGTTTGATACAGTCGGTGTAAGCATCCAGATAAACGAGGAGTTGATGACATCGGCAACAGCGCTTTGCGCTTGTGGTATCGCGTTCTTCCTGCGTTCTATTCGTGCCGCATCGCAAGGTGGTACCGAAATAGGTTTCCATGCGCATGATGCCCTTAAAATGGCTGCCCAAACAGCCAAAGGCGCGGCAGACCTGTTATTACAACTGGCATCGCACCCCGAGCAGGAAATTGATAAGGTTACATCGCCAAAAGGCTGTACCATAGCCGGCCTTAACGAGATGGAACACAACGGATTTAGTTCGGCTATGATAAAGGGTATCAAAGTTTCTGCAGAAAAAGCAGGCGCGCTTTATAAAAGCGAGTAATCTTATATCAAAATGTGGTGCGATAGCGAAGATCCTTCGTTATCGCACCACAGAGTTTAAACCTTCGCCACCTTCAAAGCATCGTCAAAGGCACTTATAATTCGCTGGTTATCCTGCCTCAACAAGGTTTCGTTAACGCGGATCTGGGTTGTGCCTTTTTGTGCCCTCAACATTACCTGATACTTATCTGCCAGTGTTTTACTAAACAGCCTGGCATCAACGCCTGTAAGTTCCATATTGAAAATATTAGAACCATTTGGTATGGCGGTAATCTTCACTCCCGGTAACTTATTCAATCCCGCAAAAAGCTCTTTTGATTTATCTGCCGATCTTTTCAGTCGATCCTCCAATCCGTTTAAATTGTGCAACGCCATTGCCGCGTTACCCCAGCTGCTAAAAGTTGTACCGCCATGTATTTTTATAAGGTGTTCCATGTGGCTTATGGTTTCTTTATCGCCACATAAAACAGCGCCGCCGGCCGCGCCCAGATATTTGTAAAGAGATATGTAAACGGTATCAAAGTAAGAGGAATACTCTTTTAGCGATACTCCGTTAAAAGCCATTGCCAGGAATATACGCGCACCATCTAAATGCAGCTTGTATCCCTTCTGGCGGCACCACGCCGATATCTTCCTGATCTCTTCTAATGGCACAAACTTACCATCGCACCTGCGAACCGGATTTTCAATAGCAATAGTGCCTATGCCGCTTTTAAACACCTCACCCTGGTTGTGATAATTAACTGCCTGCTGCAATTGCTCCAACGTGAAATGGGCCTCGCCCTGCGCTACTGGTATTAAACGTTTATTAAAAACAGATTGCGCCGAATCGCCCTCATCACGATAAATATGGCTGGTTTCCTGCACAAATATTTTAGTGTTTTCGCCGCTAAGCACAGATATAGCTAACTGATTAGCCATTGTGCCCGATGGCATGTAGATACTGGCGGGCTTACCGGTCAAACCAGCAAATTGTTCGCATAGTTGTGCAACCGCCCCACCGCCACCATAAAAGTCCATTTTTATGGGTTGGGCAGCGTTTATTTCCTGTAACTTGTTAATGTATTCGGCGGGTTGGTAAAATGGCCCATCATCATTAAAGCTTACGGTTTCATTTGCGGCAGGCTGCAAGTTTGGGCTTTCACTTGCGAATGCCTTTGCGGCAATGCCTGGCAAAAGAGTAGGTAAAACTGTTAAGCCGGATAGCTTCAAAAAGTTTCTTCTTTTTAAGTCGTTCATTGTGCAGGTAGTTTGGGTTAATTGCTTGCTTCTAATATAATGCTTTTGATTGTAAATGATTATTATTGCCCTAACCATTATACAACAACCTATTATGAAAATAAGATGCTCGCAATACATAAAAGTTACTTTACTGCTAAGCATTATTTTATTTAGCGCTTTCCAGTTAAATAAATTCAAAAAAGTAAATATTGTATTCATTGGCGATAGTATTACCGCCGGCTCCGAAAACAAGACCGAAATGCAGCCATCTGTTTATGTGATCGCCTATTTAAAGGACCAAATGAAGATTGATGCTACCCAAAGTAACCAGGGAGTAAGCGGGCATACCACACTTGATTTTTTACCCGGCGACAATGATTTTAAAAACACTATACAAGCGGCAGATGCTTTTTATACCGATAAAGACGCACAACTGATGTTTTCGATAATGTTGGGCACCAATGACAGTGCCGTAAAAGGCACACACGGCGCACCTGTTTCACCAGATCAATATCGTACAAACTTAAATACTATTATTACCGAACTGTTAAAGCGTTATCCAAATAGTAAAGTGATCATTAACCACCCTTTATGGTATAGCCCTAATACGCAAAACAATTCTGTTTATTTAGCCGAAGGATTAGAAAGGCTACAAACTTATTTCCCACAGATTGATTTGCTTGTTAAAAATTATAGCACAATAAACCCAGGCCACGTGTTTGTAGGAGATACACAGGGTTTTGATTACTTTAAGAAAAACTATAAAGATGCTGCGTTACATGAACAAGGACGGCAAGGTATTTTTTACCTGCATCCTAACCAGAAAGGCGCTGCCCGTTTAGGGAAACTTTGGGGCAAGGCCATCTACAAGGTGTTGTATAAGTAACAGGTTAATCCTGCTCGTTTTGTTTTTTATCGGGCGGGGTAGAAACTATCTCGCCAAATTCGTTTACGTAAGCCATCATGCCATCCATATCGCCGCCTGACGAGTTTTCCTGGCGCTCCTGTTTACGCTGAGCCTTGTCCTCTTTCTTTTTTTGCCGGTTTTTTTCCAATTGTTTTTTCATGAAGGTTGCCTGCGATTTTGCCATATTTTATCTGGATTAGTGAATAAAAAAAGCATCCGCTTGGGAAAGCGGATGCTTTGTAAGGTGACAATATAGTCATTTTAAACGGATTTTCGTTTAAATAAAATCCTTTAAGCTTAATTTAAAACCATACTAGGCTGTATATCAGCGCATAGCAATGCGTAACAAATAGCTATTTATAATTTACATTTATTAAATATCTTAAAATCCACCGATTTTAAATAAATAAAGGTTAGCTTTAAGAAATTCCTTCCCATACACAAAGTAATTTATTTAGGCATTGCCAATTTCTGATAAGGTAATATTAAGCTTTGGCTAATGAATACCTGCAGATGATTGCCATTACAAATATTAGCAGATCATAACATCAATTAACACACAATACAATGAGTAAAGACAGAAAAACGGTTAAGGAAACAAAAAAGGCACCTACCGTAAACGTAAACAAAAAGCAATCAGCATATCAATCAGGTAAAGGTTCGGCTTCTTCGGATCTATCAAGCAAAAAATAATTAAATGAGTGAACAAACTATCGAGACACAAACCAAAATGTATCTTTATGATCTGACCAACCTTGCCAAAGAGCATGGTTTTAAGGCAGATGATAATTGGGAATTTAGCATGGTTACCAATGCCGACAGGATAAAGATCCAAAAGAACTACTACCCTACTAATGCAACCAAAATAGTCCCGGAAATATTGCTGCAGGTATTAAATTCGGTTAAAGCCGGGCTTAAACAATCGTATACCCGTGATGATAGCCAAATTGATAAACGGACTATCATTGCCGATGAATTGGATTATCTGGTTGCGTTTAACCCTAAAAGACCAAGAACGTAAGCAGTGCCCTTGTGCACAAGTCTTCGACAAGCTCAGACTGACATTGACGCTGTCAAAATATTACAGCAACTCCGTGGCTAAATTAGCCAGCTCGCTCCTTTCACCTTTTTGCAAGGTGATATGAGCGTAAAGCGGATGCCCTTTCGCCTTATCTATAAGGTACGATAAACCATTACTCTCTGCATCAAGGTACGGGGTATCTATCTGGTAAATATCACCGGTGAACACAAATTTACTGTTTTCGCCTGCGCGGGATATGATGGTTTTCACCTCGTGCGGGGTTAAGTTCTGCGCCTCATCAACAATAAAGAAGATCTTGCTTAGTGTACGCCCACGGATGAATGCCAGCGGGGTAATAGATATTTTATCATTTGCCACTAACTCATCAAGTTTGGCCTGCATCTTTTCATCGTCGACAAACTGATCTTTAATAAATTTCAGATTGTCCCATATCGGGGCCATGTATGGGTCTATTTTTGATTTTATATCGCCCGGCAAAAAGCCAATATCTTTATTACTTAACGGTATTATAGGCCGGGTTACAAATATCTGTCGGTAATGTTTACGTTGCTCCAAGGCACTGGCTAAGGCTAATAGGGTCTTACCAGTACCGGCGTTGCCCTGTATAGTTACCAGCTTAATATCGGGGTGTAGCAGCGCATGTATAGCAAAAGCCTGCTCTGTATTACGTGGAAATATATTCAACACCGGCTGCTCGGTAACTTTTTCCAGTTGCCCGCTTTGGGAATTGTAAAAGCCCGATGCCGACCCATTTTTGCTGTTTAATACATAGAACTGATTTCCAGCCTTGGGGTCGATGCCCAGGTCATTGATGGGCAAGCTATCGTTTTTATTGAGTTTGCCTAATAGCTTTTCGGTAATTTTATTTAAAACGGTTTTGCCGGTATAAAGCTCTTCCAGATTTTTTACCTTACCTGTTTCATAATCTTCTGCATACAGGTTAAGCGATTTTGCTTTCAGCCGCAAGCATATGTCTTTCGATACCAGGATCACTTTCCTGTCGGGATGTTCAAACTGAACACCCAGGGCGGCGTTTAGTATGCGATGATCTATCTTATCAGATCCAAAAACAACTTCGGCATCGGCGCTGGCATTTTTAACATCCATTATCACCTTAAAACAACCTTTGCTTTTACCGTTAAGTGGTAGCCACTGGTTTATAAGCCTGTTGCGCGACATGTCGTCCATTATCCTTATAAAGCTGCGTGCCTCAAAATTGCGGGTATCATTACCGCTCTTCATGTTGTCCAGCTCTTCCAGTACCTGTATGGGTATGGCTACATCATGTTCCTGGAAGTTCTCAAAGGCGTTGTGGTCATAAAGTATAACCGAGGTATCCAGCACAAATATTTTCTTCTTTCCGTCTGTTTTTCCTGTAGATTCCATCATCAAGGCTAAATTAGGTATTTTGGATTGAAAAGCCTCATTCAAAGCCTTTCTCAGCGGTGCAAACGCGTAAAATACTTTCAGCTTAATTAGGAGACTCCTATGGAGCCAAGGGAGAATTCTGATAACCTATAAACAGGATGCTCCCCCGGAGCAAATACGCCAGTTTAAGCGACTACGCTTGAATGAATGCAATTAAGAGTGTCCACGTTCTCATAACAACAAATGATCATTCAGCGTGGACGCTGAATATATTTAAAGTTAAGCGAGGACGCTTGACTTGGCGGGGAAAGAATCGCACAGGCCCATACTTTGCAGAATAAAAAAAGCCCTTAAAATAGGAAAACGGAAGCCTCTTCTTTCGAAATGACTCCCGTTTTTCCCGACTCTATGAATGACCGTAGCCATCATAAAGCATCAAGTTTTGTGTAAAATTAACCGACCCGATCTCCTCTTTGTTGTTGCGAACGCTGATGTCTCTTTATTCAAATGAATTCCGACTCTCAATTGTTAACACGTCTGCTGATTTTGTCTGTCTCCTTGCGGATGTGACGCCTTCAAATTCGTTCCGTATGTATTCTTCTTTCCTCTTGCGAGTGCTGATGAGTCATTACATCTGCGAATATTGATCTTGTCCTTCTCCCTTGGGGAAGTCGACTCTGTCGTTATTCGTGCAACGCTGATCCTCTTTATTCTTATGAATGCCGATGTCTCTTTGTTACGCTAACGCTGATTGCTTCAAGGTCATTATTTTGTTTGCCTTTCTCCGTAGAGTTTTGCAAAGCCCATAATACCTATCTAATCACTTTCCGGGATAAATTGCTTTCGCATTTTATTCCCTTCATGTAATTCAGGTACTTCCCTGATCTTTAGTTCCCCCGAAGGTTCACCCGATTCAGTTTCTGTAATCCTGTAAGGCTGTCAAAGTACGTCGTTCTTGATAAATACAATATCGGGACTATTATTCTTTTTGTCAAGTGTTTTTTGAAATTTCTTTTTAACACGTTATTAACATTTATTAAAGGTTTATCCACAGGTTATATATAGCAATTTACACTTCAAGTAATAGATTTATAAACATCGCCCTTATCCACAGCGACCGGTTTAAACCAAATAATTACTTAAATTAAAAAAGGCGTAAGATTAAGATAAATCAGATTTTTTCAGTCAAATACGTACCATTCTTTAGTTTTGAAAACGGATAAAAGCCTCCAATTCTAAAAAGAAGTATATAGATCAGGACATATTAATAACGGGAAAGTATCGTTTAAAACAAAACGGACTACATCTTATTAAACATGTAGTATCTTTAGATAAAGATTGAATCGCCATAAAAATATGGATACCAGCGAGGTTGAGCGTTTAATAAAAATAAGCAGAGAACACCCTTTACTGCCCGAAACTTATATCCCCTGGCAACTGGAACCCATGCCCGATGATATTTTTTTGCCCGAACTGCTCACCTCTTTACAAGGCCTCGAAATTTATGACACCCTTACCCCCACCCAAAAGCTGGAATTGGGCCGGCACGAACTGGTTCAGGTAATAGCATCATATGCCTGGGGCGAAGGCTTGTTTTGTGTATTTATGACCAGGCACCTGCTTACATTATCGGCCGATAATGTAGAACATCAATTTTTGCTGCGGGAGTTGATAGAAGAGTTTCGCCACCAGGAAATGTTTGCGCAGGCTATAGCCAAATTAGGTGGTAAGCCTATCCAACAGAACCGGATGCATAAGTTTTTAGGTGAGTTTAGTAATAAATACCTGCCGGCAGACTACCTGTTTATGGGCAGTGTAGCGGTTGAACTGGTTACAGATGTTTATGGTAACCATGCCCGGAAATCGCCGTCTGTTTACCCGGTTATAAAGAAGATGTTTGATCTGCATAATATTGAAGAGGCCAGGCATATACTTTTTACAAAAAGCCTGTTAAAAACATACGCCGCAAAAGCGGGGTACATTAAGCGGACCATGTATAGTTATATCATACTATTCAATATTTTATTTGTGCGTACCATGTACGTAAAAAGAGAAATATACGAGCGCATTGGCATGAAGGACCCGGATGCTGTTTATAAAATAGCTGTCACCAACTTTAAACAAAAGTTCGCCGATACCTGCCTTGAAGATATTATAGATTTTGTGGGCGAGTGGAAAGGATTTAATACAACCACGCGCTGGGCATGGCGGTTACTATTGAATGCCAAAGTTTAATTTAACCACAAATAATCTTGTTTTCAACCAGCATTATTATCTTAGCTTTAAATAAATAACAATGACGCCGGATATAGACCCAAGCTTTTGCGAACACTTACAAGCCATAACAGAAGTTAAACTGAGCGATGAGCATGTATGCGAAGAATGTATAAAACAAGGCACCCAATGGTTCCATTTGCGCACCTGCCAAACCTGTGGCATTACACTATGCTGCGATCAAAGCGACGAGACCCACATGACCAAACATTATCATGCCGAGCGTCACCCCGTAATAGCATCGGCACAGCCCGACGAGCGCTGGCTTTGGTGTTATGTAGATGAACAATTTGTGGAGTATTAACTACTTCTTAGTGACTTCCACGCTCCAATCACTACCGCTTCCAATTTTATAGGTATCGGCAAAGCTGCCCATGTTTAACGCGAAGGATAGTTGCATCAGGCTGTTTAGATAAGCTAAGGGCTTACCCTCGGGTACACTGCCAAAAGTTTCGCTATAAGGCGCATCGCTTTCGTGTACCAGTACACCTTTATTAAAAACTTTTAGATGCAGCATATCGCCGTATTTGAGGTTTAGCTTTTTAACCAGTTCGTCGCTGATGTCTGTCCAGATGTTTCCGTACTGCACATCGTGAATATCGATAGTCCCCTTTAGTTTGCCATTTTCAAATACCGATCTTTGGTAAGGAATCTTTATTACCTGCTTTGGCAGCTCGGGCCCAACCTGTTCAAACGTGATCACACCTGAGGCCAGGCGTGCGGCGGTGTATGAATAAACATCCCTGCCATGAAAAGTATAGGATTTACCAGAACCCGGGCGACGGTTTTTTACTTCATCAATTTCCCTTACACCTGCTATGCCATAGGTTTCGGCAACCAAGGTTAGTGTGCCGTTATCTGGCGTAACAATAAACTGGCCTGTATTGGTTTTCAATACTATCGATTTACGCGATGTGCCTACCCCCGGGTCAACTACCGAAACAAACACGGTTCCCTTTGGCCAGTAGCTAATGGTTTGGAATAAACGGTACGATGCCTCCCATATATTATAGTTAGGGATCTCGTGGGTTAGGTCGTAAAGTTTAAGATCGGCAGATACACCGATGGCCACGCCTTTCATTTCGGATACGGCGCCATCTTTTAATCCAAAATCAGATTGGTAAACGATGATCTTGTTTTGCGAGAAAGATGTATTAATGCCAAATAGCATTAATATTAAGACTAAGGGTTTTAGGAGTTTCATTTTGAAAATATTGCGTTTACTTTGGCGCGAAAGTGTTGTGTTAAATTATTCCGAGGGATTACTGCGCAGACGCATACCTTTTATAACCCCATCGGGGTTCAAGGTCGGTAGAAAAAATCAAGTAACATAATTTATGTGCCGTGGGTACATAACCTTTAGTTAAGATATTATTTGTGCAAGGGTATAGTTCTGTACCTACGGCACAGAGCAGATAATCAATTTCTGTGCTACCGACCTTTTGCTACTACGGAGCAAGTAATCTAAAAATTATCCCGATGCTTCTTCTCCCTTTTCGCCCAATTTAACAATATCACCTTCCTTAAATAAAATGGCTTGCAAAGTTTCTCGCCATGCGGGTTTCTTACGCAATAGAAACTCCAGGTCCATGCCAAAGTGTTTAAACTCTTCGTGCTGGGCGTTCTGCATAATGGCTTTAGCCTGCGGGTCTTTCTCTACAGATATGCGTTGCTCGTACCAGTTGATAGCCTCTGCTTCTTCGCCCAGGGATACGATCATGCGTGCAAAGGTCCGGGTTTCGTCCGATAGCTCGCTGGCCGGTTCGTGATATTGATCAAATGCCATGTTATACTTTTAGGTTATAAAAGAATAACATGGCATTTTTGTTTTATGAAGCTTATGGGATGATATTATATCACCTCATTAATACTCATTTCCTTTATCTCTTTTGAAACATTGGGACGACCGTTTTTGAATGCCTTACGTGGCGTTAAGCCCAAAAGTTGGAACATGGCCATGTCCTCATCAAACGATGGGTTT
This sequence comes from Mucilaginibacter aquariorum, assembly GCF_024498135.1. Classification (GTDB taxonomy): domain Bacteria; phylum Bacteroidota; class Bacteroidia; order Sphingobacteriales; family Sphingobacteriaceae; genus Mucilaginibacter; species Mucilaginibacter aquariorum. The sequence continues at coordinate 763,366 of NZ_JANHOH010000001.1, forward strand.
GGTGTAGTTAGTAATTTTTCGCCGGCAAAAATGGAGTTAGCACCCGCCATAAAACACATAGCTTGTTCAACAGTGCTCATTTCGGTACGACCGGCAGAAAGCCTTACAACCGTTTTAGGCATAATAATGCGGGTGGTTGCAATCATCCTCACCATATCCCAAACAGAAACACGTGGCTGATTGGCCAGCGGTGTACCCTGTACAGGTACCAATGCATTGATCGGCACAGACTCTGGGTGCTTTGGCATGTTTGATAATGTTTTCAGCATAGAGATACGATCCTGAGCGGTTTCGCCTAAACCGATGATACCACCGCTGCAAACAGAGATCTTTGCCTTTCGCACATGATCAAGCGTTTGTAAACGATCGTCATAAGTACGGGTGGTGATGATACGTTTATAATCATCCTCAGAGGTATCTAAATTATGATTGTAGGCATACAGGCCTGCATCGGCTAAACGTTGAGCCTGGCTTTCGGTAAGCATACCCAGTGTGCAGCATACTTCCATATCCATGGCGTTAACCGCTTTCACCATATCAATCACCTTGTCAAAGTCGCGGTTGTCGCGTACTTCGCGCCATGCAGCACCCATACAAAGCCTTGAAGCGCCGCCATTTTTAGCCTTTTGTGCTACTGCGATAACTTCTTCTTTAGGCATAATAGCATGCACATCAACCCCGGTATTGTAGCGCGCCGCCTGAGGGCAGTAAGCACAATCCTCGGGGCAACCGCCTGTTTTGATGGAGATCAACGAGCTTATTTGTACCTCGGCATAATCCTTATTCTCGCGGTGAATAGTTGCCGCGCGGAATATCAGATCAAGCAATGGTGAATGGTATATTTTTGAGATTTCTTCCTGTGTCCAGTCGTATCTTACTTCAGTCATATTCGTATTCGTTTTGATGGGTCAAAATTATAATAAAAGCTTGCTTGCCAACCATAATGGCAGAAAAAATCCAATACAATCTGTAAATGTAGTAATGATAATTGACGATGCCACAGCCGGATCAATCCCTACCCTTTTCAAAATCAGCGGGATAGATGCACCTGTTAAACCAGCAACGATCAAATTACCTGTCATAGCTAAAAACAGCACCAGGCCCAGCATAGGGTTGGCATCGTAAAAATAGGCCACCGCGAAAACGATTAATCCGTTGCAGGCACCATTTACCAGGCCTACTAAAAGCTCTTTTAAAACAGTATTATAGGCTTGTCTATCGCTTAGGTCGCTTAACGAGATACGCCTTACGGTTACCGCTAATGCCTGTGTAGCTGTGTTGCCACCCATACCTGCAATAATGGTCATATAGGCTGATATTACGGCCAGGTTCTTTACCGTAGCATCAAAATTACGAATGATAGATGCCGCTAAAAACGCGGTGCCGAGGTTAATTACCAACCATGGCAAACGGCTTTTTACAGCATCGCGCCAGTTACCGCTTAGTTCCTCATCTTCTGATACGCCCGAGATCTTCAAGATATCCTCGGTGTTCTCGGCCTCCATAACGTCGATGATATCATCAACCGTAATGCGGCCCAGCAATTTCATATGATCGTCAACCACGGGTATGGTAGTCAGGTTGTACTGCGATATCAGTTTGGCAACCTCTTCCTGATCAAGCTCAGCTTTTACGTATACAAAGTCGGTTTGTACAAGGTCACGCACCCTAGCTTCGCCACGGGCCTTTATAATATCTTTTATGGATAGGATGCCCTGCAAAGTTTTATGATCATCTACTACGTAAATGGTATAAAACTCTTCCATTTCTTCAGATTGGCGGATGATCTCGTCCAGCGCGTCTTTTTTGTCCAGGTTAATGTTTACACAAATAACTTCCGAGTTCATCAAACCACCGGCGGTATCCTCGTGGTAATTTAACAGGGCACGGATACTGGTAGCATCTTCCTGGTCAATGTCCTCTAAAATTTCTTGCTGGTCTTCTTTGTCAAGCTGCGAAATAATATCCGTGGCCACGTCATAATCCATCTCCTCTACTATCTCCGACCGTTTTTCGGGATGCAGGCCCACCAAAAGATCTTCCGGGTGCGATTCCTCGGTCATCTCCGAGATGACCTCTGATGCAATATCAGTAGGCAGGATATTGATGATACGTTCTTTTGCTTCCTGCGGGAGTTTCTCGAATAGTATGGCAATCTCCGAAGCGTGGTAGTCGTTCAAAACAACCTGTAATTCAGCATCATCCCCCTCAAGGGCGGTTTTAATGCGGAGCAGGTCGGTTTTATCTATTTCAAAAGATTGCATATGCAGGCAAAATAAGCAATTTTACTGAAAAGTTGAGGCTGGAACTGGGATTAATTGGGTTAAATTCCCGTATTACTTCACACATTGTGCTGACTTAATAACTACCTACCCGCTGTATTTATAAACCGCCTTTACACCGTTTACTTTGTTTAGCTTACTCATCACCTGCTCTATCTGTGTTTTACGGACGGAGAATTTTATCTGACAGTTCAACTCTGATACCTGCTCTAAAATTTGCAGCTGGTCATCTTTAATAATGCGCATTACATCATTCATCTGCACATAATCAAATGTGATGGTGTAGATATCGTTAACGGTTTTTTCTATCACCTGCGCCGCGTCCAACGCCATTTCGGTAGCGGTTTTGTAGGCGTTTATTAGTCCCGGTACGCCCAGTAAGGTACCGCCAAAGTAACGGACAACCACCACAAGCACATTGGTAATGTTTCGGGATAGCAAAGTATTTAATATCGGCCTGCCTGCCGTGCCTGAGGGTTCACCATCGTCGTTTACACGGAAAACGGAGCGGTCTATCCCCAGCCTTATAGCCCAGCAGTGGTGATTAGCTTTTGGATGTTCCGATTTTAAGTTTGCTACTATGGCTTTTATATCATTATCAGAAGTAACCGGGTAGGCAAAGCCCAGGAACTTGCTGCCCCGATCGCGAAAGATGCTTTCAACAGGCCGGGCGATGGTTTTATAGGTATCGTCAAATAACATATCACAGATCAGGAAATAGTAATTACTACAATGGCTATAACCGCCAGTGCCACGCCTACTTTGTTGAGGATGCTTAGCCGCTCGTTAAACACCACCAGGCCAACAAGCGTGCCCAAAGCAATTACACCGATATTCATGGCAGAGAATACCGTTGACGGGCTTTTAGATAAGGATGTATGTGCTTTTAAATAAAATAGGATGTTTCCGAAATTAGCTACCCCCAGTATCCAGCCAAACATAATATGCGGCCATGAGAACTTTGTCTTTTTTGTGGCTACCCTAAATATCAGTACAATTAAGGCAATAACAAATGCCAGTATGTAGATCAGGAAAAGCGAAGTGGTGTAGGGTACTTCTTTAAATAAAGCAACCTGTTTAAACAGGATATCAATTATACCTATCCCAAAAAATACAATCAGCAGAAAGATCCATGCGTTTGAATAAACCTTGCGGTTAGCTGTTTTCTTTTGCCACGGTATAGAGCAAAGTATTGCCGCGAAACCAATTATCAACCCAATAACTTTCAGCTTGTTTAAACTATCGCCAAATATTAAGAACGAGGCCAGCAGCGGGATAAACAACGAAAGCCTTTGTGCAACATCGGTACGTACAATACCGGCTACCCTAACGGATGTAGCCATCACCATAAATAGCAGCGGTAATAATACCCCAAGGCCTAAGTAAATATGTATCGGTGCATTTTGCAGGCTGGGTATTGTGGGTTTAAAAAAGAACCAGGTAAGCAGGATAGCCATCGAGTAATTCCATGTAATGGCCTGAAAAACATCTATCTGATAGCGTTTGGCAAGTTTTAGCAATACGGAAACGATAACGCTGCAGCAAATACTTAAAAAAACGTATAACATTATAATAGGTTATGTAGGTAGATTTGTAAAGATCTGTAAACTATTTGCCCCCACTGTATATTCACCAGTATTTGTACCGCTTACAACCGGCGCTTTAATACCATCTTTTAAAACAGATGAGCCGGTAAAAATACGTGCTTCATCCCATAAACCGGCATTAATAAACGAGTTTAGTGTATGTGCACCGCCCTCAATAATTACCGACTGGATATCCTGCAAATACAACTGAAACAAAATATACTGTGGTACAAAGCGATCAAAGTCTTCCAGCGCAATGTACTTGTTCTTTCCGTCAATATCTGTTTTCACCTCGTTAAATATCAACGTTTCAACAGATTGGTCAAACGCGTTCAAAGTTTTGCTTAATTCCAGCCGGCGATCTATCACTACTCGTTTTGGGGATTTCCCTTCCACATACCGTACGTTTAATTGCGGGTTGTCGGCCAGTACGGTATTCTTGCCAACCAATATGGCATCTTCTTCGGCACGCCATTGATGCACCAGTTTCCTTGCTTCGGGGCCGGTTATCCAATGCTGTGTGCCATCTGCCGGGGCAAAAAAGCCATCAGCAGTTTGCGCCCACTTTAGTATGATGTATGGCCTTTGCTTTTGTACACGGGTAAAAAAGCGACGGTTTAGCCATTGACATTCTTTTTCTAATACCCCTGTAGTTACTTCTATGCCTGCGGCCTGCAGTTTTTCAATGCCTTTGCCATCCACCTGCGGGAACGGGTCGCGGCAGCCTACCACTACTTTTGGTATCTGGTGTTTGATGATCAGATCTGCACAGGGTGGCGTTTTGCCATAATGCGCGCAGGGTTCTAAAGAAACATATATGGTAGATTGTTTAAGCAGATCGGCATGATTACCATACCTGTCTGTCACCATTTTAACAGCGTTTACCTCGGCATGGGCTTCACCATATTTTTGATGATAACCCTCTCCTATTATTTTATCATCATGAACTATTACAGCGCCCACCATTGGGTTCGGACTAACCGAACCTGCACCTAAAGCGGCCAGATCAAGGCAACGCTGCATATATATTTCGTGTAATGCCATTGTGCAAAAGTAGGTTTTATGTTACTTTGTTGCATGAAAACTATTAAGGATGTATTCCTGTCCTTTCAGCAAGGCCTTAGTGAAGTATATGATACCCGTGAAATTGAGGCTATTGCCTTATTGGTGCTGGAAGAAATTACAGATATGTCCCGCGCCAAAATAAAGGCTTTCCCCGAGGATGAGGTACCCGGCGAGGCGACTGAAAAGATCCAAAACATTCTTGAAGAACTTAAAACCGGCAGGCCTGTACAATATATTTTAGGCAATACGGAGTTTTATGGCTTAAACTTTTTGGTAAACCCTGCTACGTTGATACCAAGACCCGAAACGGAAGAATTGGTAGAATGGCTGATTTCTTCAGTTGGCAGTTTAAAGTTGGCAGTTAACAGTAGCCTATCTGTTTTGGATATCGGTACCGGTAGTGGTTGCATTGCTATTAGTTTGAAGAAGAACCTGCCAGGTGCAAAGGTCACTGCGATAGATATATCACCCGAAGCTTTACATACAGCTCAACAAAATGCTGTAATTAACGACGTTGAGGTTGAGTTTATTCAAGATGATATCTTAAATACAAAACTCGAAATTGAATATTCGAAATTCGAAGTAATTATATCTAACCCGCCATACGTTACCCTGATCGATAAAGCCCAAATGCACCAAAACGTAACCGGTTTTGAGCCGCACACGGCGCTGTTTGTACCGGAGAATGATCCGCTGATCTTCTATAAGGGCATTGCTGATTTCGCGGTTGAACACTTATCTGGGAATGGCTTATTGTTCTTCGAAATAAATGAAAATTTTGGTAAAGAAACAGTTGAGTTATTAACAGATAAAGGATTTACTGACATTGAGTTGCGTAAAGATATGAGCAGCAGGGACAGGATGGCAAAGGCGGTGAAAGGTTAAATCTAAACCCGCGCCATAACCACCATGTCATTTCGAACGAGCGATAGCGAGGAGAAATCTTTTACACATGCATCCAAACTATCTTGGTTAACACCAAGCGCTCAGACTATTCCTGGTTTATTTCATCATTTAAAAATCGGCGCTTGGGGTTGGTAGAATTAATCAGAGCGTCTTTCTTTTCCCTACGCCACTTCTTGATCTCTTTCTCGCGCTCAATGGCATGTTCAATATTTGTAAAGTGTTCATGGTGGACCAAATAGTAACAGTAGTATCTGCCTGTAAAAGATTTACCAGTGCCTTTATTCTCCTCGTGCTCGTATAATCGTCGACTTAAATCATTAGTAACACCAATATATAATATCGATTTATCGTAATTGGTAGTTATGTATACGTAGTAATTGTGATTTCACATGCTTAAAATTACAAATAGTTTGGCTGCAAAGCGCTCCTTTCTGTTGTAAAAGATTTCTCCTCGTACCCCGTTCGAAATGACAGGGGGGGGGCTCTGTCGCCCCCCTAATTCCTCGGATGAAACTCTATTATTGTACTCTTTAAATACTCCCTGTCCAGGTGGGTGTAGATCTCAGTTGTGGTGATACTTTCGTGGCCCAGCATTTCCTGCACGGCACGGAGGTCGGCGCCGCCTTCTACCAGGTGTGTTGCAAAAGAATGCCTGAAGGTATGCGGACTAATGGTTTTTCTCAATCCTGTCAATTCGGCCAGTTGTTTTATCAGCATAAAAATATAAACCCGGCTCAGCCTGCTACCCCGGCGGTTCAAAAAAACCAGGTCTTCTTCTCCCTTTTTTATGTCGATATGTATGCGTACTTGCTCTATCCAAATTTTAAGCGCTTTTATGGCTTCGCCGCCAATGGGTACTAATCGTTCCTTGCTCCCTTTACCGGTAACCTTTATAAATTCCACGTCCGATTCAAGGAACAAATTAGAGAGCCTTAATTCCGTTAATTCTGATACACGTAAACCGCAGCCGTATAAGATCTCCAAAATAGCTTTGTTGCGTGTGCCCTCGGGTTTAGATAAGTCAATGGCGGCAATCATTTTATCAATATCATGAATGCTCAGTGTATCCGGCAACTTGCGCTGTATTTTGGGTGTTTCTAACAGTTCGGATGGGTCGCTGGTAATCATGTCTTCCATCAGCAGGTATTTATAAAAGGCTTTTATGCCCGATAATACCCGCGATTGGGTTGAAGGTATCATCCCCAATTCGTTTGCCCAATTGATGAAATTACGCAGATCGGTAAGGGTAAATTTTGTTGGCGATAGTTTAGTTTCGAGTGTATCGGCATACTGGTAGAGTCTTTGCAGGTCGCGGCTGTAAGCTTCAATAGAGTTAGCAGCAAGCGATCTTTCTAATTTCAGATAGGTTTTAAACCCTTTTATTGCCGATGGCCAGTCCAATTGATTTTAGTTTTAATGATTTATAGCTAAGTTTGAACAAATGAATATACAAATTATAAACGGGCCAAATTTAAACCTGCTTGGCGTACGCGAAAAATCTATATATGGCAGTGCCGATTTTGAAAGCTACCTTGCCGAATTGCAGCAACACTTTACAAACATCACCATTAATTATTACCAAAGTAATATTGAGGGCGAAATTATAAATAAACTGCACGAAGTTGGCTTTAGTTATGCCGGTATTGTGCTAAATGCCGGTGCTTATACCCACACTTCTATTGCTATTGCCGATGCTATTGCCGCTATTAACACCCCAACAATTGAAGTGCATATTTCTAATGTATATAAAAGGGAAGAATTTAGGCACCACTCTATGCTGGCCGCAAATTGCAAAGGCGTTATAGCAGGCTTTGGTATGCACTCGTATAGGTTGGCAATAGAAAGCCTGCTGCTTAAGTACTAAATCTAAAAACGTACGTCTGAATTTTGGTTAAACCCGAGATTTAAAATTTGAAATTACCCCTGCATGAGTAAAGTATTTAAGATATCGTTTGTTGTACTGTTCGTATTAACTTTATTCGGAACTGATATTTCGGCGCAATCTAAACGTAAACCGCAATCTGTACGTGATTCGTTGCGCAAGGCTATTCTGCGCCGCGATTCAATGATGCGAACCTTTAAAAAGTCTGATACTTCTATCAATAACTTACTGCAAAAGGTAGAGTATTATACCTCATCATTTAACCAGATAAAAACCAGCCTGTCGCGCAATATTGATACGGTGGAGATCAGTCAAAAACTTCCCTCGTTTGAAACCCGTATCAGCCTGATCAAAAACCTGATAGACGACGATCGCTCAAGCACCCTGCGCTACCTTTACGCCATACGTGATATTTTAACCCGGAGTGATGATCAACTGGATATATGGCAGGACAAGTTAGCTGATATAAACTCCAAGCTGGTACAAAACCAAAACGAGCTGGCATCAATGGAAAAGGATTCATCCTTGAAAATTATCCCTGCAGATAGTAGCCTGCTCACCACCTACCTCATCCAAAAAATTGCTATTGATAGCAAGCATAAACGGTTGGATACCACCAACAAAAAGCTATTACTTAAAATTGGTTTGCTGCAAAACCGGATCTCATCCGTTTACATTTCGCTGCTTGATCTTAAAGATCAGATAGATATCAAGATTCGTGAGTTTAACATCCAGGCGCTTAGTGATGAAAATAATAGCATTTGGGAAATGGATGCCAACACCGAAAGCACCTTTAAAACAGCGCTTACTAAAACGGTGAGCATGAATACCAAGTTGCTGAGGTTCTTTATAATCCGCGATCCGCTTATTCACTTTACCGGTTTATTGGTTTTTGTATTGTTTTTGAGCTGGCTATACGCCAACAGGCGCAAAGTTGTCCGGATAAAAGAATCGCCTCAATCGGTATTTAGCCATGCTAAATATGTATCACTTTATCCTATTGCATCTGCTGTAATTATTACTTTCGCTATAGTTCCCAATTTTTACGACCATCCGCCCGTTGTTGTGCAGGAGATGTTTTTTATTGTACTGATACTGGCCATACTTTACCTGGTTAAAAAAACCTGCCCGCAAGCTTTATTTAAATACCTGCACATATTATTCTGGCTGGCAGTAATTTATAGCTTTAGCAACCTGTTTGTAGAGGCATCTAATACCGATAGGATTATCGTATTATTACTGTCCCTTATTACTACTGTCGTCAGCATCCGTTTCTTCACACAGGTTAAAAAAGCCCCCGAAGATTACCTGCCATATACCAAAATCATATTACAGATCTTTATCGGTCTACAGGGCATAGCCTTTTTATTCAATGTATTTGGCCGGGTTACGCTGTCAAAAATTGTAGGCGTTACGGCTATATATAATTTATGGCTGGCGTTAGGCATGTATTACCTGGTGCAGGTAATAATGCAAAGCCTTTTCTTGCAGTTGGAGGCCAACAAAAGCAGTAATGGCCTAAGCTCGTTCATTGATTTTAAACTGCTGCAAAATAAGTTCAGGAGCATTCTAACTATCCTGGCAACTGTGCTTTGGTTGATAATGCTTACACAAAACCTAAGTGTTGAAGACGCGGTATTTACCTATCTGGAGAAATTCCTGACTGAAAGCCGAAGCCTTGGTGGCACAAACACCAGCTTTACGTTTCAGAGTATAATCATATTTATAGCGGTGATATGGCTGTCATCCGTAGCGGCAAGGATCATCAGTTACCTATACGAGGTAGCGGGCAAACATGCCAATGATATTGATGTGCTGAAAAAGAAGAACCGTACTTCTACCTTGCTGATAAAACTGGGAGTATTTGCAGTAGGTTTTCTGTTAGCTGTAGCCGCCTCAGGTTTCCCGCTGGATAAGATCACCATTATCATAAGTGCCTTTGGTATAGGTATCGGTTTTGGCTTGCAGAACATTGTGAACAACCTGGTATCGGGTTTAATACTTGCCTTTGAAAAACCTATACAAATAGGCGATATTATTGAGGTGGATAACCGGTCGGGCACAATTATGGAGATCGGGATCCGGTCCAGCAAACTGGCTACAAGTGATGGTGCCGAGGTTATAATCCCCAATGGCGACCTGATATCGCACCATGTAATTAACTGGACGCTGAGCAATAATAACCGCCGTATCGAGCTGATCATCAGTGTAGCATATGGATCAGATATTGAGAAAGTTAAAACTTTATTGACCGATCTGCTCTCCAACCGGGACGAGATCATGGATAACCCGGCCCCATTGGTATTTGTACATAATTTGAATGAGAGCTCGGTTGATTTCAGGCTATTGTTTTGGGCTGCTGATATTGGCACCTGGTTATCGCTCAAAAGCAATGTACTTACAGATATTTATGCCACGTTTGATAAAGAAGGCATTGAGATACCATATCCGCAACGAGATCTACACCTGAGGCTTACTAAAGAGCAAACGGAGTTATTTGGAAAGGAAAAGGAAAAAGCATCAGAGGAAACAGATACGCCGCTTACCGATACTAACGACACCGATTTGCCGGATACCGATATAGTCCCAAAAGCGCCGGATAGGTAAATCAATCAAATACTCCCTTGTTGGTGTCCTCACCAACAAGCCGCCATGCATCCGGGCTGTGCAATTATAAACCGTTCTAAAGGTTATTGGTAAGGACGGACACCAATAACAGGGAACCTTTGTCGGTCTGAGGCTGTCGAAGACCTATACGAGCGACAATAGTTCGACAAGCTCACCATGACACTGATGTTTTTACGTGTTTGCGAGAAATACTGATTGAATAATTAATGAAGGTCTTTCTTCTCCAGGTCGGTAAATTTCGTCTTCTTATTGATAAAGAAATCCCAAACAATGCTGCGGGAATACGTGCCGGTTAGGTTGGGAGTTTTATGATTGGAAACAATAGCCTGATAATCTTTTGACTTTTGACTTTTAACTTTTGACTTTGAAAACAGCTTCCTTACAAAGTTTTGATGCGCTTTACTTATAGCCCAGGCATCTCTACGTTTACCCTCCATCAAAAAACGGGATAATGCTAACAAATCCATAAAAAAACGAAGACCTATCACCCAAAACGCCCGCCAAAACGGTAAGTTGTTCTTCAGCAGCAAAAGGTTATTGCGAAAGTTAAGGTATGTTTTAAACGGATTTTCGGAATTAAGCGTACCACCCCCAACATGATAAACAACAGACTGCGGGCAATACATTACCTTATGTCCCATGTTTTTTAATCGCCAGCAAATGTCAATTTCTTCCATGTGGGCAAAAAAGGTTTCGTCAAAGCCACCGGCTAAATCCCAGCAACGCTTTTTAATGAACATAGCCGCACCGGTTGCCCAGAATACTTCGCCGGCTTGCTCGTATTGACCCTTATCCTCCTCTATCTCGTAGAATATCCGCCCACGGCAAAATGGATAGCCAAATTTATCTATAAAGCCACCAGCGGCTCCTGCGTGCTCAAAATGGTCTTTTTGGTGAAATGATTTTATCTTGGGCGCGGCCGCGGCTATCTGCACATCACTTTCCATCAGTTCAATAACCGGCTGGATCCAGTTGGGTTCCACCTCCACATCCGAGTTCAGCAGGATGTAATAATCGGCCTCAACCTGTGCCAGTACCCGGTTATAACCGCCGGTAAAGCCATAGTTCTCTTTATTTTCTATTATCCTGATAGATGGGTACCTGCTCCGTAAAAATTCAAGAGAATCATCTGATGAGCCATTATCGCCTACCACAATATCCAAATTAGGATAAGTAGAGGCTAATACCGAGGGCAAAAAGTCGCGAAGGTACTTGATGCCGTTCCAGTTTAATATTACTACGGCAACTTTGGGTGTGTTCATCATTTGTTTATATCCTCCGGTCTGTATTTCCACCTGCGGTGGCTCCACAGCCAATATTGAGGTTTTTCTTGTATTAATTTTTCGAGGTATTGCACATGCGCCTCGGTAATTTCGTGGTCTGTAGTTTGTTTGGGCTGCTCAATTAAGGGCACAAGCGTATAAGTATAATAACCACGGCTAACCCTGTCTATCCGGTAAAATATCACTACAGCATCAATAAGCTTAGCCAATTTTTCTATCCCCAGAAACACCGCTGTAGGCTGGTTCAGAAAAGTGGTGAAATAGTTTATCTCGTGCATGTTTGGTGTTTGATCGCTCACCAGTACGCTAAAGGTAAGATCGTTCTTAAAAGCGATCATGGTGCGCAGCGTTTGTTTCATGGCAACCAGTATGGCCCCAAAACGTGCCCGTACCCGGTTAAACAAATCATTAAACACCTCATTGGTTTGCGGCTTGTAAACTATTATGCGTTTCTCGTTGGTTAATAAACCAAAAGCAAGTGCCGCCATTTCCCAGTTGCAATAATGCCCGGCTGCCGCAATAATGCTTCGGCCCTGTTTAAAGTAATGATTCACCAGTTCGGGGTTTGTTGGCTTCATGCGTTTGCGTAACGATTTTTCTGATACAGTGATCATCTTTATAGTTTCAACCATCAGGTCGGCCATATAGCGGTAATATCTGCGCTCAATTTTGTTGCGTTCAGCCTCTGTCCGCTCCGGGAAAGAGTTTTTCAAATTCAGCTTCACCACATCGCGCCTGTAGCGGATAACGTAGTACAAAAACAGGAAGATAACATCGGCTACGCCGTATAAAAACCAAAACGGCAATAGCGATACCAGGTACAAAAAAAATATACCCGTATTTAAAGCCGCTTTTCTTAACATTTTTACCAATTTTGCCACAAACATAAAAAATATATATGATTGAGAACGGTGCTGTTTTACCTATGTTTTACCTTCCGCCGGTTGAGTATTTCACAAAGCTGATCGCTTTTAAGCCGGATGTGGTATTTGAAAAGGAAGAACATTTTCCTAAACAAACCTATCGTAACAGGGCAAACATCTACTCGCCCGATGGCAGGCAAACGCTTACTGTACCTATTATAAAAGGCTCAAAAAATCACACCAAAACAAAGGATGTGAAAATAAGCTACGATTTTAGATGGCAGCGTTCGCACTGGATGGGGCTACAAACCTGTTACCGCAGCTCGGCTTATTTTGAATATTACGAAGATGATTTTGCACCGTTCTACGAAAAGCAAACTACTTTTTTGTTTGATTATAACCAGCAACTGCTGGAATTATTGCTGCGCCTGCTAAAAATAAAGATGGAGTTTAAGTTTACCGATACTTATGAAGCCACCTACCCCAACCTTACCGACCTGCGCAACGTACTGAACGGTAAAAATGCACCCGATACCGAACAAAAGCCCTACTTTCAGGTTTTTGATGAGCGGCAGGGATTTTTAAAGAACCTGAGCATTGTTGACCTATTATTTAACCAGGGCCCGCAAACTTTAAATTATTTGTAATGGGATATACCAAGCGTGTTCGTTATAAAAATCATAAAAGACATATTAATGCTGGGGCACGCCCAGGTTCTATCATTATCCCCCATGATGCTTTACCTTCTAAAATAACTATCTACTCTTTTAATCAAGACGACCTGCAGGTGAGCAAAGGTGAGGATATGCAAACCATTACCCGGCAAATTGCCAAATGCACCGATCATACCCACTGGATAAGAGTGAACGGACTTGGCGATGCACGGTTGATGGAAGATATTGGTACTTTCCTGAGCATTAACCAACTGGTATTAGAGGATATTGTAAACACCCACCAACGCCCTAAGTTTGACGAGTACGATGGTTACGTATTTGGCACCAGCCGTATCATTTACTTTAATAACGAGACCGAACTGGTGAATTGCCAGTTTAGCGGGATAGTGAAGGATAACATTATTATCAGCTTTGAAGAAAGCTATGTAGATTACTTTGAAGCTATAATCGTTCGTTTAAAAGCCGGTAAAGGGAATATCCGTACCGCCGGACCGGGTTATATTTTTTATACCCTTATAGATACCATACTGGATAACTATTTTGTGCTGCTATCGCAAATTGGCGATCTGATAGACCAAATAGAAGATAAGCTTTACCAAAGCCCCGATAAAAGCATCATGTTTGATGCCCAGCAATTAAAGCGAACCCTGATCATTGTCCGCCGCGCCTGCTGGCCCGAACGCGATAAAATAAATGATATGATCCGCAGCGAAAGCCCGGAAATAACAAAGGAAACAAAGCTATTTCTGCGCGATGCTTATGACCACTGTATACAAGCTATGGATATGGTAGAAAGCTACAAGGAGGTTACCAGCAGTATTATAGACCTGTACCTAAGCATGGTGAGCAACCGCATGAACGAGATCATGAAAGTGCTTACCATTATCTCGGCTATATTTATTCCGCTAACCTTTATAGCCGGTGTTTACGGTATGAATTTTAGCCGGGAAGATACCCACGGCCATGTGATAAAGGATAATATGCCCGAGCTTTATGTACAGCACGGTTATGTATATGCCCTTATATGCATGTTAGCGATAGCCGTTATCCAGATCTTTATTTTTTGGAAAAAGGGTTGGTTTAGTAAGTTGTAATAACAATATCAACTCCACGTCATTACGAGGTACGAAGTAATCCCTTTGAGTAAATCCTTCATGCAAGGTGTATAATTGTCCTAAAGAGATTGCTTCGTACCTCGCAATGACGGTTATATTATACTCTCCCCAAAAACCTTTTCTTCAATCGCTCCCTTATCGGTTCATCGTATAGTTTTAAGGCTGCGTAAGCCAGCAGGATAAAAAAGAAGAACAAACCTATTGCCACCGGGATAACCGTTTGTGGCGATGGTTTGGTTTTGATGATCCAGAAGGTGTAGATATAGATGAACGGATAATGCGTGATGTATATGGGGTAAGAGATATCGCCTGAAAACTTACAAAGCTTGGCCCATCGGCCGCTGATCTGTCCGCCGGCACCCGCTGCTATCAATAGCGGGAACGCGATGATGATACAAGCGGCCTCGTAAAATCCATTCCAGCTATACCATGGGAAAAAGAACAGCGCCGCCAGGAAAAGTGAGCATACGGTATATGCCATTGGAATGCGGATCAGTTTACCTGTGCGGAACAGCAACAACCCGGCAAAGAAAGGGAACATCATCCGTACCGGCGCTACCCAGATATTGGGATACCCTTCGGCCCCGTCCCCGTAAAACCAGTTAGCAATAAAGGCCGATTTTATTTTTGCGTAACCCCAGCCTGTACCCAAATCGCCGTGATCTACAGCCACTACAGTTAGCATAATACCGCTGATGATAACTACTATCCAAAGTATAGTTTTAGTCATTTTGCGACCAAATATGGCGTAGATAATATTGGCAATGTATTCCTGCAGTAAGCTCCAGCAAGGCCCGTCCAAAGGGTGCGTTTCGCTCCAGCCACGTACATCTACCGGTGCTGGCAGCATGGTAAAACCTATCAATGTAACTATAACCAATTTCCAAACATCAAAGTGCAGGTTATCCTTAAATGGATCGAACCAAAAGGCGATAGCACCTATAATTGTACCCAAAATAACCAGCGGGTGCAGCCTCACCAACCTTATCTTCAGGAATTGTTTAATGGTCATGCCCTTTGCCCAGCGATCGTCATATGCGTAGCCCACCACAAAGCCCGACAGCATATAGAAAAAATCTACAGCCAGGTAACCATGGTGCATGGGGTGTTTAGGCATCTCGGGGAAATAGCCCTCAAACAAATGAAATATAACCACTAAAAGCGCGGCTGTGCCACGCAATCCGTCAAGGATGGGGTAATGAGGTTTAGACATAAAGGGCTTATCAGGTTTAAATTGTTAGGCCTTTAAAGGTAATGGATGGGATTGGCATGTGCAAATCTTCCACCCATCCTTGCGAAGCACGGGAGAAACCTTCTACAAGCAGTATGTATGTGCAGCGAAAATCAGGAGAAAAAGTGTGTCCACTATTGGTATGCTATTCCTCTACACCGCCTTTAAAAAACTGCTGATTAAAATTAACCAGGTAAAGCTCATTCGTCGCGCGTGTACAGGCAGTATAAAACCATCTCAGGAAATCGGTATTCACCATTTCATCCGTTAAGTACCCCTGGTCAACAAATACGGCTTCCCATTGGCCGCCCTGTGCTTTGTGGCAGGTTATAGCATAAGCGAATTTAACTTGCAGGGCATTATAATAAGGGTTTAACTTTAGTTCGTTATGCTTGTCGCGCTTGTTTGGGATATGATCGTAATCTTTCATCGCTTCCAAATAAAAGCGTTTCTGATCTATCGATTGCAGGGCGGGCGCTTCCGAATACAGAGTGTCCAGCAGAATCTTACAATCCAGCACTGGGTCTTCGGCATAATCAATAAACTCCAGTTGCACATCGGCAAACCTAAAGCCGTACATTTCCTCTATCCGGCGTACCTTTTTCACTCGGGCTATATCGCCATTGGCAATAAAACCGGTGCTGCCCTCCTCCTGGTCCTGCAGCCAAAAATAGTTGTTCTTCACCACCATTAGTTGGTCGCCGCCGGTTAGTTCTTCCTCGCGCATCAGTATGCGCCCGCGGATCTGCCGGTTATAAAGATTGGCGTTTTTGTTACTGCGGCAAATAATGAGCGTATTATCGTGCCCATACTTGCTGTAGGCATAGTTAAGGCCTTCTTCCAGCAATTCACTGCTCATGCGGTAAACATCTTTATAGCCTTTGGTTACTATTTGCGGCATTACCTCCCTGCCCTGGCGAATAATATCGCGCACCTTAGTCACATTAAACAATATGCCCGAATCTTTTTGTTGGCGCAATACATCGGTTAGTTCATAGCTAAATATGGTTAGGCCAAACTGGTCTTTCATTAGTCTGGCATCCAGCGCCGGGCTATTGTCCGCGCCAACCGGTGGTAACTGGGCGGTATCGCCCACAAGCATCAGCTTACAGTTTTTGGTGTTGTACACGTAATTAACCAGATCGTGTAGCAGGGTTTCGCGGTTGTTACCGGTCAACTCGTCGGATATCATGGAGGCCTCGTCAATAATGAAGAGCGTGTTGGTGCTCATATTTTCGGCGATCATGAAGGATTCATCTACATTTAGCGCCGATTTTTTACGGTAGATGCGTTTATGGATAGTAAAAGCCTTGCGGCCGCTGTAATTGGTGATCACCTTTGCCGCCCGCCCTGTTGGCGCCAGCAATACCGCTTTAAAATGATATTGCGGCAAGGCTTTTACCAGCGCGCCAAGCACGGTGGTTTTACCGGTACCGGCATAACCTTTCAGTATAAAGCAGTCGTCCTCTTCCCCGCTGCTTAAAAACTGGTGGAGTTTGCCAAAAAGTTCCAGTTGCTGCGGGGTAGGTTCGTGCGGAAAACCCTGGCGGATATGATCAATTGTTGCCACATCACAAAAATGCTGATAAGTATGTTAATTAAGTAATTCAAAAAATATTACTTTTGTTAACCTGCATGAGCGAAAACAGACACCACTATACCAGCGATGATTTAAGCCTGAACCAGGCCCACAGCTATACCCTGTTATTACAGGTTGATGCAAACAGCTTTAATTATGCTGTAATTTCCGGCAAACAGCTTTTAGCCTGGGCCGAAAGTTATTCTTTAGACGAACTGCGCAACCCGCGGCAACTGCATGATATTTTAACCGCCAATTACAAACAGGTAATTACAGGTTTACACGCTACAGGCTTCACTCTATTCCCCAATAGCTTGTTTGATAGCAAGCGCATTAATGATATAGCCCGCCTGCTCGACGTACACGAAACCGAAAAAATTTATACAGAGGCGTTAGATAACCAAAACGTTATTATTTACAAGGTTGATGAAGTGTTAACCGATACCACAAAAGACCTTGATAACAACCAAACAGTTTATACTGATGCCGGTTGGATAAAGGCCATTGCCAAAAACCACCCTTTAAGTACCAACCTGTATTTAAACATTGGTAACGATACCGTATCCTTTGTTAATTTCACAAGTGGCAAGCTGCGTTTTTACAACACTTTTACGTTTAAGAACCACGAAGAGCTGGCTTATTTTTGCGCGCTGGTAGCAACCGAACTGGAAATTAAACCCGAAGATATACAACTGTTTGTTAGCGGTGATATTAACACTACCGACAGATATTTCACTTACCTTAAAGACTTTTTTGGCGAGGTAAACCTTAACGGCATACAGGTACTTGACCTGCCTGCACGCGTCGAATCTCACAAAATATTAGGCCTTGCTGCTTTATCGCTATGCGCATCATCGGAGGAAAACTAAAGGGTTTAAGGCTTAATCCGCCAAAAAATTTACCGGTACGCCCAACTACTGACCTTGCCAAAGAGGCACTTTTCAACATTCTGCAAAATCAAATTGAGTTTGAAGATATAAAAGTGCTCGACCTTTTTAGCGGTACGGGCAACATTGCTATGGAGTTTGCGTCGCGCGGAGCGGAAAAGGTTACCGGGGTTGACCGCGCCATACAATGCGTGCATTATTTAAAAGATGCATCGCGCCAGCATGGGTTAACGCAAATTGAAACCTTTAAGGCTGATGTGTTTAAATACCTGGAAATGGAAACAGAACAATACGATCTGATATTTGCCGACCCGCCCTACGACCTGAACAAGATACCCGAGATACCCAAGATAGTATTTGAGAAAAACCTGCTTGTTGAAGGCGGCATGCTTATAGTGGAGCATCAATCGCTGCAAAACCTAAGTAACCACCCTGCCTTTGTAGAGCAGCGTAAATACGGGCATTCGTCGTTCTCATTCTTTAAAGCCTAACCTACCCCCTTTATTATGAATGAAAAAATAAGAAACCTGCAAACCACTGTCCTTTCAGATAATTGGTATGTGTTAAGAAAGGTAACCTATGAATTTTTAGGACGTAATGGCCAATGGCAGCAACATTCGCGCGAGGCATATGACCGCGGCAACGGCGCTACCATCCTGCTGTATAATAAAACTAACCAAACGGTGATACTTACCCGCCAGTTTAGGATGCCAACCTATTTAAATGGTAACGAGCAAGGTTATATGATAGAAACCTGCGCGGGTTTACTGGATAAAGACAATCCTGAAGATTGCATTCGTAAGGAAACGGAAGAAGAAACGGGCTACAAAATATCATCGGTACAAAAAGCATTTGAGGCGTATATGTCGCCAGGCTCGGTTACCGAGATATTATACTTTTTTACTGCCGAATACACTAAAGACATGAAAGTAAGCGACGGCGGTGGCTTAGAAGAAGAAACCGAGCATATTGAGGTATTGGAACTACCATTTGCCAAAGCGCTTGATATGGTAAAAACCGGAGAGATAAAAGATGCCAAAACCATGATGCTGCTGCAATACGTGCAGGTAAATGGATTGATGAATTAATAGTGAGTGTCATTTCGAACGAGGTACGAGGAGAAATCTTTTACAACAAAAAGGCCATCTTGCATATTTGGATGCAAAGTGTAAAAGATTTCTCCTCGCTCCCCGCACTTCCCTCCCCGCTCGATCGAAATGACACCAGAAACAAATAAAATCCTTACTTTTGAAATAAGCAATAACGTTATCACCTATATGAAAATAGCCCTTTTCCCCGGCTCGTTTGACCCTGTTACCAAAGCCCACGTTGATATTGTAAAACGATCTGTAGGCCTGTTTGATAAGGTCTATATTGGCATTGGTGCAAACAGCAGTAAACAAGGTTTGCTTAGCGTTAGTAAACGCGAAGATATGCTTCGTGCTGTTTTTGCAAACGACGACAGGATCCATATTGTTGCTTATGACGGCCTAACTGTTGAATTTTGCAAAAGTATAGGTGCCGATTATATGATACGGGGCATACGTACTGTGTCAGATTTTGAGTACGAAAAAGCCATAGCCCAAATGAACCACGCTTTAGAGCCCGCAATTGAAAGTATTTTTATTGTGAGCAAGCCGGGTTACTCATCCATTAGTTCGAGCATTGTGCGCGAAATAATCAGGTACAATGGCGATGTTTCCCAGTTTATTCCGAAAGAAGCTTTGCCATATTTGTAATCAACTCCTCTTTTTCCAGCACATCAATGATAGACGGGAAAGTATTTTTCACTATAGTGGCTACATCTTCCTTTTTAAACCAGCGCACATCGGTAATACCCTCTTCTAACTGCGGTACTAATTTAGCCTTGCCTTTATAGCCCATTTTAAACCAATGCGTTTTTTTCAGCACTACTTCGCCTTTATAGATATAGGTATGGTAGGTTTTGCAGATCTTTTCTTCCAGGGTGTTTACCTTAATACCGCACTCCTCCTCTACTTCGCGCACAGCTGCTACTTTGGTCTTTTCTTTTTTCTCTATTTTACCTTTCGGCAAATCCCATTTATCGTTACGATAAATAAAAAGGTGTTCACCGTCCTGGTTGGTTACCAACCCACCGGCAGCTTCTATTACCGCGCTGTTTTTGATAACTTTTTTCAGGAAAGCTTTTGCATCATCGCAAAGCACATAAAATAATTTGCCCGGCTGTTTATCCACCCAATGGTAAACAATTTTTAAATCAAAGTGCTCACCGTCAACCTTTTGATATAGCGTTTCGTTTTTGGGTGTTTTCACGGTGAGCAAAATCACTTTTTCGTTAATATAAATTCTGTATTTTTGAGCCATGTTTACTAATAGTGAGACCGAACAGCAAGTAGCGGAATTTCTGCTGCAAATTAAAGCAATAAAATTACAACCTAATAATCCTTTTACATGGGCTTCCGGTTGGAAATCTCCAATATATTGTGATAACCGTATCACGTTATCGCATCCTACTATCCGTACTTACATCCGTCAGCAATTAACATCGGCCATACAGGAAGAGTTTGGCTCGGTTGGCTGTATTGCAGGTGTAGCTACCGCGGGTATCCCACAAGGTGCATTGGTTGCACAAGAAATGGGCTTACCATTCATTTATGTTCGCGCAAAAGCGAAAGAGCATGGCACAGGCAGCTTAATTGAGGGCGAAATATCACCGGGCCAGCGTGTAGTGGTAATCGAAGATCTGATATCTACCGGTAAAAGCAGCTTGCAGGCTGTTCATGCGCTGCGCGATGCAGGTTACACTGTTGCCGGTTTGGCTGCAATTTTTAGCTATGGCTTTGATGTAGCTACAGAAAATTTCAAGGAAGCTAAATGTTCGTTCATTACCTTGTCTAACTATAATGCATTATTAAAGTATGCCGAGCAGCACAATTATATTTCTGCTGCCGATACTGAAGTGTTAAAAAAATGGCGCGCACAACCCTCAACCTGGGGACAATAATATTATTATGAGTGTTTTTGAAAGTACAGTTACGGTTAACAAACCAATAGCACAGGTATACGAGTTTTTAGCTGATATGAATAACCATCGCCAGCTAATGCCCGATAATATTACCGACTGGACATCAACCGCTGATGTGGCCAGCTTTAATATTCAAAATATCACCAGGCTTTCGATAAAGATAGATGAACGTGTGGCTGGTAGTCTTGTCAGGATAATTCCTGCAGAAAAACCGCCGTTTGATGTAGAATTGAAGTGGGAATTAAGAGAGGCCGGTAATGCGACACAGGCTGTGTTCACTATTACTGCAGACCTTAATATGATGATGAAAATGCTTGCTTCAGGGCAGCTGAAAAAACTTGTCGACGAGGAAACAACTAATTTAGCAAACCTGCTAAATTAGTTGAGCCTCGTTTTCCGTGGGTTAAGTCCGTTTAACTTTTAAGTGCTGCACTACCACCAGCGCGTTCACAATAAACAGACTTGTTAATACAATAGTCATATAAAATTAATTTTAGGGTAAACAATTATACGTATCCTTCCGCATAACTGTTGCTTCAAAAGACATTTTTTTTTGCATTTTATTTATTATCATGAAATAATATTCATTAAAAGAAATTTTTTAATTCAAACAAAATATTAAAATATCAAATCTGTTCGCCTTAAGAAGATTAACACTAACAAACATTAAATATCTAAAATATTCTAAGGCTAAAATAAATTAAGTATTTACCGTATTTTTGCGCAAAATATAAGTGCAGCATGATTACGGTATCTAATTTATCTTTACGTTACGGAAAACGCACCCTTTTTGAGGATGTTAATCTTAAATTTAGCCAGGGCAATTGCTATGGTATAATTGGGGCAAATGGCGCGGGCAAATCAACCTTTCTAAAAATATTATCGGGCGAAATTGACCCAAGCAGCGGGTCGGTAAGCTTTACCCCCGGTGAACGTATGGCCGTACTAAGCCAAAACCACTATGCGTTTGACGAATATACCGTGATTGAAACCGTTATGATGGGCCATAAAGAAATGTATGCCATTATGAAGGAGAAAGACGCTATTTATCTTAAAGAAGATTTTAGCGATGCTGATGGCGAACGCGCCGGCGAACTGGAAAACCTTTTTGCCGAAATGGATGGCTGGAATGCCGAAAGCAATGCAGCTACCCTATTAAGCAACCTCGGTATTAAAGAAGAGTTCCATTACAAACTGGTTAAAGACCTTGATAATACCCAAAAGGTACGCGTATTATTAGCGCAGGCTCTTTTTGGTAAACCCGATATTTTATTACTGGATGAGCCTACCAATGACCTGGATATCCACACCATAACCTGGCTGGAAGATTTTCTGGCATCGTACGAGGCCATTGTACTGGTTGTATCGCACGATAGGCACTTCCTGGATACTGTGTGTACCCATGTGGTAGATATCGACTTTGCGAAGATGACCATCTACACCGGTAACTACACTTTCTGGTACGAATCGAGCCAGCTGGCATTAAAACAACGCAGCGATCAGAATAAAAAGACTGAAGACCGTGTGAAGGAACTGCAGGAGTTTATCCGCAGGTTTAGCGCAAACGCTTCCAAATCAAAACAGGCAACCAGCCGTAAAAAAGCGCTGGATAAAATCAATCTTGACGAGATACAGCCATCGAACCGCAAATACCCCGGAATTATATTTAATAACCAGGGCCGCGAGATTGGCGATCAGGTATTACAAACCGAAAAACTTGGTAAAACCTTAAATGGCGAAGTGCTGTTTGCCAACGTTGACTTTATGGCTAACAAGGGTGATAAAATCGCTATCCTGTCGCAAAACAGTTTGGCTACATCTGCCCTATATGATATTTTAACCGGCAAGGACAAAGATTATACAGGCAGCTTTAAATGGGGCGTTACCGTAAATCTGGCCGACATACCTATTGATAACGCTGAATACTTTAAAGGCAAGGATATGAACCTTATCGACTGGCTGCGCGAATACTCGGCCGGCGAAAAGGATGACCAGTTTATCCGCGGCTTTTTAGGTCGTATGCTATTTAGCGGCGAAGAGGTTTTGAAAAAAAGCAACGTTTTATCGGGTGGTGAAAAAATGCGGTGCATGTTTAGCCGCATGATGTTGCAATCGGCCAACATGTTGTTATTGGATGAACCAACCAACCACCTTGACCTGGAATCAATAACGGCGTTAAACAACGGCATGCAAGATTTTAGGGGTAATATCATTTTCACCTCCCGAGATCATGAATTGGTGCAAACTGTTGCAAACCGCATTATTGAAATTACACCAGGCGGCGTAATTGATAAATTAATGAGCTACGACGAATATATTAACAGCGAAGTGGTTCAGAAACAACGCGAGGAAATGTACGCTATAGCGTAACTAATAGGCAACAAACACGTCTTACTCACATATGAAACGAATACTGTTTGTTGCCCTTTTTATTTTCACCTCCCTATTTGCTAAAGCCCAGGTATTTGAAGGTATTGTTAAAGATGCCAAAACCAATACGCCCCTACCCTATGTAAACGTGGGTATCATAGGCAAAAGCGTAGGTACCGTTACCGATAGCGCGGGCCGTTATAAACTTAATTTAGCCAATCATGATACCGATAGCTTAAAACTATCGATGATAGGTTACAAGGCCCTCACCTACGGCGTAGCAGATTTTTTAAAGAAGGCAGACTCTCGTAAAGTTTTATTATTGCAGCCTGTTGTTACCCAGTTAAAAGAAGTAAAGGTTAACAACCACAAGTGGAAAGAAGTGATACTGGGCAATACCACACAATCCAAATCGGGTAATGCCGGTTTCAGGAATAACAGGCTTGGATACGAGATGGGTTCTATTATCAAAATAAAAAAAGCGCCAACCTACCTTAAACAGTTTAATGCCGCCATAGCAAGCGATGTAACAGATTCCGTTAAGCTTCGCCTTAATTTTTATAGTGTTAAAGATGGCCTGCCCGACCAGTTGCTGCAAAACCAAAATATTTTTGTAACCGTAAAAAAAGGTCAGCAGAGTATAAACGTCGACCTTAAACCCTACAATATTTTTGTTGATGACAAGTTTTTTGTAAGCCTGGAGTGGATCCAAAACGCAAAGGGACACGGTGTTATGTTCTCGGCCAATTTAAGCCTGTTTGGCGGCGGCTCTATCATATCCCGCGAAACCAGCCAGGATAATTGGGAAAAAGTAAGTATTGCCGGCATCGGCTTTAATGTGCTGGCCGAATATTAAAGAAATTTCACCTGCGACTGCCAATAGATCGTATTTGCACCCCCAGTAAATAACATCAGTGCCTTGGGTAGTACTTATACTCTCCTTTTTTTATAAATAAGGTTTTTGCCTGTTTTGCAAAAACCTTGCCCTCACATCACGCCTCAATTGTGTGCTTTTTTATGTGTATATGGCTGTTAACCAAGTGGGGTATATTTGTTTAAAAGTTAAAATTACATCTTTACGAAACATCACCAATTCCTGAGCTATGAGAAATATATTCCTTACAGGAGCTGTAATGATGCTCTTATTATTATCCTGTAAAAAAGAACTTGGTACTTCGGTAGACCGCTTACAAGCTGATCAAAAAAATGCTATCCTGGCTACCTCCGACCCAACATTTACTACGGTAAGCACTTACCTTGGAGACAATAGGCGTGAAACTTTAGATGGGCCTCTGAACATTGCAAGGACTTCTCAACCCAGTACAATTACTACCGGCCCGGATGGTTCTTTTTATTTTTCGGCGTTTCGAGGCTCCAGAATACGGAAGATCAGCCCGGATGGGATTGTAAGCACCGTTGCCGGCAGCGGTGTATTTGGTTATTGCGACGGCCCTGCTTTAAAAGCGCAATTCAGTTCTATGGGAGCGCTGGTAGTTACTAATGATGGCATTATATACATGTGCGACGGGGTGTATAACAAAATACGGAAAATCGAAAATGGAATGGTTACCACTTTTGCAGGCTCTACTGCAGGCTCTCCAGATGGAACCCGCGGAGACGTGGATGGCGTAGGTCAGCAGGCAAGGTTTTTTACGCCCACAGGTATGGCCCTGGCTCCCGATGGTTCATTGTATGTGGCAGATGCAAACAACCATAAGATTAAGAAAATTACGCCGGCGGGTGTTGTAACAACAATTGCCGGGAGTACGGAAGGATCTGCCGATGGCCCGGCTTTACTTGCCAAATTTGTTCATCCTTATGCCATAGTAGTTCTTGAGGATGGTACGATTGTAGTGGTTGATAGCAGCGATCACAAGATCAGGAAAATAAGCCCTGCGGGGGTAGTAAGCACTTTTGCGGGGGGAGCAGAGGGATATGCTGATGGTTTGGGCGAAAGCGCCAAATTTAGCAGCCCAAGTGGCATAGCTTTAGCACCGAATGGCACGTTATATATATCTGATAATGGAAATCAAAGGATACGTAAGGTTTCACCATCGGGATTGGTAACCACTATTTCCGGTGGTGCGCTAAGTGGTTTTCAGGATGGCCCCATATTACAGGCAAGGTTTAGTTACCCTGAAGGACTGTTGTATTCAAATGACGCGATCTATATTTGTGATGTATATAACAACCGCATTAGAAAAATCGAATAAAAGCAAGATAGCCGGCTCGAACTATTTAAGAAAGTGAACAATCTAATTCAGGATTTATACTCGCTTTATAAAAACCCATCTTATATTCTCGAATTACTCAAAGCATGAATTGCGAGGAACACCTCGTAAGAAGGCGGTATTGCAGATTTACCACACAAGTTTAAAATTTTTCATAATATTAATTGCTAATCGAGTTGCAAGCTGTTTACAACAGCCAAACTATTGTAAGAGAAAAGATAAAAACATTAGTAGTTACCGGTATAGATTGTATATTTGCATCCCCAATAAAAATACCATTTATGACTTGGTAGCTCAGCTGGTAGAGCAACTGACTCTTAATCAGTGGGTCGAGGGTTCGAACCCCTCCCAGGTCACCTTAGACCGCAAATCAGTTTTAACACCTGTTTTGCGGTCTTTTTTTGGTTCAAAAACAGCTTTTACGCTATCAAAAACGCAGATTGCTTCGTTTATTACGAGAGTTCGATGTTGCTCTCCGTCAAAAGTCAATTTTTGAGGGAACATCGAACTCACTATATGTCTTTTAGCCTCAGAACCAGCACTTTGATATATTTGCGCTAACTTTGACAAGTTATTCAATGCCTTATCAATTAGAGGAACAATTCCTGCTTTTTTCGCAGATGAATCTACAAGTTTACCTTCTAAAATAGTTATTTGTCTTTCGCTATCGCTTTTGATTTTTTTATAATCAGTGCCGTCAAGATCACCAGCAAGAAGCAAATCTCTTGCACGCGCGATCTTGTCCTGATATCCATTAAGTTGTTTTTTATAATTCGAAACCTCACTTCTACCTTGCCCCAACGAAAAATCATAAGCTTCTGCTATCAATGCTTTATAGAGATCGCATACTGCAGGCTCAATTGAATATTTGTTAAGCATTTCTATAAATTTTTCGTTTACAAGCTTTGCATTAAACCTTGCACCACATTTAGAATTACAATGGTAATAATGAAAGTATTTTGTCTTTCCCTTCGACGCGCTACCACTAAGCATTAGTCCGCATTTAGGACAGATTAGGAACCCTCGTAAAGGCAGTTCATCCATTGACCTAATCTTAACTGAAGTTTTTCTTTTTCTACCGTCTAGCACATCCAAAACCTCGTAGAACAGGCTTTCTGAAATCAAAGCTTCATGTTGCCCATCAACTAAATAAGCTTCTTCATCCTTGAATTGCGGAATAATAATTTTTCCGCAGTAAACGGGATTGCGAATTACTCTCCAGAAATTTTTTCTTCCCATCTCCAAACCCTTTAATCTCGCTTCGCGCCAAATTTGATCTATAAAATAATTGCCTGTTGCAAGTTGCTCGAAAACCCATCTCATTATCGAGGCATTCGGTTCCTTAGGTACAATTGATTTCTTTCCTTGTGAATCTATCTTATTTTCGTAGCCAATGAGCGCATGTCCCATCCATCGTCCTTCTTTTTTCGCTCTTCGCATTCCGTAAAACGTATTAAGTGCCCTGCGGTCATTATCAACTTCCGGTTGTGCAAGATAAACTGCCAACATAAGTTTGCTTTCAGGGATAGACATATCAAGTGGTTGTTCAATTGCCTGAGGTTCAACAAACATATTTTTCAGGACATTGATCATTTGATAAGCATCACCAGTGTTCCGACTGAAACGATCCCACTTAGTGAAAAGCACGTAATCTATTTGTCCCTTCTTTTTCTTAAGATCTAAGACAAACTTTTGCCATTCTGGCCTCTTAAATGTCTTAGCCGAATAGTCCTCAAAAATTATATTTCGAATTTCTATATCTCTCAGGTTGCAATAACGGGTCAGAACTTCTTCCTGGCTTCTTTGGGAGTATCCTCTATCAGCTTGTTCATCTGTGCTAACACGGATATAAAGATCGGCAACTTTCATTTTTTCAAATATTCATTTACTTCTAAAATAGCTAAAATACTTAGCAAGTCCAAAATATTTTTTGCTTGTTTTAGTGAAATATCAATCCCCTCCTTTTTTAATATTTCCTTTGCTTTTTCTGGAGTTATCTTAGATTTCCAGTAGACGTTATCAGACTTTCCAGTACCCATAGCGTCAAATATGGGATGGATGTAATTTATATTATGACAAGCTTTTCGGTAGTACCGTTCAATTTACTGGTTTAAAAGCAAGTAAACTTATTATCTAAATTAGGATTTATCAGGATTTACTAAAAAGAGTAAGTGAGGGAGGGATTCGAATCTAATTCCCTATTCCATTGATATTGAGTGTGATATTCTTTAGATTAAACCTTGTTTCAACGAATGTTTCAATCTTATTTTTATAGCCTTTATCTTAATCTATTATACATATAAAAATTGATATTCTGAGTATTTGTCGAATTAAGGACTTATAGACGCATGAATTAAATTGTATCACTAAAAGAATTTATCCAACATAAGTCATACGGTGATACAACTTATTGTGAGATTGTAACATATTGTGTCAAGTCCGATTCGATTAAAAAGCTAACTCCTGAATTAATTTGGCGAAATAGGGTAGTCAACATCTCCATAATATAAAGTATTTGATAAATGAATCAGATTCTGTTATATTAGTACAAACCTTATTGCTATTTGATGAACTTTGTAACGATAGATTTTGAAACGGCCTCTTCAGACCGTGGTACCCCCTGTGAGATAGGTCTGACTTTTGTAGAAAATAATCAAATCGTCGTAACCAAATCTTGGTTGATCAAACCACACTGTTATCCAAATTTCGATTACTTCAATATGCTTATTCATGGAATTACGCCCCAAATGGTAGTTACCGAACCTGAATTCGATGAAATTTGGACGGAAATACTTCCGCTCATTGAGGGTAAATTTCTATTCGCCCACAATGCAGGTTTTGACTTTAGTGTATTACGAAAGACGCTGGACGCTTATGATTTGCCATATCCGAACGTTGCCTATGCTTGCAGTTATATTTTGGCAAAAAATATTTGGCCGGGTTTGTCGTCATACAATTTGAAATCGCTATGCAATGAACGTCAAATTACATTCGATCATCACCGGGCAGGTGCAGATGCCAAAGCAACAGCGGAGTTGATCCTGATAGGTTTGGCAAATAAGGAAATCACTAACATTGACGACTTTAAAATCAAAGGTCGGATGTCCATAGGTAAATTATCCTCCACGGGTTATCAACCTTGTCAAACGATCAGGACTTATACAAAGCCGGATTTTCGCGTTGTCGCTGCTGACACTTCCCATCATGACCGCGACTGTTTATTTTATGAGCGAAATGTTGTCTTTACGGGTAAGCTTTCCTCAATGGAAAGGTCTGCTGCTCAAAAAATCGTCATTTCAATTGGCGGCCGGATAACTGAAGGCGTTACCCGTGACACCGATTACCTGGTAGTTGGGTTTCAGGATTATCGTTATGTTGGCGAAGATGGAATGAGCTCCAAGCAAAAGAAAGCCATTACAATGGTAAATTCCGGCGCTAACTTAGAAATCATGTCCGAAGACGACTTTTTACGAAGTATCGACGGCAAATGGAACAGCATGAAAATCAAAGTCGAAGCTTATTAAAAACAGAATAACTCCTTATTTATTGCTGTTACAATTGTAAGATCTTATCCTGGTAACTTTTCGTACTTATCTTACTCCATCCGCCGGCTTGTTTCGTCACTTGGATTTGTGTCCCAATTCTTTCTTTCAATGCTTCTACGTGAGATATGATACCGACCGTTTTTCCTTTGGTTTGGAGGTTTTCCAACGCGGAGATTGCTTGTTCTAAGGTATCTGCATCCAATGTGCCGAACCCCTCGTCAATGAACAAAGAATTAATTTGTACCTTTCTGCTGGCCAAATCTGAAAGCCCCAAAGCCAGTGCAAGACTAACTAAAAAGCTTTCACCACCGGAAAGCGTCGACATGGGGCGAACGGCATCTGCCTGGTAGCTGTCCACGATGAGCAACTCCAAATCGTTCGTTGTACTTTTCTGGATTTGATACCGTTCGTTTAGCTTGCTCAAATGTATATTGGCCAAATCAGTTAAACGTGACAGCGTAAGTCCCTGCGCGAAGCGGCTGAACTTACGGCCATTATCAGATCCGATCAGGGAAGAAAGCTTCGACCATCGTGATAATTCTGTTTTCTGAAGTGCCTCCTGCTTAACTAATCCAGCAAATTCTTCCTGGATTTTTTTGTCCGTGTTTAGCAGTTGCAGCAACATGCCTATCTCCTGGTTTATGCTATTAAGCGAACTTTCGAGCAACTCCAGTTGCATGACTAATTCGGTAGCAGGTTCGGCGGTCAATTGTTTTTCCTGCTCCGTTTTCAACTCGCTCTGAAGGATTATGATCTGTTGTTTCAAAGCGCCGATTTGTAAATCGAGTTGTTGCTTAAGATCGCTAATTCTTTTTTCATTTTGATCATCCAGAAACCTATCTTCCAGCGCTTGCAATGAACTGATACCAAAAGGCGCCAATTTTAGCAATAGCTGGGTGGATAAAGTGGCTAATTGTTCTTCTTGCTTTAGAACAGCGTTAGTCAGTTGGGTTATCGTGGTATTTGTAATCAAAAGTCGCTCGCTGGAATTTTTGACCAGTTCATCCACCTGCGTTAGCCTTTCCCTTGCGGATTGTAGTTTAGCCGCAAAGCGTTGACGCTCTTTAACCGGGTCTTTATCTCCGAACAAACCTGTACGGACGGTTTTTAACTCGAGCAAATTCTGCTCTTCATGCCTTAAAGTAGATTCGTTATTTAATTGATTAGCTGAGTGGTTTTTGATGGCCTTGTGTATGTTAGCCAGATCGGTTTGTGCCTTAGTTTTGTCTATTTGCAGTTGCTGAAGAGCGAGGTTATTTTGCTGATAATGCAGCGAAAGGGTTTTCAGCTGGTCGTGAAGTTCGGTGAGCTGATCTTCGGTAAATTGGAGTTCAAAAGTCCCAAGCAAGTCAGTTAGGGCTTTGATCAGTTCTAATCTGCGCCCATTCAGATTTTCAATACTGCTTTGTAAACGTTCTACGTGTTCATTTGCCGAACGTATTTTTTCATCGAAAGTTCCGGCTTTACCTTTTTCTATTAAAAGCAATTGCTGTATATTTTCTAATCTGTCCTTTAGGTTGACTATTTGACCGTTAATTTTTCGGCTATCTGTTAACTGCACCCGGAGCTTTGCCAATTGTTGTTGCCAACGTTGACGGTTAGCCAAAAGCTCTGTTAACTTTTCAATAGTTGCTGGCTCAGGTAAATCAGCTTTCTCTTCATCAAATTTTTCCGAAAGTGCCGACAAGGATTTAACATATTTTAATAAGTTCTCTTCTCTAGCCTGAACATTTAAATGGAGGGAATTTACAGCGATCGCGAGTTGATTAAACTCTGTAGTCAAGGAATTTACCAACGCTTCTTGGTCATTCCGTTTCTGTACCGAAAACGCTAATTTGTCAGATACACCGCCCTCGCTAAAAGGATGATGAATCGAGCCACATAGTGGGCACGGTTCTTCCGGCACGAGTTCTTTACGGTCATCTTCATAATTCTTAATGCGCTGTTCCAGTTCTACTAATTGGCGCAAATCAATTAACTGCCTTTCCGCCTTCGATTTTTGCGCAGATCGTTCGGCGAGCAGTGTTTGTTGCGTTACGAATGCTTCGCTTTGTTCTTTTAATTGCGCGGAAACTTCAAGCTGTTCATTCGACTGTTGCTGATGGCTTGTTGCCAGCTGAATAAGCACGTTGAGGCGGTTAATAACTGCCGGCACCTCGTTGGCAGAGGTTTCGAGTTGATCGATTGTTTTATCGTCCAATGTTTCGACCAACTCGCTTTTCAATCTTGCTATTTCGCCCGTGTATTGACTAACAGTAGATTCGAATGAATTTATATTTTGTTCGTTTTTATTTTTCTCAAGTAATTGCGCTGTGGCAGCATGCTCGAAATTCTTTAACTCCTGTTTAGCCTGGACGATTTGTTGATTAGTTTCAGCTAGGTCATGACGTGATCTTTCAAAAGCGACCAAGCTTGTTTGCAGTCCTTGGGCCGCAGCATTTGCGGCTAACCAGGTTTCAATCGTTTCTTGATCGAGCTTTTGCCTGGCAACCACTTTTTCAATTCCTTGTTTCTCTCCGTCAAGTTCCGCCATTTTGCGCC
The DNA here is from genome assembly GCF_024498135.1 of Mucilaginibacter aquariorum. GTDB lineage: Bacteria > Bacteroidota > Bacteroidia > Sphingobacteriales > Sphingobacteriaceae > Mucilaginibacter > Mucilaginibacter aquariorum. Next base: position 795,041 of record NZ_JANHOH010000001.1, read on the forward strand.
TATTATCGGTGAGTATTGTTGCAGCTTTTAAAGCAATGTCCTGTTGATTTATTATTCGGGTATCTAACTCGCCTACTTTTACAAGCAATGGTTCGGCTTCAGTTGCCTCTTTCCCACATTGAATTACTTCCGCTGATACGCTAACCTGTTGATCTGCAGCTGCGAGCGAGGCCTCTTTATGGACTGGAAGTTGTAAATGCAAGTTTCCCAGGCCGATGTTGCTATCGTCTGCCTGTGCACGGATCGACTTAATTTCCACCAATTCCGGTTTAAATTTTATGGCCTGCTGGTGCGCTTGAAGTAAATTGAATTCAACTTCGTTCGCCCTGAATGACAACTCCAACCCATTAATACGATCTTGAATTTCTGATTCTTTTTGCCTCGCTTTTTCTATTTCTGTTAGCCACAGCAATAATTTATTAAATCGGTCCTGCTCTGATTTGACCTTAGTCAAATTACCATTTAATTCTTCAAGTCGGAATTCGTGTGCCTGGCGGTCCTCGTCGGAGAGTAATTTAAACTCGCCCATTCTTAACTGGAGATGCTCCAGTTTTTCCTTTTCTTCCTTTTGCCGGAAGTATACGAAACGGGATATTTCTGCATAAATGGCCGTATCCGTAATTTTCTCTAAAAGCTCACTTCGCTCGTTGTCCTTGGCCAACAAAAAGCTAGCGAAGTCTCCCTGTGACAGAATCACCGATCGCAAGAACTGGTCATAATCAAGGTCGCATAGATCTTTAATCGCTTGTTTTACGCCTGTTGTGGTATGACCGCCCAAGAATTCTCCGGTAGAGAGCACCGACAATTCCATTTTCTCTCCCTGGAAGGCGCCGTCATTTTTACCGCGGCTTCTTTTCATTGACCATTTCGCGCGATAGGCGATCTCTTTGACTTCAAACTCTACTTCCGCATAGCATTCAGCGGTATAGCGCGACATCATTTCTTTGAGATCTTTATCATGGCGATGTACTCTGCCATATAATGCTGCGGTCATGGCATCTAAAATAGTTGTCTTTCCTGCGCCAGTTGGCCCGGTAATAGCAAAAAGACTGCTTTCCGTAAATGGTATCTCATTCAAGCGGATAGTATGAATGCCCTTTAAGGAATTTAAATTCAAAAAGGATATAGTCAATATTTTCATCGAGCGTCCCTCCCTTCGGCCATTTTCTCCAACACCTCATTAAATGTCGCTATGAGATCTGTATAGTCGGCATCGCCAAATTCTGCTACGCACTTTTTTAGAAAAACATCTTTCGGATCCATATCGGTTAAGGCCATCGCCTGTTCAGCGAGTTGATCGAGGCCAACCGCCGGACGAAGCCGAAATTGCCTGATAAAGAAATGTTCAATATGTTCCTTTCCGACCTTTAACTTATTGATTTGATCCTCCAGATCATGGATAAAACTATCGGTTTCTACCAGCACATCTACCCAGGAAGGGTATTTTAACTGCTGGTCGGTCAAAAGCAGGATTTGGCTTTTGACACTATCGAGATTACCTTTTATTCGTAAAAGGCGGCGTTGGGCAGGTACCGGTAATTCTTCCAGCCTACTCAATTGACCGCCGTTAAATTCAAGGATAATCACTTGCTTATTATCTTTATTTTCAGAAAAACTAAGGGGTATAGGTGAGCCTGAATAGCGGATATGCTCGAGTTTATTTACGACCTGTGGCCGATGAAGGTGGCCGAGCGCGATGTAATTGAATTCAACGGGAAATTGGTTGCCATGGACCTGACCGAGGTTGCCGACATGGATATCTTTTTCGCTTTCAGATGTGCTGGAGCCTGCTGCATACAAGTGCCCAGTGGCTATGACAGGTACATCATCAGCTTTGTATTGGCTGATGCTATTTAGGAAGCGGTGGTAATGTTCTTTTATGCCTTGTTTGATGCGGGTTTCACGTTCTTCGCCGGTTTCGCCCATAACTGATAGCCGAATATCACGATCTCGCAGGAAAGGAACAGCGCAAATTACAATTTCAACTTTGCCAGCTTTATCTTTGATTTCAATGATTTGGTCGGTAAATATTTCAGGAATTCCGCCCACCACATGGACATTAAAGTATTTCAAAAGTTGCTTAGGTGCGTTTAGTGTGCTGATAGAATCATGGTTGCCACCTATAATTATTACTTCGCGGCAGCAAGTATTTTTTACGCTGCGTAAAAAACGGTAATACTGTTCAAGTGACATGTTCGAAGGATTACCGGTGTCGAAGATGTCGCCCGCAATTATCAATACATCAATGCATTCTGAGGTTAACCTTTCGATCAACCAGTCCAGGAAATCTTGATGTTCAAGCGTTCGTTCGTAATTTTGCAGCTTGATGCCTAAGTGCCAATCTGCTGTATGTAATACCTTCATAATTCTACTAAATTAAGCCACGAGGTTGGATTTGCACACTTCTTCCATTTCGTCGTAATGGGCTTTATCCAATTTTTCGACTATTTCCAAAACATGGTGGATGATATTATCACCCTCCCCTAAAAGATTATCAATCGGAGTTTCATGAAACTCTATTTGTTGATTATGTGAATACTTATTTATAAACCGGTAAACTTTTTCCCTAACCTCCGCATCGGAACAGCCGGCCTCAAGGAGTTGATTAAAATCATTCCGTCCTTTTGGGAATTTAAATGATAAGAATGCCTCTAATAATTTTCTTGATAAATTAGCGATAAGGAAAGCTTTTTCAAGATCTAGGCTTATCAAAGACTTTAATGCGTGAAGCTTATAAAAAATGTAATGATATTCAGAATTAAATTCTAATAAAGTACTGTTCGCATTATTTATTGAAGATGTCCGATTTTCCTCCGTAGTGCAATCAATGGAGTAAAAATGTGATTTGATCTTGTCTTTTTTATTTTTTTTAATTAACCAATCCCTTATTAACTTAAAATACTGAAAATTATGGGTAAACACAAAAAGTTGCAACGCCTGTTCGCATTCCTTTTTGAGGTATGAATAAGAATGGAAAAGATGATTACTATCAAAGCTCGAAATTGGGTCATCAACTAGAATGATGCTATTCTCAATCTTATTACCGTTTTCCTTCAGTTTCGAAATAAAGTAAATAAATGCAATAGCTGTTTTCTCACCTTCACTTAAATTAGTTGCCGGAGACGCCTTACCGCCCCGCTTTAATTTGTAGCCTTTCAGAGCAGAATCGAATTCTATTGAAATATCTTTGCGACCTATAAATTTAAACAGACTTTCATTAAAACTATGCGCACCTACCGCTTCGTTTATTAAAATTGCTTCAATTGCTTTAATATTAGCATCGAGTTGGACAAGCGCTTCAGCCTGCACGACTAATTCAACCCTTTGATCTTCAATAAGTTTTTCAGTATCAGCATACTTTTCCGTAAGCAAGATATCACTCACAAAATGTAGCTCAAGTTTTTGCTGTCCCTTTTTAACTTCCTCATCAAACTGCTGGTTTTTGAGATTGTGCTTGTCAATAATTGACAACAAACCCTTTAGTGACTTATTAAAGTTCTCGAAAGTCGCATTAACATTGGAAAATTTATGAGCAATAATTCCAAAGGGCTTTTCTAGTTTAAGTTCAATTTTCTCAACAGCTTCGACTATTAATTTCCCGCATTCCCTCTGATCGAGTTCAAACTGTGCTTTTGCAAGAATATATTCAGGATGGTACTCATCATATAATTCAATAGTTTCAGGACACTTAACATGTACCATTATTGCTAAATGTTCATAATTAACCTTAGCTTTTGCTAAATCGTCTATCAATTTAGTATATTCTACACTAAAATGTTCATTTAGTTTTGAAATAGTTCCAACAGGCAGTTTTTGATTGCAAAATTCACAGTTAGCACTTTTATATTCATTATGGATTGATAGTCCTTCCTGTACCCACAAATTGATGTCCGGATTTGCTATTAACCGCGAGATTTGATTAGAAAAGATACTTTTGGCGACAAGGTTCTCTATTGAATCAAACTCTGCTAAAACATTATTTAGTGACAACTCGATAATATTCTCTTTATAAATATCTTCTTTTTGTGTTGGTTTAATAGCGTTTTTCAAATCTTTTACGATGTCCGGTAAAAGCACTGAATCTTTGCTGATCGCGGCCTTATTGTCTTTTATAAACTTGGTTAATTTTGTGCGGTCATAATTAAGGTAATAGTTATTGTTGGTTTCAATTAATTCAAACGATTTTTTAATACTACTTGCCCATTTGCTTAAAGATTTCTTTAGATCGTCTTCTGCCTTGTTATTGATACCATCGGCCTTTTTATGTGCGTCCTTTTTCGTTTCATTCTCACTAATCAGCTTTTTATAATTGTCCATATCCTCCTTTTTTTCTTCGGAAAGGATGATTATACTGTTAGCTTTAGATTGTTCGAAATTTACATTTCTTTCAATAAAATCCTTATTGAAAACATGGATATTAACGGCGTTCTCTCCAATATTTTTTTGAGTAACATCTACATGGTCTTTTATGGTAACAAGGAATTCGCAGGTATCGAAGTCTTTATGAACTGCTTTGTCGTTTACAGAGTAAAAAAGCTTAGCTAGCGTACTTTTACCGCTACCGTTCCAACCATAGAAAAGATTATTTTTATTAAATGGTAACAAGCCGGGAGTGGGCTTGTAGTTCTGAAAAATTCCAAATTTGGTTAATTTGGCAATACTTTGAATCATTGCGATTTAGGTGAGGTTTTAATTATTAGGTTTTGTCTAAAACTACTAAGAATAATCAGAATAAGAAAGTATCGCACGATATGTTTGAGAAAAAAAGATGGAGATTCGTTCAGGGTGTTAGATAAAAGACTATCTAACACTAAATTTGTTAGCAATCACCCATAATGTTTAAAACTCACACTTTTACAACGGCTTGATTAATTGTATCTTTAGATTAAATACCAAAAACGTTGGTATTTGAAGAAATATTAAAAGATGAGTGTTATCGAAGAAGAAGTAAAAGTCCGTAAAGTTGTTGTAGACCCAAAAATCTCCCTTACGATGATGGCGCAATTGAGCGTTGCCTCTGACAGGGTTAAACTTAGCATTATCAAGAAAAGTAAATATCCGTCGGAATTTGTGCCGGGTTATCATGAAATAGCAAGGAAGAGCATGTGTGACGCATTCGCGTCAAATATCAGTGGTGACTACCATTATTATTTCGAAGATTTCAAACACAGGGCTAAGGCATTAGCTAAGGAAGCTGTTCTTCATCCTAAGAAGCGGGTAGCATATAAGAATCCATTTTATTCAGCCCAAGCCTTGGATAGCATGATTGTGATGGAGGGTATAGTGACACCGTTACTGCAGGATTATACCATGCAAAGCAATACGTCTAAAAGCAAAAAATCTATAGAAATTAATAACGTTTGTATCAGTTCAAGAGCGGATCTTATTTTAGAAGATCAGTATGGTGTAAACCAGGTTGGCTTTTTAAAATTTAATTTTTCTAAAAGCAAATATCCGGCGGACGAAGCTGCGGTTAAACTCCACGTTTTAAAGCGATATTATGATGAAAGGAAACTCGACTTAAATCCCTACGACTGCATTTTGGTGGATGTGGCCGGGCGTCGTGTTTATAGATTAAGCGAGGTGGCGAACATGAAGGATCGGCTGCATAAAGATACGATAATGATCCGGGATACCTGGGAATTGATTTAGCTAACCTACTACGCTCTAACTCCTCATCCCCCCTTTTCTTAACCCTCTTCATTTCATCCAGAAACTTCGTATACCCTAATTACTTGCAGTTAGCGATAGCCTGCCAGCACATGTGAGCTTTACCAATCTGGATGCGAACTAAACCTTCAGATACCTGATTTTCCCAATCGGAACCTTCTTGGAGAATTTGTTCCAAAGATTTTATGTCAGCATAATGATCACATGGTTTGCATCTAGTTCTAGGTTATTACAAGATGAATGTGACCACTAAGAACCGCTAAGTTAAGGTTTACTATCTCTTCGTATCGACGATCGATCTACACTCCATTTTTAATTATCGTTCCCGAAGCTGTAATGACGTTCTATTTCTTTGCAGGCAAATTTTTATTTAGTGTATTAATTTTTCCACATAGCTTAATCGCCAGAATTATAATATTTATCGTCTGCAAAAATGTAAAGGTGCTAACAGCTAAAAATGCGGCAACAGTAAAGTTATAATCCGTCCCAGCCCAACCATATTCCAGTAAATTTTTTACGCTAAGTTTTAGCTCCTTCCAAAATTCTGGGGCAAAAACCGCCGAAAGAATAATGCCCCCGACTAAAAGTGGTAGCATTTTCCCGGTATATATACGTTTTGCGTCTTTTAAGATCGGCGGATTATCCGCTTTCAGGTCAATTTCTAGATAAACTTTGAAATCTATAGCTTCTTTAATTGCCAGGTAAAACAAACCATATAGGGCCGTTAAAATGGCCAGCAAAATACTAGCTGAAGATAACACTTGAGATTGCAGCATCGCTAATTTATTAATTCGTCAACATATTTTTTTAAAGCAAGGTAAGATGAATTTTTCAGTGTAAATTCACCGCCGCTGGTTGTAACTCTTTCCAGCAAGGTTAATTGCGGATTAACATTCGTTATTAAGCGGTTAATTTCATCTTTTAGAAAAGCGCTTCGAAGCGCAAATTTAAAATTTGAGCCATCCTCAGTTGCTGTTGCTAATATATCGGCCAAAGTTTTAGCCACAGTCCTTTCAAGTTCATACTGATATTTTGATGTGATCGCATTAACCAAGCCCTTTGCCTCCGCGATTCTTATCTGGAACAAAGCGCAGATTTCCTGCTCGGAAGGTATTCGACCTTCGAAGTAATGATTGATCAAGCTGAAAAGACGGAATTCTAACATATCTTTGCCGCGGGTAAATACCTTTTTACCCAAAATCATAGCTTTATACTCTTCAGTAGCCGCTTTTGCAATAGCGCTGCATTTGGTTTCAAGTACATTTTTATCCTCTGACTTTAAAATGCGAGAAAGCAGCTTACCCTCTTCGTTCGTAAAGTCGATTTCTATGGTTAATTTCATACTACCATTGATAATATTATTGTTTTTGTTAACATTAAAAGATCACTATAAATTTTTGATAATAAATTAAGCAGGGGGTAGCACGTTCTTAGTTATCATAACGAGTTTATAATTTTATGAGTATTTGCAATCGTCTCAGAAATTATGCCTTCCCAATAATTAACTCCAAAGTCCAAAGCAAGGTTGTTATATGTTCTCCTTAGTTCTGTAATTAACGAAGCTTTATCTCGGCCATCTGCGCGGCCATCTTTTAGAATACTAATTTGCGACGTTATTAAAGCGTTTGCTTTTTCGTTATATTTAGTAAGCAAATTAAACTGCTTAAAATGTCCTTTGATAATTTTAAACTCTCCGGCAGTTATTGCGGCTGGTTTTTTTAAGAAGAAACTAAATCTCGGTGTTGATATTCCCCGATGATGTATGATTTTTGCATATAAGAAACGATATTGAATGAAGGTATCATTATAAAAATGTAAAATTCGTCTATAACCATTTTTTCTCCAATAGTCACCCTTTATTCGATTGCAGTTTTCACAACATGGTATAAGGTTTCTAAACATTGAGTTTGATGAATTTTCTAAGATGTTGAGTGCTACGATTTTGAGTTGCCGCACACGTTCTGTACTCAGGCCAAGTATGGGACCTATTTCTGCAGGAACCATCGGATAAAGGCCATTAAGCCCGTAACTCAGTTCAATGAGTTTACGCTCTCGATCAGGAAGTTTGTGTAGGAGATTTCTTAATTCAAGTATCCTGTCATCATTTATAAAACAAGCGTCTGCCCGATCGTCTGGAGAATAAATTTTATCTAGTAAGGAAAGTTCTTCCCCATCGTGAACTATATCGAGGCTGGACGTCCATTTGGCGTCCTGTAAGGCCCTGCTGATCTTGCCGGCATCCATTTGCAGGTATTCAGCAACCTGCTCTGTTGAAGGCGGACTTTGATGCTGTTGCTCTATGGCATTTACTGCTTTATTGATTTTTGTGATTTCATGAATATTATTTACCGGCAGGCGGATCATCCGCGCGTTTTCGGTGATAGCAGCAATGATACTTTGCCTGATCCACCACACCGCAAAAGATATAAATTTAAAGCCCCGGGTTTCATCAAAACGGTAAGCTGCCTTAATTAGCCCCAGGTTTCCTTCGCTGATCAGATCCGATAAGGCAAGACCCTGGAACTGATATTTTTTAGCGATGCTCACCACAAAACGAAGATTACTTGATGTCAGCTTTTCGAGGGCCTGGCGATCGCCGCTCCTTATTCTTTTAGCCAAATCAATTTCTTCTTCGGCAGTACACATCCGCGCTTTACTAATATCCGCGAAGTATATCTCTACGACAGCGCTGGAATGGGTAATAGATGGAGTTATATGGAAATTCCTCATCATATTGCAGCAACATCTTCAATAAGAAATTCAGGGTAGTGATCTAAGCTGGGTTTTTTAATGGCCTTAAGCGATTCAAACATCGCTGAGGCCATCGCTGCCATATTATACTCATGCGCCCAACCCCAGTCATTCCTTGCTCCGCTGTCATCCATGCTGGCCGGCCAGCTATTGGCGATCACCTGCCGGTGGTCAGGCTGATAAACGACTTTCAGATCTGGTATATATTTGCGAATCTCAGCTGCCAAATCACAGGGTGCAAAACTTATACCTCCCAGGTTATAAGCCGTCCGCACTTTAATTTTTTCAGACGGGGCACTCATGATCTTGATTATCGCCCTGATCGCATCTTTCATATACAGCATGGGCAGCACTGTGGATTCTTCCAGATAACATTCAAAATACTGGTGTTTGATAGCCTCGTGAAATATATTCACCGCATAATTCGTGGTTCCGCCACCGGTCGGTGCTGAAGCAGATATCAGCCCTGGCAACCGAAGGCTTCGAACATCAACACCATATTTTTCATAATAATAGTTACACCAGTACTCACCAGCCCTTTTACTAATACCGTAAACTGTTTCGGGATCGGTACGCGTTTCCTGCGGGCAATTGAATTTCAGCGACCGCGGGCCAAACACGGCAATACTGCTCGGCCAAAATACCTTATCCAATTTTTCGTCACGGGCGATATTAAGTACCGTAATGAGGCTTTGCATATTCAAGTTCCAGGCTGCATTGGCATCCTGCTCCCCTTTGGCTGATAACATCGCTGCAAGCAGGTAAATCTGTGTAACCCCGTGCTGTTTGACAACATGCTTCAAGCGCTCTCCGTCTAATACATCTATCTGCATATAATTTGGTACATCCGTACGATTGGCATATCGGTCCGACGCAATTACATGACTTGTGCCGTGAATTTCCCGCAGGGCTACAGTGAGCTCCCTCCCTATCTGACCACAGGCTCCAAGGATCAGGATAATGGTTTTGTTATTCATAAATTTGGCAATTAGTATTGGTCTTAGTTAGTGATGTAAAGGTTCGGGGATTTGAATAAAAAAACTATAGCGATGCCCATCTTTAGGTAAAGTGCCTGATAAACATCTTTTTTTCAGGTGATCTGCCTGTAAGTGGGAAATTAAAGGGCTTAAAATTGTATTTTATATAATTCCGATACACTTAGATACTTTGATGGCAGGTAATTTTCGTGTTAATTTTTTAATTTTTATACTTAAATATTCCTACTTTCGCAGCACCAATTATTAAATAATATAACGTATTTTATACACTAAGTCAGTGAATAACATCATAACGCTCGGCCAGTTTATTATTGAAAAACAGGCGCAGTTTCCTTACGCCAAAGGCGAACTTTCCCGGCTTTTAAGGGATATTGGCATTGCCGCCAAAATCGTAAACAGGGAGGTGAATAAGGCCGGACTGATGGACATTTTGGGAAGTGCGGGCAGTACTAATATCCAGGGAGAAAGCCAGCAGAAACTGGATGTTTATGCCAACACCCAGTTTATCTCGGCGCTCACCAGTGGCGGTGAATGCTGTATTGTGGCCTCCGAAGAAAATGAAGATATCATCAGGATTGATTCTGCCGTTTCGAAGTCCGCCAGATACATTGTAGCAATTGATCCATTGGATGGTTCGTCCAATATTGACGTAAATGTCCCGGTAGGTACGATTTTTTCTATATACCGCAGGATAAGTAAAGAAAGCTTGCCGGGCTTACCTGACGTATTGCAAAAAGGTACCGAACAGGTTGCGGCCGGTTACATTATTTATGGTTCTTCTACGATGCTGGTATACACAACAGGCCATGGTGTAAATGGCTTTACGCTGGATCCATCCATAGGGGAGTTCTGCCTGTCGCATCCGCAAATGAAAATTCCCGAAACAGGTACGATTTATTCAATAAACGAAGGAAACTATGTGCATTTCCCGGAAGGTGTAAAACAGTATATCAAATATTGCCAGGTGGAAGATGTTAAAAGTTGCCGCCCCTACTCCTCCCGTTACATCGGCTCCATGGTCGCTGACCTGCACCGGAACCTGATCAAAGGAGGGATATTTATCTACCCCAATACGGCAGCCGCGCCCTCAGGCAAGCTCAGGCTGGTTTATGAATGTAATCCCCTGGCCTTTGTCGTAGAGCAAGCAGGCGGCAGGGCTACAAACGGTTTTTCACGAATTCTTGACCTGGAGGTAAATCAATTACATCAGCGCTCACCGATCTTCATCGGCTCCAATCACATGGTGATGAAAGCGGAAGCGTTTATGGCTGGCAATAAATCTAAAAGGCAAATCGGGGAAACAACACTCCAAATATCTTAAATCAAATGGAAAGGAAACTTGACCGTACGGATATCGGCATCCTGAATGCCCTGCAAAAGGATTGCAGGATCTCCAATAAAAAACTGGGATTGATGTTAAATAAAACCCAGAGCCCTATTCAGCAGCGCATACAACAAATGAAAGGACAGGGCCTGATCAAAAGGTTTTCCGCTATCCTTGATCCTAAACTGGTCGGACGCGGGCTGATCGGGTATGTTCAGGTTAATGTAGAAAAACATACAGAAGAAAGCCTCACCGCCTTTATGGAGGAGGCGGCCAAACTGGAAGAGATCATGGAATGTTATCATATGACAGGTGCCATAGATTTCCTTCTACGAATTGCCATTAAAGACATGGATGAATATAGCCGTGTCCTGGTAAAAAAACTGGGCAACCTGCCCGGTGTCAGGCAATTCACCAGCTTCTTTGTTTTGTCAGAGATCAAATCTGAAACTGCCTTTGTGCTGAAATAAAATAATAGACTGCCAGAATAAGGAATTTAGGCTGTGATTTATGTTTTTTAATTTTTAACTGCTTTCAATAAAATTTAAATTTAATATGCTAGTTTTCTCTTACATGGCATCTCCAATCAGCATCGCCGCTAAGAGCGGTTTATCCGCTGTATCTTCTGCGAAGGATGTCGCTCCTATACCTGATGCACCCTTTTGCCTTGATCAGGCTCAGTCCATCTCTTCGTTCTCGCCTCACCAGATCCGCATCACATGCAACAGCCTGCCACCCGAATGCCTTTTTCACCACCTGAACCGGACCATACGCTGCGCTTAACCTGGTCGTTTCATCGCACTCATCCGGGAGGCAGGCACTTGCTTTCCCTAAATTCTTTGCAGTCAACTGATGTGTTCCCGGGCGTTTTCTTCCCTTGATCAGGTTCTTTCCTTCGCTACGCTGTATACATTCACCAGATCCGGTCAGCAGGCAAGAGCATGACTTCGCATGGCTGCCGCGCAAATTCCCGGCGGAGCGTTCGCTGCGCTTAACCTCCCGCCTTCCGCACCCTGCGACGCCACGCACTTGCCGGAACTGCCTTTTGGGTGGGGGTAATAGCTGGCAAAAAGAAAAAGATTGTTTACGATAATTCAGATAAGGAAAATCGATCAGCACAGGCTGAACCAGATTTACTTTACTCCTGGGTATTTGTAATACCTTATATTTTCACAGGCGGATTTCAAACATCAAAAAAATCTTATAATTAGCTACCTGTTTTTTTTTGACTTGGAAAAATAGCAACCTTTTCAGACATTGATTGTTGAGGTCACATGCAACAAGAAAATATTGTTAAAACTAAATATAACGACGCTGAACTGGAAGAATTCAGGGAGTTGATCACCGAAAAAATTAAAGCTGCCAGGGAAGAATTAACTGAACTTGCCAGTGTCTTAAGTTCATCCAATTCTAACGGAGATGATGCCGCTATTGCCGGAAAAACATTAGAGGACGGTTCTGCCACTTTGGAAAAAGAACAGACAAACCAATTAGCCGCACGGCAGAAGAAATTCATCGAACAGCTGGAAGCGGCAATCATGCGCATTGATAATAAATCTTATGGGGTCTGCCGCACCACAGGCAAATTAATACCTAAAGAACGTCTTCGTGCGGTACCGCATACCACCCAAACGATGGAGGCGAAACTTAAACAAGCATAGTATCATGAAGAAATTAGTCATATTCGATCTTGACGGAACGCTTGCCGAAAGCAAAGCTGCTATCGACGAGGAAATGAGCTTAATCTTAGGCAACCTGTTAACCGTTTCAAGAGTGGCTATAATTTCGGGTGGTGACTGGCCTCAGTTTCAGAAACAAGTGTTGGCTCACCTACCCGATTCTGATCTTAAAAAACTATCCATCCTACCCACCTGCGGTACAAAATATTACAACTACGAGCATGGCTGGAAGAAGATGTATGCCGAGAATTTCACACAAGAAGAAAAAGAACTGATCATTAAAGAGCTTACCGAAGCAGTAATAGCTTCTGGTTTCGAGGCTGAAAAGACCTGGGGGGATCAAATTGAAGACAGGGATAGTCAGATCACCTATTCAGCGCTTGGACAATCTGCACCTATAAACGAAAAAATGAATTGGGACCCGGATTTCGCAAAGCGTAAACAGATCAAAAAAATACTCGATAAAAATTTAAAAGGTTTTGCCGTAAATATGGGCGGCGCTACCTCCATCGATATTACTAAACCGGGCATTGATAAAGCCTACGGTATAAAGAAGCTAAAGACCGTCCTCAAAATTAAGATCTCAGAAATGATCTTCATCGGGGATGCTCTTATGGAGGGTGGCAATGATCACCCCGCTTATAAAACCGGTGTCGATTGTATCAAAGTTCGTGGACCTGAAGATACCAAACGGGTTGTAGAAGGAATTATGGTTTGCCAGGGGTTCAAACCTACACAGATCAAATAGTTAAAAGAGTAGCCTCGACCTTGTTTGATTATTAAAAGCTTACGTGTCATTTTTTTAATTAATTATAAAGTACTAATTTCTCCATACCTGTTTTTGGGAGATACACCTGTAAAAGTTCCCGCTCTTTTTCCGTGATCCGATCCGGAACGTTTTTATAGCGGTGATTTTAGGGACCAAACAAAACTTTCAGCTAACGTGAAGCCAAAGAAAAACAGCTGATATTCTTTACGGATTACTTTTTTTTACAATTGCATTTTTACTCCTGAACGTGTGCAAATCCTGCAAGCTCATTAAAATTGCAATAGGATAAGTGCACGTATACCGCTTTTGGCAATATTCGGATGATCCAGATAAGAAAAGCGCTTTACGTAATCCAACCTTAATACCTTAAAAATATTACCGATTCCTACACTGCCTTCCTGGTAAGGCCCATTTGTTAGCGCATATGTAAAAGGAATTCCGTTGCGTTCCGGGAAATTAAGTAATGACGGATCATTATCAGGATTATTTTGACTTCTCACTCCACCCCACAAAACTTTATAGGAAATCGTTTCTCTAAGCTTTAGTTTTTTCAGCAACGGAATTTTATTGAAAATAAATCCATTAAAATTCTGGTCTATATTAATTGCCGCATAATGGTCGCTTACAAATTCCTGAAAGTTCATAAGGTTGTAAGATTGCAGTTGTAAAGCATAACTCTGATTGGCATGATGGATGTCTAATAAAGGAAAAGGAACCTTGCCTGCAATTACACCTCCTTCACTGCTAACATCTGCGTATCCTAACTGTGATAAATAAAATCTTTTGGTAATATTGCCGGTTATGTTTTCATATCGATACTGTCCTCCTAATGCACCTTTTATTCCTTGCTGATAACGCAGGGTGTACACAGGATATTTGTCAGGGATCGGTGTTCTGTACAATTTTCCCTGATAAAATTTTTCATGCGGTGCATATCGTATTTCAGCTGATACTTCCAGGTTTTTTACTCCCTCAATAATGTTACCGCCTCCATTTAAGTCATTCTCAAAGTACAGCGCCCCGCCAACATTTGGTCCTGCAGCAAATTGACTCCATCTTTTAATTCCAATTTTATAAGAAAAGTGATTTAAGAATTCCTGGACATAATCCAACCGGAATACGTTATTATATGTTAAAATATTATTATAACCTCGTTTGAAGGAAAGAAAAAAATTATCTTCCTGGACAAATTGAAGTTCCTGGCCCGGTATCTTAGTGTCATGCTGGAAGCTGGCTCGAATATAACTCTGAGGATAAGAGTATACCGACTTATTGTTAAACGAAAAAGTACCGCTGAGGAAATATTTAAACTTTTGATCCTTAAAACCATATGCTCCATAGGTTTCCGCATACCAACGTTTGCTTAGAGTTGTAGTTGTTCGGCCGCCCAACCTTAATCGGAAACCCTCAATTGGATTAAAATTATAAAAGGTATTAACCGGACCAACTTCAAACGGGCCAAATGATTTATACCCTGCCAGCACAAGAGTGGCTATATCCATCGTTCGGCGAAACGAGGGTATAGTCTGCAAACTATCAATGTTTTTGTAAATGTTGGCCTCCGCAGCTTTAAGGCTATCCGGCCTGTTTGCATTCCAGTAATCATCATCTTTCTTACCTGCATCAGCGGAAATAACTTCAGATGCACCCTGGTATGTATTGAGTGGCCTTGGAATATTAATCATAAAATCACGTAGTATTACTACCCGCTCGCCAAGAATTCCACCTCCTTTGTTCTTCTTCAAACCAAATTCAATTTTCAAGTCACTTTGATTTAAGTGATATTTACCATCACTGGCCTTTTCGAACGTTAGCACTGCCTGCATTTGCCTGACAAAATTGAGATTGATATTTTTGTTCACGGTGAGAAGCGATTTTTCTACAGCATAATTACCATCCATTGTAATATAGATCTTACCCTCAAATAATAAATCCGTTGTTGTCCGGGGCGTAAAACTCAATTCAATTAAATTCGGGGTTACGTCTTTTAAGGTGTCGGTAATAAAAAATTTATAGAAAGTTGGTGAGCCATCTGCAATTGGGCTTAATAATTGGTTACCCAGCATCGATACATTGTTATCATAAATATTTATATCCTGATACATTCGATTAAACCAGCTGCTGAGGCCCTGATTATCAATAAAATTTTCATCATATTTTACTTGTTTATCAGCTTCAATAAATTGTTTTTTTGCAAATGGCTGTTTCCTGAAAAAATTATGCGAAAGTTTTTCCTCCATGTAGATGGGCAGCAAATTTTTCCCGCCAATTTCTGTGGAATCCTGAGTTCTGAAAAGAAACTGGTATTTCTTAAATAACCCCTTGTTTTTAAATCGGTCAGACAAATTACTTAAGGCAAACATCATTTTCTCGTATTGATGATATTCGGCGAAATCATAATTCTCTACCCTGTTCCGATTTTTATGAGCGATTACTTGTCTAATCAATTCAACTGCAGGATTATTCCTGTTACTATATCTGGCTTTTTTGGCGGATTTAATTACAACTTCATTCAGTAGCTGATTATCTTCTGACATAGCAACATTTAATTCAGTATTTTTTTCAGACCCTAAATCGCGGGTAACTGTTTGGTAACCTATAAAAGAGAATTTAATAGCCTTATTTACCCCATTGCCCTTGAGGGTATAGTTCCCATGGTTGTCGGTACTTGTTCCGATTGAGGTTCCCGAAAATTGTACAGTAACAGCTTGTAAAGGCTCATGAGTTTTGGCATCGGTGACAGTTCCGCGAAACAAACTGATCTGTTGCCCCTTTAAGCGATAAGGAAATAAACAAATTATTGTTGTGAAAAAAATGAGCGAAAAAGAACATATGTTCAGTTTAATAATTACCGTCCTGAAGGTTCGCCTTAGCCCTGTTATTGGATGGCAGATATATTTGATAAAAATTGAGTAAAGCTTTTCCATATGGCCTTGTGCATTTTAAATCCAGGCCCTTGGCTTAGGATATCGGCACGGAATTGCAAATTCAAAGTTTATACCATTATATATGTTACTATATATCAAGCACTTACAATTAATACACTTGTATAAATATTTCTTAATCTCGCTAATTATTATTTTTTTAGCGATATATGATAACTGGATAAATTTAAACTTTACTCGCTAACCTGCATTATCTACTATAAAAAAAGGAGGCACTACTAGGCCTCCCTCTTTAATTTTTATCATTTCCTCTAAAGGCTTATTGTTTGATACCTTTTTTCCTTAAAAGATAAATTGACGCAGATTCGCTCATCGTAATCAAGGCGCCACCGAGAATGACAATATCCTTTATAACCAAGCGTCCTCTTCCTGATAAAAAAGGAAACCCAAAATCATTATCCGTTAAATGGGGAACCCAATTTTCAGGAGTTGTTATCAGGAATGATAACGTGCCTAAGGTCATCGTGAAGATCAAAATACTGGCTATCATACTCGCCAGAGGCGCAACCTTATAAATGGCAATTAATACACCCAAAATGATCAAAACCGATCCAAGGCCTTTTGAAAATCCATAAGTATTGTTTTCAATGTTCCATTCATGATTCTTTGGAACCAATTCCCCTTCTTTACTCATATGACTTTTATACTCCTCAGGATGATTGTAGAAAAAAGACATGAATGGGCTGTTAGCAACAAACGGCACAATACCGTCAGCTTCGTAAGTAAAGAATTTAAGTCCTCCAATCCATATAAATACTATGGCAATGCCAAAACGAATCGCTCTTTTACCAACCTGATCGAGGTTAGCTATAAAATTAATGATGGTAGTTTTCATACTGTTATTTTTTAACAAAATTACAGCAATCGCAGGCCGGAGAACATGGACAGATAAGGTTAAAGCTTGGACAATTCCGTATTCTTTAGCGGTAAATATCAAAGGATAGCGCTAACCATGTTTTCAGTTTGTTTGAGTCTTATTGATAAAACCTGGTTCTAATGAAGAATGATTAATAATTACTACGATAATGAATGCTAATACGGAAACAATTAAACCAAACATAAAAATATTGTAAGAAACTCTTAAAAGTAAATATTTTTTCCCCAATACTATTCCTTGCCCATAAACATCCCGGATTAGAGCACGGTACAGAAATTTTTTTTCATCCATCATTTTTAACATACCTTCCGTATAATCATCCAGTGACATTCTGTAGAAATTTCCAAAAAACAAGAGATTTGCGGTTTGTTCATTAATGTCTTCGTTACTAAAGCGTCCGTTTGGTATGGTGGGTCGTGTAGCCAGTATTGCAAAGATCATTGAAAATAAACTGATACTTAACAATAAGATTGTCGGATAAATCAGGAACACATTGTCGCTTAACTTCCGTAATAAAATACTGATAATGGCTGATAAAATTATAGAATTAACGGTAATTAGAATGTGGGCCTTGTTATCACCCAGACTTGTCAACCGCTGATTATTAGAAGAGGATATCCGGAACATCGTTTCTATACCTTTATCCCGTTTATCATTGTTGTCGCTTGTTAATCGATGTCCACCCTGATGATCGCTAAGGATTTTATAATGGTGATCCATCACGGATACCTGTTCCTCTAACTTTTTCAGGTTTTTTTTCAGCCTTCTTTTTTGCGTGCCCGATAATGGATCAACGAATGCAAAGGTCTGCATATTTACCATTACCTGTTTTAACCATTCTGAAACCGAGATCTGCCGGCATTCCATAACTTCGGTATCTTTACGAAGCGCCTCTGACCAAATAGAAAATGATTTGTTAAACCAATAAAAACAGTTTGCTTCTGATAGTAAAGAATTTAGAGGACTAGCAGGAGTCGCCAATTCTTTTGGTGGTTGAAGTAACAACATTACGGATTCAATAAAAGGGCCTTCCACACCACCTGCAATTAACAGCTCGCGCACGGTATCGACCGCCCTGTCACCATATTCAAAATATTCCAGTTGGCTGATATCATAAAACCAACCTGCGATTTCAATTTTGAACTTATCATTTTCAATTAATTTCCGGTATCCCGGTATCCTTTTTAATTCATTGACCAACCGGACAGTATGCTCGTAAGTATGGTAATGAAAATTCTTTTTAGATTTTGCAAGGAATACATGCTCTATATACGCCTTAATATTAAACAATACGATCCTGGTGCTCATACATGATTTTAAACCCAATGATTAGTTAAGGTTCGCTGCCAACTTCGACCATAAGTGAATAGATAACCCCTGTGTAAAAGCGCCGTAAGAGGTCATCAGAATGCCTTTTACTCCATTTTGAAAAGAACTGATAGCGTAAATAACAAAAGGGAGATCAGCTTCGGCTTCATTTTCAAATAAAAAGGTTTCAGCTATTTCAAAGTCGTCCGGGCTGATCAATTCACCGTCCTGGATACATCGCAGAAATTCATTGTTTAGTGTAAAATCCAGATCATACCCTTTTTTCTGCAGGCCGATAATCACTTCGGCTTTCGTTATTAAATTTTCCATTTCTTAAGTGGTTTTGAAAAGATATAAATAATTCTGTGTCGTTAAATCTATTTATACATATTCAAAGATTAAGCCCGTTTACATCGCGTTGATTATTTGGCAGTTATAATAAATATTGCCATAGTTATATGCTTATATATCGCTAATCGACACAGCAATTATTGATATTTAAAAAATTAATAAACTGGACATCAACACCCTCATTAATTTAGAGCCACCGATTAAGGCAACTAATTTCAACAGCCTCCTTTCCATATGGACATCCATCTTTTGCCAGACCTTCTCATTATTTATATATCATAATAGTATCGCTAAATACTGAAATAACGATTTTATAAATTTCAAAAAAATCACCTAAGTATCTGATTTAGTGAATTATAAATTATGGTCTCATCTATGCATACCCCGATCATATAGAAACATTGACTTGATACGATATGCAACCCCCTAAAAATAAAAATGAGTATAGCCCTGGCTCTCGTGTTATTCTATCGACAAATCATTTGAAGATAGGAGGTTCGTCAACATGCAAGAGTAAAAATAATGCTCATCAAAAAACAAAAGGAATATATAATTGGCTATTAGCCAATTTGTTGGATGCGTACCTGTATACCCTGGAATTGCTTTATTTGATCTACAGGTAATTATTCAGAAACGCAAAATAACTTTTAAATACATTAAGTATGGAAACCACTATTTTTATAATAACCCGCCTGATTATGATAGCCTGTCTGATAGTACTTTATCGTGCAATTGTCGGCCCCAATAAGGGTAACGCCTCAGCTGAGGGTTCGATCTTATAAGAGCATAAGTTCCATAATTGTTGAAATATCATTCATCCTAACCTATCAAGCGGTATATCGCTTATACGACAATCACGATTAAGAATTAAGTAATTGATTTAAAGCAATATATCTTATGGCATCATCTTTACATATATGAAAACAGAAGTAGACCATACAGATATGTCAGACCCTATATTTCATTCAGGCGAAGAATTTATTCAGGAACAATCCGGTGAAAAAGGCATGGCCATTAGAAATCGTGGTATAATAAGCAATCAACTCAGCCCCGGAGCAGCTACATTTCTTATCAATCAAAAGATTTTTTTCACTTCGTCTATGGATGCCGATGGATTTTTATGGGCTTCCGTTTTATCAGGAGCTGATGGTTTCTTAAAATTTGATGAATCACAGCAATTAGATTGTGACACAACATTTTTAACCTCCAATCCCCAGGAGTTATTTTGGAATAATATCATTCATATGCCGGGTGTCGGCTTACTGTTTATTGATCTGATTAATCGCCGGCGATTAAGGATAAATGGTTCCTTTTCGGGTCACAACGATTTGTGGCAAATAAAGATTAAGCAGGCTTATCCTAACTGCCCGAAATATATTCAACGTCGTGATTTGCTCAACTCAACCGGCAAATTTAAGGCTGTCAGTCATGAAATTGAAAATTGGGTCAGTATGGCTGACACCATATTTGTGGCCAGTGCGGACTTGAATGGCAACCTGGATGTTTCACACCGCGGCGGTAATAAAGGCTTTGTAAAATATTTGGATGAGAATACATTAAGAATACCGGACTATTTAGGAAACAGCATGTTCAATACGCTTGGAAACTTTCACATTAATCCCTCAGCAGGCATTTTAATACTTGATTTTAATACTGGTGATACGCTGCAATTGACCGGAAAAGCAACTGTTCATTTGAATGAAGAAAATAAAGATGTATTTACCGGGGGTACAAAGCGTTTTTGGGATTTTAAAATTGAAAAAACGCTGTTTAGTAAGTCACTCTCCAATTTCAGCTCACGCTTCATTGATTTCTCTCCTTATAATCCTCAATAATTAAATTATGGAAACGAACTTTCATTACGAAACCGCAGCAATTGCGATAAATGAACTTAAGCGGCTTGGATACGTAACTGATTTTAATCTGCAAGAAAATCACCTGGTGGGCCCTGAAAATAAATATATTGCTGAATTTTTTGTGATCAGGGATATTTACAGGTATGAGGGAGACTCGGATCCGGGCGATGAAGTAATTATTTACGCGATAGAATCTGACGCTGGAACAAAAGGGATATTTGTTGCCGCTTATGGCGTTTCATCAGATGAATTAACTTCCGGTGTTATTGAAAGGCTTAAAAAACCAAAATTATCCAATGGCGGAGCTACTAGTTTTATTTCCACCAATCTAACCTCTTAATGTCATGAGTTCTAATAAAAAACACACTTTCCTGGGTATAGGAATTATCATGTTGATCTTACTGATCACATTGCAATTTTTGCGGCCGGACCTTAAAACTCCACCGGTTACCGGGGAAATTTCAGTTCCGGTAAACGTAAAAGCCATATTTAAAAGGTCCTGCTATGATTGTCATTCAAATCAGACGAAATTGGGTTGGGGCGACAAAATTGTGCCTATTTATTGGCAGGTAGCTAAACACGTGAATACAGGACGGGCACATCTGAATTTTTCTGAATGGGATAAATTAACTCCCGTTGAACAAAAAACAAAATTATGGGAAGCTGTGAATCACGCAACTTTAGGTGCAATGCCGCGGGCTGATTATGCCTTAATACATCCCTCTGCCAAGCTATCTACTGCAGATATAGCAACTCTTAAAAATTATTTAGCGGGCCTGGTGGATCACAAAGCTTCAGATACATCTAAAATCAACGCGGAAAACGCTCAATATAAATTATGGATAAATGAAAAACAGGAACCGGTCAAACATCCGGTAGCACTGAACGGAATTCCGTATGACCCGGATTATAAAAACTGGCTACCCTTAAGTACCAGTGACAGATTTGAAAATGGCACCATGCGCGTAATATTTGGCAACGACATTGCCGTAAATGCTGCCAAAAATGGGCAAACAAGGCCGTGGCCGGACGGTGCAAGGCTTGCGAAAGCCTTATGGACACAACTGGTAGATACTGCCGGCAATACGCGAACCGGAGCATTTGTGCAAGTAGATTTGATGATCAAAAACGCTCAAAAATATGCCTCCACCGGAGGCTGGGGATTCGCACGTTTCAAAACATTAAAGCTAGCTCCCTACGGAAAGACAACCATGTTTGCTTCCGAGTGTATCAATTGCCATCGCCCTATGAAAAATAATGATTTTGTCTTTACGGTTCCCGTTAAACATTAATTACCATGAAAAGTATAACCCTTACCATTTTGTGTACATTTTTGATATTGAATTTAGGTTGCCATGTATCTCCAAAACTTGATGAACCGGTTAACAAAAATGCTTCCCTTCCAGCGGAATTTAATTTTAGTAGCAAACGTTTAAGGGTCATAAGTAGCATCATCAACAAAACCAAAGGCACTATGTCTACACTCTATGGTAATGACATAGCTATCGATGCCGCCAAGTCTGGCAATCAAAAGAATACTCCGGGTATAGAATTGACCCTTATTACCTGGCAACAAAAGCCGAATAAATATTGGTTTGGTAATAACATTCCCGGGAAATTAATTACAATTGAAACGGTTGAGGCAAATCAAATTACAGCTAAAGTATCCTACAAATGCTTTAATGAGCATAACCAATCCCTTATCTTAAATCCAGCTGATACTGATTCCCGAATAGCCTTTATTTTGACTCAAAAGCCATCAGTGATGCCATAAATTCAGTCACCTGTCATATCAATCTATATTTTACCTTAATAACCCTTAACTACTCCGCGTTGGGGTTAAGAAACAGTTTGAAAGCTATTAACAAAAAAACGCTAAATTTAGGTTAATAAAAGCCTGCATATTGTGCCCCAATAATTTGGTACCATTATAAGTACGCATTTTATAAAGCAATTTTCTTGGATAGGTATCCAACTAATTACAGAATTGTTTTTTAGATCAACCTATGTAATGGTTTTTAATTTCGCCATTGCTCGGAAGTAGTTTTACAGGAGGAACGATTATGGCAAAAATTACAACTTCTTTTATTTTAAAATATTCGTTTCTCGTAGTGATATTGTTTCTTTTAGTAGAAAAAGTATCCGGTCAAACAAATACATCGGAGACGGTTTTAAAAAATTACAGCAGTTCAAAAAAAAGATTGCTCGTTATAAGCACAGTCCAATACATAAATTTACTCACCCAAAATAATTTAGATCAGGATAGCATAAAACTAATTGCAAATCGTATAACTGGTCAACCTTTTTTACTGACTTATACCGAAGGATTTAAAAATCAGCAAAGTTCACCTGGTGCTGATTTAATTAATAAGGGTAAGATCAGTGAAGCTACAACATTACTAGGTAATCAGCGAGGGGAACAGCGCATCATGCTTTTACTGGAATTAGCAACCTGGTATCTGCATCAACCCGGTACGCTGTCAAAGCATTTAAATAGTGCTGCTTATTTCCTTGAATTAGCTGATAAACTCAGTTTATCTGAAAACCTACAAGATTGGCAAATTGAATGCAGACTCATCAGGAGCGAATTATGGCATCAACGAAATGCAGATCAAAAATCCCAGGACATTCTTTCAGCAATAATAAAGTCACCATCTGAAGACAAAAATGCCTTGCATAAAATCCGCGCATTGACACAAATGGCAACTTTATTCCAGCAGACTGATTCAAGTAAAGTAATTTACTTAAATGATGCGATTAAAATTTGTCGCAAACAAAATTTCAAAGAAAAAGAAATTGAACTACTTTTCAATCTGGGTCTATCACATTTGGTGATTAATGGAAATTTACTTGAACAGGACATGATTCAAGCATTGAATATAATGAGTAGAATCAATTATAGACATAGCCTGTATATTCAAAATGTTTTAAGTTACGCGTACATTCTTCAAAGTAAAAATTTACAGGCACTCCAAATGGCAAAATTGGGATTAGAAAATATGGAATGGTCCAATTTAAAAGCAGTCGCCGGCTCATTTTATAATCGAATGGGGTCCTGTTATTGGACATTAAACAAATTAGATTATGCCTTATATTGGTTTAAGAGGTCGATTAGTTCTGGAACAATCGAAAACCGTGTTTTTTGGTATAAGAGTGTATTTTTCGCAACAACGTTACTTTATACAAAAGGTAATGCACAACAAGCGCTCAAACTTTTGGATTCAGTTACCCGAAAATTTCCACCAGTCACAATATGGGAAAAGTTCCAGGTGCTTTCAACCAAAAGTTCCTGTTATACTTTAATGGACAAATCTGACCAGGCTGATAAGATCAACATGGAGATTCTCGATCTTGCCGACAGAAATCCTACGATGGATTCTTACGGTGAACTTGCTCCCACCTATTATGAATATGCAGGGAACTATATATCAAAGGGCAATATCAAAAAAGCGAAGCTGTTCCTTAAAAAAGGAATGGAACGGGATGGGGGTAGTATAGATATGAAGTATTTAAGGTACGCTACCCTTTACAAGATCGATTCATTAGAAGGAAACACCAAAGGAGCTTTCGAAAACCATATTTTATACAAAAAGTTCTACGATTCAAATTTAGCAATGGATCAACGTAAAAAAATGGATGAACTCACTGTAAAGTATGAAACAGAAAAAAAAGATCAGGATATAAAAATTTTGAAACAGCAAAAGTCCTCTCAGCAATTAGAGTTGAATAGAAATTTACAGATCCAAAAACTAATTATTGCCGGTGCATGCTTACTATTGATAATTATAGCTTTACTATTTAAAGTGTTTAAGATTAATAAATCAACTAATAAAGCAATCAATAAAAAAAATCAAATACTTGAGCATCTGTTACATGAAAAAGAATGGTTATTGAAGGAAGTTCATCACCGTGTTAAAAATAATCTTCATACAGTCATGTGCTTGTTGGAGTCACAGGCGGCTTATTTGGAAAATGATGCACTTAAGGCGGTAGAAAGCAGCCAGCTCCGGATTTATGCTATGTCACTGATCCATCAAAAACTTTATCAGTCCGAGGATATTAAAACTGTGGATATGGCAATTTATTTACCCGAATTTATTGGTTATCTCAAAGATAGCCTGGGCACCGGGAATCGTATTTTCTTTGAACTCGAAATTGAACCATTAAAATTTGGCGTTGCCTATGCAGTTCCATTGTCGTTAATTATTAATGAAGCAATTACAAATGCTATTAAATACGCGTTTCCCAATAATGAAAAAGGCATTATATCGGTAAAAATGAGCAGGAATGGTAAATTTATTTCAATGGTAATCGCTGATAATGGTATCGGCATTGCTCGAGAACAATTAAATGGCACGACCAATTCTCTTGGCCTGAAATTGATCAACGGCCTTGTTGATGATATTCAGGGGAAAATTACTTTTAAAAATGACAAAGGAACACATATTCAGATTCTGTTTCCTGAGGAGCCAATGATATCGAATGCCTAAAAAATAGTCGGAAAAAAGCGCTATCATTAAAAAGCCGGCATCGAATTTTTCGATGCCGGCCTGGCAGAAATTGGTCAATAACTTACTGCATCCTTTACAAAGCTTTTACAATTTCGCGCGTATCTTCTATTATGAGAAACCTTGTTATCAGGCAATCGTAAATGGAAAAACGCATGCATATATCAAAATTATATTTCTTTCTTGTTTCTTTGGCCAACCTGTTAACAACCGTAAACAAGGCGGCTTGCTGGCCAGCGATAAACAAGTGGTCTGTATCAATACTTTCCTGTCCTGGTAAGTATGCTTCGAAAAGCATTTTTAGCGCTTCAGCCACGTCTTTGCGTTGTCCATTGACCCGTCCAGGGCATATAAGGTAATTGAGCTATGTAAAAATCAGGTGCCATTGCAAGAACGAGGTTGCGCCTTGTTCATCAAGTTGTGCTGCACTTTGAAAAAATGCATTGATCAGATCCTGTGTCAAAGGCATTGGTGATGTACAACCGATTAATTAGTAGAATAAAACCGTTAGTTATCTTAGATACTTTTTCATTTCAGCAGCTGCCTGCAAAAATAAAGAACGCGTTTGCGGTATAGTGGCTAAACCATTCAGCAATCCAAAATCATGGATCACACCATTGTACCGCACCGTAGTGACATTAACTCCAGCCTGTTCAAGTTGGCGGCCATAGGCCTCTCCCTCATCTCTCAGCACATCATTTTCTGCCACCTGGATCAATGCAGGGGGCAGCCCTGCCAATTGCTCCTGAGTTGCCTTTAATGGCGAAGCATAGATATTAGTTCGTTTGCCGGCATCAGGAATATACATATCGTACATCCACTTCATCAGCGGTGTAGTTAAAAAACGTTGTTGTCCAAAAAGCTTATAGGATTCAGTTTCGAAGTTAGCATCCAGTATCGGCCACATCATAATTTGCAAACTGATATGCGGCCCATGTTCTACTTTGGCCCTTATGGAGGTTACAGCAGTCATATTACCGCCAACACTATTTCCGATTACCGCTAATTTTTTTCCGTTTACATTGATTTCGCTTCCATGTTCCGCTACCCATTTGGTAGCGGCATAAATCTGATTAATTTGTGTCGGAAAAGCAGCATCAGGCGTTCTCGTATAATTAACAAATACCCCGACATAGCCAGAAAGAACGGCAAGGTCCCGAACCATGCGTTTATGGGTAGGAAAGTCTCCGAGAACCCACCCTCCCCCATGTATATATATGAAAACCGGTAACTTACCTTTTACACCGGCAGGCCGTACAATATTCAGTTTAATTTTATAGCCGTCACTATAAATGGTTTTTTCTGAAATAGTAATGCCGGAAAGGTCTACCTTGTAGGCGTTCTGGACGTCTACCAAAACCTGGCGGGCTTGCACCGGGGTAAGCGTTTCTAAACCAGGGCCGCCATTATTTAGTGTCTTGAGAAACTTTCTTACTGACGGGCTCAAATGTTCATCAGTCGCAAAATCTTTAACCTGTGAGACTGCGTTGAAATTTACTGTAAAAGTAAGCAGTATTAAAGTTATTATCCGGAAATGGGATAAGGAGAACAAAATGGTTTTTAAATTTTTCATGCTTTTGATCGTTTAATAATTAAGCTTTGTCAGCCATATTACTGAGTTTTTATTTTAAATGTTTTTTGAGTTCGGCTGCAGCCTGAACGAACAGCGACTTGGTGGGATGAATGTTTGCCAGGCCATTTAATAAACCGAAATCGTGGATGACCCCATTGTAGCGGGCTACCGTCGTATGCACCTCCGCTTCATCTAACTTGCGGCCGAAAGCCTCTCCCTCGTCCCGGAGCACATCGTTTTCTGCAACAACGATTACCGTTGGCGGCAATCCGGATAATTGTTCTACTGTAGCTTGTAAAGGGGATGCGTAGATATCTTTCCTTTTTTCCGGATCGGGAATGTACATATCATACATCCATTTCATGAGCGGTGTGGTTAAAAAACGGTCTTCACCAAAACGTTTATAAGAACCTGTTTCAAAATTCGCATCTACGATCGGCCACATCATGATCAACAATTTGATCTCCGGTCCATGATTGGCTTTGGCTTTTAATGCTGTTACAGCCGTCATATTGCCACCCACGCTGTTACCAACCACCGCAAGGCGTTTGCCATCCACATTAATTTCATGGCCGTTCGCAGCAACCCATTTAGTTGCTGCGAATATCTCATTAATGGCGGTTGGAAATGCGGCATCAGGTGTCCTGGTATAGTTTACAAACACGCCGACAGTGTTTGATTGTACAACCAGGTCACGAACCATTCTTTTATGTGTAGGGTAATCACCGAGAATCCAGCCACCACCGTGAATAAATATGAATACAGGTAAAACCTCTGTTGATCCTTCCGGTCTGACAATGTTTAAGACTATGTTAAAGCCATCAGCACTTATGCTGTGCTCTGATTCATCTATGCCGGACATATCCACTTCTACCGATGATTGTGCGCCTTCCAGCACTTTTCTGGCATCTAGGGGTGGTAAGCTTTCTAAAGGGACTGCCCCTGGCGCATTCAATTCTTTTAAAAAATCCCGCACTTCAACTGACAGCATTGGATCTTTGGCAAATGGCGGAATTATTGCCTTTTCTACATTTGTTGGTGTTTCCATTTTGATCGATTTTTTTTTAATTTTTAATTGTGAACAAGCGCCTATAAATGGCTGCGATTCTCCCTAATTGCTTTCATATGGTAAAGCAATGATGGCCATTTCAATGCCAATGCACAATTCATTGATTTTTAGGTAATTATTACTTTTTGGAAAAATTTTCAGTGACGATATATCACGCAATGAACCGCAATTGTTTAAATCTCAATTCCATTTAGAATTGGATTACATGAAATAATCCTTGGTGAGTTTTAAAAATTGACTTTGATACCTGATATGTCGCAATAGGTTAAATCAATTCCGCTTGGATGTAACAATTTAAACCAGCGTAATTCAATTATTGAATGGAAAGGAAATATAATGCAGTAGTACGACGTGAGGATCAACCTGATAAACAACATTCATATTCTATGTGTGAATTAGAAGAATGGCCCGGACTTTAGTTGTAAAAATTGAATTGTTCAATTCAGGTAAGTTCCTTTTTTTAAATACAATCGTTACAAAATCGGGGATTCATTCAGGGAATTATGTGTAGCATTGGTTGTTACTAGCTTTGCGCAATAATCTTCGGCTTTTACAAATAAACATAAAGCAACGCATTTACAAAACGGACTATATGCTGCAACTAAATACAGCATTGATATGAGCTTGACTATATTAATAATCGTATCAGTATAAACTTGCCTACATGGTATTTATGATTACAGGTAGTGCTTCTTATCAATTCCTAATTTTTTCATTCTTGAATTAAGTGTCGATACGTTAATATTCAGCATTTCCGCCGCGCCCCCTTCTCCGTAGACCTTCCAGTCACATTTGGCAAGCGTAGCTAAAATATGGTCCCGCTCATTTTCTTCCATCGTCTTAACGCGGTCGATTTCAATTTCAATAATCGGTGAACCTTTATCTTTCGGAAGGATAAGGCTATTGATCAAAGTACCCATTGATAACAAAACGCTCCTTTCCATCATATTTTCTAATTCACGAACATTTCCCGGCCAACTGTATTGTTTCATGATCGCAATCACCTCATCGGAAAAACCAGTGATAGTTTTGCCTTGCTTATCAGCATACTTTTTGAGAAAGTAATTAGCAAGCAATAGGATATCGCTTCGTCGCTCTCTTAATGGCGGTAAGTTTATCGGGAAGATATTTAACCGATAATATAAGTCAAGCCGGAAGCGGCCGGCACTTATCTCCTCTTCCAGGTTACGGTTTGTCGCCGCGATAATTCGGACATCAATTTTTTTGGCGTTTCCGCCAATTCGTTCAATTTCTTTCTCCTGTAATACTCGCAGAAACTTAACCTGCAGATCCATTGGCAGTTCCCCGATCTCATCTAAAAAAATGGTTCCACCATCTGCCTGTTCAAATTTACCAATTCGCTTATTGTAAGCGCCGGTAAATGACCCTTTCTCATGTCCGAACAACTCAGATTCAATCAGGTTAGACGGGAGGGCGCCGCAATTAACAACGATCAGGGGTTTATTTTTTCTATCAGATAGCTTGTGAATTGCCTGGGCGATTAATTCTTTTCCGGTACCGCTCTCCCCAAGTATTAAAACAGCTGTATCAGACCGGCTCACAATCTTTACACTGTTTAGTATATCGGTTATTGCCGGACTACTACCGATAATACTTTTCAATTCACCATTTGGGGGTTGGAAGCCGCTTTTTAAAAAGGCCTCCCTGTTTTTAACTTCTTCTTCTAACTGGCTATGCAGGTACCAGGCCACATCCAACATTACCAGTACATCCTTCGCCCGAAAAGGTTTGACCAAAAAGCCATAAGGCTTGGTTGCTTTGGCTGCATCTAAAATTTGCTTGTTTGAGTTTGCTGATAAGTAAACAAAGGCAATATTTTGTTCGCGAAGTTTAGCGGCCAGGTCAATTCCTGTCAAATTCCCTTGTAATAATATATCAAGCATAACCATATCAGGCCTTTCCTTTTCAATTGCCTTTAAAGCGATTGGAACTGAGCGCGCAATGCCAGTAACTTTATATCCGGCACGCTCCAGAATTCCTTGCATATTATTTGCTTCTATAAACTGGTCCTCTACAATGAGTATTTTGGTTTTCACGTCGTCTTATTTATTTTAAGAGCATTATATAATTTAGTAAGAGGATTCTTTTAGCATAAGTTATACTGGATTTATTTACCAAAATAACTTTAATTGGCCGCCTTACCCGCTAATTATTCAACGGGTAATTTTTCAACACTACAGTAATCCGGATCCTCGGAATTTTAAAATCTTGATTTGTAATTCTAATTTCGCTTAGCCATTATCATATAAATTCCTTAGTGTTTATTAATTGTAAATTTCAATACTTTGTTAGGCTTCTTTTCTTATACGTACAAAAATGACCTTAGGTAGCACTTAATTAATTGCTCGGTTTCTTTTTAAATATAAGCATTATCAAAAATCAAAGGAAAACCTGATGGTGGGAATTCCTCAAATCAAAATAGTCTAAAGTGCTATCCCTTCTCGAATTTGAATGTAATATTATTTTTTTCCATTTATACCTCCTGACAGATCTTGAATCATATCCAGCGGATCGGAATTAAAGGAAATCATGATTTTTGTCCCTTTATTATTTTCGAAAACGATACGCCCGTTTATATCTTCACTTAACCCATTCATTAATTTTAAACCAAGAGATTCCAATGGCATATTAGTTATCGCCGGATCTAATCCCACTCCATTATCAGCAATAACCAGCTTAATATCCTGTGTATATTTTTTCATAGAAATAGATATAATGCCAACAAAACCCGGGGCAAAAGCATATTTGATAGAATTTGTTACCGCTTCGTTTACAATCAATGCCAGTGGGATCGCCTGGGATACGCCAAGCTGAATAGGTTCAATTTCCAAATGGAAACGTACTAAGTGGTGGGTACCAAAACTATCGTTCAAATATTGAATGAATTCTGGCAGGTAAACAGACATATCAATCGTCTTAATATCCTCTGACTGGTAAAGTTTTTGATGGATCAGCGACATCGCGTAAATGCGGTGTTGGCTGCTTTCGATTGCTTTCAGCGCATCGTCCTGCAGGTACGCAGCCTGAGATTCCAATAAGCAGATAACCGTATGCAAATTGTTTTTTACCCGGTGATGTACTTCCTTAAGCAACCACTCCTTTTCCTTTAGCAAATGTTCAAGCAACTGGTTTTTTTGTTTAATAAGTACATTACTTCTGAGCACTAATCGATTACCCTTTTGCTTTAACCGGTATTGGCGATATAATAGGCTTATAAAAATGAGTAGAATAATAATACCGCCGAAGGTTAAGTCCTTCATCAGCTCTGCTTTTTGAAGCCCGCTTTTTTGTATCTCCGTTTTTTGATTTAAAATTTTTATCTGGCTTGCTTTTTTATCCAAATCATAGTCAATTTCTATTTGTTTCAATTGCCTGTTTTTGGTTTCATCAAAAAGCGAATCTTTAATATGATTGTACCTCAGAAGCCTTTCAATGGCCAATTTATAATTGCCAGAAGCGGAATCCAGTTTAAACCAGATCACATAATAATCCTTCATTTTGATCGGAACTTCTATTGGATTTTTTTTTAAATCACTTATTCCTATGTTTAAAAACTTGTAGGCCAAACTAAATTGCCTGGTCAAAGTAAAATACCTGACCAAAACAATAAATACTTTGTTTTTATTTATGATCAAATCTCGGTGGTTTGTAGCCATATCCAATAGGTAGTCAGCATATGGCTTTGCTTGATGTGGCTGTTTTAACGATGTATAGAGGTTGCAATAGATCCAAGGTACGAGTGTTAAAAATGCAGGATCTTTGGTTTTTAAATATTTCGGAGGAATGCTTTTCATAAAATCCAGTGCTGCAGCGTACTCCTTTAAACTTAGATAAACACCTACAGTGTTAGCGACGATAAGCAATACACTTCCCTGGTCATTATACCGCTGCGCGATTTTCAATCCATTTTTGAAGTAATCTAAGGCCTTGTGATATTCCTTCATCTTGGTTAAAATCACACCTACTATATTATTAATTTGACAACGCTGCATCGAAGAATCCTTTAAACTTTCAGAGGTTTTTAAGGCAAGCAGCCCGTAATGCAGACCTTGTTTGTAATCAGAATTAGAGGAATAGGCAGCTGAGTAGATAATATAAACACCCTGCAACATTTTGAAGTGAACTGCCTGATAATTGGCAAGTGCCTGATCAAGCACAGGTAATGCTTTTGTTTGGTTGCCATTACTGGTATAAAGATCAGCCAGTAATTCCTGGCTGTAAGCCAATTTTAAAGTTTTACCTTCCTGCTTAAGCGCATTGACCGCCAATTCTACTATTTTGGTTTTTTCGTCTAATTCAGCCTGAACGGTATAATTGAAATATGAAGCTAATTCTACGTAAGCGTCGCCTAAGTGAGGGCTATTGCTAACCTTATTGAGAATTAGAATTGACTTCTCAACAAATTCTTTACCTTCTTTTTTATTCCCGGATTCCTTAGTTAGCATCGATTTTACGAGCCAGATATAACCTTCTACCCTGCTGTCTCTTAGTTTGAGATTTGATTTTTCCGCTTCAACAATAAATGCTGCCGCACTGTCCAAATCAATTTTATTTTCGCCGGGCTTCATCACATTATACTGTGCGAGCTTTAAAAAGATATCAGCCCTGACGTTTTCATCTCTGATTTTTCCCAATGACCTGTATAAGTCGTGCGCTTCCTTGACTGAAAGATTTCCGGTAATATCTTGTCCATAAACAGCCAAAAAAACGGTTTGAAGTATAATCAAACAGAGAAGTTTTCTTATCATTTTCATAGCTAATTTTGTTATACTTTTCATTTGAGTGCTTAAATTTTTACCGCACATTATTTAAATCGCTTCAACTCTCTACATTATATTTCGTTCGGGGATCAAAGGCCGGGACAGCGCCGCCTCTGTATCTGCAGGAAATGTCAACGACACGCTCGTACCGGTAAAACTTTCTATTTGAATCTGAGCATTGATGTCTCCGCTTAATCCGTTGATAAGCCTAAGTCCGAGTGAATCTATCGCCATACCCTTTACCTGGTCAAAACCGATTCCATCATCTGCAATGACCAGCGTTACAATATCTGCAACCTGGTTCATTCTAATTCTGATTTTCCCGGTATTCCTTCTCCGAAAAGCATGCGATAAGGCATTTGTAACCACTTCATTTATAATCAGCGCCAGGGATATCGCCTGAGTGACGCTCACTTTTACATCTGCTATTTCCAATTGAAAAGTTATTCGACTTCGGTTATTATAACTATCCGTTAAATACCGCAATAATTCCGGGATGAAACCCGAGATATCTACAGCCCGTAAATGATCGTCATTATATATTTTTTGATGGATCAGCGACATCGCATAAATTCGGTGCTGGCTCTTTTCAATCGCTTTTAGCGCATCGTTTCTAAGAAATGCCGCCTGCGACTCCAGTAAAGAAATTACGGTATGCAGGTTATTGCGCACCCGGTGATGGATCTCTGAGAGTAACCATTCCTTTTGATTTTGAAGGATATCTTTCTGTGCGGTCAGATCGATGTTTTCAACCGTAAGATTTTGATTCACTTTTACCTGTTGCGCAGCAACAAGTTTGTTGATCCGCAACTTAACTCTATAGCGATCAATGCCTGCCAGTAACAACATAATTAGAATGATTGCCAGGATAATTGTCCAGTTTCTAGTGGCTTCTGTTTGCCTTATTTTCGCTTGTTGAAGCTTTCCTTGAGATTGAAGCAATTTGATAGCATCTTCCTTCTGTTCGTTTTGATAAAAAGCGGTTATTTGTTTTAATTCGCGCTTATTATTGTCATTTGATATGGAATCATTCAGTTTTTTGTTCAGTAATAAATGCTTAACGGCTGCCCGGTAATCACCGCGGACAGTATCAAGCTTAACCCATAGATCATAGTTTCTTGATAATGCACTGGGGTCACGAACCTGGTGTAAAAGGCTGTCGTTTTTTTGCAGATAATATAGTGCGGCCGGAAACTGTTCTGATGCTATGTAATATCGGGTGAGCGATAGATAAATATTACCCAAGCTCTGGACACCCAAACGGCCTGTCCGTAGTATGTGAAGCAATTGTAAACTATAATGCCGCGATAATTTAAATTCTTTGAGGCTGGTATAAATAATTAAATAAGCCATAGGGACGCAATAATACATGGACATATTATTAGTATGCAGGTATTTAACAGGTATATTCTTCACAAATTTCAGGGCATCCGCAGGCTGTCTTAAAGCGATATAACTATTGACGGTATTATACATCAGTAGGATCGCGTTGTCATTGTCATGATATTTTTCGGCTATAGAAAAGGCTTTTTTGAAATGCATGAGCGCCCTGCCGTGATCATTCAATTTGGTATAAACGCGACCAATGTTATTATAAATCTCGCAAAGTTGTAACGTAGTGTCATTTACGTTTTGGGCGGTCTCCAAAGCGACCAATTCATAATTAAGAGCCTGCATTAAATCTGCCCTATCATAATAAATAGACCCGAACAGATCATAAACAGCCTGCAATTTCCTGTAATGAATGGATTGATAAGTTTTAAGGGATAACTTGATATTTTCGAGGGCTTTAAAAGTCTCGCCATTATAATTGTACAGGTCAGCCAGCGTTTTGAAGCTAAATGCTAACAATTCAGTTTTTGCAGATTGCCTGAATGCCAGGCTCCCCAGCTCTGTCAATCTTATCTTTTCGGGTAATTGAATAGGATCAGAATAATCACAATGCTGTGCCAATTCGAAATAAGCAAGGCCCAGATGATGATGGTCACCTGTTGAACGCAATAATATAATAGCTTTTTTTACTGTAGATTTCCCTTCGGATAATTTGCCGCTTTCCCGGAAAAAAATAGCTTTTACTAAAAAAATGTATCCCTCATATTTTGGCGAGGCAAGCCGTAAGTTTTGGCGCTCGGCTGCCGAAATAAATTTACCTGCGCTATCAAGATCCGGTTTGTATTCACCTGCCTTTAAAATATGATATTCCGCTAATTTTAGGAACAGTTCGATGCGTATACTGTCCGCGACGCTTTTAGGTAAGAGCCGGGATATTTCAACCGCTTCGCGCGCAGAAATATTATGGGTAATGTCCTGGCTAAAAACCGGGGATATTAATAGAATCCATAAAATCATTGGCAAATATTTCATTATAGCAGAAGACTGTTAAGTATATTTATAGTTGATAAGGACACCCATTTCATCAAACCAGGTGTTCTTTTTTGATGCCCAGCCGTTTGATCTTTGAGTTCAAAGTGCTTGGCGGTATCCCCAAAATGTCGGCAGCGCCGCCTCGCCCGGAGATCCTACCCTGAGTGAATTTCAGGATACGCAGTATATGTTCACATTCATTCTCATCAATTGTCTTCAACTGAATTTCACCATTTGCCGTGATGACACTCGTACCAATTTTTAAACTTGGTAGATAGACATGTTTTAAAGTTTCACCCGCAGTAAGCAGGATACTTCTTTCAATAAGGTGTTCCAATTCCCTGATATTCCCTGGCCAGTTATAGGTCATCATATCCTGTAAAGCTTTACTACTTAGAGTAGTGATCTGACGGCCTGTTTTTTTTGAGTATCGGTGAATAAAATGGGTAGCGAGAACTGGTATGTCTTCTTTCCTGTCCCTAAGTGCTGAAAGCTGTATCGGAAATATGTTCAAGCGGTAAAACAGATCACTTCTGAACCGACCTTCATCAACTTCCTTTTCAAGATCACGGTTTGTGGCAGCAATTATTCTTACATCAACTTTGATTGTGCCCCTCCCTCCCACACGCTCTATCTCTTTTTCCTGCAAAGCACGCAGTAATTTGACCTGCAACTCAAGCGGCATTTCGCCGATCTCATCTAAAAATAAAGTACCGTTATTAGCCAGTTCAAATTTTCCCAGCCTTCGCTCCGTAGCGCCAGTGAAACTTCCCTTCTCATGCCCGAAAAGTTCACTTTCGATTAAATTTGCAGGAAGCGCAGCACAGTTTACTTTAACCATCAATTTATTTTTCCTTGGAGAGTTATTGTGGATGGCACGGGCGATAAGCTCTTTTCCTGTACCCGTTTCACCAAGTATCAATACTGTACTGTCAGATGGTGCAACCTGGGTAACCAGCCGAAAGGTTTTTTGCATTACCGGGCTGTCACCGATAATCTCCGCGTAATTTTGATTAACCTCAATTTCTTCTTTTAAATAAATGGTTTCTTCTTCAAGTTGCCTTTTAAATCCATCAATTTCCAACAGTTGCTGATTGACCCTTTCATTCGCCAAAATATGTGCAACCGTTATAGCGATCTGTGAACAAATGCCTTTTAGCAGAGGTTCATGTAATTTTATTTCTGAAAAGTCATGATGCGTAAAAATGATGATCGCAATATCCTCGAGCCCTATTTGTACCGAAATTCCGATCAAGTTCCTGTTTGAAATATTATCCTGCAGCTGAAAAAATGATTCGGCAAGTCCGGATACGAAATCCGCCCCGGTAGGATAATAGACAGGCCCGTTTGTAGCTAATATTTCGTTGAAGAATTCATCATCATCTGTAATTTTAACGCCCAATTCCGAACCATTAATTTCAGATTCAGTATCATTAAAAACAGGTTTGTAGTTTTTCCGTTCTTTATCTAAAATATAGATCGAATAATTATTGATACTGAATAGTTCCTGCAATTGGACTTTTAAGATTTGTGAAAGCGCCTCTTTATCCCGCACTGTCGCTACAGCATTGCTAAACCCAAGTAGTCGTTCTTTTTCCTTCTCTCTTAATTTAATTTCCTGGTTAGCGATTATATTGGCTACAGAAATACACAGCTGGTATGCTAAACTTTGAACTAGCTTTAATTTAGCTAATGAAAAATTTTGTTTTTCATTAAAGTATAAAAACCAATAGCCAAAAACCTTATCCTCCTTATCAAACCGGGAGACTAATAAAAATTTTCGGCCGTTATCATAGTTTACTTTTATGTAAAGAGGTAAATCTCCCTGAGAGGCCATCTCATCTAAATCAAATAAAACCGGCAAATCGGATTTCCTTGTTTTATTGAATACCGGATCAGTTACCGGGTAACGACCTTTTATTGCATCCTGGAATGCTGGATGATGCTTGGCTTTCGCTTCGTCATCAAGTAAAAAAGGGCTTACGCTTTTGCCATCTGTATTACAAATAGCTATCCCCGAATGGCTGCAACCTAATAATTGTTTAAATTGATGCTTTATTACAGATGCTAACTCTTCCGAATTTCTAACTGAAGCCATGGAAGTGTTGATCGATAATAATAACTCCATCTCGTTTTTTCGCTGGGTTAATTCTTCAATCAACATGATATTTGAAAGAGCTACGGATAACTGAGAACTGACGCTTTTTAATAAATTGGTATGCAGGTTCATTAAACGTTCCGGCTCCATATACAAATGAAGAAAACCGATAAGAGCGCCCCCAACTTTTAAACCTATCGCTGCAACTTTTTCTATCCCCTGTTCAATCCATTTTTTAATATAACCCGGAGCGGAAACTTCAATATCAGATATAATGAGGTCCAGGAAAACTGGATTATTTGACTTATCAATTTCCTCCAACAACGCTTCCGGAAGAAAACATTTTTGAAGCTCGGGGTCGTTCAATCCTTTTCCGTTAGCCGTGTAGTTATTTTCATCAAATTCAAATGCGCGGCAGGTTTGATCGTCATTCAGTAATACGATAGCGAATTTTTCTATGCCAAATAAAGATTTTAATTTGATGTAAATACCATTGAACAAATCATCTTTACTGCTTGCCGCCGCGATTTCATTACTAAGGTCAAGCAAAATTGCTTTTTCCTCGTGGCCTTCCAGATGATGATCCGCTTGTAATCCATTATTTAAAGCTTCCCTGATTTTTACCGAAAGGCTTTCCATGCTTGCAAGATGCTCATTGATCATTTCCGAAACATCGCCGTTATTACCGGAGGCCAGGACATGGTTTTTGTGGTTTTCTTGCATATACATTGAATTTGTATTTAAATAATGGGGTAAATCACGGAATTTGAATCCATATAACGTTTTGCAATCGCAATGCCACCATATAAACAACAGATTATCAGTAGCTTACAAGAAATTGAATTGACTATTAGTGAAATATCACCAACGATTATTTGATAATTTGTTGAGATATCAACAATAAGGAGGGAATATTACAAAAAGCAGGCTGGGTATAATTAATAAACGTTAAAGGTTATTACTTTAATAGCCGGGAAATAAGTTGTTCAAGGTCCAGTTTTTCGTTAAGTTCATGGCTGATGCCATATCGATCGTTCAAGTAGTTTTTATCATTATAGGCAATATTAACCTTCTGATCATCTCCCTCCCAGATTAATATTTTCAAAGGCAGGTCCAACGCAATTACCTTCATGTCTTTTATGACTGGCCCACCTGTTAACGGATTACCAAAAAGGATAAATCTCATTGGCAGGATTGAAACGCCGGCACCGGCAAGTTCTTTTTGTTGGTCTAATACATTATAGATTGTCGTACCATTTTTCTCCAACAATTCGATCAGGTTTTTTGTGAGCTTTTCAACTGATTGGCTGCTCACCTTTATATTAACGCCTTTTGGATGAAGCATAAATTGTAAATTTATTGGTAATGTTGTATAGATCCACGCGAATAATGATTGCCGCAAAAATTTTCGACGGCAAGACTTTGGTGTTGACTGACCGTGCATTATTTGTATGTATGTTCCTTCCTCAAATACAAGGCTGCTGAATCGCTTGCCGTAAACAATGCCGCTCCCATAATAACCAGGTCCTTTAACACTAATCGTCCCCTACCTGACAGAAAGGGGAAGCCAAAGTCTTTATCCCCAAGTTTAGGCACCCAGGCTTCCGGCGTAGTAATTAAAAAGGATAAGGTTACGGCTGTCATTAATACGATCAGCAAACTTGCGATCATGCTGGCAAACGGCACTAGCCGATAAAAGGCGACTAATACCCCCATGGCAATGAGGAACAATCCCAAATAATTGGAAAATACATATGTTCCATTTTCTGCATGCCAGCTGTGATTTTGAGGTATTGATTCACCTTCCTTGTTCTGGTATTTTTTATAATGTGCCGGATCGTGGTACATAAAGGACATTATAGGGCTGTTAGCCACAAAAGGTACGATGCCGTCAGCTTCGTAATTGAAGAACTTCAGTCCACCTATCCATAAAAACACGATGACGATAGCTGCCCTGGTCAACTGCTTTCCTACCTGTTCAAGGTTTGCGATAAAAAAAATAATTGTCGATTTCATTTCTTTACTGATAAATTGTTTAAAAGTGGTCAACAGTCAAAACCCTGAAGAGGCATTTCATGATCTTTACTCAGTTCCGGCTGATAATTAATACCCGGTGTTAACCAGTAAAGAAGTACTATTCGAGAATACCTAAAATTGAACGGAGAAAGAATTAAGGCGAGTATTATGGTAATTGCGACATATACCCAGGGGTTAATACTTTCCGTAAGCACATAAGTGGCAACTGAAGCGGAAACGATCTCTGCTACATTCATTGCATAACTGATCAGCATGGCAACATAAAAATACCCCGGCTCAATTTCGTAGACAAGGTCGCAATGACTGCATTTTTTAATCATGACCTGGCTACTGAAGCCATACATCCTGTTTTGGAACATATCGCCCCTTCTGCACCTCGGGCATTTTGCATTTATTAAAGCGGGCCAAAGAGGTAATTTTTGAAGGTTTTTCATAAATTATGATTGTAAGAAAAAAAGAATGACCAGGCAGCGCCGTAACAGCCCTGCCTGATCATCTGATTTACACACCCTTGTACACCAGCATAGTAAAGAAGTCACCTTTGATTACAAAACCGCCCCATTTTTTATCGTAGGATGCTGTTGGCTTAGCCGCTATAACTTCTTTTAAGCTTCTTCCCTGATTCTTAAGTTTGGCGACCCTCTGACGAATAGTTACCAGCATTTCATGAAAGTCAATCAATTGTGCCCGGTTTCCAACCGCACCATGTCCCGGTATGATGATGGTTTTATTCGTTGTCCTGGCGACGTTTCGCGCAGCAGCGGTGATCATTCCATCAATGCTACCACCTGTTGAATAATCTATCATAGGGTAATACGAATTCCAGAATGTATCGGCCACATGCAGAATATCCGCGTTAGGGAAGTATATCGAAGAATCACAATCTGTATGCGCCGGTTGATATGTTTGGATATGAATCTTTTCGCCATTAAATTGATGTTCGTGTTCCGTTTTAAACAAAACAGTAGGTAACGCCTGTTTAGGAAGAGGTTTGAAAGTATAATTCCAATCCTCCTGGTGGATACTTTTTGTTAAATGCTCGCGGGTAATATCCTGCCCGATAATGGTAGCGCCCGCTTCATGAATCCACTCATTCCCGCTGGTATGGTCAAAATGCCAATGGCTGTTGATCAATACTTTAATTGGATTCTTGCTGATAGAATTTAATGCTGAAAAAACATGAGGTTTTGAAACGCCGATGCCGGCATCTACCAGTAATTTACCTTCAGGGCCGTTTAATACAGCGATATTTCCGCCAGACCCATCCAGCATAAAAATGTTTCCTCTGAGC
Source organism: Mucilaginibacter aquariorum (assembly GCF_024498135.1). GTDB lineage: Bacteria > Bacteroidota > Bacteroidia > Sphingobacteriales > Sphingobacteriaceae > Mucilaginibacter > Mucilaginibacter aquariorum. The sequence goes on from NZ_JANHOH010000001.1 coordinate 835,290, forward strand.
TTAGTCACATTTATTTTCGAGGTAGCCGCTGCTTTGATAATTATTTCTACCGGTCCCAAGGCTTTTGCCTGGGCAAATAAAATTTTTGGCGCTATCAACGCTCCTGCGGTTAATAGGCCGGCTGAACTTAAAAAGTTCCGCCGGCTAATGTTGTGTTGATCTGAAATCATGATTTTAGTTTTAAATGAGATTATTGAATTTTAACTTTTAGGCCAATGCCGTAAAATAGTTTCGCATACCGGATACGTCCGAAAAAAAAGAATTTATACACGAAATCTTACCGTCACGCATTGTGTTTACCGTAGCTATATGCTCAATACTATCCGGCACTCCACTGACAGCCTGGTTTTGTATAGCCATAGCCACGCAATTCAAGCAAACATGGATATGGCCGGAGCCCAAATCGAGATTTTTAACAAAATGCTTCGCCTTTTCTATAACTCGTTCAGCGCCGTCTGAACTACCTGCCAGCTCTCCTTTGCCCGGTAACACCCAGGTACAATCATCAGTAATAATTGACCTCAATAAGTCCCAGTCGCGATCTTTGAAGGCTAGAACGAATTGATTTCCTAATGTTAGCTTATCTTCATCACAGGTAATCGTTGAATAAGCATTATTATTTGTGATATTCATTGTATTAATTATAAAATGGTGATTCCCAAAGTTTATAATGGTTTATATTCAGGGGTAGTTTTTGTTAAGAAACTGAATCCAGTTTTGATGCTTCTGGAAAGTCAAGAGGCACGCCGGTTACCGCGAATACATAATTGGTAAAGATCTTAGCTGTGATAAGCCCGATCAATTCGATCAAAGCATCTTCTTTATAGCCGGCTTCAAAAAAGGCATCAAGCAGTTCGGGATCAGCTTCTCCTCGGTTATCCGTAATACTTTTGGCCAGTTTAACAACGGTATCTAATTTGTGATCAGTCGTAAATCCTTTCCGGATGCCTATAGTATCTTCCTCTGTGTAGCCTTTACTCTTAGCGATCATGGTATGAGCGGCAAGGCAGTAATCGCAATTATTAATTTCCGATACCACCAGATTAATTGCCTCCTTTTCTTTAACTGTAAAAACACCGCCGCTCATAGCTGCTTCAAATTGCAGGTAACCTTTTAATGTGCCTGATGAATACCCCATGGTGGCGTATAAATTGGGAAGCTTGCCAAGATGTTTGGTTACCTGGTCAAATAATAATTGTGCGTCCGGATTTACTTCATCCCGGGTGGGAACTTTAATCTTTTTCATGTTGTCTTTATTTGGTTTGATTAATAAAAGGCCTTTTTATTGAAGGCAAAATTCAAGTTTTAAAACAGATGTTATGCCCAACGAAAATTTAATGCCACAATTTATAATATTGATTATCAGAAGGTTATTAAACATTACACCGGAAGGAGCTTGCGGAATATCGCTAATTAGGCGAACGAAAATGATATAGCAATGATTTGGAAATGGCTTTTCGGTAATGGTAAAGTTTTGGATTATATATCAGAATTGCACCTTGCAGAAATAACTATAACGCTTTACGTTATTTCAATTAAAAATTGATTTTTCTTGAAATATCGCCGCTATAAATAAAAGCAAAAAATCGTATTGATCTTTATTTCAACAACTTACGTAATGGCATATTATTTACATAAGGTATGGCATAACATTCAACCCATTGGAATAAAATTTAACAAAAATGGATACCAAAGTCTTACAAAACACAATCACCCATTTACTTTCAGGAACTAAAGGAATTTTGGCAATGGATGAGAGTACCGCATCCTGCAATAAACGATTTGAAGCGGTGGGTATTGAACCATCTCTGGAAATGCGCCGTAGTTACCGGGAATTAATCGTGACAGCTCCTCAATTGGAAAATTATATCAGTGGAGCTATCCTGTATGATGAAACTTTTAATCAGCAAACTAAAGAAGGTATTCCATTTATAGAAATCCTAAAATCAAAAGGTATTCTGCCGGGTATTAAAGTTGACCTTGGAACAGTTAAGCTGGCAGGTTTCCCCGGTGAAATGGTAACGGAGGGTATCGACGGACTAAGGGAAAAATTGGCAATCTATTTTCAGTCAGGCGCCAGGTTCGCGAAATGGCGGGGGGTAATTACCATAAATGGTAACCTCCCTTCATCGGCATCAATTTATGCAAATTGCCATTTGTTAGCACGTTATGCTTCACTTTGCCAGGAAGCAGGCCTCGTGCCTATCGTTGAACCGGAAGTATTAATGACAGGTGATCATAACATTTTAATAAGTGAAAAAGCGACAAGACGTACCCTGAATATTCTTTTTGAGGAACTTTATAAACTGCGTGTTAACCTTAATACGATCATTTTAAAACCGAATATGGTTATTCCCGGCTTATCATCACCTGATCAGGTAAATGATGTAATTATAGCAGACTCTACTATTCTGTGCCTTTTAGAAAGTGTCCCTTCCTCTGTTCCCGGGATAGCTTTCCTTTCAGGTGGCCAGTCACCTTTACAAGCAACATCAAGGCTTCATATGATGCACAAACGTTTCAAACACTCTATGCCCTGGAAACTAACATTTTCATACTCGCGTGCATTACAGCAACCTGCATTGGATATGTGGAAGGGAAATTCTGAGAATGTCAAATCGTCTCAACAGGAATTGGTCAAAAGAGCAGCTATGAACAGCCATGCAAATCGCGCTACATACTCTCCTGCCATGGAGAGTGCTACTTCCTTCTAACTGGGCTTGCCCAATAATTTTTGCTACAAGTTACGCAGATGACCATCATAAAACATAAAATGCTGACTCCGGGGATTTCCCAAATCAGCGTGATTGAGATAGGATCCGTTAGGGGTGCCCAAAGTAATAAAAGAGGTAAAAATGCAGGTCACGTTTTGGATCTGGCTCTGACCGCTGATTATGCATTAGAATCAGCCGGATTAGGCATGTGGAGTTTCGACTTCGAATCTAAAATATTAAAAATTTGCCAGCGTTGTAAATTGGTTATCGGTATCGCTGATGTAAAAAATAAACTATTAGGAAAGTTGATTGGTCTGATTCCGGATAATCAGGTTCCGGCTTTATTACATGCCGTTAAATTAGCAAGAGACCGGGGTGTTCTTTTTGATATCTTATTTCCGGTTAATTCATACGATCTGCAAAATGACCGGAAATGGTTCAGAATTACAGGTATAAGACCTTCTGACCCCAGGGAAAACGGTAAAAAATTATTTGGGACAATTGCCGATGTTACTGTAAATGTGAATTTGGAAGCAAACCGGCAGGATCTGTTGGCAATTATCAACCATGAAATGAAATCGCCGCTAACCTCAATCAAACTTTATGTACAGCTCTGCCAAACGGTTATCCTGAATGAAAATATTACAGGCCTAAATAAATACCTCAGCAATGCTGATTCAATGGTCGATAAAGCCAATAGTTTGCTTGACTATTTTTTAAAAGGCAATACAATGCAAACCGGTCAATTAAATATTTTTAAGGCTGAATTTAATATTTATGATCTCCTAACTGAAATTATGAATGATCTGCGCATTAAACATCCCAAACACCAGTTACTTTTAAGAAATGCAACTCATTCAATTATAAATGCCGATAAAGAACGAATCGGTCAGGTCGTGCGTAACCTTGTTACGAATGCGATTAAATATTCACCGGATCCGGATATCGTCATTGTATCTTGTAAAATAAATGAAGATCATATGCAGATATCTGTTAAAGATAATGGGATTGGAATATCCGAATGTTATCATCAAAAAATATTTGATAAATACTACAGGGTAAATCATGAACTGGATCAGCAAATACCAGGCTATGGTATCGGCCTCTACCTCTGCAAGCATATCATTAATGAGCATCAGGGAAAAATTTGGTTCATCAGTAAAGAAAATCACGGTTCTACTTTCTATTTTCGGATTCCGGTAAAATGATTGTTATTTATGAAGAAAATGACCATAAATTTTTATCGAAATGCAAAATCCCTTAAGTATTATTTCAATACCTAAGGGACATCATACTATTTATATGGATAGGCTAAACTTGGGCTAAACCTCCGTCAACGAATACCTCACTGCCTGTCATGAAACTGCTTTCATCACTGGCGAGGAAAAGAGCTACCGCTGCAATTTCACTTGGATCGCCAATCCGGCCGAGCGGTGTCTGGTCGCTTAAGGATTTTAGGCCTTCATCGTGAAAGCCGGTCGAATGCATAAGATCGTGCCAACCAGGAGTGCTTGTCGCACCAGGCGATAATACGTTTACCCGGATCCCTGAACCTTTCAGATCCAGCGACCAGCTTCTGGCAAAATTGCGTATTGCGGCCTTTGTAGCGCAATATACACTTAAAGCTGCTATACCTTTAATGCCTGAAGTAGATCCGGTAAGTATTATGGATGCTCCGGATGATAAAAACGGTAAAGCTTTCTGTACCGTAAATAAAGTGCCTTTGACATTGACATCGAATGTTCGATCAAATTCGGCTTCTGTAATTTTGCCAAGTTCTTCAAATGCCCCTAACCCAGCATTTGCAAAAACAATATCCAAACGTCCATGCCCTGAAGCAATGACAGAAAAAATGTGATCAAGCTCTGCCATATTAGTTACATCCCCACGGATCCCCGTCACATTTTGCCCTATGGCTGCAACAGCTTCATCCAATTGCGGTTGCCGTCTGCCGGTTATATAAACATAAGCGCCTTCTGATGCAAATCGTTTAGCAGCCGCTAATCCAATCCCGCTATTTGCGCCAGTAATCAAAGCAATTTTATTTTGAAGCCTGGTGCCTGGTTTCAATTTGGTATTTTGTACTTCCATGATTTCATTCAATTAAGTAATTATTCAATTTTGTCATCATTATTTCTAAAACCCATTTAATTAACAGGTTTGGAATCCTGGAGCTATTACTGACCACTACCCTTTTTTGCGGCAGCCACAATCACTGCTGATACTTCTGCCGGATGTGTAATAAATACAACGTGGCTTCCTTTCATCCTGGTAATTATTGTATTTGAACGTTTATACATATTCATGGTAATATCCGGGTTGATACTTTTATCATCTGCTGAAGATATACCAAAGGTTGGTTTAGTTTTCCAGGCCGCTTCTGTTACCGGCGTACCAAATGCTGCACCGGGTATAAAACCTTGTGAAGCAAACATAAAATCCGCTAATTCTTTAGATACATCCGCGCAGAAACCGGCGTGAAACTTCGCCTTATCATAATAAACATTCCCTTTTGCGTCAGGGGGCAGCAAGCCATTTTCCGGCTTAGGTGGCAGGCTGCCTGCCCATTTAACTGTGTTTTCATTGACGTCAGGCTGAAAAGCATTTACATATACCAATGCTGCAACTTTTGGGTTAACACCTGCCTGGGTAATTACTGTCCCTCCCCAGGAATGCCCAACCAGTACGACCGGTCCGTCCATTTTATCTATGGCAAAATTTGCTGCATCAACATCCGCTTGTAAGGATGTGCAGGGGTTTTGAACGACGGTTACATTATATCCCTGGCTGGTAAGCGCTTTAAATACACCCTGCCAACCAGAACCATCTGCGAGGGCTCCGTGGACAATTACAACATTTTTGACAGCTGTCCCCTGTGCACGGACCGTGCTTGAAATTAATGTGCAGCAGAATAACACCGCCACCAAGATTAGATGTTTCGACCCTTTGGTCGCTTGAAATGTTTTCATGTTAATTAAATTAAGATTTGTAAAGATTTGATTCATGAACTCATGTAAACCCAAATGCAATACCAAATCATAAAATATTCATTTCAAATTAGTTAACAAGAATTATGAGAAAATGGGCTGACGATATGTCGGTATTCATGAAACTTTTGTTTAAATATCATGACGATAAAATCACCCGGCAAAGTAGTTTTACGTCCCCTGCAATTCTGTTGTCCAGAACATTTTATAGTTTAATATCTAAGATTTACATGTAAATGAAGGGAATATGTACGGTAAACATACTTACTAGTCAGTAACCCTTACGCCTATTGTTGCTATTTCAAGATTTAGGTAAATATTCTCGAAATACCGCTTTTCAATATTTGACAAATTGTTTTCAAATATCTGTTTATCAACACTTTAAATATTGGCATCAAAATTCTCTATAAACGTTCATTCAGCAATATGGCCTGTAGACATGGTACAGTCCATTTAGGTTGAATCGCAATCATATTTTAAAACAGTTCACAATTACAAAAAAAGAAAATCATGAAAAGTAAATTTATGCTGCTGCTGGCTTTTCTACTGTCAGCTCAATTAGTAAATGCCCAGATACCAAATATCACGGGTGTCAGGTATGGATCCGTAAAAATTGAAGGCTTGAATATCTTCTATAGAGAAGCGGGCTCACCGGACAAACCAACCTTGCTGCTCTTACACGGATTCCCAACATCTTCCCATATGTTCCGAAATCTAATGCTGGCGTTACAGGATAAATATCATTTGGTTGCTCCGGACTATCCGGGTTATGGTGCAAGTTCAATGCCTACTATCAATGAGTTTGAATATACCTTTGATCACCTGGCAAAAATAGTTGATCAGTTCGCCATCGCTAAAGGACTAAATAAATACAGCCTATATGTAATGGATTACGGTGCACCGGTAGGTTTCCGCCTTGCAGTGATGCATCCCGAAAAAGTGCAGGCTCTTATTATACAAAACGGCAATGCCTATGAAGAAGGGTTGGAAGATTTTTGGAAACCATTTCGCGCACTCTGGAAGGACCCGAAAAATGAAGACAATATCAATGGGATGAAGAAGATCCTGAATATTACGGCCACGAAATGGCAGTACATGAACGGTGTGGGAGATACGACAAAAATTAGCCCTGATAACTGGATCATAGATCAGGCTGGAATGGACCGCCCCGGAAATGTAGACATTCAATTGGCGCTATTCTATTCCTATGGAAGTAACCCGCCGCTTTACCCTTCATGGCAGGCTTATTTCAGGAAGTATCAACCACCTACCATTGTCATGTGGGGAAAAAATGATGTGATCTTCCCTGCATCCGGTGCAACGCCTTATAAAAGAGACCTGAAAAATATTGAGGTACACCTGTTGCCTACAGGACACTTTGCGCTGGAGGAATATGGTTTTGAAATGGCCAAGAATATTGATCGTTTCCTGGACAAAAATAACATCAAGTAAATAACCTCATAAAACGACGATGAAAAATAAGGAACCTTTGCAGCCTTTCACCCTCGAAACTGCCTTGCAGAAAGTGCAAGGTGGTGAGGATGCATGGAACAGCCGGGATCCCAAAAGGATCGCGCGCAATTATTCGAAGAATACCGAATGGCGTAACCGGGATATATTCTTAATCGGACGTAAGGCGGTGGTTAAATTCCTTGCCAAGAAATGGCAAAAGGAATTGGATTATAAGTTGAAGAAAGAACTGTGGGCCTTTACGGATAACCGCATAGCTGTTCGCTTTGAATATGAATACCGCAATTTGAAAGGTGATTGGTTTCGGGCTTATGGTAATGAGAACTGGGAATTTGACGAGTACGGCCTTATGATTAAAAGGTTTGCCAGCATTAACGAGATCCGGATCAAACCTCACGAAAGACGGTTATAAATTAATAAATTTTTAAGGGGCAGCCTTTTGTGGCTGTCCTTTTAACTGTTCCTTCAAAATATAATATTTACTTATGAATACGGCACAGATACAATTTTTTAAATTTTTGCCTGTTAGCTTGTTTGGAGGTGTCATGGGGTTAAGCGGCCTTTGTTTTTCGTGGAGGATCGCGGTAGACCTTTGGCTCATGAATCATTTTATACCTGACGTCATCGGTATTTTAGCTATACTGTCATTTGTGTCCCTATTCTCAGCTTACATTATCAAGGTCATGAAATATCCCGAAATCATCCTGGAGGAGCTTAAGCATCCGGTGTCGGTTTGCTTTTTCGCGACTTTCATCGTATGCCTCCTATTGATCCCCGGCGTGATTATGAACGAATTCCCTAAAATCGCTGCTATTATTTGGTGTTTCGGAGCAGTGCTTATGTTTATTTTCGCATGGTACGTATTACGCAGATGGATCGATCATCAGCAGGAACCCCAGAATGCGGTTCCCGCCTGGGTACTGCCGATTGTTGGTACATTGGATATCCCGGTAGTTGGCCTTAAATTGCCGATAAATGGAATTCACCAGATCTCTGAAGTTGCCTTCGGTATCGGTATCATTTTTTCATTTCTTTTATTAGGGATTATTTTAGGCCGCTTATTCTTCCAAAGTCCATTGCCGGAAACCGTACAACCAACTTTATTGATTTTAACCGGCCCTCTTGCACTTGCTTTTATGGTTTACTATGGTTTGACCGGACGGGTTGACCTATTTGCTGTAGTGCTATTTTATTTCAACATATTTCTGTTGATCTTACTGGCGAGCAAAATTGCCCACATTTCTGTTGCCTGTCCCTTTAGGGTAACCTGGTGGTCTGTAAGTTTTCCGATGAGCGCTGTAACGGTCACCTCTCTGATTTTTGCTCAACACCATCCTGATTGGTTCCACCAATTGCTGGCCGTATCATTGTTGGCCGTGACAACAATGGTCATCGTATATATTTTCATTAAAACTATTCATCAAATCATCACCGGATCGTATTACACTCCGGTAAATCCTATTAAATAATGGTTTGTTCATTTAAAACAGCGATCACATTTTTAGCAGTTATCCTACTGTTGCGCCTTCTGATTGTCGTGTTATTATAAAAAAATCGTGGCTATATAAGGAATGTTATAAAATCATTGTCACAGCCCTGAAATGTTGTGGAATGAAATACAAACGCATTTTATAAACCAATGGCATGCATTATCTTTCTAAGTACCCGGCCCTGAACTATGCTATCAATACCTATCATTAGTAGGATCGAGGCTTCTTGACGGATAGAAACGGTATCGAAGAGTATTGAAAATTATTATTAGCAATATATAAGTCACAGCTTGTCTACAGCCCGTTGAGATCTGCCGCCCAATATATATATCAACTTAATTAATCGAATATTTTGTTGCCCAGACGGTAAAGACTATAGTCGGCAAAGAAATACCAATGCTATTTCACTTCATTTAAATATCGGTGAACAAAACTGATTGCCATTGACCCCTCGCCTACTGCTGAGGCCACGCGGCACATAGACCCCGAACGGACATCACCCGCAGCAAAAATTCCCGGACAGCTGGTTTCCAGTAAGAATGGATCACGACGGAGCTTCCAGTTATTTTTAAATACGTCGTATGTCTTCAAAGACAATCCGGTTTCAATAAATCCTTTCCTGTCTTTTATGATATGGAGTGTTAACCACTCCGTAAACGGCTTGGCTCCAATAAAGATATATAAGGCATCTGCAGGCCGGGTAAACATCTGGCCGGTACCCATAGCTGTAAGTTTTAATTCCGTAAGCCTGTCGCTGCCTTTTGCTTCCACAATTTCAGTTTTACCCATAATATGAATGTTTGGGGTCTCCAAGAGCTGGTTGACCAGGTACGCAGACATCGTTGTGGCAAGGCTGTCTTTTCTTATGAGGACATACACGTTTTTTGCAAATTTAGAAAGATATATTGCGGATTGGCCGGCAGAATTGCCACCACCCACCAGGTAAACCTCCTTGTCTTTACAGGCAGTAGCTTCTGTCATTGCCGAACCGTAGTAAATACCCTTACCTGCGAATTTTGCAATGCCGCGCGTATCAAGTTCTCTGTAGGCGACGCCTGTGGTCAATATCACGCTGCGGGTTGAAATTAACTTGCCGTTGTCAAGCTTCATAATTTTATATCCGTCAAGTTCCTCTATCGATTCTACTGATGCAGGAGAAAGGAATTCTATACCTAACCGTCTCGCCTGTGTCAGCGCGCGAGCGGTTAATTCTGCCCCGCTTATTCCTGCAGGAAAACCAAGGTAATTTTCGATTCTGCTGCTTGTACCGGCCTGCCCTCCCGGCGAATGCCGCTCGATCAACAAAGTTTTTAAACCTTCAGATGCCCCATAAACGCCTGCTGCGAGCCCTGCCGGGCCTGCCCCAATAATTACTACATCTTACACCTCGTTTTTTAATTCCGGTCTTAATCCGATCTTCGCTGCTACATCCTGAATACCTGGTTTGCTTAAAATAACGCCATCACTGAAAATTACGACGGGAAGATCTTTTACGGTCAAGCCATTTAAACTCAGCATCTCCTCCGCATGCTCCGTTGTATGAATATCTACCCATTGATATGGCACCAGATTACCCGCGAGAAAATCCTTCAGTTCATGGCTCTGTTGAGAATACTGGTATCCTATTATTTTGATTCCGGTAAAAGTTGGCCGGTAAGTACTTTGCCAGTCATTCAATAGCCCGTCTAGTAGTGGATATAGCTTTTCTTCCGGAGGATCCCAAGGCTTCATCAGGTAATAATCTAATTGTACAGTATTGATGGCTTTGATCGCAGCATCTTTATCAGCATATGCGGTTAGCAGTACTCTTTTAGCCATCGGAAAGAACTTACGGGCATAGCCAAGAAAAACAACGCCTTCCATTTCCGGCATCTGCTGATCAGATAGTAATAATGCAATAGATTCGCCTTTGTTCCGCAGGTCAAGTAAGGTGTCTAATGCTTCCTGAATAACGGTTGTACCCATGATACGATAATCCTCTCGATAGTGTTCCTTCAGGTCTTGTGTGATGACCCTTAACACGTGCGGATCGTCATCAATGCAAAAAATTACAGGTAAGCTCATGAATTCGTATGTTTAATAGTTTAAAAAAGTCCTAACCATTTATTGGAATCCTTACTTTGAATAAAGTATTGCCGGGAACGGATTCAACGTGTATACTGCCGCCATGCAGCCGGATAATCCGCTTGACAACATCCAGGCCCAAACCGGAGCCATTTTTAATATCCTTAGTAGTGAAAAACGGTTCAAATATGTCATTGACTATGTCTGGTGAAATCCCCTTTCCGTTATCAGAAAAACATATGATCACATGATCGGCTTCCTGATAGCTGCTGATCTTAAGATTACCTGGCCTGATATCGGCTAAGGCATCAATCGAATTATCGATCAGGTTGGTCCACACCTGATTAAGTTCACCAGGCATTGCATTCACCGGTGGTAATCCGGGTTCAAATTCTTCACTTACTGAAATCTGGTTTTGAACAATTTTATGACGAAGCATGGTCAGCGTATTCCGGATGCCTTCTCGGATATCCGTGTATTGCTTATCCTGGCTTTGATCCATGTGGGTATAGATCTTAACTGATCCTACCAATTCAACGATTCTTTGTGATGCATATACAATATCAGAAAGCTTACTTTCCGTTAATAAGTGATTCATAGCCCAATGGAGAATTTTTTCCACGCTTACTTCCGGCAAATCGATTGTTAACCCGGCAAGGTCATTTCCGGAAATTCTAAAATCAGCCAATGTTTCGGCAAGAGGCCCGGCAGATCTGATGTGTCGTGCAGATAACCATGTAATTAATTCATCTTCCAGCAATGTATGCGCTTTCAGGCTTATTGGTAAATTTAACCGCTCGCTCATTAGCTTATTCATAAATTCACTTACCTTATCTATTACTTCCGGGTCAATATTTAGGTTCATTATATCCCGAAAGTCGTCGCGGGCTGCGGTTAAATATTTGCCCATAGTACGGGCATTACGTAACATTGCCGCTGCAGGATTATTTAATTCATGGGCCAATCCCGCAGATAATTTCCCCAATGCCATCATTTTTTCATCCTGTTGCTGCCTGGTCGTAAATTCCCGGACACGGCTCGTCATTACGTGAACCATTGCCTCAGTCAGTTCAAGGTGGGTACAGATCATTTCATTAATCTTTTCTATAGGAAAAGAAAGTAAAAGCGTATTTTCCATGGCCCGGCCATAGCCGAAATTAATTTTACCGCGGGAAAAAGGCAGGTAGCCATTTATAGCACCCGGGCCCGCAAGTGCAAATTCTCTCGCTTCGCTATTTTGCAGGACGTACATACTAACTTTCCCGGAATAAACTATATAGGTTGCATCAACCGGTGTGTTTGGTTTGAATAGCAATGCGTCCGCTTCCAGCGCACGAATCTGACTATTTTCTATAAACCACTCCAGCTGCTCAACCGGCACAGCTTTTAATGCGTCGATAGTTTGTAACCAATTAGCATTTATACCTTTCATAATTTGTTGCATTTCGAATTAAATCATGGAAAAAGATCAGAATTGAACGCTGGAATATCCGCCCTATCCATCTTGACAAAAACATAAATGCTTCCATCAATCAAAAATCATGAACTGAACCGATCTCCAATAACCTTAGTTCAACATCATTCAATCGGAAAGCTTTAATTGCAGATTCATGGTCGATTTTTATAAATGGAAAGGTGTCATAATGAACCCCAATCACTGTGTTCACTTTAATTATTCCTGCGACCTCGGCAGCATCGTCATATCCCATGGTCACATCATCGCCGATAGGCAATACTGCAAAATCAAGCTTGGCATATTTGGGGATTAGCTGCATATCCAGCGTTAAAGCTGTATCGCCGCTATAATAGAAGTTTTTATCGGGTGTTATAAAAATAAATCCGCCGGCCACACCACCATATTCTCCGGTAACAAAACTGCTGGAATGTACGGCAGTTACACATCGTACTGTTCCAAATTCAAATTTCCATTGACCGCCCGGATTTAAAGGCTGGATATTTTTAAGCCCGCTTTTATCGCACCAGCCAACTATTTCAATGTTGGCAACAACCATGGCCTGAGTGCGTTGGGCAATAGTTATAAGATCATCTACGTGGTCATAATGAGCGTGCGAAATAAATATATAATCCGCTGGAATTTCGTTGATGTTGATATGTTTTGCCAGTGGATTTCCGCTGATGAAAGGATCAAACAAGATGTTTTTGCCAAGAATTTCAACTGAGAAACATGCATGGCCGTAATAAGTGAATTTCATATTTAAAGTATTAAAAAACGTAAATGGATCAGGGGTAATTAATTTTTATTTAAAGCAGCCTATCGTAAAACTTGTCTGAGACGGCACAACTCCATTTAAGGGTTATACTTGTCACTAAACTTCATGCTATCTGTAAACCTGTCGAGTGATAATGGTCCGGAGCCAATAATGACAAATTGAAATAACAAGGCGATTTGCAGCGCAACAATTGAAATTTCTGCATTCATAAAAGGAGCCAGTATATTGACAAAAAATATTGATGCGACCGTAACCGGCATTCCGATCAAAGCAGCAGCCCTTGTTTGTAAACCTAAAAGTATAAGGGCTCCACCGATGAAATAAGAATATATAGCGCAATTTAAGATCAGCGCTATCGCTGAAGCGCTTACCTCCATACGGGTTTCTGTTATCAAAAGATCTTTGATATAAGGAAATTTCTCCAACATAATCCAGGCTTTACTGATCAGTGCAGCGCCGAGCAGAACACGGATCAGGTCAAGGATCTTAGGATGGTGTACATCACCCCAATTTTCCACTTTATTAATGATGTTCATGACAATTGTTTTAAGGTGCTAATACGTTAATGTAATACCGCCCCCGGTGCCCATATCACTGTCGTGATGTCCCGAAATTGAAAAATATTTGGTAACCACATATCTAAGACCGGCAGAATATTCCTTATCTGAATTTCCCATAACATTCATTCGTAGCCTTGAAGTAAGTGGAATATCTTCGCGGCTTAGCTGTAGCCTTAACTTGGCATTACCGTCTATTCTTGCATCCGCCTGAAAAAGTAAAGGCAAAGTGTAAACAAGGCCGGCTATAATGGTTTTTCGGTTATTTTTATTGCTTGATTGCCCAAACAGATTATTACCGATATCCTCTTCACCGGTTTTTCTATGATAATCAAACCCAAGGTAACTGTAGAACCATTGCATGCGGTCGATATATCTACCGATTGTAGTCTCGCTTTCATAACCTTTTGAACTGCTGGTTCCCAGGTGCCAGGTACTTTGAAGTACCCAACGTGCGTTTACCAACCCAACCCTTCCGTCACTGCCATTACTTTCCAGTTCTACCCTTGCAGTAGCTGCAAATTGTCTGTCATCAGCGTAAACTTTGCGCAGCGCTTTGGATGTGTCACCCAATTCCTGATTTAAAGGTGAATTTACATAGCTGAAGATCCTGCCCATTCCGCTCATGTTATGGTAAAGTATATGGCAATGGAAAAGCCAGTCACCACTTTCAGATGCAGCAAATTCAATGGTATCTACTTCCATAGGCATAATATCAAGAGTGTTTTTTAACGGTGCATTTTCACCTTTACCGTTGAGTAATCTGAAAAAATGCCCGTGCAGGTGCATGGGGTGGCGCATCATTGACCTGTTTTTTAATATCAACCTGATATTTTCACCTTTTTTAATTAATATTTTATCAGATTCAGATAACGTTTTATTATTGATCGTCCATAAATACCTTACCATATTCCCGGTTAACTCGAATTCAAAAGTTCTTTTTGGCCCGGGTGGCAATGATGTTTTTGCTGTAGCGCGAAGCATATTGTAATTGAGTGTAACAGGCCCCTCCGCCATTTTCATGCTTTGGTTACCATTCATAACCATAGGATCCATGTCCATATGGCCTGTAGAGCGTTTATGATCAGCCATAGATGTTGCGGTCGTTTTTTGCGTATTAGCCTCTGGATACATTACCCGGTTCATATCCATCCGCTGGTTACTCATCTTCATTTTAGAGTTACCCTTTGTCCTGCCGTCCATTCCCATCATGTTATTCATCATAACCATTCCCTTGAAATAATTCAATTTTTCGAGATGAACTGCATTTACGAGTGTTCCTGTCCCCAGAAAGAGGGAAGTTGAACTGGTCCGGTCTTCAGGTGTTGTCCTAAATTCAAAAGAACCTTTCGCCGGTACAGTGATTATTACATCATATGTTTCCGCTACTGCTATGATCATCCGGTCAACAGCTACAGGTTCAACATCCTGCCCGTCATTTGCAACGACTGTCATTTTACCACCTGCATAATTTAACCAGTAATAGGTTGATGAACTACCGTTAATAATTCGTAACCTAACCTTTTCGCCGGGTTGCAAATCCGGAAAGTATTGTTTCACCGTGCCATTGCTAAAAAAGCGGTCATAGTAAACATCACTGACGTCCATAGCCTGCATCCTCTTCCACTCGTTTTTAAACTTGGTTCCAAAGTGTCCTGTCTTTATAGCGGCCAGATAATCCTGTACACTACCTTTTTTAATTGCATACCAATCCGTCTGACTTCGCAGGGACCGGTAAACCTGGTTTGGGTTTTCATTTGTCCAGTCACTGATTACCAGATTAATTTCCCGCAAGCTATCAGGTGAAGGTTTATGTATAATAAATGCGCCATATAGGCCATTTTGTTGCTGGGTAGTAGTGTGTGCATGATAAAAATACGTTCCATTTTGCTTTAGCCTGAATTTATAAAGGTGCGTTGCACCTGATTCAATTCTTGCAGTTGTCAGATCTGAAACGCCATCATATCTGTTAGGTAACAACAGCCCATGCCAATGTACAGATGTTTCTGACCGCATGTCATTGTGTACATAAATCAGTGCTGAATCTCCCTCGGTGAAATCAAGGGCCGGCGCAGGTAAGGTGCCATTGATAACCATTGCTTTTCTTTTCACACCGGTAAAATTGACGACCGTGTCCGTCATATAAAGATGATAGGTAACTTTATGGCCAACCGTGCTGCGAAATGGTAACCTGCTGTGAATTCTATCTATGGAAGGATTGTTACCCGAATTTTCACTTTGCCCAAAAACCCATAATGAACTGGTAAAAAAAACTAATAGCATCAGAGCAGGCTTCATAATTTCATGATATGTAATGTGTAATGGCAGAATAGATCACAAAATTCCGGGGTGTTAAGGAGGATTCACGGATCTTAGATCATTTCCATTCGAGTAGATAAGAAAATTAATGCCAGCTTGTAATTAATTTATAATCAAATAATTACAACATTCATATTAAAAGTAGCGCAGCGACATTTCAATAATTTAGGCCATAAAGTTGAAATAGCAATAATTACGCGATATTGATTACAATTAAAATCCTCAATATTCATAATCAGATAAGGAGAATGGGTTTAATAGAAGTATTTATTATGAACATTTTCTGATACGTAAAAAAAAAATCAAAGTATCAACTCGTTCATCTAAGTCTTTGACTTATCTAACCATCCTCTATCGGGATAATTTGTTGTCGTAACATGGAATTTGCGCTTTTCACCGGAAATCGCGAGCGAAGGAAATATATGTGATTATTGTTATTTCGTAAATGGATATAGAATAAGCGAAATGCGAATGGTATTCTCTTACGTTAAAAAACCACATTCACCTGTAAATCAAATTATTAGACTTTGGCATCTTAATGGTTTTATACACAAGGCCGAAGAATTTTTAAATACGAATTATCCATGTCCTGGCAGAAATTATTCGATAATCAATAAGTGATCGGCCTTCAAATAATCATCATAACATATGGAATTAATTACAACTGGTTTTGGACGAAAATCAACAGCCTCTGAGGTTGTTAAAGGGATAAATCTTAAAGGGAAGCGGGTGATCATTACCGGAGGAGCTTCAGGAATCGGTATACCTACAGCGGTTGCCCTGGCGTCCGCAGGAGCTGATATAACGCTAGCTGTTAGAAATGAGGCAAGTGGTTTAACGGTGGCGAAAGACATAATTAGGGATTCTGGCAATCCCAATGTGCATGTGGGATACCTGGATGTTAGTAAGCGCAAATCTATTGCTGATTTCCTGAAAACATGGGAAGGTCCGCTAGATATTTTAATCAATAATGCCGGGGTAATGGCTATACCGGATCTGCAATTTACCGAGGACGGCTGGGAAATGCAATTCGCAACTAATTATATGGGGCATTTTGAATTAGCGCTCGGCCTTCATAGTTCCCTGACCTCAGCTGGCAATGCACGTATTGTTGCCGTTAGCTCCAGTGGTCACTTATTATCACCTGTCATATTTGATGATCTTCATTTTGATTTTCGATTCTATGATCCCTTGTATGCTTATGGACAATCCAAATCAGCAGTTGCCCTTTTTGCTGTTGCAGCTCACAAACGTTGGGCTAAAGATGGCATTACTGTCAATGCATTAAATCCGGGTGCTATTGCGACAAATCTGCAAAGACATACTGGCGGCCTTAAAACACCAGCAGAACTCCAAAAAACACCTGAACAAGGGGCAGCAACTTCGGTGTTACTTGCAACATCCCCGATACTGGAAGGTAATGGTGGCCACTATTTTGAAAATTGCAACGAAGCCGAAATCGTTGAAAAGCGTCCGTCTGACTATCATGGCGTTGCACGCTATGCAATCGATCCCGATTATGCAGACCGCTTATGGGACGTTTCTATTAAGCTACTTGGAAGATAGCGAACGCATATTGCACATAATAATTAACCCAATAATGATGGAAAACAAAACGGTATTAATAACAGGTACATCGTCAGGTTACGGTAAAGCAATTGCAAAAGTATTTGCGAAGAGGGGCTGGAATGTTATTGCTACAATGCGATCGCCTGAAAAGGAAACAGAACTAACAACGATAAGTAATGTGCTCATCACCCGTCTTGATGTGCAGGACCTTGATTCTATTAGAGATTCTATAAAGGAAGGCATTGATAGATTTGGAAAAATTGATGTTCTGATTAACAACGCCGCACACGGGCTTGTCGGTGTTTTTGAATCAATTACAAGCGAACAAATACGGCATCAATTTGCCGTAAATGTTTTCGGGTACATGGACGTTATCAGAGAAATTCTCCCCTACTTTCGAACACAGGGAGGTGGTATGATTGTAAATATTGGTTCCCAGGGTGGAATAATTACGTTTCCGCTTATGTCTCCCTATCACGCTACTAAATTTGCGATAGAGGGATTTACAGAATCCCTGTCCTATGAACTTGCGTCCATAAATATTATTGTGAAACTAATTGAACCCGGTGGCGCGGATACAGGTTTTTTTAAAAATGCAGATACCTCATCAATCCCGGTTCCCCGGGAATACGAACTGATTGCAAACCACACAGGAATGGATAAACTATTCGAGGAATATAAGGATAAATTAACTACTCCTGAAGAAGCTGGCTTGTTTGTATATCATGCCGTTACAGATGGAACTGATAACTTCCGTTATTTGGTTGGCGACGAAATGAAAACGTTTTTAAATATTAAAAAGCAAAGATCAGATGAAGAATATGTCCATTTGATGAGAGATCAATTATTACCAAAATAATGATCTTTAATAGGTGAGCCGGATATTTACTTGTAGTATCTATCATTAGGGAAACGTTGGCAGTTCTGTATATGGATACGTTTTTTATAATATGCAAAGTAACATCATGTGTGCTCTGCTAACGATCATAAAAAATTGCCTACATAAATATATTACATTAAACAGGTCTCATTTCTAAGCAATCATCTATATACTGGATATTTTTTTTTAAAATCCGAGCGATGATTTAAATGGACTTGTCAGACAACAAACATTGGGCTTCTCAGACAAATTCCGTGTTCATATTCACAGTACTTTTGTACAGGCCATAAAAAATGCCGGCAATTTTAAATTGTAAATAAATATGAAAACAATAAATAAGATTTATATCAACGGGGCTTTTACAACTCCACACGGAAAGGAAATTCTCCCAATATTTAATCCGTCAACTGGAGATCGTATTGGCGACGTTTATTTAGGTGATGAAACGGATGTTGACGAAGCGGTTAAAGCTGCTAAAGCGGCATTTAAAACTTTTTCTAAGACATCTTTAAAAGAACGAGGTGATATTCTTGTTAGGCTTTACGAAGCCATGATTGCACGCGAAGATGATTTAAACGCCACTGCAATTGAAGAATATGGTTCGCCAATCACAGCGACAAAAGGGCGTACCCGATATTCGGCACAGATATTTTTAGATGCAAAAGAAGCTATGGAGAGTTTTGAATTCGAGACAAAGCTCGAACATGCGATCATTGTTAATGAGCCCTTAGGTATAATAGCGGCAATTACTCCCTGGAATGCAGATTATACTCATATATGCAGTAAACTGGCACCGGCAATCGCAACAGGCTGTACAATGGTGATTAAACCAAGTGAATTAAGTGCGCTTCAAACCCAGATATTAACAGAATGCTTTGATGCTGCAAATGTACCCGCAGGCGTAATAAATATAGTTAACGGTACGGGGACGATTGTAGGATCAGCCCTCACAAGGCATAAAGACGTGGCTGTGGTGACATTTACCGGCTCTACTAATGTTGGCAAGTTAATTGAGCGTAGCGCAACAGAAACGCTTAAAAGAGTAGTCTTGGAACTTGGAGGCAAATCGCCAAATGTATTGCTGGAAGATGCTGATCTGGAGAAAGCAATTCCCCTGGCCATTGCCATTGCCTTCAGCAATAGCGGCCAGGCCTGCCATGCAGGTACGCGTTTGATCGTTCCGGAAAGCAGGATCGAGGAAATAAAACCACTGCTTAAAAAACATACTGAGGCTTTAAAAATTGGCGATTTAAACAGCCAGGAAACTTACATCGGTCCGATGGTAAGCCAAAAGCAGTATGAAACTGTTCAACGATATATCAAATCCGGTATTGAAGAAGGCGCTGAATTATTAACAGGCGGACTTGGTCATCCTGATGGATTGGAAGGGTTCTATGCAAAACCAACGGTTTTCATTAACGTCAATACAAAAATGACGATTGCACAGGAAGAGATCTTCGGCCCTGTTCTGGCGGTTATTACCTATAAAACGGAGGAAGAAGCAATTGAAATTGCCAATGACACTATTTATGGATTATCAGCATATGTAAGCTCCTGTGATATTGACAAAGCTCGCAAAGTTGCAACTCAAATCATATCAGGCAGAGTATTGATCAATACGGCTGTCAATAAAGAAAACAAAGCGCCTTTCGGCGGATTTAAACAATCCGGTATAGGAAGGACTTCCGGCGCATACGGTTTGGCTGAATATGTAGAACCTAAAGTTATCGCTGTATAATATTGGTTTGTTGTTTTGATAAGAGGCTGCATCACTTTGGTGGGCAGCCTTTTTTAAGTGAAAAACTTTATGGAACTGAGGCAAATAAAAATCTTACTTTAGTTTATAATTCGACGGCCAATTGAATGTTAAATACCATCCTATGCAATTGACAGATCAGCGAAACAGAATTATGTCATCAACCTATGCCACCAGCAATTCCAGCGGTGAAAATTTTATTGACGAATTCCTATTTACTTATCAACTATCAGGCTCTTTAATAATTAATGATGGCAAGCTGAAAAAAGCATTTAATGAAGGCGAATTCAGATTAAGTATCAGGAACAAATTGGCGAAATTCACAAAACAGGTACCTGCCTATGGCGAGTACCGTTCGGTGTCTGTAGCGTTCGACCAGGCATTACTTAGGGAGTTTGCTCTGGAATATAATTATAAGGCACACCCGCACTATGTCCCTGAACCGGTATTGTTACTTAAACACAACTCTCATTATCTGGATTATTTTAATTCTCTTACACCATTCTTGCAGCCTAACGCAGATTTTAGTAATTCGATAGTTAAGTTGAAAATAAAAGAAGCGCTTTTGACGCTGTTAAAATTACAACCGGAGCTAAAGGATATTCTTTTTGACTTTAACGAGCCTGCGAAAATTAATATTGCCGATTATATGGAACAAAATTTCCGGTTCAATTTAAACATGCAGCGTTTTGCATATATGACCGGGAGAAGTATTTCTTCCTTTAAACGTGATTTTCAGCAAGTTTTCGGTGTGTCACCGGGCCGGTGGCTGCTTGCGAGGCGGCTTAAGGAAGCTTATCATTTGATCAGTCAACAAGGGCAAACACCTTCCGATGTATATATGATGGTGGGTTTTGAAGATATTTCCCATTTCTCCCGCACTTTCAAAAGCCAGTTTGGTATTCCGCCGTCAAGACTAAATGCCTGAAGATTTGAAAGTTTATAAATGCTCAATCACAGATACACTTTGATGAGTAACACAAATTGTAGAACCTTACTTTTAAGATTAGGTACATCGTTTAAGGATATTTCAATAATCTTATACTAATCAGCTATATATCCACTCCTCAAAAGGACATCATTTTTTATAATCACCAAACAGTCAACAGGTTACTTTATGGCACAAATTTCCTGAAGGATTAGTATCGGCGTGATCGATACTCCTTCATTTATATCGCTAAAACTTAACTTCTTAAAAATCGTGTTATGACCAAC
Source organism: Mucilaginibacter aquariorum (assembly GCF_024498135.1). Taxonomy (GTDB): domain Bacteria; phylum Bacteroidota; class Bacteroidia; order Sphingobacteriales; family Sphingobacteriaceae; genus Mucilaginibacter; species Mucilaginibacter aquariorum. The sequence continues at coordinate 856,542 of NZ_JANHOH010000001.1, forward strand.
AAAATTGAAAATTCAGTTAGCACCAATTTAAAAAATGATACAAACACTTTTATATATGATTATATCATTGTTGGGGGTGGATCCGCGGGCTGCGTACTTGCCAGAAGACTTTCTGATTGCGAAAACATCACTGTTTTACTGATTGAAGCAGGTGCGGACGATAATGGCCTGGATCGGATCCAAAGGCCTTTACGCTGGTTGGAGAATATAGGCTCGCCGCAAGATTACCTTTACAGGTACCAACCCAATCCAATATTAAATAACAGGGAGATTTATGCGCCGAGAGGTAAAGTCTTAGGCGGATCAGGAAGTATAAATGCAATGGTTTGGGCGAGAGGTAATCAAAACGATTATGACAGTTGGGCCGAAGCCGGAAATACAGGTTGGGATTATGAGTCCATATTGCCTCTTTTTAGAAAAATCGAGGATTGGGATAATGGGGAAAACAGCATTCATGGTAAGGATGGCCCGATCCGTGTGGAGCGCCCGGAAAAACTTCATGTAATTGACGCAGCAGCCGTTAAGGCAGGAATTTCTTATGGCATGCCTTATATGGAGGATTCTAATATACCCGCACCTGAAGGGGTTGGATTAATGAGTATGAACATCGGTCACGGACGAAGGAGCAGTCCCTTTGAAGGTTATTTGAAACCAATCATTGATAAACCCAACCTCAACATTTTAACGGATGCAAAAGTTCTTAAATTGAATATTGATAACGGTGTTTGCACAGGGTTAATTTATCGGAAAGATGATAAAGAAGTTACGGTGGCTGCAAAAACGGAAGTTGTATTGTCAGCCGGAACTTTTGAAACGCCCAGAATTCTAATGCTCTCAGGAGTTGGTGATGCAGTGGAACTGAAAAATTTAGGTATAGATCTCAAGGTAAATTTACCAGGTGTGGGAAAAAATCTTCAGGATCACCCTTTAATCTCACTTACATTTCAATTGAACCAACCGTTAGCTGATCTGACCTATAACCTGGGTGGGATTAACTATTACTGGAAAAGTTCGCCGGATTTAATAAAACCAGATCTGATGTTGATTCCTATTCAGTATCCGATCCTAACCCAGGAATTGGCCGCCAAGTATGAGGTTCCGGATAATGCTTTCAGTGTATTTGTAACCTTGATTGATATTAAAAGCAAAGGTTATATGAAATTAACCAGTTCATTGCCTGATGCCCCTTTGGAAATTGAACCAAATCTCCTCAAAGACCCCGCAGACTTCCAAGCAATGGTAAAGGCAGTCGAATTATGTATGGACCTGACTCAGGAACCTGACCTAAATAAGATTATAAAATCCTGGGTTGCGCCTGACAGAAGGCTTAAAGAAGGTCATTTAGCTGAATTTATAAGAAATGGCTGTTCTACATATTTTCATCCTGTGGGAACATGCGCTATGGGAAAAGGCCCTGATGCTGTTGTAAACAATAGATTGAAAGTTATTGGTGTCCAAAAGCTCAGCATAGCTGATGCATCAGTCATGCCCCAAATTACCACGTCTAACACAAACGCCCCGACAATAATGATAGCTGAATTTGCCGCTGAAGTTCTCCTCGGGACAAGATAGAAGTATATAAATGATCATTAATGTCAACCATAATTTAATCGACTTTACCGACGGCTAAAAAACATCGCCTTTTTTGATCAGCGTGTAAAACGATGAATTTTTATAGTTGCCGGAATGTGACCCGTAAATGAAATCAAAAAACTCAATCCTAATTTAAAATCTACCATGAAAAAAACACTTTGGTTATTCGGGACAGAATTAGAAATTCTAAATGACGAAAGTCAAACCGGTGGCGCATATGATTTGATACTAGGCTCTTTTCAACCTGGTACTGAGACTCCTTTGCATGTACACCATAAGTACGCTGAATCACTATATGTAATTGATGGCGAATTTACAGTTTACACTGCAGGAAATGCGACCGTTTTAAAAAGCGGAGATAATTTCTACATACCCCAGGGAACGCCACATGCTGTAGCTAACACTGGAAATATTGTTAGCAAAGGCTTAACTATTGCTTCGCCAAGTGGCTTTGCCCGGTTAATAGAACTCACAGGAGTAGAAGGAAAATCGCCCGGAATACCGGGCGATTTAAACAACGATCTGGATCTGTTTATCAGGGCTTCAGAAGAAAGCGGCGATAGTATAATCGGCCCTCCTGGTACCAGGCCTTAAACATAAAGGCCGAAATTTGCGAAATGCAGATAAATCTGTATGCAATGTTTATAAAATATAAGCTGCAGCCAATTGATTTAAATCAATTACTTTCTTATCATATATCAAGTGCTTAAGGTGATATCTGATTTACATTTGCATTCCGTAAAATTTACAAATGATTAATAAAATTAAAATAAATAACAAACTGCGCTGCGCTGCATTAACGCTGATCGCATCGCTCATTTTACAACTAAACGTAATGGCAAAAACAAATCAAACCGATACAACATCACACGGTGACCAATTGGTATTAAGCATAAAATTCAAAGTTTCTCCGGAAAATGCTGCAAAGTTTAAAACCGTTCTTACCAATCTTTTTGATACGATCAGTCACGAAAAAAACTTTGTTAGTGCTAATCTTCATGAGGCCATAGGAAAGCCGGGTGAGTTTCTTGTATACGAAATATGGAACGATAATGTGCAGCACTTTTTAACAGTACAAATGAAAAGCCCATATGCAGTAGCGTTTGAAAAAACGTTAATAGAAATGAATGTTGATCGCGAACCATCCGCATATGCGATGTTTGGGCAATGGACAAAGAAATAAGTAATTTAAATATTCTTTCAATAGTGCAATGTGAAAGCAACTAAATGATTCTCACATTGCACTCCCTTGTTAAAATAGTTAAATTTGAGGCGTGTTTGAAACGTTTCAGAAATACCTAATTGACAGAACCAGGCTCTCCCAGACTGAAATTGAACTGATTCTGAGCAATGTTAAGCCGAGAAAACTTAGAAAAGGTCAATATTTGCTCCAGGAAGGAGATATCTGCAATTTCGTGGGCTTTGTAGAAAGTGGCTGTCTTCGCACATATCGCGTAGATTTTAAAGGCCAGGATCAAATCATTTATTTTGCAATAGAGAATTGGTGGGCCGGCGATAGAGAAAGTTATTTATCTCAATCACCATCCAGATTTTATATTGATGCAGTTGAAGAAAGTGAAGTTATTTTATTTACTAAGGGAGATTTCGAAAATCTTTGCGGAGGAATTCCAGCATTTGGAAAATTGATTAATGCTACACTTGAAAAAGCTTTAATTGCCTCTCAAAACCGGATCCATTCGGCAATTAGTTTTACAGCAGAAGAGAAATATATTGACTTTCTAAATTCAAACACGCAATTGGCTAATCGTTTACCACAACAAATGATTGCTTCTTACCTGGGCATGACACCTGAAACACTCAGCCGAATCAGGAATATTACCATAAAAAAAAGCAAATAGTAATTTATATTAACTATTGCCAACTTTTGTGCAAATAAGCCAACACCGTTAACGTTCAGGTTCAAAGTCATACTTGTCACACCGGTCCTCGTACCAACCTTTTACAAATTGCTCCAAGCCGTCCAGATAAGTGTCAATAGCTTCTTTACCGTTAACTTGTTTATCGCTATCCTGTAATTTAGGTATTTCGTTATTTTCTTGTTCAATAAATTCGTATTTAACGAATAGTTGATCTAAACGATCCTTCCAGGCACGGACATCTTTGTCGTCCTGGTGATGATATATCGTTAACATTTTAATTTTCTTTTAAATTTAGCAATTCAGCTTTAAGCTGTTTGTTGTTTTGTTCGAGGTCAGCTATGTACTGGCGCTGTGAAGCAAAGGCAAGTTCAATTTCTTCGGCTGTATATCTTGGGGTAATATGTTGAGGACAATTCCAGTCGTATGCTTCTATATCCAAAACTATCATGCGCTCCGTACGATGTTTATAACCGGAAAAATCAACCTGAGCGAACAAGATTGGATCTTCAGACTGCTGAATAATCCGTGCATTGGCGTACAGCTTCAATCTTGCTTTATGCGGATAAGAGATCATAATGAGGGCTACCTTTGGATTGGTTTCGATGTTTCCGGCAGAGATGTATTGTTTATTTCCAGAAAAGTCTATGAATGCGATCCTATGGTTATCCAGCACTTTTATAAATCCCTTTGGTCCGCCGCGATGCTGAATATAAGGATATCCGTTTAACCCCGTACTTGCCATGTAAAAATGGTCTTGATCGGAAATAAATAAAGTCTCATTCTCCGTAAACCCGTCAACCACATGGAGTTTCTCCCGTTGTTCGTAGGCATTACGGCTCCCGTATTTTTCCTGCAAATCTTTAGCTGCATCTGAAAAAGCTATTTCACTGTAATTCATGTTTACCTCTTTCTTAACAATTCAAATTTACGATTAAAGAATGCCGCACAACATGGACAAAATCGGTTAAAGCTTGGACAAATCCTTAAAGTCAGGGTCGGCCAGATCAGCTACTATTGAAATGCCCGTATATTCACGAAATGCCTGTGGGGATACTTTAGTTATTTTTTTGAAAAAGCGGCTAAAGTAAAACTCGTCCTGGAAACGCAGATTATAAGCTATTTCTTTAATACTTTGCCTTGTAAGGTGTAATTGCTTTTTTGCTTCTAATACCAACCGTTCCTGAATCAATTGTGAAGGCGTTTTTTTAAAGTACCGTGTACTGCGCTTGTTTAAATTATCCGGGGTCATAGCCAGCAGTGAGGCGTACTCTGAAGGCTTATGTAAATTAAGAAAGTTTTTATCCAATAATGCCCTGAATTTCTCCATCATCTCATCCATTTCCACTTTAGTAGAAACCTCTGCCATTGAGGACAACTTGATACTGCTTGATTTGGCCAAAAACAGTTGTAAATAGGCTTGTAATACGGTCTCAGATGGCTTTTCCTGACTGAATTCATCCCGCATATTATCCAGGAACATTTCGAAAATTACGCTCTCTTTATCTGATAACTGAACTACCGGATCTATATAAATATTATTAAACAATAATCCATTGCAAGCCACTTCCTGACGATGGTACTCGATACAATAAAAGTCACTGTGAAATTGCAGTCGTGTTACGGTTAAATTTTGACATTCGTCAATGCGTACTAGTTGCATCGGGGTAGAAAACAGCAACACCGGTGCTGTAAATTCAAATACGCCAAAATCAGCATGAAAATTACCGTGACCGGCATGAAGGTAATAAAGTGTATAAACAGGAAATTGTGTAGGCCTGCAGATCGATTCTAAATCCGGTCTTGCGATCCCTAATAACAGCTGCCCGGCATTGTTTTTCATTTCCATAGTAACAAATATACAGTTCACACGCGACATGGTGATTTGGTAATTATTACCGCTTTACGATATATCACCAATTCAGATGACCATAGTGAAATAACGCTAGAAATAACTATTTGAAATTCTCATTACTCATTGTATTACAGTTACTTAATACATGGCACCCCATTTGAAAGATGGACGGAAAAGTCTAAAACACTTGCAAAAATTAATTGATTGAATAGTATGATCACGCAACCATTGTTCAGCCCCTTTACTTATAAAAACCTTACTTTAAAAAACAGGATCATAATGCCGCCGATGACCAGAAAACACTCCCCTGACGGCCAGCCTTCAGAGGACATGGCCAATTATTATGCGAGGCGGGCAGCAGATGCGGGTATGATCCTCTCTGAAAGCACTGCTATTAACAGGCCGGCTTCAAAACATTATAAAAACATACCTAACTTTTATGGTGACGGTATTAAAGGCTGGGAAAAGGTTATCCATTTGGTGCATCATCACCAGGGCGTCATGGGGCCACAGTTATGGCACGTTGGTATAGCAAAACCGGATCCATCTGGATGGATGCCTCCTATGCATTTTGAAGGCCCGGACATGATGACCAGGGGGGAGATTTACGCGACAATCGATGCATTTGCGGATGCGGCAATGAGCGCTAAGAACCTCGGATTTGATTGTGTCGAAATCCACGCCGGTCATGGGTATCTGATCGACCAGTTTTTTTGGCAACATACCAATCACCGGCGAGATTCTTTTGGCGGTAAAACTTTGAAGGAAAGGACAGCGTTTGCAGCAGAGGTAGTAAGGGCTATCCGTAAAAAAGTTGGTAATGAATTTGTTATCCTCATCCGACTATCCCAGTGGAAGCTCCAGGATTACGACGTGAAATTGGCAAATACGCCAAATGAAATGGAAGATTGGCTTTTACCTTTAGCAGAGGCGGGTGCTGATATTTTTGATTGCTCACAACGCAGGTTCTGGCAACCTGAATTTGATGGCTCCGACCTTAGCTTTGCTGGCTGGGCAAAAAAAATTACAGGGCAACCAAGTATAACCGTAGGGGCTGTTGGACTGTCAGGTGAATTCTTACAGTCTCTTTTCTATGGTGAGGGCGCGCAAAAAACAGGTTTTGATGAGTTGATGCGTCGATTTGATCGCGGCGAATTTGATCTCGTTGCCGTAGGCAGGGCATTGTTGCAGGACCCGCAGTGGATCTCAAAAATAAGAAAAGGCAGGTTTGATGAAATTAAGGATTTTAATAAGGACAGCCTGAACCAATATTATTAATTTTGCAATAGGTAAATAACTCACATAACAACCACAATGCAATATTTTGAATTGACATCAATTACTAACCTGGTAGAAAAGCATTTGCAGCTTTGGGGAGAAACTGATGGTAACAAACGCATAAGACTGGCAAAAGAAATTTATCATGAAGATATACAGGTGACCGACCCCGGAGAAATATTGAATGGCTACGAAGAGGTCAGTAATTTTATAGGAAAATTACTCTCAAACAGCCCGGGATTTCAATTCAGCATTGCAAAACCTATTGAAAATCATCACAATACCGCTGTACTATCATGGCAATTTGGCCCCTCAGATGAGCCAGGTAAGATATGCGGGCTGGATATCTTTACGATACAAAAGGGTAAAGTATCGTCCTTATTGATCTTTGTTGACGGCGTAACAGCTTCTACTACAAATTCATAAGGTTTATGCGGTTACCATAAATATTTTGCATGATATTAACATCTATTCACCCATTATATAGTGGCTCACTCTAATTTCAATTTACATTTATTGAGCATTTTTCCTGTACATTGATCATATTGCTCATTCGGCATATAAGCTATCCCGCTGCTTTTATTTGCAGGTCAAATCGTTGCCAGTAATCCTTTATAACCGGCCCTTCTTCACCAGCAACATACTTGATGATAATTAAGATTGGCGGCAGGGCATTAACCTGTTCTATGATCTGTTTTGTAACCTCACATTTTCCATCCCAAAAGCAAATGCAGGCGTCTGCGATCCACGCCATCTTCAGGTATAATTCCGGCCTTAAAAGAGGCGTAATTTGGCCGCTGTCTCCATATTCGTCAACTTCATAGCCGTGAGCTGCAGCGTACTGCTCCCCAAGCAGGTTAGCCCCCTCACTTAAACCGGACACAATGATAATCTCTCTGGCTTTTTTCAAATCGGCTAACAATATGTTGACACATTTTTCCAATAAGATGTAGTCGTTAAAATACCTATCCCCCGTCACCATCAGTTTAAACTCTTCCATTACATCTGTATTTAGATTATTTGAATTACATACCTCTTGAATCGAAAACGTCAACCTTGTTGTTTAAAAAAGGTGTTTTGGCTGTAAAGATGCCGAACACCATATTTACTATCCCCAAGCATACCTGTGACCAAAATACCAAGCCCTCGTAATGGTAAATAAACGCCGCGCTGAAAATCAGGAAGCCGCATATAAAATCGAATATCAGGTGAAGCTGTAGCGGGAACACCTGCCAAATACCAAATTTATAATTGGTAAAAATGATCATGTTCCATTGCATACAGCCGATAAATAGAGGGATAAAAAGCGATGCTCCTCCGGTTGCGCTAAACCCAAATAGCCAGGGAGATGCAGCAGTTATCGTAGCCAGCACGTAATCCAATACGCTATGGAAACTAATTGGTAAAAAGCCTTTCATTTTTATTTTATTTCGTCTCTTAAGTAAGATTTATTGTCCGCTCCTGATCAACTAAACAGTTTGATAAAGGGCTGTATCGTCGCCCTAAATGTGCTAATCACTTAGATGCACCCTCAACATCCAGGTCATTTTCTCGTGTAATTCTATCAGCCCTGTTATAAAGTCACCGGTGCCTGCATCTTTCAGTTCCAGGGTAATATAATTTACATGCTCGCGGTATTGCAATACCAGGCTTTCATGATCGGCTAATAATTCTTTTATAAAACCCGGCCCGTCATTCTTTTCATGCAGCCTTTCAGACAAATGCGTAAGGGCAATAAAGCTTGTTAAGGTTGCCGGTGCGTAATGGCCTAAAGACCTGATCCGCTCGGCTACGCTATCAACGATCTCATCAAGCGATTTAAACTGAGCTTCAAAAAAATTATGTAAGCTGTGAAAATTTGCCCCTTCCACATTCCAGTGTGCATTTTTCGTTTTTGTGAAGAGCACAAATTCATCAGCAAGCATGACATTTAAGATATGGGCGATCGCGGTTAGGTTTTCCGGGGTAATTCCGATTTTAGGTTCCATACGTATTAAATAATTTTTTTAAAATTGCTAGTGCCTCTTTTAGTACTATTTAAGATGAAATGCCCAGCACACAATAGTTTATATAAATCATGCCGATTTTTAATGTATTAATTATCAAGATAATACGATATCCAAGATAATTATACAGTAATGATATGTCGTTTTAAGCTTTTTAATTAGGGATATAACAATAATTATTAATGCTTAAAGCAAGAGACTTACAGCTTTAAAGAAACCTTTGATCGTCCAACGCCATTTAATGAATAGCATACTAATTTTTACATCTACCCGGGATGGTTAGCCTGATTGAAAATTATATCACATAAACGGTATTGAAGGTGAAATTAACAAGGGCCGTTCCTTTGCCCTTATCAGGTTCAGGCTATCGCTACGCTGCATGCCATCACCAGATCAGGCAACGCCGCAAGAACTATTCTCCCGCCTGCCCAATACTTCTGCCGAATCGGAATTACGCTGCGGTTCAATTTCCGATCATCGCTCTCATCCGGGTGAATGGTACTTGCATTCCCCAAGTTATTGGGATTTAAAATTTATATTTTTAGGGTTAGCGCCCTCTGATCAGGTTCATACATATCACGCTGCTTCATTACTTCACCAGATCCCGGGCGATGGGCAAGAGCTTTACTGCTGTATGTCTGCGCACATGCCCGATGAAACATCCGCTATGCTTCAGACTCATCCACACGCTCATCCGCCAGCAAGCACTTGACTTCCTGATCAAATTTCAGGTACGTAAACCCAATGTATTTACCCTATACTTTCCTCTACCCGACCGCAAAACGTTTTTTACCGAACGGACAAAAAGCGCAGCCAAGTTCGTGCCCTAAAGGTTTTTGGGCTGGTCAAAAGACTACAGCATAAACGGCCCGCTCCCCAAAGGGTCCCCTCCATTTATTCCGAGAATTACCGTAAAGGCAGGGAGGTGGAACTGGCAGATAAAACGAAGTTCAGCTTTTCCGGCACCGATGTGAACGGTATCCGCTCCAACCGCCTGGCGCTTGTTGCTTCTATCCTGATCGACGGTGGCTTATCTTATATGCTTTACCAGGGATTGAACGCCGCGTTCGGTGAAAAGCAAGATCCGAAAGAAGCAGAGTTCCAAAGCCCCGGCTATCACAGCGCGAAAGAAGACCTTGAAAACAAGCGACCCGTTTCCGATAACGCGCATATTCAGTTTCAAGGCAAAAGCCGCTCAGTCCGCTAATGCATCCGTTGTTAACCGAGCTTGGAGTTTCAGAAGAACTCCAAGCTTATTTTTATACCGAAGACCTTTGTTTTGAATACGCGAACGATAAGGAATACTTCGGTGAGGGTTTTCATCTTGTGCCTGTTACAGCGGATCTTTGGATGGCCGGTAATTATCCGGCAACTGAACTTATCATTACCGCAAGCGCTATGGAAGCCATTGCCTATCTCGCACTTAACCAGTGGCGGCACCCGGCTAACGCCGTTCTTTCTTTTATCGCTATCGGGAACCTGCCGCATGCGCGGCAGCTGGGCTGGATAAGCTCCTACTGTCAAAAAAGAAAAATAACGCTTGTATTCGGCAATGACCTGCTCGGCAGGCTTGCCGATATCGCGGTCGCCTCGGGTATCCGTGGCAAAGCGGTCCGCTTGTGCTGGCAGGACGGGATGGTAATGCTTTATTTAAATCATACCGCATATCGTTTCGCGCCGGAAAGGCTTAGCCTCAACGCTTTTGAAAAAGCAGCCGGATTCCGTACCGCTATTCGTACCCGTAAACCAACGCACCATCATTCATTTTTAGAACAACTTCAACATGACTCCAGACAATGACATACTGCTCCGGCCGGCGATGAGTTTCGCTATCCTGAAAATACTCCCGCTCGTTATCCTTTCGATCTCTTTCCTGATATTGGCCTGGGCCTTCTCTCCACTTTTCCTGTTCCCTTGTTTCGGGATCCTCGGCATCGCATGGTACCGGCTGCTTTTCATCCGTAGCTGCTCCTACCTGATCACTCCCGCGGAGATCAGGTCAAGCAGGGGTATCTTCTTCAAAAGGACAGACTTCCTCGAAATGTACCGCATAAAAGATTATGTGGTTACCCGCCCCTTGCCGCTGCAGATGCTGCGCCTGATGAATGTTACCCTAAAAAGTACGGATATTGAAAACCCGGTATTGCAACTGGTAGGCATCCCGCTGTCTGACATCATTGACACCATCCGCGAACATGTACAGGAAGCGCGGAAGAACAACCATATTTACGAAATAAATTGATTTTTTGTCTTGGAAAATACTAAACCAATTAGTATATTTAGGTATTGAAATACGATGAAAACGACATTCTTTTTTATAGCCACCTGCTTCATTTCTACCTTCGCCCTGTTCGGTGCGCTTGGCGCTAAAAACCCGTTCCCGCTGTTTGGTGTGGCGTTCGGCATATGGGCGCTGTTTCTTTGGGGCTGTAGCAGGCGTTCAAAAAAGGAAGCTTCCAGACGCTTTCATGAACGGATGTTCAGCGATTACCAACGCTCAAAAACCCGTAGTTCGGTTCGCCGGTAAAATAAAATTTACAAATTAAAGTTCTATTAACACTTACGGGCATCCTGCCCGCATTGTGATAAGGTTTCCTCTAAAAATAAACAGCATCTAATTTACATAGTTAATATAATCTGCAGATAAATTCGTGATTTGCAGATTATAACTATCTTCGATACATGACAAAGAAATTCATTTCGTTTTGTATTACTTGCTTGTTTATAAGCACTCAAACAATAGCTCAAATTAGCATATTAAAAAAAGCCGTTCAAAAGATCAACCAATATCAAAACATCAGTTATTCACAAATTGACCGTCAGAAAAGTCCTTTCAGCGGCGATTGGATAACTTTAAATGTTAAGACATCAGTAAGCAATGCAATCGGTAATACCAAATCGGAACTTTACTATATGCAAGAAGGCAGGGGTTATAATTACATATTTAATGGTTCAACAAGAATTGATTTGGATTTAAATAGGAAGACATATGAGCTAAAAGGAGAACCGGGGGATGAACCTTATAAAACACCGTTTTATTGGGCAAAATTTATACAAACGAAGTTAACTACATCGCCTGAAAAAATTAGACTTATGCCGGATACTATTATCAATCATGAATCATGTTTTCATGTAAAAATAGTGATGATTGATTCGGCTTCAAGTAGGGAAATACATGACTTATGCCTTAATAAGACTAGCTATTTACCTGTCTATGTTAAACAATATTTGCAAGGTAAGTTTGGTAAGGGGGATATGACCAGCGATAACATTGCATTAATGATTAATGAAAGCAGTTATACCAATTACAATCTTAATGCTAGACATTTTGAAAATATTATGGGGTTAAGCATACCGGCTGACTTTCAGCCTGAAAAAAAGGTTTCCATGATTACAGTAGGAAATAGGGCGCCCAATTGGGAGTTGCCAGACTTGCAGGGAAATATTGTATCAAATTCACAGTTAAAAGGAAAAGTTACCCTGATTGATTTTTCATTTAATGCTTGTGCTGCCTGCATGCTTTCTATACCAACATTAAATAAATTGCATGAAAAATACAGAGGAAGCAATGTCAGCATTGTGACTATTAATACTTCAGATCCCAAACCATCGGTCATTGCTTTTGCCAAGAAAAATAAAATTAACTACTCTATATTGTTAAATGGTAGCAAAGTGGCTAAAAGCTTTCAAATATCAGCATATCCAAGTTTTTATCTCATAGACAAGAACGGTATGGTAGCCGCAACATTTGAAGGCTATAGTAACGAACTCGAAAATGAACTAATTGAAAAAATAGACAATCTTAAGCAAGATATTCAGCAACATGAGCCTGAATAGCGACGATTTTCGGATTATGCAATTCAATAAAATCATCTATTGAAGAGATCACTGAAAACTATGGCTTTCCAACAGACGAGGAACGATTTTTCCTGTTTGCCGAAGATGGTAGCTTTGAGAAAGCAAGGGAATTTTTTGACGGCTGGAGCGATGTGTTGAAAGCGGACATTACAGCGCAGCCACCCGAGGATATATTCGACCTGGAACAGGAAGCTTTCCACCCGGCATGGTTCAAAGCATTGACCTACCGGTATTTCCTGGCATCTCAATGGATGGTGGCCCACCTTTCCAAAGTGTAGGGCTTTTCTAATGCCCCGGAAAACCGGATATGGCCAAAGCGGTAATGGTTCTGAAACCCGTTATTAATCCGGCATTTTTGCCTACATTCGTTAGGTCATCATGAAAAAAGTTGCCGCCCTTATCCTTTTCTTCCTGCCTATTTTCCTTTATGGCCAGGCACCGGACGCCGCTTACGTAAAAGCGCTTTACAAAAAATACCCTACCCAAAAATCTGACTTCTGCCCTTCCTGCAAATTATGGGTTAATCCCTATTTCAAATCTATTGCAGATACTCTGCACCACATGCCGCTACTCACTTTTTACATCTATACCAAAGCACACCGGTTGGAGCAGGAAGGCCTTGACCTGCCACGGACCGGTATATATGCGGCATGGCATGCCGCGGACGGACAGCCCGATGAATCGAAGGTTTACAGGGAGGCAAACCGTTTGATCGGAAAACCGAATTCCTCAGAAATGATCGCCAAAGGCCATTGCCAACCCTGGATACTGCTTGCCTGGTCCGCGGATGCGGCCATACTCTCAGACACCTACACTTTTAACGCCGCTATGGAATTTCAGGGGCAGAACATCGGAACAGAATTGGCTACAGAAGACCTGTGCAGAAAACTGACCGGCCACAAAGCGGCAGCCGTAACAGACAGCGTAATGATATGGTGTGGCACGTTCGGGAGCAAACAGGTTTATTCAAATGGCCGGCTCAACATTACCGTCCCCTCTTATTATTACAAGATCATCCGATATTATGACGCTAACGTGGGCGGCATAATTCAAATATGTTATTGGATGCCGAATAACCCTGCTGAAAAACGATCCGTTTTGAAAAAGAGGGAAATTGCCTTTGGCCAACTCGTGCAAAATCTTGAGTTTGACCCGACGCTGATCTTCAGTAATTAGCGCGCTACCGCATCAGGTGGGTCGTTAAGATCGCTATAACCGTTATTTTTTTACCAGCTCTACTTCGCTAACTGTTACGTTTAAAGCCTCCGCTACGATCCTTTGCCGCTCTTTCATATCTGCCTGTGGAGCGCACCTGCACAGTTCCGACCACCTGTTTCTATTTAAACCAAAGGTGATGTAATCCTCACAGATCTCGTTATGGTCAGGATAATCCAACCATGTTGTTATTCGCTTATAATAAACTTTTTGCATTGAAAACAAATTTAGAAATTTGAAGAGAAAGTAAATAATGATAAAATTTCAATAATGAGGGAAATTGAGCCGCCTTTTGAGATCGAATACCACGGAACCACAAAAGTTACGGAAGCGGAGATCAAATCAAGGCGTGTTTTTTATGTGCAATTTACAGACGGACGAAGGGCTTTGACCATGACCATCGGTGAGGACCGGCAGGAGAAAAAGTTCTGGACATCCATACCCGAAGGCCGCCAGCAGGAGGCCGAAGAAGTTGGCAAGCTAATTGCCGACTATATCAGAGCTAAAAGAAAATAAGCATATGTGTTATTACAACGGACAACGCGTCACCAGGGCGGAATATATCATTTTGAAGGGGCTTGAAAAACCGGTAAAGAATTACCCGTTTTTAAACGTCGGCGTACATAACGGGTTCAATTATGCGCCCTGCGCGATAGCAATCCCTTCCGAGGACGGCCGTGATTTCGAGATCGTGCAGGCAGAATGGGGCTACGTGCCCGGCTTTATCAAAACCCGTGAAGAAGCAAATATATTCCGCAGGAAGTACACCACGCTGAACTTCAAAGCAGAAAACCTTTTTACAAAGGACGACGGAAAGCCTTCGATGTGGGCGGGCCCTGCGGTAAACCGCCGATGCCTTGTGCTATCCAGCGGAATTGTTGAATCCCGTCATATGCCGAAATTTGGTAAGCAGGGGCAGGTTTTAAAGGCGACCGAAAAATTCCCTTATTACGTTTGGATGAAAGACAAGGAATACTTTTGGTTTCCCGGACTTTACAATGAATGGCTGGACCCGCAAACCAGTTCTTTTGTAAATACCGTCGCTTTCGGCGTTACGCAAGCTGATGCCGTGATGAATCAAATTCACAACTCCAAAGGGCGTATGCCAACTTTCCTCACAGATGAACTCGCATGGGAATGGATGACGATAAAACCAACAGCCGGGGAATTAACGGACGAAAACAAAATGAGGCTTTCACTGATCGCTCACACCCAAATACCCTCAAAAATGCTTGACTTTTGTACTGTGGACAGCGAAGATTACAGGCTCAATGGTAAGGCCACCCCGCTGGAATACCCTGACCTTGCCCCGCTTGATATGGCGTTATTGGAAGATGAGCAATTGGTTTACAACCACTGGCCGGAAACTGAGTTGGTAAAAGCCTAATACCGAAGTTTGTTTATCTTTATCAGATGATCCGTAACCTCGCTGTATTTCAGTCACCTGAATTCATAGAGCTCTGCAAAGGGCACGAGGTGAAAGAATTATACGTTTTTGGCTCCGTCGCGCGGGGAACCGATACGGACACAAGTGACATCGACCTGTTAGTGGAAATTGACGTGCCTGACCCGATAAATAAAGGAAAATTACTCCTAAGCTCTTATAATCAGCTTCAAATGCATTTTAATAAAAAAGTGGATTTGATCACCGATACCTCGATGAAGAGTCCCCTGTTCAAAAATGAAATTGCCACCTCAAAAAAAATCGTTTGTACACGCGATTAGGCGCATACCGGTGTTGTCTTATCATGGCATTTATTACCCGGAACTTCCTTAAAATCCGGAACTAAATGACCACCCGGAAGGTCAGGTTTACTCTCGGCCTCATCGGTTTTACGGATTTGGCTACACGGTGCTCCCACCCCTCCTGTAACCCTGATTTCATCAACAGGAATGAGCCATGTTCCAGCCTGACCGAATATTTCTCGCTGTGATCGGACTTGCTGCGGATATCGAAACTTCGTACCTGTCCAAAGCTTACCGATGCGATCACCGGCCGCGGGCCCAGGACTGATTCGCGGTCGCTATGCCAGGCTACCGAATCATTGCCGTCACGGTAATAATTCAGCAATACGCTATTGAATTTCACGCCTGCCAGCGGCTCTACCAGACCTTTTATCATAAGCAATTCCGGTGTCCAGGGGTTCGGGTTCGCAACCTTGCCTGACGGTGCTGAGTAATCCGTGCCAAAATCGCCATACCAGGCTGTAAGCCTGGGCGTGATCACCTCCTTATCATAGATCGTCTGCACCTTTTGCTTCCAGGGAATCTCCCGGATAAATCGCTGCAGCAACGCGTCGCTTAACGCCGTATCTATAAAACCTGCACGGTATTCCAGCAATTCTTCCGGCAAGCCTTTGCTCTGCCCGGCCTCTGCAAAAAAACTTAACTGCTCCATAATCAGCCTTCAAAAAAATATTTCACAAAGATAAATAAATACTAATATTTTTAGCATTAGTTTTGTAGACGCAAACAGAAAACTTATGGCCAAATTTCAAATCACACCGGACCCCTATCATAAAGAGCGGAGCTCGATCAGTTCAGCCGCTGATCATTTTACCCTGAGTGTATTCGCGGGGGTAAAAGGAAACCGCCCGCTGCCACCGGTCAATAAGTACACCTATATAGTTATTTTCGGTACGGGACGTCGAGCGGTCAGCCTTGGTTTCGTATTGGGAAACACCGATCTGCCCATGTCAAAAGCGTTATGGGATAAGCAGCTGTTTTTAAGCGCGATCGATTTTTACAAAGAGGAAAACGACCTTCCTGATCTATCGCTGGTGAAAAATGCCGCGACCGGCAATATCATTTTCCAAGCGGAAGACCTGTATGCAGACAGCTTCGAAAGAGAGGATAGTTATGAGTAACGGGGCATGGCAAAAAAAGCCGGACAGTGCCGATTTCACGTCCCATCTTGTGCTTTACAAAGAAGCCGTTGTATCAAAAATGTGGATCTTTCGACAGGATTCCAAAACCTGGTATACACCAGATGAATTCCGCGAGGAGTTCATTCTCAAAAAGTATGATAACATTCATACGATCCTCGGCCATTTTAAAATTATGGATCCGCAGGTCGGTTTAAAGCAGCGGCTTGACCTGATGAAGCGGACAAGCGAAGAGATTGAAAGTTTTACAAAACGGGTTGCAGCCTATTATAGCAAACTGCAAGTAAAACGGTGATCTAAGCAGAAACTTTGAGATACGCTGTTTCGGTATCCTCCGGTTTGATCCAATCCATCTGCAGGCGCAGTTCAGCTAATTCTTCCAGCGCACCGGGGGCTTCCCTGACAAGCTGAATAACCTTTGTCGGTATTTTCTCCTCGCCATCATACTCTGCCATAGATTTGATACCCACCTTTTCCAGGTGATAGACATTCAGCGCGAATGCCCCGAATTCTTCTATCACTACACCTGTCATCCGGTAATACCCTCTCCCGTGTAACGCGTACCGTTTTGCTGATGCCGGAAAATGAACGCTGTCCAGCCAGTTACCTGCCGCATCAATGAACGTCCCGAAAAACATGCTTTCCCCCTTGATGGTACGTACCGGCTTCATCGTAACATAATATCCTAAGACCGTCACCTGTTTCCCCAAATGCGGCCGCAGATCTGCAACAGGAAGGTCGCCCTCCCTCCGTTTTACCAGGTCGAAAGGGTTTCCCATCGGGAAGCCAAGCAATTCCAGCTCATCCATCGCGTCGTCCATTGCATGCTGGCTCAACACCGGCATGCGGTATTCTATCGGAGCGATCGCAAAAAGGCTCTTGCCGGCCGGTTTGTAGTTATTTTTCTTTTGAATAAAATTGGCCTGCCACAAAAGCTCCGCTTTTGTCTTGCCGGTAAACCGTAGCGCCCCGATATTGATCAGCGTATTAAGCTGCTGGATACCGATCTGTGTACGCTCAATAAAATCAGCAAGGTTTTTGTACGCCCCACCGGAATTCCGCTGTTGAAGGATGCATTCCTTATTCTTTTTGTTCAAGCCGTGGATCCGGCGAAGACCGACATATACATCCTTTCCGCTGATAGCAGTAAACTCCTCGCTTGTGTTTACACATGGCAAATGCACGGTAGCCCCTGCCCTTTTTAACTCATGAAAATAAAGTTCGGTCGTGTAAAACCCGCCTTCATTATTGATCACCGCTACCATGAATTCCATGGGATGGTAGGTTTTCAGGTAAAGGCTTTGATAGCTCTCTACTGCAAAGCTTGCCGAATGCGCTTTGCTGAATGAATATCCGCCAAAAGACTGGATCTGCCGCCACACTTCTTCCGTTATTGCGGGCGGTCGTTTCAGAAATCGTGCACCCTCAGCGAATTTCTGCTTGATACGTTCCATTTCTTTCGTACCCCGGTATTTACCGGACATTGCCCTCCTCAGGACATCCGCCTCGGCCATATCCAGCCCGGCGTAATAATGAGCGATCTTGATCACATCCTCCTGGTAGACCATTACCCCGTAGGTTTCTTCCAAATGTTCTTTCATCACCGGGTGCAGGTAAGTGAAGGAATCAGGCTTATGGAACCGCTGTATATATTGTTTCATCATCCCGCTCTGCGATACTCCCGGCCGGATGATCGATGATGCTGCAACTAGTGTGATGTAGTTGTCACAGCGGAGCTTCAGCAGTAACTGGCGCATTGCCGGGGATTCGATGTAAAAGCACCCGATGGTATCCGCCCGCCTGATCTGGTCTGCAACTTTCGGGTCGGCCATGAACATTTCCACCTGGTGTATATCAATATCGATCCCTTTATTCGCTTTCACCAGCTGAATGCAATCCTTGATATGCCCAAGCCCGCGCTGACTTAAAATATCCAATTTATAAAGGCCTACTTTTTCCGCCAAAAACATATCCATCTGCGAGGTGACGAAACCCTTAGGCGGTATTTGCGTGGCGCAATAGTCCCGAATCGGTTCTTCGCTGATTAGCATGCCGCCCGGGTGTATCGAAAGGTGGTTCGGAAAACTGATCAGCCGCTTGCCATACTTCAGGATCAGCCGCTGGATACTGTCTTCTTTGAATTTGGATTCCGGGTTATCAAGCAGGGTATCGATCTCCGGTTTCGGCAACCCGAAAACCTTGCCCAGTTCCCTGACCACCGCATTGTGCTGGAATGTCGTGTACATGCCAAGTAACGCGACATACTCCCGGCCATAACGCGTAAACACATATTCGATTACCTCATCCCGGTCCTTCCAGCTAAAATCAATATCGAAGTCGGGCGGCGACGTACGGAACTTATTCAGGAAACGTTCAAAATAAAGATCCAGTTTGATGGGATCCACATCCGTGATCTTCAGGCAAAAAGCTACAATAGAATTTGCGCCGCTGCCTCTCCCGACGTGATAAAATCCTCTACTTTGCGCGAAACGGATTACATCATGGGTAATCAGAAAATAGGCATTAAACCCAAGGTCGTCAATGACTTTCAATTCCTTGGCAACGCGCCGCTCAGCCTCCGGGTTGTTTTCACCATACCGGTAACGCATCCCCTCCAGGGCAAGTTCCGCCAATTTCTGTTTATCCAAACTCGCGTTCCCGTGAAAGGTCTTTTTATTTTTATCCGTACTGAACTCCATGGAGATACTGCACGCATCCATCACCCTGCGTGTATTGACGGCGATATCAGGATAGAGGGCAAATGCTTTTTCGAGCCTGGTTACGGGTACAAAACGCTCATACGCCGCGCAGGTGTCTTCGGGCTTTAGCTTAGAAAGGACCGTGTTTTTGTCTATGGTTCGCAGCAGGCGGTGCAGGTTAAAGTCCCCTTTCTCGAAAGTCACCGGATGCCGGATAACGTATTTATCAGGAGATTTTTCAGTCCCTCGGCCAAACAGTCTGTTTGCCTCCGTGGGCAGTACCCCTATGAATTCGTCATTACAAAGTTCATCAGCGCGAAATGCGCCAAGGGGATAAATAATAAAACAATGGTTGCCGGGCTCCGGCCGGTTTGGAAAAGGCAGTTTAAATTCGAGGTAGGCAGACAGGAAGTGGTTGATCTCTGAAAGCCCGGTTTTGTTTTTTGCAAGCAGCACATATAGGAACCGCCCCTCTTTATCCCGGACCTCGGTGCCGGCAATCGGCTTCACACCATACTGCTGGCAGTAATCTACAAAATCCCACATGTCGCAGGTGTTGTTGATATTGGTGAGCGCCAGTGACCGCTGGCCCAGAGCGGCGGCATGCGCGACCAGTTCCTCGGCATGATAGGTGCCGTATCTGAAGCTGAAATATGTTTTACAGTTCAGGAACATACCTTTGTTTAAGTTCTTGGTAAGGTGCTCGCCCGGGTTATCAGGCCCGCGCCCAAATTGTTCTTGATATGATCTATAGCCTGATAAAGCCTGATCTTTTCCTTAGTGTCTTCGAAAAGGTTGATCTGGTAAGTACCGGTGATCAGTTTGGTAAACCGTACACCGATGAGCCGAACAAGTAAACGGCGGTCATAGAGCTTGCCAAAAAGCTGATTAGTTATGCTCAGAAGCGCGTCATCTGTGCTGATATGCGGGATGGTCGATTGCCTGAGCGGGGTGTCCCCGTTGGCGTAACGAAGTTTGACCGAAATACATCCAGTCAGGTAACCGTTGTTCCGGAGTCGGAACCCCAGTTCTTCAGTCAACCTCACTAGGCAGGCATGCATTAATTCCATATCAATGGTATCCTGCTCAAATGTATACTCCCTTGTCAGGCTTTTTTCTTCCATCTGCTCGATTACCGGCGTATCATCCACACCATTCGCGCGCCGCGAAATTTCAAGGCCTTCTTTTCCAAACATGTTTTCCATATAGGGCAATGGCATTGCAGCAAGGTCACGTATGTTACGCACCCCCATCTTCCACAGCAATCTTGCTGTTTCGCCGCTGACCATAGGCAGTTCTGTAACCGGCCTGGGTGCCAGAAATCTTTTTTCATAACCATATACCACCTCTGCCTCGCCATTTGGCTTCGCATCATTGGTAGCGATCCTGCTTACCGTTTTATTGGATGCGAGCCCAAACGATACGGGAAGCCCAGTTTCCCTGATCAGTAACTCACGCAATTCCCCGCTGTATTTCATGCACCCGAAATGCTTATCCATACCTGATAGGTCAGCGTAAAATCTCTCCAGGGTAACTTTCTCCAGCTTCGGTACTTTTTCATCAATGATCTCCTTCACCATGTTCGAATATTGGCTGTAACTTTCATAGTCACCCCTTATCAGTACCAGTTGCGGGCAGGCCCGTTTGGCGAGTTTGATCGGCATGGCATTGGCCACCCGGAATTCCCTGGCCTTAGCATTACAGGACATAATGATACCGCGGTCGCCTGTGCCACCAATGGCAACCGGCCAGCCTTCCAGCCGTGAATCACGCATGAGTTCCACGTTTACGGGCAGATCTTCAAGGTCAAAATGTACGATGTGACGGTGTTCGATCATAGCTCTGGATATGGGGTGATAAAATTATGCTAATATTTTTAGTAATTTATGTAATACTTTAAAAATTTATTTCCACATTTGTTTTATGAATTTGTTAACGGCAGAAAGCCTGAAGGTTACAGATGTAAAAAATGGTTCCTCAAGATACCTTTTGGTTACTCCACTGGAGGACGGCCTGAATTATCGAATAACCTCTGACGGACTCGGCGTCACATTTGCTTTCTTTACCGAAATGACCGTCAAAGAAGAAGAACTTGGCAGGATGTTGTTTGATACTTCGGGTAACTGGATCTATGACGGCCGGGGTTTGACAGTTACAGAACAGGAAGACCTGGCTTTCCAGATCCTCAACTACAAAGAAATTAATACAACAAGTAAAACATTAACTATAAGCGGGTTTTATGAACGACATTTATGAAATTGCAGAGCATGATGGTTATGAAATGATCACCTGCCCTAAACGTAAATTACAGATACAGGTAATACACATCGAACGAGTTCCGGAAGACTTGCCGGAAGATGCGCATATTGCTTTTGCAACCGTGTTGCCTGGAGTAAAACCGCTTGGGAACAAATTGAATATGGAAATTTTAACGGCTTTTTGCATTATCGAACCCGAACTGATCGATTTCGAGCCGTATTTCGTGCACCCCGTGCTGATCATGAATGCTATTCATGATTATTTCGGCCGAATTTTTAAATGCGCGTTTGACAAAATCGAATATTCGCCG
Source organism: Mucilaginibacter aquariorum (assembly GCF_024498135.1). Lineage (GTDB taxonomy): Bacteria > Bacteroidota > Bacteroidia > Sphingobacteriales > Sphingobacteriaceae > Mucilaginibacter > Mucilaginibacter aquariorum. The sequence continues at coordinate 878,377 of NZ_JANHOH010000001.1, forward strand.
GCCTATCAGCGCAGCTTCATCGATACGATGTCGTTGGAACCTGAGAAAATGAGTTTTGAATTACGGGGTTATATGAGCCGTCATATTTCTGAAGAACAATTGGATTTCTTCCAATGGAAAGAAAAGCACTTGCAACCGCTATTGAATTAGGCCACGGTGCCAAAAACTTCGGATAGCTGGCATCAGGTAATGAAATCTTTCGTCAGAAGCAGGAGGCGAACGCCAGGTATCCGTTAATGGCTAAGCGATAACCTGCCGACGATTATCAACCGTTATTTACAGACCTTTCTCTTCGTAATATGCCGAAGTCGATTTGATGCGGGATCAAGGTCAGGTCATTAAAAAAGGATCGCATAACGAATGAGATGCCCTCATTCCATTGCTTCCTTTGCAGTTTTGTGGTTTTTTTAGGAGCATATCTTTACTACGATTGTCGTCAAGGCGAACACATCCTGTACCGTAGTCCGAACTCTGGGGACCAACATTGCGCAGAGCGGTTGGTCAGCGAGTTCAAACAATTACCGTATGTTATTAGGTCCAACACTTTTACCGCACATCATCCTTACCGCTATTCGTTTAAAGCGGTTATAAATAAAAATCCAAAATACCCTTCTTTTGAATTATTGGACGGGAATTTGCACTGTATGGTAAAATACAGGAGGATGGCAAGAAGGATATTGGTAATAGATGATGATGAGGACATCCTTGAAATTCTGAATATTATATTTCAGGAGAACGGATATGATATTGTTATGTCCAATACAGGGGATGCCGCGGAGCACATACGAGTGATCCGGCCCGACATCGTCCTACTTGACGTAAGAATCGTAGGCTCGGCAAAAAACGGCTTGGAAATTTGTAAGGAGATAAAATCGCAGCTGGAAACGCGGCATCTGCCGGTAATGCTGGTGTCCGCAGAATCGGACTTATTTGTCATTGCAAATGAATGCGGTGCCAATGCTTACATTTCAAAACCTTTTGATATTTTTGATCTGCTGGCAAAGGTAGAGCAATGCCTCGCGTAACTTGTCAGCTACAGGCCTATGACAAATGAATCAGGAAAGTTGTTCCCTAAACAGATACAGTTAGGGTCCGAAAAATTAAAATCTTTCTTCATCAATCACCTTAACAGGATCTACAGCGCCAAGGCTCACCTGGTCAGCAAATTGCCGTTGTTAAATGACGAAGTTTATTTTAAAGATTTGCAATTTGCTATACAGGAAACCGTTGAGGATGTCGAAAAGCAAATGGCGCGTATGGACGTCATTTATGAATTGCTGGACGCGGTCAAAGCCGATGGCAGTATCAACGGCTTAAGCGGCCTGATAGATGATGCTTTTGACGCCATAGCAGAACAAGCGGATGAAGCGGAGCTACGCGATATGTCTATCATATTTTATCTTCAAAATATTGAAAGTATGGAAATGGCTTCATTTCAGGTATTGCAAATGGCAGCCGTCAAGCTTAAAAATAACCAAATCAAACAGCTGCTCCAAGAAAACTACGATGAAGCCAAAGCAGATCGTACCCTGCTGTTATTTATCGCTGCCAAATATATTATCAAATAACCGGTGGATGATTTTGTATTTTTAAAACGGTGACTAAATATTAAAATTGACCGGCCCAGTCGTCATCACTATTTTTACTTGACAATACCAGTGTAAGCCAAAGCAAGGTTCCGGTGAGGAGCCATTGTTTATGCCCAGTAGGTAATCTATGGCCAGGATTGATCATCCATAATATTACATCCCATAGCAGCAAAAAAGCAAGTGCAGTAAACAGCAGGGACCTGAAAAGTTCAACCTTGCTCATAGCATTTCCTCCAGATTTTTAAGCCGGAATATTTCTCGCGCAATCAATTTGCAGTTGCAGGCCAGTTCCTCCAGGTTACAAGAAATTGTTTTAATCTTCACCGGTATTTCATCAACCGTTTCCATCAGGTCAATGTGCAGCAGGTAATTTTCTTTGATTCTCTCGCTCCCTTTCAGTTGCCTGAATAATTCATATGCAGCATGACGGTCATTACCGAAGAAATACTGACCATAGTCGCAAAAACCCTGCGGTGTTTTCAGGCTAAGTAAGATATAAAATTGCGATTTCATAACACTTAAAATTCTAAGAGCTCCTGCATGCAGGAGCTCTTAGATTAAAAACTATAAAGCCGTTACTTAATCTCGATCTGACGGCGTACTACTTTTGCTTCTTCGCGTTTAGCAATGTCGATGCGCAGGATGCCATCGGTATAGGAAGCTTCGATATTGCCATGGTCAGCGCTTTCAGGCAGAGTGAATGAACGCACAAATGAGCTATAGCTGTATTCACGTTTGCTATAGTTCTTCTGATTATCCTGATGGTCGCCGCTTTGCTCCACCGAAATACTCAGCTGATTGCGTTCCAGGTTCAGTTTGAAATCTTCTTTTTTCAGGCCCGGAGCTGCAAGCTCGACATGGTAATTATTCTCGCTTTCGCTAATGTTTACCGCCGGTACACGGGCTACCATGCGGTCGCTGAAGAAAGTGTCATTTAAGATTGAATCAAAAACATCATTAAAGCCTGGCATTAATGTGTTGTTCGCTTTGTTGTTGAATTTAACTAAGGTCATGGCCTCTTCTCCTTTAAGTTTTACTTTAAAAAATAGTTGAACAAAAAATTAATTAAACTTAAAAGGCTTATTACAAGGACTATGCCAGTCGTTTAACGCTGAAAAATTTGCAGATTTGAATGAAAAATTTTCAGAGCTGTTGTCATTTTTGCAGTGATCGAACTTAGAACGGTTTTATATTTAAGACCTACAAGCACCGTTCCCCTACCCGAAGGTTGCGGCCAGTTACCATATTAAATCAGGAGTGGCAATAATCTGTTTACTGGATGCTAATGTCAGATGTTTTTTAAATAGAGTACCACCAGCGAATAACCATCCTAGAGATGCTCTTGATTAAAGTTATTGATTAAATCACTGTCGGCATCTTTAATAAAAATTATTATTGCCCCTCAACATCATTACTTCTCTCCGATTCATATCCCTGTAAAAAGGCAGCAACCTGAGCCTGCTCTTCGTCATCAAGAAATTCACCAAGATAAACCCAGTCAAATTTATCATCATCACGGTGGGCAAAAGTACCTATTTCCGTTGTATCACCCGGATTGTCTTCTGTCGATGTCCCCGCGGGATCGTCAAATCTTGTCGCTTGAAGTTGGTACACGCTGGATGGAATTTGATTTCCGTCGTTCTCATAGGTAGCAGGATCGATTTCAATATACAATTTCGAACCATCGGTCCTGGTCATTTCAAATGATGTCATTGTGGTCATAGTTCTAAGTATTTGATATTAAAAAGACAACGCAACGGGTTAGTTGTTTCATCCAATATTTTGCAATGGAAATATATTTAAACAGCTATCCTTAAATTGTTAAGGTAGGGCATGATGTGAAGTGTTTGTTCAAGAGCTGAAAAATGGGTAATAAGGTGGCTTTGGTCACCAAAAATACCTCTATTTAGAAATTATGGAGATTATATAGTTTAATGTAATAGCGGTCAGTAAGCCGGTCAGCAAGGTACGTCCCTTGCAAAACAACTTCCGTTTTTTCATGATACCCTAAATTATTAAAATCGTCTGCGGTTAACATAGCCATTTTATTTTTCATGCCAGTTCTGATAATGCTTTACAAAGCTCGTGCCTTTAATTTCAGCTTCCGCTTTATGTTTTATTTAAGTAATGCCAGCGTTTGAGGATCTTTTTCTCCCTTGAAATATTTGAATAGCACCTCGGCGAATATTGTATCAGATGCTGGAACACAGGAAAACAGGGTCATAGACGAGCGCAATTTCATATCATCCGGAGAACCGAAAATATGTGTGGCATTTATGAACATTAAGTTTTATCAGTTGCCGGCTGATCGCAACCAACCTTTCACCTAGTATAGGATGCATAAGGTAAGCTTCCGCTTCTCTAATGTCCTTTATTGCATATTTTTTCGACATTTCCGAAAAACCTAACCCCTCAATTTGCGGGAAAATATACCACATCCAATGACCACTCTTTTTCCCCCTGCTCACTTCGTCGAATGCACTTTGATAGTCTGACTGCTGCGCTTCAATAAACCTGTTTAAATTTCCAATCTGCATAGGTAGTTAACCCATCACCCCGGCAACTTGTTTAGGATACCGGCCGAATATCCGCTCTGCCTATTCCTGTAACATCACCGTTTAATTTCACTGACAATAAAATATTCCGCCGTAACAAAAACGAGGGAATCGGGTTATCCATGTTATGGAAAACTATCCTATAACTGTAAGCAAAGACGATGAGGTTCACCATTTTGAAGTAGGGGAATATCCCCATCATGACGATGACAGGTGTAAGTTCAGGGTTTTTGAAAACGGGGTTTATGTAGCGAGTTTTGAACCCGATGATCACGACTTTCTGCACATTTGCCAGAACCCGGGTAATGTTGGCGAGGAAATTTTGCATTTACTCGCAGATAAAATTGAAACACATCATCCGCACGGTATAAACGATAACGTCAAAAAATTAAAATTATGAGATCAATCTGGAAAGGCTCGATAGGTTTTGGACTGGTAAGTATCCCTATCAAATTATATTCTGCGGTTGAGAAGTCGTCGCTCGATCTTGATATGCTGGATAGCCGGGACCACGCGCATATTAAATTCCAACGTGTTAATGAAAACACAAAAAAGGAAGTTCCTTATGATAAAATTGTCAAAGGTTATAAATACGATGACGATTATGTTATCGTTGAGGATGCCGATTTTGAAGCCGCAGCTCCGGAAAAAAGTAAAGTTATCGAGATTGAAAACTTTGTGGATATTACTTCTGTGAACCCCATGTTCTACGAAACATCGTATTATACAGAGCCGGAAACTAAAAACAATAAGGCGTATGCCCTTCTTTTAGCTGCTCTTAAAAAATCAGGTAAAGCAGGGTTAGCCAGGTTCGTACTTCGCAGCACCGAAAGCATGTGTATTGTTCACCCGGTCGATAGCGCAATAGTTGTGACAAGGATCAGATTTGAACAACAAATCCGTGATCAAAGTGAACTTAAATTGGATGACAAGGTCGAAGTCAGTAAAAAGGAACTGGATATGGGCCTTGCCTTGATTAACCAATATGCGGAACCGCTTGACCTTTCCAAATATAAAGACGAATACCACAACGAATTGCTAAAGTTGATCGAGGCGAAAGCTAAGGGCAAAAGGCCAACTATTAAAAAACTAAAATCCAAAGCAGCTAAAAGCGATGATCTTTACGATCAATTGATGAGCAGTTTGCAGGTGAAAAAAGGGGCTTAATAAATTAAAAATAATGAAAAATCCATTCGAGAAAGAAAATCATAACGGGCTGATTGCAGCTGCAATCATCGGCGGATTTGCAGCGGCAGCTCTCGCTTATCTGTTTTTAACAGAAGAGGGCGAAGAACGGTTCGCAGAAATTAAACATAAGGTAAAAGACCTGGCAAAAGATATAGCATCCGGGATTGTCAGCGATAAAACAGGCATTTCTAAAAAAAACGTAAAATCCGTTGCTGACCATGTTGTAAAATAACGTTGCTGATACCGGCAAAGAATGAAGATAGCTACTTATAATATTAATGGGATAAATGGCCGCATTGATAATCTTGTCAGATGGTTGATGAACTCAAAACCTGACGTCGTATGTCTGCAGGAATTAAAAGCAGAAGACCAAAAATTCCCGGAGAAGGTATTGCTGAAGGCCGGTTATCACGCTATATGGCAGGGACAAAAAAGTTGGAACGGAGTTGCAATTTTATCGCGTTACGGAGAAATTCAGGAAACACGCCGCGGACTCGATGGCGATCCAGAAGACACACATAGCCGCTACATCGAAGCATTTATTAACGGTGTAGTTATTGGTTGTCTGTACCTGCCTAATGGCAACCCCTTTCCTGGGCCTAAATTTGATTACAAATTAAAATGGATCAAACGGCTTACAAAGCATGCGAAAAAGCTGGAAACATTTAATTTGCCGGTAGCCTTAATTGGTGATTATAATATCATGCCAACCGACCTGGATACCTATAAAGCTGAAAAGTACCTTGACAATGCGTTATTCAGACCTGAAGCACGGAAGCTTTTCAGGAATTTATTAAATCAGGGTTGGACTGATGCTATCCGTAAACTTTACCCTCAAAAAAGGATCTACACATTTTGGGACTATTTGAGAAACGCTTACGGCCGTGATGCAGGCCTAAGACTGGACCATTTTCTATTAAACGATAAGCTGGAAGGCAATCTGATCTCTGCCGGTGTTGATAAGGAAGTTAGGGGCTGGGAACATAGCAGCGATCACGCGCCGGTTTGGATCGAGCTATCTAAAAGTTTTCGTGATATCCCTGCTTAACATCACCACTATTCATTTTAAAACAAGATTTACCAAATTTACATTTCACATTAACATACCTATGGCAGAATTACCAGATTTAACCGTATTTGCAAATATCCTGTCAAGGATGTTCAAAAATAAGGTTCTCGAAAAATTAGATGTTACTGTACCAAAAAAGTTAAATGTCAAGGTTCAAGAATTACAATCAGCGTTGGAAGGATGTATTCTTGAAAGTGTGGAGCGAGCAGGAAAAACTTTACAGTTTCATTTTTCAGGAGAAAATGTCCTGGGCCTGCATCTCATGTTGAGAGGTGAGCTTGTTGAACTATCCGAAGATAAAACACCAAAATTCCAGATCATGGCCTTCCATTTTGAAAAAGGGAAAGGATTTGCAGTGATTGATATGCTGAAACAGGCTACCGCTACTTTGCACCCACTGAAAGCCGCTGCGCCGGATGCTCTTGAAATAACTAAAGAAGATTTTACAGCTTTAGTTGCTAAAAAACATACCATCATTAAAACTTTGCTTATGGACCAAAAGTCACTTCGTGGCATTGGTAACTCTTATGCTGATGAAATTCTTTATCATGCGTGTGTTTCGCCTTTCTCAACTGCCAGCGCTATTCCTCAATGGGATGTTGATAAGATCTTTAAAAGCATTGATATTGTCCTGAATACAGCAATTAAAGAAATAGCCCTTGCCAACGGAAATGAACTCGCAGGTGAATTAAAAGACTTCATGAAAATACATAACGCCGCATTAAAGGTTACGTCTAACGGTGATGTGATTAAAAGGGATAAAATCGGTGGAAGAACAACCTATTATACCCAGGCTCAGCAATTGTTTCTATAATCTCAACGCGACCTTAGCGTCAGGTTCATCGGCCGACGCAAGGCTCCCTTATGCTTATCGCATCCGTCCGGCCTATATGAATCGTACAGCCTTTTTAGCTCCATACCTCATCTGAATGTTGCTTGGGCCTTTTTTAGTGTTTTTTCAAGATCTATACCCTCTCCTAACACACCGTGAAAAAGGTCACCGGTCTCTCTCAAACGATCCAGTGAATTATGAATGTTAAAATGTTGAATTGTCAAACCGGGCTTAACTTCATCCCAGCTAAGCGGCATCGAAACAGTTGCACCGGGTTTTGGACGTAGAGAATATGGCCCTGCAATGGTAGCTCCAGGACGGTTTTGTAAAAAGTCTAAATACATTTTTCCTTTTCTCGCTGCTATACTGCGTTCTAAACTTGTATAATCAGGTATTTGCTCATGCACATGCTTAACTATAATGTTAGCGAATATCTGTGATTGCTGATAGGTATATTTTCCAGCCAATGGAATGTAAATATGCATCCCGGTAGAGCCTGAGGTTTTTGGAAAAGAAGGTACACCCATAGCATCTAATATATCTTTCGTGATTCTGGCAGCTTCTACAACCTGGTCATAGGTATGTTTATCCGGATCAAGATCAATCACGCAATAGTCGGGGTTATCGGGTGTTTGTGCACGGCTAAACCACGGATTAATCTCGATGCATCCTAACGAACTCATCCATAAAAGGCTTGCCTCATCTGTGCCTACGAGATATTTAGTGACTTTACCTTCATCTGTAACATGATCAAATGTTTTGGCCCAATCGGGAGCTTTATCCGTAACATTTTTCTGGTAAAAGCTTTGGCCATGGATCCCTCCTGGAAACCGGTTCAGCGACATCGGCCGATCCTTGAGGTAGGGCATCATATATTCACCTACCTTGTAATAATAATTGAGCATCTGCCCTTTTGTAATCTTGTCTTCCGGCCAGTAAAGCTTGGTAACATGATTAAATTTCAAATCATGACCACAAACCTTTTTAGTTTGAGTGTCTTCCTTTGGGTTTAACAATGTTTTCCGCTCCAGGCTTTTAATAGGTTCCAGTTTCAAATCGTCTGTAGCGAGACCTTTAAATTGGGATTTGATTTTTGGTTTGGACTCCTTCGAACCGCTATCCCCAGGAAGTTTATCGATGTGTGCGGATTCAGCGACGATCTCTCCGGTGTCCTCAGGGTTTTCCAATATTACATCTTTTGCCTGTTTATCAATGCGCATGCCTTTAAAAGATGGCTGGCGAAATACGCCGTCACTGGTTACTTCAGCAAAACCAACTTCGCATACCAATACAGGTTTGAGCCAGGTAGGTTTGGCACCCATACGCTTTGGACGGAACCGGGTGGGTTTATCAACGTCAACTTCATATTCAAATGGACTGTTCTTCGTTATAAGTGGTTCAAACTGTGCCATCATTTCTTTTTGCAGTTTGTCCGAAAAACCTGTACCAACCTTACCTACAAACTGAAGTTCACCCTTTGCGTTATAAACTCCTAAAACCAATGCGCTGAATGATTTACCGGCACCTTCATTTTTTGTAAAACCTGCTATAATTACTTCTTGCCGCCGTTTAACTTTTACTTTCAGCCACTCTTTGCTTCTTAGGTCAGACGTATAGACGCTATCTGCTCTTTTTGCTATAATTCCTTCGAGTCCCATCCTTTCTGCGGCAGCAAAAAAATCAATGCCATTAGCATTAAAAACTTTACTCTGACGTATATGGTCATTGTTTGTAGGAAGTATAGATTGTAATATTGCTTGTCGCTGAGTCAAAGGTAAACCCATCAGATTTTTCCCCTCATACCAAAGAATATCAAAAACATAATATACTAAATTTCCGTCTGCTTCACTTCGCCAGTTTTGCATGGCCCCAAAATCAGAGATGCCTTTATCATTTAAGACCAGAAGTTCGCCGTCTAACACGGCGTTAATTTCCCAACCCTTTAACGCATCGTTTATAGGATAGTATTTTTCAAAGGGAAGATTATTCCTCGAAATGAGTTGTGCGTCATCGTTTTTATCAATAATGGCAACTGCGCGATAACCATCCCATTTCACTTCGAAAATCCAGCCTGGCTCATCAAAAGGTTCATCGACCAATGTAGCTTTCATTGGCTTTACGTTAACTGGGATTGGACTTTTTGGAGCAGATTTCAGGATACTTTTGACATCAGGTTCTTCGGTAACTTCAACATTTACTTCCTCCTCAAGCTCTTTATCAGGCAGGACATCTTCTTCATGCCCATGCTGCCAAACTTTCTCACCTGTTTTAGCCATCTGGTCAATGGTTTTGCCAGTCAAAACCGATTTGTCCTTTTTTGTGATGTCTGCGGTCGTCGCAAATTCATCCTTATGTTTGATCAGGAGCCATCCATTCTCCCCCATTCCATGCGTCTTCACCAAAGCAAATTCGCCTTTAAGCTTTTCCCCAAACATTTTTATTTTCACAGAGCCGGACGCCAGTTGCTTTAAAAGATCTTTTCCTGGGCCTTCTTTCCTTTTATTTGTTCTAACGGCTCATAGGTACCCTGATCCCATACAATTACTGTACCCCCGCCGTATACGCCTTTAGGTTTGATGCCCTCGAAATTCCGATAGTCAAACGGATGATCTTCAACCATCATAGCCAAATGCTTGATCTTCGGATCTAAAGTAGGGCCTTTAGGAACCGCCCAGCTTTTTAATACGCCTCCCATTTCTAAACGGAAATCATAATGCAGCCGGGATGCGTCGTGCTTTTGTATCACGAACATCAGGTGATCCTTGTCTTTACTGCTACCTGCTTTTGGCTCGGCAGTCTTTTTAAAATCACGCTTTTTTACGTATTCCTGAAGTCCCATTAATTACTTTTTAAGGTATTGCCTTACAGAATCTACTGATGTGCCGACGGAGTCAACAGCTTCTATCAGCTCTTCTTTCGAAACATTTAGTTCTTTCGTCCAATAACTAACTTCATGATCTTCATGAATGTTAATCCTTTTACTGTCCGGGCTTCCTGTTTTAGTTTTGTCATCCATGGTAGTAGAGTTTAATTTTTAATTGATTTAATTTCACAACAATACCTGCACCTTAAGGTTTTATCATTTCTTACCTAAAGGCTATCATTTTAAATCCTGGTCCTGACGACCCATTCTTTGCTGTTCGTTTTCCATAAAACCTATTTTTTTAATGCTAAGGTAAATCGGCTTACTGCGCAGTCAAGTATTTAAACCACGGTTACCCGTGGCCCTTGACAACGCATCCATCCGCTTTAATCCTGCATAAAAAATAATTTTTATGGAAAACCTTCAATTAACCATTAATTCATTAGATCAAATTACTGCCTACCGTGATGAAAATCATTTGGTGAAGTATGAACCTGGAATATTAAATGAAATGATCAACGCGGTTGAGTCACGAGATGAGGACACCTTACAATGGTTCAACAGCTTTGGTGATTCTTTAAGGGCTGTGATCATGAATGTGTATGCTTACAGAAAAGGTTTAGAGTTTGGTTTTACGGATATTAAATTTGATCAATATGGTTGGTTGATAAGTATGATCTTTGTGACCCACTCCCCTTTTATATTATCAGATATACCTGACCAGCAAGTCATGTTCCTTAAAGTAGATAATGGCAAGGCCGCCCAGGTCATCAGGGACAGAAAAACCTTCGGTGCTAACATTCATAATCTTTTGTCAGATGGCTTTTTTATGGAAGATGGTTTCTGCGGGGCCTTTGCCATCGACAAGATCAATGAAATAATCGCTTACCTAAATATTCAAAAAAAGCATGACCAGCTAGTATTCCTCCAAAGTAACAAAAATCACAAGGTGACGCAAGATGAGGACAACCAACTAAAGGATTACGAAAAAAAATTAATAAAATACACTCCTGCGGAGATTAAGGGCATCATTGAGCTCATTGGGGAAAATGTGATCGCTAACAAGCTTTTGGAAATGTATGATGAACTTTACCAGACAACTCCAAAAGACAGGATATCCAAGGAAATTAAAAGATTACAAGACCTGCTTGCTAAACATAAATAAATGCTACCTATCGATAAAAATGACCCGGTCGTATTGGCCGCTAAAGATTTGCATGTAAAATCTATCTGTTGCAGAATCAGGAAAAAAACATTGAAAATAGCATGCAATGACGGCTCATGTGTGATTTGTACCGCTAGCGTCACCCAAATAAAGATACCGAAGGAAATGCGGCTTGAATTTGAGAAAGCAGACTTCCTGGAGGATTTGATTAGCGCGGAACCAGCAGACCAAAAAGATTTGTGCCTTCGTTTATGGAAAGCAGCATTGAAAGGTTACGATGCTAAATGGCACGAGGATTATAAAAAGGCCAAAAAAAAGAAAAAAGCAGAACTGTCTAAAGACGACAAAGCTATGATCAAAAAGATCGAAAAAAACATATCTCTTTTTGAAAGGATCTTTGATTACAATACATGGTTCCTGAACAAAGCCAATTCACCGCATTACGATGCATACGTGCTTGCGGCAAATCTGGGCAGGTCTAGCTGCACCTATTGTAATCGGCTTTATACGAGTACCATGAAAACAATCGCGGGTAAAAAGGTCATGCGACCGACGTTTGACCATTGGTTCCCGAAATACCGTTACCCAATGCTGGGCTTGTCATTTTACAACTTGATCCCAAGCTGTACGATATGCAACAGTTCGATCAAAGGGTTTAAAGAATTCGACACAGCAACGCATATTCATCCCTATGTTGACGCCGATGTCTTGGAAAGATATCGGTTCAGCTATGATTATCTTGAAGATCTAAAGAACTTTCGGGTCAAAATCAAGTCCGATGTAGCAGATACCAGGATCATGAAAACTTACAAGGACCTAAAAATTGATATTTGTTTTGACGCACATCATGCGGAATTGGCCGATCTGATAAGGGTAAGGGAGGCCTACTCACAAGATTATATCCGTAATATGTTTAATAGCTACCCTGGTGCCAATTTATCTTTTGATGAAATTTACCGGCTTGCGTTTGGTATTTCTTATGAACCTAAGGATTTTTATAAACTTCCATTGAGCAAATTTAAGAACGATATTGTGTCCGAACTCTTGCTTTTAAGTTTTACGACAGAGCTTAAAAAATAATAAATCTTGAAGATGAAACCGTTTGATAACAGTCCCTTTTCATTTTCTAAAGTGATATGATGTTTTCATTACCTAAGAATAAGCGGAATTGGTGAATATTCATTACCTATAAAAAACCCCAAGTGCCTTTCAGCGGCTTGGGGCTGGATCCAATGTGTGAGGTACCTAAGTGTACATAGTCTAACTTTGCCCTCCTCGTCCTTGCAGGGGAAATTCGCCCTTGAATTTCAGGTTGACATCTTGACAACCGACTCCCGTAACGAGTATGACTCCGAATATCCTACCGTTTATTTTACCCTTTTGACGGTTCTGTACCGTCTCGTAGTGCAGATTAAATCAAAATTTGCCTTATCCTCCGTAAGGAATGCTAAGTTAATAATTTATCTTAGTGTTTACTTAAAATGAAAATACCACTTAACGCATCAAAAATTGATCTTTCTAATCAAAATCTCAAAGAGATTCCACAAGAAATTTTCCAATGCACTTATCTTCAAAAACTAAATCTTAGCAATAATCAGATACGTGTTGTACCAAAGGAGATTAGCAAACTTTCGCATTTGAGGAATCTGGATTTATCCGGCAATAATATTCAGGTGCTATATGGAAAGCTATTTGAACTAAAAAAACTGGAGATATTGATTCTTAATCGAAACAAGCTGAAAAATATTCCGGAAATGATTAAGGGCCTTTCTAAGTTGAGGAAATTGGGATTGGCATTCAACGATCTTAAAATACTGCCTCAAAATATCGGCGAGCTTCAAAATTTAGTGTCTATTAATGTATCGAATAACAAACTTACTTCTTATCCCGAACAACTCTTCAATCTTAAAGGGTTGAGGCAATTATGGTTAGGTGCTAATAGATTTCAAACTTTTCCTTTTAACAGAATTGCATCAGAATATCCACATCTTAATTCAGTATATTGCTTTAATAGAATAGCTTCTGACGATGAACATCTTGACAGTGATTATCTATCGCTCCAGAATATTAAAGGGAATTGTTTAAAAGCTTTAAAGATGATAACCAATATCAATCAAAGTAAATTAACGCTGGAAGAAGCTCCAACTTCCAAAGAATACCGTGCTCCTGTTAATAACAAAAAAAATGTTTTCGTTAGCTATAGCCATAAGGATAAGTCCTACATGCAAGAGGTTGTGATTACTTTAAAACAGCTGGAATATTTAGGGATTGAAAATAGGGTTTGGGTTGATACAGATCTACAGCCTGGCGACAAGATGTTTAAAACCATTATGGGTGGCTTAGATAAATCAGGAGTCGCTATTAATATTATTTCCCGTGACTATCTGGCATCAGATTTCATCCAAAAATATGAGCTACCGGCCGTTTTGAAGAAAAATGAGGATGAAGGAATGCTTGTGCTGAACCTTATCGTAAGAAAATGCCTTTATAGTGATAGTCAATTAAAGGATTTTGTCGCTATTAATGATCCCAAAGAGCCTATGCAAGGATTAAGGGATAGCGAACAAGAGTTAATTTATGATCGCCTTGCTCAAAGGTTGAAGAAACACTTTACCGAAATTGCCTGATTTTAAGTAATTTTGATTAAACGATAGTTGCCTGTTCAATATTAACTATGTAATGACAAATGTTCCTGACCAAATTGAATCGGTTCATTTGATTGAATTAATTCAGGATCAATTTTATATTTTTCAGCCTGTATACAAAACACCCGAACAATGGCTGGTAAAAGAGATACAAGGTTATACAGAATGTAAATTCCAAGCAGGCACACAATTAATATAAACATTACGCCGGTGTAAGCTAACCAGTGAAATTCAGGAAGAGTCACTTTGAAAATACTTATGGCAAATATTGCCCTGATACAAAAGATAAAGTACCTCTTCATATTATCTGTGCTCTTTGCGATTTCTTGTTGTAATTCATTTATTTCAGTATGCGGAACACCCTTTACATTTTCCTTATAAGATTTAATCATCTGCTTGGCAGACAAATTATGAACGGAAAGGTATCTGGTCATGAACAATATGAGATCTAGTCCCTCTTTGAACATATTATCATCAAATTCTTCTGACATTAATTTTCGCTTCCATTTGATAAGTTTAATATGAGTGACGACGGAAAAAAGCAGGAATCCAATAAGCTCAGTCACCCCATATAAGGAGGCATAAATGCTCAATGGAATAAAAAATTTACCTTCTATGAAGAAATTGATTATACCTTTATAATTCCCAATATCGAGGAACTCATAATTACCAATCAACCATTTGTACGTGAACGAAGTAATACTGGCGAGGAACAAGAAATTTAGAAACCGCCTGCCTTTATTGTAGAATGGCTTTCCTTCCAAAATATAGTTTGCAATACTTAATAAGTCGTTCATAGTGAAATAGTCGAAATATTTATAAGATTTGGTTGAGTCCCAACCATACTTCGGGGTAAAGTTGAATAGCTAAGGTAATATTTGTTATGAAAGTATTTATGTAAAAAAAAAAAGACAATGCCCTAATTTCAATGCGTGATACCCCTATTGCATATTCAACTTAACTTCACTTTCATTGGTTAGATGAAATGATGGGTATACTCAATATACTCACTAGCTGCAATCTCCTTAATACACTTATCATAGATCGCGGTTGATCCTACTCTTGCTAATTTCATAAAGGCCTTTCTTGAGATATTAAATGATTGTTTAAAATCATTAATACCCAATAAAAAATAAAGCTGTTTGAAAGCTTATATGTGTTCACCCTAACCTATTATCATCCTGGCCTTGCTGAATAAAAGAAACGACGCTTCTTAGCTCGTGGTGTCTCAATACCTGCCCTCCAACAATTGATCCACATCCTATTTTTATAATAGTAGATACTGCCAACCTTCGAAAATTTCAGATTACCGGTAACACGAGACCTTTGAAGTGAATTAGGAGAAATATCAATAACTTTTTTTACCCGCCTGGTCCGCAACCATTCCGATGTAGGTTTTTCCTTTTCGAATCCTCGGTGCTACACCATATCAATAAAAGGTAATCATCAAAGGCGCATTTGCTTTCATTCCATATTGATTATAATAGCATTTTCCGGTGATGAATTCTATCACAATAAGTTACAGGATATTTAAAACTTAACTTTGCTGCTAATCGAGTAACGAATTAGTTTTAAAGTTTGGAAACTTATTGTGCACGAAAGTTTTTGATATGAGAGAGAATATTTAAGCAATTATAGAGAAGCAATTTTCTTTAAATCCTCTATAAAAGAGTTCGAAAACTGCGGTCGGAAGGTCACAAAATTTCAAAAACCGCTTCCAATAGATTTAGAGGCGGTTTTGTTTTTAAAGATGATTTCAACATTGCGCTTCTACGCAATGGAGCCACTTTTTGAGTTCAATCCTCGTTGGCCCCTAATCATCATTGCTCTATTTTAAACCGAACTCAGTTAGCAAACCTGATTTTACAACATTCATATCATTAGCCATTTTCGCATAAATTTCTTCATAATGCTTGCACATTTCGGTGATAGTTTGTGTATAAAGTTGATACAAGTCCCCTTTTGATTCTTCTAAAGCATGCTTAATTTCATCTGTCAGATCCAAAACCCGAAGGTATAACTCTTTTGATTTTAGGTTTGATGCGATCATAAGATCGTTGGTTAATGATACATCAAAGTAAAGACTGATAAGATTATATTTCCAGTTCTCTGCATCAAGTTTTTGCATGTAAGCATTTAGCTTCATGATCTCTTTGTTTAGGAAATTCAGGCTCTTTTCACTTCTCGAATTATTGTAGTTCTTCCAATAGCCAATATTCTTTTTAACAATGGCCATCTTCTCTCCCGTCACGTAGTAAAAGTTCTCGGCTATGTCAACTTGTTTATTTCTGTAAGTTTTTTTAAGCTCCGTATCTGATTTTCTTTTATCACCAACGTAAGAGAATAAGCCAATTAAAGCTTGTGTAAGTAAGGCGCCTATTAACCCCGAATAAGCACTTACCTGAAGTAGGGTGCTGTTATCTTCCATATCATTTAAGTAGATTATTTTAATCATCTAACACCGGCTGGTTAGATAGTTTGTTAAAATCATCCAAAGCAGACTTAAACTTATGGTACCTTTGTTTTTCAAACAATCCAAACTTGTGTTTAATATCTTCAAGCATTTCAACTGCTTCAGCCATAAACAAACGTAGATGTTCAATCTCCTTTAAATTTTCCATTGTAATTAATTTATTTTCAAAATTAAGAAACAGAATTCAATAATGCTAATATTTTTAGTATTAAAATAGGCTTTAATGATAAAAATTTATTAAAAATCACACCCGTGTTACCTGCTAGTTTAAATTTTAACTTGTTCTTTATGAGTATAATATGATAAAAAACATGAGAAGTGTTTTATGCGGTAACCTATAGTTACAAGGATTTAACTTTATAGAAACACAATAGATAAAATGCTTGCTTGTATCCCACCAAAGCCACATTTAAAACTTCTATTCGGTGTTATTGATCAAAACACAACCAATAACATTAATATGAAAAAATGTTAATTGCCTTCCTGGGATTATCAAAAGCGGTTAATGTCGTTTTAAAGCCTATGACGCTGCCAATAACCTTATTGTAAGAAAAGAGATAAACAATGTTCAGTTTTATAAAAACAGCGGACAATATTATCAGGTAAATTATTTAGTACAGGGCCTGCAACATCGCAGTTTACTATAACAGGCTAACCAGGTCTGGGATCCAAACCCGCTGTAATTCATTCCAAAATATACCTTATCCAAAAATTAACTATTGCTTTTTAGCTATTCATCCTTTAGCAAAAACTCGCCTTTTGTTAACCATGATATTCCAAATGCCCATAGAGCGATAGTTTCTAACCAAAAAACAGGTTTATATGGGATCAGTATCTTACCAATAGCTGAAATTTTCAAACTGGCTATAATAGCGATAGAAACAAGCATAATAATACCGCAAGTGCGGTAAACAATATTACGCTTACGCTTTTGATTAGTCATCCTCCCTTTAGCCTTTGTGCGTGTAAACAAAAAAAGTGACATACACGCCAGTATAATAAAAAACAAAGCCGCCGATCCATAATGAACATAGCCTCTTAAGTCATCATTAGCCCTTGAAACCATTTTACATTGGGCACAAACCTGGCAATGATCATAATTTGTTGGGAAGAAAGCAATACCTAAGGCAAATACACAAGCTAAGTTACTGGAGATCCTATCCCAGTTATCAATCCCTTTGTAAGAATATAAGAACAAGGATACACCGCATAATATCCCAACAAGCACGTCACCCATTATGGTATAGTAATAATCGCTTATAGAGGGTTCAAGAATGGTGCAATGGGTAAATATTATTGAGCCCAATACAATTACAATTGGCAAAATGATCCCTAAAACGCCAACAGCCCTTCTAATTTGCAGATAGGACAATTCCAAATCGGAGTTCTTTTTCTCAAGATATTCTGTTAATTGGTTCATGATGATTAAGGTTAGGTGATCACAATAATTTACACCTAAAGATATATACTTATTTAATCATTGTATAGGGCGTTATCACCCTAATTATAAAAACAGGTTACATAAAAAAAGCCTTTCTGCGTACACAGAAAGGCCTAATGCATGAAGCATATATTGCTTAAAATATTCTTCTTATCTATTCTTCGGTACGTTTATGGCGATAAGCATTGCTTTCACGGATCCAGTGATCTGCAGAAAAAGACCCCGAGCCGGCTATCCATATTACTACCAGCATTATAAAAACAATTACTGATAGCCACAGTTCGGTATTAACAAAAGTTAGCCCCTTTGTAATGTTCACAAAAAACATTGCACCTAATACAATAGGCATTTGGATAACTACACTTAAACGGGTAAGTAAGCCGGCAATAATAAGCATGCCGCCTATAACATGCGCAAATGCCACAATATGTATCAGAACAACCGCCAATAAACCCGAAAAATCAAATGTACTGTTATGGAAGATCCAATCTTGCTGAACACTTGTGCTGCTAATAAATATAATACCCTTGGTAAATATGATCATTCCAAGAACTATACGAATTATATCAAGCCATTTAGGGTGATGAAGATCACCCCAATGTTCAATTCTGCGAACCATGTTCATGATGCCCTCCTTTTTAAGAATGTTTATAATTGGTAATGATGAAGTTACAAGAAAAACAATCAAAAATCAAATTAGTTTGCAACAATTAGACCTCAGTTTCTTAAATCAATCTAATTACAAAAGCAACCCCTTTAAATCTGCAGGCGAATAATTAATTGATTTTAATGTTTTGTTATCGGCCGTTCTAAATACTAAGAATTTTGCTTCCTCTTCTTTAAAATAAGACTCGCTATCGTCTTTTTGCTTGTAATGTGCTATAGTTTGGTTAGCTTCTTCTATCGAGTTACAAGCTTTACTCATGTTTGACCGGTGCACCTCATCAAACAAAGCCTTAAACTTATCGCCCAAACCAAACTCTAAAATAGCACCGGCCAATACATATTGAATATCACAAAGCGCATCGGCAATTTCTACCAGGTTGTTATCGGCAATGGCATCCTGCAACTCTTTTACTTCCTCGGCCAAAAGAGATACTCTTAAAGCGCATCTTGCTTTTGATGGAATAGTGGGCTGTTCTAAAACCGGGTGTTTAAATGTTTTATGAAATTCTGCAACTTGATTTAATGGAGAGGCTTCCTGCATATTATAATAGCTAAATTGTTTAATGATGAGCCAAAGCTAATGATTTTCGATATTCTTTAAGAAGTGGCTACCGGCTCTGCTAATTTAGCATTTCATGAAATTGTCTGGTTGGTTTAGGAATTAAAGCGCCCCTAAACTTTTGATAACCCTCTTCAAATGAAAACCGAAAATCTGCGAATATCCGGTCTTTTAACGAAAGTGGTATTTCGCAATCATCAATTAATACGGGTAGGATTATATTATCTTGTATTGATATCTCATTTAATATTGTTGCAGACAATTCAAAACTAACCCATTTTGAATTTATACTCCTCTTTGACAAAACAACAATAAAGTAATCCGTACTATTTATCGCGTTAGTAATTCTGTCACCTTTAGTAACCTCTCTTTCATTTGCTAATGTCATTATTCCATCCTTATTCAATCGGACTAAAAGTTGATTTACGAATTTTTCATCTTGATGACTGTGGCTAATAAAAACTTTGATCATAATTTAGGGGATAAAATATGCTTAAATATTTATTAATTACCTTCTCATATTATTAAAGCCATTAAACAGATGGGCATGTTTATATTTTAACGGTTATTTTATAATTAAGATTATAAAATAAAGATAAACAGTTAGTTGACTATTTTACCGGGTAAAAATACCCTATTTTAAAAACACGTATAATTACTCAATTTAAAATCACCTCCTCTTTACTGCAAGTGTGGTTCGGCTACCTATCTATCATTATTATTATGAACATAATAATGTTGTTAACTACACTGTCACTTTTCTAGCACGCTTTTAATAAAAATGTATATTATTTAGGTAGATATTATCATAATTAAAATATTTACAGGGTTCTTTTAATAAACATTATATTAAATTATCTTTATCAAATAAAGAAGTTTTACCACCATTTTTTGTGAAAACAATTAGCCGAAGAGATTTTTTGGGCAAAGGCGCAATGCTTGCAGGCGGCACATATCCCGCCATGTTAGCTTTAGGATTATTACGCCCCGCCCCCGCACATGCATTTAATTTACATGGTACAGGTAACGGCAAACACATTATTATTTTAGGGGCCGGCTTAGCAGGTATGACGTGTGCCTACGAGCTAACCAAACTCGGCTATCGCTGCACTATTCTTGAAGCCCGCCAAAGGGCAGGCGGCCGCTGCTGGAGCATTCGCAATGGCAGTACCCAAACCGAGATTGATAAACCCACTGTTACCGCCCGTTTTGATGAAGGCCAGTACTTTAACGCGGGCCCGTCGCGGATACCGCATAATCATGAACTTACCCTGCATTATTGCAAAGAACTGGGTGTACCCATACAGGTTTATAACAACATAAACGAAGGTGCCTATTACTTCGCCGAAGGTAAAGGCCCTTTATCAAACAAAAAGATAAAGGTAAGAGAAGTGCATAACGATATCCGCGGTTACATGAGCGAGATGCTCGCAAAAAGCATTGACCATGGCAATTTGGATAATGCCTTAACAAAAGAAGATACCGAGAAGGTTATCGAATACCTGAAAGCCGAGGGCGGGCTTGATGTTGACAAACTATAC
Source organism: Mucilaginibacter aquariorum (assembly GCF_024498135.1). Taxonomy (GTDB): domain Bacteria; phylum Bacteroidota; class Bacteroidia; order Sphingobacteriales; family Sphingobacteriaceae; genus Mucilaginibacter; species Mucilaginibacter aquariorum. The sequence goes on from NZ_JANHOH010000001.1 coordinate 898,963, forward strand.
AAAGCATCGGCGCGCCGTGGATATACCGAGATGTATGGCGCCGGTGACAAACCCGGTAAAATTGGCGACCCGAATAAATTGGCAGACCTGATACATTCCGGCTTAATGGATCCGGACTTTTATAACGTAGCCGAATATACCTACGAACTGCAGATGACCATGTTCCAGGCCGTGGGTGGTATGGATAAAATAGCATCGGCATTAGAGAAAAAAATAGCGCCTTTTTTAAAGATGGGGGCCGAAGTTACCGACATAACCAACCTACCCGAAGGTGTAAAAATTTTGTATACCGATGCCACTGGTAAACATGAGATCAATGCCGATCTGTGTATCTGCACCTTGCCCCTGCCTGTGCTAAGCAATATCAATCATAATTTTTCTGGTGATGTAAGCCGGGCGATAGACTATATCGGTTACATCCCGACAGGAAAAATTGGTCTGCAGTTTAGGCGCCGCTTTTGGGAAGAGGATGAACACATTTACGGAGGCATCACCCATACCAATAACGATCTGACGCAGGTATTTTACCCATCGTATGATTATCTGGGTAAAAAAGGCATCCTGATAGGGTATTATAATTTTAACGAGAAGGCGCAAAAGATAGGTGCTTTAGGTTACGCTGACCGTGAAAAATTCGCTTTGGAAAAAGGCAGGTTGATACATCCGCAATATGACAAAGATTTTGAGAACTCATTCTCGGTTAGCTGGCATAAAACAAAATATAGCCTTGGCGGATGGGCGGTTTATAATACCGATACACGCAAAAACCAGTATCCCGCGCTGTTAAAACCAGATAAGCAGGTTTATTTTGCCGGCGAACATTTAACCTATTTAAACGCGTGGATGGCTGGGGCATTTGAATCGGCACGCAGCACGGTAGCGACTTTGCATGCAAGGGTTAGCGGGCAACGGGCACAATATCCGGTACAACGATGAAAAAACTAAACTAAATATACCCATAACTAAAGTATACCCACAATGGCAAACTCAATTAACCGCAGAAGCTGGATCAGGTCCAGCGCCTTCATAGCCGGGGGACTGGCTTTTTGTTCGGGCACCATCAGCAAGCTATCGGCTATGCCTAAACGTGTATTCAGATCTACACGCGCCTTAACCGATCAGGAAGCTGTGTTAAACGGTCCTTTTGACCTAAAAGCAAGATTGTTAGCAAACGAAAACCCATTCGGCCCGTCGGCTGCGGCTAAAAAAGCGATAGCCGACGTTATTGACAAAAGTTACCAGTACCCCTTCATGCTGCTATCACAACTATCTGGCAAAATTGCCGCTTATGAAGGTGTAGCGCAGAAAAATATTTTGATGGATGCCGGCTCTACCCCATTACTATTAGCTGCCGCGTTAAATTATACCAAAGGCGGTAAAAATGTAATAACCGGCGATCCATCTTACGATGATCTGCCTTCGCGGGCCGAAGAACTGGATGGCAAATGGATAAAGGTACCATTGACCGCCGATTATAAATTAGACCTCGACGCCATGGAAGCCAAGGTGGACGCCAACACCGGACTGGTTTACATTTGTAACCCTAATAACCCAACTGCTACCGTTGTTGATACCGAAAAACTGAAAGCTTTTTGCGAACGTGTATCTAAAAAAGCAACCGTTTTTGTAGATGAAGCCTATATCGATTACCTGCCCGACCCACAGGCGGCATCAATGGTAAGCATGATAAAAGCCGGACATAATGTTATAGTAGCACGTACTTTTTCTAAACTTTACGGTTTTGCCGGCTTGCGATTAGGATATATTATCTCACAGCCGGATACTATTAAGGCATTTGAAAAATACACCACGCAAGCCTGGAGTATATCAGCCACTACATTATCTGCAGCCCTTGCCGGTTACCGCGAAACGGATTTCCTGAATGATACCTTGAAAAAAACCAACGCGTCAAAAGAATACCTATATTCTGTATTAAAGAAAGAAGGTTATGATTATATCCCTTCATCGGCAAACTTTGTAATGTTCCCTTTAAAAATGGACGGTAAAAAGTTTTCTGCAGAGATGTTTAAACGGGGTGTAGGCATCCGCGACTGGAAATTTAACGGCAAAGACTGGTGCCGCGTAAGCATTGGCCGTATGGACGAAATGGAAGCCTTCGCCGCAGCATTTAAAGAATTATCTTAATTACAGAATCAAGAGTTAAGAGCCAAGAATCAGGACTAAATATTCCCGCCTATTCTCTTGACTCTTGATTCTAATATCTTGACTCTATTAAAAATATGCGTAAACTAGCATTAACACTACTATTAGCGGGTTCTGTCTATTTAAGCCAGGCGCAAACCGTAACCCCAAGGCCGCTTACTATGGCGGAGTATACCAAGGCGCAAACTTTCAACATTGCCGACCTTGATAAGGATACCTATGTAAAGTTTGAGAACACTTACGTGTTGGATAGGTATGAAGGCCGTAAACCTTACTTTATTACCGGCAGCGATGGCCTTAAAAAGCGGATCGACCTTTACAAATTAATAGCCAAAGAAGGTATGCAGGAAATTGGCACCATGGTTTTTTATACCAACGAAAAAGGTAAGCAATACAAAGCACTGGTACCCGATTTTACTGCTGATGCCAAAGTTTGGGAGCAGTACTTTCAGGATATTGACAATATCAACAAGGTGGAAACCAACTTCATACTAAAACTCTCTTATATACTATCTAAAGAACTAAGCTTTCAGCAATATAAATTACTGAACGGTGGTAAGGATATGAAGGAAGAGTCGGCTACTTATGGTAACGATATCTGCTTCCCCGGCGATGAAATGGTGACCATGGCCAGCGGAGCTAAAAAGCTGCTGAGAGATGTAAAAAGCGGCGATGAAGTTATTACCGTTGACCCCGCAACCAAAATAACATCGGCAGTAAAGGTTAAAGAGTTAACCACCCACGACGCTAAAAACTATGCTTTAACTAAACTGGTGTTGGTATCGGCACAGGTGAAAGGCCAAAACATAAAGCTAAACAGCAAAGTGTTGCAGGCTACACCAAACCACCCAATGCTTACCAAACAGGGCAACCAAAAAATTGGTGAAATTGCTTTAGGGCAGGATGTATTATGCCTTAACGAGCAAACCGGCAAATATGAGGCCTACACTGTACTCTTAAAAACCGAGCATGCCGGCGGCACCCAAAAAGTTTATAACATAGTAGCCGATGGTGGCAGCACTATCATCATGAATGGCGTTATGGTGATGCAAAAATAAAATTTATCAACTACTGAATTATAAAAAGGGCTTATTTGATAAGCCCTTTTTATGTTTACTTTAACCATTTCTGCCTGTGTTAGTATCTTGATACAAACACGATGTTCAAAAATCGACGAGTGATTTTTTAATGCAATTTGGTACACTTGCCAAATATTCTATCTCTATCTAAATGACCAAACCGGCACATCCTATTTATAATTTACATTTTGCACTGGTTTGCCTAAGCTCGCTATTATTCTCGGCAAGTTTTAATATGCTTATACCCGAGCTGCCCTCTTACTTAAGCAGTCTTGGTGGTGGCGAGCATAAGGGATTAATTATCGCATTATTCACACTTACAGCCGGTATCTCCCGCCCTTTCAGTGGCAGATTAACAGATACACTCGGCCGTGTGCCGGTTATGGCTGTTGGCTCTATAGTTTGTTTCATATGCGGCTTTCTATATCCCATACTGGGTAGCGTTGCGGGTTTTCTGTTCCTAAGATTACTGCATGGCTTTTCAACCGGTTTTAAACCGACGGCAACGGCTGCTTACGTGGCCGATATTGTTCCCCGGGAGCGTTGGGGCGAGGCATTGGGGTTTCACGGTATTTGCTTTAGTACCGGTCTCGCTATTGGCCCAGCCATTGGCAGTACTATCAGGCTTTATTTTTCGCTGAATACCTTATTTTATACTTCATCTTTTTTGGCGCTGATGTCTATCATTATCTTGATGAACATGAAAGAAACGCTGAAGACAAAACAGAAATTCAGCTTATCCATCCTCAAAATATCGCGTAAGGATATTATAGCTGTCGAAGTTTTGCCTGCGGCTATAGTAACACTGTTATCTTACGTAGCCTATGGTGCTATCCTTACGGTGATCCCCGACTGGAGCCAGCATTTGGGCATCGTTAACAAAGGCCTGTTTTTTATGGTATTCACCATCGCATCCCTACTGATAAGGTTTGTAGCAGGTAAGGTATCAGACAAATACGGCCGCATATATGTAATTAATACAGGGCTGGTATTGCTGGTTATAGCGCTTGTAATTATCGGTTACGAAAAAACTGCTATGGGTTTATTAGCCGGTGGCGTTGTTTATGGTGTAGCCACAGGGATCCTCTCCCCCGCCCTAAACGCATGGACGGTAGACATGAGCCATCCCCAATATCGTGGTAAAGCAATGGCTACCATGTATATTTCGTTAGAAGCAGGTATAGGTTTGGGGGCTTTGATCTCGGGTTGGTTTTACCAGGATGTTATTGGCATGGTACCGTATATCTTATATAGCACAGCAGTGATTACCATTCTGGCTATCATCTATATGATGTTCCGTTCTAAAATACCTATGAAGCATCAGGAAGATGTATTGATAGAAGCCGAAGTTTAACTTACAACCTGTATAAACCCACATTTACGAAAATATGCTATCCACAGATAAGCATCGGCCAAAAGATCGGCTGATGAAACATTTTGCTGGTTGCTGAGTGCCGAAATAGCTTCGTATAAATTGGTATGGTTTTTACATTCCTGCAGCAACAGGAACTGCATTTCGGTAATTTCTTCCAATACAATGCGGTAATTTTTCCTGCTGATGGCCATAAAGGTTTTTTGGGGCGATGGCAATTCGTACTCACCTTCCCGGTAAACCGATTCAAAGAATTCCTTCATCGGAAAATTAAGTTCCAACAATTGCAGGCATTCGGGTATACTGATGTTTAGCTTACTAAAAAACATGTCCTGTATGTTTACAGGATTCATATCAGTAATCTCGCCTTCTGTGCCAGGTGCGCGCATTGCAACCTGTCGCGCACGTTCAACCCTGGCTAAAGTGGCGGGAATATCAAAATAGGCATTATCCGTTCCTTCTTCGGATTGTGGTTTTGTCTTCTCCAGAAAATCAGGAAAGGCTTTACCCAAATCATACAAAGTGAACGAGGTGGATGGATGGTACATCAGGTAAGCTTTCGCGAAACTATCGAATAACTCATCACCCATAAACTTCTTACTAATCGCATAATCGGCGTACATACAGTCCAGCAGCCTCAGCATATAGCCTGAACTGTAAACATTTAAACGCGCATATATCGATGCCTTACCTTCGTCAGATACTACATCATCTTCGCTCACATTATACGTATGGTTAGCCAACCCGACCTTCTGTTTCAAAAAGCCGGGCGCCATTACCACTGTCCGCAGCCAATTTTGCAAAAATGCTGTATCCTGTTTAACCATTTGATGCTTGTAATTGAAAATCCACAGGATTGGATACCGCCATATTAGGCGAACGATAAACGCCTTCATCCGGGATATTACCTTTCAACACTTCCCTTGCTTTAAACAGTTCTTCCAATAGTTCGGGATAGTCGGGTATTTTGGCGTCCCACTCCAATAAGGTACTTACGCCATCGGTTAGTTGTTGTGCCTGTTGGTATAGTTTCCATACCGCTGATGGCACGGGCTGCTCATGTGTATCTACCAATAGATCGCCGCAATCTGTAGGGCCGGCAATGTGCATTTGTACAATATGCTCGTGTGGCAGGCTATCAATGTATTTAACAGCATCAAACCCATGGTTATGTGCCGATACAAAAACATTGTTTACGTCAAGCAGTAAGCCACAACCGGTCTCTTTAGCCAGGGCTGATAGAAACTCCCACTCGGGCATGGTTGATGCCTTAAACTGCAAGTAGGTTGATGGGTTTTCTAATATCAGCGGGCGTTTCAGAAAGTCTTGTATCCGCAGCACACGTTCGGCAACGTGGTCAAGGCTTTCTTCAGTCATGGGCATCGGCAGCAGGTCGTGCGTATTGGTATAAGCAACGCCAGTCCAGCATAAATGATCAGAGATCCATTCAGGTTCTATAACTTCGGCGAGGGCTTTTAGCTTTTGCAGATAGATGTAATTAATAGGATCGGTACTGCCAACAGACAATGATACCCCATGCATTACAACTGGCACTTGCTTGCGAACATGCATCAGCACATGGCTTGCAAAGCCAAAGTCATCCATAAAGTTCTCGCTGATTATCTCAAACCAGTCTACCCCTGCGGGGTTTTGAAGCAGGTAGTTAAAATGTTTATTTCGTAAACCCACGCCAAGGCCCAAATTTGGCAGGCCCAGGCGTGGTTTAGTATTCATGCTCATGCAATAATTATTATTTAGGTTGATGGTGGGAAGGCAAGGCGCAAGTCGCTTGGTTTTGGTTTTTCAGGAACCTTTGCTCCGCGTTTCTTTAAAACTTCAGCATATGCATTCCATGCCACATCGTATACCAGGTCGCCTTTTGCATAGTCAACAATTGCAAATGGACTTGGCTGGTATTTAGGAGCCGGGCCAAAATCGTTCAACTGCATCTTATATTCATTTGGCGCAGGAATAGACGGGTACATTTGCGAAGCCGAAATTGGCACCGCGCAACCACCTAACGCACCGCAGGCATTATCAGACGGTGGGCTATATGGCGATACTTTATCGCCTTTGGCCTTAAGAAAGGTATATGAAGTAGCTGCTCCGCACCCGCCGCCACCACCGGTGGACTGTACAAAACCACATCCACCCTCGCCTTTACACTCATTTGAGCCTTTGCAAGTATGAAATAGCTGTACCTGGGCACAGCTTGCCGGATCGTGTTTTATCTGTTCATCAAGGTTAAGCCCCTGGCAGGCATGGTATAAATGCTGGCTGCGATCTAACGGCACTTCTCCCGGAGGGATTACACCCAAAGCTATATTTGGTATTTTACCGAATATAGCCCAGCAGATAGACATCCTATCGCCCGAACCACCCATTGAAGGGTAAGGGAATGCTGTTTTTGGATCTTGGAAAAAATCGTTCAATACCCGCGTAACACCGGCAATAGCGCCGGTTGAGGTGCGACTGAACAAGTCATAATTTTTACCGTCAGTATCGTTCAACTTTAAATTATTAAGGGCCTGCGCAATATCTCCTGATAAAGGCAGGTTTGGATAACGTTTAGGATCATAGCCAACGGTTTCCAGCAATTCTGCACTCCATTTATTGCCATCGGCATGCCACTGGTCCCAAGTGTATATTTCCTTGCTTTTAATAAGCTCTAAAACATAAGCAAATGTTTCGTAATGATCCATACCACCAAAATGACCGCGTGCTTCAGCTTTGACAGAATCAACCTGCTGCCCTGTAGCCGAGTATGAAGGATATTTGTTACGCAATACCGGGCAACTTGGCCTAAACTGATCTTTTACCGCTGTTAAGGTAAGCTGTGTTTTAAGCATCCGGCTCTTGCTTACACGGGCTAATATTTCATTAATTACACCACCGCCTTCACCCTGATCGGTAATGCCATTTATCATGTTCAATACATCCAGCAGTGCTTTCTCGCTTTCGGTATGTTCAATACTGGTTGGCATATGCGGATATTCGTCACTACCTGTTTGTGTTGGATTTAACCTGCCGGGGTTAAAAACCTCTTTCTGCAGGGCGGTTTTTACAGCCTCGTTATTGCCGGACTTTGTTGAAGCAGCTTGGGCTTTTTCCAATCCTTTTTTGAAAACTATATCCCATAAGGTTGTCCCATCGGCGTATTCAATAGAAAGGTAGTTCCACAGCTGCAGGTACATATTACCTATCGAACCAAAATACGGTAATGGCTCGCCTTCTTTCCAATTATTGTAAGGTGCCTTCTCATTGTACTTATCCTTTTTTGATGGGTCGATAATTTTTTCGGCATCGTTCTCGGTTTCTTCTATGGCAAGGAACAGGTTACACTGTTCAACATCCATAGGCCCCAGCTTTACTTTAATTTTGTTATAAGGGGCAATGGTATCGTTAAAATCTAAAATTGCCGGTAATATGGTTGCATCAGGTGCATAGCATTTCCATGCGTAAGTTTTTTCGTCCTGTAACGGTTCGCAGGTAAATTTAGGGTCGTAACCAACCACTTTTGCCAGGTTTGATATGATCTGCAGGTGAAGCATTTCGGCCACAAACACACTAAATACAGCGTTAAAGGCATTCTCGTTAGCAGTTTTTGGATGAGCGGATGCCGCCATGCCCGGCCAGATCCGGCCTTCGTAAAAGTTACTGTCTTTGCTATTTATCTCGTGCATGCCATGCAGCGAATACAGCGAGGTCATGTACAAAGGAATAGTGAACAGCTCCACGTTAACGGCCGACTGCACAACAGCGTGCAGCGCCTTCTCATCAATCTCTTTGTATGATACCGGCCTTTTGGCCAGCCGGTTATCATCGGTAAATAAAAGCGTTGTTTTCATGATAAGGTATTAATAGGGTTTAGAGTTTTTAAGTTGTTGGTATAATGCCTTGCGATAAACATTTTAGCGCGTCTATGCCCGGTAAAAACAAGTACAAGCCGCCATCGGTACGTACAAAACGTTCCAGGCCGTCAATGCTTTTATAAGCAGGCGGTGTAGTTTCGTCATTGAGGTAGTCAAATTCATTATAAGCCTGCATTGTGTTATTTGGTGGCCCAAACAATGGGTCGAAACCACTACTATTGGGGCTGGCATCTGTTGTACGGAAGCCATTGCGTATAACCCAGCTTTGCATAATAAATTGAAATTGAGAAGCCAGATTGGCACAAATAAACAGCCCTACCAGGCCGCGTTGTATATCCTTATCTTTATCCTTAACCTCGTCATAATCGGGGCCGTATGCACCAGCCCGGCGCATGATCCTCCTGCTTTCGGCATAGTTTAGCGTGCCGTCCGGGTTGTTTTGGTTACCTGTAACCATATTATCATCACGAGGGTTAGTACGCCGTATATGCGACGCGTAAGGGCATAAAACTCCCAATGCATCGTTTTTCATTTCCCCTTGCTGGTTAGCGGTTCGGCTTAAGTAGTTAAAATTAGTGTAATCAAAATCCTTCAAATTAGGATTGGGCCCTGTGGGCGATACCACCAATGGTGTGCCATCAAACCAACGGCCGCACATTTTGGCGGCAACCAGTTCGGGCTCTACGCCTGGTGTTTTATTGATGAAGGTATTAAAAGCCTTTACATCCTGGTATAATAATCGAAAGGCGGCAAAGCTACCGTTAAGTATCAACGGATGCGCCCTATAATTAGGTACCGTGGTTTTACCGTCGTTATATTTTTTGGTGATCACAAAGTGATAAGGGGGCACAATAGGCCGGTCATCAACGGTGCTTACACCCAGCAGCATACGTTGTGATTTGTTATTCCATGGCACTTTGCTAAGGCGGGGCTGCGAAAAACTATCCTTATATCCAAAGTGGATATAGTTATGCCCGGTTAATAGCGGGTTAGAATCTTTCATAAACGCTAAAGCTAAGGCAGGTACGTTATTGTTGACCGGTATAAGGCTCAATAGTGTATCGTAATACGCTTCGCGTTCTTCCTCACTTTTGGTATAGATGCTTATTTGTACATGCAAGTCAGAGCCGTCTGCTTTAGGGTCGGCAGGTAATTCCCACCCTCCCGATCTTTTCCACCACTTTGCAGGGGCACTATCATCGATATCACCTACCGCAGCGGCATTAACAGCCGCACCGCCGTCATACAAACCAAACAACGGGAAACTGGCCGATTTAACAGTAGAGTAATCCGTAGGACCTATTAGCATTTTAAGGCCAAAGCTTGTAATGCCAATATTGAGGCAATAGGATGGCTTTACACCGTTAGGCCATGGTGCTGCAGAAGTTATGGTTAACGGCGAACCGCTATCAGGCAATAGTTTATTCAAAAACTCGCGCGCGCCGGATATATTATTACTATCAATAGTAAAAACCAGGTAACGTATATAATCAAAATTATAACCGCGCAGTATCAGGCCTTGTATATCATCCAATTGAAGTTTGGGCGCGTTCGGATCTGCAATATCATTCAGGTATTTACTCATTGTACTTTAATTTAAATAAGTTAAATATCCCCGCTTGCGCGGGGATCAGAATGATAATTAGCAGGGAGTTGGCGGCGTTGATTGCTCATAAGCTATATCAGCCGGCGGGAATGGCCATAATGTTGGCGCATCGGGATAATTCTGTAATACTTTACCCACGGTTAAGCCCGGGAATGTTACACCGAGTACGTATTTATAATTGGTGTCTTTAGGCGTTTTTGCAGATGCAGGGATGGTTGGGTCGGCAAAGTTGTAGCGCATCAGCAAACAGTTAAATGCATCCGGATTTTCGGCTACACCACCATTTTCGCTAATAGAAATCGCAGATGTAGGATCAGATGCAGGGAATATATCGGTTTCGTCCATAGCATCTACAATTTGGTTTAAACCCCATGCAATAACCGGGTTTGTTACAAACGAGCTGATGTATGGTGCGAAATCTGCATCGTATAACGATTGCACAACAAGCATATCTTTACCCGGCATGGTTTGAAAGCTGGTTACAGGTAATTTAGGTTGAGGGGTTGTACCATCAAGCAAGTGGTAAAACATAAAGAAATGCACACCTGTTGCCGCACGCGGGTCACTGATATTTTTAATTTCGGTTTGGATACTTGTAAGCGCTTTGCTTACCACTTCTTTTGGTGTTTTCTTTTTAAGAGGCATAAAAAGAAATAACATGTGCTGTTGTTCGGCAGCAGGAATGCTGGTAATAGGTGAGGCCATTGTGATTTTGGTTAAGGTTGTATTTACCTACTCTATTAAAGGCTTTTCGGTATCCGCCATTGTGTGATCATTAATCAATCAAAGCCCGCGTTCCCACTTATCCTATCTCAATATTACAATCCTAATTTGTAACAATAGATATCGCTCCTTCCTTACCTGTACGCAAGCTTTATAGCAACTTCCGTTCGCTGGTTTTACCAAATCGGTAGCTTAAGCTAACTTCATGAGTAGCTGTATTTATACCGCCCAGGTTATTCGATGCCACACCGAACTGGTAACTGTAACCAACCCTAAATGTATCGGTGGTTATGGAGATTATACCAGACGTCCTTTTATCAGTACGATAACCTACGCCAACGCCCAGTTGTTCTTTTAAATAAATGGTACCGGTTACATCTGCCAGTAAGGGTGATCCATTTACGTACGATACTAATGTTGTAGGCTTAAACTTAATATCCTCGGCTAAATCTGCCAGGTAGCCCCCTGTGAAATAATAATGGCTTTTTAGGTAATTAGCCTGCTGTACTGATGCTGTTCCTAAACTACGGATAGTAAGCTCTGGTACAGATATCCCCAGGTAATATTTATCACTAAAAAACATAACACCAAAGCCAATATTAGGGCTGGTTTCCCTTATATCATCTTTAAACTCCGGGTCGTAGTAATCAAGGGTTGAATAATTGCCCACATAGTTACGTACACCCGCGTTTATAGATACCGACAAATAGTCTTTTTCGGTAAGCTGAATACTTTTTGCAAAAAAGGCATTTACCTCAATTTGTCGCTCAACTGCAATCTGGTCATTCAAAACATACAAACCGGCAGCGCCGCCAATTGATTCTAATGGCAAACTTCCGCTTAACAGTAAACTGCTTGGCGCACCATCTATCCCTACAAAACGTTTACGGCCCACTACGTTTAACGAACCTGCCTTATCCAATAAAGAGTATGCGGGGTTTATTGGGGTTAAATTATCGCCATACTGGCTATAACTATATATCTGTTGCTGAGCCATAAGCTTGCTGCCGGTTATCATCAGCAGCAAGCTTAGTATAAGTACAAATTGTTTTTTGTTAGGTATTAATTTAATATCCTTTGTCTCTTGCTTCACTATTCCTTTTTCAATTATTGTTTTAGTACTTCAATATGATGTACCCTGTTTTACGTTTTTCTTTTCCGGCTTTGTACTCAAGCGAGTAAAAATAGGTGCCAGGTTTTAATAAAGCACCATTTTTGTTAGAGTGACCATCAAATAAGTTCGAGCTGTTTTTACCGTAGTCTCTCGTCTCGAATACCAGGGCACCATTAGCGTTCATAATTGATAATTTATTACCGTTGTAAGCTGAGATACCTTCAATAGACAGGAAGTCGTTTGAACCATCACCATTTGGCGATACCCCCTGATGTACTACTACACCATCGTTATCTGTTGGATCCATTGGGTTAACCGCTTTATTTGCAAATAATAGTTTGCTATCTGCTCTGTCAACCATAAAGGTAGCCGGCCTGGTAGCTATTATGGTATAGGTCCTGGTCGTTACACCATTCTGTGCCGTTACCACAATATTAGCCATGGTGGTGCCTACACTTAATGGTATCGGGTTTGAAATTACACCACTTAATGCAGGCGTACCATTAATGGTCATGGTAGCATTTGCTTCCTTAAGCGTTGGTGTTAGTTTTATGCTTGCTGTACCCGGGCTTACAGATGTAGTGTACGTTACCTGACTTGATGTATTTTGCTGAATTGCCAATACAGAGCCCGGAGATATACTTATATGCGTTAGGCTGGCAATGTTGGAACCTGCGCGCGTTACGGCTATTGTGTACGTTTTAGTAGTTACTCCATCCTCTGCTGTTGCTACAACGTTAATATCATTGATGCCCACGTTTAATGGTATAGGATCTGAAGCTACACCGCTTAAAACCGGTGAACCATTAACAGTTATACTACCATTTGCCCCTTTAAGAGTTGGTGTTAGTCTTATGCTTGCTGTAGCGTTACTTACAGAAGTGGTATATGCTACAAAGTTGTATGTGCTTTGCTGGATGGTAAGTACCGAACTTGGAGACACACTTATATATGACAAGCCTGCAAGACTGGAACCTGCACGACTAACTGCTATTTTATAAGTTTTAGTGGTTACATTATCTTCTGCTGTCACTACAATTTCTATCATTGTGGTACCGACGCCCAGTGATATAGGAGCCGAAGCAACACCGCTTAATATCGGTGAACCATTAATAGTTATAGTACCATTTGTTTCTTTAAGTGTTGGTGTTAAGGTTATGCTTGTTGTACCCGTACCTACAGAAGTTGTGTACTCTACCAGTGTAGGTGTATTTTGCTGGATTGTAAGTATGGAGCTTGGAGATATATCTATAGATGACAGGCCGGCAATGGTAGAACCTGCACGGTTTACTGTTACCGTATAGGCCCTGGTGGCTACGCCATCCTCGGCAGTTGCTACAAGGTTAATTGTAGTGGCTCCCGCATTCAATGCTATCGGATTTGAAGCAACACCACTTAATGCTGGTGAACCATTGATAGTTATGGTACCATTTGCTTCTTTAAGTGTTGGTGTTAAGGTTATGCTTGTAGTTGCCGGGCTTACAGAAGTTGTGTATTCTACCAATGTTGGTGTATTTTGCTGCACAACCAATATTGAGCCTGGGGTTATGCTTAAAAATGACAGGCCAGCTATAGTAGAACCGGTACGATTTACCGCCACTCTATAAGTTTTAGTAGTTACACCATTTTGTGCGGTTACAATTATATTAACCATAGTGACACCCACATTTAATGCTATCGGATTTGAAGGAACACCGCTTAATGCTGCCGTACCATTAATGGTCATGGTGGCATTGGCTTCTTTAAGTGTTGGCGTTAAGGTTATACTTGTTGTGCCTGAACTTACCGAAGTTGTGTATTCTACCAGCGTAGGTGTGTTTTGCTGGATTGCTAATATCGAGTTTGGAGATACTGTTATAAATGCCAGATTGGCGTTGTTTGACGCGGCACGAGTTACTTTTACTACATACGTTTCAGAAATTGATCTGTCTTGTGCAAATACTTCTATATTAAATGTGTTTTCGCCAACAATTAATGAACGCGGCGGCGTAGAACCGGTTTCTACCGGATTTCCATTGATCTTTATAAAACCATACATACTGGTGGTTACCGGGCTTAAAGCTATAGATTCAACAGTATTGGGTACAGAAACCGTATAGCTATGTCCTGCTGTAGTAAATGCAGGGCTTAATGTGCCTTCGCTTACGGTAAGGGCCGATAGCGTTGATATTGTTTCATAAGCGCGGGATACGGTAAGCGTATAATTTTTTGTGGTGGCGCCATCCTGTGCTGTTACTGTTATCGGTATTGGATTTTCGCCAGGGTAAACAGGTACTGCAACTGATGTACCCGATGTAGCATTCATATAATTTACAGTTACGGTAGCAGTGGCATCCACAACAGTTGGCGTTAGCGTAATACTGGCCTGGCTGTTTGATACTAACATAGTATAATCAAGCGTGCTGGCATCAAATACAGGGCCTATCGCACCTTCATCAACAGTTAAGCTTGCCAAATTGGCGTTTGTTGATGCCGGGTTAACTGTTAATATGCCATTAACAAAGCTAAAATCGTAATTAATGCTTGTGGCATTGTTTACAATAATGGGATAATCTCCGGCAAGTGAACTATTATCCGCAAGGGTGCTTATGTTAACCGGTGTTGAAAATACCGATTCATCTTCACTGTTCTTAAAGCCCGTAATGACATAGGTAAGTGCGGGGTTAACCTGGCCAGCCACTTTTGTTTTATTATCAGCAGTAATAGTTAGTGGTGCCCTATCTATCTCTAAATAAGAAGGCTGAAAAGTTACAGTGTAATTGGGGTTGTTTATTGCTATAGTGCCTTGATTTGTAGCATGCACTCCAGCAGTCTCTCCTGCATCGCGTACCAGTGAACCGGTTATAGCATCACCGCTTAACAACGAACCAGCGGTAATATGATAAGTAAAATCTGGGTCAGTGTCACCATATGTTTTATGAAGCACGTCTGCTGCTATAGTAACCTGCCTTGCTGCAATAGTAAAATCAGCGCCTGCAAAATTTAAACTATAATTACTGTTTAACGTAAGTGATCCCTGATTTATAACATAGATACCAGTACTTTCTCCCGCCCCCCTTGCTGGCGCCCCACTAAAGGTATCGCTACCTATTAACGCATCGGCAGTATAAGTTAACGTCGGATCTGCATCACCATAGATTTTGGTTTGAGCATTTGCTGTTACGTTAACAGTTTTGATACCGATAGTTAAGTTTGCTCCGGTAAAGTTTAAAGTATAATTACTGTTTAGTGCTAACGAGCCCTGTTTAATAGCATATATACCAACGGTTTCACCTGCATCTCGTGTTAACGAGCCCGTAAAACTATCGCCCGAGATTAACGCATCGGCAGTATAAGTGAAGGTAGGATCGGCATCACCATAAGTTTTGGTTTGCGCACTTGCTGTTACATTAACGGTTTTTGTACCGATTGTTAAGTCAGATCCGGTAAAGTTTAAGGTATAGTTGCTGTTTAATGCTAACGAACCCTGGCTGATTACATGTGAACCAACGGTTTCACCCGCATCACGGATTAACGAACCCGTAAAACTATCGCCCGAGATTAACGCATCGGCAGTATAAGTGAAGGTAGGATCGGCATCACCATAGGTTTTGGTTTGCGCATTTGCTGTTACAGTAATTGTTTTTGTACCTATAGTTAAGTTTGCACCTGTAAAGCTTAAAGTATAGTTGCTGCTTAAAGCAAGTGTCCCCTGGCTTATTGCATAGGTACCAAAGTTTTCGCCTGTAGTGCGGGTTAATGCGCCGCTAAATGCATCGCCACTTATTAACGCTGCACTGGTGTCATAGGTTAGCGTTGGATCAGCATCGCCATAGGTTTTAGTTTGTGCGTTAGCAGTAACAGTAATAGGTTTAGCGGTAATAGCAAAGGTAACCGGCTCTATAGTGATATCATAGTTATTAGTTACGTTAGTACTGTTTGCGATATTAACTACAATTTTCCCACCCAAATTCACGGCATATGTACCCACACTCTCACCGGCAATACGGCCAAATTGGCCACTTGTACCATCCCCGGATGCTATCGAACCGGCAGTTAACGAAAACGCGTTTCTGAAAGGTTCTGTATCACCGTAAACCTTGGTAAGACTTACCGGTTTCATGGTAATTGGCCTTTTAGTAATAGTTAAGTTAGCACCAACAAATGTTAGGTTGTAATTGGCACTTAAAGCTAATGTACCTTGTGTAATAGCATAATCGCCTATATTGTTACCGACAGCGGTCCTGGTTAAGGCACCGGTGAAGGTATCACCAGATACAAGTGCACCACTGGTTACCGAATAAGTGAAAACAGGGTCGGCATTTCCATAAATTTTAGTTTGTGCATTGGCAGTAGCCGTTATAGCAGCCTTGCTTACGCTTAAAGCTTGTACAACATTACTTGCCGGTGAGGTATTCACATCCCCTGCTTGTGAAGCTGTGATATTAGCCGTACCTGCACCTACAATATGGATATTACCGCTTACAATAGTTGCAACGGCGGTATTATCACTACTGTAGCTAACCACAAGGCCGCTGCTTGCTGTTGCCCCTGGTGAAAAATCAGCATTGCCATAGGTTTTGGCGGGCAACGTGTTAAATGTAATATTTTGCGGATTTGTTGCCCTGGTTACAGTGACAGTATATGTTTTTGTAGTAGAACCATCTTGCGCAGTTACTATAGTAGTAATAACATTACTACCAACGTTTAAACTGATACTACCAGAGGCTGAACCTGAATTTACCACTACACCATTTACTTTAATGCTTGCATTTGCATTGTTTTTGGTTGGTGTAACCGTAATAGTTGAATTAGCATTTGCTACCGAAGCAGTATAGGTAATTGTGCCTGCAGAAAACGACGGGGTTAATGTACCTGCGCTTAATGATAGACCCGAAAGGTTTGCATCATTTGAAAGTGTTGCGAATGTAGTTACCGAACCATAAGCTGTTCCTGCACCGCTGATTGCGTAAGATCGTACATAGTATGTTGTTGAGGAACTAAGACCGGATATACTTGCTGAGAATACACCTGTACCGGTTCCATTTGCCGCCTGTGTAACTCCACTCCCTCCTATTATAGGTGAAGTATTGCTGCTGCTATATACAACTCCACGGGCCGTTACGCTTGCGTCGCTCCGGGTTACAGTACCGCCTAATGTAGCCGATGCTGATGATATACTGGCAGCAGAAGCTGTTGTAATGGTTGGCAACGCAGGCACATTCATAGATGTTACTACCCTTGTAGAAGCATATGAGCTTAACGAAATCACACTTACGACATTCCCAGAACTAAGATCAACAGTTTTTATAGCTTTATTAGCGGTTGCACCTTCATAAACAAATGCGCGGTTGTTACCTATATCTAACGCAAACAATACAGGCGAACCTGTCAGAGCACTTTTTATAACTGTTGTATTTGTGCCGTCGGGTTTAACTTTGGTTAAAGCATCTGTAACAGCAACATTAAGGGCAATATCATCTGAGGTTAGATAATATAAAAAATCTGTGTTGGCATCATAAGCTATTTCTTTGACTGTACCAGCATTTACAGTTGCAGACTGGGTTGTTGTACCAGAACTTAGGCTAACTGTTTTAATACCGCGTGCGGCAGGTAATGATTCGTACACAAATACCCGGTTATTAGCAGGATCAAGGGCCAGGTATAATGGAGAAGGTGTAAACGCGGATGCAATTACCGTTTGGCCGGTACCATCAGGTTTAACACGTACAAGTGCATCTGTAGCGGTTGTACTAAGCGCCGATCCATCGGTAGTAAGGTAATAAATGTAATCGTTTACCGCATCGTACTTTAAGGCATTTACATTACTGATACCCGCCAATACCCCAAAACTTGTAATAACTGCACCTGTGGTGGCATTTAAAACCTTAATTGACCTATTTGCTGCAATAGCTTCATATACAAAGATCCGGTTATTAGCCAAATCTAACGCCGAATAGGTGGGCGACACTGCAATACTACCTACTATTGTTGTATTTGAAGATCCATCGTAGTTAGCGCGCAATAACGCGTCGTCGGCATCAGCAGCACTAATACTGCCTGCGGTTGTGACGTAATACACTTGCGCCTGGCTTTGCCCGCTTATGCTTATAAGCACCAAAACAAACAAAGCTGCTAAAACGGATCTGATATCCTTCGCCAGCAGGTTTTTCAATGTGGGTAAAAGTTTTTTCATGATAAGGTATTAAGTATAGGTTAGGTTATATTTTACCGGCAATGCCGTTATAGATTACTAATGAATGCCTGCCCTGTTTTTAAACCATAAAAACCTGCATGCCGGGCCGGGATACAAGTATTGTTTATGTTGAAAAAGTTAATGTTTAGTGCTTCGTTATTTATGCAGGCCACATTGAACTTGTTATTTGCTATATTGATTGTGCCGGGTATGCTATTCGCTTTTTCCAAAGCTATTTCGGCATCTAATATTTTTAATTCGTACCCGTTTATTAAAGTGCTTACACCGTTATTCCACGATGTGCACGCTTTTATCAGGTCAAGTATTTCTTTCGCTTCCATGTTTTCCCAGTTCACCATTACATCGGCCAGCTGGGGCCTTTTGTAATATTGGGCCTGGGTTTCGTCTTGCGCTTTTGCATTTAATGGCTGCTTCCTGCTCAGCTTATCAAGTATCTCAAACACTCCCTTAACCTGCAGCTCGCTAAACGCTTGGTTTATATAGTTATATGTATGATATACTTCGTTCTTAATGCTCTGCTCCCAGATAACCGCACCGCTATCCAGTTTATTACTTAATTGGTGTATGGCTAAGCCTAATTGTGCTTCTCCGTTTTTTAACTGCCAAAAAACCGGCGATGGCCCCCTGTATTGCGGTAGTTTACCAAAGTGTATGTTATATATTCCTTTTGGCACACCACTTAATTCTTCAACAACAACTTTATGGTTATAACCGGTAAAAAATATCACATCCGGTTCGTGCAGTTGCTGCCAGTTGTAAAGCTCATTCTTATCATCTTCTGCATAGAATTGTATATTATTCGCTCTGCAAAAGCTGGCTAAATCATTAATACTGATATCAGTATGGGCAGATTTACCAAAGTATAACATAACCCCTGCCTTGTTACTGCTTAGGTATGAAAGCAGGGGTATGCATATTTTTGAATTTGATACTATACCAATTTTCATCGGTACCTATCAAAAATCATTAGAATTTTGATCATTGACTATTACGGTCTTGATGGGTATATACCCTGCCAGGCTATAATAAAGTTTATGCCTAAAACAGGCTGTACGATGTTTAACGGCTGGCTTCCACCCGCTGGCGTAAGTGCTGCTGGGTTTAATGTTGAACCTGCCGTAGCAGTAGCCGAATAAAATGGATAAGGTTCGCCAGTTTCAGCATTGGCATTAAAACCTAAAAATCCATTTGTTGCAAAGCCCTGGCTTGGGGCTACCGAGTTAACATTAACAGTGTGCGTGTGTGCAGGCATTTGCAGTGTTGTTATATTAGCATTTTCTACACCGGCAGTTTGCCCAACTTCGTAACGTGACACATTGATTCCTTGTCCGTTGCCTGAGTGTACCGGCGCACGACCTCTAAGATCGGGTACTTTAAAGGTTTGCACACCATCGCCGCCGTAATTTGTTCCTAACAATGAGAACAATGCTGCGTACTGTGAAATAGGAAGGGTTGAGCCATCACAAAAAAACCAGCCATTTGGCGCAAAAGTGCCTGCGAAAATTCTAACTTCTCCAAGAATTGGATCCATAATAGTGATAAGGTTTAGGGTTAAAAGTTTTTGTTAAATATTTAGTAAATATATATCAATTTAGGTTGTATGCAATAAAAAATTAATTATAACGTTAAGAGACACCTTCATAGAATAATATTCTTTCCTCCCTTAAAATTCACTTAACAAAACTCAATTAAATTTTACAAATAGTATAGGGTGAAAACAGCTTTTTTTAATGCTTGTTTAAGTGAAAAAAAGGCAAAGCATTAATTTGCTTATCTGTATATAAATAGTGACTTTCGGTAAACTTAAATCCGAAACAATTATGTCACTCAAAAGATCCCTATTCTGCGTTGCTATTGCCGCATTAACATTTAGCGCCTGCCAAAACCAACATGCCGACCTAACTACCGCTGCCCCAGGCTTTAATTACGATAGCTTAAGTTATAAAATGGCTAAAGCCTATGTAAAAAACTACGAAAAACATGCCGGAACTGTAGATTCCAGCTATGAGGAAAAAGGAGCAAATAAAATAAAAAAGAGGCCGAACACACGTTGTGTATGGTTCAGTGCCGATAGGTTACAGGCCCTGCTTACCAAAATTAAAAGTGAAGATGGTGATGGTGTCCGCTTTTACCTGGCAAGCTATGATAGCATTTATCCTAAATCAATTGGTGGCCTTACTCCTCCACGCCCTTATTGGGGATATAACACCTTAGTAATGGTATCTACTAAAGACAGTACAAACCAGGTTAACCAAAAATTTCACCGCGATTATTATACGAGCCAAACAGGCACAAATGCAAACAAACCAATGCTGGGCTTTATAGTAGGCGGTACACCAGAAAATCGCGGAGAGCTTTGCCCGCCGCCAAGAGATTGTGGTGCTACAGGCGCAACTCTTCTTCCCTAATAAACAACTATGATATTTATTACCGTTAACACAGTATCAGAGTTATTATGCCTCCTGGCCGCAATTGTTTTCTTAAACAAAGAGAAAACCACGGCCTGGAGGCTGTTTATTCCGTTTTTACTGTTAACCTGTATTGTTGAAGTAGCAGGTATATACATACGCGAGTTTGTACATACTTCAAACTATGCACTATATAATGTATATGTATTGTTTGAATGTGGCTTTACCAGCTATTTCTTTTTTTACCTGTATAAAGCCTATCACTATAAACCAATATGGCTGTTTACCTGGCTTGGCCTGTTTGCTGTTATGTATATTATAGATTTACTGCACCATAACTTTGGCCAGTTTGTATCAACTACAGCATCGGTAATGTCGGTAGTATTTGTATTAGCAAGCCTGTATTTTTACTACCTTAAACTAAAGGATGAGCATTTTGAACCGTTGATATTTTCGGCCCCGTTTTGGTGGGTTAGCGGCACATTATTCTTTTATTTTGGAAGCACCGCGTGTAATAATTTTTTAGATTACCTGTCCGAATATGAAAGAATCACCTTTAGCCGGTCTATCAGGTATATAATTTATAATATTTTAGATATTGTCATGTACATTTTCTGGTCATACGCTTTCATATGCAGATATCGTCAAAGGAAGTCATCTCCCTCATTGGGTTAACATCCATTATATTCTTAATTGCGCCTTTGTTCCTTATTCTGTATGTATTATCATATAACCGCAGAAAAAAGAAACACCAGGAGGAAACTGTTATGATGCAACAGAATTTTGAAAACGAGCTGCTTAAAACCCAGATGGAGGTACAAGAACAAACCTTAAAAACGGTTGCTTACGATTTGCACGATAATATTGGCCAGTTGCTTAGCCTTACCACCATCACCTTAAGTTCTATCAACATAAACGACAACCAAAACACCGCAGAAAAAATAGCTTTAGTGGAAGCCCTTACCTTAAGATCTATAAAAGAGGTAAAGGCATTATCACGCCTGCTGCATGGTGAAGAAATAGTAAGCCGGGGATTAAAAGCCGCTATTGAATTTGAACTGGAGTGGTTAAAGCGACTGGACAGGTTTAAAGTGAACTTTGAGCATAATAATGTTTTTTTCACTGGTGATAACGCTAAAGAAACCATACTCTTTAGACTGTTTCAGGAGATAATCAATAACATTATTCAGCATGCTAAAGCAACCGAAATACTTATTAGGTTAGAAGTAATTGAAGATAATTTCAGGCTAACTATACGCGATAATGGAGTTGGTTTTGATGTAGATGAGATATTAAAGCGAAAAGCAGGCATGGGCCTGCATAACATTGTAAAAAGAAGCATCATGATAAATGGCTCAGCTTCTATAATTTCTATCCCTTTAAATGGGGCAACAATAACTATAAACGTACCGTACAAATAACAATGCAAACCGATAAAGTAAATATTGCCATAGTAGATGATCATACGCTCTTCCGCCAGGGACTTGCACATTTGCTAACCGAATCTAACGAGATAAATGTTTTGTTTGATGCTGATAACGGTGCCGATATGATCAAAAAGCTACCTGCCTATCCCCTTCCCGATGTTATACTGATGGATATAACTATGCCAATTATGAACGGCTACGAAACTACCAAATGGCTAAAAGCAAATCATCCGGAAATAAATGTTCTGGCTTTAAGTATGTTTGAAGAAGATAAGCCCATTATTGGCATGCTAAAAAGCGGTGCCGGCGGCTACATGCTAAAACAATCAAAAGCCGCCGACCTGGTTAGCGCTATTAAAGGTATATCTGCTCAATCCTTTTACATCAACGAACTGGTATCGGGCAAGTTATTGCGTAATATTCAAAACAATCAGCCAGTAAAAAATGCTCCAATAGGTTTAAGCCCTAACGAGTTAAAATTTTTGGAGTTGTGCTGCTCTGACTTTACCTATAAGCAAATTGCTGATATGATGAACCTTAGCCCACATACCATTGATAACTACCGGGAGGCTCTGTTCCAGAAGTTTGAGGTAAAATCAAGAACAGGCCTGGTTATATCCGCCCTAAAGAACGAACTTATAAAAATTTAATAGTGCAATTATAACGCAGCTGTTTTTGCTGTAGTTTTTTTCACAACTGGTTCTGCAGTAGTTTTTGTTTTGGCCGGGGCGACTTTTGGTGCTTCCAGGGCTTTTGGCTGGTCATCAACTTTAACTAAAGTCGCTGTATCTATCTTAATGTCTTTAGCAAACTTCTTGGCCAGCTTCTTTGCTTCTTTTTGTATTTGCTTGTCTAATTTTTTAGAGCCTACAGCAAATTTGGCTGTAATATCTTTTAGTTGTGCAACCAGGCTTAACTGTATTGCTTTTTGTGTGGTTTTCTTTGCTTCTTTAACAAGCGGTTTAAGTTTATTTTTCATGTATTTATGTAGTGATATTTGCAAAAGTATGCCATTGCAATGTTAATCCAATATTATCATTATGTTAAGCTCGCACAAACGGCTTAACATTGTATGTTGCAACAAGTTTTACCCTAACGTTTTTGTTCGGCGTGGGCTAATAATCAGATAAGTTAAATTTAACCCAATAGATATCGTCCTGCCCGTTGCCGGCCTCACTTAACAGGTTATTCAACTCTGCATAGGTAACGGCCTTTTCATTATGCCATTCTTCGCGTAAGCGATTGCTGGTAAATATTAAATATTTTTTATCGGGGTAACGTAAGGGCAATAATCAAGTGATGTACTATTAATTATGTCCGGCAAGTGCTTTGCTGGCAGCCAGCTATTTGTTTTATCCTTTTTACTGATGTAAATATCACCTCTGCCTTTATCATCAGCACGCCCGTCTGATGTAAACATTATAAACTGCTCATCGGGGTCTACAAACGCGTTAAATTCGCCATGAGAGGTGTTAATACCTTCGGGTAAGCTTACAGGTGTCTGGTAACCCGACGCTGTGTACGAGCATACCACTATATCTTCCCCGCCCTTTCCATAAGGTGCTTCCACGGTAAAGTAAAGATTACCGCTTTTAGCAACGCTTGGATAAAATTCGTTTTTGGCTGTATTAATAGTTATTCCCAAATTTTCGGGTTGCCCCCAATTACCATCGGCTGTTTTAGACACTTTCCAGATATCAAAATCGTGTTTAGGCCGGTTGCCTGTAAGCGGCCTGTCTGACGAAAAGAACAGGGTCTTTCCATCCGGTGAAAAGCTGGCTTCCAGATCCCTGAAAACGCCCGAGAAAGGCGCCACTTCAGGCTTACCCCATTTGCCATTTACTTTGGTTAACCTGATAATTACGCTTGCTATAAATTTAGGGTGTTGTATCGTATAAAACAACTCATCACCTTTAGGCGAGATGGTAAAATCGCGGTTAGCTAAACCTGTAGAAATAATATCTCTTGCAAATAGTCGTGGTGTATCTACAGGTAAATTATTATTCGGATATGTTATTTGGGCAACAGCCAAATGGCTGCAAATTATTGAGGCAACAACAACTAAAATAACCTTTTTCATATAACAGTTTATTTCACTTACAATATATCAATAAGTTAAAACATTACTGTTAAATACAACAATTACTTAGATGGGTAGAAAGTATTGCTTGCCCGGATCAGGCTTAATATGAAGTTACAGGCAAATTAATTTTTAAGCGAAAAAGGCTGTAGGTAGTTAAATAACTACCTACAGCCTTAATCATACTCTTATTTTTTAAGCGTGAATTTGTACAATACGGCATCTGCCCCATCCAATTTAAACTGAAGGCCGCCTTTAGTATCTATCGCATTATCCTGCAGCAATTCTTTCGTAGCTATTACTTTAGATAGGTCTATCCCAAGGCGTTGTGCTGATATATCGAAAGCCTTGCTGTCTTTTCCATAGTTAACCACGGCCATATAAAAGCTATCGCCTATTTTTTGGGTGAATATTTCGGATGCACCGGTACCTGTATTACCTTCAACCGGGCGAAATGCCTTGCCATTTTTTACCAGTTTAAGCAATTCAGCATCCTGGTAGTACTTTTTTACACGAGCAGTCCACTGGCCGTTTACTGCAAAATCATCACCAGACAACCACGTACCGGTAACCAATGCCGATAACATACGTGCACGGTTTGCTCCCATTGTTTCATCATTAAAAACAACGTGATCGGCATCAATAAAATTATACAGGTTAGACTGCCACCAGCCATAGCTTACGCTGTTTAGCGTATATTGTGTATGCCCTATTGTTTTAAAGGCATCACAGGCAATACGCCTCATGTGCACATACCTGCCTGTTGCCATACTGGGCGATATAGCTGCGTAGATCAGCATTTGACTGCCCAACTGATCTACCAGGTACTCCATACCTTTGCGATAGGCCTGCATCCCAGTAGTTACTTTGGGGTCATAAAACTTATTAGCTTCAACAGAGGCATGGCCTAAGAAGTCTATCTTGATCATTTTAAAGCCGCAGGATTTAAGTTTACCTATTATATAAGCCACACGTTTTTGCGTACCAGGATGTGTTGCGTCTATAGCCCTTGCGCCATCAATATCATTGTAACCATCACCAATTTTTGTCCACAAGTCGCCAAAGGTATAATCACTGCCGTCTACCTTTCTGTCCGGACCTCCTTTGTGACCCCAATCCGTAAATGGTGCCCAATAAACGCCGGGTTCTAAACCTTTTGATTTGCAGTAATCAGCAAATTGCTTAAGTTGACTATAATCGCCATGCGAAACTAATTTATCCCAATACGAATCAAGGTCGATATATGCGGTATTACCTGTACGGAACGCCGGGATACTATCCGCAAAGAAATTAGCTACCTTAATAGCCTTATCATACGTAATTTTTTCCTGTATAACACCCCAGCTATTCCAGCCTACCGGGGTAGGTTTATACCAGTTAAATACATAAGGTGGTTCCGCAATACGGTTTGCGCTGCCGTATTCTTCCATACCGGTGCGCCAATCGTTAAAGTAGCCTACAAATATTTTTGGTGATGTAATAGTATTACCACCGATAGTACCATGCGCTATTTTATCGCGGGTTACCGCTTCTGCGGTGTAGCCGCCCCAAACTTTAATTTGGTTTAATTGCTGCGCTGCTTCCATATCCACGCCGGTTTTCCAAACTTCATGTTCCACAGAGCCAGCTACTATACCTGCCCTACTCTGGTTTGAAAACACTGTGCCTACTTCAGCACTTATACCATTGTTGTTAGAGAATGATTTTGAATTATAACTGATAAAGGTATCGTTATCAAAAGGCACAAACAACGTACGTACATCATCGCCTTTTACAGTACCGAATTGCCCGTTAACCGGTGCCATGTAATTAGTTTTAAGTGAAGTGCCAGTAAAGGATACCTCTGTTAGAAAATAGTTTTTGCCTGTGTATGTATAAAACACCTGCTTCATTTGCGGCAGGCCTTTAGCTGTTAGTAGTATGGTATGTTTAAAGCCTTTGCCGAAACCGTTTTGTATAAACAGTTTGGTATACTTTCTTACCTGATAATCTTTTGAACTGATGGTATCGGCATTCACCTTAGCAGCCGAATAAATATTAGAGAAAATGCCCTGACCGTTTTGATACACATTAAATGTACCTGTTTTTAGGTTATAGTTTATTTTGCCATCTTTCCCAAAAGGGATTACCACTTCGCTTTTTGCAAGCGGCTTGATAGCAGCATTAGCCTGAATAAAAACAAGAGAAAATAGAAGGCAACTTAAGCATCGGGTATAAATTTTAAACATCATGTATAGTTTATATAATTGCGAAAATATAATATTACGCTTTTACTGTATTAAGCGTTTTTAGCAAACCATTAATCTTTACTTTCACTTTTCGGGGGCGGGAAGAGATTATCCGACAATTAATCACCTTCCCATTTTTCCAACTAAAATCTACTGTATAATTCCCCCGGGCTTTTACACCTTTTACTTCGCCTGACGCTTTCCAGCTATCGGGCACGGCCGGCAATAATTCAATAAAACCGGCATGGCTTTGTATCAACATTTCTGCGATACCGGCTGTGGTGCCAAAGTTCCCATCGATCTGGAACGGCGGCCCTGCCGATAATAAGTTTGGATATATACCACCACCCGCACCGTAATTAATATCGGTTTTAAGAGTAGGTTTCATAATCTCGGTAAATAGTTTGTATGCACGGTTGCCATCGTGCAGTCGCGCCCAAAACAACAATTTATAGGCTATTGACCAGCTTGGCCCATCATCTCCCCTAACCTCTAATGTTTTTTTACAGGCTTCGGCTAATGCGGGTGTAGCGTCGGGGGTTATTAACGAGGCGGGATACAAGCCGTACAAATGCGAGATATGCCTGTGCTGTAGGTCAGTTTCTTTATAATCTTCCAGCCATTCCATCAGCCGGCCATCTTTAGCAATTTGGCCGGCAGGAGGTAATTTTTTTAGCTTAGCAGCAAGATCTTTACACAAACTTGCATCCTTGCCCAAAAGTTTGGCCGCTGTAATTACATTATTAAATAATTCCCTTATTATTTGGTTATCAATAGTTGGCGCCACGCATATACTGGCGGTTTTACCATTGGGCAGGTAAAAAGTATTCTCTGGCGATGATGATGGCGAAGTTACCAGCCAACCAGTTTTAGCATCCGGGGTAAGCATACTGCTGTAAAACTGGGCTGAGCCTTTTAATATAGGATAGATCTCGCGCAAATAATTCTTATCCTCAGAGAAAGCGTAGTGTTCCCACAAATTATTACATAACCAGCCCGAGCCGGATTTGGTTACCCCCCAGGACGCACTTTCACCTGGTTCCGTAAACCCCCACACATTGGTTATTACGTGGGCAACCCATCCATTAGCATTATAATAAGCTTTTGCCGTGCGTTCGCCAGGTTTTACCATTCCTTTTACCAATTCGGCTAAAGGCAGGTTAAGTTCCGACAGGTTGGATACTTCTACCGGCCAGTGGTTCATTTGTACATTCACATCAAGGTGATAGTCGCCATTCCATGGCGTATTTACTTGATTTGCCCATAAGCCCTGTAAGTTTGGCGGCAATAAGCCAACACGTGTACTGCTGATGCTAAGGTATCGCCCAAACTGGTAAAACAGCACAGGTAAAAACTTATCGGCATTCGGGTTTTTATGAAAACTGATCAGTCTTTTATCGGTAGTTTCTTCAGCTACGGTACCGACTCCTAAACTTATAGTGACCCGTTTAAACAGTTTTTGATATTTGGCAATATGTTGCGCCCGCTCAACAGCATAACTGGTTTTCATGGCCGATGCCAACTTATTATCTACATTTGTTTTATAATCGGCACCTCTAAAATCTGTTCCGGCAGATACATAGATGACAACTTCAGAAGCGTTTTTAACTACTAATTCATTCCCATCATTACTTAAGCTGCCGCCTTTTAATTGTGCTTTTACTTTGGTTAAGTACTGCATGCCACCGTTATCGGTACCGCTTTTTAACTGCCCATACATTTGAAGTTCACTATTCTTTTCAACAGTAACAGACCTTTCCGGGCGGGATAAGGCAATAGTAAGATTTAACCTTCCAGGTTTATCTGCAGATAATTTAATAATGCTTACATCATTGCCAAAACTTGTAAAGTATTCGCGTTTATAGGTTACATCATCAATTGTATAAACGCAGTTTGCAATAGCGTTATCTAAAGATAGTTCGCGTTTATAGTTGGCAGGTTCGTTATTAGGGTTAGCATAATCGAATTTAATGTTCAGGTCGCCAAGCACCTGGTATTTGCCAAATGGCTCACTACCTGAACCAACGCCTTTACAAATGAAGTTTTTATCTACCAGCTCCTGTGCTTCATTATTTTTTCCTTCTGCTAAAAGTCTTCGTATCTCGGGCAAGCTTTTGTAGGCTTCGTAGTTGTTTGCATCCTGCGGTGCGCCAGACCATAGGGTAATATCGTTCAATACAATATGTTCTTCCTTTATACCGCCATCAGGTGTCATACCTAAACGGCCATTACCCAAAGGCAGGGTTTCTTCCCACTGCGACGCGGGCTTATCATACCAAAGTTTTAATGGTTTATTTTGTGAGTAAGCAACAGTAATTATAAAATTAGCGAGGATAAAGAGGTAGACGTATCTTTTCATTATTTATTAAGCGTTCACCCAAAGGGCTGTTAATTAATTAGCTAAACAGGCTGGTTAACAATTGGTAAATATTAATTGGCAGGATAAAAATATATGCTTGTATCCGGTTTTAAAATGGACAAATCCGGCAAATAAATGGATTATTCATTCTTTAAAAAATAAACTATACGGCAGGCGTTACCTTTGCTGTTAACATTATGGTGGTTAGCTATTTTGAGCCTTAAAATATGGCTGCCTTTACTTAAATTGCCATTAAACAGCACATACCATGGCAAATGCAGCATGCTGCTCCAAGCGGTGTAAAGGTCAATATCCTTATATGCACTATTATCAACTGAATAAGAAACTATACCAGCATCGGCACCAGATACAATGCCCATACCAATAGCCGTCCCACTGAAGGGTAGCGTTATTTCGGCACCGGGTTTATCAGCCATTAATACAGGAACATTTACAAACCCGGGACGGGTGCCTAAATTGTCTTTTGGCACCCAATTATTATCCAATACCCAGTTTTTATCATGATAAGCATTGGTTATGTTATAATAGCTACCATGCTCGAAGTTTGATTTGTTTAATGGCCTAGGCAAGGGTTTTACTATTGACCTGTGAACAGGTTTATCTATGCAAGTTTCTAACAGATGTTTTATAGTTGCAAAGTACAGTTCCTGCCCAAACGGAGCTGGGTGCAGGTCTTTAAAATCATGATCCCAACTAAACTCCTTATTTTGTATTTTATCATAAACCTCTTTTGCCAGGTTTATAGAAGGCAAATCATAGTGCTGTGCTATTAATTCATGATTAACTACTTCTGCGGGAGTTTTACTTTTTGCATAATCATTGTTCTTGTCGGGATCGGCAAATGACATCAGGATAATATCCATTAAGGGATTACTGCGTTTAGCCCGCCTAACTATCCCCTCCAGATCACGCACCTGTGTTAGACTGTCAGTTCCGTTTACCCGGTCATTTACAGCAGCTTCTATAAACAACAGATCAACCTTACCAGAGTCCAGCACATCCCGTTTAAAGCGGAAAGCATTGGGTAAACTACCTAATGATGGTATGCCGGCTTGTATAAACCTAAACTTTGTTTTTGGGAAACGTTCTTTCAAATAATTAGAAATTTTATCGCGCCAGCCGGGATTGAATGTAATAGAGCCTCCTAAAAAGGCAACTGTAGCTGATTGTTTTTTCTTAACAATCGAAAGGAAATTATTCACCCCTCCCCTTACCGTGTAATAATTATTATAGGGAAGTACACTTTCTGTAGACTGGTTAACTTTTTGCGCGTTTACAGGCAACAGGAAACAGATATAAACCAAGGTGAACAAGTATTTTAACATAGGTATTAATGGCTAAATGGCCATATTAACAAATTTAAACTCTTTATAATCAATAAACCATCCTTTTGCAAGGATGGTTTATTGAAATCATTATAATAATTAATGGCTTTATTATTAATTAAACACATTTTTCCAGAAAGTTAACTCGCTCATGTTACTGTAATTACCGTCTCCGGTGGTAACATGTTTAATCCTTACGCGTATGTATCTCACAGGAGATATACTGGGATCAAAATCAACTTTTAATGCGGCCTGTCCATCGTCAGTGCGTTTAACTTCTTTTAACAATGTCCAGCCTTTAGATTGCATTTCTGCAGCCCAGCCCGAATTGGTAGGTGACAGATTTGTTGCGGCATTAGTGATATCTGCAATACCCCAAATTTCAAAATCATCGGGGTTGTTACAGCAGTTACGGCCGGTTTCTTCGACGCTCGTTAGCTTTTTGTAAACCTTGCCCATATCAAACGTAAGCGTATGCGGCATACCAGAGCCACCATCACTATGGAAGATGTTATCGAAAGGTTGCGGGCCAACAGAGCCATCCCATAATTTACTTACTCTTGTTACATTATCATAAGTACCCACATCGCCCGATAGTTTATTTTCTTTAAACAATGATTTAGCACATACCGATATCCCGTTAACATCAGGGAAGTTACTGTAGCTATCTACATAAAACGTATCTATTGCGCCCCTTACCGGTACATATCCGGAATGGTAAGTAATAGGAGACCCGGATTTGAAATCTGTAATAGTAATGGTTGTACTATCCGGGCTTAACATTTTCTCTGCTTCCTCTCCCATTCTGTTTGTATATTTTATTACAGTTGAAACATTAAGAGAGGCGGTATCCGCCTGTAAAAAGTTAAGTACTACATTACCCTCATCGGTTATTGTAAATGGATTCGCAGCGTTATATACCCTGTTAAGTAAACCGCTCTGATAAATAGGGCCATAAACTTTAACGTTGTTGATATCCAACGGCACAGACCTGTTTCCCTTATTATCATACGAGAATATAGTAAATGAATAAATGTACTCACTTAGACCAGGTATAATAGCTGTGATAGAATCGGCCGTATTATGGTTAGTTGAATTTACAACAAGCGAATCTGCTTTATTATTCCAGTAAATAACATACTTGCTTATACTTGGATCGGGACTTGGGTTCCAAACAAGTGCAGCACGTAAGTTACCAGATTTAGAGTGTGGTTTTACAACTTTACCCGGATAAGTTATCTCTTTATCTCCAAGAAAATTTTTAAAATCTGTATCCTTTTTTTCACAGCTCAAAAAGCCAATACTAATAAAGGAGAACAGACAAATACGAAAAAGACTTTTCATAATTTCTTATTTAAATTATTGATCAAATATTATTGCGGCTTTCCAAAAACGGTTACTTCCATTAAGTGGGCGGCGTCACCTTTCCCCCAGGTATCATGCACTAACAGGCGCAGGTAATGTACCGGCGGTGCGGATGCTGAAACCAGGAAATCGACCCCTTCTTTTACAAAAGCCTCATCAGCTGCATTTGTAAAGCCCGGCGTTAAGCCCGATGGCGGGTTTGGATAGCGGTAATTGCCCAGGTTGATCCAGTCGCCAACCACAGTACCAACCGGTGCTGATTGTGGCAAAACAACATCAACCGGCGAAGCTGCATTTGAACCCCACCAACTAAAGCTTTTAGGGTTGCCGTGGAAAAACGCGTACTCTAACGGGCGCTCGTAAATTTTAACGCGGCTCAATTGTGCGCTTATGCCCAGGTTAAACGTACACTGCATTGGCTTGCCTGTACCCGGGTTTGTGTGCCAGCCGTTTGAGTAACCGTCTACTTTCCCATCCCATAAATAAGGAAGGTCCCAACCATAGCCTATTTCGCTATCGCTTGGTTGTTTATAAACCGAGAACTTTGTTTTATCAAGCTGGGTTTCAAAAAGCGGTGTAAGATCAAGTATTGTTGTATCAGATATATTGCCGAATTTATCGGTTACGTATACACCAAATTTTCTTTCCACAGATGGGAAACCCCTTACCGAATAATTTATGCTATCTACATTTGTATAATGCTGATCGCTTACTTCAAGCCGCTGAGTAGAATTATCCATCGCTATCAATATCATACCTATTGCCTTTTTAAAGGGGTTTAACGCCTGTATGTTAACGCCACCAAAATCTTTGGTAATAACTACGGTTGGTTTTACCAATTTGTAGTAAGGTACATCGGGGTTTACAACAACCTTAACCGGGTCTGATTTTACGTTTGCCCTGCTCACTGTATAAAGTGTTACATCATAAGGTTTGTTGGTTGCAAAACCTTCTACGTTAACAGTATCTGTATAATAGCTCGATTTTGTTTCTCTTGAAGTTTTGTCGTTTATTTTATACTGTGCAAGCACATACAAAATATTATCAGAGTTAGGCAGGCTATAGGTTATATACGCCCCACCGTGGTAGTTATCAACTTTTATATTGGTAACTACACCCGGTTTTGTTTTATCGGTAGATATGGGCTCTGTGTTGTAACCATCATTCTTTTTACAGGCTGATAGCAAACAAACAAAAACTAATATCTGCAGGCTAAACAATGCCTTAGCGAAATATTTATTTATCTTTTTCATAATTCAATTTCTTTTATAAATTTCATCACACACTAATTCCTACCAATACGGGTTCTGCACTAAATTGCCGTTAACAATAAGACTGTTGTCTTTTATTGGCCATAAATAATTCCTCAGCCCAAAAATAGCGGTGAATATTGTATGCGGTTGATAATAGTTGGCTGCGTCTGATTCATAAACATTCCATCCCTGCATAGGTAAACTTAACACACTTTGCAATTCTTTCCAGCGACGCAGATCCCAGCCTGCTTGCCCTTCAAAAACAAGTTCAAGCCTTCTTTCCTGGTGGATGATCTGGCGCAGGCCATCTTTGGTACCAACCTTACCCGGGTTTTTAGAATAATCCGTCCAGGCTGCAACAACACCCGGTAAACCAGCCCTTGTTCTTACTTTGTCAATGTAAGTATAAGCTTCGGCAGACGGGCCGTTAACTTCGTTTAACGCTTCGGCATATAAAAGGTATAAACCTGCAAGGCGTATAAGAGGTAAATGATATTGAATTGTTTGAAAGCCATCATCATATACTGATTGATAATGTGCCAGTTTTTTTGGCCAATAACCGGTAATATTTAATGTGTTAATATCCTTAGGGCCCGCAAATGATTCGATACCACGTGCTTCTACATGGTACATATCGGTAAGATTAAGCTTACCATTGCCATACCAAATACCACCATCAAACCCAAGGCTGGCATAAAAGCGAGGCTCACGATTAAAGTGTTCTTTTACAGTAGAGTAGTTTTTAGCAATGTAGAAACGACTGGCCTCATCACCTGTTTTAATACTATACCTGCCTGCATAATCAAAGGTTTTATCCTCATTTATCGGCACACCTTTATCAGAATAGAATAATTCCTGAGTTGAAAGAGGTACTGCAAATGTAGACGGATTTGAAAAAATATTTACTACACCTTTTTGTGTTAAGCGCGGCGTAGCATAACCCTGCCATCCAAACGTTGGGTTTAACGCCCATATCAATTCGCTGTTTAGGTCCCATTTTTCGGTTACTGCGTTTTGCAGTGTTAAAACTGTCCTTAATGAATCTGGCAATACTGTAATACTTGCCGGTGGTATAAAACTGTATAACTTTAGTCCGTTTGCTTCACAAACTTCAATAGCTTCTTTACAAGCGGCAGCGGCCCTAACCCATTTTGCAGGATCGTAGGTTGCAGAGAATAGTGGTTGGCCATCTTTGTTTTTTGTGCTAACAAAATCAGGGTTACCATTGAACAATGGGCTAGCAGCAGTCATCAACACTTCGGCTTTAACTGATAAAGCAATTGTTTTTGTGATGCGACCAAGTTCCTGTGCCTGGTTATCAATAACAGGTGGCAGGTCTGGTGCTGCCTCATCTAACAATTGTACAATGTAATTGAACGTTGAATCGATAGGAGCGCGTTTAACCTTTATTTCATCTGTTGATGCTGTAATATCCAGGTTGGTTTTTATTAAAGGGATAGGTCCATACAAACGGGCTAAGTAGAAATGGTAATAAGCTTTTAAAAACTTCACCTCTGCTATCCATCTCTTTTTTTCACCGAAAGAAAGATCGACAGGTTTGTCGATATTCTCGAGCATTGTATTGCACCTTCTAATTGAACGAAATATGGCTTTGCCACTATTTTCGCCATCCCAATAATTAAGACCCGGATTGTTGCTGTTTTGTGTCCCTCTAAGCAAGTTAAACCCTGTTTCATCAATGGGGTGCTTGGTTAAATTATTGGGGTAGATAATTTCTGACGAGGTGGTAAAACCAGCATTGGTTGTAGCATCAGCAAATTGCTGTAAAGTTGCGTAACAGGTAAACAGATAATTTTCTGCCTCGTTACGGTTCCTGAAAGCATACTCTAATGTGCCAGTATTATCCGGAGCCACGTCCAGGTATTTTTTACAGGATACGCCCAGTAGCAGTACTACTAACACGCATAAAAAATGAGATATTCTTTTCATATAACTGATATGTAAAATTGTCGTGTTATTATAAGTTAATGTTAAGGCCTATGTTAAATACCTTTTGTATGGGGTAAGCAAAACCATTGCCCCCTACTTCGGGATCCCATAATTTAAATGGACTCCAGGTATATAAATTCAATCCGTTGAAATAGATACGGCATTTGGTCATTTTCCATTTTTGGGTTAAACGGGCCGGTATTGTATAACCTATTTCTATCGATTTTAATCGTAAAAAGCTTCCGTCACGCATCCACCAGGTACTGTTTTGCCTGTTGTTTTCAATCTGGTTGCCGGTTACACCTAATCTTGGGTATTGTGCATACAGGTTTTGGTTATCTTCAGACCAGTGGTCGTCTGCAAATGCTTTTAACAACTGTGTGTTGCCACTTGCATAAGCACCATCAGGGCTTTGTATGAACGGGCTTGTACGGCTTGGATCAATAAAGAAACTAACCTGTGCCTGGCCCTGGAAGAATGCCGAAAGGTCAAAGCCTTTATAGCCGCTTGATATACCATATCCATAAACAATTTGTGGTACTGTTGGGTATCCGACAAAAGCAAGATCGGCACCATCAATTTTACCATCGCCATTTAAATCGCGGTACTTAATATCACCACCCTTTGGTGCAACGCCATTAGTTGAAAATATTTGGCTTGGCGAGTTCAATGCTTCGTTATCATCAACAAATAAACGCTCAGCTATGTAGCCATAGTTACGATTGATAGATTGCCCTGTTTGATATCGGTAGGCCTCTGGATATTCTGGTTCTTCATATTTGCTGTATTTACTTGCAGCAATAGTTAAGTTACCTCTACCTTGTATCCACCCGGATTTCCCGAAGGAAGTTTTATAATCCATCTGCAGATCGATACCTTTTGATTCTGCTTCACCAAAGTTTGCGCTAACATTTGATTCTAAACCCATAGTTGTTGGGATAGAAGTACGTGTTTGCAGGATATTGGTACGGTGATATTTATACACCTCGGCCACAATATTCAAATTTTTGAATAGTGTAAGCTCCATACCAATGTTTAGTTGTCTTGAAGTTTCCCAGGTGATAGCCGAGTTAGCATAATTATTTACGGTAACCCCGTTACGCCCATAACCATTGTTGGTACCAAAATATGCCGGGTTACCGCCATTAAGGTTAACATCTGACAGGTAGAAGAACCGCTGTGAACCGATCTGATCGTTACCTACTGTACCGTAGCTGGCCCTCAGTTTCATGCGGGATATAACCTGGTATAGTTTATCGCCCCAAAATTTCTCATCAGATACTATCCATGAACCGCCAATGGTTGGGAAAAAACCAAACCTATGGTTGGCAGAAAAACGCTCGGTACCATTATAACCAAAGTTAAATTCTAAGAAATAGCGGCTCTTGAATGAATATGTAGCACGGCCCGCAACTGTTAAGTTACGGTATGGCAACGAGCTAAATAAATCATTAGCGCCACCATAAAGGGTTTGTTGTTGTGTAGCGATCAATGAACTACTAATGTTATGATCGCCAAGCCTTTTTGTATAGTCTACCACTCCCTGGAAAAACAGGTAGGTATTTGCCTGTACGGCGTATGGGTCGCGGTTATAGATAAGATATTCAGTAGCAGCACCCGGAGTTGAATTTAACCACGACAGGGTATACTTGTTACTTGTTTTATCATACGAGCCAATGTTGTAATAAAAAGGCTGGTAACCCATTGACGATTCAAAGTACGAATACCTGTTAGTGTGAAACAAACCATGGAAGTTTAACCCGCTGGTTAAAAAATCAAGGTTTTGGTTCAGCTCCAATTGTGCCGATAAACGTGACTGTGAAAAGTTTTTATGCCCTCTTAGTAATGCGGCATAAGGGTTTACATAAGCAACCGCATTTGATGAAACGCTACCCGGGGCCGGGGCATTACCAAACAGGATATGCTGTGTGTTTTGGTTAGCCGCATCTGCCGGATAATAAGCCGGGAACAAAACCGGGCTGGTGTGCATGGCAATATTATACAGATCTGTCGAGAAAGAAGCATCGGATGTTAACGGGCCGTTGTATTCATTAAAGGTGCCTACCAACCTAACTACCAACTCGGTTGATTTAGTGACGTTTATGTTAACGTTTGAACGTAATTGATAATTACGGAAGTTTACGTTGTTATTATTATTGTTTTTAATATCCTCGCGTAATATACCATGGTCAATATTATATGAGCCGGATACATAGTAACGGGCTACACCACCGCCGCCACTTACACTTAGGTCCGCACGTTGTGTATTTGTGCGGTCTTTAAACAAAGTTTTTAACCAATCTACAGCCGGGTAAACATATTGGTTACTGCCCGGTGCATTTGCTATTGTAGCTTCTCTGTTTAAAATATCATTAGGCGTAAAAGGTAACTTGCTTAATGGGTCGCGCGTAATGGTTGCTTCATTAAACAAGCGCATGTAAGTAATAGGATCTGCCAATTCAATGCTTTTTGCCGATTGAGAAATCGAATTCTCTACACGTACATTAATTACAGGTTTACCTACTTTACCCTCCTTAGTGGTTACTAATATAACGCCGTTTGCTCCCCTTGCGCCATATAATGCGGTAGCACTGGCATCTTTTAAAATAGAGAAACTGGCGATATCATCAACCTGCAAACGTGCAAGGTCTGATGTAGACAGCTCCACGTTATCAATTAATATAAGTGGGTCTTTCTTATAACCGAAAGTAGTTACCCCCCTTATAAAGAAGGATGAATTATCTAAGCCTGGTTGGCCGCTTGGCTGGTAAGCAATTACACCGGCTACCTGCCCTGCCAAAGCATTAGTAAGGTTACTTGCTGGTATCTTTAAATCACTTGGCGTAATAGTCGTTACTGATCCTACAACGGCTTCCTTACGTTGTTTACGGCCATAAGCTGTAATAACAACATCAGCAAATTCGTTCTTTACCTCTTTTATTTGAATACTATAAGTACGGGTATCGGCCAAAACAGTAAAAGTGGTTTCCTTGTAACCTACATAGGTAACCCTGAATATAGTACCCGGCTCGGCATCAATAACAAACTTACCGTTAACATCTGTTGCTGTACTTACGTTTTTCTTGTTAGTAGCAGTAATGTTTGCACCAACAATTTTGCTACCTGTTGTATCTGCTATAGTTCCCGTTATGGTTATTTTAGTTTGTGCATAAGCATTGTTGCTAAATATGGCACATAATATTATTATACAATATAATGTACCCGCAACCTTACTAAGCGCAATTTTTGGTAACCAAAAGCTTTTTATGCGTTCGTAAAATGGTTTC
Source organism: Mucilaginibacter aquariorum (assembly GCF_024498135.1). Taxonomy (GTDB): domain Bacteria; phylum Bacteroidota; class Bacteroidia; order Sphingobacteriales; family Sphingobacteriaceae; genus Mucilaginibacter; species Mucilaginibacter aquariorum. Next base: position 936,791 of record NZ_JANHOH010000001.1, read on the forward strand.
ATAAATTTTTTCTCATAATTGGTTTTATAGTTCTTATTACCCATTAAAAATGAGCTGTTATATTTCAGAAACTGAGATATAACTCTGAAATCTCATCATCTAGACAATACAATTCTGTTGCCTGATAAACTTAAGTTTTCAACGCTGTGTACAGGTTCAAATTAAAACCCTGTACGATTCGATGATTTGTGCGACAGATTAAATCCTAAATCCTATTGTGAAAAGTAAACCTTTGGAAAGTGGTAGCACCAGATATGGCGAATGCGATAAAATTGAACAAGACGTATTTCTTGCCTGATTTTTGTAAAAGTGTTTCATAATTATAAGAATTTGGTTAATTGGTTCGATAAATTTAAATCCTTTAAAATCACTTTAAAATGGATAAACCTTTAAAGGTGATGGACTATCGTATTATTTTATTATAATATTATAATTGGTAGTACAAAGGAAACGTATCGGCATCAACAATACTTTTACGTTATTATCCAATTATTAAGCGATATTGGAATTATTATAAAAACAGCCCATACTAGTACAATAATATTAGAAGACGGTATGCCTACAATTGGACTGAGCATCAGTAATCTTAGCGATATTAGCCTTGGTTATTTTGCTATATTTTACTATCTAAAAACCCAGAATAATACAACCATTACCGAGATAAGTAATACCGATAGGAATTTATAATTGCCAAAACCGCTCCAGCCGGTGCTTTTTAACGATTCGAGTGGCGATTTCCAATAAAGATCGGAGCTTTCGGAAGTATGTTTTGCGGGGGATACCAACGTAACTGCAATTTGTAGCAGCACGCAAAATACAAACAGATAAAAAGCCATCATCATAAATGGCACCTGTCCAATAACAGATTGTGGTAAAAGTTTACTGTAAGCAAAAACCAACACACCCGCTGCCGAGCCAATATATAGTGTAAGCTGCGCTGATCTGGCAGATGCCTTACCCCAAAATATCCCCAATAAAAACACACAGGTAATGGGCGGCGCTATGTGGGCTATAATATCGTTTAATCCGTTAAAAATACTTTCGTAACTGTTTAATAGCGGTAAAAGCATTAATGATAATACAAACGATAAGCCTGCTGCTATTTTGCCTGCAGTAACCAGTTTTTCGTCAGTAGCCCCTGGTTTGTAGCGTTTGTAAATGTCATAGCTGGCAATGGTTGATATGGAATTTAACGCTCCCGAGATCTGGCTCATTAAACCCGATAATAAGGCCGCGACCAATACCCCAGCTAAACCTTTGGGTATTAATTGCAATATCATGAGAGTATAAATGCCTTTACTGTTAACGACCTCTTTGCCGGCAACTACGGTTTTTAAACCGCTTAAATCTAAATGCCCGGTTTGATACAAAGCGTAAGCGAACAAGCCTGGCATAACAAATATAAAAACAGGTAATATTTTTATAAAACCACAAAATAGGGGCCCTACCCTTGCATGATTCTCGTCTTTAGCGCCTAAAACCCGCTGTACAATTGTTTGATCGGCGCACCAGTACCAAATTCCCAGTACGGGGTAACCCAGTAAAACTGCATACCATGGTAAGCCACTGCTATCGCCATGCGGGCGCATCATTGATAATTTGCTTAACTCGTTCTTTTGATCCAGCACGTGCACCATATTATCCCAGCCACCCATTTTATTATAAGCGACAACACTCATAATAACCGCGCCGCTTAACAGCACTACTGTTTGGATAGACTCAGTAACCACCACGGCTTTTAAACCGCCAACTATAGTGTAAATAGTAGTAATAATGGCTATGATAATAACGCTGGTGTACATATTTACGCCAAATAAGGTCTGCAAAACAATGCCACCCGCCAGTAAAGAGAAAGAGATATGTATTATAATGGCCGATAATATGGATATAAATGCAAGCCAATCGCGACTTGCACGATTATAACGTTTTTCTAAAAAATCGGGTAAGGTTGACACATCGGATTTTATGTAAAATGGCACAAAAAATAAAGCCAGCAATATCAGCGTGAACGATGCCATCCACTCGAATGTGCCATTAAGCAGGCCGGTATCAAACCCGCTTTGCGCCAGACTTACCAGGTGCACACAAGAAATATTTGTAGCAAATAGCGCTAACCCTATCATTGGCCAGCGTAAGCTTTTGCCCGCCAGGAAATACTCATTAGCTACATTGGTTTTCTTACTGGCAGACCGATGCCTTAAACCCGTCCATAACCCTATGGCAAGGATTGCGATAACATATAAAACACTTACAGTGGCATCAAACGAACCTATCATATATGCTTCTCGTAATTTAATCTTTTAAAACAATAAGGTCGCAGCTGCTGCCGGCTTCCTGCGGTGTTTTATAAACTCCGCTAACTATCTGCGCCGGGTGCACAAAATGCTTTTGCAAATGTGGGATATGTTCCAAAAATAAAGCTTCGTGCCCCATGGCAATATGATTAAATAATACCAAATGCTGGTGCAATTGCCCCATATCGCCCACATGTGGTACAACAGGTACGCCAAACTTTTTACAAAGTAAACTTATAGTTATAAACTCGCTTACCCCGCCAACACGCACGGCATCAACCTGCATAAACGAAGACGAACCCGCTTGCAGGTAATTTTTAAAAATGATCTTGTTGGGTACGTGCTCGCCCAGTGCAAGCTTAACCGGTGTTATAGCCTGCGCCAGCTTAGTATGCGCGTTTATATCATCGGGGTGCGTTGGTTCTTCTACCCAGTACGGGTTCATATCTTTCAGCCTGGTACAAATTAAAATAGCTTGTGGCAGGTTCCATTGCTGATTGGCATCAAGCATTACTTTTATGTTATCGCCGGCCACTTCGCGTACTATGTGCGCCCTGCGGATATCACGGTCAGGATCTGCAGAACCCACCTTTAATTTCATGGCGGTAAAACCTTCTGCTAAAGCTTTTTTACAATTCTCCCTAACCAATTCATCCGGATAGTTGAACCAGCCTATAGAAGTGTCATAGCCAAAGTAACCTTTATCTAAAATTGGCGTCCTGTCTTCTTTTTGTGACTGCTGGGCAGTAAGCATTTCTATTGCCTGCACATACGTTAGTTCATCTTCCAGGTAAGAAAGATCGAGCGTGTTAACAATTTGCTCCGGCGATAAATCTATTAGCAGCTTCCATAATGGCACTCCCCTTTTCTTCGCCCATAGATCGTAACAGGCATTGGTTACAGACGCTAAAGCTAAATGTACAACCCCTTTATGCGGCCCCAACCATCTAAATTGCTGATCGTTTGAAAGTTTCTTAAATAGCTCTCCAAAATTAGCCATTGTATCTTCAATATCCTTCCCTACCAATTGGCGGGCATAATACTCCGCAGCCTTACAAACCAGATCATTGCCTTCGCCAAGGGTGAAAGCAAAGCCCGTACCTGTAATACCACTATCATCGCGTATCTGTGTTACCGCATAAGAGTATACCGGGTCGCGGTGAATAGCATCACTGCCTGCATTACCATCCAATGGATATCGAATATCTGATATATTTACTTTTGTGATCATTAGCTCTTCTCTTTTTTATCAACAGGCAATACAACATCATTTTTTTGCACTTGCTGGCCCATATACTTTCTGTACCCCAACTCCGCACCGCCAGATACCGGCAAAATGCATCCGGTTATAAACCTGGCTTGTTCTGAAATCAGGAAAAGACAGGCATCGGCAACAACATCGCCTTCGGGGCAATAGCCTAAAGGATGTATCTCGTCTAAATAATTTTCAATATGTGCAACATTAGGCTGCTGGTTGCTCCACCGCCTCAACATGGGTGTCCATACCCCTGCAGGTGCCACCGCATTTACGCGGATGCCAAACGGAGCGTAGTCAAGCGCCATGGATTTGGTAAGCGTATTTACAGCGCCCTTTGTAGCTGTGTAAGCCGCATGCAGCTCCTGCCCTATGTTACCCACCAGGCTACCCGTATTCAATATCGTGCCCCTGCTTTGTTTTAGGGCTTCTATACCAAACTTTGTGGTATGATAAATCCCTTTAACGTTTACATTGAACACCTTATCCCACTCTTCATCCGTAGTACCACATACTGTTTTTGACGGACTGGAAACCCCGGCATTATTATGGATCACGTCTATTCTTCCAAAATGGCCGATTGTTTCTTCAATGGCACTTTGTACATCTGCGGGATTAGAAACATCAGCCAGAATATAATGGATATCATCGTTAAAGAATTGCATACGGCATTGCTGCAGGCTGCTTTCTTTATGCGTAATGAGGCTGACCTTCGCCCCTGCTTTATGATATATTTTGGCACATTCATAACCTATACCTTCGGTACCGCCGGTTAAAAAAACAACCTTATTTTTTAATAATTGCATATTGGTGTACGTAATTGTTTGTTATAAGCAATGCAATACTGTATTAAATCCTACAGTATATACTGCTTAATATCTATCTGTTTTTGTAACCGTATTTAATTGGTTTGATCAGAAATAAAAGCTTAGGTTTTTTTAATAATGCTTACAACTGGTTTGTTAAATACGCTGACCAAATTTAGTTTGCGGTGAAAAGCTATCTAATAGGTAATTCATTTATTTTAATGGATAATTCCATCGGCACAAAAACACGTGCAGAAATAATTTGCAAGTAACAACTTTCGTTATATTAAATTAAAGGCTAATTTTAGCCTACCGATTGGCAATATTGCCATCCTAATGGAATATTCTATTAATTATCGTATTTAAAACTATGGGCAGTTCTTTTAAAAGAAAAGATGGATTTGACGGTGAAAAACTGATAAGCATCCCACAAAAGGTGTTGAAAGAATACGTTAAAAGATATCCGGCGCTATTTAATATTTACATTACACACATTGGCTATTTCCCAAAAGCATCTTATCATTATAAAGAACGAAGAAGAGGTTGTGACGATAATATCCTTATTTATTGCCTTAAGGGAAAAGGCTATTATATAATTGATAAGAAAAAGTTTGAAGTAACACCCAACCAATTTTTCTTACTACCTGCCACCGAAGCGTATATGCGCTATTGGGCTGATGAAGAAGATCCCTGGACCATTTATTGGGTGCATTTTACAGGCGATGATATAGCAAACTTCAACTCATCGTTAAGCTTAAATGCTTTAAAAGGCCCTGTACAGATCCCTTTTAATAACAAAGCCCTTGATATCTGGCAAAACATTTATCAAAACCTGGAAATGGGTTACAGTATCGAAAATTTATGTAACGCCAGCTTTTGTCTTTATAATTTAATAGCCACCTTTCTGTTTCCGGATAAACATGTTGTAAGCGAGCAAAACGAGTCATTGGATATTATTACGACCACTATACTTAATATGAAAAACAACATTGAAAAGAAAATGACTGTTGATGATATGGCGGGACAGCATAAATTATCCACCTCGCACTTTTCCAGCCTGTTTCGTAAAGCTACCGGCATGCCACCTATTGATTATTTTATTCATCTTAAAATGCAAAAGGCCTGTCAGTTTCTTTACGCTAACGAGGCCAAGATAAAAACCATTGCGATGGACTTAGGTTATGATGACCCTTATTATTTTTCGCGTGTATTTAAAAAATACATGGGCATGTCGCCTGAGCAGTATAAGCTAACTACCAATGTGCGCTCGCAGGTATAAATTGGTAACTATTTTACTTTTAAAGTTATTTCGTTCTCTTTATTCAAAAAATCCGACTGGGCGGATAATCCCGTCGGGGCAGATTCCATTATCGCGTTATCGGGCACCATACTTACAGGCGTAATACAGGAGGTGTTTTTTTCGCGAAAAGGTTTATTATAACTTAAGTTATAGGCTGATATTAACGACCACCGTGGTTTATCTGATAAATTAGCTTCAGACATATGCAACAAATTTGAGTGAAAAAACAACACATCACCCGCTTTTAATTCTACGTACACTTTCTCACAAAATTTTAAAGCTTCTTCCACAAAGGGCATATCTGCGCCCTGCTGTTCACCGGCAAACAGGTGTTCAAACCGTCCCATTTTATGCGATGCTTTAAGTACCTGTAAACAGCCATTCTCTTTAGTAGCTTCTGTAAGTGCCAGCATCACACTTATTAATGCATCTGGATATAGGAATCCATTTTTATACCAGTAACCATAATCCTGGTGCCACTCCCAGGCACCACCTACCTTGGGTTCTTTTTGCATTAACTTTGAATGAAAATGACAAACCTCGCCATCGCCCAGTAAAGATTGCACTGATCGTACCATTCTTTCGCTGCGTGTTAACAAGCTAAAAGTATCATCGCCGGGTGTAAACCACAAAGTGAGCTTAGTACGTTTGCCCGCCTGATCGTTCAGATCAAATGCATGGTTACGCAAAATATCATCGTTGGTGGCAAGATTATATAGCAGGTCAACTTCTGGCTGGGTAAGAAAATTTGGAATAATTAGATATCCATCATTATCATATTGGGCCTTTTGTGAGGCTGTTAAACTTTGGTAAGGCATAATTTTTTATAATTTGGTTATTCAAATTTTCACTTAATAATTCTAAAATAAAACAAGTATCTGTTCAAAAAAATAAAGTTTTTCGACATTTTTTAATTACTTGTAATTAAAAATGGTATATATATTTATACTATCAATTATTAAACGCCTACTATATGCGCCCTCATATTCAAAAATTGCCTTTATCAGAGCACTCCTCTTTTCTGGCAGATACGTTTATTACACCCTATTTTGAAACGCCCTGGCATTATCATTCAGAATATGAGCTTGTGCTTATTATTAAAGGCAACGGAAAACGTTTTGTAGGTAACCACGTTGCAGATTACAAAGAAGGCACCCTGACTTTTATAGGGTCGAATTTGCCCCACTTGTTCCGAAAAGAGAATAGTGCCGCCGATGGAGGATCGCTGGTAATTCATTTTAAAGAAGATTTTTTAGGGAACGAGTTCAGGACGATACCCGAAATGCAAAAAATAAAGCTACTGTTCGAAAAATCAAAAATGGGCCTGCATATTAAAGGCAGCACACGAGATAAGATAAGCCTGCAAATGCACGAGATATTAAGGCAAAAGGGTATGGAAAGGTTAATTGCCCTTTTACAACTGCTCTCCTCTTTAGCTGATTCTGCCGAATATGAATTATTATCGAACCCCGACGTGAGTGGCCAAAACGGAAAGGACAACGATAGGCTGGATAAAGTTTTTGATTATGTAATGACCAATTTTACCAACAATATCCAGATAGAAGATGTAGCCAAAATTGCGAATATGAGCTACTCAGGGTTTTCCAGGTATTTTAAAAATCGAACCAAAAAAACCTTCTCACATTTTGTTAATGAGATACGTATTGGCCACGCCTGTAGATACTTAATGGAGGGCGATGCAAGTATAAGCACAGTTTGTTACGAAAGTGGTTTTAATAATTTAACTCATTTTACCGAACAGTTTAAAAAAATCATTAAGCTCACCCCCAACCAGTTTAAAAAGCAAAACAAGGTTTAGCTTTTAAAGCTTACTATTTTCATACCGTTCTTTTAACATGTCTTTCATATATAAATTAACATCCCATTGATTTGTAATAGGGCTTTGATTAAATGGCAAATGAACCATGTAGGGATAAGGGCCAAATTCAGGCGTGATGGTTATTATTGAATTGGGGTCTGCCGCAGTTTTACGCTCAATGATCTTATCCCATATTTTAAGGTGGTGAGCTACTGCATCCTCCCATTCCGGGGCACGTGGATCCGGCACTTGTGGGCCTTCGGGATAGCCAACCCGTGCATGGATATGCTCTGTTCGTTGTATGGCAATATCCAAAGCTTCCTGCTGATCTTCTAAAAATGATTCGGCCACGTTGATCCAATGCGATACATCCAATGTTATTTGAAGAGAAGGGATCTTTTCGAGGTATTGTTTAGTTATATGAGCGGCAAATAAAGATTTATTGCGGTGCGTTTCGTGATAAACATTAATACCACAATTTGTTGTATGCATTGCAGCTACATCTATCAGTTGTTTATTTTGCTCGAAAGTAAAAAAGTCTTTACCCGTTTGCGAGTCTATTTTAATAGCCGGATAAGGTTTAACTAATTCTAACCACGCCGAATATCTTTCAAAATGTCTATTAAAATCAGCGTCGTAAGTACCATAGTGCTGCGGTATTACATGTAGCTGATGTTTATCCAGCTTCTCCCACACTTCGTCCAATTGCGTAGAGGTGGTTTCGTTAGATATGCCATACTCAATGCCATCATACCCGTCATCTTTTACTTTTGTTAGAAAGTCTTCCCAGCTTATGTTTTCACAACCCCACCTGGGGCAAAAGAATAGCAATTTCATCCGGATAAATATTTTATAGTTAAAGAAACCACAAAGTTAATTTGTTTATTAAACTTACCGCTTTCACTAGCATAGTACAAGTATTATGAAATAGAAAGGTACAGGCCTGCCGCTATAGTAGCGCCAACTAAGGGAGCGATTACCGGAATCCAGGCATAGCTCCAATCGCTGGTACCCTTTCCTTTTATAGGCAGGAGCATGTGTATGAACCGCGGCCCCAGATCACGCGCCGGGTTGATCGCATAACCGGTGGTACCACCAAGGGATAAACCAATTACCCATACTAAAAAGGTTACGGGTATAGCTCCTACCGAGCCCAAACCAACCGGTGTTTTAGCCGGCGCAATCTCGGCACCCGTAATATAAAATATAGTAAACAATAATACGAAAGCGCCTATAACCTCGCTGGCTATGTTTGATATGTAATTGCGCACTGCCGGGCCGGTACAAAACACAGCAAGTATGGAAGCAGGATCATTAGTACGTTTAAAATGATCATAATACATTATCCAAACTAAAAACGCTCCAAGGCAGGCACCTATAAACTGGGCTATAATGTAAGGCGCAACACTTGCCCATGCAAACTTACCTGCAATGGCCAGTGCAATGGTTACAGCAGGATTTAGGTGTGCGCCGCTATACGGGCCGGCCACCACTACGCCAACAAAAACGGCCAGCCCCCAGGCGGTGGTGATCACTATCCAGCCGCTATTATTGCCCTTGGTATCTTTCAAAACTACGTTGGCTACAACGCCATCGCCTAATAGTATCATCAGCATGGTGCCAATTAGTTCGGCTACAAATGGAGACATATTTAAGTATTTTAATTGTGAATATTAAATTGATACAGGATTGCCGTTGTTCGACCAGCATTGAGCCGTGTTTACTGCCCGTTTCCAGCCGTCTATTCCTTTTTTTACATCCTCAAGGTCACCCTGAGGGTTAAATGTGGCTTCAACTGCCCACAACTGTTGGATTTCTGCAATGTCTTTCCAGTAACCCACAGCAAGGCCGGCCATATAAGCAACACCAAGCGCGGTGGTTTCAACCACGCCGGGCCGTATCACATTGCAGTTTAAAACATCCGATTGAAACTGCATCAACAGGTTATTGGCTGTGGCACCGCCGTCTACACGTAACTCCTTGATCTCCATTCCTGCATCAGCTTCCATTGCTTTGAGCACATCCATGGTTTGATAGGCTATTGATGCCAGGGCCGCCCTTGAAATATGAGCAGCCGTAGCGCCACGGGTTAGTCCAACTATTGTTCCCCGTGCTTCGGCGTCCCAATATGGCGCTCCCAAGCCTGCAAATGCCGGTACAAAGTAAACACCGGCAGTATCTTCTACCGATGTGGCCAGCCTTTCAACATCTGCCGATGTTTTTATAATACCCAGTCCGTCGCGCAGCCATTGAACAACTGCACCGCCTATAAAAATACTACCTTCAAAGGCATAAGTAATTTCGTCGTTAATTTTCCAGGCTATGGTGGTTAACAGGTTGTTTTTCGACTGGATAAATTCATGCCCAATATTCATCAGCATAAAACAACCCGTACCATAGGTGTTTTTAACCATGGCTTTATCAATGCACATTTGCCCAAACAATGCGGCATGCTGATCGCCTGCTATCCCGGCTATAGGGATCTTATGAGCAAACACACTGCCCGATGTTTCCCCATATATCTCGCTCGATTGTTTTACTTCGGGCAACATGCTTTTAGGGATGTTAAAGAGCTGTAACAGCTCCTCGTCCCATTGCTGGGTGCGAATGTTGAACAACATGGTACGGCTTGCGTTAGTTACATCAGTTGCATGCACTTCGCCGTTGGTAAATTTCCAAACCAGCCAGCTGTCCACAGTGCCAAAGGCAAGTTCGCCTGCTTCGGCCTGCTGCCGCGCCCCATCTACATTATCCAGGATCCATTTTATTTTTGAGCCGGAAAAATACGCATCAATGATCAGGCCCGTTTTCTCGCGAATGGTATCGCTGTGGCCATTTTGTTTAAGCCCTTCACAAAAGTCGGAAGTGCGCCTATCCTGCCAAACAATAGCATTGTATACAGGTTCGCCGGTTTTACGGTTCCATACAATAGTTGTTTCGCGCTGGTTGGTAATGCCAATTGCTTTGATATTAGCACCGCTTAAGCCGGCTTTTACCGTTACTTCAACAGCTACAGCTATCTGGCCCGCCCAAATTTCGTTCGGGTCATGCTCCACCCACCCGGGTTTTGGAAAATACTGGGTAAATTCTTTTTGTGCTAACGCGATAACTTTTCCGGCATGATCAAAAATTATAGCACGCGAACTGGTAGTTCCCTGGTCAAGGGCTAAAATATATTCCTGCATAATTTGGTTTTGGTTTAACCTTGGTTTATTTAGTGAATATCAGATTAATATTGGTTATTTTAAAGCGGATGATAACACATAATTTTTTGCCGTTTGATAAAATGCCTCAACTTGTTCTCTCTCCCAGGCTGTATCTTTTTTAAGTTCGGAGGCCATTAGGCGGGCTACTTCGGGGGCCATTTCTATAGCCAACCGGGCGTTTAAGAACAATACACGGGTACGGCGGGCCAATATATCTTCTACTGTGCGGGCCATTTCATTTCTTACCGACCAGATCACTTCGCCCTTGGTATAGTTATCTTTTGCATGGACAGGATTTTTCCAGTCGGGATTTTCATCATATAAAGCCAAAACTTTTTCAATATCGGTACCATAAACAAACAAATGGTTGTTGCGGTCGGGATTAGGGCGACTGCCATGGATAGGCAACCCGGCAGTTTTGCAAGGCATACTTTTGAGCCCTCCGGTTTCAATGGCCTTGTCAACAATATCCTCGCCCATTTTACGGTAAGTGGTCCATTTTCCGCCAGTCATGGTAAGCAGGCCAGATTCGGACACTATCAGCTTATGGCTTCTTGATATTTCCTTTGTTTTTGACGATCCGTTTTGTGGCGCGGCAAGCGGTCTTAACCCTGCAAATACACTGAGAACATCCGGGCGGGTTGGTGTTTTTGTCAGATACTTTCCTGCTGTGCGTAAAATAAACTCTACCTCGGCATCTAAGGCTACAGGTTCAAGGCTGGGAGATTCTATAGGTGTATCGGTAGTGCCAACAAGTAATTTACCATGCCATGGTACAGCGAACAACACCCGGCCATCTTCGGTTTTAGGGATCATAAGGGCATCCTCTGCCGGTAAAAAAGAACGGTCGAGCACGAGGTGTACACCCTGGCTTGGCCTAATCAGCGTTTTTTTATCCGGAGCATCCATTTTAAGTATATCGTCTACAAATACACCTGTGGCATTAACAATTACCAAGGCCTTTAATTGATAACTTTCGCCGGTTTCAATATCGCTGGCCGTTACACCGGAAAGGTGCCCATCGGTGTTTTTAAGTAAGCCTATTACCTTAAAATAGTTAAGCAGGGTAGCACCTTGCTCCATAGCGGTTTGTGCCAGGTTAACGGCCAGCCTCGAATCATCAAATTGCCCGTCATAATATACTACGCCCCCACGCAAGCCGTTTTCTTTTAAGCCGGGCAGGCGCTTCAAAGTTTCTTTTTTTGACAGATGTTTCGCACGGCCAAAGCTCAGTTTACCGGCCAGGATATCATAAACGGTTAGGCCGATAGTATAAAAAAGGCCTCCCCACCAATTATAGTTGGGAATGATAAAACTTTCGTTTTTTACAAGGTGAGGTGCATTTTTTAAAAGCAATCCTCTTTCACGCAAAGCCTCACGAACCAGGCCGATATACCCCTGTGCCAGATAGCGCACCCCGCCATGAACCAGCTTGGTTGCCCTGCTGGAAGTTCCCTTAGCAAAATCAGCTTGTTCCAGTAATAATGTCGAGTATCCACGTGAAGCAGCATCAACAGTGGCACCAAGGCCGGTAGCCCCACCACCTATAATGATAAAGTCCCAGGTTTTACTGGTATCGGCTATATTTAGCAGGTTACGCTCTCTTTTGAATAGGTTCAATTTATTTGAAAATATTTTGATATGTATCAAATATATCAAAAGGTGCAGATTGTTTCATCGCCAATATATAATGGTATCAAAATAATAATACTAATGATAAATGATAACAACATATGCTGAAGGGACGATCTAAAAATCATCGCCCCTTCCATTTCTAAAACATTAGCTCTACATTGCATTAACCAATTCAAGCTGAAAATATTTATGAAAAGGAAAAACTTTATCCGCCTGGGTGCTACCATTGCCGCAAGCCCATTGTTGGCACCGCTTGATTCCTGGGCACAAGCACCAAGACTCAAAAACTGGGCGGGTAACCTTACTTTCAGTACAGGCAATGTACAATATCCAAAGTCTGTGGCCGAGGTACAGCAACTTGTAAAAAAGCACCCCAAACTAAAAACGCTGGGAACAAGGCACTGCTTTAACAACATCGCCGATAGCAAGGATGACCTGGTATCGACCCGTGACCTGAATAAAGTAGTTTCTTTAGATAGAAAAGCAAAGACAATTACTGTAGAAGGCGGCATTAAATACGGAGAGCTGGCACCCTATCTGCACACGCAGGGCTTTGCGTTACATAACCTGGCTTCACTGCCGCATATTTCGGTTGCGGGATCTATTACAACCGCTACACACGGCTCGGGTGTCAAGAACGGTAATCTTGCCAGTTCTGTCAGCGGTTTGGAAATGGTAATTGCAGATGGTTCTGTGGTGCACTTCTCAAAAGCCAATAATCCGGAAAAACTTAACGCTGCGGTTGTTGGGCTGGGTTCTATAGGGGTGATTACAAAAGTTACGTTAGACATTATCCCCACCTTTATGGTAAGGCAGCGGGTGTTTACAAATATGCCTTTGGCACAGGTAAAGCATAATTTTGAAAAGATAGTTTCTGCCGGTTATAGCGTGAGTCTTTTTACCGATTGGCAAAATGAGAACGTAAGCGAGGTTTGGATAAAAAGCCGTGTAGGCACCGAAAAAGACCACACCGAAGCGGAGTTTTACGGCGCTAAGGCGGCCACTAAGAACCTGCACCCCGTGATAGCACAACCTGCAGAGAAATGTACCGATCAGATGGGCGTTCCCGGCGTTTGGTATGAGCGTTTGCCGCATTTTAAAATGGGGTTTACGCCCAGTACCGGTAAAGAGCTACAGTCGGAGTTTTTTGTACCTCTTCATCACGCTGTGGAAGCCATTTCGGCTATATCTAAATTAAGCAAGCAAATAGGCCCGCATTTATTTATTACCGAGATACGAACAATAGCCGCAGACAACCTATGGATGAGCCCCTGCCACAATCAAACGTCCGTTACCATACATTTCACCTGGAAACCAGAAACCGCCGCGGTAATGAAGTTATTGCCCATCATTGAAAAAGAGCTCGCGCCATTTAATGTGCGCCCGCACTGGGGTAAACTATTTACAATCGCCCCAAAAGTACTGGCATCGCGGTACGAGAAAATGACTGACTTTAAAAAGCTTGTTGCCACTTACGACCCGAAAGGCAAGTTTCGTAATGCATTCTTAAGCAGAAACTTGTACGGTATTATTTAAACCTTGCCCCCCGGGATTAGCTGCTATGCATTACCAACGGGCAACATTTGCATCGACTCTATTTGCTTGCATAAATGCTTCATTTATTCAACGCGAACCATTGCAAGCATTTCGCCTTTAGGAAGTTCCCGTGCTGTATAATGAAGGCTAAGCTCGTGCCGGGCGTTATTCTTTTCTAACTGCAATAGCTCTTTTACCGCTATCGCCATACTTAAATCAGAACCTGTTGCATCGGCAAACCCCCATTTCTTCACTGTATTTCCCTTCTCATCTTTTAGGATAATGTTTCTGTTTGTGCCGGCACCATCCTTTATTGTACAATGTTTGTATTTGATATGTAACTGATCGCCGTCATTTGCTTTATGCAATTTCAGCACCCTTAAATTCAATGGCTGGTTCACCGCCTGCTTTAGTATAAGCTTATTATTTAAATAGATCTCGTAACTATCCAGCCCCCAATTATTTGTAAAACCAAATAATGCGAAGGATAGTGTAATCAGCGTAAATAACCTAATAAACGCCTTACCAAATGTGATGTGTTTCATAATTTAAAATTTTAAGTAAAAAATTCCTGATTAGTTTCTGATAACAATATTACGCCTAAGGTAAATGAAGCAGAAAATTAGTAGACGAACAGCCCGAATAGTAGACATGCGACATTAAAGTTTAACTTTTTATTTTTTAACTGGTCATTGCATACAGTTGGATGATTAGGTAATTAGCTCAAAAACACATCAAGCATCCGGCCTTCTGAGCACTTAATGTTTTTATAGAAGTAACAATAGATATGATTCTGATAATAAAATTTATATATTTTAAATTATGAAATTCGCAATGGAACTCTATGAGCTTGACAAGGTTCTGTATTCGATACAGAACTTATTTTTTGATTATACTTGCAGAGCTTACTACCGCAATTTATATGTCTGCTACTTCATCCGACCTGGTCAAACTGGCTACTGTTTATATCAGTTTAAAAGAGAGTCGCCGGACTTTACGGGGGCGTTGTCCCTTTCACCGCGATGCAGGAGAATCGTTAATGATCTCGCCGGAAAAGAATATTTTTAAATGTTTCGGCTGCGGCAAAGAAGGTGGGCCGGCAGAGTTTAAGCTGGCCATGGAACAGTTGATTAAATCATGAGTTATTTCAAGAACCTTATAGCTTTACTGGCGGCCGAGCGTTCTGCTGATGAAGCAGCGTTTATCAGCCTCACCGCGGGCACAGGCGCGGTGCAACGGCGCACTTTAGGGTTATGTTGGTACCCTATCGCTATACGGAACACCGAACCGGTACGCGGCGATTATATTAGTGTTGAAGTAGAGCGAACCACGCATAAAGACCTTGCGCACCAATTGCGGTTCGGCAGTTCGGTGGCGCTGTTTTCAAATTATGACAATAATGACCGGGTAAACGGAACGATAACTTTTATCGGCGGCGACCGGTTGAAGGTAACATTGCTTACGGAAGAATTACCGGATTGGGCAAGTAACGGTAAACTGGGGATTGACATCCTATTTGACGCTTATAGTTATGATGAGATGCGGAATGCGTTGAAAAAGGCGGAACAAACTGATTCACATCTAATTAAGGTGCTTACCGGAAGTAAAAAACCAACTTTTGTTTCTACTGATTATACTACTCCGAACCTAAATAAATCACAACAAACTGCGGTCAAAAACATATTAGGTGCACAAGATCTGGCTATTGTACATGGCCCGCCCGGCACTGGGAAAACAACCACGTTAGTGGCTGCAATAAATGCGTTGATAGCACATGGCGAACCGCAAATTTTGATAGTGGCACCGAGCAATACGGCGGTGGATCTATTAAGCGAGAAACTCTCGGAAACCGGATTGAATATACTACGAATAGGTAACCCTGTGCGTGTGACCGAACGTTTGCAGAAACTAACCCTCGATAGCCGAATGGCCGAACACGGACAGATGAAAGAAGTCAAAAAGCTCAAAAAAATGGCTGCCGAATTCAAAAATATGGCGCATAAATACAAGCGAAGCTTTGGCAAAGCCGAACGCGAGCAACGCAAGGCCTTATTTAATGAAGCGCACCGCATTATGCGGGATGTTGCCAAAATTGAAGAGTTTGTAGCCGAAGATGTGATCAGCAAGGCACAGGTGATAACCGCTACACTGGTTGGTGCTGACCATTATACCATTAAGGACCTTACCTTTAAAACCGTAATAATGGACGAAGCCGGGCAAGCACTGGAGCCAGCGGCCTGGATACCGGTTTTAAAAGCACAGCGCGTTATTTTAGCCGGCGACCACCTCCAGTTGCCGCCGACGGTAAAATTGCAGCAGAGTGGCTTAACCACTACCCTACTGGAAAAATGTGTGGCCCTGCACCCCGAAGCGGTAACATTGCTCGAAGAACAATACCGGATGAATACCCAGATCATGGGCTTTTCATCTTTAAAGTTTTACAATAATAAACTCACCGCACATCCGCTGGTGGCCAACCGTTTATTAAATCCGGAGGATAAGCCTTTTACTTTTATTGATACAGCCGGCGCCGGTTACGAAGAGCAAGCCGAAGGCACAAGCACCGCCAATCCGGAAGAAGCTGCTTTCGTGGTGCGACATATTGTTGCGATGAATTATAGCAATGTGAGTGTTGCGGTCATTGCCCCATATAAAGAACAAGTTAGTTTATTGAAGACTTTACTTTTGGGGGCGGCAGTAGAAGTAAATACAGTAGATGGTTTTCAGGGCCAGGAACGCGACGTGATCTATATCTCACTAACGCGCAGTAATAGTGAGGGTACAATTGGTTTCCTATCAGATTATCGCCGGATGAATGTAGCCATGACCCGCGCCAGGTTTAAATTGGTGCTGGTTGGCGATAGCGCTACACTTGCACAAACGCCGTTTTATGCAGAATTGATCGCATATGCGGAAAGCCTTGGCGGTTACGAAAGTGTTTGGGAATATTAACTTAGAGCAAACTGCATTCGTAATTATGTATTAACATATAAAGTCATACAATCGAATAATATAGCTTTAGCATCCTCATAATAAAGCAGTGAGTTGCCCATGTCATTGACAGCTTCACCCTTCTCTGCAATAAATTTAGCCATGTTTTCGTATTCTTTTGTATGAACATATTGTAGCAATTAAGCTATCTTTTAATTATGTTTGCCATTGTATCGTTATTAACAATCCGCCCGCATAGGGATATTATTTAAGAATTGATATACCATCCTAAACAAATGCAATAGTTTAATACCTAAAGAATGAAAAGAAGACTCATATTAATTTGCTTGCTTACTAATGCAATAATTACATCCTCTTTTTCTCAAAAAAAAAAGGCAATTTGGCATGTAGGCAAAGCCGATAACTCAGCATCAGAGTTTGCACTTGCCCCAAACGGATTTAAAAAGTTTGTGGCTAACGACTTTGGCTACGAAGACAAGTTTTTTTTAATTGAGCATTCTAAAGAAAAAAAGGACTTCCCGTATGTAATTCCTGGCCCTGTTGATACCTGGGGTGGCACCTGGCCAACTGCAGGCTGGAGAACTAATGAGGTGAATATCTTGTTTGGTATTCAGGCGTTACCGGCAAAGGGCGACTATAAATTGGTTATTAAGCTAAGGGATTATGCAAAAAAATTCCTCCCTCTTATTAAAGTGAGCATCAACAATCAGGATGAAAAAATACAATTAACAGCCGTTGGGTATGATGTAAATAAACAACCCCAACCCAAACTAAACGAACCCTTTATTGACACGGCTTCTCTACTTGGAAATTTATCATCGGCAACTCCTAAAACAATAGAAATCCCTGTTAGCCCGGATATCATCAGGAAAGGTGGAAACAATGTAATGATAACCGTAGTACAGGGTTCATGGATAATGTTTGATGAAGTGCGCCTTGAAGGGCCATCACAGGTTGTTTTAAAAACGCCCGGTCAAATGTTTGTCAATGAAGTGAAAGCCGCTGATTATGAATTAGAAACTAATGGTAAAAAAACACAGCCTTTACTGGTGAGTGCAAGGCATTTAAAAGGTTCGCCTAAAATAAGTGTTGAACTGGATAGTAAAGTAATTTTTAATACAACTGTAGAAAAGGGAAATTATGAGCTGGAAGCTTTAATGCCCGCTGTAACAAGTCCCCAAAAAAGCCATTATAAAATACTTGAGAATGGAAAGGTTATTGAAGAAGGTATTGTAAACAGATCAAAACAAAGGCTACAAACGCCGGCTGATTATGTTGATACACGCATAGGAACAGCTCACTCCCGCTGGATGATTGCCCCAGGCCCATGGATGCCCTTTAGTATGGTAAAAATGAGTCCTGATAATCAAAATTCAGGCTGGCAGGCTGGTTATCAGCCAACATATGAAAGCGTGGGTACATTTAGTCATATCCATGAATGGACCATGGCCGGGCTTGGCATTTTTGCATCAAACGGAAAATTAAAAACAAATATTGGAGATGAGATCAAGCCGGGCTCGGGCTATCGTTCTGCCATAGATAAAAAAGGAGAAGAGGCGCCTATAGGGTACTACAAAGTGCAGCTTACCGATTATGATATTAAAGCAGAAGTTACAGCTACTACCCGCTGCGGATTTGAGCGGTTTACTTTCCCAGCAGACAGGGATAGCGCCCGCATCCTGGTAGACTTGCATATCCCATCAGAATACGATTATAAACTGAAAGAGATCAAGCTTAAAAAGATAAATGATTATAGAATAGAAGGCTCCGCGCACCAACTTTCTACGAATGTTTGGAGTACCGATGCCTCACAGGATTACACCGTTTATTTTGTTCTTGAGTTTGATAAGCCCATTAAAACCATTGGAGGCTGGATAAATGATAAGATCCAATATGGTGATACATTTGAAGCAAGCGACATTAAAAACGCCGGCCTATTTTTACAATTTGATGCAAAAACAAACCCTGTAATACAGGTTCGCTCGGGAATTTCATTAGTAAGCATTGATAACGCAGACCTAAACTTAAAAACAGAAATAACAAAACCTTTCGGGTGGAATTTTAACGCTGTAAGGCAAAATCAGGTAAATACCTGGAACGATATATTTAACCGGATTAAGATCAGCACCACAAACAGGTTAGATAAAGTACGTTTTTATAACTCTATGTACCGGTCTATTTGCAGCCGCAATACCTGGAGCGATATCAACGGTGAGTGGCGCGGAACAGATGGCAAAATGCAACAATTAAAAAACAAAGATGATGTTGCCCTGGGATGTGACGCTTTTTGGAATACCTTTTGGAACCTGAACCAGGTATGGAACCTGATAACGCCCGAATGGAGCAACAGGTGGGTTAACTCGCAGTTAGCGATGTATGATGCTTACGGTTGGCTTGCAAAAGGCCCTGCAGGGATGAATTATATCCCTGTTATGGTTGGCGAGCATGAGATCCCTCAAATGGTGGCTGCATATCAGATGGGGATCCGTAGTTTTGACGCCGATAAGGTGTTGAAAGCTGCTGTAAAAATGCAAACAACACCCGCGCAAAAGGTATTTAGCGGTTTTGCGGGGAACAGAGACTTGGTTGAATATGAAAAACACAAGTATGTTCCGTCTGATAAAGGCCGTTTTTCGAATTCAATGGAGTATTCTTATGACGATTGGACTGTTGGGCAGCTGGCTAAATCTTTAGGTAAAACAGACGTATATAACAAATTTAACGCCCGTGGTTATTGGTGGCGAAACACAATTGATAGTGCCGGATACTCACATATGAAGCTGAGTAACGGGGAATGGACAAAAAACTTCGACCCTTTCCGCAGCGGTGCTAATGAACATTATGTGGAAGGCAACGCCTGGCAATTAACGTTCTTTGTACCTCAGGATGTACCGGCGTTGGTTAAAATGATTGGGGAAAAGAAATTTATTGACCGGTTAGAATGGGGTTTTAAGGAAAGCGAGCCATGGCGTTATAATGGTATGAATGATCAATATTGGGACTACCCTGTTGTACAGGGGAACCAGCAATCTATGCACTTTGCGTTCTTATTTAATTGGGCCGGTAAACCCTGGTCAACTCAAAAATGGAGCCGTTCTATACTCGACCGCTTTTATGGTTATGGAGTAGGGAATGCTTATTTAGGAGACGAAGATCAGGGCCAAATGAGTGCCTGGTTAGTAATGGCCTCATTAGGGTTGTTTCAAACAGATGGTGGCGCCCGGGTCAATCCAATTTATGAGATTGGAAGTCCGCTTTTTGCCAAAACAGAAATTGATTTAGGAGAAAGATTTGGCCGTGGTAAGAAGTTTACAATTATCGCCAAAGGAGCTTCGCGCAATAATATGTATGTACAAAAAGCAACTTTAAACGGGCGTGTTCTAAATTCGTTTAATTTCCCTGCTTCTGAGTTATTAAAAGGCGGTTCACTGGTACTACAGATGGGTTCACAACCAAATACTAAATGGGGAATCAATTGATTATAAGGTTATTACTGTAATATTTGGCGCTGTAAACAAAATGCTTTTCCGGTGGTTTTGAATTGAAATAGTACCGGATGAACAAAACGCCAAAAATCGCCTTTTTTAGTACAAGAAACGCCAATTTAACGACCTTATTTGGCCTCATTAGTTCCGTATTTAGCCGTTTTGGAGGAGGTGTATGAGCCAGCCCGAATTTTATGCCGGTACCAGCGGCCTGGTGTTGCCTGTCCCGAATAAGGCGGCTTACCCGCCCGAGTTTCAGGACAAAAGCAGGCTCTGTTATTACGCCTCTCTTTTCAACAGTATCGAGGTCAACAGCTCCTTTTATAAAATTCCGCAGGCTGCCACCATCCGTAAATGGCGCGAAAGCGTACCCGATAATTTTAGGTTCACCTTTAAGTTATGGAGAGGCATTACACACGAGAAGGACTTACAATTTAACCCGGATGATATCACTCGTTTTATGAATGCCATCAATGAGGCCGGCGAAAAAAAAGGCAGTTTATTGATCCAGTTCCCACCCAGTATCCGTGCCGGGCAACTCCCGCAGTTGGGTCGGTTGCTGGAGGCTGTTCGTGAGGCTGACGATGCCTGGGACATCGCCGTCGAGTTACGCCACTCTTCCTTGTATCAGGAACAAACCGACCAGCTGCTTACCAGCCTGAATATGGCAATGGTTATCCATGATTTGCCCGCTTCTGCCGCCCCGCCGGAACCGCTTGACCTCGATTTTATTTACCTGCGCTTTCACGGCCCAAACGGCGGTTATCGCGGCAGTTACGCCGACGACTTTTTAGCCGAATACGCGCAGAATATCAACCAGTGGATCGCCGAAGGCAAAAGGGTTTATACTTATTTTAACAACACCATGGGCGCAGCCGTACATAACCTGGCTACGCTAAACCAACTCATACAGGATCTGTAAGGTAAACGCCAGCAAATGAGCGAGATTACCCCTATCCTGTCCTAACTACTTGGATTACCCCTATCCTGCCCTAATTACTTGCTTAATTCTGTTTGATACAAAACTGTGCCAGCGGCGTTTATGGCTTTAACATTTAGCTTGTTTTTATTGATGGCAAAGTACATAAAGCCATGATCTGACGCCTGAAAGCGGCTGTAAGGGATCCCTGTGCTTACCCCAGTTAGTTCAGACCCTGCACCTGATATAAACTGATGTGTAAACCCTTCCGTTTTTAGGTGCTGTAAGGAATGATCATGGCCGGATAAATAAACATCCACTTTATGGGTTTCAAAAACCTGGGCAAGCTTTGCACGAACCGTTAACGTGTCATAATTTTTTATACGTGGCCCTACCGTATAGTATGGATGGTGCCCTACTACAATTTTCCATTTAACATCTGCCGATGCATTTTTCAGGGTATCGTTTATCCAGATCATTTGCTTCTCTACCTCCTGCTTTTTATTGTCATGAAGCATGGGGTCGGTATCTATCATCAGCATTAAAACTTTATCACCTGCGTTGCCTAACGAAAATTCCTTGGTATAATACAATGCGGGCATATTCCACCTGCGGCTCACCTTGCTGTAACGCACCTGGGCTTCCGGTTCAGAGCCATAATCATGATTACCCAGAACAGGGTACCAGTCGCATTGCAGGGAGTGCGCCGTATAAATGTTTTCAAAGGAGTAGTGCCACAACGGGTCGTTCTCGCTTACTACTCCTCTTGGATAAAAATTATCACCAACCGATATTACAAAATTATTTGGATTGGTTGCAGCCCAAACACCCATTTGTTTAGCAACCTCCTGCTGGTCGTACTCACCATTGCGGCCCCAATCGCCAACGGCTATAAAATGCACATCATATTCATCTTTCAACACTGCCTTTGATAGGTCATCACTTTCCAGATGGGTAACGCCACTACTTTCTGCTAAAGATGCTAATGGTGAAATAAGGGCCGATCCCAATGTGGTAAGGGCAGTGTTTTTGATGAAGTTTCTGCGTTTCATGTTCTGTTGATACGTTATAATGATTTATAAAAAATGGAGTATGTGCCGGCTAAATAAGTAAGATTATTGTACCTGTGCAAATAAGGGGTTCATCCTGAAATAGCCTCCGTTAGGAAAGTGGATAACATAATCGGATTTAAAATATTCGCTTTTTTTGTAATAATCTGTAGAAATGATCTGCGCACCCGACTTCATAGCAGCATTAAAGCTGCTTTTATCGTTTTCCCGGGCCTCTTTTGTATCGCTATCTGCCCTTGTGCGAATGATGTACCCTTTTTTTACTAAGCCCTGAATACCGGCGAGGTCTTTCTTAGAATTGTTCATTACATGAATAGCAGCCTCGGGCGTGCCTGGCTCTGAGTTAGTGAAAAGCACCCTACCTTTTAGCGATGGATGGCCGGCTACGTAAACTTCTGTTTTAGGGCCCCCTTCGTCCAGCAGGAAAATGAACTTACCTTTTGCCTGTTTCAATGTTGGCCAATTTTGGTGCAGCACTGCTTCCTCTAATGTATTGTATCCCCCTCTTACCTTATCAGGGGTAATTACGTGATCAATACCAAGGTAATCTGCTATTTCCTTATCCAGTTTATCATATATTGATGAAGTGAACCTGTCCGGAACGGTGAAGCCACTTTTTTTCATCGGCTCATCTTTCGCATTCATAGTAATAAATACGGGGTGATGATCGGGGTGCGCATCAGACCATTTCCTTAATTCCTGCAGGCACAGCTTAAAGGTGGGGCAATTACTGCGGTAATCGATATCCTGGATATGAAAAACTTTAAAACCGGGTTGTTTCATTAAACCCTCTGTATCGTAAGCCGGCTGGCCGGGTGCCCAGTCCAACCCTTTCGGATGCGCGTATTTTCCACCGGCAGTATCCGCATAAACATCTATCTCCAGATCTAACAAACCTAAATTAAGCTGTTCGGTAAGGCTGATATGACTGTAGTCTATCTTACTCATCGAAGTTGAATCTGCCTTTTGCAAGATTTTGAACAGCTTGGGGTCAATCGCTTTTTTATAGCTGTTATGTGACCCAATAACCTGTATACGGTTAATGGGAATATTATCGCCGGGTTCATTTAGGGTTGAAAGAGGCAATAGTGTGATGAGCAATAAACCAGATAAATATCTCATGTATATAATATTAAACAGCCGGTTGTTACCCGGCTGTTGTTATTCATTTATTTTATTAATAACCCGGGTTTTGTACCAGGTTCGGGTTCAGCCTTATTTCTGCTGCCGGTACAGGGTATATCCTGCGGGTAACACTCTTATCCATGGTTAGCACATCGTTAGGCAGCGGGTATTCTACTTCAAATTTCCCGAAACGGATCAGGTCATTACGGCGCCATGCTTCCCACGAGAACTCGCGGGCACGTTCGTCCAGCAAGCCGTCTAAATCAATACCTGCAACCGCCGGGGCACCTGCACGCGCGCGAATTTTGTTTACCAATACGTCTGGTGTTTGTAATTCGCCATTAACCGTTGTAGCCGTTGCGCCACGTAATATAGCTTCAGCTTTCATCATCATTACATCGGCTAACCTAAAAACTGGCACATCGTTACCATTTAATCTGGTAGCCTGTATAATGGTAGGATCCGGATAGTATTTTATAGATCTCACACCTTCTGATTGGCTGGCAATGGTGTTACCCAAATCCATCGGCTTACCCGGAACTAAAGTTAGTTTTGGCTCGATATAAATTTGAGTGGTAGTACCCGGGTAATAAACAGGCTGGTTAGTAAAGCCGCCGCCGCCATCAGGTGCAAATTGCGGGCCTGCAAGCCAGGTTTTAGTACGTACATCTCCGGGTAATTTAAACCTGTTATAAAATTCGGGTGTGGTGCTCATTGCTATGCTTAAGCCCACATTAAACCCATAAGCGTTTACCAGATAGTAAAAGAAACCAAACCTGGTAAATTGGTTACCGGGGATTTGCTGGTCATAAGGGATGGCAAATATGGTTTCGTTGATCAGCGGGCCATTATTTGGCAAAAATATATCACGGTATTTGGCGTCGAGGCTATAATTACTATTCTTTAAAACGCTATCGGCCATGGCAACAGCTTCGGTATATTTTGCCGTACCTGTGTACACTTGCGCATTTAAGTACATTTTTTCTAACAAAGCAAAAGCCATGGCCTTAGTAGGGCGGCCATAATACAAAGTAGCATTGCTGCCATTTTTTACAGGCAACAATGGTATAACATTTAGTAATTCGCTTTCGATAAACTGGAAAGCCTTAGCGCGTGATTGTGTAGCAGGCGGGTTGGCAACCGGGAAATCGGTAATGAGGGGAATGTTACCATACAGGTCCATCATAAAGTAATTGTAAAGCGCCCGCATTGCCCTTACTTCGGCAATAGAGGCGGTCTTTTTCTCTTCCGAAGACGGTGAAGCGTTTATAACACTTATGATACGGTTACATGTATTTACACCTCCAAAGCCCCATTGCCATACACCTGTAACGTTGGCATGGTCAAATGTCCAGGTGTGGTAATGTAATTGGCGATACTGTCCACCGTCGTCAAAGTTACCATCGCGGGCGGGTAGTATGGCTTCATCTGTAGATAGCTCCTGCATCCTCCAATAAGGCACCGCGTAGCTCGACGATAAGTTGGAATAAATAGTACCTAATAATGCATTATAATCTGCATCTGTTATCGGGAAGTTAGATTTTACGTACTGCGATTCTACAGGCACATCTAATTTAGTACATGAATAGGTGCCGGTAAGCACTGCTAATACGGCACATAATAAAATTATCTTTTTCATCTATATTGTTATTGATAGTTAAAATGATGCGGTTATACCTACGCTTAAAGTGCGGGTTTTAGGATAAAAGTCCTTATTATCGATACCCGGGGTTAAACCGCCTATGTTGATCTCAGGGTCGATGCCCCTATAGTTTGTTATTATGAATATATTATTGCCGGATAAGTACAGGCGAACACTCTTTATAGTTTTTAGATTTGGCCTGATGGTGTACCCTAATGTCGCGTTATCTAAACGGAGGTAAGCACCGCTCTCCAGAAAACGATCTGACATCAGGTAAGCGTTTACATCCTTAAACGATTCGCCAAGGGTAAACCTTGGGATATTCTGTATTTTAGCATCAGCCGGGTTATTAAGGGAAGCAAGTGTTCCGTTTAATATTTTGTTGCCGGTAACCCCGCGAACTAAAAAGTTAAAATCGAAATTTTTGTAAATGAAAGTGTTGCTCCAGCCGTATACAAACTTAGGCTGTGCACTGCCTGCTATGCGCTGATCTGTACTTAGCGGTTGGCTTGCGATTATTGAGCCATCGGCTTTTTGATAGGTACTTACACCATTTTCATTTTTGCCTACGTAGTGCCACAAATTATACGTACCAACTGCATAACCAGGCTGTATGATCTGGCTGCTTAATGATGATTGGCCTTTACCACCTAACTGTGCTGTTTGGATATAGTCGATGGGAAACTTAGTGTTAGATATACTTTCTACTATGTTTTTATTGTGCGATACATTAAATGATGTACGCCAGGTAAAACTTTGAGATTTTACAGGGACAGCATTTAACACCACCTCGATTCCACTATTTTTAATTCTGCCAACATTGGTTGTAAAAAATGGATAGAAATATTGTGTTGTTGATACCTGGTAGGTATAGATCAGATCTGATGTTTTCTTGATGTAATAATCAACTGAACCGGTTAAGCGGTTGTTTAACAAGCCAAAATCTAAACCGATGTTGGTAGTAGAAGTGCTTTCCCACTTTAAGTCAAGGTTTTCATTACGAACCGGGCCAATAGGGTTAGTGATATTTCCGTTGCTCAGAAATTTCCCCCCACCCGGAGGGATCCCATAAATTAACTGAGCGGTAAAAGCATCAAAACCCAAACTGTTACCAGATACACCATAGCCGGCTCTCAATTTTAGGTCGGAAATAACAGGCAGGCTCTCCATGAATTTTTCACTTATAATTCTCCATCCCGCAGAAACTGCAGGAAAGTAGCCATGGCGCTCATTTAAACCAAAAGCTGATGATCCGTCTTCTCTTAGCGATGCCTGTAAAAGGTATTTATCGTTATATTTATATTGTACACGACCGTAGTAGGATATTAATCGTAAGGTGGATATATAATTTTGATTGAACTGGATCTGCGCCAGGCTCGTTGGATTTGAAAGAAATAGGTTATTATAAGTAAGGTTATCATTAGAAAACCCTTGTGTTTGCACACCAAACCCATCGTTTGTACGATCTTGCTGATAAGAGTAACCTCCTAATAATTTAATTGAATGCAGGCCAAAATCCCTGTCGTAATTTAAATACGCCTCTGCAACATTTGTAGTACTGTTATAGGCACTACGATTTGCAACACCATTTGCGCCTATTGCCAAACCCGATTTGCTGTTTAAATAGGTGTTAATGTTGTTTTGATCTTTTTGGGTAGACCCGCTAAGCGTAAACCGCAAACCTTTTAAAATATCAACCTGAACAACACCATTTATCAGGGTTTTGTTGTTATCTGTTTTTGTAAAATTATTATCAATTAACGATAGTGGGTTTAACGGGCCACTGCCTGTACGTGTCAAATTCTCTTTATAACTTCCATCCGGGTTATACGGACTAACAGTTGGCAAATAAAATAACATGCCGGGAAGTACCTGGGCTTGAAACACATCGTTTTTTTTGGTAACGCTGTTTGTTAAGCTAAGGCCCAGTTTAAGCCTGTCGTCAAAAAAGCGCTGATTAATGTACCCTTTAAAAACAGTACGCTCCAGGTCGGTATTTTTTAAGACACCGTTGTTTTTATAATAGTTTACGCTTGCGCCGTAGTCTGAATTTGTACCCGCCCCGCCATAAGAAAGATTATGGTTTTGTGAGTAGCTTGTTTTTAAAGCCAGATCCTGCCAATTGGTATTAGAGCCATCGTCATCTATGGGCTTTGCCAATGGCTTTACCCCGTTATCTGCCAAATATTTACGTAATTCATCGGCTGTTAGCATATCTATCGTTTTAGATACCTTTTCCATTGCGCCGTAAGCGCTGTAGCTAAGCCTGGTTTGACCAGTCTTTGATTTTTTTGTGGTTACGATAATTACCCCGTTAGAGGCCCGTGAACCGTAAATTGCTGTTGAAGATGCATCCTTTAAAACATCTATGCTTTCAATATCAGCCGGTGCTAAAAGGTCTATTGAAGCCCCTGGTACGCCATCGATAACATAAAAGGGCTCTTGAGCTGCGCCTTCACGAAAGGTAGATGGCCCCCTTAAAATAGTAGCCGGCTGTTTATTAGGGTCGCCACTTTTAGTAATATTTAAACCTGCAACCTTACCTTGCAAAAGCTCTGCGGGGGTGGTTAATACACCTGCATTAAAATCCTCGGCCTTTACAGAAGTAATAGCGCCGGTTACATCTTTTTTGCTTGATGTTCCGTATCCTATTACCACTACATCTTTTAATTGTTTAGCATCAGGTAACATGTTAACGTTAATTGTAGTATTTGTGCCAACCCTAACCTCTTTTGAAGTGTACCCAATTGAAGTAAATTTCAGCACGGCATTTTCACCGCTCACATTAAGCGAGTAATTACCTTTTATGTCGGTCATAACGCCTACAGTTGTACCTGCAACTACTACAGAAACGCCGGGAAGCGGCTCATTTTTTTCATCGGTAACGGTACCTTTAATTGTTTTTCCGGTTTGCGAAAATGCCGGCGAAACACTAAAAATAATGGCGCACAATAACAGCACCCATTGCCGGGAATGAATGCAGGAGCCACTTAAAAAGCGCTTGTAGATTTGTTTCATAAATGATGTGATTATTTGTGATGTAGATATTTAAATTTCATTAAATGCAAAATAACAGATGCTTTGTTATCAAAACATCAACTGATTATTAGCTTATTTGCCATTATCTACCCTACAGATGAACTATCTGGCTTCAATATGAATTTAAAGTAACTAAACGTTTACGTAGGTATGTAATTGGCGAAAGGATGGTATACGATGATGCCGCTTTTTTAGTTTCCCATTATTGAGATGTACAATAATGATAGCAGACCTCACCTATTTGCCTACTATTGGAAATACTTGTTTAAAGCTTAACACAAACTTAATCGGGCTGATTGCAGTCCAAACGCATAGCTCGTTAAATTTGCACCCGGTTAAACAGCACCAAGCTAAGGCATCTCTTATCTCTGTATTTAAGATATTTGTAGAATGGAAATTTTCAGCCTGAACCTTAATAATAATTAACATGACATTCAAAAACACCAAAGGCCCAATACTATTTACAGGTATTAAATGTACCGTACTGCTCCTTACTATAGTAGCTTGCATCAGCAACCCAGTATTTGGCCAGTCAAAGAAGATGGCTAAACTACCCCCTATTGCCAGCCTTACTGACGGTGTGTGGCTAAAGGGAGACCTGCATGTACATTCACGTCATAGCAAAGAATCCTCTAACAACCCTGTTGCAAAGATCATCGCTTTTTCCAGGTCGGTGGCTATGGATTACATCTGTATCACCGACCATGATAACCATGTGGATGGCGATGTTGCACATAATACCTGGGCCGATCCGGAGTTTAAGTCAGACTCCCTGTTGCTGCTTTATGGTGCGGAGTGGACAACAACCCGGGGCCATGGTAATGTGTTCTCGGCTAAACCTTATGATCACAAGCGGTTATATGATGTTCGCGATCAGCGCGATACGGTGATCGGCAGAGTTAAGAATAAACTGGGCATTCACCTGTCGGCTAACCATCCGAGTGGCAAGGATCATTTTGGATACTCTTATGATATTATTGAGTCGATAGAAGTGTGGAATTCTGCAATATGGTCCAGAAATGCCAATGCCATCATGATTTGGGACGATATGCTATCATCAGGCCGGAAACTTACAGGCCGAGGCGGAAGCGACGCGCATCACGGCAACCCCGAAACACCAGATAAGGCAACCGCGAACAGCGGCCAGGCTAAAGCAAACTATGTTGGTACGCCAACAACCTGGGTATTCGCGGTAAAACGGACCACACAAGCGGTTGTAGACGCGCTTACAAACGGGCGGGTTTCCATTAGTGCCAACCCTTATGCACCACGCGTAGAGTTTTATGCAGACCTTGATCAGGATGGTAAAATGGATATGATGATGGGCGATAATACCAGAGCAACGGGCAAACCCGTAAAGTTTCGTGTTCAGTTAACAGGCAATACTTTACCTGATGGGAACTATACCATTAATGTTGTAAAGAACGGCAGTAAGTTTGGCACCTACCAGGTTACGGGCAAAACGCCTGTAGTAGAGTTTACAGATACACCGGCAACAACGGGCCGTAGTTACTATCGCGTAACGGTAGAAGGACAGGCTACAAACTACCCACAGGTTCCACAATCTATGGCGCTAAGCGGGTCAATGGTGGCGTTATCTAACCCAATTTGCTTCAATTTCGATCCAAACTTTTGATGATTATTCTAAAAAAGGAGTGTGACTATCTATCGTAAGGATGTTACCGCATTATTGAAATCACTGGTTTATTTATTGAGCCGCGCTTCAAGTTTTTCTATTCGTTTATTTTGTTCGATCAGGTAAAGAGTCAGCTCTTCTATCTTCTTGGTTAATAGTGCGTTCATTTCCCCCAAGTTCAACCCGTTATCCTTAACCTCTTTTGCGGAAGGCATATCGGGCAGGTGGTGGTTTTTATCAATATAATTTTTTACCTGGCTAAGTGTAGGCAATTTATAATCCTTATCAAACACATAGTCAGACCATTCGCTGTACAGCTTAACGGTTACAGCAGTAGCAAGGACATTCCCATTAACGGCCAGTTTATAGCCTGTTGGCGGGGCTGTTGTCCCTATCCCAACGCTGCCGGTAGCATTGATAATAAATTGATCGCTTATGTTATTGGTTCGAAACGCCATTGTGTTTGTTGCGTTGTCATAAAGAATACCTCCAGCATAGGCATCCGCCGTATTGGCAAAGTATATGCTTGATTTATTTGCCGGATTTGCTACTATTGAAATCGAAGCGTGGCCATTCCTGCCAAATGATGCAATGCCTCCTGTTAAAGGCGCAGGGATATTAACAATGCCAGATTTTACTTCTAAAGCAGTTTGTGGAGTGGTTGAACCTATGCCAACACTTCCGCCATTCGGATTCAGGAGCAGGGGATAATTTGCGGTAAGTGCAGTTTGGTTGGTTGCCTGCAAATAGGAGCCAGATGCTCCGTTAACCCCAAAGTCCAATACGGCTTGGCTGCTTGAACCCTGCAGGCGTAACACTCCTGTTTGAGCAGTTCCTGTTGTGGCGGGAAATCCTGTTATCCCAAAAATGTGCGTTTTTAATCCAGGGGTAGTTATTCCAATACCAAGATTACCGTCACTTGTTAAACGCATCCGTTCCACAGAACTAATGCCATTTTTTCTGGTGATGAATTGAAGATATCCTGAGTAATCATTATCTGTTGCATTTTCCTTTCTGCCTGCAATCCCTGCCCAATATGTTTGTGCGGTCCCTGTAAAAGATCCACCAAAGCTTAATTGACCGCCCACATCAATTGCAGCAACATCGGTTGTGCTGATAAATGCATTGCCTCTTGAATTGGGAATGGCATTTATAGCATTAAGATGTAATAATGCAAACGGATTATTCGTTCCTATACCTATGTTCCCATTATAGTGAAACGTCATAGCGGTTACAGGAGTGGATACACTTCCGGTAACCATGTCCATATCAAACGCTCCTCCTAAATCATATGCCCGGGATTGAATAGAGGTTGCAACACCTGCTCCGCCGGTAGAAGCATCCACCTTATAGAAATTCAGTTTGCCGATAACATCATTAGCCAGGATTTGACTTTTCAGAGAAGATATCCTGATAGCACCGGTTGTTGGATTGGTTACTTCCAGCTGCTCGGCCGGTGTTATTGTTCCGATACCTACACTGGTACCAGCGGCTGTCGGGAAAACGTTTTGAGCAGATGCAAGATTAACAAAACCCAACAAAGTTGCAAAGCAGAAGATTTTTTTCATAAAGAATAAGCGTTTAGGATCGGCAGTCCAAAAACAAAAGCATCCCCGGACTGGTAAGTATCATCGATAATATGTTAATTTCATTGGTATTATAAACACAGTTGCAGACGCTTTTTTTATTTTTTCGAATAAGTTGAAATAAGCTTTTCTAATTTTTGAAGCCGCATTTCCTGCATTCGTATCAATTCCTTTTGTTCAGCGTTCTTTTTATTCTCCTCGATCAGGTATAAAGTCAGCTCTTCTATCTTCTTGGTTAATAGTGCATTCATCTCGCCCAAATTTAACCCCTTATCTTTTACCTCTTTTGCGGAAGGCATGTCGGGCAGGTGATGGTTTTTATCAATATAATCTTTTACCTGACCAAGCGTGGCCAATTTATAATCCTTATCAAATACATAGTCAGACCACTCGCCGTACAGCTTAACGGTTACAGCCGTGGCAATTACGCCGCCGTTAACAGCCAGCTTATAGCCTTTCGTATCTGTTGTACCTATCCCTACATTACCAATATTTGCATTTAAAAAGCTTGATCCGTTAGCGCTTAAATAGGTATTAGTTGTTCCTGTACCATTACCTGCATAAATAGCTAATGCAAGGGCCCCTGTTGTGCTACTACTACGAAACAACCTTACCTGGCCGGATGCACCTGCGAGTCCGGGAAAGTCAAAGTTAGTGAATGTGGCTAGATCTCCCCCGTTTGGAGCGATAGAAAAGCTTCCAGCTGCACCGGTTGTAAGGGAGGTAAAATGGCTGCCATCGTATGCAAGGCGAAGTTGTTCCGTCGTAGCAACCGACGCTAATTTGGCACTAGGTGCTACCGTCCCTACCCCAACGTTGCCATTCTTCACGGTAAATGTGTTATCATATATCCCGCCGGGGAGCATGCTTTGAATAGTTGTTCGTGCATTATTATAACTCGTTCCTCCGTCAAACAAACTGTAGATCCTACCCGAATTAAGGCTGGAAGTGGTATATCCGCCCCTAAAAGCGATAGCCGATTCATTACCGGTAGCGCCAGGATTCTCTATCGTAATATTGGAAAACCCCGGAACGGCACTTGTTGCACTAACATGAAAAGCTGTAACCGGGGTAGTTGTACCTATACCTACATTACCTCCGTTAGGGTTAAAAAGCAACGGATAATTTGCATTAAGAGCAGTTTGATTAGTTGACTGTAAATATGCCCCTGAAACCCCGTTGACCCCAAAGTCTAATACAGCATTGTTTGACAAACCCTGTAAGCGTAACACTCCTATTTGAGCAGTTCCTGTTGTAGCCGGGAACCC
Organism: Mucilaginibacter aquariorum; assembly: GCF_024498135.1. Lineage (GTDB taxonomy): Bacteria > Bacteroidota > Bacteroidia > Sphingobacteriales > Sphingobacteriaceae > Mucilaginibacter > Mucilaginibacter aquariorum. The sequence goes on from NZ_JANHOH010000001.1 coordinate 969,364, forward strand.
TGTTATCCCGTTAATGTGCGTTTTTAATCCAGGGATATTGGTTCCGATGCCAAGATTGCCGTCACTTGTTAAACGCATCCGTTCTAATAAATTACCTGCATTTTTTCTTGTTGAAAACTGAAGGTATCCCGCATAATCCGCGTCCGTTGCGTTTTCTTTTCTTCCTGCTATCGCTGTCCAATAGGTTTGAGTGGTTCCCGTATAAGATCCGCCAAAGCTTAATTGACCACCAGCATCAATTGCGGCGGCATCGGTTGTACTGATAAATGCATTGCCTCTTGAATTAAGGATGGTATTTATACCATTAAGATGAAATAATGCTAACGGATTATTCGTTCCGATACCTATGTTCCCATTATAGTGAAACGTCATGGCGGTTACTGGAGTGGATACGCTTCCTGTCACAAAGTCCATGTCAAACGTCCCTCCCAAATCAAAAGACCGGGTTTGAATAGATGTGGCAACACCTGCCCCACCGGTAGAAGCATCCGCTTTATAAAAGTCGAGTCTACCAATAACATCATTGGCAAGCAGGCCGGTTTTCTGCGAAGATATTCTGATAGCACCGGTTGTTGGATTGGTTACTTCCAGCTGTTCGGCTGGTGTTATTGTTCCGATACCTACACTGGTACCAGCGGCTGTCGGGAAAACGTTTTGAGCAGATGCCAGATTAACAAAACCCAATAGGGCGGCCAGGCAGAGGATCTTTCTCATGAATGATAAGCATTTAGGATTAAAAAACCAGGAAGTTTTAGTTTCCCGACAAGGCATAAACATAGGTAAAATTTATGCATTTATGAAGAATATCAGGGCAGAAAATCGAGCACATTGTTAAAAATTAATAAAAAGTTAATTTTGTTTTTGATGGCATGCAGATCAATAACATCGTGCTCTATTTCAGGAGTGATGGCACCTTCAATAATACATTAAATAAAACCGACTGGAAAACGAAGGTCAGCGGGACCTATTCTATTATAAACAATACGGTACAGCTCTCATTTAAAAACGGCCAGGAAAGCAAAAAATATAAGCTGGCTGCCAACAGCAATCTGAAAGCACGGTTGGTATAAAACATACTTTACATAAAGTAAAAAAGTGTAAACTAACATGGCTACAACAGAAATTTCCGGCATTGCTCCTTTCTTTATCGTAAAGAATGTTCCTGCCGCGCTGCGTTTTTATCGGGATTACCTGGGCTTCGATATAACGTTTGAAGGAACCACTGAAGATGATATCTTCTTCGGCATTGTTCAACGAGGCTCAGCGATGATCATATTGAAGGATATTGGCGTCGATCCTGTACCCAACTATACACGTGATATCAAAAAAGGCATCGCCCGATGGGACGCTTATCTGCATGTTCCGGATCCGAACGAACTGGCAGCAGAATTCTCGTCGCGCAATGTCGTATTTTTTAAATCACTCACAGATGTAGACGACGGGGATGATGGTTTGCGCGGATTTGAAATTGAGGATATCGACGGGTATATATTGTTCTTTGGGCGTCCTGAAGCCAGGTAACCCATTCCAAACAAATTGGCTGATTCGCTATTCACTTCGTTGGCTCCACAAACCAGCTAGCCACATAAGCCGTAAACGTCCCAAAAAGCCCAACACCGGCCGTCATCAACAACGCCGCGATCAACCTCCCTTCGGTTGTCACCGGGAACTTATCCCCGTAACCCACCGTCGTGATCGTCACATAAGCCCACCAGATCGCATCCTCCGCGGTTTTAATATTACTGTTCGGATCCTTCTCCACCTGCAGGATACCGATGGAACAAAAAATAATCAGCAATACCGCCAGGATGGCAACAGAGGTAAAAGCCCCCTGCGCCTTATTCTTGAACACATACCTAACAAAAGACTGGGTAGAGCGAAACGCCCGGATCAGGCGCAGCAAACGGATCAGCCGGAGTAATCGCCCAGCCCGCAGAAAGTTCACCGCCGGGATACTCGATACCAAATCGATCCATCCCCAGCGCATAAAAGCCAGCTTATTCTTCGCCCCATAAAAACGCACACAAAATTCTACGAAGAAAAACACGCATATCGCATGATCAATATACGTCAGCAGCAAAGAAGTTTCCGGCGGAAGCTTCACCACCGTATCCACCAGCAAAGCGCCCAACACATATACCGACAATACGAAAACGATCAGATTCAGCAGACCCATCTGCTGCTCTTTTTGTTCATCAGCAGCCATATAAAGAAAAGTGATTATGAAGTTTCAAGATTAGTTCAGGTTAGGTAAATATAAAAAAAATGTGATTACAATTCTGCGCCATGGCACGCGTTTACTACATCGTACCTGATGGGGTTATATAATGAAAAACCTCTTTATTCTTTCCATATATCACACATTCAATTGTCTTATGTTGTAATACAATTGATTGGGCGAAAGATAAAGCTACCTCAACGTCATTAAACAAAGTAAATACTGTCTGATTATCTTTTATAGCTAATTCAAACTGTTCATCTAAGACATGTCCTGTTCGTGTATCTGCTCTCATTAAAACTACTTCTGCGCCCTTCAATTCGGGGAAATTTTCCATATAAAAGGCTGTTCATCAGAAAATATTGTACTCACACAATGAGTAATTCTCCTTTATAAATAATCAGATGATATTCAATAGTTTGTTACGGTGAAATCAGCAAATTGCGCATCCTGTTTTTCATCGCCTTTAAAATGAAGGCCTGCCCTTGGGCTTCGGTCCCACTGCGGTAAAAAATCTGCTTTTACCGGGTTATCAGTCGTTAATGCTTTCCAGCCCGCTTTGCCCTGCCGGTAATAAAACCTGCATGTTTTATCAGCTTCCAGCTCCAGCCTAAGTTGTACAGGTAATTTTTTGTTTACCAGCGACTGTGCTAAAGCGGAGAATTTGTTGTCTTTAACCTGCCACAATACTACCTCATCATTTTGGGTACCGATACCCAAAGCCATATTAGCATCGCCATAAAAAGTGAGCCCCTTAAGCGCAGCATTATGATTAAGTACGGTTGCAGCCATAACAAAATGACCCGAAACCGGCCTGGCAGTTAATACAATGCCGCTTTGATTGCCCTGCTTAACACTTCCTGATAAATATAACACACCCTTTTGCTGTTTTGTACGCGGGGTAGAATTGCGAAAATCCCATTGCCAATACCTGGCTATCGATAGCGTACTAAAATTCTCTCTGATATCAGGTACCGTAACGCCCGATATTTTTTGAGCTTTAAATACCGGCCATCCGTTTTTTTGCGGCCATACCAATTCAGATATCATACCCTGCCTCCCTGTAAACACGGTGCTTTCCTTATTATAGGCATGATGCAGGTAAAACTCGGCACCATTTGGCCCTTTAACAAAGGTACCATGGCCCATACATTTCCATTTGGCATTTTCAGATAAGATAGGGTTGCCTGAATAGACTTCGTAAGGCCCGGTGATATTTTTTGCACGGGCTACGCGCACGTTATAACTGCATCCTACCCCGCAGCAATCGCCTGCCGAGTAAAAGAGATAGTAATAGCCGTCTTTTTTTAGGATGCTTTGACCCTCCATACCAATACGCTGCTCATCTTTTAATAAGGAGAATGGTTCGCCTTCCAGTTTAAGGCCGTCTGCCGAAAGCTTACTGCCCAATATCTCTATTGGCCGCTTATCAAGGCCATAGGCCTTAAAGGTGATATATAATTGCCCGTTATCATTAAAAATAAAGGCATCAATAGCTTCCTTACCAAATGCAATGAGCACACCGTGGTCGGTAAAGCCCCTATCGGGGTATTTGGATGTGGCCACACCGATATAAGATGTATTGTCGGCTTTACGGCGTGCGGTGTAATAAATGTAATAAGTATCTTTTATCTTATAATATTCGGGTGCCCAAAAAGAACCCGAAGCCCATTCGGGTGTTTTATTAAAAACGTAGCCGGTTTGCCGCCATTTTTTTAGGTCGGCAGATTGGTAAACAGGGAATTGTGGCGCCCACTCAGAGGATGTGCCCACTGCAAAATATTTATTATTAACCCGGATGACAGATGGATCGGCAAAATCTCCGGGAATAATAGCACCGTCATTGCGTTGGGCCTGCAGCATTAACGGAAATGTAAATATCAGCACCAAGTGCAAAATGACAGCCTTGATTGTTTGCATATCAGCGTAGTTAAATTGTAGTATAGTTAGAAGCCGTAATATAAAAAAATTACTGCCAAATGGATTTTACCGTGTATACTTCCAGATTTTTGACATCGATATTATTACCCCAGAAGTGGAACCCTTCGGTGTTTTTTACATCCGGCTTTCTTTCCGTCGAGTAAGAATAAGCACCACCATCAATGAATACTTCTATGGATGTACGGTCGATATAAATATCTGCCGTTAGTTCCATACTTGTCATATCTTCGGGCGAATAAAACGTACCGTTGACCAGGTTAAAGTTCATATCGTAATCAATAATATGCTGCCCAAACAGGTTTAGCCCGGCGCTTGTTGCATGCGAAAGTTTAATGGTTGTTTTAATGCGCAGGCGGTCGCTGCCATTGTACTCCTTTAACTTATCATTGGCATCATTTTCTTTAAGGTTGCTCCACTGGTTTACCTTATCAAACAACTGCCCGGTTTCTTTAACCGGTACGCTAAACAGCCTTATTCCATCTTTAGTTGTTTTTAAGGTTAGCTCGGTAGGCATCAGCATCATCCCGTTAAATGGCATTCCCGGATGGCTCACCTTTCCCCAGCCAATTTGGATCCTTCTACCATCAGACTCGGGCATATTAGTGATGGTTTGCGCGGCGTATATGGTTCCGGTAACATAATAATGTTTGCCCGTTTCTGGCTTAAAGGTTTTGCCATCAAACGAACCTATCATATAGGTATTTGATGCACCGTACATTACCCATTTTGTTTTGCTTTTATCGCCATCTACGGGTAGTTCAAACAGATCGGGGCATTCCCAAAAACCGGTTACGTGGCTTTCAAATGTCCAGTCTTTAAGGTTCGCTGAATTGTAAATAGAGTGCCCGTCACGCTCGTTCAACACCAGCACCCAATGGTTACCTGGTTTGTACCAAAACACACGCGGGTCCCTGGTATCCTGGCTGTTCCACTTGGCTTTCGAATCAATGAGCGGGTTTTTACTGTACTTTGTCCAGGTGCGGCCCTTATCTAAACTGTAAGCCATACATTGCACCTGTTTCGCGTCGGAATTAGCGGTGTAAGTAGCAACCATTGCAGGCGTATTTCCTTTATTAAAACCGGCGGTGTTGTTATAATCGATCACTGCCGAGCCCGAAAACATTGTGCCCAGGTTATCCGGACTTAAAGCGGTAGGCAACTCTTCCCAATGGATCATATCTTTACTCACAGCGTGCCCCCACGACATATTTTCCCATTCCCTTTCGTACGGGTTATGCTGATAAAAAAGATGGTATTCACCCTCATAGTAAATTAAGCCGTTTGGATCATTTATCCATCCACGGCGGGTGGTAAAATGAAATTGCGGGCGATTTTTCTCTTTGTACATAGAGTCCTGCCCTGCTATTTTATCGTCCTGGTAAATTTTGCTTAGGCCAGCGCCATCGCCATCATAGCTGATAGTGATGGTTTTGCCTTTCAAGGCAGTCATATCGCAAAACACCCAGTACTGGGGTTCGCTGTTAGCCAGCCTGATCTTGAAAGACCGCTCCTGCTTACCTGCTATTTGAAACTGCATTGTTCCCCGGGCCTGCGCCTGCGATACGGGAAGGTTTAAATACCGCTTGGTTATTTTGATGTTGATATCAGCTCCTCGTAACGATATCGAAATACACAGCAGAAAACAGGCTGCTATAGTTGCTTTTAATTGGCTTTTCATAATGGTTTTGCAATATAAGGTTTTCGATGTTTTTTCTGTACCAATAGGTTGTAGCTGAAACATCGACGATGACATTAGTCACCCAAGCATTTTACATTGTAGCGAAAATGTTTGTTAAACGGGGATCACATTGAAGTTCGTGTCCTGGTATATGTATTTTGAAGAATCTTATCGACCCAGAGTTTTGATATTTCCGGATGAGACCACAGATTGTGTAAGCATATCACTCCCTGCAACCTGGGTTGATCAATATTGGTTACCTGGTACCTGTCGCAAAAAATATTATTGAGCCGCTGTAATTGCTGCTGCCAACCAGCCGGGGTGCTGGGTGTTAGCATCCGATAACATTTCCAAATTTTCTGAATTCTCCCTTTCACTGAAAAGTAATTCTTCCAGTTCAAATTCTCCATCAAGCCAGTTCCTTGCATCCATTGCAGCGCGCCACATTGTATTATCCGGATTTTTTTCCATTAACTCATCGGCATTCAGATATTTCGAATTGATCCACACCTTGGAGCGGTCCATCTGGATCACCTCCAGCATTGCCTGGATCTTAATTCTGTTATCATGACCGAAACAATCGTAAGGATGACAAAACCACAGGTTGCTTTTCAGCGTGTTTATTGATTCTACAAGTTCGGAAGGGCTTCTTTGCATTATCTAAAAAAATATTGTTAATGTAGTTGCCATACTGTTACGATACTTTTCTCGATAAGGTTACTATCCAGGGAATAAAAAATTTGAATTTTATTTATGCAATGAATATTGTAAATTAGATGATGATGAAAATAGTTTCTCCGATATTATTATGGGGTACACTTTTCCTCCTGGCAGGTACTACGCTGTTCAAGCCCCGATACCGAGCCTACTCCCCTGACGTGAGCATTTGCGGAGGTGCCTTACCTTCAGATATTACGCCGAATAAAGACGGGAAATTCATCTCGATAATTGCCGGTACCGGGCATCATCATTATAAGATCAACACCAGATCTGACAGCGCACAAATTTACTTTGACCAGGGGCTTTCTTTTTACTATGGTTATCATTTTACCGAGGCACTGGCTTCTTTTAAAGAGGCCGCTCGTTTCGACCCTAATTGTACAATGGCCTGGTGGGGGCAAACACTTGCATTAGGCCCCTACTATAATAATTACAATTATAGGATGCCGGCTGCCGTGACAATTGCGAAGATGTCTTTACAACGCACGAACACCGGGGCCAGCGCAAAAGAAAGCGACTTAGCAAACGCAATGGCAAAGCGCTACTCCTCAGATACCACCAATGCCGATCGTGTACAATTAGATGAAGGCTACGCCACAGCCATGAAAACGCTGATGAAGAAATACCCGCTTGATAACGACATTAAGGCATTGTATATAGATGCTGTGATGCTATGTCACAAATGGGATTTTTGGAATAACGATGGGACGCCCAAATCATGGACACCCGAACTGGTTTCGTTATGCGAAAGCATCTTAAAAAAAGAACCCCGGCAACCCGCCGCATTGCATTATTATATCCACCTAACCGAGGCCTCGCGCAACCCGGCAAAAGCTTTACCTTATGCCGATGTATTAAAGGACCTGATGCCCAGCGTGGCGCACATGGTGCATATGCCCACTCACTCTTACCAGCGTAACGGGCTTTTTGCCAAAGGTGTATTTGTTAATGAACAGGCAAACGCGGTTTTCCAAAAAATGGATTCTACTTCCGGCCTTCGCCTGAGTAAATATAATCCGATTCATTTTTTCGCCGTGCAATCCTATTGTGCCATGAATGCCGGGATGTATACAAAAGGCCGGCCGCTTTATTATAGGGCCAGGGAAAGGATGAAAGCTTTAAACCCTGATTTTAAGAACGACCCTTATGCCCAGTTTGTCTACTCATTACCCGATATTGCACTGGTGCGCTTAGGTAAATGGCAGGAAATTTTACAACAACCCCGTCCTGATCCCCAATGGAAATACGCCCGGATAATGGATGATTTTGCCAAAGGCATTGCGTATGTGCGCAAAAATGACCCTGGCGCTGCCCGGCAATGCTTAAGCGACCTCCAGGTAAATCTTACCGATAGTTTGTTGGCTATCCGCCGCATGCCTTTTAATAAACCAAAGCAATGCGGCGAAATTGCAGCTGGCATTCTTTTAGGCGAAATATTATTTGCTGAAGGAAAAACTGCTGAGGCTATTAACGCGTTTAAAAATGCTGTAAACGCCGAAGACAAGTTGATTTACCGCGAACCGCAGGAATGGTTAATACCTGCCAGACAATACCTGGGAGCCTGCTTGTTAAAAATAAACAGAGCCCGGGATGCAGAAATGGTTTACCGGGATGATCTGGTTTACAACCCCGGCAATGGTTGGTCGCAGTTAGGTATGAATATCAGCCTCAAAGCACAAAAAAAGTTAAAAGAGGCAAGGAAATATGAAGCGCTTTATCAGCAGGCGTTTGCAGCCGGCGATGTAAAGCCTGTTGCCTCGGTGTTTTAAAGCTGTTTAACTCACTATTAAACCCTATCACATTTTCTATTAGCACAGGATGGGGATATGGTACCGCAACCAATAACGAAATAACGGTGATTGAAAACACCATTTCTGTCGCATTTTTTTGACCTCTTGAGCCATTTTTTCTGTTTTGATGCTACCCGTTTATTTTAGTTTGCTATTTTTGATACATGAGCCCCGGTCAACAGATACTATTCTTTTTTAGTGCATTAGGCGCCTTCAACGGCTTCGTTATCAGCGGCTATCTGTTGTTCTTCAAAAAGCAAAAGTCCCCTGCCTCTTATTTTTTGGGGCTGCTGCTACTGGCTCTTAGCATGAGGATCACCAAGGCTATCTTTGGTTATTTTTACCCCCACCTTCCGCGGATCTATCTACAAATAGGCTTGTCCGGTTGTTTTCTGATCGGGCCGTCACTCTATTATTTCACCAGGGCAGCGCTTGAAAATATCCAGAAAACACCAATCAGGTGGAAATATACCTATTGGGCATGGATAACTGCGATTGTCATTATAGGGGTGTTGGTCCCCTACCAGACGCATCCCTGGGACTGGAACCATTATATCGTACATATAATCTATGCGCAATGGGTAGCCTATTTCATCCTGACGGGATGGATGCTTAAGGGTGTAATAGCGAAATCATTTGTCAAAACAGAAAAGCTATCCCCCGGGGAAAAACCAATACTGTCGATCTTTCTTGGTAATACAGTGATCCTGATCGCCTATCTGATCGTTTTTTTCTGGTCCTTCAGCAGCGTATATATCAGTGGCGCGCTTTTCTTCTCGTTGTTACTCTATCTAAACATTCCGTTGTTCGTTAATCGGAAAAAATCCGATACGGCTTTCCTTGGTAATGGGGAAACCGGGCGTTATGCCGGAAAGAAGATCACCGAAGACCAGGCCCTCGGCCTAACCAACAAGCTTCAGAGAATCATCATAGATCAGGAACTCTACAAGAACCCTGATCTTAAGCTCAATGATCTGGCCAAAGCGGTCAATATTTCGGGGCACCAGCTTTCCCAGTTACTTAACGATAACCTGGGCAAGAGCTTTGCCATGTACATTAATGAATATCGTATTGGCCGGGCCTGTGAACTGATCGTAAATGATAAAGGGATAAAACTGGAGGAGATTGGATACGAGGTAGGTTTTAACTCTAAATCTACCTTCTATACCGCTTTTAAAAAACACAGGGGCACCACCCCCACCCTCTATAAAGAAGGATTGTCGTCTGCCGCACTCCTGTAATAGGTTCTGAATTATAATTCCGAACTCCCAAATCTCAAATTCAAAACCACCTTGCTAACCCTGCCGGATAGCTTTGGACATCCAAAGTCCAAAGTACATGAAATCTACTTTTTTATTATTTCTTTGCCTGCTAACAGGCACATCACTTTATGCACAGGTCAAAAGCATTTCGGCAAAGGTAGCCGATGCAAAAGGGATGCCATTAGCGGGTAATTTCTTATTGACCGATACTGTAGGGAAGCTCATTAAAAACGGCAGTTTCAACGGAAATATAGCTATTACCGGCCTCAATAATACCAGGCTTAGGTTGAAACTCAGCTCAATATTATTTGCAGATACCATCATCAATATACGGTATGCGGGAAAAACGGATGTTGATCTGGGGACGATAATGCCAGAGGAAAACACTACTACGCTCGGGCAGGTCACTATTACCTCATCTGCACCGCTGATGAGGTACGGCAATAATGGTAACCTGGAAGTCAATGTCGCCGGAACCATCCTGGCCAGCAGCAGCTCGGTCAACGAAATCCTTTCCAGGACTCCCGGGATTACGGTAAACGAAGGCATTATTTCTCTTCAGGGAAAGGGCGAGGCGATCATTTATCTGAATGGTACGCTTATACCCGGCGAACGCCTGGCCGGTATCCCCACATCACAGATCACCAGGATCGAGATCATCGCTAATCCTTCGGCTAGATATGATGCCGGAGGACGGGCAGTGATCAATATCACCACAAAGGCACCGGGCGGGAACGGGTTAAGTGGCAGGGTTAGCCAGCATCTTACAGTATCCAATTTTGCCGGTACCAATGCCAACACCTTTGCCGATCTGGGTTACACAAAAGATAAGTTATCCCTTTCGGCTAATATCGTTTTGCTTAAAGGCAGCGGACGGGAACTGCTCTACACCGTCAGGAACCGGCCAGATACATCAGAATACCTAAATTCTGCGCTAACCACGGATTGGAACAGAGATTTTAACGTTTATGCGACATACGGCATCGGTGCCCGCTACAGTTTTTCGTCCAGGTCGATATTGTCACTTTCCTATAGCGGAAACAGGGATCGGCTCGGCGGAACAGTGAACAGCCGGAATCAAATTACCACATTAACAACTGATAATATCTATGGCAGCAACATTGTGAGGGACGAACTCCGGAAAAATAATGCCATCGTAGCCGACTTCACAAAAAACACCGATACCCTTGGCTCCGGTATTTTCTTTAGCGCCCAGTACTCTGGCTACCGGACCGATAATGAAGACCGCATCGAAGAATTCGGCGGCCCTGTCCCCCGCTATTTACAAAACACTTTTTTCCAGCGCCTGAACATCGCCAGCATACAAGCCGACCGCACCAAATTCTTCAGAAAAGATCTGAAACTGGAGGCCGGGCTAAGATTCAGTAATGTGGGCAATAATTCGGATACCCGGTTCCTCATCGGGAACAACCCCGGCGGGCCATATTTGCCTGATGAAACCCTTTCCAGTCTATTCGACTATAACGAAACGATCGCAGCGGCCTATGCCAGTCTATCTGCTAAAACCGGAAAGCTGGGCATCATCCTTGGCGTACGTAGCGAGTGGACTACCTATAAATTAAGCACTACAGCAGGTGAAGGACAGGATTTCAGCAAAGATTATTTGAACACCTTTCCAAACCTGCAACTGGAGTTTCCGCTGGCAAACGGGAATAAGCTAAGGGCATCCTACAACGCAAGAATCACCCGGCCCAGATACCAGGCCCTCAACCCGTTTGTTACTTATCAGGATGCCTTCACCACCATTGAAGGCAATCCCAACCTTGTGCCGGAAAAGGCGCATGCATTTGAGATCGGTACGAATTTTAAAAGGATGGAACTTAAGATCGGCTACACTTATACCATCGACCCGCTATCGGGCGCCGCTCTGCGAGGAAACACGCCCGAAAGCTATGTACTCAAGTCCATCAACAGAAGCAGTGACCATACTTTTCTTGCATCGGTGACAAGGCCCTTTTCTATTGGTGACTGGTGGCAGTCGATCAATACGGTGAGTATCACTTACGGAAGATCCTTTGATGATCAATACAATTATGCGACCGGGAAAGTAACGCCTCAGGCCTACTTATACACCAGCAATACCTTTAGTTTGAAGCATGGCATTAAATTACAGTTGCTTGCCTGGTACCTTGGTGACCGTTACTACGGTATCCGGCATGATGACAAACGATCTATCATAACTGCCGGAGTTGAAAAATCAATGATACAAGGCAAGTTGAAGATAGGACTGACTGCCAACGATATTTTTAACCGGTCAATTGCAGAAGGCGATTATAATGTAGGTAAAACACAAGTATACTATAACCGGCGCTACGGCAACAATTATTTCAAGCTCACCGCCACCTACAGGTTTGGTGGTACCGAGGCGACGCCACAACCGCAACGACAGGCACAACCTGAAAACAACAGGGCTAATTAGCAAAGCACTTTAGGCTTGACCTTGGCAAAACTGAAACAGGCACTTTTGGGATGGCTTATATCAGAGGCTATAAATATAATGGCATTGCAATTCATATTTATTCCGCATTTTAGATTTCTTAAATTTGACAGAGATATAAGTGTAGTAGTTCTCCACGGATTTAAAAGTGCTTTTAAATCCCATTAAACATGTTATGAAGTATATTTTCACAGTCATTAATATCCTCTTTTTTACTACGACATTATTTGCGCAAAGAACTTCTATAGAACCCGGACAATTATGGCCGGATCAGAACGGGAACCATATACAGGCGCATGGTGGTGGTATCATTAAAATTAAAAAAACGTATTACTGGTATGGAGAAGAACGCAGGCAGGGGCTCGACCCGAATTTGCGTTATGTAAGCTGCTACGCTTCAAAGGATCTCATGAACTGGACATTTCAGAAAGATGTGGTACAGATGTCGGATCCGGAAAACCTCGGACCCGGCTGGATACTGGAAAGGCCTAAAGTTTACTATCAGCCCCAAACAAAAAAATATGTAATGTACTTTCATTTAGATAACAAGGCTTATTCGTACGCACGTGTTGGCATTGCCGTTAGCGACAGCGCAAACGGCGATTTTAAGTTTGTAAAAAGCTTTCGGCCACTGGGCCGCCCCAGTAGGGATATTGGCCAGTTTATTGATAATGACGGGTCCGCCTACCTTATCTTTGAAGATCGCGAGCTCGGATTCCACATTGCTAAACTTTCAGCAGATCTGATGAGTGTGGAAAAAGATATGAGTCTTATAAAAGCATCTCTTGAAGGCGGCGCTGTTGTGCATTATGACAGTCTTTATTACGTTATCGGTTCCGCCTTAACTGGATGGAAACCCAATCCCAATAAATATGCAACCGCAAAATCACTGGAAGGTCCATGGACGGATTTTAGGGATATCGCTCCGCCTGAAACCAATACTTATCAATCTCAGTCAACAATGATGGTTAAAGTGACCGGCACAAAATCTACAACGGTTATATTTATGGCAGACCAGTGGAAGCCTTCAGCTCAATGGGATTCCCGCTATCTTTGGATGCCGCTGGAGATAAATGATGGAAAGTTGTGGTTGCCTAAACCACGGCCATGGTCGCTTAATATTAAAACAGGTTTATTTAAAATTCTGCAACAAAAATAGGCAGGTAAAATTCTACGTTTCAATCAGTTTAATAATATACACATCTATATTCCATTCTAAAACGCCAGGGGTATTATTTCATAATGATTTCTTTTGCCCGCTGCAGCTCCACGTCCAGGCCTTTAAGGTAATCGGCTATAGTAGGTTCAATGACGATATCCGGTATTACACCATGGCCAAAAGGATTGTCGGCCTTAGGCGTGGCCACAACAAACTTCAACAGGGGTATGCCAATTTCCAGGCCGGTATGCGGGAGCTGCAGGGTGATCTTATAGCCACTGGTATTACCGTAATAACCACCACCCGTTTCCTCACCTACAAAGGTGGCAGCAGTATGGTTACGCATTAGGGAGGCAAACTCCGATCCGCCGGAATAGGTTAGGCCGCTGGTTAGCACCACTATTTTACCCATATAACTGTGTTGGTGCGGCTTTTCATGCTCCTCTATACCCGGCTTGCGAAGGATACGACCGTCTTTTTCGAGGTAATGCTCGGCGCGCAGGGCGCTGTCAAGTTCGGCCCAATCGCCGGCGTAATCGGTATAACGGTAAAAGGAATAGTGAAAGGCAGAGGCCTGCACATAGTTGTATTTGATATAATCCTTATCCGTCATAAATGATAGCAGGTAATCTTCATAGCCCTCGGTACCGCCGCCGTTTCGGCGTATGTCGATGATCAATTTGTTAATACCCAATCGTTCAAACGACGTAAAGGAGCGACTGACAAAATCACGAAATTCCATCCCGGCAGCCGTATACCGCTTTTTCTGAAAGGTATTAAAGGTTAAGATCGCCAGGTGCCTTACACTATCGGTCTCCAGTGTTGCGGGCAGGCTGTAGTTACTGTTTGAAATGGCCTTTATAGCTATAGTATAGGCAGCCCGGAACTGCTCCAGGTTCAGGGGCAAACAGCTTAATTTTCGCAAAACCCCTGAGGGGTCTTTGTATATGATCTCAAATGATTTAACAAACGGATAACAGCGGGCGTAGTACTGATTAAATTTGGCATTTTCTTCTATCCAGCGGTACTTGCCGGTCAGGTTAAAGCCATCCGACGGTTCATAGGACATAAACCTCCGCAGCAGCGAATCGCCGGATACCCCATTCACTGAAACCAGTTCACAGCCCTTTGTTTGCAAGCGGTTAAGGTTATTGATCATATAAACCTTCCCTTTGCTGATCTTGATGAATGCCGGAAGGTATACCGCGCGCAGCCTCATAACGTTTTGCAGCTGTTTGCTTAAACGTAGCGAAGTATGGCCTTCTTTTGTAAAACCAACTATCGGGGCAATAACCTGGTAAAAATCCAGGCCGTTCATGCCTTTATGGATTTTTGCCCGCTGGCCGGTAGCTACACTGTCAAATTCGCGGTAGCTGTTGTACCAGTATAAGCCCGTATGCGCTTCTTTCAACGCACTTATCAGTAAGTCATAATCTGCATATAGTTCGCCCGTTGGATAGGCTTTCAGTGCAAGGCTGTCCTGTGCATCCGCCAGCATGAACCGGTAGCAAAAAAGAAACGTTATAAGGTATCTCATGCGGCTAATTTAGGAGGAATAACCAAGCTAAAATAGAATGTAATTAGCCATATTACAATGCACGGTAATCGCCGGGCCTTAGGCCGGTTAGTTCCCTGAAGGTCCGGGTAAAATGGCTTTGGTCGGCAAAACCGCAATGAAAGGCAATATCAGTAAGCGAAAGCCTGCCCGAGCGCATAAGTTCCATGGCTTTTCCGATTTGCAACTTTCGTTGGTAGGCGCTGAGCGTACAGCCGAAAAAACGCGGGAAATACCTCGAAATAGTGACCGGATGAACGCCGGCAACGTTAGCAAGGTGGGCCAATGAAACAGGCCGACCGATATGGTCCCGCAAAAACTCTTCAACCAGAAAAATCCAGGCTGGTTTAATAAGAGGCAAATCGCCGGTTACCAATTGCATAAAGGTCTCTCCCATTTCGTTTACACGGCCCAATTGCATCCCCTGGTAAAGGCGCAGCATGCCGAATCGTGTATCCGGCCGTGCGAGCGCAGATTCAATAGCCGCTTCTGTGATTTCGTAGCGTTTTAGGAGACCGGCATCTATCTCAACATTGATATGCCGGGAATCTTTACTGACCGCGGTCACCTGGTGAGCTTCCCCCGCATGATAAAAGGTGATATGGCCAGGCCCGCGAACAGTCTCTACTTTTTTCTTTTCGGTACAATACCCGGTGATCACGAAGCTGAAATGTGCGTTCTTATGGTAGTGCCGTTCGCTATTGAACCGCTCACACAGATACGAAGTATGACAACAAATAAGGCCATCATGCTCTGCGCGCCGGAGAATGTTGCCTGAATATTGGCCATTAGCGAGTTCCTGCATATTGTAAAAGACACCTGGAACATCAAAACGTTACAGGTTATACAGCTAAGTTAGTGATAAAATTGGGCCGATTAAATTGTATGCCAATTGACAGACTTAGATAGTAGATTTGGTATTATACTTTAAGATAGTGGTTTTAATGCCTAATTTTATTAAAAAATAACTACCTCATAACGCAGTAACTATGAAAAAACACTGTCATCTGCTTTTCATATTGGCGCTGTGCTGCCAAACCAGCCTTAGCCATGCGCAAAAAAATCCAAAGACAGGCATTCAATTTTTCCGTGGCAACTGGGCCGCGCTGCTCAAGACAGCCGCCCGGCAACATAAACTGATCTTTGTGGACGTTTACACCGAATGGTGCGTTCCCTGCAAGCGAATGGAAAAGGAAGTTTTCCCGCTGGCAAAAGTGGGGAAGGTATACGATTCGCTTTTTGTAAGTTACCGGTTGGACGCTGAGCATGGCCAGGGCCCCAAACTGGCTGCTGCATATGCCGTTAAAGCTTACCCTACCTACCTGTTCCTGGATAGCGCAGGTAATTTGTTATATCGTAGTGGCGACTATATGAACGCTTCAGCCCTGATCGCCGAAGGCCGTAAAGCAGCTTCTAAAAAGCAGGCTGGCGAAACGCTGGCCGAACTGGAGGACCGTTTTAAACGCGGCGACCGGCAGCCCGAGAGCCTTAAGGCACTGCTGGATAAACGGACGAGCCTGGGCATGGACAATGCCGAAATACTCAACGCCTATGTGGCTGTAATACCGCCCGAGCGCATACACAGTGCCGAAACGATCATCTATCTAAGCCAACATACGGGCAGTACGGTGTCTGCCGCCTTGCCGGTTATTCTTGAAGGTTTGAAGGGGCTGGATAGGGAACAGCAAAAACAAGTAAGCGACCGCCTTTACAACGGGTTGCTTTATTATGCACTTGGCAACGCGATCAAAGAAAACAGATTGAACGATGCTGAAAAGCTGCTGGCAGACGTCAACAAGATCCGCCCCTGGCTGGACGAGCGGCGCCTCCCCTCGGCGGATAACCTTGCCCTGCATTATTACCAGGCCACCCGAGACACGGCGGGACTGAAAAAGACCGGCTACCGAATGGCCGCCAAACAAATGACGATCAACATTGACTCCATCAAAAAAACAGATAGTGTGTTGTTTGTGAAGGTAATGCAGCCCTTCCTGACAGGTAAACAGGATAGCACTAAGATCCCTGATTTCCAGGAGGAGAAACGGCACGCGGCAAAACAGTACTCGGCAAATATCGCCAGTACCTTGTATACCGTAGCCAATGCCTTCAAGCTAACCCTCGATCCGAAAGACAAAGCCCTTTCAGATGCCTTGGTATGGATGCGTTTTGCCTGCCAGATCTACCAGAACCCGGCCACACAAAAATTGAAAACGGAGCTGGAGGCGATGCGATGAGCTGTAGTTTAGTTGAATAACTAATTGCAGTAGTACAGACCGTCATCACTAAGGAGCAGGAACTTTCCATCGGGTTTGATAAAAATAAGAATTAATAGTTT
The DNA here is from genome assembly GCF_024498135.1 of Mucilaginibacter aquariorum. Taxonomy (GTDB): domain Bacteria; phylum Bacteroidota; class Bacteroidia; order Sphingobacteriales; family Sphingobacteriaceae; genus Mucilaginibacter; species Mucilaginibacter aquariorum. Next base: position 986,480 of record NZ_JANHOH010000001.1, read on the forward strand.
TGTTAAATAAGCCCGCTCAAAAACTGACCGGGCTTATTTTATGATGGCTATTCAAGTGTTTTATGGGTAGCACAAACTGATAAATATCAGTATCGGGGCTGATATTTTATTCCTATAGCGGGTGGAGTTTGAAGTATTTTTGACCATTGGGAAACTGAAGCCATGGAAGGTAATAAGGAGAACCGGATATCAAAAAGCTTGATGAGTTTATTTAAAAAAAGCAGCAGCATCAAGGATCATTTCTTTATAGGTTATGATTTGCATAAAATATTTGTGCCGGTTTTTTTGTGCCGGTTATTCCTTGTTTATATATACAGCGATTTAACCTAATTTCTATATACCTATGATCGGATTTCCTTTACGTGTAAATTATAATCAGCAAGGCTATAGCTATTATATTATCTCCGCTCCAAGTAAAAGGAGCCTTACCATTGAAATTCTTTTAGATGGTAAAAGTTACACGCTTATCCTGAATGAGAATAAATTGTGGATAGAGAAAGCCAGTGAAGAGAATTGCCCTCTGGAACCCGGATTGATCCTCGCCATTAGCAAGGCTGTGACCCAGCGCTATCCTATTTAAACTCAGGAATTATAGTGGCCGGTTGTATAGGATAAATGTTGAGGATAGATCATGAGTGTACTATTTATGATGCATTTGGTAAATGATGGCTTCTGATAAAACATCGTTTGCCCGTTTTAAAGCTTTTTCAAAAGTGTCACTGACATTGCCTTTCCCTATTTGAAATAATAAACGTGCTTTTTTTAACTCAGCCATTACCTGTTCGCTATTCACCTCGGAAAGAATGAGTTTTGTTCCTTTCTTTTTTATTTCCTGATGAACATCCCTTATTACCCGAATACCAGTCGCATCAATAACAGGTACGTTCCCCATCCGGATGATTAGTACCCTGGCCGGCTTCTCCAGCACTTTCATAGCGTCTTTAAATTTATAGGCCGCACCAAAAAACAGGGGACCATTGATCTCAAACACATCAACTCCCACTGGAATAACTTCCGGGGTACGTTCCCGGTCAGGTAACTGATCTGCAGAAAAAACGGCCTGCTGTACAGAACTTGTCTGCATCATTTTACGCATAAACAGAAAGGCAGCCAGGATCATTCCAATTTCAATAGCTACGGTAAGGTCTACCAGTACGGTCAGTCCAAAGGTGGTCAGTAAAACGGCGGCATCACTTTTTGAGCCTTTAAATACATCTATAAAATTTTCCAGTTCGCTCATGTTCCAGGCAACCACTATCAATATCCCCGCAAGTGTTGCCATCGGGATCAGCGCAGCCCATTTGCCCGCAAAAAGCATAATCAGGAGCAGGGAGATGGCGTGGATGACACCGGCAATGGGCGTTCGCCCACCGTTTTTAACATTAGTGGCTGTTCTCGCAATCGCACCGGTGGCAGGTATTCCCCCAAAAATGGAGGAGCAGATATTCGCGAATCCCTGAGCGATCAGTTCTGTATTAGACCGGTGGTTCCCACCGATCATACCATCTGCAACAACAGCTGATAATAATGATTCAATACTGCCCAGCAATGCGATTGTAAAAGCAGGCCTGATCAATTGCTGGAAGGTTGCCAGGCTAACGCCCGGAATAACCGGGCGTGGTAAAGACGATGGGATTTCTCCAAAGCGACTGCCAATGGTTTCTACAGGAAGATGAAAGAACCAAACAACCCACGTGCTTATTACAATAGCGATCAGTGAGCCTGGAATCTTTTGGGTTATTTTGGGCCACAGCAAAACAACCAGTACGGTAAAAACCCCAATGAACAAGGCATATAGATTCACCGAGGCCAGGTGCTGGCCGTATGTTATCCACTTGCTGATAAAATCAGCAGGAACGCTTCCCATTTTCAAACCCAAAAAGTCTTTGACCTCGGAGGAGAAAATGATCACAGCGATCCCGGTGGTAAAACCAATGATCAGAGGATAGGGAATGTATTTGATAGTATTGCCCAATTTGACCACGCCCATTATAACCAGGAGTATCCCGGCAATAAAAGTGGAGATAACTAAGCCGCTGACCCCAAACTGCTGAACGATTTCATAAACGATGACGATAAAGGCGCCTGTAGGTCCGCCGATCTGTACCCGGCTACCTCCCAACGTGGATATAATCAAGCCAGCAATAATAGCCGTAAAAATTCCTTTTTCAGGAGGTACACCAGAAGCGATAGCAAACGCTATAGCTAAAGGCAAGGCCACAATACCAACAATTACACCGGCAACTACATCTTTATAAAATTGCGCCAGGGTATAATTTTCGAGGGTATCAATCAGCTTTGGTCTGAACAAATTTGTCATACTGCTCATTATTTGAACCATTTATATTTATTCCCGTCTGTTGGTGTATCTGCATCCAGATGTGGCCGATAATGCACCTTGGGTGACAACCAGTAGAGCAGTATCACGCGGGAGTATCGGAAATTCAGCGGTGAAAGGACGAATAAACCGCCCAGGATTGTGGCAAGATATAACCATGGTGAATCGTTATTGCCAGTGATCAGGAAGGTGGCTACCCATAAAATCCCCCCTTCTACAACATTCATGGCGTAGCTCACATACATCGCCGCATAGAAATAGCCCGGCTCGATCTCAAAGACCATCTGGCAATGCGGGCAGTTCAGGTTGACTCTGTTGGAACCAAAGCTGTAAGTGGCCCCCTCAAACATATCCCCCCTGCGACAGCGCGGGCATTTGGCATGCAGCATGGCCCATGATTTTGTTGTTTTTGCCATTATCTATTTTATCAATGCTGAGCTTCATTTATAAGCCCTTGAATTATTATGTTGGTCCCGGAACTCATTCTTTGATCCACATTTTCAGAAACCTGCTATAGGAATTACTGACCAACCGGTAACCTGGCGGAACCTGGCCATCAGCGCCATGGAATGTCACCAGCCTTGTCTCCGGAGGCTTTTTGTCCAGCATTTCATAAACAAACCGGCTATAGCGATCATAAAGCTCAAAGGATGTTTTTACCGCATAATCAATCCGGCTATCAGGTTCGATATTTTCGTAAAAAGGATTGTAAAAATAAAAGTGGTCGTAATCATCAAAGGCCAGCTCGGTCAGGTTACCATGAATGAAACTCACATTGAGTAAATCGATCTCTTCCCTGGCCATTTCCGCGAAAGTAAATAGTTCGCTCCGCTGTTCAATACCGTAAAATGTCGTTCCGGGATGAAAGAATCCTGCTACGAGGCAGAACTTTCCGACACCGCTGCCAATGTCCAAAACTTTGGCGTCTGGCATTGCCAGGAACTCACCCGCTTTTTTAGCGATATCGACGGAGGTCCAGTGCATAGGTGATAATGCCCGAATATGCTCGGGGTACAGGTCGTCAAAAGCATTATCTTTACGGAAAAGGGACGGACTTAAAGTATCGTCGAGCATACTGCTGTCTTTTTTATCGGTTTCAAAACTCCTGAAGGGAGCGGTTAAAAATTTGAACACATTCACTTGCATTATTCTTTGATCCACATTTTTAGCAAAGTATCTGAGGAAACATCTGCCAGCCTATATTCTGGCGGGATCTCATGTTCTAAACTGTGGAAGGTGACCAGGCGCGTTCCCGCAGGTTTTGAACTTAGCGCCATATAAAGGTATTGGGTATAGTAGTTATATAAGCCCTCTGATAATTCAATGGTATTATCAATTTGGTTTACCGGATCAATATTCTCGTAGAATGAATTATAAAAATAGAAGTGATCAAATTCCTTAAAATTGATCTGGGTGATATTGCCGTAAATAAAGTTTACATTGGGTAAGTTTGTAGATTTTTTGATATCTTCTGCCAAATGATGCAATTCATGTCTTTGCTCAACCCCGTAAAAAAAAGTTTCCCGGAAATGATAACCCGCAGCCAGGCAGAATTTACCAGCGCCACTACCAATATCAAGCACCCGGGCGTTTGGTAAAGACAGGAATTCGGCAGCTTTTTGGGCAATAGACAACGGGGTGAAATATTTGAGTGGTAGTAATTGAAAATGTTTTGGGTATAGCCAATCAAATTCCGTGTCGTTGCTGAATATGCGTTTATTGACCAGGTTGTTTTCCGGCGACCGGAGTATTTCTTGTTTGATCCAATCCCGTGGACGGAGCGGCAGATGCGAAAACGGATCATCTTTCATTGTATACAAATTTAGACCTATAGCGGCGGCAATGGTATGGTATGACATCAGTATACGGGCTGATATTTATCAGTTTTTGCCAATAAACAGGAGCTTTATATCTTCCGGGCGAGTTCATGCGGCGTGCGGGAGCAGTTAAAAACAGGCTTTAATAATTCGTATCTTTGTAACATGAGCCTATCAGGAATTTTTCCGATTGACAAATGGGAATTCACAACACCGTCTGTTCTTAATACCCTCTCAGAAGACGATTACAATTTTTTGATCTCCCGACAGGGGGCGCAGAAATATCAAAAAGGAGAAATTATTTTTAAGGAAGGTATTGTGCCTTCCGGTATTTATTTTATCCACCAGGGGAAGATAAAAAAATATAAAGTTGACCGGAGTGGCAGGGAGCAGATCATCTATGTAGCCAACAAAGGCGAACTGATAGGGTACCACGCTGTTTTAGCAGAAGAACGCTGCCCTGATTCTGCCGCTACATTGGAAGATAGCCTGGTCAGTTTTATTCCTAAAGAAGACTTTTTAACTATCCTGGATAAATCACCGCTTTTTGCCCGACGCTTATTGAAAACATTGAGCCATGAGTTTAGTGTGCTGGCCAATGGTATTTCCGTGATTTCGCAAAGAACCGCGACGGAGCGGCTTGCCATCGCGCTGATCGTGTTGCGGGAAAAGTTTAAGGATGAAGGATCCGGCGAACAAGAGATCATTCTGAATATCTCCAGAATGGATCTGGCCAGCCTGGCCGGGATCGCCCAGGAAAATGTGATCCGCCTGTTAAAGGAATTTAAAGAAGAAGGTATTTTGGAAACGGATGGCCGGAAAATATGGATCAAGGATATTAAGCGGCTGGTTAAAAAGTCAAATTATCAATAAAAAGTGATGATTTGACGAAATCTAATATAGAAAACGAAAAAACATTATCGCCCGGTGCAAGTTGGGAGCCACATGTGCATAGTCCTTGAACTGAAGTTTTCGGATCGCCTGGAAGCGGATATGGTTTTTCCTGCCGGCAGTTACGGGAAACAGTATGATATTAACCCTTCGGCGCATCTATACACCAGACCACACTGGTGCTTACATATATGCTGGATAAGCATTGAACGCGGGTGATGGTGGCTATTTAAATTGTACTAAGCCTTTACTTTCAGCAGGCTTGCATTAATAGCAACAACAACCGTACTTACGGTCATTAAAACAGCTCCTGCCGCCGGGCTTAATACAACTCCCTGATGATAAAGCACACCGGCCGCGAGTGGCAAGGCAACTACGTTATAGCCAGTTGCCCAAACCAGGTTCTGGATCATTTTTCTATAAGTAGCTTTGCCAAATAAAATTAAGCTTACAATATCCTTCGGATTACTATTTACCAAAACAATTCCTGCGGTTTCCGGCTAGAGTGTGAAGCCATGAAAATAGTCCGTGAAGGCTTCCTGATCTTTCAATTCCCGGTATTTAACCAGCGCCATAGGGTGAACTTTAACCGTGTTATTAATGACAAACTCGATACGCATCAGGCCAACACCATCATTGGGGTAAAAGGAGGAAGTAAATGCGCTGCTGGGATCGCCAATGATGAGCATGACTTTGGTCTTTTGGGGCATTTCCACATGACTGAGGTTATGGATGCTCTCCTGCCATTCCAGTTCCCCTTGATATACGGTACCGGTTTACCTCCTGTACAACTTACGGTAATTACCTGTCCGTCTTTGATTTTTTTTGTTGCCTCGGCGGCCCCTATAACCGCCGGGACGCCCAGTTCCCGGGCAACAATAGCAGCATGGCTGGTACGGCCGCCTGTATCCGTGATGATAGCCCCTGCTTTTTTAAGAATGGGATCCCAGTCAGGCGAGGTGCGTTCGGTCATCAGTATTTCACCGGCCTTCAATTTTTCAGATTCTTTGGCTGACTTTAACAGTCTGGCTTTGCCCGATGCGATCTTATTGCTTACTGCTTCACCGGTAACCATAACGGTTCCTTTTTTAGTAAGTGTATATTCCTTTACCTGCGAAGGGTTCTTTCGGCTGTGTACGGTTTCGGGACGTGCCTGAACAACAAAAAGCTCCTTAGTCTTGCCGTCTTTAGCCCACTCGAAGTCCATAGGTTTGCCGTAATGATCCTCGATGATAACTGCCCATTCCGCAATTTTGATGACCTCCTGATCACTTAATACATATTCGCTTCTTTTTTTATCCGGTGTATCCTGACTGATGACCGGCTTCTCACTTTGATTTTCTTTTGCATAAATCATCATCGTAGCTTTATCGCCCAAGCTTTTCTGGATGATGGCTTTTTTTCCGTTTTTTAATGCCGGCTTGAAAATCAGGTACTCATCCGGCGATACATTGCCTTGCACAATATTTTCGCCCAAACCCCATGTTCCGGCTATATGCACCACGTTACGGAAACCCGATTCCGGTTCCAGAGTAAAGCCGATACCTGAACAGGCCCTGTCTGAACGGACCATTTTTTGAACGCCTACTGATAAAGCGATCTGATTGTGGTCAAAGTGATTATCCTCCCGGTACTTGATAGCCCTGTCGTTAAATAAAGAGGCATAACAGCGCTGCACCGCTTTTACCACTTCTTCCTGCCCCTTGATGTTTAAATAAGAATCATGCTGCCCGGCAAAGCTGGCCTCGGGCAGGTCTTCGGCTGTGGCGCTGCTGCGCACGGCTACGGTAAATGCCTGCTTACCAGACAAACTTTGATAGGCATCAATAATGTCATACTTCAAGTCATCTGGCATCCCCGGCTTTCATGATGAGCGCCCTTGCCTGCCGGCCCGTAGCTTTCAGGTTGGTAAAATCTTTTTTATCCAGGTGAGCCAACAGTTCCCTTAGCCGGTTCCTTAATTGATTCTCATCGATGAAATGCCAGTAAGCACCGGCCGTGGTTGCGAAGCCATCCGGCACCCGGATTCCGTTTTTTTTCAGTTGGTTAAACATTTCACCCAGGGATGAATTTTTACCGCCAACCTGCGCGCTATCCGCTTTACCAATATCTTTGAATGCCCGGGTATATGCTGCCATTATGTTTTGCCTTAAAAATTAAAAGGATAAGTTTCCGGCACCAGGTTGCCATCGGGTTTAATATGTAAAGAATGCAAAGCTGTGGTTTTATCGATGTACAGAAAAGCGTCATACCTGGAGCTAAGTATGGTAGGCACATAATTGCCGTATTTTTCGTGCAGCGGGTTATAAACAACGCCTATGGCCCGGTGTGGCATTACTTCATTGTATCGGTCATTATTGCCATCGAAAATAAGCAGGCGGTTTTCACCATATTTGCGGTGCATCCGTTCTTCCACGCTTCCCTCCCTTGCCGCAGGCACCGGCATCACTTCCATAGTGGCTCCCCATTGTTTACCGGCGATCACCGTTCCGAGATAGGAGCCAAAACCGACCAGTACGGTTTCACTTTCGCCAAACTGCTCCCGAGCCAGCTGCCCGGTATTGAACATCCCGTGTCGTTTCATGTCGGTATAACGGGCATCGCCGATATGAGTATTATGTTCCCATACAATGGCTTTCGCGCCGGGACTATGGAATGTCATCAACCTCTGCAATGTTTCCATCATGTGGGTATCACGCAGGTTCCAGGTGTTATCATTAAAGCCCACCATATTAGTGTAATATGCTTCGGCGTTGACGGCGACATGTGCATTCTGTTCGGTGTTCAGGGCCGCTTCAGGATCGTGATCATAAACCGGCGTTTTTTTCCTGATCTCAGCCAGCAGGTTAATAACCTCCTGCCGGCAGGAACTTTCCAGGCTGTATTGGGCCCGGGCATACTCCTGGCCATCTTCACCATAGGGCTCAAAACAGCGGATTGCCTGTTTGGCCAGTTCCGCCGCTTTCGGATCGTTGGCTTGCAGGTAATTAACCAATGCTTCCATCGATTCCCACAAACTGTATACATCCAGGCCGTAAAAACCCACGCGTTTGTTGGCAGCCTTCCCGGTATTGTAAACCTTCAGCCAGTTCATTAAGGCGTCCACTTCCCAGTTGGCCCACATCCAGGTTGGCCAGCGGCGGAAATTTTGCAGTAACTGATGGGATTTTTTATTCTGGTCGGCGTAGCACTTAATATAGCGGTTAAGCCGGTAACAATCCGGCCAGTCACCTTCCACCGCAATAAAACTAAAGCCTTTTTCTTCAATGAGCCGTTTGCTGATTGCCGTGCGCCAGGTATAATATTCATGAGTGCCATGGGAAGCTTCACCCAGCATCACGCAGCGGGCATCACCGATACGTTCCATCAGCGGATCCAGATCTTCGGCGTTTTTCAGGGAATACGTCTTTTGTACAGGCGTTGTTAATGAGGCTATTTTTGAATTCTGTTCCGGGGTCATATTTACAGAATTAAAAGATGAATAAAAATGATACACGGGGCTGAATTTTAGCACCAATGTCCCCTATGCCATCTGTAGGTACGGCCGGCATGTTTTCATGAGCCGAGTATATAAGTGCGTCCGGGTCCTGGCCTTTTTCAGTAACCGCGCGTGTAAACATACCTTCCGCCGCTCCTGGTCCAGTCCCCAGACGGCACCGTCATAGGAGGCAACTGGTAAGCACCCAAACATTACCACTTATATGGCAAAAAACAACAAAAATTAACTACAGTTTTAATTATTTTTGTTAATATTATATTTATCTACAAGTCAAACAGATAAAAAACGAAATGTCCGGGAGAATGATCGCTATAAGAAAACAGCCTGCTTTTCCGGCAATTTCTTTTCTAAAACCTGTACCATGCAATTAGCAGGCAAAGAACGAACAGGACACCGTTGGTAAAAACATTTTTCGGCTCTTTCCTGATCAGGTGTATCCGTACCGCCAATAGCATGATAATCGCAAAACCGATAGCGGTTAACGGCGTGATTACAGGGAGAGTATTTAAAAACCCCGGCAAAATTAGTCCAAATGCCCCGAGGATCTCAATGATGCCAATAAATTTTATCTCGGCAGCAGGCAATCCTTCCACGCCGGTTTGACCGACGGCAACAAGATGCCGCTCGGAATAGATACTTTTGTTGATGCCTGAATACAGGAATGTTAAGGCAACCAGTGATTGGATGATCCAAAATATGATATTCATGTCGCTTAATTTTAGTATAATTTATATACCAGGCTATTTCAATTCCACTGTTTAAGTATCAAATAAATTATCAAACATTGGGCCAAAGGGAGCTGGATCTTCAGATAATTATTAAGCATTTGCAGCTATCGTCAATGAAATTAACAATGCAGTTTATTTGCCGGTCACAAGCATTGTCTGATCCTATGGCAATTTATTTAACGCAGTTATCGTTTGTTAACCAACTGATTTAGTCGGGTCCGCTGAGTATCCGTTTTAATACAAGAACAGCCTTTTCCATTTCTGCAGTAGAGAACCCCGAGAAGCCCAATATCAAGCCGTTCCTACCTTTGGATTGAAGACTATAGCGCTCAAGGCTATTAAGGATGACCCCATGTTCTAAAGCCTTATCGGCGATGAAACTGGCATCTGCTCCAGCCGGAAGCCAGGCAAGAAAATGCATGCCCGTTTTAACAGGTACCGGTTCCAGCTTACCCTTCAGATGCTGATGAATGAGTTTTACGAGATCATCCTGCGCATTTTTATATAAAAGCCGCATCTTTCTGATGTGACGGCTAAAATATCCTTCCCGGATAAATTCGCTAACAACTGCCTGAGTTATAATGTTAGTTTGACCGTCGATCACAGATTTACCAATAGCGAACTGCCTGGCCATAGCCTTACTGGGAAATACCATATAGCCTAAACGCAGCGCAGGCAGCAAAACCTTACTGAACGTTCCCAGGTAAATAACATTTCCGCCGGTGTCCAGACCCTGCAATGCCGGAACCGGCCTGTTGTTGTAACTGAATTCACTGTCATAATCGTCCTCAATGATCCACAATTTATTGTTCCTGGCCCAGTTCAAAAGCCTGATACGCTTATCAAGCGTCATCGTACAACCTGTTGGAAACTGATGTGAGGGCGATACATAGGCAAGTTTAGCATCAGGATAATTCCGGATGGCGAAATCAATATCTAGACCATCAGCAGTAATCGGGACTGGGCATATTTGCCCTCCGAAACGCTTCATCGCCGATACCGCTCCCGGATACCCGGGGTCTTCCATCCAGCAAAGATCTCCATCTCGGATGACCATTTCGGCCGCCAGATGCAGTGCTTGCCTCGAACTATTTACGATCACTATATTTTCCGGATCACATACTATCGATCTGGAGATCCTCAAGTGGTCAGCCAAAACCTTCCTCAACGGCTGATAGCCTTGTGCATCATCATAGCCCAGGTGCAGCGATCTGATATTTCGATGCACACTCGCACTTATGCGTGCCCAGGTATCAAAAGGGAATTCGGCAACCGAGGGCACCGACTGTTGAAATGGGATCATTGGCTCTAACGCGCTTATATGTCCTTCAAAAGCACTATTAAGGCCGCCTGGGAACAAAACAGGTGAGGCTTCATTTTTAATAAAGGGAGACTTACGGCGACCATTATCCGATATATGGAAAACACTCCTGCTGATGAACGTGCCTGCCCCTGTCTTTGATTCTAAAAAACCTTCCATCCGCAACTGATCGAAAACCTGCAATACCGTATTTCTGGATACTTTAAATTCTAAGCTCATCTCGCGTGATGAGGGAAGCCTGTCTCCGGGCATCAGCAAGCCACTATAAACGCCGTTTTTTAATTGTTCATACAACTGCCCGTGGATTGTCTTACCTATATTCTTATGAATATTAATAAACGTCATCAGGATCTGAGGGGTCACTTTTCCCATAAAATTGGCTCCAAAAAATATATTAAAATGGCTCTTTTATAAGGGCCAATTTACTTCTAATTTTAAACGTATGAAACAGACCAACAAACTGATTTTATTAGCGGCGATTTGTGTAATAATAATTGGCACCTTCCCGGCGCATGCTCAACAAAAGGATAATACCCAGGTATCTGTTCAGCGTGATGGCAGTCACGATTTTGATTTCGAGATAGGTACCTGGAAGACAGAATTAAAACGCCTGCAGCATCCTTTGACAGGATCATCATCGTGGGTAGAATACAGCGGCACCACCGTAGTAAGTAAAGTTTGGAATGGCCGTGCTAACCTTGTCGAGCTCGATGTAACCGGCCCCTCAGGACATATTGAAGCATTAAGCCTGCGCCTATACAACAAAGAAGCGCGTCAATGGAGTCTTAATTTTTCCGGAATCGGCAGCGGGGTCATGAGCCAGCCGACAATTGGGCAATTCGAAAACGGTCGGGGAGAATTCTATGATCAGGAAACCTATAATGGCAGGGCAATCCTCGTCAGGTTTGTGATCTCGGATATTAAAGCCAACTCTTGTCACTTTGAACAATCCTTTTCGGCCGATGGCGGCAAAACCTGGGAGGTGAACTGGGTGGCGACAGATACCAGAATAAAATAGCAGGCAGCTTATAAAATAAAACGTCTATTAACCGGATTGGCCAGCGCTGCTTTGACGGGTTATCAGCGCTATAGCGATCGCCACAGCCGCACCTGAGGTCTCAACGGACATTTAAAACTGGAAATAAATAAATGATTTACTGGTGCCCTGACTTAAAATGATCAGGATCAATAATACGGCCCATACTATACCCAATAACCACCATGGCAGTTTTGAAGCCGTCTTCAAAACTGTTGTATCACGCATAAACCAATGAGAAGCAAGCATGAGCGTAATAACAACTCCTACCTGCAATATAGCTGCTGTAGTAAGTAAAGGCGGGCCTGATGGCAGGGCCTGGCCCGCCATGGATCGCAGCAAGCGCCATGCCGCCGAGAACGTTGCCGAACGGAAAAACACCCAGGTGATACAGATCAGCAAAAATGTAAATAAAGCGTATAAAAATCCGCCGTTACCCCGGGCGGGTAATGTTGGGGCCAAAGATGCCTGGACTACAACCGGCACCGGGATGTTGCTGTCTGGCATGCGTGGTGTTTTTTCGCGGCTATCGCTCAGCGCTTTTTCTATCCATAAATAAATGCCATGCAGGCCACCCCAGGCAACAAATGTCCAGTTGGCGCCGTGCCATAAGCCGCCAATCAACATCGTGATCATCACATTTACATAGGTCTTGAACTTGCCTTCGCGGTTGCCGCCTAATGGGATATAGAGATAATCGCGCAGCCAGGAAGACAGGGTGATATGCCATCTTCGCCAAAAGTCTGAAAAACCGATAGCCGCATAGGGGTATAAAAAGTTTTGCGGCAATACAAAGCCGAGACAAAGGGCAACGCCTATAGCCGCTGTAGAATACCCGGCAAAGTCAAAAAATATTTGCCCCGAAAAGGCAAGTACCCCCATCCAGGCGTCAAGCATCCCCAGGTTGCCGGGTGAACCGAAAATAGTGTCAGACGTTGCCGCAAGGAGCGTATCGGCACATACTACTTTCATAAATAAGCCCAGTGTCAACAACAATAAACCGTTCAGCAATTGTTGCCCGGTAGCCTTATGAGGTGTTTCAAATTGTGGCACCAGTTGTGGCGGCCGCACGATAGGGCCGGCAACAAGATGCGGAAAAAACGTAACAAACAATGAGAAATCAAGTAGTGAAGCAACCGGCTTACTTTTCTTTTTATACATGTCTATCGTATAGCAAAGCGTAGTAAACGTATAAAAAGATATTCCGGCGGGTAATATGATATTCGGTTTTGCAGGGTGATAATCTATCCCTACGGCATTACTAAGAATCACAAAATTCTCTAATATAAAGCCGCCATATTTAAAAAAACATAACATCCCCAGGTTACCTATTAAACTTATTACCAAAAGCATATGGCGCTTACTTTTATTTGGCTGGGTATATAAGGCCCGGCCCACGAAAAAATCAACCACGGTAGATAGCCATAGCAGCAGGATAAATGGCGGGTTCCATGCCGCATAAAAAATATAACTGGCTATCAGCAGGTTAATTTTCTTAGCCTTCCACGAGATGGGTAGGTTATGCAAGACGAGTATGATGGCAAAAAATGCAATAAACGTATAGGAATTAAAAACCATGGCGTGAACATTTAAGGTTGATCAAAGTCTTTTCCGTGTATTAACAGTACTGTTATAGCCCCCAGGTCCTGTTTCGTTTTAAAACAGCCACCAAATTATTCGTGTATATTATGGCATCTGCAGGCGATAAATGTGAGAATTCCGGACAGGTAAGCGATGCCATCCCGGGATAGTCAGCATAATAAATACCTTTGCAGCCGGTTTCTTTTAGCAATCTGTCCCAATAGGCCTCCCGTGGATACATGTGGTGTTCTGCCTGGAGAAAGAAACCGCTCGAAGGTGTTCTTGTGAAGATCACATCCCCTCCCCGTGCTTTAATCCGGGCTACGTCGCGGGTTACCGATTGCATAACCTTGTCGAGCGCTTTGCCGCTCATGGGCGGAGTAGGATCATTTCTCAATAACCCCCAGATGGCTTTTACCTGATTCTGCTTATTGGTGTCGGCAACAAAATCAGCACTCATTTTACTCTGCCTGTTAAAAAGGGTGACACCGAACCCGATCGGAAAATCAAGAAAAGGATATACCATTGGCCTGTTCGGTATATGCATTTCGCCGATCAGGGCATTAAGGGCACAATTGCGTTCGTTTAAAAACGCCAGGCGGCTCTCAATCGGTTTGTTGATATCGAAACTTACTTTTTGAGCGGGTGTACGTCCTTTATAATAAGCGATTCCTGCATCTGGCGAGGCATTGCCGCGGTTACTGAAAAACAACACTTCAGTTACATCGACAACCAGTTTTCCTTTAAAATTTGGATCATCCGCTAAATTGGTGAGCATGTGCCTTGGCGATGAAGCTACCATGGATAACTGGATAGCGCGGGTGTTAGTTTGCTGCTCCCAAGTGGTAATATCAAGATCGTATTTGATACGGGAAGAGCCGATAAAAACTACTGCCTTATCTGCAGGCTCGTAAACCTGGCCACGGGTATATGCCCATAATTCAGGTCCGTCATCGTAATCGGCTTCCACGCCTTTATGCCGCAGATATAATTCCCATGAAATAACAAACGCTAAAACCAGCAGCAAGGCTAGTACGGCTGATTTTACAGATAATTGTGTTTTCATTAACAAAAAAATAAAAGTTCGGGTAAAACGTGAAATTCTATTATATGCTTTGGTAAGGGTAAAGATGATAGAAGTATCGGGATACCTGACCGCACTGCTTAAAAACCCATATAATTAACTTACAGTGAAGACAATAGCTCGAAAATAAGTAAAACCAGGGCGAAAAAAAATAGCTATTGATAGCCATTCTTACAGGAGAGTGTTGGCGCTCCTTAGGGCACCCTCCCATTACATTTTTGGTACTGCCGATGGATTAGATGATTTAATTGTTAAAGGTTAACGATTAATCTTTTCCTCATATTTTAAAAACTCCCGTAAAATCGTGGTCCTCATTTGGAAAATCCGGAAAATCGTGCAAGGCCATTTGTTCCTGCTCCGGGTATGCTCCTTTAATTTTTGTCAACTGGGCGAGCATATCCGCCGTCATTCCTTTCAAGTCGAAGTGTGGCTGCCATCCCCAATCCTTCCTGGCTTGTTCATCTTTAATGCTGGCAGGCCAGCCGGCAGCGATCATCTCCCGGTGATCCGGCTGGTAATCGATTCTAAACCCAGGAATATGTTTTTTGATCTCAGCGGCCAGGTCGCAAGGTGCGAAGCTCATACCCGCCAGGTTATAAGAGGTCCTTATCGTAATCGCTTCCTTTGGCGCATCCATGAGTTCCAGTATGGCCCTTATCGCATCCGGCAGATACATCATTGGCAAGCAGGTATCCTCATTCAGGAAACAAGTGTAATGCTGCTTCTCGATAGCCTGGTGAAAGATGCTCACGGCATAATCCGTTGTGCCGTAGCCTGTTGGCGCCGTACAAGCAACCAGGCCGGAAAAGCGTAAGCTGCGCACATCTACGCCGTATTGCTCAAAATAATAATTACACCAGTACTCTCCTACTCTTTTACTGATGCCGTAAACCGTATCGGGCTCTACGCAGGTTTGCTGCGGGCAGTTATATTTAGGAGAACCCGGCCCAAACACGGCGATGCTGCTTGGCCAAAACACTTTATCCAGCCGCTGTTCTTTGGCCACTTCCAATACGGAAAGCAAGCTTTGAATGTTTAGTTTCCATCCCGGAGGAATGTCCTGTTCGGCCGGGGTCGAAAAAGTGCCCGCCAGTAGATAGATCTGCGTTACACCACAATTCCTCACCACGTTCCTCAATGCGTCCTGATCAAGCGCATCCAACAGGATATCTGCTGTTGCAACCTTATCTGCCGCGATGACATTAAACCGGCCATATCGCTCACGAAGGGCAACCGTCAGTTCGATACCGATCTGCCCGCAGGCCCCAATCACCAGAATGATATCCGTTTTCATATTTTTAATGTTTATAAATTAACAAACCGTAAGGGATCTTTGGATCTATCCAGGTTGCTTTAGGAGGTAATGTATGCCCTGCATCGGCAACCTCCATCAATTGTTGAGGCGTAACCGGGCATAGTGTAAATGCGACCGAGCAGGGATATTCGACCATAAATGCCAGCAGTTCTTCCATCGCGTTCCTGCCCCCTATATAGCTCATTCTCTTATCCGTTCCCGGATCGCTTATCCCAAAAACCGGATGCAATACGTGCTTCTGCAGTATCTCTGCATCAACCAACGGCCCCACGTTATAGCGGGGAGTTAAATGGAACCACTCCCCTCTGACAAGCATACCCAAATGGTGTTTGGTTTCCGGCTCAATAGGCCGGTTATCCATAGACCTGCGGATAATGAATTCTTTCTCAAGGCTCGTAAAAAAGCTTTCTCTTTCTATACATACCTCCGGCTGAAACACCCGGTGATAAGCGCGTATACATAACTGATCGGTGGCCATATAAAGCGAGGCGATGGTATCATACACCTTTCCGCCCCGGGTTCTTTGTTCCTGCAACAGGCGGGCCGAGGAGGCTAAGCGGTGATGACCGTCTGCCATATAAACAGCACTGATGCCCGCAAAAGCTTCGGTCAATTCCTGTATGATCGCGGGATCGACTATTTTCCATAAATAATGCATACCAGCTGCATTGCCCATGGTCGCTTTATTATTACTTGCTTTGGTTTCCCTGATGATCCTGTTGATCCTTTCATCAGGCTCATAGGTTAATAATATAGGGCTTCCTTCCAGGCCAGTAGATTCCCTGTAGTTTTTCAGGCGCCGTACGCTGTCGCAAAAAGTTTGCTCATGTATCTTTACGACGTCGTCCAGTGAACTTAGGGCCCAGACGCCGGTTTGCTGCAAGCCGCCATGAACGGTCTCATAAACATAGAAGCCGGGGGTTTGTTCCTGCCATAATTTGCCGTTATCAAGCATTTCCCTCAAGGTTTTGTCAATGGACGCATAGCCCGCTTCCTGGCCTTCCGGTGTTTCTGGCCGCAAACGGGCCGCGTGTTCCAGGGATTCCTTCAGTGGTGCCAGTTTTTTCTCGGTCCTGCCGTATCCCAATACCACAACCTGTTCGCCAAAGACCAGCTGATCTGCGTAGAAAGTATTAGGGCGCAAAGCGCAAAAGGGTTGTATGGTCGCCATATGAGTAAACTAGGGTAAGCGTCTCTGAGTTCCTACCGTTACGGCAAATATCCAAGCTTGTAGTGATGCAAACTATAACACCCCATATATTTGGGATACCATTCTAAAAATCGGTTGTATTTTGTTGTTTATTTCTATTTACAACAGTAAAAAGCCGCTTTTTTAGATTTCATGTTGCCACGATCGCTCTATTCATATCAACTCCGTACACTTTGAACTCGTTTAAAAATACAATTAAAATAAAAATAAAGTGTCAATACTTTATTTTTAAGCACAAATTATTCCCTATTTTGATAGCGCAAATAGAAAACAAATAAACGTACTTAATACACTAAGCAACCACCTGTTCATATGATCAATAACACATTGGATAAAACCGACCTGGGGATCCTGAACATACTGCAAAGGGATTCCCGGACATTTTACAAGGATATCGCCCTGGAACTGCATAAGTCAGTGACCGCGATACACACCCGTGTAAGGCGCCTGGAAGAAGAGGGGTATATCAAACACTATACTGTCATTCTCGATCATAAAAAGGCCGGACGTGGCCTGATCGCTTATACCCAGGTCTGGATCGAAAAGCACAGCCAGGAAAGCATGAAGGCCTTTCAGGCCGAAGTGGTCAAACTCAGGGAAGTTATGGAATGCTCACAAATGACAGGCGCCTTCGATTTTCTGCTTCGTATCGCCATCCGCGATATGGATGAATACAATGTGCTTTATAACGAAAAGTTGTTAAAGTTGCCCTGCGTGGATAATATGCAAAGCTTTTTTGTAATGTCTACCACAAAGAATGAGACAGCTTATGTGTTGGGTTAATAGGAGTGCAAACGCCCTCACCGAACACTTGTTAAATAAGCCCGGCGGAATCAGTCAAATCCGGCCATGTTTAGCCTAGGCAAAATCTTTAGTCAGTAAAAGGGCAAACAATTACCCTCTTCTTTTTTCGTACCGAAGTTCACTTTAAGGGCTTTCTTTCATTTTAATATTAGTTTTCGAAAGGGTAACGTTTAAAATACCCCATTGGGGAACAAAATCAATTTCCTTTTCGAGTAAGGGTAAACTCAATCTTGTGTGTCTATGTGGAATTATAATAAAATTAACCACAACAAACATGAAAACTAAGGTTTTGTATTTTATCGCATTCTTTTTATTTGTATTACAATTGGCCGCACAAGCGCAGCAAAACGAACAAACTCCGGTACCGCTTCAATTGGGGTCGTTCAGCACACAATATAGCTATTCGCCGTTTTCGGTCAATGGTAAAAAAATGAATATACAACAAGTAGGAGGCGCGCTTACCCTCCCGGTATTTTACACAATGAAAGATAATAAATTAGACTTTTTACTTGCAGGTATCGAGTATAATGGGTTATTTCTTTCCGGCCTTGGTTCGCAATTTGGGGGAACACAGTTTAATAGTTTTTCGGTACCAATTACCTTTCAAAAATCGTTGTCGCCTAAGTATGCGCTTTTGGCAACATTTATACCTACGTTATCCTCAGACCTGAAGGATATCTCGGGAGAGGACATGCTTTATTCGGCAGCTGTTATGTTGAGGATACGGAAATCGGCAACGTTTAGTTATTCAATAGGTGCGGCTTATTCCAGGCAGTTTTTTGGGAACGTACTGATACCGCTTGTTGGTATCGACTGGAATATAAGCGACCGCTGGACCTTTAGCGGCACGCTGCCTGTTTCCGAAAAAATAAAATACAAATTTTCAGATAAAAACTTCGCCGGTGTTAATGCCGATTTTAGCATTGGCGGCGGCTCTTACCGTTTATCAAAGAAAACAGGGTCTGACTATTTGCAGGTGCAGCAGCTTAGAAGCAGCCTATTCTATGAGTACGTGCCTGCAAAAAACTTTTCGATACAAATAAGTGCAGGCTATAATTTTTCCCAACGGCTAGATAGGTACACTAAAGATCAAAAGGTGGGTTTAGTACCGTATCATGACCTTAATAAAAGGGTGCCTTTGGCGGAGTTAAAGAAAACAGGTGTTGCATTCCAAACAGGTATTAATTACCGGTTCTAATATTTATAAAAATGATCGAGGTGTTTAAAACAGATGTTCAGAGCGTTGAACAATCAAAACCGCTTATCAGGAAACTTAAGAATTATATACCCGGCGGCTGGGTAAATTTTGACCTGGAAGATTGCGATAAGGTTTTGCGGGTTGAAGGAAGCGTTTTTTCAGTAGAGGCGATTATTAAACTACTGCATAAAAATGGCCATCATTGTGAAATTCTGGATTAGCGAATGTTAGGTTAGCTGTACTTACTCTCTTATTTGGATATTGCCCGGTATTCCAGCTTTCATCCAAACTTTATACAGAGTCCTGTTTCTATCTTTATCGATGCAATAGGGCGAGTACCAGGTACGACCGTAACACCTAACTTGCTGAGCAGGCTTTTTATTAGGCTTGATTGACTCTACAATTTACCTTTAATCGCTCATTCTCTTTAATACTTAATTCATTTTTTATACATTAAGTTTAAATAATAAACCCCGCTTTACATAAGCAGGGTTTATTATTTACATAAGTTTAAACTTTATTAGAAATGAATTACAGGCGCATCTGGTCCCCATGCCTGGTTAGCATTGATGGTAAATTGCTGCAAAGCGGGATCCGTACCGAACAACTTGCCGGATAGGATGGTTCGTTTGTTTTTATAGATCCGTACATTAGGAATTGTCTTTTGAACTATAATGTTGAAGTTTGCATCTAATGCAAACAGTCTAACACTAATAGGCGTTACCGTATTCATTACAAAGCGGTCAGTTTTATAGTTAGTTTTCGCTCTGTCTGATGCCGTAATTTTGCCCATATCTGAGTCCCAGCCAATGGGTTGATCCTGTAAAATAGTACCTCCAAAAGGCACCTCATTGTAAAACGAATAACCTTCATATTCATTCTCCCGTGCTACCCCTATCCAGGCGACATTACTTGGTATGGCACCTTCCAAATCAACTTCAAGCTGCCCAACAATACGATTTATACAAATGCTTTGCGTGCTGTTCTGATTACCCACGGTAATTTGTACTTTGCCAAAGTAAATTTGCTGTGATTGGGGTATGGCATCAACCCCTTCATCAACATATACTGCGGCTCTTGAAGAAAAATCGCCACCTGACGGAGGTAAAAGCGGATTGTAAAATGTAAAGTCATACCCGAGACCAGTGTCATCATTATTGATTCCAATATCTTCATTAGAACCGGTTACTACTATGGTATAGGCTCCGGCTGCCAATGAATCGGTAATTACATTAAATGGATCTGTTGTGGTTGCGCCTACTTCTATTCCTGGTATGTAAATATTATATTCCTTTCCATCTTCATGATAAATATCTTCAGTTCCCGGGTACGCGGCTGTTCGGTAAATTCTCTTTACCTCGTTTCCATTTGCATCGTAAACGACGTAAAAGTACTGATTTATAGCCTGGCTCAGGGTTGACGTATCAGTGGCCAGCGCTTTAGTTGACATCAGTTGCGGTGCTTTGTGTAAATCGATATTGCCCACCGTTTGCGAGAACTGGCTCACTGTGAAGTTTACTTTATACTTCTTTGCATTGGCATCAATGGTTACAGGTTTAATGCCGTCAGTTTTCATATCCTTTTTGCAGGATGCTGCCAGCAAGCAAAAAGCAAGCAGGGCTAATAGTACCTTTTTCATAATTTAGTGATTAATGGTTAAGATTTAATAATTGAAGTTTAATCAGTACTTAGTTATCGCTATTTTGGTGGGGTATTATTACTTTAAAGTTAAACACTTGTTCTTTTTTTCATTACACAATCTATCTGTTCTGATATACAATTTATATCACAGATCAGAGAAATGGCTGTGAAATAGAGCTCTTTATAGACGCGTCTTGGGAGCTAAAACCACGCATTTATGTATCTAAAAAAGGTCTTAGATCCACCTTTGCTGAAAAGTTTAACAACCGTGTCAGAAAAATCCCCCCTGATGGTAATGTTACCGCCATAACAGGTTCAACTTATGGTCATAAGGATGGCATGTAGAGGAATAGGCTTTAGAATGACTGAGTTAATCCGGAAACAAAAAAATGCCTGTAAATCATACAATTTACAGGCATTTTCCGTTTTGTTAATCTTATAAATGGACGACCAAACTTCCTCTTTGAATTCGTTGTCTTTATTTATTTTCTCCTGCTTTTGCTTTTCCAGGGGTGCCGCTTTGGCTATTCCGTCCGCCTTGATGTCAGGCACTTTCTATCTTTTTTTGATCGATAACCGCAATGTCCTCTTTAGTAGCCTGCCCAAGCGTAAACACACTGTTTATGGTTCCTACACCAAAATACGGTCCGGAAGTCTTTGTTATAAACCAGCGCATAATCTCTTCCATCCTGTTTGATCGTTTTAATTATTACCAGGAATAAAAGTAAAGACAAGCCAGGAGGATAATTTACGGTTTACCGTAAAGCGATGAGTTTTGTACAAAACAATCAAACGAAAGCGAACAATCAATGAATTGTAAACGTGCGCGGCTTTAAGAGCATTAAATTAATTGAGCACTACTTGAATCCCCTTTGATCTCCTCCGTCCGCTATGATTGCTATTGAATTTGATAGCTTGTCATATAAGGCGCGCTGATCAACTGTTTACCGGGCATAAAAACTATAAACCTGTGACGTGGAGGTATTGCCAAGCAAGTCTTTTGTTACAACTTTCCAATACACAAGCGTTTTGGGAGAGACCGCAAGCGTAAAAACGTTACCTGCACCAATCGTTCCTGCCATGTAGCCCGTGCCCGCGTCTGTTCCGGTATAGATCATCATTTCTTTTATTGGGCTGCTGCCGGCAGCGGACGTCCATTCTACCCGCACCAGATTGTTTGCAGGGGTATCAAACTGCGCCCCGTTGGCCGGTGCGAGTAATTGCGCGGGATAAGGCGGGTAAACCGATATGCCCGGGCCGGAGTTATAAAATTTCCAAACCTTGCTGGCCGCGGTAACAGTAACCTTACCGGATCTGGAAACCACGTACCAGGAATAGGGCGTATTTTTTAATAAACTAACGCTGGCCGTGGGCATAGTTGTACTTTGCCTGGTCGAATCTCCGGTCAGCAAATTTTTGATATGCAGCTCGTAACTGTCCGTATTTGCCGCCATATTCCAGCTAAAGCTTACCTTACTTTGAGTATCCGAAACAGATGTTCCTAAAAAGCATGGCTGACCATCTTCCGGCAGGCTAAGCAAGGCCGGCCTGGGAAATTCCGGCGTTACCGGTATCGGGTCATGCGGCTTGTCCTTTTTACAAGCGCCCGCGGGCATCAAAAAAAGGGATAATATTAAAAGGCGCTTTATCTTTTCCATATCTTATAAACAGATGGTTTGTTATCTAACAGCAACCGGAGCACGTAAACCCCGCTTTGGAGGCCGCTTACATCCAGCGCTATCGTCCCGTTACCTGGTTTTACGGTTTGCTTTATTACACTTTTACCAAACGCGTCAATAACTTCTACACCGGCGGTTAAAGCAGTACTTCCGGCAATATCAATCTGCAACAGGTTTGTAAAAGGGTTAGGGTAAGGGGTGATCTTACCGCCCACATTTATCATCTTGCTAAACACACCCTGGCAATCTTTGTCTGTACTTACCTGCAGCTGATTATTGCCATTGTGCAAAGCGAGGGTAATACGCTGCTCGCTGGTTTCCAGCCGGGTATCATTTAAGGTTATCCGGTAGCTGCTGCCGCCGCTAAGCGACAATACAACATTCCTGGAAGACGGGTCGACGGCCGTATAAACAGCAAGGTCCCTGGGTTCGGTTATCGTACCGGTAAAACATTGCTGAAAATCGGGATAGCCATCAACGGTAATACACACATTATATTCACCCGGCGCAAGACCGGTAACCAATAATGTTTTTGTGAATTTTTTGCTTGTACCAAAGCCCAATTTATTAATAGTTACGTAGTAGTTTTGCTGGCTGGCGGCTGTAATATTGATTGTACCGTTGTTTGCGCCCTTGCAAGTTGCCGAAACAAATTCGGCACGCAGGTTCTTCCCGGGCAAGTTTAGCGGCGGTTTGGTTTTGTTGAGCATAATGGTGATGCGGTTGCCGTAGTAGGCGAGAATATCCGGCCTCCCGTCCATATCCATATCCGCTACAGAGCTGATATCCCCAACGCCCGGGGCATAGTAAATATCATCGTCATTAAAGACAGGATCACCTGCGGTGCTGCTGTTTTTTAGCAGCATGAGCTGTGTTTGCGTAGTGCCTGCAAGAATATCCGGTTTGGCATCTCCATTCAGGTCCGCCAGCACCATAGTGCCTATCGCTAACCCTTTACCTATAAATGTACTAGCAAATTTGATACCGCCGGTCGCTTTGGTCATATTGCGCAATACCGCCGCCTTTTCAGTGGGGCCGTCGGCGAGCACCACATCCGGGATATGGTCACCATCAACGTCGGCTACACTCATGGCAAAGCCCTGTCCTTCTATCGGAAAGGTAAGACGCGGCGCAAAATTAATCTGACCTTTAGTGCTGTTGTTTTTATAAACCGACAGCAGGTTTTCACCGCCAGAAGTAATCACCAGCAGGTCGGGCCTGCCGTCCCCATCCATATCGCTTAAGTGCGCCTGGTTAAAAGCGTATAGCGGGATCGTAAAATCAGTTCGCTGGCCAAAATGCAGGTTCCCGCTAGCAGAGATATTCCTGTAAACAGACATCACCGAAGTATAAAACCCGGATGTTACAAGGTCCGGTAACCCATCGCCGTCAATATCTTTTATGGTAGCCATTTGATAGGTATCAAAATTGGGGCTGTCGGCAACATCATTCAGGTTAATCAGCGGCAAAAAACCAATCCGGCCCAGGGTACTGTTATTGAGCAGCAGATACATAGTGCCGCTACTGGGTGCGCCCAGTGCCGGGCGCCGCGCGAAGATAATATCCAGCTTCCCGTCGGCATTGATGTCCGTAAATTGCAAAGAAAGTTCGTAGATGAGGCCGGGCGCTATAACCTTTGGTGTATCAAATAAAGCGGTATCCGCACCGGCAGCAGTGAGGTTTCGGGCTACCATAAGGTCCTCCGCAG
The DNA here is from genome assembly GCF_024498135.1 of Mucilaginibacter aquariorum. Lineage (GTDB taxonomy): Bacteria > Bacteroidota > Bacteroidia > Sphingobacteriales > Sphingobacteriaceae > Mucilaginibacter > Mucilaginibacter aquariorum. The sequence goes on from NZ_JANHOH010000001.1 coordinate 1,010,330, forward strand.
CAGATCCTGAGGTGTAAACAAGGTCGGGTTTGCCATCCCCGTCAAGGTCAGCGGCGAATGGCATACGGCCGGGCAGATATTGCCTTACATTAAACGCCTGCGCATCAAACTTTTTAAAGCCGTTTGGGTAGGTAACCGAAAAGGGCAAAGCAGAACTTGCGATAAAGTTATGGGTGGCTACGCTGATGGGTTTATACGTTGCCTGCGCCGGTGCGCTTACGGTCAGTGAGGTTGCTGATGCGGCTGTAACCGTACCTTTTACATCACCAAAGTACACGATGTTCTTATCCGGTACGGGGTCAAAGTTACTGCCCGAGATCACAACAGGTGTGCCTGCCGGCCCTGATAGCGGCGATACAGAAGTGATCACAGGCGGCAGGCCGTAAACAAACCCGGGCAGGGAGCTGGTACCGTAACTATTGGTAACGCTAACCTCACCGGATGCGCCGGCGCCGGGTATGGCCGTAATGAGCGTGTCACCGGTAAGGGTAAAAGTACCTGCAGCGATGCCTCCAAATTTTACGGCAGTAGTACCCGTAAAATTGATGCCGCTGATCTTTACCTGTGTTCCGGAAATACCCGAGCCCGGTGTAAAGCCGGCTATAAATGGCACTGGCTTTATAACATTTAACAGTACAGCAAGTTTATTGCCCCCCGAAGTATACAGCATATCATTTTTGCCATCGTTGTTTACATCCCCCGTTATTATCCCGGTAGGGATGCCCGAGGTCGCTATCTCAACAGGCAGGCTAAAGGCGGTTTTGCCGCCGCTGCTTATATTTTTAAAAATGGAGATACTTTTCCGGTTATAGTAGGTAAGGATGATCTCGGGCCTGCCGTCACCGTCCAGGTCATTTGATATTATATCAGCCGGCGGGTCGGTTGTCCCTAAATCCGTTTTGTTTTCGAACTGCAGGACGCCCGCGGCAGAAATATTCCGGTAAACAGAAATCTTATGCGTTTCGGGATAAGCCACTATAACATCCATTTTGCCGTCGTTATCCACATCGCTCAGCGTAGGTACCCCGCGGCTACTTCCAAGCTTCCAGTCACCCAAACCGCTTGCAGGAATATTTATTACCCCTGGTTCGCTATCGTTTTTTAGAATGAAAAAATTCTCCCCGAAATCAGGTAGCTGCCCCATAAGGTCGGGTTTACCATCCTGGTCAAAATCATTCACAATGTCTTTTAACATCTGGTTAGTCCAGTAGATCATCTCGGCCCCGTAAAAAGAAATACTTCCCGGCTCGCCTTTATTTCTCAGGATAGCGGTTCCGTTAAATTGCCCGATCTGAGAAACTACAACGTCGGGTTTACCGTCGCTGTCCATATCGTGTACCACAACGCCCCAGGCAACCTGAACCGCTGCAAGCACTGTAACCGCCTGAAAAGATACTTTACCGGGACTGGAGGTATTCCTGAAGGCAATTACCTGCGAGGCGTTGCGCGCTACCAAATCCGGCAGCCCGTCGCCGTCAAGGTCTGCTATCGTATAATAAAAAAGCTTGCCAACGAGTGCAGAAAGATCAAGTTGTTCAAAAGAGGTTGTCCCGTTGCTGCCGGTATTCCGCGAGAGCATGAGCGAGGAACTCACCGGCGAATAGGATATAATATCCGCCCTGCTATCACCATCCATGTCTGCCATGCGGGTGCCACCCGCGCTGTTTAAAGCCAAACTTGTTGTATCGCTGACAAAAGATTTCGATGTGATGCTGCCGCCTCCGGTAAAAGTCAAAGTAAATGGCTGGGCAGAATAGCTTTGCAGGTTGTGCGCGGTTACCGTAATTGGCTCGTAAGCGATGCCTGCAGGCACCCTCACCGTTAAGGTAGTGGCGCTGGCCGTAATTACCGGTATTTTTACAAGACCGATGTATACTGTATTTTGAGCGGCCACCGGGTCGAAATTTGCACCTTTGATGGTCAGCTCCGTTCCCACCGGTCCCGTCAGCGGGGCAAAAGACCGGATCACCGGGGTGGCATAGTATTTAAATGTGCCCGGCGACGTGCTATAACCGCCAGGTGCGCTGACTTTAACAACGCCTTGCGCATTTGCCGCAGCAACCGCCGTGATGGATGTTGCCGAATTAACGACAAAGGAGCGCACAGGCACACCGCCAACAGTGATCTCTGTTACGTTGGACAGCCCCGTCCCGGTTAGATTTAATAAAGTGCCGTTCGTTCCTTTATCAGGCGTAAAACCGTTGATGGCTGGTATCATCGTGAAGCCGGGTATGCTTGAAACACCAGCCGGAGATACAACCTTAACATCGCCTGCCGCGCCGGAACTTACAATGGCTTTGATCTGTGTGGCCGAAACTATAGTGAACGAGCCGGCCGCGGTGCCCCCAAAACTAACTGCCGTAACGTGATTAAAACCGCTGCCGGTTAATGTAACCATATCACCGGCCCCGGCCACGGCCGGCGATATAGCGGCCAATAGCGGCGGGGATATATAGGTGAAGCCGGCCTTTGACCCGCTTCCGGTGTAAGTGGTAACTACTACCTTACCAGATGCACCCTTCCCGGCTACAGCGATGATACTTGTGGGAGAAACGACCGTGTAGGAGGTTACTGCAACGCCGCCGATGGTAACGCTATAAACATCTTTAAAGTTAAATCCGGTAATGGTGATTCTGGTACCTGCTATGCCCGAGACCGGCGAAAAACCGGTAACGAGAACAGGGACTTTGAATGCCTGGTAACGTGTAAGCGTATCTGCATACAACTGTTTGTTGCTCACAATAAGCCGAACGGTATCATATGTCGAAAAAATATTGTGTGTGTATTGCACGTTGTATGCCTTGCTTACCTCCTTACCATTAACCTGCCACCTGTAACTGTTGCCTGTTTTTGACAAGTTCTGCAATTTTACCTGCCCGGTACCGGCTGCGCCCGCGGTATCAATGGTAAAAAGCGCCTTGGGTATGGGCGTGCCCCCACCATTGCTGCTTACCTGTATCTGCCCGTGCCCGCCCGCGGTCCAAACCGTATTGCCGTTGAACTGAAAATCATTAAGGGTATAGCCCAGATAGGCGTAATTATTATCGCGGGGCAGCGGCTCCCAGATCTTACCGCGATCGCTGGTTTTATAAACGTTAAAGCCATTAGTAAGGGCATAACCTGTGCTGTCATTTACAAATTTTAACTTATAACAGGTAAGGGCGGTACCCATGATCGTATTTTGCTTTGCCCAGCTGGCACCGGCGTTAACTGTGTAATAAACGTTGCCTTCGTTATCGCCCGACCATCCTATAGTCGTATTTAAAAAATAAACAGACCGCAGATAAGACCCCTGGACCGCAATTTGCTGCCAGGTAGCCCCCCCGTCCGCGGTTCTGAACAATTGGCCGCCCGCGCCAAATGCGATAAGCTGCGTGTTATTAAGCGCCTGTATGGCTATAAAATTATTATTGGTGGCCGCATAACTAACCGCCCAGTTTTGCCCGCCATTCACCGTTTTAAGGATACGGTCGTTATCAACGGCGTACCCCGTGTTTTTATTCTCGGGGAATACCATATCTGTAATGGCTGAGTTGGGGACTACACTATACTGATCATGGTACACGACTTTAAAAGTGGCGCCACCATCGGCAGAGCGCAGGATAGCCGGCACCAGCCCATAGTGCCCGTAAACAAGTATGTTGTTCTGATCAAAGGCCTTTACACCAAGAATGCCAAAGCCAAAAGTAAGGTTGACATTGTAATCGCCATAATTGACGTTATTTAAGGTAATCTTTTTTTGCTGAAAAGTTTTTCCGCTGTCGGTAGTAAAGCCAACCGACCCGGTAAAAGCCACGTACCCTTCACCGCCGGAGTAAAAGCTGAGCTTAAGGGCATGGTTCTCATCCGGTTCGACGTGCAATTGCCTGAATTGCGCGCACGTATAATTGCCGTATAAAATAAATGCTGATAAAAAGATAAGGCGGGTTAAATACGGAGGAGCTTTCTTTAGAAAAATCATTAATCGGGACGATATTGTGTTTGGTTTAGAATTCTAAAAATAAATAAATTATAGCATATTTATAGATAGATTAATCACCCTTTCTCACCTGACGAAAACCTGCAGCCAATTATTGCGGTTAAAAATTTGTGAGAAAGAAAAATATGTTAATCATTTATTGCGTAATGTACAAGCGGACATTTTCGTTTGTGGCAGCTGTTATGACACAATATTATGGTTTAAGTATGCCGGACACCCAAGCCAATCCTACATTTTTGTGCAAAACAGAAAAGCGCCCCTCCTTTAAGTTGTTCTTTTCACATAAGCCCACCACATCGCATCCTCCAGATCTTTTGGCATACTCCAACAAGGGAATCGGGATCGAATTTAACTGCGCTTTTTACCCGTTTCGACTAAAAATTTATTAAAATCATTGCCGCCAAAATATTAGTGAACACACTTGGCTATGATAACCAGGCTTACGTGCCGGCCCTTCGTAATTGTGGCGGGTGTCCAGTCCGTTTATTCGGCTATCTTTTCATTTTTCAAATTCAAAAAAAGAGCCCCTTTTCAGGGGCATCCTTTTCTTAATCAACTATATTTCTCGTTATAAGTTGCGTTGTTAAAACTTGTTCTTGGCCTTTCATCTGCTATTTTTATGATCACTTCCCTTTTGTAGAGAATGTACATGATGAGCCATATAAAAACTACAAACACGCAGGCGGATAGCAGTGAAGCGTTTACAGGCGAGAAATGCGGCAGAAAAACAACCTGGTAAAAATATTTCATCCCGCTTACCGCCCCTCCATCGTGCGATATTTTTAAGAAATTGATAAGCCCCGGCATAATTTCGGATAGTACATAAGCGCTTATGGCATTTATCCCGAATACCGTAAAGGGCCACACCAATTTCTGATACCCTTTAACATCAATTATCCAGAATGCCGCCGTTAAACCCAATGTGCCAAGCCCGCCCGAGTACAGTACATACGAGCTGCTCCACAACGATTTGTTAATTGGAAAAACAAGGTTAACAATCAGCCCCAGTATAGTAGCCAAAAGCCCAATTAAAAGCAGTTTGATACACTTTCTATTCACATCAACATCTTTTTGCTTTAACAATGCCCCTATGCGGATACCGAACAGTGTTGTTGCGATAGCCGGCCAGGTACTCAGCAGGCCTACAGGATCCCACAGTTTGGTGTACCTGTACAAATGATTGGTAGTAAAAACTGCCCTATCCACCCAGGCCGCAAGGTTTAATTCAGGGCTCAGATTAGGGGGGTGCCCATCCGGCACGGGGATATAAAAAAGCATCAGGTAATAGCTCACCAAAATTAATCCCATCAGCCAGTCGCGCGTTCGCTGGCTTGTTTTAAGATATAACAAGGTTGTAATAAAGTATACAACCCCTATTCGTTGTAACACCCCCGGAAAGCGGAGGTGCGAAAGATCGGGCCGGTAAAATAAGAATATACCCAGGCCCAGGGCTATTAAAATAAGCATCCGCCGCAGCGCGCTTAATATGATCCGGCTATGGTTTTCAGCAACGGGTTTCTTGCCTTCTAAAGCATAAACGATGGATACTCCTACCATAAATAAAAAGAATGGGAAAACCAGGTCGGTTGGCGTGCAGCCATCCCATTTTGAATGCTCAAGCGGCGCGTAAACATAGTCATAATCTCCCGGTGTGTTTACCAGTATCATGGCTGCGATAGTAAATCCCCGAAAAAAATCGAGCGATAAAAGCCGTGGTTTTTTATTGATCATATTTTGTTCCGTATCTGGTGTGTTCTGGGTGTGCTTTGCGCCCTCTGTTTCCATATAACTATCTAACTAACAAGATAATTAAATACCGATTTGGCCTCAAATCTTTTGCAAAGTATAAATAATAATTATATATTCGTGTACGTACACGTTATTATTTTTAATTCTTTATTTTTATCCGTTTTTTTAAACAATTTTCAAACACAACTAAACTACAATTATGAAAAAAACAGTTTATCTACTGCTGCTCGCGTTACCTTTCGCGGCCTGCAAAAAGTCAGACGGGGCCCGTTCGGATACCTCTAAAACGGTACCTGCAACCAACCAAATTGCCGGGGCCAATTCAAATAAGCTAAAAACCAATGCTACCCTATCGTTTGCCGGCTATACCTGGGCGGTTACAACAAACCCAACCGGCCAGGGGCCCGGTCCAAATGTGTTTAGCACAGGCAGTGCCTATGTAGATGCAAGTGGTTTTCTGCATTTAAAGATTAAGAAAAACACCAGCACAGGTAAATGGGAATGCGGGGAAGTTACCATGCTATCAAACCTTGGTTATGGTACCTACCAATGGAAAGTGGAAGGCGCTATAAGTACGCTGGATAAAAATGTTGTTTTCGGTATGTTTAATTACTCCGGTAACGATTTTTTCGATGAAATGGATATCGAATATTCTAAATGGGGTTATGCAACAAATAACAGGGTACTTAACTACACCCTTTACCCTGCAACCGGCAGCAGCCTCGACAGCGTAGAGACCACATACCCGGTTACTTTAACGGGCACTTATACCACGCAAAGGTTCAAAAGATCAAGCAGCGCGGTAACTTTTAAAAGTTTAGGTGGTTTTCATGATGACGATACCAACCTGTATGCCAGCAAAACCTGGACCAGCCCGCCGCAATCTATCAGTACATTAGCAATGCCTGTAATGATGAATCTTTGGTTGTTTCATGGCCTCGCTCCTTCAAACAATCAAAACGTGGAGATCATCATCCATGATTTTAAGTTCACTCCTTTATAGGATCATCAAAAAATAAATAAGGATCTAAGTAATTAATTTAGTTAATAATGCTGCGTTTAGGGAAGAACTATTGTTCTTCCCTATTTTTTTTACGTTTTTTTGGATGGTATGCCTGCTCATTTTATTCATAGAACCTATGTAACACCTACTAAATTTTTACACAGGCAGGCTTGGCTGTGGCTAACAATGATTATTAAAATATATTATATTTGGTTCATCCATACATGAAAAAGACAGAAACCGAGCTAACAGGTGTTAAAGAAATAGCCCGAAGGGCAAACGTATCTATCGGTACGGTTGACAGGGTTATCCATAACCGGAAAGGGGTATCAGAAAACACTAAACAAAAAATAAATTCCATTATTGAAGAGCTGAACTTTCAGCCCAATAAAATGGCCAGCCTATTAGCTTCCCGGAAGATGTTAAATTTTGCGATACTGATACCTGCGGTTTCTAATGAAACAGATTATTGGAGCTACCCGTTAAACGGGATAAAACAAGCCGCTGCAGAAATAAAACAATTTGGCGTTACCGTTAAATACTATTTTTATGACCTCGACTCAAAAAATAGTTTTAATGCATCGGCCGATGAGATGCTAAACAGCGAACCGCATGCTATCCTGATAGCGCCGTCATTTGTGGAGGAATCTATCACTCTGGCTAAAAAGATCCAGGAGCTTGATCTGCCCCTGGCTTTTATAAACTCCGACCTGCCCAATCAGCAAAACCTTACTTATATAGGCCCGGAATTGTATCAAAGCGGTAAGCTGGCCGCGCAGCTGATAAGCCTTTCCATTCAAAAAGCCGATAAAATTTTAACCGTTAACATTTCCACAGACCTTGAAAACGATCACCATTTATTACGGAAGGAACAGGGTTTTAAGAAATTTTTTGAGGACGCCAAAAAGCCCAACCAGGTATTAACCCTTAACATTAACGATACTAAACTGGCTTATGTAGAAAAATCGCTGGTGGAGGTATTATCGGCCAACCCCGACATTAAAGCCATATTTGTAACCAATTCCAGGGTAAATATCATCGCCAAAATTCTTGAAAAACGCAGAAGGGATGATATTTTACTGATAGGGTACGATTTTTTAAAGAAAAACATCAATTACCTCATTAGTCAGCAAATTACCTTTTTAATTTGCCAGCGCCCTAAAGAACAGGGATACCTGGGTATTATGGCGCTTTACAAGCACCTCTTTAAAATAAGCGAGGTTGAAAAATCCGTTTATATGCCCATTGATATCATCACCAAAGAAAATTACCAGTTTTATAACAGTTAATCCTGTATAGCACTTTTCGGGTTTACGTCGATAGCTTCCGGATGATAGCCCGGATTAAACGGATCGTAATAGTAAAGACCTGCCTGCTTGTAATATTGTAAATGAGCGCTTAGCCTTTTGTTAAACAGCTCATCGTTTTTTGTCGGTTCGGCCACCCAGCCCGCTTCCGCCATAGCGGCCAAACGCGGAAACAGCAGATATTCAAGTCTTTTTTTAGTGACAACAGTTTCTGTCCACAGGTTGGCTTGCAGGCCTATAACGTTAGCTTTTTTGTAAACCGTATCGGCAAGAGCATTTTCCGGGAAATGGTAAACATCAAGATACGTATTATACAGCTTACCCCATTTACGGCCGGATACATGGGTGCTATCCTGCACAAAATCAAAATACAGGGGCAGCCTTGGGCAAAGCACCACTTTATAACCTTTGTTAAGCGCCTCGGCCAGCGATTCGGGTTTGTTTTGCCGCCACCAGTTTACCACAACCTTAGCTGTAGGCAACCCGGCGGGTACGGCTTCGTCCCAGCACATTACGCGACAGCCCAGTTTTTGTACGGTATCGGCAATACGTTTTAAAAAATAAAACTCCGCCTGCCGATAATCAGTCATTTTTTTGGCGGCCAGCAGCCTGAGCACATCCGGGTTGGTTTCCCAGGCTTTAATACCCAAAGTAACCTCATCGCCACCTATATGGATAACATGAGCCGGGAACAACGTCCTAACCTCTTTTAAAACATTGCTCAAATATTTATAAGTTGTTTCTTTAGCTGGATTAAAGGTGAAGTTCTCGTATCCCGGCGTAGTGCCGCCCGAAAGCTCGGGGTATGCACTGGTTGCACCTGTTGCATGGCCCGGCATATCAATTTCGGGAATGATCTCGATATTTCGTCTTTTGGCAAATGCCACTATTTCTTTTATATCCTTTTGTGTATAGTATTGGGCTTTTGCGGTAGAATCCGTAAAATTTCCCTTACCGCCTTTGGTGGCCAGCAGCGGATATTTTTTAACCTCGAACCGCCATCCCTGCGCATCAGTTAAATGCCGTTGAAAACGGTTCAGCTTGTAAAAAGCCATCCAGCTTAGGATACTCTTGACAACCTTTTTCCCAAAAAAGTGTCTCGACTCATCAAGCATAAAACCACGCCACTGGTACCGGGGCTGGTCAGTAATTTTTACGCCGGGCAGTATCATGTTTGTGTAATCGCTTTTTGCGGATCTGTAAAGCTGCGATAGGGTGATCATTCCGTAAAACACCCCTGCCCTATCCGCGGCTGTTATTTTTATTATTTTACCGGATGCGCTTAGCGTATAGGATCCGGGCGTTGTGTTATTGCCGTTAATGCTGATCTGGATCTTTTGCATCGCGAGTGCCTTTTTAACGGCCTTATTCAAATCCTCATTTAAATAATTTACAACACCCTTAAACTTTTGGTTATCGGTATAAAACCTGCTGTTTTTTGCTATGAGCAAATTATCCTTCAGCCTGGTTACCTCATTTGGATAAGGGATGAGGTTTAACTCCTGCGCATATAAAACACAGGGGAAAAGGAATACCGTTAACAATAAAACATACTTTTTCATACTACACGAGTTTTAAAATAGGGTCCGGGTCAAACTTCACCTTACCAAAAGATGCCGGTTGGTGAAAATCGGGTTTTTCGGAGATAATTTCAACCCAGCTTAAAAAATGCGGCTTTGGCAGGTTATCGCCGCACTTGGCAAAGTTTACCGAGCAGTCTTCGCCGCTTAGCGATTGTTTGTCGCTGTAACAAAACACCGATACCGGCAACACTATGGTGATATCCCATTTAACCGGCTTACCAGCCGAAAGGTTGTCCATACAGATGGTGATATTATCCTCTACCCCTTTTAAAAGTTCGGGCGGCAAAAACCTACGATGAAGCCGGCCCTTGCCATAAGCCGCTTTTACAGAACCCAGGCAGTTAAACTCAAAATTATAGTAACTGGCTTCCTGGCCAAAGGCTATAAAAAACTCTACGCAGTTATCTTTATGAACCTCGCCGTTTATCTTTCTTTTTTTTGCCCGCAGAAATGGCTCAGTAACCGAAAACCTGAGGTGGATCCCCTCCTCGAAATGCGAGATAGCAAAAGCGGCCGAGCATGAGAGGGTGCTTTCCGGGTTCCATGGTTCGTTATCGATGGGGTGCAACGTTAGTTTTTGGTGCGCATAGGTATCTTGCGTCACAAACGGAATATTTAGAAACTTCATTTTACTTTTGCTAAACGATCATATAAAACGTGCACCTTTTGGCTCCTCAACAGGTTCTCCTCATCTATCGACGATTTAAAAAGAAAATCCTGGTTAAGGGCCGTAAACTCATCGTTTAACCTTTGCTCATCGGCCAGTAATTTTTTCAGTTGCAGTACATACGCCGGTATTTGTTTATCAGTAACGCCGGGGGCATTTACCTCGGCCTCAATTTTCATATAGGTGAGGTAATAAACCCTTATATCGGCCATTAAAATATAGTGTTTAAACTCCTGCAAACCTTTTACGGGCTGTAGCAACCTTAGCGTTTTAAGTGAGGTTTTGGCGCTATCAAGCAGTTGCCCAATTGTTATTGCCGACGGTGATATCACCTTGCCGTGTACAACATTATACGGCGTAGAACAAAGCGCTTTTTTAAACAGCATGGCTTTGCGGGCATCTAAACCGTAACGGCTGCTGCAATAGCTTTTTATAAACTGATCGTTTGTTAATTTAGAGGCGGGGTTTAACGCATTAAGGTAATAGTTAATCAAAATATTAAAACCACTAAGCGGGTAAACGTGCCTGATGGCGTACAACTCGATAGGTTCGTCCTCCGATTCGAAAAGGGTTGAGTAAACACCCGAGGTTGACCAGGAGGTCATCACTATGCCCTTATATCCAAGCTTTCGGCTCAGGGGCAGAAAATCCCGCACGTTGTTAAAGTGCTTCTGCCAATCCGTAAGGAAATAATTATCGGGGTGGCTACGCAGCGCCGGCGAGCCCCAGATCTCGTAGCCCGATTGCAGCAGTTTAGCATGGTCACCAAACCGGTTTACATCCCAGCCATAATTCCAATCGATGAAAATGGTTTCTTTAGGCAGCAGGTTGATGTAATCAGGATATTTAAGCGCTATATCCGCCCATACTATTGGTTTTTTACCGAGACTTACCACAATATCGCAAAGCATTTTGATATGATCGAAATAAAGGCGCGATAGCCCGATCTCGGCTGCTCTTTTTTTACATTTTTCGCAGTGGCCAAGTAAATAGGTCTCGTCGCCACCAATATGTACGTAGGGCGAGTTATGGGTTGCTACCAGGTCAGTATAAAGTGTTGTAAATAACTTCTTGTTCAGTTCCGGTTCACTTGGGCATACCTGGCTAAAATCTTTCTGATCTTCGCGCAGGGCGGCGTATTTATAATTCCTTAAAATATACTCCACATGTCCAAAGCTTTGCTGTAGCGGAATAACCTGAATGTGCAGCGAATTACAATAGCCGATAAAATCGCGGATCTCCTGCCTCGAATAGGCGTACTTATTGGCAATAAGGGGTTCTTTAACAAAAGGGTAGCTGCCCTCCCATTCAACCAATAAGGTGTTGATACCGTTCTTACTCAAGTTTAAAACAAACTTTTTCATGGCGGGCATTTTCATCACCTGGATACGCATATCCAGATGAAAGCCTTTAACGGCAACCGAATCTGCTACATTTAAGTTTATGGCAGATGACGGGCGCGCCATCCCGATAACTAAGAGGATAAGTAGTAAGCTACGTTGTAAATAAGCTTTCATAAAATATGATAAAGATATTTCCCCATGCCTGTTACGGCATAGGCAATATTGCCACCCGTGTACGCACACGAATGGCAATTATACTCAATTTATTATTAGCAATATCAATAGCCCGGGTTTTGCTCTAATTTAGCATCTTTATTCAAATCTATCTCTGATTGTGGGATGGGCAACAACAGGTTTCTTGACGCTATACCCGTAATTTTCAAGCCCCTGCCTACAACCCGTTGCAGCAGCGTACCGGTGCGCATTAAGGTCATCCGGCGGTTCTCTTCGCCTATCAGTTCCCTCACCCGCTCATCCAAAATAAAATTCATAGTGATATCGCCGGCTGCTACATGGCCTGCATGGGCCCTGTCCCTTAAAATATTGATGGTAGTTGCGGCACCGCCCGTATTGCCTTGTTTAAACTGGGCTTCGGCTTTTAGCAAATAGGTTTCGCCCAGGCGCATAATGATAAAATCTTTAATCATGCTGCTTCCAAACGTGTCGTTCGGATCAAACTGGTCCCATTTGTTTGTTTTGGGTACTATATTGCGGTTGGTATCAATACCCAGCCCAGGCACCACAAGTTGCCCGTAATTTGGCGACGATGGGTTATTGTAATAGTATTTTCTGCGCAGGTTGTATTGCGAGTTACGCATATCATTAGCGCCGTAACTATTTAACACAAAATAAGTTAATGCCATCCGGCTGATACCCCTGCCGCCTAAAGTATCGCAAAGCAGCATGCCCGCCTGATTGTAATACCTGCTGCCCCAGGCACGCCTGTGCTGCGAACCCAGGAACCGGTATCCTCCAAATTTCGACTGGATATCCGGCCCTGCGCCGTTTGGTACCGATGCCGGGTTTTCCGTTTCTTCCACCCAAATAGCTTCCTTATTACCCTGGCTGCGGCGTTGGTTACCGTATATAAACATATCCGAGAACGGATCGCCGGGTTGCGAGGCTTTTACGCCGTAGCGCGCATCGATCAAACTAAAATCGCCGCTATTAATTATTGCATTACATTCAGCCTCGGCTTCGGCATCCTTACCCCCCATCCTCAAATAAGCCTCGGCCAGTAATTGCGATGCCATTGATTTATTTGGAAGTGATTTAGCCTCAAGTTCATCTATTGATGGCGCGTTCACCTTGGCAAAGTTCAGGTCTGATACTATCAGGTCATTGATATCTTTTACCGGCGCCCTCACAAAGTCGGTTTTAGGAGCAGTTAGCGGCTCTTTAATGAGCGGTACGCCCCCGTAAAGGGTTGCAAGGTAATTATAGGCCAGCGCGCGGTAAAACATGGCCTGGCCTTTTATTTTACCTCTAAAACTACTGCCTACCGGGATAGACGGCTTATCGATATTGGCGATAACCACGTTTGCATTATTGATGAGGTTGTAAGCCCATTTCCAAACAAACGCAGATGCGCCGTTCGCCGAATTCAGTTTTTCATAATTTGTATAGGGTATCGAAACCGGGTCAAGGTCATCGGGTGCTTTGTTATAAGCCACATCAGTGCCCATTTGCCAAACGCATAAAAAGCCCTGGTTACCGTTATTATCCTCGTTCATGGTGTTCCAAAGCGAGTACTGGCTTTGCAAGCCAATTATACCAGCCTCAAACGCTAAGGAATCATTTAAGGCTTCGGGGGTGAATTTTGAATAGACCTTTTCGGTCAGAAAGTCCTTTTTACACGCCTGCATCGTACAAATTGCTGCTGCGGCGACTGTTAATATTATTTTATAAGTTTTCATTTGAGTTTGATTAACGAAGTGTGATGTTAGCACCTAAAATAAATGTACGTACCAGTGGGTAGTTGCCCTGGGTATCGCCTGTAGTGCCGTAGCCTACTTCAGGGTCCCAACCGTACCATTTGGTAAACGTTGCAAGGTTGCGCCCGCTCACATAAACGGTAAGGCCGCCAAGTTTTAATTTATCAAGTAAGTTTTTAGCCATAGTGTAGCTTAGCGTTACATCTTTTATCCGGGTGTAGCTTGCATCTTCCGGGTAACCGTAGTTGAGGTAGTTAACATAGGTTAGTTTTGGACGGGTGTTGCTTTGGTTGGCTTCTGTCCAGTAACCTAAACCGCTTGGCAGGTTTTGCCGCCCACCAAAATCTTTAAAATTAGTAGCGTCGTTATTTTTGGTTACACCCTGTACAGTTTGTATAAAAACATTTAAATGAAAGTTTTTGTAGTGGAAGGTGTTGGTGATACCGCCCGTCCATTTAGGGATCTCCTGGCCAACTATCATCTGGTCTTTACCATCAGAACTAATGACTCCGTTACCGTCCAGGTCTGCAAATTTAAGATCGCCCGGTTTAGCATCGGGGTCTTGTTTAGACGGGTCTTCACCTACTTTCCAAACGCCGGCTTTTTTGTAATCATAAACAATGTTAACCGGGTGGCCAATAAAGAAACGGTTACCTAAGTCGTCTTTTTTATCGCCATACAGGTCAACTATTTTGTTGCTGTTGGTAGAAAAATTAAGATTGGTTTCCCATTTAAAATCCTGCCCTGTTATGTTTTGGGTCCTAAGCGATACCTCTAACCCTTTGTTTGATACCTTGCCAATATTGGTAACTACTTGCGAGTAGCCCGTGGCTGATGGCAGTGAGCGGTATAGTACCAGGTCTTTTGTATGAGTGTTATAGGTTTCGATAGTACCGGTAATTCTATTGTTAAACAGCGCGAAATCGATACCGATGTTGCTACCATAAGTACTTTCCCATTTCAAGTCTTTATTACCCATAATATCGGCAATTACACCGGTGGTAGGACGGCCGTTGGAGGGGATAGATATTGTAGTGAAAGTTGAAATGGTAGAGGTTGGATCGACAGCCGATTGGTTACCCGATAAACCGTAAGAACCGCGTAACTTCAAATTGTTTACGAAGCTTACGTTACTCATAAAGTTTTCATTGCTGATGTTCCAGCCTAAGGCAACGGATGGGAACAAACCATATTTGCTGGTATTGGCGCCAAATGCCGAGTAGCCGTCCCTCCTGGCGGTAGCGGTAAACAAATATTTGCTATCGTAATTGTAGTTAACGCGCAACATTTGCGAAACCATTTGGGTAGTTATCGCTTCAGATTCCGCCGAGATGGTATTGGCACCCTGCAGGTTGCTAAATCCCAAAGCATCATTAATAAACCCAGAGGCCGAAGTGGAAGACGAATAGAGTTTGTTTTCCTGAGCGCTGTATAAACCGGTTAGGTCTAAGTGGCTTTTATTCCAGTTTTTCTCATACGATACAATGTTCTCTACTATCCATCTTTTCCGTTCGCTGTTTACCACCGCTGCCGTGCCGCCCGCAATATCGCCGGCAAGCCTGCCCTGGTAACTCTGAAAAAGTGTTGGGGTATAGGTATAACCCGCGTTTATGCGATATTTAAAACCTGCAAAGGGTTTTAGCTCGGCATATACGTTGGCAATAACATTCTGGCGCCTGTCGTTCCGCTCGGTAGTAAGGCCAAGCATCGGGCTTTGAATTGCCTCCTCTCCCTCCATCGGGAAAATAGCATAAGTACCGTCGGGGTTTTTAAACCGGCCATAGGGGCTTACTTCTGATGCCTGCTTTAAACTTGCCCGGCCGCCGTCAGAATTGTTCGACACCAGGTTTAGGTTTAAACCCGCGCTTAAATAATTGGTGATCTTAGCGTCAATGTTCGACCGGATGCTGGCACGTTTGTTCTGGTAACCTTTTATCACCCCCTTCTGGCTAAAATAATCGCCTGAAAAGTAGTACTTCACATCATCGTTGCCGCCAGATACGCTTAAGGTATGATCCTGGATAAATCCTTGCTGCTGAATAGCTTTCAGCCAATCGGTTGTAATACCGGCGTCATAGTTTTGCTGCTCATATAAATTCGGCACAACAAAATCATTGATAACATCTGCCTGCTTTTTCCAGTCGGCATACTTTTGAACATACTCGGCGGGGCCCATGGGTTTTAAAGTATGGGCAAAGTTTTCGTAACCGGCATAAGTGTTAAAGTTGATCGACGCTTTACCTATCTTACCGCGTTTTGTGGTGATGAGTATAACGCCGTTTGCGCCCCTTGTACCATATATAGCGGTTGCAGATACATCTTTTAAAACATCAACCGACGCAACATCTGTTGTGCTGATATCACTTAGCGTGCCATTCTCGAAAGGGAGGCCATCAATTACTATTAAAGGGGCCGTTTGGCCATTAATGGTATTAACGCCCCGTACAAGCACAGAAGGCGATTCGCCGGGAACGGCCGTGCCGGTAGAAATATTTACCCCCGCCACCGCACCCTGCATGGCCTGCAGTACATCGCCCACAGGCAATTGCGATAACCTGTCTTTCGGCAGCGAGGAAACAGAGCCGGTTACATCGCTTCGTTTGGCAGTACCATAACCAACAACCACAACCTCGGTAAGTGATTTATTTACCGAGGTCATTTTTACCTCTATTACCTTACCAAATTCCGCCCGCACCTCTACCGGGGTGTAGCCCATGCTTGTAATTTCAAGAAGCGCCCCCTCGGGCAGGTTTATTTTAAACATACCCTGTGTATCAGAAATTACACCGGTTGTAGTGTTCTTGATTTTTACGGATGCACCGATGATAGGATCATTTGTGGTATTGTCGGTAATTTTACCGGTAACGGTTTTGTTTTGCGCCTGCGCAGTGTTGATTAATAACAACAATGTTGTCACCAAAACCGTAAAGCTTTTGATATTGCATAGGCCGGATATCTTTTGCAGAAAGCCGCAACAGTTTATTGCGGTTTCAATAGGACCGTGCACCCTATTTACTTCCTTAAATGAAAATGCACCTGGAGGTCGTTGTTTAATCATAATCTAAGTTTTAATTAGTTGTTAATAATGAGTTATACAGATAGTTAGTACTGGTATATACTTAAGCCGGTTATCACCCTCACCTATCCTCCTGACCTTATCCCGGGCAATCCTGACCGGAGCAATTCACAACATCCCTCTTCTCCATCGCCCACTCTTTTTAGAGTGGTTTTCCATTCATATCGTGTACGTATACAATTTTATCGTGTACGTACACGATAAACAAATATAGACAGTTAATTTATTTATCCAAATTTATTTTTATGTATTTCGCGATAATCGAAATCTCCGGACTATAAAAAGTCGTTTCAAGGCGGTTTAAGTCCTGTTTATGCCTCTAATTCGATATAAAAATTGGTATTGTGGTGCAATAAAGTTAACGTCGTGTACGCACACGTTAATATTTATTTAAAACTTTTTTATGAAGGCACGCGGAATCCAAAATTCGATTGTATTTAAAAGCCTGAACGGTTTCCATGATGACGATACCGGTATATTTGCCAGCAAGAACTGGGCAGCACCTGATAACTCGGTAAGTAAATTAGAAATGCCCGTAATGATGAACTTATGGCTGTTCCGCGGTGTAAAACCGTTGAACGACAAAGATATGGAGATCATCATACACAGCTTTAAATATACACCGCTATAATAAGTGGTTTTAAACCTGCCGCATAAACAAGAAAGGGGTGGTAAAACCATCCCTTTCTTGTTTAGTATCAATTATCAGTAGTTACTTACGTTAATACCTGGCTAAAACTATCGCGGTCTACAAACAACATCGCGCCTTCGTGTGTTTTTAATATGGTTGATGGGTAGCGCTCTGATACCGGCTGCTCCAGTGTAAGTTTAACAGCTGCCGCTTTGTTGATGCCCGGCACCATACAAAATATATAAGACGCACTCATCAGCGCCGGTACCGTTAAAGTTAACGCGTAGGTTGGCACATCAGTTAAGGTATCAAAACAACCATCGTTAACCTGTTGCTGCCTGCAGGCCGGGTCTAACAACGCTACTTTAACCAATTCGGGGTCATTGAAATTTGCTACATGCGGGTCGTTAAAGGCAATATGCGTGTTCTCCCCTATCCCCATAAATACAATGTCTGCCGGGTTTTCTTTCAGAAGGTTACTGTACCGGGTGCACTCTGCTTCAAAATTCACCATGCTGCCGTTTATACAATTCACAGATGCAAAAGGTACGCGGCCGAAAATTTTCTCCCGCAAAAAACTGCTGAACAACTCCGGGGCATCCGCGGGCAGGCCCAGGTATTCATCCATGTGAAAAGCATTTGTCTTTTGCCATTCAATGCTGTTATCGGCAACCAATGCGGCCAAAAACTCGTTTTGTGAGGGAGCGGCAGCAAAAATGATATTGATAAATGGTTTTGTACCCAGTAGCTGTTTAATCTTTTCGCTTGCCAGTTTTGCTGCAGTATTGCCTAATATCGCCCTGTTCTCAGAAACAAATACCTCTAATTTATCCTCTTTTATATTTTGTAACATGTGTTTAATTATCTTCATCAGTTAAGCGGAATGCACAACCCTGCCGCCAATAATTGTTTTATGCAAATTAATGTTATCATCAAAAATTACCAGGTCGGCATCCTTTCCTATTACAATTGATCCTTTTTTATCATCTGCCCCCATAATTTTTGCCGGGGTGATGGTCATCATTCTTATAGCGTCGATAAGGGGTACATCTGCCAGGTTTATCATATTACGCACCAACTGAATGGTGGTAGCCACGCTGCCGGCAAAAGCGCTCCTGTCGGGTAATTTTGCTACGTTATCTTCCACAATAACTTTCAGGCCGTGTTCCAAACCGCCTAAAATACTTTCGCCCGGCGGCATGCCTGCGGCCCGCATAGCATCGGTTACCAGCGCAATTTTATCGGGGCCTTTTATTTTATAAACCAATTTAAGCAGGGGGGGCGGCAAATGAATGCCATCGGCTATGATCTCGACGGTCATATCATCCAGCAAGTAACCGCTTTCAACAACACCGGCGTACCTAAAGGCATTACGGCGCGACACGCCCGACATACATGAATAAAAATGCGTGATATGGGTGTAACCGCTTTCATAAGCTTCGAGCACTTCCTCGTAGATGGCATCGGTATGGGCTATGGAAGGCAGGATGCCTTTTGATACCAGGAACCGGCCAAACTCAACCGCGCCATTTACCTCGGGCGCAGCACTCCATCTTTTTACAATGGATGAATGCTGCAGGATCTCTTTGTACTCCTGTGGATCGGGCAGCCGGATAAAGCGGGGATCCTGCGCGCCGCGCTGCTCCATTGAAAAATACGGCCCCTCAATGTGCATGCCCAGGTAATTTGAGCCCATAATATTTAAAGGTTCAGATTCTTCATACAGGCTTAATGTTTTAAGCAGAGCGTCTTTTTCGCAGCTAAGCGTTGTTGGTGTAAATGAGGTTGTGCCGTGGCTGGCATGCAGTTTTGCGATTTCCAGGTAGGCGTTAACTGTATTATCCATAAAATCGTGACCGCCGCCACCATGTACATGGATATCGATAAAACCGGGCGACAGATATTTACCACCGGCATCAATTATGTTTTCATTCGCTCCTTCTATTTCGCCCTCCGAAATAGCTGTTATTGTGCCATCATGCACCAGTAACGAACCATTATTTAATATGCAGGTTGGGGTAATGATCCGGGCATTGATAATTTTTAAATCTGAAGAATCCATTTTTGAAATATTTGTATTAAAAACTCCATTTTTTGACCTTATGGCCATAAAACGCGTAAAAAATCAAGTAGAAATAACAGGGCAGCAATACCCAATAGGCCTGCCGTAGGCTAAAATGATCGGCAAAGTAACCGTAAAACAACGGCAGAATAGCGTTGCCACAAAGCCCCATAATAAGCAACGATGCGCCTATTTTTAAATGCCGGCCCAGATCATTCAGGGCCAGCGGCCAGATCCCAGCCCAAATCATAGAATTTGCAAAACCTAAAAGTACAATAAACCATAACGAGATATCTGGCTGATGGCCAAGAAACTGAACAGGCCCTTGCCCATAATTACCAATACAGAAAACATAAAACCCAGCACAGTGCATAACCTAAGTGCAGTTTTTTGAGAAATAGCCCAGGGAATTAAAGTGATACCCAGTAGGTAACCACAAATAGTTGCAAATAATGTGTAGGACGGAAATACCTTAGCCTCGGCGAGCGAGATCCCCATACTTTGTGCATATGGAATAATGGTATCGATAGCGATAACCTGCGAACCTACATGGAAGAAAATAGCCACGGCACCCAATATAAGGTGCGGGAATTGGAAAATCCCCGTTTTGTCTGTCTTAGTAGTTATGCTTTCTTTTGCATCCTCTGCCCTGTCTATCTCCGGTAGCGGCGAGTATCTGACTAAAACACCAAGCAAAGTTAGCACGCAACCTACCATAGCATAGGGCAAAATAACCCGTTTGATGAGCATATCCAAAACTTGGTTCTTTTGAACATCGCCCATCAGGTGGATATCCTTAAACAGCTGGCTGTCGCCCGGTTTTATGATAATTGCAGCTAACAACAATGGCGCTATGATACCCGCGGTTTTATTACAGATCCCCATAATGCTGATACGCTGGGCCGCCCTTTCTTTTGCCCCTAATATGGTAACATAAGGGTTGGCAGCAGTTTGTAATATAGCCAGCCCGATCCCGATAATAAAAAGGCCGGTCAGGAACAGATAGTATGACCTGATCATCGCTGCCGGTACAAAAACAAATGCGCCAACAGCCATTATCCAGAAACCAACCATCATACCTTTTTTAAACCCTATTCTTTTTAACAGGAATGAGGATGGCACCGATATAACAAGGTAAGAGATATAGAAAGCGAAGGTTACGAGGTATGATTGAAAATTACTGAGCTGGCAGGCCAATTTAAAATACGGGATAAGCACCGCGTTTATCCATGTTGCAAACCCGAAAACAAAAAACACGATACAGATGATCATCAACGGTATAATATTTTTAGACGGGGAGATCTTCATATCAGCCAAATTGACGTGTTGGGGTTTATAAATTCGTGTACGTACACGGATGCAATAATAGGTATATTATTGATAAAAAAAAATCTTCTTTATCTGTTTTAAAATGGATATTAAAAAAAACTCCTAATAATTACGGATCTGAAGTAAAGTAAGTGACTTCACCGTTTAAATAGCCAAAAGGAGTTTTTGGTTAAAAAAGATTAATTTAAAACCAATTTTATTGTTATCGTTATACAATTAAATTTTATTGAGTTTTTGTCAAAAACAACGATATTTATATCATAAGCATTAGCGAAAATTGAATTATTTTTTGGGTGACCTATTCGGTGAACCGGCAAGTTTTAAGATATATAATGCGTTGATTTAGAGAGTAAAGGAAATTCTTTTTTGTTCCCTCCGCCTCCCAACCGGCAGGCCAGTAAACTTTGTTCTTTATAAATAATATAGTGACAGATTAGAGACCCTTAAATAAAGTTAACGCGCAAAAGATTCTAATTCAATGAGTTGCGACGAAGGTTAAAATCCCTCCCGATCCACGTACATCCCAAATAAAAAATCAAGGTTTTTAAGTACTATATTACGGTTACCTAAATACTTTGCACATTCTTTGTTTGCAATCTGTAATCAATAAACTAACGAATTACCATTTTGAAAATCTTATAGTGATATTTTCATATTAAAAACTTATCAAATCCATCCGGTAATACCATTAGTGGCACCTTACTTTTAACAGCAAGCTTTTGAGTAAAGCTGTTATTAAAAAAATTATTGTGGCGATGTACCATAACCAACAGATTTATTTGTCCATTCTCGGTAAGCCAGTGTAAGCCATCGTTTATGCTGTTACTTTGTAAAGCACGATAATAAATGTGAGGATAGTCTACTTTACAAGTTACATCACTTAAAAATGCGTCAACCAGTATTTGATCCTGCCCCGGAATCGACGTAATATGGCTGATCAATATTTGCAAAAGCACAATTGCAGGCTTTTGAGGATATATTGCTTAAACAGCCTCTGTTTAATCTACAAATCAGCTTATTATGACTGTAATCATTTTTATAGTGACCGCGCCTATTTAGTTTAGTTTATAAAATAAGACGAACATGAAAACTATAAGGTTTAATTTCAATCATCCGGTGAAGGGAAATGCGACACTTTCGCCAGTTAATTGCAGCGGCGGCTCTGCCTAAGGATGAAAGTTGAGAGCACGCAAAATAATTTATTAGAAATACCGGTCAACGATTGTAATGAGGGAAGATGGAAACTTATACTTGATTGGGAACACGATGGTCGCATATTTTCTCACTAGGAAGATTTCGAGGTAACGAAATGAAAACATTTTAAAGCACTGCTTTTTAACTCTTGCTAATTGATACACTATAATAAGATTTAAATTCATTGCCGGCAATCGGAAATATTGAGTATTAGTTTTTAACGAAACTGAAGGAGATAGGATTTGCGTGTTTCATCAGAAAAACCGTTATTTACATCATAAGCATTAGCGATTATTGAACGATTTATAGGTGACCTATTCGGTGACCCGGGAAGTTTTAAGATACGTAAAGCATTGATTTAGTGTGAACAAAATAACCATCTTTGTTCCCTCCCTCTCCACGAGGTATATCTCAAATAATTCAAAAACGCCTTAAATACATCATTTAAGGTGTTTTTTGTTTTTAGACCAAACCAAAACATTCAATAAATCGCATTGTTCTGGTGACCTTTTGGTGACCTGATAGGTATCCGACCCAATAGGTCACCAGAAAGCCCGTCATTCCTATTCCAAAACCGCCTAACGCCAGGGGTATCAAGTTTTTTTCTCATTTTCTCAGGTATGTTATTCACCGTTATGTTCGTTCAAATCGTCTGACAAGTCTATCAATCTATTTGAATAAGCGCCAGTTGTCCTAAATGGTGAAAAAGGTGCCCGATTAAACACTGAAAACCATGGAACTTATTTTTATTAGGTTGTAAAATGAAATCCATTTCGCTGATGTAATGCTGCTTAGACAGCCATTCATCGGGGCTTATATGCCTGAGCTGAAATATCAACGTTTCATTCAATGCAATCCATTGCTGCAACAATAACCTGTAAGGCGGATACACATTCGCCGGATGCTGAGGGGTTAGAAATAAATCATCGTAATGCGTGTACTTTCTCTTACCCACTTCTAAGGTCTCAAAAATGCCGTCGTGTATCACCAGCAGATGCCCTAACAGATATATCAGCCTGTTTTTACCGGCAGCCACGGGTTTCATAGCCCTACGTTCGCCAAGCAACTCAAATATTTCAGTCGTTTCCTTAATCTTATTTTCCCACACCTCCAGCAGCTGTTCGATCATGAAATTATTCCGTTCCATTTATTCCTCAAAAAAGCTTTATTAACTCCGAATGTTCAACGGGCTTTTTCTGTTCAAAGGTGGGAAGAATGCGCTGGGTTGGACAAGGACATTTGACGCAAATTGATTGTGACATTTATCACCAACTATGCAATTAACGGCGGTGCCGGGTATTTTTTGGAAACAAGAATAGCTATAAAACCAGATTGTTTCATCTGTAAAAGACGGCAGGTTTATTTAATGATCCTTTGCATATTGATTCCTGATGCGGCTCAGGGTTTCACGGGATACACCAAGGTAAGAAGCGATCATATGAAGCGGTACCCGGTTAAAGATATGCGGATATATTTTTATAAAATTTGAATACTTCTCCTCAGCGGTATCACTGATATTGCTCATGATACGGTTTTGGCTGGCGTCAAAACTTCTAGCCTTTAAATTGTAAATAAAATCTTTAAAACGGGGAATGTTACTCAACAAATTAGTGAAGTCTTGTTTTTCAATCAGAATCATTTCGCTATTTTCCAGCGCATCAATATTGTTTTTGGAAGGTGTGCCATTATTATAGCTTTCAGGATCGCTGACCCACCAGTTTTCTACTGCGAATCTTAAAATATGTTCATTACCATCTTCGCTCACCCGGTAATTGCGTAAGCAGCCCTTGACCACAAAGCAATTGTAATGACTAATGTCGCCCTCCTGTAAGAGGTACTGCCGTTTACGAAGTTTCCTGTTAACCGTTACTACGCGTATCTCGCCCAGTTCAGCATCGGTAAGGCCCCCCTTTTCTTTTAAATAGGATGAAAAGATTTCAAACATGGCATACACTTTTGAACAAATCTATTTAAAAAATAAGGGATGATCCGGGCAGATCGGAAATATGTAATTAATGTGACCAAAAGAACTTAATTAAAATAGGCATCGTACGCTTTGTCTAATTGGCCGTCACGCCTTTATATGAGTCATATTCGCAAACCTCCTTATCTTATTTACCCTTCTGCGAACACACACGAACATTTTCGAACCAATTAGCGTGACATTTATCACATACAAATTCTGTCAAATACCCTCGTTGTTTGGAGCACATTGCCGGAACTTTGGCAAAAACAAGAACGCATACGATGTACAATAAAACAAATTGGCCGGCGGATC
The DNA here is from genome assembly GCF_024498135.1 of Mucilaginibacter aquariorum. Lineage (GTDB taxonomy): Bacteria > Bacteroidota > Bacteroidia > Sphingobacteriales > Sphingobacteriaceae > Mucilaginibacter > Mucilaginibacter aquariorum. Next base: position 1,034,465 of record NZ_JANHOH010000001.1, read on the forward strand.
AGCGGCCGGAGATATCTGCGATCTACGCGCTAAATGATATCGATATCAAAGCACCGGCAGAGGTGGTTTGGAAACTATTAGTTGACGCCGAAAACTGGGTGAGCTATTTTCCGCCCGAAGACCAGGTTAAAATTTTAAGCGGCGGAAGGCAACTGACAGCCGGCACCAAATGGAGCCGCGTTACTGTCGGCTATTTGATGCACCTCACTGTGACTGAGTTCGAACCCTTTCACAAGCTGGCCTGGAAAACTACCGTCGACGGTGACGAGACCGGTTCAACCGCTTACCACGGTTGGGTGATCACGCCAACTAAAGAAGGCGTTCATGTCCTTACCGAAGAAACGCAGCAGGGTGAATGGTTTCTGGATATATTGGGTCACAAAAATCCGGGAGGCCTTTATGCCTATCACCAGGATTGGGTAGAACGACTTAAAATTGCCGCCGAGGAAATTGCAGCAGGCAAATAAATCATTAAGGAAGCGAACTACATAGAAATATCACTAATACTATCAAATCATAAAAATCATGGATCTTCAATTAAAAGAAAAAATCGCGCTTGTTACCGGCTCAACTACCGGAATAGGTTTTGCCATAGCAAAATCACTGGCAACCGAAGGCGCAAAAGTTATTGTTAACGGGCGTACTCCCGACCGCGTGAACGCAGCTGTTGAAAAAATCAAATTGGAAACCGGTAACTACAATATATTTGCGGGTGTGGCAGATCTTGAACAGGCTGACCACGTAAATGCCCTCATTCAGCAATACCCTGATGTGAATATTCTGGTAAACAACGCCGGGGTTGCCCAGCCGAAGGCGTTCAATGATATACCTGACCAAGAATGGTTGGATATCTACCAGGTAAATGTGATGAGCGGAGTGCGTCTTTCGCGTGCCTACATCGGACAAATGCTAAAAGCCGGCTGGGGTCGGATCATTTTTATCTCCAGTGAATCGGGTGTACAGGTACCAGCGGAGATGATCCAGTATGGTGTTTCGAAAACCGCCCAGATCGGTTTGTCGCGCGGACTTGCAGAAATGACGGTTGGTACCGCAGTTACCGTTAACACCGTTTTACCCGGACCAACATCGACGCAAGCTATCACCAATTTTATGAAAGCAGCCGCTGAGCAGCAAGGCATCAGCGATACCGAAATGGAAGAGGTATTTTTTTCCAGTATGCGGGGCACCTCGCTGCTCAAGCGCTTTCTCCAGCCGGAAGAGATTGCCAACCTGGTGACCTACATCGCCAGTCCGCTTTCAGCGGCCACCAACGGCGCTGCACTTCGTGCGGACGGCGGTGTAATCAAGTCTGCATTTTAAAGAATTATCATAAACATAATAAACAAAAACATTATGAAAACAATCGGAATTATTGGCGCAGGCCATATCGGTCAGGCAATCGCCTTGCAATTGCTAAAGATCAACGTTCCTGTTTTGATCAGCAATAGCAGGGGACCTGAAACCCTGCAACCGGTCCTGTCCAAATTAGGTAACGGGGCAAAAGCGGTGAGCGCGAAGGAAGCCGCGGAGGCGGATATGGTTATACTTGCGCTTCCGTGGTGGAAAGTAAACTCACTTTCCGGGCTCATTAATTGGAGCGGCAAGGTCGTGATCGATATCACCAACGAGTTTTTGCCCGGCGGTAAAATAGCTGACCTGGGCGATAAAACGTCAACCGGGATCGTGCTGGAACAATTGCATGGCGCGCGTATCGTAAAAGCATTCAATACACTTTTTGCTGCAAGAATCGCCGCAGATCCGGTGATTGGCGAAGGTCGCCGTGTGGCATTTGTCGCTGGCGACGACCAGCAGGCTAAATCAGAAGTGGCTGAACTGATTAAATCTATTGGATTTGCGCCGATTGATCTGGGAACACTGGCTGTCGGAGGCAGGCTCACTGAGGCTAAAGGCGTGTTCTCGGGAATGCACCTGGTCAAACTATAATTTGCTAATAAATCATACGAAAAAAGGTATGGCTTAATGCGGAGGGACAGCCATAAAATGGCTGCCCTCTTTGTATATCCCATTCTTTTTTGGGGGTATATTCCAGATCCCGATCGTCGACGAATAAGACGGCGACCACCCTTTGATAGACAAAGCCCCAAACAATGTCTTTGTTTAAAGCCAGGGGAAGATGCATTGCCCCCCATGCGGATTTCGTAAGCCGCTTAACGATTCTGCCGGTGATTTCACATTATCGGATGTTAAAAAAAGACCGTTGATAAATGCTGAGTTTATTTAATTCCATAAATTTAAAATCAATGGCTTAAAGGTTTACCTAAGCACTAAATTGATCGAGCCCTACCTGAAAACCATCAAGATCACCTTTTGATCGCTTCCATTTTACAAAATGAGCAGAAAGCGAAGTAATATAATCCATTTATATAACCAGAGCGTCCATTTGTACATAACAATAGTTGTTTTAATTTGATCGCCGCGCAATCAATGCTAAATAGTTGTTGTTATCTACCCTCCTATATGAAAAACAGATTTCTTTATCGCACTTTCAGCTTGCTGACCCTTGAATTGTTTATTTTAACAGCAAGCTGCTTTGCTCAGTCGAAAACTGATCGCCGTTCAGAAGATCCGCTCAATACGATCACCCTGTCGCTAAACGGTGAGGGAAAGCTATCTTATAATTAATGTAACCCGAAAAAAAAATCATAATCGCCGATTCCCCTCTTGGCCTGAGTTGTGATGATCAGGATTTTACATCGGGCTTATCGGTTGCTGACATTTCACCTGTCAGAAAAAAAAGAGAGCAGTACGCGTTAAAAGTGTAGATCACGTCCTGGAACACAGAAGTATTACCTTCAAAAACAAACAGGGAGCATTAATGATCATGGACCTGGTCGCCGGAAAAGAAGGTGTGGCTTTTCGCTATCGATTTCAGGATGTAAATAAGCAAGCGCGGTTAATAAAGGAAGAACTCACGGGTTTTCATATCGCCCAAAATGCAAAAGGCTGGCTCCAGCCGTATGATAAGGCGGGTGATTACACACCCGGATATGAAGATTTTTACCTGAATGTAAACGCCGGTGATCCTGTCGTTGGCGCGCGGAACCCTGCTGTTGGTTGGTGTATGCCTGCTCTTTTTAACGTAAATGACAAAAAAAACGGGGAATGCTGCAACAATGCTACAGCTTGTCTGAAAAAGTTTTGCCCAGGTACATTTCCAGAAAAGGTTTTTTGAACAGGTCGCCGATCGGTATTTCGGCCTGTTTGATATAGATAGTATGTTTATCAAAAGAGTCGATATGGTTGATATTTACCAGAAAAGACTTACTAACCCTGGCAAAGCTGTTCGGATCCAAATGCTTCTGAATGGTCTTTAGATTCATTGCCGTAACAATCTTGTTCTCATCGGTATAGATCAATACATAATCTTTCAGTCCTTCGATATACAAGATGTCTTTAAAAAAGATCTTATGGTAACGGCGTTCTGCCTTTACCAGCATAAAATCGATTTCTATACTTTCCGTCACTCCCGGCCTGTTTAACAGCCCATGATATAACAGCGCTTTATTTACCGCCCGCTCCAACTGTTCTTTAATCACAGGCTTAACGAGATAGTCGATCGCATCGACCTGGTAACTATCAAGCGCATATTTAGAATATGCCGTGGTAAATATGACCAAAGTTTCTTTAGGCAAAGACGCCGCAAATTCAAGACCGTTGACATCAGGCATTTGTATATCCAAAAAAAGAAGATTTACTGGGTTGTCCTGCATAAAAGCCTTTGCTTTTCGCGGACTGTTAAAGCTGCCAACTAGAGTAATGGAAGGCATGCTTTGTAAAAGTAGGAGCAATCCTTCCCTGGCTAATGGCTCATCATCAATAATGATACAATTCATAACGGAACATTTAAAGCGACCTTGTATAACCTGGGCAACTCCTGTACCTCTAGTGAGTATGCGTCGGCATAGAGCAAATCCAGCCTGCGCGCAATGTTAGTCAGTCCCAGACCTCCGGACCTTGCGGAAAACACTATTTCCGGTTTGGTATTCACACAGGTGAATTCCAGTTTTTTGTCACACAGGGCAAAGGAAAGTTGTACGCTTGATGGTGCGTCAGGGTCAGCACTGTACTTGACTGCATTTTCTACAAACGTTAGGAAAAGGCCAGGGGGCAAATCCTGGTCAGCAGACTCCGCGGCTTTCCTGTTAAGAATAGTAAAAGTGAAGTCTTCTCTCCTTATTTTCTCCAGCTCAAGAAAATCCTCCAGAAACTTTATTTCAGAATGCAGCGAAACGGAGCCTCCACTGGTTTCATATAGCTGATAGCGTAGAAAATCCGAAAGTTTCATGACCACGGCAGAAGCTTTTTCGGCATCCTTTTGTATTAAAACGTTAACGTTATTCAGCATATTAAATAAAAAATGTGGATTGATCTGGTTTTTTAGTTCCCGCAATTCGATTTCTAAAGTATTTTTCTCCAGATCAGACATTCTTGTTGAATCCATTTTCCATCGCTGAAAAAGCTTTATTGAAGTTGATCCAAAAATGGCTACACCAAGTTCATTAATATTGGGTACTATTTCCGTAAATAAGTCAAATGTTTGTGCAGTAGGAAGACGATACGTGTCAAAATAATACCTGTAAACAGCGGTCGGAAGAAAGTAGGTTACGGCAGTCATGGAAATAAGGGCGATCAGATATGTAAAATAGCGGTCATTGAACAAAAGCTTTGGTACAAGAACATACATGTTTACATACACTGCCCCTATAAACAGCAATATTCTTGCTATATATCTATAATTATCATAGTTTCCCGAGTATTGACTTCGAAAATTGGCATCCTGAAATTCGGTAACAATAAGGTATACCCATATAAGTATATGCCTGTAAGCCCTGTATTTATCTTCGATAAGGAAATCCACAAACCAGTTTTGCCGGTAGATAGTTTTTTGCATAAATGTTTGACTAATAACGAAACAAAGTACGGGATTTTAAACATGCCTAGACTTTTTTTATACCAAACCCACGGTTTATTATACCAAAGCCTGCCGTGGTATACCGATCTGTAATGCTATAATAATGGATAAACGTATCGTCCATTCGGACTACAAGCTTTAACTTCAAGATATCAAATACTCTTCACACAGCACTTCTGCCTAAAGTGGTGAAAATTGTCTGTTCGCAATCGAAAAAAAGGTTAAAACGACGTTTCGTCGAAAATTGACAGGTGTTTGGTATAAAACAAAAAAATCGAGTTCATTCAGCCTGTTCTTTTGTCCTGAACAAAGGGTATATGGAACAAAGAATGCGAAAAATAATCCCAATAAAGGCTTCTCTGTCAGAGTTGCCGGAAGCTTATGAGCGCGTAAAGCTTACTGAACTAGCATATCTGTCTCATTTTGTTCAATGCTATAAACCAACCATGCAAATCGCGGATTGGCATAAACAGCCATTTTATATCATGGCAGATGGAACTTCAAAAACCGGTATTGCATTTTGTGATCTACTGTTACCCCCTTACTTATCTGATCATATGAATTTACAAGTTTTTACCACCTGCCAGTTTCCTGATCTTCAGGGCATCAAGGAACTCTGGCTCATATTCGTAGCCTGGGATAGCAAATTACCAGCAGAGTTTCTTCAAAAAATGGTCAGTCTACACGGGCTCGCCAATCTTTTCGATAAAATATTTCATTTCGACTTTTTAAAATCTATCATCCAAATCATCAATTAATTATGAAAATTATCAACAAGCCGTTACTTACTCTTGCAGTACTCGTCCTTTCAAACGCCGCTATCGCCCAAAGTCAGGATACTTCGGCCACGACAAAACTCGTAGACTATGCCGCCGATAAATTCCCGGTAGCCCGTAATTTCAACATCGAATTTAACGGATCCGGCGCTTACAATTTCACGTCGAAACTGAGAGGCGTTGACTTACCATCAGGCAAGACAACCAGGTGGCTTCAAACCAAGGTCAGTACAAACATTAACCTCATCCAGTCCAAAAGCTGGATCCTGGGTACAACCTTTACCTATCGCGGGACCTCGTTCGCAGCAAAACTGGATGCGCCGGTGGCAGGACTGGACAATTGGGTGGATGATCGGTTTCATTACCATGCCTCATCGCTTAACCTGACGCATATTTCCAAACTGTTTGGTAAAACAGCTATATTTTCCGGCAGTTTGATCGTTGACGGCAGCGAAAAACGGTTCGAGCGGGTAAAAGGACTGTTTACCGTAAACGTGGTCTTGAAGGCCAATGCACACACGCGCATCGCCATAGGTGCTTTCGGGATGCTTGATCCTAGTTCAGATTTGCCGGCACTGCCGACCTTTACCTATGAGCATCATTTTGATAATGGACTCATAGCAGATATCACTTTCCCGCGAAATATTTTTATCCGCAAGAATGTATTTGGCAACGGCAGGATCACCCTGGGTACGGAGATCGACCGTACAGGTTTTTATCTCTATAACCAGGACAATTCAGGGAAGACCTATGAATATCGCCAGGTTGATCTCAACAACGGGCTGATCTATGAACATAAAGTATTCAAAAATTTTATTATCACCGCAAAAGGGGGCATAAAAATGACAACAGCTGCCAGGGTATTTGACCGTAAGGAATCTTTCGGGGATTTTATCTATGAAAGCAAACCGGACCCTACACCTTACTTCAACATTGGAGTTTCCTTCAATCCGTTCGGTAAAAAGAAACAATAATAAGCTGATGCTCATTTATAATGAAGAACTTAAAGCTCATATTATTGCTTTTCGCAGCGATGCCGTTTCCGGTAGCTGCGCAATCGGCCTGGTCACTTAAAACGTGTATTGATTACGGTTTAAAAAACAACCGGACGAATCTGATTTATGCCAATGAAAAAAAGGCAGCGGATGCGCGGGCGAAAGAAGCATTGGCTGCATACCTGCCAAGTGTTGGTGTCAATGGGACGGTTGACGATAACCTTAAGGTTCAGCAAACATTGATCCCGGCCGGCGTGCTTGGGCCGGAAGATGTTCGTGTTGCCTTTACCAAAAAGTTTAACACTAATCTTATCGCCCGTATTGATCAGACCATTTATGACCAGTCACTGCTTACCAGTTTAAAAGCCAATAAATACAATAAACAACAGGCCGAACTGAATCAGTTGCAAAATGAGGAAATGATCATTTATAACGTCAGCACAGCTTTCGCACAGATTTTTGTCTATCGTGAGCAGCTGAATATGCTAAGATCAAACCTGGAAACTTACCGCAAACAGATGGAGATTACAGCGCTTCAGGTTAAAAAAGGCACGGTGCTTCGAAAAGACCTCGACAAGGTGACGGTAGATTATAACAACGGGCAGTCGCAAATACGGGTAGCCGAAAGTAATCTCAGCCTTTCGGAAAACCAATTAAAGTATGAAATAGGCTATCCGGTAGATAAGGTTTTGACTGTTGACAGTACTGCGGCGGCTGATGTTTTTAAGGCAGATCCTATCAGCGGTAATGGTTCGTTCCTGGCAGAAAATCGCGCGGACTACCGAATTTCGCAGGTGAATACAAAGTTGCTTGAGATCGAAGAAAGCCGCATTAAAGCCGGGGTTCTTCCCAAGCTCAGTGCCTACGCACAATACGGAATGATCGGTTACGGGGATCAACTTAAGCCGTCTTTTTCCACGATGGCACCCTATTCGGCTATAGGCCTCAAATTAACTATCCCGCTTTTTGATTTCTTCAAGCGGAATGCACAGCGTGAACAGGCCATGTATAAACGCCTTAACGCAGAGGAGAACCTGAAGATTGACGAAGACAGGTACCGGCTGGAATACGAGAATTCCGCTACAAAAGTAATGAAAGAGCAAAGCAATGTGGACAACAACCGCCGGAACATTGAACTGGCCCGGTCTGTCTTCCGGACCACCGATCTCCAGTATACCAAAGGCACTACCGATCTTACCGACTGGCTGAACGCTCAAAACTCTTTAAAAGAGGCGCAAAAAAATTATCTGAACGCGCTGCTTACCCATTTCCAGGCCCGCATGGATCTTGAAAAAGCGAGCGGCACCTTAAAAACGTTTTACACAGGCTTACCAACTGCAAATGAAAACTAGAACTATCATCATTATTGTACTTATAGTGATCGCAACTCCAATTGTTGCCCGGCTTGCATCGAATAAAAAGCAGCTGGACGAAAAGAACAAACCGGCCAAAACGGTTACCCTGAAAATTCCGGTAAAAGTGGCGGTGGCGAAAAATCAATTAATGGTCTCACAGGTGATCAAAACGGGTAGTGTTGCGCCGTTCAAAGAAGCAAAAGTCCTCGCCAGGTTAAGCGGCACGCTGCTTAATGCCAATTATGCGCTCGGAGATCATGTCAGCGAAGGACAAGTTCTGGCCGTTACAGACACGCGCATCCAGCAGCTTGAACTGCAGAAAGCAGAATCAAACGCGGCCAAGTTGCGTAATGACCTGGACACCTACATGGAACTGCAGCGCGGCTCAGCGGCCACCCCTGAACAGGTAAATAATATCAGGCTTGATTATTCCAATGCGGTCAACCAGGCGGGCCAGGCCAGGAAAAACCTGGCAGACGCGTATATCAGGGCGCCGACCAGTGGGATCATTTCAGCGCGACAAGCCGAAAAGGGTGTATTTGTCAATGCGGGGAGCGAGATCGCCACCATTGTTAATCTGTCAAAGGCGAAGGTACAGGTTAATCTTACCGAGATGGAAGTTTACCAGGTCGGGCAAGGGCAAAAAGTAAAAATAACGACCGATGTTTATCCAGGCATGGAATTCCATGGGAAGGTGACATTTGTCAGCCCTCAGGCAGACCAGGCACATAATTACGTGGTCGAGATCCAGTTTGGCAATTCTCAAAATACCATCCTGCGGTCAGGTACTTTCGTATACGCGGACTTTTCGAAAAATGCGTCGCAGGAACTTTTAGTCATCCCGCGCGAGGCGCTTGCCGAAAGTGTAAGAAACGCCATCGTCTATGTGGTTGAGCAAGGTGTAGCCCGGCAACGGAAAATCACTACGGGACCGGAAGCCGGCGGAATGGTTGCCGTCCGGGATGGCCTGAAAGCCGGCGATCAGGTCATCATATCAGGGCAGATCGATTTAAGGGACGGCAGTCGTGTCATTATTTCAAAATAGACTTTCAAATAGCTGTAAACGATCGGAAAACTGTTCGCTGGGTTCGGTCACACTTGGTATTCTTTTGGCGCTGGCGATCGCTTTCCAAACGTATTTAAAAATAAAAATTGCACAATCGATAACTCCAGTTAAAATCACCATACATGTCAATCGCGGAAATTGCCGTTAAGCGGCCCCTACTTATTTGTGTAGTATTTACGGTGCTGCTATTGTTCGGCGCGCTTTGCTATTCGAAGCTGAATTACAAACTGCTGCCTAACATTGCGGCACAGGTCGTTTCGGTAAATACGGTCTATCCCGGCGCATCGGCGGCCGAGGTGGAGACGTCCGTCACCAAAAAGCTGGAGGACGCATTCGCTGCAGTTGAGGGCCTTGAAAAAATTACATCAACATCCCAGGAGGGTGTTTCGCAAATCAGCGTACAATTGAAAAGCGGTACCGATGTTGACCAGGCTGAACGGGATATACAGCGTAAAACGGATCAGGCACAGAATGATCTGCCGGATAACATTGAACGTCCCGTTGTCAACAAAATAGATCTGGAAGAACTTCCGGTTATACGCGCCGGTGTGACTTCGGTGCTTACACCTAAAGGTTTTTATGATCTTATCGACCGGCAGGTCCGGCCCGTTTTACAGAACATACCCGGCGTGGGCCTGGTCAATGTGATTGGCGGCGACGAACGGGAAATACAAGTAAATATTGACCGTGAAAAACTTCGTTCCTATGGTCTGAGTATCACCCAGGTGAGTGACGCTATCAACAGTGCAAACGTGTCCTTTCCAGCAGGCAGCATAGAAACCCGCGTTCAACAGCTATCTATTCAGTTCAATGCCAATGTTTCATCACCAGATCAAATTCGTAACCTGGTAGTACGCCAGCAATCGGAGGGTGGTACTATTTATGTTAAAGATATAGCTGAAGTGTTTGATGCCACAGCCAAAGAAACCGCGATTAATCATATAAATAGCATCCCATCAATCGGTATTCAGATCGTCAAACAGACGGATGCCAACGCAGTGGCTGTGAGTAAAAAAGTAAAGGCTGCATTTACCCGGATCGAACAACAGTATACAAGTCAGCAATTGAAATTCAATATATCTACAGATCAGTCCACTTATACACTTCACTCTGCTAATGCCGTCATGGAAGACCTGGTGCTGGCAATTATCATAGTAGGTGTTGTGATGCTGGCATTTTTGCACAGCTTCCGCAGTTCCATGTTTGTTATGGTCGCGTTACCCTCATCGATCATTCCCACTTTTATTGCCATGTATTTCATGAGTTTTTCACTCAACCTTTTAACGCTGATGGCGATGTCACTCGTGGTGGGCATTCTTGTGGACGACTCTATAGTGGTACTTGAAAATATCTACCGCCATCTGGAAAAGGGAGTTGACCGCCGTAAAGCCGCTTTAGATGGCCGTAATGAGATCGGCTTTACGGCCATGGCCATAACGCTGGTTGACGTGGTGGTTTTTTTACCATTAGCGTTAGCTGGGGGTATCATCGGATCTATTCTGCGCGAGTTCTCGCTGGTTGTCGTATGCTCAACCTTAATGAGTTTGCTGGTGTCCTTCACCATAACACCTATGCTGGCAAGTCGTTTTGGCAAGATTGAGCAGTTGCCTGAAGATACGATATGGGGTCGTTTGAATCTTGATTTCGAACGCCTGATCGACAGGCTAAAAACAAGCTACGGCGGGCTTTTGGAAACCGTATTGCACAAAAAGCGCTGGCTGTTGTCGGGCGTCATTGTTTTGATCATTGGCGCAGTCGCACTTGTTTTCACTGGTTTCGTCGGTGCCTCTTTTATCCCAACAGGCGACCAGGGCGAATCTATTATCAAACTCGAACTTGAACCGGCAGCTACCATCTATCAAACTAATATGGTTACCCAACAAGTTGAGAAAATGATCCTGGCCAAACCAGAAGTCGAAAAGGTCTTTTCCAGCATTGGCTTTGTTACCGGTGGTGTTGCAGGAGCAGGAAATAATAGTAATCGTGCTGACCTGACCGTTACCCTGGTAGACAAAAATAAGCGAAGCCTGACCGCCGAAGACTTCGGGATAAAAATACAGCAGGAACTAAGTGCCGCTATACCAGGCGTCAAAATAACGGCCTCCCCAACATCAATTACCGGAGGCAACTCCCGCGCTCCGATCCAAATCGCGATCAAGGGAGTCAATCTTCGCGATGTACGCCTTGTTGCCGAACAGTATAGGCAGATCGTTGCGTCGGTTCCCGGCACACAATTCGTTGAATTATCAGTAAAAGATCAAAAACCACAGGTAGAAGTGAATCTGAACCGTGATAAAATGGCTTTACTCGGCATTAATGCCGGACAGGTAGGCCTGGCACTGCAAAATGCATTCAGCGGTAACGATCACAGCAAGTTCAAACACTCAGGTAATGAATATGACATTTTAATAAGATTTGACCGTTATGACCGTTCAAAGGTCAATGATGTAAGTAACCTACCGTTCGTTAACAGCGATGGACAGACCTTTATATTGAGTCAGTTTGCCCAGGTCCGCGAAAGCCTCGGAGAAAGCATCCTGGAACGTATAGACCGCTTGAATTCCATTACTGTTAATTCGAATGTTGCCGGCCGGCCAACCGGTACGATTGCCACTGAGATCAAAGCGAAAGCATCACGACTTAATGTGCCTGAAGGCATCAGTGTTGATTATCTCGGTGACGTAAAGAATCAGGGAGATGCTTTTGGTAGCCTTGGTTTAGCGCTGATCATCGCGATTCTCCTGGTTTACTTAGTCATGGTCGCTTTATATGAAAGCCTGATCTACCCTTTTGTTGTGCTATTTTCTATTCCGATCGCATTAATCGGTGCGTTACTGGCTTTAGCGCTCGCTATGGAGACGCTTAACATTTTTTCCATTATAGGGATGATAATGTTGTTAGGCTTAGTCTCCAAAAATGCCATACTGATCGTCGATTTTACAAATAAGCTTAAGGAGGAAGGCCGCAATGTCGAAGAGGCATTGATTGAAGCAGGTAAGGAACGTTTACGTCCTATCTTAATGACTACGCTAGCCATGATACTGGGTATGCTGCCTATCGCTCTGGCGAGCGGTGCCGGGTCAGAAATCAAAAATGGAATGGCCTGGGTGATCATCGGCGGTCTGACCAGCTCTATGGTATTGACCGTGTTTGTCGTTCCTGCCATGTACCTGATTATTGAAAAGCTCAAAAATCGTTTGTGGAATTCATCTCCGAAATGTCCGTTAGAAAAGCTATCAACGTAAGTGCCTTGCACCAAGATGAATTGAACAACTATAAATCAGTTAATACAAACAAGTAAAAGGTCCAAGTTATATGTTAGGCATATTTAAATAGCATTAATTGGCTATAAATAGCCATTTTGTTGACGGGATAAAATCTCAAAACGCCGAAACTCATCGGTATAGCAGTAGGTTCGGGAAGCGATATAGCGGCAGAAGCTGCGGGAATTGTTTTGGTGAACAACAATCCAAAGGATATTGTCAGTTTGATCCTTTCGGTAAAGCGACCTATCGGAAAAGATACCAAATCTGGCTTGGGCTACCGGATACAATGTTATCGCCCTACCCCTGGCCGCTGGTGTAATCTATAATCAGGGTATTGTTTTAAGTCCTGCTCCCGGGGCGGAGTTGATGACTGTAAGTACGGTTGTGGTGGCCATTAATGCAAGCTTTTTAAAAGTCAAAACTTAAACATATTTTGGATCGGATCATTTCAATTTTTTATGGGATGGTGATGCGAAAAAAAGGCGCTCCATTAAAGGCGCAAGTCTGCAACCTGCCCAGCCAGCAATATTAGAGCCTTGCCCTATTTATTTGAGGGGTTTGGCCTGTTCATTTGGCTCAAACAACTCAATCAGGTTGCCTGAGGGATCCCGTAACAGAATTTGTCTGCCGCCCTGCCCTGTTACCAGTTCATTACGAAACTGTGCTTTTTTTGTTTTTAATGTGGCAATAGCCGCTTCCAGGTTTCCTACTTCCAGTATTATCCGGGCCCATCCGCCCGGTGCAGGAACTGTACCATCAGGCATTGATTGCCCGGCGCCGCCGAAGCCCGGTCTATTCAGGAATAAACGCAGGCTGCCTTTCGACAACCTGGCTAAACCCGGTGCAACCTGCATATCAACCGTAAATCCGAGCAAATCTTTATAGAACAACACGGCGGCATCTAAATCGCTCACGATATAGCGAACTCCGTAAAACGAGAGATATTCATTTTGCTTCTCCATAGATTTTCAACTTTTTTTATACACAAAAGGAATAACAATAATTGTGCAGGAAAAAAAATACACCTGCTAGGGAAGTGTCCTTGTTTAAATTCATCCAGGGTCAACAAACCGTTTGATCAGCCAGGGACAGGCAATGCGGTCTATTTTCGATTTTTCGCGAGTGATCCATTTCATAAATAATAATATTGATATTATTCATCCTCACTGGTATTTTTCATTTTCATCAGCAGGCTGTAAGCGCCTTTGGTCACAAATATTTGATTACGCAATTCGGAACTGTTCGCCTGTAATTCTACATAGCCGTCTTTGGCTACGCCGGGTTTAACTTCCACGATCTCGAAGGTATTCTTGCCTTTTACTTTAAAAGCATAACTTTTACTTTCAAAATTTACGATCGCATCTTCAGGCAGCATCAGCGCGTTATTGGCGGTGACCTCAATCTCCGCGTTCATAAAAGTACCCGGTAACAGGTTTTTATCGTATTGCTCGAAATGGCAGTGCACCTCCGTCTTACGCTGGTCGGTTAGGTCTTTACCAATCAATACGATGGTGCATTCATATTTTTTGCCGGGGTTACTGTTTGTATAAGCGATCACTTTCTGCCCCTGGTGCAGCAGGTTGATGTCTTTTTCAAACACATCCAAAGCCAAATGGATATCACGCGGATCAACGATCTCAAACAGTACGTCGCTTGGGTTTACATACTTGCCGATATTGACATTTACCTTGCTTACGTATCCGTCAATTGGTGAACGTATGGAAGCGCTGCGGGTAATACTCCCACCAGTTACTTTGGACGGATTCATGCCGATCAGTCTTAGTTTCTCCGTCAATGAGTTGAGAGGCGGGAACATCTTGAAGATCTGACCGTCCTCTCTTTTTGGCTTTGGCCGTTTTTATTATTAACAGGAATAAAAGTAAAACAAGACAGGAGGATACTTTAGGTTTACCGTAAAGCGATGAGCTTGTATAAAACGATCGAAGGGAAGCAGCGCCACGAAAACAAAACGCTGTTGCCATTTGCATGGGCCTCCAAATAAAAGCCTGCTGGTTGTCGCCGCAGGCCGAGGTTTTAGACTTTTATATAAATCTTTGGGGTCACAGAATAAGTGTTTGAGACCCAAACGCCGATGTTTTAGCTAATGGTCCTAATGTTCCAATAGGCGCTGCAGCGCCTAAACTTATGATCTCTTCAAAATTTAACGGAACCGAATTCGGCAAACTATGACAAAAAAGACCATACTTGGGGAATGCCCGGCCCGTACGCCGGGCTTTTTTATTTCATTTACTTTCCCGACGGATCAAGCGTTTCTTTCACTTCGCCGCAGGTCAGCATTTGATCGCCATAATATGGGTTTTCAATAGTCGATGATTCACTTAGCCAATAGCTTTTTTTCATCGGGCAGTATTGCCTGTAAACAATAGCTGTGTTGATTTTAAGGCTCTTCACTAGCTCAAACATGTTGAGCGATAAGCTGGCAAAGTGTTCCCTTTGGTGCGATATATCTGCACTTTCGGAGATATGTCTTGCGTCAAATTTTAATTTGTCCGCATATTTTGACCAAACGGCCTTTTCTTTAGCGGTTAATTGTGTTGCCGAAATGGAAGTTAAAGCAGTTATCAAATCTTTAGCTTTGGCATTAACGGTAGTTGCCGTTCCGATCACCAGCGCGTTCTTTACTTCATAATAGGCATTCAGAATACTGCTTGTATCATTTTTTGTTGCGCTGTAGGCAGTAGCATAGTTTAGGACAAATAAGAGAATAGAGAATAATACAGGTTTTAAAGTTTTCATGATTTTTATATTTGTTTAAGTTCATTGCAATCGCAATATTGTCGATTAGAAAATAATTGTATTAGATACTTTTAAATTTAAAAATGGGCAGCTCAGATTTATATCGAGTGCTCATCATTCAACTCCGTTAATTACTATTGAGATATAACATGCTCAGGCAGCAGAATCAATTTGATGAGATTATGACCGTCTAAATATTTTTCAGCAATTTTCTTTACATCATTCGGTGTTACGGCGTTTATTAAAGTGGTGTTAACACCCGGAATAGTTAATTTCTCTTCATTTTGAACTTGGCCGGAAATATAGCCAAGCCACCATTCGTTGGTGCGAACTTCAGTTTCGCGCAAGCGGAGCATCTCGGAACGCCATTTATTAATATTGACCTGTTGCGGCCCGTCAGTGATTAGTTTAGTCACTTCATCCAACGTCGATTGGATTAACTTGTCAACATTTGACGGTGCACAACCGAAATTCACAATCAGGGAGAAGCGTTCCTGTGGTAACTTGGCAACATTTACAGATGCGCTCGGTGTATATACGCCGCTTTCTTCTTCCCGTAACCTTTCCAGCAAGCGTATGGTAAGTACTTCCTTCAGGGCGTCCATGGTATACCGGTTCGACTGGCTGTATTTGAATTTACCGGACCAGACCAATAACACAGTTGCTTTATCTTCCGTGCCTTTAAAAACCTTTTTTTCGTAATTCCCTTCCGGAATGTTGATGTTCAAATCCTTCGCGGGCGTTACAGAATCCATTGCCGGCAAGCCGCCGATATATTTTAACAGCAATGGCTGTATCGCCTTTACATCAAAATTGCCGACAAAAGTAAATGTACTGCCCGAGGCATTTCCAAAGCGTTCTTTATATATGTCATAAGCTCTGTCCAGGCTTATCTGATCAATTTTTGAGATACTTGGACCGCTTCTCCGGATATTGTGGTTACCTAATACTGCATACACCGTATCCTGAAAAACACTGACCGATGAGTTAGCACGATTTTCGAGGCTGGCTTTCGACTTGGCGATCAATCCTGCAAATAGGTCTTTGTCCTTTCTTGGTTGGGTATAGTATGCATACAATAACTCCAGTGCGTTTTCTAATTCAGCGGGAACTGCGGATCCGCTAACGCCTGTCGTGCGTTCTGACATTTGCATCTGTACCCCAAATTGTTTGCCCGTCAAGAAATTATTCAACTGGATAGGATTATAATTACCGGCGCCGAAAGATGAAATTATGCCGGCCGCGTTAGATGCTGATTCATAATCGCTATCGCTATACAAGGAGGATCCACCGGGAGTAGAACTACTGAACAGAATCTGATTGTCTTTGAAATCGGTCGGTTTGAGAATAACTTTGACATGGTTAGCAAATTGAATAGTGGTAAGGTTCAGTAGACTATCGGTGATCACACTCATGATACGGCCACTCTTTGGTTTAGTTGTAAGTAAAGGTTGTCCAATTACAACGTTTTGGTACTGCGATTGCTTTTCCTGCTCAACCTGGCTCATCCAGGTCAGCACCTTTTTTTCATCAGGCAGACTGACTTTATCCTTGTCCGGAGCCATTATCAATATATCCCTGTCATTTGTTTTAATCTGTGCCTTAGCCAGGTTGTTCAGGTCACTTAAATTTATTCCGGGTAACGATTTCTTGAGCAGCGTATATTCAAATTGTATACCCGGAGATGCGGTTCCTTTCAAGAAATATTGAAGGTATTCATTAACGTAGCTGTCCGAGTTTGTTTTTTTACTTTCCTTGACGCCGGCTTCCATTTTACTCAGGTAACTTTGCTTAGCCCGGTTGAGTTCCCCTTGCGTAAAACCTAATTTCTTTATCCTGTCCGTTTCCCGCCAGATAGCTTTAAGGCCTTTTTCCAATTGACCCGGGTTTGCATTTACAAAAACTGAAAACTGGTCAAGCCCGCCTAAAAGTTCACCGATACCCATGCCACCGCTTATAAATGGTGGATTAGCCTGGCGCTGCAAATCAGTAATACGCTCATTCATCATAAAATTGAATAGTTGCCTGATTGTGGATTGGCGAAAATCACCTGCTGATTTCAGTCCAAGGCCCGGATGCTTAATGATTATTTGCAGCACGGTTGATGTCATTTCTTTATCAGTGACCGTTAAAAACTGATTTTTACCGGTAAGCGGAATGCTGTATTGGGTTCTTGATCTTTCGTTTTTGGGGTTTTTCAGGTCGCTGAATTTTTTCAGGATGCTCTTTTCCATCTCGTTCACATCAATATCGCCCACTACAAT
Organism: Mucilaginibacter aquariorum; assembly: GCF_024498135.1. Lineage (GTDB taxonomy): Bacteria > Bacteroidota > Bacteroidia > Sphingobacteriales > Sphingobacteriaceae > Mucilaginibacter > Mucilaginibacter aquariorum. Next base: position 1,051,877 of record NZ_JANHOH010000001.1, read on the forward strand.
TAGCGCCTGCAGATTAGGGCGGTACCAGTCCTTGTAGAACGACCTGATGGTTTCGGGCTTAAACCATTTAAGTACCGAGTCCGTCCCGATCGGGAGGCGGGATGCGTACCGCGACTGATTAAGCACAACCGGCCAATATTGCCGTTGCATCCTGTCCTGGGCTCCTTTACCCAAACGTTTCTCTTCCAAAATCACCCCTCGTTCTTTATTGATCTCGTCCAGGTCAAGCGTGGCGTCCTGTGCCCAATCCCGCATAATCTGTATACCTTGAGATAGAATCTCTGGGTCATCAGACGGCAAGGGCAGCTGGTACACTGTTTCGTCAAACGAAGTATAGGCATTCAGATCAGCGCCAAATCGTACACCTGTTTTTTGAAGGTAGTTAACCAGATCACTTTTTGGAAAGTGCTTCGTTCCATTAAAGTTCATATGTTCGAGAAAATGCGCAAGGCCTTGCTGTTCATTGCTCTCAAGTATAGACCCGGCTTTATTGGCCAGGTAGAATACTACCCTGTTTTTAGGTTCTTCATTATGACGGATATAATAAGTAAGGCCGTTGGGTAGTTTACCTGTACGAACTGCAGGATCTAATGGAAGTTCGGCAGCCATACTTTTTTTTGGAACCGCCCTTCGGATTTGAGCGATCGTTCTCTGACTTACTATACAAGCCAATAAAGCCATGGTGACCCCTCCGGTCAAAAGTATTTTTTTCATTGAAATGTTTATTTAGTTAATTTAACTTTTATCGATTTGCAGGCTTATGTATTACCTTTCTTTATTGATGATTACACCTCCTCTATGTGCCTCACTTGCTAATCCTATTATTGGCAGCGATACAGTCATTAAGCAGTAAGTTCATATCTATATACTAAACACTGATTGAAACCGCTGATAAAAGCTTGCCATAAATTCACTGACAACTATCGCCAGGAAGGAGTATTCTTCTCGCCAGTGGCAATGTTTCTGCGACCATGTTGGACAGTTCCTTCACATAAATCGGCTCAGGAATTTTTCACAGTCACTTTATCTCCCATTAAAATTAATTTCACGGAAAAGATCATCTGAGGATCCTGGTATTCATGGATTGTCCTTTTGATTGTGTTTAAATTTCGTTTGACTTTGCCCCGGAATAGGATACGCCCGTTCTCTATAACAGTAATCTTTCGATCCAGGTCCATCATTTTATCATTAAGATTGATATTTAATACCTTGACGGTGCTCTTAGTTACGGTTATCTGGTTTCCTTTTATGCTCAGTTCGGCCGCTGCACCTTCGCTAAGCGTTTCGACAGGTGCGGATAACCAGTAAAAGCGATGTTGAAGCCGGTTGTCTTGTACCCATGATACTTTTTTGGGAAGTGGGTTCCTTGTAAAAGAGGCCATCCGTGATATTGCTATAGTGTCTCTGTGATCCATCCAGTGTGCCTTATCTGCATATAAATGAAAATCGTGGATAAATCCTTGGGGGTCGAGCCTCTGCAGGCTGTCTAATTTTTGGTTAAAAGCGATGGCCAGGGTATTCCGGCTATAAGCCGTGTCTCTGCCGCCTATGTAAATGGCAAATGGCAGGTTTCGAAGATTGAGGGCATTGGCATCACCCGGATGCCCTGCCATCATCGAAGCGGCGGCCCAACGGTCTGCCATACGCGGGGCTAGTTGAAATACCCCGTCACCCCCTGCAGAGTACCCCAGGATGTAGACTTTATTTGGATTGACATCTTCTAAGATGACAGCGTACCGGATTAAAGAATCCAGCAAATTGTCGATATGATCTTCGTGCCATAAATTCCAGGTATTAGTAGGTGCCCTGGGCACGATACAAAACCCTTCTTTTATCGGATATAGTGTCCGCTGGTTCTCCCACTGCTGATCATTGACCGCCGGAGGTGCATTTCCACCACCGTGAAGTGATATGTAGAGGCTACGCCCGTCAGCAGGTTTATCGCCGAATGCCCGATAGGCAAAAGGCATAGTATATTTTCCAAAGCGGATAACTCCTTCTGACCAGACCTTCTCTGCCGCCGGACGTAACTTGTTTTTCTCTATCGTCCATTCTTTTTTTGCAAGCTTTTCCGCTTCCACACGGCTTAACCCTTTTTGAGCAAAGGAAGGTGCAGCTAAGATGAACAGGATAAAGATCAGCGGAAGCAACTTTATCCAATGAGAAAGGAAATTACTTTTTTTTGAAGAAAAAGTTTTAGTTATATAGTTTTTCATGTTATTTTTCAGTTAATAAGGCTAGTATTCCTTCATTTTCGATAATGAGCATACCCTGACGATCAGTGGTTATGCCTGACTGCAGCTTATAAGTATACTTTGGTACATTGCCGTGCATAACCGTTGGTAAAAAAGCAAACTGTACATTTTCGGAAGTTTTCTGCAAAGCTTCGCCTACCTCAATAATATGTGTAGAGATGATAAAAAAGGACTGATGATATTGCGCAAACGCTGCTGTAACAGCCAGTGTGGCGTCATAGGCATCCTTTACATTGGTGCCTTTGAACAATTCGTCAAATAAGACGACGAAGCTATTTCCGGTAGCTACTTCCTCCGCCGCCTTCTTTACGCGTAATACTTCTGCATAAAAATGACTATACCCCATATTCAGGTTATCGGAGACGTTGATGGAGGAATAAATACCATCGCGAACGGAAAACTGCATGGATTTGGCAGCAACGGGAAACCCCATATGGGCTAGGTAAACTGCAATGCCAAAAGCTTTCATGAACGTTGATTTACCGGCCATATTGGCCCCGGTCAGAAATAGCATGTTACTGCCTTCGTCAAAATTTACAGGATTGGCAACTCCATTAATTAACGCCGGATGCCATACTTCGCTGATCTTAATCAGATGCCCGGCTTTTGGCACCGCTTCCGCATAGGTAAATCCACGATCTCTGCCAACTGCGCTTACGGCAATGTAGATATCCAGTTTATAGATATTCTCCAGCAGGGTTTCCATGTCGGCCTGTAGCGTTTTTTTGATCAGATAATCATAAGCTGCCAGCTGCATGATGGAAAATTTTGCCGAATTTATCTGTTCCAATAAATTCCGGAGGCGGGGATGGGCCAGGATACCTAAGAGTATGTTTTTTTCATGATCAAAGGGCGTCGTTCCGCCATCATTTAACGCGTCAAGAAAGCTGCGCAAATCATTCAACATTTTAATCGTTATCGAAAGGCCGTCTTGTAATTTCACATAGCGTTCATCCTTTAAGAGATAGTTTTGTACCCTGGTAGAAACGACATGCAATAAGGCGCCCGGATAATTGCTGCTGGTGCCTATGCGAAAATAATTTTCTACTTCCTGGAAATCCTGCTTGCTAAATGGGAATAACAACTTTTTCTGTCCGAAGTACTTAAATAAACCGCTTCGTGTATTTATTGCTTGCGGATCCGTAAGTGGTTGTTGGAACATTTGCTGTAGCAGCCGCTCTCCGCCGCTGGTTTGCACTTTGTTGAATAAATTAAAGACAGAACCCGGTGTGTATTTACCCAGTAAGTTCAGGTCTTCCTGAGTTTGTTTGTCGACTTTAAAGCTCATAATCCTCGATTAGATATCCGCTCCAGGCCGGATTTTAAGATTTCCAGGATACCTTCATTTTTTACAATCACCATACCATGGCGATCTGCGGTTAACCCCTGTTTTAACGAATAGGTATATACCGGTTGGTTCCCATCCATAAGTGTCGGTAAATACACGAAATTGATATTGCCGCATTTCTTTTGAAGCATTTCTCCTGCCTCGATGATGTGTGTGGAAATCACAAATTGGCTATTTCGCTTACCTGCAAAGGCTTCTGTAAAAGCAATAGTCGCTTCGCAGGCATCCTTAACATTCGTGCCCCTGAACATTTCATCGAACAGTACAAACAAGTTCTTCCCCTGCTTAAGCTCTAATGCTATTTTTTTAATCCTTAAAACTTCAACATAAAAGTGACTGGCACCCATACCCAGGTTGTCCGGCAGGTTGATGGTCGTAAACATGCCGTCCAGAACGGAAAATTGCATGTTTTTTGCCGCAACCGGGAAACCCATATGCGCCATATAAAGCGCAATGCTCAGCGACTTCATAAAGGTTGATTTGCCCGCCATGTTTGCTCCGGTCAGAAAAACCACGTTACTGTCCGCTGTAATACTTATGGAGTTGGGCACCGCCTTGTCCAGCTGCGGGTGGTAAACGCCTTCAAGCCTTACTTCATTCTGATTTTCAGGCATTGCCTCGGGGAAAATAAAGCCCCGATCTGCAGCGACCTTTGCAACAGTGATATATACATCCAATTGATAGATATAGTTCAGTAATTTGACGACCATATCACGGAAGCGAAACCTGAAAAATTCATCATATTCCGCAAATTCCGCGGTCGAAAGTTTTTTTCCTGGCTTTGTTGCTAAGCCATGTGAAAACGCAGGACTATTCAGAATATCCAAGATCTCAGTCCTCTCAGAGCGGTAAGAGTTCATTGCGTCCGCTTCTAAACTTTTTAGAAAAAGACTCAACCCCTTCATGAGTTCTAATAAAACAGTTACCCCATTATACATGGAAGAGGTATCCCCGTCCGGCATAACCATGTTGCTTAGCTTTTTGACAACCGAATCATCCTGTGCTGAAAGCTTGGTCCGATGATCATTATTCCGTAAATACGATTCTACCGTATCAAACTGATGGGCAGGAAAGGGAAACTGTAATCCGGCTTTAGCGAAATATTGAATAGTTTCACTTCTTTGAGTAATCTGCGCATAATCGGAAAGCGGGGAGCGGAACATCTCTTCCAGTATGACCGCTCCGCCACGGGTGCTGGTCTTGTTAAATAGCTGATAGATGGAATCAACGCCCTGTTTGCCGAAAATATTCAGGTCATTAATTGTTTGCTGATCGGTTAAAAATGACATCGTTATTTTCTTTTTCTTCTGATGAGTATTAAACTGCCTATGGCCAATAATATGCCCGGAAGCACCCAGATCAGCACGATTCTTAAATTCTTAACCTGGTCTTTAGTAACCAGTACCAGGAGATCCTTCGGCATGGGCCGGAAACTGCTGATAGGAAACTGACCATAACTCAGCCAGCTGAAAACGCCCGTATTAAAGGCAAAGTTGCCAGTCCTCATATTAAAGCGATTCAATTCAACATTAGACATTACATCAGCATCTCCGGCGACGATGATGCGTTGTTCTTTGCCGTTTAAATTTCTCGTAATACTTACCGCGAGCGGAAATGGTTTTTTCAGGTCGCCTTTCTCCGGTTCAAACCGGACGGTAGCAGAGTCACTTAAGAATTTGTCTTTTTTTAACCAGCTTTTTCTCGCATTGGTGATCAGCAATGGTTTAATATCGTATGCCGTTGAACCTTCAATTGAAAGGGCGGCCGCCGTCGGCATGGAGACAACGATGCTATCATGATGAACTTGTTTAAGCGGCGGGAAAAGGTTTCCTGCCGCGCTGGTCAGGAAGGGTGCGGCCAAGTCGGGCTGGAGGTCCTTACTTTGTTGTACAATAGCCCCGTTCATCAATTGTACCCCAAATTGTTTGAGCAACGGATTCAAAACAGCTTGCTTTCCGGGTTCGCCGGAGATCAATAGGTTACCACCGGCATCTATATATTTTTGTAGTTTGGCCGTTGCTGAGGAACTAAGTACGGTCTTCGGATCTGCCAGTACGAGGGCGGAAATATCGGAAGGAATAACGCCGGACTCCAATGAAACGGTATCAACGTCGAAACCCTGATTTAACAGCGAGTTCCTGAAATTCTTCAGGTTTGTCAACGCACGGTAGTCGCGATCTCCGATTTTGTTGATGTTACGTTCCAGGTTACCCGTTGCAAAAAGAATTTTGGGCATCTTAGTATTCAGAAGCCTTTTTAACGCAGCCGATACCTCCGTTTCAGATGGCCAGTGCTCGTTATCAGGAAACACGCGCAGGAATGTTTTTCGCCCCTTGTATTTCAACTCCATGATGTAATAATTGGGCTCGTGCGACAGGTCGATCATTTTTCTGATCTCTTCTGGCCGCTTAAACTGATCCAGGCTCATGTCACCGTTTTTAGCCGCCTTTTCCGCAACCTGCGCTAAGTATTTTCCCGGGTTTCTTCTACTAATCTCTTTACCCAGACCCAGCGTATCGTAATACATGACACTTTTTAGTATGATGTTGTGTTTAAAACGAACGTAAGGTGCCCATTCGTTGATGTTTTTCTGGTAGGATTCCGGATTCCCGTCTTCTAAAAATCCGCCAAACAAATTAGCATACCCGGTCACTTCCAGCGGCTCGTCACCAAGTTCCCTGATGATCTTTTGGGTCTCCGGGCTAATGGTATTCGTTTTATTTTCCGTGACATCGAAATACACAATGAGTTGAGGTATCGCACTGATGCAACCGATAGCAAGCGTGCAAATGACAATGATGCCATAACGGGAAACTTTTACCAGCGGCGATGTCGATTCCATGCCGGACTTCAACTTATAGATGGTTAGTCCCAGAAAAAGGAACACTATAGACAGGAAGTACACGATACCATTACTGGTGATCAGCCCGGCAAGCATCCAGTCAGTACGACCGGCTACGGAAAGGAAGTAAGTTACATCCCTTAAAAATGGTACCCCACGCCACAAACCTGAAATATTATACAGGATACCGAACGTTACAAAAGTGCAGACAGCTGCCACGATCTGATAAGTGGTCAGGGAAGACATAAATAGCCCGATAGCTGAATAAGCGCAAAGTAACAGGAACAGGCCGAGCAGGCAGCTTAAAAGTAAACCGGTATCGGGTGATTTTACCGTAAAATAGCTTAACGTTATGAAAAAAGCTACGATGGCGACCAGCAAAAAGCTCAGTGCTACCATTGCTGCAAATTTTCCCAGTACAATTTCGCGTACACGAATGGGCGAGGAATAGAGCAGCTTAATGGTGCCACTGCTGGTTTCCCGGCTGATAAGGCCCATGGTAAGTAAAGGAAGATAGAGATACAGGTTTCCCATTACAGTCGACAAAAGACCGTTTGCTCCGGAAAATATCCCTGCAATTATGCTGAAGGTATTTTTAAAGCCGCCTTCCTGAATTTCAGCAGAGGATTCCAGCATTTTTGAATACACGATGCCGCATTGAACCGTAAAGATGATAATGAGAAACCAGGCTATTGGAGAATAAAAAAGTAATTTTAACTCTGTTTTTGCAATTCTGAAAATAGTTTTCATTAAGATATATTATTGGACTGATGTTGTGATAGTTGTTTAAATATTTCCTCGACCGAATTCTTTTCGAGTGTGATCTCCTGAAGCCGCCAGCCTTTGTTAACGCTTTCATTGACTATGGTCTCGGCAATTCCGGAATCGCCGCTAAAGAACAGCCGAACGAGCTTCTCTGTAAGCAGATCTGCCTTCATGACCCCTTGGATAGCTTCAAGCTCCATGATTGCCGGCATATTGTTCAGGTGAACGAGCATGCTATGCGGTGCTATGTAATTATTGAACGCATCCATGCTATCTTCAAAAACAATCCTGCCATTCTCGATCATCATAATATCCCTGCACAGCAATTGTACTTCAGAAAGGATATGAGAAGAAAATATAACAACCCTGTCCCTGGCAATGTCTTTGATCAACGCCCTTACTTCTATGATCTGGTTTGGATCCAGCCCATTTGTTGGTTCATCCAGGACAAGCACTTTGGGCCGGTGTACGATTGCCTGTGCTATCCCCACGCGTTGCCTGTATCCGCCGGAAAGGTTTTTTATCAGCCGGTTGCTAAAGTGTGCGATCCCGCAACGCTCTTTGGCTTCTTTAACCGCGCCTTTTCGCTCGTTACCCGACATATGCCTTAATCCGGCGCAATACATAAGATACTCATCAACGGTAAGATCCATATACAGAGGCGGGCTTTGGGGCAAAAAGCCAATTTCCCTTTTTGCCCGCATAGGATCATCCCTGAAGTTTATACCGTTAATGTAAACGTTGCCTTCGGTTTGGTTTAATGACCCGCAAAGAATATTCATGGTGGTAGATTTACCGGCACCATTTGATCCAAGCAGGCCGACGATCCCGTAGCTGTTGATTTCCAGGTTAATGTCACGAATAGCCCAGTTGGCGCTATATTTATGTGACAGATTTTCTATTTTAACAATACTTTTCTGCATAACAGACTTTTTTTTAGGCAATTCAATTCCGTATTGATGAACCCGGTAAGGGTAGATCAATACGGAAAATGAGTAGATGAATTTATTTTGGGTTCTGTATTAGTTCCGGATTCTGGTTTACGATTATGGAAGAAAACGGGAATACGTACCCGTTGCTGTTAGGCGTCAGGGTATAAGTAACATTCTTAAAGGTACGTGTGACCGTTTTGGCCAGCGAAGGCTCTTTATTTAAGCGTTTCTGGTCAAACCAGCGCAGGCCCGTTCCGAAAAATTCCCTCCGGCGTTCATCAATGACCATTTGCAAAGCCTGCTGATCACTCGTGGCGGTCAGGGCTGCATAATCGCCTGGGGTAAACCTGAATTTACGCAGGTCATTCAGCATTTTTACCGCTTCATTACGTTGCCCTGCCCTTACCAGGCATTCCGCCCTGATCAGCCACGTTTCGTTAACTGTTAAGCCAACGCATGCCGGATCAGAACCGCCGCCAGCCCAAAAACCTCTGCCATTAAAAACAGGATAAAACTGATCACCAGTTCTGGTAAACAGCACATATCTTAGATCTTTGGTCCCTAATAAATTCAGCAAGTCATCACTTAACTGCAATGCCGAGTAACTAGTCCTGGGTATTTTCCGCAAAAGGATTTGTTTATTCTCCAGGAGCGTTGGAAAAGGAGCGTTTAAAGGGTCGGCTGATTGGTTGTAATCATAAAGCTCTCCTGAAAGGGCCAGCGATTGTTCTGCGGCCTGGCGTGCGGCCTCAAAATTCCGCATATTTAAATGTACCTTGGCCAATAAAGCATAAGCAGCGGCCCTGCTGGGTCTTACAGCATTTTCCTTGATAACCGATATCAGGGGGATAGCTATTTCCAGGTCTTTAAGCACCTGCGCATAAACCTGAGCAACGGTCGCTCTCGGTAAGGGTACAAATAATTTCGCTTCGAGCAAGAGCGGTACCCCTGGGTCGGTATTGGCCGTACCAGCGTCATACTGCTTCGCATAAGAGCTGACCAGGGTAAAATAAGTAAAGGCCCGCTGTACAAGTGCCTCAGCATAAATTTCATTCCGTTCCGCCGGCGAACCGCCTTTACTATCCAGAACGCCTGTTATCACGGTATTATAGGTGTACATCGCTTTATACATCCCATTCCAGTCAAAATCGTCAACTTTTTCAAGATAAAAGGGCTTATCCCAGGTATACATCGCAAGGTTCGAATTGTCTGTTGAGATTTGATCCTGGATATTTGGATCTTTTAGATCAATGTCATCACACCCCAGGATGGCCGAATTCCCCGAGCCAATTTCTGAATTGTTTTTGCTATTGATCAGCAGACGGTAATCCTGCGTATAAACCAAAACTCTTTGTCCCTGGACAGGAACATTTTCGACGTACTTACGGCAAGATGCCAGGGCAAATGTTAGTATGGCTACTAAAAATATTTTTACAATATTCATGATGATGTCTTTGTAAGGTTATAAACTCAGGTTAATTTGGAACGAATAGGTTCGTACGGGAGCCAATTGGTAAGCGCTGCTTTCGTTATAAAGGTAATCGGGATCGATTTTCTCTTTGTTCGCAGCCCAGATCATACCCAGGTTACGGCAAACCGCCGATACGCTTAAAGCTTTAATTCCGAATTTAGCCACTACCTGCTGAGGTACCGAATACGCCAGGCGTACTTGCTGCAACTTTACATTACTTCTGCTTCTGACCAGTAGATCAGAATTTGAATACCTTTCCACACTGGCGCCATAAAAGTAACCGAGGTTATAATCAGTATTAATTCCGGGAACAGTTGTTGTCAACTCGTCACCGGGATTTTTCCAGCGTTTTGCCAGATCTCCTGCACTGCTTACAAAATCAGTAAGCAAATTGATCGATGGTTTCCGAAAAACACCACCCAACTGATACTGGAACTGTAAACCCAGATCAAAGTGCTTATAAGTGACATTTGTGAAATAAGCGCCAAACCAGGGAGACGCTGTTCTGCCGGAATACGCTTTAATGTCATAGTAAGGAAAGTCTGCTGTTGTGTAAATCTTACCTGGTTCTTTCGGATCTTCAATAAGTGTTTCACCCTTGGCGTCCAAACCCTTAAACTTGTAGGAGAACAGGAAGTCAGTTGGGTAACCGTCGTGAATAATTTGTCCTTGCATAACATCTTCATTGCCGATAGGCAACTTAAAGCGCTCGTCATGAACAATGTTGGTATTGTAGGACAAGTTGATGGTATTGTTCCAGGTTACCGTTTTAGACCTTACCAGGGCGAAGGATAGCCCAAGGTCAACACCTTGCCCATCCAATCTTGCCGCGTTGAATAAGGTTTCCCTGAACCCGTAGGTTGCGTTGATCGGCAAGGTATAGAATATGTCTGTGGTGTGTTTCTTGTAGTATTCTAACGTACCGGAAATGCGGCCATTAAACAGTGAAAAATCAATGCCATAATTTGACATCCTCGTTTTCTCCCAGGCCAGGTTATCCCTTGCCGGAGTTTTTATGTCTGCATAAGGAAGCCCTGAATAGGTATCGGTCCCCGACAAATCGATGACAGTTACCGGCGCGTAGCCTTGTGGCGCGTTCCCGGTGAACCCATAAGTAAAGCGGCCGGACAAGGCGCTTAACCATTCGACGTCCTTCAGGAAGCTTTCTTGTTTCAGGTTCCAGCTGACTCCGCCGGACCAAAGCGGGATGGCCCTTTTTCTACGCTCAACGCCTAAAAGGTTAAAATCATCAAAACGTGCGCTACCCGATATGGTGTACTTTTTGTCGTAGGTGTAAGCGGCGTTTGCGTAATAGGAAAGCGCCCTTGTCGTTTTCTCCACCACTGGCCCGGTCGTACTGCCTATATAGGGACGCTGGCCGTAGATATCCGTGTATCTTTCTGTTGGGTTTACAGTACTGAACGAATTGATCTCTTTATTGTAGCCGTAACGGTTCTCTCCACTGGTTTTGTTAAATACCTCGCGGATTTCATTGCCCAGAACCGCATTCAGTTCATGCTTGTCGTTCCAGTTTTTATTCACGTTCAGCTGGCCCCTGAGGTTGTAACTTCTTACTAAGGAATTGTCTAATCCAAGTTTTCCGCCCATTGGAATGCCGTAAACCAGCCTGCCGAAGGAATTGATACTTGTAGCCTGATTGATCATGATCCTTGATGCATAGCTGTCAGGTTCCTGATAATTTTCCCGCTCATTAAAATTTCTGGCCAGATTCCCGGATACTGACAAACTCAGCCAGGGTGTGATCTTACCATTAACGTCAAGGATAAGGCCCAGGTTATTCCCGGTAGTTACGGTATTGTTATAATTTAATTCATCAATTGGTGAATATCGAAACGGAAGATATCCTTGACCTTCAAAAGCCCGGGCGCGTTCAGGCACCAAAAAGACATCATAGTATTTAGTGTTCCCGTCAGGGTTTTTGAGCATATCGTACGGACGCAGACCTCCAGGTGACATATTCAGGGCCGATGACATGCTCATGGCCTGTGCTGACGTAGGATTGGTTTTATCTGTGGTGTTGGCATAATTCAAAGATGTATTTATGGTTATGCGATTTTTAAAGAGTCCGGAGCTTGTGCCAATATTGAAGGAATATCCTTTGTTCCGGTTGCTTTTATATACCCGGTCATCCGTATAGTAGAAGCCGGACATATAATAGGAACTGTTGATACCACCGCCTGACAGTGACAAATTATATTGTTTCGTGGCAGGCCTTTGCAATAAATACCGGGAGATCTGGTCCCTGTTATTATTCTGGCCGAGTGCGGCCAGCTCGGCATTCATTTGAGCTTCACTGATCTCGCCGCGTTTATTTCTAAAAATAATAGCCTGAGCCTGACTGTTATTACGCGGAAGGTAGCTTGAAGGTACCGGATCTGATAAGAGATTATTGGTGATCATATCTTTCTCCAGGTCTATATATTCCGGGACTGAAAGCGTTGGCCCATAGTTAATCTTTGGCTTCCCACTCGTACTGTAAGTCATCGAGAAATTAAGCGTAGGCGCAGTATTTTGCTTACCCCTTTTTGTAGTGACGACAATTACGCCGTTGGCAGCCTGGATTCCCCATATGGATGCGGCAGCCGCATCTTTGAGAAAAGTTATCTGTTGAATGTCTTCCGGATTAAGAAAGTCTAGCGCGCCCCGCGCGATGGAAATCTGCGATGGAAATCCGTCAATAACGAGCAAAGGTTCCACGCTCACCTGCGTGTACTTGCCAACTATTGTCGAAATACCGCGAATGTTAATGGTTCCGTTGCGGCTTTGGCCGGCTGTTGTTTTTGTGGAAACATTAACACCCGGAACCATCCCCTGTATACGTTCAAGTACACTGATCGTCGGAAATTGTGCAAGTTCTTTAGCGGTTATAACGCCAAATGAACCTGTCGCCCGTTCTTTATTTAAATTCTGGTAACCTGTATTGACAATGGTGACCATTGATAACTGTGCCGCTAAGGGCTTTAATGCAATAACAACGCTCGTTTTCGATTTAAGTACCGTTGTGTCCGGCTTATAGCCGATAAATCTGGTAATGATCGTCTCTTTCCCGGAAACGTCAAGTAGTTTGAATGTACCTTTGGCATCGGTAATATATAACTTTCCTCCACCCTGAACTGATACACTTGCTCCCGGCATGGGTTCTCCGGTCTCGTTAACGACTAAGCCATTTACATCCATGTTAGTAAAAACTGCGCTGATCCTGTCAAATAATGATGGTTCTTTCCGGGATACTACCACTATTTTATCCTGAATTTCGTAGGCTAACGGCTGGTCTTTGAATAATATTTCCAGGACATCTTTCAGCTCCATATTAACCACCCGGATATTCACGGGCCTTGCTGCCTTAAGGATATCCCCATCCGCCACAAAATCAACCCCGGTCTGCCCTTTAATATTAGCAAACAGCTTGACCAAAGGCGTATTTTTTTCTGACAAGGAAATTTTCTGTGCAAATCCGGCAGCGGCAACTTGCATCAGCGATGCAAACAAAATGAAGCAGGTTAATCGCATGATGAGGAAAATTTTATGGCATACACAATTGCGTATACCCAATTGTGTGGTATATTTTCTATACATTTATCTGAGTTTAGTTTAATGCGGCAGACCTCAACTTTCCAGGGCGAAGGTTCGCTGCAAATAGTTTTTAATTAATTTAGAGCTAAACGAAACTTAAACCAGGTTCCGGTTTCCGGGATCTGGTATTTTTTTGACAGGTAATTATTTACTGACGTATACTTTCCTCCCTTCGATTTTAAAGTGAACTAGTTTTGTTGATTCTAAAGCCCGTAGAATCTGGCTTATATTCTTAGATCGGGAGATATTGCCGGAAAATGCACCCGTTGGAAATGGTCCTTCGTACAACACTTCAATGTTATACCAGCGGGCGATGTCCTGCATTATTTTTTCAATATTGGCGTCGTTAAAAACAAAGTTGCCATCCTTCCAGGCAAGCGACTCTTCCAACGCTGCTTTTGAAACGCTTATCGTTTCCCCCTTCAAAAGCGACTGTTGTCCGGGACTTAGAATGACTTCATCTTTATAAACAATTTTTCCGTGATCACTCCAGGCGGAGGCCTGATAGCCGACCCTCACACTACCCTCAGCAAGTGTCGTAACAATATTTTTGTCTTGCTTGTAAGCTTTAATGTTAAAATGCGTCCCTAAAACGGTCACTTCCTGTCCATCTGTCTCCACTAAAAATGGATGCAGCTTATCCTTTGCTACCTCAAAATATGCCTCGCCGTGAAGTTCAACCCGCCTGTCTTTTAAAGATGAAAAAGAGACAGGGTATTTTAGGGATGAGGCTGCATTTAACCACACTCTGGAACCATCGGGTAATTTCACCTGATAGGTTTCTCCCATTGCTGTAGACAGCAGATTATGCTGTCCCGGTTTAGTCTCACTGTTTTCTTTGATTTCATAAAGGATTTCTCCATTTGAAGTTTTAGATATTGTCACACCGGATTCGTTGGCCAGTTCGCCGGAAGGAACACTAGTGAGTAGAATTTTTCTCCCGTTAGCCAGCGTTAACGTGGCAGCGCTTTTGCCAGGTGCAATATCCTGATTTGAAGAAACAACTTGTGATTGGTTGCCTATGGATAAGAACTGGTCTTTGAATAAAATTGAAATAACCAGCATCCCTGCAATTGCAGCCACCCCGGCAATGCGGGGCCATAAACTCCTAATCTTACGATGGGTCTGAGGCTGGCTCGTTATCTGCTGAAATATTTGCGCGGCGCGAAATTCGGAGAGCTCGGGTTGCTTAATTTCGGATAACTGATATTCTTTTTCAATAAGTTCAAACAGGTGCTGCTCGGCACCCTCACTGGCTAAGAAGTTGTTCAATTCCGTTAACTCTTCAACGGATGCCGTTTTAGATTGAAATTTCTGATATAATAAAAGGAGCCTGTTGTCTTCTGTATTCGACATGATTAATGTTCAGGGAATAATAATTGTCCCTTTCCTATATTAATCCATGAAAAGTCAATAAGGGGGTATCGAAGAAGAAAAAAAATTAAATAATTTTTAGAATAATCAAAATCACGGCAAGATCGGTATGCGATTTCATGTAAGATCTAAGCGAACGAAGCGCCAGTTTCATATAACTTTTAACCGTTTCAACACTTAAATTCATACACTGAGCCGCCTGTTCATATTTAAGCCCGTCAACGCGGCAAAGTTCATAAACCATTTTTTGCTGCGGGGGTAACAGCGCAATGCCGTCGGCGAGTATTTTTTGAGTATCCGCCAGCAAGATTCCTTCCTCTGTTTCGTTGTGGCTTTCTGTCCAATCTTTTCGCAGTTCAATTTCAGTCTTAGCTTCCAGGACTCTTCGCCGCAGTATTTGAAAGCTTCGGTTACGTGTTAATGTGGTTAAGTAAGCGCCCAGATTAGTTTCATCTGTAAGTTTCCCTGCACTCTGCCAAAGTTTCAGCATTACTTCCTGAAGTACTTCTTCAGCTAATACCTCCGATTTAAGTAAAAAAATCGCTCTTGCATAAACCGCCCGCCGATGGTAATCATAAATTATTTTGAAGGCGTGCTGATCACCTTCCGCGATTTTGCGGAGTAGTTGGCTTTCATTATTTAGCGACCGTACAAACATTTAAAGGGGTGTAATAATCTTGTCATGTCATTTTAACCACACTTAAGGTAATTTTAATGTAATCCCAGATATAATTCCGACTGGTGATTTCAGAAACACGAATAATAACTTAACATCTATATCATTTATGCACTTTAAAGACAAATGATGCCTTTTCGTGGTGCAATTGTCTCTATATGCGATTGATGTCGTAAATTGAAAGCTTTAAAAGAGCCTGCAGCGACAATCCATCATCAATTAATAACATTTAGTGTAAATTTAGCAATAAGTTAACATAAAAATTGTAGTTGCAGACTAATTCATGAAAAAAAACCGTCCAAACTGCGATTTTACAAAATGATCTCAAGCGCGCAGAATAAGCTTTGGCAGGTCCCTAATAAGCAAACTATGAACTTTCGCGGTTTCTTTCTCCACCTGTTGTTTCGGATCACCGGACAGCGTCGGTAAACACCCCGGGGGTATCTGCGTGTCATGTTCACGGTAACAGACATTGACGACGTGGCAGCAAGGCTCAGCAAACATGGCGCGCAGCTTGTTGGTGAAATGGTTCAGTATGAAAACTTCTACCGGCTTTGCTACATGCGCGGAACTGAAGGGATTCTGATCGGACTCGCCGAACAACCCGGTGACATTACATTTGACTGAAGTGTGAGACAGATACCAGGCGCCGTAAAAAGAATTAATTCACGAAAAGCTTATTAAACAGATTGGGGGAAGCCGGAACCTCCGACGTCCCCTATCTTTATGAACGAACGCGGACGATGGTCTTACCCTTGACCCGATCGGCCGAGTTGTATGTCGCGATCGCCTCGCCGAGCGTAACGACGTTGGCGTTATTCGTTTTCAAACCACCTTCGCTATCTCCATCAATTGGGAACGGTCCGCTTCGACAACAAAGTCTATATGCAGAACGCCGTTAGCCGGCCCTTCGACCGGCCCCGTAATGGTCATGAATCTTCCTCCCGCGCGAATTACACCCAAAGAACGCTTCGCGATATCGCCGCCAACTCCATTTGTCTCCCCTGCCCGGGCGCCAACGTCTGTCCTTCCAAAGGACCTCCAGCACTTTATCGCTGCGTCCATCGCCCGGTAAATAACAAAGGAATACCACTCGTCGGGGCGGAAAAAAATCTGAAAAAAATGCACTTTTTCGTCCCTTGTTCAACTGTCGATTTTTCACCGAAGCCTGGCAACGATGTTTGCACTTCTCCTTGGAGAACCTAAAATGAATAATATCAATCGTAAGTCAAAGGTCCTGCCTTTTAGGGAGGATCAGGTGTGGCCTTGTATGATTTTATTATTTCATTTTACCCCATATAGCGGTACCTGTATTATCCAAACCGGTAAAAATGATAGTCGATGTTATTTTGTTTTCCCAATCCCTTTCCCTTTCTGCCCTGAGTTTATAGGTATCACCGTTGCTGTATGCTAAGGTTATCCATGGCCTGTTAAAGGTCCATTTATCATTTGCGTTCCCATTTATAGTACCACCGGCATCAAGCTTAAAATCCATGGCAGTTTGAAAATCGGGCGAAACCTGTTCAGTCCCATAGCCCGGCACCACATGATAGTTCAGCGTGATCCTTTCATATGTGCCTGTAACATCGGCAGCTGTAATAGCGGTTTGGGCAACATTGGCATATCTTTCGGGTGATACTATGGGCCAGCCGTCTGTTGTCCACGATATTTTGCGTACATGGAGATCCATAAAAAAAGAATTAACGCCAGGCCTGGCCTGATGCGCCATAAAATATTGTCCGCTGCCATTATCAAAGACAGCGCAATGCCCGGTTCCCTGCCAACCGCTTTGGTTAGCGAATTGATACGGTGCCAGTATCATGGGACCGTGGTCTTCGTTAGTGTTCAGATCATGCCCGTTATAGTCGTAAAATGGGCCTGTAGGATTATCGGCACGGCCTACCCTTACATTATACTTGGTTTGCAACCAGTCATAAGAGATAAACAGGAAATACTTTTTCAGATCGGGGTTGTAGATCACCTCTGCACCTTCGATGTTACCGTTGTATTTACCGGCAGTAAACCCCCTGTTTGCTATCCTCTTTCCTTTGTCGCCTGATGATGAGGCAAGGCCGGTAGCCGGATCAAGCTTAAGGATATAAATACCGTCCCATGCCGAACCGTAATACATATACTGTTCTCCGCTGGTTGTTGTGATCACCGTCGGGTCAATGGCATTGGTTTGTATGCCGGCATCATTGGCAGATGTTACTACAATATCTTTTTCGGTCCAGGGCCCTTCGGGCGAGGTGGCGGTTGCCATCCCGATCACACTGAGGCGCGGAACGGCTGATGACAACGAATAATACAACCGGTACGCCGAACCTGCTTTTAGTACATAAGGAGCCCATAGCGCATTAAAGGCTGTTCCGCCTAAATTACTAATAAACGCCGCACCTTTTGCCGGGATAGTATTAAACACCCAGCCAACATACTCCCATTGCACCAGGTCCTTTGATCTGCGGATCTGCAGACCAGGCCTTATGCCGGCACCAAAGGCAACATCGGTACTGTAACTATAATAATAATCACCAAACTTTTTTACCGATGGATCATGGACATTGTATACCGTCCATTTTTGATAGGTCACAAATGACGCAATATCAGCGTAAGTATCATTAATAGAATTAATATCAAATATCGTTGTTACCGGCGGTTTTACAGCAACCGTATCGGTTGGGTTTGGCTCTCTTCCCTCCTTTTTACATGCGCCTATTAAGCTTGCTGCTAAAATAAAGGGCATAAAAAACTTCCCTGACCTGCTCAGATTTTTCATAAAATTAGATTTTAATCCCTTCCGGCAATTAAGCCGGAAGGGAGGTTACGTTTAGTTGGCAGGGTTAGGTTTCAAATTCCTGTTCACATCCAATTCAGTTTGCGGTACCGGCAAATATTCGTTGCCGGGCGTCCAGGTATTAAACTCTACGTCGTGGGTTTTTAACTCTGCCAGCTTATCCGCTTTATACAGCCAGCCCCAGCGAATAATGTCGTTGATACGTTGTGCTTCGATAGCAAATTCCAAAGCCCTTTCATGGCCCAATTGCTCACGCATACCAGCCTGGCTCATGCCCGGTTTGGTCGTTGCCAAATTGGGCAGATGGCCCTGTCCCTTACCTGCTGGATATATTGATAAGCTGCGGTTGTCTGACCTAATTCGTTCAGTGCTTCAGCATACATTAACAGCACGTCTGCGTATCTTAAAACCCGGTAATTAATACCTGAGTTTTCAATGCCATTGTTCTCATTGGTAAAGCCCGGGATGCCGTCATGGGTATACTTACGCGGATAAATATTGGTTTTGGAGTTAAGCCATGGTCCAAAATAAGCCAGCTCAGATACACCAGGTTCGTATGATGCTATAGTAGCCAGCAATCTGGGGTCGGGCTGACCATCAATCGTTTTTTCTTTTTTAAATTCATCGTAGATCCAGCGGGTGGGCAAAAAGTCCGAATAACCAAAACCCTCCATGGCATAAGTATGTCCTATTGATGAGACCTGCTTCCAATTGGCATTCGGCTCGCCTCCGTAGTTCCCTACCGTACCGCCAACCGTTGCCGGATCAGCAAACTGTATTTCAAATAACGACTCGGCATTGTTCTCGTTAGTAGGTTTAAAGTTATCCCTGAAATCCGTCATCAGGTTATAAATATTTAACTCCGGCCCGTCAATGAGCCGCTTAAACTGATCGGCTGCCTCCTGCCATTTCTGGCGATACAGGTAAGCCTTACCAAGCAAGCCAACCGCAGCGCCTTTTGTAGCGCGTCCCTTTTGTCCCTGATCGGGTCCGTTAACACCGGCATAACTTACCGGCAGCATGGTCGCGGCTTTCTGGAAATCATCATAGATCTGGTTCCATAGCTCATCCTCGCTTGCCGTTGGCGGATAATAATCTTTCTGATCTTTAGGTACGGTTAAAATAAGCGGAACCACTTTGTAGGTACGTGCCAAATTAAAATACGCAAGCGCCCTTAAAAAATAGGCTTGCCCCAACAAGCGTGTTTTTAAGCCTTCGTCCATGGCAATGGCCGGCACGTTGGTTAAAACCTGATTGGTACGGTATACCCACTGGTAATGCTGGGCCCATACCCATTGCACCGGCCCCGATGTGGTTGGAATAGTAAAATTGGCCACCTGGACAAGGTCGCCCCAGGGACTGTCGCCCTTAAAATCATCGCCGCGGCCATCGGTAAGTGCAGGGTACATACGCATATAGCTGCCATCCTGTATCATACTGTTGTAAATGGCCGAAACCCCGGCACTGGCATCGGCAGCTGTTTTCCAGTACTGTATTGATGTTTGCGCATTAGGATTTTGAAGATCCAGCTTTTTATCGCACCCAAACAGGGATGCTGTTAATATTATTATAGCGAAATATTTAATTTTTTTCATGTTGATTCAATTAACGATCTAAACAACTTTGTTAAAAACCTACCTGTACACCCATTAATATGGTTCTTGGCTTAGGAAAGGAGCCGGCATCAAATCCCGGGTTAAACACGCCCGAAGTAAAGTCGGGGTTAAAGCCTTTATAAGCCTGGAACGAGTACAGGTTTTGGGCCGTACCATAAACCCTTAGGTTTGATACACCTTTAATAAGGTCCTTCTTGAAGGCATACCCCAACTGTACGGTATTAATGCGCAGGTATTTACCATTCTGCAGCCAGCCCTTGCGGTTCGAGTCGCGCTGGTTTTGGTTAGGATCGTTTTGAACCACGCGAGGGATATCGGTATTAGTGTTGGTCGGTGTCCAGCGATTTAATATATCAGTGCTCCTGTTGATGTAATCAGTAGTCAGCATCAGATCGCGGTATAAGCGACTGTTAATCAGGAAGCCGGAACTGCCGGAAGTGAATACAGAAATGTCAAAACGTTTATACGCCGCCGAAAGGTTCAGGCCGTAATTTAATTTAGGTATTGCGCTGCCCAGATAAGTACGGTCCGCAGGGGTTACTACACCGTCACCGTTGATATCCCTGAACTTGATATCACCGGGCGCGGTGCCCGCTTCCTGTCTGGCGTGCGCGTCGATTTCTGCCTGATTTTGGAAAATGCCTTCGGCCACGTAGCCATAATGCTCACCAATTTCACCACCTACTTCGGTTTTTGAACCCACGCCATATATGGGCTCGTTATTACCGCCCAATGCAAGCACTTTGTTCCTTACAGTGGCGATATTGGCCGCAACATCCCAGGTAAATTCGCCTGTACGTTTATGATAAGCCACTGTAACTTCAACCCCCCGGTTACGTAAAGTAGCCGCGTTAACTACCGGTGCCTGGTTTACAGAACCTGTTGATGAAGGGATTGGTACACCTACTAATACATCAGCGGTTTTGCTGTTATAATACTCAGCCGACAGGTCGACAGCGCCATTCAACAAAGTGGCGTCAAAACCCAGGTTGGTTGTTGAACGGCTTTCCCATTTAATGTTCTCCGAAACCAGGTTGGTTACCAGCCCGCCGGTAACCTTCGTATTATTAAAATTATAAACGATGTTGGAGTTAATGTATGAAGTGTACAGATAATCGCCGATATTTTGGTTCCCCAGTTTACCGTAGCCACCTCTGAATTTCAGGTCACTGACGATATTCTTAAGCGGAGCAAAGAATTCCTCGCTCGAAATACGCCAGGCCAAAGCAGCCGATGGAAAATAACCATACCGGTGATCAGGCGCAAAACGCGATGACCCATCGCGGCGTAATGTAGCAGTTAACAGGTAACGATCATCAAAATTATAGTTCACCCTGCCAAAGTATGATGATAATGTACTTTCAGATTTAGTGCCATCAGTGGTTTTGTTAGTCCCGTTACTCAAAGTAAGGTATGGTGCAATAACATTTTCGGAATGGCCGTAAAGGTTTTGAAAATTATTTTGCTGGTATGACTGGCCTAACAACACGTCAACAGCGTGCTTACCAAACCGCTTGTTATAGGTTATCGTATTTTCTATCTGCGCTGTGGTGTACAAACGCTCGGTATTATCCAGGCGCGAAATGGCTTGGTTAAAAAAGTAACCCAGGTCAAAAGGAGGCTGGTATGAAAAATCATTAGCCAATACCTTATCATAACCCAGGCTGGTTTTAAACCTTAAACTATGCCCTTTGTATTTTAGCAGGTCTATTTCACCAAAGGCGCTGGCGAATATCCGGTCAACGTCGGTATAGTTTTTTATCAGCGAGTTGATACCTACCGCGTTGAGCGAGATTACATTTTGAACCGTGGACAGGATACCGCCGAAACCGCCAACCTTTGTAGGGTCATATAATTGCTGGGTTGGCACAGCTTCGATTAAATCGATAATAAGCGGTGGCCTGTTACCTGTGAGGATATCAGAACGATAAGTTAACGCGTTTTCATGTGAATGGGTGTAAACCACTGACTCACCGAACCTGAAGATCCCCTTTTCGCCGGTTGTATTTACACGGGTCGAATAACGGTCATAAGTTGGACCATTACCCACAAAAGTTCCTTTATTACCAAAATAATCTAAGGAAACATTATAGGTAAAATGCTCACTTCCGCCCGAAAAATTCAGATCATGATTCTGGCGGTTACCGTTCTTTTGACCTACTTTTTGCCAGTCGGTATCCGTATTGCTCACAAAAACTGACGACGCCGGATCGTTGCCGGGGATAAGGGGTAAACCGGCATTGGTATTGACCTCGTTAATAACGGTTTGGTATTGTACCCTGTTAAGTACGGGGATTCTTTGCCAGATCTTGTCTACGCCATAATAAGCGCTGTAATCAATTTTGAAGGCCGTATTTTTTTTTCCCTGCTTTGTGGTGATAATTACCACACCATTGGCGGCCCTTGAGCCATAAATAGCCGCCGCCGATGCATCCTTTAACACCTGCATTGATTCGATATCATTGGGGTTAAAATCACGCGGGGAGTTTGACATCGCAACTCCATCAATTACATAGAGAGGCGCTGAATCGCCAAAGGTATTAAACCCTCTAATCCGTACACTCGGGAAAGCGCCGGGCTGGCCATCGCTGTTAACAACAACACCTGCCACCCTGCCCTGCAATAATTGCGACATATCATTGGTAGAGAGCTTTTTGGCTTCTTTAGCATCTACAATACCCACAGAACCGGTAATGTCTTTCTTTTTTACACCACCATAACCTACTACAATTACCTCGTTAAGTGAGCTTGATGCAGGCAGGAGTTTTACATTAACTACCGTGCTGCCATTGAGCGGCAGCTCCTGCTGGTTAAAACCAACATAAGAAAATACCAATACGACGTTGTTGGCATTTGCATCAGGAATGTTTAAGGCATATTTGCCATTTACATCGGTTTGGGTACCTAATTCTGATTTTTTTACTTTTATACTCACCCCCGCCAATGGCTGGTTAGTTTCGTCTGTTACGATTCCTGTTACCGTAACCGCGGAAAGGATGCTTCCTTTTTCGGATAAAATAACAAGGTTATTGTCGCTCAGCGTATATCCCAGGTTGGTTTTATGGAGCAAAGCGTTCATTACCTCATCCAGTGAGGCATCCTTGGTATTCAAACTGGCCGGCAAGTTGTTTTTCGCCAGCACATCATCATTGTACAAAAAGTGGTAATCAGATTTTTTTTCAATCTCTCTGAGCGCTTTCTTTAACGGCACTTTCTCAAAACTGACATTTATTTTGGTCTGACCATACCCTTTGGAAAACGCCTGCATGGAAGAGACGATGACCAGAATAAGGATAAATTTAAACATAAGAAGTACTTTCAAAAATTGGTTCCGCCGCACTTGGTTAATGCGGTGTGCATTTTTTTTCATAATTTAGCATTAAGGTTATTTAACTATTTGGTTTATAGAAGGACTGGTAGTTAACTTGTACCATTTACATGGGGGAATGCGTCAACATTTCCCCATTTTTTTTGGCGTAGTCTTTAGATAGTTATTTATGCATAGGCATTTATGATTGGTTAATAATTAATGAATTACAATTTGATTGTTATTAATTTTATAGTGGAAATTGGTTGTGGTTTGTAAAGCCTTTAAGGCTTTGTTAATTGGTTCATTCTGGAATTTGCCGGTAAATCTTAGTTTTTTCACCTTTTCGTTGTCAAAAACAATAGAAACATTATAACGGCGTTCCAGCTTTTTAGCGAGCCCCTCAAAATCCTCGGCATCAAAGGCCAGCTTATTTTCTAACCAAAGCGCTTCTGATGGTAAAGTATCCTGTTTAGCCTGATGGATCCTGCTTAGTGCAATCAGAGGTGTTTCTTCGCCTACGTTTGCCTGTTGTTTATTGGCTTTACCTGCAACGTTTTCATTATTTATAACAGTTAATTTTTCTGATGGCTTGAGAATAATCTTCTTTTCGGGGTTTCGTAAAACAGTTAGTTCTATTTGCCCGCGTAGCAGCGCGGCTTCAGAAGTTTTATCATTTTTATAGGACCGTAAGTTGAAGCGGGTGCCCAACACCCTGATACTGATGGTTGGGGTCGTTACTATAAACGGATGTCTGGCATCTTTCACCACATCAAAAAAAGCTTCGCCAACCAATGATACCTTCCTTACATCCGTTCCAAAATCGTTGCCATAGGCCAA
Organism: Mucilaginibacter aquariorum; assembly: GCF_024498135.1. Lineage (GTDB taxonomy): Bacteria > Bacteroidota > Bacteroidia > Sphingobacteriales > Sphingobacteriaceae > Mucilaginibacter > Mucilaginibacter aquariorum. The sequence continues at coordinate 1,075,691 of NZ_JANHOH010000001.1, forward strand.
CTTACTGCCTGAGTTTAGCCAGACCTTAGTACCATCGGGCAATTGAATTTTACTGATGCCATTTTTAGGGGCACTTATTTCGTTTGGCCTGTAATTAGCTGTATCGCCATGACGTGTAAACAAAAATACCCCTAAAATTAAACTCGCGGCAACAAGCCAGGAAGCATGTTTAATGAATTTTATTACTTTTTGTTTAGCGTTAATGTCAGCAACCTTCGCGGCTTCTTCAGTTTCGTTTTTATCGGCAGCATCAAGTTTAACCTCAAAAGCCTCCCATGTGTTTAGTATTTTATCGTCGGAATTGTTTTGATGCTCGTTTTCCCAGATCTCCTCGAGCAACCGGAGCGGATACTGCTCTCCTCCCCCCTGCTGCAACAGCTCCTCGAGTTCAAGCAGTTCTTCAGGCGAGGCTTCTCCGCTGAACTTTTTACCAATAAGTATCCAAACGTTATTAATCATTATTTATAGTTCTCTAATAATAGAGTCTGTAAATAATGAGAATACCCTAGTCAGAAAATTAATTATTTTTTTAACGATTCACTAAAGGGCGAAAAGACTATCTGTTTTTTTGAACTTTCAATGCTTTTTGACAGCATTTTCATTGCATTCCCCATATGATATTCTACAGTTTTAACAGATATATCCAGCAATCCGGCAACATCCCGGTATTTTAAACCATCTTCCTTTACCAGTTTGAACACCAATCTGCATTGCCCAGAGAGTTTACTTAAGGCGATATTAATAATTTTAGTGAGATCTTCGCAGGCAAGTTTGTCTTCACCGCTGGCAGAAGGCGCGGCTATCTCTACATCAACATGGTCAATGTTTACGTTATTTACTTGTGCCTTTGAGAGATAGGTAAGCGATTTATTCTTTATAGCCGAATAGACATAAAAAGTAAAATTATTGATCTCTGTTAAACCGGATCGCCTTATCCACAGGCTTAAAAGCACATCATCTGTAATCTCCTCTGCAAGCTCACTTGATTTCACCAGCGATTTAGCCAGGGTAAATAATTTATTATAATAAGCTATATATAACCTTTTGAAAGATGCCCGGCTGTTATTCAAAGCTATATCAATCAGCAGGTCCTTGATCTCTGTATCCAACATCTTTAACTGGTTATATTTATTAATAAATTAAATATCCGCTTTCTTACTATCCGGCCGAAGAAACCTCAAATTAACATACCCATCTCTGGTATCCGGATTTTGGTAATGCTGATCTGGTTATAATTGGTTTTTGGTGCATTAGCCACTGGCTAATTAAAAACTAAGATATGTTATTTTTTTATTGTTAAAAGAACACTTAAAAATAAAAATGAGTAGTACAGTAGTATTTCCTCCCCCATGGACAATCCAGGTGCCCAAAATATACCGTCAAAACCGGATACATAGAATTTATCCGGCCCGGCCGTGTACCCGGAGCAAAAACAGGAGCTGCAGTGTTCCATCTTACCGGATCTGTGTTCTTTTTACAACCAGAAATGGTCTGACCGTACCTATCGCCGCCGCTTTACAAAACCTGGCCGGTGAAAAGAAACTTTTCGTAAATAAATAAATAAATTGGTTAGCGCCTATTCTTAAGATTTCGGCTTTGTCTATTATTTAGTGTTCATTTAACACTTATAACAAAAATGGATTAAAATTCAACTAAGAATTTATCATTCAATTAAAATGAGCTGTAATTAGCAATTTATTAGCGTAAGCAATACACACTTACATTTCATTTTTTTAAGTGTTCTTTTGACAACTAAAAAATTTATCCTACCTTCGGTTTCTTTCGGAGTAATAAAATTAAAACCCAAATAATATGGCGTTATTCAATAAAAAGGATGGAGTAATTATTTCTCTGGCTATAGTGGTCGCTTCAATGACTTTCAATGCATGTTCACCAGCTAAAGACGCGCGGAATATAACGGCCCTTAGACATTTAGACACAGCTGCAGGCAACCCCATAATAAAGAATAAATACACTGCGGACCCGGCCGCTTTGGTATATAAAGATAAAGTGTATCTGTACACCGGACATGACGTGGCGCTGCCTGAAAAGAATTTTTATGAGATGCATGAATGGCTGTGCTACTCATCACAGGACATGGTACACTGGACGGAGCACCCCTCACCATTAAATGTAAAGGATTTTAAATGGGCTAAGGACGATGCCTGGGCATCGCAGGTTATTGAACGCGATGGTAAGTTTTACTGGTACGTTGCGATTGAGCATGCTACGATGCCGGGCAAAGCGATCGGCGTTGCCATAGCTGATAATCCTATGGGTCCTTTTAAAGATGCCCGTGGTTCAGCGCTTATTACCAATAACATGACCACTGATATTAAAATTGGCTGGGACGATATAGACCCTTCCGTAATTATTGATACCGACGGGCAAGCCTACCTTTTTTGGGGTAACTCGGCTTGTTACTATGCCAAACTAAAACCCAACATGACCGAGCTTGATGGCCCGATAATAAAAATAAACGGTCTGCCGAATTTTACCGAAGCACCCTGGATACATAAACATGGCGACTGGTATTACCTGTCGTACGCCTATCAGTTTCCTGAAAAACTGGCTTATGCCATGAGCAAAAATATTAATGGTCCGTGGGAGTTTAAAGGCCTGTTTAACGAACTGGCAGGCAACTCCAATACTAACCACCAGGCTATCATCGAATTTAAGGATAAGTCGTACATTATTTACCATAACGGCGCCATCCCGCCAAACGGCGGCAGTTTCCGCCGCTCCGTTTGTATTGATTATCTGTATTATAACGACGATGGCTCTATAAAAAAAGTGGTAATGACTACAGAAGGCGTTAAGGAGGCTAAGTAGTGTATGCTCTAAAATCATCATTATGAAAAGGCTTTTATTACTACTATTAATTTATACCCTCCGCTCCGTTTGCAGCGCGCAGGAATTAAAAAGGGATATCTCCGTTCACGATCCGGTTATTATAAAACAGGATAGTCTTTATTATATATTTTGCACCGGTAATGGTATAGCCATGTGGTCATCAAAGGACATGGCGAATTGGAAAAAGGAGAAGGCTATTTTTGATACCGCCCCTCAATGGGCTGTGGACTCTATTCCAGGGTTTAAAGGTCATATTTGGGCACCTGATATTTCCTATCATAACGGCAAATATTACCTGTTTTACTCGGTGTCCGTGTTTGGTAAAAATACCTCGGCCATAGGTTTAGCGACTAATACCACCTTGCACACAGGTGATCCCGCATATAAATGGGTTGACCATGGACGCATTATACAGTCTTATCCGGGGAAGACCAATTGGAACGCGATTGACCCGAATTTGATAGAGGATGAAAAAGGTACGCCCTATCTTACGTTTGGCTCATTTTGGGATGGATTGAAGATGGTGAAACTAAATAAAGACAGACTAAGTGTAGCAGAAGACATTGCATACCTCCCAACCATTGCCAGCCGAAAAAAAAGTGCTTCAGCAACTAATCCGCCTGCTGTTGACGGTAACCCGGTTGATGCAGGCGGAAATGCCATTGAAGCACCGTTTATCTACAAAAAAGATAAGTATTACTATCTTTTCGCATCTACAGATTACTGTTGTAAGGGACCGAAAAGTACGTACAAAATGATCATAGGCCGGTCTAAAGAAATAAAAGGACCTTACATTGATAAGAATGGAGTTTCCCTGCAAACAGGTGGCGGCACATTGGTTTTAGAAGGCGATGGTAAGTGGTATGGCGTAGGTCATAATGCCGTAGCCAATTTTAATGGCATGGACTATCTCGTATTTCATGCATATGATGCTTCAGATAAAGGCATACCGAAGCTAAGAATAGAGAAATTGCACTGGAAAAGCGGTTGGCCCGTTATAACTAAATAAATCGGTCGGGATGATTGCGACTGGAGGCTTAACGTCCAATACCATGGTAGCACCATTTGCTGATGTATGTACAAGACGGCCATTGAGGCAAAGCCTTCGCCTCTGTCGAATAGAAGGCCGGGAACATGGCGGCTATTTTTGATGCTTCCAAAACCTGCCTTTTCCTTCGGCTATCCACTCCAAAGCTTCATTTATCCTTTTTTGACGTGTTTCGTCTGTCTTAGCATCGCTGATCCAAATTATGTACTCTTTGCGGAACGAATTGGACCTACTTTCGAACACCTCCTTTGCTTTGAGATTAGCCATTAAAGCAGCCATTAGGTAATCGGGTGTTTCAAGCACCTTGGGTTTAACACTTTCAGGCTTCACGCGTTTTATTTTGATACCTTTTTCATTTAACTGCCTGGCCTCATCGAGCATGGCTGTAAATTCTTCGTCCGGCGGCAACTCCCTTAGGTTAGTAATCTTTCCCAGAAATCTTTGGATAGGTTTCAGGCCCTTGTTTGCCTTTAGCCGCGGGGCGCTCATTATTTCGTCCCTCAGGAACGTAAAAGAGCAATGATTTTTGTAGGACGCCATCACGAACAAGTTATCGTTCTTATGTTCGAAATGTGGGATACCCCATTTTATAACTTCCGTTACATCGGGACAGCGTTCGTGAACAAGCTTGCGCCAATGCTCCATAATGGGTTTTGCAAACGCTGCTGCATTTGCAATATAGCTGTCTATCGCTGAGTTGTAGTTCATGTCTTAAATTTTAGGCTTGCGGAAACTGGCTCAAATCCACATATGCCATTTCCCATTTATGGCCATCAAGATCTGCAAAACTGTGTTGATACATAAAACCATGGTCTTTTGCGGACGCATAGAGAGTCCCGCCCAATGATTTGGCTTTGCTTATAAATCCCTTCACTTCATCTGCTGATCCGGCGTCGAGTGCGATTAGCACTTCTGTAGAACGATGGGCATCGCATATTTCGGTATCGATAAAAGATTTAAAATAAGCCTCCGTGAGCAGCATTACAAAAATACTGTCGCTAACGACCATGCATCCGGCCTTGTCATCGGTAAACTGAGGATTGAATGAAAATCCTAAGTCCTGAAAAAACTGCTTTGATCTGTTAAGATCTTGTACGGGTAGATTGATAAACACTTTGCTTGGCATACAATTAAAATTTGAATACAAATAAAATTAACTCCACTTTGAAATACATATCAAAATCTTGGATAAACAGGTCAATTCCTTATCTGAAGCGTTTTCTGAACTCTGAAGGTGATAAGTCCGTTTGTTTCTTAAAGAATCGTCCAAAATTGGTAGGGTCAGAAAAGTTAAGCTTATAAGCAATTTCAGAAACTTCAAAGCTTGTGTATTGTATAAGCGATTTTGCTTCGGTCGTTAGGCGACCTGTAATAAATGAAAGCGCCTTCTGGCCAGACGCTTGCCTGACGGCTTGTGAGAGGTAATTAGCGGTTACTGAAAGCATACTCGCATACCCTTCCACTGTACGCTTATCAATATAATGATTATCTATTAATTGAATATACTTTCGCAATAAGGTTTGCTGTGGACTCTGAAGCCGGATTTCGGTATTTCGTTCTAATGCAAAGTCTTCCAAATGATAGAGTAATCCCAATAATTTCAATCGCGCCTCGATATGCTGCGCTTTAGCTGACCGCTCATAAGCATCGAACACCGCTTCAAAATGGGAGGCTAATTCATTGAATTTTGCCCGGTTAAATTTGAACAGGTTTGTATGCAATACGTCAAATAAAGGAAATTGCTCATGAAACTCCGGGCGAAAAAAGGCGAAAGCCCCCGGCTTAAAATAAATAACATAACCTTCCAGCGAATTGTTATGTGCAAAGCTGTAAACCAGGTTTGGAGAATGAAACACCAAATAAGAGTCTGGATTCTGCACGGTGTTGCTGCCATAACTCACTTCGATTTTGCCGGAATTAAAAAGTAGTGCAAAAAAATAGAACGACCGTTTAAATGGTGGCCGGTAAACGGATAGTTCTTGTTTATCCAATGGCTTTAACCGAAGACAAAAAAAATCAGGATCGTCTGTGCGGGCCGGCCAAGGAATAGAAGCCAGGAAATCATTAATTTCTCTGTAATAAGGAAAGGCAGCTTTTGTTTTCTTCATATATCCACCGCGAAAGTGCTCCAAAATAGCAAATAAAGTGGATGTTCCGGAGCCATTGATCACCATGTTCGGAAATAGCGGACGAGCAGGAATGTGTTTGTCACCCGCCTGGGAAAACTGTTGCCAAAAGATAGCGGGGTACAAATTGAAAGTATTGAGGGGCTGCGTAAACTTAGCCGGATTACGACACTATTCCTTTAAACTAATCATAAAAAAGAATTCCCATGAAAAATCAAGGGCGTTTAATTCCCTGTGAAAGTTTATTTATTAATTGAAAGATTATTGCCTCAGTCCTTATTCTTAATGCTTCTGCTGAAATAATCGTACCTGCATCCGACTATTTGCCGCCCGATGTAACCATCAGTTGGTTAACTATCTAGTACTAACTACAACACTCTTTGTTTTCGCTTTTACTTCCTCCTTTTTTTCCGTATCTGTTACGGTTTTATGAGCGCCAGAGTCTATTTTATGCTCTTGAAATTGGCTAGCTTCTTTACTGGTTGAATTGCTTCTGCATGAAAATAGGAACATACAGACAGGTATACTATTCTTTTCACTTTATTTTTTGTTATGTCAAAGTCATAAATTTATTGTTGAAGCTCAAGTTGAATTGCGTTCGGATCTTGAGGAGGTTCCAAAACTCTTGCCCTAGCTCTAAGTTCTCGAATAAACTCCCCTTGATGACGTACTGATCTTGGAGAACCCAACGACTGCCAGCAGGCATATCAGAAACACAACCAGCAAGCCGGTGCTCAAAGGCACCCCGCCGATAAAGGGTAACGAAATAAAATTAAAAATGAACTGCATACTGTCAACCGCTGAACTTCAAATTACCGCATTAAACGTGTGCTGAAACTGCAATTGGCGTTAACAAATTGTTACCTTATAGTTGAAATCCCTCTTCTGAAGATCGCTCATGAAAGTTAGGTATATTGGAAGCCACCAGACCATTTTTTGTGTCCTTTTGTTTTATAAATTGCTTTGCCAGGGCTTCTACATCCGCGCTTTTCAACATAGAGGGATCATGAAGTTGTAAACTCAATAACAGTACGGGCACAGTTATTATCCCGTTACCTGTTTTAATGATCATTTGCGAACCTAGTCTTTCCATAGTTTTCAACTTGCCTATTTCGGGGTTGATTTCCTGCAGTCTGATAAGTACTTCTTCAATTATGTATATTGGAATTTTCATTTAGGGTGCTGATAGTTTAAAACGGGGCGGTAAAACCGCCCCGTAACATTGTGTGATCAGAGATCAAAAATATTATTTCAGGAACATTTTGCGTATGGCATTATTATACTGGTCTACAATATAAATGTTGCCATCCTTATCTATTGCCATGTCTGACCTGTTCCTGAATTGCGCCTCATTTAAACCACCGTCCTTGTAGCCTGTAGATGGCTGACTCGAAATAGTACTTAATTCATTTAACGTTAAGTTTATTTTTCTGGTTGTTGCTGCAAACCCGTCAGAGAAGTAAATATTACCCTGCCCATCGGTTATTAAACCCAGGGGGATAACCAGTGATGACTGATTTTTGGGTCCATCAGAATTTCCAAAATTACCATTACCTGCCCAACCACGTATATTGGTTTTATTATCCAGATCGTAACGGTTTATATACAGGCTTTCGGTATCAGAGTAATACAGGTATGACCCAATAATTACAGGCGAACCATAATCCGCGCCACCATAAAAACCACTCATGGCCGACCTGACACCCGATTTATCAACACGTGTAAGACTATATGAGGTTTGTACATATAAAATGCCATTATCATCAATAGCCAGTTTGCCCGGCTGGTTTAAATTTACTGCATACGTACTAACTACTGCCGCCGGTGTAATTTTACGGATCGTATTATTATATCCATCAGATACATAAAGATTATCTTGCTTATCAACAACAATACCATTAGTAAAACCAAAACTGAACAAGGCCGACGTGCCTGTACCATTTTGATTACCCGATTGCTTGCTGGTGCTACCCGCAAAAATAGAAACTACGCCTTGCGGTGTGATCTTCCTGATACACTGGCTGGTAAAATCTACCAGGAACACATTGCCATGGCTATCTACTGCGATACTCGCCCCACGTTCTTTGATATTAAGATCTGAGCTGTTTGGCCCACCGGCTAATGTCATAATACCGGCACGGTTAAAGTTTACCGGTGATGTGGCAATTTGACCGGCATTTGCAACCTTTACCGGCCCCGATGTTAATGTTGGGGGTGCTGCAACTGTCAGGCTTGTTGCCGTGGCACTTATTACCTGTGCATTCTCTCCGTTAAAGGTTACGGTGTTTAATGCCGCATTGGTATTAAAACCAGTACCGGTAATTGTTACCTGTGTACCGGCAAGGCCATTATCGGGGCTTAAAGTAGCTATACCCAACGTTTGATCTTTAAAATCAGGCCCTTGCACAACCTGGTCGTTAACATCTAAAACAACTTTGCCATTACCTGTGGCACCCGGTATGGTTAAAGTAATTTTAAAAGCACTTGCCGTTAAAGCAACCGCAGGCTTACCATTTATGGTTACTTTGTTTTCGTCCGTAAATGTGCTGAAATTTTCTCCTGTAATGGTCATTACCGTACCCGCAGGCCCGCTTAATGGGGTAACCGCATCTATTTTAGGCATGGGCACCACTGTAAATATCGGCCCTGTGGCTTTTTGATTGTTAATGGTTACCGATACCGGGCCTGTTTGCACACCATCAGGCGCGGTTACTACCAGGTATTCGGCTGTGGCTTCTGTAACTAAAGCAGGTTTACCGTTAAAATCTACCAGGTTACCTGCTTTGACATCATCAAAACCACCGCCCGTAATTTTCACGTGGGTGCCTTTACCCCCTGTAGCCGGTTTGATGCCGGATATGACCTGGAATTTAAAGATCTGGCCGTTGGCTTCTTTTCCGTTTACCTTAACCGTAACCGGGCCCGTGCCCGCGCTTTCCGGCACTTCGGCAACTAAAATATTATCGCTTGCACTTACAACCAATGCGGGTTTGCCATTCACAAATACCTCCGCAGGGCCAGTTGTGCTGCTAAAGCCGGCGCCTGTGATACGAATATGTGTACCGGCAGCACCGTTTGCCGGGCTAATACCCTGAACACTTAACTCCTGGTAAGTGTAATTACCAATGGTTAAGGTTTGGTTATTCATTTTCACAACAATGCTGCCGGTAACGCCTGTTAAGTTATTAATATTAACCTCCATCAGTTTGCCTGTTTCATAGGTTGTTGATGGACCATGGCTGAAGAGGTCGCCCTATATCACCAGGTAATTGTCAAACCCAAGGACGATAATTTTTATTAAAATCCGTAAAGGGGAGTTAGCGTTTGACCACCCAACCGGCTTAAAATAATATTCGTATTTGCTATAGCGACACTTCAACGGGGAAATTTTGAACTCACGCACCGTGCGCTTTGCCGCCGAAAGAAACAATATGACCATGATACCTTAACCCAGGCTTAACATACCGGCTATGATTTTTACGTTAAAGCAACCTAAAAACTTATATGAAAATCAGACATTTACTATTTTCCCCGCTGGCGGCGCTGTTCCTGCTGGCCTCTTGTTCCAAGGACACAACCGCGCCCGCTCCAGAGAGCGGAACAGGCCAAACCACCGCTGTATCATCGAAACTGCGAACGACGGCCATCACTCAAACCTTTTCCGAGGGCTTTGAATCAGGCAGCAAGACCGCTTACGCAATAAGTAATGTTACGTTGGGCAGCGGCTCCTGGAGTATGGACGACGCCCTGATCGGCAATACCACATCCGACCATAAGGCGGGCAGCCAGTCGGTACGCATCCGTAATACCGGCACCCTGGGTATGAACTTTAACGTTGCAGCCGGTGCATCTACCGTAACGGTAAAGTATGCCGTTTACGGAACTGATGGTTCCTCGGCGTTCCAGCTGTGGGCATCATCGAACAGCGGCAGCAGCTATACCCAGGTGGGCGGCACCATTACCGCATCATCGGCCGCATTGAATACGGCCACTTTTACGGTGAACCAGGCAGGTACACTCCGTTTCCAACTGCGCAAGACCAGCGGTGGCACCAACCGCATTAATATCGACGACTTTATCGTGAACAGTTATGACAATGGTTCAACCGGTGGCGGCACCGGCGGTTCTACCGGCGATAACAGCAACTTATTGATGGGCAACCCCAGCGGAGCGACCGGCAGCATCGTTTTCCCGGCCAACTACCTGATGGACCAGACTTATTTTACGGAAAGCTATAACCGCGACCGGGGTACCCCGAACTGGGTAAGCTGGTATGTAGGCAGCAGCAGCTTAGGTGCAACCGCCCGTACTGACGCTTTCCGTGCAGACCTTAATTTGCCTTCCGGCTGGTATCAGGTCGGCAGCACCAGTTATTCCGGTTCCGGCTTTGACCGTGGCCACAACTGCCCCAGTGCAGATAGAACCACAACCGTTACAGCCAATGAAGCAACCTTTCTGATGACCAATATGATCCCGCAGGCACCCAATAATAACCAGCAGACCTGGGCTAACCTGGAGAACTATGCCCGTTCATTGGTTGCCGCAGGCAATGAGGTGTACATTGTCATGGGCAGTTACGGCACCGGCGGTACCGGATCGAATGGTTTTGCCAGCACCATCAACAGCGGCCACGTCACCGTGCCGTCAAATGTCTGGAAAGTGGTCGTAGTATTGCCAAATGGCAACAGCGACCTGAGCCGTGTGACCAGTTCTACACGCGTGATCGCCGTGAACACCCCGAACATTAATACGACCAATTCCGACTGGAAGACTTACCGCTGCAGCGTGCGCAGTATTGAAAGCGCTACCGGCTATAACCTGTTATCTGCTTTACCACAATCTGTACAAGATGCCGTAGAGACCCGGGTCGATAACCTGTAAGGCATGCGGCTTTTCCCTGCTTCCTTGATCTTCGTATTATTGAACTCAAAGAAGGCCATAGTCCGTCTTATTCTTTTCATACAGGTCCGGTTTCTCCATGTGCTGCTACACCCGGTACGTGTAATGAAGATTTTATTCGGAACCATAATGTATCAGCTACTTTTGATTCTCACAGGGATAATGAACTTGCTGCCCGCCGTTAGCATATCGCGGATGGCTACCGGGCATTAAAATAGGAACCGGACTTAAATAAAAAATCCCCTGAGCGATCGTCGCCAGGGGATTTAACCTAAGTATTCTTCAAAAAAGAGTACTTATGAAACAGCAAGTAATTTAAGAACCATATTACGCTGAGGCGCTTTATGATGAAAACTTTGCTCATAAGGTAAATGCTCTGCGATTCTTTTCAATAAAATCAGCAAACGTTATTGGTGGCCTTCCGGTGATTTCTTCTATTTTATTATTAAAAGTAGGTTCACCAAATATATTGTCACCTTCTGTATTGGCAACATGGTTTTTAAAATGATCATAACTTCCCAGGCCAATCGAATCAGCCATATCTTGTACGCTCACCTGTTCGTAGACAATGTCTTTCCCTAAGGTCTTGCCGATAATTTCGCCGATTTCCCTGTAACTTAATAGTTCAGGTCCGAATAGCTGGTAAACCTTCCCGATATGCTGATCCGGATCAGCTAAAATACTGCCGACAGTCCTCGCGATGTCTTCGCCGGCAATGGGAGCATGTTTTGCCTCAGCGGGAAAACTCATTTGTAGTTTACCAGCCTTAATTTGGCCGGAGACATATAAGAACCATTCCGCAAAAAAAGTCGGCCTGAGGTGTGCCGTCGGGATGCCGGTCCATTTGAAAACTTCTTCTGATAAAAAATGACGAATCGTCGCCGGGCTTTTTGAAGTTGAGGTCACTTGTTTCTGTGACATGTTGACGATAAATTCAGCGCCGGCTTCTTTAGCGGCCTGCGCAAATATCACGGTTACATCCAGCAGATCGGGGCTTAAAGGATAACAGAAATATCCTCTTTTAACACCTTGCCACGCTAATCTGACATCATCCAGGTTTTGCATGTCTCCGACAACAATCTCAACACCAAGTTCTTTAAGACGGGCTGACCGCGCATCTTCTTTATGCACGAGCGCACGTACCTGAAATCCTTTTTGCAACAGAACCTCAACCGATGGCATACCTGTGGAACCTGTAGCACCGGTAATTAAAATTTTAGGCTTTTCCATTTTATAATCAGTATTAATAATCCTTAGCCAATGCGGATAAAGTACCATAACGTTCAACGATCATCTTGATGACAAACTTATTACATCATAACGCAATTAAAGTAATGGCAATGTAAATTAACTTGCAAATTGCAAGTTAATTTACATTGGTTATTTTAAGGCAACGATGATGGCATTCTTAGATAACTTCTACGATCAGGTTGTTGGGATTCGGGCTACAGCATTTTATAAGCGAGCGTGGAAGCATTGGTTCAGACTAAAGAACAAATAAAAGTGTCGGAAGTCTCGGGGTACAAAGAGAGAAATCAAAGATTAAAGAACTGCTTGTGATGATTTTCTTTGTTGCTCCGCACGCTTTCGTGCCAGCTCTTTATACTTTTTAATCGTCTCCTCCCGGTCAGATTCGAGTGCTATTATTAAATCAGGATCAGTTTCAGGCGGAAAATTGGAAAGACCCCAAATGGATAATTCTAAGATCACCGGAATTAAGGTAATGCTTTTTTCTGTCAGGATATAGGTGAACTTGGATCTTTTATCACTGGCTACTACCTTTTCCACCAACTTTTGTGATTCGAGGATATTTAAGCGATCGGCCAGGATATTAGTCGCAATCTTTTCCGCTGACTGCAGAAACTCATTGTAAGATGATTTACCGGCAAAAATCATATCTCTCAGGATCAATAATATCCACTTATCACCGAGTATGTCAAGCGAGAAACTTATCGGACATCGAGAACGCGGCGTAATTGATTTCATAAAGCCAATTTGTATTGTTTACTGCAGCCTATTGTATATTTACTTGCAAAGCACAAGTAAATATACAAAATAAGTGTAAGAAAAATAGTGAATCACTCAGTATCGTAGGTCCCGGAATCTGATTAGCGAAATCGTGTTATCTTACATTGTTTTTTAACCTAAGTATATGATTTGAAAAACACCCGGGCTCATAAAAATGTATTTTATAGATAATCAACGGAGGATATTTATGAAACAACAAGTAATTGAAGGGCCACTTTATCGTCACGGTTTTTTAACTGCACGAGGCCGGAAGGCTATATCTGTCTTGAGTGAACATTCATTTGCAAATTTTGTAATTTCGCGTGCGGCAATAATACTTTAATGATCCGGCAACTACTCATCCATATTGGAAAATCCTGTTCAATTGAAGCGGTCGACCCCGGTTTGCTCGCGTCTTTCTTTGCCTGTAAAACCTATAAAAAAAACGAACTGCTATTGACAGAAGGACAAAGGTGCTTTGAAAAATTCTTCATTATCAAAGGGTGTGTCCAACTATTTTACCTGAGAGAAAACGGGACGGAACAGACGCTTGACTTTGCTTTGGAAAACTGGTGGGCTTCGGATTTTACCGCTTTCCCAAACGGGGGCATAGCGCAATTTTCAATCCGCGCCACAGAGGATACTGAGGTTTTATGTATAAGTTCAGACGGCCAACGCGCGTTACTCAAACAGCTCCCGGAAATGAACGCTTATTTTCACGTGGTTTTCCAGCGGGCCTACGCGGCCTCACAAATGAGACTAAGATATCTCTATGAATTTTCTAAAGAAGAATTGTACCGGCATTTCCTCGAGCATTTTCCGGATTTTACACAGCGTGTTCCCCAATACCTGCTTGCTTCTTTTTTAGGGTTCACACCGGAGTACCTGAGCGAAATAAAGAAAAAATATCTTTCTTAAACCAGTTTAAGCATATCGGAATTTGTGCGCTTTACCTTTGTGAAACACAAATAAAGTTATGAATAAAGTAATCAAACATCGTCTCGATGTATGGAAAGAAGAGCCCTTATACTGGGAACTGGTATCTCAGATCGATAAACGCTTATATCAATCTACCCTTCCTAAAAACCTGATAGAGATCATTAAGATCAGGGTTTCTCAATTGAACAAGTGCGCCTATTGCATCGATTACCACACGCAGGATGCCTTGCAGCATGGAGAGACATCCCGCCGCATATTCGCCCTGCCGGCCTGGCAGGAAAGTCCCCTGTTCAGCGGGATCGAGCGCGCGGTCCTGGAGGTAGCTGAGGAAGTAACATTTATTTTCGATCATGGCATGTCAAACGACGCGTATGAAAAACTCCGCTCCTATTTTACACCAAAAGAAATAACCGACATCATCATTTGCATCTGCCACATGAACTTTTTAAACCGCATCGGCATATCAACCAAGACAGAAGCTATTTAAACAATATAATAAATTGACCCCAAATGAAAAAAGCAACGATCACCTTTTTAACCTATTGCGTTATCTTCACATTAAATGCAAAGGCACAGCATTCCGGCCATGCACCTGTTGCCGGTACTCCCCCACGCGTTATTCTTAAACAACTTATCCCATCCTCCGGCCTCAAAGAGCAGGAAGTCAAAATGGTTATTGTTAATTTTGCCCCTGCCGAGAATCTGGCGGCCCACCGGCACCCTATACCAACCTTCGGCTATGTTCTGGAGGGTGAGCTGGAATCCACCTTCGATGGCAAGGTTTATCATTACAAAGCGGGCGATGCTTTTTACGAGAGGCCAAACGGCCTCCACGCCAGAACAAGAAATACAAGCAAAGACAAACCTGCTAAACTGATCGCCTTTTTTGTCGGGAACAAGGGGAAAGCCTTTCTGGTCCCCGAAAAGAAATAATGACCTGAAACGGCACCTTTCCCAGGGCCTGCGGGCATTAAATTCGTTTTTTTAAAGTGTATATGATGGAAAATTCAGGAAAAATTATCGCTGGTATAAAAATACCCGACAGCGTGATCGCCAGGCAGGCAACAGAACTATTACGCGAACACGGCAGTGAACTGTTGTACAACCATTCGCTTCGTACATTTCTTTTCGCAGCGCTGAACGGCAGGCAAAATAATAGCCGGTATGATGCAGAGTTATTGTTCGTCAGCGCAATGTTTCATGATCTGGGGCTAACCCCTCATTACCGGAGCGACGATAAAAGGTTCGAGGTTGATGGCGCGAATGCGGCCCGGGATTTTCTGCGTGCTCACGGTGTTTCACCGCCATCGCTGCAACTGGTCTGGGACGCCATTGCGCTTCATACCTCACCGGGTATTGCCGAGTACAAAGAGCCGGAAGTAGCGCTGCTTAATTTTGGAGCGGCGCTGGATGTAGTGGGCAGGGGCTATGATCAGTTATCGGATAACGACCGTGAAGCAATTGTCAAACATTTTCCGCGCAACGGGCTAAAGAAAAACATGATAACGACTTTTTTTGATGGTTTTAAACATAAACCGCATACTACCTACGGAAGCATCAATGCAGACATTTGTGTATGCATGATCCCGGGGTATAAAAGACAAGACTTCTGTGACGCCATTTTGCATTCGCCCTGGCCGGAGTAATGGAGCAAAACGCTATAAGCAGCGCAAACAGACCCCGAAAGCTTCCGGCTACCGTTGCCGGACGAGGCACCCGCAGGGCCCGGTCATTCTTTTAACCAGGTTATTCGGAGAGCGGGCCCGGAACGGGGCGATCAAAGCTTGCAGCAAAAAAACGCTATGCTGAATCGAGCCTTACAGTTACCATTGTTGCAAAAAAGCACCGCAGAATTCGGGTATCCGGTTTAATATTGTACTGCTGTTCTTGAATTTCGAAAATGCTTTTAGTTCCCCGAAGCCGCTCCCTGAACATCGTCGTTACTGATACCCCTCTTGCTTTTCTTCACCGCTTCTTTCAGCTTGCCGAAGCGGTAATTCAGGCTGACGGTGAAGCCTCTGAAATAGGCACGGTTAATATTTGTTTGGGTAAAATCGGGTCCGAATGAATTCCTGATGTTATTCCTATATTTAGTGAAAGGGTTATTGACCGTGGCCGAGAACGAAAGTTTATCCTTCACCACATCTTTATTAACCGTGAACGATACACTGGCATAAGGGTTTGAAGTACCCTGGATGGAAAGGTTCGGGCCATTCAGAAACACGTTGGTGCTAACGCGCCAGCCCTGCTCAAAGTTATAAGCGCTGCTGACCGATGCGCCATACATAAAGCCCTGGTTTTTTACCAGCTGACCATTCACTATACCCTGCACACGGCCATGCGCAATTCTGCCGTTGAACGATGAGCTCCATTTTTTGGTGATGGGGTAATTGATATTACCGTTGAAGGTAAACAGGCGGGCTTTACCAGTGTTATCAAAACTGTTGCGGGTAATATTCGTGGCCGGATCGAAAACCACAACAGGCATGATCAGGTCATTAAAATAATTATAGCCGAGCATCAGGTTCAGTGAAGCCTTTTGAGTTCTGCTATAACCTAACTGGATATTATTAGATACCGCGGGCCTGAGATTGGGGTTTCCCGACGATTCGAAGTTTGGGTTCGAGCGGTCTACAAAAGGGTTTAGCTGATATATACCCGGACGCTGTATTCTTTGCGAAAACCCGAGGTTTACTGTACCGGAGTTTTTAAACTGCTTACTGATACTTACCGAAGGCACTATATTAAAGAAGTTTTTACTCAGCTGCGATGTGGTAGAAATAAAATCAGCATCGATCAATGTCTCCTCTACCCTCGCGCCTGCTTTAAAGCTCCAGCTTTGCAGGGTGTAGCTATAGCTATTGTATGCGCCCAATACATTTTGGCTATTATCAAACTTATTGCTTCGCGACGGGTCGGCCTCAAAACCGCCTGTTGCCGCATTATATCCGAGGTACTGAAAATCACTGTTGTTATCACGCATAATTGCTTTTACCCCCATTTCGATATTCAGCTTCTTTACAGGGTGTACGTAATCTACCTGGAAAGTCTGTTCCGAAGATTCGCCTTCGTTGTTTTGCAGGTAATCGGGCGTGGCATAGTTCACCCGGTTCGATGCCGTCAGCGCCGCATGCTGCCTGTTGTTGAAGGTATAATACTGGTACGAAAAGGTGAGCAGCCTTTGCTTGCTGCTTTTAAAACCCAGTTGGTAATTTAAAGCCACATTCAGGCCCCTCCCGCCTGCCGTATTGTTATTGTAGAGGTCGTATTGCTGGACCATGTTACCCGCTTCGTTCAAAACGGAACTTTGCGTGTTGATACCATCCTGGTTATTTCCATTAACATTGAATTGCCCCGAGATCAGGTTAAGACTGTCTATTTCGTAGCTGATCCCGACTTCTGCATAGCCATTCCTGCCATCCCATTCTGCCGTATTACGCTGGCTGAGGCTGGTTGGGTTGCTCCCGGCAGAAAGCCTTGTAATGGAATTGAGCACTTCGGGCGAGTTGGAAACATTCGCACCAAAGTAACCCGACAGCTCCAGCTTGCCCTGTTTAGACGAAAACGACCCGCCCAACCGCGGGCCGCCTACCGGGAACACCTGGCTAACGTTTAGCGTACCATTGTATCCGTTACTCACTTTTTTATTGGTGACAATATTGATGATACCAGCCATTCCCTCGGCATCATACCTGGACGAAGGGTTGGTGATTACTTCGATGCTTTGAATGGTTGACGCCGGCATGCTTTTGAGGATATTTTTGGGGTCACGCTCCATCATGCCCGATGGCTTGCCGTTAACAAATATCCGGTAGCTGCTATTCCCCTTCAAAAGAATATTATCGTCGCCATCCACGCTCAGCAAAGGCACTTTCCGCATCATCTCCAGCACACTGCTGCTTTTGCTGTCGGGGTCGGATTTTAAGTCGTAGGTGAGTTTGTCAATGTCCTGTTTAATGATGGGCCGATCGGCTGTAATAGCCACCGTTTTTAGCTGTGTGATTTGTTCGCTGATAGCAATGTTGCCCAGACTGATGGAAAGCTTCGCACTGTCTGTCAAGTCGACGGGGAGTGTTTTTGAGTTAAAACCAACGCTTACCAGCGAGAGCAGGTATTTTCCGGATGGCAGCTTTTCCAAAATGAACGTCCCGTCGGGTTTGGTCACGGCGGTTCGCATCAATTGCTTTGCCGGGTTGCGGAGGTACACAGTTACATAGCCGACCGGTCGTTTCGATAGTGAATCGGTGGCCACGCCGTTTACTGCGAATAATGACGGGCCTGCTTGTCCGAATGCCCGGATCATAGCGATTGAACACAGGATGAGGAGTAAAAACTTTAGTTTCATGAGGTGATAGCTAAATGTTTGACAATACGTTTCTGAGCTGTTTAAACCACTGTGAGATTTACACAATACCATGCAATACATAGTACTATGCACATATGACAACGTACGCAAAGATTTGTTACACTTACCTCAAATTAAAATTTCATTAAACTGACCGGCATCTCAGTCCCCGTTTTTGAAGGGATGCCATCACCGCATCACCACGTCCGCATCAGGGATGGCAGCGGCATCCTCCGCATGTATATACGGTTTCAAGAGGATATTCCGGCTTTTTTCCGGCGTAACCCGTCTTCTCTTTTTGGCTTTATCCCCGGTTTCGCAGTTAGAGAATATCTTCCCATTTTTGCCTGCAGCATCAACCAGGAAACGATGATCACCTTATACGACTTCCATGCCATGACCCTGCCTGAAAAAGCCGCGGCGGTCTGGGAAGGCACCTTTATCGGCGACAGGCAGGATAACTAAGGTAGATTAAACCAAAGCGAAATATCAGTTAGTACACGAAGGTATGATTTGCAGTTTTATTGCTCATCCATCGTACACCAGGGGGTATCTGGGCGATTGCTGCCCATGCTTAATACCGGCACTTGCCGGGAAACTAACAGAGCTGGTCGGTGAATACGACAAGCCAATCAGGCCCTGGCTCCACTTTTCCCTCTAATAGGAGAACCTCGGTTAAGGAAGCAGAAGATAAAAATGGCTTCAAATGCCACGCGCTTTACCCCGCATACAAAAAACCTGTAAATTCACTGGTTTTAGAAAATATCTCTCATCTTTGGAACTGAAATAATACGAAAACCATGATCACCCTATACGACTTCCATGCCATGACCCTACCCGAAAAAGCCGCAACGGTCTGGGAAGGCACCTTTATTGGCGACAGGCCGGAAGGCGAGCTGTTTGTACAGCTTTATAACATGGGTACCTTTTACGCCGAAGTCTTCTACAACCGGGAAATCAATGAAATTGTAAAAGTGCGCGGTTTTAAAAGCACTAAATTGATCGAGCCTTACCTGAAAGCCATCAAAATCACGTTTTGATCTCCTCCATATATTGGAGGAACCCGGCATTGTGAAGTCCTTACGAAACACTTGTAAATAAAGAGGCCGGAAAATTCCGGCCTCTTTTGTTTTAGTAAAAAAGCTCCGGATAAATTTCACCATCGGCTGAAGGCAGCGGTACCCCGGTTAGCTTGCTGATGAGCGGGGCAATATCTACCATATTCATTACCGGGATAACCGTTCCTTTTTTAAGGCCCGGGCCAAAGGCTACAAAACCTGTCCGGATCTGTTTATGATCCGGGTAAAAACCATGGGTCCCTTTCACCTTGTTAAACTTTTGAATTAAGGTTTCTGTGCCGTTACCCAAGGTTGTACCGTTCAAACCACTCAACGCAAGCTCAACATTGGGATCCGCGCCAACTTTATCAAGTCCGGTTTTGTTTACTACCTGATAGTATTGTTTTATAGAATCAGGTTGTTGTGCTAAAATAACGGCAACTTTGCTTAGTGTAGCTTTATCGTTCTTATCCTTTAACTGCAGGAACGATGATCCGCCCGAGGAATGGAACTGTGCTTTCCAGTTGCCTGTTTTAACATCGGTCATTAAACCGGCCTGCTTCAGCAGGACATTTGGGTTGAAGCTGCGGCAGATATTCTCGAATCCATGGTCGCCCAGGATAATAATTAAGGTACTATCTGCAATCTTAGCCCTGTTTACGGCTTCAACCAAAGTTTTGATAGCCCTGTCCGCCCCTGCCACAGACGCTTTTACCATGTAGTGGTCGCGGCCGTTTTCGTGTTCGTAATGGTCGGTACAAGCCAGGTGAAGCGCTAAAAAGTTTGGCTTATACTTTTTAATGATGTACCCGGCTATACGGGCTACATTTTCGTCCTGTATCAGCTCATCATTATCCGCGTTAAGGTCGGTTGCTTCCAATATACCCGTAGCATTATCCTGTACTTCTTTCCACAAGGTTGCAGGGTACGTGGCAGCAGCCGTATACGGCCTTGCATCGGCCATATTTTTATAGTCCCAATATTCCGGTATCCTGTAATCTATCGGGGCATTAAAGGTTACCGGCCAGCGTACACAGGCAGTTGTTTTCCCTGCTTTATGCATCGCGTCCCAAAGCGTTGGCGCTTTTATCAGGTTATAATCCCAGTACCATTTGCCGGTTGCTCCCCCGGGTTCAAACGGTGTGTTATAATAGATGCCATGTTTTGCCGGTGTTACGCCGGTTACCATAGTGGTATGATTTGGATAAGTCACCGAGGGAAACACAGGGTTTAAACCCTGTGCAGCAACCCCGTTCTTCATTAATTCCCGGACGGTAGGCATCGCGTAATTGCTGTCCAGGTAAAATTCCGGCCGGAAGCCGTCTACCGTAACCAATATCACGTACTTTGCCTGCGGGGCCTGCGCCACGACATTTTCTTTCAAACCGAATAGTACCGCAAGTGCTATGAGTATGCTGTATATGTTTCTTTTCATGTTAATGTCAATTAAAATCCGTAACGTAAACCCAACTGGAACTGGTAAGGGTTACCACTTAAGTTGGATACACCGGCGTTGGTGTTAACCGTATATACATACTGTTGCTTGGCGGTATCAAAGCTTTTAATGTTGTAGATGGAAGTTGCGCCAAGGTTATGGTTTACGCCCCAGTTTTTGTTCAGCAAGTTGCTCACGTTAAACAGATCGACTGATAATTCTATAAACTGTTTCCTGTAAACTGCCAGTTTTTTGATCAGCCTTAAATCCACCACACCATAAAAAGGATTTACACCGCCGTTGCGTTCGGCTATTTTGCCAAAGCTGTTACGGATGTAATCTTTCATACCTTTCTCCACCTTCGGGTTGTTTAAGATAGCATTGATACCATCTTTAAGATATTGGGGAGTAGAAGCAGCGTTAGGGTCATAGATATACGCCAGGTCATTACTTGCCACAAAATCACCGTTGACGTTCCCGTTCACAAACAGGGTATAACGGGTACCGCTTAAGCCCGAAAACCGAACGCCAGCGCTAAAGCCATGGAACGTTGGCGAGCTGCCATAAGCTACAATTTTACTTCTGAACTGGTTATCGGAATAGCTCATGCCGCCCAGGTTGCGCGGGTCATCTTTTACGTATTGTACCAGGGTAGCTGTGTTGGCGACATTACCGTTGTAAGAGGTATTGTCTTTGGTTTGGTTCCAGGTGTAGGATACCGAGATCTCGCCCTGTTTGTAGTACCTGTAATCGGCATCAAACACCAATGCCATCTGATTTACCCGGCCAACGCTTTGCAATTCCAATACACGTCCAACTTCAGTAGTTTTTCTGCCCTGCGTCCAGTCGGCTGTACCATTGTCTGCTTTAATGGTATTTGCGGGCACGTATACTCCCCTGTTATCCTCAGCGGCGATGCGGAAGTATGGTTGGTCTGCCATATTTTTATCAAGGTAGGTATAGTTGTTGCGGCCTAAACTTAAATATCCGCTTGCCGTAACCCTAAAGTTTTGCGCGAAGAAGTGCGAGTAGGACAGGTTGGCTTTGTATACAACCGGTACCTTAGCATCCTTACCATTCATGTTAATGGTGGCCAGTTTTGGTATCGCAGGGTTGTTAAGCAAGTCCAAACCAGGTGCTGTAGATGGATCGTTCCGGTATCCCGGAAAGTTTGGCTTTGGTATCAAAGCTGTATTGGTAATATCAACTCCTATAATGTGCGAACCATCGAACAGCATATTATTGATCATGGAGTACGGGTTTAACGCCGACCCCAGGATACCGCCGCCTAAGCGGATAATATCTTTACCGTTCTGGCCAACATCCCATGTTGCCTGAACCCTTGGCTGTACCTGGAAGGTGGCCAGCTTATTGGATGTATTCAGGCCGAGCGTGTTGTACACCACCTGGTTAAAGTTCGCCTGGTCAAGGTACGTAGTATAATCGGCACGAATACCGGCCGTTAAATCAAAACCCGGGAATAAGGTTGTTTGTACCTGCGCGTATAAATTGGGGGCGAGGATGTTAAATTTTATATTCCTGTCTGATGCGGTGTAGATATCTCTTGCATAACGGTATGGCGTAAGGTTATCAAAGTTAGTTAAGCCGGTAAAGTAAAAACGGCCGTTTATTTCACTGCCATAAATAGAATTTTGATTAGTGAACGTTAAACCACCGCCAAAGGTAAAGTTGTATTTTCCTTTCGTCCAGTAAAGGTTGTCGGTTAGCTGGGCAACATTGTTGTTAAAATAATCGCCACCGTAACGCTGCCCGCCCAACTGTATAGCAGTTGAATAACTGGTCCCATCAGCCGCCTTTGAAGGAATGTTCTGAATAATAGCGCGCGGGATGTTGTCCGCAGGCAACTGGCTGTTCGCAAACAGCTTGTTGTACTCCCAGTAATGCTGGACTTTTAACTCGTTGGTCAAATTTGGGCTCAGTATACTACGTAACGATGCCATTACGCTGTTGTTTAAACTTTTACGTGTGCTGTATACCTCGTAAATATTGATAGCCGTATTATCACCATCTGACTGATTGTCCATATCGTAGATAAAGTTGTCCCGTATGGTGAAAAGGTTCTTAGGATTTATCTGCCAGTCGATACGGGCAAAGCCCGCGTGCGTGTTTTTAAACTTATCAAACTGGCCAAACTGTGGTGAGCTTGCCACGCCATATTTATTCCTGGCAATGGTTAAAAAGTTGTCTAAGGTAGCCTGGGTTACGTTAAATCGTTTTTCGTCATCTGCCGATTGTATATTGGCGATATACAATGGCCTTGAATCGGCCTGGTGATCCCACGCGATAAAAAACTGTGCTTTATCCTTAACGATCGGGCCCCCTAATGAGAAACCATACTGGTAGGTAGAAAATGCCTGGTTACGCTTTAAACCGTTTAAACCATACGGACTGGACAGCCAGTTCGCACGCGCATAAGTAAAGGCACTTCCTGACAGGACGTTTGTTCCTGACTTGGTTACCGTGCTGATCGTACCACCACCTGCATTACCGTAGGTAACATCATATTGATTGGTAACTACCTGGAACTCCCTTACTGCCTCGAGCGAAATAGAGTAAGCGCCTGTAGGCTGCCCGCCTGATATTGTACCCCTTGCTGCCATACCATCAATCGTATAGTTGGTCGCAGAAGCTAACTGGCCGCTTAAGCTGCTGCCCGCGCTCAGCGGGGACAGATCTGCAAGTGAGGTAAAATTACGGCCGTTTACCGGTAGCTTCGCAATATCCTTAGCGGTCACCGCTGTTGCGGAACCAATATTCTCAATTTTATTACGTGTTGACGGTGCTTTGACCTCCACAGCATTAAGCTCCTGAATTTTTTGCTCCATCACGAACGAAACCTGTAGCAGGTCACCCTGGTTTAGGGCATACCCGGTTTGTTTTTGTGTAGCTAAACCCATGGCCTCTACCGTAATGCTGTAAGGCGAACCCAAGGGGAGCTCTTTCAGCAAAAATGTTCCTTTTGAATTAGAGGTAGCTTTAATTGTAAAGCCGGTAGATTCGTTTTTAACAGTGATGCTTGCATTGGGTAACAATGCACCGCTTACATCGGCTATTTTACCGGAGATGCCGGCTAAATTAGTTTGTGCCATGCCGGCCGTTGTAAACAGCAAACTGAACAGGCATGCGAGCGATGCCCTTCTGAGAAAATCTTTTTTTACGATTAACATTTTGTAAGTTTTAGTTAAGCGCAAAAGTGTCTGCAGTATATTAACAGGGAATTGTCCGGCGATTATGGTTATGTATTCATTTGATTAATTCCAGGTTAAGGCTTGGCACGAATAAATCTAACTTTCAGATCGGTTCCGGCTTATAAACTTTATAGAAGTTTGTATTGCATATTAAACGATGGCAGAAAATTTAAAAAAATGGACAATGCCGGCATCGTTGTCGAATCTCTGGATAAGGCCATTGCTTTTTTTACGGAGCTTGGTCTGAAGCTGGAAGGCCGGGCAACAGTCGAAGGTGAGTGGGCCGGCCGTGTGACCGGACTGGGTGATCAGAACGTAGAAATTGCGATGATGGTAACGCCTGACGGCCGCAGCCGGCTCGAGCTTTCGCTATTTAATTCTCCATCTGTTGTTTCAGATCACCGGGCAGCGCCGGTAAACGCCCTGGGGTATCTGCGTGCCATGTTCATGGTGCGCAGCTTGTTGGCGAAATGGTTCAGTATGAGCACGCATGCCGGCTTTGCTACATTCGCGGAACTGAAGGAATTTTAATCGGACTGGCAGAACAACTCGGTGATAAATAGCCCGAACTGACATTACATTTGATTGAAGCCTGAAATGGGCAGCATCGTTCCTGGAAAGGGAACAGATACCAGGCGCCGGGTAAAAAGAATTAGTTCATGAATAAGCGTCCTGATCATTTCATTGCTGTCTGCAGATGTTAAGCTACCGGAAGTTCGTCCGCAGTAACATGGTAATACCTAATTTTCTTTGTTATAAAAGTAGTGATATTGAATTTGGTCAAACCGGTCGTTCCCATAAAAGTAAACTCCGTAAGGGAACCATTTGCCGGTTAGCTGCATTTTGCTATTATCCACTTTGGTTATAAACAATACAAAAGCACCGGTGCCAATATAATTATCCGTTGCATTATCGAATACATCCGTAAAATGAATAACTGAATCGGTGGCATCGTATTTAAATCTGGTTACAGCAACCCCCTTTATCATCATCACTCCTGTACCATCAGCTTTAAAATTGATGTGGTCAATTGTATCAGCGGGCAGCGGGTGATTAACGGATATAACACTCTTCTCTCCAAAAATATATTCGTCAATAGCTGATGCCAACTTCCAGTTACCCGATATGTCATTACTTACAAGAGCCGGCTTGTCAATAACCTTATCTTTTTTACAGGAAGAAAGGCCAATACCAATAATCGCGATAAAAAGCAAAAGGTAATTTTTTCTCATAACACAAAATGTTTCCACAAGATAAAATAATTCCCTGAATGAATCAACTCCGGCTACACGCTTGATATCAATGTCATAATGATTGTATATTTATTCTCTTTCGTTATATCTTTAAACATGCGTAAGAACCGCGTCGCCCCCGATGGAAATATTATTCAGAACAGCGCCCGTGGTGCCTGGATGGGAAATCGCGGTGTGCTGCATGATAAGGGTAAAACAATATTGCGACCATTCAAACACCAGGCCTGGATCATTTGCGCGCTGGAATTTAAGGGGCGGCACCGGAAGCTCATGGCACCTGACCGCTGGACGGAATTGTTTTTTCTGGATGAAGCGACCGCCTTCGCTGCCGGCCACCGGCCCTGTTTTGAATGCCGCCGGGAGAACGCCATTCGCTTTAAGATGGCCTGGCTGAAAGGCAATCCGC
Source organism: Mucilaginibacter aquariorum (assembly GCF_024498135.1). Classification (GTDB taxonomy): domain Bacteria; phylum Bacteroidota; class Bacteroidia; order Sphingobacteriales; family Sphingobacteriaceae; genus Mucilaginibacter; species Mucilaginibacter aquariorum. Next base: position 1,101,269 of record NZ_JANHOH010000001.1, read on the forward strand.
AATACGGCTTTGATCAGAAAACTTCCATCAAAAAGATCGATGAAGTGATTCATCAGGAACGGATTGATAAAAAGGGCCAAAAAGTAACCTCCGAAGCGACAGTTGAATATTTACCAAATGGTACTTTTATCAAACACAATGGCGAGCCTTTTCTGATTTCTGCCGGCCGGCGTTATCTCTGGACTCCTTCAGGTTATGAAAAACCACAAAAGCTCGGGGAAGGTAAGGTAACCGTGCTCACCCCCGCGTCGATAATAAATGCATTTAGAGCTGGTTACGATCCCCAGATCACAATACAGGAATGGATATAACTGTTACGTCCAGGATTACAAGAGGACTTAATTATTATATTTGACCATGCCTAAACCACTAATTATTACGCTGATCATCTTTTGTTTTTTTACCAGGAGTGTATCAGCACAACAAATCAATGCAGCCTACGTAAAGGCGCTCTACAAACAATACCCCACCCAGAAATCCGATCTCTGCGCCGGCTGTAAATTATGGATCAATCCTTATTACCGCTCGATCGCGGATACGGCTGCGCACAAACCCCTCCTCACCTATTATGTCTACACCAAAGCGCACCGCCTGGAGCAGGAAGCCCTGGATCTGCCGCGTAAGGGTATTTACGCGTCCTGGCATGCGGCTTACGGGCAGCCTGATGAAACAAAGCTTTACCGGTACGCGAACGGAAATAGTGCAGATATGATCGCAAAAGGCCATTGTCAGGCCTGGATCCTGATGGCCTGGTCAGCAGATGCGGCGATCCTTTCCAATACATACACTTTCAACGCGGCGATGGAATACCAGGGCCAGAACATCGGAACCGAACTGGCGACAGAAGAATTCTGCCGGAAATTAACGGGTTTCAAAGGAGCAGCTTTGACCGACAGCGTAAAGATCTGGTGCGGGACATTTGGCCATAAGCAAACCTATACCTTAGATAAACTAACCGCTATGGTGCCCAGCTATTACTACAAGATCATCCAATACCGTGATCATAACGCCGGGGCTGAGATCGTGCTTTGTTACTGGATGCCCAATGATCCCGGCGAAAGAAGAAGCCTGTTGCCGCAACGACTGATCAGTTACCCGGACCTTGTTGCCAAACTTGGTTTTGACCCGAAAGCCATATTTAATTGAGTTTATTGATGAGATCGCTGTCTTATATTTTCTTATTTACCCTGCTTTTTTTTGTATTACCCGAAGCTTACGCACAGCAGGATATTGAGTTTCATTTAAATGCCACCCTTCTGCCTGGCAAAAACATACTGAAAGTAAAACGTGACTTTAATGACCCGTATTTATGGGTCTTGGCTGAAAACAACGAAGTTTACCGGATTAACAGCCTGGATAATTCCATTACGGATCTGAGCCCGCTTTTCAAGCCTTATCCTTACACATTCACTGATATTGCCGGACAAAACAAGGACGTGGTCTTTATAGTCACTGGTACGAACACCATTCTCCAGTACAAGAACGGCATCATAAAACTCATCGGTCAGTCGAACGGAATAGCGGGTGCCGTCAACTCTATTGGAATTACCGACAACTTCTCCTATTATGTCCAGCCGTATTTTCCGACCGCACTTGACATATTAAATATCGGCACTGATCAGGGCATCTACAAGTATAATATCGCAAATGAGACCGCGACGGCACAGTTCACCAACAATATAGATAAGCCGGCCAGGATCTACGATGCAACCTATCGTTCCACCATGCAGACCTACAATTTCATACCCTACAATCAGCAAGATACGATCCATTATTATTCGGTACTCTCGAATGGGTACCATGCTGAATTTTTATGGGGAGGCGGATCCTTCGGCGAGCATATTTACACGGCAACAGAAACAACTGCGATTATAGATCACTATACGGATCTGGTCAGCTACCAAATGCTCTTTTTTGGCACGGAAAAGGGCTTATATGAGATCGGCGCCAACGGAAGTCATAACTCCGGGACTGCTCACAAAAGGTTCTTGCCAGGGCAAAAAGTAAACAAGGTAGCCACCATCTATGGGCTGACAAGTTTTGGCAACGGCAACCAATTTTTTGGCGTGGGCCAAATAAAAGAAAACTTACTGGTGGGTACAGATGAGGGGCTTTATTTCAGCAATTCCTTTTATAATACTTTTGGCAAATTATATGGTTCGGCAAGTATCGAGCTTCTTCCCTATGCTCCTCTGAACGGCGTCGTTATAAATGATGTTTGTGTGAACCATGTACTTAATTCCAACCCCATTTGTGAGGATGGAGTATGGGTGGCGGCCAAAAACGGCCTGCACTTGTTAAAGCCTGATTATGGAAAATTTTTTGGTGCACAGCAATTGGAAGCACTGCATTTCGAAGATGATTATGGTAATCTGGATGAGAAAGAAATTTGCAGTGACGGATCAGTAAAGTTGACTATAAACGCCGGTGATTATGCCGGCAATACTATACAATGGTACAGGAACGGATCTGAGTTGACCGGAATAAGAGAACGGGATCTGGAAGTCAATGAGGCTGGAGATTACTACGCGGTGGTCTATGATCCCTGCGGGGCTGAGCATATGGAAACCAATCATTTAAAGGTGAAAAAGATTGCCGGACCGGAATTTATTTTTGCTTATAATGACAAAGTACAGGTTTGTGAGAATGCTCCGTTCAGTTTAGAAGTGCAAGGCAGCGCTGCTTATCAATACCGCTGGTATCGTGATGGAGTACTGACTGATGAGATCGGGCAAAGCATAACAGTCAATAGCAATGGCAAATACAAAGTCGTTGTCAGCGCATGCGCTGACAACGGGGTTCAGTCCAAGGAAGTACAGGTTGAGTTCGTTACGCTGCCTACAGCTATAATTAAAAAGAATAAGCAGTTATACTGTATCGGGGACCAGGCTGTTCTGTCGACCGATATTGCCCCGAACGGGGCTTACACGCTGAACTGGCTGCGGAATGGTGTTCCGATAGAAGATTCGGCCGACAAGACCTCATTGAGTGTAACCCAGTCTGGTGCTTACTCAATCGTTATCAAAAGCAACCTCATCAATTGCTCACGAACCATCGTTCCCGTAAACATTGCTTTTACACCACCCCCTACGCTAAGCGTTGAAAAGACCAGCATCACTTCTTTTTGCGACGGCGAGACTATCGTTCTAAAGGCCACGTATTCTTCCGGCAAACTGACCTGGTCAACCGGGGAGACGACAGACGAGATCAAAGTAAAAACCCCCGGGCATTATACAGCGATCGTGAAATCAGGTGACTGCGTGAAAGAGGAGTCACGGGATGTCCTCTTTTTTCCCAAACCTTCACTGGCTTTGGCCAACGCCTCGCTCTGCCCGTTCACGGGCGGCTCCGTCATACTCGAAGCGCCATCCGGATTTAACAGGTACCAATGGAACGGGGTTGATGGCAGCGAAAGTTTTACCACAGGCACAACCGGGACCGTGACACTTACCGTAACAGACGCCAACGGCTGTACCGCTTCGCAAGTTATCCGCGTTGCCAGTGATTGCCCCGATATCAGGTTCGCAAATACCTTTACGCCGAACGGTGACGGCGTTAACGATACATGGAATATTGCCGGCCTTGGTGCCGACCGGTCCATTAGCGTAACTATTTTTAACCGCTATGGCGCTTCTGTGTTTGAAGAACGTGGCTATGCCACTCCCTGGGACGGTACCTCCAGGGGGAAAAATGTACCGGCAGGTGTTTATTATTACGTGATCAGCATAAAAGAAAGCAGCCAGGTTTTAACTGGGTCCCTGGCGGTGATTTATTGAGCAAATACCTGCCCCCCGCCATCCATGCTAACGCCCCTATTCCGATCCGGCAACCGGCCGCGCGGCTAACTTATCATAAAGAAAATAAGGATCTGCTTTAAAGGCCCCGAGATCTTTGATGATCTGTTCTTTCAGCTCCTGCAACCTTTTTTTGCCCCCGGCATCAAAGGTCACTTTTTTACGTTCGACAGAAATAATATATTCCAGCAGGTTAACGCAGATGGTTAACTGTCCGGTGGCGATAAGGGTTTTTAACTTTCCCGCCTGCTGCTCCTTTTCGCTGAACCAAAGGGTCGTGCCCATGACCCGGGCTTCCTCGGCAACCGGGCTGATCTTTTCCAGTCCTTCCAGTAAGAGCGCTTTGTCTTCGTCCGTAGCGGTCCAGCCTAAACGGCCTTTGCTGTTCAGGCGGTTGGCGCGGGTCGTGGCGTTGTAGCTGCTCAGTTCATAAATAAAATTCGGAACGCGCCGGTTTTCCCAGCATCCGGCGTCATAGAACATCTCAAAGATCAGCCGCCTGACCTGTTTGAGGTTTACATCCGAGACCATGCTTACGACAGAAGTCGCGCGGGCTTCCAGCATTTGCGCCAGAACATTGAACCGGGCATTGGTCAGAAAATTCAGTACCTTTTGAATGATCCTTTGCGGAAGAATGGCACTCGTGTCGAATACGCTGTTTAATAAAGCCAAAGGATTGAAACGGCTGATCAGATTAAACGCACCATGAACAAAAGCGACCTGCCTGATGCCAAATACAACGAGGAACAAGGTGCCCAGGCTGCAGCCCAAAGCCAAGGTCCAGGTCAAATTAAAGACCGCATAAAGCACGAGCAGCGTTACGGATATTAAAAGCAAGGCGTATTCCGCCACATTTATCCCTTTGATCAGCTTTTGCAGCCCGCTGACCCGGAGATTGGTCGTATTCATAAGGGCAGCCGGTTTTTCCCGGGTCACAGGAACCTCGTAACTCTCCATGAAATAACTGGCCACGTCGGTCACGATGATCAAATCGAAGGGGTCCGGTTGAGCGTGCTTTTGTCTTTTCTGATCCGCCAGCATCACGCTTTTCAGTCCCTGATTATCGGTGATCCCGCCGTCCATCAGCCCGAACGAGCGCAGCGCGGCTCCGGGATCGGACAGGTGGTGTATTTCTTCTTTATAGTTTTCATACTGCATGGCGGCGCTTAGTTCTTCGCTGCTGAGCGTGGCATGTGCGAAATCCCGGGGATAAACGATCGGCTCGAAACCGATGGGAAAACAGGAAGACGATGCCAGTACATCGCCCAGTTTGATCTTCCTGAGGGTTTCCAGTTTGCCGGTATCGAACTTCAGGTATTTGTTACCGATCACCTGGAAATTATCCTTTTTGCCACTGGTCTGGAAACGAAAGCTCAGCCCGCGGTAAAACTCCGTGGTATTAAAACACACCTCGTAGCCCGAAGCCTTCGCCGGCCAGTAAACGCCCAGGTCACGATGCTCAAACAGCAGCTCGTCATAAGCCATCGCAAAGGCGTTGATCAGGTTCCGCTGTTTTCCCTTATCGCCGTCGGGCCAGAGCGCCGTATTATTCAGGTTATCCAATGCCTTTTCCAGCAAACCCGAGCCGCTTAATTCCTTTTGCAGTTTTTGGTAAAATTCATCAAAGCTCCTCCCCTCATGCTGGTAAGCCGTATATAACAAATTGGTAATGGTCCCGCCCGAGGCCGATGAGCTAAAGCTGATCCGCTGATCAAGTTCGAGGTGGTGCAGGTAACTCAATGTCCCGAGCGCGAAGGATGCCGCGCGGAAACCACCGCCCGAAAAGGCGATACCAATATTATCAAAAGGCCTGATCGTCTGTGCTGTACTTTCCATAGAATGCGAGGTTTAAGGCACTTAAAGATAAGCATTTACAACAAGGTTCACAATTTAAGTCAGTAAGTTTAAACTTCACTCATCATCCGCATGATCTGGTGCTATATTCTCCCCCTTCCAAACTTTACGGGCTGTCCAGTCGGCATCCTCGCCTGTCCAGAATTGATCATCTGCAGGCAACCCCAAAATTAAAAAAGCCTGAGAACATAAATAAAGACTGCCGGTTGAAATATAGGTTTCGCCGATGTCCGGCTGGTGGCCGTATAAGCCTATCGTCAGCCAGCCATTATTGTCAAACGTGCCCGGCACTTCTATCTGTTTTTTAATCATGGTAAAAAGCGCCGCCCTCACCTGCTGCGGTTTTATCGTACCGGGCAGCGCTTTCAAAAGCGCTATCTGCGACAATAATTGAAACGCGCCAAAGCGGTAGGCCAATGACCGGCCAATCGGGGGGTAAGTACCTTCGGGTGAGATCAGCCTTTCCTGTACTGCGGCATAACGCTGAGCCCGTTTTAAAACCACCTCATAATTCTTTTTTGCCGCAGGCGTTTTATCTGCATCCGCTATTGTTTGGGCTACTTCCAGCAGCATAGGATGGATAACAAAGCTATTATAGTAATCCCAGTGAAAGTTTGGTCCGTCACCATAAGCCCCGTCGCCCTTGTACCATAACTGGTGTGATCTGAGCGCGTAATCTATCCGCATCCGGTCGCATTTTCCGTCAAACTTTAATAATGCGGCTTCAATTTCGGCGCTAAACAGTAACCAGTTGCTATAAAAAGGGGTAATAACACGGGTAGATTTTAAAGCATCGATCACCCTGGTTCTGGTAGCGGCATCCAGCCTTCCCCAAAGCTGGTTAGGCGCGCGTAATAATGCCTGCGCCAAAAAAGCCGCATCAACAACCGCTTGCGCGCCATCGTCAAAATTCATAAAATCGGGGCTTTGCGGGTTTGTAGCATTACGCAGCGATACCACGGTCATATCAATATACTTCTTTCGCAGTAAACCTTCGGCTGTATTGTCGGGCCCTAATTCCAGCCAGGGCGCCATGCCGGCCAGCAAGCGTGCGAAAGCCTCCAAATGGGTGTACCGTTCCCGTCCGCTGCTCCCGGCTTCGACCGGCATGTTAGCTCTAAGCTTATTTTGGCTTAAAGAGCCGAGTACGGGGTCAGCTATATGTAAAAATGCCTGTATCAGGTATTTCCTTTCCGCGCCACCGGCATCGTTTGATGCCTGCGCGGCAGCATTACCCCGGTATAGGATGAATGTGAAGCAGGTAAGGAACGCGATTTTTAATTTATATATCATTTATTCGTATATATGAAAGCAAATTTAATACGGAGCCTGTCAAGATAAAATTATTTATTTTTAAATGAATAAGCGGATAATTTCAAAACGAGATCCGCCCCGGTTACGAGCCAAACGGCTTTTTACCCGGTACCAGTTCTGTCCGCTTTTGTCTGGTAAGTGATTCTTCATACAAGCCGGATCAACGCGCCGGTGCGGCCGGTGCCTGCTATACGATTTATCCACAACCGTTGCGCATCAAAACAGCTTTAGTTATGTTTGAGGGCGAAATTTTGATCCTATGACCGAAAAGCTGAACCTGGCCGAGATTGTATCCAAACATGTGTTACTGCAGCAAAGCCGTAAAGCACTGAAGGGCAAATGCCCTTTTCACAAGGACGAAACAACTTCCTTACTCGTTATCCCGCACAGCAATATTTTCAAGTGTTTTGGCTGCGGCGTAGAAGGCGGCCCGGTCGAATTCCTGATGGGTATCAAAGGCAAAAGCCGCGCCGAGATCGTCGCCGAACTCGCGGTACAAAATTTCCCCGACCAGCAAAAGCGGTCCGCCTAGTTCTATCCGCATCTTTTTACCTTTGCCCAATGACAGACGAAGAACTCATCATCTATTTTGAAGATGCCAAATTACCGGAAACATTACGCCTGGACCGGGCGACGACACAATTTAACCTACAAGAGACGGTAAAAAGAAATTTAGAAACGATGATGGCCGACCCCAGAGACCACCGGTGCCGTCACCGCCTGAAAAGAATCGTTGAGGCGATAGAACGCCCCTATGACGGCCCGGAAATTCCCCGTTTTTAAATTGTAGTTAATCTTAACAAAGTTGAGATAACGCACCTATCAGTCATATTGAAGATTTTAAATTTTGTCCAATACAAATTAATAAGATCAGCACGCCGATGTAATGGAATAAAAAAATTCAACACTTATATCAATAAGCTGGCCAATAATTTTGCTGGTCGACCGGGGCGAAAATTTCTATGTCAACAAGATTGTAATTAGCCATTTATAATTTAAGGTCACCATTTACCCGGATCTTTACAAAGATTAGCCTTATCAAATACCGGCTTTACTCTTTCCTTCCCCCATATTTTGTCGCCTGCCCTTTTAGGATTGTCCTTAAAATACTGATTTCGTTTATCAAAATATTGATCTATTGCATATTTACAATCTTCTAAGGAACCATAATCGCTATTCCTGATAATTGACTTCGACATGCCGCTAAAAACTGACTCTATTACGTTTAGAAACTGTGCACATGACGGAAGGGGAGCAAGAACTATCAGAGGGGTTTCATTTATGCCGCGATAGGTGTCACTGTTTAATTCTTCAATATACGCTAAAAGAATTTTTGAAGCATGCCAGCTTGCAGCATCCCATGACAGGTAAAGCTTATTTTGATCTTTATATTGACTAATTAATAAGTCGATCAGTTTAATCATTTCGGCGGTGTCTTTCTTTAAAGAATAGAAATGCGTCACCTGATTTTTGGACAATTCAAGCGCAGCAGTCATCACGAACCATCCCTTACTTTGTTTAGCTTGTGGAAACGTTGGTCTAACTCCCGGCAATGCCAGAACTTTACCTCCTTTTGGTTTTACAGCGAAAGGACCGTACTCATCAATGGAAAAGAACTTCTCGTTTTCAGTTATATTCTCTAATATTGTCTGTATTGCCAGGAACTTCGCTTTGTACATCGGATCAGGGCTGGTAAGTACTTCACGTGCTCTTCTAAAAGTAATTCCCTGCTTAATCAGATATTTGGAGACTGACGCTTGAGACATCTCCACACCATATTCCCGCGTGTATACTTCTGCCAGTTCGGTTGTCGTCCAGGAAACCCTTTGCAATCCATAGATTTTAGGACTTTGCTGTATTAAATGAATAAGATTGTCCGTTTTTTCCTTTACACTGTTTACAATCCTTTCATTCACTTTATAAAAGCGTTCAAAGCCCTGTATGCCCCGCGTCTGGTAAATATCTATCCACCTAATTACTGTTTTAAAGCAACATTCGACTTTTTCCATGGTCTTTAACAAGGATTTCCGCGTATTTGCTGCCTCTAAAACAACCGCGATTTGCCAGTGCTGGCGGTCGTTAGACAAGCGCCACTTTTTCAGGATTTTTAAATCTTCCTCGCGAAATTGTTCGATCCGCTTAACCGATATCAGACTAATTTCGTTTTCTTTGCACCAAACGTAAAAATGATCTTTAAATGGGCTGTAAGAATAACCGTCAGGATATAACTTTTTATACTCCTGCCAAATTTGCACAGCTCGTAGTCGTGGGCCAGTTTGTTTTTGGATCAACTCAGGCAGTGCTTTACACAACTCCCGGTAGAGTTCTTTACGAGGTCTGCCGGGTACTACAACCGGCATGAAAAAGTTAAAATCAAGTAGCTTCTCAGGATATTGTTCCTTGATGGCTTTAAATTCCATCGCATGCTTTGTGACCGTTGTCCTTGACAACCCTAAATTAATAGCTGCTGCAACGCGGTTAAATTTTGGATTCGCTATAAATAACCGCCTTAGCTGATTAACGGTTACTTTAGGAAGATTGTGTCTGTACATAGTGTTTGCTGTTCATCACAGCAAGCATTCCTTGTTACGCTTTCCCTGGAACTATGGCTGTGTAAAGTCCTTTAATAACTCGCTTTTTACAATATTCTGTTCAGGCAGGTTATAAATGCGCTCATACTTGTTGATTAAATCGCAGGAACTAAAACTGTACTCTCCGTACAAAAGGTTTTATCTTCGTCGTTGAACCTTAATCTTTCTGCTATTTACCTTACCTTGTGGATAACCATATGTGAGCTTCACATCAATGTGTAAATTTACTAAATTATACTTCCGGTTCTCTGCATATACTTTGCGATTTGCTCTTCAGTTCGCTTAATCTCTTTGCCGGGCGGCTGTGGAAGCTAAACGTCCGCGGTCAGCTTTCTGTTACTCAATTCGTCCTGCGTATCCAGATATTATTTCCGCACCTGTATACAATCTTACAAATTGAAAAACCATTTATTACCATCTATCTTTCCCCAATCGACAGTCTCATGGAACTTAAAATAATCATAAACTCTTATTGGTTCATATAGAGACGGCTCTTTTTTTATTCCATGACAATCCAGCCAATTGATATATTCTTCATGCTTCGTGAAAATTTTTATAAAGTTGTCGCGAGGTATAAGTATAAACCATCCTTCCCCGGCGTCCTGATAATTTATCAGGGTATTTACACCATAGGCTAAAATCACACGATCATTTAAAACCTTAATCCCTTTTACACCTGGTATCGTAAACAAAACACTGTCAGTAACGGAATGAATTAACCAATCATGGTCACCGGTGGCAGGAACTACCGCTTCATAAGGTTTTATAAGCGGGATCCGTGCCATATCATAGCTGCCTTTATCCGTATAAAACTCATCCAATGCTGACTTCTTGCCTCCAGCCCCACCTTCACAGGAAGCGAGATAAAAGCATATAATTAAAAATACGACCTGCTTCATATTCTAATGTCCGGTATGAATAAACATAAATAAATAATATTTACCAAAGAAAAAACAGGTGGTAAATATCCCAGCCATAAAAGATGGCTTACCAATCGCTAAGCCGGTATAAATTACTAATTAAATTAGCAAATAGTGATCGTTTTTTATATTTTTGGGTTTAGGTCGAGTAACATAAACCGTAAAAATGATGGCAGATAATAGTATATTGATACAGGTAAGCGCCTTTTCCGGTTTGATCGGGGCCTTGCTGACGCAGTGTTTAACCGGCCTGTTCGCTTATATTGGCGATAAAAGAAAGTCGGACACGGCGCTTAAAAATACCTACAGGAACAAACAGGTTGATATCGCCGAGAACTTTTACTTTGTCACCGGTGAGAAGATGGCCGTCGTAAAAAAGAACATCGGTTACTGGAAAAACTATAATAATGCCAGGGGTGAAAAAAGTTTAGATTTTTTGAATAAAGAAATGAATAAACTGAATTCTTACATGGATAAACTGGATGCAGAGAACTGGAAATACAACCTCATCAGTCTGTACTTTGATGTTTCATTAGCTAATGATCCGGTGATCGAATCCAATCTCAGATCAAAGGAAATGTATATGAAGGTTTTAGATTTAACTGATGGAATCAGGCACGCGCTGGATGAGGAAAAAGGCGACCTGTATGAGCTGTATAACAAAGCTATTAATGAAATGTGCGCTCACTATGAAGCACTTTATCATAGGATGGCAGGCGATCTGGGGATAGTAAAAAGGGGGCTGACAAAAGAGTTCGGTATAAAGTAATATAGCGCACCCGCAATTGTTTAATTAATTAAGTATCTTCCCAGTTCCTTAATATGATCGAATCCGTATTTGCAGGATTGGCAAAATCGGTTTTACGTAACAGCGATTGACATGGGGCAGGAAATCGTAAAGCCTGCGTTTTATGAAGCCCATGACTGCAAAGATCCCAACGTCGCTGGTGACAGCGGTTGTAACATTATCTGTCGCTTTCCATCTAATACAGAAAGAACAATGACTATTCTCAAATCGGATTATTTCTCCAGTCACGAGCGGCTAACGCGTTTCATCAATGAGAACAATATCAAACGGGAAGATATTCTGGTGATTACCCAGGCGCCGGGCGCGTTTACGATATTCTTTTACGGAGATCCGGCCATTGCAGAGATCACTCATGGCCTGTTTTCTTAGAACGTATACCAGGGTCAAACGGTAACACCGCGTGTATTTCCTAAGAAAATATATAATGAATATTTAATTATTAGCGATTCAATACAATTGTTGCTGACACATGAGCCTACCATAAGCTTCGATTACGGCGTGTTTTCCCTCAGATTTATAAATCCGGCCCGAAGCCTTACCTGTTTTAATTTATTATTGCATTTTTGCAATAATAATGACGTTAACACAACCTAAACATCTGGCGGGTATAACAACTTTAAGGGCTATAGCGGCCCTTTGGGTTTGTTTAATACACCTGGGGATGGTTACCGGTTTCCATACAGAGGGGGCTTTACAAACCATAGTTAATGAAGGGCAGTCGGGTGTAGCTGTATTTTTTGTTATTTCAGGTTTTATATTGCCCTATTCTTTGTATAAAAGAGGCTATTTAATAACGGATTTCGGTCGATTTTTATTAGGGCGGATTGTCCGGATAGACCCTCCTTACTGGGCGAGCATTGTGATCGTCTTCTTAATCGGGCTGCAGCCTGTTTCTGCATTAACCATCAAATCTTTATTATTACATGTCACTTATTTAGTGCCCTTTATTAAAGGCGCTGATTGGTTTAGTAATATCTATTGGACACTTTCGATAGAATTTCAGTTTTATATAATAATCGGGTTGGTATACCCTTTCTTAATGCGGTTAAAGGCTGTTTATGCCTTGGCTGCAGTTGTCATACCATCGATTATTTGTATAATGTTAAAAGCCGATTTCAGAGGGGTGATTGTTACCAACCTGTATGACTTTACCATCGGATTTATCGTATTCTTAGGCTTTATGAAGAAAATAAATGCCAGGCTTCTAATTGCCGCACTGGCTTTATTTTCGGCGTATGTAATGTACGCTGTTTCGATCAAGTCAGGGATGGTACCATTGATAACCTCTTTAGCTATCGTTTTTTACAGGGATAAACTATCGTTTAAACCAATATTGTTTATTGGGGAAATTTCTTATTCCTTGTACCTGATACATATACCGGCATCGGTTTTAATTGTGCAAATACTACAGAATTACACAACCAATAAAGGTTATTTATTTGTCATAAGCCTGGTCTTCAGTTTACTGTCAGCATGCGCCTTTTACCTGCTTGTCGAAAAGCATTCAGTCGAATACAGCAAAGTATTCAAATCGAAAAGAAAGCCGGCCAGTTAACCCAGGTGAATAAAAACCGCTAAAAGAGGGATAAATCAAAAACCACGGTATGACTGCCTTACTTATGTAATTTTAAGCAAATCGTTACTGCTCCTAAGCTGCTCGGTCGCATCTCCAAATTATCATACCGGCCATAACTCAAAAATCAAGTGATTTTTAGTAGCTTTAAGCGCTAATTAAATTGAAATGGCGAAAAAGTCACCCCGGGCTATGATCGACGAAATATTACTTTTAAATTCAATAAAAACCGTCGCAACCCTGAGTGTATTGAACAAAGCGATAGCAAAGATACAGGCCATGGTTTTTGAACGAGCTGAAAGTATATAACAAGATCATGACGGCGATAACACAAACAGAGACGGAAATGACTTTTTACGAAAGTTAAACCGTAGCGCTGATCATTTTACCCTTAGCAGGCAGTAATGGAAGAAACCGAAAAGAGCATAAAAAAATTGCCGAACCAGGAAATTGACTATTTTAAAATAGGTAAAATATTATTAAGCCGCTGGTACTGGATAGCAGGTTCCCTTTTTATATTCATACTGTGGTCATATGTTTATTTGTGGTACACACCTAAAACATTTGCAACATCCGGCACCATGAAGCTGGAAGAGAAGAAGTCGGAAATAGCAGACCTGGTAAATGTGATGAGCACTTCTGACAGGGGGCCTTCAAAAATACAAAGCGAAACATCGGTAATACAAAGCCCCACGGTTATTTTAAGTGCCATTAAAGACCTTGATTACGACATTAGTTTTTATATAGAAGGCCGTGTACGCACAAGTGAGATCTACCCCCAAAAGCCGCTTGATATACAAACCATACAATTTGACAGTTTAAATTTTTACCGGGATATCATAACTTTTAAAGCCCTTAATAAAAACAGCTTTAACCTTTCCTATAAAGCAGGCGCTAAAGAGGTTTCCAAATCCTATAAATACAATACCCCAATTACCATCGGGCCTACTACATTTAGCATAAAACCTCCCGGTTATATAGGCAACAACACCTTATATCTTTTTAAATTTAATATCCCCGAAGATTTTATTGGCCGGGTAAGAGGCGGTTTACGTACCAGTGAGATGGTAAAAAACTCCAACATACTTTTATTGCAACAAACCGATGCAAACCCACAGTTTGCTGCCGATGTGCTTAACGCGATAATGAAGGAGTATTTAATATACGACCGCAACCGCAAAACACAATCAGCTACGCAAATGATCAATTTTATTGATGATCAGTTAAAGTATCTGTCAGGTGCGGTAAAGGGTTCTGAAAAATCCATCCTGGAGTTTAAGCAGAAAAATAAATTAATGGAAGTTAGTTCTTCTGCCGAAACAGCTTTATCAAAGGCAAAGGATATAGAATCGCAGCAAGCTATATTAAAACTACAGCTGATAGCTATTGAGCAGTTAAGGGATCAGATAGATAAAGAAAAAAACAACGTAAACCTTAATTTTAACGCCGGTAGTGGAATTGACCCTGCGCTAACTACATTAATAGAAAGGCTTGATAATTTACTTAACCAGCGTTATGAGTTATTAAAAACGTATAACTACAATTCGCAGCCCATACAGGATATTAACCGCTCTATTTTACAGCTAAAAGGCAATGCCTTAAACAGCATTAATACCACCTATACAACTGTAAAACGAAACCTTGATTATTTAACCTCGCAACTGGCGGTGGTTAATAAACAAATATCTATTTTCCCGGTTGCCGAGCGTGATCTTATCGCCCTAAACCGGCCTTATGAGGTAAATGAAAAAGTGTTATCGTTTTTATCAGAGAAAAAACTTTCGGCCCAGATAAGCCGTGCGGGCATACTGCCCGGCGCGACAATTGTTGAGCAGGCCCAGGCCAACCTCTCCCCCATATCACCGGATGAGCATGGCATTCGCCGCTCGGCAATGATCTTTGGTGTCCTTACCGGCATCGGCCTGATCATTTTGATACGACTGCTCAATCCCTATATATATGATAAAGAGACCGTTGAGAGTCTTACCACTGTCCCTATATTAGGGGTTATCAGAAAGTTCCCGGAAAAAATAGATGAAGACAATTCTCAGATACTGGCGATAAGTAAACCAAAAACCATGTTTGCGGAATCGGTGAGGTCCGTACGTACCAATTTAAATTTTCTTGCGTCAGAAAAGACCAGTAAAGTCATCTGCATAACATCCGAAATAGCCGGCGAAGGAAAATCATTTGTGGCTGTTAACCTGTCCAGTACCTTATCGTTAATAGATAAAAAAGTAATACTGATAGGTGGCGACCTGCGCCGCTCCAAACTTCATAAAACGTTTAAGAAAGCAAATGACACCGGCTTAAGCACCTACCTTTCCCGTCAATCCGCATTAGAAGACATCTTATTAAAAACTGAACAGGGAAACCTGGATCTCATTACTTCGGGGCCCGTTCCCCCGAACCCGTCAGAGCTTTTGCATAGCGAACGAATGACCGAACTCATAAAAGAACTGAGAACAAGGTATGATGTAATCATGATCGATACTGCGCCAATTGGGTTGGTATCAGATGCTATACCCCTTATACGGGTGAGCGATATCAACATATTTGTGATACGATCCGGAAAATCTAAATATTATGCGGCGACCATACCGCAGCGGATAGCCCAGGAATATCATCTGGATAATACGGTTATCGTACTAAATGCCTTTGCCGAAGACCTTTTGCATTCCAGGTATTATACAACCCGGTTTACCGGCGAAAGCTATGGGACACGGTATTATTATTATTCAGATTACAGCGGCTATGAAAGCTCCGGCTATTATGTGGACAATGACAAAAAGAAGTGGTGGGATTTTAGACGATGGTTCAAAAATTAAGTTTTTAGCGTATGGACTTAAAAGTAAGCGATAGTAATCTGAAGTGGTACCCTGTTTACACCCAACCACGTGCAGAAAAAAAGGCATACAGCGCTTTAATAAGTAAGGGTATTGAGGCCTACCTGCCCCTCCACCGCCGTTTAAAGCAATGGAGCGACCGAAAAAAATGGGTGGAAGAGCCGCTTATCAGCTCCTATCTGTTTGTGCGTATTGCAGATCATGCCCAAACAGAGGTATTAATGACCAAAGGGATCGCCCGCTTTATATATTTTTCGGGCAAGATCACCGCAATGCCCGACAGGCAGATAAATGAACTTAAATTATTAATGGCAAGCGCTTTGGATATGGAAGTAACCGAAGAAGATTTACAGCCGGGAGAAAAAATAAAAATCAAAGCAGGCCCTTTAAAAGGTATTACCGGCGAAATAATAGCTTATCGTTCGCAAAAACAGCTATTGTTACGATTAGAAAACCTTGGCTGCTCAATCATCGTAAACGTTGCAGCATCATTAATTAACAGGCTTTAAATAACATAAATCAATATGTTATTTAAAATATTGATAATAAATAAGTTACATAATTAAACTGTGACTTACGGGGCGAAGCTATATACTATAGGATACAATGTGCAGGATAGCAGGACTGGTTACAAACCGGTTACGGGGAGATGAAGTTAAAAGAGTAGTAAATGTAATGTGCCATACATTACAGCATGGCGGGCCGGATGATGCCGGCTTATACTGCAATGCAGATACCCGGGTCGTATTTGGGCATCGCCGGCTTTCTATTATTGACCTTAGCGCCAATGGCCACCAACCCATGGCCGATGCCGAACTGAAAGCATGGATAACTTTTAATGGCGAACTATATAACTACCGGGAATTAAAAACAGAACTGCAGCAGTTGGGTGCCGCATTTCATACCGGCACCGATACTGAAGTAATCATACAAGCCTATTTACATTGGGGCACAAGCTCGTTTGATAAATTAAGGGGCATGTTTGCTTTTGCGTTGTATGATACCATTACTGAGGCGGTTTACCTGGTACGTGATACCACCGGCATTAAGCCGTTATATTACTATGCAGAGGACGGGCAGCTATCTTTCGCGTCGGAGATACGGGCATTTAAAGCAGCAGGTATTGCCACTGCAGAAGACACAAGGTGGCCGGTTTGGTTGTTGGCATTTGGGCATATCCCCGAACCATACACGACTTTAAAAAATGTGCTAAGCGTCCCTAAAGGGTATTTTTTATGCTGGAATAAAAATGGCGCTTACACTATAACAAGTTATAACCGGGCAACGGCAGGTAATTACATCACTGATATACAAACCGCACAGGCGGGTATATCACAGCACCTTAAAACCGCAATAAGCAGGCAGTTAATTGCCGATGCACCTATCGGTGTTTTTTTAAGCGGCGGTATCGATTCAAGTTTGCTTGCTTTACTGGCCAATGAAGAAAGAAAACAGCTTAAAACCATCTCCATACTTTTTAATGAGAAAGAGTATGACGAGCGGAAGTATCAAAACGCGGTTTTAGATAAGCTTAGCGGCGAAAACTTTACCCACCTGGTAAAGCAGCAAGATTTTGAAGAACATTTCCCGCAGATACTACGCGCTATGGATATGCCAACAACCGATGGTATTAATACATGGTTTATTAGTAAGTACGCACACGAAGATGGTTTAAAAACAGTACTATCAGGTGTTGGCGCCGATGAACTATTTGGCGGATACCCCTCCTTTAGCAGGATAAAGTACATGGGCTACCTTAAAATGTTACCGCCCGCCCTTTTTTCGGCATCAAAAATATTCAGTGCAAGTCGTTACAAAAAGCTGGCATACCTGGCGCATAATAATTCAATAGCCAATTATTTGTTTCTGCGCGGGTTGTATGCGCCGGCCGATATTGCGCTATTAATTGATATGGATACAACCGAGGTAAACAATATACTTTTCAATACCATTACAACACCTGATTTAGGGGCGCATAACAAATCACAGGCTGCCTGGCTGGAAACAAACCTGTATATGCAAAACCAATTGCTGCATGATACAGATATCATGAGCATGAGCCATGGTTTAGAGGTTAGGGTACCCTTTTTAGATGAAGATCTGCAGCAATATGTATCGCAGATAGACCCGGCTATAAGATTTGATAATCATCAGCCAAAAAAAATATTGATAGATACCTTTAAGGAGCTTTTACCAGAAACTGTATGGAACCGGCCCAAAATGGGCTTTAGTTTCCCACTACAGCAATGGATGGTCAATAATAGCGCCATTAGCGATGAAGAGTTGTATCGGGGCAAATCCGCTAAAGGGCTTATCAATAAATTTAACAAAGGGCAAATACATTGGTCAAGGGCGTTTGCTTTATACCAGATACAGGGGCATGTCTAAAAAAATAACCCTCTTCTCGTTACAAACATTCAGCACAACCGGCGGCATCCAAAAAATGACCCGCACGCTTGCGCACTCGCTTAATAATATCTGCCTTAAAAATAACTGGGAATTTAAACTTGCATCGTTATATGATGCAGATAGCGACATAATGCCCCAGTACCTGCCGCACAAAAATTTCAAGGGGTTTAACAATCACCGGATAGCTTTTATGCTTAGCAATATATTCGCAGCAAAAAAGCCCGACATAATAATACTAAGCCACATTAACCTGGCGCTTGTTGGCTTATTAATTAAACTGATCAGCCCCAAAACAAAAATTTGGTTAATAGCACACGGTATAGAAGTTTGGCGGCCTCTATCGTTTCATAAAAGGTTGCTTTTAAAAAGGTGCAGTAAAATAATTTGTGTAAGTAGCTTTACAAAAGCCCAAATGTATAGCTGGCATAAAACAGATCAGGATAAATGTATCGTTTTAAACAATGCGCTTGATCCGTTTATGACACTGCCGGCAAATTTTGTAAAACCAGCATATCTGTCAGACCGTTATGGGCTAACCGGTGCCGGCCCCGTCATATTTACCTTAACGCGCCTGGCATCAACCGAGCTTTACAAGGGGCACGATCGGGTGATAAAAGCTATTGCTAAACTGAAGCCAAGGTTTCCGGGAATTAAATACATTCTGGCCGGTAAATACGACGAAAAAGAAGGGATTCGGGTAAAACAGCTTATCGCGGATGTTGGCGTAACCCGGCAGGTGATATTAACCGGGTTTATTAAAGAAGAGGAACTTCCCGACCATTTTTTAACTGCTGATGTATTTGTACTCCCCAGTAAAAAAGAAGGCTTTGGCATCGTATTTATTGAAGCGCTTGCCTGCGGGCTGCCTGTTATATGCGGCAATGCCGACGGCAGCATTGATGCTATACGCAACGGCGAGTTGGGCACCGCCATCAATACGGACGATGATAACGCATTAGAAGATTGCATTGCCCGGCACTTAACCCTGCCGGTAACGTTAGCAAAGCGTAAGCTTTTAAAAGATAAATGCCTGCAGTATTTCAACGAACAAACTTATATTAATACCCTGCAAAAAATGCTGACCAATGACTGAGCCGGAGGATTACTGGGACCTGGAGATCAAATCAAGCGGCAGCCTGTTTGATCTAAAACTCAAAGATGTCTGGCAATACCGCGACCTGCTGTTGCTGCTGGTACGCCGCGATTTTGTCTCATTTTACAAGCAAACCTTACTTGGCCCCTTATGGTTTTTTGTACAGCCCGTTATCACCATAATGGTTTACAATTTAATATTCAGTAACCTGGCCGGTATAAAAACAGACGGGATACCCGGACCGCTTTTTTACCTGGCAGGCACCATTATATGGAACTACTTTGCCGACTGCCTAACAAAAACATCAACTGTTTTTAAGGATAATTCGGCCATGCTGGGTAAGGTTTACTTCCCCCGGCTGATCATGCCCCTTAGTGTTGTTTTCTCTAATCTTATCAGATTTGGGGTACAATTTATATTGTTTATCATGTTGCTGCTTTACTACCTATTAGCAGGTTACCCCATTGCACCTAACGCCTGCCTGTTATTATTCCCGGTACTGATACTAATGATAGCAGCGCTTGGTTTGGGTTTTGGAATGATAATATCGGCCGCTACCACTAAATACCGCGACCTGGCATTCGTCGTATCGTTTGGCGTGCCACTACTGATGTATACCACTACGGTTATTTACCCACTATCTGAAGTTGTTAAGAAATACGACAACTATTCCTGGCTTATCAAATTCAATCCGCTTACCGCAGTAATTGAAACCTGCAGGTTTGGCTTTTTAGGCAAAGGCAGCTTTAGCTGGGATCTGCTGTTGTATAGCGGCATATTTACCCTGGTAATTCTCTTTACCGGCGTAATCGTTTTTAATAAGGTTGAAAAAACATTTGTTGATACCGTATAATGGGTAAAGTTATAAAAGTTGAGAATTTATCTAAAGCTTATCAGTTAGGCGATTTTGGTACCGGTACTATCTCCAGGGACCTGGAGCGGTATTGGGCGCGCTTTAGAGGCAAAGAAGACCCTTTTCTGAAAATTGGCGAAATAAACGACCGCACCTCAAAAGGCGCGAGCGATATCGTATGGAGCCTGAAGGATATCAATTTTGATATTGAACAAAGTGATGCCGTTGGTATAATTGGCCGCAACGGTGCCGGTAAAAGCACCTTGTTAAAAATTCTAAGCCGGGTGACCTCCCCCACTTCCGGCTCCGTGAAAATCAAAGGCCGCATCGCCAGCCTACTGGAGGTCGGCACAGGTTTCCATCCCGAGCTGACGGGCGGCGAAAATATCTATCTGAACGGCGCCATACTGGGTATGCGGAAAGCCGAAATCAAGCGTAAGTTTGATGAAATAGTAAATTTTGCAGGTGTAGAACGCTATATCGATACCCCTGTAAAACGTTATTCCTCGGGTATGTATGTACGCCTGGCCTTTGCGGTTGCGGCGCACCTGGAGTCGGAAATATTGATCGTGGATGAGGTGCTTGCCGTGGGCGATGCGGAGTTCCAGAAGAAATGCCTGGGTAAAATGGGCGATGTAAGTAAAAGCGAAGGGCGTACCGTTTTGTTTGTCAGCCATAATATGGCCGCCGTGAAAACACTTTGCAACCGTGCCATTGTGCTGGCAAACGGACAATTGGCGTATGACAACAAACAGCTTGAGGCGGTAAGCTTTTACCAGGCAAATAACAACACAAAATCCAGCTTTGAACACACCGGCAATATGGAAGATGCCCCCGGGAACCAGCATATCCGTGTTTTGAAATTTATTATAAGGTCGCTTGAAGGTGAAAGTATCTCCATTTCAAGCGGGCTCAGTTTCGAGATCACTTTCTTTAATCAAAAGGCAGGCATCAACCTCGATTCAACTTTCGAACTAAAAAACAGTGACGAGATCCCCGTTTTCCATAACGGCGCCTTAATATCAACCAATAATGATTCAAAAAGAGGTTTATATACGGTTAAAGGCATCATTCCCGCTTATCTGTTAAATGCGGGTAATTATACATTTAAGCTGATATTTGGCGAAAACCAGCGTTATTTACTTTATGGTGCGGATGATTTTATCGGATTTGAAGTTGAAAACGAAACCAAAGGCAGTAACAGCCATTTAGCCCCGGGCGTCATATGCCCAAAACTTGATTATACCGTTAGCTACCACGAATAAATAATGATACCGCACATAATAAAACTGCCCAAATTTTTAGATGACAGGGGTAATCTTTCGTTCATTGAAGAGCATAACCACATTCCTTTTAAAATTGAAAGGGCCTATTGGATCTACGATGTACCGGGCGGTGAACGCCGTGGCGGACATGCATACAGCAACCTGCAGGAATTTATCGTCGCGCTAAGCGGCAGCTTCGATGTGATACTGCATGACGGTAACGAGGAACTGCGCTTCAGCCTTAACCGCTCCTATTACGGGTTGTATGTGCCGCCGATGATCTGGCGCGAAATAGACAATTTCTCCACTAACGCGCTGTCACTGATACTGGCGGACGATAAGTACGATGAATCGGCGTATATCAGGGACTTTAATGAATTTAAAAAAATAAAAAATGCCGGATAAAAGATCAACTATTTTTGACTGCAACATTATCCCGTTACGCCGTATAAACAACAGGGCCGGTAATATCACGCCGGTCGAGAATAATGTTGACATACCTTTTGATGTAAAAAGGGTCTATTACCTGTACGATATCCCCGGTGGCGAATCAAGGGCGGCACACGGCCATAAACACCTTGAACAATTTATCGTGGCGGCAAGCGGTAGTTTTGACATCACCATTGATGACGGTACCGATAAAAAAACCGTACAGTTAAACCGGCCTTACTTTGGCTTACATATGCAGCCGGGTATCTGGCGCGATATTTCAAACTTTTCATCGGGAGCAATTTGCCTGGTACTGGCTTCGTTACCTTATAATGAGGCTGACTATATAAGAGACTACCAGGCTTTTAAAAAATACAAATCACTGTAGTGCAATTTCCTGTTCACAAATACGGACTGATATTCAGACTTGTAGAAGAAAACGATGCTGCATTTATATTAAGTTTGAGGGCTGATCCGAAATTGTCAAAGCATTTATCGGCGACGGATAACGACCTTGATAAACAAATACGATGGATCAGGCAATACAAACAAAGAGAAGCCGAAGGCAGCGAATATTACTTTTTATATACTGACAGGCAAAACCAGCCTTTAGGCGTGTTCAGGCTATATAACATCGCCAATAAAACTGTAACATCGGGCAGTTGGCTTTCAAAACCGGGTAACGATGAATTTACCCCTATAAAAGCAGATCTCTTTCTTACGTCGCTTATTTTTGAAAATCTTAAATTTGATAAATGCTTTATCGATGTAAGAAAAGACAACAAAAAACTGGTCCGTTATCATAAAATGTTTTTTACCGTTATAAACGAAGACCATCAAAATATTTACATGTTTATGGATAAAGAAAGTTACCAGCATAAGCGTGAATTTTTAACAAGTATCATTGAGCCCCAAAAACAATAATATGAACATCGAAACATTTGTACAGGCGTTTGCCGAGCAGTTTGACGAAGTCCCGGCAGTATCATTTACCCCCAAAACCTTATTTAAAGAAAACGACGAATGGAGCTCGATGACAGCGTTATCGGTGATCGCCATGGTCGATGAGAATTACGGGGTGAGACTTACCGGCGATGATGTGAGAAAATCGTCGACAGTTGAAGATATATACAATATTGTACTATCAAAAACCAACGCTTAAATGGCATTTTTGCATATTAAAAATGTTGTAATAAAAGGCCTGGCGGCATGTGTCCCTTCGGGTATTGAAGAAAATTCGGCTATAACCAGTATCTTACCTCCCGATCTTGAGAAGCTAATTAGAACCACTGGGGTTGAGCGCCGGCACACGATTAAACCCGGCGACTGTACATCCGACCTTTGTTTTAAAGCGGCCGAGAAATTAATTGACGAGCTGAGATGGGATAAAAGTGAAATTGAAGGTTTAATATTTGTTTCGCAAACCCCCGATTTTATATTGCCGGCCACTTCGGCGATCCTGCAAAACCGGCTGGGCTTATCAACCGATTGCTTTACGCTTGACATTTCATTGGGCTGCTCGGGGTTTGTCTATGGTTTGAGCGCCATCACCAGTTATATGCAAACCGGTATGATAAGGAAAGCGTTGCTTTTGGCAGGCGATACTTCATCGATGACCTGCTCCAAAGATGACAAGAGCACCTATCCGCTTTTCGGCGATGCCGGGACGGCCACGGCGCTTGAATATAGCGAAGGTGAGGACGGCTTGAAATTTCATTTGGGAAGCGATGGCAGCGGCTTTAGCTCCATTATTATAAACGATGGCGGATACCGCAACCGGTTCAACGCCGGATCGATGAATGCGAATTTTATTGCCGAAGGGATAAGCAGGAGTAATTTACAGCTTACGCTGGATGGAATGGATGTATTTTCATTTGGCATATCTAAAGCCCCCGAAACCGTCAGTGCGCTGCTCAATAAATTCGGTGTTGATAAAGATAACGTCGATCACTTCTACTTTCACCAGGCTAACTTAATGATGAACGACCGGATCAGGAAAAAACTACAGCTACCTGAAGACAAGGTACCGCTTTCATTGAAAAACTTTGGCAATACCAGCAGCGCCAGCATCCCTTTAACAATGGTAACGGAAACCGCAGAAGCGCTCAGGGCCGGCGAAAAAGAGATAGTCGCCTGTGGCTTTGGTGTCGGTTTATCATGGGCAAGTGTAATATGCAAAACTACTCACCTTACAATACCGGACCTGATCTATTATGATTAATCCTTTTTCCTTAGCAAATAAAAATATACTTGTAACCGGCGCATCGTCGGGCATCGGTAAACAAATAGCTATTTCAACGGCCGCGATGGGCGCATCAGTACATATTACGGCGCGCGATACCAACAGGCTGGACAACACCCTAAAACAACTTGGCGACGGCCATCATCGCCATTACCTCGCCGACCTTACCATTGGCGAAGAACTGGATGCGCTGACAGATTCGCTGCCAAACCTGGATGGCCTGGTACTTTCGGCAGGGATTGTGAAAACACTTCCGTTTAAGTTTGTTAACCATACGGAGCTGGATACCATCATGCAGACCAATTTTTTTTCGCCTATTGTATTGCTGAACAAACTGCTCAGGAAAAAAAAGCTTAATAAAAATTGTTCGGTGGTGTTCATATCCTCCATCGGCGGCAACTTTATTGGCGCAAAAGGCAATTCGATGTATAGTGCCTCAAAAGGTGCCATTAACGCTATGCAAAAAGTAATCGCACTTGAACTGGCCCCACAAAAGATCCGGGTAAATAATGTTTCGCCAGGCATGGTGAGAACAGCGATGCTGGAAAATACAACGGCCTTTTCGCAGGAGCAGATAGAAAATGATGAAAAAAACTATCCGTTGGGTTACGGGGAAGTAACAGATGTGGCAAACGCGGTCATCTATCTGTTAGCCGACGCCAGTAAATGGGTAACAGGTACATCGCTGCTTATAGACGGTGGTTTCACAATTCAATAAATGAAAGCCTTTATAAAAGCGATCTCTTACTACCTGCCCCAGCAAGAATTGAGCAATCATGGATTATCCGCGCTGTTCCCGGACTGGAATGTAGAAAAAATAGCGAACAAAATCGGAATTGACACGCGTCATATCGCCGCAAACGACGAGTTTGCTTCTGATATGGCAATCGCCGCCGGCCGCAGACTTTTTTCAGAACACGCTGTCTCCCCGTCGGAGATAGATTTTATACTTTACTGTACACAAAGTCCCGATTATTTTTTACCGTCAACCTCCTGCATTATACAGGACAAATTGAACATACCGGTAAAGACCGGCGCACTTGATTTTAATCTCGGCTGCTCAGGCTACGTGTATGGGCTGGCACTGGCAAAAGGGTTGATATGCGCCGGTATAGCAAAAAATATCTTATTGCTTACCGCTGAAACCTACTCGAAATTTATCCACCCGAAAGACAAAGGGAACCGTACTATTTTCGGCGATGCGGCAGCGGCAACGCTGGTCAGCACTTCGGGTTTTGCCGGTATCGGCGAATTTGAGCTGGGTACTGACGGCAGGGGTGCCGAAAACCTGATCGTGAGGCAGGGTGCCATCCGTTATCCCGAAAAAACCGCGAATACCTTAAGTGACGAATATGGGAACGAACAGTCGGCAGGGAACCTGCATATGAACGGCCCCGAGATATTCTCCTTTACATCCCGCGAAATTCCGGCGTTGATAGCAGATACCCTTTTGAAAAACGAATTGGCAAAACCGGATATAGATCAATTTATATTACATCAGGCCAATGAATATATGCTGGAGCATTTGCGCAAAAAAATGGGCATAAGTCCAGCACACTTTTATATTTATATGGCTAAGGTGGGCAATACCGTTTCGTCTACCATCCCCATCGCGCTTTATGAAGCGATGAAAGAGAAAAAGGCGACGGCTGGTTCCAGATGGCTGCTCGCCGGTTTCGGTGTGGGTTACTCCTGGGGGGGCACTGTAATAAATTTTAAATGATCCTGATGATATGAACGTCCCTTTTTTATCCTTCGCCGGTCAAAACATTTTAATTGAGAAGGAGATCCGCGCAGCATTTGAACGGGTTTTTCAAAATAAATGGTATATACTGGGTAATGAATTATTGGCTTTTGAAAAACAGTATTCCGCCTATAACCAGGTAGAACATTGCATTGGCGTAGCCAACGGGCTTGATGCTTTACATATAGCTTTAAAAGCGCTTAATATCGGCTGCGGAGACGAAGTAATCGTTCCCGCGAATACGTTTATTGCTTCCTGGCTCGCGGTATCCGGCGCTGGTGCCACTATAGTTCCGGTCGAACCGGATATTAAGACATACAACCTGGACCCTGATAAAATTGAAGCGGCGATAACTTCAAAAACCAGGGCCATTATGCCGGTACACCTTTACGGACAGGCCTGCCGGATGGACGCTATAATGCGAATTGCCCAAAAGTATCATTTATCTATAATTGAAGATAACGCACAAGCGCACGGCACCCTTTATAAGGGTAAGCTTACCGGCAGTTTTGGCGACATTAATGCGACCAGCTTTTATCCGACCAAAAACCTGGGCGCCTTTGGTGATGCAGGCGCTTTAACCACCGGCGATGCCAGCCTTGCACGGAAAGCAATGCTGCTGCGTAATTATGGTTCTGAAACAAAATATCATAACGAGATTATTGGCGTAAACTCGCGGCTCGACGAGCTGCAGGCTGCCTTTTTATCCGTAAAGTTAAAATATCTTAACAGCTGGACCAGCGAAAGAAAAAGCATAGCTGCTATTTATGATAAGCAACTGGCGGGTATTGCGGGATTAACGCTTCCATACCTGGCACCAGGGGCCGGTCATGTGTACCATTTGTATGTTATCCGCACCGAAAGGCGCAATGAACTGCAGCAACATCTAACCGGAATGGGGATCGGTACCGCTATCCACTACCCTATTCCATGCCATTTACAAAAGGCGTATCAACACCTGGGTTATAAAAAAGGAGATTTCCCGATAACCGAGCATCTCGCCGAAACCAGTTTAAGTATCCCTGTAAATCCGGGGATGAGCGACGAAGAAATAACCTGCGTATTTAAAAAAATACAGGAATTTCATGGGTAAGATTTTAATAATTTCTAACAAACTATCCCTTGGCGGCGCGGAGAAACTTGCTGTTGAACTGGCTTTATTTGCAAAAAAAAACGATATCGAACCAACGGTACTTATTCTCGAAAATTACGGGAATGAACATTATGATACTATTTTAAAAGAGCAGGATATAAAAGTGATACGCACACGGATAAAACATATTAAACATTTCAGGGCTCCTCTAAAAATGGCAATATCGGCATGGTGGGCAATTAAACTAAAATATTTTTCCGGGGTATTTTATGATAGTATACATGTTATCGGGTTGTATAATATTGATGCTGTATTGAACAATGTAATACATCAGCACCGCTTTTTCTGGAATGTTAACAACAGCATTCAGTACCATAATAAAGAATATCCCTATCAGCGTGAAATCTTTGCAAACAAGCATGATACTATCGTAAATATAAACGAATACCAGGCAGGTGAGCTTTATGATCAGTATGGTAAAGAAGCGATAAAGACAAAAATGGTTCAGGCTAAATTGTTTGTTAATGCTGCGGATTAATTTAGTTGCCCGGATAGCCAAGGATAAAAATTCCTTTTTGGACCTTGTTTATGTCGCCCATAAATTAAAGCAAAATAATTTCGATGACTTCGCGATCCTTTTCATCGGTGCGGTTGAAAGCATCAGTATTTACCAAAACATTGTTCGAATGGCCGAATTGCTGGGGGTTACTTCCAACATTAAGTTTACAGAGAAGTCCATCGCTATGACCGCTCTGCCGGAAGACGTTAAGGATGGTTATTTTTTCAATTTCACGGTCGGGAACTTCATGGGTTATTCATCTGTCGAGTGCGTAAACCTCGGTTTTAAAACGATATTCTGCAATGCCGATAAGCGCCTTGTGAATGAACAATATAATTATATTAATGTATGCCCGGATATTGATTCCGTTGTTGATTTAATTTTGCTCATTAGCAAGGACCCGGCGCCTGTCAATATGGAAATTCAAAAAAACAACCTCAGCATGAAAAGGTCTTTCCTGTTAAACCAGGAAGAAGCCGGCCTTTTAAGATCGTGGATTGTTCCAGCCCAATAATATTATTAAAAGATTGAATCTGCATTCTGATCATACAGCAGCCGGGCTTACCACTGCGGGCGTATCGGTATTGATTTGCTGTTACAATAGCGCTTCACGTTTGCCTGCCACCCTTCGCCATTTAGCTTTACAAGACGTTAGGCCGGCTATCGATTGGGAAATTATCGTTGTAGATAATGCGTCCACGGATGATACGGCAGAAGTGGCTAACAAAGAATGGGACAGGTACCAGTTACCCAAAGTTGCTTTTAAGGTTGTAAACGAACCCAAACCCGGCAAACACAATGCATTAAATACGGGTATCGGTTGTTCGACCTATGAATACGTCATTATTTGCGACGATGATAATTGGTTGAACAATGATTATATTGGAAAGGCTTACGAAATCATGCGCCTTGAACCCCTTGTTGGTGCGGCCGGAGGTCAAGGTATCGCCATAACCGAAATGCAGCTACCGGACTGGTTCGGGCGGTATCAATACGCCTACGCTGTTGGCAAACAACGCGAAAGAACAGGCTATTTGCCCTATGCTCAATATATTTGGGGTGCGGGTATGGTCTTCAGGAAGTCACTTTACAAAAAGGTTTATAAAAATCTTCCCTCATTTTTAACCGGCCCTCATACAGATACCCTGGCCAGAGGAGAGGATGTTGAATTTTGCTTTCGTATTCAACTGGCGGGCTGTAAATTATATTATAATGACGGGCTGATTTTTAAACACTACATGCCGGCAGAAAGGTTGACGACTACCTATCAGCGAAAGCTTCTCGGCGGCAGCGCTTTTGAATCGCGCATTCTAAATCTGTACACCAGACAAATTAAGATAAACAATTTGCCGATCTATAAAAAAACTTTGCTTTTATGTCTGGTTTTTATACGATACGTTGTAAGCAGGGTTTTCCCTGACAGCAAGTGGGTTACTTCTTATGAATCCGAATCATTTTATCAATTTACCGGGTTCCGCCTTTCTGATGTTGCTGATGATACCATAAAAATCCGAAAATTATCTCAGGAGTTATCAGCACGTAAGCAAGCATTAAATGTTTAAAATATATAAGCATTCACATTTCTTACCTGACGCTTTCGGGCATGGCGGCAACAAACGTACCGCACAGATCAGCGAAATACTGATTAACGCGGGTATAACCGCAGGGACTGCCGACCTTGCCAATAATTTCTCCGCCAATTGGAAAATATTACTTTATCTCAAAGGATTGGGCCATAACCCCAATTTGAAAACCGGCCATAAAAACAAGTATGCAGTCGGCCGGTATATCAAGCTGTTTGAAGAATTTGTTCGGGAACAAAAACCCCACTTGTTCATTTGGGAGTCGACGGTTGAATATAATCTGCTATTAGCTGAGGTATTGTATAAAAATAACATATCTGCAATAGCTTTGCCTCACAATATTGAATCGATGGTAGCGGGCTCTAAAAGTGTATTTTCCGGTAAAATGTCACCCGACTGGTTACTTGAAGAATTAAGATATTTAGGCTATTGTAAAAAAACCTATACCATATCCCGTGAAGAACAATGGTTACTTTCCAACGCGGGCTTAAACGCCTCGTATCTGCCCTATTACCCGCCCCGCGAAGCAGAGCAATTTTTGCTGAGCATAAGGAAAAAAAGGCAACATATACCACCGTCAGGCAGGTCAACAAAAAACATCTTACTGCTTGGGACCTTTCATAACAAGCCAACCTTTGATGGCTACTTTGATTTACTCAAGCATATTGAAAATATACAGGGCCTTAAAATACAGGTAGCGGGCTTCGGTTCTGAACGGCTGAAGGACACGTTTAAAGGCAGCCATATACATATTTGGGGGGGAGTGGATAACGACACCCTGTCTCGTCTTATAACAGCGTCTGATTGCGCCATTATTCATCAGCAGCCCTCCGGCGGGGCACTAACGCGCGTGCCTGAATTATTGCTGGCGGGGCTTCCGCTAATATTGAACATACACGCGGCAAGAAGTTGTTTTGATCTTAAAGGTATAGCTGTGTATGACTCTTATCCGCAACTTTTAGATATGCTGCATGAAATTGATCTGCAGATGCCTCCGCTTATCAGCAGGCCGCTTGAAGAAAAACAGTTTGCCGAATATATTAACTCCTGCATTCCCGCCGGTCATCCGTTTTAAAATGAACCTGCCCGATCTAAAAAAATATAGAACAATCTTTAAAGACAACGGTGTCACTACGCCGTTGTCGCAAAGCGGCCATGCCAAAACAGGATTGTACAAAATGATACCTAAGCCGGAACAGGAAAACAAAGGCTGGCCCTGGGATGAAGAAACCAGTCCCGATATTTATGATACCCGTATAAAATGGCCCAAACTGACAATTGTTACCCCTTCATTCAACCAGGGTCAATTCATTGAGCAAACCATACGGGCAGTATTATTACAAAACTATCCAAACCTGGAATATATCATTATTGACGGCGGGAGCACAGACAACACCACGAAAATACTCGAAAAATATTCGCCATGGATAAGTTACTGGCAAAGCACCAAAGACGATGGGCAGGGCAATGCCATTAATTTGGGATTTAGTTTATCATCAGGCGAATACCATGCGTGGATCAATAGCGATGACTATTATTTAAAAGGCGTCTTTCAAAAAGTTATTCAGCAATTTTTAAGTTCAAAAGCAGAATTTATTTACGGCTATGGTTACAATTATAAAGTCGCAACAGGGGAATTTGAGCAAATTAAAACACTTCCTTATACTGACTACTTTATAAAAATCCCGAGCTTAATACAGCCATCAACTTTTTGGAACGCCCGCATACATGAACCCATCTGGGAGGAATTGTACTGTGCGCTTGACTACGAACTGTGGCTCCGTATGGTAAAAGGCCACAAGAGGGCTTTAATAAAAGAGCCGCTGTCCGTAGCTCATGTACACGACGATGCCAAAACATCAGACCCGAAAATGAAAGCGAAATGGGAAGAAGACCATCAAAAAATATGGGGCCCGGATGCTCATGGGACCGTACATGAATGGAAGCGCATCGTTTTTTTAAATCGTATAAGGAAAAAACTATATAAACTATTCGATGATTTAGGATGAAGTGGTCGTTAAGAAATATACTGTTCAAATTAGTTAAAACATTTATTCCGGAAATAGAGGAACTGCGGTGGCTCAGCGCTCACCGGCTGACATCCTTATCTGTGTCCGAAATCAATGAATCTGAAATAAATGACGTGAAAATATTAGCGCCTTATAATATATATAAAACCACGGTCGGTAAAGGTTCTTATATATCCCGGAATGCTTTCATTAGTTTTTCTAATATAGGTAAATATTGCTCTATAGGCCCGAATGTCATTTGCGGCTGGGGTATCCATCCAACTGACGGGCTTTCCACATCACCTGTTTTTTATTCGACATTAAATCAGGCGGGGTTTCATTACGGAAACGAAAATAAAATACAGGAGCGAAAACCTATTAAAATAGGCAACGACGTTTTTATTGGAATGAATGTGACGATTCTGGACGGAATAACAATTGGAAATGGGGCAGTAATTGGCGCCGGAGCAGTCGTATCCAAAGACATCCCCCCCTATGCAATAGCATATGGTTCACCGATTAAAATAGTTAAATACCGATTTAACGAACAACAAATAAGCCAGTTAGAACTAATAAAGTGGTGGGATTTTGATAGCGAAAAAATCAGGGAAGTTGAAAAGTATTTTTTTGACATTGATAAATTTATAGATAAATATGGGTTTCAGCACGCTAAATAGCAGATAGGATGTTATTCAATTCTCTTCTGTTTCTTTTATTTTTTTCAATAGTCACGATATCCTACTATCTGCTGCCGCATAAATTCAGGTGGGCCTGGCTTCTGGCCGCCAGCTGTTATTTTTACATGTACTTTAAGCCAACGTACATTCTCATTATTATTTTTACCATTGTTGTTGATTACTGTAGCGGCCTCCTGATTCAGCGCTCGCGCGGGAAGACCCGTAAACTGTTTCTTGTTTTAAGTCTTGCGGCAAATATCGGGGTGCTGGCCTTTTATAAATATTTTAATTTCCTGGCAGAAAACATAAACATCATTTCACCATTGTTCAACGGGCCGCAATTACCGCTGCTGGATTTTATATTACCCATAGGCCTGTCATTTCATACTTTCCAGGCTATGAGCTATACGATCGAAGTTTACAGGGGCAATCAAAAGGCCGAAAGACATTTTGGCTTGTATTCTTTGTATGTCATGTTCTATCCGCAAATGGTGGCCGGGCCTATTGAAAGGCCGCAGCATATCCTGCCGCAGCTGCACAGGGTCAACAAGTTTGCAAGCAAAAACCTGGTAACCGGATTGTTGTTTATAGCGATCGGCCTGTTTAAAAAAGTGGTGATCGCCGACCGGCTGGGGCTTTACGTCGACCCCGTATTTACCCATCCGCACGGACATTCATCGCTTGACCTACTGGTGGCCACTTATTTTTTTGCATTCCAGA
The DNA here is from genome assembly GCF_024498135.1 of Mucilaginibacter aquariorum. Lineage (GTDB taxonomy): Bacteria > Bacteroidota > Bacteroidia > Sphingobacteriales > Sphingobacteriaceae > Mucilaginibacter > Mucilaginibacter aquariorum. Next base: position 1,133,645 of record NZ_JANHOH010000001.1, read on the forward strand.
TTTATTGCGATTTTAGCGGTTATTCTGATATGGCCATCGGTGCGGCGCTGGTCCTGGGCATCGAACTAATGCAAAATTTCAACCTGCCATATCTTGCAGGTAATCTTGCGGATTTTTGGAAACGCTGGCATATATCACTCTCTACATGGTTCCGCGATTATTTGTACATTCCATTGGGGGGCAGTAAAATTAATTTCTCTGTGACATGCATCAACCTTCTCATTGTATTCCTGATAAGCGGCCTGTGGCACGGTGCAAACTGGAAATACCTGGCCTGGGGCCTAATACATGGCTGCCTGCTGATCGGCTATCAGGTCCTGGGGAAGCTCGGTATACATCTCAAAGGCTTTGCCTTTTTGAAATGGCTTATCACTTTCAACCTGGTTTGCCTCGCATGGATCTTTTTCAGGGCTTATAACATCACCGACGCTATGTACATTCTCAACAGAATATTTGCCGGAGGCGATTTCAAATACTCCGCGGGCAAGATCATGTCTGTCAACGAAATAGGCTACTGCGCCCTGATCATTATGGCCTTGCTTTTAGGGGAGGGGTACCTTCGGCGTTCCGCTGCCTGCTCCAGCCAAAAAAAACTATTGATAACCGGCGCGTTATGTTGCGCCTGTTATTTATTCGGTGTATTTAACGAGGCGCAATTTATCTATTTTCAATTTTGATGAAAAGGATTGCGGGTATAATTTTATTGGTAATTAGCATCATTATGCTGGTGACGGCCATGAATCAGTCATTTATCAATAAAATCAAACAGGAAAAATATTTCGGCCACCTGGACCCGAAACCCACCCGGGATAACCTTATTTACGGCTTTTTATTTACCCATTCCGACAGGTGGCGTTATGGTGACCTTTACGGTTTGTGTTATCTGCCACAGTATAAATTTGAATTAGAACCCTTTAAGCGGTATAATTTGAAAAAAAAACAAACTTCCACCGGCAGGATACTCTACATTATCGGCGACAGTTTTTTGGCTGATAAAACGCTTTACGGTGCCTTTGAGGATTTCGACGATGTCATTTTCCTGGACAACCGGTTCCCATTCGGACCGGTTATACCGGACCCTACCAAGCAAAATTACCTCGTACTCGAATTTGCGGAACGCAATCTCGTCGGATATGAGCTGAACAAAACCGGGGAAGCGAAACAGCGCCCGACCGATAAGCCAAATAGTTCTGTTACCACCACAGGGTCAGTAAATAAGCCCGATATATCTATTGCGGAACGCCTAGGTAACGTTATTTTCAATAAAGCGCTAAGCCGCAATCTTGAAATGATATTGTTCGACAATAAGATCGCTACCATTTTTAAAGAAACAAAGGCGTCGCTAAATTATTCCTTGTTTAAAAGAGTTGCCAACGAGGTTGCCGTAAGCACCGATAAAAAACGGTTATTCCTGAATACCACTGTAGATACCGACAGCGTTCAATCTGCGTTCCGGCACAGACCCAACGCGGAGGTGAACAGCATCAGGCAGAATTTGAGCATAGCAAAAAACTATTACAGCTCCATAGGCTTTAATAAGGTCTTTTTATCTGTGATACCGAACCCGGTATCCGTATATGATAACAAAAGAATGACCTATAATCACTTACTGGAACGTATCGAACAGGGTACCGACCTTCCCGTAATATCGATATATAATATTTTCAGAACCGATAAGCGCAACTTGTTTTACCGCAGCGATGCCCATTGGAACCCGGACGGTTTTGAAATATGGATTAACGAAACCAATAAAGTTTTAAAGGCCAATCTTAATTGATCCCATTTTTTTCCATTATAATCCCCTTATATAATAGCGCTGAAACTTTAGCTGATACGCTCAATAGTATTGCAGGCCAAAGTTTTAAAAACCACGAACTGATTTTTGTTGACGGCGGGTCTGCAGATAATACCTTAGCAATCATCAGCAGTTTTAGAAGCCGTTACCCGGCAACAACTGTCAAGGTAATTTCGGAGCCGGATAAAGGGATTTACGATGCTATGAACAAAGGCATCGACATGGCCGCAGGTGAATGGGTTTATTTCATGGGTGGCGATGATACCTTTTATTCGCCGGTTGTTTTAGCTGAAGTTTCGGAAGCGATAAAACAGGAGGAGGTCGACCTGGTGTACGGCAACGTATGGGGTGCCCTTTCTGAAATAAGATATGCTGATGACACCGTATCCAAAGTTTTGTCACGGGGTATCCATCATCAGGGTGTATTTTATAAGCGGCACTTATTTAATTATACGGGCAGATACAGTCTTGACTTTAAGATAGCGGCCGATTACCATTTAACGCTCAAGGTGTTCTGTAATGAAGTGTTTAAGACAAGGTATATCAATACCGATATCGCTCGCTTTGGTGAGGCCGGTCTGAGCTCTACTGCTTACGATTACCGGTTTTTCAGTTATCATTATAAATTCTTAGCGGTTAACAAAGCCACCGGCAAAATAGATGATGTATTAAAATGCCTGGATACATCTGTTTATTGCTGCCTGTACCTGGCCAGACAAAAAAAGGATATGCGTTTTGCCTGGGGAAATGTTTTTTATTATATGACAAAACCAAGTGACCTTGGGTTTCCGGCCCGCATTCAGATCCTTTTCAGGATGATCTATTGGAGCTTAAAGCCAGGCCACGTTAACGATAAAACAGATGCAACGGCTTAAATTTATCGACGCGTTAAGGGGCATTGCCATAATAATGGTTATACTTCATCATTCGCACCCCAATTTTGCAGGTGTAGACAACTATTTTTTGCCTGTATATTTGGATGATATTTTACAAAACGGGGATAAAGGAGTAACCTTATTCTTTTTAATGAGCGCGTATACACTCTGCCTTTCGTTTGGAAAAAAGAAAGAAATTGAGTATAAACCGGTACGTAATTATTTCCTGAGGCGGATATTCCGGATAGTGCCGCTTTACTATTTTACCATACTAATGGTATCCCTTATCCAAATAAATACCCTTTCGGCCGTTTCTGTGGCAGCCAATGTATTTTTCGTGCACGGGCTTAATCCCAACTGGACCAATTCCACCATACCGGGCGGCTGGACGATAGGTATTGAAGCGCTTTTTTATCTTCTGTTTCCATTTTTGTTCTACCGGATCAAATCGGTATACGGCGCAATTAATATTACACTTGCTTTTATAGTGGCCGCAAAAATTGTGACCAGCGTCATGTCAAAAAATCCTCCCCTGAAGGATGGCGTTTGGTGGAGCGTATTTGTTTATGAAAATATAATTTCACAACTCCCCGTATTTTTAATGGGGATTTGTCTATATCACATTTCAAATCACAAATCAGATAGCACACAGCTATTCAAATCGTATAAAACCTATTGCTTTATAGCCGCTTTAATCCTGGTTCATCTATCAGGTGGCAACTTATTTAAAGCGCATTATCTTTTTGCAATAGCATTTGCGTTCCTGGCTTACGGTCTATCCGTATACCCCACATCAATTTTAGTGAATAAATTTACCATTTGGGTAGGGAAATTAAGTTATAGCCTATACCTTGTTCATTTGTTAATTGCCAACTTGCTGGTTAAATATAATTTAAACCACTATGGTTCAAATGCGTCCGCCGAAGTATTTATCAGGTTTGCGGTCATATTCTCAGTAAGCGTTTGTATTTCATGGGTTACTTATACATTGATCGAGGTGCCCGGCCAGGAACTTGGGACGCGAATTATTAAGAAGTTAGAATCAAAAAGAAAAGTACAGCTTACATTCCCTGCTTAATGCAGGACAGACCAACTATCATTGATCCGCCGCATTAAAACCGTCTTGTCAACCTTAAGAAAGATCCATAAATATGGCAGTCCATCACATATTTTAGTATTTGGGGATTCGCTGGGTGATAATCTTCTGCTTACTATTTTGGCCCGTGAGCTTTTTGAACGGGGATATAAAAACATCTGGATAAAATGCAATCATGCCGAACTTTTCGAAAATAACCCTTACATTAAACTGGTATTGCCGTTTAACGAGTTACTCTCCGGTCTTGTTTTACGTGCGCTTAACGTAAAAACAACTTACCCCAGGTACACTTCCTATGACCAAATTACCGACAGGGACGACATACCCCGGAAACATATTGTTTTAAAAATGGCCGATTCCTTATCGTTAAATGGCCATATTGTTAATAAGCCAGTTTTTCACCTGACCGATCAGGAAAAATTAAAGGGACAGCTAAAAAAAAATCAGGTCGTCGTCACCACCTCAAGCACGGGAGCACGTTTCCCCATGCAAAACAAGGAATGGTCAATAGAAAAGTACCAGCAGGTAGTTGATCATCTATGCGAGACTTACAATTTTGTTCAGCTAGGCGCATCTACCGATTCCGCCCTGAAAAATGTCACAGACCTGCGCGGAAAAACATCCATAAGGGAAACTGCCGCCATACTTAGCAATTCTATGCTCATGATATCACATGTGGGCTTTTTGATGCACCTGGCAAGAGCGGTTGATTGCAGGTCTGTAATCATTTATGGCGGCCGCGAAAGACCTGATCAGTCGGGTTATGCTTGCTTCGATAACATCTATTCGGCAGTAGAATGTTCACCGTGCTGGTTACATAACATTTGCCACTACGACAGAAAATGCATGCGACTCATATCGGCAGACAGGGTCATAAATTCCATTTTAGATCAGCTTAAACTGGCTGACATGCCTTTGATTGCAAATACACTATATAATGACTGAACTTTCGGTAATCCTGTCAACATACAACCCGGATAGTAAAAGGCTTAACCAGACATTAAATGGTTTAAGGGCGCAAACATTGCCTATCGATGCCTGGGAGCTCAAAATTATCGACAATAATTCTGATACGGATTTTTCGGGCCAAATCGATATCTCATGGCACCCGAACAGCTGCATCATAGGCGAACCAAGGCAAGGATTGACTTATGCCCGGTTAAAGGGTTTTATCACTTCGGATAGCGGCACCATCGTTATGGTTGACGATGACAATATCCTGGCCGCAGATTATCTTGAACAGGTGCTGAAGATCTTTAAACATCGTCCCAAATTGGGCGCCATAGGCGGCAAATCGCTGCCTTTGTTTGAAGCAGAGCCACCGGGTTGGCTCGGTGCTTTTTACAGCAACCTTGCACTCCGCGATTTAGGTGAACATATGCTTATTGAAGAATGGAACAATAACTATCCGGCCTGTGCCCCCATCGGCGCCGGTATGGCGATCAGGAAAACCGCACTGACCACCTACATCGGTAAAATATTATCGGGCCAAAGCGGCGTAAGCGACAGGATCGGTTCATCATTGAGCTCGGGCGGTGACAATGATATTGTAATAGAAATTTTGAAATCCGGCTGGGATGTTGGCTACTTTCCCGAACTTGAGTTAAAGCATATTATACCCGCCCAACGGATGCAGGCTGGTTATCTCGCGCGTTTGGTTAATAACACCAATAAGTCATGGGTGCAATTGCTGCAAAGCCACGGGATAAACCCCTGGCCCCAAATACCGGTATGGGGCGTACGACCCCGGAAAATAAAAGCCTGGTTTACCTGCAAAGCCTGGAAAAGCAAACCCAATTACATAACCTGGCGTGGCGCCTGCGGTCTGTACGATGGCTTAGCAAACAGTTAATCAAAAGAACAGTGCAATCACTTATCGATTTTTTATATCGTAACCCAAGGTCGCAACTAAGGACGTTTGGTCGTTTCGGAGGGTATATCAATTACCGGAAGATGATGCACGGACGCAAATTGATGGAAAAGAGATCGGTTGAGCTGCCTCCAGTGATCTCCAAAAGTGATGGCCTGCCCGTTTATTTTTTAACCGGAAAAAACTATCTGTACCAAACGCTTTACTGCATTCAATCCTTATCTGTAACTACAGCAACGCCGTTCAAATTCATTTTGGTCGACGATGGCAGTATGAATGACGCGCTAATGGAAAGGATCCACAGGCAGCTTCCGGGTGCAGAGATAATTACCCAGTCGCGGATCGGCCGGAACCTGCAAAAATCCTTACCCGCCGACTTATATCCCTGTCTGCATTATAAACGGAAAGTTTACCCTCATATCAAAAAACTAACAGATATACACACCATCCCCGGCGGTACCTGGAAGCTGGTGTTGGATTCGGATATGCTTTTTTGGAACAAGCCCGACGAACTGATACAATGGCTGACCAAACCGGAGCAACCGCTGCATATGATTGATTGTAGTGACGCTTACGGGTATTCAAAAAAACTTATGGAAGAACTGTCCGGTTCGAAAATATCGCCCCTGATAAATGTCGGTGCCATTGGGTTAAACAGCCAGACCATTAACTGGGCCGAACTGGAGACCTGGGTTAAAACCCTGGAAGCACGGGAAGGTACAACTTACTATTTAGAGCAGGCACTATCGGCTATGCTGATTGGCAATAGCAGTAGGACTGTGTTACCGGCCGAAAAATATATAGTTAATCCCGATAATGCCTCAATTGATTACAACAGAGGGGTTTTGCACCATTATGTAGACCTTTCTAAAGAAGGCTACTTTAAAACCTCATGGAAAAAACTGATCTGATAAATCCTCCTTTAGTCTCCGTATGTATCCCGGCTTACAATTGTGAAAAACACATTGGCGAGTGCGTGCAATCCGTATTAAACCAAACCTATAAAAACCTAGAGGTCATCATTGTGGATGATGGGTCGACAGACAGGACGCCATCTATATTAGCGGACCTGAAAAATGATCATGTTCGTCTATTCCATCAAAAAAAATCCGGCGCTGCCGCTGCCCGTAATTTAGCTTACAATAAATCCAGGGGGCAGTTCATAAAATTTTTAGACGGCGATGATATCATCAACCCCGGCATGATAGAAAGCCAGGTCGAACTGGCCGTTACAAATAACAAATGTATAATTTCGGCGACGTGGGGCCGGTTTTATAACAATGATATCCATACTTTTAAATTTAGCCCGGAAGAATGCTGGCAAACCTTACCAGCCTGCCAGTGGATTTGTTCTTCCTGGAGAAACGGCCATTCTATGATGCAGCCGGGTATATTCTTACTTCCCCGGCGAATAATTGAGACAGCCGGTTACTGGGACGAGGGACTTAGCCTGATCGACGATCTTGATTTTTTCACCCGGGCCATCCTCACATCTCCCTTCGTTATTTTTGATCCAAACGCAATTTTATATTACCGTTCGGGCAACAGCGGCAGCTTATCGGGTCACAAACATCACCAGGCAGTGCAGTCAGCTTTCAGGTCAATGGACAAAGCCACAAAAACCCTTTTGGCCATCTGTACCGGGCCGGAAGCCAAAATGGCCTCCGCCAATATCTGGCAACATTTTATTTATACTATTTATCCGCAATACCCAAACCTGGTCAGCATGGCGCAGGAAAAGATCAACCAACTGGGCGGTTCATCCCTCCCGTTCGTTGCCGGTGGCGTAACAAAAAGGACCGCTTCCCTTATCGGGTGGAAATTGACAAAGCAACTCAAAAACCTGTTTCGCCTGCCTTAACATTATATATACCGCGATGAACCTCTCCCTTCTTTATAATCCTTACAAACTCCTTGAAAGGTTAGCGATCGAGTTAACCAGAAAACGAAGGCTCGGCAAACTAAAAAATAAACCGGGCGCCCGCCTTCAGCTCGGCCATATTGATACGCTTGAACTGCTCGAAATCATCAAAAAGGACCAAACGATAAACAGCCGGCCGACCATATTCGACATAGGCAGCAATACCGGCACCTGGACCTTACTTGCAAAATCCATTTGGGCATCGGCTACCATACATGCATTTGAGCCACTTGCTGAACACGTCAACGCCTTTAAAGACAATTGCATTGCTTTGGAGTCTGTTTTTCTGCACCAGTACTGCGTGGGCAGCACGGACAAAACAGCTATACTGAATATTTCCAGTTATTCCGATTCCTCAAGCCTGCTTGATGCCACCCCTTTAGAATTTGAGCATTTCAGGATCAAAAAAGAAAAGGAGCAAAGTGTGGAAGTCAAACGGCTTGATCGCCAGATAGATGAGCAGGCGCTTCCCGCGCCGGAGATCATCAAACTGGATATCCAGGGATTTGAACTTGAAGCGCTCAAAGGTATCGGTACTTGGTTACACGCGGTAAAATATATCATTTGCGAAGTTTCATTTAAAGAATACTATTATGGCCAGGCGCAGTTTTTAGACATAGCCGGCTATTTATCAGGCTATGGGTTTCAGCTCTTTGCATTTGGCAATAATACACCCGTCGGCGCAGAGCTGAACCAGATAGATGTTCTTTTTAAACGCATTTAATGAAAATACTCTTATCATTTTTACAGGATAATACGGCCATCCCCCATCCGGTCCCGGCCTATCGGTTTTGGAGTTATTCCATTAAAAACGGGATTGAAGAGGCGGGAATGCACTGGGCGGAAGTACCCGGAGCAGACTGGGCGGAAGGCCTGGTGCCATATGAAAATGACCCCGCCCTCCAAAAATGGAAAAATAAGATCTGGGAAAGCACGTTATCGTACATCAGGGCGAACAGACAGCATATCGATGTTTTCCTTTGCTATTTATACCCCAAACAGGTCAGTGTTCAGGCGATCAAAGATATTAAGGCCATGGGTATACCCTGTGTTAATTTCTTTTGCGACAACGTCCGCTCATTCAGAAAACTGCCGCCCGAATTCAAGGTATTTGACCTCGTATGGGTCCCAGAGGTTGAAGCGCTGCCTCTTTATCAAACAGCAGGCCTTGTACCTATCAATTTACCGATGCCCATATGGGTTGATGTTAAATATCGCAGCCCGCCCGAACAAAGCACGAATGCCATTTCATTTATAGGTTCCAGAGATTATTTACGCGCGCAGCTGCTGGCCGAAGCGATCAGTAAGGGGCTTGATATCCAAATAAGGGGAAGTGGTTGGGATACTACGCCTGAACAACCCTTAAACCCGGTAAATTCCAACAGGTTCAAAAAAATCAGGAATCAAATAAACCTTTTACGCCATTCAGGCGCACAGGGCTTTGTGGCCTATCATTTGAACCGCTATCATAAAATATCACCTTCGAATGTGCCTCCCGCAAACATTTTTGCGGCACCCGGTTTTGACGAGTATATCAGCTTATCACGTGAAAGCAATATAACCCTGGGGATAAACCGGGTGCCTGTATTTAACACTTTATCCGCAGATATCATGACGTACAGCAGGCTCCGGGACCTGGAAGCACCGATGCTTGGCGCCTGTTATTTAACCGAGTATACGGAAGGTCTGCCGCACCTGTATGAAATAGGTTCCGAAATTGAAACGTACCGGTCAGCTGATGAATTAGTTTACAAATGCCGTGAACTCACCAATTCGAAAAGCAGGCAAAAAGAACTCCGGGTAAAGGGGCAGCAGAGGGCGCTCAATGCACATTCAATCCCCGTCTCTTTACAAAAAATCAAAGCACGCCTTTTTAATTAAACGAAAAACCATTGTCTAAACGAATCTGTATTATTACACAGTCGCATCTTTGCCGTAATCCAAGGGTATTAAAGGAGGCTACCGCGCTTGCAGCAGCGGGTTATAGTGTGCAAATTCTAACGGGAACAATTTCAGCGGACTTATACCGGCAAGACCTGGAGGCCATAAAGGCTTACCCCAATATAAAGCTGCAGATCCTTTTCAATGTTTCCGTTTTCACCATTGCATCTTTTATTGATCGGTTGTTACACCGGCTTGGCCGGTTATTGGTAAGTCACTTTAAAATAGAGAGCAGTTTTGCGCTGGCATACGGTTCCACCCGCTACTATAAAACCGCAAAGTCCATTAACGCCGATCTCTATATCTGCCATCAGGAAATGGCAACCTATATTGGCACAAAGCTTATGGATACGGGTTTCAGGGTCGCTTTTGACTTCGAAGACTGGTATTCAGAAGACCTGCTCCCTGAAGCACGCGCGGCCAGGCCTGTTCAGCTGTTGCAAAAAACCGAAGCTATTGCTTTAAACAGGGGTGTTTTTTGCACAACCACGTCAAATGCACTGGCTGATAAATTATCAGAAGCGTATTCAAGCCCCCGCCCGCAAGTTATTTACAATGTATTTCCTGTTGATTTAATTACCGGTCTTCCCGACCCGCCCGGGGAACCTTTAAAGCTCTTTTGGTTTTCGCAAACCATCGGGCCCGGAAGGGGCCTGGAGCAATTTATCAGTCTATGCGGTGTATTCCAAAACCAGCTGGAGTTTCACCTGCTCGGCAATATCAATGAGGGGTATAAGCGGCTGCTGTGCTCATTATTACCGAAACAACATCAGTTATACTTCCATCACCTTGTTGATGAACATCATCTGGCCTGTAAAATAGCAACATTTGATATTGGCCTGGCCTTAGAACTTAACACGCCTTTGAGCCGGAATTACACCATAACCAATAAGTTTTTCCAATACATCCAGGCTGGGTTACCCGTTATAGCAACGGAAACCGAAGGTCAATATGAGGCCTTTGCAAGATACAAACCCGGGTTTATGTTAAGGCAACAGCCAACCGGATCAGAAATCGCCCGCCTCAAAAAATGGCTTAATGATCCCGTTGCGCTAAGCGAAGCGAAAAACAGGGCTGTTGAAGCGGCGAAATGTTATACCTGGAAAATCGAATCTGCAAAATTGATTGCGCTTATAAAAAACGGCCTTGAAAAACAAAGTTAGCCTTCAGATCAATCTGGCCCCCGTTGATTATCCGCATGCCAGGTATTTGCTGGAGCACCAGCTGCGCGCCCTGGCGGGGCAGGTAAACGAGATCATATTAACGGTTGACACCCGCCCAAGTAAGGGCCGCTTTGGCGAAGGATGGGAGAAAAATACTGACCTGTTGGATAATTTTCTTTCAAATGAAATCAAAAGCAGGTATGCCGTAAAAATTGTCGGTGTAGATTATTCCCCCGTTATGAAACGGAAGGTCGCCCGGTTTTTTTTTGGTACAGATTACATACCGGACAAAGATTTCAGGGGCGGGCCTTTTTATGCTTATTTCTTCGGGCTTTACACAGCGGCAAATAATCTTGTTTTTCATTTAGATTCTGACCTTTTTATAGGCGGGGGCAGCACCATGTGGGTTAAAGAAGCTGTGCGATTTTTTGAAGACGACCCATCTTGTTTTATAATAGGGCCGCTTCCCGGTCCGCCCCATCATGCAGATGTGCTGACTGACCAGTTTGTGATAAAAAAAATCGCACCTTATACCTGGCAACTGGGCAGCATGAGCACGAGGGTATTTATGACAGATAAGGGTCGGTTTACCCAAAATAAACTGGCATTGACTAAGCCGCCTCTACGCGGGCAAATAATGGCATTGCTGGGAGGAAACAGCAACGCCGACCTGCCGGAGCATATCATCGGGGCTTACATGCATAAACACCGTTTAAAACGCATAGATTTTTTGGGCGCCGGAAAAGGACTATGGTCACTGCATCCGCCCTACCGCACCGGGGATTTTTATAAAAATTTACCGGAACTCATTACCAGGATCGAAGTGAATGACCTCCCGGCAAAGCAACAAGGATTTTACGATATTATTGATGATGTTTGCGATTGGGCGCCCGCACGCAAAAAGATGAAAAATAACAGATGGTGGAGGAGAATATAATATTTTGAAGAAACTGCTTATTATTTCGCCATACTTCCCCCCTGCTAACGCCGCCGATATGCAACGGGTGCGTATGAGTTTGCCTTATTTTGCGGCTTACGGCTGGGATGCTGAAATTGTTATGGTTGATGAAAAATATGCAGATATCATTCATGATAAATTGTTGCTAAAAAGCATACCCACTGACTTGAAAATACATAAGGTAAAGGCTTTAAAAAAATCGCTTACTTCAAAATTAGGCTTAGGGAGTATAGCTTTGCGATCATTATGGTTTTATAAACAAAAGGTAAATGAGCTGTTGAAAGCCAATAAATACGATCTCGTCTACTTCTCCACCACCCAGTTTCCGGTTTGTGTTTTGGGACCTTATTGGAAAAAGCGTTTCGGTGTGCCTTATATAATTGATATGCAGGACCCCTGGTTTTCTGATTATTACCAGAACAAGCCAAAAGATCAGCGACCTCCTAAATACTGGTTCTCCTACAGACTAAATAAATACCTGGAGCCTATTGCCATGAAAAGCGCAGACGGGCTGATCAGTGTTTCTGACGATTATATCAGCGATTTAAAAAAACGCTATCCGGGCATCAAGGACATACCTTCCGCAACCATTACTTTCGGGGCATTTGCGCCGGACCTCCAAATCGCGGAAACATATAGTAAAGAGTTCCCCCACCTGCTCTGTAAAGATTATACTAACATCGTGTACATCGGCCGGGGTGGGGCCGATATGGAAAAATCCATAACGCCGCTGTTTACATCATTGAAAGTTGGATTAGCAAAAGATAAGGCGGCTTTTAAATTGTTGAAATTGTATTTTATCGGCACAAGTTATGCCCCAAACGGGCAGGGTAAACCAACGGTAATGCCCATTGCAAAAGGGCTTGGAATAGAGAACCATGTGATTGAAATTACCGGCCGGATAAGTTATTATCACACATTACTCACCTTGCAACAGGCGGATGCCGTTTTTATCCCCGGATCTGATGACCCCAGATACACGGCCTCAAAAATTTACCCTTACCTGCTGTCGCGAAAACCACTACTTGCGGTTTTTAATAAGGCAAGTTCAGCTATAAAAATACTGAAAGAATACGGCGTTAAAACTGTTTATGATTACGAAACGGTGACGGCTGAAGATATCAATTTATTTTTATCCTCATTAATGACCGGCGGACTTGGGTCGCCACAATATGACCCGCAGGTTTTAGATAAATATTCGGCCAGGCAAATGGCTTTAAAGCAATGCAAACTTTTTGACAGTGTTGTAAAAGACCGGTTAAAAACCGCTGAAGGATTTAAAAACGATCTGGTATGAGATTGGCCATTATCACAACCCACCCTGTACAATATTATGCCCCGGTTTTTAAATTGCTGCAACAACACCCCGGATTGGATATAAAAGTATTTTATACCTGGGGTAAAAATGCTGTAGAAAAATTCGACCCCGGTTTTAGGAAGATCGTTGAGTGGGATACCCCGCTATTGGACGGGTATGCCTATGAATGGGTTAAAAACACCTCGGCTGATCCCGGATCACATCACTTTAATGGCATAATTAACCCCACTTTGATTGATGACATTAAGGCCTGGCAGGCTGATGCCCTGTTGGTTTATGGTTGGGCTTATAAAAGCCACTTAAAACTCATCCGTTATTTCAAAAACAGGATACCTGTATATTTCAGGGGTGATTCCACCCTGCTTGATAATCGGAAAGGCCCCAGAGCGATATTACGCGCTGTTTTTTTAAAGTGGGTGTATGCTTACGTTGACCACGCATTTTACGTGGGTTCTGCGAACAGGGCATATTTTAAAAAATATGGTCTAAAGGATAATCAACTGACTTTTGCGCCTCATGCGATCGACAACGGCAGGTTCGCCGCTGACAAAACCGGTGAAGCCCATAAAATAAGGGAATGTTTTAGTGTCGACAATAGTGATGTATTGATACTGTTTGCCGGTAAATTTGAAGAAAAAAAATCACCGCAGTTATTGCTGGATGCTTTTATAACTTTGAACATGTCAAAAACTCATTTGCTGTTTGTTGGTGATGGCATTTTGGGGCCTCCATTAAAACACAAAGCCGGCAACTATCCAAATGTGCATGTTCTAGGGTTTCAGAATCAATCGGTTATGCCCGCGGTTTACCAGGCTTGCGATCTGTTTTGCTTACCCTCAAAAGGACCGGGAGAAACATGGGGACTCTCCGTAAATGAAGCGATGGCCGCAGGTAAACCTGTATTGGTATCAGATAAATGCGGCTGCGCTATTGATCTGGTAAGGCAGGGCGTTAACGGGGAAATATTCGAAAGTGATCAAACAGATTCTATTGTCGCAAAATTAAGCCTACTCCTAAAAAATAAGGCCGAATTGAAGATATTAGGCCTTAATGCAAAGCATGAGATCCGGCCCTGGAGTTTTAGCCACCAGGCAAATGCTATTCTAAATACCCTGTTTAATGAAAAATAACAAGCTGGCATTAGAGCGTATTATCGTATTGTTTATCCCCTGGGCCTTTGCTTCCTTGTTAAAAAGCGATTATGAACTATCATACATGATAGCGTGGCTTGGCTCGTTCCTTATCTTTGCGCTGACCTTAACCGGTTGGATAAAGCCGCTTCCCGAAGACAGGGGAATTGCGGAGCAGTTGATGAGGCCCATTTTTTTAGTTCAGATAATTTTCGCCGGGTACATGGCCTGCACTTCTATATTTTACTTTATGGACGCTTTGGGCTACCAGAACTTCGAACAGCTGGGTCAAACCATAGTTGACCGCGAAAGGTTACAATCTACGGCTACATGCCAGCGATATTATTGTTTAGGACACGCTGCTTTTGTATCCGGCATTTTAGTTTTTATGGATTATTCCGTAAAGTCAAAATATTATATCGAAAAACATAAACTGGCCAACCTACTGATGATGTTCGCCGTTATAAGTTTCCCGGTTTCCGTTGTATTTTTAACGTTACCGGGATTATCGCAATTTTATTACCAGCTAAATTCCCTCAGCTTTATTTCCGGTACATTAGCGCTTGCTTTCGCCATTCCCCTTAAAAAGCCCGCCAACACGCTTATTTGCTTAGCTTTTTATTCATTTAACTTTTACCAGGCCCTGATCTCCGGTTTTAAAGAGCCCATTATCCTAAGCGTTTTAATTTTAGGTATTTTCCTTTATCCGAATTACAAGAGACTGGTGGCGGCAACCTTCATTCCGCTTTTGCTGCTTTTATTTACGTTGTTGCCTACCTATAACAGAATTTTCAGGCAAAATGCATGGTCTGGCGATACCTCGGCTGATGAGGCCACGCAACTGGCAATTGATGCCGCATTGAACAGTGATGAGAATGATGATTCTAACTGGGGCTTCCTTGTATACCGTCTGAGTGAAATTGATATGTTCATCAAGTTCACCCAGTCAACGCCTAAATCGGTTGACTATTATGGGTTAACTTTGTTAAAACAATCAGGAGCAGCTATAATCCCACGCTTATTTTGGCCATCAAAACCAAACACCGAAGACCTGGTTATGGAACGGGTGTATGACGCCGGTGTTGTTTACCGGGCGTCAAACGTGTCCGCTAAACCGGCGTTTATCGTTGACGCGTACCTGTCAGGCGGCACTTTGGGGATTTTTTTATCGATGTTCCTGTATGGCGCGGTTGCCCAGCTGATCTCCATGAAGGCGGAGAGGCTTTTTGGTGGCTATGTTTTAGGTACCGCTCTTGTTTTTACCGGTTTGTTTCAAATCATGTGGCGTGGTTTAAGTTTTGAATTTCTGATCAACACGGTTTTTTGGAGTTATATTACCATGCTTATCATTCATAAGATACTGACCGCATTAAAAATTTTAAAACAGGTTTGAAGATACTACAGATTTGCGCGGCCTATAAGCCAGCTTATATTTACGGCGGCCCCACCATGTCGGTGGCCATGCTTTGCGAGGCTTTAGTGAATGCGGATATACCAACAGAAATGTTTGCGACAACGGCAAACGGTGCCGCCGAGCTACCCGTTGAGGCGAATAAGCCAACAAATATTGATGGGGTAACGGTAACCTATTTTAAACGCATTACAAAAGATCATACCCACTTTTCGCCGGCATTGGTAAAAGCTTTGTGGACAAGAGCCAAAGAGTTTGATGTGATACATATACACGCCTGGTGGAACCTGGTATCGGTATTAGCCTGTATGGTCGCTTTACTAAAGGGTATCCCGGTTATCTTGTCTCCAAGAGGCACATTAAGCGATTATTCTTTTTCCAATAAAAACACCGGCAAAAAAAAACTGATCCATCATGTTTTTGGTAAAAAGCTATTGGCAAAATGCCACATACACATTACAGCACAAAGGGAAAGCGTATCTGTATTAAACTTCATAAAACCGGTAAGTATTACTACTATCCCTAACTTTGTAAAACTGGAAGCAGGTGCCGGTAAAGAGAAACCTATTGCCGGTGATGAATTAAAATTGCTCTTTTTCTCGCGTATTGAAGAAAAAAAGGGCCTTGATATTTTACTGAATGCCCTTAACGCTGTGACCATACATTTCCGTTTAACTATTGCAGGCGATGGAGATAAGGCTTATATCGATCACTTGAAAGCGTTGATAAATGACCCGGTAATAATGAATAAAATAACCTGGGCCGGTTTTTACAATGATAATAAATTTGACCTGCTCCGCGGGCATGACCTGTTAGTGCTCCCCTCTCATGATGAAAATTTTGGCAACGTGGTCATAGAAAGCCTGAGTGTGGGCACACCCGTATTAATCAGCGAAAATGTAGGTTTAGCAGCATATGTGAAGCGGAATAAACTGGGGTGGATCTGCGAAACTAACGCAAGTTCGGTTAGCGGAGCCATAAATAATATCAGTAATAATCATCATAACGAGATGATGAATATAAGAGAAAATGCCCCGGATATGATCCGCAAGGATTTTTCCGGCGATCAGTTAGTGCAGCAGTATATTCAATTTTACCAAAATATTATAGGACATGAGTGATTATCCAAAACGAGACCATGACTTACAATTTTAACTCTGTCATGCTGCCGTTGCCTAATATGCTGAATAAAGAGGAGAACCGGTGCACTTTAGATCGGCGGCCATTCAAAAATGTGGTCAGCAAAAACATTAAGCGGTGCCCTATCTTTGGAAATCCATGATGATAAAAGCAAAACTAAATTGAACCAGCAGTATTCCTTCATTATACTTACTTACAACGAGGAAATGCACCTGCCCCGGCTGCTAGTATCAATAGCGGGTTTAAATGCTGCAACATTTATAATGGACTCGGGCAGCATGGATGGTACCATAAAAATGGCAGAAGCGGCCGGTGCAACAATAAAGCAGCATCCGTTTGAAAATCATCCGAAACAATGGGATTTCGCGCTTAAAAATTTCGATATAAAAACCCCGTGGGTCATTTGCCTGGATGCCGATCATGTTGTAACGCCAGAGTTATACAAAATCCTGCAAAATTTCAGGGACGAAGATCATCAACATATTAATGGTATCTATTTTAACCGCAAAAACTTTTTTAAAGGCCGGTGGATAAAATATGGCAGCTACTACCCCTTTTACATGCTTAAAATGATCAGGTATAATGTTGGCTTCTCGGACATCAACGAAAATATGGACCACCGCCTGGTTGTGCCCGGCAATACTCTAACCTGGAAACAGGGCCATATATTAGAAGAAAACTTAAAGGAAAATGATATTAGCTTTTGGATAGATAAGCATAACAAATACAGCGATTTACTTGCGATTGAAGAAACCGAACGTATGCTCAATCTTAGGCAGCAAACTGTTAAACCCCGCTTTTGGGGACCGCCCAATGAACGTAAGGCATGGTTTAAGCAAATATGGTGGAGGCTGCCGCGCTATGTAAGGCCCATGCTATATTTTATTTACCGTATTATATTTAAACTGGGTATATTGGATGGCCGGACCGGGCTGATCTTCCACTTTATACAAGGCTTTTGGTTTAGGTTAGTGGTAGATATCAAGATAGATGAGCTATTAAAACAACGGGCGAATGAAAGAAAATAAACTAAAACTAAGCCCTGCGCTAAAGTTTGTTATTAAATTTTTATGCCTGTTTGCTTTTATTTATGGCTTTTACGTTTTCTACCTCGGCGTAATGTCTCCAGAAGGGAAGCTATATTCAGTGTTTTTAGATGAACACCTTAATTTCATTAACTGGTTAAGATATGTACTTATAGAAAGCAGTGCTGTTATTTTAAACCTGCTGGGTTACCAAACGAAAACGGCCGCTGACCAGATGCTGGTTGTTGGCCATAACATTGTACACATAGGGTATGATTGCCTTGGCTTCGGCGTCATGAGCTTTTTCACGGCTTTTGTGATCGCTTACCCCGGCCTGCTAAAAACTAAATTATACTTTTGGGGTATTGGCTTACTTGTGATCCAAATGCTAAACCTATCGCGCTTTGTAATACTTTCTATTTACTGGAGGCCCACCAAAAATGTTTATATGTCGGACCATCATACCATATTTAATATAGCCGTTTATATAGTCATTGCCATCAGTTTATATTTTTACACCCGGCATCAGGACAAGCCATACTTTTGAGCCCTGGTTCTCGCGTAAAAAATGAAAATTGAACCGGGTTTTTGTCTTTTAGCGGCCAAGTCCGATAAAAGACCGGCAAAGCGCATTATCCATCACACCAGGTAAGACCTATGTATTTTTTAAATCTTTGCTAATCTTTTTCCGGCTATGTATCTTTGCATAAAGATTGGCAGAGCTCATTATTCATCATAGCAGGTAAGACCTATAAAATGTTTAAATCTTTGCTGATCTTTTTCTGTCTAAAATAATGTCAGTTATATAACCGTTCAGGCCGTTTTCATGCCGGTAAATCTTCCAACGTCTGTGCTCAGCCATCTGTAATGGGAGCAGGCGGCTTAACAGGGATAGCTTTCTCCTTAAATCGATGTGGTCACATTAAACAGCGGACAACTGCTACTGTCGTTAAGTCTCCAACCTGGTTTCCTTCATAGTTCATCCGCTGTTATTTTTTGATGGTGACGGTCATTTACAGCCTGTCTTATTCTGACCTCCACCGTAAGCTTAAACCGTTTTCTTTTTGATCGATTTGGTCACATTAACAGCGGACAACTGATACTGTGGCTAAGTCTGCAACCTGGTTTCTTTGATAGTTCATCCGCTGCTATTCATTTGATATAACAGGCATTTACTAGCTGTCTTTTTCAGTCCTTCATTCCCGGACGGGCACAGCTCTGTGCTTCCGGCAAACGGTCTTTTAAATAAGGCCGGTCCTGCCGGACACACGCAAAGACCCTTAACACCAGTTTGTTTCTGATCGCATTCACTACGAGCATACCTGATTTCCCATCCACTTTTGTCTTTCGGTCAAAATATCGCTTAAGCGGCGTATCCGATTGTAAAGATACCATCGCACACATATGCAGCAGGGCTTTCATCTTTTTATTGGCCTGGTGTGACACTCTCGGTTTAAATACCAGCTTCCCTGATTCCTTTTTAAAAGGCGCCACCCCTGCATAACAGGCAAACTTCTTCGCTTCTTTTATATCCTTAAATTCGTTCGTGCAAATAATGAACTGTCTCGCCGTTATTTTTCCAATGCAATGAACAGAGGTTACCAGCTCCATGAGTCTCCTGAGCCGTTCGTCGTCGCTCAATAAGAGTTCAATGGATTTTTCCAACTCAAGGATATCAAATTCAAGGGCTGCGATGCTTCTTTTACAGGCAATCAAATTATCCTTTTGAAGTGTTTTAGTAACAAAGCTTTGCTGCTCGTCTATCGGAGACTTCAATCCGATCTTCGCAGCCAGCAGCCTTTCCTTCATAGCGACAAGGCTCTTTAATTTGGTCATCACCGGTCTCTCAGCCACCCAGAGTTTCAGATCGTCGCAATTTTTTTGTGCGAACCTGGCGATTCGGATGGCATCGATCTTATCGTCCTTTCCCCGTATCAGCCCCATTGAGTTTTTGATATGAACGGCGTTTTCAACGACTAAATTAATTTTTGACTTCCTGAATACGTTAATTAAGTGATTACAGTAAAAGCCGGTATTTTCCATACAAAACAGGCCCTTCGACAGCTTAAACCCTTCCATAGCTTTCATTTTCCCGACAAAATCACCTATAGGCTGAGGTTCATTTTGTATTTTTTCGTGAAATAGCAATTCTCTGTTTTTAAGTACTGCGAAATCAAGTGTTTCCTTCGATACATCTATACCAACAAAATAGTTGAATTTTTTTCGTCTGGTCTTGCCAATAACTTCCATTGATCAAATAAATATGTCCGGTGTTCCATAAACCTTCGTCCCGAATGTTTGTCACCGATGCCGCTAAGATAAAATAATTTGAGAATGGTACATAATTATGTACCATTTATTTTTAAAACTAACTTGATATTTCACTGATGGAAATTAGTGACAATGAGTTTAAGGAATCCCTGGGTAAAAGAATCAAATCGATTCGCACCGGGCGAAATCTCGGTGTCCGTAAATTTTCACAGCTCGCTGATATTGAACACCATCAATTATTAAGAATTGAAAAAGGGCTGGTAGATATCAGGTTATCTACATTAAGAAAAATCGCCATTGCCTTAAATGTGAAAGAAAGTTATCTTTTAAATTTAGGCGGATCAAATATAACCGATAACGACAGCGATATCACTGAGAGGATATAACAGTTATAAAGTAATTCCTCCGGCTCAAACGTTCGTCGAGTCATGAATCCCTTGCCGCACGCCACATTCAGATTATCCTAGATTATTCTCTGGCTCTGTATTATACTGCCGTTTACTTTTTAATGAGTCAATAGATCCCCCCTGATGAAGGAGGGATGAACCCGGTGACTGGACGCCCGGTAATTTTGCTTTCACATCAACGCTTGGTGCGCTGATGACTAAACGAAAGCATATGTTGAACGCGATTTCCTGGCAGCAATACGTTACTGCCGTCCTTTTGTTCAGCCTCGCCTGGTACGCTTGTGTCGGCCTGCGCTATTACCGGACTCGCCTACCCGGTCTCCTCCGGACAAGAACTAAAAATGAATTACCGGAGGTAGCTTCCGCCGCTCCTTCCGTCATGGGCCTTGCCAAACCAGAGACGGGTACGTCGCTGTATGATCCTGAAGTATTTATTTTTAACGCTGCATCACCCGATGACATCAGCGGTCAGACCCTTCCCAAAGGACCATCTGACGATCTCCTTGAAGAAGCCAAAATGCTCGTAGACGCCTTCCGTGATAACGATAACAAAACTGAGTTCATTGCCCTATTCAAGCTGTTACTGAATCAGTATGAGGTGTTCCGGGACGAGATCAGCCTGCCCACAGTGATCCGGCCATTACGCGAATTCGCGGACAGCCACTTACCCTTCCGCCTGCAGGAAACCGAGTGGCCATTAACCTTTTAATTCCAGGATTATGAAAACGAAGTTAAAACGTATTTATACCGCATTTACACTACTCATCATGAGCATCAATGCCTTTGCGCAGGACGGCAATGCCGGCATCAACGAAGCGACCAACCAGGTAAAAAGTTATTTCGATACGGGCACCAACCTGATGTACGCCATCGGCGCGATCGTGGGCCTCGTCGGGGCGATCAAAGTTTATAAAAAGTGGAACGATGGTGAACATGATACCGGCAAAGTAGCTTCCAGTTGGTTCGGCAGTTGCATCTTTTTGGTCGTGGTAGCCACCGTGCTTAAATCATTCTTTGGCGTATGAGTTACCAGATCAATAAAGGGATCAACCGCCCCATAGAGTTCAAAGGGCTCAAAGCACAGTATATCGGCTATTTAGGCGGCGGACTGGTAGCCTTACTCGTATTGTTCGCCGTCCTGTATCTGATCGGCCTGGCTATTTATCTATGCCTGCTCATCATTGCAGCCCTGGGCAGCGGCCTTTTCTATAAAGTTTTTGAATTGAGCCACCGGTATGGCGAACACGGGCTGATGAAAAGGAACGCCCGGAGATATTTGCCCGACTATTTAAAATTCAGATCAAGGAGGTTATTTTATGAAAAACGCTGAGCAAATATTCCCGATCTATAAGGTCGAACATGACAGCCTGCTGTCCATGCAGGGTGATCTGAGCATCGCCTTTGAAGTGCAGTTGCCGGAACTATTCACCTTATCTAATGATGAATACCTGGCGTTTCATCAATCCTGGGTCAAAGCCATCAAGTTGCTGCCGAAGAACAGTATTTTCCATAAGCAGGACCGTTTCGTGGAAACGAACTACCAGGCCAGCTTCAGCGAGCAAACCTTTTTGAGCCATGCCAGCGAGCGTTTCTTTCACGAGCGTCCTTACCTGGCTCACCGCTGCCACATCATCCTGACCAAAAGGCCGGAGAACTTTAAACCGGTGATCAGCGCAGCCAGCAGCCTGATGCGTAAGCACCTCGCGCCGGCGATCAGCACGGACGAAGGCCAGTTCAGTGATTTTATGGATAGCGCGGGACAGTTCAAACGGATCATGGAAGACAGCGGCCTGGTGAAATTGCGTCGTCTGAATGACGAAGAACTGGCCGGAACGCTTTTAACGCCCGGTCTGCTGGAGCAATATTGTTTTCTGCTGAATCCTGAAGATCCGCCGGAGTTAAAGGATATCCATTTAAAAGATGAATTAAGGATCGGCGACAAGCGCTGCCAGTTGTATACGCTGGCCGAACCAGAAGACCTGCCGGCGCTTTGCGGACCAAGGATCACCTACGACCCCTATAGTACAGACAAAACGAAATTCAGTACCGGTTTTGCGAGCCCTGTAGGAGCCCTGCTCAACTGCGATCATATTTACAACCAGTATTTATTTATTGAAGACAGTGCCAAAACCCTGAAAAAACTGGAAGCCAAAAAGCTGCGCCTCCAATCACTATCAGCATACTCGCGCGAGAACGCAATAGGCCGTGATGCCACACAGGAGTTCCTGCATGAAGTGATCAGCCAGCAACGGCTTCCGGTCAAGGCACATTTCAACATCCTGGCCTGGACAGATAATAAGGAGAAACTGAAGGAGGTCAAAAACAAAGTAAGCTCGGCACTGGCCCAACTGGACGCGCAGCCCAAACAGGAAACGGATGGCGCTCCGCAGATCTGGTGGGCCGGCCTGCCCGGCAACAGCGGAAATTTCCCGCTGAATGACACCTTCGATACGTTCGTCGAACAGGCGGCCTGTTTTTTCAATTTGGAGACGAACTACCACAGCAGCCTTTCACCCTGCGGCATCCGCCTGGGTGACCGCTTATCCGGAAAGCCTCTGCATGTCGACCTGAGCGATGAACCGATGAAGAACGGTATCACGACCAACCGGAACAAGTTCATTTTAGGGCCTTCGGGCAGCGGCAAGTCCTTTTTTACCAATCATCTGCTGCGCAGTTATTACGAGCAGGGTGCCCATATCGTGCTGGTAGATGTCGGGCACAGCTATGAAGGGCTTTGTGAATTCGTGGACGGCTATTATTTCACGTACTCGGAAGACAACCCGATCAGTTTTAACCCGTTCTATGTTGGTGAAGGTGATACGCTGGATACGGAAAAGCGGGAAAGCATTAAAGCGATGATCCTGGCACTATGGAAAAAAGAAGACGAGGGCGTACTGCGTTCCGAATACATCGCCATATCCGATGCGCTTTATCATTACTATGGGAGCGAACCTGAATCCGCCTGCTTCAATAGCTTCTATGAATTTTTAAAAGGGCCTTTCTACGAAACCATGAAGCAAAGCAAGGTCAAGGATCAGTATTTTGACATCGACAATCTGCTATTTGTGCTTAGTCCGTATTATAAAGGCGGGGAATATGATTTCCTGCTAAACGCCAGGGAAAATCTCGATTTGCTGCAACATCGTTTTATAGTTTTCGAACTGGACAATATCAAAGACCATCCAATACTTTTCCCTGTAGTGACATTGATCATCATGGAAACATTTGTTTCCAAAATGCGGAAGTTACCGAAAGACGTGCGTAAAGTCATTCTGATTGAAGAGGCCTGGAAGGCTATTGCGCGCGAGGGAATGGCAGAGTATATTAGATATTTATGGAAAACTGTCCGGAAACACTTCGGTGAACCTTTAGTAGTAACGCAAGATGTCGAAGATGTGTTGAACTCACCAATCATCAAACAAGCGATTATCAATAACAGCGATTGCAAGATCCTGCTTGACCAGCGTAAGTACCAGAACGACTTCCCGAAAATACAGCAACTGTTAGGTATCACGGATAAGGAAACCGCGCTCATCATGAGTATGAACCGGGCCAACGACGAACGCTATAAATACAAGGAAGTATTCATCAGCCTGAACGGGCAGTTATCACGGGTCTACCGCACGGAAGTAAGCCGTGAGGAGTACTGGACGTATACGACAGAATCAGCCGAAAAAGCTAAGGTCAAAGCCTATAAGAAGAAATATGGCGACATCCGCAAAGCCATTGCGGTCATCGTACAGGAAGAACAACAATCTAAAAATAATGCCGCATGAAAAAACTATTGATCGGATGCCTTGTATCGTTTCCAGCTACATTATTTGTAGCCTGCGGAGGCCGAAGCCATAATGGAACCTATGTTGCCAATTGGAAGAATGAATATTCCGTTGCTGGCGACACCATCATTATAAAAGAGAATGTGGCCACGAAGCGTACCAGCTATCGAAAAATCAGGAAAGGTCAATTGAAACCAAAAGAGTGGAGTGTAAAAAGATGGATTTTAAACGACCCTAATGGCCCAATTATCGAATTGGGAGATCACCAGATCGTCCTCGGATCAACTATCTATAAGCAGGTCAAGTAATGAAAAAATTAATTATTATCATCGGCGTGATACTGGCGGGCTACAGTAGCCGGTCATATGCACAAATCGCAGCAGCGGAAGCAGTCAAACTGGTCGTTAAAAAAGTGATCAAAGCCATCGACCTGAAAGTGCAACGGATGCAGAACCAAACTATTTGGCTGCAAAACGCGCAGAAAACAATCGAGAACGAACTGTCCAAATTCAGGTTGAACGAGATCTCCAACTGGTCGGAAAAGCAGCGTTCGCTTTATGACAAGTACTACCAGGAATTATGGAAGGTCAAATCGACGATTACCTATTACCAGCGCATTAAGGATCTCACGCTAAAACAGGTGGCCCTGGTCGGCGAATATCAACAGGCCTGGAGGCTTTTCCAGTCAGATAAACATTTCCGGCCAGAGGAGATCAACGAGATGCAGCGGGTTTACCTGGGCATTCTCGACGCCAGCGCCAAGAATCTTGATCAGATCATGCTGGTTGTTAACCCCGGAAAAACACAGATGACCGACCAGCAAAGACTGGAAGCTATCAACCAGGCCGGGGACCGGCTGGATGAGAATTACGGTGACCTGAAACAGTATAATAACCAGAATATCATCCTGAGCCTGCACCGCAGCAAGGATCTGAATGAAGTAAAAACCATCAAAAACTATTATGGCCTGCATTAAATTAACCTGTGTGTTCCTGCTGCTCGGCGTTACGGCACAGGCACAAACCTTTTCGGAATGGTTTAAACAAAAGAGCACCCAAAAGAAGTATCTGTATCAGCAGATCGCTGCTTTACAAATATACAGCGGCTACC
Source organism: Mucilaginibacter aquariorum (assembly GCF_024498135.1). Taxonomy (GTDB): domain Bacteria; phylum Bacteroidota; class Bacteroidia; order Sphingobacteriales; family Sphingobacteriaceae; genus Mucilaginibacter; species Mucilaginibacter aquariorum. The sequence goes on from NZ_JANHOH010000001.1 coordinate 1,158,852, forward strand.
TTCAAAAAGGTTACAGCATCGCCAAAGGTGGATTGGGTTCCATTGGCAGCTATATCGGGAATGAATATGGATTGCACAGTAGTTATTATACCCACCTGAAAACCGTTAACGCCCCGGTTAAGAACAACCCACAGATCAATGATATTCTTCGCTGGCAACGGGACATTTTAACGCGGACTAATAAGCTAAAAATTCAAAACGGATTAACAGGTAATGAAACGAGGTGTGTGAGTAAGGTATGCGATGCCCTGCTAAGCGATTGTGATGCCCGGTTAAATGACCTGCAAATCATTCTTGCGGATCAAAAAACCGAAATGAGTGACGAAGAACGTATTCGCGAAATCGCAAGATTGCATCAGGCCATGCAGGACAATTATCGTTTTGTTGCCGGTTTCCGGTCGCAACTGCAACTCTACCTGCGCAGTAAGCAGCAGGAAGTTCAGGATATAATTACTTTAAACCATTTGTATGCAACTCATTAAAACACTCAGGCGCTATGGGGTTATGGCATTAGCCATCATCCTGCTTCCGGCCGCGCAGGCACATGCGCAAAGCACGGAACTACAGCAATTATTGCTGAATATCGAAAAACTGACCCAGTTCAAAGCGATCCTGTCCGATATGAAAAAGGGTTACCAGATCTACCAGCAGGGCTATGGTACTATTTCCAATCTGTCGAAAGGGAATTTTAACCTGCATAACATTTACCTGACCGGTTTAATGGCGGTTAATCCCGCGGTCCGGAATAACCCCAGGATCGGCCAGATCATTAACCAGCAAAACGATATCATCAATGAATACAAACGGTATGCTAACCTGTTCCGGCAAAGCGGTTCATTCAGCCCAAACGAACTCAACTATATGACCAATGTCTATAGCCAGTTGGTCAAACAGAGCAATGCCAATATAGATGACCTGGCCAGTGTCACGACCGCCGGGCAACTACGGATGTCGGATAATGACCGGTTAAGGGCCATCGACCGCATTTATACCGGCAGTACGGATCAACTGCAATTCCTGCGCTTTTTTAACCGGCAGGCGATGATGCTGAGTTTGCAGCGTAGTAAAGACCTGCATGACACCCAGACGCTCAAGCAGCTGTATGGCATAAACTAAAAGAAATTATCATGAAAAAGAAGCTATCACTAAGCGCCGTTTTGGCGCTGACGGGGATATTCATTCCCTTATTTTCCAGGGCCGACGGGCTGGCCAATGATATTCATGGGCTGCAAGGTGTATTGGATAACGTCTATTCAGAAATGCTCCCGATGTGCAGCGAGTTGATCGGAATAGCCCGCGGTATAGCCGGGTTCGGCGCGCTCTGGTATATCGCCGCCCGTGTGTGGCGGCACTTAGCCAGTGCCGAACCGGTCGACTTTTACCCATTATTAAGACCATTCGCTTTAGGCATGGCTATCCTGTTATTCCCCACGGTGGTCGCCGTGATCAACGGCATTATGAACCCTGTCGTAACCGCAACAGGCGGCATGGTGAAGAATTCGGATGCAGCCATTGCCAAATTGCTCGCGCAAAAACAGGCGGCTATTGAAAAAACAGATACCTGGCAAATGTATGTAGGCGATGATGGTGAGGGTAGTCGTGATAAATGGTATAAATACACACACCCGGATATTGAAGGAAACAGTGATAACGGAGAAGGTGTAGTTGAATCTATTGGCAATGACGTCAAATTCGCTATGGATAAGGCCAGCTATAAATTCCGTAACAGCGTGAAACAATGGATGTCCGAGGTCTTACAGGTCGTCTACGAAGCCGCCGCCCTTTGCATCAACACCATACGGACCTTTTACCTCATTGTTCTGGCTATCCTTGGCCCGCTGGTATTCGGCCTGTCCGTATTTGACGGTTTCCAGCATACGCTGACGACCTGGCTGGCCAAATACCTCAATGTTTTTCTATGGCTACCTGTCGCCAATATTTTCGGCAGCATTATCGGAAAAGTACAGGAAAACATGCTAAAACTGGATATCGCCCAGGTTAACCAGGCCGGTGATACCTTCTTCAGTTCTACCGATACGGCCTACCTCATTTTTCTATTGATCGGCATAGTCGGTTATTTCACTGTACCCGCCGTTGCCGGTTATATCATCAACCCCGGCGGCGGTAACGGCTTGCTCAATAAAGTCACTAATCTGACGTCTATCAGCCTGAGTTCGGTAAAGTCAGGCTCATATACTGCCGGCATGGTCGCGGGAAGTCGGATTGCTGAGGGCGCTAAAAATATCGTTAATGCGCCGGGGCATATCGCTGATGGTTACCGCTCGGCGGGTTCTAATGACGTACAGTTGGAAAAACTTAATGGTAACCCAAAAAAATAATCATCATGTTCACACACCTCAGAAATATCGAAACCGCTTTTCAGCAGAATAAACGCATTGTCGCGTTGGTCATTTTAACAAGCGCTATTATTTCCGTAGCGGCCATCTGGTTTGCTTTTGCCGCTTACCAAAAAGCGTCTGCACAGATCTACGTGCTGGCTAACGGGAAAGTACTGGAAGCACTTGCGGCAGACCGGAAGGATAACGTGCCCGTTGAAGCGCGTGACCACATCAAAATGTTCCACCATTACTTTTTCACGCTTGATCCGGACGAAAAGGTCATTCAGGAAAATATCAGCAAAGCTTTATATCTCGCAGACGAAAGCGCCCGCAACCAGTACAATGACCTCAAGGAAAAGAGCTATTACAATAACCTGATTTCCGGGAACATCAGCCAGACTTTAACCGTCGACAGCATTCAGCTGAACATGAACAGCTACCCCTATCCTTTTAAATGTTTTGCCACCGAAAAACTGATCCGCGCCACTTCGACCATTCATAAACTACTGGTTACCAGTGGCTATATGCGCAATGTCAGCCGTTCGGACAATAACCCCCACGGGTTCCTGATCGAACGTTGGGAAACACTGGTTAACCGCGACACCTTAATCAATAACCGGCCATGATACGGGAACTTGTAAACAGGTTCAGCCGCTGGTTTAATGACCTGCATGGTGACAGACCGGTCTATTTTTTTCTGGTTTTTTGTATCACGTTCCTTTCCCTGCTTTGGCTAAGCATCCGGTTTATCCGTTTTGATACGAAAATTTATACCATCAGCGTGCCGCAGCATATCGGCAAACCGTCCGGGCCGCAATTCACAGATTCATTAACCCTTAAAAAACACTAAAATGGAAAAGCAACGAAAGTTCCTATTGGTATTACCCTTATTGGTCATACCTTTTCTTACGATGGCCTTCTGGGCATTGGGCGGTGGCAAAGCGGGAACCCAGCCCATAACAAACAATAAAGGTCTGGATACCGATCTTCCCGAAGCGCAGTTCAAGGATAAAGAAAAAACCGATAAAATGGCCGTTTACCAGGCCATTCAGCATGATTCAGCACAGGATGGCGTAAGCCCGGCCTTTTTAAAGTCGATAGGCCTTGATAATACTCCGCCGCAAAAACTTGATCCTATAACAACTCCTGATGACCAGGCGCAAAAGATACAGGCCAAACTGGCGCAATTAAATAAACAGTTAAGCCAGCCGCAGCAAATTCACCAGCAGTCCGCCGGCTATGAACAACCGGAGCCACAGCAAATAAAGCAGCTCAAAAAAATGATGCGCGATATAGATGACAGCAATAATGCGCCGGATCCGGAAATGCAGCAACTGAACAGCATGCTGGATAAGATACAGGCGATCCAGAACCCGGCATCCGTGCAGCCCAAAACGGACGTAACAGAACCGGCCAAACCGTTCCGGGCGATACCCGCAATAATTGACGGCAAACAAAAAGTCGCTGACGGTGCTTCCGTCAAACTCAAACTTACCGATACAGCTACCATCAAAAACCAATTGTTACCAAAAGGCCAGGAAATCTATGGTTCCTGCCAGATCACTAACCAGCGGCTGCTGCTGACCATTCAAAATATTCGCCTTGAAAAGCAGATCATCCCGGTCAGCCTGACGGTTTTCAGTCTGGACGGTATGCCCGGCATACCGGCACCAGAAGCCGAACTTTCCGGTGCTGCCGGCGCCGGCGCAGATAATGCTATTCAAAGCATGCAATTCCTGAGTATGGACCAGAGTCTCGGTGCACAAGCGGCTGCGGGGGGCGTTAATGCCGCCAAAGGTCTGTTCAGTAAAAAGATCAGGAAAATCAAAGTCAGGTTACAGGACGAGTACCCGATACTATTAAAGATTAACCAATGAATGCAGCCACCAACGGCGTCCTCCTGGTTTTTAAAACCTGGGAAGATCAAAAAAAGGAAATAGAAGCGCTGCTTCCGTCCGGAGTTGTTGACGCTCAGGCGCTCCGCCGGCTGCAGTTACAACATTTTCGACAGGCAGCACTACGCCTGCGAGCAACAGCGCGGGAGGATGAGAAACCCTTTATGGCCTTACTGGCAAATCAGGTCGGTAAACTGGAACAGCAGCTTTATCCCAATGTCCTTGCCCGGCTATTCTATCGCATCAAAGACCACTTGCTTGACGGGCCCGCTTACCTCCGTCAACAGGCCCGTCAAAGAACCGTGAATATGGAAATGCTCAAACAGCAAATGCGGGAAACCGGTCTTGGTTCTGTCGCCCGTAAACTGGAAGAACACCTGGACCCGGAACTTCGGAGCGTCATTGTACCGCTGGCTTGCCAACTCGACTCTGAGAAAAGACTCACCTTCAACCTTCATTTTGAAAAGGACGCGCGTGGGGATTTCCAGTTGGATAGCCTGCATGCCGTATTAAGATACAATGGCGTAATTAGAACAGCTCACGATTTCCGGTTGAAAGACTGGCCGGGTTTACAGACTAACCATGCCCGGAGCCTGCTGGAAGGCCGTGCGTTGAAGCAAACTTTTACTGATGCCTCCGGCCACGAGAGCCAGCGCTGGGTTGAGATCGGTCCTTATGGCGTTCAGCGTTATGCCCCGGATCACGCATTTGATGTTAAAGCGGTGGTGGAAAGCATGCCGTCAATCATGGGTAGCAAACCTGAACTTATTCGTTACCTGGAAAACGGTCAACGTGCGCCGGCCCATTGGAAAAATGGCAAGCAATATCAAAGCATCTCAGTGCAGGCTGACCCGGCCAACCACACACTTAAATTTTTTGACGCAAGGAATAAACCGATTACACCGGCGAAACTAGATAAGAATGCACAACAGCAGGCCATCGTGAAAAGACCGGAGTTACCTGTACACAATGTGCGGAAAGGAGTAAAAAATGGACAACACATCTAAGGGCATGGGCATTAATTTCTATGAAATCAAAACCCAACTGCCCGACCTTGGATTTACCGAACCGCCTGTCGTCGATCAGTTACGCGAAGCCATGTTTACCGGATATGACTGCGCCGCGCTGCGTACCGACCGGGATAAGATCCGTATCCAGATCAACCTGGATAAAAACCTTTTGGAGACTTTGAATTCGAGCATTATGACGCCATCTTATATTCCGGGGGCAAATTGCGCGATCAGGTCTTCGCCTCCGACGTGCCCTTAGGCGAAGCTATCCAACTGCTGACAAGCCGCCTTACCCGGCTGGATGTCACCGCCGATATGGCGGGTGTCCCGATGAACCGCCGGCATGTGCGCGTCAGCCTGGGCCTGAATCCGAATATTAATCAATAAATTATATACAACTATGAACACAGAAAATTTAAGCTATCTGCAAAAGCAATTGCTGAACCTGGGGTTTGGCGAGCAGCTAAATGAAGAACTGGAAAAAAACATTAAATCCGGTAAAAAAGAATTTACCTTAACAACGGACCAGGAGTACAACAAACAAAACGTTGATTACACCCTGCACTATAAAGCAGGCGATAATAACGAAATGTATTTTTTCAATAAGTACGACGCTTCGCTAAGAGATAAAGAAATGCAGCAAACTTTTTATATCAACAAAGGCAGCAGCATCACCGCCAAGGAATCCTATAACCTGATGGAAGGACGGGCGGTTCACAAGCAGTTAGAGAACCTCGAAGGAGAGAAATACAATGCCTGGATTATCCTGGACAAGGAAAACAAGACCGAAAACGGCAACTTTAAGCTGCGTTCGTTTTCGGAGAACTGGAACTACAAACCAGAACGCGCTATAGACAAAATGGACATTGTCGGCATTAACGACGAGGGTGCCCGCGAAAAACTGATGAAGTCATTGGAAAAAGGCAACCGCCACCAGGTCACTGCTATGAAGGACGGCAAGGAGGTAAAGCTATACCTGGAAGCCAACCCCGCTGAACACCGCGTTAACCTCACGAACTGGAAAGGCGAGGCCCAGCAACTGGAACATTATAAAAAGCCCGAATTAAAGAATGACGTTAAAAAGGACCAGAAGCAAGCGCAGACTGCGGAGGATGCGCCTGAAAAAAAGCAACGCAAAAGCGCTAAAATGAAAGTATAGTTCTATATTGCCACCATAATGACCGGCCTTCTTGCCGGTTAATTGTGATAAGGTTTAGGTTGAAAGTCCCCGGCAGCGAGTGTTGGGGACTTTTATTTTTCAACAGCTTCCTGAATAAGCCCTTCCTGCATACTGATCAGAGATCTGAAGAGTCTGCACTACTCAGTTTACAATAACTTAAACATTCCTTATCATAGCATTGCAGCATTGTTTGATATTTTTGCCATCGTTAATATGCGGTATCAATGACCAAAGGGGATAAGATGATATTAGATGAGCAGCAGCTTTTACTTCGTTTGAAAAAACATGACCAGGAGGCTTTCACCGTCATCTACAATACCTATGCTAAAAAGCTGTTTCGGTACGCCGTTAAGATCATTAAATCAAGCGAAATTGCGGAAGATACCGTACATGATGTATTTGTTAAACTATGGAACGACGCGCCGTCGCTTAATATCGAATCTTCTATACAACCTTACTTATATAAAGTTACCCGTAACCATTTGCTTAACCTGATCACACGGGAGGGCGTACAGGACCGGTTCATAAATGAAATAGTGAGCACCACTAAGGACTTTACTCAAAATACCGAAGACACACTCGTTTACCGTGAAACACTCGAGAAAACCATGCAGGCCATTGATAAGTTGCCCGCCCAGCGAAAGCTGATCTTCGAGATGAGACGTAATAATGGTATGAGTCACAGCCAGATCGCCCGTGAACTTAACATTGCCGATAGCACGGTAAATAACCAGCTAGTTAAGGCGCTCAAATATATCAAAAACCACCTGCTGGCGAACGGCGCAATAGGGGTGCTCTTAACAGCATTACTACTCCTGAAAAATTAATTCAATTTTTTTTTCAAACCGGGTAGTTATCCGGTTCCTGTAAATTGTCTTATGTATGAAGCAAAGGCATAATGGATCAGGAAATCATATTATTATTAAAAAAATACGTTGCCAATAGTTGCCACAGGCAGGAACTGGAGCAGGCAAGGCAAGTTCTTGCATCCGGCAATTACGAAGAAGAATGGAAGGCTGTTCTGGAACAGGAAGCTATCGATGATATGGCCGATGATTCGGCAGTTACGGATTTTGATGCCGAGCGCGTTTTTTCAAGGGTACAGTCAACTATAAAACCGGTGCGGAAGATCAATATTTCCCGATGGTCGCTTGGTATAGCGGCAAGCCTCTTGCTGGTACTTTCAGCCGGGTACCTTTTTTGGAAAAGTACTTTAGCGCCTGTAAATGACGGGCCGCTTTTGAGCCTGGTTACAACAGCCGGTCAGCAAAAAAAAATCACCCTGTCTGATGGCACCGATGTAACATTGAATTGCGGAAGCACTTTACAGTACACAGCCGCATTTACCGGCGCTAAAAGAGAAGTATATCTGAACGGTGAGGCCTTTTTTAATGTAAAGCATGATACGAAGCGTCCCTTCTTAGTACATACCGGCCGCCTGCATGTGCAGGTACTGGGAACATCATTTAATGTAAACGCCTACCGCACGGATAAGCAGGCAGCCGTTAGTGTTGCCAGCGGCAAAGTTGGTGTTAACAACACCAAAGTGCCCCGCACTTATATGCTTTTACCCGGCGATCGTTTATCCTACAACAATGATAATACCGTCATAAAAAGTAAAATGAAAATAGAAGACATGCTGGCCTGGCAAAAAAGGACGCTTGTCTTTCAACTGGAAACTATCCGGGAGATCGCGCCCAAACTGGAACGGTATTATGGCGTGCGCATATTTATTAAGCCCAAAAGTGTTCCGTTTAAACAGGTTACGGCCAGTTTTACCCGCAGAACTTTGCCGCAGGTGTTAAATATCCTCTCGCAAACAGCCGGCTTTTCTTACACCATCAACAAAAATGAAGTACATATCAATTAACCCATAAGCAAGGAGGTACATACAGCATATTTTACAAAATAAGCGTCCTGTTGGAGCAGGACGCTTGGATATCAACTGAACTTGGAAATTCAATTAACAACATGCAGGCTTCAACAACCTGCGATAATTCAACACTAAAGTAATGAAAAAGATTTTAAGGCATCAACTTTTGATGCTTGTTTTTCTACTGTGCGCCATCTGGCAACGCGCCTCGGCTCAAAACACGGAGCGTATGCTCACCTTTAACAGTAATTCGGCAACACTGCAACAGTTTATTCAGCAGGTTAAATCACAACAAGGCCTGGAATTTACGTTCGATCAGGAGGTTAGTTCCCTGATGTCAAAAAAGATCACTGTCCGTAAAAAGAAAGTACCGGTTAGCGATGCCCTCAAATGGCTTACCGAGGATCTTGCTGTTAAGTATAAGGTTGTCGATAATTATATTATCCTTAGCCGTGATAGTAAGGGTAAACCCGCTTCATCTATTCAAAAAGGCCATATCTCGGGTAAAATAGTAGATGAAACCAGGGAGCCGCTACCAGGTGCTACCATTAAAGTCATAGAAGCCGGACAATCAACGACCGCCGCTAACGATGGCTCTTTCAGTATTCCGGTACCTGCCGGGGTATATACCCTTGAGGTTACGTTCCTATCGTTTCAAACCGAAACCATCAAAAATGTAACGGTGGAAGATGGCGGGCGAACCAGCACAACGGTTACTCTAAAAGCCCGCTCCAACTCGCTTAATGAAGTGGTTGTAACTGCACTGGGCATCAAAAAAAGGGAGAGATCATTGGGTTATGCCAGCGCACAGCTCAGCGCTTCCGATGTGAGCAATGTTCCGCAGCCTAATGTGCTGAACGCGCTCTCCGGCCGTATCGCGGGCGTTAATGTCAGGGCCACGGGCTCCGATCCCGGCTCAAGCGTGATGGTTACCATCCGTGGACAATCATCCCTTACCAAAGACAATCAGCCTTTATATGTGATTGATGGCGTACCCGTCGCACCGGCCCTGCAAAACCCAACGGCCGGTATAGATGGCAAACAAACCATTGATTATGGAAGCCCTATAGGTGACCTGAGCGCCGATGATATTGCCAGCATAACCGTATTGAAAGGTGCCAGTGCGGCCGCTTTATATGGCAGCCGGGCAGGCTCGGGCGTTATCCTGATCACCACCAAATCAGGCGCTGAAAAAAAAGGCCTCGGCATAAGCTTTAACTCAACCGCAATGTTCGATAAGGCTTATCTGTTTCCGCATTTTCAAAACGAATACGGATCAGGAGATTCACCGGTATCTGATAATACCCTTAGCACGGGCGCCTGGGGGCAGCGTTTAAATACAGGTACCAAACTGGTTCAATGGAACAGTCCGCTTGATGCCAATGGCAATGCCGTAGCAACCGATTGGATCGCTTACCCTAATCGTGTTAAAGACTTTTTCAATACCGGTCATACCTACACAAATAACATCGCGGTTTCCAAATCCGGCGAAGCCGGTGATTTCCGGATCTCTTATGCCAATATGCAAAATAAAGGCATCGTACCGAATACGGATATTAAACGTAACAACCTGAATTTTGCAGGCAACTACAACATCAAAAAATCAATCAGGTTAAGTACTAACCTGGCTTACACCAACAACCAAAGCGATAACCGCCCATCGGCCTACAGCGAAAGCGTTACCTCGCAGGTATATAAACTGACGCCTAATATCAATATCGATGAGCTGCGTAACTATTGGGTGCCGGGCAAGGAAGGTATCAAACAATATAACCCTTTATCGAGCGATGACAACCCATTCCTGATCGCCTATGAAGAAACAAATGGATTTAACCGTAACCGTTTAACCGGCCATGTTCAGCTCGCGGTCGATCTGATGCCCAACCTTACCTTGACCGGGCGTACCGGGCTTGATTATTACTCAACAGACCTGAATGAAAAGCGGCCGTTCAGTGCCAAGCGTAACCCAACCGGCGCCTATCTTACCGAAAATAACTACTTTAAAGAGCAGAACAGCGATTTCCTGTTAACCTATAAATCAAAAATAGGCGCACAGTGGTCATATTCAGTTTCGGCTGGTGGTAATCAGATGGACCAAAAAATGCGCTCTGTCAGAAATTACACCGGAACACTGACGCTGCCCGGCATTTATAACCTGTCGAACGCCGCCGCCGGCTCCATGATCTATGCGGAGGGCGCTTCACATAAGCGTATCAATAGTGTATATGGTTTAGGGGAGATCAGCTACAAACAGTCCGTGTTTTTAAACCTGACCGCGCGTAACGACTGGAGCAGTACTTTGCCTCCGGAAAACAACTCGTATTTCTATCCCTCAGCGTCGTTGAGTGTTATCGCATCTGACCTGCTCGGTATCAAATGGGATAAGCTTTCTTATTTGAAACTACGCGGAAACATATCGCAGGTAGGTTCAGACACGGACCCGTATCAATTGTACAATGTCATCCCTTTTGATTCTGACTGGGGTTCGGTAAAACGGGCATCACTTTCGTTCGATCAAAAGAACAGTCAGCTGAAACCTGAAATAGCCACCTCATATGAAACCGGTGCCGATATCAGTTTTTTTCAGGACAGGCTGGGCATGAGCTTTACCTGGTACAAAACCAATAACAAGAACCAGATCATCCAGGTGCCTACCACTATTGCTTCGGGTGCCAGTACCAAGCTGATCAACGCCGGTAATATTCAAAACTCGGGCATCGAGTTATCACTTAATGCCGTACCCGTCAAAGGTAAGTTCACCTGGCGAACCGACCTGAACTTTACCCGCAACCGCAACAAGGTAATTTCGCTTACACCCGGTATTACCAATTATTTACTGGGCAGTACGGACGGCAGCAATGTGCAATATCTTATTCGCGAAGGCACGCAGATGGGCGATTTCTATGCCCGCAGCTGGCAAAAAGTACCTGACGGAGCCTATGCCGGCCAGGCATTGCTGAACAGCAAAGGCCTGTTGCAGCAGGCAACCGATTTTGAAAAGGTAGGTAACTATAATCCCGATTTTATATTGGGTGCTAACAACAGTTTCAGCTATGGCCCGCTTACATTGAATGTGTTGGTTGACTGGCGCAAAGGCGGTCAGTATTATTCATACGTGGCCAAAAGCTTAATTGATGACGGCTTTCTGGAAACTACGGTGCCGGGCCGTGATGCCGCGCATGGTGGTTTAAGCTGGACCGACGGCGACGGTGCGAAACGAAATGACGGCATGATCATGCCCGGCGTAATCGCTAATGGCGATGGTACCTACAGGCAAAATGATGTGATCATCGCTGCCAGTGATTATTATGACAGCAAATACTGGAAGTATTATGAGAACGATACCTTCAGCGCGACCTATATAAAGCTGAAAGAGGTATCCCTCACCTATACCTTCAGTAAAAATACGATGCGTCACCTTCCGTTTATGAGTAACCTGTCGCTGTCTTTTATCGGCTATAACCTATATACCTGGACCAAGGCTAAAATGGGTTTCGACCCCGAAACAACCATGAGCTTATCCGGACTGCGCTACCAGGGCGTGGGGCACTGGACATTGCCCGGCACACGCTCTTATGGTATTAAACTGAGTTGCAATTTTTAATCAACCAAAAAACATGAAAGCTTATTCTTTCCTATTCTTAATATTGGCAGCAGTGGCATTTACCTCCTGCACCAAAGATTTTCAAGAGATCAATACCAATACGAACAGCCCGTCAACCACAAGGCCAGAGTATCATTTTACCGAAGCTATTACCCAAACGGCTTATGCTTACCAGGAAAATGCTTTTGACCGCCGACCTGCGGCGCTCGGAAGGTATATTACACTGGTAAGGAACAATGACTACGAAACCTTCCGCTGGACATCCGTGGACTGGAACGATATTTACCAGCGCGCTATGATCATTAAAACCATGCAGCAGGAAGCTGTCACTACCGCGCAGCCGGTATATGAGGCTACCGGTAATATTCTTATGGCATTCAACATGGCCTACCTCACTGATCTTTATGGTGATGCGCCTTATTCACAGGCATTGCAATCTGTAAGTACAGGTAATATCAAGCCAGCCTATGATAAACAGGAGGCCATTTATATGAGTTTATTGCAGCTGCTAAAAGATGCCAATGAGCAACTAAGGACCAACGGCGCCGGTATTGACGCGGCAGCCGACGCGCTATATGCAGGTAAAGCGTTGCAGTGGCGTAAACTGGCCAACTCGCTTCGTTTGCGGATGTTGCTGCGCTGCTCGAAAGTTTACACCAGGGCATTTTCAGATATGCAGGAAATCATTGACAACAGCGAGCGGTACCCCATTTTTACCGGTAATGCCGATAATGCCGAGGTGGTATATCAGGGGGTTAAAAAGGACGACAGCTGGCCGGGCGGTGCGAAAAACATGATCGACGCTGATTTTGCCAAAACAAAAGTAAGCAAGGAACTGGTGGATGCATTGGTTGCACGTAATGATCCGCGATTGGCAGTATGGGTGGCGCCGGTTGCTGCTACTGCCGGTTCAACGGTCGATCATCATCAATACGTAGGCGTGCCTCATGCCTTAGCCAATCCGGCCGATTATAACGGCGGCGAAAAACATCAGTCTGTATTCTCATCGTTTTTCAGACAGGATAAAGCCACCGGGCTGAAAGCGAGCTTGATGCTTTACAGCGAGGTTTGTTTTATCCTGGCCGAGGCCGCGCAAACAGGTAAAGTAACCGTTCCGTCTAAAACAGCGGCATCGCTTTACCACGATGGTATCGAAGCCTCCATGGATTATTATGGGGTTAAGGCGGAGGCAGTAAGCGGGGCTTATTATGATTCGCCACTGGTAAAATACGATGGTACGCAAAAGCAACTGATCATTCAAAAATGGCTGGCCATGCTGTTCCGCGGTTCTGAAGGCTGGTTTGATTTCCGCCGTACAGGTTATCCCGAATTTGTGGCCGGCCCCATGGCTTTTCAACCGCAGTTCCCGGTAAGATATGGCTGGCCAACCAGCGAGCCCAATGTTAATAATGATAGCTATCGTGCCGCAATCGCGGTATTCGGGCCCGATGATATCAATACCAAAATGTGGTATCTCAAATAGGTAATAAACAATCAATTGAAGCAAAGACAGGGCGCCGGAGCCTGGAGCCCGGCCCCCATCTTTTTTAACTATAAAACTCTTCTGATGAATAAAATAGCAAGACGGCACTTCCTGGGGCAAACCCTAAAAATGAGCGCGCTTATGCCCGTTATCGGTTCACCTGCCCGGCTATTGCTTAGCAATGATAACCATCATGCGGCAGCTGATATGCCCGACAGGGTTATTCTTACGGTTACGCCTGATACTGCTACCAGCATTACCATCAACTGGCGGACTGCAAATACTACTGAAGCAGGTTATGCCGAGTACGCCGTCGCGGATGCACATCCCGAATTTGTTGCTAACCTGACCAGGGTAAATGCGACGGGGCGCCCTTTTAAATTTAATGATACCGCTTTCATTAACCACAGGGTTAGCCTTAACGGCCTAAAGCCGGGTACTTTATATGCCTATCGCGTTGGCAGGCAGAATAATTGGAGCGAGTGGTTTCAGTTTAGTACGGCCAAAGGCGATATGGCTGCGGCCAAACTTTCTTTTATTTACCTGGGCGATGCACAAGTCGGTATAAGGCCTCTATGGAGCCGGGTGATCAGGAAGGCCTATGCGGCAATGCCCGGTGCGCAATTGGTTATCCACGCGGGCGATTTGGTTAACCGCGCCAATGAAGACAATGAATGGGATGACTGGTTTGCTGCCGGAGGGTACATACATGCAAGCACACCGGCTTTAATGACACCCGGTAACCACGAATATACGCACGAAGATGGCAAGCCGCATTTGTCGGTCTACTGGAATGAACAATTCGGCCTTCCGGATAACGGCCCGTCAGATGATCTGCTGAAAGGCAGCTGTTATTACACCGACATACAGGGTGTACGGATCATATCCCTCAATACTCAAATGATTGAAGAGGCGTCAACGCAGGAGTGCATCAACCGGCAGGTGGCGTGGTTGCGACAGGTACTCAGGCAAAACACCCGGCAATGGACTTGTGTAGTGATGCACCACCCTATTTATTCGACCAAGAAAGGAAGGGATAACAAAAAGACGCGTGAGTTTTTAAAGCCTGTTTTTGATGCGTACGACGTTGACCTGGTATTGCAGGGACACGATCATGCCTATGCGCGCGGGATGAACAAAATAGCGCTTACAAACGGTCCTGCCGGATCACGGTCCGGTACCGTATACGTGGTATCCGTTAGTGGCTCAAAAATGTACGAGACAGAGCCCATGGAATGGGCCGATATCATTGCCAGCCATGTACAGGTTTACCACACCATTGATATCGATAATAATAAACTATCCTTCAGGGCTTACCTGGCAACAGGCGAACTGTTAGATGCCTTTGATTTAGTAAAAAACAAAGGCAAACAGAATAAATTAATTGACAAAAGATAGATCAGCTATATGAAAAGAAGAGATTTTGTGATCAATACAGCACTAACGGCTTTGGGTGCTTCGCTTAGTAACCCGCTTGAAACAATTGCCGGTACTTCCGAAACCCACCTGGAAAGCGATGATGTATCGCCAAGGGCTGCTTTGGCGGATGATTTTCCATTGAATTTCGTGGCTATCGGCGACTGGGGCCGCAACGGCGAGTACCATCAGAACGAGGTAGCTAAACAAATGGGCGAATGGGCAGCTACACATCCCAATAAGTTTATCATTTCGGTAGGAGATAATTTTTATCCGAAAGGGGTTGTCAGTGAAAATGATCCGCTTTGGCATTACTCCTACGAGAATGTATATACCGCGCATTCCCTGCAGGATGACTGGTACCCGGTGCTGGGGAACCACGATTACGGCACCGACCCGGATGCGCAGGTGCGCTACAGTAAAGTAAGCCGCCGCTGGAATATGCCCTCACTTTATTACGCCAAAGAAGTAAATATTGGAAGGGAAACAGGAAAAGTGCTTTTTATATTTATTGATACACAGCCTATTGTTTACGATTTAAAGGAGCGGGAACCCGAAAAGCAACTGGCCTGGATAGATAAAACACTTCAGGACGCTTCGGCTGACGTGAAATGGAAGATCGTTGTAGGTCATCACCCGGGTTATACGGTTGGGCCGAGAATAAAAAACTATGATACGCTCACTATCCGTAAAGCGTTGAGCGGCCTGTTCGAAAAGCACAAGGTGGACGTATACCTGTCGGGCCATGAGCATTCGCTTCAGCATTTAAAACCGGCAGGCGGTTATCCCCATCAGTTTATATCAGGTGCCGGATCAGAACTTACCGAAGTAAGCACCGGGATCCCTTATTGCCGATTCCAGGCATCCGAGCATGGCTTTATGTATTTTTCTATCAATTCAAAAACACTGCGCGTTAATGCGATCAATGATACCGGTAAGGTTTTATACCAAACAGAAATCACCAAATAAGATGTGAAATCGTCCTAATGCTTTTTTGCTATGTAATTTATTAGATTATCTTCAGAAAGACAATGCCTTTTGAGAATGTTCCCCCCGCGTTCTATGATATTCAGGTGAATGTTTTAATTCAAATGAATATACGCCGCCAGCGATGCAGTGGAAGTGAATGCCCGGCAACGTACAATCCTGTTGCTATCACCATCATAAAACACCTCAGCGTAAAAGTTCGGATGACTGTATAAGGCAACCTTCAGACCTTCTTCCCTACGCAGATCGCCATTGTACTGCTACTAATTAGTGCAAGCGCCTTTTCACAGGATGGCAATGCGGGTATCAACAAAGCCACCAACCAGGTTAAAAGTTATTTCGCTACCGTTACCAACTCGATGTATGCGATAGGCGCAATTGTCGGCCTGGTTGGTGCGATCAAAGTTTATAAAAAGTGGAATGACGGCGAACATGATACCGGTAAGGTTGCTTCGGGCTGGTTCTGGTACCACCGGCATATTTTCAAGTTCAATTTCCATATTAATGGTACCATAGCAATCAAATTTGGGACTATAAAAAAATACTAATATTTTTAGTATTTTTTTATACGATTTTACATTTTTTCCCACTTTTGTTTTCATGAGAAGTAAGTTGTTCGAGGAGAGGCCTAAAATGGCAAAAACCTGTACCGAAAGATGGGTGTGGATCATGCCGGATAAAGGCGACGGCTACCAGCTTTATGATGCGCTGCAGGATCGCCTTATCGGCCGCATCCTGTTCGACGCAGATGATAACTGGATATATGACGGTGAAGTACTGAACTTAGATGAACAGAATGAAATGGCGGGGTTTATCAGCGGCAATCATAAAGAAATGGATAATTTGATCAGGGGCTTATGAAAAAGAAGATCGATTTTGAACTGAGCACAGCAGAAAAGCAAAAGCTAAAGGAACAGAAAGTCAGCCAAAAGATGCTGGGCGACTACGCACCGGATGAGATCGCGGCCATGCTGGGCGCTTCGCCTCAACGGGCCAAAGAATTGGCGGCATTGGCGGAATTTCAAAGCATTCCCTCACTGGGCCCGGGCTTTGCCAAAGAACTTATCGCACAAGGCTATTATTCGCTGGAACAACTAAAGGGAAAAAGCGCGGTAGAATTATTTGACGCCTATGAAAAACATTGCGGTTGCTGGGCGGACCCCTGTGTAGAAGACTCGTACCGCCTGCTCGTTCATTATATCGGGCATAGGGATGAAAGCAAGCGCTGGTGGAATTTCACCGGTGAGCGTAAAGCATACCGCGAACAATCCGGCTTCCCGGCCGACCGCCCGACAAAAGCCTGGTACGAAACCGAAAAATTCCCAAAGATGAAAACGCATAAAGAAAGATAAGAGATGGAGCAATTATGTTTTTTCCCTGAGGCAGGGCAAAGTAAGGGCCTGCCCACCGATTTCCTGGAATATTTTCCCGGTTTTTTTAGCCCGGAGGAAGGTGATTTCTTCCTGCAAAAATTTATCGCGGAAGCGCACTGGAAACAAACGATACAAAAGCTGTATGATAAAGAAGTGGTTACGCCGCGGCTAACGGCCTGGTATGGTGATCTGGGTACCGATTATTCACATCCCGGCAGAATATCCAACCCGGCGCCATGGACGCCGGAACTGCTGGCGATCAAAGCAATCGTGGACCCATTGGCAGGCACCAGCTTTAATAGTGTCCTGTTAAATTATTACCGCGATGGCAATGATTCTGTTGCCTGGCACAGTGATAAGGAAAGCATTCTGGGCAAACATCCGGTGATCGCCTCGGTTAGCTTTGGCCAGGTCCGCAGTTTTGATATCCGCAATAAAACCAACCACCGCGAGAAGTATTCGGTTCGCCTGGAACACGGTTCCTTCCTGCTGATGAAAAGCGGTTTGCAGGAACATTGGGAGCACCGCATCGCCAAATCCGTTAAGCCGATGAAAGCTCGCGTTAACCTCACCTTCCGGGTTGTGATCTGATATTTACCAACACTATTTTTTTTATAAAACACCTCCATATATATTCGCAGCATGAAGAAACTGTTTAATTTTTGCCTGATCGGCCTTTCCATAGCATTGATCTCCTGGGGTTTCAAAGGGCACCGCGCTATAGCGACCATCGCACAAAAACACCTGACCAGTAATACCGCTTATGTGGTTTCAGCATATCTTAAAGGCGAAGGCATGGCCGATGTGGCCACCTGGGCAGATGAAAACAGAAACAATAAAACGGCACCCTGGCATTTTTTGAACCTGCCATTGGGATTGACGCATGACCAGTTCGTTAAGCTGGTAACGGAAAGTGACAATAACGTTTACAGTGCCATCCTGAAAACAGAAGCCAGTCTAAAGGATAAAAATCTGACACCTGACCAAAAGAACGAGGCATTGAAATACCTGATCCATTTAGTAGGCGACGCACATCAGCCGATGCACGTTAGCCGCAAGGAAGATAAAGGAGGCAATACGATCCAGGTGCGTTTTGATAATAAGGGCACGAACTTACACAGTTTGTGGGACAGCAAACTCATCGATCGCGAAGGTTTGCGTGAAGCCGACATTGTAAAAACCTATGATGCAGCTACACCCGCGCAGATCAAACAATGGCAATCTGACAGCCCCATGGAATGGATATGGGAAAGCTACCAGATCAGCAGTGAATTGTACGCGCAGGTCAAAGCCGGCCAGCGGATAGACGAAGCTTATTATCAGAAATATATCCCCGTCATCCGTAAACGCGTCGATCAGGCGGGTATCCGTCTGGCAGGTGAACTCAATAAATTATTTAATAACGAGCAGGTAAAAATCACCACTGTAACGCCCGCTCCGCCCCCGCCGCCAAATACACAAATCGTAACCGCGGTAAAACTGGAGGACATTAAGCAGGCAACCGGCAAAACGGTAAGCGTGCAGGGCAAAGTATACAGCAGCAAGGATATCGGCAGCATGGTATTGATCAATTTAGGTGCAGCCTACCCCAATCAATTACTGACCGTCGCCCTGAAAGGCAAAGCAAAAGACCTGGGCAATCAAATAGATACCAAAACAATCACTGTTGAAGGAGAAGTCATAGATTATAAAGGTAAACCGGAGATCATTATAACAGACCCCGCAAAGATCAAATTCTAAAGCTAATGAACGAGCCATTTATCATAGCCGTGGTTTACCAGGGAACGGAACATGAGTTCAAAGCGCGTTTCGAGCGGTGGGGTTATACCCACCGTATTGCGGTGCTGATTGATGAGGTCACCGTTTTCTTTGAACCGGATGAAGAAGGAGGTTACCGGGCACTGAACGAAGGGCTGACAGCTACGGTCAACCTGAATCTGTTACAAACGGTAGCCGAAAAGCTTATCAAACTTACCCACTGATTCTGCCCAACTGTAAACTGGCTATTAACTGACCGTTAAGTTTTCAACAACTTGTCGAGATAAAAGCTAAGTTTCTTATCTTGTAATACTACTTTAATACTACGCTATGAAAACAGGAAACGGTTTGACCTTTTTAGGTCGTCTTTTAGACAAAGTATGCGCTGCTGATCTGCTGCAAAGTGAACACCGGCAGGCTTTAAGTGCCCGCATCGAGCATTTGCTTGCTGAAACCGGCTTGAACCGTTTGCAATTCGGCGATCATATCCGGGTGGAAATGAATGAATTGCGGGTCTGGTTATCAGGCACACGTGACCTGACACTGGAAACGCTGACGGAAATCTGCCATTTATTTCATATCAGTATTGGTGATTTAGTAACCGAACAGGCTTAAATATACTCAAAATGGGTGCCTTCTACTGTTAACTTTCAGCACTGATGGCTTCTGTTAATACTTTGATATCTTCTTTAATGCGCTGATAGCTCATTAAGATTTCGTTTTGATTAATACTCCTGGCTCTGGGTATATCCTGATAGGCTAATTCTTCCTGCCAGATAGCGTCGTGGTCGTTTTGAATCTGACAGTGAAAGGTTTTTAGTTCAATCTTATTAGTCGGGTCATCGGCCACCATACCAACAAATTCCCCGGATGACAGACCTGCAATTTTTGACGCAGGAATAGCGTAATCCAGTTGAGTGGAACGGCTTACGGAGGTATCACTGCTATTAATCGATATGCTTTCCTTTTGCTGGTTGATCTTACCGAATCGTTCGGATAGTTGCTTCGATGTATCGCCGCTTACCTGTCCGCAAATAATATTTCCGACAATATTCATGATTACCTCGGCCTGTTCACGGCCATAATCCTTTTTGAGCTGGCTAGAGTCCTGAACCGCCAACGTTACTGCTACTTTATTGGAACGTGCTGTGGCGATCAGGTTGTCGATCCCGTTAAAATAGATGGTGGGGAATTCGTCGAAAATCAAGCTGCACTTTTGTTGGTTCTTACGGTTAACCAGTTTATTAATACGGTTCACATATAAAGATAAAACAGCACCGTAAACCTGCGATTTTTGAGGGTTATTGGCCAGACAAACGATCTTGGGATCATCCGGATTATTAATATCAAGCGAGAAGTCGTTACCACTCAAAACATAATAGAGCTGCGGTGAAGACAAACGTGCAAGGCTGATCTTGGCGCTGGCAATCTGGCCCTCCAATTGCTCATAGGCTTCATTTTTCCAGGCGGAGATAAAAGGATTAATTAATACTTCGATCTCCGGTTCGCTACTGAGTACGGCGAACAACTCTTTATAATCTATCAGCGATAATTCGATCACATGTGGCAAGGTGCAGTATTTACCGCCTTTGTATCTTTTCAGGAACCAGATCAGTGCGGTTACAAAGTTTATGGGTGACTCCACGAAAAAGTCGCCTTGCTTTTTGATCCACTCGCGGTTTAACCCCAGCATGATCGTGCGGGCGGATTCAATAGCATCGGTAATATCCAGCATCGTATCAGGTTCCAGCGGATTGCTGCGGTGCATGATATTTTCAAAATTGATAACGTAAAAAGATCGGCCACCATGCTCACGCAGGGCATTAAAAGCGATCCTGGACAAATCATCGTATTTAAAATCGTAGATCAGCATACTAAAGCCTTTGCTGATATGCTGCGTGATGATGTGCCGGATCACGAAATAGGATTTACCCGCGCCGGGACTGCCGCCAACCAGGATTCCGCGAAACGGATTGATGATATTGATCCAGCTGTTTCGCTCTTTCCCTTTTAATTGGTATTTGGCCGGTAAATTAATGGAGTATTCATTTTCCAGCAGCCGCTCTTCCTGCGGAAAAGTTTCATTTTCTTTATTGAAAATATCGTCCCCTAGTTTGAGTTTGAGCATCCGGAAGAGCAAGCCGCCACCGGTCAGGAATAACATATAACCAAATGCTGTTGCACCAATATACAGCCACGGACGAGTTAAGAGGAGACTACTACAGAAATAGATAAGCAGACCGGTCAGGCAATAGGTGATAATAGTTTTCGGCCGGATCTTTTCGTCTCGCCTACCTTTACTGCCAATAAGGGAAACAATAAGCAAAAGCAGCGCGCTTAGTTTTGCGGTGAATACTGTTTTGAAGATTGACATTCTCGAAATTGGCAACAACACATGGTCAACTATTTTGTGCGTCAGCCTTATTTCCAGAAATGCCGGATAACAGCACAGGTAAAAATGGATGATCAATATGGTAATGCTTAGCAGCCTGGTGAAATCAATGATCTTCCGCAGCGCCTGTTCGTTTTCTCCGGTTTGCATGATGTTAAAGATTAAGTCCTTTTCGTTTCCTCTTCTTAAATTTGTTAAGCGCTGCCAGATCTTCCCGCTCGACGGCAAATAAAACATCAAGCATTTCGTCACCGGCGGTTGATGTCAGACCGAATGTACCCTGGTCGGGAGTTTTTTGATATTGACCGGCCGTTTTGGTTAACGGATCAGGAAGTAATTGAGCACTGAGTTGATTAGCGCTATATGCTTTGCCCAAATCACTGCCATTAAATACGGTTTTATTTTTTTGATCAATAAACGTTACGCCATAAATCCGGCCTGCATCGTTTTGGCGCAGGATAGAGGGGATGCCTTTCGCCCTAAGCGCAGATTGAAAGCCTCTTTTGGTTTGTGGTTTAGCCAGAACCTCATCCAGTATTTTGATCAGGTTCTCTTTAAATGGTTTACGTAGTTGCGCGTTAAGCCCGAATTTTTCCTCCAATTTTTTCAGTGTCGGTTTATCATAAATGCTGCTGGCTTTGATCGGTATACCAATTTTATCGCCTTGCTTATCCAGTATCCAGTAAACTAGTCCTTCGCGGGCATACATTCTTGAATCTTTGGAACCACGGTCAGCCCGGATGTTGTATTGTTCTAAAACGGCGTTGAGTTCAGGAAAGCTGGTGAATTTGTAGGCTCTTAACACATATCCGAGGATGTTGGTGACCGTACGCTTGGTTTCGGCTTTACCGTATTCAACGGCTGAAACATCCGCTTTCAGGTCAGGTTTTTGTTTTGGCTGTTCATCTGCCCTGGTCAGGTTGAATTTTATCTCGATGCCTTTCCTGGCCTTCTCAGATTCATTTTGCCCGAGGTAATGCAGATTGATCCGTTCGCCATCCCTTTTTATATTGGTGGTTACGATATGAACATGCGGGTGCCCGGCATCCTCGTGCCGGTAAACCAGATAAGGCTGGGTTTGAAATCCTATGCCCAGCATATAATCTTTGACGATGTCTCTTAATGTGTCATCACGCAGCACTTCCCCGTTCGGGAAATTCAGTGAAATATGTACTGTATTGGTTTTCGCGCGTTGGTTCATGGCAGCCAGATCGGCCAGCCGGAATAGCTTGTCATTAAAGGATAAATCTCCTGCATCCTTGAAATAGCCGGATGTTTCTATCAATGTAGCTTTGCCCTGTTTCACTTTGTTCTCGTTATAGTTAAGCGCGCCGTTCAGGCTTTTGCCGGTCTTAATTTTTGCGACCATATATCCGCGTATTCGTTCATCCGTTCTTTGATCTGGCTGATAGAAGGCTCCAGTTTGCTATTAATGATGCTCATTAAATTCATCCATAATCGGGTATCAGCATTGCCATGAGCGCTGTTGATACCGCGCACGGCCTGGTTTAAATTATTGCCGATAGCATTGAGTTCCTGCCTTAACAGGATCAGTTCATCCAGTATATCATCCATCGCTCTGTCCCGGTAGGTGACTGTAATTTTTCTTTCCAGCAGCACATCCCGGGTGTACTCACTCAATTTTCTGAATAATGTTTTTTTAAAACGCTTTTCCAGCAATTCGTACTCTGCCGGTTTAAAGCGAACGATGACTCTACGGCTGCGATTTTCTTCCTGCTTTTCCATTTCCTTAGTTTAAAAAAATGCGACTTCGGAGCATTTTTACTGGGACCGCGGCTGACTCCGGAGGGCGGGGCAAGATTCGTTTGTCAGACAAACGTACATCTTGCTGACTGCTCCGAAGAGGCGGTCTGCTCCTGCTGTCAGTGTTTTTCATTGGTTTTTACTTTGGCTTCCAGATAGGATTTCAGCGCTTCGATAGTGATATCCTTTTGGGAGAGATCGTTAGCTACCCCGTAGTTCTTGATGTCTCTCATCAAGCCTTTGGGTATCCAGGTATTGAGCTGCACTTCCGCTTCTTTGAGAGGTCTTGTTTTGACCGGCTGTATCTGCTGAATAGGTGTTCGTGGCTTTTCCTGTTTAAGTTTCCCGGCCAGGTTGCTGAGTTTATTTTTGTAATCTTCCATCAGTCTATTATTATGTATTTATAGAATTATAGATTTCTATATTTCTACCGTCAGGTAGTTAACGACTTCTTCTGCCAGTGCCATGATCTCAGCTTTTGCTTTGGGGTCGGTTCCATTTATAATTCCGGCGGTTATCGCCGATCTGGTAATGCTGACGCGGTCATGAACGACGGTCTTTAAAAGCGGAGTTTCCATGCCTTCCAGCAATGCCGTCACGTCTTTAGTGAGACCTGTACGCGGCTTGACCATATTAAGAATAATAGCGGCTTTTATGTGATTATTCCTGGACCGCGCTTGCTGGATAAGCGACAGCGTTGAACGGATTGCCATGACGTCGAAAAAGCCGGCCTTGGTTGGTACCAATATGAAATCAGAGTGCAGGAACAATTCAGGCAAATGGTTCGACAGATATGGCGGCGTATCAACGATCACCAACTCGTAAGGAAGTTGCTGAATGTTTTTGAAACCCTCCGTACCGATAATCGTCACGCCCTTAAAATCTTCTTTTAGATGATAAAGGCTACCCTGCATATCGGTGTCAACAAGCGCCACTTTGAGTTGATCCTGGAAACATAAGGCGAGATTGAGGGCGAGGGTACTTTTGCCGACGCCGCCTTTTTGATGGGCGATGGTAATGATCTTTGCCATGATATAGATTTTTAGAATTATAGATTTATGTATTGATGATATTGGATATCCAGCGGACGGCGAGCACTTTCCAGTTACGGTATGGTCTGCCACGTGGACCGCACCAATCTGTCCTGTCATAAAACTTGAAAAAAAGGGTCCCTTCCTTCTCCATCCCTTGTTGCTCAAAATAAATTTGTACCAGTGCCTGCTCGGGCGGCATTTCGTGCCCAAAGCCTCTTTGGGTTATTGGCCCTGTTGCTTTATGGATCGGTTTGGTGATCCGTTTGGCTTTACGTTTGATCATGGAACAAATTTCCCAAGCTGGGCTAAGCCAATTTCAACACTATAGCCGAAGGGTGGTTATATAATTATAGATTTGTAGAATACTGGAATTATAGAAGTCTATAACATAAAAAGGCACCGAAAAATGCGATACCTTCAGTAACAAGGCATATAGCTTGAATTAGCTTTTTATTTTGAACCCTATCGGTTCGCGCGGCTCACTTTCCTGCTGTATCAACTGCTTTAAGGTTTGAAAGATCACATGGATGTCGTCATCATGCTGAATAATCAGTTTTTCCAGTTGTTCGAACTTAAGCAGCAAGTCCTTTTGTGAGATCAGCATTTCCCGGAATTTAATGAAGACCTCTATGATCTTAATGCTCATTGCGATAGCTTGCTGGCTTTTGATAACATTGGCTAACATCAGTATTCCATGTTCGCTGAATACGTAAGGCAAAGCGCCACCCAGTGATTGCCGGGAAGGTATCACATTTTGTGATACCATATCGCCAACCTCCTGTTCATTCAGTTGAAACATGAAATGTTCAGGAAAACGCTCTTTATTTCGGCTGACTTGTTGCCTCAGCCGTATCGGAATGGTACCGTACATTTCAGCGAGGTCCTTATCCAACATGACTTTGATACCTCGTATCAGATAAATTTTTTCAACGATCCGTTGGTTGTCTGTCTGATTGAAGTCTTCCATTATTTTAGTGGTTTCTGATTAATGTCTGCCAGGTAGATGAGACTGCCCCGGTAATAATTATAAGATGGTACATAACCTATAATACCCATGTCGCTTAGATCTTTGATGCATTTATGATAAGTGGCGATAGAATTGATATGAGCCAGCACCATCAGCTCCTTACGGTAAACGGCGAACGGTTCGCAGAAGTTGTTTTGTTTCCAGCTCCAAAACAGCGCGAGATAGAGGCTGATATGAGTGGGTAAAATCCCGGTATTTTTGGCCGCCTGGATCATAAAGCGCGCCAAAGCATTCAATTGTTTCATAAGCTATTGATTACCTGCCAGCATTTGATTGATATCGTCGTTATTGTAATACATGATACCGCCCAAACGCGTGAACTTGATAATCCCGTTGACCCGCAAACTGGTCAAGGTGTTAGGCGATATATTGAGCATCTTTCTGACCTGCGCACTTCTCAGCCATTTACGTGGTTGGTCCGTAGATTGAGCCATCATTTTTTTAATCTTGTCCAAAAGGCGGTCTTCAAATTCGACGAGATCTTCTTTAGTGATAATTTCTGCTGCCATACTGTTGAGATTAATCCATCAAAAACCCCGCATGAAAATTATGCGGGATTCAAATTTGATGAAGTCGTCTAAAAGAAATTCAACCCTTGTGTCGAGGTGGGTGTTTTTTAGCAGATTTAAACAATTCTCATTTTTGGCTTTTCCTCATTCAAAATAGGCGAATCAGCCATAAACTTAATCTTTGTAAGCCGTTTATTTAAGTTGGCCATGTCCTCGGTAACTTTAATAGCAAGTACTTTGGCGTAATGCTGGGTTTGACGCAGGCTTTTATGTCCCATCATTTTGCTGATGGTTTCCATCGGTACGTTATTGGCCAGGGTGATCGTAGTACCAAAAGTATTACGGGCGATCTTCGAACTCAATTCGATTTCTACACCACACATATCCCCCAGTTCTTTAAGATAACTGTTGTACTTCTGGTTACTCAATACTGGCAACAGCATGTCCTTAACAATGCAATATTCATCGTGCTCATATTTCTTTAAGATTCCTTTAGCCATAGGCAACAGCGGGATAACTGCGGGTGTGCCCGTTTTCTGCCGATTTTTATAAATGCGCAATTCCCCGTTGGTTGTTGACACTTCGGAGCGTTTTAATTGCTTCATGTCAATAAAGGACAAACCTGTAAAGCAGGAGAAGATAAATAGGTCTCTAACCCGGCTCAGGCGAGGGTTAGTAATTTTTTTGTTCGCGATAGCCTGAACCTGCTCTTTAGTCAAATAAACAGTATCGACTTCATCCCTGGTCATTTCAAACTTTGCAAAAGGGTCGGCCACCAACCAGCCGTTGTCAACACAATCCAGTACGATCTTTTTCATGTTGGCGATATTCTTCAGCGCTGAATTATGATTTAGATCTTTGACCGTTCTGAACCAGTTATACAGCTTTTTAATAAATTCAAGGTCGAGAGACAAGATATTAATATCGTCCACTTTGTACTTTGATTTCAGGAACTTGGAAACGTGCTTATAGGAAGTCTCAAAATTAGTATGAGTACCTTTCGCCACACCCTTACCAATCATTGCTTCCAAACCATTGTTATGCGTCTTGAAAAGCGTCAGCAGCATCCATTGGCGTTGGTCTTCTCCCGATATTATATTCCTGATGGCTAATGCGGTCACGATCTTGCCCCGGTCTATCAAATGTGTCCGCGCGTCATAGGCCTTATTTTGCAGCACATCCAAATAGGTGTTGAGGTTTTTGCTTTCCTCTTTGTTACCGATTGCCCGATTGGCTTTCGCGTTCCACTTCTCCGGGTCCCAAAAACGTTTGGTGGACATTTCTTTACGGACACCATCAACAGTGATTCTTAAATAAATAGACACAAGTCCTTCTACATAATCCTGCGGTTTTTTAAGGAAAAACATTAAACCTAAACTCTTTTCTAACATAATCTCTTACAATATTAGGGTGAATAAATATCGGTCTGAGATACTCGAATGTCAAGATGTTCATCTATTAAACATCTAATTTTCAGATAATTAAGGCACTTTTGGTGCGCTTTTTCCCTGATTTTGGTGCGCACTACACGAATAGCGCACCAGAGTTATGAGTTTCGGCGTTTTTTTTGGTTTTGCGTTAAAACAAAAAAACCTGTAAATCAACGATTTACAGGTTTTTGCGAGCATTTGAGCTACTAATTTGCGGTGAGGGAGGGATTCGAACCCTCGGTACAGTTTCCCGTACGTCAGTTTAGCAAACTGATCCTTTCGGCCTCTCAGGCACCTCACCATTTATTTTCAAGAATATTTCCCTTTTTTCAGGGATTGCAAATATAGTAATTAGCTTAAGCTGACAAAAAAATAAATCAGATTTTTAATAATCTATTCTTACGTGGTAAATACTCATCAGCATTCGCTTAAAAATCTGTTTTATAGTTTCCAGATCTTTCAATGTTATGTTACTGTCATTCAATTGGTTTTGATCAAGCTTGTACTTCACAATACGGTCAACCAGTATGCTGATGGATTCTTCGTCGGGCTCTTTTAAAGAGCGTGAAGCGGCCTCTACAGAGTCGGCAAGCATCAAAACACCCGCTTCTTTTGAGAATGGAATAGGCCCTGGATAGCGAAAAATGTTCTCGTTGATGAATTTTTCCGGAAAATTTTTCAAAAATGACTGATAAAAATAATCCACCCGGGTATTACCATGATGGGTGCGTATAAAATCGATAACTATCTCGGGCAGGTTGGCTTTACGCGCCATTTCAATGCCCTTGCTTACGTGGCGGATGATGATCTGGGCGCTTTCCTCATAGGGTAACTTATCGTGCGGATTAAAGCCCGAGCTTTGGTTCTCGATAAAAAACAGCGGATTTTCCATTTTACCAATATCGTGGTATAATGCCCCTGCCCTAACCAGCAACGCATTACCCCCAATTGTATAAATCGCATTCTCGGCCAGGTTAGCCACCTGTAACGAGTGTTGGAAAGTACCCGGCGCACTAAAGGCCATTTCGCGCAGCAAAGGCGCGTTGGTATTGGTTAACTCTATTAAGGTGATATCTGATGTAATGGCAAATACCTTTTCGAATAAATAAATAAGCGGATATGCCAGTAAAGTAAGTAGCACACTTACAGCAAAAGGTATAAAATCGACCCAGTCAATTGTGGTGAAAGTTCCTTCTCTTATTAGCGAGATCCCCAGGAACGCAACAAAATATGTAAAAGTAATGATAAGCGCTGATATCAGGAATTGCTCGCGGCGGATAAGGTTTTTGATGCTGTAAATAGATACCATCCCCGCAGTTATCTCAAAAAAAGCAAATTCAAAGCTGTTCGGTACAAAAAAGCCCGCTATCAATACTACCAGCAAGTGAATGTTTAGTGCCAAACGCGTATCAAATAAAATGCGGATGATGATAGGCACTATACAATATGGTATATAGTAAAAGTTGGGGAGCTCCAGTTTTATGGCTAATGATAGCGTTGCCAACATAGCGGTTATTACCAGCAATATGAGGCTTACTAAGCGGTTATCATCATAAATATCACGCCTAAACAGGTATAGGAATACCATTAGCAACGTTAGGGTAATACCCACCAGCAAAAACTGCCCTAATAAAACCAGGCTATGATTGCCATTGGTACGCGCATTATCTTCAAATGCTTTTTTATACGATGCCAGCTTTTGATATGCCTCGTCATTTATTACAGAACCTTTACCTATAATAGTTTCGCCTTTTTGAACCATCCCGCGTGTTATGGATAAGTTTTCGGTAACCTCTTTCTCTAATCGTGCGGTTAGTTTGGCATCATAAGTCAAATTATTTTGTAGCCTGTCTTGTACCAGGTTCAATAAAAAAGCTTTGTCAAGGCCCGGCACCTTACCTATCTCAAAATCGCAATAAGCAATTGCCCGTTCGCGTGTAAATAAATCGGCGGTATTTTTATCAGTGGCCACATTACCGCTTAAAATGGTTATCTGGTAGTTTTTGCCGGCCTGCTGATATTTTGGATTTAGTTTTAGTATCCCCCTGTCATAACATGCTTTTAAAATATTAAAGCCGGTTTGCAGGTAAGTATCTTTTTGTCGTTCGTTTAACCCTGCCGAGTGCCATTTTATTTCAAGATCGGTTTTAAAACCGTCCTGCTGCTGCTGGCTCATCTCATCATTCTTTTGATATATAGGTGTTACGGCACTCAGCGCGGCTCTTTGATCGGCCTCAATCTCGGCATTGGTTTTTAATATGGCAAAATTATAAGGCGATACCAGGTCTTTCTGATTCCATATCCGACCCTTTTCATACTCGTAGCCAAATTTGGCTTGTTTGGGCAAGGCATATACGATGACAGCTACGCTCACCAGCATCATAAAAAACTTAACATTTAGGGCGTATTTACGCAGTAATGCCTTTTGCCGGGACGATGATAGTTTTGCCATAGACGAGTATATCCAATCAAAAATAATATAAGTTTCGGTTATCTGTGATTTTTCTTGTTTTTATCAAAACAAAGTTGATATCTTTATGATATCATTTTAAAATCAAACAAAACCATGCAAACCGAAAAAGTCACCACAGCACCATCCGGCTATTTAGCCTTTGTTTTAGTACTTGTGCTTATTGCCGCTGCAGCCTATTCTTTTTACCTCGAACAACCTTTAATAGGCGCTATTATATGCTTAGTAAACTTTGTTTTTATTTTACCCGGCCTGGCCATTGTAAACCCTAACGAATCTAAGGTGCTTACCTTGTTTGGTAAATACCAGGGCACGGTTAAACAAGATGGATTTTTTTGGGTGAACCCCTTCACCGTTAAAAAGAAGGTATCACTAAAAGCCTTTAATCTTAACGGGCAACAATTAAAGGTGAATGATAGCGTAGGTAACCCTATAGAGATTGCCGCCGTTATAGTATGGCAAATAAAGGACACTGCAAAGGCGGTTTTCGCGGTAGAAAACTACCTGCAATATGTAAATATACAAAGCGAGGCTGCGGTAAGGCATCTGGCCAATTCATTCCCTTATGACCATATCGAGGATGAGAATGCAAGCATTACCCTGCGTGGCGGCTCGGAACAGGTTGGGATACTTTTGGTACAGGAATTAAATGAACGGTTAGAACGCGCAGGCATAGAGGTTTTGGAGGCCCGTATCTCTCACCTGGCTTATGCGCCAGAGATTGCCCATGCCATGTTACAGCGCCAGCAGGCATCAGCCATAATATCTGCCCGCAGACTTATTGTTGAAGGTGCCGTAGGAATGGTTGAAATGGCTTTACAGAAGATGGAAGAGAAGAACATTATTGAGTTGGATGAAGAACGCAAGGCAGCCATGGTAAGCAACCTGCTGGTTGTATTGTGTGGCGACAGAAGTGTATCTCCAATTGTTAATACCGGCACTTTATATCATTAATAATGGGCGATTATAGAAATATTGACCAGCTACGAACAAACGAATTAGCCGTTGTAAAAAAAGGCTTCTGGAAGCCTGAATTTGAACTTACCGACGGCCAATTTGTGTATGCGAAGCTAAGATACCGGTCAAACTTTAAGCGTGATGCCATTATAGAAACGCCGCAGGTAACTTACACCATTAAACGCAAAGGCTGGTTTAACCGAACCATTTTGGTGAACAAGGGCGAAGATGAAACCATTGGCACACTTGTACCCGAAACATGGAAAAGAGATTTTAATCTTAAAATGGATAACGGCTTTGAAGCGACATATCTGTATAAAAAGCTGTTCTCGAAATCGCTTAGTTTAACTAATGATACCCAGGGTGATATTTTACAGATAACCCAAAAAGCCTTTAATTTTAAGCAGCCTTATACAGTTATTATAGACCAGGTTACGCAACAGGCCAATACGCCGCCATTGCCCCTCCTGGCATTTATGGGGCTGGTTATCATTATGCTGCGTCAACAACAAGCTGCAACCCAATAATATAATATGGCAGAGAAAAAAGCATTTATATTAAGGATAAACCCCGATGTTCTCAAGGAAATAGAGGTATGGGGTGCCGATGAGTTTCGCAGCACAAACGGGCAAATAGAGTATTTGCTGCAGGAAGCTTTAAAGGCGAGGAAGAAAAGCGTCCGTAAGAAAAAGGCTTCGGAGTAATTGTATCACAAATATAAAATACTATGCATGCATAATATTTTATGATTCTATCGTTATCTATCAGTAAGAAATCCTAAATTTGCCACACCATTATAAAAAGGCATTTTTCTTATGAAAGAAGTATATATAGTATCCGCCACACGCACAGCTATTGGTAGTTTTGGCGGCAGCTTAGCATCGTTATCGGCAACGCAATTGGGCGCTGTAGTTATTAAATCGGCTATTGAAAAAGCAGGTTTACAGCCATCTGATATTCAGGAAGTATACATGGGCAATGTGCTATCGGCCAATTTAGGGCAGGCACCGGCAACCCAGGCGGCAATATTTGCCGGTTTACCTTATTTACCTGCTACTACAGTTAATAAAGTATGCGCATCTGGCATGAAGGCTATTATGCTGGCAGCTCAAAGCATTGCCAATGGCGATAATGATATTGTTTTGGCCGGTGGTATGGAAAGCATGAGCAACGTACCCTATTATCTTGATAAAGCCCGTAATGGCTATCGCTTAGGAAACGGACAAATTATAGATGGCCTTGTAAAAGATGGCCTTTGGGATGTATATAACGATTACCATATGGGATCGGCAGCGGAGCTTTGCGCGGTTGACTGTAATGTTACCCGCGAGGAACAGGATGCCTTCGCTATAGAATCATACAAACGCGCACAGCAATCACAGGCCAATGGTAAGTTTAAAGCAGAAATTACCCCTGTTGAACTAAAAGATAAAAAAGGCGAGGTTACTTTATTTGCTGATGATGAAGAACCACAAACCGTAAAGTTTGATAAGATCCCTACCCTTAAGCCTGTATTTAAAAAAGAAGGTACAGTTACGGCCGCCAATGCGTCCACCCTTAATGATGGTGCTGCCGCATTAGTTTTAATGAGCAAAGAAAAAGCCGAAGCAATGGGCATTAAGCCGTTAGCCCGGATAGTTTCTTTCGCTGATGCACAACAGGCCCCTGAATATTTCACTACTGCCCCATCAAAAGCAATCCCCCTGGCTTTGCATAAAGCCGGTATATCATCAGATAATATTGACTTCTTTGAGATAAACGAAGCTTTTTCGGTAGTGTCTGTTGCTAATAATAAATTATTAAACCTCGATCCTGCTAAAGTTAATGTTAATGGCGGTGCAGTTGCTATTGGTCACCCGCTGGGTGCATCGGGCGCACGTATCATTGTAACATTGATACATGTTTTACAGCAAAATGGCGGTAAACTGGGTGCTGCGGGTGTTTGTAATGGTGGTGGCGGTGCCAGCGCAATGGTTATTGAAAACTTGTCATAACATCAATATTTCTTTTTAATAATTTAGCAGCCGTTACTACGTTAGTATCTGCAATATATTTATCATAATAATCTTTGATGAAAGGTTTCCTTTTAGCCCTCTTCCTGTTATTCGTTTTCACCACCTCCTTTTCGCAGCATTCTGACGAAAGCAAGAACCTGAAGGAGTTAAGTATCTATCAGGATAGTTTGAAAATGCTTGGCAAAAAGTTTATAAATGACCCGGATGATTTGGAGCGTAAAAATGCTAACTACAAATTTATCAAATTATTGGTTGGTGCGCTAAAAGTGCCCCACTCTTTTAACTATCCTTTTGATTCGGTAAAAAGTATAAGTATCATTAATTCACCCGATAACCGCTTCCGTATACTTAGCTGGCATATTATGAACCAGGATGGCAGCTACCGTTTTTATGGCACTGTACAAATGAATACAGGCAGCAACTTGCTTATGTATCCGCTGGAGGACTATTCCCCTTTATTAAAAAATCCTGAAGACTCAGTTACCAACAATCGTAAATGGTACGGGGCACAGTATTATAAAATAATAAGGATAGCGGCGGCAAATCCATATTACGTTTTGTTGGGATGGAAAGGCAACACAATAAAATCTACCAAAAAAGTAATTGAGGTGCTTTCTTTTGATAAAGATGATAAGCCAAACTTAGGTATGGCTGTATTTGATGGTAATGGCAAAAATCGCAAAAGGGTGATATTTGAATATACCAGGCAGGCATCTATGCTGCTACGTTATGTGCCCGATCAAAACTTAATTGTATTTGACCACCTGGCGCCTCCCGATCAAAAGTTAAAAGACAAGCCTGATACCTTTGGCCCCGACCTTACTTATGACGGATACAAGCTTAAAAATGGCAAATGGCAATACATAGAGAACCTGGATATGCGCAACATCCCCGAAGACAGAGATGCTGAGTATGTTGACCCTAAAGCACAGGCAGTTATTGACAGGAGTGCTGTACCCATCAAAAAAAAGAATTAAAGCTGTATTATCTCTCACTAATCAAAACATTACAACCTTGTTTGTAATAATCTCGGTATAAAATTTCGGATCAATTTAATTATAGTATTTTAGGCAAAAATAGTTCAGAAAAGTATGGCAGAAAACCTACAGGCTTCGGCTCCGGCAAAACCAAAATCCAGATTTCCAAGGGCAGTCCCGTATATTATCGGGAACGAAGCCGCAGAGCGCTTTAGCTTTTATGGCATGCGTTCCGTGCTCACACTATTTTTAGTGAATCAATTTTTTAACCCGACGGACAATCCGGCGTTAACCGACCAGGCTAATGCGCACGCTAATAAGCTGCACCATCTGTTTGTGATGGTGGCCTATGCGCTGCCCTTTGTAGGCGGTATGATTGCAGATTGGTTTACCGGCAAATACAAGCTTATCCTGTATGTATCGATAATTTACTGTATAGGGCATTTAATGCTGGCCACGTTCGATGGTGGCCTCACTGGTTTCCAGTTAGGTTTGTTGGTGGTTGCAATTGGCGCCGGCGGTATCAAATCCTGCGTATCGGCCAACGTTGGCGATCAGTTTGATGCCAGCAACCAAGACCTGCTTTCGAAAGTTTACGGCTGGTTTTATTTCAGTATCAATTCCGGCTCTATGATCTCAACCATTGCCATTCCATGGACTTATGAGCACTTTGGGCCTAAATGGGCGTTCGGTATCCCCGGGCTGCTGATGGCGCTGGCTACCATCATATTCTTTTCGGGCCGCAAAAAATATGTAAAGGTCCCTCCACAGGGCGTAAACCGTAATAACCTGGTGTTTATAACGTGGTATGCATTAACGCATTTAAGCCAGCGCAAACCGGGGCAATCTATGCTTGATGTTGCCAAAGGGCCTTATGACCCCGAACGCGTTGAAGGCGTTAAAGCAGTATACCGGGTTATGGCAGTATTCTTTTTCGCGCTGGCATTTTGGGCCGTTTGGGACCAGTGTTTATCTGAATGGACGCTTTACGCCGAAAAAATGGACCGTGTAATTAACCTTGGTTTTACCAAATTCACTATATATCCCGGTCAGTTGTCAACTTTTAACACTGTATTCCTGCTCCTTTTTATCCCATTTTTTAACTATGTAGTATATCCATGGCTCGATAAAAAGGGACTAAAAACAACACCACTGCGCAGGCTGGGAACGGGCCTTGTGTTAACCGCTATATCATTTGTAGTAATAGGCGTTATACATACCAGCCTTGATCATGGCGGTTCACCATCTATTTGGTGGCAGGTGTTAGCATTTTTAATACTTTCGGCAGCCGAAGTACTGGTATCTATCACCGGATTGGAGTATGCTTACACACATTCGCCAAAATCAATGAAGAGTACCATGACGGGGATCTGGTTCCTGGTGGTATCATTCGGAAACCTGATCACTGCTATGGTTAACGGTGCAATAGAAGGTGGCGGCTGGTGGGCCACAAATTTAAAGGGTGCTAATTACGAATGGTTTTTTGTAGCATTTATATGTGTGTTTATAATTGCATTTTTAATTATTTCTCCGCGCCTGAAAGAACGAAATTATATTACCGACCCTGTTAGTATTAACCAGATAGCTTCTGAAACCGAACGCCTGTAAACAAAATATTACTTTTAAAAACAGGGAAGCTCACCACTTTCCTGTTTTTTATTTTAATGCCGTATAAAATTAAATTATTTTAGCGGCGTTCTTTACAAAACCAAATCTGCAGCTACGTGCCCGATAGTATTGTCATCATTCCCACTTATAACGAGAAAGAGAATATCGAACGGATGATCCGCAAGGTGTTTACTCTTCCTCATGATTTCCATGTCCTTATTATTGATGATGGATCGCCCGATGGTACAGCAAAGATTGTAAAACAATTACAGCAAGAGTACCAGGGAAAGCTTTTCATTGAAGAACGATCTGGAAAGCAGGGCTTAGGCACTGCGTATATTCACGGTTTTAAGTGGTCAATTGAGCATCATTACGATTTTATTTTTGAAATGGACGCCGATTTTTCTCACAATCCCGATGACCTGCTTAGATTAAGACAAGCTTGTATAGATGGTGCGGATGCAGCTATTGGCTCGCGATATATTAAAGGTGTAAATGTAGTTAACTGGCCAATGAGCCGTGTTTTAATGAGTTTCTTCGCATCGGTATATGTGCGTTTTATTACAGGGATTGATGTGCAGGATGCTACCGCCGGCTTTATGTGCTATAAGCGAAAAGTATTGGAAACGCTAAATCTTGATAAGATAAAATTTGTAGGTTATGCCTTCCAGATAGAGATGAAGTATACTTCTATCAAACATGGTTTTATTGTAACCGAAGTACCTATCATATTTACAGATCGCACTGCTGGTACATCTAAAATGTCATCAGGTATATTTAAGGAAGCCTTTTTCGGTGTTATCCAAATGAAGATCAACAGCGTTTTTAGAAAATACCCGGAAGGGTAGATTTGAGATATGAGACTTGAGATATGAGAGAAACAACAATAAATCCTTGTCTCAAATCTCACATCTAATGTCTCACATCTCAGTAAAAAATACTAATTTCGTTGGCAATGAATGAAAATCTTGATCCGGATAGCGAACGCCTCTCTCCTGCCGAACGTGATATAGAAAAAGTTTTACGTCCGCAGGTATTTGAAGATTTTACCGGTCAGCATAAAATACTGGCTAACCTGCGCATATTTGTACAGGCTGCCCGCCAGCGTGGCGAAGCGCTTGATCATGTGTTGCTGCACGGCCCTCCCGGTTTAGGCAAAACTACCCTATCGCACATTATAGCTAATGAAATGGGGGTGGGTATCAAGATAACATCGGGCCCTGTGCTGGATAAACCTGGTGATTTAGCCGGCCTTCTTACCGGCCTTGAGACCGGCGATATATTATTCATTGATGAAATACACCGTTTAAGTCCACTGGTAGAAGAATACCTGTATTCGGCTATGGAAGATTTTAAGATAGATATTATGCTGGAGAGTGGTCCAAACGCCCGTTCCGTACAGATCTCGCTTAATCCCTTTACCCTTGTAGGTGCTACCACACGGTCTGGTCTGCTAACCGCCCCACTGCGTGCCAGGTTTGGCATTAACAGCCGTTTAGAATATTATGATGCTAAGCTGTTAACCACTATTGTACTGCGCTCGGCAACCATCTTACGTACACCAATAAATGACGAGGGCGCTTATGAAATTGCCCGCCGTAGCCGTGGTACCCCACGTATAGCCAATGCTTTGCTACGCCGTACCCGGGATTTTGCCCAGATAAAAGGCGACGGTAATATTGATACCGCTATTGCCAAATATGCCCTTAACGCCCTCAATGTTGATGAGCATGGCTTGGATGAAATGGATAATAAGATCTTATCTACCATTATTGACAAGTTTAAAGGTGGCCCTGTAGGTTTAAAAACCATTGCCACCGCTGTAGGTGAAGAAGAAGGTACTATTGAAGAAGTGTATGAACCATTTTTGATACAGGAAGGCTTTTTAATGCGTACAGCCCGGGGCCGCGAGGCTACCGAAAGTGCTTATAAGCATCTTGGCAAGATAAAAATGGGCGGCAATCCATCCTTATTCTAATAGTAAATAACTGCCTCATACCTTTCAATACCGTTAATTATTTAACGATTAGGCAATTACAATGTGTCCAACTTACGCATTGTGATACTTTTTTAACATTAAAACATTATTTGGTTGCAACTGTAGTAAATTTTTTATTATTTGCTTATACCAATAACTACCTATGGTTGACCAGGTATTACCATGTGAAAAAGAGTTACTTTTAAGGGTGGCCTGTGGGGATGAACATGCATTTAGCGAGTTGTTCAATACCTATCACCAGCTTTTGGGTACACATATTTACCGCATAACCGACTCAGTTGAGCTGGCCGAGGAAGTGGTACAGGATGTGTTTTTAAAAATATGGATGAGCCGGGAAACATTAACCGCTGTACAAAATTTCAGGGCTTATTTATTTGTTATCTCAAAAAATCACGCGCTAAATTGCTTGCGTAAATTAGCTAAAGAACGCATCCATCAAAAAACACTTGAAGAAAATGTTACGGCAATGGTGCCCGAAGATACCTCGGGTTTAGATACTTATTATAGCTTATTAGACCAGGCAATTGACCACCTGCCGCCACAGCAGCAAAAAGTTTATTTATTAAGCCGCCACAATCGCTTAAAGTATGATGAAATAGCCCATCAAATGGGTCTATCCCGCGAAACGGTAAAAAAATATTTACAGGGCGCCACTCACTCAATAACCAGTTTTGTACAGTCGAATATTGATATTTCGGTTATGATCTTAATAGTATCCATACTTTTTAAAAAAAGTTAGAAACCAATACCCCCTTTTTATTCCCTTTTGGTGTCTTCTAATCATAGAGCTTCCCGGCTTTTACACTACCCAATTATTGAAAAAACATTTAATGAAGATATCCAGCTTAAGGTTAAGGTACCTTTTTGATCGTTATTATAACAAAACAGCTACTCCGCAAGAGCAGGATGAGCTATTTGCTATAATTGATGCCGGCGCCGGCAATGAGGAGCTTTCCTTGCTTATTCGCCAGGTTTGGGATGACCTTAAACCGGATGCCGCTCCCCTATTCAATTCAGATAAAACCAATGCCATACTCAAAAACATATTAGGATCTGATGGATCGGGCACAGACAAAAAAACTCACAACAATATATTTCTCTGGGCTAAAATCGCTTCTGCTGCCATTGTTTTGTTCTTTGTTAGCTTTGGTCTCCACTTATATTTCCAACCTAACAAAGTTTCACAAAATCAGATAGTAAAAGCAAAAAGCAAGTTACATGATGCGCTGCCAGGTGGCAATAAAGCCGTACTTACTTTGGCAAATGGCAAAACTATTATTCTTGACAATGCCCAAAATGGCACTCTTGCCCGGCAAGGTAACACACTTATTAAAAAAGCGGCAGATGGCCAATTGATATACAATGTTTCAGCCCTGGCTAATGCTAACTCCGCTCCTTCTATCAATACCATTTCAACTCCTCGTGGCGGGCAATACCAGGTTATCTTGCCCGATGGAACAAAGGTTTGGCTAAATTCTGCTTCATCATTACGGTTTCCTACCCGTTTCACAGGCGTATCAAGGCAAGTTGAAATTATAGGCGAAGCTTATTTTGAAGTGACCAAAAACCCGGCTATGCCGTTTAGGGTTAAAACCAATCGTGCCGAAATTGAAGTTTTAGGTACCCATTTTAACGTAATGGCCTACGATGATGAGAAAACCATGAAAACCACCCTGCTGGAAGGCGCGGTTAATATAAAAAGTGGAACATTTAGCGCAAGGCTTAAACCCGGGCAACAGGCGCAAATAAACACAACCGGACAAAGCAAGGTGGTTGGCGATGTTGATTTAGAAGACGAGATCGCCTGGAAGAACGGCATTTTTCAGTTCAGGGATGCTGGGATAGATGTGATATTACGCCAGGCCGCACGTTGGTACGATGTAGATGTTTCTTACAAGAGCAAGGTACCCACAAAAGAATTTACTGGTCGTATATCGCGCAATGTGAAAGCATCGGAGTTATTAAATATGTTGAAATACGCAGGTATCAACCTCGATATTGAGGGGAAAAACATTATTGTATTTTAATACACCTTAAACAAGCCAAAAAACAATACCAATATATAAAATCAATTTATTCACCCTACAAAATTACTTATGATGAAAGAAATACACTTAGCAAGCTAGCTCAAAAATGATGGGCCTGTTATACCAATGCTAAGCAATGGCATAAAATCGGCATACAAAAAAACCGGGAAGTGTTTCGACCCACTTTCCCGGCTAAATGCCTGGGCCCCCATAATCATTGCAATCGACGAATTGAAACTTAATGTTTAACCCAAACACAACAAACTTATGAATTTTAATTCTAAGGCTGTGCCTTTGGCATGGTCTAAACTATCCAAAATAATATTGGTTATGAAACTTACTGCTATTTTAATAATTGCAGCTCTTACCAATGTGAGCGCCAAAACATTCAGTCAAACTGTATCGTTGCGCCAAAAGAACGCTTCTGTAGAGAAAGTTTTACGCCTGATAGAGAAGCAAACGGGCTATCATTTCATGTATGATAAACAAGATGTATCAAAAGCCGGTGGTATAAATATCGACGTAGAAAAAGTCACTATTGACCAGGCGCTTAATGAAGCATTTAAAGACCAGCCGCTTACCTACAAAATTTTCCAGGAGACTATTGTGGTAAAAAAGAAGGATGCTGATAATAATCCTGTTGAATTTAAGGCAATAGATATAACAGGTACGGTAACAGATGCCAAAGGCCCGCTGCCGGGTGTAAATGTAAAACTAAAGGGTACTGCCACCGGCACCAGTACCGATGCCAACGGTAAATACAAATTAACCGTACCCGATGGCAGCGGCACATTGGTATTTAGCTTTATTGGTTACAACAGTCAGGAAGTAGCCATAAGCAACCGCCAAAACATTGATGTGGTGATGGTTGAACAGGCGAAAGACTTGAATGAGGTTGTGGTAATTGGTTATGGTACAGCAAGAAAATCTGACCTTACCGGAGCTGTAACCACAGTTAAGGCCGAGCAATTATTGGATAAACCCGTTCCAAACTTATCGCAGGCCTTACAAGGCAAGGTTGCCGGTGTTGATGTAAGTGTTAACAGTAATGCGCCTGGTGCAGCAGCAAAGGTACGTATAAGGGGTATTGGTTCTATCAATTCAAATCTTGATCCACTATATGTGGTTGATGGTGTTGTTGGAGTTGATGCTAACTCTATCAATCCCAATGATGTTGCTTCGATTGAGGTTTTAAAAGATGCATCATCAACAGCCATATATGGGGTGCGCGGTGCTAACGGGGTAATTATGGTAACTACCAAGCGCGGTAGAAAAGGCCCGGCCACTATTAGCTATGAGGCGAATGCCAATATAAGCCAGTTGTACAGGCATTTACCAACCCTTAACTCAGAGCAATTTGTCGATATCTATAACCAGTCATTTGCTAACGGGGCAAAGTTTGACCCAACGGGAACGGTACAAACTCCGCCCAAGGCGTTAAACCACGCTAATTTCCCTTTGTTGTTTGATACTAATGACAAACCTCTTTATAACACCAACTGGGAAAAAGAAACTTATAAACCAGCTTTTTCACAAAGCCATCAATTAAATATTCAGGGCGGTAGCGAAAAATCTGTTTATAGTTTATCGTTAGGTTATTTAAACCAAAATGGTTTAACTCCAACATCAAACTTTAAACGCTACTCCATTAAAATGACGATGGATAACGATGTTAAGGATTGGTTAAAAATAGGCGGTAGCATTAATGCAATAGCCAGCAGGCAACGGTTGGTAACTGATGGTAATGGTAGCTTAAACGTACCACGTGCCGTAACCGAAGAGGTACCAATTGTTCCAATTAAATATCCGGACGGAAGCTGGGCAGGGAATTTTGATATAGCCGGACTTGAAGGAGCGCCAAATCCAATACAAATTGCCAACGAGCGTTATACCATTAATAACACCCAGCAAATGGTAGGTAACGTATACCTCTTGTTTAAAATCTCAAAAGAGTTGGAGTTTAAAACAGATCTGGGGTATGATGTGCGAAGCCAAAAAAACAACTTTTACTCGTCTCTTTCTTTGCAGCATTTATCTGCCGACCAGGGTGGTGTAGCTAATATAAATGCTAATACAAATTATTATTGGCAAAGTGAAAACTACCTGACCTGGAATAAAAAGATCAATGACCGTCAAAAATTGACTGCACTGTTAGGTATATCTTTTAGCCAGGACGTGTACGAAAGGGTAAGAGCAGAAACACAAAATTTCATCGATGATTTTTACCAATATAATAATTTAGGTGCCGGTTCTGTTAAAAGCGCTTCAGAATCTGACATCGTGCCCAATTCACCAGGCGGATATCAGCCGGGGAAGTTAAATTCTTATTATGGTCGTATCAGCTATAATCTTGATGAAAAATATTTATTTACCGCAACGGGCCGCTACGATGGTTCATCAAGGTTTAGTGACAAAAATAAGTACGCTTTTTTCCCATCGGCAGGTATTGCATGGCGTGTATCTCAGGAAAATTTCCTGAAAGACAGTAAAACCGTATCCAACTTAAAGGTAAGAACCAGTTATGGCGTAACAGGTAATCAGGAAATTGGTCCCTTTCGCGCACTCCCTCAATTATCAACCAGTCAAACCGCTATAGGTGGTGCTGCAGCAATAACATTGTTGCCAGGATATTTGGGCAATCCCGATTTGAAATGGGAAAGAACCAAAATGTTTGATGCAGGTTTAGAATTAGGCTTATTTGGCGATAGGGTAAATTTCACTGCGGATTTTTATGTTAAAAACACCAGCGATATTTTATTGCAAACTCCAATTCCATGGACAGCCGGTTTTACAACCGCTAATGTTTATAAAAACGTTGGTTCCTTAAGAAATACAGGTATTGAGCTTAGTTTAAACACGGTGAATATTAAAACCGATAATTTTCAATGGTCAACAAGTTTATTATTTGCCAGCAATAAAAACGAGGTAACCAAGTTAAATGACGGCAATGCAGATATATTTCCAGGCCCGAACTTTTTAGGGCAAAACTATGTAATACGTGTTGGCGAACCAATCGGCTCATTTTATGGTATGACAAGGGTTGGTACCTACAGCGATTCGCCTGCTGATATTGCTGAAGCAGCCACGCATGGTTTAAAAGCCGGCGACCGTAAATACATCTACAATCCAGATGGCAGCAACTATTATAGCATCATTGGTCAATCAACTCCAAAATGGACCGGTAATTTTAACAGTTCCATGAAATACAAAAACTGGGACTTTTCATTTGACATTCGTATTGTACAGGGCGTAAATACTGCGGCCAACTTTAAACACTCCGCTGAAGACAGGCAAACCATTTCAAACAGTTTAGCTACTGTGTTAAACGGATGGACACCTAACAATCAAAATACCATGATATCCCAGGTGCGCAATTATAAATACGCACAGGATTCGCATTTTGATACCTGGTGGGTTGAAGATGGTTCATTTATACGCGGTCAAAATTTTGTGTTAGGATACAGTTTCCCATCACAAACGCTTACTAAATTAGGCATGAGCCGTTTGCGCGTTTATACAAGTGTTCAAAATTTGTTTGTGATCACAGATTACACCGGTTATGACCCTGAAGTTGATACATTTAATCAGTCTTATGGTAATAACTCGGCGCTTTCACAAAACATTGACTTCTTTGCCAACCCTCGTCCACGTATATGGAACCTTGGTGTGCAGGTAGGGTTTTAAAACTTGTGATACGACAAAAATGCATAGCAAAACAGTAGTGAAAGATTTAACCATAATCATATAAACGTATTAAAATGAAAACATTAAAAAATATATTAATAGTGGCGTGTTTATTACTTACATGCTCCTGCAAAAAATTCCTGGAAGAAAAGCCCGAAAGTTTTTTAACGCCTGATGCTAATTTGTCAAGTGCAAAAGTGGCAAGGGCGTTAGCTAATGGATCATATCAAAATTTGTCGGGATTACTTACGGGTCAGCCCTCTTCATATGGTGGTAACACCTGGAATTTGATGGAATTTATGACAGGTAAAGCAAACAGCGACCTCGGGCAAACAGGATTTGTGAATTTTCAAACCCTGATTTACAATAACACTTCTTTTTACATGGACACCTGGTGGCAGCAAATGTACTTAGGTATTGGTGCAACAAACCTGGCTATACAAAAAATACCTACCATTACTGCCCCGGGCCTAAATGATGCCGACAAGACCAATATGATAGCCGAAGCACGCACGCTACGCGCCTTATATTATTTTTACCTGGTGCGTATGTTTGGTGCAGTACCTAAAGTAACTGAACCGGCTAAAGACCTGAATTTACAGATTCCGCGTACACCGGCAAAGCAAATTTATGACGAAATTATTATACCTGATCTGCTTGAGGCCGAAAAATCAACCCTGCCCTGGAAAGATGCTACAGGAAAAGTATCCATGGGTGCAGTAAAATCATTATTAGCCGATGTGTATTTAACCTACGCCGGAGCTGCCATTAATGGCGGTGACCAATATTACGCCGAATCAGCCAAACGCTCGCTTGACGTAATTCAAAATGGTGGATACACCTTATTCCCAGAGTATACTGATATGATTGTTCCGGCTAATAAAAACAGCAGGGAGTTTATTTTTCAGGTACAGTATGCGGCTTCTATTCCAATAACAAATCCGCTTACTGCTCTTACCATCCCTAACTATGCAGGCATATCTTCTTATTCTGACGAATATGGATCGGTTTACCCGACAGACCAGTTTATTGCCTCATTCCCGGCTGGTGATAAACGCGTGGCCGAAAAACAATTCTTTTATACCAGTTACCCAAATTTCAAAACGCCATCTGAAACGGTTACATTTAAAAATCATTACATCTACAAATGGTTTGATCGAACCGCGGTTCTTACTACCACAAAATCTGATTTAAACTTTACCATTTATCGTTTAGCTGATGTAATGTTAATGTATGCTG
Source organism: Mucilaginibacter aquariorum (assembly GCF_024498135.1). GTDB lineage: Bacteria > Bacteroidota > Bacteroidia > Sphingobacteriales > Sphingobacteriaceae > Mucilaginibacter > Mucilaginibacter aquariorum. The sequence goes on from NZ_JANHOH010000001.1 coordinate 1,202,902, forward strand.
AAGCATCAAATAGGGCTGAAGGTGCGCCAAACGCTAATGCAATTGAGTACGTTAGACAAATACGTGCAAGGGCTAACCTGGCGCCTATTGGAGCATTATCGCAGGATGCATTTGAGAAAGAAGTATGGCTGCAACGCTATTTTGAGCTTTGTTTCGAAAACAAAATGTGGTTTGATATGCTTCGCACCCGTAAGGTGCATAATGATGTTACCGGTAACTGGGACAATTTTGTAGGCCATAAAACAGTTTTTGGCGCTACATTTACTGAAAAGCAATTGCTGTTCCCTCTACCAAAACAGGAAACCGATGTTAACCCTACGTTGTTACCCAATAACCCCGGTTTTTAATAAAACAGGATAAACTGAGTTAAGTAGATAGTAAGGGATTATTTCCCTTACTATCCCCTATCAAACTTAAACAAAAAGCCGGGTGGCAATAATTTTACAATATAAAAGACTGGCAATACCCGCCAGTCTTTTATATTTACAGCCGGTTTACATCTCTACTACTATTAACTTACATAATGAAAAAAAGATTCCTTCTTTTAATTACGCTATTATTTTCGGCTGTAGCATTTGCACAACAAGTTACAAAGGTTACTGATCCGGTTGAATGGATAAACCCATTAATGGGTACACAATCAAAATACGATCTGAGTAATGGCAACACCTACCCTGCCATAGCTTTGCCATGGGGCATGAACTTCTGGACCCCACAAACCGGTAAAATGGGCGATGGCTGGCAATACACTTACGATTCCTACAAAATAAACGGCTTCAAACAAACCCACCAGCCATCTCCATGGATGAACGATTATGGCCAATTTGCTATAATGCCCGTAACTGGTAAAATAAAAGTATCACAAAATCAGCGTCAAAGCTGGTTCTCGCACAAGGCCGAGATAGCTAAGCCATATTACTACAGCGTTTACCTTGCCGACCATGACGTTACTACAGAAATAACCCCTACCGAACGTAGTGCGCAATTTAGGTTCACCTATCCCAAAACAGATAGCTCTTATATTGTTATAGATGCTTTTGACAGAGGATCGTACATTAAGATAATCCCCGGCGAAAAAAAGATAGTTGGTTACTCTACCAAATATGCCCGCGGGCCGTTGAAAAACTTTAAAAACTACTTTGTTATTTATGTAGATAAGCCAATTACCCTGGCACAGGTTTACAGTGATAGTACTTTAAACGACGGGTTGGAGCTTTCTGCCAAACATGCAAGCGCTGTTATTGGTTTTAAAACCGCTAAAGGCGAAAAGGTAAACCTGCGTGTGGCTTCTTCATTCATCAGCATTGAGCAAGCCGAGATAAGCCTGAACAGAGAAATTGGTAAAGATAACTTCGATATCACCAAACAAAAGGCAAAAGCCGTTTGGAACAAAACATTAAGCAAATTAGCCGTTGAAGGTGGCTCCGTAGAACAGGTAAAAACATTTTACTCTTGCCTGTACCGCATGCTTTTCTTCCCCAACAAAATGTACGAGCTTGATGCTAAAAACCAACCCGTACACTACAGTGCGCAAAATGGCCAGATACTACCGGGTTACAAGTTTGCAGGCACAGGTTTCTGGGATACCTTCAGGGCGTTATACCCGTTCCTGAACCTGGTCTATCCATCTATCAACAAAGAGATGCAGGAAGGCCTTATAAACGATTACAAAGAAGGTGGCTGGTTGCCCGAGTGGAGCAGCCCCGGTTATTCAGATGTAATGGTAGGCAATAATTCTGCATCTGTAGTCGCCGATGCTTATTTGAAAGGTGGCCGTGGTTATGATATCGGTACACTTTATCAAGCTTTGTTGCATGGCGCTAACAATGATGGCCCCGCTGCTACCGGCCGCGATGGTGTAGAGTATTATAAAACTTTAGGATATGTACCCTACGATGTTAAAATAAATGAAAACGCTGCGCGTACTTTAGAATACGCTTATGACGATTTCACCATTTATAAATTAGGTAAAGCATTGGGCAGGCCTGCATCCGAAACCGAGATATACCGAAAACGCAGTATGAACTATAAAAACCTGTTTGACCCGCAAACCGGTTTAATGCGTGGTAAAAACAAGGATGGAAAATTCCAGTCCCCGTTCAATCCGTTTAAATGGGGCGATGCCTTTACAGAGGGCAACAGCTGGCACTATACCTGGAGCGTTTTCCATGATGTGCAAGGGCTTATTGACCTGATGGGTGGTAAACAGAGATTCACTACTAAGTTGGATTCTGTATTCTCGCTCCCTCCTATTTTTGACGATAGCTATTACGGCGAAGTAATACATGAGATCCGAGAAATGCAAATTGCAGGCATGGGCCAGTATGCACATGGCAACCAACCCATACAACACATGACCTACCTGTACAATTATGCGGGCGAGCCATGGAAGACCCAGCTGCATGTACGCGATGTAATGAACAAAATGTACCACTCTGCACCCGATGGTTATTGTGGTGATGAAGATAACGGGCAAACATCTGCCTGGTATGTATTTTCGGCAATGGGCTTTTACCCGGTATGCCCTGCTACAGACCAGTATGTGTTAGGTGCACCATTATTTAAGAAAATAACACTCACCCTGGAGAATGGTAAAGTAGTTACAATAAATGCACCAAAAAACAGTGCCGAAAACAGGTATGTAACTACTTTAACTGTTGATGGCAAGCCTTATACCAATACTTGGTTAAGCCATAAAGCCTTACAAAAAGGAGAGGTTATTAATTTTAACATGTCGGCAACGCCTAATAAGGCGAGAGGTACAAAAGCAACAGATGTGCCTTATTCATTATCAAATGAAAAATAGTTTCACCATGAAAGTTGTAAAGTTTTTAATGTGCCTGATCATCGTATCAGGCACATCTATACCTATTTTATTGGCACAGGTAACACCTGCGGCTAAACCAGCTGTAACAACTCCGGTTGCTCCGGTTAACGTAACGCCGGTGCTGTTAAGCACCCAAAAACTGGCAATAGCTGGTTTATCGCATGATCATGTACACAACATTTTAGGCGATTACCGCGATGGAAAAGTAATTATTGTTGGTATAGCTGAAGCTGATAAACAACTAAGGGACAGATATCAAAAACAATACAACCTGCCAGATTCTATCTTATTTGATGATCTTAAAAAAATGGTCACTACTAAAAAGCCCGAAGTAGTGCTGGGTTATAACCCGGTTGCCAGGCATATTGATATTGTTGAAGTATGCGCCCCGTTGGGCATATCTGTAATGGTTGAAAAACCCCTGGCAGCTACACTTGCACAAGCCAGCCGCATGGAATTTCTGGCCTTAAAATATTATATTAAGCTGCTTACCAATTACGAAACAACATGGTACCCATCTTACCAGCACGTATATGATGTTGCTGCTAAAGATAGTCTTGGGCAGATCAGAAAGATGGTAGTGCACGATGGGCACCAGGGGCCTAAAGAAATTGGTTGCAGCAAAGATTTCACCAACTGGCTTACCGACCCCGAATTAAACGGTGCCGGTGCCCTAAACGATTTTGGCTGCTACGGTGCTAACCTGATGACCTGGTTAATGAACGGACAGAAACCTATTGCGGTTACAGCTGTTGCACGTCATTTTAAACGGCAAACCTACCCCAAGGTAGAGGATGATGCCAGTATTTTTGTGGAATATCCAACCGCAACCGGTATTATTGAGGCATCATGGAATTGGCCTTTCTCTATAAAAGATCTGGAAGTTTTTGGCGATGAGGGTTATATACACGCATTAGATAAGGATAATGTTGTTACACGAATAAATAACAGCCCGGCAGTTACACGTATAGCAACTCCTTTAACTGCCCCTAATGATAATCCCGTTTCGTACCTGCAACTGGTTACGCGAAATCGCCTTAAAGGCATAACCGATAGGTCATCTTTAAAGTACAATATGATAGTGATGCAGATACTAGATGCCGCCAAAAGATCTATTGCCGAGGGTAAGCGGATAGTCCTGTAAAATGAAATAATATTTATTAACAGTTAATATAACCCTGCATAATTATATTATTTTAGCGGCAAAATAAATCATCATCCGCATATGTTAAAGCGATTTTCGGCTTTATTGCCACTTTGTATTTTGTGCCTGGTATCCTGCCAGTCTAAATCATCATCATTAGATAAAGCCGAAGCTGATAAAAAGCCGGCAACTGAAGCAAGTGCATCCTCGCCTGTGACAAAACTGGCAACCGGCCCTGTTGATAAGGCTGCTGTTATGGCCCGCAAACAAGTACCAATAGTTTGTTATCACCAAATACGCGATTGGAAAGCTACCGATTCTAAAAACGCTAAAGATTATATTGTACAAGTGGCCGCTTTTAAAGAGCACATAAAAATGCTTGCCGATAGTGGTTACCACACCATCCTGCCCGATCAGTTGTATAATTATCTTACAACCGGTGCACCATTGCCTAAAAAGCCTGTCATGCTTACGTTTGATGACACTGATCTTGATCAGTATACCATTGCTGCCCCGGAAATGAAGAAATATGGCTTTAAAGGCGTTTTCTTTGTGATGACCGTATCTATAGGCCGCCCGAACTACATGACTGCAGATATGATCAAAAAATTATCTGATGATGGTAATGTAATTTCCAGCCACACATGGGACCATCACCGTGTAGATAAATATTCCCATAACTCTAACCTGGTGATCAAAGGCTTAAATGGAAAAATAACCAACAGGCCGGTTGATGATTGGGTTACTCAAATTGATAAGCCAACAAAAAAACTGGAAGAAATTACCGGTAAAAAGATCCAATATTTCGCATACCCTTTTGGCATCTGGAAGAAACCTGTTTTACCCGAGCTTGATAAAAGAGGCTTTAAAATGGCATTCCAATTAGCTGATAAGCGCGATCCGGATTACCCATTATTAACTGTACGCAGGATATTGGATAGCGGTTACTGGAGCACCAAAACATTTGGCAATAGCGTACGCAATAGCTTCTAAGCTAAGCGCCTGTATTTTAAACCCTCTTTTGTTATTCAAAAGAGGGTTTCTTTTTGATATAATCTTAACTACTTTTAAACCATGACTATCACTCGTCACCCTATCCTATTTGGTTTATTTGCAGCCATATTATTTGTTGCATGCAATAACAAACCCGAAACACCAGCCATTAGCCAAACAGATGCATCCAAACAACTTATTGACGAGCATTTTCGCTACCTGAACGATCATGACCTGAAAAGCCTGATTGGCCAATACGCTGATAAAGCGAAAATCACTACTACCGATTGGGACGGCGAATCATTCGGCCCGCAGGGTGCCGACCAGATATTTCATCAACTATTCTATGTATCGCCGGATGCCAGGTACCTGGTAGATAATATGATCAATACCGATTCTACAGTGGTGGTTGAATATGATGTGGTGGGGTTAAAAGAAAAAGCCGGTAGCCCGGTACGTTACGATATCCGTAACTGCAGTGTTTTCAAGATCAAAAATAATAAGATAACCGCCGAGGCAACTTATTCAAATTCAAGATTGTATCATAACAGATAAAAGAAGAGGGCACCTTTGGTGAAGATGCCCTTTCCTTTTACAAATTCTCGCCCGCCGGCCCTTGCCCTTTGTTTGATGAGGTTTGATCTGTTGGGGTTTCCAATTCAGGATTATCATTAGGAATTGTTTCAGGTGTAACGGTTGGCACCTTTTTGGCAAGATCTTTATCGTCGACATCTTTTTTTAGCATATCGTTACCTACGTTGGCAACATTTCCAATTATATCATGGTTCTGACCCTGGCCATTGGCCCTGTCAAATCCTTCGGGTTTATTTTCCATATGTGTGTTATTTAGATTGTTCTATTGTTTCATTTTCTTTGGCAGTAACCCATTCTACTGCTTCACTAAGTTCGCTCAATGCAAAGCCCTTTGATTTACCCGGCACAAAAAACCTAAATGCATCTGTAAACCACTGAACTCCTTTCTGATTGCTCACAACGGCAATTTTATTCCACTTGGTAAAGTTCTTCAGGCCCATTTTAATATCATCCCACCAGGCGCCGGCTGTCCAGTTTTGTACATCTGTTTCCAACACCAACAGATAATTAATTTCTCCCTGCCGCGCTACCAGTTCATCAATTCGTGGCATTAAAACGGTTTCCACATCTTGTTTGGTCACCTCGCCTGTGGCATGTATACCTACTACATGAGGTTCCAGGTCGTTTATAAATTGTAGCATGTTATTTAGTTTATAATAACACCACCAAAAGCCATACCATTGTTTAAAAAGAAACTTATTTGCTGTATATTTTAATTTTTTTCAGCACCCACTTATACAGCCTTTAAATAAAAACATTGGTTTATAGTATCTTTGTATAAATGCAGCAAAATCTGTCGGCATATTCTCAACTAATAAAAACCGAGGCTAAAAACCTGGGCTTTTTGTTTTGTGGCATAGCCAAAGCAGAGTTTTTGGAAGAAGAAGCACCGCGACTGGAAGCATGGCTTAACAAAGGCATGCATGGCGAAATGCGCTACATGGAAAACTACTTTGATAAACGCCTGGATCCGTGTTTGCTGGTAGATGGTGCAAAATCGGTTATATCATTAGGTTTAAATTACTATACTGATACCATACAGCTTGACCCATCAGCCCCCAAAATATCTAAATACGCTTATGGCTCTGATTATCATTCGGTTATTAAAGAAAAGCTAAAGCAATTATTGGACATAATTAACCAAAAAATTGGCGAAGTTGGCGGCCGCGCATTTGTAGATTCGGCACCGGTACTGGACAAAGCCTGGGCAAAAAAAGCAGGGATGGGATGGGTTGGCAAAAACACAAACCTTATCAGCAAAAAAGCCGGTTCTTTTTTCTTTTTAGCCGAGCTGATAGTAGACATAGAGCTGGAATACGATATTGAACCCACTGCCGACCATTGCGGTAGTTGTACCCGCTGCATTGATGCCTGCCCTACTGATGCAATTGTTGGCCCTTATGTAGTTGATGGTAGCCGGTGTATCTCATACCTTACTATCGAACTTAAAAATGAGATACCGCAGGAGTTTAAAGGCAAAATGGATAACTGGATGTTTGGCTGCGATGTTTGCCAGGATGTATGCCCCTGGAACCGTTTCTCGGTGATCCATAGCGAGCCCGCCTTTACTCCACATCCGGAGCTTCAGGGCTTAAACAAGCAGGATTGGGAGGATATTACTACCGATGTGTTTCAAAAGGTATTTAAAAACTCTGCAGTGAAGCGAACAAAATTTGAAGGATTAAAAAGAAATATTCAGTTTCTGCGAAACAGTGATTAGAGATTAGGAAACAACTAACCTCTAATCACAAATCTCTAATCGCTACCCTTTCTTAAATTTCATGGCCAGTTGCTGTAACATATCTTCGTTAACAGGTTTTGCTGGTTCTTCCTTCTTTTTAAAAGGCTGGTTATTGTTTAATTGCGGCGTGCTTTTAGGGCTATTGTTTTGGAAAGCCGGCCTTGGTACTTCTGTTTTATCCGCATTTGAAGGTGCTGCAGGCTGTGCAGGTCGGGCTTGTTGGCGTTCGGCTACTTTTTTGGCGTTCCAGCGTTTGTAGATCTCTTCCAGCTTACGTTTGGTGTATAAAGGGAAATCGCCCTGCATCATCCACGAATAATAGCTTGGCTCTACATTTAATACATCTTCTACCCTTTTACCTTTGTGTTTTCCAAAGTTTATCAGCTCTTCGCCTTGTTCATTGTAAACCATGCGGCCCGCAAAATCAACCGGGCGGCTCAGGTTAGTAAATTTATGTAAGGCCTCCACATCACCTACTACCGGGATGCTTTTGTTGCCTTTTTTGTCTTCCCATTCCTGGTTTTCGTAACGCTCTATCTGCGCCAGTAAAACTTCCATGGTAGCACGGGTATCTGCCTCGGCCGAGTGCGCGTTAATTATACTTTTATCGCAATAAAACTGGTAAGCAGCTTTTAAGGTACGTTGCTCCATTTGGTGAAAAATGTTCTGTACATCTACAAAATGGCGGTTATCCAGATCAAATTGCACACCGGCGCGCAAAAATTCTTCCATCAGCATAGGGATATCAAACTTATTGGAATTGTATCCCGCAAGATCGCTTTCATGTATAAAATCGGCTATTTCCTGCCCAAGCTCATGGAAACGTTTCTCGTCCTTTATATGCTCATCGTAAATACCGTGTACTAATGACGATTCCAACGGAATAGGTATCCCCGGATGCACACGCCAGGTTTTAACTTCCTCGCTGCCATCGGGGTTAAGTTTTATAACAGATATCTCTACTATGCGGTCGGCGCCAATATTGGTACCGGTAGTTTCAAGGTCGAAAAAGGCAAGAGGCCGCTTTAATTGTAATTTCATTTTTGTTTATCAGTATTACAAAGGTCGGAAAACTCTCAAAATTATCGGCACACTATTTTATGTATAGAATGTCGTGATAATTTTATATTTTCATAGCTATTGATTACACCCTAAACCACATGCATAAATTTTTACTTAACCTACTGGTATTCATCTCTTTTACAACACTGGTACAAGCTCAAAATTTCCAATACGGCAAATTCACCGTTGAAGAAATGCAGCAAAAAAATTATAAGAACGATACATCAGCCCATGCCTTTGTGCTGGAAGAATTTGGTTCTACCCGGATAGACGTTGGCGCTGATGACGCTATTAAAACCTCTTTTAAATATCACGTACGGATCAAAATTTTAGATAGCAAAGGTTTTGATAAAGGGACTATTAAAATCCCGTTCTATGATAGCGAAGATACACATGATGAAGTTACAGATATAAAAGGCGTAACTACCTATATGGAAAATGACGGATCCATTAAAAAAGCTGAGCTTGAGAGTTCAAAAATCTTCACCACAACCGAAAATAAATATTGGAAACAGATAAAGTTTGCCATGCCTAATCTGCGCAATGGCTGTATTATTGAATATACTTACACTAAAATTATACCGGGTTTCTGGAGGTTTCCATCATGGGAGTTCCAGGATGATATCCCTAAGGCCTACTCCGAATACGAGGTGCACATCCCCGCTTTCTGGACTTATAACGCCATGATACGTGGCAGCCTTAAACTTACCAAAAACAAAGCCGACATTGAAAAGGAGTGTTTTAACAGCCATGGCTCAAAAAGCGATTGTTCTTTTTTAACCTATGGCATGGCCGATATTCCTGCTTTTATTGAAGAGGATAATATGACATCGCCAAAAAATTTTTTATCAGCCATATACTTTAACCTGGAAAGCTGGACCAACCCTTATACAAGCGTTAAAAAGAAGGAAACCAAAGAATGGAAGGATATAGATTATAATCTAAAACATTCCGAGTATTTTGGTTCGCAAATTAAGAAAGATCTGCTTAAACCATACATTGCACCTGTAATTGTGGGCAAAACCACCGAAATGGAAAAAGCCATAGCGGTTTATACTTATATCCAAAAAACTATTAAGTGGAACGAAATACACTCTAAGTATAGTGATGGTGTGCGAAAGGCTCTTGATAAACACACCGGCGACGTAGCCGATATTAATTTATGCTTAGTTGCGGCGTTAAATTCTGCCGGGGTAAAAACCGAGGCCGTTTTACTTTCAACACGTAATAATGGATTAATAAACAGGTTATATCCTGTAGAGAATGAATTTAATTATATAATTGCCAAAGCTAATATTGGCACCGAAGTTTACCTGCTTGATGCCACCGACCCTATGCTGCCATTTGGTATGTTACCCCTAAAATGCCTTAACGACCAGGGGCGGGTAATGAGTTTTGACAAACCATCGTACTGGATAGATCTTGTAGCCAATCAAAAAAGATCAAGCACAAGTGCGCTTGATCTTACCCTACAACCCAATGGTAAGTTAAAAGGGACCATCACTACTTATTCCATGGGTTACGAAGCCTATGAAAAGCGAAAAGCCATTAAAAAGTTTAATACTCTTGATGAATTTATTGAGAACCTAGACGAAAAACTGGGCAAAATAAAGATCCTTAAATCAAACATCACTAACCTGGATAGCCTTGATAAGCCGCTTGGCGAACAATATGAAGTAGAGATTGATGTTTTTGATAATTTAAACCATAACAGGTTAGCCTTTAACCCTGTAATTGTTAACAGATACGTAACAAATCCTTTTAAACTTGAAGAACGCAATTATCCGGTAGATTGGGGCATGCCATCAAGCAGCCGTTATATGTTAGTAATGCACCTGCCCGAAGGATATGGCATTGAAAGTTCGCCGCAAGGCGCTGCTATAAGCTTGCCTAATAAAGGTGGTAAATTTATTACTGAATTTACGGGTGATGGCAGCACTTTCACCTACTCTAACGTGATACAGCTCGATAAATCTATTTACGCGCCCGAGGAGTACCCCTATTTAAAAGAATTATACAACAAAATAATAGCTTCTGAAAAAGCTGAAATAGTGTTCAAGAAAAAGTGATGAGAAAAGTTTTTACAGTTTTACTATTACTGGTGACAACCCTGGCAAATGCCCAGGTTAATTATGATATAAGCCTGATATCAAAAGAGCTGCTACCCTACGCAAGCGCGGTAATAAGGAATCAAAGCGTATATACCGAAGTAAAAGATAACAACACGTTATACCATATAAAAACCGCTATAACTGTACTAAACAAAAACGGCGATGACATTGCACACATTGCGGTTTGGTATGATAAAAGCAATGTTATAAAAAGTATAAAAGGTACCACCTATAACGAGTTTGGTAAACTTACAGGCAAATTTTCAGAAAAGGATTTTGAGGATGTGAATGCCGCCAATGATTTTTCTTTATTTGAAGATTCGCGGGTGAAGCATTTTATACCATCAATAGGTTCGTACCCTTATACTATAGAGTATGAGTATGATGTCAAATCAAAGCAAACCTTGAACTTCAGAGATTGGGAACCTAATCCATATACCGGCCTGGCTGTTGAAAAAAGCTCTTTCACGTTTGCCTGCAAGCCCGATTTCAACATCAGGTACAAAGAGATAAATATGCCCGCAAAGGTTAACACTGGTACAAACAAAGATGGCCTTAAAACTTACACCTGGCAGGTAAGCAACCTTAAAGCTTTAAGGTCTGAGCCATATAGCCCGCTTAGCGAAACTTACCTGAGCAGGGTAAAAATAGCCCCTCAAAACTTTGTGTATGCCGGTATAGCCGGCTCTTTTACCAACTGGAACCAACTTGGCCACTGGAGTTATGATAAGCTGTTAGCCAACCGGCAGGCACTCCCGCCACAAACTATTGAACAGGTAAAAGTATTAACTGCCGGTATTACCGATGTTAAGCAAAAGGCTAAAAAAATATATGAATATATGCAGGGTAAAACCCGGTATATAAGCGTACAGGTGGGTATTGGCGGGTATCAACCCTTTTTAGCTGCAGATGTAGATAAGCTTAATTATGGCGATTGCAAGGCGCTGGTAAATTATACCCAGGCTTTATTAAAAGCTGTAAATATCGATTCCTGGTATTGTGTGGTTTACGGTGATAACAGCAAGGTAAGTATGCTTCATGATTTTGCCAGTATGAACCAGGGTAATCATGTGATACTTTGCCTGCCTATAAAAAATGATACTACTTATTTAGAATGTACCAGCCAAAAAATCCCCTTTGGCTTTTTAAGTGATTTTACTGATGACCGTACAGTACTGGCGTGCACCCCAGAAGGTGGCAAATTATTACATACTCCAAAATATACCTCGCAAGATAACCTGCAAATACGTAAGGCTGGTTTTATCATTGATAAAGATGGTGCCCTTAGCGGTGATATGGTTACCACCTATAAAGGTACACAGTATGATAACCCTGAAGAGTTAGTTGGCGAGCCCTTAACAGAACAGGTTAAAACCTTGCAAAAAATGTATACAAATATCAGTAACCTTAGTATAGAGAAGCTTGATATTAAACAGGATAAAAAGCAAATACCTATTGCTACCGAAAGTATAAAGCTAAGTGCGCGTGATTTTGCATCGGCAGATAACGGTAAACTTTATTTTACTTTAAACCCTGTAAACAAGCAACGAAGCATTCGCGATGTACGCAACCGCACAAACCCTGTTTACATAAACCGGGGCTATACCGATGAAGATGAAATTGTTTATACCCTACCTGCCGGTTACCACCCGGATATGGAACCTTTAAATATAAACCTTACTAAACCATTTGGGAAATTTAAAGTGAGCGCCACTATAAGCGATGGCAAATTGATATATAAACGCAGAATGGAATTGATTGATGGCACTTATGATAAAGATAGCTACCATGACCTGGTTGAGTTTTACCAGACAGCTGCCGATGCTGATAGCTATAATGTAACGCTGGTGAAAAATTGATCAGCTAAAAATGATGATACCCAGTATAATACCAACTATCATGATCACGTACAGCATTATTTCGTTGCCGGCATAACGCTTATATTTAGTCCAGAAAGAGTAATCGTTTTTTTGCTTTGACATCGACACAAAATTATAAATTATATTTAAGTAATGGATATTAAAGAAGAACAGGATATTAAAAGGGAATTTCAGCTGGAAAGGGTAATACTATTCAGTGATGCCGTTTTTGCTATCATTATTACCATTATGGTGTTAGAGATAAAACTCCCTGAAGGTATGCGCCATGCCAGCACGGAAAAGCTTGAGGGATCGTTCATAGAATTATTACCCAAGCTGGCCGCTTATATATTCGCGTTTTTTATAACCGGCATGTTTTGGGCAAAACACCTTAAACTATTCAGTTACTTAAAAGACTACACCAAACAACTCATTATATACAACCTTATTTTCCTGTTTTTTATTACCCTGTTCCCGTTTGGGGTATCTGTAATGGCAGAAACCTTAAGCCCTAAAAATTATGAAGGATTTTACGTTTATCTCACAGTAATTATGCTGGCTTTATTTGCCCATACGCTTCTAACGGGTTATTTAGTGCGTAATGCCCAACAACTCTGCATTAAACCCAACCAGATTAAAATAAACCTGGAATGGAAAGCTCAAAAGTTTAATTTCATAGCAATACCGGCTCTATTTATCTATGCCATTGCCGGGATTCACTACAAATTCAATCCAGAAGTATTTTCTTATGGTTTTTTGTTGTGGGCTATAGCATTTGGTGTTATACGTAAAAGGCTTAATCCAAATCCTCAAAAAGATGGGCCATTGATAGCCCGGATCTTTAAATCAAGAAAAAGGAAACCTGCGAAAGTAGTGGTAGCTGAACCTGCTGATTAATCGGTCTGTGATGAATACACCGGATCGATGATTGATCCCCCGCGCGAGAAAAATTTATAGATACCATTATCATGCAGCCTGGCAATCATAACACCTTTACGTGTACTGGCATGTACAAAGTAACCGTTTTGCAGGTACACCCCAACATGACTAAATTGCTTACCATCAAAATCGAAGAACACCAGATCGCCTTCTTTTAGTTCTTCCTCATACTTACGTTTTATAACCAAAATCTGTTTACTGGTCATACGCGGAATAGTAATACCATATACCTGTTGTTCAAGTAAGGAAGTAAGACCCGAGCAATCTATACCGTTTTTATCTAAACCACCAAAGCGGTAAGGTGTGCCATACCATTCTTCAATAAAGCTATATAGCCTGCCGTTTTGTATTTCGTTACGGTTCACCTCCATTAAAGCAGAATATTTTTCGGCGATATCCTTATCGGGCTTAACCATGGCATATGAGCCACTCCCCCCGTTCCTAACCGTTAATTTTTTTGAATGACAGGATGATAATATAATGGCTACGGCAAAAAATAGCAGTAAGCGTAAATAGCGAGGTATTAGCATACGCTAAAGATATTTGTTAACGCTTAAATGTTACAACAGATGTTTTAAACATTTCAACATAAACCAGATGTGCAGATTTCAAATGTGCAAATATGCAGATGATTGGCGTGCTTCATCTGCACATCTGAAAATCTGCACATCTACTAACCTTTTATCACCCTTTGTATCTCGTCCAGCTTCATTAAAGCTTCAACAGGCGTTAGGGTATTTACATCAAGGTTATTCAGAGTGTCCCGAATTTTAACCAGTACCGGATCATCTATTGAGAACATTTGCATTTGTACGGCCTGCTTCTGAACCTTACGGATGCTTTCTTTTATATGCTCGCCGCCTGTTCGTTCGTTCTCCAGTTTCTTCAAGATCTCATTAGCCCTGCTCAATACTTTCTGCGGCATACCGGCCAATTTGGCCACATGGATACCAAAGCTATGCTCGCTGCCACCAGGAACCAACTTACGCAGGAATATGATCTGCTGGCCAACTTCCTTAACCGATACGTTATAGTTTTTGATCCGGTTAAAACTGTTGCTTAATTCGTTCAGCTCGTGATAGTGGGTTGCAAAAAGTGTTTTAGCCTTTGCTGATGGGTGGTTATGCAGGTATTCACCTATCGACCAGGCAATAGAAATACCATCATAAGTTGAGGTACCGCGACCAATTTCGTCCAGTAAAATCAAACTTCTGTCGCTTAAGTTATTGAGGATGCTGGCCGTTTCGTTCATTTCCACCATAAAGGTAGATTCGCCCGACGACAGGTTATCTGATGCCCCCACCCTGGTAAATATCTTGTCAACCAAACCTATAGAAGCAGCCTTGGCCGGTACAAAACAACCCATTTGCGCCATCAGCACAATAAGGCCGGTTTGCCTCAGCAATGCCGATTTACCAGCCATGTTAGGGCCTGTTATGATAATGATCTGCTGCGACTCCGAATCCAGGAAAACATCGTTGGTGATGTATTCCTCGCCCAACGGAAGGTTCTTTTCTATTACGGGGTGTCGGCCACCTTTTATATCCAGCACACGGCTATCGTTTACATCCGGTTTAACGTAGTAGTTTTTGATGGATATGGTGGCAAAATTCAACAACACATCCAAACGGGCTATCAGGATAGCATTCAGTTGGATAGGCTTGATATATTCGGCAAGGGCGTATAGCAGGTCGTTATAAAGCTTGGTTTCCAGCACCAATATCTTTTCTTCGGCACCCAAGATCTGCTCTTCGTATTCTTTTAATTCGGGAGTAATATAGCGCTCGGCATTTACCAGCGTTTGCTTACGGATCCACTCACTAGGCACTTTATCGCGGTGACTATGAGTTACTTCCAGATAATACCCAAACACATTATTGAACGATACTTTAAGCGATGGGATGCCGGTAGCTTCCGCCTCGCGTTTTTGGATCTCCAGCAGGTAACCTTTACCACCGAAAGCTATTTTACGCAGCCTGTCCAGCTCCTCGTTTATCCCCTCGTTCATCACCGAACCTTTTACCATCATAACAGGTGGTTCGGGGTGCAGTTCGCGGGCAATTCTTTCGCTGATAGATACGCATGGATTTAGCTGTTCACCAATGGCTCTCATTGGTTCGCTGGCCGAACCTTCAGTTAGTTTCTTGATGCTTTCTATAGCAATTAAAGCTTTTTTCAACTGGCAAACCTCGCGGGGGTTAGCTTTTTGCAGGCCAATTTTTGAGATCAGCCTTTCCAGGTCACCAATCTGGCGGATCTGGTTTTGCAGTGTTTCGCGCAGTTCCTCCTGCTCTATCAGGTATTCAACCACACCAAGGCGGTCGTTAATAGGTTTAATCTCTTTAAGCGGCATTACAATCCACCTGCGCAGCATACGTGCGCCCATGGGCGAACAGGTATGATCCAGCACATCAACAAGGGTTAATGCGTTCTCGTTATTAGAACCAACCAGTTCCAGATTGCGGATGCTGAACCTATCCAGCCACAGGTACCTGTCCTCTTCTATCCGGCCAATGGCCGATATATGCTGCAGGTTGCGATGTTCGGTCTCATTCAGGTAATGCAGTGCCACACCGGCCGCTACAATGCCCAGGTTAAGCTTATCAATACCAAAACCTTTTAATGATTTTACACCGAAATGCTTTAGCAGCGTTTCGTAAGCATAATCGCCGCTGTAGGGCCATTCATCAAGGGTGTAGGTGTAAAAGCGGTCGCCGTAGGTATCCTTAAAATCGTGCTGGCGGCTTTTGGGAAATATTACTTCACTGGGTGCATAACTTTGCAGCAGTTTATCTATATAACTTGTACTGCCCTGCGCGGCAATGAACTCGCCCGTAGAAATATCCAGCAAGGCTATACCCACGCTATTTTTTTCAAAATATAGCGAAGCCAAATAGTTATTGCTTTTTTGCTGCAGTATGTTATCGCTGGTGGCAACGCCCGGCGTAACCAGCTCGGTAACACCACGTTTAACAATTGTTTTGGTGGTTTTGGGGTCTTCAAGCTGATCGCAGATAGCTACACGCTGACCTGCACGCACCAGTTTAGACAGGTAGGTATCCAGCGAGTGGTGCGGGAAACCGGCCAGTTCAATATGTGTACCTACCCCATTACCACGGCGTGTAAGTACAATACCTAATATGCCCGAAGCCTTAATGGCATCCTGACCAAAGGTTTCATAAAAATCGCCCACGCGAAACAGCAGCAAAGCACCGGGGTACTTAGCCTTAATAGTATTATACTGCTGCATTAAAGGGGTTTCTTTCGTTTCGCTCTTAGCCAAGGGATTTGCTGTAATTAATAATCGGCTAATTTAATTGATTGAATGCGAATTACAGGGATTGTGGAAAAGTTAAGATTTGTGGATTGCATTTTAGCGCATATGTTCTGGTTATTCCACTTTTTGTTTAAATGGAGCGCCAAAAAAAGGCAAATTTAGGCCTGTAAACGACTTTGAAACGACCTATAAACGACGTATTTCTACTTCACAAACTCCACCAAGTACTCAGATACATAATCGTTCTTTGCATTGTCATTATCTTTATAAAACAACCTTGCATGCTGCCCTAATTTTAACGACGAGTACTCGTTATCTTTATTAGCTGCCGAATTAATAGGCTGCAGAGACGGGTACCATAGCGTATGCCCCTCCTTTTTTGCCAGCAGCTTAGGCTTGCTCCATTGCTGCGAATTATCTGCCAACCCAAGGTCTTTGTTTTTGTTGAACGAGATATAAACGCTATTCCCTTTCCATGATGGCCCTTCGGCTTTTGCCATTAGCATTACCCAGCAATTTAAATAAGTGTTCCAACTTACCGATGGGCCCCAGTAATATTTAGCCGTTGGGGATGATGTTGGTCCGCCGCCTTCTGCAAGCGGGATCTGTAATGATGATACAGGTTTTCCCGCGCCGTTATAAGGTACATTAAACCCTTTGCCATCCCATCTTTTAGCTTTCCCTTCGGGATGATCCAGATCTGTTAATAATATGCGTGCCATGCTAATGCACTGCCCTTTCCATTCATTTTTGGGATTATAAGTAGCCTCATCATAGGTGCCCGGGTAACCGTATTCACCATAAAAAAGGTAAAGATATTTGCCGCCGGCAACCGCCGACGGGTCGCCGGTACCGCCCGCAAAATTGATAGCCGTATTATTGGGCTTAAGTATCATCCGGGGTTGTTCATCTTCAATAAAGATCCCACGGTTAACCCAGCTTTTGCCACCATTTACCGATCTCATTATCCCTATGCGGCACACTGCCGAAGCTGTTGCCGGCCCTCTTAGCCCCTCGGGCCATTTTTCATTTTTATATCCTTTACCGCTGCGTTCATCATAAGGCAATGTTGCCGGGTAATTTTCATTGTGATACAAGGCATAAAGCGTTTGGCCGGTTTGGTCTTTAACATCCTTATAAATAGATTCGAACCATACCGCGCCGTGGAGCCCCGGCTGGCCAGGCGGCACATTGGGTGGTAGCTGTGGCTCAACAAAATCTTTTTCGGCTGTGCCAAAGGCTTCATCTACGGTATTACCCGTGGCGTATTTTAAGTTATTTGATGGCCCCCAAACTGGGTCTTCGCCATACTTACCCGGAAATATCATAAATTTATTGCCAACCCAAACTTCAGACATGTTGCAATCAACAAATGATTTAAACACAAACCTTTTAACCGGGGTAAGCTTTACTGAGGGATGGGAGTCTGCTGTTTTGAGCAGCCAGTTAAAGGAATAAAAAATAACGGACACTGTTAAAACAGCAATAGACAAAAATTGTACTCGTTTTTTTAACATTGTATAAATTATGATACTGTGTTATAGGTATAACAGCTTAGGTTAGTGCAATATACAGTTTTGTACCTGCTTTCACTTTATTGCTTTACGTTAAGCCGCATAATTAATAAATAATTCCAACAGCAAAATATTCAGATGATGGATTTTGATCTTTCTAACCTTCGTTTACAAAACCAGCACCTGGCTAAGCCCGCGTTTAGCAACCCTGCCGATGTGGTTAAATATCTGGGGGCTGTACAATCGCAAGATTATACCGGTGCCAAATGGGCGTTGGGTATGCGGCTGATAAATGGCACTGATGACGGGATAGAACAAGCTTTTGCCAAAGGCGATATCATTCGCACACATGTAATGCGGCCCACCTGGCATTTTGTACACCCCGATGATCTAAGATGGATGCTGGACCTAACGGCTTCGCGAATACAGGCCCTTGCCAAAGGCAGGCATAAACAATTAGAAATAGACCAGGCCGTACTAACAAAAAGCGAGAACATTATAAGCAAAGCCCTAAAAGGCGGTAACCAAATTGCACGCGATAAATTATCGGCCCTGCTTAAGCATAACGGTATCAACACCGATGAACAGCGCTTTGTGCACATTTTGATGCACCTGGAACTCGAACAGTCCATATGCAGCGGCGGCCGCGAGGGCAAGCAATTTACCTACGCGTTATTTGACGACCGCATCCCCCAAAGCAAAAAGCTCGACCATGATGAAGCGGTTGTTAACCTGATGGAACGGTATTTTATATCCCACGGCCCGGCAACACTGGCCGACTTTGTTTGGTGGAGCGGACTTACCATTACCGATGCCCGCGCCGGAATAGATACCCTGAAAGATAAATTTGAAAGCTATGTGTTTGAGAATAATACATACTGGTTTACCGGCAGTCACTCATCCGAAAAGCCCGCAGCAGCCTACCTCCTGCCCAATTACGACGAATACATTGTGAGTTATAAAGACCGCAGCTTTGCTATCAACGCAAACGACATTAGCAAGGCCGACCCGCGTGGTACCATCTTTAACCATACCATCATCCTCAACGGCAAAATTGAGGGCATCTGGAAACGCGCGATTAAAAAGGACACGCTTGAGGTAGAGCTAACACCTTTTAAAAAGTTAAGCCAGTTAAATTTAAAAGCCATTGAAAAAGCCGCGAAAGATTATGCGGAGTTTTTGCAGTTGAAGGATGTATTAATAAAACAAGTATCTTAGTTTATCTAACCCACCATACCATCATGAAGAAAATCGCAAACACCCCTACTTTGTCTTTATTCCGTCATTAAGTAATTCTGTTGGTACCAAAAGTCATTAAATTATTATTGATAGCGTCTTTTAACAAAAGAATTAACAACGTATTAAATGCATCAATGAAACATTGGTAATTTGTGCTAAAAATGCCTTTAATTGTTACTTTGAGGGCTAAATAATGATCACCAATACATAAGTAAATTATTACCTTTGCTGCCATAATTTATATATGAAATTCATTTATCAAACCTGGTGGAAGGTATTAGCCGTTGTAATTATATTTTACACGCTTGTAGCCGGGTTTCTGCTGGGTGTGCCAAGATTGCCCATATTGCACGAAACCATAAGAAATACATATTTCCACGTCCCAATGTGGATTGCCATGTTCACGGTGTTCACTATATCGGTTATTTACAGTATCAAATACCTGCAATCGGGTAAGGAAGAGCACGACCTGATAGCCGTTGAGGCTGCAAATACGGGAATCTTCTTTTTTGTTTTAGGGCTGATAACCGGCATGCTTTGGGCCAAATATGCCTGGGGCGAATACTGGAGTAACGACCCAAAACAGAATAGTGCCGCTATTGCCTTTTTGCTTTACTGCGCCTACCTGGTGCTGCGCAACTCGATAGACGAAGAACAGAAACGAGCGAAGATCTCGGCTATATATAACATTTTTGCCTTCCCCGTTATGGTGGTGCTGATAATGGTACTACCCCGTTTAACCGACTCATTACACCCCGGTAACGGCGGTAACCCTGCATTTGGCAAACTGGATATGGACGACCGCATGCGTATAGTGCTTTACCCGGCTTTTATTGCCTGGGCGCTTATGGCCGTTTGGATCGCAACTATCCGTTACCGTATCCGTTTAATTGAATATAAAAAGAACGCTATCAACTAAGATGAAAAAACTTGTTTCCTTAATACTTATGCTGCTATGTTTTGTTGCCGTTAAAGCACAAGCCGTTGAAATGGCAGACGAAATGCGCAGCTCGGGCAAAATATACGTGGTGATAGGCACTATTGTAATTGTATTTGCAGGGCTGGCCATTTACCTGTTCAGCATTGACAGAAGATTGAAAAAAATAGAGAAAGAAAAATAAATAAAAGAACGGCCTATGTTATTTAAACATTGATTTTGGGCCTAATTTACCACGGGTGTAACGGATACACTAACTTTTAAAATTTGCATTATTGATAAAAAATATACCAAATTTGTGCACTTTTTTAAGGAATTAATTATTTATCCAATTCTAAATTATGAATATCAATAATCCGACTGCTGATCAGGATACCCACTTTTTTGGTGATGTATGTAAAAACTTTGATCATGCAGCACAGTTCACCCACCACGATGCAGGCTTGTTAGACCAGATCAAATCTTGCAACAGTGTTTACCGCTTTCGTTTCCCAATACGCAAAGGCAATGGCTTTGAAGTAATTGATGCCTGGCGTGTAGAACACTCGCACCACCAGTCGCCAACCAAGGGCGGTATCCGCTACAGCGAAATGGTTAACGAGGATGAGGTTATGGCACTTGCAGCCCTTATGACCTACAAATGTGCTATTGTAAACGTACCGTTTGGCGGTGCAAAGGGTGGTATCAAAATAAACCCAAAAAACTACACTGTTGGTGAACTGGAAAACATAACCCGCCGTTACACAGTAGAATTGATCAAAAAGAACTTTATAGGCCCCAGCATTGACGTACCTGCACCAGATTATGGATCGGGCGAGCGTGAGATGGGCTGGATCGCTGATACCTATGCAACCATGAACCCGGGCCAGCTTGATGCTTTAGGTGCGGTTACAGGTAAACCAATTTCATTACACGGTATTGCAGGCCGCCGCGAGGCTACCGGCCGTGGTGTGGCTATTGCTGTACGCGAATGTGTAAGCGTTGCCGAGGATATGCAAAAAATAGGTTTAACTACAGGCCTATCGGGCAAAAAGGTAATTGTACAGGGTTTAGGTAACGTGGGTTACTATTCAGCAAAATTCTTATCAGAGTTTGGCGCGGTGATAGTTGGACTTTGCGAATTTGAAGGCGCTATTTATAACGCTGATGGTTTAGATGTAGAGGCTGTATTCCAGCACCGCAAATCAACCGGCTCTATATTGGGTTATGCCGGTGCTAAGCAAGAGTTTAAAAACACTATGGACGGCCTGGAGCAGCCATGCGATATTTTAGTGCCTGCTGCATTAGAAAACCAGATAACAGCAGAAAACATTGCCAACATCAAAGCAAAAATTATTGCTGAAGGTGCAAACGGCCCAACTTCGCCGGAAGCGGAAGAAGCGTTTTACAAAGCTGGTGGTATGATCATCCCGGATATGTATGCTAATGCCGGTGGTGTTACTGTGTCATACTTTGAGTGGTTAAAAAACCTGAGCCACGTAGCATTTGGCCGTATCAACCGCAGGTTCGAAGAAAACTCAAACCTTAACCTGGTGAATATGGTAGAAGGTATTACCGGTGTGCCATTAACGCCAATACAGCGTGCAACTATCGTTAAAGGTGCATCAGAGCTTGAACTGGTAAACTCTGGTTTAGAAGATACCATGATCCGCTCTTACCACGAAATAAGAGAGATCTACAAAAGCAACCCGGCTATAGGTACCCTGCGTAATGCAGCTATGGTGGGCGCTATCAACAAAATAGCAGTATCATACCAAAACCTTGGTGTTTGGCCGTGATTTATTTTAGAGATTAGAGGGTGGAGATTAGAGATTAGTTTCCATCTTAATATTACAAAGAGCGCCCAAAAAGGCGCTCTTTTTGTTTAAATTCTTTTTTTTACTGATCATTCTATCGCATAATTAATATGTATATTGATGCCAAATTTATTGCTATGCCTAAGGCTTTTTTTCTGGTTTTTATGATGCTGATTATTTCCTGTAAACAAAAGGAAACCGGGAATCAAAGAGTAGTGAAAACTAAAACAGTTAAGCATAAAGCTTTAATTAGTAAAGTAATGCCTGTACCAAAAGTTGTTGATACAATACTTGATATAACCAGGGATGTTGTAGATGGTCAGCATTTTACAATTCAGAGAACTATGCAGGTTGGCCTGTATGTGTTCAATTCAAAAAACGATACTATTTTCCGCGATTCGTCTTACATAAGCAACGCTAAGTTTAAGGATTTTAACAATGACGGCTACAAAGATATCTGGATAGTACATTCAGAGAATGTGCCGGGCATAAGAGGTTTATTGCTGTATAATAAAGCCAGCAAAACCTATCAGGAAGTTATTGGCTTTGAAGCTTTCCCGGCACCCGAGGCAATAGCCAACACAAAATATTACTATTCCTACCATCGCAGTGGATGTGCCGACATGAACTGGACGAGCGACCTGTTCTATATTGATAATTATAAGCCTGTAAAAATTGGCACTATTGAAGGATACGAATGTGCCGACACCGACATTAAAGATGGCGTATATATTTATAAAAAGCGCGGCAAAAAGGAAACCGAAATACGTCGGCTATCTATAAATATCATTAACAATTACGAAGAGAATAAATGGGGCTTTATACAAAGTTACTGGCATAAAAATTATAAGCTGTTTTTATAAATAGTACACCCATAACTTACAGCCCCCAATTTCCCCTACCCATCCTTATTTTACCTTAACGAATGTTAACAGATACCTATGCTTGTATTTGGGCAGATTACTTTTATCTTAAACAACCCAAACAACATGAAAAGGAAACTCATTATTGTATTATTTTTAACCACTTTACTGCTCCTTGGCATTATAGCCATACAGGCCTACTGGAGCTTTAGCGCTTACAAGCTGAACAAAGAAAAATTCGACGGTGATATCAATACCGCTATGCAGCGTGCACTGGATAGCTGTAAAAAGGACTATTTCGACTCGATACGGGTGGTAATGATTAGGCGACTATCGGATACGGGCACGCATATCAAAATAGACACTATGCGTGGTGTGGATACGGCCCATATGCCATTACATATATCCATAACTAATAAATATACGGATCCGGGCAACCCTTACATTACCAGCATCCCCATATATAATTTTTACCTAAAAAAAATAAACCACAAAGCCACAGTGCCCGAATTATTAACAGAAATGTCGTTCTATGTACCCAACTTAAACGATAAATTAATGATGCTATTAGGTATGGAAGATGCTATAAATGACCTAAGGCGTAAACAAGCCTTTCATAGCGGCACCTTTGAACTTCCCAAAAATTACAGGCAGGCCGATAGTATTAAGATTGAACACTATTACCGGGCCGAACTGCATAAATTACACCCCAAGGCAAACTTTGAGCTCCGTTTTTCAGATAAGCCCATCCCTGCAACACCAGCCGATCCACACCATGTTAAGGAGCTTAGATACAGCGAAACCGACCAGTACGCTTATAAATACCATGGTTTTTTGTTTTTACAACATAACGAGAGGAACACCCTATTTGTACGGGCTATTTTTGACAGGGCACAGGTTGGTGTGTTAAAAGAAATGTTAGTAGCGTTATTATTGTCGGGCTTACTCATCGTGTTTACCATTTTTTGCTTTTACTACATCATCCATACTATCATCCAGCAAAAAAAGCTAACGGAGCTAAAAGATGATTTCATCAACAATATGACGCACGAGCTAAAAACCCCCATAGCCACCATAACCGTTGCCATAGAGGGGTTACAGAAATATAATGCACTAAACGATCCCGAAAAAACGCAGCGTTACCTGCAAACCTCCCGCAATGAGCTAACCCGCCTGAATGACCTTGTAGGCAAAGTACTGAATGTAGCTGCCTTTGAAAATAAGGAGGTCCGGCTGAATAAAGAGCGGGTTGATATTGATGAACTTGTGAACGACCTGGTTGCATCAGAGACCTTGAAAACCGACAAAAAGGTAAACGTTAGTTATGACAATAAAGGAAGCATTAAATATATTGAGGCCGATAAACTGCATTTGCGAAACGTATTGGCCAACATAATAGATAATGCCATTAAGTACTGCGATGAGCCTGTGGATATCAATATAAACCTGTACAAACACAATAACAACGCTGTGTTCTCAATAAAAGATAATGGCATTGGCATCCCTACAGCACACGTTAAGCATATATTTGATAAGTTTCATCGTGTACCCACCGGTAATGTGCACAATGTAAAAGGTACGGGCCTGGGCCTAAACTATGTTAAGTATATTGTACAGGCGCATGGTGGTAATGTATCGGTAAAAAGCGAACCCGGTGCAGGCAGCGAGTTTATTATTACTTTACCTTTAAAAAATGGATAAGATCCGCGTTTTACTTGCCGAAGACGAACTTTCGCTGGCGCACATTGTACGCGAAAGCCTGGAAGAAACCGGTTTTGAAGTGATACTTTGCGCTAATGGTGAGCAGGCCCTGCTAAAATATCGCGAGAAAAAACCCGACATTTTAGCGCTTGATGTGATGATGCCCAAGATGGATGGTTTTGAAGTAGCCCGGCATATCCGCGAAACGGATAAACTTACCCCTATCATTTTCCTCACGGCCCGTTCGCAGCCTAAAGATGTGGTTACAGGTTTTGAAAGCGGTGCGAACGATTACCTGAAGAAACCCTTTAGCGTAGAAGAATTGGTTATCAGGATAAGGGTTTTGCTAAGCCATAACCGCTTGCTGGAACGGCCAAAACCGGTGAACGAAAACTACCAGATAAGTAACCTCATTTTCAACTCGGGTAAGAACACACTTCAGCAAGGGATAAATACCTGGCCCATAACCGCCCGCGAAAGTGATATATTAAAAATGCTGTGCAAACATCAGCATGAGGTTATCCCCCGTAAATTATTGCTTACAACCATTTGGGGCGATGACAGCTTTTTTAATGCCCGCAGTCTGGATGTATTCATCACCAAGCTCCGCCGGCACTTACAGGCCGATCCTAATATCCAGATCATTAATATAAGGGGTGTTGGGTATAAATTGGTATGGTAGGTTGGTGATTAGAGGTTAGTTTCATAAAAAAAGAGCGCCTTCTGGCGCTCTTTTTTTATCTCCACCTGTCATTTCGAACGAGCAAGCGTGGGACGGAGCCAGAGGCGCGAGGAGAAATCTTTTACTCCTTGCATCCGGCTACGCATGTGGTTAACTTATCGCTTGTAAAAGATTTCTCCTCGCTATCGCTCGTTCGAAATGACAAGTTTGTTATTTGTGGATTATTTATCCGCAATAAATGGAGCCTGGTTCACAAGCTCTGCACTATTCAGCTGCGCGATCATGAATAAGGCCAGATTAGTGGCGCTAATGTTGTTGCCCGGGCAGTCTGTCAGGCTTACTATAATTTCACCCACATCGTCTGTTTGAATAATAAGCGGTAGGCGCACCATGGTCCAGTTGGTATGGCTATCCGTTAATAGCTGGTATTCTACCTGCCTGTCGGCTGTTGTTGTGGGGAAGTTTTCGTACATCCACCTGGTGCCGAATTGGGTTTGCTCGCTTTTTTGATCGAATGGCGTATCAACGTTTAAACCTGCCGTGGTAATGTACCTGCTGATGTTATGCGCTGCCATAGCCTTCAAAATATTACGGGTAGCATCGCTAAAGATGGTGGGCTCTCCTACCGGCTGGCTTAAACAACTTAGCACCGCATCGCAACCTGCAAGCAGGGAATGTATAGCGTTATAATCGCGGGCATCACCTTTAACTATTTCGATAAGCGGGTTATCGATATCAAGGGTTTCGGGTTTGCGGTGCAATAATTTAATAGCGAAGTTTTGCTTAAGTAATTGCTTAACCAGGTACTTTCCTGATTTGCCTGTGCCGCCAATAACGGCAACTCTATGAATAGGTTTCATTTGTTCTCTTTATAAAAATTGTAAAATAGTAATTGATGGTCTTGCTGTTTTAGTAAGCACAAAAGATACATTGCCGGTAATGGCGCTGTAATAGAATGAGATATTTTATAAAGAGATTTTAATAGTGCTAATGTAGGGAAAATAAATCAACGCGTCATTGCTGTAAGGTACGAAGCAATCTCTCTAGAATAGATAGCAACCCATGCTGGCAAACCTTTCGTGCGGAATTTATTTCGACATTTCTCATGCTACGTGTACGCTAAACATTGGCCCGCTCAATCGCCGCGGGAGGCTGTTACTTTGTCTTGATACAAAGTAACCAAAAATCAAGTCGGCAAAAAGGCTTCTCTGCCGCACAGGGCCTTTGCCCTGCAAACCGGGCAGAACCACGGGCTGGAATCTTTTGCCCCACTGACGTTCGCTCTTGGCCTCGTGCTTCAGCAAAATTTCCTATGCCCCTGCCACGCACAAGGCCACCATCGTTCTGCCCGCTTTCGCCCGAAGCTGTTTTGCCGACGGGGAACTGCAAAACACTCCTCCCTCTGTTCCCCTTTCAGGGGGTTAGGGGGTTGCGTTAAGGATTGAAGCGGATACAGGCCTGTAGCTAATGCCTGTGCAGATGAGCGTAAAGCCCGGGCCGAAGGCAACGCCCTTAAGAAAGATGCAAGATATTAGAATAAAGAGACTATACCTGCAAGTCTTATCTCTTTATTCTTACATCTTGATTCTTTCTCAACTTATTAATAATAATTCTAAATAACATATATCCCTTGTAATAAACTTATTTAGCGCTGCGTTTTGTATTTTTGTAAACTGTAATACAGGAAAATATCAATTAATGAAGAAAAGCTCAATTATAGGTATCGTTGTTATTGCTATCGCTATCGCGGTTATTATCAGCACCTATTCAAATACAAGCACTTACGGTTCTTTTAACGATGCTAAGGCAACTAAGAGTGAATTGCATGTTGTTGGCCAGTTAAATAAAACCAAAGAGTTGTTTTATGATGCCACTAAAGATGCCAATTACTTCTCTTTTTACATGAAAGATAATAAGGGTGAGGAGTGTAAAGTTATTTACAGTGGTACAAAACCGCAGGACTTCGAACGCTCGGAACAAATTGTACTTACCGGCAAAATGAAGGGCAATGAATTTCATGCATCAAAAATATTGACGAAATGCCCGTCTAAATACACCGATGAAAAACTGAAGGTTACCGAGGTAAGCGCCAGAAAAAGCGCCAATTTATAATTAATTTTTTTTAATGGATATAATTTTCAAAGGCGAACACCTGTTACCAGGGCAGTTGGGCCAATTTTTTGTCGTACTTGCATTTGGTGCCGCTCTTTTTTCATTTATCTGTTACTTTTTTGCCACGCAGGAAACTGCCCCTAAAAGCGATAACTCCTGGCTACGCCTTGGTCGTATTGGTTACTGGTTAAATACGGTAGCGATAGTAGGCATGGGTGTTTGCCTGTTCTACATCCTTTACAATCATTATTTCGAATATCATTACGCATGGTCGTACACCTCGCGCGAACTGCCTGTTTACTACCTTATATCGGGTTTTTGGAACGGACAAGAAGGCGGCTTTTTGCTGTGGATGTTTTGGGAAGCCGTTTTAGGTAACATCCTGATATGGCGAGCAAAATCATGGGAAAAACCGGTGATGACAACCCTAGCCTTATCGCAAGTGGTATTAGGCACCATGATACTTGGCTTGCAAATAGGCAGCGCGCATATAGGCAGCTCGCCATTTATGCTGTTACGGAACTCGGGGATTGAAGGCCCGATCTTCCAGAATGCGAACTATCTCGACTTTATAAAAGACGGTAAGGGCATGAACCCTTCGCTGCAAAACTACTGGATGATCATTCACCCGCCAACCTTGTTCTTAGGTTCGGCATCATTGGTTGTGCCATTTGCCTTCGCGGTGGCCGGCTTATGGAAAAGGCGTTACAAAGAGTGGGTGCAGCCTGCTATCCCTTACGCTTTATTTTCGTGTATGGTGTTGGGCACAGGCGTTATCATGGGTTCGTTTTGGGCTTATGAGTCGTTAAACTTTGGTGGCTTTTGGGCATGGGATCCGGTAGAGAACGCCTCTATTTTCCCCTGGTTAATATTGGTTGCCGCGGTACACGTGCTAATTGTTTATAAAAATACAGGTCACTCCTACTTCACAGCAACGTTTTTAACATTAGTTGCTTTTGTACTGGTTTGGTATTCATCATTCCTGGCCCGTAGCGGTGTATTGGGCGAATCATCTGTACACGCCTTTACCGATCTGGGCCTGTTTTGGCAACTGGTTATAGGTATACTTATATTTTTGGCCATTACCGCTTACCTGCTTATTTCCCGCTTTAAGGAAATGCCCATCACCAAAAAAGACGAGGAAACCTACTCGCGCGAGTTTTGGATGTTTGTAGGTGCTATATTCCTGGGCTTGTCATGTTTCCACCTTATTGTTGTAACATCGGTACCGGTTTGGAACCTCATGTTTGGCACTAAGTTCGCCCCGCCAACAGATCCCGTTAAGCATTACAATGTGATCCAGGCATCGTTTGCGGTAGTAATTGCCTTATTGAGCGGCTTTACCCAGTTCCTTAAATATAAAAAGACCGACGTTACCCGTTTCTTTATCACTACATTGATATACCTGGTATTTGCTGCTTTAATTACCGGTTTGGCTGTATACGCCACCGGCTTTTACAAGCTACACTTTGTATTTATTATAGTAATGCTTTGCTCTATATATACCATTGTGAGCAACGGCAAAATACTGGCAGATTCATTTAAAGGCAAATACAAACTGGCCGGTTCGGCTGTAGCGCATATTGGTTTCGGCCTGTTATTGGTTGGCGCGCTGATATCTGCAGGCACGCAAAAGGTAGTATCTGAAAACCTTACCGGCGAGCAATACAGCGTCGAATTTGCTAAGGACGAAAACCCTAAAGAGAATATCCTGCTCTATAAGAACGAGCCGCTTAAAATGGGCGAGTATATGGTGACGTTTAAAGGCGATACCATAGAAGGTGCAAGCCATTTCTTCAATATAGATTATCAGCGTATAAAAGAAGGCAAGGTTACTGAAAGCTTTACGCTTAGGCCAAATGTAATACAGGCGCAGGGCGGCATGTCGTCAACGCCGGATACCAAGCACTACCTGTTCCATGACCTGTACACCCACATCACCATGACCAACGTGATAAGTACCGCGCCACAAGCAGAAGAAGCATCGCATGGCGAGGAAGGTGATGACAAGAACTATGATGCCCCTGTAGCGCATGAGATTGCCATTGGTGACACCATGACCTACCGCGATGGTATAATTGTACTAAAAGGCTTAAACAAGAACGTTAAGCTGCAAAACATACCACTTACTGATAAAGATATTGCCGTAGGAGCGCAACTGGAAGTAATTACCCACGGTAAAACTTACCAAAGCGAGCCTGTGTACATGATAAAAGGCCGCGCCGTTTTTGATTTTGGTAAAAAGATTGAAGATGCGGGTTTAAAACTACGTTTCACCAAGATCATCCCCGGCCAAACGGTTGCAGATGGCAAAGTAGAAATAACCGTTTACCAGCAACCCGAGAGCAAGAAGAAATTTATTGTAATGAAGGCTATCGAATTCCCATACATCAACTTCTTATGGGCAGGTACCATTATTATGATCGTTGGTTTCTTTATGTCGATATTAAGAAGGAATAAAGAAGTAAAAACGGTATAAGTAAAAATCACCACCTAAAAATCCTCAAAAGCCATAAAGTAATTCTTTGTGGCTTTTGCATTTATATACGAAATGATTAGATGCCGTTAAGCATAGGATTAATGAGCCACTAATTCCGATGGTTCATAATCAACCGGAAGCAAGTTGGCCAGCTTAGCTTTTGACCATGTACCTTCGTACAGCGGACTATCAGCCACAACAGATCCATTCATATCAAATACCACCATTGGGTTAAACAGGGTTATTACGCTGGTTTCAAAGTTCTCCATATCCAATGGGCGGTACAGGTCTTTAAAATCTTCGGTTTCGTATTTTTTAGTATAAACCACGTACAGGTAATTAGGGAATGTTAAAACAAACAAACCATCTTGTGGTGGTTTACGCAAAACATCATAAGCGGTTAAAGCGGGCTTGGTAAGGCGTTCTTTATACCATTTGGGCATACTCTCCTGCTGAAGCCAGTAATTGATAGAATCGCGGTTAACGGCCCTGAATTGCTTTATCTTACGTTGTATCAGCGCCTCGGGCTGGCGGTGAGGGTCAATAGCACGGTTAAAATCATAGATCACAAATCCTTCCTGTGCTAACCGGTTCTTATACAACGAACGATAAAAATGCCGCGATGAACCATAATACGCTTCGTCTCGCTTTATTTTCCATTTCTTTTTCTGCGCTTCGGTACCGGGTAATTCTTCAAAAAGTACACGGCCGGCGTAGTTAATAGTTCGCGTTATATCATTACTGCTAAATTCACTTAGTAAAAATTTAACACGATAACCCAGGGCATCATTTTCCATCACCAAAAACTCATCGGTAGATGCCTCTAAAGTTTGTGTTTTGCGTGTATAGGTAAGGTTAAGGATGCGGGGGTTTTCTATTTTACAAAATTTGGCATTATCGGTTGTGCCGATAAAATCTTTTTTAAACTGCTCAAAGTTCTTTTTCCAATCGGCATTACTGGTAATAACAACCTCGCGCATCATCATCACTTTTGGGGTGAGCGATATTTTCAAATTAATAGGCTCTGCACCTACCAGCACCTTTTGGGTGTACTCTTCATAACCAATGGTAGAAACAATAAGATCGTACTGCCCGGGTTTAACACCGCGCAAACTAAATGTACCGTCATCATTTGTAGCAGTGCCAAAAGTGGCATTGTTTAAAAACACACTGGCTTTTTGTACGCCATTATTGGACGCAGAACTAACCACTTTACCGCTAATAACAGCTTGTGCCGATACCGTAAAAGGCAGTATGATACAAATGAACAGGAAGCACCAGCGGCGCATAAATAGTTGAAGGGGGGATATGGAAAACATTAGTCGCGCCACAGATATGGGAAAAGTATTAATGAAGACGCAATTACAATAACGTTTATTGCTAATAACACACCAATGTTACCAAAGCTAAGGCTACGGTCGATACCATCCATGGCGGCTTTGCTCACTTTTACCAACAGCAATATCACCGGGATAATAACCGGGAAGCTTAAAATAGCCATTAGCGTACCATTATTACCGGCTTTTGATGCTATGGCCGATAGCATGGTAAACACGGTTGAAAAGCTCATGCTGCCCAATAACACGGCAACAAAGTAAAAAAGCAGATCGTTTACCGTATTGGGGAAAAACAGCATATAAACCAATAGTGCCAATACGCTTAACAGCGCCATTAGCAAGGTATTATAAATTGTTTTTGATATGATGATAGCCTTCGGATCCGCGATAGAATAATAATAAAGCAGGCGGGCCTTGCTCTCCTGTAAAAAGCTTTTGGCAATAGCGTTTACTGATGCAAACAGCATGATTATCCAGAACAGGATGTTCCAAACTATAGGGTATCCCTCGCTTTCTTTAAACCCGGGGTTTAAGTTGAACGAAATATAACAGACAAACACGGTAGAAACTATATAAAGAAGGATGCCATTAAAGGCGTATTTTGAGCGCCACTCCAGAATCACTTCCTTCTTTAATAGTTCAATAGTTTGCCCCACAAGTTTCATAATGCAAAGAAAGCTAAAAAGTCTGGAAATTGGGAAGTCCGAAAGACGGGTGTTTTGCCGGAATGCGTGTATTGTCAAAATGAATCTTTTCTTCCGGACTTTCGGACTTTCGGACTTTCCGTCTAAAAATATAACTTAGCGACATGAAAAACCTGGCTTTAAATAATAAATGGATATTGGTAACCGGTGCATCGTCTGGCCTGGGGCAGGAAATGGCGAGGCAACTGGCGCACATCCATAAAGCCAACCTTATTATAGCCGCCCGCCGTGCCGATAAACTGGAAGACCTAAAAGCCGAACTGGAGAAAGCAGCAGGTATAAAAGTAAAGGTAATAGTAGCCGATCTGTCTATCCCCGAAGAGGCCGACAGGGTAATTAACGAAAGCATTGCCAACGGTAACCTATATGGCGCAATTTTAAACGCCGGTGTTACCTACTTTGGCAGGCATACCGAACTACCCTGGGATAACTTTGAAAGCATTTTAAAAACCAATGTAATTGGTGTAGTACGCATGACCAACAGCCTGGTAAAACATTTTGATAAACCGGGCAGTGTAGGTGGCGTTATGCTGGTATCAAGTATGGCGGGATTTTTCCCTGTACCCTACCAGGCGGCTTATTCGGCAACAAAAGCTTTTATTACCGCTTTTGGCAATGCCCTGCATAACGAGTTGCAGAACCCCGATTTTTCGATAACCGTGTTCTCGCCGGGCGGTATAGCTACCGAAATGACCGATAATAGTAAATTTAATGAGCTTAAAGGTTGGCTAATGCCAGTTAGCGAGGCGGCAAAAGAAGGCATCCACGCATTTATCACCCGTAAATATAATTATGTACCCGGCCTGCTCAACCGCATTGGCAATGTATTTATGAATTTTTTACCCAAGAGGTTTATCAGCGGAAAAATGAGCAAGGTGTATCTAAAATCGCTTACAAAAGCACAGGAGGAGTAGTTACTATGTATGAAGTTTATCACCGTACACCCGTGGGTATAGCCCTTATTGCTGCAGATGATACCCACATTACCAAAGTATCTATCCGTGATGAGGAGCTGGAAGAAACCACTACAGATTTGCCCCTGTTAAACGAGGCCATTAAACAGCTTGACGAGTATTTTGCCGGGGATAGAAAAGTGTTTGACCTGCCCCTGAACCAGCCGGGCAGCGATTTTCAGCAACAGGTATGGCAGCAGTTATTGCAAATACCTTACGGTACAACTATCACCTACGGCCATCAGTCAAACCAAATGAAAAACCCGCTGGCTATACGCGCTATTGCGGCCGCCAACGGGAAAAATAATTTATGGATAGTTGTACCCTGCCACCGTGTTATTGGCAGCAATGGCAGCTTAACGGGTTACGCAGGCGGCCTTTGGCGCAAGCAATGGCTATTAGAGCACGAAGCCCGGGTAATGGGCACAGGCCAAACTAAACTGGCTTTCTAATCTCTGGCTTACCCTTTAACAGTTTTAACATTTTGGCATATAGTTCATGTGCCTCAAATGGCTTTGGCAAAACATCATTCATACCTGCCGCGATAGCCTCCAGCTGTTCATGCTCAAATGCAGATGCCGACAGAGATATAATAGGCACACTCCGTACGGGCTCTTCAAAATCCATACGTATAATACGGGCGGTTTGGTAACCATTTAATCCCGGCATGTGGGTATCCATTAGTATGAGGTCGTAATTGGCTTGCTTAAGCTTCTCAATAGCTTTGTCACCACTATCTGCTATATCTACCTCAACGTTCCAGTCCTTCAATATTTTTGATACCATAAACTGGTTTATCATATTATCTTCGGCCACTAAAACGCGGGTATTTACAAACGGGGCAAGTTTCTGGTCTGGTTTAACCGGCTTTTGTTCTGGTGTTTCCACTGTAATATCAAACCAGTTAGTAAAATTGAATATACTGCCCTGGCCTGGTTTGCTGCTCACAGTAAGCTCGCCGCCTTTTAGTTCTACCAACCTTTTAACAATGGTTAGGCCCAAACCAGTACCACCATACCGGTTAGCGGTATCGTCTTCGGCTTGCTCAAAAGATTCAAATATTTTTGATAACCGGTCGGCATGGATACCTATACCCGTATCTTCCACACTAAACTTCAGCTTAACCTTTTCATTTACTTTTTGCAGTACCGATACAGTTAGCTTTACATGCCCCCTATCAGTAAACTTAATGGCATTGCTAAGCAGGTTCATCAATATCTGATTAAGGCGCAGCGAATCTGCCATTAAAGTATTGGGCACATCGTTATCAACCTCCAGTATAAATTCAATGTTTTTTTCATTGGCATTAAATTTTAACAGACCCATAACCGAGTTAACAATAGTACGGAGGTTATTCGAGGAGCGTACAATATTAAATTTCCCCGCCTCAATTTTTGAGATATCCAGCACATCATTTATTACTCCCAATAGCGACCGGGATGATGTTTCCAGCATATCCAGCAAATTATTCTGCTGATCGTTTAACGGGGTTTTGCGCAGCAGGTTACTTAAGCCTATAATGCCGTTAACCGGCGTACGCAATTCGTGGCTCATATTTGCCAAAAATGTTTCTTTTACCTTTTTGCCATACTCGGCAGCTTCTTTTGATTTGATAAGCTGCTGCTGATAGCTTTTTTGTGGCGAGCTATCGCTGATATTTATAAATATTGTTTTGTTACGATATGATGCACGGCACTCCGCCCAAATAACGTGTTTATCAAAAGTATTGAACTGAAACTCGAATACCGAAAAGTTCCGGTTATCCTTTATGATCTCTCCCAGCTTTTTTATCAGGCTAGAGCTATCCTTTTCAACAACCAGATCAACTATACTTTTACCAAGTACTTCGGACTGTTTATAGCCCAATATGGTTTCAACTGCAGGATTAACAGATTTTATACGCAAAGTATTGGCGTCAACAGAGCAAGTGATATCGGCGCTGTTTTTTACAACAATGGCAAAGTTCTGCAGCTCCTCATTTTTTTGTTTAACTTCTTCCTGTGCGCGGGCAAGCTGGATAAAGGCATCAACTTTGGCCGAAGTTATGTAAGGGTCAAGTGGTTTGTATAAGTAATCTATCGCGCCTGCGCCAAATCCTTTAACAGCATATTTGGTTTCTTTAGATATAGCGGTAACAAAAATAACCATTATATCCTTTGTGCGTGGGTTAGATTTAAGCATCTCCACAAGTTCAAACCCATCTATTTCGGGCATTTGAACATCAATGAGGGCTATGGAAATAGCGTTATCCCAGGCAATTTTGAGCGCCTCATTCGGGGATGTGGTAGAAAACAAGCGAATGTCGTTTCGGCTCAGCAGTGCTTCAAGTGCTATAATATTTTCCTCTCTGTCGTCAACAATAAGGATATTTATTGGGCTCATCTAAATAAGTAAGTTATGGGCATTAATTCGTATTCTCTAATAGCTCAAAAATATCTGTTGTCCGTAATATGTATTCGGCCGCGTCTATATCAATTGCCGATCGCGGCATTTCGGCCATCTCTGCATCTTCGGGATGCTGGGCTATTGTTAATGCCCCCTCTTGCCGCAATTTTAAAAGCCCCGTTGCTCCATCCTGGTTTGCACCGGAAAACAAAATAGCAGTAACTTTACCTTTGTAAACATCAGCAACGCTTTCAAAGGTAACATCTATTGATGGTTTTGAGTACCAAACCGCTTCTGATACATCCAGGCTAAAAAAGCCTTCGTTTTCAACCAGTGAGTGATAATTTGCCGGTGCAATATAAATTGTATTATTCACAATTGGCTCTTTATCACTAATTTCTCTTAACAACATGCGGCTGTTTTCACCAAAAAGCTTTTCTATTTCGCTAAGAAAGTTCTTTTTACGGTGAATAACTATTATAACTGTTTTATTAAGATTTACCGGCAGCAATTTTACCAGACGAAACAATATTTTAAACGACCCCGCCGAACCGCCCAAAAGCAGTATACGGGATTCCCTCCAACGTCGTTTTATTTTATCGTCAAGAGCCAATTTTTTGGTATATGTTTTCCTTTTGATTGATAACCTTAAACTTTTTCCTAAAAGCGTCTGAGCGAATAGTTTCTTTATTACCCAAACACAGGTACCCCAACGGACAAAGACTTTTATAAAACAGGTCGAGTATCTTGTACTGTAATTCGATCTCGAAATAGATGAACACATTACGACACGTGATCATCTGAAACTCATTAAAGCCGGTGTCAGATATTAAATTATGTACAGAAAACAATGTATTCTGCTTTAATTCGCTGTGTATAGCCGCAGCATCATACATCATGGTAAAGTGGTCTGTCAAAGAACCGGGTAAACCCGTAAACAGGTAATTTTCGGCATAACTTTTTATTTTACGCAAACTATAAATGCCTTTGCGTGCCTCGTTCAGTACCCCTGTATTAATATCGGTACCATAGATGAACGATTTTTTACTCAGTTTTTCCTCATTCAGCAAAATGGCCAGCGAATACACCTCCTCGCCCGAGGAGCATCCCGCACACCAAATTTTTATATGCTGATAAGTTGAAAGATAAGGTACAACCTGGCTGTTAAGCGCTTTGTAAAAAGCCGGGTCGCGAAACATCTCGGTAACGTTAACAGTAATTTCTTCTAAAAACTCCTGGAAAAAACCGGGGTCGTTTACCAGCACGTGTTTTAAATCGTAAAACTCCAGCTTTTTTAGCATCATTATACGTGCAAGCCTCCGTTTAAAAGAAGCCTCTGTATAATCACTAAAATCAAACCCGTGAATTTTTTTTACAATATCTATTAATTCGCTTAGCTGTTCATTCGTAATCGAATCTTTAGTTATCGTCCCCTTCATATATTAGTTATCCAACCACAATTGCATTAATGATATTAGTCTATCCATATCAACAGGTTTTGTAATGTAATCATTAGCACCTGCCGCTATACATTTTTCACGATCATCTCTCATTGCCTTTGCTGTTAATGCAATAACAGGGAGTTTTGCCCATTTGTTTTGTTTACGAATATACCTTGTGGCTTCGTAACCATCCATTTTTGGCATCATAATATCCATCAGCACAATATCAATATCGCTTATCTCTTCCAGCTTGGCTATGGCTTCTTCCCCATCGTTAGCAATTACTACATTAAGCTCGTAACTTTCTAAAGCACTGCTCAGGGCAAAAATGTTGCGCATATCGTCATCAACAATTAACACCTTTTTACCTTTGATGGTATCCTTACCCTTGCTGGTGGTTTTAGGTTTACCCGGAATATAGCTTGATTGCGGCCCCGATTCGCTTATCTTATTCAAAAACAGGTTAACCTCATCTATAAGCCTGTCTGATGATTTACTGGTTTTTATCACCATGGCGTTTGCATACTGCATTAGCCTGTTAACTGATGTTTTATCCAGCTCCATTGCCGTATTGATAATAACCGGCAAGGCAGCAAATTTATCTACCTCTTTTATCTTATCTAACAGGTCAAGACCTGATATATCCGGCAGGTTGAGGTCAAGTATCACACACTGGTATTCGTTCTCGTGCAGCATTCTGAAGGCCGATTCGCCATCAAATGCCTGGTCTACCGTTATCCCCTGGCTTTGCATCAGGTCTTTAAGGGCCTGGCTTTGTGCCTTGTGGTCTTCAACCAATAATATTTGCGTAAACTTAGTACCGTTGCTGGCCATAATATCGCCAAACAGCTTATCAAGTGTTTCGGTATTCACCGGTTTTTTAAGGAAACTGATAGCGCCTTCTTTACGCACACGGTTGGCCGCGGCCTCGCCTGCCGACATTAAGTGCACCGGTATATGCAATGTAGCTTCGTCTTGCTTCAGTTCTTTTAATACCTGCCAGCCATCTTTACCAGGCAGCATAATATCCAATATAACCGCGTCTGGTTGTTGTTCTTTAATTATTTCAACAGCATTTGTACCCTCATTAACCATTACCGATTTAAAGCCATGGTCGCGGGAGTAGTCTTGCAAAATGTTGGCAAAGTTCTTATCGTCCTCTACAATCACTACAAATGGCTCACGATCTGGGTTGGTTGCCTTTTTAACATTATTCAGAAATGTTGCCGGCTTATAAGTTTCAACTGTAAGCAGGGTATCTTCCTGTACTTCTACATACTTAGCCTCAAACGGCAGGGTTAAAATAAATTCACTGCCCTGGCCCGGCTCGCTGTTTACGGTAATGTTACCACCCAATAATGCTGCCAGTTCCCTGCTGATAGAAAGCCCCAAACCGGTGCCGCCATATTTACGACTGGTTGAACCATCTGCCTGCTGAAAGGCCTCGAAAATTATCCGCTGCTTATTTGCAGGGATACCTATGCCCGAATCTTTTATTTTGAAGCTTACGGTATTTTCGCGCGGACCCGGAACAGCAGCAATGGTTATTGTTCCGTTCTCGGGGGTAAACTTAAACGCATTTGATAACAGGTTTTTAATAACCTGCTCTACCCTTACCTTATCCGTATAAATAGTAGGTGGTACATCAGCTAAACTGGTAGAATAATTTATCTTTTTGTTACTTGCCACCTCGGCAAATAACGATTGCATATCGCTTAGGATATCAGAAATGCGGACATTCTCGTTCTGCATATCCAGCTTGCCCGATTCAATTTTTGAAAGGTCAAGAATATCATTTATCAGGGTAAGCAGATCATTACCGGCATTGAATATTACGCTGGCATATTTAATCTGATCTTCTGATAAGTTTAGCGGCTTATTATCTTTTAAAATACGTGCCAACACCAAAATGCTATTTAATGGTGTACGCAGTTCATGGCTCATATTAGCCAAAAATTCTGATTTATACCTGCCTGTTGTTTCCAGTTCGCTGGCTTTAAGGCTTATACTTTGGCGGGCTTCTTCAATGGCCTGGTTTTTCTCTTCCAGCAAACTGGCTTTTTCTTCCAGTTCGGCATTAATGGTACGCAGTTCTTCCTGTTGCACGCGCAGCTCTTCTTCTGATGCCTGCAACATTTCTGTTTTGTTCATCAGTTCCTCATTGGTCACGCGCATTTCTTCCTGCTGTGCTTCCAGCTCTTCAGCCTGTTGCTGGGTTTCTTCAAATAAGTCGTGCATTATGGTGCGCGCCTGTGCTGTGTTTACGGCTATACCAATATCATTAACTACAAGCAAAATGTATTCTTTGATATGCTCAGGAACCTCGTTACGGAAACCAAGTTCGATAACACCTTTTAGTTTTTTATCAAAAAAGAAAGGGACGATGAATGTTTCTATCAATTCATCCTCCAATATAGACGACCCTAACTGCAGCCTGTCATTCAGTTTACCTTTAACAACAGCCGCCCTCTCATCGCGGGCGGCCTGCCCTATCCATCCTTCGGAGATGCGGATAGATTGTTTTAAAGCGCCCGGATCATTGAACGCGTATGAGGCGTACAGATCAAGCTTCTCTTCGTTCTCGTTATATAAATAAAGCGTGCCTGTAAGCGCGTTAGCGTACTTGCTAACTTCGGATAATATATTGTTAGCAATCTCTTTCTCGTTTTGCTGACCCTGCATTTTATCATTAAGGTTACCGCTACCAATTAGCAGCCAGTTTTTAGACTCATTTTCTGCCAGCACCTTTTCAAGCTCAATATTGGCTATCCTAACTTCTTCTTCAACACGTTTTTGACGGTCGAAGGCTGCCTGTATATAGTAAAACATTACTACTACAATCAGCAAGAAAACAGTACAGCCTATAACAATGATTATTACCGCTTGTTGGGATGCTTTATCTGATGCTGCCTTACGTTCGTTTAATAAGGTATTCTCTGTTTCTATAACACGGCCATTAATACCGCGTATACTATCCATATTGCCCTTTCCATTCAAAAACATATGGTTGGCAAGCATGTAATCAAGCCCTTTGGTTTCACGGGTTTCAACGTTAACTTTCAGGATAGCCAATTGGCGGTTAACTATTGTTTTAAGCGAATCAATCCTCTTAAGTTGGGTAGGATTGTCCTGCACAAGTGTAGTTAGCTGGTTTAAGTTTTCGGTAATTCGCGGGATAGCTTCATTGTAGGGATCTAGAAAGCTTTTGTTTGCCGTTGCGCCATAACCGCGCATGCCGGTTTCACTATCAACAAGCAATTGTAATAAGTTATTGGTAGCTTTTATAACCCTTTGTGTATGATTAACCCATACAGTATCATCTTCGAGTTGCTTTATGCTTTTAAAAGAAAGTATACCAATAATTAACACAAGCAAAATAGATACAGCAAAACCTGCTAATACCTGATTGCGAAAATTAAGCTTGAACATAGAATAATGATGTGATTTAATTTATGCCTTACAAATATGTTTAAAAATATTTGCACGCTACAATACTATTGGGTAATAAACATACAGGTTGTAAGCCGGTTATTTACCCTCGGTATAGACACGTTTTTTTGACGCCAAAGCCCCTATAACCGATAGCCCGGCGCCTGTAAATAATACATACCAGCCCCACTTAAACGCTATTTGTTTGGTTAGGAAACCGTTTATGCCCCTAAATGGTATAAAGCTGAAAGTAGTTTTCACTTTTAATATGGCGGCTATAAATAACAATACAACCAACACCAGCGATGCCCAGGCAGCAATGCGGGTTATTTTAGCCTGATTAAGCACTGTACATAGTATACCAATAACACCTACCAGCATGATCACCATACCATAGGGCTGGTTTAGCTTGTAAACATTCCAGTTCATTAAATGAAAAGGGCGTAACATTGGGCAGTAAGTTGCCGCAATAAGTGTAATAAAACCTATTAGTGATAAGAGTGATGCAGGGCGCATAGGTTATTTTTTAATCTCCATTTTATCGGCAAAGTGGGCGCAGTAATCGCGCAGGTCTTCTACAATGTTCTTTTCGCCGGTTGCGCGCAAAAAGGTATCACCCATGGTTTGCAGTGTTTCGTAGAAAAAGCGTTTCATCTCATCAACAGGCATATCCTTTGTCCAAAGGTCTATTTTAAGGGTATTTTGGTAGCTTTTATCCCAAAGTGATAACATCATGGCCTGTACGGGCAGGGCTTCTTTGTTTTTTGAATCGGTTGATTCCCACAGGATGTTTTCAGGAATGTTATTATCGTCGAGCTGTATGGTTAGCTTTATTTCAGCAGTTTTCATCAAAAATTTATTTAACAAGGAAAAAAATTATCAGCACCAAAGTTATAAAGCTTAGCTCTACAATCCATAGTTTTTTGGTTTCGAAGAAGAAATTACGGAAAATTATATCCAGCAATGACACAACTACCCCAAACAGGATAAAGATCCAGCCAATAGTACCGCTCCAGTGCTCGTATGGGCTGCCTGTAATTTTGGCGCCGTTAATAAAAATATAGCCGGCCAATATAAAGAAGGCCGCGGTGGCAAAATTTAAAGGGCTTATCCTGAATTTTACCGGATTAGAATCGTTTTTTTCTGCCAGATCGTTTTGCTCCGCCATATTGTTTAGCTGGTTTCTTGTTAGCACTATTGGGTTGTTTTTTTGCTTTTTCGGCTTCAAATTTCTTGATCTGTGTAAGCGTTTTCTTTTCATGGAAAGCTCCTTTAAAATCAGGGTCTTCCTTGCGCTTTTGCATATCTATTTCACGGGCCTGGTTCTGACGCTCTTCGTAAGGGGTTTCCTCAATAAATACCCCTGCAGGGATGTCATAAACCGGGATGGTTTGCCTTATCAGCTTTTGGATCTTGTTGACATAATACTCTTCTGATGGCACGGCAAAGGTAATGGCCACACCAGAGTTATAAGCCCTGCCCGTACGGCCAATACGGTGTACGTAATCTTCAATTACCACGGGCACGTCAAAGTTTATTACGTGGCTTACATCGCTCACATCAATACCGCGCGAAGCCACATCTGTAGCCACCAGTATTTTCACCTCATCGTTTTTAAACGAATTGATGGAATTGATACGGGTGTTTTGACCTTTGTTGGCGTGCAGCACCTTTACTTCTTTTTCGCCAAACTTGCGTAGCAGAAACTTGTAAACATCCTCGGCAGCTACACGGGTTTTGCAAAATACCATCAGCTTCTTAATGTCGCCCTCGATATCAAGCAACGATTTAAGCAGGTTGATCTTGGTTTTAACATTGGGCACGTGATATAACTGCTGACTAACCGTTTCGGCAGTAGTTGCCTGTGGGGTAACCTCGATCACGGTAGGGAACTCCAGGAAATTGTGCGAAAGCTCCTGGATCTTTTCTGACATGGTAGCCGAGAAAAGCAGGTTCTGGCGTTTTACCGGTACAACTTCTAAAATGCGGTTTATCTGTGGCATAAAGCCCATATCCATCATTTTATCGGCTTCGTCCAGTACCAAGGTATTTATGGTTTTGGTAACGATGTGCCCGGCTATATAAGTGTCAAGGAAACGACCCGGTGTAGCCACAATTATATCAACGCCTTTCTTTATGTTTTCTATTTGTGTTTTTGGGCCAATGCCGCCGTAAAGCACAACAACACGCAGATCGGTATTTGCCGCGAAGGCTCTGATGTTCTCTTCTATCTGCATAGCCAGCTCGCGCGTTGGCGATACAATTAACGCACGGGGGTTATCGCCCTGCGCGTATTTAAGCTTCATTAAAATAGGCAACACATAGGCAGCAGTTTTACCCGTACCCGTTTGCGCAATGCCCATTACGTCCTGCCCGTTCATTATTGGCGGGATAGCTTTTTGCTGGATAGGCGTAGCTTCGGTATAACCGGCATCGGCAATAGCATTCAATATCTGCCGGTTAAAATTAAATTCTTCAAAAGTTACAGCCATAGCCGCAAAGATAAGGTTTTGTTTTTAGTCGGATGTCTGAAGTCCGAAAGTCCGTAAGATAGTTGTCAGCCAGAAGCCTGTCGAAGACTTGTACTCCAGATAATGGTTCAACAAGCTCACCATAATAAACACTCTACAGTAGTATAAGGTGAAGCTTTTCATTTTCTCTGTATCATCCAAACACTATTCTGCGTATAAAGCCCCGAAGAACTATCTTCACTCCCATTAATTTAAAACATGAAAAAACTTTTACTTATCGCAATTACAACTCTTTTTATCGTCGGCTCTGCATCGGCACAAACCGGCAAAGGCCACAAATACCTTGGCGGCAGCTTTACTTTTAGCTATGATGAAGATGGCACAGTTCAAAACTACAACTTTGACACTGGTGTTACCCAGTATCTTAACCACGATATTATTAGCTTTAACGTTAGTCCCGAATTTGGTTTTTTCCTGAGCGATAAATGGGCTATCGGTATTCAGCCGGGTTATTCAAG
The DNA here is from genome assembly GCF_024498135.1 of Mucilaginibacter aquariorum. Taxonomy (GTDB): domain Bacteria; phylum Bacteroidota; class Bacteroidia; order Sphingobacteriales; family Sphingobacteriaceae; genus Mucilaginibacter; species Mucilaginibacter aquariorum. The sequence goes on from NZ_JANHOH010000001.1 coordinate 1,246,011, forward strand.
GGTATCTGGTACCGAAACTTCAAATTTTTATTCGAACACCAATCCGGCAAACAATTACACCTACACCAGAAAATATCACACGGATATTGTTGGCCTGGCGGTTAACCTGCGCTACTATTGCATGCTTACCGATAAATTTGGTATTTATCCGCAAATGGGGATCAGCACTTCACACATCGCTAACGACTTTACCAATGGCCACCTTGCTGCTTATGCAGGTCCTAATGTGGTATTCTTCCCTACTCCTAAGGTTGGCCTTAACATGGGTTTTGGCAACATAAGTTACCAATATAACTACCTAAGCCATGGCAGCTTTGTAAATGCAAGCCTGAACAATAATTTCAATTTTGGTATAAACTATTACTTCGGCGGTAAGTAATAAGTGCCGGTTCAATAAAAAGACCCTGCCAATAAATATTGACAGGGTCTTTTTATTACGTGCTGATATAGCTAATTACTTTGTTTTTATAATAGTAGTATACGTGTAATCAACCTTTCTTACCGCTACCGAGCTATGTACAACTGTCATTTTTTCAGGGTAGCCCCCATCGTTATAAACAAGGTCGTAAACCTCCAGGTTATTAGTGTTTATACGATTATTAATGTGGGTATATATATCATTAAAGGCCAGATATAAAATATAATTATTATCCCGTTGCGACAAAAAAGGGCTGCGCTTTTTATCGTAAGTATAATTGTTTACCACAGTTGCCCTGGTGGGGTTTACATTTTCGTACTGGCTCCGGTTTATTATATTGCCACTGTCATCATATTTAAACATATAAAATTGCCCGTTGCCCTGAACTTTTTCGGGACGCCCCTTACTGTTAACCGTTATAACAATACTACTCTCGCTGGTAGGATATACATAGAGCACCTTTATATCATTACCCGAATAAGTAAAAACCAGTTTATCCCATATATTGTGCTTGCCTCCCGATCTTTGCACCTCGCTAACCTTACCATCATTATATAGAACCGCGTAATTTGTGGTATAGTTTTGTGTATAGCTTTTATAGGCAACGCTGTGTTTTGTTACCTGTCCCGAAGAATTATAAGTAAATGTTTCTGTTTGCGTTACAGGCGAAGGTGTAAGCAACTGGTTGGTTACCATTTTATTTACAAGGTATATCGTATCTTTTACCTTAACCTCTATTTTTGTCGTGTCTGTTGGCTTTTTTATAACAGATTCCTTTTTACAGCCAGCCATTATACCCATTACCATAACAAGCATAATAATTTGTTTACATCTCATAACACACAGGTTTACAGAAATTTATTATTAGTTGCAACAGAAAAATTACATAAAGTTAAATCAATATTCTGATGTTTCCAACAAGTTAATTCAACCGCGTTTTAATGCTATAAAAATTAAATACCATAGCATAAAATTGAAAAATATTACCTTTACGCTATGACAAGTATCCTCATCAAAAACGCCACTATTATAAACGAAGGAAAACAAATACAAGCCGACTTACTTGTGAAAGATGGTTTTATTGAAAAGATAGCGGGCAATATTGATGTAAAAGCCGATAAAGAGATCAACGCCGAAGGCCTGCACCTTTTCCCGGGCTGTATTGACGACCAGGTTCATTTTCGCGAGCCGGGATTAACGCATAAAGGCAACATCGCTTCAGAATCGCGCGCGGCAGTAGCCGGCGGTATCACCTCTTTTATGGAGATGCCCAATACCGTGCCTAATGCCCTCACACAACAATTACTTCAAGATAAATACGATATAGCAGCAAAAAATTCGCCTGCAAACTATTCGTTTTTTATGGGTGCATCAAACGATAACCTGGACGAGGTTTTGCGTACCGATGCTAAAAACGTTTGCGGTGTAAAGGTTTTCATGGGCTCATCAACCGGGAATATGCTGGTAGATAACCCAACCACACTGGAACACCTGTTCGCGCAATCGCCTATGCTGATAGCTACGCATTGCGAAGACGAGGCCACTATAAAAGCCAACCTGGAACATTACAAGCAGTTACTGGGCGATAATATCCCGGTAAAGCTGCACCCAAAGATCCGTAGTGCCGAGGCTTGCTACTTGTCGTCATCAATGGCTATTGAACTGGCTAAAAAGCATAATACCCGCCTGCACATTCTACATATATCTACCGCAAGGGAAACACATTTGTTTAGCAATCAGATCCCGCTGGCCGATAAGCGCATAACCGCCGAAGCATGCATCCATCATTTATGGTTTACCGATGCGGATTATGAAGAAAAAGGCAACCTGATAAAATGGAACCCCGCTGTTAAAACAGAGCAAGACAGAGATGAGATACTAAAAGCCGTTTTAGATGGCCGTATAGATATTATTGCTACCGACCATGCCCCACATACTATCGAGGAAAAGGCACAACCTTACCTGCAGGCACCAAGCGGTGGCCCGTTAGTACAACACGCGCTGCCCGCCATGCTGGAACTTTATCACCACGGTAAAATAACGCTGGAGCAAATTGCCGAGAAAATGGCCCACAACGTGGCAACCATTTTCCAAATAGAAAGACGTGGCTTTATCCGTGAAGGTTACTGGGCCGATCTGGCTCTGGTTAACCTGAACAACCCATGGCAGGTAAATAAAAGCAACATATTGTACAAATGCGGCTGGTCGCCGTTTGAGGGCAGTACTTTCAAGGCAAAGGTGGTAAGTACCATTGTATCCGGCAATCTGGCTTACGAAAATGGCAGCCTTACCAACGAAAAAAGCGGACAAAGAATGACCTTTACCCGCTAATTATAGTATCAATCCGAAATGTCATCCTAAGCCTGTCGAAGGATTAGCTGGTTTGTGAATGGTTCGACAGGCTCACCATGACAAAAAGATTTTGTGTCTTTGCATGACAAGTAGAACTAATCCACCGCTACATAAACTTTCGATTCTATATCTTCAAAAGCTTTCCCGGTAACATCATAAACATCAAAATCAGCGGTATATTTTCTTTCGATACCCGACTGCCAGATGTGTTGCCACGTAGCAGCAATATTAGCCGGGAATTTACCCACCGGTGTAAACACCATATATTTACTTGCCGGGATAGCCTTACCTGTAAAACCTTCGGGCAGGTATTCTATCGAGCTTACTTTGCAACCTAAAATGGCAACGTAGTAATCGTTATGGTCAGATTCGTAATCGGTGTAAACACAATACAACTCATTGCCTTCCCTGTCTTCCAGCTTTTCGGCCATATTATTTTGAGTAAAGGTTTGCCATAAACTGCCAATATCCCGGCTGGCTTGTCCGTTTTTATTGATAGTCCTTACAGATAAACCTGCAACGTAAAACATCGGCAGGTCTTTAATTTCGTGATCCATTATGGTTTTGGTTTAAGTATGTGAAGATAGATTAATATTATTGTTTGTACTTGTAATTACTGATCGCCTTGTTTTTCCAGTATCTTTTTTAAATCATCAAAAACCATATGCCAGTTTTTTTCAGAGTGCTCTTTTGAAGCTTCATCTTTTATGTTATCCTGGGTAATAGTAATGGTAGTAACCCCGTCTTTTTCACTAAGTGCGTAGGTTATATCCGCGTAATTCTCGGGTTTATCTTCGGTACCGCTCATGCTGCTCCAGTAACTATATTTCACGTACCAACCGGGCGTAATTTCTAAAATAGTGCCCTTGTCTTCGTAAGTTTTCCCTTCCCATTCGCCGCTAAAGGTAATAGGACTGCCCACCTGCCAATCAGTTTTTACATTAGTTCCGAAGAAATATTGCTTTACAATTTCGGGATCAGTTAGTCCTTTCCATACTTCGGCCACTGGTGCCTTAATGTCAATTGTGGTTGTTAATGATAGCTTGCTCATAATGTTTTATTGTTAGATATGATTAGTAATTATTGGTTCTGCGTTTATCATGGCCGATTTGATCTGCTTAAAATCATGCTCCTGGATCTCAAAAAAACCAAACCTGAATTTAAATCCCCAGGCCTTTTTGTTTTCAATAAAATTCAAGCTGGGTATCAATGGTTCAATTGGTGTTTCGGTGCATTTGTAAAAATTAACATTGCGCCGATAAGGCACAAAATCGTCACTCATTTTATGTCGATATATTTCATCGCCTTTCACCTGCCCTATCGCCGTAAAAGCCTGCAATGGTTCTTTACCACCATAGGTTTGTTTGGGCGAATAAAATATAACCCAATCACCGGGCTTTAGTTTTTTAAGCGGTGCTTCCTTGCCATGATTTGCCTGCATAAATCCGCCCTTGACCCCGCGGGCCAGGTGATCTTTTGATACTACAACTATCCAATATCGCTGTGACATTTGCCTTGGCTTATTATTTAATACAAAAACTTAGCCACAAAGAAAGGCATGCATATTGACAGCAGTATGTCAACAGGAGTAAAGAAATAAGTTTGTCATAGTGAGCTTGTCGAACTATCAAGCATCAAATATTCAGTCTTCGACAGGCTCAGACTGACGAGGCATTACACTTCCACGGGCGAATTTCGCCTCACAATACCTTCGGCTATTTCTGCTACCCTATCCTTTACTTTATCCGGGCTAATCACTTCAGCATGATCGCCAAACATCATAAACCAACGTGCAAACCCTTCGGTTGATATCGTAAGGAAGGTCATTTCGCGATACTTGGTGAATTGCTTTTCAGATACAAAACCATGGTAATAGCGTTGTTCGTTTATATAATTAGATACTTCGTTATCAACTTTTATAACGATGGTTTCCAATTTATTTTCGCAGGCTGTTTGGGCTATATAATCTTTAAGCGTTGGGTGGTTGCCTTCAAAACACATATCGGTTTCGGCAAGTGCCTGTATCCTGTCCAGTCTAAAGTCGCGGTAATCGTTTCGCATCCGGCAAAAGGCTATCAGGTGCCAGTAACTATCCAGATAAAATATGCCAATGGGTTCGATATGCCGGTTGGTTTTAGTTTGCGTATAACCGGCTGTATAATCTATGCAGAGCACTTTTTTATTGGCTATGCAGTTTAAAATAGTTTGGATATGATCGTTATTATTTACCCTGCGCTGGGTTTGGCTTTTCAATACTTCTATGCTGCCATCCATGCTTTCCAGCAGGTCTTTCTCGGCAGTTTTCAATATCGCCCTGATCTTATACATGGCCGATTTATGCTGCGCGGCGGTAGAAGCATCGGTCATCTTCTCTACAAACTTTTCGGCGGTTAAAAATGCAGTGGCCTCTTCCCGGGTAAACATGATAGGCGGCAGGCGATAGCCATCAACCAATGAGTAACCTACCCCTGCCTCACCAATAATAGGCACGCCGGCTTCTTCCAGCGATCGCACGTCCCGGTAAACGGTGCGCAAACTAATATTAAACCTTGCCGCAATATCGCTTGCCTTTACTACTCTGCGCGTTTGCAGCTGTATTAATATGGCAGATATGCGGTCGATGCGGTTCATGCCCCAAAATAAACAAAAAAACTAATTACCTTAGCACAAATGTTATATTAAAAATGGCAGAACAACCCGAAGATAAGATCATCACCTTTGAACAGTATTATGATCCGATGCTGGCGCACATTATCCGTACCAAGCTGGAAGATAACGGCATACCGTGTTTTATTGCCGATGATAACATTATATCTGCAAACCCCATATACAGCAACGCGGTTGGCGGCATCAAACTAAAAATATTTGAGCGCGACCTGGAGCGCTGCCGCGAGATATTGGCAGAAAGTGGCGATATGCATGAACAAGATCATTTTGAAATTGACGAGGAAACCCACTCGCCGGTCATTTGCCCTTACTGTGCATCAAGTAATGTGCGTTATGGCCCTGCCACTGAAAGAAGAACGCACTGGTTTACTGCCTTACTATTTGTTCTTCTATCGGCATTTCCGCTTTACGCGCGAAAATCCTGGCATTGCTTTAATTGCCAACGTGATTTTGAATAAAGCCTGAAGCCTCACGCATGCTCTCATATTGTATCAAAGCTGATACATTTATACTTATTATTGCCCTATTATTATATTTAGCCATATGTATGATCGCCGCAAATTTTTAAAATTAACCGCAGTAACTGCTTCTTTAACAGCCTTATCAAAATATGCACCTGCAAAGTCTATTGCTTCTAAGGGTGCAGAAAAGTTTCCGATAGTAATTTCTACGTGGGATTTTGGTATTGAAGCCAATAAAGAAGCATGGAAAACACTATCTAAAGGCGGCCGTGCCCTGGATGCTGTTGAGGCAGGTGTTAAGATCCCCGAGGCGGATATGAAAAATCATACTGTAGGCCGTGCCGGTTATCCGGATCGTGATGGCCATGTTACGCTGGACGCCTGTATAATGGATGAGTTTGGCAATTGCGGGTCTGTAGCGGCTATGGAGAATATTGCGCACCCAATTTCGGTTGCGCGTTTAGTGATGGAAAAAACCCCGCACGTAATGCTGGTTGGCGATGGTGCCACACAATTTGCCATTGAGCAGGGCTTTAAAAAAGAAAAATTATTAACGCCCGAGTCATACAAGGCATGGAAAGAGTGGCTTAAAACAGCCAAATATTCTCCTATTTTAAATATCGAGAACAAACAACGCCGCCCGGGCAGCAAATACAACCACGATACGATTGGTATGCTGGCGCTTGATGCAAAAGGAAATATTAGCGGTGCCTGCACTACCAGCGGCATGGCTTTTAAACTGCATGGCCGTGTTGGCGACAGCCCTATTATCGGCGCCGGGCTTTATGTAGATAACGAAGTGGGCGGTGCTACTTCAACCGGCGTGGGCGAAGAAGTGATACGTAATGTAGGTAGCTTTTTAGTGGTTGAATTAATGCGCCAGGGCTACTCGCCGGAGGATGCTTGTAAAGAAGCTGTCAACCGTATTATTAAAAAGAAACCACAAACCGCTAAACAGATCCAGGTAGGTTTTTTAGCTATCAACAAAAAAGGCGAATATGGCGCTTATGCAATTCAGGAAGGTTTTTCGTTTGCTGTATGTGATGATAAAAATCAGGAATTATTAATACCCGGTAAGAGCTTTTATAAAGAAACTAAATAAAACATATTTCATCAACCGGAGTTTTGATAACCATAATCCTACTTTTGCTACATAATGAACCCCGAACGCTCCCCTGTAATACTCGAAGTTTGTGCTAATTCAGTAACGTCGGCTATTGCCGCGCAGGACGGCGGGGCTGCAAGAGTTGAATTATGCGAGAATTTGGCCGAAGGTGGTACTACGCCATCATATGGCCAGTTGATACTGGCACGCAAGCATTTGCATATTAAACTTTATGTGCTTATACGCCCCCGGCGCGGAGATTTCCTTTATACCGATCTGGAGTTTGAGGTAATGCAGGCTGATATCCGGGCCTGTATTGAGGCCGGTTGTGATGGCGTTGTGATTGGCATGCTTAAAGCTGATGGCAGCATTGATAAAGAACGCTGTACCGAATTGGTGCGCCTTGCCCGCCAATGGGGCCTTGGTGTTACCTTTCACCGCGCGTTTGATATGTGTGCCGATCAATACCAGGCCCTTGAAGATATTATTGAAATGGGATGCGAACGCATACTTACCTCGGGTGGTAAAAGCACAGCTATGGAAGGCGCAACCACTTTAACCCATTTAATTGAAAAAGCGGCCGGCAGGATAACCATTATGCCCGGCAGTGGCATTACCGAAAATAACGTTGCCGACCTGATACACTTTACCGGTGCAACAGAAGTGCACTCCTCGGCCCGCATTAACATACCCGGGCAAATGCAGTATAAAAATGATCATATACTGATGAGCAACACCCCCGGCGATGAATATAGTATTGATGTTACAAGTGCCGACAGGGTAAGGAAAATACTAAAAGCAGCCAACAGTTAATCTGCGATCAAAATAATTTAAATGTCACTTCCTGTTTTTTTTCAAATAAATTCTACTAATTCCATATAGTATATATATATTTGGCAATAGAAATGAATAGCACACATTTAACATATTACACCCTCTTAATTTATTGCTGTATGCAAGAGGAGAAACCGTGGCTGTAAGTATGTGTAAATGAGAAATATACGCCTCTTCAGCTTAGCCGAAGGGGCTTTTTTATAAGTTTAAAGTAATCCACCAAAAATATGCAAAGCTTCAGAACAGAACTGGAGAATCCGATAGTAGAACAGGACATTATCGACCTTGAACGGAAGATAAGGGCTTTTCGCGAAGGTAAAATTCACGACGAAAAATTCAGGAGCCTGCGCCTCGCGCGTGGCGTTTATGGCCAAAGGCAGCCCGGCGTACAAATGGTGCGTATTAAATTACCCTTTGGTAAGGTTACTTTTAAACAGCTTTTAAAAATTGCCGATATATCTGACGAGTATGGCAGCAGTAACCTGCACTTAACCACACGCCAGGATATCCAGATCCATTATGTTAGCCTTGACCGCACCCCACAATTATGGGCCGAGTTGGAGCAGGATGACATTACCCTTCGCGAAGCTTGCGGAAATACGGTAAGGAATGTAACCTCGTCCCCTACTTCGGGTGTTGACCCATTGGAACCATTTGATGTTTCGCCGTATGCACAGGCTACGTTCGAATATTTTCTGCGTAACCCAATTTGCCAGGAAATGGGCCGTAAGTTTAAGATCTCTTTTTCATCAAGCGAAGCAGATACCGCTTTCGCTTATATACATGATGTTGGCTTGATCCCTAAAGTGAATGAAGCCGGCGAACGCGGTTTTAAAGTACTTTTAGGCGGCGGACTTGGCGCGCAACCCTTATTGGCAAGTGCGGTAGAGGAGTTTTTGCCGGAAGACCAGTTGATACCTTACATAGAAACAATTATCAGGGTATTTGACCGTTACGGTGAACGCAATAACCGTAACAAGGCCCGTTTAAAATACCTGATACAAAAGATAGGTTTGGATGAGGTTTTACGCCTTGCAGCCGAAGAACGCACTGCCATTAAAGTAAAAACCTGGCCTATTAACCGTGATTCGGTTCCGCAGCCTGTAATTCCACCTTTAACTATCTATCCGCGGGTTCCTATAAGCAACCCGCTGCGCTACGAACAATGGTTGGTAACAAACGTTTTTGAGCAAAAGCAAACCGGTTTTTATGGCGTATATGTAAAAGTGCCTGTGGGCGATATCCCAACCGATATTGCACGTAAAATGGTTGCTGCCATACAACCTTATGCAGCCGACGAGATCCGCATAACCCAAAACCAGGGCTTGTTATTAAAATATGTGCGTAAAGAAGCCTTACCCGCGCTTTACGAAGGTTTAAATGCCCTAAACATGGCTGCACCAGGCTTTGACAGTATTGCCGATGTAACTACCTGCCCGGGTACCGATACCTGTAATTTGGGTATCAGTAACAGCATGACCATGGCTAAGGTACTGGAAGATGTGATATTTAATGAATACGAGGATCTTATTTATAACCGCGAGATCAAGATAAAAATAAGTGGCTGTATGAACAGTTGTGGCCAGCATGGTTTGGCGCATATTGGTTTTCATGGCAGCTCGCTTAAGGCAGGAACAAGGGTTTTGCCATCTGTACAGGTAATGCTTGGTGGCGGTACCGTAGGCAATGGCGAAGGCCGTGTGGCCGAACGGGTAATAAAAGTGCCATCAAAACGTGCAACCCATGTTTTAAGGGCTGTGCTGGATGATTATAAAACATTATCGCCCGAGGGGGAAACCTTTCACGCTTATTACGACAGGCAGGGTAAGGATTATTTCTATCGCCTGCTAAAACCACTGGCCGACCTAACCACCCTTACAGATGATGAATTTGTTGACTGGGGCCACCAGGAAACTTATGTTTCGGCTATAGGTGTTGGCGAATGCGCCGGTGTGATCATTGACCTGGTTGCCACCCTTTTATACGAAAGCGAAGAGAAGCTGGGCTGGGCCAATGGCGCTTATGCCAAAGGTTTATGGTCAGATGCTATCTATCATTCCTACAATACTTTCATTAGCTCGGCTAAGGCTTTGTTGTTGGATAAAGGCGTTAACAGCAGCACACAGGCAGGTGTTATCCGCGAGTTTGATGCGCATTATGTATCAACCGGAGAGATTGATATAAATGGTACATTTAACGACCTGGTATTGCAAATAAATAAAAATGAACCCTCTGAAGAATTTGCCACCGCTTACAAGCAACAGGCAACAGATTTTTTAGAAGCGGTTAAAGTTAAAAGAGAGGCAGTGTTGCAATCATGATATCAAGAAATACAAATAGCATAAAAGAACCACGAATCACTCTTGTGGGCGCGGGCCCCGGCGACGCAGAGCTTATTACCCTAAAAGGTATTAAAGCGCTGCAAACCGCCGATGTGGTTTTATATGATGCTTTAGTGAATGAGGAAATTTTAGCTTTTGCCCCTGCTAACGCTACCAAAGTTTATGTGGGTAAACGCTCTGGCGATCACTCTTTTTCGCAAGAGAACATCAACAAACTGATGGTTGACTACGCCCTTAACTATGGCCATGTGGTAAGGTTAAAGGGCGGCGACCCATTTGTATTTGGCCGCGGGCACGAAGAATTGGATTTTGCTGCCGAATATAACATCCCTACGCAGGTTGTTCCGGGCATTTCGAGTTCTATTGGTGTACCGGGCTTACAAGGCATACCGGTTACCCATAGGGGTTTAAGTGAAAGCTTTTGGGTAGTTACCGGCACAACAAGCGATGGCAAAATATCTGCCGACCTGTATCAGGCGGCTAAAACCAACGCTACCATTGTGGTGCTTATGGGTATCCACAAGCTGGCGCAAATTGCACAGATATTTAAGAATGAAGGCAAAGGTAAATTACCGGTTGCCGTAATACAAAGCGGGACCACCGTTAACGAAAAGGTAGTTATTGGCATAGCCGATAATATTGCAGATCTGGCCGGAGAAAGCGGCATCAGCTCTCCTGCCCTTATCGTTTTTGGCGAAGTGGTTTCACTACACCCTAAATTTAAACTGGTAAAAGACGTTTATGACATTGTTGCCAAAGGATAATAGTTTAACGGACGTTCAGCCGGAGAAAACCCAGGGGAATCAATTGTTCCCGGTGTTTTTAAAGCTGAACAATTTGCATACGGTGCTGGTTGGCGCGGGTAATGTTGGCTTGGAAAAGCTAACGGCCCTGCTTCAAAACAGTCCGGCTGCTACTGTTACCGTTATTTCTAAAACTTTTTTAACAGACGTGCACCTGCTGGCATCAATACATCCGCAGGTAAACATTATTCAAAAACCATTTACAGATACTGATCTGGACGGTGCCGACCTGGTAATTGCCGCCACAAATGATAGTGAGTTAAACAAATATGTAAGGCAATCGGCGCATGACCGTAAGTTACTGATCAATGTTGCCGATAAACCCGAACTATGTGATTTTTACCTGGGCTCTATTGTACAAAAAGGAGACCTGAAGATAGCAATATCAACCAACGGAAAATCGCCCACAATAGCCAAACGCCTTAAAGAAGTTTTAGGCGAGGCTTTACCGGCCGAACTGGATATTACCCTACAGCAAATGAGCGAGGTGCGCAATACCTTAGCCGGCGATTTTACCCATAAAGTAAAAGAACTTAACCGGGTAACCGCTGTATTGGTAGGCACGCAAAAACCACCAAGTAACCTAAACCTCAAACTACTGGTTTGGGGTATGTCTATAGTTTTTTTGCTTATAGTTATTGCTTCGCTTTGGTATAGGGAGCCGGCTTTTAGAGGTTATGTGGAAACCATCCCACCCATGTTTTACTATTTCCTGGGTGCAGGTTTTGTTTTCGCACTGGTAGATGGTGCTATCGGCATGTCGTACGGGGTAACATCAACTACATTCTCTCTTTCTATGGGCATCCCACCTGCTTCGGCAAGTATGGGTGTGCACTTGTCAGAAATTATGAGTAACGGCATTGCCGGCTGGATGCATTACCGCATGGGCAATGTAAACTGGAAGCTATTTAAACTATTGCTCTTACCCGGCATTGTTGGTGCAGTAACGGGCGCATACCTGTTATCGTCATTAGAGCACTATGCCCAATACACCAAACCGGCAGTATCATTATACACATTAATTTTGGGCTGCGTAATATTATCAAAAGCCATTAACCTGAATCGTAAACGCACTAAAGCTAAAATAAAAAACATCTCCCTGCTTGGTTTAGGCGGTGGTTTTATTGATGCAGTTGGCGGCGGTGGCTGGGGGTCAATTGTGTTGTCTACACTGATAGCAGGCGGCCGTCACCCAAGGTTCTCGTTAGGTACGGTAAAGCTTTCACGGTTTTTTATCGCACTGATGGGTTCTTTAACCTTCATTACCATGCTTAACAGTTCGCACTGGGATGCGGTGGCCGGGTTAGTTATAGGTAGCGCTTTAGCGTCGCCCGTAGCGGCAAGGATCTCAAATAAAATATCAGCGAAGGCTATTATGGTTTCTGTAGCTGTTATTGTTATTCTGATCAGCATACGCAGTATTTTTAACTTTTTAATGAAGGTGATATAATGGCAGATATAAGCTACATATCGCAATTAGTAAACGGGAAGGATCCTATAGCTGCATTACAAGCGCTGGCAGGACATTTCCCGGGTGAAATAGTATTTTCTACTAGTTTTGGATGGGAAGACCAGGTAATATCGCACATGATATTCGCCAATGATATCCCTATAAAAGTTTTTACGCTGGAAACCGGCAGGCTGTTCCCCGAAACATATTATGTGTGGAACCGCACTATGGAGATCTACGGCCAACCTATTTACGCATACTACCCTGATCATAACAAGTTAGAAGCTATGGTCAACGCCAAAGGCCCTAACAGCTTTTATGAATCAGTAGCGAACCGTAAAGAATGCTGCGGCATCCGCAAGATAGAGCCTTTGCACCGGGCGCTGGCAGGCAACCAATGCTGGATAACCGGCATCCGTGCCGAGCAATCGCCAAACCGCGAGGATATGAGCAATGTGGAGTGGGACGAAGGCAATCAACTCATTAAGTTCCACCCTATTTTTAACTGGACTTTAGATGATGTAAAAGCATACATCAAACAATATAATATACCGTACAATACATTGCATGATAAGGGTTTCCCCAGTATTGGCTGCCTGCCCTGTACAAGGGCGGTACAACCCGGCGAAGATTTTAGGGCCGGGCGCTGGTGGTGGGAAGACCAAAGCAAAAAAGAGTGTGGATTACATGCAGTAACGTTAAATGATTTAAAAGAATGAGCAAATACCGTTTAGATTACCTGGACGAATTAGAGGCAGAGGCCATATATATTCTGCGCGAAGTAGCGGGGCAGTTTGAAAAACCTGCGTTGCTGTTTTCAGGCGGCAAGGATTCTATTACCCTGGTGCATTTGGCATTAAAAGCCTTTCGCCCGGGTAAGTTCCCCTTCCCGCTGGTGCATATTGATACCGGGCATAATTTTGAAGAAACAATTACCTACCGTGATGATATGGTAGCCCGCATTGGCGAAAAATTGATCATAGGCCACGTGCAGGATACTATTGACGAAGGAAAAGTTATTGAGCAAAAGGGCAAAAACGCCAGTCGTAACCCGCTGCAAACGGTTACCCTGCTGGATACCATTGCCAAACATAAGTTTGATGCCTGTATAGGTGGCGCACGCCGTGATGAGGAAAAAGCCCGTGCAAAGGAACGTATCTTTTCGGTACGTGATGAATTTGGCCAGTGGGACCCAAAACGCCAGCGCCCCGAGCTTTGGGATATTTACAATGGCAGGATCCATAAAGGCGAGAACGTACGCGTTTTCCCGATAAGTAACTGGACAGAGCTTGATGTATGGAACTATATCCGCAGGGAAAACATCCCGTTGCCAACTATCTATTTTGCGCATCAGCGTGATTGTATTACCCGTAATGGGCAGCTAATGGCCGCATCGCCATTCCTTAATATGGATGCCGATGATGTAGTAGAGAAAAAGAATGTGCGTTTCCGTACCGTGGGTGATATGACCTGTACGGCGGCAGTTGAATCGTACGCGTTTGAGATTGATGACATTATTAACGAGATAGCATCATCAAAGATCAGCGAACGCGGCGCACGTATGGACGATAAAGTAAGTGAAGCGGCCATGGAAGACAGGAAAAAAGGGGGATATTTTTGATTTCGACTTTTCGATTTCGGATTTAGCCTTTAATGGTAAAGCCAGAATTGAAAGTTTTAATCAGAATAAAAAATCTAAAATCGTAAATCTAAAATCCAAAAATGGATATATTAAAATTTATTACCGCAGGCAGTGTTGATGACGGTAAAAGCACATTAATAGGCAGGTTATTATACGATAGTGAGGCCATACTGCTTGACCAACTGGAAGCCCTGCATGCATCGAACCGTAAAAACGACGACGGCAGTATTGACCTTGCCATTTTAACCGACGGCCTTAAAGCCGAGCGCGAGCAGGGTATTACTATTGATGTAGCCTACAAATACTTTGAAACTGATAAACGCAAGTTTATCATTGCCGATGCACCCGGTCATATCCAGTATACCCGTAACATGGTTACCGGTGCAAGTAATGCCGCATTGGCCATCATCCTGATAGATGCACGTAAAGGTGTTGTAGAGCAAACTACACGTCACTCCTTTTTGGTGTCGTTGTTACAAATACCGCAGGTGGTGGTTGCCGTTAACAAAATGGACATGGTTGATTACAGCGAAGATGTGTTTAAACAGATCATAGCCGACTTTAAGAAACTGGCTGCAAAGGTTAATCTGGATAATGTAACCTATATTCCGGTAAGTGCGCTTAAGGGCGATAATATTGTATATCCATCGTCAAAAATGAGCTGGTACTTAGGCGATAGCCTTTTGCAGCATTTAGAGAATGTGGAGCTCACCATTGACGATTCATCTGCACATGCAAGATTGCCCGTACAATGGGTAGTTAGGCCACAAACAGATGCCCTGCACGATTATCGTGGTTATGCCGGTCGCGTATCAAGCGGGTCATTTAAGGTGAACGATAAGGTAACGGTGCTGCCATCGGGCTTTAGTTCTACCATTTCCAAGATTGAAGTGTACGATAAGCAACCCGAAGAGGCATTAGCGGGCATGTCTGTAACAGTGCACCTGAAGGATAATATTGATATAAGCCGTGGCGATATTATTGTGAATAGTGCCGGGCAACCGCAACTAAGCAATGTAATAGAGGCCGACCTGTGCTGGATGGATACCCGTCCGCTGGACACCTCCCTCACCTATTTAGTGCAGCACAACACAAAAACTATCCGCTGCAAAATTCAGGAGATCATTTACAAAGTGAACATTAACACCCTGGAGAAAGATTTTGACGAGGAATTTAAACTGAATGATATTGGCCGCATTGTTATTAAAACTGCCGAGCCTTTAGCCTTCGACCCATACCAGGTAAATAAAGCCAATGGCGGCGCTATAATTATTGATAGCCGCACCAATGTAACCGTAGGCGCGCTAATGCTGCGCCAGTCGGTAGAGTAAGAATAATTCCAATTATTATATAAACCGTTAAGTGAAGTAAGAATACCCTGTGCGAGGTGCAACTCGTGCAGGGTTCTTGCGTTTTAGGGGGGGGGGCTGCTTCCCCGACATGTCATTTCGAACGAGGTACGAGGAGAAATCTTTTACACATTGCATTCCATCATGCAAATTCACCGCCTGTCGCTTGTAGAACGATGTCTCTCCCACCATGTCATTTCGAGGTACGAGGAGAAATCTTTTACACTTTGCATCCCATCATGCAAATTCACCGCCTGCCGCTTGTTGAACGATGTCTCTCCCACCATGTCATTTCGAACGAGGTACGAGGAGAAATCTTTTACACTTTGCATCCCATCATGTAAATTCACCGCCTGCCACTTGTAAAAGATTTCTCCTAGCTCCACGCTCTTCCTTCCACATGCTCGTTCGAAATGACAGGTTGGTATACTCGGGCGATATAATCGCAATCCCCTATCAAGCATTCGTAACAGACGAGCAAAATAGATTAGCGAATATCCAGTATCATTGTTTTATGGAGCCTTAATTTCATTTTTGCTCACATACAAAGGAATTGGCAAAGTATCGAGCGCTGTTCTATAAAGTTTAAGACTTTTGTTAGCGGTATCTAAAATCCCGTACTTAAAACCATTATCTCCTCCCCGGAAAGATGCATAGTTTAATTTAAGTGTATCCTTATTAAAAGTATAACTTCCGGTTTCTTCCTCAACACCAAAGCAGACACTTCTCATTTTAAACCTGCCGCTTTCCTTTAGCATAAGGGTAGTCATGCAATTTGCAACTCCTTCTCTTTCTGCTACGAATACATTTTTACTTTCAAATATCCTATAGTTGATCAGGCCAAAAGGGCGCAAGACCACCAAGGTTAAAAGTACTATCACAATACCAACTCTATAGATCCTCTGCTTATCTCTAAATCGTTCTCTTACTGATAAATAGATTTGGTGGAATACTTGAAAAACAAGTATCAGGAAAGTGATTGCGAATACAAGTGTTAGTGGTATCGCAAAACCACCAAGCATCCCCTCCCAAAAATACTGTGTATTTATTAGCAAAAAAAGCGATAGTGTGACAAGAAGCAGCCTGCTTTTAAACATGTTATGTGATATATTTAAGCAGTTAAATATAGGTTTTAAAACCACAAAAAAAGCGGGCAGCTCGCCCGCCCGCTTTTTGAAAAACTAAATTATACCTAAAAAAACAAATAGGATCTTTATTTATTCCCGCTCAACAGGCCATCCAACGTAACCGAGGCATAATAAATACCGCCGATTGTTGGGCCGCCTGCATACTGGATATATCGCTTATTAAATATATCTGTAGCGCCAATTTTAAATGTTGCATAATATACCGGTACGCGTAGGGTTATCTGTGCATCAAGTGTATGGATGGCCGGTACTGTACCGGTTACCAGCGGACTTTCCCACAGGTAGCTTTGCTGCCATTTGTAAACCACATTGAAACCAAGGTTCTTAACCACTTCGCGATTACCGAAAGAGAAATTACCAGACCATTCCGGCGTATTAAATCCAGTCACGAAAATATCCGAGGTTTGCTGCGCTTTCAGCTTGTTAAAACTTACGTTACCCGATACGGTATATTTCTGATAGAAATTATAACTTAACCCTGCAGATGAACCATAGTTGTTATAAATGTTCTTAGCATTGGTATAAACACGATAACGGCTTTGGCCGGCACTTGCCGCATTGTTTGCAGTAGCTGTTGTAGGGTCGCGGTTAATATCAAGCATAGCTAATACCGCGGCATCAGAGCCTACTGTAGTAGCGTTTGGCACAAACACCTGTACCTGGCCCAAAAAGCCATTATAACGGTTAGCATAAGCATCTACATCAAGGAATACCTTGTTATCAAAGAAGATCCCTTTGTAACCCACCTCAAATGATGTGATCTGCTCCGGGCGCGCCTTTGGCAGGTCGGCAACCTGTAACAGGTTTCTGTTTGCTAAAGCTGTAGCGTCATCGCCGGTTGTAGACTGTGCTTTAACCGCCGCGTTAAATGCCGTTACCGATTGCTGGGTATAACTATTATTTAAATATCCTAAGCCTTCGTTTATGAACTCTAAACTGCCCACACGTTTAACACGGCCATTATTTACGTAAGATAAGGCCTCAAACAATGACGGGAAACGGTATCCGTTCTGGAACGTGAACCTAAAGTTATGATTCTGTGTTGGCGAATAAACCGCGGCCAAACGTGGCGTAAATTTCGGAGAGAAGTATGGGTTACGATCCCAACGAATAGAGCCAAATAGTTTCAGCTTCTCGTTAAAAAAGGTTTTGGTAACCTGTGTAAAGGCGCCATATTTTTTATAAGTAACATTCTCGCCAAAACTACCATCTGGCAGTGGTGAGTTCCTATCGGCAATGGAGCGGCTAAAGTCAACAAAGTTATTTCCGTCGGGGATAATATCATAAACACGTACATCGGCACCAACCAACAGATCAACAAATTTTACTCTCTTGGTCAAATCCCATTGTGCTTCCGCATTAAACATATGGCTTTTTTGTACCAAAGCGGCGCCACCTGTTACCGGCGCGTTTGGTATCAGGTTCGATTTTATATCCCAGTTGTTGATACCAATAATGGTTTTGCGAAGATCGTTAAACGCTTGTGTGCCGGGCTCTACCCTGCCTGCATCGGCGGCAGCACGTGCAGCATCATTAGCGGCCGCCAGGTTTGCCGATGTTAAAGAACCGCCATGCGTGTTAGCATAAGCGGTAAGGGCGTTTTTATAAGCCGTTCCCCATGCCGAGTTGCTGGCGTGGTTCAGGTCAAGGTTATCTGCCAACGGTTTAACGTTGAATGATTTGCCGGTGTTCTCTATTGATTCGTAAGCACGAACCAGGAAATCGGCACCCTTTAATTCAACCTTGTGGTTTTGTACAGTTGCACCATTTAATGATATTTTATTACCGCGTTGAAAAACGCCATCCATGTTACCATAGCGGTATGTGTATGATAATTGAGTATTAGGGGTGATCTTGTATGCCAGCGTACCATCCAGTTTTAAGTTGGTAACCTTAGGGTCAACCAAATCAACTTCGTTATATCCGGTACGGGCAACAGTTAGGTTCGGTCTTGCAACACCATCAACTACTATACCTTTTATAGATACTGTATTACTGCCCGCAAGCGCGTCATCGCCATATTTATTCCAGCCATCGTAAGCCGCATTGCTTGTACCGGTAAGTTCCGGATAGGCCGGGTTGGCTGTTTTCAGATTACCGGGGTTCTGATCACGGCGGGTATTTGACTGCCAATCTTTCCCTGTTAAATAGCTGGCATTAACTTTAAAGGCAAATTTATTGTTAAATGCCTTTGCAAAACGGATAGCGGTTTCGTTGATAGCACTTGGACTAACCCCTATACCATCCACATGGTTAATACCCGTACGATGATAAAAACTAAGTCCCTGCGTTTTAAATGGATCTTTAGTGAATAAATTTGATAAACCGTTAATGGCATTTGTACCATACAAAGCCGCGGCAGCACCGGGTGTAAGCTCAATGCTTGCTATATCCAGCTCGGTGGGGCCAATGGCATTTCCAAGCGGTACACCAAGGGTTGCCGATTGCATATCCACACCATCCGCCAGTTGCATAAACCTAAAGTTGTTAGGGCTGTTAAAACCACGTGTATTTGGCACTTTCATGGTGATACTGGTAGTGGTCATTTGCACACCTTTAACGTTTTCCAACGCGTCGTAAAAACTTGGGCCCGGCGATTGTTTTAATGCCGTTATGCTCAGCTTTTCAATAGCTACCGGTGAGCGTAACAACTTTTCTTCCCTGCGGGATGCCGTTACTACTACCTCATTTATAAGTAATGCCTGTGTACTTAGCTGTACATTTAAGGCGCTGTTGCTATTCTTTATCAAAAACTCCTGCGTTTGAAAACCTATAGCACTAAAAACTAATGTAAAGGGCAGTTTAGCATTGGTTTGCAAAGTAAATCTACCGGTACTATCTGTAGCGGTTTTATTATCAGTACCTTTTATGGCTACGGTTGTACCTATCAGTGGCTGCCCGTGTTCGTCGTTAACTTTACCGCTTAACGCGTAGTTGCCGTTCAGTTGAGCCAGGGCCACACTCGGGACAAGTGTTAAAAAAAGAGCAATGAGCTTTAAGAAATTTGTAAAAGATTTCATGGAATAAGGTTGAAAAAATTAAAAATGTGTTGTTACGTATTGTTATCCGGGGTGGAATTAACAACAACAGCATGCAGTGTGGCTCTGCATTCGCGGTATCAAAACTAATGAAGATGTAGATAAATAATACATTGTCTATAGAATAAGTAGACAAAAATATAAAATCTTTTATAGTATCCAAATATTAATGTGAAAAAATAATATTTATAGCTTTAAATGATCAAATTCACTGCAAAACAAATTGTTACTCAGAAAACAGAAACCTTCGTAACTTATTAATAATATGAGCATCTATTAATACTGAATAAACTAACAAAGGTTATCGCCTATGTCATAATTCTGTTTTTCATTCACTATAAAGACAACCAACTGGAAAGTGAAGCAGCGGCCGCTAAACTGCAACTTGCTTCGGTTAAAGGCAATATTTCAGCGGCTGTATGGAAAGCATTGCAGATAGATGAGGCCCCGTCTACTGGCTTATCAGCTTAAAACCTCAATATTTCCATCCAAATGCGGCGGCAAATCGTTAATATTGTCGACTAAATTCATATACATTAATGTCATTCAACTACCGGCGCATCATTATTAAAATAGGTTCGAACGTAATTACCCGTGCAGATGGCCTGCCGGATGTAGCACGTATTGAGCATTTAGTTAACCAGATAGCCGAAATAAAAAAGCAGGGTAAGGAAGTTATTTTAGTATCATCGGGTGCGGTTGCATCGGGCCGAAGTTTGATAAATATTTCAGAAAAGTCTGATGCAGTGGCTGTAAGGCAGTTATTAGCTTCAATCGGCCAGGTAAAACTCATTAACACTTATGCTCACTTATTTGAAAAGTTTAAGATCCTTTGTTCGCAGGTATTGGTAACCAAAGAGGATTTTCGCGACAGGTTACATTACCTGAACATGCGCAATTGCCTGGAGATATTACTGCAGCACCGGGTAATACCCGTAATAAACGAAAACGATGTGGTATCGGTTACCGAGTTGATGTTTACCGATAACGATGAACTGGCCGGGTTAATAGCCTCCATGTTAAACGCGCAGGCCCTCATTGTATTAACCAATGTTGATGGCATTTATACCGGCGACCCCAAACTGGAAACCTCCGCGGTAATTACCGAAGTTAATGATGCCGGGATTGATTTTTCATCGTTCGTAAGCACAGGGCGTTCGCAGTTTGGACGCGGCGGAATGATCACCAAATCAACCATAGCGCATAAGGTTGCTAAGCTGGGCATAGCGGTACACATCGCTAATGGCACCAAAGAAAATATCCTGATAGATGTATTGGATAACAAAGTGGTGCATACCCGCTTTACTCCTACCAAAAAAGCGTCGGGTAAAAAGAAATGGCTGGCCCACTCAGAAAACGCGGCAACCGGTGTTGTACAGGTTAACGAGGGCGCCAAAACAGTGCTTATTTCCAGTAAGGCGTCCAGTTTGCTGCCCGTAGGCATTATTAGTATAGTATCAGATTTTAAAAAGGGCGAGATCATTAAAATAGTTGACGAGAATAACAAAACAATAGGCTTGGGCCTGGCCGAATATGGATCTGACAAAGCCCGGGAACTTACAGGCAAAAAGAACCAGAAGGCACTGGTGCATTATGATTACCTTTATTTACAAGGATAACAATGAACTACAAACAATATTTTGAGAACGCGTTAATAGCCGGCCGAAGTGCGGCTCTGTCACCTGCTGCAATAAATAAAGTGCTACTTGATGTAGCAAAAGCTGCCATTGAACAAACAGATTACCTGCTGCAGGAAAACAAAAAAGACCTGGAGCGCATGGATAGCGCCGACCCCAAATATGACCGCCTTACCCTAACCGCCGACAGGATAAAAGATATATCAAAGGATATAGAAAGTGTTGCGGGGCTGGATAGCCCGCTTGGTAAAGTATTGTCTGAGAAAACCTTACCAAACGGGCTGTATATCAAAAAAGTAAGTGTCCCGCTTGGCGTTGTGGGTGTTATTTATGAGGCGAGGCCAAATGTTACTTTTGATGTTTTCGCGCTGTGTTTTAAAACGGGTAACATCAGCATATTAAAAGGTGGCAGCGATGCCGATTTTTCTAACCGGGCTATTATCAAAATTATCCACGGGGTTTTATCGGCACATCAGATCGATGTAAATACGGTTACACTTTTACCTGTAGAACGGGAAGCTACAGAAGCATTACTTAACGCTGTTGGCTTTGTGGATGTGCTTATCCCCCGGGGTAGCCAAAATTTGATCAATTACGTACGCGGTAACAGCAAAGTACCAGTTATTGAAACAGGTGCGGGTATAGTGCACACCTATTTTGACGAAACCGGCGATTTGGAAAAAGCCACAGCAATTATTGATAATGCCAAAACCCGCCGTGTTAGTGTTTGTAATGCTTTGGATTGCCTCATTATCAACAGCAAACGCCTTGGCGATCTGGTACATATTACAGAACCTCTTGCCAAAAAAGAGGTACAGATCTACGCCGATAAGAAAGCCTACGAAGTATTGGATGGTTTATACCCTGTCTCACTTTTAGAAGAAGCCAAACCGGAACACTTCGGAATAGAATTTCTGTCGATGAAGATGTCTATTAAAACGGTTGACAACCTGCAACAAGCTTTGAATCATATCGCTATCAACAGTTCTAAACATAGCGAGGCTATAATCTCTGAGGATGAACTCAATATAGAAACCTTTTTAAACCGGGTTGATGCCGCGGCCGTTTATGTAAATACTTCTACAGCTTTTACTGATGGCGCCCAGTTTGGCCTTGGTGCCGAAATTGGCATCAGCACACAAAAGCTCCACGCCCGCGGGCCGATGGGATTGGAGGAATTAACGAGTTATAAATGGATAGTTAAAGGGAGTGGGCAGATAAGGCAGTAATTATGCTATCAATTATTACACACCTGTTTTTTCCTGCCAGCCAGCAAATGGTTTTACGGTAGCACAGTTTGGCATACCATTTTTGCCGGTACCGGGCACGGTGGTTTCCAATTCTGCGCCCGCTGTTATTTGATCCCATATAATACCGGTTAGCGGTATTTTAAGCCGACCGCTCCAGCCGCCACCACCTGCGTACGATCCAATGTCCAGGTAAATAAACCTGCTGCCTATCGGCCCCTGCACAAACGGCCCGCGAAAATCGGGCAGATCATGCATATCCGGAGTGCCTTTTATTTCTATCGACAATTGAAAATAGAGATCATCCCCTATTGATCGTTGTACCTGCACGGGCTCATAATTGGAGCCTGAACCTTTTTGCAAAGAGTAGATTAGGTTTAAGGGCGGTTTTTCGAGGGTAATGCCCAGGGTAATACTATTGTCATTGGAGGCCATACTATGATACGGTATAAACGGGTGTTAATATTTGAAAATAAAGATAAGATTAACTTATAATATTAGTTATGCATATTGTGCCCACTGTGAACCGCGCCTTCACAATTCAATATAAAAAATTCATCAAAATAACCCTCCGCGTAGTTTTAGGGTTCATCGCCTTTGTGGCACTGTACCTGTTTGCAGCTTGGAGCATATCTAGATCACTGTCTCTGCAGAGCCCCCCGTTCCCATCTTCATTTTACCATCCTCTGACCCAAGCTATAAACACCATAAACACTAAAACCTTATCTTTGCACCCAATATGAGTAAGCACGGTAGGATATTAGTGGCAATGAGTGGCGGAGTTGATAGTTCTGTAGCGGCAGTAATGCTGCATGAACAGGGCTATGAGGTCATAGGCCTTACCATGAAAACCTGGGACTACGCCGCAAGTGGTGGCAGTTCAAAAGAAACCGGCTGCTGCAGTTTGGATAGTATTAACGATGCGCGTGCTTTGGCCGTTGGCTATGGTTTCCCGCATTATATTCTGGATATCCGCAATGAGTTTGGCGATTTTGTTATCGATAACTTTGTTGACGAATACCTTGCCGGCCGTACCCCTAACCCCTGTGTGCTGTGCAATACCCACATTAAATGGGAAGCCCTTTTAAAACGTGCCGATAAACTGGATTGCGAATTTATTGCTACCGGCCATTATGCCAACATCCGTTTGCAGGATAGCGGCCGTTACGTAATATCAAAAGGTAAAGACGAGAACAAAGATCAGTCATACGTACTTTGGGGCGTATCGCAGCAAAACCTGGCGCGTACCAAATTCCCTTTAGGCAGTTTTTCAAAGCCCGAAATAAGGCAGATGGCGGTTGATATGGGTCAGCTGGAACTGGCGGGTAAAAGCGAAAGCTATGAGATCTGCTTTGTGCCTGATAACGACTACAGGGCATTTCTACGTCATAAAGTAGAAGACCTTGACGAACGTGTAGGCCCTGGCAACTTTGTACTTACCGATGGCACCATAGCAGGCAAGCACCTGGGTTATCCTTATTATACCATAGGCCAGCGTAAAGGCTTAGGCATTGCTTTGGGCAAACCCATGTTCGTTACCAAAATTCAGCCCGAAACAAATACCGTTGTTTTAGGCACTATTGAAGAACTGGAAAAGAAAGAAGCCTGGGTACGTAACCTTAACCTGGTTAAATACGATAAAATTACCGAGCCATTGGAAGCCGTGACTAAAATACGCTACAAAGATGCCGGTACCGAAAGTAAGATAGTACAGATAGGCGACCACATGAAGGTGTCGTTCGACCACATGGTATCGGGCATTGCACCGGGCCAGTCAGCGGTATTCTATGAAGGCAACGACCTTTTAGGCGGCGGTTTTTTGATTTAATTTTCTTTTTGTCAAATCTTTTTCACCCTCTTTACGTAGTAGAGAGGGTCGGCCAGCGAAGCGTAGTCGGGATGAGTGAAATGTCGGCAAATACTCATCTTGAAAACATTTTTATTACTACCCGCTTTACTACATTTACAACCCAACAAAAAAACAAATTTGCGTTTCTAATGCATTTTATGTTTTCTTTGCAAAAAAACACACGCTTAAATGGCTAAAAATTTACTGATTGTTGAGTCACCGGCGAAAGCCAAAACCATTGAAGGATACCTGGGAAAGGACTTTACCGTAAAATCGAGCTACGGCCATATTCGCGATCTTGTAAAATCTGAAGATGCTATAGATATCAACAATAATTTCTCACAAAGGTACGAAGTACCTGCAGATAAAAAGCAGGTAGTGAGCGAGTTAAAGAAATTAGCTAAAGAAGCAGACATTGTATGGCTCGCTTCCGATGAGGACCGCGAGGGAGAAGCCATATCATGGCACTTATTTGAAACTTTAGGACTAAAAGAGCCGGATACCCGCCGCATTGTTTTCCATGAGATAACAAAGCCGGCTATTATGAAGGCTATAGAAAATCCGCGTAAAATAGATTACAACCTGGTAAATGCACAACAGGCCCGCCGTGTTTTAGACAGGCTGGTGGGTTTTGAGCTATCACCTGTTTTGTGGAAAAAAGTTAAACCATCACTTTCTGCAGGTCGTGTACAATCTGTAGCTGTACGTTTAATTGTTGACCGCGAACGCGAGGTAAATAAATTTAAAGCAGAGGCTGCTTTTAAAGTAGTGGCCCTGTTTGGCAAAGGCAAAGATGCATTTAAAGCCGAATTGCCCGAGCGTTTTAGCAAGCAGGAGGATGCCGAGCAATTTTTACAGGATTGTATCAAGGCTATTTTCGAGATAAAATCATTAGAAACCAAACCCGCCAAACGTTCACCGGCAGCGCCCTTTACTACATCTACCTTACAACAGGAGGCAAGTCGTAAACTGGGTTACTCGGTAGCACGTACCATGCAGGTAGCGCAAAGGTTGTACGAATCCGGTTATATCACTTACATGCGTACCGATTCGGTAAACTTATCTGATACGGCATTAGATGCTGCTCAAAAGGAAATTGTATCTGCCTACGGCGATAAATACCATCAGCATAGAAAGTATAAAACCAAAAGCGCAGGTGCGCAGGAAGCTCACGAGGCCATACGCCCTACTTACTTCAATAACCATACTATTGATGGCGAAAGTAACGAAAAACGCCTGTACGAACTGATCTGGAAACGCGCTATTGCATCGCAAATGAGTGAAGCGCAATTTGAAAAAACCGTTGCAAAGATCAGTATATCAACACGTAAAGAAGACCTTGTTGCTAACGGAGAGGTAATGAAGTTTGATGGTTTCCTGAAAGTTTACCTGGAAGGCAGCGATGAGGATGAGGACAACCAAACAGCAGATGGCGATAACGCAATATTGCCGCCATTAAGCAAAGGGCAGATCTTAGACTTGCAGGAATTATCGGCTACTGAAAGATTTTCGCGCCCGCCTGCACGTTATACCGAGGCCAGCCTGGTAAAAAAATTAGAAGAATTAGGTATAGGTCGTCCATCAACCTATGCCCCTACCATATCTACCATACAAAACCGCGGATACGTGGTAAAGGAAGAACGTGAAGGCCGCCAAAGGAACTTCCGCATGCTAACACTTAAAGGCGGTAACATCGTCAAAGAAACCAGGATAGAGAATACCGGTGCCGAGCGTGGTAAATTATTCCCTACCGATATTGGCGCTGTGGTGAATGACTTTTTGGTACTGCATTTTCAGGGCATTGTTGATTTTAACTTTACTGCCAGCGTTGAAAAACAGTTTGACGAAATAGCCCAGGGCCTGCAGGACTGGACAAAAATGATCCGTACTTTTTACGATCCTTTCCACAAGGACGTACAAAGCACCATTGAAACGGCTGACAAGGCAACCGGCGAACGCGAATTAGGTGTACACCCGGAAAGCGGTAAAAAAATGTCGGTACGTATTGGCAGGTACGGCCCGTTTGTACAAGTTGGTGAAAACCCGACAGACGAAAGCGAGGAAAAACCCCTGTATGCAAGCCTGCGTACAGGCCAAAGTATAGAAACTATAAGCCTGGAAGAAGCGCTTGAACTATTCAAACTGCCAAAAGTTGTTGGTGAGTATGAAGGTAAAGTGATGAAGGTGGCTATTGGCAGGTTTGGCCCATATATTAGCCACAACAGCGCGTTTGTTTCTTTACCAAAAGAGATAGACCCGTTAGATGTTACCGAGGAACAAGCTATTGAACTGATTGAGGCGAAGCGTAAAAAAGATGCAGAGAAGTTAATAAAGGCTTTCCCGGAAGACGAAACCGTAAAAGTTTTAAACGGTCGTTGGGGGCCATATATTGAATTTGGTAAACTAAACGTTAAAATACCAAAGGATATCACAGACCCGCTAACGCTTACATACGAACAATGTAAAGCATTAGCCGACGCGATGCCAAAAGATGCCAAGAAAGGGCGTTTCGGTAAAACGGCCGCTGCTGCAAAACCGGCCGCTAAAAAAGCACCGGCAAAGAAAAAAGCGGTTGCGAAAAAAAAGTAAGTTAT
The DNA here is from genome assembly GCF_024498135.1 of Mucilaginibacter aquariorum. GTDB lineage: Bacteria > Bacteroidota > Bacteroidia > Sphingobacteriales > Sphingobacteriaceae > Mucilaginibacter > Mucilaginibacter aquariorum. The sequence continues at coordinate 1,272,947 of NZ_JANHOH010000001.1, forward strand.
TAGTTGATTGAGTGAATGGTGGGTGGTTTTAGAATATTCAACTATTCACCCAATCAGCTTAATCAACCACTCACTAATACAAAATGATTAAAGACCTCCCCCCTAATGTGGTTAAAGATATAGCGGTTGCAGTAGCTTTAGAAGGCGAAAACCCCGAAAGCAAAGTTTGGTACGTGTACCTTATCAACCTTAAAAACGTGCCGCTGGAAAACGTGCTGGTAACTTCAAAAGGTTATGGCGAAAAAGATGGCGAACAGGTTAAAACTTCTATCCTGCGCCACTCATTCCCGCTTATTGAGGCAAACTCTTATAAACTTATTGAACCTATTGACGAGCAAACCTTTGGATTGAACAACGAGTATTGGCTGAGCTATTATATCGGCAGGGAGATCTTCGATAAAAAGTTTATTTTTTTACCCGAAAGCATAGTCGACGATAATTTTATTAAGCTGCCTGTTGTAAACAAGCCAGGTGTAATGATCCGTTAATTGTTAAGACTATGCAGTTGGTGCATCGACTGCTTAAGATCGCTGTAAAGTTTCTTATATACCGGGAATATCTGGCTGTAAGTTGCATGCCCCTTATTATCAGGGGTTATCACTACCCTGTCTGTAGCTTCATTGTCCATTATCTTTTTAATATCGATATCCAACGCTTCCATAGCTAAATAAATAGCGCCTATAGCCGATGCATCATCAGATTGCAGCAGAACCAACTTTTTCCCGGTAATATCAGCAAGCAGCTGCACCCAGGTAGGTGATGATATAAACCCGCCACTTATTACAATTTCTTCTATAGTTTGGTTCGGATTTTCTACCGCGTTCAACACATCGTTCAAGGCAAAGCAGATACCTTCTAAAGCAGCCCTTAAAAAGTGTTGCTGCTGATGCTTAAAATTGATATTTATGAATGCCCCCGAGCTTTTGGCATCCCAAACCGGTGCCCGTTCGCCATATAAATAAGGTAAAAACACCAGGCCATCGCTGCCGGGCTTAACAGTATCTATCGCTTTAAATAGCTGTTTATAGCTATCATCGGTAACCGGCCCCAGCTTTAAAAAATCTTTCAGCAACCAGTTTACGGCGGCACCACCATTGTTTACCGCCCCGCCACAAATAAATGTATGGGCATTAAGCAGGTAATTAAAGGTCATGGCGCCGTAGTTATAAACCGGGACGTTGCTGCCTACCCTCACCGCACCGCTGGTACCAATAGTAAGCGCCCCAACACCGCCACGTACCGCGTTACCACCCAAGTTGGCACAGCAGCCATCGCTGGCGCCTATAACGAAAGCCGTTTCGGTACTGCTGCCAGGCAAAACATCTGCAGAAGCAACATACCGTTTGTAATCTGTATTAACAGGTGTTGAAAGTTTTGAAAAATCTATGCCGGCTAAAGCGCATGCTTTATCATACCACTTTAAATCTAAAATATCAAACAACCCCATGGCCGAAGCAATGGAGTAATCCACTTCAAAAGCACCAAACAGTTTAAACCAAACATATTCTTTTACCGATATAAACTTATGGGCGTTATTAAACAATTTTTTATCATTTTCCCGCAACCAAATTAGCTTGCAAAGTGGCGACATAGCATATATGGCGGTACCTGTGTGTTGATAAATATCCTCGCCCTGGGCAGATTGACGGATATTTTGGGCAATATCCCCACTTCGGGAATCGGACCAAAGCATAGCATCGGCCAGTGCGTTACCATCCTCATCTACAGGCATAATGCTATGCATAGCGCTGCTAAAGCTAATAGCTATAGGGGCTTGCTTAAGGTTGGTATGTATTTTGCTAATGCAGTTTACAAATGCCTGCCATATCAGTTCGGGGTTTTGCTCGCTGTAGCCAGGCTTAGGATTATTGGTTGTATAATAACTTTGAGCGGTAGCAATGGTTTTACCATTAATATCAACCGCTACTGCTTTTGTACTGCCTGTGCCTAAATCAATACCAACAAAGTAATTTTGCATAAACATGAAACCTATTTTAACAGGATGCGTAAACTTAGCAGAAGATATTGGAAAATATAATCACAATGGCTGTATTTGTTAACATTTATAGTGTAATTTGGAGAAATTAAATTTACTAACGAATAATTAAGTATACTTTTAGATAAAAAAATATTATCCAATAACTTAATATTATTAGCAGTCATATAAAATATATTATACTGGTTTTGACCAAAAAAGTTAACCATAGTAATTATTTTTAGCGTTTTTGATTTTAAACTATCATATTTATAACCCGAAACACGAATTAGAGTCGGCATGAAAAAAACTTTACTGATTGTTGATGACGATTTGAGTATTTTAAAGCTACTCAACTTTATACTATCAAAAGACTACGAAATAGTTGTAAAGAACAACGGTATTGAAGCTTTTAGCTGGTTAGAAGATGGGAACATGCCTAAACTAATTATCTCTGATTTACAAATGCCATATTTTGACGGTCAATCGTTTATTAAGAATGTAAAGATAAGTGGCTTCTACCGCGACATTCCTGTTATATTACTCTCGGCAGCATATGACCTGGATGAACAAGTAGCTAAGATGCCATTTAAAGTGGAGGCGCATATAGCCAAACCATTTAACCCAACAACCTTAAAAACGGCTATTAATAACGCATTACAAGTTTATGACGAACAAAACAGCAACTGATTGGAACGAAAATTCTAATTCCCAGATCAGGATTGCATATGCAGGTTTGGAATTGAAGGACTTGATTGCTAATGACCTGTCAAGTTATTTCCGTATAGATTTTAGTAACACGCTTACAGACCTGGAAGATCATTTGGGGAATCAATCTATACTAACCATTCCTGATATTATTTTAGTTGAGGTTGATAAGGATGAGCAATGCTTTAAACTGGTTGACCGTTTAAGGCAAAACTTTTTACTAAACGGATTGATCATCGTAATGCTATCAACCCGTAAGGATAAAAAACTTGTGCAAAAAGCAATGCAGCTAAAACTGCACGACTTTTACACATACCCTTTCTCTACATCAGACCTGCGCGAAAGATTAAACTTCCTGGTTAAATTCAAGTTGATAAGGCCAAAACTGGTAGAACTTTCAAAAGAGGTTGATATTACCTATAGAATGCCTTTTGGCAAACGCTTTCTTGATTTGCTTATAGCCGGTGGCATGTTTATTTGTCTTTTACCCATAATGGCTATTGTGGCCATCGCCGTAAAAATAGATTCAAAAGGGCCTGTATTTTATAAAAGTAAACGTGTGGGTACCGGTTATAAAGTATTCGATTTTTACAAATTCAGGAGTATGCGTACAGATGCCGACCAGCAGCTGGCACAAATGGCAATTGAAAACAATCAATACGCAGCAGAAGAATCGGGCTCGTCTAAAGCAGCCTTTGTTAAAATCAAAAATGATCCCAGGATAACAAAATTGGGGAATTTTTTACGCAGCTCCAGTTTGGATGAATTACCACAGTTGTTTAATATCATAAGAGGCGATATGTCTGTAGTAGGTAATAGGCCACTACCGGTTTACGAAGCCGAGATGCTTACTTCTAACGAATGGTCTATGCGTTTTTTAGGCCCGGCAGGTTTAACCGGCTTATGGCAGATAAGCAAACGGGGTAAAGAAGACATGTCTGAAAGGGAACGTAAAAAACTTGATAATTTTTACGCGCAAAAATATTCGCTATGGCTCGACCTGAAAATTATTTTGGGTACGGTTCCTGCCTTGTTTCAAAAAGAGAAAGTATAATTAATGCACAGCAAATTGAAAAAACTTACCATCCTAATACTCTTTATCATAAGTACCACAGCCCTGCATGCGCAGGAGTCATTTATTACCGAGGTTTCTTATCCATTTCTTGATAAATTAATAGCCACAGCTAAACAAAATTACCCTGAAGTAAAAATACGGCAAGCCCAGACAAATGCCGCCAAAGCGGCGCTTACACAATCAAAGGTAATGTGGCTTGACGCGTTCACGGCATCGTATATTTACAGCCCCAGAAGTTCGTTTAATTTAAGTAATCCTACTTTTTTTAACGGTTATCAAATAAGCATCTCTGTTAATCTGGGTAGTTTACTTTCAAAACCTTTTGCAACACGCAGCGCTAAAGAGGCGGTTAATGTGGCGCAATACCAGCAACAACAATATAATTTAACTGTTGAGGCTACAGTAAAGCGGCTTTACTTTACCTATCTTGAGGCACAGGCAGACCTGCGCAACCGTGCAAGGGCTGTTGTAGACGGCGAAATCGCGGTTAAACAATTAAAGTACACCTTTCAAAAAGGAGAATCTTCTTTTCACGATTATAACGAAGCTTTAACGAGTTTATACAATCAAAGTTCATTCAAAGTACAAAGCGAACTGGCTATGCTTACAGCAAAAGCTAATCTTGAAGAAATTTTGGGTACTAAATTAGAAGAAGTTAAATAGCACCATGGAGTTAGGAAATTTTTTTAAACTTTTATGGAAACACAAAAACCTGCTGATCATTATTCCGCTGGTTACAATTATTGTTTCCTTTTTTTTAGTAAAAAATCTTGCGGATAAATATATATCGAGCGCGCAAATAGCAACAGGTATTATTGATGAATCGCGCCATTTATTGGATGCAGACCAATCAGGCGCCAAAGAGCAATCAATTGCCCACGAGTTTAGTAACCTGATAGAAATAATGAAGCTTAAAACGCTCATTAATCAGGTATCCTACCAGTTGATCTTGCATGATCTTCAGCAACCTGTTCCGTTTAGACAGCCCAGCAAGTTATTTTTAAGTATGAACGATGCAGCCCGCAAGCATGCTATTGAAGTATTTACTGATAAATTTAAAAAACGCGAATCCCTATCCTACTACAATAAGGATGAAAACGGTTTAAACGAGCTTTTGCGATCAATGAAATATGACGAACGATCGCTCCGGAAAGCCATGTACATGAACCGTGACGAGGATAGCGACTTTATTTCTGTTTACTATGAATCTGAAAACCCCCAGCTATCAGCCTTTGTGGTAAATGTGCTGTGTAAGGAATTTATTGATTACTACACGCATACCGTAAAGCAAAACGAAACAGACGCGGTAAATTACCTGTCAAAGCTTTTGGATGAAAAACGTAACGCGTTAAATACAAAAACCAACCAGCTGCAACAATACAAAATAAAGAATGGCATCTTAAACCTGGAAGAACAATCGAGATCGATATTTAACCAGATAATGGTTTTTAATGACCGTAAGCAGCAAGCACAAAGAGAAATATCATCATATGATGGCACTATCAAAAAAATTGATGATAAATTTGACCCAAAACAACGCAAATACATTGAGGCAAGCGTAAGTAAATTCAATCAGGATATTGTTAACTCGCAAGATCAGCTTCACTTACTTACCGATAAATATGTAAGCAGCGGTTTTAACCCTAAATTAAAACTCTCGATAGATTCAATATCTAACAAGCTTGCATCGCAAATAAACGAAACTTCGGATAAGTATATTACTAACCCTTTAACCGGGAAAGATGACCTGGTAAAACAAAAACTCATGCTTGAGGTATCAAGAGATTTGGCTAAATACAGTATCCGCGCTATAAGCAACTCATTAAATGACTTGAATGCCAAATTTAACCGGTTAGTTCCGTTTGATGCTACTGTAAAAACTTTCAACTTTGATATAGACATTGCCAGTAGAGAATATCTTGATATATTGAATAGATATAATCAAACCAACCTGCAGTCAACCTTTTCTATAAAGTTGCGCCAGATTGAGACAGCAACGCCAGATACTGCCGAACCATCTAAAAAAATGCTGCTTATTTTCTTGGGAGGTGTTGTCAGCTTCGTTTTCTGCGTAATTGTATTGTTTGGTATATTCTTTTTTGATGATAATATAAAAGAGCCGGGCGACCTTGTGAAACGCACACAACTGCCCCTTATTGGCCATTTAAATACTGTTACCGGCTCGCTTGATCTTAAAAAACTGTGGGATGTTGAGCACCGTGATAAAATGAAGCTGTTTAAAGAGCTCATTCGTTCTATCCGTTTTGAGATTGACCAGGAACTACGCGGTGAAAAAGTTTTAGGTATAACCAGCTTAGGCGATCATGAAGGTAAAACGGTTTTGGCCATTAGCCTGGCCTACTCTTATTCTATGATTAATAAAAAAGTATTATTGATTGATGGCAACTTTAACAACCCAACCATAAGTAACACCGTACAGCCCAAAGTATTTATTGAAGATTATTTTAAGAACAACCCCGACAATTACGAAGCGTTTAGCGCCTCAACAAACGTAATGGGTAACCATGGTGGCGATGTTACATTGCTGGAGGTAAGTGATGAAAACTTTATCCGCAGCAGGTTTAACGAGCTAAAGATGAAGTACGATATTATCATTATTGAAACGCCGCCACTTTCATCACTCAATAAATCAAAAGAGTGGTTGTTGTTTGCTAATAAAACCATTGCTGTTTTTGAAGCCAACGGGGATATTTCAAAATGGCAAAAAGACGATATCAATTACTTGAAAAGTCTTGAAGGAAAGTTTGCCGGTTGGGTGTTAAATAAAACCGATCCTAAAAAAGACAGGTTCTGATAAACTTCGGCAATATTTGCTTGCTATAAAACCTTTAACCCTTTAAAAAATGAGGATAAAACCAGCAGAGGATGAGGGCGATGTTTTTAAAGACCTTACCCCTCTTGAACAAAAAACACGCATAGCTTCAATTGTATTAGCATTTGTGGGTGTATTTGTTTGGGCGGTTAAAATTTTATTCTTCTAACAAAGCATTATATGCTTAATAACCAGGCGCAAAATAACGGCTTCATCATTAATTTCTTTCGAAAGTTATTTTCGGGCGAAATTTCTACGCTTAAAATGATCCTGCTGTTATTGCCTGCAGCACTTTTTATAGCGGTTGCCATAGCTATGGGCGGCGTAATTGCTGCAGGTGGCCTGCTTGTACTTTTTGTTGGTATCCCTTTGGTATTAGGCATAGTAGCCTATCCTATATTCGGAATAGCCGTATTAATGGTTGTTTCGTTCTTCCTTAACTATGTTTCAGAATTTGTGCCGGATAATACCCCAACCGGTATCATCCTGGATGCTATTACCTACTTGCTTATATTCGGCTTTTTACTAAAATTTAAATACAATAAGGACTGGAGCTACTTCCAAAACCCTATCAGCTATTTAATACTGGCCTGGTTGGCTTATAACTTCCTGGAGGCAATAAACCCAGCATCGCCATCAATACTGGCATGGGTATACACCGTGCGTACTGTAGGCATTATAATGCTTACGTATTTCATATTTATTTACCAGATACGCTCTGTAGCACATATTAAGCTTTTACTAAAACTATGGCTTGTACTTGCCTTCTTAGCAGCCCTATCGGGCTTTCAGCAAGAAAAATTCGGCCTTTTCCCATTTGAACAAGCCTGGTATTATTCAGACCCGGGGCGTATTAGCCTGTATTTGATTAATGGGCATTTACGTAAGGTGGCCATATTTCCAGATCCTGTTACCTTTTCATATAATATGGTTGTGGCTGCTTTGTTATGCCTGTGTATTATATTTACCAAAATTAAAACTTATAAAAAGGTAATACTCGCCTGTATGATACCCTTTTTTTTCCTGGTAATGATGTATTCGGGCACCAGGGGGGCATTTGTATTACCACCTGCAGCATTAGCCCTGCTGGCTGTTATGAATCTTAATAAGAGGATATTAATAACTGTTATTTGTGCAGGTTTTGCTTTAGGCATTTTAATATTTATGCCCACCTCCAATCCATCTATTAAACGCTTTCAATCAGCTTTTCGCCCATCAAAAGATGCGTCTTTTAATGTACGCGCCGAAAACCAAAAGCGCATACAGCCTTATATATTATCGCATCCTATTGGGGGGGGCCTGGGCTCGGTAGGTATATGGGGGCGGCGGTTTGCACCAAACTCTTATTTGGCGCAATTCCCGCCCGATAGCGGTTATGTAAGGGTCGCTGTTGAAATGGGATACATTGGTTTAATACTGTTTTGTATTTTAATGTTTGTAATATTAAAAACAGGTATTAATAACTACTACCTTATAAAAAACCCCGAACTTAAAGCCTATTGTTTAGCAATGGTATTAATCATATTCGTATTTAATATTGGTAATTATCCGCAGCAGGCATTGATACAATATCCGTCAAATATTTTGTTCTATCTTGCATGTGCACTGTTAAGCGTAACTTTGAGATTAGATAGACAGGAAAGAAAAGCAAAAACTGATAAAAAGCTCGCTGAGTTAGCCGCCTGATAAAAATATAAATGTCATTACTAACTATAGTAAAATCAAATCCACGTTTAAAAAAGTTTGTGCACTGGCTTATTGTACAAACGCGCAGGTCTGCGCCAAGGCTATGGGTAAAGTGGTTTGTTAACCCCTTTTTACACAAACGGGGCAAGCGATCGGTTGTTAGGTTTTACTCAAGAATGGATGTTTTTCCGTTTAATAATTTCGAGCTCGGCGCCTATAGCGTAATAGAAGATTTTGCTGTCATCAATAACGGTGTTGGCGACGTCATTATAGGCCACCATACCGGTGTTGGCTTAAGTAATATTATTATAGGCCCGGTTACATTAGGCAACTATGTAACCATGGCGCAGCATGTTGTGCTATCCGGCCTTAATCATGGCTTTGAAGATGTTACCGTGTCACCCCGTTTACAAAAAGTTGTTACCAAACAAATTACCGTTTGCGATGATGTTTGGATAGGTGCCAACAGCGTAATTACAGCCGGTGTAACCATTGGTAAACACGCTGTTATTGGCGCGGGCAGTGTGGTTACAAAAGATATACCCGAGTACTGCGTTGCCGTTGGTAACCCTGCAAAGGTTATAAAAAAATATAATTTTAAAACCTCCACCTGGGACAGTGTTTAGCCGTATACAGCATATATGCCCTTTTTAAAAAAGATAATAAATAAACATACCCTGTCGTTGGCAACCAGCGCGGCCATGCCTTTAATAGGGATGCTATCGCTATCATTAATGGCGCATAACCTTTCTAAGGCTGGTTTTGGTAACTATATTTTCTTCCTCATCACATTTCTATTAGCCGATACTTTCCGCACAGGTTTTATGCAAACCTCACTTATTAAATATTACGCGGGTGCAAACAAAGGTAAAGCGATGAACATGGCGGGCTCAGCATGGTACGTTGGTTTTATTTTAACAGCAATAATTATACTGATAGACCTGTTGCTGTATTTGTTCTATAAAAACCCCAGCCCCGATGTTGAAGCTACCATTAAATGGTTTGGTATAATTTACCTGTGTACACTGCCATCGGCCATAGCATCATGGATCTTACAAGCCGAAGAACGCTTTGATAAGTTACTGCTGTTGCAAGTAGTAAACCAGGGTGGTTTTTTATTAATGCTGGTACTACTGATATTTTTTAAGCGCATAAGTTTTGATACGGTTATCTATAGTTATTTCGCTATTAATTTTGTTATCAGTTTAATCACCATTTTTATGGGGTGGGCCAAAATACATACGATTAAGTATAAAAGCCGCCAGGGAATGAGTGACCTTATACACTTTGGCAAATACAGCGTAGGCACCTCTATTGGCGCCTCCCTGCTTCGTAGTTCAGATACCTTTATTATAAAGCTCATGTTTCGGCCCGAAATGGTAGCCATTTATTATATGCCGCAGCGCCTGTTAGAAATATTCGAGATCCCTATCCGCGCGGGTGTATCTACCGCCCTGCCAGAACTATCTGCCGCTGTTTATCGTAAAAATGATGAGGAAGTGGTAGCTATTATGAAGCGATATGCCGGCATGCTTACGGTAATGCTTTTACCGGTAGCTATAGTATCTTTTATTATGGGCGGTTTTATATTCGATCTGTTATTTGGCCATAAATATGAGGGCACAGAATCAGTTAGCATCTTCCGCTTTTTTATATGTTATGTTATGCTAATGCCTATCGACAGATTTTTTGGCATTACGTTGGATATGATTGGCAAACCGCGTTTAAATATGATAAAGGTGGTTATTATGCTGACAGTGAACGTAGTTGGCGATTTTGTTGGGATACTGATATTTCATAGTCTTTACGCTGTAGCTGTCGCATCCTTATTCACATTTTTCTCGGGGGTGATATTTGGGTATTGGGCGCTTAAAAAGCATCTTAATTTTACTATCCGGGATATCTTTAGTTTAGGGTACAGTCAGTTAAAAGATGTGATCGCGCATTTATTAAAAAAGAATAAAACAGATAAAGTTGAGGTTTAATTTAAGATCAAAAGCAGGGTTAATATGGGTTTTATAGTATTTATTTTTTCGATAATTTTCACCCTTGTATTTATTTACCTGGGGATATATAGCCTTTACCTGTTTATATTCTCGGTTTTAGGTAAGCTAATAAAACTAAAGCCCCCTCCAACCGCTACTGCATACAGTAAATTTGTGATCTATATCTGTGCATATAAAGAGGATGAGATCATCCTGAATTCTGCCGCGCAAGCTTTAACCATCGATTACCCTAAAGATAAATTTCATGTCTGTGTTATTGCCGACTCTATGCAGCCGGAAACCATCCAAAAGCTAAAAACCATGCCCTTGCAGGTGGTTGAGGTTGTGTTTGAAAGCAGCACCAAATCAAAAGCATTGCATGCAGCTATAGCAGCCACACATCAGGATTTCGATGCTGCGGTGGTATTTGACATCGATAACGTAGCCGCGTCGGATTATCTGCACCAGATAAATAATTACCTGCACAATGGTAACCGCGTTATACAAGGCCATCGCATAGCAAAAAACACCGAAACGCCTGTGGCTATATTAGATGCCATAAGCGAAGAAATAAATAATCACATCTTCCGTAAGGCGCAGCAGGTATTCAAACTTTCGGCCGCCATAATTGGCTCGGGCATGGCGCTGAAGTTTAAGCTTTTTAAAGATACTATGGCGCAAATTGATGCCGTTGGTGGCTTTGACAAGGAAATGGGCCTGGTACTTACCCGCCAAAAGATCCATGTGGCTTACGCTGATAAAGCTTACGTGTACGATGAAAAAGTAAGCAACCCTGAAGTATTTAAAAAACAACGCCGCAGATGGTTGTCTGCCCAGTTCAACCTGTTAAAAACTTACGGATTAACCGGCTTTAAAGAATTGTTTGTGCATGGCAACTTTGATTACTTTAATGAGATCTATCAAACAGCTATACTGCCACGCATATTAATGCTGGGGTTAATGCCTTTAATGTTACTGATATCATTGCTATCACCAGGCATTGGGCCGGGCTGGCAATTATGGCTGGCTGCAACAGCTTGCTGCTATATTGGTATATTAGTTGCAGTGCCTGCAGGGTTCTTTAACAGTAAGTTGCTGGGTGCCATGCTTAAAATACCATTAATATTTTTCGCCATGCTTGCCTTGCTGTTCAAATTAAAGGGCGCTAACAAAAAATTTATTCATACACCACATAACCCGGGCACTAACTAATTATGGAAGTACAGCGGGTTATTGGATAATAGAATATACAAATCGTGAGATTAGCCGTGGTATTAAAGCGGCTAAGGGTAAATAAACGTCGCTGCAAACTAAGAACTTGCTAAATAAGGGCGTTGCCTGCGGCCCGGGCTTTACGCTTATATTGCACGGGCATTAGCCACAAGGCCGGTATCCGCTCCTATCCCCAACGCAGGGAAGCCTCATCCAACCCTCTCCGAAGGAGAGGGCTATAATCCCTCCGCAATTAAACGGATTTGCGGGATTTTTTTCCCCGTCGGCAAAACAGCTTCGGCCGAAGCCGGGCAGAACAATGGCGGTCTGGAGCGCGGCCGGGGCATAGAAAATTTTGCTGAAGCGGTGGTCAAGAGCGAACGCCAGTGGGGCAAAAGATTCCAGCCCGTGGTTCTGCGCGGTTTGCAGGGCAAGGCCTGGTGCGGCAAAGAAGCCTTTTTGCCGACTTGATTTTTTGTTACTTTTCGATCAAGCAAAAAGTAAAAGCCCTCCCGCGGCGATTGAGCGGACCGATTAATAGCTTACACTTAACATGAGAGATAACGGGATCGCTAAGTATGTTTGCAACATGCCTAAAGAGATTGCTTCGTACCTCGCAATGACGGATAGTGTTATACAAAAGCTCAAAGCAGCTTCCCAATCTCCCAATGATGTCCGTACGGGTCAATAAAATGTCCCAAACGATAACCATAAGGCTGATCAGCAACCGGGTAAACTGTTTTGATTCCTGCTGCTACGGCGCGTTCGGCTAAAGCATCCGGGTTTTCTACCATCAATCCAATCCGCACACTTATCCCGCCCAATATTTCCGGCCCGAAATTGCCATGAGTGGGCGAAGCATCCGCAACAACAATACGCGCGCCTTCAATAGAAAGTTCCGCTACGGTTGAGCCATCCGGGTCGGTATTGCCCGCTATTACAACAGCGCCAAAAGCTGTTTTGTAAAATTCTATAGCAGCCGCGCCATTACTCACACTTAAAGTAGGGATAATAAAACTTTGCATAACCAATTGATTTATAATATAAACGTATCAAAAATAACCGGCATTAATGTGAGCAAATATATTTTCAGCGGTATGCTAATCTGCCAAAAGTTTTATAAATTCATAGCAATTTACCAACCTGTCTATGAATTACCTTTCCAACCTTTTCCTTTCTCGAAGAGGGCAAATTATTGTATCTGTATCGCTCATACTTATTGCTTTGGTTATATATTTTGCCATGCAGCACCACCGCAATAATCAAAAAGTTGATGCGGCGTTTGGTCGGTATATAGAATCGTACACAACGGGCGTTATCTCCAAACAAAGTGGCATCCGCATAAAACTTGCCGGAGAAGTGCAGGTTGCCCACGCCCAAAACGAACAGTTGAAAGATGATATCTTCGATTTTTCGCCATCTATAAAAGGAAAGGCCTATTGGATAGATGACAGGACTATTGAGTTTCGCCCGGCAACTGCATTGAATGTAGATAAAAAATACAGTGCCGATTTTAACCTGGGCAAGATCATTAAAGTTGACAGCGATTTTGAGCACTTCAAATTCAGCTTCCAAGCCATTAAGCCCGATTTCAGTATAACCTTCGTAGGCTTGCAAAGCGAGAGCGCCACATCAGGCCAAAACATGAAACTGACCGGCAATATACAAACCGCCGATGGCGAAGATCAGGCAGGTGTTGAAAAGCTTTTAAGTGTTAGCTATGCCACGCCGGTAAAAGTAAGTTGGCAACATAATCCCATAGCAAAATCGCACCAGTTTACCATCACTAAAATAAACCGTACAACAACCGCCAACCCGCTAACTGTTAACTGGGATGGTGACAAACTGGATATAGATAAAAAGGGTAGCCAGGAATTCCGGGTGCCCGCATTAGGTGAGTTTAAAGTATTGGATATTAAAGCCGTACAGGATAATGACCAGTACGTAGCAGTGCAATTCTCCGACCCTATAATGGTAGGTCAGGAATTGAACGGATTAATAGGCATAACCAACTCGGCTAATCTTGCTTACACCATTGATGGCAGTGTTGTAAAGGTTTACGCACCCGAACGCCTGCAAGGCAATTTCAGTGTGTTTGTGAACGAGGGTGTAGAAGATATTTACCATAGAAAGATCAAAAAAGCATACATCGCCAATGTATTTTTCGAGAATCGCGAACCTGCGGTGACTATCCCCGGCAAAGGTGTGATACTGCCGGACTCGGGCAAACTGATGATGCCTTTTGAGGCGGTAAATTTGAGCGCCGTTGATGTAAGCATCATCAAGATCTATGAGAACAACGTGCCCCAATATTTCCAAAACAACGGTTTTGATGGCGGTTACGAATTGAGGCACGTGGGTAAACCAATTGTGCAGAAAACGATCCGTTTAGATACGGATAAGGGCCTGAATTTGGCGAAAAAGAACCGTTTTATGCTCGATGTTGACCAGTTAATGCGTGCCGAACCTGGGGCAATTTATCGGGTCATCATTGGTTTCAGAAAAGAGTACTCGTTGTATAATTGCAGCGCGGGCAAGCTCATCGCCAAGAATAACGAAGATAATGAATATGAGGAAAATGAATACAGTGGCGACAATATCAGCAAGGTAAACGACGAGGATGATGAGTTTTGGCAACGGTATGATAACTATTATCCCGAAAATTACAACTGGCAGGACCGTAATGACCCATGTACCGAATCCTACTTTAGTAAACAGCGTTGGGCTACCCGTAATATCATCGCATCAAACATTGGTTTGATAGCTAAACGCGGCAACGACAACAATATGATGGTTGCCGTAACCAACATCCTTAGCGCTGCCCCGATGAGTGGCGTTGAACTGGAACTACTTGATTATCAAAAACAAACAATCCTAAAAACCACATCTGATGGGGATGGCATGGCCACTTTTAACCTGAAACGTAAACCTTATCTACTGGTTGCCAAGAAAGGCAACGAACGCGGTTATTTAAAACTGGACGATGGCAGTTCCCTCCCGCTATCCCGCTTTAATGTGGGCGGCGAGCAGGTTCAAAACGGATTAAAAGGCTTCATTTATGGCGAGCGTGGCGTATGGCGCCCCGGCGATTCTATATTAACTACTTTTATACTGGAAGACAAGTTAAAAACCTTACCGGCAGACCACCCGGTAGAGTTTGAGCTGTATAACCCTAACGGGCAGCTATATCGCCGCTTAACCAAAACCAGTTCGGTCGATGGCTTTTACAGCTTCCATATTGCTACAGAAACTACCTCGCCTACTGGTAACTGGAATGCTAAGGTAAAAGTTGGCGGTGCCGTGTTCGAGAAGAAGATAAAGGTGGAAACCATTATGCCAAATCGTTTGAAACTAAAACTTGATTTTGGCGGCGCTACCGAACTAACCAAAGGCAGCGGTGCAAATGGCACACTGAACGCGCAATGGCTGTTTGGGGGTATTGCACAAAATTTAAAAGCCAAAGTTGATGCTTTCCTGTCATCACAAAAAACAAGCTTTAAGGGCTATGAGGATTATAATTTTGACGATCCTACCCTCGCCTTCAACACGCAAACCCAAACCGTTTTCGATGGCAAGCTAAATGAAAATGGTGCAGCTGCCATCAACACAGATATCAATGTAGAAAAACAAGCCCCGGGGCAGTTACGAGCTAACTTTGTGGTGAAAGTGTTTGAGCCGGGAGGCAACTTTAGTTTACAGCAGGCCAGTATGCCGTATAATGTTTATAATGGCTACGTGGGTATTAAAACACCAAAAGGCAGCGACCTGAGCGGCATGCTGGTTACCGATAAAACCCATGTAATTGAGATAGCCGATGTTGATACAAAAGGTAATGCCATGGCCGGCAGCCGCAGCGTTGAAGTGGAACTTTACAAGATCCAATGGCGTTGGTGGTGGGACGAAACAGGCAACGAGCTAAGCAATTTTACGCAAGACCGTTACAATAAACTTATAAAAACTGAAACCGTACAACTGGTTAATGGTAAAGGCAAATGGAACCTAAAAATTAACCAGGCAGACTGGGGCCGTTACCTTATCCGCATAAAAGACCCTGAAACCGGCCATTCAACTGGTAAGATCATTTATGCCGATTGGCCAAACTGGTCGGAACGATTACAGCAAACCGACCCTACCGAGGCAGCGATGTTATCTTTCACAGCCGATAAAACCAATTATAAAGTTGGCGAGGAAGCTACGCTTACCATACCTACTGGTGGCGACGGCAGGGCTTTGATCAGTTTTGAAAATGGCAGCAAGGTTTTAAAAACCGTTTGGATAGATACTAAAAAAGGCGAAACCCGCTACAGCTTCAAGATAGACGAAACCATGGCGCCAAACGTTTTTGTAAATGTTACCTTATTACAACGCCATGCCCAAACCGTTAACGATCTGCCTATACGTATGTACGGCGCTATCCCGCTAACGGTAGATAACCCCGAAACCATACTGAAACCGATCATTAGTATGCCGGATAAGATCCGCCCCGAAACACAATCGGCCATAACAGTATCCGAGGCATCAGGCAAGGAAATGACCTACACCATTGCCATTGTTGACGAAGGTTTGTTGGATATTACCAACTTTAAAACACCCGACCCGCATGAGGCGTTCTATGCCCGGGAAGCTCTTGGCGTTAAAACCTGGGACCTGTTCGATTATGTTATCGGCGCGTTTGGCGGTGGACTGGAACGCATCCTGAGTATTGGCGGTGACGGCACTAACGGTACCAACAAAAACGTAACGGTTAATCGTTTTAAACCTGTGGTAAAATTCCTGGGGCCGTTCCATTTGGGTAGCGGTGATAAGCAAACGCATAAATTTACTCTGCCGCAGTATGTAGGCTCGGTTAAGGCTATGGTTATTGCCGGGCACAATGGTGCTTATGGCACAGCAGAAAAAGCCGTAGCCGTTAAAAAGCCGCTAATGATACTGGCAACCTTGCCGCGTGTGCTTGGCCCATCAGAAAAGATCCAGTTACCGGTAACGGTGTTCGCAATGGAGAACAACATTAAATCGGTAAGCGTACAGGTACAATCGAACATGTTCAGCAATTTGGGGGGCAACAATACCAAGGTTGTTAAGTTTGCTAAAACCGGCGATCAGCTGGTAAGCTTTGACCTGGATGTTAAAGATTTTGTGGGCGTAGGCAAGGTGAAGATAATTGCCAAAAGCGGTGGTGAAACTGCTACTTACGATGTTGAATTGAACGTTCGTAACCCTAATCCACCGGTAACCCGCATTTTTGAGAAAGAATTAAAACCGGGCGAGTCGTACGCCGCTGCTTATAGTGCTATAGGCATAAACGGTACCAATAAAGCCACGCTGGAAGTAGCCAGCATCCCACCGTTAAATTTGGCTAAGCGGTTAAATTATCTCATTACTTATCCGCATGGATGCGTGGAACAAACTACGTCTTCGGCATTCCCGCAATTGTACTTAGGGCAATTATTTGATCTGTCGCCGAGGCAAAGGGCCGAAACTGAGCGCAATATCAAGCTAACCATTAACCGCCTTAACGGCTTTAGGGTACAGGGCGGTGGCCTAAGCTACTGGCCGGGCGATGGTACTGCCGATGAATGGGGAACTAACTATGCTGGTCACTTTATGCTGGCGGCACAAGCAAAGGGTTACAGTTTACCATCAGGCTTTATTGACGAATGGAAGCGTTACCAAAAACAAAAAGCGGTGAACTGGTCGCCAGATCCGCGAACCAATATCCACGGCTATTATTACTATACCGACCTGGTACAGGCATACCGTTTATACCTGCTTGCGCTATCCGGGTCGCCTGAGTTAGGCGCCATGAACAGGCTGCGCGAATACCAATATATCAGCGTTGAAGCACGCTGGCGACTGGCAGCGGCCTATAAACTGGCTGGTCAGCCGGAGATAGGTTTGCGCATGGTAGCAGGTTTACCAACTGATATTAAACCATACAACAGTATGTACGGCACTTACGGTTCTGATCTGCGGGACGAAGCCATGATCCTGGAAACCCTTACCCTATTGGGGCAGCAACAAAAGGCATCGGGCATGGTGCGCAGTGTGGCATCAAAACTATCGCAGGATAGCTGGTACAGTACCCAAACTACTGCTTACTCACTTATCGCGATAGCGCAATATTGCGGGGTGAACAAAGGTGGCGGCAAGCTGTCGTTCAATTATAATGCGGGTTCTGCAAAAGGCAACGTAAATTCAGCATCGTACCTGTGGCAGCAGGAACTGGCTGCTAATAGCGGCAAGGTTACGCTGAAAAACACCGGTACAAATAAGCTTTATGTGCGATTGATACAGCAAGGGCAACCATCATCAGGGCAGGACGTAAAAACTTACGTTAACCCGGATGTGATGCAAATGCGTGTGGCGTACTTTACGCTTGGCGGTAAACTTATCGACCCAACATCGCTTAAGCAAGGCAGCGACTTTGTGGCACAGGTAACTATCAAAAACCCGGGCAAGCGTGGCCGGTACGATAACCTGGCGCTTACGCAGATCTTCCCATCGGGATGGGAGATATTGAACAGCCGCATGCTGAATAATGACGAGGCATTTAAATCTTCTCCATCTGACTACCGTGATATCCGCGATGACCGGGTGAACACCTATTTCAGCTTAGTAGAAGGTAAAGAGGTAACTTATTATGTGATGCTAAACGCGGCTTACGCCGGTAAATACTATTTGCCTGCTGCATATTGCGAGGCCATGTATAACCATGATATTAACGCGCTGATAAAAGGGCAATGGGTTGAGGTGGTGAAATAAACAGATAATCAGTCTGTCATTTCGAACGAGGTACGAGGAGAAACCTTTTACACAAGGCATTAACGGATGCAAAGTGTAAAAGATTTCTCCTCACACCATTTCACAAGCCTTCCCACTGTTCGTTCGAAAGGACATGATTTATTTAGGATTGGGATCAGTCTGAGCTTATCAAAGACTTGTAAAGGCGGTTAATGGTTCGACAGGCTCACCATGACATTTAGAATTACTTCTCATACAACTCCAGTGGCAGGCCATCCGGGTCGGTAAAGAAGGTAAAGCGCTTGCCGGTACATTCATCTATACGGATAGGTTCGGTTATCACCTCGTATTCGTTGAGGTGGAAAACGGCCTCATCGATATCATTAACTTCAAAAGCTAAATGGCGCAAACCTAAAGCTTCGGGTTGTGAGGGCCTTGCGGGTGGTGGGCCCGGAAATGAAAAAAGCTCGATCTGGTATAGTCCGTTGACTTCCAGATCAAGCTTATATGATCTTCTTGCTTCGCGATATACCTCGCGAACTATTGTAAATCCAAGTACTTCTGCATAGAAACGTTTAGACCGCTCATAATCTGAACAGATGATAGCAATATGATGTATCCTGTTCAGCTTCAGCATATTATTCGTCGCCTAAAATTACATGAAGTACATTGTCATGTACCATTTTAATATCGGTGATATTGCCAAACAGCTCATCGTCGATAGTAGTGTTACCAATGCCATTAACGGTACCTAACAGGCTAAATTCAACTTCGCTGGTGGCCATCATTTCAATGAAACGTTCCTGATCATCTGGTGCAACACTCACTACTACCCTGCCTTGTGCTTCGCCGAAAAGGAAGGCATCTTTACGGATGCTGCTATCACTTTCGATATCAAAGCCCAAGCCGTTTGGCATAGCCGATTCCACCAGGGCAATATATAAACCGCCATCAGCCACATCATGTGCCGACTGTACAACTTTATGCTTAATTAATTGCTTAATTACCTGATGCATGGCGTATTCCTTATCTATATCAAAATAAGGCGCCGGTGCTTTTAATATTTTATGGTACGATGCCAGGTATTGTGATGACGCGATATCGTTTTGTGATTCACCAATAAGGTAAATTAAGTCACCCGGCTGTTTAAAGTCAAGCGTCATTAAGTTATCCTGATCGTCCATTACACCCAACATACCAATGGTTGGCGTAGGGAACACCGGGCCTTCATCTGATGATTGGTTGTAGAAACTTACGTTACCACCGGTTACCGGAGTTTCGAATTTTGTACAGGCTTCGCCCATCCCTTTTATGGCGCCAACAAACTGCCAGTAAACTTCGGGTTTGTATGGGTTACCAAAGTTAAGGCAGTTGGTAATTGCTACCGGCTCGCCACCTGCGCAGGTAATGTTACGTGCAGCTTCGGCAACAGCAATGGCTGTACCCTTTTGCGGGTCGGCATATACGTAGCGCGAGTTACAATCGCATGTTAAAACAATAGCTTTATTGGTCTCTTTAACCGCCACCACAGCCGCATCGCTTGGGCGATTGGTGGTCATAGTTGAAGTACCGATCATAGAATCGTACTGATCAGTCACCCAACGCTTAGATGCCAGGTTAGCATGACCAATAAGGTGCTCGGCCACATCAACTAAGTTGGCAGGCTCGGCAACGTCTTCTATTTTAAATTTTTGGTTTTCGGCAAAATAAGCAGGTTCGCGGTATTCGCGCTCGTAAACAGGGGCACCGCCACCTAATACAAGGTCATCCGCAGGTACGTCCGCTACCTTCACGCCGTTCATAAAGTATTCCAGGCGTTGGGTATCGGTTACTTCACCAATAATGGCGCAGTTCAGATCCCATTTATCAAATACAGCCTCAACAAGGGCTTCTTTACCTTTTTCAACCACAATAAGCATACGCTCCTGAGATTCGGAAAGCAAGATCTCGTATGGTTTCATGTTCTCCTGGCGCATAGGCACACGATCAAGGTGAATGATCATACCATGCTCGCCTTTGGCGCTCATTTCAGAGTTTGAGCAGATAATACCTGCCGCACCCATATCCTGCATACCAACAACAGCGCCGGTTTTAATTACTTCTAATGTAGCTTCCAGCAATAGTTTTTCCTGGAAAGGGTCGCCTACCTGTACGGCAGGCAAATCGTTAACAGAATCTTCGGTGATATCTTTTGATGCGAAAGCCGCGCCGTGAATACCATCTTTACCGGTTGCAGAACCTACTATATAAACCGGGTTGCCCACACCATAAGATGTAGCAGAAACAGTTTCGCCAGCTTTTACAATACCTGCCGAGAAAGCATTAACCAGTGGGTTAATGTTATAGCATTCGTCAAAGAAAAGCTCGCCGCCAACAGTTGGAATACCAAAGGCATTACCGTAATGGCTGATACCCTTTACCACGCCTTTAACAAGCCATTTGGTTTTATCCAAACTAAGATCGCCAAAACGCAACGAGTTCATTTGCGCGATAGGCCTTGCACCCATCGTAAATATATCGCGATTTATACCGCCTACACCTGTTGCAGCTCCCTGGTATGGTTCCAGTGCCGAAGGGTGGTTATGTGATTCAATTTTAAAGGCGCAACCAATACCATCGCCAAGGTCAACCAATCCGGCGTTTTCTTCGCCTGCCTTAGCCAGCATACGCGGACTATCTTTAGGCAAGGTTTTAAGCCAGGTGATAGAATTTTTGTAAGAACAGTGCTCGCTCCACATTACCGCGAAAATAGAAAGCTCGGTAAAGTTGGGTACGCGGCCCATTATCTCATTTATACGTTCAAATTCTTCGGGTAAAAGTCCCAGATCGCGGGCGGTTTCAACGGTGGTTAATTCCTGATTCTCCAATGTACTGTTGTTTATTTTGAAAGGATGCGCAAAATTAGCAAAAAAGGCTTAAAACAGAAAGGAAAAAGCAAAGGATTAGCTAAATACCGAACAAGGATTACAACATCTCAAAGACTATTTTTCAATACCCCTTTGTACAAAAAATGGCGATGGAAATAATTCCATCGCCATAACACATTTACACAAATCATTTATTTTATCCCTACGCCTCTTCCCTATTCGCTCAATTGAAAATTCATTGGTATAGAATACCTTACCCGTACCGGATTGCCGTTTTGAATGCCGGGCTTCCAGGGTTTGGCTAATTTTAGTACGCGCAAAGCTTCTTCATCCATGCCATAGCCTACACCACGCACTACTGTAATATCGGTTAGCCGGCCATCTTTCTCAATCACAAAACTTACAATTACCCGGCCGCCGATACCTGCTTCTTGCGCGGCAGCAGGAAATCTCAAATTACGGTTTAAAAATTTAGACCAGGCGTCTAAACCACCTACCGGTTGCGGCATCACCTCAACATTAATATATTCCTTATTATCGTTTGAAGTTGGCTCAACGCCTGTACCACCTAAATCAACGGGGCCAGGATCAACCATTTGCTGCTGCCCGCCTTTACCTTCTGTGGTTACGGATGCTATTTCCCTGTTGCTTAGCTCATCCATTTTTGGGGGATCTGTTGGAACATCATTTGGCACAACCCTAAATGCTGTATATTTAATACTTGGCGCTGCAGGCTGGGGTTTTGCGGCCGCAGGTTCAACGGGAATCTCTATTTTTTTATCCGGCTTTACCGGCGGCGGGGTTAACGGGCGAAGTTCCACATCAATATATGGTTCAATAACACCAGGAGCTTTACCAACAGCATAAGTATACGTTACAGATGCTGCTACAATTATGGTAAAGGCAATTAACATGGCCTTCACCATGTTTAAACCATAATGTTGCCTCAATTCAAAAGCACCATAAGATTTGTTACGATCGGCGAATACAAGCTCGAGCCACTCGGGATTGTATAAATTAAGTTTTGTGTTTAGCATAGCGTTTGAAATTTAATTTTACTAATTAACGCATTTGCCAAATAATATGTTGTATAAATTTGAACTTTTACGAATAAATGAATAGAATATGCCATTAAATACAATTTTAATATTGCTATTGTATCTTTATTACAAATTATATTTGGTACAGGAAGATTATTTTGCTGTGATACCTACCAGTTTTCGGTAGATATCTTCTTGATAGACTCTGCTTTTTTAGCTGCAGGCTGTTTATCTATCGCTGATTTTAGCTTTACGCCTGTGCTAATGCAGAAGCTGCCTATTTGGTCAAGATAATTATCGGTTTCCTTTTTCCCGTATTTGGCCGTCATCTTTTCTAACGGAACTTCTATCCCCGGGATGGGAACCATATTGCCAAAGCGATCGCGTTGGTAGGGTATAAATACAAAGTTGCTTATGCGGTAGCGATATCTTTGATCTTTAGTTTGGATATTAATAGTATAATTGATTTGGCCACCCTCCTTTTTCATTAATGATACACCTGTATACACCAAAAATTTACCCGATGTATTCAAGGTATTTTCTGCCTGGCCTTTGGCAGGCCTGGCAGATGGGTTAAATGCTGTTGCAAAGTCCCAGCCGCGTTTATACAAAGTATCGGCAGTCAACCCTGGTTTATCAATAACCCGGTAATAGATATAGTTGTTACCCTCATCAAAAGCTAACGAATCTTTTTGTGCCGATGCTACCTGCACACACAATAAACAAACAAGGCTAAAAAATACTTTTTTCATATTATAAAGATAAGCCATCCGCAGGAACTACGGATGGCTTATAAAAAATCAGATGTTTAAACCTAAATTAGAATGCGTATACCGCAGCAAGTACAAATTGTGATGCATTTTTAGTTGGCGCGCCGCTTTTGCTAATAAAGCCATCGTTCACGCTTTTATTGTTATCAAACCTAAACTCAGGAATTACGGTCAACGGACCCGCTTTTATATTTGCTGTTACAGTTGTTGCAAATACTGAGCTACCCGGGGTCGGGCCAAAAGTTGGATAATCGCCTGTTTTAGTTTTAAAATACTCACCTCTTAAACCTAAAGTCACGTCTTTAGATACTGCAAGTTGCGGATATAAAGCTACGCCTGTAAAACCACCGGTACCAACTGCATCTGCAGCTTTAAAAGTGGCGGCGTTTAGGCCTAATTTAAAGGCATCAGTAATTTGGTAGCTGGTGGTTAAATCAAACTCGGTACCAGACAGTTTACCGGTTAATACATTTAAATAAGCTGTCCAGCCGGTTACAGGTGCAACCATTAATTGTGCACCAAAAGTATTTACCTGATTTACAGATGTATAATAGTTCCATGAATCGTTAAAGATACCGGCCATTAAACTAACCTTGCTTGTAAAAGCATAAGTTGCTTTAAAGCCCGGGTTTTGGAACGGACCATTGGTAAACAGATACGAGGTTGAATAATTGAAGTTACCAACCGGGCTAATCACTTCATAACCCATAAATGTTGCCATATAACCACCTGTTAAATTAAATTTATCGGTTACATCATATGATACATATAAATTCTGGATATGGAAGCTATTGCCATCATCACCGTTTGGTATTGATTGCGCCTGACCACGAGGACCAAAAGACAATTCGCCAACAAAAGCGGCTTTACCTACTTTTTTCTTCAAAGCCAGGTCTATCATACCAATTGATACAGAATTATTATCTGATGCAAAGCTGGTAGGTAAATTACTGTGTTTTGAAAAATCGTACTTGTAATAAGTATCTACCGAACCCGAGATCATCAATGGCGGATCTGCTTTTGTAGTATCCTGTGCACTCGCTGCGAATACCGAAGCAACAAAGAATGATAAGAGTAAAAGTCTTTTTTTCATAATAAGGGATTTAAATTTTTGTTATTAGTTATGTTAGTTTAATTGTTTGCTGTTTTCAAGAGCACATATCTGTAAATTATGATAATATTCATAATTGAACCCCATTAGCGCCATTCAGTAATTATGTTTATTTAAAAACTATGTAAAATAATCAATGAAACATTATAAATTTTAATAAAAAACGACATTTCTATTAATTATTTACTAATTACACAATAAAAATTCACAAAAACAAACATTATTTTCAATAAAACAATAAATTATATAATATTTTATCAACAAAACATAAAATATCAATCAATTATTCACAAAAACAAATTATAAATTGATAAATATTCGATAAAAACCATTCTTTATTTGGCACCATTAAAGAATAACAGACAATAATTTCAAACTGGTAATAAATAAATGCCTCTTCGGTACATATTTTTACTTATACCATAACAACCTTTGTATTTTTAACGGATTTATGTTAACAAAACATAAATCTTTATAAAACCCTAACTATTTTAAATGATTTTATAATTTTGGGCTGAAACCAATTAAGTATCATCATGCCCAACATCCGTTTTCAAGCCTTAAGGGCTGTGTTAAACCGTGAGATCCCGGAAACCAAACTCCCTTCATCAAAAATATCCGACTACTTCGGGGTAAATGTTTTTGATAAACAAAAAATGAAGGAATTTCTTTCTAACGATGCGTACAGCGTAATTATCGATTCTATTGATAATGGTGTGCCTATCCCCCGTGATATGGCCGAGCAGGTAGCATCGTCTATGCGATCTTGGGCAATGGGTAAAGGTGCAACGCATTATACGCATTGGTTTCAGCCGCTTACAGGCACTACTGCCGAAAAACACGATGCCTTTTTTGAACCAACTGCCGATGGTGGCGCAATTGAACGCTTTAGCGGCGATGCGCTGGCACAGCAGGAACCTGATGCATCCAGTTTCCCCAGCGGTGGCATCCGTAACACATTCGAAGCACGTGGTTATACAGCCTGGGACCCATCGTCGCCGGCCTTTATAATAGGTCGTACACTTTGTATCCCTACCGTGTTTGTATCCTACACCGGCGAAGCGCTTGATTATAAGGTACCATTGCTAAAAGCTTTAAGTGCCCTAGATAAGGCAGCAGTTGATGTTTGCCACTATTTTGATAAAAGCATAGAAAAAGTAAATGCATCGTTAGGTATTGAGCAAGAGTACTTTTTGGTTGATATCGCCCTGTTTAATGCCCGCCCAGATCTATTCCTTACCGGTCGCACGCTATTCGGCCACATGTCTGCCAAAAACCAGCAACTGGAAGATCATTATTTTGGATCGATACCAAGCAGGGTTTACGCCTTTATGCAGGAAATGGAAACCGAAGCCTTACAATTAGGTATCCCATTAAAAACCCGCCACAACGAGGTTGCCCCATCACAGTTTGAGTGCGCCCCTGTTTATGAAGAAATAAACCTGGCTATAGATCATAATCAACTTTTGATGGATATTATGGATAGGGTTGCCAAACGCCATCACTTTAAAGTATTACTGCACGAGAAACCTTATGCAGGTATAAACGGTTCGGGCAAGCACAATAACTGGTCGTTAATAACCAATACAGGCAAAAACCTGTTATCGCCAGGCAAAACGCCAAAAAATAACCTGATGTTCCTTACCTTTTTTGTGAACACTATAAAAGCTGTTCATGAACATGCCGACCTGTTAAGAGCTTCCATCGCATCAGTAAATAACGATCACCGTTTGGGTGCTAACGAAGCCCCTCCTGCTATTATATCTATATTCCTGGGCAGTCAGCTTAGTGAGGTTTTAGATGAGATAGATACATCGCGTTTAAGCAAAAAAATAAAAGAGGAAAACTCGTTATGGCAGGGCATCCCTAAAATACCGCAGATATTAAAGGATAATACTGATCGTAACCGTACATCGCCATTCGCGTTCACGGGGAATAAATTTGAACTGCGTGCGGTTGGCTCATCGGCTAACTCGGCCAGCCCAATGACCATCCTGAACCTGATAATGGCCGATCAGCTTAAAAAATTCAAGATTGATGTTGATAAACTGATCAAAAAAGGCGAAAAGAAAGATGTAGCCCTGATGACCATTATTAAACGCTACATTAAAGAATCGAGAAACATACGTTTTGAGGGCAATGGTTACAGCGAAGAATGGGAAAAAGAAGCCGAAAGCAGAGGTTTGGCTAATATTAAAACTACGCCCAAAGCATTAGATGCCTTTATCACAGAAAAAGCCGAGGAGCTTTTTGCCGAAACAGGTGTATTCACTAAACGCGAAGCACACGCCCGCCACGAGATTTTGCTCGACAGCTTTTACAAGAAGTTACAAATAGAAGCCCGTGTTATTGGCGAACTGGTAATGAACGTTATTATACCGGCCGCTATAGCTTATCAATCTAAATTAATTGAGAACGTTAAGGGGTTAAAAGACCTTGGCCTTGATAAAAGCACCTACGCTGCACAGCTTGATATTATTAACCAGATAGCCGAGCATGTTAACTTTATTAAGGATAACGTTAGCCAAATGATAAACGAGCGTAAAAAGGCAAATGTTATTGAAGACCTGCGCGATCGTGCTATTGATTATGACGAGAAGGTAAAAAGCTATTTCCAGCCGATACGTTATCACGTTGATAAACTGGAACAAGTGGTTGATGATTCACTTTGGCCGCTGCCTAAGTTTAGAGAGCTGCTATTTATAAAATAATAAGATTTAACCCGGATTACATAAGATAGAACACAACTGTATGTAATCCGGGTTTATTTTTCCTTATCGTTGACTTTATCAGTTACGATATTTTCTTCTTCGATATCTTTGGGCATTTCCTCTTGCTCCTCTTGATGATCAAGCTCTTTTATATACTGCATTTTAAGGTGGTCATATAGCGAATGCTTATCTATTATTATGGATACCAGACTGGCCACCATTCCCGCTAATATCAGGTGAAATATAACGCTATGCCTGTCTGTCATTTCCAAAACCAATATTACCGAAGTAAACGGCGACCGGGTAACACCTGTTAAAAAGCCAACCATCCCAGCCAGTATCAACAAGTTTGAGTTGGCATCAGATAAATGAAACCACCCCGAAACCAATGAGCCCACGCTGGCGCCCGCTGCCAATGCAGGGGCAAAAATACCACCAGATGCACCTGTGGTAAATGACAATAAAGGCCCGGCAATACGTAATAATGGTGTATACCAAACCGAATATTTAGACGAGGTAAACAAGGTGGTCTGCATAAGCTCTTTACCAGATCCTAATATGCCCTTATCAATAAAGAAAGCAATGCCTGCCATGATAACAGCACAACCTGTTACGTAAATTACATGGTGATAAGTGAATTTAAACCTGGCTTTCCAGGCAAATATGACCAATATCAGCTTTGACATGGAGCTGCCCAATAACCCCGATATTACTGCCACAAGCAATACCCCTGAAAATATGTACGGTGATAAATTATCAATTTTAGGATAACCAAGGTATAAGTAAGGGCCTAATAACGCCTGTGCGGTTAACCCCGCAATAATTACAGATGAAAATATCGCCGTTTTAAAATAGCTAAAATGTGTTTTGGTAAGCTCTTCAATGGCAAATACAATACCACCCAATGGCGTATTAAATGCGGCGGCAAGCCCTGCGGCAGCACCGGTAACTATCATATTACGTTTGGCAATTTTTGGCCACCACTTGGGTAAAACACCGTATACTATTTTAAATACCGAGGCAGCTATTTGAATAGTTGGGCCTTCGCGGCCAATTGCCCCGCCACCCAGTGCCATTACCAGGCTCGACATTACTTTTACCAATATTACTTTTACACTTAAAAATCTGTTTATTTTTTCGCTTTTCCCCGGGCTTGATAATTGTATGGCTGCCATAACCTGCGGTATGCCACTCCCTTTTGCATAAGGAGACATCTTTTTCACGATCCACCATGCTATTAAAAAACAAAGCGGCATCAAAATAAAAAGGAGCCAGTTGTGTCGGCCAATTATATAGCCGGTTAAATTTTCGGCGGCTAAAAACAGTTTAGTATATAAAACAGCGGCCAGGCCTGTAATTATCGATGCTATCCAAAAGGGAATGGCTGTTAATGCATTCCTTTTTAAGTTTTCGTTTCGTATCCTGTCAAAAGATTTTTTTAGTTGTAGTCTGAGCCAGTAGATAAACCTCATATATTTTATGATCTGCCATACATCAAGAAAAATTAATGCTTAACAGTTTAAGAATTAAACAAAGATACAAATCAGTAGTCAAGGAAATATGATTAAGCAGTATATTTGCCCATGACTTCTCCGCAAAGATATGATCAACGGGGCGTATCTGCATCTAAAGATGATGTACATAATGCCATTAAAAACATTGATAAAGGGATTTTCCCAAAAGCATTCTGTAAAATAGTACCCGATATTTTAACCAACGACCCCGAGTATTGCAACATTATGCATGCCGATGGCGCAGGTACAAAATCGTCATTAGCTTATACCTACTGGAAAGAAACCGGTGATATATCTGTTTGGCGCGGCATTGCACAGGATGCTATTATTATGAACCTTGATGACCTGCTTTGCGTGGGCGCTACCGATAATATCCTTCTATCATCAACCATTGGCAGGAACAAAAACCTTATACCCGGCGAAGTGATAGCCGCTATTATTAATGGCACTGAAGAAATATTAGCCGAACTGCGTGATGCCGGTATAGGCATATACTCTACCGGTGGCGAAACTGCTGACGTAGGCGACTTGGTGCGCACAATCATTGTAGACTCTACCGTAACCTGCCGCATGAAACGTGCCGATGTAATATCGAACGACCGCATAAAACCCGGCGATTTGATAGTAGGCCTTGCATCATACGGACAAGCAACATATGAGAAAGAATATAACGGTGGTATGGGATCTAACGGCTTAACCTCTGCCCGCCATGATGTGTTTAACAAAACCATCGCCGATAAATACAGCGAGAGCTTTGACCCTGCAGTACCGCAAGACCTGGTATTTAGCGGCAGCAAAACCCTTACCGATAAAATTGACATAGGCAATGGCGAAAGCATAACCGCGGGTAAACTGGTACTATCTGCAACACGTACTTATGCCCCTATCATTAAAACCATTTTAGATAAATATCGCAGCCAGGTAAATGGCATGGTGCATTGTAGCGGTGGCGCGCAAACCAAGGTATTGCACTTTATAGATAACCTGCATATTATTAAAGATAACCTGTTCCCTATTCCACCGCTGTTTAAGCTAATACAGGAAGAATCAAACACTAGTTGGCAGGAAATGTACAAAGTGTTTAACATGGGCCACCGTATGGAGCTTTATGTGCCTCAGGAGATCGCTGAGGATATCATAGCTATATCAAAAAGTTTTGGCGTAGATGCCCAGGTAATAGGCCGCGTAGAAGCTGCCGATAAAAAGCAGGTAACGGTAACTTCGCCATACGGGGAGTTTGTTTACAACTAATTTAAAAAATCCTTTATAACAAGAAAGCCTCCCAGTTTGGGAGGCTTTCTTCGTTTTAGTAATTATTTATAAGTATCATTATTTCGCAAAAAAAGGCCGGGGTAATTCCCCCGGGCCTTTGCTTTATTCAAAATCAATGCTCTATAAAGCAGCTGTTTTAAAGAATGAAAGTGCAGTAAAAACTGAATTTTTGCTGCCATCTTTATTGTAGGCAGTTGCCCTAACACTGTAAGTTTTACCTGCGGCTAAGCCTAATGAATTTAATTTCAACAAGATAGTACCTGCCATTACTGTTGTATTTGGATAGGTGGTTTCTTGTGGTGTAGCTGTAATAGTATGTACCACAACTGCCGGTTTAGCCGGTGTGGTTTCCGTAGCAGGTATTGCTGGTGTAGATGTAGCATCATTACCATTCCATGTAGCAAAGTTAACAGTTGTTAACACAGGAGACGCGGCGGTAGTACCATCTAATATCTCTAATTTAAAAGCACCTGGTTCCTGGTTAGTAAGCGTAGCACCAAAGTTTAATAATAAAGTATTGGCTGTGTTACCAGATATCACAAAAGGGCCTACCTGCTGATAACCAAGGCTGCTTAATTGTATAGCCGGTAACTTTGGCTCAATACCTGCAACATCGGCTTCTTTTGTACAGCTAAACATGGTTAATGTAACCAGGGCAGCTAATACGATATTTATATATTTTTTCATTTTTTTTATTTTAAATGTTTAACAATATCAACTGCTAATTAGAATATGTATTTAGCACCAATTAATAAACTCCAGGTGGTAGCTGCAGTAGTAGCATCTACATATGGTGTAGTAACTAATTTACCGTTAAGCTGACGCATTTGGTAAGTTGGTACATTGGTATTAGCATCTGTACTAACATAGCTTAGCGGGTTGGTATAGGTAATTTGTTTTTGTATACCCCAGTTTTTGTTTAACAAGTTTGGCAAGTTGATAACCACAGCACTAAGTTGTAATGTATGTTTCTGGCCGCCTGCCATGATGTAAAAATCTTGTAAGATATTTGCATCGATACGGTTGTACCATGGCAAGAAAGCAGCATTACGTTGTGCGTATTGGCCTCTGTGGCTGTTTAGGTATGGTGTATTTTTGATGAATTGCTCTAAAGCAGCAGCCTGTTGTGCCGGAGTGTAAGTAGTAACAACACCGTTAACAGTAGCATTGTACTGAGTGAAAGTTAACTCGCTTGCTTTTTTAGGGATGTACATCAAATCGGCACTAACACCATCATTGTTTAAATCGCCGTTAACAGTGTAGCTGATTGGGGTGCTACCTGCCTGGCCCTGGTAAAATAAACCGATAGTAGTAGCAGCATGGTTTAAGTAGTTAAACCTGTAAGATGCAGAAGCAACTATACGGTGAGGCACGTAAAAGCTGGTGTAACCACTTTCTACATCGTTAGTAGTACCAACATTAGCAGTTGACGACCAAACGTTTGTAGCAGTTGTACCAGAGGTAGAGAAAGCTTCTTTAGCTTGGGTATAAGTATATGCTGCTGTTGCAGAGAAACCACCTGTAAAGGTTTTAGCAATTTGTGCTGTTAAAGAAGTTGCATAACCCTGGTTAGTGTTTTCTAAAACAATTGCAGAGTTAAGCGCCGGGTATATATTCCTGTCAGCAGATGAACCTGTGTAACGTGGCCTTGAAAGGTCGCCTTCAACCAATACACCGGTAGGCGATTTTAAGTTAGCGTTACGCATTCTAACCGCGTTGATATCTTTGGTATATAAACCTTCTAACGTAGCTGTGAAGCCATTACCAAGGTTTTTCTCAACCGCTAAGTTAGTTCTGAATACTTGTGGGAACTTAAAGTTACGGTCAATTAAAACAGTTGCAGACTGGATTGATGTACCGGCAGCTTGTGGGAATAAATTAGCGTAAACGCTTGGATCAGCATTTAATTTAATGTTTGCCAATTGTTCTGCTGTAGCAACACCACCAAAGTTATACATGGCGCTGTTACTTGGGTTGTTAGTTAAGAAAACGTAAGGTATTTTACCGGTGAAGATACCAGTACCACCACGTATTACCAATGAGTTATCCTCAAGCAGGCTCCATCTGAAACCCATTCTTGGCGAAAGCAAAATTGGCGATTTTGGCCATAAGCCAGAGTTGTATGATTTTAAGTTACCGTTAGCATCAGGCAACAACAATGCAGACATTTGTGGGTTTTCTACCGGGTTCTCTAAATAAATGCTCTTATCAGCACGTAAGCCGTAAGTTAATTTAAAGTTAGGGCTAACAGCATATTCATCCTGTGCATATAAGCTTATTGTACCAACCTTTAGGTTTGCAGAGTATACTTTATCAACACCCGGAATTAACGAGTAGTTGTAAGTAAACTGTACCGGAGGAGCATCAGCTAAGAAATCGCTTAATGAGTTATAGATATATGAACCTGCTGCACCCGGCATAAACGCATTACCTACTCTTTGGTACTCGTAGTTAATACCGCCGGTGATAGTATGTTTACCTGCGTAATAGGTTAAGTTGTCGTAAATGCTATAGGTATCGTCAATAACCTCGTTGTATTTAGTGTACGGGTCAGAACCTGCAGTAATGTAGTTATTACCTTTACCATCATAGATATCTATGGTTGGGAAAGTTTCGCCTTTAGTGGTACGTGGGTTACCGTATTTCTTAAATGTAGCTAATAACTGGTTAGAGAATTTAGAGCTGATGCTGCTGTTTAACTCAACAGTACCGGTTGTTACTTTATTTAAGAAACCATAGTTAGAGTTTTCGAAAGCAATTGACTGGTTGCTGTAACGAGCGTTAACCAAACCGCCGCTACCACGGTTAATAAAGCCTCCATTTCCGTTTGTTACAGAATATGCAGCATTATTAGGGGTACTTGTACCGTTAACAGTTTGGTCGCTTGTAGCTTTTAAGTAGCTGTATTTAACAGTTAACTTATTTTTATCGTTGATGTTCCAGTCTAACTTTAATAAATATTTGGTGTTTTTAGGCTTAAAAGCATCAAAATTGTCAAATTCACCCGGGTTATAAGAATAGTTATCTCTAAGATGTTTCTGTACTGCTTCTAAATCGGTTTTAGGCGTAGCAGCTATAGTACCTAAACCAGAGCCACCTGTTGGAGAATACGCGATACCCGGAGCGGTTGAAGTTTCTTTTTCAAAGTTGGCGAAGAAGAATAATTTGTTTTTGATGATTGGGCCGCCAAAAGTAGCACCATAAGTTTTGGTACTTGCTTTAGCTACGTTAGCGCCAATAAAGTTATCGCGGATATACTGACCGTTAAAAGATTGGTCTTTGTAGTAGGTATAAGCAGACCCGTGGAATGTGTTGGTACCGCTTTTTGTTGTAGCGTAGATACCAGCACCGGTAAAGCCCGACTGCCTAACATCAAACGGAGCAATGTTTATCGAAAGCTCATCATAAGTTTCGATAGA
This sequence comes from Mucilaginibacter aquariorum, assembly GCF_024498135.1. Classification (GTDB taxonomy): domain Bacteria; phylum Bacteroidota; class Bacteroidia; order Sphingobacteriales; family Sphingobacteriaceae; genus Mucilaginibacter; species Mucilaginibacter aquariorum. Next base: position 1,305,866 of record NZ_JANHOH010000001.1, read on the forward strand.
GATTGGCTGTGCATCACCACCCGGTAAAAGGGAAGATGATGTACCGAAAGTGTTGTTAAGGTTAGCACCATCAACAGTTACACTGTTTAAACGTGCATCACGGCCTGCAAAACTTGTACCTGTAGATTGTGGCGTTAAACGCGTAAAATCTGTAATACTCCTTGAAAAAGTAGGTAAAGTAGAAAGCGCTGTTCTGTTTACGTTTGTACTTGCACCCGCTTTAGCGGTTACAACACGCCTGCTTGAAGTAACGGTTACAGCCTGTAACTCCAAACCTGTTTCTGATAAGGTTGAGTTGAAAATGTAAGGCTGGCCTAATTGTAATGTAATATCGCTAACTGTAGCTTTATTAAAACCAATAAAGCTAACCTCAACAGTGTACGGACCGCCAACACGCATACCCGGTATGTTGAACAAGCCGTCTTTGTTTGAGGCAGCAGAATACACAGTTCCTGATGGAACGTGAGTTGCCTTTATAGTTGCTCCGGGTAAAGTAATACCCTTGGCATCTTTAATGGTACCTGTCATGCTACTTGATGTTACCTGTGCAAAGGAAACAACAGCAGTAAACAGGGAAATGATTAAGAGAAGTAAATGTTTTCTCATGTTTGTCTTTTTTGTTAACTGTTAAGTGAATTATCGTTAAGTAAATTATGCCGCAAAGATATAGAATAGAGATATTCCCTATATTAAGTTAATGTTAATAATATTTATATACTTTTCAACACTTTACACGTTCTTTAACCAAAAATGAAATTTAGATGAATATTTAGTATAAAATTTACATTATGATTGTCATTTTTCATCTTAACATTGTGGATATTTGCCATTTATGATTAAATTTTCAGGCTAAATTCTAAATCATTCCGGTTTTTCATTTCCACTGCTTTTTAATTAGCTTTGGCATTCCAAAAATCATAAAGATACATACTATATGGATTACGATTTAATTGTTATTGGTTCGGGCCCGGGCGGCTATGTTGCCGCTATACGCGCGGCGCAATTGGGTTTAAAAACCGCTATTGTCGAAAAAGAATCACTTGGGGGCATTTGCCTTAACTGGGGTTGTATCCCTACTAAAGCTTTGTTAAAAAGCGCCCAGGTTTTTGAATATTTAAACCACGCTGCAGATTATGGTATTAAAACCAGCGGCGGCGAAGTTGATTTTGAAAGTGTTGTAAAACGTAGCCGCGGCGTAGCCGATGGCATGAGCAAAGGCGTTCAATTTTTAATGAAGAAAAACAAAATTGATGTTATTATAGGTTACGGTTCGCTTAAAACAAAAGGTACCGTATCTGTTAAGATCGATGATGCTACTACTAAAGATTTTACAGCTAAACATATTATACTGGCTACAGGTGGCCGCTCGCGCGAGTTACCAAACCTTAAACAGGATGGTAAAAAAGTAATTGGTTACCGCCAGGCTATGGTATTACCGCAGCAACCTAAATCAATGGTTGTGGTAGGTTCTGGCGCAATTGGTATCGAATTTGCTTATTTTTATAACGCTATAGGTACAAAAGTTACCGTGGTTGAGTTTTTAGATAACATTGTTCCGCTTGAGGACGAAGAAATATCAAAAGGCCTTTTACGGAGCCTTAAAAAGCAAGGTATCAATATCATGACCAGCTCTACTGTTGAATCTGTTGATACCAACGGTGAAGGCTGCAAGGTAAACGTTAAAACTGCTAATGGCAACGTTGTTTTGGAAGCTGATATTGTATTATCTGCAATAGGAATTTCTACCAACATTGAAGGTATTGGCCTTGAAGAGAACGGCGTTAAAACCGATAAAGGCAAGGTGTTAGTTGATGATTTTTATAAAACAAACGTTGATGGTGTTTACGCCATAGGCGATATTGTTAAAGGCCAGGCATTGGCGCACGTTGCATCTGCCGAAGGTATTATCTGTGTTGAAAAAATTGCAGGTAAAAGCCCCGAGCCGTTAGATTATAACAACATACCGGGTTGTACTTATTGCATGCCCGAAGTTGCCTCTGTTGGTTATACCGAAAAAGCCGCTAAAGAAGCAGGTTACGAAGTTAAAGTTGGTAAATTCCCATTCTCTGCATCTGGTAAAGCAAGTGCTGCAGGCGCTAAAGATGGTTTCGTTAAAGTTATATTCGATGCTAAGTACGGCGAGTTCCTTGGCGCGCACATGTTGGGCCTTAATGTAACCGAAATGATAGCAGAAGTGGTTACCGCGCGTAAACTGGAAGCTACCGGTCATGAAATTATAAAATCGGTACACCCTCACCCTACTATGAGCGAGGCTGTTATGGAAGCTGCTGCCGATGCATACGGCGAAGTGATCCACTTATAATATTAGTAGAATTTTATAACCCATAGTATAAGGGTGGCATCACATTTGTTTATCAATTGATGCCTTACATACTAAGGCCGTCCCGGTAATATCGGGACGGCTTTTTTATTACTTGTATACCTATGGAAAACAAAAACAGTACCCGCAAACCTCTACGCGATAGCGCATCGCTTAGCCCCTGGCAAAAGGAATCATTTACACTTGATAACGCGGCCGATATATTCGCCGAAGGCACTTTATATGATGCCCTGGTAATAGGCGGCGGCATAACGGGCTTAACTACTGCGCTGCTGCTTCAAAAACAAGGCAGGCAAACTATACTTGCCGAAGCCCATACTATTGGCTTTGGTACTACCGGCGGTACAAGCGCCCACCTCAACACATTTTTTGATGCCACTTATGCCGATGTTGAAAGCGATTTTAGCGAAGAAGCGGCCAAACAATTAGCAAACTGTGGTAAAGAATCTTTCGTGATGATTGAAACGTTTGCTAAAGAATACAATATTGACTGCGATCTGGAATACAAGGACGCTTACCTGTATGCCGAAACCAGCGATGAGGTAAAAGCTTTAGACGAGATCTTTGCAGCATCACAAAGGGCAGGTATTGACGTTACCGAGGCTAAAGAAAACGGGGTGAGGGTTCCGTTCAAAAAATCTATTCTGTTTAAAAAACAGGGACAATTCCACCCATTGAAATATATATTCGGTTTGGCTAAAGCTTTTGTAGAGGCTGGCGGGGTTATCATAGAAAATACGTTCATCCGCGAAACTTCTTATGCAGATGGCGTACATTCCGCCAGGGCTGATGCTGTAACGATTAAAGCCCAAAACCTGGTTTATGCTACCCACCTGCCGCCGGGTATTAATGTAATCGATTTCAAATGTGCACCCTATCGCAGTTATGTTTTGGGCATTAAATTAAACGATGAATCAGATTATCCTGATGCTCTATCGTACGATTCTAAAGACCCTTATCATTATTTCCGTACCCATAGCATCAATGGCCAAAAACACCTACTACTGGGCGGCGAAGATCATAAAACCGGCCATGCCGACCCCGATGCTGCTTTTGAGGCATTGGAAAAATATGCCCGGGAATATTACGACATAGCTGATGTTACCTTTAAATGGTCGTCACAATACTATATCCCGTCAGACGGGTTACCCTACATTGGCCAAATGCCTGCCGGCGACGATCATGTTTACATTGCCACCGGCTATAACGGCAACGGGATGATGTTTGGCACCATAGCAGGCAAAATAATAAGTGACAGCATCTTGGGTAGAGAGAACGCTTATACTAAGCTATTTAACCCTTCACGTATAAAACCGGTTGCGGGCTTTATGGATTTTGTGAAAGAGAATGCCGATGTAGCCTATCATTTCATCGCCGACAGGTTTTCGGCCGAAGATATTCATTCCTTAAAAGATTTAAAGGCGGACGATGGCATTATCGTAAAATATAACGGCGAAAAGCTGGCTATATACAAAGATGCTGAAGGTAAGATAACCGCCTTAAACCCGGTTTGCACGCATGCTCATTGTATTGTAGGCTTTAACCACGCCGAAAAAAGCTGGGATTGCCCTTGTCATGGTGGCAGGTTTGACATCGATGGCAAAGTACTCACCGGCCCGCCAAGAAAGGATCTGCAAAAAGTGAATATAACTTAAGTGATATTATTTAACCACCGCGTACACTGAGGTTTTACACAGAGGGCACAAAGATGAAAAATCTCTGTGCCCTCTGTGAATTACAAATTATAATTCCTTTGTGACCTCTGTGGTTAAAATCGCCATCAAGCCTTACTTTATATACTCTTTATCTAAAAACACATATCTTCCCCCTAGCTGTGCACTTTCCTTTTCCAAGGTTGTTTTTACATCTATATTTATAAAGCTTACCGGGCCGCCTTTTATATTAGCGTTCCATTTTGGTAAAGCTGCTCCGTTAGGGTTACCGGTTTTTATAAAGTTGGCAAAATAGCTTTCCATCGTTGTAGATACCTTATAGTCGGCAGGCGTCCAGGCGTAGGTGGTGTTGGTTGCCAAATTCCCCATCGCGTATTCAATTTCTGATGCATGTGATGCACCAACATATGGTTCCGGCTGTTTTTTTACTTCAGGTTTAGCATTGTTATCCCCTTTTATTATTCCGTCTGCAAGGCCTGCTTTCGCATTACCCATCTTGGCCGTCATCGGTGGCCGTGGTTTCGAGAACAGGTAACGGTAAACAGGTTTGCCACTTGATAAAGCATGTGCATCAGCCCATTTCCAGGTGCTGTATACGATGAAACGATCGCTCGCTAATTCGGTAGCCGATCGGATAACTTCTTCCGGCGTATTGCCTGGATACAGCTTCATAACTTCATCGGCTTTTTCGCCATACAGGGCCTTTACCTTTTTGGCATAATTTTCCGGCGTTGGGGCATCGCCGCCCAATAGCGCCTGGTATGGTATCTCTGCCGAATTCCAACCGACTAACAACGGTACTTTTGCCTGTTCGCCGGCCGCAAATGATTCAGCCGGGCTTTTGGTTAAAAAATAACCATCAATAGTAGCCAATTGCATTGATGGAACTCCCGGTTTAGCGGCTTCATCAAGCAGTTTATCTGCAGGTATCTCACGCAGTTCCTGCAATGATTTTACGCCCGCCATTCCGGCAAATTTCAATCCGTTATTTTCACCTTCCGCAAGCGGAACAGGGGCAAGTGTTGGTTTTATCATAGCGCCGCTTTCGCCTATAGCGCCCGCAATTAAGTTTTTAGATAGTGGCGATACCATTTGTGCCGATACCGCTATAGAGCCCGCAGATTCGCCCGCAATGGTCACCCTATTGGGATCGCCGCCAAAGGCTGCAATATTTTTTTGTACCCAACGCAGGGCGGCAGTCTGGTCAAGCAATCCATAATTACCTGATGAATGATGCGGAGATTCTTTGGTCAATTCGGGATGAGCCATAAAACCAAATACACCCAGGCGATAGTTTACCGTTAAGGCAATTATCCCCCTTTTAGCCATGCTTTCGCCATCGTAACGTTCTTCAGAACCATCACCTGCAACAAATCCACCCCCATAAAAATAAACTAATACAGGCAATTTTGTTTTAGATGGTTTTGCAGGCACCCAAACATTCAGGTACAGACAGTCTTCACTCATCCCCTGCGAACGAAATTTCATATCGCCAAAAACATTCTTTTGCATGGGGTTATAACCAAATGCATCACATTTACGCACACCTGTCCAGCTATTAACCGGCTGTGGTTCTTTCCAGCGTAATTCGCCAATAGGTGGCTGTGCAAAAGGGATACCCTTAAAACTGTTCACTCCCGATTTCTCTTTTACGCTTTCAACAATACCGGTTTCAATTTTTACCTGTTTGCCTGTTTGTGCGAAAGCTGTTATACAGGTGAATTGTACCAGCAGAAAAAATGTTATTTTTTTCATGAAATATGTTTTATAATTGGTTGGTGTTTGAATGATGAAATTAGTAAAATTTATTCACCATGCAATTTATTGTGTCTTTTTGACATAATGAATTAAATTTGTTACACTACACTCCTATGAAAGCTACTATCACCATTGAATATTGCCCTAAATGTAACTGGATGCTTAGGGCCGCCTACATGGCGCAAGAATTGCTAAGCACTTTCAGCGACGACATATATGGGGTAACCCTACAACCCAGCGAAACAGCAGGTAAGTACAGTATCCGGATAGATGAAGTTGTAGTGTTTGATCGTAAGGAACAAGGCCGTTTCCCCGAGATAAAAGAGTTGAAGCAACTGATACGAGATGTGGTTTGCCCCGAAAAAAGCCTTGGCCATTCGGATAGAAATGTAACATAAATACTATGTCTGCATATTATGTCGTACAAATTTGTTTATGTAACTTTGTGGACTATATTTATAGATGCTATCCAAAAAAACTAAATACGCGATAAAGGCGCTGGTAGTCATGGGCAAAAACATGGACAAGCCACCCATGCAGATCTCAAGGATCGCCGAGCTGGAAAAAATCCCTAAAAAGTTCCTGGAGCAAATACTGCTCGATTTACGGAACGCTGGTTTCTTATACAGCAAAAAAGGCGCAGGCGGCGGTTACAGCCTCAATAAAGATCCCCGGGAAATTTTCCTGGTTAACATTATGCGTATAACCGATGGGCCAATAGCCATGGTTCCATGCGCAAGCCTTAACTTTTATCATCGTTGTGATGAGTGCCACCAGGAACATACCTGTGGTATACGCGATGTATTTATTGAAGTGCGTGATGCTTCGCTAAAGATATTATCTGAAACAAGTATTGCAGATATTATAGGCCGAGAAACAACACTGATCAGCAATGATTAGGTAGTTTAACGCTCAATATTAATCCGGGTAATTTAGAATGACAGGGGCTTACCTACTCGTCGTCGTTAAGTTTTTCCGATATATTCTTGATTGATTCATCAAGCAACGATGCTGATTTATGCAGATGAGGTTCTAACTGTTCATACTCTTCCAGCTTATTCTCGCTATTTTTTAGGATATCCATAATACCCAAAATATTGGTCAGGTATTTTCTAACCTCGTGCGAATTGATAAAGGCCAATTCTTCCCTCTTAGCAGCAAATAGCAGCTTTTCGTAATGCCTTTTCTGTTTAACGTTACGGTATATCAGTGCTATGGCAACAATGCTTAAGGCCGCTACAAGCACCATAAATATCAGCCAAAGCCGCTCGCGCTTATAAGCCTCGGTACGCTGAATGTAGGAATTTTCAGTTTCATCAATTTTCATCTGCGATGAAATATTACCTACCTGGGTTATTCTTAAATTATTCTCCTGCGATTCTTTTAAAGCCAGTTTAAAATTGTCTGCCGCCAGCTTGGTATTACCTTTCCTTTCGGCAATTTGTGCCAGCAGCTCATATAAATGAAACCTAATTTCGGGGTGGTTATCATCAACTATATTGGCAAGCAGCTTATTCACAGTTTGCCTTGCCGAATCCAGCTGCCCGCTTTTGAAATAGGCATCGGCTAAATGTTGGTTATCTAAATCGCTGGGAACGTATTTTTTATCACCTTTTAAATCCTTTATTTGTTTTATAGCTGCCGTATAATCGCGTTTAAGTAACCTGAGATAATAGCTTGTGCGCAACCGGTAGGTATGTATTTTATACGATTTACTATCCAGGGCTTCTAACTTATTATGATATATCTTTAATGAATCATAGCTTTTCATCCGGAAATAATTCTCAGATTTATTATATAAAATTACAGCCGTAAGCTGCTCTTTTCTCAATGGGCTTTCCGTTTGTAACAATGCTTCCGCCTGGTCCAGATAGTTGATAGATTGATTGTAAAACCCAGATTTATAGTATAGATCTGAAATATTAACATCTAATAAGATTTGGAGTAAATTATCCTCCATTATCAAGGCCTCCTTTTTGGCCATACGATAGTTATATATCGCACCCGTAAAATCACCCTCGTCAGTTTTTATAAAACTTAAATGACTTAAAAATTGATACAGTAAATAATGGCCGTTATTTTTTCGGGCCACCTGTATGGCCTTTAACATATATACTTCAGCGCTCTTCAGATCGTGGTTTTTGTTCTGGTAAATACTTTCAATAAAGTAGCCGAAAGCCTCTTTGTCTGGCAGGTTGTATTTTGTAAACAAACGCTGAATGGTGTCCTTGCCGGCAACTATTTGGGGCAGTTCTGCATTCTGAAAATAGCTCTTAATGTACTTTATCAGCCGTTTTTGCTGTGTCAGCCTGTCTTCCTGCTGAATTATATTAATAAGCGTATCTTGTTGAATGCTTATCTGTGTGGCATGCAATGTACTTGTAATTAGGAAAATAAAAGCTATATTAATACCAAGCTTTTTAAACATGCACATGTTTTTCTTATAAATTTACATTAGGAAAGCGTAAAAACAAACATTTGGTTACTAATATTTTTACACCTAGCAGACAATAACAAGTAAGAAACTTAATTAACAGTCAAACTTTTCCAACAATTTCAACAGGGTTTCAAAATCCTTAGGATATGGCGCGTGAACAGTTATATCATTACCCGAAGGTAGCTTAAAGCTTACCTCATAGGCATGAAGGGCAAAACGTTTCATAATAGGCAGTTCTTCCTGATCTTTACCCAAAATGTATTTACGTTTTATCTTGGAAAGAAACACAGGCTGGCCCTTATACATTTCATCTCCGGCTATTGATGCTCGCTGTGTAGCAAGGTGAATACGGATCTGGTGCATGCGGCCTGTAACCGGGCGGCACTCTACTAATGTATAATGCTTAAAATATTTTAACGACTGAAACCAGGTTTCGGCACGTTTACCTTCCTGGCGGCTAATAGTTACGTTGCCTTTGCCTACATTAAGGATAGGGAGATCGATTAGCAAACTCTCAAAAACATGCGTACCATCAATAATTGCATGGTAAACCTTCTTCACCTTACGTTTCTCAAACTGCATTGATACCGTGCGGTAAGCTTCGGGGTTTTTAGCCATTATAAGCGCGCCCGAGGTTTCTTTATCCAGCCGGTGGCATATCTGTGCATCATCGGTGTATTGCTTAGCCAGGCGCAGCATATTGATCTCGCCGCCCTCGCGCTCATCCAACGAACTGATGAACGGTGGCTTGTTCACCACAATTATATCATCATCCTCAAATAGTATCAGGTCGGCAAACTTTGGAAACTTCATAGCCGGCAAAAATACGGTTAATTAAATTAATTGCAGTATTGCCTCACCTAAATCCTCTGCAAAGAAGAAGACTTGAAGTCTCTCTCTTCCCTCTCTGGTTTGGAGGGAGTCGGGGTATGGCTTTAAAACAAATTTAACCTGCTCATGTTAAATAGCTAGTAATCATCTACCTAAATAAAAAACCATGAGCAAAAATAAAACACAACCCGAAGAAAAAGGCTTTTTTGAAAAGATAAAAGAAACCATTGAAGAGTTTTGGGAAGGCACCAAAGAAACCGCCGAAGACCTGAAAGACAAAGCGGAAGATAAAATTGACGATCTGAAAGAAAAGGTATCTTCCAAAAAAACAACGGTTGCTAAAAAAGCCACAACCGAAAAGGCATCAGTCGCCAAAAAGAGTGCTGCTACTACAGAAGAGGCTAAAAAAGAAGTAGCCAATATTAAAGAAACGGCCGCTGCTAAAGCAAAAACCGTTACCGATAAAGCTAAAGCTACTACAGCCGCCGCAAAAAAGACCGCCGATGATGTAAAAGCAAAGGCTGCAACCAAAGCTAAAACGGTTACCAACAAAGCTAAAACAGAAGTTGCCGCGGTTAAGAAAGCAGCCGCACCTAAAGCTAAAGCTGCAGCTGCAAAACCTGCCGCAACAGCTAAAAAGAAAACTACTAATGCTAAATAATCAGAGTGCTATTAAACGAAAACGGCCCCGATTGATCGGGGCCGTTTATTTATGCTTCAAATTTGTAGCCTACTCCTTTTACGGTAGATACGCAGTCGTCACCAAGTTTTTCGCGTAACTTACGTACGTGCACATCAATAGTGCGGTTGGTGACTACTACAGAGTCTTCCCAAATATTTTTTAATATCACCTCGCGGGTGTAAACTTTACCGGGCTTTGAAGCCAACAGGTATAAAAGTTCAAATTCTTTTTTAGCTAATACTACCTTAACACCTTTTTTATAAACCAGGTATGCCTCACGGTCAATCACCAGGTCACCAATTTCTAATTTGTTATCGGTAATCTCTTCTGGTGGTGAATTACGGCGAAGAATGGCATTTATACGGCTAACCAAAGCACGGGGCTTTATTGGTTTCGCTATATAATCATCTGCACCAACGTTAAAGCCGGCAATTTCTGAATACTCTTCGCTGCGAGCGGTAAGAAAAACCATAAAGGTGTTCTTAAACTCGGGCATGGTACGCATAATACGGCAAGCCTCTATGCCATCCATTTTTGGCATCATTATATCTAAAACGATAAGATCTGGCTGGGTCCTTTTAGCTTCGGCAACTGCTTCCTGTCCGTTACGGGCAGAATATACCTGGTAACCTTCTTTTTTTAGATTATACTCTATCAGCTCTAAAATATCCGGTTCATCGTCAACAATTAATATCTTTTGTTTACTTGTACTCATGTATATTTAATTTTGCATAAAAGTATAAGCTTAATAGAAGCTTATGGTTAAGTCAATATTAACAAATTGTTAAATACCACCATAAGTTAACCTTTAATTGAGGTTATTTAAATGTTTTCTTTAAAAATTCTTCAAGATCAGCGCCTGTAACATTCTTTGCAACGATAACTCCCTGCGGGTCAAGTATAAAATTTGAGGGGATAGCTTCTATACGATAAAGCCTCTCTGTGGGGCCTTCAAACCTTTGCAGATCAGACACATGCGCCCAGCTTAAACCATCGGCATTAACAGCTTGCTGCCAGTCTTTTTTCTCCGTATCCAACGATATCCCTAAGATATTAAAGCCTTTATCCTTGTACATTTTATACTGTTTAACCACGTTGGGGTTTTCCTGCCTGCAAGGGCCGCACCATGATGCCCAAAAATCGAGCATCACGTATTTGCCTTTATAGTCTGATAACTTAACCTGCTTGCCATCAATACTTGCAATGGTAAAATCAGGCGCTTTGTGGCCTACCGATATTGGTTTTGCAGCAGCCATTTGCTTTAAAAAGGTTTGTACAGCAGGGTTATCCTTAAAATCGTCCTTAATATCATCTGCGTAAGCAACTAATTGCTGCTCGTATTTATACTGATCAAGAGATGTTGCCGCATAGAAACCCGCAAGCGACTTTTTGTTCTGATCAACAAACTTTAAAACCTCTGCGCTGTAATCGGCGATGTTCTTCTGAAACTGCGGCATATAAATTTTAAGCAACGAATCAGATTCTTTACCTAAGGCTGCAGACTTAGCGGTATACTCATCAGATAGTTTACTGTTTTTGCCACCGTATAAGTTACTGATCTTGTTAAACTCCTTTATTTTTTCGGATGTTTCAGAGCCACTTATCTCATAATCGTGATTCAGGTTAGCAACATCGGTTTTGAAAGTTATGGCATCGCCGTTTTTGGCGACTATATCGTAAATATTGCCGCCAATACGTAACTTGTATAAGTTGGCATAGGGAGCAGAATGCTTAAACTGAAACTCGTTATTAGCGCCAAGTGTAGTTGAATCAATAATACTTACCTGGTTGCTATCTGCTGCCAGCAGGTATATCTTTTTAATGCTCCCGGCATTATCCAGCTTGCCCGATATACTGAATGTGGTAGATTCTTTGCAGGATGCAATAAAAAACACTGCCAAAAATGCAAGGCAGGTAACAATACGATTTTTCATATCTTATTTAGATTCTAATTCTTTTATTAAAAGCTGGTTGGTTTTCTGCGGATCTATTTTTCCTTTCGAAAGTTTCATTACCTCGCCCATGAACAAGCCTAAAACGCCCTTTTTACCCTTTTGGTATTCTACTACCTTATCGGGATATTTAGCTAAAGCAGCACGGATAAACCCTTCAACCTCGCTTGTATCTTCGCTGATCAGCAGATTTAATTCTTTAGCCAATTGGTCGGCGGTTTTGCCATTTCCTTTCAGCATTTCCGGGAATATTTTTTGAGCTGCTACAGAGTTATTCACTTTGCCATCATCAACCAACTTTATTAACCCGGCCAGGTTTTGGGGCTTTATACCAAAATTACTGATACCGATATTATTATCGTTAATATACGACCGTACCGAACCCATTACCCAGTTTGCTGCCGATTTGTAATTATTGGTATATTTTATCAGTTCTTCAAAGTAGGCGGCAAACTCTTTGTCGGCTATAATAACACCGGCATCATAATCAGATAAGCCCAGCTTTGTAGTGTACTTTTCAAGAAGTTCGTTAGGCAGGGCCGGCATATTACTGCGGATATCTGCCAGGTAAGCTTCGTTCAATTGTACAGGCATCAGGTCAGGTTCGGGGAAGTAGCGGTAATCGTTCGCCATTTCTTTTGATCGCAGCACCGATGTTTCGCCGGTATCGGCATTAAAGTTAAGCGTGTTTTGATCTATATGGCCACCGTTCTCAATCACCTCTATCTGGCGGGCAAACTCATGCTCAATAGCACGCTGCACGTTACGGATAGAGTTCAGGTTTTTCACCTCGCAGCGATTGCCATAAGCAGCAGCACCTTTTAAGCGTACTGATATGTTGGCATCGCAACGCATACTGCCTTCTTCCATATTACCATCGCAAATATCAAGGTAACGTAATAAACGACGGATCTCGGTCAGGAACTGCCCCGCTTCTTCGGCGCTACGCAGATCCGGTTCTGATACAATTTCTATCAGTGGCACCCCTGCCCTGTTCAGGTCAATAAGGGAAAAATCGTCGTGCTGATCGTGTGAGCTTTTGCCTGCATCATCTTCCATATGGATGTGATGGATGGCTATATTTTTTGATATGCCATCGGCCAGCTTTACGGTAACATTACCGCCAAGGCATATAGGCTGCTGATCTTGCGTGGTTTGGTAACCCTTTGGCAAATCGGCATAGAAATAATTTTTACGTGCAAAGGTGTTTTGCAGGTTGATTGTGCAATTACAGGCTAAGCCCATTTTTACAGCGTACTCAACCATTTTTTTGTTGATGCGCGGCAATGTGCCGGGATGCCCCAACGAAACCGGACTCACATTATGATTAGGTTCGGCGCCAAAGGCGGCCGAATCTGATGAAAATGCTTTACTTAAAGTAGATAATTGCGCGTGTACTTCTAATCCAACAACCAACTCGTACTTATCACTCACGCCGCTTTGTAGAACTGCCATATCGTATATTCAGCTGTTATTCAGCATTGATCAAACATGCCAAATATAGTGTTATATGTTATTTTTCATAGCTATTTTTTAAAAGCAATATTCAATTGTCATATATGCATTACCGAGTATCACATGTTATGTGTAAATCTTTTTATTAAACCTTCTGTTAAAAGGGCCGTCTGTTTAAATAAGGGCATGCAATTTGCCTATGCAGAAACATAATTTAGAAGATACCATGAAAAAAATGATCTTAGGGATGCTGGCAAGTTGCTTTATACTTGCTGCATCTGTTACCCAAACCAAGGCTCAGGTAAGTGTTAACCTTAATGTTGGCATCTGGAACCCGCCTGCAGAATATGCTGATGCTAATTATTATTACTTACCTGATGTGGATAGTTATTACTACGTTCCTACCCATCAATATGTATACTTATTAGGTGGGCAATGGGTTTTCAGACGTTCGTTGCCACCGCGTTATAGTTATTATAATATTAACGATGGCTATAAAGTAGCGGTTTATCGCCCAAGGGCATACCGGTATTATCGTAACGACCGCGTACACTATGCACGTTACAGGGGCGTAAAAAATGTGATCGTTCGCGATCGTTATTACAGCCCGCGAACAAGAGTTGTTAATCGTACACACTATGTTAACAGGCCACACACAAGAGTTGTTAATCGCACACGGGTTGTAAACAGGCCACACACAAGGGTAGTAAACCGTACCCAGGTTGTAAACAGACCATCACATACAAGGGTGAGAACTGTTAGTCATGTTAATCGCCAACCACATGCAAGGCCACAAGGCCATGGCGGCGGTGGTAACAAAGGCCACGGTGGTGGTAAAGGCCATCATTAATCATAATTTGATAATATATTTATAAAAGAAAGACTGCTTTGCAAGCGGTCTTTCCTGTTACAGGGCAACTATATTATTTAGATATTAAACATTTATAGGAGTTATATGTCTATAGCTTGTGTGTGTTATAATACACACTTAAATACACACTTAAATTTTATTTGAAGAAACCATGAAAAAATTACTTTTAGGATTGTTTGCAAGTCTTTTTGTACTTGCGGCATCCGTTAACCCGGCCAAAGCACAAATAAGTGTTAATTTAAACATTGGCAACTGGACACCGCCCGCAGCGTATTCGGATGTTGAATATTATTACCTGCCCGATGTAGAAAGCTATTATTATGCACCCAAAAGGCAGTTTGTTTATTTAGATGGTGGCCACTGGGTGTGGAGAAGCTCGTTACCTGCACGATACAGCAGCTACCGGATAGAGAATGGGTACAAGGTAGCCGTGAACAGGCCAAGGGCTTATACTTATTTTGAAACCGATCGCGTTAGGTATGCTAAATATAAGGGATCAAACAAAAAGATGATCATACGCGGTAACTCTTACAATGCGCACAATAAAGTTAAGTACGTAAAAGTTAAAGGGAACAATGGCAATGGCAAAGGCCATGGTCAGGGCGGCGGAAAAGGTCACGGCAAACACTAATTTCAAATATTATATAAACAAGAAAGACCGCTTTATGAGCGGTCTTTCTTGTTTATATAATATTAATACTACTGTACGAAGCTTTTTGCTTTAGCTAAGGCATTATCAATACCACTTACATCGCTGCCGCCGGCAGTGGCGAAGAATGGTTGTCCGCCGCCGCCGCCTTTAACTTCTTTGGCAAGTTCTTTAACGATATTACCCGCATGCAGGCCTTTCTCTTTCACCAAAGTCTCGTCTATCATTACCGTTAGGCTTGGTTTGCCGTTGATATTAGCAGCCAAAACCAAAAACAGGTTCGGAACAATATCTTTTAAATTGTAAGCCAGGTTTTTAATGGCATCCGCGTTTGGCAGCTCCACCTTTTGGGCGATGAAGTTGATACCGTTGATATTTTCAGCTGTTTTAGCCAGATTATCTTTTAAGCCTGATGCTCTTAACAATACCGCTTTCTCCAGTTCCTTTTTCATGCGGTTGTTATCCTCAATGAGGCTTTCAACGCTTTTAGGCAGGTCAGCAGGGTTTCTAAGCAACTCTTTCAATTTCTTCACCAACCGGCCTTCTTCCTGGATATAATTTAGCGAATTGTAGCTGGTGATAGCCTCGATACGGCGCACACCTGCTGCTACGGCGCTTTCGCCTGTTATTTTAAAGAAACCGATCTCGGCAGTGTTTTGTACGTGCGTACCACCACAAAGCTCTTTACTAAATTTATCGTCAAATGTTATTACGCGTACAGAATCACCATATTTTTCACCGAACAAAGCGGTAACGCCGCTTGCAATGGCATCATTGTACCATACACTGCGTTGTTCTTTCAGTGGGATGGCTGCGCGTACTTTTTCGTTAACAATGCGTTCCAGCACTTCTATCTCATCATCGGTAACTTTTTGGAAGTGCGAAAAATCGAAACGCAATTGGTCAGGGTTAACCAATGATCCTTTTTGATTTACGTGTTCGCCTAAGGTTTCTTTCAAAGCGGCATGCAATAAGTGCGTAGCCGAGTGGTTAGCATTGGTCATGATGCGTTTGCCCATATCAACGTACGCCATAAAACGGGTTGGCATAGGGTTTGGCAATACCCACTCTGCCGGGCCATCCTGCGTGTAATAAGGCGCAAGTGTAGCATAATGAATGATGAGGCCGTTTTCTTTTTTGGTATCGGTAACGTCAAACATCAGGTTGCCTTTGGTTTCATCGTACCATTCGCTCACTAAGCTACCGGTATCACCAACCTGGCCACCGCCTTCGGCGTAGAATGGTGTACGGTTCAAAACGATTTGATACTGTTCTTTACCCTGTGCGGTTACTTTACGATATTTCAGGATGTCACAATCGGTTTGTATTTCATCGTAACCTACAAACTCGGTGTTATCGCCACCGCGAAGCACTACCCAGTCGCCTGCACTTACTGCAGTGGCAGCACGTGAACGGAGTTTTTGGGTTTGAAGGGCTTTTTCAAAACCTTCAATATCAACCGAACCACCAATTTCACGGGCCATTAATTCAGTTAAATCTATTGGAAAGCCATAAGTATCTGATAATTCAAAAGCTGTAGCACCGGAAACAAGTTTATCCCCACCCGATGTTACTTCTTTAAATTTCCTGATACCAGCAGATAATGTCCTCAGGAAGGAAACTTCTTCCTCTAAGATCACCTTCTGTACAAAATCTTTTTGATTATATAATTCATCAAACACACCTTTAAACTGATCTGCCAGTAAAGGCACCAGCTCATTAAAGAACGGTTCTTTAAAATCTAATGTTTGGTAACTGTAACGTACGGCCCTGCGTAGTATCCTGCGGATAACATAGCCTGCTTTATTACTTGCAGGCAGCTGCCCATCAGCAATGGCAAAGCTAATGGCACGGATATGGTCGGCCAGTACGCGCATGGCTACAGCATCAGCCCAGTCAACATCGCCCGGTTTAGCCGCGCTGTTATACTTTTTGCCGCTTTTCTCCGCGATGAATTGGATCATCGGCTGGAAAACGTCGCTATCGTAGTTAGAGGTTTTCCCTTGCAGCACACGCACCAAACGTTCGAAACCCATCCCGGTATCTACGTGTTTGTTTGGCAATGGCTGTAAGGATGTATCCTTTAACCTGTTAAACTGCATAAACACGTTGTTCCAAATCTCGATAACCTGGTCGTGGTCAGCATTAACCAGCGTAGCGCCACTAATCTCGGCACGCTCATTATTGGGGCGGCTATCGAAATGGATCTCTGAACACGGTCCGCAGGGGCCGGTTTCGCCCATTTCCCAAAAGTTATCTTTTTTATTACCGGGAAGGATGTGTGCTTCGTCTACATACTGTTTCCACAGGTTGTAGGTTTCGGTATCTTTTTCAAGCCCTTCTTTATCGTCGCCTTCAAAGTAGGTTACGTAAAGGCGTTCTTTAGGTAGTTTGTAAACCTCGGTCAGCAGCTCCCAGCTCCAGGCAATGGCTTCTTTTTTAAAGTAGTCGCCAAAACTCCAATTGCCCAGCATTTCAAACATGGTGTGGTGATAGGTATCAATACCCACCTCTTCCAGGTCATTATGCTTGCCAGACACGCGCAGGCAGCGTTGCGTATCGGCTACGCGCGGCGCTTTTGCAGGTGCTTCACCCAAAAACACATCCTTAAACTGGTTCATCCCTGCGTTGGTGAACATCAGTGTGGGGTCATTTTTAACAACAATGGGTGCGCTTGGCACAATAATGTGGCCTTTAGAAGCGAAAAAATCAAGAAAAGCCTGGCGTATTTCTATAGCGGTCATAGTAATAAATAGATTGCAAAAGTGTGAAATTTTACGGAGTTTATTTTACATAATCATACACTTTGTCTATACAAAATTATGCATGATCGGATTATACCACCTGTCATTTCGAACGAGGTACGAGGAGAAATCTTTTACAAGCAGTAAGTCTAAATGAGACAAGCCTCACAACCAAATCGTCCTGCTGAATTTATTCGGCATCTCTCATGCTTAGTCTACTACTATTAATTGGCCGCTCGCCGCCGCGGAGGCTCCTTCTTTTTCTTGATAGAAAAGAAGCAAAAGATCAAGTCGGCAAAAAGGCTTCTTTGCCGCACAAGGCCTTTGCCCTGCAAACCAGACAGAACCACGGGCTGGAATCTTTTGCCCTACTACGTTCGCTCATTGCCCCTCCCTTCAGCAAAATTTCCTATGCCCCTGCCACTCACAGGCCACCATCGTTCTGCCCGCTTTCGCCCGAAGCTGTTTTGCCGACGGGGGAGGACGAAAAGAAAATCCTCTTAATCTCATAAATCCGCTTCATCCCGGTTCAGACAATCAACCAACCCAAAAAAAGGGCCGCAGGCAACCCGTAAAATCCGATATCGAAATTCCGAAATCCAAAATCAAAATAATACATTTGCATATGCCTTACAAAGAACGCGAGATCAGTAAAATGTACTACACCATGGGTGAGGTTTCGGCCATGTTTGGTGTTAACCAGTCGTTGATACGCTTTTACGAGAAAGAATTTGATGTACTGCAGCCCAAAAAGAATAAAAAGGGCAACCGCTACTTTACCCCCGAAGACCTGGAGAATTTCAAAATTATTTTCCACCTGATAAACCACAAAGGATATACCCTGCAAGGCGCTAAAGACCACCTAAAGCACAACATGGGCGATACCCGCGACCATCAGCGTGTGATTGATTCGTTGGAAGAAATGAAAAAATTCCTGCTCGAAGTGCGCGATCAGTTGTAATTAGCCGCAGATATTCTATTTTTATTCCATAATTAACCTTATCACCGGGGTCGGAATAAAATATGATAGCTAAGCATAAAGGTGAGATACCTGTTATTGTACTTATACTCCCCTTTTTAGCAGGCATATACGGCGCGCTTTTATGTTTAAATAGCAATAGTACGCCCCCTTTAACCGCGCTGATTGTTTTTAGCCTTTTATTTATTGGCCTTAATTTAGTTTATACCCGTTTGCGGGTTTACAAAGCACGCTGGCTTGGCGGCGTGCTTATTTCTGTAATATTATTTTTGTTGGGATGGTTTGTTGCCATCCAACATAACGAACTGAATAAAGCCAATCATTTTTCTAAAAAACCAGCCCAACAGTTTGTAGCTATAATCACCTCCGAACCAAAGGTAAAAGATGACCTGGTACGCTTTACAGCCGATATTAAACAAAGTATTAACAACGGCCAAGCTTACAAAACAAGCGGCACACTGCTTATCAGCATAAAAGATGAGCTGGCCAAAAATTTGTTCTACGGCGAAGAGCTACTCATACCTGCCAAATATGCTCCTGTCGACCCGCCTTATAATCCCGGTGAGTTTAATTATAAAAAGTACCTGGCAAATAAGAATGTGCATTATCAGGCATTTTTTTATCCCAAACAATATAAAATAATTACAGCAGGCAAAGGCAACCCGGTAATTGCATATGCGCTTCAATTGCGACAAAACCTGGTTAATAAGCTAAAGGCCAATATGCAGGATACTACCGCCATAGCGGTGGCATCAACGCTTATACTGGGTTATAAAGCCGATCTGAGCAATGATATTTTACAGGCGTATTCTAAAACCGGGACTATCCATATCTTATCAGTTTCGGGCGGGCATGTGGCTGTTATTTATTTGTTGCTTGGGTGGATGTTAAGTTTTTTAAACAGGTATAAGCGTGGCCGTATACTCAAGGCTATTCTTATCATTGCCCTGATTTGGGCTTATGCCTTACTTACAGGTTTTTCACCCGCAGTATGCCGGGCAGCTGTAATGATAAGTTTGGTTATCACCGGTAAAACTTATAGCAGGTATATAAACAATTTGAATTTGCTGGCAGCGTCGGCATTCGCGTTGTTATTGTATGATCCTTTTTTACTTACCGATGTGGGGTTCCAACTCTCCTACCTTGCGGTTGGCGGTTTGGTTGTTTTTCAGCCTATTGTATATAACTGGTTTAATTTTAAAAACCGGATAGCCGACAAAATATGGCTGGCGTGCTCGGTATCTATAGCTGCACAGGTTATTACCTTCCCGCTGAGCGCCTATTATTTCCACCAGTTCCCGGTTTACTTTTTGGTGAGCAACCTGCTTATTGCCATTCCTATCATGG
Source organism: Mucilaginibacter aquariorum (assembly GCF_024498135.1). GTDB lineage: Bacteria > Bacteroidota > Bacteroidia > Sphingobacteriales > Sphingobacteriaceae > Mucilaginibacter > Mucilaginibacter aquariorum. The sequence goes on from NZ_JANHOH010000001.1 coordinate 1,325,585, forward strand.
TTATTATGTATAGCGGGCTGCTTTTACTGATACTACCGCAAATACCTTACATTTCTAAAGCATTAGGCTATGTACTTGAACAGTCGATCCTATTGATGAATAAAGCGCTGGCCTTTATAGAGCATAGCCCGTACGCCAGCATCGGCAAAATATGGCTTAACACTGTTGAGTATTTATTGCTTTACGCGATCATCATCCTGCTTTTTTATTTTCTGTACGACAAAAAGAAATGGCTGATCAGCGCTACCCTTGCTTGCATGTTAGTATTCAGCGTTAGCATCAGCCTGAAACAATACAGGGTAAACGATACCCAATCCCTAACTTTTTTAAATCTGCGTAAACACGCCGGCATTGTTTTTAAAGATGGCAACCAGGGCGTTGTGTTAACTGATTTGCCCGAAACCGATAAGAACTTCAAATACTCCATACAACCGGGTTTGGATAGTAGTATGATAACTGATTATAAGGTATATTCATTAAATAAAAACATACATCTACCCTACCTGTTGAAGCAGGGTAACCTGGTGGCTTTTCAAAATAAAAAGTTGTTACTGTTAAACGATAGCTCGCAAATACAGTCTATTCCGCAGCAAGCAGCTATTAATTATTTGTATATAAGTGATGATGCTTTTGTTGATACAAACATTATTAAAAACAAAACGCTTATTATTGCCGCCAGTAATTCTGATAAATATATTGCCGGATTTAAAGAAAACATTAAAAATACACCGGTAAATTACAAAATATTAAAACGTAACAAATCGTTCATTATAACATCTAATCGGTACTAACAATTAAAAATATCTTAAAAAAACTTGCACACGAGTTAATTACACACTAAATTGTATCCATCAAATTAAAACTATGAAGAACAAATTGTTTACTGTTGCCCTGGGTATGGCCCTTACCGCAACAGCTATTAGTGCAAGTGCACAAAAAGCTTACAAAGAGGGCGTTATTACTATTGGCACTACAATGCAGGGCCAGGCAGTAGAAACCAAAAGTTATTTCAGGGCTGATTCTGCTGCTCTTGTATTTTCGGCAGGCCCGGCAAATATTAAGATCTTAACTGATGCAAAAGGCCAGTCGCTTGCTATTTTGGTTGATGTAGCCGTTGCTTCCATTAAAAAGGCAGCTATAGCTTCGCCTGCCGAAGTTGAAGAAGCTATGGCAAAACTGCCAACTTTCACTTTCACACCCGGCACCGAAACCAAAGTAATATCTGGTTTTAATTGCAAAAAGGTGGTAGCGAAAGATGCCAAGAGCGGCAAAAGCTATGATATATGGATCACCAACGATGTTTCGATCCCACAAACAGGTATAGCAAAATATTATGCTACAATTGGTGGTTTCCCTGTACAATACTATAATTTCCAGGACACCCAGTCGGTAGAGGTTACTGTTAAAAGTATAGCTGAGCAAAAAGCACCTGCAGGTACCTTTGGCATACCATCTGATTTTGAGAAGATCAGTTTAGATGATTTAAAAGCAATGAGCGGCGGCGGTAACTAAGCCAATCCGTTTTATAGTATTAAAGCCCGGTAGTTATTAATTACCGGGCTTTGTTTTTTAGTTTAATTCTGCGGATAAACTGTTTACCCAGTCCTTAAATAGCCGCGTTTCCATATCAACAGATTTTTGCGCGTGGCTTTCCCAATCGGGCGAAAATTGTTTTAACTGGTTTATCATTTCTTCCAGGTGGCCCTCTTCTTCTAATATGATAGATTTTACATTCACCTTGCTTCCCGCCTCGTCAAGCGCGTCCTGGTAAATCGGGTACAATTCATCGGCACGAACTTCTATTGCATAGGTTACCAGCAGGTAAGCCGCAAAGCGCAGTTCGGCACCTGTTAAATGCAATTCTTTTTTTAGGTAACGGCAAACATCGATATCTAACTGATTCAAATAATATTTGCTAAACGCCGGTGCTATCAGGTATTGCGAAGAATACGTTGGCAATTCCTTTCCTGTTTTTTCTATTTGTTTTTTAAGATAGAAAGCATGGCGATGCTCTTCGGCAGCATGCTTTAAAATAATATAGGTAACTGTTGCCGGGTCTTCACTGGCCGATATCTTGCGGGCGCCCGTATTTTCCATTAACGATAGCGTATTTAACCAGCGCGCGTGCAGCTGGTTATCGGCAATTATTTTAGGTAATATTGTGTTTAGTTCCATAGTTCAGATCTCATTGAGGGCTTGCTCAATAGTAGCGTAAATGTAGTCGAGTTCGTGGTCAGTAATGCAATATGGGGGTAAAATGTAAATAATGTTACCCAAAGGCCTTAAAATGATGCCGGCATTTAAAAAGTAATGGTAAAGTTTATCGCGTAAGCAGCTAAAATAGGAAGTATTGTTACCCGTTTCCCATTCCAGGGCCAGTATAGTTCCGGTTTGGCGGGTTGCTTTTAAGGATCTGTGCCCTTTAACTTTCTTTGCAAATGCTGCATGTTTGGCAACAATACGATCTATATTTTGTTGGGTAGATGCTTCCAGGAACAAGTCCAGACTTGCCAATGCTGCAGCGCAGGCTACCGGGTTAGCGGTATAAGAGTGGCCATGGAACAGGGTCTTCATTTTATCGTCAGATAAAAAAGCATCGTAAATATCCTGGGTACAGGTAGTAAGCCCGAAGGCCATGGTGCCACCTGTTAAGCCTTTAGAGAAGCACATAATATCCGGCTGGGTTTCTACATGGTTGCAGGCAAATGCTTTACCTGTACGCCCGAAACCGGTAAATACTTCATCGGCAATAAGTAGTACCCCCTCGGTACGGCAATGTGCCATAAGCTCGTCTAAATATCTGGCTTCGTACATGATCATCCCTGCCGAACCCTGAACCAAAGGCTCAAATATAAATGACGAGATCTGAGATTTGAGACCTGAGATCTGAGACTTTAATGCCTCTATATTATTAGCATTAGGCAGATCAATAAACTCAACCTCAAATAATAAACTATCAAAAGCCGCTGTAAAAGCACTTCTGCCGCTTACCGACATGGCCCCGAAAGTATCACCGTGATAGGCGTTCTTAAATGCTATTATTTTGGTACGCTGCTCACCTTTGTTATGCCAGTATTGCAGGCACATTTTTATAGCAACCTCTACCGCGGTTGAACCATTGTCGGAATAAAAGGCTTTGGCTTGATTAGACGGAAGTATAGCCAATAAACGTTCGGCCAGCTCAACGGCGCCAGGATGCGTAAAACCCGCGAATATGGCATGCTCTAATTGTAATAGCTGTTCCGCAATTTTTTTAGCAATGTATGGATGCGAGTGCCCGTGGATATTAACCCACCATGAAGAAATGGCATCTATATATTTTTTTCCATCCTCAGCATATAAACAAGTGCCTTCGCCCCTAACTATAGGTATTGGCGGCTGGGCCGTTTTCATTTGTGTGTAAGGGTGCCATATTACCTGTAAATCGCGTTCAACTAAGCTCATATTGTTTTAAGTAAAAGGTCAGCAACATATTGGTCTGTAGGAAAGGTAAAAGCATCTACAGTAAGTTCACTTAAGTTTACCCAACGGAAAGATTGTAAAACATTACCCTCGCCATCAAAATCAAACACAATGGTTTTGGTAGTGAACCGCAGATCAGATACCGCTTTTACCAGGTAATAAACGCTGATGATCTGCGAATCGTTAAAGGCCGATTTAACAAAGAAATCTGTGGTGTAAAAATGGCTTATTACTTCAACTTCGGTATTGCATTCCTCTACAAACTCGCGCTTAAGCCCTTCAATTAATCCTTCGCCATATTCTAAACCACCACCGGGGAACTTAGTGAATTGAATACCATACTCTTGCTCATCGCTGATCAACACTTCATTTTTATCGTTTATCAGCAAGCCATAAACACGTACGTTGAAAAACTTTTTACTCATAATGTTTTTTATTGCGCATTACCTTATCCATCGTCCACGGAATATCCTCTCTTTTTGCCTCACTCCTGATGGGGCAGTTAGGCATGCTGCAGTAGTGGCAGCAATACGGCAGGCATGGGTCTGTATGGATAAAAAATTCGGTTACTATTCCCGCGTTTTTATTTACCAGTTTTTCAACCAGTTTTACTTCTTCATGTACCCGGTTAAGATCGAAATAGTTGGGCAGCGTAAGGTGGCAATCAATATGTAATTCGTTACCATACTTTTGCGCGCGCAGGTTATGAATATCTATCCATTCGTCGCGGCGTTGTTCCCCTAAAACTTTTACCACGTTACTAATAATGATAAAATCGGTTTCATCCATTAATCCGGCCACCGAACGGCGGATCAGCTTGTAACCGGTATATAAAATGTACAAACCTACCAATATAGATAGTGCGCTATCCAGCCATAATATTTTGGTGAAATGTATGAGCAGCAAACCAATAACCAGCCCGCAGCTGGTAATCATATCGGTGAGCAAATGCCTGCCATCGGCTTCAATGGTGATAGATGGCAATATTTTGCCTTTATTGATCATGTAAAAGCCCAGCAATCCGTTTATTACACCCGTTGTACCAATAATAACCGCTCCCAGCAGCAGGTCATGAATAACCTCGGGATAGAAAATGCTGTAGGTTGATTTAATGATGATAATAAAACCGGCAATCCCTATCAGCGCCCCTTCTATAAACACCGAGAAATACTCTACCTTACCGTGCCCATACGGATGGTTCTCATCCCGCGGTTGCGATGCCAGATAGATGCTAAAGAACGCAAAGGAGCTGGCAACCACGTTAACAATACTTTCGGCAGCATCGGTCAGTACAAAATTGGAGTTGGTTAAAAAATAGGCGCCAAATTTCATTACCATCAGCACAGCGCCGGTAATTAGCGATATCAGTATTATCCTTTTTTGTTCCTTCAAAACCAACCCTTTTAGAGAGGCCAAACTTACGGAAATTTAGCTTTGGCATTTTGTAAAAAGTATAACATATCGCTCTGGGTATAGTTGTAAACCCGCGTTAGGAATTGAAGCGGATACCGGCCTGTGATTAATGCCTGCGCAGTATGAGCGTAAAGCCCGGCCGCAGGCAACGCCCATTGCAACACTTTTATTAATCTATTGTCAATTATTAAGCATTGATTTATAGATTCTTCCTTTTCAACATAATGACCAAATCTGTGCAAACAAATTTTCTATATTTGCCGCAATAAGACAACAATATATGAGCGCATTAAGTAACAGGATAAATAACCTGTCAGAATCCCAGACCATTAAGATGGCTAAAATGGGCCGCGAATTGGCTGCTAAAGGTGTAGATGTAATAAGCCTTAGCTTTGGCGAGCCCGATTTTCATACCCCTGAACATATTAAGGAGGCCGCTAAAACGGCCATGGATAAAAACTTTACTTACTATACCCCTGTTGCCGGCTACCCAGACCTGCGCAAGGCTGTTGTAGGTAAACTAAAGACAGAAAACAACCTGGATTATACTGATAGCCAAATTGTGGTTTCTACCGGCGCTAAACAAGCTATTGCTAACGCGGTATTATGTTTGGTAAATCCGGGCGAAGAAGTTATTATCCCTACCCCTTACTGGGTTTCGTACTCTGAAGTGGTGAAGCTTGCCGAAGGCGTAAGTGTTTTCATCGACACTACTGTTGAAAATAACTTTAAAATTACTGCCGAACAATTAGAAGCAGCCATTACGCCTAAAACTAAATTGTTCATGTTCTCATCGCCGTGTAACCCTACAGGCAGTGTTTACAGCAAAGAAGAATTGGAAAGCCTGGCTAAGGTTTTTGAAAAATATCCAAATATTTATATCCTGAGCGATGAGATCTATGAACACATTAACTTTATAGGCGGACACGAATCTATCGCTCAGTTTGACAGCATTAAGGACCGTGTGGTTATCATCAACGGATGGTCGAAGGCTTTTGCCATGACCGGCTGGAGAATTGGTTACACCGCATCTAACAGCGAAATTGCCGCTGCTTGCGATAAAATGCAGGGACAAATAACTTCCGGTACTTGCTCTATTACCCAAAAAGCGGGTGTTGCCGCTTATACGGGTGGTTTAGAAACGGTATTGCAAATGCGCGACCAGTTCCAGAAACGCCGCGACCTTGTTTACGGCTTATTAAAAGATATCCCGGGCATTACAGTGAATCTTCCTGATGGCGCGTTCTATTTCTTCCCTAATGTTACTTCGTTCTTCGGTAAAAGCTATAATGGTAAAACCATTAACGACTCTGACGAGCTAAGCATTTTCTTACTGGAAGAAGCGCATGTTGCCACGGTTGGCGGTGATTCTTTCGGTGATAAAAAATCAATTCGCATATCATATGCTGCTGCCGAAGATAAATTGGTAGAAGCTATGAAAAGGATCAAAGCTGCGCTTGGCAAATTAGTATAATACCAAGTAGTCATCCTGAGCCTGTCGAAGGGTAGTTCGCTAATGGTTCGACAAGCTCACCATGACAGCATAAAACATAAAAAAGCCCCTTGTCAAAATTGACAAGGGGCTTTTTGTTAAGTAAAATTTTGGTCTATAAATTACAATCCGAAACCGTAAGCTAAACGTAAACCTACTGCACCAAAGTTATTGCTTTGACCTGAGTAGTTTTCATAACGCACACCTACATCCCATGATTGATTAGCCCAACCTATACCTGGTGATGCCAATAGTTTGGTGTTAGTATGGAAATCTGGTCCGTCTTTTACTTCACCAAAGCCTGAAGTTTCGAAAGCAGCACCTATTTCACCACTTACATAAACGTTTTGGCCCAGGAAAGCTTTAATACCTGCTTTAACCGGAACCATACCATAAGATTTGGTTTTTACACCTGAGTTACCTAATTCTTTACCAAAATAATTTAAGTAACCCGATGTTAAAGTAAGGCCAATGTTATCTGCTACACCAAACTGTAACCGTGGTGTGATACCCACGCCTACATTAGATATGTCGTGCAGGTTACCTGTTGGTAACAAACCTTCTACTCCTATTCCAAAGCGTACACCTTTACCACTTATAGTTTGTGCGTTTACATTAGTTCCTACGAATATAGCGGCTGCTGTAAATGCTGCGGCTACTAATTTTGTCATTCTTTTCATTGTTGTGTTTTTAGTAATACAAATATTAATTGTAATACACCCCACTAATCAAATACTTTGCCACAGCGGTGTATTCTGTACAAATAATAGTAACAAAATGAAAAAAAATGTGTGTTTTATAACCGTTAAAGCCATTTATACACTGATAATCAATATGGTCGCTGCATTATTTGTAAATGAGTAATTGGTTTAATTTAATATATCGTTATAATCGGCATCAGCTGATTTACGTGTTTGATTAACTACAAAAGTGTATGGTGTTATATATATAACAGTTGTTGTAACAGTTAAATTTTCATGTGTATTTCATGCCACTATAGCCTGTATAACTGTATTAAAACAAAAAAGCCCCTTAAAAAGGAGCTTTTCATATTATACTTCCGGATCAATTTCCGGGTCGGGTTTATAATTTTTCTCCATTTCGGCAAGTTTAGCTTCACCGAAGGAGTATTTTGTAATTATATAGTAGAGCACCGGCACTATAAATATGGCCAGCGATGTTGCTGCAAGCATACCGCCGAACACTGTCCAGCCAATTGTTTGCCTTGCTTTGGCACCTGCACCCGATGCTATTACCAATGGTAACACACCTAATATAAATGCCATCGACGTCATGATGATTGGCCTTAAACGAAGCCTTACGGCTTCGAGTGTAGCTTTTTCCAGGTTCATACCCCTATCCACACGTTCTTTGGCAAACTCCACTATCAAAATGGCGTTCTTAGCGGCCAAACCGATCAGGGTTATCAAACCAATTTGCGCGTATACGTTATTGGTTAAGCCGGGTTTAAACGTTAGGAACAGTATCGCACCAAATGCACCAAGCGGTACAGCTAACAATACAGAGAACGGCACCGACCAGCTTTCGTATAAAGCTGCCAGGAACAGGAATACAAACCCTATTGATAAAGCAAATATGTAAACCGTTTTCGAACCCGATAACAACTCCTCGCGGCTTAAGCCCGAAAACTCGTAACCATAACCTTGCGGCAGGGTTTCGGCGGCAACCTCTTTTAGGGCGGTTATAGCGTCGCCGCTACTGTAACCCGGTTTGGTGCTACCGTTAATTTCTGCCGAACGGAACAAGTTATAGTGCGATATTAATGGCGCGTTCTCTATAACTTTATAACTGGTAAGCGTACTAAGCGGTACCATGGCACCGGCTTCGTTACGTACAAAATACTGCCCTATGTTTTGGATATTGGTACGGTAGTTTGTATCAGCCTGTGCTACTACCCTAAAGTTACGGCCGTAAACAGTAAAGTCGTTTATATAAGAACTCCCCATATAGGTTTGCAGGGCATTGTTTACATCAGATATTTTCACACCTAATTTTTTTGCCTTTTCCCTATCTATAGTTAGCTGATAAGCCGGGGTATGGGCGGTAAAGAAAGAGAATGCTTTTGCAATTTCGGGGCGTTTGTTAACAGCAGTCACAAAATCATTTAACACTTTTTCAAAATTCTTGATATCGCCACCGGCCTCTTTTTCTTGTAATATGAACGAGAAACCACCTGTGTTACCTAAACCTGGAATAGCCGGCGGAGAAATTACTACTACGCTTGCCTCTTTAAACCTTGCCAGTTTACCCTGTATGGTTTTTATAACACCGTCTAACTGGTCTTTTTCGTCTTCACGTTTATCCCAGGGTTTTAACTGTACAAATATGGTAGCACTGTTAGATTTTGTCGCGAAGTTAACCGCGTTCAATCCGCCCAGCGCCGCGTAATGATTTATGGCCGGTACGCTATCTAACACCGCCATCATCTCGTGTAATACAGCAACGGTACGTTCTGTTGATGAGCCTTCCGGCAAATCGTAGGTTACGTATACACGGCCTTCATCTTCCAACGGAATAAAGCCTGATGGTTTTCCCTTAAATAACAGGATAGTACCAATTACTATACAAACCAATATGATAACTATAAACTTAGAATGCTTAATGCCCCTGTCTACCGCGTTACGGTAGCGGCCGGTTATTCTTTCAAACCATTGATTAAACTTAAAGAAGAGCCTGTTTAATCCGGTTGATTTTTCATCAATTTTATGCGGGCGTAATAATATGGTACACAATGCCGGCGTAAGCGATAGCGCCACAAATGCCGATATCAATACAGATATAGCTATGGTTATAGCAAACTGCTGGTATAAACGGCCAACTATGCCCGGCACAAACCCCACCGGTACAAATACCGCGGCAAGGATCAATGCTATCGCGATAACCGGTGCGGATATATCACGCATGGCATGTTCAGTGGCCTCTTTTGGCGACATCCCCTTCTCGTCCATATAATGCTGTACGGCCTCTACTACCACAATGGCATCATCCACCACAATACCAATAGCCAGTACAAAACCAAACAGCGTTAAGGTATTGATGGTAAACCCAAGCGGTATAAAGAAAATGAAAGTACCAATAATAGATACAGGGATGGCCAACACAGGGATAAGTGTTGTACGCCAGTTTTGCAGGAATAAAAACACCACTATAATTACCAGTGCAAGGGCAATTACAAGAGTTTCGATCACCTCATGTAAAGATACCTTTACCACAGTAACAGACTCGAACGGTACCACAAAATCAATATCCTTAGGGAATGATTTTTTTAGCTCGTTCATTGTAGCGGTAACATTATCAGCAGTTTCGATAGCGTTACTACCGGGCGCCTGGTATATCAACAGGTACGATGCCCTTTTACCATCAACATACGAATTACCCGCATAGTTAAACTTACCCAGCTCAACGCGTGCTACATCTTTTAAATGCACTACCGCGCCGTTATTAGGCTGTGTTTTAACTACAATATTCTCAAATTCAGATTTATCGGTAAGGCGGCCTTTTACAAGCACGGTATACTCAAAGGTTTGCCCCTTCATTTGCGGGGTTGCGCCTACTGTACCTGCTGCAACCTGCGCGTTTTGTTCCTGTAAGGCGGCAGTAACATCGGCGGCAGTCATATTCAGGGCGGCCATTTTATCCGGCTTAAGCCAGATACGCATACTAAAATCATCAGCACGGGTAAACACGTCGCCCACACCTTTGGTACGCAGCAAAGCATCTTTTATAAATACGTTGGTATAGTTATCTGTAAAGGTAACGTCGTGTGTGCCGTTTGGCGAGAACATGGCCACAAGCATTAATATACTTGGGTTACGTTTACGTACTATCATACCCAAACGCTGTACTTCTTGCGGCAAGGTTGGCAGGGCTATACCTACACGGTTCTGCACATCAAGCGCGGCATTATTAATATCGGTACCAACTTCAAAGTTAACGGTCATGCTCATTTGGCCGTTGCTGGTACTGTTACTTTGCAAATAGGTCATGCCGGGGGTACCGTTCACCTGTACCTCTACCGGTGTGGCAACAGTTTGCTCTACTGTTAAAGCATCAGCACCTGTATAGTTACCGGTTACCTGTACTGTAGGCGGGGTAATTTCCGGGTACTGCCCAATAGGCAGGCTCATTATAGCCAAAATTCCAACGATCAGGATAACCAGGGAGATAACAATAGCGGTTACCGGGCGTCGTATAAAAGTATCTGCGATCATTCTTTTGTATTTTGCTTAAAATTCTTCGGGACAAACAATCCCATTAATAGCTTCTCTTTATAAGGATATATTATGCCGGTATTATTTAGCCGGGGCAGCACCTGCCGGTGGGCCAAGCGTTATTTTGCCCTTATCGCGCAAGCGCTGGAAACCTTCGGTAATTATTTTTTCGCCCGGTTTAATACCATCCATAACTATTACATTACTTTGAATACGCTGGCCTATGGTTACTTTACGTTGCTCGGCAATGGTATCCTGTGCTACAAACACAAAAAACTCACCCATTTGCTCGGTTATAGCTTTGTAAGGTATCTGCACCCGGTTGCCCGAGTTATCATTTAATACCTGCAATACACAGCTCATTCCATCTTTCAATTCATCCTGTGCGTTAGGGAATTGTATCCTTACCTTTATAGTACCTGTTTGGCCGCTTACGCCGCGGTCAATAGCAAATACTTTTCCGGGTTTATTAAAAGTTGTACCATCAGAAGTTTGCAGCCTGAAGGTAGTATCGGTGCTTGCTTTTTGCAGTTTATAAAAGCGGTTTATATCTTGTTCGTTTACCACAACATCAACCCCAATTGGGTTTCCTGTTGATATGGTATTTAATAAGGTTGTACCCGGCGAAACCTGGGCACCCAGCTTAACCTGCGATATCCCTATCCTGCCTGTAAACGGCGCCCTTATAGTAGCGTATGAAAGATCGGTAGCTGCCGATTGAACACCTGCCTGTGCAACAGCAACCTGGCTTTGGCTGGTTTCAAAGCTGGCGGTAGCCTGATCAACCGTTTGGCGGGCAACCGCATCATTTTTTAACAGCATATTATAACGGTCAATATCCTTTTGTGCCTTGCTCAGGTTAGCTTTTGCACTAAGCAAGTTTGCTTTGGCCTGCTCGTAAGCCGCTACGTATTTACGGCGATCTATCTCATATAAGGGTGCGCCTTTTTTTACCACATCGCCCTCTTTAAAAAATATACCGGTTATAAACCCACTAACCTGGCTGCGCAGCTCAACAGAATTTAAGGCAACAACAGTTCCCTGGTATCTATCATAATATAAAGCGTCGGCCTTTTTAGCCTCAATGACATTTACAGGTGTTGGTGGTAGTGCTGCATCTTGCTTTTTGGCTTTATTACCGCAGGACGAAATTGTTAGTAAAGCTATAGCGGCAATACAGTAGGTATATTTATTTTTCATTATTGTAAGTTGTCGTTTTTTCAATGTTGATAAAGTTTTCATCAGTTAAAACACTGATACTAATTATATACTATTACTCGGGTTGCAGTGTACCCAAAGCCCTTTGCAGGTCTATTTTACTTGATAATAATTGGAACAGCGCATTATAATAGTTTAGTTCGGCTGTGCGCAGGTCTGCTTGCGATACAATCACATCCAGATAGGTTTTTATCCCTTCGCGATATTGCAGATCTACTACCTTATATACATCCTTGGCCAGCGCTACATTATCGTTTAGTATTACCCAGTTATTATAATTGCTTTTGTAATTGGCCAGCGCCTGTGCATATTCTGTATTAATAGCATTACGGCTGTTCTCCAGATCAAGATCGGTGCGCTGTACCTGTAAACGGGCTTTTGCTAAATTTTGCAAACGCTTCCCTCCCGTAAAAATGGGGATAGATAAAGATAAGCCTGCGAATGATGTAGGGTACGCATTATTATACATCTTAGAAAAACTGTCGTTAAAATAGGCCAAACTGTACCCTCCAATTGCCGATAATGATGGCAGGTAATTCCATTTAAAATAAGATACATTTAAATTAAGCAGGTTTTTTTGTGTTTGCAATAAACGGTACTCAATCCGGTTGGTATAATTTAATATCTGGTTGGTATCAATAACGGCTTCGCCTTGTAAGCGGGCCGAGTCATATGATAATACCAATGCCTTATCGGGGTTAAAACCCATGATCTGTTTTAATAAAGCCGTTTTGCTTTTGATAGCCTCTTGCGTTTGTTTTTGTGATGCAAGCGAATTATTCAGCGCTATGGTGGCCTGTTTGTAGTCTGTTTTATCAACTACACCGGCCTGGTAGCGGGAGTAAGCATCCTTTAAGCTCCTGCGCAACCTTACAATATCCTCCTTAATAATATCCAACTGGCGTTGTGATAACAGTACATCGTAAAATGCCTTGCTTACATCAGTTACCACATCTATTTTGCTGCTTTCGGTATTTTGTTTGTAGTACTGCCTTGAGTATTTTGAAGCACGCGACGCCTGCAATACATCATTATTATATAGAACCTGGCTGGCCTGTACCCCTAAAGTAGATACATTATGTGCTATGGCTAAATTTGGCTGTGTTCCGCCCCCTGTACCGCCCGTACCACCACCGGCCGCAATTTGCGCTGGCCTTTGAAAATAATGCTGGTACTGGCCGGTAGTACCTATTTGAGGCAACCAGGCCGATAAACTTATTTTAATATCGCGTTCGTTTATTTGCTCATCAATATTTGCCTGTTTTAATTGCGGCTGATTGCGCAAGGCAAAATCAATGCTTTGCTTTAAGGTTATTACCGATGTTGCTGTATCGGCAGGTGTTTGGGCAAATAATGCAACCGGCAAAAAAAGTAATATATTAGAAATAAATAAGTAGTGTAGTTTTTTCATAAGGACTTAAATGCGACATTAGCGAAAATTAGTCAGAAAATTTTCTGGATTTTCGTGTTACTAACAGGGAGCACGAATATCACGTTATTCTATTTCAATTGAAAACTAAACAACAAAAATTTTACCTAATTAGGAGAATTGAATGATAATTGGCACGGTTTTTCAACTTTTTCCAATAAAATGTAAAATAGTGGTAGCGAATAAATAAAAAATTTAATTAATTTGCCTGATGGAAGTAGTTTAACATACTACGCAGTGTATTAACACATTATTAAGGTAGTGTGTAAAAATTTTACATTCTCCATGCAAGTTATAAGCTTATTCATGGTATTTTTACAAAAAATTTAAGCAGTGTTTATAAATGGTTAAAAAGTTACACGAGAAGATTGCTCAGTTCCAGGATGCAAATATGATCAGGGCACAGGGCCTATATCCTTTTTTTAGGCCAATAGAATCGGGCCAGGATACTGAGGTTATCATTAATGGCAAGCGTGTTTTAATGTTTGGTTCAAATTCCTATTTAGGTTTAACAAACCATCCCAAAATAAAAGAAGCTACAAAGAAAGCAATTGACAAATACGGATCTGGTTGTGCAGGTTCAAGGTTCTTGAACGGTACACTTGATATTCACATCGAACTGGAAAACCGCCTTGCCAAATATGTTGGTAAAGAAGCCGCGGTATTATTCAGTACCGGTTTCCAGGTAAACCTGGGCGTATTATCATGCATAACCGGCCGCAACGATTATTTGATACTTGACGAATACGACCACGCCTCTATTATTGATGGTACGCGTTTATCGTTTTCAAAGGTTATTAAATATGCCCACAATGACATGGTTGACCTGGAGCGCAAGCTAAGCATGCTGCCCGAAGAAGCCGTTAAAGTTATTGTTGTTGATGGTATCTTCAGCATGGAAGGCGATATTGTTAAGTTGCCAGCAATTGTTGAGCTTGCCGATAAATATGGTGTTAATATTATGGTTGATGATGCGCACAGTTTAGGCGTAATTGGCCATAACGGTTCAGGTACCGCATCGCACTTTGGTTTAACCGATCAGGTTGACCTTATTATGAGCACCTTTAGTAAATCGCTTGCATCATTAGGTGGTTTTATCGCCAGCGATTACGATACTATTGATTATATAAAACACCGCGCACGTTCATTAATGTTCAGCGCAAGTATGACTCCGGGTTCTGTTGCCAGCGTAATTGCTGCCCTTGATATTATTGAGGCCGAACCAGAGCGTATCCAAAAACTTTGGGACAACACTAACTACGCCGTTAAATTATTATCTGATGAAGGTTTTGATATCGGCGCATCAGAAAGCCCTATCCTACCTATATATATACGCGATAATGCAAAAACTTTCCAGGTAACCAATTACCTGCAAAACGCGGGCGTATTTGTTAATCCGGTTGTATCCCCGGCTGTTCCGTCTGATTCATCATTGTTAAGGTTCTCATTAATGGCAACCCACACATTTGCACAGATAGATGAAGCTGTAGAAAAATTGATACAAGCTTTTAAAGTTGTAGGCGTAACTAATAGTAATAGTACTATTAAAGAAAATATATAATCTTATATACCGGTATCACGCCTGCATGGTACCGGTATTAACCTAACTTTCCAATGAAAAAAATTGTACCGGTACAGTCAAAAAAAGAACTTGCATCTTTTATTGACTTCCCGCATGACCTGTATAAGAACGATCCGCTTTACGTACCCGAATTATTTATAGCGCAAAAGGACTTGCTAACCACGCATCCTTTTCACAAGCACTCGTCGCTACAAACCTTTTTGGCTTACGATGGGGATAAGATAGTTGGGCGTATTGCAGCTATTTACAACACAAACCACAACAAGTTCAATAATGTTAACGATGGTTTCTTTGGTTTTTTTGATGTTATCAATGACCAGGAAACCGCCAACCTGCTTTTTGATACCGCTATAAAGTGGTTAAAGGAAAAAGGTGCCGAAAAAATTGCGGGCCCGGTAAACCCATCAACTAACGAAACCTGCGGCTTGCTTGTTAAAGGCTTTGATAAACCGCCGGTGGTAATGATGACCTATAACCCGGAATATTATGTTACCCTGCTGGAGAATGCCGGTTTCAAAAAACAAACCGACCTGTTAGCCTGGTATTGGGATGGCCAGAATTACAACGATAAATCGTTAAAAATGCTGGATATGCTGCAGGAGCGTTTAAAACGCAACAGCAACGTTGTTATCCGCAAAATAAATTTGAAGAACTTTAAGCAGGAGGCCGACGCCCTGCGCGATGTATATAACAAGGCATGGGATAAAAACCTTGGCTTTTTCCCGATGACCAACGAGGAATTTGACTATACCGCTAAAGACCTTAAAATGATACTTGATCCTGATTTTGCTTTAGTAGCAGAGCAGGATGGTAAAATTGTTGGTTTTGGTGTGGCTATACCAGATATTAACCAGATCCTTAAAACTATTAAAAAAGGCCGCTTACTGCCTACTGGTATCTTTAAATTGTTACTCAACAAAAAGAAGATAACCGGTATACGTATTATGCTACTGGGTGTTATTGATGGTTACCGCAAATTAGGTATAGAAGCATCTTTATATGGCAGTATTATTAAAGAGTACAGGCGCAAGGGCTTAAAATATGCCGAAGCATCGTGGACGCTTGAAAATAATGATATGGTTAACCGTGCTATTGAAGCTATTGGTGGCGACCAGTATAAAACATACAGGATCTACGAAAAGCCGATATAATACACCCAATATTCATCTGCCTGTAAACTTTATAGAATTATAGCTTTTTCAATCAAAATTTATATTCTTTTGCCCCACAATTAAAGTTACCCCTATCTACTTTAATTGCACTAAAATAATAGTAACAGTGATTAGTCACTACTATATATGCAAACAGTAAACTAAACAACTATCATTAACCAAATAATTGGTTTTGATAGTTGCATTATCCTTAAAACAAACAACAAGTAATGAAAATTAACATTAAACCTGCTGAAGGTAAGCTTGGTATATTGATTCCGGGTTTAGGCGCAGTAGCTACTACATTAATTGCCGGCGTTGAAGCCGTGAAGAAAGGTATATCACAACCTATAGGTTCGTTAACCCAGATGGGAAGCATCCGTTTAGGCAAACGTACCGAAGCCCGTCATCCAAAAATTAAAGATTTTGTACCATTGGCTAACTTAAACGATATCGTTTTTGGTGGTTGGGATGTGTACGAAGATAACGTTTACCAGGCTGCGGTAAATGCCAAAGTACTTGAGCGCGATCTGTTAGATTCAGTTAGAGAAGGTTTAGAATCAATCAAACCAATGAAGGCTGCATTTGATAAAAACTATGCTAAAAACCTTGATGGCACTTACATTAAAACCGGTACCCGTCATGAACTTGCACAACAAGTTATGGAAGACATTAAAAACTTCCAGAAAGATAACGGTTTAGACCGCGTAGTATTAGTATGGTGTGGTTCAACCGAGGTTTACTTCGAAGGTTCTGAAATTCACGAAACACTTGCTGCATTTGAGCAGGCTTTGTTAGATGATGATAAACGCATCGCCCCAAGTATGATCTACGCATACGCGGCTTTAAAATTAGGTGTACCTTTTGCTAACGGCGCCCCTAACTTAACCGTTGATATCCCTGCAATGATAGAATTGGCTAAATTAACCAAAACTCCTATCGCAGGTAAAGATTTTAAAACAGGCCAAACTTTAATGAAAACTGTTTTAGCACCAGGTTTAGCAGCACGTTCACTGGGTGTACACGGATGGTTCTCTACCAACATTTTGGGTAACCGCGATGGTTTGGTTCTTGATGATCCGGATAACTTTAAAACTAAAGAAGTTTCAAAACTTGGTGTATTAGAAGATATATTACGCCCTGAGGATAATCCTGAGCTTTACGGCGAGATCTTCCACAAGATCCGTATCAACTACTACCCTCCGCATGGCGATAACAAAGAAAGCTGGGATAACATCGACATTTTTGGCTGGTTAGGCTACAAAATGCAGATCAAAATCAACTTCCTTTGCCGCGACTCTATCTTAGCAGCGCCTATCGCGTTAGACTTAGCTTTATTTTGCGATATGGCTAAACGTGCTAACATGAGCGGTATACAGGAGTGGTTATCATTCTACCTTAAATCGCCGCAAACTGCGCCAGGTTTACATGCCGAGAATGATATCTTCAAACAATTGATCAAATTGGAGAACACCTTACGTTATTTAATGGGCGAAGACCTGATCACGCATCTGGGCCTAGACTATTATGACGATATGTTTGCTGGTCAGTAAACATACTATAACTCTTAAAAACTGGTTATTGCCTTAGGTGGCGGTAACCAGTTTTTTTATTTACAAATTATTTAGGTTTAAAATAACGATATTCGCGACCGAAAACTTACCCCTTCAAAGGGTATTTTTGTTTTGTATTATACTGATTTAGTATTTTTTACGTAGATAGTAACAATAGTTATATTATAATGTCTACTTAGCTGATATTAAAATTAACATAAAGATCTTACGGCTGGATCAAGAACATAGTAAGCCGGGCATTTTTAATACGTGAATGGCAACATTTGTTAGGGCACAGGCGTCATCCTTTATAGCGTCCTTATTTGACTTTTTGACCACAATAGTCTGTAAGGAATTTTTTTACCTTTGGTACGTTAAAGCAAGCTTGATCGGAACCATTGTTGGGGGCGTTGCAAACTTTGCATTAGGCAGGGTTTGGGTATTTAAAAAGCGTAAAAAAACTATCCCTCTACAAGCTGTTAAATACATGGTAGTATGGGGTGGCAATGTAGCCCTTAACACAGGTGGCGTATTTTTGATTACACATTATGTGGGGTTAGATTACAAAATTTCAAAGGTTTTAGTCTCGTTTTCAGTTGGGGTAACTTATAACTACTTCCTTCAAAAAAAGTTTGTTTTTGCATAATTGAATAAGGTTAATGAATTTTAAATACACGTATAAGTATATATTTCTTGTACTATTTTTATTAATAAGTGTTGCTGCCTGGTCGCAAACCACTGTTGTAACCGGCAAGGTTACCGATGGTAGCAATAAAAATGGCCTTTCTTATGTGTCTGTTTCTTTTGTAGGCAGTACAATTGGTGCCACTACCGATGCCAACGGCGATTATACCCTTCGCACAACCCAACCCTATACACAAATTAAAGTAAGCTACATAGGTTATAAAGATGCTACCTATAATGTATTGCCCGGTAAAGAACAGGTAATTAATATAAGGATGATCCCTTTATCAACGCAGTTGAAAGAGGTTAGTATTAAAACAACCAAAAAAGCAAAATACAATAACGATAATCCCGCAGTTGCATTGATCCGTAAGGTTATCGAGAATAAAGATAAAAATCGCCCCGAAAGCTATCCGTTTGTTGAGTATAAAGAGTACGACAAAATGCAGTTCTCGCTCAGCAATATAGCTGATAAGGTTAAAGAAAAAAGGCTATTCAGAAAATACAAGTTCATTTTTGAGAATAAAGATAGCTTAAGCTACCCGGGTAAAACCTTGTTGCCTATCTATCTGAAAGAAAGGCTATCGCAGGTTTATTACCGTAAATCTCCCGAAGCTACACGTACCGTAGTACTTGGGGAAAAATCGGTTGATTTTGGGCCGGGTTTTGATAGTGAAGGTGTTGGCCAGTACTTTAAGCATCTTTACGAAAAGGTGGATATTTACGATAACAGCATTATGCTTTTAGGCAGGCAGTTTTTAAGCCCTATAGCCAACAGCGCCCCTACCTTTTACAAATTTTTTATCACAGATACCATTACACTTAATACGGGCAAAAAGCTTGTTAAGCTAAACTTTACACCGCGTAATACAAACGATATACTTTTTGAAGGTGAAATATACATCACCCTTGATGGCAACTATGCTGTGCAAAAAGCAGGCTTGGAGATCAATAAAAACATCAACGTTAACTTTGTGCGCAGCATGCACGTTGACCAAGATTTTGAACTGAACCCTGATGGCCGTTATCACCTGAGCAGAAGCAACACCTTTGCCGATTTTGGAATAACCGCCAAGCGCAAAAGCGGGATGTTTGGTACCCGTACCTTAACACTCAAAAACTATGAGGTAAACAAACCACACCCCGATACCCTTTATAAAGCAAGACCCGAGCTTCAAGATGAGGAAGTAAAGAACCGCCCGGAAAGTTTTTGGACCGAAAACCGCTTAGATACACTTTCAACAGCCGAAGCAAAAACTTATAAAAATATTGACAGCCTGGTGCACATGCCATCGTTCAGGCGAACGGCGGACATCATCAACCTTTTGTTTGCCGGTTTTAAAAACTTTGGCAAATTTGAAATTGGCCCCGCAAGTACATTCTACAGCTTTAACCCTATTGAGGGTTTCAGGCTGCGTGTAGGCGGCCGTACCACAGCCGATTTTAGTAAACGCATTTTCTTTGAATCGTACGGGGCCTATGGTTTTAAGGATGATAAATGGAAATACCTTTTCGCCACAACCTACTCGTTAAACAACAAGAGTATTTACAGGTTTCCGCAGAATTACATCCGCGCAAGCTTTCAGCGCGATACTAAAATACCCGGCCAGGAACTGGCGTTTACCCAGGAAGATAACTTCCTGCTATCGTTTAAACGTGGCAAAAACGACAAGTACCTATACAATGATTCGTACCGGATAGATTACATAAAAGAATACGAGAACCATTTTTCTTATACCCTGGGCTTCAGAAAACTTATGCAAACGCCTGCAGGTAGTTTATATCCTTTTATTAACACAGAAGGCACCGCTACTTTCCAGACTTTAACTACCTCAGAACTTACCGCCGGGATACGTTATGCGCCAAACGAACAGTTTTACCAGGGCAAGCTTTTCCGTGCGCCTATTATTAACCAATACCCTATCCTATCATTAGATTTTACATTGGGGGTTAAAAACCTACTTGGCGGCGAATACGGTTACCGTAAATTTGATTTCCGTGGCGATAAACGTTTTTATATTGCGCCGTTCGGTTTTGCCAATGTTATAGTTGAGGCATCGAAAACTTTTGGCCAGGTGCCATACCCCTTACTAAATATACACCGGGCCAACCAAACATTTGCTTACGTTTTGGCCTCGTACAACCTAATGAACTTTTTGGAGTTTGTGAGCGATCACTCGGTAGCAGTAACCATCGATCAGCACTTTGGGGGTTTCTTTTTTAATAAGATCCCGTTGTTTAAAAAATTAAAATGGCGCGAAACCGCTTCGTTTAAAATGCTTTACGGTGGTTTAAGTGCGCAGAGCACGCCATCAATACATCCAAACCTGTATCAGTTCCCTGTTGATGAGAACGGCGTACCTATTACTTATGCCTTAGGCAAAACCCCTTATATGGAAGGAAGTGTGGGCGTCGAAAACATTTTTAAATTTATACGGGTTGATATGGTGAAGAGGTTTACGTATCTGGACCATCCGGGCATTGCCGATTGGGGAATACGTGTGAAGATTAAGTTTGATTTTTAATATTAATTTTATTTATTTTTATAGCTAATGGAACCACAAACATCAGTACGCACAAGTTTGCAACTGGGGATATATAAAATTATCGATCCTTTTGTTAAGCTCCTGATAAAAGTAGGGTTAACACCTAACGCAGTAACATCTATAGGTTTTATTTTAAATGTTGGTGTTGCAGCCATATTTATTATAGGGGCCGAGGATGGCAACCGTGGCGATTTCACCTATGTAGGCTGGGCAGGCGGCTTAATATTGTTTGCAGGATTGTTTGATATGCTCGACGGGCAGGTAGCCCGCCTGGGTAATATGAAATCTGTTTTTGGCGCATTGTATGATTCAGTACTTGACCGTTACAGCGAGCTCATCATGTTCCTGGGGATATGCTATTACCTTGTAGCTCATCACTATTTTTTAAGCTCGATATTCGCGTTTATAGCGCTTATTGGCTCCATGATGGTAAGTTATGTTCGTGCACGTGCCGAAGGCCTTGGGGTTGACTCTAAAGGCGGCTTGATGCAACGCCCCGAACGCGTTATTACCATCGGGGTTTGCGCTATTGCATGTGGTGTGGCATCGTCATACCTTGGCGGCGATTATAAAATGTATATCCCGGGTATTAAATGGCATGTGTTCGAAACCATGTCTATCTTTACCTTTCCCATTACAATACTTGCTGTATTAACAAATTTAACAGCTTTTAAAAGGCTGGTGAATGCCAAAAAAGCATTGTCTGAAAAAGAAGAATGATCAAAGCCCCGTTAATGTTACTAATAACTGTTGTTGCCGTATTGAGCTTCAATAACGCAACTACGGTTATAAAACCTTATCGGGTATTACAAACAGATACAATTAAAGTACGTACGGATCAGAATGGCAAGGTTTATCCTGCGCCACCTCCAAACGCAAAACGCCTGTTTTATTTACAGCGATCGCCCAATACTAACGCGTTATCTTACGACGTTAATATTGATCCAAAGACAGGCAAGCCCAACCAGGACTCACCTGTTAGGGTTTATTGGTTAAGATATGCGGAAGGAAACGGAGAGCCTGCGGAATTAAGCTACATACAACGTAAATTTGCATACGGGGTAACATCAGATCCATTGGGTAATGATAAGTATGATATCAGAATTATGTCATACAAAAAAATTCCGCTTACTTTAATGGCGTCAGCGGACGGAAAATATCATATCTTCGCAACAGTGTCCAAAAAACAGATTTTGCTTCAAAATATTTTTATTCAAATTGAAGGAGGTTCGATGTGGTCACCAAATATTATTTTTGTAGAAATGAAGGGTACAGACCCTGTTACAGGAAAAGAGGTTGTAGAACGTTTTAAACCTTAAGTGTTATGGCTAAGAATTTTGTTTCAAATTCACAGGAATCTGTGAGAATGTTTAAAAGTAGTTTTTTAGAAAGCTTATCAAAAGTGCACTACTTTGTGCCTATTATAATTTTTGTACCGGTAATTTTGGTTACAAGTTACTTTGCTTACGATAAGCAAATTGGTGTATTAAACTACATCTGGCTGTTTTTAGGCGGCCTGTTTGTATGGACGCTTACCGAATATATTATGCACCGTTTTGTATTCCACTTTGTACCAAAGCAAAAGTGGGCATTACGCCTGCACTTTATTTTCCACGGTGTACATCACGATTATCCAAGCGATGCAAAACGCCTGGTGATGCCGCCATCGGCAAGTATCCCGCTGGCTACCGGCTTTTACTTTTTGTTTGATGCATTGCTGCCTGCAAACTATATTTTTGGTTTCTTCCCCGGCTTTATTTTAGGCTACCTGGTTTATGATATATCGCATTATGCCATACACCACTTTAACTTTAAAGGCGCATTCTGGAAAACCATTAAACAACACCACATGCTACACCACTACCAGGACCCTACCAAAGGTTACGGTGTAAGCTCCCCGCTATGGGACAAGATATTTAATTCAGATTTCATTAAAAAGCAGAATGGCTAATGCTATTGGCGATGATATACATATCAATACAAAAAGTGTAAGTATTGTTACCGGTATATCCATCGCGTACCTCCTTCTATCGTATATTCTGGTTGGCTTTAAAACCGACCAGTTAATTTTACTGGGCATATTTAACGTATTGTTTTATGCATCAGCTATAACCCGCAAGTTTATATTAGGCTTTTCCATCTTTATTGTCTACTGGATCATTTTTGATTACATGAAGGCATTCCCTAATTATAATTACAATGATGTAGCCGTTGGCGGCCTTTATAACGCCGAAAAAAGCTTGTTCGGCATACAGTTTCATGACAATATCCTTACCCCTAACGAATACCTGCGCCTTAAAAGCACCAACCTTGTAGATGTAATGGCGGGCCTCTTCTATCTTTGCTGGATACCCGTACCCCTTGCCTTTGCCGCTTTCTTATTCTTTAAAAATAAACGCCAGTTCCTGTACTTCTCCTTAACCTTTGTACTGGTGAACATGCTGGGTTTTATTGTTTATTATGCATATCCGGCTGCACCGCCCTGGTATATCCAGTTCCACGGTTTTAATTTTCATCCGCTAACACAGGGTAATACCGCCGGTTTGGCACGTTTCGATAAATATTTCAATATCAATTTATTCAAATCTATCTATTCAAAAGGCTCTAATGTATTTGCGGCCATGCCATCGCTGCACTCATCTTACCCGGTTATTGTGTTGTATTACGGTATAAAGAACCGCTTAGGGCTTATTAACTGGTTTTTTGGGGTGGTAATGCTGGGCATTTGGTTTACTGCGGTATACGCAAGCCACCATTACGTGCTTGATGTTTTAGCCGGTATTGTTTGTGCCGGCCTGGGTATTATTCTCTTCAACTGGGCGCAATCTGCATCTGTTTACTTTAACAGGTTCCTTAATCGTTACGAAAGCGTAATACAATAATTGTAGCAAATTGTTTACTATGTACATTATATTGTACTACTTTTTTTTAACTGTTAACAAAATCAGCAGTGTTAATATCTATTTATTTACGCTGTAAGTAGCTATAAATCAAAGTTATTATACTATTAGGGTTCTTTATTGTAACTTGCATACCCCCGCGATAAAGTATTAGCAATAACGGGCATAAAATTTGAATACAGTGTAGCATACTTATTTGAAATCTGTAAACAGATGAAAAAACTTTTTATACTTATTACATTTTTATTAGCCTTTACCACATTTATCGCGCATGCGCATGTCGATGAGAACAGTAGCATTGACAGCCTTAAGCAAAAACTTCAGCTTACTACTAACGATACTTTAAAGGGTGCCATCTACACTCAAATTGCTGCCGAATACCTAAAATTTGATAGACAACCCAACCGTAATTTAAAAGCTTACTACCAAACAGAAGCTATACATTATAGCTTGCTGGCCCTGCATAATTATAGCTATTATGAAGACACTACCGGTATGCGAGGTAGTTTTGACGATCTTGCACGGGTTTATGTAGCACAGCGTAAATTCAGCGAGGCCAAGTGGTTTACGCTGCAATCAAATAAAATATCCCGCCAGGTAAAAGATATCCCTAACATCATTAGCTCATTGGTGAAACTTTCGGCCATTAAAATGGAGTTAAAAGAGTACAAAATGGCCATGCGCGATCTGAACGAAGCTTTAAAATGGTCGACCGCTAATAAGCTGCCTGCTTTAGAAGCTGTTGTACAACAGAACTACGCCTACCTGTATAACCGGCTAAAGGACTATGATAAAGGTGATGCAGCCGAAAAACGCGCGACCGAAATAGCGCAGCAAATGCAACGCGACGAAACAAAACCTGTTATCATCACCTTTGATAACACAACCGTAAAAGATAAAAAGCCTGTTGTAAGTAAAAAGAAAAAGGCGTTAGTTGCAACAAAAAAACCGGCAAAGGTCATTCCTGTTAAAAAACTGGCTTCGTTATAATAACTCATAGTATCCTCATTAAAAATTTCAGATGGTTTATACCTATTTAAACCCTAACACGTTAGTAGTGTCTTAATACTAACATGAAAAAATACTTTTTAGGTGCTTTACTTGCTATATCGGTTTTTGCTTTCAGTTCGTTTGTTTTGGCAAATCGCGCCGATGATTACGCCTCTTTTAAACAGGATTTTTTAGACCTGATAAACGAAACCCGTGCAAAAGGGTGCAAATGCGGCAATACTTATATGCCCCCTGCCCCGCCCCTAACCTGGAACAATGACCTGGAAGAGGCTGCTAAAGGCCATGCCAGGGATATGGCTAAGCGAAAATACTTTAGCCATGAAAGTAAGGACGGCCGTACCATGAACACCCGCATTATTACCGCAGGCTATATTTATAAAGGATGGAAAAGTTTTATGATTGGCGAGAACATTGCCTTTGGACAAACCAGCATCCCCGAAGTAATGGCCGGATGGTTTAAAAGCGAAGGTCATTGCCGTAACCTGATGAACCCGGGCTTTAAAGAAGTGGGCGTTGCCGAGCATGACAAATACTGGGTCCAGGATTTTGGCGGCCGCGAAGCTTTCAGCGCAGAACAGCAGAAACTAATTAAAAGCGGCAAATACCGTTTGATACAAAGAGGGCCCGAACATTAACTATTCAGGCTTTTCGGTTTTCTCTACCTTAGGGCCGCGCAGGTGCAATACCAACCCATTTAAAAAATTGCGTAGCAACTGATCTTTACAAGGCTGAAAGTTGGGGTGGTCTTCATTACGGAAAATAGCGCTTAATTCAGTTTTTGTAGTGCGGAAATTAGCCAGTTTCAGTATCTCGATGATCTGGTCGTCACGCAGCTGCAAAGCCACGCGAAGCTTTTTCATGATATCGTTATTGCTCATAATGCAAATATAAATATAGTTTTTGAGTTAGGGTGCAAATCAAATTTCCCACTTCACCGCCGCTCCGGATGGAACGCATCTGAACATCGTTCATTATTTTAAAAACCAACAATTCCGTCGGGACGGCCGTTTTTTCACAAAAGTCACCCGTTGAAAGAATAGTATATAATAAGGGCGTTTTCAAGTCGTTTCAAGGGCGTTTTAGGACGTTTATTTGACGCCAAAAAATCTAATTTAATCCCTTTATTTATCCACCCAGCCCATTAAATGCATCACGCGTTTAAACTCGTCGTGCAATGGCGCCTGTATGCTTATTTCCTGGTTGGTAACAGGGTGGATGAATGTTAATTGTGATGCATGCAGCAGCATGGTTTCCATTTCCCAGGTTTCTTTAAAAAACTTATTCTGCTTGTTGCAGCCGTGTGTGCGGTCGCCAATAATAGGATGAAATATGTGTGCGAAATGCTTACGGAGCTGGTGCATCCGCCCTGTCTCTGGCGCAGCCTCCACCAACGAATATCTTGAGGTGGGATGCAACCCAAATGGTACGTCTAACTCAGCCCTTTGCAAGGTAATATATCGCGTTAGCGCATCCTGCAAAGTACCGTTCTCCTTGCGAAGCGGATAATCTATTTCTTCAGAATCCGGTGTATAACCGCGCAATACAGCCAGATATTTCTTCTTTACCCGGTTTTCCATAAAGGCCTGCTGCATGGCAATTTCGGTGGGCTTATCAAAGGCGAAGAGCAATACGCCGCTTGTCTTCCTATCAATACGGTGCGCTGGATTAACCTTTTTGCCTACCTGATCACGCAGTAACTGCAGCGCAAACTCCTCCGCATCGGCAGCAATTGATGAACGGTGCACCAGCAAACCGTGTGGTTTGTTAATGGCTATTAAATTTTCGTCTTGGTAAAGGATATCCAGCATCTGATCAGCTTATGGCAAACTGAAACTGCCCGGTAATTTGATTAAGCACATTACTTTCGCCCGGTGCAACAGGTAGCGGGTCTATCACATAAACCTGGCTTTCCTCGTATCGTGAAGCAACGGTAACATGCGTTTCCCCAGCGTGTTCTGCAAACATTTTCAGCGCCAGATCTGGGCAATTATTATCTTTTGATAAATGCGCCAGCAAAACGTGGCTCATGTAACTTGGTTTATGTTCAATAAACATATCCAAGGCCTGCTTATTTGATAAGTGGCCCTTACCGCCGCGGATACGCTTCTTCAGGAAGAACGGGTACCTGCCCTGCTCCATCATATCCTCGTCGTAATTAGCTTCCAGGAAAGCGGCATGGCATTGCGCAAAGTGGCGGATCAAATGTTCGCAGGGCGCGCCAATATCTGTAAATACACCTATACGGGTATCGCCATTGCTTATCATAAAGCTATGCGGTTCAACAGCGTCGTGGTGTTTAGGAAAGGGCATTACTTCCAGGTTGCCTATCTTAACCGACTCATATGACCTTAAGCTGATGCACAGTTCTTTTGGCACATCGCCGCAATGGTGAACCGTACCATCGGTAACATAAACCGGCAGGCGGTATTTTTTAGCCAGTACGGCTAATCCTCTAATGTGGTCGGAATGTTCGTGAGATATAAAAATGGCCTTTACCTTTTGCATAGAAAGCCCAAGGCGGGCCATTCGTTTTTCGGTTTCACGGCAGGATATGCCAGCATCAACCAATACTGCTTCCCGCTCGTTACCAACGTAATAGCAATTGCCATTACTCCCCGAATTTAATGACGCTATAAACACCGGCATACCCTACAAAGTAAAACATTTTAGACAGATACTAAAAGTTTTAGCGCACATAATTTTCAACATAAGAAATTGTCATGGTGAGCTTGTCGAACCATTAACAACCGTACAAGTCTTCGGCAGGCTCAGACTGACATACTTCTTAATCACCTAATGTGCAAACAATATTTACTTACATAACATTAACATAAAGGCTTAGGATATTAACTATTATTGTATTGAAAAACTTTTGTATCCATGCTATCTGAACCCACTTACCTCCCGGCCCGTATGGTTGCGCCCGAAATTGAGGCCCACTTTAAAAAGCATCAGTTAGCTGCGCAAAATATTCCCGATAGTAATGTTGCTACCGCACCTGATAGCCACATTATTGAGGCAGTTATTGATATCGCATTTTGGTCGAGCATGCGACGCGAGGAAGGACGTTCTCCAAATATTTCTTTAGCGTTATTACAGCCTTCACAATCGGATAAGCCACTTATTTTTGGAGAGAAACTACGGTTAACTACACAAAACTTGATCAAACTGGCGCCTGCTGTTGAACAGCCGGGCATACACTTGGGTGTTTGGCCAGAGGGTGACGACCTGTTTATTTGGGGAACTACTCACAGTGTACCCGCCATTTGTTTTGTATTAGAAGTGGTAGAACCGGGCCTGCTGGTTATAAAACACCGACGGGTTGATGGTTTTGGTAAGTTTGTGAATGTTGCCGTTTTACAGGGCGACCAGATAAAAGTATTGGACGAAGCTACTATGGGTATAGCCGATTGCCCGCAATTATTAAAGTCACTTGCCAGCATGCCCCTGCCCTCTTATATGGGCGAGTCTTTTAATGTGCTGGTGCAACTGGCAGCATCTATGCGTTTGCACAAACGCGGAGGCTTGGTATTAATGGTACCTGCCGGGACAAACAAGTGGAAGGAATCTATTGTCCAGCCTGTTAAATACCCTGTAATACCTGCCTATGGCTCTATAGATGAGTTGATGAAACTTACAGATCAGGAACGTAAAAAACTGGAGTGGAAGGAGTCACTTTTAGAGGCCATTGATCTGATTGGCGGCTTTACCGCGGTAGACGGTGCTACCATTATAACCGATAAATACGATCTGCTTGCTTTTGGTGCTAAGGCCGCGCGCTCAGCGCACAGCGTCCCGGTTGGCCAGATCATCATGACCGAACCTGTTGCAGGTGGTAAAGCAGTGAGGATGCATCCTGCCCAAAGTGGTGGGAGCCGCCATTTGGCAGCCGCCCAGTTTGTGAGCGACCAGCATGATTCAGTTGCTTTAGTGGCTTCGCAGGATGGCCAGTTTACGGTATTTGCGTGGTCGGTAGAGTTAAACATGGTACACGCCCACCGGATAGATGTATTGTTACTTTAAACAATAATGAACAGGGAGCTGCGCTCTTTTTGCTGAACGTTGCTGCTTCGATGGCCTTTGCCGGTGGTATCTTCCATCAGCAAGATCTCGCCGGGGTTAAATACCCTTTTTTCGCCGGTTGATGTTTCTATCTCTACGCCGCCATCAAGTAAAACAACATACTGCCTTTGCGGCGCATTATGCAGATCGTTATACCCTGGGGACACTTTTCTGAATAACAATTCCTTAACTTCTACCTTTTCCGACAGATGCCCTATTGGCCCGCCATCCGTTAGAGGATAAAAGACTTCATCGAACCGGCTTTCGCCATCCTGATCTGCATAAACCCGGGTTACTTTAAATGTTTCCATAATTAAGCCAGCAGGCGGTTCCACTCAGGGTGGCGTTTTAAAAAGAACTGAACATAAACACATAAAGGCACCAGCTTTAAGCCTTTTTGTTCGATGTATGTTAATGCCTTTTCTACTATTGCTGCGGCAACACCCTTGCCTTCTAATTCTTTGGGGACATCAGTATGTATCAGGTAGATCTTATCATCCTTTATTTTATAATCGATAAAAGCGCGGTGTCCATCAACCACCAACTCAAAGTTGTGAATAGCTTCGTTATTAACCAGTTCTATATCAGGGTAGTTCATTTTTTTACTTTTTTAAACTGGCGCGATGTCCAAAACGCCAACAGGTAGTCAATTATCTTTTTCATATAAACACATGCTGATTAGCAAGACCAATCTCGTCAAAACTAATGGTATGTGCACGCCCTTTATAAACTTTTAGGGTAACATTGGCATTCATGCTCTTTAGTATCTCAACAGTTTCCTCTACACGGCTCAATGGCACATGTGGGTCGGGGTCGCCGGTGGTGATCAATACCGGGGTATTCGCAAAATCACCTTTGTAATTATTCAGTTTCAGCTCTTCGCCTATCAATCCACCGGTAAAAGCTACCGCGCCGCCATATTGTTTAGCATTGCGGGTTATATATTCCAGCGTTAAACAAGCGCCTTGAGAGAAACCCATAAAGTAGATCTTATCAGTACTAAAACCATCTGTAATTGCCTGTGCTACCACTTCATCAACCAATGCCAGGGCCGAGCTTAAAGCAGGTTCGTTTTGTTCTACAGGCGCTAAAAAGCTATATGGATACCAGCTATTGTTTGTTGCTTGTGGTGCATAAATGGCCATATCTTTAGCATTAAACTCGCCGGCAAGCCGCATAATGTCTGTTGCCGAAGCGCCCCTGCCATGTAACATGATCAGGGCAGCTTTTGCATTGGCGGCTGCTGCGCCGCCAATGCTTATCTGTTTATTGTGTGTGTACATTGCTTAGTCTAATTTTGGTAATGATTTTTCTAAAGCGCTGCGGAATCTTTCGTGTTGTGCAGGCAATTTCAAATGTGTACCTAATTCTTCAACGGGTTCATCAACGCTAAAGCCGGGGTTATCGGTAGCTATTTCGAACAATACGCCTCCCGGTTCGCGGAAGTATAAGGAATAGAAATAGTTACGATCTATTTTATCTGTGATATTTAAGCCTAAAGCAGCTATTTTATCACGGTATTGCATCAACACTTCCTCATTTTTAACCCTAAAGGCCACATGGTGAACCGAACCACCAGCTACATGACCGGCAACCTCACCTGCAACTTCTACCAGGTCAACTATGTTCGCATTATCTACCGCATCGGTTATAAACCGGAAACGGTTTACATGCTGTTCTAATAATCGATAACCAAATACATTGGTAAGGATATCCGCAGTTGGCTGCATTTTATTGGTGGTGATGGTAATGTTATGAAAACCTTTGGTAGCGTTATCAGTCTTGATCTCATCAGTTTCCCATGGTAAACGGGTATCTGCAGATTTTGAAGCTATCAGTTCCAGTTTCAACCCATCAGGATCTAAAAAGGTAAGATATTGCTCACCAAATTTTTCGGCTACCTTGTTATAGGTAACGTTGTGTTTCTCGAAATGCTTTAACCAAAAATCAAAGCTGTTTTCTGGCACAGAATAACCTATCTCGGTTGCCTGCCTTGCACCTCTCCTGCCAGCTGTAATGCCTTCCCATGGGAAAAAAGTTAGGATAGTACCGGGTGTACCTTGTTTATCACCATAATATAAATGGTATGTTTCGGGGTCGTCAAAGTTGACGGTTTTTTTAACCATCCTTTGGCCCAATACCTTTGTATAAAAATCGTGATTGCGTTTTGCATTGCCGGCTATTGCTGTGATGTGATGTATGCCGTTTATTGTATTTTCCATGATCTGTGTATGTTTTATGTCTAGTTTTGTTTGTTTAAAATTCAAGTGTGCCGAATAAACCGCTCTTATAGTCTTCAATAGCCTGGTTGATTTCTTCGGCGGTATTCATTACAAAGTTGTCTTTAGCAGCTACCGGCTCGTCAATAGGCTCGGCGCTTAAGAACAGGATCTGGGCGTCTTCTTCGGCGGTCAGGATTATCTCTTCATTATCTTTTTCAAAAACCACTAAGTTATATTGCCCAACAGTTTCCTGATTTACATTTACGCTGCCTTTAGCTATATAAAGCAATGTCCAGTATCCCGGGGTTGCTATAAATTGTACCTGTTTGCCTTGCGCTATTTCCCCAACAACAGATATAACTGGCGTTAAACTTTTTATCGGACCGGCTTTACCATCGTAACTACCGCTTGCCAATCTTAGGTTTACACCCTCCTGCTGTAACACATTTGGTTGCTGTGCTTTGGTAGCTGATTGATAGGTTGGTTCATCCCATTTATTAGCCTTTGGTACGTTTATCCAAAGCTGGATCAGTTCCTGCACGCCTCCGGTTTTCAATAGCTCTGCTGTTGGGCCTTCGCTGTGCAGTACGCCTTTACCTGCAAACATCCATTGTACATCACCTGCTTTAATGATACCATTATGCCCTGCGCTATCTTTATGATATCCTTCGCCCTGTAGCTGAAAGGTAACCGGTGCAAAGCCACGGTGTGGGTGTGGATGGATGCGCAACTCCTGACCTGGCGCAATGTCCTTAGGCCCCATATGATGCACAACTATGAACGGGTTAGCAAACCTAAAATCCATGTGAGGCAATGGTTGCCTAACGGTGTCCTCTTTGGTTATTTGCTTTTCCCTGCCTGCAAGGATGTGTTGGATCTTCTTTTTCATATCTTTCGATTTTGATATAACAAAGATACCTTCAAAGCCAGCCCAGCCCAATAACATAGGTTAAGGCCAACACTTATGGCAGATTAAGAAGAAAACTTAATGTAGATTAAGAATGAATTGTAATTGCTTTATTGTATGATTGTTGTATTGTTTGGCAATACTATTTAACGATTTGCGTATTCAGCATTTTGCTCAAAAACTCCGGCGTAACACCTATATACGATGCCACCTGTTTTTGTGGAAGGGTTTTGATAAGGGAAGGATACAACTGGCAAAAATTGGCGTAGCGTTCCATTGCCGCGAAGATGGCGTTATCTATTTGTCTGTGTTGATAGGTGGCAATAGCATTTTGCCCAAGGATGCGATTGAAGCGCTCAAATTTGGGCACTTTGAGGTTCAGTTCCTCAAAATCGATTTTATTAAAGAAGATGTATTCGCTGTCGTCAATGGCGTCGATGTTTAGTCGCGCAGGCTCACCGGTTATATAGCTGCGCATATCAACTATCCACCAACCGGGCGGGGCAAACTGCAGCACATGTTCGGTACCATTTTTATCAACCGCGTAACTGCGCAGGCAGCCGGCGGTAACAAAAATTACTTTAGAACTAATGTCACCCTCTTCTAATACCAGTTGCTTGCGCTTAGCCTTTTTATAATGCAATAAAGATAACAGATACTGCTCCTCCTGCTCATCAAGAGTAACGTATTTGGCAATACTGCTAAGCAAAAGGCTATTATCCATTGGTATAAATAAAATACAAGTATATTAAAAAGAACCTGTAAGCAATTACACCTTTTTAAACAGTGCGATACCATTATGGCCACCAAAACCAAAAGTGTTGCTTAAAGCCACATTAACCTTTTTATTGATAGCCTCTTTTATAACAATGTGCAGCCTTGCAGGCACTTCCGGGTCAATAGTATGCGTGTTAATTGTTGGGGGGATAATACCATCCGTAATTGCTTTTACAGCAATGATAGATTCTATAGCACCTGCAGCGCCTAGTAAGTGCCCCGTCATTGATTTGGTAGCACTTACCGAAAGGTTATCGTTATCGCCAAATACAGCATTTATTGCCCTGGCCTCGCTCAAATCACCTACAGATGTTGAGGTGGCATGAGCATTCACGTAATTCACCTCGTCGGCATTAAGGCCTGCATCATGCAAAGCAAATTTCATTCCCTGTATAGCACCCTTACCTTCGGGATGAGTAGCGGTAATATGGTATGCATCAGAGGTCATAGCTGCACCGGCAACTTCGGCGTAAATTTTAGCGCCGCGTGCAACAGCATGCTCGTACTCTTCAAATACTAAAACACCTGCACCCTCGCCCATCAAAAAGCCATCACGCTCCACATCAAACGGGCGCGAAGCAGTTTCAGGCGAGTCGTTACGGGTTGATAATGCCTTTAAAGCGTTATAACCACCTATGGAAGCTTCGCTGATAGGCGCATCGGCACCACCGGTTACAATAATTTTTGCTTTACCCCAACGGATGTAGTTGAGCGCATCCATAATAGCAGTATTTGCCGAAGCGCAGGCAGAAACGGCAGAAAAGTTTATCCCCATAAAACCATATTTGATAGAAACAAGGCCCGAGGCCATGTTTACCAGCGTTTTAGGAATAAAAAACGGATTAAAGTGAGGCATAAACCCATTGGCAGCATACTCTCTTACTTGTTGTTCAAAGGTTTCCATACCACCCTGTGCCGAGCCCAATATAACGCCTATATCAAATGGCGACATTTTATCCACTTCAAAGCCCGAATCTTCAATAGCTTCTTTAGCAGCTACCAAAGCGTATTGACTGTACAAGTCGCCGCGTTTAATGTCATTACGATCAAGATGATCGGCCGGGTTAAAGCCTTTTATCTCGGCGGCAAAATGCGTTTTGAAGTGTTCTGCATTAAAACGGGTAATATTGGCGGCGTTACTGCGGCCTGCTACAATGTTTGTCCAAAAACTATTAATATCGTTCCCGGCCGGCGATATAACACCCAGGCCTGTAATAACAACTCTCTTCATGCTAATGATACTGCTAAAAACAGGCCAAAAGTTTTAATACTTAAAACCGCTGCAATAATGGGCGCAAAGGTAAATAAGTATGCGCTTAAAAAAGCAATAGCCGCGTAAACTTTCTTCAAGTATTAAAAGCTGTAATGGTAAATTGGTAAATTGCGCCCTTTATTAATCATCTACAACAACATGCAAGACCCATTTGACATATTAGTGAGTGGAATAGTTTATTCTGTTTTCCCCGAAGAAAATAACGTTTACACCATATTTAAAGCAGGCGCCGAGTTTGGTAAAATAGAAAAAGACACCGATAACGTTTGGTTAAAACTTAACGCCGAAACCGAAACCCCAATGTTTGATAATGATGCCGAGGTAGATGCCATTGGCCAGGCCATTACCAATTATGTGCCCGAAGAAGAGGATGAAGACGACGAAAATTTTGAATAGGATAAATCCATATATTAGCCTAACCAATTTCTAAATAATGAAAAGACGCTCATTTGTAAAAGGATCATTAATAAGTGGCGCCGCTGCTGCTGTAGCCCCCACAATTGCCATGGCCCAACCCGATAAACCGCCGTATGTTGAACACTATGATTTAAGGGTTTATACCTTTAAAGACGAGCGGCAGCAAAAAATTACCGAAGATTTCTTCCGGGATGTTTATGTGCCTATGATCAAAAAGCAAATTTACGAACCTGTAGGCGTGTTCACCGAGCTTAACCCCGTTGGGCAAACCAAGCTATATGTGCTGGTGCCCTACAACACTTATGTAAATTATGAGGTCTTAAACTTTAGGCTGGAAACTGATAAAGAATATTGGGCAAACGGTGCCGCTTTCCTGAATGCCCCTGCTTCCGACCCTGCATTTGAGCGCATGGATACTTCTTTATTGAGGGCTTTTATGCATATGCGAATGAAACAACTTCCACCGCGCGAACAGCGCATCTTCGAGCTCCGTCAATATAAAAGCGCTACCGAAGCCGCCGGAAAAAAGAAAATTGAGATGTTTAATGATAAAGGCGAGATAGATATTTTTAAGCGCCTGGGTTTTAATCCGGTATTTTTTGGCGAAACAATTTTTGGTAACGACAGGCCAAACCTAACCTACATGGTTACCTTTAAGGATATGGAAGACAAAGCCGCCCACTGGAAAGCTTTTGTTGATGACCCGGAATGGAAAAAGATAAGCGCAGTGCCTGAATATGCCGATGCGTTGCTGGTATCCAAAATAACATCTACCATGTTGGTGCCTACTTCTTATTCGGGAATATAAGCCTGCCGAAAACACTTATTCATTAATACAGTTATTATACAAATAACTGTATGATGAAAGAGATTAGATTAACCGGGAAAACCATAGTTATTACAGGTGCATCAAGCGGTGCGGGCTACGCTGCCGCGATAGAATTTGCACAATATCACACCAACCTTGTACTAGCTGCCAGGAACGAAGCGGCGCTTGAAGAAGTAGCTGCAGAATGCCGCGAACTGGGTGCTGATGTACTTACTGTTGTTACCGATGTTACCGACGCAAAGGCGGTTATTAACCTGGCCAATACCGCAAACGACTGGCATAATAAAATTGACATCTGGATAAATAATGCAGGTGTGCTTGCAGCCGGCGATTTTGATGTAACACCAATAGAGGTGCATGAACAGGTTATTAAAATTAACTTGTTGGGTTACATGAACGGCGCACACGCCGTATTGCCTTTTTTTAAAACGCAAAAACATGGTATTCTCATCAATAATATTTCTATCGGCGGCTTTTTGCCTGTTCCGTACGGAGCCGGGTATTCGGCCAGTAAGTTTGGCATAACGGGTTTCTCCGCGGCTTTAAAAGGCGAGTTAACAAACTGGCCCGAAATTTATATCTGCGACATGTTCCCGGCATTTTTAGATACGCCGGGCATTAGCCATTCAGGCAACTATACAGGTAAACAACTAAAACCCGCCCCTCCTGTTTATGATCCTAAAAGGCTTGCCCAGGCTATGGTTAAAGTAGCTAACAACCCCAGGTCGGGTACATTTGTGGGTAGCGCATCACTAATTTTAAAACTAACATATGCACTATTCCCGGGGCTTACTACCAGGTTAACAGGTGCTGTTATGCGCAAATATTTAAAAATGGCGTCGCCCATTGCACCTACAAGCGGCAACTTATTCAATACCGTAAATTATGGCATGAGCCCGTACGGCGGCTTCGGTTTAGCGGGCAAACCAAGGGCGCACCGTAAATACATAGCAGCGGCACTGGCAGTAGGTTTAGTAACTGGGGTTTGGCTTACCTTATTGAAAAGATAGTTATTTCCGATCATCTTTTTGTTGCTTGCGATACCATTCCTTTGCGTTTTTTACACCAATAGCAATGGCCGCGCCCTCGTCCATATGCTTATCAATAAGCAAGGCGTTAGCTATTTCTACCGCCTTTTCCCTAATAGGTTTTGGCAGGTTTTTGTACGATGGCGGGTAATCTCCATTACTCCAGGGCATAATATTAGTTTTAAGGATAACATTTATGTCGATATGTGGTTTGCAAAAGCTATAGGGCTAATTAATATTTAATATTCTTAATTTAATTAACATTACCTTTAATCTGTTGCTAACTGACTTATCTGTTTTTCTACAATAATTATTGTAGTCATAATACCCTAATACCCCTAATTATAATATTACGCCGATACGATGACTAAAATAAAAGGGACATCCGATGAACCTATTTCCTCTAATCAATTTCCGGTAGTTGGCATAGGAGCATCTGCAGGGGGGTTAAATGCTGTAAAACAGTTTTTGCATGCAGTACCGGCAAAATCGGGTATAGCTTATGTATTTGTGCAACATTTAAGCCCAACACATGAAAGCTTGTTGCCCGGCATCCTTAAAAAGCTGGCCAATATCCCTGTTCATCAAATTACAGATAATATACACCTGGAGCCAGATAACCTGTACATCATCCCCAACAATAAAATAGTTACCGCAACAGATGGGGTACTTAAACTGGCTCCCTTAGATGAAAAGCATCACAGAGTTAAAATAATCGATCTGTTTTTTTCCTCTCTTGCCGCAGTGCATCAGGGTTATGCCATTGGTGTTGTACTATCGGGTTTGTTAGATGATGGTACACTTGGGCTACAAGCCATAAAGGCTTATGGTGGTATCACCTTTGCACAAGATAAAGTTTCGGCGGCTTTTGATGATATGCCTACCAACGCTATAAACACAGGCACGGTAGATTTTGTACTCTCCCCAGAAAAAATTGCGGAACATATTATCGCGATAAACTATCCCTTTAATCTTAATAACCAGCAAACAGAATTATTGGATAAAACCGCGCAAAAAGACGAGGATGTTTTTAAGCATCTGCTTAAGGTATTACTTACCCGCCGTGGTGTCGATTTTACGTACTATAAAAAAAGCACTTTAAAGCGCCGTATAATAAGGCGCATGGCGCTTAATAATATTGATAAGCCAGAGCATTACCTGTCTTATACAAGCGAAAATAAAAGTGAGCAGGACGCTTTATATAATGATATGCTGATATCGGTTACCAATTTTTTCCGCGACCCTGAAAGCTTTGAATTGCTCTGCACAACGATTTTCCCCGACCTGCTAAAACAGAAAGCAGATAATGGGTCGTTAAGGATTTGGGTAGCCGGCTGCGCAACAGGCGAGGAAGCTTACTCTATGGCTATTTGCCTGCAGGAGCTTATGGGCGATAAAGCATCGGCCATAAAAATACAAGTGTTTGCCAGTGATATTTCTGAAACTGCCATAAAAAAGGCGCGTGTAGGCGTATACCGCCCAACCGACCTTGATGGATTATCCCCCTTACGTTTGCAGCAGTTTTTCACAAAGCAAAACAGCAACTACCGGGTAAATAAAGAGATACGTGATATGTGTGTATTTGCGCATCACAACCTGCTTAAAGATCCGCCCTTTTCAAAAATGGACCTGGTTAGCTGCCGTAATGTACTTATATATCTCGAACCTGTTTTGCAAAAAAAGGCACTTACTACCTTTCACTATGCGTTAAACGATCAGGGTTATTTGATGCTTGGTAAATCAGAAAGCATAAATAACAATC
Source organism: Mucilaginibacter aquariorum (assembly GCF_024498135.1). GTDB lineage: Bacteria > Bacteroidota > Bacteroidia > Sphingobacteriales > Sphingobacteriaceae > Mucilaginibacter > Mucilaginibacter aquariorum. The sequence continues at coordinate 1,363,535 of NZ_JANHOH010000001.1, forward strand.
CCGAGTTATTTGCCGCATATAATCACCAGGAAAAACTATTTCAAAAAAAGGGTGCAAGTGGGCGCTTTATGCCCGTAACAAGCCGGGGCAGCGAGCAAAGTTTTAAAGACATTGATGTAAACACGCGCAACGAAAGCGGCAAACAGGATGTTTTTAAAACTGCTGATGATATTATACTTGCAAAATATTCACCATCGGGCGTGTTGATAAACGATGAATTTGATATTATACAATTTCGTGGCAAAACGGATACCTGGTTAGCATTACCAAGTGGTAAGGCAAGCCTGAATCTGTTAAAAATGGCACGTGAAGGTTTGGCTTTTGAGCTTAGAAACTTGTTGCAACAGGCTAAAAAAACAAACACGGCAGTTAGTAAAAGCAGTGTATTGTTTAAATTGGGAAACGAACAGGCATATGTAAATATGGACGTTGCCCCATTACCGAGTACAGAAAACCAGCATTATCTTGTTCTATTTAAGGAAGATCTTACACACGCTATCCATATATCCGGCACTGAGACAACAGAACAAGCCGGTAACCATTTAAGCCATTTGAGAATAGAACAACTGGAAAGCGAACTGATGCAAACCCGCGCAGATATGCGTGCGGTAACTGATGAGCAGGAAGCTGTTTATGAAGAGTTGCAAAGCGCCAATCAGGAATTATTATCTGGCAGTGAAGAAATGCAAACTATTAACGAGGAACTGGAAACCTCCAGGGAAGAACTGCAAAGCACAAACGAAGAAATAAATATTGTAAATAACGAGCTAACTGATCGTAATGAGGAATTAAACAATGCCCGTACTTATACCGAAGGCATCATTAATACCATTGGCGACCCACTTATTATATTGGATAAAGACTTGCGTGTAAAACGTGCTACTAATGGCTTTTACACCAAATTTAAGGTAACCGAGAAAGAAACAGAGGGCCGATATATTTACGATTTAGGCAACCTGCAATGGGATATACCTGCGCTAAGGGAAATGCTTGAAATGATATTACCCGAAAAAAAGGTGGTAAGCGATTACCAGGTAACACACGTATTCCCTACCATTGGCCGCAAAGTAATGTGCCTGAATGCACGTCAACTTGAAAAGATAAACGGCGACCAACTGATACTACTGGCTATTGAAGACATTACCGATAAGCGTAAGGTTGAAGAGGGTTTGGCCGAAGTAGAAAAACTATTTAAGGAAAGTAAGGAGCGTTTAAAGCTTGCTGTTGATGCCGCCGGCCTGGGTACCTGGGATTATAACTCGTTAACCGGCGAACTGATTTGGGACCATCGCTGTAAAGAAATGTTTAATCTTTCATTAAATGATTCTATTACCTATAACCGTTTTATTGACCTGATACATACCGAAGACCGCAAAAAGGTAGATAAGGCACTTAAACAGGCTTTAGCAGGCCATGAGGATGGAGAATATGATGAGGAATTTCGCACGGCAGAAACTTCAGGAAAAAAATTTAAATGGCTAAAATTTAAGGGCAAAGCATATTTTGACACCGATGGCCTTGCCTATCGATTTGTGGGTACTTCGCTGGATATTACCGTACAAAAAATGCTGGACGAGGCAACCATAGAGTTGTTAAAACAGAAAGACGATTTTATGAGCATTGCCAGCCATGAATTAAAAACACCCATAACCAGCTTAAAAGCATCATTGCAATTATTAGATAAGTTGAAGGATAACCCTACATCGGTAATGCTATCCAAATTAATAGCTGTTGCCAACAAAAGCATGAAAAAGGTAAACAGCCTTGTAGAAGACCTGCTGAATGTAAGCAAGCTAAACCAGGGCCAACTTCATTTACACAAAACCCATTTTGTAATTGATGATGTTATTGAAGGGTGTTGCCATGACGTGCGGGCGGCCGGAATATTTAATATAAAAACTGTGGGTAATAAAACATTGGAAGTGTTTGCCGATGCCGGTAGAATTGAACAAATACTGGTCAATTTTGTAAACAATGCTATCAAATATGCTCCGCAATCAAAAGAGATCCTTATCAATATCGAAAAGGCAGATAAAATGGTAAAGGTATCAGTTAATGATAAAGGACCGGGTATTGCGCCAGATATGATACCTCATTTATTTGATAGGTATTACCGCGTTGATAAAAGCGGCACCCAGTATTCAGGCCTGGGCTTAGGCTTGTACATTTGTGCCGAGATCATCAAAAAACTCGACGGACAAATTGGGGTAGATAGCGAAATTAATAAAGGAAGTAGCTTTTGGTTCACACTCCCTTTATCATAAAGCAAAAAGCCCTGTAAACATTGTTTAGGAGGCTAACCAAATATAAATTAAACCAAAACTTACTACGTTAACAACATATGCTGATAGGGTTGCAAATACAACTGGCGGTTTAAAGCCATGGTTGCATTACTAAAAACGTTTTCCAACCTGCGCCTGCAAGGCTGATGGTATGGGTATGGTATGAGTTGCGTTGTTACTACGTATTGGCTATAACCAATACTTTTTGCTTATCGTTTGATTTTGTGAACACAGACAGCTACATCATCGCTGCTATAAACACTAAGGTCGCGTGTTTTAACGGTAAGCGAAATAGTAGTTTTAAGGGGTAATATTAGTAAGGATTTTAAGCCGGCTTAGGGCCGGTTTAAAATCCTCCTGTTAATTAGGCCTGTGTTTTGTAATGTATATCTGACTGCTGCCTTAATTGCGCTGCAGCAAACTCGGGGGTAATATCGCGCTGAGCGTTAGCTAAAAGCTCATATCCCACCATGAATTTTTTTACTGTTGCAGATCGTAACAAAGGCGGATAAAAGTGCATATGCCAGTGCCATTCCGGGTGCTCACCATCGTTTACCGGTGCCTGGTGCATCCCTGCCGAGTAAGGGAAAGACGTTTTAAAAAGATTATCATAAAGTGTAGTCAGCTTTTTAAGTGCTTCGGCAAGTGATGCTTTTTCGTGATTGGTAAACTCTGTTACATCTTTAACATGTCTTTTACTTATCAGCATAGTTTCATAAGGCCATATTGCCCAAAAAGGCACCAGAGCAACAAAATCATTATTTTCAAAAACAATACGTTCCCGCTGCTCCAATTCGATCTTCAGGTAGTCGGCCAATAAACCCGATCTATTTTTAAGGTAATGTTCTTTTTGTTTAAGCGTTTCCTTCTCTACTTCAACCGGTACACTGCTTTGCGCCCAGATCTGCCCATGCGGATGCGGATTGCTGCATCCCATTATATCACCCTTATTTTCAAATATTTGTATGTATTTGATAAATGAATGCTGAGAAAGTTCCCGGTATTCTGCTATCCATATATCAATTACACCCGCTAATTCTTCCAGGCTTAATTCGGGTAATGTAAGGTCATGCCTTGGCGAAAAGCTGATCACTTTACATATCCCACTTTGGCTTTCGGCTTTTAGCAACCCGCCAATATCCGTTTTGCCAACAGGTGTATCCTGTAGCAACGATGAAAAATCGTTAATAAAACTATAGCTCTTTGTATATGCAGGGTTCTGGCTTCCATCAGACCGTTTATTACCGGGGCATAAATAACAGGCTGGATCATACTCAGGTCGGTTATTAGCGGCTTCGGCTTCAACTTTACCTTGCCATGGCCTTTTTGTGCGATGGGGCGCTACCAATACCCACTCTCCGGTTAAAATATTGTATCGTTTATGCGGATGTTCGCTTAGTTTAAAGGTGTCTTCCATAATAAAATTCATATTGCCACCAAGTATCGGTAAATAAAAGTAGCCACACAAAAAATAGATCAATTACTAATCATGAATTTATTTATGTTTTAGCTGATGTCAACCATAAAAAAGGGTATAAATAGCTTTAATTTATATGCTTCATTAATTGTAGCTTAGGCTACTAAAACAACCTTAATACTTATCACAATGATGACAGACAATTCGCAGGCCCTGCCCAAGGGTTTTGTACGACTTAGCGGCTCCCAACAAGAAATAGCCGATAAACTTGGCCCCCTTGCCGGCCTTGTTGGCACCTGGCGTGGCAACAAGGGGTGGAATATGATAGCAGTACCATCAAATTTAGGTGAGATCAAAAGCTTTAAACTGCTCATACAAAATTACTCGGAAACAATAACCTTTACCCCTATTGGTGCACCTGTACCTAACCGTGGCGGCGAAGACATGCAGTTTATAACCGGATTAATGTATGACCTTACTATCACCGATAATGCTACCGAAGGTGTTCTGCACCTGGAAAATGGCATGTGGTTATACATGGCCGATGTACAAAAACAGCCAGATAGAAGAGATGACCTTTTTGAAGTGGTAACACCCGAACATTTTTATACAATTGCCCGCCAGGCAAGTATTCCGCATGGCGATGTTGTTGTAGCTTTAGGCGATGCGGTAACATCTACCGGGACACCGGTTATCCCGCCAGTAGAGGGGCACCCTATTGACTTTGGCACACCGCCACTTAGGGGTTATCTGGATCAATACACCCATACCGCATTCCCTCCGGCACAATTTGATACCAGAGACCCAAATGCTGCTCTGCGTAGTGCTATTGAAGGCCAAAATATTGGAAATGTAACTACCATTACTGTTGATACACTTGTTAAAGGCGGCGCTATAGTAAACATCCCTTTTGTACAGCAAACCGTTGACCCAACGCGTTTTGTATCAACCTATTGGATAGAGGATGTTACGCTGGCTGATGGCACTAAGTTTAAACAATTGCAGTACTCACAACAGGCCGATCTGAATTTTATTCCGAAATTTAGCGGACTGCCCGGCACCATTATGTGGCCGCACATTAATGTAAACACCTTGCGTAAGCAAAACTAATTTGCTAACCATACAAAAAGCGACGGGATTATCTCCCGTCGCTTTTTTTCTACTCACTCCATGGGGAATGTAAAATACAATCACAAAAGTTTTTGCGATGAAAATTGGGGATCATAAATGCACATACATCTGCTTTAATATTACCAAAGGTAGTTTCTGTTTTATGCTCAAAGCCCGAGAAGAATGTGGGGATGATCTTATTCTTAAAATCATTTCTTGGAAAGGCAGCTATGATCTCTTCGCGATTTTCCTCGCTAAGGTTTTCATAACCCTCGCCCATAACATCAAGCCCTACCCCGCTGTACATTAGAGCCACTTCGGCCTCTTTATGTTCGGCAATGCCAATGGTAGTATGCAGGGCAATAGTATCCCACACCAACCTTATCGATTCCTGGGCTATGCCATGGCTTTTCAGAAAATCCCGGGCGGCATTTGCGCCATCCACTTCAAAACGTTTATCGGGACTACTGTACTTTGGCGTTAATCCAAGGTCGTGAAATATAGAGCTTACATACAATAACTCAGGGTCGTATACCATGTTATTGCGTTTGCCATTGAGTGATGAGAACAGAAATACCCTTAACGAGTGATTATAAATAAATTCCGTTCCATGTTCCAGTAAAAGCTCCGTGGCCTGGCTGGCTATGGTACTATCGGGGATAACTATCCCGGCTACCGATTTTAATTTGCTAACAGACATTTGATTGTTTTTTTATCAAAAGTAGGTTCGCAAGGCGACCGATGGAATGTTAAAACAGGTTAATCACATGCCAATATTTACAAATTGGGTGCGAAAATCCTGGGGTGATACCTGCGAATTCTTTTTAAAGAAATGACTGAATTGCTCGGGCGTGGAAAAGTTGAGCATAAAAGCAATCTCTTTTACCGGTTGCGAAGAAAATTGTAATGCTCTTTTAGCTTCTGCAATCAGCTGGCCATTGATCAGTTCTTTGGCACCATGCCCGCTACATCTTTTAGATAGCTCTGTTAATTTACGCGCCGAAATACCTAACTGGCGTGCATAGTCTGCAACCTCGTGCGACTTTTTATATTGCTGACTTATAAGTTCTAAAAACTGCCCGTATAGCTGATTTTCAAAACTATCATATCCCCTGGCAAGGGATGCATTAACATTTGCCACCTTTATCATTATTATTTTAAGGTAGGCAGCAAGTGCATCTAATTTATTGCTGAAGTCTGTCTTAAGATATTCCGTGTATAACATTCCAAAAAGCAAACTAAGCTCTTTGTAATCTTCACCATTTAAAGGTAATTGCTGGTTTACAGAAGCATTGTTAAATAATACCGCTTTGCAATTACTCGCGCTTGCCGGTGCCCTTTCCCAAAAACAATCTCCAAACGAAATTTCATACCCAGTAATATACGTTCCTGTTTGAAATTGATAGATCTGCCCTTTAGCGATCAGAAGCAATTGGTTATCTGATATAGGGAAACTCAGATCATCTACCAGTAAATTTCCTTTTCCAAACTGAACAAGAATCATGCGGTGATAAATTAACCGGCAGGCTACAGATTCAAATTTCTTATCCAGATAATCCACAGAAAAGGAATCTTTCAATTCTTTCTCGAAAACCGCTTTGGATATTGACGATAACATAAACTTACCAGTAAATTAAAAATGCAATTTACACTAAATACCTAATTTGGCATCTAAAAACCCAACATCCATTGCGCCTAACCTATTTAATTTGCTTGTAATTATTGTATTTTCGTTTATGCACTACCTTATAGTTCAGTTAACCTGCCTCCTCGGCATCATTTTATTAGTTGTGATGATAGCCGAAAAAATTAAAATAGCTTATCCTATTTTATTACTACTGGTTGGTTTGCCATTGGGTTTTGTGCCGGCCTTAAGGGGTATCGAAATAAATCCCGAACTTATTTTTGTGATATTTTTACCGCCATTATTATATGAGGCCGCATGGAATACGTCATGGAAAGATTTTTGGAAATGGCGCAGGGTTATCTCCAGTTTTGCATTTCCAATTGTTATTCTTACTTCCTGCGTTATCGCTTTTGTTTCGCAGGCAATTTTCCCCGGCTTTACATGGGCTACAGGTTTTTTATTAGGAGGCATCATCTCGCCCCCTGATGCAGTTTCGGCCAGCGCTATATTAAAGCATATTAAAGTACCCAAAAGATTAGTAACTATTGTTGAGGGTGAAAGCCTGTTGAACGATGCATCCAGTTTGGTGGTATTTCGTTTTGCACTTGCGGCTGTTGCTACCGGTAGTTTCATTTTCAGCCATGCTGCGGTAAATTTTGTGTTGGTTATTATTATGGGTATTGCCATAGGTATTGCTATGGCCCTGGTATTTTATACTATACACCGCTGGCTGCCAACAACCACAAATATTGATATCATTCTTACGTTTATTACGCCCTACGCCATGTATATGGTAGCCGAAGAATTTCACTTTTCGGGCGTATTGGCCGTTGTTAGTGGCGGGCTGTTCCTTTCTGTTAGGCGACATAAATTCCTCACGTATCGTAGCCGCCTGCAGGGAGTTAACGTTTGGGAAGCAGTAGCATTTGTGCTGAATGGTTTTGTTTTTATACTGATAGGATTGGAATTTCCGGTTATTATTAAGGGCCTTGGGCCCGATGGTTTAAAGCCTGCTATTACCTACAGTTTGATAATTACAGGAGTATTGATAGTAACCCGTTTTGCAAGCACTTATGGGGCCACTGTTTTCACCGTATTTATAAGCCGATATATCACAGTTGCTGATAACCGGCCGGGTTGGAAAGGGCCAACGCTTCTTGGATGGGTGGGGATGCGCGGAGTGGTGTCACTGGCGGCAGCGCTTAGTATTCCGCTTACATTATCTTCTGGCCAGGCTTTTCCAAATAGAAACCTAATACTGTTCATTACCTTTTCAGTCATCATTGTAACGCTGGTACTGCAGGGATTAACCTTACCGTTATTGGTTAAATGGCTAAACATGGCCGACCGCGATAACGATATTCCTCTACCAAAACAAAGGCAATTGATCAGGAAAAAACTTTCTCACCTTTCTCTAAGTATCCTTAATGACAAATACGCCAAAGAAATGGATGGTAATGGCATACTCAGATCATTAAGCCTGAGATATAATACCGATGTGGAACTGCTGAAAAACTGGGAAACAGAAGATTGCAATGACCGGAATGAAGCTTTTTATAAAGAATACCGTACCATTATGGCCGATCTTATGCAGCAACAACGTGAATTATTACAAACACTCAATAAAAAGGAAAATATCAGCGAAGACCTTATAAGGCATCAATTGGAACTTATTGATCTTGAAGAGGAAAAATTAAGACAATACTTTGGCTTGTAAAAGCATCATGCGGGTAACCGCGATCATTATAATAAACAATTGACCGACCAATGTGTTACTAACAGGAAAATGTAAAAAGCCTATGCCCTCTGCAGTTATTGCCGCTTATGATTATGATGCTGATACGGAAACGCTCACTGTGCGCTATCGGTCTGGCAAGGTTTATAACTACCTGCAGGTACCGGAAAAGGTGTATAAAGAGATGCGGGCTACTATGGCCAAAGGCATTTTCCTAAACAAGAACATTAAAGGGAAATACCCATTTGTTGATGTAACACCTACGTAGCTATTATAATTACCGCATCTTCTTTACCGCCCAAAAGTAAAAGTTAACCCCCTTAATTATTTTGGAGGGCATAGCTGCATGAATGTAACTAGGCTGCTTGCCTCGTAAGATTGTATATCGCCGGTTGGGCAATGAATATTGTAATTTCTGAATGTAAGGTTCCTTTCGGTGTCCCTATTCTTCCACCCGGTATTAATATTTGTTTGCACCCAATCTAAATACTGGCTTTGCCCACCATCATTTATTAGCTGCATAATGTATTGCGCAAATATTGCCTTTAAAACACCCTGTTCGTTAAAATCTCCTTCGGCCGGTAGGATACTGTTGGTACTCATCTTGTTTTTTGTATAATCGGCAGCTAACTTGGCATCATTGAGATAGGCAACGTCTTTTGTTTCTTTATATAACATTACAGCTGCACCTATAGCAGTACCTTGGTTGTAAGTATAATCTTCATATCCCGGCGGGTTATTACCTATTTTATGATCGGCTATCCGGCCATTGGTTGTATCAAACAAATTGGCCTTTGCCCAGCCATAAATTGATTTTGCTTTATCAAGGTAACTTGCATCACCGGTTATTTTATAAAGACGCATGGCCGCGATAACCGTTGGATAATTTATGCATGCATTTTTACCGCTGTGTTTAAAATCCCAAAACATACCGCCATTTACACTATCATACGATCCGTTCCACACCCGGTTAAACCCTGAAATAGCCTTTTGCAAGTACTCAGGCTTCCCGGTTATTTGATTTGCACGGGCAAGCGCTATAACCCACCACATCATATCATCATAAATAAACCAGGTAGTGGTATTGTCCCAGTTATATCCATCATATTGATTAAAACCACCCTGATAAATATCATTAACCCTTGTTAATTGCGCCGGGTCCTTAGTGCGTTCATAAACGTTCATGGCCATATCCCAGTATATAGCTTGTGTCCATATAGCAGCTAAACCATCTTGCCGGGTAGTATTGTAATATAGTTTGGCTGATGAATTGTAAAAGTATTTATTGAACGCTGTGTATGCAGTTGTTGCGTCAGCAGATGTGAAATTATTGTTTGTTTCGGGTTTACCCGGTTTTTCGATAGGCGCCGCCCCTTCTTTGCCTTTACTGCAGCTTGCTACAGTAATAAACAAGCTTGTTAACAGGATATAAGATATTTTTTTCATAGTTAGATGTATAATTACTTTTCGTTAGATAATGAATAAGGGGCGTCGGCCGGTTTAGTCCCTTTTAACTTATTGGGTTGTGCCGACATATTAAAGTTGAGCGTAGCACCTTTTAATAATGCTGAATGACTTAACCAATTGAAAGTATAAGGTTTGCCATTAACATTTAAGCTGGTTACATACTTATTTTGTGAACTGTTATTAGCTGCATTAATGCTGATGGTTTTGCCGTTCTCCAGTTTAACTGTTACGTTTTTAAACAGTGGGGCACCTAATACATACTGGTCGCTGGCTGGTGTTACCGGATAAAAGCCCATTGATGAAAATACATACCAGGCAGATGTTTGCCCGTTATCTTCATCACCGCAATAACCATCGGGTGTGGGTTTGTACATTTTATCTATTACATCGCGTACATGTTGCTGCGTTTTCCAGGGCTGGCCTGCGTAATTGTATAGGTAGGTCATGTGTTGTATTGGCTGGTTGCCATGTGCATACTGGCCCATTCCCGCAATTTGCATCTCTCTTATCTCGTGGATAACGCTCCTGTAGTAACTATCATCAAATACCGGCGGAAGCATAAACACAGAGTCCAGTTTGGTAACGAACTTTTGTTTGCCACCCATCAGGTCAATTAGCCCTTGCACATCATGAAATACACTCCAGGTATAATGCCAGCTGTTACCCTCGGTAAACGCATCACCCCATTTAAAGGGATTAAAAGGCGATTGGAACTGGCCATCCTTATTTTTGCCGCGCATTAAACCTGTGAAAGGATCGAATAGGTTTTTATAATTCAGGCTACGTTTTCTATAAACATCTGTTTCTGCTGCGGGGCGACCTAAAGCTTTACCCAGTTTGTATATCGCAAAATCGTCATAGGCATATTCAAGCGTGCGGGCAGCGTTCTCGTTTATTTTAACATCATAAGGTACATAGCCTAATGTATTATAATAATCTACTCCCCGCCTGCCGGTTGCATTAGGGCCGGTATTGTTGGCCCCGTGTAACAAGGCCTGGTAAAGGGTTTGAATATCATAGCCGCGCCCTCCCTTAAGGTAAGCCTCGGCAACAACCGATGCGGAGTTATTACCCACCATAACATCGGCATAACCCGGGCTGCTCCATTCAGGTAGCCAGCCACCTTCTTTATAATCGTTCACTAACCCCGCCTGCATCTCTTTGTTTATAGATGGATATACCAGGTTCAGGAAAGGATATAATGCCCTGAAGGTATCCCAAAAGCCCGTGCCTGCAAACATGTAGCCCGGTAAAATCTTGCCGTTATATGGACTATAATGTACTATCTGATTCTTAGCATCCAACTCATATAGTTTATTGGGAAAGAAAAGCATGCGGTAAAGGCACGAGTAAAATGTGCGGGTTTGATCTATCGAACCACCATTTACAGTAAGGCGGTTTAAGGTGTTATTCCAGATGGCTTTAGCCTTTTGTTTTGTGTTTGCAAAGCTTTCTTTACCCAACTCTCGTTTTAGGTTAAGCTCTGCCTGTTCAATACTTATAAATGACGATGCTACGCGCAAGTTTACCGCTTCGCCCTTTGTTGTTTTAAAGCTGACTACCGCACCTGCATGGTCGCCGGTGTATTCCAGCTTGCCGTCTTCAAGATCTTTGTTGTGCCATGTTGATGCATTTTTAAACGCTTTATCAATGTAGATAACAAAGTAATTTTTAAAATTGGCAGGGACCGCGCCACTGTTACGGGTGCTATAACCTACTATTTTATTTTCGCCCGGGATGATCTTTATGTATGATCCTTTATCAAAAGCATCAATTACAATATGCGAGCTATCACTTTTTGGGAAAGTAAACTTAAAGCTTGCTGCCCGTTCGGTTGGCGTTATTTCTGTTGTAATATCATAATCAGCCAAATAAACGCTGTAATAATAAGGTTTGGCTATTTCGGCCTTATGCGAAAACCAGCTGGCGCGATCGGTTTCATCAACCTTTATTTTTCCTGTTTCTGGGAAGATAGAAAATTGCCCATAGTCATTCATCCATGGTGATGGCTGATGAGTTTGTTTAAAGCCAACTATCTTATCGGCATTATAGGTATACTGCCAGCCGCTACCCATTTTACCGGTTTGCGGTGTCCAAAAGTTCATGCCCCATGGCAATGCTATTGCCGGGTATGTATTTCCGTTTGAAAGTAACGGCTTTGAATCGGCACCCATCAGAGGGTTTACCAGATCGGCCAGATTTGACTTGTCAATTTGTGCCGAAGCAACTATTGGTAAAAGAGAGAGGGCAATTAAAAATATTTTTTTCATTTAAAAATAGGTGATGAGTAACAGCAGCTGAGATATCAGCTATACTACACATACACGGATACCCGTGTATGGTAGCAATAGCCTTCTTAAACCAACCCCAATAGTTTACCAACTTAAACTAACTTTAATTCCGTCGGGGCTATTTGCAAAACCCAGATATAATGTATTTGAAGACGCGTCCCATGATGTTTTAGCATCGGTTATTTCCTGCCCATTGCTATCGGTAACTTTAGTTACCTTAGGTTTGGCAGGCAGCAAAACGCGCATACTATTTAATGTTTTAATAGGGCTTTTTGCTACAAATGAATAGCTTGCCCCTTGTACTTTTTCGTTATAAACCCGCGCGGCACCAGCCAAAACCTGTGGTTTGGCTTTGTTGGCTACCCGGTTTACATTGTATAATAAAGCCTGCTCGCCCGGGTTGATCGTTTTTTTGGCGAGTACTGGTAATTGCGGATCAAAAAGATCAATTACTGGGCCTTTAATAGTGTAAGGTTTGCTATCGGCGTTTTCATCCATTACCGAAACAACATCATAAGGCCCACGCTCCAGATAAAGGCTGTTTTTAAACACCAGCTTACCGGCTTTAGCATCGCTTTCGTAACCCTGTTTTACCATGTCAATAAACTTAGTATCAGCATTCGCTTCTAATACAAACTCTTTGGGGTTTTGCCTAATCACATAAACCGTTCCTTTGCCAACATTATATTTCTGTTTATCTGCCGATGGGTTGATGTTGAGCGATTTAAACAGATGCTGTGAAGGGGCTGTAAATTTATTTCCTTTGGTGTTCCACCACTCCATTACTGATTGGTATGGGTCATCATCCCTACCGCAATAAATTAAAACACCGCCTTGTTTAACCCAAGCCGTTAACGAAGCGTGCACAGCAGGCGAAACCGGTTTCATATTAGAATAACTCACTACCAATACCTTAATATTTTTTAACGAAGCAGCATATGACAGGTTTTCCATATGAACAGTTTGCACCGGTACACCACGCTTTAACAAAGGCAATGTTTGCCCGTAGAAGTTAGAGAACTGAGGATCTTCGAACCCGTTATGTGTAGGGAACCGCTGAAACATTAATGAATTACTCATTAACACGCCTACGCCGTTAACACCTGTTACTTTATTGGTTGATGCCGGCATACTGTTCAATGCATTTACCATAATTTGCATTTGGGTTGAATAGTATTGTGGTATAAGCACCTTCTCGTTACTGTTGGCCACTTTGTATGGGTGGGTATAGATCCGCTCCGGCCATGGCATTACTTCATAATCGGCAACCATTGGATACAAAAGTTTGGCGGTGAAAGTGGCCTGGTAATTCTTTTTATAATCGCTCCAGTCTCGTGGCCAATCCTCAATAGGGTCTGTCAGGAAAAACATTTTGCGTTTGGTTGGCGCGGTCATTGATACCATTGAGCCATACTCCAGAAAGGCATTTTCAAACACTCTTTCCTTTTTCTGCCCGTCAAAATATGTTGGCTCGCGGGAAGTGCCTGTCCATACCTGGGCTATATAACCGTCTATCCCGGGCAATGATGCAAGGCTGGCTTCGGGACTAACAATTTGCCATGACGAATAGTTAACAAGCGAGTGTGTGGCAATGAACACTTTAATGCTTTTGCCTTTACTTTTGCCATATGCTTTAGCGTAGCTCGAAACTTCTTTAATAGCCTCGTAGTACAGGTGGTATTTGAGTTTGCTCGACAGGTAGGTGTTCTCGGCCGACTCATGCTGTGGTTTCCATGGGAAGCCGTAGTATTTTTGCCATTCTTCTTTAAATGGCGCGCTATAACCTGCTCTTGCCCAAAACTCGGGTTCTTCTAAAAAAATGTTAGTTATCCCTACATCTATCACCCGTTTTATAACAGCGGTTTTCATGTATTCGATAAATGATTTAACCGGCACAACATAGGGCATATCTTTACCATGGAATATGGTATCGCCTTTTTGTGTTACCTGGCCCACGCCAAGGTGATTAATGCCATCCCACTTACCTAAAAAGTAGTCTTTGTAATCGCCCCAGGCTATACCTGTCATAAAATTTGTTTGGTAGCCATGGTCTCGCCATGATTGTACACGCTGTTCAAAGGTCATCCCTTTACGATCGTTAACACCGTAAACGATGGCAATATCAGATCGCACATCAATTTCTGGCATCCATGGGCTGCTGGTTTGAAAAGCAGTTTTTTCTTTTAGAGGGACCGGCTTGGTTGTTTGCGCATTTACACTAATAGAAAGTGCAATTAAGCAACAAGAGGATAAAAGTTTTTTCATAGAGACTATTTATATAATCCTGCTTAAGAACATTAATGTTCTTAAGCAGGTGGTAATAGGGTATCCTAAGGAACAGTTACAGTTTTAACATCTGTATAATTGTAATATTTGAGCCCATAATTAGTTCTGGCTCCAACTCTTAAAAAGTATTCTCTTTTCGTGGGCAGTGGGCCACCCTTTGTGGTTAATGTTATGGTTTGCCCTACTTGCGCGTTCGCGTCTGAGCCATTGTAATCAATTTGCGGCGAGTAACGATTATCGAAATTGTTATTGCCAACAAACTTGTTTGAATTTACAAACAGGTGTACGTCAGTTATGTCCTGCTGAAAGTTTGGATCAGTTGTACCACGGGTAAATTTAAATGATGCGGTTATGGTACCATCTGCATTCAACACCGGCTCACCGATCCATTCGATCCTTAAAAAGGGGTCTACAGAAAAATTAACGTTTGTTGTACCCTTAATATCAACTGTTTGGCTTTTATCAACAATGGTCGCCCCGCTTGCATCTGTTTGCACCAGGGGCACAAACGCGCCCTCGGCACTTATAACATTTTTCCCGGCAAATAACTTGGTGTAGTTAAATGTACCATCTTGCATAGAACTGATATAAAAAGGTGTGGGGTTATCGCTCCAGCTAATTTCTATCAGCTTTATTCTTGTTCCACCTCCCCCATTTTCGGTTTGTAAGGTTTTATTTGTACCCGCGTCAATAACGCTGCCGGTAAGGGTTTCGGTAGGGTCCGGGTAATTATCTAATTTACTGCAAGAGCTGCCGGCCACGGCAACTATGCAGATCGCTATCATATAGAATATCTTTTTCATTCTCGTAATATTAATAACCTGGGTTTTGTATTAATTTTTGACTTTTTTGGATCTCGCCGTTAGGGATTTGCTCATAATACCAGCGCACATCAAATGTGTAGCGCGAGTTCCTTTCATCGGTACGTGCATCAAAGAAGTACTTTTTATCGTTTGCAGAGTAGAATGGCATTAAAACCCTGTAAATGGTCGAATTTTGTTCTTTATCGGCAACTCTCCACCTTCTCATATCCCACCAGGTTTTATTCTCAAAACCTAATTCTTTCCTTCTTTCGATACGGATTACGTTAACGCTTGTCAGATCTGCCGCGCTGGCCAACATGGTTGCGCCTGCCCTTTCACGGATCTGATTTGTTGCCGTAAAGGCATCTTGCAGATAAGGTTTATCATTTTGGCCAAGTGCGTTCAGTTCATAAGCTGCCTCGGCGCGGTTTAACAGTACTTCCGCATAGCGCATCTCGATCCAGGTTTGATCTGAACGATTTTCCAGAACCTCTGAAGTGGGTTTATCTGGCACCAGGAGTTTACGGACCGAAAAGCCTGATATAGCGGCTGTTCCATCGCCGGTAAACACGCCGCTTAAACCTGCGGGGTTCATTGTTCCGCCACCAGGTAGGTTGTATGGTGTTTGGCTTGCGTTTGATGATTGCACAATATTGGCGGTTGGATAGTTAGCGGTTGAACCGGCCGGCAGCAGCGGGCTTATACCACCTGCAGAGCTACCTGTGTAAATTCCCCGGCGGATCTCGATGCTTTGACCTTTAAATACATCGCCCGGCAAAATAACAGTTGCCCTTAACCTTGGTTCGGCATTAGCAAACAGATCAACAGTGTTTGTATACAGATCATACTTGCCTGCTGTTGTTGTTTTAATAGTTCCGTCGGCATTTTTAGGGATGCCATCGAACATTTCAACAAAGTTTAAGGTAGGGTTAACCTCGGCAGAGTAGCCGTTAGCACCCATTAACTGCCTTGGAACATTGTATGCATCGTACCCATGTACAGACTCGGGATAATGATATTGCCTTACAAAGATGTTCTCGGGGCTGGTCTCATCAAAAAACAGGTTAACATAGTTTTGATATTGAGCGTCCTTGTCACCTGCTGCCCAGGCTTTTTTGTACAGGCTGTACTTATTTTCTAATAACAAAGCAGCATCATAAGCAGCTTTAAAATAAGTTACAGCCTTGGTTGAAGGTATACCGCATACCCTTTTACCACCAGCATCTACCAGAGATATCTGGTTATATTTAGCAATAGAACCCGCATAAAGCATTGCCCTTGATTTAAAACCGGCTGCTACGTATTTATTAGCACGGCCCACTTGGTTAGATTCGCTTAAATTTGCGTAAGCGTAATCAAGGTCGGTAGCTATAAAATCGTAAACTTCTTCTTCTGATGAACGGGCTATATTTAAATCATCAACATTTGATGTAGGGAATTGCAATACCTTATCAACAATAGGTACACCGCCATAGCGTTTCACTAATGCAAAATAGGTTGCCGCACGTATAAATCGGGCCTCGCCCATCCACGAATTAACTTCGGCAGGTGTGTAAGTGGCGGCATATTTAGGCATGTTTTCTAAAAAATAATTAACATCCCTTATTAATTTATAGCAATCACCCCATGGCGATTCATCTACATTTTCCTGCATCGCGCTTGACTGATCCCTGCTTAAAGCTTCGCCGCTAACGGCACTGAACGGGCTTATTATCCAAAAGAAATTTAACCCTCTTTGTGGCGAATATCTAAAGTCTTCAATTGGCAATTCGCTGTAAATACGGGCCATATAAGCCTGTATACCACCCGGACTTGTAAAGACGTCTTTATCCTGAACTATATTAATTGGAGGTACATCGAGCTTTTTACATGCTGTTGTCCAGCAAACCAAAAAGCATAATACTGTATATGTAATTTTTTTCATGATCTTAAATTTTATAACTTAACATTTACGCCTAATGAAAACGTTTTGTTGAGTGGATACAAGTAACCATAGGTGCTTGACGGGTGCTCCGGATCAAGGTATTTTAAACCTGTGAAGGTTACGATGTTATAACCGTTCACAAATATCCTGGCTCCTTTTATACCTATCCTTTTTGCAAAATTTGATGGTATGCTGTAACCCAGTTCTGCAGATTTTAACCTTACGTATGAGGCATCCTGTATGTTGAACATGGAATTAACATCGGCAGTAGTACCTGTAAGGGCATATGCACCCGGCACCCATACGGTATTTGGATTGTAAGGGTCGGCATTAGGGTCGGCTGGGTGGTACCTGTCCATAAACTGACTCAACGCGCTGCCTCCGCCCCAAAGCGGTATGTTCAATTGCTCAATATATGACACGGTTACATTTGTTGCACCTTGCCATAATGTATTAAAATCAAACCCTTTGTACGAACCGCCAAGCGTTAAGCCAAACGTGGTTAAAGGCGCGCTGTTATAAGCTATAGGGTGTACATCATCGCCGGTTATTTGTCCGTCGCCGTTCCAATCCTCATACCTGTAATCGCCTACTACCGCGTTGCGGGATGTAAACTGTGTATTGTTTAATATATCCTGATAGTTTTGATACTGGCCGGCAGCCCCATAGCCCCAATAAATATTATTCCATCGGTCGCTCTGGTTATTATGCCAGTTAAGTTGCGAGTTACCTGCGCGGGCCTGTACAACTGTGCGGTTTTTGGTACGGCTGAAAGCAAGGTTTCCTTTTACAAAGTAATTAAAGGCACCAATATGATTGCGGTGATTCAGTTCTATCTCAAAACCCTGGGTCCTGTCGCTGTTTAAATTCTCTTGCGGAAGATCTGCACCGACAACGCTTGGCAAGCTTAATGCCTGGGTACCTAATAACCCAGACCTATCGCGCCTGAAAACGTTAAAAGTTGCGCCTAACAATCCTTTCCATGCTTCAAGATCGAAACCAACGTTATATGTTTCGGCATTAAACCAGGTTAAGTTAGAGTTGGCTATGCCTAAGCTCTGCGCGCCATTTACAAATGTGCCATCGAAAACAGAACCCGGAGGCAATTGATTATTTGAGCCATTAGCCGGATAACGATAACCTGTTAAAAACTGATAAGCTAAAGCTGAGTCATCACCAACTTTTCCGTAAGATGCCCTAAACTTCAGGTCGTCAATAAATGATAGGGCTGATGAGTTTTTCCAGAATTCTTCCTGCGAAATTCTCCAACCTATAGATCCGGCCGGGAAAAAGCCCCATTGTTTAGTTGGCGAAAACCTTGAAGAACCATCATTCCTGAAGCTAAACTCAGCAAGATATTTTGATTTGTAATTATAATTAACACGGCCTACAATAGATTTATTTACATAATTATAAATATCGCCCGAGTTAGCTGAACCTATCTGATTTGTACTGCTGCCAGAAAACAATTGATCAACCGCTAAAGCAAGTTCGCGCTGGGCATAAAAGTTGTCCTGCTGGCGATTGCTCTCTTCATATAACAACAAGCCGGTTATATTATGATTGCCAAAAGAATGATCATAGTTAAGAGAGAACTGTGTTAAAGTACTTGGCCTTTCAAAAAATTCCCGCCTAAACGTAGCAGGTGTTTGATTAGGCACTGCCCCGTAACTGTCTGTATTAGCATCATAATTATATTGATTATATGATTTCTGATAGATCCTGTTACTTGAGTTGTAATAGTCGTAACTGAATAAACCTTTAGCACTTAATCCCGGTACAAAGGGTACATTATAGGTGGCAGACACCTGCGATTGGAACCACTTATTATTATATACCCTGTAGCCGTTAACATCGGCATCTGCAAGGGCAACGGGGTTTGTACCATCAACTTGCCCGTTATTAAAATAATCGGGGTTGTTATTGGCATAGATAGATTGTGTTGGCACCTGCCTCCAGAATGATCTGATTATCCACCATGCATCCTGGTATGGCTGGTTCTTTTGATCCATAGTACCATTGATGTTAAGATCTACAGTAAGGTTTTTATTTATCCTGGTAGATATGTTCGACCGCAGGTTATATCTTTTGTAATTAAGATCATCACTGCGTAAAAAGCCCGCCTGGTTAGTAATACCCATACTAATAAAGTAATTGGTATTCTCGTTACCACCAGTGGCATTTAAGTTATGTTGTGATTGCGGTACGCGGTCTTTAATTACAGGTGTGTACCAATCAGTGCTTACTCTGCTGCCATTTCGGTAAGCTTCAAAATCAGCGTCAGAATATTTCACCTGGCCGCCATTTACATTATGCAGCAATTGCTCATTAACCAATGTCATAAAATCAATTGCGCCTACTGCTTTTGGCAAGCCGGAAGGAACCTGGTAGCCATATGTACCCGAGTAATTAAGCTCAAGCGATCCTTTCTTACCTTTTTTGGTGGTAACTAATATTACACCGTTGGCGGCACGTACACCATATATAGCTGCAGATGCATCTTTTAGTACTGATACACTTTCTATATCATTAGGATCAAGGCGGGTAATATTATCCCGCGGAACGCCGTCAATAACTACCAACGGATCGCCAAAACCGCGAATGCTAAATGAGTTATTAAATGAACCGGGCTCTGCCGAGTTTTGAACCACACGCAAACCCGCTACTTTACCGGTAAGCGAGTTTAAAACGTTCTCGTTTTTGGTTGTGACAATTTCGCTATTGTTAACCGAAGCGATAGAGCCCGTAACCGTAACTTTCTTTTGCGTACCATAACCTACAACTACAACTTCGTTTAATGAAGAAGAGCTTTGTGCCAGCTTTATGTTTAAGGTCTCCTGAGTATTAACTACTACCTCTTGTGGGGTGTACCCTAAAAACGAAAATAAAAGTGTTTGGCCCGAGGCTACATTTAACGAAAACTTTCCATTAACATCTGTTACAATACCTGTTGTGGTTCCTTTAATTGATACAGATACGCCCGGTAACGGCCCGGCATTATCAGATACTACCCCGGTAATAGTTTTGGTTTGTGCAAAAGCTGAATTGCACATGAGTAAAAACAAAAAAGATATAATACAATAATGTACCATCCTTTTGATTTTCACACCATAGCGAATGCCATGGCATCCACCATAATTGGTAAAAATTTCATCCATAAGTAATTTGGTTTAAACTGGTTTATAATTACTCCGGTAACATTGTATTAGGATTGGTTAAGCCATTTACAATTACTTTACCGGCACACAAGTATAAACTGAGGTGTATTAAAAGGAGGGTTAAAAAAGGGGTTAATACAGTTAATAATTCATTAACCGTTATTTATTAACCACTTTTTTAAGAAATAAACAGGTGTATTCGCCGTTAAGGCAATGAAGATTGTTTGGGATGATTATTTGCAGATCTTTTCGAAGTGAACCGGATATTCACTGCCCATTGATTTTTGGTACTCAGTTACAAATTCGTCGTAAACTTTTTTGGCGTAATCAATTCCCTTGATCCGCCTGAGCGACTTAAGTTTATATTTTAAGGCGATATCATTAAAAGGATCGATATTTAGTACCACGCGGCATACATCCAAAGCTTTTTTGTAATCGCCATTTTCGTATAGCTTTTTTATTTCGGGTAAAATTACCGGCATAAGCGATTCTTCAAAACTCAGCTTGGCATCATCCAGCCAGGTTTCGGGTACGTATTGTAAAAGCCCTCCACGTGCAAACAAATCAAATTGATCTGTTATAAATTGTTCTGCTGTGATATTGTGATCATGAATTTGATTAATGGCATCGGTTACAGTAAAATAGTCACAAAAAAAACTTTCACTTAATTTAAAACAGTAGGTATCGTTTAAAAAGCTGAGTTCGACGCCCTCAATATCGGCAATTATATTTCTGAGGTGATTAATTGTAACCCCTTTTATGTTTTTTGTTTTTACAACCTCCTTATCAGGCCATAGTATGGTAGATATTTTTTTAGAAACAACACCATGTGCATCTTTGCTATTTAACAATATTAAAATGAATAGTTGTTTTATCTTGGGGCTAAACAGGTAAGTAATATCCTTCCCGTTTTTATTAAATACAATAAACTCTCCTAATAAATAAACAGCATTGGGTTTTATATCTGCTTCTTTTTTCTTGGTATAAAAGTCGGGTACTATTTCATCGTCAGCCTTTAGTGTATCAGCTTTCGGTTTTGGTCTTTTTATGAAGTACCACACAGCCCCGCATATAAGTATTACAAAGGCGATTAGATATTTATAGGCACCGTTAAACCGGCTTGTACTCGTTTGCTGCGAGCTTAAATAAGCCTGCTGGCTTACCGGCGGGGATGTAAGGGCATAGATCTTGACGGTAGATTGCAACGGAGAAGTAAACTCCTGGGTCGCGCAAAAAAACTCATCCTGCTTTGGATTAAAAAATAAATTAAAATCACTTTCGATCCGTTCTGAAGCAACCGGTATAGTGCCGCTAACTATTTCGTACGAACCATCTTTAACAGAGAATTTATAAAGCCTTAAATTAGTTTTTGGCTTTTCGTGTGGATAACATAACGCATAGAAAAACTTTTTATCTTTTGACAGGATCAGATTATTAGCCGAAACAAAAGGTTCTTCGTCGGGGCTTATTTCCCAACATTTTTTAATAACACGGGTGGTTAAATTAATTCTGTAAAGGTCATAAAAATGCTTCCCTCCAATAATTTGATTGCCCGATTGATTACCATAACCACCAAATATGTAAACTTCGTTGTTTTCATCGGCCTGGCTGCTCCCCGAAAAAAAGCGTGGGGATATTGTATCGCCGGTAAACAATACCTTTTCCCAGCTATCTGTAGTTTGTTGATATTTAAAGAAATCTTTATGATAAGAGAACGAACCATATCCGCCAAAAAGGTAAATGTTGTTTTGATCTTTATCAAAAAATATATTGTGGTGGTGCCTTTGTTGCTTTATTAAAGCTTTACCAACAGCTTCCCATTTTAAAGTACTTAGATCAAGCGCTGCTATGCTATGCAATGAATCTGGCGGTTGTACTTCATAAACATAGCACTTGTTTTGTTTATTGTTAATTATGCTTTTGCCTAGCAAAAGCGTCATGGGTATTTTATTATTATAAGGTTTACTTACTACATTATCTCCCTGTACGTTATACTGTATCAACGAATCTTTTTTAAACATAAACAACATCTGTTGATTTACATCAAAGTTTAATCCTGCTACTTCATTAAGGGTCCGTTTAAATTTAGGTGTCCAAAAGTATGATTCATTTATAAGCCAGGCCGGATGATCTACATAACCAACGGCATCCCCATCACCGGTATGCACGTTGTGCCCATTCCACTCGTTAAGCGGGAAATAATATTTTTTGCTATCATCATTAATAGTCAAATTTTTGATGGCCATATTGGGCACGTCAGAGTAATGCTTATTCTTGCCAAAGGTTAATTCGGGCGTTATTTTACCTTCAAAACCAAAGTCTTTTGCTTTATACCATTTGTTATTTACAAAAAAGCTTACCGTATTGGCTTTTAAGTTGATATCAGCCTTTACCCTTATCCATTTCCGCTTTTTTAATTGTGTTAAATTAAGCGGTATCTCAATCTTATTGCTTTTACTATCAATATTGAAATTTAATGTTGGCGAGCCATTATGGTTAAAAATATAAGTTAGGCTGTAAGAGTTGCCCTTTGTATCGGTTATATTAAATACATAACCTAAGTGATCATTATCCCATAAAGACAAATCAAAACTTATTGATAAATGGTCATTAAACGTAGGTTTATCATCGGCAAAAACAACATACGATGTACGTTTACTTAGTAAACTGTCATTTGAGTTAAATTGCAGCCCCTGTGCGTTGCCTTGTAATGCGGGCAATAGCATTATTAATATATAAATAGCTTTACAAACCGTTTTAGACAGTAATAAAATTCTATTATACAGGCTCATTATAAAAGTGGATGATTGTAGGTAAGTTTAGCACAACCACAAAATTATGTTTTTTCGTGGCGAAAAAAATCGTTTTCTTTTGCTGAAATGGCTTTTTCAGTATCTGCCTGATAATGCTTTGGTTTACAATTTTATAAGCCTCGCCAATGTACCAATAGCAAATCTTTAGCTTTAGAAGGTATCAGTGTTTTCTCCACAAAGGTTGCGCCGCGTAAACCATTTACATACTTTCGCCGTAACCAATATGAAAGTAATTATAGCTGAAAAGCCATCGGTAGGGCGCGAGATAGCCAAAGTGTTTGGCGCTACCACTAAAAAGGACGGTTATATGGAAGGCAAAGGCTACACCTTTACCTGGGCTTTTGGACATCTCTTACAACTGGCCGCCCCTCAAGAATATGGTTATTATGGCTGGAATGTACAGAACCTGCCCATGCTGCCGCAAAAGTTCAAGCTATCCGTCCGTAAGGTAAAAACCAAGGATGGCATGGTGGAAGACCCCGGTGTAAGGAAACAATTGGATATTATTAAGGCCTTATTTGATGAAGCTACCGAGATCATTGTAGCTACAGATGCCGGGCGGGAAGGTGAACTGATCTTCAGATACATTTACTACTACCTCAAATGCAAGAAACCATTTAAACGATTATGGATCTCTTCGCAAACTGATGCAGCGATAAAAGAGGGATTTCGTAACCTAAAGCCGGGTTCAGATTATGATGCACTGTTCAATTCTGCGCATTGCCGTTCACAATCCGACTGGTTGGTGGGAATGAACGCCACACAGGCGCTCAGTTTATCATCGGGCACGCGGTCGGTATTATCGTTAGGCAGGGTGCAAACCCCTACCCTGGCCATGATCTGTGCACGATATTTAGAGAATAAAAATTTTGTGCCGCAAACCTACTACCAGGTCAGTATTCAGCCAGATAAAGATGGGCAAGTGTTTAAAGCGGTTTCTGAAAAAAACTTTAAAACTAAAGAAGAAGCACAGGCAGTGCTTGATCTGGTAGAAGATGTTACTTTAGGTTTCCCACAAGGAGGTCATATTTTAAGTGTGGAAGCCAAGCCGCGTAAAGAACCACCTCCGCTATTGCATGACCTAAGCAGTTTACAACAAGAGGCCAACAAACGCAAAGGTTTTACGGCTGACCAAACGCTAACCTTGCTGCAGAACCTATATGAAAGCAAGCTGGTTACTTACCCACGTACGGGCAGCCGTTATATTGGTGATGATGTGTATGCCGGTGTACCGGCATTAATTGACAAGTTTATGGATCATAAGGAGTTTGGCAAACAGGCCACGCTACTTTCCGGTGCCAAATTGAACAAGCGCAGTGTTAATGCAAAAAAGGTGACTGATCACCATGCGATATTGCCTACCGGCGAAACACCCCACCAGCTTTCAGCTGATCAGCAGGCCATTTATGATATGGTGGCGGGACGGATGCTGGAAGCTTTTCACCAGGATTGTATCAAAGAGATCACTAAAATCACTGTACAATCCGGATCTAAATTTATTGCAAGCGGTACTGTGATCCAAACCGCCGGTTGGCGTTTGGTATTCAATGATAAAGATGAGGAAAAAAAGGATGAGGAAAACGCGACACTGCCCAAAGTAACACAAGGTGAAAACCTTCCTGTTACAGATAAAGCCTTATTAGAGAAACAAACCAAGCCAAAGCCTTTATATAACGAGGCAAGCTTGCTGAAAGCATTAGAGACAGCGGGTAAAGAAATTGATGATGAGGAACTGCGCCAGGCTATGAAAGATAGCGGCCTGGGTACACCGGCTACAAGGGCGGCCATGATAGAAACCTTGCTAAAACGCAATTATATTTCAAGAGAAAAGAAAAACCTGGTCCCTACAGAGACCGGCCTTGCGGTTTATGAAGTAGTTAAACATCAGCAAATTGCACAAGCCGAACTAACCGGTAACTGGGAAAAGCGACTGGAAGAGATAAGAAGTGGCGCTTCGGTTAGTGCATTTCAGGAAGAGATCAAAACCTACACCCGGGCCATTACGCAAGAATTGCTTCAGGCAGGAAAAGGAATGGTGATCAAGGTATCCTAAAGCGCTAAACGGTTCTTACCAAGTATTACCTCGTCAATACATTTACCTATAGTAGTTAAAAGATAATTATCCAGGATATCTTCATTTCTTTGTAACCATGCGTTGCCCGATTTAAAAAGCATAGCTGCTTTACCATCTGCAAATTGTACTTTCCATACTTTCCAGCTTTTGTATAAGTCGGTGGTGATCTGTATTAACTGGGTAGTACCGTCGGCTAATTTTATTCTGTATTTCATAGGTAAATTAAATGTAAGAACCCAACCTCTAATGTTTCTAATACAGCAATAAGTACGTTAAAAAACCTATAATATTATATTCTATTTTATACTTGCAGGCTCATACAAACTAAAGCGTTCATCATCAGTTAGAACCGTGCACTACAACTTTAAGTTGTAAAACAACAAAAATATTTTTTTTGTAAAATTATTGATACAATCAAAGGGTTTTCATTAACTTAGCTTTGCAGTCTACCATCTGCGTGTCCGATCAAATACTTGCGATTTTTATTTTTTTACCTGTAAATTCTAATTGCTATGAGTATTAGTTTACATGCAAATCTACCTAAAGATATCGCTTGTCAATCCGCTTTATTTTCGTTAAATAACAAAATAGACACCAAAGAGTTGGACATAGAGGATGTAGGCAATTTAATTCCCGGCAGCGTTATGGTGCAGGATCTGGATGAACTTACAAACCTGTATATGAACGATAATGGCTGCCGCATACTAAAGCGTTGTAAAGAGGAGCTTAACAGCTTGGGGCCGGCCTATTTTGATATGTTTTTCCCGCCCGAAGAGATCGAAATTTTAAAGATCGAGGTTAGGAAGTTTCTGGAACTCGGCGACCCATCACTTATATATTCCTTCTTTCAACGGGTAAGACCCGATAAAAACAGCGATTATAAATGGTATTTGAGCAATGTAAGGCTTTTCCTTCCCTTTGCCCCCGGCGAAAACCTCAAACTAATAAATGTTGCCATAGAAGTTGATAATATATCCTACGCATCTAAAAAGATCAATTCTATATGTGAGCAAAATGAGTTTGCCCAGAAAAATTACTTTAAATATCTTTTGCTCACCAAACGCGAAAAAGAGATAATAAAGCTGATTGCCAATGGGTATAACAGCCGTTATATTTCAGATACGCTTTTTATATCGTTACATACCGTAAATAACCATAGAAAGAACATTTTGAACAAACTGAACATTAAAGGAATAATTGATCTGATAAAGTTTGCTGCTGCATATAGCATAATATAAAATTTATTTAGGCTGCTTTTTGGCCGTTACTTTCAAACATAGTTACAAATTTAAGCACAGCCGGCAATGCTGCTGTTAAAACACCTAAATAGGTAATTATAGTTGAATAGGTTTCTTGTTGCGATGCGAAGAGAAACGCTAAAACCGCAACAATCAATATCATTAACGGTGTTTTAAGCTTGTTCCAATTACCGTTATCTGTAATTTGCTTCCGTATCAGCATTGCTTCAGACGTGCCGATAGCAGTAAGTATAAAATTCCTGAAGCCTTTATTGAATAAATGTAACGCTCCATTTTTTCGTATAATTAGCCCTTTGCTTACCAGCATAGTGAGGTTATAATCGTCATAGGAGTTTACAAGGCTATCTTCGGCCAGGTCATATAACAAAAACTTTTCTTCCTTTGTTAACGATTGCCATATATACATGTAAAAATAATGGGATGTGACCTGCATTTTAAAAGCAAGGGAATCGCCATCGAGGTAACCGGGCATAATTGCATCTAATTTTTCAAGCGAGGTTACCAGTGGTTCCTGCATCTTGTTTAAGAAGTGCGTATGGCTGGTCTCTTGCAGCAATACCTTTTTCCAGGCTGCCAAATCATCTGATATAGGCAGGTTACTTGTGACGAGCCTATCTATAATTATCTTAAAATGCCCTAATAGTACATGCCATCTTTCCAGGTCATGTTCGGGCTTTCTTCCATCAGCTTGTCGTAAAGTTCTTTCATTAAGCGATTCAAGAAAGTTTACCGGGTGCACAGTAGAGGTGATAAATATTTTGCCTCTGTTCTTCTGCAGCAAATTTTCCAAGAAGTTCAGCTTTATAGAGTTGGTTAAAGCGCTTTGTATATCATATTCAAAGTGGTTAACTATTATAAGCGAAAATTCTCCATTCAAAGCTAATTTAGATATATTGATCCAATCACAATTGGTTTTTAAAGCTTCTTCATTATCGGGAATAAATATCATATCTACTACTAACACATTCCCTAATGAGTTATCGCTTTCATTAAGCACAGCAATTTTTCCATCTTTTCCGTAAATCTTTTTACCGGCTATCAATTGTTTAATTTTTTCCAACTTACCTGAACCTGGAGAGCCAATTATAAACAGCAATGAATTTAGCTTAGAGTTTGTTAAAAGTACCTGATCAATATCTTGCCAGCCAGACTCCTTTGGAAGGTTTAAGGCAAATAATTTACGAATGATAAGATGCAATATCCGCCAAAAAATAAAAAGCGACATGATAAACAAGAACCAATACATTATACCATAATTAGTTAGTGGCAGTATGTGTGGCAGCATATAATTTAATCTGGCGGATGTTAGTGTAAGATACCTGCCGGATGGCAACAAATAAGAAGTAGATGAAGGTTTGCTATCAAACAAACTATTGAATATCAAAGAGTTTCCTGG
Organism: Mucilaginibacter aquariorum; assembly: GCF_024498135.1. GTDB lineage: Bacteria > Bacteroidota > Bacteroidia > Sphingobacteriales > Sphingobacteriaceae > Mucilaginibacter > Mucilaginibacter aquariorum. Next base: position 1,391,177 of record NZ_JANHOH010000001.1, read on the forward strand.
ATGGTTATTATAAAATTCGTCTATCCCACTTTTATCAAGGTTGTTATAGCTCATATTATTAAATAACCATGCAGTTTTTATCTCGGCATAAGAGGGTTCTTGTTTCGGAAGGGCTTTTGAATTAATACTTATATCTTTTATCCAAACATTGTCAGTATAAACGTTTTTTAATTTAATAAGCGAACTGTCATTTGGCGTCGACAACTTTTTTACAACTTCTTGCATAAAAAACGTATGCCTGTATCTGGATGTTAACCTTTCGTTATAGTTATATGATGAGGTATAAAATAGTGCGACAGGTATACCACTGGTAATAATTAACCGGGTAACTATCATTAAGGAGTAGCTGGAACTAAAATCCCAGGAACTTGCCGAAAGCCTGTGCTTTATCCGCCTTAAGCCTCCAAATAATCTTACTGATATTTTTACAAAACCCCATGAAATACCTATCAATACCGCCTCAAACAATAAAAACAGTAACGCCTGACCCTGTATCATGATCAAAGCAATAAAGTTTATAACTATAATTATGGTTAGCAAGGCAGCATTCCCTTTTCTCTTTTCAGAATATTTTAACGGCTCTAGTTTTCTATAACTGTCTGAATAAAGAATATTTAAAAACAAGGTAACGGCCGTTGCCGAGAATAACAGTATGAAAAAAAATTGTAAGAAGCTGGTTATATTATAAAATATAATGAGCAGTAGTATGTTTATAATGTTTAAAACTATTGCCAAATTGTATTGATGATGGTAGCGCGAATCTGGTCGTATCCATGAGATATCAAAATACTGTTTTTCAAAAAAGGATTGCTTTCTGCAAAGAATAAATATGAGTAGCAGTTGAACAATGAGGATCAGAAAAAAGGCGATGAGCATATAAAAGCTAAAAGAGAATATTTTAATATCTCTCATGTTTTTAAACGATGTACTCTCAAATACAAGCACATAGTAAGGCAGATTTTGAATAGGCCTGGCGTAAAACTTATAATCATCTCCCGAATACCTGGCTTCAAAAAAATCGCTTCCCTGACTTGTAATCAAACCATTTAACTTCTGTTTATCCAAAACTTCACTCAGGAAATTCTCGTTAAGATTTTTAGTTGTATCAGAATGATAAAGCACCCTACCTTGCGCATTTACTATGCAATAGAATAAGCCCTTTGGCAATACCGGCTGTTTAAGGCATTTTAGATTGACCGTTAAGGCAGCCACAACAGCATCCTTGTTAACAGATGGAATGGATATAACAGTGGTAAACTTGCCGCTCGTCCATGATACTATCTGGTCTACATAATATGGCTTGCTTAGTTGATTGGCCATGAAATAGGTTTTGCCGGCAACTATGCTTTTAAAATAATCTCTTTCGCCGAAATTCCCCGATGGCGAACTGTCATACAAGGCCGACCAGTTGTTTACTTCCAATCCATTTGCTTGTATCCAATAAACCTTATTAAGATCAAATACCTGAAAAACCGAATCTAACGTTTTGCCATATTTATTATTAAGCCGGGTACTATCAGAATCTGTTTTGGCTATGTTTTTTTTACCAAGGTTTTTCAGATCAAAAGTAAATTTTGAATCGCGCCTAAGGGTGTCAAGCTCATTCAGCAAATTATACGTTTTGTTAAGTTCAGCTATATATCGTTCCTCAATTTTATCAGCCAAATTCTTCTTAACAATCTCAGAATAGCTCATTACAGGCTTAAAAAAAGTATTGTACTTAAAAAAGGAAAAGAATATGAGCGACATAAAAAGCATTGAAACAGCGAACGAAAACATACCATCCATTACGGTGAGCCTGTCCTGGTTACCCATTTGATAGAGCTTTATCCAAGGCATTGCCACTATAACCCCCATTGCTGATATCAAAAGCAGGAGCACAATACTTTGGGGAAGTTTTGTACGCTCAAACTTGTAATTGCTGTTTGTTACCAAACCGGTCATAGTAAGTACAGAATCTTCATTCAGACTTAATTGCTGGGCAAAAAGCTTATAATCTATACCACTCATGTGGGTACTTTTAACATGGCCCTTTAAGAAAGTACTTTTATCGGTTTGTAAAGAATCTGTAGCTATGGCAGTTACGCCGCTTGGGAAGGTTTGATATATGATTTTGCCATCTTTTAACAGAATATATTCGTCGAATATCTTACGCACAAGCAACTGCTCAATAAACTGACTAATGGTATATCTAAGCCCAACCTGGTACTGCCCCTTCCTTAAGTAGATAATAAGCTCCTTTCTGTTAAAATTTAGAATACTGGTGCTATCAGAAAATGGTTTACCGTTTTTAGCGGGTGCCATTTTTTCTACGGGGAGTAGTATAAAGTTCTTACGCGGATAATTGGCTATATACTTATTAAGCCTGCTGGTATCATATGCCGGCGAATTTCGCTCATAGGTAATTAGTATGTTGTTCAGCAATGCTATTGAGTTATTAATTTTAGCATGTATATTTTTCTCAATATTTTGCAGGCACCTAAAACGCTGTTCTTCTAAACGTTTTTGGTTGTTGGGGATATAAATGAAAAAGTATAAACTGCCCAATATAATTACAAACAGTACTGTAACCAATACTACGACCTGGTTTTTGCTAAACGTGAAAAAGCTTTTCATGCTGGTTTGATTATAATTACACAGCTGTAGCGCTTAGCCATCTTGCTTTTGCTTCGCGATAAGTACCATAGCCCAGGTGGATACCACTTCCATCGCCCCTTATAAATTGGTTAGGCAAACATGGATCACTGTTCACGATAAATTTGCTGCATAATTGTGTAATTAAACTCACCTCATCATTAGCAACAGCATCCATATCCAGGTCCATTACTTTAACAAAATCGTCGGCGTTATTGGCGTAGGCTTTTGGTATTTCAAACATTAAACTATCCGGATTTAATACCGGCTTAATGCAGGGGTTTATGCGAACAATGCAGGCCTTATTACTTAGCGATGGATCAATGATAGAATAAGCAATGAATGTTGCTGAATCTGGTGGGTCACCCAAGATACTTGTCGACATTTTTTGAATATCAGATATAAAGGAGGTGCGGCTGTTTGTCATAGCAAGCTTATTATCTTTATTTTTCTGATAAATGGATGCTATACGCGGATCTGTTGAATTTTGATAATCGGGTATTACCGCCCGCCCCCCTGTGCCAGTACCCAATGATAAGATATTGTAATCGCTTAGGGGGATGCCATTGTTATTTGTCATAGCTTCAATAACCCCTGCTAAAATAGGGTTGTTAAAGCCGGATACCGCACCATCCCAATACCATGCCTTGCGGGAATCGTTACCGCCTAACAGGCTTACACTTGCCTCAGCCGGCGAATCAAAATAATTTACCGGTGCGTTGCTTGATGAGTGTATGGCATGGCCAAGCGTGATCTGGTAATACTTTCCGTTGTTAAAAACATCGGTGTGGCTTTTTGTATTTGACCGGAAAAAGCTCGCCCTTTGTTTAAAATAATCAAACCCTACTACGATGATCTGCAAATCGGGTTTGCCAATAATTGCAGGTAATTCATGCATTGGTGTATCAACAATCGACTTTGTAGCTTTTCCCTCTTTTATCAAAGAATCGTACTTTGTAAAAACAGTCCTTAAGCCCTCCATTTTTCTTTTTGCGCTATACTTAGGGCCCAAAACACTTGTTAAACTCGCAATATTCCGCAGACTAAGCTTTTCCCAAAAATTCAGTTTTGAAAATACCAGCTTGCGTTTGCTTTCATCCTCAAAAACCGAGATGATATCACTAAGCAGCATATTATTGCACAAACAGGCTAAAACGAGGCTTCCACCCGAGTTAGCTATCGCCATATCAAAAGTCTTCAAAAGTTCATGTCCGTGTATATCGCCATATATATCTTTGAGTACCCTGGCCTGTATCACAGCCCATGAACCGCCACCATCAAGAGAAAGAATTTTGTATGCCATATGATAAAGTTTAATGTATAATATTGGGTTAGCGGAAATCGTAAAATTTAAAGTATTTTACGCCTTATTTAGAAGTTAAATATTTAAATTTAGATTAAATACAATACAACGTCAATGACTACTTATAGCTATTTACAGGGCGTAGATAGTTATGTAACAATAGCTCAGTTAATGCTTAAGGACGCACATAAAAAGCATATAAATGACCACCAGTAGCTATTTTTTACTTCGGGATATAATATCAATTTAGTGTACCATTAGCCTGATTATCGTTAAAGTATTTTTAACTTAATATTAAGTGTGCCCTATCACGTAATATATGAGCTATCAATAATATATTTGTTTAACATAAACCCTTATATCATGTATTTACAACTTACAAAAGCCAGGTATTGGCTCTTGGGCCTAATTACCCCCATAATATTTACCGCTTGCCATGTTGTGCTAATAGGCGCATATGACCAAAATGTTGATCAGAGTATTCAACAGATCTCAACAGAAGTATCTACCCTGTTGGTTAAACTCGAAAAAAACGTTGATGATAATCAGCCGGCAGAAAACAAGTACGAAAAATTTAGGGATACTTACATTAATTTATACGGACAGGTAGAAAACCTCAAGATCCGGACAATGGCTCTGCCTAAGTATTCTAAAATTACTGAAATGGTTGTTCTGCTCAACAAAAATATACACGATCTGGAAGCACTGCATAAAACAGGTTTCACCGACAAACGACTTATTGAAACCACAAAAACGTTAATTGAAACGTCGTTGCAGGCCATGCTTACTGCACAAAATGCGCTTAAACGGGAATCTGTTTAATTTAACCTTTAAAACTTATCGACATGAGTACAATTGATTTCTCAAAAATATTAGGCGATATGCTTGGTGCCGCTAAAGCGCAGTTAGCCGATAAATGGCCTGCGGTTGAAAGCCTGGCTACATCATCTATAAAAACATTAGCCCAAAGTTTAGTAGACATAGAAGAGATGTCCCTTAAAGGCACTATAACTAAAGAACAGGCGGCATTATTATTAAATATGCATAAAAACACCGCTAAAATGGTTTTACTATCTGTAGAGGTTGTTGGAATTGTAGCAGCAGAACAGGCTATTAATGCAGCCTTAGATGTAGTAAAAGATGCAATAAATAACACTATAGGATTTGGGCTTATATCTTGATAATAGACTCAATAAAAATATTATAAACAAAAAATGCCGGGTCATAAGCCCGGCATTTTAACTGATCTACTATTAACTATTATATTTTGTCCAATATCAGCCATGATTTTGGGCCAACTATACCATCCGGCACTATGCCATTCTTTGATTGAAAGCTGCGTACCGCGGCTTCTGTTTTTGGCCCAAAATTGCCATCTTGCTCTAAACGCAGCTTTTGTTGTATCTGCTTTACAAGGCCTGTATCGTTATTGCCCCCACGGCGAATTGTGGCGCGGCCGGCTTTACCATTTTGTGCAGGTTCAGCAGCTGGTATTACCCTCGGCGGAGGTGCATTGCCGTTCAATATATCTCTTACAGATGTTCTAAAACCAACCATATCAAACACCGGATCGCTTTTGCGGCCTTTGGGCAAGGCATATTCTTTATGCCCTGCACACCATTCGTGGCTTTGCCCAACATGTTTAAGTATGGCAGCTACCCCGCGGTGATACGCATCAAGCTGTATCTCGGGCCAGGGGAAATCGTCAGCGCCGCCGGTATTTTCGGCTTCAATGCCAATAAAATTTGTGTTGCCATTTACTACACCATTCCAAATGCCCTGCCCGGCATGGAAGCATTTTCCTGCAGCAATAATATAATAAGTCCCATCGCGACCAAGCCCAAGCTGTGACAACGGCCCCGGCAGATCAGATCGTCCTTTAATTAGCGTGTTTAACGTTGGCATGTTTCCATGCTTACCGGGTGTTGCGGTATGATGGCATATTACACCAAATATACGGCCAACGTCGCCGTGGCCCCTATCTTCCCAACCCGGGCAAAGTGATACTTTTAAACCGGCTTCCTGTAATACAGTGGGTAGCCATATTAATGATTTTGGCATATTATACAACGCCTCCCTGCGTTGGTGGTAAATCTTCGTCGTTGGTTTTATCTGTAGCCTCTACATCACATCCATCAACTTCAGTATCATCATCGGCCACACTTGGTTGCTGCCCCTGCGATATTGTTGGTGTAGCAGCAACTGCCTGCTGAATAGTCGGAAATGCAACTACAGGTGCAGTAACTACCGGGGCTGTGGTATCAGGCGTTGCAACTTGTACCTTATTTGTGGGTGCTTGCCTGTCTTCAGAGGCTTCTTCCTGACTTTTTTCGTGCGGCTTAACTGTTGAACGGATAACCATTACCTTATTTAGGATATCAAACCAAAATGGCGCGCCCAATGAAGCTGCTAGGGCAGTTAATAACCAACCTATTATCCCGCCAAAAAAAATACCTACTAATGAGTTAGCATCGGTATTGCTGTTTAATTGCGACCAGCCAATTGGCAAGCCCAGGCTATTTAATTCGGCTTTAGCACTGTCATAGGTCTGATTATCGGGTGCTCCTTGTTTGTTTATAGCTTCAGCCTTTTTAACAAGCATTTCGCGGGCAGTTTCATTTTTTGTAAGATAATCTGCTATGGTTAATGTATTAATATTTAGCCCGATGGATACCAATAACGCCACCGCGAAAATAATGATCTGCGTAGAGCGCTTATACCAGCCGGATACCCTGTCCATACCACTGTTATACCAATCTTCGATGTTTGCTTGAGCCTTATTCAGATCGCCCTGGGCCGAATCAATGGCATTTATCAACAGCCTCTGTACAGTTGGGCTGCCCAGGTTTGCCACATTTTGTCTCAAAATATCAAGCGATATCACCGGCGTATTTGGGTCGCTGTTCACATCATTGGTTATTGGCCCGCGCGCAGCTATATCTATTATTGCTAAAGCAAAGTTTTTTGATGGGATATAGGAAGGTAGATTGCCACCTTTGGCAAATAATGCAGGCGAACCGTTCGTTTTGCCGGGCTTATAACCCTCAGTAAACAATCCAAAAATAAGCGGGTGGTTATAAAGATTTTTTGCCAGGCCTGTACCGGCACTATCTGCAAGCAATTGCCTTATACCATGTTCAAGATAGGCTGCCCTGGTTTTTAGCCAGCTTTCTAATCCCTCGCGAACTGCTGTACAAATTATACTAACCAGTATAAATACAAAGATGACCCCAAGGGCCACCTCAAGCATGTTTGATCCAAACATATTATTACGGTTTAAGTATTAAGATTGATAGATATGGGTTCCTGGTATCTGCAGTGGTTTACGTCTTATAAATTTCCAAAACAAGTATGTCAATTACAATAGCTATCAATAGCCATATTCTAAATAAAACAATGTAAATGTGCACTTTACACGCACAATCGGGCACCAATAACGTTAGTTAGTTTTTTGTTTTAATGCGGCCTTGGCAGCCTTTTTTATAGCATCTTTATCCAAGCCATCAGGCAAGCTATCAACAGCAACATCAATTGCTTTTTCGGTACCGGCCTCTATGCCGTCACGTATTAATTCTTCTGCCTTCTCCCTTATCTTATCAGATAAAGGCAGCTTCTTTAATAGCGGCTTAATAGCTTTATCCATTACACCATCAATAATAAAATCGCTTACACTGGTGTTTTTTTGTGGATTCTTTTTATCAAACTCTTCCACCTGTTTGCGGGCATCTTCCATCTTTTTCCATAAGGCGGTGCTATCCGGATCGCGTACCGGCCCTATCGGCCCCGGGTCTGTGATATCCCCAATGTTGATCTTCGGCTTTTCGGGTGGCTTAGTAAAGGTGACCTCCCTTTCAGGGGGCCGTAATTTCAGGTCCATCCCAAATGAAATTGGATTTTTTTGTACGCTGAACCTCACCTCCACCCGTCTGTTCCTTGGTTCCTGCACATTATCTTTTGTTGGAACAGCAGGCGAGCTTTCGCCTTTACTTTCGGTACTCATAATGGCTTCAGGCACGCCCTCCTGCAGTAAAAAAGCCTTTACGGCATCGGCACGCTCCTGCCCAAGCGATACATTCTTTTCGTCTGTGCCAACCTTATCGGTATGCCCTTTAATGGTTACTGAAGACAGAGAGAATTTTTGCAGAAAATACAGGATCTGTTTAGCTGAATAGCGTAACGTACCCATGCCCTCTTTGGGTATTTCTGCACTACCAAGTTTAAAGCGGCTTATTTCGGCCGAGCCCAAAGCACTTGCAAGTAAGGGGGAAGCAGAATCCCGCAGATCAACCGATGGCATTGCGGCATCCTTATCAGGCGATAGCGGCTGGCGCTGTATCATATTGTTTGAAGCGCCCGTGCCGGATTGTTGTACAACGTGACTAAGTTCGTGAGCAAGCAAATGCTGTCCACCGGTAGAATTATAGTCAACATTTTTATTAAAAACTATATTGCTTCCGTGGGTATATGCTTTAGCGTTTAATGATTCGGCAGATTGCGCAGCTTTGCTATCGTTATGTATTCGCACATTGCTAAAATCATAACCAAAGCGCGACTCCATAAAACCTTTTGTATCATTTTTTAAAGGGCGCCCGCCAGATTGCAGAACATCGTTCACTAACTTATTGGAACCATTCCTTTCCTCTTTCTCTGATGCCGGCAGCGAAGTTGCCGTAGAAAGACGGCTCGCGTTAGTTGACGAGCCTGTAACTTTATTAGCCATGCTATCAGCTTCCTGCTCATGTTTATCACCGGGCGTGTTAACTGTTAATTTTTCCTGAACTTTTGTGGGTGAGGCGGTTAAAGTTTTCCTGGAATGCAACGCCTCCTTATCAGTATTACCAACTTTAAGCAGTCTATCATCCGCTGGTGTTTTTTCATGTGCTCTCATAATCTTACAGCTTAGTTAAAACATATCCAACTTTGGTTTTTAAGTCTATTACTGTCCAGCCGTTGGTTGTACCTACAACATTCACCACATCACCTTTTGCCAGCTTGGCAATTACCTTTGATTGAGGTGTAAAATTGGGATGTGATTGTACAACTACCGGGAATTTCAACGTAGCCCTGTGAGCATCAACATCAACTAAAATGTCGTTTTTCTTGTCATTATCTGTATCAAGATTGGCATCGTTAAGCACTGGTGGCCCTGATGTTTGTATAGATCCCGGAGCCAACCCGATATTTTGTAATATCGAAAGCTCGCTTGCACCATCTAATAATGACTTTACGTTTAATGCAGCCGGGAATTTAGTTGTTTTAACGCCACCAGCGGCTTTAATTAGCATATCCTTAACTTCTACCGGCATTGACGCACCCTCTTTTACAGCCATAGATAGCGCAAGCAGCATTTGGCCCTTAGTTGGCAACGCTGGCGGGGTAAATTTTAATAAGTTGAGTAAATGCGGGCCTAACAGAGCTTTCGACAAAAATGCCGACAGCTTTAATCGTTTCAAGGCTGTGGCTTGTAACACACTCATAAAATTGGGCTCGTGCGCGGCATCTATATGCATCCACGCCTCCTGCACTACAACAGGTAAATGCGGCGAAGTTTTAAAATCTGATGCCAGCATTACCGGGAAAAGTTTAGGCGCTTCGGTACCCCTTACAGTTACAGCCAAATGATCTACATTAGCCATCTCTTCCCAACCAACAAATAGCCAGTATGATACCCTGTGTGCCAGATCATTTATAACTTGTGGGTCAACGTCGCCAACGGCAGGCAGCGCTAATTCAAATGCCATACGCGTAAGTGTTACGTACCAATTTTTGTCGTTTTTCACCTTAGATACGTGCTTCTTCATGGCTTTGGTGGTCCAGTCGGGGCCAAAATTAGGATCGGCCCAGGTTTCAAGGGCAGCACGTAAAGCACCTTCAGGTTCAATACCTGTTTTAACATATTCATCTTTTGTTCCGCCGATATCGGGGTCACCGCTAAAACCAAGCTTTGCCTTACCGCTTGCGTCAAGTGTAAAGGCATTGAACTGGGTGGACGCATTTGCCGCCTCCACCCTGCCCTTTATCTTTAACATGGCCATCCGTGCATTTACCTTATCCCTGAGGTTAGGATTGGCCTTAATAGCCGCATTAATTTCTGCCGCTGCATTTTTAGTACTTGTTATCACACCAGCTTTAACATTGTGCGAACCCACTAAACAACCGGCAAAAACAATCCGTGCCTGGTTAGGATCCATTCTTTGCAATGCCTCATCAATAAGCTTTTCAGAATCACCATCGGCTTCACCAAACTTCAAATCCTTCTGGTCATAACCTACGGTTTTATCACTTGATGATTTTGCGTTTGTTCCGGGTGTAATTTGTTCAACAGAATCGTCCTGCCCGTGCCCTGCAATAACTACTTGCCCCAAAATTGGTTTCGGAGCGCCTTTTAGTATCTGTCCGTAATCGTCGGCAACTTTATCGAGCCTTGCAATTTCACCTTTAAGGTCTGTAGCACCTTGTATAAGCAATGCCAGGTTTTTAATATTCAGCACAACCTTCTCCAGGTTTTCTGCCTGCAGGAACGCACCATTCCAGTCCAGCCCGCTCATTAATATGAGCAGCACGGGCCGTTTACGGGTTTTATCTGTAATGTTTTTAACCAGCCGTTTTCGGGTATTTGGTGTAAACACATGCAGGTCATGTACCCAATCTGTAAGAGTTATGTAGACAGCCAGGCCCTCTTTTAGTAAAGCAACAAGCGGGTCGGCCTCCTTTGGATTTTCAATTGTGGGCTTAAACCTGGTGTAGTAATCTTTAAAATCGCCTATCAGTTTCCCGTCAACCAGTTTTTCAAAATGTGCCTGGTCAATACAAATTCGTAATACAAGGCCTGGTACAAATGCTTTAAGATCCGTCATGGCCTTACCCAGCTCTATTATACGGGCAAGCTTATTATGTGGCGCGGTAATACGGATGGTTTGCGCAGCAAGATCTGCCCCGGCCGCATAAGCCATGATGAAAGGCATATCCGGCGTGCCTATCGCGGCACCCAATTCCGTTAGCAGGATTAGCCCGAGAGCCGTATTTACATAATCGCCCTGGTGAAGTGTATCTGCTACTTTCCATAGCAGGTCCTTATCAGCTTCGGATAAAGAAGGTTCTAAAAACCAATCAGCTTGTTTGGTTATATAGTTATGAAACTCATCAACCGTTATTCCTTTCTTTAAAGGCGTCCCGTCTCCCAAAAGTGTGTCATGATCTTTCCGCTCTGCTTTAACGATATTAACCGGTTCGGGACCAATCTGAATTTTCTTTTTAGCTACGTCGGCAAGTATCGTTTCTAATTCTTTATGGTTATCTCCATTTATTTTATCAAGCAGTTCAGCTGGGTCTATCATGCTTAACAAAAACCCAACTTCGTTATCAGCAGAACCTTTAAGCAGTTCAAGTATTGCGGCTTCGTCATCTCCAAGTGTTGGGCCTGAAAGCATTTCCTTTATCAACATCAGCTTATTCTGCTGTGTAAGATTTATTTTTTTCGCTTTCCATTTCCTGACAATTATGCGTGCTTTATCGTCACTATCGTAATCATCTTCAATTTCTCCGGAATTGATTTCCTCCAGATATTTATCAAGCACATCATCGCTAAAGTCGGGCTCATCGCCAAAAATGCTTAGGAACGCCCTGCCCAGGTTGCTAAAAAAGCCTCCGGCAGTTTTGCCTTTACGCTGTACAAAACCATTGGTTTGTACGGCGTCCGATTGTTGTATAACATGGGTTAGTTCGTGCCCCAATAAACGTTTCCCGTCAATAGTTTGGATAGAATACCGGTTGCTATTAAATACAATATTATTTGCCGATGTGTAAGCTAACGCATTAATAGATTGCGCCGACCTGTTGGCCGCAGCATCTGTATGGATCCGTACTTTTGAAAAATCATACCCAAATTTTGGTTCAAAATAACTTCTGGCTTCCTGTGACAGTGGAGCGCCGGAATTAGAAAGGCTATTTAAATAGCCATGCATATTATTGTTTACCTGCGGATGGCGAGTAGTACTTTCTTTTCTTTGTATAGGCTTCTTCTCATCCTCTTCTTCGCAATGAGCACATTTGCGCTGCACAACAGGCATTGTGCGGGTAAACGGTTTCGAGGCAATTTTACTTTTACTATCAATTTGTAAAACGCGTTCGGCCATAGCGTCCGCTTCCTGCTCAAATTTATCGCCAGGTACGTTAATAGATAGTTTAGTTTGAACAGGGAGATTTGATGAGCTGAATAGCGGGATGCTACTAAATGCAATTACAGGTTTTTTATTATCTCCGGGAGGAGCATCTGCCGGGCGGGAGGCTGAAGGCTTAAATAATTTACCTGAACCCGGGGCACCTTTTTTTGATTGATTTTTATTCTTTTCGTTTTGTTGCTCTGTAGCCGACGCTTTTTGGGTATCGGCTTTATTTTGTAAACCTGCTTTTTGAATTGGCGCGTGGGTTGACATTTCAGTTTGAATTTTAGCTACGCTATCTGCAACTTACTATACCGCTTGCCCTACCTGCAGGCGTGGCTATAAAGGCATCCTGAGTAGTACCCACCTGGTCTACATTGGTGCAGCTGTCTACATTCATAGCCCTCATAAAACCGTTAATAGTGGTAAAATCTGCAGCTCTTACTGTACCTAATGCAATTGATGGGAAATTATGTGATGCTATGAAATCAATAAATCCTTTACCGTGGCTACCTTCGTGAAACCGCAAGGTTGTGCCCTTCCATCTTACATCCTGGGCAGTTGTACCTCTGCCGTAGGCAGAAGGGTTATCAACCGTACCCATGTTCTGAAAGCTTGTTTGTATAGTGACAACAAGTTTAGAAGGGAGTGTGAGAGGCGTGCGGGTCCTGCCACTAACTGTAAAAAAGCCGGTTATTAAACCACTGGGATCTAACGAAAATTGGAATGAAGATGTCGGCAGGTTTGTTTTAAATGAAGTGGCGTTACCGCTACCTCCGCTCGTATCAGGCAAAACAATAACATCCACATTAGGGAAGCTCATGGTGAAACCACCCGCGCTATTTACAACCGCAGCATCGGGCACTGGTGTAGATGTTTGCGTTTGCGTATGTAAAAACTGCTGGAGCTTGGTGGTTGTTTCGCCTGTTTGGGCACTTAAATTTTTAGTATCTGTTTCCTTTTTTAATTTATCAGCAGTAGAAAGCCCCCTTAAACGAGTATTGGTTTTTGGATCATTTAAATCGGCATCTGTAAGCCTGTTCTGGTCAAACTTCCAATCAAGCAGGGTCTCATTTGCTGATCTTACAATTTCGGTCTTCCCATTTTCATCTCCGTTTATATAGGCAATCACCTGGTCGTTCTTAACAAACTTACCCATATCGGTCAATTTTTTAAGATAGCTCTGTTGTTCGGTACCGGCTAACGCCTTTAATTTAGCGGTAATTTTATCATTAGTAAGGTCTTCGTTATCTATACGGGCCTGTTTATACCTATTATCATCCACCTTCTCTATTAAGGGTACCAGCATTGCTTTCCTTTTCATTGGGTCGGCCTCATCCCAATAGGCTTTGCCAATTATTGCCATATTTCTATCGTCGGTATCAATATTGGTAACGTTCCCCATTGATGAGCCCGAAAACTTACGCCCATCTTTTGGGAAGAACAGATGTATATCATCCCAAAACTTTTTTGAAGGTGCCATGCCTATGCTTTTACCGTCCCACCAGTTGGCCACCTTTGGGGGGGCTGGCGCCCGTTGTATAGCTTTGCCCTGGCGCTGTTGTATAACATGTGTTAACTCGTGCCCCAATAACTTTTTACCGGTAGTGGTTTGCGGATCGTATTGCCCACTATTAAACACAATATTATTGCTTGTTGTATAAGCCAACGCGTTAATAGAACTGGCCGATTGTGTAGCTGCTGTATCTATATGGATGCGAACTTTTGAAAAATCGTACCCGAACCTTGGTTCAAAATAATTTCTGGCCTGTTGAGGAAGTGGTGCGCCTGAGTTATGAAGCCCATTCAAATAACCCGTCATGCCATCATTTACCTTTGGGTGGCCGGCATTGCTTTCTTTCCTTTGTAACTGCTTTTTCTTTTCTTCCTCTTCGCAATGCGAACATTTACGTTGTACAACAGGTGTTATTGCATTTATTGTTTGTGGCGATGCAACAGAACGGGTATCCATTTTTAGTACGCGTTCGGCCATAGCATCCGCTTCCTGCTCAAATTTGTCGCCGGGCTGGTTAACTGATAATTTTGTTTGAATGTAATGAGACGTGTTACTGAATAACGGGATGGCGTTGAAACCTTTTGACGCGGCATATCGCGGGGAAGAAGGACTTAATAATTTGCCTGGATCGGGCATACTTTTCTTTGCCTGATGCGCACCTTTACCTGCTTCTTTAACTGCCGTTGCGGTATCCTTTTGTTTTTCAAGTAGTGCGCGATCTGCCATTATGGGGATTACTAATTATAGTTTTTGTACAACAATCAGGCTTTTAGCTTTATCTATTTCTATATAATCACCTGTTGAAAGTGTCTCGTTAACAAAGCTCATTACTCCGGGGAAGTAATCTGCATAATCGTGGAATGCTATATAACCGCCGGGGCTTACCCATTTGGCAAAATGTTTAAAGTCGCGCGAAACGTTCATGTAATCGTGCATGCCATCAATAAACAATAGTGATATTGGCTTATCCCACATAACATTAAAAGAGTAATCTTTTATCAGTTCAACCTGGCTGGTAAGGCCTTGTTGCTCAATATTTCTGGTAAACGACTCCAGCGTTGGTGCAAGCTCTTCTATTATCTTATCGGCATCGCCAACAACCCCTTCATGCGGGTCAATAGCGTAAACCTTAGCCCCCGGGAAATAAGCTTTTACAACACTGCCAAAAAGCACAGTAGATTTCCCCTGGAAACTCCCTACCTCCACAATTGAGTGCGGCTGTGGCAGCTCAATACATGCTTTAAGAGTTGCTGACAATAGCAGATCTGCTTCGGCCTCGTCCAGCCAACCCATTATATCTTTAACTTTTTTAAATAACTCCAGTGTAGATAACATATGGTTTGTGGGTTTATTTTCACACGTGTATTTATTGTAATTGTTAAACTGCTGCCTTATTTGTGTACGAATAGGGTCGTTATACTCGCGTACAACAGGATGGATCCAGTACACATCGGGTCTGTTAAAAGCATCTATTACTTCAGTTAAGGAATAATCTTTTTTGTATTGTACAAAATCATAACTATTAGGATTTGCTTCTATCTTAAAACCTAGCAAGGCGGTTAAGGTTGGCAATATCACTTCCTCGGTAGCCCATATCTCCGATTTTTGCATGATCTGCCGGAGCTGGTTATTGTGTCTGAATATCTTTACCAGTTCTTTTACCGCATCGGCTGTAAAAACCGTTGACGGCCAGAACGACCAGTGCAGGAATTTGCTTTCCCCATCTTTAAACTGATTTAAAAGCGGTTTCCACAGGTCATATTCTTTAAAGGCTTGTATAGAAGTGTAGATGTGAATATCATGCTGTGTGATGCGTTTAGGCAGATTGGAGAGTACGCCTACGTTTTTTAAAGGGTACAGAAATTTAGCTATCTGCAAGCTGTGGTTCGGCCGCAGGCAAAGCTGGTCAGAATCTACTATGGTTATAATATCGAACGAAAAGTTTTTCAGGCAAAACTCCATGCAATCCAGCGCAAAACTGTGCAGGTAGCCATACTTTATTACTTTTGAATTAGGACAGATAATTGCCCCATATTTTTCGTACGGAAACCCGCTTGAAAACAGTTGCTTATTTTCTCCTCCGTTATAAAGCAAAATAACAGAGTCAGGGTCATGGTAATGAAGGTTTTTTACAAGATCTACTACACAATCTTCCCTCTCGTGTACGCAACAAGTATATATATTTTTAAGTGGCTTTACAGTTCGGTTAACATATTGGGTAATGTTAATATCATGATGCTGGGTAGGATGTATTATTGAATGACCATTATGATGATACCGGTCAAAATCATGATTCATTATGTTTTTTATCTCATCAACCGATGAGCTTTGCCACCATGGGCCGTCCGTTTGTTTGGGGCTAACGTTGCTGTCGTGGATCAGGTGGACGGCAATACTGCTATCGGGCAGTGCGGTGATCTTATCCTCGCTTGTGCCCCAAACAAAATAAGCGTCCATCCCAACGTCGATGTCCGCAAATTTATTTTTGTTCCACAGTTCACGTGTATAACATAACGAACTACCTAATAGCCAAACCCTTTGATTTACCGGATAGGTATAAGTATGCGCCGCATGGTTACGTATGTCATAATACAACAACCTGTTTATACCGCATACATCAACAGCATAATTGTTTAGCGCATTTACCTGGTAAGTAATGCGATGTGGGGCATACCAGTCATCATCATCCCAGTTGATCAGAATATTTCCCTGCGAATATTCGCAAGCCATGTTTAACTTGGCACCAAGGGTTATCTTTTCATCAAGCTGGTAGTAACGGATATTATCGGCATCAGGTACAAGATCTTTTATCTTATCTGTACCGTCGTCAATTATAATTAGTTCCTTGTTCGGATAATCCTGCCGTAAAAAGTATTGAATAGCATGAGGTACAAATTCGCGTCGGTTATAAGTGGGCATGATACAGGAAACCAAGTTGATATTTTTCTCGGATACCATGTTCAGGTCTTATTAGTATGATTATTTTATTCTTCCTTCACCGGGGTTTTGCAATCCGGTTATATTTGGTTTTCCCGTTATGTTTGGTGTACCGGTTATGTTTGGCGTTTCCGTTATATTTGGTGTTCCGGTTATTCCTTGTGTTTTTATCAGTTTTGAGAATGAATCTGATGTAATTATATTTTTCATCTCCAGGTGATCTTTTTGCAGCGCTTCCATCTGCACTTTAAGCTGGTTTATCATCGCGTCTTTTGCCGCAGCCTCTTGTTTTGTTACAGCAAGTTCTTCGTTAAGTTTTACAAATTGTTCCTGCGTTACCACGTTTACTTGTGGTGCTCCCGTTGAAGGCACCTGTGTTGACGGAGTTTGTGCGGTATCTTTCACAATGGTGTAATACTTAACCTTTCCGTTTTCCTGGTATAAGTTCACTTTTTGCCCGGCCGCAACCTTTATTGGCGCTGAGGTAAGGATTTTAAACGAATCTGAATTGAGTGTAGGGTTATAAGGTAATACTTCTTTTACCTCAACCTGCTGAGCCTGCAAATTAGTTGTGGCGGCGGCAACATCCTGCCCAAAAACACCGGCGGTACTTGTTGTTGGTTTAACCTTAACAGGAGCTATGTCTGCATTTTTAAATGCATTGGATAGCATATCAGTAAGAAAACCAAAGGGCATAGAGGCTTTTTCTTTGGTTTGATTATACACCCCTTTGAAATCAGACTGCTGTACAAAATTGGCCGCTCTTAAAACCTGTGTTGTGTTAACGCGATCTTTACCTACCGGTCGTTCGGCACGCACTTCCTGCCGGATATAGATAGTTACATCGTCTTCGCTTTGTGTGTTCCAGGTAACCGAATTATCTGTACTGGTGAAGGGTTTACCTTCTTTGAACACTTTAAACATAAGTGCAGGAGGGGTTTCAATACCCAACTGCCCCAGATCAAGCACTGTGCTAAACCGCCCGTGGTCATCCGTTTTCAAGGTGGTCATGGCGCGTTGGAACCGTGTTGATTTATCCCATACCTCAACAGTAACACCTGTTACACCGGTATTGGTTTGGGCATCTAAAACCTGCCCGGTAATATTTAGTGAACTCATAATTACAGTTTATTATAATTTAAACACATCCTATTTTATACAACTGTACAGCAGAATTTAATAAAGGCTTGTTTTAACACCGGTAGTATTGGAACAGTTGACATCCAATACTCTACCGATGGGAACGATTTTACATACTTACGCTTACTAAAGTTGCATATATGGTATACCTGCCTGTTGCGTATTTCTACGCTTCCCAGGTAAACCTTGTTGGCTTCGGTACATTGCGGGCAATCAATAAGAAACTCTTCGCAGAACCCATCTTTCAGATATTCTATCAGGTGCTTAAAGATATCCTTATAAGCTGCAAGTATATCATCGCGATAATAGGCAAGGTCTAAAGGTGGATCGGTTGTATAATTTGGCGCTTGTGCAGCAAACGTAGCTTGTATATCAAATACGGTTAAAGTGTTCACCAAAGTATTAAGCACATAACCTTTTTTATTAAAATTATTCACTACGATACCCATCGGGAACAATTGTACCGGTATCCGGAATTGCGGGTGAAGCTGCAGCGCGGCACCAGTAGCCGGGTTATCTAATGATACTCTTATCACTTTAAATTTATCTGCCAGTGTAATAAGCAGATCAAAAGAATTAGCTATCGGCAAAAGCGCCAGCCGGAAAATTGAACTGGCTTCTAATACCAATGGACTGATCAGCGCACCGGTATTTTGGTCAAAACCGCCCAGTACATCTGCACCAGCGGCATTAGTACCGGTAATGTATATCTTTTTGTTAAAAAATAATATATCATTGTTTCCATTTTCACCGGTAAAAGTGAAGAACGAATCATTAACAACAACTCCCGGTACACTGATGTTAAAGATATTTACGCGACTAAACGCCGTGCCCCCACTGGTGCTTGCTGCTGCAAATGCAAACACACCATCATCAGAAAAAGTAAGTAAACCGGTTGGGTGAAAGCCTTCGCGTACCGGTGTACTAGCAAAGGCTGCCGTGCCTATATTAGTTAGCTCGTATATACCTTCATTGACAGATACGGCATATATCTGGTTGCTATTAGGCCTTATGGCCAGCGTTACAAACTTTCTACCGCATTTTGGCGATGTGCTGGTCCATGTATGCTTGCCTGCTGCATCAATAGAAGCAATTGCAAAGTAAGAATCGTTATTATCAATTACTCCAATGGCATAAAGCGATTTGCCATCTGCCGAGATGGCGATATCTGAAACCACCACATTGCTGGTAGACGGGAATGTAAGGATCTGTGCAACTTCATTGGTTTTTAGGTTATATACAGTTATACTATTGCCAAAGCCGCATGTGTAAGCAAAGCTACCGCTTGGGTCGAGCTTTATTTTATTGTAAAACTTAAGCGGAGTGCCAAAAACGGTATCTAAGCCTGCATCAAGCGGATAATCTGGAAATTGATTATCCTGATCATACATGGCGCAGAAAGTGGAGCTGGATAATAATTCCCTTAGCTCGTTAAAAAAACACCATATCAACTGGTCTTCATAAACTTTTTCATCGGTATTGGCACCGCAATCTTTAGTTATATCCCTTTTACCCTTTTGCCCCGAGATGTATGCGTAAGACCCGCTTGCCGAGTTTATTAGTTGGGCAAATAAGTTGATCATGGCTGTAAGCCGACGCTGTTCTACAGGTACAGGTACTTGTTCGGTTAGTGAGAAGGATAGTTGCTTTTTAGCGAAAGTGATAACGTTGAGTATATAATCGTCAAAAAAGTCTTTAAGTAACGAGTTTTCTAAAACCTCTTCCCAAAAGCTCTTTTGAACATATGTTTCCAGTGCTATCACCGGTGCTTCTGCGCCTTTTGCCGATATAGATAAACACACTGTACCGCTGCCGGTAGCATCTAACAAATTAGCTGCAGCAGCCCGCTCAACCAGATCGTAAGCAATACTACTTTTGGTTTGGACAATGTTACCCTCGCAATCAATAGCATAACCACCGCTTATATTTACCTGCTGCCTGTTAAAACCGCAGCTTACTTTAAGTCCACATACAACGCCGTATCCATGCATTAATTTATGATGCAGGCGGAGATCATTCGCGGCACATAACAGGTCTAAGGCTTCCTGCACATTATCAGCATCGCCCAGGTTGCAGTTATTGTTGTTAAAGCTAACATCCTCGGCGCTAATATCTGTTAATGATGGGAATAGGTGACGGCAATCTTCCAATACAGATGCGCTGCCGTTTATGGTCAACAGGGCAAGCCTGGTATATTTATGGTGAATGCCAATTGGCAACTGCTCAACCGGGTTTAGGTTAGGTATTTGATACGGAGGCCACTCCACCTCGCCGGTAGCCGTTCTGGCGGGTATGAGCCAGTAATTACCTGCTTTATAAGTACCACCAGTAAATTTTACCTGAACACCGTCTTCCAGATCGATCCAGTTATTGGTAGCAGTAACGCCTATAGCTGATGCTGAAGGCCCCGATTGATCCCACCGGCGTAACTTTTTATTTGTGCGGAAACGATAGGATTCAACCGATGCTGCAAAAGTTATTTTACGTGTAGATGGTACCAGGTCGGTTATCTGCATTAAAGGGTTTGGCTTACCTTTAAGGGTAGATTCATCATCAATAATTTCTACCCAATCCCCAATAGCGAAACCAAGCATGGCATCCTTACCTATCGAAGATACGATTATAGAGCTTCCCGAAATATCATCAATAGTGCTTTCTACTGATGCATTATCGCGCGACCATTTAAAGGTAACATTACCTGCGGTGTCAACATTTTGCACCTCTACGCGGTACAACTGATTTTCTAACCTGCGATAGCCCGAGCTTGGCGGCAACAAACAAGGATTTGCATCGGGAGATGTTCTGTTGGTTTGTACATTTAACTTGCCGGTAACCGGTGCTGTTAACGCTAACCACTCTTCGAACGGTGTTTTGCAGGAAACATCCGCATCTTCCGCCGCCGCTACCTTTAAATATTTTACCTGCCACACGCTTTGCAGGCGGGTAGTTGTATCAGCTTCGCCAAGGGCAACTTCATGTATCAGTGGGTCATCCAGATGGTTTATTTCCCGTTGCCAGGCATCCAAATAAACTATATAAGCCCCATTAGGTAAATTTAAGGAGTTAACACCTTCTACCGGGCTTGCCGGCGATGTTAAAGGGCTGCTTAACGGACTGCTTATAAAAATTGAGATATCCGGATTGGGGTAATACGGCTGCTTAAGATAGGTAGTAACTTCGGGGGCATTATCTTCCAGCTCACAAAGTAAGCCTTCTACATATATCCTGCCCGGGGCAATTGCAATATCGGTACCACTGGCAGCAATACTAATATTAAAGCCGTTATTTTTTTTAGGCACACCCGAGGTACCTATTACATCAATAGCTTCGGTATGCGTGCGGTACTGTTCTATATCCAGCTGTTCGTTCCAGTCAGAATCAAGCTGTACACGCCCCTGTTGCATCAGGACTCCCCTGTAATGCTTTTTCTTATTGAAGATTTTACGAGAATAGTCTCCTGGCATTGTTATTCCTCCTGATTTAGATTGGTTTATGATGCATATAATATCCCTGCCTCGAGCCCAAAACGCAGATATTCATCTAAGCGGGCCCTAAGGTTTTGTTCGCGCTGCGGCTGATACAAATTATGGAATACACCTATTTCTGCCCCGTCATCAGCGCCTTGCTTTATTTGTTGGGCACAATATTTACTTAATTGACAATAACCCGCGTCGCCGTATTTTTCGCTGGTAAATACCGGCTTTACAGTTGTGGCAAGCTCGGCCTTTTCTGGTTGGCAATGGTACAAACGCGGCAATTTTGAACCCGGCGGCACGTACGAAAAACGGATACACCCTTGTTGCAGGCGTTCGGCAATAACCGGGCTTGCCCAAGTATCTGCAGGTAATAACTCCGAATTGAATATGGAGTTTGATGCGTTTATAACCATTGCATAAACCTTACCCGTTACCGTTGTGTTTATTAAACTTAATGCTGCCCCGAAACCTGATCCTGCCAGTCCGCTGTAAACAACGCCAGTTGGATCTGCGGCATCAGCAATGCTATTTTCCAGTGTTATATCTGCCCCATCAATAGAACGGATAGCCCCCGTAATGGATGACTTGATGTTAATAACCGTATCCGGCAGCTCTATTATCAGTGCCGGCACCGCGGCTTTTGATGCCCTTGCGCCAATTGCCGGGACAGGCCCGGGTGCAATGGTGCAATGTTCTATCACCAAAGAGTGCAGCTTATTAGCACTTGTATCTGCTTTTTTAAGCGGAATTCTTAAAGCACCACCGCTAAAAGTAATACCATTTACAGAGAAGATGGCCTCATCCCCTCCTTCTATAGAAACATCTCCATTCAGTACCAGCAAGGGGTTAAACCCATCGGCAGCCCGTAGTTCTATTTTCTTCTCGGCAGCAATTTTAACTACCGGTGTTTCAAAAAAGTAAGCGTTACTGTGTACCTCCACAACTCCTCCGGTCAAGGTTAATGCATTAAGGGCAGCCTGAATAGTTGGTTGTTCGGATGGTACTTTTATTATGTTTTTCAGTTCCGCATCAAAGGTTTTGCCCCGGCTATATTCGCCGCCGCCCATTGCTGTGCTAAATCCCGAAAAGTAATTTACATCTACCTTAGTGGGTGCATTAGCTATCGGGAAAGCCAGCCTACCCAGAACCGGATCGATAGTTATTTTATCCACAGGGGTATTGGCCCAGCCTATCACATTACCACCCGGATCGAGCAGATCGCTCAGATTACAAACTTTAACAATATCTGCTAAGGCAGGTGGTACGCCATCTCCGGGTAAAACAGCCGTGTCATTTTTATAGACCAATATACTTTCGTTTCCATCGCCATAAAAGGCATCAAGATCGGTTAGCATGTTACGCCCAATGGGCATAGCAACATTGCTTTCATTAGCCAGATGGGTAATTATAGCATCTGTTTGCGGACTGTTGTATAATGGTACATCAAGCCCTAATCGGTTAAACTTATAACGGGTACTATCAATTTTATAAGCGGGTGATTTGGTATGCGCGTAACTGTTTATTCGCCATAACCAAACACCTATATTTTGGATATTGTATTCACCTCTTTTGCTCGTAATATTTCTTACATCGGCAGTATGCGCGGTTTTATCAAACGGTTTATTAATTTTTTCATGCGTATCCCATGCGCGGATGCTGGCTACTGATAAATTTTCGGGGCGTAAATGGTTTAAGTATTGTGTGGTGGCAAGCAGTTGAAAATATTCTACAACGCTTGCATTCCACCCGGTTACATCCCGGGCTAATTGCTCTAAAACGGCGGCTGTACCTTTGCGCCTTCGGTACGAAAGCGTATTGGCCACCTGCGACCGCTGACTAAAATCAGCATCGGGGTAAACATATAAACCACGGGCAGCCACAAGGTCTCCAATATAAGGCACAACCCATTCTGCGCAGGTTTCAATAAATTGATCATCATAAAGCTGATCAAAATTATCTTCCAATACGGCTATCTGGTCGGCAATTATACTAAGCAACGCTTTTAACGGCCCTCTCTGCTTCTCGTCAAGCAAACTGCGAAGGTCGTCGGCCTCAAGGCTGTCCTGGTTTATAATGCCACTAAGTTCCAGTGTTAACTGTGCAATACTTGCCTTATCATCCGCGGTAAGTACTTTAGCACCAAACTTCGTATCCCGCACCCTGTAAAAGGCAGGTAAAAGCTGGTACAACCTGTTTACATCAAAACTCATAACATTTGTGTTAATTGAATAGGTCGCGGGTCAATAGTGAGCAGCTCTGCAGGGACAATTTTATCGTCCCCCTGCTCTGGCCTGGCTGATTTGAGTAGGTTATTTAAAACCAGACTATTCTCTGTTCTATACAAATTATCAAGGTCAATAGCTACAACGCCCTCAATCTTTTGCATGGCAGCAATTACTTCGCTTTGCGAAACCAACTGCCCTAATTGCCTTTGTTTAAACGAAAACCTGTCCCTTAAACAGGCATCAACAGCATTTAATACATTTTTGGCGATATATGCAGGGTCTATTTGAACTTTGGCTTCAAGCCTGAAGAAAACCGGTTTATATGACCTTACGGCAATAGGCACATTAGCATCGCCTAATTTTAATAGGGTATTTGTTAAGCTACCGACAAGATCATCACTCACCAACTGGCCATTTGAACCGGCTACAGTGATGCTCACCCCTCTTTTTTGCCCAAACCACGCCCATGTGGACAGCGCTTTATCTATCCCGGCAAATGCGCGGGAAAAATCTTCATAATCCTGCAGAGATACTATACGGCCAAGTGTGTGTATGGTTAAAGTAGCATTGGCTTTTGCATCATCAATTTGCTCAGCATCGGCAGCGCCACTTGGTGCCAGCATATTGGTAACCTCTTTAACCCCTAAAGGCCGGGTAATTAACTGTGACAATTGATTAGCTTTTACCAAACCGCCAAGCCCTATACCTTTTCGGTATGTTGCTTTAATATTATTTTGCCCTCTTGGTAAGCGGGAGCCGTTTATACCATCGCCAAATATAATGGTGGTGGTAGCATCGTCATTTAGTTGAGTCACATATACTTTATCAGTAGATGCACAGCCAATAAATGAGTCTGTTTTTAACCAAAGAATATCATTTACCCTTATTTCGAGGGTTGATTTAGCACCCGATGCGGTATCGGCGCTTATATAAGTTAACGGAGTTTGCTTTAAGGTAAATTTTTGGAAAGCTTTAGATGTATCGCCACTCCCCAGCACCTCTTTAACCGTTTCGCCATTTGTTGCGTAAGCTATATTGGCATTTATATATACGGAGCTGCGCAAATACTCATTTTTGAGAGATTGCTCAAAAACAAGGAATGTAAGCCCGCTTTCAATAATTATACTTTTGATGATCAGCAACTCTGTTGATGTTACCCCGGGGATATCTGCACGCTTGCCTGTAAGTAAAATTGTTTGGCCAATAGCCAGTTTCATATCAAGCGTTTGTAGTTCCAGTTTATCGCCGGTAACAACCTCGTCTATCTGGGTTTGGGCCAGCTCAAGTTTTTCGCTTTGGGCGTATACCGCAATATCGCGCAAAGGGGCAATATCTCCCGCTGTATTAGGGTCGTACCAGTGTATGTTCCATGGAAATTTTACCAGGGTAGTTTTAGAACTTAGACCATAAGCTGTTCTAGACCGCTGATAGACCTCACTAATCTGCGACGCATCGGAATCTTCAATTGCTACGTCGGGTTTTTGCACTGCTATAAAGCTATTTGGCAATATGCCGTCATAAGCGTTATCTAAAAATATCCTATCCAGCTGTTCAGCGTCAATAGGCCACTCTTTCCATTCAACTGGTTTTTTTGGAAGGGTACCATCATACACCACCTGCTTTAAGGCATTGTATCCAAATACTGAAACCCGTTTGCGAAATACGTATACACTAACATCATTTTCCTCGGCTTTGCTTTCAGTTATCTTTTTTACACCAAGTAAAAAATCGGTTGTTGGCCATCCCTGGGTTTTGAGCAGGGCAGACAGGTCTTCCCTATTCCAGGTACTGTTTATGATGTTTTTAATAACATTTTCGTCAAGTGTCAATTTATCCGGAAAATCAGTTATTGAACCATCCACCACCGGCTCCGGCTGCTCATATGGCGGCATAGCAGCTGTAGTATCCAGATTGGCCCACGTAGTTTGGGTATTGATATCTAAATAAATACTCAATATTTTGCGTAACCCCGGCTTTTTAGGATTCTTGATGTATAAAATGTCACCTACTTTAAGATCATTGCTCAGCCCTTTAAAAACTATTCTATTTGTATCCCTATCAGGACTTTGTTTTTGTGTTATCCTTGGCTTTAAAGCATTCCATTCGGCGCGGGCATAGATTTCTTCAATGGTTTCAAAGGTTTGGGCTGTTTCATTAGGCCCGGGTACGCTTTGCACCTTGGTGCCGCTTTCAATTAATACAGGCGGCAGATCTACCCCCGAATTACCAGTTATAACACCCGCGGTTAAAGCGCCCGGCAGGTCATCCAGTTTAAAAGACAAATAGGTACTTGCAGCAACACCCGGCCGCAGCTCGTAATCAATTAAACGGGCAAGCTCCAGTACAGATAACCGCTCGGTAGCTGTTTTTAAATAGGATTCGTTTGCAATGCGCTCCTGATAAAAAGTAAGCACATCTGAAACAACCGACCATGAATCGAGCAGGGCTATAGTGAAATCATTATCATTTCTGGTAGACAGGTCACGCAGGGAGGGCTGCCTTGAAAGTGTTAATGCAGCAAGCAGACTTTTCTTAAAATCGTCGTGTACACCCGCACGATAAGCAATGGCATTTAACCCGGGCCGGTTATAAACCGTAAGCGGTGTTTCTGGCGATGTGCCGGAACAGCAATTGCAGGTATCGCTCATTTTCTACCTCCGTTTATTATCAGGTTAAATACACCCCTTTCAGGGAAATTAGGATTATTGTCCACACGTGCTATTTCGAGCCGGTTAATGAAAAGTTTGCCGCTATCAATAGCATCCGTTAATGGCTGGCCCTGGCGTTGAAACTTAATAACATTTACCGATGCTACACCCGGTATTTCCTGTGCTGTCGCGTATATATTGCTCAGGTAAACCGTTTGCCCGAATGTGAAATTATCCGGGTGGAAAACACCTTTTTTCCCATTAGGCAATACCCGGTTACTGAAGGCTTTCAGCAGCGCCGCTTTTACATCGGATGCAAAGTAGGTATCCTGTATACAAACGTTTATTTCTATATCTAATGAAACGTATACCGGGCCGTTAACCTCCAGGTCAACACCTGCCATTCTGTATTTTTCAAGTCCGCTTCGCAGATCAGTTTCATATTGTTCATCAACATCATATCCTCCCATGCGATCAACCGATATAAAATTGGTGTGCCAGCTGCCTGTCCACCGGGACGTAGCTGCGGCACGCTGGATATCGGGCATGCTGCGTTTGGCCATTTCTTCATAATCAGCAGGCAATACCGCCCGTTCCTGCACCCTAAAGGTTTTAGGTGCTTTAAGCCTCACCTCCTCCATACTTTCGGGATCAATACCGCCGGTTGCAGGTAAAAGATTAGTTATTTTCAATATGGCAGCTTTATTATTCAGTATCGCATTATCATTTGTAGCAATATGGGCAAGTACATCGGCCCCTATGTTACCGTTTGTACCGTTACCTATGCGATATGTTGCTGTAAACTTAGAACCCGCTTTTGGCCTTGCACCTAATATGCCATCGCCAAACCGTATATGGGCTGCACCGTCAGATTCCATCTCAACTACAAATTCTTTAATTTGCGAATTGCTTTCCAGCAGATCGCGTTGCGGAAACCATTGGCCGGTAACTATCGGCGCATCCGGGTCTTCAAACTCACTAAGTACTATTTCCGGTTTAATAAAGCCGTTCAGCTTCCCGGTTACCAAAGTAGCCGGAGTTGTGATATCATCGTTATTATATTCAACGGCAAACGTTAAAGGCCCTTGCTTTAAATGCGGGCGGTAACGTGGCAATATCAAGTCAGCATCCTCATGTTTACAATGATCTGTTTGCTGATCAGTGGTCGCTACTCTGGCCAGTGGCGCCCTTTGCGGATAAAGGGAACTTTCTTGTGCATCCTTATACGTAAGGCCATGATCTGCCAAAACGATGTTGCCAAGTGCTACACTTACATTGGGTATATAATCGCTGTTTACCCTTGATGATATACATAGCGAAAAAGGTAAAGCGTCGAGCGTATTCCAGGTTATTTCTGTAACCGGCTGCTCCCCATTAAATAAGGGGTCTTGAGATGGAGTTACCGCCGTTAACCTTACGGGATGCCTATGCTTAGCGTCGGCATCGCCGATGGCGCCTGTTTTTGGGCCAAGCACTTCTGCCAGTATCAATATATCCCCCACCTTAAGGTTGGGGTAACTACCTGCTAAAGTTGCAGAGGTTGTTCCTTTCGGTAAACAGCATTCTTCTTCGCCCCAGGTATAAAAATTAATGGAGTTATGTTTACTGTAAAAAACAGTATCGTGTAATAGCTCAAATACCTGCGCACCCTCGTAAACCGCCTGCTCAAATTGTGTGCTATTTATTGGTATAACAGCGGGTAATTCGGGTATATGGGCTATAAATTTTGTTTTGTTATTCTCATTGCCGGCCTTGTAGTTATAACCATTTAAGTCATCGCTTACGCTTATTTGTACCCAGGCACGTGCGTTGCATCCATCGTTTATAAAATAATCTACCAACCGTGCATGCCTTCTAACCGAAACCCGTTTGCGGGAGGTGTTCAGGTAAGCTTCTGTCGCGATAGCATCCTGTTGATAGCTCAAATAATCGCCTACATAGGCCAGCAGCTCGATAATAGCTACACCAGGATCGGCAGGGTTACGCTCTGTCCAGCCCGGGGCTAACAGCGACATCCTGTCAAGCATTAACTGCCTGAAACTGGAATAATCTTTCGCCAGGTAATTTATATCGGGTATAGGTGCAGTCAGTTTTTCACATGAGGTATCCTGCTGGCAATCAAAATCACTCGGGCAAAGCACCTTAAATGAAAAATCAACCTCCGAAAGTATCAGATCAAAATTTGCAGGCGGCTGCGGATGGTCTTCATCCTTGATAAGGCGAAGCTTATAAGTTGAGAAATCGCCCGATTTATTTACTTTGATCTGCAACACCCGCGCATCGGAAACCAAGGGGGAAGCAACCGCGACTGCTTTAACCTCAATAACCTTTATACCCTTTATCCGTTCACCACCTTCTATCCTGAAGTTTGCTTTTGTAAGCGTAACCGGTAATACTGGTTTCAAAAAATGAATAAACAGCGTAGTTTGCCTGTCCTGGTTTGCATCAGCAGGGTTATCCAGAACTTCTAAAAAGTCGATACCATTTAAGGTGGCATGGGCTTTAACCGCGTTCCTTCTTATTTCGCTACAGCAGTGGTATTGCATTTGTTATTAACTTGAAAATTGCACGGTGAAATTTTGTTGTGTACTGCGGATGGTATAGCTTACCACCACCTCTAAAACCGAATCAATTGTATTTACCTGTACAGCGTTTATTTCTATTAAATGCCCAAGCCATTGTTGTAATGAACCTTGTACCAGGAATTGCGTTGTTGCTGCCATTTCGGTACTATTGGGTTCAAACACAAGCTTTAAAAGGCCGCTTCCAAAATCGGGGCGGTTAACGCGTTCGCCCGGGCTTGTAAACAGCACCTGCTCAATCAGCGTACGTATATGTTCTTCGTAGCAGGTTTCGGCAGTTTGGCCGAGATTATTAAACTGATAGGGAAATTTTAAATCCATTTTATTAGGTGCCGGTAACTTTTGTTTGTGTAGATACGATGAGTGCAGGGGTACCATTGGGCACGCAAACTGCCTGGCTATCTAAAAGCAAAACCGGCAACCCATCTGATGTTACGCGAACAGCCCCCGTTACCCATTGTGCTGTAACACATGGTACTGGTGCCCCCGAAACATTGAACGGACAACCGGCTATTGTATATGGTGCGGCCTGGGTAACAATTGGCTGACCGCTAACCATAACTCTTGTACTGGTAACTGTTGGCTGGGCCTGGCCGCCGTGCGCACATTGCACAGTAGCCCCCATATGAAGTAAAAATCCAGGCATAAACAGATTTATATAATTGTTAAAGCTCCATTATTGATTGTTATAGTTGGGCCCACCAGAGTAATAGTGGCACCCTTTCCGTTTTGGATATAAATACCCGTATCGTTTACTATTAAACTGGCCCCGGTTGCGCTTTTAAGCATTATACCCCCGGTAGGCCCCGGCAGGTCACTTATCACGAATGAGTTTTGCCCTACGGTTTGCATAACAATATTGGGAGAAACCGGTAACCCCGCTTTTGATAATGGCGGTACATCTGATGCCAGCCCCCAGCGGCAGCCAACCCAAATGGGCCTGTCAGCGCTTCCGTGTTCAAACTCAACCCAAACACCTGCTCCAATAGGTGGTACCATGTAAACCCCCATTGGAGGGCCGGTTGGGCCAGCCAGCGGAACGCAAGGTTCGGCCCAGGAGCTGGGTATCAGATCCAACACATCGGGGACGGATAGCAGCAGCCGCCCGCGCATGTCCGGATCAAGATTGTTGATTACTGTTCCACGGAATTTTCCATAATAAGGTCCGCCTGTACTCATGTTAATACAAAAGGTGTGTTTGATATTACCCCGTCGCGAGATAGGGTAAAGCTTTGTTTATACTCGCCGGGTTTAATATTATGTGTTACGCTATCAACAAAGTACATCCCATCATAAGTTATCCCGGCCCCTCTTACGCCTACCATCATCCTCGATCTAAGTATATATTGATATCGCAAAACATCAAGCGAGCCACTGCCGCTTACCGCTGCCGAATTGTTTAACAAAAACCCAAGTATGCCCTGGGCAGCTTCTGTTGCATCTGCCTGTGCAACATCAGTAGCAAACTCAATTTTTGATGGCGGCGTTGGCCTTGCACCCATTGGCGGTTTAAACAGGTTAATATTTGGCACAGGTATGGGTATAGGTATCTTTTTGGTGATAGGATCCATAATGGTGTAGATCCGCACCTTTTTGGCCAGGCCATCAAGCGAAAAACTTATGCTTTCTACATTGGTGGCACCATCCATATTTACCGTTAAGGCGGGCTGCGGAACAGGTACATTTACATCGGGCCCGAAATAGGCAATACTTTGCCCCGGGAATGGACCGGCCTCTACAAAAAACAAATATCCGCACTTACTTGCCAACTGTTTAATATATGCCCTATCGGTCATTTTTGGTTGGGTGCGCCAGGTTTCGGTTGGCGATTGTATCAGCGATATAATAGGCGGTATTACCAGCGGCACAATGCCTAAAAATGCATATTTAGCCAGTATTAGATTTATTATTCCCACTTCGGGCATGGCTGGATATGGAATTATCATATCAATAATATCCATAGCTAAACTCAGGTCCTCACCGGTAATGGTCAATGTTGACTTACCCGGTTCGTTAGATGGCCCCAATTGATGATTGGTAACCAGCCCATCCATTATTACATTGGGTATGCCGTTAAGTGTGGCTATTAAAATTACCCTCGTAGTAATGGGATCAAAAAAACCTGCCGGAAGCATTGTAGTAACAATGCTCGAATTTTTACCGGTTAAAAAACTTATTTGAAAACCGCTGCGGTCTTTACTGTTTGTAACCTGGATATTACTAAGTGCATCTACCAATACCTGTGGGGCCGGGATAGGTACACCCGGGCCAATTAACAGGGTAAGATATATTCCTTTAAGCATTGCTGTTTCCGGGGATACCTTCGGGTAGTGTGATCTTTATTTTGCTGCCCGGTTCTTCTATCAGTTCCTCGGGGCGCATGGCATTGTTGGCATCACAAATTTGCCAGTAACGTTCGGGGTCGCCCAGGTATTCAACAGTGACCTGGTCAAGGCGTTCCCCCTGCAGAACAGTATGTTCCTGCAATTTAAAAAACTGATCAGGCTGCGGTAAAAACCTCCTGCGCAGGTAAGTAATACTGTTACCATTCACATCCTGCATTGTAGTGGTATCAATACTATAATACCTGCTTGCCGATGAGAACGTATTAGTTTTTAGCCCGCTTTGCTGTAGTAATGATTGAATTGATGTAGTCATACTATTGCTTTTATACCCAGTTTACTTAACGACCCGGAAATGAACATAGCAGCAAGGCTTTCTTTATTTTGCTGATAGCTCATATACAGGTTACCGCCCTTGTTGTTAAACCCAAGGTCATCAACATTTAACACACGCATGCCAAGGCTTACCTTGGCTCTAATTGGATTAAGGTTTACATCGAAAGCCTCTTCGGTAATACTAAATTCAGTTATACGGACCGGGATGATACGATTTGCATTCCAGATGAACAGTGCAAGTGACGATTCCATTGGTGCAATTTCTATTGTACCAACCTTTGCCATATTGTTGTTGGCTATAAGATGCCCGCTTGTTGGGTAGATCATCATTTCGAGCGCCGCTAACTGTGGTTGTATGCCAACTTTTGATGTTAGCTTATCGGCAGTTTCCAACTGGTCGGTTCCATCTATCTCTGCTTCGAGCTTTATATTTTCTGTAGGTGGGCCGGTAAGGCGTAATGCCTCCGAGCGGCTGTTACCCTCGCCCCCTGTACCATGCACTTGCATTGTACGCGTTAGCGTATCAGGGTTGTATTGCAGGGCTATTACCTTCTGTATTGCCGATGTTTGCGGGTCTACTAATACAATACCTCCCTTTATCAAATAAGGCGAACCTGTGAATGATGTCATAATTTATTCGGTTTTGGGCTTTTAGGTTCGCTAAACCCGTTATAAACGTGGTTTGATATGGCCGAGGCAAGCGTTTTAAGGCTTGACCCTGCCTTCGCGTTAAAGTTACCGCCGGGCAATTGCTCAAAGCTGCCACCCGATCTTATTTCTGAAGGTAATCCGCGTTCTTTTATCATACGGCTTAATTCAAACTCAACAGCCTCTTTTAACCCTTTTGATTGTTTGGGAGAGAAACCATGGAGCACTATTTTATCAATAGCCAACTCTATATCCTGATCTTGTTTTATCACCAGTAGTTAATTTCTGAGCTGCTCAGCATTTTTTCGAGCTTGGTATACTCGCTTCTTGCGGCGCGTGATATGTGGGCCATTTGCACCGGCTGGCCATCATTGGCAGCTATAAAGGATGCATTCATGGCAATATTCTTTATGTTTCCACCAGCCACATTGAGCCGGGCAAGTTTTTCCATATCCAAATCCTGTGTCGGGGTTTGTTTTGGGAAAGCTCGTTTCCATATTTCACTCCGTTGGGCGGTATCAGGGAACGGGAACTGAACTACAAAACGCAGGCGGCGCAAAAACGCATTATCAAGAGCGCCTTTCATATTCGTAGTTAAAATAGCCAGGCCACGGTACGATTCCATTCGCTGCAGCAGATAACTTACTTCGATATTTCCATAGCGATCATGGCTATCTTTTACTTCGCTCCTGCGGCCAAACAAGGCATCGGCTTCATCAAAAAGTAATATAGAACCGCCATCTTCTGCCGCATCAAATATTTTCTTCAGATTTTTTTCTGTTTCGCCTATGTATTTGTTAACTACCTGGCTCAGATCAATGCGGTAAAGATCAAGCTGTAATTCATTTGCCAGCACCTCTGACGCCATTGTTTTACCGGTACCGCTTTCGCCGTAAAAAAGTACGCTTATGCCCAGGCCTCTCGCGCTCTTGGCAGCAAAACCCCAGTCGTCATAAACCGTAATGCGGTGCTGCACATGTATGGCTATCTCTTTTAATATTTCCTTTTGCTGCTGAGGGATAACCAGGTCGTCCCATTTGGCAACCGGGATAACCCTTTCTGCCAGCTCGTTTAGTTGTGGGCGGGTTTCGGCACAACACATGCTCCAAATGCTTTTTCCACTTTTTGTAGCGTTGCCATTTTGCGATTGATGGTTAGCCTCTAAAGCAGTCATACGAATAGTTTTGGTACTCATATTAAACTGCGATACTAACCGGCTAAGGTCTTGCCCGGTGTATTTTAGTTCGGGTTTCAGATACATTTGCCACAGCATTAACTGTTCTTTAATGGTAGGCTTATTAACATTAAGTACTACCTGCTGCCTTTTTAAATCAAGCGATGTGCTTGTTGTACTTATAAAGGTGAGTCCGTTAGTATTTTCTGCAATATTTGTTACCGATTGCAGGGTGGTTTTATCTGTAAGGTCACTTTCTAAACAATCAATAAATAAAGCGAAGTTGTTTAATGCCGATTCGCGGTTCCATAGGCGGATAAATTCGCTAAGGCTTTTCCCCGAAGGCAGATAACCTGCATTTATCGCGTATAACTGATAGCCGGCTTTTGCCGCCGCCGTTTTAGCGATCGCTCTTTTATCTGAATTATCAGCACCAACCAATTGAATTAACCTGACAAGATTGTTTGTTTGAGACCATGCTTTTGTAACCTGGTCTGCCAATGCTTGCTGTGAGGGCACAAGCTCATCATCGTTATCAACAGCTTCAAGCAATTCTGTTAACCGCTCGTCCATGTAATTTACACCTGTTAGATAGTGCAGCACCTGCTCATCAATTTTAAGCGGACTACCGGCCATCAACTCTCCAGATGTTAATTCTATTAATCGCCAGTAACGTAATGGTGATACCGGAGATAACGCGCTCCAATGGGCATCTGTAAGCGTGTGCAAGGCCAGCCTGAATGTTGGCAGAACTGATGTTTGTGTATACGCGAAAACCATTTGGCTCAGCTCTTCATCAAGCTCGACACCTGCGCATAACAGTATGATCTTTCTTTCAAAAACAGACAGGTTAAGCACCCTGCAAAGTTCATCAATAACCGCGGGGTTGGGTAACGACGCGCTAATATCTACGGTAAACTTTTTCGCGGCTACCCATTCGTTATACAAGCTATCGCTTTCCTGTTGCTGCATGTGCAGCTTCATTTCCGCCTTTATTTCGCTCAATAATGCTGCAAGGTAGCGTTGGTTTGCTTCGATCCAATCGGCATAAATTTGCGTGCTCATGGCAGTACAATGTTAGGCTTATCATAAACCCCGGCTCCATTAACCGTTAACGGACTTTCGGCGCCATCTATTTGTAACCGTACCAGGTATTTCCCGGCTTTTATTCCCTTTACTTTGAATGTCATTTTTTTAATGGGAACAAATGGTGAAGCAATTGTAAGTATAGGGTCTAAAAAACTGTAAAAAGCCGCATCTTTTGACAGATCTGCAGGGATCTCATTCAGCATTAAGATCACTTTTTGCGTTTCATCCAAAGCAGGTTCAATATTCAATACAATATCTGCGGCCCTTGGCGCATTGCCGGCACCCGTAATGTTATTTGCTGTTACACTCACTATTTGCGGACTAAGTATAAATGCCAGCGAATTGGATGTAAACCCTTTGTGCGGCATTTCTGGCGTCCCCATGTTTATGGTGTTCACTACCTGTGCCGCATGTACACCCGCTTTAAGTTCGGCGGGTAGTTTTATTGTAATAAGGGAATCGGTAACTTTCGCGCTATCGGGCGTAATGTTAAACTCGTCTACTTTAACAGTAAGATTATCCGCGTACAACGATGAACCCTGCAATACCAGGTTATAGCCCGGTAATATTTTTTGCCCTTCAACTACTGCATCAGCATCTGTTTTTTGCGATAGTAGTTTATCGATAGTTGCGTGCTTAAATGGCAGCACATATATATTCCTGTCTTTAACCGGTAGTGATGCCTTGAACGACCTCTTACTCTCTATAAGTACTACCGTTATTTTATAGGCAGCAGTAGGCCTGTATTTAGCCTGAAAGGCTGTCCATAGTTTCGATAGCTCGTCAACTGTTAAGGCCTGTGGTGTAATTTTTATCAGTTCCGTTTGCTGGTCAAGCTCGGAGGTTGACAGTGCTTTTAAATTAGCCGGAAGATCATTCCCTATAACATTAAGCGGCGGTGAAAGTGAATTTTTAATGGCGCTTTTGCTTAGTATAGGATTTTCGTGGAATAGTTGCATGCCGTATCCCAACAAGATCTCGGTATGTAACTCAACTGTACCATACGCTGTAAGCAAATAATAAAGATCGAGGGCCAGCGGCGGGTTACTTATCAGATCACCACTGCTGTTTCTTGATGGCAACCCCTGCGATGTCCACCCAACATTGGGCGAAACCTGGTACATAAACAGGTTAAGCTGGGTATGCTCGTTTGTGCTGGTGTCTATCTTATCAGGTGCCAGGGCAGTTACTACTACGTTACCGCCAACAACGCCTGTTATGTCCCTATCAATGACCCCGTTGTTCAACAGATCTTTTAAAACGTGTGTTACGGAAGCAATGGCCAGCGCTGTGCTCATTTAATTTGAATTTCTCATTTTCAGATAGTCATCCAGCGACATGCGCGGTGCTTCTGTGGTTCTATTTTTAACACGGACAGGTTGTATATCCGGTATTGCCTTCACATCTATTTGCCCAATTGTAACTTTAATAGAAGGCTTTTTTGCCTCGGGTTGCAGTGTTTCTTTTAAAGGAAGGTTTTTTGTAAAATATGCAGACTGAGAGTAAGTATCAGTCTTTAGGATCGGTTTCTGTAAAACAGGCTCATCAATTGGTTTTTTCGGGGTTGACGGCTGTGATTTGGCAAATACATTCCCCTCTTTTGGATTAGAAAAAGTATTTGAGTGATTTACAGGCTCATTAGCGATCACGTGTGATTTATCCGTGTTAGGTTTCCCGTTGTTCTCAACAGGAAAATGCGGATCAGTTATTTCCGGCTCTTTGTCAAAATCCTTTACAGGTTTGGATGGCCTATGTTCTTCTGCTGGTTTAAACTTCGCAAAAGGGCTTGGTTCGGTAGCTTTAGGCGCTTCCGGTTCTTTATCAACATCCTTTAGTTGCGTGG
Source organism: Mucilaginibacter aquariorum (assembly GCF_024498135.1). Lineage (GTDB taxonomy): Bacteria > Bacteroidota > Bacteroidia > Sphingobacteriales > Sphingobacteriaceae > Mucilaginibacter > Mucilaginibacter aquariorum. The sequence goes on from NZ_JANHOH010000001.1 coordinate 1,427,232, forward strand.
CAGATTTCGGTATGGCGTTAAAGGGTGCATCAGGTATATCGTCACCTTTCAAATCGCTTATGGCTGCATTTTTCGGATTAGGCTTATCCTGTGTTGGGTTAACATCGAATACATCAGTGGCACCTTCGTTTACATCAGGCATGCCTGTATTTCTGCTTTCCGACTCGAACATAGTCATCAACCTTGGCTTTACAACTTCACTCTTGAATGTATGGCGGTTAATAAGGCTGCTGATAAAAGAACTCATGCTTGTATAAGTTTAACATACATTGTGCGCCTTTGCGGGCTCATGTTTAAGATATCCTTTTCGGCCCATCCGAAAGCAGATGCCAGCAGATAGATTTCGTGCAAAAGGTGTGTTGCCCAAACATCTATCTCTGTCCATAAGTAGCTTAAAATATCAAACTTGGCCTCCCACTCATTTGAGCATGCCGGGCAATTCAGCATTATGCCAATATCTGCCTGCGGGTCATCATTACTTATCTGTTCTTCAAACGCCTGCAGGGTTTCGGTATCCAAATTCTTTACTTGTACCGGCTGGTTATTATGCTGAATGTCAATTATGCAATCGGTAAGCAATTTGTTGGGATCTGCAATATAAGAATTGGAGTTACGAATAACTCTTAACAGATCTGTACTGTTTGGAAGCCGGTATTTGATACTAAGATCTTCCCTAACAAACTCTAATACACTGTTTGCTGGTAAGGGCGGCACAGGCTGCAAATGCATATCACGGCTACTGCTTTCCCATTCTACAATCTCTGCGCATTTGGGGCAGATAGCTGTATTTTTTAGTTTTGTGCCAAAAAGATATTCGCGCAGGCATAGCAACATTTCGTCGCGGTCGCCAATACTTAACATTGCCAGCGAGGAGGGCGTTTGTTCGGGCAATGCTTTAGCTAAAAGCAAAAGCGATCTTTCAATCAGCGTTTGCTCACTGCCTATTTCCCAAAGCTGCAATAGATCAGCTGGTGTAAGGGCTTGCATCAGTTAAATGCTTTATGGTTCGGTAAATGAAGGTTCGGCAGGTTCAACAACTTCATAATCGCGTTCCCAGCCTTCATTTTCAAGTTTAATGTGCTGTATAGCTACAGCATTTGCATTGGCATCCAGATCTGGCATGGCCTGGTATTCAGATACCCAGCAACGGTAAACTTTATAAGTTATGGCCAACTGGCCGGCCTCATTATAAAGTTCTATAATGATGTCTTTCCTAAAATCCTTTAGTGATACCTCTGAACCAAGCCCCGAACCAAAGTTCCAAACTTTGTTGGCCCACTGTTCAAAGCTTACGTCATGGGTAACCCCACGTTCAAGCGATATTGCATCATACTCGGTACGGCCTGGCGACTTTCGGCTACTGCTTGGGTCTCCGCCTTCACGGTGTTTTACTACTTCTGTTGTTTTTTTTAACCCGCCTACCTTGCTCACCCCTAAAACATAACGGCCATCCCATTTTACACGGAATTTAAAATTCTTGTAAGGGTCAAAGCGCTGGGTATTAACTGTAAACTGTGCCATATTACTCTTATTATTAAGTGTCTATTTGTCCGGTTAATTGCTGAATTTTAATAAATACGAACTCTGCCGGTTTTAACGGAGCAAAGCCTACCAGGATATTTACTATCCCCAGGTTTATATCATTCTGGGTAGTGGTTTCCTTATCACATTTTACCAGGTATGCATCTTTAGGTGTAGTACCCTGGAAAGCTCCCTGGCGGAAAAGGTTATGCATAAAAGCACCCACATTTAGCCTTATTTGCGCCCAAAGTGGTTCATCATTAGGCTCAAAAACGACCCATTGTGTACCCCGGTACAAGCTTTCTTCGATAAGCAGAGCTGTACGCCTTACGGCAATATATTTATAATCATCTGCCAACTGATCAGCACCCCGTAAGGTGCGCGCGCCCCATACCACACTACCCACTATCGGGAAATTCCTGAGCACGTTTATACCTAATGGATTCAGCTGCCCGTTCTCTTCGTCAGAAAGCGTTACGTTTACTCCCTGCACCCCATTTAGTGAGGCATCAATACCAGCAGGCGATTTCCAGGCGCCGCGTGTAGTATCTGTACGTGCAATTACCCCTGCTATTATTCCGCTGGGTACAAAAACATCTGTTTGTCCATCGCGTAACTGGTCGGCTAGTTTAACTCTTGGGAAATAAAGCGCTGCATTGCGGGCATCGGGGCCGTTTAAGCCCAGCGCGCCTAAACCGGCTATCGCGTTTGCAGGTGCGTTAGCAGCATTGGCTTCCCACGCTGCCGGCGAATCAACCAATAGGATGGCCCGTTTAGCTACGCAAAGTTTCATGGCTTGTTTATACACCTGTATATCGGTATCCCCTCCTCTTACCGCTGGTGGTATACTTAGTAAATTGAACAGGTCCACATTTTTTAATGCGTAGATGCCCGTCTTGTTTACTTCGCTGCCCAGGTATTGGACTGAGGTTAAATCGATCCCGTCTGACCCGCCTGCTGCCGCAACCGAAGTAAAACCGCTGCCGGGTGGGTTTAATGGCACACTTGCAATGGGGCGGGCTACAGGTACCACGCCGTTTACCCTGACCAATACCGAGCTTTGCAGTAAAACCCGGGTAACAAACCGCGGATCGTTAGCATTGGTAGAAACATTTAAGAATGTTTCTTTAACACCACCATCTGTATCCTCAAATACAATTAAATTAAACAGGCGATTATCCGGTACAGCGCTATCAGCATCTTTTGTTTGATAATTTACCGATGCTTTAAGTTTGTTTCCCCAAATGCCGTTGCTTGCCGCTTTTAAAGACAGCGCGCCAACAGGGCTTCCAAGTGTTGGCAGGTTAATGGTTGATGCCGTTGCACCGTTCTCTATACGTACAATTATAGCCTGGCTACCGCCGTTCAAATAAAAATCCTTTACGGCATAACCCATCATACTTTTAACCCACAAACCACCAAAAGTTCGTTCAAAGTCTGAATAACTATTAATGGTGACAGGCTGATTGGCAGGCCCTTTTAAAGCTGAACCAATAAAGGCGGTTATTGAGGTAGCCACCCCAACAATTGTACGTACCCCACTGGGTATTTCCTGTACATATACACCAGGATAAGTTGGTTGTACTGACATATCTAATTTTAATTAAATGAATGATTATAGATAATTAAGCTGCTATTGAAGAGCTATTGAAGTTTACGCAGACACGAAGTTGGTACCTCAAGAGATAACGACTGGTTGATAGATTTTAACCGTATGCCAAATCTTTGTTTACCACGTTTAGAAAAAAGTTTACCCTGCAAACCCGTAAAGGGGCCGTTTATGATAATTACATTATCGCCTTGTACAAGATGGGGTTCCACATCAAATACAGTGTTTTCAAAACGCATGATGCTGAGTATCTCATCGTCGGAAACTACTGCAGGTTTACCGTTAAAGGTTATAAATCTTAACACGCCATTTATATCATATAGCGTTGAACGCTTTTTTTCGGTGGTGTTAATAAAAACGTAGTTTGGAAATAACGGAATCTGAAGTTCCTTCCGGCGATCGCTCCATTGCCGTATAACACGTTGCATAGGCAGGTATGCTTTTATGTTTTTCTTACCTAATTCCTGATGGATTCTCTTTTCGAGGTTAGGAACAGTATAAACCACATACCAGTTGGCTTTAAGCTCATATTCCATATTCAAAATATTAAGGTTCGGTTAATGCAGATAAACATGGCTTCGCCATCGGATTGTCACAATCGGTCTTGGGTTACAATAGTTTATTTGTCCCAGTAAGAAGATAAAAGTAGATGATTAATATTTGTAGATTTGGATCAATATTTTAACTTATGATTTAAGAAAAACAGCCGTTCGGCATTCAAAAAGACAAATATTAACTATTAGCTAAGTTGAAAATCTTACAAACGGATTACAATAGCTATAAGTAGCTATTTTTTTACAAACAGGGTACCCGCGCAGTTGCATCACTTCTTAAATATTGCGTTTATTTGGGGTTTTTAAAGCCTTAATCCAAAGAGATATCGCTGCTTAAAATTGCATGGCAAAATGCAAGCCTAATATCCCGTTCTGATAAGAGGGCAATACAATAGAACTACTCTTTGGTTCTTTCTTTAACTCGTCGGGTACATCTTTATTATTCTCTTTTTCGCGTCCGGCTTTAAAAAGCCTGTTGCGTATGTAAGGATAAAGCAGGTAGGCTGCCTTTGCCGATAAAATGCCGAAGCCCGCACCGGCAACTACGTCGCTAAACCAGTGGTCGCGGTTGTAAATACGTAAAATACCCGTAGCAGTTGCAAAACCGTAGCCGACTGCACTGTAACCAATAGATTTATCACCCAACTCCTGCGCCATAAACTCGGCCCCAAGAAAAGCATTGGCCGTATGGCCCGAAGGGAAGGAATAATAATTGGAACCATCTGGCCGTAGCCGGTGTGTTATTTTCTTTAATCCGAATGTGCTAAGGCTCATCATACCTTCGGCCATAACAAAAATTAAAGTGCGGTCGACGAAAGTATTCTTACCATGGATACCCACTAAATTTAATCCGTAAACTAAAGCTACGGGCGTATACTGAAAATAATCTTCGGGGTGATGGTTAAAATTTGGGGCATCCTCTTTAATGTCATTATAAATATTCCTGTCAAGCCTTCTTACCGGCTCGAAAAAGAAGTTACTTGCTCCGTAAGCGATCAGTACCGAAGGAGGCACCAATGTCCATGCTTTACTGCGTAAGTGTTTAACAGTATAGGGGGCGGTAAAAAGATCTTTTTTTAGCGTATCAATTATGCTTACCTTTTTGGCTGTGTCTGATACCTGCGCCTGCGCCTTAAAACAAATTAGACAAAATATAATATAAACGACTTTCTTCAACGTACAAATATTAGGGGTATTTATTTATCAATCTTGATCACATGGAACTTCTTCACGACTTTATGTAGCCTATAAATCAACATATTACTTAGATACATCACTTTAGGTTTATCACCAAATGGGATCGTAGAAAGATCACTAACTGTTGCCTCTTCCTATTAAAGGTATGAACCTTTTTGGAAAACTCTTATAAATATAGCAACAGGTTGTTGTAATATGATCTTGTCGGGCTCTGATTTTTTATACTGATCGCGGTGCACCGTTATCTATAACAACATTTGTTAGTAATTTATTTGATTGTATGAGAAATTTATATTTACTTTTAATTACAAAGTACTTTAAATAGCAATTTATGGGCATCTCTTCCATACTTGACCAGCTACATTTTCAGGCTAAGCAAAACAAATGGCTTCGCTATTTTGCTGTTTTCAATCGTATAGCTTTAGCGGCTGGCTTTTTGCCTGCGGGATTTGTAAAAATTATGGGTGAGCGGTTCACCGATCTATCCGTTAACCACCCGATGGGCCATTATTTGGAAGCCCTGCACCTAACCGGTTATTATTATCCATTTATCGGCATTGTGCAGGTTACGGCAGCTATTTTATTGCTGATACCCCGAACGGCCACTTTTGGAGCTGTGCTCTATTTTCCTATTATATTGAACATTTGTATTCTATCACTTGCCGTACGTTTTGATGGCTCGCTGCTTTCTTCCCCCTTAATGGTATTGGCTAATTTGTATCTCTTGTGCTGGGATTACGACAAGTTAAAATTCATTCTCCCCTTTAATCACTCTACAATTCTACCCAAGCCAAAAGTCATCAGTAACAAGTTTCCAACAATGTTCTTTGCCGGTGCAGCTGCCACCGTTATCATTTTAGTGCTGGTCATTACAAACATATATAACATTATGCCCCGCAACACTTTGGCTGATTGTGTGGGGCAATGTAAGGATAGCAAGAATCCCCGGGCTTGTAATACTTTCTGTGATTGCATTCATGAAAAAGGGCAATCGCTTACAAAAAGCCTGGACGAATACAACAAGGCTTTAAAGGAACAGGCTCGGGTAAAGTAGTCTCTTGTTGTTGGCTCAATGAATTACAGGCTTCTATCCTTTTGATCAACAATCTGCGTTGTTTGGTATTCATTAACACTACGGTAAACGGGATAAGAATAACACCTATCCATTGAAGAAAGCTTACAGGTTCCTTTAACAGTAGGTGTGCCATTAGTACAGAAACCGGTATTTCTATAGATGCAATAATGGCACCCAACCCCATACCTATGAGCGGCATTCCCCGGGTGAACCGCAACGACCGAACGATGGTTCCAAACAAAGAAAGGAGAAAGCCCCAGTGCAAAATATTCTGTATGAAAAGTATACAGATTTGTTAGACTTAAAATAAGACCTGCAGCGCAACAATATACATATCCTTCTGCGCCTTATTAATCCTTATTCTTTAATCTCTGAATTTCCTTTTGTTGTTCCTTTAACTGGCTGCTTAATTCAATTAAATAGAGCGTCAGCTCCTCCACCTTTTTGGTAAGTATTTTATTCATTTCACCCAAATTCAGACCGTTAGCTACAACCTCTTTTTCCGAAGGCATATCAGGCAGGTGGTGATTTTTGTCAATGTAATCTTTAACCTCGGTAAGCGTGGGTAATACATATTCTTTATTGAATACATAATCACTCCAGCCCGTGAGGTCAACGCGCACCTCTTTTGTATGAATGGTGCCATTCACCGCCAGCCTGGCATCAGGCGCAGCGGTTCCGATGCCTACATTTCCCCCGTTTGGGTTCAGCGCCAGTATCCCGCCTGTATTCGGACCGTCTATCGCCGCCTGAACCAAACTATACACATTTCCTGTCGTACTGTTCTGACCCATTAAAAGCGAACTTCCGGTCCCGCTGCTCACAAAGTCACTTGTTGTAAGCGCCATGGTCCCGCCTAAAATATGCAGCTTTTTAAACGGCGCTGTCGTACCTATTCCCACATTACCTCCATTCGGATTCAACAGCAGCGGATAAGTTGCGTTAAGTGCAGTTTGGTTGCCTGCCTGCAAGTAGGATCCAGATACCCCATTAACCCCAAAGTCCAACACGGAATTACTGGATAAACCCTGTAAGCGTAATACACCTGTTTGAGCAGTTCCGGTCGTGGCCGGAAACCCTGTTATCCCGTTAATATGTGTTCTTAATCCGGGGGTAGTTGTTCCAATACCAAGATTGCCATCACTTGTCACCCGCATCCGTTCCAGAGAACTGCCCGCATTTTTCCTTGTTGAAAACTGGAGGTATCCCGCATAATCCGCATCGGTTGCATTTTCTTTTCTTCCGGCTATCCCGGCCCAATATGTTTGCGTAGTTCCGGTATAGAAACCGCCGAAACTTAGCTGACCGCCCATATCAATCGCGGCAGCATCGGTTGTACCAATAAATACATTGCCCCTTGTATTCGTTGTGGTATTCATACTATTAATGTGTAACTGTGCGGCCGGCGCATTCACCCCTATTCCAACCTTCCCTGCCGCGGTTATCCTCATCGCTTCAGCGAATGTTGATGATCCATAAGCTGCATTGGTATTGGAACCGAAAACAAGCGGCCCAAGCGCGGAATACCTTATCCCCTGCGCCGAATTAATGTTGAAATCGATAAATCCATAAGCTCCTCCCGACCAGGTGATCGCCGCGTTATTGTCTGCACCACCGGCACTATTCCTGATGTCAACCGCGCTGGCCGGGGTAGCAACTCCCGTGTTAACGACCAGTCTGCCTGTTGTAGGCGTACCTGTTCCGATACCTACGTTAGTGCCGGCAGCTGTCGGGAAAGTGTTTTGTGCGGTTGCATGATTAATAAAGCCCACCAGGGCTGCAAAGCAGAGGATTTTTTTCATGAAGGATAAGCGTTTAGATTAGTAAACCGGGATCTTGTAATTGCACCTGTTTAGGAATAAACATATATGAAATTTATAATACATCCAATTAAAATTCAATATCCGATTAACTCGCAGCACCAAGCGGGACTTACTTTTGAGATGTGATCTATTTTTCCCAACGAGAAATACGACGAGAAAATACCCAAGAAGGGAAATGATTACGGTGTGCCAGTTTCCGGCAAAAATCTTCCAATTTTGAACCGATAACATCTCGACTGTAATGATAATTAAGGCTATTGTTTTTAAATATTTCTATTCTAATTTTATTATCAAAGAAGGCAATGTCAATATGGCCAACAGCGACTTTGTTTTTAAAAAATACAAAACCCACTGTTGGAATATATTCCTTAATTGGTTCATTATATGGAAATACTTCATTTTTGAAATTCGCCAATATTTTAAGAAGCTTTTTGGCATCATGCATAAATACCAATGCTCCTTTATGATCCGTTTGTGAACCGTCTATCGAAACGAAACTTGTATCTGGAAACGTGATTCTATTATAAATATTCGGCGTATCAACTTTCAGTGAGAACTCATTTACATTATATTTTTCTTTATTAAAATAAAACATTTTGACAGAATCATATTTTAACGATTCTAACTCAAAACGCAAACTATCATTACCCGATTTTTCCTTTTTATAAGTTTGGCTATTTAAGAAATTCGATTCTTGTGCACTACAGTTTACCATAATAATCAAACTCAGAAAAAAGATTATTAAATTTTTATTCTTCTTTAGCCCTCTCTTTAGGTTTAACTTCATTTAAAGGTTCTCCTGTTGATTTAAGTAAAATGTTTATATCTTTTTTCACGGCTTTTTTATTTCCAGCCGGAAATAAAATAAATCCAACTTTATATTTAGAAATAGTTTTCACTTTTTGTATTGCATTTGGATCCAAATACGAACCATCGGCTATTCGGGGGGTATTTAATTCCGGAATAGCATCCCAAACATCTTTATTATTCTTATCTTTTTTCATGCCAGATATTCTAACCAGGTCTGGCGTAATATAAATATTAACTTTACCATTAGATAATTTTTGTAATGCTATACCCATACTTTCATCAGAACCAACATTGCATGCTGAAATTACGAAATTTCCATCTTTTCCCATTTGTGCCATAATCCCTTGTAAAGCAGCAATTGACTGGTTCTTTTCGTTAACAAACTTATCATTAGGATTACTTGTTCCATCTTTCATAAAGCTAATAATATCCCCTGATGTTATTAGCAGATTTTCGTTACCCGGAACCGCTTGAAAGAAATATTCTTCGCTTTTTGTGATACTTCCATCTGAATGGTGTGTAGTCGTTTCAACTACTCCTCCGTGAGTTACAAATACCACATTCATCAATTGCGTAGTAGGCAAACGATTGTCTTTTAAAGAATTGATGTAAGTCAATCCATTTTGTATATCACTTTTTACACCGAGCCAATTATTGTTAATCGCATTTGGGTGACTCTGAAGTTTGTCGACATTGACTAATCCAATCATAACATTGCGACCATAATTTACAGTTTTAATTTTAGGCTCTTCTCCATCCATATCAATAAATTGAACAGGGTTATTAGCTGCAAATTGAAAGGGAGAAAGACTTGGAAAACTGCTAGCCAACGGATCCTCGCTCAAAAATCTCCCCACCCTTGGGTCATAGATTCGCATACCGTAATCCTGTTGGTTGCCTTGGCCTTTTACCTCATTATCGTTTTCCTTACCGTTAAACCCATAACGATAACTGCCATTGGCCGAATAGGTTCTGCCGGGTTGTAGCATACCAAAAGGATAATAATCCTGCGCGTTAACTACATCCGCGGTATAGTAATCGTTCGTTGGTGATAGCACCGTGCGGTCGGTTATCGTTGCCAGTACATTATCCAGATGGTTAGTCAGTTCATATCGTTTTAATCCGGCATTGGGCCATATGCTGGTAGCAACAGTTGGGAATCTGTTATCAATGTTACCGATATTCGGCAGCCAGGTCCCCAGGCGACTACTCCCGTACAAATACTGTTCTTTCCAATTTTTAACCCCGCCGATATCGTCGTATACAGCCAGGGTATTCCCCTGCACATCTCTTACATAATAGGTAGTAGTTGTACCAACTTTTTTACTTACCCGCTGCTGGGAAGTATTGTAAGTGTAGCTTACCGGGTTACTGCCAGTTATACTCGTTATTTTGCCGTAAACATTCCATTCAATACCCGTAATACCGGCTTGCGCATCCGTAATTAAATTGCCAATGGCATCGTATTGGTAATTGGAAGCTGCCTGGTTATCAATGTCATCTGCAGATAAACTACTGCTTACATTATCGCTTATTGATTTTAAGCGGTTATTTATTTTGCGGCCTGTTGCAGGGTCAGTAAAATAATTATAGGTAAGGTTATCCATTAACGCTGCGCTGTTGCCAGCTGCAACCATTCCATTACGGGTATAGGTATTGATATTCCCATTGGGATCATACGCCACCTGCTCTTTGTAGTCATTCAATGCAATTGGCGACCATGCGTTGCTGCTTACATTTAATCCTTTAAAAACATCCTGCCCTGTTAGGCGGTTAAGCTGGTCGTACTTATAAACAGCCAGTTGGGGGCCTTGCTGTGCCGTTGCCGCCGGAAAAGCAATATTGACCGCGCTGGCTGCTATATTACCATTATATAATGACCGGAAACCCGTTACGCCTGCCGCGTTTGCAAAAGGTGTAAAGTTACTAACCGGCAGGTAATCGGAGTTGTGGTACTGTAAAGCAAGGCCAAAAGCATCAGCTGTAGCAATTGTATTACCACGATTTGGATCAGGCAAGGCCGGAATTGGCTTACCATCTTCTGAAGGGTCATTATTGTACGACAGGTTTGTACTGTTAATACCTTTTAGCCATCCTTGCAGTGTGTACGCGTAATCAATACCCTGTACACGGTCACGCTCGCCTCCAAGAACAGTTCGCGCCAATGGCCCGTGCAGGTAATAGTAATAATCGGCATCAAGTTTTCGGTTATTCCACAACAAATTGCTTCCACTATAACGATTAATAATAGCCTGTGTGCCAGACCAGGCCTTAACCAGCCGGTTCTCGGCATCATAATCATACTGGTAGTAGAATTGATCTCCCATCCCATCCTGGTAACTTATAAAGTTTACTTTACCACTAACCTCGTCAAACTCGTAATCTATTCGTTTTATATTCAGTCCACCAATTTTTTGCCAAAGGGTTTTCACATTTCCACTAACATCATAAGAGTAATAAGTAGCCTGCGAAGCATTGTCACCGGCGTTCTCACGATAAGCGGTTGCCCATACCCGCTTGCGCAGGTTTTCCTGGGTACCCGGGCTTGTTACGCCGCCTATTCCACCAACTATTCCATCGTACCAGGTATTGGTAACCTGCACATTTGTGCCGGAAGTATTAAAGCCTGTTATTTGCGTATTGGTTAAAAAGTCCGGCAGTCCCAGATAAAAGTTAGAATTATTCTTTTGTCCAACTTCGGTAATACGGCCCAACTGCGGCTCGTAAAGCGTATAGCTGTATTTATTTTCCGCAAGCTGCTTATCATTTTGAGACACAACCAGCCTGCTCAGTAAGTCGTACCAATAACGGTTTACACCACCATCCGGCGAGTATTGCCGGGTAACCTGGTTGGTACTGTTGTAAACATAACTGGTCGCCAGTGAATGTTGCGGGAACCAGCCGAAATTTGTGATTTCGTTTGTGGTGTTACTGCCGGCGGTGGTCATCTCACCTGCCAGTGGGATATTAAACCTGTACCAGCCAAGCTTATTGTTGTCTGCAAAGGTAAAACAGGTGCTTGCGGCATCAGCGTTAATATTGGCAACACTTAATTTGTGGCCGTAGATAACCAGGTGTTTTATCGAGGCAAAGTAATCAGGTACTGTTACGTCGCCTGAAATTGCCGTAGCTGATAAAGAAAGCGGAGACGGTGAAGTTGCATTATTAACAACCGTCAAAACCTTACCGTTTAAATACAACTGCGGCAATACTGCCGAGCCAAGCCCGGTACCCTGCATAACGATATGTACAAATGGATCAAGCGGCATTGCGGCCGAAATATCAGCCTGGAAGTGCCTGGTAGCTGGTGTGAAGGTTAAAGCCCCGGCTACGGAACCATCAGTAGGATAGATATCGACATAAAGCTTGTTGCCGGAAATACCTGCCTGGAAAAGATATTTCTTGTCTGAAGTAAATGCTTTGAAAGTATGGCCCGAGCTGCCGTCGTTAAACAACCACATCTCTATAGCTCCGTCAGTTGTGGAGGATAACACAGACGACAAGGTAGTCAGCGCGCCTGGCTTATCTGTTACAATTGGCCCTGTATAGGTGCAGCTTACGGCATCACCTTTGTCCCTCGCATTATCAATATTGGCAAACTTATCAGAAGTAAGGAGTTTAACACCTTCGGGCGGTATTGTACGAACAAGATTATCTGCCTGGTCATAGTAATACAACGTATAATGATATTGCGGGGTGCGGCTGTTTAATGCCGTGTAAGCTTTCGCTGCTGAACAGGTTGCAATGTAATGCACTTTAAACGCCTCTCTTGCCTCATATATATATTTATCATAATCGATAACGCCGCTGGCCAGCGCACCGTCGATGAGCGATAAGGCACAGGCATAAGGGTCGGGCTTAACAGACAGGTATTTGGGCCTGTTAAGCAACATGGTTTCTGTGTTGTTTTGAAAAGTTTTATAATCATCAAAACTGAGGCTAAACCCCCATTGCATATTCATGAATGTAGCGAATATGACCTGATTATCGAACGTAGTTGTGGCCAGACTGCCGCCAAACTGCGAATTCAGGCTGGAAAGAGCAGTATTATACTGCGCCCTGGTGATATATCCCGAGGTTGAAGGCTCCATGAAAACAGGAAGGGCGATTTCGTCAGGCATCAATTCATTACAGGAAGTACAGGATGTTAATAAACCAGCAAACTGGTCAGATGTAAGATCCATTGCAACCCCGAACTTTGTTTTAAGGTAAGTATACAATCCCCCGTCAGTAGCCGTTTGGCCCTGGGGAAGCGTTGCCTGGTACTCGGCCCTTAAAGCTTGTATTTTATTACAAACCACCGTGCTACCACTCGTTATAGGGGTACGGGTGTTTTTTTGCGGCATATCATATGGGAAGGGCGAATTGATCAGCCATGGGTTAAGTGCCGGTGTGAAATTTGCGAGCTGTAAAGTGTTCTTTATCGCATCGCCAAAACTTAGATCACCATAACTTGTTGCCGCACCTATTTTACTTGCACCAAATATGTTTGTTGACCCGCCGCCTGCAGTACACACCGCAATTAGTCTTGCCCTAAGCTGATCTATCATCCCTAACTTATTGATGGCTATGATACCAGGTCTTAATTTTTCGATCAATTCATCAGCCGTAGCCTCGCAGTTTGTCTTAACGAAACCTGCCACTTCATTATCATTGTTTTGCGTTATTTGGTTCGCCACACCCGTCGTCAGGATTTGTGAACCATTGCCGTCTTCCGGATAGGGAGGAAAGCGGGCATCTTTTGTTAGCAATATCGGATCGCAGGTTGTAGTTGTTGGATTGGAGCTATTCCCCCAGATCAAATAATTACTGGGAACAGTCGGGTTTTTTTCTTTGTCTAAAATTAGATAGGTGTGCTGGTTGTGAGGATGCTCGCCGTCTATGTGGTGATGGTATGCACTATTGTAGGTTATGATACCCGAAGATTGCCCCACCGGAATAGTCACCAACAGGGAAGCAGGTGATGCCGGTAAGTTATTGCCGTATGCATCAGTAGTTAAATAGATATATGGCACAATGACAGGAATATTTTCAGTTGCAATTACGGCATTTCCGAGTTTATCCTTTAACGTTACTGTTGTTTTGTTTACTTTATCGTAAGCAGTGTACCATTTCCAGTAAGTGCCAAAGAGCCAGTTTACAGTTTCAAATAGTCTCACGGGCGAGGTTTCGATCACCTCATCAACGATATCGATATACTTACCTACGGGTATAACGGTCGGTGCACCCGTACAAGTAATCCTCTTTATCTTTACGTCAGTGATCGAAGCATCTTTTGGAATACACACATAAGCATATTTTTGACCAGGTGTAAATGTTACATACCTTATCACAGGAACCGATCTTGGCCCAAGATCTCCGGGATAGCCGAAGTTATAAAGATAACTGTTAACACCCGGCGAATAATAAAGCTCCAAAGTTGTATTGCTATTGATCGCGCCACCTAAATAACTGATCCGAATCGGTTGAGACCAGTTATCACAAGGAGAATGATAACCTTCGTCTTTTTCAAGCGAGAAATTTATTGGCGTTGGGCAGTCTCCGGGCACTTGAACTATCGGCGCGCTTCCCCCCACAGGGCAACTTAACTTTCCGGAACAGGTGGTTGCATTCATTATTTTTTCATAATAAATCGCCTTTAGTTCCATGTACATGTCCCGGTACATGTTAAATTCCTTTTCGGGGGCGTTGCAAACAGGGGTGCAATCCTGCCAGGGTGCCCCTGTAGCACTCGAACTTTTGCAATACAGCAGGTATTTGATATAACGGGGCAGAGATACATTCGTATAAGCAGACCCCGAGCCCGTTATTTTAAGCACACGGTCTGTATAAGACTGCAGATCAGCTATAAAATTATTTCGATAATTATAACCAGTGGCATTGAGTTTAAAGAAGGGATCAAGGTTGTACAGCAGTAAGGGCGTATTTTCATTATAAGCAAGACTCACGCCTCCGTTAATCTTTTTCAGGTCAGCTATCCGGGTTACAAAGTGCTTTACCTGCTCATCCCAGTTTTTTGACCCTTCATTGGCCTGGCAAAAAGTCAGTTTACAAGATTCCGGATGATATGGTAAAAACTTATAAGCCCAGACCGGGTTCCAGTTTTGGACCATATTAAAAAGAGTAAACTCCGCGCTGTATACCGAAATTCTTTTACCGTTTACAGAAACAGAATCATCACCAGTAAGTGTTCCGGAAGGCAGGTTTGCCAAACCGAATACATCATTAAAATGCACATATAGAACATTAAAAACTGGCTCAACTGGTATTAAATTATCTTTAAATAAGGCGTATTGGCCGCCCGGGCTAACATCGGCAAGCATTTGGTTTTCGTAACTGCTGCAGGGTGCAAAAGAACAATTTGCCTGGAGCGCTTCACATTTAATCTTGAGATTATTGAACGTAGTTAACGACCATGCCTCAAAATCATTTTTTATGACCGGGTCAGTATTTACATCAACACCAAAGGCACTGAACCTTGTTTTTACCAAAGCGGTAAATGCCGGTTCGCCCTGTGTCAACATCACCTGGCAGGTAACACAGTCTTTATAACAATCGGCAAGTTGAAGCGTACTTAAGTACTTAGTTTTTATAAAGTTATACTTGCCTAACAATAAATTATTACTGAGCGAGTAATTAACATAGTTATCTGTATAATTATCAATAACCTGCTGGTCCATCAGGAATTCAACACTGATATGGTACTCACCGGGCTTTGCAAAGTCAACATTGGCGATTGTTTTAACAGGTTGCGGATCGGTATAGCCGGGGTTGGATGTGGCAGATCCGAATGTAGGTAGATCCAGGCCGTTATTCACCGGTATATTGTTACCACAATCATCGGTCACTTTTACAACCAGCCGATAAAAACAATTGCTACATAATATATTATCGGGATAGCGGTCCTTCAACTGTTCAATGTTAACCTGTAAGCTAACACTATGATCGGGGATCGCAGCCAGGTAAGTTGTATTGGCAGTGATTTTCAGTTCCGACCTGTTGAATATAAACTGTGCAGGGTTAAGTACCTTTATGTAATCAGATTTTACATTCTCGGTGTTTAAAGCCGGCAGCGGATCAAGGGTTGAGGGGTTGGGGCCTGTCAATGCAGTAGCTATGGTTTTACCGCTTGCATTAAGGTAACTTAAGCTGATCTGGCCGTTCGGGTCAATAACCATATTTTTTGTGTAATGCTCTGCGTAGCCAACATCATTACCAAACAACTGGTCAAGCTCCCATTGTTCGGGCTTACCATAGTAATATTTACTGGTACGGCTCATTGTATTTACCGTACCTGTACCCGGTTGAAACGCCGGGCCTACCCCACCCTGCAGCTTGATCCTGCCAGTATTGTCTGCTGTATATTGTGTAACAGAAAACGGATATCCCTGGGCATCAGGGATGGCCTTGTTAAATTTTGACTTGACCAGGTTTTTAAAAAGATTGTTCGGAGAGTAATATTTTGAGGAGCCACTCAAGTTATTCATAACATCTGGCAGCATTTCGCATCCGCCGGGCATTGCAATCCCATTGATATTTTTGACAGAATATGGGATGCCATCGTTATCCATGTTGAAGTTCTGGAAATAATGAAGGGTGGCCTCGGCGTCATTCACTTCTGCGGGAGCCGGTAAGATGGCAACCGATTTACGGCCAAAAACATCATACACATCTTCCTGTACAATAGGTACCGGCGGCGTATTTGGTTCTGTGCTTGCTAAAGTTACCGATTGCCTGTTTCGCAACGTGCCATCGAAGTAACTCATCACTTCTTTCTTTTTACCATCTTCTGCGTAGGCAACGGCATACTGAAAGTTTTTTGTTTGCTCGGCCCAACTCTTCGGCCAGATATTATACTTGAGCTGTGCAATACCGTTTTTCTGGCATTTGTAATTCCATGCCCCTCTTAACCGGTTACCTGCCGCATCATAATTTACGGTCCTTACCCGCGCTAATACATAATCGTTATCAAACAGGGTGAACTGATAGCTGCTTGTGGAATTAGTTATGCGGGTGGTATTATTTCTGAATAACGCATCCAGGTTTTCATTCGATACAGAATTATCTGCCAGCATAGCGTTGATAACGATCATATAGGGGCTGCCAATGTCTATTGGCGCTATCTCCACATCATACTCCTGAGCGAGGGCGGCCTCATAGTTCAAACTTAAAATACCGGCAGCGTTGTTAACGGAACCGGTAACTGTAAGTGGGCCAACATCAACTATTTTGTTAGCGGGTAAAGCATATTTGCGGGTAACCAAAATGCACTCAGATACTTCAAGTCCGCGAATACTATCTTTGGGTAAAACCGATGCCGGAAGTTCCGCACAACGCACATCGGTAACGGTCATCTCCATTTTATAGGCACCCACCGGCAGGTCATAGTTATCAAATGCTTTATAAGTTGTACCGGCAAGGCGGTTATAAGTCACCTTCAATGTTCTTGTTTGTGGTGCAGATGCCTGGGTAGGGTTGTTTGCATCCGTGTAAGCTACTACACTTACATCCACTTCGAAGCTGAGCGTATTACTCTGGGTGGGCAACTTTGTAAAGTCGGTTATCCTGAGGCTAATACTACTTTTTATAAACGCCACCGGAAATTTAACTTTGTCAAATAACGGGTCGTCGTATTTATCATCCTTTATTGTAACCACTCCGGGGGCAGTTAAATCATCCCTCTTAAAGCCATATACCGGTTTACCATCGTCACCTGACAAATTGCTATTCAATGCATCTACAACAGCATACGGTTTTGCTTCATTAACTAATGAAAATAAGGTTACTATTGCCAGCAATACGCCTCTTCTAACAAAGTTCATACAGTGTGATAAGGTTGTTTTTTAATTAAGTTTAATAAGCGTGTAATCTTTGTACACACCTTTTAGCAAACCGCCGGCATTTAAAACATCTGTTGTTTGAGGCTCCCCGGTAAAATCCGCCTTATCTGAAGAGTTGAGGAAAAGTACTTCTACATATCTGTCTTTCTTACTGTTAAGCGGCTCTTGCGGCGAGGTTAGCGTTGTGGATATTTTCACAATTTTCCCGCGTTCTGTATCTACCTCCATCGCGTAGCGTTTGCAACCTGGGTGCCGGTCATTATTGAGAATGAACGTCCTGAATTTGCCCGCAACTTTTATGCTCAGTTCGTAGTCCTCCTGCTGCAATAGCATTTGCAGGTTATTGTTGCTTAACAGGTTCATATTTTGAAAAGGTTTTTGCGGGCCGGCAAATATTTTTTTCTTGTCATTCATCACGTTTAAATTAACCCCATGATCACTGATCACCATTTCATCACCAATACGGTAAAAGAATTGCCGGCCCGAACGTGTAAGTTTAAACGGCAATACCATTTTAATTTGGCCTGTATCACCCGGCGCATCCACTTTGATCGTACCGCCTATCGTAAATTTGTCACGATCCTGATCAATTTGTCGTAGCCATGTGCTGAATTCTTTTACCGTGAGGCTGTCATATTTGCTTTGTCTGGGTTTGTCAACCCGGGCTACCTTTGGCTGCTTGATACCGGTTCCGGCGGTTATTCTGTTCCGCATGGACCAGCCTGCCAGGGTTATACCTACTAATACCGATGCTATTAACACAACCTTAAAAAATGTTTTTTTACTTTCCATTAATATTCGTTTTAGGGAGCGACAGATTTAACATAAGATGACTTTGATTCTTTAAGGGTCACGATCCCCCTTTCGGTCTCTTTTTTAACCCTTGCTAACTGGCCCTGGCTGTCGTATTCATAAAATGTAGCAAATCCGTTCTCGTCCAGTTCCGCCATCAGGCGCATGCTTTTATCGTCGTAAGCATACGTCTTCATTTGGGAAGCTATCGGATGGATCCGGATATCATCAATATATACAGGGCCGGTACCAACCGGCTGTATATCAATATTCACGTCGTTCTGGTACAGAGTAGTAATCTCGAACACACCTTCCACCAGTTTCCAGTCCTCCACTACCGCTCTCACGGTCAACGGAACATTGCTTAGGTTTTTCAACAGGGTAATGCCAGTGGCCTGTTTGTTATAAACATCATTATCCTTTACCCAGGCTGTGAATAAATATTTGCCACCGTTAGCGGGCGTTGGCTGAAAACCTATCGGATATTTTGCATTCGGATTTTTGATAAATTCATTTTTGGCATTGAATTCAAAATATGGAAAGCTTTTTTGCTCAAGATCAGCGTAGCTTACTGTTTTAAGAGTTATTCCTCCGGCTGGAACAATCACGCTATAATTCCCGCTGTGGGAAACTCCTTGCCTAAGCAGCGCATTCAAATTTGAATTGGTAATATTTGCACGCTGAAATTGAATTACAGGGCTGGCATCAACGTAATTTGCACCACCAATTTTAAAGTAGCCATCTTCAAAAGAAGCAGCAAAAATCTCCCGGTTACGGGCATTACTTGCTACTGCCGCAGGCAATTCCCCGTTAAAGTCAAATAAGGCCGCGCTATACCTGTTTAAGGCATCCACATTCTCAGTCTGCTGGCCATATTTATCATAAATGGTAACTGTGTTGGCGGTGGTCCAGCGTTCTGCTGCAAGGTCGAGGTTTTGCAGCCATTTTGGGTTATTAGCTACCTGCTCGCAAAACCAATAGCTGTAAAAACCATTAATGTAGCCGGCGTCCTTAACATTGACCAGGCCAGGTGCGCCGTCAGTGATCGTTTTATAAAGTCTATCCTTTTGCAGCACCTTGGTTTTATAAGGCTTCCAGTTACCTGCGTATCCATAAATGTAAGGATTGATGGATGTGACGGGGACCGTACAAGGGCTATAGGGTGTATCGAAACCATCATTGTAGATGGACTTATAAAATGGTGCACTAACCCCGCTCTTATTCAAGTAAACAATCGTATTGGGGTTATCTCCCACCAGCTCCTGCGTCGAAAAAATCGAAACCAGCAACTCACCATTCTGGTTATTGGCTATGGTTGCCGCGTCATTATCCAAGATCTCAAGATATGCATAATCCTCATCAGGATGCGGAGTGCCAACTGACGGTAATTCTATCCGTAAGTCATGATAGCCTTTGTTTAAATATTTTGGTGAAACAGAATATTTCCTTTGCATCGCCCCCTGGTTCATTAAATCATAGTTCCATGCCGCGGTCGAGCAGTTATCATCAAATCTTATTTTGAAACCGCTCCCCACTACGGAGGTTACAATTTGATAAGTCCCGTCATGAGGCACCCAGAACTTTGAAAAAAGACCAAGGAGGTTTACACCGCTGCTCCGGCTTCTTGAAATGGAACGTGTATTGGACCTATCCACAATCGCTTTAAGGCTGGAGCTTAAGGGCATAAATGGAGGATTTACAGTGTTGTTGTAATAAACTATAGGGTATGTACCCGCTTGCTCTTGTTTTACCGTACCGGCAGGCACGCTGAAGTCATCCCCGCTATTTGCATCAAAAGCATGTATATCCGGCATTTCGGTTGCCCAGGTCTCATCATAGGTGGTAACCGAGGCATTGATCACCTTTAGCGCCGATGTCAGGTCATTTTTGCCTACCAATTGTAATGCCCCCCCTGCGATGGGGTTATTGAGGCTTACCAACTGGGTGATGTCTGCATCCAATATATTACGGGCGCCCGACCTGATAATTTTGACCAGTTTGCTGCTAAAACCGGTCTGGATCTGACCGTACCGGTTCATGATATATTTTTTAATAACACCAGAACGGTTCTGCTCTACCACCCAATAGTGATTGCCGAACCTTGGCATATTAGTTGGCGTATCGGTCTCGTCCACCTGCATGTCAATAAACTCATCACCCGATTTAAAAAAAGCATAACTGTTTACCGGTATTTCGCCCGATGCACTTGCGGTAAGCGGCCCAAACAGCAAGCCGACTGTTTGGTAAGCGGCAGACATGCCCTCGTAAGCCCAATAGGCCGGTATCCTCATCGTGAAGATGTCCCTTTTAAACTCGTTTTGGGTACGGGTGATCAATGGATCCCCTGTAACACCATCAAAGGCAATATTTTCGGTAGTGATCGAAGACCCGTTTTGGGTTTTGACAACCTTTTCCAGGATGCCATACGATTGCACTACCTTAAAGGCACAGGCCGACCGAAACAACCGGTAATCATCATTGCGTTTGATAGGCAAGTGGACAAGAAAAGCCCAAAAAATACCTAAGTTTAAGGTTTCGGCACCTGTATTAACGGCTGTTCCAAGGTTGACTGTCTCCTGTTCCCTGAAATCAGTATACAGTTCGATATCCTGCCCTAAAACACCGTCAACTACGGTACCACCGGGTTTGACCACCTTGACCAGATTATTCAGCTTCTGCGTTCCGGAACCGGTCGGGGTACTTTTGTAAAAGTATTCTGTCGCGCTGATCTCGGCACCTGCATTATTATAGATTCTTGTGGATCTTAGCTTGCCGTTCATATCATTCAGCTCAATACTGTAACCCTGGGACATGATCAGCTCTGAATCGCTAAAGGTTTCAATGAGGCTGAAAAGGCTGCCTTTTACCGGGGCGTAGCGTTCAGGCTGCAGTGCATTCACCTTTACCGGATAGTCCCTGCCGGTATAAAAGTCATTAACCGTATAATAATCACTTTTTACAGTAGAAGCACTTCCGTTTTTACCCAAGTCCCTAACAGTTACACGGCTATAGGTTACAGACGGGGCCGGAAAAACCGACTCCCCGAAAGGTTCTTCCAGATCCATATAATTATCTATCCCGCCTTTTATCTTTTGAATATAAGGTACAGGCATTTTAAAGGGGTTTTCGTCGTTACCGATTCCGGGTTCATATGCCGCAACGCCAGTGCTGATCAGCAGTCCGTTTTCAACTTTTGTATAATCAAATACTTGTCCGTACTGTGCCGTTCGGTCTGTCTGGCTTCCATCGGGGTTCCAGTTGTCGGTAATATAAATACTTTTTACCCGGGCGCCCCCTCCTGTCTTGGCAATAACCTCCTGTCCCGGGCTTATTTCATAACCATTATATTTTGCGAGCCTGATAAAACTTTTATTGAGATCAACCTTGGTAGCATAATGGTTATTATTCGCCGTCTGATAAAAATTCTCAAAAAGTTCACCAAAATTTGAAGCGGCATTGATCACTGCGCTAATGATCGAAAGAATACTTGATGAAGCAGTCGCTTTGTCTTTTTGCTGATAACCAGGGTAAGCAAACCTCGGGTATTCGTTTTTAAGGCGCTGTAATGCGGCGAGCATAATAGTATTCGTATTTATGCCATTCTCCGTGTAACGCGCCATAAAGATATTTAACCCATTAGTCCCGTCAGTTGCCTTTGTAACGTTTGTCACCTGGATATATGCGGGTACAAAGTCATGGCTGTTCACAACCGACAGGTCATTTTTCGTTTTCATATCTACATTCATTTTGGTGTAGAGGTAGTCGCTTCCATTTAAAAAATTCTTTTTGAACCAGGCGGTAATGTCCTGTCCATCGGGAGGCATTTTAGAAGCCGGAAGTGATACCCTGATCCCCTGCGCATTATATAAATATCCATCTGCATTGGGGTCTGGCAGCAGTGCGCCTGAACTGTTAACCAACCCACTGATGGAATACATGGCCATCGCTTTCCGGTCCTGAACGAACATATAATCGTCCGCCTCGTAGTTAACATTGATCTGGCCGCCAGTCGGGAGACTTACAGCTGTTAATTGCCAAAGTGCCGCATTCTCATCTACCGTGGAGCGCGAATTTTGGTTAGCATAAGGATATTCCTCATTGGTCATCCCGCCGCCGTTCTCTGTTTGCTCTTTGTACATACCCCACCTGTCCATAGCCATTTCCTGGTAACCCTTGGTATTGTTGTAGGTAAAGCGGTATGGAAAAGAGAGGCCACGCGGGCTGTTCTGATATTCAAACCAAACTTTTTTCAGGGTTAGTTTTCCATTGCCTGATGTGGTCTCCCCCGTAAAATTCGGAACGTTGGCGCAAAGAGTGTAGTCATAAGAAAATTTCACGACCTTTATGGGCCTTGACATATCGGCTTTTGAATAAAGCCGGATCTCTTTCAATCTTTTAAGTTTTTGATTATCATCTTTGCCCCCGACAGACCAGTCGGCCTGTGCACCAAGCGCGTCTTGCCGGTCTTCTGTGATAAAATAAGCGATCTTTGTTTTTGACTCTATTGAACTTACATACCAGATCTCTTTTCTTCCGAGGATCACGCTTCCTTTATCATCATCCGGATCGGCCAGGAGCCCCCTGTTGATATTTGCGCCCGCGAAGGGTGTGCGCCAATTGTATAAATAGGATAAGCGCGAATAATTAAATTTAACTGCGGTACCCTGGTCATCATCGCTGACGCCATCCCCGGTCTTGTCCGTGTAGTCGGGAGAGAGCACGGCTGTAAGCAGAAAGCTGGTTGCGTAAGGAGGTTTGGTCTCTTTATGATAATAATGATCAACGCCTTTATTTCTTCCGGGATAACTGGTACGGTTAACCCCCGTAACCGCATAACCTTTGTCCAGGGCGAATGAGTATTCATTTTGTTTAACATTATAAACAGGCAAACCATAAACCATCCGTTTTCCGCTTTTGTCTGTAACGGTCATTTCGGATATATGATGGCCCTTACGAGCCGGGAAGCCGTCCGCGTCGGCAGGGCTTTCTGCAGATGCTGGGTAATCGGCTACATTACCGCCAACTTCTGAAAGCTGCGGGTCAACCCTGGGATAAGCTTTTATTAATTTAGGTTTGGCGGCGATATCAATTGTGGAATTTATATCAATAAGTTTGTAATTTTTGATCGTAGTTTCCAGGCCATTCGTATTGGCCTCTGCTGCCGTTAAATATGAAACAGACGTAGCCCTGGGCTGGCGTGATGTTTTAACAAGCCCTGCCCCAAGGTCATTAGATCCGGAAAAAAAAGATTCCGCACGGTAATCACCTTCATTCAGCTTGACTTTAACCGGTAAGGTACCATTCATTTTTAAAGTCAATCCTGCATCTTGCGGGGCTATCTCCCCTAAAACTTTGAAATGAGCATTTTCCTTTAACGGATTGATAAAATCATTATTCTGGAAATCTCCTTTGCTGCGGTAATTATTATTTTGTGTCCACTTGTGTGTGGTACTTCGGGAGTCCTGTTTAAAATAGTTGACACCGACATGGATAGCTGAAAAGCTTCCTCCAAAGTCTAGTCCCCCGGTATTGGTATCGCTGATGTCATCAACCCTATTGTCAAAGAAAATCCCGGATCCGCCGCGATATAATCTAAACTGGCCGCTGCTTACCTGATTTGTAAAAGAAAACATATCAGGCATTTGAATGGGGACAGCCAGATTAGGCAATTCCGGTATAACCGGATTTTCGTTTTCCCTGATAAAATCCATTACCGCATCCTCGCGGTCTTTACCATTTTCTGCGTAAAGCAAACCGTAAGTGGGTGTAAAAAGTGCCGGTTTAGCTACTTCCCTTACTGTTTTGTAACCGGTTATGCCGCCGCCGCCGAATATTCCGAAATCATCAAGGCCGCCGCTTACAGTAAATGACCCTGAAGTATTTTTATAGGGGACCTGAATTTTGGGGTTCACCGGTTCAGTGTTATAGGAATGATTCAACCCGGGGTTAATGAATTGTACTTTAGATCCAAAGGCGGCACCAAGAGAAAGGGATTTCATGCCGCTGCGTGTATTATAACCCAGGCTTGCGCTTAAGCCCTGGTGCTCTACTGCTTTACCAGTCGCGTTATCGTAAATGGCAAGAGACGCAAAGGGTGAGGCATCTACTCCTTTCTGTGAATCTGAGGTGATTCCAAGTCCAAGGCTTCCCGTAAAAAGCCCCCCGATGCTCGCGGCTGGCGACACTCCTGCATTTGCATTAAGCTGCGCGCCATAACCTGTATAATTATTAGAATAGATCCCTACGCTAAGCGATCCGGTCACCTTAAACAACGCGTTACCAAAAGCTTCTGTTTTCGAAGAAAAGTTACCACCAACAGTGATCATGGGTTTTGTATAATGATCCGTCTCCACGATATCACCTGACATATCATCCGGAACCCCCCTTACCTGCCTGTTGATCGCTCCTGTATTGAGCGTCCAGCCCAAGCCAACCCAGCTGGCTTCATCTTCCATTCCTGCACCTGCCTGATAACTCAGGTTGAGCGGGTAACCATCGATATCTATTAAAGGTATGTTATATTTAAAGTCCCCCGTCTGCAGGTCCACCATATCCGATACACCGGCCTGTTGGAAGGACTGTGCTTCCGGCTGCGCAGGTCCGGAGGTCAACGCGTACACGGAAACAGGGATACCCATATCTACCAGCCAAATGGCCAAAAACATGACCGCTATATATTTACGCCTGCGATTTATAAATTTATACTGCATGTCGTTACTGTACTAATAGGTTTAGGGTATATGATTTTTTAGAAATATTTTTATCCTGATACCTGAATTCAACACTATCCTTCAAACGCAGCGAAACGGTGGGGAATATGACCAGGTATTCATAGGTCCCTTTTACCCCGTTGGGAACCTGCTGCACCATTGCAGGATATATCTGCCGGCCACTTTGTTTCAGCGAAAAACAGCTGTCCATAGCAAACATCAAGGCGGTCTCATTTTTTTTCGCCGTTAGTATGGCCTCCCCTTTGGGTACCAGCTTTATTTTAAAGTTACGGTCGGCATTTTCTCCCGGGCTACCGGTAGGTTGCAGCCGGCCGATTTGAACGTTAAGGTCCTGATCCCCGGTTTCCAAAAAATTCCCTCCAGCAGTGTGGCACCCGGCCAGCATTAAGATTGCAAGCATTAAAATCATCATCGCTTTCATGGCTGTTCCCGGTATATAAATCTTAAGTTCTTTACTTTTCCATCCGGCAGCGTGACCTTTAAGATGTAGAATGTATTATTTTTAAAAGAACCGATATCATACAGGTCGATATCTATCTGGTTTGTTCCATTGATTATTTTCAATTTCGGCAGGTGTTTGATCTTTTTCTGCGGGTTATCAATACCAAAAATTTCGTAATTGAGTTTTCCCTCTCCGAATGCATTGATAAAAGAGAAACTTAAAACTCCTGTTGCAATATAAAAGTTCCCCTTCGACAGGTCTTCGATATCACGGTATCCATTAGCCGCAGTTCTTTTCATACTATCTTTACAATCAATAGCAAACTCCCATATTTCTGACCGGTTCAAAATGGTTTGATTCTTATAAGCTGTTACCTGCCATGCATACTTCTTTTTATTTTCAAGTTCTTTTGCAATAGAGGGGTAGGGCAATGTCGGTGACATGATTCCGCTTTGATTAACCAGCGCAAGGTTGTAGTTGAGTGCTTCTGTTGGGGTCTGTCCGGATTTCACCTCGGCAAGAACCAGTTGGTAAAGCGCGCCGGGGATAGCGGGCAGCAAGGGCTGCCAACTCAATAAAGGACGCTTGTCACATATTTTATCTTTGTTATAAGGGTCAATCAGATTGAGTTCGGCAAAGGGCGCCAGCGTATAATCAAAACATTGTTCAACCGGCGGGTTATCACTTCGGGTAAAGGTAATAGAGAAGCAATATTCGTAATCGCCTTCAGGGAATGAACGGGTAGAGGCGCTGATCTGCCCGATCCGATTATTAGAAAATTGAATAGCAGCTGATCTGGCGGCAGTAAGAGGGATCGGATTTGTTCCAGGCAATAAATTAAACTCCGGGGTTCTTATCGCGCAGATCACGCCGCTGGCCCGCTCTTTTACTGTAATGGTCAATTTAGCGGGGGTGCTGATCAGGCCACCGGTAATCCGGCAAGAAAATAACCCGTTCACGTTACGCCCATATATTTCGGGTATAAAGCTAACCTGAGCGGACAGCCTTGAAGAAATAAACAGCAGGAAACAACATATAATTCGATACTTCATTAAAATGCGTTTAGGTGATATTTTAAACTTAATTCCGCCCTGCAGCCCGGATAAAGGCCGCTATATAATGGCCTGATCATATCTTTTCTCAGGTCAACAAAACTCCCTACATCAAAATGACCGCCTGACACCAGGTTGAGGCTTTGCCGGATACCAGCCTGCCTGACGATACCCGTGTTGTCCAGATAAACAACTCCCGAAGACGCGGAAAGCCGCCTGAAAAGTGTATAAGAATAGGTCATATCCGTGTTCAGCATATTACCGATCATTTTAACAGCGGTTAGCTCCCTGTTATAGAACATGGTAAAACTAAGCACGTTACGTTTTAAGACCACGCTTTGTACATAATTCAAAATCAGCAGCCGCGATTGCCCCTCGGGTGATCCGCCAGACACCGGGCTGCTGATTGCCTGCGTTCCCATACCAAAATGACTGACCGAAAAATTCCGCCCAATCTTATACGAAGCATTACCGTCAAGCTGAAACTTTTCGAAACCATAAACCTGCGTGTTTAAACCGTCAACCCGTTTATCCGTGCCGTTATTGGTATATTTAAATATGGCATTTAACCCTTTGGATACGGTATAACGGCTTTCAAGTGATACCTGGTAATTTTTCCATCTGTCGTTACTGGTATAACTTATCGGCATATTGGTCATATCTGTACGCAGGTTTAAACTAAGCCGGTTTCCATAAAATGATTTTTTTATATTTCCTCCAAATTTCATTTTGGCACCGCCAAACCCATTGTTTGCCGGGTTTTGATACCCCATGCCAGAATAATTAAAGTATACATTATCAGTTGCCCCTATACTGTTGAGGTCCAGGTGATGAGAAACACCGAAAGAAAGCGCCTGGAACAGGTCGTTACTCAGATCCTGGTTTAAACCACCTTTCCGGTCGAGTATGACCTCCGCGCCCGGCTGAAATTTATTGGCATACAACGTAGTGGATTTGGAAACATCCAGGCCGAGCTGGCCCAGCTGGCCGATATTCACTCCTTTTGACAGGGTAAAGGCAACGGTGTTGGAGGAAACTGTGGGGATGGCGTAAAGGTTATTGCGTACTTCCCGGTTAAAGGAACTGATCACCGAGATTTTTAAATTGCCGCGGACAGCATTTTTCAATTCTGCACCAAAAAAAGTTACGTTACGCGGTTGGTTGTAAACCGACCCCTGATACTGGGCATCTTTTTGCGCGCTCATATCGTTGACGCTGCCGTAACCCAGCGTTAGCGGCACGAAACCGGATTTCACCGTGACATGCGCACCTGTTAAAAAAAGTTCTTGGTTCATTCCGCCGCCAGGAATTTGATTACTGTAGGAGCCAATCTTTAGCGCGCTAAATTTAGAAGCAACGGCTTGCAAACGGTTAACAGGTCCGCTTTTTTGTATCCCATCGCCAAATTCAGAAACCCCGCCACGGAAATCCCTGTTATCCAGAAATTTCTGCATTGCGATCATCCTGTTGACATCAAGGCCCTGATCTTGCAGCTTTTCTTTCACAGCCATAATTTCGTCGGCGATGTGGTAAATATTGGTGTCATTTGTGACTGAATCTAGCACTTTAGCTATAGGGGATGCTTTGAAGTCGGTAGGCCCAGCGTTTATTCCTGATAAAGTATCTGTCGTAATAACGCTGTCCAGCCCGCGGTCTGCAGCGCGCTTTTGCACCTCAAGTTCCGCGTTAAAATTTACTTTACTGAATTGGTGGGAGGACAGGAATATATGTTGAGCGATATTATCGATTACCTGTTCCCGCCCTGCAACTTTCGCCGCTAACAAGTTCCTGGTAAGTGCACTGATGTTAACTCCAGCAAATATCACGTCCGGACCGACAGTTTTTACAGCATCACCCTGCGCAGGGATCATTGCGGAGATCTTTTGACTGATCTGGCCTGGTCCCATTAAACTGATCTCTTTGATGTTGGCAGGATCACCAAAATATTGCTGAAGCCCGTTATTTGAAGACAGTTCGTTTACAGCGTTTTTTTTTGCTTTAACCTGTTCAAGAGCAGTACTCTTTAGCGCTGCTACTTTTTTTATGCCAGCTGTGGCTTTTACGCTATACTCTTTTGCCCGCCCTATCGACTCCTTCTTTAATTTGGCGACGATCGCGTTCCGGTCCATCCCCAGCAACTCCTGTATACTTGATGGATCGTCCAGGTATTTTGCATATGGCTGATCCTTAAGGGCCTGTTCGGCATTGTTTCTCTGTGCTTTTAAACGCTCTGTTAATTTTGATTTTGTATAGGCGCTCAAATCTTTTCCGCCCAACAAGTCCCTTCTTATTTCCGTGTATTTTAAAAGTTCATTTTTGTATAGGGAATTAAACCGGGCAGGGTCAAGATCAAATTTTACAAGGTTTGAATAGTTACCCATGGGCGGCATACCCGAAGCACGATCGGTGGTAAAATCAATATTAACAGGTAACCCGAAAGCCGTTAGTGTACCACGCGCAGAAAGTACATTCACAAATTTAGAGGTGGTATTCATGCCTAATGGCGGCACAGACTGATAGCGTTCGGCGTCCTCCAGGGTTAAAGCCAAACTAACATCGGGTTTGCGAAAGGTTTTCAGTTTTTCGTTCAGCTCGCTTTTTATAGCGGCCGCTTTCACCTGTTTTATATTGTCGTCAACACTGAATTTGGCCAACTTTGTGCGTGTTTCTTTTACAGCATTTTTAAAAGGCGCCAGCTTCTTAAGACTGTCTGCCAATCCGCTTACCTGATTACCCGCGCCCTTTAGCTGTATGCCGGCTTTGTCAAGTGTCGCGTTTGCAGCTTTTACGGGATTTTGTTCCCTTGCTTTGTTTCTGAGGTCAATTATACTCTTATTAATTCCAATAGCGGATATCAGCGTGTCTTTCAAACCCGAAACTTTGAGGCTATCTTTTAAAAGTGTCGAATCCAGCCCTCCTTTTACCTGTACCTGCGGAAGTTTAGGCACAAGATATTTGAGTTGCTTTGCCGCATTATCCACACGGCCGTTGACTTTGCTTTTTAACACACGGGCTAAAGATGCCGAATCTGACGGCTGTGGGATGATCGTTTGCGCAAGGCAAATCACCCCGGGACAGGCAAAAAGAAGTACGAGAGTTAAATAGCGTAAAATTCCACCCATAATCCTACCGAAAATTATCTAAGAGGATCAGCGTTAGGGGGATGGGATAATTGTTCGCCAGGAGAAAGGCTTCAAATAACAACATTAGATATGGTTTAGGTTAATAATTTTTAGAAAGAGTTATATATTGGCGCAACAATTAAAATCAAACAAATACTTTTAACTGCAACCGCTTTTTAATAACTTTGGTGAAAATAGATGTTAAAAAAATAGATAGCAAATATTTTTTAATAAATATTTAGAATAAAATGGACCTTATCACGTTGCCAGTCTTTATCTCTGGCAAGACACTATTATCAAAGTGTACTTGCTGATTTTCTTATCTCGTTTTAAGGGATGGTTTAAGCAAGCGGGCAATGCCTCCTTCCTGTCCATCTTGCTGCTTATGTTTTCTGAAGTTACAGCCTCAGGACAAATAACATCAAATAGCGGGTCGGAATTTTGGATAACCTTTCCCACGCATAAACCTGATATCAATGCCACTACCTATCAGGAAGAACTTGCCAATATCAGCGTATTTATTACCAGTAACCATGCCTCTTCCGGTAAGATTACAGCAGGAAATTTTAGTGTCCCTTTTTCAATTGCCGCCAATTCTGTGATGGAAATACGTGTTCCCAGGATTAACGCGTATATAAATGAGGAGGAAAGCGGGGTCGTGCTTAACAACCGGGCAATTCATGTAACCGTGGATGTTGGCCAACCAAAAGTAGTAGTGTACGCGCATATTTTTGCCGGAAACCGGTCTGCAGCCTCCCTTATTTTACCCGTGGATGCCCTCGGGAAGCAATATTATAGCATGAACTATAATCAATCTAACTTTGAGGGCAAAAACTTTATTACTTTAGTCGCTACAGAACCCAATACCCGGGTATTCATAAAAAAAGATGGTACCGAGCTTATACCTGGGGGTGTCCTATTGGAACATGCGGGAGATGTGTATGAATATTTAACCGTTAATGACCTTACCGGTGCTTACGTTAGGACAGAAGGACCTGCCGCCTCGTCCTGCAACAGATTCGCCGTTTTTTCCGGCAGCTCGGGCGTAATCATCTCCTCGCCAAGGTGTAGCGCTGCCACCCTTGACCCGCTTTACCAGCAATGTTATCCTGTAGAAAGCTGGGGAACGAACTATGGCCTCATTCCATTCTCCAAAGAGTCTTCCGCTAATCCCTATCTGGTGAGGACGGCCGGACAAATGGTAAGAATAGTTGCTAAAGATGACGGCACAGCAGTCAGTTTTAACGGCGTAGAGGTTGCTCATTTAAATAGCGGTGAATTTTACTCGACGCCGAACCCGCTTTCCGAGCCAACTTATATTAGCACCAACAGCCCGGTCAGCGTGGCCCAGTTCGCTCTTTCCCAATCCTGTAGTAATACTTACCCCAATCTTCCGTACACGGGAACAATAGGCGATCCTGATATGGTGTTATTGAACCCCGTAAGTTATAATATAAAAGATATCACTATTTTTTCTTCAAACAGGGAACATATACAGGAACAATTTATCAATGTGCTGATCAAAGCAGCGGATACCGCGTCCTTCCGGATAAACGGGGTTGCTCCTACGAAAGCCTTCACCCCTTTTTCCGCAATGCCAGATTACGCTTACCTTCAGTTGTTACTGCCACGGCAAACCAGCGGAAGTTTTCACCTCAACGCAAATGGTGGTTTCAATGCTATTGCCTACGGGTTTGGTAAGGTTGAATCATACGCTTACTCGGCCGGAACAAGTCTGGCAGCAAGCGAAAAAATAAGCGGTTACAGTGACATTTTGCAAAAAGAGATCGACAGCGCCTGTGTGAACGAAGACTTTTACTTCCGGCTCACCCTACCCTATCCTAGCCCGAAAATAAGTTGGAAACTTGATGCGCAGGAACAGGCAACAGTACAGTTTAACCCCACAGCTACACAGGTTACCGAAAACAACAAGACATCCTATGTTTACAAATTCCCTAAATCGCCTGCTTACAATCAACCAGGCGTACACCAGGTCAACATCATCGCGGCTTACGGTTTGGCTAATTGCGCCGGGGGGAACCAGGAGATAAATTATAGTTTCACCAGCCTTCCTGTACCTGTTCCTAACTTTCGGCCTACGATGCTAAACTGTTCAAACAGTTACCGATTCACTGACCAGAGTACCGGTATAGGGGCATTAAAGTATGCCTGGGACTTTGGTGATCAAAATTCCGGTCTGGCCAATTTATCAACAGAACAAAACCCGGCTCATACTTTTTCCGGATCCGGTACATTCCAGATAACCCTTACTATAAGCTCTGCCGCTGGCTGCAAGGCAGTAAAGATCATCCCGCTGGTTATTACTAATTTCACCCCGTCATTTACAGCGTCTACACCTGCCTGTGCAGGTAATAAAATTACCTTTACGGATATGACCGGTTCAGCAGCTTTCGGCCCGGTTACATGGCAATGGGATTTTGGCGACGGAAGCGCAGTACTGGAAACTCCTGATAAAACTGCACAGCATATTTACCAGGCGGGCGGTAATTATACTGTTCGGCTAACATTATTGAATGCACAAGGTTGTTCCAGTGGTACTTTCGAAAAGATAGAAACGATAAACCCCGAAATACTAACCGACTTTACCTTCCCCGAAAGCTGCAGCCAGGATGCCCTCACCACCTTCAGCAATAACTCATCTGCTGCAGGCAATGCCAACCTGCATTACCAGTGGAATTTCGGAGATCCGCTGTCGCCAGACAACCAATCATCTGATAAAGATGCCCGGCACCATTTTTCTGCCCCGGGATCTTACCAGGTTTCGTTAACAGTAAGCTCAGATCAGGGGTGTGCAAAACCAATTGAGAAAACCGTTATTATCAGCGGGCCTCCAAAGGCCGCAATGGAATTCCCGGACGGAACAAATCTTTGCGGGAATCGTTTAACGCTTAAAAACACCTCTTACGCAGAAAGTTTCGGGCAGGTAAGTAAACTGGAAGTTTATTTCGATGTACTAGGGCAACCAAGTCAAAAAATGCTTGTTACCACGCCACAATCCGGGCAACTATTAACATTTGATTACCCGCCGCTTAGCGGAAGTGAAGCCCGCGACCATCCTATCCGGTTAGTTGCTTACTCGGGTGCCGATTGTACCGATGTGAAGGAAATAGTTGTCACACAATTTCCACCTCCTCAAATCGACTTCCCCGCTATTCAGCCGGTATGTGTAACGGCACCATCCATGCTGTTGAAAGCAAAGGAACAAAACGGGCTGGCAGGTTTAGGGAAATACTCTGGGCCCGGTGTTAACGAAAAGGGTATCTTCTCGCCCGCAGCAGCCGGCACCGGCAAGCACGAAATAAGGTTCGAGTATACAACAGCGGGCAATTGCATCGATTTTAAAACGCAACAGGTAAATGTATTGGCTGAACCATTAGTTGACGACCAAACATTCCATACCAATAGCGGCACACCTATAAAACTGAAACCGGCATACCAGGGTACAGGGCTCACCTATAGCTGGGAACCTGCTACCGGGTTAGACCATACAGATATCGCTTATCCGGTTAGCAGCGCTACAGAAACGACTACCTACCATGTCAGTATATCTAATGGTGCCTGTACAGATATTGCCGCCATTGCCCTCGAGGTTGCCCGCATCCCGTTGGTACGCAACACGTTCACACCAAATGGCGACGGTAAAAACGACCTGTGGGAAATTGATAACCTAGAGTATTATCCACATGTGGTTACCAATGTTTTCAATCGTTACGGTATTGTTGTATTCCATACCACAGGCCCGGATAAATTTTGGGATGGCAGGTATAAAGGACAAGATGTACCAACAGGCACTTATTATTACACCATTGACCCCGGGAACGGCCAAAAATCATTCTCGGGATATGTAACTGTACTGCGATGATTGTTAGAAGCCCAATTAAACTGCTCTGTGCTTTCCTGGCAACCATCCTGTTGTGCGGGTCGTTGGGTTTGCACGCGCAGCAACGCCCGCAGTACAGCCAGTATATTTTTAACAACTACCTGCTTAATCCCGCCCTTTCCGGAATAGAGAATTATACCGATGTAAAACTGGGTTACCGAGGCCAGTGGACAGGATTAGAAGGTGCGCCGGTAACTTCTTTTTTTTCTATAAACGCTCCTATTGGGAATACTTTCGTTAATGGTGACGCCAACTCTTTCGCATCTGAGGAAAGTCAAAACCCGTTCAGCCGCTTTGATCCGTCTGCTTATCAGGCTTCTGACCCGCACCACGGTATTGGCATGATGATCGTATCGGACAAAACCGGGGCAATCACCCAAACCGATATTCAGGGTACCTATGCCTACCACCTCGGTATCAGCCGCGGGCTAAACCTGTCCTTGGGCATATCGGCCGGGTACACCCACCAACAGATCAACATATCGATGCTGACGGTGAAGGATGGCAATGACCAGACCCTTTCGAACCTTAGCGCCAATACCTGGGCGCCGAACCTTGGTTTTGGCATCTGGGTTTATGCGCGCAGTTATTTCGCCGGCTTCTCAGTACAACAACTGCTACCCCGTCAAAACTTTGAACAATACAATAATCACAATTTAAATAACCCAGCGGTACAGCATTATTTTTTTACGGCGGGCATCAAAGTATTCCTTAACGAGGATATCAGTATAACGCCATCGGCACTGCTAAAATTCACAAAACCCGTACCTGTATCTTTTGATGTAAATACTAAGGTTTCTTTCCGCAACAAGTTTTGGCTTGGGGCATCTTATCGCCGTAACGATTCGTATACCGGCATGGCTGGTTTCAATCTTAGCTCTTTCTTGAATTTTGGTTACGGTTACGATATGAATAGCGCACCGCTACGCACGGTTCCCGGCGGAACGCATGAGGTGTTTATCGGCTTGTTGCTAAACAACCGTTTTAAACTCAACTGCCCTACCCATGGCTTTTAACCATCAACGATATTAGTAATTTGGAGATATTAACAGTCCTATTTAAAAAACTGTAACGTAGTGGTTGCCACTCCGAGCGCCTTGTCCCGCAAATCTGCAGGGTTTATTTATGTACCTTATTTTCTTAAACTTCCGTACAATCGGTCCAGGTAAGTCTCAGATAAAGGACCTCCCTTCTTAACAGGGCCCGCTTTGAAGAAATACAATCCGCCCCACTCCACAAGATCACATGCTGCTTCTTTTGCAGTTGGCCTGACAGAGAAGAGTCCAACTTTTTCAATTGATATTTCCACAAAACCGGCATCCTGTAATAATGGTGTTATGACAACTTCATCATGCATCGGGGTCGCAAGATTAGAAGATTCAGGTAATGACTCTTCCAGGTATTGCTCGGCAATAGATCTGCAGGTATATATAGGATGCGGCATTATTCTCCAATTTATCCCAGGTGGTAAATAAAAATAAGCCGCCCGGTTTTAGTACCCGGTATACTTCTGCAAATGCCTTCGGCTTATCCGGAGCAAACATATAAGCAAGCGAGGCAATAAATTACCATGTCGATACTATTGTCGTCAAATAAAGTGAGATTTTTACTTTCTGAAATGAATTCACAACTATTTAATTATCAATTATTTGCGCTGTTTACTTGCCAATACAGAACTTACTAAATATATTCTCCAGCAAATCATCCGTTGTAACGGCGCCGGTTATTTCGCCCAGGTAATGCAGGGCTTGTTTTATATCCATTGATAAAAAATCTGATGTTACAGTATCTATTCCCGCTAAAACCCGTATCAGCGCCTCTTCTGTTTTTTGCAGTGCTTCGAGATGACGGATGTTGGTTACCAGTGTTTCGTGGCCCGTTAGCTGATCTTTTACAGCAGCCCCATATATTTTATGCTTCAATTCGTTAATATGATGTTTCTCTTTGGCAGAGATGATGATGGCTTTATCGGTATGCGGCAAAGCAGCTAATTGCTCGGCATTCAACAGATCTGCTTTGTTGGCGATGATCAGCATGGTTACACCGGGCTTTTGCAAGCCCTCTATGTCACTGTTTAAATCGGCAAGGCTTATCTCTCCGGCATCATAAACGTACAACAGCAATGCACTCTGGCTTATTTTTTCCATGGTACGCTGCACCCCTATCTGCTCAATGGTGTCTGTAGCTTCGCGAATGCCGGCCGTATCAATCAGCCGGAAGTTGATGCCTTGTATATTCAGTACCTCTTCGATAGTATCCCGTGTAGTACCCGGGATATGGCTCACAATAGCACGTTCCTCGTTAAGTAAAGCATTCAACAAGGTAGATTTCCCGGCGTTTGGCCGACCGGCTATCACCGTATTTACACCATTTTTAATGGCATTACCTAATTCAAAGGATTGGATGAGGCTGCCAATAACACGGGTAATATCGTGCGTTAGTTTTTTTAGCTGGTCGCGGTTAGCAAATTCTACATCCTCTTCGGCAAAATCAAGCTCCAGTTCTATAAGGGATGCAAACTGAACCAGCTGATCGCGCAGTTGTTGTAACTGGTTACTAAAGCCTCCGCGTAATTGCTGCAGGGCTACCTGCTGCGATGCTTTAGAGTTTGACGCGATCAGATCGGCAACGGCCTCGGCTTGCGAAAGGTCAAGCTGGCCATTCAAAAATGCCCTCAGTGTAAATTCGCCTGCTTTAGCAGCGCGCGCGCCATTCCTTATCAGTAGTTTTATAATAGATTCGATAATATAATTTGATCCATGGCACGAGATCTCTACCACGTTCTCGCGCGTATACGAACGTGGCGCTATAAATAAGGAAGCCACCACCTCATCAAGTTCCAGCTCGCCATCTACTATACGCCCAAAGTGCAGGGTATGCGATGCTTGTTGCGTAAGGTCTTTACCTTTCCAAACCTTTTGCGCGATAGTTATCGCGTCCGGCCCCGAAAGCCTGATCACCCCTATTGCCCCTATGCCGTTTGGTGTAGCAAGCGCTACTATAGTCTCTTCTGTTTGTGCCATTTTACTATCTGCAAAAGTCGCAATTTACTATGAACTAAAAGTTTTATTTTCGCCACACTATGGTAACTTTTTTTGAAGCTTCGCTCGATACTATTTCTGTTCATCACGTAGGTAACCAATCGCAGGGCGAAATGTACGCCTTGTCTGCCCAACCGCTTGAGTTGAAGGATGATATTATCCCCAACCTGTTGATGCAGTATTTTCTGAAACCTTTTGAAAAGGCCAACGAAGTTTACCACCTGATGCATAGCAGTGGCGACCTTGCCCTTAACGAGCTGCATAACTTTGCTACAAAAGTATTTGAGGATAAGGAAAGATTCCAGGAAATGTCTGAACAGATTGCCAAGCACCTGTACAAAGTAAGCACCCATCCCAACATTAAAGGCGGTGAACTTTACGTGGTTTACTTTAATAAGGTACAAATAGAAGGCAACCCGCTTGATGCCATAGGGATCTTTAAATCGGAAAATAAGGAAACCTACCTGAAGGTTTACCCGGATCAGGGTGGTTTCGCGGTAGATTATGAGCAGGATGCCATTAACATTAACAAACTGGATAAAGGTGTGCTGATCTTTAATATCGAAAAAGAGAATGGTTACAAAGTGGTTGTAGTTGATAAAGTTAGCAGCGGGCAAGATGCCGCTGTGTACTGGAAGGATGAGTTTTTACAGTTAAAGATCCGTAATGATAGTTTTAACCAAACCACCAATACATTAGGCGTATACAAAAACTTTGTTACTCAAAAGCTTGACGATGAGTTTGCCATGAGCAAAACCGATAAGATAGACCTGCTTAACCGCTCAATGAAGTATTTTAAGGAAAAAGAAACCTTTGATTTGGATGAGTTTAGCGAAGAAGTGATCAGCAACCCTGAAGCTATTACGTCCTTCAAAAACTTTAAAAGCCAGTACGAGGAGGAATTTGATACTACCATAGCCGATAGCTTT
Source organism: Mucilaginibacter aquariorum (assembly GCF_024498135.1). Classification (GTDB taxonomy): domain Bacteria; phylum Bacteroidota; class Bacteroidia; order Sphingobacteriales; family Sphingobacteriaceae; genus Mucilaginibacter; species Mucilaginibacter aquariorum. The sequence continues at coordinate 1,464,671 of NZ_JANHOH010000001.1, forward strand.
GAGATATCCGGCAACGCCGTAAAAAAACAGGCCCGGGTTTATAAAAGCGTTTTAAAACTGGACAAAAATTTCCACATTTATATTCACGGGGATAACAAGCTGATTGAGAAAGGCTTTGACGACGATAAGTCTATGAACTACTATAAGGTTTATTTTAAGGAAGAAGCGTAGATTTGAGATATGGACGGCATAGAGATAGTACTTCTTTTATTAGTTATAGCTCATGCTTTTCTTGCCATATATACTATTATCAGAATAGGTAGTACAACACTTTTTACAAAAAAGCAAAAGCGAATAAACAGCTGGTTTACAGTGCTTGTACCGTTCATTTGGTCGGCGTTGGTATTTTATATCCTTAAAAAGGAGTCAGATTATAGCGATGTTAGAAACAGACCGGCCCCTTCTAACGATTTCTATGAGAGCGGGATAGCAATGATCGATTCCGGCACACGCCATAATTCTGAATAATCTTTTTTAAAAGCCTAAACCTTGGGTTACGGAGCAAGTCATACAGGTATACAAATGCACTATTTTATACCTGAACTTTATGAAAAAGTTATCCCTTATTTTATTATTGCTTACCGTTATTATCAGCAGTTGCAGCATGCAAAACTATGCTTTGGGCACATCAGAAACTGAGTTTAAAAAACGCAACAAGTGGCTCACTGCCCAATTAGTTGAAACATCTGCAGAAAGAACCGTTTACAAAATAATTAACGGGCAGGAAAACGGCCATAATACCTACTTATACTATTATTTTGTTGATAGCAAATTAGTAAGGATAGATGAAGGTGAAAAGACCCCGACTGTTGTTGTTGAACATGTTCGGGCTCAACAATAACGCGACACCAAAACCAGCCTAAAAAGCAGTAGCCATAATATTAACTTACGGGCTGGTTCTACCATTCAGCGGTAATGTATTTCAATATCTGCCCAAAACAAAATCCCTTACTATCACCTTTAATGTGTAAGCTAAGGGTAAAATGAACGGAGAGTACCACAGTTTATTACTGCCATTTAATTATTTGTACTTACCTTAGTTTATTATAAATAAAGCTATATGAACACTGAAAAAGCTATTTTGGCAGGCGGTTGTTTTTGGGGAGTAGAAGAGCTTCTCAGGAATTATCCCGGTGTTATTTCTACTGTTGTGGGATACACTGGTGGCAACGTGCCGAATGCAACCTACCGGAACCATGGTACACATGCTGAAGCTATAGCAGTAGTATTTGATCCGGCAGTTTTATCGTATCGTAAACTATTGGAATACTTTTTCCAGATCCATGACCCAACAACGCGAAACCGGCAAGGCAACGATATTGGTGCCTCTTATCGTTCTGCCATTTTTTATAGTAATGAAAGCCAGCGCGAGACAGCAAATGCGTTGATCGCAGAAATGGAAGCTTCTGGTGTATGGCCAGGTAAGATAGTTACCGAAGTAGTACCTGAAACTGATTTTTGGGATGCAGAAGAGGAACATCAAAATTATTTACAAAAGCATCCGTATGGTTATACCTGCCATTTTGAAAGGCCCGACTGGAAACTGAGTTAGATAGCGCTGCTTATTTTCAAGCTTCTTCGCGGTAAGCCAGCTGCATAAATCCCAGTACTTCATCGTTCACATCCTCCAAATTCAGCATCCTGAAATGATGATTGAACTGTTGCTGGCCGGGTACCTGGGCTATTTTCTGGAAACAAAGATTATCCGGATATTCCTGTTTAAAAGGGAACACTACATGGATAAAGTTTTTACCTAACTGGGTGATATAGGCAATACGCTTATGACCATTATCCAGGCCTATCATGCTTTTTAAAGGCACTACCTCTACTTTACCAATAGTATTAAAGCTATTTATAAAATGATCAAACAGCGCAAGCGTGTGCCCGCTTTTGCCGTTTAGGAAATTGGATAGGTGGTATTCTTCTGATGGTGCCAATAGAATAGTTTTTACTAATGTAAAAAACTATTGTCATTTCGAACGAGGTATGAGGAGAAACTTTCTCTTGAGCGTAGCGAAAAATCTTATTTATATGCAAAGTCGCCACTTTTTAAGTCGAACAAGATTTCTCGTCGCTGCGCTTCCCTCGAAATGACAGGTTGGTGAAACGGGGATTCTAAAACTCCGGCATTATCCCTTCAATTCCCCAACGCTCTTCGATGCCCAAACCAAACAGGGCGAAATCATATTTAACGGGGTCAAGCGGGTCAAGTTCCTTTAAGCCCTCGGTTAGTTCAACAGCGGTTTGCCAATCTGTTTGCTTGCGGGTGATGAGTTTGAGGTGACGAGCCACGCGATCAACATGCAGGTCGCAGGGACAGATGAGGTCGGCAGGTTTTAGTTTGTTCCAGATACTGAAGTCAACGCCGTTATTATCGTTACGTACCATCCAGCGTAAAAACATATTCAGCCGCTTGCAGGTTGATTTTTGCGATGGCGAGGATACATGTTTTTTAGTACGATGCGGAAAATCGGGCAGGGAAAAGAAATAAGAACGGAAGTAGTTGAGGGCAGTTTCAACTGTCGGGTCACCCTCAGCTTGTTGAAGGGCATATTCGCGAATAGATCCTTCACTATCGTTCAGGATGACAGATTTATTTGAGGGTACAAATGCATCCTCCAAACTATCATAGTTCTCATAATGCTGCCTAAAAAAAGCTATGAAATATAGCGTATCAATATCATTAAAGGTGCGGTGCTTAAAGTGCAGGAGTTTTTTTAGGTCGGGTTCTTCGTGATTGATGATAAAGTCGTACGGCGCGCCGTCCATCAGGGTTATCAATTCCCTGCATTTTTTTATGATGGTGACCCGCTGCCCCCAGGCCAGTGTTGCCGCCCAAAATCCCATGATCTCGATATCCTGCTTCTTTGTGAACATATGCGGGATACTCACCGGGTCATTCGCGATAAACTCCGGGCGGTTATATTGGGCAACTTTTTGGTCGAGGAAAGACTTGAGGTTATCGTTCATTTTTAATTAAAAACGTCATTGCGAGGTACGAAGCAATCTCTTTAAGCAAATCCCCCATGCAGGGTGTACAATTGTCCTAAAGAGATTGTTTCGTACCTCGCAATGACGCGTGGGTTTATTGGCTCTTTGTTAAGCTAATGCCTGTTTCAAATCCTCTAACAAGTCTTCAATATCCTCTACACCTACGCTTAGGCGTAACAGGTTATCTACCACACCAGCTTTCTCACGCTCGGTTTTAGGGATAGATCCGTGGGTCATGCTTACGGGATGATTAATTAACGATTCTACACCGCCCAATGATTCGGCCAGAGCGAATACTTTAAATGATGATGCGATGCGGAAGGTTTCCTGCAGGTCGGCACCTTTTAAAACGATAGAGATCATGCCGCCAAAGTCGCGCATTTGCTTTTTGGCTATATCGTGATTCTTTGAATCAGGGAAACCCGGCCAGTAAATTTTTTCTACACGCGGGTGATCTTTCAAAAATTCGGCAACCTGTCTGCCGTTCTCGCAATGCGCTTTCATACGCAGGTGCAGGGTTTTTATACCGCGTAGCACCAAAAAGCTATCCATAGGGCCCGGTGTAGCGCCACAGGCATTATAAATGAACCAAAGCCTTTTGTAAAGTTCCTCGTCGTTTAACATCAGTGCACCCATTACCACATCGCTGTGGCCGCCAATGTATTTGGTAACCGAGTGCATTACCACATCGGCACCCATATCAATAGGGTTTTGCAGGTATGGCGATGCAAAGGTATTATCTACCACAAACAGCAGATTTTTCGCTTTCGTTATTTTACCTACCGCCTCAATATCTACCACCTGCATGGTTGGGTTGGTCGGCGTTTCTATCCAAACCAATTTGGTTTTATCGTTCACATATTCGTTGATAATATCGGGGTTCGACAGATCAAGGAAATGGAATTTGATACCATAGTTCGCAAATATCTTAGTAAAGATACGGTACGAACCTCCATAAAGGTCATTACCCGTAATCACCTCATCGCCCGGTGCAAGCAGTTTCATTACCGCATCGGTAGCACCCATACCGCTCGAAAAAGCCAGTCCGTATTTTGCATTTTCCAATGCTGCCAAACAATCTTCCAGCGCCTTGCGGGTTGGGTTGGTACCGCGCGAGTACTCATAACCTTTATTATCGCCCGGCGATTTTTGCCAGTAGGTTGATGTCTGGTATATCGGCGTCATAATAGCGCCGGTAGTTGGGTCGGGCTCCTGCCCTGCGTGAATTGCTTTTGTTCCGAATTTCATGGGGTTGGTTTTGTGGTGCGGGGAGCTAGGAATTGGCCTAATGAAAACATCGCACCGATAACCCGCACCCCGCACTAAATTAATACGCTCGTGCAAACAGTACTCTCTGCGTAGACGGTTTACCCGTCAAAATACATTTGCCTTCTTCCTGTTTATTATTCAAAGGTATACAACGGATTGTAGCCTTAGTTTCATCTTTTATTTTTTGTTCAGTTTCGGCGGTGCCATCCCAATGGGCCGATAAAAAGCCCGGTTGCTCATCAAGCATTCGCTTAAACTCGTCGTAGGTATCCACTTCGGTCGTATTTTCCTCGCGGAATGTCGCTGCCTTCGCGTAAATATTTGTTTGTATCTCTTCTAACAAAGCTTCGATATGCGCTGCAAGACCTTCCTGGTTTACCGTTTCTTTGGTTTTGGTATCGCGGCGGGCAAGCTCAACTGTACCGTTTTGCATATCCCTGCTGCCAATAGCAACGCGTAGTGGTACGCCTTTCAATTCGTACTCGGCAAACTTAGCACCCGGGCGGTGGGTATCGCGTTTATCAAACTTAACAGATATATCTTTTGAACGCAGCTCTTTTGTAAGCGCATTAACAAACGTAGTTATGTTCTCCAGTTCTTCGTCGTGTTTGTAAATTGGCACAACCACAACCTGGATAGGCGCCAGTTTTGGTGGCAATACCAGACCGGCATCGTCAGAGTGGGCCATTATTAGCGCACCAATTAAACGGGTTGATACCCCCCATGAGGTTGCCCAAACAAAATCCTGTACGTTATCTTTGGTAGTGAACTTTACATCAAATGCCTTGGCAAAATTTTGCCCTAAAAAGTGCGATGTACCCGCCTGCAAGGCTTTACCATCCTGCATTAATGCTTCAATGCAATAGGTATCTAAAGCACCGGCGAAACGTTCGTTTGGTGTTTTACGGCCTTTTACAACGGGCAATGCCATCCAGTTTTCGGCAAAATCTGCATAAACATTCAGCATTTGTTCTGTTTCGGCTATGGCTTCGTCGGCTGTTGCGTGGGCGGTATGGCCTTCCTGCCATAAAAATTCGCTGGTACGCAAAAACAAACGGGTACGCATTTCCCAGCGCATAACGTTGGCCCATTGGTTCACCAAAATAGGCAGATCGCGGTAGCTTTGGATCCATCCGCGGTAGGTATTCCAGATGATAGTTTCTGATGTTGGGCGGATGATTAATTCTTCTTCTAATTTTGCTTCTTCATCCACAACAATATTCCCGTTTCCATCGTTCTTTAGCCTGTAGTGGGTAACCACGGCACATTCTTTAGCGAAGCCCTCTACGTGGCTGGCTTCTTTTGAGAAAAAGGATTTTGGTATCAGCAACGGAAAGTAAGCATTTTGGTGCCCTGTTTCTTTAAACATTTTATCGAGCACAGCCTGTATTTTTTCCCAGATAGAATAACCATATGGTTTAATGATCATGCACCCCCTGACAGGCGAATATTCGGCCATATCAGATTTAATTATTAAGTCGTTAAACCATTGCGAGTAATCTTCGTCTTTACTAATAACACCTTTGCTCATATATTGATTTTTGGAATAGAAATTGACTTTGTTATTAAAATTAATAACGCCCAAATTTATAAATTTATACGTTTATTTGACCTTAGAACTTTACATCCTTACAAAAATGAAAAGGAACCTTATTAAAGGAATGATTTTGATCAGTGCTATAGCGCTGAGTTCCTGCTCCGTTAACAAAACCGCATCCACCTCAAAGAACGACGATGACGTGTATTTCTCGCACGCGACCGCGGCCGAAGAGCCTGTGTACATTACCCGAAATGATGAATACGACCAGGATGGCGGCAACGACCAATATGATGACGAAGACAATTATTTTTACTATGATGATTATGCATCCCGCATAAATCGCTTCGGTTATTATTCCCCTTTCGGATATTATGACAATTTTTATTCGCCTTACGGCTACGGCGGCTGGAATATGGGCCTGGGCTTTGGTTACGGTGGCTACGGTTATGGCGGCTTCGGCTGGAATATTGGACTTGGTTATGGCTACGGCGGTTATGGATGGGGCTCGCCGTGGGGTTATGGCTTTGGCTATTCGCCATGGGGTTACTCACCATACTCTTTCTGGGGTATTGGTTATGGATATGGCTATGGTGGTAACTATTGGGGTGGCTACTCGGCATATCGCAACAACCCGCGTCCTTATAGAGGCAATGGCAGCCCGGGCAGCACCGCATTTGGTAACCGCCCACGTACAGCTTATGGCAACAACAATGGCATAGGCTACATTCCAAACCGGGGTTCGCGCCCTGCAAACGGTAGTGCGGGCAGGCCGGCTTATGGTGATACTCGTGCAACACGTGGTGTACGTACCGATAGGCCAACTTATCAGCCAAGTGAACGTTCTTCTATGCCGGCACCATCAAGTAGTGGTGGCTCAAGAGGCGGCGGCGGTTCAAGTGGTGGTGGCGGCGGTGGCGGCAGGCCGGTAAGGAACTAATTTTAACATACCTAAAGTTTATGAAAATTAAATATATACTAAGTGTAATTGCTATAGTAGCACTTACCCAAAATAGTTTTGCTCAGTATTCGCAAGATGCCATCCGGTTCTCGCAAACTACAAACGGATCTACCTCGCGTATAAAAGCGGTTGGTAATGCCGGTACTGCAGTTGGCGGCGACTTAAGCAACGTTAGTGGCAACCCCGCTGGTTTGGGCTTTTTTACCCGGTCGGAGTTTAGCATTACACCCGAGTTTGATGGTTCAAAATCTAAATCTACCTACTTTGGGCAAGCCAACTCAGCTTCCCGTAACACCGTTAATTTAAATAATGCAGCCCTTGTTATTTACAACCAGCTAAGTAAACCAGCCGGTGCCGATAAAAATAAAGGTTGGTTAAGCGTTAACTATGGCGTTGGTTTTAGCCGCACAAACGATTTTAACCAAAACATTCATTACGGTGGTACAAATAGTACTAACTCTATCAACAATTATTATGCAGGGCAAGCTAATCAATTTGGTATTGATCAAGGTACGTTAGCAGGTTGGGCTTATGATCATCAACTGATAGATCTGTATGAGCTTACCCCTACTACATCCGAGTATAGGGCTAATAACGTAAGCGCAAATCCACCGAGCCCAATTTCAACTGCCCAGGAAGCATTTATTAACCGCAGGGGAAGTCAATCATCTGTCGATTTTTCTATCGGCGGTAATTACAGCAACAAGCTTTATTTGGGTTTAGGCCTTAGTTTTACCGATATTGATTATACATCTTTTAGTACGTTTTACGAAGATGGCACTGTATCTGTACTGGAAAACAACCTACCTGTAAAGCGTGATTATAGCTCGGCATATTCACAGAACCAAAGAACAACCGGTACCGGGTTTACCGCAAAGCTTGGTGTTATTTATAAACCTACCGAAGCAGTACGTTTAGGTGCGGTATTCACCTCCCCTACATTTTATAATATAGACGATGCTTATAATGAAGGGCTTGCTTCAAAAATAGGAAACAATTCTACAACCAGCAACCAATCTGACGATTACACACTGAACTATAATTTACGTACACCGCTAAAATTAGCGGGTGGCGCGTCGGTATTTATTAAGCATTTTGGTTTTATTACCGGCGATGTTGAGTATGTTGATTACAGCACAGCGCACCTAAGCAGCAACCCCGATTATAATGCCGATAGAATTGATAACCCGGATATTAAATCTTTATATAAATCAACCGTTAACGCGCACATTGGTGCCGAGGCCCGGTTAACCAACTTCTTCTTACTTCGTGGTGGTTACGGTATACAAGGCAATGCCCGTAAAGAAAACGGCAGCGATATTAAAACCGTGAGTGGCGGTGTTGGCCTGCGTTTTGGCAGCTATTACGTAGATGCTACTTACGCGCACTCTTCCGGCAACCAAAATGTATTCCCTTATGATGTTGGCACCGCAAGCCCATCTGCTATGTTAAGGAACAGCAATAACAACGGTTACTTAACTTTGGGATACCGGTTTTAATACGATTTGAGATATTAGATGTGAGATTTGAGACAGAATCCTACAGCAATAATAAAGGGATGAGTAAAACTCATCCCTTTTTCAGTTACAATATCTTTTATCCTTATCTTTTCGTCCTTCGTCCAAAGAGATTAGTCTTCGTTCACAAACGAACGCAGCATCCAGGTGTTCTTTTCTTTGAACTGCATAAAGCGGTTCACCATATCGTTGGTACCATCATCTCCGGCATCAGCGGTAATGTCTAGTAACTGGCGTTCCATTTCAATAAGGGTAGCCATATCTTCAATCAGCGCCCGCACCATATCGGTATCTTTCATACCAATGGTATTAACTTCCTTTAGGCTTGATGTGGTGATATAATCGTTAAATGTGCTATATGGTGGTTTACCCAGGGTAAGGATACGTTCGGCAAGTTCATCAATAGTCGTAAGGGCTTCGGTATATAACTCCTCAAATTTAACGTGCAGGGTAAAAAAGCTTTTCCCCTTAACATTCCAGTGGCAGCCACGTAATTTTTGGTAATGGATATGATAGTTTGCCAGCAGGTCGTTCAGGTGGTCAACTACGGGTTTTACTTTAACTTCTTCTAAGCTTATTTTTTCAGCGTCCATGATAATAGTTTTTTTGTTGTGATAACACCCTTTGGGTAGGGATTGTTTATCAAAGTTAACAGGTTTTAATATAAATAGCCATATTTGCACACTTAATGACAATGCTACAACCATTCATTTCCCAAACCCTAAACGGCACCATATGGCGGCTGCAAATTGATGGGGAAACAGGTATAATGGCCATCGAGATCCGCAACGAAACGGATAAGCAAACCAGCTTTGCATCGCTTAATATATTAACCGGCCAAACATATTTCACTGCCCTTACCCTACCCGAACGCTGGCTTACCGGTATTGAAGCTATTTACAAGGGCATAATGCTTTTGCATTATTACAAGCACGAAAGCGGCCCCGAGCACAAATCCATAATAGCCATTAATGCCATAACATCGGCAGAGCTTTGGAGCAACTACAGCCTGGCTTTTGACCACCTGTCAATTAATGGCCCGGTGGTGTACAATACCAATATACAACCCAAAAAGTTATTTGTTGTTGATGTGCTTACCGGCCAAACATTAAGGCCTTATGATGCGGGCACGGATAAACCTTTGGAGAATGATATAGTCATACCTGAGATGACACCCGTAAACCAAATGGTTCCCGGTATTTTGCCCGATGAACCCTACGGAAATATGGTGCATTATCTAAACCATAATAGTTACAGAATTGTATCTTTGCACACTTTAAAAAATGGGGCTTTACAACAGCATCTTTATATTATAAATAATAATGATGTTGTATACCACGATTTATTGAACCAGGATATACAAAAATTACAACCCGAGGCGTTTGTATTACATAAAAACGCACTAATTTATATAAAAAACAAGGCCGAAATAAAGGTTTTAAAACTATAAATTACTGAATAAGAATTTATTATGAAATTTAAAATACTACTATTAACCTCCGTTTTGCTTACCATTTCTTCTGCCATATTTGCATCGGCATTGCCCGATTCTATAGGTGTTGAAAACCTGAACGGCAAAAAGGTGATCCTCCATAAACTCGATCCTAAAGATAATTACTACTCACTGGGCCGTAAATACGGCGTTAGCCCAAAGGTTATCCAAAAGTTTAATAATAACGCCAGTATGCAAATTGGCCAAATTATTAAAGTACCTACCGAAAGGTCAATAGTGGAAACGGTTAAGCCAACTCCTGCAGTGCAGCAACCGGTAACACAACCACAAACTAAACCTACCGAGCAGGCTGCGGTTAAAACACAACCCCAAACCAAACCTGCCGAACAAGCACCTATTAAAACACAGCCACCTGTAGTAACGCAACAGCAGCCGGTTCAGAACAAGGACCAGAAGCCTGCGCAAACACCTGCAGCAACTGCCACTTCACAACAATACAAGGTATCGGCACACGAAACGCTGTATGCTATTGCCAAACGCTTTAATACTACCGTTGAAGCTATTACCGCGTTAAATAATTTAAAGTCGACCAGTTTAACGCCGGGTCAGGTTTTACTGGTGCCTAATGGTGTTGCACCTGCACCTATTGAAGCAGCACCTACTGATACCATGCAACGCGACTCTACCTACGTTGCTGCCGCGGATAGCATAGCTAACCACAAAGCAGGGGCAAACAAATACGGTTTATTCGAGAAAAACGAAAAAGGTGTGGCCACCTGGATAGATGATGCCAGCCTTGACCCTAATAAGAAACTTATTTTGCACCGTACAGCCCCAATAGGCACAGTTATGCGTATAACTAACCCTATGAATAACCGCACCACCTTTGCTAAGGTAGTTGGCCGCTTTACCGATAGCGAGTCGACCAAGGATGCTATAATTGTGATGACCAAAAATGTTGCTGAAGCATTGGGCGCACTCGACAAACGTTTTCATGTAAATATCAGCTACGGTACCCCTAATGAATAAACCTTACGTAATTGGCGTTGCCGGTGGCAGCGGATCTGGCAAAACCTTCTTTTTAAAATGCTTTTTAGAACACTTCAGTGCCGACGAGGTGTGTTTGGTATCGCAGGATGACTATTACTTCCCGGTGGCGCATAACATGACCAAGGAGGAGAATAAGGAGTATAACTTCGACCTGCCATCAACAATAGATCACGACCACTTTGAGAGCGATATTTTCAAGCTACTGAATAATGAAAGTTTTGTAAAGCAGGAATACACTTTTAACAACTCCAGTGCAGTCCCCAAAATGCTGGAGATAAAACCTGCTCCTATCATAATTGTAGAAGGTTTATTCATCATGCACTTCGGCAAAATTAAGGATGTGCTGGATATGACCATCTTTATCGAGGCCGACGAAGACATCGCCCTGCAACGCCGCCTTAAACGCGACCTGGAAGAACGCGGCTACTCAAACGACGATGCGTACTATAAATGGGTAAACCATGTTGTACCGGCCTATAAAGAGTATTTATTGCCCTACCGCAACCAGGCAGATAAGATCATTGAGAACAACACCCATGTTGCAGATGATATTATTAAAGTAACAGGAGAAATTTCGAGAGAGTTGCGGGAAAAGGTTTTCGGCGAATAATTATAACTGCTATCAATTTAAAACAGTAGTTGGCGTTGTTTCTTTGATAAATATAAGGGCATCAAAATCAATTCCTGGCCGCATGGGTAAGCGTCTCATGTTACCCAGGTTAGCAAACAGGTTGGTAATATAATTACTTTTATTATATAAAGGGCCTGTTGCTTTATCAAGATTAATAAAAAATGCCGGGACTTTTGCTTGTGCAAACAACGCGGAAAAAGATGCCGGCTGCGCCTCAAATCTATCGGCTACAAATTTGTCATCGTCCAGTACATTCACACTGCCTTTAAACGTGTCGAATCCAACTACATAGTACTGTTTTTTATATTTTTGGCGTACATAATAGCCCATGCCTTTACATTGCGCCATCGTGGTGTCTTTAGCCAGATGTACATTGTGCCCCCAAATAATCGTTTTCAGCTTATTTCCCTGCTGAAACTCTGCCAGATTTTGAGCCATAAACTCGTCGCGCGCCAATGGATTAGATAATAGCGTGCCTTGGTATAACAACGAAATACGTTTTTTAAATTCGGCGGAGAAGTTGGCTACAGAGCCGCCTTTGGCTTCCACCTCGTTATTTAAATAAGCAAGAGTGGCCCTTTCCTCATCAGATAGCTCGTATATATTATTTACTTCGGGCGTATTTAATCTTTTTAGCACCGGGATGGCAGCTTTTCCCCTAATGTACACATCCGGATGCTGATGTAAATAGTTTAAGCAATATACAGCGGATGAATCGTTATCGACCTTGAAGAAATCGTTGTCGAAGCCGAAAAGGATAACCTTCTCTTTAACCATGTGACTATCGTTATATACCTTGATAGATTGAAAAAGGTCGAACATTTCCTTTGTGTTAAACAATCGCAAATCGACCATAAGATTTTTCAGATCACCTTTGCCAGTTTGCAAATAGTTGTTTATGGCGGCCATTTTAGTATAGCCAAATTCAAATCCTATAGATTTATAACCAGCATTGGCGATAAGATACTGAACAATATGGTTCTTCTCAACCGAAAACTCATGTGTGCCATGGGAAGCCTCACCTAAGCCCAGAATAGCATTTCCTTTTAATTGATCTACTAAATAACGTAAGTACTTATCATCGTTATTAATTGATAACGCATGGTCATTAACCCAGCTTAGAGATGCTTGCTGAGCAACAGCGTTAACAAAACAAAAAGTGGTAAGTGCAAGGCTTAGTAAAATTCTTTTGGGCGCATTCGGCATAATTCAGAATAATAAATTGAATAATCAAATATATTACTTTTTTATTCCGAAAAAATAAAATTAACAAAATTATATTCTGAATTATTTACAAGTAAAATTGATGTAGTATTTTGGAGGGACTATCAATCGCAGTTAAGCAACAGGTCGTAGTATTTTTTCATTAAAACGGTATCGTAATTCACCAGTGAATTGTAGGCCTCGGTAACCAGCTCGTTCAAAATAGAAGAGCCAAGCTGCCCTGCCCCATTTGGGATGGAGTCGTAATAAGTAATGAGCTCTTTTACCCTAATAATTTCGTACAATAACTTCTGGATCAGATCAGTTTGTGCACCGGTCTGTATCCCTTGAGAGTTATTGAGAAAATCTAAAGGATCATTAGGAGTAGATGTCATTAGCAAAATAGTACCGGCTTAATTATAGTGTTGTTCATACAGTTATACTTAACTATATTCAACAACCAATGTTTTAATTTTGTTTTAATTAAATTTTTTTTTCTGTAAATAGCAAAACCCTCTTTTTAGAGGGTTTTGCATTATGGGTTAATCCTGATTAGTTATTCTCAGGTTTGCTGCTTTCCGGGCGTGGCAATAAGGCTTTACGAGAAAGCTTTAATTTACCTTGCTTATCAACATCAAGTAATTTTACACGTACTTCATCGCCTACATTAAAGATACCATCCATGGTCTCAATTCTGCGGTGATCAATTTCAGATATGTGTAACAGACCATCTTTACCCGGCATAATTTCAACAAATGCACCAAACGGCATAATTGATTTCACTTTACCTTCGTAGATCTCGCCAACTTCTGGTTTAGAAGCAATAGCGCGGATACGGCCTAAAGCCTGGTCAATAGCTGCTTTGTTATCGGCAAATATTTGAACAATACCCTGGTTGTCTTTTTCCTCGATAGAGATGGTAGCACCTGTTTCGCGCTGCATTTCCTGAATAATTTTACCACCGGGCCCTATTACTGCACCAATAAATTCTTTATCAATTTTGATCATTACAATACGCGGAGCGTGTGGTTTGTAATCCTCACGTGGCGCGGTCATGGTTTTGGCCATTTCGCCTAAGATATGTAAACGACCATCTTTAGCCTGGTTTAACGCGTTGGTTAAAACTTCGTATGATAAACCGTTTATCTTTAAGTCCATTTGTACAGCAACAATACCTTTTTCGGTACCGGTTACTTTAAAGTCCATATCACCTAAGTGATCTTCATCACCAAGGATATCAGAAAGGATAGCATATTTAGTACCCATTTCGTTGGTGATCAGTCCCATTGCGATACCAGATACCGGATTGGTAATTTTGATACCTGCATCCATCAAAGCCAATGTACCGGCACAAACCGTAGCCATTGATGATGAACCGTTAGACTCTAAAATATCAGAAACAATACGGATAGTATATGGGTTTTGATCTTCGGCAGGTAAAACACGTTTTAACGAACGCATAGCTAAGTTACCATGACCGATCTCGCGACGACCTGCACCCCTGTTAGGGCGAACTTCACCGGTTGAGAAACCAGGGAAATTGTAGTGTAACAGGAATTTCTGGTAACCATTAATGAACGCGCCATCAATCATTTGCTCATCATCCTTAGCACCTAAGGTAACAGTGGTTAATGATTGTGTTTCGCCACGGGTAAATACCGCAGAACCGTGTGCAGATGGCAAGTAACCAACTTCGCTCCATATAGGGCGGATCTGGGTAGTAGTACGGCCGTCTAAACGTTTGCCCTCGTCTAATACAAGGTTACGGATAGCATCGTACTCTACATCGTGGTAATATTTTTTAGCTAACGATTTAGTAATGTCGTCTATCTCGCCTAAAGTTTCGATGTAAGCATCACGTACCGCTTTAAAGCTTGCAGAACGCTCTTCTTTTGCAGAAGCAGAAGAAGCTATAGCGTAAACTTGCTCATAAGTAGCAGCGTAGATGGCTTTTTTCAAATCTTCGTTGCTGTGTTCGTGGTTGTAAACACGTTTTACAGTTTTGTTAAGCTCGGCAGTTAATTCTTTTTGAGCTAAACACTGTATTTTAATAGCGGTGTGTGCAAATTTGATAGCTTCAACAAGTTCAGCTTCCTGTATTTCGGCACTTTCACCTTCAACCATGTTAATGTCATGCTCGCTACCGGCAACAATAAACTCTAATGTTGCAGTTTGCAACTGGGTTAAAGTTGGGTTGATAACTAACTGGCCATCAACTTTAGCTACACGCACTTCAGATATTGGCCCGTTAAAAGGGATATCAGAACAAGCTAATGCAGCCGAAGCAGCTAAACCTGCAAGGCAATCTGGCATAATATCTTTATCTGCAGATATTAATGAAATCATTACCTGTGTATCGGCATGATAATCATCAGGGAACATTGGGCGCAATGCGCGGTCAACCAAACGAGAGATCAAAACCTCATAGTCTGATAAACGTGCCTCACGGCGTAAAAATCCACCGGGGATACGACCGGTAGCAGCGTATTTTTCTTGATAATCAACAGAAAGGGGTAAAAAATCGATACCTTCTTTTGCTTCTTGCGATGATACTACCGTAGCCAATAACATGGTATCACCCATCTTAATTACTACAGAGCCATCGGCTTGTTTGGCCAGTTTACCGGTTTCGATCTCAATGGTGCGGCCGTCACCTAAATCAATAACCTTTTTAATTACGTTTAAACTCATCTTGTTTGTTTTGTGATGCGCTTTTCATCTTTCGGAGCGCATCGGTTTTTTATGTGTGTGTATATTTGTTGCAAAAGTAAAAAAGCCATCCTGCATATGCGGACGGCTTTTTTTAAAAAATAAAGAAAAGTTATTTGATAATATCCCTCAGCTGTAGAGCTTTGATGATAGCACGATATCTTTCAATGTCTTTTTTGAACAGGTATGCCAACAAACCGCGGCGTTTACCTACTAATTTTTGCAGAGATAACTGGGTTGAATAGTCATGTTTGTTCTTTTTCAAGTGACCAGTTAAATGCGCGATGCGGTAAGTGAATAATGCTACCTGACCTTCGGTTGAACCTGTATCAGTAGCTGCTTTACCATGTTTTGCAAAGATCTCTGCCTTTGCTTCTTTACCTAAATACATTACGTGAATAATATTAAAGCGTGAATATTTAATTAATTGAGCGCAAAGATACGGTTAGTGTTACATATATGCAAGGGTTTTCACAAGTACATTTAGTGGATTGGTGAGTGGTTGATTGAGTTTATTGGTGAGTGGTTTTATTGATTACAATCCCTTGGCACGTCTTCATTAAGTTGTCGCAATTCACCCTTGTTTATGTCTTTTTTACACTGCATGGGTAACTAAATTTAAATATAGATTTGTATAAGTTACATTTCACTACATTATGCCGTAAGGCTATATGTTTAATAAGTACCAGTTTAAATAACCTTTATATGTCACAAACCGTTCAATCCCGGGGTAAAGTGTTTTCATTTTTCAGCGTTTTAAAGCAGTCAATAAGAGGCGAACAAGTTGATCTGACCGCTATCAGCATAAAAAGGGCTATTGTTTTATTGGCTATCCCCATGATGCTGGAAATGGCCATGGAATCTGTTTTCGCATTGGTCGATCTGTATTTTGTTGGCCACTTAGAAAATAGCAGCCATGCTATTCAAACAGTAGGATTAACCGAATCTGTACTAACCGTAATATATTCTTTGGCTATAGGTTTAAGCATGGCCGCAACAGCAGTTGTTGCCCGCCGCATTGGCGAAAAAAATCCGGAAGCAGCGTCAAAAGCAGGCATGCAAACTATAGTAATCGCTGTAGCTATAAACATAATTATCAGCATTTTTGGATTATTACATGCCCGCGACCTGCTACTGATCATGGGCGCCTCAACAGAAACGGCAGACCATGGCACACCATTCGTCCGTATCATGATGGGCGGAAGCCTCATTATCGTATTATTATTTTTAATAAACGGCATTTTCAGAGGCGCGGGCAATGCAGCCGTTGCCATGCGCAGCCTGTTCATAGCCAATTTGGCTAACATTATTTTATGCCCAATATTTATCAGGGGGCTCGGCCCCATACCCGCGTTTGGTTTAACGGGTGCCGCCATAGCCACAAGTATTGGCCGTGGTTTAGGGGTATTGTACCAGGTTTATAATTTGTTTAATAACAAAAACATTTTAAGAATACGTTTAAGCTACTTTATACCCGACTGGACGCAGATCAAAGCGATCATAAAAGTAGCGGCGCCTGGTATCCTGCAATTTGTAATAGCCAGTTGCAGCTGGATATTTTTAGCGCAGCTGGTTGCCACCACAGGTGGTGATGTAGGTTCTGCGGGTTATCAAACCTCCTTGCGGTTAATGATGTTCTTCCTGTTACCTGCCTGGGGCCTTAGTAACGCCGCGGCTACACTGGTTGGGCAAAATCTGGGTGCGGGCCGTGTAGACAGGGCCGAGCAATCGGTATTTCAGACCATAAAATATACCGTTGTTTTTTTAGGTGTGGTAAGTGTATTGTTTTTAACCTGCGGGCATCTGTTCGCATCTTTTTTTACCGAAGACGATGGTGTAAAAAAGGTAGCCACCCGCTCCTTGCAAATATTAAGCGGGGGCTTTATTATTTTTGGCATGGGCATGGTTTTCACCAGTGCTTTTAATGGCGCCGGCGATACCTGGACACCTACCAAAATAAATTTATTTACGTTTTGGCTATTCCAAATCCCGTTTGCCTATTTATTGGCTAAGTATTTTGAAATGGGGCCAACCGGTGTTTTTATTGCCGTCCCCGTTGCCGAAGTTGGCCTAACCATAGCCGCTTATATATTGTTTAAGAAAGGCAAATGGAAAAAAACATTGGTTTAAGAATAGCCGGCTTCAAATTGAGCTGGTCTCCTCTTAAGAGGGGTTAGGGGTGTGTTTATCGAGCTATTTATGATTTCACACAAAGACGCAATTGAATTAGGCTTTGAGTGAAATCTTTACTCTATTGTCTTTTATCTTTTGTCCAATAATAGCGTTGCCTGCGGCCCGGGCTATGCGCTCATACTGCGCAGGCATTAGCCACAGGCCGGTATCCACTCCTATCCCTAACGCTGGGAACAGCGTAGTAGGAGACGCGAAGTATCGCGTCTCTACGGAATCTGATAATGTAGAGACGCGATACTTCGCGTCTTTGACAACATACAGGTAGCCCCCTTCTTCCGCCCGTCATTGCTGTAAAGGTTACCTAATTCTGCCTATTTTTTTTCAATTTTTGCTTTTTCTGCTTCTACCTACTTCCCTACCCAACTTTTATAAATAGCCGCCTGCAATGCATCGGGCTTTGCCACCGGGGTTATCTTAAAGTTCTTTTCGAGTTTTTTGGCAAGGGTTATGGTTACATCTTTTTTAACGCCATCTTTCTCCAGCCCAAGCACCATGGTGTCGCCGGCGTTATGGGTTTCATAAGTTTTAAAAAGCAGTGCTCTTGTAGCCGGCGCGCCGTTTACAGTTAAAATTTTGGTGCGGCCGCGTACACCCGCATCCCAGGCGGGTGATTTATAATCCACAGTAGTAATACGCAGTGTATCCTTTTGCTGCCTAACATTCAACCCGTCCCACACGGTAGATGTAACCGTGTTAGTGGTATCTATGTTTAAACCACCGTAAGCAAAGTATTTAGGATAATTGGGTGGCTTAACGGTTGAAGCGTACTCAAACACCTCCGGCAATTTAGTACCGGCCATTTTTTCGCACTCGTCCCTAAATTCCTGCTCGGTAAAGCCACGATTTAGCTGCTTATAGTATTTGTAATACAGCAATCGCATTACATCATCAAGCGATTTTTTGTTTTGGGTATAATGGCGAATACTAAAATCGAGCATCAAACCAAGGATGGGGCCTTTATCATAATAGGATATGGTTTTGTTAAAATCATCATCCACCCGCCCGTTTGGCCCGTCGCCCCAGGTGTTATAACTTGCCTGTGTGGCCGATTGATACAAATGCCCGGGTTGGTTCTCGTAATTCCGCAGGTTAGTTTGAAAATCGCCGAACATATCCTCTTGTGTCATGAGGCCTGCGCGGCGGGTGATCAGGTATTCGTAATAAACAGTAAACCCTTCGCTCACCCAAAGCATATTGGTATGGTTCTCTTTCGAGTAATCAAACGGCCCCAGCTCAACAGGCCTAATGCGCTTTACGTTATAATGATGAAAATACTCGTGTGCAATAAAATTATAAAGCCTTTTACGGGCTTCGGGCGTGTTAAAACCCTCGCCCCCGCTAAAGCTTAACGATGATGAGTTTAAATGCTCGATACCACCACCACCCGCACCTATCGATAAAAAGGTGTAATGCGTATAAGGTACTTCACCAATTATATCACTGCCTGTTTGCACTATCTTTTTAAGGTCATCCATAAATTCCTGCCTGTTAAACGCGGGCAGTTGGTAACCAATAAAATTGTGTGGCTTATTTTGCACGGTAAAGGGTGGCAGTACCTCCAGTTGGCCCATTAAAAACGGACTATCATATAACACATCAAAATCATTAGCTTTAAAGGTGTGGTACTTACCTGGGATGGTATCTAAGCCTGTAGCAACCAGGCTGCTCCACTTGCTGTATGGCTTCATTTGTACGGTAACGGGATGGCGCAGTTCTTTGTCGAGGTACATAAACAAACCACCCGGCGTAATATAGCCCCGGGTTTCGTCAAGGTAAACGTTACCTACAAAGGGCACCGTTGCCTTAACATCATAGCTTATTTTTACCGGCGCATTATTACTGTAAACACGCCAAATGTTTTTTGATGGCTGCTCCCATTTTAAAGTGGCGCCTTTACTATCTGTAACCGTAAAGTTTTGTACCGCGCCTGCAAAATCTATCAGTTGGTAATAGCCGGGTGTCCATACGCACATTTTAAAATCGAGCGTTTTACCGGGTGCGGTGCTGTTTAGCTCTACGTGGTATAGATGATCGGCAGCCTTTTCCATGCTAACTGTGTATTGTAAGTTAGCCTGTTTGTGTTGGGCATGTACTGTGGTACCGAATAATAAAAAAGCAGAGAGGAGAAGTTTAAGCAATGTTTTCATTATGGCAATGGCTTTAACCGAAGATAAAAACAATAATTGTATTACTAACAATTGTAAATATTTGTTGCCACGATATCCATATAAAACATTATAATCGATTTTTACTTTCTACTTTTGAATTTTAACTTTCAACCCCATGCCCTACTCTACATTTGAAACCGAACTGCGCGTACGCCCCGATGATATAGACATGTTTCAGCATGTGCATAACAGCAAGTATTTTGATTATGTACTGGCTGCCCGTTACGACCAGATGGAACGCTGCTACGGCATGGCTATGGAGAAGTTTATGGAGCGCGGCTTTGGCTGGGTGATAAGCACCGCCCATGTAAATTACAAGCGCGCCCTTACCATGGGCGACTACTTCATCGTAAAAACCGGGATAGAAACCATTAACGATAAAGGCTGCCGTGTAGCCTTCACCCTAACCAACAAGGCCACCAACAAAGTTTGCTGCGATGGTTACTTTGATTATGTAATGATAGATATGGCAACCGGCCGTGGGGTAAAAGTGCCCGCTGATGTAATTGAACATTACGGGATATAGGCAGCTGTTACTTGCGCTGCATATTTAATTTTGTAATAGGTGTGGCACAAAAAAATAGGAATAAATGCGAGGCTGAATCGGGGTAGTATTTCAGTTTGAAATTTAATTTTCACTTGTAAACTCAACCCCATGTCGTATTGCCGCTTCAAGTATGTTAATGTTTATATCTTTTAATTTTTTGAACTTAATGCAATACCCGGTCACACTCGCCTTTCCTATTTTTTTACCATACGTTTGGGGTAAGTAGGTCTTATCTTTGATACCCAGGATATAGACAGATATCCCGGTTGTATTTGCGCTCAAACCAATTTGAAAAAAATCCCTGGTCTTTCCATCCGCATATTTTATGGTGTAAGATCCATATCCTATATTAGGGTTGCTAACCGTTTTATTTTCGCTGTTTTTACCATCATCGAACCATAATTTACAACCCGGTAAAGTTTCAAGTATGTGTTGGTGCAGCTCTTGCATATCACTACGCTTTGGTTCAGGTTTGCTGGTGATATACTCTTTGATTTGCTCTTGTACGTCCATATGAAATATTGATTTACGGGTTACTTACTCGGTCTCTCAAATTTCGTTTAATTTTTAGTTAGAAACTAATTCATTTCAGCACACCAAAATCTACCGTGTAAATATCTGCAAGGCTGTTGCCCGCACTTTGCAGCCTGCGGTTAAACTGTTGTATGGTTTCGGGCTTTGCAGGTGTGGTTGCCCATCTGTTGCGTGTGCTGGAGAAATAAAAAAGCTTTTTATCCCTGGTAACTTTTGGCGCCCAGTCTATCCCATCAGAGCTTAGGGGTAGCGGCAGCTTCTTAGCTTTTGTCCATTTGCCATTTTGGTTATAGCTGATATAAAAATCAAGTCCGCTAAGCCCGGCAGTGGTCGAGTTATAAATGAGATAACTTTCATCAGGCGCAATAAAGGCCTCGAAATCATTACCTGGGTTATTAATGGCTTCGCCCAGGTTTTCTAAAGGCTGGTATTTACCATTCACCAAGCGGCAGCGGTAAATATCGCAGCCCCCCAGGCCGCCTTTACGGGTAGAGCCGAAGTATAGATTACCATTATCAGCAAAGGTGGGGTAATACTCATCACCGCTACTGTTTACAGGGGCATCTAAATGCACCGGCTTGCCCCAGCCTGTTGCTGTTAAGCTTACCTTCCATATATCGCTATCCTCTTTTACAGGGCCGTTAGTGGTTACCGGCCGGTTAGATATGAAGTAAAGTGTTTTACCATCTTTAGTTACAAAAGGATCGGCATCCATATACCGGCCTGAGAAGGACGCTATTTGCGGTGCTGTCCATTTGTTATTACGCTTATACGAAACACATATGGCAGATAACTTAAGGTCATAGCTGCATTTAATAAAGTATATAGTATCGCCGGTTGGCGAAAAAACAGCATGCGATTCATAATCGCCTTTGCTGATAACCCCGGGTTGAAAGACCTGCGGCGTTTTATTGTTTTGCGCCCGGGTTAAACCACACAGGCAAAGGCATAATAATAAGGTAATGAGTGCTTTCATAATATATAATTGGTACCCAAAGTTATCGGGCTGCAATAAAATCCGTATTTGCATTTTAAGGCATAAGCCATATATTGCATATGATTTAAAGGTATTTATGGATAAAAAATTAATTACCAAAGCAGTTGGCGAATTAAACGCCCGTATACTTAAAGAGATGGAGACGGATGCCCGCCTTTCTATCACTGAAATTGGTAAACGCGTAGGCCTTAGCGGCCCCGCCGTAAGCGAACGCATTAAAAAGATGGAGGATGAAGGCATTATTACCGGCTATACAACCGTTGTAGACCATGACCAGCTGGGCTTAGCGGTAAACGCTTTTATCACCCTAAAATCAAGCCTCACACATTCCGGGGTGATAAAAAAGATAGAAGAGGTCCCCGAAATACTGGAATGCTATAGCATAACCGGCAACCACTGCATCATCATGAAAGTGGCTACCTCTACAACCAAACGGCTGGAAGCTATTATTGGTCATCTGCAACAATTCGGCGAAACCAATACATCGGTAATACTATCGGCCACGTTTGAAAAGCGGGGAATATTTAAGAGTTTGTAAATCTTCGCGCAAAAGGTTAGTGAGAGGTTTTCTCTATTTTTTTGTGCGTTTCCAGGTAAACAGGCAGCGCGGCCGAGCCATACCAAGGATATAATTCGGCATCTAAAAGCTTTGATTTAAAGGCCGGATCGGTAGCTAATAACCCTTTGGCTTCCTCAACAGTTTTGGTATTGAAAATAAATATCCCCCGGTAATTTTTATCGTTTTTGCCGATAGGGCCGGCAACAACCAGTTTACCATTAGCAGCTAAACGACCAATGTTAGCCATATGCCCTTTAAACAAGCTATCGATGGTGGCCTTATCCGTCGTTTTGTTTTCGCCTGTTTTTAGGATCACCAGCACATACATTTTCATGCCGTATTCGTCGGCGCCAAGCGAATCTGCCAGGGCTTTGTTGTATTGGGTTGTACCTTGCGCTTTTGCGCCTGCCGCTAAAATACAAAACAGCGCAAATAGGTATATATTTTTCATGAGGGGTAATTTATACAACTAAGATAAGCAATTAATTAAATGTCTTAAAAATCAACACTGTAACGTGTGGATACACGCAGATACGGGTAGCGCTTGTTAACATCGGGATGCTCGTCGTACTTGCCGCGTAAAAAGAAATAACCCGACTCGGCGGCTAATGAAAGCGATTTGGAAAATGCATACCTTACCTCGCTGGTTACTGTGTGTAAAAAGTAATGAGATTTATTGCCGTTTACCGTATAGAGCCATCCCCCGCGATAATCAATACCCGCAAAAAAACGTTCGGCGAATTTTAAACCAGCCCCGCCATTTATGCTAAACCCCGACGTATAATCGTAATTACGACCGTTGGAATTATAGGTATTTGGCACCGCGGCCAATAATACCGGGCCAAGGCCGATATTGGTGTTAAAGGTAAATTTCTTGCTCATATCATACGTCGAAAACAGGTTTGCCTTAACACTTTGCCCGCCATAAAAAAAGGCCTCGTTACTAATGTAATCGTAATTTGCAGATATGATAACCAAATGCTTAAGGTCGCGGTTAGAGCGCAGCTCCCAGCCCGCCAGCGAGCCATACACGCTAAGCAGGTTCACCATTGAGCTATCGTCCTTACCCACTTCTATGTTGATGAAAATATTACTGAACGGTGTGCTATAATCCTTGTAGCGGTTGCCATACATTAGTTTAGCCCTGCCGAATATGCCTGTTTTTTTACCGTTGCCACCATCATTGCCGATAATACTGTTAAAAGTACGGGCGCCGAGGTCAAACTCTGCCGATACCTGCGATGAATCGCGATCTTTTGGATTACCGTAAACCCTGCCCCACCTGCCATCAAGCAGGCGGTTAAGGCCGTTCATGGGGTTAGCTAAAAACGCGGCTATCTCTTCCAATTGCCTGCCAAAACCCCGGTGGCGGTTATTTACAATTTTGTTTGATAGCCGGTAACTCATCTCGCCCAGCACTATACCCCCAAAGCTGGTATTTACAAAATCATTGGGCGATGGGCGCTCGTTTTCTCCAAAGGTTTCCCATACGTAGCTTCCGGCCAGTGCAGCCGGTGCCGATTGCCAGAAAGTATAACCATTAGCGCGAAACGCGCTAAAGTAAAGGCTGCCCTGGTACGGGTGGCCAAACTGGTTGGTCCTAAATATATCCTTATCCCACTGCCAGCTCCCCGGGTTTAAATTACGGGTTATTGTTGCGCCGGTTACCCTTGCATAAACTGCATTAGCTACAAACCTGTTATAACTAAAAGGTATAGCTTGTGCCAGGCCCCACTCAGCAGCAGCACGGCCAAAACGTTTGGTATCTGGCGGGGCGGGGCCAAAAAATGATGTGCGCTGCCTTTTAGGTTTTGGTACACTATCTACGATAAGTTTTTCGGCGTCTTGCGCGGTTTGGGAATAGACAAAGACAGGGGCTAATAACAAAACTATTACAAGCGCTACTATAAACTGGCGTGGTAAAAATTTCAATATATTATGCTTTGATCAAGGTTAAGTAAATAACAACCATACGTTATGGTATTGTTATTAAAGTATCACACTTGAATAATGCATTTTACCCCTAAATGTTTTGAGAATTTGTTATTGATATTTATTCTGTACAATCTGCTCCTGTATCTTTTCGCCTTCAAGCGCAAGGCCAATATTCACCAGAAATTCTGCATCAACGTGGTGGTCATCTGCAGATTGCCACTTGCCTAAGCGGTTTATTATTAAAAAGCTTGAACCATTTTCATGCATTATACGAAAACCATGCAAACCATTAATATTCTCGGGCTTTACCTGTAAGTATAACAATGCCCCTGTAGATGGATCTTTCACTCCTATTTTCATGGCATCTAATTTTTAGTGTTATCGTCTCCCCTGTTCTTTAACTCAGCAGCTACAGCTGCTTCTTTTGAATTATCTGAGTTCTGTGCATTTAATTCGGCCTGCTTTATTGCGTTTTTATCGGGCAAAGCATCAATATTTTCCTTTTTATTTTTCTTGTTGGTTTTTAACTGTTTCATTGGTTTATCTCCTCATCAATAGCCACCCCAAGCGCTTCTACGTCTTCAGGTTCCAGGCACGGCGAACCCGGCCGCTCCAATTGCCATTTATTATCTTTTTTGGATATAATAATTGGGTTAGCAATTCCTGTTATCGTTTCAGCTACGAAACGGTCCTTGCCCAACGCTCTTATTATAAAGCCAACAGAAAAACCACGCACGGCGCTTTTTACGGTGAAAACATTCATATCTAAACAGGTCTTCGTTTTAATACAGGTAGCTACATACCCCATATTAAAGAGCGGATATACCGCTACCTTTTATATAACAATATTGGCCGTAAGGAGTTTACATTATTTTTGCTTTTATTAAAACCAAGTTTGTCAAATTATGTTGTGGTTGTTTATTTTCTTAATGTAGGTATCTGGGCCCGGGTTTATATATTTATATATAAGTGCCGAAATTGTAGAGCTCCATGGTGGTAAAATAGGTGTAGTAAGCGAAGCTGGGATAGGGAGCACCTTCTGGTTCACTATACCATGCAGGAATAAATACTATTGCAAAATCAGACCCTTTTTTAGCACATCCACAACCATTATTTTAATTTTTAAATTAAGCATCGCCACGTGGTGCAGAAAGCGTACCTTTGCAAAATTATTTTCTTTGAATAAAGTTTTCACTGACAATAACATTACCCTATTAATACAATGAAAAAAATTGTCGATTACAGAAAACTTTTAGGTGTTGCCGAAACTACCGAACTTCAGGAACTTAAAACTACTTACCGCAGCTTAATGAAAGCCTGGCACCCGGATAAGTTTCAGGAGAGCGAAGAAAGTAAGCTGGAAGCTGAAGAAAAAAGCAAAACTATTATTGAAGCCTATCACTTTTTAGTGAGCATTGCACCAGAAACCCGTGCTCAATCATTAGCTGAATATACTACAACAACCACAACCGCTGCTATTGTTGATTTTGAATACAAATCGCAGGTGTTGCGGGTTGATTTTACCGACGGCAACTCTTACGAGTACTTTGATGTGCCACGCGCGGTTTACGTTAAACTGGTAAACGCCGATTCGCCGGGCAGGTTTGCACGCAGGCACATTTACAACGAGTTTGTTTACCGCAGCACCAGCAAATTAGTAGCTACCGCTTAACAATTTTAATTTGTGTTGAACCGATGACACGCAGTTTACCCCGGATAATTAGATTTGCCGGGTAATTTTTGCTGCTTTATGTTCAATAAACTAATTTTCTTTATACTGCTTATCACAACGTCTTTTACAGCGTCGGCCCAATACAACTGGGCACTGAAAAGTGATAAGGATGGGATTAAGATATACACCAGCCCGGTTGTCAATTCAAAACTGAAGGCTTTAAGGATAGAATGCAATTACCAATCTACCCTAACACAGATGGTAGCTGCACTGCTTGATCTTAAAACACGCACCGAATGGATCTATCATACTAAATCTATTCGCCTGGTTAAACAGGTGTCCCCTTCCGAACTTTTTTATTATTCAGAAATAAACCTGCCCTGGCCTGCTCAAAACCGCGACTTTGTGGCACACCTGATAACCACCCAGGACGAAAACACCAAAGTGGTGACCATGGATGGCCCGGTAGCCCCAACAATGGTACCCGAAAAGGATGGCATTGTAAGGGTAAAAAACTCGATAAGTAAATGGCTTATTTTCCCGTTAAACAAAAACGAGGTTAAGGTAGAGTACACCATACAGCTTGATCCCGGCGGTGCTATACCCGCATGGCTCACCAATATGTTTGCATCTGAAGGGCCTACACAAAGCTTTAAAGCGCTCAGGCTGCAATTGAAAAAGCCCGAATACAGATCAGCCAGCGTACCATTCATTAAGAATTATTAATTAAGTATTTCAATACAAAAAGCCCTCTTAACAAATGTTAAGAGGGCTTTTTGTATTATACTGTTTAGTACTTATTGTTTGGGTTTACCGTCGCTGTCTACCTCTACAATTGGGTAACCTAATTTTTGCAGGCCGGGCAGTATCCGTGCCTTATCGCCCACAACCAATATGATCATGTTATCGGTATTCAGGTATTTTGCCGATAGCTGGTTAAGCTCGGCCGGGGTAATGGTTGATAAGATCTTGTTCTGCTCATCGGCATAAGTAGGTTTCAGATCATACTCCAGTATACGCGATAGGAACGCCGCTTTCTGTCCGTTAGTTTCGTACTTGCGGGCATCGCTTTGGCCTATTGATGTTTGGGTGAACTTCAACTCATCAGGGGTGATACCTCCTTTTTGGTAATCTTTTATCTCTTTGATAAATTCATACACCGAACTATCGGTAGCTGTAGCCAGCACACCTGCCGAAGCGGTAAACTCGCCACCGTATTTGCCCGAGTTAAAGCCGGAGCGTGCACCGTAGGTCCAGCCCCTTTTTTCGCGCAGGTTAAGGTTAATGTGGCTGTTGAATGCGCCGCCTAAAATGTAGTTGGCTATCCCTAACTTATAGTAATCGCCGGTTGCATCGTAGTTCAGCTTATCAAGGTAACCTATCCTTATTTCTGACTGTGCAGCGCCCGGGATATCAACAAGATATAAAGTTGTTTTGTCAAAGGTTTTTCCTTCCGCAGGTGTAGGGATAGTTACTGCTTTATCTTTCCAGGCATTAAGGAAAGCCAGGTTGCCTTTTGCAGTACCTTCGTTAACATCGCCCACAACAACAATTTGTGTTTGCGATGGGGTGAAGTAATTATCATAATAATCCTGAACATCCTGCAGGGTAATTGCAGCTACCGTTTCTTCGTTACCATTTGTTGAATAGGTACGCACATTATCGGTTCCGTAAAGCAATTTACTGTACACCGTTGATGCTACACCCGCAGGCTGTGTTTTTGCTTGCTTAAGGCCTTCAATAGTTTGCTTTTTGATCCGGTCTAAAGCATCCTGCGTAAATTTGGGGTTAAACAATTTCTCTTGCAGCAAGGTCATTGTTTTTGGCAGGTTCTTAGTTAATGACGAAACACTAATAAAGATCTCTTCGCTGCCTGCAAATACGCTGATATTACTACCCAGTTTATCCAGCTCGGAGTTAAATTCTTCTGCAGTATAGGTTTTTGTTTCCTCGTTCATCATGCGGGCCACAATACCGGCTAAACCTGCCTTTGCAGGGTTGTTAACCGCGTACAAACCGCCGCCTTTTATCGACATAGAGATAGATACCGATGGGATCTCGCTATTTTGAGTGCCTATCATTTTAATACCATTTGGCGTAGTACCAATCCATATAGCCGGAACCTTAATAGCCGGGTTTGCACCAACAGCAGGTTTAGCCGCGCGGTCAAAATTATCCGTGGCTTTTTTGTAGGTTAAGCCGTTGTATCCGTAATCGGGTGCTTTGTAATTCGCCGTGTTTACGGTGTAATTATCGGGTGCAGCAGCTGTAATTGTGCCCCCTTTTGGCAATACGCTTAATATAACCGCAGGCTTATCTTTTATGTATTTGTTGTAAACACGCATCACATCATCTTTGGTAATCGCACGTATATCGGCCAGGTCGCGGCCAATTTGATTAGGGTTACCCGTTAAATATTGCGACTGTGCCAACTCAGATACTTTACCGCTAACACTTGATAAGCCATTAATAGCATTTGCCTCGGCACTTGCTTTAAAACGTACCAGCGCGTCATCAGTTACACCGGTTTTTTCAAATTCGGCCAACGATTCATCTATCAGCTTTTTAGCATCGGTTAAAGTTTGCCCCGGGAACGGAACTACACGCATGGTGATCTCGCCGGCCAGCTCGGTGTTTGACGAACTCATGGATGCCTGCGCCGCCTTACGCGTTTTCACAAAGTTTTTGTAAAATATAGAGTTACGGCCCTGACCAATGATCTCTGACAATGCATCCAGTGCCGACATGTCTTTGTCGTACACCTTAACACCCGGATAGGTGACTGACAATAACGGAAGCTTAGCATAGTTATCTGTGTAGGATACGTAACGATCGGCCGTTAAAACCGGCGCTGGGAAAGAAGCATTTTTAACAACCGGCCCACGTGGAATGCTACCGAAATACTTACTTACCCATGCCAATGTTTGTTTAGAGTTAAGATCGCCGCCAATGGTAAGCGTGGCGTTATTTGGGCCATACCATCTTAAAAAGAAATTTTTAAGATCGTTTACACCCACTTTGTTCAATTCTTCGATATAACCAATGGTTAACCATGAATATGGGTGGCCGTATGGATAAAGGTTTTTAGAGGTGTATTCGCTGGCCAAACCGTAAGGGCGGTTATCGTAATTTTGGCCACGCTCATTCTTTACTGTTGCACGCTGCACCTCAAATTTTTGTTGGGTAACCGCGTCAAGCAAAAAGCCCATGCGGTCGCTTTCCAGCCAAAGCATTTTTTCCAGCTGATTGGCCGGAACAGTTTCGTAATAGTTGGTGCGGTCGCGGTTTGTTGAACCATTTAGGGTACCACCGGCTTCGGTTATGATTTTGAAGTGATCGCCATTGGCAACATGGTCACTTCCCTGGAACATCATATGCTCAAAGAAGTGGGCAAAGCCCGATTTGCCGATCTCCTCGCGTGCCGAACCAACGTGGTAAGTTATATCTACATGTACCAGGGGATCAGAGTGATCTTCGGTTAAAATTACGGTTAACCCGTTGGGGAGCACATACTTTTCGTATGGTATAACCAGCTCCGTACCCTTCCTGGTTACCTTCTCAACCAGCTTGGGTTGTACTGTTTGGGCGCCGGCACTTAGTGCCATAACCAAAACGGATTGCGCAACTAATGCACATTTTAAAGTTTTGTTCATATAATTAAATTTAGTCAGTAAATTTTTCCGGCGGGTGGCTTAGACATTCGCCCTGCAAAAACATAATATTAAGGAATTAACTTATGAGTTACAATTACATATTATAAATCTGTGTAACAGGTTTGTGACCAAGTATTTACTGACTTATCATTCGCTTTTTTCCAGTTTCCTGATCACTACCGCCGGGTTGCCCACAGCAAGCGAATCATCCGGTATATTTTTAGTGACCACTGCTCCCGCACCTATTACGCAACGGTTGCCTATAGTTACCCCCGGACAGATCACCGCGCCGCCTCCTATCCAGCAATCATCACCAATAACAACGGGTTTGGCGTTTTCCCTGCTGCGGCGTAAAACCGCGTCTAAGGGGTGTGTAGCGGTATAAATTTGTACGCCGGGCGCGCAGAAAACGTTATTGCCCAGCTTAACTTCCATCACATCAAGCACAACACAGTTTACGTTGAAATATACATTTTCACCGCAGGTAATATTGTAGCCATAATCGCAATGGAAGGGTGGTTCTATATAAAGGCTTTTTGGCGCGCTGGGTATAAGCTGCAGCAGGATGGCATCGGTACGGTCAGATACTACATACTCGTCAACATTAAGCTGCTTTAGCAATTGTTTGCAGTGTTGCCTTTCCTGCGCCAGGGTTTCATCGGTAGCGATATAATACTCGCCTGATAACATTTTTTCTTTTTCTGTTTTCATAGGTCTGTCTTGAACAGCAATATCACCAAAAGATAGGGTTTCTCAAAATAACAGTAACGCATGATTGACCCCACAACAATTTATAATTTCGAGCCGTATGTACTATTCCGCACCTACAAAGCGTTGCATTTAAGCTTTGGCTTGCTATTTGTAACATACAAGGCATCTATAACATCACTATGAAAAAGAACCTTTTACTACTCGCTATACTTGCCTTTTTAAGCATTCCCATATTTGCGCAAAAACCGGTTTTGGCCAGCATAGATAAAGGCTTAGTGGTTAAAGATCTAAAAGCAGCTAATAATGGCAAATCGCCTTATTGGATCATCGTGTCGAACGAAAAAGAATTTCAGATAGATACCTTAAGTGCCATTAAATACCTCGACCCGCAATGGATGTCGGCCATTGATTTCCCGGATAACGACTTTATTAAAGCAAAGTATGGACGCATGGCCCCGCAAGGCCTGGTTGTTGTTACCATCAACGATAAAAAGTTCCCAAATGCTTTTGGAGAATTAAAAGATCATATGGCTTTTATAGACGAGCATGAAGAGTTGCCTTTTTATGATTTTACAACGCTGCCGTAGGGATAAAACCATATATATTCGGAAAATTAGAGTTTGGGCTAAAGCCCATTTTCTGCTCTGTCTATCCGTCCCATAAATGGGACGGCAATGAATTAGAATTATAAGAAACACTTGTATGTATCATTGCCGTTGGCTTCAGCCAACGGATTGCAAACAAAGCGTAAGGCTTTAGCCAAAATCCGGAGTATGAGCGTTATTTTGATTATCCCGAACCCCTATGATGATAACCCGCCACAACCTAACTTTTACTGATCGTTCTGCGGAAATATGCGAACGGTTTTCATATAACGACTTTTGTAATAAGAATTAAAAGGTGTTTCGGTGACACCATCGGCCTTGCCCGATGTGGAATGGATAAAGGTTAATTCTTTACCTGCCGAAGCGACTATTATCCCCATATGTCCTACCACTCTTTCCGTACTATCGGTACCTGTAAAGAGTATCAGGTCGCCGGTTTTAGCATCCTGCAGATTTATTTGCTTGTTCATAAACGTAAAATCAACCGAACGCCGGGGTACCGGTATCTTGAAATGATTAAACACAAATGTTATAAATCCGGAACAGTCAAAACCTTCTGTAGGATCGGTAGAAGCATATTTATAGGGAATGCCTTTTAAGCTATTAGCAAATGCAACCAATTCGGCCGGAGTGGTACCGCCTGTTTCAATTTTTGTGAAATAACCGGCGCTATCCGGCTCGGGTGGCGGCAGAGTGTCTTGCCTGGCTACAATTATGGTGTCGCCTTTTCCTGTAATTACATAAGTGGGTTTGCGATCTGTACAAGAAAAAACAAGAACTGCTAAAACTAAAAGCAATGGGTTGTAGCGCATATATAACACTACAGCCCATTCAGTATTAAGTTTTACAGTGCGGATAACAGGCGAAAATAAAGTCCGGCTTCTATACAGAACTTTGCACTTGCCCGTATCTATACCTCATTAAAACAATGGGTAAGGCTATACAAACTATCAGTATCAGCATATTTTTTATCGCACCTGTAAGTGTAATTGTATTGGTAACCTGCGTTAACGGTAATACAAGCAGGTTCATCACCACCCACACAAAAATACCGTAAATAATAGCAACCAAAACCGCCCTTTTCCTTATTACAGGAATAAGATCATATAAAATGAAAAATAGAGTGGTGAATATGGCAGCTATTAAATAATGAAAAGCCACACCTGCCCAAATCATTTCCGAACCGCCTGCAAATGCTTGCTTGCCATATACGGCGCTGGCAATATATTTAAATGCCATAGCCGCTTGCCCCTTAGCCAATATAAAAACCGCGGCAAGGCCATCCAATGTACCGGCAATTAACGAGGCAAGTAAAATGGTTAGTATTAATGCTTTAGTGTTTTTATTTGCCATAGCAATAGGTTTGGATATGTAAATATGCAGGTTTAACCCTAAACAAAAAAATCCGTGATTGCAAATCCGGCATAATAATAAAGGGCCTACCTCAAGGTAAGCCCTTTGTTATTCGCCTTCTATAATTATGTCAGAAATCAATATTTACATCGGCGTTCCAGGCTTGGTTTAGATAGATGTTAAACTGCTGGGGGGAAGTATTTGGTGTAAACAGGTGCCCCGATAATATGGTACGTTTGTTTTTACTAAACTGTACATTATCTATACGTTTAAATGTGATCAGGTTTTGTTGACTATCAAACGCCTTTACTACTATACTAATGGGGGTAGTTATATTCATGATGTAGCCCGCTACCTTAAAGTTTGTCGTCCCAATATCGGCAGCAGTTACCTGGCGGGTAATAAAATTATAAGTGACTTCATCTTCAATATAACCTGGTTCTGCAGAGGTTTCGCTGTTAAACAAAAAAGCAGAATGATTACCTATTGCTGCAATGCTTATACTTGATACATTGGCTGGTATCGCATCTTCAATGTTTACTTCCACCTGGCCAACCACCCTATTTATGGTTATACCATGCGCTGAGTCGCCACTGCCAACAGTAATGGTGGTTTTGCCAAAGTAAATTACCTGCGAAACGGGCCTAACATCAAGAGCCTGACTCTGGTAAACTTTTGCCTGCACAAGCGGGTAATACACTATATTCTCAAAATCCGCCCATTGGCTGTTATGATTGTTAGCTGATAGTTCGTCATCAGAACCGGTTATTACTATAGTATAAGTACCGGCTGCAAGGGAATCTGTTATTACATTATATGGATCGGTGGTCGCCCGGTATTCGAGCCCCAGGGGGTCACTTGTGCTATAATAAACCCCATCTTCATGATAATAATTATCGACGGGTGCACCGTAAAACCGTTTGATCCGCTTAATTTCGTCGCCAGCGCTGTTATAAACGATATAATAAAATTCCGTTATTGCCTGTGACAGCGAATCTACGGCGGCTGTTTTAATTTTTTTGGCCGACCTGGCCGACGCCTTTAAACTGATTGGTTTTGTTGTTTGTGAAAAACCGTCGAGTGTATAGGTTACTTTATATTTTTTGCCATTATTTGCATTACCGGCTGGTTTATCCCGCCCGGTTTGTGTTCGTATATCTTTTTTGCAGGATGCGGCCAAAAGGCTTATGGCTGCTATCGCGATTAGTATTTTTTTCATAATATCATAATTGGATAATACGCCTCTTAAATGATTTAATTAAAAGTGAATAGTGGTTACGTCAGGGTCCCAGGCCTGATTGGCAGTGATTGTAAACTGCTGGGGCGAAGTATTTGGTGTAAATAGGTGGCCTGATAATATGGTACGTTTGTTTTTACTAAATTGTACATTATCTATACGTTTAAACGTGATCAGGTTTTGTTGACTATCAAACGCTCTTACAACTATACTAATAGGGGTAGTTGTATTCATGATGTAACCTGCTACCTTAAAGTTTGTCGTCCCAATATCAGCAGCAGTTACCTGGCGGGTAATAAAATTATAAGTAACTTCATCTTCTTCACCAGAAGCTGATTCTGCCGAAGTTTCACTGTTAAACAAAAAAGCTACATGATTACCTACGCTCGCAATGCTTATACTGGATACATTGGCCGGTATCGCATCTTCAATGTTTACTTCCACCTGGCCAACCACCCGGTTTATGCTGATACCTTGCGCTGAGTCGCTACTGCCAACGGTAATAGTGGTTTTGCCAAAGTAAATTACCTGCGAAACAGGAGTAATATCAAGGGCATGGCTCTGATAAACTCTAGCCTGTGCAAGAGGTAAGTACAATACATGGTCATCATCCGCCCAATTACTGTCAGAATTGTTAGCTGACAGATCGGCATCAGAACCGGTTACCACTATAGTATAAGTACCCGCTGCAAGGGAGTCTGTTATTACATTAAATGGATCGGTAGTTCGCCGGTACTCGAGCCCCGGAGTATTTGCGCCGTAATAAGCCCCGTCTTCATGATAATAATATAGGACGGGGGTTTGGTCGTAAAACCGTTTGATCCGCTTAACTTCCTCACCAGCGCTGTTGTAAACGATGTAATAATATTGCGTTACTGCCGATGACAGCGAATCTGCGGCAGCTGTTTTAATTTTTTTGGCCGACCTGGCTGACGCGCTTAAACCAATTGGTTTTGTTGTTTGTGAAAAACCGTCAAGTGTATAGGTTACCTTATATTTTTTGCCGGTATTTGCATTATTGGCTGGTTTATCTCGTCCGGTTTGTACATCTTTTTTGCAGGATGCAGCCAAAAGGCTTATGGCTGCTATCGCGATTAGTATTTTTTTCATAACATTATAATTAGATAATAGGTTTCTTTAATGATCAATTAATCGGTAATTAAAAGTGAACAGTAGTTACATCAGGGTCCCAGGCCTGATTGGCAGTGATTGTAAACTGCGTAGCGCCGGGTCCGGATGGGGTAAAGAGATTGCCCGACAGGATAGTCCTTGTGTTTTTATAAACCCTGACATTATTGATGGTTTTACTTGCAAGGAGATTACCCGATTGGTCATAGGCACCCATAGTGATAGTCATAGGAGATGTTGTATTGTGAATTGAAATGGTATTAACCGGATTAAGCAGGCTTAGGCCATAATTTAACTCGTCATTACAAAAAGGCGTTTCAGTGCTAAAGGCAAAAGCCCTGTTATCATACTTTATATCGGTCTGAAGGGTGTATCCATTGGGAGGGGTATCCTTAATAATTATTTGAAGCTGCCCGGAAACCCGGTCCAAAGTAATATTTTGATTAAGCGGACCGGTACCCACCGTAATGTCGATTTTTTTGAAAAAAGCATCTATCTTAAACCCGGGCGCCGAGTAAGCCGCAGCGGAACTTAATGGTTTAAACCTGATACTATCAGGGCTAAACGGGCCAATTGCATTAACATTAAAGTCAACACCCGTAATTACAACCACTGTATAGTTGCCAGCAGCAAGACTGTCCTGGATTGTGCCAAAACTATTTGGCCCTGTGTAAAGTCGCTTTACGCTCGGCGCAGGAGTGTAAATATATCTATACTCGTAATTTTTGTTCTCCTGATCGCCAAACCCTTGTTTAAATATCCGGCTCACCTCCTTTCCAGATGCATCATAAACCACGTAAGCATAATCTACAAATGCGTCATTAAGCGAGGTGCTGTCAGTCGCGGTCAGCTTCTTGCCGGTTGACATAAGTTTGTGTTTCCCGTTCTTTAGTGAAATGGTTGTTTGCGTTTGTTTAAATCCGGATACGTTAAAACTGACCGGGTACTTTTTTTCAGCTTTGTTGTTAATGTTTCCGGCGTTTTGGCGCTCCTTTTTACAGGAGAATAGCATGAACAGGCAAACGCATAGTAACGCAGGTAATTGACTTTTCATTAGATTAAAATTTAAAAGTTGATAATTAAATAAACTATATAAATTAACCAGGGGGTAGCGCTTAGCAGTTGTTTGGCATTGTCAATGCCGGGAAAAGCAATAAGTGAATAATGTATCAGGCTATTAGTGAGATGAGGATAAAGATACTGTCGTTAATAGATGTAATTAATCGTTAGTTAAAACTGTATATCAAATTGTTCTTTTGCGCACACATTACGCACTTTTGCACAATGGGAGTAATTAATAATTAAAAACAAAAAAGGCGAGTAATAAATAATTACTCGCCTTTAAGTTAAATATATGGTGGTTACAGCGTTGCGATATCAATAACAAAACGGTAACGCACATCGCCTTTTTCCATACGCTCGTATGATTTGGTAATATCTTTAATATCAATGATCTCGATATCTGAAACGATATTGTTTTCGGCGCAAAAATCAAGCATTTCCTGAGTTTCGGCAATGCCGCCAATACCAGAACCAGCCAAACTTTTACGACCACCTAATAAACTGAATGCAGCTACTTTTGCCGGTTCAGATGGTACACCCACGCAGATCATGGTACCATCAGTCCTTAGCAGGCTTAGGTACATGTTAAAATCGTGCTCGGCAGATACGGTATCCAATATAAAATCGAAAGTACCTGTAGCAGCTTTTATTTGTTCAGGATCGCTGGTAACCACAAAGTGATGAGCGCCTAATCTTTTAGCATCTTCTTCTTTTTTAGGCGAAGTACTTAATACCGTAACATCGGCACCAAAGGCAACACCAAATTTAACAGCCATGTGGCCAAGGCCGCCTAAGCCCAATACAGCCAATTTGTGGCCTTTCCCAACTTTCCAGTGCCTTAGCGGCGAGTAGGTAGTGATACCTGCGCATAATAACGGCGCGGTAGCTGCAAGGTCAAGTTTATCTGAAATGTGCAGTACAAACTCTTCCCTAACCACTATAGTGTTGCTGTAGCCACCATATGTTGGTGTTTTGCCATCGCGCTCGTAGCTGTTATAAGTTTGTGTGCTTCCGCCGTCAAGGCAGTATTGCTCCAGGTCGTTCTTGCAGTTTTCGCAAACCTGGCAAGAATCAACCATACAACCTGTACCCGCCAAATCGCCAACCTTAAAGTTTTTTACGTGGTCGCCTACTTTAGTAACGCGGCCAACAATTTCGTGACCTGGCACCATGGGGAAGATCCCCGGGAACCAGTCGTTCTTTATCTGGTGCAGATCGGAGTGGCAAACGCCACAAAATAGTATTTCAAATTGCACATCATGAGGGCCAACTTCGCGGCGCTCAAAATTCCATGGTGCAAGGTCTGTTTGCGGGTCTTGTGCCGCGTATCCTTTTACTGATATCATGTTTTTGGGTTTTGTTTTAGTTTTCGTTATACTAATATGGTTACTTATGTCACCTAATAGTGTAATATTCCTGTAATAATCAATTGAGCTTAATGGAAATCCTTTATAGCCGGCATATTTATCATGTCTTCATTTAGCAGATCAACATCCTTTTTTACACCGGTTATCTGCAAGGCCACACTTAGCACATCCTGTGTTTTAAACAACTCCAACCTTTTGCTTTTCAACTTATGCTTTTTCACAACTTCTTCAAGGGCTTTCAGTTGAGCCATATCGGCGCTGTTAAAACTGATATTAAGCACCTTGCTCTTCTTCATATTCCCTATCAGGAATTCCACCTTATCTACCAATACCAAAATTACCAATGTAATAATGGTGAACACAAAGGCAAGCGAGTGGTAACCGACTCCGGTTGTCATACCGATTGCAGCTGCAGTCCATATCACCGCGGCGGTAGTTAAACCCATTACCGACATCTTATCTTTAAATATTACCCCGGCACCTATAAAACCTATACCGGTAATAATATTAGCAGCGATGCGGTCATCCGTTCCCGTACCATGCCTTGATACAATGGTAAAAATAGTTGAACCTAAGGTGATCAGCATGATAGTCCTGAACCCTGTCGATTTGTTTTTATACTCCCTTTCAAAGCCAATAATACCACCGCATATAACAGAGATCACCATACTGATAATATCTTTTAATTCAATTGAAAAATCCATACTATCAGCAACACAAAAATTATTGAGTTGTTCGGGTTAAATTAAATGCGAAGCCTTCGCACAATACTCCTCTTCAAAGAGAAGGATATTTCATACCCCCTCTTAAAAGCCCGTTGAAGTGCTCAGTTCTTTCCAGGTTTCCAGGTCATGCTTAACATCATCCATTTTTTTGTAGGCGATATCATAGGCATCCTGTCCAAGGAACAAATGCATTGGTGCTTCAGTTGCTTCGGCCACAGTGATAATGGCTGCCACGCCTTTTTCAGGATCGCCCGCCTGATTGCCATCAATGTCGTTCTGATGGGCTGCCTGTACTTCCCTGACCTCTTTGTAGGCTTGTATCTCGTGCTTTGGCACAGCTAATGAATCGGCCGCCAGGAAATTAGTCCTGAAATACCCGGGTGATACGATGGTAGCCTTTATACCGAACGATTTGATCTCGGCAGCTAACGATTCGGTAAAGCCCTGAACCGCGAACTTGGTAGCGCAATAGATACCAAAGCCCGGGAAGTTGCCGGTAAAGCCTCCAATTGATGAGATGTTAAATATATGACCTGACTTTTGCTCGCGCAGATGTGGCATTGCAGCCCGGATCACGTTTAATGAGCCAAACACGTTTACATCAAAGTTTGCGCGTGCTTCGGCGTCGGTTAATTCTTCCAATCCACCTACCAGGCCATAGCCCGCATTGTTTACCACCACGTCTATCCTGCCAAAAAGGCTAATGGTTTGGTTGATGGCATCGGTTACACTTTTTTCATCGGTAATATTCACGGCCAGCGGTAAAAAGCTTTCTGATTTGCCCACGGCACCTTCCAGATCTGCTACGTTGCGTGATGTTGCGGCTACATTGTAGCCTTTATTTAATAATTGTTTTACTAAGGAAAGCCCCAAACCTTTTGAGGCACCTGTTACAAACCATACTTTTTGATTGTTCATGTTGTTTATGTTTTTAAGTTAGATGATCGTTTGTGTTAAGTTATTTTGCACTTCCTGATTCCGGGCGTTTACTGGCGCTACCAAGACGTGTCAAAGACGTTTAAAAGGCGTTTTTTGGCGCTTTTTTGGGCGTTTTTTCACCTGATCGCCACCTTAACAACTTGCAAATATCAAACAATAACGAGTCTGAATTTTAAGCGCTGTACGCCATTGACCTGCTCAGTTCCTCATTAAAACGAAACTCCTTTTCAAGCTTCTCCAGTTGTGCCATAGCGCGGTCATAAGCATCGGCACCTAATAGTAAATGTAGTGGCGGGTTTTCCTGGTAGGCAACGTTAATAATTGCTTTGGCCGCTTTTTCCGGGTCACCGGCTTGCTGGCCGTCCATTTGCAGGTACCTGTCGTGGCTTGCCCTTACTGCTTTGTAATCTTCAATTGGGTTTTTAGCTATAATTAACGATTCGGGTGTTAAAAAGCTGGTACGGAAGGCCCCAGGGGCTACAACAGTTACTTTAATGCCAAACTCACGCACATCCTCTGCCAATACTGTCGATAACCCTTCGATAGAGAACTTTGTAGCCGCGTAAACCGACCAGCCCGTGCCCGGTGCAAAGCCTGCTATTGACGAGATGTTGATAATATGACCCGATTGCTGATAGCGCATATAAGGCATCACCATGCGTATCACGTTTAGCGTACCAAATACATTTACGTTAAAATTGCCGCGGGTTTCATCATCGGTTAACTCTTCAATGCCGCCGCCAATACCGTAGCCGGCATTGTTTATAACAACATCTATGCTCCCAAAGGCTTTTTTTGTTTGATGCATAGCGCAACCTACGCTGTCCTCATTGGTCAGGTCAACCTCAAGCGGTAAAAAGTTGTCGGCGGTAGAGCCCACAGCTATCACCAGTTCGGCCAGCTTGCGTGATGTTGCTGCTACATTTTGCCCTTGTGCCAGCAACTGCTTTACCAGGCTGAGCCCAAACCCTTTAGACGCGCCTGTAATGAACCATGTTTTTTTGTTGTTTGTAATATTGGTGTTTTGCATATTACAAAATTAAAACAGAAACACACCCAAGCGTTTGCACTATTCAAACAAATGCTTACATAATTCAAACAGACCTATAAGAAGATGGTGTTATACTGGTTTGTTTTTTAAAGAAATTATTAAAATGGGCGGGCTCTTCAAAGCCCAGGCTATAGCTAATTTCAGATACGTTCCAGTTGGTGTGTTTTAGCAATGCCTTGGCTTCGCTGGCCAGGCGCTCTGTAATATGGTGGGTGGTGGTTTTGCCCGTAGTTTGGCGAATGGCCCTGTTCAGGTGGTTTACGTGTACAGATAACCTATCGGCAAAATCTTTGGCCGAGCGCAGGTTGAAACGCTGCGCAGGTGTTTCTATCGGGAACTGGCGCTCCAGTAATTCGGTAAATATGGAGGTAATACGCGAGTTGGCATCCGGGTGTTCGTATAAGATCTCTTGCGGCTGTATCTTTAAAGCGTAGTGTACCAACTCGGTAAGGTAGTTGCGCAGCAGGTCGTATTTAAAACGATAGTCGGAATTTATTTCGCCCAGCATCTTTTCAAAAACCTGCGCTACATACTCTTCGTGTTCGCCACTTAACGAATAGGTGGGCGTGCCATTAGGTGCAAACATGGGCAACTCGTGTATATTACGCCGCAGCATCTCGGTAAAAAACGATTCCCTGAAGATACAGAACGCGCCTGATCGGATATTATCAGCATGCTCAAACGTATAAGGCACTGTAGGGTTAAAGAAAACCAGCGTACAGCCATCAATTTCGATGCTTTTATCGGCATAGTGCACAATATTTTTGCCACGCACCATGCTTATCTTATAAAAATCGCGACGGGTATAAACTATGGGCTTGGCATTGGGCGCATAACAATCCTCCAACCGGAAAACATTAAAATGCCCAATATCCTGACTAAGGTTATCTGGTAACCAGTTAAACTTTTGCTTGTAAAAATCTTCGAGTGTTTCTGTAGCTGCCATAAAGCAAAGTTACAAAATTCAAACAAATTTTGGCAAA
The DNA here is from genome assembly GCF_024498135.1 of Mucilaginibacter aquariorum. Classification (GTDB taxonomy): domain Bacteria; phylum Bacteroidota; class Bacteroidia; order Sphingobacteriales; family Sphingobacteriaceae; genus Mucilaginibacter; species Mucilaginibacter aquariorum. Next base: position 1,505,411 of record NZ_JANHOH010000001.1, read on the forward strand.
TATAAAAACGCCAAAAAACGGCCTCAGAACGCCAAAAAACGCCCTCCAAACTACATCGAACCGTCTATTAACTGCCCGTAAAAGTCGGTAACGCTCATGCCTGCTGCCCGCACCTGTTGTGGTATCAGGCTGTTTGCACTTTGGCCCGGGGTGGTGTTCACCTCAATAAAGTAGAACTCCTGCGTACCTTCCAACAAGATAAAATCAACCCGTACCATGCCGCGGCAATTTAAGCGCAGGTAAATTTGAGTTACAATTTCGGCTATTTCGCGATTCTTTTCGGCCGGCAGATCGGCTGGTGTTATTTCTTCTGATACACCCGGGGTGTACTTGGCTTCGTAGTCGAAAAAGTCTTTTGAGCTGATGATCTCGGTAGCGGGCAGTACGGTTATCTTTCCGTTTAAACGGGCTATGCCTATACTAAATTCGCGGCCTTTAATAAACTCCTCTATCAGTATCTGCGAATCTTCTTTAAACGCCTTTTCAATAGCCTCGTGCAAGCCGCCAACGTTGTAAACTTTGCTCATTCCTACACTGCTGCCACCATTGTTTGGCTTAATAAATAGCGGAAACTTTAGCGTTGATGCTATGGTAGCGGTATCATGCTCATCCCTTTGGTGCAACTGGATAGACTTTGCCGCATGCAAACCGTGAATACCATTTACAATAGCTTTGGTATAAGCCTTGTTCATGGTAATAGCCGATGTGGTAGCATCGCAGGTATTATATGGAATGCCCACCAGGTCGAAATAACTTTGCAGTTTTCCGTCCTCGCCCGGGGTGCCATGCACGGTAATAAACGCGAAATCAAATTTTATCTTTTCGCCGTTTAAAGTAAGGCTAAAATCGTTTTTATCTATGTCTATAGTTTTCCCATCGGCTTCGTAAACCCAGTTGTGGCGGTTTATTAATATGGTATAAACCTTGTATTTGCCGGCATCTAAACTGGCGGCAATGTTTTTAGCGCTATTTATAGATACTTCGTACTCGCCGGTAAAGCCACCGGCCAAAAGGGCTACGTTTATGGTTTTCATGATAGCCAAAGATAGTTTTTGATTTTGAATGTGGGGAATGATACCAAAAACTTCTTACGGGGGATCAGGAGAAACGCAGAAAATAATGGATCCTACCTAAACAACTTCCATGTTAATCTTCTTCGTTCGTTTTCAGGATAAGTTTCCGCAACTGTTCTTCGTGCTTATCCCCCCATTGGCCTATAGCTAAGATCACAGGTATTAATGTTTGGCCAAAATCAGTAATGCTGTATTCCACTTTTGGCGGCATAACCGGGTAAATTAACCGGCTTACCAGTTCATGCTCTTCCAGTTCTTTTAACTGCATGTTCAATACACGCCTGGAAGCATCCGGTATTTTGCGTTGCAGTTCACTCGGGCGTTGGTATCCTTCATTAATAAACCACAATAGCCTGATCTTCCATTTACCATAAAGCACCTCACCTACAAGGTCTAACCCGCAGCTTAAGTTAGGCAATGTCTTCTTTTTATACATGCTACAAATGTAACGCTATGTATAGTTACGGGCAATAAGGGAATAATTTATCCCTATCCGAATCGTAACACCGTACTTGCCGGGGCCACAAGTACTACCGAAATTTGTACAAAACCATTTAGCTATGAAACAGGAATTTAATTATAATAAAGAATTATCGGGCAAGATTGCCCTGGTAACAGGTGGAACAAAAGGTGCAGGCAAAGCCATTGCAGAAAGATTGCTGGACGCTGGCGCAACCGTAATAGTAACGGCCAGAAATAAGCCGGAGGAAAATACTGATGACCTGCATTTTATACCGGCCGACCTGAGCCAGCAGCAAGGCACTCAAAAAGTAGTTGAAGAAATTTTAAATACCTATGGCAGGCTGGATATACTAATTAATAACCTGGGGGCATCCGAAACACCCGGCGGCGGCTTCGCGGTATTGACCGATGATGACTGGGAAACTACTATTCGTACTAATTTGCTGGCCCCCGTCCGTTTGGACAGAGGATTTTTACCACAAATGGTAGAACGCGGCAACGGGATCATCATCCATATTGCTTCTATTCAGGGCAAACTACCTTTATATGATTCTACCCTGCCCTATGCAGCAGCTAAAGCAGGGCTTATCAATTACAGTAAGGGCTTATCTAATGAGGTGTCGCCAAAAGGTGTGCGCGTACTTACTGTTTCGCCGGGATGGATAAAAACAACCTCTGCCATCAGGATGATGGAACGGATCTCTGAGAGCTCAAATATTACAATAGAGGAAGCTACCCAAGGTGTTATGGACGCGCTGGGCGGAATCCCAATTGGCCGGCCTGCACAACCCGAAGAGGTTGCTGAACTGGTAGGCTTCCTGGTATCGCCGCGCGCCGGTTATCTTACAGGAACCGAATATGTGATTGATGGCGGAACTATACCAACCATCTGATACCTTCCGCAAAAACATCATAATTATTATTTAATTAACAGGCTTCCCGGAATTTTTACCCGGGAAGCCTGTCACAAACCATTTGTATCGATTTTCGTCCTTTTGGCTGATTTAGAAAATTAATGCAATAAATAGACGATCATTATTTTTAACCATGGCGTGCCTTCGGCCGGGCTATCCGCTCATACTGCACAGGCCTTAGCCACAGGCAGGTATCCGCTCTTATCCCTAACGCGGGGACAGCGTGACGGGAGACGCGAAGTATCGCGTCTCTACGGGATATGATGGTGTAGAGACGCGATACTTCGCGTCTTTGACAACATACAGGTAGCGCCTCTTCCCTCCGCCATTGCGAAAAGTGGCATTGATTCAAATCCTGTCTGGCGTCAATACCTCAATTTTCTCGTAGGACTTTATAGCAATCTGTTTGGTTTGCCTGTTAAATATAATTGAGGAGAAATTATCTGTGTTGTTTATGATAGGTGATTTCTGCTTTCCACTATTAATCTCTTTATTCTGATCTAATATTTCGCCCGTGTTGATATCAATAATTTTAGGGAAACAGTATAAATCCCACACATAATTATTATTAATAGGAAATAAATTCCCGAAATCTCCATTTACTTTTACCGGTTTAGAGATCTGATTGCTTTTTAAATGCCATAAACAAATATGCCCGGGTGGTAACTGGCCGATATCCTCTTCATCAACAAATTCATCAGAACTGCCAATAACTACTGTGTTATCGTCAATAAAACCTGCTGTACAAACCTCTACCGCCCCTGTATCAGGACAAAGTTGTGGGGCATCGAGCATTTTGGGGTTGTTTATGCATTCTTTTATATTAAACACAACAACCCTATCTAAAGGGTGCCACACCCAGCCTTTACTCATTAGGTATGTGCCATCCGGGCTAACTTCAAGTCGCGAATAAAACATGTCGTCCGGTTCTCTCCCATTCACATTGGTGATGAGTTCTCCGGTTTCCACATCTTCAAAGTCTATTTGATTATATGCTATCGGGCAATGAATAAGATAGGTTTTGCCGTCTATAGTTGCGAAAGCAGCAGGGAACTCGTAGACATCAGAGCAATAATATGAACGGTTTATTTCTCTAACCAGCTCGCCATTTTTTAGCAAAAGCCCTTTTGTGCCAAGTTTTTTATAAATAAAAACATATTCACCATTCCCCGAATTTATTGCGCTATCACCAAACCCATAGTGGAGGCCCATTTGATTTGTATGACCATTTAACTCATACTGATAGCCGGAAGCCCAGTCAACAATCGTATTATCGGTCCAACATATGGTGGTTATAAAGCCCGCTGTAATTGTTTGGTGTTCCATTAGGTTTAATTATCAGCCAATGTAAATAATTTCTTAATCACATAGTTCAGCTTTCTCCCGAAACTGTTTTGCTGCGCAGACCTCTAAATCAGGGTAACCCTATAAACCCCGGATAATATTTTATCAGGTAACCACAACAATTTTCCCGCCTGCCGAATTATCTTCCATCAACTTGTGGGCTTCTGCAATTTGCAGCAGTGAAAACACACGGCCAATTTTCAGTTTTACTGCCCCACTTTCCACATCGTTTATAAATTCCTGAAAGTGCTTATCACTAACCCTGATCTGCCCGCTGTCGTACGTGGTGAGGCTTACAGCCGCAGGCATAAAGTCCATTGGTGCAAAATCAGCAACAGACCATTGCTCGGCCAGCATTCCGGTCATGCAGGCAGTACCACCAGGGGCTATACACGCCAGTGAATCTCTGAGGGCTGATGTGCCAACAAGCTCCAGTACTTTATCTACGCCAGAGGAGATTATCTCTTTTATTTTTTGCTGAATATCTCCGTCATCGATCACCACATGATCTGCACCGTTTTTAAGGAGAAGATCTTCCTTTTGGCCGCTCCTGGTAGTGGCGATAACCGTTAGCCCGTAATTTTTTGCCAATTGTGAAGCCAGCATACCTATAGATGATGTGCCCCCTCGTATCAAAAGGGTTTCCCCGGGTTGTATCTTTAAAGCCAAATGAAGCGACCCGTAAACCGTTTGAAACATCTCGGGCATGGCGCCTAATTGTTCCCAGGCCAAATTGCTGTTAAAAGGCATTAACAAATGTTTGGGCAGAACAGCATATTCGGCATAACCGCCATCAAAATCCCGGCCCATGCCACCCATAAAGGCAGCAACTTTTTGGCCGGGTTTAAATTCGCCCGAGGGGTCGTCCTTCACTTCGCCAACGCACTCAATGCCCAATACCCGGGGGAACTTAACCCCTGGTGATAGTCCTTTACGGGTCATCAATTCTGATCGGTTAAGGCCAAATGCTTTAACTTTTATTAAAACCCAGCCTTCTGAAGGTGCTGGTATCGCCCTATCTTCTACTACAATATTTTCGGGACCGCCTGCTTGTTTTAAAACTGCTGCTTTCATATTTGTATTAATTCAAAAAAGCCCCGGTTATTACCACAAGCCATACGGCAAAGTTGGCCAATACCATTTAATGCAGCCTATAAGCTATTTTAAGAAATACCCTTAAGATAGTTTAAGCCTTGCCCCTTGTTTTGCGGATGCTGCTTAAAAATTCGGGGGTAATGCCCAGATATGAGGCAATTTGTGTATTGGGAAGCCGGTTAGAAAGATTGGGATATTGTTTTAAAAAGTATTCATACCGTTCGTCGGCCGATGAGCTGATGTTTTGTAATACTCTGTCTTGTAATTCGATATATTTCTGTTCGATAATTACCCTAAAGTTATGATCAAATTTATGGTAGCGGGTATATAAATGCAGTATATCGTCATGCTTTGCCTGCAATATCATCGTTGGCTCTATAGCTTCAATATAGAGTTGGCTCGGCTTTTCCGAGTAAAAACTGCTTAAGTCTGTCGCCCAGTCGTTCTCTGCAATAAATTGAAGGTTATGCTCTTTTCCATTTTTATCAACGGCATACATTTTAAGGCAACCCGAAACTACAAATGTAAAGTGGCGGCAAACATCCCCCTGTTGTAATACAAATTGCCGGCGTTTAACGCTACGTTGAGTAAAACACGTGTTTAAGGCACCCAGTTCCTCTGCATTCAGCGGAAAGTAATTGTCAAAATGTTGCTTTAATTTTTCTATAAACACGCTTATTCGTTAGGAATGATACTTTTTCAACCCAGTACTAATGTAGAAAAAAATACACGACATAAGCTTTCTTTTAGTACCTGCGTTGCCGCTCGCTTCTGAAAATTTTCTATACCTGCCGCTCATAAGCGCTATTGTTCCGCCCTATTTCGCTCGAAGCTATCTCGCTGACGCAGAATGCCGCGTGCATCAGCGGGGCCTTTTAAGGCTGCACTTTATTTAAGCTCTCACCCGCTTTTATGACTGCCTGGTTCACTGTTTTCACGCGGTCAATTTCCACCTTTTCAAAAGCCCGGTCGTAAGTCAGCATGCCATTCACCTCGTGCTCAACGTCGGTTGTTTGGGTATAGATGGCTACACTCAGGCCCTTGTATCGCATCAGTTGCTCCACCTGGTCCAGCAAGAAAACGTAGCGGTCTGTTAGCGCAGCTTTTGTGGGTTCGTAATCGTATGCGTTGTTTTCCACCGGCCACATATGCCCGCGAACAAACAACCCCACGCCGCCAAACTCACCAAGTGATGCCGCCCGGTGACTGTCCGGAACGGATGCACCCCGCGGCCCCACGTAAATATGCGTATCTACATAATCGCCATTGCCAGGGTCGCCATAAGCTTTCTGGTAATCGGGGTTATTATTGAACCCCGAATTACCGTTTACCAAGCGCGATGGGTCATACTGCTTTACCCAGTTGGTTATATTCTTCACATCAAACGCGCCCCAGTTTTCGTTAAAAGGCACCCATGTAATAATAGATGGTGAGTTATAATGGTCGTCTATAATCGCCTTCAATTCCTGCCTAAACACTTTACGGGTTTTAAGCGTGTCCTCATTCTGGTACCATATGGCCGGCATATCCTGCCAAACCAATAATCCCATTTTGTCTGCCCAGTAGTAAAAGCGCTGGGATTCGGTTTTCATGTGCTTTCTGATCAGATTAAAGCCGGCCTTTTTGGTAAATTCCATATCAGCCTTCAAAGCTGCCTCGGTAGGTGCGGTAAGGATGCCATCCGGCCAGTAACCCTGATCAAGCAAACCAAGCTGCATTATAAATCTCCCATTGAGCAGCGGCCTTATCACACCGTTCAGCTTACCCAGTTTAATATCACGCATACCAAAGTAGCTGTTTACTTCATCAGCCCCGGCACTACCATTATTACTTGTGGATATCTTTAAATTATACAGGAAGGGCTCGTCAGGCGACCATAGTTTGACATCTTTTATCGGCAAATAAAACGCGGTGCCTGCCACGCCCCCGGCCTGCGAAACAACCTTGCTGCCATCAAAAACCGTGGCAGATAGTTTAGTGCCCGCATCGGCATTTACAGTGATCATTAACCTGCTATTAGCTACATCCGGCAACAGCCTGATGCTTTTTATGTACGTTTTTTCTACCGGCTCCAACCAAACGGTTTGCCAGATACCCGAGGAAAAGGTATAATCTCCCCGCGGGCCATTCTTACCGGATGGTGCCCTGCCGTCATTGGGATCGTAAGCGGCTACAACAATAACATTATTGCCCTTTTTTAAATACGGCGTTATATTAAAACTAAAGGCATCGTACCCGCCTGCATGAGTGCCGGCTTTCCGGCCATTTATAAATACGGTGGCATCGTGGTCTACCCCGTCAAAATGTAAGATAACCTGTTTGTTGCCCCAGTTTGCCGGAACTTCAAATGTGCGGCGATACCACATATTTATTTCCTGCTTGCGCTGTATGCCGGATACAACCGATTCAGGGCAGTACGGCACCAGGATCTTGTCGACTTTTCCTTCAAAAGACGCGGCTTTTAACGGATCTAATGCTTTAGCCACGTCTTTACCCCCTTGGTAATCCCAGTTACCGTTCAGGCACAACCATTGCTCGCGTTGTAATTGCGGCCTTGGATATTCGGGGAAAGGCATTGCTGCTTCCATAGCGGCTTTTGTCCATTGCGTAGGTAATTTTGGGACTTGCCCTAATAAACTTCCTGTAAGTAAAATAGATAGCGGGAGGATTTTGATCAGTTTATTTACGTTCATGATGCACAAGGGGACAATTGGGCGTTGGCATTAATTTCTCGAAAATATTAAAATAAAACAGTAAAAGCCGGATAACTGTTGCCCCTTCAATCAAAAATATTTATAACCGGCCGCGCCTGTGATTTAGCGTAATTAGCGGCAAAGAAACTCGTGAAACAAGCGCCGAAGCCGTTTTAGTGATTACAGCATATACCGGCCTATGACTAAGGCCTGCAAAGAAGCCCGGCCGTAGGCAACGCCTATAGAAGCGACTAAGGGCAAAACTTACAGCAACACAGCAGGAAATCAAAACGGCTCAGCCCTAAACAAAATTAATTCGACATCCGAAATCAAATCACCCTCATTCCGTTCTTAAACTCTTTATAGGGTTTACCGTTGCTGCTTTTATTGATTCATAACTAACCGTTAACCATGCTATGCTTAAAGCTGCCAGCGATGCGATGAAGAACACCACCCAGCTAACATTTATATGGTAGGCAAAACCGGCCAGCCAGCTATTTACCGCGTACCAGGAAAGCGGTATGGCTATACAAATGGCCACCAGGATAAGCCTCGTAATACCGGCAGACAATAAATAAACCAAGCTAAAAATTGGCGCGCCTAATACTTTACGCACACCAATTTCTTTGGTGCGCTGTTCGGCCATAAAGGCGGATAAGCCGTATAAGCCCAGGCAGGATATAAAAATACCCAGAGCAGCAAAAAGGTTAAAAATATTGCCCATTTGTTGTTCGCCTTTATAAAGGTTGGCCATGTCCTGATCAAGGAAATCAAATTTGAAAGGGTAAGCCGGGTTAAGTTCCTGGCTTATTTTCCCTAAAGCCTTTATAGTAGCATTTGTTTTACCGGGCAGTGTTCTTACCACTGTATAACCTCCTATCTTGTTAAAAAGCATAACCAATGGTTCCATAGCCTGCTGAACAGGTTTAAAATTAAAGTCTTTTACAACACCAACAATAGTGCCCTTATTACCCCAAAGTGTTAATGGTTTACCTATTGCCGTGTTAGCGGTTAACCCCATTATCGCTGCCATTTTTTCGTTGATCATATAGCTGCCCGAGTCGGTTTTAAATTCCCTTGAAAAACTTCGGCCTGCCGCTAACTTTATCCTGAAGGTGTGGGTAAAGTCTTCGTTGACACCCATTACCGGGAAGGATAATTGTGATTTGGGGTCTTTACCATCCCAGTCTACACTAACAGTCCAGGCGCCCAGGTTGCTGGGCAGGTCAGTAATAACCGTAAAATCGCTGGTGAGTGGGTTTCCTTTCAACTCGTCTTTAAAAGCCTGTTGCTTGTTCCACATATCCCCTGTCATGGGTACATACAAAAGATTAGCTTTCTCAAAGCCGGGATTGCGCTCTTTGATGAATTTAAGCTGATTGTAAATAACCACTGTGCCTACCAGCAATACAATGGAGACCATGAATTGAATTACGACCAAAGTGTTGCGGAACAGCAAATTGCCGCCCATTGATTTTACATTTCCCTTAAGTACTTTAACCGGGTTAAAGCCCGAAAGAAACAAGGCCGGGTAGCTGCCAGAGATAAGCCCGGTTAACAAGGCAATGCCAAAAAAGCTTAACCAAAGCTTCGCATCCAAAATATTTATAACAAGTTTCCTGTTGGCCAGTTCGTTAAATACCGGCAGGAATAAACTAACGATGCCGAGTGCAAGAAATAAGGACAGGAAAGAAATAAATACCGATTCGCTTAAAAACTGAAAGATCAACTGCCCACGTACGGCGCCCGCTACTTTGCGTAAGCCAATTTCTTTGGCCCTGCGGGCCGAGCGTGCGGTAGCCAGGTTCATAAAATTGATACAAGCCACTACCAGTATCAAAATAGCGATGATAAAAAAGATGGTTACGTATTGCGCATTCCCGTGACCCGGCAAATCGCCCTGCCTTTCGGGCGCCAGGTGAATTTTGGTTAAGGGCTGCAATTGGAAATTAGCCTTCATTCCGGGGTCATGTTTATGAAAGATCTGATCCATTTGTTTCTCTAACCCTGATAAATTGGCAGCAGATGGATTAAAGTTTTTATCTAATTGAACAAAGTCATAAAAATTAAAATTATTCCATACACTATTTTTCAAATCATCATTAGTTCTGGCTAATGAGGCCATTGGGAGGATGAAATCAAATTGAAGATCGGAGTTAGCGGGTGTGTTGGCTAAAACGCCCGTTACTATTACGTTTTCTTTATTATCTTTTCGTATTATCTTGCCGATAGGGTCTTCTTTCCCAAAGTATTTTGTGGCCATTTCCTGCGTTATTAAAACAGCATCTATCTCTTTTAATGCTGTGGCACGGTTGCCCTTCAGCAATGGAAAGGAAAACACATCCATGAAGCTTGGGTCTACAAAAAACGCGCGCTCTTCCTGAAATTTTTTGTTACCTGTTTCCAACAGCGTAGTACTGCTTGGCCTTATGCGAACCGTATTTTTCACAATCGGCATTTCTGCTTTCAAACCGGCGGGCATACCTGCGGGGGTACCAACGGTTTTTGAATCACCCAGATCGCAGGCTAAGCGGTAGATCTGGCCAGCATTTTTATGGAACTTGTCGTAGCTTAATTCATTTTGCACCCAAAGCAAGATCAGGATACTTGATGCCAGGCCTATTGCCAAACCTGATATATTGATAATAGAATAGGCTTTATCCTTTGTTATATTCCTGTAGGCGAGTTTAAAGTATGTTTTTAACATGGTATACTTTGTTGAATGGGCAGTTAAATCAAAAATAGAAATTAGTTTTGTTTAAAATCTATGCCAATAAGTTAACTAAATGATAATTAAATATTTATATAGATTTATTTACTAATACCGTTCGAAAACGTTACAGCTACTGTTCGGTTTTACGGGGCGGCTTTGGATAAATAGCATCGCTACCTAACCAACCCGTCATTGCGCGGGAAGGGCGCTGCATGTATCTTGTCAAAGACGCGAAGTATCGCGTCTCTACATTATTCACCCGTAGAGACGCGATACTTCGCGTCTCCCGCCATGCCACCCCCGCATTAGAGTGCAGCGGATACCGGCACTTCGACAGGCTCAGTGTGACAGGTGCGCCTAATGCCTGTGCACGTATGAGCGTAAAGCCCGGCCGAAGGCAACGCCCTAATACGTAAAGTAAAGGTCAAAATACCACACTGTTACGTATAAGCAAGTATGCTTTTTAACATTCAAATCCAAAATCGTAAATCTAAAATCTAAAATTAAATCCCTATGTTTGAACTTAAATTTCCTATAGAAACGCATGAGTAATTTTTTTGCTTATTTAAAAACCAGGCAATTCCGAAACACCATTTTATTGGTTGTAGCCACGGTTATCAGCATAGTTTTAATAGCCTTTTTCAGTCTTAGTTCGTACACCCGCCACGGCCAGGGCATACCCGTACCAAAACTAAAAGGCCTTAATGTTGATAAAGCCATGGGCCTGCTTACAGACCAGGGCTTTAACTATAAAATAGATTCGGTTTATGTACCGGATATAGCCCCCGGCACCATTGTAGAGCAAGACCCGGATGCCGGCACCAACGTTAAAGAGAGCCGTACCATATACCTTACCATGGTGACCCAACTGGCGCCAAATGTTTCCCTGCCGGATCTGACAACCGACCAAAGCATCTATCGCGAAGCGGTGGCCACCCTATCTAACTACGGTTTAAAGGTTGGCGATACTACCTATCGTTCGGACATTGCGCGCGACCGCGTGCTGGAAGTACGTTTCGGTGGGCAAATTATAAAACCCGGTACAAAAATACCTAAAGGCTCTAAGCTTGATCTGGTATTGGGTAACGGCGAAGGCGCAAGCGAAGTAGAAATACCAGAGCTGTTAAATCTTGATCTGGATGCTGCTAAATTCTCTATTAAGGGCGCCGGGCTTACCGTTGGTACTATCACTTACGAGGGATCGATAACAGACTCTACCAATGTAGTAGTGGTTTCGCAATCACCTATGCGGAGCGATTCGTTAAGTAAAGCCAGTATTGGTACGCGTATTAATTTGACTGTATCACAAGGCAAACCAAGCGATGTCCCAACAAATTGATGCGGCAAAATTACAGCAACGGATACAAACCGGCGACACTTTAAACCTGCTTGATGTTAGGGAAGCGATAGAATATCATACCTTTAATATTGGCGGGCAGCATATCCCTGTATCAAAACTGAAGCAAAACATTAACAGTATCAATTACAACAAAACAGACGAGATTATCGTTATTTGCAGTGCGGGTATCAGGAGCGATACGGCGCAGGCTATATTAACAGAAAACGGTTTCCAAAATGTAGTGAACCTAAAAGGCGGACTTAAAGCCCTGCAAAAACTAAAAAATAAATAAAAACACCTCCCCATTATACTATGAAAAAATTTGTGATCGCGCTGGTGGTAATCATCATCATATCACTGGCAGCAACCGGCGTATTTTACTACCTGCGCTACTTTGGCCCCAATGTTACCGATAAGCAGGAATACCTGTACATACGCACCGGATCTGACTTTGACGACGTTTATAAAACCATACGCGAGCAAGGGATAGTTAAAGACACCACCACTTTTCTGTGGTCGGCACATAACATGAAATACCTTAGGGTTAAGCCGGGCAAGTACCGTTTAAAAAGCGGCATGAGCAACCGCAGCTTTATAAATATGCTAAAAGCGGGCAACCAGGAACCAGTAACCTTATTATTTCATAATTTAAGGCTGAAAGATCAATTCGCGGGTTTTGTATCAAAGAAGATAGAGGCAGATTCTGTTTCTATATTGAGGTTGCTTGATTCGGCCAAGTTTGCGGAGCAATACGGTTTTACTACCGATAATATTTACACCGTTTTTATCCCTAACTCCTACCAGTTTTACTGGAATACATCGGCAGATAAATTTTTTAAGCGGATGTATGAAAATTACCAGAAGTTTTGGACGCCAGAGCGCAAGCAAAAAGCTGCCGATATAAAACTAACGCCCCAGGAGGTTTCGGTATTAGCTTCTATTGTTGATGCCGAAGCTTTGCATGACGATGAAATGCCCACCATTGCAGGCCTTTATCTTAACCGTCTTAACAAAGGAATGAAGCTGCAGTCCGATCCTACCGTTATTTTCGCGGTAAACGATTTTACCATTAAACGCGTGCTTAATCGCGACTTAATTACTAATTCGCCATACAATACTTACATGTATAAAGGTTTGCCCCCCGGCCCTATCATGATGCCATCGGTAAACGCCATTAATGCGGTGCTTGATCATAAAAAAACCGACTACCTGTATATGTGCGCCAAGGCGGACTTTAGCGGCAACCATGCTTTTGCCACTAACGAGGCTGACCATAGGATTAACGCCAAGGCATTTCAGCAGGCACTTAACGACAGGAATATTAAACGCTAATGTTCCAGAACGCCACAAAATTGAGGGTACGCTACGGCGAAACCGACCAGATGGGCTACATGTACTATGGCAACTACGCCGAGTTTTTTGAGGTGGGCCGTGTAGAAATGCTGCGAAGCCTTGGCCTTACTTATAGCGGCATGGAAGCATCGGGTATTATGATGCCTGTGCTGGAGCTGAAGTGCAAGTATCTTAAACCAGCCCGTTACGATGAGGAAATTACCATCAACGTTATTATGGATAAAATGCCGGGTGTGAAGATCCATTTCCGCTACGAGCTGTTCAACGAACGGAAAGAGCTGATACACGTTGCCGAAACCCTGCTGGCCTTCGTTAATATGAAAACCAATCGGCCCTGCCTGCCACCGTCTGATTTTATTGAAAAACTAAAGCCTTTTTTTGAGTAATTTTAGCCATAATGAAATGGGCGCACAGAATTTTACTGCACTTTAAGTTTTACCAATACCTTACCGACTGGGCTAAAACTGTTTACATCCCTGGTTTCAGGCCGTTGCCCCTATACACTGTTGTTGTGTTTTTTATAATGGAGATACAAAAAACTTCGTTAGCAAACCGCGCGGCGGCATTGGCTTACAATTTTATGCTGGCCCTTTTCCCGGCCATTATATTTTTATTTACGCTGATAGCCTACATACCCATCAAAGGTTTTCAGAAAAGCTTGCTGGATCTATTCGCTTTGATAATGCCTGTAAACGCCTACAATGCCTTCCATGATACCATTTTTGATATTATAGCGCGCCAAAACGGCAAACTACTCTCCATCGGTTTTGTAACGGCTTTATATTTTGCTACCAACGGGGTTAGTAACTTAATGCAGGCCTTTAATAAATCATCGCTAATACTGGAAACCCGTACCTGGCTTAAAAGGCGGTTTATAGCTCTTGTGTTGACAATTGTTATCAGCGTAGCCTTACTTGTAGCTATTGTTATTATGATAGCCGGGCAATATGTAATTCATTTTATACAAAAAAGGTTTGACAGCGACGCGCAGTTCTGGTTCTGGTTAATAGCCTTCTCACGCTGGTTAATAATATTGGTGATATTCTTCATCAGCATTTGCATATTGTACCGCTACGGGCCTTCAAACAAGCGCAAATGGAAGTTTATTAACCCCGGCTCTATCCTGGCTACATCACTGGCCATATTAACCTCGATAGGCTTTACTTACTACACCAATAATTTTTCATCATACAACACGGTTTACGGCGCCATCGGCACATTGATAGTAGTAATGATATATATGTACTTAAATTCGATGATTTTGCTCATTGGTTTCGAATTAAACGCCAGTGTTGACCTTTCCAAACGCACTATTCGCATATCAAAACCGCGTTTTAACACCTTCCGAGCTAAAAAAACAGACGATTCTGACAAATAAGCGAGTGACAATCAACCGTTTATAATTAGTTTAAAAAAAGTTAACATCAAGTTTGGCAATTCGCCCCGGATTTGTACTTTTGTCCCCGGAGAGCTGGCAGAGTGGTCGATTGCGGCAGTCTTGAAAACTGTTGACTGTAACAGGTCCTGGGGTTCGAATCCCTAGCTCTCCGCTGATTATCATATCAAAACATCATTAAGCCCTTAAATCGTTGATTTAAGGGCTTTTTTGTTGCTTTTACTCAATCAAATCATACTTAAACGCTCAGAATTCTATTGAGTTATTCATTGAGTAGTTGAAAGCTGAAAAAACTACTCAACGGAACCTTTGTAGTTAACTGATAATCAACCTGTTCAATTAATAAACATCTTGATTTAAAATGGCTTCAGATCGATATTTGTTAACCCTTATTTTAGTAACTTATGTTGGAAAAAAGCTTCGGGCTCTTATTCTTTATGAGAAAGCCCAAAAACTACACAGCAGGTTTATTACCTGTCTATCTTAAAATCACCGTAAACGGAAAGCCAAAAGAGATTTCTACAAAACGGAACTGGAATCCCGCCAAATGGAGTTCGGAGGCCGGCCGAGCGCTTGGCAACAAGGAAGAGGTCAAAACTTTAAACGCTTATTTAGATGAACTTCAACAAATGGTTTATCAGGCGAGGAAATCGCTGCTCGAAAACAACAAGCCTATCACTGCCGATGCAATCAAATGCATCCTTACCGGCAGCACAGAAAAAAAGAAGAGCATCCTTACAGTGTTCCGACATCACAATGAGCAAATGAAGGCCTTAGAAGGCGTAGATTTTGCCCCGGGTACAGTAGAGCGCTATACAACTTCCTATAAGCATACAGAAGAGTTTATAATCTGGAAATATGGAACAAACGATGTACCTATTTCAGATCTTGACTTTGAATTCATGTCCGAATATGCATTTTGGTTAAAATCAATCCGCAGGTGTAATCATAATACAACGATGAAATATCTTGCCAACTTCAAAAAGATAGTGCTTATCTGCGTTAAGAACAGGTGGCTTCCCTCCGACCCGTTCGAGCAGTTTAAACTTACCAAACGTATTGTTGACCGTCATCCCTTAAGCAATGAAGAGTTGCGAATGATTGAGGAAAAAACTTTTGTTACTGACAGGTTAAACATTGTGAGGGATATGTTCTTATTTAGTTGCTACACCGGGCTCTCTTATATCGACCTAAAACAATTAAAGGTGTCCGAAATCACCAAAGGCATCGACCAGGAAAAATGGATTTTTGCAAAACGACAAAAAACGAAAATTCAAATCCATGTACCTATCCTAAAGCCGGCGCTTAAATTAATTGATAAATATAAAAACCATCCAAAGTGCTTAAATGAGGGATTAGTTTTTCCAGTTCTTACTAATCAAAAAATGAATAGTTATTTAAAAGAGATCGCTGACTGTTGTGGAATAACAAAAAATTTGACTTTCCATATTGCCAGGCACACTTTCGCAACAACAATAACCTTGGGAAATGGCGTGCCCATCGATTCGGTTTCTAAGATGCTTGGGCATACTAACTTATTACAAACTCAGCACTACGCTAAAGTGTTGGATGTAAAATTAAGTCAAGACATGCGGCAATTGAGGAAAAATTTTAAATCCTAATGGTATTCATATAAAAAAATCCGCTGCTAATTTTCCGATTACATTTAAGTCAAAAAAATATTGACTAAAATTCAAGAGGTTCGATTCCCCTACGGGCTAAAGAAGTTCAGCCTTTTGAGCAGCCCGTAGGGGAAACTTTTCGAACCCCTTTTTAGATGACTTAAGGAAATTGGATAGTTAGAATTTGGTTCGAGTCTTGCTCCCGCTAAGTGAATTATTCAATACGGCCAGCCCCAATAGGACTAAAGTCGAACCGTTTAACGCAAAATATGAAGGCCTTGTCTAACATTTTCTGATTGATTCGAGGCCATTTTGGGGACGAATGATCAGAATTATATATTTATACTTTTATGATCCAACCATTATCGAAGAGAGGCAAGAAATTGCTCTTTGGTAATAGCTCGTTCTTTCATTGTTTTGAATCTTTCGATGTGCTGAATAGTATCAACCGGCATTATATAACAATTCCCATTTCGATATCCTCTCGATGAATTGTCTCTAATCCATTCAAAAACAATATTATCGCTTACAATACTAATGTCGTTTCCCAGCAACTCACCTCTACTCGGTTTATAAATTAAAGTGGTTATTTTTTTTGCTGTTCCATCATAATATTTATCATGATGATCAAGCATTTGTAAAACCTTTTCACGATTTGCATTGAAATATGTCGAAACAATTATGAAGATTCTAATAACCTCGCCGTCTCTGTTTAACAATTTCTTTTGTGGTTCAACAAATGGCCTTTGATCCTCTTCTTCAGGGGCGCTGCTTCCCCATATTCCTACGTAATATGCATCATTCACTATGTGGGTCGCATAGTAACCCATCTTTCCAATTCCTCTTTCTAAAATGTCTTCGATAGCCTTAGTGGTGTAATCGTCCAATTGACTAGGATTTAATATAAACTTACTACGATCTAGTTCCTCGTGAATGGTTAGCAATTCCTTAATTTTTGTTGCGCCAATAATATTATCTAATGTTAAATATTCTTTTTTCTTAAGATGTGCCAACATCTGACTTTCTGATATTACGTCAATTTCACGATTTTCCAGCCAGAAAATGATTATTGAGAACATTACAGAGACATAAATTGTAACGTAAGCGTAAAAGGTGTCACCATACCTTGTAATAGAATATGCAAAAATAACACCTACAATAAGTTGTGCCAAAGGAAACCAATGTTTAGGGAGTTTTTGTTGTGGCATAAAAATAAGTCGAATTCTTAAAGATAATAATCTTTAGAAAATTTAGCTACGACTAAATTTATTGCTCCCCTGACTGGACATAATTCGAACCATTTGATAGACGAATTAAAGATTTTAAATGAATTAAAGGTTGCTTAAAGGCGATTCCTTTTCCTTATGTTATTCCTCTATAAAAATTTATGCCCCTCCAATAAATTAGCCGAACTCCTTTTGATTCGATAATTGTATTGATGTTCAATTCACCTACGTTATTCACCTTCCAAACATTTTCATCTAAATCTTTTAGTAGAAAGTTGTTTTTAGCAAAGTAATCTCGCAGTGCTGTTTGAGGAAGCTCCGTGCCTTCAATAGTAGATTATTCATCGGGTTGTTATGGGTTCAAATGGTTGTTGCCTGGTGTCCTCAGTCGGTTGGTCAGTCTTGTTCTGTACAGATGGCTGTTTATAGCTAAAGGCGACCCTGACTTCAAGGATTCTGTTTTCTTTCACCAGCAATACCTGCACGTGTTCGCCACTGGCCAGTTGGTCCTGGATATGGGCATAGGCGAAATCACTGCCCTGGGGGTCCATCCGGGCCTGCCCCAGGCCGTTGATCATGCCGAAGCGTTCTCCTTCAGAAGCTTTCATGACGGGGTACTCCCAGTTCTGCGCTTTTTAAGGTGCGGGATCAGGAAATCAAAGGGCACCATCATATCCGAAGGGATGGGTTCCAGGTTTTCGTCGTGGTAATATTCTTCCAGGCTTTCTTCTGCATGGGTATAGGCATGCCATAGGAACGCCAGCTCCTCGTGGTTCAATCGGCTGAAGTCGAGCTGGTGGTACAGATCATATAAGGCTTTGGGGCCGGGCAGGATATGATGGGACACCCATTGCAGCAGCAGGCTGCGAACGAGGCGTACGTGGTCATCGGCGAAATATTTAACGATGATATCCGGGAAAAGTAGTAGTTGCTGTTTTAGGAATTTGCCGTCGATGATATGGATCATAAAAGGTTCGGTCTGCCGGGCTTTTTCAAGCCAGTCGCGGGTGGCGGTGGTCAGATAGGAAGATACGCTCAGCAAGAAATGGTCAGCTTTTTCTACCTTGGCCCAGTTGATCTTTTCGACGACATGGTCGAGGGGAAGGCCTATGCTATGCCGTTTACATTCGATGAACCATTTTTCGGTATAAGGGGCAATGATGCTGTCGGTAACCGTGCGCCGGGCTTCATATCGCGGCTATGATCGGCTCGCCCTTGGCTCCAGGCCATGGTATGAAAGCGGAACCTGACCAGGAGGTCATAGCAAAGTTCCTCGAATTGTTTCCAATCGAGCCGGTCAAAATCGATGTCTTCTTCCTGGTAGGCCATATCGGTTGTTTGAATGAATGGTTCGTCAAATCCCGTTTTAGATCAAAGCTTTTACTTTTTCGGCGGGGCCGGTTTTTTCTCCGGTTCGGCTTTCTTT
The DNA here is from genome assembly GCF_024498135.1 of Mucilaginibacter aquariorum. GTDB lineage: Bacteria > Bacteroidota > Bacteroidia > Sphingobacteriales > Sphingobacteriaceae > Mucilaginibacter > Mucilaginibacter aquariorum. Next base: position 1,524,067 of record NZ_JANHOH010000001.1, read on the forward strand.
GCAGCGGGCAAGGTAGCCCTTTCGGGGATTAGCGCGTTTCCGTTGCGGAACTCTTCTACCAGCTGGAAGTTTTCCAGTTCCTTTTCCTCCCAGTAGCGTTCTGGGGCATGTTCCAGCATGATGATCTGGAATTCGGTATTGTACTCGGAATTAATCTTCGTGATAAAATCGTTCAGTAGCTGAAAGGCCGATTGAAGTTTGGCTTTATCGTCGTCCTTGGCAATATCTTCGGTTTTTTCGCTGGCACCGGTACCCTCATAATAGGGCTGGCTGGGCTGATCCAGGATCAGGAACTGCGGTACGTAACTATGTGGCAGGCTGATGAAATGTTCGTGCAGGCCGAGGAAAAGGAACAGGTGCAGGAACATATAATTGGACTTGCTGCCGATGGTGGCTTGTGCCTGTAGCTCTTTGGCCTTGCGGAGTTTCAGGCTTTTTTCAGAAACGTCGACGAACACTTTATAAGCCTTGTAAACGCCCATGGAATCCCCGGCAGCATCGAAAAAGGTCTGGATTAACCCTTCCAGGTCGGACAGGATCAGGCGGCGTTTTTCGTTGTTATTCTTTAAAATACCTTTCAGGCTTTCGATCTCATCAAGCAGGCCTTGTTCATCGGCGTCGTCGATTTCGAGTTCCCATTTGTTTTCATAAAAGGCAAGTTGACTCTTGAGTTCGCCGATAAAGATGAATTTCTGGGCTTCATCGGTGTAATCTTTAGTAGAGGTCGGCAGCGTAGCCAGTTCGGCGTCGATCGCGATCACCTGGTTTCTTAGCGCGGTGACTTCGGACTTGACATTGGCGGAGATCGGCTTCTTTTTGGCGATCTCTTCGCGGATGGTTTGCAGCGAGGCTTCCAGGGAATCGAGGAAAGTTTTGACTTCCAGCGTCGGGATCAGCTCCCCGAAATTCTCATTTAGGTATGCGATGGGTCTGAGGCTTTCATAATCGCCGTTCAGATTCTTTTTATAGGTATCGTATTCGACGTTGAAGCGTTCGAGGTTCCGGATCTGGCGAAAGAGGGTACGTTTGCGTTTGTTCAGTTCGTCGACCTGTTGCATATTATTGGAATAGGTCGCGGTACGGAACTGGTTGACGAGCTGCTGCAGGCGTTCACGCCCGGCATCGATGGTGAACAGCTGGCGCTCGATTAGGTCGTATTCCTGCGCGCGGTTAATGAGCCGCACGATCTGCTGGGCGAAAAGTTTTTCTTCCTTGTCGAGCGCTTTCTTGCGTTTTTCAATCTTGGTGAGGTCTTTTTCCAGGCTGTCGATCTTTTCTTTGGCCAGCACGTTACCGACATCGTCTACGCCGATGGCCAGGTAAAAGATGCGGTCCAGGGCCTCGATGTATTTATCGCGGTCGTACAAGTGGTAGTCGAAGAATTCCTTGGTATGGGCAATGGTATCTTCGGAGAGGGTATTGAAGAGCAGGAAATAGCGGTAGGATATTTTGGAGCCGGCGGAAATATGTTTGCCGCCAAAAGGGATCTTCAGGTTCTCATCGATGCCGAACTCTTTTTCCAGGATGGATTTGACCTGTTTGATATCGTTGTTCTTGGCCAATTTTTGAGGAAAGGTATTGTCGCTGGAAAAATAGATCTCATCGGAACCGGTGTTCATTACGGGGCTTTTACGGGCTAGCAGGAAATCCTTTTCGTTGATCCTGAAATCCAGGCCGTACCAAGCGATGTTCTCGTTGATCATTTCCTGCGGGATGTTGGCCTTGGTTGAAAGCATGCAATAGTCAAAGATGGACAGGATGCTGGATTTACCGGTTCCGCTGCCGCCAGTGATGACGTTGACCTTATTGGGTAAAAAATCGAGTGTCCGGGGTTCGGATTCGTTTTTGAACCAGAGGATGATTTTGTTGATATGGAATTTCATAGTTCGATCTTTAGTTTAAGGTACAGGGAATTCTCGCTCTGGTTGCGGAACAGGTCGGCCAGCACGTCGATGGCCGCAAAAAAATCGGTGGCGCGCTTGCCCACCTGCCGGGTATATTCTGGGCTGAAATCGGAGGCATAATTATAGTTGAGCTGGTCGCGCAGAACAGTGATGATGTTCATTTCCTGCAGGATGGTGACGGCGTTGACGGAAAGTGCCAGGTAATCGGTGAACCGGGCATTGAAGCTGATAAAGCATTCGGGGTTTTTGACGATAAATTCTTCCAGGCTCCTTTTCAACGAGCTTCCCCGGAGCTTGCGCACGGTGGGCGGATGTAAGATAAAGGGCAGGACGAGCATGGCCTTGGCGGCGGTGATGGTGCCGTAGCCTTTGAGCAGGTAACCTAGGGCTACGCTGGCCAGGGCTTCGTTGTTATTGACGGATGCGGATGTCTGCTTCATGTTAATAGCGTTTTTGCCAGTCCAGGTGCCAGCCGATCTCTTTCTCTTCGGTAAGCAGGTAAAAATGACCGTGGCTCAGTTCGAGCGAAAGTTGTGTTTCGTCGAATTGCAGGATCTGCCGGCGCATATCGTCCAGCAGGGATAGCGCCGAGTCTTTGATATCATCGTCGAGTTCGTCGGGGCCTGTGCCACCTTCGAGTTTGGCCCTGATCCTGCGATAACTGGTTTTGAAAGCCGTTTGCTGGATAAAGGCGGTTTCCCGGTTGAATTTCCGGCGATCGGAATCCAGGAAATCTCCGTTGTCCTCCCAGTCTTTCAGGTTATTGAGCAACTGGAGCATCTGGGTGGTATAGGCGATGATGGCGTCTTTACTGGCGGCGGAAATATCACCGATGTCGATCAGCTGCCGGACAAAGAGCTGGTGTTCGGGGTTATCTGGTAAAATATAGGGCAGATCGCGGATGGGCAGTTTGGTGCTGATGGCAACCTTGAAGCATTTGCCGAATTTCTTATTAAAACCTTCAAAGCTGATGACGTTGCGGACCCCGGCTTTAACGTTCAGGTAATTGGTGTCGCGCAGCTCGGAATGCAGGTTGCGGTAAACGTCCTCTACCCGCTCGCGGATATGGATCTTTTCCAGCAGGCGCTTTTTGATCTGGCTAATCAGGTCGTCGTGGTTTAGTTCGAAGCTGATCTTTTTGGCGAACCCGGCCAACTGATCAGCGGGCAAAGCTTTAAAAGCTTCGATATAAGTTTTGATCCCTTCATCGGTGGTGCCCTTTGCTAGTTCTTTGAGGTAATCCTTAAAGTCCTTAGTTTTGATATCGCCGTTTTGCAGCTGGATGAGTTTAAGGATAAAGGGGTTTTTGATCGCCTGTTTGTTGGTGGCCAGTTGGAAGGTGGTCTTGAGCAGAAAGGCTTTGGCATCACTTTGTTCGGCAATGACCTTGCTCCAGTTGGACAAGGTCTTCCAGAGGTCTTTATCCCTTTCGGTGAGGTTGATGCTCTCCCCTGCGGCGTTTTGCTGGACGGTATGTTTGGTCTGGATCAGCAGCTGGCTGCCGTCGGCCAGGTCCACATGCACATCATCTTTTTGCTCGATACCAATCTCTTCGCCGTGCCGGAGGTCGAGTAGGAGCAGGAAGAAATGATAGAACTGGTAGTCAAACCCAATCGAGGTATCTGCGGCAGAAGTAGCTTGCTGGGTTTTGGAGGCGGGCATTCGTTAACGGTTAAGGTTGGTATAATGGGTTAAATTTAGCAATATTAATGGTATTCTTGATAATCACGTTATTGGCTAAAATAAACGGATAATATTGATTTTTTCGGCTGAAGAAAATGTACTAAATGTTTGGGAGTCAGAAGGCGCCTTTTCGATGGCTTGTATAGCGGCTTCTGAAAGTGGCCGGTCAAAGGCAGAGTTTTTAACCAGCAGGGTATAATGGGCAACGAAGGCTTCTTTCTGTTGTCAGGCATAGGTGATAGCGGGATAATTAAACTTCATGATCTTTTTTACAGTAGGTCAATCGTTAAAAAATTCCACTGGTTAGATATCGATTACATCCCCCCATATTGTGTTAGCAACATCAGAGGATGTTAACATCGTTAAGCGCGTCGCAGATCAATTTGACTCATTGGGCATTGAAATTAAAGGAAAGATCAGTATGATAACAGCTGTGAAAGTAGAATCCGAAACGATAACGATTCTTAAAGAAATTCAATTAGCGAAATCAGGTTACGAACAACTTAACTAATTAGAGTAATTGCTTCATTGGAGTAGGGAATAATAAAAGCCTACATTAAAGGATTTTCCACGCGCTGGAATTCATTATAGTGGGACTCTAAAGCACCGCCTTTTATTGATTGTAATGGCGAGATTCTATTTGATTACAATCTTGCGATTGCTGTCAATCCGAAAGCCATAAGCACGGAAAAATTTGAGATTTAATTCATTTTCAATAAAGTTAAATCTTTTAGATTTCTTGTTACAGGCAAAACCTTTCTTGTAGGTAAATTGCGATAGGTCATGATTTGCTAAAATCAATTTCATTGTGTTTTCGAGTTGATTAAAAGCTTCCGTTTGCCAGTTGGCCATTTGATCTTTTAGCTCTACTAAAAACAAAGAGTTTTTTGTGGTTAACATTCCATCGCATGTACTTTCCTTTTTTTTGCTATTTGCCTGGAATACTATGATACACCAATCAATTGGAGTGAAAACAACTTCTATTTCCTCTTCATTGATTACATCGGCGATCCATGTTGTCGGGGCATCTAAATTGCTATATGCTTTTGTGGAATCCTGATTATCACAAAGACCAAAAAGTTTGTTAGTACGAACTGGTTCATTACATGTAGAACCCAAAAAATCTACATTCATAATTCCTGTTCAATCTCTAATAAAGTGTCAAATTGAACATTACCTTCACTTAGGAATTGATTGAGGTAATTGCTGTCTGAAGGAATGCCTTCAAAGTTTGGTAAATCATTGATTTCTCCATTTTTTTGATCTAATTGAAATACGGCAATCTCCTCTGCTTTCAAGGTTGCGCGCTCTGGCACAACACTCCTTAATTTATTCAGTGCTGACTCCGAAAGGTCTTTATTCATAAGTGAGCCACCCTGAATAGCAATACTTAAATAGGTAATTATATATGGACTATGCGTTGTAAGAATTAACTTGTTATTCGCGTTACGATTTTTTATTTCTAGGAGACTATTAATTATTTGATGCTGAGAAGATGGGAATAAATTCTGTTCGGGTTCTTCAACAATATTAATAAAGGCAGCAGGTTTTGTGCCGGAAGATAGAAATTCCAGAGAAGCTTTTTTCACATCTTCAGATAGTTTAGGATTAGAAAGTATTTTTTGGATATCCTTTTGAATACGCTTTTCCTGATTAATGCTGATATTTTTAGTCGCATTGTCTCCCGTTATTGTAAGCGAATTTGACAGAAAATTACTTACTAGGTACAAAGGCACGAAAGATTGGAAGCCACTCGAAGCCTCCAATAAAGACACAGTATACCCATCGCCACTGATAATTATATCCTTACTGCCTTTTTTATATTCGACATTGCTTCCATTTATGGGCAGTGGTACTAAGCCCTTAGTATCCCTCAATGCAAGATCATATTCCCGTGAGAAAGTATAAAGTGTCTGCGGCAGTCCCTGAAGATCATTTACGTTAATTACAGAACTTACCAAATTGCGTTCAGAGGGTACGTACATGATTTTAGGAAATACGTACGTATCCGCTTTATGTTTATGAATTGTAACCTTACTCTCCCTATAAGAAATAAAAAATGCACCACCGTCATATTCAATGATACTTTTTTCATTGAAATATGAGCCGATATTTTGATACGCAACGTGTCTTCTAAACCTTGCTGTAGAAAACTTATTATTTGCACCGAAGTCGCCTCTGACCAATGCTTTTTCTATCCAGATCAATGTTGAAATAAGTTTGGCGACTGTACTTTTTCCGGAACCTTGTGTACCAATGAATACGCATAGATTCTTTATTTCCAGCCAACCATCATTATTACTGTAACCCTCTTTGATTGGGCCAAAATGTTTAATACGGATCCTACTCATTCTGCTAGTTTACTAAAAACGAATTCACTCGATTTCAAAACAAATCTAATGAAATGAAATTAGTTGTGGTAATAGATGGCAATTTCAAGTACAACAGCTTTTAGACACTCGCTGAGAGCGATAGGTGGCAAAATGGAAATGACAATGTTAGCGTCAGCCCCGATGATAGCAATGGCTGCGCTTTGTTTTAAGGGTGGTGAAAATTTTAAACTTAAAGATATAGGTGATCCTAATGGAATTGAAGTTAACCTACCAGATGTTTTAATATTGCTTGGCCCTGGTAAAATGGTTGCAAAAACATATGAAATCGTCGAGCCTAAAAGTGAGAGCTGAATTAGCGTTATACAACCTCGGCGAAAACTCACTAATTGGCTTTACTGGCTGGATTACCTCTTTATTAGCTGAGCGGGATACTTTAACTACAAGCCCGTTTAAATTTCATGAATATGTAACTGAAGTATTTAAAAATAGAAACATTGGAGTTTCCTTTTACAAGATTTTCTTCAGGTATCGAATTATTAATTAAATAGAAACCTTTGTAGCGTTCGAATCTATTCATAAGATTTAAGTTTTTTTAATATAAAGTACTAATCGACGGGCTTTTCGATTTCAATCGGAATGTGTTTCTCCAAACAGTAAACGCCAATTTCTGTATCACTTAAAAAATATTTGTCGCAAAATTCATTTAGTTCTTTTTCAGTCGATTTATAATAACGTTCTTCAGCAGTCATTAAATTATCTACCTGTTGTATGAATTTTTCAAAATCCCTACTTATTTTACACAATTTGTCGATAGTTTTAAAATCTAAATCTCTATATCTCGGCTGGAATAAAATTTTGCTTTTGTACGGATTAGCATTTAGCTGTATAATTCCAATCCCGAATGACTGGTTTAAACGTTCCATTTCTTCGGTTAAGTTGTCGCTGTATTCAAAAGCAACTAAATATCCATAATTTGCCCAGCTTGAATTTGATACAGCTTGAAAAAAAGCTTTTTTCAACTCCGCATCGCTATTTATTTCTTTCTTTAGTTCGTAGGAGCTTAGCTTAACAGTTTCTACGCTATTAATTGACTTTATAAAACTTTGACTTGCTTTAGTTTGAAGGTTCAAAAATTTGATGCCAATCATATCTGGATGAGTCCAAATTTGATTGCTGTCTTTGCCATATGTTGATTGTTCATGAAAAATTGTCTTGGAATAAATTAAGCTATTCTTTAAATAAGAACTCAACAGCATGTGTAAAGATCGTTCGTCGTAACTCTTAACCTTGCTTTCTTTTGCAATAGGTTGAATTATTTCACTTGAAATTCCGCTCAAAATTTCAGAGCTTATATTTTGTTCATTTTTGGTGAGGTAATAGGAATATGTTCCTCCATCCTGTTTGATACGTTTTACTCTTGAGTCACCATTCCTTATAAAATCCCCTAGAGCAGCGGAAATTGTTGAACCAGGTGTTTTACCGGTACCAAAATCATAATATTTTTTATCAAGTATATGGTTGTAAACTGCCAAATAATTAGTTACGGCATTCAAATCATCAAGACTTTTTAAGATCGCTTCTTTCAATGTCATTAAAATAATCGTTAAATAAGTGTATAGGTGCTGACAATACTAACTCGTGTTTTGGGCTCAATATGATAAATAGGTTGCTGATTAATTTAGGTTTCCAAAACCTTTTGTCTTGAAAACAGGTCCTCCTGTCAATTTTAAAATAACGCCGCTAAATTTCCCCACCCACTCCTTTAAACTTCTCAACGAAAGCAGCAATTGTCTGAAAAACGCTTTGTTTTTTAGTTAAATATTGTGGGTTGAGTGGACTCATCTTAGGTAAAACGGAATTGAGTTCCGTGCCATTTTCAGTCGCAAATTCTCGCTTTAAAGATGCTGTTATATATCGTTTTGCCTCCGCCTCGTTTAAATTTTCGTTAGCAATTAACTCTGATGCCTCTGTTCTAAGTCTGCCTTGCGCGTATAGGAAGAAGGAATCTATAATATTCGCTTTATCCTGAATGTTGTCAAGATCTGTTTCATTAATAAAATCTACTATCAAACCTTCTTTTGCTCGATTTCCTATACTGGCACGAATAACACGACGAATTTCTTCTACTAACGAGGCCTTATCCTTTGTTTTTTTATTGCTCTCAAATATAAGCTCAAGAATATAGTCAAGGTTAATTTCCTGAGATTTAAGCAGGTCTACTTCAAATACAACATCATCCCAATCAATCGTAGAGGCACTCTTTTCATCCGCTGATTTTTGACGTCGCAACCATTCACGGATGTCATTATATGTTGAACGGTAATCCTGTACAGCACGCTCACTAGGTATTTTAATAGCCTTCATTGCGGCTATGTCTTCGTCATTTAGATAATGTTTAGCTTTGAATTCCTCCACAGCTTCATTGTCTGTAATATCTAAATGCTGCAGGGCATTTAATCCAGCAAACTCATCGTAGTTCTGTAGCACATTTTCAACGCGCAAATATTCGCCAAACATTTTTACAAAATCTTTCTTGTCTTTTTCTGTTACAATTTCATCAGGATTTGGAAAGCGTTGTTGTAATTCAGTCACAACGTCTAAATAGCCACGACGCGCTTCACCGGTTTCTGCATCGGTAAAGCCCTCCATATATTCACTGTAGCTTTTCGCCAGTACTACATTTTTGGTGTTTTTATCGCCAAACAATGTAATTGCATCAATCGTAGCTTGTTCCAGGTCACGGAAAGTAACAATATTACCGAACGTCTTAGTGGCATCGTAAATGCGGTTGGTTCGTGAAAATGCTTGAATTAATCCATGAAAACGCAGATTTTTATCTACAAATAATGTATTAAGCGCTGGTGCATCAAAACCTGTTAAAAACATGCCTACCACAATTAGTAGATCAATTTCTTTGCTTTTAACGCGTTTTGCAAGGTCTCGATAATAGTTCTGAAATTCTTTACTATCAACGCCATAACTGGTTTTAAACATCGCATTGTAGTCATTGATTGCTCTAGTTAAAAACTCCTTTGAACTTGTCTCCATTGCAGATGGCTCAAAAGTCTCATCAGCTATTTCACCGATAGCGTCTTGTTCCTGGTTTGCAGCGAATGAGAAGATCGTGGCTATTCTTAAAGGTTTTTCAATGTTTCTTTGTAAGCGATTCAATTCGTCGTAATAGCATTTGGCAGCGTCAACACTACTTACAGCGAACATGGCGTTAAAGCCCTTATTGCTTACCTGATTTCTGTGGGTTTTGTATTTAAAGTTGTTTAAGACATATACAGAAATTTCCTTTATACGACCAGGGTGGAGCAGGGCTTCTTTGTTTTCTGCTGCACTTAGCTTTTTCTCATCCTGTTCTTTCTCGATTTTTTTAAACTTAGGTCTGACGTTGTTATAGTCAACTTTGAATTTTAGTACTTTATCATCCCTGATAGCATCCGTAATTACATAGGCGTGCAATTCTCTGCCAAACACACTCGCTGTAGTTTCAGCACCTAATGCGTTTTGAGGGAATATGGGGGTTCCTGTAAATCCAAACTGATAGAATTTTTTGAACTTCTTCTTCAGGTTCTTTTGAGCTTCGCCAAATTGAGATCGGTGTGCCTCGTCAAATATAAATACTACCTGTTTTTGATAAATGGACAGGTCACTCTCGCTTCTCATCAGGTTATTCAGCTTTTGAATAGTAGTAACAATTATCTTGTTATCATCCTTTTCAATATTCCTTTTTAACCCTGCTGTGCTATCAGATCCATTAACGCTATCAGGAGAGAATCTCTGGTATTCTTTTATAGTTTGAAAATCAAGATCCTTACGGTCCACAACAAAAAAGACTTTATCTATAAAGTCAAGTTGCGTTGCCAGCCTTGCAGCTTTGAAACTTGTAAGTGTTTTTCCAGACCCTGTTGTGTGCCAAATATAACCTCCACTTCCAGTTTTCGACCAGATCTTAGACTGAAAAGAACTTCCTATCTTCCATAATATCCTTTCTGTTGCCGCTATTTGATAAGGTCTCATAATGAGCAACGTATCACTGGTATCAAAAACTGAATAGGTTAGCAGGACGTTTAAAAGCGTGTTCTTTTGGAAAAATGTTTGTGTAAAGTCGGTAAGGTCTTTAATTAGGGTGTTGTCAGCTCTTGCCCAATTCATGGTAAAGTCAAAGCTGTTTTTATTTCGCTCAACTGTATTTGCAAAATACCGACTATCGGTACCATTTGATATAACAAAAATCTGCAGGTATTTAAAGAGAGAGGCGTTGCTATTTAAGCTTTCCTTGGTGTAACGATGCACTTGATTGAATGCCTCCCGGATAGCAACTCCACGTTTTTTTAGTTCAACCTGCACAAGTGGTAAGCCGTTAACCATTATAGTAACATCATACCTGTTTGCATGGCTTCCCTTAAGTCCAAATTGGGAGATTACCTGTATTTTGTTGCGGGTAATGTTCTTTTTATCTACCAGGTAGATATTTTGAATATGCCCATCATCAAATACAAAATCATAAATGTAATTGTCATGTATTTTTCGTGTTTTCTCAACAAGATTGTCGCTTGGTTTATCCAAATATTCCTCTAAATAACGCAACCATTCGCCATTAGTAAAAGTCATATTATTGAGTTCCTGTATCTGTGTCCTTGCATTAGCCAACATCGCTTCCATTGATGTAAGGTTAGATGCATTTTCGTAACCTTGATTCACCAATTGCTGAATAAATTCTTTCTCAAGGGCAGACTCGGTTTGGTATACCGCAGCAGGTTCATTCAACTCGGAATGCTTGGTATATTTATCAAGAACTATAAAATTGTTTGACTCGGCTATGGTTTTATACTGCGACATTGTGTAATGTTACCGGTTGGTTAATATTTGATCTAAAATTGTATATCCTAGTAATTTCTCTTACCAAATGCTTCAGAACATCTTTTTCCTGAGTTGTCAATACAGAAATTTCCTCACCGGAGAATTTACTATGGCTTGAAAGGTTTATAATTCTATTATAATAGCCATCTCTTGAGCCTTCAGCTTCATTAGGTAAAAGTTCTTTCCAATCAACATATCCAAGAAAGGTAGAGGTTTTTTCTAAAATATTTCGGAGAAAATTGAAATGATACTTCTGAATATCACCTGATTGTGCAACTTTTTCAAGTTCCTTTAGTAGGAATAGATGATATGCAAAGGGTGAGTCTTTTGACTGAATATGAAGGTTAAAAGTACCATCATCCAACTTTTCTAATCGCTTTTTCTCGCAATGTTTTAACTTGTATCCATGGCGGTTATCAGCATTGTTGAATTCATTGAATAGTACATTATAGAACAATGGATTATGAGTAGTAATTATGAACTTTGGGGATGTCGATTGACTTGATTTGATCAATTGAGCAATATTTACAGCTAACTCAATTAAGTGGGTGTCGTCCAATGAGCTTACGGGATCATCAATAAACACATATTGTAGATTGTTAAATTGATTGGTGTCTCGATCACTTGGTTCTACAATATTTAAAACTTCAATAATCTGCTCCAATAAGCTATGAAATACACACCAGATCAAATTACTTTCTTCACCCTTTGATATCTTTACGTTTTCAATGCGATCAGCATTACCACCTTCAATTGAAAAAGTTATTTCTGAATACGCATTAACTATAATAGCATTCCCGTTTTCGTCATAGCTAACAGATTCTTCGTTAAACCTGGGCGTTAATTTGTCACTAGTATAATGCTGAAAATTCGTTATAATGTTGAAGGCTTGCCCTTGATCTGTAAATATCCAATTGGTGAACTTGTTGGGGTGTATCTTTAGCTTTCTTACTATATCGCCATCTAGGTCATTGTCCCAATAAAACAGGTCTTCAGTAAACGCATTATAGTAAAGTACTTTAATAGGCTGTTCTTCTAGCGCTTCTTCATTTAATTCTTTTGGATCAATTAATTCCGTAAACTCCTGTGACAGCCGTGTTTTACCGGTACCATTGAAAGCGTAGATCAGCTGTACCTTTTTATCAGAGGCTTTTAGTGCCTGTGCTATTTCTCTTAATGATTGTGCCATATCATGCTATCGAAGTACCCTTCGGGAATGTTAGTAACAGATCGCGGTAATACTCATACTGCTTTTTGCGCAGGTTTATTTCATTTGGAAGACCTTCGCTAATTGAAGTGGTTAAAACATCAAATTTGTCTAAAATATTAACAATTCGCTCTTGCTCCTTTGGCGATGGAACAGGAATTAAGACCTTGCTTAAGCCATTGGCGTGAATTGCAGAAATTTTGCCTGAAGAAATATGTTTTTTAATTTGATTGTGATATTGTTTAGTACGCGTAAAATAGGCTACATATTTAGGGTTTAAAGTGCTTCGGTATGAAAAGCAGGCGTCATGTATGACTACGCCCTTTTCGCCTAACCAGGCAGTTCCCTTTCCAAGATCTTCAATTGTTTCTCCTGCTCCAACAATTACCACATCGCCATTTTCTGCAATTCTTAGTTTTTTATCTTCAACTAATTTCTCACTTAGAAATGACTTGCTTTTATTTGCCCAGGTTCCATAGTGGGTATACATTTCACCATAATGGATGCAAGGAACTCCTTCAGGTATGATATCGTCTTTTACAAAGCGTTTTCCCCTTTGAAATTTACCAATCCTATCATCTCCCATAGGTAAGTGCTCCATATCTTTTTCATCAAAGCTGAATAACTGCTCGCGATAATACTCGTATTGTTCTTTACGAGCTGTGAGTTCAGTGTTAAGCTTTGTTATAAGCTCCGTAAATGTGTCGAGAATACCAACTATTTTTTTCTGAACATTGAAAGGTGGGATGGGAATATGTATATCAAGTATATTAGACATGCTCGGATGTTTAATGCCCGAACCTCTGTAAAATGAACTGAGTAGCTTAATATTATTTCTTAAAAAATAGTACAGATACTTAGTGTCAAGGTAACTTTTATCGTTCGACACAGCAATTCGGTTGTCACCAGTTAAAAATTTACCATTGTAATATTGAACAATTACATTACCTCCCCATGGTATTGCAACTATTTCCGCATTCGTTAGTCGCGAACCAGCAAGTTCGTCAGAGGTCCACAAATCTGTTTCATTTGTTGTAAGTATTCGGACGCTTCCTTTTTTCAAAATCAGCGGTTTTAATTCGTTTGAAAGCAAATGGTTATATTTTAAAGTTTTTGGCTGCTTATGATTGTCAACTGCGTTAAACTTCTTGTCCCAAGTAGTGACTTCCCATAACGCCTTTTGCTCTACCTCAACGCCCTGTAACAATTTCTCTAAATAACTCATGCTTCTATCTCATTTATAATGCCATCAATATCAGCACGTAGCCTGTTTATCTTATCAACGGTTTTTAAAACCTCAGCGTTTAAATCAGCTATATCGAACTTCTCGCGGTTATCTTTAGCCTCCACATAAGAACTAACAGACAGATTATAATCGTTTTCTGAAATTTTGCTGTTGTCTACCGATCTGGCTACATGCTCTAAATCTTCTTTGACGTCGAACACCTCCATTAACTTTTCGATGTGTTCATCTTTAAGCACATTGGTATTGGTAGCTTTTTTGAAGAAGCCTTCACCTGTTGCGTCAATGAATTGCGTTTTTGTATCGCTTTTATGTTTTGAAAGAACAAGGATATTAACAGCTATGGAAGTGCCGTAAAACAGGTTGGGTGCCAACGCAATAACAGTTTCAATAAAGTTATTGTCAACTAAATATTTTCTGATCTTTTGTTCTGACCCACCACGGTAAAAGATGCCCGGAAAGCATACAATAGCAGCCCTGCCCTTACTCGAAAGGTAGCTTAAAGCGTGCAGTACGAATGCGAAATCGGCTTTTGATTTAGGAGCAAGCACACCAGCAGGCGCAAAGCGTTCGTCATTAATTAATGTCGGGTCATCTGCACCTATCCAATTCACCGAGTATGGCGGATTAGAAACTATAGCATCAAAAGGTTTTTCCTCCCCAAAGTGCGGATCGGTAAGTGTGTTCCCTAAAGCGATGTTAAACTTGTCGTAATTAATATTGTGCAGGAACATATTCATACGAGCAAGATTATAAGTAGTATGATTTATTTCCTGCCCATAAAATCCTTCCTCAATAACGTGGTTGTCAAAATGCTTTTTAGCCTGTAAAAGTAAAGAGCCGGAACCCGCAGCCGGGTCGTATATTTTATTTACTTTTTCTTGCTTATGCATAGCCAGTTGTGCAATGAGTTTGGACACACTTTGAGGCGTAAAAAACTCACCACCAGACTTACCTGCATTAGCTGCATAGTTTGAGATTAAGAATTCGTACGCATCTCCGAACCAGTCGATATCGCTTTCTTTAAAATTGACAACTTTCAAACCTGCAACTCCTTTTATAACTGCTGCCAATCTACTATTCTTATCTGTTACAGAGTTACCAAGTCGTGTACTCGTAGTATCAAAATCTGCAAACAAGCCTTTTATATCCTGTTCAGACGGATAACCATTTGCAGAACTTTCGATGGCAGCGAAGATGGCAGCCAGATCAGTATTAAGATTTGGATTGGTGTTAGCTGATTTAGCTACGTTTAAAAAAAGTTGGCTAGGATAGATGAAATATCCTTTAGTTTTTATAGCATCTTCTTTTATCTCCGGAGATATAACCTCATCAGATAATCTAGCGTACTTTATACTTTCGTCGCCACCTTCAATATAATTAGTGAAGTTTTCACTTATAAATCGGTAGAACAGTGTGCCCAACACAAACTGTTTAAAATCCCACCCATCAACAGAGCCACGAACGTCATTCGCAATTTGCCATATTTGTCTTTGTAGTTCTGCCCGTTGTTGAATACTTGTCATTATTAAATTCTAAATCACTTATGAAGCACGAAGATAAGGAAAGCAAGTTGTGTTTTGGTAATACCAAAACGAGGGAACATCTGACTATATATGTCACTTTGTTCAATCCATGGCATCGATCTTGATAAAAAGTTCAGATTTAAGCAAGTTAAAAATCCATTAAATCCTTCAAGGTAATTTCTAATCCCTGTGATAATTCAATTAGTGAATTAAAAGACATATTTATATCTCCTTTTTCATACCTAACTAGGTCAGCGTGATCTATATTACATTTCGCAGCCAATTTCCGATGAGACAAGCCTTTACTTTTCCGAAGTACCTTGAGATGGTTTCCGAACATTATTAAAGAATTCTTGTGATTTTCACTAGCCATTGCAGTTTGAGAACTGCTGGAAAATTGGCTGTTTTAATATAGAATATTGTTGTGCTTTAACCCACCACTTACTAACTTAGCGTTTAGGATCGAAAATAAATATTCAATTATTATAAGTGAAAAAGATTCAAGCTTATTATACATTGGCTCTGATAGGATTATGGCTATTGATATACGTCGCTATCAAATTGCACTGGATTGGCTAATTACATTTTAAAATCAAGAAGCTTTTTAGCTTCTATTTCTAACCCTTTTGCCAGTTCAAAAATAGTAGATAGCTGTAAGTTAGTTTTACCATTTTCAATTTTTGAGATTTTGCTGCTGTCTAATTCACATCTTGATGATAACTCACGTAAAGAAAGTGAACGTTCTTCTCTAAGGAACCTTAAGTGCTTTCCAAAATTTTGCTGTAATATGCTATAGTTGCCTTTCAATCGATAAGTTTTAAATCTAATGGAAAAGACAAATAAAATTTAAATATTTTGTGGTCTTTTAAGTCTACAATTAACAAAAAATATTATATTTGTTTTGCGATACTTCATTTAAAGAAATTGAAGCAATCGCTTTTTGTCTCGTCTTAGAAACCTGAGAAATTTTAAAGCCGCGAGACGGTAAGTGATTGCCCACGCCATAGGTGTGGGCTCTCTTATCGTGGCGGCACTTCTCAGGGCCTCTAAGACGGTAAGTTGAGTCCACGCCTATGGCTTTGTTGCGTTTGACCGGCTTACCTTTTTATCAAAGAAATGGAAGCGGTAATCATAAAACACAATTTTACGTCTGCCATTACTCTTAAGGAAGTAATGGAGAGGTTCTTTAGGGATCACAGCCCCGAGGAAACTAAAGTGCTGTTCTGGAAATTCTTTCAGTGCTGGGTAACCAGAGAATGCAATCTTAAAGCCGATTTATCGGATGAAGAAGTAGCCCTGTTCTTCGATCAGTTAATGGACCTGGTGGCCGCGGCTTACATATTACACCAGGCGAACAGGGTTTCCACAAACCCGCAGGAAGGGGAAAGTCATGACTAGCTATCCTGTCCAATCCTGGCTCCTGCTCATTTCCCCTCCGGAATGACCTTGATTTTTTCTTCTTAATAATCAATCCTTTTTTTAATTAAACCCAAACTAAAATGAAGCTCAAAATATGCTTACTGGGATTGCTTTGCCTTTTTTTTCAGGCGAGGTCCCAGACAAAACCAACTACCAGGTATCTTCAAATAGGTGATCAAATGCCTGATGTGCAGATCACCAACCTCATGAACAGCAAATTTAAAAATGCCAGGATCTCGGATTTTAAAGGCAAACTCATTATCCTTGATTTCTGGAATTCCTTCTGCGGGGGATGTATCGCCGGCTTTCCGAAACTTGATTCCCTTCAGCGCCGTTTCAAGGGCAGGCTGCAGGTGCTTTTGGTGAACCCGGCCAGCGACCACGAGACCGAACGCAGCATGAAGATCGTTATCGACCGGATGAACGCCTGGTCAGATCATCCGTTTAAATTGCCTATCGTCTATAAAGACACGGCCCTTTCTAAAAACTTTGAGTTCTATGGTGTCCCCTATCAAGTCTGGATCGGGCCGGATGGTCATATTGTCGCGATTCCTCATAAGGCTGACCTCACGGTTGCCAATATTCAGGATATTTTAGATGGAAAAAAAGTTATGCTGAAACCTAATATTCAGCGTAAAATCATTCCAGGAAAGGCCGGAATATGAGACAGCAGCGCTTAATATTATTCCTGCTGTTATCTATGCTGTCATTTAAAGGGTTTTCCCAGGATCAGGTAATGGTATATGGTGAAGTCAAAGACGAAAACAACAAACCTATTTACGGCGCAACAATAAAGTCGAGGCATCAACCCCAGCAGGCGGCCACTGACGCTTTGGGACGGTTCAAAATGTTTGTTACAGGTATTGACACGATAATTGTGACGTATGTTGGATATAAGCCTGAAACCCGGGTGATCGATTCCAAGCTTGCTTCCATCCTGCGTATAGCTATGGTGCCACAGCTTAACGAACTAAAAGAGATCCTCGTCAGTACAGGGTATCAGGATATCCCCAAAGAAAGGGCAACAGGTTCATTTTATAAGCTCGATAATCATTTGATAAATCAGCGCGTCAGTTCCGATATCATCAGCCGCCTCGATGGCTTGACTAGCGGTTTACAAATAGACCGCAGAAATCCCGATCAGCAAACAATTCAAATTCACGGATTAAGCACATTAAATATTAATGCAGCAGACCCGCTAATTGTGTTAGACAATTTCCCTTACTCCGGTGATATCAACAACATCAATCCGAACGACATTGAAAGCATAACCGTATTGAAAGACGCAGCCGCCTCCTCTATATGGGGTGCAAGGGCCGGCAATGGTGTGATTGTCATCAACACTAAAAAAGCCAAATCAAATCAGCCGCTGAGTGTTTCATTTAACGCCAATATGACGGTGAGGCCAAACCCTGATCTGTTTTCTGCCAATACACTACCTGTGAGCAGTTATATCGCCGTGGAAAAAAACTTGTTTACGCAAGGATACTATGATAACCTGTTTTCTGATCCAACATTTCCCGGAGTAAGCCAGGTAGCCCTATTACTGAACCAGGCAAAGAACGGTGAGATTACTGAGAGTCAGGCAAACCGGCAAATTGATCAGCTGCGAACAAAGGATGTAAGAAATGATTTTCAGAAATACATCTATCGGAATGCTGTTACTCAGCAATATTATCTAAATATAACCGGTTCGTCCAAATCGATCCGTTACCTAGTTTCAGCAGGTTATGATAAAGAAAATAATACGCTTCGCGGCAATGACAACGGTAGGGTAACGATCCGATCAAATAATCAGATAGATCTTACAAAAAACTGGCTTTTAAGTACTGATGTAATCCTGACCCGCACCAACTCAACAAACAACAGTCCGGGCGCATATGGAAGCTATCGTTTCGGAAGCACCACAATTTCGCCATATGCTAGCCTAAGAAACGCCGATGGCACCCCTGCTGAAATAGATCTTTACCATACAAAGGCGTTTACTGACACAGCAGGTAACGGACGGTTATTAGATTGGAAGTACCGGCCGTTGCAGGAGCTGGCAATTAATGATAACCGGTCGTCAATGACGGACATGCTATTAAATCTTGGAACCTCCTACAAGATTTTCAACTGGCTTCGGGCGGATGTTAAGTACCAATATGAGCAATCCTGGACATCCGGTAATAATCTGCAAAATATAAATTCCTATTATACCCGGGACATTATAAACACGTTCACCCAGCTATCGGATATCGGTGCGATTTATCCCGTGCCAAAGAATGGGATCCTTTACTCAAATGACCAGGTTAGAAAACAACAGGCTATTCGCGGGCAGCTAAACTTCGACCACACCTGGGGTGTAAAACATCAGCTTTCGGCTATTGCAGGCTCAGAAATAAGGGAAGCAAGAACAAACTCCCTTATCCAAACCACCTATGGGTATGATCCGAATACTTTAACGACAACAGGTGTGGATTTTGCAAATCAATATCCTACCTATAATGATATATATGGTGATTCTTATATAAGCTACGGCACTTCCAGGGCGGCCCTATTGAACAGGTTTGTCTCCGTTTTTGCCAATGCAACCTATACCTACGACGACAAATATTCCATATCTGGATCTGCAAGAAGGGATGCCTCCAATCTATTCGGTGTACAAACCAATCAGAAATGGGTGCCGCTATGGTCAACGGGCCTGTTATGGAGGCTTGACCGTGAGAGGTTCTATAACATATCCTGGCTACCGCAACTTAATTTACGAGTAACATATGGGGTAAGCGGTAACGTTCTGCCAAATGAATCAGCGCTTACAACGATACAATATTTGAATGCAAGCCTCAATCCGATCAGAATTCCCTTTGTTTCCATCAGTTCCCCCCCAAATCCCCACCTGCGGTGGGAACAGGTAAGAAATTTCAATACCGGTGTTGATTTTAGTTTGTTCGATAATCGTATCACAGGTTCACTTGAATATTTTACAAAGCATTCCCTAGACCTGCTAAACCCTGTTAAACTTGATGGTACAGTTGGTTTTTCTTTGGCTTCGCAAAATTCGGCAACCATATTTTCGAGAGGCATCGATATTGTGCTCAATTCGAATAACCTAAGCGGCAGGCTCAAATGGCGAACTAATTTATTGTTCAGTTACATTAATTTTAAAACGACAAAAAATCTTTACCCGCCGACGCCTGAAGGACTGGTAAGCGATGGCCTGATTATATTACCTATCTTAAATCAAAACCCTTATAACATCGTAAGTTATAAATGGGCCGGACTGGATCCCGCTACCGGTGATCCGCAGGGTTTTGTGAATGGTGTAATTAGTAAAGATTATGGCGCGATAATCCAAAACCCGCTGGAGCAGCAGGTTGTCAGCGGGCCGGCAATCCCGCCCTTATTCGGCACGCTACGAAATACTTTTGAATGGGACCGTTTCTCGCTGGCATTTAATTTATCCTATAAATTTAATTACTATTTCAGGCGCCCAACGACCTCCTACTCCGATTTAATAAATTCTGGTGTGGCATACAATGATTATGAACAACGATGGCAACATCCCGGCGACGAGCAGCACACGAACATTCCTTCATTCATTTATCCGGGCAATCAGCAACGAGACCAGTTTTACCGCTTCGCCTCCGTAAATGTCGAAAAGGCCGATAACATCAAATTACAGGAAATTTACCTGAGCTATGATATCCGCCCGGCAAAGCCATTGCTCGGTATAAAATCGATGTCTGTTTATCTCTTTGCCAACCAACTCAATTTGATCGTTTGGAAGGCCAATAAAATCGGGATTGATCCCGACGTCATGTATAATTATAAACCACCTGTTTCGATTTCGGCAGGTATCAAAGCCAATCTCTAATTACTAAGTCATGAAAAAGCACATTATAAAAACGCCTGTGAAATGGCGCTTGACAATATACATGCTGGTACACGTTTTTTTATTTACAGGATTGACATCCTGTAAAAAGTATCTGGATGCAAAACCCGATCAGTCGATTACCACGCCCTCTACCATGGAAGACTTGGAGGGAATTTTAAACGGTTACGGCTTCATTAATGCCCGTTATCCGTCAGCTGCGGAAACCGCATCCGATGATTTTTATCTGACGACCGCCGATTTTAATAACTTAATCGATATCCAGCGATCGTTTTATAGCTGGCAAAAAGCCCCTAACTTCGTAGGGGACTATTCTGGCCCCTACGGCTCGATAGAGTATGTAAACATTATATTGGAAACACTTCCTAAGATAGCCGGTGATAAAGAGCGCAAGGACGTTATTCAGGGTAATTGTTTATTTGTAAGGGCCTCCTACCATTACGCATTAGCACAATTATTTGCCAAACCCTACGCAAAAGCTTCGGCTGCGACAGACCTGGGGATAGCGTTACGCCTGACATCTGACATCACGGTAAAGCCGGTCCGCTCAACTGTCGCGGACACTTATAGTTCGGTCATAGCCGACCTAGTCAAATCCAAATCGTTATTGCCGGCAAATCCAGGGGTCAAATACAAGGCCGGGAAAACTGCTGTTTACGGCATGCTTGCACGTGTATATTTATCGATGAGTGATTATAAAAACGCGGGCTTATATGCAGACTCCGCACTTTCACTTTACAACAACCTGATCAATTATAACACCATCAATAGTGCGGCCGCGATACCATTTACCCAGTTTAATGACGAAGTGATATATGACTGTCGTGCGCCGGGGCCACAGTCCTTATCACAATCACGGGCAAAAGTTGATTCTGTTCTTTATGCATCATATGCCGCTAACGACCTTCGGAAAGTGGTGTTCTTTAAAAATAACGCCAACGGTACAATAGCATTTAAGGGAAACTATACGGGAATTGCCGGTGCTACCCTATTTACCGGAATTGCAACGAATGAATTGTATTTGATAAAGGCAGAAGCTGCAGCCAGAAATGACGATGCCGACAAAGCGCTGACGGCATTAAATACCTTACTAAAAAACAGGTATAAAACAGGAACTTATATTCCCTATGACACGATCGATGCCGACGAATTACTTGATTTGATCTTAAAGGAAAGAAGAAAGGAGTTATTATTCAGGACGTTACGATGGACTGACCTGAGGAGATTAAATATGGATCCGAAAAGAGCAAAAATCCTGACAAGAAATATTGCCGGAACTGTTTATACGTTAGAACCGAATGGATTAAGATATGTATTTCAAATTGATCAGGATGCAGTTAATATTAGCGGCTTACAACAAAATCCTTAGATAATAAAGAAGGGGGCTAAGCCCCCCTTCTTTATTATTGCGCATCTTCCATGCTGATAGTTCCATCAAACGGTTGGTGGTTGCTTTGAGATGACCACAACTTTCCTTGCACAGTTGGCGTAAAGTCTGAGGAGGCCGGCGATAACCCAATTGTTCTTGCTGTAGGTAACGTGATACCGCAAACATCGTTTAATTCCACGCATGGGTTAACAGCAGTAGCCTGATAATTACTGGCGCTCTGTACGTCGCTTATAGTTCTGGCTGCCGGGCCAACATATTTAAAAAAGTTGCTGGTTGCCTTGTTAGTGGTAAAAGCGCTTGAACCAAAAGCCATAATAATGGCGATCACGGGGATGATTAGTTTTTTCATGATAAATAATGCTTTATTAGATCAAAAAACATCAGAAAAACTTTAATTTTTAAATTATTAATTGACTTGCCTACTCTATCATCAGGTTTTCGGCATATCCTGTTCGCTCTTATAAACCATTCATAAAAGCGGTAACCCGGGTTTGGATTTATTTGTCACTACACTCCTTTCTCTTAGTGATCAATATGGTTGATAGAATTGTCAGTAGCAGGAATCCGGCATTAAACCACAGATGAAAGGTCCATCCCATGGGTTCAATTAGACCGCCGCAGGCACAGGGAATATGTCCAAAGAATCTAGCCAGGATCAACAGTATGTAAATGATGAAGGCCGTAAATAACACTGCGGATATATAAAGACCGGCCAAGCGTCTTTTTTCAATGATCAGCAACGATCCGATGCTCACTTCGACAACCGGCAAGCCGAAAATCAATATCGTTTGAAACCGTGGACTAAACGGTTGCTTTTGCATGGCATCCCTGAAATGTTGGAAGTTGATCAGCTTGCTTACTGCGGCATAAAACCAAAGCAAGGCAATCATCGCGATGATGAGCGATGCAAGTTTTTGTGTCCCTAAGTCTTTGTCCTTGTGCATAGAACAAAGGTCATGTTGCAATCATGACAGAGAATGTCACTCAGGATCTTTTATGAAATATTTTTTTTGAAGGCGGTCATAATAGATATCATGGCCCTGTTCTCGGAGGTGCGCTATCATTCTTTTGACCGTCCGGATACTGCAGCTAAAACGGTCCGCAGTTACTTCAAGCGATCTGAACCTCTTTTTCTCAATCTGCTCTAAAATATACTGTAAACGCTGTTCATACGTGCGGTAATCCATTATTCATTCCTTAGGTTGTAATGAATAAAATTGCCTCTTTTACCTATCGGAAACTATTAGTTAAACTAATAAATTATTCGTTTTCCGGCTTTGTTATGTCACTGTCGTAAACAGTAATGTGTGCCGGTACACTCTTTTTTCTCCTGTAGATTTTGTCCGACCAAACCTTGCCGATCTTCCTGATCGTGTGCACAAAATTGTGATAGTCGATGTAGGTGCCGAATTTTGGTTTTGGTAACAAAACAAAAGGCGAGATCTCCAGGATCTCCGCGATCTCATAAATCCGTCTTATCGTAAGTTCGGTCTCGTTCCGCTCCAGATTCGAATAAGCTGCTTGTGAAATATCCAGCATAAATGACATGTATTCCTGGCTGAAGTTCTTAGTTAAGCGCTGTATCCGTATTTTTTCTCCGATTGAATCCATAACACAGGTTTCTATATTTCCTATTAGCTAAGGTAATAATTTACAATTTATGCCTTTAGCTTCCCTCCCCCTCAAAATTGACTTTCGTGTAATTCATAATACCGTGAAGAAACATAATTATTCTAACATGAAAGATTTATCAGATCAGGTCGCCTCTGAGTTAAAAGCAGGCGCCAGCCAATGTGCTTATAACATTGCCGTATCCGCATCTGTTGGCGGCTTGTTTGGCGGCATCGGTGCCGCCGTCGGCGCCGTAGCTGCGGCAACTGGCCCGTCATGCCTCGGATGGTGGTAAAAAAAATGCCGGTAGCCCCGGCATTTTTTTTAAAATTTCAGGATTAATGCGGCAATGAGCCCTCCCATAGCGCCGTAAAAATGAACCTCATTATTAACCAGCGGATTACCTGTCCTGATCTGGTAAACCAACAAAAATACGATATAGATCAACGATACATATAGATTCGCCACGCCGCCGATCACCGGCAAATAAAATGCGATATGATAAGGCTGCAATATCATAAAGGCCATCATGCAGCCCAGCACGCTTCCGGAAGCACCGGCACTTGAAAACTCAAAATCATTACGGTGCCTTAAATAGGTAAAAAAGTTCCCGCACAGGCAACTGCTGAAATAAACGGCCAGGAACCAGGCACTCCCGGCAGTCCCGGCACTGCGTAGATACTCTTCTAACTGAGACCCTACCGCAAACAGGGCAAATGAATTAATGGCCAGGTGAACAATATCATTATGAATAAAATCTGAACTAATCAGCCTGTAAAACTGCCCTTCCTTTTTTATGCTCGCAGGATGCATAATCCCGGCCAGGAAAAGCCGCGGATTTTTCAGCGCGACAAGTCCCACAACAATAATTATCCCCGTTATGACCAAACAGGCCGGCGATTCACGCGGGTTAAAAGTATCTGTTAAGGCAATAGGCATATTTGCATTTTAAACAATTACTTAAACTTATAATTTACAACCTAACCTTATAGGTAGTTGCACGGTGACGATAGAATTTTACCAAAAATTCTATCATTATGAAAATCTGGAAAAATTACATCTTTAACCTTTTGGTTCTTAGCCTCGTTTCCTGTTTACTGGTCTGGCTTACGGATAAATATATTTTAACGAATGAATTCTTTATCCGCAACGGTCAAAGTCTTTCAGGAAAGCCTGAGCAGGAGGCCCAAACTTATCAGTTGATACAAAAGTACATCTATTTATCAGCAGTCGCATATCTCATGCTCAGGGTCTTCACCGTCTCGCTTATCCTTTATACGGCGCTTTACCTTTCAGAGGTTGCGGTACCGTATAAAAAAATATTGAGCGGGGTGACACTTGCCGAGTTTATTTTCCTGGTGCCGGCCATCATCAAGATCACACGTTTCTATCTGATAGGTTCCGGCTTTACCCTCAGTGAATGGCAGGCCTACTATGCTTTCTCTATACTTTCCCTGCTTGAAAATGTACCGGCAGATTGGCAATATGCGGCACAGACCATCAACCTTTTTGAATGCATCTATTGGTTTTTGCTTGCAACGGTTGTCCATAAAACTGCAAATATCAACTTCGACACCAGTATCCGGATCGTCGTTCGCTCCTATCTCCCGGCATTGTTGATCTGGATATGCCTGCTTACTTTTTTAACCATTATTTATTTCCCCGCCAATTCCTGACGGGACTTATGTAACGACGATTATGAAAAACATCTATACCTACCAAAATTCATTTGTCAGGCAAACAAATCAAAACAATTGCGGCATCGCCTGCATCTGTATGATCTTGCGCTTTGCAGGTCAAACTGAAAACTCAAGAGAACTGGAGCAAAAAATGGATCACTATGTTGCTGATAGTTCGCTTCTCGATTTAAAAAATATCATAGCTGAATATAACCGGAAAGCAAGGTGCGTTCAGATAGATATCGATACCTTAAGAAATTTAGAATCGCCGGTCATTCTATATACTTTAGGTATGAATGGCAGGAACCATTTTTTGACTTTGTTCGAGATACGGAATTCCAGCGATGGCAACCTGTATATCATTGGTGATCCCGGACAGGCCATCAGAGTAATGGCGGAGGTTGATTTTTTAAAAATTTGGCCGTCCCGCACAGGTTTATTTATCGAGGACCTTCAAATGGCAAATGCGGGTAATATATTTCAATCCTGGCGAAAGGCGTTTGACTGGCAACTGATACCTAAACCGCTGTTTTACTGCGTCCCTATCGTTCACTTGCTTGTGCTGGTATTTACAATAGGCTTGTCTGCGCTTTTACAAAGCTTGCTTACCTCCGGGGTCAAAACAACTGATCATATGGTGATGGTTCTGGCGATCATGCTTTTAATGATACTGATCTATTGCAAAGGATTGCTAAACTATGTCCGACAACTGCTTTTGGTCAGCATAAACAAGATCATCAACACACATCTTACCCTTCAGTTAGCACACAAAATGTTAACGCCGGATAAGCCAAAACAAGAACCGGAATTTGTAATGAAGAAGAATTTTGTTGACATCACAAAGTTTCAGCTATCCATTCATGGCTTGATCGCTGTTATTCTTTCCGACGGGCTGATCCTTTTAGTTTTTTTCGGGGGCCTGATGTATCTGGATCCCTATGCGGAATTTGTTACCATTTTTTATAGCGTACTTCTGGTTACATCGGGTATCAGGGGAGCAGCCAATAAACTCCTTTACAGAATGTATCTCAACGGTCTTCACCAGGCATCAGAAGATATGTTAATTCATCAATCGTCCATGGGAAATAATCCGGACAACTATTCCCGTTTTCAAGCGTACAACTCATTTTACATGCAGTACATCCGGCAAGGAGCCGATCATGCCGCAAAACTCAGCAAAAAAACATTTAGAAATGAACTGGCGGGAGGGCTGCATTTAATAGCTATTCTTACGCTCGAATTCCTGGAGATGGATAGATCGATCTCCGAAATAGCCGCAATTACGGTGATTTGCTACCTGACCTCAATCTTTCTGCAACGCATCAATGAGGCTATGCCAATGATCTGTGAAGGCTTACTATCGGCCGGATCCTTAATTTACTAATTGACTTTAATGATTAATTGCCCGGCTTCCAAAGCCGGGTGTGTCAACTATTGTCCATTTTTTTGAATCATCAACAAATATAATTACCATGAAAACAGAACTTTACAATTTAAAACAACAGCTTGAAGATGCTATTTCCAAAGAAAATGATTACCCCGGCTCCATCGAAAAATTAAAGGAAAATACAGCCATGATCGATGATGCCCTCGGCCTGCTTAAATCGGAAATCTCCGGAAAAGGTTTTGATGGCGAAACCGACGAAATATCTTTTTTTAAAGCATTCAAACCGGGCATCCTATCGCTGAAAATCCATCAGATCTACACCTATAATTTAAAGCTCAATGAACCCGTTGATACACGCGAAACGATCACCAAATATTATGCATCCGAGATCAAAAGCATCCAAAGCTTTTTTAGGATAAATGCTTTTCATTATCAATATTTTAAAAACAACCTGAACGATATGGATACCGTGTATTTCATCAGAAATGCTGCCCCCCTCGCGCTGCCAACAGAAGACGTCAATGACCTCGATCCCGTATTTAGTACGCCAATGAGTTTGTTGTTCGCAAAATTCCTGGGTTACGAATCGGTACAAAAATTCTGCCTGCAACAAATTGCTTTCGTATCCGAAACGCCAGGGAAAGGTGGCCACGATCCGAAAGATGGTTTAAAATGGACGGGGGATTCCATTAACATCGTTGAACTGGCATACGGACTTTACCTGACCGGACAGCTGAATTACGGGAACGCCAGCCTGAACCAGATCGTCAGGTGGCTGGAAGCTAACCTGGAGGTCAAAATAGGTAGTGTGCAAAGACGGTTTACAGAGATCGGCAGCCGCAAACGTCTGAGTCAAACCAAATACATCGACCAGATGAAAGATAATATACTTCATAAGATCGACCAGGGGAATGCCTGATCTGTCATTCTTTTTTGTCAGTATAACAGAACAGGCATCCCCAAATAGCCAAATTTATTTATCGGTACTACCGAAAAGCTACAGAAATCCCCCCGATTTACTCCACCACCTTTGCATCAACGAAACAAAAAAAGGCATTAGCCTGAACAATTCTTTGACATGGTGGAATGAAGCATTATCCTGCGATAAACAGGAAATTTTGCGAAGCTGAGATGATATCAACATAGCGAACGCGCATTGGCAGGCGAGAGCCCGTATTGTAGAATACGACGTGAGTAATTCCGAAACTGAATAGATAAAACCTAAAGGGGCCGCGTGCCCCTTTTTTTTATGCCCCAGATTTATGAACGATTACAAGATCAGCGCCAAAGAAATCAAAGAGCGGGTGTCCTTAGTCAACCTCCTGAGCCGGCTTGGCTACGAACCTGCAAAACGTGCCCGAAATGAACTCTTATATTTGAGCATGCTGCGCAACAGCGATTCAACGCCATCGTTCTCTGTCAACGACAGAAAGGGCACCTGGTACGACTTCGGTGAAGGAAGGGGCGGTAATATTATTGATTTTGGCCTGCTGTACTGGCCAGGTAGATCGTTTCAGGAAGTACTGGAAAAGATCAATGCCGTTATGGATGGTCTGCATCGCCAGCCTTCTTTAAATTATACCAGGGATTCTACACAACCCAAAGAGCCGCATTACGGCGTTCTTGACATAAAGGAATTGGGTGGAAACAGGGCGATTACTGATTATTTGGAAAGTCGCGGTGTAGGTGCCATATCTAAAGGCCGGCTAATGGAGATTTATTATTATGTAGAAAATGAGCAAAAGCAACGGAACAACTTCTTTGCAGCGGGGTGGCAGAATGAGCAAGGTGCATGGGAAGTCAGAAACTTGACTTTCAAAGGCTGCCTGGGCCGCAAGGCAATCAGTTTCATTCCAAATTCCGAAAAGAAACTGGCTGTCTTTGAAGGCTTTGTTAACTACCTGAGCTGGTTAACAACGAACCCGTTTGCTGCAGACAGCGTACTTGTCCTGAATTCGATCTCTTTGCTACAGCAAGGGATTATTAAAGCTGAAGGTTTCAGCCATATCAGCCTTTATCTTGACAATGACATTTCCGGAAGGCAGGCGACAATCGATTTTCAGTCAGCCTTGCCATGGGCGAAAGACTGCGCCGGTATATATGCGGGATACAATGATTTCAACGATATGCTGGTATCCGGGCTAAACGGTGTCACACCTCACAGGAATTTGTGAACAAGTTATCTTTTGGTTTTTGTCTTTGCAAGATGTGCTCCTGTCCGACAAAAAATGCTTCGCTTATTTTTTGCCAGCCTGTCGCAATCTTGCCCTGGACGTCGCTTCGTACCTCTGCGAAAACCAGGGAATATCGTAAACTCGCAACTCGTTTACTCTGATGAATGGTAAAGGCAGAACAGGCAGGCCGCTTAAAAACGGCCCGAAGAGAATCAAAAAGATAGATGTGCGCTTTACGCAGGATGAATTTGACGCTATCCTGGAACTCGAAAAAACATTAGGCATTAGTAAAGCCGAGTTGGTACGCTCAAGGTTGCTGGAGAATGTAAAGACAATGGTTATCAACGCTAAAGAATTGATAGTGCTGCTGGATAAAACAGGCGCCGAAATAGGGCGCTGTGGTAACAACATCAACCAACTCGCCAGGTATGCGAACATCTTAAATAAACGAGACCTGCTATCCCCTGTAGTGATAGAGCGGTTTAACAATCTTTTCGAAACGTATCTTAAAAACCAGCAAGCTTTAGATAGCATTTTACGAAAAGTGATCAGGATGGCTGGTATTTAGTTCCCGCTGAACTTGTTCGCTGAGGACTTGGACTTTTAGCACTTGATCGTTACGAATTTGCTCGTTGCGATTTCGTTCGCTGAGAACTTGTTTCGGTCGAACTTGTTTCGGTCGAACTTGTACTATTAGAACTTGTTCTATTAAAACATGTGCTTCACGAACAAGTTTTAAGCGGGCAAGCTTTGACAGAACTGGTTCGCAGTGCACAAGTTCGGTAAAAACAAATTCTTTGCAATGATCGTCCACATCCTTCCACCAGCAAATGGCTTTCCAGCGGTTAACTATAACACAGATAAAGTTGACCGGAATAAAGGTGAGCTGATGAAGGTATGTGGTTTTGGCGCACTACAAGGTCTACAGCACATGCGGCCGGAAGATTATAAGAACCATTTGGCAATGATATCAGCGACCAAAAAACACGTTAAGCGGCCTCAATTCCATGTTGTGATCTCGGCGGAAGGCAAAAGCTATGATAAGCATCAGTTAACCGCCATCGGCGGGGAATGGCTGAAAGCAATGGGCTACGAAAAACAACCCTACCTGATTATTTTTCACAAAGACACCGAGAATAACCACGTTCACTTGGTGACCTCACGGATCGACCATAGCGGCAAGAAAATTAGTGACCGTTTTGAAAAGATCAGGGCGGTTGTTGAATTGAACCGGGTCATGGGTGTTGACGTAAAGCAGAATGCGAAAGCCGACATAGAGACCGCACTGGCATTCCGTTTTGCAACCGGGGCGCAATTCCGGATGATATTGGAAAGCAAGGGCTACGTTTTGCGGGAGCGCGATGGCCAATACCAGGTAGTCAAATTTGGAAAAGTATTAGACAGCGTGAACCGCGGTTTAGTAATGGGCCGGGTGAATCTCAAAGAAATAGATCAGCAAAGAAAAATGCAGGTCAAAGCCTTGTTTCACAAATATGCTGCAATGTATAATACCTCGCTGGAACATGTTCGTAATGGTTACCGTTCTGAGTTTTCCACCTTTCTTAAAGAAAGCTTTGGCATTGCGCTGATGTTCCATGCTTCAGGCGACAAACAACCATACGGTTACAGCATAATAGATCATGCCGGTAGAAATGTTTTCAAGGGCAGTGAGATTATGCCCTTAAAGAATTTATTAGCAATACCGGTTGGGAAAAGACATTCAGAAATGACATCTGTACGGTACGAAGTCAACCCCGCTCAACTGAATTATTATGCAGCGCTTTTAAAAGCAGCACTTTATAATTATCCGGATTTCAGCCAGGGATTGCAGCATCAGGGTTTAGTTATTTTCAAGAGCAACTCAGGCTTCACGCTGCATGATCCCTCGTCAGGCGTTTCGATGAATACTTCCGACCTGCTAAACAAAAATGAACACGATGTTCTCCAAAATAGCTTCAGCCAGGGACATCATGGTGATCAAGGCAATTCGAAAACTCCGTTACCACTTCCCGGCATCAGCCTGGCATCTGATGTGGATGACAACGCCATACTGGGTATGAAACGCAGGCGAAAGAAAAAAGCAAGAACCAATCTACGCTAACACTAAATTATTTTTATGGTCATTATCATAGGGAACCAGAAAGGTGGTGCCGGAAAAAGCACGCTTACACTCTTGCTGGCTAATTACCTTACCCAAAACAAAAGCTGTAGAGTCACTGTGCTAGACATGGATTATCAGCAGTCTATTTCGCAAAAGTTTGAGAAAGCAAAGATCCTGGAAAACACTGAACCTTACGACGTGCTGGCCTTCGCACTATCCGATTTCCCGGTTATGGCAGAAACGATCAAACATAATCCAAAGGATATCGTGCTGATAGACCTGCCCGGCAAACTGGATGACGACGGCTTGATCAAAGTCTTTAAAGCTGCACAGGTGGCGGTTTGTCCTTTTGCTTATGATGAGTTCAGTTTCGAGTCGACGGTACCGTTTGCGCTGGTGCTCAAAAAGATCAATCCTGATGTGCATATACTTTTTGTGCCCAACCGGATAAAGGCCAATGTGAAGTATGAGATCAAATCGGATGTTAACGAACAGTTGAACCAGTTAGGATTGGTAACCGCACCTATTGCCGACCGCATCGATTTTCAGCGTACCAATACTTTTCAAACGCCGCTGGCGGTTCAGGCGCTGCTGTTGCCGGTATTCGACCGGATTTTTAAAGAATTTATCCACCCCTATCTATGAACGAGATTAAAACGCTGGCCGACCAGTTACGCAGCAAAATGATAAAACCGGATACGCCGGAGAGATCAGTTAAAGCAGAAAAGAAAAAAGCAGGTAAACCCCAGGACATTCCGCAAATAGTCGAGACGCTTCGGGCATACGATGTCAGCAATCACAAAACATTGATCCATGCCCGCGTGGATGCGCAAACTGCGCAGATGATCCATCACTTGAAAATAGCGACGGGCGTTGAGGTTACCCGCCTGATCTGCTTTTCCATCCGGCAACTTTTTGAGCAGCACCCTGAACTTAAATCAGTAATCAAAGCACACCTAGAAAATTTTGATATATGAACCGGAAAATTTTTCGCGAACTGCGCGATCCTGCTTACAACGAATTGCTGGACCGCATGAAAGCCTATGATACAGCCGACCACGATAAATTAGTGCATGTGCGGCTGGACAATTATACGGTCGTGATCCTCAACCAACTGAAACTGGCGACAGGCATCGATATCACCAAAGTGATGGCATTTGCCGTAAGCGAACTCCTAAAAACACACCCGGAACTCCGGCTGGCCATCGACCAATTTCTTAATCAACTTAAAACATGAACTGGACACATTTTTTACTCTGGCTGGCAGGAATTTACAGTTTGTATTACCTCATCGTATTCCTGCTTGATCTTATCGCAGGGAATCGGAAGGATTTGCCTGCCGGAACTTCACAGGAACTGACATTTTCCGAAGAGGTTACCCCTGTTCGACTAAGCCCGGAAGCGGAATCAACACCCGAACCGGAAAAACCAACAAAATCTCAAATTGCTACTGAAGTGATCGGCTCAGGCGGGGTGCCGATCACTGACTTGTTTCGGCTGGCCAAACAGGAAGCGATCATCTATACGCGCTCCGTTAGCTTTTAGCATGAAGAAGCATTTTCTGATTTTTTGCTGTAGCCTGCTTGCATTGGGCGCAATGGCGCAACCCGGTATATCTGAAATGCAGCAGGCACAGCAAAATCTTAGGTCAACTTTCTTTTCGGCGCTGGACTGTGCCCTTGCGCTTGCGGCCATATTCGGCATTATTGGTGCAGTGCGTATCTATCATAACTGGCAAATGGGACACCCGCGAATTGATGAACAAGTAGCGGCCTGGTTCTTTGCAGCCTTCTTTATGGTATTGGCAGGTGCGTTTCTGCGCGGTGTCTTCGGCCTTTAAATTAATACCCCTCCATAACCCCCGGCGGTTCCCCATGACTGGGGGCCGCCTTTTTTATTCTTATTAAAATCTAATACCCCTAAAATGAATTCAAAAATTAAAAAAATGTGGGCACTGGCCTCAGTGCTTTCTTTATGTATGACGGAGATCGTAAGCGCCCAAAACGGTGTTACCGGTTTGAACTCCGCTACCACTTCCCTTAAAACCTATGTTGCCCCGGTGACCAACGTTACCCTCGTAATTGGTGGTATCGTCGGTATCGTCGGCGCTATCCGCGTGTATTCAAAATGGAATAGCGGTGATCAGGACATCAATAAAGAGTTGATGGGATGGGGAGGATCGTGCGTCTTTCTGGTCGTATCCGCTGTTATCATCAAAGCTTTTTTTGGCCTAACCTAATGGCTAAACAATTCCAGGTTTACAAGGGGCTCCAAAGGCCCCTCGTTTACCGGGGCTTTAAAGGCAAATTCATCTATTGGGGCGTAGGCACGCTACTCGCGGGACTGGTCATCGGCGCGCTTTGCATGACCTTATTAAACATGTGGCTCGGGCTGATCGTCATGATCTGCTGTATCGGTGGTGGCCTTGTCTTTATCGCCGCAAAACAAAAAAAGGGACTTCACATCAAATCCCGCCCAACGGGAATTTTCGTTCACCAGGTCAACATTAAAAATCTTCATCGTTATGGCCGCAAAACAAATATTTAACATCCCTTATATCGGTATCAATCGTTATTTCGGCACCGATCTGTTAATCGGTTCGGGCGGAGAATGCTCTGTCGTTCTTAAGATCACTAACCCTGTTACCCGCTTTTCAGCAGCATCCGCGGCTTACGATGAATTCCATGCCCTGATGATCAATATAGTAAAGATCATGGGTGACGGTTACCTGCTGCAAAAGTCCGATGTGATCAGCAAGGAAAAATATCCGCTAAAAGATTCTCCCGAATATTTGCAGCAGAAGTATAATGCACACTTTGAAGGCCGGGAGTTCATTCAGGTCAACACCTATATCACGCTGACAAAACAGGTTCGTAAAGGCGCTTTTTATGTTTTTGACAAGAAGGCGCTGCGCGATTTCAGCCAGCAGATTAACAAGGTGATGGATATCCTCATCGCGGGAAAAACCGGGCCGGTGGTACTGAAGGAGGCGCAGTTAAACCTGCTTATCATGCAGTTTCTGGCCATGGACTTCAAACCGCAACATATCTCCCTTAATAACTTTTCGCCTAACGACACCGAGATCAGGATGGGTGACCGGGCCATCCGAAGCATCCCCCTGATAAATATTGACAATGTCGATCTGCCGCCCACCGTCTCCACGCATATCGAAATGACCGATAAGGACACCTTACGTGGTTTCCCGGTTGATTTTTTATCCTTCCTGTTTAGGGTGCCGGACTTCGAAGTCATTGTTTTTAATCAGGTCATTGATATTCCCAACCAGTTCATGACCATTAAAAAGCTGGAACTAAAGAAAAAGCGGCATTCGGGAATTCCCGATCCCGCCAATACATTATGTGTTGAGGACATTGACTTGCTGTTAAACGATGTTGCCCGCGAAAGCCAGTTGCTGGTTAACAGCCATTTCACCATTATACTGGCGGCGCAACAGGATAAAATTCAGAAGGCTGCAAATTTTATCGAAAGCGCGCTGTTTTCCCTCGGCATCATGGCCAGCAAAAACGGGTATAATCAGTTGGAACTCTTTCGATGCGCATTACCCGGTAACAGTATAGAGCTAAAGGACTATGACTGGTTCTTAACCACCTGCGATGCTGCCGTTTGCTTCTTTTTCAAGGAATCCATGCCACTTGATGAGCCTTCGGATTTCCTGGTCAGGTTTACGGACCGCCAGGGCGTGCCCATTGGGATAGATGTCGCCGACCTTCCAATGCGTAACAACCGTATCAACAATCGTAATAAGTTCGTTCTGGGGCCGAGCGGGTCAGGAAAATCCTTCTTTATGAACAGCCTGATTGAGCAATATATGCTTTACAATATGGACATGGTCATTGTTGATACAGGACACTCTTATTCCGGCTTGTGTTCTTACTATAACGGCAAATACATTACCTACACCGATAAAAAGCCCATAACGATGAATCCCTTCCAGATAAAGAAGGAGGAATTTAATATTGAGAAAAAGGACTTTTTAAGTACGCTGGTAGGATTGCTTTGGAAAGGAGCCGACGGCATATTCAGCCAGGTGGAACGGGATGTGATCAGTAACGTGATCAATAGTTATTTTGTGCACTTCTTCAGCCAGCCTGTCGCAGATGAAATCCCTGAAAAACTTGCCGGTGAAAAGCTTTTCATTGCTCAGCTGGATTTCAACAGCTTTTATGAATTTGCATTGTGGAAGATCCCTGAGATCAAGCAGGAAGAGCGCATTCCTTTTGATGTGGATGAGTTCCGGTACGTATTGAAAAAGTTCTACAAAGGCGGCGAATTCGCGCCGATCCTGAACGAGCCTGCCGATGAATCTTTGTTTACCGAGCGTTTTATTGTCTTTGAAATCGATGCGGTAAAGGAAAACCGCGTGTTATTCCCTATCGTCACACTGATCATCATGGATGTATTCATCCAGAAAATGCGCTTCCGGTCCTCCCGGAGAAAAACTTTAGTTGTTGAAGAAGCATGGAAAGCAATAGCAAGCCCACTGATGGCAGGCTATCTGCTTTATCTCTATAAAACCGTCAGAAAGTTTTGGGGTGAAGCTATTGTGGTCACCCAGGAATTAGGGGACATTATCGGTAATGCCGTCGTAAAGGATAGTATATTAAATAACTCGGATACCATTTGCTTGCTTGATCAAACGAAGTTCAAGGACAATTATGGTGCGATCGCATCGGTTTTATCCATCAATGAAACGGAACGTAAAAAGATCTTTTCGATAAACCAGTTGGAAAACACGGAAGGCCGTGGCCGCTTCAAAGAAGTTTATATCCGCCGAGGCGCTGTTGGCGAAGTTTACGGTGTTGAAGTTTCCCTGCACCAATATTTGACCTTTTCAACAGAAAAGCCGGAAAAATCGGCATTGGAGGTGTATTTCGGGCATTTTGGTTCCTATCAACGTGCGCTTGATCTTTTCGTGGACGACTTTCACGCCAGCAAATTGGCCCTCGGCCAATTCGTCAGCCATATCAATCAAAACGATAAACCATTTTTAAATCATTCCCATGAAGACAATCCTGATCCTTCTTTCCCTATTGCCCATACTGCTGTTTAAAGTTGCATTCGCCCAGGAGATCGTTATTGACCCGCTAACCTCGGGAGCTATAGCAGTTAACAGTTCGGTGATCAACGGGCAACTCAACACCACAAATAATAACCTAAGCGCCATTCAGCGGGGACAGCTCGCCGTAACCGGTCAGCTCGTCATTGTTAACGACCTGCAAAATAAGATCTACACCGGCCTGAGCCAGGTCGCTGCGATCATTAGCAATCTGACATCGGTCAAGGAAATAGCCAGCTGCGGAACGGACATCGTTAAAGACATCGGGCAGGCAGTGACCATCGCCCGGT
The DNA here is from genome assembly GCF_024498135.1 of Mucilaginibacter aquariorum. Taxonomy (GTDB): domain Bacteria; phylum Bacteroidota; class Bacteroidia; order Sphingobacteriales; family Sphingobacteriaceae; genus Mucilaginibacter; species Mucilaginibacter aquariorum. The sequence goes on from NZ_JANHOH010000001.1 coordinate 1,559,834, forward strand.
CAAATCCTGCCTTGCTGCTATTTGCTGAAGAAGGAGCACGTGAATTTCAAACGAGGGCCGTCACCTTATCGGCAGAGGTCAGCGCTTTTGTGCTAAAGGGCGGAAACAACCTGATGGATGCCGGTGAGCGCGGTAAGCTGCTGAATCACATTCAAAGTGAAATGCAGGTCCTTCGCGGTATCGCCTACGGGATGGGCCGTGCCATGTACTGGGCGAAAATGCGGGGTATCTGGGCGTCGCTAAATCCATGGGCGGAATGGCGGAACATGGATGTTCAGATAGCAAATGACGTTTTAAACAATGCCAAATACTTAAAGCAATGACAGAAAAATTTAAGGTTTTGATTATCATTTTGCCTTTTTTGTTTCGCCTTTCACCTTGTATTGCCCAGAATAGCACCATCGACATACCTGGTGTGCATCAACTGATCAGCCAATCTAAATCGGAACATACACAGCAAGTTAAAGCCCGGAACAATCAGGCAATAGCGACCGCCAATGAGCAGGCGAACTTAACCTTGCTTACCAGGATGAAAAATGTGTACCGCACATTACAAAGCAGGTACAATACGCTGGGTACTGCCATTAACATCGCGAATATTGGCATTTATGCGACACCGGCAGTTCGTCAGATTATACGAAACCAGGCTGAGATCATAAGGCTGGTTGAGGACCGTCCCGCCTTAGCGGCCCTGGGCTACCACACGGAAATCGAATTTGTCGAAAAGGCGAAGGGACTGATCGGCTACGTAACCGGGCTGACTTTATCATTTGGCGATGTGAACCAGATGAAGGCATCCGACCGGAAATTGCTTTTTGATTATGCGCTCATGCAGCTTTCAGAGATACAGGAGCTGTCCGGGAACCTCGTTAACACACTGACGTATTCCAGCCTGAATTCTTTACTCCGCTCTGTAAACCCTTTCCAGGACTACATCGACCAAGATAAGTCCGTTGCGGAAAGTATTATTCAAAATGCCAAATATCTCAAACAATGAAGCGATCCATTCTTCTGATCCTTTTAGCTTTTGGCTTCAAAATTTCCGCATTCGCACAGGAATATGTTTTTGACCCCAAATACTTTGCATCCGTCTCGGCAAACCAGGCAGTCCGCAGCAGCGCCGAAGCTACACATAACCAGTATTTAGGGAAGATCAACGGCAATATCGAAGACCTGAATACCAATGTAGGTTCGGTAGTACTCGCGCAAACTATTATTTACAACGGCCTTTCCAATGTCAATTCGGCTTTGAAAGATGGGCTAGAAGTTAAGTATATGGCAACGCTGACAGCAGATATGATCAGCTACCTCAACCGGGCATTACAACTGGCACGGTCTGATCCTCATCTGCTTTTATTTGCTACAGATATCGCGAATGAGATGAAGTTAAGATCGGTCGCATTGGTTAGCGAAGTTTCGTCCTACGTGCTTAAGTCTGGGAATAACATCCTCGCTGATTACAACGGCCGCGACCAGTTACTTAAAAAAGTCACAACGACCCTGCAAATTCTAAACAGTTTGGCGTATGGTGCATGGCGGGTCATGTTTTGGGCCAAACAGAAGGGCATCATTTCTTCAATTAACCCCTGGCAGAACTATATCAATAAGGATAAGTACTTCGTCGGGGAAATTATAAACAACGCAAAATATTTACACCAATGAGCTTAGAATTAAAACTGTTTTGCCTGAGCCTGCTGGCCATCTCCTTGATATTATCCGGCAGGTCACAAGCACAATCGATCATCAAAGATGACGCGGTCGATAATCAAAGCCAGCGCATGGTTTTTCAGCAATGGGACCAAAACAAATTTTATCCTAAAAAGGGCTTTTTAAGTTTAAACCCTTATTACTGGCTGGTATGGGGTTTCTTTGATCCCGGTTACCATAACAATGACCTGCGTCCATTAAGCGCGAACGGGCAACAAACCCAAAGGCTCGCGCTGGTTGCTACGATGAATGGCATTGATAGCCGCTACAAACTGCAATCAGATACCGCGCGAAATACGGCGCTATCGCAAATTGCATCTCAATCCGGCTTGCTGTCAGATGCAGATCCACTATGGTTGCTGTATTACAGGCAACAATTCAACCCCTTATTAAACTACTCACCTGTTTCCATTTTAGGTGGGATGCCCCCGCCGGTAAGCGCAAAATTGATATCTGAAGGCCTATACGGCTGGTACACCGGTGAACTTGATAAACTAAAAGAAAGGCTTAACGGCGCAAGGTCTACCGACATGGATCGTGGTTCCCGCATAATGGCCTATTACCGGATGCTGAATGAATACAAGAACCTATCATCGGTATGGGCCATTCGTACTTCCACAGTTCAGAAAACAATAGATATGTCCGGCAGGCAGCAAGCTTTGCAAAAAGGAACAATAGCTATTCCCAACTGGTCACCCGGCAGTGATGTGGAGATCGCGAAAAAGGTACTTCAAAATGCTAAATATTAAAGTGATGAAGAGGAGTATATTTTATTTATGCCTGTTATTGTCCTCGTGGGCGACGGCAGGATTCGCCCAAACGACTACCGTTGATACCGTCATTAGTCGAAAGTCCCTTCAATACCTGCAAGGCGATGCGGTTTATGAAAGCGGCGTCATGGTATTTCTTAAAGGCCTTAAAAATTCGATCTGGACACATTTCGATCTGTTCATATCTGATGCGCAGGCTTTGGCCGCAATTTTTATGATCATGTATTTCGCCGTTAAAAGTTATGAAATGATGGTTGGTGATAAGCGAATGGAGATCATGCCGCTGCTTCGTCCATTCGGTTTGGCCATGATCATTATCTGGTGGGGAGGCTTCGTAAAAATGGTAGCTTTTCCAACTGATCTGGTAGCAGCGCAAACCGAGCAAATGTTTGTCAGCGTGCAAAGTGATGTAGACGGGTTGCGCTTTACAAGGGCTAATCTGATGCTCCAGGTTGCGAATTCACTGTACACTTATCAGGCACAAGCCGAGGTAGCGGAAAAAGAAAGCGATACCTGGTACGGGCAAGCATGGAATTCCGTATCCAGCACCGTAAAGCAAGGCATTGCTGATGTGGTTTCACCCTTACTGGAATTAAAGAACAGGCTCACGGTCGGCATGCAGTTGTTGTTTACGCAACTGCTGGAACTTATGGGGATTTGGATATTGCGCATAGCGGTTTATATTATATTTATGATTCAGATCATTTACTCCTCCATACTGATTATCCTTGGGCCGTTCTCTGTTGCAGTAAGTATTTTACCCGCATTTCGTGATAGCTTCAGTACCTGGGTGGCACGGTTTATATCCGTTAACCTGTATTCCGGTATTGCGTTTCTGATCATGTATTTATGCGGTTTAATGCAGCAATATGCGCTTACCTCGGAGATAAGCAAATACCAGGAACTGGTAGGAAAAAATGGGGCGGCGGCGGACATGACCAAGCTGGCTGTATTTGCGGGTAATGGTATCCTGTCTTTCGGAACGGTAATCATTGTATTCGTTATTGGTGCCATCTGCATGTTTACCGTACCAAGTATTTCGACCTGGATTATTTCTACTTCTGGTATCAGTTCGGCAGCTTCCAACTTTGGCCGTGGTGCCAGTACAATGGCAGGTGCCACCCGTATCGCGGGAAGTTTCATCTAAAAATTATCAACCACTTTTTATGATCGTTAAAAATATCGAAGCCAAGATTAGGCTTGCGACATGGGTAGCTTTTGGCAGTTTCATCACTTCGATCATCCTATCGGCCATTTGCTGCTCCTACGCGTATCGTCAGGTAACCGACGCCCGGAAGAGCATTTATATCTTAAATAACGGCGTTCCCTTACAGGCTGGGCAAACCGACATGCAGGTCAACCGGCCCGCCGAGTACCGTGCACATATCGACATGTTTCATTCCCTTTTTTTTTCGTTGACACCTGATGATAAGTACATCGAATATCAGTTAAAAAAAGCGATGTATCTGATAGATGAATCAGGTGTAGCCCAGTACAACAACCTGAAGGAGAATGGTTTTTTCAACTCTGTGCTATCCTCAAGCTCAGTAATTACCCTGCAAACAGATTCGATTTCGCTGGATTTGCCAAAGCGGTATTTCCGTTTTTATGGGCGCTTAAAAATTGACCGGCGAAGTTCAACAGTTATCCGCTCATTGATTACAGAGGGTTACCTGAAAGATATTCCGCGAAGTGATAACAACCCCCATGGTGTGCTGATTGTGAACTGGAAAACCCTTGAAAATAAAGATCTCGAAAATGTTCAGAAAAATACATTCTAACCGCGATCCGAGGGATACGCTGTACAGTGAATTAAAAAAGGAATTCAGGGTCTACGCCAATAAAGGAAATCAAATAGGTAGATACATTGCTTTTAAATATCACAAACTACTATTTGGCGCAATGATCACCTTAATGGCTGTTTCAGCGCTGACGGCTGTACTGTTGCATCATGCACCTGCGCCACAGGAAAAGGTTAAGCACAGGTCGGAAACGGCAGTGATCCGCAACGGCTTCGACCATATACTCGCGGCCAATGCGGCGCTGACGCTAACTATCCGTTTGAGGAACCAGGTAGACAGTATTTCTGCCAAAAAACAGCTGACCAAAACCGATAGCCTGACGCTCATCCGGGCCCTTGACAGCTTGCAGCACATTCAACTGACATTACCTCATTAGCCCGGCGCAAGTAATGATGAGGGTCTTCTAAAAACTATAATCCGAATTTTATGAAAATAAATTTAAAGCAACCGAAATACATCCTGCCGCTCATCCTGTTGCCATTTCTGTGCCTGTTCTTTTTTGTTTACCAAAGCGGCTTTGCCGGGAAACAAAAGGCTGAGGAGCCCAAAGATGGCATTAATTCATCTGTAGGCCAGGTATCAGGCGATGTACAGAAAAAGCAACTTCAAGATAAGCTCGATGCCTATCGCAATACCTATAAGGAGGGCGACGGCTCGACGGCGGTGAACCCGCTGCCGGCGGAGAAAACAAGTAACCCGACATTCAATAGCAGTTATTCCGGCAATGATCAGAAAATGCTGGATTCCATTGATCAGGTCATGAAAAGCAGGTATGGGCAGGGATCTGCTGATAGGCAGCCGAAGAAATCGCGTGACGCTGCCAGCAACGACCAGGCCATGATCGCGGCATTAAATGGCCTGAAGAACAGGCATCCACCGGCAAATGATCCCGTTGCGGCTGATCCAACCGTCAAAGACCCCATGGAAACCTTCCGGCAGCAAATGTCCTACCTCGATAGTATGAATAAGGTTAATGACCCCGAGGTTAAAGCAGCGCGCAAAAAGGCAGATGATCTGGCCAAGGCTGCGGCCCTTAGATTAAGCGAACCGAAATTAGCGGTTAAGCTGGCAGATCTTACCGCGTCTGATTTTAACACGGTGATGCCGGATAAACACCCGGATTTTATTAAGGTCGTCATAGACGAGAACCTGACCGGTTATGCAGGATCGCGCATCCGCCTCCGATTATTGGACGATATCTTTGCAGGCAACTACAGGATTGCCAAAGGCACTTATATCTATGCCATCGTTACCGGCTTCTCCGGCCAGCGCGTGGAGTTGTCTGTAAAGTCTATACTTTTCGACAATAAAATATTGCCGGTAAAGCTGGAAATATACGATCTTGATGGCATGTCAGGGCTGTATGTTCCTGAATCGGCTTTCCGTGATTTTACCAGGGACTTGGGCACCAACACCGTGCAGGGCGTAACCGTAGACGGCAGCGGTACGGGCTCAGTGGCCAGCCAGTTCGCTATGAGTACGGCCAGTAAATTATTTGAATCTACGTCATCGGCGATTGCCGGCCTGATCCGCAAAAACAAAGCGAAGATCAAGTACAATTCTTACCTCTATTTAATCGATAACGATGCGCTCGAAAAAGCGCAGCAACACTACTAACATGAAGAAAATACTTTATTGCCTTGCCATCATTTATATGGCAAGCTTAACGACTTATGCCCAATCTACACCATTCCCAGCGGGCATAAAGAAAAGCAGCTTGCCCATCGTATACCTTCCCGAAAATGTTTCCGTACAATTCGTCTCACCGGAGCCGATCCAGTATGTGGATATATCGTCAAAATCATTTATCGGTGACCTTCCTCTCAAAAATATTTTACGCATTAGGCTCAGAGATTCGATTGCTTCGTCCATTGGTACAGCTAATGCGGTTATAACAATCGCCGGTGAAAAGTTTATCGCGCAATACCAGGTCGTGCGCGCCGATTCGATCACCGCAAGGGATACCCGAACGGAAATCACGATTGGGGAGGATGATATGCGGCCTTTGGATATTTCAGGAATTGGTTTTTCTCAAAACCAACTGAAGCAATTCGCGCTCGATCTGTTTTCCAAAAAGCCGGGCAAACCTATCGAAAAAACAAAGTCGTTTGCCCTCCAAGGCACGGTCAACCATATCTATACGGCTGGAGAGTACATTTTTATTGACTTTGGCTACCGTAACAAAACCAACCTGGCCTACAATATTGCGGACCTGCGCTTCCATATCGATGATAAGAAGATCAATAAAGCCACCAACGTACAGTCAATTGAACTCAAGCCAGAGTTCATCTTGTTTACTAAACCGCTTTTTCAAAAAACTTACCGCAACATCATTGTCCTGAAGAAACTGACCTATCCCGGAAACAAAATATTACATATCGAATTAAGCGAAAAGCAATTGTCAGGCCGGGTCATCACACTCAACATCTCTTATCAGGACGTACTGGACGCGGACACGATACCTATCTGATGAATCCTTTGCAATTACTGGAACCCGAAGAACGTGAACGGTATGACTATCTGCAGGAATTATTTGAGGCAGAATTTGAAGAAACACATCTGGCATATCATATCAGTGGCATTCTCATCTACGAGCTGCTGAATTTATTAGCGGCCTGCGGCTTTTTGTTCGATGAATTCGGATTCCCGGAAAGCGAGGACAGTCGACTTTTCCGCTATGCCATTACCGGCACGATTGCCGAATACCTGAAAGGAGAATAGATCATGGCTTTTAACAGTTCGAAAAAACTGACAGGGAATACCGATGCACTGCGCATCGCTTTGTCAGGTCAGGAGCGCTATAACATTCAGGAGATTGAAACACTTAAAGCTTACGCCGGGTTTGGTGGCTTGAAAGCCATACTCTTTGGAGGCGGTCCTGTGGAAGAATGGGTAGAGCAAAATGCATCAGCCAATGACTTGCGCCTGCATCCTTTAGTGATTGCTTTGCATAACTTATTACGGGAAAAGCTATCGCCGGACGATTATAAGTCAGGCATCGATGCGATGAAAAGCAGCATCCATACCGCTTTCTACACACCCGACCTGGTGCCGGGCGCTTTGTATGGTGCCTTAAAAAGCCAGGGCATCCTGCCGCAACGGCTCTATGAACCGAGCAGTGGCGCAGGCATTTTCCTAACCGAAGCCCTAAAAGCTTTTCCGGATTTACAGGAGATCAACGCGGTAGAAAAAGACCTGCTGACCGGCAAGGTTCTGACGGCGCTTGCTAAATCTTTTGAGGTGCCCTCACAGGTGCAGGTTCGAGGTTTTGAGGAAACCCCAGCCACTGAAAAAGGACGGTATGATATCATTACCAGTAATATTCCTTTTGGTAACTACCGTGTTTTCGACCCCGCCTACCAGGGCAGCGCGGTTACCGCCAAGATCCATGATTATTTCTTCGCTAAGGGCTTAGATAAATTGGGTGATGGCGGTTTGATGGCCTTTCTGGTAACAGATGCCTTTTTGAATACCGCGTCAAACAGCCTGGCGCGCAAGCATGTGTTCACATCGGCTGATTTTATCAGCCTTTCTATTTTGCCGGACAACCTAATGAAGGACACGGCAAATACCGAAGCGCCAAGCCATTTAATTTTAGTACAAAAAAACGATCAAAAAGATGTCTTTAGCGAAGCGGAACAATTGCTGATTGACACCGTTGACCGGGAAAACCGCTACGGCACATTTTCGGTAAACGCTTATATCGACCGGCACCCGGAACTTTTTTTAGCAGATACCATTGGCGAGGGCCATAACCAGTACGGCAAAGCCAGCCAGCTGATTTGGCAGAAAGGACCTCTTGAACAAATCAGGCAGCCGCTGACCGACCAGATCGCCGAAGGCTTAGCTGCGAATTTTGACCGGGATCGCTGGAAAGGCCTACAGCAGCGCTTATCAGATGAAAAATCTATGAGCAAAGCAAAAGGTAGATCAGAGTTGAAGGGCCGATATTTTACTTTTCTCGCCATGCCCGACCTACCGGCTGCCGATGTTTCGGCGCAGGGTCAATTAGGGCTTTTTGAAACACCCACTTTTAATAATGACCGGGCGCAAAGGTATTTTTCCGACCTGGATAAAGCCTTAGTCGATCCGGCAACAGGCAGACAGATCAGCACCATTCGTACGACCGCAACGCCTGAACATGATAGCATCGTGCTGATCACGGCACGGGCAAAGCAATCCGGCCGCTATTTGTATAAGTTATTTAGTAATATACTGGAATTAAGCTTTTCTGATAAATGGGTCAGCGGCAATACGTTGACCCATGAATTGAAAGCTTTATCCGCCAAACTTAAACATTTCGGGCATGATTTCCGGTATGAAGGCGACCGCAGCCTTGAACCGGTTTTTGATTTGCTACCTGACCGCCCGGTGCCATTTACAACTATTAAACCGTTTTACAAACGGGACACTTTAGTGGTCCATGAAGGGCTGGCTGGCCTGACCGGCCTGATCGAGAACGGGCAGGCCGAATTTAAGCCTTTTGACAGCCAGGCAGACCTGTCCTTTTTCCGTGCCTATATCGCTTTGCGGGATAGCTATATGGAGCTATTTGCCAAAGAGGCCGATACCTTACAAGTTCAGCCACACCTGCGCGTTTTACTTAACCGGAATTATGAAAACTTTACCGCAAAATTTGGTGAGCTGAATAAAGGAAACAACAGGAACCGGTTGCTACAGGACGCCGCGTTGGGTTTTGTGGTGCTATCTTCATTAGAGCGCCGCGAGAATGAAGCCTGGACAAAAGCCGACATTTTCTTCGGGCCGGTGTTTTCACAGCAGGAAAGCCTGCATACTGATGATCCTGCCGAAGCCCTGGCGCGTAGCTTAAATGATAAGGGCATCGTTGACCTCGACTACATGAGCGCCATGACCGGGCTGGATGAATACGCGATCATAAGGGAATTGGACGGCAAGATCCTGATGAACCCCGTCTTTAGAACCTGGGAAACCAACGATAGTTATCTTTCCGGGAATGTAGTTCAAAAGCTGTCGCTGGCGGAACGTGCGGCAGAATCGCATCCCGATGATTTGCAAATCGCAAGGAGTTTGGCTGCTATCCGCCGCGTACAGCCTGAGAAGATTCCGTTTGAGCTATTGGATTTTAATCTGGGCGAACGCTGGATGCCGGTAAATTATTACCAGCAATTCGCCAGCGATTTGTTTAGCCTCGATACACATATTGAATATTTTTCTTCAGCGGACTCTTTTAAGGTTACTTATAAGAATGGCAACGCCAAAACGGATGAGGAATTTGCCATCATGCCAAAATCCGGCATTAAAATGAAGGGCGCGGCCCTTTTGGAACATGCGCTGGAAAATACCAGCCCCTATTTCAGCTATAAAGTAGGTTCAGGTGATACGGCAGTTCGATTGCCCGACAACGAGGCGATCCAGTTAGGACACCAGAAAATCGAGTCGATCCGAAGCAGGTTCGAGGAATGGCTGCGGGAACTTCCAAACATCGAGAAAAATAATATTGAGGACTTATATAACGAGACCTTCAATTGTTACGTGCTGAGGGATTACGACGGAAGCCACCTAGTCTTCCCGGGCCTGGACCGTAAAGCATTGGGAATTGAAGATCTTTATAGTTCGCAGCGCGATGCCGCCTGGCGTATTATACAAAACCGCGGCGCTTTGATTGACCATGAAGTCGGTTTGGGAAAGACCCTGACCATGATTGTGGCTGCGCAGGAAATGAAGCGCCTTGGTATCGTTCAAAAGCCGATGATCCTGGCTTTAAAAGCCAACATCGGGCAAATCACCGATACCTACCATAAAGCATACCCCAAGGCCAAAATACTGGCTCCGGGTGAAAACGATTTTACACCGGTTAAACGGCAGGGGCTGTTCCATCAGATAAAAAACAACAATTGGGACTGCATCATTCTCACGCACGATCAGTTTGGCAAAATTCCACAGTCGCCTGAAGTACAGCAGCAGATCTTAGAGGGCGAACTGGACAATATCGATGCCGATTTAAACACGCTTAAGTCATTGGGCGGGGAAGTTTCCCGCTCCATACTAAAAGGACTTGAACTACGCAAAAAAAACCTGGAAGCTAAGTTGAACGGGGTATTGTATGCACTGGAGAATAAAAAGGATACCGGGATCGATTTTCGGGAAATGAACATCGATCACCTGTTTGTCGATGAATCGCATAAGTTCAAGAACCTTACTTTCACTACCCGGCACAATCGCGTGGCGGGTCTGGGCAACCAGGATGGCAGCCAAAAAGCATTGAATATGCTATTCGCCGTGCGCACTTTGCAACAAAAGTTTGATGCGGATTTATGTGTTACATTCTTATCGGGTACGCCAATCTCCAACAGCCTGACGGAGATGTACCTTATCTTTAAATATCTCCGGCCAAATGAACTGGAAAGGCAAAGCATCGGCAACTTTGACGCCTGGGCCGCGGTATTCGCTAAGAAAACAACTGACTTTGAGTTTTCGGTCACTAACCAGATCGTTGCTAAGGAGCGTTTCCGTCACTTCATTAAAGTGCCCGAACTGGCTCTTTTTTATAATGAGATAACGGACTACAAGACAGCTAAACATATCAGCCTCGATAAACCTGAACTGGTCGAAACGCTAATAAATATTCATCCAACCCCGGACCAACAGGCCTTCATTAAAAAGCTGATGATGTTTGCGGAATCCGGCGATGCGACCTTGCTCGGCCGCGCAGAGCTAACGGCCGAAGAAGATAATGCCCGTATGCTCATTGCAACCAATTACGCTAAAAAGATGTCCGCCGATATGCGGCTGATCGACCCTGATTACGAAGATCATCCGGATAACAAAGTAAATGTTTGTGCCAGGAAGATCGCCGAAGTGTATAACCTGAGTAAGGGACACAAAGGAACGCAGATCGTATTCAGTGACATCGGTACGCCAAAGCCTAATGATTTCAATATATATGATGCGCTAAAAAACAAGCTGGTCAGCGACTTTGATATCCCGGCGCACGAAATAACCTTTATCCACGAATGGACAGACCGGCAAAAACCTGAGCTGTTCCGAAAAATGAATGCCGGCGAGATCAGACTGTTACTGGGCAGTACAGAAAAAGCGGGCACCGGTCTGAATGTGCAGGCACGTGTTTTAGCGATGCATCATTTTGATACGCCGTGGCGTCCGAGCGACCTGGAACAGCGTGATGGCCGGGGCGCGAGGCAAGGCAATTGGCTGGCAAAGAAGTTCTATGATAACAAGGTCCTCAACTTTATTTATGGTGTCGAGCAATCATTGGACGCCTACAAATTCAATTTGTTAAAGAATAAGCAAACCTTCATTTCACAGATGAAAAACTGTGAACTGAATGTACGGACACTGGATGAAGGCGCACTCGATGAAAAGAGCGGCATGAATTTTTCCGAATACATCGCTATCCTTTCCGGCGACACTACGCTATTGGATAAGACCAAGGTAGAAAAGAAAGTGGCGCAGCTCGAAGGCTGGAAGTCGGCACATTTCCGGGAGGTGGCCCGCAACCGCTACAGCCTGGAGGCCGCGGAGAAAAGATTAAGTGAAATTGGCACCACACTGGAGGGTCTATTAAAGGACGAGGCTTTATACAATTCACAGCTGAAGCGTAATAAAGAAGGCAACAAAATGAACCCTGTTTTTTTGACTGGTTTCGAAACTGCTGATTCCGAAGTGCTGGGCAAGAAAATTATTGAGCTCTACAAGACCTGGGCACCTGCAATAGGCGAATCCGAAGAGAAACAAATAGGTAAGCTGTACGGCTTTAACCTCTATATCCGCCAGCAGCGCGAAGGCTACGAGGAACAAGGCCTCTTTAAATATCGCCTGCAAAATCACTTCTTCGCCGAAGGGCCGGCCGGGATCAAATACCAAAGCAATGGTGGACACCCTAATGTGGACAACCCAAAAATGGCCGCGCGTTATTTCTTGAATGCCATTGATAAAGTTACCGGTTTACGCGAAAAATACGAAAAAGAGCAAACCGAACTGGTAAGTGAGATCCCAACCCTGTCGGAATTGAGCCAGAAAACGTTTGAAAAGGAGCCCGAATTGACGGAATTGCGCATAGAGCTCCGACGCTTGGAAAACGAGATTGCCGCCAAAATAAGGGAGACGCAGATGAAGGCTGTTCCCGAAGAAGAAAGCGAAATTAAAGCCGAACAACAAAACGAAGATAACACGCTCGACCAGTCCGAAAATCTTCGGCCGCTGCGTTTGCCGGGAGTTAACCCGCCTGATTACCCTGCACAGGGAATTGCATGACTATTGACAATATTCTTCAATCTTTTTATAAACTGATGGCTTTATGCTAGTTAATTGGGCAATAGCTTGCGCTCCGATATCTTCATTAAACATATCATCAGACAAGAAATATAAAGCGGTTCGAAATTGATACAGCGAGGTGATCACCGTAATAAGAAGTGTAATTTGATCAATCAAATTCTGGATATCTACTTGATATTGCTTTACTGTCCGCACGATTTTCTCATCCTGGGAATGAGATTTGAACTCATATGGTATAGAGAACTTCGGGTTATCTAATCTGCAATAACCATCCTGATGCTTGGTACAATTCGATATAAAGTTAACTAGGTGCACCGCTGGGTTTTTGAACCACTGATACGGACTAAAACCAAATTCTTTTTCAGCGAACTTGTCCAGCGGCGTGCCCGTATTCGTATCCTGCCGCTCGTCTAACATTTTAATTAATTGCTTGATAAATGACTCAAACTTATGAAAGGTAAAAACATATCCTAACCGCACGGTTTCGTCACGAAGATCTTCTAAATTATCATCTATATTTCCAAGCATATTGGCGTAAACTGATTTTCTTAACATCTGCCGTGTTTTTACAATTGCCTTATTGGTAGCCGGGACGAAACTAGCCGATACCAAGTTTCTGGATTCAACAATTCCGGCCATACCAATTGCTATAAATGTATGCATGGCGCGGAGTTCAGGATCTTCCATGCTCTTTTCATAATTAGGTATCTTGTTAAATTCACCGGCGATTTGAAAGACCGTTTGGTCAAAAGCGTTTGCCTGTTTTGAATTTGTCATTTTAATTAAATTAGTTTGATAAGCAATGGTTTTAATTGATTAAGGAGTTTTGCAAGCGCTATTTGTGAGCTCAAAATATTATCTCTAAACATTTTGGTGCTTACATATTCTCCGGATGAAGAATAAAAAGTCAATAGCCCGTTAGTTTCGCTGAACCGATCCCTATTATCAGGATAATTTGGTGGATAACGGTGTGTAAAGCTGTTTCGGTGATTTGTAGTCTGTTGGGTTTCTTTTAAGAATGCCTTCACAACTTTGCGAACATCACCTGATGGTAATTTACCTGCAAACCCACTGTTGAAATGAACTTCATTCTCTTTTAATCCAATATTGAAATATACATTAAGCAATTGCCCGATATTATCTTTGACCGTCGAGAAAAAATAGTAATAAGTTTCAGCATAAAAATCAAATTGAATACGGTTGATGTAATGGTGCTCGTCAAATTCCTTTTCTTTCTCCGGAATGCCTCGTTCGTAATGGGTTAAAGTATTAATGTAAGCATGCCAAAGGCTTCCAATTCTATTGTGAAGGCAATTATCCCACCAAAATAAATTGCTTTGCCTATGTGCTGTGGAAACTTCATTCCGGTTAGAAAGGAGTGTTCCTAATGTACTTGCATAGGGAAATCCAAAATTAGCCAACTGGGGTTCAGTAGCATAAAGTTTCTTACGTTCTTCCCTGGATGGATAACGATAATCATCGGCTTTAATGATAATTGATTTATTCAACATGGTATTGGCTAAATTTGGTTAGGATAGCAATATACCATTACTCCCACTATCAATTCACGTGACCTGTATTTTATCAGCGAAAAATAATCACGGTTTAACAAAAATTCAAATTCTATGGAAGAGACCCACGAGCAGCACAAGCTGCATGGTTTTATGCAATGCGGCATTTATTTTTCCGTTGCGCTCGAAGCCGCCATTTTTGTTTACAAGCAAGCCCCGTTCTGGGGCTTTTTTACTGGCGCCCTGGAAAAATTAAGCCATGTGTTGATCTATCAGCAATTGTTGTTTAGCAAGCTGTTTACGCTCCTACTGATCTGCATGGTTAGTGTCGGCACACTAGCCAAAAAGAGACAGGAACTTGACCCGAAAAAGCACATCATTTATCCGTTGACCTTAGGGTTGCTCTTATTTTTTGGATCAGCTTTTTTGTATGGCAGGACCGGCCGATTAGTATTCGTTTATACCAGTTGTTGGAATCTTTTATACATGCTTTGTTCCCTCGTCGGCGCGGTGATGGTGAGCATTTCCATGGATAACGTTTCCAAAATGATCCGCTCAGGTTTGGGTAAAGACATCTGGAACGTGGAAGGCGAAAGCTTTATGCAACCGATAAAAGCAGTCATCACACCTTATTCGGTCAATATTCCGATGCTGTTTTATTTTAAAGGGAAGGTGCGACATGGCTGGATCAATATTGTTAATCCGTTCCGGGCTACGATTTTGATCGGTACACCTGGTTCCGGCAAATCTTTCGGCATTGTAAATCCATTCATCCGCCAATTGATCGCCAAAGAATTTTGCTGCTGTGTTTATGATTATAAGTTCCCTGATTTAGGGAAAATAGCTTACTACCATTACCTACTGGCGAAACAGCGGGGCAAATGCAAAAACCATGATTTTCATGTAATCAATTTGAATGACGTCGAACGCAGCAGGCGCACCAACCCCTGGCGCAGTGATTACTTAAAAACGTTGGCAGACGCTTCTGAAAGCGCCGAAGGTTTGGTAGAAGCCATGAAAAAGGGCGATAAGAGCGGTGGCAGCGATCAGTTCTTTACCCAGTCGGCAGTTAATTTTCTGGCTGCATGTGTTTTCTTCTTTAGTAAACATGCAGATGGTAAATATTCAAGTTTGCCGCATGTACTCTCTTTTCTTAACCACTCCTATGAGGACATCTTTAACACTTTATTTTCGGAACCGGAATTGATTTCCCTGCTATCACCTTTTAAAACTGCCTTCGTAGCTAAAGCATTTCCGCAACTGGAAGGACAGATCGGTACGCTTAAAATCTTCATTTCACGACTTGCGACAAAGGAAACATTTTGGGTGTTTTCCGGTGATGATTTTAACCTGAAAATTTCTGACAAAGCTTCCCCTGCGATGGTCGTACTTGCCAATGATCCAAGCACGCAAAACATCAACTCGGCCTGTTATTCGGTAGTGATGAACCGGCTTACTAAACTCATCAATAGCAAGGTCAATCTTCCGTCCGCTTTGATCATCGATGAGATCCCGACATTATATATCTATAAGATCGATAACCTGCAAGCAGTTGCCAGATCGAATAAAGTGGCAATATTGATGGGGTTGCAGGAATTACCCCAGTTTAATCAGCACTACGGTAAAGATACCGCGGCAACCATAACCGCTGTTGTGGGCAATGTGCTGGCCGGCTCGGTGCGAAATAAAGAGACACTGGAATGGCTCGAACGGATCTTCGGTAAGAATAAACAAATTGGCGAAAGCCTTTCGATTGACCGGAATAAGACCTCCACCTCGCTACAGGAAAAGCTGGAGCCACTGATCCCTGCCGGTAAAATGGCTTCACTGAACACCGGGGAAATGGTGGGCCTTATCGCTGCCGATGTGCAGGAGGTATATACGGGGAAATTTGAGACTTCCGCGGTCAATTGTAAAGTTAACTTACCTGCTGCTGAATTGGCTGCGGAGGAGAAAGGTTACCGGGACCTTCCGGTCTACTATGATTTCGACGGAAGAAAAGACGAGATCCTGCGGGAAAATTTTATGCGCATTAACAGTGAGGTCGATGCCGTGGTCGAGAGCTTTCGGAAACCCATTCCCCAGGTTCAGGTATTGCCGAAAGGCAGCATGAAACCGAAAAATTAATTATTAAACTTTCAAATTCTATTTATGAAACCGACCGATGAACTCACCGGGATGTTGGTATTGGTGCATCCTGAGCTAACACAAGACCCGGCAAACAATCAGGGCAAAATTGGAATAATAACCGGTGCGGAACTCGAACAAGACGATGTGTACGTCAGCTTCGGCAAAGGTGAACAGGCTTTATACAGCACTGATGCCTTGCTCGTATTTAAACCGGAAAAAGATCTTTATACAACGATCATGACCGATGCCCGCGAAGCGGGCCCGGAAGTTTTTAAAACACTATTCCAGATTAATTTGATGCAACAGCATGGTACTACATCTGTAATGAAAAAAGCCATGGAGATGGTTGCTGACAATAAAATATTGCGTGATCTCAGCATGGATACACTGGAAAACAGATTAGCCAATCAATTGCAACAGCAGCAGGACCAATCATTTTCCAGATGATCCGCCTAATCTTTTGTTGCTGCTACTTTCTGCCGCTGCAACATTTATCCCTAACATCCGGTTACGGTAATCGCATCCATCCTGTAACAGGGAATGTTCGTTTCCATCCCGGTATTGACCTTCGTGCACGGCAGGACACGGTCTTCGCAGTGATGCCCGGTTGTGTGCAGACTGTAAATTACAATCCCATTTTGGGCATACATATCATTTTAGTTAACGGCGATCTTAAGCTACTGTTTGGGCACCTGTCGCAGGTGTTCGTGCTGCACGGCGATTCCATTGGGGCAGGTACACCGATCGCGATAACAGGTAGTACCGGCCGTGTAACCGGCGAGCATTTACACTTCAGTGTAAGTTACCGGAACAAACATCTTAACCCACTGCATTTCATTTATGCCTTAATGAATAATCTTAACAAAAATAAATAACGTAAAAACCATGAGTACACCCTTCAAACCACTGTCCGAACAGATCGCTGGAAAAATGATCGCGGACCTGAAAGCCGGAACATCTATTTTGCAACGGCCTAACA
Organism: Mucilaginibacter aquariorum; assembly: GCF_024498135.1. Classification (GTDB taxonomy): domain Bacteria; phylum Bacteroidota; class Bacteroidia; order Sphingobacteriales; family Sphingobacteriaceae; genus Mucilaginibacter; species Mucilaginibacter aquariorum. The sequence continues at coordinate 1,577,010 of NZ_JANHOH010000001.1, forward strand.
ACAGTTTAAACTCGGCATTGCCGTTTAACATTGAAAGCGGGCATCGTTACGCCGGGCCATCGGCCCTGGTGCTGTTGATGCAGAAACGCGACGACCCGCGCTGGGGCACGTCCAACCAGGCTAACCGCAACCATACAGCTGTGGTTAAAGGAGCTACAGGCACCCTGATCAATTTTATGTCCAGTTATGAATACCAAAAAGTCGTAGATGAAAAAGGCGAACCTGTATTAAAAGAAAATGGTTTCCAACGCACAGAGCGTATAAAGCTGGACGAACCAAAACAGGTTGATGCCTGGCTGTTTAACGGCGAGCAAATGCGCAAAATGCCGAAATGGGAAAAAGAGCCCCTGGACTTGTCCCCGGCTGAGCGGGCTCAGGTGATCTTGGAAAACAGTAAAGCGGTGATCGAACACGGGGGGGATGATATGTTTTACGATTCCCGTGCTGACGTGATCGTATTGCCGGAGATCGAGCAGTTCAAAGACCCGGAGCAATATTTTTCAGAAGCCCTGCATCAACTCGCGCATTGGACTTCGGCGGAAGACCGTTTGAACCGTCCGCAAGACATCAGTATGGATCAGACTGCTAATATCCGGGAAGAGTTGCGCACTAACCTGGCTTCTTTATTTTTAAGCAAGGAACTCAATCTGCCTTACGATCTGAATGACCATGTGGGCTATGTAAATAGCTGGGCCGCTATCCTGAAAGAAGAACCTGCCGAACTGTTTAAAGCGGCATCCGACGCGCAAAAAATTGTCGATCATATCATGGGCTTTGAGCAAAAGATCGAAGAGAAACAGGACATCGCTGCCGAAAACGAGGTTGGTATGGTGACCGATGGGAACATTGCGCAGGACGCACCTATTGCCGAAACAGCTGACAGCTCTTTTGACCGCACCAAGCTAAATAAGGGCGAGATCATCCCGCACAACGGCACGGAGTTCAAAGTAGTGGCTGAGTTAAAAAATAAAGTCTATCAGATGCAGGATCTTGGCAGCGAACGCAAATTCAAAATGAGTGCGAAAGATGCATTGTTTAACGAATTGCTGGAAGCAAGAAATAACTCGCAGGAATTAACATCGGGTTTAGGCTTGGGTGCTGATGCCTCGAATGCTGAAGAGAAGAGCAACAGGGAAAAAGATGCGGTTGAAGAGTTTTTGGACACGAATTACCAGATAGAGCGTTAAAAAACATGCTTAGACAACAATTCAAAAGGGAAGAACTTCCCATGGAAGAATTCCAAAAACTAGGGCTGGCCGATTGGAATAAGCTGCATATCGATGAGGATGACCTTTCGGCAATGCTTAATGGCAGGCGAACCGATATGCTGCGCCTGGAAAACCTGGACCAGCAGGGCTTGCATATACCGGCATTGGATGCAAAGCTATCGCTTAGACGCAATAAAGACGGTGGCGTCGAACTTTTAGCGCACCCAATCTACAAATTAGCGGAAGGGCCGAAATACCTGACCGATACCGAAATCGACAGCCTGGAAAAAGGTGAAGCAATAAATGTGTTGAAAACGATTGCCGATGGTGAAGGTGATAAGCGCGAGGTGTTGGTCGAGTTCGATAAGGATACCAATGAGTTTATTGTCGTTGATACCGGCAAAGTGCAGGCACCGGAAGAGATCAATGGCGTACCACTAACTAAGAAGCAAAAGGATAATTTCCGCAAGGGTAAAGAAGTAGAAACTGAAGACGGTACGACCATCCAGTATTCCGCAAAAGATAAACAGGCAATTCGTTCCGACCGTTTAGCGCTGATCGCGTCAGTGCTGATTGACGGTGGAGTTTCGTATATCCTGTTTAAAGGTTTAAATGCCTTATTTAACAAGCCCCAACATAAAGAGCCAGGCAAAAACTTTTATAAAGCTTTGTCTTCCGTACAGGCAACACAGGAAAGTAAAGCTACTAAAACGGTGAGTGTTATGAATGATACAGATGAGGAGCAAACGAAATCTATCGGCCGCTGATGCATCCTTATTTAACCCGTTTAGGCGTACGGCCGGAAGTGCAGAGGTACTTCCGGCCGTTTTTTCATGCAGATGAGTTCGGTAACCTGATCTTTCCCTATGGGGATGAGAAGGAACATTATGGTTTCGCTTTCCACCGCGTGCCGATAACCGATGAATGCTGGTTTGCAGGTAATTTTCATTTCGAACAGGTCCGCCTTATTATCCTGTCCTCTTCTGCCGTTGATGCTATTTCCTGGCTGAATAAAAAGTTCCATACCATTGCTCATACCCAAGATTTATTATTTGTTTCATTCGGCGCGGGTATAAGCATGGTGCAGCTTCGCTGGTTAAGGGAAAGACTTATTAGGAAGAAATACCAATTCATTTTTACAAACGACCTGCTCGGCAGGATGGCTGATGTTAAGGTGGCCGCCGCTATTCGTGGGTGGCCTATATCGGTTTATGTACCTGACGATCATCAAATCGCGGTAAGATTCAGGGCGGCTAAGTTTTTGTTCAGCCAGAATGACTTTAGCCTGTCCGCCTTTGAAAAGGCGGCCGGTGCACGTTTTGGTATAGCCGTTACCAAGCCAAAACTGCATAATTCATTCTTTGATGAGCTAAAGGCGGAAGCCGGGCTTTAAATTTAATTACTTAATTTATGGAAATACAACATTTCGGAGAGCCTCAGGAGATCACGATCCGTCCTGCGGCCATATTTGCTTTTGTGCATGTCACCTTATTTTTGCTGTGCAGTATCGCTTTGCTGTTAGTGGCCTGGCGTTTTTGGCCGGGCTTGATATGGCTCTCCTTACTTACGGCAGGAATGGGCTTTTACAGGTTTTGGTTTATCCGCAATATACGTTATGTGATCACGCCGGAAACCATTCGGATCTCGACCGGCATCTTTTTTAAACGTACCGACTATGTGGAAATGTATAGGGTAAAGGATTACATTTTGACGCGGCCTTTCCTGTTACAATTTTGCGGACTGATGAACCTTACCCTGAAAAGCACCGACCCTGAAAACCCGGTCATCTGGCTCAGGGGAATACCAGCTTCAGAATTGGTTGATACGCTTCGTACCTATGTACAGCATGCCCGGCTAAACAACAAAATTGTTGAACTTAATTAAACTTTTCGTTGAAAAAACCTTCTAATTACTAATACATTTAGTATATTTATATAACGAATATCAGGCGATTCCTCCTTGCGCATGCCTAACATTTAGCAATTAATAATTCTTAATTTTATGAAAACGTTTGTCTACCTGGTCTTTACCTGCTTCATTTCTACCGGTGCCTTTCTGGGGGCGCTAAACGCTAACACACCATTGCTGCTTTACGCAGTTGGCTTTGGGATCTGGGGGCTATTTCTTTGGGGCCTTAACCGTCGCATGAAAAAGAAAGCAGAAAGACAGGATATGGAAAGAAATTTTCAGAATTATATGCGGTACCAAGCCCGAAGGCCCGGACGCTAAACTGTTATTTTAAGCCCCTCAACCGAGGGGCTTTTTGTTGTTTAATAAAATCTTACACCTATGGCGAATTATTGCTCCAACAGCGTCGTGTTTTCTGCGAATGAGACGACCTTAGAAAAGATTCGCGCCCTTTTTGAAGAAATTGAACTTAAACAACACGAACACGGAAGATATTACCTGCCGGATTTTATCAAAAAGGAAGGCGGCTATATGCGGGATATTATCGTTAACAAAAGCCGGATCTCTTTCGAAACAAGATGGGTACCAAATACGGAAACACTCATGGAGATCGCTGATTTCTACCAGGCAGATTTTACCTCCAGGTACAATGAAATAGCCATGGGTATCTACGGCGAAACTCGCTACGACCGAAACAGCCTGATCATGGTTACGCTTGACAGTGAGGATTTCCGGGCCATCCGGTATGATAAACAAAAAAATGGTTACCCCTGTGGTGAGCAGGTATTTGAATATGAAGGAGATTTGCTGGATTATATGCTTGATCAGAAAATTCTTATCAATCAGGTCAATAGGTATACCGTGCAACGGGATTAGCCCTTTGTCTAAAATCCGGCTCTACCCTTTCGTCAGTGCTGATCTGGCCGCAAGCGTTTATAATGATGATCTTAGGGTTGTTCATGATGATTGATTAAAAGCCCATACGGTATTTTAGGATCGATCCACGTTGCCTTTGGCGGCAGGTTGCGACCGGCTAAAGCAGCCGCGATCAGTTGTTCGGTGCTTACCGGGCATAACGTGAAGCCAATAGCCTGCGGGTGCCCGCTAAAAAATTGTTGCATCTGTTCGGGTGCACTTTTACCACCGAAATGCTTCAGGCGCGTATCATTTGATGGGTCACTAATGCCGAAAAGTGGGCCAAATACCTTTTCTTGTAAAAGTTCAGCGTCGGTACAATCGCTGCAGCTACGGGGTTTGGCTACCATATGATACCAACCGCCATCAATATACAGCCCGACATGGCGGTCTTTATCCGGACTGATAAATTTTCCGCTAAAGCTTTCGTGCAGATAAAAATTTGGCATCAGCAGCCTGAAAAGTTCCTTTTTATCAACCGGTGAATACGGTACAACTACGCGGTCATAACGGCGGATACGCAGTTCACTCGTATTCATGAAAAGCGCGCTGATCCTGTTAAATTTTGGCAGCAATTGTTGCGCCGATAAAATGCGGTGGTGCCCATCCGCTAAAAAAACCTGGCTGATCTGGTCAAAGGCAAGTGTTAAGCGGGCGGTTATTTCAGGATCGCTGATACACCATAAACTGTGTATCTCAGTAGCATACTGATAGCAGGCGCTTGCGCGTTTGCTCTTGATCATTTGCGTTATTTCTTCCACCTCGCTACTCGGTGAGTACGTGAGCAAAACCGGGCTGCCTTCAATACCGGTCGCTTCGCGATAATTTCGAAGCCTGCGAACGCTATCGTCAAAGGTTGCCTCATGGGTCAGGATCTGATCGTACAGGTCCGCCAGGGCCCAAATGCCTGTATGGGAAGATGTGCCGTCTTTCAGCTCGTAGACATATAGCGCTTGAGGATTACGTCGCAATGTTCCGTTCGCCAGTAAACTCGCCCATGTTTCGTTGATCGAATGATAAGCCATTTGCTGGTTTTCGGAAATTTCGGGTCGCTGCCTCGCTACCCCTTCCAGTAAGGGTTTGAGGTCAAGTCCTCCGCTCACAGGAGACAAGGCAGCAAAAGGATAGATCTTAGCCATATATATTTGAGTTTTCAAATTCTTGCATCGCGTCCACCAAAGCTATAACACTTGTTAGCGGCAACGCGTTATATAAAGATGCGCGAAAACCCCCAACCGTACGATATCCTTTGATCCCGACCAGTCCTTTGCTTTCCGCGTAGGCTAAAAAGACCGGTTCTAACAAGGGTTCATGGGTTTTAAAAGTTACATTCATCAATGAACGCTCCGGCACAGATGCCGTCCCCGTAAAGAGTGAATTGCGGTCGATCTCTGCATATAACATTTCGGCTTTCGCCTTATTCTGCTTATAAATGGCAGGTACACCGCCTGTGGATTGCAGCCATTGTAAATTCAGCATGGCTGCGTAAATAGCAAATACCGGCGGTGTATTATACATTGATCCGTTATCCCGGTACACCCGATAATCGAGCATAGCCGGCACTTGATGTTTAACATCATCCAAAAAAGCATCGCGCGCGATGACAAGCGTCATTCCGGCAGGCCCCATATTCTTTTGCGCGCCGGCATAGATCAAAGCAAATTCCGAAACATTGATCGGACGGCTGAAAATATCAGAGGACATATCGCAGATCAAATTCGGCACATCAGGAAAGCTTTTCATCTGCGATCCTTCAATGGTATTATTGCTGGTGCAATGGAAATAATCTCCTGTTATTTGCGTGATGTCCCTGTTGACCGGACCGAATAACTCCGCTTCTTTGATGGCTTTTTTGCCGAAGAAACCGCCGTCCAGATACGTAGCTCCATCACGCAAAAAATTCATCGGGACCATGCAGAATTGCAGGCTCGCACCGCCCTGTAAAAATAAAACGCTATAATCTTCGGGGACTTGCAACAGTTCGCGCACCAGGGTTTCTGTTTTTTTCACTACCGCCTCAAATGCGGGACTGCGATGGGAAACTTCCAATACCGAAAGGCCTTGTTCGTCCCAGTTCATGACGGCGTCGGCCGCTTTTTTTAAAACGTCTTGCGGCAATACGCAGGGGCCTGCTCCGAAATTGTGCTTGGTTACATTTGGCATGGTGTAAAATTCTATGGAAGCGACCAAAAAAACTATACAGCAGTTAATCTTTAGTGATTTCAGTTGTATTTAATCTTTGAACGACAGTAATCGTTGTTTTAATCATTGACGGATGGAAATTTTGTTGTTTTTAACTGTCCCGATACACTTAGTATGGCTTGTTCTGGTCGTTCTGATTTCGTTTTTTAAACTGAAAATCACTAATTTTGGCGAAAATAACAGCGCAAATAATATTGTATATATTACACTAAGTACCATGAATCAATTCCAGACCCTCGGGCAATTTATCATTGAAAAACAGGCCGACTTTCCTTATGCCAAAGGCGAACTTTCGCGCCTGTTGAGGGATATTGGTATCGCTGCCAAGATCGTTAACAGGGAAGTCAATAAAGCAGGGTTAATGGATATTCTCGGAAGTGCCGGCAGTGAAAATATTCAGGGCGAAAGCCAGCAAAAGCTCGATATTTTTGCAAACGAGCAATTTATATCCGCGCTGCGTTCAGGCGGGGAATGTGCCATTCTGGCCAGCGAGGAGAATGAAGAAGTTATACATTTATCCAAGCATGCCAAATATATCGTAGCCATCGACCCGCTGGACGGGTCATCCAATATTGATGTAAATGTGCCGGTCGGTACCATCTTTTCGATCTACCGTAAAAGCCATGATGGCCCGGCAACCATTGCTGACGTATTGCAACAAGGCACATTTCAGGTTGCTGCAGGCTATATCATTTATGGCTCGTCAACCATGCTGGTTTACACGACCGGCTGCGGGGTAAACGGGTTTACGCTTGACCCGTCTATCGGTGAATTCTGCCTTTCGCACCCCAATCTTAAAACACCTCCAACCGGCACCATGTATTCTATCAATGAAGGTAACTATGTACATTTCCCATTAGGGGTAAAAAAGTATATCAAGTACTGCCAGGTGGAAGATCCCGGCTCTCATCGCCCGTATACCTCACGTTATATCGGCTCCATGGTTGCCGACCTGCACCGGAACCTGATCAAAGGGGGTATCTTTATTTACCCCTCCACTGCTTCGGCACCAAAGGGCAAACTAAGGCTGGTTTATGAATGCAACCCCCTTGCTTTCGTTACCGAGCAGGCAGGCGGCAGAGCGACTGACGGATTGGGCCGACGGATTTTAGAGTTGCCGGTTATGGAATTGCATCAGCGGCCCCCTATCTTTATCGGCGCAACGGAAATGGTTCAGCAAGCAGAAGTTTTCATGATCGCATCCCTAAACTAATGAAGAAGACACCAATAGATAAAACAGATATTGGCATTTTAAATGCATTACAACTGAATGGCCGGATCTCAAACAGGCAGTTGGGTTCCACACTCCACAAATCCGAATCGGCTATTAAGGTGCGTGTCCAGCATTTGCAGGAGGCCGGCCTGATTAAACGGTTCGCCGCCATCGTGGAACCAAAACTCCTTGGCCGCGGTTTGATCGGCTATGTGCAGGTGATTGTGGAGCGGCATACAGAACAAGATCTCACGGCCTTTATGGAAAAAGCAAAAGCACTGGATGAGATCATGGAATGTTACCACATGACCGGTGCCTTCGATTTCCTTCTCCGTATTGCCGTTGCTGATATGGATGAATACAGCAAGGTCCTCATGAAAAAATTGGGTAACCTTCCCGGAGTACGGCACTTTGAAAGTTTCTTCGTCATGTCGGAGGTAAAGAATGAAACGGCTTATTCCATTGGGGAATAGCGTTAATAACATTCCCTGTGTCAATGAATTAAATCATTTGGAAGAATTTGCAGATGCTAATTCATTTAGCAATATTTGCATTAATGAATGATCCGAAAGCTTTTGATATTGAGTTAAATGGTCAGGTAGCACATGTTACCGGTCATACTATTAAATCTGCAAAAGTATTTCATATCATTTTCCAGAGCCGCAAACCCCCTTTAAATATTACGATAGCTGAAGATACCGACGGCTTTAAATTTTGGACATCTCTTCCGGAGGGACGTCATGAAGAAGCGGAACTTGCGGGCAAGGTTATTGCTACGTATATTCGTGAATACAGGAGAAATCAGTTATGTGTTACTACAACGGACAAAAAGTTACCCGCACCGAATTTATTCGATTGAAAGGGATTGAGAAAGCAATAAAGAATTATAATTTTCTGAATGTTGGCGTACATAATGGGTTTATGTTTCAGCCGGCAGCTGTTGCAGTTCCTAATACCGCTAAAACCGATTTTGAACTTGTGCTTGGTCATTGGGGTTACATGCCACATAGTATCAAGTCTCATGCTGATGCGCAAATGTTTATTCGGAATTATACCACCATGAATTTCAAGTCCGAGAATATGTTTCTAAATGACAAAGGGGACATATCCATGTGGGCGGACGCTGTAAACAAAGGCAGAACCTGTCTGGTGCTATCAACCGGGATGGTTGAAAACCGGCATATCACCAGAATCGGAAAAAAGGGCGAACCTTTAAAAGCGACAGATGCTTACCCATATATGGTAACCATGAAAGACCGGGAATACTGGTGGATGCCGGGCTTGTATAATCAAGTGTTGGATAAAGAAACCGGTGAACTCGATTACACCTTTGCCTTTGCAACGACAAAGGCTAATGCATTATTCAAACAGATTCATAATAAAGATAACAAGTGGCGTATGCCTGCCGTTTTAAGCGACGATCTCGCCTGGGAATGGATGATGGGTAACGCAACGCCGGAACGCCTGCAACACATTGCGCGCACTCAAGTACCATCAAGAGACATGGATTACTGCACGATTACAAAAGAATATTTACAGCGCATCAATAATCCTACTGAATATCCAAACCTTGCTGCTATTGATATGAGCTACATGGATTCAGAAGAACAATTGTTGTATCCAGCTGCCTGACTAAATAAGATCAATTTAAATTATTTATAGAACAAAATTTCATGATTAAATTGGTTTGCCGTCGATGAACTCTTCGAGTAATGAATTAATTTTATCAAAATACTCCTCTGTGATTTTTTTTCCATGAGCCATGCTGTTCCTAATTTCATCACGAAGAATTTGTGCAAATCTGATAAAATACGGTTCTTCCAATAACATTTTGCGATAGTGCTCAATTGTATATTTCCTACCTTGCGTATGGTAATATTTATTGATTTCGTCTAGCATTTGTTCGAATGGCTTGGCAATTGCTCCTCGCATTTCGTTTTCGGAAACATTAGAATCAGCACTAAATTCATTCGAATCAAATATCTCAACGGTGTATTGAACATAACGCCGCCTTTTCTCTTTCGAAATATTTTTAATATCGGTAAGTTTATTTAAACTATCGAAAAGAGTTCTTGTCTTTTCATGGAGATCAAGACTATCCAAAATGGAAAGGTATTCGTGAGTCAGGCTTTTAGGATCAATTTTAAATGAAATGAGCGACATATGATTTAAAAATTTTGCTGGTGAAAACAGATGCCACAAAATTGGTTCATTACGATAAAATCGGCCCTTAAACGCTTTTCTAAATGCGGTAAAAGTTTTATCCCAGGTTAAGAAAAACGGTTCGTCGCTATGAAGTTTTCTATTAGATAAATGGCAAACCATCCAGGCATCATTCAAGAGTACATTGGGAGCTTTGGGCGAATGGGTGGTTTGTCTCAAAACGCTCTCAAGCACAGTAATTGCACTTTCCCTGTTATCGGCAGGCGGTAATATTTCTACCTCGATATTATATTGATCGGTTAGCACATTCTTAAGACTTGACAAGAGAATTTGAGTAGAATCAATTTCATAAGCATCATCTTCACGTATATACAGCCAATGGTTTAGGAATTTTTCAAAGCTATCGTCATCTTCGTCCAGTTGGTTGGATTTTTTTAAAAAATTATAAAACTGGTAAAAAACATTTGTTGAAAACTCCGACTTAACAAAATCTTCATAAGGTATTAACATCAATGCTAACCTGAGTTGATGGGCTACTTCTAATAAGTAAGGCTTGGCGAATTTGAATTTAACTTGTTTATTATCTTTGTCAAATGCAACCAACTCTTCTGCGATCTGATAAAAAGTATTTTCATAACCAGGATTTCTTAAATAACCTGTGCATAAGATATGCAAGACAATCTGTGTGTCAAGGTACACTGTTCTATGTCTCGCGCGTATATAAGCTTCAAAATTTTCAGGATTAGTTAGTTTCCCAAGAACCTTGCTAGCACTGACTCTAACAATAAAGTCGCTATCTTCACACAATTTTAGCAGTTCTTTAAAAAATTGTTTGCCCAAATCTTCTGGCGATATTATTTGATAGATGTAGCTAATTAGATCATCATATAGTTGATCCTCTTTAGGTATATCATTTCCATCATCGTAAGCCTCGCTGACATCAATATTAAAATTTTTTATAAAAAAATCGTACAGTTTCTCCAGCAACGCATCAAAATGAAGGATTGCTCCGTAAGACTCCAAAAGCTCTTTATAATAAAGCAAAAACAAATCTCTATTTTCAAGAAATTCATTATAGACAACCTTGAGACGTTCAGCCTCATCTGATGTTAATATGTAATAAAGCACTTCAGACTTTATTATCTTGCGCTGCTCGCGAAGTTTTTCTAATCGTCGATCAAAAAAATTTTTTGAAAGGGTACTTCCAAAATATGCATCGCAATTACTTTTCAATTCCGTCGCAGTCGCCTTGCCTTTGCTGTACAATTCATGTAAAATAAAAGCATTTACGACCTGCGTTTTTAGTTCCGTTGCTGTGTTCCCAAAGCTAATGAAATCATAAAGAATTTTATTTTCCTCACTATTTAATTGTTCAGAAACTATTGAATTAAACTCTTGTTTGGGAAGATTTTCCACAACTGCTACATTTTTTAGAATGGCAAAAAGCATTACCACCAAAATGTCCGTCAGATTACTATATACTTTCGCTTCGCCCCAGCTTGGCGAATTGTGAACTTCATTGCGTACTAGATATGCATTGCAAATTTGATATAGATATTCCTTTTTATCTCGGAACGTATGTAATTTATCAGCAGCCAAATTCGGATATTGGTTTTCTCCTTGAGTAGTTAATTCTTGATTGAGTTCAATTAACTTTAGTAACGGAAGCAACGTTTTTCCAACTACAGCAGCAGGTCTGTGACCAAGTACAACGATGGCATATTTTTTTAAAAACGGCTCGAACGAATCTGCTAAAGCTCGTAACGGCCCCATGTCACCTTTTTTATCAATGAAAGCCTCCTGCAATGCAGGGAAAATTGCTTTAGGTAAACCTTTTAAACTATTTTCTTCAACTGGATGAGCGATAAACTTAAATAGCAACTCAATACCATTTTTTATTTGGCCGGCCGAATAATTAGGATCTCCAGTAGTTAAGATTTCCTCTACATTGTTCTTTATTTTTTCCCTTATAATTTCCCAGTCGATGTTCATGGATGTCCAATTTTATTATAATCACGAATGTACGTATAGTTGCTCATTTTTCATGTTAAGAACCGCTACCTGCCAATGAGATTATTACCTGAAATTTCTTCCTTTATGTATAACGTCTTCCACTTGTTGGGTCTTCAGCGGTTTTTCAATAGGAATAAATGGCGAAGCTTTTTCATCAGCGCGTGATAATGTCAGCAGAGGCTGTTGCTCATTGCGAATGACTGTCAGGTCGCCTAAGAGTTTGGTAACGTCGAAAATACGGCGCACTATAATGTGCGTAACCTCGCTTCGTTCAACTACCCCTTCCACCATCAGTAAACGGGCGCGCGATATCTCCTTGCGGTACTTATCAAACAGTTTGGGGAACACCACCAGATTGGTCGTTCCGGTTTCATCCTCCAGCGTAATGAAGCAAACACCTTTAGCAGTACCCGGACGTTGGCGGATGAGGATCAAACCCGCAGTTTTGATAACTGTTTTATTTTCTGTTTGGTTAGCACTTCTGGCTGTTTTTATATGCAGCAAGTCAAGTGTATGCCGGATAAAACTGAGCGGGTGGCCTTTAATAGAAAGACCTGTAGTGGCATAATCCTGTACTACATGCTCTGATAATCGCAAAGTTGGCAGGTCGACCTCAGGTTCATAAACGCTTTCCGACGGTTGGCCTTGCATCAACTGCACGGGACGGTCGTGCAGTGCGCTAACTTCCCAAAGCGCGCGCCTGCGATCGAGATCCATCGAGCGAAATGCATCGGCATTGGCAAGGCGCTCCATAGTGGCCACGCTGACACCGGCATCACAAATCTGGTGTGGTGCAGTGTACGTTTTTATCCTTCCTGCCACCAGTTTGTCCATTTCTTCCTTCTGAATGCCGTCGATCTCCCGAAAGCCCAAACGAACCGCAAAGTACTTTCCCTGGTTGGCTTCCAGCGTATTATCCCATTGCGAACGGTTGACATCGATGGGAAGCATTTTAACGCCATGTTCGCGGGCATTCCGTACAATTTGGGCGGGCTGGTAAAAACCCATTGGCTGGCTGTTAAGCAACGCCGTCGCGAATACTTCAGGATAATAAAATTTAAGCCAGCAGGAAACGTAAACCAATAAGGCGAAGCTGGCTGCATGGCTTTCGGGGAAACCGTAGCTACCAAATCCTTCCAGTTGCTTGAAAATGCGTCTAGCGTATTCTTCGGTATAACCCCGGCTGGTCATGCCGTTGATCAGCTTATGCTCGAACTTACTGACCATGCCATTAAACTTAAAGGTCGCCATCGTTCGGCGGAGCAAATCAGCCTCGCCGGGCGTGAAACCCGCGGCAACAATGGCCAGCTCCATCGCTTGTTCCTGGAACAGCGGAACGCCGAGCGTGCGTTCGAGTATGGATCTGATCTCTTCAGAAGGATAATTCACCGCCTCTTCGCCATTCCTGCGCCGGATATAGGGATGCACCATATCACCTTGTATCGGGCCGGGCCGGACGATAGCTACTTCGATCACCAGATCATAGAAACAGGTTGGCTTCATGCGTGGCAGCATGGACATTTGCGCCCTGCTTTCGATCTGAAAAACACCAAGCGTATCGGCGGCAGTGATCATTGCGTAAACTTTGGGATCATCCTGCGGGATATTGGCTAATGTGAGTTCATTCCCGTAATTGGATCGAACAAGATCGAAAGCCTTACGGATACAGGTTAGCATGCCCAAAGCCAAAACATCAACTTTCATAAAACCGAGCGTATCAATATCATCCTTATTCCATTCAATATTGGTTCGGTTTTCCATGCGCGCATGAAAAATTGGGCAAAGGTCGGTCAGTTTGCCATCGGTTATCACGAAACCGCCGGTGTGCTGACCAAGCTGGCGCGGAAAGCCGATCATTAACGAGGTCAATTCAATAACCTTGATCAAATGCGGGTCTTTTGCATTTAGCCCTAATGCCGCGACCTGATCTACGGTAATTTCTTCGTCGGTCAGTTCGCCGAACGCATCCGATAATTGTTTAACCACATCTACGGAAAGCCCCATGGCACGGCCAACGTCCTGAATCGCACCTTTGTAATGCAGCATGGTGACGGTCGGCAGGATTGCCGCCCGGTCACGGCCAAAGCGATTGTATACATACTGGATCACTTCTTCCCGGCGCTCATGCTCAAAGTCTACATCAATATCAGGAGGTTCATTGCGTTCTTTTGATAAAAAACGGGCAAACAAAAGATTGGATTTGTCCGGTGCTACCGAGGTAATGCCCAGCACAAAGCATACAGCAGAATTGGCCGCTGACCCCCTCCCCTGGCATAAAATACCCTGATTTCTGGCCCAGGTAACATAATCTTCTACGGTCAAAAAATAGTCAGGAACATCCAGTTCAGCAATGATCTCCAGTTCCTCTTCAATTGCTTTTGTAACTTTTGGGGGTATGTTGTTATCGTAAAAGGTGTTCGCCCCTTTCCAGGCAAGGTGTTTCAATTGCTGTTGAGGTGTCCGTCCTTCAGTGGTTAGTTCACTCGGATATTTGTACTTCAGTGATTTGAGATCAAAATTACAGGAATCGGCAATGATCCCGGCGTTGGTGATCGCTTCAGGATAATTGCGGAATAAACGCTCCATTTCTGTTTTTTCCTTAAGGTGCCGCTCTGCATTTTGGTGCAGCTTGTAGCCGGCGTTAAAAATGGTGCACTTTTCCCTCACACAGGTCAAAACATCTTGCAATTCCCTGCGGGCAGCATGATGGTAATGAACGTCATTGGTAGCAACCAGGGGTATGCCTAATTCCGCTAAAAGGAATAAGCGCTTGGCATCATCACCCGTGTAATACTTAGTCGCCGCCAGATAAAGGTTAGGCAGGTTTTGCTGATAATCTTTAACATGGTGTTGAAAACCAAATTCAAATTCAAAATCCTGGCTGATTTTGTCAGGGGGGACAATGATGAAATAAGAGCCTTCAGCATATTCGTAAACATCCCTTTTGGAAATATGGCATTGCTCTTTTTCAGCGCGGAGGTTACCGAGTGTCAGCAGCGCGGAAAGTCGTGCGTAAGCTTCCTTATCGGTTGGATAAGCCAACAAGCTTGGACCATCAAGCAGGTCAAGCCGAACAGCAGGGATGAGCCTGATGTTGCGGTCTTTCGCCACCTGGTAACCTCTTACAATCCCGGCGAAGGTATTACGGTCAGTGATCGCAATGGCATCATAGCCAAGATCAGCTGCCTGGTCGACAAGTTCCTCCGGATGGCTACCGCCTCGCCGGAAACTAAAATTGCTGGTTACCTGTAATTCAACGTAACTCATGCGAAAAAGCCGTGTAAATACCAGTGTTGGTTGCTTTCGGCATTATAATGGCCCGAACGGAAAAGCCAGTAACGACAACCCGCTTCATCTTCAGCGATATAGTAATCCCGGTGTTCGCCCGGCTCCAACCACCACTCACGTTCAATACGCTCAGGACCATCAGCGCCGACAATGACATGCTGCACGCCTTTCCAGATAAACAGCTTAGGCGGATAATCGGGCGTCAGTGCCATTGCTTCAATGGGCTCCGGATGGTCAAGTATCTGCATGGGGCGCGGTTTATCTGTACGCCATTCACTTTCAGGTGCTTTTTTCACATCGGTGTTTGGTGTAGGGGTTCGTTCCGGCCAGTAATGTTCGCCGGGCAGGTAGCGACAAATATGAGCCGTGCCGATCCGTCCCGCCACCCGGTCCAGCAGTTCTGCCACTTCTTCACTGTCCGCGCCGCCCGTTGCCGACCATAGCTCACTTTGCTTATCGCTGACAGGTTCCGTTTTGAGGGCATCTAAAACAAATAATTCAATGCCCATACCAGGCGTAACGGTATCGAGTTTATTAAAAAATAATTTGAAGAGGTGTTCGGTCCGGTTACTGGCGTGGTTGGTGCCGATAGAGATGTTTCCATTTTTACCGTCGACCCGGTACCAGGTAAACGTAGCCGCCCTAAGGCCCAGTCCTTCACCATACAGCCTTTCGCAAAGTTTTTCGAGCAAACTATTTAAAGCGATCTCTATAGCCGGCCTGGTTTTAATAGCTTCCAGGCATTCCAATCGTTCACTATAGGGAACAGGTTCTTTCAATGGGAATAAGTATTCCACTTCCTGGCCGAGCGCTTGTTGCAGGCGAAGCACCATGTCCTTACCAAAACGGCGACGCAGTACAGAATTTGGAATGTAAATAATACTGCTGATCTGGTGCAAACCGAGGTTGCGCAGTTTCAACAGCTGCGCCGTTGGTAAACGTAGCGCTGAGGGCGGCAATGGCATAAGCGCGTTACGGTGCTCACCTTCCGGCACGATAAGGCCGGAGCTTGCACAGCGTGCCACGCCCCAGGCCGTGCCAATGGTATCAGCGATTGCAGGACGAACATCGTAGCCCAGTATTTTTAATCTGGACACGATCTCTTGTAAATAAGCTTTTTCGCCGCCCTTAAGGTGCGTACAACCAGTAACATCAAGCAATAAACCGTCCGGCGGGTCAAGCTGGATAAGCGGTGTATAACGCAGGCACCACTCCGCAAGGCCGGTCAGCAGTTTCAGGTTGCGGCCGGGCTTGCCATCAAAAACATGCAGCTCAGGCGCAATGACTCGGGCATCTGCTACAGTCATGCCTTCCGTTACGCCGTATTTAGCGGCTTCGTCCGTCAGCGCAGTGATCAGCATACGTCCATGATCCGGTTCGGCAAAGACATAGGCCTTCCCTTTCAGTCCGGGCTGGCGGATCGCCTTCCAGTCTGTCAGCAAATGCCGGAACCATATGGACGCAAAACGCTTAGGCATATAATCGGGCTGGTTCAATGATTTGTGGTGCTATGACGGTTTGGAAATTCTGATTTTTCCATTCGACCGTCCAGCTGCCTGGCTTGCCATTTCTGACCTTGAGCAAATTGACCTGCCAGCGTGGATGACCGACGCCCGGCATTCCGCTACGTAACTGGCTGCGTACCGGGCGAATTTGCCAGCGAGCCGCACAAGCTGTCGTATTTATTTTTTTCACATCCTTTCGCAGGACGAAACCGGTTACCCTGCTTTTCTCAACGGCCAGTTGCAAACGTTGTGATTCGGCAAAGCTGAGGTCTTTTGTTTCGCAGATGACCGTGGCGACGCCTTCGCATTTGAGTGCTTCTTCAGTAACCCAAAGCACATCCTTTTGCATGGGGACATCAACAAAAATAACTCGGTCGGGATCGACACCGAAAAGCTTAAGCGCAGGCGGATAGATCCGGCGGGTATAACTGATCCAAAGGCAGGCACCGCCGTTGGTTAGTAACTTTTGAACGAGGCCGGCAATGAAGCCGCCGCTGGCGGCAGTATCTTCCGGGCTGTTACTGATAAGCTCATGGATCGCGCCGGTTGGAAAAACGCCATCCGGAAAAGCAGCGGCAACCGGACCGAGGCCCAGGTCATTGTTTATGCCGGGCTGCGGCGGGCGGAAACCTTCCCAGCGGATCATGTCCTGACGGAGTTTGCTGATTATTTCTTGTTTCGTGGCGGTCATGGCTATCAATTAAAAGTCGAAGTTCATTTGATCAAAATTCAGTTTACGACTGAAATTGTACTCGCGAATGGCTTTGGCAATCGCAATTGCCTCATCCGTAGTAAAAATATCATCCAAAGTATACCCGATGCCCTGCTCAGGATATTGCAGGGTTTCAAAATAATCTTCAGCGTCCTGGGGCGTAAGCGGGATTCGCTGCTCGTCTTCAATGTTTACATAAACTACCGTAGTGCGGTCAGCCGCTTTGACCTGGTAGCGCATAAAGCCCACTTCATCAGCCAATTGGTCAAGTTGTTCGGCCGAGATTTTTACCTGTCGGGCGTTGAGTTCGAGTTGTACATTAATGGGCACCATATTTTTGCAAATTTGAGGAGTACAAAGTTATGCTAATATTTTTAGCATTATTCGTATATTTTTTACATTTTTTTCTGCACATTTGTTTTAAGTAAATTACAAAACACATGGACAGATCATTTCTGAAAGGAGCGAAACAGGTGGAGATCAAGCGAAAAAATGGTCATCAGCTAACCGTTCGTGTAGAGCCGGAATTGCGAGTTAAAGGCGAGTTATCGCCTGATGGTGCGGTAACCTTCGAGCTTTCCCGGGAAAATTATGGCATGTTCGAATTATTCCATGTAAAAGTACCGGGGTATCAGGCACCGGAACCTATGCCACAGGGAAGGTTGTTATTCGATACCGGGAGGTAACTGGATTTATGACGGGGGGGCGCTGGCCATTGAAGAGCAGGAAGAAATTGCCGGGCAGATAACCGGTCATCACGGTGAGATGGAAAAGTTGCTTAAAACCATGGCCACCTCCATTGTATTGGCTAAGTGTTGGCTTTGATACGTCTTAAAATTTCAGCTAAGAGGTCAGCGTCATCAATTTCGCCGCCGGTAATTTCCCAATCTTGTTCTAACAGTTCGAATTGCGCGGTCGGGTCACCGTTAACGAGAACAACAAAATGGCCTTCCATTTCTTCAAGGCGGATATCGCGGACGATTTGATCTTTACCGTATTTGAAATGCAGCGATATATCTTCCGGTTGCTCGGGTTTGGGAAGAATGATCCCATTATCCATCGGGTGTACTTTCCCGGCGGCATAATCCTGTAAACAATCCACGATCTGCCAGACCTCACCATCCTGTAATTGATTGCCCACATATTTCCACTCGAAAAAACCGATGCCGGGAAAATGAAGCTCTCCGAGATAACCGGGATTATCTTCACCTGTTAATTCAAGACTTTCTACATAGCGTTCCCGCATGGTTTGAAAGTCAAAAAGATTGCTGTCAAATTCAGGGAAGCCGCGATAAAGCTGGTAAGTACCGGTGGGAACAAGTTCATGACCTTCTTCGATCAGCAACGGGGCAGCTTCGATAATATCCCAGGTACCATCGAGGCGTTTAATTTGTAAGTTGATTGGGCTGGTCATTTTTAAATCTATTAAATGCCGATAATGGCTATCACGGTAATTACAGCAACTGCAAAGTCGCCTTATCCTTTTCACCTTGAAAATACTTTTTCAGCACTGCTTTAAAAACAGGGTCCGCACCAGGTACTTGTGCGAATAAAGTCATAGATGACCGCAGTTTCAGGTCATCGGGACTGCCCATCACACTATTTGCATTGCGGGATTCTAATTCCAGCAGGACCGCTGCAATCTCCACCAGGCGCTTACCCAATACAGGATGCGCCAGGTACGCGATAGCTTCCGGCAGATCTTTGATCGCATAACGTTTCGACATTTCACTATAGCCCAGCCCGTCAATCTGCGGGAAAATATACCAGATCCAATGACTACGTTTACGGCCTGATTTTATTTCTGTTAAAGCGGTAGCATAATCACGTTGTTGAGCATCTAAAAATCGCTTGAGGTTGTCGTTACTCATCTTTTTTTTTCTTCTTATCCAGGTTTGCGAAATGTAACCTGGCTTGTTTCAGACCGGTCGCGATGGCCTCACCTTCGTCACCGGTGGTCGTTAACACTTCATTGGCTATCTCGGTAGCCTTATCTCTGATCTTCTTAGGTTGGTTTTTATATGATGGTGGGTAATCGCCGTTATACCATGGCATAAATACTTCCTTTTATCTTTTTTCAAATTTTGCTTCGATCGCTTGTTTCACTGACACGAAAACATCTTCTTCCAACGGATCACCACTAACTTGTTCCCATTTATGATTATGTTCCAGTTCGGCGATGACTTTGCCATCATAAGCTACAGCATAGATGCCTTCCTGCGCTTTTACTTCAAAACTGTTCATGCCGCCATGATAGAATGCCTGCACATAAAAACCCGCTGTATGTGCGTCCTTATCTTCCAGACGCTGTAGATGATCTGCAACCTGGGATTGCTCTTCCTCATCCAAAAAATCACCGAGATAAACCCATTCAAATTTATTATCCTGCTTATGGGCGAATGTACCGATCTCTGTTGTGTCGCCGGGATTGTCTTCGGTATATTCACCGGCAGGGTCATCGTGGCGCGTCGCCTGCAACTGATAAACCCCGGTAAAAACAAGTTTGCCTTCTTCCTGATAGGTTACCGGCTCAATATCGACGTATAATTTCGTTCCGTCTGTACGTGTTAGTTCGAGTGAAGATGTAGCGATGATCATATTATTGGTTATTTACTATTCATAAGACAACGCGCCGTTGCCTTTGTTTTGTAATGTCGCAACATCTGAACCTTTAAATCAAGTCATCATTGTAGCTTTATTCGAAGAGTTCCTGACTTTCTGTATAATAGGTTTTGCGTGAATTTATTTCGGCTTTTAAGATAGTTTCACCGGATGGAGTAAGGTCATGCCTGGGCAGATGCACCTGAAGGAAATCACGTTCCTTTTCCGTAATTGTATCAGGGAAATTCTTTGATATATGGCTTTCCGCATCCTCCAGGACCGTCTTTATAGCTTTTAGGATATCATTAACTTTATTTTCAGGAATCTTATTGGCTTTGGAAAACGGTGATATCTTGGCGGAATACAGAATTTCGTCAACATACGCATTCCCAATACCCCGAACCATCTTTCCTTCCGTTAAAACGGTTTTAATAGGGCGGGAAGTTGCTTTTAATGCACTGCTCAGGTAACCGTCAGGTATGCTCAAAGCGTCAGGCACCTTTGTGGGCATGGGGTCAAGCATTATGATCACCGCCTTTTGCCAGTCGGTAATGGCTAAGCCGGTCCCATCAGAAAACATGAGTTCAGCGATGGTGAACTTATTTTCGTTTGAACCCTCGTACCAATACATGGTTCCATGCAGCATTAAATGAAGGCCCAGCACGTGCCCGTTTCCAAATGCGAAATGTAATTCCTTACCTTCCCTGGTGATAGCAGCTAACTTTTGTCCGTCGAAAGCTTCTTTCAAAACAGATTCCGGTACTTTAAGTTGCCTGGGAACAAGAATCGTGATCTCTGTAAGCGTTTTACCTACAAGGCGCTTACTTAGATTTTTATTGAAAATATTTAAGTCTGGGATTTCCGGCATAGTATAAGTGTAAATGATATTATGCTTAAATTTATTATTTAATTATAGTGGCTTTCTATTTTTTGCCCGATCTCGTCGATGATACTTTGTGGTAAAATTACGCCAGATGCTTGAATCCAGTTCAGGTACTCCGTGTGTTCGACGGAGGCCATCCACTTTCCATTGAAATATATTTCATAACTCCGTTCGGCCATACTTGCTTCACAATAGATGATTTCTTCACCATACACTATTCCGAATCCAATTATAGGGTTTACCATTAGCACAATGTAAAAATTTGTGATCAGAGTTGCAATCGCTGGTTGCTTCTGCAATAGACTGAGATTTTAACAACCCAATGCAAAACTTGTGTTGTTAACTGTTTACTTTGCATGATGGAATTTGGCAGAATTGACCCTTTAGAATTATCAGCAATAGATTTCACGCTACCAACTGATTCGGATTTAACGAATAAAACGCTGGCGACATCGAAGGATAGTGACGATCTAATTATTCAAGTCGGCTCCACCAAATGGGGGAACCGGGGATGGCTAGGCCGAATTTATCCGCCTAAAACCCCTGATAAACAATTTTTAAATGAGTACTGTAAACAGTTTAATACGCTGGAATTAAACGCTTCGTTTTACGCTATTCCCAAATTAGATGATGTAAAAAGATGGAGAGATCAGGTTGAAGACCGTACCGATTTTACATTTTGCCCCCGGTTTCCGCAAAGCATTTCCCACATCAGAAGGCTTGCAAATGCCGAAATACAGACGGCCCAATTCTATGAAGCAATTAGTGGATTTGGTGGCAAACTTGGTGGGCTTATGCTACAACTTAGCGACAACTTCAGCCCGAAAAGTTTTGATAACCTGAAAACATACCTGGAAGCCTTGCCAACCACTACTCCGGTATTTGTTGAGGTTCGGAATAAAGAGTGGTATAAAGAAGGTGAAGCCAAAGAAAAATTATTTAATACGCTGCACAATCTGAAGATCGGCACGGTAATAACCGATTCGGCCGGTCGAAGAGATTGTGCCCACATGGAATTAACAACAACTCAAACCATGATCCGATTTGTGGGCAGCAATTTGCACCCCACCGATTACACGCGTGCAGATGCATGGGTTCAAAGAATTAAAACCTGGAGAGAGAAGGGCTTAAAGAGGATTTGGTTTTTCGTGCACCAACTGGACGAAAACAATAGCCCTGTCATGTGTGAATACATTATAAAACAATTGAATAAAGAGTTAGGCACGAACCTAAAGCCTCCTACATTCATAATTTAACGCTTTTAATTCTTCACTATTTCGCCATCAAGTTAGCTTCAGATTATCAATTCTGATAAGTAAACAATAGCCGACGCTATGGGTTATACTGATATGGAGAATTACCCGATCACGATAAGTCTGGATAAAGCCGTGCATCATTTCGAGGTGGGCGAATATGCGCACCATGAGGATGATAAATGCAAGTTTCGTATATATGAAAATGGCGCTTATGTAGCCAGCTTTGAGCCGGACGCGCATGACTTTTTGCATATCTGCCAAAACCCCGGAAACGTTGAGGAAGAAATATTGCATTTGCTGGCCGACAAGATCGAAGCGCATCACCCGCATGGTGTTAATGATAATGTTAGAAAACTAAAGTTATGAGAAGCATTTGGACTGGCTCCATCGGTTTTGGCCTTGTGAGCATACCCATCAAATTATTTTCTGCGGTACAGGAAACCCGGCTTGATCTGGATATGCTGGATAGCCGTGACCATGCACACATCAAGTTCCAGCGGGTCAATGAGAATACAAAAAAGGAAGTACCTTACGACAAGATCGTTAAAGGCTATAAATACGATGATGATTATGTGATCATCGAAGAAGCAGACTTCGAGGCTGCCGCTCCAGAAAAAACAAAGGTGATCGAGATCGAGAACTTTGTCGATATCGCGGCGGTGAACCCCATGTATTACGAAACCTCTTACTATACGGAACCTGCGACCAAAAACAACAAGGCTTATGCCCTGCTGCTCGCCGCGCTGAAAAAATCAAAGAAGGCAGGTCTCGCGCGTTTCGTACTGCGAAGTACGGAGAGCCTTTGTATTGTACACCCGGTGGATAAGGCCATTGTCGTTACCCGTATCCGCTTCGCCCAACAGATCCGCGACCAGGAAGACCTCAAACTGGATGATAAGATCGACGTCAGCGATAAAGAACTCAAAATGGGCCTGGCGCTCATCGATCAGTATGCCGAACCCCTTGACCTCTCCAAATATAAAGATGAATATCACGGTGAGCTCCTGAAGATCATCGAACAAAAAGCGAAAGGCAAACGCCCGACCATTAAGAAACTAAAACCAAAAGCAGCCAAAGGCGATGACCTGTATGACCAGCTCATGAACAGTCTACAGGTGAAAAAAGGCGCATAATCAAAAACAGATATGAAAAACCTATTCGAAAAAGAGAACCACAACGGCCTGATCGCAGCCGCCATTATCGGAGGCCTGGCCGCGGCAGCGGTCGCTTACTTTTATTTAACAGATGACGGCGAAGAACGCTTTGCGGAACTTAAACATAAATTAAAGGACCTGGCCAAGGATTTAGCATCCGGTATCATCAGTGATAAAACAGGTATCGCCAAAAACACGGTCAAGTCGGCGGCTGATCATATTGTGAAATAATCTGGTAGATATTGTTTCCGGCAACCCCATGAAGATCGCTACCTATAACATTAATGGCATCAATGGCCGGATCGCTAATCTCGTCCGTTGGCTGAAGGAAGCGGAACCTGATGTGGTATGCTTACAGGAACTCAAGTGTGAAAATCATAAGTTTCCGGAGCAGGCCTTGCTGGATGCGGGTTATCATGCGATCTGGCACGGCCAGAAAAGCTGGAACGGTGTGGCCATTCTTTCTCGTTACGGCGAAATTCAGGAAACGCGCCGCGACCTTGACGGTGACCCGGACGATACGCATAGCCGTTATATCGAAGCATTTGTCAATGGTGTGGTGATCGGCTGTCTCTATCTCCCTAACGGCAATCCATTTCCTGGCCCGAAATTCGACTATAAACTTAAGTGGATCAAACGACTGACCGCCCATGCCAAAAAACTGCAGCAGTTTGGCTTGCCTGTCGCACTCATCGGCGATTACAACATTATGCCCACCGAGCTGGACACCTATAAACCCGAAAAATACCTCGAAAATGCTTTGTTCCGCCCGGAAGCGCGAAAGCTGTTCCGCGCGTTGCTCAAACTTGGCTGGACGGATGCTGTCCGGCACTTATTTCCCGCTGAACCGGTCTACACTTTCTGGGATTATCTCCGTAACGCCTATGGCCGAAATGCGGGTTTAAGACTTGACCATTTTCTACTCAATGATAAACTCCTGCCTCGCCTGAAAGCAGCGGGCATAGATAAAAGCGTTAGAGGCTGGGAACACAGCAGCGACCATGCACCCGTCTGGATTGAACTTTCTTAAACGAAATTATAACCTATGGCAGAATTACCCTACCTCAACGTATTTGCAAACATCCTGACAAGGAAATTCTGTGAGAAAACGCTTAACAGGATTGATGTAACCGTAGCACAATAATTAAATGTCAGCCCCGCCGAATTCAGGTCGGCTTTGGAAGGCGTCAACTTCCCGCTGTAAAACGGGCAGGCAAAACCCTGCAATTTCATTTTTCCGGTTAACAGGTACCTGGCCTCCACCTCATGCTGCAGGATGAGCTGGTGGCCATTCAGGATGAGGAGACACCAAGGACAGTATCGGCTCAAGCAATTAAAGATGCCATCACGGGGTCACTGAGAAACCACGAATGATCCTTAAGATGTGCTCTGATCACTTATTTACTGCGGGCATTCCTTAAAGGCATATTTAAGTCAAAATACCAAGTTGGAAGCACTATGATAATCAAATTCGGTAATTTAGCGTCATATCAGCTATGATCAATGAATACATTAATTGAATTGGTGCAAGCTTACGGGCTTTGGATAATTTTTCTTATTACGCTGATTCAAAGCATCGGCTTACCAATACCTGCATTTGCTATCGTTATTGTTACTGCAGCCGTCACCCCTGCCAATACTTTCGATGTAATTTCACTCGTGCTGACCGCGACTTTCGGATCTTTAATCGGTGACATTATTTTATACTTCGCCGGTAAAAAACTAGGGACAGGTGTTCTGGGAAAATTGTGCAGGATATCGCTATCGCCTGACTCCTGCGTAAAGAGCAGCGGAGATATTTTTGAACGTTACGGCCCGCCTGCGCTAACGGTTGTGAAATTCATTCCGGGCCTTTCTACATTAGCCCCCGTAATAGCTGGTGTTTACGCCATGCCGATATTTTCATTCATAGCTTACTCTTTGATTGCCGCGGCCATTTATAGCATTGCGGCTGTCAGTCTCGGCGTCTTATTTCACCATGAGATTGGCAGCTTAATTGCCACACTGACCGAATATGGCAAACTTGGAGTTTTGATCGTTATTATTTCATTTTGCATCTTCCTTTTTGCCAAATGGTTGCAGCGGCACCTCCTTATCAGGCAATTCAAAACTGATCGTGTGACTGTCAATGACCTGCACGAATTAATACGTGACAAATCAGGACATGTAATATTTGACGCGCGTCCCGAAGATCAACGGACAAGAAACGGGTTCATTCCCGGTTCTATACCCATCAGCGAAAATAATTTGAGTGAGATCGCTAATCTTTATTCCGCCCACGATGAGATAATTGTTTATTGCTCCTGTCCAGACGAACTCACGGCGGCAAGATATGCTCAGAAACTGCGCAGGTCAGGGTTAAAACGAATTAGACCCTTACTTGGTGGCGTTGATGAGTGGGCTAAATCCGGAGGCCAAATATCATTCAATTGAATTGCGCCATTCGTAGAGTTAGAAACATCAACACATGTAATTCACTGACAATAAGCCCATAAGAACTATGATTCGAATCTCTCCCTCTCCATTTCGATAAAGGTGAAGGGTTTGCCGTTATCGATCTTCAAAAACATGCTACGCAGACCCTGCAGCCAGCACCGGTCCCTGTGCCAGAGGCACTCGCGTTAAGTAAGGAATATTTTTCATCACTACTTTCCAAAAAGCACACGGTCATCAAACCCTGCTCATGGACCAGAAGCTCATCCGTGGTATCGGTAATTCCTATGCCGACGAGATCCTATACGACGCCGGAGTTTCCCCGTTCCCAACCGCGAAGGCCATACCCGCTCCATACATTGACCGGCTTTTTAACAGCATTAATGAAGTCCTAAAAAGCGCGATCAAACAGATCGGGGCAGCAAATGGGGACGAACTTAAAGGAGAATTAAAAGATTTTATGAATATTCACAGCCGTACATTAAAAAAAACTTCAAAAGGCGAGGAAATCAAAACGGAGAAGATTGGCGGACGGACCACCTACTACACTGACGAGCAACAGCTATTTCTGTAATTGATTACAGTATTTGTTTATTGCTATCCGCTTTTCTAAATTTGACGATGTCATTTAATTTAGATAGCGAAGGCTTTGAAAAGATCATCGGCATTTTAGACCGGGCTTTCCAAGTGAGTTTTGATGAAGGACTGATGGAAGATCTCGGTAAAAAATCACCGTTTTATTACAATAACATTCCTGTTGTAAGCCAAGCTAATGACAGTGATATTGGTGAAATTTTATCATCGGTTCTAAATATCTTCAGAGACGCCGTTGAAGAAAAATTTAGTTTTGTAAGCGATGAGCTTGCCGAACAATTAAATAGTACCCTGTTCGAATTATTCGAAGAAAGTTTTATCTCCAAGCCGGGCAAGTTCTCAGCATTTTATTTCGAGAATGTCGCCATATTTCCAAAAAACCGGGACGCAGGGAATTTGAATAAGTTTATCGAAGACAGTAAATTCCTGTTCCTGTTCGCTATCCGCGGATATTAAAGTCCGCTGCTTTTGGAACGTAGCCCTTTGATCGCCAATGCCGTAACCAAACCGCCAACCAGGTACCAGGCCACCGTCAGCACTTTTGTTTTATCCGTTCTCGTCACCGGCTCATCGCTCAGACCCAATGGTTCGGTCAAGGTCAGTGCTCCAATTCCGGCGGCCGCACCGATCGCCGCCCCGCGCAACAGCAGGTATTTCTTTTTGCCCAAGCCGATCGTGCTGAAATAAAGCGCGTTACTGAGTAAGTCTCCAGCCAGTGTAGCCACAAAAAGGGCGTTGCCCGTCGGAGGGGTCAGGTTCATGGCTTCCATGCCTTTTGTCAGGGCCTCCTCACCCACCAGGTCGACACGCGGCGCTTTATGGTCAAATGCTTTTACGGTCTGGTGAATGATATTTAGGGTAACCGCCCCCGCCAGTCCTCCAATGATGTTACTGATCAATTTTTTCATTTTAGCTAAATATGGTTTGTGCTTTTTTGATGGTTTTGGCCAGGTCGATGCCTTCGCCTAACACGCCTTTGAACAGGTCACCGGTCTCTTTCAGGCGGTCCAGCGCGTTATGGATATTGAAATGCTGGATCGTCAGGCCCGGTTTTACTTCGTCCCAGGTGAGGGGCATAGACACCGTCGCGCCCGGTTTCGGGCGGAGTGAATACGGCCCTGCGATCGTTGCGCCCGGACGGTTCTGTAAAAAGTCCAGGTACATTTTGCCTTTGCGCGCGGCAATACTGCGTTCGAGGCTGGTAAAATGCGGGATCTGTTTATGCACCAGCTTGACAATGATATTGGCGAACATCTGCGACTGGTCATAGGTGTATTTACCTCCCAGCGGGATATAAATATGCATACCGGTCGAGCCCGAAGTTTTCGGGTATGCCGGCACATCAATGGCATCCAGCACTTTCTTTACTTCGAGGGCGGCCTGTACCACCTGGTCATAAGTGTGCTTATCCGGGTCCAGATCAATCACGCAGTAGTCCGGGTTATCCGGTGTTTCCGCTCGGCTGAACCAGGGGTTGATCTCGATGCAGCCTAAAGAGTTCATCCATAGGAGACTGGCTTCATCAGTTGCTACTAAATATTTGGTCACCTTTCCTTCTCCGGTTACGTGGTCAAATGTTTTAGCCCAGTCCGGTGCTTTGTCCGTAACATTCTTCTGGTAGAAGCTTTGGCCATGAATGCCACCAGGAAAGCGGTTTAAGGACATTGGCCGGTCTTTCAGATAGGGCATCATGTATTCGCCTACCTTATAGTAATAATTCAGCATTTGCCCTTTGGTGATCTTATCCTCCGGCCAATACAGTTTAGTAACGTGGTTGAATTTGAGGTCATGCCCGCAAACTTTTTTGGTTTGTGTATCCTCAGTCGGATTGAGCAATGTTTTCCGTTCGGTGGTTTTGACCGGCTCCAATTTTAGATCGGCATCTTTCGTTTTGCCTTTCGTCTTGGCTTTTGATTTTTCCCTAACTACAGACGTTTCTGTGGTTTTGGAAACTATTGGCTCAGTTTCAGTTATGGTTTCTGCTGTATCGACAGGCGTCTCCAGTATTACATCTTTTGCTTTTTTGTCATTGCGCATCCCTTTAAAGGATGCCTGGCGAAACACGCCATCACTGGTCACTTCGGCGAAACCTACTTCACAAACCAGTTCAGGTTTTAACCAGGTCGGTTTTGCACCCATCCGTTTAGGGCGGAAGCGGGTCGGTTTATCGACATCGACCTCATAATCAAAAGGGCTTCTATCCGTGATGAGCGGCTTGAATTGCGTCATCATTTCTTTTTGCAGTTTGTCTGAAAAGCCAGTACCTACTTTGCCTACGAATTGCAATTCCTTGCCTTTGTAAACACCCAGCACCAAAGCGCTGAATGATTTGCCGGTGCCTTCATTTTTGGTAAAACCGGCGATCACTACTTCCTGCCTGCGCTGCACTTTAACTTTGAGCCATTCTTTACTGCGCAGATCGGAAGTATAAACACTATCCGCTTTTTTGGCGATGATGCCTTCCAGCCCCATCTTTTCCGCTGCCGCGAAAAAGTCAATGCCATTTGCATCGAACACTTTGCTTTGGCGAATATGGTCATTGTCTGTCGGCATAATCGATTGTAGAATAGCCTGGCGCTCGATAAGGGGCAGTCCCATCAGGTTCTTACCTTCATACCATAAAATATCGAAAATGTAATAAACCAGGTTGCCGTCCGCTTCACTGCGCCAGTTCTGCATTGCGCCGAAATCAGATATCCCTTTATCGTTCAACACCAGTAGCTCACCGTCCAAAACGGCATCCATGCCCCAGCCTTTCAGCGCGTCATTGATGGGGTAATATTTTTCAAAAGGAAGATTATTGCGCGAGATCAGCTGTGCGCCTTCTTTTTTGCTAAGCACCGCAACCGCCCGGTAACCATCCCACTTTACCTCAAAGAGCCAGCCCGGTTCATTAAACGGTTTGTCAACCAAAGTCGCTTTCATCGGTTTAATGTTTGCCGGAACCTTGGATTTTGGGGCAGCTTTCAATATTGCTTTTATATCCAGGTCTGCTGCTTCTTCTGTAGCAACTTCTTCTTCCAGTTCCTCGTCCGGCACCACGTCTTCTTCGTGGCCATGTTGCCAAACCTTTTCACTGGTTTTTTCCATCGTTTCAATGGTTTTACCGGAAAGCACGGATTTGTCCTTTTTAGTGATGTCCTCGCTGGTCGCGAACTCATCCTTGTGCTTGATCATCAGCCAGCCGTTTTCTCCCATACCATGCGTTTTAACCATGGCAAATTCACCATTGAGCTTTTCGCCATGCAACTTGATCTTTAGCTGTCCCGAAGCGAGTTGTTTGAGCAGATGTTTTTCCTGAGCTTTTTTGCCTTTAATTGGCTCTATCGGCTCATAGGTACCTTCGTCCCAAACAATCACCGTACCGCCGCCATATTCTCCTTTCGGAATAATTCCTTCAAAGTTCAAATAGTCAAACGGGTGATCTTCGACCATCATGGCCAGGTGCTTAACTTTTGGATCAAGGCTCGGGCCTTTTGGTACCGCCCAACTTTTCAGTACGCCGTCCATCTCCAGACGGAAATCATAATGCAGCCTCGAGGCATCGTGCTTTTGCACAACGAAAATGAGGTTGTTCTTATCCTTGCTTTTTCCGGCTTTAGGTTCGGCGGTCTTTTTAAAATCCCGCTTTTTGGCGTATTCAATCAGCCCCATGTTTTATTTTTTTAGTTCACGCTTTACATCCGGCGCGGCAGTGCCTGCCGCCAATACAGCAGCTTTTACTTTATCCTGTGACACGTTGAATTCCCTCGCCCAAAATTCGAGGGCATAGGCATCATCGATGTCAATTGTCCGTGCATCCGCGGTATTTGCTTTTATCTTTCGGTTCATCTTATAGATAAGTAAGTTGACAACAAAGCCCCTTGCGGGGCTTTGCATTATGGTTTCGGATGGGCTATTTCTTCTTCTTATCAGCAAGATATTTTTCGATAACCTTACGGTCATTGGAGCCCGTGGCCCTCTTTGCGCCGACGAGCGCTTGTGTACTGATGCCTAACTTCTCGGCTTCGTACTTTACCTCATACTTTTCGCCGGAATTGACTTTCTTACGGTCTGTGGTCGTTCCTTTAGTTGCCATTGTTTTGATGTTAGATTTAACTGAGTAACAACGTTTAGAAAGGATGGTTTTAACCCGCAGGTAATGAATTCTATTAAAAGAATAATAGGGCCACAATTCGTATGATACAAGGCGGGGTTGAAGAATTGTTGATTTGCTTTTGCAAAGCTTATGATCCTGTATCAACGATTATGCAAAGCATAACCTAATGCCAGTCCTACCAATATAGCGATAATGACGGCGATCCAGTTAAGAGAAGATTTGTTTTCCAGGCCTGTTATTTGCGCCCTGTAAGTAGCCAGTTGCTCGTTAAGGATGCTTAACTTTTCCTGTTGCAGCTTTTGCGTTTCGCCAAGTTGCTGGTTGTAGTTATTGGTGATCAATGTTATTTGGTTGTTCAGGCCGGAAATTTTCTCGTTATATACTTTTTCCAGGTCGTCGTTATTCTTCTTTTTTAGTTCTTCAACGGACTGTAGTTGTTGCTTCAGGTTATCAATTTCCTTTTGATAATTAGCGGTTAACTGCTTTTTTACGGATTCGACTAATTGCGCCCTGGAATTTTGGACTTCCTCAACAGTTTGATTGTACGTATCATTCAGGAATTGCCCAAACTCTGACGGCGTGATGAATGCCTTATCGGCAATTTTTTGTAAAAGAGTCACATCATCTTTGTGCCCGATTGCAGTAACGAACAGTGATTTTAAATAAATTACTTTTTCAGCTAATGCTGCCTTATTAAAAATTTCCAGGTTTTCTCCACCACCTCTTGAAATTACGATGATATCGGTATCCTGCTCATCCAGTTGTCCGAGCATTTGAACGATCTCTGTTTCCGAACTTAAATTGATCTTATGGAATTCAAGCTGGTAGAACGCTATCGATTCCCTGAGCTGATGTTTGATGTCATTATCGATAATGGCTGTTTTCCCAATGATGACCCCAATTTTAAAGGGTTGCTCCTGGATGATCTTTTCTTTGATCCAGCTCTGTACATCGCGGAAACCATTGGCAGCCTTCGCCTGCTGTATCTCTATACGCCTTATTTCTTCACCGGAATATTTGTTTTGTGTCTGACCGACCAGCTCTGTAACGGTTAATTGTATATCAATGCGGCTTGCATTATTTATTACCCTTCGCGTAATGAAGCCGTTGATTATAATGGTCTTGTTATGCTGCATCTCGTTCCGGATCAGTGCCGGCACGATCAGCGTTATTTGCGCGTCTGAAGATTCATCCCGCAAGCTATCATAGTAGGCACCGTTATATATGCTTCCTTTTCCTAACTGGAAAACACCCTTTAATTGTATGATCTTTTGTGTTTGTTTCAGCGAGATCGAATTATTAAACAAGTTCAATACAGCTGCAGGCGAGTAAATAACAGGTGCCGGATTTTCTAATTCCATTGCTGTAAAATTATCAAAAATATTATTAGCAGGCTGTTAAGAATACGGAAGTACCACGGTAAACCGTGGCCCGCGCTTTCCGCTATATCTTTTTTTCAAAAAGGATGTCGCTGCAATCGCTACTTCGCCCATGCCTGCAAACAAGGTTCGTCGTTCCGCCAGGCTACACTTCTCACCACGTTTGCGAGCCGCTCAGCAAAAGCCTGCCAGCCGCATTCCCGCAGCACCGTCCGAATTGGACCGTACGCTACGCTTAACCCGGCCATTTCCACCCGCCCATCCGGCTGGAAGGCATTTGCTTTTCCGGGAGATGATGGGTAATTCAATTTACAGGCTAAATTTAAAATCTATGTAGCGTAAGCGATTTTTTCATGCCCAGGACTTTTCAAAACATTTTACAATTTAGCTGTAAATGATGCCAGAAATATCACGATAAAAACATTCAAAAATTCACGCTTGAACTTCCTGTTACCGTCTGCGATCAATTACTGCTTGATGATCATAAAAGCGATTCAAGTTTGACTATAAGCCATCATTTAAGGCATGAGCTGGAAAGGTTCCGATTGGTATTAATAGTCGCTGTGCAACGAGATTCAAATATTGGAACTAGGAAACAAATCAGAGTAGGTGCCGCACTTATCCTGGGGATTTGTGTTATCGTAATGTTTAGATTCCACATCGTGACTACATTTCCGTCTTTCAAATGGCTGATATATATTGGTATTTCCATTCTTGGGATATACGCCAGTTATCAATTGTTAACCAAACTATTTATTCTCACAACGCAAATCCCTAATTGAGCAATTGGAATTATTAGCGATACATCAACGGATCAAAGATGAATTTACCTGTTAAGTTTTACGTAATTATCAAATTTCGATACCTTAAATATTATCCTGACATACTTGTGCGGCAACATGCACATAATACCTTGCGCTTTTAGGATCATTAGCTTCTTAAGCTTCCGCCATTGCACTGTTGATCCAGATTCAACTATGTATTTCTTTGTGATGATTTACGGCTTACCATATAATTTATTTTTTGGAATGCAAAGGTGAAGCCAGCCCCCACGGCTGTCAAGGGTATATAAACCCCGGCAAGCCAGGGCCCTTGACAGCCGCAACGCCAGGCTTCTTTTACCTGCATTAAAAAATAAATTATATGTTATGGAAAGCCTGGTATTAAATCTTCGATCAAAAAAACAAATTACAGATTACATCGCCGATAATCACCTCATTAGATATGAGAAGGACATTTTCAATGAATTGCTAATGGCTATCGAAAATAATGAGCAGCAAAATCTTGACTGGTTCCGCAGCTTCGGCGATAGTTTAAGAGCAATTGCCATGAACCTGCATGCTTACCGCAAAGGCTTGGAATTTGGGTTTACAGAAATCGCTTTTGATCAATATGGTTGGTTCAAGCGTCCGCAATGGTTAGACACAGAAGAACACGCTTTTGGTGATACCAGTCGGTACGGCAACCACAGCACCATTACCATTGGACATGGCCCGAATGGCCTTTGGACTTATGCAATGAGTTATAGTTTTGGTTGCGCAGGCGGCGGTTACGCGCTTTCTGTATATGATAAAAAATACAATACTCGTGACGAAACGTTTACCGCCGCGCTAGATGATTTAAAAATAAAAATGACATCGCGCATCGGTAGTACTGATACTACTAATGATAAACAGCCGATCATACTGGCAACGCTTCGTGATATTGAAAAAGCGAAGATTGCTATGGTGCAGCTAACACTCTTTTAGCAGAGTTTGCGTAATGAATATTAAATTATATCGTAACCATTTGACGACGATATATCAACGAAAATGTACCCATGCCCTACTTTAGCATTCGTTAAAGTCAGGCGATATTTTATGGTTAGCTGCTCTTTGCTTTTACTATATTCTAATCACTGGGTTTTAAATTTGGACAGGTTCAAAAACCTAACCTGGGTTCCAATAAACCTATCATAGGACGGGCTATATTCGATGAGCCCCCATTCTGATATTTCACGTATGCATTTATGATAGGTCGCCATTGATCGGATTTTTGCCATATCCATAATTGTACTTCTCGATATCTTAAAAGGTGTGTGATAATTATCGTTCCTCCAGCTACAAAACAAAGCAAGGTAAATGCTAATGTGCGTTGCCTTAAGCTTTTTATTACTTTTGCCTGCCTGAATAAAAAAGATAAGTGTATTTACTTCCTTCACGATTCTAACTGCCCTCCAATAATCGCCTGACTTCGGTTGCCCTGTAATAATGGATACTGCCTACCTTTGTAGAGCGTAATTTGCCGCTTATACGCAGCCCTTGAAGTGTGTTTGGAGAAATGCTGAGCATTTGCCGGACCTGCCTGGTTCGTAACCATTCATTGTTGAGGTTATCCGGCTTTTGAATAAGTAATTTAATTTCTTTAAGTAAGTCTTCTTTAAATAATTGAAGATCCTCTTTAGTTATGATTTCTGCTGACATAGGATTATTTAAAGCAAATAACCTGTGAAACTATCGGATTACTTGACAAGCATTTCGGTAGTACCGAAAGATAAATCATCAGAAAATCGATTACAAATGGCAAAATAATTATTCATTATACCAATAATTCCGGTAATACCACCCGCCATAAAAAGAACTTTTAATTATCATAGGGAAATATTCCGGTATTGGTATATCCTTGCTTCCTACCTGGGCTATCCAATCGGATAGCAATTATGTGGAGCGCGTAACAAATAAATGGCAGAATATGGTCAACAGGATTGCTAGCGTGTTCTGACAAGTTCCGACTACTCAAATGTGTCAGAAGAATGATGAGCAACCGCTCGATCAGTCTCGTGGCAGGATTTGCCACATAGATTTTGCAAACCGACTTATGCAAAATCGCCAACTTAGAATGCTCTACCATTCTTTCACTGCAGGTTGGGATTGACCCAAGGCTATTTTAATATCGGTAGGCAAACATGACGTTTACATCGTAGGAAATTATTCGGCCCAAGGAGAATCTAATATGCAATTACAGAAATTCTTACGATGGAAGTTAGGTAACATAAAGGCGCAAACATCAGCTTTAATATTGCCAAATGTTGTTTCTGTTTTGTGTTCAAACCCGCTAAAAAAAGCAGGTATAATTTTCTTTTTAAAATCATTTCTTGGAAATGCTTTTATAATCTCTTCGCGATTCTCTTCACTTAAATTTTCGTAACCATCTCCCATTACATCCAAGCCAACACCACTATACATTAATGCTACTTCATTCTCTTTATGTTCAGCAATACCAATAGTTGTATGCAGGGCGATGGTATCCCATACAAGCTGCAACTTATCCTTCGCAATTCCATGTCCTCTGAGGAATTCCCGCGCTGCGTTGGCACCGTCTACTTCAAACCTCAGGTTGGGGCTGCTGTAAGGTGAAACCAAACCCAAATCATGGAAAACGGAAGCTACGTATAGTAATTCCGAATCATGAGGTAAACTATTTCTTTTCGCGTTTAATGAAGAAAATAGGAACACGCGCAGGGAGTGATTATAGATAAACTCAGTGCCATGTTCTAATAAGAGTTCTGTCGCCTGTCTTGCAATTGAACTATCCGGAATAGTAATGCCTGCTACTGCTTTTAATTGATTAATTGCCATGATATGTTTTTTATCAAAAGTAAGTCACCGATCAGCGTGTACGAATAGCAATAAAAGCGTTTGACATGCTAAAATTGACATCGAACATTATTTTCCTCTTTGAACAAATTTATCCCTGAAGTTGGCTGGAGAAAACGTTGTGCACTTCTTGAAAAAATGACTGAACTGCTCAGGTGTGGTGAAATTAAGCGAGTATGCAATTTCTTTTATGGGAGCTGGACTAAATTGGAGCGTCCTTTTTGCTTCCGATACCAATTTGCTATTAATAATGTTTTTGGTGCTTTTTTTATTGCATCTTTTACAGATGTCACTAAGGCGTCTCGCTGTAATTCCCATCATTTCCGCATAATCCTGCACTTCATGCAGGGTTTTGTAATTTGTGGTTAACAAATCCATGAATTTTCTATAAATAATATAGTTCTGGCTATCAAAAGTGCTTTCATCAGTGATCCTGACATTGGCAACCTTGATCATGATTATTTTTAGATAGGCGGCCATTGCATCAATTTGGTTTATATAGGGCACTTTTTTAAACTCATGCTCAAGCGTTTTAAAAAGCAATCTAAGCTCATTAAATTGAGCAATATTTAACTGTAGACATTGATTTGTTGTTACATCACTAAATAACACGGCTTTGCAATTACTTGCGCTTTTGGGTGCTTTTTCCCAAAAGCAATCGGCAAAACATAGTACATATCCGCTAACAATCGCTGGTTTTTCAAACATGTAAACCTGCGCTTTAGCAAGTATATACAATTCCTTGCTTTTGATTTGAAAGGAATGATCGTCCACACGCAAGGTACTCGACCCCTTTTCGATCAAAAGTAAACGGTGGTAACTTAAACGATTGGGAAACTCTGTATCAAGGGAGGTATTGCTCAGTTGATCAATGGAAAAAGAGTTATCCATTGCGGTTTCAACAACAACTTTTAAAGATGATTTCATGACGTAGGCATTTTAGAATTTATCCGGCGAACTAAAAGTAGTTACCGCTATCACTCCTTTTAAATAAATATAATTAGTGATTGAATACAAATATTTTGACAACGAAAGGAAAGGGTGTTTGACTGCGAATATGTGGTTAGATCAACTTTTCAGGTGAAATTTTTTTAAAGAATAGCAATGACTCCATTTTGGATTTTGTTACCTTATCAAACGAAGTGCAAAGTTCTATCTTAAGCGCAGCCGAAAATTTCCCGGATAATCTAGCTAAACCAAAGGTTATGGTTTGACGACCTGTTTACTTTAGCCCATCATCAGGATTTAAATCACTTTGCTCAAATTTAGGTGGACATTACGTCACCACTCATCTCCGGATTCCGGAACAGCGAACAATAGGTTCCAAAACATTTTGTCTATTCAATTTATTGATTCTTAACTGGTATTATTAAAATACGACACAAATCGGCGCTCGTCATCCTACGGAATGCATGGGGAACGCCTATGGAATGTTCAGTCATATGCGGATAGAACATTTATAAGTACCAAGAGGTTATCATCTTATAATAAGCGGGTATTTCAGCTAAAACAAACATGTAGCGACCAGACGTCATTCTTTACAATGATTAATTTATAACAAATGAGCTCTTAACATCCAGGCCATTGTCTCATGTGTTTCCATTAAATTGGTGATGTAATCGCTAGTTCCCGCATCCTTTAGCGCCCCAGCGTAGTTATCGATATTTCCCCTTAAGTGAATGAGTATACTTTCGTGATCGGCCAGCAACATTTTGATATAGCCCTGAGCGTCGTTTTTAAACCTATCATCTTCGGTCAGGTGTGTCAGTTCCAAAAATTGTTTAAGCGATCCGGGAGCATAATGACCAAGCTTTCGGATGCGCTCACCAATGTTATCAACAACTTTTTCCAGCTGATTGTACTGTTCTTCAAAAAATTTGTGTTTATTATAAAAGTCAGGACCTTCAATGTTCCAATGCGCCTTTCTTGTTTTAGTATATAATACATACTCGTCTGCAAGAATTTTACTTAATGAGTGAGCAACAGCTGCAAGATTGCCCGAACTTATTCCAATTTTAGCTTCCATATTTTGTTTTAATAATTATGAGTGATTAAATAGTCCGGTTTAATTGTGATGTTTTGGACAACAATAATGAATAAGGCATCATTTTAAAAGAAAAAAAGCATGTCAATAATTTTATAAGTGTTATGTTGGAAACGTCATTCCAACAAGCGTACCATAGCACAACTATCTATTTATCAATATATTAAATATTTAACGAAAATATTTAGATCGCTATAGGTTGTTAAATGGCGAAGGACTAGCGAATAATCATCATCAATGTCGATTCAGCGTACTTTGTTAAGTAATTTATTTAGTCTTCACCATTGCAATGCAGCATTATAAGGGTCAATTTATAACTTGCGCAAGGGAACTAGCTACGACGTTTTCTTTGCCTCTGCCAGTCTAACGGAATTACAAGAAATGGCCGGCATTCCAAGGTAGGATGGCATCCTTATATCGCACTCATTTCAGGCTATACAATAGTTACGCGTCATACCGTACATCGCCTATTACTGGCTATACAGCGAAATAAAGCCAATTAAAATACAGACAATAATCATTAATTAACTAATCATCAGCTATTTAACCAAATGGCATGGCAATTGGTTAATGCTGACCATCTATTCAACTATAAAAAAAACGAAGATGACCCAATCACTTAAATTAGTTATTTTAACTGTATTATCGATTTTAACTTTGCACTGCGCTTTTGCGCAAACCAATTACGCAACAGACCCGCACCTTACCCCGGATGTCCGGGCTTTTTTGAAATTGGTCAACTCTGGGGGGCCTCCAGTGGAAAGCCTTTCTAAACAGGATGCGAGAAATGTATTGATCAATGCTCAGGCATCCGTAAAAGTAAATATGTCGGGGATTGAAGAATCTGAGAAGACTATACATGCAGATGGCCATGCGATCAAATTAAATATTGTCAGACCGGCAGGTGCAAAAGGCATATTGCCGGTTTTTATTTTTATCCACGGCGGTGGCTGGATCTTAGGTGATTACCCAACGCATAAAAGAATGGTCCGCGACCTCGTAGTATTGTCAGGCTGTGAAGGAGTATTTGTAAACTACACACCGTCGCCGGAAGCGCATTACCCTGTTGCAATCAATGAGATTTATGCCGCTACGAAATGGGTGTCCGAACATGGTGCTGAAATAAAAGCTGACGGCAGCAAATTAGCTATTGTTGGTAATAGTGTTGGTGGCAATATGACCACCGCTACCTGTTTGATGGCTAAGGAAAAAGGCGGTCCGAAGATCAGCCTGCAGATCATGATGTGGCCGATTGTCGATGCTGGATTTAACACGGAATCTTATCAGCTATTTGGAGCCGATAGGTTTCTCACCGCCCCTCTAATGAAATGGATGTATAACCAGTATACCACAGATCCGGCGCAACGGAAAGAAATCTACGCTTCGCCGTTGCAGGCATCCGTTGAGCAGCTTAACGGGTTACCACCTGCACTGATCCAGGTAGCTGAAAACGATATTTTAAGGGATGAAGGCGAGGCCTACGGCAGAAAACTATTGGAGGCCGGCGTGTTCGCTACAACAATCAGGTATAACGGTGTGATCCATGACTTTGGCTTATTGAACGGGCTTGCCGAGATCCCACAAACCAGGGCACTTTTTGTTCAGGCAGCGGCAGAATTAAAAAAGTATTTAAAGTAATAGTAACAAAAATGATCTGATTAAATAATTAAGCAAAGAAAAAGACAGAACGAAAAATGCTGAATGAAGCTCTTAATTAGTCGATCATAATGATACCTGAACAGAGTTGCACGGAAACGTTTTTAAAGTTATCAACTTGGATATATGATACCGTTGATCATCAGCAATCTTTAATGCAAACGATATTGATCTTTATATAAAAGAAGGCGATTCCTGAATCTTAATTTATGGTTATCCGCAAAGTCAGTAATTATTACGATTGAAGAGTGTTACTAATCGCTCATGTTTTATAAAATCTTATTTGCGCCGTTATTTTTTGATATCCGATTAAAACGATCTAAAGTTAGTCGCTGACCACTTCAAATAATAATAACAATATATAAAAATGAAAAGAAAACAACAGCTGGTAGTGATCGGTAAATATGTAAAAAAATACTTTGCCGAATTTCAGCAGCCGGGATATCAATTTCATAACTTTAAACGTACTAAAGCGATCATATCTGCGGTCGAAAAGCTAGTGAAAAAGACGACCTTGACTGAGGATGATCAATTTATACTGTTAACCGCCGCGTGGTTCAGGGAGATCGATCTGGCAACTAACAAGGATGGTAGACGGCTCTCCGCTTCAGGGATTGCTAAGAATCTTTTAATTTCGCAACAAACTGATCCGGCGTTAATCGAAAAGGTGCAGGAGCTGATCATGGTCACGGAAGAAACTGCCCCAGTGGATAAAGCTTTGCCATCGATCATGCTGGATGCCCTATACGCTTATGCAGGTAAAAAGTCCTTTGAAGCGCTTAACGGAAAATTGCGTAGAGAAACTGAAAAAGTCAAGGAAAAGAAGGTTTCCAAAATTGCGTGGCTGACGGAAACTTACGAATGGATGGGCCTGTTTCATTACCGCACGGACCGGGCCCGTAGCTTGTGGAAAAAAGGTTTCCAGAAAAACCTTTCAAAAGTCAAGTTGGCGTTAAATAAAAGATCGGTGCCCGCGGATCTGGTGACCCCAAAAAAAAAGGACCGACGAACAGACGACGGAATCTGCTAAAAAACAATGATGTCCCCGAGAAAGGAGTCGAGACGATGTTTAAGACCGCATCCAGTAATCATCAACGACTAAGTAGTATGGCTGATAATAAAGCCCATCTGCTCATCACGGTAAATGCAATCATTTTGTCTGCGGTGATCAGTTTGATACTTCGAAAATTGGGCGAACAACCATTTCTGCTCTGGCCAACCTTCCTGCTCATCGTTGTAAGCCTGGTAACAATAATCTTTGCGATCCTGGCGACCAGACCCCATCTTTTCTCCGGCCGCTTCACGACCGAACAACTCGAAAGTAAAGAGACTAATCTTCTTTTCTACGGTAACTTTTTTAAAATAGACAGAGACACCTACCGCGCAGCAATGATGCGGTTAATAGAAGACCGTGAAATGTTCTATACCGTCCTGATCTATGATGTATATGGACAAGGCATCGCGCTAGCCAAAAAATATGGGCTACTTAGGATTGCTTTCATCTTCTTTATTTACGGCTTGGTGGCCTCGGTATTGGCCTATGCCGGTGTCACCCTTTTACATCTGAAATCACTCGCTTTGAATTCAATTCCACAAGTAAGCGTCCCTTAATCCGGACCGGTATTTTGTAAACTGTTTAATTCAAAATTTAATTGTTGTTGTTGTAACTGTGGGTATGTTGGAAAACTCAATGGAGATTTCATAACTCGAGTCGATTATCTATCCGTAACGATGGATGAAAGTGAACGCTACCATATTCTGTCTATATTGGAAAGCTTTTGCCAAAAGCTGGGCTGCTGAACTTTTGAATATTACTTCTTCAACGCTTACTTCAAGGATGAAAAAGCTAAATATTGAGATAAGGTATAATTATGACGTTTTTCATTAGCTATTAGAGAAAAGTTCAATTATGCATGACAGACAAAATATTATTTGAGATTTTGATAAGGTGAAAGATACAAAGCAACTTAAATTTCATTCTAAAAAGGGTGGCAAAACCAACATTACAGACATCGATAGGCCTTGGAAAAACATGGAATTATTCAAAGCATGTCCTTTAATGGAAATTGCTTAGCTAATGCCTTGGCCGAATGCTTTTTAATTTGGTGAAGAAAGGATTGCTGTACAGACATAGCTTTGAAACCGCTTATAAATTTGTCCCTTCGTTAATATGATTTATTCATTACAAGAACAATAAGCGAAGAAAATAGATTAAATGCAAAGAGCCCGGTGGAATACCGAGCTCTCGCAAAAAACATAATTATTTAATCTGTCCACCTTTTTAGGTCACTCCAGATCAGACAGCCTCTTTCTGTTGACGGATACCTGAATGCCAATGAATAGGCGGCTTTGTATTCAATTATTTAATGGGAGACTTTAATGAGGCCTCAATTATTACCTGTGCGACTTCTTTGGGATGAGTCATATAAACAACATGGCTTGCTTTTATTTCAGTAACGATAGCTCCGGATCTTTTGTAAACAAAACGTTCGATATCGGGTTGAATACTTTTATCTTCAGTAGATACGATACCCCAGCTTGGTTTCGTTTTCCAGGCTGCGGCAGTCATTGGTGCATTAAATGCTTCAAGGCTTACCGGACCCTGAGAATCATACATAAAATCTGATTCCGCTTTGGTAAGACCGGCAGCAAAACCGATAAAAAATTTTTCTTTACTGTAAAAGAAGTAGCCATTCTCATCAGGTGCAACAATACCATTTTCCTGAGACGGTGCCTTGGTTTTTGCCAGATCAAGTGCAGATTCTCCAACCTCAGGCTGAAATGCGGCAACATAAACTAAACCCACGACCTTTGGATCAATTCCTGCCTGGGTAATAACCGCTCCGCCATAAGAGTGCCCAACCAAGATTACCGGGCCGTCCTGCCTTGCCAATATTACTTTAACAGCAGCGACGTCTGCTTCCATTGATGTTAGTGGGTTTTGCACGATGCTCACATGGTAACCCTTTGCAACCAGGACATCATAAACACCGCGCCAACCTGATCCGTCAGCAAAAGCCCCATGTACAATAACGATGTTTTTAACCTTCAATGGGGCTTGAGCCTCTGCTTTAGGTGAAGCCGTTGCCATTAAAATGATGCTTAACGGTACCGCAGCGGCAGCTAAGTGGTTTTTAAATTGTTTTTTCAAATTTTTCATATTTTTTATTTGACCCGACTATTACCATTTTGATGCCATTACATCAAGTTTCTGTAAATCAGTCTTTTGTATATTAATATATGATCCTGAGTCGAGCCATATATCGCTAAATGGTGAAGAAAGCACGAATAACCGATTATCTGAATGTTTGGTCATCTCATTTCTCCAGGCACCGCAAGTTTTGCGTTACGATTTCAGGCTGGTGCCTGCTGATTGTTGCAATTTTATAAGATAAAAGATTATCGGGAAGGAAATATCCCGTTCCATCATTTGTAG
The DNA here is from genome assembly GCF_024498135.1 of Mucilaginibacter aquariorum. Lineage (GTDB taxonomy): Bacteria > Bacteroidota > Bacteroidia > Sphingobacteriales > Sphingobacteriaceae > Mucilaginibacter > Mucilaginibacter aquariorum. Next base: position 1,619,307 of record NZ_JANHOH010000001.1, read on the forward strand.
TGAGTAGTGAGCAGCGCTATTATATACCTTAAAGTATTGATCATAAACCCTGTCAACTTTATTGATGTCGTGCTATATGATTTTTTTGTAAAAAATAATTTCACTATAAAATGATTCAGGCGTCTGATATTGGGAATAAATATATCATTCAGTCCGGTATACAAAATACAGCATGTAGCAGCTGTCATAATTGCATGTGTGGTATAAAACATTAAATTGAACATAATTGATAGTTATTAAGCTTTAAACTTTGGTAGATAATATTGTCAAGTAAAATGAAAAAGGAAATATTTCTATAAGCAAATCAATACCTATTCCAATATTTAACTACTTGATAATCAAATATTAAAGTAAAATTTTAAAAATCGGATTAACGCAGTTTCGCTAATTGGCGCTCTAAAAACGTTGAACATGAATGGAATCTATTAGAACCGAAGTACCGGCCTGTATTTTGAATATTTCACCCAAGTTAACGGTGCGGTTAGATTTAAAGAATCGTGTTTCGAACTTGTATTTATTCGGGTTCCTAAAACCCGGCAATACATTTAGTTACCTTGTAAAACCTTTACATTCAGATCTTCTTCCCGTATTTGACTGGCATTGTGATGCGAATTTTCCTAAATATTTCCCCCTGGATAAGGTCTGCCAAAGATTGTCATCTACCATTTCTGGGAAGTACCGGATATTCATCATTCGCTGAATGAGGCTTGTCCAAATGTTCATAAGAAATCCCAAAGCGAAGTTAACTGTATTACTGCCTACTATATAACGATTTGAATTCCGCTCGTTCGGCAATGATTCTAGCGGGTTTAATTGCTTTGAATAAAGCAGGTTTACAAAAAAAGTCTTCCTGTCGCTATTTGATCACCAATCGTCGAAATCCCGCTATAGAAAACATTGCGAGTTCATCTTAATATACTGACAATAAACTACTTGTGATCTGGCATCATATTGCCTTGCAAGTTCACATTGTAAATAAAACTCTTTATTATGATTGATCAAACAAAAGAAGAAATCAGCCGCCGTAAATTCATCGGTTCGATAAGTGTTTTGGGCGCGGGGCTTTGGCTTGTTCCCAAAATGATCGTTGCACAATCCCCGAAACAAAGCCCGGTGATCACTATCATCAATGCAGCAAAGACAGCGAAAATTAATATTACGAAACTACGGGGAAACATTAGTATGCTGGAAGGTTCAGGCGGTAACATCGCAGTTATGCATGGCGGCCAAGGAAAATTGCTTGTTGATGCCGGCATAGGTGTTTCTAAACCTAATGTTTTGAACGCACTAAATTCGATCAGCAGCGATCCAGTTAAATATCTGATCAACAGTCACTGGCATTTTGATCATACATTCGGAAATGAGTGGTTGCACGAGGAAGGTGCCACGATAATCGCTCAGGATGTTACAAAGGAACACCTAAAGAAAACCATCCGGGTAGAAGACTGGCAGTATACATTTCCCCCGCAGGGAAAAGGGGCCTTGCCAACTGTTGTGTACAAAACGGAGCATAGTCTTTTTTTCAATGGTGAGTCAATCCATATTAAGGCTTATAGACCTGCTCATACGGATTGTGATTCTGCAATTCACTTTCAAAATGCAGATATTTTGCATGTTGCAGATACTTTCTGGAATGGTTATTACCCTTTTATCGACTATTCCACTGGCGGGAGCATAGACGGTATGATCCATGCGGCTCAACTTAACGTTTCACGGGCTCAACAGAATACAATTGTCATCCCCGGGCATGGGCCGATCGGAAATAAAGATAAACTTATCGAATTCCATGAGATGCTTTCAGAGATCCGGGAGAAAGTATCCAAACTGAAAAAACAGGGTAAGACCTTAGCTGAGGTAGTTGATTCAAAACCGACCGCTGCTTACGACGCTAGATGGGGAGGGTTCGTCATCGACGGCAGTACTTTTACTTACCTGGTATATAAAGGTATCTAACAATCCTGTAAACATCATTAACGAAGTTCAAAAAATTAAAAACGAATCAGATGAAGAAAGTAATTTTTATCACCGGCGCCTCATCAGGCATTGGGAAAGCTACATCCCTGTTTTTTGCAAATCATGGCTGGAATGTGATCGCAACGATGCGGAATCCGGAGCGAGAACAAGAGCTCGCAGAAATCCCTAACGTACTATTAGTGAAATTAGATGTCACTGATATTGAATCAGTGAATGCTGCGATCAGACAGGGTATTGCAAAATTCGGGAAGATTGATGTACTTTTAAACAATGCTGGATATGGCCAACAGGGTCTCTTTGAAGCCATCAACGCAGCAAAAATCATCAAGCAGTTCGATGTAAATGTGTTCGGTTTAATGGAGGTTATCAGGGCAGTGCTACCCCACTTCAGAGAAAGGAAACAGGGTGTGATAATTAATATCACTTCTGGCGTTGGGCGGGTTACAATTCCACTGGTCTCAATTTATGCCGCTTCAAAGTTTGCAGTCGAAGGGTTTTCCGAAGCTCTTTCATATGAATTGGAGTCACAAAATATCAAGGTAAGAATTATTGAGCCAGGTTATATTCCGACGCCATTCTATAAACGGGCAAAAGCCGACTTCGCATTTGATCCGAAATTGGAGGATTATAGCGTTTTCCAGCAGGACATGAATAGCCTTTTCTCATCTTTTGAAAATTCAAAAACCGCAAGTGCGCATGATGTGGCTAATATTATTTTCAAAGCTGCAACAGATGACGGACATCAATTGCGATACATCGTCGGGCCGGATCTACAACCATTGATAGACCTGCGAAACAGCAAATCTGATCAGGAATTTATTGATGCTATGCGTAGGCGATTCATGCCTGAAGCTTTTGACAGTATAAAATAAAGCTTATATTTTCTGCGCTTTAAAAACAAATATTAATCCTTATGAATGCCTTTTTTCTTCATAAAGAGATTTGACTTGGTTTAATAATTTTTAAGGGTGAATATAAATTTAGAGAAAAAGTTAGAACCAAAAAAAGACTTATGATTTATAAATCATAAGTCTTTTTTCTAATCGGGTACACCAGCACAGTTCCTAATGCCGCACATTAGTGCGTAGCTAAAATAAATTGCATCATTAAAAACCGGCTTCAATTCAATATTATTGCTTCTTCGCCTGCAGTAAACATTCATTTTATGCGATGAAATCCCATATTTGGTATTTGCATTCATATTCCTGGACTGCGTTATTATAGCGTTGCTTTATGATAATCTAAAGTCGGCGCGTCCTTATTTTGTAGGTCCATGTTGTTTAATTATCTTTTTTCTGAACTCATCCGGGGTTAGCCCTTCCTTTTTCTTAAAGAATTTGGTGAAATATGAATTATCTGCAAAATTGAGGTAGTTGGAAATTTCCTGCACGGTCACATCCTTGTTGATCAACATTCGTTTAGCCTCTAAAATTACCCGGTTACGAATAACCTCGCCGGCAGGGATTCCTAATACATCATTACAAAGCGCATTTAAATGGTTAGGGGTAATATATAATAGTTGCGCATAACCCTTTGGTAATTTGAGTTGCATGAAATTCTTTTCTATTAACTTTTGGAAGTTGCGAAGCAGGGTATAATTATAAGATGGCAGCACCTCGTTATCCATACCTTCGTTTAACCTTGCTATATGAATAAACAATTGAACCATTATTGCTTTCACCAAATCAATACCCAAGGGGTTAACTCGTTCGTTCTCGATGATCAATTCTTCAAAAAAACCAATAATTTTATCTTGTAATTGCACCGGAATATTAATTACTGCGTCACCGACATTACCAGTGAAGAACGGCAGATCTTCCAGATAATTAGCTTTCATTAAAAACGACTGGAAAAATGTTGTCGAGAAATTAATAATGTAACCGTCAACCTCACCATCAAAATCCCAGCTATGAACCTGACCCGGAGTCATAAAATAAATCTGAAAGGGCTTTATCTGGAAATTTTGGAAATCAATGGTTTGGTTTCCACCGCCTTTAGTAAAAAGTACCAAGTGGTAAAATGAATGTTTATGTGCAGAATGAAGATCTTTGTGATGGCTCTCGATATAAACTCCAAATCTGCTGATCTGCAACTCATGTTCCTGTTGCTGTGACAGGGTGCCAATATCATATATAGGAATGCTTTTCATAAAAGCTCAAAGATAAGTTACGGTTAATGAACAAAATGGTGGTATTTATCGGATATATGGTATTATTTACTGATACTTATATTGAATAACGAATGTGGGAAAAAGAAAGATTTTGAATTGTATTTAATATATAAACGTTTGATTATCAATAAATAAGTATATAGTGATTATTAAGCGCCAAGGTTAAAATACAACATCAAGTTCTTCAGCAAATGTTAGGTGCGATAACCGATTCCAATTTTCCTCTGCTTGCTGTAAAATCAACTATAACGTTTTATGGTTTGTTTGCGGGTCATAATTGTAAAATCTATTAATTGATAATCGTAATAGTTAACTGCAAATTTATAATGTTGTAAAGCTCTAAACCATCAGGTAGGATTCAAGTTTTATTATGTTCTCCTTTAACTTATTATTATCATTAACGCATTGAAAATTTGTCTGCCTATTTAGGCGGCTATCAAAATGTTAAACATTAGGATTTACAAAAATGAACCGTCAATTTTTAATGTATTCAAGGTTCTAAACGGAGCCGGATGAATATCACCACTAAACAACTTCGCAGCTTTTTTTAAATTACACCATTACATAATTGGCTACTGCCCCCCAACTTTGAAGAGCCATACGCTTACCATTATAATATATCATTATCCAGCATCACAATTCAGTCAACTGACCTATCTCAATATTCGTCGGGTTTTGGTTATTTTATCCGGGAGATATTTTACATTCCTATTAGTCCTTCCATTTGGTTAAGAATATCCTAACTACTACCATATAATACGCTCCATTAAGCTATTTAAAGATGTGTATATGTAAATAGTACCATATATGCGATAAATACCACCATTTTGTTCATTAATCCCAACATACCTTTGAGATGTAATGAAAAGCTTGACTATCAATGGAAAACGCACCGTTTCACAACAACAGGAATATCTCTTGCAGATTAGCAAATTTGGTGCGCATGTAGATATAATGAATATTTCATTTTCAATATATTTTTTTATTAAGCCGATGATTAAAATATGTACAAATACTAAAAATGATTTCCAAGAATAACTATTACCTAACCCCTTAAAATAAAATATTATGATCAATTGTTTAAACGACTTTTTGTCCAGTGAAAACATCTCCGATTCCAAAATACCTGCCGTTCTGAAAGAACTGATAGTCCTGGCTGGTGCTGATTATATCCAGCTGTCTGTAAACAAAGATTCTAAAGGGCAGTTTCAAAACTGTTATAATGCCGCAAAAAAGAACAAGCCTCCACAAGACTTTATCAACGGAATGAAGATTCTTGCAGACGCTGAAAGTGATAGCACCATTCCTTTAGTATTAGGTCCTGGGATGATATCTATCAAAAAATCTCGAAAAATTAAATCCCCCTACCAACAACTAATCTTTGTTCCCGTATACCAAATGCACGTCCGAATCGGTGTTCTGATTATCGGATTTTTAAAAACCAGAGAAGTTATGGACTATGAAGATATTGGAATAGTGGATTGGGACGAATCGACCTACAGCGACAACGAGCTGGAATTTATCAAAGACTTGAACCGTCAGATTTCTATTGCGGTATCGACCATTTTGGCCAAGCGCATGATAATCCAGAGTGAACACGAAAAGTCGAAGCTTCTCAATTTCAGCAATGAGTTAGCTTCAGAGAGAGATATACAAACTTTATGCAAAATACTCAAAAAACAATTTAAGGACCTTTTCTCTATCGGTGATTTTTTGGTAGTTACTGCATTAAGTGAAGATAAAAAGTCTCATCGGGTTATCCTGTATGATCCAGATGCCCCGGTTTCAAAGGACCCATACTTGATCCATGTGATTAACAACTATGTATTATTCCATGAAGAAATTTTTGGCGTGATTTTGAAAAGCGAGGAGCCAGTGTTATTTGACACAAAGAAATGGGCAAATATGAGCATACCACCAATATACGCAAAATTAATTCCGGGATTTGGGATCGATAATATGGTTGGTGCTACTATACGCCGAGGGAATGAACCTATTGGTTTTTTAGCCTTTAAACAAGATAGCCTGCTACCGGTTTCCAGGCAATCGCAACTTTTCAAAAGCATTTGTTCACAGCTGGCAATTATATTGTGCAATATATTGGCTAACCAAAAAGTAGAAAGCCAACTTAAGCAGATTGAACAATATAAGGAGCAACTCGAAGATGAAAGATTCTATCTTAAAGAGGAGATTGCTACGATACACAACTATACCGAGATTATAGGTGCTAGCAACTCCCTTCGTGAAACTTTCCGACTGGTTGAACAGGTTGCCTCATCGGACAGCACAGTGCTCATTCTCGGTGAAACCGGAACTGGAAAAGAACTTATTGCAAGAGCGATACACAACAACTCGACAAGGAAAAACAAACTAATGGTGAAAGTAAATTGTGCTGCGCTGCCTGCAAATCTGATTGAGAGCGAGCTTTTTGGACATGAGCGTGGTAGCTTCACCGGTGCGACAGACCGCCGTTTGGGAAAGTTCGAACTCGCCAATGGTGGAACACTTTTTCTAGATGAGATCGGCGAGATGCCCCTAGACCTACAGGTAAAACTACTTCGTGTTCTCCAGGAGCGGGAGATTGAACGTGTGGGCGGCAGGAATACTATTAAAATTGACATCAGAATTATTGCAGCTACGAACAGGGATTTGGAAAGGGACGTTCACGAAGGACGTTTCCGAAGTGACTTATTTTACCGCCTGAATATCTTCCCCATAACCTTGCCGCCCTTACGGCAGAGAAAGGATGACATTGAGTTGCTTGCTACCCATTTTATCCGCAAGTTCTCCAAAAAAACTGGAAAGGTTATTAATTCCCTTGGAGTTAGGGTTTTGCAGGATTTAAAGGCCTACCCATGGCCTGGAAATATCAGAGAACTTGAGCATTTTATCGAAAGGAGCGTGCTGCTGGCATCAGGAACAGTCATTAAGCAAATTCATTTACCTTCACTCAGTCAGCAAAGTATATCTAAAGCCATGTCGGAAGAGATAAAATTGCAGACAATAGATGAAAACGAGAAGGAACACATTTACCAAATACTTAAGCACTGCCATGGAAGAATTTCGGGCGGCGGAGCCGCTGCCGAAATTCTCGGGGTGCCGCCATCGACCCTCAATTCTAAAATTAAACGGTTGGGAATAGTCAGGGAGCATACAAAATAAACAGATCTGGAGATCGCGGTAAGAATGTTATTTCCTCCCATCCTCGCCATGCGATGAAGTAATGAACCAATTCATAGGAAAAAATGTTTTCAATTTAAAGGTCACACATGATCTCTGTCTTTTTTCCGATGAGGATCGCATTAAAAAAGATGTCTCGTGATAATTTAATTGTTTTATATCACTATTTGTGGTGCCAATCAGCGATATGAAGATAATTAACTTTCCGCTGTTCCTTTGAAAATATGAATATCATATTTGTAAAAACCTGTAACAGATTTACTTAATTAAATTATTAAAATTAAAAAAAGCTGGCTTCACAGTTGTAAAGGAGTAATGGCCAGCAGGGGTTCGTTGGTTGTTGAAATCTATCATTAATCAATAAAATGAAATATTCCCTTATAAACCGAATTGCCAGTTTAGATAGATTTGGAAAGATCATTCTCAGATATGGAATTACGATCGTTTTTCTTTGGATCGGAGGACTAAAATTCTACACCTACGAAGCTGATGGAATTGTTCCATTTGTAGCGAACAGCCCTTTTATGTCGTTTTTTTACAATAACCCAATGGAATATAAACACTATCAAAACAAGGAAGGTGAACTCGTTTCGAAGAATCATGCCTGGCACAAAAGCAATAACACTTACGGCTTTTCAATCGCCTTGGGTTCAATCCTGATATTACTCGGAATTCTCGTTGCCTCCCACCGCTTTATCCCCCTGATCAGTATGTTAGCTAGTATGCTGATTATTCTGATGACAATAGGCACACTCTCATTTCTCGTTACTACGCATGAAAGTTGGGTGCCGCATTCCTCAGACCGGCAATGGGGATTCCCTTTTTTATCGTCAAGAGGACGCTTGGTAGTTAAAGATATAATCATTCTGGGCGGAGCTGTAATCACGATGAGCGAATCAGCGGCGCTTTACCTTTTCCGCCGCTTAAAGCACAAGGCAGGTCCCAATTAGATTTAAGCTTGTTTGATGATGCCAACCCACATTCAAAACCATGAAAAGAAGAGATTTTGTTGAACAGCTTACTTACGCTTCCTGTTTTATTTTTTCACCCTTAAAATATAAATTATATATGAGCCCAATAGATATCAACATTATATCCAGCAGATTTTCTGTTAATGAAACCATTAACAGACTGGTTTCATTTCTCGAGAGAAATAGCGCGACCGTATACGCAAGAATTGATCAGCAAAGGGAGCTCAATAATGTAGGAATTGTAATCGAACCATATCAGGTTATCTTATTTGGAAATCCAAATTCGGGCGGACCAATTTTAGTTATCAACCCGATTGCTGGATTGGACCTACCCCTAAAGATCATCTCGTGGCAAGACAAAGAAAACAAAGTCTGGATTGCCTACAATGACATTTTTCATCTAGCAAAAAAATATGGTATTCCGGTTGATATTACCATACCGCTAGACCTTGGGCCTATAATTGAAAAAGCCATGCAATAGGATATCGTAAGATTGAAGGCAACATTTTTGCACGTAAATGCTACCAAATTGGACATCCCCTCAATTCAAAGCACCACTGAAAAAAGGTTTAATCAATGCCCTAATAAATGATAGCTTTCAAAGCCTGCTTATAATATATCCGCCTCTTGCCCATCCATTTTTAATCATCTAAACATCACCGTTTATCCTTTTTAACACTCCACCATATTCTTACGATGTTAACGGCAGAGTGACAAAAAACATTGATAGTAGCTAGCTAGCGGTTATCTTCGCCCGTTTTATGTTCAAAGCGTTTTTTGCTGCAGAACCTTTCAGCAACAGTAAAACTAAACTCTTCTGTCCCCATAATGACCCAATATGATCCGAAAAATGCATTAATTCATGTTTAATGGTGCCTGCTGACAAAAGTTCGTTTCATTTACGCAGTTAGCTTCTATCTCATCAAATTCTGCTTGGGAAATCTGACAACTTAAAAGGCAGCAAAAATATTGATCAGATGATGGTTTATGATGGTTCAAAGCGAGGAAATAAACGATTTCCGATATGTCCAAAACAATCACTAATTAAAAACAATTTAAAGGTAAAAGCCTGAAATCTTTGTTACACTTTTCCTACACAAAGGGTTATTTTTGAACAGGTATATTAATGTCGCGTGTGATATGTTTATTGAGCTCAACTATTAAATGAGTTGCTTTTTACATGTTCATTATCAAATGACCCACGCTAATTTTAGTTAAATATTTGAAATTTGAATTAGTATGTCTATATTTAACTAACGATTACGAGTCATTATGTATTATTGAATGATTCATTGAGTAATGAAATTTGTTATTTATAAATAGCTGAAAATGTGACGGTTGGAACTATAGTTCAAGACCCTAGCTCTCCGCAAGAATAGATAATAACCTGATATTAAGCAACTTAGCAAAATATCAGGTTTTTTTGTGCCATTTCTGTGCCATTCAACCTATAACACTTATCTTAGGATATGAAAAAGATAGGGTTAAAATATACTTTACCAGTTCTAAGAAAAGGGAAGAAAATCGTATCCGTTCCTAAAGGAAGTACCAAAATCATAGAGCAAGCTAAACAGAGGTGGTTAGTTGAATATTACTATGAAAACCCGGAAACTCTTAAACCTCATCGTATAAGAGAAACTATAAAACTCAATCGAATTAAAGACCCCGTTGAGAAACAAATATTTGCTGATACCTATGTAAAAGAGCTTACTGATTTGCTCAAATCAGGATATAGCCCATTTAGTGATAACAATGATTTAAAAAGTGATATTATTGCAATTTCTTTAAAAGATGCTATAGACCAATGGCTTGAATACCATTTATCTAAGGGTTCAAGAAAAAAATCAATAGGTGATTTTCGTTCAAAAAGCAGTTTCCTTTTAAGTTACTTTAAAGCAGATAAAAAAGTAAAAGATATTACAACCATCGAAATGACCAATATGATGCTTTTTTATGAAAAGGGGCAAAAATGGGTTGGCACCACTTTCAAAAACTCCAGAATAGCTTATGTTAACTTTTTTAATTTTCTTAAACGCATAGGGAAAGTTGATGTTAGCCCAATGGACAACTTTCATGAGAGAAGAAAAATATTAAAATCAACTCGTCACCAAATTTTTTCTGAACAGGATTTTATAAAAATTAAAGATTGGTTATTTAAAAATGACCCTTATGCATTGTATTTTTTGCAGTTACTTTATTATACATGTGCAAGGCCTTCTGAAATCAGAAAACTACCAATCAAATACATAGATGTTATCGAAAAAAAAATAACTATCCCGGCAAGTATAAGCAAGAATAAAAAAACACAAACCATACCATTAGACCCGCAATTAGCAGATATATTTATCGGCTTATCAATAGATAAATTTCCGCCAAATTACATAGTATCCGGGTCAAAAAAGGAAATGATTGGCGATAAAATTTTACCTGAAAAAGAAGTCTACTTACGTATTCAAAAATGTTATGATGATTTAACATTAACTGATAAAGGTTATACTTTATATAGCATAAAACATTACAGCAACGTCCGTAGGTATAGGAATGGTTGGAAACTTGAAGAAATACAAACTATAAATAGACATGCAAGTTTATCTGAAACTGAAAATTATTTGCGAGAATTGATGAAAGATGTAACAGTAACTCGTGCTGCCCCGGTATTTTAACAATACATTTTGTTTTAGTAACACATCATTTTATTAAAATTATAACACTTAATCGTGTTGTGTACTTCGGGCTTAAATTACCTTGTTTCATTCTCCAGTCCGCGCTAGCAGAACGTACAGTATCACCACCGTTTAAGCGGTTTAACCTATCAACTTTCTTAATAATTTCTATTTCTTTTTGTCGGGTATCAACTTGAAATAAAATTTGAGTACCATCGCTATTATGCCTTAAATCAGTCAACATTACTCCAACACGTTTATATAGATAACCCTTCTTATATATAGATAACCCTTCTATAAATTGCTTTCAAGCCTCCAATAGCCCGTTTATCAGATAAGGTGTGTAGTCTGTTGGTACATCACGAACAATGGTTATCTCGGGAAAGTATGGTGCATCTGTTTTGGAAAAATTATTGGTACCAAGCCATACTCTGATTCCTCCGGCCACAAAGTTTTGCCTTCTTAGTATTTCCGCTATATTTCTACCGCTTTGTCAATGTTTAATTCTTTTAAATTACACCAATGGATTGTCTGCATTAATAAGTTCTCTATACTTAAATTTTTACTGGTGCGACTATTTGACCAAACGGGTGTAACTATAGGAATCTTTTTTGATTTCAAGTATTTTTTCAAAATCCTTTTAACAAGTTTTTTATCAATGATTGAGGTTAAATAAACAAAATCCTCCTTTTTCATATCCGATAAATACCCTTCGGGATTCGTGCTACTGGTAATATATGGAGTGAAGGCAACAATCAATGAAACTACATTAGAATCGTCGGTAGTTAGTGCATTTTTTATGTAAATCGCCAACTCTTTTGAATCAAACTTTTTCCATGCTTCCAATACTTTTTGAACAGACATTGGAAATTTTTCAAATAAAGGCATATCACCCGCATCATTTAAAGCTCTGGCAAGTAGTGCCCGGCTTAATAAATCGTGTTGTTCAGGAGTTATTATTTCATCTTTCTCTGGCATAGGTTTGAACCAATAGTGAATATCATAAGCAAAGTCAAAACTTTGCGCATATTTCACCAAATCCAATATAAATGATGTTTGAGCCCCTTTATCAGTGATTTGTTCTGTAATCAATTTTAGAAACGCGACAGCTTGTCTTTGAGGATTTAAAAAAACAAACCAATGAAATTTAGTATTCTCTATAAATTCATTGGAGATATTACAGATTGATAAACCAATTCTTGTTAATTTCTCAAGAGATAAATCATCAATAATAAAACGCATTTTTTTTATCAGGGTTTCATTTGAAGTATTATCAATGAAATACTTCAATTTCTCTGATACTAACTGAAAATCTTCTGATTCAACATTTGAAAGAAAATCATCAAATTCAATATCAGAAATTTCACCTTTTATTACAGAATAGCTGAAATAGCGCTTGAAATAAAACGGTGAGCATATTCTTTTTTCCTTGAACCATTGAATACCATGACCAGAAGTGTTGACGTTATGAAAAGCTTCTCTCAATTGTGGAAACACTGCTTGGAGTAAATTTTTAGCAGCTTCTTTTTGAACAAGGGATAAGTTTTTAGCTAACTCTTCTAATGCTTCTTTAAATGCAGCTTTTTTATTTTCATCATTCTTACGATTGTCTTTATCACTGGAAAAAGAACCTATGAAATAATCGGGGTTACTTTTGATAAATGTATAAAATGCAGGATAAAAAATCTTAATTGATTCAATCAGTAAAAGGTCAATTATGTTAGCTTCACCCTTTAATAAGGGAATCGAAAATGAAATTGTATTAGCATACCTAACCGCAAGCCGGGGCGTATCCAACATGGGCAAAATATTGGTAACAAACTCACTCCCAAAACGGCTTATTTCCTTATCACTGATTTCAACATCACTCTTATTCAATATATCTTCAATCAATTTGAAAATAAAACTTTTAAGCGCATCTGGCTGAGCAAGTGGAATAGTTAAGGGAACCTGTACAATTTTCTCTAAAAAATTTTGTCCGGCTAAATCATTGCCATCACCGAATCTGGAGCTGATTGCAATGGAAACCATTTTCTCATCGAAAGATAATACATAGGTAACATTTGAAAAATCAGCATTTAATTTTACTAATCTCAATATGGAGTGAAGTTCATCTTTATCTAATCTATCAATGTCGTCAATAAACACAACTACTTTTATATCGGCTTTAACTAACGCATCTTCAATTCTTTTCTTCAACGTTTCAACATCAGCACCACCTAATAAATCAGCGACCGCTTTAGCTTTATCACCAACATTTCCTACGAAAGGAGCAGAAAAATTTAAAACACTACTATATTTTTTAATTAGCTTACCAAGCTCTTCAGATTTTGTATTGAGCTTTGTATCTATGGAGTTAGCTAAGTACTGAAAGAATTGTATTAACAGAGAGTTTTCATCGCTAAATCTCCAAGGGTTAAACTTAAGGGTTACAACCTGCTCATGTTTTAGCAACTCTTTTTCAACAAAGTTAATTACTGATGTTTTACCTTCACCCCATGCCCCGTAAATACCAATTACAATACAATCCTTATTTTCTCTTGAAATTATGGTATCTGCAATCCTTTTTGAAAAAGCATACCGTTGAAATTGGTCATCTTCTTCATTAACAATCGGTTTATCGGAGGAAAAATTGCTGCTTTTGGCCATGGGTTAATTATTCATTATGCTCATTCAAAAGCTTTGTAAGCTTTTCAATCATTGGTTTGAAATCCACCCCTAATTCATTATTAGGTGCTATTTTATTTAATACACGAAAATTTTCAAGTGTGTTCTCTAACTGGATTACAAGAAATTCTTCGCTCTGCTTATCATTAAGTTGACCACTATCGACAAAGCTTTGCAGCTTTTCATTTTGCTTCTCTCTCAAATCATATCGAAATAATTGGTTTGCCGGGTTATCTGTTATTAATGCGTTGAAATTATTTTTTATTGCTAAAAGTTGTTCTTCTTTAAGTGCCATTTTATAAGTGTTATTATGAATGTTTTGATAAATTTTTTAACAAATTTTGGAAATCTGCGTCGTCTTCCACCTTGAAATCTGACCAATGTTTTAAGCAATATTCAATCATAAAACTAATCACATTTATGGCTTGACCAACTTGTCTTAAAATTTCCGGCTTGTTTTCCGGGTCATATTGCCGATGAATCAAGGGTAAACTCAAAACCCCTAAATGCTCATATTTTGAAAAGAAATAATATAAATCGTAACCTTTAATAACCAAGGCTTCAGAAATGTTATCCGCATGATTCTTTATTAAGTATTCGGCTATATCGCCTATAGTAACTCTAAATGGCTTAAATTTAAAGTTACCATCTCTATCAAAAAATTCCGAGTAATCTTTTTTGATTTTTTTAGTTTCCTCGTTTATTTTTTCTTCTGAATAGCCCCATATCTTTCTCCCGTATTTACCCAAATTCATTAACCCGTACTTGAGATGGTCGGTATATAAAGTCATGATATTTTTAAGAATATCCTCATTAGATTTTGTGTCTTTATTGATAACATATAAAGTTGTTAAGGAATCTGAAATAAGCGTTCTCAAAATTAAAAATAGACTATCCAAGTGCCTTTCTGTTTGATTAAAATTATATACAAACAATTGACAGCTATCTAAACCACTATTAAGCTTGTAAAGTACCGTGTATAAAAACCTCTTATGTTCAGTTTTAATATCATTTTTAGCCAAAATAAGGTCAATATAGTTAAGGTTTACATAGTTTGTAAATGCTATTAAATCTTTATATAAATACTTTTGCGGTTCATTTTCCATTATATACCAAAACCCAGGTTTATTTGATTTAGAACACTTAGTTGATTTTTCTTTACATCATTGAGGTTCCAAGTGGGAAACTGATTAAATACTCTTATAGAATTACTAAAAAGCTCAATGTTGTGCTTAAAATATTTTTCCTTTTTATCAGTATAATCCTTATTGCTTTGAGACGAATTTTTCCTTCTGGATATTAGAACAAGGTTACCTAATTTATTAGTCCACTCAATTCTTTCATCATCAGTAAAATCAACCTTCCACTGACTGCTGTCAACTGGTGTTTGTGGCAAGATGTGTTCTATGCTTATCGTTTCCGGCATCTCCAGCTTGGTAGTATGACCGTGGTATAATAGGTCTAATTTTAGCAGAACATATCGTGCAGCCCTTTTACCATAAACATTGCCTGAAAATACTGTTTTAAGCTCTGCTGATTCAATTTTCAAAGCCGGGTTAATAATAACTTCTCCAGTCGTTGTAGAATCATCTATAGCCTGGATAATGGCGTTTACATTTTCAATACGAATGGTAGGTGTGTAACCAAGTAACCAATCGTGAGCAAACTTATTATCTAAAGCTTTGATGAATCCAATCAAGTTTTCTGACTTATACTTATCGTAGTATCTGAGTAAAGGAGCAATCCAAAAATCTGCTTCAAATCCTTTCTCCATTAAATGAAGATAGTTATGAACCTCGAAGCTACTGGTAAGATTATAATTATCATTATCAAACAACTGTTCATAATGCTTTTTATACCTATCAATAAACTTGAACGTATCTTCGCCCTTATTTAAGAGAGCAGGCATTTTAGTATAGGTTTTGGTGTTTCTATCGTAAACTTTAGGGTTGTAAATATTGTCTTCAAATTCTTTTAGTAGACTTACTGTAGCTTTTTGTTTAACAAGAATCGTTCGGAGATAGGAAAGAAAAGCATCAAAATCTTCACCAAAATAAGTTTCTGTTTCTTCCCATTTCTTAGCCAAGTCCATCCTAACTGTTGCGTTAGTGATTTGACCAAGGTTTTCTGCTTTAAGAATATCGCTGTTTCTTAATTTAACACCACGGTTATTCATGATTGTAAACATTCTGAATGCATCTTCAAGCTGTTCAGCAGAAACATAAATCATCAATACATTGGAGCGTAAATATTTATAAAACGCATTTACATCATTCTCAATAAAGTATTCATGAATCTTAACAATTGCGTTAGCCATATTTCTTATGGAGGTATCTTCATAAGAATTATTTGCTTTCTCTAACAATTCTGTTTTTTTCTTGGTGCCACCTTCATCCTTAACAAATTCGTTTATGAAATCCTTTACTTGACTTCTAATATCAAAAACGATTCTAATTCTCTCCGGGATATTATCATCATCATTTGCTATTTGGAAAATAGCTTCACGAGAGGACTGTAATCTTGCTGTACTGGTTGGTGGTGTTAAATCTCTAATTACTGCTGTAATTAAAAATAGTGTAGTTAGCCTTTGCTGACCATCTAATAAATCATATTCGGTATACTTAGTTCCACCTTCAATCTTTTCTTTTTTCTGAAGAACCATTGAACCAAGGAAATAATCAGAATCAGGATTAGACGTGCAGGCCTGCATAATGTCATCTAATAGTTCACTTATTTGGTCATTCTGCCAAACATAAGGCCGTTGGTATTCAGGGATGCGGAACCATTTAGTAAATACTTCTCTAACAAGTAATTTTTCACTCTCTATTTTTTGTGTCATTGGACGTTATGATGATTTTAGGTTATAGTTTTTTAAGAATCAAAGGATAGCCGGGGTGATAATTCCATTAATTGATGGGTTTTTATTATGGAATGAAGCTTTTTAAATAAGTTATTGTGTTAGCCAATTTCTGTTGAACCGTATGATGTTCAACAGATTTATTGTATTCTCCAAAATTTCTTGCAATTTGCTTACTAACATTTTGAAAAGCTGCTTCAGGTAAATCGCCTTTTACTAATCTCAAAGCATATTCTTCTTCTTGGCTTTCTATTGGTTCTTTATAAGGCACCATATATTTTTTGGCTACCTCTTTGAGTATTTCCTCTGGATTTAATTCCTTTGAAATTATTTCTTCAATTACGGAGCTATCTATAACCGTTCCTGCCCAATGTTGCCGTTCGGCTTTCAAATAAGCTTCAATTATACCCTTTCCATAAAAAGAGTTGATATTGTATATACCACCGCCGCCATTTTGTTGCCGAAAATCAACATGAGTTACTTCACCATACACAATAGCTCCTTTAAGCGGAAAAGTAAATTCTATGCAATGGTAATTAAATGTAAATGCAACTCTTAATATTTCTCTCAATGATTCTTCTGAATCATCATTTGTCCAAAAAACAACTGTGTCTGAAAAGTTCATACAATTGATGTTAGATTCATCAATATCAGGAATAAAACCTCTACGAGTTTCAATGGTCTTACCTTTACTCAATGCAATCTCGATATCCCTGAAATTATTATTCATTATCTGGTGTTGAAATTCCAAATCGTTTTTTTCAATAAAGTCTTTAAAACCGAGATAGTCAAAATAGGCAATGAATCTTTTCATAGGGCTGTGATTTAGCTGAACTCTTGACAATCAACAATTCATGTAATAGGTATCTTTTAAGGTTTTGGAAAATGAAAAAACATAAATTCAATCTGAATGGTGTTTTTTAAGTCAGATGGCAATGAAAACTGATAACTTATTGAAGAACTGTAAGTATCTGTAAGAAATCTATTAAAATTGGGGTGCTTTATAATTTCAGTTCTAAATGTTTCAATAATAGAAGAAAAATCTTTTTGGTTAACAAAAGTCATTACGGCTGTTTTAGAATCCCTATGGGTTAAATACCCCAATAACTGGTCGACTGCCTCAAACATCATTTTTTGTCCTTTCCAAAACTTACACTCTGCTACAAATAAATTGCTCCCATCTTTGGCATGTTTTAATAGAATATCTGTTTTACCTTTTTTATTAAACGCCTCGCCAACACCTGTGGTTGAATCATACCTTGTCTCTAAGAAGAGAAGAAAAATATCTCTTAAATCTTCTTCATGCTTATTTAAATACAATGAGGGCTTTCGTTCAATCGCTCTTCCAACATTATAAAGCACTTCCTTTATATCCTGATATACTTTGTCCTGTAAGATTGGTACTGTAGCTTTATCGAGATTTCTTTGTGTTTCTAATACAGGCGTTGGAATCTGTTTTTTTGTAACTGGAGACGGGGTTAAGTACTCATCTGATTTCGGATTAACTTTTAACCCGATTTTCTCCATAAAATCAAATTTTTGAGCAACAGTTCTTGTTCTATTATTAATTAATGATGATACGGCACTATCTAACTGATTGTTATATAATGTAACTTCTGCATTAATTGTATTGAGGTTAACCGATAGCTTTCCTTTAAATTTTGATACTTCTGCATGGAATTTATTTGCATCTAATTCCTCCAAAACAATCCAAAAAACTACGGAATTAACATTTATTTGAAATTTGTTGTCAAAATATACTATTGTTGAAGTTGATGGTTTGCAATCAAAAAGCTGCTTGTTACCCGTGAATGGAATTTCAACTTTTATTTCATACACCTTTTGCTTATATATATCATCAAAAACGCTCCTTTTCTCAATATAGGTTTCAGTTGGTTTTGATGGAACAGGCTCTTCCAGATTTAACAGCTCAATAGTAAACTGTTCAATAAAACTTGCAGTAAGTTTTATTGTATCTGATTCCTCTGTTATTTCAAGGGTATTAATTTTCGATATTAAATTTTTTCTATGAGTTTCAATAAATTCTGATAAAAAATATTTATTATTAATATGACCTGCCATGATTATAGTGAAAGATTAATAGTTTGGTCTGATTAAAACCAATTTGTTGAATCTGGTAAAATTGTTTTTATTCTTTTAATTAACTCATCTTTTAAATTAGAATAACCTTCTGTGTTTGGCAAATACTTTAATACCCTATGATGCCTTAAGTCAGAGGGTACATCGTCAATAGATTGTGATATTGGAATTACAGTTTTACCTAATGTATGTGCTATCCCAACTTCATAAAACACATTTGGGTTTTTATTAGTAAAATCAGCTATTACAATTTTACTTGTAAATATCAGCTCGAATATATCTTGTATAAAAGTAGAGTTAACCCAAATGTCGTCTGCCTTCTTGCATTCCAAGTTTAGCTCTGTACAAGCAGCCTTAACAGTTTCAAACGTATCATTAAGGCTAAATGGAAGCATAACTGAAACTAACTTTTGATTTTGAGGCTTATCTGGAACTTGAAAAACATAAGGAGAAAATGAAATTATTTTCTTTGGTACCTCAACATGGCCGGTGGAAACGAACTCGGACACTTCAGGGCTACCATTTTTCTTTGAGATGAAATCTTTAATATCTTGCAAGTTTTCAGGGGCAGCATCAACTATCTTAGTTAACACTTCGAGCACATTGCCTTTGTAGTCATCATCTCCCCAACCTAAGCTTCTGAGTAGTCTGCCATGGCCTTCAATTAATTGGTTCTCCCCAACTATGTACCCAAGCTCTATCCAATCACTTTGGTCGAATATAGCCTCAATTTGGTTTGCTAATTCTAATATTGCGCGAGCTTTCTCTCTGTTTGTTGACATTCCGAATAAGGTTTAAGATTAGGTGAATATATTAAATCTTAATTATTACTCATTGCGAAAAATGAGCATTTAATATTATAGTTATCAGTCGAAGTATTTATATCGCCTATTCCCACCCATATTTTTGCTTTTACTTGATGAAGTTTGTATAAACAATAATGGTATAGTTTTTCATCAAGTTGGGTCTGATTGCTTGCTGTCATGAAGGTAATACCAACCCCACCACCATCTTTAGATGAGCAAATAGAGCAATCATGTAGGTCGCCGTCTTCTGAAAATTGTTTTTTCACCTTATGAACATTATCTATCAGCGTTCTAATAGAATCACTGTTAAACTCTAAAAATTCACTCATTATTTTAACACGATGCTGAATTTTAGACGCTTCAATTGCATTTAGTAGGGCAATAAAATCTTCTGGATGAAATGACTTTACTTTAGGTGTAAATTGTTCTTTATGCCCAAACTTATACATGTAATAATCATTAATTTCATCTGTCTGGTTATCAAAACTTAATACATTTATGTTACCTTCTTCAGCCCTTCTAAGAGAATTTTCTATGTATAAACCATTTGCCAAATAGTAACCCATTAAGTCAATTTCTTCAAAAACATAAACTTTTTGAACCTCTAAAAATCTTTTACGTCGTTTTAAATAATGAAGAAAAAATACCGGGTGCTCAAAATGGTCGACCATCACAATCAAATCATAAATGCTTAGAATTAACGGAAACTGATGTTCATCAAAATATTCCAAATCATTATTAACTTTTAGTAGAGGCGTGATATTACCAATGGGTTCTAAAGTAAGACTGACCAAAACGAACTCATCGTATTGAGTTGGGTCAAAATCAATTGATTGATTTTTCTTGTTACGAAAACTTGCGTTCTCAGAGTTTTTAATAAAATTTATTGTGCGCTGTCCTTGTAAAGTTGCATCTCTAATAAGTTCCTTTAAATGATTTTCAGTTCGTTCATAACTGCCGTCCTTGGCCTTATTTGTAATCCTACTCCCTTTAGCTTCTATTACAAACAATGTTGTATCATATCCTATTAGTCCATCAGCCTCACACCTTTTTCCATCAGGTAAGGTATAATATAAATTTGATGGATAAATTTGAGCGTTAGGCATCATAGTGCTCAATAATTCTATACTAAAACTTAATAGATAATCATGTTTGATATCTTTAAATTTATTTGAAAGCTTAGTATACTGCTTGAAGTAATCTTCTATAGTCGGTTCTACAGCCCAAGTTAACAGCGAAAATGATGGAATTATATACTTATCATTTTTTTTTATAACTGGTTTGGTTCTTAAGATTGTAAGCGCTCCAAGTATTTCTATGTTTTCTTTTATTGAACCAAATTCACAAGCAAAGGGCTTTAAAAAATTTTCAGCGATTTCTACGCTAACTTGACAGTGATTAGCTAAATCTCCGGCAGTAAAAGCATAAATCGAACTCAAATTGTAATATATCTCATTCATATAATGATAAAGCAGAATGTTTTTTAGCTTCTTAGAAGAAAATGGTTTAAGCTGATTCAAATCACCAACAGAGAGCAAACCATCAAAGGTAACGCTACCTGTATTTCTAAATTTCAGTACTTCAAGCCTGGCTATTTCTGTTTTATCATGTGCGCTATCGAGAGCAATTTTAATTCGATTTTGAAAAAGCTTAATTAAGCTTTTTCTGATTACTAAACTATCATTTATATCAAAACCGAACTGTTTTTTAATCTCTGGATTAAGCTCTTTAAATAGTTGTTCAACTATCATATAATGGTGCTCAATCAATCCCGGATTTCTAACCACAATTTCATCTCGGTTTAGCTTATTGGTAATTCGCTGAAGTGTTGTTTCTTCCCCTAATCTATTGTTGGAATGATTTAAAGAAAACATACCAAAATATTGTGCTGCTACATCTTGAAGCTCTTTTAGTTTTTCATTAATATTTTCAGTTGTGATTTCACATTTATCAATATAACCTATTTTGAGGCATAGGATACTTACTAATTCTGCTATAACAGCCATTCGCCCATCGTTGTAGTCCGAATATCTACGAGTGTCTCTTAAGTGATTATAGTGGCTTATATTTGATATCAGCTGTAAGCTTTCAAACTTAGTAGCTTTATCCTTTAAGTCTTCTAATAATGACCCCATTTTTTGAGGAAGGTTCTCAAACACTTCATTAATCCTTCTTTGACCTTCTTCTATACTAATTTCGGGTTGCTTCATTATATTTAGTAAAATTTTATAATAAATAAGGTGTTGGTTATTTGTTCTTTTATTGATATAGCTGAATACCTGTAAACCTCATTCAATAAATTTATAGGGCATAATATCAATCTGATAGGGGTTTTTAAATGCCCCGTAACTTGGTATTGTTTAGTCAATTCCAAGCTCTTTATGTATTGCGTGCCATTCTTTTCTAAATTCAATCTTTTCCAATGCTGCTTTTCGCCTTTCTTTAGATAAACATTGAATACAGGTTGGATATTGAATGCCTTTGTAATGTTCTCTACATTTTGGACATAATTCAATATTGTTTATGTCAAAGTTAAATGCACATTTTTTACAAGCAGTAATTGTATCTTCAAAAGAAAGATATTTTATGGTGTCATCTAAATACAGTAAAAATGCTTCCTTCCCAATTATTTCAGATTGTATGTTTTTCACCATTTTTCTTTGAAACCAATACTTTACATTGGATAAATTATGATTGTTTTTCCACTTATCTTTTGAGATAAAACATTTGTCACGAACATCAAGAGCTTCTTCATTTTCATAAAAAATAGCAATGAGTTCATCCACAGATTTATAAATAGGTTTATCAAATTCGTGTCGGCATTGTACGCAAAGGTATTGTGGAAGTTTTCTCACTCTCTTATTAGGTCGGTTATCTCCACAATTTGGACACAAAGTAATAGGGACATAATCATAGTTTTTTATTACGTGTTCACTAAATTCACGTTTACCAACGATGGCGTTAGAACCAATGAAAGTTTGAGTGTGTTTTTTAGTTACCTCTCGTTCGTAATCATTATATTTTTGGGGGTGGGAAAGATGTTGTAATGTTAAAGTTTCTTTGCTGCCACATATTTCGCATTTGTCTTTAATTATTTCACTTCGTCTTTCTTTCCAATCTTTTGTATGCCATGCCCGTTTCCCTTCTTCAAAATCATTCCAATATAAATCTTTTGCATACTCTAACGCAATCTTTCCATTAGCCAACTTTTCTTTTAATTCGATAAGCTCGTTATATGTCAACATATAATTTACTGTTAATTTGATTTCTGCTTAGGTGTAGTTATAAATTGTCTGCTCTAATATGCTGCTGAACGTGTATTCATAAAAATACACTAAAATTAGGTATACTTCGATGAGTGAAGGTTTACCAAGCTATTATCTTTGAAAAACTTAATCTTCGGGAATTACACATAGATTAAAAGTATAAACCTAAAACCATGAAGATTTTAAATGTATGTTATTGGTAGATATCCCTTGGATACAAATTGTTGGTTAGTAAAATCAGAACCTTAATAAAAAAAATATGGCTGATTATAGCAAGAGACGAAAAATTGAATTACTAAACCAGTATTAAAAAGCATCTTTTTGGATTGATTTTGACGCCTTTTTCGATACCAAATTTGGCCTCTATATTCTTAATTTAGCGTTACATAAAGTTGTCTCCATTTCTAAAAAATTAGGCGACTTTAAATTTTTAAATAAGATATTCTTACTGCCATAGGTCGATTTAAGTTCCGAGCGGGATTGATTGCAGGTAAAAAATTGACTTTATCATTTATCTTAGGAATGTAATCAGAAAAGGCATATTTGAAATAAAAATCCTCTTTGAGATGATTTGAAGAGTCGGAAATAAATCCCTCTTGTTTTTCATGGTTTACTTTCACAACCTGCCCTATTGAAAAATTTATACTGCCCGCTATCAACGAAATATCTTCCAGTTTATGGAGGAAAAAGTTATCTTCTATAAATATTAAGTCATTGACCTTAAATTCAAGAACATTTCCCAACCTTTTGTTGAACTGTCGAATTTTATTGCTTCTTACGTCATAAATATTTACAGTTCTTTCTAATGACTCATATACCACGCCAAATTGGAAATTAGATAATTGATTAATAAATAGGTATTTTAAACCTAAAGAAGAAACGAAAGCCTCAACATTGTTTTCCGCAAAATCCCGCTCGAATAATCTTAGAATGTGCTTATTGGTTTTGATTATCTCAGGATGGTAAATTTGTGGCTTTAATAAATTTACTGGAATCCCTTGTAATATCATTATTCCCGAAGTAGGACTATTACTTTCAATTTGAGATATCTCTACTATATCATATTTGATATTGAATTCGCTTGTATCCTCGATAAAATGATAATCAACCCCAAAAAACTTCCAATCGAAAATGCCATTGATAGAAACTTTATATAGACTTTTATGAGCGTTAATCTCATATTTTTCTTGTTGCTCTTTTAATATAAAAAAAATCTTTTTTGCCTTACGAGACAATTTAAAATGGGTATACTCGTAGACCACTTGTTTTCCATTTAATTCACATTCGACATTACCTGTTATAGGAAGGAGATTTACATAGGTCAACAAATCTGTGTGACCTACTACAATACATTTTTCTCCTTTTATATAATGAGGTGCAATGTTTTTTATTTGAATAATATTATCGTTGAAAGAATAATTTCTGCCGATTAAAACCTTATCAGCATCTTCTCCTTTAACCTTGAAATGACTCTTGGTAAGGTTTGAATAATTAAAGCAAATCGTATTTGGAATATCCGAAACAAAGAAGTTTTGAATGTCGAGAGGAAGTTTTACAAAAGTGTAGTTTTGGAGCAAAACAACTATTGAAGCATAGCCTTTTGGATTATCTGCAAAAAGCGCCTTTGAAAGCTTGAAAAAATGGTCATCGTAGCCAAAATCTATGAGTACCCTTGCAAAAAAATATATCAGATTATTGTTTATACCACTGTTAATTATTTCTTTTAAAACTATCATCCTCGCACTATCTAAATGAATATGATAACGAATAAGTGTATTCAAAACTTTTTCGTTGTCACTAGAAGTAGATAAATTAATAGGGTAGCTATTTAAATATTTAATATCAAGCCTTACTAATTGAAGAAATATTTTGAAATCCTTATCTCGCTCATACAACTCTAATAATTCATTTTCGCTTTGTTTATTCAATAACCTATTTTCAAGTTTACGTAAGTTATTTACAACGTATGATGAGCCAAAAAAACGTATGCTTAAATTTTTAAGGACATCATAGAAAGGCTGAAAATCCGGTATTTCCGCTATCATTATTTTGGACAGTGAATCAAAGGAATCTAAGTGTGTGAATTTAAAAACATTTGACTTTCTATCACTACTGTTGACCCACAAATCCAGCCATTCATAATCAAACGTGATATAACGATATATTTTTTCCGAATTGATACAACCAATGGTAGCAAACAGTGTCTCTATAGGAAGAATTTCAGTTCCATCAATCTGATAAAAGTACTTCCAAAGCTTGCAAAGATTTAACACGTATGTTTCGGCTACTTCATAAATTGAGGGATATATTTTTTTTAAAGAAAAGGCAATTTTTGCACCTAACGACACATTGTCGCCAACGTCGTCGGCGTTTAACTTATTTATTGATTTATGGACTGGTGATTTTGAACCTAAATAAATACTTTCAAAAAATTTGAGTGTGTAGTTTTCATTTGAGAGTAATTCGCTACACATCACAATTGTATCAAAAAACCGAGGGTTGTTTATATCTAAATCGAAGTTAAAATCTATCTCAAATTTTTGCTTCAATTTTAAAGCAGCAAAATATTCTTGGTATGTTTCATGATAAAACGTTATTTCATCATCATCACTTTTTTTAAGAATAAGTGAACTGATAGAATCCTTATAAAAATCTAAAATTCCAACCTTATTCGTATACAGTGGTAAATAACTGCCGATTAAGTGTTTGAACTTAGATACAGGCATGCTAACCGTATCCCCATTTCTCATATCCCATGCGACATTTGCCAAAACATCAATTTTTAGAAGACTATCAATTGTGCTTCCTTTAAGATTTTCGAGATTAAGAATTGTATCAATAAAGCTTTTGAATAATAGTCCCCTATTTGCCGGAAAATCACCTCTATTGCCAACTGCAATCAGCATCTTTAACGTTAAAGGGTTATAAGATAATTGTAGTAGATTTTTACTTTTATCAATATTCCTTAACAAAGATTCGCTTGCGTTTTTGGCATACCTATTTATGAAGGTTTTAATTTGTTCATAATCTAATTGCTTCAATTCAAAAACAGGAAGTCCAAATGAATTTTTAAAAAACATTTTTCGTTCTGAAAGAACAAAACAGTTCTTGTCATTTTGATTAATGAGGTCAGAAATTTCCTTGTAAGCATCGACCTTGTATCGTTCAGGAATCTCATTTAAACCATCCAACAACAATTGTACTTTACCATTTTCTATTGCGTTACAAAACCAATCATAGTCAATTTTTTTAGAAATTATTTGTGCAAAAGTTTTGGTCGGTCTGTACTCGCCACCGTGGATATAAAAAGGGAATTTTTTATCAATGTCTCCATTATTTAGTATTTCAATTGCGCCGTCAATAAGAACTTTAAGAAGTACTGTAGACTTTCCTGAACCGGCTTCACCAATTAGATGTAAGCGAGGGTGTTTTTTAACAATTGAAAGTATGTTGTCGACTATTTGCTCTTCTGGAATTAATTCCCCCTCGGATATTTTATCAAAATCATCTAAGCTTTGATAATCAAGCAAATTGTCGATTAAAATTCGTTCATCAATCACAGATTTTGCTAAAACATCAATGTCTTTATTGATTTCTTCACCTATTAACTCAACATAAACTGAGTTTAGTCCCTTGCTTTTGTCTGACCCAACAATTCTTTTGAGGTACTGGTATTCTGGAAACACAGATTGTTTTAGTAAAAGCTGATTGTCTTCAGTTATTAATAAATAACCACTGATGGCGATATTGGCTAACTGTATGACTTCCGCTCTTTGATATGATACAGCGTTATGAACATTGTTTCTTAAATCATTTCTTATGAAATCAAAAATGGTTATTCTATCACCCGTATAATTAATTAAAGGAATTGGTAATTTAATTGGTTTGCAGTTTTTTTGAGGAGCAATTTTACCAGCGGTAAGATTAGCAAACATTGTTTCCTTCAACCCTTTCGAACTTGCATCACCGTTCCATAAAACAGTTAGCCCATATCGATAAAATCCTATTAGTTTTAGATATGCTTCAAGGTTCGTCGCTAAACCTTCAACCGCCTGTGGTAAAGTATTGAAATCCGCTTCTATGATTATTTTTAAGTGTTCATAAAATTTGGCACCTACCGATTTTAAACGAGGTTCACTTATTGGGCTGTCAAATACTTTTAAAAGAATATCTAATAACCTGTTTAAATCAGTAAATACATAACTCGTCTTTGCTTGATTCGGTAGCGAAACACTTGACACTTCTACCGAAATATATCGTCTTATATTATCGTGTAAGGAGTTTAGGGACATGTAGTATAAAGTTTACTAACCACTAAAATTAGAAAAATTTCTAATTGAAATATTTCACTAATATACTAATATACTATACATTGATATTAATGCTACCTTCTGCGAAATTCTTTCGGATTTAAGCGTGTTACATTTAATTATGAAATAAAGTAATACAAAAACAATCTGAAAATAAAACAGAACTAGCTTGTAGTTAATCGTTTTTTGTAGTAACTTTAATCTAAGATTAAAAAGAATACAAATATGCGAATTAAATACAATAGGGTTTCCACATTACAACAAACGGGTAATCGTTTCTCTGCTGATGAAGAAAAATATGATGAAACCTTTTTGGATAGAGTGTCAGGAACCTTGGCATTTAAAGACCGACCCGAAGGAAAGAAAATAATAAAGTTAGTTGAGCAAGGGTTAGTTAAAACACTTGTGGTCGAAGAATTTTCACGGTTGGGAAGAAATACAGGTGACGTAATTAATGTTCTCGGTTGGCTTGAAGAAAGAGGTGTCAATGTCATTATCAAAAACTTAGGTATTGAATCACGACCCAACGGAAAGAAAAATCCTATTTGGAAAATGATTTCTTCTGTGATGTCTTCACTTTACGAACTGGAGTTAGAAAACATTAAGGAAAGAACTACTATAGGTAGGTTAGTATATGTTCAAAATGGCGGCAAGCTCGGCAGGCCAGAAGGCACCTCAGAAAATAAAAAAACATTTTTGGATAAACCCACATCCCAAAAAATAATTAAAGGATTGCGTAAAGGCTTAACAGTTCGGGAAATTGGTAATAACGTTAAAGTGTCAACTAAAACAGTTATGAAGGTGAAAAATCTTATAGCAAATATATGAACGCACATAAATTAGCAGAAATACTCTTAAAGGGAAAAGATTTTCCAGTAATTATTCCATCAAATAGCAATGGAGTTAACGCTGAATTGATAGCAAATATTTACGTTTTGCAAAATGTCGAATCTCCTTTTGAATATTCTATTTTTTTGGAGGGAAGGTGCGCTAATGAAAATCCAATTATTAATGTTAAGGATTAATTGATGGTTCTGTACATGTATAAAAAACTCTGACTTCAAAAAGTTCAAAGGTTGAGCATCCACTTGTTTTTCACAGATTTTGTAAATTATTCTATTATTTTAAAAAATAGATAATTTACTGTTTTAAAGCCACTTGTATCAAAGAGTTACTGTTTTTAGTAGTTTACATTTGGCTCCGGTTTTTGTTTGAAAAGTGAAAAAACACCCAAAAAAAAGTCCTGTTTTATTAGTTAATAAATTTAACTGGAACCTCATGTAAAAACTCTTTTACATCTACTTCCAAGGCGCCCGCAAGAATAAATAAACTGGAGACTTTAGCATCCACTTGACCATTCTCAATTCTAACAATCTGGCTTTTTTCAACTTCTGCCAAATTCGCCAAAGCTTGCATAGATAAACCTTTCCGTTCTCTTAATTTCTTGAGATTGGCTCCTATATTCTTGGCTATAGTTTTTTTATCAACCATTAGCCTCAAATGTGTTATTGATTTTAAAGAATATTGGAGGCTTTTAAGCCTCCAATTGAATTCTTTTTTTATCTTTGGATAAAAACCTTTCTCAATGAAAAAAGCGTTAATAATTAGTTTCTTATTATTTTCTTTCCTAAGCCAAGCTCAACAAATCACAAAACATCTTGCTTATCGTCAAACAATTACTTCCTACCAAAATAAGGTTATCAAGTTGAGCTATTCCAAAAAATATTTAAATCCAGACGACAGTGTGTTTATTACCAAATACACCGTATATAATATTTCCGGTAAGCCGTATGTTTATATTAATGCTAATCATAACAAGAAAAATCGACATATTACAGTAGACGTTGTAGATGCGCATGGGGGCATCTTTAGCCATATACATACCGAAGAATATGACTATCAAGAACCAACTGAAAAATATTTTGGAATAAGTGGGAGCTACAGAGCGTTAGGTGGAGATAAGTACCCATATCAATTGAGCTTATACTTCCCAGATGCAAAGCATGAACGTGTAAATGTCGTTATTACGAATGCCACCGATTATAAAGTTAGCAACAGCCCGTACGTAGCATATACATTAAAGGATGAAATGCTACCATCAAAGCCCCCTATTTTATCCAATGGTGCTTTAAAGACAAATCAAAACATTAAAAATCCTAATGGAAAAGTTGTAACAGAATCATCAAAGATATTACCTGACCCTTTGGATGGGCTGAAAAGGAAAGTTGTAACTACCAAGCTTAACAAGGCAGAAATTTTTCAATATTACCTCGTGTTTCATGAAAAAAGTGGTGGAGAAAATCATTTCTACTTACCGGCCTTGAGCGATGGAAGTGATTCTTGCATATTAGTTCAGTTAGAAAAAAAAGGTAATTTATACTTGTTGAAGTTTAGTAATCAATGTGATTAAATATTACTTTAGAATTTATTTATGAAAAACACAACGATTTCCGAATGGGGGCGTTGGTGTCTTTTTCTAAAAATAGCTGTTGAATATACGAAACACCAAAAAAGATTTAAGTGGCATTTTTTAAAATTTGAATATCTAACAGTAAGAATCTTCTTACTATTGTGATAAGATTTATGTTAAAAGTCTCCTACAGCGAATGTATGGAGACTTTTATTTTTCAATCACCCAACTCCAAGTACTTATTTTCTTTAATAGCCCAAATAAAATTGGCTTTAAAATCAGCAAGCTTACGTTTGAATTTATTAAAAGGAGGCAATGATAAATTGACCTGTTCAAAATAAATTTCATCTAATGATTTTACTATTGAATTGAACAAATCATCAGGCGAATAACATGGCCTACTCTCTTCCACCAGATTACTCTCTATAGAATGGTAATCTGGTGGAATCTCTCGATTATATATTGTTAAAAAATCTTCGGCTTTAAGGATTTTAAAGCACTCTAACGATTCCTTATCCATCTCTAAGCATTCCTCTAACTTATCTTTTAAAAGGCCATGAATCGTCTGTTTAACACTATCATGACCGTATTTATCAAGTAAATCTTGAATTTTTATTTTAGCTTTTCTACGCTCCTCTTTATTTAAATTTCCTTTTCTCCAAGTCGTAGGATTTTTAAGAATTAAATAAGTTTTGTAATCATCATCACTTATATCTCCTCCATCTGAAATATGTTCGTCAACAAGAATTTTATCGAAAGTGTCAAGTATTAAGTTTCCAATTATTTGAATTACTTCAGGGTTAAGAAATTCCAAGAATGTAGTCGGATTATAATTTTTAAGACCGTGCAGCATTCTAAGTTTTTGGGTCTTTAAAATCCTCACCTCAACTCTTAAAATATTACCCACTTTATGATAGATTTTGAAATGGTATTGGTCAGATATTGTAAAATACCGTCCCAACTTGTATCCATTTTTATCTTTACTATCTATCGTTGAAGGGCGTACACTTCCCCCATCAGATTGCAATACAATAAACTTATCAAAGAACTCTTCATCTGGTTTAAAGCCTAAATCAATATTAAGTCCGAACTCTGGAGATTGTAACTTTACAATATTAGGCGGTATCTCAAATTGTTTACAAAATTCCAATGCAGTTTTAATTAATGCTGATAGTTTAAAATCATTAGCGTTATCCCCACCATCATTAAAAAACCGATGAAGACTACCATCAATAATTACCAAATCTTCACTCTTGTCCTGATATTTACAGGTTTCAAAATCAAGGGCTTTATAGGTAGCAAATCTTTTATTGCTATCAGTTGTGTAGTTATTGGCATCTCTTTCAAACTTTAATGTTGAATGTTTTAAAAGGTAATTTTTAAGCACAGAGCTACAATAAGGAATTTTAAAATAATCTAACAATCATTTATTCATTGAGAAAAAGCTCATTAAATATTTATCAATATTAATGCGGAATTTTCATAGTTAATTGCGGTTCAATAAATGCGGTTGTTATAATAAAATTTAGCGTGTTGGTCTTGGCTTCCTTGTTAAAAGCTCTTCTCTTATTTTTAGACCTATTTCTTCTTTTTTGAGCTTCTTTGTTGGAGTAAAAAGTAACCTATGTATATCATCAACTTGTTGCATCATCTTAGATATACTATTTTGAAATGATGATAATTGATTTTCAATTTCCAATAACTTCTGATTTTCACCAGTGAGTTGATTAGCGATTAATAAATAAGATTCTTTGATTTTGTTAAAATCGTCAACCTGAATGTTGAACTCTTGGTTCATCGGAGATAATCTTAAAAAACAAAGCATTGGCTATGCATTTTATGCCAATAAATTGTTTCAGTAAGTTAAGACTATGCCACTTGAGATGGTTCGTCTATTTCCGATTTTGTTAATTAAGCAAATCTTGTTTTTTTTTCTGAAATGAAAAAAAAAAGTTGAAAATAGTTACTAAAAACCCTGTCAAAAGTCTGCCAAATACGCTTTTTAGACGTTTTAAAAACCACATTTAAATGAAAATTAGGCTGTTTTCATTTAAGATTTTATCAGAAATTGAATCCCTAGCTCTCCGCAGAAATACAGATATAGCCTCTTACATAACGTAAGAGGCTTTTTTGTGCTTTTATCCTGGTGACTTGGTTTTGAAATAATGTGTAATAGATGGTCACTTTCACCGAAATCTCTGGCTAAATAGCTATTCGAGCGTATCAAGTATTACCTTTGCCCATGAAAAAGATCCTGACGGCCCTTCTGATCCTAATACAGTTACCCGTTTTCGCTCAAAACAGGTTAAAAGACATCCTGGAACTCGGGCCGGAATCGTTCCCTGCCAACATGCCAAAGGTTAAAATCTGGATCAGCCAGAATTTGTCCGGGTTATTTATTTCGGATTTCCAGTTCTCAGAAAGTTATAATCATGACAGCAAGTCTTTCAGCTTTTCCATCTTAGGGAAAGATGTTAACGGATTACCCCTGAGTAATACCGGCGGACTGGTTTTAAGCTTCCAATCTGTTAGCAAAGCACCAAGATACCGCTCGGGTACAATTAACGGCGCTTATCATAAAGATATCAATGCCTACCGCACCGATTTTGACGTGAACAATTTTCACTTTACACCCAAAGAGTATTTTATGCTCACCACGCAATACCTCCGCATTTCAGACGATCAGGCCGTGGCAAATACGCTAAACTTTATGGTTGACAATCATCAGAACACCTCTAAACTGAAGCAATTTGTGAAAGATGTTAACCTCAGGATGAAAACCAAATTAGAAGTGCCTAAAAGCGATATGATGACAGATCTGATGCCCGCGCTAAAAACGCAGTTTAAGGATTCCATCAGGCAGGTTATTTATTATACCTATATAGAGGCTAAAACGCTTGAACTGACTACACTGAAAATGAATGAGTACTTTACCATTGCTATCCACGAGAATGTGTTTTTCAAGCTGGATGACATGATCAACCCTAAAATTGATATTTCATACGTAAAGCCCGAAACGCTATTATTTCCGCCCAATATGCTTTCCATGTCAGCCGACTCGGGAGCCAACTTCAAATACAGCCAGACAAAAGCAGAACTGGACTACAAAAACCGGGAACTCACCATCACTTTCACCGGAAAATTCACTAGACCCGTTAAATTGATCAGCGGCAAATACAAAGATTACACTGTAAAAAAAGGCTATAAGCTGACTAAACCACTACCAGGTAAAGAAACCCTTAAAAATGTTAACGAGGTCATCGTCATAGTCTCAGAGAAGGATGTCCGTACGGAGATCCATAGCTTGGATGAGGGCGAATACGAACTTTTTAATGCTAAATGGTAGGTTTTTCAGCATAGAGCTTTTTTGTTACAGCGGATAACTAAGCTATATCCAATAGATGAAAACTGAACCCTGTTTATCCTCACAATTTTATGAGGATACATTTATGGTGATACATTTTTGATGCTTAAATAATATTACCTGACAACCAGCACATAGCCTGACAAAACCTGGCTATTAAGTTTGGTATCAATTTTATAATAATATGTTCCTGCAGGCACGGGTTTTCCGTTATAGGTGCCATCCCAGGCCTTTGAGTAACCTATAGAGTGAAATAGTTGTTGCCCGTAGCGGTTAAATATGTCTACTACAGCATCCTGATAGGCAACAAGCCCCAGGATATTCCAAAAGTCGTTATTTCCGTCGCCGTTTGGTGTAAATGTGTTAGGAATTGTTAACGTCGGCGATACTAGTATTTTGGTTTTATCGGTATTAACGCAGCCCCTTGAATCGGTTATCTGCAATGTATAATCCTGGTCAGTATTACCGCCGGTTAGCACAGGGTTTTTAACGGTAGTGCTGCTTAATCCGATGGCCGGCGACCATAAATACTGTACATTTTCATCACTAACCGAGGGGGTTAAAGTAATTGCCTTGCCGGGCAGAATGTATCTTATGCCACCGGCATTTACAGTTGGCGGCGGGATAAACTTAAGCGTCATCCGATCTGTGGCGGTATAGCAGTCGCTTGGGGTTAGAGCAGTTAATGATAATATAACAGAACCCGCTTGTACATCTGCTGCACTCGGGTTATAAAACGCGTCGAGATCTGTGGCAGAGCTGAAGGTTCCGGTACCGGATGTTTTCCAGACAACATCTCCGTCATACCC
Source organism: Mucilaginibacter aquariorum (assembly GCF_024498135.1). Taxonomy (GTDB): domain Bacteria; phylum Bacteroidota; class Bacteroidia; order Sphingobacteriales; family Sphingobacteriaceae; genus Mucilaginibacter; species Mucilaginibacter aquariorum. The sequence goes on from NZ_JANHOH010000001.1 coordinate 1,652,854, forward strand.
GGACCTCTTTACCCCTTCTAATTTAACCGTGGCATCCTGCGAACAAACTTCACGATCAAGACCCGCGCTGGTCGCCGATACTTGCCCGAAATTTATTGTTACATCAGCAGTTGCAGAAGTACAATTGTCTTTACTGGTTGAGATTAACGTTAGCGTAACAGAACCCGCGGCCAAGTCTGCGGGCGATGGAATATATTTAGGCTGGTTTGCATTGTCGTTCAACCGCGATGGCGAAAAATCCCCGCTTGCGGCTCCTTTGGGCTCCCAATAACCGGTAGTAGTACCTCCTGTTATACTCCCGATAAGCTGAACGGGTTTATCCCCACATTGTTTTAGAATTGGGCCCGCTTTGACAACGGGTAGTGCGTTTACTTTAACATCTACAGAACCGGCAGGGCTGGTACAATCATTAACGATAACAAATAAATTATATGTCCCGTTGTTGGCTGTGGTAACATTAGTAATATCAGGATTTTGTTGAGTGGATATATAGCCGTTTGGCCCTGTCCATTGGTAGCTTGCATTGGGTACTGTTGCCGTACGAAGCTGTATAGTGTTATTCACACAAACAGGAGAATTGCTCTTGGCTACAGGCATGGCCGGCTGTGGGTTTACGGTAACTATATAATTAAACGGAGTGCCTGCGCAATCAAAGGCAAAGGGTGTTATAATATAAGTAACCTTTACCGGTATAGTGCCGGTGTTAATTAAACTTTCATCAATAACATTATTTGTTTGGTTGGTTACCGCGGGGTTGCTAATATTTGCAACCGCATCCCTTTTCCAGCTAAATGTAGCCGATGGTATGTTTGACTGAATAGCATAATTTTGAGGGGTTCCGCTACAGGCTATTCCGGTATCATCACTGATGATCTTTGCTTCCGGCTTTACGGTCATCACCAGGTTAAACGGCGGGCCATCACAATTAGCTGTTTTATAGTTAAACACATACGTAACATCAATTGAGGCGGTAGTGGTGTTATGCAAAACTTCTTTGATGATTGGGGCAGTTTGCCCTGTTACCGCAGCATTGCTTATACCAGCAACAGCGGCCCTGCTCCAGGAAACACTCGTACCAGCGCCTGCAGGCTCAAGGTTAATAGTGAAATTGTGCGGAGTATCGTTACAGACAGAGGCTGTTGAACTATTGGTAACCACAGGCAATGGATTAACAGTAACCTGGTAAGTAAAAGGAGGCCCTGCACAACCATTGGCTGTTGGCGTAATAATATATTTTACAATTACCGGCGTGTTTACTGTACTTATTAAAGTTTCGGTTAAAGGCCCTGTGGTTACATCTGTTGCAGCGGCATTACTAACACCGGGTACAACTGCCCGGCTCCATGAAAAAGTTGATGCAGCTGAAGCTTCAATGTTATAGCTAAACGGCACGCCACTGCAAGCAATACCACTTGCCTGACTTGTAATATGAGGCGCCGGATTTACTGTTACGTTAACGGGTACGCGCTCGCTGGTACAACTGTTAACTGTTGTTTGCACATAATAAGTTTTATTGGCTGTTAATATTGGAGTTGTAAAAACAGCATCGATTGATAAGGGGCTGCCTCCTACCGGTACGTCAAACCATTTATAAGTACCTGTTGAGCCTCTGGCTGTTAGCACCGCCGGGTTACCCGCGCAAACAGGCGGATTATCAAACTGCGGTGCTGCCGGGGTTTGTGTAACAGTTACATTAACAGATGTGCGGCTACTGGTTAAACCGTTTTTGGTTACCTCAACATAATAAATTGTATTTGCAGTTATCGGCGGAGTGTTAAATATAGGACCGGTAAAAAGCGAATTGCCGCCGGCAGGCACATCAAACCAGTTGTAAGTACCTCCGGGTGCGGTGGGCTGTAACCTCGCAATACTGCCCATACAAACCGTTGTACCGCCCGCAGTTGGCGCTGCCGGTATAGTGTTAATATGAATGGTAACGGTAGACGATAACTGCCCGCAAGTGCCCGCAGGCGCGTCGGACTTTAAGGTAAGTGTTACCGTAGTTGCTCCGTTAGCGGGTGGTGTATAGGTAGCCCGGGGATCGCTGACGTCGGAAAAACTTCCAGGCCCCGACCATTTCCCTGTTCCGCTGCTGATACTACCACCTAATTGAACCGAGCTCCCTACAGAAACAGGTTTCTCGGGACCAGCGTTGACGATAATCTGTGGATCAATAGTTATCTGCTGTTCAAAACTAACTTCCGGGCAACCACTGTCTGCACCTATCGTGTTCTTTATAGTATATAGCCCGGGCTTGCTTGCGTCGAGATCTATTTCCCCGGTAGATCTATCCCTGAAAACCAGGTTAGGCGACGAGCCGGTGAAGGCACCCGCAGTTGCACCAACACCAAAAACAGGTAATGGATTTGTCCCCCCCTGGCAATATGATGATTTAGCGTAAGTAAACTGCGCGTTGGGTGTAGATGTGATGGTTATATTAACGCTGCTATTCCCGGGGCAGGTACCGCCATAAGTAAAAGTAACTGCATATTTTCCGGGTATGCTTGCAGCGATATTGATCTCGCCGGTGGTATTGCTTACAAATACCAATCCCGCAGGAGTAGCACTAAAAGTCCCTCCAGATGGATTATTGATGACGGGTTTGGCATTGGCACTTGCCGTACAGAATGTGCCCGATGCATACGAAAACTGTAAACTGAGCACATCTATCATAGATACCGTTACCGGTGTGCGCCCGCTTACGCATGTTCCGCTTACAGCCCGCACATAATAAGTGGTGGCTCTAAACAACACTGGGGTGTCGAATGTATTGCCAGTTGCCAGTGGTGCTCCTCCCGAAGCAGCGGCATACCACTCGGCAGTGCCTCCGGGTACATTAACCGTTAAATGAGCCGATGAGCCCGGGCAAACAGATTGGTTGCCAACAATAGGTGCCGCTGGTATTGGAGTTACCGTTACCGGGACTGCTACGCGTTCGCTTGTGCAATCATTAGCAGTACTTTGTACGTAATAAGTCTTGGTTGTTGTTAATCCGGGCGTAACGTAAACAGGGCCTGTAATTAATGGGGTACCACCGGTAGCTACGTCATACCACTCATAATTATCGGGCGACCCTGAAGCTGTAAGCGTCACCTGGTCCCCCGCACATACACTCGCCGCCGGTACAGTTGGTACGGGCACAGGCGCAAGCACAGTTACTTTTACAGCTGTACGCTCGCTTACACAACCCGATTCTGTTGTTTGAACATAATAAGTGGCATCCGCAGTTAATGCCGGGGTTGTGTAAACGGCGCCCGAAAATAACGAAGTGCCACCTGTAGGTACGTTGTACCATTGAAACGTTCCGCCACCCAATGACGAAGCAGTTAAAGTTGCCCCATATCCTGAGCATATAATGGGTTCGCTGGCAGAAGGGGGCGCCGGTGGTGGCTTTACAACTACCTCAATTGGCGTACGTTCACTGCTGCAGGCACCGTTCATGTGCTGAACATAATAAATAGTTGAGCTCGTGAGCACAGGTGTTTGATAGGTAACGCCTTCCTTCAGCAAAATGCCGCCCGTTGCCTGATCATACCAGGCGTAGGTGCCGGTAGGTGCACTGTCTGCGATTAATGGCACGCTGCTTCCGCTGCAGATGCTAACGCTTTGAGGTTGCGGCGGTGTTGGCGGCGACGTTATTATTACGGTTACCGGGGTACGGCTGCTCTCGCAACCATTTATAGTTGTTTGTACATAATAAGTGGTGGTAGCGGTAAGCGGTGGTGTGGTATAATCAGGACTTGAAATTAAAGAGGTGCCTCCGGTTGGCACATCAAACCAATCAAATATACCATCCGGAGCATTAGCGTGTAAAGTTACTACCGATCCGGTACACGCTGCAGGAGGTGGACTGGTAGTAGGAGCCTGTGGCGCTGCGGTTACTTTGGCGGTTACCGGTGTGCGCGCACTGGTACATCCGTTTATAATGGCCACCACATAATAAATTTTAGTGCTGAATAGTACCGGTGTTACAAATGTTGGTTCGAAACCAAGGGGAGTCCCCCCTGTCGCTACATCGTACCACGTGTAACTATCTCCGCCACTGGCTGATAGCGGGGCTGGATTACCCGGGCATATTGTTACACCCTGTGTAATTGGCTTCCCCGTAACATTAGCAGTAACCGCAGTTCTTGTGCTGGTACAGCCAGAAATTGTTGTTTCAACATAATAAATTGTACGCTGTGTAATTGGAGGTGTTTGGTAGGTACTACCGGTTGTTAGAGCAGTGCCCCCGGTTGGTACGTCGTACCAACGATATTCGCCTCCCGGACCCGTTGCTGTAAGTGTTGCAGGAGTATTAGGGCATACCGTTTGGTTGGAAGCCCTGGGGGCACCAGGTGTAATTATTGACGAAATGACTTTGTTTGCTTTAACCGAGCATCCGGGTGTTTTATCGCTCACATTTACGATATAAGTGCCCTCTTTATTTACACTTATTGATGGTGTGGTTTCACCTGTACTCCAAATGTAAGTGTAAGGTCCTGTACCGCCTGAAGGATTCGCAGTTAACACAATACTGTTTCCAGAACATATAGTTGGGCCTGTTGACGAAATGGTTGCACTTAGCGTACAATTCTGACCATATCCGATAAACGGCAATAGTATAAATAAGAATATCAGTATTTGTTTAGGCATAGCCTTATAAGTCACTTTATGCCCGATTGTTTGCAACTACCGAAAAGCTCATTCCGGAGTCTTTGAGCAAAATGTTAAAGTTCTGATTAACAATGGTATATATAAATACTACTACATCAATAATAGCGTGATAAATATAATATTTTGTTTTCAAGTAATGAACAAAATGAACAAGCAGGGATAATAAAATCGTATTGGCCTGTATTTTACAGCTATATTTAATATAATATATTGCAACACATTGCACCTTGCCTGCGTCATACACTCAGCAACCGAAAACATTATGAGCCTTTCCAAAAAACATCTTTTTACTTGCTTAATGTTAATTAGCGCAGTGGCACAAGTGCCTGCGCAAAGCCTGCCAGATTCCGCTGCAAAAAAAATTGATGCCTTATTTAAAAAGTGGGATAACAGCAGCAGTCCCGGGTACGCCGTGGGTGTTGTAAGGAACGATTCGCTTATTTTTGCAAAGGGATACGGCGTGGCTAACCTGGAATATAATATCCCTATTGCACCCGAAACAATTTTTCATATGGCTTCGGTATCCAAACAGTTTACCGCTTTTTCAATTGTGTTGCTGGCCCGGCAGGGAAAGTTAAACCTTGATGATGATATTCATAAATATCTCCCCTGGTTTCCGGATCTGAAAGTAAAGATCACGGTGCGGAATCTTTTGAACCACACCAGCGGCATCCGCGACCAATGGCAATTACTTGCAATAGCCGGCACCCGGTTACATGACGTGATCACGCAGGACCAGATCATAAAAATATTAGGCAAACAACAGGCACTCAATTTTAACCCGGGCGAAGAATGGAGTTATTCAAACAGCGGATATACCATGCTGGCCGAAATTGTACGCGCCGTTAGCGGTAAAAGCCTGCGACAATTTACCGACTCAGTTTTTTTTAAGCCGCTGGGGATGAAAAATACGAACTTTCATGACGATTATACCGAAATAGTACCAAACCGTTCTTACTCTTACGACCGGAAAGATGATACCCATTTTCAAAATAGCATCCTCAGCTATTCTGTTGCCGGCGCTACCAGCTTGTTTACCAATGTGGATGATATGAGCAAATGGGTAATGAATTTTTATAACCATAAAGTAGGCGATCAGCAGGATATAGAACAATTAACACAAAAAGGTAAACTGAATAACGGCAAAGAACAAAATTATGCTTTAGGCATTTCTGTTGATGATTACAAAGGGCACAAAAGATATTCCCATGATGGTGGCGATGCCGGTTATCGCACCAGCGTTAGTGTTTTCCCCGACCAAAAGATGGGTTTCATCGTTTTCAGTAATCTTGGCGATACAGACCCCGGGGGTAAGGCTGCACAATTAAGCGACCTTTTTATGAAAGACCTTTCGCCCAAAAAAGACTCGCCCAAACCTACGGTTGCCGATAGCGCCGCAATATTCAACGATACTTTGGCCATAAAAAAAATCCTGGGGAATTATATCGCCGATGATGGCATCCGCTTTGGTTTCCAGCTAAAAGATAAAAAGCTTTATTTGGAGCAGAATGGGCATATTAACCAGTTAGCAAGAGGGACAAAAGACACCCTGGTTATGCCAAAATTTCCGGATGTGAGGTTTGTTTTCAAGGTAAAAAGCCCGAAAGAAACCATACTTGACGAATATTGGCCCCAGGGGCACCGCCGGCTTGTAAGATATAACGCAGTTGCAAAACAAACTGATAAACAATTGCTTGCCTATACGGGTAACTATTATTGCCCCGAACTGGATTGCAGCTACCAGATCGTTTTAAAAGATCATCGTTTACTGCTTACCAATAGCAAATACAATGAATCCCCGCTAAATTTATATGGCGATGATCAATTAATCAACGACTTTTGGTGGATGTCTAATTTAAAGATCCTCAGAAATAATAAAGATCAGATCACCGGGTTTGAGGTTAATTCGGGGCGAATAAAGCATCTGCTGTTTAAAAAAGAACCGGAATTAAGGGATTAGAGCGTTTTCAAGAGCAACCTTATAAAATCCAGGCCACATAATTCACAGATCAGATCTGTCTGTTACCTTTTAGATTCCGTCGGTTGTTTTTTACTATGTATCGGCTTTCTAAAAATTTCACGGAAGTATTCTTCTATTTGTAGGTTGAAGCTTGTGGCTATCTCTGCTTTAATATCAATACCCCTGTAAAGCAGCCCCCCGAAAAGCTCCAACTTTAAACTAACCTGAGCGCTGTATAAAATGCCCATTTAAGAATTAGTTTTTTGTTATTACCTTAAAAGGATTGTTAAGACTGATGTGATGCTCCACGATGAAAGAAAATTTTTAAGATGCAGGAAATGCACGCAGCCTTTCCATTATAAAATGCCCAGAAACTGGTTTGGACAAACATTTTTATTTTTTTTACCCATAAAACGGTACTTCTGCGCAAAATGCCTTAAGTCCCGGTACCGGATCATGTCGGTAAAAAAAGAAAGATTATACAAAATATAAGCCGGCATTAGTTTGCAAGGCACCTGCGGCCTATAAATTTTTAATCCCTCAGAAAAACATCATTGATTTTGACCATTTTTGGGCAGGCATACCTTGTTTGTAGTGCCTGCCATAGGCTGCCGGTAACGCAGAATAACGAACAAGATGCATCATAAAAAAAAATTAGCCGCTACTAATATTAAGAGCCTGTCGAGAAGGATACTTATTGCGTTCATACTATTTGTAATTGCATTAGTAATTGCCGCGCTTTTTGTAAATAATTCTATCTCGCGGCAATTAGCCGATCTTTCAAAGCAAACATCGGGTATTGAATATGATGAGGTAAAATCGCAGAGGGCTTTACTGTTGCTCCATGAAGCGGAGGATGATTTCCAGGAATCGCTTTTAACCGCCAACTCGCCAAAAACCGAGTCCTATAAAACAAAACTTTCGCAATCGTTTAACCTTATCGACAGCTTGCTTAAAGATAATATCGACACAACAAAATTATCGGCAGCGCAACGTATTAAAGTAAGGTATTTGTATTTAAAAAAACTTAAGCTCTCTGATAACCTATATATTTTAAAATACAGTTTTGATTCCCTTTTAAAAAAACCTCTGAGTGCGGATACGTTAAACAACAGTTTAACCCTTAATGCCCCGCCTATCCGCAAAGAGAAAGTTACCAACAGCAGCGATACAGTAAAAAGTGCCGCCAAGGTTAGCAAAAAAGGCTTATTTGCCAGGATAAAAGATGCCATCACCAATAAAAACGCCTCCCCTGCGGCAGGTGTAACGGTGATCAGTTATACCCACAGCAAAAGGATAATTGATTCGTTAAATAAGGCAACGGTTAACCGCAATAAAAATTTTTACAGTAAAAAGCTACAACAGCTGCAGCAGCGTAATTCAAAACTGTTTGCTACACAAAAGGAGATGATACTCCTAAACACGCACATCAACAATGAACTGGAAAGGATAGTAAATGATATTAAAAATATCAACCTCAATATTATCAATGAGCTTAAAGAAAATGCGCTAAAAAGTTATCGTGATACCACCGCGTTATTAAACAAATTTTACCTCGGGTCGCTTTCAATAGTGCTGATATTTGCCACGCTGCTTATTGTATTTATTATAAACCTTAACCGGGCCGAGGCTTACTTATTACGTGAGAATCAACGCTCGGTTGCCATTGCGCAACAAAAGATGGACCTGTTGTTACACATGAGCCACGAGGTACGCAACCCACTTACGGCTATTAACGGCTTTTTATACATTTTTAGCCGTTCAAACCTATCAGCCAGGCAAATAGATATGCTAAGCTCTATCAGGCTTTCGTCTGATATGTTGCTGCATACCTTAAATGATACGCTCGATGCAGCGAAAATGGAAACCAACACCTTCAAAATAAACAGCGATCCGTTTAACCCCAATACCGTTTTAAAGGAAGTGATTGAAAGCATGGAATTTAGCGCAACCAAAAAACAGCTTAGCCTCGAATATTATTTTGACGGAGATAAAGAAGCGATGATACTGGGTGACAGTTTCAGGCTTAAGCAAATAATGGTTAATTTATTAAGCAATGCTGTAAAATACACCAAACAGGGCGGCATTACGATAAAAGCGCAGCTTGTACAAAGCGGCGAAGAAAACAAATTACAAATAAAAATTATCGACACCGGTGCGGGCATCAGTACCGAGCAGCAGGCTAAACTTTTCTCTAAATATTACCAGTCAAACTCGGCTAAGGGACAAGTAGGTACAGGGCTGGGCTTGTATATCTGCAAGCAGCTTATTCAGTTACAAAACGGTGCAATAAATGTAGAAAGCGATGAAAAAACGGGGAGCACCTTCAGCTTTTTTATCCCTTATAAAAACTACCTGCCTGCTCAATCTGAACAGGCAACAAATAACCCTGTATGGAAATTAAACGGCATAAGCATATTGGCGGTTGACAGCAACGAACTTAGCTTAATATTCCTCAAAATGATGACCGATAAGTGGAACGTCAAATTTCATGGTGCATTAAGCGGAGACGAAGCCTTGCAATTAATAGCAAAAGAACCCATACAAATTGTACTGGCCGATTTAAACTTGCCCGGCATGAATGCCGCAGAACTTGTAGCTAACATAAAAAGCTTAAAAGTTTCGTTAAATAAACTACCTGTTATTGTGATCAGTAATGATGGGCTGCCATCCGAAAGGGAAAGATATTTGGAGCAGGGCTTTGCCGGTGTTTTGGTAAAACCGTTTATTGAGGCCGAACTGATAAAGCAGATCATACTGGCATTGGGGCTATAATAGCAGTTGTGGAATGGGATGCAGCAATTGAGAAATAAACAAACATTTTCGTTCTTAGGGGTACAAACATTTTTATCACACTAATAAATAATAATATAAAGCAATAACATAATTTTATACTCTAATAATACTATACAGCCAACCAATCCCACTAAAGGCAATCATAATGTGCCAATAATAACGGGTTTGGGAATTTATTGACCAATTATTGCTTATATCTTCGCCTATGCCAATCAATTGTATCATTGTAGATGACGACGAGTCAGCGATATCTCATCTGCGGATATTTATAAGTCAGATACCGTTTTTAAACCTGATAACCTTTTATCAATCGCCCTCAGAGGCCCTTTCCGCTATAGAAACACAAGATATCCAGCTGATATTTATGGATATAAATATGCCCGATATGAATGGTATGGAGCTTGCAAAAATGCTGCAGGCCATGCACGGCATTAACGCACCCCGCGTTATTTTTATAAGCGGGCATGAAAAATTTGCGTTGGAAGGTTATAAGGTAAACGCACTTGATTATTTGCTAAAACCGGTGATGTACGAGGAATTTTTAAAAGCTTGTTACAAGGCAAAAACATATTTCGCCGAAAAAGAAAAGCCGGTAACCCATGCCGATAGCTACGTAATAAACGAGTTTATTTTTTTAAAGGTGGAGTATGAAATGGTGCGCGTTTATTTAAAGGATATTTTATATCTGGAAGGTTTTAAAGATTACGTTAAAGTGTATTTAACGGGCAACAACGGGTATTTAAAAGCCTTAACTACCATGAAGGGCTTAGAAGAAAAGTTGCCTGTAAATGGTTTTATACGGGTGCACCGCTCCTTTATTGTCTCTGTCGATAAGATTGATGCGATCACCAAAAACACTATCAAGATCGGCAAAATAATAATCCCGGTAACGGAACAGTTTAAGGACGGTTTCAGGAAATTTGCGCATCAATGGTTCTGATAGCATCACCACCTCCGGTTATAGGAGTTTGTGCCTATCTAAAATTTTTAGAAGTATAGTAGTCCAACCTATTGGCCTTTCCGTCTGTCGTAACGGGGTATCTGTCGATACCTGTCTTTAGCTTCGGCAACTCTTTTTTTCTTTGTGAGTGAAGAATTGTTTATCGTTTATCGATAGCATAATTTTTCATAACAAAGGAGGAAATATGATGCATTTTATTTTACAACGTTTGTTACCAATTTTTGTAGTGCTGATTTGGAACGGTTGTATCATCTTTTTTGCCCGGGTCGCTGCCGGTTATCATCGCGGGCGTAAAAGGCAATATCTGTACCTGCATGAAACCGTTAAAATCAATCGTTTGCCATGGGTATAAAGTCTGAAAAAATAGAAACAGAAGATACTTTCTGCCAAACATTAATAGCTATCCTGGCGCACGACCTGCGGCAGCCTTTTGCTTCCATAGTGATGACCGCAGATGTAATTAAACATACCAGGCGCCCGTTGGCGGCAGACGAAATGCACTTGATTTTTGAAGAGTTAAGCAATACAGCCGCTAAAAGCATTGAATTACTGGATGGGTTGCTTTACTGGGTAAAATCAAAAAAAGAAAACTCGACAGGCAAAACACAGTCCCTGTTTTTGAACGACCTGATCCACGAGGCTAACAGCTTATATCTTTACGACCAGATCAGCAATAATATTACCTTATATAATATTATACCCGAACGGCAGATTATTTGTGCGCATAAAGAAATGCTGCAATTTATTAACCGCAATATTTTAAGTAATGCTACCAAATACTCGCGTAACGGCGGTACCATTGGCGTAACCTGCAGTGAAGACAGCGGCTGGATCACTGTTGCTTTTACCGACAGGGGCAACGGCATGACTGATAATCAGTTGCAAACCCTGTTTAACTTGCAGGACAACGAACCACCAGCATCCGGGTATCTAAAAAGCGCTGGAATGGCGATGAGCATTTGTAAGGATATGATAGAGCGGATGAATGGCAAGATCTGGGCAGAATCTATCCCAGGCGAAGGCACTACTTTTTATTACAGCCTGCCGCAAAAAAAGAACGGATAAATGTGTTTTAGAAAAGGGGTTTTAAGTGGGGCTGTTGCCTGGTACCTGTCAACTACACCTCTATCATGGCCTTAATTACCCCGTTGGCCGGATCGAGCCAACTTTTAAACTCATTTGTGACCTTGTCAAATTGTACACGATGGGTAATGTAATTAGACGGTTGCACCAAACCTTTTTTCATGGATGCAATAACATGCTCAAAATCTTCCCGTGTAGCATTACGACTGCTCATTAAAGTGGCCTCGCGCTTGTGAAATTCCGGATGGCTTAAAGTGATATCTCCCTTTTGCAAACCCACTAATATATATCTGGCGCCATGTGCCATGTATTGAAACCCGCCATTAATTGCTTTTAAGCTGCCCGTTGCATCTATCACCACGGTAGGCATATCTCCTTTTGTTATTGTAGCCAATCGTTCCGGTACATCTTCGGTAGATACATTAATAATATGATCTATGTTCAGTCTATCCCTGCAAAATTCAAGTCTTTTTGTGTTAAGGTCCATGGCAATTATTTTAGCCCCTGCAATATGGGCAAACTCCATTATTCCGAGGCCTATTGGCCCGGCTCCAATTACCAATACAAATTCGCCAGACTTCACATTCGCACGCCTGATACTGTGCGCCCCTATCGCCAAAGGCTCAACTAACGCCAGTTCATCATAACTTAAACCATCACCATGTACCAGTGAATGTATTGGCACATTCAGGTATTCAGTCATTCCGCCATCTACATGTACCCCGCAAACGTTAATTTGTGCACAACAGTTTGGTTTTCCCCATCTGCAGGCAATACAAACACCACAATTAAAGTATGGGATAATTGTAACGATCTCCCCTTTTTCAAACCCCGGCGCTCCGTTTGGTTCAACCAATTCTCCTGAAAGCTCATGCCCCAAAATACGGGGATAAGTAAAATAAGGCTGGGTTCCCTCAAAAGCATGAAGGTCCGTTCCGCAGACGCCTATTCTCCTGATCCTAATCTGTGCATAACCTTCTTTTACTTCGGGTTTAGCCTGTTCTTTAAAAACCAACCTGCCAGGCTCCTCACAAACTATCGCGTGCATATGATTTTTTGTTAAAGCTGAAAGATCCGTTCCATCATTACCCACTTTTCTTTTCCTGTCTGGGGTATGGTTATTGGGATTTCCACATTAATTGTTCCCATAAGATATTAAATAACCCCTTCAATTTTAAAAACGAACGCATCTTTACCCGGAGCCTGTTCCGGCAATTTTACTTTGAGGCCAGCGGTGGTTTGCTCAAAACTCAAATTATCGTTTCCAAGCAAGCTTACCCTGCTTACTTTGCCTGCCTCATTACCCGTTGCTAACCTTTTAATGAGGGCTTCATTTCCTGCCGGCCAGCCCAGCATAGTGGCATAAAGGGTTTTACCTTTTACAGTAAACCGGATATCTTCGGCCCCGAATGGTTTCCCCTTGCCTTCGTTAAAGCCCTGCGCATTGATGGGTGCTGCCGATTCTATTGCCGGGCCTTCTCCAAATACCTTCCAGGGGCGGGTGCCGTAAATTGCCTCGCCGTTAACCTGCATCCATGCCCCTATGTTTTCAACTACAGCACGTTCCTCGCTGTCAATAGTGCCATCGCCACGTACGGGGATATTCAACAGCAGGTTGCCATTTTTACTTACTATATCAACAAGTGTATGTATCACTGTTCTGGCGCTTTTGTAACCTTTGTCATCAAACAGGCGGCGATCATAGTGCCAGCTGCCAATACAGGTATCCGTTTGCCATGGCAAAGGTTCTATCTGGTTGCTTTGCCCGCGTTCAATATCCCATATCATGCATTTACGCTGCTGCTCATCCAATACTTTCCCAAACAGTGCCGCTTGTAGTTTACCATGCTTTTTAATACTGGTATTGTACATATGCGCGGCAATTTTTAAGCCTGCATCACTTACCGGCCAAAGGGGTAAGGCGGTATCATCAAAATAGATCAGTTCGGGGCCGTATTTGTCAATCAGTTCTATAGTGCGGTTCAAGAATTTATCGCAGTAGGCTTTATTGGGTACGCTGGCCCCGTTGCTCCAATCCCAGTGGCGGCCCATGCTACCGTCATCAAGGCTATCCTGGCTAAGGGCGTGGTTTTGCGCATACAATTCCTGCGGATCATAGCCATTCCACCATTTACCGGCACCATCTGCTTTGGTAAGCTTACCATCATAAGGGATACCTACATAGGGCCCGGTTTTATCTGCGCGCTGGGCAACTTCATACCAGGTCCAGGGGTGCGATGCATGTACCGATACGCCAAAAGGCAGACTGTGGTCTTTAGCGGCCTTCGCCCAGCCACCAATCAGATCTTTTTTAGGCCCAAGTTTAGTAGAGTTCCAGCTTTGGTATTTGCTGTCGTAAAGGTCAAAATTATCATGATGATTAGCCAGGGCCATAAAGTATTTGGCGCCGGCGCGTTTATACAAACTCACCAATTCGTTGGGATCCCAATTCTCGGCTTTCCATTCGTTGATCACATCCTTAAAACCAAATTTTGAGGGGTGGCCATATTTTTGAATGTGATATTTATACTGATCGCTACCCTCCTGATACATGCCACGTGCGTACCAATCACCACGTTCCGGCTGGCATTGCGGCCCCCAGTGCGCCCATATGCCAAACTTAGCATCACGAAACCAATCAGGTACCTGGTACTGACTCAATGAATCCCATGTTGGCTGAAACGGCCCAGCTGCAATACCCGGGTTTGAATGAGCTTGCAACAGATTGTTACTATACAGTTTAGACAGGTATAAGGAAGATAATCCTGTGGCCAAACCTTTTATTAATGTCCTTCTTTTCATAATCCGGGTTGGTGATTTTTCAATCAATAGCTATACTGGCCGTTACACAAATGAATAGCCGAACAATTAATTAAAATCCTGTAAATAGTTATATATCTATAATTGGTTGATCAGCAATTACATTGTTTGCGATCTATAATTGATAAATCAAATTTCTTTGAAATAATATATAAATAATTGACCTAATGGGACTTTTTTTTATACAAAACCGACATTTTGATTAATATTGCTCTGGCGAAGCACCAAACGTTATCGGAACTCCATCAACAGAAACGCATATAAAGATATCCGTATAGATGAAACTATAACTTAAAAATAGCTTATTTACTACTCATTATGATTAAAAGAGTCCTGAAGCATACATTTACGCTATTGAATGTAGATCATGTAAACCTTGGCCCGAAATGGAATTATAAAAACGTGATCAGCCCATATTTCAGACTTTATTACATTGATGCCGGTGCGGGCGAAATTTCAGATATTTCGACAAAACTGAACCTCGAGCCGGGATTTCTATACATGATACCAAGTTTCACTTTATGCAATCTTAGTTGCCAAAATCAGTTGAGTCAGTTTTTTATCCAGTTTTTTGAGGAATCATCAGATGGCATTTCCTTATTCGAATATAACCGGTCTGTTTTTAAAGTAAAAGCAACAAAAGTTGACATCCTGAATATTGCCCGTTTACTGGAAATAAATCCTGGCAGGGGCATAAACCGTTCTGACAACCCCAGGATCTATGAAAAAAACATCTTTTACAAAGAGTATCAAGGCCTTAATAATCAGCAAAACATGGCGACTTTTACAGAAACCCATGGCATTCTTTTGCAATTGGTCTCTCGCTTTTTAACACCAGCTATATTCGAACATAAAGAAGCGAGCCACATACCGGTTAAAATCCTTAATGCAATTAGCTATATCCAATTAAACCTGCACCAGGAACTGTCAGTAGCCAATCTGGCTGAAAAAGCGAACCAGCATGCCGATTACTTTTCACGCCTGTTTAAACAGTATACAGGTGAAAGACCATTAAAATACATCCATGAAAAAAGAATTGAGCGGGCACAATACCTGATGGTTACCACTCAGATGACTTACGCAGAAATTGCAAGCCAAACAGGCTTTGAAAATATATTTTATTTTTCCAAAATATTTAAAAAGATTACCGGCATGTCTCCTGGTAATTATAAAAAACAAATTGATTTTGTCAGTTTTTAGGCTCTCAAACAGTTTTAAGAGCGATCAAAATGTTCAATATATCTTATCCTTCTGTTGATCTCTTTTATGTAAAGAGTTTAAAGATCTGTGCCGATGGCACCGCTCCCATTTAAGTAATAAGTGAGGCTAAGAATGTTTTAGATCTTGAGTTTGCGTATTATCATTTTGTGGCATGTTTTAATTCTAAAAACTGAAAACTGTTTTTATCCATTATCGAAACAGCCGGCTTGCCATTTGTAAATGTCGCTTTAATAATAGCCGTTTTTCTTTTCCCTACACTGTTGTTAGTGTGGTGAGTGTGAAACACATAATACAACTGATTGGAATTGCCCGTGAAAAAATCGCCGTGCCCGGTCCCGTTTTGCCCAATAAGCGCCCTATTGAGTATAGGGTTCTTTTCATATTTTACCCATGGCCCCATGGGTGAACTTGCCGTTGCGTAACCTACCGCGTAATCAATGTTCCTGAAATCATTGGCCGAATAAAATAAGTAATAAAGGCCATCACGTTTCATTACTGTTGGCCCTTCTGCAACGGGCCATTTTACCTTTTCTGTATTTTCCCAGGGGGCTTCGGCGCTGATGCATTCTTTAGCGGTGTTTTCTTCGATGTCAGACAAGTCGCTCTTTAACCGGGCGACAAAGATGCGGTTACCCTCCTGCAAACGAACATGATACAGATATAAACTACCGTCGGTATCCCTAAAAACATACGGGTCTATTTGCTTGCCCGTTCCCGAAATAGCTTTGATCACCTTTTGTGTAAAGGGGCCTAATGGGCTATCACTTTCAGCTATGGCGATATGTTCATCGGCTGTATACGCCATGTAATATTTACCCTTTTGTTTAAATATCTGTGGGGCCCAGAAACCCTTTGTGCCATAACTGTCGCCTTTTAAAAGCGCGTGGCCGTTGCGTTTACCAACCGGGCCGCTCCAATTTTTTAAATCGACTGACTGGTATACCCAAAAACCATCAGGGCTGCCTGTACCGTATAAATAATACATGCCATTATCTTTAAAAACGGTAGGATCGGCCAGGCAGATAGTATCCACCGGTAAATTATGCCGTTCTAAGTTTTTTGATAATGCTAAAGAAGATAAAGCTGATAAAACACAGCAAAAAATTATTAATAGTTTTTTCACCTGATGGTATTTTAAAGGCATTTTACGGTCTGCTAATGCTAAATTAAACAACTAACCGGCAATAGTCAATATAACGGACTTACAAAACTGCTTAAGTAAACAACCCCCACCTGAGGCGGGGGTTGTTTGATCCAGGCGAATGGTTATTTTTCGCCGGCAATGGCATCTTCTAAATTATCATAAGGCGCAACGTTCTTTTCATAGCCGGAGTACCCGAAATTTTGATTTACCCTTCCTCCGCTATTAGCATCAATGTCGCCCTGTGGTACAGGCCACAATATGTGGTAAGGGCTAATGCTAAATGTAGTACCGTAAGTTGTTTTTACGCGCTTACGATAAAAGTCGTTATAAGTAATTACCCGGTTATACCAGTAGCTGTCTTTTGAAAGGTTTTCTACCGTATAAGTTTTACCAAATTCATCAGATTTATGCGTTGTAGCAAATATGTATGACACGCGGCTTAATTCCATATGACGCAGCTCCTCATAATATAGTTCACGGCAACGCTCATCCATTATTTTGCCCATGGTCATTTCGCCGGCAGTATACATTTTTGTACACTTGGCACGGCTGCGAATAGTATTAACATCGGCTGCGGCTAAAGCCAGTTCGCCCTTCCAAAAGTGAGCTTCGGCACGTAACAAATAGGTTTCTGCTAACCTGTAAACATACCAGTCGCCTGCTCCGCCATTATAATTATCCTGTGTTTCAGATCTTGGCGATTCTACAAATAGTTTATAGTGTGGCCAGTCAAACCAGGTTCTTACGGTATCAGCTATCAATAACTTGCCGGCGTCATTATATAGTTGCAGGTTTTTACCATAATAAGGGTCGGGATTTTTTAAGGTTTGTAATGTTGGGTTGTTATATACCAGGTCTTCCATATTCATCCAGTTGCCTGTGGCCCTGCTATGGCGAAGGTCATCCGTGTCATCCCAAATAGCATGGTTGCTATACCAGGTACCGCGTGAGTGGGCTATGCCCCTGCCGTATGTTTTACGAATATCAATTTTCCCGTTAGTAGCTTTATAGCTCGAGCTCATGCCGGCGTTACCGTTTGGAGTAATTATTAATTGTGTGCCGGTGCCCGAATAATATGGAGTAGCATTGCGCATGGTATACATATCCTGGCGGCTATTGGCAAGTTCTTCACGGCTAACAAGTGTCATGATCGACTCTTTATTTGCGCTAATAGATTTATTTTGCGAGCGGTGAAGGTCCCATATCACATTACGGGTGATATTGTGGATGTTTGGCATAGGGTTTACGAAAGTGCCAAAACTGTTAGTCATCAACGAATAGCCCGAGCTGTTGATCAGATTATCTGCGGTGGCAATGGCTTTATCAAACTGGCCGGTTGCCAAATAACATTTTATAAGTAACTGCTGGCATGCCCCTTTATTTACACCGCCAAAATCGCCAACTGCAGGTACGTGTTCAACAGCAAACTCCATATCGCTTGTTATTTTTTGCAGTATAACCGATGCCTTGGTAGATTTATAATTAACCTTGGGCGAGCTTACCGCTTGCGTAAGAAAAGGTACATCTCCAAAATCAAATACCAGCCACAAGTATCGAAAGGCACGATGAAAATATGCCATGCCCAGCATCTGGTCTTTTAAAGTGGGGTCTAAACCAGGCACGCGGTCAACGTTAGAGATAACAGTGTTGGCGTATTTAATGCCATTATACCCCTCATGCCAAAAATAATTGATGTGATTGGTATTGATATCGTCATTATTAGAAGTTGGTGTGATCACGGCATTAAGGTCCTGTGCAGGGCCCGATTTATCGGTGATGCCGCTTACAGCCTCTTCGCTAAAGAGCATATCGGTAAGTATGGGGGCATTTTCGCCGTACCAAACGTGTGTAAGGTTACGGTTACAGGCAGTAATGGCAGCCTGCAAACCTTCTTTAGTGGTAAAGGTAACGCCCGGCTCATAAACTGAAAGCGGGTCGGGCTTTAAAAAATCCCTTTTGCATCCGTATGAACAATGCAGTGCAATAGTTATTAAGCTAATTCTTAATATCTGGTATGATTTGATTTTCATTTTCTGAATTCTATTTATGGTTAGAAAATAACATTAACACCCAACGTAAAGGTTCTTGGCAGGAATGCCGAACCCGGATCAGGTTCAGGGTCACCGTACTCCCAGTTAGGCGAGTAAACTGCCAGGTTTCTGACACCTGCGTTAACTCTTAGCTGACTGATATCTAATTTTTTTGTGAATGCAGATGGCAGCAGATAAGAGAACGACAAGTTATCGAAACGAACGAACGACCTATCTATCACACGCGACGGCGATATATTGCTTGGGTTGGTAGAGTTTAAACGGGCATAAGTATTTGAGGGGTTATCTGGTGTCCAGTATTGCCTGATGTAAGCGTTGCTCCTGTCAACCAAAGCGCCCGGATTATTCCTAAAATCGCCCGAAGTTTGTTTCTGCCCGATGTAAGAATAGAAATTCATCGATATATCCAGGTTGTGGAACAAGGTGAAGTCATGGCGCATGCTCCAGCGGAAACGTGCTTTGCCCGAACCCTGGAAAACCTTATCGGCATTGGTAAATTTACCATCGCCATCAACATCCAGCACTTTAACATCACCCGGTTTTTCGCCATATTTAGCGGCTGCCTCTTCTTCACCTTTTTGCCAGATGCCTAAAACTTTATATGTCCAGATAGAATTAATATCACGGCCTATGAACCAGCCGTTGTTACTATCGTCATTCTCAACAGACGATACTACATTCCCACTTTCGTCCAGCACATCGGTATAGGCATAATAAAGATGCTTGATCTTATTCCTGTTCATATAAAAGCCTACATTAACATTCCACTGAAAGTTCGGCGTTTTCATAACAACTCCGTTCAAATTAACTTCTAAACCATCATTAACCACTTCTCCAAGATTGGCGGTTACATTTAAAAATCCGGTAAAATCAGGCAGGTTGCGGTTTACCAATAAATCGGTTGTTGGCATATGGTAGGCATCAATGCTACCGTTTAAGCGGTTATTAAAGAAACCAAAATCAAGTCCTGCATTAAAAGATGCTGTAGATTCCCATTTAAGGTCATGATTGGCCATGCGGTCTACGTATAGCTGGCTCAATTCATTAAGCACACCGGCTGGCGTAACATAAGCGTATTTACCGGTACCTGTTGTTAGGTTGGAAAGCGCCTGGTAAACATTATCTAACGAACGGTTACCTGCTTTACCCCATGATAGCCTTAGTTTTCCTGTAGTCATGGCATCCCAGTGCAGGAATTTCTCATCACTAAAATTCCAGGCGAAACCCAGTGACGGGAATGTTGCCGTTGGATGATTTTCACCAAACGCAGAATAGCCATCGCGCCTGATAGTAGCTGTAAGCATATACTTATCAGCATACGAATAAAATACCCGTGCCATTAATGCATTCCCTGTACTATGCTCATCGTATGTGTGGAGTTTGCTTTTTAATGGGTTTGCCGCATCTATGTTATGAAAACCCAAAGCATCAGTAGGAGAAAAATCGGTACCGGTCATACCATCGAACCAACTTCTATGCTCTTCCGCATTTTGCAGGAGTGTAACTTTTATGCGGTGTTTTTGACTGAATGTTGCATCCCAATTTAATGTATTGTCGATCTGCCAATCAAATCTTTTTTCATTTTCTCTGATCACCTTACCATTATCGCTCCACAATGGGTTTTGCGCAGATTCCCAGTAACGGTTATAAAACCACTGGTAACGAGGCGAATAATTACTATTAAAGGTGATATTAAACGGCAATTTAATGGTACCATATAAAGTAGTATTCAAAACATTGTACCCTTTTTCTAACTGTTTAAACTGGTTATTATAAGCAGTATTTACACCCTGGTTATTGCTGGATCCCATTGGCTGGCCAATCAAATTACCGTCATCATCAACAGGTACCGCATACGGCGAGTTATTGATGATTTGGCCGTTCCAGTCAACCGCTAAGTTACCTTCGCTCCTGTCCTGAAATTTGACGTTAACACCTGTTGTAAACCAGTTGTTTATCTTTTGATCCAGTTTAACACTTGCCCGATACGCATGGTAATTGTCACCTACTACAACACCTTCGTTGTTAAGGTATCCTAAAGACACGTAGTAGTTGGTATTTTTGTTAGAACTTACACCAGATGCGCTTATGCTGTAATCCTGATTAAGCCCGGTTTGAAAAGAGCCTTTATACCAATCATAGGTTTTACCGGCAAAGTAATCTTTACGTTCGTTTTCAAACAAACCTATACGTTGCAGCCACACATCCTGGTCTGATGTACCGTTTATCTCATCATAAGCTCTCCACTGATCATGGGTAATTCCCGCAGCAGCCAAATTCTCGGGTGTAGGATCAATAAACTTTCCCGGCATTGTAAAACCGGAATTACTGTTAAACAGGTCCTGGCGATATTTCAGATATCCGGCGGCATCATAAACGCGCCGGTTTTTGCCCATAGTGACAAGGCCAGTATTGGCCGAAAAACTTATGGTTGGCTTTTCTGTTTTACCCTTTTTTGTCGTAATAATAATAACGCCATTTGCCGCTTTTGAACCATAAATAGCGCCGGCCGAAGCATCTTTCAATACATCTACCTGTGCAATATCCAGGGGGTTTATCTCAGAAAGTTCGCCAAAAAATATTACACCATCTACTACTAACAATGGAGAGTTATTTGCCAGTAACGACCGTTGCCCACGCAATGCTATATCGCCGCCACCTTTGGCCGAGTTGCTTTGCCCAACCACTAAACCCGGGATACCGCTTCTAAGTATATCTTGTACTGAACGCGGCGCTTCTTTCTCCAGCTTGTCTGTTTTAAGGGTGGAGATAGACCCTGTCAGATCTTTTTTCTGCGCGGTGCCATAACCTATTACAACAACCTCATTCAAGTCTTTATGTATGCCCGAGAGCTTGATTTTCATAGGTTGGGTAGCATCCGCCTTTATTGTAAAAGATGTATAGCCCATACTTTTAAACTCCAGCGTGCTGTTGGGCGGCGCACTTATCTTAAATATACCGTTAACATCAGCAGCTACACCAATACTGGTGCCCACCACCAGTACTGTTGCGCCAACAAGAGGCTCTCCTGTATTTGCATCGGTAATTTCACCCGTAATTGTTTGCGACTGCGCAATTGCCTGTTGAAAAAAGAACAGGCATAACATGGTGACGAAAAGTCCATGCAGCAGCCGCAATTTTTTTGTAAAAAAATTCATAAGCATTAAGTTTAATTGGTTTTATAATTGTTGGGAAATGTGATATCTCAGACTTGCTTTATCACAGAAATTGTATTGGTCATTATTCTTTGCTGTAAACGGTACTTACAGACTTAATTTTAACTGTGTAAATTTTTCTCATACTCTAAATAATTAGTTAATGGATATAATGTGTTATTGATTTACCAGCCGATAAAGCTGATCGTAAAAAGATTGTCACCGGTCAAAGGCGCTTAAATACAACCTTAATAGCCGGCGACAAATTTTTCAACCTCAGTATTTAAAAACCTTTCCGTTCACCATCACCTCTTGTTTTGTTTCATCAAAGGTGGCCTTACCACCAGTGTGCACAGCAGCGTTGGTCATGATGTTGGCAATGGAATGATGGTAACCCGCCTCAACAGGTGCATTCGGCTCTTTACGGCTACGGATGCACTCCAGCCAGTTACGCATATGGTTTGAGCTGAGCGCATCTGCGCCGGTATTGGCTGATGCTATCACAGATTCGGTATTAGGCAATTTTACCTCGGGTAGTAAATTGGCATGCATGTGCATGGCCGATGCCGCTCTTTCCTTTAAGCCGCCTTGCGGTGATACCGTGTTGGTGATCAGGTTAAGTTCGCCACCGTTTGAGTAATAGATCTCGGCCGGGTGCTCATCGCCGTTATGCATGCGTGATGAAAATATCACCTGGAAGCCTTTGCTAGTATCATTCAGCGGACCATAATCAAATACAGCGGTGGTGGTATCCCAGTTACGGCGTCCGTCTTTCCACTGATAAATGCCTCCGTTTGCTGTTACGCTGCGCGGATGGGGCAAGCCGGTAAACCAATGCACAGTATCTATCTGATGGCTCATCCACTGTCCCGGCATACCAGAAGAGTATGGCCAGAACAAACGATACTCCAAATAAATTCTTGGGTTAAAAGGTTCATAAGGACGGTTCAGGATGAAGCGCTTCCAGTCGGTATCTTGTTCTTTGAGTTTGGCTACCAGGTCGGGCCTGCGCCAGCGGCCGGGCTGGTTTACATTCCAGGTAAGCTCTACCATGGTAATATCGCCAAACTTGCCTTGTTTGATAAACTCGGCAGCAGCCTGATAGTTTTGCCCACTGCGGCGCTGCGAACCAATCTGCAGGATCTGTTTTGATGAACGCACAGCTTTTAAGGCAGCACGGGCATCGTCCATTGTTTCTGCAAAAGGTTTTTCGCAATACACATCTTTTTTATTGTGAACCGCTTCTATAGCATGTGAGGCATGTGCAAAATCGGGCGAACTGATGATCACCGCGTCAAGGTCTTTCAGGCTATACAATTCATCGTTATTCCGGCAAGCGGTAATATCGTGCCCTATCTTATTTTTAATATGTGCCGTGCCCAGGTCGCGGCGATAGCTCCACAGGTCAGACAAGGCTACAATATCAAAGTTGAGTTCCTTGTTATGATTCAAAAAACAAGGGAACAGGGTATCTTTGAATCGATCTGAAAAACCTACCACGCCAACCCGCACCCTGTCGTTTGCGCCAATAATATTGCCATAGCTTTTTGCCGACATGCCCATAGTACCTACATAAGTACTCGCTGCAGCAATAGCCGATTTTTTTATAAAATCACGTCTTGTTGTTTCCATGCCGTTGTCTTAATTAAGTTCTTTGATCTTGATGTTGCGGTATGATACTCTGTTTCCGTGATCCTGCAGCAGGATGTGCCCTTTAGGAGCTACGCCGAAGTTTTCCCATTTTTTGTACTTACTAATGGCAACCAGATCTTTAAATTCTTTTGATCCGCGCTCATACTCCAACACCTTTACACCATTAAGCCAGTGCTCTACGTGATTATTGGGGTAAACCCTTATCTCACCACTGTTCCACTCACCAATGGGTTTAATAACCGAGGCCGGTTTGTTAGAAGGGATAAGGTCATACAAGGAAGCCAGCTTACGGTCGCCATTGCGGCCAAGCTTAGCGTCGGGATGGCGGTCATCGTCAAGCACCTGGTATTCAAGGCCAATGCCGGATAGCTCCGTTTTTTCTTTTTCGGTTACAAAATATTTGATGCCGCTGTTAGCACCTTCAGTCAACTTAAAATCAAACTTTAAAATAAAGGCCGAATATTCTTTATCGGTTACAATATCGCCGCCCATTCCTTCTTCCTTACCATTGGAGCCCTGGATAGTTAATATACCGTCCTGCATCATCCAGCCTTTCTGTGGAAATTTATCTTTGAAAATACTGCGCCATCCTGCGCCAGTATTACCGTCCCACAGCAGCTTAAAACCTTCCTTCTTTTCCTGTGCACTAAGCGTATTAAGCTTTTGTGCCAAGGCAGGGGTGATGGCCGCAAGAAACCCTAATTGTAACAGTGCTAAAAATGTAAATCGTGTTGTTCTCATTGATCTTTTATTGTTATTAAAATTTAGTTCGTATTAATTCATCGCCAAACGATGGCGTTTAACTAAAAATGCAAATTCAATTGATCATCTATCGCTATAATGTAGCACAGATACAGTCTATTGCAAGGGCATTCTTAAAAAATGTACAACGATTTTTGGTTTATAATTGTCGTGGCGCTTATGGTTGTATCACATAATGCCAATCGTGTTTGAGGGCTAATTTAGACTATGGGGTATAAATAAACTGTTCAATCTTTTGTCGATTTGTCTCATTAATTATGCGATAAAAACACTCAAGATATATTGTAATAAATACTTCCAGATTAAAGGCTGTTGAGATACGAACCTATTTTATCCCTCACAAACATCATCAACATAGTTTACGAGTGATTTCTAGATCGTCAATTGTTTTTTGCAGTTCCGGATAAACATGTACCCAATTATCAAATTGGTCAAAGTTTGGTTGTTTTGTCTCATTTCTCGGCTTAGGTAATTATCTTCGTTATTTGAATTTAATTTAGGGACCGCGAAAAACTAAGATATAAGCCATGAACGACAGCATACTAATAGTTGATGATAACGAAGATATCCTGGAGTTTTTGTCTGAAGTACTGGGCGACAATTACCAGTTGCATCTGGCATTAAATGGTTCGCAAGCGCTTGATGTTCTTGGTAAACAAATGGTAAGCCTGGTAATTAGCGACATTATGATGCCCGGCATTGACGGCTTTGAGCTTTGCCATACCATAAAATCAAATGTAAATTATTGCCATATACCCATAATTTTGCTCACCTCAAAAAACACCTACAAAGCTCAAATAGATGGTTTGGAGGCAGGTGCCGATGCATACATCAGAAAGCCCTTTTCGCCGGAGTTTTTAGAACTGCAGATTGCCAACCTGCTCAAAAACCGGTTAAAAATAAAAGAGCATTTTACCAGTTCGCCATTTGAGGACGTAAGGGTAATGGCCCATACCAAAACTGATGAATTATTTTTGAAGAAGCTGGACGATTATATACGTACAAACCTGCGCGATACTACAATGGATGTAGACAAGTTGGCCGAACATATGCATATGAGCCGGCCTACGTTTTACCGTAAGATAAAGTCCCTTTCTTCCCTATCGCCTAAAGAGCTTATTGATATTACCCGCCTTAAAAAAGCAGCCGAACTGATCATTCAGAACGAGCATACGATGGCCGAGGTTGCACGTTTTGTTGGCTATAGTTCACAAAGTGTTTTTGGAAAAAACTTCCAAAAACACTTCAGCATTGCACCTACAGATTACCTGGAATCGTTAACTAATAATAAACCCAGACAATAATTTCAAACGTTATTGTAATACTTATTTAACGGCTGTTATTTGTTTGATGGCTTTTACCTCCTCGGCACTAAACGGGGTTCCGTCTTTACGGAAAACATCATGAAACCATAACTCGGGCTCTTTGCCACTCGCAACCGGTGTATCCCAGGCAAAAATGGTGTTGGTTTTGCCAGAAACAAAACCCCAGTTTATCGCTGCTATTTTTTCTGATTTTAAAACGGGCATAATGGTTTGAAAAAGGCTGCCGTTTCTGCGGGCCATATATTCGGTACACAATAATGGCCTGTTATACTTTTTTAACTCTTCGATCTTCTTTTTATGAGAATCGATATAGGCATAGTTATGATAATTGATCACATCAGAATTTTCTAACTGAAATTTGTTCAGGTCATCAAACGGCTTTCCCCAGTTCCATACCCCCGAACTAAGCGGTTGAGATGGATTGATTTGGCGGGCCCACGAAAAAACGGCCTTTAACAGGGGTAAGCTTTGATTAAGATATTTACTGTTACCCGGTTCGTTATAAAGATCCCACATCAGAACGCGGTCATCGTTCCGATGTGCAGACACAACATCTTTAACATAACTTTCGAGCATTTTTAAGCTGTCCGGGTTATTACGGATATCGGTGCCCGGGTCGCGAACCCAGCCGCTGTTATGTACCCCCACTTTGGGTTCCGGTTGTTTGCCGGCATGGTATTCGTCGTTCCAGCAATCATCAAAAAATACCAGAATAGTTTTTATACCATGTTTATTGGCTATGGTTAGATATTCATTTAGCCGTCTTTTAAACCCTTCCTTGTCCGATGTCCACAATACGTGGTGTAAGAATACCCGCATCGCGTTAAAGCCGAGCCCCTGGGCCCAGCCTAATTCCTTATCAATTGTTTGAGGATCAAAAGTGGCCGCCTGAAACATCTCCAGTTGATTAATAGCGGTGCTTGGCTGATAATTGCATCCACGAAACCACGGTTGCGATGCGTACCATTTATTGGCCTTGCTTGCGGTCCACATTTTATTTTGGGCATTTACGAACTGCGTTGCTAATAATAGCAACGGTATGAAAAGTAGTTTTCTCATATTCAATATAGTTTTGTTATTGGTTTCTTTGGATTAATAGAAAAAAGGCTGCCCTCGTTTGCCTACCCGGCAGGTACAGCTAATGGTGTTCCATTTTTAACGGGCACTCCAAAATCAGGCGACCCATCTTTTTTCCAGGTAAACTTTTGCATCCGGGGCGATCTTTTGTTACCACAACCGCATCCCGGGGCTGGGTTAGCATGATAAATTATCCAGTCTTCCTTACCATCCGGCGATTTAAAGAAGCTGTTATGGCCCGGTGCGTATACGCTATTTTCTTTACTTGTTTGAAAAACAGGTTGAGGTGATTTTTTCCATGATTTTGGGTCCATCAGATCTGCTGGAAATTTTGCGGTAAGCATGCCCAATGCGTAGTGATCTGTCCAACACCCGCTGGCCGAATAAATCAGAAACAGCTGATTCTCGTGCTTCAGTATTTCGGGGCCCTCATTTACATTAACATGCGACGGATTATCCGCGTTGTTCAAATCTCCAAATTTTTCCCATTCAAATTCAGGCCCGGATAATTTCACCCTATCGCCGATAATAGTAAAGGGATCCCGCATTTTTGCAATGTAAATGTTTTGCTGACCGTTTGTGTCGCCTTCCCAACCAGACCAAATCATATAAAGTTGCCCACGGTTTTCAAAAACGGATGCATCAATTGCCCACTTATTTGTCTCGTCTCCCAACTGGCCTTTGAATGTCCACTCCCCTTCCAATGGGTCGCGCGATGGATTTTCAAGTACATATAACCTGTGGTTTGCATTTTTACCATCATCCGCGGCAAAATACATGTACCATTTACCTTGTAAGAAGTGTAGTTCCGGAGCCCAGATATTTTTTGAATAGGGAGTATTAACCGGTGGTTTCCAGATTGTTTTATGAGGCGCGGTAGTTAAACCGGGCATTGTTTTGGTTTTCCATATCTCCAACCGGTTCCCGGTAGAATTGGTGTAGTAATAAAACCCGTCGTGATAGATCACCCAGGGATCGGGGCCACCAGGAAGGACAGGGTTGGTAAATGTGCCCGAACCCGGTTCCTGTGCATAAGAACAAGACAGTGTGATGTTTACAAAGCAAAAAAATAACAATAGATATTTCATAGTGGCTGATCTGCAATACTGGCATCAATATTAACTGTTAACAAAACTCCAAACTGTTCAATCTTTTGTCGATTTGTCTCAATCTTATAATCGCCAGTACATGAATAGGACTTAACTTGCTGATATTAAATACTTAAGCAATTAGGGCTAGCTCTGTTTTTTATGCCAGTCTTAAAAAGGGATTTATAACCATGCCGTTTATGTTATATTTGGTTCAACTGATTATGCGCCCTGTTTTTCGATATATTTTCTTTAATATCATCATGCTATTTATAGCATCGGTGTGCAATGGGCAATCTTATTATTTTAAGCATTACCAGGCCGATGATGGGTTAGCACACAATTCGGTAACATCCATCATACAGGACAGTAAAGGGTTAATATGGATCGGAACGCGGGGCGGACTAAACCGTTTTGACGGTTATACTTTTAAAAGTTACAAGAACAAAGCAAACAAATTTGGCAACATCGGTAATAATATCATAACCGCTATTTCAGAGGATAAAAAGGGAATGCTCTGGATTGGTACAGGTAAGGGTATTTTTAAGTACGACCCCTATAAAGAAGTTTTCACCCCACTTGAAATTGCCCCGCAGGTATACACCAACCGCCTGCTTATAGATAGCGAAAATAATGTCTGGTTCCTGGCTAATTCCTCCCTGTACAAATACGATCAGACAAAGAAAAAAATGGATGATCTGAAAATACAGGCATCTTGTATGGCATTCGATCAAAACGGAGATTTATGGACAGGGGATGATGATGGGGTGGTCAGTATCTATAATCCGCGCAGCAAATCCATTAATAAAGTCAGGATAATTGATCAGAATGTCCCGGCATATTTGCGGTCCATCACCAAGATACTTCCTATCAACGGGAATGAAACACTAATAGGCTGTTTTAAGCAGGGATTAAAAAAATACAATACTAAAACCGGGGTAATTACATCACTACCGCTTCATACTGATGAGAACACCGATATTTATGTACGTGATATTACTGCCAGCAGCGATCACGAATACTGGGTAGCTACCGAATCGGGCATTTATATTTATAACCTGGCCAATAACACAAGCCTGCACTTAAAAAAACGCGGTGGTGACCCTTATTCTATCGCAGATAATGCCGTTTATAGTATATGTAAAGATAACCAGGGCAGCATGTGGGTAGGCACTTTTTTTGGCGGTGTAAATTATTACTCGACAGAGAATGCACGATTTGAAAAATACTATCCGCTGCAGGGCACTAATTCTATATCCGGTGATGCGGTTCGCGAGATAAATTCTGATAACAACGGTAATTTATGGATTGGTACTGAAGATGCCGGTATCAATAAACTTGATTTAAAAACAGGAAATTTCACCACGTATACTACAACCGGAAAAAAAGGGGAAGTATCTTATCCCAATATACATGGTTTACTGGCCTTGGGTAACCAGCTATTCATCGGTCCATTTTTTCATGGTTTGGAAATAATGGATATGCGCACAGGCCTGGTAACCGATCGTTTTAACCTTATTGGCGAAAAAAACGACAAGATCAGTGATTTTGTCCACTCTATCTATCTTACAAAAGATAGCACCCTGCTCATTGGTACTGCATACCGTGGTTCGGGCTTGTTTAGTTACGATAGAAAACGCAAAACATTTAGCCGTATTAAACAGATCCCCCGTAACTCTTATGTTTTTGACATTCAGGAAGATGAAGAGGGTAATATCTGGACCGGCAGCGTATCCCGGGGTGCGTTTTATTATAATCCTAAAACCGGCAAACATGGCAATATCCGCTTTGGCGATACGGTAAAAAACAAAATCATCAACGAATTCGCTGTACATGCTATTCTTGAGGACAGTAATCACGCTATGTGGTTTGCTACCGACGGCGGCGGTTTAATAAAGTTAAGCCCGGACCACAAAACCGTTAAAAAATTCACAACAGGGAACGGTTTGCCAAGCAATGTGATATTTGGTATTTTGGAGGATAACTCGAAACACTTATGGGTAAGCTCGCTAAAAGGGTTGATCTGCTTTGATCTGCGCACCGAAAAATCTAAAACTTTTACGCAATCTAACGGCCTCATAACAGATCAATTCAACTATAATTCGGCCTACAAAAACGCAAACGGTAAAATGTATTTTGGATCGGTTAAAGGAATGATCGCATTTGACCCGGCCGAATTTGACCAGAAAGATGCGTCCCCGCCCATTTATATCACCGGGTTTCAAGTAAACAATAAAGACATTGTACCTAATGACAATGAAAGCCCCCTTACCAAATCTATTTTATTTACGGATACCATTGTACTGGTTCATGATCAAAACAATTTCAGTATTGAGTTTGCAGCGCTAAATTATTCCTCGCCCAAGGTTACCAGGTATAAATATTTGATGAAGGGCTTAGACAAAGACTGGACGTATCTTAACAGCAACCGCAATGCCTATTTTACAGACCTGGCGGCGGGCAGTTATACATTTATTGTGCGCGCAGAAAGTAATGTTGGCAGTTGGACCGGTAAGGAACGCCGTATATTCATTAAAATTTTACCGCCTTTTTGGGAAAGCTATCCTGCTTATTTCTTTTACCTGCTCCTGTTAGGTGTCAGCCTGTATTTATCAATCCGCTACTACCATCGTTACCTGGAGCGCAAAAACCTGAATAAACTGCAGTTATTTGAACACGAGAAAAAGAAAGAAATTTACGAAGCAAAAATTGAGTTTTTCACCAACATAGCCCACGAGATACAAACACCTTTAACTTTAATTGCAGGCCCTATAGAAAGGTTAATAAAGAAAACCGAGGACCTGCCTGCTATCAAAAAAAGTTTGCTGATGGTTGATAAAAATGCTAAACATTTAGCACAGTTGACCGGGCACCTCCTTGATTTCCGTAAAACCGAGATGAACCAGTTTGGGTTAAATTTTGTGAATGTTGATATTACCAACTTACTAAAAGAGCAAATTGCTGCGTTTAAGCAGGAAGCCGAAAAAGCCAATATTAGTTTGAATCTGGAGGTTCCTAAAAATCATGTAATTGGATTTGTTGACAGGGAAGCTTTGATGAGGATATTTAGTAACCTTATCTCAAACGCTATTAAATATGCGGCAACTAAAGCTACTGTATCAATAGCGCCATTTAATGTTACAGACGAATCATTCACTATCAGTTTTGGCAACGATGGCAAGGGCATACCTGATGAATTTACTGAACGGATCTTCGAGCCCTTCTTTAGATTGCGTGGCAATGAGCGCCCGGGCACAGGCATTGGGTTATCATTAGCTAAATCGTTAACAGAACTGCATAGCGGATCTTTAAAACTAATATCAGGCCACACTAATAAAATTGTTTTTGAATTAACGTTACCGGTGCATCAACAATTCGAGTTTAAACTAAGTGGCCGGTAGGCGAAATAAGTTTATAACATATAGCTTTTATCCCAGGTGCTTATCTTTCTTTCGTATAGTGATTGATTGGCCAGGTGCACACTAATAGCCGTGCGGGCGCCGGTAAACACATTACTATCGGGCAGTTCTTTGGCTTGTACTTTGGCATAAAAATCTTTGAAAGCATACCAG
Organism: Mucilaginibacter aquariorum; assembly: GCF_024498135.1. GTDB lineage: Bacteria > Bacteroidota > Bacteroidia > Sphingobacteriales > Sphingobacteriaceae > Mucilaginibacter > Mucilaginibacter aquariorum. Next base: position 1,684,178 of record NZ_JANHOH010000001.1, read on the forward strand.
GTACCGTCTTTAGTAGGCTCGGGTAAGATGGGGGTTCCACCCTCTTTGTTCCACATGATACGCGTTGCACCGGTTACGCCATCAATCGTTCCCTTTTCCTTCAATAACTTTTTCTCGGGGAAGAACATCCCCTGGTCTGTTAATAAGGATACCGTACCAAGCGTCCCTTTTATCTTAAACAGATAGCCATCGTGCGCGTTACCACACATGGCGCCAAAGTTGCCTATCAGGCCCAGATCCGGATAACGCATCATCACCTGTACATTGTCGTAAGTTTCGCGCCCGTCTTTAAAAACATCTATCCCACCTGTGGCAAAAAACTCCTGAGGATGTGTGTCAAAAATCCAGTTGATAAAATCAATCTGATGCGAAAGCAGTTCGGCCATAAGGCCGCCCGAGTATTCTTTATACATGCGCCAGTTGATGGCACGTTCCAGAGATGCGTTTGGCACCGGGCGGCGCCAGTCACCGTTACGGTCCCAGCGGCAATCAACCTGCGTTACTTTGCCCAAAAATCCTTTATTAACCATTTCCTTAACCCGGTAATATAAAGGCGAATAGCGGTACTGGTGCCCTACCTGTAATACCTGTTTGCTGCGCCCGTCCATAAGTTTTACCAGGTCAAGCGCCTGCTCAATATTATAGGTCATGGTTTTTTCCAGGTACAAATGCCGGCCGCTCTTGATCACGTCGGTAGCTATCGGGTAGTGCAAATTTAGCGGTACTGCAACTATCACGGCGTCTACATCTTTATCGTCAAGCAGTTTGCGATAATCGGCATAGGCTTTCAATACACCGTTTTTACTGAGCTTTTGCGCGGCTGCGAGCCTAAAATCTAGCACGTCGCAAATGGCTGTGATCCGGAACATATCTGGCAATCCATTCAAAATATGCATAATGCCGGTACCACGGTCGCCGCAGCCAATCACCGCTATTTTTATGGGGTTAGGTACAAGATTAGCAGCAATCAGGTTATTGCTCAATACCAGGCCACCGGCCACAAGTCCGCTATTTTTTAAGAATGTCCTTCTTTCCATTTGTTCAAATCTAATTTTTATTTTTAAAACCCGATGTAACGGTATCAGCAACCAAACCGTCAGCTTTCCGATAAACAATATACGCGCCCATATCTTTCCTTTTTGCAAGAAATGCAAGTGTACGTTTTAAGCCCATCACCATAAAACCATTGTCAAAACCATCGGCAGTAATAGCATCCCGGGCATAAACGGTAACGCTGATCATCTCGTTCTGCATGGGGAAGCCCGTAAGTGGATTCATAAGATGAGAAACCTGTTTCCCTCCGGCTTTGTGATGCTTGCGGTAATTACCGGAAGTGGTAATGGCACCATCGCCGGGCTCAATCACCTTGCGCATGGGTTCGGGATTCAAATCATTCCCGCTGATGCCTTCTATGCCCACTTTAAAAGGTTCGTTGTTGGGCTTGCGTCCTTTTATGCGCAGCTCGCCTCCAAGTTCAATCAGGTAATTGCTGATATGATTACGTTCCAGCAACAACGCCAGCAGATCTACCGAATAACCCTGGGCAATCCCATTCAGGTCCAGCTGTACAGCCGCGCTCTTTTTGTGTAAATAACGTCCTTTCAGGTAAATTTTATCTATGCCTATATTTTTCAGCAGGGTTTTGATTTCGTTTTTGTTGGGATACCTGGTGGGCTTCACAACACCAAATCCCCAAGCATCAACCAGGGGTTTTACTGTTGGGTCTACCAGCCCGCCTGTCGCCTTGCTTATCTGGATTGCCCTGGTAACCAGCACCCTAAAAGGTTCATCTATTTGAATACCTTTTGCAGAGCGGTTAAATTGGCTGATCAACGAATTAGGATCATAAAGTGATACTGACCGGTCAAAACGCTTTAGCAGACTGTCGGTTTGCGCTATGCTGACTAAACTGTCAGCCGCGTAGTAAATAATGCTATAGGTTGTGCCCTGCGCAAAGCCTTTCAGTTCGAAACGCTGTAATGGCCTTTGCCGGGCCGAGGCGCATAATATAATTACAACGATACCTGTCAGAAATAAAAGTTTATTCTTCACTGTTTAACATCTAAAATCCTTATCGTTGGGTTTATAACAACTCAAAGTAAAAGAATGAAAATTTTATAATTTGTTCAACCTTTGGTTGATTTGTCTCATTTATCTGAAGATTTAATATCGATCGTAGAAAACATCAAACCTGAATAGATACGGATGATGATTCTCTTACAATCAATTGCATTGGCAAAACAACGGTTTCAAATTCAGTTACAGCTTTTTTACTTTTCACCAGGCTTAACAACAGCCTGGCGGCTTTTTGCCCCATTAAAAACCCGGGCTGGAATACGCTGGTTAACGGAGGGGCTAATACCGCTGCAAAACTGCTGTTTGTAAAACCTATCACCGCCATCTGGCCGGGTATTTTTATGCCAAGTTTATTGAGCAGTAAAAGCACTGTTGATGTTATCGTGTCTGATGTGGCAAATATAGCATCAGGCCTGTCGGGCAGTTGGAGCAGTTCATGCACTGCACGCTCTATTTCCGCAACATTGTTATTGGTATACGAACAGTGCTTAATATAATCTGCTGTTACCTGTGTTTTGTTTTGGGCATGCGCTTGCCTGTATCCATTAAGGCGATCTGTAGTTATTGATAACCCCTCGGGACCCGTGATATGCGCAATTCGGCTGTAATTGTTATCAAACAAATGCTGTGTGGCATTTAGCGCGCCCTGAAAATTATCAGTTACCACTTTATGCGTGTCTATCTGGTCGCTTACACGGTCAAAGAAAACCATGGGCAAGCCTTTGGATCGTAAATTTTCCAGATGAGATACATCAAAAGTTTCGGACGATTGTGAGATCAATAGGCCATCTATAGCACGATGTGTAAGCTGCTGAATACTTTTCACCTCCATATCATATGATTCGTGCGTTTGCGCGATGATCACTGTAAACCCTTCATCATGTGCAACAGATTCAATGCCGTCAATTATTTGCGCAAAAAACTGGTTTTGGATACTGGGTATAACAATTCCTATTGACAAGCTGGAACCAAACTTCAAACTTATAGCGTTTGGGTTTGGCCGGTAATTATGTTCACGGGCGTACGTTAACACAATTTGCTTTGTCTTTGCACTTATCTCATAACTATCACTTAGCGCCTTTGACACCGTCGAAGCGGATATATTTAACGCTTTGGCTATATCGGTTATGGTAATCGCTTTAAAATTCATAGGTATAACTGTTATTACAAGCAAAGTAAGCCCTCTCCATTAATTTTTGCTTTTGCCGACTTTTGTCATCAAAAATCCTGGCAAGTTACAAATTTCATTATTTGGTTGTTCTTACACCTCTAATAGCATAGTTGTCTTAAATTCGATTCACTTATACCAATAGTTTTGCCTGCCTCGCTGACAGTCTTTCAATCAAAAGCAAGCTGCCTATTTCATTTGTTTATTAATGGATCTATAAATGTCACGCAGCACTTCTCTGCGGGTAGTTGACCCGGCTTTAAATTTCATTTTTAAACCGGAAAGCTTATTCCATACGGCAAGTTGTTGCCGATCAACAACTGCGTCCAAGTGAGCTTCCCAATCGGGCAAATAGCCTTTCAAGCCCATAAATTGAACCATCTTGAAATCCGGGTTCGATGAGTCGATATCTTTGTAATACATCAGCGTGGCTTTTTGATCGATCAGCAGATTCTGTAATTGTTCATTTTTTACATCTCTTATACGGGTATGACCATCAATTGCCAATGAAGCGGCTACACCGGCGGCTTGCCCGAGGGCCATCCAACATGGCTCCATACGTATAGTAGAAAAGCCGATGTGGCTGCCCGATACCGGCACCGGAAGAATCAAATTATCTACCTGTTTTGGAACCATTACACCCAACGGTACTGTATACACAGCTGTGGGATAACTGATAAAGCCATCAAGGTGTATTTTACCCGGCTCCCGCTTTCTTACAGCATGCGAATCAAGGGCGTAATGGCTTGCCGTAACACTGGATGGATGCGCAGGCGGGCGTTTACCCGGCGAAACAGGCATTGCATCACGCGCGGTAAAAAAGTACATAGCCTCAAAACGGCGACCTTCCCTTATGTACACTTGTCGGGGGAAGTGCTCGTTATCGTTATACTCATCTTTGGCCAAGCCCCACTCTTTTGTCGCTTTGCGAAAGCTTTCCGGGAGTTCTTTTTCATTTTGTGCAAAGTAGATAAGCCCGAGGGTGTATTCTTTTAATCGCTGTGCAAAAGCATCGCGCCAGGCCCAATCAGATGTAGGCCATGGCCAGTTCTCTTCCGGCAGATCAGTAGAAATAAACGACATATGCTGATTATTGCCATCAGTTTTATGGTTAGGCAAGGCTACCATATTGGTTATTTTCCCAATCCCCCATCTATCGCCCGGTATTTTGGTTGTGCCGCCGTTTGCAAGGTTTTTACGGTTTTCTTTCATCATTGCAGTGGTAACCTGCTGCATTTGTACACCCGTGTTATTACCTGTCCAAACATCTTCAATCATCGAAACATACTCGTCCCTGTTATATTTTAGTGGTTTTTCAATTGGCACACTGTTCGATGGATCATTGGTAAGGCATATCCTGTAGTTATATGACTGTACTGCATTATCTGCCTGATAGGTGCTACCGTTGCCTTCTTCTCCTCCCCAATATTTATAAACGCGGCCAGCTCCCGGCTCGTTAAATTCACTTTTACCTTCGCGGCCCACTCTAAATGGGATGTTGGCAGCCGCGCCAAGGTCGCCTTCATACGTTGCATCTATAAAAACACGCCCTTCATAGCTTTCGATTTTCCTGGTGTCTCTGTTTAATATACTGATACGGGATATTCTGCCATTCGATATCTGGATATTCTGTGGCTCGGCATCAAACTGGCACATTTTAAGAACTGTTATTTTATCTACATGCTCTGCCAGCATTTGTCCAAATATTACCTCGGCGACTGAAGGCTCAAAGTGATAGCCGTCGCTGCATGCTTTAACCTGCTCAGACAACGCTCCATATTTGTCGGTATAGTATTTTTTAACACGTGTAACAAATTCTGTAAATAAGCCTGTAGTAGCGCCGCGTGTGGCAATATCAGTTGCACCCAAACCATTGGCAGGTAACCCGCCTACATGCGAGGTGCGTTCCAGTATAAGTGAAGTTTTCCCTAACCTGGCCGATGAAATAGCCGCCATGATACCAGCCGGTGTGCCGCCAACAATCACCAGGTCGTATTTTTTTGTGACCAGGTCGGATTGTGCCTTAACAACAGTACAAAACGCGATGCTAATTAAAAGCAATACTTTAATCTTCAATTGAGCTATGTTCATTATGGTAGTATTGTTAATGATTTATCTGACAGGAACAAAAAGGACGGCATCAGCAATAATAGCCCCATCTGCATTTTTATTTGAAACCTGTACGTAAGCTTTTTTCCCAATAGATAACTTATAAGATCCTAATGAGATCCACTCGCCCGAGGTTTGGCCCTGCACCTGGATATCTGCCTGGTTTATTATTTTTTCTGTAGCTTTTTGCCCATCGTAAACGGTAATGACTGTTTTAGTCGAACCGTTTTTTGCTTTTGGGAAATAAGAATAAACGTGGTAAGTGCCGTCTTTAACCACTTCGGGTGTAAATTTAACCGAGCCGGCTGTTACCGCTTTGGAAGTATCTACCAAAAAAGATGGCCCGTAACCGCCGTTTTTCTCAGTTTTCCAATTGCCGGTTACTTCTGCATTGGTGTCTCCGTTATCAACCAGTAGTTCTGGTGTACTGCCATCTGCAAGCGGATTGTTTTTTAATATGCTCTGCACATCGGTTACATTTACTTGTTGTATAGCTATCTTTTTATCGATGGCCTGGCAGGCAGCTACCGCGGCAGATTGCCCCAAAACCATAAACACAGGCTCCATACGGATAGAACCATAGGCGATATGCGTGGCTGACAAACATACCGGAACAAATAAATTAGCCGCTTCTTTTTCTTTTGGGATGATTGCCCTGTAAGAAATAGGATATGGCCCAAAGCCGCCGACTTCTACATTGCCTTCGTTTTTTACTACCCCATTCACAACCTGGCGGTCGCAATTATGAGAATCCATTGTGTAGGCCGCCATACCAACGCCATCATTGGCTACTTCCTTACCCTGGCAATAATGCTGGGTCATCACCAACTCGCCAATCATTCTGCGTGCTTCGCGGATGTAGAGCTGTGGCGTCCAGTTGTGATTATCAGTAAATTCATCTTTCGGATAACCCCATTTTTGCATCTCGGCCCTTATATTTTCCGGGATACGCGGATCATTCCCTACAAAATACAGCAGGCCTTTTGTGTAATCCTCATGCTGTTTCCAAAGGATGGCCCTTTTATTATAATCGGCGTTGGGGTAATCCCAGTTCATGCCTATCATGTCGGTAGAAAACCCGCCCTTGTTATTGATATCGGTTTTACCATTGGGCATCAGGCTCCAGATAAAAACGTCGCTAAGTGCTTTCCATGGTTTTTTTTCTTTTAGACGTATTAACAGTTCATACTTTTTAGGGTCATAATTCTCCGGTTTGGTAATAGCGATGCGATTTTCGGGCACATTAGTAAGGGTGATACGAAAATTATAGGCCTGGACCTTTTTATCACCTGCGCCTTTTGGTTGTAACTGCAAATTGCCAATCCCCCATAATAAACCACTTTTTGGATCGCCAGGTACAACATATGGGTCTATCCCATCTGGAAACTGATGTCCTTCCATTAACTCCACTCCATTTATGGTTTCGTTATACCGACTATTAGCCTCACGACCAACGGTGTAGGAAACACCTGCCAGCGCCATCAAATCACCCTCGTAAGTACAATCAATAAATACTTTCGCGCTAATAGTTTTGCGATTAGCAACTGTTGGTTTGGCAGTATTTTCAACTACAATTTCACGAAGTTGATTTCCGGCCTTATTTACCTTTATAATACGGTTTTCGTACAAAACACTAAAACCGGCCATCTTCACGTAATCATTGAATATGCCTTCGGCTACTTTGGGCTCAAAAATCCACTGTTCAAATTTTTGATAATGTTCGCCTATGCGGCGGTAAAAGTCTCTGGCCAGGCCGGTCACTACATATTTATTACCAATATCGGTATAACCCAATCCTCCGGTGGTCATCCCCCCTAAATGTTTGCCGGGTTCAATTAATATGACTTTTTTACCCATCCTTTTTGCAGTGTAGGCAGCAATAACCCCGGCAGAGGTCCCGCCATATACACATACATCCGCTTCTATAACGTTTCCCTTTTGTGCTCGGGCATCAGGTATGGTTATAAAACTTAGGGCAACCAATAAAAATGCCACTATCTTTTTATATTTCTTCATAACTATCAGGTTGTCAGTTAATAATATCAGGTTTAAATTGGTAAAGAAAAGCCTGCTGCTGTTTAACAGCAGGCTTTTAAATCACAGTATGCTTTAGGTACCGATGATTTCCCGGCTTAGTAACCCGGATTTTGCGTCAGCTTTGGATTGGTAACGATCTCGATATTAGGAATTGGCCAAAGGTAATCCCTGTTAGAGTTAAACAACCGGGTTTCTATTACACGCATAGCCGCTTTATTAGGTACGTTGTCGTAATTTGCAATACCGTTTGCATCTATAACAGGTGCAGTGGCTAATAATCCCTTAGCTATACGGCCGTAAAATGGCCCCTTCATTGCCTGTTCAGCTATTTTCCATCTACGGATATCAAAAAGCCTTACGCCCTCCATAGCTAGTTCATACATACGTTCTTTGCGTACAATAGAACGAAGTTCGGCTTGTGAAAGCCCCGATTGTATTGCAGGCATATTTACACTTGGCCTTTGGCGAACAGTATTAATAGCATCATAAACGCTTGCATCTATCTGCCCGGCTTCTATTTTAGCCTCTGCATAGGTTAGCAAAACCTCAGCGTATCTTATTAAGATGATATTTAACTCTGAATTGGCCACATCTACTTTGTCAGTTAAATCGACATATTTACGCCAGCAATAACCGGTAAAAGATGCATAAGCGTTTATAGCATCCTGGTTATCTATCCTTGTTGCGGGGTTGGCATTATAATTCCAGCATTTAAGGCTGTCTTTATGTGTTTCAAACTGATAATTAAAATACACAGAACCAGGTAGCGCAATGGTAAAGGCAAGCCGTGGGTCGCGGTTTACAAATGGTTTTGTGGGGTCGTACAAGGGCGATTTATCAATTGTTAAGCCATCAGTACATTCATAAGAATCAACCAATGATTGAGAGGGAACTTTATTGGAGGTACCCTGCCCGTTTCTTGACAATAAGTTGCGGGGCACCGAGTGTGTCCTTTTTGCTGTTTTTAAATACTGTAGGGCAAGAATGATCTCTTTTGAACTTTGACCATTATAAGTGAATAGCCCACCAAAATTTGGATGGAGGCTGTAAGTATTTAAATCCATTACTGCCTTGGCGGCCTCGGCGGCAACATCCCATTTTTGGTTAAACAAGGCGGCGCGTGCTTTAAAGGCAAGTGCCGCACCTTTTGTTGCACGGCCAACATCAGCTGCGCCATAAGTTACCGGCAAATCTTTGGCTGCTTCATCTAATTCGGTTAATACAAAGGTTAACACTTCTTCCTTGGTATTTCTTGGTAACTGTGCATCGTTTAAACTCAGCATTTTTGTTACCAGTGGTACCCCGCCATACAACTCAATTAAGTTTTGATAGGCATATGCCCTGCCAAAGCGGGCTTCCGCAATACACCTGGCATAAGTAGCGGGTGTTGTTACATCTTTTACCTTACTAACATTATCCAGGATAAAATTACACCTTGCAATAAGCTTGTAAAATCCGGTCCACAGACTTAACGCATAATCGCTGTTACTGTCCTGGTTACCTTTTCCTAATGCCTGAAGGCCGCTTGTATTACGGTCCCAGTTAATATCTGTAGTTGCATCTATAGTAGTATTATAGGGCATGGCATCGGTTGGGGTAATGGCCATAGCAGTGTATATACCATTCACAGCCAATATCAATTCATCCTGACTGGTAAAGAAAGATTCATTTGAAGGGCCTGATAAAGGATCTTTATCCAGGTAGTCTTTATTACAAGCTGACCCTGCCAGAAGCAGGATAGAGATTATTAAACAAAACTTTATATTCTTTTTCATTTTTAAAATATTAAAAATTAGCGCTTAAACCAAAACTGTAAACCTTAACCTGCGGGTACACACTTACCGTTCCAACAGGCGATTCTACATCAAAGCCATCCCAAAACCTATCAAGCGTAAAGAGGTTTGAACCATTAACATAAACCCGTAACTTTTTAATACCAGCCAAACCAGATATGGAAGCAGGGAAAGTATAGCCTATCTGTACATTTTTAAGGCGCACATAGGAGGCATCCTTCATCCAAAAGCTTGAGTTTTGTTCATTGTTAGATTCGCCGAATGCCAGGCGTGGGTATTTAGCATTGGGGGTTTCGGGTGTCCAGCGGTCTTTATTAGGTTCAAGTATAGTACCTCCTAAATTCCCTACACTAAATGGCATTATTCCGGGCCCGTATAAATAAGAATTGCCTTTTCCAACGCCCTGTAAAAGGAAGCTTAGATCGATGCCTTTATAAGAGCTGTTAAAATTAACACCAAATGTATAGCGTGGAATAACGCTACCCAAAACCACCTTGTCGTTATCGTTTATTAAACCGTCATTGTTTTGGTCCTTATACTTTAAATCGCCTGGGGCAACTGTGCCAAATTGTTTTGCATGGCCGGCAACATCCGCGGCATCTTTAAAAAATCCCTCGGCCTGTAAACCATAAATAGAATTGTAAGCATAACCCTCACGGCTAACCTGACGCTTGTTTTCGCTTATCCCACGCATATCAACCACTTTATTTATTACATCAGACAGGTTTACGTTTATGCCATATTTAAATTCGTTGATATTTCCTTTATACCCTATAGCTAAGTCCCATCCCTTGTTACTAATTACCCCGGCATTCTGGAACGGAGCATTCAGGCCCATAATTAAAGGGACATTCAGTGTTAAGAGAATATCTTTTGTTTTCCTACTGTAGTAATCGGCGGATATGGTAAGGTTAGAAAACAAAGTCATGTCAATGCCGATATCAGACATTTCTGTAGTTTCCCAGCTGATATCTGAATTGGCCAGGTCATTAAGTGCTGCTATATTCACTATCTGGTTGCCTAAAGTACCCGAACCCAAGTCGACAGATGTTACGTATGGATAAGTGCCAATGTTTTGATTACCTAAGCGGCCCCATGATGCCCTTAACTTTAACTCATCAACCACGCGTTTAAGTGGTTCCATAAATTTCTCCTCAGATATTCGCCATCCGGCAGAAGCTGAAGGGAAAAAGGCATACTTATTACCTTTAGAAAAACGTGATGACCCATCATATCGGCCATTCACTTCTAACAGGTATTTTTGCTTATAATCATAATTTATCCTGCCAAAAAACGAGCGCAGTGCCCACTCTTCGGATGTACCGGTGGTTTGCTGATTCACAGCCGAACCGGCATTTATTACCGGGTAATTTGTCAATACATAGGTATCACGAAAGGCGCTTATATAATCATTGTGATAATCTTCCTCCGAAGCGCCTAAAAGCACTTTAAGAGTATGAGCGCCAAATCCCTTATTAGCAGTAAGTGTGGCCCGCATGTTGTTATAAATTGAGCGACTGTTACTTTCTGTTAATGAAGTTAAAGCAGGCGATCTATAACCTATTGTACCATCGGGATAATAGGTTTGAATAGCTTTATTAAAGTTTTTACCAATAGACTCTCCCAGCTTAGGTGCAATGGTAAACTCGGCAGTAAGCCAGTCTACCGGGCGATAATTAAGGGATGCATTGATAATTCCGGATGGGCTTGTGGTTTGGTTGGTGCCACCATCTATACTTGCAGCAACCGGATTAAGTCCATTCCACCCAATCCCCCATGTACCGTTAGAATTTTTTGCTAACTGGTTGGCGGGGATACCGTCCATCTGGTTAAATACATTTCCGGTACCTATGGCTGGCTCTTTAGTGATGCCGTTTACAAACTGAAGATCGAATTTCATACTCAGCTTTTTTGAAAACGTTATATCAGTATTATTACGAACGGTATAACGCCTGTAACCCGAGTTTTCTATGATACCTTTTTGGTCAAAATATCCAACCGAGGTAAGTACACGGATATTATCCGATCCACCGTTAATATTTACAAAATGACTTTGCTGAAAACCCGAACCGGTTAATACCTCTTTTTGCCAGTTTGTGTTGGGGTATTTATCAGAACTTACCCCGTTCTGCAAACGGTATTGTTCAATTAAATCATTTGGATATAGTTGGGTTCTGCCTACATTGGTGTAGGCTTCATTCATCAGCAGCATATGGTCGAGTGCATTCACCACATCGGGCATATTAGTTGGCTTTTGCCAGCCCGCGTAACTATTATAGGTTATGCTGATCTTTTTACCCGAACCACGTTTAGTAGTAATTAAAATAACACCATTGGCAGCACGCGAACCATAAATAGATGCTGATGCGGCATCTTTTAAAATGGATATCGATTCAATAATATTGGCATCAATGTTATTCATTGTGCCTTCTATACCATCAATCAATACCAAAGGGTCGGCATTACCAGTTGTTCCAACGCCCCTGATACGAATAGTTCCCGCATCCCCACCGGGCCTACCCGAGTTTTGAATAACGGTTACCCCAGGGGCTACCCCGGCTAAAGCCGCAGACGTTTGGCCTACCGGGCGGGTATCAAGATCCTTACCAGACACTACAGAAACCGCGCCGGTTAAATTGACTTTCTTTTGCGTGCCATAACCAACAACCACCACTTCGTTTAAAGCCGAGGCCCTTTCCTTAAGTTGAATGGTGATGGTGTTTCTTCCGTTTACTTGTACCTCCTGTGTATTAAAACCTAAATAACTAAACACTAAAGTGCCGTTACCATCAGGGGCGTTTATCGAATAATTACCATCTATATCGGTAGTTGTACCTATAGTTGTCCCATTAAGTTTAACATTAACCCCGGGAATCGGCCTCCCGAGCGTATCGGTTACTTTGCCTTTAATTATAAACGCAGGCAGTGGCACTTCAGATACTTTTTGTGTTGTTTTAGGCAACCTCCTGATAACTACTGTTTTTTGATTAATAGAATAGGTTAATGGCTGCCCGGCGAAACATTGTTTAAGCGCATCCTCCAACGAAGCATTTTTAAACTCGGCATCAACCGGTTTAGTCCCTTTCATCATTTCATCGGTGTACAGAAAGTTGTAATCCGTTTGCTTTCTAATCTCTTTCAACACATCTTCCAGCGAAGCATTTTGTTTGTTAAAGGTTACTTTTTGCGCATCGGCCGCGAGGCTGATTTGCAGAAGCATGGTAATCAAAAAAGCAAATGTTAAATTTATTCGCATAATGATCTTTCTTTTATTTGCCGAGTTGCAGCCAAAAAACTTCGATTTGGCAACGATAGGCGTTTTGTCGTGGACATAAGCTGGGAGCTTATACCCGGTTTGAGTAAAAAAATTCATACATTTGAACGTTTGGTTTTTAATTGGTTATTAGATTGTTAGACGACGATTTATATGCTAATTCCAGACATTTTGAGGTTCCGCCTGCCAGCGGAACCTTCATATTTCCAGACGCATTAAAAGCTTTTCTTATGGCATAACTATTATCCTTTTCTTTCCCGGTTCTGCCGGATCGTTTTCTGTTTTAAAATGAACGGCCCCTGTTAATTGCAGCACATCCAATATTTGCGCTACATCGTTAAATCTTGATATTGTCCCTACAAATCTTTCTTGCGTAACATTCCCTTCGTATTGAATGTTGATATCATACCATCTGGAAATCTGGCGCATAATACTGCCAATATCTTCATGAGAGAAAATAAAATAGCCATTCTTCCAGGCAATAGCCAGTGTGGCGTCAACATCTGCAATTTGAATTTGGGTGCCAACCATCGCCTGTTGCCCGGGCTTTAACAACTGCGAATTATTGGTTTTCGATTGAACTACTTTTACGCTGCCCTCTAATAAAGTGGTTTTTATTGCGGCTTCATCGGCGTAAGCGTTAATGTTGAAGTGGGTGCCCAATACCTCAACTGTTTGGTTATTTGTAATTACCTTAAACGGTATACGGTTACCTTCACGCCCCGCAACAGAAGGGCTGCTGAGCTTTGCTATTTCGAAGTATGCTTCTCCCGTAAGTTCAACTACGCGCTCCTTATTTGAAAATGCAGCCGGGAATTTCAATGAAGATGCGGCATTAAGCCATACTTTACTTCCATCAGATAAAGTTACCTGGTACTGCCCACCACGAGGGGTAGTAATAGTATTATATAATGCAGGTGCATTGGCGCTTAACTGGTTTGATGCATTATATACAATTTTGCCACCTACTGCTTTGCGGATATCAATATTAGCCTGTTTAGCTAAGATACCATTTTGCGCGTCGCCCAGTATGATATGTGAACCATCGGCAAGGGTAAGTACAGCCTTGTTACCGCCCGGCAGAATTTGATTTTTTGATGTGGGTTTAGTTACTGCAATTTCCTGCTTTTTGCCGTTTGGGCTTGATAGGAAATAGGTTGCAACTGAGACAATCAGTATAAAAGCGGCTGCTATTGAAGCCATCTTTTTAAAAGACGGCCACAGTGTTTTTACGGGTTTAGCTTGTTCACCTTCCTTTTCTAATGCGTCAATTCCTTCCTCAATACGGCTGGCCAAATGCGGATGCAGCATTGGTTCCTCATCCGAACTTCTTTGAATAACAAACTGATATTTATCAAGTATCTGCTGCACCTCATCTAAGGGGGCAGTATTTAACCATTCAATAAATAATTCATGTTCCTCTTTTGTATGCCGGTTGGCTATGTACTTTTCCAGGAACTCATTAAGTGATTTTTCGTCCATCATTATGGTAGAGACGAACGGGCCGGACAAAAGAACCCCTCGGGGCGAATCTTTTTTTTATTTAATATGATTGTAACTACAGCTTAAGGAAGTTTTTTCTTAATTAGCGTACTATTACAACTCAAAAAGAGAGATAAACAGCCCTAAAAATAGCGTAAGCTCGGCGTGCTTCTGCAAGTATGCTTTAACAAAGTGCAAACCCATATATAGTTGTTTTTTTACAACGAATTTTGAGATATCCAATCTTTCGGCTATCTCATCAAGGCTAAGATCTTCTTTAGTACGCATTTCAACTATTAACTTCCTTTTTTCGGGAAGTAAGTTTATTGCATCCTGGGCTATCTGATAATACTCTCCATAAATAATATTAGACTCAAGTCCTTCAACGGTTTCTTCAGTATCGTCCTTTATCTTCAGGAATATTTTTTCCCTGGTTTGATTTCTTCTTATTTCGTCAAGCATGAGGTTCTTGGCGCATTGATATAAATAGGCTTTAAAACAATTGATGTTTTTTAACGATGCCCTGCGCTCCCATATTTTTATAAAGACATTTTGAACGATATCTTCACTTGTCTCCTTTGATTTTGTAAACAAGTATATATAGCGGTAAACACTATTAATATATCGCGAATAAAGGACAGTAAAGGCTGTGCGCTCGCCTTCAATAATACGAAGTATTAGTGCCCTTTCATCTTCGTGTCCGGTCATTTATTAAATAGGTTAGTAATAATTGGTAACCAAATGTAATAAAATTAATATCATGTACTTATTTAAAGTAATTTCCATTTGTCCAAAATGCCCTATCCCTCCGCAGATATTATCATTAAAAACGAAAACCCTGTAAATAAATAACTTACAAGCTTTTTCGTTTCATTATTCATATAGTTATTGGCCAAATACCTTGTGTGGAATGTTAAGTCTTATGGCATATTTGATGCCCGGGTAAATTATGATTTTGTAAAAACGAAGCTCAACCTGAAAGTGGGGGCCAGTAATTAACTAACCAATATTATAATTCGTTTTTAGGCGACCCTGCTATAGGTGGTTTTTATTACACCATGCTAACTTATAACTTGCTATAGCATTAAATTATCAATTGCCTCGGCCAGCGCTCTATCCTTTTCAGTAACAATATCGCCCTGGTCATGCGTTGATAACCAGATCTCTACTTTATTCCATTCGTTTTTCCAGGTTGGATGATGTTGATTAGATTCTGCCAGCAAAGCAACCCTGGTCATAAAGGAAAAAGCTTCAGAGAAATTCTTAAACTTAAATTCCTTATATAATTTGTTATCAATTTCCTGCCAACTTTTCATTACCTCTTTTTTATAGAATAACCAACTTTAGGCCAACATGTTTTAGGTTAGCAGGAGGCACAAAATTGGATGTATGCGTATGATCACCGGCCTTTGCATGAACCATATTAAAATAATATCCAGGCGATGCCCAGGGTAACGAAAATATTGAAGGTTTGTGCTATTAAAAATGCATATAAAGGTTTCTTGCTGTTCTCGTTAAACAGATCGGCAAAATTGGTTTCCAGGCCAATGCTGGTAAAAGCCAGTGCAAACCAAAGTCCTTGCAGGCTCTTTAAACTGTCTTTAACAGCGGTGATTGTTGAAGGGCCTACTACAAAAGAAAACAATAAAGAGGCGCCTATAAAACCTAATACAAATTTTGGAAACCGTTCCCATATCACTCCCAGGGTGGGTTTGGTGTCTTTATCTTTTGCTGACGGATGTTTTGTATAGGTCCAATAAATGGAAATAGCAAAAGCTGCAAGGCCAAGTAACACATTCTGAGAAAATTTAACAATGGTACTGATCTTCAAGGCAGCTTCGCCAACCAAAGTTCCCGATGCTACAACGGCACCTGTAGTATCAATACTACCACCCAGCCATGCGCCTGTAACTTCCTGCGAAAAATGAAAATAATTGGCAATGATGGGCATAAAGATCATCATAGGAATAGCCGTAATAAGCACCATAGAGATCACATAGGATAACTTTTTTGAATCTCCTTTGATCGCTCCCGCGGTGGCAATAGCTGCAGAAACACCACAGATGGATACAGCACTGGAGATCATCATGGCTATTTCATCGTCAACCTTTAGCTTTTTACAAACCCAAAAAGCAAAATACCATACCGAGGTTACCACCAGCAATGCCTGGATCAAGCCCAGGGAGCCGGCCTTTAATATATCTGTAAAGATCACCGAGGTGCCCAGCAAAACCAGGCCGACTTTTACAAACAATTCGGTTGACAGGGAATTTTTGAGCCAATCGGGAAGTTTGAAAAAATTGCTTATAATTAAACCTAATAACAGACTAAAGATCACGGCTTCCAGATTCAGTGCCTTTGCCTGGCCGCTTCCGGTTAAAATGAGCGCGATAATAGTGATGAGATAAACCAAAGGAAAACCCAATATATAATTCCTGATAGATTTCCCGATAATTAATGCGCCTACCCCGCCGATGATCAACACAAATACAAATTGAGTCAGGATCTTAATCAGGTTGTTGGCACCCAATACTTTCGAGGTGAGTTCGGCGCCACTTGTCCACCCAAATGCAGGTACAGGTACAAGCAAACCAGCAATAGCCAGTACAATAATTAATGAGCCTAAAATTACTACTGTCCAGTCTTCGTGTAAGGTAAATTTAGTGGTGGATGACGACATAGTTGTTATTTTTAATAATAAATAGGTTTATAAATTAACGCAGATGTTAATACATCTTTAAGTTTAAGGGTGCGCCCGGCCGAATGATATCCACACATGTACACCACCATCCGGTGGTGTGGAAGATAAACAAATATAAATTCCTTTTGCAAAAAAGCACAGTAGGCGATCTGGTAATACGGGCCGGGTAAATAATTGGCCAATATCAATTATGCCAATAATTAAACATTAACAGAAGTTGATTTTATTAACGACGGGGCGATTTAATAACCACTAAAAATATTACGTTATGGTTTTTTAGCGGTAAGTACATCCATACTTGTCACCCGCATAGCGCTACGGGCAGGTTTTTTATCTCCCGGCACAATGAGTCGGAAAGGTCCGTAATTTGCGGCAAGGTCTTTACCGTCTTCCTTATTAGCCAGTATAACTGTTTGATCTGTAAAAGCGGGATCAATCTCTGGTAGTGCGAGCACTATCTGGTAGCCATCAGCAGCAGATACCAAAAGATATTTAGTCAGCGATTTCCCACGGAGCTGGTTATTCGGTACCGCTTCTGCTTTGGTCAGGATCTCGAATACCGAGATGCCTGAGTATTCGTGTTCCTTTCCATCTTTCGATTTAACTTTTACGCTCACCCGTTTCATTTCAGCGAATGTTGCCGCTGTTATTTTAAAAGGTTTTGCTACATCGCCGCCCACAGCAACTTCTGCACTTTGTGCAAGTAACCGGCCGGATAGGCCGAAGGAAAAGAATGTTAGGATGAGTACTGATAGTTTTTTCATAAAATTAGGATCGATAATTCAATTCGTCCGGGCCAATTGTACGTATGCCATTTACTTCGATATACAATTTTCCACTATACTGGTATTTCATTCTGAATTAGTAATGCGCTTTGAAAATAACCAAAACAAATAGTTTAATCAAGCGATACATTATAATCTCAATTCTAATAGACCGGAAAGATTAAAAAGGGTGTTTTAACCCTCGCAAATAAGACATTTAAGGGTGTGCTGGTGTACTCCATTTTAGGGAGATTTACATTAACGCTGATAATAAAATCATCAGCATTAATACTTTTTTATCACTTACCTAATCCTTACACGAATGACAAATTTACTCTCCATCATCCTTCCTGTGCTTGATGGCATGGCTGAATCCCCTCTGAAACAGCAGCTGATCAAGTATTTTCCTATGCAGGCAGAAAACTTCGCGACTATTGAGAACAGCTTTACTTTACTTACATCAACAGCACCTGACCCCGACCGTTTGAAGCCATTCTTCCATAGCTGGAGCCAAACCAATAACAGCGCAGTAACTGTAGCGGGGTTAAGCAACCGGATGACCATGCTTATCCATAAAAACATGCCTGTAGCAGATGAGCCACACTTATTCAGATCAGTAGCTAACCTAAACCGCATTGTGGATGAAGACCTTGCCGTTGTAGGAAAAGTTTTACACTCTGACCTGTTTTACGCCATGGCTACCAATATTTGCGGCGATGACGAATGGTTATCCAGAAAATATCTTGATGAAAGCGCCAAGGCCTTTAAAGCCTGGAAAGATCGTAACTCTTTAAGAGATAAAGATTTGCTGATTGGCTTGCTAACCACGCTTGTACACGAAATTTATACGCATGGCGAGGTTGAATTCATCCTTCCTAAATTCACAAATTGGCTTAATGCTGAGTTTGATCTTTCTGCAACTGATACAAAAAACACCCTTGCATGGATTAGTGTGCATTGCGGGCCTACTGAAAAGAATCATTTCTTTTACGCGGTGAGCTCTATTATGCATTATATTAAAGCGATGGACGTGAACTTGGAAGATTATGACCTGGAACAAATAGTTGCAGACTACCTATCTAAAAAAGCACTGGTAATGGAAACTATAAGCTCACGTTTGAGCAGTGTTGACAGTTTAGCGGAAGCTGTTTAATATGACAAAAGAACTTTTCTATCCGGAACAAGCTACTGACGGAACCCTGTTGAAAGAGTTGATGACGCAATACTATGGCAAGTTACCTTTTGAGGGCGACACATTTTCTGCTGTGCCTGTGGTAGTAAAGCCGCAATACCTTGCCCAAATGGATCGCTTATGCCGGGTACTTAACAGGGCGCTGGTAAATATTGTCTCTGCTTATTTTAGTGATGAGCGAATAAGGGCGATATATGATCTGGATGAAGAGATGGAAGGTATTTTAAGGGTAGCTGCAGAAAAGCCTTACACCGTTGGCCTTTACCGGCCCGATCTTTTACAGGACGAGAGCGGACAGGCAAGGATCTGCGAGATTGGCGCACGCTACCCTATTAATGGCTGGATGATCAGTTACTACCTTAACCTTATTTGCCGAAATTCAGAAGTGATGCCCCGAAAGGAATTGCAGGCCGTACCGGGACAACTGGAGTTTTTGCAAACCTTGTATGATACTTTCGAGGCGAACCAGCCGGTAATTTTAGTGCACGATAACGAAAAGGGAACGGAGGTATTTAACCTGCTAAACGAATTTGATAAAAAAGGGTTAAGCTCCCTATCTGCCTCCTCTACTGATCTTAAGCTTCATAACGGCCAGGTTACGCTTAACAACAAGGCAGTTTCCCAGTTTATACTTGAAATGGATCGTGAAGAACTGAGGAAATTCTCGCCAGATGTTCTGCACCATATAATTCGTAACGGAATCTATTTTAATGATGTAAGAACATTGATACTGGTGCATGATAAACGTGTGCTTGCTGCCTTGTATGACGAATCCATCATGGCCGATCATCTTTCGGAAGAAGATTACTTGTTTTTACGCCCCTTTCTTATTCCCACCTTT
Source organism: Mucilaginibacter aquariorum (assembly GCF_024498135.1). GTDB lineage: Bacteria > Bacteroidota > Bacteroidia > Sphingobacteriales > Sphingobacteriaceae > Mucilaginibacter > Mucilaginibacter aquariorum. The sequence continues at coordinate 1,703,615 of NZ_JANHOH010000001.1, forward strand.
ACGCTTAGTGAAACAGCCAAACGCGAAGAGGTTATCCATTCGAAACAAAATTGGCTGCTGAAGCAGAATAGCGGAGGCCGAGGTATAGATATTTATGTAAAAGATGAATGCACTCCTCAAGCATGGGCAGATGTTGTGGACAATAGATGGCCGGAATACATGGTTCAGCAATATGTTCAGCAACAACAGTTCGATTATATGCAAAGCCCGGGTATTAACATTGTAGGTATGCTGTTATGTTATAACGACCGCTCTTTCGGGCCGGGCTTGTTCAGGGGAGCGGCAGGCTGCGTAGTAAATGTACATAACGGGCGGGCGGTGATCTTCTCTCCTATGGCATTAAAAGCGTAATGGCATGACACATTCTGTTATAATACCGTTATTTAACAAGGCTGAGTATATCACCGAAACACTGCATTCGTTAATGATGCAAACAAAGCAGCCGGATGAACTTATTATTGTTGATGATGCCAGCACAGACGGCAGTCTTTTAATTGCAAAAGACTACCTGCAACAGCATGCCGGTTCTTTTGGGCATTGCCGTATAGAGGTGATTGAACTTGCGGAAAATGGCGGTCCGGGCCATGCCCGCAATATAGGCATGGCCCAGGCAAACGGCGAACTAATCAGTTTTTTAGATGCGGATGATCTTTATCATCCGCATTTGATTTCTGTGGCTGATAACATGTTCTGCACGGAACATCTCGATCTTTTAGTGTTGGGTATGGCGTTTATTCCGGGTGGTGAGAGCTACCCGGATACAGGCGCGCTGGACAGGTATCTGCAACCGATAAAAGAAAACTTATATCTATTAAAAGATCCGCTAAAAGCAGTTACCTCACCGCATTTTATTTTGGGTGTAGGAAGCAATGTGATCACTAAAAGCAAATGGATCAGGCCGGTACAGTATCACGTTCAGTCTTCTTTAAACGAGGGGATAGATTTTTGGTACCGGGTACTTAAAAATATCCATGCGCAAACAACAGGGAAAATTGGCCTGCTTACCGGTGATTTGCTTAGCGTGAGGGAAGTTAAGGGCAGCCTATCGCGCAAAACCTATACACATTTCAGAGAGATCGCACTTCCGCCGGTGATATCGCGATACAAAAAAAGTAAGGATATCAACGATAGACTGCTAATGGGTATGATTGGAAAACGCTGGTATATGCACTCGATATCCAGCCTGCAATCTGCGAGGCAAAGGGCGCTTTTTGTTTTATATCACTTTTCACTGCTGCCTCAATATGTTGGCTATATTATTTTAAGACGGCTTTCCCAAAACTCTAACAGCACTACCCATGACATATTGTTAGTAAATGGTGTGAGAAGTGTTCACGTTCACGACCGTGAACACCGTCACAAACGCATAAATAACTGATAACAAGTAATTTAAAAATTAAGCTACTGACAAAACAATGGCACCATTAAATCCAAACCTGGCACAGGCAAAATGCACTAATATAATCGGTCATGCTGCACCTCCCCGCAAAGATAATGTCATTGTACCTACAAAGCTTTCACGAATTTTAAAACTCAGCATGACTGATAAAGCACTATATGATTATTACCAGATAGCCCGGGCCTCCTCGTTATTTAAACAATTTTATTGCGATTTCCCCGGCTATAGAGACGCACCTATACTCAGCAAAAAGGCCCTGGTACAGCAATTGGAGACTCATTTTGATCTTAAACAGGAAAATAGGGGTGTGTACCTGGTACGTTCGGGAGGTTCTACCCAAAAGCCATTGGTATTCCCGGTTGATATTGCCGAGAACCTGGAGCAAAGAAGAGTGCTGGCCAACGCGCTTACTGCCGGTCATGTGTTCTCTCCGCATACCGTAGCGCTAAACATGTTCGGGTACGCGGATATGTACCGCACAGCAGCCATTCTCGACGATATACTGGAAAAATGCCAGGCTACAACCCTTGCGGTGAGCGCCAATATAAAATACGAAGACGCCTATGCTACGGCGCTGCAGTTTAAAGCCGATTTTATAATGGGCACTCCTTCTAAACTATTTCTTTTCGCGCAGCACTTGAAAAAACAGGGGCAGCAATTGCATGTTAAAAACCTGCTATTTGCCGGCGAGTCGCTGCTTCCTTCTTACGTGCAGGGCTTTAAGGACCATTTTGGCACTAAAAACATTTACTCAATTTATGGATCGGCAGAAACCGGGATATGGGCATGGTCGGATTATTCCGGCAATCCGTCTATGTTCCAAATTATCGATGGGATAATTGCAGAAATAGCAGAGCCTGATGCAGAGGGATTTGGCAATGTTATCGTTACCAATCTGCTTCGCAAACGCTTCCCGGTTTTCCGTTATAACCTTGGCGACATCGGCCGGTTTATTATAAAAGAAGGTATTAAGTACCTGGAATTGAAAACAAGGGAAACAGGCTCGTTTTCGTTGTACGAAAGCAATTATTCCCTGGAAGATTTCAAGGAAGTTTTACAGGATGTAGATCGCTTCCAGATCCAACTGGTTACCAACAAAGATCTACACGTGGAAGTGAAGTTTTTGCTGGTAAAACCACTTTCAGGTGAGCAAAGCCAACTGTTTGCCAGCCATAAAAAAAAGCAAATAATGAGCGTACTGGGCTACGAGCTAAAGCACCTGGAAGTATTAGCCGGTGTTGATCTGGACTTGTATACTGACCAGGTTACCTGCAAGACCCCTCTCATTGCAGATCTAAGAAAATAGGTCTTTATAGCTTAAAATATTAAAGTATGTTAATTAAGATTGACGGTTTCAAGACTTACCGGGCCTAACAAACCAGATGCCTGCAGTTTACTTTTTGTGTTGTACGAGTTGTAGATTGTCCACGTTTTACGCTCAGCCACTGGTAGTCCGCTATCACCAATAAGTCGGTTCACCCATGTATTTACTACTTTGATCTCTATCAGATTTTTGCCCTTTTTCAGCACAGAGGTAACGTCGATCTTATATGGCGCTGTCCAAACCCCGCCTAAGTCTACTCCGTTAATTTTAACCTTGGCTATTACGTTAACCATTCCTAAATTTAGGAATACCTGTTCTCCTTTTTTCGTCTTTTTCCATTGAAAAGTATTATGATACAGAGCAGGCCCCGAATAAAAACGGATGCTGTCATTAAGGTTAACTGACCAATCTGTAAGCGTTTTAAATACTACAGGGGCAACCGGGCCTCTTAATCTATTATCAAACTGAACCGACCATGGCGTGTTGATCAATAAAGCCTTTAACGGAGCAGGAAAATTTGTCGGTGGGGTCGATTTGGTTTGTGGGTCGGCTTTTTTTCTGAAAACAATAAAGGCACTTTCCATTGGCGCCAGTTCCAGCGGAACAATTGTTTTACCATCAATTTGTGAATAAGCGTTAAGACTTCTTCTGCTCCCGCTCACCGGGTCCCATAACTCTGGTACCTTACCGGCAATACGAAACTCCGGTTCAATTTTTACCATTTTCGTTTTTTGGTTAGATATGAAGTAAATAGAGCCTTCATTTAAGTCCCGGTGGATAAACAATATCGAATCGCTTTGCGTGATTTTAAGGTCGGGTTTTATCTTTATCAGATCCAGGGCCTCCTGCATGTTCATTCCACTCATAACCATCCCCTTCCCAACGGCATTGGTTTTAATATTTTCACCATCAATTTTGCCCCAAAGCTCATCAGCAAGAACGGCTACCTGTTTATCTGCCGCGGGATAATTTTGCAGGCTTGGCGATGTTACCGGCCTTGGGCCCAAAATTATCGCCCCCTGCATAACCAGCTCTTTTATTTTTAGCAACAGTTCGGGCCTGATGGTTTTTAGTTGCGGCAGTACCAGGATGCTGTAGCTCATTCCATCGGGCAAAACCAACTTCCCGTTTTTTACGGTGAGCCTGGTTTTGATCACCTCACCGTTAATGTAATCAAACGAATATCCAAAAGGCAATTTAGGATCCTGCACACCTGTCATTTTCGGTGCATCCTCACTTATAAAATAGGCAACATCGGCTACATATTTACCTTGCTGCAGCATCATGTTGCAACGCTTGATATATTTTAAAAATATATCCATATCATAGAACCAGGTATTCAATCTATTAAACTCATTACCGAAAAACGCGTTCAGCCCCGGCGCTTTATCTTCATACGGCTGGCTGATGTATACATGCATCAAGGTATTGTTTATGCCTTCGGTAAAAAAGCGGTCGGCACGTTGTTTCATCAGGGCCGGATAACGCGAATAAGGCCCCCCGGCACAGGTAAATGACTCGGCAGAGACCTTAGTTTTACCATAAATATGCGCTGCCGACGATGCCGCCCGGTTCTCTATATCACCCAGGCTTCCCTCACTCCAAAATTCACCACCAATCTCGTCCGACTGCCCGCCATATTGCAGAAACTCCCCCGGAAAACCCCAATGCCCATAATTTTCCAGCCAGGTAGTAAGGCCATGCTGATGGCTGATCTCGCGCAAACCGGCAACGTATTCATAAGCTACATTATCGGCAATAAAACGGCGCAGATCCCACAGAAAACGGTCAGACATCTCCTCGCTTCCTACAACGCTTCCCTGCAATACGGGGATAAAGGGTGTAGGGTCATATCCGTAGTGATTTGCAAACTTCTGCACAAAACCATCCGTCCAGTTCTGGCCACCTGTTTCATAGCTGTCTTCCACAGTTACACGCCAGGTTTTCCTGTCTTCGGCAGGTATCCTCCTGATTATCTCACCCAAATAGGCATTAAAATGAGCTTTGATATGTTCCTTACTCATTTTATCCGCCTCTAAACCCGTACCTTCTACTGAAGCAGGGCCGTTATGAACTTTAGTGGGAGACATCCCGGTGCGCTCAATAACCCAGTTACCTGCCGGAACATTCCAGTTTAACTCGCCATCGGCATTCATGTACCCGGATATATCAATAACTTTTGAAGGGTCTATCACTAAATCATTATTATCAACCACAGGCTGCGCCGCCCATTGATAGGCATCCCAATATGGAAAAGGCGTTTGCCACATTTTGGCCAATGTTTTTTCAATATAGTTCTCCACCATGGGCGTCGCCGACAGCTTTACTTCAGCAATACCGCTGTTTGAGGAAAATTTGTTAAATAAGATCCTAAAACTGTTTGAAGAAACCGCAGGAATACTGATCACAGCCGGGCCGTATGGTTTAAAGCCAACATTTAACTCACTGTTGCTGCGGTCTACCGTAAAATGTTTCACCGTAGTGTAAATGCCATCCTTTTTAACCTGTACATCTCCCGAAAAGTACATGGTGTTGCGGTTTGGCGTGATAAGTAAGCTTCGCACGGTGTATGGCTTTTGAACCGTAAGATCAATTGCATAAGAAGTATCTGATCCAAAAACTACACCGGTGGTATCGTTGTGATCAATGATCTTAGTAATGCCCTTAATTGCCGGTGTAACACTAACTACAGGTTTATAATCACGCAGGTCCTTTGTAAAATCAGCATCAACCGGGTAAGCAATCAGTTTTACATCCTGAAACTCGCCTTCTGGTTTGCTTAGCTTTCTGTTAAGCTTAAGCGGCCCCTTTACAGTAAGCTTTGACGATGCCAGGTATCTCATAGATTGCTCTGGTTTAACCCAGGGGCCTCCGGACTGGCTCCAACCGGGGCTGTTAAATATACCAATCTCAATATTTAGCTCGGTTGCTTTTTTTAGCGCGGCATGCAAAATATCCCACCACTCATTTGTAAATATCTTTACTTTTCCTGCGGGGACATTATCCTGCCAGATATTTCCAATAAATGCCCGGTTGATCCCAACCCTTTTCATAGATTCAAGATCACGGATAACGCCTTCTTTTGAGATGTTATCAGATATCCAGTACCAATAAATACTTGTTTGAATGGAATCGGGAACGGTTGCAAACCCTGTTTCCATTGTTGCTAACGGATCGGGCGTTTTAACGGACAGGTGTTTTTTGGTTATACAAGCAGCGAATAATAATATACTTGATAAAAGGAAAATAGAACGCCTTAAATTTTTTTTCATTAATATCTTATTTTATAATAAACAACCACCTGCTTGTACTAATCGGCAGTGCATAAGCTACCACGACAAACTGCTTACATAAACCACAATACGGAGTTAGCAAACCTTTACCATGTCCATTCCTAATATTGCGGATAGTTTTTCGAGTTTACTACTTATGTGCCCAACACCTACCGCGCAATGGTGCGCAGGCCCGTAACTGTTCCAATCGTTAACAAATTTACGTGCACCTACAGAGAACCTGTACCTGCTGTTGGTATTACCAATTTGAAGAATTGGCCCATGCACTGATTCGCCTTCTGCTACCAGCATCATTAGTTCGCCATTCCCTTTTTCAAGAATAGAAAGACAGGTAACCGGGCCGCATTTAACGGCCATTTCAACAGATAGCCCTTGTCCAACTTTACCATGATAAACCTGCAGTGGTTTCACTTTGGTACGGCCTTCGGCAATTGCAATATGGCCGGGGCCGTCGTGCCCCATCAAAACCACATCGTCCTGATAATCCATGGCATAGTACTCTGTAAAAGAACCACCCGCACCAAAGCTGTCCATGATCTTCATAGCCTGCGCATTCTTTATCTCGAACTCGCCTGCAACGGGTACACCATTCGCGGTAAGCAACGAATTCCCTAAAATAATTGAACTCATGGTATCCTCGTTACCCTGGCTGCCCGTCCCTTTGTGGTAATAGGCGAAAGACCCAAGCTGGTATTTCGCAATAAGCTTATACATCGCTACCGACGTTCTGGCGGCCCTCAGTAGCTCTTCCGGCAGGCAATCTGGCTGGATATCAAACTTTTCGCGGAATTCAGCAACACGATTATCCACCTCTTCCTTTGTAACCCTATCTTTAATAGCGGTAAGCTCTTCCACCTCGATAAGTTCAAAGTGCCCACCAAAATATTTTATCTGCAGGGTAAGATCGGTATAGATATCTAACATCCCGGAGTAGTAATTACCCATACAGCCCATTCTGTTGTTTTGCATAATATGAGCAACATTAGCGGCTTCTACCCATTCAATTATTTCCTTATTGATTTCTTCGTCGTTCTCCAGCATACCAGTTACCTGGTAAAATTTAATACCGGTACGCTTAAAAACATTTGCAATTTCGGGCACAGGGCAGGCCGAGCAATACTTAAGCCAGGTACCTGTCATTTGGATACGGTCGTTAAGGCTGTTAAAGCTGTCGTAATCGATGCGGTCTTCGGGCGATAGATTAAGTATGATAACAGGTACATTTAACCTTTGCACTACCGGCAACACGGTTGATGAAAGTGCGTACGTTCCAACATACAGGAACACGATATTTACATCTTCCTGCCTGAATGTTTTTCCCGTTTCAAAAGCCTTATCCACAGTATCTACTATCCCGGCATTAACCAGCCTTACGGGCATATCGGCAAATTTTAAACATAACGTTTCCAGGTAACTTTCCAGACTCGTTTTAAGCCCTTCAAATTGCCCCCAATAAACATCTAAGCCTATTCCAAATACCCCGATAGTTAAGTTGCTGTTGATCATTTTTATATAGTGGTGTTACCTGTTTTTAATTTTTATAAGTGTTTGGGGGGATTAATAATTACTTTTCCTGATCGTAACAGGCCCTATTAAGCCTGATGGTAATAAAGGTGAGTTTGCGTTATACTGAGTGGTTGTAGTAAAAGTGTACCTACCGCTGGTGCGGGGTTTGCCTTTCAGCAACCATTCGGGCCATTTATCATCAACAATACCATCGTATGGCTTTTTCTCATCACCTATCAGCCGATTTGGCCAAAGGTTTATTATCTCTATTTTAAGATCATTATTTTTAGCCTGTACCGCTCCCGATATATCTACATGCCAGGGGGCTGTCCATACTATACCAAGGTCTTTGCCATTTAGGGTTACGCGGGCCATATTTTTTACATTTCCAAGGTCAAGGTACAATGTTCCTGCAGATGCTTCTGCAAGGTCAAATTTTTTGTGATACACCGCTTTGCCCGAGTAGTATTTTATCCCTTCGTTTTTGCTCCTAGTCCAATCGCTCAGCTCGTCAAATGTTGCACTTGCAGGGCCGCCCCATTTCGGGTCGAAGTTAACTTCCCATGGGCCGACTATTGTTTGCAGCGTTTTAGCATAAATTTCGGTATTAATACCGTTTGATGGCCAGGTGTTCTCTTTTGCAAAAACAATAAACGCGCTTTCATAAGCATCCAGTTGTATTAGTACCGATGTGCTGCCGTTATTCTTTTTAAATCTCGTTATTTTTTTGGTCTTACCGGTCACCGCGTCCCACAACTCGGGCGAACCTTTTACGCTGCGGAATTGCGCCACAGTGTTAACCGATTTATCGGTTTTGTTGGATACAAAGTATATATCCCAACCGGCACCCGTGCGGTGGGTGTACCGCAGATCGCCGTTTGCGATAAAATCGTCAATAACACCTTTTAATTTTAGGATATCTGCTGTAAGGTTGTAATGCGGATACAATTTATCGGGGTTATCGCTAATAGGCTTGCCCCATATCACTACACCTTCGCCGTATTTATGATGAGTGATGTTACCTGGTACTACAGCCGCTCCCCATATCATTTTACTCAACGCAACAACCCTATTGTCGCAGGCCGGGTAACCCACAAGGCTTGGCGAACGCAATGGCGGGTTGCCCACAACAGTAGCGCCTTGTTTCACCAACTCACCTATTTTAGCCAATAGTTGCGGGGTCATAGATTCATATACTGGTAGTACCAACAAGCTGTAACTCGCCCCACCCGGGAATACCAACTGGTGATCTTTCACAGTCGCCTTCATTAACTGGCCGGGTGCGCAGCCATCAAAGTTATAGCCTCTGCGGTCGCCAATGGTATCACCGCCCACCATTGCCGAAGATGGCGGTACAAACACCAGCGGCGATCCTTCCGGCGTTAGGTAAAGCATATCGTCCACGGTACGGCCCTGTTGTAAAACATACTGGCTGCGGGTAACATAATTATGATAGCCGGTAACCATTGGCCACCAGGTTTGGCTTCGGTCCCAGTGCACACCATATGGGCCCATGGTTGCCCCCGGCTTTAAGGAGTCGGCCAGGAATTGGTTTTGGAAGGTATGGTACACAAAACGGTTAATGCCCGATGCGAAAGCCCAGTCGCCCTGGTTTTTCATTGATGCCGGGTGTTGTTTCCAGCCTTCGTTATCCTGGGCGGTAAAAGCCTCGGCAGGTATCAGCGATTTGCCATTTACGTGCCCTATGGATGTAGCCTCAATAACGCTATAGGTTGCATTAAAGCCAAACCCTTTGCTCCAAAATTCGGCCATGGGTACATCCGCTACCGATCCAAGTTCAAGGTCGGCCGTTGGGTTCATATCATATGGTTCGATAGAGAGTGACAGGTTATTGCGTTTAGCATATGCTTTTACCTGCCTGGCGTGGTTATCCAAAATAAGTTCCTGTGATGTTTGCCTCAGGTCCCATAAAAAGCGTTCGCTCTCTTCCAGGCTACCCACAATGTTACCGGCATAAACCGGGTAATATTTAAGCGGATCGTAACCCCTTCTTTTTATAAACTCCTGCCTGAATAATGCTGTCCAGTTTTGCGCGCCCATCTCCCAGCTATCCATATGCAGGCGCTTTAAACCTCCCTTAATATTTTTATTTGTTTTGCCTGTTTTTCTGAGCAGGTTGCCCACATACTTATCCAGGTGGTAATTTAACGCTACGGTGTCAAACTTATCAGCCTCAAGGCCTAAACCCGGCACCGGCGCGGGGCGGGTAATAGCCCCGTTATTGCGGCTTACAAAGCGCATAACTGTCCACTTACCAGCTGGCGGCGACCAATTCAACGTACCATCGGGTTGCATTTTAGCTGTCAGATCAATTATTTGGTTTTTTGTTATAGCATTTTTATCTGCACCATCTGTAGCTGGCGATGGCATATATGGCCTAACTACACCCGAGCTGTATGGCGCGCGATAATAGAGGGCCTTTTCCTCGTAATCCTTAATAGGTTTATCCTGCTCCGTTGCCGGGAAGGCTAAAACGGCTACATCCTGGTAATACTTTAACCATTCTTTTTTAACCTCGGGTGTAAGGCCGCCTTCCCCAAAAAAAGGTTTCTTGGGCGGCGGAACCTGTAAAACAATTTTTTGTTTATCGCCCGGAGTTACCGTAACCTGGCTCGATACTAAATGCTGCATAGATTGGCTTGCCTTAACCCAGGGGCCGCCGCTACCTGTCCAACCGGGGCCTATGCCTAAAGTTATTTCGATACCCAGTCGCCTGGCTTCTTTCTCGGCATGTACAAAAAGCGATGTCCATTTATCGCTTAAAAACTCCACCGGGCCGCTGCGTATGCCAACATTAACCTCCAGAAAAATAAGGTTGCCAATGCCTGCCTTTTTCATCGATTCCAAATCTTTTGTAATAGTTTCTGCAGACATATTTCCATCCATAAAGTACCAGTAAACACCGGGCTTGTATTGATCTGCCGGATGGGCAAAATTTGCCTTGACGGTTTTCAACTGCGCATTTGCCGCATTTAGGCAGCAAAAACTAAAAAGGCAGGATAGTAAATATCTAAACATGAATAGTATTTAAATTGTGCAGGCTAATGGTTAACTGGTTTTTTGTGAAAGGGAATATCCTTCACTCAAATTTACTTTATTTATTGTAGCCGGCTTTTATCTGTTTTGTGATATGTTTTATACTTTTTGATATCGATGGTAGCTAATTAAGGCATTGAAAAAACATTCTCCAAGCCTACCACCACAGGCGACTTGTCCGGGTTGGTTTCCATCAGATCTGCCATGTATTCCCACCATCTCGTCATAATAGGATTGCCGGCCAAACTGGTGGCACCACCGTTCTCTACATATTGCACGGCAATAAGGCTATCGGTTTGTTCGTCAAAAAAAATGTCATACTTTTTAATGCCGCTCTCTTTAAGCAACGCTACCAATTCCGGCCAGATCTTGTCATGCCGTCTTTTATACTCGGCTTTAAAACCCGACTTTAGTTTCATTTTAAAAACAACTTGTTCCATATCCTTCTAATTTACGCCTTTGATAAGGGCAACGGCAAAAGGTTTTAAATCAACATAATCAGCGGTAAGGGCAACCGCTTTAGGTTCGTTGTCCCCTGATGCTTCATCAATCAGGATTATTTGTGTCCCTTTAAATCCGGAAGGTAACATTAACCGGATCGCTTTATTGCGTTTGTTGAGCAGCAATACGTTTTTACCGCCCTCATCTTTAAAACCTTGTGCTAAAATATTATCACCCTGGTTTTGGTCGATATTTGTTTTTACCAGCTTACTGCCGCTTTTTATATTGTCTTTTATGAGCTTCAGCACCCAAAAACGGGCATTGGGTTTATTGTTGATGTAATTGATCATGCTCACATCCGGGAACTGTGTAGGAAAGCCAACCAACTGCGATTCGCCTATAATATCAATCCCGGCTTTAGTAAGTTCTATAAAAAAATAAGCGTAAACGCTCGCGGAAAGGTTCCAGTAAGCCGTGGGTATAGGCTGTTTACGCATTTCCTCGCTAACAAATGTACCCAACTCATTAACATCTGTTTTGGTATCCGGCGATAAGCGTTTTCGAATATTCTCTACATATCTCACAGTGTTTATAAAGTTCTCGGCTTTATCAAACACCGCATATTCATAATCATCAAATTTTTGCCCGCTGTTGGCACTGGCATAGCAATGGTATGAGATCATTTCGAGCGGGATACCGGCTTTATGGTTGGTGGGGTTCAGGAAATATTCAAACCATTCGGGTTTTTCATTAGCAACCGCCATTCCAATAAATTTCGCATCGGGTATAACTTGTTTAAGCGCCGAAACCATGGCATCATAGATCCTGGTATATGTTTGCGGCGACATGCTGTGTTCCAGATCGGGCTCGTTCAATATCTCCCAATACGGTATCTCATAATGATAACCGGATTTGTGATATTTCCCTAACTCATCTGTAAAACCGCCTTTTGTATACCAGCTTACCAGTCGTACGTAGTAATCTGTTAGTTCTTTCATGGTGCTGTCCCTTAGCTCGGTACCGCCACCGTAAGACCAGCTCACGTGGTTAGGATCTGCAGGATAGTCAACCGGCTTTTCGGTTTTAAACATCCATTGTGGTATGGTGCTAAAATTCATGATGATAGAATGGCCTTTGGTCGCTTCCAAAAAATCAATGGTCATTGGATCAATGAGACTAAAATCCCAAGATGTTTTTGTAGCTGTTGGTGCTTCAAGTTCGGCCACAGCAAGTTTAGGATAAGGGAACCATGGCACATAACGTACAAAATCGGCACCTAAACCCTTAAGTGCATTAAAAGAAGGATCGTGCATGGGCGCTTTGCGGCGCAGCATAGGGTTACCCACAACCTGCAGTGTAGGTGTCGATCTGGAAGTCATAACCACATCATTCCAATCAACAGTTAACCGCGGCGTTTGTGCCCAGCTTATCAGACTAAAAAAAACAAGGATAAGTGCAAATGATCTTTTCATAGGGATTTGTTTTATAACTGAAAAAACTATTAGAAAGGCAGAAGCGCCGGTGTTCAGCGGCTGCTTCTGCTTTCAACCAATTAACCAATTATTCACCAATACTAATAACCAGGGTTTTGTGTCAAATTATTATCCAGGAACCGTTGCCTGTCAGGTATAGGATATAATGCTTCGTACCCGTCAAATTTATAATCGTTACCCGTAAACGGAACGCCTCCCCTGTCTACAGTGGGTGCTGCCTTTTCTGCCTGGCCATGTGCATTTAAAATTAATACCATTTGCGCGTTGGTAAATGCGCGTTTCAAGTCAAACCAGCGGTCGTTTTCAAATGCCAGCTCTACGCGGCGTTCGTGCCTGATGGCTGTACGGAATGTTTCCTGGTTTAAACCGGATAAGCCTGGAAGCCCGGCCCTACTTCTAACCAAATTAATATACTGATAAGCATTGCCCGGCCCGCTTTGTTCGTTTATAGCTTCTGCCAACATGAGTAGCACATCTGAGTATCTTAGCACAGGCCAGTTATCATCTGTACGCCCTTCAATAGTGTGCGGATGGTTATATTTATTAACAAACGGGATAGCTACAAACGTACCGCCCGCATTGGTATAGCCTTCTTTTAAGGAAACCACTTTACGTTTATCGTTTGGTTCAAACTCGGCAATAATGTTTTTGGTAGGGATGTTCCAACCTGTTGGGCGGCTTGTAGGGAAACCTGTTACAGCACCGTCAGAACCACGCGGGGCAAACGTATATATGAAGCTGCTCCACTCGCCTAAGTTGTTACCGCCCTGGTATTGAATTTCAAACAACGATTCACTGTTATTCTTGTTGTTAGGGTCAAAAACAGATGCGTAATCGTTAACCAATATGTAGCCAAGCGGCAATATTTGTCTTAAAGTACTTTCTGCTTTAGGATAATCCTTCATAGTTAAGTAAACCTTGCCAAGTAACCCTAATGCAGCACCCTTTGATGCGCGGCCAATATCGGCGCCGGTATATTCACTTTTTAAAGGCAGGTTTGCAGCAGCATCTGTCAGGTCTTTTACAATCTGAGCGTATATCTCGTTCTCGGGGCTGCGTACTGTTTTGAAAGCATCAGATGAGTTTACGAGTGGTTCGGTCATTAAAACCACCGGACCAAAATAACGAACCAGGTTAAAATAATAATAAGCCCGCATAAACTGCAGTTCGCCTTTAAACTGGGCTTTTTTCTTATCACTTATTGCTGTAACACCCTCAATTTTTGATAGCGCAACATTAATGTTATACAATGCATTGTACGATTGATTGTACAGGTCTGCAATATTTACATTAGTGGCAGTTACGTTCCAAAATTCAAATGCCTCAACACGGTCGGTTTGCCCCCTGTCTGACGGGTTTAATTGAATGGTGGTATTATCTGACGACATTTCGGCAAACACATATTGACTGTTCACGTGGTCTTGCAATGAGCTATATGCCCCACTCACCGCCTGCTGCACCTGGTCTTCGGTCTGGTAGAATTTATCCGCTGTTTTCCTGGTTGGATCTGTCAGATCCAAGAAGTCTTTTTTGCAGGATGTAATTGCCAGAAAGCATAGAAAGATTGATAATTTATATATATTTTTCATCGTTGTCTGGTTTTAAATTAAAAGTTGATTCTGGTGCCTATAGATATTGTTCTTGGAACCGGATAAGATTCGCCATCCCGTCCCGGGCTGATCACATCATTGCCATTGTTGGTCCTGGCGGCATTAACCTCGGGGTTATTGCCGGGATATTTTGTAAACAGGAATGCATTATCTACGCTCACAAAAACTTTTGCATCAAATATGTTTTTTATCCTGGGGATGGTATATCCTAATGTGATATTCTTGATCCACATATAATTTCCGCTGTATACATAAACCGAGTTGGCTTCCCTGGTGAAATAATAAGTGTTGGAGCCCGGCCATTTACCTGCCCCCGGGTTTTGTTCAGACCTCCAGCGGTTCTGCACATCAGCAAGCACATTAAATACCCCGTCGATATTAGCCAGGTTCATATCTACCGCCCTGTATATTTGCCCGCCATACGAGCCATTCAATAACATGCTCAGATCAAAGCGTTTGTAACCAACGTTCCAGTTCCATCCCCAGGTAAACTTAGGGTTGGGATTACCTATCACCACCATGTCTTGTGTATCGTAAGAGATAACGCCGTCGCCATTGCCATCAAAATACTGGTACGTACCGGGAATATTATTGACGTTGTGCGGTGTAGCATCTATTTGCGCCTGGTTCTGATATATTCCAAGCACCTTAAAGCCATAAAACATACCAATAGGCTTCCCTACCTCGCTTATGTTATATCCGTCATAAAAAGCGCCTGTAAGTAATGAATTTCTATCGCCATCAATAGATAATACTTTGTTGCGGTTGAATGAGATGTTAAAGCCGGTGTTAAAGGTTACATCGCCATACTTATCCCGGTAGTTTATACCCAGCTCAATACCTTTATTTTCCAGTTCGCCAATATTTGTAATAATATTACCAAAGCCGGCAACAGCAGGTATTTCTACGCCAAGCAACATATTGGTAGTTAACTTGCGGTAGTACTCGCCGGTAAAGTTTATTTTCCCTTGCAGGATGCTCAGATCTAAACCTATATCCAGTTGTTTTGATTGCTCCCAGCCTAAGTTGGTATTTGGGAATGAACCAATTGTAGCACCTGGTACAACCGTGCCACCTAATACATAATTGCTGGTATTGATATTTGCCTGCGATGTGTAGTTACCAATGTTGTTGTTACCGGTAATACCATAACTTGCCCTTAGCTTAAAATCATCCAGCCAGGTTAACTTAGGAAAAAAGCTTTCCTGTGATACGCGCCATCCGATAGATGCTGAAGGGAAATTTCCCCAGCGGTTATTGCTACCAAAGCGGGAACTGGCCTCGCGGTTAAAGGCGGCGGTAAACAAGTATTTATCTTTATAGGAATAATTGATCCTTGACAGAAAGCTCTCTATGGTAAAGGCTGCCATCCCCGAGCTGCCATCGCGCTGGTTTGCCGCAGAAACATATTCCACCAGGTCGTCTGGATATTTGGTACCTGTTGCATTACCAGTGTTCAGGGTGTTTTTTTGAAATATATGCCCAACAGTTACTTCCAGTTTATGATCTTTAAACCTCGGCGAATAAGTAAGCAGGTTATCCATCCCATAATTCAAATTATTATAGAAGTATTCTCCCCCGCTTGCCTGTCGCGGCGGCGCACTGTTGAACCCTGCTACACCAGATGGGGTAAAATCATGGTTGCGCATATCATCAATCATTCCATTAAAGTTGGTACGGAAACTAAAATCTTTAAATGGTTTAATATCTATATAAGCATTTGCGGTAACGTTGCTTTTATACTGTTTATGAAGCTCCTGCTGTAGTCGTTGTACTGGGTTTGGAAAGCCGAAAATATTGTCGTGACCGCCTATGTAATTATTAAAAGAACCGTCTTCATTATAGACCGGTTCGCGCGGGTCCATTAACAATGCCTGGTCTACAATGTTGCTACCAAACCCACCCGCGATAGCATCACTGTTTTTTGCCCACGAATAAGCGCCAGACAAATGGAGCCCGAAGTTTAAAAACTTATTGGGCCTG
Source organism: Mucilaginibacter aquariorum (assembly GCF_024498135.1). GTDB lineage: Bacteria > Bacteroidota > Bacteroidia > Sphingobacteriales > Sphingobacteriaceae > Mucilaginibacter > Mucilaginibacter aquariorum. The sequence goes on from NZ_JANHOH010000001.1 coordinate 1,719,721, forward strand.
CCATCAAGGTTTGCCCTTGCGGTAACCCTGTTAAAGCCGGTGTTTATCAAAGACCCGTTCTGGTTAAGATACCCTATTGCTATATAAGAACTGGATTTCTCTGACCCGTTAGTTAACGATACATTGTAATCGCTAAAAGGAGCGTTCTGGTGTAATATTTCTTTGTACCAGTCTGTAGAAACCTTTGTTTGCTCCGGAAACCTAAAATCAAGCGGGATCTCGCTCTCTAATGGCTCTCTGTTTTGAAAATACCTTATCTTATCAGAAAACACATCTTTTTGAAATTGCGCGAACTGCTGTCCGTTTAACACGTGGATGCGCCTGGAATCGGGTACATTTGCAAAGCCATTATTGGTAGTTACGGTTAGTTTAGAACCATCTTTTTTACCGCTTTTTGTGGTGATCAAAACAACGCCATTAGCGCCTCTTGAGCCGTACACCGAGGTAGATGCGGCATCTTTTAAAATGGTAATACTTTCTATATCGTTTGAATTTAACGAGTTACCCACATTTGTACCAACCGGGAAACCATCAACCACATAAAGCGGGTCGCTGTTTGCTCCTAACGAGCTGTTACCACGGATCTCCACCTGTAACTCCTGCCCCGGCTGGCCCGAGGTTTGTTTAGCAACAACACCCGGCGCCTGGCCTTGTAACAGTCGGCCAACATTTGATGCCGGTATACCCTGTGATTTGGACAGATCTACCTGAGATACCGCCGCGGTAATATCCGCTTTGCGCTGCGAACCATACGCAAGCACAACAACTTCTTTTAAACCTTGCGAGGATGCCGACATTCTTAAAACGATATTTGCCTCGTTGCCTACAACTACCCGTCTTTCGGTATAGCCTATGTATTTAAATATTAAGGTAGCACCTTTATTTACACTCAGGTTGAAGCGGCCCCTAACGTCTGTTTGTGTACCGTTGGTTGTTCCCTGTACCGATATCGATACGCCGACCAAAGGTTCTGTTGTGAGAGAATCTGTAACCGAACCAGAAATATTTGAGGCCGTTTGAGCGGCAGCCGACAGGCAACATACCAGCGATAACGTCAGTAGGAAAACATGCCTTCCCGTTAAAAAAAGTAAAACTCTTCTTTTCATAATTTTTGTAGTTTATTGTTAGTTATTTTAGAGGTATTAAATAGGTTTATAGGAAAATTCTTATACCATAGGCACAATAATTATTTCGTTATCAGAATGTTATTAAGCATTACCACACCGGGTACAGGATGCTTTGGTTAAAATTGGTTTTTCAAAAGTATTTGAATACCACCTGCCCGGAAATACAGGTTTTGACATTTGCTTTATATATTTTGGCAATTTTTAATTAACTGTAATACAGAGTGTTAAAATCACACATATGGCTTCGTTCAATAATTTTATAATTGGGATTGACATGATTTGTCTGCAGGGCGCGGTTCTTAAGAAATTGAAGCCATAAATACAAGAATGTCATAAAACACATCCTATTTATCAAATGAGATAAAGGCTAATTTTGATAACTTGCTGAAATTAGCGGGGATAAAACCATTTACAAACCGGCGGATCCGTGCCATTTTAAATTCGTAAACAATGAAATTCAGCAGGATATTTTTGCCCCAGATATTTATATGCTTAATCCTTTCTTTTGTGGCATCATTTGTTCCAGGTGTGGCAATAGCTCAAAACAACCAGGGATCTTCCGCGCTTGTTATTACCAATTTTGATAACCACGGAAACCAGGCGATCCGCTATAGTACAGTGGGCGATGCCATTGATGCACACGACGGAGAGATCGCGTTATTTAACAACACTTATTATTTGTATGGCACCAGTTATGATTGCGGCTTTGAGTGGGGTAATAAAAATGCGCCCTTTTGCGGGTTTAAAGTTTATTCATCAAAAGATATGCTTAACTGGACAGACAGGGGTTACCTTTTTGACGCAACAACCAAGGTTTGGCAAACACGATGCAACGGCAATACTTATGGATGCTTTCGCCCCCATGTGGTTTATAATAAACAAACCCACCTGTATGTATTATGGATAAACGTTTATGATAATGTATCTGGCTACCGTGTATTTACAAGCAAAACACCGGTAGGCCCCTTTGTAGAAGTTGCAGAACCAAAACTGGCTATTAATGCGGGTGCGCCAGCCGGCGGCTTAAACAACGGCGATCATGATACTTTTATTGATGATGACGGAACAGCTTACCTGGCGTACACCGACTGGCGTACAAAAGGAACCATTGTAATTGAAAAACTAAGCGCTGATTATTTAACAGGTACCGGTGAGTTTGTTAAATCGGTTACTAATGGGCAAACAGAGGCACCCGGCATGTTTAAAAGGAATGGCATTTATTATGTGGTTTATTCTGACCCTAACTGCGGGTATTGTTCAGGAACCGGCGCATCGTATAAAACAGCCAGATCGCCTTTGGGGCCATGGAGTGAAGGAAAAAAGATCAGCGACAATTCTTGCGGTGGCCAGCCCTCTTTTGTTTCAACAATAAAGCTTGGCTCGGGCACTGTCTATCTTTTCGGCAGCGACCTTTGGAATAATGCCGCCAAAAACGAGGCGCTCGCCAATTATTACTGGGCCCCGCTCTCATTTAACGCTGATGGTTCTATAATCCCTATGACCTGCGACCAGCCTTTTAAAGTTTTGGGTAGCAAGGTTACAAGGCTACCATCCGCAAGCGGCAAATACAGCTTTAAAGGTTTATGCGATATTAATAATGGAGTACAGCGGTCGCAATTGTTTATTGCAAAACAAAGTGGTATGCTTAAGACAGTTTATATAAACTCATTCAAAACAGGCTCTCCGGATGCGGACCTGCAGGTAGACATCTATCTTTCAGATACCGCTGGACGGCCAAAGGGTAAGGCATTAGCTACCAATACTATTCTCAAAGGAGCAATAGGCTGGTCGGCTAAACGCCAGGTTATACATCCGGGTATCCGTTTAAAAAAGGGAACAGTTTACAGCATTGTGCTGCATTCTTCAACGACAGTTGGCTGTTATGGCTTTACTTACAGTAGCGACGAGGCCAATGATCCAAAATTACAGTTCGGTAAATTACAGGGGGATTCATTCACCCCCGAAAACAACAAACAACTTAATTTCGACCTTATAATTACTCCGGATAAGGGCCGGAAGTAAATTTCTTAAGAAATCTACTTTTTGATATTTTATTTGCACTTTTTGACATTAACCTTGATTGTGGGTAAATTGTTATTATTTTTAATACATATAAACCACTACTATCAGGTATCGTTACCCTTCTGAGCGGGTATTCCTTTACCAATTAACCGTTATAGTAGCATAAATAAAATGATCAATTATTATAAATACCTGCCGGTAAGCCGCGAGGATGAGAGCTGGGGATTGTGCGTTTTAAATACCGGCTGTACCCATATAGAGGCTACGGGCTTATATCCTTTTAAAAACCACCCGGCCCACCATTACTTTAACTGGGACATAGGCCGGGTATTGAACGAATATCAGATCATTTATATAACAAGAGGAAAAGGGATCTTTGAATCGGATAGCTGCAAACGGCGCGAGATCAAAGCAGGAACTATTATTATACTTTTCCCGGGAGAAAGGCACCGTTATAAGCCAGACAATGAAACAGGATGGGATGAATATTGGGTGGGTATAAAAGGCGATATTATTGATAACCTGGTACGGAAAAATTTTCTGAGGCCTGATAATCCGAGCATATATATCGGTTTCCATGAAGGGATATTCAGTTTGTTCAACAGTATTATCGAGGTAACTAAACGGGAAAACACCGGCTATCAACCCCTTATTTCGGGCGCTGCGCTGCACCTAATGGGGAACTTTCATTTTATTTTCAAACAAAACGCGGTAGAATGCGAAGAAAAGGAAATGGTCATTAATAAAGCGAGGCTTTTATTTCGTTCTAATATAGCAAATGACTTTTCGCCCGAGCAGGCCGCCGAAGAGCTGCAGGTAGGTTATTCCTGGTTCAGAAAGGCATTTAAGAGCTATACCGGGCTTTCGCCAGGTCAATATTATATCCAGCTAAAGGTAGAACGCGCCAAAGAACTTTTGAATAACCCGGATATCCCCATAAAACAAATTGCTTACGATCTGAGGTTTGACAGCTATTTTTATTTTTCTAAAATGTTTAAGGAAAAAACCGGTATGACACCAACCGATTATCGTAAAAGGGCTATGGGAGTTATCAACTAAATTACCGGTAAACCATTTATGTATCGAATACAGATGGGCACAGTTATTTCAAACAAGAGGTTTATACTTGTTTATATAAACACGCCAATTAGCAAACCTATTATTAGAACCCCAATAGTTTACAGTTAGTTATTTAACTGATTTTCTATTAAAGTTCACAACCATTAATGTGCCCTTGTAAAAACATGTGCAGTCTGCTCAATGACGCGATTTTAGAAGTTTACTTTATAATCAATAATATACCATCCGAAACAACCTATTAATGAAAAACCTTTATTTAACATTACTGATTTTAATTTCTACTTTAAGTTGCTTTGCGCAGCTGCAGGTTACGCACTTATTAACCGAAAACCAACAAAATCCGCTTAGTATAGATATCGGTCAACCAAGGTTTAGTTGGCAGGTAAAAGCCGGAAACATAAAAAATGTATTGCAAACAGCTTACGAAATAAAAGTGCGAACTGCCGGCGATAACAAACCTGTTTGGGCGAGCGGCAAAATTACTGATGCGCAATCGATATTTATACCCTACGAGGGTCCGGCGCTACGATCAGGCACGGCTTATGCCTGGCAGGTAAAAATCTGGGATAACCAGGGCCACGCCTCTGCCTGGAGCGAAAAAGCATTTTGGCGCATGGGCTTTTTATCACCAACAGATTGGAAAGCCACATGGATAGGGCCAGGCTATGCAGGCGATACTGTTAATAAGCCCAGCCCTATGCTACGTAAAAGCTTTTCCCTTGATAAAAATATAAAAAGCGCATTTGCTTATATAACAGCTCACGGGTTATACGAAGCACAAATAAATGGCGCAAAGATTGGCGATGCCTATTTAACCCCGGGCTGGACAAGCTATCATAAACGCCTGCAATACCAGGTTTATGATGTAACTAAAATGCTGGCAAAGGGCGCAAATGCCGTTGGCGCTACGTTGGGCAGCGGCTGGTACCGAAGCGTATTGGTATCAAGCCCAAATCATTACGGAAAGGATGTTGGGTTGTTGTTTCAGCTTGAGATAGAATATACAGATGGCTCTCATCAAACCATTGTATCTGACGGAAGCTGGAAATCAGCAACAGGTGAACTACGTTATGCCGAGATCTATAACGGAGCGACAATTGATTCCCGAATGGCACAAAAGGATTGGTCGAAAGCTGGTTTTAATGATGCGGATTGGACCAATGTAAAAGTTCAAAATTACGATAAAGCAAACTTGATAGCTACTTACAACGAACCCGTTAAAAAACAGGAGACATTTAAGGCGTTAAAAGTAATTATAACCCCTAAAGGCGAAAAAGTAATAGACTTTGGGCAAAATTTAGTGGGCTGGGTACAGTTAAAAGCCAATGGTAAGGCAGGCGATTCAATAAAACTATCACATACCGAAGTACTTGATAAAGAGGGTAACTTTTACACCGAGAACCTAAGGGGCGCAAAAGCTCAAAACATCTATATTCTTAATGGTAAAGGCACCCAATATTTTGAACCCCAGTTTACCTGGCAGGGATTCAGATATATAAAAGTGGAAGGCGTCCACGGCGATTTAAACTTGGGCGATTTTACAGCAGTTGCTGTTTATTCATCTATGCCGGCAGCCGGCGAATTTGCTTGTTCAAACCCATTATTAAACCAATTACAGCACAATATACAATGGGGCCAAAAAGGAAACTTCCTGGATGTACCTACCGATTGCCCACAGCGTGACGAACGCCTGGGCTGGACAGGTGATGCGCAGGTGTTTTCGCGGACGGCATCTTTTAACATGAACGTGCATAACTTTTTCACTAAATGGTTAAAGGATGTATCTGCAGATCAAAACAGTGATGGCAGCATACCGCATATTATTCCTGATGTATTCAAGCAAAACGATTCGGAAAATGGCGGCAGCACCGGATGGAGCGATGTGGCGACCGTTGTGCCCTGGAATATGTACCTGGCCTATGGCGACAAAAAATTATTACAAGAACAATATCCGAGTATGAAAAAATGGGTTGATTATATGCAGCATCATGCCAAAAACGACCTTTGGAACACCGGCTGGCACTTTGGCGATTGGTTGTTTTACAGCGTAATTAATGACCTTGACGGAACCTCGGCAATAACCAGCAAATATTTAATAGCGCAATGCTTTTATGCTTATTCGACCCAATTATTAATAAACGCTGCCACAGCATTAGGTAATAAAGCCGATGCAGAAACCTATTCCCTTTTACTCGAAAGAATAAAAGCGGCTTACTTAAAAGAATATGTTACACCAAATGGGTTGATCTCATCTGATACGCAAACCGCATACGCCCTTGCATTATCATTTGATATGTTGCCAGAAAACCTGCGTACACAGGCAGCTGCAAGGCTTGCCGGCAATATTACAAGGTACGGCAACCACCTATCTACCGGCTTTTTAGGTACCCCCTATTTATGCCATGCCTTAAGCCGTTTTGGGTATGCAGATGTTGCTTATAAGCTGTTATTGCAAGAAACCTATCCTTCCTGGTTATACCCTATAAAAATGGGGGCCACTACCATATGGGAAAGATGGGATGGCATAAAGCCTGATGGCACTTTTGAAACACCTACCATGAACTCTTACAACCATTATGCTTATGGCGCCATAGGCGATTGGATGTACAGGGTAATATCGGGCATTGATACCGAGACAGATGGCCCGGGGTACAAAAAGATAATTATTAAACCTACAATTGGCGGCAAGTTAACCTATGCCAATGCATCTTATGAGACCCCTTACGGCAAACTAACCTCTAACTGGAAAATACAAGACGATACCTTTTACCTGGATGTAGATGTACCTGCTAATACAACGGCGACAGTCTTCGTTCCTGATAATGAAGAGAAGGAGGGCTATAAAATAGAGAAGATTGGTTCGGGCAGTTACCACTTTACAAGCAAAACAATTAAACAGAAGCATAACGCCCGATAAAAAGGGCGCTTGGGCGAACAAACATATTGATTCCGCTGTCCGACGTTTATCAACTTCAGACAGCGGAATCTAAAGTTTTTGATCCTAACAAATGCGTGAAGGTTAAACAGTGTTATCACATATGGTTTCACATTTATTATAGCTTTTTCTCATATTCTTTACAATCTTAAAAAATCATTGCTTAATAGTTAAAATACCGGTAGCTTAGGTTATATATTTTTATATATCACTTAAACTTCTTGTCATGAAAATATTAAAAGATTATGTTGTTGTAATACTATTTACTGCATCGTTAATGTCTTTATTCTCTTGCAAAAAAGACGCGGTAAACTCTAATAAAAATTCAAAAGTACAGTTGGGTACTACCACCCTCAGTAGTTTTACCGATCCGCTGGAAGTCTCTTTATATGCAGGTGTCGAAAATCATGAATATGGCAATTTAGATGGTCCTCGATTATTGGCTAAATTCGCCTCACCCAATGGTATCATATCAACGCCAACAGGAACTCTTTACATTACAGATACAGGGAATGGCAGTATTAGAAAGATTACGCCCGAAGGTATAGTAAGCACCATTCCATTTAAAAAACGGTTTGTTAACCCACATTCCCTGACCATGGCAATGGCAAGTGATGGCTCGATATATTTTTATTTTCTTGAAATCGGCAAAGAAAGGCCCATCAGAGGACTTCAGCCTCATGACCGTAACGACTCTATATCTTGGCCAGCAGAAGTTTGCCATATAGTAGATGGCATAAAAATACCTTTTGTGTTTGCCAATCTTTTTGATTTTGCCACACTGGATAGAACAATGTATTTAGTTGACGCAGGAGCTCATACTATTATTAAACGTACAAGTGATGGTGTAGGAACTGTATTTGCGGGTGGAACTGCAGGATATAAAGATGATAATGGCACCAATGCGCAATTTAATACTCCTACAAACATAGCCGTAGATGCTGATGGCAATTTATATGTTACCGACGTTTTAAACTTTCGTATCAGGAAAATCACCCCTGATGGTACTGTTACTACTATAGCAGGTTCAACTAAAGGTTTTACAGATGGCATTGGCAGCAGTGCTCAATTTACATCACTGGAAGATGTTATAGTTGCTAACAGTAACACTTTACTTGTAGCAGACGGCTATGCCGTACGCGCTATTGATTTAACTACCCATCAAGTAACAACCATTGCGGGTGGTGCAACACCGGGCTATGTTAATGGGCCGGCACTTTCAGCCAGGTTTTCTGGTATCAGCCAAATTGCTGTGCATAACAACGATATTTATGTATCCGAAGAAGGTGCCAGATACATACGAAAAATATCACCCCTTTAAGTTATAACCATACTCAACCTAAGACCTCATAAGAAAAATTGTCATCGTTTTGGGGCCGTGCGCGCCCATTACAAGGGATTGTTCTATATCCGCCGTTTTTGAGGGCCCTGCAATAAAAGCACCAAAGCCATATGAATCGTTCCCTATCCGTTCATAGGCTTTGTGCATATTAGCAACAATATCTTTTATAGGCAGGGCAATCATCAGATGCTGACAAATAAAAGGCAAAACCCGGTTCCCCATCAACTCTTCTGTTAGCCATACGGCACCGTTTTCTGCAACGCCAAAGTGCGCTTTTAAAACAGCTATTTCTACATTTTGCAACGAATGTGGCGAAATATTGGTGCCAATATCTTCGTTATATTCCACCATGCCTATTGTGCTTATCACACGGTGATCTGCTGATGTGTTGCTCTTAATGTGCTGATGGATATCCGCCAAATTATCAACAACAAATACCACACTGCCGATAGCGGTGAGGGTATCGGCAAACTGGCTTGCCAAATCTTCCTGATCTTCCGCAGTAAAATGGGTGGCCGGCAATGGACTAAAAGCTGGCTGGTTTGCCGCTATGGCGTTAATTATCTGTTCGCGGTCTGTCATTGCTTATCTGTTTTTAGCATACCATTCACCAAAAGATTGGTCGGGCGGTGCGGGCATATCGCGCTGTTTAAACCATGGATTAAAACGATTATTAACCGCGAAGGGCGCGAAACGTAAAACCATCCTTCCTGCTTTACCGCTGGTGTGATATAAAAAAGGTGAGGATAAGGTAATACTCATCAGTTTCATGGCGGCTTTTTTTGCCGCCGGCGCATATCCGTTTTGGACGATTACCTGCCGCCATTTATACAGCTGCTGATGAATATCTATTTTAACCGGGCATACGTTAGAACATGATCCACACAGCGTTGAAGCGAATGGCAGATCGGCAAATTTCTCCATATCCAAATTAGGAGCAAGTATGGCACCAATAGGCCCCGAAATAGCATTATGGTAACTATGCCCTCCGCTTCTGCGGTAAACCGGACAGGTATTCATGCAGGCACCGCAACGGATACATTTTAGAGAGTTCCTAAAATCGGCCCTGCCCAATTGTTTACTACGCCCGTTATCTACAATTATTACATGGATCTCTTTACTATCGCGCGGCTTGCTGTAATGGCTGGAATAAGTGGTAATTGGTTGCCCTGTGGCACTCCTGGTAAGCAGCCGTAAAAAAACACCGAGGTGCTTTCGTTCGGGGATTATTTTCTCAACCCCCATACTGGCTATATGTATATCGGCCAGGTGGGCGCCCATATCCGCGTTGCCTTCATTTGTACAAACCACAAATTCCCCTGTTTGGGCTATAGCAAAGTTTACTCCTGTTAAGGAAGCCCTCCGGGTTATAAATATGTTTCGCAGATGCTGTCTGGCGGTTTCTGTCAGATATTGAGGATCTGAATTTCCTTTATCCGTACCCAGATGCAGGTGAAAAAGCTCTCCTATCTCTTCTTTCTTTTTATGAATGCATGGCAGTACAATATGACTTGGCGGTTCTTTGGCTAACTGCACAATGCGTTCGCCAAGATCAGAATCGATAACCTCGATATTGTTGTTCTCCAAATATTCGTTTAAGTGGCATTCTTCGGTCAGCATAGATTTGCTTTTAACCATTTGCCTTATGCCTTTAGCTTTCAGCAGATCTAAAACAATTTTGTTATGCATTTCCGCGTTAGCGGCCCAATGAATGATGATCCCGTTGTTTTGCGCTTTTGCTTCAAACTCCTGCAGATAAACAGAAAGATTGGAAAGAACATTATCTTTTATGGCTGAAGCTGTGTCTCTTAGTAATTCCCAGTCGGGCAACTTGTTAACGGCTTTGTCTCTTTTTTGGCGGATCCACCAAAGGGTCTCGTCATGCCAGTCCACCCTGTCTTCATCCTTATTAAAATCGTCAGCTAATGCGGCGTGATCCTTTGTTTCCGTGCTCATTGGTACGAGTTTAATATTTCTGCTAAATGGATCACTTTAACTTTGCTGCCCTGCCTTCTCAATATACCTTCCATATGCATCAGGCAGGACATATCTACACCGGTAATGTATTCAGCGCCGTGCGACAGGTGATCTTCCACACGGTCTTTCCCCATTTTTACAGATACGGCTTCTTCGGCAACACAAAAAGTCCCGCCAAATCCGCAGCATTCATCTGGCCGGTTAAGTTGTACAATGTCTATCCCTTCTACCATATTTAAAAGCTTTCCGGGTTTCGAAAAGCCGGGCGCCACCAGCTCGCTCATCTGTGAAAGATATAAACCACGCTGGCCGTGACAGCTTTGATGAACGCCAACCTTAAAAGGGAACCTTGCAGGCAATGATTCTACTTGCAGTATATCGGTTAAAAAAGAACTAAGTTCATATATTTTATTCCGGATGGATGCAGCATCATCCGCATTTTCCGTGCTATGCAAATGTTCTTTAATATGCAGCACACAACTCCCCGAGGGCGCTACTATGTAATCAAAGTGCCGGAAGCTTTCGGTAAACAACTTATCGCAGCCACCGGTAAGGTGAGCAAAACCCGAATTTGCCATAGGCTGGCCACAGCATGTCTGGTTTTTGGGATAGCTAACATCTACACCCAATTTTTCCAGCAGCTGTAATGTTGCAATAGCCGCACCGGGGTAAAACTGGTCTACGTAACAGGGTATAAACAAACCTACCTTCATATAGAAATGCTTGAGGTTGCCGAATAATATTTGAGCTCTATGATATCATTAGGGATGGCTTTCCTGTTCCATTCTTTATGGATGACCAGGGCCGCACCCACTGCTGAGGCCTGCGCCATAGAAGCCGAAAATACTTCTATCGAAGGGAAGGCCCTTGCAAGCAAATTCATATACATCGAATTTTTGCTGAACCCACCATCGACAAAAATCCTTTTTACCGCAGATCCATCTAACACCAATTGCGTAGAAACAATCTGTTCCGCTACCAGGTCTAAAATCAACTGGTAATAGGCTTCGGTATCATCCTTAAAACTGTTAAGGTCCCTTTCTTCAAACCGCAATATTTCCGACTTACGTAAACGTTCGATAATACCCGGATCAAAGGACATGTGGCGGTATTTAACAACATTAGTTTTAAAGTGCGCTGCTATCCTTTTAACCTGTTGTTCGTGCTCATAACCCGCGAATAACCTGGAAGCCTTAACTGGTTTCCCCTGGTATTGTAAATAGCAAAGACAGTCATTTTTGAGATCTTCGGCAGTTAATGGTATATGGTTATAAGGGTTTAGGCTAATGCACCAGGTGCCTGTTGAAATAAGAATGAACGGTTCGCTAAAGTTAACCAGATACGGAATGAGCGCAGCAGAGCTATCATGCAAGCCAATCCCAACCTTATAGTTATTACCGGGAAACAAAGCCGGCACTACTTTATTTGGTGACAGCATTGGTGGCAGCTTTGCGGTTAACCCTTCATGTTGTACCCATTCATGATACCTGTTCCTGGCAAAATCCCACATAAAAGTATGGCAACCAACACTGGTTAGCTCAGAAAAGGGCTGGCCCGACAATAAAAAGCTGAGGTATTGCGGTAGATGCAGGGCATATTTTATTTTGGCGAATACTTCCGGCTTTTGATGCTTGATGCGGTAAAGTTGTAAGCCGGAATTAAGGCTACCCAATATAGGCGAAGCCGTAACAACACTTAATTGCTCTTTACCGCCGTAATCGTTATAAAACTTTTGGCTAAGCTCTTCCGGGTATTCTTTTAAGTAATTATAAAGCGGCGTAAGTGGTTTACCATCCGCGCCAACATATACAAAGCTTGCCCCATACGCTGAAAAATTAACGGCCCTTATTTTAAACTCCTTCATGCGAAAGACCTCACTAAGTGAGTCGAATACGGATAAGCGTAAACTTTCGATATTCTCGCATGCGAAACCATCTTCATCAACGGTTTCCGTAAATCGGGCTGATTTTTCGAATACGATCTGGTAGTCTTCATCAAACAAGAACAATTTCTTGTTGGTTTTACCTACATCAAATATTGCAATAACTGGTATGGCGCTCATATTCCTATCAATTACAGGCCTGTAGCCACGGTATTTACTCCGCGCTCTTTGATCAGGCTATCCCTCACATTTAATTTCCTATAGGCCTTTATAGGATCCAATGCCCCTCCCATCAATAAACTTGCCTGCGCAATTAACGGACGAACATCTGTCCTATAGGCAGCTTGTAATATCTCTTGTGCCAGCGCAACATCATTATTTAACTGAGCGGCTTGCAAGGCTTTTTTATCAACCAGCAATGCTTGTGCATAAGCAATTTTAATAGCCTGTACCGATTGTAAAAGATCCTCTATCGGGTCTTTTACATTGTGTGATGCATCTATCATCCAGCCTATATCTGTAGCATGGTTCATGTTACGGGCATCCATGCCTTCAACCAATTCGTTAAAGATCAGGAATAATTGATAGGGGTTTATGCTGCCAACAGTAAGGTCATCATCGCCATATTTAGAATCGTTGAAATGGAAACCTGCCAGTTTGCCTTCCATCAGCAGGATAGAAACAATTTGCTCGATATTGGTACCATTCAGATGATGCCCAAGGTCAACCAGCGTACTTGCTTTAGGGCCTAATTTGCTGGCCAGCAGGTATGATTGTCCCCAGTCGCCAATTGTTGTGGAGTAAAAGTTAGGCTCGTACGGTTTATATTCCACCCAAACTTTCCAGTCGTTAGGTAATGTGCCATATATTTCCTGCAAACTCTCAAGTGTATTTTGAAATGCCCCACGAAAATTAAGCTGCCCCGGAAAGTTTGACCCATCTGACAGCCATACGGATAAGGCTTTTGAACCCAACTCAACACCGTATTTAATAACTTCTATATTATGTTGAATGGCCTGTTGCCTCACCTCCTTATCAACATGGTGTAATGATCCAAATTTGTAGCTGTGCTTTTGGCTTGCCTGGTCCTGGAAGGTGTTAGAGTTTACGGCATCAAAATGTAGTCCTAATTGGGTTGCCAATGCTTTTATTGCTTGTGCATTATCAGGAATATCCCATGGGATGTGCAGGGAAATAGAATTGCTGGATCTGTTCAACGCGTGAATCACACCTACATCTTCCAGCTTTTCTTCCAGGCTGCGCGGCTCACCGCCGCCCGAGAATCGCCCAAAACGAGTGCCCCCTGTGCCTAATGCCCAGCTGGGTATAGCTATATTAAAAGCTTTTAATTTGCTTATTACAGTATCAAGCTCTTTAACATCAGCGGCAACATGTTCAAAATTGCGCTGATGATTTTTTAACAGCTGATGATTGTGCTCATCAATTGCATACTTCTCTAATTGCATATTAAGTTTATTTATAAAGTAAAGCGGAAGGTTAACCCGCTTTACTTTAGGTGTATATTATCGTACAAACGCGGCAGCTATCCCACCATCAACGTTTAATACGTTCCCGGTTGATTTGCTTAATAACCCGCCGGCAAAGGCAAAACAAGCATTTGCAATATCATCCGGTAAAATTATCTCGTTTAATAAAGTGCGCTTTGCATAGTAAGCAGGCAATTCTGCCACACTAACGCCATACGCTTTTGCACGACCTTCTGCCCATCCGCCGGCCCAGATGTTACTATCGCTGATCACGGCATCGGGGTTAACCACATTTACACGGATCTTATCGGGGCCAAGTTCGGCAGCATTGAGGCGGCTTAAATGCAATTGCGCCGCTTTAGCGCTTCCGTAACCGGCATTATTAGGGCCGCTTACCAGTGCATTTTTACTTACTATATTAATGATATCGCCACCATTATCCTGTTTCTTCATGATCTTCACGGCAGCTTGCGTTACAAAGAACTGGCCCTTAACCAATACATCATAAAGGATATCCCAATCTTTTTCCTGGTGGTCGGCAATGGTTTTTGATATAGATAAGCCGGCATTATTCACGATCAGGTCGACCCCGCCAAAAGCAAGCACAGCCTCGGCAAATGCCTGATCTATCTGTTCCTGGTTGGTAACATCTAACAAAGTAGTGGCAACGCTATCTTTACCAAATTGACTCCTAAACTCTTCACCGGCACCTGCAAGGCGCTCGGCATTCATATCATTAAGCACTACTACAGCGCCTTCTTCTATAAACTTTTTAGCGATTGCCTTGCCAATGCCACCCGCACTGCCGGTTATTAAAGCAACCCGGCCCGATAATGCCTTTGGCTTTGGCATACGTTGTAGTTTAGCTTCTTCCAGCAACCAGTATTCTATATCAAATGCTTCCTGCCTCGGCAACGAAGTATATTCTGAAATAGCTTCGGCGCCTTTCATCACATTGATAGCGTTTATGTAGAACTCAGCGGCTACACGCGCTGTTTGTTTGTCTTTAGCAAAAGTGAACATGCCAACGCCGGGATACAGTATTACCACCGGATTTGCATCGCGTATGGCGGGGCTGTTAGCATGCTTGCAGGTGTTATAATAATCACCATACATTTTACGATATTCTGCAAAAGAGGGCGCAAGTTTTTCTTTGATCGCATTTACATCAGACAGATCTTCATCCCTTTGAAGCGATAATACCAGCGGGCTTATCTTGGTGCGTAAAAAGTGGTCGGGGCAACTGGTACCCATGGGTGCCAGCCTTTCCAGGTCATTGGAATTTATGTATTCCAAAACACGGGTGTCATCGGTAAAATGCCCTATCATTCTGGTATTGGATGAGCAAAAGCCACGCAGGATAGGCGCCAAGGCTATCGCTTGTTTTTTGCGGTTCTCCTCGGTTGCGCTTTCAAGCTTTTGGCCGCCAAACACTGGGCCTTTTTTGCCATAATTCTGCTCCAGGTATTCGGCACATTTTTCTATTACTTCAAGGGTATTGATATAACTTTCATATGCGGTATCTCCCCACGTAAACAAACCATGAGAGCCCAGCATAATGCCTCGGATGCCCGGGTTATTATCTAAACATTCCTTTAACTGTAAACCCAGGTCAAAACCCGGGCGCTGCCATCCAACCCAACCTATAGTACCACCAAATAGTTCTTTGGTTATTTTTTCGCCATCTTTTGCCGCAGCTATCGCGATAGCCGCATCGGGATGCAGGTGATCAATATGTTTAAATGGCAAAAAGCCGTGCAGTGGTGTGTCTATTGAGGGTGCTTTTGAAGCCAGATCAAAGATGCTGTGATTAAAAAGTTCCACCATTTCATCCTCATACTCTATGCCCCTATATACATTTTTTAAGCTGCGTAAACGGTCAACGTATAAAGCAGCAAGACCGCTTTTCTTCAATGTTCCTATATCTCCGCCCGATCCTTTGATCCACATTACTTCCACTTGCTGGCCTGTTAGCGGGTCTTTGTCTATTACTTTACATGAAGTATTTCCCCCACCATAATTGGTTAGCCTTAAGTCGGCACCTAAAAGGTTGGAACGGTAAATAAGCAGGGCGACCTCATCTCCGGCTAATGCCGCTGCTTTTTCATCATCCCAAAGGTAACTTACATGTTTAAATTCTGTTGTGCTGGTAGCCATACAATTAATTTTAATGCTATTGAATATTTATTTTATTGAGTTGCCATAACCAACTATCAACACCGAAAGTATTATAGTGAAGATGCCGGCAATGACGGTGTATTTTGCTTTTTTACTTACGCCTTTCCATTCATTTAAAAATAACCCCCAGCTGTTTGCAATGAGTATGATGAAAGCCATGTGCAGGATCCATGAACTGGCCCCGTTACCCAATTTACTTTCGCCCATACCATAAAAGAAAAATTGCAGGAACCAGGTTGTACCTGCAAGGGCACAAAAAAGATAGTTTTTTAGTAACGGTTTTTGTTTGTTGGTATAATCGCCAAATGTTTTATTGCGGGCATTTAATATCATGCACCATATAAAGTTGGTGGTTAACCCACCCCATAATATCACTATGTAGGTAACATTATTTGAGAAAAGAAAATTGCCTTGACCGGCATGGGTTGATTGCCAGGTGGTATTAGCCATATCGGCCATGGTTTTCCCTGCCTCTATCCCGAAATTGAAACAGGCGCTTAAAACACCTGATATAATGGCGACAAATATGCCCAGTCCAAAACGGTAATCCTTATTATTGTTTTCGGCTTGTTGATTTTTTGCCAGATCGCGCTCTTTAATTGTTCCTGCCCGCCCGCAAATAATAATGCCAATGGTACAAATAACAATACCCAATAAAACCATTTGGCCCCAGTGGCTATGCAGCAGCATGCTAAAGGTATCCTTCCCTTCTTTTGGGTAGATGTTATAATAAACCGATGGAATAATTGAACCAAATACCGCGCATAAGCCCAGTATAATAGTGCTGCCTAATGATACACCCAAATAGCGCACCCCCAGGCCATAAGTAAGCCCGCCAATGCCCCAAAGCAAACCAAAAAAGTAAGTGAGCAATAGTATTTGCCCGTCTGTTGCTTTAATAATTTCGGTAAAATTTGGAATGGTTAGCCATGCGGCCAGCGGCGGTACAATAAGCCATGAAAATATACCGCCTATTATCCAAAAGCTCTCCCATGCCCATCCTTTTACTTTTTTGTAAGGGATGTAGAAACTACCAGACGCAAAGCCGCCTATAAAGTGGAATATAACTCCAAAGATTATCTGCATAATTTATTTTTAACCTGTTTATAATTGGTTAACAATAATAAATTTATTAGCTGATAAAACTGTCACCCACTGTTTCGCTTAATGGTAATTATGCTTTACCATCTCTAAATGGAAGGCCGCACGATCGTGTTAAAAGGCACCTTTATTTGCTCAGCTATATTGCTTAAAACAAGTTCCGCAGCCTTTTTACCCATAAAATCAAAGTCTGCTGAAATTGTGGTGATCCCGTTTAAAATAAACTTTTTTAATGGTGTTTCATTATATGAAATAATGCCGATATCTTCTTTCAACACCAACTGGTTCGACAGTAATTTGCCAACCAGCTCAACCAGGTCATTTTCTGTTAGTGTAATATATAAACTGTTCTTTGATATGTTTTCGTTCTTAAGGTCGGGGATAATTTCATAATCACAATTATACTTTTTGCAAAAGTTGAGGAAACCCATAAGTATATCTGTTGAATAATAGCTATTCTTCGGAAAAACTATCGCAAGCGAGGTGTATAACCTAACCTGTGGTAATAACTCAACCAGGGAGTTATAAATATCATTTTCAAAATCTTCGTATACGGCAGCGAATTTTCCGTCTACCCCGTCTACCAATTTCCCCACCAAAACTAATTTTTCTTTAGGGATCTGGTTGATGACTTGAAAAGGCTCTTCGCCATTATCCACAAAATGCGGGATTATTACAATTTTATCATACCTGTCTATCTTATCAGCCAATATCTTTTTTAAAAAACTTAAGCTGCTGTTATATATAAAAAAATCAATTGACGCGCTATCCCCTAATGATTCCGCGAAAGAATCATATATCATTTTCTTGGGGCTGCTAAGCTTGTTAAACAATAGCAGCACCTTAATAGACCTGTTTATATTGGTATTGGAAATAAAATAACCTTTTCCCGGTACAGAGCTAACCACACCACTTTGTTTTAAGGTGTTGTATGCCTTTGTCACAATGTTTCTTGAAACATCCAGCGCTATACTCAGATCATTTATGGATGGCAAAACATCGTTGTCATCTATAAGCTTATCATTAATTCCCTGCAAAATAGCATTGCATAACTGCCTGTAATAAGGTGTTAGCGAATATTCATCTATATGCAGGATCTTAAGGAAGTTTTTCATGATATAAATATCGTCAAATCTGTTTCGTGCCTGATTCCAGGCGGTCATTTTATTTTAGTTCAAACTTATACGATCCAGCATTTATTTTATAACCTCCGGTTGCATTTATCAAGGTACCGTTTAAATACACTTTTGCATTAGCTTTACCCGGGAAACGTACAGTAGCGGATGAATTGGCCGGTATGGTGACATTATACGTGATAGTGTTACCAGTTCTTACCCACGAAGAAACAATTTTACCGTAAGGGCCATCATGACTGGCATTAAAAAAATTAAGGCCGCTAACAAAGTTAGGTTGTAGCAATACATTTTTGAAACCGGGATGCTGTTCATCGGGTTTTATGCCGCCCAATCCCTTAAAGAACCAGCCGCCAATTTCGCCAAACATCATGTGGTTTAATGATATATCCCTGGCTGCATTTATATCCCAGTTCTCGTATAACGTAGTGGCGCCGTTCACAATCCACCATCCCCACGAAGGGTAAGTATCCTGTGCAGCCAATTTGTAGGCTGTTTCGCCCTGGCCATTATCACTTAAGGCATTTAAAATAGCTTTAGCTCCCAACACACCAACATCCAGGTGCATGCCATCGGCAGCAACCCGTTTTGCCAGGTTTTCGGCAAGGCGGACCCTGTATTGGTCGGGCACTATCCCCCACTGCAGGGCCATACTTAGTTCTGTTTGCACACCGCTGCCGTAAAGGCAAGTTTGTTTATTAAAGTATTTATTGTTGATGGCCTGCTTAATTTTCGCTGCCAGCGTGCTGTAATAGGTATAATCCTGTTGATTACCAAAAAGTTTGGCTGCCTTTGCCAGGATATTAGCATCTACATAAAAATAAATTGATGAGGTATATTCTAAAGATGAAGATGATTTAACAGGTACCCAGTCGCCACGGCCAAAGGTTGTAAGCCCGTCCGGGCTTATGCTTTCGACATAATTAACATAAGCCTTTATATTGCTATAATTATCAGACAATGCCCTGCTATCACCATAAAATATATAAAGGTTCCATGGGATAATAGCGATCGTGCTTGTCCAATCGGTGCCGTTGGCCGTGCCATATCCCCAACCACCTGTAGGGATGATATCCGGCAGCACGCCGTTTGGCTGCTGCTCGTCCCGGTGATCTGCCAGCCACTTTTCATAAATAGTGATACCGTCAAAATTATACAGGCCCGTTTCTACCGCAAAATGACCGTCGCCTGTCCACCCGTTCTTTTCGCGTTGCGGGCAATCTGTAGGATAACCAAAAAGGTTTGACAGGTATGAACTATTTGTTGCCGCCCATAATTTATCTATCAACTGATTTGATGAGCTAACCCTACCGACAGCAGGCACATCGCTGTGCATAAAATAGGCAGTAACATCTTCCTTGTTTAATGTAAGCGGTTTGCTGCTCGTTATCTCTACATATTGAAAGCCCTTGTAGTTAAACTTAGGCATAAATTCAACAGGCCCCTTTCCGTTCAGTATTACAATATCAGTTTGAAAAGGATCATTCTTATCTTTAGGCCTATAGTAAACATCTATGTTAGACATATCTACATGGCCATTTTTGTAAAGCCTTTCGCCATGTTTTATCTTCACTATTGTTCCGCTTTCTCCATTTAATTTCACTTTCGTAACACCTGCAATATTGCGGCCCATGTCTAATACATAGGTGGTATCATCAAATTTGATAATGCTTTTGGCCGCGATCTCCTCCACGTTACGGATAGGATGCATAGTTTGGCTTACAATTTGTTTGGATGGCACTGCACGAAGTATCACCTCTTTCCAGCTTTTATCATCAAAGTTGGCGGTGTTCCATCCGGGCATTTCTAAACGGCTGTCGTAATGCTCGCCTGTGTAAATACTGTTAAAGATGATAGGGCCAGATTGCGTTTTCCAGGTATCATTTGTAGAGACAACTTCGGTAGATCCATCAGTATAAGTTATCCTCATGTCGAGGCAAAACGCAGGCCTTTGCCGCCAGGGCGCGCGATCAAAGTTCCAGACAGCTAACGACTGGTGATTATACCAGCCATTACCAAGCAATACACCGATGGCATTTTTACCGTCCTGTAAATTGGCTGTAACATCATAGGTTACGTATAGGTTACGCCTGTCAAACCGGGTATACATGGGATCCAGTCGATGGTTACCTATCTTTTTGCCGTTAATATACATTTCATATAAACCGGCCACCGCAATGTAGGCCCTTGCTGATCTTATTTTTTTGTTGACTTTAAATGTTTGCCTGAAATATGGCGCCGGCTTTGCATCAACACTTTTGTTATCGCTTATCCATGCACCCCGCCAGTTACGCTGGCTCATCATCCCTGTCTCAAAGTTTGCCAAAGTCGATGGTGCTATTTTCTTTCCCTGGGCATTCCAAAGCTGTACACGCCAATAGTATTTGGTAAATGGCTGCAAGGGTTTGCCCTTGTAAGCTACCAGGTTTTCAGAAGAAGCGATCTTTGCGGTACTCCAGCTTACCCCTTGTCCTGATGCAACAGCTGCCGAATCTGTGCCAACAATTAACTGGTAGGCCGATTGCCGGGCACCGTTTTGCCGGTCATCCAGCATCCAGGTAAGCCTGGGGTTAGTTACATCAATGCCCAGTGGGTTGTATAAATGCTCACAATTAAGATTAATAGCATGAGCACTGGTTTGTGCCGATATATTTTGATGGAATAAACCCATTGAAAGGACCAGGCATGTAAACGAAAATTTCAAACTCATATAGGTTTAAGAAAATGATGTAAATATCGTTATGGAATTATGTTAATTCGAAAGTACAAATTAGGCATCCGTATCATCATACCGATGTTAATAGATTGAAAAATCTTATTAAAGTTAAAATATATAAATCCCATTAATACTCTTTAGGTTGTTCCAATGCTTGTTGGAAAGATGCAAATACCAAATTAAAACATAAACAGACAGATAACTGTACCTGTCTGTTTACCCTACTTTGTTCAGATAGAGCGTCCGGTTTCATTCTGCTAAAAAGCCACAAATGAAGTTCATTTGTGGCTTATCAAATAGCGATCAGACCTGACCCTTATTTTGTAATAATTGCAATTTTACCGCCTTGCTTAAACAGATCGTGCGACACGAAATATCCCTTAACTTTCTTCCCGTTAACTTTTATTGATGTGATCCCTCTGCCTTTTCCGGGTTTGGTTATAGTAAGTAATTTGCCATTGCTGGTTTTCCATTTTACTTCATCAAAAAGCGGAGCTGTTACTATATATTTTGGATCTGTAGCCGAAAACGGATACAAACCCAACGAACTGAATACATACCACGACGACATTTCACCGGCATCGTCCATTCCACTCAGCTCCAGGCCTTCCTCGCCTATGCCATATAAATTATTCAAAATGTAATCAATCACTTTCTGTGATTTTTCCGGCTTCCCAATAAATGTATAGGCAAATGGGGCTTCATGATCCGGTTGGTTCCCCTGGCAATACTGCCCTATCATGGTTTCCACATTTCTGGCAATGTAGTTAGGGTTCCAAGGCAAAGTGAATAACGAATCTAATTTTGCTTCAAACTTTTTTGGGCCACCATATAAGCTAATTAAACCCGGCATATCATGTGGCGCAAAGAAGGACACCTGCCAGGCATTGGCCTCTCTGTACATATACTCATAATAAGGCTGCTCGGGGTTAAAGTTTTTGATCCAATCGCCATTCTCTAATCGTCCTCGCATAAAACGGGTCGACGGGTCAAATACATTTTTGTAGTTCTTTGACCTCGCCATTAAAATTCTATAATTGGCTGTATCGCCTAATTTTTTGGCGATCTGAGCAACCGAATAATCATCGTAAGAGTATTCCAGCGTTTTTGAAACACCCGCTTTAGCCTTTGTTTCTACCTCGGGGTGTTCAATATCCGGATCAGATATATAACCCTTTTGAATATATTCGGTAATAAATGGACGGCTTCCACCCTCAACATTGGCGTTTCTTAACAGTAATTGATAAGTGCCCTTTATGTCGAATTTATCTATCCCCCGCAGGTAAGCGCCTGCAATAGATGAAGCGCCATGATCACCATGAAAAAAAGTTGGTATAAAACCGGTTTTATCCCCTACGTCTTTCATCGATTTAATAACATCGAGCGTAACCTGCGGGCTAATCAGCCCTAAAAGTACATCCTTGTTGCGGTAAGTATCCCATAACGATGGCTCGGTATAATAGTTAAAATCAGCTTTCACGATGTTCTTTTTAACATCCCTGAATTCTCCGTTTACATCACTGCGCAATGCCGGCCAAAGAAACGACCGGTACAGGCAGGAATAAAACATTTGTTTTTGCTTCCCTGTGCCCCCTTCTACCTGAATAGATGATAGAATATTCTCCCATTTTTGGGTCGCTTCCGCGCGGATAACATCAAAGGTTTTATTGCCTATCTCCTTTTCCAGATTTTGCTTTGCATTTTCTGCACTCACAAACGAAAGCCCTATCTTAAGTTCTACAGGCGCTGTACCGCCATTCGCTAAATGTACAATGGCAAAACCGGTACGCTTTCCCTCTTCTGTTTTATTTAACTTGTTAATTTTGGTGTTCAACTCGGCATAAAAGTAAATATTCTCGCCACCTTGAAAGCCCTTTAAAGCCGAATCACCAACCTGCTCTATGTTCCATGTTGATACCCTGCTATTGGCTTTGCCCAGATCAAAAAGTATTTGCCTGTTTGAATTGTTTTTATATTCGTATTTATGATATCCGGCCCTTAATGTAGAGGTTAGGCTCACCTTTACGTTGTAATCATCCAGATAAACCTGATAAAAGCCCGGTGCCGAACTTTCCCTTTGATGACTGAACTTTGAACCGAATTTGCTGCCCGGGTTAGACATGGGAAGGATTGGGATATTACAAAGGTTCCAATGCCCTTTGTTAGTATGCGTAAAGCCCAAAATTACAGAATCTTCATATTGATAACCGGCGCCCGAACCATATGCTGTCATTGGGCTTAATTGTACCATAGCATTAGGCAGCGAACTTCCCGGGAATGTAAGGCCCGCCCATGACCGCCAACCTTTTGGTAATTCATAACCAAGTATTTTTGGATCATTAAGCGGCGCGGTACCAATAAAGGTATTTACGTATCGTGTATATTTTACTTGCTGCGCTTTTGTTAAAGCGTGGGACGAAAGCAGAATAAATGCTATTAAATATGATATAATCTTGATCTTGCTTTTCATTTTGATCTTGTATTTCATGATTTTGCGTTAATCTTAGGCGCGCTTAATTGATTTAGCTGCGTAAAATATATAATGTCTCCCTTTTTCGAAACAATTATTAAACAAATTCTTTTCTAACACTTGTTGAGTGGAACAGGTGTTATTTAAAAAAGCGCCCCCGGCTCTCACTACCGATGGGCGCATATATTAACCAACTTAAATTGCTACTTCTTCTCCTTTTGCAGGATGCTTAGGCGGGCATAAAGCTCCGCTATACAGGCTTCATCTAAAAGCCATTTGGGTTTCTTTAACTCGGCAGGTATGGGTGTCCAACTGTTGGTTGTCAGTCCATATTGGTCGCGCGAATTTTGCCATGCATAGTTCAGGTCCTTCTCAATAGCGGCTATGTACCGGTAGTCGCCGTCCACTTTATATAAAGCTTCGTAACCACGGAATAACACGGTAACAAACCACGGCAGATCAATTTGCAGGGTTAAGTTTTTATAGTGCGGTACATTGCTGAAATGCTTGTAGCTATCCCTTGCCAATTGCTTTGCCTGATCCAGGTATTGCTTTTCGCCGGTAAACTTGTACAACATCACCGCAGCTTCCAATAATGAGCCTGTGTTATAGGTATAAAAGGTACGGTTCTGCTTACCATCCAATTTTACATCATTTACAATTACACCTGTAGAATCGCGCAAGGTGTTGTACATCCATTTGTAGAATTTCTTCCCTTGCTCCAGGTAATATTTATCTCTACTGCCCTCGTAAATTTTTAAAGCAGTAAGCGTAGCCATTCCGTTGCTACAGGCAGGCTTTTGGTCATTATGACCTTCCAGCCAGGTTACACCACCGCCGGCATCATCATTCCATCCGCTTAATATAAATTTAAAAACATCCTTAGCACGCTGCAGATACAGTGGGTTTTTAGTATTGAAATACGATTCCATATAATCGATACCTACCAACCCGTTATCATCATAATACCTATCGGTTTTCTCAAGCTTTACCGGGTAGGCCTGGTAACCTGCAGGTTTACGAACGGGATCACGGTATTGCTCAATACCCATAACCAAACTATCCTGATAAGGTTTGTACTTAGCTTTTAAAGAAGAGCCCTTCATAAGCACATTAGTAGCCGAAAACATACCCGAAAACGGCCACAAAAAGCTTACTTCCTTCTCTTTAACGCCCGCTCCCTGGAAATAGTTAAGCGTATCTTTTTTGTTCGACGGATAATTCTCAGAGAACAGCCCAACATGAGCGGGCACACGGTAACGTTTCCAAACATTAGCATACATGCTTTCGGCACGTTTCTGATATTCGGCAGACAGGTTTTGCTGCGCTGATGAAGTTTGAAAACCGCCAATTAAAACAACCGGGATAATCAATAAAGCACGTAAGTAGTTGTATTTTAAATTCATATTTATTTTACTATTGTCTTATCTATAATCAGATAACAATCCCTGTGTTCGCTGCATCCATGCCTGGTCAACTCCTTCTTGCCTTGTTTCCACACTACTTCCGTCGAAATTGCAGAAATGGTAATAGCCAAGGTTAGTGGTATTGCGCAGTTTGGTATTCATATAATCAATGTTTTGTTGGGCATAATCAAGCCAGGCGGTGTTACCATCCCTTTGGTAAAGTTTGATCATAGCCTGCGATCCCCATACGCACCATGCCGGGTTTATCCTGCCGTCGGTAGTATTAAAAATGTACACATGGTAAGTGCTGTTCCATAGGGTTGTGTTCATGCTGCTCCCAAGATTTTGCGCTTTGGTTACATAGCTGTTATCTGCCAAAATTTGGCCGTAAAGCAAAAAAGCCTCAACCATAATGGCGTTATCGTAGGTGAATTTTTCGGTATGTTTAGTGCCGGAACCCGCGCCGTCAATTTTCCAGATATACAGCCCGGTTGTCGCGTCAAGCATATTACCTACCAGCCAGTTTTTAATAGAAATAGCCCAATCCCGGTAATAGGTTTGGCCGGTTATCTGGTAAAGGCGTAAAAACAATTGTAACGCTAAACCATTGGTTTGCGTTGGCTTGCTTTCTTTTACGGTGTTCCACCAAAAACCACCGCCATAGGTACTATCCCACTGGCCACTGTTCATGAGCCAATTTGCACATGCTTTTGCCGAGTTTAAATAATTGGTTTGGGTTGTACCGGTGCTAACATCATAGGCATCAAGATAAGCTACGCCCGATAAAGCATTATCATCAGTGTATTTATCTCCGGCTGCTCCGCTTCCGTTCACATTAGCTGCTGCAAAGTAACCGCCTGAAGGGCTGGATCCATCCCACATGTTATTCATCCAGGCATATGCATTGTTCATGTAAGGCGCATATGCCGTGTTGCCAATTTTCACCATAGCGGCATCGGCATAGATCTGGCTAACGTTGTACCACTCATAGGCGGTAGTAGTTTGTGTTGTGGTATTTACCTTATAACTGTTATAAGTGGTAAGCAGATTACCGTACACAAAATTGTGTGTCTCCTGGGCTTTTATATAATAGGCCGAGCTTGTGCTTTGAGCTTTGAGCTTTTTACCCGCTGTGGTTTCATCAATAGTACTTTTTGTAGAAGGTGCCTGATCTTTTTTACAGGCAACCAATACAATGCTTAGCATAATAAATGCCGAAAGCACTTTTGCAACTTGATTTGTTCTCATAAGTAAAGGTTTATATTAGGTTTAATTGATTCCGTTTATAATATCTTTTATTTATGCTCTCTCACATGCCCGGCTAAAAATGATCTATTGTGCCGATGGCGGTGGCGTTTTTGTGCCCCACGCTGTATTTGGCTGACCGCCCATAATAAATATTAGCTTACCGCCTTTCATCAACTCATCGCGGTATAGCCAGCAATTATCAAGTGGTGCCCCGTTAAATGTTGCCGATTGGATGTAAACGTTATCCTTCGAATTGTTTTTTGTTTCGATGGTTAACGTTTTGCTATTACCCAAAGTAATTGTCGCTTTATCAAACAATGGACTACCCAATTCTACAATAGGTCTCAAATCGGTAAAACCTTTCACATCAAACAAACCCAAAGCGTTTATCACATACCAAGACCCCAGTTGGCCCTGATCTTCATCCTGCCCGTAACCATAACCGTGGATAGGTTCGGTACCGTAAAACTCTTGACCAATAAGTCTTGTCCATTTTTGGGTTAACCATGGCTTACCCGAAAAATTGAACAACCAGCTGATATGCAGATTGGGCTGGTTACCGTGGTTATAAATAGAGTTGATGCCGGCAAACGCATCGATAGTTTTGCCACCACCAAAGCCCAATTTTTCTGATACCGTGAAAATGCTGTCTAACCTTTTATTGAAATTATCCTTACCAATAGCATCGATAAGCCCGGCCGGGTTTTGCGGCACATAAAAAGTATACTGCACAGCGTTACCTTCCTGGAAACCTCTCCAGGGTTGGTATGGGTCAAACTTTTCTATAAAGCTGCCGTTCGCCCTTTTTGGCTGCATCAGTTTATTCTGCGGATTAAAGATCTGCCTCCACCCGTTTGAGTATTTGATGAGCTTGTTGTAATCATCCGTTTTACCCATTGCTTTGGCCATTTGTGCCGCCGCGAACGCGCTGTAGCTGTACTCTAAAGTATGCGAGCCCGAAAAATTAGAACCTGTAGAATCGGTAACGAAATCTCTGCCTGTTTGATCTAAAAACGGCACGTAGCCATGATCTAAAAACGCTTTGGTATCCATTTTACCAGAACCTACAGCACGGTTTTTATAATTAAACTCGTTACCTTTTACGGCTTCGTAAGCCAGGTTAACATCATAGTTTCGGATACCCACATTATAAGCGCCTGCCACGGCAAGGCCCACAAAGTTTGTTCCCACACCCGATACATATTCGCTGTTGGCAACACCATCACCAAACCAGCCTTTATCTTTATAAAGCTGTAATTGCGTGTTTACAAAGCTGCCATACCACTCCGGGTAAGATAGCGACCATAACTGGGTAATATTCCAGAAACCGCCCCAAATGGCATCAGTATTGATAAACTCGGCTTTAAGGTTTTTATCTGTTTGCGCAGGCAGCTGGCCGGTTAAACCGCCATGCTTTGGATAAGCGCCGTTAACATCGCTGGCTATACCCCTGCCCAATAAAGCATGGAACAGGCCGGTATAAAACTTGGTTTTGTTTTGCTCATCGGTGCCTTCTACCGTAATTTTACCAAGCTGTTGCTCCCAGGTTTGCTGGGCTTTCGCTTTGGCTTGCTCAAATGACAGGCCGGTAGCTTCGGTAGTAAAATTATTCTTGGCGTTGGCAATAGAGGTGTATGACAAGCCTGTTTTAATCTCGATGGTTTCGTTATCAGTAGTTTGATAATTTAACACCAGGCCGGCACCTTTACCGGTAGCACTTGTGCTGTTTTCCTTCACATTATCGCCCGCAAAAGAAGAAATGCTTGCAGGTTTCTTGCTTATCTCACCGTAAAAGAACATATCCACCTTGCCTTGCGGGTCGTATATTTTTACATACTTTGGATAGGTGCTTACAAAGCCCTCAAAGTGGGTATCATCGATCATTTTTATGCCCGCATCGGTAACATCGCCGCTTTCGCCTTGCTTGTTGCCAATATCCAGTATAATGTGCGATAGCTCGTTTTTAGGGAAGGTATAGCGTTGAAAACCTACCCTTTTGGTAGCGGTAAGCTCGGCGGTGATCTTATAATCATCCAGCAAAACCTTGTAATAACCGGGTTCGGCAACCTGGTTCTTGCGATCGAATTTTGAGCGGTAGCCCGTGTTAGCGCCTTCCAGATCGCCAGGCCTTACTTTTAGTGTGCCGGTAGTTGGCATATAGCTTACACCGCCCACCTGCCATTCATGAAAATGCACAAAACCTTCTATCGAGTTTTGGCGGGTATCATAACCCACCGCTTCCCAGCCCGAAGCGTTGCCATAATGCCCGTTGGTAGATGGGGCCAGCTTTGCCATGCCATACGGCACCGCGGCAGGTGTATAAAAAAACCAGCGACTATGCGCCGTACCAATGTTAGGGTCGACGTATTTTGAAACACTTTCGCGCTTTACACTGCACGATGCCAACATGGCCAGTAAAGCAATACCGGAACTGAACTTTATTTTCATGTAGATATGTTTAAATAGCGGCATTACCCGCTATGGATCTTCTTATTTATATTTAGACATCATAGCCTGTATCCTTTGCATCCAGGCCTGGTCAACACCTTCTATCTCCGGCGAGCGGTTATCACCCGCAAAGCCCGAGAAAAAATAGTAAGCATGCGTATCTTTATTACGGGCTGCCTTGTTTAGCGCGTCAATATTATTTTGCGCAAACGTAAGCCACTTCGCATTTTTATCCTGCTCATATAACCTTATCATACCTTGCGTTCCCCAACCGCACCAGGCAGGGTTTACACGTGTTTGGCTTGGGTCGGTATTAAATATATAACCTTTGTAGGCCGAATTCCATAAAATAGTATTCATGGCATTGCCTATTGCCTGTGCCTTTGCAAGATAGCTGGCATCGTTCATAGCCTTGCCATATAATATATCGGCCTCTATCATTATCGCATTATCGTAAGTGAACTTCTCGGTGTGTTTGGTACCTGCACCTGTGCCGTCTATCATCCATATATACAAGCCTGTTGAAGAATCGAGCATATTGTTGCGTAGCCAATTATTCACCTTTGTTGCCCAATCACGGTACTCTGTATTGCCTGTTACGGTGTAAAGGCGCGCGAAAAGCTGCATAGCAACACCGTTTGATTGTGATGGCTTATTAGGTTTTGATGTGTTCCACCAAAAACCGCCGCCATAGGTACTATCCCAAAGCCCGCTGTTTATCAACCAGTCGGCACATGCTTTGGCTTTATTTAAATAAGCTTGTTTATCAGCACCTTCTGTTATATCATATGCTTCCAGGTAAACCATACCGGTAAGGCCATTATCATCAACAAATTTGTCGCCGCCAGCACCGGTACCGTTTAGGTTAACCGATGCAAAGTAACCGCCACGAAGGTCAGACTTATCCCAAAAGCCTTCCATAAACTGGAAGGTTTTGTTCATGTATGGCAGGGCGGTTGCATCACCGGCAGCTACTAAGGCAGCATCGGCGTAGATCTGGCTTACATTATACCATTCAAAACAGCTATTGGCGTTTGTAGTAGTGTTTGCGCGATAACTAAAATTAGAGGTTAAAAAATTATTGGTAACAAAGCTACGCGTTTGCTTTGCCAGGTCAAGATATGATACAGTTGCCGGCGGATCTGGAGGGGGCGTTCCACCACCTCCACCCGGAGGTTTTGGCGTTACATTACTCTTACCGCACGACGACGCCATTAAAATTACCACAGCCATCCACCCAAATAGTACTTTTTTCATGATGATATTTTATAAAGCACCTGCAACTTAAAGCTGCAGGTGCATAAATTATAAGCAGCGGCTTAATTTACCGTTACTTTATGCGTATAAGCATCTGGTTTAAACATTACATCAACTTTAACATTTGCCTTGTCGGCAGATGGATCAAATTTGTAGGTGTTGCTCCATTGATCGTTGGTTACCGGCCACAGATAAAAATAAGAAGCTGGTTTGCCTGCTGGTGGGTCGTTGTTGGCATTACTGCTTCCAATATATTCCAGTCCGCCCGCAGTATGTACAATAAACTTATAACGCTCATCCCGGCCCCATGAGAACTGATAAAATTCTACATCTACACTTGGCGCTTCCCAGGTACTGTTACCTATGTAATTTAACGTACCAATTTCGGTACCATAAGCAGACATATATAAACCTATAGATTGTATTTCCATTGATTTTGAAGTAGCCGAGGTAAAGTCAAAATTTAGGCGGTATGTTTTTTTGGCACCGCTAACAGTAATTGGGGTATTGCCTGCTTTAATAATGCCATTCTCAATATAATACTGGTTGCCGCCGTCGGTGTTTTTATCGGTAAGGATATAGTCACCGGCAGTTAACGAGGTATAGATCTCGAATACGCCATCCTCGGTTTGCTTTAATTTAACCGCTTTGCTTAGGTCTGTACCCCCTTCGGTTGCCGTACCTGTCAGGTAAAGCTCAGTCGGGTTTTCTGCAAATCCCGCCGGCCTGTCTAACTGTATGGTCCTTGAAACCGAAGCAATTTTGACGTTGGTACCTTTTGATGCGATAACCGTCCATTTTAACTTGCCTGTGCTTGAAGCTGGTATACCGGCTGTATTAGCTATCTTGTTCAGAGCTTTATGAGTAAGCGTAATTTGTGGATCTACCCCACCTTTATCAGATACTACTTTATACACTGGCTTACTAAAATCACCGCCTTCTTTAATAAAGGCAATTTCGTATAGTACCAGCCCGCCATCCGCATCTGTCGCAGCATCCCATTTAAACAATACGCTTGCATCACTTGTAGGGTCGAGCACCACATCGGTATTATCATCCGGCGAAGCCAGATTGCCTACAGCGGTTAAGTTAAGGTTTAATGGCCTTCCTTCCTTTTTGCAGGATGTGATTGAAATTATGGCCAGCAGAATTATGCTACCCAGCCTGATCAGATTTTTCATATCTCTCTAATTTTTTTATTGTTAATTGGTGTATCCCGGGTTTTGACCAAGGTTAGCATTCTTGTTAGTTTCGTTTGCCGGTATTGCCCACAGGTAATCGCGCTGAGCGTTAAACTTCCTTGACTGTGCCCGTATGTATCCGTTATCGGTACTTTGGTCTCCTGAGAATTTGGCGCCATGTGCGTAACCATTCATAACTGTTTCAGCTATTTTCCATCTACGGATATCGTCAGTTCTTAAGCCTTCCATTGCAAGCTCAACTCTTCTTTCGCGCCTGATAATGTTGGTCATATCGGCAGCACCCGGATAATTCAATGCACCCGCATCGGTAAAGCCTGCCCTTGCACGCAATGCGCCAATGGTTTTGTTCCAAACAGTTGCATCCATTTGGCCAAGACTTTGTTTTGCCTCAGCATAATCCAGTAAGATCTCGGCATACCTTATCAAATGCAGGTTATTGCCCGATACAAAGTTTGCCAGCGCGCTTGGGTCAAAATATTTCCTCCAGTAATAACCGGTTGGCGATGCAGCTTGCGAACCCGCGCTGTATTCGTCCAAACCAGGCTGGACAGGGTCTGTACCCGGTTTTATGTAGATAGTTTTGGTAGAATTATTTGCGTTTACCCAAGTATACTTGTCGTACACAACAGTAGCGGTTAAACGCGGGTCGCGGTTTACGTATGGGTTACCTTCTACATAGCCCGAACCTGTTTCAGTTATACCTTTGCCATTCAGCATAATATAATCGTTAACAAGTTCCTGGGTTGGTGCCATGCTGCTTACACGACCGCCGACAGTGCGCGGTGCAAAATCCCAAAAATCTTGCCATGTACGTATAGTTGGTACATACTGCAAAGAAAGGATGCTTTCGTTGTTTTTGTTGTTCACCGTTGGATCGCTAAACAAGGCGCTATAGTTGTTAGCTAACGAATAAGTGCCGTTAGTGCCCTGATCATTCATTAACTTTTCGCAGATAGCTACTACATCTGCCATACGGTCGCCCTGGTATAATAACACTCTGGCTTCTAAAGCTAATGCAGCGCCTTTTGTGATACGTCCATTTTCTGCTTCAGGCAGCGCATCTTTTGAAGGAAGATCCGGAATAGCGGCTTCCAACTCATCAAGTACAAATTTAACTACCGTGGCTTTCGGTGAGCGCGGTACTACCTGCGCCTCTTCCGGTGTACCGTCGTGGTCCATAATAGGTACATCACCATACCATTTTGTTAAATTAAAATGTTCGAATGCACGTATAAAACGAGTTTCGGCCTTTAGCCTGGCAATGGTAGCAGCCGGAAGGGTGGTATTCTGGTCAACATTTTTCAGAAAGATATTACATGATTTTATAGTTGAGTAATAATAACCCCAATCTCCCTCAAACTTTGCTGTAAGCGAAGTGGCATTACCACTTGCTATAAGGTTAAGGTCGCCACTTGGCGAATAGGCATTGTCAGATATTGCCTCTGCATTAAAATATAACCCGCTGTTATAAATTAAACCGTAGTTGTTATATAAGGCATTGTACACATTCGCGTCCACCTTCCAAAAGGTAAGGTCGGAGAATCTGTCTGTGGGTGCAATATCAAGTTTTTTACATCCTGATACTGCTACTATCGCAACAGACACGATCAAAAGCTTTTTTAAAAATTTCATTTTTATATGTTTTAAATATGATCTGTTTAGAAAGTTATATCAATTCCGGCACCGTAAAAAACTGCCAGCGGATATTGCCTGGCGCTGTTTGAGGCCGAATACGGACTAAGGTTATTACCAAACTCAGATGTTTCCGGATCAATAAAGCTTAGCTTACTAAGAGTAAGCAGGTTTTGCCCTATCAGGGATAACCTTAATCTTTCCATACCTATTTTCTTTGAGATCCTGGTTGGGAAGGTGTAACCGATATTAACGTTCTTTAACCTAGCATAAGCAGCATTGTACTTATACAGATCTGAGCCGGTACGCCAGTTGTACGTATTTGACGGAGAACCTATATTGGCCAATATAGGGTACCTTGCATCCGGGTTGCTTGGCGACCAGATATCTGTTTGATGTTCGTAAACAGTAGCGCCATAACCATAGTGGAACGGCTCAACCAACTCACCCCTCAGGAATGCGTCGCGTTTGCCAACACCCTGGATGAATAACGACATATCGAAACCTTTGTAGGCTATTCTATATGTAAAACCGAAAGTATATCGCGGAAATGGGTTACCCAGTATGGCTTTATCTTTGTCATCTATAATACCGTCATTATTCAGGTCTTTAAATTTAAGATCGCCCGGCTGAACACTTGCGCCAGCCATTTTTGGAGAATTATCTATATCGGCCTGATTCTGGAAAAATCCATTTGTTTCATAACCATAATATTGGGTTACAGGTTGTCCAACTCTTCTAATTAACTGAAACACATCCTGGTTGTAGATCTGCTCTTTTGTATTGCCGGTTAACTGTAATAAAGTATTTTGATTATCTGCTATGTTCACGCTAAAGCTTTGCGTAACATTTTGGCCTCTTAAATTGTAGGTTAACGAAGCTTCCCAGCCTTTTGCCCTAACTTTGGCCACATTATAATCAGGAGATGCAGCGCCAAATATTAATGGAATATCCTGCCTTGGCTGTAAAATATTGCTGGTTGTTTTATTAAAGTACTCAAACGTTGCGGTTAACTTATCATTGAATAAGCCTACATCTAAACCAAGGTTAAAACTTGCTGCCCTTTCCCAGGTCAGGTCTTGGTTAGATAACATAGTACCTGCACCACCAACCGGGGTTTTATCAAACCCATATGCGCTGGCATAATTAAAGTAGGTAGTTTGATATTGGTAGTTGTTTACGTTTTGGTTACCAACAATACCGTATGATGCCCTTAGCTTAAGCGTATTCACGGTATTTTTAATGTTCTGCATAAACGATTCTTCAGATATGATCCACCCTGCACTTACCGATGGGAAGAAACTTGCCCTGTTACCCCTTGCAAATTTTGATGAAGCATCGTTACGAAATACGCCTTCTAATAGATATTTGTCTTTATAAGAGTAATTTACCCTACCAAAAACAGAAAGCAAGCTGTTTGAATTAACACCAATGCTATTGTTAGAGTTAACAGCATCTACTATAGTACCTGTTGTAGGTGTACCCAGTAAAGGATCAGTTAATGTTTTTTGTAATCTAAAGCCCCGTTGGGTATAGTTTTCACTTGATACACCTAGCTGTACTTTAAAAGTATGATCAGATATCTTTTTACTGTATTCAGCATTTACCTGTGTATTTAACAATAACGATTTGCTGTTACCATCTAATACAGCCCTGTCATCGCCATACACACCTGCCGGTAAATAGTTAACTTGTATCCTTCGGTAAAAGCTGCCGTTGTTTTGAACGGTACCACCAAACTGGCCGGTTAACTTCAGATCTTTAGTGATGCTTAACTGGCCATTAAACGCACCGAAGATCTCATCATTGTCAGCCTGGTTAAAACCACCCTTTTCAAGTACGCCGTACTCATTGTATTGCGAAGCTACCGGGTTTGTTAAATAATTACCATCTGCATCCTGCCAGTTATAGTTATGCGGCACGCGGTTGGCATCTGCAAATATGTTGTTGTTGCCAACGCTATTTGTTTTATTACGTGTTTTGGTATAGTTAAGGATAATGTTAGCCCTGAATTTACCCACTACAGATGTTTGGTTTAACCGAAGGTTATATTTCTGGTAACCAAAATTGGCACCTTCACCGCCGTTACCTATCAGGTTACTACCTTGGTTTTGGTAACCGGCAGATACATAATAGGAGCTATTTTCGCTACCACCGCTCATGCTTACGTTGTGCGACTGGAGGGGCGCTTGTTTTAACAGGTGTTCTACATCCCAGGTGCCATTGCCCTGATCTTTAATAGCCTGGATCTGGTCTGGCGTGTAAGCCGGTGGCAAACCAGAGTTTACCAGCGACTGATTTTTATAGTAAGCATTGTCCCATGCATCTACTTTATGTACAAGTACCCTTGCATCCTGCAAACCATAGCTGCCATTATAAGTAATACTAGGTTTTGCGTTTAACTTACCACTTTTGGTAGTTACTAAAATTACACCATTTGCAGCACGCGAACCGTATATGGCTGCCGCGCCCGCATCTTTTAATACAGATACGCTGGCTATATCATTTGGGTTTAAAGTATTTAAGTTACCACCAACAATACCGTCAATAACTACTAAAGGTGTGTTATCGCCCAGTGTACCTACTCCCCTTATATTCACGATAACATCGCTGCCCGGGTCTAAGGTACTTTGCTGTATAATTAAGTTTGGAGACTCACCCTGTAATGCCTGAAAAGTATTTAATACAGGCTTGTTCTCTATACTTTTAGCACTTATAGTACTTACGGCACCAGTAAGATTAATTTTCTTTTGGGTACCATAACCTACTACAACTACCTCGTTAAGGCTGGTGTTATCAGGTTTCAGGCTAACATTTATTTCGCTTTTGCCGGCTATGGCAATTTCCTGCTTTACAAAGCCAATGAACGAAAACGTAAGACTTTTGCCTGCATATGCATCAGGTACGTTAAGTTTATAGCGGCCGTTAACATCTGTTACCGTACCAATAGTTGTACCGGTAATACTAACGTTTACACCTGGTAAAGGCTGGTTGGTATCATCTAACACCCTACCGGTTACGGTTATATCAAAAGCATTTTTTGTGTACGGATGTTTTATAGTTGTTGCATTGGCAATGCCACAAGGCAATACAGCAGCACCCAGCAGCACGGCTACCAGCGACTTATTATAAAGCCACTTTAGTTTTTTTAATTTGTGTAATAATTTCAGTCTCATAACATTGGGTTTATTAGTTATATTTTATTTAGGTTTATTCTTATTCAGATTTTAAAAATGCTTTAATAACCTTTACACGGCCTTTTCCCAAATTGGTTAAGGTATATGAACCTGCCGCCGCCGGTACTACAAATGTTTCTGCATAGGCAAATTTCTGTTTGGTGCCATCAGCAGTTTCCAACTGAACGGCCTGGCCTTCCACCAGCATCATCACATGACATACATTATTGGTTTCTACCGTGGTTTTGTTATCAAACTCCATGCGGTGCACATCATAAAAATGCTCGGTATGGGTTGGCATGTGTATCAACTGGTAACCTTCGGCCTGCTCAATTACCACGGGTTTTGAGATAAGTTCACGGTAAACCTGTTTACCTTTGCGGTTAAAGTCAAGATTATTAAAAGCGTGGTCTATATTTATTGGGCGCGGATTGCCGTCAAGGTCAAGGCGTACCCAGTCGTACATTTTAAAGGTGAAGATGTATGGGGTAGCGCTTATCTCCAGCACCATATTGCCCGAACCGGCACTGTGCACGGTACCATTAGGGATAAGGAACAGATCGTGCTTTTTCGCGGGGTGCGATTGTACATAATTCTCTATCTGTATTTCGGTACTTGTTGCCTGGCTATCCTCCAGCACGGTTCTAAACTCGGCCGGGTTAATGCTATCCTGAAAGCCAAGATAAACCCGGGCATTATCGTCGCAGTCTAAAATGTAATAGGTTTCATCCTGGGTAATGTTCTCGCCAAAATTCTCCTGTATGTATTTAACCGATGGATGGCATTGGATAGACAGGTTACCGCCATTGAATGTATCCAGAAAATCGAAACGAATAGGGAATTCATCGCCAAAACGCTCGGCATGTTTGCCCAATACATTTTTATTATTGCTGAACATTAAGGTATCGAATGATACCTCCAGCAGGTTGCCATCGCTCTCGAACACCAAACCATTTTCAGGAACGATCATTTCAAAGGACCAGGCGTAATTAACTACATCCTTATTAATGTTATTAATATGCTCTTTTATCCATTGCCCACCCCATGCACCCGGCTCAAACCAGGGGCGTACACGAAAAACAGATTGGCTGATCTTATTAAGGCCTTCAGCCAGATCCGCCTTATGCATCCAGTTAATGGTTTCCGGCCATTGGCCGTCTGCTACAACAGCTATACGATCCAGTATCGCTTTTTTATGATTGTTTAATACTACCCAATCTACAAAGTAAAAACGCTTGTACATCTGAAAGGGCTCGTTCACCTGCACAGCACCTAAATTGGTGATGCTGCCCGCACGCATCCTAAATTGCAGTTCGTTCTTTGGCAGGTCGATATAAATAACCGGAACATCCCATCCGGATAAAACCGCGCCGGTACCTATTATAATATTGATGTCGCTGTCATCGGTAATTTGCCTGGTAAGGCTTGCATCATAAAAGTCATTGAGCGATAATGTAGTTTTGGTACCCCAAACAGATTCAAGCTCGCCTAAAAATGGTTCAACCAGTTTTTCAATTTCATTAGCAGGCTTTAAAAAATTTTCCGTATTGATCCAGTTTACTTTTAGCCCGTTTTCCGTAAAATAATCTTGCAGCTTTACTTGTATATTATCCCAAAACAAGCCGGCATATCCATCAATCAGAATAGTTTTCTGTACTACAATGTATTGGGCAAGGGAGTCTAAGCCGTTAAATATTTTTCCTGAGCCTAATGCACAAGTGGGATAAACATTGTAGCCACCATTGGCATTAAGGGCATCATCTAATTTCGCCGGCATTAAAAACTGCGCGGTTTTCCGCACTTCCGTGTCAACCCCTTCTATCTGCTTGTAATCTTTAGTATCAATATTCATTGTAGTAATGTATGGATATATCAATTTCCACATAAATAGCCTCAAGGGCCATTGTTTGATTGTGGGAATAAAAAATTATATAATTGGTTTATGATTATAATGTACAAACATATGAACAAATTTCACATTACCAAATTATTTAAAAAATATTTACTCCGTGTATAAACCACACTATATCACACCTAAATGAGGATTTTGTAGATCCTATATGTATGTACACTTGTACTTATAAATGAAATTTCATTATCATTGTACATATTACACTATATGAAATATTCTATTGATCATAAAAGCCCTGTTCCGCTGCATATACAAGCCGAAGAACTTTTAAGAAAGATGATAGCCGAAGAGAAATATCAAAACGGAAAGCTATTACCTAATGAGGTAGAATTGGCGAAAGTACTGGCCATATCGCGTACCACCCTGCGCCAGGCCATAAACAAATTGGTATATGAAAATTTACTGATCCGCAAAAAACGCACCGGCACAAAAGTTAATAATGCAATAGTAAGTTCTAAATCAAATAACTGGCTTAGCTTTTCGCAAGAAATGAAACTGCGTGGTATCAGCATCAAAAACTTTGAACTGCATATTACATGGGTATATCCGGATGAAATGCTGGCCAATTTTTTCGAGATAAAAACCGACAGAAAAATATTGAAAATGGAAAGGGTGCGAGGCACAGTTGAGACGCCTTTTGTTTACTTTATTTCTTATTTCCATCCCCGTATCGGGCTTACCGGTGATGAGGATTTTAAACGCCCGCTTTACGAATTGCTGGAATTAGAGTACTCCACCGTGGCCTCACTTTCAAAAGAAGAAATAAGCGCGCATGCAGCTGACGATGTTATTGCCGCTAAATTAAGACTATCAAATGGGAGCCCGGTATTGTTCCGTAAACGATTTGTGTTTGACCAGGGCGAACGCCCGATTGAATATAACCTGGGTTATTATAAAGCAGACAGTTTTGTTTATACGGTTGAAAGCAGACGCTAATTTCTATTTCTCTAACGAGGAAAGCCATGAAATTTGATCTGCAAAAACTGCTTTTTACTCTTACCCCCTTCATTTATAGGCAGGCTTGAATAACCGTTAAATGATGGCGGAAATCTGAATTTAACACCTTCTTTTATCTAATGAATAGCTTAAGCTATTTTTTAGGTGTTGCGCCGGCGGCGCCTGCTTGTGCTTGCCTCCTCATTACAGAGGGCACAACCGGCAATCCTTCATTTCCTTCATTAGCTACAGATTGCACTGCAAAAAAGTAGTTATCTTTAGAGTATGGTAGCTTTACCTCGGTAGAAGTAGTGAAAATTTTCTTTTGCCATACCGGGCTGGTGGTTTCCCTTATCATTACATAATATCCTTTTACCTTTCCTGTAACAGGCGCTTTCCAGCTTAAAGTTGTTGAATTGCCCAAACCAGCCATAATTAAAGAAACCTCGCGGGGCATTGATGGAGATTTTGCAAGATTAGCCAGGTTACATAGGTTAAGGGCGGTGTTTTTACGCAGGTACTCAAAATCCATGTATTCCGTTAAGTCGCCATAGCTGATGCCATTTTCAGTACGTACATTTTGGTGCTGATGATAAAAATTTTCGTTCATCTCAGTTAAACGTACAGCTGTGAACCCTTTTTGCTGATAAGGCTGATGATCCCCACCGCGCCCAAAACGATCTGGCCGATAAACCATAAAAACCTGAAGATTATCAACATAACGTTCGCCTACCTCTTTAATATAACGGGCCAATTGGCGTGAGGCTCCGTCGTTCTCCAAGCCCATGGAGCGAATGACTGCTGCCTTTTTTTCATCAAGTTCATAAGCTGGCAGTCCCTCACTAAACACCCTTATTTTTGTATTATCAATAATATTAGTTTCGTTACTGTTATTGCTGCCTATTATATCGTTATTTAAAACAGCACCAATTTCCCAGCTGTCCCTTTTGGCGTTTGCGGCCATAAAACCCGATCCTAACAAACCCTGTTCTTCTCCGCAAACAGCAACAAAAATTATAGTGGCCGGAAACGATTGCC
The DNA here is from genome assembly GCF_024498135.1 of Mucilaginibacter aquariorum. Lineage (GTDB taxonomy): Bacteria > Bacteroidota > Bacteroidia > Sphingobacteriales > Sphingobacteriaceae > Mucilaginibacter > Mucilaginibacter aquariorum. The sequence goes on from NZ_JANHOH010000001.1 coordinate 1,759,426, forward strand.
TGCTCATGATACGTGCACACTCTATTACAGCAGCCGTGCCGCTGCCATCATCATTTGCGCCGGGGGCATCGCCTTCCCTATCCATTACATTACTGCGCATATTATCCATATGGCCGCTTATAATAAACACGCGGTGATCATCCGGGTCGGTTCCTTTTAAGGTAGCTACTACATTGGTTAATATAACCGGTACATCTATTCTTTTACCATCGGGCTGATAATTGTTAGTGTCGAGCTTTGCTGTTAACCTCCCTCCTGATGTTTTGGCATAGGTGTTAAATTTGCTTAATATCCAGTTACGGGCCGCACCTATCCCGCGCTTTGCATCGGTGGTGGTGCTTAAAGTGTTGCGGGTACCAAAGCTAACCAGCTTAATAATATTGGCATGTAAGGAATCAGCAGATACTTCGCTCACCATCCTTTCAATTTGTGGATCTTTCTGAATGATAACCGGAGATTGTGCAAATGTGCCGGCATAAGCACATATCAACGCTAAAACGCCTAATGCTTTTTTCATAATTTATATTAGTATTTGTTTAGTTCGTTAAATAAAAACGAGCAGTTATTAATTTGTAAAAAGCTATTTTACTGTAAAAGGGGTATAGGAGGCAAATTAAGTCCGTTTCTTCGAAAATCAAAATAAGATTGCCTTTGAAAGAACAATTCAATTCTGCGTTCTTTAAATTACGGATAAATGACCATCAGTGGGTTGCTGCACTATTTTTAAGCGTTTACATAAGCGCGAAAGGCAGCCACTATTTAACTTTATCTTAACATTTTATTTCATTTAATTGAACAAAGTGTTTTTTTTAGCTACATTAGAAATTCAAATGCTACTGATTTTACTTGCATAATTTTAAATGGTTGCTAAATAATGAGGGCTTTTAATTCAAAACAACATCACGATTTAAAATTTGAAGAAGTTTTTGAAAGCTATAAACATCAGGTTTATGCCCAGGTTTATGTTATAGCTAAGTCTGAGTATGCTGCAGAAGAAATAACACAGGAGATCTTCATTAAATTATGGCTAAATAAAGACTCACTTAAAGATGTAAAAAACTTGGGCGGCTATATATATACCATTGCACGCAACTACTCCTTAAACTATCTTAGAAAAGCTGCTAGCGATACCAGGCTGGTTAACGAGCTGTTGCGTGTTGCAGTAACTAATGATAACAACACAGAAGCCAACATGCGGGTATCTGAATGCAGAAAGCTAATTTCAACCGCTGTAAGTCAGCTATCGCCGCAACGGCAGTTAGTATATAAGCTAAATAAAGAGGACGGCTTAAATTATGATGAAATTGCTACACATTTAAATCTTTCAAGGCACACCGTTAAAAATCATTTAATGGCTGCACTTCACTTTATAGGCGCTTATCTTGCCAAAAACGACGTCAATCCCACCCTAATCGCTATTTTTTCCCTCTTCTACATAAATTAACATCCAAACACATCAAATAAATTACACATTTTCATTAATTTGCCATAAATAATATGCTTTTCATATTTTAATGGATTAATTTTAATTAGTTTACCAATAAAAACGTCGTTAATTAGTAAATCGTTAGCTAAAAAACATCGTTTTAAATAAAATGTAAAATTTATTTCATTTCCCATTAGTCTGATTGGCGTTTTGCTGTGTCTTTAAAGTATCAATCAGGATAAATGAATCAACAAGATAGAAAATCGGAACTGTTAGAAAAGTACATGAACAATACATGTACTAAACAGGAGTTCGATGAATTTATGGAGCTTATAAAAACATCAACAGATTTTGAGGATTTTGATGGCCCCATGAAAAAACACTGGGAAGGCTCCCCGCAGGAAAACGTTCCTGATACTGTTGACTGGAACCGTATGTATAGCAACATTAAGTTAAGGCTTTGGGCACTTAAAAAAACAAAGGTGCTATTCAAATTCGCTGCTGTAATAGTATTAGTAATTAGCGCGTGTACCTTAATTATTTATAATTATAATAAAGTTGCAAGTGGTGATCATATTGTATACCTCACCCAACACGCAGGGGTAGCTAAAACGAAAGTTATATTATTAAGCGATGGCACCAGGGTAACCTTAAATGCAAATAGCGATTTACGTTATCCGCAAAACTTCAACGCTAAAACCCGCGAGGTATATTTAAAAGGGGAAGCTTATTTTGAGGTAATACACAATGAGAATAAGCCCTTTGTTATTCACTCTGGCAGGTTAAAAACGCATGTATTAGGTACCACATTCACTGTAAGCGCATATTCGCAGGTAAAGCCAATGAATGTAACTGTGCTTACAGGTAAAGTTGCCGTAAAAGATGAATTAAACCAGGCACATGTTATATTAACCAGAGGGCAATCAGCATCTACAAAAGATGGTAAAAATACTTTTGAGGTTATCACATTAGCAAACCCAGAAGATGCAATTGCCTGGATGGATGATAAAATGATCTTTGAGAATTCAGATCTGGAAAGTGTGGCTTTAAAGCTGAGCTACAAATATGGGGTTGATATAAAAGTAACGGGAGATAAGTTGTCACAGCAACACATCACCGCTATTTTTCAGGGGCAAACATTACCGGGCATCTTAAAAGCGATCACACAGCTTACCCACTCTAACTATAAAGTGCGTAATAATGCTTACATACTATACTAACTAATAACTAACTAAACTATTAACTGACTTTAAAACAACGAAACGCCTATTGAGTAAAAAAAGATGTAAACAAAAAAGGTTGAATGTGTTCCAGCACACCCAACCTTCCGGGCCGAAGCCCACCAAATTCATAGTTCCCAATTGGGATATTTCGTCACTACAAATTTTGATCAAATATATGACAAATAAATCATTGTCTTTTCACCTGCTGTGTAAAGCCTTAGTTAAGGTAATTATTGTTACCGTCATTTTTTCTGTATGCTTTACCATTGCTCAAGCGAAAAACGTTTCAGCACAAGATCTAAAAACAAGAATATCACTGCATGTAGTGAATATGTCTGTTAAAAATGTACTGAGACAAATTAATAAAGAAACCAAAATTAGTTTTGTTTTCAGTAACTCAATTGTTACCAACCAGGCTGTAAGTTTAGATGTAAAAAACGAACAGCTGGACGTAGTTCTAAAAAAGATCCTCGAACCGCTGGGTATGGATTACTCCGTATCGGGCGATGTGATCCTTATCGATAAAAAAACAGTTTCGCTTACAGAAACTGAAACACAAAAGGCCGTTCCGGTAAAAGTGACCGGCAAAGTTACTGATAACGCCGGCGCGGCATTAATTGGGGTAAGTATTAAAATAAAAGGCGGCACGGGCGGTACGGTAACCAATGCAGAGGGGCGTTATACCTTAACCGTACCCGATGAAAATGCTACGTTGGTGTTTTCCTACATGGGTTTTGCAACCCAGGAAGTAGCTGTAAACGGCAGGCAAACTGTTGATGTACAATTAGTGGAAAACCGTAATAGCCTAAATGAAGTAGTTGTAACAGCGTTAGGCATTTCCCGCCAGAAAAAAGCGCTGGCATACTCTGTAACAGAAGTTAAGGGTGATGAATTTACACAAGCCCGCGAAAATAACGTAGCTAACGCACTTACAGGTAAGGTCGCGGGTGTTAACGCAACAGGATTATCAACCGGCCCGGGTGGGTCAAGCCGCGTTATTATTCGTGGTAACGGTTCACTCTCTGGCGGCAACCAACCTTTATATGTGGTAAATGGTATGCCAATAGATAACTCCGTTCCGGGTGGAAGTGCCACTACCAACGGCGGCGCGGGCAATGTTGACCGTGGCGATGGTATTGCAGGCATTAACCCCGACGATATCGAATCAATAAGCGTGCTTAAAGGCGGTACTGCTGCTGCACTGTATGGCGCGAGGGCAGCAAATGGTGTAATTTTAATTACTACTAAAAAAGGCCGCGTTCAAAAAGGAATTGGCATTGATTACAACTCCACCTTTACCATGGAAACACCTGCTATCTTCCCGGATTGGCAGTATGAATATGGCCAGGGCGATGGTGGTATAAAACCAACTACCCAAAACGAAGCTATTCAAACAGGAAGGCGTTCTTTCGGTGCTAAAATAGATGGTTCAACCTATATAGCGGCTGATGGCTTAGAGCACCCCTACTCTGCACAAAGGAATAACATTAAAAACTTTTACCAAACCGGCTCTACATTTACCAATACCATAGCATTTACAGGCGGAACCGAAGCGGTTACCTATCGTTTCTCGGTAGCCGACCTTAATAGCAAAAGCGTTTTACCCAATAGTAACTACGATCGCAAAACGGGCAATCTTAATGTTAGCGGTAAACTGAGTAAAAAGATAAGCTTTGAAGCCCTGGCTCAATACAATATTGAAAATGCTAAAAATAGGGCCACCGCAGGTGATGCTTCTGGTAACCCCAACTGGACGCCATATATGCTTGCCAATACAGCGGATATCAGATGGCTTTCGCCGGGTTACGATGCCAAAGGCAACGAAATTCCTTGGAACGATGCAGGCATTGCATCTAACAGCTATTTCGTGATCAATAAGTTTCAACAGCGCGATACCAAGAACAGATTTATAGGCCAGGCTGGCGTTACCTACGAGTTTATTAAGAATCTATCATTAAAAGGTGTAGTAAGCCGCGATTTTTACTATTATAATTACACTTACGTTTCGCCTACCGGTTCATTATATTACCCCAACGGGCAATACAACGAGCTTAAGGTTGATGCATCTGAAACTAACGGATTGCTAACCTTAAACTACAACGGCAAGATCAAAGATTTTGGCATCTCGGCCTTTGTGGGCGGTAATCAGCAGCGTTCGGTTTATAACGAGTCGAACATTACAGGTGCCAATTATATTATCCCTTATTTTTATAGCTCAACTAACTTATCAACAGTTTCTACCACCCCAAAAAATAACAGAACAGCCATTAACTCTTTAATGGGTTCGGCAGATATTAGCTATAAAAACTTTGCATACTTAACTGTTACCGGCCGCCAGGACTGGTTTTCAACACTAAGCCCGAAAAACAACAGCATTTTCTATCCCTCGGTTGGTGGCAGTTTTGTAATTTCAGAGGCGTTTAAATTACCGCAGGGAATAACCTACGCCAAAGTCCGCGCATCATGGGCACAGGTAGGCGGCGGCGCACCAGACCCTTACCAGATCAATCAGGCTTTCACCTTGCTGCCAACTTCTGGTCAGCCAATCCAAAACGTATCGAGCACTACTATTACAAACGCAAACTTACGCCCTTACACTTCAACTACAACAGAAGCCGGTATTGAGGCACGTTTCCTGAACAGCCGTTTAGGTTTTGACATTACGGTATATGATCGTAAAACCACCAATGACATTGTATCTACCGCCATTACGGGCACCAGTGGTTACAATAACGTTATACTTAATGTGGGCGAGCTAAGTAATAAAGGTATCGAGGCTTTAATTAACGGTACGCCTGTAAAAACCTCAAATTTTACCTGGAGCACAAGTTACAACGTTGCTTACAATAAAAACGAGGTAGTAAAACTTGCAGCAGGCCTCAACCAAATTCAGATGTCGCAATCAGTTAATGGCTGGGCTTATATTAACAACATTGTTGGCCAGCCTTACGGTGCCATTGTAGGTACCCGCATGCAGAAAGATGCCAGCGGAAACGTAGTATTTAACAAAACTACGGGCTTACCGGTTGCTACAGGCCTGCAAACATTGGGTAACGGCGTAGCGCCATTGACTATGGGTTTTTCCAATGATTTTAAATACAAAAGATTTAGTCTGAATGTGCTGGTTGACGCGAAATTTGGCAATAAGATCTTCTCGCTGATGGAGGTTTATGGTACCCGTTTAGGTTTGATGAAAACTACCTTGCCAGGCCGCGATAACGGGCTTCAGCTTAATGGTGTTGACCAAAGCGGCGCACCTTATTCAAGAATAGTCCCTGTTTCAGGTCTGCGTTCTTACTATGATAACTACAAATCATATTCAGAGCTATTCTTGCATGATGCAGGCTTCGTGAAACTGCGTCAGGTTATATTAAGCTATAATCTGCCGGTAGACAAGCTTAAAGTTTTAAACCTGCAGGGTGCAACTATAGCATTTGTTGCGCGCAATCTGCTCACCATATATAAGCAAACAGACAATTTTGACCCGGAATCGAGCTTTACCAACGGCTCAAGTCAGGGGTTTGAATCGTTTGGTTTACCCAGAACCAGAAGTTTTGGTTTAAATCTGATGGTTAAATTTTAATATATGCCAGCATCAATTAAAAGACAATTAACATGAAAAAAAACTTTAGAAAATATTCCATCATGCTTTTAACTGCTTGTATAGGCTTACAGGCATGTGATAAGGGTTTCGAAGCAATGAACACCAATCCCAATGCATCGGCAAACCTCACTCCTGCTTTTGTATTTACCAAGTCGTTATTAGATGGGACAGGCGATGTGCTTAACCTTTTGCAGGGTACAATGCAATATACAACCAGTTATAACGATGTTGCAGGTTTTGGTGCCAAGTATATTCTTAGCCAAAGCCAGCAATCGTGGACGGTGTTTAACAATGCGTACCCTAAAGAAATAAATGAGGTACAGCAGGTAATTGAAAAGGTATCTGCGGATCCCGAGCAGGTCAACTTGCTTTCGACTGCACGTATCTGGCGGGTATACTGTTTTAGCCGTATTACTGACATTTATGGCGATGTACCTTATTCGCAAGCCGGCAAGGGTTATACAAGCGGTAACTACAAGCCCGTATATGATACGCAGCAGGCCATCTATGCAGATATGCTTAAAGAACTTGACGAAGCGGCAACAGCCATCGACCCAGCCAAAGCAAATTTTGGTGCGGCCGATCTGATCTATAAAGGCGACATGATCAAATGGAAAAAGTTCTCGTACTCCTTAATGCTGCGCCTGGCCATGCGCATGACGAAGGTTGACCTTACTACTGCAGAAACATGGGCTAAAAAAGCAATTGCAGGGGGCGTAATTACTGAAGATGCAGATATCGCTAAAGTTACAGGATACGTATCTGCCGGTCAGGATATCAACAAAAATCCGCTTGCACTGGGGATGTTAAATTCTGATTATGTTGGGGCTAACGGATCCAGCAATCCCGAAGGCGGTAAATATCAGGATGTGTTTATCAACAATTTAAAAACCAATAAAGATCCACGTTTGGCGGCGGTATCTGTAGTTTGGGTAAATGGCAAGGCCGATACAACAGCTGCAATACAAAAAGGCATGTCATCAAGCTTAAGCTCTAAACCGGCAGATTTTGGCACCTATTCAGAACCTAATCCAAACACCATCCTACAGCTTAACAGTCCTTACATGTTGTTAACCAATGCTGAAACCAACTTTTTACTTGCCGAAGCCGCGTTACGTAACTGGTATACCGCTGTATCTGCCAGTACATTGTATGAAAATGGTATAAGTGCATCTATGCGTCAATGGGCATTATTTGGTTCAGCGGGTGTTATCAGTACCAATCAAATCCAAACTTATATTAAATACCACCCACTTAACATAGGCGGTACATTTAATGAGCAGATGGAACAGATCTACACACAATTTTGGGTGGGTGTTTTTCCAAACTCTACAGAAGTATTTGCAAGCTACAGGCGTACCGGCTACCCTGCACTGGTACCTAATAACTATGTAGGAAACGCTACCGGTGGTAAAATTTTCAGAAGGTTCCTGTATCCGGCCACTGAGCAAAACTTAAATGGAGAAAATTATCAGGCAGCTATTGCCCGCCAGGGTGCCGATGAATTTTTAACCAGAATGTGGTGGGATCGCCCTTAAATTATACGGATATTTAAGTTTGATACGATAGATCTGCCGACAAGACTTTGTCGGCAGATTTTAAAGAGCCAGCGGCGCAAATTATAAACTCTAATAAAAAACATAAAATCTATTTGTTATGGAAAGAAGATCAATCTTAAAAAAAATCCTTGCTTCGGCAGCCGGAATTTCTGTATTTGGATTAGCGAAAGCCAGTTCGGCAGAAAGCTCAGAAAAGGAAGTAAATAATGTGACCGAATATCAGGATGTACCCTTGTTTTCCGGATCTACAAAGCTTGGAAATATGGTTTTCATAGCCGGTAAAGGTGCGCACGTTGAACCCTTTGAAATTAAGGCACACACCGAAATTGTACTTAAAGAATTGGAAAACGAGCTAAAAAAAGCCGGTTCATCAATGGAAAAGGTACTTAAAGTAAATGTGTATTTAAATGATATTGCCGACTACCAGGGAATGAATGAAGTATATAAAGGCCGTTTTGGTAAGAAACCACCTGTGCGTACCACAGTAGCAGTTGCTAAGGGCGGTGTACCGGGCAACTCTTTGGTTGAAATGGATTGTGTTGCTTACATATAGCAGTTTACCTTCTAAAATTTAATAATGAAACGCAGAAACGTTATAAAAAGCCTCTCTATACTTCCATTTATGGGGAGTATGGTTACCAAGGCTGCAACACATACAACCGCTGTAAAACAATCGCCTGCCTTAAAGCGCGATCTGTTTAAAGAGCTTGGGGTTACTCCTGTTATAAATGCATCGGTAACCATGACATTCTTATCAGGGTCGCTTATGCTGCCCGAAGTGCTGGAGGCAATAAATTCAACCTCTCATGACTTTGCCAACATGTTTGAGCTGCAGGATAAAGTAGGAGCTAAAATTGCCGAAATGCTGCATTGCGAAGCGGCAATGGTAACCTCTGGTGCATCATGTGCTATACTTTTAGGTACGGCTGCCTGTATAACAGGTACCGACGCCGAAAAAATAAAGATGATCCCTAACCTGCCCGGCCCCCGTGCAGAGGTGATCATGCAAAAATCGCACAGGTATTTGTTCGATCAGGCAATAACAACAACAGGCGCTAAAATTGTTGAGGTAGAAAGTGCAGCAGATATGGCACAGGCTATTAATAGCAACACGGTTATGGCCTTGTTTTTTAATGCCGCCGAAAAAAGCAGCATTACGCACGAAGAATTTTTAAAAGTAGCCAAAGCACGTAATATAGCTACCTTTTTAGACGCAGCAGCAGATGTGCCACCCGTTGAGAATCTTTTCAAATTTCAAAAAATGGGATTTGACCTGGTTACTTTCTCGGGTGGCAAAATGATCCGAGGGCCCCAAAGCGCGGGTTTGTTATTCGGGCGCAAAGACCTGATCACTGCCGCCAGGTTAAACCACAGCCCGCACGAAGCGCCAATTGGCCGCCCAATGAAGGTGAACAAGGAAGAAATGTTTGGCATGTACGCGGCCTTAAAATCTTACATCGAAAGAGACCATAAAAAAGAATGGGAAGATTGGTTGCAACGGGCCAAAAAAATTGGCGGCAAGCTGGAAACGTTGCCAACGGTTAAAACAAAAACACACGTTGACCCTGGTCCGTCTAATGCATTCCCCAGCTTATTTGTAACATGGGATCAAAGCAAAATTAAAATTCAACCTAAAGAGGTGTTGGTAGCGCTAAAAAATGGAACCCCAAGCATTGTTGCCAATGCGAAAGGCGAAACCCTTGTTGTAGGTGTGGTGCTTTTACGCCCCGATCAAATTGATGTTGTGGCAAATAGGGTTAACGAAATTCTTCAAAAAGCTTTAGTCACTTAATATATACGCACCAAACTATGATGTATTAACATTATAGTTAACCACTTTATTTCTTGCCTTTTATTCAGGTCTTTTTTTACTGTAAAAAAGGGCTTATAGGGGTGCTTTGTTTAATTTTTAAGATACATTGATGAAAAATATATTTGTTTTAATGCTCAGCCTGCTAAGCTTTTGCTACCAGGTTGAAGCTCAATCTTACAATATCCTTATTAAAGGAGGCCACGTAATAGACCCCAAAAACAATATTGATGATGTGATGGATGTTGCCATAAAAGATGGCAAAATAGCACATGTGGCTAAAAATATCGACATCAAGCAGGCTGCACAAATCGTTAATGCCAAAGGCCTGTATGTTACCCCGGGTTTAATAGATATACACTCCCATAATTTTTACGGCACTAAGCCCGACCATCAGTACGAGAACGGAAACCTGGCTTTACCGCCCGATGGGTTTACGTTTCGCAATGGCGTTACTACCGTTGTTGACGCGGGCAGTTCGGGCTGGCGCACATTCCCCGCATTTAAAGCACAAACCATTGACCTGTCGCAAACCAGGGTATTTGCCTTTATTAATATTGTTGGCGAGGGTATGCGCGGTGGATATGAGCAAAACCTGAACGATATGGATTCAAAAATGTCGGCCCTGATAGCACGGAAGTATAAAAAATACGTTGTGGGCTTTAAAGTTGCCCATTACGAAGGCCACGAATGGGCTCCGGTTGACCGGGCTGTTGAAGCCGGTAGATTAGCAGGGGATATCCCGGTGATGATTGATTTTGGCGGCAGTACACCTCCCCTGCCCATTGAAGAACTATTTATGAAACACCTGCGTCCCGGCGATATTTTTACGCATTGTTTTGGTCAGTTAAAAAGCCGGGAATATATTGTAGACCTGCAAACCCAAAAAGTTAAACCGTTTGTTTGGGAAGCGCGTAAACGGGGTATTATTTTCGATGTGGGTTATGGCGGTATCAGTTTTGCATACTCGCAGGCCATACCTGCTATAAAAGAGGGCTTTTTCCCAAATTCGATAAGTACCGATATGCACACCGGCAGCATGAACGATGCCATGAAAGATATGCTTACCACCATGTCGAAATTTTTGGCGATGGGTATGGATCTTAAAAGTGTTATCCGTGCATCAACATTAAACCCGGCTATAGAAATAAAACACGAAGAATTAGGTAACTTATCCGTCGGTACGGAGGCGGATGTGGCAATACTGAATGTGCGGGAAGGAAAATTCGGTTTGTTTGATTATACCGGTTATAAACTTGAAGCTAATAAAAAGTTGGAATGCGAACTAACCATACGCGCCGGCAAGATAGTTTATGACCTTAACGGAATAGTGGAACCGCTTGAAATTCCAAGAAGCTCGGCTTCCAGGTAATACGGTTTAACCAATTACTGTAATACTAAGGCCAATTATAAACCTTTATTAATATAACATGAAATTAAGAACTATTGCAGCCTGTATGCTTTTGATGGGCATTTGCCAAACGGGTATAGTTAAAGCGCAAACCATTTCTAAAGATGAACTGATATTCCTCACTTCGGAATGGAAAGGAGAACGTTTTAACGATGGCAGGCCTAAAATATCTGACAACCTAATAGAACGTGCCAAAAACATAGGCATTGAAGAAGCCTGGACGGTTTTAAAGAACGAAGGTTACAACAATCAATTTGAAGGCAACTGGAAACTGGTGCATGATGACAGGCCTGTTGTAGGCAGGGCGGTTACAGCTATGTTTATGCCCAGCAGGCCGGATATAGAAAAAAACATTAAAGACCGTGGCAGCAAGCAAGGCCGCAAAGGGAATACAAATGCCTGGCCTATTGATGTACTTACCAAAGGCGATGTGTATGTGGCCGATGGTTTTGGCAAAATTAAGGGCGGCACATTGATAGGCGATAACCTGGGTAATTCCATTTATAACAAATCTGGCAATGGGGTAATATTTGATGGCTCGGCGCGCGACTTGCAGGGTTTGAGCAAGATCAATGGCTTTAACGCCTTTGTACGCGATTTTGACCCTTCCTACCTGGAAGAGATGGTTTTGATGGGCCTTAACACCCCTATTCGCATAGGGAAGGCTATTGTGCTGCCCGGTGATCTGGTAATTTCCGAAAAAGAAGGGGTGCTATTTATACCCGCCCATCTTGCAGAAAAGGTAATAGTAACTGCCGAATTTATAGCATTGCGCGATAAGTTTGGCCAGGCAATGCTTAAAGCTGGCACGTATACTACGGGCGAAATAGACAGCCAATGGACAGCACCCATAAAAGATGCATTTTTAAAATGGCTGGATAAAAACCCTAACGAGGTAAAAATGACCCGGGCACAACTGGACGATTTTATGCAAAAACGCACCTGGTAAAACACCTTTATTTCCATTCCATCTTAAACCCAAGAAATTGAAAAAAAATTATATCTATAAAGTGCTGGCAGCCATATCTGCAGTATGCCTGCTTATTGCAGCAATAATAGCTCTAAACAGCGGCATTGCACATGCCGGCCCTTTTTTAATTGCAACATTCGTTATACTTGCTATTGCCTTTAGGGGATTTGTTGCACTTAAAGGCTTCTCTTATACTCTTATCATTTTTGCGGCGGTTACAACAGCGTTATATTATCCGCAGTATTTCATCCAAATAAACGGCATTAAACTATCTATACTCATTACACCATTAATACAGCTTATTATGTTTGGCATGGGCACATCAATGAGTATAAAAGATTTTGCCGGTGTAATAAAGATGCCCAAGGGTGTGTTTATAGGTGTGTTCAGTCATTTCCTGATTATGCCCCTGCTTGGTTTTACATTGGCCAAGCTAAGCGGTTTTCCGCCAGAAATTGCAGCCGGTATCATTTTGATAGGCTGCTCTCCAAATGGCATGGCCTCCAACGTTATCTCTTACCTGGCCAAAGCTAACCTTGCTTTATCTATCACCATTACGGCTGTATCAACCATGCTTGCGCCTTTTTTCACCCCGCTGTTGATGAAACTACTGGGAGGAGGCTTTATTGAAATTGATGTATTAAATATGATGTGGGATATTTTCAAAATGGTTATTATACCCATTGGTGCCGGCATACTGTTTAACAGATACCTGCTTAAAAGAGCTAGGTGGCTTGAGGCTGCAATGCCCCTTGTATCCATGTTTGGCATTGCGCTTATTATTGTGGTCATCACAGCAGCAGGAAGAAGCAGCCTGTTAAACATCGGCTTTATGCTGATATTTTTGGTACTCATCCACAATTTATTAGGCTACACGTTAGGTTATTGGTCTGGCCGGTTATTTAAAATGCCCGAACGCGATTGCCGAACTATGGCCATAGAGGTGGGTATGCAGAACGGTGGTTTGGCATCGGGATTGGCAAAAGAGATGGGTAAAATGGCAACTGTAGGTTTGGCACCGGCAGTATTTGGCCCGTTGATGAATATTACCGGTTCTTTATTGGCTACCTACTGGCACCGCAAACCGCTTAACGATAAAAAAGAGCCCAATATCATTACTTAATAGCTTAAAGCATATGTAGCGATTATCTGCTACATATGCTTTAGTTGAAAGGATCCGGGAGACTTTTTTCCGAATTTATTAGATACTTAATGATCCAATTTTAGTGAGATGTTTTTGATGGCTTTATCTAACTTTTCTGTTTCGCTATAAAGGTGGTCTTCGGCCTGAAGGTATTCCCCCTGCTTATCATCACTTTGTTTGATCATTTCAATAATCCCCTTAATGTTACAAAGATGCCGCCTAATTTCATGCGAGTTTATATAGGCAAGCTCTTCTTTCTTAGAATCAAACAATAACTTTTCATAATATCTTTTCTGCCGCACATTTCTATAGATCATGGCAACAACGCCGATAACCAATAATGCTACTACAACGAATAGTATCAGCCATGAGCGCTCTTTTTTGTAACCCTCCTCTTGTTTAAGGTATAGTCCCTGGATCTCGTCGAGCTTAATCTGCGAGGAAATATTCCCTACTTGTGTTAACCTGTTCAAATGATCTTTGTATTCTTTTAATGCCTGCTTAAAATCCTGGGCAGCCTGTTCATGCAACCTCTCTTTACCGGCAATCTCCCCTAATACTTCATACAAACGAAACTTTATTTCCGGATGGTTGTCTTGTTCTGGTTCGGCTATTAACCTGTTCAAGTAATACTTTGCCGAATCCAGATTTCCCCCTAAATAATATGCTTCAGCCAGGTTTTGTTCGTCAATATTAGCGTATCGATATGAGGTGTCTTTTTTTAATGCTAAAATACTTTGCAAAGCACTTGCATAATTATGGTTTAGCAGATCTAAATAATATTTAGTCCGCATTTTATAGGTGTACGACTTAGTAAGTCCCTTTTTTACGGCCAGCTTATTATGATAAAACTTCAAAGAGTCGACCCTGTTCATTCTAAAAAAGGTTTCAGCTTTGTTATAATATATCAGATATTGGATCCTCGGTTGATCAAGCTTGTACTTCTCAAATATTGATTGGGCCTGATCTAAATTATATAATGACTGGTTGTAGATATAATTTCTATAAAATATGTCAGAAATATTTATGGCGATCAAAACCTGCAAATAAGCATCCTTGAGTAAAATTGCTTCCTTTTTGGCTAAGCTAAAGCTATTAACAGCATCAATGGTATTGCCTTTATAAGTTTGTAAAAATGCTAAATGACTAAAAAAGGTATATAAAAGATAATGATCAGCCTTTTTCCCTGCCTCCTCTATTGCATTCAGGAGATTGTCTTCCGCTTCATTTAAACGCGATATACGTCGTTGATAAATGCCTTCAATGAAATACTCGAACGCTATTCTGTTTGGCTCTTTATACCTGTAAAGAAGCTCCCTGGTTTGTACCTGGGCGGCTTTAAATTCATTCATAGGTATATGATCAAAAGTCCCTAGGATGTAAGTCATCAATTTTTTTTCTTTCGGGTACTGATCTTTCATTAGTAAAATATTCGAAAGAGAGTCGGCTTTGTTTGGCGCTGAAAACGCATAGGAACAATGAAAAACCGAATAAAAAAACATGAATAAAAACACTTTTTTTAACATAGACGAATATTTTTTTATAATTCTAAAACTCTCAAGATATAAAGTGCTTAAAAGTTAATAATAAAATATCAGGAAGCAAAACTTAGTGTTTATACGCTGGAAAATTTATTAGGTTGGAAAACGTTGGTTCGATCTTCATGTAAAAAGATTTTCAAAATCGAATCGACATAAGTAGTGTTATTTATAAGGGGTTATAAAATAATATTACAACTTTGGTGTTTAAAATATACCTACACGGCACTATTGGTCCCTGCAGATCATAGTAAACCTAAACAATAAGAATTGCAATTAAAATACGTGGAACTACGTGATTTATATTTCACTTAACGAAATATATTTATTAAAAAGGAGTATGTAAGTAAATAGCAATAAAAGCCGATTGTGCTATTTCTTTTACTTTGGATGATCATAGTATCTTTAAGTCAATAATAAGCCCCATGAAAGCAACCGATAAACTGATCTTCAATAATCTGAAAGAGCAATACGTTCATTTTGGCTTGCCTTTGGATGAAATTGATGATAAAACCGAGTTTACCATTCATGATATAAAGAACATTCATCTCGACCTGCCTTTCCAGTCGCCGGTTTACCGGGCTAACTTTTTCAGTTTTGTTTTTGTGAAAAACGGATACGGCCAGTACACTACCGATGACAAATTATTTAAGACCATGCCCGGTATTATATATTTCACCAACCCGGGGCACTTTAAATCGCATTTGTGGAAGAGCCTCAAGGAAGTTTTTCTTGTTACGCTCAGCGAATCGTTTCTTAAAGAGAATGTTCACCAGGACATATTTGAAGAATTCCCCTTCCTGCTGGCCGAAACAGTGCAGCCACGGGTATTAAGCCCCGATGTATTTGCCGAGTTTGAGCAGCTTTATAAACAAATACAAAAGGAATACACCAAAAATTCGCCATATCGTAACCGGCTTATAGGCAACCTGTTTGTGGTGCTATTACTAAAGATAAAAGAATATTTCTGGGAAGATTACAACCCCATATACGAGGGTAACCGAAGCTCGCAGATCGTGAAAAACTTTAAACTAACCTTAGAAAAGCATTACCGCGATCTAAGCAGCGGTAAAGTTGAAAAAGCGTTCCGCGTACAGGATTATGCCGATGCGCAGGCATTGCACCCAAACTATTTAAGTAACGTTATTAAAACTAAAACCGGGAAGGCCATTGGCACCTGGATAGCTGATAAAACCATTGCCGAAGCAAAATCTCTCCTGCAAAATTCATCTACCTCGATAAAAGAAATAGCTTATTTGTTAGGCTTTGCCGAGTCTGCACACTTTAGCAATTACTTCAAAAAACACACTAATATCTCTCCTGTGCTGTTCAGAAAACAGCATAATTCGCTAGCATCTTAGAAATATGTATGTAATGCTTTAATATGTGTATCATTTGGGGTACCCGTAACCCCCACCTTTGTTTTGTCAATCAACGATAACAAAAACAAACAAGATAAAACAAAGGAAATCATGAACACACTATCAGAAAAAGTAATTTTAGTAACTGGCGCTTCAAGAGGTATTGGCGCTGTTGTAGCACAAAAACTGGCCAATGCCGGTGCAAAAGTAATTGTAAACTATGCCGGTGGTAAAGAAGCCGCCGACCAAACAGTTGAGGCCATCAAACAAAATGGCGGCGATGCCATAGCCATTCAGGCTGATGTAAGCAAAACTGAAGATGTTAAAAACATGTTTGACGCGGCAATTGCACATTACGGTAAAATTGATGTATTGGTAAACAACGCCGGCATCATGATAACAAAACTTTTAAGGGATACTACCGATGAAGATTTTGAGCGCCAGTTCAGCATCAATGTAAAAGGCACATTTAACACCATGCGTGAGGCCGCTACCCGCCTGGCCGATAAGGGCAGCATTATCAACTTTTCTTCAACCACTACCCGTTTAATGATGCCTACCTATAGTACTTATGTAGCTTCTAAAGCCGCGGTTGAGCAATTAACCCGTGTATTTGCTAAAGAGGTTGGCGCAAGGGGGATCAACGTAAACTCTGTATCCCCGGGCCCTACCAATACCGAACTATTCACTAAAGGTAAACCACAGGAATTGATAGACGGCCTGGCATCACTATCTGCCTTTAACCGCATTGGCGAACCCGAAGACACTGCCAAAGTAGTAGTATTCCTTGCAGGCGATGATGCAAAATGGATAAACGGCCAAAATATAGGCGCTAATGGCGGAATGGCTTAATTAGAAATAAGAGGTTAGAATCAAGAGACAAGAATTAACAAATCACAACAATTTTAAATATAAGAATCATGAACTCATTAAAAAATAAAGTAGCATTAATAACCGGATCAGCGAGAGGTTTGGGTAAAGCAATTGCAGAACGTTACGCAGCATTAGGTGCAGACATTGTATTAAACTACTCCCGCGATAAAGCATCGGCAGATGAAGTATTGAGCAATATACAAGCTATGGGCGCACGTGTTATAGCCGTACAGGCAGATGTAAGTAAAGTTGCCGACCTGGAACGTTTATTTGTAGAAGCTATAAAAGAATTTGGGAAGATAGACATAGTGGTGGCCAATGCAGGTATAGAACTGGTGGAAACCCCGGTGGTTGATTTTACTGAAGAACAATTTGACCGTGTTTTCGGCATCAACACCAAAGGCACTTATTTTACTATGCAGCAAGCGGCTAAACACGTAGAAAACAATGGCCGCATTATATACATCGCATCAAGCACTACATCGTTCCCGGTACCGGGGATGGCAGTGTATGGCGGCAGCAAAACTACACCACGCTATTTAGTTGATATCCTTTCAAAAGAAATTGGCCACAAAGGTGTAACGGTTAATTCAATCATCCCATTCGCGGTAGATCATTCGGGCATTTTTGCAGAACCAGACAGCTACCCCGAATTAAGAAAACAATTGCTGGACAGCTGCCCTATGGGCCGTTTAGCCGAAGTAGAAGATGTAGCCAATGCTGCAGAGTTCTTCGCCAGCGACCTGTCATCATTTGTGAGCGGCCAGCATTTACTGGTAAATGGCGGCGCAACTAATTAATATTTCCATCTCAAGCAAAAAGAGGCAGCGTGTTATACGTTGCCTCTTTTGTTATATAAATACCTCGTCATTCTGAGTTATCAAATCTCGTAGCCTTTGAAGGTGCAATGACAGATCTTTGCGGCGGCGTGCAGCGTGACCGATTATATTATGTGCATGTTTGCTTGCGCCAGGTTTGGATTTAATGGTGACGTTATTTCGTCAGTAGCCTATTTTTTAAATAAATCATTATCAGTTACTTACGTGTTCGCGATGGCGTTCACGGCGGTGAACGTGAACACTTTTCACGCCTTTACTAAAATTGTTATGGGTGATCTATTGAAGAATCTATCGCCGGCTATTTCTTTCCAAATACCTTACTTACCTTTTGCAAACCGGTATAAACATAACATCCCATGCAAAATGCCGCGAATGATTCCAGGAAAGCAAAAATACAAAGCATTGCAGCAAGCGGCACTAAAAATATATTCCAGCCTGCAATTATAGCCACTAAAATAGCCGCGACGAATACGAACCCCATGCCTGCTGCAAAGCGCTTGGGGCCACGGTCAGTTAGCTTAACGGGCAATTTAAACTGCTTAACAAATACGTCGGCAAGCCACCCCAGCAGGCTATACTTTTGCATATTAAAGGCGCGTGCAAAAAAATCTGCCAGTAATAAAAGGATTATAAAATTATACCCTGTTAATAAAAAACCCGCCCCTAATAACAGCACTAATAAGGCTACTACCCTTACTTTGTTTTCGTTCACTTTTACATGGTCAACCGGGCATTGCAGATCTTCACTCATGATTTTATTAATTAATAACTATAAAACTTAGCCTAAAAAACAAATATAGCGATGGCTTATGTTAAGTATTGTAAAATTATTCTGACAGCTTGGCAAGCTATATATTAGTTACTATATTTATCGCGTATGGTAATGCATTGTTACGTTTACATGCATTTAAACGTATATATTGTTGTAGCCGATAGGAACCCCTCCGCCTAAACGCGTTTTACCTTATCGTTTCACAATGCTAATATGAAAAGTACTAATCTATCCGTTTATCTTAAGCCGATACTTTTAGCACTGTTAATACACAGTAGCTTCATTGCCCATGCCCAGTTATCGGCATCAATGCCCTACCGTGTAAACAAGCCTGATTCATTAACCAGCACCTTACCTTTCAGCGAAAATAAAGAACGTTCTGTTGTAGTGGCCCCAGCTGCAAAAGCTAATATTTTTGACGATGAGGACGACAACAAACTGCAAAAAACTATTGCGCTTAACCTAAGCAAATCGCAGGAGCGTAAACAGTTAATGGAGTATTTAAAACAGCTGGAGCTGGGTAACACCGTAGCCGAGAATCAAAAGAACAATAAAGCCTTATACCGTTTTGCTAACCTGTTTGCACGGTTAAAATTGTATCCGCTGGCCATGAAATGCTTTTTTAAGACCATACAGCGCGAGAATAAGAAAGTCCGGCAAAACAGCGAGAAAGTGGCCGATACTGATGCTGTGGAACCGGATGAACTGCCAATTAACGCCAAGGACGACTCACTGGTTAACCAACAGGCACTGCAAGTAAAAAAAGCCAAAAGTAAATACACAAGTTACAAACGCATTGTAAGCACCTTTAACGATAATAAGCCTACTGTGGCTTATGCCCTGCTTTTTCATGTAAAGCAACCCGTATCCGGTAAGCCTAAAGTGTTTGTTTTTAGTAATACCGGCCATACGTTTATCACGCTGATAAAATACAATGCCGATTCTACCTATGTATCCTGTTCGTTTGGATTTTATCCTAAAAAGGAGAAGATCTTATTTGCCACTCCGTGGGACCCAACTTCCGAATCGGAATTTAAGAACGACGCAGGCCATCAATGGGATGAGGTTGTAGGTAAATTCATCTCTAAAAGAAGCTTTGAGAACATACTTAAACTAACCAAAAAATACAACGACCTGGAGTACCACCTAAGCAACAACAACTGTACAGATTTTTGCCTGCAGGCCGCTACTTTAGCCGGTTTAAGCATAAAAAACACGAAGGCTAAATGGCCATTGGGTTATGGCAATAACCCCGGTGTTACAGGCCAAAGTTTGATGGATGGCACTTATAACAATACAGATATGCAACCGGATAGTAACTTGTTCAAGGCTTTGAATATTGACCCGGTTGTTAAATAATTATCTGCGCGTACCCGGCCACATAATGGCATTTTCGAATAATTTATTTTGCAGATTGGTGGTAAAAATATGATCGCCGTGCCCCATGTTCAGGTCTATTTTCCTGCCGCCCAAAATATAGCATTACTAAACAGCCGGGTATAAGCCGGGTTATCAAACAGGTTTGGCGAATGTCCCATAAAAATATAGATGTTACGCGCCTTGTAATGCTCGTTAGTCCAAACTACGGGATGGTCGCCCATTTTTACTTTGCTTTGCGGCTCGTAGCTTGCTTCATTCACACTGGCCAAGACATGCACGTTCGGCCGGGGGCTTTTATCATAGGTGTACCATTCTTCCTGCTGCACTAAAAAAGATGCCGGTACACCTTTCATTACCGGGTGCTGTTTGTCCTCTACATTAACTTTTCCTTTGGTAAAAGTAGCTATGTAATCTTTCCACCTAATGCCACCCATAAATTGCGAGAACCAGTTCCACATAGGGTAACCGTCAAACTCACCCAAAAGCGTAGCATGGTGGATCCCAATCCAACTACCCCCGCCTTCGTTTATGTATCTTTCAAACGCGGCGGCTGCCTTGTCCTTCCATGCATAAGGGGCATAGTCAAGCTGTATAAATAGTTGATATTGATTCAAAAAAGCTTCGTCAATTTTGTCTGTGTTCTGGATATAATCTATAGTAAAACCCTTTTGCGCCGCCAGCTTATCCAGCCATATTTTTGCCCGCTTTGAATACTCCACGTGGTGGCCGCCGTTTTCGTATAAAGCCAGCACTTTAAAAGCTTTTACTTTTTGTGCATTAACAGCAAAGCTCAGGCAGGCAATACATATCAGCAGTAATATTTTTTTCATCCGGCAGTACTATGATTTGAAATTATTGGATGTCAGCAAAGCCTTAGCTAATCACAGCCCACAATTGGTACTTTTTCATAAAATTACGCTAAGGCGGTGTATATTGGTTTTTAAAGATAGGATATTATTTGTTTAAGGTTTTCATCTCGTATAAATTTTAGCCATCGGTTTATCCTTATATTGGCAATACAAAACTTTAACCTAACAATGGATATTTCTCTCGCGCGTGTACTGATCTGCCTGGTGGCGGGTATAGCGGTTATTGTACTGCTTACCGCAAAATGGCGGGTCCATGCATTTTTCGCACTGGCTATAGCGTGTTTTTTAGTCGGGCTGGGTGTGGGAATGCCGCTTACCGATGTGCTTACTTCAGTTAAAGATGGCTTTGGCAATATTCTTAAGTCGCTTGGTTTTATAATAGTTGTGGGTACTACCTTAGGCGTGATATTAGAACATAGCGGCGCTACACGCGTAATGGCCAATGCAATTTTAAAACGTGTTGGCGAAAAACGGTCGGCATTAGCCATGAGCCTTACCGGCTTTATAGTAGGCCTGCCTATTTTTTGCGATTCGGGTTATATTGTTTTAAGTGGATTGAACAAATCGCTGGCACGTACTACGGGCATTTCCATGGTGATAATCGCCGTTTCGCTGGCTACCGGCTTATATGCCGTACATTGCCTTATACCACCCCATCCCGGCGCAGCAGCAGCGGCAGGTATTATCGGGGTTGATTATGGTAAGCTGATACTTACAGGCATTGGCGTTGCTATCCCGGCTATGGCGGTGGGCTATTTGTGGGCAAACTATGCAGGTAAAAAGGTTCCTATTGTTATTGCTGATGATGAACAGATCATCGTAGCAAATACGCAACTCCCATCTACCTTAAAGGCATTTTTGCCTGTAGCTGTGCCTATACTTTTAATAGCTATCAAATCCTTTTTTTCGGTCGAACACAACACGGTGAACCCATTCGTAAATATTTTCAATTCTCTTGGCGACCCGATAATCGCCTTAGCCATTGGCGTACTGCTCGCCTTTAATTGCCTGCATACCTGGGATAAGGAAACCATTGGTAAATTATTACAGGAAGGCGTGGAAAAAGCAGGCAGCATTTTAGTTATTATTGGGGCAGGCGGCGCTTTTGGCGCGGTGCTGGCAGCAACTAAAATTGGCAATCATTTAAGCGATGCCTTACCACTGGCCAGCATGGGTATCTTCTTCCCATTTTTAATAACTTTTGTTTTAAAAACCGCGCAGGGTTCATCAACAGTGGCTATTATTACAGCGGCATCTATAGTGTTGCCCCTGCTGCCTTCGCTTGGCCTGGATAACGAGAAAGGGCATTTACTTTGTGTGCTTGCTATGGGTGCGGGTTCTATGATGATATCGCATGCCAATGATGCCTACTTTTGGGTGATCGCCAAATTCTCGGGACTGGAGATGAAGACCATGCTAAAAGTATATTCGGTAGCTACCATTTGTATGGGCATCACTTCGTTTATAATTGTTTATTTACTTTCCTTTATATTGTAATATGCACATCCTTATAGCCCCAAATGCTTTTAAAAACAGCTTAACTGCTAATGCAGCGGCTTTGGCTATTGAAAAAGGTTTACAGCAAAGCAGCCTGAATTGCACAACCGAGTGTTTCCCAATAGCCGATGGCGGCGACGGAACAGCGACTATCATTATACAACAACTGCAAGGGAAATTGGTAAGTATGCAAGTGCACAACCCGCTGGGCAGGATCATCACCGCATCCTTTGGGTTAATTGCAGATGGTAAAACCGCGGTTATAGAAATGGCGGATGCATCGGGACTAAGATTATTAAAAAGCGACGAGCTAAACCCCTTACGTGCCACTTCATACGGCACGGGCGAAATGATCAAAAAAGCGCTGGAATTGGGTGTAAATAAAATCCTGATAGCGATGGGTGGTTCTGCTACTGTTGATGGTGCTACAGGCATTTTAAGTGCTTTGGGCATTAAGTTTTTAGGGGATGATGGCAAAGAGCTTAACAACCTGCCCAAAAGCCTGACAGGACTAAAAAGCATTGATCACTCCGGCATCGACCAAAGGATATCAAACTGCGAAGTAATTGTGCTTTGCGATGTAGATAATATGTTACTGGGTGATAACGGCTCGGCAGCGGTATTTGGCCCGCAGAAAGGTGCTGATACAGACGCGGTAAAGAAACTGAATGCCGCGCTGTCAAAGTTTAACGATATTACCCTGCAACAATTAGGCAAAAATATGGCTACGGTAAAGTATGGCGGCACGGCCGGTGGTGCGGCCGCGGGTTTGTATGCACACATTAACGCCAAACTGGTAAATGGTATCGACTATTTATTGCAACTAACCAACTTTGACCAATCCCTCCAAAAAAGCGACCTGGTTATTACCGGCGAAGGCAGTATTGACGAGCAAACTCTACAAGGCAAAGGCCCGTTTGGTGTAGCCCGCAGGGCAAAAGCTAAAGGCATCCCGGTTATTGGACTGGCAGGGAAGATCCCCGCAGCAGACAACCCAAAGCTTAATGAATACTTTAATGCACTAATAGCCATCGGCAACGAACCATCTGATATCGAAACAGCATTGGCTCGTACCGAAGAGAACCTTATCCGCACCGCAAAAAACACTGGTGAGATGTTGGCTATCGGTAAATCCGCCGTTTAAAATATCCCCAGGAATTTCTTACGTTTTTTCTTATCGGGCGTAGCTTTTTTAATTGTTGAATCTATAGTAGCCTTTATTGCCTTGTTTGCGGCAGCCTTACGTATGGCCATTAATTTACGGTTATTTACTCTCATAACACTGTCGTAATTATAAGCCCTCGCCATAAATGGAGGTTTCAAATAATCACGGGCATCTACATATACCGGTATAACGTTCCCGGTTACATCGTCCTTATTTAAAAAGGCCGAGTAAAAGAACAAGGCCATAAATATACCGCCCAATGTTAACACCAGGCTAAACGCGCCTTTTGATAGTACCATTTTTGACTTATCGCGCTCGTAAATACCCTTATCATTGTTGAAATGGATGCCTGCCTGGTCTGCTAAAAGTTTTAAGGACGATAACTGTTTATCCTTTTCTTCCTCATCCTGCTGGTAGTGCGCCACCATGTGCTGTAAGCGTTCATTCTCTGCCTGTATCGCAGTGGTGCTCAGTCTTCCGTCGGCGGCAAGGCTGCCATTTATTATTGCATCATGCAGTTCTACACCACTTTTAAAGCGTGCATCGGGCGATTTTTGAAGGCACTTATCTATCACATCTAAAAGCCATTGCGGCACCTGCATTTCCTGCGTTTGCTTCAGGGTGGTCCAGCTATCGGGCAGGTTCTTTTTCCTTGCTTCGCGAAGGTCTGGCACAGGCGCTTCCATGTGTGCCAGCATAATGGCATTGCGGCCGGTTTCGCCATTACCGGTTAGCGGGAAAGGTACCTGGCCGGTCAATAGCTCATATAAGATAATGCCGTAGCTATACACATCTGTCTGCAAAAGCATGGCACCGTCGTGCTGTTCCGGCGCCATAAACTCTATTGCCCCGGCATGGCGTATACTGCTGCGTCGTTCCTCTTCGGTCATTACCGCCAACCCAAAATCAAGCAATACATAGTTGCCTGTATGGACGTTGTATTTTACGTTATTACTTTTTATATCACCATGTTTCACACCTATTTTATGGCAATGCGCCAAAGCCCCCGCCAGCTGGTCGGCCACGCGGATAACCTCTTTTAGCATGAAGATCTTTTCGTGAGGCGGCTGCAGTAATTCGCTAAGGTCGGGCCCTTCAATATACTCCATCTCGATGTATGGAAGCGAGCCGCTTTCGGTAATGCCCGAACTTAATATTTTTACAACGTTGGGGTTAGGTTCTTCATTAACCTTTTGCAGCTTGGCAACCTCATTACTAAAGTTGCGGAAATTCTTATCATCCTCACTTTCGGAATGGATGGGTGTTGGCAAAAGCTTTACCGCCGTAATTACAGGCCCCATACGGCGACCTTTATATACCGATCCCTGCCCGCCCGTTCGCAGCGCGCCCAGGTTCTCTAAGCCTTCTGTTATCGTAAAAACTTTACTCATGCATTACTGGTTGGTAACTAAACTCTAAAACTGCCGATTCGCCCAGGATGATCTGATCACCCTCCTGTAGCTGGTGGCCTATATGGGTAGAATTCAGTTTGATAATATCCTCACTTTTCTCTGAACGGATCTTGATCTTATTCCTGGGCGGAACACCGCCTTCATCAGCAAAGATCATGAAACGCCCTGCATCATTATTCCACTCGATATGCGCATGTTGGCGGCTCACATATTTATTGCTCTCATTCTCACTATCAGATGGAAAAGCAATGTGGTTAGTACGAAAAAATCCATCATCGCCCTGCGCTTTTTTATCCCTACCTATGTGTACTTTACCCCCATCTGATGTGATATTGTATTCCTTTTGATCGGTATCACCGCTCAACGCCCTAAGGTAGGCTGATGCGGTTTGCTTAATAAAATTCTTACTGGTTTTGATGAAGAACGCGGCATTCAATTTATTCGATCTTACAGCCTCAGGAGGGAACTCTTGCCCAAATATCACCTCCATCAGCCAGATTTCGGGCAGGTTAACGGCGTAATCATCGGCAATGCGTTGTACTTCATCCTTAAAAATTTCAGGCTTATCGGTATAAACGGCAGCCTCATACATGGCCTGTTCAGATGAAGGGCAGGCCAGGTAAAGGTTTAGTCCTTTTATATTTCCACCTTCACCACCTTCGGCCTTTTGCAGCTCCTGTTTTATAAATTGCAGCAACTCATAACGGATGCCTTTTACATCAGCCGGCCGATCTTCCTTATCACCTTTAAACAAATTAAACATATTACTACCGTAGTATTATTGAACCCAAAAATCAATTATATATTATGCTAAACCCAAGCCTTATTCACTTGTTTGCTCTTTGATGCTTTTAATATAACCTTTTTCTCGCAGGAATGGAATTACATGTTTTCCGGCCAGTTTCACTGCATCTGATGAGCCCTTTGTCGACTCTACTCTGATACAAACCACCATATTACCGGTACCATTTGCCTTCGGCGCGAAGAACACATACCAGCCATCGTTTATCTGCTGTTTCTTCCAGATGCGCTCCGGCGTACCGGTTTTACCAGCTACCGCGATGCCTAAGGTATATTCCTTCGGGGCGCTTTGCTCTATCATATATTGCCTGATAAGCCCCGCATATTTAGGATCGTTAGCTACTTTAATGCCCGGCTTAACCGAAGTTACCGAATCGCTCACTTTTAATACGAACCTGTTTTGATGCAATACGCCCCCGTTAGCAATTGACGATGCCAGCCTCGCTACCGATGCCGGAGTGGCTATCAGCTCACCCTGCCCCCATGACATACCCGATATACCTTTGGCACGTGTGCGGCGAATGTTGTTAGGGTCGTACCTGGGTTTGGTATTAAACTCGGTTTTGCGCCAAAGCTTCCGCCATTTCTCTTCCTGATCGGCACTTAACTTATCGTGGTCATAATAATAACCGCCTACACCATGCAAAAACATACCTGTTTTAAGGTAAACGGTGGCCATGTCTTCCTGCAGATGCTCCTGGTTAGCCAGCTTAATAAAGTACACGTTGTTTGATTTAGCCACAGCACGTTCCAAGGTTATCAAACCGGTTTCATCGGGCTCTATACCCTTGGTGCGGATGCGCTCGTAACTTGCCACATTATACTTTTTATCGGCAGCCGCCAGGCCCAATTTATTGAATGATGCCATAGTAGTAACCAATTTAGCTGTTGAACCCGGTTGCGTTGCCAGGGTAAAACCCAGATCTTGCGTGGTAGTCCAGTTAGCCAGTTGGTTTTGCTCATAATAGCTCATGGTTAGCTTTTCCCAATTATGCACAGGCGGCAATGGGTAAACAGCCGAGGTGAGTACATCGCCGGTATTGGCTTCCATTACTACAACAGATACACGGTTGTCCAGCAAGGCGGTATCGCTTGCTATGGAGTTTTGGATACTGGTTTGCAGGCCTGCATCCATTGTCAACCTCACATCCCGGTTACGGTTTTTAAAGGCTGCTACTTCTTTACTGTTGATACCGGCAATCAGCAAAGGCGATATTTCGCTATAATCTTTCTTCACAACCGTCATTTCCTTTACACCACGGGCCAAAAATCTGTCCTCCCGGTAACGGTTGGCGGTAACATTGTAATTGGTGGTCGGCATTTTAAAGCCGCGCAGTTCAGCAGCATGTTCGTATTCGGCAAAGTAACCGTTAGGGCTGCCGTTAAAAACACCGGTATTAGCATCTCCCGTCCAAAAAAACATTTGTTCTTCAAATGGATAGTATCTGTCTAAACGTTTGTGCATAGCCGAATCAATGTTATAACCTTGTGCACCGGCTATAACCTGTTTTCTATGCTGTTTCTTTATTAATTCGGGGTTACTGGTTGCCAGTAACACACCATCACGATCGTAAATATTCCCGGCTTCCAGCCTGTTCATTAGTATGGCAATGCGTGGGTTATAGCTAAACATACGTGCGCCGCTTTTATCGGCCACCAGGGCGGGTTGTACTACCCATTTTTTGTTATTGAACAGGTAACGGGATACATTAACGGTTAACAGCGTAACCCCCACAAAGGCGGCTATCAGCGCAGGTACCAGGTTTTTATCCTGCTGGCGCGATATATAATTCATTTGCACAGGTGTGCCCCTTACCAATGATGCCGACAGTAAAAACCCCGACGCCAACAAGTTGGCCACCAATGATGAACCGCCGTAACTTTGAAATGGCAGCGACACGCCCGATAATGGTAATGCACCTGTCGAGCCACCTGCTATGAGCAGGAACTGTACAAAGGTAGATACTCCTATCCCCGCGCATAAATAGAACAGGAATGGTGTGCCCGTTCGCCGCCCTATTAAAATGGAGCGGTGCAGGTAAACCAGAAATAACAGGAAGATACAGACAATGCCTGTCCATCCAAATTCTTCACCCATCGATGGTAGTATCATATCTGTATGCGCTTCGGGGATGGTTTTGGCAAAGCCTTCGCCTACACCCTGCCCGCTTACACCGCCACTGCTCATAGCCCAAAGGCCGTTAGCCACCTGGTCACCGCCATAAACTTCATTATTCCAGGCATCCTGCCAAATGGCTTTACGGTCAACTAATCGTTGAACCGGGCCGGGGAATAGCTTACCTAAATACGGGATCTGGTCGATGGTTAAAAACGCGGCCATTATAATGAGCACCATCATTGCTGATTCGCTTAATTGCCTGCGTTTGAACAGCATGAACAAGGCTGCAATAGCCGCGGTTATCAATGCCGATAACCAAACGTTCTTTACTACCCACGACACGATAACGTATAGCACTACCGCGCCTGCCATGAACATAAAATCGCCACGGGAGAACGAAAACAGTACAATAAAGGTAAAACAAACGACCATTGCCGGCCCTAAATCGCCCAGTAACAGGAATAGTAATAAAGTCACCAAAATTGATATCAGCGCGAAGGAAAAGAACGACCAGCGTTTGCTCCAACTGGTGTATTCGCTTATTAGTTTTTCGTTGGCAGCAAAAAATCCCGCCAGGAAAAGAATGATGAGATATTTCACTATCTCGCTGGGTTGAAAACCAAACAGGTTCACCTTTACCCCGCTACCTTCGGGGCCGGTACCAAATTTAATGGTCATGGCCAACAGTGTTGCTGCCAACACTACCCATGGCCAGCCGTTTGAGGCATTACGGTTGTGCTTAAACACCAGCATGCGGTAGATCCACGAATCGGGTGTAAAGCGGCGCAGTTTAAACTGCAGCATTACCAGCAAGGCGACTAAGCCAATACCCAGGTAAACCAGCATATCCTTAGCTAAAAATCTATCGCGAAGCGGATCTTGTAAACTTAATAAGGTTAAAAACGACAACCCTGTCAATATCATCACCACTGGTAATATTAACTGATCGGAGGTACTGAATTTCCACGACAGCAATAAATGCACAAACAAAAACGCGGCGATAAAACTGCCTGATATGATCCAGAACCAATCGTTAAACTCCTGTGGGGTACGAATGATCAAGGATTTTTCTTTCTTCAGGATATTAAAATCTTTTGTTGAGAACAACCTGATGGTATGCGGCGATTGGCTAAACGTAAGGCTTTCATCGTCATCCAAATTTTGTATCCCCTGTGATGTTCCGAATTGGTAGCCCGGTTGTAAAGGCAACAGCTTAAATGCTTTACCTTCGGGCAGGTTTTTAAACTCCGCAACGCCTTGCTCGTTGGTGCGTGCATAAGCGGTTAACTGCTGTAAACGGCGCTTGCCGGCACTATCGGGCAAATACACTTTTTTAAAGCCGTTACCAGTTTCGGTAACCGGTTTAATTTCGTCCAGTTCTTCATCGTTGTAGATGCTATCCTGGGGTAATATCATGTCAAGGCGCACCAATACGCCAGCTACGGGTTGTTTTTTATTTGTGATAACACCACTGATGGTATGCTGGCCCAATGCCAGATCAATTACCGAAGGCACATTGACGGGGCTGCTCCTTTCACTGACAAACAGTACAGAATCTTCACCGGTATATCCTAATAAAGAGCGGGACGCTTCTACCCTCCTTTTGAACGATTCGCCGCCTTTCTCAAAAGCCCCATCGGCTATGATAAAATACTTGCGTTTGTTTAGCTCCCCTATGTTATCAATCTTTTCACCTGTACCAATGTTGTTGGCAACGGTTGCCGTTATCAGATTGATGTCGCGCTTATCGTCAAAATAATATCCGCGGGTAAGCAGTTCTTTTAACTGCCCGGCCGGGTCTTTGGCGTTC
Source organism: Mucilaginibacter aquariorum (assembly GCF_024498135.1). Classification (GTDB taxonomy): domain Bacteria; phylum Bacteroidota; class Bacteroidia; order Sphingobacteriales; family Sphingobacteriaceae; genus Mucilaginibacter; species Mucilaginibacter aquariorum. The sequence continues at coordinate 1,789,009 of NZ_JANHOH010000001.1, forward strand.
AGGTTGATCATGGTGCCATCTTGCAGGCGCTTATCTACATCAGCAAAACGCAGCTGTAAAACCGAGTACAACCTAAAGAATAAAAACACGAACAAAACGCTTATCAATAACAGGAAGATCCGCTCCTTCCATCGGGTAACCGTTTCTATTTTATCTTCCATTTGGCTTTACAATGGTTTTGGTTGGCGCCTTAAATTGAGTATCCGAAGCATTGATCTTATCCAACGGAAAATCGGCCGTTATATATTTTGTGCTGGGCAAATTGTATTTACGTTGAATAGGCAGTCTGCAGTTAATGAATTGTGTATTATGCAGATAGAAACCGCTGTTATAAAGATCAACTGCTACATCAAAATCTTTAAACTTAACGTTCTCCAGTATAACAACCTTGTTATTTGGCGAGATAGATAAAGCCGGGCCTTTGTAAGCGGTATCCCTTTGTAAAACGATGTTGCCAATAACTTTTATGTACAACGAATCCTGATCGATATGCAGGGTATCGGTAATTATAACGGGTTGTTTAAACGCTGTATCAGATAATACCAAAGTATCACCTTTAAAGGCATCTATAGCGTCCTGTAGTTTCACCTCATCGGCATTCCGCAGTTTTTCTACAACCGGGCCAGATTGTTCAAGGGATGTAGCTTCCTTTTGTTTTGTTATATACAGCCAAATAGTTGAGGCCAAAAACACCAGGCACAAAAAGCCAAGTATAAGTGTTAAACCAAGATTTTTATTGGGGCCCATAGGTGTTTTGACTTTAATTACAGGTTCTAAGTGTTGTTGCCCCCGTGCTGATGTTACGCCATCTCTCTCCTCATCACTTTTTTTGATGGATGATGATACTGGCATAGTAGCTTGTGGCCGTTGTTGCGGCTTATCGTTCTGCACCAGCACAACAGTTACATTATCGCGGCCACCGTTATCATTGGCAGCGGCTATTAGCTGTGTTGCCTTTTCTTGTAGCGAAGTGTTTTGAGTGATGATATCCAATATGCCGTTCCTATCAACCAGATCGGTAAGGCCGTCGCTGCAAAGCAGCAGCATATCTCCCGGTAAAAATGGCGACTGCCCTGTTTCTATAAAGCTCTCGTCGGTATCTATCTGGCTGGTAAAGCCCAACGCCTTGTTTATCTCGTTGCGTTTGGGATGGTTCATGGCAGCGGTTTCCGTGAGCCTGCCACTATCTTCCAGGAAACCTACAAAGGAGTGGTCTTTAGAGATCTTCACCAACGAACTGTCGCGCAGCAAATACAAACGGGTATCGCCTACGTGGGCATAAAAGAACTGGTTATTTTCTACATCAACCAGGGCCATTGTAGCTACACAGGCCATGCTTTCCAGCTCTTTATCTTCCAGCTTCTTATCAGAGATCTGTTTACTGGCCAGTTTAAAGGCATCTATCATGCCGGGGATTATCTCGCCCTGCAGCCCGTGTAACCGGCCAATAAAAACATCTTTAGCTATCGCCGCTGCTACTTCGCCGCCGTTATAGCCACCTACCCCATCAATTACTGCAGCCAGCAACATACGGTCACCCATTACCTTTTGGGTAATAAAGGTGTCCTCGTTATTGGTGCGTACCCTGCCGGTATCGGTTAATCCAAAATAGTTTTCAGCCATTGCGTTTACCGGATTTTTTAATATCAATAAAATGGGTTGCCAGCAGGCAAAAACCAATTACTAATAAGCCTATGGATAATATTTGTGACATTGTTTTTTACGCTTTAAACAGGTTTAAACCAATGATGCCATTAAGTAACATGCGCGAGTTTACCGGCAGTTCTACCCATTTGGGAGAGTTAATATCGCTGCGCTCTACAATAACCTCATTTAATGTGGTTATCTCGCCAAATGCTGCCAGGTAAAATTTGCCGTCGGCTTTATTATAACGTATTTGCAGGTGCGGCGCGTTCACCCAGTCAGACGGGATAGTAAATATATTTGAATCCTCGCGGGTTTCTTCGCTGCCCGATACGATGATCTCTTCGTCTTTCATCAAATACTCCACCTTTTTGCCGGCAAATTGCTGGTCGGGAATAATAGTTTCTAAACGGGCTATGTTGTTTTGTACTTTGGCAGCCAGTTTTTCTTCGGGTTCCAACTCTTCTTCGTAAGGGATCTCAAAATAACCTTCACTGTAATAGGTAAAGCCTTTTAAAGCTTCCTGGCTTACATCAAATGTTTGGGCTATACCCGTTTGGCGTGGAATAAATGTTACCCGCAGGTTTTGTTCCTTTTGATTATTATCGGGTAATAATTTGCCTATAAAACCTTTATCACCCCGAGCATAATCAGGGTGCGATACCAGCCTGAAAACCCATTTAGAGCCCGACGGTTTTACCGTTTTACCCGCCGCGCGATGTTGCTTCAATATCTCGTAGAACTTAGCAACTGTTTCCTGCACTATCAGCCCAAAAATCCCTTGTTTATCGGCTACAAACTCTTTATAATCATCGGCATTAAAACTGATGATGAACTCGTGATAAAATACCACCCGGTCGGCAAATGAAAGGTCCCTTATCGAACCCTCAAATTTTTCGACAATGTAGCTGTAAACCGTGTCTGGGGTGAGCGCTTTTGCTTTTGCCTTCTCTGTGCTTTCGTTGGTTAAAAACCAATCCTGTATACCTATTCGCTGCCAAAAGTTTAGTGTTGATGCCATTATGTATCTTCAAAAAATGCTTTAATTATGTGTACTGAACATTACTTATTGCAAATTTGTTATTATTTGTTTGATGTATAATTATTCTGGTTTAGCTGTTGTATCAAGCTCTATTTTTTGAGTAGTATCCTGTGTTGCGTTCTGCGGAATTACTTCCGGTTTCTTAACCATTGTATCCTTTTTAACTGGTGTTGTATCCTGTTCTGTGCTATCTACCGGGAACCTTGAACCGTAATCTAACCGGCCTGTACCTGTATCCGCTTTATTTTGTAACGAATCCTGGCTTACCTGGTTTGGGTTACCCTGCTTTTTTAAGAAAGTAGAATAAACCGAAAATCCCATAAATAACACCAGCAAGGTCATTATGGTATAGTAATAGGGTTTTGATAACGATACCCTCGACTCGTCTTCTACAGGTGCAGCCACCAATTGCGGCGGCGGCCCGGCTTGCTGGTATTGCATCAGCTGATTGTGCAGGCGTTCGTTCTCGCTGCGCAAAGCTGCATTACTTAGGCCGCCGGCAATATCAAAACTATCTGATGACAATATGCTACCATTTACAATGGCATCGTGCAGTTTAATGCCATCGCTAAACCTATCCTTTGGTGCTTTTTGCAGGCATTTTTCAATCAGTTTAAGCAACCATTGCGGCACCTGCATTTCGCGGCCTTTCTTTTCGTTATCCCAGGTATCGGGCAGTGCTTTTCTTCTGGCGTTCAACAGATCCGGCACCGGCGATTCTATATGGGCAAGCATCACCGCGTTACGGCCGGCATCGCCGCCACCATGCAGCGGGAAAGGAACTTCGCCGGTAAGCAGCTCGTATATGATAATGCCATAGCTGTAAATATCCGTTTCCATTAGCATTTTGCCCTCGTGCTGCTCGGGCGCCATAAATTCAATAGCCCCGGCATGGCGGATGCTGGTACGGCGCTGCTCTTCAGACATGATGGCCAGCCCAAAATCCAGCAACACATAATTGCCCGTATGGATATTATATTTTACGTTGTTGCTTTTAACATCACCATGCTTTACGCCAACGTTATGGCAATGGGCCAGGGCACTTGCCAATTGATCGGCCACGCGGATCACCTCCTTCAGCATAAAGATCTTTTCGTACGGTGGCTGCAGCAGTTCGCAAAGGTCGGGACCTTCAATATATTCCATTTCGATATAGGGGAACGAACCACTATCGGTAATACCCGAGCTTAATATTTTTACTACATTGGGATTTGGCTGCTCGTTTACTTTTTGCAGCTTGGTTACCTCGTTACGAAAATTACGAAAGTTTTTATCATCCTCACTTTCGGTATGGATAGGTGTTGGTAATAATTTTATTGCAGTTAACACAGGCCCCATGCGCCGGCCTTTATATACAGATCCTTGTCCACCGGTGCTCATGGCACCCAGGTTTTCAAGTCCCTCTGTTATTGTAAATACTTTACTCATTGGCAGATCAGCTTGCTTTTTTTATATAAACAACATTTTACAGACTAAAGTACATTTAATACATGCACTTTGTTGTAAGTTTTTATTAAGATATTAACGTATGTCCACAAAAAAGCCCGCTGTCTTTGCAGACGCGGGCTTGTATATATTGTAGGGCTGCTTATGCAAGTGGAGCATAAGCCGATGTCCGTATTACATCCGCAAATACTTTATACGAGTACATTCTTGATTGGTGATCGAAGATATGTGAGGTGGCCATTAGTTCATCCACACCTGTTTGTTCTACGAACGAGCTTAGTTCGCTCTTAATTTTTTCGGGGCCACCAATGAATGAATAGGCCAGCATCTGCATTACGGCTTCTTCTTCAAAAACGTTCCAGATGCTATCCATACTTTTAACGGGCGGCGGCAGCAATTGTCTTTTACCGGTAACTACGCCCATAAAAAATTGCTTTACAGATGTAGCCAATCGTTCTGCCTCGCCATCGGTATCGGCAGCCACTACGTTTACGCAAGCCATTACATACGGCTTTTGCAATTGTTCTGACGGCTTAAAATTATCGCGGTAGATCTTAATTGCCTCCATAAAGTATGTTGGTGCAAAGTGACTGGCAAAAGCATAAGGCAAACCAAATGCAGCAGCAACTTTAGCACTATCTGTACTGGAACCTAATACCCAGATAGGTATATCCAAACCCTCGCCGGGGATGGCCCTTACCTTACTGCCTGCGTTATCGTTAGAAAAATAGGTTTGCAGCTTTACAATATCTCGGGGGAAATTATGTGCCGCGTTAAAATTTTCGCCACGGATGGCTAAGGCTGTAGTTTGGTCGGTACCCGGGGCACGGCCTAAACCCAGATCTATCCTGCCGGGATAAAGCGACGCCAGTGTACCAAACTGCTCGGCTACAATTAAGGGCGAATGGTTTGGCAGCATAATACCACCCGAACCTACCCGTATTTTAGATGTACCGCCTGCTATATAACCTATCAATACAGATGTTGCAGAACTGGCCACATTCATCATGTTATGATGTTCGGCAAACCAGTAACGGGTGTAGCCTACCTTCTCGGCCAGTTGTGCCACGTCCATGCTTTTTTTAAAGCTATCGGCCGGGGTGCTGCCTTCAACAACGGTGGCAAGGTCTAATACGGAATATTTTATATCTGATAATTTCTTTGCACTCATAGTAATAATTCTATCGGGATAATAACACCCGGTTTTGGCAGATGTTATCCAAAATTAGTGCTAAACCGGTGCTTATGAAGCTACAGATATGTTATATGACTTTGCATTCACACTAATCAGTTAGCGGTGACAAAAAGCCTCACCCCGACCCTCTCCAAAGGAGAGGGAGGTAAAAGTCTGTCGGCTATTTGACTCACCCGGTCATTGCTTCGCTCGACCACCCTCTCTCCGCAAGCGGAAAGAGGGTTTTGCAATTTCCTTTACCCTCTTTGCGCAGCAGAGAGGGTCGGCCAGCGAAGCGTAGTCGTGCTGAGTAAACTCATGAAGCTAAAAGAACCTTATCAACTATGTTCTCAAATTAATATCTTAGCGCAACAGAATAAGGTTTGGATATGATCGATAGCCCCGAGGGTAAATATATAGTGGCAAGGTTACGGGACGAATTGCCCGCACATTTCCATTATCATAATATAGATCATACTCTTGATGTTTATCGCTCTGCAGAAGCTATTGCTAAACAGGAAAACATAAGTGCAGAAGATACCAAACTCTTACTTGTAGCAGCCCTTTACCACGACTGCGGATATCTGCAGCAAATTAACGAGCATGAACTGGCATCGTGCAATATTGCCCGTGAGGCTTTACCACAATTTGGCTACGCTAACGCTGATATTGAAAAGATCTGCAAGCTGATTATGGCTACGCAATTGCCGCAACAACCGGCAACCCTATCCGAAGAAATAATTTGTGATGCCGATCTGGATTACCTGGGCAGAAATGATTTTATAACTACCGGGAATAAGTTGTACCTGGAAATGCAGGCGCTTGGCAGTATAAAAGACGCGGAAGACTGGAATAAAACGCAAATAAATTTCCTGCAAAATCATCGTTATTTTACAGCTACATCGTTGAAAAATAGGGCGCCGAAAAAACAGGAAAATTTAAGAGATTTACAAAACAAAACTTCTATCGCCGAAATGAATACAGCGCCTACTGCACGATCTATAATAACCGACACATTTTACACCATCACGGGCATCTTGTTTTGCGGGTTTGCCTTAAAAAGTTTCCTGATACCCAATGCCTTTTTTGATGGCGGGGTAACCGGTATCTCCTTGCTGATACATGAGCTTTATCATTTTAATATAGCCTATGTAATTATCATAGCCAACATCCCATTCATTATTATGGGCGCCCTGCAGGTAAATAAAACCTTTGCCCTGCGCACCATGATGGCCATTATTGGTTTGGCACTGTGCCTGCTTTACCTGCCTTATCCGGATAAGATCACATCAGACAAATTACTTGTATCAATTTTCGGCGGCGTATTTATGGGTACCGGTATCGGTTTAGCTATCCGTGGCGGTTGTGCACTGGATGGTATTGAGGTACTGGCACTCTATACAGGTAAACGCATCAGCTTTACCATCAGCGAAATTATACTGGGGATCAATATTGTTATTTTCCTGATAGCTGCCTTAGAAGTGGGCTTTATCACCTCGTTATACTCTATCATTACCTATTACACGGCATCGCGGATGATCAACTTTGTAATAGAAGGCCTGGAGGAATACACCGGCGTAACCATTATATCCGGACAAAACGCACTGATAAAAGAAATGCTGGTGAAGCAGCTAAGCCGGGGTATCACCGTTTATAAAGGTGAACGCGGTTTCCTGAAAGAAAGTTTTGACGTGAGCCACCCGGTAGATATTGTGTTTACCGTAGTAACCCGTTTAGAACTTAGGCGGTTAAGAAACATGGTACATGAGATTGACCCAAAGGCATTCATTTTTACCAGTATTATTAAAGAAGCTGCCGGTGGTGTATTAAAGCGTAGGGCAAGGCACTAATATGTAGAGACGCGATACTTTACGTCTTTTTCAATTTAAATATACCGGGGATTTGCATAAGGGAGACGCGAAGTATCGCGTCTCTACGATTTTTTAGGTTATTTAAATTCGAAATCCGAAATCAACCCTATTCGACTACCTCGTAGGTAATAACGGGTTTAAGTTTATTTTTCAAGGTAAATTCGCCGTTTTCCTTGCATTGGAATGATTCTTTTGCCTTGTGGTAAACATCTTCCGTGATGATAATTTGCCCACCAGTAGCTATGGATTGTAAGCGTTGCGCCAGGTTCACCGAATCGCCTATAACGGTATAATCTAAACGCCTTAATGATACGGAGCCAATATTACCCGACACCATTTCGCCGGAGTTGATACCTACTGCGATAGTTGGTTTAAATATTTTATCCCCTGCCTGGATCTCGGGTTCATTTGATAGTTGCTCCCTTACAGCCAATGCCGCATCAATAGCACGATCAAGGTGAAACTCTCCCCTGAAAACAGCCATGATAGCATCGCCCATAAACTTATCAACGTGGCCACCCTGGGCTATAATTTCTTTAACTATTTTATCAAACAAACCATTTAGCAGGTTTACTACGGTATTGGCCGGTACATGTTCTGTAATAGCCGTAAAGCCGCAAACATCAACAAACATTACCGTGGCTTCCAGCAGCTCGTTTTTCATCAAGCTGCCTTCAAACTCTTTGTGCGTCATAAAGTTCAGCACATTTTCGTCAACATACATTTTAAGGATGTTGTTCTCTTTGATAGCCCTTAACGTATCCTGCAATTGCCTTACGTAGGATATTGTTTTTTGCATGGTAACATCCAGGTCATCAAAATCAACCGGCTTCATTATAAAATCGAAAGCCCCGCGGTTCATGGCGGTACGGATGTTCTGCATATCGCCGTATGCAGATACCACCACCGCTTTAACAGTAGGGTTGGCATCGGGTAAATGAGTAAGCAGGGTAAGGCCATCCATTACCGGCATGTTTATGTCCGACAGTATAATATCCAGATCGGGATGTTCCTTTATTTTTTGTAAAGCTTCTTCCCCGTTCTGCGCAAAAATAAACTCGTATTCGTTTTCCCTGATCTTACGGCGGAACTTTTGTTTTACCAGCACTTCCAGATCAGCTTCATCATCCACTACCAGTATCTTAGCCATTGTTCGCTATAATGTTTTAAGTTTCTCTTTTAATAAATTAAAATCAAGCGGCTTAGTTAAAAAATCATCTGCCCCTTTATCCATTGCCTGCTTATAATTCTCTTCATCGCCATAGGCGGTTATCATCATTACCACAGGTGGCGGCGGAGTAGGAAAATCCTCACGGATATGTGTTAACAGCTCTATCCCACTCATGCCCGGCATATTAATATCAGACAATATCAGCACCACTTCCTGGCGTTTATCTTTCAAGTAACTTAGCGCTTCCTCGCCCGACTGTGCAAAGTCAAACTCTATTTCGTGGTTACGTATTTCTTTGCGAAATCGCTGTAAAAAAAGTGGCTGAACGTCTGCTTCGTCGTCCACAACTAATATTTTCATATGGTGTTTAAAGATAGATAATTCAATTTTATGATGAGTGGGTAAATAACAAATAGGGCGATATAGTTATGATAACGGTAGGGTAATAACAAACGCTGTGCCCTCGCCCTCTTTACTATCAATATTAATATGGCCTTTATGGGCTTTTACAATAATGTCATAGCTAAGCGACAGGCCTAATCCGGTGCCTTCGCCCGCAGGTTTAGTGGTAAAAAATGGCTGCATTATCTTGTCTTTAATAGCATCGGGTATGCCGCTGCCATTATCTCTCACAATAACTTCAACCTCTTTGCCAATTACCTTTGTAGAAACCTCTACCCTTGGTTTAAAGTCGCCCCCTATTATTTTTTGCTTTTGGTGCACCGCATAAAAAGCGTTTGTGAACATATTTAGCAGCACCCGGCCTACATCCTGCGGTACAATATTTATGAGCGGCAGGTTAGGATCTAAATTTGCTACCAGTTCGGCATTAAATGATTTGTCTTTGGCACGCAAACCATGGTAAGCCAGCCTGAAGTATTCGTCGGCAATGGTATTCAGATTTGTAGGCTCTTTTATGTTACTGCTGGCACGGCTGTGCTGCAGCATCCCTTTTACAATACCATCGGCACGTTTGCCGTGGTGGCGTATTTTCTCCAGGTTTTGTTTAATATCGGCAGCTATGGCATTGGCTTCTTCCATATCACCTTTGGCCATTTCCTCCTCCATCTCCTCTATCAGTTCCATACTCACCTCAGAGAAGTTATTGACAAAATTTAACGGGTTCTGTATCTCGTGGGCAATACCGGCAGTAAGCTCCCCTAACGATGCCAGCTTTTCCTGCTGTATCAGCTGGGCCTGGGTAGCCTGCAGTTCTTTAACGGTTTCCTGTAATTCATTCTTTTGCTGGGTAATTTCGGCAGTACGTGCGGCAACCATAGCCTCCAGTTCATCTTTACGCTCGTTGATGCGCCTTAACTCTTGCTGTTGTTTTCTTGACGTAGATAAACGAAGAAAGATCCAGAGAAATGATGCTAACTGCGCACATACAAAAAAACTTTCCCACTTCTCATAAAAACTATCGAGTGTAACGCCAACTATGCCACTAATTATACCCGCAGCAACCAGCGGATAATGTGCATTAAGCAGTACGGTAAACGATTTAAAATCCTCCTGCTTTTTTAAATATTCTATAAATAACAATAAATAAATACCTGCAACTATTAATACGCCATCATCACTCAGGCGTTCATTAAAAATAATAAAGAGCACTATAGGTACTCCCGCAGAAATTCTGAGTATCATCCGCCACTTTTGGTGTAGGGCGGTAAATTTAATTGCCCGGCTTATACGCAGGGCAAGTAAAAAAGCAGCTAAAAATGAAAAGAAATGCATAAATACGCTTCAGGTTTAAATTTAGCCTAAGGTAATTATTTAGGCTGATGAAATATATAGCTTAAAACTTTGCAAAGTGTACTATCACCTGCAGCATAATATTGGCATACACGCCTGCCAACACATCATCCATCATCACCCCCGTACCACCGGGCAATGCCTCCATACGGCGGATGCCAAGCGGTTTTACAATATCAAAAAAGCGGAACAATACCAACCCTATCAGCAGGTAATACAAATGCGGCGGGATAAACAACATGGTTACCAGCATACCGGCAACTTCATCAATCACTACCCGGTAGCTATCCTTGCCCCAAACGGGCTCAACCTTATCGCCAACATAAATACCCAACAAGGTAATTATTACCGTTACCCCAACTAAGTACCAGGGGCTTTGAAAGGTTGGTTGCTGCCACATTAACCATATAAACGGGCAGGTAACTATAGCGGCCAGTGTGCCCCCACCCTTTACATACCCTATCCCGAATATTGATGCTATAAGTTTATTTATTTGCAACATGGTTTAGCTTTTATCCAGTACACCTTCGGCATCTTCTGCAACTTCGGGTTTCATTATATTCTTTTTAGGGAAATTGAAGAGGATTGATGTAAGTACCGGAAGGATGAACACCGTTACTGTAAATATCGATACGGCAATATCAGCTGTTTCGCCTTCTAAAAATTTTGATATGGGAGATTCCTTATCAAAATGCACAAATAGTGACGACGTTAATTTAACACCCAAAACACCTATAACGACAAAAGCTACAGTTTCCAGGAAAGTGAATTTTTCCATTAGCTTAACAAATGCCTGCGCCACAAAACGCATGGCCAATATACCGATGAATACCCCTGTGTAAATCAGAAAAACGTGATCGGTAAAGGCTACCGCTGCAAATACGTTATCTATAGAAAAGGCCAGGTCCATAAGCTCTACCAATGCCACTGTAGCCCAAAAATTACCTATTAAACCAACGGTTGACTTATATAACCAGTTTTTACTTTTATCAACAGATTCTTCTTCCCCGTTGCTGGACCTTGCAGCCAGCTTCTTTCTTAAATAATCAACAGCAAGGTATAGTAAATACAAACCGCCCAGTGGTTTTAGCCACCATATTTTTACCAGCCATGCCGCTAAAAACAAACACACCCCACGCAATACATAGGCGCCAATTATACCATAGCGTAATGCCCGGCTGCGTTGATGCTTAGGCAGATCGAGTACCATGGTGGCGAGTACCGCGGCATTATCTACCGATAGAAGGCTTTCAATAACGATAAGGTTAAGCACAACCAACAGGCCTGCCTTTATATCCTCACCAAGTAATGTGTGTAAAAAATCCATTGTGATCGGGGTTTATATTATATCTGTATTTAACATGGTTTTCAAAATATTAGCCTGAACATCAAACGCGTTCATGTGCGCTAAAAAGTTCACATCGGCTATTTTCTTATAGTCTTCAGCCAAAAGGGCTGTAATATTTTCGGGCAGGTTAGTTTTCATTAAACCGGCTTTGCCCGTTAGCTGTACATTTTTGTCGCGTAATTCGCGCATCATTCTTTCCCTTTTAGATACGGTGTTCTTCAGGTCAAGGTCGCCCAGTTTTGCTACATCGCAAAATAACAGGGTATTGTTAAGCGGCGAAAATAAGAAGTACTTATTAATATCGGCAAACTTATAAACTTCCAGTATAATATCATTTGCCCGCACGCCGCAGTAAAACGATATCCTAAAATCGTACTTGCATAAGGTCCCCATCAGCTTACGCTGAATGGTGGCATATTCGTTCGAGTAAACCTCGGCCGGGTTATATTTTAGCAGATCGTAAACCAGCTCGGTTGAGATACTAAAAAAGTAATCGCCCGAAAAATGCGCGCTAAACCTGTTAATGTTCCCTGCAAACGGATAATCCGACGAGTTATCTGATAATACCTGGAACAATTTACGTAACGACTGGCTCATTTTTAGCGCCTGCCTTTGCTTATCGTTCTCGTAGTTCTGCTCGGTATAAACCGAACCTTCCATTTGCTCTATCAGCTGGTTATTCAACGATACCTCATCAAGCAGCAGATCGACCTGGGCCTCGTTGTTCTTCTTAATTTTTTTAAGCAGATCAATAAGGGTGGAAGTAAACTGGAGATGAAACATCTCCAGTTGGTTAATGTCAAGATCGGGATTGGTTTGAAACAGCTGGTGCAGCACCTGGGTACGCAGGTAAATCTTAAAAATTACATCGTTATTAAAAAACACGGATAACAGCTGTAGTTTGCTGATAACCCGTGTCGATGCATTTAATATGTTTAGCCTGTTTTCATCCATATGCCGGTTAACGTGTATTGGTTACATTCTTCTTTAGTTCGGTTTCTAAAGTTTGTAACTCAGTATTAAGCGTTCTCCTGTTTTGTGTCCCCTCGTCATGGATCCTTTTCACCTCGGTTAAAGTTTCAATTAACGATTGTGTGGTGCGTTTTAAAGTATCCAAAGATACCACTGTTTTCTCATTTTCGCGGGCTACATCAATACTGTTTGTTTTTAACAGCTCGGCATTTTTAAGCAAAATAGTATTTGTGGTATCCGAGATCTTTTTCTGCATCTCCACATTGGCCTTTTGCCTGTTTAACGCTACAGCAATGGTTAGCTGGTTTTTCCAAACCGGGATGGTGGTTGACACAATAGACTGGGCCTTCTCGGCAATGGTGGTATTGTTATTTTGTACCACACGGATCTGCGCCAACGATTGCAGCATAATAAAGCGCACCACTTTTAAATCGGCCAAACGTTTATCCAATCGGTTCACATAATCGCGCAGGTCGGCAATTTCGTAATCCTGGTAGGCAGATGGGTTGCCATCCATCGCCGCTAACTGCTCGTTCAGTTCCTTATATTTTAACTGGCCGGCAATGATTAGTTCTTCCATTTGATGGATGTAGTCTACATTGCTATCAAACATGGTTTGCAGCGATGCATTATCCTTAATGGAATTTACGCGGCCTGCTTTTATTTTATTGGTGATCTTATCAACGTTATTAACCACCAGGTCATATTTGGCAAACATCTTTTTTGTATCCATAACCAGGGTACGCAAAATTGGGATGCGCGATAAAACCCTTACAAAAGCGTTTTGCTCCAGTTCGTCAACATCAATATAATTCAACTCGTGCAGCAGATCGGTAATTAAAGTACCTACCTCGCCCGAGTCGAACGTCCTTACCGAGGTAAGGAAGGTATTGCTGTAACGCTCCATCGAGGCTTGCACATCCGTACCGTAGTTCAAAATAGAGTTTACATCAGCGGGGTTTAAGTCTTTACCCTTTTCGCTGTATTTTTTTACTTCATCGGGTGTAATGTTGGTTAAGTCAACATTGCCTTCCTTATCAAGTTTAACCGGGGTGGTACTACCTGCTGCCGGTGTAGCATTGGTTGGTTCGGCACCCTCATTGGTTAGGTTGGTTTCCATATATCTTGTTTTTAAAAATGTGTTTGGCCTCACCCTGCCCTCTCCAAAGGAGAGGGTTCTAAAAAATTATCTTAAAGCCCCTCTCCAAAGGAGAGGGGCTGGGGAGAGGCTATTATAAATAATTACGCATTACCGTGTTCACGGTTTCTTCCAGTTTCCTGTCTTTGGTGGGCTCGCCAATAGCGTTGAATTTCCATTCCCCGTTTTTAACATAAAATACACCCATAACCATCGAAACGTGGCCTTTAAACTCCGAACCGTTAGCGATATCATATTTAGCAAAAACTTCGTTCACTCGTTTTGGTGTACCCTCGTATATGCGGATAGATGCAAACGGGATAGTGCCAAAATCTTGCCCCCTGAAGCTGTTCAACACAAAAGCAACGTGTTTAACCGCCGGGTTAAGACTGCCAAGGTCAAGTGTAATTACTTCATTATCTAAACCGTCATCGCCGCCCATATCACCGGTAAGGTCGTCACCGCTATGCCTTACAGCCTGGTCTTTTGATTTTAGGTTGCCGAAGTAAACCACATCCATCAGTTTTTTATTCTCGTCGAACAAAGCGCAGCTGGCGTCAAGGTCAACCGCTTCTTTAGTTCCGCCAAAGCCAAATAAACCTTTCTTTTCTATAGCGCCCCAGTTTATACCTACGCAAACGTTTTGCAATTTGCTGCCGTTGGTTTTTTCAAGGCTTATACGTTGCCCTTTTTGAAGATTAATTGCCATAATATTTTCGGTTTAGTTGTATTTGTTTAAATAATCTTGCAGGCCGCCTTTCATACCGGCGCCCACTGCTTCAAATTTCCATTTGTTATCGCGTTTATAAATACGGCCAAACTCAACGGCAGTCTCGATAGAGAAATCCTCTTCCAGCTCATATTTTAAAACATCAGTATTGGTAGCCGCGTCAAAAACCCTTACGAAAGAGTTTCTTACCTGGCCAAAATTTTGGCGGCGGCTTTCTGCCTCGTGTATAGTTACCACAACGCAAATTTCGGTAGCGCGCGGGTCAATTACAGTAAGGTCGATCTTTATTTGCTCATCGTCGCCATCGCCGGCACCGGTAAGGTTATCACCAGTGTGCTCAACAGCGCCATCGGGTGTTTTAAGGTTGTTATAAAACACAAAATGCTCGTCGCTCAGGATCTTTTTATTATCGCCCAATATAAAAACAGATGCATCCAGGTCAAAAGCCGTACCTGTTGATGAGGTGTTGGTATCCCAGCCTAAGCCTATAGTAAATTTAGGGGCATCAATAGCCTCACGTTGCCCTTTTTGAAGGTTAATTGCCATATTGAATTAGTTTATAATTATCTAAAAATAAAAGTTTTTTTATAAAGTTAAGGTTTTGCTCATACGCCTCAATAGTATGGTATCCGTTGCCCAAAGCCATGTTATACAACAGGGCTACAAACGCTGTTGGTTGGTTTTCAATGAATACGCAAAAGCCATCAAAACTATAGTTTAATATGTATTTTACAATACGTGTATTAATACAAAAATTGCCGCTTTTTATTATCCCATCCAAATCAAATATCGATTTTACATGATGATAATTCAGATAGTTCTCTACATTAGGATGGATATCCTTGTTGATCAGCTCGGCAAAGTACAGCATGTGTATATCGTTGCTTAAGCCGTAAGCATTAACCATTTTCATGATCATGCGTTCGTGACTGCCGGTAATGCGGATATCATCTAAAAATAGCAGCGTTTTATCCGTCAGGAAATCTTTATCGATATGGAACTGGTCGTTACCTATCAGGCTCATTCTTTGCTCGGCATTCAGCTCGCCGTAATCTTCCTTATAGGTTATGGTACGGTGTACTTTGGTTTCCTGCACTACAGGTAAACCTTGTTCTGCCAGCCAATGGTTAAGGCGATAAACAAACCAATCTTTCATGGCGAAGGTAGCCGTTGGGATAAAGGAGTATGGACTGGAGATAACCACTATTTGTTTAGTAATGGGGTTATCTGACAGGTATTCGTTTATAAAACCATCGGCCAGTGCGGTACCAAAATTTTTAGATACCGCGCCATCGCCAAACTTAAAGCGGCTATAATCATCCGCATCAAAGCCAAAGCTGGTATCGTGGTGTATATGGTGTAACGAATATGTGGTAGATATCATTAGCTTATAAGGCTTAAAATAGTGTTATTGTTCGAGTTTATAAGCAGGGAACTGATGCCTGTTTCGCTGGCAGGTTTTATATCATTTTTAGGGTTATCGCCAATATGGATAATACTATTTAACGGAATATTTTTACCCACATTACATATATCTATATTATTCAACATCACTTTAAAAAATTCGTGGTTTGGTTTTGACAGGCCTGCCTCGTCAGAGTATAGCTGAAAATCGAAATAGTTATCAAGCCCGTAAAGCGCTAATACCTTTCGTAATGTTTCCCCGGTGATGTATCCTGTATTGCTCAACAAACTAAAAGTTGCTCCGCTTTTTTGTTTTAGATGATGCAACACCTCAATTGTTACATCAGCGTACATCATCGGCGGGTGTTTAAACAACAGTTCCTCCATTTGCAGGTGCAGGGCATTATAATCAATGTCGTCAATATTCAATCTGTCGCCGTTAATGAGGCTGATCACCATCAGGTACATTTCGTCGGCATCAATGTTCTTTCCCGTTTTTTCGTTAACAGCATTACACATCAGATCTACCTGTCTGAAGATCTTGCTGATATCATCAACCGATTTGCCTGTGTTATTAAAATTTTGATGGAAAAAGTGGGCGCGCTGTATTTTAAATTCCGGGTCAGATTTGATGAGCGTTAACCACAGATCAAACGAATAGTGCTGATAATAAAACATTAGTAGATGTATACGGTTTATGATTGGCCCCTAACTGGCGGGCCAATCTTAAACTAATATATACCTTTTGTGCAACTAATTTATAAAACTACAATAAAGTTTATGTTAAGAAACAGCTTATTGGATAGTTAGCGCGGTACGATAAGCTATTATTGAACGAATGATGGTTTGCACTATTTGTTGTTGCCCTTCTTCCGAGTTTAGAAACGTTTCTTCATCAGGGTTATTGATAAAACCGGTTTCTATCAAAACAGCCGGCATGGCACTGTTAGCCAATACATATAAACCTTGTTCGCGTACGCCAAGTGAGGATCGGCCATCTGTTTCGGTAAACTCCTGGTTTAGCAGCTCGCCAAATTTGATGCTTTGCTTGCGGTATTTTTTTGTAAAGGCATCTAGGATGATAGCGTTTGCAGGATCTGTAGCATCTAAGGCCTGGTATTTCTCCTTGTAATCGTTTTCTATGAGGATGGATGCGTTCTCGCGCATGGCTTCCAGTTGCTCTCTTACCCGGTGTAACCCATAAACCAACAGCATTACACCGTTTTGCTTATGCTCCCGATAGGCGTTCCCTTCGGCAGATGAATTACAGTGAATAGATATAAAGAGATTACCCTGCGCTTTATTAGCAATGGCCGATCGCCTGTTTAGCTCAATAAAAGTATCGTCGGTACGGGTCATAACGGCTGTCAAATCTGGCAATTGCGCCTGGATAGCGGCCTGCAGTTTTTGGGCTATAGCCAACGTAACATTTTTTTCGTGCGAAAAAGCGCCATGCGCACCGCCATCTTTACCACCATGCCCGGCATCAATAATAACCGTCTTGAGTTTAAAGCCCGTGCTTTTTATAGTATCTGCCGCAGGCGTGAACGAGCACAGCAACATGTAGAAAGATATAGCGCTGAAAGTAAATATCAGTCTTAAATATTTTTGATCCATTTATATTATTAGGGAACGCGAATTTAACTATCAGTGTATTAGTCTGCAAAAATAATTACAGCTATTATTTGTTGGACTATAGTAATTCGCCATAGATTAATACTAAAAAACGAAGCAATGTAGTTGCAATAAGTTAATTAACTTTTGCCGTGCCCTTTTTACTGCACTTAGGGCAAAGGCCCGATGCATATATTGTAAAAGCCTGTGGTTCAAAGCCGGCAGGCAGGGTTAGCTTTGGTATATTCAGTTCATTTAAGCAGTAAACATTTTTACATGCAGTACAGTTAAAATGCAGGTGTTCGTCGTGGTGGTGG
The DNA here is from genome assembly GCF_024498135.1 of Mucilaginibacter aquariorum. Taxonomy (GTDB): domain Bacteria; phylum Bacteroidota; class Bacteroidia; order Sphingobacteriales; family Sphingobacteriaceae; genus Mucilaginibacter; species Mucilaginibacter aquariorum. Next base: position 1,806,632 of record NZ_JANHOH010000001.1, read on the forward strand.
TTTTCCTGGCAGTCCGAATGGCAAACCGCGTAGTTAGCCGTGCCATTAAGGTCGAAAACTTTATGGATGATGCCTTTCTCCTCAAAAACGTTTAAAATGCGATATAGGGTAACCCGGTCAATATCGTTCATCACACTCTCCAGGTCGGGCTGTGAAGTAGCGGTATTTTTTGAATACATCATGGACAGTACCCTTAACCGCGGGGCAGTTTTTTTAAGATTATGCTTTTGCAGCATATCTTCAAACTGGTAGTTACTTTTTACTTGTGCCATATAAACTATAGTCAAAAATCAAACAAATAATTAATTAAGCGGCCTTTTGTTCGTCATGCTCGTGTGCATGCTTCAGGTGAAAAAAGCTATCGCCCGCTTTGCATGTGCCCGCGTACTTGTAATTTACAAAATGCGCTGCAGCTATCATAAGCCCACCTATGGGTACAACAATTGCCTCAATCCAGCCTGTTATAAACAAGTGCCCAATAATAATAGTTATAAAGCCGCCGATTAATAAAGCTAAAGGTAAAATGCGGTGGTGCTCTTTAAAATAAGAATTACCGATAGAGGAGATCCCTACCACAAGGGCTATGATTATCATGATCCACTCTACCCAGGGGTTGGCCAAAAAACCCAGGCCCACTAAAGGCAAGCTGGTAAAAAACACAGGTACCGCCGCGCAATGTATAGCGCATAAGGTTGACGCTGTCATTCCTACGTTATCCAGTTTTATAGCTTTTAATCGTGAGATCATGCTGCAAAGATAAATATAAATGCAACATTATTGTATTTAGAAATGTTTGCGGTTTGTAAAGAGATCGCTATCCATTGATCATTTGGTAGGCCTCTTCTGCATTTACTCTTTCAAGTATTTCAAACTTTTTACCAGCCTGCTCATTATAGTTTTTAAAAAAACTTTCCAGCTGGGTAATAATGCCATCCGGCAATTGCACAAGCGAGTTTACCTCTTTAAACAATTGCGATACCTCGGGCACAACAAAATAACGGTCGTTACGCATAGTGCTGCCATCGCGCTCGGTTTGGTTTACCTTGATGGCTCCAATTACGCGACAATCCATGCAACAACCCGGGAAGGTAGCAATTTCAGATATCACAATAACATCCAGCGGATCGCCGTCACCGCCTTTTGTATCCGGTATAAACCCAAAATCAAATGGGAACACCATACCCACAGGTAATACTTTCTTCAGCTTAAAGCACTTCAACTCGGGCTCATAATCGTATTTATGGCCACTCCCCTTTGGGGTTTCTATAATTACAGTAATAGATTCCATTTAATTGGGTTAGATTTTGTTTACTAACAATAGTTTTGAGTGTAGTGTTTTATCGATATAAAGTCTGAACCGGGATTTGTGGGATTTATACGATTGACAGGATTTCTTTTCTTCCCCGTGTCGGCAAAACAGCTTCGGGCGAAAGCGGGCAGAACAATGGTAGCCTCGTGGGCGGCAAGGGCATAGGAAATTTTGCTGAAGCACAGGCAATGAGCGAACGCAGTGGGGCAAAAGATTCCAGCCCGTGGTTCTGCCCGGTTTGCAGAGCAAAGGCCTTGTGCGGCAAAAGAAGCCTTTTTGCCGACTTGATTTTTGGTTACTTTGTATCAAGACAAAGTAACAGCCATCCCGCGGCAATTGAGCGGGCCAATTAATAGCTCACACTAAACATGAGAGATGCCGAAATAATTCGGCATGATGACTGGGTGGTTGCCTATCGGGAATTGCTTTGCTCCTCGCAACAACGAGGGAATAAAAAGTGTTGAAAAATTCCATAATCTTATCAATCTTTTTAATCCCCCCCCCTCAAGAATTATTGTATTTTTAACGGCCAAGTAAACAAATTATGAAATACATTTTGCTGTTGTTGCTATTCCCAGTTTTCGCGTATGCGCAAAAAAGGCCATCTAATCAAAGCCTGTTTGATACTATCCCTTTCATCCCTGATCATACAATTGAGCGCCTGGAAATATTCAAAAAACAACCGGTAACAAAAGGCGGCATCATCTTTTTGGGCAACAGCATTACCGAAATGGGTAACTGGGCAAAGCTGTTGAACGATACCACCGTGCTAAACCGCGGCATTGGCGGCGATATTACCTACGGCGTACTTAAACGACTGGACGACATAATTAACCGCCAGCCAAAAAAGCTTTTTATTTTGCTGGGGATAAATGACATTGGCAAGGATATCCCCGAGTCTGTTATCGCCTATAATTATTTCAAGATCATTAAACAGGTAAAAGAAAAAAGCCCGGCTACCACAATTTATGTGCAAAGCATTTTACCGCTAAACCCCACTTTAAATAATTTCCCGCAGCATTATGATAAGGGCGAGCACATCCCCCGGGTAAATGCCATGCTTAAAGCCAATGCTGCAATTATGGGTTATACCTATATCAACTTGCAGCCGCTGTTTGTTGATGCTCAAAACAGATTGGATGCAAAGTACACCTACGAAGGCCTGCATCTAAAACCCGAAGCTTATGTAGTTTGGGTGGCCTATCTTAAAAAAATGAAATATCTGTAATACCTATTATACAATTTACACCATGACAAGAACCAAAGTTGCCATACTGGGCGCCGGATTTATATCAGACATACACGTAGAATCGTACCATCGCTTTATCCCCGAGGCCGAGATTGTAGCGGTTTATGCCCGTAATCTTGATAAAGCAAAAGCCTTTGCCGAAAAGCACCACATCCCCGCATATTTTGATGATATAGACCAGCTATTGACACAAACCGATTGTGAGGTGATAGACATTTGTATCCCCAACTACCTGCACGCCGGTGCAACTATTAAAGCGGCCAACGCAGGCAAGCACGTTATCATTGAAAAACCGCTGGCTGTTACTTTAGAGGAAGCTGACGATATGATCGCCGCTTGCAAGGTCAACAATGTAAAGCTGATGTATGCCGAAGAACTTTGCTTCGCACCCAAATATGAGCGTGCAAGGCAGGTAGTAAAAGAGGGTGCTGTTGGCGAAGTGTACATGCTTAAACAAGCAGAAAAGCACTCGGGCCCGCATACCGATTGGTTCTATGATATTAACCTGGCCGGTGGCGGCGTACTCATGGATATGGGTTGCCATGCTATGGGCTGGTTCCGCTGGATGCTGGGCAACGCCAAGGTAAAAAGTGTGTATGCTACCATGGATACCGTTTTCCATACCGGCCGTACTAAGGGCGAAGATAATGCCGTAGTGATTGTGGAGTTTGAAAATGGTGTTACCTGTGTTGCCGAAGATAGCTGGGCCAAACATGGTGGTATGGACGACCGCTGCGAGATCTACGGTAAAGGCGGTGTTATTTATGCCGATCTGTTTATGGGTAGCTCGGCCCTGACTTACAGTCGCGAAGGGTACGGTTACGCCATGGAAAAGGCCGATACCTCTGCAGGATGGAGCTTTACCATTTTTGAGGAAGTGTTTAACCAGGGTTACCCGCACGAATTAAAACACTTTATTGAGTGTGTACGCGAAGATAAAACACCACTGGTAACCGGCGAAGATGGCCGCGCTGTACTGGAAATGCTGTATGCAGCCTATGCATCTGCCGGGCAAGGTAAAAAGATAAGCCTGCCATTTCATCCAAAAGTAGACCGCCCCATTGACCTATGGCTTAACGCGAAACAAGACTAAAATCATGAAAATAGCAATATACGATACCTACGACGCGATGTCGAAAGCGGCAGCCGAACTGGTTGCACAACAACTGGCAGAAAAGCCCGCCTCTGTATTATGTGTTCCTTCGGGCGATTCACCTACCGGCACATTAAATTACTTGGTAAATTGGGCAAACGAAGGCAAACTAGACCTGAGCCAATGCCATTTTGTTGGCCTTGATGAATGGGTAGGCATGGACGAGAATGATGTAGGCAGCTGTAAATATTACCTGAAGCACAACTTTTTTGATAAGCTGAATACCAAACTAACCAATGTTACCTTGTTTGATGCCAAAGCCGCCGATCTTGACGCGGAATGCGAGCGGATCAACAAGTTCATCAACAGCAAAGGCGGTTTAGATATTATGATGGTAGGCATCGGCATGAACGGCCACCTTGGCCTTAACGAGCCCGGTACCGATTTTAACCTGTACGCCCACCACTCTGCATTAGACCCGGTTACTATACAAGTTGGTCAAAAGTATTTTCAACAGGAAACTAAACTAACAGAGGGCATTACACTTGGTTTAAGGCACCTGTCGGAAGCGGGCAAAGCAGTATTGATAGCATCCGGTGGAAAAAAAGCGGCTATTATCCACGAAAGCTTACAGGGAACAGTGAGTACAGATATCCCCGCATCTATCCTGCAAAAACTGCCTAATGCTGTGATTTTGCTTGATAAAGATGCCGCATCCCAACTGGAACATGCTTCCTGATCATGAAAGAAAAGCTAAAACAAATCCAGGAGCATTTGCAAAACGCCCCGGCATTGCTGGCCAATAAAAAAGTGGCCGCCGGGTTTGATGGTTTTGTAGATTCTATTGTAAAGGTTGTTAACTACAAGTCTGACGATGCAGGTACGGTTTTCTTCCGCACCATCAGCGAATTTGGTGGCTACATCAGCGGCAAAAGTGGCTCGGGTTTCAGTTTGGAGAGCGAAGAACTGGTGCAGAAACTTGGTGGCAATATGCCCATTATGGCCAATGCATTGGCAGGTATGGGGGCTGGTGTAGATTGTGTTGGCGCTTTTGGTGTACCTACGGTTGCGCCCGCCTTCGCGGGGATGCACGCAAATTGCAATCTGCACAGCTTTACTAATCCCGGTTTTACCACTGCTATGGAATTTGCCGATGGCAAAATTATGCTGGCTCAAATGACCGATCTGAACCATTCTAATTGGAATACCATTAAACAAACCATCGGCCTTGAAAGACTAAGGGAAATATTTACCAGTGCCAACCTTATCTGCCTGGTCAACTGGAGCGAGCTTGACCATTCCAACAATATATGGCAAGGATTGCTGAATGATGTGTTAGCCGATAAAGCAATTCAGCAAGACCAGCAATTCTTTTTTGACCTGTCCGACTGTTCTAAACGCCGTGCCGAGGCCATTAGTTCGGCCATAAAGCTTATTGAACAATTCGGCACTCATGGTAAAGTAACGCTTAGTTTGAACAGGAACGAGGCTAATATTCTGTATAAAACATTCTTTAATGACACCCCTACTGCCGATCTGCAGGCAACAGGTAACAAACTTTTTACGCGCCTAAATATCGATACGCTGATCATCCATAATTCGAAAATTTCGGTAGCGTGGGATAGTGATGGCATATATGTAAACGAACCCGTTTTTATTGCCGAACCAAAGATATCTACCGGTGCCGGCGATAATTTTAACGCCGGTTACTGTATGGGCAAACTGCTGGGGCTGGATGCTGAAGCTTCCCTGATAATGGCTAATGCTATATCTAACATTTATATAAATACAGGAGAAAGCCCTGGAATTGAGGCTTTAAGCGCTTACTTTTCAGCGTAAAGCTTTGGTATCCTCACCGAAACAAGAATAAAGTTCATTGCCGTTGACTTCAGTCAACGGATAGCAACAAGCCTGAATTGGCTTTAGCAAACTTAAGGGATGCGGCTAAAGCCTTCTTTCTGACTTCCTCATCCGTCCCATAAATGGGACGGCAATGATGTTTGTTGTTAAATCTTGTATACAAGCTGTTGGTAGTGGTTATAGGCGATTCCAAAAGTCGTTTTTAGAAGCAGGCGTTTACTTTTCCAAAAAAATTATCCCATCTTTATAATACCAACAATTATAAACTTCATGTCAGTAAATTCTCCAGATACAACCTCGGGCAGTACTGCCACGAACACATTTGATGCTATTGTTATTGGCTCGGGCATTAGTGGTGGCTGGGCTGCCAAAGAGCTTTGCGAACAGGGTATGAAAACCCTTGTTTTAGAGCGTGGCCGCGATGTAAAACACTTAAAAGATTACCCAACTGCTACCACCCCAGCATGGGATTTTAAATACCGCGGGCGTATGAGCGCGGAGTTTTATAAAGAGAACCCGCTCATTACAAAAGCGGCCGGTTTCGGCGATGATTGCGACCATTTCTTTATCAAAGATGCCGACCACCCATATGTACAGGAAAAACCTTTTGAGTGGATCCGCGGCTACCAGGTTGGGGGTAAATCATTAACCTGGGGGCGTGCAACACAACGCTGGAGCGAGTTTGAGTTTACCGCGCCGGAGCGTTTTGGTTACGGCATCGGCTGGCCAATTGGCTATAAAGATGTTGCACCGTGGTACTCGCATGTAGAAAAATTCATTGGCATCTGCGGTAGCAAAGATGGTTTAGAAGCTATGCCCGATGGTGAGTTTCAGCTACCGTTTGAAATGAACGTGCCGCTGCAACATATCAAACAATCGTTAAAAGATAATTATACCGACCGCCACCTGGTGCATGCCCGCTGGGCGCACCTCACCGAACCCCAACAGGTACACCTTGACCAGGGCCGTGGCAAGTGCCAGGCCCGTAATATGTGTATGCGCGGTTGTCCGTTTGGCGGCTATTTTAGTTCCGTAAGCTCCACCCTACCCTGGGCAGAAAAAACCGGTAACCTTACTGTGCGTCCGCATTCTGTTGTGCACTCAATTATTTACGATGAAAAGTTGGGTAAGGCAACCGGTGTCAGGATCATAGATGCCAATACTAAAGAAGCCATCGACTATCATGCTAAGGTGATATTTATGAATGCCTCGGCTTTGAATACTAACCTGATACTACTCAACTCAAAATCAAACCGGTTCCCAAATGGTTTGGGTAATGATAGTGGTATGCTGGGCAAATACATCGCCTTTCATAACTACCGGGCATCGGTATCCGGCACTTTAGATGGTTACCTGGATAAATACTATTTCGGCCGCAACCCTACCGACCTGATACTGGTAAATTACCGTAACCTGCACAAGCGTGACACTAATTACTTTGGCGGTTACACCACCTTCATGAATGCTTACCGCGAACAGCATCCTGCCGATAGCGTGGAGGGGCAAGTGGGCACGCAATACAAGGACGACCTGTGCGAACCGGGTGGCTGGCATGTATTTGCCTATCTGCAAGGGGAAACCGTCCCGGTAGAAAGTAACCACGTGCGCCTGAGCGAAACCGAAAAAGACCAATGGGGTATTCCGTTGTTAGTTACTTCGGTAGAGTATCATCCAAACGATGACCTGATGACAGAAGACTTTTTAACCCAAACCGCCGAAATGTTAGAAAAGGCCGGTGTTAAAAACATCAGCAAATACAATAACAAACAGGCACCGGGACTGGATATCCACGAAATGGGTGGTGTACGTATGGGTAAAGACCCAAAAACATCATTACTAAACGCGAATAACCAGCTGCACGCTTGCAAAAACGTATTTGTTACCGATGGCGCCTGTATGACCAGCACCGGTAATCAAAGTCCGTCGATATTGTATATGGCGCTTACTGCAAGGGCGGCGATTTTCGCGGTTAACGAGATCAAAAAAGGTAACCTATAAAAACAACATTAATGAGAAAACGAACTTTTTTATTGCTTGCTGCCATTGCGATGAGCGCTTGCAATTCATCTGAAAAGAAAGCGGATAATTCAAAGGACAGCATTAATGCCTCCGAAATAAAACCGGGCGAATGGATAGCCCTGCTTAATGGTAAATCATTAGATGCCTGGCATGCTTACGGGAAGGGCGCGGTTGGCAAATCATGGAAAATGGAAGACGGCGTATTGCACCTTGATGCCTCCAAAAAAGCCGACTGGCAAAGCGCTGACGGCGGCGATATTGTGACCAATGATGAGTACGAAAACTTTGACCTGAAAGTGGAATGGAAAATATCGCGGGCAGGCAATAGCGGTATTATGTTTTATGTGCACGAGGATACCACCAACTACAAATATCCTTGGCAAACCGGCCCCGAAACACAAGTGGCCGATAATAAAGAGAACGAAGATGGCAAGCTGATCAGGCACCGCGCCGGCGATTTGTACGATCTGATATCCATATCAAAAGAAGTGGTAAAACCTGCCGGCGAATGGAACAAAACCGAAGTTATAGCCAACAATGGCAAGCTTGATATTTTAGTGAACGACGAAAAGGTATTATCAACCACCCTATGGGACGATAACTGGAAAAAACTGGTTGCCGGCAGTAAATTTAAAGAATGGCCCGGCTTTGGCACTTACAAAAAAGGCCACATAGCTCTGCAAGATCACGGCGCCGATGTATGGTTCAGGAATGTGGAGATAAAAAAGTTATAAGTTGGCTTTACTTATTCTTTACCCCCTTTGTGCCTTGCATGGAGGGGGTTGTTTTTTTCCCGTATGTAACAAATCCCTCCCAAAGGAGGGGTGCGGCTGGAATGTGTAGTAGCAGGGAGGGGTTTATTCGCCTGCTTTACGCCGAAACCCCTTCCTCCTCCTTCCCAAGGGAAGGAATCGCTCATGCCTCCGCTTTTTCACCATCGCCACATAGCAAATTGACTTTCTTCGGACTTACCCGCTACGCCTTTTTTAACTTATTCCTTATCTTTGCACAATGCAATCGCGCCAGGAAATATTGACCATTGACGATATCAAACTGCTTGTTGATACCTTTTACCAAAGGATACAAACGGATGAATTGCTGGGGCCGATATTTAACGAGCGCATACAGGACAAGTGGCCAGTCCATCTCGAAAAAATGTACCGCTTTTGGCAAACGGTTTTATTAGAGGAATACACTTATAATGGGGCGCCTTTTCCTCCTCATGCAAAATTACCCGTTGGCCCCGAACACTTCGCTCACTGGCTGGAACTATTTACCAAAACAATAGATGAACTCTTCACCGGCGATAAAGCCGACGAAGCAAAATGGCGCGCAGGTAAAATGGCAACCATGTTTATGGCTAAAATAGAATACTTCAAAAATAACCCGCTGAATATTTTATAGATCGGTTATTACTGGGCGAACCAATCGTACCAATTTTCTATTTGATACTTATACCCCAATACACTTTCCACGTTCAGGCTCGATATAATTTTCCATTCCTTCAATTCAGGCAAAAACTCTGGTATAACTAATCCCGATTTAGCGGCAGCCTGCGTATAAAATGCAAATTTTGGCGGGTGGTGCGGTGTACACGCGTTAAATGTATAGCCGAAGGCATCTTTATCCAATATGGCCAGCGTAAGTCCGACACAGTCATCCTGGTGGATCATATTAACCGGTGCCAGTCCGTTTGGTATGTCTTTCTTCCCGGCGAAGAACCTGCCCGGGTCACGACCGGGGCCAATCAATCCGCCGAAACGAATAATGGTGGTTTTAAAAGCGGTTTGTTGCCTAAAAAGTTCTTCGGCTTCAAAAAGTATTACACCCGAAGCCGTATCCGGTTTAGGATCGGTTAGTTCGTTTACCTCTTTATTCTGATCTGCATATACCCCTGTAGAGCTGATGAGGATAACCTTTTTAACTCCATGCTGATGAATAGCATTAATAACCCGCTGTAATTTTGATGCATACTCCGCCCCTTCGCCCGAACGGCTTTTGGGCGGGATAGAGATCACCAATACGTCGCAGGCAAAAAATTGAGGATCGTATGTTATGTGATCGACTGATAGGTTAATAAGAAAGGGGGTGATGCCCCCGGCTGTAAGGGTTGCCAGTTTATCTGCAGATGTAGTAGAACCGTTAACCGCGACGCCATTGGCTACAAGCGTTTTTGCCAGCGCCATTCCATACCATCCGCAACCTAAAATACTAACCGTCATATTTGAGCGAAGATAACGAGCTGAAATGGAACACTAAAACAAAAACCAATGTTATATTTGTGCATGGATACTCCGCAAACTTTACCTGTTTTAACCGATACCGAACTGCGTGTGCTTGGCTCGCTGATGGAAAAAAGCAAAACCACACCAGATTATTACCCCATGACCCTCAATGGCCTCACTGCAGCCTGTAACCAGAAAACTGCCCGCAGGCCGGTAGTTGATTATGACGAAAACACGGTAATGCTTGCGCTGGATACACTAAAGCGTAAGGGGTTGATATCCACAGCAACAGGCGGAAGCAGCAGGGCTACAAAGTACAAGCATAACTTTGGTATTGTATTCCCCGTAGTGCCATCAGAAGTAGCGGTGATATGCCTTTTAATACTTCGCGGACCACAAACGCCGGGCGAGATCAATACCAATTCGGGCAGGTTATATGAGTTTGAAGACCTGGACGAGGTGCAGGCTATGCTGGAGAAACTGGCAGGCGGCGACATGCCATACGTATTGCAGTTACCTAAACGCCCGGGGCAAAAAGAAGTACGTTACCGCCATCTTTTAGGCGGAACTATTGTTGAAGATGATACGCAGGATGAACCATCCCGCCGCGCATCAACATCTGAACTGGAAGAACGCCTGAGCAAGGTTGAAAGCGAACTGGCCGAACTAAAGGAAGCTTTTGATAACCTGATGAAAGAGCTTAGCTAAGATGGTGGCCGCCATTTTCTTCGGATAGTTTGCGCTCGATCCGTTTGTCGGGTACAAGCCATATCAGTGCAACTATGAAGTACATGCCAAAGGCTATCCACGAATGGATGAAGGATACCACGATGGCCGCTGCATAGATCCCTGCAGATATTTTCCCCTTAGTGTCGCTGCCTATGGCACGCGCCAGTACAGAATTTTCGCCATGATGCCTAACAAGTATACTTATCAATATTAGATATGCTATCGAATTCATAATAAGCACTATCCCATAACAGATAACCGGCAATTGGGCAAAGTGGTTCTCGCCCATCCAGGCTGTTACAAATGGTATCAGCGATAACCAAAACAGCAAAAACAGATTGGCCCATAAAATACTCCCGTTAACCGACTTAGCCGCATGCAGCATATGGTGGTGGTTATTCCAGTATATCCCAACGTAAATAAAACTGAGCACATAACTCAAAAATACAGGCCCAAGGTGGCGTAAAGCTTCCCAGCTGGCATCGTGCGGTACCTTAAGTTCCAGTACCATAATAGTGATGATGATGGCGATAACCCCATCGCTAAATGCCTCTAAACGTCCTTTGCCCATTATTAACCTCTTTTTAATTTTTATCTGATTATACGCCGCCAAATATAGAAAACCCGCCATCTACGCAGATCATTGACCCGGTTACAAATGCCGAGGCATCGCTAAGCAGCCAAACCAGCGCGCCAATCAATTCATCCGGATGGCCAAAACGTTTAAATGGTGTGTTTTTGATCACCAGTTCGCCACGTGTGGTGTAGCCGCCATCCGGGATGGTTAACAAATTGCGGTTCTGTTCGGTCAGGAAAAACCCGGGGGCTAAAGCATTCATGCGGATAGCATCGCCGTAACGGTTGGCCAGCTCTACCGCGAACCACTGTGTATAGCAATCAACCGCGGCCTTACCCATATTATAGCCCAATACTTTTGTAATGGCCCTTTTTGAGTTCATGGAAGATATATTTACAATACTTCCCTTCCCTGTTTTGGCAATGGCTTTGCCAAAAATCTGCGTAGGGATAAGCGTGCCCCACAAGTTCAGGTCGGTCACTTTCTTCATCCCCGCTAATTTCATCGAAAAAATATCTTCTTCGGGTTGTAGCACACCTTCGGGCATGTTACCACCCGCGGCGTTTACAAGTCCATCTAAGCGGCCAAACTTATCAAGCAATAAGGTTCTGGCAGCTATCAATTCGGTTTCGTTCATGGCATCGGCTACTAAAGCCAGTGCTTTACCTCCGTTTTTGTTAATGGCATCCGCCCTTTCTTCGGCAATTTGCCTGTTACGGCCTAATATACCCACCGCGCCACCGGCCTCAACAATACCGTTAACAAATGAATTACCTAAAATACCGGTACCGCCGGTTACTACTATAACTTTGCCTGCTAAAGAAAATTTATCGCTCATTGTGTTATTTAATATCAGTTATTGTAATGGCATCCATATCGGTATAATCTAAATTTTCGCCTGCCATGCCCCAAATAAAACTATAGCTTGCCGTGCCATTACCCGCATGAATACTCCATGGCGGCGAAACTACGGCTTCATAATTATCTATCACAATATGCCGGGTATCCTGCCCCTCGCCCATGTAATGAAATATCCGTTGTCCGGCAGGCAGGTCAAAATAGAAATAAGCTTCCATTCTCCTGTCATGCACATGCGGCGGCATGGTGTTCCATACGCTACCTTCGCGCAAAATGGTAAGGCCCATAACCAACTGGCAGCTTTGTATACCTTCCGCATGGATGTATTTATTTATCACCCGTACATTAGCCATTGAGGTAGTACCTGCATTTACTTTTGCGGCCTCGCTGTACCCCATTCTTGTGGTGGGGTATGTGGCATGAGCCGGTGCCGACAATATGTAGAATACCGCGGGCTGTGCAGCATCCTTACTTGAAAAGCTAACTTCCTTAACGCCCTTACCTATATACAGGCAATCCAGTTTATTTATCGCATAGGTTTGTCCATCGGCGGTTATCTCGCCATCGCCGGCAACGTTTATAATTCCTATTTCCCTGCGTTCTAAAAAATATTCGGCACGCAGGTTTGGGTAATTTGGTAGTGATATTTTTTCGGTAGTTGGGTTAGCTGCACCAATCACCATCCTGTCGTAATGGGTGTAAACCAGGTTTACCTGATTGGACTGTACCAGCTTATCCATTAAAAACCTCTCCCTTATCTTTTCGGTTTGGTAGGTTTTAAAGTCTTCGGGATGTACACTTTGTAATACTTTCAAGGCAGATATTATTTATATTTATACTTTAATAAACCAGCCTGTGAAGGCACCATATTATAAAATCTAAACTATGAAACATTTATCAGCATACAAAAGCCTGTGCCTGCTAATTGCATTTTTACTTACAAACAGCCTTTGCATAGCGCAGCAAACTAAATGGACTGATAAAAACGCGAACGAATTATACAATAGCTATGCCCTTGCAATCGGGACAAAAATAAAAGCGCATGCGCCTGTTGATGTAATTGCCTTTGCCAAACAATACGAAACAAATAAAGCTGCATGGGATAAAGCTGCCGCGTTTATACACGACCGCAACCTGCAGATGATGGCACCCGGCAAATACCCTATTGACGGGGATAATGTTTATGCTATTATAACCGAAGGCCCGCCCAAACAACTTGACACCGCGGGCTGGGAAGGCCACAGAAAATATGCCGACCTGCATTATGTGATAAAAGGGAAAGAAAAAATTGGACTTGTTACTGTGGATGTTTTAAAAGTAACCAAGCCTTACGACGAAACAAAAGATGTAGAGAATTACTACACCAACGGAAAGTTTTATACGGCAACACCAAATAACTTTTTCATATTTCTACCCAGCGATATCCATCAGGCCAATATGAGTGCAGGCGGAAACAACCCGGTAAAGAAACTGGTTATCAAGATAAGGGTGGTTAAATAATTATTTTACAGCGAATGCCTGGTACCTTTTCATTGCTTCCACAAAATAGTAATCGGCATAGGTAAGTGGTACATCAATTTCTGTCCCGGCAGGGAAATGACCAACACTGTGTTGCAGAATAAAACCACCATTAGTGCCGGGTTCTGCCTTATAAGCAGGCGACGACAATGTTCTGATGATAGATTGCGCCGTATTAAAATATCTTAAACCATCGGTTTTGTTTGTGTACCTGCAAAGTTCCAGTAATGCCGAAGCCATTATAGCACCGGCAGATGCATCGCGCAGCGCGTTGGGGATATTGGTAGCATTAAAATCCCAATAAGGAATTTTATCAGCCGGAAGGTTAGGGTTGTTCAATACAAATTTGGCAATGTTGTTAGCCTGATCCAGGTATTTTTTATCCTTTGTTTCGCGATACATAACGGTAAATCCGTACAAGCCCCATACCTGCCCCCTTGCCCATGCCGATTCATTTGCGAAACCCTGCGCGGTCTTCTTTTCTTTTACAGCACCTGTTTCGGCATCATAATTAATAACGTGATAGGAGCTATAATCTGGCCGGTAATGATTTTTAATGGTAGTGTTGGCGTGTGTTACGGCTATCTTATAAAAGCTGGAATCTCCGGTTTCTTTAGTAGCCCAAAACAGTAGCTCCAGGTTCATCATATTATCAATGATCACCAAAAAGTCGGATGGTTTTGAATCCCATGATTTGATGGTACCGGTTTTGGGATTAAAACGTGTAGACAGCGATTTGGCGCTATTCAATAAGATCTGTTTGTACTCTGGCGATGGATTAAGCTTGTTGGCGTTGCCGAAACTGCAATACATCATAAAGCCCAGATCGTGGGTGTGGGTATTGTATTGCTCTTTGGCTAAAGTGGCCAGCATTATATCAGCCTCGGTTAACAGGGCTTTGTCGTGATTTTCTTCGTAGATATTCAACAGCGTACCGGGATAAAAACCGCTGCACCACCATCCCGAATTACTATTTTCCTGCTTATTTGTTTCCGGGTGATAGGCTTTGGGAAACTCGCCGGGTTTTAAATTTTTCGCCAATACTTTGTACTGTGCATCGGCATCAGCAAAATTCTTTTTTATCGTGGCCAATAAGCCGGGCTGTGGGGTAAATTTATTTTTTTGCTGCGCGATACCGGGCAGGCTAATGATCAAAAACAATGCTGAGATGCAGGTAAGGCTTTTCAGTTTCATTCAATTATTTTTCTGCCCGATTCAGGCTATCCACTTTAATGTCAAATATATCATTTAGCGCTTTTTTTGCGGCATAGTACCCGCACATACCGTGCACACCACCACCCGGCGGCGTTGAGGCTGAGCAGATATACATACCTTTCTCTGAGGTTTTATATGGCGAGTAACGTAAGGCCGGCCTGGTAAACAACTGCCCCAGGTCTATCACACCGCCGTTGATATCCCCACCGATATAGTTGGGATTGTATTCTTCCATCTGCACGGTGTCCATAGTATGTTTTGCCAGAATAACATCCCTGAAACCCGGCGCGTAACGTTCTATTTGCTTTTCAATAGCATCTGTCATATTCCTGGTAGAACCGCCGGGTACGTGGCAATATGCCCATGCCGTATGTTTGCCTTTTGGCGCGCGCGTTTCATCAAACAAACTTTGCTGCGCCAGTAACACAAAAGGTTTATCGGGGTGCTTGCCGTTCCAGGTTTGCTGTTCGGCATCGCGGATCTCGTTCAGGGTGTTCCCTATATGCACCGTGCCGGCTTTTTTACAAGCTTCGGAACTGAAAGGGATGGCTTCATCTAAAGCCCAGTCTATTTTATAAACGCCCAAACCATAGCGGTAACGTTCTAACTGCCATTTGTAAATAGATGAGAATTTATGCCCGGCTATTTGCAGTAGTTGTTTTGGTGTGATATCAAACAAAACAGCGTGCGTTGATGGCAGTTCCTCTAATGATTTTACATATGTATTCGTTTCTATCTTTCCACCTAACGATACAAAATAAGCTGCCAGCGCATTGGCTATATTATTGGAGCCGCCTTTTGGTACAGGCCAGCCCTGCAGGTGCCCGGCAGCCATCAGCACCATTGCAATTGCCGACGTAGCCATATTGGTTAGGGGCTGCATAGCGTGTGCTGCCATGCCGGCAAGCAAGGCTTTTCCCTGTTTAGTTTTAAACTTATTGGCTAATAAGGTTGCGGGTTTTATAGCGTTTAGCCCAAAGCTTGCCAGGGCCAATGGGTGTTTTGGAAAATGCAGCGGCCCTAAAACATCGGCATCAATTAAAGGCCAATTTTTAGTTACCGATCGCATTAAATTGCGGTAAGTATTTTCATCGGCACCCAGGTGGAGTGCTGTTTCATCAATACTCCGGCATAAAACTGCAGAATTAGCATGCTCTAATGGGTGAGCGGCCTCAATTTCGGGGTAAATATAATTAAGGCCAAAATTGGCTAATGGCAAAGTTTTAAAATATGGCGACGCGGCAGCCAAGGGGTGTATAGCCGAACAAATATCATGTTTAAACCCGGGCAAGGTAAGTTCCGCCGTGCGCAGGCCGCCCCCTATTTCGCTTTTGGCTTCGAGCAGTAAAACTGATAAGCCGTTTTGCTGCATCAATATAGCAGCAGCTAACCCGTTGGGGCCAGAACCTACTATAATTGCATCAAAATCTCGCTTATCAGGAACCATAATTATGATTTAAAAGTCTGAGTAATCTGTAGGATATAAAAATGTGATATCTCCTTTAGATACATTATTTTGAAACTCTTTCCTGCCCGAAAGGTCTTTCCATTGTGCATCTTTTCCAAAAGCATCCCAATGTTTATCCCTATCTGCTTTATCGTTAAATGTGGTTAAATACATCAGGTTAGGCATATGACTACCCGCAATAACGTTGCCATAAAATACCGGATTAAAACCCAACCTGTCGAACAGGTCGGTTTCGCCACTGTTGAACATGCGTACTTTATTAAAGTTCAAAGCCTCTGTCGGGCTCTCGTAACTGCGCAATTCGTATACACGTTTAGCCCTTTCACCAGTTAGTTTTATAGCAAGGGGTTGCGGGCGGGTTACGAATGCGGTAAGTATAATGGTTTCAATTCTGCTATAGGGCGCTTTATTATAGGCGGCATTAGTATAGTCCTGACTATTAGTCGCAAAGCTATTAGATTCCTCTGCCGAAGCATTAAAGGTCTCTATGCTTTTCCAGTTTTTAAACGGGATAAAAACGTAGATGCACCTATCGGCTGTATCTGTTTCAACCGGCTTAAAAACACCAACATTGGTAATTCCCTTCTTGTGTAACAAAGGCAGGTAAGCCGTTTTAAGATAATTATCAAGGGTATTTTCCTGTGCCTGGGTTTTAAAGTGATAGATCTTTATCTGGTAGTAATACCCACCGTTTGCAGCTTTAGCCAACAAAGAAAAATGAGACAAAATTAGCAACAGTATTATTCCCGCGGAGCGGAACAGTTTTTTATTTAAGAACATAGTGGTAATTTTTTAGGGCTAATTTATTCAAAATAACACATGCAATTACTATTATGTAGCTTTATTTGGCTCCCAGTCTATAAGTATATCCATCAGTTCCTGAAGTTTTAATGGCTTGCTTAGGTAACCATTCATTCCGGCAGTAAGGCATTCCTCTTTATCCTCTATCATGGCATTGGCCGTCATGGCTATTATAACCGGCTGGTGCTCCATATTCTGTCTGATAAAGCGGGTTGCTTCTAAACCATCCATTTCGGGCATTTGCACATCCATCAGTATCAGATCGTACTTTGTACTTACCAGGGCATTTATCGACTCGTGCCCATTCTCAACCAGATCTGGCTTATACCCCATTTTAGTGAGGATGTATTTTGCCAGCTTTTGATTAATGGCATTGTCCTCTGCTATCAGGATAGTCATGGGATGATGTTTGGCAAAGTCTTCAGAGAAGGGGGTTTTAACAGGCTGCGCTTCAATTTTTACATCGCTGTTTAACTTTAACTGCTCTATAATATGTTTATATAACGCGTGGTGCTTAGTAGGTTTGGTTAAAGCTACATTAAACAGATGGGCATTCTTGCGGCTTTGCTCGTTACCCATTGATGTAAGTAATATGATAGGCACCTGGCTTTGCTCTCTTATTTTACGGGCCAGGCCTACGCCATCCAATTCGGGCATATTCATATCTGATATTACAAGGTCGATAGCTTCCTCCTTTTCCAGTTCCTCTAAAGCCTCCATACCAGAGCCTGCCATAATTGGGATAAAGTTCCATTGCTTCAATTGTTCTTCCAGTATATCCCGATTGGTAGTATTATCATCAACAACCAGTATGCGTTTATTCTGCACCTCGGCAACATTCAAATACACGTAGTTACGCTGCGCCTTTAGGCCCGGTTTGGCAAGTATGTTAAACGAAAACGTTGTTCCGCTCCCAACCTGGCTTTTTACATTAATTTCGCCCCGCATCAGGTTTACTAACTTTTCGCTGATGGCCAGGCCCAAGCCCGTACCACCATATTTACGTGTAGTGCTGGAATCAACCTGCGAAAATGCCTTGAACAAACGATCAATTTTATCGGGCGGTATGCCAATACCGGTATCACGGATCTCAAAAAGCAGGTCGAATTGGTTATCAGTGCTGTTGTTTTTTAGCTTCACACATATGAATACCTCGCCCTTAGTGGTAAATTTAATGGCATTACCCACCAAATTAATAAGTACCTGCCTTAAACGGAACGCATCGGCAATAATTTGAGACGGTACATTATGCTCAACCTGGTAAACCAGGTCGATGTTGAGCTGGGCGGCTTTTTCGGCAAATACATCCAACACGGCCTCAATACAATCGCGCAGGTCAAAATCCTGCTCATCCAGCTCCATATTGCCCGATTCGATCTTGGAAAAATCCAGTATATCGTTTATAACATTTAGTAAGGTATCTCCACAACTTTTAATGGTTTCGGTGTATTCCTGCTGCTCGCTATTAAGCGGTGTATTAGCAAGCAATGTAGCCATCCCCATAACTCCATTCATCGGGGTGCGTATCTCATGGCTCATGGTGGCAAGGAATATGCTCTTCGCTTTATTGGCCTTCTCTGCGTCTTCGCGGGCTTTTTCTGCATCCTCACGCAAAACGCGTTCGTCTTTAGTCATCTGGGCAAGGCGCACAGTACGGTCTTCTACCTGTCTTTCCAGTATGGCTTTTTTTTCTTTTATAGAGCGTACGCGTATAATAAATATGATATATATTAACAATCCCACAAGGAGTAATACAAACGTTTTAAACCACCAGGTTAACCAATATGGTGGTGTTGTTATAATTTCTAACCCTGTAGTAGGCGGCGACCACACACCTGCTGTGTTCTGATACCTTAGTTTAAAAACATACGTACCCGCGGGTAAATTGGTATAGGTTGCCGTGTTACGTGTGCCTACGTAATTCCATTCCTTGTCAAACCCTTCCAGTATATACGCATACCTTTTCCTGTCTGTAGATGCATAATCAAGCGCGGCAAACTCCAGCGACACTACCGATTGCTTGTAATTAAGCGTAATACTTTTAGTATCGGCTATATCCAGTTTAAGCGGCGACGGATCATTTTCATCTATCGCGGGAACAATATTTTTGTTGAATAATTTAAATGCCGTAATAACCAACGGCGAAAAGCCATTCAGTTTTAATATTTGCCCGGGTGTAAAGGCGTTAAACCCATTTACCCCGCCAAAATATAACTTGTTGTTTTTTCCCTTAAATGATGAGTGCGATTTAAACTCGTTCCCCTGCAAACCATCTTCAATAGTATAATTCTTAAAAATACCTTTGCGTGGGTCAAATGATGATAAGCCGTTGTTTGTGCTTATCCATAATTTACCTGCATCGTCCTCGCGAACGGCATAAATAATATCACTTGGCAGACCTTCTTTTTTAGTGTAGGCGGTAAAATGTCTTGTAACAGGATCGAGCATGTTAAGCCCGGAAAATGTACTGATCCACAAGTTGCCCTTACTATCCTCAAAAATATCGGGGACGTTATCGTTGCTTATACTGTTCTTTTTACTGTTGTATTGAAACCTTGTAAACTTGTTGGTTTTCCTATCCAGTAAATTCAAGCCGCCATCAAAAGTACCTACCCACAGGTTATTATTTCTGTCTTCAAGCAAGGCGTATACCTTATTGCTGCTCAGGCTGGTTGGATCCTCGGGATCGTTACCATACCTTATAAATTTTTTAGTTTTCTTATCGTAATGATTTAGGCCGTTGTTATAGGTACCTATCCAGGTAGTATGATCTCTTGAGTGGATAAGCGCATATATATTGTTTCCGGCTAAGCTGTTTGGATCATTGGGGTTATTTTTAAGATTGGTGAAGACATTTGTTTTAGGGTTAAAAATGCTTAGGCCATCTGCCCAGGTACCTAACCAAAAATCGCCTTCATAATCCTGGTTAACAGTAAGCACATAATTACCGGTTATGCTATTCCTTTTTTTATCTTGTTTATAGTGGGTTACAGTGCCTTCCTTGTTGTTAAACTTATTTAAACCGCCACCATCTGTACCTACCCATAAATTTCTATCAGCATCTTCGTAAAGCGCCAGTACAAAATCATTGGAAAGGCTGTTACTTAACGAGCTGTGCCTGTAATGCGGAAAGCTTTCGGTGCTGCGTTTAAACAGATTTATACCACCACTAAATGCGCCCAGCCACATATTGCCCAACCCATCCCTACAAATACTGTAAATTGTATTACCGTTGATACTATTCTGGTCAATATCATCATGCTGATAATAACTAATATTACCGGTTTCCGGATTTAAAATGCAAAGCCCCCCGTTATCGCTGCCTATCCACAAATTACCATTTTCATCGGAATTTAAACAGTATATAGTATTACTGCTTATTGTGTTTTTAGCTTTTTCATTATGCTTATAACGAATAAAGGAGTTGCTTTTTGCATCGAACATGTTTAGCCCGGCATTTTGGGTCCCTACCCATAACCTATGCTTTTTATCCTCAAAAATACAACTGATGCTATTGCTCGAAATGCTTTTTTGGTTTTGCAGATCGTACTGATATTTTTTAAATGTATCTGTCTTTTTATCAAGAAGCTGCAAGCCACTGGTAAAAGTTCCTACCCAAACATTGTGGGCAGCATCCAGGTAAACATAACTAACCGTGTTATCGCTAATGCTGCCGGGCTTGTTATTATCATGCCTGTAATGTTTTACGGTACTGGTATGGGTGTCCATGTAATCCAGCCCGCCCTGGCCCGAGATCCAGATATTGTTTTTTTCATCAACAGCCAGTTTGTTTAAAATGTTGCTCGATATGGTGTTGGAGTTCTTATCATCGTGCTTGTACTGGGTGATGCGCCCGCTTTTACGTTCGAGTTTGTTTAGGCCTGCAATTGTGGCTACCCAAATATTGCCTTCCTTATCCTCAATCACATCTGCCACCATACTGCTCGACAGGGATTTGGGATCCTGCGAATCGTGTCTGTAGGTAGTAAAGCTGTATCCGTCGTATTTATTAAGCCCATCACGTGTGCCTATCCACATAAAACCACGGCTATCTTGAATGATAGTAGCCACGTTTATTTGCGATAAACCTTCGCCGGTACCAATATGCTCAAACTTTAAGCTTTGGTTTTGGCCAAAACTGGCTAAAGCACAAAGTATAAGTATCGGCAATATAAAATGTTTAAACATTAACACCAGGAATTTCAGTAAAAATTAAAAAGCAGGAATATTGGTTTATAAACACTTATACGAAGTACAGTTTAATAAGTTCAAAATATATGAAGAAAGCTGCCCCCCCAATTGCCATAAACAAAAAAAGCTCACCGTTGCCGGTGAGCTTTTTAATGAATGCTTTAAAATTTTATTTTAGTTCCCTAACCCAAATATTACGGAAGCTAAGTGGTTCGCTTTTATCGCCGTGTGCCTGTAATTTAATAGGGGCCGGGCCATGTGCTGCCCTGTAAGCAGGTGTACCAATATATTGTGTTGGGCCTAATAGTTCAATGTTGTTTTCTACCAGTACGCCATTAAATAATACTGTTACACGTGCAGGTGTTTTAACTTTATCACCGTCAAATGTTGGCGCAGTCCAAATAACATCATAAACGTTCCAAACACCCGGTGGCTTGGTTGGGTTTGCTAAAGGGATAAATTGCTTGTATATACTCCCAGCCATACCATTAACATAGGTTTTGTTATTGTATGAATCTAAAACCTGTAATTCGTAACCTGCATCACCTTTACCTATCGAGGCTAAGAACACGCCGCTGTTAC
The DNA here is from genome assembly GCF_024498135.1 of Mucilaginibacter aquariorum. Taxonomy (GTDB): domain Bacteria; phylum Bacteroidota; class Bacteroidia; order Sphingobacteriales; family Sphingobacteriaceae; genus Mucilaginibacter; species Mucilaginibacter aquariorum. The sequence continues at coordinate 1,828,326 of NZ_JANHOH010000001.1, forward strand.
CGCGGCCCTGGCCTGTACCTGTAATATTTGATGGCACTTTCCATTCGATGTGTAACTGGTAGCTACCAAATGATTTTTTAGTTTCGATATTACCTGATGATTTATTAACCGTTAATACATCGCCTTTAACATCCCATTTTGCAGCGCCGCCACTGGCAACATCTACCCATTGATCAAGCCCGCTTTTACCATCAAACAACACAATAGCATCAGAAGGCGCATCGCCCACTGTTTTGCCTGCTGTTACCACGCTTGGTACCGGCTCCCATTTTTCGGTATCTTCTGGTTTGCCGCTTTGTGCATTTGCCATATAGAATCCTCCTGTTAGCAATGCTGTTAATATTATTCTGTACTTCATTTATTTATAGTTTATAGATTGGCAATTATATGTGCAAAGTATTTTTTAAATAAGCACTGCTTTGGGCTATGCTCTTATATGGATCGATATTGGTATAGTTTTCCTGCTCAACAATAAAATGTTTAATGCCGGCAAGTTTTGCATTGCTTAGTATAGTTTTAAAATCAATGCTGCCGCTACCAATTTCGGTATTCAGTTCAGGGTTTGTTTTATCCATATCCTTAACATGTACCATGGCAAAACGGCCCGGGTGTTTTTTGAATATCGAAACCGGATCGTGCCCTGCGCGTACCACCCAGTAAATATCCATTTCCATACTTACCAAAGCTGGATCTGTTTCTGCTAAAATGGTATCGTAGAAAGTTGTGCCCTCGGTTTCCTTCCATTCAAAGTTGTGGTTATGGTAACCCAGCTTTAAACCATGCGTTTTGCAAATTGCAGCAGCTTTATTCATCTTATCGGCTATCGATTTAAAATCGGCAGCTGTCTTAATAAAATCGTGGTTTAAGCCTGGTATAACAATATAGGTTTGGCCGGTAGCTAATGCAGCCTCAATATAGCTGTTAAAAGTATCCATCTTACCTGTACCAAAAAACTCATCTAAACCGTAGTGGCCGCTTGGTGTTGTTAAACCATTAGCTTTTAACAGGGCGCTAAATTCTTTCGCGCTTAATCCCCAAAATCCGTTTTTTGCCGAATAGCCAAAGGTTTCAACCTCGGCATAGCCTGCTTTAGCAATGTTGGCAATTACTCCTTTTACATCTTTAGGCAATTGATCGCGTAAGCTATATAATTGTAAGCCCGGGCCTTTCTTGTCTTTTGCCGAAAGTAATTGAGGTGCAAGCATAATACCTGCGGATACTAAGCCCGCCTGTGTTAAAAAAGTTCTTCTACTTGTCATTTATTTATATTGGTTGATGTACGCTTTATAGACCTGATGTGAACCCTAAGGTTTAAACATCACAAATATGAACTGCTTTGCGTAACGATGCTATTTTATCTTTTTGCTTAGGGATAAACTCCTGCGCTACGTAGCCTTTGTGTCCAACTTCTAAAACAGCGCGCATAATTGCCGGATAAAATAATTCCTGGCTTTCATCTATCTCGTTACGGCCCGGTACACCACCTGTATGGTAATGTGCAATATACTGGTGATGCTCTCTTATATTACGTATCACGTCACCCTCATCTATCTGCATATGATAGATATCATAAAGCAGCTTAAAGTTTTCCGAACCTAACCTTTTGCAAAGCTCAACGCCCCATGCAGTATGATCACATTGATAATCTTTGTGGTCTATTTTACTGTTAAGCAGTTCCATTACCAAAACAACATTGTGTTGCTCGGCAAGTTTCACCATCGGTTTTAAACCTTCAACGCAGTTTTTCCATCCTTCTTCATCGGTTTTACCACGGCGGCTCCCGCTAAAGCAGATCAGGTTTTTATACCCTTCTTTTGCAACCTTTGGTATCATATCTGTATACTGCTTATGCAGCTGTGCATGATACTGAGTATCGCCAAAACCATCCGTAAGATTTATTTCGGCACCATTACACATCGATGAGGTAAGGCCATATTTTTTAAGCGTAGGCCAATCTGCCGGGCCAACCAGGTCAATCCCTTTTATGCCGATATCTTTTGCAGCAGCACAAAGCTGCTCTACTGATATATCACCATAGCACCAGCGGCACACCGCGTGGTTTATATTTCCTTTGAGTTTATCGTTCATTTGTTCTTTTTCTTCGGCTTTAAATGACGAAAGCATACCCGATGCGCCTATTGCTGCAGAACCTGCAAGCAAACTCTTTATTGCCGATCTTCTGTTTGTGTTTGTCATAATATTATACCTCAACCCTCCCTGTACCCGGTTCTTCAATATCCAAGCCCGGTTTAGTTTGTATTTGATTAGTATCCTTGAAAGCCAAAAGGAATACTACTAATACAACTGCTGCAATGCCAGCCGGTATTAACCATATAGTTTGCCAATTGTGTGTAGTAGCAGATACCTTGTAAGTATCAACAATTTTGCCGGCCATAATTGATCCTATAAGCATTCCTACACCATAAGTAGCCAGCGTAATAAAGCCCTGTGCAGCACTTTTAAATTTCTCGCCTGCAAGGTTATCGGTATAGATCTGGCCTGTTACGAAGAAGAAATCATAGCAGATACCGTGTAGTACAATACCACCAATTAACATCCAGTAATTGCTTCCGGCATCGCCATAAGCAAACAGGACATAACGGATAGCCCAAGCTATCATACCTATTGCCAGCATCTTCTTAACTCCTAACCGAACAAAAAATAACGGGATCAGAATCATGAATAGAGTTTCAGATACCTGACCAAGCGACTGTGTAACTGTTGTCGCTTTCATCCCTACTTCAGCGAAGAATGGATTAGCAAAGCCGTAATAGAAAGCTAATGGGATACAAATAGCCACAGAAGCTAAAAAGAAAATCAAGTATGACCTGTTTTTTAACAAACCAATAGCATCTAAACCTATTATCTCTCTAAATGAAACTTTCTGACCTGATTTTGCAGGAGGTGTTGCCGGTAGTGTAAAGCTAAATAAGCCTAATGCAAGTGAAGCAAAACCAGCCAATTTAAAAGTATTTACCAATGCAGCTTCGTTACCTTGTTTATCCCAATTAAGATAGCTGATAACAATACCCGCTACAATCCATCCAATAGTACCTAACACGCGTATTGGTGCAAACTCCTTACTTGGGTTAGTCATTTGCCTAAAGGCAACGGAGTTTACTAAAGCCAAAGTAGGCATATAAAGCACCATGTAAACTAATATTACAGGAAAAAAAGCGCTGAAATTAGTTAGAGTAGTTATGTATAGCAATAATGCACCGCCTATTAAATGCAAGATCCCTAAAACCTTTTGGGCTGAGAAAAACCTATCAGCAATTAATCCAATAATAAAGGGTGCTATAATAGCTCCCCATGATTGTGACGCATATGCGTTACCATTCTCTACGCCTGTAGCTTTTAATGAAGTTTGCAGATACGTTCCCATAGTTACAAACCATGCTCCCCAGATAAAAAACTCCAGGAACATCATGGTAGATAACTTAACGCGTGTTGTTACGGTCATAATTGGTTTTGGTTAAATTATTTAGGTTGTTTGGTTTGTATTATTTTACTGATAAAATATATTTTACCATTTCTTTAGCATCAGCTACAGGCAAATCAGGGTGAGCAGTCATAGGTACAGTGCCCCAGTTGCCACTACCACCTTTAATTACTTTGTCTGCCAGCATATCAACATCCGATTCTTTATATTTTTTAGCGATATCAACCAGCGCAGGGCCAATAATTTTGCTTTGCGCGTTGTGGCAGGTATTACAATCGCTGTTTGCCATTAATGCTTCGCCTTTGTTTGCTGGTGTACCCGCAGCTTTATCAGTGCCAATGTTGTTTACAGCTGTATCGTTTGCTGCCTCGCTTTGGTGGGCGGCTGCTGCCTGCTTTGTTGCATCTGCGCTATCTGCGCCACCATCTGCTTCACCTGGTTTGCTACCGCCACATGCTGCTAAAGCTAAGCTTATACCTAATATTACAAATATCTTTTTCATCCTGCGTTTGTGTTTTTAGAGCGTTATATATTGCGTTATTATATTTTATAATCCAATTAGTGATCTGTTAAATGCATCATCGCTGCCCGATGCTGCAAAATCATCAAAGGCACGGTCTGTAACCCTGATGATATGGTCTTTTATAAATTGTGCGCCTTCGCGTGCACCATCTTCAGAATTTTTTAAAGCACACTCCCATTCAAGCACTGCCCAGCCTTTAAAATCGTATTGGGTAAGCTTGCTAAAAATGCCTTTAAAATCAACCTGTCCATCGCCTAAAGAGCGGAATCGTCCCGCACGGTCTATCCAGTCTGAATAGCCGCCGTAAACGCCCTGCCTGCCCGTAGGGTTAAATTCGGCATCTTTTACGTGGAACATTTTTATACGTTCGTGGTAAATATCAATGTACTCCAGATAGTCCATTGCCTGCAATACAAAGTGTGAAGGATCGTACAATAAACATGCCCTTTTATGGTTGTTTACCTTGTTCAAAAATCTTTCGTAACTAACGCCATCGTGCAGGTCCTCGCCTGGATGTATCTCGTAACAAAGGTCTATTCCGTTCTCGTCAAATACGTTAAGGATAGGTTCCCAGCGTTTAGCCAGTTCATCAAATGCTGCATCTACCAAACCGGCAGGGCGTTGTGGCCAGGGATAAACCATATGCCATATTAGCGCACCGCTAAAAGTAACGTGCGCGTTTAACCCCAAGTTTTGTGAGGCCTTGGCTGCCGCGTTTAATTGCGAAACCGCCCATTTCTGCCTTTCAGCTGGGTTGCCACGATATTTCTCTGGGGCAAATGCATCAAACAGACTATCGTAAGCAGGGTTAACCGCCACTAACTGGCCTTGTAAGTGTGTAGATAGCTCTGTTATTTCTAAACCGGCCTCGTTCACAATACCTTTTATCTCGTCGGCATAGGTTTTACTATCGGCTGCTTTTTGCAGGTCGATAAAGCGCAGGTCATTGGTTGGCAATTGCACACCTTTGTAACCCAAACCTGCTGCCCATTGGCAAATAGATCTCAGGTCGTTAAAAGGGGCAGTGTCTCCAATAAACTGGGCTAAAAATATGGCCGGTCCTTTAATGGTAGTCATCTTGTTAGATAGTATATTTTGTCCACTTTTCGTTGCTTTGGTTAGAAGCAACAACGTTATTTATAAATGCCATGCCTCTTATACCATCATCAATTGACGGGAAATCGAGCCATTCGGCTTTAGGTTCTCTACCTTCTATCTTCGCGCTTAGCGTTAAAGCAAAATTGCGGTATAAGTTTCCAAAGGCTTCCAGGTAACCTTCTGGGTGGCCGCCCGGTGTACGACAGTTGTGGGTAGCGTAGCTTGATAACCTATCGGTGTACCCGCTGCCTGCCCTTAATATTTCCGCCGGTTTATCCAGCCATTTTACTATTAATGTGTTTGGTTCCATCTGGGCCCATTCAAGGCTGCCATTTTCACCATATACACGTATTTTAAGTGCGTTTTCTTCGCCTGCTGCAACTTGCGATGCTATCAGGGTTCCGGTTGCGCCTTCTTCAAAACGCAATAATACCGCACCGTCGTCATCCAGCATACGGCCGTCAACAACAATATTTAATGAAGCGTTAAGCTCGGTGATTTTTAAACCTGAAATATATTCAGCTAAGTGTGCTGCGTGTGTGCCGATATCGCCCATACAACCGCTTTTGCCCGATTTTGTAGGATCGGTACGCCACGAGGCCTGTGCATTACCCTCACGTTCTGACAGGCGGCTTAACCAACCTTGTATATATTCAACATAGATCTTTCTTACTTTACCCAAAGCGCCGCTTTTTACCAGTTGCTTCGCTTCTTTTACCATTGGGTAACCCGCATAAGTATGGGTAAGCAACAGCATCAGCCCGGTTTCTTCAACCTTAGCTTTTAATTGCTGCGCTTCTTCAAGGGTAAAAGTTACCGGTTTTTCAACTACTACGTTAAAGCCATTTTCGAGCGCCTGCATTGCCGGGGCAAAGTGGGCGAAATTTGGTGTAACAATAGTTACAAAGTCCATGCGTTCGTCGGCAGGCTTTTGGGCCTCCGCTTTAAACATTTCGTCGTAAGTGTTGTAAATTCTGTCGGGAGCTAAAAAAAGCATTTTACCGCTTTCCTGTGCTACATCGGCATGCATGCTGAGCGCGCCGCATACCAGTTCAATCTGGCCGTCCATATTGGCTGCAATACGGTGGATAGCTCCTATAAAAGCATCCTTGCCGCCGCCAATCATGCCCATGCGCAATTTTCTGTTACTCATATTATGGTAGATAAACTTTTAGCCTCGTTCGCCCGTTTGCGAAGAGGTTTTAAAAGTATAAAATTTAGATTAAAAAGTAAAGCCCTTCCGCTGGTAGCGGAAAGGCTTATCAAAATATCTTAGGAAATTGCCCAGGCCCTATCACCCTTTTTGTAAGGATAATCGCCTATGTATTTGCCCGGTACCGGTAAATAACGCAACGCTTTTGTAGCGCCAACTTCTGAGGTAAAGTACCCCAGCAAAGTCAGTTGCTTAATCATTGAGAAATAATGATTTGGATCTTCCGGCTTCTTAGTTTTTGAGTATTCTTTCGCCTCTTTATCAAGGTCGGTAAGTAACTCAGTTCTTTGTTTGGCATCAGCTTCCATAAAGCTCTTTTTGAACTTTTTGTTGCTTGCCTCATCTAACTGAGATAAACCTTTTTTGAATACCTTTTGGTCATCTGCTGTGTAGCAATCTCTAACCATTATAGCCATAAAACCGCCAACGTTTGCTGCTTTTGCACCAGGTGTTGCTGTTTCAGGTAAAATGGTTTCGCCTACCTCGTTTAAAAAGGCGGTAGTTTCTTTAGCAAACAGATCATCAGTATTTACTGTGCTGCCTGATTTGCAACCTGACATGAAAAGTTCGGCACCTATTACCGTTCCTCCAAGTATCAAACCAACTCTGCTTATCGCGTCTCTTCTATTCATTTTATAATTGTTGAATGAGTGAATATTTTTATTTGTTGATTTATTAATTAGTGATAGCAGGATTGAAACCCTGCTATCACTAATTAAATTATGCTTTTAATTCAAACCCGGCACGGTAGTTACGTTTAATGTACTGGTTAACGTCTTCAAAGTTGGTAACCTTCATTGCCTGGTTATCCCAGTTCAATTTAATAGAACCACCTTTTAACTCGTGACCGCGTACTGCAAGGTTTGCCATAAGCAATGCTTCGGTAAGCGGACCAGCTTTATCAAATGACGAGCTTAACTCTGTTTTACCGTAACCTGCTAAACAACCTTCCACCCATTGCGCGTAGTGGCCGTTTGCGCCACCCGGTACACGTGCCCATTTCTGAGGTGCATTTGCACTGGCGGTACGTTCTTTTGGTAATAGTGTCGCGGCATCAGAATAAGTACTGGCGTACATTTTTCCTTTTGTACCAATAAACAAGGTACCATTGCCTTCTTCACCACCCCATTTTTCGCTTGCGCCTAATTCAATCGGTCTTTCGGGCTGTATACCACCGTCCATCCAGTGAAGGGTAACATCACCTTTGGTTTTGTTGGTTTTAGGGAATGTTAACGTAATATGGCTTGATGGAGGGCAGCTTTCAGGGAAGTGTCCTTGTTTAAATTCATCAACATATACACTACCAACACTTGCTTGTACATCTTTAGCATACTGGATACCCAATACACGGAAAGGCGCTTCAACAAGGTGGCAACCCATATCGCCAAGGGCGCCGGTTCCGTAATCCCACCATCCGCGCCAGTTAAATGGCACCAATTTGTCTACGTAATCTTTTTTAGGTGCTGTACCTAACCATAGATCCCAGTCCAATTCCTTTGGAATATTTGGCTGCGGATCAGGCCATTTAATACCTTGTGGCCAAACCGGGCGGTTTGTCCAGCAGTAAACGGTATGTACATCGCCAACCAGGTCGGCATCATACCATTCAGACATTAAACGGGTACCATCATTTGATGCACCCTGGTTACCCATTTGTGTTACAACCTTATATTTTTTTGCTGCTTCTGTTAACAAACGAGCTTCCCATATATCGTGCGTTAATGGTTTTTGCACATAAACGTGCTTACCCAATTGCATGGCATGATAGGTTATAATAGCGTGGTTATGATCGGGAGTTGATACTGATACAGCATCAAAATGTTTATGTTCCTTATCATACATTTCGCGCCAGTCTTTATAATACTTAGCCTTAGGGAATGCGGCCCTTGAAGCTGCTGCGCGACGGTCGTCAACGTCGCACAGGAACGCAATGTTCGCTTTACCACTTTTTGCAAAGTTTGCAATATCGCTTTGGCCTTTACCGCCGGCACCAACACCTGCTACATTCAGCATATCGCTTGGTGCTGTATAACCCGTACCGCCTAATACAAAGCGTGGTACGATCATAAAACCTGCAGCTGCTAATGCGCCCGATTTAATAAAACTCCGCCTTGACGGATTTGCATCTTGAGTTTCTTTTTCTTCAGTCATTGTTAGTCGAATTTCAATACTGTTAAATATTACCTTTTTTAAGTTCTTTTACAGCGAAATCAGCTGCACGGGCAGTAAGCGCCATATAAGTAAGCGATGGGTTTTGGCAAGCTGCTGATGTCATTGCGGCACCATCCGTAACAAATACGTTTTTAGCATCCCAAACCTGGTTGTTACCGTTTAGTACCGATGTCTTTGGATCGCGGCCCATACGTGCTGTACCCATTTCGTGGATACCACGGCCTAATACCGGCTCAGATGTATAAGTTTGTACATCTTTAACACCTGCATTTTCCAGCATCTCTTTTGCATCGTTCATCATATCGATACGCATCTTACGCTCGTTATCTTTACACTCTGCATCAATCGCTAATATTGGCAAGCCCCATTTATCTTTGTTGGTTTTATCAAGATAAACGCGGTTTTCGTGATATGGCAAAGTTTCGCCGAAACCACCCATACCAAAGCCCCATGATCCTGGTTCTGATAATGCATCTTTAAAGCCACCACCGATATTCATTTCGGCAATGTCACGGCTCCAGCCGCTACGGCTGCCACCACCCTGGTAACCAAAACCACGGATGTAATCGCGTTTTTCGCCGTTTAAGTTACGGTAACGCGGAATGTATATACCGTTAGCCCTGCGGCCAAAAGTGTATTTATCTTCAAAACCTTCTACACGGCCACCTGCACCAACACCAAGGTGATGGTCCATTAAGTTATGACCAAGCTGGCCGCTGCTGCTGCCTAAACCGCCTTCCCATACATCGGTAGCCGAATTCATTAACACCCAGGCACTGTTTAATGCCGACGCGTTTACGAAAACTACCTTAGCATAGTATTCATACGTTTTATTGGTTTCCGCATCCATTATCTCAACACCTTTGGCCTTTTTAGTGTCTTTATCATAAAGGATCCTGGTTACAATTGACCAGGGGCGTACGGTTAGGTTACCGGTTGCCATAGCTGCAGGCAAAGTAGCCGACTGCGTGCTAAAGTAAGCGCCAAACGGACAGCCTAACCAGCATTTATTACGATACTGGCAGTTTGTACGGTTATTGTGCGGCACAGTGATATTGGCTGTACGCCCAATTATAAAATGCCTTGCATCTTTATAAAACTCTTTATAACGTTTCTGAATATCTTTTTCTACAATATTCATATCCATTGGCGGCATAAAATCGCCATCCGGAAGGATTGGAACACCATCTTTATTACCAGATATACCGGCAAATCTTTCTGCATAACCATACCAGTCGTGCAAATCCTTATAACGGATAGGCCAGTCGGTACCAATACCATCCTTTAAGTTAGCCTCAAAATCGGTATCGTGCCAGCGGTATGATTGTCTGCCCCACATTAATGACCTACCACCCATGTGGTAACCTCTAAACCAGTCAAAACGTTTGATCTCGGTATACGGGCTCTCTTTTTCGTTGGTCCAGTAATCAAGGTTAACCTCATTTAGCGGATAATCACGTTTTAAAACGGGATAATCCTCGATCATTTTTTGCGTACGGCCGCCCCTGTGTTCAAATTCCCACGGTGCTTTGTTCGCATTAACATAATCTTTAATGTGCTCGATATTTTTACCGCGCTCTAACATGATGGTTTTTAAGCCCTTCTCGGTCAGTTCTTTAGCAGCCCAGCCGCCTGAAATTCCTGAACCAATGACGATAGCGTCATAAGTGTTTGTAGACATAAAAGTATAGCGTTAAATAAATTATTTAGTAATCGGTTGTTCGGGTTCTAATGTAGGAATAAATATTATTTTACAAATCTTTTTTTCATTGTGTTTTTTACACACAATGCGTAAACTGGCAGTTTTTAGTTAGCAGTTGGCAGCCATCCATTGCAAACTGTAATCTACCTGCTGCAAACTGCCATCTGCTTAAACATTTCCTTTCTTCATTTCGCCTATTGCATGGTCAACCGCGCGGGCTGTAAATGCCATATAAGTAAGCGATGGGTTTTGGCAACTGGTTGATGTCATGCTCGCTCCATCTGTAACGTAAACGTTTTTACAGGCGTGCAGGCGGTGCCATTTATCCAACATTGATGTTTTTGGGTCGTTACCCATCCGTACACCACCCATTTCATGAATATCAAGCCCCGGCGCCCTATGGTCTGTTGATGCCTTGATATTTGTGAAACCGGCCGATGTAAACATCTCTGTCATTTGCTCCACGTAATCCTTTTTCATTTTTTCGTCGTTATCGTCATAATCAACAGAAATTTTCAATTGAGGTATCCCCCATGGGTCTTTCAATGATTTATCTAACGCAACGTAATTTGTTTCTTTAGGGATGGTTTCGCCCATCATGTGCGAACCTACATGCCAGCCGCTCAGGTCTTTTTTAACCAGGTTATTTTTTAGGTCCTGGCCTATGCCATCACTGCTGTTTTGTTGCCAGCGATAAGCGCTAAAGCCTGCCGCGTAACCGCGTAAAAAGTTTGTTTCCTGTTTGTAAACGTTCCTGAAACGAGGGATATAACCACCGCCTGCAGGGTTGCGCCCATCAGTTGTCCACTCTTTAGCGCCATCGTACTCGGCATTTATATGTGCCGAATAGTTATGGAAAGCTACATATTTACCTAATGTACCGCTATCATTACCCAAACCATTAGGGAAACGGCCTGATGTTGAATTAAGCAAAATAAGGTTACTGTTTAAAGCTGCCGCGTTAACAAAAATAACGTTGGCATAGTATTCAATAGCCTCTTTTGTATTTGCATCAATAACCCTTACACCTGTTGCTTTGCCTTTTTTCTCATCATAGATGATAGACTCGACAACCGAATGCGGCCGTAATGTACAATGGCCGGATTTTAACGCCCATGGAATTGTAGATGAGTTGGCGCTAAAATACCCGCCGAACGGGCAGCCACGCTGGCACAATGTACGTTCCTGGCACTGGCCCCTGCCCTGGTCTAAATGTATTTGGTTTGGCTTTGACAAGTGTGCACAACGCGCGCTTATCACATGCCTGTTCTTGTAGGTTTTTTTAACGTGATTGCTAAAAAAGGTTTCCACGGCGTTCAGCGGGAAAGCGGGTAAAAACTCGCCATCCGGTAATTCCGGGATACCATCGCGATTGCCAGAGATCCCTGCAAACTTTTCTACATAACTGTACCACGGTGCAATATCTGCATAGCGGATAGGCCAGTCTACTGCGAAACCATCGCGTGCCGGGCCTTCAAAATCAAAGTCGCTCCAGCGTTGGGTTTGGCGGGCCCATAGCAAGGATTTACCACCTGTTTGGTATCCGCGGATCCAATCAAACGGTTTTTCCTGAACGTATGGATGCTCGGCATCCTTTACAAAGAAATGTGCCGCATCTTCGCCAAAGGCATAGCAACGGTTTACTATAGGGTTTGCCTTTTGCACATCATCAGGCAATACGCCATGATGCGGAAATTCCCAGGGATATAAATTTGTTGTTGGATAATCTTTTAGATGCTTTACATCGCGGCCACGCTCCAGTACAAGGGTTTTTAAGCCTTTGTCTGTAAATTCCTTGGCAGCCCAGCCACCACTCATACCCGATCCTATAACTATGGCATCAAACGTACGGTCCTTAACACTATCTATATTTAAATTAGCCATTATACTGCTGCATGCTTTTTAACAGGAAAGTATGCGTTATACCTTCCGGGTACCAATTCATAAACTATTTGCTTTGTCATAAAATATTTGGATGTGGTGTATCCAAATACTGTTTGATCTTTTACCATCCTGTAAAAAGCAATCAGCTTTGTATTATCCTTATATTTCTCGCCACTGCTGTTTTTATCTACAGTGCTTACAAATGTAGTGCGCTCTTTAGCGGTACACTCATTAAAAGATTTACCTAATTGTTTTTTGGCTTCGGCAGCAAAATCACCTAAGCCGGTAATAAAGTCCTGCTGATGTTCTTTATCATAACAGTCGTCTATCATCTTAAAAACAAACAGGTTAATACCAAGTTCGCCCGCACCCGGGGTATCTGTTTTTGGCAGGATGGTTTCGGCAAGGTTATTCACCAGCTTTTCCTGATCGGCGTCGATCTTAAGGTGCTTTAACTGCACAACAGGTTTACCCTTATCATTTAAGCACGATGGCAATACTGCCGCGCTGCCTAAAATAAGGGCCATGTTCCTTATTGCAACACGCCGGTTCATATTTAAATTCAATTTTTTTAGGTTAGTGTTATAAATACAATTAGAAGATTGAAAGATAGCTTTTAAACTCTTAATATCCCCATTTTTTCATGGTTTGTAAATCAATTTTTACACAATCAAGTGGGTCAAGTCCCTGATAGGACTCTTGTTCGATGATCAGGTATACGGTACCACCGGTTTTTTTAGCTGCTTTTAAAACCTCTTTAACCGGTAAAACGCCCTTGCCTAATATGGTGCTTTCGTAACCGGTACCTTCGTTTTTATCCGCGCTTTTTACTTCGTCCTTAACGTGCATAGATACAAAACGGCCGGGATATTTATTAATAATAGAGATGGCATCGTTTTCGCGCCCGTACATATTACCAATATCCAACTGCTGCGAAACCTTACTAGGGTCGGTGTTTTGCATTATATAATCAAACAGGCGTATATCACCTACCATGGTTGTAAATTCAAAATCGTGGTTATGATACCCAAACTTCATGTTAAACTTTTGGCAAAGCTCGCCGCTTTTATTAAACTGATCCATTGTGCGTTTTAGCAGGTCGGTATCATGGCGTACTTTTTCATCCATCCAGGGGCTTATTACAAACTTTTGGCCCATATAAGCAGCGTCTTCAACTGTATATTTCCATGCATCGGTAAAGTCGTTTTTCTCTGCATCCCAATGCTGAGGCGTCATTACGGTGTGTCCACTTGGCATTTGCAGGCCCAGATCATCCAGTACCTTTTTAAACTCTTTAGCTGTCCAGCCGTAAAATTTACGGTCTACATAGTTAGCGTGCTCTACATGCTGATAACCCATAGCGGCCAGTTTCTTTAAAGTACCTGCCGGGTCAACCTTCATCGCATCGCGTACCGAGTAAAGCTGAATGCCTACTCTTTGTATTCTGGCAGGTGCTGCAAATAGATTATTAGGCATTAAAGCTGCTGCAGTAGCCGCAATAGCGCTGTTTTTTAAAAAAGTTCTGCGGGATGATGTCATTTTAGTTGAGATTTATAATTTAGTTGAATTTAGTTCTTACTTATAGGAAACGCCGGAAATAACAAACTGGTATTACTTACAAACGCAATATGCTTACTATCAGGCGACCACGATGGTGTATTGATAGTGCCCTGGCCGCCATATAAATAGGCAACTACTTTTGAGGGGCCGCCGCCTACTGGCATTACACGTAAATAAACGTGTTTGTAAAAGGGGTGATCACCGGGGGCAACCTCGCTTTTAAGGAAGGTGATATATACTATCCACTTACCATCGGGCGATACATGCGGAAACCAGTTGTTATTATCATCATTAGTGATCTGTGTTTGTTCGGAGCCGTCGGCTTTCATTCGCCAAACCTGCATCAGGCCAGACCGTACGGAGTTAAAGTAGATATATTGGCCATCAGGTGTATACTCCGGGCCGTCATCTAAACCGGGAGTGTTGGTCAGCCTTTCTTCGGGGCCGCCCGCAACCGGCACACGATATACATCGTATTCCTTATTACGTTCGCCGCAAAACACAAGATATTTGCCATCAGGCGACCAGCCGTGCATATACGATGCACCTTTACCGGTAACGGTAACCCTACGAGCCTCGCCCCCATTGGCAGGAACAACATAACCTATAGACGGGCCGCCATCGCCACTACTAATGGTGAGCCATTTGCCATCAAAAGAAAGCACATGATCGTTATTATTATTTTTAGCGATACCGGTGTTTAAAACGGTTGGAGTATTGGTAGCCAGGTTAAATTTATATAACGAACCGTCGCTGTTATAGATAAGCGATTTGCCGTCGAGCATCCAGTTTGGTGCCTGTAATGATTTTGGCGACTGATAAATGATCCGGCTGTTTTGCGTTGCCATATCCAGTATCTCGATACTACTGCCTAAATATTGCTTATAAGGCACAAGATCCGGCGGGGCCGGCGCAACGATGCGTACATTACTAAACGTTGCCTTTTCTACAACATCCGCGTTATGCGAGCAAACAAATATGCCTACATATACTTCATCACCCAGGTCAAGATCGATCTTTTCTTCGGGGCCAAAAACATCACCCTTGCGGGCCACCGACATTATGTAGGTGCTTCCTTTTCTTTCCAGCTGGATAACACCGGCCGAAGTAATCGCGGATTTTTGCTCTTTAGTACTATCGCCCACAGCTTTGCGATACTGTAAGGAAGTTAACCCATCGCCATGAACAACAGCATTGATATGTGGGGATTTACCATCTAATGTTTTGCGCACCATTAAACCGAATTTGCGGTGTGCCTCGGTACCTTTACCTATAAACTCCGCATTTGTGCGCAGTATAAAATCACCCTTTATGCGTTTCCACACAAAATGGAACTCATCTTTATCAAACCAAATATTTGCTCCTGATCCGCTAACGGTGTATTGCTGTGTTTGGGCATCATATTCAACGTTGCCTTTATGCTTTACTGTACCTATATCTGTATTACCATCAAAAATGCCAATTGCTTTAGTTTGAGAATACCCGCTTGTAGCAAATACAGCCATTGCCAGCAAGCCGACAAATAAACAAATAGCTTTTTTACACATCAGATTATTAGGTTATGTATAATTGGTTGACTAAGTTATATATTCATTTGTAAAAATCACAGTGTAAAAATTGCTTTTAAATAAAAAAGGGACGCTTTCGCATCCCTTTTTTATTTAAACTTATTAATAAGGTTAAAATAGTATCATAAATTGTTAAACACGTTCTGTAGCAAATATCTGCTTCCCCGTTGTTGGGCAAAACACAGGTTCGGTTATTTTTTTAACCTTTTCTTTAATATGCTCTTTATAGAATTGCTTTTTTGAATCGTGATAATGGCTTACCGCGCCTATCATGTGCATAAACTTAATGTAATACCACGCGCTATCAACCTGGTGTGGTTTAAAACCCGAACGTGCACTTTTTGGGAACAAGTGGTGGTTGTTATGCCATTCGCCTGCAACTATACCGGGCCAAAGCTGGTTTACCGACATATCCTTACGGTTATGATCAATACCTTCGCGGCGTTTATCTTCGCCTTTTCCGTGGCCTTCGTAATTAAAGGTACGTACACCAACGGCCCAAAAGCCTGCCGCGCCAAATATGGCACAAGCTAAACCCATACCGCCAAGCAGGTAAAAAGCTGTAAACCAAAATGCCCAGTTAGCAATAACACCCAGAATCATGTGGAACGGATTAGCTACCGATCCCCATTTTTTGTACTGGGCATAAGTGTTACAGGTAACACCGGTATGCTTCATTAAAGTAAGGCAACGGTTGTATCCTTTTTCATCCAGGTTACGGTTAACCGGCTGGTGATTTGCATCAGCTAAAAAGCAATACAGGAAACCGCCTTGCGCGTTGTACGGATCGCCGGGGGTATCAGATAATGCGTGGTGCACGTGGTGCGATATCGCATAGATCTCTTCCGGGATAATTTTAAGGGTAAGATTTTGGGTGAAGAAACGCCAAAAATTGTTTTTGAATTTAAAAGCACCGTGGGTACAGTACCTGTGATACCATATAGTACCATGGGTACCCATTACAATCATGCTGTAAACAAAGGCTATAACTAAACCTGTAATGCTAAAATATTTAAATATAAACAGGAACAAAAAAGGCGTAAGGCACAAAACCATAGCCCAGCTCATAAAAGAAAGCCAGTTTTTTTTGTTACTGAAAATATTTAATCTCGAAAAAAATTCAGAAAAGATTTGTCTGGGGGTTGGCTTAGAAAGTTCGCCATTAGCATCCTTCCATCCGTAAGATGGTTCTTCCAGCACGTCGTGTATAAATGCCATTTAGTATCGGGAGTTTATTTTAATCAATCGGGTTATACGGGGATTTGCGCATTAAAGTTAACCAAAAGTTTTGAAATACCGTTAAAAAAATTAATAAATAATTAAATTGTCATTAAAATGTCTGCCTTATTGCAACATTTGTATGACATTGGCGCAATTGTTAAACTTCCCAATACATTCACTGTCATTAGGCTAAATATTTTAAATGCCATGGCAAAATATCTACTTATTACCTTATCCATCATTTTATTTAGTTGCTTTTTTACACAACGCCTATATGCCCAGCAACCCCGCGCAGTTAGCGGAACAATAGTAGATACACTGGGTGCCGTGGCTGGTGTTACCGTCAAATTAACTTCAGATGCAGACAGTGTAGTTGTGGCAAGTGATATGAAAGGTGTGTTCAGCTTCCCCGAAGTAAGATCGAAGAACTTTAAGATCACCGTTTCTGGCCTGGGCTACCAGGTATATACGCGAAAATATGTAATGGATAATGATACCAAGCCTATCCAGCTTGCCCCCATCAAGCTAAAGATACAGATGAACTACCTGAGCGTGGTGAACATTACTGCTATTAACCCTATTGTTATTAAAGAAGATACTGTTGAATATAATGCCGCGGCCTATAAGGTAAGGGAAGGTTCGCAGGTGGAGGATCTGATAAAGAAGATGCCGGGCATTACTGTTGATAAGGATGGAAATGTTACTGCCCATGGCAAGCAGGTAACCAAAGTACGTGTAAACGGCAAGGATTACTTTAGCGGTGATGTGCAAACCGCCACTCAAAACTTACCTGCGGATATTGTAGAGAACATACAGGTGATTGATGATTATGGCGACCAGGCCAACCTTACCGGCATAAAAACCGGCGAACCTGATAAAATATTGAACATTACCATTCAGAAGGGTAAACGTACGGGCAAATTTGGCCAGGCAACCGTTGGCGCGGGCAACGACGACCGGTATATTGCCAAATTATCTGCCAACGCGTTTAAAGAGGACAGGCAGATATCAGTTATCGGCACGCTGAATAACACAAATACCAATTCGTTTAACTTGGCTACCGGTGGCGGAGGTGGTGGACGCGGCGGCGGTGGTGGTGGCAGCAATGCAGGTGGTGGCGTAAGCACAGCCAATGGCATTACCACTAATCGGTCTATAGGGTTTAATTACCGGAACGATTGGAGTAAAAAGATAACGGTTTACGGCAGTTACAGTTTTGCTGACCGGGACCGCCTAACAACCAGTACATCGCAAACACAAAACCATTTTCAAACCGGCGATATTATTAATAACGATAACAGTATAGGGCGCAGTAACAATATTAATCACCGCTTTGATTTTAATATGGAGTATCGTATTGATACCGCCAACTACCTCAAAATAAATCCCAGCTTTTCGTACAACTCATCAAACACTACCAACACAGATACTTTTAGCAATACACGTAAAAACATACGGATAAACGGTAATGAGCTGGCAATAACCAATGCTTCATCGCCAAGTGGCGGGATAAGCTTTTTGTATAACCATAAATTTAAAAAGAAAGGGCGCAATTTCAGCATAAACACCGGCCTTAACTTTTCAAAGAACACGCAGGGCCTGGACGAGCAATACATTACACAACCGCAAGACCCTACAATACCACCCTACCAGCAAATCAACACCAACAACAATGCTATGCGGGGCAATATCAGCTTAAGCTATACCGAGCCTATTGGCAAAACCACTTACCTGGAAGCTAATTACGCCTACAACTATTCCAAAACAGATAATAACCGCTATAACTATAAGGTTGACCCGGTTAGCGGTGCAGAAACCTATGTAGACTCGTTAAGTACTATTTATAACTATCAATTTATAACCAACCGCTTTGGGTTAAATATACGGGGGATACATACTAAGTATAACTACACGGTGGGTATGGCGGTACAGCCGGCTACGTTAAATGGCGAATCGCATAATTTTGCTACATCTACCAATACATTTAATTACATCCCTACTGCAAGGTTCATTTATAACTTTAAAAAGAACCACTCTTTATCTATAAATTATTCGGGCACCAATAACCAGCCGTCGTTTACGCAACTACAATTACAGCCAGATCTTTCGAACCCGCAAAACAGGGTGTATGGTAACCCCGACCTAAAACCCGAATTTAACAACAACATAAGCCTGCGATATAACCAGTTTGATATTGCCAGTGGCAACTCCTTATTTACCAACTTATCGTTCACCTCCACCCAAAATAAAATTGTGACAAATTCGCAGCCGCTGATAATTCCAGGCGGCAACGATAGCACCAGCACCACGCAGGAAACGCGCTATTTGAATACCAACGGTTATTATTCTGCAAACGGTAATTATGCTTTTTCAAAACCATTTGCCAATCGTAAGTACACCGTAACTTTAAATGGTGGGGCAAACTTTAACAATAACATCAACTATTTAGGCGGGGAACGTAACCTGGGTAAAAACTGGGTGTTTAACCAGGGTGCCAAACTGCGGGTAGATCTTGACAGCCTGATGGATACCGAAATAAGCGGCAATTACAGCATTAACACTACCCGCTACAGCCAATCACAAATTAGTACCGATGCTAAAACCTGGACATTTGGGCTGGATGGCCGCAACTACTTTTTTAACAACCTGGTTTTAGGTTATAATCTTACCCAAACCATTACCCATGGTTTCAGCAGTACGGTTAAGGCCAACCCTACGCTGCTGAGTACCTATGTAGAATATCAGTTTATGAAAAACCATTTGGCTGCATTACGGTTCCAGGCATTTGATATGTTTAATCAAAACACAGGCGTATCGCGCGTTGTTAGTGGTAATCAGATCATAGATACCCGCACCAACCGTTTGGGCAGATACTTTATGCTTACGTTTACTATGCGCCTGCAAAAATTCGCGGGCAGGCAAGGTGGTGGCCGTAATGGCGGCGGCGGTAGGCGCGGTGGTGGTGGCGGCGGTCGTCGTGGTAATTAATTTTAGGTTTTTATCTATCTTTATAAAATGATAACCGGGGATAAAGTTTACCCCTCAAAAAAGGGGTTTATTATATATGTAGTGATAGCTTTGCTCATCATAATTGAGATCAGCTACTTCTTTCATAACCTTTATTTACCAGCCATAGTTTGCCTGGCTTTAACCGGTGTAATTGTTTTCCCTATTGTGTTTAACACCTGCTACACTATAAGCAATAATATATTGAAGGTAAAGTCCGGCTTTTTATTAAACCGGTCAATTCCTATCGAAAGCATAAAAAAGATAGTGCCCTGCCATACTATTTTAAGCGCGCCTGCCTTATCCTTTGATAGGTTAGAGGTGTTTTATAACAAGTACGATTCTGTGGTTATCTCTCCGGTAAAAAAGGATGATTTTATTGCCGACCTCCAAAAAATAAACCCGGCCATTGAGTATATTAACAAAGCCGATGAATAATTAGATCTAAAAATGCTAAAACGCTACTTACTACTATTTACCGTTATTTTAATCGTAAACAATTGTTATGCCCAGGATACCCTTGAAATAAAAAGGAAAATATCCGGCGATGTTACCGAAGTTTTTAAAGTATTGGCCCGCGATGTAAATACAAGGCAGGGCTTATTCAAGGCTTTGTATAAAAACAAGATCCCTGTAGCCAGCGGCATGTATGAAAACGACAAAAAAATTGGATTATGGAAATTTACTGACCCGAAAGGCACCATAATTCAAACGTACGATTATTCTACCGGCAGGTTATTTTACGAAGCGCCCGAAGATACTACATCGCACCTGCGGTATTTTGTAGACAAAACGCTTAACCCCGGTGATAAGGTTACCAAGCCCGTTAAAATAGGTGGGATATATTATGGTTATTTACCTTATCTAACCTTATTTACCTTACCTAAAGAATATCGAGAAATTGACAGAGATGCTATTACAGCTGTGGTTGAACTGCTGGTGAGCCCCGGTGGCCGCTTAGCAGTTTTCAAAGTAACTTTAACGGCCTATCCATATACCCAGCCTTTTAAAACCGTAAACATGAACATTAAGCTACCCGACCCGGCAGATGTTATATTTATTCCCGCCAAATTAAACGGCGAGCCAATTGCCTGCCGTATTCTTATACGTTGTGTTGTTAATAACAGATGGCATCTTGACTACGAATAGATATTTCTTGCCCCCATCTTTAACAATTGCCCTTAAACAAAAAGAGACGCGATGATCGCGTCTCTCTATAAGAATATTTACTGTGATATTAATGAGCGTGATGGCCATCCGGACCATGTGCATGGCCGTGTGACAGTTCTTCGGGTGTTGCCGGGCGAACGTTTAATATTTCACCTTTAAAGTGCAATTCCTGGCCTGCCATTGGGTGGTTAAGGTCAACTATAACTGAATCTTCGGTGATAGATACAACCTGGCCCTTGAAACGGTTGCCATTGTTATCCTGTAAAGGTAAAACCTCGCCAACTTGCGGCATATCAGTTCCTTTAAACATTTCTAAAGGCAGGTTAGCTACAGCTTCTTCATCAAACTCGCCATAACCTTCTGATGCAGTTATACGGAAATCATAAGTATCACCGGTTGAAAGGGTGCTTAATTCCTCTTCAAATTTTGGTATCATTTGCCCGGCACCAAACAAAAAGGTTAATGGCTGCTCTTGTGTTGCGCTTTCCTGTAAGCCTTCTGTTCCGTCCTCTTTTTTAACATACAAATCGTATGTTAATGATACTACGTGTTGTGGTTGAATTTTCATCTAATGTTTGTTTTTAGGTTTGGAACTCCATCCTGGCGTTAGCCGGGTTATCTCAATACCTGTTTATTTGTATAAGGAATTAATTATTTATTTGTTTTAATGCGTCTGTGATATTGTAGGCCGGTAAACCGCAGGTTTTATCCCTGCATACGAATATCCGGGTATCGTTATTAAATTTTTCAGCCAGCAAAGGTAAACTTCCATTCTTACCACCCAACATAATTTTATTAGGAATGTAATTTTGTTCCATTTCAATGCGCTTTGTTTCAGCATTGTTACCGGTAATGGCAACTTCATAAGTACCAAAAACCTCATCAAGCAACAATATCGTCCAGTTAGAATAGGCCGTACTATACTTAGCCAAATGCGGAACAATGTTGCGCAGTAACTGTGCCGATACCTCCAGGTAGCCTTCATTATCAAAAAACAAGCCCAGCTTTTTCAGGTTGCGCGCCATCACCGAGTTTGATGCAGGTATCACCCCATCCATAATTTCAGATTTACGGGCGATGAGCATTTCGTCATTATCTGCCGTGTAAAAAAACACCCCACCTTCTTCATTATAGTAATGGGCAAGAGTATAGTCGGCAAGTTTTTGCGCCTGTATCAGCCATACCTCGTTAAAGGTAACTTCGTATAGTGTGATAAAAGCGTCTATAACATTGGCGTAGTCATCAAGGAAGGAGGCCTCTCCCCGGCCCTCTCCTTCGGAGAGGGAGGCCCCTTTTTTATAAACCCTCGATAGTTTAGCGCCGCTTAGCAGGTTGTCCGTTATAAACCCGGCATTCTTTAGTGCCAGTTCTAAATATTGGGGGTTGTTAAATGCGCGGTAGGCTTCGCAAAGTCCTTTCAGCATCAGGCCGTTCCACGATGCTAATATCTTATTATCCAGCCCCGGGCGTATACGTTTGCTGCGGGCGTCCAGTACTTTTTTGCGGGATGTATTGATCCTGCTTACTAATTCATCAACCGATAGCCCAAGCTTTTCGGCCAGTTCTGCATCCTCTTCCCTGCGGAAGAATACGTTGGATCGCTCCTCTTCCCAGTTGCCATCTTCGGTAACGTGGTAATAGATATTGAACAGGTCGGCATCATCGCCCAGTATCTCTTCGATCTCTGCCTTGGTAAAAATATAGAACTTGCCCTCCTTACCCTCGCTATCCGCATCAAGCGCCGAGTAAAAGCCATTTTCGGGCGATGTAAGTTCGCGGCCAATAAAAGTTATGATCTCATCAACAATGGTTTTATAAAGCGGATCGGGGTTCCAGGTGTAAGCCTCGGCATATAAGCTCACCAGTTGCCCGTTATCATAAAGCATTTTCTCGAAATGCGGTACATGCCAAACACCGTCAACCGCGTAGCGGGCAAAGCCCCCGCCAATGTGATCATAAATACCACCAAAGGCCATTTTCTTCAGCGTCAGCTTTACATTTTCGGCCAGGCCTTCGTCCTTCATCAAATGGGCATAGCGCATCAAAAACAATGAATTATTTGGCATCGGGAATTTTGGCGCGCCACCAAACCCACCTTCAACCGGGTCTATGTACCTGCGCCAGGTATTCATGATAACTTCCAGGTCGGCTTTGGTATAGTCGGGTTGCTCTTTTACAAAAGCAACAGATTCATATTGTTTAATGCCTTCGGTCAGGCGTACAGCATAATCTTCGGCTTCTTCGGGTTTGGTTTTGTAGAAATCGGCCAGGTTAAACAGCAGGCTTGTCCAGTCGTTTTTACGGAAATAGGTACCGCCATAAATAGGCCGCTGGTCGGGCAGGCAGATACAATTTAATGGCCAGCCTCCCCTCCCGCTCATCAGTTGAATGGCGCTCATGTAGATCTGGTCAACGTCGGGGCGTTCCTCCCGGTCAACTTTTATACAAACAAAGTACTCGTTCATAACGGCAGCCACCGCCTCATCCTCAAAGCTTTCGTGCTCCATAACATGGCACCAGTGGCAGGCCGAGTAACCAATGCTAACTAATATCAGCTTGTTCTCGTCCTTTGCTTTCTGCAGGGCTTCTGCCCCCCAGGGGTACCAGTTAACCGGGTTATTGGCATGCTGTAATAAATATGGCGAGGTGGAGTTGGCGAGCTTGTTCATGAGGGTGGGTATCTATATTATAGAAAGGGCTAAATTGAGAATTGTTTTAAGGATGTGCAAACCAATCATACTTCTTATTTACTCACCGTCTACGCTGGACTGCCCTCTCTTCGCTTCGCGTAAAGAGGGTTTTGCAATTTCACCCTCTTTGCGAAGCAGAGAGGGTCGCAAGCAAAGCGGAGCGGGGTGAGTCGACTTGCCGACTAACATAGTAACATTTCAGTCTAGATCATTAACTTCACAGCATTATTGCAAATGAATAACATCCCCAAACTCAAAGCGGCCAAAACCATTATGTTCCTCGCCGCTATTTACAACATTTTTTGGGGGATAGTTATTTCCGTCTGGCCGCAAATCATCCTTTTCGGTAATCCCCCTACCGATTTCCTGCTCATCATTCTGCGTTGCGTAGGAATGCTGGTTGGGGTTTATGGCATTGCCTATTATTTCGCCTCGAAAGATCCGGTTGCCTACTGGCCACTGATACTGGTTGGTTTTATCGGCAAGGTGCTGGGGCCAATTGGTTCGGTATATTATATCTGGTTAGGCAAGCTTGCTCCCTCCTTTTTTTGGGTGAACGTTTGGAACGATATGATCTGGCTGCTACCCTTCGGCTGGATAATTTACCAGGCGATAAAAAAGCGGTTATAAAAACCTCCGGAAAACAACAAATTTTTGACCGTTCCCCGTTTTGGAAAAAAATGGAACAAAAACACCCAAATTAAGACACCTGCAGGGCGTTTCAGGGGCGTTTTTATCCGTTTAAAAGTCGTTTTTTGGCGCCAATTTCGTCACCGAATATTGCTTATAACGAAACATGCGTTTTCGCGGGTAATTATCAAATCGTTGACAAAATTGGGTACGTGGAAAATTTCAGTTGCCAATTTATTTAGCTTTCTCATGCAAATAACTAATTTCGCAGTATAAGAAAAGAGGAACAGGATTTGGATTATTTAGAGGGGTTAAATCCCGAGCAAAAGGCCGCAGTATTACAAATAAAAGGCCCGGTAATGATTATTGCCGGTGCAGGTTCGGGTAAAACACGTGTTATTACTTACAGGGTTGCGCACCTTATTCGCAGCGGTGTAGATAGCTTTAATATACTGGTACTTACGTTTACCAACAAGGCCGCCCGCGAAATGCGCGAGCGTATCAACCATATTTGCGGCCCCGAAGCCAAAAACATATGGATGGGTACCTTCCACTCGGTTTTTGCCAAATTACTGCGGGTTGAAGCCGATAAAATTGGCTACCCAAACAACTTTACCATATACGACACGGACGATAGCAAAAGCGTACTGCGCGCTATTTTAAAGGAAATGCAGCTTGATGATAAGCTGTACAGCGTAAATTTTGTACTAAACAGAATCTCTGCTGCAAAAAACAACCTGGTTGGCTGGCAGGAATATCAAAATAACGAGCAGATACAGGCCGATGATTTTAGCAGCGGCCGTGGCATGCTGGGCAAGATCTACGAAACTTATGCACAGCGTTGTTACCGTGCCGGAGCTATGGATTTCGACGATTTGCTCTTCAAAACCAACGAGTTACTGAAAAAACACCCCGAGGTACTGAACAAATACCAGCAGAAGTTTAAATACCTGATGGTAGATGAGTACCAGGATACCAACTTTTCGCAATACCTGATTGTTAAGCGCCTTGCCGCGGTTAACGAGAATATATGTGTGGTAGGTGACGATGCGCAGAGTATCTATGCTTTCCGTGGGGCTAATATCCAGAACATCCTAAATTTTGAGAAGGATTACCCTGATTTGAAGATATTTAAGCTGGAGCAGAACTATCGTTCTACCCAAAACATTGTGAATGTTGCCAATAGCGTAATAGCCAACAATAAAGAGCAGCTTAAAAAGAACGTTTTCTCTGAAAAAGAAACCGGCGATAAAATAAAAGTTATGCGCGCCTTTAGCGATAACGAGGAAGGTAAGCTGGTAGCCGATGCTATTATGCAGCAGCGCAGTACCAACGGTTTAAAGTGGCACGATTTCGCTATTCTGTACCGTACCAACGCGCAATCGCGCTCTATGGAGGAGGCTTTACGCAAGAATGGGATCCCGTATAAAATATACGGAGGACTATCTTTTTATCAGCGTAAAGAGATCAAAGACCTTATAGCCTACTTCCGCCTTACGTTTAACCCCAACGACGAGGAAGCGCTTAAACGTGTTATTAACTACCCAAAACGTGGAATTGGGGATACCACGGTAGATAGGATAATTGTTGCAGCAGATAAAAACAGCATCACCCCTTTCGAGGTGATCATAGAAGCGAACAGGTATATAGAAAAAGCCCCGGCATCATTACATGCTTTCGCGGCTATGATACAGAGTTTTCAGGTTATAACCAAAAACCAGAGCGCTTATGAAGCTGCATTACATATTGCGCAACACTCGGGTTTGCTTAAAGACCTGTATGAAGATAAGTCTATTGAAGGACTTAACCGTTATGAAAACATACAAGAGCTGTTAAACGGGATAAAGGAGTTCTCGGAACGGGAAGATATTGAAGAAAAGGGACTTGACGTTTTTATGCAGGATGTAGCCCTGTTAACCAACGATGACAAGGATAAAGATAAGGATGCAGACACGGTATCTTTGATGACGATCCACTCATCAAAAGGGTTGGAATTCCCACAAGTACACATTGTAGGGCTTGAAGAAAACCTGTTCCCATCTCAAATGTCGCTTAACTCGCGCAGCGATCTGGAGGAGGAACGCCGCCTGTTTTACGTGGCCATTACCCGTGCAGAATATAAGTTAACCATTAGTTACGCAACATCGCGTTTTAAGTTTGGCACGTTAATAAGTTGCGAGCCAAGCCGCTTTTTAGATGAGATAGACGCTAAGTACCTGGAACTTGACTTTACAGCCAAACCTGTATCTTCAGGTTCATTTGATGATGAGCGTAACGCCTGGAGCAGAAAAGCCGATACGTTCTCAAAACCAAAAGCCGCTACTGCACCGCCGGTTAAAACAACATCTATACTGGCAAAAGCCCACGTGCCATCGCCGGATTTTAAACCGTCAGATACCTCAAACCTGCAGGTTGGTATGCAGGTAGAACATGAGCGTTTTGGGTTTGGTAAGGTACTTACGCTGGAAGGCAATAAACCCGATATAAAAGCAACCATATTTTTTAAAGAAATTGGCCAAAAACAACTGCTCTTAAAATTCGCGAAACTGAGTATAATTAGTGGGGTAGAGTAATATATATTCCCACTATTTGTAGAACAAATTCCACAATTTTCACGCAACAACATTTAACTATCCGTTAATCCGGCATAATTAAGGTGTATTTGATAAGTGGCATTAGGTTTGGATAAGTATTAATAACCTTTTCCCTTAACTAATATTTATTATTATGTACATGATGAGCGAGACTATAAAAAAGAAGACTAACAAGTCTGCCGGTAAAAATATTCGCACCCTACGCCATGAACATGGCTGGAGCCAGGAAGATGTGGCAAACCGTTTAGGTATATCCATCCCTGCGTTTTCAAAAATTGAAACGGGAGTTACCGATATCAACTTATCAAGACTGGAGCAAATTGCTAATATATTTGAGGTAAGCGTTGTTAACTTGCTTTCGCTTGAATATACCCAGGAGCCAAGCACGCAAGACCTAAGCCTGAGCATTATTCAGAAAAAACTTGTTGACAGAGAAGCAGAGATAGCCAATTTGCAACGTAAAGTAATTTTACTTTATGAAGAATTACTAAACAAAAACAATGTTGCCATGTAAGTGCAACTGACACTGTTCAATAAATACAACAGTTAGTCCTTTTTTATTGCGGTAATAAAGTGATTTTTATTCACTTTCATTTAAGTACTTTAAACTAACCTTTAATTAATTTAAGTGAGATGAAAATACGGGTCGATTTATTACCGTTTTGCATTTTAAAGAAGCCTAATCAGGTTATTTGGATTTAAAATTGTAATGACTATAGTATAACAAAAAATACTATGTCAAATTACATGATATCTATTTCAAATGCCGACTTGCCAAAAGGTGGGACCATACATGATAGGCGCAGCAAGTTAAAAGTTAAAGCATCTGGGTTGGTAAAAACACGTGTAAAACCCAGGAAGGGTGAGGTAAGGTTTTTTGTTACTGCAGGTAATGAAACCCTGGCCTTTGAAACTGAAGGCTATAAACGACACAGACAATTACTTATCCTGCAAATGATATCAATGTATTGTATGTATTTGGGATTATTTGAAGCACAGATACATAGTACCTATCCAAGTTGAGGATAATGATCAATTAAAAAACCTTTTTACTGGTATCATTAAGCATCTCACTCATTTCGATGATCTTCTGATCAATATCGGATACGCACTTATCCATCATATTAATACATTCCTTTTCATCCACAAGCCCTTCTTTCTCTAAATTCATTAAGCCGCGCAGTGTGGCTATCGGCCCCCGTATTTGGTGTGACAAATAGGACGAATACTCGGAAAGCTTCTTGTTCTTTATCTGCAGGTCTTTTGTACGCTCATCAATAATTTCTTCAAGATGATGATTTACCCTGTCAAGGTTATCCTTCTGTCGGGAAACCTCTTCATTAAGTTCGGTAAGTTTGGTATTTGTTAACGTTTTACGTTTAACATTGCTTATTAAAAGGGCTATTACTACCAATAACAAACCGGCCACAATAGTTACCGCCCAAAACTTAATACGATCGTTTTGTTGCCTTTGTATAATAAGCTCATTTTCGCGCTGCCTTGCCTGCTGTTTAAATTGCTCCTGCAGCATGCTTATTTGAGTAGACTCGTTAGAAGTATAAATCGTACTGTCTTGCCTAAATATCATTTGCAGATAATACAAAGCACGTTCGTAGTTCTTACGCTTAGCCTCTAACTGATAAATAGTGTAATTATAATCAGACTCCAGTTTCTCATCTTTAACAGCTTTTGAGTAAGCCTGCCCTTCCCTTACAATCTTCTCTGCATCGTCGAACCTCTTTTGCGCGATATATAGCGATGCAAGCGTTAAGTTTGTACTGGCAACGGGTTTATTCAAATCTCTTTCTTTAGCCGCTTTATTGGCCGCCAATAACAGCTTTTCGGCAATATCATATTGATTAAGATTAAAATAAATTACCCCCCTGTTTTGAAGCGCCTGAATAAGGTTTACCGAATCTTTAATAGAGGAAAAGATCTCATTACCCTTGTCATAATAAGTTAAAGCCTGATAAAAGCTTTTTTTACGATAATAAACGTTACCAATATTTAAATAAAGAGAACCTGTTAACTGCTTATCAGCCAGTTTTTCGGCAATAACTAAGGCTTTTTTTAAATACTCTAATGAGTTTGCGTAATTATTATCCAGATATAAGTTGCCTATATTATTATAAACTTTTGCCTGGCTTCGTAGGTCTTTAATTTTTGAAAAGTAAGAGAGTGCCTGTAAATAATCATGAATAGCTGCGCTTGCCTGGTTTAAATAATATTTACCAATACCCCTCACACGATAAGCCTCGCCTATCCCTTTATCGTAACCGGCCTTTTCTGCAATAGCCAGCGCTTTGGATGCGTAACTAACTGTTTGATCCGGGCTTGTTAAGCGGTTATCGTAAGCTTGCTTATTTAATTTTATTACTTCGTTTGTATCCTGTGCAGCAACATCAACATCCACATTACCCTTCGCATATACAGTACTACAAACAAAAAAGAAAATAAGAAGAGTAAAAATTCTATTCATTAGGGCTCTATACGTTATATTATGGTGAAAGT
The DNA here is from genome assembly GCF_024498135.1 of Mucilaginibacter aquariorum. Classification (GTDB taxonomy): domain Bacteria; phylum Bacteroidota; class Bacteroidia; order Sphingobacteriales; family Sphingobacteriaceae; genus Mucilaginibacter; species Mucilaginibacter aquariorum. The sequence continues at coordinate 1,857,310 of NZ_JANHOH010000001.1, forward strand.
TATAAAATAAATACAACAATAATACATAAGGTTAAATTTTTAAAAAAACAAGCACAAAAAATTGTTAAAAATTGTTACCTTATAAATGAAAAACATACTTATATTTGTGCTGTTAATATACTGACTATTAATTAGTTAAGTGTGCTATAATATATTATTGAACAATATTCAATAGTACGAATAAATATGCTAATGTTGTTAACTTATAGTTACAATTTCCAATTTAAATGGAGATAAAGTAGCCATATAATTAACATTTGTTTACAGGTTAATAAAATGAAAAATAATATGAAAAGAAATCTACTTGCATACATAGTGTTAATAAGCGGCGTGTTACTATCCTCCTGCGTTAAACAAACAAGTGTGCGTACAACAATGGATATATTTTTAAAGGCTACTACCGGTATAAGAAAAGATATTGGCACGGCAGATTAATAAAGAAATAAGTTAGAAAAGAATATTAAAAAACACAGTTATGAAAAAGTTAATTATAGCAGCAGCACTAATTTCATCAACAGGCATTTTACCATCATTTACCAAACAGGTGACTGTAAAACCCAATGCCCCCTTCATGCAAAGCACAATGACATTTAAAAAAGACATTGGCACTGCAGATTAATTAACCTATCAACAAGCCCCCTAACAACCTAAAATAAATTATTATGAAAAAGTTGATCATAGCAGCAGCATTAGTTTTAACAACAGCAGTTTTACCGTCATACACCAAACAGGTAAACGTAAAACCTACTGCCACCTTCGTGCAAAACACAATGACATTTAAAAAAGACATTGGCACTGCCGATTAATTTAACCCTATTAACAAATACCCCTAACAACCTAAAATAAATCATTATGAAAAAGTTGATCATAGCAGCAGCATTAGTTTTAACAACAGCAGTTTTACCGTCATACACCAAACAGGTAACCGTAAAACCTACTGCCACCTTCGTGCAAAACACAATGACATTTAAAAAAGACATTGGTACTGCCGATTAATTAATTCATAAAATAAAATACCCCCTTAACAACTAAAATAAACCATCATGAAAAAGACCATCATAACAGCAGTAGCATTATTACTATTAAGCGCAGGCATCTTACCATCATGCACAAAAGAAAACACCGCTAAACCTACAGCAACAATTGAGAGAAGCACTACAGCTAACAAAAAGGACGTAGGCACCGCCGACTAATTATAACTAACAACACGATAGCAATTAACACAAATCATAAAAACATTTCAATACGATCATGAAAAAATTCATCATAGCAGCAGCATTAATATTCAGCACAGGCGCTTTATCAGCAGCAACTTTAACCGTTAATAACAATGCTTCCCCGGCAAAAGCCACTTCAAACAAAAAAGACGTTGGCACTGCAGATAACAAAAAGGATGTGGGTACTGCTGACAATAAAAAAGACGTAGGCACCGCAGATAACAAGAAAGATGTTGGTACTGCCGATAACAAAAAAGACGTAGGTACCGCAGACTAATTACAATCAACAACAACACGACAATCAATTAACACAAATCATAAAAAATACTTCAAATAAGATCATGAAAAAATTAATCATAGCAGCAGCAATCATATTCAGCACTTTAACCGCAACCACCGTTAACGCTTCAACTTTCTCAAACAAAAAAGACGTTGGCACTGCCGATAACAAAAAGGATGTAGGTACTGCTGACAATAAAAAAGATGTAGGCACCGCAGATAACAAGAAAGATGTTGGTACTGCCGATAACAAAAAGGATGTAGGTACCGCAGACTAATTACAATCAACAACAACACGACAATCAATTAACACAAATCATAAAAAATACTTCAAATAAGATCATGAAAAAATTAATCATAGCAGCAGCAATCATATTCAGCACTTTAACCGCAACCACCGTTAACGCTTCAACTTTCTCAAACAAAAAAGACGTTGGCACTGCCGATAACAAAAAGGATGTAGGTACTGCTGACAATAAAAAAGATGTAGGCACCGCAGATAACAAGAAAGATGTTGGTACTGCCGATAACAAAAAAGACGTAGGTACCGCAGACTAATTACAATCAACAACAACACGACAATCAATTAACACAAATCATAAAAAATACTTCAAAATAAGATCATGAAAAAATTAATCATAGCAGCAGCAATCATATTCAGCACTTTATCAGCAACTACCGTTAGCGCATCAGCTTTCTCAAACAAAAAAGACGTTGGCACTGCCGATAACAAAAAGGATGTAGGTACCGCTGACAATAAAAAAGATGTAGGCACCGCTGATAACAAGAAAGATGTTGGTACTGCCGATAACAAAAAAGACGTAGGCACTGCAGACTAATTACAATCAACAACAACACGACAATCAACTAATACAAATCATAAAAAACATTTCCAAATACGATCATGAAAAAATTAATCATAGCAGCAGCAATCATATTCAGCACTTTATCAGCAACTACCGTTAGCGCATCAGCTTTCTCAAACAAAAAAGACGTTGGCACTGCCGATAACAAAAAGGATGTAGGTACCGCTGACAATAAAAAAGATCTAGGCACCGCTGATAACAAGAAAGATGTTGGTACTGCCGATAACAAAAAAGACGTAGGCACTGCAGACTAATTAATTATTATCCCTTACAACTTTAATAAACACACAAACATGAAAAAGATAATCATAGCAGCAGCATTAGTTTTAACATCAGTAGTAACTGCGTTTTCGCTTACAACAAAAACTGATAGCAAAGTTGAATCGAATAAATTGCAGGAAGACAGTGTAACCGTTTCTGTTAAAAACGTTAATGCGCCAAAATCAGATATCGCAACTGCCGATTAATCAAACCACCTAAAAGTTCCAATAGATAAACACTATATGAAAAAGATAATCATAGCTGCAGCATTAGTTTTAACATCGGCAGTAACCGCATTTTCGCTTACTACAAAAGCTGATACTAAGATCGAATCAAATAAATTGAAAGAAGATAGTATAACCGTTTCTGTTAAAAGCTCATCAGCACCAAAATCGGATATCGCAACTGCTGATTAATTAAAACAATCCAGAAACTGACACATAAAAAATGCCCCATTATAATAATGAGGCATTGAGGTAGGAGTACTCAAACTCATTGTTCCTTATAAAGCTGGTTTTACAGGAGTTTTAAACTTCTCGCAATTATCAAGCTTATATATTATAGTATACGCGGCAGCCCTATCTACTTCTTGGCGCCCCGCACTGGTTACCTTAAATGGCTTTTGTAATAACTGTTGAGCCGATAGCTCCAGCTCAACTGAAAGCGTATCTTTCATCCCTTCCTGCATAAAAGTCCACACCGCTTTAATATCGTTACCAGATATAGTTCCTAATAAAGTCCCTTTACGTGCATCCTTTTCTTTTGGGATCCAATTCATTTCGCCACTTACCTTATTTGCGTTTATTACTAAATGAACCGCTGTAGTATCCTGGTTACTTGTACCCTCGGTACGTATAAAACAATATTCCATGTTTTGGGCAGGTGCATTTAGCTTGCCGGCTTGAGTGGTATCTTCTGCTGCTGTTTTGGTAGTATCTGCGCTTTTGTTTCCGTTACCTGCGCACGAGGCAAGAGCCAATGTACACAGGCTAATAATAGTGTATAGTTTCATGTTGTTTGTTTATTGCTGATAGGTAAACGCTAAAGTCTATAAAAAGTTCCATACCTTATTATATACATCGCCTAACACCTTATATTTATAAGGTATAAATTATGCTTAAATTAAAGCTGCACCCTTCCCCTCAATTGTTTAGTCCGCGCCTAAAACTACGGGCTGTTACAAACAACGATGCCGCTGAAATTTACGCCATGCGAAGTAATGAAGAGGTAATGAAATATATTGACAGGCCCCTCCCTGCTTCTGTAACCGAAGTTGACGAATGGATAAATAAGGTGGACCTGCTGCAGCAAAAAAACGAATCTATATTGTGGGCCATTACGCTGCAAGATTCTGACACGTTAATAGGCACAATAGGCTACTGGCGAATGTTACCCGAGCATTACCGCGCCGAAATTGGCTACATGCTTAACCCGGCATACCAGGGCAAAGGCCTAATGAGCGAAGCATTAAACATGGTAATACAATATGGCTTTAATAATATAGGGCTGCATTCTATAGAAGCAAATGCCAACCCGGCCAATCAGGCATCAATAAAACTGCTGGAGAAAACCGGCTTTGTGCGCGAGGGGTACTTTAAAGAGAACTACTACTTTAATGGCAATTTCCTCGATTCGGCTATATATTCGTTAATATGTTCAAAAAAATGAACATTTGTATAATTTGTTAGTTAAGTATAAATACATATATTGCCTCATATTACAAGTATTACCTGTTAATGTGTTGAAACAAGTTAACAGATAATAAAACAAAAACACAATTAATCCAGTTACAATTAAAAAACTTAAAAAAAACTAAACATGGCAGCTTCAGGAATCACCGCGTATTCAGTAAAAACAAAAACTAAAAATGTTCCAATGATTGACCCTGTTATCGACATTAAATCTGGCAGATACATTGCTACAGGTAAAGATGCAGAAGGTAACAAAATGGCTGCTATCATGGGCAAAGCTACAGCAGAAGAACACGTTAAAAATGGTAACGCTAAAAAAGGCTCTGGCTGGTAAATAATATTTTACACCTACAAAAAACCTGCCCTAATAAAGGCAGGTTTTTTTATGTGATAAAAAATCTTCAATTTATTTCCAGTCTTTATAAGGATAAACAGATAGGCTGGCATTAGTATAACGGTTATCGTGGCTTACTTCCTGCCCTACCCATTCGGGCTTTTCAAATTGTTCATCTTCATTTTGTAACTCTATCTCGGCAACAATAAGTCCGTTGTTATCACCGGTAAAAACATCTACTTCCCAAGTGTGCCCCGCATATTCAATGTTGTAGCGCGTTTTTTGTATTAATGATGTGGCAAAGTTATCCAGTATCTCGTTCCCTTCGTTTACGGGTATAGTGTATTCATATTCGCTGCGGCTAATGCCGGTTGATGCCCCCTTAAGCGTGATATAGGCAGCATCACTGGTAACACGTATCCTAACTGTACGCTTTTCGTCGCTTAATATATAGCCTTGCTTATACAGTTTGCCCGTGGGCTTAATAAATGCTCCCCATTTTTGGTGATCGACTAAAAATTTCCTCTCTATTTCGGTTGGCATATAGCTTTGTTTTGTAGCAGGTAAATTACAATAATACTTTTTTTTAAAAACCCGTTTATACAGTACACTTATGGGTGTTTTTCATTATCCTAAACGTTAATGAAATGTTAAAACTCATACCTTTGAACATGCAGTAAAGCTAAATGTTTATATTAGCCACGCTACTTTAATTATTATATGAGCCTGAAAAAAATCGCGTTGGTCATATTCCTGACTACCTGTTTAATTGCACCCGCCTTTGCACAAAGGGATACTGTTAGCTTAAATACCATCATTACTAAAACAGCAAAGTTTATCAGCAGCTTTCCAATTGAGAAAGTTTACCTTCATTTAGATAAGCCTTATTATGCCGCAGGCGACACTATTTGGTTTAAAGCCTATGTAACCCTTGATAAACATCAGCCATCGTCACTAAGTAATATTGTATATGTTGATATTGCTAATCAGGATTCGTTAGTAAAAATACTAAAGCTGCCGGTTGTAAATGGCGTTGCACATGGCAATATTATTCTTTCTCCGGATGCTTACAAGCAGGGCAATTATCACTTACGGGCATATACTGCATGGATGCGCAACTTTGACTCCGATTATTTTTACAATAAGAACATAGCCATTGGCAATACTATACAGGCAAACGTTAACACAAATATATCTTTCAATACAACAGCGGTAGCGGGCAAACCAAAAGTAAGTGCCGCAATTAGCTACAAGCAGCCGGGCGAAGTATTATCAAACAAAAAAGTAAACTGGAGCATATCCAATGCAAACGGCGACGAACTTAGTAAAGGCAAAGGTACTACAGACCAAAACGGAATACTAACTGTAGTGCTAAACGAAAATGCCAATACCTCCCTAAAAAATGCGATCCTGACTACTTCGATAGAATTGGGAAACCGTAAAGAATCTTTAAATAAGTTCCCTCTAAATTCAGCTATTGCCGAACGCGATGTGCAATTTTTCCCCGAAGGCGGCGAGCTTACACTTGGTGTACGGTCTAAAGTAGCCTTTAAAGCCGTTAACACCAATGGCTTGGGTATCAATATTAAAGGCATTATTACAGATAATACCGGCGCAGTAGTCGCCAACCTGGAATCACAACATTTAGGTATGGGCGTATTTGCCATACTGCCCGAGGATGGTAAAACGTACAAGGCAAACATTACTTTCCCTGATGGGGTATCAACAACCTATGATATGCCGCGCATTAAACCGGCAGGCATTACCTTAGCTGTATATAATAACGATCCCGAAAACCTGAACATTAAACTATCGGCAAACGACCCATATTTTAAAGCAAACCAGGGGAAAATGTATTATATCGTAGCCCAAAGTGGCGGTGCTATTTATTTTGCGGCCCAAACTGCCTTACAAACGCCCAGCTATAGCGCGCCTATCCCAAAAAGTAAGTTCCCTACCGGCATTGTACAATTAACGCTTTTCTCTGAAAGGGGCATTGCGCTAAGCGAACGCATTGTATTTATAAAGCGTAACGATATGCTTAATTTATCGCTTACTGCCGATCGTAAAACATACGCGATAAGGCAAAAAGTTAAACTATTGGTTTCAGCAAAAAACAATGCATTACCGGTAGAAGGTGAATTTTCGGTTTCGGTTATCGATGAATCAAAAGTACCGTTTGATGAGAACGCCGAAACTACCATTATGACTAACCTGTTGCTTACATCTGATATAAAAGGATACATTGAAAAGCCGAACTACTATTTTATAAGTAAAAATGCGGATGTAGATGCGAACCTTGATATTTTAATGCTTACACAAGGTTATCGCCGCATATCATACCGTAATATTTTAACCGGTAAGTTCCCGCAGATATATCTTTACCCCGAACAGCAGGGGCTTGAGATAGCAGGAATGTTGCGTAACAATACCGGCATGCCCATATCAAAAGGTAATTTACGTCTTCAAATTCCTGGGAAGAACCTATATGCGGAAACCATGACGGATATGACGGGGAACTTTAAATTCCCTAAGCTTAATTTTCCAGATTCGTCGCAGGTAATTATTAGCGCCCGTAACAACCCCCTCAGTAAAAACCTTATGATATCGGTAAACGGCGACAGTTACCAGCCGGCTACAAAAAATATTAATGCTTTAGATGAGGTAGCCAATATTGATAGCTCTTTTAAAACCTTACTTACAAATAGCAAAAGGCAGTATGAGAATTTACACATCTTAAAAGAAGTTGTAATAAAATCCACATCGTTGGTTAAAAGGCCCACTCATAATGATTATGGGTCGCTGTCCACCCTACCTATGATGGCCGATCAGGAGCTAAGGCGCGAACGGTTTAAAGATTGCGGTAATCTGTTCCAATGTTTACCCTCGATGTTATTAGGCGTTTCGGTGGAAGAAAACAACCTTTATTTTACTAAAAATGTTTCTAACCCAAACCGTTTGCCAATGCAGGTATTTGTAAATGGCAGCCCTGTTGATTTTAGTTACCTGGGAAGCATTAATGGAGCTAGCGTTGAAAATGTAGAGATTTTTAAGAGCGATGGTTTTAGTAACATTAACAAAAATTATCAAACAGATGGTATTGTATCTATTATCACTAAAAAGGTAGAAAAATCAAAAATTACATTTGCCCAACTGCAGGAAATGTTACCAAAAGGCAACCTGCTTACTTATAACGCGCAGGGTTATAGCATACCACGCGAATTTTATTCGCCAAAATATGATCCTTTAAAACAAGGTGCTTTTGGCGGCGATTTGCGCAGCACTATTTATTGGAGCCCTAAAGTAAAAACCGACAAAACAGGGATTACTTCATTTGATTTTTTCACCTCTGACGGCAAGGGCAACTACCGTGCTACCATTGAAGGCATGGATGCAGACGGAAACCTAGGCAGATATATATTACATTATACCGTAAAGTAACACAGCTGTTTTACAGCTTGCGCAATTCAATGTTAATTTCATACATTTAGGTAAACTTAAATCTCAAACGTATGGATATGTCATTGGTTAACTGGCCGGCTGTTATAGTTGCGGCCTTATCCGGCTTTGCTGTTGGCGGCATTTGGTATGCACCACCTTTATTTGGCAACGCCTGGATGGCAGATAGTAAGCTAACTGCTGAAGAGATCCAAAAAGGCAACAAAGGAAAAATATTCGGTTTTACCGCCTTATTTTCTTTAATAATGGCAGCCAACCTGGCTATGTTTTTGGCTGACGCTAAAACAGATGTTACCTGGGGCGCAACGGCCGGTTTCCTTGCCGGGATATGGACGTTTGGCGCTATCGCTATTCATAGCTTGTTTGAATTGAGAAGCTGGCGTTACATCTTTATAAATGGTGGTTACAGTATAGTATCGTTAACACTAATGGGTGCTATAATTGGTTTGTGGCGATAATTTACCTGCCTTAATTTTATTCCTTAGCATTACTTAATTGCCAGCGGCAGGGCGATATGACAATTTTATGAGCTATTGCATCGAACAATAAAGCTTACTTAGCGTTAATCAATTTTATCATAAGATTTTAATAATTATGAGTAACGCAACAACATTTAACATAGGTGGCCAACTTAGCGTTAACCGTATAGGTTATGGTGCCATGCGCATTACAGGCAAAGGCATTTGGGGCCCGCCAAAAGATAAAGAGGAAGCTATCCGCGTTTTAAAACGGGCTGTAGAGCTTGGTGTTAATTTTATTGATACTGCCGATAGTTACGGTCCGCATATTTCTGAAGAGCTTATCGCCGAGGCACTTTATCCCTACCCAGCCGATCTGGTAATTGGAACAAAAGGTGGTTTGCTACGTACCGGCCCTGATCAATGGCCTGTAAATTCGAGTCCTGCACATTTAAAAGAAGCATTGGAAGGCAGCTTAAAACGCTTAAAGCTGGATCAGATCGACCTGTATCAACTCCACCGTATTGATCCTAACGTACCCGCCGAGCAAAGTTTTGAATTTTTAAAACAAGCCCAGGCAGATGGTAAGATAAAACACATTGGTTTATCGGAAGTGGACATAGACGATATTAAGAAAGCACAAGATTACTTTGAAGTGGTATCGGTGCAAAACATGTACAGCGTTGATAACCGCAAATGGGAAGGTGTATTAAACTATTGCGAGGATAACAACATCGCATTCATCCCATGGTTCCCCCTTAATGCAGGCAATGTAGCGAGCCAGGAAAAACTGCAGGAGGTGGCTGATAAGCATGGCGCGACTGTACATCAGGTAGCATTAAGCTGGTTATTGAACCATTCAAAAAACATACTATTGATACCGGGAACATCAAGTGTTACACACCTTGAAGAAAACATGAAGGCAGCAGATATCACATTGGATGCCGAAGATACCGACGAATTGGACGGTATATCGCCGCCCGTAGGATAATTCGAAGGATCATTAACAAAAAAGGATGCTGAATATTCAGCATCCTTTTTTGTTATATGTACTTTTGCCGGGATGAAAAGCAAAGAGGAAATTCTGAATAGTTATTATTCGCAGGGTGCAGATGGCATGCCAGAAATAGCTGCCGATGGATTATTAAAGGCCATGGAAGAATACAGGCTACAAGCTGAAGAAGCTGCTTTTAACGCCGCCCGCGAACTTAATGGCGCCCAACCTACCTTTGCAACCTTTGCAGATTATAAGGCTAGCCTCGAAGCTGAAATTGAACAACAACCAAAAGAAGACACCGTAAGGCTCGTAGCGGATAGTATTATAGAACAATTCCTGCCTGATAACCCTAATGAACAAACCTTCGAATTTCGCTTAAAAACGGAAGGTGCTTATTATATCGCCCATTATGCAAGAAACTCAGCCGGCGCCTGGGAATACCAAAAAGCAGAAGTTGCAGAATAAACGTTAGCCTACATTAGCCACTTTGAACGGCTTCACATCAACTGTTTCCCATATTTTTTGGGTGATGTATGGTTCGCGCTGTTGCCATGCCTGTAGTTCTTCCTCGCTTTCAAACTGCACTATCATTACCGATCCTATCATTTTACCTTCATCGTTAAGGATGGCCCCTCCTACCACATAATTACCACTCGCATTTAATTCTTTAGCGCCATCTAAATGATGGGGCCGAACATTCATGCGGCGTTCAAGGGCGCCTTCGTCGGTGTAATCGTATGCAGTAACAATATATTGGTTCATGTTTAGCTATGTTTTATAACAGATAATTAACAAATAAATGCAAGTTCTGTTTAGGATGCAAATAACCTAGCAAAAAAACCATTTAGGGTAACAAAATAACTGTATAATTTACAATATTTGCTTTCCAAACAACAACCAATTATGAAAGCTGATCTGCAACAGGAATTTGTTAAACTATACGGTAAAGAAGCAACTGATACTTATTTTTCGCCAGGCAGGGTAAACCTGATTGGTGAGCATATTGATTATAACGGCGGCCTGGTTATGCCATGTGCAATTACCTTTGGCTCTTACTTACTTATATCTCCAAATAACGATAACGTTTTCCGTTTTAAAAGTCTTAACTTTTCTGAGCAGGCAGAAGTGCCTTTAAACGCCGATCATAAAAAAACAGGCGAAGTTTGGTATAATTATCCTGTAGGTGTTATAGCTCATTTTCAGAATGATGGCAAAGATCTGCAAGGTTTAGATATGCTGTTTTATGGCGATATCCCAATCGGTTCAGGCCTTTCATCATCGGCGTCAATTGAAGTAGTTACAGCATTTGCCCTAAATGACCTGTTTAACGCCGGATACAGCAAATTGGACCTGGTGAAGCTATCACAAGCGGTCGAGAATAAATTTATCGGTGTAAACTGCGGTATAATGGACCAGTTCGCGGTTGCTTTTGGCGAAAAGGACAAAGCCCTGATGCTTAATTGCGACACGCTGGAATATCAGGCGGTTGACAGTAACCTTGGCGATTATCTGCTGGCTATCATCAACACAAACAAACCCCGCAAACTGGCCGAATCTAAATACAACGAACGCGTACAGGAATGCCAAACAGCGCTTGCTGCCTTAAAACAGGAACTGGACATTAACTACCTGTGCGATATCGATTCAGAAACATTTGATAAACATAAACACCTGATAACCGACGCCGTTGTACAAGGCCGCGCCAAACACGTTGTAGAAGAGAACGACCGTGTAAAACTGGCCGCGAAAGCATTGAGCAATAACAACCTGGCCGAATTTGGCCGCCTGATGTATGCATCGCACCAATCCCTGCGCGATTTGTACGAAGTAAGTGGCATAGAATTGGATACCGTTGTGGATTATGCTAAAACCAACCCAAATGTTGCAGGTGCACGTATGACGGGTGCAGGCTTTGGTGGTTGCGCAATAGCTTTGGTCAAAAAAGAATCCTTTGATAAATTCAGCGAGGAGGTTAGTGCACATTATACCTCTAAAATAGGCTATGCACCATCTGTTTACGCCTCGTTAATAGGTAATGGCGTTGGTGTATTGAATGAAGTGGTAAAATCGTAATTTCGCGGTTTACCATTTCGATATATGCGCAAGTTAAAACTGGACGAACTCAACCGTGCTACTGTAGATGAATTTAAAGCGCAGGATAAACTGCCTGTAGCCGTAGTGCTTGATAATGTGCGCAGTATGCATAATATCGGTTCCATCTTCCGCACATCCGATGGCTTTGCTGTAGAACAGATCTGCCTGTGTGGTATAACCGCCCAGCCTCCGCACCGCGAGATTGAGAAAACTGCTTTAGGCGCTACACAATCTATCAACTGGATGCATTTTGAAACGCCCCTACAGGCCGTTGAAGCACTGCGCGCTGATGGTTACAAAATAATAGCCATTGAACAGGCCGAAAACAGCATTATGCTGAACACCTTTGCCCCGGCCGCTAATGAAAAATACGCGTTAATATTTGGTAACGAGGTAAACGGCGTAAGTGACGAGGTGATGCAGCAGATTGATGCCTGCATAGAAATACCCCAGTTTGGCACCAAGCATTCCTTTAATATTGTAGTATCAGCGGGTATTGTTTTGTGGGATTTTTACTCGAAAATAGTTCATGGCAGATAATCCATAGGGAATACCAATGAAAGTTTGCTAAACGGCGCCCCCCTCAATAACATTTCTTAGGGATCTCGGCGTTTATGTTAATCCGATGATAATCAGAAAATTAAATTTTTTTATTTAGTTTTTATTGTAACTTTATATAATAAACCTATTTGAATTGTTATGCCTAAATTAAATCTGGCGATAATTTCAATCTTATTGCTCTTCGCCATCACCTCATGTGAAAAAACAAATGTTGAACCGGGTACGGAAAACAATACCGATACCACAAAAGTAGCCCCGAAGGGCTGGACGCAGCTGCAAAATTATCCGGGTACCGCACTTCGCTGGACGTTTGGATTTTCCGCGGGTAATAAAGGATATGTTGTTGGCGGGCAATATGAGGGATCTTCTGGCAGTGTCGCCAATGTATTTCAATACGATGCGTCGGCTGATAATTGGTCGCAGTTAAATAACTATCCCGGGAAAGGAATGGGGCTAATGGCCGGATTTTCAATAAACGGCAAAACATACCTCGGCACCGGGTTTAACTATAGTACAAATCTTTTAAACAATGATTTTTGGGAGTACAATCCTTCTAATGACACCTGGACAGAAAAAGGAAATTTTCCCGGCGGCAACAGGCAAGGCTCCATATCTTTCTCAATAGGCGATTATGGATACTTGATCGGCAGCCTTTCGCGAACAAAACAGGATGTGTGGAAATATGCGCCGACTATGGATGAATGGACCCAAATGACAGATTATCCCGGAACGGGCATTGCCGAAATGATAGGTATTTCTGTTAATGGCAAGGCTTATGTTGGGGGAGGTACCAGTGCAGACGATGTTGTTAGTGATTTTTGGGAATATGATCCTGCTCTTGACAAATGGACAAAAAAAGCCGATATTATTGAGCCGCTTTATAACCCTGTTTCTTTTACTAAAGGCAACAAAATTTATGTTGTTGGTGGGATTGGCCAAAATTTAAAATTTCGTAAAGATGTGTTGGTATATGATACAGCAACGGATGCATGGACTAAAGCCGAGGATTTTAAAGGACAGGAACGGTCAGCCGCTGTTGGATTTGTAATTGACAACACCGCATACTTCGGCCTTGGGGCAAGCAGTAAAATTGCTGGCGGGGCCACATATCCGGTAGCCCTTAAGGATTTTTGGAAATTTACCCCTTAAGTTATTTTGGCTATGTAACTTCAAAGCCGTAGGGGTATCCAATTAAAATATGACTACCATTTAGCTGAAGGTAATGAATTTGCAGCTGCCCCGAACTATTAATATAACCATGAACCAACCCAGCCCTCTCGCCAAAAAACTGCTTATAAAACCCGGCCAGCGCTGGCTTGTGATGAATGCCCCCGAAGATTACCTTGCAACGCTTGAGCCAATTCCCGACGATGTGACAATTAAATTTGACATAAGTGGTAGCATCGATGGCGTACAGGTTTTTGTTAAAAATAGTGGTGAACTGGCGCAAGCTTTGGATCAATTAAAGCCTGTTCTAACTGATGACACTATATTTTGGATCGTTTATCCGAGGAAAAACTCGGGTATTGATAGCGATCTTTCAATGATGAATAGCTGGCCGGAAGCCGAGCAACATGGCCTGCGCCCGGTTGCTGCTGTAGCTATCAACAATATTTGGAGTTCTCTGCGTTTCCGTCCTGAGCATTTAGTGAAAAAGTCGAGCACCAGTAAAGAAGCCATCCGAAAAGAAAACGATTACTCGGCTTATATCGACGTTGACAAAAAACAAATAACCCTTCCACCCTATCTGCACGAAGCGTTAGCCGCTGCGCCTGTAGCTATGGCAACCTATAAGAAACTCGCCTGGTCGCATCGCAAAGAATATGTGGTGTGGATATTGAGTGCCAAGCAGGAAGAAACCCGTATTAACCGCATCACCAAAATGGTTGATATGTTATTGGCAGGCAAGAAAAATCCGTCAGATAAGTAAACCATAATCCTTTTTTCAAATAAATTTTCATCAAGTCTTGCATTATTTAATTTTATCTCTACATTTGTAGAGTATAATGTAAATTTGTAGAGCAATATGAAACTTTCGAAAAAGGAAGAAGAATTGATGGAGTACCTCTGGTCGCTTGAAAAAGCGTTTATGAAAGATATCCTGGATGAATACTCCGAGCCAAAACCTGCTACCACAACCATTGCTACCCTGCTTAAGCGCATGGCCGATAAGGGTTTTGTGGGCTATACAACCTACGGTAATTCAAGGGAGTATTACCCACTTAAGGCCAAGGCCGAATATTTCTCTACGCACGTAAATGGCCTAATCAAAAACTTTTTTAATAATTCGGCATCGCAGTTCGCATCTTTTTTTACCCGTGAAACCAACCTGTCGGAATCAGAGTTGCAGGACCTTAAAAAAATCATCGACCAGGAAATTCAAAAAAAGAAAAAATGATAGCATACCTCATCAAATCGGCTGTATGTTTAGTGCTACTGCTTGCAGCCTACCTTTTGTTATTAGAGAAGGAAAAGATGCACCGCTTTAACAGGTTTTTCCTGCTGGCAGGCCTGGTGTTCAGTTTAACCATCTCCGCAATAATTATCAGGTTGCCACAGGCAGCAGTGCCGAATGTACATATTTTGCCTGTAAACTATGTTATTGATGAGGGCACACCACAGTCCATACAAACCACGGTACAATCCGTGGAGATTGAAAATATGACTATAGGCAAAATGCTTACTATAACCGATTACCTGGCAATAGCTTATACTGTAATTGCTTTTATACTACTCATCCGCTTCGTTAAAAACCTGTACGACATCAATACTCGCATCCGCAAAGGGGAACGGCACCAATTTGAGAATTACAATGTGATTTTAGTCTCCGAGAATATTATCCCATATAGCTTTTTCAACTACATCTTTGTAAACAAAGCCGAATACGAAAGTGAAGTGATGGACCAACAATTACTGCTGCATGAGTTTACCCATGCTAACCAAAGACATTCTTATGATATCATGTTTATTGAACTGCTTAAGATAGTTTTTTGGTTCAACCCTATTTTTATACTCTATAAAAAGGCCATACAACTTAACCACGAGTTTTTGGCTGATGATGGTGTGTTGTCATACACCCACATCAATTTAAAAGCTTACCAGCGCCTGTTATTGTCAAAAGCCGGTTTTAGCCATACGCTTAACCTAACCAGCAACTTCAACTATTCTATAACTAAAAAAAGATTGATCATGATGAACCAAACCACACCTAAACTGAGGGCGATGCTAAAGGTAATTGCATTGGCACCTGTAATGACTGCACTGGTATTCGCATGCTGCATTAGAGCCGAAGCAATGGCAGTTAAAAATATACCTGCCCTTATTGATACCATACCACAAAAAGCAAAGGTTTTGTTCCCAAAGCCCGCAGGCAAAGGCCAATTCCTGGTACAGAGGGATAAAAACGGAAAAGATCTGAGCGCTGGCGAAAAGAAGAAAATTAAATTCCCGGCCCCCGGGAGCCTTTATAAACCTGTGAAGCAATCGCCGAACGCCCGCCAGCTACAATCATGGGCCAAAGGGTATATATATGGCATATGGCTTGATGGTAAGCATGTGAAGAACGATGCCCTGGCTAATTACACTACAAAAGATATAGTATTTTACACCAGCAGCCCATTAACAAAACAGGCTATTAACTATCCAAAGAATTATTTCCAGGTTGAGCTTTATACAGAGGATGGCTACAACGAAGCCTTTAAAACATGGAAAAGCAGACCGTAAAATCGATTATAGAATTAGATCAAAAAAGGCACTAATAAGGTGCCTTTTTTGTTTTCTGATAGTGTTGATTTAGCCATTGGTGTTATCACCAACAGACAAACAGCGTCTCAAAATAATGCTCCGTAGGAGCAACAGGTCGGTAGAGAAATCATCAATAATAATATTGCGTGCCGTAGGTACGCTACCTTTGATTAAGCCGCTTAGTTAGTGGCTCTTTATTATTCAAATTCTTCTCTTTCTAAATATTGTTCTTTTATAGTGAACTCTTTACCGGGGTTGGCCGCTTTAAAATATGCTAAACGCTTTAGTGCCAAAAATTCACTATCGCAAACTTTTAGTATATCATCGTCTTCGTTTAAAACTATAAATATCTTCATATATAATTAGTTATTGTTTTGTGTTAAAATGGCGACCATAGTCCTCTTTACATTTCCAGTTCATTATATTCGATGCCTTCATCAAAACTCTTCACCCATTCTAATAAAATAAATGAATGAAAGATTTTACGATTAGCCACCGAGCCGGTAAACCGCAAAACATCAACGGGGACAGTCTGCACCGCAAAATCCATACTGGTAAATAAATCTTTAAAATATTCCGACGCAATTTCTGCAAGTTTATCGGCTGTTAATTTTATTGTACTCATTAGTTTATTTTAAATTGTAATAACCATTCACCGGGGATATTTGCAAACGAACGACTAAATGACACTAGCAATAATTTTGAGCCTTGCTTTACCGCTGGTATAAAGGTACTGCCTTTGGCTTTTATATCGTCTGCCGATGCGGTAATATCAAACATTTTGGCATATACCGGGTACAGATCAGCAAACAAGCCGGTAATGTTTACTTGCTGTATGATTTTCTGCGCGGGTTTGCCCATATCGGCATCGCCACCTGTTTTACCTTGGAATAGCTCCATATTTACTAAGCGGTTTAATTCTGAGCTTTTTAGTTCATAAAGGTTGCGCCCGGCTTCATCAATCACCACCGTTTCACTAATAGTATAGCCATTGCCTAGACGGCCGCTAATATCCTTTGCCACACTATCGGCAGCCATCCAGTTTGCATTTAAGTATGGTGTGGTTGTTTGTGCTTTAGTAAGAAGCCCCGCCAATAAAAGAAGCGCGATAAGTATTGGTTTTCTCATAACCAAAGATAATGGTTAAAGCCAATTTAAATAAGGGTATTTATGTTGGAAGTATTGCTGGTTGGGCTTGTTAACTTTAAGTGAGTTTAAGACCTCTATTTGATTCACCCATCATAAAATCAAGCTTTAGCGCTTTTGCGTAAAACCTTATCCCTCCCACAAAAAAGCCCTTGCAGAATTAACTGACAAGGGCTCGGTTTATAACTGACTGACTTATTATTCTTAGTAAAATACCTGCTCAAACTGGTTTACAGCGTCTTTGCTTTCCAGGTTAGAGTGGCCCATCAAAAATTCATCTACCTTGCGGGCAGCCTCGCGGCCTTCTGATATTGCCCAAACAACCAATGATTGTCCGCGGCGCACATCGCCTGCTGCAAACACTTTGCTTACGTTGGTGCGGTAAACACCTTCTTTAGCTTTAACATTGTTACGCTCGTCAAGTTCAACACCCAATTGCTCCAGTGTGCCTTCAAACTGCGGGTTTACGAAACCCATAGCCAGGAACACCCGTTGGCAAGGTATCTCGCGCTCGCTGCCTTCAACTTCGTTGAATTTGATTGGGCGGCCCATCACATCTATCTCCCAACTAACATCGGTTACTTTAAGAGCTGTTAGGTTGCCATCAGCATCACCTAAAAACTCTTTAGTGTTGATACCCCAAAAACGCTCAACGCCTTCCTCGTGCGAGCTGGTGGTTTTTAAAACCATTGGGTAGGTTGGCCATGGCATATGCGGTGTGCGCTGCTCTGGCGGCTGCACCATCACCTCAAATTGCTTAACCGAACGTGCACCCTGGCGGTTTGATGTACCCACGCAATCGCTGCCTGTATCACCACCACCTATTACAACCACATCTTTATCTGTCGCTAAAATGTCTTCGCCTTCAACAGCAATGCTGCTAACGCGTTTATTTTGCTGTTTCAAGAAATCCATGGCGAAGTATACGCCTTTAAAATGGCGGCCCGGAATAGGTAAGTTACGCGGGATGGTTGAACCACCTGCCAAAACTACTGCATCATGGTTACGTACCACTTCATCAGCAGGGATGTTTTTACCAACCTCGGCGTTACATTTAAATTCAATACCATCCTCTTCCATGATCTGGATACGGCGGTCAATCACCCATTTTTCCAATTTAAAATCGGGGATACCGTAACGCAGCAAACCACCGGGGCGGTCGTCACGCTCAAATACGGTAACAGCATGGCCTGCTTTACTTAGTTGCGCGGCAGCAGCCAATCCGGCCGGACCCGACCCTATTACAGCTACCTTTTTGCCTGTTTTAATAAGCGGAGCAACCGGTTTAACCATGTTTTTAGAGTAGGCAACCTCTATGATATGTTTTTCAATTTCTTCGATAGCTACCGGTGGTTTGTTGATACCCAATACGCATGCCGATTCGCACGGTGCGGGGCAGATCCTGCCGGTAAACTCGGGGAAGTTATTTGTTGACGATAATATCTGGTATGCTTCATCCCAGTTTTTGCGGTACACGGCATCATTAAACTCGGGGATAACATTACCAAGCGGGCAACCCGAGTGGCAGAATGGTATACCGCAGTTCATGCAGCGTGCCGATTGCTGGTTTAATTTTTCATCAGAATACAAACCAACAAACTCATTATAATTTTTAACCCTTTCGGCAACAGGTGTTTTTTGGGGAAGCTCCCTGTTAAATTCCTGAAATCCTGTAATTTTTCCCATTATAATATTTAGCTTACGGTTTGATACTCTAATTTTTCTAACACTTTTTTGTACTCTTTAGGGAATACCTTCACAAATTGCGTTGAAACCTTACCCCAGTTTTTTAAGATGGATTGCGCCAGCTTGCTACCGGTTAAGTTAATATGCTTCTTCAGCAACACGGTTATTTGCTCTTCGTCTTTTAACGATAGTGGGTCAAGGTCAACCATTTCGGTATTGCAGTTTTCTGCAAATGTGCCGTTAGGGTTATAGATCCAGGCAATACCGCCGCTCATACCTGCTGCGAAGTTCCTTCCGGTTTCGCCAAGGATAAGGGCACGGCCGCCGGTCATGTACTCGCAACCGTGGTCGCCAATACCTTCTACAACCGTTGTAGCGCCCGAGTTACGCACCGCGAAACGTTCGCCTGCCATACCTCTTACAAACAGCTCGCCGCTGGTTGCGCCATACAGGGCAACGTTACCTATCAGAATGTTATCCTCGGGTTTAAAGGTTGCGTTTGCTGCCGGATAAATGGCTAATTGCGCTCCTGAAAGGCCCTTACCTACATAATCGTTAGCCTCGCCTTCCAGTTCAAAAGAAACACCTTTTGTAGTGAAAGCGCCAAAGCTTTGCCCTGCAGATCCTTTAAATTTATAGTTGATGGTATTGTCAGGTAAACCTGCAGAACCATATATTTTCGAGATCTCGTTTGATAACAGCGTACCAATAGTACGGTCAACGTTCTTAACATCAAATGTTGCAAATACAGGGGTCTTATCTTCTAAAGCCGCTTTCGCGTTCTTCAAAAGCTCCCAATCCAGTATAGCATCCATACCATGGTCTTGTTTTTCGCTGTTATAAAGCGTGCTGCCCTTTGCGGTAGTAACCGGGTGAAGGATAGCCGACAAGTTGATGGTTTTCGCTTTCCAGCTTTTTAAGCCTTCTTTAACCTTCAAGAACTGAACGCGGCCAACCATTTCGTTAATGGTACGGAAACCAAGCTCCGCCATAATCTCGCGTAACTCTTCGGCCATAAAGCGGAACAGGTTTACAACGTGATCCGGACTACCACTAAATAATTTCCTTAGCTCAGGGTCTTGCGTGGCAACACCAACCGGGCAGGTATTTAAATGGCATTTACGCATCATGATACAGCCGCCTGCAACAAGGGCTGCGGTTGCAACACCCCATTCTTCAGCACCCATCAAAGTAGCAATAGCCAAATCTCGACCGGTTTTTAGCTGACCATCTGTTTGCAATACCACACGGCTGCGCAGTTTGTTGCGTACCAATGTCTGGTGTGCTTCGGCAAGGCCAAGCTCCCATGGTAAGCCGGCGTGTTTTACTGAGCTTATTGGCGATGCACCTGTACCGCCATCATAGCCGGCAATCAAAATAACATCTGCGTGTGCTTTGGCAACACCCGCGGCTATAGTACCTACCCCTGCTTTTGATACCAACTTAACGTTGATACGCGCGGCACGGTTAGCGTTCTTTAAATCGAATATAAGCTGCGCCAGATCCTCTATCGAGTAAATATCGTGGTGTGGTGGTGGCGATATTAAACCTACGCCTGGCGTAGAGTGGCGTGTTTTTGCTATCCACTCGTCAACCTTATGGCCCGGCAGTTGCCCGCCTTCGCCCGGTTTAGCACCTTGCGCCATTTTTATCTGCAGCTCATCGGCATTGGTTAAATAGTTGGAGGTTACCCCAAAACGTGCCGATGCCACCTGTTTAATAGCCGAACGCATCGAATCGCCGTTTGGCAATTTATCATAGCGCATTTCATCTTCCCCCCCCTCGCCGGTATTGCTTTTGCCGCCAATGCGGTTCATGGCAATAGCCATTGTGCTGTGTGCTTCGTGCGAGATAGACCCAAACGACATGGCGCCTGTTGCAAAGCGTGTCATGATGTTCTCAATCGGTTCAACCTCATCAATGCTTATGGCTTCGCGATGGTGGGCAAAATCAAGCAAACCACGTATAGTGAAATGCTTATCTGTTTGCTCGTTTATCGCGGCAGCATAGTTTTTATATACATTATAGCTGTTGCTGCGGGTTGCATGCTGCAGCAAGTGTACCGTAGTTGGGTTAAACAAGTGGGCTTCGCCGCGGCGCTTCCACTGGTAAATACCACCTTCGGGCAGTAAATGATTTTCTGTTTTAGGGCTGTTAAAGCCTATTTTATGCTTGCAAAGCGATTCTTTGGCAATCTCATCCAAACCAAGGCCTTCTATACGGGTAACCGCGCCGGTAAAATAACGGTCAACCACCTCTTTGTTCAATCCAAGAATTTCAAACACCTGCGAACCGTGGTACGATTGCAGCGTTGAGATACCCATTTTTGAGAAGATCTTCAGCAAACCGTCGTTAACCGATTTTACATAGTTTTTGAACAGGGTTTTAAGATCAAGGCTGGTTTCTAACTGATCGTTATTTCTTAAGGTTTCGATAGTAGAAAGTGCCAGGTATGGGTTAATAGCCGTAGCACCAAAGGCTAACAAAGTAGCAAAGTGGTGAACTTCCCAAACATCGCCGGTTTCGGCAACAATACCTACCGCGCCACGACGTCCTTTTTTAATTAAGTGGTGATGCACGGCAGATACAGCCAGCAACATTGGTATAGGTGCATGCTCCGAATCGATAGCACGGTCGCTTAGTATCAATACCTCAAACCCATCATCAACAGCATCTTCGGCATAGCGGCAAAGCCTTGCAATACCTTTTTCCATCGAACCGGCGTTACCATCTGCATTGTAATAAGTTTGCAGCGTTTTAGCGTGGAACAACCCTGTATCTATCGAACGTAATTTCTCTAATTGGTGATTCTTTAATATAGGGTGGTTGAGCACAACACAATGGCAGTGCATTTTATCCTCATCCAATAAATTACCGTTGTTACCAATAAAGGTAGCCAAACTCATTACCAAACGCTCACGGATAGGATCTATCGGCGGGTTGGTAACCTGTGCAAAAAACTGTTTAAAGTAACTGGACAGGTGCTGAGGTTTATCAGACAAGATAGCCAAAGGTACATCAGTACCCATAGAGCCAATTGGCTCTTTACCATCCAATGCCATTGGTTTGATAATGGTATCTATATCCTCGCGGCTGTAACCAAATACCTGCTGGTAACGGTAAACAGCATCAGCGCTCAGGCTGGCGAACGATAAACGTGGCTCAGGTAAATTACCCAAACGGATCTTATAATTATCCAACCAGGTGCCGTAAGGCTGCTGGCCAGAGATCTCTTGCTTAATTTCTTCATCTGTTATGATCTTACCTTTTTCGGTATCTATCAATAACATTTTGCCGGGTTGCAGGCGGCCTTTACGGATAACGGTACTCTCGTCAATTTTTAAGGTACCGGCCTCTGATGCGGCTATAACGCGACCATCGTTGGTGATCACAAAACGCAGCGGGCGCAGGCCATTACGGTCAAGCAAGGCACCCACCAGTTTACCATCGGTAAAGCTGATAGCGGCCGGACCATCCCATGGCTCCATTAAGGTAGCGTGGTATTCGTAGAACGCCTTTTTAACTGGGTCCATTTGTTCGTTGCCATCCCATGCTTCGGGGATCAGCATCATCATTACATGTGGTAATGAGCGGCCGGTGTGCAGCAATATCTCGATTATGTTATCCAAACAGGCAGAATCAGACTGATTGTTATCAATAACCGGCAAAAGCATCTCCATTTCTTCGTTTGTGAAGTAGGCCGATACGAATGATTTTACGCCTGAGTAGAACCAGTTAAGGTTACCTGTAAGCGTGTTTATCTCGCCATTGTGTGCAATTAAACGGAACGGCTGAGCAAGTTTCCACGATGGGAAAGTATTGGTTGAAAAACGCGAGTGGATTAAGGCCAGGCCCGATGTAACGCGTGAATCGGCCAGATCAGGGAAATACTGACGTAGCTGGTAAGTGGTTACCTGCCCTTTGTAAATAATGGTTTTACAAGAGAAAGAGGTAAAGTAAAAATGCTCGGCAGCTGCCGGGATAGTTTCAGTAACGGTTTTATTTATATAGCGACGCAATACGTAAAGTTTGCGTTCAAAATCGTCGGTATTTGTAACGGTACGCGGGCGGGCAACAAAAAGTTGCTCGCTGTCAGGCTCGGCCTGGCGGGCGGTTTCGCCAATAACAGATGAATTAACCTGCAGCTTGCGATAACCCAGCATTTCAAAACCCAGTTTTTCAACAGCAGCAGCAATAATTTTACGACTTGCTTTCTTCAAAGCAGGTTCTTTTGGGAAAAAGATCATACCAACGCCGTATTCACCCGGCTCCGGTAAACTGATCTCCAGATCAGAACATTCTTCCATTAAAAACTCATGTGGAAGTTGAATTAGAATACCTGCACCGTCTCCACTTTCGGGGTCGCAGCCGCAAGCGCCGCGGTGCTCCATATTTTCTAACATGGTTAATGCATCGCTAACAATACTGTGCGATTTATGACCGTTAATATTGGTTATAAACCCTGTTCCGCAGGAATCATGCTCAAATTCCGACCTGTATAGGCCCTGCTGGTTGCCATCTGTTTGATCCATTCTTTTATCCGCTTTTTTAATGACGCGGGTAATAACGAAATTACCAAATTTTCATATTTTTATAAAATGCATATTAATTTTTTTAATTTTATTAAAATAATGACCTTTTTTTGCGATTTAATTATAAAGGCGACAATAATTGTCGGCTTTATGTATGAATTTAATAATTCTTAATGTTAAATTAATATGCACACATAGTAAATAAGCTTATTAAACTAATTTTGCCAAAATTGACTTATACCATATAATGTATGCCCGAAAAAATTAAAGCAGTATTTTTAGATCGTGATGGGGTTTTAAACCAGGAAATGGGCGATTACGTTTGCCGCATGGAAGATTTCCATGTACTTGATAATTTTGATGCGCTGAAGGAATTACAGGACCGCGGATACATGCTATTAGTAGCAACCAACCAGGGTGGTTTGGCCAAAGGCTGGTATGATGAGGCCGAACTTTCTAAAATGCACGCGCATTTAAAACAAGTGTATCATGATAAAGGTGTAGAGATAACCGATTTCTTCTACTGCCCGCATCACCCCAACTTTACCGGCGACTGCGATTGCCGCAAACCCAAACCAGGATTACTTTTGCAGGGCATCGAAAAATATAACATCGACCCATCAAAATCATATTTTATTGGCGACCGCGAACGTGACGTTGAAGCAGGCACGGCTGCCGGTGTAAAAGGAATACTAATAAACAGCGACCAACCGATAAGCACTATTTTGGATTTGATAGATTAAATGCAATGAAAAAACTATTAGGTGTTATATTAGTTTTAGTAGCTTTAGTACATAACATTGCATCGGCCCAGGATGAAAATTACCAGGCTAAACAACAGCTCCATCAGTTTAAACTGAAAACCAAACTACAACCCGAAAGCGGTGAGGTTAATTTTCGAGGTTTATCAAAACCCGAGCTGCAATCCAAACTAAACAGCTTATTAAATGTTGCTGCTGATGAGTTTATCAAAATATTAAACGACGGCCCTACAGATAAAAAATTTCAGGAAAGTATAGCGCAGGGTTTAACCCGCTTTAATCCATTCTATACAGACCTAGACACAGAAGATAAAACACGCATCTGTACTTATTTTGAAGAATTAATGGACGATGTGGGTCTTGAAAGCTCAGGAGGAGTAATAAACAAGTGGATGTATGGCTTTGACCCTACTGTAAAACAGTAAATTATTTAAATGCAGATATCAGATAAATTAAAAAACTACGACACGCTGCTATTTTCGGCGATAGCCTTTTACGCCATATACCTGTTCACAAGTTACAGCGGTGTAGGTATCTCGCCCGATTCTATTATGTATACCAGCGCGGCCCGTAGCTTTGTGGCAAATGGTACGCTGCTTACCTTTAATCATATCCCTATTGTTGATTTCCCGGTATTTTACCCACTGTTTCTAGCGGCTATCAGCTTTATAACCCGTGTAGACCCGGTCGCCTTTGGCGCCACGCTTAACATGATCTTGTTTGCTACGTTGATATTTACCAGCGGGTGGATCATGTCGCGCTTTGTGCCTGTATCACACGTGTATAAGTGGCTGGTGCTGGCGGCCATAATACTTAACCCCGGTTTGTTGCAGGTTTACTCCTACCTATGGTCGGAGACATTGTTTATTCTTGAGGTATTATTTTTCCTTATCGTTTTCCGCAAATACCTGTTAACCCATACTGTTAAATGGCTTGTTGCTGCCGCCGCTATTGCCGCTGTTGCTTGCGTTACCCGATACGCTGCTGTAACCATTGTAGGCACAGGCGGTTTAATATTATTGCTGGACAGGAAACTGCCTATAAAGAAAAAAATAGGCCATATATTAATATATGGTTTCATCTGTATATCGTTACTGGTAAGCAATTTGGTGTTTAATGCCATGCACACAGGTACCGTAACCGGCCCTCGCGAACCATCTATTACATCTTTCGGTAAAAACTTATTCTACTTTGGTTCGGTGTTTTGCGAGTGGATGGGGATGACGCCTGATATGTATCCGGTGTTTGCTACGCCAATTGCCATTATCATACTGGTTGGCTTTATAGCCGCATTAGCCTACAATTACACTCGCCGCAAGCTGGATAGCTTTGAGAATTTGGCTATCACCTTTGCACTGATATACGGGTTGTTTATTGTGCTGTCATCCACCTTTTCGCGCTACGAGCGTATTAATCCGAGGTTATTATCGCCTATGTATATACCTGCTTTATGGGGTTATACCAGTTGGGGTATGCTGTTTTTAAAACGTATAGCGGTTAAACAAACCCGCACCATAGTGGCTGCCGTATTTATATTACTGATGCTGGGTTATATCACCAAGATATACATGGTTGATAAAAAACGCTATAACGAGCAAATAGCCGACGAGTACGGCAACCCCGGCTATACCGATAATAGCTGGATGGAATCGGAATTCGCGAATTATCTAAGACATATAGATAAAGGTATGTTCAATCCAAAAGTTACTATTTACTCAGATGCGCACGAGGCGGTTTACTTTTTCTCAGGCCTTTCATCCTACCTGGTGCCGCATAAATTTTTCAAAAAAGATGTGGCTAAATTCTACCAGATAAAACGCTTCTACCTCATTTGGTTCAATAACCTGGAAAACCCCGAGCTGATCAATATCAAGGACATCCAAAAGGTAAAAAAACTAAAAGTAATTAAACAGTTTGAAGAAGGTGCCATTTATGAGTACGAGGGTGAAATGCCGACGGATGCTGTCACGCAAAAACGCTAAGACGCATTGATACGTTCATGCAGTCGCTCGGCTCCAGCCGAGTGACCATTATTATAAGGCCTCCGGCCGCCTCAATTAATTACACTGCGGCGGGCAGCATTAAAAATAATAGAAATCGTTTAATCCTATAAATCACGGTCAAATTTACATAAGCACTTATACATTTTGCCATTCTTCCAAAAAAGCGTACTAAAAATTGAATTTTTGATAATCATTTTCACATAAAATTTTGATTTAATAAAATAGGCTATATATTTGCATCGCTGACCAACGGCATCAATACAAAAAAATGAACGGACTTAACACATATCATTTACATCTGCACCATCACCACCATGTGGTGATCAGATAATATATGTTTCTACGCGAAATATCGTCCTCCGTTTATATTCATTCCTTAAAATCAATTTGTGAAAACACTAAAAATAGCGATCCAGAAATCGGGTCGGCTCAACGAAAAATCCGTTGAATTATTAAAAAATTGCGGCCTTAATTTTGAAAATTATAAGAGCTCGCTGATATCTCCCGTATCAAATTTCCCGTTAGAGATTCTTTTTTTGCGCGATGATGATATCCCCGAATACGTACAGGATGGCATTGCCGACCTGGGCATAGTTGGCGAAAATGTTATACAGGAAACCGAGGTTGAGGTAAGCTACCTGCAAAAACTTGGCTTTGGCAAATGCTCGCTAAAAATTGCGGTGCCAAACAATAACACCATCACTGATATTAATCAACTTAACGGCAAGGCAATTGCTACTACCTACCCTGTTATCCTTGGCAAATACCTAAAGGAAAAAGGTATCACATCAGATATTCGCACCATATCTGGTTCTGTAGAGATCTCGCCGGGTTTGGGCTTAAGCGATGCCATTTGCGATCTGGTATCAACCGGTGGCACGTTAAAAAGCAACGGGTTAATGCCTTTTGCCGATGTAATGAGCAGCGAAGCAGTATTAATTGGCAGCAAAGGCAGCGAGGATAATCATTTGGTGCAAGAATTGATACAGCGTATACAATCTGTACTGCGCGCCAAAGAAACTAAATACGTGGTATTGAACGTTGAGCGTAAAAACCTTCCTGCTGTTTTAGCTTTATTGCCGGGGGTAAAAAGCCCGTCAGTAGTGCCCTTGGCAGAAGGCGACTGGGTGGCGGTACATACCGTTATCCCCGAGCGCGATTTTTGGGACAGGATAAGCCAGCTAAAACAAGCAGGCGCGCAAGGTATTGTAGTAATGCCGATTGAGAAGATAATATTATAGTATCCAGTTTGCAGTGGGCGGTTTGCAGATAGCATCTATGCATCTTTAAACCGGCAACTGCCAACTGATAACTGCCGACTGACATGGAGACATTCAATTATTCAGACTTAAGTAAAGCGGATATTTCCCGCCTGGTGCAGCGCAATGTAGACCCGGCCAATGAGATACGTGATTTGGTGGAGGATGTAATAGCGCACGTTAAACAAAATGGCGACCGTGCCCTGTATGATTACGCTTACAAGTTTGATAAAGTTGAGCTAACCAAACTTTACCTGGATAAGGCGGAGCTGACAGAAATTGCCGCTGCGGTATCTGCCGAGCAGCAGGAAGCTTTGCAAATTGCTTACTCCAACATCTACAAGTTCCATAAGGCACAAATAAGACCCGAGGATAAGGTAGAAACCATGCCCGGCGTAACCTGCTGGCGCGAATTAAGGGCTATTGAAAAAGTAGGGCTCTATATCCCGGGCGGTACGGCCGTATTGCCATCTACCTTTTTAATGCTGGGTATACCAGCACGTATTGCAGGCTGCAGCGAAATTATTGTTTGCTCGCCCCCGCAAAAAAACGGCAAGGTAAATGCTTTTATAGCTTATGTAGCCTTAATGCTCGGTATCAATAAGGTGTATTTAGCAGGTGGTTCACAGGCTATAGCGGCCATGGCTTACGGTACCGAAACCATCACTAAGGTTGATAAAATATTTGGGCCGGGAAACCAGTTTGTCACCAAGGCCAAAACTATCATCCAGTCAACCACTACCACAGCTATTGATATGCCCGCTGGCCCGTCAGAAGTTTTGGTAATTGCTGACAGAACCGCAAAACCGGCCTATGTAGCCGCCGATTTGCTGGCACAGGCCGAGCATGGGATTGATAGTCAATCGATATTGGTTTGTACATCAGAAAGCATCGCCCAGGCAACGTTAGCCGAAGTTGAAAGACAGCTACAGATTTTGCCCCGTGCCGAAATTGCCAGGCAGGCGCTTGATAATTCGTACGTCATCGTTACTCAAAATTTGAATGAAGCGATGGATTTCAGCAATCAGTACGCGCCCGAACATTTAATTTTGGCTACTGAAAACTGGAAAGAAATAACGGATAAGATCATTAATGCAGGTTCGGTATTCTTAGGCAATTTAACCCCTGAAAGTGCCGGCGACTATGCATCGGGCACCAACCATACCCTGCCTACCAGCAGTTATGCAAGGGCGTACTCGGGTGTATCGGTAGATTCTTTTGTGAAGAAAATCACCTTTCAGCATTTGACTGAAGAAGGCATACAAAATATAGGGCCATCGGTAGAGATACTGGCCGAAATGGAAGGCCTGCATGCGCATCGGAATGCGGTGAGTGTAAGGATGAACGATAAATAAATTAATAAACGCGTCATTGCGGTGAAAGCCTTACCTAAACCCTCTCCTTTGGAGAGGGCAGGGTGAGGCTAAACGCCTCGCAATGACGGCTGGAAATAAAAGAATACAATGTTTGATATAAATACCATACTTCGCCAAAACATCAAAAACCTAACGCCCTACTCCTCTGCACGGGATGAGTACACGGGCGAGGCCAGCGTATTCTTAGACGCGAACGAGAACGCGTTCGGTTCGCCGTTAAGCAATGCTTACAACCGCTACCCCGACCCTATGCAGCACCAGGTAAAACTACGCCTAAGCTCTATTAAAGGTGTGCCGGTACGTAACATATTCTTAGGCAATGGTAGCGACGAAGCCATCGATATCCTGTTTCGCAGCTTTTGTAACCCGGGAGTAGATAATGTGATCATTGTACCACCCACTTACGGCATGTACCAGGTATCGGCCAACATCAATGATGTAGAGGCCCGCAAGGTTCTGCTTACCGAAGAATACCAACTGAACCTGGAAGGTATTGCCGAAGCTATAAATAAGAATACTAAACTGATTTTCATCTGCTCGCCAAATAATCCAACCGGTAATTCTATTAACCGCGATGATATTGAAACCCTGCTGGCCAATTTCAACGGTATTGTGGTGATCGACGAAGCATATATTAATTATAGTCGCCAAAAAACCTTTATACAGGAACTTACCGAATACGCCAATTTAGTCGTGCTGCAAACCCTATCTAAAGCGTGGGGCTTAGCCGGCCTGCGTGTGGGCATGGCCTTTGCCAGCGAAGAAATTATTGAGGTGATGAACAAAGTGAAGCCGCCGTACAATGTTAACGAAGCTTCGCAATTACTGGCCCTTGAAGCGCTTGGCAATGTAGCGCAGGTAAACGCGTGGATAAAGGAAACTTTAGAGCAGCGCGATAAACTGGTGTTAACTTTAAAAGACTTTGATTTTGTGCTGGATATTTACCCGTCTGATGCCAACTTCATTTTGGTAAAAACAACAAACGCCAGAGCTATTTACGACTTTTTGGTACAGCACGGCATCATCATTCGCGACCGCTCAAAAGTAGAGCTTTGCGAGGGCTGCCTGCGTATTACCATTGGCACCCCTGCCGAAAACAATACACTGATAGAAACCTTGCAAGGCTTCAATTGATACCTCTATAGGAATTGCTTATACACATAAAGAAATCACTAATTCAATAAATCAATAATTCAATAATTATATAGTATGAGCAAGCTGCAAAAAATACTTTTTATTGACCGCGATGGCACTATCATCAACGAAACCGCTGATGAGCAAATAGATTCTTTTGAAAAACTGGAGTTTTACCCGGGCGCATTACAGTATCTGCCAAAAATTGCTGCCGAGCTGAATTATGAGCTGGTAATGGTAACCAATCAGGATGGTTTAGGCACGGCATCCTACCCTGAGGATACTTTTTACCCGGTGCATAACTTTATCCTTAAAACATTTGCAAACGAGGGCGTGCACTTTACTTATCAGGCTATTGACCGTACCTGGCCTGCAGATAACGCCCCAACGCGCAAACCGGCAACCGGTTTATTAACCCAGTACTTGGACGCGGGAAAATACGATCTAAAAAACTCCTTTACCATTGGCGATCGTAAAAACGATGTGTTACTGGCCAAAAACCTGGGTGCAAAAGCTATCTGGTTAAACAATAAGTCGGGCCTGGGCGATAAGGAGTTTAAGACAGAAACTGATATTGCTGATGTTGTGGCCCTGCAAACTACTGATTGGAAAGAGATCTACGAATTTTTAAAACTGGGCGAACGTGTTATCGAACACAGTCGTGTAACTAAAGAAACCGACATCCACATCAAAATAAACCTTGATGGAACCGGCGAGTCGAAAGTATCAACCGGCCTGCATTTTTTCGATCACATGCTTGACCAGATTGCCCGCCACGGCGGTATAGATCTGGAAGTTACAGCTAAAGGCGATCTGCATATAGATGAGCACCATACCATTGAAGATACCGGCATTGCCCTGGGCGAAGTTTTTTCTAAGGCTTTAGGCAATAAAATGGGGATTGAGCGTTATGGTTTTTGCCTGCCTATGGACGACTGCCTTGCACAGGCTGCAATTGACTTTGGCGGACGTAACTGGATTGTTTGGGAAGCTGATTTTAAACGCGAAAAAGTGGGTGATGTGCCAACAGAAATGTTCTATCACTTCTTTAAATCGTTTAGCGATGCGTCAAAATCTAACCTCAACATAAAGGCCGAAGGACAAAACGAACATCACAAAATAGAAGCTATATTTAAAGCCTTTGCAAAAGCCATTAAAATGGCCGTAAAGCGCGATGTAAACAAAATGGTTTTACCTTCTACAAAAGGACTTTTGTAAAGAGTTGGCAGTTTGAAGTTAGCAGTTTGCACACATTGCAAGTTGCCTGCAAACTGCCAACTATAAACTGCAAACTGAATGATTGGCATTATACGATACGGCGCCGGGAACATCTTCTCACTTACTGCTGCTTTAGAGCGGTTGGGGATTGCCTATGGCATGGTAAATACCGAAGCCGATTTTGAACAGTTCGACCGTTATATTATACCCGGTGTTGGGCATGCGGGTGCTGCCATGAACAAGCTGGAACAAACCGGGCTGGTGCCAAAAATAAAATCGCTTAACAAACCTACCCTGGGTATTTGTGTGGGGATGCAATTGCTTACCTCGCATAGCGAAGAAGGTGATGCCAATTTGCTGAACCTATTTCCTATAAAAACCCTCAAATTTACAAGTGATGGCTCTTTTAAGGTGCCGCATACCGGCTGGAACCAGGTTTTCCCCGAAAAAGAAAACCCATTATTTGAAAATATTCCCGCCGGATCACATTTTTACTTTGTACATTCATACTTTATTGAGTATGATCAATTATACACTTTATCGTCAACCAGTTACATAAATAAATTTTCGGCATCAATTTGGCATGGTAACTTTTACGGTGTGCAATTTCACCCCGAAAAATCAGGTACTTATGGCGAAACATTATTAAAAAACTTCTCAAAAATTTAAATCATGTATATTATTCCTGCCATTGATATTCTAAATAAAAAGGTTGTGCGCCTGCGCGAGGGCGACTACAAGCAGGTAACAGAGTACGACGTTACACTTGAGGAAATGATTGAAAGGTACCAATCAAATGGTACAAATTTCATCCACATAATTGACCTTAACGGTGCTAAAAACGATTTTAGCAACCAGCAATACCTGTTTGATGTGATCCGCAAAACCGATATGCAGGTGCAGTATGGTGGCGGTATCCGCAGCATTGATAAGGTTAAGGAGCTGATAGATGCGGGCGTTCACCGCGTTATTGTTGGCACGCAGGCTATCACCAATCCAAGTTTTTTGGAAGACCTAAGCAAAGAAGTTTGCGGCCGCGATAAATGCAGCGACCAGGTGGTTATTGCTATCGACGTATTGGACGAGGTGATTAAATACTCGGGCTGGATGGAGAGTTCACCCATCAAACTGATGGATTATGTGGACAAGTGCCTGGCGCTGGGTTTCTTCCGTTTCCTTTGTACCGATATTAATAAAGACGGCAAATTAGGCGGTGCAGGTGTAGAACTGTACAGCAAACTGCTTGACCATTCGCCCTTCATCAAACTGATAGCATCGGGCGGTGTAAGCTCTATGGATGATATTGAACAGCTGAGTAAAATAAAAGTTGAAGCCTGCATAGTAGGTAAAGCCATTTACGAAGACCATATCAGCATCGAAGAAATTAAAAACTGGAATTTGGAATCTTTGATGTCCATTTAATCGCGCCCGAAGGGCGCCGCATATCCACCCCGTCATTACGAGGTACGAAGCAATCTCCAGACTTTGCATCGCTGCTTAGCATGTGAAGAGATTGCTTCGTACCTCGCAATGACGCCTTATAAAACTCATGTTAGCTAAACGAATTATCCCCTGCCTTGACGTTAAAGATGGCCGCACTGTAAAAGGTGTGAACTTTGTTGACCTGCGCGATGCCGGCGACCCGGTAGAACTGGCCTGGAACTATTCGCAGCAAGGCGCTGATGAATTAGTATTCCTGGATATTACAGCTACCGTAGAACGCCGCAAAACAATGGTAGAGCTTGTAAAAGCTGTGGCAAGGCAAATAAATATACCCTTCACTATTGGTGGTGGTATTAACGAAATTGCCGATGCGGATGCCCTGCTTAATGCCGGTGCAGATAAGATCTCCATTAACTCGGCCGCGGTACGTAACCCCGCTTTGATAGACGAGTTGGCCCGGGCTTTTGGGGTGCAATTTGTAGTGATAGCAGTTGATACCAGGGTTATCGGTGATAAAAACATCGTACACCTTAATGGTGGCAGGCTGCCAACAGAAAAACAAACACTGGATTGGATCATAGAAGCCGAGAACCGTGGCGCAGGCGAGATATTGCTTACCTCTATGGATCACGACGGTACAAAGGCCGGTTTCGACAATGGTTTGCTTAAATTAGTGAACGATACAGTGAATATCCCGGTAATAGCATCGGGTGGTGCAGGTTCGGTACAGCATTTTGTTGATGTATTTCAGCAAACAAATGTAGATGCCGCACTGGCAGCTTCGGTGTTTCATTACGGTGAAATATTAATACCTGATCTGAAATCGGTTTTAAGAGAAAATAATATTGAGGTAAGGGTGTAATCCCTCCCGCGCGTCATTGCGAGGAACGAAGCAATCTCCGAACTTTGCATGGCCGCTTAGCTTATTTAGAGATTGCTTCGTTCCTCGCAATGACGGGGCGGTAAATGAAAAACATTATGAATATCGACTTTAACAAAACAGACGGTTTAGTACCGGTTATTATACAGGACGAGCAAACGCTTGAGGTGCTGATGCTGGGTTATATGAACCAGGAAGCATACGATAAAACCGTGCAGGAAAATGTAGTCACCTTCTTTTCCCGTTCAAAAAATCGCCTGTGGACCAAAGGCGAAACCAGCCAAAACTTTCTGCATGTAAAAAGCATGCATATAGATTGTGATAACGATACCCTGCTGATAAAAGTGAAAGCCGATGGCCCTACCTGCCATACCGGTTCGCGCAGCTGCTTTAAAACAGACTACAACCAAAACTTTATACTGCAGTTAGAAAACATTATTGCAGACCGCTACGAAAACCCGGTTGAAGGTTCATATGTGAACAAACTTCGCAATAAAGGCCTTAATAAAATAGCCCAAAAAGTTGGTGAAGAAGGGGTTGAAACTGTAATAGCAGCCTTAGCCGAAACAGAGATCGACCTGATAAATGAATCATCCGATCTTGTTTTCCATCTGCTGGTACTGCTCCGCGAAAAAGGCTTAAATTTGGAGCGCATTGCGAAGAATTTAGAGGAAAGACATCAATAGAAAGTTGGCAGTTTTAAGTTAGCAGCTTATACTGCAAACTGAGAACTGCCTGCTGCAAACTGAAATGGAAGTACAAAAGATAGCAGAATTAACCGGCCACAGCAACCCTATATTTAGCCTGGAGCTTTCGCAAAAGCCAGGCATATTATTTAGTGGAGGGAACGATAAGGGCCTGGTTGAATGGAGCCTGGAAACCAACTCCTTCATTAAAGTGATGTTCCCGGTTATGGCTTCTATTTATGCTATCCACTGCCCGGCAAGTTATCCCTTAATGTTTGCCGGTTTGCGCAGCGGCGAAGTGCTGGTGTTCAATTTCATCGAACAGAAAATAACACATCGCTTAAGGCATCACATTAAACCTGTTTTCGATATTAAATCATCTGCAAAAAAGGATGAATTACTGATAGCCTGTGAAGATGGCACCGTTTCTGTTTGGAGTTTAAAAACGCTGGAACTGGTGCACAGTATAAAGGTGTCAAACGATACCGTGCGTTGCATCACCATAAACCCTGCAGAAGACAGGGTTGCCTTTGGCTGCCGCGATAACCGCGTGGTGATTTACGATCTGGAAGATTATAGTCCTATAAAGGCTCTTATCGGCCATACCATGTCGGTATTCTCCTTACAATATTCCCCTACGGGTGATTATCTTGTTTCGGGGGCGCGCGATGCCCAAGTGAAGATCTGGGATAATAAAACCTATTCGCTTATCCAAAACATACCCGCGCATTTATTTGCAGTGAATCATATTACCTTCCACCCCAACCAGCCCTATTTTGCAACGGCAAGTATGGATAAAAGCATTAAAATTTGGGATGCTGTAGATTTTAAGCTCCGCAAAATAATAAGCAGGGAAAAAGGCTACGCCGGCCATGTGTTATCCATCAATAAACTGGCATGGAACGGCAACCAATTGCTATCTGCAGGTGACGATAAAAAAGTAATTATCTGGGATGTATCGTTTTAGCAATACCGCTTAATAACTTTAAGCTTGTGTGTATACCGTTTTAATTCTTCCGAGTAAATACCCTGGGCATCTAAAAAATCAACCTTCACTTTTCCTGACGCATGGATGATCTTTCCGTTTCCTAATATAACGCCCACATGGGTAATACGTTCTTCTGAACCTTCAAAAAAAGCAAGGTCGCCCAGTTTAGATTTCAGTACCGAATCTATTAGTGTGCCATCCTCGGCCTGTAATGAAGCATCGCGCCGCAGTGTTATGCCGCGTAACCTATAAACGGCCTGCGTAAACCCAGAGCAATCAATACCAAAATGAGTGCGGCCTCCCCATAAATAAGGCACATTTAAAAAAGATTGCGCAATATTGGTTATCGTATCTGTTTGGCCTATCTCGCCAATTATTTCAAATTTTTGGTTACCAATGTAACTTGTTGTGCCCTCTAAAAAAGCAAGCGAACTACCTGCAGGCAAGTATATTATAGAGTTATCACTTATCTTCCAGGCTTGGGTAATAGCCCTGTAAGTTAATGGTGACGATGTTTGCAACAACCGTTTATACGCCAGGTGACCCAGCATGCTAAATTGCAGCCTGTCAATCCAGCCTGTATAATTATCTATCGCTGTGGTTATTTGGACCCACTTATCCTTCCACTCCAAAATCTCGAATGACTCACCAAATAAAACCTGCGATACCATTTCACTGCGGTCGCTTGGCTCTGCCCTTAAGGGTACCACGGCCAAATTACAAATTCCGTATTCCATAGTTTAAAATCACAGAGTATTAATACGTTAAATTAAGCAATAATGTTTTGCAAAATAAAAAAGGGGAAAGCATTATCTGCCTCCCCCTTTTTATAAGTTTTTTTAAATTATCCGTTCTGGTGCAACCAATCTTTTTTGGCATGCAGCTCTTCTTCAGTTTCGCGTACGTCTTCATCATCCACACAGCAATCTACCGGGCAAACGGCAGCGCACTGCGGTTCGTCATGAAAACCAACACACTCGGTACATTTATCGGGCACTATGTAATAAATATCATCAGATAAAGCAGCCTGTGCTTCTTCTGCATTTAAAGTATTACCATCACCAAAATCAATTACTCCTTTTAAATCCGTACCATCTGAAAAACGCCAGGCAGCACCCGCATCATAAATAGCATTATTGGGGCACTCTGGTTCGCAGGCCCCGCAGTTTATGCATTCATCGGTGATTATAATCGCCATATTATTTAAATATTCTTGTATTCTAAGTTACCTTTGCCCTATAATTGGGCAACGCAAATATAACAAAAAAAGGCTTTAAGGGTTTATCCCGTTAACATATATATGTCAAAATTTAATATTACAGATACAGTAAATACATTTTCAGAACTGGGCAAACACCTTGCCACACCCAATGCACAGCTAATGGAGATCATTGAAACCGAGCGGCAGCACAACGCCTGGTTCACTCCCGAAAGTGTATTAAACGCAGTTAAAGCAACCGGCCAAATGCTAAACAAGGCCGACCTGGAGAAATGGCTAAAAAAATACAATATAGCGCAGGGCGGCAATAAAAAGGTTGGTTTAGTACTTGCCGGAAATATCCCGCTGGTGGGTTTCCATGATGTGCTTTGTGTATTGGTAACAGGTAATCACGCGCTTATAAAAGCATCATCGCAAGATGCCCGCCTTATAAAATATGTGCTGAATAAACTGGTTGAGATAGATAATTTCTATGCTGATAAATTTAGTTTTGTAGAAAGGCTGGAAAATTTTGATGCCATAATAGCCACGGGTAGTAACAACACATCGCGCTATTTTGAGTACTATTTTGGCAAAGTGCCCAATATTATCCGCAAAAACCGCAACAGCATAGCGTTGCTTACGGGCAATGAAAGTGCCGAACAACTAAGCGCGTTAGGTCACGATATTTTTGATTATTACGGCTTGGGTTGCCGCAATGTATCTAAATTACTGGTTCCGGAGGGGTATGTTTTCAATTTCTTTTTTGAATCGATAGAGCATTTTGCGCCCATCATTAACCACCACAAATACAATAACAACTACGATTATAACAAATCTATTTACCTGGTAAACCGCGATGAGCATTTAGATAACGGCTTTTTGCTATTAAAACAGGATACCCGCTTAACATCGCCCCTGGCTTGTTTATTTTATGAAACATATACCGATCTACAATCGGCACAAAACATGCTTCTGCAACAAAGCAAAAACCTGCAATGCATTGTTACTACAGTACCGCTGCAAACGCAAAACCAGGTGGTTGATTTTGGCCAAAGTCAGCACCCGCAATTGTGGGATTATGCCGATGGCGTAGATACGATGGAATTCTTGTCAAATCTTTAAAATTACAATACCTTTGGGGAGAATCGAAGACCATAGACGATAGTCCATAGCAATATGAATAATGCCTATCGACCATGAACCATGAGCTATCAACTAAATATGTACATTATAAAAGTAAAAGGCGTTGCCAAAATACCCGATTACGTGCAATTAAGGGACGATAAATTTACCCTATTGGCGTACTTTAGGGTGGATAGGCCCGAAAAATCATTAGAAAAGGTTGGCCTTACTGATAAGTACGAATACATTATGGGCGTTATTAAAGACCTGCCCTTTGGTAAAATATTAAAATTAGAGCTGTAAATAAGATGATTGGAAACTCTATTATAAAACTAAATAATGTTGATATTTTTCAGCAAAAGCACCTGGTTCTGTCAAACGTAAACCTGCATATTGATAAAGGCGATTTTGTATGGCTTATTGGCCAAACCGGATCTGGTAAAAGCAGTTTACTGAAAGTTATTTATGGCGATTTAAATATAGCCAGCGGTACCGGCCACGCCTGCGGGTACGAACTAAGTAAACTGGCAACCAAAGATGTGCCATTTTTACGCCGTAAGCTGGGTATAGTTTTCCAGGACTTTCAATTATTGACCGATAGATCTGTTGAGCAAAACCTGCAATTTGTGATGCGCGCCACCGGTTGGGATGATAAAAAACAAATAGCCGACCGTATACTGGACGTATTGGAGAAAGTTGGCCTGCGCTCTAAACTAAAAAAAATGCCGCATGAGCTATCAGGCGGCGAGCAGCAACGTGTGGTTATTGCCCGTGCTTTGCTAAATAACCCTGAAATTATTTTGGCCGATGAACCTACCGGGAACCTTGACCCTGATACTTCTGAAGAGATAGTTTTGCTATTAAAACAGATAAGCCAGGGGGGCACGGCCGTAGTTGTTGCCACTCACGATTATCATATCATCCGCACCTTTCCATCGCGCATAATTAAATGCGAGAACGGTAAGGTATTAGAGGATGTACAGATAGCGTAGACAGTTTGCAGTAGGCAGTTAGCAGTTGGCAGGGAGGCAGAATTTGCAAACTGCCTACTGATATCTGCAAACTAATTATACTGCCAACTAAAAACTGCCAACTTAATCCACACCTGCAAACTTAACCGAATATTTTATTGACTACTGACACGTTGTCGGGTTTAACCCGATGGCAGGATACTTGATTAGCACTATTTGCTATGAATTTTAATGACATGCTAAAGAAAAAAAATAAAGGAAATTCAGAAACCGCTAAAAATACCGCGGAAGTGACAAATGAAAGCGGACAGGTTGACGGTACGGAGCAGGTTGCTGAAACTGCCACAGCTGAAAACATCCCTACTGCCGAAGAAAGGTTTAAAGAAGAGCTATCACAAGCCAACGATAAATATTTAAGACTGTATGCCGAGTTTGACAACTTTCGCCGCAGGACCATCAAAGAACGGGAAGACGCCAGAAAAACTGAGGGTAAAGATGTAATTGTTGCCTTATTACCCGTGCTGGATGATTTTGAACGTGCTTTACGCTCAATGGATAACGTTACCGATGTAATACCTGTTAAAGAAGGCGTGGCGTTGATACAGCACAAACTAAAAAATATACTTACCCAAAAGGGTTTAAAAGAAATGCAATCAATAGGTACCGAGTTTAACCCTGATTTGCATGAGGCTATTACCAGCATACCTGCCCCAACTGATGATATGAAAGGCAAAGTGGTTGATGAAATGGAAAAAGGTTACGAGCTTAACGAGAAAGTGGTGCGTTTTGCCAAGGTAATTGTAGGGGCGTAAGGATAATTAGTGAATTAATGAGTTAGTGAATTAGTGATTTAGCTTCTGCACCAACTTATGAATTCATTAAGTAAAAAAATGATTTAGTTGATTTTCAATCACTAATTCACTAATTCAAAAAATCAATAATTAATAGATAAATGGCTAAGAGAGATTATTACGATGTGCTGGGGATTAGCAAAGGCGCGGATGCCGATGAGATAAAGAAAGCATATCGTAAAATGGCTATTAAATATCACCCGGATAAAAACGAAGGTGATAAGGCTGCCGAAGAAAAGTTTAAGGAAGCTGCCGAGGCCTACGAGGTTTTAAGCAACCCCGAAAAACGCCAGCGTTATAACCAATTTGGACATGCAGCAAATGCAGGCTCTGCAAATGGTGGTGGTTATGGTGGGGGCAGCATGAATATGGACGACATATTCAGTCAGTTTGGCGATATATTCGGCGGTGGTAGTCCGTTCGAAGGTTTCTTTGGTGGTGGCGGTGGCCGCCAGGGTGGTGGCCGCAGGGTTGCACGTGGCAGTAACTTGCGTATCAAAGTAAGGTTATCGCTTGAAGAGATTGCAAACGGCGCCGAAAAGAAAATAAAAGTAAACAAACAGATACTTTGTAACACCTGTGATGGCACAGGCGCTAAGGATAAGTCATCTTTCCAAACCTGTAAAACCTGCGGTGGCGCGGGTTCTGTACGCAGGGTAACCAATACTATTTTGGGCCAGATGCAAACAACCAGCACCTGCCCTACTTGTAACGGCGAAGGTTCTACCATTACTTCAAAATGTAATGTTTGCCATGGCGACGGCGTTGTACGCGGCGAAGAAACCATCACTATAAACGTACCTGCGGGTGTAAGCGAAGGCATGCAGTTAAGCATGAGCGGCAAAGGTAATGCTGCCCCACGTGGCGGTGTACCGGGCGATTTGATCATCCTGATTGAAGAGATCCCTCATGAAACATTAAAACGCGATGGTAATAATGTGATATATGACCTGCATATCAACTTTGTTGACGCCGCTTTAGGTACCAGCGTTGAAATACCAACTATTGATGGCAAGGCCAAGATAAAGATTGAGCCGGGCACACAAGGTGGTAAAATACTGCGTTTGAAAGGCAAAGGCGTACCAGAGGTAAACTCTTACCACCGTGGCGACCAGCTGATCCACATCAACATTTGGACACCAAAAGCCCTAAGCCGCGAAGAACGCGAAGCATTAGAGAAACTGCAAGGTTCCCCTAACTTTAAACCCAACCCCGGCAAAAACGAAAAAAGCTTTTTTGAACGGATGAAGGAATATTTTGAGTAAGCATAGCCTGAATATATAACGAAGCCCTGCATTTTTAAATGCGGGGCTTTTTGTTTGGATTTGATTATTAATAGCTCCGTTATTCCCCTAAAACAATAATTTGTAACAATACATCCACCCTTATATCTAATTTAGCATAAAACTAAATCCTGATATGCTAAGCATTCGCAACATTGTTAAACAATACGCCGGTCACCGCGCATTAGACGATGTGAGCCTTGAAGTAGAAAGCGGTAAAATATTTGGCCTGCTTGGGCCAAATGGTGCCGGTAAAACCTCCCTCATCCGTATTATTAATCAAATAACCGCCCCAGATTCAGGCGAAGTATACTTCAACGGACATAAGCTTAATCAATCGCACATTGAGCGTATTGGTTACCTGCCCGAAGAGCGCGGCCTGTATAAAAAGATGGAGATAGGCGAGCAAATGATATACCTGGCCCGCCTAAAAGGCCTCACCCGCGACGAAGCCACCACGAGGTTAAAACACTGGTTCAAAAAACTGGATATGGAAACCTGGTGGAAGAAAAAAATTGAAGAGCTATCAAAAGGGATGCAGCAAAAGGCACAGTTTGTAGCTACCGTTTTACATGAGCCCGATCTGATCATCCTTGACGAACCTTTCAGCGGTTTTGACCCGGTAAATGCCGAGCTGATAAAAGACGAGATACTGGAACTAAACCGCAATGGCGCTACCATCCTTTTCTCTACCCACCGCATGGAATCTGTTGAGGAGCTTTGCGATTCTATCGCCCTTATCCATAAATCGCGTAAGATACTGGATGGCCGGGTTAAGCATATCCGTAATTCTTACAAGAACGAAACGTACCTGGTAGAATACACCGGCGAGCAGCTAACTTTTGATGGTTCCCAGCCTTTTGAGGTGCTTAGTGAAGTTGCAGGAGAGGATAACAGCAACACCATTAAAATTAAGCTCAGCGATGCTTCGGCTAATGATGTGCTGCAGTATCTTCTTCCAAAAACCCGCATTAATATGCTGCAGGAAGTTATACCCAGCATGAACGAGATCTTTATTGAAAAAGTAAACCTAATAGCCTAAGCCATGAATAAAGTATTATTGATCATACAGCGCGAGTATATTACCCGTGTGCGCAAAAAAAGCTTTATCGTAATGATATTTGTGGTGCCCTTATTGATATTGGGCATGTCGGCATTAATTGCTTTTATAGCTAAGGATAGCATGGAGATCTCTAAACCACAAATTGTAAAGGTTATAGACGAAAGCCATTTGTTTGAAGGCAAGCTAAAGAATGCCAAAAACATACAATTTATTCCTACCAATGAACCTGTAGAGAAAGCCAAAGAAGGCCTTAAAGACAATGAGGACCTTTCTGTGCTGTTAATATCTAAAGATTACGCGCACAAGCCTGTGCAATTTTTCTCTAAAAAGAAACCATCATTTACCCTCACGGGCGAAGTAGAGAATCAGATGAACGAGATAGCCTCAACCAATACCATGCTGGCTAATCATATTGATACAGCACTTTTAAACAAGGCTAAAAAAAGCAAGGTATCTGTTAATGCCATGGAGGTAACCGAAACCGGCACTAAAGATGCCAATGTAGGCCCATCAATGATGGTGGGTATTGCCTGTGCTATATTTATTTACTTAGCCTTGTTTATATATGGCGCTCAGGTTATGCGGGGGGTTATCGAAGAAAAAACCAGCCGTATCATCGAGGTCATCATATCATCGGTTAAACCTTTCCAGTTGATGCTTGGTAAAATTATTGGCGTGGGCCTGGTAGGTTT
This sequence comes from Mucilaginibacter aquariorum, assembly GCF_024498135.1. Classification (GTDB taxonomy): domain Bacteria; phylum Bacteroidota; class Bacteroidia; order Sphingobacteriales; family Sphingobacteriaceae; genus Mucilaginibacter; species Mucilaginibacter aquariorum. Next base: position 1,899,566 of record NZ_JANHOH010000001.1, read on the forward strand.
AACACAGTTTACCGCATGGATAGTATTATCTATCATCTCAACCAAGATTGCAGGTCATGCTGCATCGGGGCCGGGCAGCCCTATGGGGGGTGTTTTAGAAACCTTACAAACCATTCCGTTTGGCTTCATATTAGGATGTTTTCTGTTTTACTTTATAACCGGCTATTTGCTGTATAGCGCATTATTCGCGGCAGTGGGCTCCGCTGTTGACAGCGAGACCGAAACCCAGCAATTTATGTTCCCCATAACGTTGCCCCTGCTGTTCACTTATATTTTGTCGGTTTCGGTATTGTTCCGGGCACCTGATAGTCCGCTGGCAGTATGGTTATCCATAATACCATTCACAGCACCGGTAGCTATGATGGTGCGTGTACCATTTGGCGGCGTTCCCGACTGGCAATTAGGCCTGTCAATGTTTATGATGATAATCGGCTTCTTATTTACTACCTACGTTGCAGCACGCATTTATCGTGTTGGCGTATTAATGTATGGCAAAAAAGCAAGCTTTAAAGAATTGGCTAAGTGGTTCTTTTATAAAGAATAGTATGTGACTGGTGAGGACACCAGACACGAGATATTTATTATGCCCTGTGTTCGGTGTCCTCACCGAACGCCCTTAACCTTATCATATTTAAATCCCTGCTTAAGCCAAAACTTTAGCAGGGATTTTTTATTTTAGCCAACGATGAATAACAAACGCGTTGCTGTAATGGACCTGGGTACAAATACCTTTCATCTGCTTATAGCAGAGGGTTCTGCGGATAATTTTATTGAGATATTTCACACCAATGAAGGTGTAAAGCTGGGTGAAGGGGGAATCAATAAAGGCGTTATCCAGCCGGCAGCCTTTGCACGTGGCGTTGCTACCATGCAGCGTTTTCAAAAACACATCGAAGAAAATAAGGTGACTGAGGTAAGGGCCATTGCCACATCTGCCATTCGTAATGCGGGTAATGGCGCGGATTTTATCCGCGAGGTAAAAGAAAAAACCGGCATCCAAATAGAACTTATTAATGGCGAACAGGAAGCGGCCCACATTTACAATGGCATAAAAGCAAGCGGCTGCCTTGGCGACGATAATGCCCTGATAATGGATATTGGCGGCGGTAGTGTAGAATTCATCATCGGTAATGATACCGAAGTGCTTTGGAAACAAAGCTTTGAAATAGGCGCCGCCCGGTTAATGGACAAGTTCCATCAAACCGATCCTATACCCGTTCAATCTATAAAAGAATTAACCCTATACTTAAACACAAAATTACCCGAGCTATTTTTAGCTGCATCTAAACACAAACCTTCTATTCTTATCGGGTCATCCGGCGCGTTCGAGAGCTTTGCCGAGGTTATTGAGCTGGAAAAAGGCAAAAAATTCGACTTGAAGAAAACCCGTGTTTATGAGTTTGATATTGATGAACTTTTGGATCTGATTGAAAGGCTTATCAAATCGACCCATAACCAACGCGCCAATATGGAAGGCATTATACCGGTACGGGTAGATATGATAGTAGTAGCCAGCTTGATTACCATTTACATGATGCAAAAAATGGGTTTGGCCGATGTTACTATGTCTACTTATTCGTTAAAAGAGGGTGTGCTGGCGCAGATGCTGGGTTAAAAAATTCGTCCCATTTTATACCACAACACTTTGTAAAAAGGTATTTTTTTAACGCGGACAACCGTTATTGCACCACCTAAAACAACTCGCCTGGATTTTAAAGCAACACAATTGGTTCCGGTATTAAAATCTTTAATATTAATAACGGTGTAATCATAGCCTAAACGTGATATTACCAGGCTATCCGCAGTAGAAGGCACAGTTAAAACAAACGTTCCACTACTATCAGTTTTCGTACTCAGTCCGGAATTTTTAACCATTAAAGACACATCTTGTATCGGCGAATTATCGTAAGCATCAATTATCTTTCCCTTAACCGTACTATAACTAATACTATCAACTGCTGGCACATCTTTTACTGGATTAAACGACTGTGAGACCTTTACTTTTCCTACAGTACGTTGCGCATCGGCATCTGCTGTAGCAAACAAGCTTGTTACGGCCGCGGCAATTACCAGTTTTTTCCAAGAAAAACAGGGTTTCTCCTGTACAGCCAGGTCATTATTTAAACCGGCCAATTGTTGGCTTTCAAACCTGCCACAAACATTCCCTTGCTGAGCAAAATAATTAATGATCTCAGTATTGGTCATAACGGTAAAATCGGTAACTGTTTTATTGCATTGCACACAATGCCGGCCCTGTTCAACCGGGGTCATCTGATTCCAGTTTTCGTGGCAGGGCTGCGGAATGGTAATACTTTTGATCGACTGCATAATGTTTAGTTTATTGCAGGATGCACTTAACTGCCGGTTTCCATAAGCCTTCCGATCTTTTTTTCCATTATAACTTTCTTAACACAAAATCAAATTGTACGGCAACCTTTGTATATTGCTTCGCTTATCGTCTCGCACACATGAAAAAAATTATTGGCACTTCTTTATTATTGCTTTCCGCCTTTTTTGCACAGGCACAAAAAAACAACCCTAACGATACCATAACTACCAATTACCAGCCATCGGTGCTGTTTTCGCCACTGCCTTATACCGAAAAAGGAAACGAGTTTCACTCAGCCAATGGCGAGCCCGGCCCTAAATACTGGCAAAACCTTGTAAATTATAAACTGGCTGTAGAGTTGGATACGGCTACTAAAACATTAAGCGGCACCGCCGAAATTACCTATGTAAACAATAGTCCCGATGCGTTGCAATACCTTTGGCTGCAGCTTGATCAAAATACTTATAAAAAAGATGCTCGCTCTAACTTTGTTACCGGCGGGCAGGCTACGCAACACACCAGCGGCTACGAAATAGAATCGGTATTTATTGATAAAGGCGATGTGCGTACAAAAGCCAATTTTACTATTACCGATACACGGATGCAGATCCGTTTGGCGAAACCATTACACAAAAACATTAGGCTGGTCATCAAATACCGTTACACTATCCCCGGTGCTTTTGGCGGCCGTACCGATTATGTGGATACCAAAAACGGAAAGATCTTCGAAATAGCCCAGTTCTTCCCACGCATGTGTGTTTATGATGATAGCCGCGGCTGGGCAACAGCCCCTTTTTTAGGCAGTGGTGAATTTTATTGTGAATATGGCGATATCGACTACTCCGTAACTGTACCATGGGATGTATTGGTTGCCGGCCCCGGCGACTTGCTGAACCCCAAAGAAGTATTAACGGCCAAACAAATTAGCCGTTTAGAGGCCGCCCGTAACAGCGATAAAACAATAATGATCCGTACCGCGGCCGAGGTTACCGACCCATCATCGCGCCCGGTAAACAAAGGCAAACTTACCTGGCATTACAAAATGCTGAATACCCGCGATGTGGCTTTTGGTGCTTCTAAAGCGTTTATATGGGATGCGGCGAGGGTGAATCTGCCGGGTGGTAAAAAATCAATGAGCATGTCTGTTTACCCGGTAGAAAGCCAGGGTAATAACGCGTGGGACCGGTCAACAGAATACCTGAAGGGCGCTATTGAGCATTTTTCAGAAAAGTGGTACCCATACCCTTATCCTACTGCCATAAACGAAGCGGGCATAGCAGCCGGTATGGAATACCCGGGTATATTATTTGATGGCATGAACGATAAAGGTGTTGAACTGTTTTTTGTTACCGCGCACGAAATAGGCCACAACTGGTTCCCGATGATAGTAGGCAGCGACGAACGCCGTTTTGCATGGATGGACGAAGGTTTTAACACCTTTATAGATGTGTATGCATCTGACGCGTTCAACAAAGGCGAGTACGCCCCAAAACGCGATGGTGAATACGCTCCCGGAGGCGGCAATCCTGCCGATGAGATCATCGCGCATATCATCGACCCAAATTCGCCTACCATTATGACCCAACCGGATGCTATACCGGAGAAATATCGCCATCCGCTCACCTATTTTAAACCCGCCTTTGGTTTGATATTGCTGCGCGAACAGATCCTGGGTAAGGACAGGTTTGATTACGCCTTCCGTAATTATATCAACAAATGGGCCTACAAACATCCTCAGCCCGACGATTTTTTCCGTTCGATGGAAAATGGTGCCGGTGAAGATCTAAGCTGGTTTTGGCGCGGATGGTTCTACAATAATTACAAACTGGATATAGCCCTGATAGATGCCAAATACGTGGATAAAGACCACAGCAAAGGTGTAAAGCTAACCATCGCCAATAAAGAAATGATGGCCATGCCATTTACCGTTGAAGCTAAACTAAAGGATGGCAGCAAGCAACGCACCTATTTTCCAGTGGAGACATGGCTGCAAAACAAGGTAACTACCTATACCCTGCCTACCACACAGGATGTGGAAAGCATAACCATTGATCCGGACAATGCTTTGCCGGATGTAAACAGGAAGAATAATAGCAAAAAATTGTAGAGACGCGATACTTCGTGTCTACCCTCTGCCACGTCATTGCGAGGTACGAAGCAATCTCTTTAAGCAAATCTAGCAGGCAAGGTGTACAACTATCCTAAAGAGATTGCTTCGTACCTCGCAATGACGGGTGGGCTTGAATGTCCTGAGAAACTAAGATTTCAACCTCACCAACTGCTGGTAAACCTTTTCAGTAGGTAACCCTACCACATTGGTATAAGAACCGTTGATGCGCTCAATACCAATAAGGCCTATCCGTTGCTGGATGCCGTATGAGCCGGCTTTATCCATAGGTTGATATTCTTCCACGTAACTGCGGATCTCGTGCTCGGTAAGCTTGCGGAAAAACACCTCGCTACGGTCGTAAAATTTATTGTACTGGTGATTGTGCAACAGGCAAACGCCGGTATAAACCTCGTGCACCTTACCCGACAGGCGTTGCAGCATTTCTACTGCATGCTCAGATGATTCGGGTTTGCCTAATATCAGGCCGTCAATAGCTACAATAGTATCGGCGGTAAGTACTACTTCGTCGGTAGTAACATCTTCATCAAATGCTTCGGCTTTTTTGGCGGCAATGTAAACGGCTATTTCAGCAGGTGTTAAGCCATCCGGGTATGATTCGTCCACTTCTTTTAAAACCACACGGAAATCAATATCCATCAGCCTTAAAAGCTCCTGCCTCCTCGGCGATTTTGATGCAAGAATTATCTTTGGAAAAGCACTCATATTTTGTCCATAGTCCATAGGTGTTTAACTTTGCTATGGTCTATTAACTATCGACCATGGTCTAACAATCTACCAGCTATACGCCTCGGCGTTCATCCACTTGCCCTGTACCTTCATTACTTTTTCAATAATATCGCGGGCACAGCCTTTACCGCCTGCATAAGGCGAAACATAAGTACAAATAGCTTTAATTTCTTCGGCGGCATCTGCAGGGCAAACAGGTAAGCCAACCAGCTTCATTACCGCCAGGTCGGGGATATCATCGGCCATATAAAGGATATTGGCCGGGTTGATGCTTTTTTCCTCGATGTAGATCTTAAACCGCTCAGATTTGGTATGCGCACCCAGGTACACATCATTTATACCCAAACTATTTAAACGGAATAATGCGCTTTTTGACCGGCTGCCAGATATTGCAGCAACATTATAACCGCATTTTACGGCCAGTTGCAAAGCGTAGCCATCCTTAATATTAAAGGCACGGCTTTGCACACCGGTTTCGGTCACAAATATCGACCCATCGGTTAGTACGCCATCCACATCAAAAATAAACGTGGTTATATCTTTAAGCTTGGTTAAAAAGGATTCCATCTAATTAGTTGATTGGTTCATTAGTTCACTGGTTTATTAGTTGCAAACTGCCAACTATAAACTGCTAACTGAAAAACTATTGATTATCTCTCCACTCGTACACCCATGCAGATTGTATTTGCTCCAGGTGGCCTTCGTTTGATTGCTCCCGCGTGCCGGCAAAGTTTGGCAGGCTAAGCACCCATTCCAACAGTTCGGTAAAGCGGATACGGTATATTTTTGATTCGTCAAAATCGTCGCCAAACTTTTCGTATAGGCTCAGGGCTATATCTTCGTAGTCGTTCCAGTGTATCGGCAGGGCGAATTTATCGTCGTTCATTTTTTGGTTGTGAGTTTAAACTAATTAACATTAATGGCCCATAAAGTCTGATTGGTTTGGCAGGGTAACTTCAATATCGCCATCAATTATTACACATTGGCAACCCAGGCGCGAATTAATACGCGGGTTTACAGCCCTGTCAATAAAATCTTCTTCCTTATCAGATATCTCCTGGATGTTATCCATCCCCTTGTTTACATATATGTGGCAGGTACTGCAACCGCAAACACCGCCGCAGTTATGTTGCAGCTCAATGCCATTTTCCAGGCAAACGTCCAATACAGATTCACCCTCGGCTATTGCAAGCTCCACGGTTTCGTGGTCCTTCTCCTCGAAGTTTATCTTTACTTTAAAAATATTCATTTTGGCAAAAGTAACAAAATTACTTATCCCCGTTAGGCTTGTTATGGTTTTTGATAATATCCTGACTTAACAGTGTATAAAGTTCCTGTAAACCGGGCTTGCCCTCAAGCATTTTCAGATGGGCCTGCATCGTAAATTCATCGTTACGTACAGCAGGGCCGGTTTGTACATCGGCAGGTGAGTGTTCCTTTATCTTATCGGCAGTTTCGGCTATCAGCGGGCGCAGCATATTAAAATCCATATTACGTCCTGCCAAAAGCTGCTCGCCAATGCCATAAAGGTGATTGGTAAAATTGCAGGCAAAAACGGCAGCCAAATGCAATACCTTACGTTGCGCAGAATTTACGCGGTAAACATTATTGCTGATACTGCGGGCAAGCTCTTCTAAAGTTTTGGTAACGGTTTCATCGGCCCCTTCAATACACAGCGGCACATCCCAAAAGTTTACTTCTTTTGTTTTGCTGAAGGTTTGCAACGGATAAAACACACCTGCCTTATCAGTCAGTTTCAGTATTTCCTGCATATCAACCGCACCCGAGGTATGCACAACTAATTTATCGAAGGAAGACAAATGTTGCAAGAACTCCGGTATAGCATCATCCTTAATGGCCAGGATAAAAATATCGGTATCGGCGTTTATATCTTCGGGGTTATCTATTGCTTCGGCGCCTACGTGGTAGGCCAGCAAAGCCGCGTTGTGCATACTGCGGCTGTAAACCTGCGCAATGCGATGGCCCGCATTTTTAAATGCTGCCGATAAATGTGTGGCAACATTGCCCGAACCAATAATGGTGATACGCATTGCTATTATTAATTAAGCTGCTAAATTAAATATTTCTGCTATTTTTATTCTTTAATTAATAACCTTAACCACTCCATGAAATTTCTAAAAAGCCTGCTTGTATTTATTATAGTACTGGCAATTTTTGGCGGCGCTGCCCTCTATATTATATACGATCATTATAACCCCGAGAAAAAAGAGCTTACCTACAAACTGAGGAAGAATACAAACGGCAGTTACATTGAACTAAGCCAGGGTGTTACCCATTACGAACTGGATGGCCCCGATACCGGCAAGGTTATTATTATGATACATGGCTTTAGTGTGCCTTATTATATATGGAATGGCACTTATGAGTACCTTACCGAGCACGGTTTCCGCGTTTTACGATACGATCAGTTTGGCCGTGGTTATTCTGACAGGCCGAATGTGGTTTACAACAGGCAGCTTTATTTTGGGCAGCTAAACGAACTGATAAAAAAACTGCATCTAAAAAAACCTGTTAGCTTGGTTGGTGTATCTTTTGGAGGCAAATTGGCTACAGATTTTACCGCCGCTTATCCTGATGCAGTAAGCAAAGTTATACTTATAGATCCGGCGTATACGTCACCTAAACCCACAATCCCACCATTTGTGGCTGATTTTTACGAAGCAACACATGCTGATGAACGCGCCCTTGGCCAACTGACAGATTTTAAATACCCCGACCGCCACCCTAATTGGGTAGAACAGTACCGGCCGCAAATGGAGTACAAAGGTTTCCGGAATGCATTAATTTCTACCATGTACAACTACGATTATAATGGTCGCCAGGGTAATATCGCACTCAATAATCAGCACAAACCGGTATTGCTTATTTGGGGCAAGGAAGATAAAACCGTACCTTTTAATTACAGCGATTCGATACGCAGTGTACTAAAAACCGAATTTTTGCCGGTAGATGATGCCGCGCATTTGCCTTATATTGAGAAGGCAGAACTTGTTAACCCTGCTTTGGTAACATTTTTGAAGAAATAATATCTAACCCATAAAACAAACACAAATTAAAACCAATGGATACTTCACTCATTACTACAAGCACCGGTTTAGACGGTTACAAAGTTGTTAAACATTTAGGTGTAGTGCGGGGCATTACCGTGCGCAGCCGCAGCGTGGTAGGTAATTTTGCCGGTGGTATACAATCACTATTTGGCGGCAGGCTGTCTGTTTATGTAGAGCTTTGCGAAAACGCCCGCGAAGAAGCTTATCACCTGCTGATACAACATGCCCAGGCCTTGGGTGCAAATGCTATTATCAGCATGCGTTATGATGCCAACGAAGTAATGCAGGGTATTACCGAGGTATTGGCTTATGGCACGGCGGTAGTAGTTGAGAAGGTGGCAGAATAATATTTTTGATTTGTCATGGTGAGCTTGTCGAACCATTTGCCATGCGTATAAGTCTTCGACAGGCTCAGACTGACAATTTGTTAATAAATAGAGGTGAGAAGTGTTCACGTTCACGGCCATGAACGCACGTGAACATTATTAAATAACTAATAATCAGAATTTTAACAATTAGACTACTGGCAAAATAATGTCACCATTAAATCCATACCCGGCACAGGTAAAATGTAGTATAATATAGGCATACACGCTGCACGGCTTCGCAAAGACTGATGTCATTCACCCTCATGGTCGCTGATTTTGAAATTCAGACTGACTAATCGCGTCTTTGCGTGAAACCTCTTCCTCACAAAAATAAACTTCTATCTTTGCTTCAAAATTACACCTAATATGCAAGTAATAAAGCACTATATAGAAGCCAATAAACAACGCCTTTTAGACGAACTTTTCGAATTGCTGCGCTTTCCATCCGTTAGCGCCGACCCAAAATATGCGCCTGATGTTTTAAACGCTGCCGATTATGTGGCCAAAAAATTAAACGATGCAGGTGCCGATAAGGTAGAGGTTTGCCAAACAGCAGGCTACCCTATTATTTATGGCGAAAAAATAATTGATGCTTCGTTACCAACAGTATTGGTTTACGGTCATTATGACGTACAGCCAGCAGACCCGTTAGAACTTTGGAAAACCCCGCCATTTGAACCTACCGTTCGCGATGGTAAGATCTACGCCCGCGGCGCTTGTGATGATAAAGGTCAGTTTTACATGCATGTAAAAGCTTTTGAACTGATGATGCAGACCGATACCCTGCCCTGCAATATCAAATTTATGATTGAGGGCGAGGAAGAAGTAGGCTCTAGCAACCTGGGCATATTTGTAAAAGCAAATAAAGAACGTTTAAAGGCCGATGTGGTGCTGATATCTGATACCTCGATGATCAGCATGGAGCATCCTTCGCTGGAAACCGGCTTACGTGGCTTGTCGTACCTTGAGGTGGAAGTTACCGGCCCTAACCGCGACCTTCACTCTGGCGTATACGGCGGCGCGGTGGCAAACCCGGCCACTATTCTGGCAAAAATGATAGCCTCCCTGCATGATGATAATAACCATATCGCTATCCCGGGCTTTTATGATGATGTTACCGAGCTAACCCCAACCGAACGCGCCGAACTAAATGCCGCGCCTTATGATGAGGAAGAATACAAGAAAGATCTGGATATAGCCGAGGTTTGGGGCGAAAAGGGTTACACTACCTTTGAACGCACCGGTACCCGCCCTACCCTTGAGGTAAACGGCATTTGGGGTGGCTACACTGGCGAAGGGGCAAAAACAGTATTGCCATCAAAAGCCAGTGCCAAAATTTCTATGCGGTTGGTGCCTAATCAAACATCTGATAAAATAACGCAACTGTTTACAGATCATTTCCTGAAGATAGCGCCGCCTTACGTAAAGGTAAAAATAACCCCACATCATGGCGGCGAACCAGCGGTTACCCCAACAAATAGCATTGCCTACAAAGCAGCACAAAAAGCCATTGCAGAATCATTTGGCAAGCAGCCTATCCCAACCCGTGGTGGCGGTAGTATCCCTATTGTTGCCTTATTTGAAGCCGAGCTGGGTATAAAAACCGTGTTGATGGGTTTTGGCCTTGATAGCGATGCCCTCCACTCGCCAAACGAAAAATACGACATTTTCAATTACTACAAAGGGATAGAAACCATCCCATTGTTCCATAAATACTTTGCTGAATTGAGTAAGTAGCAGATTTATTAAAATAAATCGAAACAATACTGTCATCGCGCTTATTATTTATTTTATAATAATGAAGTTGTTATGGCAACAAAAGATCACGCAAAGGGTCAGGCATCCAAGGAGGTGAACGATCCTCAAAGTTCTAAACAGGAAAAAAGCGCTGCTACAAAACAACCAGGTAATTCAATGCCGAAAAAAAGAAGACACATCCTGCTTTAGTAAATCTTTAGCAATAAGCCAATGGAAGCATCCATTGGCTTATTTGTTTATTTAATGGTTACCAATTCGCATTTAGACAAAAATCCCTCATCGGCATCCGCCCCTATCCCGGGTGCATCACTTATACTTAGCTTATAACCATCGTAAGTTACACCGCCAATGCAGGGGTCTGCAAGGTGGCCAAGCATGCAGGTATCCATATCGTAAAACTTAATATTAGGGCTGGCGTACACAAAGTGTAATTTAGCGCTCAAGGCTATGCGGCTTTCCAGCATACCGCCCATCATACAGAGGATACCTTTTTCTGCAGCAGTATCATGGATCTTCTTAGCTTCCAGTATCCCGCCGGATTTTGCCATTTTTATGTTGATATAATCGCATGATCCGCTGTTTATCTGCATCCGGGCATCGTGGTGATTATAAACGCTTTCATCAGCCATGATTTTTACGGGCGATACTTGCATTAGCCGGGGCAGGCGGTCGTCATACCATGTTCGCATAGGTTGTTCGCAAAACTCAATATCGTATTGGCCAATCGCCTGTAAGGCAAAAACAGCGTCTTCAAAACTCCAGCCCTGGTTGGCGTCCACCCGTATCTTCATCTGCGGACCAACCGCTTCACGGATCTGTTTAATGCGCTCTACATCTGTTTCGGCACCCTTACCCAGTTTCACCTTTAAAATATGAGCGCCGGATGCTTTAAAATCGAGGGCTTTTTTGGCCATGGCTTCGGGTGTATTTATGCCGATGGTGATATCGCTTTCAACCACATGCCTTTCGCCACCTAAAAACTTGTATAAAGGCAGTCCCGCATTTTTGGCTGCAATATCATAAAGGGCAATATCAAAAGCACTTTTAATTGTGGTGTTACCTGCGGCGGCATCATGCAATTGCTGCATGCGTGCAGGGATCTCCAGCGCGTCTTTCCCTATCCAAAGCTTCGCAAAATCTTTCGCCATAGCCAGGCAGGTATCCTGCGTTTCGCCCACAATCATGGGGAAGGCCGAGCATTCGCCCACACCGTAAAAGCCTTTATCGGTATGGATGCGGATAAACACATTCTGCGCGTGGTCCATAGTACCGGTAGCTATGGTAAAGGGTTCCATGGGGATGCTGAAACGGTAAATATCTATCGATGTAATATTGACGGTATTTTTCACGCATCTAATGTGTTAAATGTTTTTTGCAAAACCAATGAGGTGCTTAATTTAGAAATTTAATTATATTGCTCCTAATAATCGATCTCTTATTACATTTACACTATATGGCAACTGTACATCCTAATTACATTAAATCATCCAACATAATAATATTAAGTATACTGGTTGGCCTTTTAAACCTTGCATTTTCGCAAACCCCATTAAATACGCCACAATCTATAGGTGCATTCTTAACCACTATTTTGTTCCTGGCAGCTATAGCTTTTTTAGTTAGAAAAGGTTTAAGCTGGATGAAATACGTTTTATTGGTATTATCAATAATAGGGGTTGCAGGATTGGTTATGATCATTTTGAAAAAACCTGTTTTTAACGGGGTTCTGGTAGTAAACATTGTTCAAACTCTACTACAGCTTTGGGCTTTAATAATCCTTTTCACTATTCCTAAAAGTGCCGGTGCAGTAGCAGGCAAAAACAAATAAAAGCGTTTTCCTGGTGTTTGTTAATTAACACATTTACCGTATATTTGCGTTAGTACTTCGTACGCATTCATTTTGGTTCTCCGGTTTCTACCTCTGTTTTAAGAAACTGTCCATGAGCCGAAAAGCACTTCAAGAGATCTTATTTAATTAAAAAAATATACATGGCATTAACAAATCTGCCTGGTCCGTTTGATTATAACTCAACCAGGAATAAACTTTTACTGAGCGAATACGGCCGTAACGTTCAAAATATGGTGAAATATATTGTAGCGTTACCAACCAAAGAGGAACGCAACAAGTACGCCCAAGTGGTTATAGACCTGATGGGCTTTTTAAACCCTCACCTGCGTGATGTAGCCGATTTTAAGCACAAACTTTGGGATCACCTGCACATTATATCTGATTTTCAGTTGGATGTAGATTCGCCGTACCCTAAGCCAAGCCCCGAAGCTATCCACTTAAAGCCCGAGCCGCTTAAATATCCGCATCAGCGCATAAAATACAAGCACTACGGTAAAACCATCGAAATGATGATAGAGAAGGCTAAAGCCATTGAAGAGCCCGACCGTAAACGTCATATGGTACAAGCTATAGCCAATTTTATGAAAATGGCTTATGTACAATGGAACAAAGATTCTGTTGCCGATGAAACCATCCTGTCTGACCTTTACGCCTTATCTGGCGGTACATTAAAACTGGAAGAGAACATTAATCTTAACCGTGTTGAGTTCCGCGCTAATCCATACAACAACAATCAAAACAACAACAACCGCGGTCGTACCCAAAACAACCGTGGCGGCAGCGGTGGTGGTGGCGGTGGTCGTACCAACAATAACAACCCGCGCAATAACAACAACCAAAATAACCGTAACCGTAATCCCGGAGGGGCTAAGAAGTATTAGTCGATAGATAATAGGCCATGTACGATAGATGAAGATTGGATAAGTAGCGTACTTTTCTGATCTTTGCCGAACCATGGGCTATCGACCATCGTCTATGGACTACAAACAAAAAACTATGAGAAACGCATTCGAAATACAGGGCGGTAAAAAGCTTAAGGGCGAGATCATCCCACAGGGAGCAAAAAACGAAGCATTACAAATTATATCGGCTGTGTTACTAACCAGCCAAAAAATGACCATCAGCAACATCCCTGATATACAAGATGTAAACAAGCTGATAGAGTTACTGGGCGACATGGGTGTTGAGGTGAACCGCATATCGCGCGATACCTGCACTTTTGAAGCTAAAGAGATAGATCAGGATTTTTTTAATTCGGAAGCGTTTAAAACAAAGGGCGGCGGTTTACGCGGCTCTATTATGATATTGGGCCCGCTATTGGCGCGTTTTGGCAAAGCATCTATCCCAAAACCGGGTGGCGATAAAATTGGCCGCCGCCGTTTGGATACCCACTTCCTGGGTTTTGAAAAATTGGGCGCAAGGTTTGATTTTAACCCCGAAAATGGTTTTTATAACGTAGATGCATCAAATCTGCACGGTACTTATATCCTGCTTGATGAGGCATCGGTTACCGGTACGGCTAACATTGTAATGGCTGCCGTGCTTGCAAAAGGCACAACCACTATTTACAATGCGGCCTGCGAGCCATACCTGCAACAGCTTTGTAAAATGCTTAACCGCATGGGTGCAAAAATTAGCGGTATAGCTTCAAACCTGCTGACTATTGAAGGTGTTAGCGAGCTTGGTGGTACCGACCACCGCATGCTGCCTGATATGATAGAGATAGGATCGTTTATTGGCCTTGCCGCCATGACTGGTTCTGAAATTACTATTAAAGACGTGCATTACGACGAACTGGGTATGATCCCTGACGTGTTTAAACGTTTGGGTATTAAACTGGAGCGCCGCGGTGATGATATCTACATACCATCGCAAGACCATTACGAGATAGATACTTTTATTGATGGCTCGTTACTAACCGTAGCCGATTCGCCATGGCCGGGCTTTACGCCCGATCTGCTGAGCATTGTGCTGGTTGTGGCCACACAAGCTAAAGGTTCGGTATTGATCCACCAGAAAATGTTTGAGAGCCGTTTATTCTTTGTTGATAAATTGCTGGATATGGGTGCCAACATCATCCTTTGCGATCCGCACCGCGCAACCGTTATTGGTTTAGATAAAATGGTGCAGCTGCGTGGTATCTCTATGACATCGCCGGATATACGTGCCGGGGTATCGTTACTGATAGCCGCGTTATCCGCGCAAGGTCAATCAACCATTTACAATATCGAACAAATTGAACGTGGTTACCAAAACATTGACGAGCGCCTAAAAGCGCTTGGTGCCGATATTAAAAGAGTGTAATTCTCTTTATACAAACAACTGAAGGATTAAGGACAAAGGACGGGATGCATTAGCTCCCTCGTCTTTTGTCCTTTCTCGTTTTATCGTTCCTCCAATTTTATTACCTTTAGCACAACCATTATATCCATCAATGCCTTATAAAAACCGAAGATCATCGTATTCTACCTTTATACTGATCTTTGTCGCATTAAAAATAGTGCTCAACCTATTTGCTATCAGTCACTTTGGTTTCCATCGTGATGAGCTGCTGCATTTGGTTTTAGGCGATCATTTAGATTGGGGTTATAAAGAAGTCCCCCCTTTTATAGCCTTGTTGGCAAAAATAACACTTTCTGTTTTTGGCGATTCTGTTTTTGCCGCGCGGATCTTTTCGACCATAGCCAGCGCGTTTATTATTTGGCTTACCGGGCAAATCACTGCCGAAATAGGCGGCCGCAGGTTTGCCATTACCCTGGCTTGTTTAGCGCTGATACTCGCCCCTGCATTTGCTGCATCGGGATACCTTTTTCAACCTGTAGTTTTTGATCAGTTATGGTGGGTGGTAACCGTTTGGCTTTTTGTACGCTACTTAAATACCGCTACCGTAAAATATTTATACTGGCTTGGCGTAGCAGTTGGTTTTGGCATGCTTACCAAGTACACCATGGCCTTCTTTACAGTTTCACTTATTATTGGCATTTTAATAAGCAGGGAGCGCAAATTGCTGTTTAACAGACATGTGCTGTTTTCGGCGATAATTGCGGTGCTCATATTTTTGCCTAATATTATCTGGCAGTTTATGCACCATCTCCCTGTAATTCACCATATGAAGGAGCTAAGGGAAACCCAATTGGATTATGTAAAGCCAATGGATTTTGTGATGCAGCAAATTTTAGTGAACGGCCCATCGTTAGTTATTTGGCTTACGGGTTTTATCAGTCTGTTGTTCTCTTTCCGCTTACGCAGGTTCAGGTTTTTGGCTATTGCTTATATCCTAATATTCCTGTTTCTGCTACAAATGAACGGTAAAAATTATTACCTGTTTGGCGCCTACCCAATGCTGTTTGCCGCAGGCGGTTTTGCCTTTGAGCAATTATTAAAAAGAAACGCGTATGCTCTGCGCACAGCTGTCATCATACTTTTTGTTGCACCTAATCTGCTTTTATTACCACTGGTGTTGCCTATACTTTCGCTTAACAGCACATTGGCCAGTTTCCGGTTTGTTCAAAAAAACATGCCGTTCCTCAATTTTTTAACCACCTGGGAAGATCATAAGCAACACCCCTTAACACAAGATTATGCCGATATGCTGGGCTGGGACGAAATGGCAAAAAAGGTTTCAGACACGTACCATAGCCTCACCCCCGAACAGCAAAAAAACACACAGATTTATGCCGACAATTATGGCCTGGCAGGTGCCATACACCATTACAGGCATAAATATAATTTACCGGAAGTAATATCGCTTAATAGCAGCTTTCAGCTTTGGGCAGCGGATGATTTAAACGCGAAGTATATCATTTATGTAGATGATGACGATAATGTTGAAAGAAGGATTGGCCCTTTGGTAGAGAGCTATCGCGAAACCGGGCGGATCTTAAACCCATTGGCCCGTGAGCATAATTCAAGGGTTTATCTTATCACCAATCCGTCGCCAAAGCTAAATGAAGTTTACAGGAAAGAACTGGCTCTAAAAAGATTAAGATAATGCGCGGATTAAAAACGATCCTTTTTCTTACCATATCCAATACCTTTATGACGTTTGCCTGGTATGGTCACCTTAAATTTAAGGAGTACGACTGGGGCAAAAACCTTGGCCTTATATCCGTTATCCTCATCAGTTGGGGGCTGGCATTTTTTGAATATCTTTTTCAGGTACCGGCAAACCGGGCAGGCTTTAAAGCTGATGGCGGCCCGTTCACTTTAGTACAATTAAAAACCATCCAGGAGGCTATTACCCTTACCATGTTTATGGTGTTCACCATTGTATTCTTCAAAACCGAAAAGCTGGGCTGGAACCATTTAGTTGGTTTCGCGCTGATAGTGCTGGCAGTGTTTGTAATATTTAAGAAGTGGTGATTAGATGTGCAGATGCGAGAATATGCAGATGTGCGGATGAATATCCCTGTCATGCTGAACCTCGTGAAGCATCTAATCGCCGACATGCATTCGATATGCAAAGTTCGCTAATAGATCCTTCGCTATCGCTCAGGATGACAAGTTAGGTTAGTATAAACAAAAAGAGACGCAAAGAATCGCGTCCCTACAATTATTGAACGATCAATGAAAACGTCTTTTTACTATCTCCTCCCATTAATACACTTGAACTATGGGTTTCCATTACACCGTCATAGCTTAGCCATTTACCTTTGGTGACAGAAAATTTGGCTATTGCTTTATGTATCATCTTCATAAACATTTTTCCATCTTCCCCTTCACCAAATAAACCGCCAAATCCAAATTTTCCTATCACGTATTCCTCTATATCGTATTTTACTGTTACGATTTTATCCGCGCCGGTATTATCAATGGCTGTTATCGATACATTATTTCTTTTATATGCGCTATCGCACTTAAAATTCTGATCCATACTAATCAGATTCGTGTTAATACTCCAACTATCTCCAACTTTAACAGGTTTACCCGGGAGTTGAAAAAATAATGCTATCAGGTTCCTTTGGTCATTTTTAAGGTAAAAACTTTGGATGTCACCATTTTCGTATACTGCGCCACGTAGCATAACACCTCCGTTCATTTTGCTCATCATTTGGAAAAGGTTAGCCATTTGTGATGTGTCCTTAACCTCCTTAGTTTCCGGAAGCACCATTTCAATATCTATGATATTCTTGTTACTTCGTTTTAACCTGGTTATATAATGATCGGGCTCCATTTTTTGAAGTTCCCGTATCTGCTTTTGAAAATCAAATCCGTCAGTGCTATCACTCTTTAGATTTTTAAACAATTCAGGAACCTGCGCTTTACTGTTCGAATCCATCTGCGCCTTCATAATTGTTTTATAGACGATCGAATCGCCGGGCTTTAATTTCCATAGTAAAGTTTCGGCGTTTTGTGCATGGCAGGCAAAGGATATGATCACGAATGACCAGACGAATAAAAGTTTATTGAACATGTGATAAAATTGTCCACTAATATAACACCTTATATAAACAAAAAAGACGCGAAGTATCGCGTCTCTACATTATATGATCTTTATTATATCTACGCCGATATAGCGTTGATAATATCGTACTGCGTGATGATCGCTATTTTACCGTTATCATCCTCAACCAGCACAGCAATGTTGTCTTTATTGATCATGCCCGAGATCTTATCGATAGACGTATTCAGATCGATAAAAGGGAATGGTGCGGTTGATATGTTTTTGATGGGCTGCGATTTAATACCCGGGTTCTCTATCAGCGAATCTAAAATATCACTCTCGGTTATTTTGCCTATCACCATACCCTTTTGGGTAACAGGGATCTGGCTAATGTTAAGCGATTTGATGGTATTTATAGCCTCCAGGACAGTCTTTTCGCAGTCAATGGTAACAATCTCCAGGTTTTCTTTTTTGCCGATGATATGGCGTGCGGTAAGCTTCTCTTCTTTCAGGAAACCACGATCGCGCAACCAATCGTCATTATACATTTTGCCCAGGTAACGGGTACCGTGGTCAGGGAATATAATAACCACTACATCGCCTTCTTTAAACTTATCTTTCATTTGCAGTAAACCTGCAACAGCCGAGCCGGTTGAGTTGCCAGCGAATATGCCTTCTTTGCGGGCAATCTCGCGGGTCATCAGGGCGGCATCCTTGTCGGTCACTTTTTCGAAGTGGTCTATCAGGCTAAAATCAACATTTTCCGGTAAAAAATCTTCCCCTATACCTTCGGTGATGTATGGGTAGATCTCGTTCTTATCAAACTCGCCTGTCTCCTTGTATTTTTTAAATACCGAACCATAAGTATCTATACCCAATACCTGTATGGCAGGGTTCTTTTCTTTCAAAAACCTTGCTGTGCCGGATATAGTACCGCCTGTACCTACCCCTACTATCAGGTGGGTTATTTTACCTTCGGTTTGTTCCCAAATCTCGGGGCCGGTTTGCTCGTAGTGTGCCTGCGAGTTGCTCAGGTTATCGTACTGGTTCGGTTTCCATGAATTAGGTACCTCGCGCTCTAAGCGTGATGATACCGAGTAGTAAGACCGTGGATCTTCGGGCTCAACATTTGTTGGGCAAACAATAACTTCGGCACCAAAAGCACGCAGGGCATCAAACTTTTCTTTTGATTGCTTATCAGTACTGGTAAAAATACATTTGTAGCCTTTAATAACCGCTGCAATGGCCAGGCCCATACCTGTATTGCCCGATGTACCTTCAATTATGGTTCCGCCCGGTTTAAGTTTACCACTTTTTTCGGCATCCTCAATCATTTTAAGGGCCATACGGTCTTTTATAGAGTTACCGGGATTGGTAGTTTCTATTTTAGCCAATACCGTTGCCGGGATATCTTTTGCTACTTTATTCAATTTTACCAGGGGCGTATTGCCGATGGTTTCCAGTATATTATTGTACCACATATGTAAATTCTACTAAACCTGTATACTTACAGGATAAGGTTCAAAATTAGCAATTATTCTGTCAGGATTTGAATTTATAGTATTAAAGAATTGCTATTCTATCATCGGCGATATAATCGCAAAACCATGTTAAGCACTCGTCACAGACGAGCGCAAGTTTAAAAAACAAATCACCAACTTAAAACTTCAAATGCTTCACCGTTAAGCCACCGTTTATTAATTGCTTTAACGATTGTATGCCTACACGCAAATGGGTTTCTACATACTGTTCTGTTACACTCGAATCGCTTTCGGCAGTTTTAACACCTTCGGGTATCATGGGCTGGTCAGATACCAGCAGCAAGGCCCCGGTTGGTATTTTGTTGGCAAAACCTGTGGTAAAAATGGTTGCCGTTTCCATATCAATGGCCATGGCACGCAGTTCTTTCAAATACTTTTTAAACTCTTTGTCGTGCTCCCAAACACGGCGGTTGGTAGTATAACAGGTTCCGGTCCAATAATCGCGTGAGTGGTCTCGTATGGTGGTTGAAATAGCCTTCTGCAAGGCGAATGAAGGCAGTGCAGGTACTTCTGCCGGCAGGTAATCGTTTGATGTACCTTCGCCCCTGATGGCGGCGATCGGCAGTATCAGATCGCCTACGTTGTTCTTCTTTTTTAAACCACCGCACTTACCCAAAAATATAACCGCCTTTGGGTGTATGGCAGTAAGCAGATCCATTACGGTAGCTGCAACCGAGCTGCCCATACCAAAGTTAATAATGGTAATACCATCGGCAGTTACGCTTTGCATTGGCTTATCAAGCCCCATTATAGGCGCATCACTATGCCATTGCGAAAACAGCTGCAGATATTTAGAGAAATTGGTAAGTATAATATATTCGCCAAAGGCATCTAACGGGCGGCCGGTATAGCGTGGCAGCCAGTTAGCTACAATAGCTTCTTTTGTTTTTAATCCTGATTTTACCGGCGACTGTATCTCTTTCATCTTTTTTGCCGGTACGGTGTTGTCGTCTTTCTTTACATCTAATTCTTCGTTCATCTTTTTTTCCTCTTTTTTTGTGTATGTATATATTTCAAGGGCATAAAACCCTTTTATACAGCAAACCCCGGTGTGTTTCACCAGGGTTAGTGTGTAATATACGAAAATAAATTTATACTAACAAATAATTGTTAAGCCACCTTTAACTTTTTAAGATCAGATTTTTCAAATTTCTCCCTGGCATATTCAAGCGTCACATTTAAACGCTTAACATCCTTTTTAGACGGGAATTCGAACATGGCATCAATCATGATAGCTTCACATATCGAGCGTAAACCACGTGCACCAAGCTTAAATTCCATTGCTTTATCAACAATAAAATCAAGCACTTCGGTATCAAACTCAAGCTTTACTCCTTCGTACTCAAACAATTTTTTGTACTGCTTAAGCAGGGAGTTTTTTGGCTCGGTTAATATATTGTGCAGTGCTTCGCGATCAAGCGGGTTAAGGTAAGTTAACACCGGTAAACGGCCTATCAGCTCGGGTATCAACCCAAACGATTTCAGATCCTGCGGGGTAATGTACTTGTACAGGTTTTTCATGTCTATCTCACTGTCGTCGCGTTTCATTTTGTAACCAACAGTTTGGGTACGCAGGCGGTTAGCTATCTTTTTCTCGATGCTATCAAACGCGCCACCGCAAATAAACAGGATGTTGCTGGTGTTAACGGTGATCATTTTTTGATCGGGATGTTTACGGCCGCCTTGTGGTGGTACGTTAACCATGGTACCTTCCAGTATCTTCAGTAACGCTTGCTGTACACCTTCGCCGCTTACATCGCGGGTGATGGATGCGTTATCGCTTTTGCGGGCAATTTTATCAACCTCATCAATATATACAATACCGCGTTCGGCAGTGTTTACATCGTAATCTGCAGATTGCAGCAACCGGGTTAAAATGCTTTCCACATCCTCGCCTACATAACCGGCTTCTGTTAATACAGTAGCATCGCAAATACAAAACGGAACGTTAAGAATTTTAGCCAGGGTTTTTGCCAGTAAAGTTTTACCTGTACCGGTTTCGCCCACCATTATAATGTTCGATTTTTCTATCTCTACCTCATCCTTATCAATGCGCTGGTTTAACCTCTTGTAGTGGTTATATACAGCTACAGACAATACCTTTTTAGCATCGTCCTGCCCAATAATGTATTGGTCAAGGTGAGATTTTATTTCGGCTGGTTTTAATACAGCAGGTATCGCCGGCGACGCTTTAACTTTACGCACCTTCAGCTCTTCTGCCAATATCTCATTTGCCTGATCAACACATTTATCACAAATGTGCGCGTCAAGCCCGGCTATCAGCATCAGGGAATCCTGCTTTCCTGCTCCGCAAAACGAGCACCTTATCTCCTTGCTGTTCTTGTTCATCGTATCGGATTTTATCAAAAATAGTGATTTGATAATTTATAACAAAGCCTTCTGTTGTTTAGAAGGCTTTGCCTTACCAAATGTTATTCTTATTTACTCGTGTTCGCTCTTAAAATTTCATCAACCATACCAAATTCTTTTGCTTCTTCAGCAATCATCCAATGGTCGCGGTCTGATGCATCCCAAACAGTCTGATAATCAGTACCGCTATGGTCTGCTATAATTTGATACAGTTCTTTTTTCAGCTTTGTGATTTCGTGATATGTGATCTCGATATCCGACTGCTGACCTTGAGCACCGCCCGATGGCTGGTGTATCATTACCCTTGCATGTGGCAAAGCCGCACGCTTACCTTTTGTACCGGCAACTAATAATACCGCGCCCATTGACGCCGCCATACCTGTACAAATTGTGGCTACATCGTTTGATATAAACTGCATGGTATCATATATACCCAAACCCGCGTAAACTGAACCACCCGGAGAGTTGATATAGATTTGAATATCGCGTTTACTATCGGCCGACTGCAGGAATAGCAATTGGGCCTGTATAATGTTTGCAATATTTTCATAAATAGCATCGCCCAGGAATATGATACGGTCCATCATTAAACGCGAGAACACGTCCATCTGGGCCACATTCATCTGGCGTTCTTCAATGATATAAGGTGTCATACCGGTAATACCGGCACCGGTAACAATACCTGATGGGGTGCTGCTGCGGTTTACACCGCCAATAAATTTATCTACATAAGTGCTGCTAATGCGGTGGTGTTTAACAGCATATTTTCTGAATTCGTTTTTATCTGGATTACTGTTCATGTGTTTGTATTTTATTTGTTGTGGTGCGGGTTGGTTGCCCCGCGATAAATATAGTTTTTAGTTGAATAGATTTTGTACTAATTAGTTTGGTGAAAGTAAAAAATTATTTATCCCTATAACACAAAAGCATCTGCTGGTAGGCAAATGCTTTTGGTGAATATGATATTGAACGTATACTGTTTATGCAGTAAGCTTGTTAAAATCAGAAAATAAGATCTCTTTTTTATCAAGCGTAATAACACTCTTAATGTAATCAAATACCTTAAGGGCTTTTACTTGTTCAAATACTTTATTAGCATTCTCTTTGTTTTGCAGGTATTGCACAGTGTATTGTCCCAATTGCTCTTCGCTTAAAGCTTGCGGGCTGTACATTCTAAACTGTTGGTCTAAACTGCCTTTTGCAAACTCAAACACTTCTTCGTATTTAACATCGATGTTGTTATCCTTCATCAATTTATTTTCGATAAGCGTCCATTTAAGGTTTTTAGCAAAATCGTTGTAACCACCTTCCAGTTCTTCTTCGGTTAGTTTCTCGTTCGTAGCTTTTAACCAGCGTTTCAAAAATGCGTCAGGTAAATCAAAACTTACTTTTTCAATGCTGTAATTGTAAATTTCGTCCTGCAGTTTGCGGTCGGCATCCTGCACCATCATCATTTCTAACTCTTCGGTTATTTTAGCCCTGAAACCAGCCTCGTCAGTAACTACACCTTCACCAAATAATTTATCAAAGAACTCCTGGTTTAAATCACCTTCTTCTAAACGGTTAACATTTTTAACAGTTAGTTTGAAGTTTGATTTTAGATCAGCTGCTTCATCTTCTTCAATTTTTAATAAACCTGCAACCTTAGCTGCATCATTATCAAAAGCCGCGTTGATGTCAAATACCAGTTCGTCGCCTTTTTTCAAACCAATTAATGATGCTTTAATTTTATCATCCTTAATTTGATCTAAACGTACCGATGCGGTATTGCTTATGCCATCCTCAAAAACAGAACCATCCGGAGAAAGCTGTGTTAATTCGGCATAAAGAACATCATCATCTGCCGATACGTCAGGATTTGTCATTTTGCCATAGCTACGACGAATGTTTTTGATACGGGACTCTAAAGTTTCGTCATCAACTTTTATTACGTATTGTGGCAATTTATCTTTCGATGAAAAATCGATATCAAACTCAGGTGCCAAACCAACTTCGTAATTAAACTCAAAGTTATCGGCAAAATCCCAGTTGTATTCTTTTTTATCATCAACTTTTGGCAAAGGCTGGCCTAATACTTCAAGTTTTTCTTCGTCTAAATATTTATTTAAAGTATCAGATAACATATTGTTGATCTCGTCAACCAAAATGCTTTTACCGTACATTTTTTTGATGTGCCCAACCGGAACCATACCCGGACGAAATCCTGGTAATTTTGCTTTTTTAGCATGGTCTTTCATTGCCTTTTCAACCCTTGGCTGGTAATCTTCGGGGTTAATGTTGATCTTAACAACTGTATTCAGGTTATCAATTTTTTCCTGTGATATATTCATCTTTTTTACCGGGTATTAATTTAATCCTTTGAAAATATAACCGTGGTGGCTATACAAAATTCGAGGCGCAAAAGTATGAATTTATTTTGAATTTAATTGGTTATTGGCTTGCTTTGAAATTTTACAACACTGTTTTTTACAGGCTTAACTGTTTTAAGGTAAGCGTATATAGCTCCCAGATCTTTTTGGGTCATGCCGCCATATTTCCACCAGGGCATAATTGTTTGAAATTGCCCGGCTTTAACCGTAACAGGTTTTGCTGTACCATTGGCATATTGTGTAAAACGGGCTACAAATTGCTCTTTGCTCCATGTGCCTATGCCTGTTTCTTTATCGGGTGTTATATTGGGTGATTGCAGGGTTGAGCCACCGCCAAGGCTGTATTCGTTACCCCCGGCCAAATCCATTCCGGGTATGGGCACGCCTTTATCTGCTTTTGTATGGCATTCGCGGCAGGCGGCTGCCTGCACCAGGTATGCCCCATAGGCTAAGGTATCATTGTCGTTTGGCCTTTTGCCTGGCTCTGCTTTTTTAGGCATGGTGTTTACAATAAGGTTAAGCGGGAAATCAAGCTTACGCTTAGGGTAAGTAGTTTCGTGCGGCTGTAACGTGCGGATATAGGCGATGATATCATAAACATCTTCCGGATCCATTTTTGAATATGATTGCCATGGCATTATCGGGAAAATGGCCGAGCCATCCTTTTTAACCCCGGTTGTTATTGCACGGTATAGTTCACCATCCGTCCAGTTTTTTAAGTTGGCCGGTGTTATGTTGGGCACATACACCTCGCCGGGGAAATTGATGCGTCCGTCAAACTTTTCGCCGCCGGCCCCTAAAACAGCGCTATCTATTGGCGCTGCAAATACATCCCATTTACGGGTGCTGTGGCAATCAACACAGGCGGCAACATTATTGGCCAGGTATTTTCCGTGTTCGATGCGTTGCGGGGTTAAATCAACTTTAATATTTTGCGGTTCGCCAACATTGGGCAGGGCGAAAGTAACATAAGATATAGCTACAACAATGAGGAGAGTTACAGTGATGGCGATATACGCTATCCACTTTTTTAATTTTTTCATAATAAGTTAGGTAAGGGTATTATTTAAAATAACGATGACGGCTTTTGGCCGTCATATGTTACAGTAACATTCACTAAATTAAGTATTTAATCTATTTTTTTTATAGATGAAGCACCCGATTGATCGTTGTTAACTTTTGCCGGGTTACCACGGTATGATATGTCTGACGCGCCGCTGGTGTGTACATCCAATTCGTTCAATACGTTTATTTTACATTCGCTTGCGCCCGATGTGCTGATTTTATATTTACCTACCACAAAATCCAACGCTTCTACTTTACCGGAACCGCTCAGGTCAACCTCATGAGAAGCAGCCTGGCCTTTTAAATAGATCTCGGTAGAACCACTGCCGCCTGTACGTACATTTGCTGCATTAAGGTCAAGGTCTATTTTGGTAGAGCCCGAAAGGTCGATACTCAGATCCCGTGTATTTATACGCCCTGCCGATCTTACTTCAACCGCACCTGATGCATCTATGCCATCCAGATTTTTTACACCTATAATAATGGTTGTTTCGCCACTGCTGCAAACGTTTCTGCGGCTATGTACTTTTAATGTGCCGCCTACAACCGTAGTTTCGATGTATTTGAAAAGATTATCATCTGTAGTAATAGCTATTGATTCTGTACTATCTTGTTTAAGTGTAACCTTGTATCCGCCAGAGATATCAACTTTTGTAAAGTCAGTCATTTTACGCGTTTCGGTTCTTACGTTGCCTGTACCCTTTACGCACCTAAACCGCCTGCATGAAGAGAAGAGGGTAATTGATACGGCTGCTATTAATATTAATACTCTAAAATTGAAATTTTTCATAATGGTTTAGTTTTCTTTTTTGACGATAGTTATTAGTATGAAGTTACATTAAAAATGAAAAAAGCCATCGCTTATTTGACGGCTTTTTGAATATATGTTATTAACCCTTTTTGAATTAGATATTATAAACCTGCTAATGCGCTTGATCTAGCTATTCTGCGGTCGGGCATTTGAGTTGTTGTAGAGTTTACAGCGACAAAATCTTTATGATCAATGTTTGCTGGTTTTGAATAATTTAAGGTGTAATCGTTTATGTTACCGGTTAAGTTTGCTTTAGCGTTATCGTTTACATTTACGGTTGCTTTGAAAGCTTCTATGTTTAACTGTGCAGATGCAGTGTTGTAAAGGTTAACTTCAAAATCAAGTCTTGCTAATTTACCAAATGATTTTACTTCGGCATTGTCATAAGCAGCTATGGCTTGCAAGTCAGCGGCGGTTACCCAAACTACTAATTTTTGGTTTGCGTAAGATGAGATGCGTAATACACCGTCACGGCTTTGTACCAAAGCGCTTTCTGAGTAATATTTGTTGTAAACTTTAACCTGATCGGCAGCACCTTCAGATACATAAAGTTCAACATTCCCATGGATCTCGATCTTGTTGATCTTGCTCACATTTTTTAATACTGTACTTACTTCTTCGTTATTATTGTTTGCGTTTGCGTAAGTGTTTTTTGTGGTTACCACTGCCATAATCATTACGGCTACCATGGTGAAGATTGTTGTTTTCATTTTATTAATATTTTGATTATGAATACTATAAGTTGTGTTATGTTATTAAATACACATATATGACGAACATGGTAAAGAAACGTTACAGCCAATTAGTGTGTATTAGACACAGTGCGGGTTTATGTCGGTAAAGGGTAGAATTTTGGCGGTGAAAAGGGGGAAGAAATTAGAGGCGATTTAGAATCAGGAGGTAAAATCAGGAGACAAGAATTATTACAGGCCGCTGTAGTCACGCATCAACACGCTATCAGCCTCCTTGCCGGTTTACTCACCCCTGCCCCCTGCTAATTGGAAATAACATGGCGGACTATATCTATCGGCGAATAGATGCTTCGCTATCGCTCAGCAAGACAAGGGGGATAGGATAATAGGTTTAGAATGAAGGACTCGGAATAAAAGATTTAGCGCTATTTAAGAACTTCATTAAACAAAAAAACCACCGCACGTGGCGGTGGTTCCTGAAATATATATTGAACTTTTGCAAAAGTAATACTTATAGAATGGCTAATTCTGCGTTGTTAGCCTTAACCGGTATGTTGGTTATTGTTTTGCTGCCGTTTACAGTTGCCAGCGTTGAGTGGTTCACGGTTGCAGACTGATCTTGTTTTAAGCTATAATCGTTTACGTTACCGCTTATGTTTGCTTTTGCACGATCGTTTACGTTGATGCTTGCTTTGTAAGCGTCAAGGTTCAGGTCGGCAGATGCGGTATTGTTTAACGTTACCTCGATGTCAAGTTTTGCAAGGGTACCAAACGATTTCACCTGTGAGTTATCATTAGCAACAATTGCTTGCAGGTCATTCGCAGTTACCCAAACCACTAATTTTTTATCGGTGTAAGATGATATACGCAATACACCATTCTCGCTTTGTACCAGTGCGCTTTCAGAGTAGTACTTGTTGTAAACTTTTACCTGGTCTGCAGTACCGTCAGATACAAACAGTTCAACGTTTCCGTGCAATTCTATTTTGTTGATCTTGCTAACGTTTTTTAATACAGTGCTTACTTCGTTGTTATCGTTATTATTAACGGCTGCATAGGTTGATGTTACAGTTCCTAATGCTAAAGTGAAGATGGTGGCTATGGTTAAAAATTGAGTTTTCATTTTATTATTATTTTGATTGTGAGTGTTTTATTATTTTTCTTGTTTTTAAATACACCAATATGACGCCCCCATTTATAAAACGTTACAGCTATTTTGGGTGTATTAGATGTACAGCCCATTTATGTCGGTAAACGGCGGTTTTGTGACGGTGAAATGGTAAAGTTTTTTTGAAACGCGGGGGTGCCTTTAACGCGAGGATTTCTTTTTTGTCATGCTGAAAATCGTGAAGCATCTAATCGCCGATATGCAATTTCGATTAGGCACAGTTCGCTAATAGGTCCTTCGCTATCGCTCAGGATGACAAACGAGAAGTAGGGTTTCTCCTACAAATAATAATTCCCGCCATCGGTTTTGATCTTACCCGCATCCAGCAGCAAACGAATAGTTTCTATACGTTCCTTTTCGGTACCGAGCTTAAGGGAAGTTATCAGTTCCTCTATGGTGCGCGATCCGGTGCTCAGCAGTTCTACTATCTCATTGGTGATATCGTCGAAGATCTCGTCGGCATTTTTTTGGCGGCGCTCTTCCAGGCAAACATCACACACACCACATTTACGGGCATTGGGTTCATTAAAATAACTAAGCAGCATTTGGCTCCGGCAGCGTTTGTGTTCCGCGTAAGCGAAAACAGCCTCCATCTTTTTGCGATAGGTTTCTTTACGCTGATCTATAAACACCTTATTTATATACAGGTTATTGGCGTGCTGACGCGGTTTTAACCAGGTTATTTGTGGCTTATCTGTTTGGGGCAGGTAGCTTAACAGGTTAAAATCTTGCAATTGCTTTAAGCCGTTAATAACTTGCTGGGTGTTCATGCCGGTACGTTTGGCTATATCAAACTCTTTTACGCGCACATAATTCTCGAAAGAACCACCATACGAGCGTAGCAAGGTTTTAATAAACTGATCCCAACCAGAATTTTGGATCTGGAAGTTGTATAACTCTTCATTCAACACCTCAAACCTGAACCGCGAAGGCAGAAAAACACTTTCGTTAAAGGCCAGATATTCATCCTGCTCCAAAAACTTTAGGGCATTAAGGGTTTTAATGGCATCTAGTTGAAAACGACTACAAAACTCACCCAGATCCAGATCAAAGCTTGCACCCTCGCCGGCATCATAGGCTATCTGGCAATAATTGGCCAGGTAATGGTAAACCTGCTTTATCTCTTCAACCGACGGGAAGTTCTGGATAAATTTCTTTTCCTGCCTTAGCCTGTCTGTTGGGTTATATAATAATACCCCGTAGGCCCTTTTCTCATCACGGCCTCCCCTGCCTGCTTCCTGGTAATAAGCCTCCAGGCTATCGGGCATATCTTTATGTATCACAAACCTTACATCCGGTTTATCAATACCCATCCCAAAGGCATTAGTGGCTACAATAATGCGGGTACGGTTATTCTTCCAGGCTTCCTGTTTAGCTGATCGTTCTTCTGTTGGCAGCCCGGCGTGGTAATAATCGGCCTGTATATGGTTTTGCTGATAAAATTTAGCTATCTCAAACGTTTCTTTACGGCTGCGTACATATACTATACCGCTGCCGCTTATGCCATTGGCCACGTCCAGCAACTTGCGCAGTTTATCTTCGGTGGTTTGTACCACGTATCTTAAGTTTTTACGCTCGAAGCTTTGCTGATAAACTACGCCTTGTTTAAATAAAAGCTTTTCCTGTATATCGTCCCTTACTTCGGCCGTAGCTGTGGCTGTTAACGCCAGTACGGGCACATTTGGGTGCAGCTCGCGCAGATCAGAAATGTGCAGGTACGAGGGCCTGAAATCATAACCCCACTGCGAGATACAGTGCGCCTCGTCAACCGCGAAAAGGTTCACCTTCATGTATTTGATGCGCTCACGCACCAGTTCGGATAGTAAACGCTCGGGCGATAGGTACAAAAACTTTACCGGGCCGTAAACGCAGTTATCCAAAGCAATATCTACTTCGCGCTTGCCCATGCCCGATACTATGGCCATGGCCTCAATTCCTTTCGCCTTCAGGTTTTCTACCTGGTCTTTCATTAAGGCTATCAATGGCGATACCACAATACAGATCCCCTCCCGGGCAAGGGCAGGCACCTGGAAACATACCGATTTACCGCCGCCTGTTGGCAGTAAAGCTAATGTATCTGTACCTTGCAACACCGAATCAATGATCTCTTCCTGCAACGGCCGGAAACTGTCATATCCCCAATACTGCTTTAATATTTCGCGTGGCGTCATTGGTTGTATAAAAAAAGCCCGTCGTGCGGCGGGCTTTAAATTATGTAATATTTTTTAAAATCTTTTGCAGTCGCTCGGCTCCAGTCGAGTGACCATTATTTTCAGGCCTCCGGCCGTCTTTATCTTGCTACTGCGGCGAGACGCCACATAATATTTGTCACTCGGCTGGAGCCGAGCGACTGCTTAGTGCTCTTACCTATTCTTAATATCTGTATACTCCCTGTTTGTTTCACCAACATATACCTGGCGCGGGCGACCGATAGGCTCTTTGTTGGCTTTCATTTCTTTCCATTGTGCAATCCATCCCGGCAGGCGGCCTAAGGCAAACAGAACGGTGAACATCTCTGTAGGGAAACCAAGCGCGGTATAAATGATACCTGAATAGAAATCCACATTAGGGTAAAGCTTGCGTTCAACAAAGTAAGGATCGCTTAGCGCAACCTCTTCCAGTTTTTTGGCAATCTCTAAAGTTTCATCGTTGATGCCTAATTTCTCCAGGATATCATCACAAGCCTTTTTAATGATCTTTGCACGTGGGTCAAAGTTTTTATAAACCCTGTGTCCAAAGCCCATCAGGCGGAACGGATCATTTTTATCTTTTGCTTTGGCAACCCATTTATCAACGTCGCCGCCGTCTTGTTTAATTTTTTGAAGCATTTCTACCACCGCTTGGTTAGCACCACCATGCAGCGGGCCCCAAAGCGCAGAGATCCCTGCAGATATGGACGCATAAAGGTTAGCGTCTGATGAACCTACTATACGCACGGTTGATGTTGAACAGTTTTGCTCATGATCGGCATGCAGTATCAGCAACTTGTTCATGGCGCTCACTACAACCGGGTCAATCTCGGTATCTTCGGTACGCTGCCCAAAGGTCATGTACATAAAGTTGGTTACATAATCCAATTTGTTACGCGGGTATATAACCGGGTGCCCTAATGACTTCTTGTATATCCACGATACAATAGTGCTCATTTTGGCGATCAGTTTTATGATCTCCAGATTTACCTCTTCGGCAGATAGGCCCTGTTTTAATGATGCCGGGTTAAAGGCAGCCAACGCACCAATTAATGATGACAACTGCCCCATTGGGTGAGAACCCGACGGGAAGCCATCAAAAAATTTCTTCATATCCTCGTGTACAAGGGTATGGTGGCTTATTTCAAATTCAAATGCCTGTAGTTGTTCGGCAGTTGGCAGGTTACCATATATTAATAAGTAGGCCACTTCAATAAAGCTGGAGTTTTCTGCCAGTTGCTCTATAGAATAACCACGGTATTTTAATATACCTACCTCGCCATCTAAAAAAGTAATAGCACTTTTTGTAGCACCGGTATTTTTGTAACCAATATCTAACGTAACATATCCACTCTGATCGCGCAGCTTAGAAATATCAATGGCCTTTTCGCCCTCGGTACCTTCTATCACAGGCAAATCGTAAGTTTTATCACCGATCTTTAATTGTGCAGTTTCAGACATAGAATTAAAATAGTATTTGCAACAAATGTAAATAAATCTGCGTATTATTAGCCTTTAAGATATATTTACTCTTTGTAAAATTCTTATTAAGTAATTATGGCTTTTCTCCCTATGTTGTTTGGTATAATTAAAAAACTGCCCGCTGTATATGTCGTTTAAAAACAGGGTACTGCTATTAATTGAAAACGACATTACTATTTACAGGCTCATTTTATTGGGCTTATTAATAGCCAGTCCAGCCCTTCATTACCTGTGCTACAACAACTCTTACGATCCTATTTGGCTGCGCTTAGTTAACTGCGCTTTTTGCATCGTGGCATTAGCCTTATCGTACAGTAAAAACAGGGGCTTGTTTAAAGTTATGGTATACATTACCATATGTTCATACCTTTTTGTAAATAATTACATACTATTAGGTGTGAACAGTTTTGAGCATGTATATGTTTTTTGTTCTATCACAATATTTGTTGCCTTAACCTTATTTTGTAAACAACGCCGCGAATTTATAAGCATCAGCATATTAAACATTATTGCTGTGGTTGCGGCTTATTATACCGCCCCCCAGGTTGGAATTTCGACAAGTATACTTGTTATTTTACTGATTGTTTTTACGCTGATAGCCTACGTATCGTTCCTGGTATCGCTGGCTTATAAAATGCAGTTTAAAAAAGCGGTGAATAATATTATTCAGCTTAACGAATCATTAATAACCAATACCGAAAAACTGCGCCAAAGCCAGCAGCAGCTGCATGCGCTTATCAGCTCTATCAATTACACCATTTTTGAGTTTGACGAGAATAGGATCTGCATTAATGTATGGTTCGGCCCGCAATCTCCCGACTACCTAAAGGCCGAAGACTTCCTGAACAGAACATTGATTGAAGCTATTGGCCACGAACGGGCCAAACCATTTTTGGAGGCTTATGAGTATGTTTTAAAGCACAATGAAAGCATTAGTATAGAGTTTGCATCGGTATATGGTAAACCTTCCTGGTTTATAGCAAAAGCATCGCCGGTGCTTGATGTTAACGGCAACTATACCAAACGTATATCTATTGCAGTTACAGATATAACCGAGCAAAAGAAACACGCCGATGCTTTAATTGAAAACAAGAACCTGCTGCTACAAGCCCAGGATATTGCCAAAACAGGCAACTGGTGGTACGAAAGCGAAAACAAAAAGAGCTACTGGTCAGAAAGCCTTTTAAATATATTAGAGATAACACATGTACCAGAAGGCTTTACCCGGTTTGAATATTACCTGAGCCTGATACACCCGGACGATCGTGACCTTGCTACGAATTACTTATCCAATATTAATTCGGTTGTAGAAAATAGCCTGGAGCATAAATTTATTACCCCCAATGGCAATTTAAAATATTTAAAAATATTGCGCGGCGATTTACTGCGCGATGATAGTGGCCAATTGAAACGTGTAGTAGGTATTATACAGGATGTTACCGAATCCAGACTGAGAGAGAAAGCGATAAAGATCAGTCAGGCCGAATTACTTGAAGCCCAAACTATTGCTAAAATAGGTAACTGGAAATGGGACAGCACATCAAATATGTTATCCTGGAGTGATGAAGTTAACTCCATTTACGAGGTATGTAATACATATGGTTCGGTATCGCGCTTTGGTAAATTGCTGTTAAACTACATCCACCCGGATGATAAGTATATTGTAAAACATCTTTTTAAAAATGCTGACAATAGCGGCACATCATACGAATACCGCATTATTACACCAAAAGGGAATATCAAACACATCAGCGTAATTACCGGTAAACTAATGTATCGCGAAGATGGTACGGTGCGTAAAATTATTGGTACGCTGCAAGATATCACCCAGCGTAAACAAGCCGAAATTGATTACCGCAGAACCGAGAACAAATACCGTTTAGTGCTGGAAACCATAAAGCTGGTAGCCCTGTCATTAGATGCCGAAGGGCGGGTTGTTTTTTGTAATAAATACCTGGCCAATTTGCTTGGGTATAGCCAAATGGAAATATTGGGTATGGACTGGATGGAAAACTTTGTAACCGATGACCACCAGGATATATTGAGGGGCTGGTTTAAAAATAACGCTATTAGGGCACATTACGTTAACCCAATTATTTGCCGCAATGGCGAGCTGCGCACCATTAGCTGGCAAAACACGGTTAGTTACGACGAGAATGGCAACATTAAAGAAACTACCAGTATTGGCGAAGATATAACCATACAGCAAAAGGTAAGGCAGGAACTAATATCGGCCAAAGAACAGGCCGAGCGTTCTTCGCACTTTAAATCGGAGTTCTTGTCTATCATGAGCCACGAGATACGTACGCCAATGAACGCTGTTATAGGCACCACAAACCTACTGTTAGAAGAAAGCCCAAAGCCCGAGCAGCTGGAGTATCTAAATACCCTTAAGTTTAGCAGCGAAAACTTGCTGGCTATTATCAATGATATTTTAGATTACAATAAAATAGAGGCAGGCAAACTGCAATTGAGCAATATACCGTTCAACATACACCAACTGGTGCAAAACATAAGGCAATCATTTCACGCAAAAGCAACTGAAAAGAACCTTAATATTGAACTGATAACAGATGACAGCATCCCCGATTTTTTAATGGGCGACCAGATACGCCTGGGGCAGATCCTGATAAACCTGGTGAGCAATGCCGTTAAGTTTACGCATGAAGGCAAAGTGAGCATTGTGCTGGAAAACGAGGAGCAGGTAAACAGCAACCAAGTATCCATTAAATTTACAATAGCAGATACAGGCATTGGCATTGCTGCCGAAAACATGGCTATTGTATTTGACCCGTTTATTCTGGAACCCCAAATTATTAGCCATAATTATGGCGGTACCGGCTTAGGACTGGCTATTACCAAACGCCTTATAGAGCTTTACGAAAGCAGTATACAGGTGTTTAGCGAAGTAGGAAAAGGCACCAAATTTATTTTCTCTATCCGCTTTAATGTTGCAGGGCAGGCAACTCAATTGCCAAACACACCCGTTATTAATACCAGTGTTTTACTGCCACCTAACCTTAACGGCATGCGCATTTTAGTGGTTGATGATAACAAAATGAACCTGATGATAGCCGCCAAATTCCTTAAGAAATGGCAAGCCAGTGTAGACGAAGCCATAAACGGCCAAATAGCTGTCGACATGGTAAAAAACACCTATTACGACATGATCATAATGGACTTACAGATGCCCGTTATGGACGGTTTTGAAGCAACAGCTATTATTAAACAAAACCACCCTGATATGCCTGTTATAGCTTTCACTGCCGATGCAATGCCCGAAACCCACAACAAAGCTTTTGAAGCCGGTATGTGCGATTACCTCACCAAGCCTTTCGTTCCGGATGTATTGTTTGAAAAGGTATCTAAACACCGTAGGGTGGTGATATCTGCAGATGATTTGAAGGCGTAGGATTACATCACGTTCAGGCACACCAGTTCCTTTTCAAGGCCTCTACAGCGGTACAAAGTTTATCGACAATTAGAGAGGTATGCACAGGCATTTAAGTCTTCGACAGGCTCAGACTGACATTTCTAATTGTCATGGTGAGCTTGTGGAACCATTTGCCAACTACGCACAAAGTGCAGGTAACTTCTTAATTCGTCCTTATCGCCTCTACCGGGTCAAGTTTTGAGGCGAAGTATGCCGGTATAATGCCTGATAATACACCAATGGTAACAGATATGCCTACGCCATAAATAATGTTTCCGGCATCAAGCACCACCTGTACATCTGCCGCAGCCTTCACCGCAAAAGTGCCAAGGTAAACCATAAACAGGCCTATCCCCCCGCCCATCAGGCATAATGCAACAGCCTCAATCAAAAATTGCAATAAAATAAAGTAATTTTTAGCCCCCAGTGATTTTTGGATCCCGATGATATTGGTACGTTCTTTAACCGATACAAACATGATATTGGCTATACCAAAACCACCCACCAGGATAGAGAACAAACCTATTATAAACCCGCCTTTATTAATGATACCAAAGAGCTGATCGAGCTGGTTGGTTAATATGGTTGATTTGTTCAGCGAAAAATCATCCTCACCACCCGGGCGGATACTGTGAATAGAACGCATTAAGCCGCGTACTTCACTCTCTACTTCCACATCGCTCAGGTTATCCTGGCCACGCACCACTATCTGCGGGTTGTATTTTTCGTTCTCGATATCAATAACGTTTTTGGCAAAATTCAGTGGCAGCAATATCTCGTTATCGCTGGTAATACCCAGCATATCTTTACCCTCTTTAGTAAACACGCCAATAATGGTAACCTTGCGGCCCATAATTTTTATTTGTTTACCAACACCTGTACCATCCGGGAAAAGCGCGTCGGCTATATCGGCACCAATAATGGTAACCGGTGCCCCCGTCCTCGATTCGATATCTGTAAAGTAGCGGCCATCCTGAAAGTTAAAATTCCATGTTTTATCGTGGTCGTGCGATACGGCGTCTATTTGCGCGCCGTCAACGGTGTTGCTCAAATATTTAACAGTACGGTTATCAATGCTTATTTCGTATGAAAGCGCTTTGGCTGTTTGGCTGCGGCGCGATAACTGTTCAAAATCGCGCAGTTTTGGTACAGGCCTTTGCATATATTTCCACCACGGAAAATTATCCTCGCCTACCCAGGGCCATTTTTGCACGTAAATACTATTGCTGCCCAGTTTATCTACACTTTTTTGCAGGTTATTACGCAAAGTATCAACTGCCGATGATACCGCTATAATGGTGAAAATTCCAATGGTTACGCCCAATAACGAAAGCATTGTACGCAGCTTGTTTTGCCTGAGCGCATCATACGCAAACAAGAAGCTTTCACGGATAAGTTTTAGTAATATCATATCGCTATTTTGATGTAACCGGGCCAGCCGGCTTATTGATTTTCGCCTTAATAAAAACAGTATTTGTTAGACTGTGTTAATGCAGTTAAGTTACAGTTATTTTTGATTTAAGTATTAACCGTATAACACCTTCAAAAAAAGCGTGTAAAATAATAAAAAATCCGTACATTTGCGCCCTGAAAATTCATATATATAAGCATGAAATTATCTCAATTTAAATTCAATTTACCCGAATCATTAATTGCTCATTCTCCGTCAGATATACGTGACGAATCACGTTTAATGGTTCTACACCGCGATTCGGGCAAGATTGAGCATAAAATATTTAAGGATATACTGGATTATTTTGACGACCAGGATGTAATGATCCTGAACAATACAAAAGTGTTCCCGGCGCGTATGTATGGTAACAAAGAAAAGACAGGCGCTACCATTGAAGTATTCTTGCTGCGCGAGCTAAACAAAGAACTTCGCCTTTGGGACGTTTTAGTTGACCCTGCCCGTAAAATACGTGTAGGTAACAAACTTTACTTTGGCGACGACGACCTGTTAATTGCCGAAGTTGTTGATAATACCACATCACGTGGCCGTACCATCCGCTTCTTATTTGACGGTACCGACGAAGAGTTTCGCCGTAACGTGGAGATCCTTGGCGAAACACCGCTTCCAAAATATATTAAACGCAAGGCTACTGCCGACGATAAAGAACGTTACCAAACCATATTTGCCAAACATGAAGGCGCTGTTGCAGCCCCTACTGCCGGCCTGCACTTTAGCCGCGAGCTAATGAAACGCCTTGAATTAAAAGGTGTGGAATTTGCCGAAGTTACCCTGCACGTTGGTTTAGGAACTTTCCGCCCGGTTGAGGTGGAGGATCTAACCAAACACAAAATGGATTCGGAGCAGTTTATCATCGAAGAAAAACAAGCTAGCATTGTAAACCGTGGTATCGACAGAAAAAAACGCATTTGCGCTGTCGGCACAACATCAATGCGTGCTATTGAGTCGGCTGTTTCTGCCGGCGGGATATTAAAACCAGCAAACGATTGGACCAGCAAATTCATTTTCCCGCCATACGATTTTAGTATCGCCAACTCTATGATCACCAATTTCCACACACCAGAATCAACCCTATTGATGATGGTTAGTGCATTTGGCGGTTACGAGCATGTAATGAACGCATACGAAGTAGCGGTAAAAGAAAAATACCGTTTCTACAGCTACGGCGATGCGATGCTGATTATCTAAGCTGCACTTAGATGTGAGATATAAGATTTGAGATATGAGACTAAAACTCATATCTCATTTTTGTTTGATAGCCCTCCAACGCGTCATTCTGAACTTTCAGGATCCCTCAGGACAGTAAACTTAATTCATTAGATTTGCACATGAGATGCCGAAACAAGTTCGGCATGACGGGTAAATTTACAACCAATGCCTACAACAGCTCTCACATCTCAAATCTCAGATCCCAAATCTACCCACGCAATCATCGTTGCCGGTGGCTCGGGTAGTCGGATGCAATCGGCATTGCCTAAGCAGTTTATTGAGCTTTGCGGCGAACCGGTTTTGATGCATACTATAAGGGTATTTCACGAGAGCCCGTCATCGCCACAAATTATTTTGGCCCTGCATGCAAATTATCATGAACTATGGGCGGCGCTTTGCAGCAAGCATAATTTCACCATACCACATCTTTTAATTGCCGGTGGCGAAACCCGTTTCCATTCCGTTAAAAATGCTATTGATCAAATTACCGATACAAATGCACTAATTGCTATACACGATGCCGTAAGGCCGCTGGTAAGCACAGATATTATAGATGAGGCCTACAGATGTGCCGCCGAGCATGGAAGCGCTGTAACAGCCGTTAAAAGCCGGGATTCTATCAGGCAGGTAACCGATGGTACATCAACAAGTTTAAACCGCGATAGCATTTATCTGGTACAAACCCCGCAAACCTTTCAAGCGGCTTTGTTAAAGAAAGCCTATGAGCAGCAATACTCGGATAATTTTACAGATGATGCTTCGGTTGTGGAGCAAAGCGGCGCAAAAATCACCTTGATAGAGGGTGATCACAGCAATATCAAAATTACCTTTCCCCAGGATATCGCCATTGCAGAAGCGCTTATAAACAAAAAAAGCCACCAGCTTTAGGCCGGTGGCTACGTGTATCTGACAAATTTCATCAGGCCCTTCTTATCACGCCAAGTAATAAAGCAATTATTGCTATTACCAGTAAAATGTGAATTAAGCCGCCCGCGTGATTAACGAAGAATCCGAAGACCCATCCTATCACTAAAATAACCGCGATGATGTACAATAAGCTTCTCATAGTATTGTGTGTTTTAGTTAGTTTTTTATCGATGTATATTATAAACCAACATTATTATAAAAAGTTTTGCGCATAAAAAACCCCGCATAAGCAGGGTTCCCTGTATTAATCACCTTGTATCAGGCCCTTCTTATAACGCCTAAAAGCAATGCTATAATTGCTATAACCAGCAGGATGTGGATAATACCGCCAGAACCTGCGTAGAAAAATCCGAATGCCCATCCTATAACCAGGATAACAGCGATAATGTATAGTAAACCTCTCATGTTAAATGTTTTTAGTGTAAGTAATTGTTTGTTTACTCCATAAAGCCAAAATCATTCCAAAAGAGGCAGAAACAAAAAAAGCCCTGCATGCAGGGCTTTAAATAAATTAACCGACGATAACGTTAATACTCGTCTTCGTTAAAAAAGAAGTCGTCTTTGGTAGGGTAATCCGGCCAAATCTCCTCAATATTTTCATAAGGCTCACCATCATCCTCAAGTGCCTGCAGGTTTTCTATAACCTCTACCGGCGCTCCTGAACGTATAGCGTAATCAATTAATTCATCTTTAGTTGCAGGCCATGGTGCATCTTCAAGGTGCGATGCTAATTCAAGTGTCCAATACATGTTTTTATATTAAAATGGTAAATCTTGCTTTTTGGCAAAAGTATAATATTTTTAAATTGATTTTCACTATTTTTTTGTAATTTTTTTATAGCCGTGGTATCCATTGATTTTCAGGCACTTTGTTCAGGTGTCCAATCATCCGCGCTAAAGTGAACAGGTAATCGCTCAATCTGTTCAGATAAATATTCACTTTTTCATCTACGGTGCTTTCTTCGGCTAAATGCACGCTTAACCTTTCGGCGCGGCGGCATACGCAACGCGCTATATGACAGTACGATATAGCGTTACTACCGCCCGGTAAAATAAAATGTCTTAGTTCGGGCAGCGTTTCATTCATCCTGTCCATCTCCTTTTCCAGCAGTTCAATATCTTCAGCATGCAGATCGGGTATCACCATTCGTGATTTTTCGGGATCGGCCGCCAGCGAAGAACCAATGGTAAACAACCTGTCTTGTATTTGTTTCAGCAGATCTTTATCATAAACGCTGATATCCTGATCGCGGATGAGGCCGATGTAAGAGTTCAGCTCATCTACCGTACCATAACTTTCTATCCGCAGGTGGTGCTTGGGCACCCTTGTGCCTCCAATTAATGATGTATAACCCTTGTCGCCGGTTTTAGTATATATCTTCATAAAAATAACAGCAATTTAAATTCGTTTAAGCTGTACAATGTTTTTTAACCACAAAGTGCACTGAGATTTGCAATTTGATTAACACAGAGGACACTGAGATTTAAAACAAAACATTAAAAACTTCTGTACTCGCTATGACTTCTTCTCTGTACTCTCTGTGGTTAAATTAATAAACAATGTGCAATTTTAAACTTAAACTTGCATATCGTGTTTGTCAAATATATTATTTAGAAACTATGAAATCCATAATATCACCAGCCAGGGTAGCGCTTGTTTGTTTATTTACTTTGGCATTACTAAGCTTTAAATGCAGCAATGGCAACACAAAGGCGCCCCCTGCAGAAACACCAAAGCCCAAAGCAGATTTTTCAACGTTTTTAACCGAACAGCAATTTAACGCACTTTTTCCGGAACGCGATAAGTTTTATACTTACCAGGCATTTATAAAAGCCGTGAACGAGCTGGCTCAAATAAAGGTGCAGGTGATACGCAGAGCGGTTTCCGTATACCAATTCACCCGCACCGATAAAACTACCGGTAAGGCCACCATTGTGCGCCAGGATGGCGACTGGAACGAGGAATGGGCTAAAGTAAAACCAGATAGTACTTATACGGTTGACTACGGTAATTTTTGTACCGAAAAAGATGCCGCCACCAATAAACGTGAGCTGGCCGCCTTTTTCGCGCAGATAGCGCACGAAACCCGCCACGGCCGTAACGAAAGCTATACCGACGGGCTAATGCTGATACATGAAGATAACACATCATTAAATTATGTGAGCGATAGCGACGAGTATCCGCCGGTTAAAGGGCAAAAATATTACGGCCGCGGGCCAATGCAGATTAGCTATAACGGTAACTACGGCTACGCATCCGACTGTATTTTTGGTGATAAAAAGGTGTTACTAAACAACCCCGGCCTGGTAGAAACCGACCCGGTAGTAGCCTTTAAAACCGCCATTTATTTTTGGATGACGCCCGAAACCCACAAACCATCGGCCCATGATGTAATGATAGGCAAATGGCAGCCAAAGGCTACCGATAAAGCCAAAGGCCGCACCCCAGGCTTCGGTATGACGATACTAATTGTTAACGGCGACCTGGAATGCAACAAAGGCGAGGATAATTACAGCATGAAAGACCGCATTGGCTTTTACCAGTTCTTCCTGAAAAAATTGGGCGTAACTGATGATAATTGCGCCTGCAGCTGCGGCAAGATGGAGCCGTATAAGTATTAGAAGGAATATTTATAGAAACAATTCCCCTTGAGCCCCGCCTATCCAAGCGTCAACGCTTGGATATTGCCCGATGTAAGCGTCCACGCTTACATTAAAACCGTTATAAGCGTGGACGCTTATATTAAAGTAAGTTCAAGCGTGGACGCTTGAACCGGCGGAGGAATTATATAGAAACAAAAAGGGGATCAGGCTAAGCCTGATCCCCTTTTACATATTGACCATTATTGTTTATCCCTATTTATGCGTAAGCGTGCTATCGCTTTCTATACGCAGGCTTTCCTTATGTATGGCGTTCATTAATTCGGTAACAAATTCGGCGGATAAACCTTCTGCCTTACCGGCAATAATTGCCTTATCTATTACCTGTTTAAAACGGGCCGGCTGCAACGGCGGTACATTATTCTTTTTTTTGTAGATGCCAACTTCTTTAACAACACGCTCCCTGCTGCCCAAAACATTAATAAGCAATTTATCAAGCGAATCTATCTTCTTGCGGCTAATGCTTAGTTCCTGGTTTATTACCTCAGCGCTCTTTGTTTGTGCCGATGCCGATAGGCTAGTAACCGTACATAGTGCGGTTACTAGCAGGGTATGTTTTAAATATCGTTTCATAACGTAAATTTTATTTATCAGAGTTTTCAACGAAGCACCATCCTGTTTAGTCTTATTTTTAAAACATCACGTAAACAGCCGACGTGACAATAAAAAGGGAACCAAACCAAGCTTAGTTCCCTTTTATCTAAAATCCGGTGTACTCACCCAATTTATTTACTTATTCTGATTTTTCTTTAAATATCCAGCTATAAGTACCATCGACAGTAGATTTGATAATACCGAAATAATCAAATATGCCGCTTGCACGGTCGCCGGCTTCATCAAGCGCATCGCTGCCTGTAATACCCTGGTGTTTGTTGGCTTGCTCCACAAAACTTGTTTTTAGCTTAGCAAAGTCGCTTACATCACCATTATTGGCTTCAATAGTATAAGCAATGGCCCAAACAGCATCGTAAGCTGCTAATGCAAAAGCATCTGCATCCAGTTTAGTTTTTTCTTTGATCTTATCGGCAATAGGTTTGTACTGGGTTTCTAAACTAGCAGGCAAACCAACAGATGGTGCAAAAAAGCTTGTCGCGATAGCAAAATCTGCTACTTTAGCCACTTTAGTATAGGCCACGCTTAAAACGGCGCCATCGCCACCGTACCATTTAACAGCAGCAAGTGCAGGTACATCAGCAGCCAGCTTCATTATTTCTGTACCCTCATCAAACGATGCCAGGTACACACCAACCTTATCGGCGCCATAAGTTGCAGTGTATGCCTCTACTTTTGTTTTAATATCGGCAACAACCGCGCTGTAATCTGCACCTATAGCAAAAGGTGTTACAGCACTAACCACACCACCTTTGGCAATAAATGCCGCGCTGACAGATGCTTGTAAGCCTTTATTCCCAGCATCATCCTGCGTAACGGTTATCAAAGCCGTTTGGCCTTTTTTGTAAATAGTATTTGCCATTGCCGCGCCTTCAATTTTATCTGAAGGACAAAAACGGAATATAGCATCGCCCGGTATAGCTAAACTGCCGGCGGTACTGCTTTGGCTTATTACAATAATATTCGCCTGATCTATCTCTGGTTTCATAGCGGCCAGCTCAGAACTGCTTTGAGGGCCTATAATGAAACTAACCCCATCAGCCTTCGCGTTTTTAAACTGTGCAACAGCAATATCGGCGGTATGATTGGTATTAACTACATCTACACCAATGCTATATGGGTAGCCTTTGCTGGCAAAATATTTATTAACATCATCAGCAGCAAGCTGAATAGCCGCGCTCGAGGTTACCCCTAACGTACTACCGCTGCCTGTTAAAGTAAACAAGCCCCTGATGCTGATGGCCCGGACTTTTGTAACTACTTTGGTTTTTTTGCACGACTGAAATACCAGCGCGACAGCAAACAACGCGATAACGGGTAGTAAAATTTTTCTCATTTTAATTATACAAGTGTTTAGTGCTGCAAAATACGTTTAATTTAGGATTTTGTTTATTTCGTGTTAGTTGATAATGAATTTGTTACTTAGGTGTAACATCTGTTATTATATTTAGTCTGATTTTTTATTTACCACAAATGGATACACTTTTATTTGACAACAAGGGATTATCATCAGTTGAAACGGATGCTTTCGACGCCACCTGCCAGGCATTAAAGGAAGAGTTTAAAATAGAGGTACCCGGATATATAAACTTTCAGCTGGAACAGTTTGAGGTATTGAACCACCATCAAGCCGTTAACATTCGCGATACATTCGCCATAAAAAACACATGCGGAGATAGTTACCTTTTGTTTGTGGATATGGATACCGCGCATGCTCCTGTAAAAGGGCGAACATCCTATTACACCGAATACCAGCCCTGGGCCCTTGCCTATTTAAAGCGCGATTTTGGCCGGGTGTTCATCCGCACCGAAACCATTATTGATAAGATCCGCGAGATAATTTTTCCTATCGAACTTGATTTTAAGGAGGACAAACCCTTTAGCGACCGCTATTATGTGCTAACAGACGACAAGCACAAAGCAGAACAGGCCATAACACAGGAGTTTAGAGACGCCATGATGGCCATACAGGAAACAGATTTTGTGGTCGAGATCTTCGAGCATACCCTTATCATCGGCAACCGCAAACCCATTACCCCCGAAAACACGCTTTACCTTGCCGATTTTGTTGCAAGATTGGCTGAGTTGAAGTGTTAAATCCCCCGCGCGTCATTGCGAGGTGGTGAGGCCACAATAAAGCCCTCTTCGCAAAGCAAAGAGGGCCTTCTACTTATATAAAACGAAAAACTATTCTTTTTCTAAATTAACAGGCTCCGGTGCGCGCTTAGTCACAGTTTGGATATGCTCGTTCAGGTAGTCGTTTTCAACCAGGCCATCGCGCATGCGCACAATACGGTGGGCATGCATGGCAATATCTTCTTCGTGGGTAACCAATATAATAGTATTGCCTTTAGCGTGGATATCTTCCAGCAGGCCCATAATTTCTATAGATGTTTTGGTATCCAGGTTACCGGTAGGCTCATCCGCCAAAATAATAGATGGATCGTTGATGAGGGCACGGGCCACGGCC
Source organism: Mucilaginibacter aquariorum (assembly GCF_024498135.1). GTDB lineage: Bacteria > Bacteroidota > Bacteroidia > Sphingobacteriales > Sphingobacteriaceae > Mucilaginibacter > Mucilaginibacter aquariorum. The sequence continues at coordinate 1,943,650 of NZ_JANHOH010000001.1, forward strand.
ACACGCTGGCGCTGGCCACCCGATAGCTCATTTGGGCGGTGATCTGTACGGTTACCCAAGCCAACATTTTCAAGCGCACGGCGTGCACGTTCGTTGCGTTTTTCTTTGCTGATACCTGCATAAACCAATGGCAGGGCAACATTATCTAAAGCGCTGTTACGCGGTAAAAGGTTAAATGTTTGAAAAACGAACCCAATTTCGGTGTTACGAACTTCGGCCAAATCGTTATCCGTCATGTGGCTAACGTTAATGCCGTTTAGTATGTATTCGCCTTTGGTTGGGGTATCCAAACAACCCAAAATATTCATCAGGGTTGACTTGCCCGAACCTGAAGGCCCCATCAGCGCCACAAATTCGCCCTTGTTGATAGTTAAGGTTACCGATTTTATCGCGTGGATAATTTCAGAACCGATAACGTATTTACGACCGATATCTTTAATAGTAATAAGGGGCTTCTCTTTAGTGGTAACTGTTGGCATGTTCCGTTTTTGTTACTTTGACAGTATAGTGGTATAAAATGTTACACGTATTAAAAAAGAATCAAGAGTTAAGAATCAAGACCCAAGACCAAGACATGCACTATTTTTTCTTGACTCTTGGTTCTAACATCTTGACTCTACTTAATCACCTTTTCCACTAAAAAGTAGCTTTCGTTGTGGTCAGGTGCATTTTGTAATGCCTCTTCGGTAGTAATTTCCTGCTTAACAATATCATCGCGCAAAACATTTGGCTCGGCGGTCATATAAACAAGGGGCTCCACACCGGTGGTATCTACCTCGTTCAACTTATCCATAAAGCCCAAAATCTTGTTCATGTCCTTTATCATCCCCTTTTTCTCGTCGGCTGCCAATTGCAGCCTCGCTAAATGGGCTATTTTATCAACCGTTTGTTCGTCTATAGTCATGCTCGTTAATTTTATTATTAATAATGGCGTGCACCTCATCGCGCAGGGCATCAGCATCATCGATAGTTAAATGCGCCGTTTCAATAGGCTTATGTACAAATATATCACATACACCCGGTTTTGAACCATATTTATGGCCATCATCCCAAAAAATTTTCCAGGTGTTTACTGATGTTACCGGGATAATGGGCACTTTAAGTTCGATAGCCATACGGAAAGGGCCATTTTTAAACTGGTGCAGATCGGGCGGGTAATTGTCTGGAATGGTTGCCTCGGGGAATATAATAACCGTAATACCGTTATACAGCCTGTCCATAGCCAATTTAAACGCCCTGAAGGATGCCATCTTACTCTCCCTGTTAACTGGTATATCTACCGTACGGAAGAACAGGCGGGTAACAATACCCTCTACCAATTCTTCTTTACCCATAAAACAGCAGTTGCTTTTTACCAGCAAGCTCATGGCGGTAATATCAAGGTTACTGGTATGATTGGGGCAAACAATGTAGGTTTTGCTCCAGTCTACAGGTTCTTCAAAATGATAATGATACCTTATCCCCACACAAAAGGAACTTACCAAACCCCATATTCGGCGTAAACGATTTAGGTGCTTATACCTGTCCGGCTTGCGCGAACAGTAGAACATCAGGGGCCATAACAGAAAATAAAAAAGTCCCACGCTGCCCTTATAAAGGTATAGGTGTACTTTCTTCAATATCATTTTCATCGCCCTCAAAAATATAAAAAATACTTACTTTCGCCCTCTATATGGAAACTGTTGTTAGTGGTATACGTTCTACCGGAAATTTGCACTTAGGTAATTATTACGGAGCTGTTCAAAACTTCGTGAAAATGCAGAGTGAATACAAATGCTTTTTTTTTATAGCAGACCTGCACTCGTTAACTACGCACCCTACCCCTGCCAATTTGCATGGCAATGTTAAACAGGTATTGGTAGAGTATTTAGCGGCCGGTATCGACCCCGAAAAAGCCACCATTTATATACAAAGTGATGTGCCCGAGGTTGCAGAGCTATACCTGTACCTTAACATGAACGCTTATATGGGCGAGCTGGAACGCAGCACATCTTTTAAAGATAAAGTACGCGCTAACCCCGATAACGTAAACGCCGGCCTTTTAACCTACCCGGTTTTAATGGCTGCCGATATATTGATACACAAGGCAACCAAAGTACCTGTTGGTAAAGACCAGGAACAGCACCTGGAAATGTCGCGCACTTTTGGTAACCGTTTTAACAGGTTATATAATAACGATTACTTCCCCGAGCCTTACGCTTTTTCGTTTGGTGAAAGCCTGGTAAAAATACCGGGGCTTGATGGTAAAGGTAAAATGGGTAAAAGCGAAGGCGAAGGCAATGCCATATTCTTATCAGATACGCCCGAAGCTATCCGTAAAAAAGTAATGCGCGCCGTTACCGATGCGGGCCCTACCCAGGATAATCAGCCAAAACCACAGGAGATTCAAAATTTGTTTGACCTGATGAATGTGGTTTCTACGCCTGATACTTTGGCGCACTTCGATAATCTGTACAATACCTGTGCTATCCGTTATGGCGACCTTAAAAAACAGCTTGCCGAAGATATGATCATCGCGACAGCACCCATCCGCGAAAAAATTAATGATATTGCTAACGATGCCCCTTTATTAAGGCAGGTTGCCCGTTACGGAGCTGCCAAGGCCCGCGAAAGCGCTTCTAAAACCATTAAAGAAATAAGGGAAATTATCGGTTTCAGGAATTTTTAAAGCCCCCTCTAATCTCCCCCGGAAGGGGAGACTTTAAAAATGAGTAAGAAGAAGTCCTCCCTACCGGGGAGGATTTAGGTGGGGCTGATTTGTACTTTCAACTTTTGAATTATATCTTTAGAAAATGCACATAGCTATTGTAGGAAATATTGGCGCCGGTAAAACTACACTTACCGAAATGTTAGCGAAAAATTACGGCTGGGAACCCCTTTACGAAGCGGTTGATAATAACCCCTACCTGGAAGATTTTTATAACGAGATGAAACGCTGGAGCTTTAACCTGCAGATCTATTTCCTGAACAGCCGCTACCGTCAGATAGTAGATATCCAAAAAGGTGGCCGCAACATTATACAGGACCGTACCATATACGAAGATGCCTACATATTTGCCGAAAACCTGCACGATATGGGGCTGATGACCACCCGCGATTACGAGAACTATCAAAGCATGTTTGATAATATCACGGAGTTTATTAAACCACCCGACTTGCTGGTATACCTTAAAGCCAGCGTACCTACCCTGGTGAACAACATACAACGCCGCGGCCGCGAGTACGAAATAGGTATCCGCATAGATTATTTATCCAAACTTAACGAGAAATACGACAAGTGGATAAACAACTATAAACTGGGGAAATTGCTTGTGCTGGATAAAGACAACCTGGACTTTGCCAACAATACCGAAGATATGGCCTCTATCGTAGAAAAAATAGAGCGCGAAATAAACGGGTTGTTTTAAGATTGTCTGAACCACGATTTATATTGATTACCAGGATTTTTTTATTTAAAAGCATTTCGGCCTATAACACTAACCGAACTTACTAAACCAAAAACTTTTTCATTTATATGGCCTCAACCTTTACTAAAGTAGTTTTCTGCATAATTGGGTTATTGATAGCTTTTAATGTAAAAGCGCAAAAACACGACTTTGTTATTACAGCCAACGGGGATACTATAAATTGCAAAATATCAAAGCCTTTTTATAGTGGTGTATTCCGTTACAAAACAGACGATGGGAAATCAGTAAAGATGGACGACCCCACCAAAATCAAAGAATATTATACAGCAAAAAACAACACATACTTCTTATCTGCTTATGGGGGAAGAAGTAAAGGCTGGTCGTTTTTCACTGTCATTGAAAAAGGAAAAATTACTCTTCTTGAAGGTAGAACCCAATACCCCGGAATGATGGGAGCAAATGGAGTAATGACAGGTGGTTCATCCAGCACGGAATGGTATGTAAAAAAGGGCTCTGATACCGTAAAAGAAATAAAAACCAGTAGCTGGTCTTTACTTGGCAAATCACACAAAAGCAGAAAGAATGACTTTGAAGAAATGATAAGCGACAATGCCGACGTGTTGAATAAATACAAAGCAGAAGATAAGTTCAGCTTTAAACAAATCAGAAACCTGATACATATTTATAATACAGGCGAGCCGCTGAAAGAAGATTGATAATTTTGCTACGCCAAGTATTTTCTACTTCTATCGAAAGCGCATGCCTGGTAAACGCATTGCATCATGTTATACAAAGCTTAGCTTGTTCATTACCGCCCTAAACCCACAAGCGGGACGCTTGCGGTAGCAGAGCTTTTCTTGTCTTGTCTCTTGATTCTTATCTCTTGATTCTCTTCAATACTTTCCCTTAAGCCAACCCTTTTCAACAAATGTAAAATCGATAGCCAAAAGCCCGTAAATATTCCTACTTTTGTATCCCGTACACAAACAATTGGTTTCGGCTTAAAAACCGCTTACCGGATTTCAAAAAAATCATGACTAAATACATTTTTGTTACGGGTGGAGTTACCTCATCGTTAGGAAAAGGCATTATTTCGGCCTCATTAGCTAAACTTTTACAGGCACGCGGCTATCGCGTAACCATCCAAAAATTCGATCCTTACATTAACATTGATCCGGGAACTTTAAACCCTTACGAACATGGCGAATGCTATGTTACCGAGGATGGCGCTGAAACCGACCTTGACCTTGGCCACTACGAGCGTTTTTTAAACACGCCAACATCAAAAGCCAATAACATTACCACCGGCCGTATTTACCAGAATGTAATTAACCGCGAACGCGAAGGTGCATTTTTGGGCAAAACCGTACAGGTTGTACCCCACATTACCGACGAAATTAAGCGCAACATGCGCATACTGGGCGAAACCGGCGATTACGATATTGTGATAACCGAAATTGGCGGTACCGTGGGCGATATAGAATCGTTACCATTTGTGGAGGCTGTAAGGCAGTTTAAATGGGAAGTTGGCCCGGGCAATGCATTGGTTATTCACCTTACGCTTATCCCTTTCCTTGCTGCAGCCGGCGAGTTAAAAACAAAACCTACACAACACTCGGTTAAAATGCTGCTTGAATATGGTATACAGCCGGATATCCTGGTTTGCCGTACCGAGCACCATATCAATATGGATATTCGTAAAAAGATAGCCCTGTTCTGTAACGTTAATATTAACGCGGTTATCGAATCGATGGATGCATCTACCATTTATGATGTGCCATTGCTGATGCTGAAAGAGAAACTGGATCAAACCGTGTTAACCAAATTAAAGCTATCGCATAAAAACGAGCCTAACCTGGATAACTGGAAAGACTTTTTAGGCCGATTGAAAAACCCTACATCCGAAGTAAAAATTGGTTTGGTAGGTAAATATGTAGAGTTGCCTGATGCTTATAAATCGATCATAGAATCGTTTATACACGCGGGGGCTAAAAACGAGTGCAAAGTTAAAGTACAATACATCCCATCGGAACAATTAACGCCCGATAACGCGGTTGAGAAACTGCGCGGCCTGCATGGCGTACTGGTTGCACCGGGTTTTGGCGAACGTGGTTTTGAAGGTAAAATTGAGGCTATCCGTTACGTGCGCGAAAACAATATTCCATTCTTTGGCATCTGTTTGGGTATGCAATGCTCTGTTGTGGAGTTTGGCCGTAACGTTTTAGGCTTAAAAAATGCCAGCAGTACCGAAATGAACCCTGATACCCCACACCCGGTTATTGCCATGATGGAAGATCAGAAAACCATTGTTAATAAAGGTGGCACCATGCGTTTAGGCTCTTACCCATGCGATTTAAAGAAGAATAGCAAGGCAGCGCTGGCTTATGGTAAAACCCATATCACCGAGCGCCACAGGCACCGTTACGAGTTTAATAACAAGTATTTAAAAGATTACGAAAACGCGGGCTTAACCCCATCTGGTATTAACCCTGAGAATGGTTTGGTAGAGGTTGTTGAATTAAAAAACCACCCGTTTTTTGTTGGAGCGCAATTTCACCCGGAATTAAAATCAACTGTTGCTAATCCTCATCCACTTTTTATTAACTTTGTCGCCGCTTCGCTGGCTTATGCCCGCAAGAAGTAAGAGCACATCAGGAATAAGATAGTATAAGGATGAAAGATTTTGACTGGACCTCGTTTACAAAACGAATTGCCGTTAAAGCAAGTCTGACAGACATTTATGCTGCCTGGACCCGTTCTGCAGAAATTGAAAAGTGGTTTTTAGAAAAAGCCGATTTTTACAATGCGGAAGGTAATTTGCTTGGCGCCGATGCAGCGGTTAGCAAAGGCTGTTCTTATAAATGGTACTGGTTTTTATATCCCGATTTTATGCCGGGAACCATATTGGAAGCAAATGGTACAGACTTTATACAGTTTACCTTTGAGGGCGAATGTATAGTTGATGTAAAACTGGCAACACAAAGCGGATATACAATAATTGAATTAACACAGCGTAACATTCCAACCGATGATAACTCTAAAAAGAACGTAAGGTTAGGCTGCTCTAACGGGTGGGCCTTTTATCTTACCAACTTAAAGTCGGTTTACGAAGGTGGGGTTGATTTAAGAAATAAAGACGAAAATTTAACAGCAATGATCAATAACTAAGTGTTATTTAATAAAGAAAACTGATCATTCGATACAACAAATAATGGATAAAAATACGTTTACAGGGTTATTCCTGATCATGGTAATTATGGGTGCTTCCATATATTTCATGAAACCTTCTGAGGCTGACATTAAAAAGGAGCAGCTTACCGTTCACCTCGATTCGATAAAAAAAGGCTTAATAAAAGCAGAAGCTACTGCTGCTGCAGCCGCTGCTACCAAAACCGATACCGCTAAAAAAACAGGTGTTGTTGATTCTGCAGTTTTAAAATCACCTTTTGGCGCGGCTACTGTTGGTACCGAGCAATTTGTAACTATCGAAAACAAGGAACTGCGCCTAAAACTTTCAACAAAGGGCGGTCGCATTTTCTCGGCCGAATTAAAAAACTACAAAACGTTTGATAAAAAACCATTGATATTATTTGATGGTAACGATAACAAGTTTGGCATCACCCTAAAAGCCGGCGATAAAAACCTGAACACAAACGACCTGTATTTTACGCCAAGCGCTGCATCATTGCAGGTTGCTGAGCAGGATTCGGCATCTATCACCATGCGTTTAAGTTACAGCCCAACACAGTATGTAGATTATATATATACGCTAAAAGGTACGGGCTTTAAATTAGGCTTAAACATAAAATCTACCGGGCTTGACCAGGTTGTGGCTAACAGCAATGTTTATAACCTTAACTGGGCAGCCAGCCTGCACAAACAGGAAAAAGATATTGCCCAGGAGCGCCAGTACACCACCGTGTATTTTAAAAATACCGATAACGAGGTTGATTACCTGAGCGAAACTAAGGACGAGCAAAAAGTTATTGCCGATAAAAAGGTTCAATGGGTTGCCTTTAAACAACACTTCTTCTCGAACGTGTTGATCGTAAAAGACGGTATAGGTAAATCTGACCTGGCGGTTGCTACCGATGTTGCCGATACCAGTAATGTAAAACAAATGAAGGCCGACCTTACGCTTAACCGTAAAGCCGATGGTAGCGTACCACTTGAATTTTACTTTGGCCCTAACCGTTTTAATACCCTTAAAGCACAAGGTAACGACTTGCAAAAGCTGGTTAACCTGGGCTGGGGACCATTAAAATACATTAACCAGTTTGCAGTTTTGCCACTGTTTAATTTCTTAAACAAATTTAACTGGAACTACGGTATCATCATTTTGATATTAACGATAGTACTTAAAGTGGTATTAGCGCCGCTTACCTATAAATCGTACCTGTCAATGGCTAAAATGCGTGTGCTTAAGCCCGAGATGGACGAGATAAAAGGCAAAGTTGGTGAAGATAACCCTACCCTTTTACAGCAGGAATATCTCAAGCTTTATAAAAAGGCCGGTGTAAATCCGCTGGGTGGTTGTTTACCATTGCTGATACAAATGCCTATCGTGATCGCGTTCTTCCGTTTTTTCCCAAGCTTGTTCGAGCTTAGGGGCGAAAGCTTCCTTTGGATGCATGACCTTTCCACTTACGATGCGGTTATTACATTCGCTAAGATCCCTTTCATTGGCAGCCACATCAGTTTAATGTGTTTACTGATGACCATATCAACACTGATATATACGTACTTCAACAACCAGATCTCGGGCGCTACCGGGCAAATGAAATACATAGGTTACATTACCCCTATCATTTTCCTTGCTACGCTAAACAGCTACCCATCAGGTTTGAACTACTACTACTTTTTGGCCAACATGCTAACCTTTTTACAGCAATACATAATTAAATTTATGGTTGATGATAAAAAGATCCACGCGCAGATCCAGGAGAACAAAAAGAAACCGGATGATCCTAAAAAGAAAAAAACAGGTTTCGGTGCTAAACTTGAAGAAATGATGCGCCAGCAACAACAAGTGCAGGCAAAGAAAGGAAAATAGTGAATAGAGAATGGTGATTAGAGATTAGTTGCTTCAAGATAAAAGAACCCACAGTTATAAAGGCTGTGGGTTTTTTGTTGGGATAAAGATTAAATTGCACGATGATTATTAACCACAGGGACTTTATAATTGAACTAATAGATGATAAATTTCATACACTTAATTCCGTAGATAATATCAATACATATAGGGCAGCTTATTGTCAAAATATGGCAGCCCAAATAAACTCCAAATACGGTGTAAGGGTTATTAAAAATGATACCGAAACATCTTCTGCACTTGTTTGCTCGGATGGTTTATCTACTACCGTTCACCCCACATCATATGTTATAAAAAACGATATTATATTCCTGTGTTGTGGCAGGCATGTGTATGCGTTAGATATTCCTGTATTACAATTAAAATGGTTTAAAGAGCTTGACCCGGCCACATGCATTGAAATTTACTCTTTCGAAGATGGTTTTATTATTCATGGAGAAATATCTATATCGAGAGTTACTTTAGCCGGTGAAATAAAATGGGAATTTAGCGCACGAGACATTTTTGTGAATCTAAATGGCCATAAAGAGTTCGAGATAACTGGCGGGCAAATAAAGCTCGTTGACTTTGAAAATTACGAATATATCCTTGACGCCAACGGCAAAGTGATCACCGATCGCCTATTAAAATAATTTTTAACATTTCTTCTTTTTTCCACATTAACAACTAATAATATTAGCAAAAAAGTTTTACATTTGAAACCATGTATGCAATTGTGGATATCGAGACAACCGGGGGGCATGCCAGCGCAAATGGTATTACAGAGATTGCTATATGCATACATGATGGCAAAAAGATCACCCGCCGGTTCGAGACCCTGGTGAACCCGCAACGGGATATCCCGGTTTATATCCGTGCTCTAACAGGCATCACTAACGAGATGGTACAGGATGCCCCTCCTTTTGAGGATGTGGCGCACGAGATCTACCACCTGCTGAAAGGCCAGATCTTTGTAGCCCACAACGTTAATTTCGATTATTCCTTTTTACGGTATCACCTTAATGCCTCAGGTTACGAGTTGCAAGCCAATAAGCTTTGCACCGTAAGGCTGGGTCGTAAAATAATGCCGGGGTTAATGTCATACAGTCTTGGTAAGTTGTGCACCCACTTAGGCATCCAAAACAATAACCGCCACCGTGCCATGGGCGATGCGGAAGCAACCGCGCAACTATTTGGTATGCTGTTAAAAAGCGATACTGATAATCATATTGGCTCGGCCCTAAAGCAAAACAGCAAGGAGCAGGTTTTACCTGCCAACTTACCTAAAACAGATATTGAAGCCCTGCCCTCATCGCCTGGCATCTATTACTTTCACGATCAAAAAGGCAAGGTGGTATATGTGGGCAAGGCCAAAAATATCAAAAAACGGGTATGCAGCCACTTTACAGGCAACAACCCCAATTTACAGCGACAGGAATTTTTACGTAATATATATCGCATCAGTCACCAGGTTTGCGGTACCGAACTTATCGCTTTTGTGCTGGAAGCTGTAGAAATAAAACGACTGTGGCCCAAATACAACCGATCGTTAAAACGCTTCGAGAATACTTACGGCCTTTACGTTTTTGAAGACCAGCGCGGCTATATGCGCCTGGCCGTTGATAAGCACCGCAAGCACATGCCATCGGTATATGCCTGCAACTCTTTGTTAGAGGGGCATAACTTGCTTTTAAACCTCATAGAACAATTCGGCCTGTGCCCTAAGCTATGTTTTATTCAAAAGAACGATCAGCCATGCAGCGGCAGTAACGTAGGTACCTGCGCCTGCGAAGGCCACGAATCGCCGGAAGAATATAACCAGCGCATAGCCGGCGCATTGGATGAACTGAAGAAAGCCCTGCCAACCTTCGCTATTCGCGATGAAGGCCGTACCGATGATGAGCACAGCTGTATTTTAATAGAGGAAGGTCGTTTTTATGGGATGGGGTATATTTCTCATTATTATGATGCCGATAATATCCAGGCGTTAAAGAACTACCTTACTCCCTACCCGGGTAACGATTATATTAAGAATATTGTAACGGGTTATGCCAACAGGTTCCCGCAAAGGAAAGTAAGTTTTTCGGCGTAGTTATAATCCTACCGTCCTTGCGAGGTACGAAGCAATCTCCTGATAAACATCACCACCATGTCATTTCGAACGAGCAATAGCGAGGAGAAATCTTTTACAAGCAGTAAGTAGAAGCGAGATAAGCCTGCTAACCCAATCATATCATAATTTTCAGCACCTCTCATGATAGGTGTACGCTATACATTCGCCGCTCGTCGCCGCGGAGGCTCCTTCTTTTCTCTTGATAGAAAAGAAGCAAAAGATCAAGACAGAAAAAAGCTTCCTCCCACAGGCCTTTACCTTTTGGCCCGCTTTTCTGTCAGGCCACCGCTCTTTCGTTACTTGTCCTAAATTTTTAAAATCCCATAAATCCGCTTGTATATAAAGCCTTCTCCTTCGGAGAGGGTTGGGTGAGGCCAGCGTTAGGGATTGAAGCGGATACCGGCCTCGCGCCTAATGCCTGTGCGCGTATGAGTGGAAAGCCCGGGCCGAAGGCAACGCCCCAAAGTATTATTACCTACAATCATCCCTTCACAACCATTACAACTAACAATCTGACAAACAAATAAATTTCCCATAGGTTAATATATTATCATTTAACACTATGAAAACCTATTATGGACAGCATTAACAAAAATCAACCCGAAGATAATTTTGAGAACCTGGAAGGCAACGAGGCCTGGAAAAAATTAAAAGAAATGACCGAAGGGGTTAGCTGCTTTTTTTGCAGCAACATAAAAACCGGACTGCCTTTTTCTACCCGCCCTATGTCGCCACAAAAGGTTGACGATAATGGCGACCTGTGGTTCCTGAGTGCTAACGACAGCCACAAGAACGCGGAACTTGCCACCGACCCAATGGTGCAGTTATTATTTCAGGGTTCTAAGTATTCCGACTTCCTCACTGTTTATGGCATAGCCGAAATAAGCGAGGACAAAGAAAAGATAAAAGAACTATGGGAACCGATATTAAAAACATGGTTTACCGAAGGCATTGATGACCCAAGAATCTCGGTTATTAAAGTATCGCCAACACAGGGCTATTACTGGGATAACAAACACGGCAACGCCATAGCTTTTGTAAAACAACTGGTAGGAGCCGCTATTGGCAAAACGCTGGATGACTCTATTGAAGGAAAATTAGAGGTGTAAATGTCGAAGCGGTACCATCTTTCACCACGCGCCATTGCGAGGTACGAAGCAATCTCTTTAGGACAATTGTACATATTGCATAAACGAATGGCTTAAAGAGATTGCTTTGTCGCTACGCTCCGCGCAATGACGCGTGGAGCAAGCATGACAATTGGGAACCCTGCTTTTCTATTTCTTCAGATATTTATCAAACCATTTTATGTACCGCACTTCCCTGTCAACCTGGTAGCTTGGTTTGCTTATACCATGGTTTTGATCGGGATATAAGATCAGTTCGGCAGGTACCCCTAATGATTTTAATGCCTGGTACATATGCTCGCTACCGGCAGTGGGCACGTTAAAATCCTTTAAACCCGACATAAACAGCACCGGCGTTTTTATCCTGTCGGCATGTAAAAAGGGGTACGATATTTTGTTGTACGCTTCCATGCTCTTCCAAGGTTGCCCCAATTCATTATCATACTGTAAAACGTATTGGTCGATGCCATAGTTGGCTATTTGTAAAGCGCTGCCCGCGCCGCTTGCCGCGGCTTTAAAACGGATATCAGATGCTATCATAAAATCGGTCAGTATACCACCATAGCTCCAGCCGCCAACGCCAAGGCGATCCGGGTCGGCAACACCTTGCTTAACCAATTCGTCAACAGCGCCCTGCAAATCCATAACCTCTTTATTACCCCAGTCGGCATTTATGGCTGTGGTGTAATTTATCCCCCTGCCCGAGCTTCCCCGATAGTTTACCGCGGCAACAGCATAGCCGGCACTGGCTAAAACCTGGCGGGTGGCATCAAAGCTATAATCATCCTGCGCTACCGGGCCGCCGTGAATGTATAATATAAAAGGTAGTTTCCTGTTAGTCAGGCTATCGGGTGTAAATAACAACCCCGATACCTGCGTGCCATCCTTACTTACTGACCGGAAAGGTTTTACATACGCCAGCTTAACTTTATCAAGCCATGCTTGCTGGTGATGGGTAAGCCTCCTGAACTTCCCTCCTTCCAGCGCGTATAACTCAAACGGCATATAGGATGTGCCATATTTCACAACAAAATCACCGGCAGTGTGGGCGGTTATGCCATCAATATTAAACTTACCGCTTGCTATTGTTGTAATTTTTTTTGATTGCAGGTTGTAGCCGGCCACATAGCGCTCCATATCGTCATCCACCAAAAAGTTGATGCTTTTGCCATCGGTGCTCCATTCGGGCGCATCGGCAGGGCGGTCAAGCGCTGCGCTGGCCAGGGTAATATTAGTACCGTCGGCATTCATTACACATAGTATGTTCATATCATACATGGTGTAACTATCGGTATTTTGGCGCAGGTAGGCAATATACTTGCCATCGGGGCTCCATTTAGGGTGGTTATCATGTCCGCCCCAATTCGTTAGCTGTTTAACAGCGCCCTTTGCTTTGGCTTCTACCGAAAATATATCGGTGTTTTCATTCTTGTCAGGATCGGGGCTGCGGTTGCTCACAAACGCTATCACCTTGCCATCCGGCGACCACTCCGGCGAAGCATCGTCAAAATCACCATTGGTTAATGTATCCAGCTTTTTTGTAGATATATCAAACAAATACAGGTGTTTACGCCGGTGTTCTAAATACCCTTCCCTATCTTGTTTAAAGTGATAGCGGTCTATCACAATAGGCTTTGGTGTTTTAGCGGGTTCTTTAAGCTTCTCTTCGGGGTCTTGCATCACCAGCACCACTTTGCGCCCATCCGGCGACCATGCGTAATCGTCCAGATCGCCTTTTACATTGGTAAGCTTGCGGCCTTCGCCGCCGCGGCGGTCCATCAGCCATAACTGCGTAGTGTCTTTACTTTCGCGCGATGACAAGAAGGCCAGGTATTTACCATCGGGGCTCCACTTGGGTTTGGAGGCAGGCTCGGGCCCATGGGTAAGCTGTAGCGATTGCTTGCCGTCCCAGCTTTGCATCCAAAGGTGAGATACCCGCTTATCCTTCGCGGTATCAACCTCGGCAACACTGTATGCTATCCATTGCTTGTCCGGCGAAATATCCGGGTCGCTCACCGTTGGGATCTTATAAAAATCTGAAGGCTGAAAAGGTTTTTTAACGCTTTGCGCGATAGCTGCTGATGATAAAAAAACAAGCAGAATGATGGGTAAGGATTTTTTCATACCAGGTAATTTGTCTGTAATTTAAAAAATTAAAATACAATACCTATGTTACCTACCAAAAAATCAATGACTTATAAAAGTTTTAAAATGCAATGCTTGAATGCATAGTGGCTTGTTGGTGACAACACCAACAAGGATAGAAGAATAGGTCGTCATTGCGAGGTACGAAGCAATCTCTTTAGGACAATTGTACACCTTGCATAAAGGATTTGCTCAAAGAGATTGCTTCGTACCTCGCAATGACGCGCGGGGGAAAGGATGATCTCCTTATCAGATAAAAGTGGATTCTGGGCCTGCCTCCCCAATCACTAATCAACTAATCACCGATCTCTAATCTCAAATAACCTCTGCCTTTTCCAGCTCAGCCTGCATTTGCTGTTGCAGTTTCAGGGCTTCGGCGCGTGCGGCATCGGCAAAATCTTCGCCATTACTTGCGTAGATAATCCCGCGTGATGAATTAACGATAAGGCCGCAATCTTTGGTCATACCATATTTACAAACATCTTCCAGACTGCCTCCTTGTGCGCCAACGCCGGGTACAAGCAGGAAATTATCGGGCGCATGTTTGCGGATATCAGTAAACTCGGTGCTTTTAGTAGCGCCGACCACAAACATCAACCTATCGGCACCTGCCCAGGTGTTGGCCTTTTGGATCACGGTTTCGTACAGGAAACCAGTTTCGGTTTGCAGGTACTGGAAATCCTTACTCCCTACCGATGAGGTAAGCGCCAGTATAATAACCCATTTGCCATCGTATTTTAAATACGGCGTAACGCTATCGTTACCCATATAAGGTGTAACGGTGATGGCGTCAAAGCTCATGCCCGATGTTTCCTCGTTAAAAAAAGCTTTGGCGTAATTATCAGAGGTGTTACCAATATCGCCACGCTTGGCATCTATAATGTTCAAAATATCTTTAGGGGTATACTGCGCGGTACTGATGAGACTTTGCAAACCTTTCAATCCACGGCTTTCGTAAAAGGCGGCATTGGGCTTATAGGCTATACAAAGGTCTTTAGTGGCATCAATTATGCGCTTATTAAACTCAAATACAGGATCGGGGTATTGTTTTAAAAATTTGGGGATCTTATCTATATCTGTATCAAGGCCTACACATAAAAATGATTTTTTTTGTTTGATTTGTTCAATAAGCTGACTGCGTGATATCATGTAGATTTTGAATTTGCTATGGTTTTGCAAAACTAAAAAATTAAACTTAACAGGTTATTTTTTTAATAAATTTGCATTCTAAAGTTTTTTTGTTAAAATTGCAGTGTTTTCCTGCATTATTTCTTGCACTAAAGAAACAATTTTGATCTCCACGTTATTATTATCAATACTTACCTGGGCTTATTAATTGCATAATCAGGGTTTCAAAACAATTTCAAATAAAAAATCCTTTTGAACTATAATTCATATCATGTCTGATACAATCGAATTGAACGACAAACTCGTTTCTGAGTTGCGCGAAATTGCTAAAAGTTTAGGTATTGCAGAGGCAGATGAGCTTAGAAAAGCCCAGCTGATCACTTCAATCGTGCAACAAAAGCAATTAATAGAGGCGGCCAGGAACCAACAAGATACTGTTGAAAGCAACTATTCTGAAAAACCGGCTGCAGTGGCAGTCGCCGATAATACCGAGAAAACACGTAAGCGTACCCGCACTGTAAAAACCAAAGAACAACCACGTGTTGAGGTACCTTTGGATGATACCAACTTATTTGACCAACAGGACGACGAGCCGGAAACCGACGATACTGAAAATACAGTTACCGCAGAAACAGCGCCTGAAAACGGAGCAACAACAGAACAAACTGAAGAAAGAACGGAGCAAGCCGGCCAACCCGAGCAACCTGCAGTTGAAAACCGCCCTCAAAAATTTGAGCGCCGTGTTAATCAGCCAAAAAACCAGGAGCCTGCTATAAACCTTGATTTTGACAACGTTATTGTTAATGAAGGTGTGCTGGAAATTATGCCCGATGGTTATGGTTTTCTGCGTTCGTCAGATTATAACTACCTGACCTCGCCTGATGATATTTACGTATCTCAATCGCAGATAAAGCTATTCGGTCTTAAAACCGGTGATACCGTTCGCGGTAGCATCCGCCCGCCAAAAGAGGGTGAAAAATACTTCCCGCTGGTACGTGTTGAAGCCATTAACGGCCGTATACCTGCCGAAGTGCGCGACCGTGTACCTTTTGACCACTTAACACCGCTTTTCCCATCCGAGAAACTGAGCTTGTTTACAGATGCCGGTAATTATTCTACCCGTATTATGGACTTGTTTTCGCCAATTGGTAAGGGCCAGCGTGGTTTAATTGTGGCACAGCCCAAAACAGGTAAAACCATGTTGCTCAAGGATGTTGCTAACGCGATAGCCAAAAATCACCCGGAGGTTTACCTGATCATCCTATTAATTGACGAGCGCCCGGAAGAGGTTACCGACATGGCCCGCAGCGTACGCGCCGAAGTTGTTTCATCAACCTTTGATGAACCTGCAGAACGCCACGTAAAAATTGCCAATATTGTTTTGGAAAAAGCAAAACGTATGGTTGAGTGCGGCCACGATGTTGTTATCTTATTGGATTCTATCACCCGTTTGGCACGTGCCTACAATACAGTAGCGCCGGCATCAGGTAAAATACTATCTGGTGGTGTTGATGCTAACGCGCTGCACAAACCAAAACGCTTTTTTGGTGCGGCCCGTAACATTGAAGATGGCGGTTCATTAACCATTATTGCTACAGCATTAACCGAAACCGGTTCTAAAATGGACGAGGTTATATTTGAAGAGTTTAAAGGTACAGGTAACATGGAGTTACAGTTGGATCGTAAACTTTCTAACAAACGGATATTCCCTGCTATTGATATTACCGCGTCAAGCACCCGTCGCGACGATCTATTACTTGATCGCGATACGCTGCAACGCATCTGGATATTGCGTAACCACCTTGCGGATATGAACTCGCAGGAATCAATGGAATTCTTACAGGCGCAAATAAAAGGCACCCGTACCAACGAAGAATTTTTGATATCGATGAATTCATAATATATTTACACATAAAGGAGTTATAAATAACGTAAGGTTAATTGTAACTCCTTTGGGTTTTAGTAAAAATTATGATACCTTCATGACATTATGAGGCGACGGGTAAAAAAACATCTTCCAAATGCTATAACGTGTGCAAATCTATTCAGCGGGTGCATAGGTATTGTTTTTACTTTTCAGGACCAGTTGATATATGCTGCATACGCCATTTTTTTGGCAGCCATATTTGATTTTTTTGATGGATTTGCCTCCCGTGTTTTACAATCCTTTTCGGGTATAGGTAAAGATCTTGATTCGCTGGCAGATATGGTGAGCTTTGGCGTATTGCCATCGGCCATTATGTACGAATTACTTTTACAGGCACCGCAAATTAACCATGTAAGTGAGTATCTGAACTTTATAGCCTTCCTGATCCCGGTTTTCTCGGCACTAAGGCTGGCTAAGTTTAATACAGATACACGCCAGGCCGAAAGCTTTATAGGCCTGCCTACCCCCGCAAATGCCATCCTGATAGCTTCTATCCCGTTAATACTTGGCCAGTATAGCAGCATGTCGCGCTATATATTAAACCCTTATGGTTTATCGCTATTTATAATCATAATGTGCACCCTCCTGGTTGCCGAAATCCCTTTAATGTCGCTCAAATTTAAGAACCGCGATTTCAACAAAAATTTTTATCGCTATTTATTGCTGTTGTTTTCGGCAATACTCATTCTATTTTTTAAATTTGCGGCAGTTCCGGTGGTTATAGTAATGTACATCACCTTATCTTTAATTCAACTTAAATTTGCGGATGGTACAGTAATGAGCGGCCCAAAAAAGAATTATTAAGCGCTAATTATTATCCACTCCCTAACAAAAAACAATCGATGAAAAAATTTCTGGCCGAAATTGATGTAATGCCTAAAAAAGAAATACTTGACCCTCAAGGAAAAGCAGTTACCGGTAGCATGAAAAATCTTGGGTTATCTGAGATACAAAACATACGTATAGGTAAACACATCTCGTTGGAGATAGATGCCGATAACGCGGAAACCGCTAATGCTAAGGTTGACCAGGCTTGCAAAAGCCTTTTAGCAAACCTGATAATGGAAAGCTACAGCTTTAAGCTGGTAGAAGTAGCTTAATTACATTAAGCATTCAAATGCGAAAGATAAAAGACGGCTTATTGGCTGCTTTAATATTTTATAAAAAGGAAAGGCAGTCACATGTGGCTGCCTTTCCTTTTTATACGTTTCTCTCGTAAATCTTTTATCTTTCTGTCCTCTAAAGGTTCGCTTCCTTTTCTGCCTTGATCTTCTCAAGGGCTATCAGATTAGTATTTACTACACTTTTTACCTGGGCAAATTTAGCTTCAACCTCTTGTGGGTTTGGCGAGCCGCCTTTACACATAATTTCAACATCTTGTATGGCAGCCTGGCTTTGCGGCATGCCAAAAAAACCAAGGTTAGGTTTTAATTTATGCGATGCCGATGCCGCGGTAGCCCAGTCCTGCGCGTTTATAGCGTCGGTAATAGCATCCAGTAATTCCGGCGTCTGCGTTAAAAACATACCTATCGAGTCAACAATAAATTCATCGCTGCCGTCGGCAATTTCATATAAGAAGGATAGATCGAGGTCTTGTGGTGGTAAATTATCAGACATTCGTGAAGGGTTATATATCAAAAATATAATTTTTTTACAATCAAGCTATCTTTTAGCTCATTTTTTAACTGCGAGATAGTTTTATTTAATGTAGGGTGTATAAAATCCGGCGCCAGCATTTCCAGGGGCTCTAAAGTAAATCTCCGGTTATGCAGCTCGGGGTGCGGAATGGTAAGGTTCGGTTCATTGATAATTTCGCTCCCGTAAAACAATATATCAATATCAATAATGCGCGATCCCCATTTCTCCTCCCGCTTGCGCCCCATCTCAATTTCAATGTTTAGTATCTTTGCTAAAACCTGTTGTGCCGATAATTCCGTTTGCAGCATCACAACCTGGTTCAAATAATCGGGCAGATCTGTTTTGCCCCATGATTGTGTTTCATAAACAGCCGATTTTTTTACCATCGGGGCAATCTCGTGCTCAATATGTTCTATAGCGCTGTGTAAAAATAAATTACGCTCGCCAAGGTTGCTGCCTAATAGTAAAAAAACGTTAATCATGTTGTAACAAATAGTATATATGAGGCTCTTAATAGTGTGTGAATTACTAAGTTTGCATATATAAATGATTTATAACAGTTAATGAAACAATTCTTCAAATTTGTATTGGCTACCGTTGTTGGTATTATTATAGCGAGTGTTATCCCCCTAATTTTAATTATAGGCATTATTGTCGCCGCCGGCAGCGATAAAGAAGTAGATGTTGACGCAAATTCGGTGCTGCATGTTAAGTTTGATTACCCTATAAACGAGCGTACACCAAATAATCCACTTGCAAACCTGGGCTTTTTAGGTTTAGATGGTGAAAAATCTATCGGCCTTAACGATATCTTATCCAGCATAAAAAAAGCCAAAACAGATAATAATATAAAAGGGATTTTCCTGGACGAAAGCTACATGATGAGCGGCCAGGCTACTACCGAAGAGATCCGCAACGCGCTTATCGATTTTAAAAAATCTAAAAAGTTCATCATCGCTTATTCAGAGATCTACACCCAGGGTTTTTACTACTTGGCATCAGTTGCTGATAAGGTATACATTAACCCAAAAGGCATAATCGAATTCAGGGGCTTTAGCTCTGAAGTTACCTTCCTGAAAGGCGCGCTTGATAAGCTGGGTATCGAAGCACAGATAATAAAAGTAGGTACTTACAAAAGTGCTGTTGAGCCATTGGTGCTTACAAAAATGAGCGACGCTAACCGCTTGCAGGTTACCTCGTATTTAGGGTCGATGTATGATTATTTCCTTACCGGGATCAGCAAAGCCCGCAACATCAACAAAGATTCCTTATTTAATTACGCCAACAGTGGCCGTATACAACAACCCGAAGATGCTTTGAAATACAAGCTGGTTGATGGTTTAAAATACAAGGACGAGATCCTTTCCGAACTTAAACAGCGCACAAGTATTGCCGAGAAAAAAGATATCGCCAGTGTTGACCTGGGCGAGTATGTTAAAAGCGGCACCAAGGTTGATACCGACCCTAAAGATGTAAGCTATAAAAACCGCATAGCCATTGTTTATGCATCCGGCGAAATTACCGGTGGCGATGGCGACGATAACAAAATAGGTTCTGAAACCATATCAAAAGCCTTGCGTAAAGTACGTATGGATGATAAGGTGAAAGCGGTTGTACTGCGTGTAAACTCACCGGGTGGCAGTTCGCTGGCATCTGATGTGATCTGGCGCGAAGTTATGCTGACCAAAAAAGTAAAACCCATCATCGTATCTATGGGCGATGTGGCTGCATCCGGCGGTTATTATATAGCCTGCGCGGCCGATTCTATTATCGCCGAGCCAAATACCATAACCGGTTCGATAGGTATTTTTGCAGTATTGCCAAACATGCAAAAGCTGTTTAACGATAAACTGGGCATCACGTTTGACGGTGTAAAAACCGGTAAGTATGCCGATTTAGGCGATGTAAGCCGCCCCTTGTCCCCCGAAGAAAGAGCTATCCTGCAAAACAGTGTTAACCGCGGTTACGACGATTTTACAAAAGCAGTGGCTAAAGGCCGTGGTAAAACCCAGGCTTATGTAAACAGCATTGGCCAGGGCCGTGTGTGGACAGGTAGCCAAGCTTTAAAAATTGGACTGGTTGACAGATTGGGCAATATTAACGACGCGGTAAAATGTGCCGCTAAAAAAGCCGGTGTAAAAGATTACAGAATAGTTGCCTACCCCGAGCAAAAAAGCTTCCTGAATAAATTTGGCGAAGGATTAAGCGCCGAAGTAAAAGCCCATTTTGTAAAAGCCGAGCTTGGCGAAAACTATCGTTATTACGAACAAATAAAAGGCGTTACCCAAATGATGCGCACCCCACAGGCACGTATGCCTTTTGATGTGGTGATAAAATAATTTTATTAAATACTTTGATTAAGAAAGCTGCCCTATGGGTGGCTTTTTTTTATGAGATGCTTTTTATCTTATCCATTAAGACGGTTAACCAACCTTTTTTTATTTTCCGATAATTCTCCGCTCTTAAATATCCACCGGTTCTTTCCTCAAAATAACTCTCTCCATTATACCAACTCAAGCAACCTATACAGTTAACATTAATCGCATTATCAATTAATTCAACAAATTTATCGGGTATCCACGCTAATAATACAATGCCATGCTCATCATTTATCATATAATACCAAGTATCAATTGGTGGACAATCGTTAATATCTATGAGTCCGTCTGATTCCGATTCTGATGCGCCATCGACTACTGTTTTATCAATTTCGGCAGCTAATATTTTCCCTTGATAAAATTGTTCCTTAGCATTTTTTTTAACTTTTCCCTGCTTATAACGCAACTGCTTTTCAAATAACTCTTTATATAAATCAAAATGGCAACCACTAAGTGGGTCAACATTCCAGATTGTCTGGACCCAAGGATATTGTTCATAAGATGGAATTCTAAATGAAAAAATAGGTTTCCCATCATACTCCGGATTAAAACTCCTTAAAATTTCAGCCACCGGTTTATCTGTATGAGCAAGCTGCATCTCGCAATAAGTTTGCGTCAGCAATAAATTCTTGTCGAATTCTTTCTTATCAATTTTAAACATGGCCTGTCAATTGCTATAAATATAGGCGGTAATTTATACCAAAAGGAATAAAACACATAAATTAAGCATCCCTTTAAACCTCAATTTGTATTTTTACGCCATAACTAAATTATGGAGAACAAACCCATAGCGCGTACGCTTCGTTTACTGTCGCAATTGATGGAATTGCACGAGGTTAATCCTTTCAAAATAAAATCGATAGCTAATGCTGCCTTTAAGGTAGATAAGCTGCCCTTCCCTATCGCCGGTAAATCATTGGCCGAGTTAGAGAAAATAGATGGCATTGGTAAAAGCATCGCCACCAAAATTGCCGAACTGCTGGAAACCGGCACCATGACCGAACTGCAGGATATGCTTGCAAAAACGCCCGAAGGTGTTGTGGAGATGATGGGCATAAAAGGTATTGGTGCAAAAAAGGTGGCCATTATCTGGAAAGACCTGGGCATTGAGAATGTGGGCGAATTATACTATGCCTGTAACGAGAACCGCCTTATCGAAGCCAAAGGCTTTGGTTTAAAAACACAGGAGGAAATAAAAAAGGTTATTGAATTCCGCATGGCGGGTAATGGCAAGTTCCTTTATTCTCAGGTAGAAAAGGATGTTAAAGACCTGATGGAAGAGATCCGCGGCATTTTCCCTGATGCGTTAAAGCATATCGCCGGGGAATTTCGCAGGTTGAACGAGATCATCAGCGAGCTGGTTATTGTTGTAGGTAGTTTAAACCAGGGGATAGCTTTTAAGGCACTGGCCGAATTAGATACCCTGCAAAATATTGTTTTGAACGGCACACACATTTCTGCCGAATTAAAAAATGGCTTATTAGTTGACATTATATGTGTTGACAAGGCTAATTACTATTACGAACTATTTGTAAACACTGGGGATACCGAGCATGTTGAGGCTGTTTTATCCCGCATAAACATCCCGCTGGAGCAGCCCCAAACAGAAGAAGTAATATACCAAAAAGCAGGCCTGGCCTGGATGCAGCCCGAACTGCGCGAAGGCACCGCTTTTATAGAAAAAGCGGCAGAAAACAAACTGCCGGTATTAATAAGCTATCACGACCTTAAAGGTACGCTGCATAACCACAGCACCTGGAGCGACGGTGTAAACACGCTGGAAGAGATAGCCCTATACTGCCGGGATGAATTGAAATTGGAATACTTAGGGATCAGCGACCATAGCAAAAGCGCTTTTTATGCAAAAGGGCTTAGCATTGAGCGGGTTTTACAACAGCAGGAAGAGATAGATCATCTGAATAAAAAGATAACAGATTTCCATATTTTTAAAGGTATCGAATCGGATATTTTGAATGACGGTTCATTGGATTATCCTGATGAGATCCTGAAAAAGTTTGATTTTATTGTGGCATCGATACACTCCAACATAAAAATGCAGGAGGAGAAAGCTACCGCCCGTTTAATAAAAGCCATCGAGAACCCCTACACCACCATTTTGGGCCACCCTACCGGCAGGTTATTGCTTAGTCGTAAGGGGTACGATATCGATCACAAAAAAGTAATTGATGCCTGTGCAGCCAACAATGTGGTGATAGAAATTAATGCCAACCCCTTAAGGCTCGACCTTGACTGGCGCTGGCACCAATACGCGCTGGAAAAAGGTGTTATGCTATCCATTAACCCCGATGCACACCGCAACAGTGGTTTTAAGGATATGGAATATGGCACGCATGTTGCCCGTAAGGGTGGTTTAACCAAAGAAATGTGCCTTAATGCGCTATCTTTGGACCAGATCACAAAGGTTTTTGAAAAGAAAAGAAGTAGTCAGTAAAGGGTGTTGGGTCATTGGGTCATTGGGTCATTGGGTCATTGGGTCATTTAAATAAATTTGAAATTCCTAAAAGTGTTTGTTTCTTTATACTTATCGATCAATAATGAGTAATAGAATAGAAGATTTAGAAATTTACACCTTAGCGGATAATTTCTCGAATAAAATATGGGTCTTGGTCTTAGAATGGGATTACTTCACAAAAGACACTATTGGCAAACAAATAACCAGGTCGGCCGATTCAATAAGTGCGAATATTGCAGAAGGCTTTGGAAGATTTCATTATAAAGAAAATAAAAACTTCTGTTACTTTAGCAGAGGTTCGTTAATTGAAACAAAGGGATGGCTGAATAAATGCAAGGTAAGAAACTTAATTAATGAGGATAAATACAACGAACTTTTAAAAGAATTAGAAACCATCCATCATAAACTAAATATTTACATCAAATATATCGGAAAGAAGATCGTTGAACAGCCGGGCAATGACCTAATGACTCAATGACTCAATGATACAAAAGGAGAATGTTAACAGATAAAGTACGCGAACTTCAGCAATCGGGCCCTACACCAAATATTTTGGTAATTGGCGACCTGATGATAGACCATTATGTTATAGGCGATGCCACCAGGCTTTCGCCCGAGGCCCCGGTACCTATAGTTAACGTAAAAAAAGAATTCACTACACCCGGTGGCGCGGCAAATGTTGCGCAAAATTTGTTATCGCTGGGTTCGGGGGTATCACTTGCAGGTATAACCGGTGATGATATTGATGCCACCCGCTTAACCGATATTTTGGTTAATGAAGGTATTAATGCCGATGCTATATTAAAAGACGCCACCCGCCTCACTACGGTAAAAACCCGTGTAATGGCAGGCAGCCATCAGTTGGTTAGGGTAGATAGAGAGGTTACCCATCCGCTAACCGAAAGTTTACAGGCAGAATTTATTGAACGAATAAAAGGCAATATCGCTAAAGCGGATATAGTTGTTTTATCAGATTACAATAAAGGACTTTTCTCGCCTGCCCTAACACAACAGCTTATTAACGAGGCCAATAGTAAAGGCAAAAAAGTAGTTATCGATCCTAAGGGGCTTAACTACGAAAAGTATAAAGGCGCCTATATTATAAAGCCAAACCGCAAGGAACTGGCTGAAGCTGCCAAAACGGAAAAGATCACCAATATTGACGAGTTACAGCAGGCAGCACGTATCATCATAAAACAAACCGGTGCGGAGTATATTGTGGTAACCCTTTCAGAACAAGGCATGGTTATTATCAGCGAGTTAGCCTACAAATTATTACCGGTGAAAGCCACATCTGTGTTTGACGTAACCGGCGCGGGCGATACCGTACTGGCAACAATGGCTTACTTTATAGCCCAGGGCTTAAATGTTGAAGAAGCCTGCGAACTGGCCAACCACGCCGCTGCCATAGTAATAAGGCAAACCGGCAGCGCGGTAACAACAGTTAACGAGATACTGGAAGATATTGAAAGAAGGTGAGTAGTTGAATGGTGAGTGGTTAATCGCCGAGCGTTTTTTTAATCACTAATTCAATAATTCAATAAATGATTACTAATTCAATAATTCACTAAATCACTAATTCAATAAGCATGGTTATTGAAGAACTATACGAACATCAAAAATTAATACTAAAGGTTATTGAGAACCTGAGCGGCGATATTGAAACCGCTTGCGGAGTAATTGTTTCTGTATTAAAAGATGGCAAAAAGGTATTAATTGCAGGCAATGGCGGCAGTGCCGCCGATGCACAGCATATAGCGGCCGAACTAAGCGGCAGGTTTGTAAAAGAACGTAAAGCACTGCCCGGCATAGCCTTAACGGTTGATACATCGGCACTTACGGCTATAGCAAATGATTATGGTTATAACCATGTATTCGCGCGTCAGGTAGAAGCGCTGGCACAACCCGGCGACCTGTTTATTGGGATCTCAACCAGCGGTAATAGTCAGGGTATACTAAATGCCTTTGAAACAGCCGGTAAAATTGGCTGCAAAACACTGGGTTTATCCGGCCGCGATGGTGGTAAAATGACTGGTTTATGCGACCTGAACATCATTGTACCATCAGATGTTACCGCACGGATCCAGGAAATGCATATCCTTATTGGCCATATCCTATGCAAGGCTGTGGATGATGCTTATTAATAATATCCCAAGGTTAATGCAGGGACCATGTGCGATTCCCTCCCAACGGGAGGGTGCAGGGAGGGGTTTAGCAAGGCGATAAACAGCGTTCAAACCCCTCCCTGCCACCACACAAATCCAACACACCCCTCCCAAGGGAGGGAATAAAAAAAGAAAAAAGATGCCAAAACTCATTCCATACAACCCAAAGTTAAAGCCCTTAGCCCGAAAGCTAAGAAAGGACATGACCTTTGGCGAAGTAATATTGTGGAATGAATTAAAAGAGGACAAACTCTGGGGCTTTGATTTTGACAGACAACGATGTTTGGATAATTATATCGTCGATTTTTACTGTAAAGAATTAATGCTTGTGATAGAAATCGATGGTATGTCACACAATCATGAAGAGGCTTTTAATAAGGATGAACTTAGACAGCAGAAGTTAGAAGATTTCGGCGTTACATTCATCAGATTTAGTGAAGCTGATGTAAAATATGATATGTTTAATGTTATTCGGGGTATTGAAGGTGCCGTTATAGACATTGTTAAAAAGAGCGGTTCAATTAAACTTCCGAAAGGTTTTCCGATGGAGGTTTTAAATGATTAAAAGCAGGGGCCTGTGCGATTCCCTCCCAACGGGAGGGTGCAGGGAGGGGTTTAGCAAAGCGATATGGAATACTGATTAAACCCCTCCCCGCCACTTCGATACCCAACACACCCCTCCCAAGGGAGGGAGTTAATTAATTATTATTCTTAATTTTATCCTATGCGCCACGATCTGGAAAAAACGCTTCTTAGTAAAATAGCTACCCTGCCGCAGCTAACCGCAAGCATTGCTGCCTGGAAAAGCGAAGGCAAAAAGGTGGTGTTTACCAATGGCGTGTTCGATCTGCTGCATCTTGGTCATATTACCTATCTGTCGAAAGCTGCCGAACTGGGCGATAAGCTTATTATCGGCTTAAATGCCGATGCATCAGTAAAGCGCTTAAAGGGCGAAAACCGCCCGGTGAATGATCAAAACAACCGTGCCGCTTTATTGGCCGCGCTGTTTTTTGTAGATGCTGTAATATTATTTGAAGAGGACACCCCGCGCGAACTCATTACCAAATTAATGCCCGATATACTGGTTAAGGGTGCCGATTATACGGTAGAAAATATTGCGGGTGCGAAAGAAGTACTGGCCAATGGCGGCGAGGTAAAAACCATTACGTTGGTTGAAGGCTACTCCTCTACCTCTATCATCAACAGGATAAAGGCGCAAAGCGAGGTGAAAGGATAAAGGCAAAGGGCTTGCACAAGGAAAAATCAATAATTCAATAAATCACTAATTCACTAATTGATCCTGATGAAGATACTGGTTATCCGCTTTAGCTCGATGGGCGATATTATATATACCACCCCCATTGTGCGCTGCCTGAAAAAGCAGCTTCGGGATGCCGAGGTACACTTTCTGACAAAACCTGCTTTTAAATACATTTACGATAATAACCCTTACGTTGATAAGCTGTTACTGTTAAAACCTTCATTATCAGAGACCATCGCAGATATAAAGGCCGAAGGGTACGATTACATTATCGACTTGCACAATAACCTGCGCACTGCTCTTATTAAACTGCGCACAGGCATCAAATCATCCACCTATAAAAAACAAACTATCCGTAAGTGGCTCAGTCTGAGGTTTAATTTAAAACTTGTACCTCCTGTGCACTTGGTAGATCGTTACCTTAAGGCAGTTGCTTTTTTAGGTGTGACAAACGATGGCCAGCCTATTGATTATTATATAAAAAAGGATTACCAACTTACTGAACTACTCCCGGCATCGCATCAAAACTATGTAGCCTTTGTTATAGGCGCCACTCATTTTACCAAACGCATGCCTAATAAAAAGATCATCAATATATGCAGGCAGCTTAATTTGCCGGTGGTGCTATTGGGCGGTAATGATGTTAAAGCAAATGGAGATGAAATAGCCGCTGCCATAGGCGATAATATTTATAATGCCTGCGGGGTAACCACGCTCGATGAATCTGTTTTCCTGGTATCAAAAGCGCAAAGTATCATTGGTTTCGATACCGGGCTTACCCATATTGCCGAAGCTTTTAATAAACCCATCGTATCCATTTGGGGTGGCACCGTGCCCGAGTTATTAGGCGTGCAACCCTATATGGTAAAAGATGTTTTAGTTGCAGGTATTGATCTGAGTTGCCGACCCTGTTCTAAATTTGGGTTAGAAAAGTGCCCGCTGGGGCATTTTAAATGTATGCATGATATTCCGGAACAGCCAATAACAGAATTTGTAAATGTTAAATAACTGTAAAGTTAGTTAATAAATTTTCTTATTTTCGTGTAAACAATAAATCTTATTACATGAAAAAATTATTACTTATCCTTTGCTGCAGCTTTGCAGTATCAACAGCTTTTGCGCAAATCCCAAGCTTCGGTATCAGGGGTGGCGTAAACTTCGCTAAACTTTCAGCCTCAAGCGGTAATATAACCGCCTCAACAAATTCAACCACAACATTTGCTGCAGGTTTATTTGCCGACTTTAAATTTGGCAATGTATCTTTACAACCAGCTTTAAATTACACCGGTAAAGGTGGTGAAGGTGAGGACGGCGAAGGCGGCCTGGTTAAAATTAAAACTTACTATGTACAAGTTCCTGTAAACGTGGTTTATCATATACCTGCGGTATTTGGTCATGTTTATTTAGGTGCCGGCCCATACGTAGGTATTGGCGTATCAGGGAAAGCTAAATCTGTAGGCGGCGGTTCGTCTGTTAGCGAAGATATCACCTTTGGCGATGGCGAAAATGATCTAAAAAGAACCGATTTTGGTTTGGATGGTATTGCCGGTCTTGAATTTAACAACGGTTTCATTCTTGGTGTTAACTACGACCTTGGCTTGTCTAACATAACCAACACAAGCTCAATCTCTACAAAAAACCGCGTATTCGGTATTTCTGTAGGTTATAAATTCTAATCAGAAAAATAATATCTATAAAAAAGCGGGGCTATATGCCCCGCTTTTTTTATTTTAGTACAAATGAAAAAATTACTGCTGATACGCCACGCTAAGGCAACCCACGAAAGCGGGTATGTGGATTTTGAGCGCCCGTTAACCGATAAAGGCTTTGAACAAGCCGAATTAATGGCCACGCGCTTACAGGCAGCAAGTATACAACCTCAAACGTTGATAGCAAGCCCCTCCCTGCGTACCTTATCAACAGCAAATGTTTTTAGCCAGATATTGGGCTTACAACCGGCAATTACCCATAAAGAGATCTATGATGCCAGTGAAAACGCGTTGCTAAAAGTGATATATGAACTACCTGATAATAAAGATTTTATTGCCCTTGTTGGCCATAACCCGGGTATAAGCCAGGTGCTTTATTATTTAAGCGGGGCTATAAAAGATGTACCGCCATGTTCTACGGCCTTAATTGAATTTGATGCAGATAGCTGGGCCGAATTGTATGAGGGAGCAGGCAAACTTACCCATTACGATACCCCCAAAAGCTAATTTACCCTATAAGTTTTACCCGGTAACGAACGGATAAACCCTTGCAACTCCATATCCAGCAAGGTCATGGTTAGTTGGCTCATAGGCAAATTTGCTTTTATCGATAGCTCATCAATAGCCAGGGGCGCTTTATGCTGCTGGATAATTTCATAAACCGAGCGCTCATCTGCCGATAGGTCTATCGGCAATAATAATTGTTCGGGCGCACCCTTTATTTCGGTATTTTTCTCCCAACCCAGGCTGTAGGCAAGATCGGCAACGCAGGTAAGCAGGGCGGCTTTATTATTGCGGATCAGGAAGTTACACCCTTCAGAATATTCATCGCCCAACCTGCCTGGGAATGCGAAAACATCGCGGTTATAGCTATTGGCTATTTCGGCGGTTATTAATGCACCGCCTTTAAGCCCGGCTTCTATTACAACCGTTGCATCGGCCATACCCGCTACAATACGGTTACGCTGCGGAAAGTTCTCCCTATCGGGGATAGTACCGGAGGGGTATTCGCTAAGCAAACCGCCATTCTCCAGCATCTTTTCGGCTGTACCGCGGTTTTGGTGGGGATAAAGTTTATCGAGCCCATGGCCCAATACACCCACTGTTGGTATTCCTGCCTTTATGCACTCTTTATGCGCGGCAACATCAATACCCAGGGCCAGTCCGCTCACAATCAAAACGTTGTACTCACGCAGTTCTTCAACCAGTTGCTTGCAAAGCTGCCTGCCATAATCGGTAGCATTGCGGGTACCCACTATGCTTACACAACGCTGCGGGTTAAGGTTGGCGTTGCCTTTACTATATAATAATACCGGCGAATCGTGACAGTTTTTTAACCGGCGCGGGTACCTTTCATCGGTATAAAATAATACGTCGATATTATTGGTCTCAATAAATTTTAATTCCTGCTCTGCCTTACGCAAAGCATCGTCAAAATTTATCTGGCTAATTACCTTTTCACCAATACCTGGGATCTTTAAAAACTTAGTCTTGGGCGTTTTAAATACCTCTTCGGCACTGCCTGCATGTGCAACAAGGCTTTTGGCATATGTACAGCCAATACTTTTAATATATGTTAAGGCAACCTGGTGTAGTAACGACATAGTTTTTCTCGAGGTATCTAAAGTATAAAATTTCCTAAAATATTTAGCATTTATAGGTGAAATAATTATTGAAAGGCGAAAATATATAAATGTCATGGTGAGCTTGTCGAACCTTTTGTAAGGTGTACAAGTCTTCGACAGGCTCAGACTGACATTTCTTTCCGCCATGTTATGGTGAGCCTGTCGAACCATTTGTAAGGTGTACAAGTCTTCGACAAGCTCAGACTGACATTTCTTTCCGCTATGTTATGGTGAATTTGTCGAACCATTATCGCTCTTATAGGTCTTCGACAGGCTCAGACTGACAACACTTTCCGCTATGTCATGGTGAGCCTGTCGAACCATTAGCAGGAGTAAAAGTCTTCGACAAGCTCAGACTGACATTTCTTTCCGCCATGTCATGGTGAGCTTGTCGAACCATTTGTAGGTGTACAAGTCTTCGACAAGCTCAGACTGACATTTCTTTCCGCCATGTCATGGTGAGCTTGTCGAACCATTATCGCTCTTATAGGTCTTCGACAGGCTCAGACTGACAAGCCTTTGTGAGGTATAAAAAAAATAAACTTCACAAAAACTACAAAAATAGTTTGCAAACTATAAAAATAGTTCTATCTTTATTAAACTATAAAAAAAGTTTGCTATGAAACTAAAAGAACTCACCAAAGCCGAAGAGCAGATAATGCAGATACTGTGGCAGTTAAAGGAAGGTATAGTAAAGGATATTTTAGAGAAGATCCCCGAGCCAAAACCTGCCTACAACACCGTATCAACCGTGGTACGGGTGCTGGAAGGCAAAGGGTTTATCGACCATAAAGCCTACGGAAACTCGCACGTTTACTTCCCGCTCATCAGTGAAGATGACTACAAAAAGTTCACGTTTGATAAGCTGATGAGCAACTACTTTGATAACTCTTACAAGAGTCTGGTATCCTTTATCGCGGATGAAAAAGACCTTGGCCTAAAAGAACTGGATGAATTGACCGAGCTGATTAACAAACTTAAATCTCAAAAAAGATGAGCTGGCTGCACTACCTGATCGAGGCAAATATTTACCTGGGTGTATTTTATTTGTGCTATTGCTTGTTCTTAAACCGCGATACCCACTACATGCTGGGCCGTGTTTACCTGATATTTAGCTGCATAATGGCCTTTATTTTGCCGCTTACCCAGCTCAGCATCCTTAAACCCGTTTTACCCGAAATACAACTGGTAGCTGTTCCAACACAGGTAACTAATACGTTTGTAAATGTGCAACAGAGTAAATTAGCCGCACCTGTTCAGCACTTTACCTTTGACGATGCTATTGTTTATACCTACATAGCCGGTGCTGTCATCGGGCTTTTGGTATTGCTGTTCCGCTTACGCAAGTTGTATATCCTTACCCGAAACAATCATTCCATATATAAGGATCAGTATAAACTCATTCATTTGAATGACGAGAATACCGCTTTCTCTTTCTTTAATTACCTGTTTATTGGCAGCAATGTACCACAGGCCGAGACTATTATAGCACACGAATTGGTGCACATCCGCCAGAAACACTCGGTTGATATCATCTTCCTGGAGGTAATGAAGATCGTAAACTGGTTTAACCCGTTCATCTACCTTATACAACGCAGCCTAAAAACTATACACGAATATATAGCCGACGAGCAAACCGCTGCCCATGAGCAGGATGCCCTCACCTACTCTTCTTTTTTATTGAACAATGCCTAT
This sequence comes from Mucilaginibacter aquariorum, assembly GCF_024498135.1. Classification (GTDB taxonomy): domain Bacteria; phylum Bacteroidota; class Bacteroidia; order Sphingobacteriales; family Sphingobacteriaceae; genus Mucilaginibacter; species Mucilaginibacter aquariorum. The sequence continues at coordinate 1,975,512 of NZ_JANHOH010000001.1, forward strand.
GGCATACAAGGTTCATCTATAGCACATTCATTTTTCAATTATAACCTATTAAAAAAGAGGATCATTATGTTAAACAAAAACCGATCAGGTAAGTTAGCAAGGCTAAAGTACCTGGCAGCGCTGCCGCTTTGCGCGGGCATGCTCTGCGCATCAACACTGGTATTCAGTAAGGATTATGGAGTAATTGACCTGGCACCACGAAAGGTAGTTATACAAAAACCTACGGCAGACAGCCTAACCCACACATTGCAATTAACCGCGCCAGATGGCACTAAGGGCATATCTGATATTGTTGTGATTGATAACTCGAAAACAGGGTTTAAACATACCTACACCGTAAACAGCTTAACTGAAAAAGACAAAAAAGAATTAAAAGAGAAAGGTTTCGACATAGCAATTATTGAAAGGACGGCAGAAGTTACAGATACTACCCAACAACTTCCAGTTCCATTCCCGCCGCCGCCCATTGGCTTAAGGGATGCATACCACCCGCTTTACAAGTATGTTCATAAAACCGTTAAATATCCCGCCGAAGCACTTAAAGCACGCAAAAATGGTATGGTAGTATTAAGTTTTAACCTTGATGTCGCCGGTAAAATACATGACGTATCTGTTTTACAAAGCTCAAAAACGGGCTACGATGACGAGGCTGTTAATGCTTTGCAAAACTACCCAAATGCCATTAAAGACAAGGCAGGCAAAAAAATTGTAGAAGTTGATTTTTGGCTTAAAGATATTAGGGCTGGCTATTTATTCCCCAATTCGGGCAGGAGAAAACCCGAATTTATTGGCAATTTGGTAATGATGGAATGGAGCAAAACCCCGTTTGATTTTAATCCTCCGCCGCCGCCACCTGCGCCGCCAAAACTTAAGGGTAAAGTTTCGCCGCCAACCGTTGTGGATATCCACAAAACTCCTCCGCCACCACCACCGGCAGCCCCAAGAAAACCATCGAAGGTTGCTGAAGTTACAATCCTTCCACCAGTGAAGCCGGTAACTAAGAGGCCACCGCCACCGGACCCAACTGATCCTGCTTATGATGACCTTTTAAAAGCTGTGGCAAGAAACACCCGTTACCCGGACATAGCGCGCGCCAATAAAAGTACCGGGCATGTAATACTTTCGTTGGTTATTAATAGCGAGCATAAAGTAACGGATGTTAAAGTAGTAAACGGGTTTGATACCGCTTGCGATGCCCAAGCCGCCAGGGCGTTAAAAGCCTACAGTAGTGCAATCAATAAAGCACCGGGTGTGTACAAAATGGTGGTTACTTTTATGCTGACAAGTGAGGATAATAAAAGATTTTATACGCCAAAGCCTTTAGGAGGCGACATACTAAATGCACACAATTTTATAGGAGAAGTAGTAGTGGAAGGCTTTGCAAAATAAGCAAACATCCCGCTACTCCTTTACGTAGATCACCTGTTTGGTCTCAAAAAACTCCTCCTCAAAGTAATCTTTGAGATGATATTGCTGAACGGTTAAACCCGCGTCGGCAATTTCTTGTGTAAGGTCACCGCCTTTTAAATACAGTATCCCGTTAGGTAATTTATTCTTAGATTGTTTGCTGAACTTACCCTTTACCCATGGGTAAAAATCTTTCAGTTGCGTAACCGCGCGCGATACCACAAAATCAAATTGCTCCTTTATTTCTTCGGCACGGGCATGAGTAGCCTTTACATTTTTCAGCCCTAAAGCTGCAGCAACTTCATTAACCACCTTTATTTTTTTACCTATAGAATCCACCAGATGAAACCTTGTTTCGGGAAACAAAATAGCCAGTGGTATACCGGGGAATCCCCCTCCTGTACCCACATCAAGCACGTTTTCGCCTGGTAAAAAGGTCATTACTTTAGCTATACCCAACGAGTGCAGCACATGGCGCTCATACAACAGGTCAATATCCTTGCGGGATATTACGTTGATCTGGCTGTTCCACAAGGTGTAAAGTTCTTGCAGGCGGGCAAATTGCGCTTGCTGCACGGGCGTGATCTCCGGGAAATATTTGATCAGGATATCAGATGTCATCCTTATTATAACGGTTAATGATGTTACCTAACAGATACCTTGCCCTAAACAATTGCGCTTTTACTGTGCCCAAAGGCAGATCCAGTTGCTGGGCAATTTCCTCGTACGATAACTCATCAAAATAACGCAGGGTTATAAGGTTACGGTAGCGTATCGGTAAGCTTTCTATCAGTAGTTTTAGTTCTTCGGTTTGTTGTTTTTTGATAGATGTTTCTTCGGGATTAAGCCCGTCAGATTTTATCTGCAGCGGTTTTTCATCGCCATCCTCATCTAACATACCATGAATAGACTGGGTGTTCAGCTTCTTTTTGCGGATAAAATCTATACAATTATTAGTAGCTACCCTAAACAGCCAGGTACTAAAAGCATATTCGGGCTGATATTTATCCAGTTTTTCAAAGGCTTTGGCAAAGGTTTCAACCGTCAGGTCCATTGCATCTTCCTTGTTGTTCACCATTTTTAGCACCATAAAGTAAATAGAATCTTTATAGCGGTGCATCAGATCGGCATAGGCTTTTTGATTACCTTGCCTCGCTTTTACTACAAGGTGAAAATCGTTCTTTGCATTCTCGGTGAAATGTTTATTTATTTCCATCGGGTGGTTTTAATAAATGTCCCTATCAATCCAAACACGTTTAAATAAATATAATATATCATATCAAATATGGGTAACGACCATAACATATCGCCGCTATCCAGCTTCTTAAACACTTTACGATAAATAAACAGCTGCAATACCCATCTAAAAACAAAAGCTCCTAAAGCTAATATAGGTTCAAATTTAAATACCAGGCACAATATAAATAAAACATAAAACAAAAACCCGGTAATAGCATCAAAACTTAACATGCGCCTGTGTTTATTTTTATATAAGGCGCCCACTCCCATATGCCTTCTTTTTTGCCTGAACCAGCTACCCAGTGTAGTTTTAGCATCCGTATAAACAAAGGTATCGGGATGAATTTCTATAGCAGTATTATTGGCAGTAGCATTTTGGTTAACAAACAAATCGTCGTCGCCAGATATTACATGCATATGCGTGGCAAACCCTTTAGCCTTAAAAAACAACGACTTTGTATAAGCCAAATTACGGCCAATGCCCATATAAGCATCGCCATTTAATGCTGACGACAGGTAATTAATTGCTGTTTTTACGGTTTCAAACCTGGTAAAAGGGTTAAGGAAATTACGTGTGCGGGTATACGGCGAATAGCCCAAAACAATTTGAACAGAACCTGTAAAACCAGCCGCCATACGGGCTATCCAGTTCAGCGAAGCGGGTTTACAATCGGCATCGGTAAATAACAGGTGCTCGTTTTTAGCTGCTTTAATGCCCAATGTAAGGGCAAACTTTTTACCTGTTTTGAAGCGGATATGCTCGGTAACGGTAACCACTTTAAGGTGGGCAAACTCCCTTTGAATATCCTGTAAAATAAGGTCAGAGTCATCGGAAGAGCAATCGTTAATAACAACTACTTCGTAATCCGGATAGTTTTGCTGTAATATATAAGGTAGGTTTTCGGTTAAATTACGGGCCTCGTTACGGGCGCTGATAATAACAGAAACGGGCACAGTTGGGGCCGGCAATTCCTGCTGCGGTGTGTAGCGCATAAGCCTGCTATGGTTACTTAGCAGGTAATACAACTGAATAATAAAACAAAGCTGAAATAGAACAAATAACGCCTCTTGAATGTAAGCTTCCAAACCCCTTAGTATAAGGTGCAAATTTGTTAAAAATCAGCGAGATTATGGAGTACTATTTTAAAGGTTATTAAGCTGCTTTTTAAGTATTTGGCTAAAGCCATCTTGCATTGTTTGCTATTCCGCCCCTTAAAAGGGACGGCAATGAATTGAACGTTTGATCGATATTCATTGCCGTTGGCTTTAGCCAACGGATTGTAGCCGCCACAAAAATCTTTGCGTTAGGGAAGCGGAAACCCCGGAATGAAAGGCTGCTTCTATCAGCAGCCTGAAATGAGGAGTTGCAGCGGATAGCCCGGGCCGAAGGCAACGCCATAACATAAACCTAATGGCGTATTTTGGCAGTGATTTGCTTCATTCCTCATGATAACGATATGGCTAAACCTACCAAACATCACCACCCAAGCATCTCACCATCACAACAATCTAACAATCCATCAATTAACCGTACCCAATGCCAAACGGTTTTGTTAATTTTGCGGGGATAAATGAAATTTAATTTAACAGCACAAGACCCCCTTTCAAAGGCCCGAGCGGGCGAGGTAACTACAGACCACGGGGTTATACAAACACCTATTTTTATGCCTGTTGGCACAGCCGGCACGGTTAAAGCAGTCCACCAGCGCGAGCTGAAGGACGATATTAAGGCACAAATTATATTAGGGAACACCTATCACCTGTACTTAAGGCCCGGATTAAACACCATTGAACAGGCCGGTGGCTTGCACAAATTTAACGGTTGGGAAGGCCCTATTTTAACAGATAGCGGCGGTTACCAGGTGTATTCGCTTACCGAAGTGAGGAAGATAAAGGAAGAAGGTGTTACGTTTCGGTCGCATATTGATGGCTCAAAACACCTGTTTACGCCCGAAAATGTAATGGATATACAGCGCATTATTGGTGCCGATATCATCATGGCATTTGATGAATGTACGCCTTACCCATGCGATTATAACTACGCAAAACGCTCTATTGAGATGACGCACCGCTGGCTAAAACGCTGCTGCGAACGCTTTGATAGCACCCAACCCAGGTATGATTATAACCAAACTTTTTTCCCTATTGTACAGGGTTCGGTATATAAAGATCTGCGTGTACGCTCGGCCGAAGTTATAGCTTCTTTTGAGCGTGAAGGTAACGCCATTGGCGGTCTTTCGGTAGGTGAACCGGCCGAAGAGATGTACGCCATGACCGAAGTTGTGTGTAATATATTACCGGAGCATAAACCACGTTACCTAATGGGCGTAGGCACGCCGGTTAACATACTGGAAAACATTGCTTTAGGTATTGATATGTTTGATTGTGTAATGCCAACCCGTAATGCGCGTAACGGCATGTTATTCACCAAAAACGGCATCATTAATATCAAAAACGAAAAGTGGAAGAACGATTTTTCGCCTATTGAGGCCGATAGCGACCTATATTCTGATGTTTGCTATACCAAAGCCTATTTACGCCACCTGATACATAGCGGCGAAATGCTGGGCGCGCAGATCGCTACTTTGCATAACCTGCACTTTTACATATGGTTAGTTCAGGAAGCACGCAATAAAATCATTAGCGGTGAGTTTTACGACTGGAAGAAAGTTATGGTAAACCGTTTAGGCCAAAGATTATAAATGAGAGCATTTCTGCATCGATATTTAACCGTTATTGACCGGTTCATTATTAAAAAGTACCTGGGTACATTTGTGTTCACGCTGGGTATTTTTATGGTGATATCGGTGGTGTTTGATATCTCTGAACACCTGGATAACTTTTTGGGTGATAATGCCTCCATAAACGACATCGTATTTGTTTATTATGCGGGGTTTATACCGTTTTACCTGATGCTTTTATCGCCGCTTATTAACTTTTTGGCGGTTATTTTCTTCACGGCTAAAATGGCCAATCAAACCGAAATTGTGCCAATCTTAACAAGTAAGGCCAGCTTTTACAGGTTCCTGAGGCCTTACGCCTTATCGGCCGGGTTAATATTCACGGTATCGTTATTTGCAAACCTTTACATTTTACCGTTTACAAATAAATTAAAGGTAACTTTTGAGGGTGCGCACTTCTTTAAAAACGACGATCCATCTAAAAGCGAGGTGCATATTCAGCTTGATAAACGCACGTTTGTGTACCTGCAAAGCTATGACCCTTCCCTGCAAACAGGCTATAATTTCACCCTCGAAAAGTTTGATGGAGATGAGCTAAAAGAGCGTCTTACTGCCACCAGTATTAAGTTTGATTCACTCAAAAACAGGTGGACTATCGTCATGCCAACCATACGTTATGTGAACGGTTTAAAGGAAGTTTTGAAGAATAATTTACCCAATATTGATACGGTTTTAGACATGCGACCGGTGGACTTTGAAGCCCACGATAACGTGGTAAGTAACATATATGGGGCTATGTCTTTAAGCACTTTGAACAAGGGAATTGAGAAGGAAAGAACCCGCAGTACGGGTGTTATTACCGACATGTTATTTGAAAAATACCGCCGTTTTGTGGAGCCATTATCGTCGTTTGTACTCACTTGTATTGGTGTTGCAATAGCCTCAAGAAAGGTGCGCGGAGGGGTTGGTTTGCCCTTGGGGATAGGCATTTTCATCTGTTTCACCTACATCGTAGTGAACAAATTCGCCCTGGTTTTTGCCATCAAGGGGGGCTTCCCACCGCTAATTGCGGTACTAATTCCTAACATAATTTTCGGGATATTGGGCTACATCCTGCTCGTAAAAGCTCCAAAATAATGACTGAACCAGGCGCAAATTACAGGCAAAAAGCTACCGATTTAGGGGCGAAAAAAGACGTTTTGGGGACTAATTCTGGCGTAAATAAGAACCTTTTAATCCTACATTTTACCGTTTTTATCTGGGGATTTACCGGAATTTTGGGTCAGCTTATCTCCATTTCGGCAGTAAATTTGGTTTGGTATCGGGTTTTAATTGCCAGTTTATCGCTGTTTTTGTACTTCAAATTTAACAAAACAGCGTTCAAAGTTAACCGAAATACGCTGCTAAAATTGATGCTTACGGGCGCTTTGGTAGGTGGCCATTGGATACTTTTCTTCGCATCTATCAAGCTTTCTACCGTCCCGGTAACGTTAGTTTGCCTCTCATCTATCACCCTTTTTACTGCTATTTTTGAGCCTATCATCAACAAAAAACGCATCTCAAAAATGGAAATTATTGCCGGCATTTTCATTGTACTGGGCATAATTCTAATATTTAAATTTGAAACAAAATACACTAAGGGTATCATAGCCGGGCTGGTAAGCGCGGTACTGGCAAGCCTTTTTGCCATCATAAACAGCCGTCAGGTAAAGCATCATGAAGCTCCTGTAATTGCATTTTACGAGCTATCCGGTGCCTTGTTATGGATCACAATTTATCTTTTTGCGACTGGTGGCGCGGCCGAATTTGCTATTCCTAAACCAGCCGATATTGGCTATTTGGTACTGCTTGGAACCGTGTGTACATCCCTTGCCTACGTCGCTGGCGTATCTGTAATGCGCGAACTTTCGGCCTTCCGCGTGGCGCTTATCACCAACCTGGAGCCGGTGTACGGCATCATTATGGCCTTTCTTTTTTTTGGCGATATGAATAAAATGTCGGTAGGTTTTTGGGTTGGATCTATAATAATCCTGTCTACTATCTTCTTGTTTCCTGTTGCCCAAAAGCAGGTAGCTAAACGCCGTAACCGTTAATCTATCCTTTTTTATTTCTTCGGTCTTACCACAAATCTGACCCTCGTATCTGCCAGAGTGGGGGCAAAGCATACTCAAGATCTTGGGCATTTTTAGCCCGTATAAGCCATTATAATTTTCAAAGCAGTTATTCCCCGTCAAAATAATTCCGGGCGAAACTGGGGCAAATCTCAAAATCAGTAAGTGTATTGAACTTAGTATGAATGTTTAGTTATAAACAAGACTAAAACCTTACTCGTTTTCAACTTATATAAGTAAATATTTAATTTACAAGTAAAATATATTAACTTAATAATCAGATATATATATAGTTTATTAACTCAATAACTTAATGTAAGTGATACTTCGAAAATTTGCAAATACTAAAAATAATAGCAATTAATTTTAGTAGGTTATTTTTAAGTATTTAAAATACTATTAATGAAATAATTACAATGTGTTAAATAATGTAAAAATTCACTTTGTTTAAACATTCATATTTTTAATAGAAAGTGTACCGAAATGCAATGAGTATATTTTACAGAAATTGGGGTAGGTAGCAAACTTGTATACAGTGCTCAACTTTTGGAGTGAAATTGGAGCTTAAAAATCAACGCCGGAATGGCGTGTGCTTCGTTAAAAATTTCCGGAAAACGGAATTTGAATCTGCGATGAGAAACACGTCCGGTTATGAAAAATTTCGAGTGAGGGTGATTTTCGCGGATGTACTTTTTTTAGAGAGTGGTCTTATGCAATGTATCCGCCACTGGCCAGGGTCGGGATTTTTTTTCGCCCATCAGGCCTTACCCACAATTCACCCATTTTTAAAAAAGATTTAAAAACCGCATATTGTAGAAACTAAAACCGGGAAGAAGATCATGAGCATTAAAAATATTTTCGTACTTGTAATTGTGGTGCTGCTAACCATCATCATCATGCAAAATACCGACGAGGTGAAATTCACCATTTTGTTTAGCACCATCTACATGCCGAAGGTTGCAGTGCTAACAGCCGTGGCGGTGGCCGCGTTTATTTTAGGTGTGTTGGTGGGCCGGCCAAAAAATAAAAAATACAACATCGGCGAACACTACGACGAGCGGCATGCCGATGAGGATAAAAATACACTAAGTGACGAAGACAGAGATTATATCAGCAGGGATTAGATGTGAGATTTGAGACGTGAGATATGACCGCTCGCTCAGCTCTCACTTCTCTTAGACATTGTAAAAAACTTGGTTGCTCTCTTCCATGGCCTGCAGGTTTGGTGTGTTCTCAAAAATGCCAAAAACCGATGCCCCACTGCCGCTCATACTTGCGTATAACGCACCATACTCATACAACTCTGCTTTTACGCCACGTATAACGGGATGATCACGGAAAATATGGCCCTCAAAGTCGTTCTTAATGTGCCCTCTCCATGCCGTAAGGGGCGTTTTTATCAGGTCGTATAAAGATTCTGAAACTGGCGCCGGTTTTACGCCTCTGTAAGCCTCTGCGGTTGACACATGCTCATCTGGCATCACCAACACAATTTTATAAGCAGACAGGTCAAGATTGATAGGTTCAAGCTCATCTCCTTTCTCAAACGCGAACACCGGTTTGCTTTGGATGAAAAAAGCGCAGTCAGCACCAAGCACCCGGGCATAGTCTTCCATCCTCTCCAATGATAAGCCGAGTTCAAATTTATCATTCATCAGTTTGATGAAAAAAGCAGCATCAGCCGAACCACCGCCGAGCCCCGCCCCAATGGGAATATTTTTGTGCAGATGAATTTTTACCGGCGGCAGGTCATGGTCTTTTTTTAGCAGATGGTAACCCTTAATGCAAAGGTTATCTTCCAGCCTGCCGGGTATGTCCAAACCTGATGATTCAAAGCTCAGCTTATCGGCCTCTATCACCTCCAGCACGTCATTAATTTTCACCGGATAAAAAACTGTTTCTAAGTCATGGTATCCGTCGGGCCGGCGGGCAATAATGTTAAGGCCAATGTTTATCTTTGCGTTTGGAAATACTATCATCAAAATTCAATTAACACCGCATGTATTTATACACATCGGTAGGATACCAAAAATAGATTTTTTTTATTTGTACTGATTTAAATTTGTTGACTGGTGAACCGGGAGACTGAAATCATTAAATCAATAATTCGCTAAATCAATAATTATTTTCAGAATGAAACAATACCTCGACCTGATGCAGCATGTGATGGAGAACGGAGCGCAAAAGCATGACCGCACCGGGACAGGCACCTTAAGCGTGTTTGGCTACCAGATGCGTTTTAACCTGCAGGACGGCTTCCCCATGGTGACCACCAAAAAACTGCATCTCAAATCTATCATCCACGAGCTGATATGGTTTTTGACCGGCGATACCAATATTCAATATTTAAAAGATAACGGCGTACGCATCTGGGATGAGTGGGCCGATGAGAATGGCAACCTTGGGCCGGTGTATGGTTACCAGTGGCGGTCGTGGCCAAAGCCCGATGGCGGCCATATAGATCAGATAACCCAGGTGGTAAATCAATTGAAGAACAATCCGGATTCGCGCCGCATAATGGTATCGGCATGGAACGTTGCCGATGTTAACCAAATGGCGCTTCCACCCTGCCACAGTTTGTTCCAATTTTATGTGCAGCCCGCTGATGCATTAAAAGGCGAAACAAAAGGCAAATTATCGTGTCAATTGTATCAGCGTAGTGCCGATATATTTTTGGGGGTACCTTTCAACATTGCATCGTACGCGTTGCTCACCATGATGATGGCACAGGTATGCGATCTGGACTACGGCGATTTCATCCACACTTTTGGCGATGCGCATTTGTACAACAATCATCTGGAGCAGGCCAGGCTGCAACTAAGCCGCGAGCCCAAGCCGCTACCAACAATGAAGATAAACCCGGAAGTGAAAGATATCTTCGGATTTAAGTTTGAAGATTTCACCCTTGAGAACTATGATCCGCATCCGCATATTAAAGGAGTTGTTGCGGTTTAAGATGATGTTTTGTAAATTTGGGTATGACAACTACAGAAATTAAAGAAGAATTACACAAGGCTATCGAAACGATACCCGAAGAATCTTTAAAAGATGTGCTTGGGTTAATAAATCAAATCCAACAGAAGCAATACATTGATGATAAAACCTTAGATGGTCATCTTGACACGATCATTGCCGAAAACAGGGAGTTACTTGAGAAATTAGCTCAATGATCAGTTTTCAATCAGCGGTACGTATTCATGATAAATTAATTGAGCAATTTGGGGGCAGCAAAGAGGTTCGCGATGAAAGCCTATTGGAGTCTGCCCTAAATCGTCCGTTTGCTACTTTTGATGGCACAGATATTTATCCAACCTCGATAGAAAAGGCAACTGCGTTGTTTGAAAGCCTAATCATTAATCATCCGTTTATGGATGGCAATAAACGTATGGCCTATACACTCATGGAGATCCTGCTAAGAGTTGGCAGCTTACACTTGACGGCATCTAAAGAAGAGAAGTACGTCATGGTAATAAATGCCAGCACCGGCGAAATGCGATTTGATGACATCAAAGCCTGGCTCGAACAAAACTCCAAACCATTATAATCTAAAAAATGACAATTTCCATCATAGTAGCGATCGCAGAAAATTACGCCATTGGTAAAAACAACCAGTTGCTTTGGCATATGCCAAATGATCTGAAACATTTTAAACAGGTAACATCCGGCCGTACAATTATCATGGGCCGTAAAACTTATGAGTCGGTTGGGAAACCATTGCCTAACCGCCGCAATATTGTAGTAACCCGGCAGGATATAGAGATACCCGGCTGCGAAGTAGTAAAATCAATAGACGACGGTTTAGCATTATGCGCCCACGAGGATGAAGTATTTATTGGTGGTGGTGCCGAGATCTATCGCCAGGCAATGGATAAAACCGACCGAATTTACCTAACCATTATCCACAAGGATTTTGAGGCTGATACCTTTTTCCCGGAAATTGACTATCTGAAATGGGATGAAGTAAGCCGGGAGTATAACGAGCCCGACGAAAAAAACCCGCTTCCCTACTCATTTATCACACTAAACCGTCGGTAACAAAAACCAATATTATTTTGTTTCAATTAAAAATTTCATGCTTGTGAAATTTTATTAGATTTGCCGTCTTATTTAAAAAGCTTATAAACTAATTAATTACATATTTAATTCGCGATGCAAGGTAAAGGGGTTATTAAATTTTTCGCCATTCTGCTGGCTGTAGTGTGCTTATACCAGTTTTCATTTACATGGGTGGCACACAAAGTTGAGAGTGATGCCAAAGCGTATTCTAAGGGCGATCCCGAAAAGGAAAAGGCCTATCTTGATTCTGTTTCAACGTTACCGGTATATCCGGTGCTTAACCACACTTACCAGTATTGCCTGGAAAGGGAACTTGCCCTGGGTCTGGATCTAAAGGGTGGTATGAACGTTACTATGCAGGTTTCTTTACGCGAGCTTGTGCAGTCGTTATCAAACAACAATGCCGACGTTGCCTTTAACCAGGCATTGACCAACGCGCAGGCAAGAAGCGTAACCGAGCAAAAAGATTACATTACCCTTTTTGTTGACGAATATGAAAAACTGGCCCCAAACGCTAAACTTGCTGCCATATTTGCAAACAGCAATAATCAGGATAAATTAAAGTTCAATTCATCAAACAGCGATGTTGAGACTTATTTGAAAGACCAGGCAAATACCGCAGTACAACAATCATATACTGTATTACATACCCGTATAGATCAATTTGGTGTTACACAGCCAAACATTCAATTGCAAAAAACCACTAACCGTATTTTGATTGAACTACCTGGCGTTAAAGAGCCGGAGCGTGTACGCAAATTATTATCAGGTACAGCAAAACTGGAGTTTTATCAAACTTATGATAATACCGAAGTTTACGGTTTGTTAAATAACATTAACGGCTTACTGGCTGCTAAAAACAAAACCGCTACCCCTAAAAAGGATACAGTTAAAACCGATACTGCAAAATCTGCATTAGCATCTGCTACTGCAAAAGATACGTCTGCTGCTGCAAAACAAGCTAATTCGTTATTAAACAAATTAAAAAATACTACTAATAAAGATTCTGCCAGTTTAAATAAAACGCAGTTAGCTGCTAATCCGTTATTCGCGGTATTATCGCCGGTTACTTACCAGGATCAAAGCGGCCAGCAACAATTAAGCCCGGGCCCAATTGTTGGTTACTCTGCGCAAAAAGATACTGCTAAAGTAAACAACTACCTGCGCAATGCCGATATTAAATCGGTTGTTCCACAAAACATGAAATTCCTTTGGTCTGTTAAACCTATTAAAAACACAAAGGTTTTTGAATTATATGCCATTAAACTTTCTGGCGCCGAAAATGGTCCTGTGTTATCTGGCGATGTAATAAATGATGCCCGCAGCGATGTAGACCAACTAAAAGGTGGGTACGAGGTTACTATGTACATGAACTCGCAAGGTGCGGCAAAATGGAAAACCGTTACCGCCGAAGCGTCTGCAGGTGCAAATAAAAGAGCTATCGCCATTGTGTTGGATGATAACGTTTACTCTGCTCCTAACGTTCAAAACGAAATTTCAGGTGGCGTATCGTCAATATCAGGCGGTAACTTCACACTTGAAGATACTAAGGATTTAGCCAATATATTAAAAGCAGGCCGTTTACTGGCACCTGTACGTATTATTGGTGAGGCTGTTGTAGGCCCGTCATTAGGTCAGGAAGCTATTAGTGCTGGTTTATTATCATGTATATTAGGTTTAGTAGTTATCTTAATTTTCATGATAGCTTACTACAAACGCGCGGGTACAGTTGCAGTTATCGCGGTATTGATCAACGTGTTCTTCCTTATGGGGGTATTGGTTAGCTTACGTGCTGTATTAACGCTTCCAGGTATCGCAGGTATCATTTTGATACTTGGTGTAGCTGTGGATGCCAACGTATTGGTTTATGAGCGTGTACGTGAAGAGCTTGCTTTAGGCAAATCTATCCGTATTGCGGTTGCAGATGGTTTTAAACACGCTTTACCTTCTATTCTTGATGCCAACATCAGTACATTCTTAACAGGTGTTATATTGTTCTTATTTGGTTCGGGCCCAATACAAGGTTTCGCAACTACTTTAATGATCGGTATCGTTACCACCTTGTTCTGCTCATTGTTAATTTCGAGGTTGATATTTGAATTTATGCTTGAAAAAGGCTGGGATATCACATTTTCTCGCCCATGGAGTTCACATACCTTCAAAAATGCAAACTACGCATTCGTTAAAAATCGTTTCAAATTTTATGCCTTCTCTGGTATATTCATTGCTGCCGGTTTGGTATCAATGATAACAAGGGGCTTTAACTACGGTGTTGATTTTGGTGGTGGACACACTTACATTGTTAAATTTACCAGCCCTGTTACTACCGGGCAAATACACGATGCTATTGATGCAACACTTGGCCGTGGTACCGAGGTTAAAACTTATGGTACTGATAATAAGATGAGCATCAATACCAACTACCTTATTAACGATAATTCGGCTGATGCGGATAGTAAAGTACAAGCCGCTTTAATTAAGGCGCTGGCAACAAACCCGGCTACAAAAATTGAAGCAAAACAGATAGAAGCACACCAAAAGGTTGAAGCTACTATAGCTAACGAAGTTAAGGCTTCAGCTAAATGGACAATCATACTGGCTATTGTTGTTATCTCTGCTTATATATTGATCAGGTTCCGTAAATGGCAATTTAGCTTAGGTGCGATGATCGCTACCGCGCACGATTCATTACTGGTACTGTCGTTCTTCTCGTTATTTAAAGATATCCTTCCGTTCTCTTTAGATATCGACCAGGCATTTATAGCAGCATTGCTTACCGTTATTGGTTATTCAATTAACGATACCGTGGTAGTGTTTGACCGTATCCGTGAGTTCCTTGAACTGCACCATGCAAAAACTGATGACCCTAAAGAGGTAATCAACCACGCAATTAACAATACATTAAGCCGTACTATTATCACTGCATTTACTGTCGTTTTAATATTGGTGATATTATTCATCTTTGGTGGTGATGTTATCCGCGGGTTCTCATTCGCATTGTTAATAGGTGTTATTTTTGGTACTTATTCATCAATATGTGTAGCCACACCGGTTATTATCGACTTTGGAAAGAAAGACCTGAGATAAAAAATCTCTCATAATTAAAAGGCTCCAAAGAACATTTGGAGCCTTTTTTGTTTTACAACTAAACGCTTAGCATTACATAAAGTTTAAAATTGCATCATGAACCCTACTGATCAATCAAAATTCCCAACGGTAGTTATTATAGGCGGCGGCTTTGGCGGCCTGCAGGTGGCCAAGCAACTCGCAGATAAGCCTGTAGAGATTATCCTTATCGATAAGCACAACTATCATACTTTTCAGCCACTGCTATACCAGGTGGCTACAGGTAGTCTAGAGGCCGAAGCTATAGCATTCTCGTTACGTAAAAATTTTGACGGGCAAAAGAACCTCCGTTTCCGCAATACCGAGGTTACCCGTATTGATGCAGAAAAAAATACAGTTGTAACCGCCATCGGCGAAATAGTGTACGATTACCTGGTGATAGCAACAGGATCAACCACCAACTTTTTTGGCAATAAAGAGATTGAGCACTATTCCATGCCCATGAAATCTATCCCCGAGGCATTAAACCTCCGGTACCTTGTGCTACAGAACCTTGAGGAAGCCATTTTAAAGCCCTCTAAGGAAGATCGCGCACCATACCTGTCATTCGTATTGGTGGGTGCCGGCCCTACCGGTGTAGAGCTTGCGGGCGCGTTAGCAGAGCTGCGCAACCATGTGCTCAACAAAGATTATCCCGAACTTGTAAAAGATGAAATGAAGGTTTACCTGGTAGACTTCCTACCAAAAGTTTTAGGCCCTTTTTCTGACGAGGGCTCAAAAGCCGCGGAAAACTATCTGCACAGCATGGGCGTTGAGGTGTTGCTAAATGTAAAAGTGGAGAGTTACGATGGCCACGAGATAAAATTTGAAGGCGGTAAAAGCATTTTCACCAAAAATGTAATATGGTCTGCAGGTGTAATGGGGGTTGTACCCGATGGGATATCAAAAGACAGCATTGAGCGTGGTAACCGCATTAAAGTTGATACCATTTGCCGCATGGTTGGCAGCAACAATATATTTGCCATTGGCGATGTGGCAGCCATGATAACAGACGAAACCCCTAAAGGGCACCCGGGCGTTGCGCAGGTTGCCATACAAATGGGCCAGGCAACAGGCAAAAACATTTATCGTTTAATAAAGGGCGAACAAACCGTTCCATTTAAATATAACGACAAGGGCTCGTTGGCAACTATAGGCCGTAACAAAGCCATTGCCGATTTGGGTAAACTAAAATTCCAGGGATTTTTTGCCTGGCTGATATGGATGTTTGTGCACCTGATATCGCTTATGGGTGGCCGTAACCGTATTATTGTATTTATTAACTGGGTAGCCAGCTATATAACTTACAATGGCGGCAGCAGGCTGATTATCCGTAACTTTGAACGTGACGAACTGATACAAAAGGACGAGCAAGTTTCAAAACCCGATTAATTAATGGCCGAACACATAAAAATAACCGAGTGCCCCCGCGATGCCATGCAGGGCCTTTATGATTTTGTACCTACCAATGTTAAAACCGAATACATTAACCTGCTTTTACAGGTAGGTTTTGATTCTATTGATTTCGGCAGCTTTGTATCGCCCAATGCCATACCGCAAATGCGGGATACAGCCGAAGTCTTAAGCAAACTTGACCTGGATAATACCCGTTCAAAGCTATTGGCAATTATAGCTAATTACAGGGGCGCAGAAGATGCAGTCGTTCATCCCGAGATTCATTATTTAGGATACCCGTTTTCTATTTCCGAAACTTTCCAGCTGCGTAACACCAATACCACCATTGAGCAGGCATTTGACAATGTTAAACGAATAAACGAACTGTGCGCTGC
Source organism: Mucilaginibacter aquariorum (assembly GCF_024498135.1). Classification (GTDB taxonomy): domain Bacteria; phylum Bacteroidota; class Bacteroidia; order Sphingobacteriales; family Sphingobacteriaceae; genus Mucilaginibacter; species Mucilaginibacter aquariorum. The sequence continues at coordinate 1,991,901 of NZ_JANHOH010000001.1, forward strand.
AAATAATAAAAACCTGTTAATTTATTTGTCAATGGGTTTTGGTAACCCTTATGGTGATGAATGGGATACGGAGATAGTTCAGTACTGGGCACAAAAGATGATTGATGAGGGAATTGGATATATTGCCTTATCGGATACCATTGGCATAGCCACACCCGAGCAGATCACCAGCCTGTACCCCGCCCTAACCAAACTTTCTGAAATTACTGAATTTGGCGTACACCTGCATTCCACACCAGATACATGGCAGGAAAAAGTGGCCGCGGCATATGAAAGCGGCTGTAAAAAGTTTGACGCTGCATTAAAAGGATATGGAGGCTGCCCAATGGCCAAAGATGAGCTTACAGGCAACATCGCCACCGAAAACCTAATAGCATACCTTCTGCATCAAAACATCAACATGGGGCTTAATTTAGATAAACTAAGCGAAGCGATGGATTACTCGGGAAAGGTGTTTGGATAAGAATTATCAACCTTTAACTTTTTTAACAGTAATTAACAACCTGTATCCAATTTCATGTATAGCTTTATGTAATATAGATCTCATCATGAAAAAGATCATATTATCGTTGCTGATTGTATTTACTTGCGGTAAAGCTTTTTGCCAGCAAACTCCTTATACGCTACCCCTGCCCGCTAAATGGGGCAGCGAAAAAATACCGTTTCCTATCAGCTTTGCACCAAACATTCCTTTTAAAGGGATGGAAGAGTTACGTTTTACGCCGGATTGGAACAATGCCGCAAAAAAACGACTACTGGTCTTACGCTTTCCTTTGGTTTATTGAGGGCAAGCCTCAGTTAAACAGCCAGGCTTTACAAACTTATATGACTGAATATTTTAATGGATTATACAGAAGCAATAGCAAGATAAAACCGGTTGATAACTTCACAAAAGCAAAGTTTCAAAAAATAAAAGTCATGAATGATGATCAGGAAACTTACCAGGGAACAATATCAACCTTAAACTTCTTAACCGGAAAACCAATCAGGTTTTATGTAAAAATACATGTTCGTAATTATCCCGGCACTAGTCATTCGGCTTTAATGTATGAAATTTCACCAAAACCTTATGCTAATAACGTATGGCTTAAGCTAAACGAAATTGTAAAAGGATTTGAGTATAAAAATTGATATAACGGTATCAAATTTCGATAGGTACTGAAACGGTTATGCCTGATTAATAGAGCACACTCCCTTTATTTGTTAGTGCTTCACCATTTTATAATGCCTTATCCCTGCTTCTTCAAACTCGGGGCCGGTTTTTTCGAAGCCGAATTTTTCATAAAGAGTTACAGCCTGGATTTGGGCATGCAGGTAAATATATTTCGCATCCGCGGGCAGATCGGCTAAAACAGCTTTTACAAGTTGCTGGCCTACACCATGGCCGCGAAATTTAGATAACACAGCAAAGCGTTCCAGCTTATAGCCTTTATCGGTTTTGCGCCAGCGGGATGCCCCGGCAGGTTCGCCATCAACAGTGGCTAAAAAATGGGTAGATTCGTCTTCAAACTCCCACTCCAGTTCGGGTGGGCAATTTTGTTCGCCTACAAATACTTCGCGCCTTACGGCAAATACTTTTTCAAGGTCGGCAGGGCTACTTACTTTGTTTACTTCTGTTTTTGAGGGCATGTTGGTAATGCGGTTTTGATCTAAAGCCGGTTTGTTTGATTTGGTGGTTATCATTTGCAGCATCAATTGAATGCGTGCAGGTTAAATCATCTTCCTGTTCGGCCAGCGCAGATAATCTTACATAAAATTTATGCAGCTGGTCCAGTTCCACTTCAGTTAGGTTTTCAATATCAACCATACGATTACTCGCGCCCTGATGTGATGCCAATAGTTCGTTCAATTTTAAATGAATGGCCTTTGAATCCTTATTCTGTGTTTTTTGGATCAAAAACACCATTAAAAATGTAATGATGGTTGTGCCTGTGTTAATAATAAGCTGCCAGGTATCCGAATAATTAAATACGGGCCCGGTTATTAGCCATACTACAATAGTAGTTATTGCAATTATAAATGCAGCAGAGCTACCCGTTGCGGCTGTTGCCCAATTTGCAAACTTTTCAAATAAATTGCTTTTCTTTTCGGCCATAGCTAACAAATTTACATAACAACCAAAAAAAACCGCCAATGTTTATAATAGAGGCGGTTTTTTATTCTGATTAGCTTGCTGCTTACAGCTTGCTATTTACGTCGATGCAATTAAGATCGCCAAAAGCTACAGTAAGCCTTTTTACAAAGCTTTCTTCGGCTTTACGCAACCAAACACGTGGGTCGTAATATTTTTTGTTTGGCGAATCGTCACCATCGGGGCTGCCAATTTGTGTTTGCAAATAACCTTCTTTTGCCTGGTAATAATCTCTTATGCCTTCCCAAAATGCAAACTGCATATCGGTATCAATATTCATTTTTATAGCACCGTAAGATATCGCTTCGCGAATTTCTTCCTGGCTTGAACCAGAACCACCGTGGAAAACAAAGTTGATAGGTTTAGCGTCGGTAAGGTTATGCTTTTGTTTCAAAAACTCCTGCGAGTTATGCAGAATAACAGGCTGTAATTTAACATTACCCGGTTTGTAAACACCATGCACGTTACCAAATGCAGCAGCAATGGTAAAACGGTGACTAACTTTAGAAAGTTCTTCGTAAGCGTAAGCTACTTCTTCGGGCTGGGTATATAAACGAGAGCTATCAACATCAGAGTTATCTACACCATCTTCTTCGCCACCGGTTACACCCAGTTCAATTTCAACGGTCATGCCCATTTTGGCCATGCGCTCTAAGTATTTAGCAGATATTTCAATATTTTCTTCGATAGGCTCTTCAGAAAGATCAAGCATGTGTGATGAAAACAATGGTTTGCCTGTTTCAGCAAAGAATTTTTCGCCATGCTCTAACAAACCATCAATCCATGGTAATAATTTTTTAGCAGCGTGGTCGGTATGCAAAATTACAGCTACGCCATAATGCTCGGCTAATAAATGCACGTGTTTAGCGGCAGATACACCACCTAAAATGCAGGCCTGTAATTTCGAGTTATCTAATGATTTACCCGCGTAAAATTGCGCGCCGCCATTTGATAGTTGAATAATTACCGGAGAATTAACCGCCTTAGCAGTTTCCATTACAGCATTAATAGTATTTGTGCCTATTACGTTTACCGCAGGCAAAGCAAACTGATGTTTTTTAGCTGCTTCAAATAGTTCCTGCACCTGATCTCCGTGCAGAACACCTTTATAATTTTTTAAATCCATGAGCGTATGTTTGGGCCTCGAAGTTATAAAAATTCCGGGTTTTACCTATATGATTGTGAAAGTTTTAGCCAATAATGCTTAGTTAAATGCCAATAAATTTGCATAAAACCCGCTTACATATTATATAGGGTGTTATTTTCACACTTAGCTATCCTTACAAAATTTAATAAATTCTACCTATTTAATAGGCTTTTAATGCGTTTGATGTTTGTGCGAACTAAAATATTACTTTTGATAAAAAAGATTTTTAAGTGAACAGGTTAATAATCATCCTTTTTGTATTTACTACTACAACGTCTTGCAAGGCGCAGCGCAATCACAAAGTATGGACGAAACAATATGAACATGGTTTTTACAACTATCTCGATTCCACATCAAAACCCACAATGCCTAACAAGGCAAAAAGAGAAAAATACGTAAGGTTTTTAATTGAGCGCTTAAAGCAAGAAATCCCTAATGGTTTAAATTCGGTATCGAAAGATAGTCTGAAAAGTTTAAACATTAGGCTTGGGCGTTAATGGAGTTCAAAAACGGTGATAAAACCGAATTAACTCCCGTTTATGAACGTTGGACACCCTTGATTGACAAAACATTTAGAGATAACTTTAAGGCAATATTCTCACCCAAATTCCCAAAGACTACCGATAAATTTTGTGACTGCATATTAGAAAAATTAAAGAAAATTTACCCTGATTCCGTTTTAGTGCCAGTCCCTCAAACTACAATGAACAATGTTGCTATGGAATGTAAACCTTTACTTGAACCTTGATCATAGTATAAATATTCTTCAAACTTGTTGTGATATTTTTTGTTTCTTTGCAGTACTTGAAAGACTTAGAAATAGACATGGCGTGGTTTAAGCGAGAAATTAAAGGGATAATTACGACTACTGAGGAAAAAAAAGAAGCCCCCGATGGCATCTGGAACAAATGCCCTCAATGTAAAAAACCGTTACATTACTCTGAACAGGTTGAAAACCAATACGTTTGCCACTATTGTGGCTTCCATTTACGCATTGGTTCAAAAGAATACTTTTCTGTTTTGTTTGATGATAACCAGTTCACAGAATTGTTTACCAATCTGCATTCGGGCGATCCTTTACACTTTACGGATACCAAAAAATATACCGACAGGTTAAAAGAAACACAAAATAAAACCGGCTTAACTGATGCTATACGTGCCGCTCATGGTAAAATGAACGGACAAGAGCTGGTTATTGCCTGTATGGACTTTAACTTTATAGGTGGTTCTATGGGCTCGGTAGTAGGCGAAAAAATAGCACGTTCTATCGATTATAGCATTGCTAACAAGATCCCGTTCCTGATGATATCAAAATCAGGTGGTGCCCGTATGATGGAGGCCGCATTCTCGTTAATGCAAATGGCCAAAACATCGGCTAAACTGGCGCTATTGAGCCAGGCAAAGGTTCCTTATATATCTTTATTAACTGATCCTACTACCGGAGGGGTTACCGCATCGTACGCCATGCTGGGCGATATAAATATTGCCGAGCCAGGTTCGCTGATTGGTTTTGCCGGCCCGAGGGTTATTAAGGAAACTATCAAAAAGGATCTGCCTAAAGGTTTCCAAACCGCCGAGTTTGTGCAGGAGCATGGTTTCCTCGATTTTATAGTAGACCGTAGAGAAATGAAAGAAAAACTGGCATCATTCTTAAAAATGCTGGCACCTGTTAAAGAAGAGAAGATCGAGCCACAGGCTTAATTCAAAAATAGAAGTTATTTAAAGTCCTCTGTTTGTAGCAAAGGACTTTTTTTGTTTACACACATATTAAAACGGCGAACTTTCAACTGTAATATAAACCAAACCAGCAATTATCAAAAGATAAACGATAGTGCTTACAATTAAAAGCAAAATATAATATAAAAATGGCCCGGTAATCCTATCTCTAATTTTATAAGAAAGACTATGAATTATAAATGCAATAATCAGGATAAATGGCAAATGAAATAACATTTCAAAATTCATCCTGCAATTTATAAAAACCGTTTAAATACAAAAGGCCATTCGTTAGTTTCACAAATGGCCTTTTTATATCATTTATTTTTATCAACCCTGAACTGTCAAAGCTGCGAAAATAATTATAACGACAAACATAAAAAAGGCTGAAAAAATTAGAAAGACCAAGTAGTATGCTACCGACGATACACCATTATCCATCCATTTTCGTGTAAAATGGTATATAAACATTAAAGCTATCAACGAAATTATTATTATCGGCGTCATACCACTAAAATAAAAAAAAGGAAAGACTAACGAGCCTTTCCTTTTTACATAATGTTATTTGAGGCTTATATCCCCTCGGTACCTGGCTCATGCCCTACCATGCGGCCTGTTGTACGGCCTTGCTTGCGGCTGGTAAAATCTGTTTTAGTTGCAGCACCTTCAGATGGAAATTCATGCTGATTTGGTGGGGTAACATCGTTCTGTTCGCTGTACGATGTATCATTACCGTCCTGCTGCTGTTCCTGTTCGTTTTGCTGACGATATCCTGTGCCTTCATTATCTGACTGGCGTTCTTCAGGAGTTTCGTTCGGGTTGGTGTTCGGAGTATACTCCGGATTGCTTTCGTTGGGTTCCATAGTAGTAGTTTTTAATTGTTAATTAATAAACAATCAAAAACACAGCCATGTTTTAACAAAATAGAAATTTTTCCTAATTATGCACTCACCATGCAAAGCTCTTTAAGCTTAGCCACAGTATAATCCACCTCTTCTTTTGTGTTATATTTAGAGAAAGAGAACCTGACGGATGGCCTGTCGGGGCTTGCTCCTATAGCAGTTAACACGTGCGAGCCAATATCTGTTCCTGAACTGCATGCACTGCCGCCAGATGCCGATATACCTGCAATATCAAGGTTAAACAACAACATATCTGCCATTTCCATTTCAGGGAACGACACGTTTAGTACAGTATATAAACTTTTAGACGGATCTGTTTCGCCATTAAAGCTCACACCCGGAACATCTTGCTCCAGCCTTGCTTTCATATAGCTTTTTAAATCCTGAATATAATTTTGATGTTGATCCATTTCGGAATAAGCCATTTCAAGGGCTTTAGCAAGGCCGGCTATGCCATAAACATTTTCGGTACCTCCGCGCATATTGCGCTCTTGCGAACCACCATATATCATCGGGTTGATTTTGATTTTATGGTTGATGTGTAAGAAACCTACGCCTTTTGGCCCGTGCAGTTTGTGTGCCGCGCAAACCATAAAGTGTAGTTTAAGCTTACTTAGATCGTGTTTATAATGCCCAACAGTTTGTACCGTATCACTATGGAACATGGCATTATAAGCTTCGCAAAGCTCACCTACTTTTTCAATATCGGTAAGTGTACCTAATTCATTATTGGCATGCATTAAGGATACAAAGCTGCGCTCGTTGGTTTTTAACAACGTTTCCAGGTGATCATAATCAACATTGCCTTTGCTATCAACACCAGCATAGCTCAACTTAATAACACCTGCTTTTTGCATGGCTTGCAGTGTATGCACAACAGCATGGTGCTCCAATTTTGTAGTTATAGCGTGTGTAAGCTTATGATCTACAATACCACAACGGATAGCTGTATTGTCAGCCTCGGTACCACCGCTGGTAAAAAATATTTCGGCAGGCGATGTATGCAGTAAACCGGCTATTGTTTTGCGTGAACGTTCTATTAATGTACGCACCTCGCGCCCATGCGAATGTATGGATGAAGGGTTACCAAACTGGTTTTCCATCACCTTGTACATCTCCTTTAAAACTTCTGGGTCAAGGGCGGTAGTGGCGGCATTGTCAAAGTAAACACGCATTTTTTTAATTATTGATTTATTGAATTAGTGATTTAGTGATTACGATGCGCTTAACAATCAATAATTCAATAAATCATTCATTCAATAATTATGTAAGTTGTAATATTTCTTTTATATCTGTTATTATCTTGTTGGCCAGGTTATCTGCAACGGTTTCTGAATTACCTTCAGAGTAGATGCGGATAATAGGTTCGGTATTTGATTTACGCAAATGTACCCACTCTTTATCAAACTCTATTTTTAAACCATCAATTGTAGAGTGAGGCTGTTTCTGGTATTTTTCTTCAACCTTTAACAGTAACGCATCAATATCCATCTCTGGTGTAAGCGTGATTTTATTTTTTGAGATAAAATAGCTTGGGTACGAGGCCCTTAATACAGAAACCGGCTTACCGTAATTAGCCAAATGAGTAAGGAATAAAGCTATACCCACTAAGGCATCACGGCCGTAATGCAACTCTGGGTAAATAACCCCGCCGTTGCCCTCGCCACCTATAATGGCGTTAACCTCTTTCATTTTGTTCACTACGTTTACCTCACCTACTGCCGCGGCATGGTATTCACCACCGGCACTTTCAGTAACATCGCGCAGCGCCCGAGTTGATGACAGGTTAGAAACCGTATTACCTTTTGTATTTTTCAACACATAATCGGCAACTGCTACCAGGGTGTACTCCTCGCCAAACATACTGCCATCTTCGCAAACAAAGCAAAGGCGGTCAACATCCGGGTCAACAGCTATGCCCAGATCAGATTTTGTTTTTAAAACCTCTTGCGACAACGCTACCAAATTCTCTGGCAATGGTTCCGGGTTGTGCGGGAAGTGACCGTCGGGCTCGCAATAAAGCTCGTGGATAACTTCGACACCCAGCGCCCTTAACAATGCTGGTACAAAAATACCGCCAGTAGAATTTACGCAGTCAATAGCTACCTTAAAGTTAGCCTTTTTAATAGCAGCAACATCCACCAAAGGAAGCGCCAGTACTTTATCGATGTGTTTTTGCAGGTAGCTATCATCATTGATAAGTTTACCCAGGTCGTTCACATCGGCATATATAAAATCGCTGTTCTCGGCGATCTCTAAAACCTCTTTACCATCAATATCGCTAATAAACTCACCTTTTTCATTAAGCAGTTTTAAAGCGTTCCATTGTTTTGGGTTATGGCTGGCGGTTAGGATAATACCACCCGCGGCTTTTTCATCAGGTACGGCTACTTCAACGGTTGGCGTGGTAGATAGGCCTAAATCTATCACATCAATACCCAGCCCCTGCAGCGTGCCTATAACCAGGTTATTAACCATACTGCCAGACAAGCGGGCATCGCGGCCCAAAACTATCTTTTTGATGCCGGTTCTTTTTACAGCCCAGCTGCCGTAAGCAGATGTGAATTTAACAATATCCAATGGGGTTAGTCCGTCGCCGGCTGCACCACCTATGGTACCCCTGATGCCCGAAATTGATTTTATGAGTGTCAAAACGTATAGATGTTAAGCTGCAAAAATAGAAATATTAAGCGATAGCAATGTAAAATTCGTGTACTTTTAAGCGTTAATTTATTAGCTATATTTACCCGCTGTTGAGAACACTAAGCATTACCTATAAAAGCCAATGCCCGATTTCCTGCTAAACTTTGACCGGCATTTATTTTACTTCATTAACCACGACCTGTCAAATACATTTTTCGACTGGCTGATGCCCCTGATGCGTAACCCAAAGTTTTGGGTCCAGCTTTATTTGTTCATCATTACATTTTGCATTTGGAGATATAGAAAGCAGGGTGCCATACTTGTTGTTTTTTTAGCGCTTGCTGTTGGCTTTGCCGACTATAGCAGCGCCAGCATAATAAAGCCAAATATAAGCCGACTTCGCCCCTGCCGCGACCCTATAACGGCCCAAACCGACATTAGCCGGGTTGCATGCGGAACAGGTTACAGCTTCCCCTCTACCCATGCTACAGACCATTTTGCCATAGCCGCATTTTTAAGTTTTATATTTTTTAAACGATGGCGGTGGGTATTACCCGCAACAGTTTTATGGGCGGCTATTATCTGCTTTGCACAGGTTTATGTAGGCGTGCATTACCCATTAGATGTTACCGGCGGGGCGATTTATGGCAGTTTAGTTGGGGTAATGTTTGCAGTTGGATTTAGGAAGGTAGTGCCTGGGTTTACAGCTTAATTATTTCACGGAACTATAAATGACGTGAGAAGTGTTCACGTTCACCGCCGTGAACACCATCATAAACGCATAAATAACTGATAATGATTATTTTAAAAAACAAGCTACTGACAAATTAACGTCACCATTTAATCCAAACCTGGCGCATGCAAACATGCATTATAATATAGCCCGTCACGCTGCACGACCCCGCAAAGATCTGTCGTTGCACTTTTAGAGGCCACAGGATTTTATAACTCAGGCTGACAAACCTTTTCTTTACCTTACCAGATTAAATAGTTCACAAAAAAAGGCGCTTGTAAACAAGCACCCGATATATCTTTCTTGACTCCTGATTCTAAAAGTCCTGACTCTCTTCTACCCTCTCATCTTATCCAGCAGATCGCTTAGCTGAGCAGCTTCTTCTTCGGTTAGGTTTTGTTTGAAAAGATCTTTTGTTTTAAAGCAGGCATCCATTTTTTTAAGGATCTCTAAGCCTTCTTCGCTGATGCGGATATCAACAGCACGGCGGTCGCGGGAGTTTGTACAGCGCGATACCAGTCCTTTTTGCACCAGGCGGTCAACAATGCGCGATGCGTCAGACATCTTGTCTATCATCCTATCCTTTAACAGGTTTACGGTTGCTGGCTTGGGGAACTGGCCGCGTAAAATTCTCAGGATATTAAATTGTTGCTGGGTAAGTTTATAACGCTCAAATTCCGGACGCATATAATTGTTGATCCAACCATACGTGTAGTTAAGATTAATTACCGCTTTATGGTAAATATCTTCAAAATTTGTGCTTTTTATATCTTCCTCTATTCCCATGATTTAAATATCGTGCAAATATAACCTATTTATTTTTTTGTTTGCCCGTCTTGCTTCTCCCTGCCATAATTCCACGGGCAATGAAGGCATTTATTTTTACAGCAATAACCACGCTTTAAATGATATTCCTTCGTAAAAACGAAATTACCATCTTCATTTATATAATAGTCGATGTTTTCCTGAAGCATCAGCTCAATAATTTGACAAAAATATCATTATTAAAATGATTTTTTAAATGAGTGCCGTTGCCGTGCAGCGTCCATACTTGCTGGGGTTCAGCCTGTTCAATGGTTTTTATGATATCATTCCAGTCGGCATGGTCAGATATAAAGAGTGTATCCTGGGCATTCACCTGTAGGTTTTTCCATCCCGACGCAAACAAACGCTTAACCCCGGTAGCGCGCAAATAACTATCAAACGTAAACGGCGGCACTATGTAAACATATTCCAGCTGTTCCTTCATTAACTTACGGCCATAGATCTGGTGGGTTCCCAGATCAAAGCCCATTTTTTGATAAATGGCGTTAATGGGCATTATACGATGATGCACCAGTATCTTTTTTTGCGGCGCATAATCGTTTATCATCCGGATAAGGCGCTGGCTTTTACCCAGACTATAAGCACCAAGCAGGATGTTTATTTTAATGTCATTTAGTTTTTTTATCTCTTCTACCGGATCGGGGTGCGATGTATTGGGGTCGGCGAAGGTGCTTTCCGTTATCAGCACATCAGTTTTTACAAACTCAAAGGGTTCGCAGGTAGTATCCGGCTGTAGTTTATAATCGCCCGTATATAAATATCGTGTGCCTTTATATTCCATTAGCACCTGCGCAGAGCCCGGCATATGCCCCGCAGGGATAAAGGTTATCTGTACATCGCCAATAGTAAAAGGTATGTTGTATACAGCTGTATAGCTTACCTTAGCAGCGCCTTTGCCATAACGCAGCTGCATAAAAGCATAAGTAGCTTCGGTGGCGTAAACATTAATATTGCCGCTTTTAGCATGATCTGCATGGGCGTGGGATATTACAGCTTTATCAACAGGTAGCTGCGGATCAAGGTAAAAATCTCCGTAACGGCAATAAAGGCCATTAGTATTAAAAGCAATAAAATCGTCAAGTATCATTATTTGGTTTCGGCAAGAGACAGGTACAACTCATGCAGTTTTATTACCTGCGGGATAACCAGTTGTGAATCGTCATTAATTATTACATCATTAGCCATAATCAGCTTTTTTTCTTCGCTAAACTGGCGGTCGTTACGGCTTTTTACTTCGTCGGCAGTAATGCCATCGCGTTGGGTAACACGTTGTATGCGGATATCTAAAGGCGCGGTAACCAGTACAGACCTATCGCACATTTTATAAGAATCGCTCTCGAACAATAAGGCGGCTTCCTTCAAAACATAAGGTACATTTTTTTGGTTGATAGCCCATTTATCAAACGCCCTGAAAACAGCAGGATGAACAAGGGCATTCAGCTTAAGTAATTCTTCTTTATTATTAAATACAATACCGGCGATATGCTTACGGTTAAGGCTGCCGTCCTCAAAGTACGACTCGTTGCCAAAAGCTTGTTTTATACCCGCAATAAGTGCATCATCCTCAATCATCACCTTTTTGGCTTCGTCATCAGCATAAAAAACCGGGATGCCCAATACTTCAAATATTTTGCAAACTGTTGTTTTGCCACTGCCTATATTGCCCGTGATGCCTACTTTAAACATTACTTCTTTATAATAAAATCAATATTCTGTGGCTCTATTTTAACCACTTTACTGTATGATGGCGAACGGGTAACTTTTACAGGCAATACGCTATAGCCATTGTGGCGCCACAGTTCCAGATCGGCAACCGCTTCAAAATCATCCTCGTTTAAGTCGGGGTAGTTATTTAATGATGTGGTAAAGGTCACTTTAACCTTTTGCGGAAAAACCTTTACATCATAATAGTTATGATTATTTATCAGCTTTACCGGCACCTCAATCGTTTTCTCGGTGTATTCGTCAATGGGGATACTTACAACGACACTTTTAGGTACTATGTTTAAGTTACCTTCTTTCACACCTCGTAGGTTTATTCGCGAGTTAAAGTCTTCGTTAGCGCCATTCAAAATGATCGAGTCTGTCTTCCATGTAGTGATCTTGCTTAACACCTCTGCCGGGCCGCTAACAGTAACATATTTGGGCTTAACAGCTATATCATCTGATTGGGCAAATTGCTTTTGATACTTTATAGCAGTGACCAGTTCAATAGGCACTCTCTTAATAGTGCGGTTACTAAAATCAAAAAATAATGTATCGGGGTTAATGGCGATAATTTCGTGCTCAACATCCTTCTTGGCATTAATTTGCTTTAGCTGAGTGCTTAATACCACAAAATTTTTGCTGTCGAGCGTGTGCAGGTCAACGCTGATCACTTTTTTGTCCTCATTAAATTTGGAGAATAGCATTTGCCAGCCTGTACCCTGCACAATGGCGTTAACAGTATCCGACTGCAGGGGATGAAACGCACGTTTCTGCGGAGCGTTCCTGAAGGTTAAAACCTGTTTAATGGTAAACTTGTAAGGGTTAGAAAGCGTAGTAAACAACCATGCAAATATGGCAAACACCAGGCAGGTAATAAAAGCTGATAACCGCCGGCGTTCAATTGCAGATAATTTAATAATTGCCATATTTTATGCTTAATACAGAAAGCGAAAAGCAGAAAGCCCGAAGTGAAATTAGATCTCAACTCAAGCTTTCCGCTTTTATAGTTCATTTGTATGTCTCGGGCTTTCGGCTTTTAGCCTAAGCTTTTGTTACCTTATTTGGTAGCAGCCGGTGTATTCAGCGCTTTTGAAGCGTCTAATGATACAGCCGATTTATCAAAACGTATTTTAGTACCACCTTCAACTTCAATTAAAAAAGTTGTTTCGGCTACTTCAAATATCCTACCGTGTATACCGGCAGTTGTAATTATTTTATCACCTTTTTTAAGTTCCTCTACGTATTTCTTCTGTTCCTTTTGTTTCTGCATTTGCGGGCGGATCATGAAAAAATAAAACACCACTGCAATTGCAGCAAACATAATCAATTGCGGAACGCCAAGGCCTCCACCGGCCTGTAATAAAACTGTTGCTATCATTTTTCTAATTTATATTATTTAGTAGTACTTGTAGTTACTTCGCCAATTAAGTGCACCATACTTTGTGCGGGCACAGTATTGCCAGTAATGGTGATCTGCTTATCTTGTAAGCCCATTTTACCTGTACTGTTAAAAGTAACTTTAATTGCACCATCAGCACCAGGTTGTATAGGCGATTTTGGCCACTCGGGTTTTGTACACCCACATGTTGCAATTGCATCTTTGATGATCAATGGCGATTTACCTGTGTTGGTAAATTTAAATTCGTAAGTAACCTTATCGCCTTCTTTGATCTTCCCGAAATCATGTGTTTCTTTTTCAAACTTCATTACAGGCGCGTTGGTTGCGCTCACGTTTCCGGCATCAGCAACGGCTGCTGTAGCATTTTGGCTTGATTGGTTGCAGGCTGTAAAAAGCAAACCCGCAATAATTGTACATAAAAACAGCTTTTTCATCAGAATTATTTATTGATTTACTGATTTATTGAATTATCGATTGACTGACTTATTGATTTCATTAAACTTTAATTACCCAAAACAAATCAACTATTCTCCACTCACTATTCTATTAATCCCCTGCCTATTTTCTTGATTTTATTCTGGGCTTTAAGTTCAAATAAAATCTTGTCTAATATACCGTTTATAAACGAATTACTTTTAGGGGTACTAAACTCTTTCGATATCTCCAGGTACTCGTTAATAGTAACCTTTACCGGGATAGATGTAAAATTAATAAATTCTACAATTGCCATTTTCATTAATAAAGTATCCATCATGGCAATACGATCAGGCTCCCAATTTTGGGTTTTTTGAGCGATAAGCTCCTGATAGGCTACATCATGACGGATGCTTTGCTCAAACAGGTTTACAACAAATTCCCTGTCCTCAACCCAGTTACCACTAATATCGGCCAGCTTGTTTTCGGCATAATTATCCGACGAAAAATTCTTGAATGTTTTGGCTATCAGGGCTTGCAAAACCTCGCGATCAACCGGCCAGTAAATAAATTTATCTTCAAAAACCTGCTCAGCTAACGACGATTTCAGGATCACCTTTTTAAAGATGAACTTAATAATGTCTTTATCGGTTTGTAGGGTATCATCCGTTTTTGCCAGGTATTCGGCGTATTCAGGTGAGTTTTTGAGCGTGAAAAATAAAGATTTTGCCAGTTCAGGGTCAAACGACCACTCAACTTTATACTTTTTAAGGGCAATAAGGTAATCCCTGTTATCTTTTAACGACAGGATGAAGCGGTTGCTTAATATTTTAACGCTCGCGTTAAGATCTTCCGCGGTAGGTAAATGTTTATGGGCCCGTTCCTCGGCATCCGTTTCTGTATAATCTATCACCTCGCTTATTAGCGATAGCATCCAAATATACATTTCAAAAACCTGATCTATACTGTGAAGCAGGTGTTTTTCATGCGCTTTAATATCTCTTGTGTCCGATTGATGGAACGCGTACAGTGACTGTAACACTTTTACCCGTAGGTGCCTTCTGTTTAACATTTGTAAGAACGATTATGGTGCGCCTAAAGCGTACCTATGATAAATTTAATAGGTTGATTTTACTTTTTTAATATCTGCAATACGTTTTTCGGCAATTTTGTTTGCTGCATCTGTAGTAGAAATGTTTTCAAGCTTAGAAAGTTTTAAAACATTCCGGGTGGCTTCATAAATGTTTTCGGTAAGCTGCAGGGTGCGTTTTTTGCTAAAGCCCATCAGTTCCGAGTAACAATTAATAATACCGCCCGCGTTAATAACGTAATCGGGCGCAAATAGTATACCTTTTTCTAATAACATTTTTCCATGCACATGTTCATCCTGCAATTGGTTGTTTGCAGAACCCGCTATAATACCGCACTTAATTTTTTTAATAGTTTCGGTATTTATGGTGGCACCTAATGCACAGGGCGAATAAATATCGGCATCAATATCAAATATCGAGTTGTTAGATACTGCTTCGGCACCGTATTTTTTTGATACCTGGCGGGTACGCTCGTCGTTAATATCGCTTATATATACTTTCGCGTTTTCATCACGCAGTAACTTTACCAGGTTTTCGCCAACGTGCCCTATCCCCTGCACAATTACCGATTTACCAGTAAGGCTATCGTTACCAAACTGCTCCCTAACACAGGCTTTTATACCCATATACACCCCTTTTGCTGCAATTGGCGAGGGGTCGCCGCTGCCGCCTAAGCTCTCTGGAATGCCGGTTACATGCTGGGTTTCCATACGGATGTATTCCATGTCGCGCGGGTTTGTACCTACATCTTCAGAGGTAATAAACTCCCCGTTCAGGTTTTTTACAAACCGGCCAAACTTGCGCATCAGCGCTTCGGTTTTATCCTTATGCGCGTCGCCAATAATAACCGAGTAACCGCCGCCCATATTAAGCCCTGCAATAGCACACTTATAGGTCATGCTTTTTGAAAGGCGTAAAACATCGTTTAACGCATCACCTTCGGTTTTGTAAGCCCACATACGTGTGCTGCCAAAGGCCGGACCGAGCGTGGTATCATGTATAGCAATTATTGCTCTTAAACCTGTATCCGGGTCACTGCAAAACACAACTTTTTTGTGTCCAAATGCATCAAGCTGGGTAAAAATACTATTGGTTGGTTGTTGAACAAGCATTTGGGGTACGTGCAAAGTAATTTTTATTAGCACTGCAAAACTAAAGGTTTTTTTCCTTGTGGCAAAGTTTAGTTAGTGATGAGGGAGTAAAGAACAAAAGATGAAGGGTATGTGACGAGGGGGATTTACAAAAAGTGTGGTGTTAAATGATAAATGGCACAACTACGTTTATTGGGCGTTGCCTGCGGCCAGGCTGTGCGCTTATACTGCACGGGCCTTAGCCACGGCTGTCACACTGAGCCTGTCGAAGTGCCGGTATCCACTCCTATCTAATGCAGGGTGAGTTAATAGCAAATGACAATTCAACGACTTGAATTATATATATCATTACCTTACTTTTGACAATAACTAATGAAAGACCTCGCATACCTCAATAAATTCTTTTATAAATACCGCTGGCGCCTGGTTCCGGGAGTACTGTTTGTTATTATATCAAACATTTTTGGTGTGTTGCCGGCGCAGGTTATCCGCGTAGCGTTTGATCTGGTTACCGAAAACATTGGCATTTACCAGCTATTTGATGGTTTTAACAGGCAGGATGTTATTTATGACATATTTGGGTCGAGTTTATTATTATTTGGTGTTTTGGTATTGGTGCTGGCCTTATTACGGGGTCTATTCCTGTTTTTTATGCGGCAAACTATTATCCTCATGTCGCGGCATATCGAGTATGACCTGAAGAACGAAATATACGCCCATTACCAGGTTTTATCGCTTGCTTTTTACCGCCGCCATAATACCGGCGATCTGATGAACCGCGTTACCGAAGATGTAAGCCGTGTGCGCATGTATCTTGGGCCGGGCATAATGTATACCATTAACACGGTTATCCTTTTTATGCTGGTAATATATGCCATGCTCACTGTGAATGTAAGGCTGGCTATATTCTCGGTACTTCCGCTACCTATTTTAGCGGTTATTATATTTTATGTAAACACAGTAATAGAGTACCGCAGTGAGCAGATCCAGAAACGTTTATCAGGGTTATCCAGCTTTGTGCAGGAGAATTTTTCGGGCATAAGGGTTATTAAATCATATGTACGTGAAGGCTTTGTGCGCCAAAAATTTGCCGAAGAAAGCGAAGATTACAAAACGCAAAGTATGGCCATGGCAAAAGTACAGGCCCTGTTTTTCCCATCAATGTTGCTGCTGATAGGTTTAAGCAATGTTATTACCATATATATAGGCGGTGTTGAAGTAATGAAAGGCAATATTACTGCGGGTAACATTGCCGAGTTTATTGTGTATTTAAATATGCTTGCCTTCCCGGTAATATCGTTAGGCTGGGTAACTTCGCTGATACAACGTGCGGCCGCTTCGCAAAAACGCATTAACGAGTTTTTACATGAACAACCGGAGATAAAATCGCCAAAGGCTGCACCGCATACGCTTGAAGGGAAAATAGAGTTCAGGAATGTATCATTTAACTATCCGGATACAGGTATTACCGCTTTAAAACAGGTTTCGTTTACGGTAAACCCCGGCGAAATGGTGGCTATAATTGGGCGCACAGGTTCGGGCAAATCAACCCTCGCTAATTTAATTATGCGGATGTATGATACCACCGGCGGCCAAATATTGATAGATGATAAACCCCTTACACAGTTAAACCTTGATAACTATCGCTCGCAGATAGGCTTTGTGCCGCAGGAGGTTTTCCTTTTCTCGGATATTATATCGCATAACATTGCTTTTAGCGCCGATAAGCTTGATATGCCGAGCGTAGAACAGGCCGCTAAAGATGCCGCGGTTTATAATAATATTATAGAATTAGAACATGGTTTTGAAACGCTTATAGGTGAGCGTGGCGTAACCCTATCCGGCGGGCAAAAGCAACGGGTAAGTATTGCGCGTGCCATAGTAAAACAACCGCAGGTACTCATTTTTGACGATTGCCTATCAGCAGTGGATACTCGTACCGAGGAAGAGATATTAAACAACCTTGGGCGTATTATGCATGACAAAACCAGCATCATTATATCGCACCGTATATCTACCATTAAAAACGCCGATAATATTTTAGTGCTCGACAATGGCGAGATAGTTGAACAGGGTACCCACGCCCAACTAATGGATCTTAAAGGCCCCTATTTTGAGCTGTACGAAAAACAGCTGCTCGAAGAAGAAGAACAGGCTTAAAGCGCAACTCTGCACCCCCATAAGGCGTAAAAGCTTCAATAAGTGCTTAATTATTGCTTAATTAAATACTTGCAATTGAATTTTTATATATATTTAAGCCACCAAAACTATTACAATAAAAAATTTATGGGAGATTTTGACAACAGAGAGCGCGAAGAGGTTTACTCAAAGAAGGTGAGGGCCGGGAAGAGAACTTATTTTTTTGATGTAAAGGCAACCAGGTCTAACGATTATTATGTTACTATCACTGAAAGTAAAAAACGTTTAGAGGATGGGGTTTTTATCAAACACAAGATCTTTTTATATAAAGAAGATTTTGAAAAGTTCGCCGAAGGGTTAAAAGATACCGTAGATTATATAAAAGAGCATCAGGAAGTTGTTGAGAAACGTTATGAGTTCAGCGACAATACCGAAGTGGCAAAAGCAGATGAAGATTTCTCTTTCTAAACATTAGAACTAAACTAACCTAAATTATACTAAAAATACCCGCTCAAAAGGCGGGTATTTTGTTTTATATACTTTCTGTGAAAATTATCTTCCCATCATTGATGCGGCGCCTACACCTGCAATAATTACAAAAACGAATATTAATATATAGAGGGATATCATTACAATAGTTGTAATTCCCCATAACTTAAAAAACGATTTAATTTTACCAAAAGCAACAGTTGCTTCTGCTGTGTTATTATAAAGAATAGCTTTTTTAATGCGGTCGCCAAATTGATACAGGTACAATGACCAGAAAAAATTAAATACTGCAATAAGCACATAGAAAAAGCTAAAAAAACCGCCTGCGGCGGCAGGTATTGGCGTTGTTGTTTGCTGCATAGAAGACATCATCGTAAATATCGTGCCTACAAACATTGCCATTATTAATATAAAGCCGGTCATTACGAAACCAAAAATGCCTAAAAAATAAGCCCATTGCCCTGCTTTTTGTAAATAATACTGTGCTTCTTCGGTTAAAAATAATTTTGATTCCGGCTCTGATGCAGCCGGTTGTACTGGAGTTTCGTCGATTTCCATTGTGTTGATTAAGGTTTTAAATTCTTTTAAAGATATAAATATTATTAAAACCTAATCAACAAAATTTACAGCAATATGCCTTTCATAAACATTACCGCTACGCTAAAATAGATGATTAGCCCGGTAACATCAACAAGGGTTGCTACAAACGGGGCCGAAGAAGTGGCAGGGTCGGCACCCAATTTTTTTAATACTAATGGCAGCATCGAACCCGCCAATGACCCCCATAACACTACTCCTATCAGCGAAAAACCTATTGTTGCGCCAACCAGCATCCAATGTGGCCCATACAGGGAACTGAACATACTAAAGGCGGCTATCCTTAAAAAACCAATAATCCCCAATGTTATTCCCAGCATTAAACCAGAGATGATCTCGCGGCGCATTACACGCCACCAATCGGCAATGGTAACCTCGCCTAATGCCATTGCCTGTATAATAAGGGTTGAAGCCTGTGACCCGCTGTTACCCCCGCTTGATATGATTAACGGGATAAATAGCGCCAGCACCACAGCCTTTTCTATGGCGTGCTCAAAAAAGCCCATTGCTGTGGCTGTAAGCATTTCGCCCAAAAACAAAATAACCAGCCAGCCTACGCGTTTTTTTACCAGGCGGAACAGGTTAATATCTAAATAAGGTTCGTCCAAAGCTTCGGTACCACCAATTTTCTGGATGTCCTCGGTATACTCTTCATTTGCAATCCAAAGAATATCATCTACTGTAACAATACCTAACAAAATATTCTCATCGTCGGTAACCGGCAAAGCTGTACGGTTATTCATCCTGAAAACGTTAATGGCGTCCTCTTGCGGGTCGTTAGCACTCAGGGATATAAGCCGTCCGTCCATCAGGGAACTGATCTTGGTTTCGGGCTCTACCAGCAAGATCTCGCGGATCCGGATATCATCCAGCAGAATCCCGTTCTCGCCAATTACATATATAACATCAATGGTTTCGGAGTTTTTACCGTAACGGCGTATGTGCGAAAGCACCCGGTTCACATCCCAGCTTTTTTTAACGGCAATATAATCGGGCGTCATTAAACGGCCTACGCTATCCTCTTTGTAACCTAATAAAGAAAGCGCCTCTTTACGATCAGCCGGAGAAAGGTGCAGTATTAATTTTGTAACTGCATCGCCATGCAATTCGCTAAAAAATGCGGTACGGTCATCGGGCGGCAGCTCATTTATGATCTCGCTTACTTTTTGCCCCGAAAGTTTTTTGATGATACGCTCCTGGGTAGGAAAGTCCAAAATACGGAATACATTTACCGCACGGTTAATAGACAACGTTTCGATGAACTTAGGGCCATGCTCGGGCAGCTCGTCTATAAGCCCCTCTACATCAGAGATATTCAGGTTGTTCAAATATTCCTGCAGCTGCGTAGTGTCCTCCTGCTCCAGTAATAATTCTATTTGCTCAACCATCTCTTCCATAAGCCCCGTTTTTACATGTTTTTAACCTATTTTATTGCTTGTGATAACGCTCGCAAAAGTCGTTTATTTTTTCAAATTACAAGGCAGTTTTTTCTGTTATCTTTGCGGCTTAAATGAGCCAGGAATCAAGAGTCAGGAGACAAGACTCCTTTCTTGCTTCCTGACTCTTGATTCTTGATTCAAAAAAAATAAAATAATGGGTTTACAATGTGGTATTGTGGGTTTGCCAAATGTGGGTAAGTCAACACTTTTTAACTGTTTATCAAATGCCAAGGCACAGGCAGCAAACTTTCCGTTTTGTACTATCGAGCCAAACGTAGGTGTAATTACCGTGCCCGACGAGCGCCTTACAAAACTAACCGAGATTGTTAATCCAAAAAATGTAGTGCCGAATGTTATTGAGATAGTAGATATTGCAGGCCTTGTAAAAGGCGCCAGCAAGGGCGAGGGTTTGGGTAACCAGTTCCTGGCCAATATACGTGCCACAAATGCTATTATACACGTTTTACGCTGCTTTGATAACGATAATGTGATACATGTTGATGGTTCGGTTGACCCTATTCGTGATAAAGAGATCATTGATACCGAATTGCAGTTGAAAGATCTGGATTCGATAGAAAAAAAGATCCAAAAGGTAGAAAAAATGGCCAAAACCGGCGGTGACAAAGAGGCTAAAAAAACCTACGATGTACTAACCGTTTACAAAAACCATTTGCTGCAAGGCAAAAGCGCCCGCACTGCCCCGGTTGCCGAAGAAGACAAAGAATACATTGAAGATATTTGGTTACTTACCGCTAAACCGGTAATGTACGTTTGTAATGTTGACGAAGGCTCTGTTACCACCGGCAATGCGTATGTAGAAAGAGTTAAAGCCGTTGCTAAAGAAGAAGGCGCTGAGGTTTTGGTAATATCTGCACAGATTGAGGCTGAAATTGCTGAGCTGGAATCATTTGAAGAACGCCAGGAATTTTTAGGCGATCTGGGTTTAACCGAATCGGGTGTGAACAAATTGATTAAAGCTGCGTACCGTTTGCTAAACCTGGCTACCTACTTTACCGCAGGTGTGCAGGAAGTACGTGCATGGACCATCACCCAGGGCTTTACAGCGCCACAAGCTGCAGGTGTGATCCATACCGATTTTGAGAAAGGATTTATCCGTGCCGAGGTTATCAAGTATGAGGATTTTGTGAAGTTTAACGGATCTGAAGCTGTGATAAAAGAAAATGGCAAAATGGCTGTTGAGGGTAAAGCATATGTGGTTGAGGATGGCGATATAATGCATTTTAGGTTTAATGTATAGTTGCTTCGCAGAGGTAAGATAAAAGAGTCAAGAACCAAGACAGAAAAACCGATCTTGTTTCTTGACTCTTTATTCTTGATTCTAAAAGATATATTTGCAAAAAAGTTCTCGTAGTTCAATGGATAGAATTATGGCCTCCGAAGCCGTCGATATGAGTTCGAATCTCATCGAGAACACAAAAAGAGCGTTTGACAATTAGTCAAAGGCTCTTTTTCTTTTTGGTGTAAACCTGGTGTAAACAGTTTAAGTAGCTACTACTCATCAATACTTCAACTCCTGTGTGTTTAGCAACTTATTACCGCGATCTTTAATATCGCTTGTAATGAGTGATTCCCATTCGGCAGCATATTTAAGCGCGTTATTTAAGGTCATTTCGCTATCAGTAAACTGCCGGTAAAATGGGATGCTATTTATCAATCTGCCATCCCCGTCCAGCAGTTCCAGGCTAACCGAACGCACATCGCTGCCATTCATTCTTTTTAACGTATAGCACCTCGAAACCTTGTCAAGGTTTATATATACAGGCCTTTCTTCATCCATGGCAAATATTAGGCCCCGGTTTTCCCAGTCCCAGCCTACTAAATTATTATTGATCATTCTGTATCGTGACAGGTTCAACCCATAAGTCCGGGCAGCATCGTTGAGCCGGCCAATCATTGCGGCCTCTCGTTTCTTCTTTAATCGCCTGCCAATTACTATAAATGGTAACACGATCAATACGAATAAAGCGCCTGCTATCAGGCTATTTTCAATAATTTGTTCCATAAGTTAAAAGATTAGTAGTTGAAAACTATTTTCAGGTATACTGTACCACATCTAATATTTCAAAAGTCATTACCCCTCCTGGCATCTGCCAGTCTACAAAAGCCCCTTTAGGATACCCAAGTAGGGCAATAGACAAAGGCGCCAATGCAGACATTTTATGCTGCCCGATATCCGCTTCATGAGGCTCCACAATGCTAAATGCATAGTGCTTTCCACTAAGTACCTCCCTAAATTTGATCGCTGCACCAAAGCATACTACGTCACCAGGTAACTGATTTTTCGGTATCACATTGGCAGCTGCAAGCTCTGCGGTAAGCTTCTTTAAATTATAATCGCAAAGGTCCGCATGGGCACAATGCTTTTTTAGCAGTTCATGTTCCTTTACTGGCATAATTAATTGTTGGATCTTCATACAGGATGAATTGTTTAAAGTTTAGTTTAACTGTACAGCATTTATTGGGGCTTCATCACATGCAGTGGTCTGCTTAGCTGCACAAGCCGTTATCAATCTAATAGTTGCAGCCAATGTATTTTGGTGAAAAGCGGTCACAGCAGCTACTTTACTATTTGTAGTGGATTTGATAAACCCGCGGGCGGCACCAAGAGCAACCTGAAAAGGACGAACACTATAGCATGCGTGTGCCCCATACCCTATTGCCTGCAGTATGTCTCGTTCTCTGGCCAAATCACCCGAAGCAATGATCTTAGTTGGCAATCTATACTCAGCAATTGCAAGTCGCACAGCATCAATTGCTGTAAATAAAGCTGTAAACGCATTTTTCTCTTGCGCACTTTCCAGTGTTACAAAATCCAGGTATATAATATTGGCGGCCATTAGGCGGCAAAGCCGTGCAACTAATGCATGATCTGTCACGGCCACGCACACACCCGTAGGTTTACCTCCTGACAGGATCTTGAGTCGTTCCAGGAAAATAATGAGGCGGTTTAAAGAGATTTCCGAAACATCCGGTAAAAAGTGTACAGCTTTTATTTTGATCTCGATCATTTTGATGTAAGGCCGGTTTGCTGCCCGCCTAAACGCAGCTTCGTTGAATGAACCATCTTTATTTCTATACGAGGCATCCAAACGATCCATTCGCCATATTAAGTCACTGCCTCCTCTTAGCAATTCGGGAACAATACCCAACACACCGGTGTTAACGGCGCAATCACTCATCTTCGCGCTTCTTGACAAAGCCAGTAACGAGCCTTTATCAAGCGCAGCGATGTTTAATGATCCGATATTTAACAGATTCATTCGGTAAGGCAGCCTGCAATTACCTGTTCCAACTTCTGTAAAAAGTTTATTGCCGGCCATTAGCATAGTTGTATCGCAGCATTGTACCAACTTGTGGCCCGCGTCAAAAGCAAACCCATTGGCATTGGTGCCGCTTGACGATACACTTGGTCGGGACCTGCTAATAACTAATTGTAGATCAAAGTCAGATAGGAAAGAATGCTCTGCTAAAGCCTTTTGGTTACGGGAGAACCGGTCATACAGCCAAAGCTGAACCAAAGACAGTACAATGCCCGAAAGGGTACACCATAGATAATCAAAGAAGAGGCCTGCTATAACAAGGCCCGCATTTATTAAAAAAAGCAGGGAAAAACCAATACCTGCCCATGTACGAGATGAAGCAAAATTCATAAGTCAGCGTTATTAAGACAACAAAAACGTTCGTTTTGTGAACGGCCCCAAAACCAAAAATGGCTGGGGCTTACTTAATAAAGTCCTTACTTGTTTTTAGGAAAGCGTAACTAAGCTTTAAGCCGGTGATCACAGCAACGGGCATACCAGTAACCATCCGCAATTTAATTGCAGGAACAGGTTTTAATATGTATGACACCGGCTGTATTGGCTTCATGAATACGAAGGTTAAAAGAGGTAGAACGATAATCCGAACGCTTTATTACAACAAAACAATGTTAGCGGTCATTATATGCTTTTACTACAACAGTTTACTCATCCTGCAGTATGCCCTAATTGATAAAAAGTAGAATAATCAAGGGTTACCGATTTTAATGTTCTACCTTTACCCACAGACATGGAAGAAAGAAAATATCTAACAACCTGGAGAAAATACATCCCGGTTATACGTTTACACCTGAAAAGAAGCCTCACGGAAGATCAAAGCTTTAAGCTGAATATCACCGATTTTGAATCGGCCGGCGATAGGGGAAAATCAGGTTATACCTTTAACATCGCGATGGAAAACGGTAAAGTGACCAATAATATTAGTGGTTCGGCAGTAGCACGCGATTTGTACGAAGCCTTAAAAACCGATGAAGCTATTAAAGCGATGCTGCAGGAAAAAAACATTAAGATAAGCGTAGGCAAGTCTTTTATTCTGAGCATAAAAACAACCCACGTATCTGCTTTTAAATAGGCGAAATGAATAAAACAGAAAAGCCGTGCGTTATTAGCGTACGGCTTTTTTAGTTTACAGGGTAAATTATTTCTGAAGCGGCGGCTGAAAATGTAAACCGATCGCTATCCTGTTCCATGCGTTTATAGTGATAATAGCCATTATTACCTGGCCTACATATTTGTCGCCTAAAACTTCAACCGCTTTGTTGTAGGTTTCATTGGATACACCGCCTTTGTTTATTAATGTAACTTCTTCTGTTAAGGCAAGTATAGCTTGTTCCTTTTCGTCAAAAAATGGGGTCTCTCTCCATGCACTTAGTGTGTAAATACGTTGCTCTGTTTCACCTAACTTGCGGGCATCTTTGCTGTGCATATCTAAACAATAAGCACAACCGTTTATTTGTGAAGCGCGGAGCTTTATTAACTCTTTATGTATTGGTGTAATTTCGGTGCTGCTAACATAAGTTTCAAGCGCACTCATGGCTTTGTAAGTATCAGGCTGGGCCTGTAAAATGTTCGTCCTTTTCATTGTCTTTTGTTTTTTGTTAGGACAAAGTTGCGCATAGACACCCCTCCGAAAAATGAACTGAGTTTAAGAAAATAGGGTTAGTGATTAGTTAATTAGAGATCAGTGATTAGAGCCTTCCCATCTAATTAACTAATCACTAACCTCTAATCACTACTTTTCCTTCCTCGCTCTTATTCTGCTTAAAAACTGCGGCGTAAAGCCCAGGTATGATGCCAGCATGTACTGCGGAATGCGCTGTACAAAATCAGGGAACATGGCGGTAAAATAGTGAAAACGTTCTTCATCGGTTTGGTTAAAAAGGAAACCTATACGGCGCTGTGACGCTATAAAGGCCCTTTGCATGGTTAACCTGAAGTAGGTTTCCAACTTTGGTACTTGTTCAAGTAAGGGCGCCTTATCTTTATTATGCAGCAGTAGTATTTCTGATGCCTCAATAGTTTGGATATAAGTACCAGCGGGCACATGGTTTACTATGCTGTCGTGGTCGGCTATCCACCAGTTCTCTAAACCAAATTGTACTATTTGCTCATTTAATTTGGCATTTACATAATATTGCCGTACCAAACCTTTCAGCACAAAATATTCGCCTTTGCAGTGCTGCCCTGGCTCCAGGATGATCTCTTTCTTCTTGAATTTCTTCAATTCCATCCTATCGCACAGCAACTGCTCTTCGGCTGGGGTAAGCTGTACCTGGCGTTTTATATGGGCAAGTAATTGTGGATACATTTCAGCGGCTAATTTAAATAATCCCAGGATGTATATCCACATTAAAAACTTGTAAGCTTATTAAGGGAGCTTAAACTTAAACCTGAACTGTATATCTTTACCGGTTTGGGTTTGATCTGTTATGGCCTCGCCATCAACCTTTACATAGGTGTGTAAACTGCTTGCCGGGGTGGTTTGTGGCAGCTTAACATCTACCGTAAATTCGCAGTTTTTGCCAGATGGAAGTTCCACAGTATAATCTAACTTACCACTGTAGAGCTTTTCGATGTGCTTGGTGTTATCCTTATCGCTGTAAGTAATGGTGGCGGTTGTTCCTTTTGGGATATCGGTCATATAATTAACCATATAAGTGGCCTTTTTAGCCATCTTTAATTCGCCGCGGCTCATATCATAAACGGTATAACTGCAGCTACTGGCTATCAGGGCAACAATAAAAAAGTAAAGGTATTTTTTCATATATGATTGTGATCTGGTTTTGTTCTGTTAAAAATGCAAAAAACGGATTGAAGCATCCAATGAGTAGACGCATCAATCCGTTAAAAGGTGTCAAATATTATTAAACTTATTTTAAAGCATCAACCGCATAAGCACGGCATACCTTCACTTCTTTTACAGCATCAGAACCATCCGGTATTTTGTACTCCAGCTCTATAGTAGCCGGGAATTTATACTTGTTCTTTTTCATTAGCTGCAGCACTTCTTTTATTGGTGTATCTCCCTGCCCCCATGGTGCATTTGGCCCATCATTAAACTTGCGGTCTTTTATGTGCATACTGGTAATACGGTCGTGATATTTCTCTATAAACGGCACCGGGCTGCTGCTTGTACCAGATGCATAATGGCCAATATCAAGGTTTATACCGTTGTATTTAGATTGTGCAAGCGCAGCATCCCAAAGCGTTGGTGTAGCTTGCGTATGCGCATGGTAACCAACCATCATTTTATGTTTAGCTGCAATGTCACCCAGTCGTTTGGTTTGCGCTTCATCCGGTAATTCAACCGTTACATGGCCTACACCCAGCGCTTTACCCGCATTAAATGCGTAGTCAATTTCGGCGTCGGTATTTTTCGCGCCAAGGGCATTTGGTTTCCAGGCGTAAATAGTTACGCCTGCATCGTTATACATTTTGCGCAGATCTTTAAATTTATCCATAGCAACACCGGCACGCCATTCAGCCATTTTTGGTGCAAAATCTGTCCAGCTTTGGCTTGGCTCTCGCTTTGGTGCACCCGCGTATGCTTCGGCGGCATCGCCCATTAGTTCAATAGCGTTTATATTGCAGTCAATGCAGTATTTAAGCAGGTCTTCGGCAGTGCCGGGCATACTCCGGAACGAATAGGTGATCACCCCTATCTGTACGCCGTTTATAACAGAATTTGGCTTAGCCGCACTCCGTAAAATTGAACCCGCGAATGATATTTTGGATAGGAACAACATGCTTGTGGCAGCAATTGCACCACTGCCAATAAAATGGCGCCTGCTTATGGTTTGCTTTTTCATAATAATACCCGGTTTAATTGGTGTTGGTTGATTACCAAAGTTATGATATTATTTATCCGGGCAAAATCTGTATTAAAAGTGTTACTTATACAGTATGTACTATCGAATAAATCCTTTTAAAAACAATTTTTATAAAAATAGAATTGTATAATTAAATGAAAAGTACAGCGAATATAAAAGGCCATCCTATTCATCCAATTTTGGTAGGTTTTCCAATCGCTTTTTTTACTGCAACACTTTTATTTGATGCAGTTGCTCTTTTTTATAAAAACAACACCTTTTGGCTAATGGGCAAATACATGGTAATTGCCGGTATTATAAGTGCCATAGTAACAGCCATCCCCGGGCTGATTGATTACTTTTTTACAGTGCCGCCTAAAAGCTCTGCTAAAAAACGCGGGGCACAGCACGGCATACTTAATACAACTATGCTAATATTGTTTGTTGTTGCTTATTTTATCAGGCAACAGCAAATTTCTTTTTCACTAATTATATTTGAATTTGTTGGCTTTGTTACCATGATAATAGCCGGATGGCTGGGCGGGACTTTGGTGTACCGAAATCAAATTGGAGTTGACCCAAGGTATGCAAATGCCGGAAAATGGAAAGAAGCACATATTAACCAAAGCGGCAATGAAGTTGAAGTAGCCGAAATTGCTGAACTGGAAATAAACCAGATGAAATTGCTGCATATAAACAATGAGCGTATTGTACTGGGCCGAACCGAGAGCGGATATGTTGCATTTAATGACAGATGCTCGCACAAGGGTGGTTCATTAGCCGGGGGAGCTATGATCTGTGGAACGGTACAATGCCCATGGCATGGTTCGCAGTTTGATTGTAGCACAGGTGTGGTGAAAGCCGGGCCTGCAAAAGATGGTATCGATGTTTATGGAATTATTGAAAAGGATGGAAAAGTTTATCTGAGATTAGCCCGCTAATGTTATTCCCTCTCCAGCAACCCTTCGTTATCCTTCAAACCTATTCCTGATAACTTCATCCTGAATGCTTCCTGTACCAGGTAAAAGATCTTATCGGCGGCCAAACTAAGATCTAAACCGCCGGGCCGAATATTAGAGATACAATTGCGGGAGTTATCTTTTAACCCGGGTTTGGGCTGATAAGTTAGATACGCGCCTATACTATCAGCAGCGCTTAAGCCGGGCCGTTCACCAATAAGCACCAAAGATAGCTTCGCATGTAGTTCGTGGGCTATATCATCGCCAATGGCTACCCTGCCCTGTTGTACCAGGCACAGCGGACCAAGCTTTAAATTTGCGTCTAATAGTTTCGGGATTAATAGCTGCAATAAGGTAAGGACGTTTTCATTCAGAGCTATTGCAGATAAACCGTCGGCTATAATGATAACAATATCGTCGCCTGTTATCTGGTCGGCCAGGCGGTTTAGCGATTCTTCATTGGGTTTACGGCCCAGATCAGGGCGTTGCAGGTATTGGGCACGGTTCTCTGCCCTACTGTGTAATTGCAGTACGGGGCGATGAAATTGCGCTAAAGCATCTTCTAACACTTCGGTATCCATAACAGAATACACCGCATCACGGGCGTGGGCATGCGCCAGTTTAAACTCCAATAATTGTTTGGTGGGAATACTGCTGCCTGTACTGCCTATTGCAATGCGGGCGGCTGTAAACTCCTTTAAAAAACTTAACGGATCGGTTATTTCTATCTGTGGTTTAGTCATTTTATCCATAAGCTCCCCATATTCTTTAATAATCCTTCTGATGCTGACACAGAGCGGTTACTTTGTCCATCAAATATTCCCTGTTTAATAAGCCATTGCTCAAACTCGGGCGCCGGTTTAAGGCCAAGTACCTTGCGCAGATATAAGGCATCGTGGAATGATGTAGATTGATAATTCAACATAATATCGTCACTGCCCGGGATGCCCATTATAAAACTGCATCCGGCAACGCCTAAAAGGGTAAGCAAATTATCCATATCATCCTGGTCGGCTTCGGCATGGTTGGTATAGCAAATATCAACACCCATAGGCAAGCCGAGCAGCTTGGCGCAGAAATGATCTTCCAGGGCCGCGCGGATTATCTGTTTTCCATCGTACAAATACTCCGGCCCAATAAAACCTACTACCGAGTTCACTAAAAGGGGTTTAAACTTTTTAGCTACCGCGTATGCCCTTGCCTCGCAGGTTTGCTGATCTACCCCGTGATGGGCATTGGCAGATAAAGCGCTACCTTGCCCTGTTTCAAAATACATCACATTATTGCCAACAGTGCCGCGGTTTAGCGAAAGGGTTGCCTCGTAAGCTTCTTCCAGTAAATTGATATTGATACCAAAACTTGTGTTAGCTTTTTCTGTACCGGCAACGGATTGAAAACACAGATCGACAGGCGCATTTTTATTAATTAATTCAAGGGTGGTAGTTATGTGGCTAAGTACACAGCTTTGCGTGGGGATGTCAAACTGCTGCCTTAGCGTATCTATCAACGTTAAGATCTTTGCCACCGCTGCCGGGCTATCAGTTGCCGGGTTTATACCAATAACGGCATCGCCGCTCCCATATAACAACCCTTCAATTAAACTCGCTGCGATCCCTCGCGGGTCATCCGTTGGGTGGTTTGGCTGTAAGCGTGTAGAGAAATGCCCTTTTAACCCTATTGTGTTACGGAACCGGGTAATTACTTCGCATTTTTTTGCTACCGCGATAAGGTCCTGGTTACGCATTATTTTAGATACCGCCGCAGCCATCTCCGGGGTGACAGCATTTTCAATGCTTTTTAAAATAACGGTATCAGTTTCATCTTTTAGCAGCCAATCGCGTAGCTGGCCAACGGTTAAGTGGCTTATCAGGTCAAAACCCACAGCATCGTGGTTGTCTATGATCAGCCGGGTTACTTCATCTTCTTCATACGGGATGACAGCCTCGTTCAGGAAAGTCTTTAGTGGAACGTCGGCAAGGGTTATTTGCGCGGCAACCCGTTCTTCGTAGGTTTCGGCACTCAATCCCGCCAGGGCATCCCCGGTACGGAAAGGCGATGCCTTCGCCAGCAATATCTGCAAACTATCAAACCTGTAAACCTTACCAAGTATGGTATGCTGATACGGCATATTGCTTTATGTTTTTACTAAGATAAATTGTTCGGAGTAAAAACAAGCCGGAAGAAGAAATTTTATTAGAGGGGATAATGATGCTATGCAATAAAAAAGCACCCGCCATGAGTATTCGTTCTTAACAACCCTACCCCGGCAGATGCTTATTAGTTGATCAACCTCTACTATTAATTAGTTACCACAACGGTTGCAGTTGCCATCATAGAGTGAAAAGTGCAATGGTAGGTGTAGGTACCAGGGGTGGCAAAAGTATGAGAATACTTTTCGTTGGCGTTTATAGTGCCGCTATCAAAACCACCGTTATTATCAGTTACTGTATGCGGGTCAGAATCGGCATTTGTCCAACCCACAGTACCTCCCGCTTTTATAGTTACCGAAGCCGGGGAAAAGGCGAAATTTTTTATGCTTACAGCTGCATCAGCGGGCTTGTTGGTTGTAGGAGGTGTTGGGGTGTTCGTGCTGTCAGACTTGGAACAAGCCGCAATAGCAATAACAACAACAGCTATCATTAGCGATATTCCTAAGATGTACTTTTTCATATTAAATGTTTTAAATGTTTAATATAATTACGGGCACATTTACGGGATGGTTGCTTTACGGGGATAGCCTTTTCACTAAATAATTCTGAATATTTGTTAAGACATTGATTAATAGTGTTAATAATGCAGATGAGATATTTTATATTTCTATTTCCTGTGCTTTTTCCAGCAGTACATCATCTAAAATTTTCAATTTGTGCTTTCCCATTAGCATAAATACGATTATTGCAAGCGCTAACCCCGCAAAAAATATAAGGCTTAGCTTAAAGTTGTAATACATAATAGCAAACATACACACGGTAGAAATTATTAATGCCACCGCCGGGAAAACGGGATAAAACACGGCAGCGAAGGGCCGTTCCATACGTGGTTCTTTCTTACGGAGTATAAACAGGCTTATCATACTCATCATATACATCACTACCGCCCCCATTACCGATAGGATAATGATTTGCCCGGTAGTGCCTGTAAATAAAGCTATAAAACTAATTAGTCCACCTGCTATAATTGCCCAGTGCGGGGTTTTAAATTTTGTATTGACCGATGCCAGCCCGCGAGGTAAATATCCGCTCCTGGCCATTGCAAACACCTGCCTTGACGATGCCAGTATGGTGCCATGAAACGATGCTATTAATCCAAACAAACCTATGCTGGCAAATATTTTTGTAAGCCCGTTGGCCTTACCTAATACAATGCCAATGGCTTCGGGCAATGGGTAATCCAGGTTGCTTAGTTTGCGCCAGTCGGTAATGCCTCCGGTTAATATCATTACGCCTAAGGCTAAAAACACCAGGGTAGCTAAAGCCGATATATAACCTCTGGGGATGTTCTTTTTTGGGTCTTTCACTTCCTCGGCAACCATGGCAACGCCTTCTATGGCCAGGTAAAACCACACTGCGAAAGGCAATGCCGCAAATACACCTCCCCAGCCAAAGGGCATTGGGTTGGCCAGGTAGTTATCCATTTTAAAAGACGGTGCTACAACACCCATAAAAAGTAAAAGTTCGGCCACCGCCAAAATGGTTATGAAAACCGAGAACGTTGCCGATTCTTTTATCCCCGAAATATTAATGAGGATGAACACTACATTAAAAAACAAAGCGGAAGGCAAAACACCTATCTGCGGATGCAGAAAGTGCAGATAAGCGCCTAAAGAAAAAGCTATTGCAGGGGTAGCAAGCAGGAAATCTATAAGGGTGGCATAACCGGCAATCAATCCGCCGAAGGGCCCCATTGCCCGGTAAGCGTAAGCAAATGCGCCGCCTGCATGCGGTATAGATGTTGTTAACTCGGTATAGCTAAATATAAAGGTGATGTACATTACAGTTATCACCAGTGTAGCTATCAGAAAGCCAATAGTGCCGGATACGCCCCAGCCAAGGTTCCAACCAAAATATTCGCCGGATATTACAAGGCCTACGGCAATTGCCCACAGGTGTATAGGTTTTAAAACCCGCTTTAGTTGTTTAGCGTCTATGTTTTCCAAAGGTTTAAATTATGAATTTAACAACGCATTAAGATACTGATTAAAAGTATCTAAACAAAAGCAGCAATTAAAAATAAGATCTTTAACAAAGATTCACCAATGTGTTAATCTGCTCTAATTTTTCTAACAAAAATGTAATATTAAACTAACCCTTATTTAATATTGTGGGTTTTAGTAAATTTGCGCTCCTTAATTAATCTGTATAGTGACGGAATTTGGTACACCTTCTATAAGACAAGCCTGGACTGCTGCCCTGCAATCGCCAAAAAAGCGTGATAAATTATTAATAGGCTCATTTATTGTTGCCATCATATTATCTGCTCTTCCTATATTTTTTAATCATATACAAAAACGAAAAGGTGTTGTATTAAACGATTGGGTGCTTGCCCATTTGCCTGCGTATGATGTATCTGTAATAATTTTTGCCATTATATGGGGAATGGCAATTTTGATATTTATTAGGGCCCTTTATAACCCGGTTATCTACATCAATTACGTTTGGACACTAATATTTATCAATATAGCCCGGATGACCAGTATTTACCTGGTAGCGCTGGATCCGCCTAACGGATTGATACATTTGGTTGACCCGCTTACAGGCATATTCTATGGCAATGTAGTTATCACACACGATCTGTTTTTCTCCGGCCACACCTCAACACTGGTATTAATATTTTTATGCCTCGAAAAACGCGCTGATAAGATCCTGGGGTTTATGGCCATTGTAGTAGTTATGGTACTGCTACTTGTACAGCATATTCATTATACTATTGATGTTGTAGCGGCTCCGCCTATTGTATATATAATCTTTTTGTTGACTCAGCATTTTTTAAAGCTAAATAAGCTTAAAAACAACGAAAATTAAGTCTGCCCCTCTTTGTTAGACGCGAAGTATCGCGTCTCTACAGAATGATCTTACTTCACCGTATAGGTAGCCTTATTCACTCCAACCCCGGTAATTTTTAATGATTTCCAGTTAGATGGCAGCTTGCTTTTTAGCTGAACAATACCGGTTGGCGTAATATCTAATCCTCCAAAACCCATTAACAGACTTTGAACTATACCACCCGCCCCTGTTGCAAAGTATGGGTTTGTGCCACCCTTAGTTTCGGCAATTACGCGAAAAGGCGGGTTTAGGTTTGGCTCATATGCATCCTTAAACCAATGGTAAGCCTTTTGGCCATCTCCAAGGCGGGCATACAGCAGTGCAAATACACCCTGAGTCATAGCAGGGGTGCCTTCGTTTGGTACACGGGTTTCATAATATTCCAGATCTTTCTTGATCTGGGCGGGGTCGGTTATTGTTTTTAACGGATAGGCCAGCAGGTTTACATCGGCTTGCTTAATGCCTTCGCCTTTGTATTGCGCATGCTCCTGAGTTACGCCATTAGCCATTTTTAGAATAGGAATATTATTGGCAACATTTACCCAATCGCTATCGGCCTGCATGCCTAATATTTTGGCAGCGGCTGTTGCATTCATCAGGTTGGCCTGTGCGGCAGCATTGGTAAAAGCATTGTTATCAATATTCTCAGCCCATTCATCGGCAGCCACCACATTCTTTATATCATAATGACCAGTGCCATTGCGTTCCACCCTGCTGGCCCAAAAGTCTGCAGTGGCAGATAGTATTGGCCAGCCTTTATCACGCAGCCACTGCTTATCCTGTGTTACACAGTAATAGCTCCATGCTGCCAATGCAACATCAGCGCTAATATGGTGCTCAAACGGGCCGCTTAATGCCCATACGGGTGTTTCTTCTACGCCGGTGTCAGCGCTCTCCCAGGGATACATTGCTCCTTTGTAGCCATGCGAGAAAGCGTTTTTACGCGCGTTCTCTAATCGTTCAAAACGATACTCCACCATTGATTTGGCAATCTCCGGATGTAAAACCAGCATAGCCGGGAACATCCATATATCAGTATCCCAAAACACGTGTCCATTATACCCCAACCCGGATAGACCCATTGGTGAGGGCGACAATGCCGTGCCCGCACGAGAAAAGGAGTACAAGTGATATAACATGCTATGTATATCCTGCTGTGCCTGTGCATCCCCTTCGATCTGAATATCGCTTTTCCAAAGCTCATCCCAGGCTTTATTATGAAACTGGATCAGCCTGTCGCGGCCTTCCAGCTTGGCAAAGATAGTTAGGCGTTCGGCCTCATTCAGCGGGTCGGCGTGGTGTGCCGATGTTATGGAGGACCCTGTAACACCGTATTTGTAGGTTTGCCCCGCTGCAATAGCATGACTAAACTTCATCAAATGCATGTTATTATCCCACATTTCGTGGATAACACGCGGTTCTTTACCATGCTCTTCGTTAAACAAAAACGAGGTTGAAGCGCTAAGCTGTAACTTACCAGTAGGGCTTTTAGCCGTTGAAGTTAGCAGACTAATAGTTACATGAGGGCGGTCAATTTCATTATAATAATTCTGTACTTCCTTTAATGCATCCGGCGCCTCCATAACGCTGGCGGCTGTTATATTTATTGCCTTTTTGGCGGTTATGGCAACATCCATTAGCACGGTGAAAGGCAATTGCCTTAAAGAATAGTAGGTGTATTTAATGCTTGCTTTATCGCCATAATCAAGCGTGGTGGTCATGGCGGCATGCTGCATATCCAGTTCCTGCTTCATGTTACTTACCATCTTGGCATCCAAGCGTTTGCCGTCAATCTCCAGGTACATATTTAACAGGTTAAAACTGTTTAAAAAGTTACTTACCCGGCCCCGTCCATACAGATCATATGCACCGGCAAGCACCACATTTTTCACCTTAAATGGCTCGGGCGATGATACAATGCCTATCATTCCATTTGCCGCGGTTATCCCGTAGTAGTTATTTGGATCAATTTTATCAGCCTTAATTATCCAGGGGTTAATATTCTGTGCCGATAAATTTGCCATGGCAAATAGATTTATCAATATAAAAAAGGGCATTATTCTTCTCATAAAAGCGCCGTTACTTTATCTTTAATTTTAGCTTTTCTACCACCAACTGGCCAATTTTGCGGCCAGACATGCTACCTGTTATACAAGCATTTTTGTAATGGATGCCACCGTATACGCGTGACAATCCAGCCTCTTGCGCAGCAGCCCTAAATGATGTAAATGTGCGCGCAGGTATCCCAAATTCAGATTCCGAGGCATCGGTATAAGCCATATTATCACCAAAACTATGGGTAAGCGTTTCGGCTGCAGCAGCTGATATAACAGCGTGACCACTAATATATTCCGGGAATGGCGGGGTTTGGATACGTGGCCTCCAGTCGTGATCAATTAGTTTGGTTATCACCGTTTCGGGACGAACGCTGTTTGCTTTGTATTTTACATACCAGCAGTTAATAAAAGCATCAAACAAAGCAATTGAGGCTTGTGTATAAGCGGCAACTGTAGTGCCAAAATCGGCGTTCTTCATTTTTGAACCAATACCCGCGATGTTCATCCAGTGCCCGGCTGGGCCAAATTTTTTGGTGGCAAACATGGCATGGCCCACTACGTTCATTTTAAAGGCATTATCATCCCAAAAATCGGCCATGTGTTTTTGGTCGGTAGTAAGGCTATCACCTAATTGCTTCACTTCCATTACAGATTTATAAAACACGCTGTTCTTATCTGTCATGTTGTAAGGCGGTGGCTCGGGTGCCGGGATCTGTGATGCCGAGTCTAAAACCATAGGGCGTATTTCTCCCCAATGTGGCTCAAGCGCCTGGGCGTACATTGGAGGGGTTGGGATCCAACGGCCATCCTTACGTGTTACGGTGTATTTGCTGGCAGAGCGGGTTTGCGCATAATTATCTTTTTTACTCCATTTCATGATATGTTTTGCAACTATATCTGAATAGGCAACCGAGTTATTAAACACATCCGACGGCATACCCGCATCTTTTGCTTTTTTCTTCAGTTCATCAATGTATAAAAACATGCTGCCCTCGGGGAAAGTAACAGCATTACCCACAAAGCAAAATGACAACAATGACGCGAATTGAAAATCTATTTCTTTATCCTTATCCGGTTTTGGTACGGCAGGTAAATGTTTTATTTGCCCTGCTAATGAACGGAAATGCTGCGGGTCGCCGGCGGCTATAACCTCGTAAGCAGCAATATTTGCATACACATAATTACGGGATGCGATAACCGGTGGAAAGTTATTTTCGAGAACAATGTCATTCAGTTTTTTTACTGTTACCCGATAAAGTTCGGGATCGTGGGTAACTTTTTGGTAGTCGGCTTTTTTGCAGGATGTAAATACTAAAATTACACCCACAATTAATAACAGGAAGCGGTTCATATCAAATATTGGTTTAGAAAAACTGATGCTATTGATCATCAAGTTTACATTGGCTTTTCTTGGATTACAGGCTAATATAAGGTTTTTTTGCTAATAGATAAGCACATATATTGTTTGATATTAACCCGCTTAAATAATTACTTTTACATCGCAAACAGGCTGTCTAATATGCCTGGCTTTGCTGCTAAATGTTTCTGAATTTTATATGAAAAAACCAACTCTCTTTGTAATAGGTATTCTTGTTTTAGCTTTTATAAGTATTTACTTTATTATCCCTCAAAAAATAAAAACAACCAACGTTATTGAGATTGATGCCGCTGATGTTAACATAGCTAAATTTTTAGTAAATAAGCGGCAATGGAACAAATGGTGGCCTGGCCAGCACAATACAGCCGACAGTATTCATTTTTCATATAATGGTGCTGATTATGTGCTGCAGGAAAGCACCAACAGCGCAATGAAAACCCTTATAAAAATTGGCGACATTGAATTAAGCAGTCAGCTATTATACGCGACAACCGGCGAGGGGATGAGTGAGGTTACCTGGGTCACAGAAATGCAAAGCAGCATTAACCCTATTAAAAGGATAGCCGAATTTGTTAAAATTAAACACGTTACCAAAGATATTGACACCCTATTAACGGGCTTTAAAAAATTCATGCAAACAGATACCAACGTATATGGCATTGCTGTTAAAATATCTAAAATAAAAAACCCAACTGTTCTTGCCTCAACTATCCACACAAATGATTACCCATCCCCCGTGGTTATTTATAATATAGTAAATAACTTAAAGAAGCAGGTAAGCGCTCAAAATGCCATAGTGGCCGATTCCCCCATGCTAAACGTTCATGCAAACGAAGGCGATGGGTACCAGGTAATGGTGGCCATACCTATCAACAAAACAATCACAGCCGGGCCAAATACAATAATAAACCAATTAGTGATGGGTGGTAACTTATTAGAAACCACTGTTAAAGGAGGCAAAAACACCATATTGAATGCATTTACCCAATTAAAACACTACCAAAAAGATCACAGATTGATATCGCCTGCTATGCCTTACGAACTATTGATAACCAACAGACTTGCCGAAAAGGATACTGCTAAATGGGTAACCAAGGTATTCTGGCCTATTTTTTAAATGAGTATTACTTGCTTAAAAGCATTAGCTTACCCTCGTAAGTTGTAATTATAAAGCTGTTACCGGTAGCGGTTTTATAGGGGTATAGATGTGTTATTTCTTCTGAGTTTAACATAGCGTTTGTCCAATACTCGGGCATGGAGAATTGCTTTGTACGCTTATCGTAATGTGCGGTAACTAAACCCAAAGCATCATACTTACCTTCATAAGGCACCACACCCCAAAAATTACCATTCAGCAAAATATCGCCTTGCGTATTATTGAGTGATATAATTGATCTTATAGGGGCTTGTTGGTATAAATATGGCAGTTCTGTAATTTGTTTAGCATTCAAAACATCACTTATAAAAATGCTTTTGAACTGATTAGCAACCAAGCGGCTGCTATCGGTCAATCTATCTTTAAATATCTCGGCCGTGGTTTTATCAGCCATCTTTTGATAACTCAAAAATTCCTTTTTAATGTATGGCAACTCCTGCTCCAGGTCGTTCTTTGGGCGGAAAGGGTAGTATTGCTCTTTATAAAAATACGATAGTATCAAATCGTTTTTGCCATCGTTATCTACATCATTATTATAAGCATACAGTGGTTGCTTGTCATTAACATTATACTTATTATTCTCGCCCCAGTTTCCTGCTACCAGGTCGGCTTTGCCATCGCCATCTAAATCGGTAATTACTGCCGATTGCCACCACCCCTTTTCATTATCAAGTAATGTTGATGAAAATTTAACCAGTTTTTTATTCTTGTTCAGGAATATTTGTACGGGCTGCCACTCTGCACTAATAATTATATCATCGGTGCCGTTATGGTCAATATCAGCTGTAGATGTGTTAGTTAGGTATCTTATACTGGTTAAACCGGCAAATTGATTTTGGGGTGCTGCAGTAAAGTTGCCATTGTTTTTATTTAATAGCACAACTGATGTTGCCGCTACTGTATAATCTCTAAAATTTACTGCACTGCCAAAAAACAGATCTTTCAACCCATCGCCATCAAAATCATACGCGAATATTTTAGATACTAAAGCATTTACTTTTGGTAAAGCTTTGTACTCAAACTCGTAATTGCCTTTATTAATATACAGGCGGGGCTGGATGCTTTTCGCCATTTCAACAAATGGGTGATTAGCGCTTAATACTATCAGGTCTGGCAATCCGTCGTTATTTACATCGGCCCATTGGGCTTCAGTATCACCTTGTTCCTTAAATGGAGTAAAGGCATCAACAGCTGTTTTTTTGAAAGCCCCGCTTTTAGTCCCCGCCAAAATGTACTTTTCTTCGCCGGCAATGCTACCTACATAAATGTCATCAATGCCATCTTTGTTTACATCGGCAACTGCTATAGCCGGTGTATGTGGCAAATAAGTATGTGGCAGCAAACCGTAGTAATTAAAATCAGGTGTTTCAAACGGTTGGATAGTTGCTAAAACATTTGCCTTTACATCTGTATAAGTAAATTCCTTATTGTCTTTTATGAAGCTGTTAACTAAGGCCACTACGTCAGCAGCAGGTTGTGTTTTGCTTTTATTGTAGGTTATAACTGTTTTTTTATCCAGTGTGAAATTTTTAATTACCTGATAAGAATTATCGGGCCACAGTACCATTAGTTCTACAGGTTTATCACCGGGCAAAAAGGTAAATAATAAATTGTTGCCTTGCGTACTTTCGTAAGCGGTACTGGTTTGTATTTCCTGATGATCTACTTGTTTTGCAGACCGCAAATATAATTTTGTGCCGATGCCATCTAAGTTAGTTTTGGTGTACTTCACGCTCAGTTTAAGGAACGATGGTTTGTTATCCTTATGGCTTTCCATCGTCATGTTTTGATAGATATATGCCGGTGCATCCATATTATTTGTAACCAGTTCCAGGTCACCATCATTATCCAGATCAACTGTTACCGAACCCGCAGATATCGATGGGTCCTTCATATCATTACCGGCAGATACATCGCTAAATTTCAGTTTATCATCGCCATGATATAAGTAGTTGTGCACATCTCCATCGGGCATTAAGTTTATTTTTTCCTTATCAAAGAAACGACTGGTCTTAAAATCTTTTATTACGTTAGGGTCACCCAGGTATTTCAGATAATCCATATCGTTCAAGCGTTTTTTTATTCCGTTTGAAAAGAACATATCCTTACGGCCATCCATATCAAAATCTTGCACCAGGGGCGACCAGGTCCAGTCTGTTGCTGATACGCCCGAGTACAGGCTGATATCTACAAACTTTTTACCATTGCCTACATTTAGCTGCAGGCTATTTTTTGAATATTGATAATAATAACCCGCGTTTACCTCCTGGTTATAAATATCAAGCGGTTCATCATTTATTGTCGATTTTAGCGCCTTCATCTCCTCGGGAAGCATATCTGTACTTATCACATCCAGATGCCCATCCTTGTTCACATCACTAATCGCATTCCCCATCGAAAATAAACTGGTGTGGCCAAAGGCACTCTTTAACTCTTCCTTAAACGTTCCGTTTTTTTGGTTGATATA
Source organism: Mucilaginibacter aquariorum (assembly GCF_024498135.1). Lineage (GTDB taxonomy): Bacteria > Bacteroidota > Bacteroidia > Sphingobacteriales > Sphingobacteriaceae > Mucilaginibacter > Mucilaginibacter aquariorum. The sequence continues at coordinate 2,032,570 of NZ_JANHOH010000001.1, forward strand.
GTAGTAATCCTGCTCAAAAAAGTCGTTGCTTACATAAATATCGTCCCAACCATCATTATTCAAATCGCCTACGCTTAGGCCTAAACCATAACCAATTGGTGCCTGATATATGCCCGATCCTGTAGTAACATCAGTAAACTTGTTATTATCGTTCCTGAACAGATGGTCGCCGGCATCGTGGCTGGTTTTAAAGCGCAGTGTGGAATCGCCATAGGTATCGTTACTATGTACCGATGAGGTTAGCAGAAACATATCCAGATCACCGTCTTTATCATAATCAAGAAAGGATGCCTGCGTAGAAAAGCCCGAAAAATCTAATCCATATTTAGCTGCAGACTCGGTAAAAGTAAGATCCCCATTATTGATATACAGCTGATTTTTACCTTTAAAACTTTTAAAGTTGGATACCACACAAACATAAATATCCTTCAAACCGTCGCCGTTAATATCAACAACGGTTACACCGGTTTTCCAATTACCAGTACCGGCAACACCCGCTTTAGCAGTAATATCTTCAAATTTTAGATTGCCTTTATTTAGATAAAGCTTATTAGGGCCCTGGTTTGATACAAAGTAGATATCCTCTAATCCGTCGTTATTAAAATCGGCAGATGCTACGCCGGCGCCATTATAAAAATACAGGTAATCCAGTATATTCACCGAATCTGTCACCGTATTTTTGTTTACAAAATCAATATGTGTTTGCTCGGCAGATAGGAGTTTAAAAATGCCATCACCGTTTTTTTTGGATTTGCACGAGCTAAAAATGGTAATACCAATTAGCATAGCGCAGCAAGTAAATAGGATTTGTTTGTATAAATTGGCCTTTAGCATATTGTGCTTAACGTAATTTATAAGCCTTAAGCTTATCATCATTTATCCCGAACAGATAGTACTTATCCCCGTTGCCGTTTTTTATCATCATTGATGATCTTACTTGTCCGTTAAGTTTAATACCACTTTTCGCGGGTGAAATATAAACAAATCCGTTTTTAGTGTACTTGTAAATTTGGCCATAACTTGCATCTAAGCGGCCAACCTCGGGCTTAAAGCCATAAAAATTACCGCCCAGTATAATAGCCGGTGTACCGCTGTTATCAATATCATCGCATAAAATGGCACCTACATTTGATAACTGCGCGTTATAAGGCAATGGTTTACAAGTATATTTATTGTTATCCCCATTCATAAAAACCGCCGAAGCTAAATAATTCATCTCATGTTCTTCGGCACCTTCCAGCATCTCAGCGGTAAAAACCTCGTTGAATGGTTTACCGGCATAATCAGCATATTTTAAATATTTCTTTTTAAGAATGGGCATTTGGCCGGTAAGATCGGGCTTCATATGAAATACATAAGAAACGCCTTGCCGGTATATAGATGTCACACACTCTTTAGTGCCATTACCATCAAAATCTTTCACATATATTTTCATAGGCTCGGTACTCGAAGCCTTGAATTTTGAATTTAAACCCAGATTACCTGCTATGATATCCAGCTTTCCGTCGCTGTTTATATCAGCAATTTCGAGACTGCTCCACCATCCTTTGTAACCTTCAAGCTGTTTATCTTGTGTAAATTTGCCTTTATTATTCTTGTATATTTTTATGCCCATCCAGTTTCCGACAATTACCAGATCCGGGTAGCCATTGTTATCAATATCTGCCCATTGGGCCGCGGTTATCATGCCCGGCTTAATATCGCCACCTAAAACCTGTTTGGTTACATCAGTAAAGTTGCCTTTACCATCATTATGCATCACATATGAATTTGGCGATACCGCGTAGGTACCTGGTACACTGCGGCCGCCAATAAACAAATCGGGGTGCCCATCTTTATCATAATCGCAGGCAGTAATTACCGAAGCATTAACCGAAACCTGTATCGATTTTTGTGCATTACGATGCAGGTTACCTTTGCCATCATTTTCATAAAAGCGTGGGAAATAAATATTTGTACCGGCCTCGTCTGCGTTGCCGCCTACTCCAATAATAAGGTCTTCGTCTCCATCGGCATCAAAATCGCCAAATGCAGCGCCTGCATTCTCCAGATAGCTCTGCTTTTCTAAATCTTCCGGGATGTATTGTTTAAACCTTCCGTCCTTTTGTTGAACATATATGGCGGCAGGGTTATCTTTTGAAGCGCCGAAATAGAAATCGGTTAAGCCATCTTTGTTGATGTCGCCTTTTGCCATGTACGGGTTTTCGGTTGATAACATTTGCAGCATTAACCGCTCATTATCAAAATCTATAAAACCATCCTCGGTATGTTTAGGCACAGAATCGAACAACGTTTTCTCTGTTTCAACAAATAAGCTTTTTACAGGTGGTTTTGTAAAATTGTACTGTAGCTTAGCATCGGCTATTTTATAGGTATAAACTTTATTAGCCTGCACATTTTTAGCAACCTGGTACTTACCTCCCGGCCAAATAATTTGTACCGAATCTATCTGCTTAACTTTGCCTAAACCAATGGTTAGTAAATTTGGCGAAGTGCTGCTTTGAAAACCCCTTGTTGGCTGATGATAATAAGTTAGTGTTTGGCCATTAGCGTATGTTTTTATGGTTGTCCCAACACCAAACCGGTTTTGGCCCTCGCCCGTTAATTTTAACTGCAGATAGTTGTTGTTCAGTTTTTCTGCATTGCTTTTATATACCGATAACGGTTTGTTAACATTGTTGACGATCAGATCATTATCTCCATCATTATCCAGATCGCCGTAGGCAGCGCCATTACTGAACGAGAGTTGATCCAGCCCATACTCGTGAGCTTTGTTTGTAAAAGTTAAATCGTGGTTGTTTTTATAGGCATAACTTGACTGCGGTGTAGACACCATTTTATTGGTAAAATCATTATAATCGAATTTCTTTTTATCGGCAATTTTGTCCATATTTTCTCGGTTGCCCAAAAACTCTACATAATCCTGATCGGTAAGGTCTTTATATATGCCGTTAGATACAAAAATATCCTTCCAGCCATCGTTATCCATATCAAAAAACAATGCGCCCCAACTCCAGTCGGTTGCGCTTACCCCGGCGTTAAATGCAATTTCAGAGAAAGTACCATCGCCGTTATTTAGCTGCAGGCAGTTTTGCATAAACTGATTAAAATAGCCGTCGTGTTGTTTTAGCTTTATAACATCAAAAGATTCAAATGATGTCATTTGCTTTAATCGTTTATCGCCCTCGGGCAACATTTCGGTTGTAAAAATATCCAGGTTGCCATCATTGTTAATGTCGGCAATATCAGACCCCATTGAGGCAAGGCTCAAGTGGCCTGTTTCTGCTTGTATATCTTCTTTAAAGGTGCCGTTGTGCTGGTTGATATACAGATAATCCCGTTCAAAAAAATCATTTGATACATAGATGTCCGGGTAGCCATCATTATCAACATCGGCTACAGAGACCCCTAAGCCGAAACCAATGTCGCTTGAAAATATACCAGCCTCCTTTGTAATGTTTGTAAAATGACCGGCATCGTTGCGGTATAAACGTGCACCGCCAAGTTCATCAACAACAGCACGCAGGTTTTGGTTAAAATCAAACGACCCTATTGGCCTAAAAGAGTTGTTTAGTACAAAGCAATCCAGGTCTCCGTCGTTATCAAGGTCAAAAAATATTGCCTGGGTTGATAGGCCGTTATCGATTAAGCCATACTTTTCGGCTTCTTCTTTAAACGTGCCATCGTGTTGGTTTATAAAAAGTTCGTTACCCTTTCGGTCGATAATGTTACCGCTGTGGCAAACGTAAATATCCAGCCACCCATCGCCATTAATATCAACCATGGTAACACCGGTGCTCCAGTACTTAGTACCCTTTACACCGGCTTTATCGGTAATATCATCAAATTTCCAATTGCCTTTATTAAGGTATAGCTTATTGCCACCCTGGTTTGACGTTAGGTAAACATCATTTAATCCGTCATTGTTAATATCCCCAATGGCAACGCCGCCACCATTATAATAATTACGAAATGAGAATACATTGGTCTTATCTTTATCAACCAACTGGTTAATAAAATTAACACCCAAAGCATCGTTAGATTGTAGTGAGAATAATGGATCTTTCACCTCATTGTTAGTACAAGATGATAAACAAATAAAAATAACGATTAGGGAGAAAAAAGTATTTTTAATCAACATTATAAAGGTTACAAAAAACAAACGTAGCGAATTACTTCGCTACGTTTAAAATCAAATATAACTAATTGGAAACTGGTTTCAATTAATAACCTGCGTTTTGTTTTAGGTTAGGATTAGTATCAACTGCACGTTGTGGTATTGGATATAATGTACGTGTTTTATCGGTTGCTAAAGGACGCTGATCAACCGGATCGTTAAATTTACCGAAACGGATCAGGTCATTTCTTCTCCAGCCTTCATAATACAATTCGCGGCCACGCTCAGCAAGCATATCTGCTTCCGTTACAGTTGCTAAAGCTGTTGCCCCACGTGGTACACGTATAGCATTTACTATAGCTAAAGGTGTTTGACCATTAGGATCTGTACCGCCACGCATTATTGCCTCTGCTTTTTCTAACAGTACATCGGCAAAACGCAGGAATACATAGTCATTGTCTTCACTGTTATCGGTAACACTTCCATCAGCATTTGGATGCGGAAAGTATTTAAACACCCGTATACCTTGCGCTTCGGTAGAAAAGTTTAAGTTAACATCTGGTGTAAAAACAAGTGGTTTACCACTGCGTTGTGTTAACGCCTTGTTATTAGGACCAAATTGCTGACCAACAGCAAAACCGGCCCTTAAACCAACTTTATCTGTTAAACCAGGGTATGCAACGCCTCTTCGCTCATCTCCGGGCTGGAAAGAGTTATAGAAATCGGCAAGGGTGGTAAAACCATTCCATCCATCAGGTGTCTGGTTGTAGTGTAAGCCCATTTTCCAACGGTTTTTTGCATTACCTATCTGCCTTTGAGGAGTATTATAGATACCAAAGATGTTATCATGAGATTGTTCTGAGTTATCCCAGGCAAAGTTCTGGAAATACTTACCTGCCGGCTCTAAAGAATATGCACCAGATGCAATGACTTTGTTAGCATACTCAATTACTTTATTCATGTCGGCTGTAGCAAACGTGAAAGGCCCGCCTACAGTTGATGCAGTGTAAACAGCCCTGTTAAGGTATACTTTACATAACAGTGCCTGAGCTGCAGCTTTACTTGCAACACCAATGTTTGGTGCCGATCCAAGTTTCGACTCAGCAAATTCAAGATCTTTTATTATAAAGTCTGTTGCTTCGGCACGTTGGTATACTTTAGGGATGTCGGTATTAGCCGCTGCCGGATCACGAAAAGGAGCCTGGCCATAAAGGTCAACTACCTGGAACATAAAATAAGCACGCAAGAAACTTGCTTCGGCTTTAATCTGGTCTGAAGAAGCCCTGTCTATAACCTGGGTTGCACGGAACACACCAATGTTAAGCTGATCCCAGGTATCGTTTACCTGGTTGTGTGATGGTGTCCAGGTGTGCGTGTGTAATTTACGCCATGTACCAAAATCCCCCCAGTCGGTGCCACGAGTTGGGCCCATCATTTCATCTGTTGAATGCTCTTGCAGGGCATAGGTGTTAGCCTGGTCGGCCTGGCCGCCTAATTGATTATAAACCCCTGCCAAATCCGATTCGCTAAGAGCACCGCCCGTATCCTCAAATTTGTTACCATATATCTTTTCGTCCAGTTTGGAGCAACCTGCAGCAGCTAAAAGTACCATGCTACACATTACCGCTCTTAATGTAATTTTTTTCATACTTGTATTTTTTAGAAGCTTGCGTTTAAACCTAATGTGAATGTGCGTGCGCTTGGGTAAGCTGTATAATCTATACCCCTTGAAGGAACGCCATTTCTTTCTTTGTTTGTGTTAATTTCGGGATCTATACCGCTATAGCCTGTTATCAGGAACAGGTTTTGACCTGTTAAAGAAACCCTAAGCGATTTGATAGCACCACCGCTCAACGGGAAGGTATAACCAAGCGCTGCGTTTTGCAATCTCAAGAAATCACCTTTCTCCAGGAAACGGCTTGATACCTCACCAGAGTTAAGTGGGTTTTCGTTTGTTGCAGCCACTTCTTTAGTTACGTTACGACCGCTAACAAGGTTGCCTTTGTAAAAGAATGCGTTAGCAGTATTGTTGTAAATGTAAAATCCGGTTTGCGCACTCAGGAAGAAGCTCAGGTTCCAGTTACCGTAACTAAAAGTATTGTTTAAACCGCCATAGAAGGTTGGCAGCGGGCTTCCGTGTGGTGTGGCAGCATCTATACCATCAGGATAGATACCAAAACCTTGATCATCTAAACCATTGTATTGTGATACATTAAATTCATATAGCGGGTAACCGTTACCAAAAAACTGTGCGTAAGCACCTGATAAACCCTGACCATCAATGTTACCTGTAATAACGTTACGGTTACCAAAGTTCTCAATTCTGTTTTTAATAAAGGTTGTATTAAAATTAACATCCCAGCTAAATCCTTTCGCATCTGATGCTTGTATAGCGGCAAAGTTTAAACCTACCTCAATACCGGTATTTCTTACATTACCAGGCAAGTTAACCCAGAACCTGGATACGGCCGCCGGTTGTGCTACGTCCTGTAAGAACAACAGATCTTTTTGTGATTTATTAAAGTAATCAATAGTACCTGTTAAGCGTCCACGCAGTACCGAGAAATCTAACCCGGCACCATAAGCGGTTTGTGTTTCCCATTTAAGAGTTGGGTTAGCCGCGTTATCTGCGGTGGTTCCGCCGTAGTAATCAATAGACCTTATTGCTTTTGAAGCAAGTGAAGGATAATCCTGGTTACCTGTCTTACCATAGTTTAACCTTAAGCTTAGGTCATCAAATATGCCTTTAGGGGCCCAGCTTTCGCCAGAAATACGCCATTTAGCCGCAAGAGCCGGGAAATTGGCATAATGGTTCTCGTCACCAAAACGCGTAGAGCCGTCCCTTCTAACAGTTGCTGTTAAAATATACCTGTCTTTGTACGAGTAGTTTACACGTGCGAAATACGATTGCAAGCGATAAGTGTTAGTTGTACTATCGCCGAATGCGAACGGATACTTGTTAGGCGTGTTTTGAAAATCTTTGATGAAGGTTTTGTTACCTTTTGCACCCCATCCTACCCTAGCGCGCGGGAAATTGTCGTACTTAGAATAAGAATAACCTGCTAAAGCTGTAATTGAGCTATTGTTAGAAAATTTCTTTTCGTAGTTTAAGGTGTGCTCAGTTGTTAAATTGCTAAGCTCGGTATTTTGCAAAATACTGCGGCCGTTACCTGTTGCAGATGGAAAGCTAAGCCCCCTGATATTTCCTGCATCTGTAAAACCAACTATATTTGGATCGTAAAAAGTTTTCCTTGCACCGCGCGATTTGTCAATACTGATGTTACCCCTATAGCTTAACCCTTCAATAAGTCGTAAGGTCATTGTTAAGTTATTCAGGTAACGGTTGATGTTATCAGTATCATCAATTTGATTTAATAACGATACAGGATTTCTGAAGCTAGTACCGTTAGGGAAGCCTTGCGCATCATATCCGTTAAGGTTAAAATATCTACCCTGAGCATCAAAAATTGGGATTGTTGGATTTGTTTGAATTGCGGTACCAATTAAGCTGCCGTTAAAACCGGCGTTATTAGTAATAGGTGCAAAGCGATCTTGTACATTTGAAAATAACGACTGCAGCTCGAATTTTAAACGCTCACCAAAAAATGATTGCGAACCGTTAAAACGTGCAGTAAAACGTTGAAGATTTGTGTTTTTAACAATACCTTGCTGGTTATCGTATGCTGCTGAAGCACGATAGTTACCTGTATTGCTGGCACCACCAAAAGCTATATTATAATTTTGAGAAACCGCAGTACGCAAAATTTCTTTTTGCCAGTCGGTATTGCCGCCATAATCAGCAGCAGCTGGATCAGCGCCAACACTTTCCACTGCTTTTAAGAAGTCCTCGCGGCCTAATACATCGTAAGTTTTAGCGGCTTTTGATACACTTGTACTTGCGCCAAATTGTATACCTTGCCCTTTACGACCTTTACGTGTAGTAATTAAAATTACACCGTTAGCACCACGAGAACCGTAGATAGCCGAGGCAGAAGCATCTTTTAACACTGAGATATTTTCGATATCGGCAGGGTTTAAAAATGCAAGAGGGTTACGTGCTGTAGAAGTACCTGCACCACTATCATAACCGCCGGATGTACCACCATTATCAAGCGGCACACCATCAACCACGTATAACGGGCTGGTACCCGCACGTATTGAACTTGCACCACGGATATTGATAGTAGCCGCTGCACCAGGCTCACCGCTTGAAGGGGTTACCTGTACACCTGCTATCCTACCTTGTAATAGTTGCTCGGGTGTTGCAATAACACCCTTATTAAAATCTTTAGGGCTTAAAGATGAAACCGAACCCGTTGCGTCTTTAACACGCTGGGTACCGTAACCAATTACAACAACTTCGTTTAAAGCTGTACTTGCTGATTCAAGTGATACAGCGATAGATGATTGGCCGTTAAGAGGAACTGTTAAGTTCTTGAAACCAATATAAGTGAAGGTTAAAGCAGTTGTGCTTGCTGGTACCGAAAGCCTGAACGTACCATCAACGCTGGTTAACGTTCCAATACCGCCTGCTGCGCCTACCGATACGCCAATAAGCGGCGAATTGTCTTTTTTGTCAGTTACCTTACCCGTTACAACTTTGTTTTGAGCCAGTGCAGGCTGAACAAAGAGGCAGGTTAAAGCAAAAAAACATAATGTGAGTAAGTGTTTAAATTGCATAGTTTGTGGTTTAATTAATAATTGGTTATATAAAATTTAGTACATGGTTCGCATTTACATCATAAAACAGGTTTGCGCATAAAATTCAGCAAATCAAAATTCATGGTGCCGTGTAATGTTATTACCCGGTAAAAACTTAATAAAATTGGTACAGTATATATTGGTTTATAATTGTGCTTCTCGAAGCTTTGGGTGCTATTTTAATGAGCCTATCACTTATTAAAATATTCTCTTCCTATACAAAGATGGATGTCCTGAACCTCAATCCCTACAAGTTTACCTAAAATATAAAAAAATATAAATGAATTTAAATTTAAATACCTTATTACAAGGTAGTTAATTAAATCAACATATTAAAAAATATAAGTCATTTTTAGATTTTATATAACAAAACAGGGTAAAATAGTACGTTAAATAGTTTTTAAAGTACTATTACATATAGCAGAGCCGCTTTAACTATTCAATGGTGTCAACGGCCTTAATGTCCATTATACACTGTTCAAATTGATCGGGGTTTTTAGACTTTGCCTTAATACGCATTTTGTATACGTAAATAGTATTCACAGAATATTCCAATATCTTGGCTATGGTTTCATTATCATTTATGCCCATACGTATCAGAGCAAATATGCGCAGATCTGTATTTAACACTTCATGCTCATGCGGCCATATCTGATCTTTCTCATCAAACTGAGAATTAAACACAGATATGAAATTGGGGAATATTTTAAGAAAGATATGGTCAAAGCTGTAGTATAATACTTCACGTTCTTTTTTAATATTTATATTATTGATTATCAATCTTATATCATCATATTTCTTTATTGACAGTTTGGTATCAACAGACATCTTGAGCTTCTCCAGCTTTAATATATAGCCCGATATGATCTTAAAGAACTGCCCTATGTACTCTTCTTTGATGTGTGCATCTTCAACCAGTTTGTAATTAATATCCTTTAATTGCATATTCTGGTCTTCAATGATACGTTCCTTGTGCTTAAGCTTACCCAATTGCTTATATATCATCATCAAAAACAAAATAACCAATGATGCCAGGGCTGTTATTGCCAGCAGGTATGTTAATATGGTATGTTTTTCTTTTTCCGAATGACTCAACTCTTCGGCAGCAACCAGGGGTAAAATAGCCCCTATCTGTATCTTACGCTGGCGGGCGCCATAAAAATCGGCATCGGCCTTGGCCAACTGAATAAAACTATAGGCATCTTTTATATTGCCTGCTTTATAAAGCTGCTCGGCAAGGGTAAAAAGGGCTACGGTTTCTTTGGTAGACGATTTAATGTCCGCAATGGCCGATTGAACAAGCAACTTTGTGCCTTCTTCTTTTTTATCACTGTTAAGATAAATTTGCCCCAGCGAACAAGTTATCATGGCGCGTAAGTGCATTGATATTTGCGCGTTTGGTATTAACAGCTTACTAAGCTCCTGCGAGCCGCGGTTATTGTCGTTTTTGCCAACATGCTTTAAACCGGTATAGTAAATATGATCCACAGACCCGGGTTTGCTTAATTTAATAGCCGAATCGATATAAGCGTTTCCGATCCTTAAATAATTGGGGGTAAAATACTTGTCGTTATTATATTTAGCAAGATCGTTATTACAGCGATACATTATAAAATAGTACTCCACCTTCATGGAGTCGTTAAGCATTTTAGGATCAACCTTGCCCATACTGTCAAAGGTTTCTTTAAACATACCCGATGACAGCAATATAAAGCCCAGCTTTATTTGGCTGTAATAAGCCCTGGACATATCGTTCATTGATACACTAATATCCTTAAGCTTATTTACGTATACATAAGCCGAATCATACTGATATGACTTATACTCGTCATACAGTTTAAGGCACAAATCATATTGCTTTGCATAATCAACTTTGGGCGTTGTATGCTGCAGTTGCTTTAAGCGGTGTATCCTTGCCTGCTTTTGATCATCGTATACATTTTTTCTGCTGATTTCAATTTTCAAAGCTGTAAGGAGAGTATCTGTACCGGCGCCGATAGATATGGCAGGGTAGGCAAGAAGCAACATGAAGAAAAACCTCAAAAAAAATCGCATATTTTGGTTACAAAAGGCATTAAAGTTAATTACTGTAAACTAAATTTTTAAATTATATCCAGTGCAAATTCAGCTATATCTGACCCGCACATTCCTGAAAATAAATAATTTAGTTATAGATTAACTGGTAAATCTACCCGAACGTAATATTACTAATTATCTGCCAAATTTGTTACAAAACGCATTTTTTTACAAAAACACTAATAAAAAAGCCTGCAACTTATAAAAAAGATGCAGGCTGATATGTTTAGTAGGGAAATCTCTTAAACTAATAACTAATGGCAAACTGATCGCTGTTATTTTTGATCAATAGTGTTTTTACCTTCTCCCCTTCAACCGGATTTGATAATCCGGTTGGGTCAAATCTTGATATAGGTACCATTAGCACTTCAAAACCATTTCCGGCCTTAGCTTGTTTGCCATTCAGCTTTGCACTAAAATTATCGCCAAAACCATGCAATAGCAGTTTTATGTTACTGAATTTTGATTTTGCAGAGCCTTCTGCTTTGGCGAAAGAAATGGTCTTTTTAGCCGCATCATAAGTAATAGTACGTTTGTAGAAATCGCCTTTTTCGTAATCGAAGCTTTCACCGTCATCCTCGTAATAAACAAACTTGTTATTTACGTCGCCTTTGTACACATGCACATACAAAGTATCGGTTGGCTTTTCCATTGTGGTTTGTATTTGCGATTGCATTGGGATAATGCTACTTTCTTTAACATAAACAGGCAATTTGGATATACCCAGATCAAGCGCTATTTTTTGGTTACCCTGTTGTACTTCGCCGGTGTACAGGTTATACCATTTACCCGCCGGGAAATACAGCTTACCATAATTGGTTACCCCATCAAACGGAAACACCAAAAATGCTTTACCAAACATATATTGGTTCTCATATAAGCCATTGTATACATTTTCATCATGGGTGTAATCAATAGTAAGCGACCTCATTATAGGGCTGCCGATTTGTGTAGCATCGTAAAAGCTTGAGTATAAGTAGGGCAATAAACGGTAACGCAGGTTAATATAGTTACGGGTTATCTCTAATACCTCTTCACCGTAAGCCCATGGCTCTGATGCTTTTGAGTTGATCCCCGAGTGGTTACGCATATATGGGTTAAACGCGCCAATCTGCATCCAGCGGGCATATAACGATGGTGATGCACCACCTGTAAATCCACCTACGTCCATACCTGAAAAAGGAACACCACTTAAACCAAGGCTGTTCATCAATCTTATACCTAACAGCATGTGGTCGTTCTCGGCACGGTTGTCACCTGTCCATATAGCGGCATAACGTTGTAAACCTGCGTAACCCGAACGGGTTAAAATAAACGGACGTTTATTATTAAGCGCTGCCTTGTATCCCTCATAGCTGGAGCGGATCATTTCTAAACCATAAGCATTATGTATTTGTGGATGTGACGCCAGTTTACCTTCGTAATTAAATAGAATATTATCCGGCGCTTTTTGGCCCCAGGTGCTAAACTCGTTCATATCATTCCAGATACCGCTTACGCCCTCATCGGCATATTTTTTAAGTTCGCTTCCCCACCATGCACGCCCTTTAGGGTTTGTAAAATCGGGAAAGTTACACCAGCCGGGCCATACCTGTCCGGTATAGTTGGTTCCATCCGGGTACTTCGCAAAAATGTCTTCTTTCAATCCGCGTTCGTAAACGCTATAGCCTTTTTCTACCTTAATGCCCGGGTCAACAATCAGGGTTACTTTAAAGCCCATGCTGTTCAGCTTTTTAGTTAAGCCCGTCGGATCAGGAAAGCGGGTTTTATCCCAGGTAAACACCTTGTATTTATCCATATAGTGGATATCCAGTGTAATACCATCTGCCGGGATCTTTTTCTCGCGAAGCGTTTGCGCTATACGATAAACTTCGGCTTCGGGGTAGTAACTGTACCGGTTTTGCTGATAGCCCAAGCTCCACAGTGGTGGCATTTTCATTAAACCGGTAAGCGAGCTATACGAGCTAATAATATCTGCAAGGTGTTTGTTGTAGATGAAATAATAGTTCATTTCGCCACCCTTGGCACCGAATGACGAGAACCTGTCATTACTGGCACCGAAGTTAAAATCAGACTGCCAGGTGTTATCAAAGAAGATCCCGTACTGCACATTATGGTGTATCCCTAAATAAAAAGGGATAGTTGAATAAATAGGATCCTGCCCGGTTGTGTATGCATAGGTATCGCTGTTCCAGTGGGTATAGGCATTTCCTTTACGGTCAAGCGAACCAGTTTTTTCACCTAAACCTATAAAGTGCTCGTTATCCTGCATTTTTTTGTAGGTAGTAACAGATTCATTTACCCATGAAGTTGTTAAACCCGGCTCATCCTGGTTAATAACCTCACCTGTTAGCGTGCTAAATGTTATTTGGTAAGGGCTTTTGCGGATATTTACCTTTAAAGAATCGGTAGTAAGGTTTATCTGGTCATTATCCTGAGTGATAGCCATCTTGGTTTTAACCGGCTCACTTATTACAGCGTACGAAAAATCGGCTGCCAGCTTTTGCTTATCCATGCGTACCCTTATAATATTAGGGCTATACACAACAACTTTTACAAAGGCGTTTTCTGTGGTGATATCAATTTCCTGGTTATTTACTGTAACAGCGGTTACCTTACCCACCTGTTTTATAGGGCTTTGGGCAGACAAGAGTTGGGTACAAGCCGTAAAAATTACAGCAAGGGCAATGCAGCGATTAATTTTCATCTCTATTTTTGAATGGTTTAGTAAACAGATTAAGGTCTGTTTAAACCGGAAACGAATTGGCTGACATTTCCGATTAATTGCTGAAATTATAACAGATTTATGGCATGGCATACCAATATCAATCATCAGGAAATTTTTATAATCTAAAAACCCTCTAATTTGAGTAATTAGAGGGTTTTTGATATTTTAATCTGCCAAAAATATAAGGTAGAATATTAATGCGTATAATCTTAAAAATCAATAATCGGCAAGTACAATGATGTTATTGCTAATGGGTGATATTTTTTCCAGTCCGTTTAAAAAGCCAAGGCCTACCACAAAAGTAAAACCTGCCACATGGCCGCCCATATCCTGTATCAGTTCGCTGGTGGCGGTTACGGTACCTCCCGTTGCCAGTAAATCATCATGAATAAGGATACGATCGCCGGGACTAAAGGCATCGGTATGGATCTCTATTGTAGCTGTACCATATTCCAATTCGTAAACTTTCTGATTAACGGTATGGGGCAGCTTCCCCGCCTTACGCACCGGGATAAACGGCACGCCCAGTCTGGTGGCAAGTGTTAAGCCAAATAAAAAACCACGACTCTCTACCCCTGCTATGGCATCTATCTGCATACCCTGCAATTTTTCTATAAAGGCATCGGTAATTTTTGTACAAAGGATAGGGTCTTTTAGTATCGGGGTGATATCCTTAAAGATAATACCCGGTTTTGGAAAGTCATGTATATCGCGGATAGCGGTTTTAATTTGCTGCTCTATCATTTAAAAACTAAATAAGGCTCAATTTTACGCAAAATTCCATCATCTATAATGGCAATATTTCCTATATCGGCAATTGAGGCGTAATTGCCATGCTGTTTGCGATACTCAACAATGGCATTTACCTGTTTATAATCCAGATAAGGCATCAACCTTAGTTTATCAAAACTGATGGTGTTAACGTTGATTTTACGGATGCGGCTGGCATCTACTTTTACCTGGCCTTTTATTTCATCGTACTTCAATTCATCCAGCCCAAAAACTTCTTTCAATTGCTCTTTATATACAAAGCCACCCAACCTTTCGCGATAGTAAATAATGCGTTTGGCAAAGCCCGGGCCTATCCCCTCCACACTTGTAAGTTTTGCAGAATCTGCCGAGTTTAATTCTACTACCATATTAGTAGCAGCCTTTCCTTCCGGGATAACAATGAACGGAGCCAGACGGGCATAGTCAACTTTAGTAAGGCCATATATCTTTTGTAGATCATCCGCCTTACGGAACCTGCCGCCTTTTGTGGTATAGTTTTTAATGATAGCAGCCTGCTTCGCTGTCAACCCAAGCTTTTGCCAATCGGCTACAGATGAAGTATTGGGATTAAATTTGAAAAGTGCAACGCTTTGAAGTTTGCCACCGTCATTTAATTGATTTGCCTGCGGATTGGCCTTGTTCAATTGCGCCACAGCAGCATTAAACTCTGTAACGTTTATTGTATTATCTTTGTGAAACCTCTGATAAGCGTAGGGAGCAGCCAAAACCAGTGCTATTAATACAAGCAGCACTACCATGCCGTTCCATTCTTTTTTAGTAAGGGACATGTAATTTTTGAACTGCGTTTTCATTATCAACAGGCTAATAAGCCGTTAAATTAATAAATTTCGAGACTTTTACTGCGTTAAATACAGCATGAAAATAATAACCACCGAAGAGTTTGCCAAAGCCACCAAACTGGATAAGCTAAAAATGCCCGGATTGGCAGGCCTGTTGATGGAACTGATGAAGATAAACCAGGTGAACGATCTGTTTGCCCAGGCCCAGCCTAAACAAGGCCCGGAGTTTGTTGATGCTATTTTAAAAGGCTGTGGTATTGAAATCGATTTTGATGAACGTGAGCTAAAAAACATACCTAAAGAAGGCAGCTTTATAGCCATTGCCAATCACCCTTATGGTGGTATTGAGGGGATGGTGTTGCTAAAAATGCTTTGCATGGTTAGGCCGGATGCTAAGCTGATGGCCAACTTCCTGCTTAAAAAGATCCCTAACCTTAGCGATTACTTTATAGCTGTTAACCCCTTTGAGAACGTAGAACATTCATCCAGCATCAGCGGATTAAAAAACACGCTCGAATTACTGGCTAATGGCACCCCTATAGGCATTTTCCCTGCCGGCGAGGTATCTACCTTTAAACTGGAGAAAAAAGAAGTTACCGACAGGCTATGGCACCCGGTAGTGGGTAAGATCATCGCAAAATCTAAAGTACCGGTTGTACCTATATACTTCCACGGCAACAATGGCTTGCTGTTTAATTTATTGAGCCTAATACACCCCGCTTTGCGTACCGCGAAGTTACCATCCGAGTTATTTAATAAACAGGGCCAAACTATTAAGCTGCGTATAGGTAAACCGATAAAGATTGACGATATCCCCGATAATACCAACAGTACTAAAATTCTTAATTTCCTTCGTGCTAAAACTTATGCATTGGGTGCAGGTTTGGAGGAAGAGAAAAAGATATTTAACCCCCGCAATCTGTTCAAGATAAAAAGATTGCCCGAAGATATCGTACCCGAAACCCTTTCCGAAAAACTGGAAAAAGAGGTTATACCGCTTCGCGAAAGTTACAAGGTTTGGACAGAAAAAAACTACGAGGTATTTATCACACCAACTTCGCAGATCCCCTGCATCATTCGCGAGATAGGCCGTTTACGCGAGATAACTTTCAGGGATGTTGGGGAAGGCACTAACAAAGCTACCGACCTTGACGAATACGATATTTACTATCACCACCTGTTTATTTGGGATACCGATGCCAAAATGATAGTTGGCGCTTACCGTATTGGCCTGGGCGATGAGATCTTTTATGGCGTTGGTAAAAAGGGTTTTTACATTAACGAACTATTTAAGCTTAAAGAGCAGTTTACTCCCATATTAAAGAAAAGCCTGGAGCTTGGTCGTTCATGGATCCGTAAGGAATATCAGATGAAACCCCTGCCCCTGTTCCTGCTATGGAAAGGCATCCTGAAGTTTGTTATTGATAACCCCCGTTACCGTTATTTAATAGGTCCGGTAAGTATCAGTAATTCCTTCTCTCAGTTCTCCAAATCGCTTATTGTAGATTACATTAACCGCAACCATTTTGATCACGAGATGGCGCAGTATGTAAAGCCACGTAAGAAATTCAAGGTGAATTTGGAGAATATTGATACCGACCTGCTGCTATCTGGCGGGGATACGTTTAAAGGCCTCGATAACCTGATATCCGAAGTGGAAACGCATAACATGAAGGTGCCGGTATTGCTTCGTCAGTACCTTGCCCTTAACGCCCATATCATCAGCTTTAACATCGACCCTAAATTTGCCGATTGCCTTGATGGTTTCCTGGTTTTAGATCTGGAGAAAGTACCGCAGGATATTTTAGAGAAATTGGGTAAGAACCTATAACCGGGATTAAGCAGATTTTATTGATTAAGGGATATTGATGTGCGTTTTAACCTTGCGCCCGTCTGTGACGAGTGCAAGAGAAACTACATTATAGTCTATTTTGCCTGTGCCGGGTTTGGATCAAATGGTGACACTATTTCGCCAGTACCCAATTTTTTAAATGCCTTATTATCAGCTATTAACAAAATTCACAATGCGTTCACGGCTGTGAACGTGAACACTTGCGCCATTTACCAACGAATTATCATGGGTTAGCAAAAACCCTAATACCTCAACCCAAACCTTTTTGTAAGCGAGTACAGCACCCATAGCGGGGTTATATGCAACAGCTTGGTATCATCGTTAAATGAGTCTTCTTTACCTTCTATTTTACCGCCTATGAACTGGCCTGCCAGACCGGCAAAAAGCACAGCCACGCTTACCATTGCCAATGGCGGGCCACCTGCTTTTTCATAAAGCTCCAGCTGCATTACGCCATAGCTTAAGCCAAACAGCAAAAACAGCGCGAAGTAAGATAACAATGGCGATAACTTTAAGTAGTAATACATAGCAAAAGCAATTACAAACGATGCCCAGTTAAAGTAGCCGTTATACTTACCAATAAAGCTGATGTGCGGAAAAGGCAGCGCCCATGCCATACCTAACAAACCCAAAACCATCAACGGAACAAAAAACCAATGCAGTAACCTGTTGGTTGGGTTTTGATGGCTGGCATCTAAACGATTAAAGTAAACGTCTATCTTGCGTTGCCCCGGCTTGTTTGCCGGTGTGGTTTTGACGATTGGTTGATGTTGCTTACCCATTGTAAAATAAAAAAGCCCCCTCTGTTATAGAGAGGGCTTGTGTAAAGCTGTTAATTATTTAGCAAACGCTACCGAACGGGTTTCCCTGATAACGGTAACTTTTATCTGACCCGGATAGGTCATTTCTGTTTGTATACGGTTTGATATATCTGCCGCCAGTATTTCTGATTGCGCATCTGATATCTTTTCGCTTTCTACAACAACACGCAATTCGCGGCCTGCCTGTATAGCGAATGTTTTTTCGACACCAGGATACGATAAAGCAAGCTCCTCAAGCTCTTTTAATCGCTTGATGTAACTTTCTACCACCTCGCGGCGTGCACCCGGCCTTGCGCCCGATATAGCGTCACACACCTGTATAATCGGCGATAGCATTGATGTCATTTCCACTTCATCGTGGTGGGCACCTATGGCATTACATACTTCGGGGTGTTCCTTATATTTTTCGGCAAGCTGCATACCCAAAATAGCGTGTGGCAGTTCGGGGTTATCATCAGGCACTTTACCAATATCGTGCAGTAAGCCTGCGCGTTTAGCCAGTTTTACGTTTAAGCCTAACTCTGCTGCCATGGTAGCACAGAAGTTGGCTACCTCGCGCGAGTGTTGCAACAGGTTTTGCCCGTACGATGAACGGTAACGCATACGGCCCACCATCCTTATCAGTTCGGGGTGCAAACCAGTGATACCTAAATCAATTACGGTACGCTCACCTATCTCAACAATTTCTTCTTCTATTTGCTTTTTGGTTTTGGCGACAACCTCCTCGATACGTGCCGGGTGTATGCGTCCGTCCGTTACCAAGCGGTGCATAGCCAAACGGGCGATCTCTCTACGAACAGGGTCGAAACCTGAAAGGATAATTGCCTCAGGGGTATCATCAACAATAATTTCGATACCGGTTGCTGCTTCCAGCGCACGGATGTTACGCCCTTCGCGACCAATGATACGGCCTTTTATCTCATCATTCTCGATGTTAAAGATAGATACCGTATTCTCGATAGCGCTCTCGGTAGCGGTACGTTGTATGGTTTGGATAACTATTTTCTTAGCCTCTTTGGTAGCAGTTAGCTTGGCTTCGTCAATAATATCTTTTATTTGCGCCATTGCCTTGCTGCGTGCTTCTTCGCGTAAGTTATCTACCAGTTGGTTTTTGGCATCTTCGGCGCTTAGGCCTGCAATGGTTTCTAACTGCGCAACGTGCTGGTTCTTTAAATGCTCAACCTCTTCCTGTTTCTTAACAAGAATATCGGTTTGGGTTTCCAGTTTTTTACGCGCGTTATCCAGTTCAGCTTCCTTACGGTTCATGTTCTCCAGCTTCTGGTTAAAAGATTGCTCTTTTTGTTTGATGCCGTTCTCGCGCTGGTTTAATACGTTGTTTTTAGCATTTACTTCCTGCTCATGCTCGGCTTTCATCTGCAAAAACTTCTCTTTTGCTTCCAGCTGCCTGTTCTTTTTTAATATTTCGGCGTTGTTCTCTGCATCCTTTAATATCTTCTTTACTTTATTTTGTGCCGATACTTCCTGATCTTTAAAGAGCTTACGTAGCAGGAAACGCCCTATGACTATTCCCGTCGGGACGCCCATAAGCACCCCGATAATAATGTATAATATACTGTTCATTGGTTATTTAGGTTATATAATAAAAAAACCGCAACTAAACTTCTAAGTGTCATGTATTGTTAAAACTTCTTGCCGGATGGAGTGGATCACGGGTTACCGTTAAATCACGATCAACGCATGCCTCTTTGTAATCCGAAGATATTGAAGCGTTAAGTTTTTAATAGTGAAACTTAAAATTTAACTGCGGTTAAATCTTAAAATGCTCTGTTATATGTATAAGAACGTTATTGTTTCGAAAAAAAATCTGACAGTAAATGATCTAACTGATAAACCTTTTCGGCTACTTCGGTATCATCCGTAGTAACTTTCTTATCCGCCTTTAATGACGATGTTGCATAATGCAGCACACACATCGAAAGCAAATCTTGTTTATCCCTAACCGCGTAATTTTCCTGGTATTCTTTTATACGGTCATTGATCAGCTTAGCTGCCCTTCTTATTATTTCCTCTTCTTCCATGTTTACCTTCAACGGGTAAACTCTGTCAGCAATATTTATTTTTATTGAGATTTCTCCCATTGAGCTGTTCACTTTTTCGCATTACTTTTTAAGCAATACAATGCACTTATCTATTTCTTGCACAAAGTCGTTAATTTTTTGCTTAATGTCAACACTTTTTTCATTTGTTTCTGAAAACGACTTTGCAAGCTTCAATACACGAAGCTTTTCTTCCAGGTCTTTTGTCTTGTTTGTACTGGCATTTAGGGCCACATTTAATGCCTCACTTTCCAGCTTCAGCAAATCATTTTCTTCCTGCAACGCAGCACAAAGCTCAATTAACCGCTCTGTTTTTTCTACAACTTTATTTAATTGTTCTGCTACTGAGGCCATTTTTTATTTAGTGATTTATTGAATTAGTGATTTAGTTATTTTTTTGCTTATTGATCAAAAATCCCTTCTCAATCAATAATTCAGTCATTCATTAAATCAATAATTATTTACGGATCTCCGCTCCTGCTTCTTTGCCTAAATTATAAATTAATTTTTGCATCAGGGCATCAATCGCTTTATCGGTTAAAGTTTTCTCGGTGTCTTGCAGGGTAAAGCTCAGCGCGTACGATTTTTTACCCTCGGGCAGTTTATCGCCCTGGTAAACATCAAATACATTCACCTCTTTCAGCAGTTTTTTGTCCGTCCGTCCGGCTACCTGCTTCAACTGTCCAAAGGTTACGGTTTTATCTACCAGCATGCTCAAATCCCTGCGCACCGCCGGGAACTTTGATACTTCCTGATAAACTATCACGTTTTTACGTACCGCTGCCAGTATCAGGTCGAAATTAAAGTCGGCGTAAAATACTTCCTTATCCACATCAACCTTTTTGGCTGTTGCTGCACCTACCGGCCCAAATTTAACCAGTTGCTTACCGTTTAGCATGTACTGCAAGCCAAAAGCAAGTTTGCTGCAGGTAGCATCTTCGGTTACAAAATCGGTTATTTTAAGGCGTTTTAAAATGCCATCAACAATAGCTTTTATATTATAGAATGTTACCGGCTTCTGCTTTTGGTTCCATTGCTCGGCAGTATTGGCACCGGTTATAAATACGCTGAAACGCTGTGTTTCGATGTATTTATCATCCTTAATGCTGTATACCTTACCAAATTCGTAAAATTTAAGATCGGCGCTGCGGCGGTTTTGGTTATAGGCAATGGCCTCTAAACCCGAGTATAAAAGGGTTTGGCGCATGGCATCCAGATCGCTGCTTAGGGGGTTCACTATCTTTACGGCAGCATCGGGGTTATCCGAGTAACTTAGTTTGGTAAGCGAGTTGGCCAGCATCTCGTTAAAGCCGTTTGCGCTAAGCAGGTCGGCAATTACGTTTTGCACGGTATCTTTCTCCGGCCTTACCGAGTTATTTAACGATGCCCTTATTTGTGTAGGGATCTCGATATTGTTGTAACCGTAAATACGCAGTATCTCTTCTACCACATCCACATCGCGCGTTACATCTACACGGTATGGGGGCACTTTAAGGGATAGGCCTTCGGCAGTTTCGTTAACTATCTGGATATCTAAAGCGGTAATAATGCTTTTGATGGTATCGTTGCCAATGGCTTTACCTATCAGCCTGTCGATAGTGTTGTAGGTGATCTCTACCTCGAATGGTGCTACCGGCGCAGGGTAATGGTCAAATATATCCGACGTTACCTTGCCACCCGCTACCTGCTGTATCAGCAAGGCTGCACGTTTAAGGGCAAATACGGTCATATCAGGGTCGGTACCACGCTCAAAACGGAACGATGCATCGGTCTTCAACCCAAACCTTTTTGAGGTTTTGCGTACCGATACGGCGTTAAAATAAGCGCTCTCTAAAAAGATGCTTGTAGTAGTTTCGCTTACGCCCGATTTTGCACCGCCAAACACACCGGCAATACACATGGCCTCGTTGGCATTGCATATCATCAGGTCGTCGGCACTTAGGGTGCGTTCTACATCATCAAGCGTTTTAAATACGGTGCCTTCGGCTACGTTTTTTACAATAACCTTGTTACCGGTAATGGCAGCGGCATCAAAGGCATGCAGGGGCTGCCCAAGCTCGTGCAGTACGTAGTTGGTAACATCAACAATGTTGTTAATGCTGCGCACACCTATCACTGCCAAACGCTCTTTTAACCACGCAGGCGATTCGCCAACCTTTATACCCGATATAGTTAAACCGCTATACCTTGGGGCGGCAGTTTCGTTCTCTACCACTACCTGTATAGGGCTATCGTTGCTATCTACTTTAAATGCGCTCACATCGGGCTTTTTGATGCCCAGTTTAAGGAAAGCGGCAATATCACGCGCCGTACCTAAGTGCGATGCAGCATCGGCACGGTTTGGTGTAAGGCCAATTTCGTACATGTAATCGTCGTTCAGCTTAAAATGGTCTTTAGCCAGTGTACCAACAGCGGTATCGGCATCAAGCACCATAATACCATCATGGTCGTGGCCAAGGCCTATCTCATCTTCGGCGCATATCATCCCTTCGGATATCTCTCCGCGGATCTTTGATTTTTTTATACTGAATGGTTCGCCTACGGTGGGATATATGGTTGTGCCAACGGTTGCCACTACTACTTTTTGTCCGGCTGCCACATTATGTGCACCACAAACAATCTGCAGGTCCTCGCCAAGGCCCACATCTACGCGGGTAACATGCAGGTGATCTGAGTTGGAGTGTGCTACGCTTTCTTTAACATGGCCAATAACCAGGCCTTCTAAACCGCCCGGTATGGCTTGCACCCGCTCAAGGCTCTCCACCTCTAAGCCGGTACCTGTAAGTATGGTAGATAATTCCGCAGGGGTTTTATCCGTATCAATAAATTCTTTAAGCCAATTATAAGATATCTTCATTATAGGAGAATGATAATCGGCAAAGATAGGATTTGTTTTTATTTCAGATTTAATAAATATGTCATTGTAAACGATACAGCATTCCTTTAGTTAGTTCTTCGTTAGGAATGGCAGTTCTAAGTTGAATGGCCTGTGGATGTTCATTTCTTTTTTGTCGCAAAAAAGAAACGAACCAAAGAAAAAACACGCGACTGTGCCTTGTCGCTTAAGGTTACTGCTAAAGCAATGCCTGTGACACCCGCAACAAGCCAATGCCGCATCAGAAAGGTAACGTTCCGTTTGTCAAACCCGGGCATCGGCATAACCGCATCCATCCGGTTGTCCGTCCGCTTTACCGACCGGAAAGTTAGAACAGGGCGGACAAATTACCTGCCTTGAACTTGTCCGCCACCTTCTGTCCCCAATGTCCGCCTCCTAAACGGACGGACAAAAAACCGTCGTTTAATTATTCATCATCGCCACTACTGTAATCATCATCATCCAGGTTAAGGGTGTATGATGGTTCTGCGGCATCGTAAGCCTGTTGTGCCTGGCTGCTTTCGTCGGTTTCGCCAATATCATTATTAGTTTCATCGAAGCCGTTACCGTGTACATCCTGCTGGCTCATTTGGTCTTCATTCTCAGTCTGGCTCAACTGATCGTCTTGCTGTAATGCGTCATCCTGATCTTCGGGTGGAGTTATCATAGTTTGAGGTATTTAGTGTGTACAAATACAACAGCACATAGGGATTCTTGTTTGAAAGGTTTTGATTTCTCGCAAAGACGCTAAGAATTTAGAACGAGGGAGCGAAACGGACGGACAGAACGATGAGCTAAAATGCGGCATAGCGTAACACACGGATGGGCTACAGCAACCCTTCATCCCCAAAGCTAAAATACCCGCTGTCGGTAATAATGAGGTGATCCAGCACATTTATATCCAGCATACGGCCTGCATCAGCTATCTTTTTGGTAAGCACCAGATCTTCGCGGCTTGGCTTTAAATTACCCGATGGGTGGTTATGCACCATAATAATGGCGCTTGCCTGGTGCTGCAACGCCATGTGGAAAATTATCTTCGGGTCGGCAACGGTACCGCTTAAACCGCCTTTGCTCACCAGCTCTTTAGCCAATACTTTGCTTGATCGGCCTATCAGCATAATCCAAAATTCCTCGTGGTTCAAATCCATTAGGTGGCGGCGCATAATGTTGTACCCATCGCGGCTGCTCTTCACCTCATCCTGTACTTTTATCTCCGTATCGCCCCTTCTGCGGCCTATCTCCAGGGCGGCAATAATGGATATGGCCTTAGCCTCGCCAATGCCTTTAAACTGGCTTAGCTCGCTTATACCGGCTTTACCTAGCTTGTTTAGGTCGTTATCATAATAGTGCAATATGCGCTTGCTTAGCTCAACAGCGCTTTCGTCACGACTGCCGCTGCCTATCAGTATGGCAATCAATTCGGCATCGGTAAGGGCCCGGCGGCCCTGCCCGCTTAGCTTTTCGCGTGGGCGGTCTTCTTCGGCCCAGGCTTTAATGCTTATTTTATTGGAGTAGTTTGCCACTGCACAGGTTTATGCACCTAAAGTAGAAAATATAAGGCAATAAAAAAGGGATAATGCGCGTGCACTATCCCTTTTAATATCGGTAATTAAGCTATTAGCTTAAAGTATTTACAAATTTAGTAAGCTTTGATTTATTGTTCGAAGCTTTGTTTTTGTGAATAACGTTCTTTTTAGCCAAACGATCTAACATTGAAATCACTTTAGACAATAAAGGTGTAGCATCAGCTTTAGTAGTAACGCCTCTTAATTTCTTAATTGCATTTCTGGTAGTTTTTGCCTGATACCTGTTACGCAGACGCTTCGCAGCGTTTGACCTGATTCTTTTTAGGGATGATTTATGATTTGCCATCGTATAGCTTTGTTATTCTTTTCTTTATTTTGAGGTTGCAAATATAGGCACACATTTTTTAATATGCAAGCCCATTTATGTTATTTTTTGATTGTGGATAAATATTCAGGGCGTTCATTAGTTTAATGGTTCATTAGTTCGGTAGTTCATTAGTTTAATAGTTCATTAGTTTATTAGTGGATTGTCCGTTTTGTCGCAATGTGTCTGTAGTGGGGAACGGACGGACAGGGTATTGGTTCAGTGGTTCATTAGTTTATTGGTGGGTTGTCCGTTTTGTCGTAATGTATCGGTAGTGGGGAACGGACGGACAGGGTATTTATCATTGGGGCGTTGCCTTCGGCCGGGCTATCCGTTCATACTGCACAGGCATTATCCACGGGGCCGGTACCCGCTCCTATCCCTAACGCAGAGTTTTTTTCTCCCTGTCGGCAAAACAGCTTCGGGCGAAAGCGGGTAGAACGATGGTGGCCTTGTGCGGCTGCAAGGGCATAGGAAATTTTGCTGAAGCGATGGCAATGAGCGAACGCAGTGGGGCAAAAGATTCCAGCCCGTGGTTCTGTCCGATTTGCAGGGCAAAGGCCATGTGCGGCAAAGAAGCCTTTTTGCCGACTTGATCTTTTGCTTCTTTTCTATCAAGAGAAAAGAAGGAGCCTCCGCGGCGGTGAGCGGGCCAATTAAATAGTCACACACTAAACATGAGAGATGCCGAAATAATGACGGCTTTGTTAAATACCCGTTCCGTTGGCTAAAGCCAACGGCAATGAATTTACTTTTCCAATCATTGCCGTCCCATTTATCGGGCGCATAACCAGCCTGCGTCTTTGGCTTTAACCACAACCCTACTGTCCGCTCCCGTCCGCAACATCCGCACACCCTAACGGACGGACACACAAAATAACCTCCTATAAACCTGCGTTTAATTTACATGATTACCAACAACACCACCCGCTTTAGCAACCGGGTAAACGATTACGTAAAATACAGGCCCGGCTACCCCACTCAAATTATCGATTTTTTACAGCAGCAATTTAACCTTAGCACCGATAAGCTTATTGCCGATATTGGTGCAGGCACGGGCATATCAACCGCTTTGTTCCTTGATGCCGGTTACCGGGTAATTGCCGTAGAACCTAACGAGCCTATGCGCGAAAAATCAATTGAACTGCTGGGTAACTGGCCGGGCTTTAAAGCCCAAAACGGCACTTCCGAAGATACCAGGCTGCCCACCGCCGGCATAGATGCTGTTATTGCCGGGCAGGCCTTCCATTGGTTTGATGCCCAAAAAACGAGGACCGAGTTTGAGCGCATCCTTAAACCGGGTGGTATCATCGCCCTGATATGGAACGAACGCAGAACCGGCTCCCCTTTTGAAAAGGAGTACGATCAGCTCATTATCAAACATGGTAAAGATTATGTACAGGTAGATCACCGTAATATCGATGCCGAACATATCGCGGCATTTTTTACCCCGCAGCCCTATCAGCTCAAAACCTTTTATAACGAGCAGATATTTGATTTTGATGGCCTTAAAGGGCGCTTATCCTCATCATCGTACATGCCCACTAACCAGGATGAAGGCTACCAACCTATGATAAACGATCTTAAACTATTATTTGACAAGTATCAGCATAACAATACCATCACCATACAATACGATACCAATGTTTATGTGGGGCAGGTTAATATTGCCTGATATCCTGAATATTTGAGCATATTTACCCTATGAAACGGTGCCTAGCCTTAGTTTTATCGGGTTTATTTGTTGTTACGCTTTGCACCTCATGGGGGTTCTTCGCGCATTACCGCATAAACAGACTGGCGGTTTTTACGCTGCCTAAGGGCATGGCAGGTTTTTACAGGGCCAACATCCGCTTCATAACCGAACACGCCGTAAGCGCCGATAAAAAGCGCTATGTAGACAGCACCGAAGCACCCCACCATTTCTTCGACGCCGACCACTACGGCAAGCACCCCTTTAGGGATATGCCCCAACGCTGGGTAGATGCCGCGGCAAAGTATTCTTCAGATACCCTGAACAAGTACGGAACAGTGCCCTGGGCCATACAATCTAACTACTACTGGCTGGTAAAAGCCTTTAAGGCGAGGGATACAACAGCTATCCTGATAGCATCAGCTAACTTGGCCCATTATATATCTGATGCGTATACACCACTGCATTTGACCGAGAATTACGACGGGCAGCTCACTAACCAAACCGGCATCCACTCGCTTTGGGAAAGCCGCCTGCCCGAGCTTTTTAGCAACAGTTACAACTATTATGTAAGCAGGGCCCGCTATGTTAATAATCCACTGGCAGAAGCCTTTAAAATAAGCCGCAACTCGTTTAAATGTGTAGATACCGTATTGCGAGTAGAGCGGATATTGAACAGATCATTCCCGGCTGCACAAAAGTATGCTATAGAGCAACGCGGCAACCGCAAGGTAAAGGTTTACTCGATAGCCTATAGCCGGGCCTACCACAAACTGCTGAGAGGCATGGTGCAAAGGCAAATGCGTGCATCCATCCTCAGTGTAGGCAGCTTCTGGTTTTCGGCATGGGTTGATGCAGGCCAACCAGATCTGGATAAACTGATCAAAACCCCGCTTACACTTGAACAAAAGCAACGCATCAACAAAGAAGAGGCTTTGTATAAAGCAGGTAAAGTATCAGTTTTAAATAACTAACTGTGATTAATTACTTGTGTTAACAGGCCCCTTCTTTTTGCTTAATTTATTTTTCGCAACCGCAAATATGGGTGGTAATATCGATACCAATATAATAATGATGGCAACCAGCGAGAAGTTGTTTTTAAAGAATGGTACATTACCAAACAGGTAGCCGCCATAAAGGAATATTACTATCCACGATACTCCGCCTACAATATTATAGATGCTATAACGGGTAAACGGCATATGCCCTACTCCTGCCACAAAAGGGGCTATCGTGCGTATAATGGGTACAAACCTGCTAAATATAACGGCCTTGCCACCATGCTTATCAAAAAAGGCTTTGGTTTGCAGGTAATAGCTTAGCTTAAGTATCTTATTTTCTTCCTTAAATACCCTTGCCCCTAAAAACTTACCTAACATATAATTTACCGTATTCCCGGTAAAGGCTGCTATCAGCAGTATAACGCATAACAGGTTTACGTCAAGGCCAGATTTACCCCCGGCTATTAATGCCCCCGCAGCAAACAACAACGAATCGCCGGGCAGGAATGGGGTTACCACAAACCCGGTTTCGGCAAAAATGATAATGAAGAGTATCAGGTAGGTCCAGCTTTGGTATTCGCTGGTTATCTGCACCAAATGCTTATCAATGTGTAAAATAAAGTCGATGAGGCTGTGTATTAATTCCAAGGCTTTTAAATTTTAGCAAAAATAGAAAGATAAAACAGATACCCAACCTTAATATTTTGTACCCGGTGGTAAAGAGTTTAATAAAATATTGGCACTATACTTAGCGCTGTCGGCTGTGTTGGGTAAACCATAAAAGTATACGGTATAAAGCTTACCATCAAGCACAGTATAGTTTGGAATACTGGCCAATACTGTTGATGGGGCATTGGTGGCGGTAATATTTAGGTTATAGCTGCCGGCTGTTACCTCAACAAAATTTGTTATACCCTTATAAGCTATATTTTTGAAGGCAACGCTATCATTAGCTGTTAAACTTAACTTTATAGTACCCGGCGATGTATTTACGAACCTTATTTTACCGCGGCCATTAGCCGGGACACTTCCGGTATCTACGGTTAAAACAGAAGCAAGGGTACTATCTACCCTGCTACCGGTAACAAACCAGGTATATGGTATATTAGGTTTTAACGAACCCGGTAAGGTTAACAGGTTAGTAGGGTTTTCGCCATTTACGGTTTGGGCGGGCCGTATTTGCAGGGGGGTATCAATACTATTTATTAAAAAATACCCCGAAGCATTTGGGTAATAATAAGCATTTGTACCTTGCGGTATATAAAGTGCGTATAACTTAAAGGGCTGTATATCCGGGCTTAAATTTACTATTTGCAGCCTTGCGTTTAAACCACTACTGGCACTTACCCCGGTCTTACCACACGAGGCAAGCATAGGTATAACCATAACCCCCGTTATAAACAAACACAAGCCCAGTAATATGTTGCTTTTATTGTTCTTAGCCATTACTTATTAATAATTAAACCGGTACCAGATGTTGTGCTGGCCGTGGCGGTTAATGCCGCTTTGGTAAACAATGTATATACCCTGTTTGTCTGCAAAATTCGCATTTCATCACTTAATACCACATCGGTACCTGCTTTATAGACACGTATACGTTTTACACCCGCATTAAGCGGTAAAAATACCGATACTGATTTAAAAACCCTTGATCTGAACACTGTGGTATCACCTTCGCCCACCCGCACATCTACATCACCAAGGTTTGGCGATGTATGCACAAAGCGTATTGAGGTAGTATCAGATAAGTTATCTTTATCTAATGTATCAATGGTAGTTATAGTATTTTCGGCAGTATTATCGGTCATAAATACCGAATATATTTTAGCGGTATCTAAAGACAAAGGCAAATTAAACAAAACAGTGGCGTTGCCATCTTTTTTAACCTGGTAGTTTTGTTCGCCAAATGTGGTAGATAAATACCCGGTTGCACCAAGCGGATACGAGGCAGATGTAGTATTTAACCGGCTACCATTCACATAATAATTGAGGGTATCGGTTGTGGCGTTTATAAAATTAACATTAGTAGTTAATGTAGTTATTGCCGTGTCATCCCCCTTTTTGCAGGATACTATTCCTAAAAACCCTATTAAAGCAATAAAAACTGTTATCTTAAATTTCATCATGTATCAGCAGATGCTATATAACTCAATTATAACAAGTTTTGTTATAAGGTGAATAAAAAAGTCCGGCTAAAGCCAGACTTTTTTGGGTAATTAGAGTAATTGATTTGTGAGTAGTTAAATGTGCAAGCGAAAACCACTCAACAATTCACCACTCTCTAAATTATGCGTAACTGTTAAGCATTACCGGCATTACCAGCATCAGTACATCTTCGTTCTCGTCGCCGCCTTGTGGCAGCAATATGCCTGCCCTGTTAGGGGTGGACATTTCTAACGATACTTCTTCGCAGTTTAAATTTTTCAGCATTTCTATCAGGAAACGGGCGTTAAAGCCAATTTCCATATCATCACCTTCGTACTGGCAGCTTAAACGTTCGTGTGCTTCGTTAGCAAAATCAATATCTTCTGATGATATGTTAAGTTCGCTTCCGTTTATTTTTAACCTTACCTGGTGGGTAGTTTTGTTAGCGTAGATAGCCACGCGACTAAGCGAGCCTAAAAATGCCAAACGGTCAATAGCCAGTTTGTTAGGGTTTTCTTTAGGTATAACCGCTTCATAATCCGGGTAACGTTCGTCAATTAAACGGCATACCAGGTTGATATTACCAAATTTAAAGAACGCGCTTGTGCTGTTGTATTCAACAGATACGTTCACATCATCGGCAGGTAAAGCAGATTTAAGCAGCGTTAGCGCCTTTTTAGGCAATATAAACGATGTTGTACTATCTGCCTTTGCATCTTTACGACGGTAGCGTACCAGCTTATGTGCATCGGTAGCTACAAAAGTAAGGTGCTGGCTGCTTAGCTGACAGAAAACACCCGTCATGGCAGGGCGCAGTTCATCGTTGCTAACAGCAAAAATGGTTTTATTTATAGCCTCGCCCAATACTGAAGCAGGCAGGTTTACTGACGATGCATTTTCAACAACCGGTATCTTCGGGAAATCTTCACCGTTTTCGCCGCTAAGTTTGTATTTACCGTCGCCGGCGCTTATCTCAATGGCAAAAGTGCTATCATCTACAGAGAAAGCAACAGGTTGCTCTGGTAACGATTTTAGGGTATCCAGCAGTATACGCGATGGTATAGCAATACGGCCATTCTCTTTAGCTTCAACAGGTAATGAGGTGGTCATGCTGGTTTGCAGGTCGGTAGCAGAAATGGTTAAGTTCCCGTCTTTAATCTCGAACAAAAAGTTTTCCAGTATAGGCAATACGGTGCTGTTGCTTAATGCGCCGCTTACAGACTGCAATTGCTTGAGTAGTGTTGATGTGGAAACAATAAATCTCATGATGTTATTAACGTTTATCTACCAAAAGTATAAAATTTAATGAGCATACTTTCGTCTGCGAATATAATGTTGAAAAATAGCAAATATTAACACTATCCCTATTGGGGCAATATTGTTTAATAATTGCCAAAACAGCTTCTCTTCGCGTATGCGGGCACGGTTTAGCAGGCGTATTTGTATTTCTTTGCTCCGCAGCGATATCAACCCCGAGTCATCAGCCATATAGTCGGCAATGTTTAACAGCAAATTTTTGTTGCCATAACTTTGCTGGGTGTAATGATCATACCCTAAGGGATATGGGGATCCATCTGCACCTACCTGGTTGCGCAGTATATCGCCATCGCTTATTACTATCATTTTTGTGGGTTTGCTTTGAGGTATTATGGTAACCTTTTCATTCAATCCTTCGGGCAATGGCCTGTTCCTAAAATCAGACACAAAGTTACCCTCCAGTAATACACCGGTAATTTTTGGCGCGCTCTGAAAATCTTTTGGTTTTGGTTCATCCTCCAAGGCCTGTAACGATAACATGTGCGGCGTGCTCAATTTTTTATTATATGGCGATGAAGTAAGCAATATCGTCTTCGCGATGTTCTTTGTATTCAACAGATCAATAGTACTGGCAAACTGACTGGTAATGCCATCCAGATTTTTCACTATCGGGTGTTTGGATAAAGGCAGATAAACCGGGTTGTACAACCATGGCAGCATCTGGATCTGCGCCTGCCCACCTGCGTTACCCGTAGTAACCGGGATGGGCGAGCAATTCATATCCGCTATCAGATCATAATTGATCCGTACCCCGTAACGAAACAATTGATCGTCAAGGTTCAATTGTTTATTAAAGGCCAGTTGCTCGCCACCATGCCCGCGCAGGCTATCCAGTTCGGCGCTTACCTGGTCAATAGCCCAAAGCACACGGCCGCCACGCATAATATATTGGTCGAGTTTAAACTTTTCAGGTTCGTTAAATGCCTTATCGGGCTTGGCAATTACCAGCATGCTCACCTTCGCCAAGCTATCAAACGGAATGCTGTTTAAGTTAATGCGGCCAACCAAATATCCATCGCTTAAGGCTCGCATGGCGTCGTTAAGCTGCAGATCGCTCAGTTCGTTATGCCCTTCGGTGAAGCCTATGCGCTGCTTACCACCGCTGGTTATTTTTTTTATGGCCGATGTAAAAGCATATTCTAAATTTTGGATGGAGTTATTCAATATCTCATCCGGCGAAAGGTTCATGTTGCTTTGCGATTGCAATAACTTAACCGGTATGCTCTTATCTCCAAAAGCAACCAATGCAAAAGGGAATATTATTTTTTGAGATACCCCGTCGTCTGTTTTAACGCTTAGGTTTTGTGCCTCGATGCCTTTGGAGGCCAAATCTTCGTAGGCCTGTTTCTGCTGATCGTTAGAAAGACCTTTTAGTGGATCAGTAAACTCAAATTGCAATCTACTATGGCTATAAGCCTGCAGATCGGCAAGCATATCTTTTACCGATGTTTGCAGCCTTTTCATCCCCCCGGGAAAATTATCGCCCTGTAAATAAACCGTAACATTAACCGTTTGTGGTAGGTCATCCATCACTTTGCGACTAATGGGCGCTATGGTAAAACGTTTCTCTTTAGTAAAATCGAACCGGGTAAATAACTTGCCCGATAGTAAACTTAAAAACAACATAATACCCAGTGTGCTCAGGAAAACGGTATTAATGAATTTCTTTCCGGCCTGCCTGTTCAGCACAAACAGCGTAAGCCAGATAAATAAAGTAGCTAAAACAATAAAATATATAAGGTCGCGGGTATCTAACACACCTCTGCTTATTGATTGATAATGCTCTGTGATACCCAAACTTTGCAAGCCAAGGTTTTGCAGGGATAATATGGAGCTTAACGAATCGAATCCGCTGTAGAAGAAGAAACACAGGAAAACCGCTATAGTAAATGCGATAACCTGGTTCTTGCTTACCGATGAGGCAAACAAACCAATAGCCGCGAACGACGATCCTAACAAAAACAAACCGATATAGGAGCCTATAACCGCACCTGTATCTATATTGCCTTGCGGTGTACCCAAAGTGTGAACACTAAAATAATACACAAGGGTTGGCACAAGTGCAAAAAGCACTATTATTACCCCGGCAAAGTATTTACCAAGTACTATTTGTATATCGGTTAATGGGCGGGTAAGTAAAAGCTCGAATGTGCCCTCTCTCCTCTCCTCGGCTAATGAGCGCATAGTGATGGCAGGCACCAAAAACATGAACAGGTATGGGGCAGTGCTAAACAGGCTATCTAAACCGGCATAACCATAGGCCAGGATACTGGTATCGGGGAATACCCATAAAAACAGCCCTAAAACAAGCAGGAAAACCCCAATAGTTATATAGGCCACCAGCGAACTGAGGTAGGTTGTTATTTCTTTCTTGAGAATGCTGAACACTTGATAAGAATTGTAATGATGAACGCCCGAAAATACGATTATTGTGCAGCAAAACTAAAATGATGCTAAACAAAAAGCCCGGGACGATATCCCGGGCTTTTCATTATTTCAAGCCTATTTAGAAACCGTATGCTATCCGTACGCCTATTTGACCAATTGTTCCGTTATGTGACCAGGCCTCGTAACGAACGCCAATATCAAAACCGCCCTCAAGTGTATAACCTATACCGGGTGAGTAAGCGAAAAACGTATTGCCGTCGCCACCGCCGGTATAAAACGATGCGCCTAACTGGCCTTCACCATAAAAGCCCTGGCTAAAATAATATTTTATACCAGCTTTTACTGGTATAAAACCATCTGAACCGCCGCCGGCAATATCTTTAGCTTTGAATGATGTATAACCGCCAGAAAGGGTGAACATAGTGCTGGTTGCAATAGGCATTTCATATTTTAATGAACCACCTATAGCAACATCGTAGATGTCTTTAAAGTCGCCTACGGGTATGCCGCCTTCAAAGCCGATACTGAAACGGGATTTTTCTGATTGTGCAAATGTTGTAAATGTTGTACCACCTACAATTGCTAATAACAGTAATAATTTTTTCATGATTTTAGTTATATAAGGTTGATAATTAGGAACAAATGTAATTTGATAACAAATATTTGAAACCATTTGTTTAAAAAAAATCAAACAAAAAAGCCCGGAGAAATATCTCCGGGCCTTCTGATAAAATTATTAGTTAATATTAATCAATTAGAAACTGAAAGCTAAACGGGCAGCAATCTGGCTAACAGTATTTCCACTCATTGACCAGCCTTCGTAACGTACACCAAGATCTAAGCCGCCACCAAACGTGTAACCAATACCCGGTGAATAAGCAAATGCAGTTTTGCTGCCACTAATATTACCAAAGCCATCAACATTAACACTTTCTTTTGTGAATGCTGCACCTAACTGTGCTTCACCATAAAATCCGTCAGCAAAGAAATGTTTAATTCCAGCTTTTACAGGGATACCATAAAATTTATAACCGGCATCTTTAGCTTCATCTTTTGCTAAAAATTTATTATAACCTGCCGAAATCGTTACGAAAGTACCTTCTGCAATGGGGTGATCATACTTTAACGAACCGCCAATAACAAAATTAGTAAAGTTTTTAACATCGCCAACTGGTAAGCCGGCTTCAACACCAATGCTGAATTTACCACCTTCTGAAGATGATTGCGCAAATGAACTGATTGACAAACCGCATAATACGGTTAATAGTAATAATACTTTTTTCATAATTTTTAAATTGTGTGATTTAAATAAAAGCTTGGCAGGGTAGTCTGCTTTGCCTGGTTTGGACATATAGACGCTGGTTGTCTATCTGTCGTTACAAACTTTTTTACTTTTTTTTCTAAATCAAGATATAAAAACTTGAAAACAAGCACATTAAAGAGCACTGCTTAAAGATCTGTGTCTTTATTTATTAATTATTTGTAAGCCCTATAAAAATGTGCTCGAGTGTATTATTATTGTTTTGGCTGCGTAAATTAACAAGGGTATCATTAGCAACTATACTGCCCTGGTTAATAATTATTACACGGTTGCAAACCGCTTCAACCTCCTGCATTATGTGTGTAGATAATATAATGGTTTTTGTTTTTCCTAATTCGGTTATCAACTGCCGTATTCCAACCAGTTGGTTAGGATCCAGTCCCGACGTAGGTTCGTCCAAAATCAACACCTGCGGGTTATGCAGAATAGCCTGGGCCAGGCCTACCCTTTGGCGGTATCCTTTTGATAACTGTCCAATTTTTTTGTGCTGCTCGGGGCCAAGGCCTGTTTGTTCAATAACCTCGGCTATGCGTTTATCGGGCTCGTGAAGGCCATGTATGCCCGCCACAAACGCCATCGATTCCTTTACATACATATCCGTATAAAGCGGATTACTCTCGGGCAGGTAGCCTATGTTACGCTTAACATCCAGCGGTTGCCTGCTAATGTCAAACCCGCAAACAAACGCCGTACCCGAGGTTTGCGGAATAAAGCAGGTAAGCATTTTCATGGTGGTGCTTTTACCTGCGCCGTTAGGCCCTAAAAAGCCGAGCACGCCTGTACCTGCCTCAAAGCTGATACTATTAACTGCCTTTTGCTGCCCGTAAACTTTTGTTAATGCCTCTACCCGGATACTCATGCGGTAAAAATAGATTTTAGATGTGAGATTTGAGATATTAGATTTGCGTTTTGCGTTAAGGATTGCAGCAGATACCGGCCCGCGCCTAAAGCCTGTGCGCGTATAAGCGAAAAGCCTGGCCGAAGGCAACGCCCGCTTTTGAATAGCCCACTAAGCATGGTCATTTTTTAATTTTTATTTTTCTTATACTTCGGAAACGTTCTTCGGCTGTTGTAAGTGAAGGCGTAAAAATGGGTGTTTTAAATATATTATTACAGAACCCACATTTAAAGTTGGGCTCTTTTATTAATACCGCCCGTGTTAACCAGTAAAAACCTCTGATAAATGCGAAAAGAAAAGCCAGGAAAACAAAGGGCAACGCCCAGGACGCAGGCGGCTCAAAATCCATATTTTTTATATCATGAAACGCCCAGCAGATCAGCAACACAAATGCAAGACATATAGCGGCCCTAATTAGAAACCTGCTTCTGTTTCGTAATTCCACATTGTCGCTCATACATTTTGGGCACTGAGCTTTCAAACTATTCATATATAAAACTAACCAAAATTCCTGTTTTTACATACTCAGCAAAATTCGAAATCGAAAATCCGAAATTCGAAATCAAAAAATATATCTTTGCCCCTATTATGAGCAAATCAACCGACGAACTTTTTAAAAATGTAATATCACATTGCAAAGAATATGGCTTTGTTTTTCCATCCAGCGAAATATACGATGGCTTAAGCGCTGTTTATGATTATGGCCAAAATGGTTCGGAATTAAAGAACAACCTTAAAACCTACTGGTGGAAATCAATGGTGCAAATGCATGAGAACATTGTGGGTATTGATTCGGCCATATTTATGCACCCAACCATTTGGAAAGCAAGCGGCCACGTTGATGGCTTCAGCGATCCGATGATTGACAACAAAGACAGTCAAAAACGCTACCGTGCCGACCAGCTACTGGAAGACCGCATAGCGAAACTGGATGAAGAAGGCAAAACCAGCGAGGCCGAAGAGTTACAGATAGAAATGGATAACGCCCTGAAAGCGGAAGACCTGCCACGCCTGCGCGAATTGATCATCGAACAAAATATAAAATGCCCTATTGGCGGCACTGCTAACTGGACCGAAGTACGCCAGTTTAACCTGATGTTTAGCACCCAGGTTGGCGCTATTGCTGATGAATCGGACACGATATATCTTCGCCCGGAGACTGCGCAGGGTATTTTTGTGAATTACCTTAACGTACAAAAATCGGGCAGGATGAAAATCCCGTTTGGTATTGCACAGATAGGTAAAGCTTTCCGTAACGAGGTTATTGCCCGCCAGTTCATTATCCGCATGCGCGAATTTGAACAAATGGAGATGCAATACTTTGTACGC
This sequence comes from Mucilaginibacter aquariorum, assembly GCF_024498135.1. Taxonomy (GTDB): domain Bacteria; phylum Bacteroidota; class Bacteroidia; order Sphingobacteriales; family Sphingobacteriaceae; genus Mucilaginibacter; species Mucilaginibacter aquariorum. The sequence goes on from NZ_JANHOH010000001.1 coordinate 2,069,353, forward strand.
CCCGGCACACAACGCGAGTGGTTTGAAAAATGGAAAGAAACCCGCTTAAAATGGCACCTTGCCCTGGGTACCGATGCCGCTAAATACCGTTTTCACGAACATACCAAGCTAGCCTTTTATGCTGACGCGGCTTTTGATATTGAGTTTGATTTCCCGTTTGGCTTTAAAGAGGTAGAGGGTATTCATAGTCGTACAAACTATGATTTAAGTCAGCACGAGAAATTCTCCCGTAAAAAGATGCAATACTTTGACCCCGAGGTTGACCCCGAAACAGGCAAACCTTATGGTAACTACATCCCTTACGTTATTGAAACTTCGATAGGTTTGGACAGGATGTTCCTGCTTACACTGATCAACGCGTTTGAGGAAGAAGACCTGAGCACCGACGAGAAACAGGATAGCCGTACCGTACTGCGCCTACACCCTTGCCTTGCCCCGGTTAAAGCGGCTATTTTCCCGCTGACCAAAAAAGATGGCCTGCCAGAGAAAGCCCGCGAGATAATGGACAAACTAAAACTGGATTTTAACCTGCAATACGAGGAGAAAGATGCTATTGGCAAACGTTACCGCCGCCAGGATGCTATTGGTACTCCTTTTTGCATCACGGTAGATCACCAAACTTTGGAAGATAACACCGTAACCATACGCCACCGCGATACCATGGCGCAAGAGCGTGTAGCTGCTGATGACCTGGAGAGGATCATTGGTGGTATGGTAAGCTGGAAGAACCTTTTAGGATAAAAGATAGAAAGACAAAAGAGATAGAAAGCGCCGGATTTTTCCGGCGCTTTTTTATTATCTGCCGCAGGCAAATACTAAAAACCTATCTTTGAATTTCCCTAAACCTAAACTATATGATAAAAACCTTACTCACGTATCTAATTTTCCTGTTTCTTCCTTTATTTGTATTAGCCCAAAACGAGCCACAGGTTACTGAAGACTTTATAAAAGGCATTAAAACATCAAACACCTTCGCGTTTAACGATCACCTGAACATTATACAGGTGAATACCGATGATGAGAATTTTGATTTAATTGCCGTGAATGATAAAATGCAGGTTGTTTGGAAAACTTCGTTAGCCGGATATGGCATAAAGACAGATAAGCTTAAAGGGAAGATAATAGCCCTGGCATCGTCTGACCACAGTACGATGAAAGGCACTAATAATACATTTGTAGCTTACGTAGTGAACCCTGCCAACGGCAATGTATTGGCTAATAAAGTGGTATACAAATCATCAGACGAGTATATGGAATTCCCGCAGATGTATACCGGCGAGGGCGAATTTTTTAAACTTGCTGTAAGGCAAACCGGTTATAAACGTAAAATACATTTTATTGTGCCTATTGTAAGCCTTTTTACCACAGGCCCTTATTATAAAGAACTGAATGAAACCCGCAATTTAACCGTGGTGGAATTTGATGATAAACTGGATTCTGTTAAAGCCTTTAAGCCGATTATCTCTAACGGATTATTTGTATCACTTGCATGGAACAAACATGCCGATATGTTTGTAAGCTGGTTAAACGGCCCAAGTATAGAGATCTATAAGTACGATGCAGGCAAAACTACACCGTCAAACCAGCTGGCTGTTGCCGTAAATATTGAAGTGAGCAAAAACACCGTTATTGCCGATAACCTGTACCTTAAGCCTGCCGAAAACCCCGATCAGCTTTATTACGGGATGATTTACTTAAACCAGGATAAAGACCCTGAGCTGGGTGTAGGTAAACTTGATTTTGCCACAAACAAAAAATCGTATGTAGTGCAGATACTCGATAAAAAAAACCTAAAAGCCATTAAGAAAAGCTTTACACCTGTTAATAAAGACCTTGATGACGTAAAACTTGGTAGCTCGTGGGGCATGGGCATTAAGTATATGAACGAAATATCGGGAAGGCTAATAGTAGGTTTGTCATCAAATTACACGATACGTGAAAGGCAAAGCGATATCTATTATTGCGAAGATGCTTTACTATTGAATGGTTTTGACCAGGACCTGCAATTAAAATACCAACAGGTTTTACCTGCCAACAGCATGTTTCCACGCGTTCGTTTACAAATCGGTTATCATGTCAACAAAAACAAACTACATATATTGGCCAATTCAAGAAAAGGCATGCTTACAACAATTGGCGTATATGGGGTGCTTGACATAAGCACAGGTAAGTGGGATAAAATGGAACGCTTATCTAAAAAACACCTTGACAATAAAAGCTATTCGGCAGGTGAATCTATTTTATGGTTTGGCGATAACTTTATTGTCCCGTACTATTCACCAAAAACATTTTCAACAAAATATGATATATCATTACAATTGAATAATAATTAAGAAACATTGCAGCTTTACAACGCGTCATTGCCTCTTCTGGTAATGACGCGTTTTTGTTTCCTCAAAAACAATTATCGCCTACGCTCCTTTTGTGTTAAATATGCAAACACAATTACATGTCGGTGAAAATTAAAGACCAGCCTTTTTATATACAAAGTACAGCCGTATTATTCGGACTTATATTATTAGTTTATGTGCTTATCCAACTGGCAGATATTTTGGTTCCGCTGGCTTTCGCGGCCTTTTTGGCAATATTACTAAACCCGCTTTGCAACCGCCTGCAACGGTATAAAATACCTAAGGGCATCTCTATTGCTATTGCTATGCTTATTATGATACTGTGCGTGGCAACGGTATTCTATTTCCTTAGCACGCAAATTATTCAGTTTGGCGATTCGCTGCCCACGCTGCAGAAAAAGTTTGAAGAGATAACTATCGACCTTAAAAACTGGATCCAGGGCACCTTTGGGGTGGAGATCACCAAACAGGAGCAAATGTTAAAAGATGCGCTAAACAATAGCCAGGCTATACTTGGCCGCACGGTTAACAGCGTTTTGGGTACGCTGGCCATTATATTTTTACTACCTGTTTACATTTTTTTAATGCTGTTTTATAAATCACTGATCCTGAATTTTTTATATGAAGTTTTCTCAGAAGAGAACTCTAAAAAGGTAAGTGACGTATTAAGCGAAACAAAAACAGCTATACAAAGCTATATTGTAGGTTTACTGATAGAGATGATCATCGTAGCCGCCATGAATTCGACAGCATTGATATTATTGGGCGTAAAATACGGCATCCTGATCGGTTGTATAGGTGCTATTCTAAATCTGATACCCTATTTAGGAGGCATCATAGCGATAGCTTTACCAGTATTAATGGCTACTGTTACAAAAGATGGCTATTCTACCCAGTTAGGCGTAATTGTGGCTTATATTGTTATTCAATTTATTGACAACAACATACTGGTACCCCGAATAGTATCATCAAAAGTGCAGATAAACGCCCTGATGTCCATAATTGTAGTGCTGCTGGGCAATGCGCTTTGGGGCCTGTCCGGTATGTTCTTATCCATACCATTTGTAGCCGTATTAAAGATAGTGTTCGATCGTATTGACGATCTTAAACCCTGGGGTAAGCTTCTGGGCGATAACATACCCACCCATCATAAAGGCGACCTGTGGCGAAGCCGCAATAGAAGAAAAGCGGTATTACCAAGTAAAGAGCCTATAATAAAAAAGCCCTAAGCAGATATTGTTATCTACTTAGGGCTCATAAATCAATTATAGGTAATTAATGAGTTACAGCGTTATCACCTTTGTTTAAAGTACCGTTGGTAAACAGTAACGGATTTACTTTTTTGGTATCGCCCTGATACACCCAAATAATGTTACCAATATATTTACGGAAAGCATCGCTTACCTGTGTAGGCGTTAGTTTCTTTACATCCTCGGCAAGGGTTAACGAGCGCTTCCAGTTATTGTGCAGCACTTCATTTGATACTATTGACGATGCCTGAGCGGTGTTAGTTTCGTTTTTATAATAGAAACCGGTTAGGTAAGTAACTTTCATATCGGCAACCTCGGCAGCGTTAAAACCCTGCGTTTTTATCCTGTCTACCAGTTTATCAAACACAGCTATATATTTATCCGGCTGGGTGGTTGATACCGAAAACTTAGCTACCGACGTAGCACCAACACTAAACCATGACTGTGGCGCGTATGATAAACCGTTGTTGGTACGTACATCTAAAAAGTGTTTATCAGCAAATATCCTCATAGCAACGTTAAAGGCATCAAAGTCTGGTGTGCCGGGTGCAGGTCCGCTGGTTACACCTTCTACATAGTTAGTAGCCAGCTCGCGGCTTTCGCCCGAGAATGTATTTTTGTATGCCCTGAAAAATGACTTCTTCAATTCGAAAGGCGCCCCTTGTTTAATACCGGTTAACATACCTTTTACTTTGGCTTCTACAGCGGCGCGGTCAAGATCTGCAACCACAACGATCAGCATGCGCGATTTAACCAATACCGAATGGTAATATGCTTTGGTTTCTTCAGCAGTAAGTTTTTGAATGATCTCTGGCGTACCATTAGGGTCTTTTACATAATCCCTGCCTGCAAAAGCTATCTTATCGGCATATTTATCAATGGCATTATCTGGGTCGGAATCCTGAGATTTTAGTTCAGTTATGGCATCTTGTTTAATCCGCTCAAACTCTTTGGCATCAAACTTAGGTATGGTAATAGCCTCAACATATAAAGGCCATGCAGTGTCTAAATCGCTTTTTATACAATTTAGTTTTACAACAGAAAAGTTTTTGTTGGTGTAGCCATAAACGGCCGCGCTGATCTTATCCAGCTGATTTTTGAAGGCATTTTTATCGTGCTTTAACGTACCGCACTCAGTAAGGGCATTCATCGCCATCGATTCGATACCCATTTTTGTGGCCGGGTAATTTTGTACACCACCTTTAATAACGGTTTGTATCTCAACAATATCGTTACCGCTTGGCTGTACAATAACTTTTACGCCATCAACCATCATTTCGTATGCTTTTTGCTGGGCAAAAGCAGGTTTAACGCCCGTAGTCGCAGTAGCAATTAACAATAGATATATATATTTCTTCATCGTGTTTTATTTAAATTAATTAGCTACAAAAAACGAAGCCACATTTGCTGCCTTGCTTGCCTCTGGCGTTAATATTATGCCAGATACCATCGGTTTACCTACTATATAAGTATTCATGTATTTGGCAATATCCGCGCGCGTTACCTTCTGGTAATTATCAGTAAGATCAGTATAGTAATTAAGCGATGTACTGCACCATTGGAAGCTCATCTGCGATGGCAACGACGATGGTTTTTCCAGCTCGCGGCTATGGTTACGTAGTAAAATAGCTTTTGCATCGGCTAACTGCTCATCAGTGTAATAATCAGCTTTGCCCCACTGGCTCATCTGGTTTTTTACCTCATCATAACACTCCTTAATTTTGGTTGGATTTGGCACCACAAATAACGATATCATGCCTGTATAATGGCTGGTGTTATAGCTTAAGCTTGATGACGATGCCAGGCCTTTATCAACAAGCGCCTGCTGTAGTTTTGATGAGTTAAGATCCAACATGGTTGAATATACATCGGCAGCAATGGTAGATGCTGAATCCGTCATATAAGCCGGACCCTGCCATGCATACATCATAAACGGTGTACGCGCTATCGACATTTCTTTTACAAAAGCAACGCTTTTTTCAACCGGCTTAAAGGCCGGGATAGGGTATTTTTCGTGCGGGTTGAAACCACTGTTTGCCCAATCGCCAAAAATAGCCTCTGCTTTTTTAAAGCCATCCTCATGTTTAATATCGCCACAAATAGTAAGCAGACTATTATTAGGGAAGTAATACTTGTTTTTGATGATCATCATCTTTTCCGGCGTAGCTGTATTGATAACCTCGTGAATACCAATTGGCATTTTACGGGTTATTAAATCGCCCCAAAGGTTTTTGCTGATATCATAATATAACTGAAAACCCGGGCTGCTCTCGTTACGCTGAAACTCACCGTCAACAACAGGGCGCTCTTTGGTCATATCTTCTTCCCGGTATATAGGGAAACGTACTGATGCATTCATCAGCTTTAAACCAGCATTCAGGCTATCTTTACCTATGGTGAAATAATAGTTCACACGCTCGTTACTGGTAGTGCCATTCCAAATAGCACCCAGCTCCTGCGTACGTTTTAAAAATTTCTCTTGTGTGGGATAATCCTTGTTGGCTTTAAAAAACATGTGCTCAAAAAGGTGCGAAAGGCCACTGTACTCCGGTCCTTCGGTGTAGGCACCGTTCTTTACAGCAATTTCGATAGTGGTAAGTGGTACCTTGCTGTTCTCGATAACAACAACATCCAGTCCGTTTGGCAGTTTTTTATAAAAATAGCCTTCGGGTAACCGGGGCTGGGCAACTGCGTATAGGGCAGATACCATACCCACAGCGGTAAGGGTTAAAAGTTTGGTAATTTTTATGGTCATACTAAGTTGTTAGATTATAACATTAGATTACAATTCCCTAAATATATTACATATAATTAAAAATTTAGTTACCCGTTTTATTTAAATCTGATAACCACTTTTTTCCCGGATATATTCTCCAAAAATGGTTTGAATATTAACCCTGCATTTTCGCGGGCTTTGCCTATCAGGTTCATTTCAGTAGCAGTGGTAAGCATTTTCTTTTCGGCAAGTTTGTATACATCTTCTACCATGGTGCGTGTTTTATCGGGGAACCACACGCCCGATACGTCATACACCCGTGATTTTTGGTGATCAAGCTTTACATAACAGATCTCGGGTTGGGGCAGCGTTATCTCCACAGTATCCTTACTTTGGCTGATGTCGCCCTTTTTAACTTTTGTAAGATCGATACAGGCGGTTACCTCTCCTACTGCCACAAACAACACTTTAGAATCCGGCAGTATCATGTGCAGCTCTTTTTTCTCTACCACGTCTTTCATGGCATATTTAACCAGTTCCAGCTTCCCCATAGCTATTACACGCGTTACCATGGCATCTTCGGTAACCTCGGCACGGGTGGTGTTAAACTCGTGTTTGATGTAAAAGAATAGAAATATCAAAAACCCGGTAATAACCAGGGCAAACGAGAGAGTCAACGAAATGCGGGAGCGTTGGGTATTGAACATATTAATAGTTTATCAATAGCTACAAAATAAAACAGCGATGGTTTTGGCCATCGCTGTTTACCATATATTTATGCTTAATTAAGCGTAAGTAACATTTAAAGTGATAGGCACGCTAAGCGCTTTTGACACTATACAGCCTGCTTTGGCGCCTTCGGCAACTTCTTTAAATTTAGCCTCGTCAACACCATCAATTACAGATGCTTTAAGCTCCAGGTGGATGCCTTTAATTTCAAGCGCCTGCATATCCAGATCAAGGATAGCATCGGTAGTCAGATCGCCTGGGGTAATGCCTTGTTGTGATAAAGCCGCGCCAACCGCCATAGTAAAGCAACCCGCGTGTGCAGCAGCTATCAGTTCTTCGGGGTTAGTGCCTACACCATCGGCAAAACGGGTTTTAAAAGAATATTGTGTTTTGTTAAGGATTGTGCTTTGTGTGGTTATTTCACCTTTACCTTCTTGTAAGGTGCCATTCCAATGTGCGTTTGCTGTACGTTTCATAGTTGTATGTTTTTTGAGTTTTTGCTAATTTAATAATATGTTGGGTTGAATTAAAATATTAGATGTTAAGGAATCATAAATTAAATATGGAACGCGGCGATTGACTCACCAGGTCTTTGCTTCGCAATAGCCTCACCTAAATCCTCTGCAAAGGAGAGGACCGGGGTGAGGCCTCACCACTTAGCCCGTTCGTACTGTACCGGCCATTTTGCATCATGCCCAAGCTCATGTGCGGCACGCAGCGGAAAATGTGGATCACGCAGTAATTCGCGGGCCATTATTACCATATCGGCCTGCCCGCTTTGGATGATCTCATCGGCTTGTTTTGCTTCAGTTATCAACCCAACTGCACCGGTAAGTATATCTGCCTGCTTTTTAACCGCTTCGGCAAATTCTACCTGGTAACCGGGTTTCAACGGGATTTGCGCGCCGGCAACATTGCCACCGGTAGAGCAGTCTATCAGGTCAACACCCTTATCTTTCAATATTTTTGCTAACGCGATAGAATCGTCAATTGTCCATGCACCCTCTGTCCATTCTGTTGTAGATAAACGAACAAACAACGGATGATCTGCGGGCCAAACTTCGTTCACGGCTGCTATAACTTCCAGCAGAAAACGAATGCGATTCTCGAACGATCCACCATATTCATCGGTACGTTTATTACTATGCGGCGAAAGAAATTCATTTATCAAATATCCATGCGCGCCATGTAGCTCTATCACTTTGAACCCGGCTTTTACAGCACGTTCTGTTGCCACTTTAAAATCGGCGATAACTTTATTTATACCAGCCTTATCCAACTCAAGCGGCGCTGTTTCGCTTCTGCTGAATGCTATCGCGCTTGGTGCTACCGCCTCCCAGCCGTTTTCTTCTGTGGGTTGTAGTTGTTTACCGCCATTCCATGGTTCGGTATGACTTGCCTTGCGGCCTGCATGCGCCAACTGTATACCGGCAACCGCACCCTGTTCTTCAATAAAGGTGGTAATTTCTTTCAGCTTAGCTATGTGTTCGTCTTTGTAAATGCCCAAATCGGCAAAAGTGATGCGGCCTTCGGGCGACACGGCCGCTGCTTCGGTAATGACCAATCCGGCACCGCCAACCGCGCGGCTGCCTAAATGTACCAGGTGCCAGTTATTGGCAAAACCATCGGTACTGGAATATTCGCACATGGGCGATACCACTATGCGGTTCTTAAATTCAATGCTTTTTATTTTTATTGGGGAGAATAGATGAGCCATATTATTGTGTTTGTACAAATATGGAAAAGTAACAGGCATTATGCTTCACGGTTTTGTCATCTACTCAGTTGTGCATATAATTTACCTACAGATGAACATTTGAGTTTACAAGGGGTGCCTTTCATTAGCTAATGCAGGTGTTTAATTACGTTGTGAGTCCTCGGTGAATTTGCTGGTTTCCTTCTTACTTTTTACCAGTAGCACCTCGTCAGCCTCAAGCAACAGGTAACCATGTTCATAGCAGAAAAAATAACGCGCACCGGCCTGGGTTTTAAAACTACTGGTGAAGTAATCAAAATCAAACCCTTTCACCAGCATCTTTTCGCGGGTGGTTTTTGTTTTACCCGATGGGTTCATTTCTTCAATTATGCGCCGGTTACGGCGTAAAATATTATTTATGTTACGCACCAGGTTATAGCTGTTGCTATTGAGCTGATTATTGTAGTTATTGCGGCACAGGTCGTTACAGAACTTTTTATCCGCACGGCCATGCAATAAAGTACCACAATCCAAACATTTTCTTTCCGCGCTCATACCCTAAAGATAACAATTTAATTATCCGTTTGCAAACGTTTGCAAACGGATATAACCGCTTATAACTAATTACTACCCGACTAACACTTAACCCAAGCTGCAAATTTGTGCTGTTAATAATTATCTAAACATAAAACGTAATATAAAATGGCTACTATTAAAAACAGCGTAAGATTGATGGGTAACGTAGGTATGGACCCGGATGTAAGAACTTTTGACAACAACCGCAAGATGGTTCGTTTATCAATTGCTACAAATGAAAGTTACAAAAATGACAAAGGCGAAAAGGTTACTGATACTCAATGGCACAATATTGTGTTTTGGGGCACACAGGCAACTATGGCCGAAAGCTATTTAAAAAAGGGCGATGCCGTTATTATTGAAGGCAAACTGGCAGCACGTAATTACAATGATAAAGATGACGTGAAACGCTATGTTACCGAAGTTGTAGTGAACGAATTTGTAAAAATTAGCAGTAAAGAATAAGCTATTCGGCTAAAGCCGATAGCATGTTTTGCGTTCAGTTGGCTGAAGCCAACGGCAATGAAATTATCTGCTTGTGGGTATTATTCATTGCCGTCCCATTTATGGGACGAATAGTAAGCAGGCAATCCGGCTTTAGCCGAAACTACGGCGTTGACACGGCTACCGGCAGCACTTTTCCATTAAAAAACCGGTGACCTGTTACCGCGAAATCGGCGATGTATTTACCCATCTCAAACGCCATAACCGGCGATTCGTAACCAGGGAAGGCTTGTTCCAGCATCTCGGTTTGTGCCGATCCTAAGGCAAGGCAATTCACTTTAATGCCCTGTTCAACCAGTTCCTGGGCCAGGCACTCGGTTAGGGTATGCAAAGCGGCCTTACTTGCCGAATAGGCCAGCAAGCCGTTAAACTTGGCGCTGCCCTGAAAAGCGCCCATACTGCCTATATTAAGGATGTGCGACCCATCGCCCATAAACCGCAGTAAGCTTTGGATGATCCGCACATGGCCTATGTAGTTGCTTTGCAGCATTTCTACAAAATCAGTCTCCAGTAGCTTGGTAAAGGGTTTGTTTATTAATACACCGGCATTATTCACCAACACATCTACCTTGCCATCAAAGTTAGCGGTAATAAATTGCTGCAAACCGGCATAATCATCATGAACAATATCAAAAGCAATGGCATATACTTCACAATCAGGGTTTAAGCCTTTTGCGATTTCCAGCAACTTCTCCAGCTTATCCTGCGATCGTGCCAGGGCCATCACCTTATGCTTGCCTGATAATATTAATTCCAATACAGCTTCAAAGCCTACTCCGCTGCTGGCGCCCGTTATAATGATATTCATAAACCCCCTTAACCCCCTTGCAGGGGAACTAATTGTGTATAGATATGCAAATTTAGTATTGTTATCTAAACTACCAACTTCTCTTCTACCGGGTGTTTTATCAAGTATAACCCATCACTTATGAGCTTTTTGTATTCGGGTTGGGCAGCCGCCTTTTCCTGTAAAAACTGCTTAATTTCGGCAGCCAAGGCGGGTTCTGCTCCTTCATGATCTAATAATTCTAATATCTCCAAAGCGCATAGCCAATCGTCATGGTGGAACTTTTGGAGCACCATCCACACATTACCTAAAAAGCCAAGGTCGCCGCCGTTATGCCTGCGGTTTCTTACCTGCTGGTATAGCTGATGAAGCTCTTTAGTCTTCTGGTCATATTCGGGATGATGGGTGCCGGTTTTAGATTTGTAGGTTATCTCCAGGAACGCATCTTTATCGGCGGCGCCGCAAAAAACGGATGTTATCTGCTCACCCACTGCTATGTCGTAAATGCCCCATGAAGGGTCGAACAGGACTCGCCTTTTTTCGTCCAAAACCGTACATTTTTCGACCTTGATTAGCACATTTTTGTTATTTTTTGTAGTGATATCCGCCACTTTTCCGGACACGGTGATGCCGCTCTCAAAAGTCAGGGAAATTTCTTTGCCGGTTTCAATTCCGGCATATCTTAATTCATCGGGAGTAAGATCTTCCAGCGATTTTTCATAACCCTTAAGTTTACCAACCGGCGAGCTAAAGCCATCCTTATGATAATTTTTACCGTGGCCTTTCAGTTGCTTATTACCAACAGCCAGCGCGGTCTCGCCTGTGGTTTTGATAAATACCGGTTCGCCGTTTTTATCGGTAGTAAACTCTGTAAACGTACCAGACACCTGCAGGCCTGAGCTGTAAACCGCGGTACAGGTATTTTTACTATCGATAGCCTTTTGCAAGCCATACGCACCGCCACGGCGGAACGACATGGTATCGGCAAACTCTTCCAGCACATCAATCAGGTTTTGGAAAGTTGGGGTAACAAACAGCTGTGGCTGCGTTTTGGTAATATCGTAACTATAGTTTACCGCATCAATGGTATAGGGCAGCTTTTTAACCTGCTCCTGCATGCAGCTGGCACTCTCGCCTATCGAGGAAAGCAAACCGGCACCGTAGATCTTAGGATTGTCCAATGTACCAATCAGACCGTACTCTACCGTCCACCAGTGCAGGCGACTAAGCAGGGCCATTTCAGAGGGTTCGCCCATATTTTCCTGGTGCCAGGCAACCAGTTCATCGGCCTTTTTTATTTCGGCTTCATCCGCATCGGGCATTTCTTTTAGTATGGATAGGGCCCTTATGGCTTCATACAATTCAAAGTCCTGCGCGCTAAACATGGCCTTAGCACCTATCGAACCAAAATAGCTCAGGTATTCGTGGTAGTCTTTATCGGCAATAATGGGTGCATGCCCTGCCGACTCATGGATAATATCGGGAGCGGGTGTATATTCTATATGTTTTAACTGGCGGATATCGGCAGCAATAACCAGCACGCGGTAAGCCTGGTACTCCATAAAAGCGGCAGGAGGTATAAAACCATCGACAGTAACCGCACCCCAACCAATTTTGGCCAGCGCGTTATTCATATCCTGCAAATCGGGAATTTTCTCGATAGTTAGCCCCGCCTTTTGCAGGCCCGGGATATACGGATAGTAGGCAACATCCTTTAGATAGCTGTAATTCTGGCGCATTACATAGCGCCAAACGGCATGGTCAACCGGGGTGTAATGTTCGTAGTGCTGGTCTACAATAAATTGCTTTAAATGACGGGGCAATGCCGCAACCTGCGGGTTATTAAAATCATTAAAATCGCTCATTCCGTATCTTCGGGTTTATAATATAGAAACGCGAAATTAGGAAATATGGTTTAGCTAAATAACGTTTGTATCAGATAAATTGCACAAATATTACCTTTTATTGTGGCGGGCAAAAGCAGTTAAGAATAAAATATTTTAAGCCTGCTGATTTTCCAAATTATCTTCTGTTTTGGGCAAACCCTCTTCCAGTCGGCTTGGGCGCAGCACATAGTAAATGCCGGATAAGGCAACGATGATAGAGATCAGGTAAAAAGATATCGGCAGAAAAACCGCCAGATCAATATCCATAGGGAACACCTTTGATAACTGCTGAAATACGGTTTCGCGGATACCTGCACCACCAACGCTAATGGGGATAATGGTTGCTAAGGCCGAGATAAGGAAAGACAGCAAATAAGGTGAGAACTTGCCGGTAAAGTCTTGTCCGAACAGGATGAATACAATAGCCGTTACCTGTAGCGATTGCACCGCCAAGGCTTTTAAATGCGCCTGCCAAAAGTAATGCGTATACTCCCTGAAGAACTTGTAAGCCACAAAATAGTAAATGATAGAAGCAACGATGAAGATACTTAAAGGGATACCTATATGCACATCTATCTGCGGGATCAAAAATATCAGCGCTACGGTTATCAGGCCTATAGCCCACAGGCCGCTGAGCCTATCGAACATGATAGCCCAAAATACTTTTTTGGCGGGTAGCTTGTAGGTTTTGTTAAGCAGGTAGATCTTATACCCATCGCCACCTATACCACCCGGTAACAGGAAGTTATAGAACAAGCCCAACAAGTATAAACGAAAATTAAAACGCGGATCGAGCTTTAGTTTGATGGATTTGAAAAAGCTTGACAAGCGCCATGACGACATCACCATAGAAGCGAAGAAACATAGCAGCGCGGCAAACATCCACCAGTAATTGGCGTGTATCAGCCTCAATTTCACCTTTTGCAAGGGCACTTTGCTAAATACATAGTATAGCAGAACCGATGTTACTGCAAACTTAAGTACCAGCTTAGTAATGTTCCACAAAGTATCTTTCCAGGTTTTAGGCTTGATAGCCTTCTCCATATCTTCTACTTCGGTTTCTGCTAAATCTTTCATTCGGGTGCAAAGGTAATGATTTAGAGATTAGTTGCCAGAGGTTAGAGATTAGTTAACATTCCTTAACAATAGTGTTACATAGCCTGTTTAATTATAGGGCAAAAAAGTTTACATTTAGATGAGTGGCTAAGCACAACTAACCACCAATCTCTATTCTCTAATCTCTAAAAAAACGGTATTTTTGCGCAAATTTCTATCAGATATGAGTAAGGTAAAAGTTGGTATAGTACAGATGACCTGTACGGCAAATAAACAGGAGAACCTGGATAAGGCTATTGTTAAAGTTAGGGAAGCAGCCGCCAATGGCGCGCAAATTGTTTGTCTGCAGGAGCTTTTTACATCGCTGTATTTTTGCGATGTGGAAGATTACGACAACTTTAAATTAGCCGAACCTATCCCCGGCCCATCAACCGATGCTTTGCAAAAAGTTGCTGGCGAACTGGGTGTGGTGATCATTGCCTCGTTATTTGAAAAACGCGCGCAGGGCGTATACCATAATACCACCGCCGTTTTAGATGCCGATGGCAGCTACCTTGGCAAATACCGCAAAATGCATATCCCGGACGATCCGGGCTTTTACGAGAAATTTTACTTCACCCCCGGCGATTTGGGTTACAAAGTTTTTAAAACCAAGTTTGCTACCATAGGCGTGCTCATCTGCTGGGACCAATGGTACCCGGAAGCTGCCCGCATTACTGCATTAATGGGTGCCGAAATACTGTTTTACCCTACCGCTATTGGCTGGGCAACCACGCAGGACGAGGCTACCAACGTTAAACAATATAATGCCTGGCAAACCATACAGCGCAGCCATGCTGTTGCCAATGGTGTGCACGTGGTAAGCGTTAATCGTGTTGGCGAAGAGGCGGGTGTTAAATTCTGGGGAGGCTCGTTCTTTGCCGATCCGTTTGGCGAGGTTTTGCACCAAACCACTGTTGAGCAGGAAGAAGTGATTGTAAAAGAGCTGGATCTTGATCAGTCTGATTACTACAGAAGCCACTGGCCGTTTTTACGTGATCGGAGGATAGACAGCTACCAGCCAATAACGAAAAGACTTTTAGATAACGATTAGTTAGTCCATAGACGATAGTCGATAGACCATAGTAAAAGCCCATGGCATTTAAATTTGAAAGTCTTCTGGTTTGGCAAAGAGCATTAGACTTAACTGATGAAATTAACACGTTAACTAAAAGTAGCTTTCCAAAAGATGAGCTCTTCGTGCTAACTTCTCAAATTAAAAGGGCTGCCGACTCTGTTGTATTAAACATTGCTGAGGGATGTACAGGTCAGACAAATGCTGTCTTTAAACAATTTCTTGGATATTCTTTGAGGTCTGCTATTGAAGTTGTATCATGCCTTTTTATAGGCAAACGAAGAAAAATAATTAACGAAAATGATTTCCAAAAGCTTTATGATGATTATCAAGCGTTATGCAAGATGATCACCGCTTTACGAAATACTTTATAAAAAATTCTACTATGGACTATCGACCATCGACTATCGACTATCCTGCGAACGCAGGATTTTTCTTCCCTGCCGAATGGGCTAAGCATACTGCTACATGGTTAAGCTGGCCGCATAAGGAGGCTTCGTGGCCGGGTAAGCTGGGGATGATATACGGCAAATATGCCGAGTTCATAAAGGTACTTACCGAGGGTGAGATCGTGCGTATTAACGTGGTTGATGAGCAAATGGCAGCCTTTGCCAAACAGCAATTACAGGTTGTTGGTGCCGACCTAAGCAAAGTTGAGTTTTTTGAATTTGGCACAAACGATGCCTGGTGCCGCGATCATGGCCCTGCTTTTTTGGTAAATTATGAGACCAAAGAAAAGGTGATTGTCGACTGGGGTTATAACGCCTGGGGCGATAAGTATCCTCCGTACGATCTGGATGATGTTATCCCTACAAAAATTGGCGCGCAGTTTAACCTGCCGGTATACCACCCGGGTATTGTAATGGAAGGCGGCTCGGTTGATTTTAACGGCGCCGGTACTTTGCTAACCACTACCGCCTGCCTGCTCAACAAAAACCGCAACCCGCATTTAAACCAGCAGCAGATAGAAGAATACCTGCAAAACTATTACGGTGTTGAACAAATACTTTGGCTTGGCGATGGTATTGTAGGCGATGATACCGACGGCCACATTGACGATATTACCCGTTTTGTAAATACCGATACAGTGGTTACGGTGGTAGAAGAAAACAAAAACGACGAGAACTACCACATACTGCAGGAAAACCTGCAAACCCTTAAAACCATGCGCCTGTTTAACGGCAAGCAGTTAAACATTGTTGAGCTACCTATGCCGCATGCGGTTGTTTATGACGGCCAGCGTTTACCGGCATCGTACGCAAACTTCTACATAGGTAATGCCGCGGTAATTGTACCAACCTACCGCTCCCGTCACGATGATAAGGCGCTGGATATTTTGCAGAATTGCTTCCCCGACAGGAAAGTTATCGGTATCGATTCAACAGATATTATCTGGGGGCTGGGGAGTTTCCATTGTTTGAGTCAGCAGGAACCGGCGGTATAATTTATTGGGTGATGTAATACCACGGGATGTGCAATTTCCCTGACATTAAATTTACGTTTACTTTTGTGCCTACAGGAACATGGTCATAAAAATTAGATGAAACGGTAATGTCATCTTCCTCGGTGTGGGTTCCCCAGCCCGTAATTACAATATGGTAAGTGGTATTTTTGCCACTTTTTATATACTGATTAGTAACTGTTGTTGAAAAGATTTCTGGCTTAGACCTGTCAAGGTTTCGGTTAATATACATAACCGAGCCAAAACTAAACGCCGCAGATATTAGCAAAATAGGCAGTATTTCATTTTTAAACGCCTGGTTCGGCTGTTTTGAAACTATCAAACTCAATATGGCTACCATCACTACAGCAACTATTATTACAGGTGTCCACACTTTATTAAAATCCAAAATTTTATTATCTAAAACAGCCTGCAATATTAAAGCTGCGCAAGCAAAAAATATTCCGAGCATAACAGAAGGGTATGCGCTGCTTCTTTTTGAGTAAAGCCTAATTAGGCCTTTACTTGTAGCCACAATAGCTATCCCTATTAACGGAAAGAAAAAAAGTAACGTTGAAAACAACATATTACGCTGATGATAAAAAACCGATATCACCATTATTACCAGCGTTACACCAGAGTATGCCAGCGCTATTCTGGCTTTGGTCTTTAATTTTACTTCACGCTCCTCCTGCGTAAAACCAAGGTCGCTATCCTGCAGTATTACTGCCTTTTCTTCTTCGTAATCCTCATTATCTAAATCCCTCAAATTACTTTTTAGCCACTCGCTTAATTCATCACTTTTGCCAATGGCATCATAATCGTTAATTGTTATTTTACCGCCATTAACCAAATGTATAAAGACGGCTTTACCATTGGTTCTAACACCTTTAACATCATTAATGAACGCTTGCTTCGTTCCAAAAGTTCCGCTTACAATTAACTGCTCATTAGAAACTACTACACGTCTCTTTAAAATATATAGACTAAATAAACCAGCAACTGCAAAAAGCACTATTGATATAATTATTCCGCCGGTAACATTATTGCTTGATGAGATTTTGCTTAACAAAAAAACACCAAATCCAGCCAAAGCGGCCACGCCTATTCCGTAAAAAATTTTATACCCTATCGATATTCTATACTCTTGTTCCATTGTAATTATTTAGGTTTCCTAAAGTATATATTTTATTAATCTTACCACAATCTAATTTTTTACCGATAATTTCTGTAGGCACACACACCAGATCGTAGAGACGCGAAGTATCGCGTCTCTACGGGTAAATGCAAACTCGGTCAGACGCGAAACATCGCTTCTCCTAATTTTTTACCGACAATTTACACCCCCTTACCGACTTCTTTAATCATATTGCCAATTATACATTTGCATATCTGTAATCTTAAGTTAGTTTTGGTTAAGATTAAAAAATAAGAAGACCATGTCTAACAATATAGATACAAACCGCACTCCAAAAAACAAGGTTTTAGCCGGGGTAATATTATTGGCAGTAGGCGGTATACTGCTCATCAAACAATTCGATTTTTTCTTTTTTCCTCACTGGATATTTAGCTGGCCAATGTGGATTATCGTTTGGGGCTTATATTATGGCGCCAAACATAACTTTCGTAAACCGCTATGGTTTATCCTCGTAATAGTAGGTATGGGCTTTTTGCTCGATGATGTATTCCCTCACTTTAACGTGAGCGACATTACCTGGCCGGTACTCCTTATTAGTTTTGGCCTATGGATAATAATGAGGCGGAGAGGCGAACCTGCAACGCCTAACACCGATTACTGGGATAAAAAATACCAGGCTAACCCATACAGTGGCGAAAAGCCTTTAGCAAACTTTGATACCGAAGGTGCTGAAACTGCTGCTTCCGAGCCTACCGGCAGCATCCCCCCGCCATCCGAAGATGATTACCTTAACGCTACCGCTGTATTTGGCGGCGTTAACAAAACCATCCTGTCAAAAAACTTCAGAGGTGGCGATATCACTAACGTTTTTGGCGGTACCGAGCTTGATTTTACCCAGGCAGATATCCACGGGCGCGTAGTAATAGATATTACCCAGCTATTTGGCGGTACAAAAATTATCGTGCCCGCAAACTGGCATGTAATACCAGACCTTGCCGCCGTATTTGCCGGTGTGGATGATAAACGCATTAAACACGCACAAACCAGCACTACCGATAAGGTTTTGGTGCTAAAAGGTGTATCGCTGTTTGCCGGTGTCGATATCCGCAGCTATTAATCAAAAAAATAGACCTATCTGATTATCAATCATATAATTTAAAGGGAGAGATACGTTATGAACTGGTATGTAGCAAAATTAGTTTTTAGGGTGATAAGCGGCAATGGCGATCATAATGCGCAGTTTGACGAGCAATTACGCCTCATAAATGCCGGAAACGAAATAGAGGCTTATGAAAAAGCAAGCACTATTGGCCATGCCAACCAGGATAGCTTTATAAACGTAAAAAAGCAAACGGTTAAATGGCAGTTTATTGATGTTGCCGAACTGAATGCCCTAAGCGGCCTTACAGACGGCACCGAACTATACTATAATATACATGAAGCAACCGACCCAGACCTTTACATTGCCTGGGCACATCATAAAAGCGCCCTGCTGGGTGCAAAAAACTAAAACCTAACAATAAACAAAAAGCTTTGGCTTCATCACAACTATCGCAATCAAAATTAATCGGGGCCTTCGCGGTCTGCGGGTTAGTATGGGGCTCCTTGCAGGCCTATATTATCCATAGCTTTGGCTTCCCCTGGATGACCGCTGTTACAGATAGCGCTACCAGCGGCATATTGCTATGCGGTGCATGCTGGCTTATTAATAATAACTTGCGTTATTATCAGCCCGATAAAGAAAGCTACATATACCTGTTGATATGGTGCGCCGCCCTTGCCGCCGCCTGCATTGCCGGTTGCCGTTACATACTGCCGCTGTTTAACATGGGGCAGGTGTATTTTAACTTTCTGCAGCAATCGTTGGTGATACGCTTCTTTACGCTGTTTTTAGCTATTGGATGGATGGCCATGATCAGCGCCCTGTGGTATACCCAACTGGATCATAAAAAAACCGTCGACCGTAAAACCGAAGCCGAAAAACTGGCCCGCGATGCCGAGCTTTACAATCTTCGCCAGCAATTACAACCCCACTTTTTGTTTAACAGCTTAAACTCTATTAATGCCCTTATTGGCTTTAAGCCCGATGAAGCGCGGAAGATGATCCACCAGCTGTCAGACTTTTTGCGTGGCACCTTAAAAAAAGATGATCAGCTTTTAGTACCCCTGAATGATGAGTTGACGCATTTAAATTTATACCTGGAGATTGAGAAGGTACGTTTTGGCCACCGCCTGCAAACCGAGATAAGCTGCGATGATAAATGCGGTGAGGCCACACTGCCCTCCATGCTGTTGCAGCCACTGGTAGAGAACGCCATAAAATTCGGCTTATACGATACAACAGGCGAGGTTACCGTAAGCATTCGTGCCGAAACCGAGGACCAATACCTTATTATTATGATCCAAAACCCTTACGACCCGAAAACCAGTCGCCCGCGTAAAGGAACCGGTTTTGGCTTAAGCGGGGTACAACGCCGACTTTATTTAATATTTGCGCGTAACGATTTGATGGAAACTCACGCAAATGATAATATATTTACAACCATAATAAAAATACCGCAGTTATGATCAGCGCTTTAATTATTGACGACGAGCCTTTGGCCCGTATGGTTGTACAAGAATATTTACAGGCTTTCCCCCAGATAGAAGTGCTGCAGGAATGCGGTGATGGTTTTGAAGGCCTTAAAGCCATTCAGCAGCACCAGCCCGACCTGATATTTTTGGACGTGCAAATGCCAAAAATTAACGGCTTCGAAATGCTGGAACTGGTGGATAACCCACCGGCGGTAATATTCGCCACAGCGTTTGATGAATATGCTATAAAAGCGTTTGAAGCGCACGCGGTAGATTATCTTTTAAAACCCTTTAGTAAAGAGCGCTTTACCAAAGCCATTGAAAAACTACTGGCGCAGGCACCTGCCGGCCCTACTCCGGTTACCAAAACTAACCCATTGTTAGAAGAAGCCGCCCAATCGCCCGGGCAAAACGAGCGTATTGTGGTAAAAACCGGCACCAAAGTAAAGATCATATCTGTGCAGGATGTAGAATACCTGCAAGCTGATGATGATTACGTGAGCGTGATCACCGCCGAAGGCGCGTTCCTAAAAAACAAGACCATGGCCTTCTTCGAGAAGACCCTTGACCCACGATATTTTGTGCGCGTACACCGTTCCTACATCATAGCCATACAGCAAATAACCCGTTTAGACCCCTACGAGAAAGACAGCCATCTGGCCATCCTAAAATCGGGCGCTAAAATACCGGTGAGCAAAACAGGTTATGTAAAATTGAAACAGGTGTTGGGGATATAAGGTGAAAGACCATGCAACCCACCCTGTCATTCTGAGCGGGAGCGAAGAATCTAATGTGCTACATGCTTGTAGGCGAGTTGATGCTTCACGATGTTCAGCATGACAATTTATTTCTTTTTCAAACTAAATATTTAGGTATATTTATCTCACCAATTATTTGATAGATGCCTAAACTGTTTTATATCCTGCTGTTATCATTAAGTATAATAGCGAAACCTATTGATCTGCCCGATAGCAAACGCGCGAGCACAGCACGTACTGCCATATGGCCAAAGCTGCAAAGGGAACTAAGTGAACAAGGTTTTGATAAAAATTACCGCCTTTACATCCGCGTTTTTAAACAGCTGGACCAGCTGGAAATATGGGCGAAAAAAGGCAGCAAATACGAGATCTTTAAACGCTACAATGTCTGTTATTATTCCGGTGGTTTGGGTACTAAGATGAGCAAGGGGGATGGCAAAAGTCCGGAGGGATTTTATAGCGTTGGGGCCAAACAACTAAACCCGGTAAGTAATTACCATCTATCCATAAACATTGGTTACCCCAACAAACTCGAAAAGTTGAAAGGCTATACCGGCGATGCTATTATGATTCATGGCAGTTGCGCGTCGATAGGTTGTTACGCCATGACTAACCCCACTATCGAAGAAATTTACACTCTTGTTTATAAAGCTTTGGAAGCAGGCCAGCAAAACATCAGCCTGGCTATATTCCCATTCCGGATGGATGACAGCCACATGAAAAATTTCACCAGCTCGCCTTATTATTTTTTCTGGAAAACGATGCAACCCGGGTATGAGTTATTTGAAAAGAACCACACGCCGCCAACGGTTAGTGTAGATAATAAACAGTACGTTTTTGGCAAGTAACGTAGAGACGCAATACTTTGCGTCTCCCGCCATGCAATTACCTGTCTAAAGGAGACGCGAAGTATCGCGCCTCTACAATAAACTAATCTGCCAGCAACACCATCCAGGCTTCTTTCACTAAGCCATCATCCAGCAGTTTTTTAGCTTTCAGGTGCAGCTGTAGCTCGCGGGTTTGGGTGTCGCCTATGGTGGCATCAAATAGCTCCTTTATCTCGTCGGTTTGGGCATAGGCTCCTATTTCATCATCAGTTGGCAACACTTCCACATTACCTAACTGCCCCAGGTTATTACCGGTAAGTACTTTTGAGTTACGGATAGCATAAGGGATAGCATCTACCCCAATACCTATCGTGCTTACAGGTTTGGCCACCTTAAATAAATTATCGGCTGTAACGCGGCAATACCAATCACCGCCAAGGCGGGCCACCAGATCGGTTTTTTCCTGGTTGATGGAGCCATTTTCGTTTAAAATATCTTCCTTGATATGGATAAGCTTTATCTCGGCAATCACCAAATTACCGGCACCCGGTGTTTCAGCAAGAGCTATTATCTCTCTTATCACACACTCCAGCTGCACCGGCGATTCGGCCACACGGGGCGGTTTTACCAGTGTTGAAGGCAGCTCCGTTAAGCCTGCTTTTATGAACTCGTTTACACCCGCCGGATATTCCACGCTGGATAGGGATACCTGCTGCACCATATCGTAGTTCACAATATTGATAACACACTCGGGCACCTGTTTCAGGTTTTCCAGCGTGTGCTTGGTAGTATTATCCCTCACCCTGCGCGACGGCGAAAACACGCATATGGGTGGGTTTACGCTAAACAGGTTAAAAAAACTAAACGGACTCAGGTTTACATTACCGTCTTTATCCATAGTTGATGCCAGGCAAATAGGCCTGGGCGCCACCGCATGGTTAAGGTAGGCTTGTATTTGTAACGGGGAAAGGTCTTTTATATCGAGGGTTAGCATGTTTTCTCCATGTATCAGTGCAGGGAACGAAGCACCAATCTCCACCCGTCATTGCGAGGTACGAAGCAATCTCCCTTGAGGCATATCGGCTATGCATAGTCTTGAGATTGCTTCGTACCTCGCAATGACGTGGTTAAAAAAGATCACTACGCTCAATGACGGCTTTTATTTCTTCAATCCTAAAATTGAAAAATCATCATTACTCTTCTTAATTATATTGCCAAGCATCCCTAAACCGGTTATTTCCATTTCAACCAGATCGTTTGGCTGTAACCACTGGGGCTGATAGTTAGGATCGTTTAGTAAGCCTGTACCGTTTAGTTCCAGGAAACAACCTGTACCCACCGTACCCGAGCCAATAACATCACCCGGCAGCACATCGCAACCATAGGCGCAACGTTCTATGATCTCGGCAAATGTCCAGTCCATATCGGCCATATTGCCGCTGCTCACCTGTTTGCCGTTAACCACGCATTTCATTTCTAAATTATAGGTAACGCCAGTATGTCCTTCTTTTGGTGTGGTTTTATACTGCTCCAATTCATCGGGCGTAACCAGCCATGGGCCAATAACGGTCGAAAAATCCTTTCCCTTTGCCGGGCCAAGGTTAAGCAGCATTTCTTCCATTTGCAGGGTGCGGGCGCTCATATCATTCATGATCATATAACCGGCAATAAAGCTATCGGCATCGGCAGCCCTTATATTACGGCCTTTTTTATTCAGCACTACGGCAACCTCCAGTTCAAAATCAAGCTTCTGAAAATGATCTGGCATACACTCAATTTCGCCGGGGCCTTGTATGGCGTTGTGGTTGGTAAAGTAAAATATAGGGTATTGGTCAAACTCCGCTATCATATCCACCTTTCGGTTGCGCCGCGCGGCTGCCACATGCTGCCTAAAAGCGTATCCGTCACGGCACGATGTTGGGTGCGGAACGGGTGCCATCAGCTCATAAAACAGTTCTTCTTTAGCTTGCATTTTACCCGACTGGATAGCCTCATTCACCTTTTTGGCGCGATCCATCAGCTCATCTCCTCCCCATAAAAATTCATTCATGTTATCGGGGATGAGCTTATCACAGGAGTTTAGGTTGTAAATATGTCCGTTAATATAGATGCCCAAATGTTCCCGGTCTTCGGTTTTGTAGGATACTAATTTCATAGGTCGGAATTTATTTTAGATGGTTTGAATAGCTTCATTAATATTATGTTCAACAATACAATAAATGCGAATGCAATAAACAGATCATAAGCTAACTTAACAAGGTCACCCTCAAAGCGAAATCCGGTAGATCTGGCTGATTCACTGAAAAAGATGGTTGCAAAGTAAAAAGGGAACCCTATTATATAAACACCGTTTGATGCGGCATTAAGTTGTGAAAATATTAGAGTAATGATAATCCAAATCAATATACCCAAAAAGGTAGCCTTCGTTTTGTTCACAATTGATAGATTGGTTAGTCAAAACTAAACATTTTTGCACTTGTTGTACCAATTATTATGCTTGCATATTAAATTTATTACACTTAATTTTGATACCAATGATGAGCATTAAAAAACAGTTTTACTTCTCCCTTGGGCTTACTTCTATGAGTAACTCCTCTTCTTTCAGGGATGCTGTGCTCTCTAAGATCGCCTTGGCGCAATTCTAACTTACCCCTTGTTTATATACGTCGCGGTTGCATTTTTGTAGTTAAATGCGCACCTGCCCGCCCTGTTATTTTAAACTTTTTGAACGCTTAAAACGTTCTTAATAAACCAATTAATCAGATCATGCCTATTTACCACACTTTAGGGACTATCCCGCATAAGCGGCATACGCAATTCCGTAAGCCCGATGGCACTTTATACGCCGAAGAGCTGGTATCAACCGAAGGTTTTTCCAGCCTGTACTCGCTGGTTTACCATGCTTACCCGCCCACTATTGTAAAAGAACTGGGTGAACCTTATTCTGTTGAGCCCAAAATTGCCCGCGAAAAACACCTGAAACATACCAGCCTTATTGGTTTTAATATCAAACCCGAGGATGATTACCTGCAAAGCCGTAAACCCGTTTTGGTGAACAGCGACCTGCACATTTCACTGGCTGCCCCGCGCAACTCAATGACCGACTATTTTTACAAGAACAGCCAGGCCGACGAGGTGATATTCATCCACGAGGGAACCGGTACTTTAAAAACAGGCTTCGGTAAAATAAAGTTCGAGTACGGCGATTATGTGGTTATCCCGCGCGGAACCATTTATCAGCTGGAATTTGATACACCCGATAACCGCCTATTCATAGTAGAAAGCTTTAGTCCCATCCGTTCACCAAAACGTTATCGCAACGCGTATGGGCAATTGATGGAAAACTCGCCTTATTGCGAGCGCGATATTAAACGCCCAACCGACCTGGAAACAATCGACCAAAAAGGCGATTTTAAGATCCTGATCAAAAAACAAGGGCTGATATACCCGTATATCTATGGTACCCACCCCTTTGATTTTGTTGGTTGGGATGGCTTCCATTACCCATGGGCATTCTCTATACACGATTTTGAACCCATAACAGGCCGCGTGCACCAACCGCCACCGGTACACCAAACTTTTGAGGGCAACAACTTTGTGATCTGCTCATTTGTGCCGCGTAAGTTCGATTATCACCCCCTATCTATCCCGGCGCCTTACAACCACAGCAATGTGGATAGCGACGAGGTATTGTACTACGTAGACGGCGACTTTATGAGCCGCAAAAGCGTAGTGAAAGGGCAGATAACCCTACACCCGGGTGGCATACCACATGGCCCTGCACCGGGTTCGGTCGAAAAATCTATCGGCAAGGAATTTACTGATGAACTGGCCGTGATGATAGACCCCTTCCGCCCGCTAATGCTAACAGAAGATGCCGTAAATATTGAAGACGAAAACTATTATAAAAGCTGGGTGATTTAAGGTGAAAGACTTTGAAAATCACTAATTCAATAATTCACTAAATCACTAATTAAAATAAACAATGGAAACATTAACATTAGATAAAACACCAACCACAACAGATTTTTTACCACTTAACGGTACCGATTATGTTGAATTTTATGTGGGTAATGCCAAGCAGGCAGCACATTACTATAAAACTGCTTTCGGTTTTCAGGACCTGGCTTATGCAGGCCCCGAAACCGGCATACGCGACCGGGCTTCATACGTTTTGCAGCAAGGCAAAATTCGTTTGGTGCTCACTACGCCGCTACACTCCGACCACCCTATTGCCGACCACATTAAAAAACATGGCGATGGTGTAAAGGTATTAGCCCTTTGGGTTGACGATGCTTACGATGCCTTTAAACAAACCACATCGCGCGGAGCCGAGCCCTACCAGCAACCGCAAACCATAAAAGATGAGCATGGCGAAGTGCGTACCAGCGGCATTAAACTTTATGGCGAAACCGTTCACCTGTTTGTTGAACGTAAAAATTATAGCGGCCCGTTCCTGCCCGGGTATAAGGCCATGCAAACTACTTATCAGCCGCCTGTTGCAGGCCTGTTGTATGTAGACCATTGCGTAGGTAATGTCGGCTGGCATAAAATGGACAAATGGGTTAATTTTTATGAGGATATTATGGGTTTCCGCAACATATTAACCTTTGATGATAAAATGATATCTACCGAATACTCTGCACTGATGAGCAAGGTAATGAGCAACGGAAACGGTTATGTAAAATTCCCGATAAACGAACCTGCGGAGGGTAAAAAGAAAAGCCAGATAGAAGAATACCTTGAATTTTACGAGGACGAAGGTGTGCAGCACATGGCATTAGCCACCGATGATATTGTTAAAACAGTAACCGATCTGCAAAGCCGTGGCGTGGATTTTTTAACTGTGCCCACCACTTACTATGATGATTTAACCGCCCGTGTAGGCCATATTGATGAAGACCTGGGGCCGTTAAAACAATTAGGTATCCTGGTAGATCGCGACGATGAGGGTTACCTGTTACAGATCTTTACAAAACCTGTTGAAGACCGCCCTACCCTGTTTTTCGAGATCATACAGCGTAAGGGTGCAAAATCATTTGGGGCCGGTAACTTTAAAGCCCTTTTTGAAGCCATTGAGCGCGAGCAGGAACTGAGAGGAAATTTGTAAACGTACCACCCACCTCTCTAAAATAGAAGAACTAATAAAAAGCCGGATAATTTATCCGGCTTTTTTAGGTATATTTATAAAACACAACAGCCTTATTTTTAATAGCTTATAAACAATAAGGCTTTGTTTTAAAACCATGAAAACCAATATTGCCAATAGTAAATTCCAAATTATCCCATTTATAATCAGCCTGGTAATTACACTTAGCATTGGTGTAGTGGCATCGTTATTTACCCGGCCCGAAATACCCGGTTGGTATAGCACTTTAAAAAAACCATCCTTTACACCCCCTAACTGGCTTTTCCCGGTAGCATGGACAACACTTTACATCTTGATAGCAACTGCTGCCTACATGGTTTGGGAACGCCGCGAAGGCAGCCCTACTTACAAAACAACCGTAATTATTTATATCATACAGCTGGCGCTTAACTTCTCGTGGTCGATTGTGTTTTTTGGCATGCACCAAATAGCAGGGGGGCTTATCGTAATCATTGCTTTATTGGTAACCATTGTATTAAATATATCGTGGTTTGGCAGGTTTAGCAAAACGGCTGCCTGGCTGCTGGTGCCTTATCTTTTATGGGTGAGCTATGCTACATTGTTAAACATTAGCATTGTTGTGCTTAACATGTAGGAAAAACACTATTTTTATTGCACGTTTATACGCCTGAAATGAAAAGAATACTACTTGCCTTTGTCCTTATTATAGCAGCAACAGGTTTTACCTTTGCAGATACTATTGCCATTAACCATTTTGTAATAAAAGAAAACCCTTTCGCTAAAGATGAGGTAGCAGTTATTGCGGTAGATACTGCAGGCACCATACAAGAAAATGTGAATGGCGTTTTCACTTTCAGCTTAAACGGCTTTACCGAACAATTAAAGTTTGATAAGGGTACCGCGTTTTACAGGCGTAAGATAGAAAAATCGAGCTTTGTGTATGCCCGCCACGAGAATGATAATGGCACCCACTCTATGCTCTATTATATTTACAGGCACGATAGCAAGCTTACCCCTGTAAAAATAAGCTGGATAGTATTGATCTCTATCCCGTTGGGGCTAATACTGCTGGGTTACCTATTTAAAAGGCTTATTATTATAGCGCTCATCATCTTTTGTATATTCCTGTATTTTAACCACAGTAACGGGTTAAGCATCCCAACCTTTTTCCAGAGCGTTATTGATGGCTTAAAGGGGATGTTTAGTTAGAGGTTAGAGGTTAGAGGTTAGAGGTTAGAGGTTAGAGGTTAGAGGTTAGAGGTTAGAGGTTAGAGGTTAGAGGTTAGAGGTTAGAGGTGAATGCTTCTCTGGCTACTTTGTTTTAAAAAATCACTAATTCACTAAATCAATAATTCACTAATTAAAACGGTAGCCCTATGCCAAAGTTAAGCTGCATAAAACCGTAGTTTTCGCCGTTGGTTACTTTATAATTTTGTTTGAAAGGGCCCTCGCTAAACAGTTCGCCAAAGTGTTTAACAAATACCCATTGGTCAGATCCGGTAAACTGTGGGTCTTTAAATTTAAAGGCAGCATCCAGCCTGAATATGAAGAAGTTTAGATCAAACCTTAAACCTGTACCAATACCAATAGCGGTAGATTGCAGAATATTATTAAATCTAAATTCGCCATTAGGGTTATCGCTTGTTTTGTGCAAACGCCAAACGTTACCCGCATCCATAAAAAACGCGCCCTTTAACTTCGCGCCAAAAAAGTTATCGGCCAATTTATAGCGGTATTCGGCATTGGCAACAATTTTTATTTCGCCAAACTGGTCAAGATATTTCAGGCGGGCGCGGGCTGTATCGGCAGTTCCGCCTGTTCCATAGCTTGCCCGGTTAAATTGCCCGGGGCCTAAAGTACGCGGCAACCACGCGCGGATATCGTTTGCACCACCTGTGTAAAAATTCTTCTCAAATATTAACTGGTTACTATTGCCATAAGGCACACCAATACCCGGGTTAAAGCGGAATATAAATTGTTTTTCGCCGCCTAAGCTACGGTACCAGCGGTAATCTATTTCTGTTTTTACGTATTGCGAAAAGGCATATCCAAACATAGTGCTTTGCCCAAGGGTATCTTTCGGCGCTTTTATCAGCTTGCTTAACAGGCTAAGCGTACCGCCGCCTAAATCTATCCCGCCCCTAAAATAAATGAAGTTTTTGTATGAATTTAACTCCTGTGCATTGTATTGAAAGGTATACTGACTACCCGATGTAAACGTGGTACGACCTATCAGGTACACATACGAATAACGGTTTTGCCTTAACAATTCCGCTTTGGCAACAGGATCAATACTCCCGCTGGAAAATTCAATGTTAATAGGGGTTACAGAGTGCTGCTTGCGGGCGGTCTCAAAAAAGTCGTAAGTAATAGAGTTGATGAAACTTTTACGCTCCACCAAACCCTTTTGGTAAAACAGCTGAAAATTGGTTGAAAACGTTGTATGCGGAACACCAAATTTAGCCAGGTTTGGAAATTTAAACGGCAAGAGCAATCTTGGGTAAACAACACTTACCCCAGCCCTAAAATCCTGGTTCTGGATCCCCTCGTTAACAGCTGAGTTACCGTTATCAAACAATATGCTCCAGTTTAGTTTTACCTGCAATATAGCCGCCTGCTTAAAAATATTACGGTTAGTAAAAGTATTACCCAGGTTATAGCCAAAGCGACCCTGATTAAACAAAAACTCGGCCTCCACCCTGTCCGTCATCCGTTTAAGGGGAACAATATCAATTTTTGAGTTTAAGCGATTAGTACTATCAGGCAGTTTCTCATAGGTTGGATTGGGCACATTCCTGAACACATTTAACTCCGATAGCCGGGTTGTAGTCAGCGTTTGCTTATCAATATCATACAGCTCGCCTTTTCTTTGAAAAACGTAATCGGTAGCTGTACGCGGCTTAAACCTGCCCGAAAAATCAACAAACCTAAACTGGGTATCAACTTGTATGGTATCGGCTTTACCGGGGGTTCGGCCGCTGCTGCGTGCAATGGTAATTAATGTATTGTTGATGGTGTATATCGGGTGTTCTTTTTTGCCATCTGGGTTATCAATGGTCATCACCAAATCAACAACACTGTTGTTAAAGCTGGAATCGGGCAGGTAATTAATATACTGGCGATAAAAATCGAAGTAACCGTTACGCTTCATCACCAGGTAAAACTGGTCGCGGTCATAAGCCAAACTATCGGTATCAAAACGGCTGCCTTTGTTAACGTGCGAGTATAACTTACGGGTATCCTTATATAATTTTCTTACTTTTTCATCGGCAATGCTGTCCCTAAAATTACGGATCTTAAACAGCGGGCCTTCGGTGGCTGTAAATATAAGCTGGGCTTTTTTCTTTTTTACGATGATGGAATCGGCAACCTTTGCTTTCAGATAGCCCTTGTTCACCAAATACTTTTGAATTTGCAGGCGCGAAAACTCTACCAGGTTACTATCCAGCAAAGCGGGGGCCTCGCCAATTTTACGTTTACCTTTTTGGCTAAATAAATAATAAAACTGCAGGTTTAGCCAGTTATTTGGCTGCTGCTCTTTATCAACGTAATTTATGGCAGCTTCAGCAAACTCTTTATCAATACCTTTGATGGTAACTTTGCGCACAATGGCCTGGTTATCTTTTAACCCGCGTGTAACACTACAGCCGGCGCTAATAATAACCATCAAAATACTTAATATTGCAAGACGGAAATGACCGGGTGTATTATATGCTTTCAAAATCTCAGATCAGTTTACTAACGTCCTTGCAACATAAAAAGTTTCGCAGGGAACATGGTTTATTTATGGTAGAAGGATATAAATCAATAACTGAATTTATTGATTCTGATTATCACATCCACACTATATATCATACGCCTGATATTACCCCAAAATTGCTTAAATTATCCCAAAAAATAAATTTTCAGGAGATTTCTTTAAACGACCTGCAAAAAATCAGTGCTTTAAAAAATCCAGCCGACGCAATTGCCACGGTCAATATACCGCAATGGAGCGGCTTAAACTACACAACACTAAAAAATAAGTTTAGTTTGGTGCTTGATGGTGTACAAGACCCCGGCAACATGGGTACCATCATCCGCACGGCAGATTGGTTTGGTATTACCAACATCATTTGTTCGGAAGATACTGTTGATGCTTATAACCCCAAGGTTGTACAGGCTACAATGGGCTCGTTGGCGCGGGTAAATGTTACTTATACCAATTTAGCCGGACTTATTTCGGCGGCAAAACTGCCTGTTTTTGGCACTTTATTAAATGGTGAAAATATTTATTCAACAAATTTTGGCACCGAAGGATTAATAATAATGGGTAACGAAGGAAACGGCATTAGGCCTGATATTCAGCAATTAGTGACCAAAGCGATCACCATTCCACGTATTGGGAAGGCCGAATCATTGAATGTTGCGATAGCTACAGCCATATGCTGTTCAGAACTTAGCGCAAAATCGTTTAAATAAAAATTGATTGGCAACAAATAATTACTATTTTTGCAATCCTTAAAATTGGTCGGGTGGCCGAGTGGCTAGGCAGAGGTCTGCAAAACCTCCTACAGCGGTTCGAATCCGCTCCCGACCTCAAGGTTAAAAACATTTAAAATAAAAAGTCATGGGCGTTACTCGTTTAAAAAGAAAAGATAGAAGGAACAAAACTACTTCACGTTTAGAGGTTCAGTTTTTGAAATTAGCTACTAACATTGAGTTAGGAAGCCGTTCTGCAGAGAAAAAAGATAGCCAGATAGCAAAAAACAATGCTGTTTTAGCTATTGCTGCTGCAGGTAAATAATTCTTCTTTTTTAAAGAAACTAAAAAGGCGTACCATATACTGGTACGCCTTTTTTTATGCCGCTACTTTTTATATTACAAGAGCTTACCTACCGGGAAATTCTCTTTATTGTATATCTCTTTCCAGTAATCGCGTACAATTTTTAGCTTAGGGGTATCGTGCGATTCCTTTACTACCTGTAAAAAATCCGCCTTTACCTGCCCCTTGGCCAGTCGCCCTAAAATAGCATCGTTATATGATGCAACTATCAATTCAAAAACATGGAACCTGGTTTCATCATCCAGCTCCGTTTTCTTATAATAATCAATAAACTCAGCCACCCTGGCCGGATTAGAGTTAACAATGCCCCAATCCTGCATATCATCTTTATCAAATTCAATTTTAAGGTGTTTACAAACCTTCTTTAATGCTTCTTCTTCTGTACTTGTATTCATCTAACGTATATTCAAAATTTTCTTATTTATTCTTTTTATCAGATCAGGCCCTTCGTATATAAACCCTGTATATAACTGCACTAATGATGCACCGGCTGCTAACTTCTCCATCGCGTCTTCCGCGGAATGAATGCCACCCACTCCTATAATTGGGAACGAACCGCCAGATGCCTTGTGCAAATAACCGATCACCTCGGTAGAGCGTTTTGTTAATGGCCTGCCGCTTAACCCACCAGCCTCTTCTTTATGGGCCGATGTTAAGCCATCCCTGCTTATGGTGGTATTGGTGGCTATAATACCGGCAATGCCTGTTTGTTTTACAATATCGGCAATGTCATCCAATTGCTCATTGGTGAGGTCTGGCGCTATCTTTAAAAGAATAGGTCTGCTTATACCATTCTTACTATTGCGTTGCTGTAGCGTGTTTAAAATATGCATCAGCGGCTCCTTTTCCTGCAGTTCGCGAAGCCCAGGGGTATTGGGCGAGCTTACGTTCACCACAAAATAATCTACCACATCAAAAAGCCTGTCGAAACATTTAATGTAATCGCTTACTGCATCTTCATTTGGGGTTACTTTATTTTTACCGATGTTACCTCCTATGATAAGCGCTTGCTGCCCCGGTTTAAGGCTTTTGCGGTAAGCGACAATACGCTCGGCAGCAACGTCTACCCCCAAATTATTAAAGCCCATCCGGTTTATCAGCGCTTCATCTGCCGGCAGGCGAAACATTCTTGGTTTGGGGTTTCCCGGTTGCGGCAAGGGCGTTACAGTACCCACTTCTACAAAGCCGAAGCCCAGGTTACCCATCTCGCTTATCAGCTCAGCATTTTTATCAAAACCGGCGGCAAGGCCTACCGGGTTTTTAAATTTCAATCCAAAAACCTCCTTTTCCAGGCGTTTATCATCCAGGTCCCAAATGGCTTTACTTAATGATGCGCCACCCGGGAAACGGTTTAAACGTTGCAGGTTGCGGGTTACAAAATAATGCACGTTCTCCGGGTCGAACTGAAACAGCAGGGGTTTAAGCAATTGATACATGGCGCGAATTTACCGTTTTTAATAATTAAGGTTTAACATAGATAAGAATATTGTATTTTGGCAAGCCAATTACCCCCTGTTTTGCGGGCATTATAACATATATGAAAGATAATAACCAGAACTCACGTCGCAATTTTATAAAAAATACCGCTGTAGGCGCAGTTGCCGCAATCAGCATCCCGCAAATAGTATCTGCAGCCACTACAAACTATGCAGGCAAAAAAGTGCTGCTAACAGATAATGATGTGATCCTTTTTCAGGGTGATTCTATCACCGATTGGGGCCGCGACCATAAAAAAACCGTACCAAACGACACCGGCGCGTTAGGCAACGGCTATGCTCTGCTTACCGCGGGCGAGCTACTGGCAAAGTACCCTCAAAAAAAGCTACAGATTTACAACAAGGGCATAAGCGGCAACAAGGTGTATCAACTGGCCGAAAGATGGGATACCGACTGTATTGCTCTTAAACCTACTGTGGTGAGCATCCACATTGGCGTTAACGATTTTTGGCATACACTTGGCGGCGGCTACACCGGCACTATTGAAACCTATATAACCGATTACAAGAAGTTACTGGATCGTACGCTAAAAGAATTACCGGGTGTAAAACTAATTATTGGCGAGCCATTTGCCATGATAGGCACTAAAGCTGTTGATGCCAGATGGTACCCAACGTTTGACCTATTCCGTAAAGCAGCCCGAGATATAGCTGCCGAATACAACGCGCCGTTCATCCCCTACCAAACCATATTTAATGATGCCGTTAAAAGCGCACCTGCCACCTACTGGACACTGGATGGCGTACACCCCAGTATTGCCGGCGAAAGGCTGATGGCACAAGGATGGCTGGCAACCGTAAACGGTTAGTGATTAGTTAATTGATGATCAGAGATTGGTAATTGGCATATTACCGTCACAAACACTAACCTCTGGTCACTAATCTCTAATCTCTCTTTTGAGGCTTCCCCATAAAAGCGTATCTTTGCGCCCGAAATGATAGCTATAAATAACCTTACGTTCGAGATTGGTGCGCGTGCCCTGTATGATGAAGCCAACTGGCATATAAAACCAGGAGAAAAAATTGGCCTTATAGGCGCTAACGGTACGGGTAAAACCACGCTGTTAAAGATCATTGTTGGCGATTACAAACCCACATCGGGCACTATATCAATGGCTAAGGACCTTACCATGGGTTACCTTAACCAGGACTTGCTATCTTACTCATCTGATAAAAACATTGTGCATGTTGCCATGGAAGCCTTTGAGCGCCAAAACCAGCTGCACGACGAGATAGAGGTGCTTCTTAAAAAACTGGAAACAGATTATACCGAAGACCTATTGCACAAACTAAGCGATAAACAGCACGAGTTTGAACTGCTTGACGGTTATAACATCGAGTACAAAGCACACGAAATTTTAGCGGGCCTTGGTTTTAGCGAAGCTGATTGCGAGCGTAAACTAAGCACCTT
Source organism: Mucilaginibacter aquariorum (assembly GCF_024498135.1). Lineage (GTDB taxonomy): Bacteria > Bacteroidota > Bacteroidia > Sphingobacteriales > Sphingobacteriaceae > Mucilaginibacter > Mucilaginibacter aquariorum. The sequence goes on from NZ_JANHOH010000001.1 coordinate 2,103,598, forward strand.
TAGCGGTGGATGGCGTATGCGTGTAATGTTGGCCAAGATCCTTTTACAGGCTCCTGATATCCTATTGCTGGATGAGCCTACCAACCACCTTGACTTACCATCGATACAATGGCTGGAAGATTATCTGAAAGCATTTAGCGGCGCTATTATCATTGTATCGCACGATAGGTGGTTCCTGGATAAGGTGATTAACCGTACGGTTGAATCGCGCAAGGGAAAATTGAATGTATATGCAGGTAACTATACTTTCTATCTGGAAGAAAAAGCCCAAAGGGCCGAAATTCAGCGTGGCGAGTTTAAAAACCAGCAATCAAAAATAAAACAGGAAGAGCGTTTAATTGAGCGTTTCCGTGCCAAGGCGTCAAAAGCAAAAATGGCGCAGTCGCGTATAAAAATGCTGGATAAACTGGAGCGTGTTGATGATGTGGATGATGATAACCCTGAGGTTAACTTCAGCTTCCGTTTCAGCAAACAATCGGGCCGCCATGTAACCACTTTAGAGCACATCACCAAAAAATATCCTTCAATTGATATTTTGGATGATGCCGAAGCGCTTATTGAAAAGGGCGATAAGATAGCCCTGATAGGTGCCAACGGTAAAGGTAAATCAACCCTGCTGCGTATTGTAGCCGGTGCCGATAAAGAATTTGAAGGTACTGCCATAACAGGCCATAACGTTACGCAAACCTTCTTTGCGCAGCACCAGTTAGAAAGCCTGCACCTGGAGCACCAGATCTTACAGGAGCTACAATCTTTCGCCCCAAAACATACCGATACGGAGCTGCGCTCTATATTAGGTTCGTTCTTATTCACCGGCGATGATGTATTCAAGAAGATCAAGGTACTATCGGGTGGTGAAAAATCGCGCGTAGCGCTGGCAAAAGCATTAACTGCTGATGCCAACTTCCTGGTACTGGATGAGCCTACCAATCACCTGGATATGGCTTCGGTTAATATATTGATACAGGCTTTACAACAGTACGAAGGTACGGTGATCGTAGTATCGCACGATAGGTATTTCCTTGATAATGTGGCCAACAAAATTTGGTTTATAGAGAACCAGAAGATAAAACAATACCCGGGCACTTACGCCGAGTATGATGAGTGGAATGCCAAACGCAAACTGGACCCTAAGGTAGAAGCACCTGCCCCTCAGCCAAAAAAGGAAGAGAAAAAACCGGAACCTGTTAAGCAGCCACAAGGCGAAAATAAATCGCAGCAGCTAAAAAAACTTAACAACGACCTTACCAAAATGGAAGAGCATATTGCAAACCTGGAAAAAGAGATAAAGCAATTTGAAGCCCAGCTGGCTGACGAGAGCATATATAACCAGGCCGACAAGCTGAAGCAGATAAACAATAATTATCAGCTTAAAAAAATGGAGCTTGGCGAGTACCAGCAAAAATGGGAAGCCCTGGCCGACCAGATAATGGAACTGGAAGCTTAAACGCTTTAAAATAACAGAGGCAGTTGCTAAGCAGCTGCCTTTTTTTATTTATAGTTTTGTAGCTTTAAGCGCCATACTAAATTATGCCTTATCAACACAAAAAACTTACTTACTGGGTTTTAATAACCAACTGTTTAATAATTATTGGCGCCGGGCATGGCATAGCGCCAATACTGTTCTTAGAGTTTATTCTTCCCTTTAATATGGGATCTGATGGATTTGATTTTTGTGTTGGCCTACATTGCAGTTATGATCAATCATTATTCTTAACTGCAATATTATCCTTTTGCGGCCAGCTTCTTTTGTTGATCGCTAATAGCGAAGAATCAAGTATTAGCAGGATTGCTAGCTTAACATTTATGTGGTTAGGGCTTTTTTACATATGCCATAACTTCGATGAGATAGCAACAATTACTTTAATTTATGCCTCACCTTTTATTATCACATCAGGCTACCTTATTTATCTAATTATCAACGGCGTATTCAAAAAACAACAATTCGGCAGCTAACTTTTTTTGTTTGCAACCAATATGAAAATACATATTATGGGCGCATCCTGCGCAGGTTCAACCACATTAGGGACAGCTTTAGCCCAACGCCTGGGTTATACTTATTTAGATACCGATAAATACTTCTGGCAACCATCAGCAATCCCCTTTACTGTAAAACGCGAAGCCGGCGAAAAAATAGCGATGCTTAAAAGCGATTTTTCTGCAAATACTGATGTCATAGTTGGCGGTTCACTGGTAAGCTGGGGCGATGAGTGGCTAAGCCTTTTTGATTTGGTTGTGTTTTTATATATCCCCAACAAGGTAAGGATGCAGCGCCTTCATCAGCGTGAAATTGAGCGATATGGCGATAAAATACTTACAGACCCCTTCCGGATAGAGCAATATAAACGCTTTAAGGATTGGGCCAATGGTTATGATGATAACACCACCAATGGCCGTAACCTTAAGGTGCACCAGCTTTGGCTGGATAAAACAAATTGCCTCATACTCAAAATTGAAGGCGATACATCTGTTGATGAAAGGATTGACCTGATTATAGACAAATTGCAAAGCGTTTAATATATCCTAACGCTGCCGCGACCTTTCAGCTCGTGGTATCTCTTGTTCGGCATTACAAAAATTCACTACCTTGTGTTGATGAAACATTGCTGCTATACTTTGTTATTTTGTTTTTTTATAAGCACATCCTGCTTTGCACAAACCACTCCTTTTGATAATAATGTTTACCGGCACGAGATTAAAAGTGTTGAGTTTTATAATTCAAAAAAGGCAGCCTCTTTCCCGGCTATCGACCTGGGCAGCAATGAAACAGTAACCCTTGGTTTTGATGACCTGAGTGGCGGCAGCCGCACCTTTAACTATACCATTCAGCATTGCGATGCTACCTGGAACCCCTCGCGCCTATCCCCTGCCGAGTACCTGGAAAGCTTTATCGACGACCGCCTGAACGATTACACCTATTCATCGGGCACGTTTCAAAAATACACCCATTACGAGGTGAAGATCCCTAACCGCAACATCATCCCCAAAATATCCGGCAACTACATTTTAAAGGTTTATGAAGATGGCGATCAATCAAAACTGATACTTACCCGCAGGCTTTATGTGGTGGGCAAGCGTGTTTCGGTCAGTGCGAATATTATTGCCTCCAATATGGTTTCGGCAAGGCGCACTAATCAAAAGGTAAACTTTACTGTAGAATACTCGGGACTGCCTGTGCAAAATCCCAACACCGATATCCGCGTTTTCCTGATGCAAAATGCCCGCCCCGAAACCGGCATCATGAACAGTAAGCCAACCTACATCCGTGGCACGCAATTAGTTTATAACGATGTAAATATTAATGATTTTGCCGGCCGTAACGAGTTCAGACACTTTGATACCCGCTCGTTAAAACTAAACTCGGAACGCATCTCAAAAATCTACAAGGATACCGCTAACACCGTTATGCTGCTTGGCGACCCCAACCGTAATCTGCCCAACTACATTTTATTGTATGATAACGATGGCAAATTTTTTATCCTGAACCAGGACGGGAACGACCCTCGCCGCGATGCCGATTACGCGCATATGTATTTTAGTTTGGCCGCCAACAAAGCCGATACCGAAGGCACAGCTTACATTGTTGGTCAGTTTAACGATTATAAGCTGGATGACCGCAGCAAACTTACCTTTGACAGCCGCGGCCGCTGGTACACGGATCTGTTGCTGAAACAGGGTGTTTACGATTATCAATACGTATGGGTTAGCAATGCCACTAAAAAGCCTGATGATACTATTTTAGAAGGCAACTACTTTGAAACCGAGAACGATTATCAGTTATTGGTTTACTATCGCCAAACCGGCTCACGTTATGAGCAATTGGTAGGGTATAGTTTATTGAATACCGCGAAGCAATAGTGTTTGACTTTCAGGCGATACTTTCCTGTTAAAGATTATCTTTGCAGGATGAAAGGAAAATCGTCCAAAGAATCATTTACCATAATGAACGAGCTGGTATTACCCAATGATACCAATACCCTTAACAATTTAATGGGGGGGCGTTTATTACATTGGATGGACATTGCGGCCGCTATATCGGCACAAAAACACTGCAACCGTATTGTGGTAACCGCATCGGTTGATAACGTTTCCTTTAAACACCCCATAAAACTTGGCGATGTAATTACCATCGAGGCCAAGGTTTCGCGCGCTTTTTCTACTTCGGTTGAGGTAAGGCTGGATGTTTACGCGCAAAACATACCATCTGGTACGAAAGTTAAAAGCAACGAAGCTTATTACACATTTGTAGCATTAGACCAAAATGGGCATACCATACCCGTGCCCCCAATGCTGCCCGAAACCGATGATGAAATAGAGCTTTACGAAGGAGCACTTCGCCGCAGGCAGTTAAGACTGATACTTGGCGGAAAAATGAAACCCGATGACGCTACCGAGTTAAAGGCATTATTTTTTGGCGCTATCGATCCTAAAAAAGACTAACCCTTATTTAACACTGTAACTTTCTGGCGGTAAGGCTATCCAAATAGAAATACTGTTTTTATGGGAAAGCTTTACGTGGTATGTGTGTTTGCATTTTCGTTACTGCTATTAGCGGGTAACGGCATGGCGCAAAATAAGCTACAGTTTTCTGTACCCTTTAAGTTGATAGATAACCGGCCCTTTATTGAAGTGCGGGTCAATAACAAAACTCTTCATTTTATGCTGGATTGCGGCGCCTCCAATGTAATAGATCTAAATACGGCAAATTCACTTCATCTTAAATTAAGCAATTCAGGTTACCAAACCGGGGCCGGTGCAAAAAGGGTGCGTAGTTATACCACAAATATTGATACGGCCCGCATTGGCGGATCGCAAATGGTAAATGAGAATTTCGGGGTGATAGATCTTTCTGAGATAAGGAGCAAATTACACCTGCCTTACCTTGATGGTGCCATTGGGTATAATTTCATGAAAGATTATGCCGTTCAGTTCGATTACCCTAAAGGGGTTATTAACTTTTATACAACTTACTCGGGCGCTTACCCTATTCCTTTTACTTTGTATTATGGCCAAACGCCTCTGTTAAAAGTAAAGATAGATGGAACGGAGGCAACCGTTATTATGGATACCGGCGACCGCAGTTCTCTCACTATATTTAACCACTATGCAGATAAAACCGGCATAAAACAGCGCTACACTTTATCAGGTACCAACATAACCGGCTATGGCATTGGCGGGCCGATTTATGCCCAAACCTTCACCCTAAAACAGCTGGAAATTGGCCGCAACAAAATAACCGCCATTCCATCACGCATACCCATGCTTAAAACCGGGGCCTTTGCCCAAACAGATATTGATGGCAGCATAGGCGGCGGGGTTTTAAAAAGCTTTAAGTTCACCATCAACTATAAAACCCAAAAGCTTTATCTCGAATAATTCTTAAAACATCCGGTTCCTTCTGCAGGTTAATTATTTATGGATAAACGCATTAAACTACAGCAGGGCGATATTACCAAATTACAGGTTGATGCTATTGTAAATGCCGCAAACAGCAGCCTAATGGGCGGCGGTGGCGTTGATGGCGCCATACATCGCGCGGGTGGTAAACAAATACTGGAAGAGTGTATTCAAATTGTAAACCGACAGGGCGGTTGTAAAACCGGCGAAGCTGTAATAACTACCGGCGGCAACTTACCCGCTAAATATGTTATACATACCGTAGGCCCGGTTTGGAACGGTGGCAAGCGTAACGAAGAGCAGCTATTAGCTAATTGCTATAACAACAGCCTAAAAATCGCCGCAAACAATGGGGTTAAAAGCATCGCTTTCCCCAATATCAGCACCGGTGTTTACCGTTTTCCAAAAGAGCAGGCTGCAGCAATCGCGGTAAAAACAGTGGATACATTTCTACAATCAGATCAGGATATAGAAGAAGTGATTTTTATTTGCTTTGACGATGAGAATTATAGGTTGTATGAAAAATTATTAGGTTAATTAGATTTTAACCATGAACACAAAGTGTAAAAAACACAGAGAGCACAGGGTATTTTGCCTCTGTGCTCTCTGTAGTTATCTCTGCTTCCGCTATGGTTATCTCATCAACTATTCAGCCGCGAGCTCCAGTATCCTGTCAAATTCTTCGCGTTTCATACCCATTACAGATAAGCGGCCCTGCCTAACTAAACCAATATCTTTAAGGCGTTCGTCGGCTTTTATTTGCTCAAGGGTAACCGGTTTCTTAAGCGGTTCAACAGGCTCCAGGTCAACCACTACCCAATTGGCATCATCTGTTGTGGGATCCTGATAAAACTCTTTAACCACGCGGGCAATACCAACCACTTCTTTACCGTCGTTGCTGTGGTACCACATCACAAGATCGCCCTCTTTCATCAGTTTAAGATTGTTACGCGCCTGATAATTACGCACGCCATCCCAAAAGGTACGGCCTTCTTTATTGAATTTTTCCCAGCTATATTTTACAGGTTCCGACTTTACTAACCAATACTGCATTTCCATTTTATTATATGCAGCAAAAGTGAGAAAAAGGGTCGAGAATGAAGAATTGCAATAACACTTATATTAATTTTTCAAGTCCTTTTTGATGAACTTATGATATAAATATTCGGCGTAGCCAACACTTACATAATCAGGAAATTTCCAGTTTGGATAATATTTTCTCTTAATATATTTAAGAAAACTAAAAAAGATAATCCCAAGAATAAGAATCGCTGCCAGTGAAAGTAGAACGATACCTGCTATTACTAAAGCCCCCATTTAATTAATTGATTAATTACTTGTCATACTACGAAAAAAATGAAAAAAATGTTGCCTTTTAGTGCAAAAAAGGTAATATAGTTCTAAATTAAATGAACCTCAATTTTTATTATTGTAAGTAATTTCTCACGTACGAACATACAAACATATATGCCTCTACTTATCAGTAATGATGATGCCAGCTTTAATTTGTTATTTTACAACAGCCCAAACCCTATGTGGATTGTTGAGGTAGACTCTTTACAATTTAAGGAAGTAAACGAGGCGGCCATTAAACATTATGGCTACAGCCGCGATGAGTTTTTAAACAAGATCAGGCTTTCTGACATCCGGCCTATATATGAACAGCAGGAAATGCTTGACCTTATCAAAAGAATAAAGCATAGCCAAACCATCAAAAAAGATCTTACGCATATAAAAAAAGATGGCTCGGCTATCCGTGTAAATATTACCTCATATAACGTCACTTATTACGGCAGCCGTTGCCGTATGGTTATTATCCTGGATATTACAGATCAAAGACTGAAGGATATTAAACTTACCGAAGCGACAAATAAAATTAACGAAACCCTGGAAAGCATTACCGATGGTTTTATTACACTGGACAAAAAATTGAAGATCACTTATTGGAATAAGGAAGCCGAAAGGATCCTGATAATTAACAGGGATACCGTGCTGCATAAAAGCTTATGGCAACTTTACCCCTATTATCGCGAGTTAAGTGTGTACGAACAATTCAATCACTCTTTAAAAGAGAAAGAAACAGTAAAGTTTGAAGAGTATATAGCCCCAATTAGCAAATGGATCTGCTTTAACGTGTACCCGGGTAATGACGGGTTAGCAGTCTATTTTCAGGATATAACCGGCCAAAAGCACGGCGAGGAACAAATAAACCTCAAAAACGAGAGCCTGGACCAAATAGCCTATATCAATTCGCATTTGATACGTAAGCCGCTCGCCAATATTTTGGGTATCATTAATTCGTTAGAAGACGTGCCACGAGATGAAGACCATTTAGAAATGCCGTTAAAATTGCTTAAGCAAAGCGCTATAGAGTTAGATCATATCATTAAGGACATAAATAACCGGGTAGAAAAAACCATGAAATAGACTGTTTACTAATTTGCAACTATGGCAGTCCTTAGCTTATCTAAAATTGTTAGTCCTGAAAAGTTATAGTTTTCCCACTACCCTTTTTTATGATCTTGAAAACCTGTTCGCCTTTCTTCTTAAAAATTGTGTCACCAACTCCAATACTATAATTGAAATTAAATGGGCCCGACAAAAAATATGTTCCGTTATTTACGGTTACAGTTGGGGTTCCTTTATTTTCATCGTATTCGACTTTTTGCACTACTCCTTGTAGACTTAAATTTAAACTTCGTCGAACAGATATCTCGCGCATAATGAACAAAAAAAGCATAAATATAGCCATTGCATAAATTAGATATATAGGCTTCATAATTGAGTTTCCCATAATAAGCCTTCCTATTAGTGCAATATCTTAAACATCAGCTCTTTCATTAAACCGCCGTGGTCGGTGTTTGATTCAACGCCTTTGCTCTTCAGGTCGTACTCACGCAAATAGCTTATCACCTGGAAAGTTTTACCAAGGCTATAACCACGGGCGGCCTGCTCATAATCTTTTAAAAAATACGGACTAACACCAAGTTCCCTCGCTAAATTCTGTGGCGATTTGTCCTTCACATAATGGTAAGCCAGCACCTTGCTGAAAAAGTTATTAAGGTTACCCAATACCAGCACAATAGGGTTTGCCTTGGGGTTTGCCTCAAAATAATTCACTATCTGGTTAACTTTGTAGGCATCCTTCCTGGTAAGGGCCGTTTGCAGTTCAAAAACATTATATTCTTTACTAATGCCAATATTATCCTGAATAAGCTGCAAGGTTATTTCCTGTCCCGGGCTGATGTTCAGCATCAGTTTATCCAGTTCGTTGGCAATTTTAGAAAGGTCGTTACCCAGATACTCGGATAACATGGCAGATGCCTGTGGGTTTATCTTGTATTTTTTATCAGCGATATAACCTTCTATCCAGCCGGGGATCTTGCTATCATACAAAGCTGCCGATTCAAATATCAGCCCGTTCTTTTCAATAGCCTTGTAGGTTTTTTTTCGCTTATCAAACTTGCCGTATTTGTAACAGAAAACCAGTATAGTGCTTGGCAAAGGGTTTTCCAGATAGCTTAATATCGGGTTGATGCTTTTTTTATCATCGTCATCACGGCCCCATTTCATATCCTGCGCTTCTTTTACCATTACCACTTGGTAATCGCTCATCATGGGGTAACGTTTTGAAGCATTTATGGCGGTCATGATATCGGTATCCTTACCATACAATACGGTTTGGTTAAAACCCTTCTCCCCGTCTGATAATAAATTATTCTCGATGTAATTACTTACCAGGTCAATATAATAAGGCTCCTCGCCATGCAGCAGGTACAGGGGTTTAAACTTGCGGTTTTTAAGATCTTTTATAATATCAGGAGCAGTAGCGGCCATTAAGTCAAAAGTAGAAATTCAAAAGTAAAAAGCATTGCATGTGGAATAATAATCAAAGATAATTAGCTACTACCGGCTATTTTGAATTTTTACTTTTTACTTTTGAATTTGAATGGACTTACTACTCCCGCTTAATTTACCACCCTACCCTTTTAAACTGACCGAGCAAAACGGGCAGCTTACGGTATTTGATGAACTGCGGAAGAAAAACATTGTACTGACGCCCGAAGAATGGGTTCGTCAGCATTTTGTACAATACCTTATCAGGCATAAGCACTACCCCAGATCGTTAATAAAACTGGAAGGCGGCCTTAAACTGCACGGCATGGCCAAACGTACCGATATTGTAGTATTCAATTCATCAGGCCAAAAAATTTTACTGGTTGAATGCAAGGCACCCGCTGTTGGTATTACACAAGCTACCTTTGACCAGGCCGCACGGTATAATATGGTACACAAAGTGCAGCTAATGGCGGTGAGCAACGGACTGCAGCATTACTATTGCCGTATTGATCACGAAACCGAAACTTATAAATTTATAGAAGAATTACCGGGTTATAAAGAGTTGTAGGTTACCCCACAGTTGTAATAAGATTTTGAATTTTATCCATCAGCTCATCAGGTTTAAATGGCTTGGCAACATAATCGTTCATACCGGCGGTGGTTACCTGGTCGCGGATATCAAATAATGCCGATGCTGTTAATGCTATTATAGGGATCCTTGATTTGGCAGGGTCGGTCATTTTACGTATTTCCATTGATGCGTCAAACCCGTTCATCACTGGCATTTGCAAGTCCATCAAAACAATATCAAAGTTACCGTACTGCAAAATTTCAACGGCGCGCGCGCCGTTTTCGGCAATAGTTGGCACTATGTGCCATTTAGAGAGTAGTTTTTTCATCAGCATAACGTTTACCGGGTTATCCTCGGCAATTAATATACGCAGGTTGCTTTCAGTGAGTTCCAATTCGGCCCCGGTATGCTGCAGTTGATGCTGGCAGGTTTCTGTTACCAGTTCTTTTGGCGGTGCAACAATTTCTGTTGATACCGGGAACTCTATATTAAAAGAAAACTCCGACCCTACGTTTACCTTGCTGCTTACATGCATTTGCAAACCCTGCAGGTCGAGCAAACGTTTTACAATTGCCAAGCCTAAGCCTGTACCGCCGTATTGGCGTGTAGTGGTGATAGATTCTTGTGTAAAAGGTTCAAATATGGTTTCCAGGTTCTCTTTCCTGATACCAATACCCGAATCCTTTACCGAAAAGCCAACAGTAATGGTGTTGTGACGGTCTTCCAGGCAGGTGGCCCGTACCCAAATATTCCCTTCAGATGTAAACTTAATAGCGTTGCTAACCAGGTTAAAGATCATTTGCGTTAGCCGGGTTGGGTCGCCAAATATTATTTTCCGTCTTAAAGCGCTATCAATATCCAGCTTAAACAAAAGGCCTTTTTCTTCTGCCTTGATCATTTGCCCTCCGCAAATATTGTGCAACAGCTCGGCAAGATTAAACTTTATCTTTTCAAATACTACCTTGCCCGATTCTATTTTGTTAAAATCGAGCACATCGTTCACAATGGCCAGCAGGTTATTTGCCGAAAATTTTAAGATCTCCAGGTTCTCACTCTGATCAGGCCTTGGGTTGTTCATGAGCAGCAAATTGCTCATGCCAATTACAGCATTAAGCGGCGTACGTATCTCATGCGACATGGTAGATAAAAACTCTGATTGTACCTGCGATGATTTTTCGGCCTTTTTAATAGCCGTTTCAAACTTAATATTTAGCGTCGTCTGTTCTTCGCCGGTATCTCTAAGCTGTTTTATGTTTTTTATAAACGCCGCGTAAAGGTGGCTGTGTATAAATATTATTAATATAAAATTGGCAAAAACAGCTATTATGGTGGTAGACTGATCTGCTTTTTCTGGTTTAAAATCAATAAAATAATTATGATCATACTGCATCACCATAAATATAAGTATAGGCAGTAAGTTGAGCAGAGAGAAAAACATCCCCCAGTTTTGCCCCAGCATGTAAAAGCTAAATATAATTATAAGGATGATGGCCTGTATAGTAACAATATTTATATCCTGCACAATAACAAATACAATAGCTAAATTTAGCAGGGTACCTGTTATTAGTAATAAATGCGATATAGTGCGCCAATGAGGTTTATAAGTAAGATATTTAAAGAGCGCTGCAATAGCAACCAATATCGCCCCAGCAGTTAGCGTTAACACATGCAAATTTTGCAAATACACACTCAGGAATAAGGCGCCTAAACCTACAATAGCCAGCAGAAAACCATAATACAGTAAACGGATACGGGCCTGGTCAAGAATTGACTGCTCCCGGGTAAGTATTTTATTAATAGAGAAATTAAAAAAATTCACTCCCTGCTTGCGGTATTAATAATAGGTTAAACAAAATGAACGATAGCTGATGTTCAGCCATCGTTCATTTATGAAATACCCTAACTATTATACAATTAGCCTGCCAAGCCGCGCAAATTATCTTCTACTATCTTTAACCTGGCTTCGGCATCAGCTCTCTTTTTCAGTTCGTTATCTATAATTTCGGGTTTGGCATTTGCCATAAAACGCTCGTTATTTAGTTTAGCGTTAACCGATTTTAAAAATCCTATAAGATAATCTCTTTCCTTTTCAAGGCGTTCTGTTTCGGCAGCAACATCAATTTCTATATCAAGCTTTACAAAAAACTCGTCTGTGCCTGCAATAAAGCTGTTTGCACCATTTACAGCATCATCAACTTTACTTAGTTCACTAATATTCCCCAGTTGTTTTATAACACTTTCGTAAGCCTGGTAGTTAATAGCAGAGTTTGTTTTTACGGCCAGCGGTAAGGCTTCTTTTGGCGAAAGCTGGTTACTGTTACGAATATTTCTTACCTGCGCTATTACCTGCTGCACCACCTCTATCTCGGCAACTAATTGGGTATTTATTTTCCCGATAGTTGGCATTTGTGCAACGATACAGCAATCCAATTCGGCACGTGTACCAAACAGCTCATCATGCCAAAGCTCCTCGCTCAGGAAAGGCATATACGGGTGAAGAACTTTTAAAACATCCTCGAAAAAGTTAACGGTAGCTTTATATGTTTCAGCGTCAATCTTTTGCTTATCAACCCCTTGCTGGTAAGCAGGCTTAACCATTTCCAGGTACCAGGCACAAAAATCGTCCCATACCAGTTTGTACGTGGCCATAAGCGCTTCAGATAACCTGTATTGTGCAAAATTATCCTCGATCTCTACCAATGCCTGGTTAAAACGGCTTTGGAACCACTCTATCGCAATTTGGTTTTTCGGAGCAATAGTATCGTCAATCTCCCAGCCTTTTATCAGCTTAAAGGCGTTCCATATTTTATTAGCAAAGTTACGGCCCTGTTCGCAATAGCTTTCGTCAAACATCAGGTCGTTACCGGCAGGTGAGCATAACAGCATGCCCACACGTACGCCATCGGCGCCGTATTTATTGATCAGGTCCAAAGGATCGGGCGAGTTGCCTAATGATTTTGACATTTTGCGGCCCAGCTTATCCCTAACAATACCAGTTAAGTAAACATTGGTAAAAGGTTTTTGCGCACGAAGCTCATGTCCGCTCATGATCATCCTGGCTACCCAGAAAAATAAGATCTCGGGCGCGGTAACCAAATCGTTGGTTGGGTAGTAATAATTTATCTCGGCGTTATCCGGGTTACGTACCCCATCAAAAACCGACATAGGCCATAAGCCTGATGAGAACCAGGTATCCAAAACGTCCTCGTCCTGACGCAGGTCGTTAAGGGTCAGTTTAGAGTCTATTGCCTGTGCTTGCGTTAATGCTTCTTCTTTGGTTTTGGCAACCACAAAATCGCCGTTTGGCAAATAGTAAGCGGGGATTTGCTGCCCCCACCAAAGCTGGCGGCTTATATTCCAGTCCCTAACGTTCTCCATCCAGTGGCGGTAGGTGTTTATGAATTTCTCGGGGATCAGTTTCACCTCGCCGTTCAATACATATTCCAAAGCAGGTTTAGCCAACTCAGGCATTTTGCAAAACCATTGCATACTTAGCTTTGGCTCTATAACCGCGTTGGTACGTTCGCTAAACCCTATTTGTGAGGTGTAGTCTTCCGTTTTTTCAAGTGCGCCGGCTTCTTCCAGCAATACCGCGATTTTTTTGCGGGCGGTAAAGCGGTCTTCACCAACTAATATCTGCGCCTTTTCGTTCAGTGTAGCGTCGTCGTTTAAAATATCAATAACCGGCAGCTTGTGGCGTTGGCCCAGTTCATAGTCATTCAGATCGTGTGCCGGGGTAACCTTTAAACAACCCGTACCAAAATCCATGGTAACGTAATTATCCAGTATAACCGGTATCTCGCGGTTTATTAACGGGATAAATACGCTTTTACCATGCAGGTGCAAATATCGCTCGTCGTTAGGGTTGATACAGATAGCTGCATCGGCCATAATGGTTTCCGGGCGGGTAGTAGCGATGGTTAAATACTCTTTGGTGTTTGGTGCGTGGTGTGAGGTGCGTTCTGCACTCGCTCCCTGCTCCCCGTCACTCGCAACCTCGTACTTAATATAATATAATTTCTGATTTACTTCCTTACGGATAACTTCCTCGTCAGATACTGCTGTTTTTCCCTGCGGATCCCAGTTTACCATGCGTACACCACGATAGATCCAGCCTTTTTTGTGCAGATGAACAAAGTAATCGATCACCGATTCAGACATATCCTCGTCCATGGTGAATTTGGTGCGTTCCCAATCACATGAGGCGCCCAGTTTTTTCAATTGCTCCAGTATGATACCGCCGTATTTTTCTTTCCATTCCCAGGCATAGCTCAAAAACTCTTCGCGGCTCAGGTCTTTTTTATTGATACCGCGCTCTTTAAGCATGGCAACAACCTTTGCTTCGGTAGCAATACTGGCATGATCTGTACCGGGTACCCAGCAGGCATTTTTGCCTTTCATACGGGCACGGCGGATAAGCACATCCTGTATGGTATTGTTTAGCATATGGCCCATGTGGAGCACACCGGTGACATTTGGCGGTGGAATTACGATAGTATAAGGTTCACGATCGTCAGGTACCGACCTGAAAAAATTATGTTTTAACCAGTAACTATACCATTTTTCTTCGGCTTCTCCGGGCGAATAGGTTTTTGCAATACTCATAGCCTGCAAAAATAACTATTTGGCGCTAATTGAGAATAACTAAATCAGGCAGTTTAAAGCTAATTACCTTTTAATTGCATTTCTCGCAAAGGCGCTCTTCTCCTCCACCCCCACTATGTGGAACAGTTATAAATTACGCCGATAAGGCTAATAGCAACAATATTTTTACAAATAGCCGTTTATAGTGTATAAGTATAGCACATACATGAAAACATTGCCCTTAAATCGTTTTTTGGCAGCTTTTATTAAAATGTCGCGTTTATCATTTGTTATCAAATGGTTTAACAAGTAATATATCCTGCTCAATTATTTGCCATTCGGCCTATAAAATATTTAACTCCGCTTTCGATGTAAAACCCGGCGACAAAATGAATCCCGAGGATAGGATAAAGGTTTGGTAGTGGTTAGAGATTTGTGAATTAGAGATTAGATACAAAGAAAGTCTGGTTGAAAGACCGGGCTTTGTTGTTTATGCTGACTGCATCATTCTTAATACTCATTATAATCTTTACCCACCACCCACATTTCAAGCTTTTAACACTCATAACCAAAAGCTATCTTTGCGCCACTGACACGTTATATGATAGTTCACCAATTTTACGATAAAGGTTTGGCGCATGCCTCGTACGCCATTATACGGTCTGGCAAGATGGTTGTTATTGACCCCGCCCGCAACCCGCAGCCTTACTATGATTTTGCAGAATTGCACAATGCAGATATTACAGGCATTATTGAAACACACCCGCATGCCGATTTTGTAAGCTCGCACCTGGAGATCCACCAAACTACCGGCGCTGTTATCTATGTAAGTAAGCTGGCTGGTGCCGAATATCCGCACGAAAGCTTTGATGATGGCGACGTTATTAAGCTGGATGATATCAAGTTAAAAGCTATCAATACACCCGGCCACTCGCCCGATTCTATTTGTATTTTGCTGGAAAACGAGCAAGGGAAGGATTGTGCTGTATTTACCGGCGACACCCTGTTTGCAGGCGATGTTGGCAGGCCAGACCTACGCGAAAACGCAGGAAATATCACCGCCAAAAAAGAAGAACTTGCCAGGCAGATGTACCACTCTACCCGCGAAAAGCTGATGGTATTGCCAAAAGATGTTACGGTTTACCCGGCGCATGGCCCGGGCTCGTTATGCGGCAAAAGCATGAGCCCCGATCTGCAGACCAGTATAGGCAAGGAGCTTCGTGAAAACTATGCCCTGCAGCTAATGGACGAACTGGCCTTTGTAAAAACCCTAATGGCCGACCAGCCCTTTATGCCAAAATACTTTGGTTATGATGTGGAGCTAAACAAAACCGGCGCGCCAAACTTTGAAGAAAGCATTGGCATGGTAACCAGGCCATCAAAAGATATTGTTTTAGAAAATAGTGCTTTGGTTATAGATACCCGTACCAAAGAAACCCATCGTAACGGGCATGTAAAAGGTTCTATTAACCTGCAGGATGCCGAGAAATTTGAAACCTGGCTGGGGTCTGTTATCGGCCCGAACGAGCAATTTTATTTGATCGCCCCGACTGATGAGGAACTGGAAATCGTGATCAGAAAAACGGCGAAAATAGGCTACGAAAAAAACATCATTGCCGGTATTTTAACCCCTGCCGATGCCAAAGAGCAATCGCCGGAGATAAATTATAGTGATTTTAAAAGCCATCCCAACCATTATACCATTATTGATGTACGCAACTGGGCCGAAATAAAAGCCGGCAAAATTTTCAGGGATGCCCTAACTATTCCGCTACCCGAATTGCGGGAACGCGTTGGCGAAATACCTACTGATAAACCTATTATAGTGCATTGCGCCGCAGGATACCGTTCGGCAGCGGCGGCGGGTATCATCCAAAGTAAAATAAGCAGCGTACCTGTTTATGATTTGGGCGAGGCAATAAAGGACTGGCAATAAGCATCCGTAAATAAATAAGATCATGACAATTGAAAGCATTCAAAAAATATGTTACCAGTTACCGGGGGTAACGGAGGACATTAAATTGGGCGAACATTTATGCTTTAACGTTGGCGGTAAAACCTTTTTATTCACGTATCCGGATGGCACACCCCCATCAGCCTCTTTTAAAGTACCTGACGAGGATTTTGAAGAAATAATCGCTAAAGACGGGCTGGAACCACAACCCTATATTGCCCGCTATAAATGGGTGCTTGCGCGCGATATAAGCAGCTTAACGGCTAAGGAATGGGAATTTTATATTAAACAATCCCATTATCTTATTGCCCGCAAATTACCCGGGAAGGTTAGAAAAAGTTTAGGCTTATAGTTTTTAAGCTCCATCGAGGTCCCACATGCCGGGATGGTCGCGATAGTGGCTTATATTTTCAATAATTTCCTCTATTTCTCCTTGTGTGAGTTCGCCCTGTCCGTCTGCAGTATAAGTGAACATTCTGCCGGGATCTTCAAAGGTGATATATCCCAAATAGTTGGGGTCAGTCTTTCTTTCCAATAGCAATTCGCTTTCCTGGCGTTGCTCTTCACTGTCATCAAAACTATTCTTCCGGTAAATATTGTATGTATACGTTAACACAGGATGCCCATCCACCTGTGCCTGTACGTTTGGTATAACCTTAACAGTTCTATGATCTCCTAATGTAAAAATTATGGGTGTCATTGGTATTCAATATATATTTATAAAAAGACAAATCTTATATAGAATAGTTTTTGTGTTTTTAAAATGGCATTGTCACCATCGCACAAATGACCTAACTCTTTTTATTAGCTAAATGCTTTATAATAATGTACTTATTGTTATTTTAGGGAATTGCTATTAATCCTAAACTAATGACAAGCACCACTGCCGAACCTGTTTACTGGTCGCCCTTACGAAAACTGGCCCTGCGCTTTTTTCTGCTGTTTTTTATACAGTACATCATTTTTAACCCTAATGGGGTATTGCCTAATATTGATATACTGTATGAAATATACATTGGGCCCATACATAAACTGATAGTATGGTTTGCGGCGAATGTGCTGCATTTGGGTGAACCTATAACAATTTTTACCAATGGCAGCGGCGATACCACCTATGATTACGTGCTGCTGCTTTTTATAGTTATAACAGCGGTAATAGGCGGAATAATATGGACAGTGGCAGATCGTAAAGCCCGTAACTATAATAACTTATTTTACTGGCTTACCGTTATTGTACGCTATTATGTGGCCATTACAATGGTAACCTATGGTTGCCTAAAAATTATAAAATTGCAATTCCCGGGTCCATCGCCTGATAGATTGATACAGCCATTTGGCAATGCTTCACCTATGGGTTTGGCCTGGACTTATATGGGTTATTCAACCGGGTTTAATTACTTTACAGGCATGGCCGAACTAAGCTGCGGGCTGCTATTATTTTTCCGTAAAACGGCTACCCTTGGCGCTATTGTGGGGCTGGTAGTAGCCGGTAATATAATGGCTATTAATTATTCATTTGATGTACCGGTGAAGCTATTATCAACCATGCTTGTGGTAATGTGTTTATACCTGTTAAGCAAGGATGCTATCAGGCTTATTAATTTCTTTTTCCTGAACAAGGCTGCCCAGCCCGCCAATCTGGGCCCGCACACGTTTAAAAAACGCTGGAAAAACATTACCCTAACTACCGTAAAATATATACTTGTAATTTATACGGTAGGGATGAATTTTTATGGCGATGTACAAGCCATGAGCCAATATGGCGACAAGGCCAAAAGACCACCATTATATGGTATATACAATGTACAAAGCTTTGTGCGTAATAAGGATACTATCCCTCCGCTTAAAACAGATACTACCCGCTGGGATAAACTAACTATAAGTTATGAAGGTAGAGCTAAGGTGTTTATGAGCGACGACACCAGCCGAACACACGACTTTAAAATAGATACCCTTAAACATACCATAGTAATGTATAACTATGCGGATACGGTTAATAAAGCTTATTACACCTATAGTCAGCCGCAAAAAGATATATTGCAACTGAAAGGCACTTTCAAAAAAGATTCGGTAACTATTAATCTTAAAAAAATCGACCTGAATAAATTCAGATTGATTAACCGGGGTTTTCACTGGGTGAACGAATATCCGTATAACAGATAAGTTTGCGGCTTATTGATGAAAATCCAACGATGATAATGGAGATATCAAACAAAAGCGCCTCCTGATTGCTCGGGGGGCGTTTTGATTAAATATAAAGAACGAGTGAAAACAATTTAGAACGCGTAACGCAAACCAAATTGCATTTGCCAACGCGAAGCAAACAGATCAACTGAGTAAGGTAACCCCGGGTCTGCGAATGTGTATTTTGGATACGTTGTTGCAGCATTTGGGAAGGTTGGCGTACTTGCTTTAACAGGCGTTAAGCCAATATTAGCAGTTGAGTTAAATGTATTGGCAGAGAAGTAGTATTGGCCCCATTTCTTATTTAATAGGTTGGTAAGGTTAATAATATCATAAGTGAAAGTTATTACCTGTTTATGTTTACCGCCGCCAAACTTAAAGTCTTGCGCAAAACGGAAATCAAGCTGATTGTTCCATGGCGTAAAGGCAGCATTACGCTGGGTAAAATCGCCACGGCGAGACGAAAGATATTTGCTCTTATCTATGAAGCCATCAAAAGCTGCCGCCTGCTGTACCGCTGTTTGGGCAGGGGTTGTTGGTGTAGCTGCAATGTCTGAGAAGAAGTTAACCGTTTCGCCGCGTTTTGGTATGTAAGCTAAACTAAGCTGCTGGCCTGTTCCGTCAATAGCGCTTGGATAAAAGCCATAAGTGTACGGGTTACCCGACTGCCCGCTGAAGAAAAAGCTAAAGTTGGCGGTGTAGTTTTGAGCAACATCCCAATCGTGCCTGAAGTTAACGGTAGACACAATACGGTTACGGATATCAAAGTTTGAATTGGCTAAGCCCGGGTTATTAGGGTTTAAAGCCTGGTTTAACTGCCAGTTTGATTCCATTGAGTTACGGATACCATTGGTAACATCTTTTGAATGGCCATAGGTATATGCAACCGTAACATTTAAGGCGCTTGTTGGGCCAAACTGGGTATTTTTAGCTACTTGCGCGGTTGCACTGTAACGGTATCCCTGATTTGTATTTGATAACAGGTAAGCGTTTGTAAATAACGGATTTATCTTTTGATTGATAAATATAGGCTGCTGGTGCTGGGTATCATACGGGTAGTAAGTTACCTGGTCAACCGTATTTACCTGCTGAAATTCCAAGTCATGGATAACTTTGGTATATATACCTTCTAAAGTAAATTTCCACTGATCAGGAGTTGTATAATCAACCGCTAAGCTACTTCTCCATACCTGTGGCATTTTAAATTTGTTGTCAATTAAATCTACCTGTGTTTTACCCGCGGCATTGGTAATATTATCGCCTCTATCTGCAGCAGAAGCAGCGCCACCATTTACAGGGGCCTTAACTACACTTGGGCCGCCTGCCACCGGGGGGTTAAAATCAGAAGCGCCATAGGTTTGGCCATTGTTGTAAAACGCATAACCAAACCATGCAAACGGAACACGACCTGTAAACAAGCCGCTACCGCCACGTAAAATAACGCTCTGGTCGCCGTTGATATCGTAATTAAATGACACACGCGGGTTAAACTCAACGTTGTTTAAATAGTTTTGGGTAATATCCTTTGGTTTGGTGTAGGTAAAGGTGTTGCCGTAGTTAGGATCAACCGGGGCGTTTGTTGTTTTATCGCTTAAAGGCTGTTTGTTGGGCACACCGGCATAATCAACACGTAAAGCCGCGGTCAACTTAAATTTATCTGAAAGCTGGATCTCGTCCTGGCCATAAAAGCTAAGCAGGTTAACTTTAAACTGTGCCGATGGGTTAGCTAAAATATAATCGCGGGTATTATTGGTATAATTATAGTTAGCACGGATCCGTGAAGGGGCATCAGCTAAGAAATCGGCAACGCTTTTAAAGGCATCACGACCGTTCCAGGCGTTAACAAAGTTGTAAGTAATGTCGTAAAACTCGTTGTGTGTACCAAAAGTGAAAGTGTGTTTACCTTTTGTCCAGGTAAGATTATCAGTAAACTCCGCGGTTTTTTGGTGCATATCAAAAATGGCGGCTTCGCGGTCGGTGCCAACAAATATGGTTGTACCCGGGGTTTTACCTGTTATTTCAATTTGAGGTAACGCTGGGTTTGAATTTGGATCGCGATAATCATGTACGTTTGAGTAACCCAGTACCAAACTGTTGTTCACGTTATTTGATAATCTTGATTTTAACTCGGCAACCGTTGATGTTGAGTTATTATGTGATGTATAATCGATACCGCCAAAACGGAAATTTTGCTGATCGCGCTCAAGGTTAGTAGCTGTTGAGCTAATAGTGTTGTTGCGGATAGTTAACTGGTTGTTATCGTTGATGTTCCAGTCTAAACGGTTAAAAAACTTGTTCGAGTTAGAATAGATAGAGGTATTATTATAAGTACCGGCATCAAAACCCGCGTCAGCAAACTTTTTAGAAATATCCTGCGCGTCTTTTAAAGACAGGGTTTGCTCGGAACCTGCCGTCCCTGCACCGCGGATAACCGGATCCTGCCTGCGGGCAATTTCTTCGTTAGTGAAGAAAAATAATTTGTTTTTGATGATAGGTAAACCTAAGCGGATCCCTGTTTGATAATCATGAAAAGTATTTGGCAATTTTGAACCATCGCCACCGGCAGCTAAAGGTGCATTATTGGGGCCTACTAAAAAAGCACCACGACCGTAACCATAAATAGCGCCGCTAACATCGTTTGTACCACTGCGTGTTACTGCATTTATACTACCGCCCAATACGTTACCAATTTTAATATCATATGGGGCAACTAATACTTGTATATCCTGTATGGCATCTAATGATACGGGGCTGGTACGTGTGCTGCTGCCCACCTGGCCCGATGCGTTGTTTTGTCCGCCTAATGACGGGCTAAAGCCAATTGCATCGTTATTAATGGCACCATCAAGCGTTACGTTGTTATAACGGTAGTTAGTCCCCTGGAAAGAGTTGTTATTGCTTTGCGGGGTGGTGCGGGTCAGATCCTGCAGACTGCGGTTAATAGATGGCATGTTGCGGATCTGCGCCTGGCTTATGCGTGTGCTTGCACCTGTTTTGGTACCGCCAGCATTACCAACAATCCTTACTTCTTTTAGCGCTGTTGTTTCGTCGGTTAAAATAAAGTTGTAGTTGGCGCTACCTAATGATAAGGTAACATCGGTATGTTCATCTTTTTTGTAACCTACAAAAGTGGCGCTTAAAGTATAAGGGCCGCCGGGATTTATATTGGGGATGGTATATCGGCCATCGGCATTGGTTTGCGAGCCGTAGCGCGTACCGGTGCTGTTATTTAATACAGACACTGTTACGCCGGGCATGGTAACGCCTTTGGCATCAACAACCTTACCGCTTATAACGGCAGTTGTGATCTGCGCTTTAGTCGCAACCGTTACCAGCAGGGTTAAAATAATCAGGTAAATCTTTTTCATTATTGAAGGATTTTATTTCCTCCAAAAGTGCCGGGACTGTGTTAAGCACCTGTTAAGCAAGAATTAGAATGAGATTAGAATGAGGCTTCGTATGTTAATTTAATATTACGCAATTACTAATTATCCCAAACAAAAAGAGCGGCTACCCTAATGGATAACCGCTCTTTTTATATTGTTAATTATCTATTATCTGTTCCAGGAAACCCAGGTAGCTTTTGTCCAGTCGCTTGCAGGGTCAACAGCACCTAAGAAAGCAACCTTTGTAAAGAAAGCATCGCCGATAGAGCCTTCAAATTTAGCACCTGCTAAAGCTGGTGAACCAGTTTTAGGTAAAAGATTAGGTGAAGCATTGTTGAAAGGATCAGTTAAACCAATTGCAGCAGCATCAGTAAATGACTGGCTACCATCGCGGGTTTCAACCAGCGCTTTAAAGCCGGCTGCATCTAATATAGCTGCACCAATATCATCAAGCTTATAGTTTGGACCAAAAGATGCTATCAAAGTATTTTTAACCCCGCTTTCGCCGGTTTTATAGTAAGTTGCAGTAACCTCTTTGCCAAGTACGATACCTGCTTTTTGGCCGCCCATTACCACTGAATTGGCAAGGATGAACTTAGCGCCTCTTCTAAAACGTGCATTGTATCCATAATCTGCTGATGTACCGGCAGCATTGTTAGGGCCGATAGCAGTGAAGTTAGACATTAAAGGGAAAGTGTTTGGGGTTAACATGTAACCTTTAGCATCGGAAGTGTTATCAAACTCAAAGTTGTTTGAAATATCACCGGTTGTACCTTTATTATCTGTAAACATAGGGTCTTTAACTGATACAGCGAATTGTATTTTGCCATGGAACCCATCATCAAAATCAAAATCATCATCAGCACAGTTGTATGCAATAAGATATTTTGCATTGAACGAGCCACCGAAGAATTCGAAGGCATCATCCAAACCACGCACTATCTGAATATGATCAACAGTAGTACCGCTACCTACAGTGTACATGCTTAAACCGTTAACCTCGTCGCCTGGGTTAACCGCTTTACCTGCATACTCGATGCGTACATATTGTAATGTACCTGAATTGTCAGCATCGTTAGTGCCACCAAAAGTCTGGTGATCACCATCAACACCACCTTCAAGTACCGCATGGTTACCATTACCTGTAGCTAAACCAACTACAGCCACACCACCAAAGTCACCCGCTTTTTTCTCAGTTTCGTTTGAAGTGAAAACGATAGGCTTATCAGCAGTACCGGCTGCGTTTATTTTGCTGCCTTTGTAAATAATAAGCACGCCTGATGAATCTTTATTACTTACAATTTTAGTACCTGCATCAATAGTTAAAGTAGCATTGTTATCAACATAAACATAACCACGTAAGCGGTAAACTTTGTCAGCTGTCCAATGAGTATCTTTTGTAATTTTACCCCTAACATCAACATTGCCACCTGTAACCGGAGGTTTTGTATCTGGAGGAAGTGGAGTTGGGCCATTTGACTTTGAGCATGCTGATGCAAGAGCCATCAAGCCAACGATACCGAGTAAATAAATCTGCTTTTTCATGTGTTCTTTTTCTGTCTTAGTTTATTTAGTAAATATCCCCCGGCTATGTTAAGTTAACTTAAAGCCGTCGTGATGATAACATTATGTTTACATCACCAAGGGGTTAAGAAATTATTATTTGAAGCTATATTTAAATGACAGGTTGGTTGTAAAGCCATTAAACCTGTTTTGAATAATTTTATCGGTAGCAGCGCTGTAAGCAATTTTATTCACGTCGCCAATATTGTAGTACAATGCGTTGGTTTGCGCCAGTATATCCGAAAGAGTAAGCTTCAGTTCGCCATTTTTAAACAGGCGTTTGCTCACCTGGAAATCGATCACATCACGTGGTTTTTCGTAGATATCGGTATGCGGATCAACACCACGGAACCTTAAGCGTTCGCCAATACGGTTATACAGTACATTAAATGTAAAGCTTCCGCTTTCGGGGGCATAAAACAAACCCGAATTGATCAGGTATGGCGATTGCCCCTGTAGCGGTGTTTTTGCTTCTTCCCTATTCCTAAACTTAACCTTTGCATTTATGTATGATGCATTTACGTAGAATGTTAAGTTTTTGAAAAGACCATTCTCGCTGATAAAGTTTAGTTTCTTCCTTAACTCTACTTCGGCACCAAAGTCTTCGGCACTTACCGCGTTATCGTACGATAACACATCATTATCAAGGTTAACCTGTTCTATAGGGTTTGTAAATTTTTTGTAGAAAGCTGATACGGATATAATTTCGCCGCTCGATGGGAAGATCTCGTAACGCAAATCGGCATTTGAAATGGTGCTTCGTACCAGGTTTTTATTACCGCTTATGTTAAAGTTGTTTTGGTAATCAAAGTACCTAAAGTCGGCAAGCTCCCTAAACTCGGGCCTGTTAACTGATTTGTAGAAAGAGGCACGAAGATTTGATTTCTCTGTTAACGCGTATGATAAATTAGCCGAAGGCAATATATCTGTGTTCACGTAGTTTTGCACGGCTTTGCCGGTGGCTGCTAATTTTTGTTCGTAACGCTCTACCCTTGCACCCCAAACAAGGTGAAGTTTATCGCTAAATTTATTATCGAGCATTAAATAACCCGAGTTTAACTTAGACGTACCAACATAATCTGTTGATTGAAGATCGATCCTTGAGAATGCAATATTATTATTAGCAATGCTTTGCGGGCTAAAAACGTTCTCAATATTGGTACCGTTGGCCAGTTGTATTGATTTACCATTACCTACTATATCAACATAACCTAATGCATCTATAGTAAAATCGCGGTCACGATAGGTATATAAACCACCTGCTTTAATTTTTTGAGGTTGGTTCAGCCATTTAAACGGATAGGTAACGTTTATTTTCCCGCTGTATATATTTTCGTTAAGGTTAGAGTACACCCGTCCAAGTATGTTTGACAGCGGGCTGTTTTCGCTTGGTAAAGATAAATACTCACCACCATCAGGCGCGGAAAATATAGTAACGATGCGCTGATCCGGCTGTTTTCTGTATGATAAACCATATGATCCGGCCCAGTCAACAATTATCTTTCTTTCGCCAATGGTATGTTGTCCTTCCAATACTGAACTTAATACCCCATTTTGTGTCACCTCACTTGAAAACCCTCTGTAATGTATTGGGTTATTAGGATCCCCGTCCCTATTTAAGGCATTATTTGTTTGCTCGTAATCCTTACTAAAGTCGTTGTTGAACAGGTTACGGAAAACCAATTTGGTTCTACTGGTAGTGTATCCAAGGCTAAATAAACCGCCCAGGGTTTTAGTGCTCGAAAAAATATTTCTGTCGAAGCTATACAGCGGCAATTGATCTGGCGCCGAAACGTTGTACTGCGTACGGTCACCGGTGCTCTCTCTGTAGCCAGTGCTATAGTTTAATGCAAAGTTGTAGCCTAAACGCCCCTCATTTTTTAACACTTTTGAATTACCCGTAACAAACTGAAAGTTAATGTTAGGTATGGTTGTAATTGTTTTTGAACCAAATGTATTAGGGAACTGCTGAGCGATGGCTATTTTTTGGTTGTTTGTAGTACCCGAAGTATAAATAGCCTTATTATCTGCGTATACCGGAGGCAATTTCCTTGAATCGTCACTAAAGCCTAAAAAGTCGTATTTACCGCTTGGCTGCGGATCAATAAAATCATTTTTAAATGTAGCCTTAGAGTTATAACCTATACTTAAGGTAGTTTCCATAAATTTACTATCGGGTATATCCTTAGTAATAGTATTGATGGCGCCACCGGCAAAATCACCCGGCAGATCAGGAGTCGCGGTTTTATAAACTACAATATTATCGATAAGGCTGGCAGGGATAATATCGTATGAGAATGCTTTTTTATCAGGCTCGGAACTTGGTAATACCGACCCGTTCAGCAAGTTGTTATTATACCTTTCGGCCAAACCGCGTATAACTACAAATTTACCATCCTGCACGCTGGTACCGCCTATACGTTTTAAAACGTCGCCGGTGTTACGGTCGGGCGAGCGGCGAATAATGTCGGAAGATATACCGTCAGATACCTGTATGCTATTTTTTTGACGGGCATATAATGCACCTACCGATGCTTGCCTGTAAGTAGCTTTTATCACAACCTCATTCAAGGCTTGTGATTGGGCCTGGCCCAAGGTAACATCAAGTGGAGTATTAGCACCTGCTTTTACTTCAATATCTGATACGGTTTTGCTTTGATAGCCTATATATCTTATTAATATAGTGTATTTGCCCGGTGCAAGTCCGCTTAATACATAATGGCCATCCGCATCGGTAGCCGAGGCTTTTGTAGTGCCCTCTATGTTAACAGTGGCACCAATTAAAGTTTCGCTATTTTTTTGGTCTATTACCTTACCTGAGATACGGCCTGTGGTTTGTGCAAATAAATTGCCCGCAGTTAGGGTTAAAACGAATAGTGCGGTAATTGCTGATATTACTTTTTTCACGTGTATTAATTTAATACCGCAAAACTATTACCGTGATGTTAGTTGAATGTTACTAATGCATTACCATAACAACCACTTAATATTAAGCCATTGTTAACCACCTGCCCAAACAGACTGTTATCCAGCTTTTTGCTTATCAGTTAAGTTATGGTCTTTTATTTCCTGCAGTTGTATTTCATAGGCACGCATACGGGCATGCAGGATATCCACCTCGGTACGCAGCATTTGTATCTCGGTTATCAGCTTGGCCGAGTCGGGTTTGTGGATCATTTTATCGCCGGTGCCCAGTATCAGCCACTCGGGCGAGTACTTTAGCTGGAAACACAGCTTACGGATAAGGTAGTAGCTAATGTCTTGCTTTTGGTTAATAACCTTGCTAATAAAACCCTGATCAACCCCAATGGCATTGGCAAGTGCAAGCTGACCGCCATGCTCCTTCACAATAACCTTTATCCGTTTTACAACTGCTTCGTCAGACATGTTGCAATTATAAACATTTTTGGCAAAGTTGGCACGTTTGCTTAAAATTTGTAAAACGGGGCTGGTACATCTTCTAATCATCCCTCTGTAAATTCCCCACTACAATTCCTACTTCCAAAGCAAAACCCCTATCTTTGCACACCAAAATAATCATCTATGTTAAAAGGATTTTTTAATGTTCCTGCCCCTGTAAACGAGCCTGTATTAAATTACGGCCCGCGCAGTGCGGAACGTGCAGCGCTTAAAGCCGCTTTAACCGAAGCCCGCTCAAAACAGGTTGATATACCTATGTATATTGGCGGTAAAGAAGTTCGTACAGGTAAACTGATGGAGCTGCGCCCGCCTCATGATCATAAACACTTATTAGGCACTTTTCATTATGGCGATAAAAGCCATGTAAATGCTGCTATTGATGCTGCCCTTGCCGCTAAGGCCGACTGGGAAAACCTGCCATGGGAGCAGCGTGCAGCCATATTTTTAAAAGCCGCCGAACTTTTGGCCGGCCCTTACCGCGCTACCATTAACGCGGCTACTATGCTTGGCCAAAGCAAAAACGCCTACCAGGCCGAGATTGATGCTGCCTGCGAGTTCATCGACTTTTTGCGCTTTAACGTGCAATACATGACCGAGATTTATCAGCAGCAGCCACCGGTATCCGGCAAAGGTGTTTGGAACCGTTTGGAGCAACGCCCGCTGGAAGGATTCGTCTTCGCCCTGACGCCATTTAACTTTACGGCTATAGCAGGCAACTTGCCGGCATCTGCCGCTATGATGGGTAACGTAGTAGTTTGGAAACCTGCCGATACACAGGTTTATGCCGCTAACGTAATTATGCAGGTGCTAATTGAAGCAGGTTTACCTGCAGGTGTTATCAACCTGATCTACGCTGATGGCCCAGAAGTTGGCGATGTGGTATTTAACCACCCTGATTTCGCAGGGATCCACTTTACAGGTTCTACCAAAGTTTTCCAGCATATATGGCAAACCATTGGTACCAACATACATAAATACAAAACCTACCCGCGTATTGTAGGCGAAACCGGTGGTAAAGATTTTGTGCTTGCCCACCCAAGTGCCAATGCAGACGCAGTTGCTGTTGCTTTATTGCGCGGCGCGTTTGAATATCAGGGACAAAAATGTTCTGCTGCCTCACGTGCTTACATCCCTGCAAGCTTATGGCCTGCGGTAAAAGAGCACATGGTGCGCGAAATGGCCACTTTTAAAATGGGCCCGGTAGAAGATTTTGAGAACTTTATTAATGCCGTTATCAGCGAGGTATCGTTTGATAAACTGGCTAAATATATTGATGCCGCTAAAGCGGATGACAGCGTAGAGATTGTTGCCGGTGGTAACTACGATAAAACCAAGGGCTGGTTTGTTGAGCCTACCGTTTTAAAAGTGAACGACCCATACTATGTTACCATGTGCGAAGAGCTGTTTGGACCGGTATTAACAGTTTACGTTTACGAAGACAGCGAGTGGGATAAGATCCTGGATATTGTAGATAAAACATCTATCTACGCATTAACAGGCGCTATCCTATCGCAAGACCGTTATGCCATTGCCGAGGCTACTACCCGCCTGCGCAATGCTGCCGGTAACTTCTACATAAACGATAAGCCAACCGGTGCCGTTGTAGGCCAGCAGCCATTTGGTGGCGCGCGCGGTTCTGGTACTAACGATAAAGCCGGTTCAATGATCAACTTGCTGCGTTGGGTATCACCACGTACCATCAAAGAAACCTTTGATTCACCTAAGGATTACAGGTATCCGTTTTTACAGAAAGAGGTTTAAGCTTCTTTTGGGATTCAAGAGGTTAGAATCAAGAGTCAGGACAGAAGAAATACTTGTATAAAGCAAAGAGCCGGAATAAATATTCCGGCTCTTTGCTTTACCAATTTGTAATTTTTATCAACTTGTCATTCTGAACGTAGTGAAGAATCTAGTATCGAACTATGCAAACGAACATGCAGGCAGGAAAATAGATCAGAAGGCCCTGCGGAGACATGAAAATGTCTTATGTCTTGATTCTTAACTCTTGACTCTTTTTGATTCTATTTCTTCTCAAACCTAAACACCTCATCCATTTTGGAGTTGTTATCTGTGCTAACCTTCATATCGGTAATAACGCCGGTAGCAAGGCTATACACCCAACCATGTACATTAAGTTCCTGGCCCTTTTGCCATGCGTTTTGCACAATAGATGTTTTGCAAAGGTTGCTTACGTTTTCAACTACATTCAGTTCTACCAGGCGGTCGCCGCGTTTTGCTTCGTCAGCAATGGCATCAAGCTCGCGGGCGTGCACGCGGTAAACATCCTTTATATGGCGCAGCCAGTTATCTATCAAACCAAACTGTTTATTGCTCATGGATGCCAGTACGCCACCGCAACCGTAGTGGCCGGTTACAATAACATGCTTTACCTTTAACACATTCACCGCATAATCCAATACACTTAACATGCTCATATCGGTATGTATTACCATATTGGCAATGTTACGGTGTACAAATATTTCGCCGGGGTTGGTATTGGTTATCTGGTTGGCGGGCACGCGGCTATCTGAGCAGCCTATCCACAAAACGGGTGGTGTTTGCCCGTTGGCCAGCTTATCAAAGTACTGCGGGTCTTCACTTAAGGCATCAGCAACAAACTGACGGTTGCCATCCAGCAAGCTTTCATAGGTAATATGGCTGGTGTCGTGTATTAATCTAGTAGCGCACATAGGTATGTTTAATTTTTGATGTTTTTTGTTTTGGTGGGATAAATTACCTGGAACACTTTATGGAAAAATACAGGTAATAAATCATAGTACAATATCGTAAGCAAAATAACGGGCACAAAGTAAAATACCTTAAACTCGTACAGGTTAAAAAAATAACCGCCTGCCAATCCGCCAAAAATAAAAAAAGTAAGTATGGTTAGCCTCACGTATATTTTATTCTTTACGGTTTCGCTTTCTTTGGTTTTGGGGTGCATCCAATCGGCCAGTTCACCGCCAAGGTCTGTAAACAAGCCGGTAAGATGGGTTGATTTGATCAATCCGCCGGATATATTTGATACCAGCCCGTTCTGCAGGCCCATTGCAAAAAGCAATGCGCTAATAACTATTTTGCGCTCCAGCTCTGTTTCCTGGTAAAAGTTATGCCCGTATATGGCCACAAACAACAGTACTACTATCTCTAATATAATGGGCGCCGAGTGTGCTTTATAAAAACTTTTATGCTTTAAAGATTGCACGATGAAATTGGAAACAAACGACCCCATCATGAACATTAAAAGCCACACCACAAACATGATAATGGTATTAAAATTTTGCTGCAGGATATTTTTGGCCAGGTTGGCTACATGCCCAGTAATGTTTGATGTAAAAGCCAGGAAGGCCAGCAACCCTACCACATCGGTAATACCCGCCACAAATGCCGACGATGACGCCAGCATTAGGTTTTGATTTAAAGTGCGTTTGCCCTGTGGTTGCCTCAGCATTTTTTATTAAGGTTGCTTATTGTTTGTAAATATAACCAATAGAACACTTAAAAGTTCACATGCACGCTTAAGCAAAAAGCCCCGACTGCAGTGGCAATCGGGGGATATATAGAATAGATATAGGGCTAATTAATGCGCTGCGGTAGCCTCAACATTGTCAAACTCGTACACATAACCCAGGTTATGTGGGTTGCTGCTGCTTACACCAAGGTCTTTTATAAAACCGGTACTAATATCAACTACCCAGCCATGTACCTGCAGGTCTGTACGATCCATCCATGCATTTTGTATGATAGATGTTTTGCAAAGGTTGTAAACCTGTTCGGTTACGTTTAGTTCAACCAGGCGGTTAACCTTGGCTTTTTCGTCGGTAATGCGATCAAGCTCGTTGGCATGTAAGCGATAAACATCTTTAATATGGCGCAACCAGTTATCAATAATCCCAAACTGCTTGTTGCTTAAAGCGGCGGCAACACCGCCACAGCCATAGTGGCCGGCTACAATAATATGTTTTACCTTTAATACGTTAACGGCATAATCAAGCACGCTAAGCATATTCATATCAGAGTGTACGCAAACGTTGGCAATATTACGGTGAACAAATACTTCGCCCGGCTTGGTACCGGTTACTTCGTTTGCAGGTACGCGGCTGTCTGAGCAGCCTATCCATAATACTTCGGGATGCTGGCCCTGTGCCAGTTTAGTAAAATATTCAGGGTCTTCTTTTACGCGCTCGGCTACCCAGTTGCTATTGCCCTTAATTAAGTTATTATAGCTCTGGGCTTGTGCCAGTTTGATATTGCCCGCATCAATAGCCGGCGTATTTCCGTTTTTTTTATTTTCTGTGATAGACATGATAATTCTTTTATGGTTTGTAAATTAGATCTTTCAAAGGCGGTATATCATACCGTTCTTTTACATCCTTTAATTGCACAATAATGCCTTTGGTGTAAGCATTGTGCTTGTAATTGTTGATGATCTCCAATACATCCGGGTCAATGTAGCGCGAGTGTGAACCATCAATAATTACATCGCTGCCTTTAGGCAGGCTGGTTAACGTTATTTGTATAGCGGCCTTATTTAAAAAGGATACCTCTTCGGCAAGTTTTATGCGGATGGTATTTTTTTCGCCATTTGGCGCAATGGTATAGAAATAAGGGTTACGTAAATTTGTACGTAATATATAAAACACCCCTACCAGCATACCAATACCCACACCAATAAGCAAATCGGTAAGTATAACAGCCACAATGGTTACCACAAACGGGATGAATTGATCAAGCCCCTTGTGCCACATATGCTTAAACAGGCTTATCCTTGCCAACTTATAACCTACTGTTAATAATATAGCCGCCAAACACGATAGCGGGATCTTATTTAGTAATGATGGTATAGCCAGTAAGCATATCAACAGTAAAAAACCGTGGAATATCGCGCTCATTTTTGTACGCGCGCCTGCATTTACGTTAGCCGATGAACGAACAATTACGGCCGTCATTGGTAAACCGCCTAACATACCGCTCACTAAGTTACCCGCACCCTGGGCAACCAGCTCACGGTTTGTTGGCGATATACGCTTAATAGGGTCAATTTTATCTACCGCTTCCAGGCTTAATAAGGTTTCTAAACTGGCTACAATAGCAATAGTAGCCGCGGTTATCCAAACCTCTTTGTTACCTATACCGCTAAAGTTTGGCGATTTAAACAGGCCAAAAAACTCACTTGTGCTATTCACTAATGGTATTTGTACATACTGTTTATCTAAAAGTGCCAAATCTGTCCCGGCAAATAAAGTAGCTAATAGTACACCGATTACCACAACCATTAGCGGGGCCGGTACCATAGCCACTTTTTTAATTTTGGGCCAGTATATCATTAGCAATAAAGAAACAGTGCTAATAATTAACGCGCCATAGTTTATCTTGCCTAAAGCATTTACTATACCCGAAAAGGTGTTGCTTGAATCGGCCTGACTAAAACCCTCGTTACCCTCAAAATCCGCATCATAGCCCACCGCATGCGGAAACTGCTTCATGATAAGGATAATACCGATAGCGGCCAGCATCCCCTCAATAACCGATGATGGGAAATAGTTGGCAATTGTACCTGCTTTAACTAAGCCAAGGATGATCTGGATACCACCGGCCAAAACCAGGGCAAGCAAAAATGCATCAAACGAGCCAAGGCTGGCAATTGAGTTTAGTACAATTACGGTTAAACCCGCTGCCGGCCCAGCCACGCTTAGTTGCGAACCGCTGAGCGAGCCAATTACTATACCACCAATTATACCCGATAAAATTCCGGAAAATAGGGGGGCGCCTGATGCCAGTGCTATACCCAAACACAAGGGTAAGGCCACCAGGAATACCACCAGCCCGGCAGGTATATCTTTTTTTAAGTTTTTAGCAAGAAAATATTTCTTCAGGTTAAGATCGCCGGCGGAAACGCCGCCTTGCTTGATTTGCATAACAATAATTTTATAATGAAACTTTAAATAAACAGCATGTTAAGCAACACCGGTAATGGTTGAAAACAGCACATAGTTTTCCCGCCTGAATTAAAAAAACAGGGGTGTGTAGTAGCTCACCGGATATAAAATATCCGGCTAAAATTGTTATGCGTTGGGAGGCGGGGTAGGTACCGTAGGGTGGTAAACCTGTTGATAAAGAGAGTTTTCTAAGTTATGCAGTATATTGGTTTCAACAATAAAGGGCCTGTAAACCACAAGGTGGTTAATGCTTTCGTCAAAAATCTTTTTCTCTTTAAAAGTTTCCTTTTCAGGGTCTTCTTTTTCGTTTTTTGACTCATGCTCAAGCTGCATAATAACTGCATGAACTGTTTTATTATCAATACATATAAAAACAGACGCAGTAGATATAACCATCTTTACAATAAAGATGCTCATAAATAATACGACTACCGAATTTTTGAAAATTCTGTTTTTCATGTGATGCAAAGATAAGATTTTTTGAATATGCAAGGTATCATTATGCCGTTTAAAGCTAATCTTACAATATAATTACTAATTTTATCGCTTTACCAATAAACCACATCGTGAACAAAAAGCTGGAGATTTTACAAAAAAAGCGCGATCAGGCGCTTGAAGGTGGAGGCGCTGTACGTATTGATAGTCAGCACAAAAAAGGGAAATTAACTGCCCGCGAAAGGCTGCACTTTTTGCTGGACGATGGCTCATTCCAGGAGATAGGTATGTTGGTTTCGCACCGCTCTACCGATTTTGGGATGGAGAAGGAAAAGTATCCTGGTGATGGTGTGGTTACCGGATATGGCACCGTAAATGGCCGTTTGGTTTACGTTTTCTCGCAGGATTTCACCGTTTTTGGTGGATCGCTATCAGAAACCCATGCCGAAAAGATCTGCAAGATAATGGACCTGGCCATGAAAAATGGCGCACCCGTTGTAGGGCTTAACGACTCTGGCGGTGCACGCATCCAGGAAGGTGTAGTATCCCTTGGTGGCTACGCCGATATATTTTACCGCAATACCATGGCAAGTGGCGTTGTGCCACAAATATCAGCTATTATGGGGCCATGCGCCGGCGGCGCGGTATACTCCCCCGCTATTACCGATTTTATTTTGATGGTTGAGCATACCTCCTACATGTTTGTTACCGGCCCCAATGTGGTTAAGACGGTAACGCATGAAGTAGTAACATCCGAAGAACTGGGTGGTGCAAATACGCATGCCACTAAATCGGGCGTAACGCATTTTGCGTGCGCTAACGAGATAGAGGCCATTAATAATGTAAAAAGACTACTGAGTTATATGCCGCAAAACTGCGAGGACCGTGCCCCTGCCCTGCCTTACCAGGTAAAGAACGAGGAACGCCCCGCATTGACCGATATCCTGCCAGAGAATGTATCGCAGCCTTACGATATCCGCGAGGTGATTGAGCAGGTGATTGATGATGCATCGTTCCTGGAAGTGCATAAAGACTTTGCCGAGAATATTGTGGTGGGCTTTGCCCGGTTAGCCGGTCGCAGTATTGGTATAGTTGCCAATCAGCCCGCGTTTTTGGCGGGTGTGCTGGATATTAATTCATCAACCAAAGGCGCGCGTTTTGTACGTTTCTGCGATAGCTTTAATATCCCACTGCTGGTTTTTGAAGATGTCCCTGGCTTTTTACCGGGTACCGATCAGGAATGGAACGCTATTATCACCAACGGCGCAAAACTGCTTTACGCTTTCTGCGAGGCCACGGTTCCGCGTATTACCGTTATTACCCGTAAGGCTTATGGCGGTGCTTATGATGTAATGAACTCCAAACATATTGGTGCGGACATGAATTACGCCTGGCCAAGTGCCGAGATCGCCGTTATGGGTGCAAAAGGCGCCGCCGAGATCATTTTTAAACGCGAAATAACCACAGCCGAAGACCCGGAAGCCAAATGGCGCGAAAAAGAAGAGCAATACGCCACTATCTTTGCCAACCCATACCGTGCCGCCGAACGTGGTTTTATAGATGAGGTGATAGCCCCCGCCGAAACCCGCATCAAACTTATCCACGCCTTTAAAATGCTGGAGAATAAGGTGGTGAATAACCCGAAGAAAAAGCATGGGAATATTCCGTTGTAATTAAAAATATATTCGGAAAAATCTCCCTATTTTAAGTTCTCGGATTACTACAATTGTGAAAAAAAAAGAGATAATATTAGTTGTAGC
The DNA here is from genome assembly GCF_024498135.1 of Mucilaginibacter aquariorum. Taxonomy (GTDB): domain Bacteria; phylum Bacteroidota; class Bacteroidia; order Sphingobacteriales; family Sphingobacteriaceae; genus Mucilaginibacter; species Mucilaginibacter aquariorum. The sequence continues at coordinate 2,138,631 of NZ_JANHOH010000001.1, forward strand.
GGCATTTATGATTTTTATCATATACATGGTTTGCATGCACCATAAAAGGGCTATGGCCATGAAGGAATCTGTAAATGGTTTGGGACAGGTAGATAGTATCGAATATACACGAGGTGTGGTTTATGTTCATATCCGTTATAAGTATGGTGGTAAGGTATTTCAAAATGTTTGTAGTATTGAAAGCATGGAAATAGCTGACAGTCTTAAACTTGGAAGAGACGTCAGAATTCGCGTGTCGAAGGAGATGCCTTCAAAATATATTGAATATATTGGAGTTTATACCCCCGTTGAATAAATGCAAATTACCGCGTCAGTTGGAATGTGAGCATATATCATCACCACTACCGCAAGCGTCCCGCTTGTGAGCTTAGGGGTAATGAACAAGCGTATATGATGCAAGGTATCTACTAAGCGAACTATCTATTTTGGCTAAAGCCATTATTGTTTGTCTGCTATTCCGTTGGCTGAAGCCAACGGCAAATGATAGAATAATTTAAATTTGCATACATTCGAAATTGAACATTCGAAATCCACAACCATGCTTTCTATCGAACAAATAACCCCTCAGCTAACCTGGCGCCTGCGCAGGGATATACTTTATCCGGGCGAGTATATGCACAATATGGAAATGGAGGAGGATAACCACGGTTACCACTTTGGCGCTTTTGAGGATAATGCGTTGGTTGGCGTGGTATCGTTGTTTCAGCATGGTACCGATTGGCAATTTCGAAAATTTGCGGTAACAACTGATACACAAAAACGGGGCATTGGTACACAATTATTATCCTATATAACCGCTTTTGTTGAGCGGGAAAATGGCACCCGGCTTTGGTGTAATGCAAGGCTATCTGCCACAGGTTTTTACGCTAAATTTGGCTTTACCGAAACCGGCGAAAACTTCCATAAAAACGGCCTTGATTATGTTATAATGGAGAAAAACTTACCATTAAAATAAAAAAGTCAGCTCGCCTTGCGCAAACTGACCTTTACTAACTAACTAAATTAACTGATCTTTTTATTACGTCGCAAAGGTGTGCTTACATTATAAAGTAAATGTTAAGTAATAAATAAGGTTGTACTGCTTTTTACAGATGTTGCTTCATTATCAACAGCTTTATTATATTTGCCCACGGCTATTCCCCCCGCATAGCGTTATTATTACATACAAATGGCAAAAAAGAAACCAGAAGCAGAGCAGCAAGCTGCTATAGTAAATGAAACCTCATTAGCTTTTTTTGAAAAATATATCAATAACCCTTCTCCAACCGGCTTTGAGTGGAAAGGCCAGGAGCTTTGGCTGGAGTATTTAAAACCTTATATCGACGATCATTTTGTAGATAATTATGGTACGGCGGTTGGTGTTATCAACCCAGAGGCCGAATACAAGGTAGTTATTGAAGCACATGCCGACGAGATCTCGTGGTTTGTAAACTATATCACCAACGATGGTTTGATCTACGTTATCCGTAATGGCGGTTCCGACCATCAGATAGCCCCATCAAAACGTGTAGATATCCATACAGATAATGGTATTGTTAAAGCTGTTTTTGGGTGGCCCGCCATTCACACCCGCTTAGGCGGCGAAAAGGAAGAAGCCCCAACCCTGAAAAACATATTTTTAGATTGCGGCTGCACCACCAAAGAAGAAGTAGAGAAATTAGGCATCCATGTAGGTTGCGTTATTACTTACGAAGACGAGTTTATGGTGCTGAACAACCGCTATTATGTTGGCCGTGCGCTGGATAACCGTGCAGGTGGTTTCATGATTGCCGAGGTGGCCCGTTTGCTTAAACAGAATAATATTAAACTTCCGTTTGGTTTATACATTGTAAATGCCGTACAGGAAGAAATTGGCTTACGTGGCGCCGAAATGATAGCCCACCGCATTAAACCAAACGTAGCTATTGTTACCGATGTTACCCATGATACCGGCACCCCAATGATAAACAAGATAACCCAGGGCGACCTGGCGTGTGGCAAAGGCCCGGTTATATCATACGCCCCGGCGGTACAAAATAACTTGAACAAGTTGCTCATAGAATCGGCACAGAAAGCCAATATTCCCTTCCAGCGCCAGGCGTCGAGCAGGTCTACAGGTACGGACACTGATGCCTTTGCTTATTCAAATGATGGTGTTCCATCGGCATTAATATCCTTACCACTGCGCTATATGCATACCACGGTAGAGATGATCCACAAAGAGGATGTTGATAATGTAATACGCCTTATTTACGAGGTTTTACTAAACATTAAAAACGGCCAGGACTTCAGGTATATTAAATAAATTTTAAAACATTTATACACATTTATCATTGTGTATTACAAAAAAACATCTAAACCTACTTTTAGCATGAAACCTACATTATTGATTTTGGCCGCGGGAATGGCCAGCCGTTATGGCAGTATGAAACAAGTTGATGGCTTTGGCCCTAATGGCGAAACCATTATTGATTATTCTATATACGATGCTATTAAAGCAGGCTTTGGAAAGGTAAGCTTTATTATTCGCGAAGAATTTGCAGAGCCTTTTAAAGCCATATTTGAACCAAAACTAAAAGGGCGTATCGAAACCGATTACGTGTACCAAAGCTTTGATTTGGAGCCTTTTGGTATTACCGAACAAATTGAAAGGGCAAAACCATGGGGTACGGCACATGCTGTATTAGCTGCGCGCAACCAGGTAAACGAGCCTTTTTGCGTTATCAATGCTGATGACTTTTATGGCTACGATGCCTACGAAAAAATGGCTAAATTTCTTACTACCGAAGTAACCGATGATAAATATGCTATTATAGGTTACCAGGTTGACCGTACCTTATCTGACCATGGCACAGTATCCCGCGGTGTTTGTAAGGTAGAAGATGGCAACATGGTTGCTATTAACGAGCGTTTAAAAGTGTACTTTAAAGAAGATGGTTCTGTAGCTTATGAAGACAATGGCGAAGAATTTCCTTTAGATCCGGAGACCCGTGTTTCTATGAACTTCTGGGGCTTTACCCCTGCCGTATTCAAACAAAGCGAAGAACTTTTCAAAGAGTTTGTTGAAGCAAATAAAACCAATCCAAAATCAGAGTTCTTTATCCCTTTAGTGGCCGATGAATTGATCAAGAATGGCACAGCTACATTTAAAGTTATCCCAACATCAACCAAATGGTTTGGAGTTACTTATAAAGAGGATAAGCCTATTGTTCAAAAATCAATATCAGAATTGGTAGAGAATGGGACCTATCCAAGCAATTTATGGAGCTAAAACTTCAATAATATTCAAACAAAAAATCCCGCCATACAGCGGGATTTTTTGTTTCATCTCCCCAAATTTGTAACTATCTTGTTAGGTAACACGATAATCAACGTTTTGCCCACTACCTAAGTAAATAGTTGGAATCCCTTTTCTATATTTATCCTCTTAACCGTTAACATGAAGAGTATGAAATTGCTTTCCGAGCTATTTTTTTTAACTATTAGGATTATTAATAATTTAATTTTAAATTATCATTTATTTAAACTAACTTAATATTCTGAAAAGTTATCAGGCACAGCCTTGAAGCTATTATCTTAATAATAAACCACTCGAATGATTTTTATTTTACTTTTTTAAAGAGAATTGAACATTTCTTTTCTTGTAGCGTATAAGATCACTTTTGCGTAACATTTAATTAACATACAGCAAACCATACTTTAACATTTAACATTTTTAGTATAATATTTTATTACCGTAACAATTGAGTCATATAGCTAAATCTCCCAGCACTTACTGCCCAAAATGCGGCAATTTATTTCATCACCAATTACATAGAACCTGGATTGTAAAAAACCTGCTTTTCTTTTTGCCCCTAAAAAGATACTTCTGTGCCAATTGCAAAAAATCGAGGTATATCGTTAAAAAACCAGCTTAATTTCATTATATTTTCATTTTGGTATAAGTATTGCTGGCATAAATAACTATAATGCATACAGATACTTATTGATACATATATGAGACGGATATTAGCTGTAGATGATGATCATGATATATTAGAAGTACTTCAGTTTATCCTTGAGGATTCGGGTTATAAAGTAGACACTCTTTCAGACGGGCATTATTTAATGGATACCATACGGGACAAGCACCCGGATCTGATACTACTTGACATTATGCTAGGCAATATGGATGGACGCGAGCTTTGCACAGCAATTAAAAAACAAGATACCACGCATAATATTCCTATTATAATGATATCTGCAAGCCATAATGTTGGTAATACTCTGAACCAGGAGAACGGCCCAAATGATTTTATAGCAAAACCATTTGATATTAGTGTATTACTTAAGTCTATAAAAAAGAACCTTGCACCACCGGCCGCGGCTTAAAGGGCATTCCCTTTTATCCCCAGTTCAAGCAATTCTTTATCTATCTTATCATTCCACAATTGCTGCTGATAGGTGTTTCTGCTATGCGCGGTTTCACCATCATATTGTTTCTGTAGCTTATTCATTTCCCGTAAAGCATCAAGGTATGCCATATTTATAGTACCATCATAATTATCCGGAGGTAAATTTTCGGCAGCTATGTTGTGCTTAAAATGTTCGGCTACTAACCGGGCAATATCAAAGTGGCGCTGTTCGTGGTTTAGGCTGTAATCGTTTTTGTCTGCAGTACTTACCCAGCAAGCGCTTTTAGGCACATATATTTTTAGGACAAGAGTAACACTTACAATACTGTTTGCCACGTTTACATTTTCATCATACCCTAATCCCGCAAAAACCTCGGCCCCATTCCTGCTGTTGGGTAGCGGCTTCCCTATAAAATCAGACCATTTTAAAGGTCGTTTAACATTATAATATATGGTATCGCCTTCTACAGTTTCATTATATTCAGTAAACCTTACTTTAACTCTTTTGGCCAGTTTAATATTACCACCTGCCTGTGCATCCATCCAGTTATTTAAATAAACCATGCTGTTACTTAGCGCGCTCCTTAACAATGGCTCAATTTGCTGTGCCGGGCCGGGCCTGCGCTGATAGGTTGTGTTGGTATTGTAATCAACTAAATGCACAAGGTCTTCCCCCCGTTGTAAGTAAAAAGATATAGAGAGTTTGATATCACCCTTAACTATGCCGCCATTAACAGGCGCTTCGGTAACGTTTAAAGCCTTTAGCTTTACAACTATAGGGCGCAGGCTTTTATTAACAGGTAAACTGTAGCTAACAAAATTCTTAATAGCCGCCGTGCCGCCTTTTAGGTCGATACTATACGTTTCTGCAGGTTTACCGGGAAGGTTTGTTGTTGATTGCAAGCTGCCAATAGCGGTAATATCCTTACGCCCATCAATAAATGCGGCTATATAAAATTCTTTTGGGATTATTTTAAGGGCCTGATTTTGTAAGGTAATGTAGGTAACCGGCTGCTTATCGGCTTTAAATGCAAATATACCAAACATCAAACTACATATAAAGAAAACGGAGAATAACTTTTGTAACATGCTATTAACCAAACGTTTTAATAGCCTCAATTATTTTTAAGATTTTATTATTGCTGTTGATAACTTTGCAAACATATTATCCTCATATTTAAAGTTTTCCACAAGCATACCACCGGTATTCACGCCATCGTTTAAAAAAAGTGCTTATCCACATTTGTTAATTACTAATGTGGATTGCATTTTTGCGTTTAGCTATTTTAGCACCATCATTAATGCCTTTATGATTAAACTTAAATACATCGCCCTTATTGCTCCGGTATTTTTAGCCCTGCCGGCACTGGCGCAACAAAACCCATCATTCCACACCAACCGCACTTATCAAAATGCGAATAATTTGCTGGCGATGGGTAAATACGCTGCCGCCGCCGAGCAATACCGTTTGGTTGAACAGATAAGATTAAAGACCGGCCAGCAATCAAAATTTGAATCGGAGCTGTCTTTATTAAAAGAGAACGCGCAATATTATGAAGCGCTTTGTGCGCTTGAACTGGGTAATGATGATGCTGAAAGCATGTTTACCCGTTTTATAAAAGAGCACCCCGAAAATCCTCTCACTAAACAGGCCTACTTCCAGGTGGGTAAAGCATACTTTAAACAAGGCAAGTTTGACGAGGCCCTGGTTTGGTTTAACAAAGTTGATGCGGTTGACTTAAACGGCGCCCAAAATACGGAGTATAAATTCAGGAAGGGTTACGCCTATTTTGTTACCAACGATTATAAGAACGCGCAATTAATGTTTGCCGAAGTAAAAAACAAGAGGTCGCCTTTTACTGACGATGCCACTTATTACTTTGCCTACATAGCTTATTTAAACAAGGACTACCATTTAGCCTTATTAAATTTCGAAAAGCTAAAAAACTCAAAAAAATACGAGAACAGCTATCCATATTATATAACGGCTGTTTACTTTTTAGATAAGCGATACGATGATGTAATTAACTACGCCATCCCTATTATTAACAGCACCAAGCAGCAAAACGAAACCGAGATGCTGCGCATTATTGGTGCATCGTATTTTGCAAAGGCTAATTATGATAAGGCGGTTGAATATTACAGCCGTTTTGAAGATGCTGATAAGGGCAGCACACAAAACACACAGGATAGCTACCAAATAGGATACGCGTATTATAAGGTAGGTAACAACGGCAAAGCCGCAACCATATTAGAAAAACTTGTTGCCCAAAACGATAATTACAGCCAAAGCGGTAGTTACACCCTGGGCGATGTGTTCCTTAAAATGAACAACAAGCAAAGCGCCCGTAACGCTTTCTTAACAGCATCAAGGTTAAATTACGATAAGCAATTGCAGGAAGACGCGCTGTACCAGTACGCCAAGTTATCGTATGAGCTTGACTTTAACAACGAAGCGCTTATTGCAACACGTGCCTATTTAAAAAACTATCCACGATCTACCCGTAACGATGAGGTGAAGATATTACTGGGCGAGGCATTGCTTAACTCAAAGAACTATAAAGAAGCCGTTGAGATACTGGAACCGATACCAAACAAATCGCAAAGCGCGCAGATAGCTTATCAAAAAGTAACCTATTACCGCGGGTTGGAATTTTATAACGAACGCGCATTTGAGAATGCGATAGGTATATTCCTTCGCTCGCTGCAATATCCGGTTGATTCCAAAGTAAAGGCCTTAACCCTTTACTGGATGGCCGAATCAATGTACGAGGTACGCAAATACACCGAGTCGGTTGAAAACTTTGAGGAGTTTTTATCCATGCCCGAATCTAAGGAGACCGACGTTGCCAACTTTGCGAATTATGCACTGGCCTACGCTGCCTTTTATGATGAGCAGTACAGCAAGGCAGCCAAATATTTTGAGCGCTTTTTACGGGGTGACGTAAAAGACCAGGCCACAGAAAACGACGCGATAAGCAGACTGGGAGATAGTTATTTCGGGATGAAAAGTTATGCCAGCGCTTTACAGAACTACAACCGTATTATTGAGCGCCACAGCCAGGGGCAGGAATATGCCTTGTTTCAGCGCGGTATTATCCAGGGCTTACAAGGTAACCCCGATGCCAAAATAGCAACGCTGAACAGCTTGCTGAGCCAGTTCCCAAATTCGGATTATGCTGATGACTCGGCATTTGAGATAGCCTACGCTTACTTCCTGAAAAATGATGGTGAACGTGCCAAATCAGACTTGAACGCCATGATACAAAAGTATCCGCACAGCAGTTATGTACCACGCGCATACACCACCATAGGTTTGGTAGATTACAATGCAGGCAATGACGAGGCCGCTACCGAATCGTTTAAAAAAGTGGTAGCAGAGTACTCCTCTTCTGACGAGGCCAAACAGGCGTTGAAACAGGTTGAAAAGATCTACACCGATAAGGGCGATGCACAATCGTTCTTAACTTATGCCAATTCAACTGCTATTGGTAACTACAGCAGTGCCGAGCAGGAAAGTATTATGTATACTGCCGCTAACAACCTTTATTTAAAAGGCGACTGGCAGGGAACGGTAAACGCCGTAAATGCTTACTTCGACAAATTCCCAACCAAACAGATCTACGAAAAACAAGCAAGGTTTATACGTGCGCAGGGCTTGAGTAACATGGGCAAAACAGACGAGGCTGTTGTAGATTACAACGTTATCCTGAACGATTGGACAAGCGCCTACAGCGAAAAAGCACTGATTAGCATGGCTAAATTATATATGAGCCAGAAAAAGTATAATGATGCTATTGTGTTCCTGAAAAGGCTGGAAACAAACTCGGAATACAAGGCCGATTATAGCTTTGCCGTTAACAACTTGCTGTTATGCTACTCGCAGATAAACATGCCTGATGACGTGCTGAAGTATGTTAAACTGGTACGCGAAAACGAAAAATCATCGCAGGAAGATAAATTTAAGACCGGATTATATGCCGGTAAAGCCTACCTGCAACGGGGTGATACCACTGCAGCCATTAAAGAGCTAAACTATACCGTTAGCAATACCAAAACCATTGCAGCAGCCGAAGCCAAATACAATATTGCCAATGTTGAGTATTTGCAGGGTAAGTATAAAACATCGCAAAAAACCTGCTTCGATCTGGTTAAGGATTTGCCTAACTACGATTATTGGGTAGCTAAAACCTATATTTTATTAGCCGATAATTATGTTGGCCTAAAAGATAACTTCCAGGCAAAAGCAACACTGCAAAGTATTATTGAGAATTATAAAGGCGACGATGATATTTTAACCACCGCCCGCCAGAAAATGGATGTACTTGAACCGCAGAAAGCCAAGCAGAACAAACCTGCTGAAACTAAACCGGTAGAAGAAGAGAAACCTGCAGCAACAACACCTGACACTACAAAACAGGATACTACCAAACCGGCTGCAACCGAACCAACTAAACAGGAAAACAAAGAACAATAGAAAGAGACAAGCAATGAATTTAAAATACACCATAGCACTGCTTACCTTATTAACGGTATTTTACTTTGTTCCTGCTACAGCACAAACAAAGAAGACGACGACTAAAAAACAGCCGGCTAAAACCACGCAGAAACCTGCGGCTAAAGCAAAAGCCCCGGCCAAAGGCACTACCGCGCAAAAAGCCAGTGCAAAAAACTTAGGCGATGCCGCCTCAAAGGTACCCGCTGCTGATACTACAAAAAAAGGCGGACAGAACAACCCTGCGAATAATAACAGCAGCCTGGCCGAAGAGATAGTGGTTACCACATCGTACAAACCTGTATTGGCTGAGGCGGTAAAAATTCGCCGCAATCCCGATCTGGAAGATAAAACACCCTACAAGGCGCCTTTAAACTATACACCTTTAGATAAAAAGCTTGCCCAGGATAATAACATCCGCCAGCTGGAAGCGATGAAAAGGCCGGCCGAGCAAGACTCTGCCCAGCTAAACAACTTTGCTAAGGTTGGTTTTGGAAGCATGAAAACCACCTTTGCAGAAGGCTACTTTGGTAACGGACCAGACGAAGCCCTTCAAGTTGGGGGTTATGTTAAACACCTTGCACAATCTGGCGGTTCTATAGATAAGCAGAACGATAGTCGCCAGGAAGTTGGCGTGTTTGGTAAAAGCATAAACGCCGAAAATACACTTACAGGTCGTATAAATTATAAACGCCATCAAACTTATTTCTATGGTATTGATGAGAACAACCCACCGGTAGATTTTAACCCGGCAAAACAAACCTTTAACACTTTTGGCGCCGAGGGCGAAATAGCCAAGAACTTTAAGGATGAAGAAAACGCTTTCACCTATGCTGCAAAGTTTAAGGGATATATATTCAACAATGCATATAGTGCAAAAGAAAGTAATGTTGTAGTAAGTGGTTTTTTAAATAAAACCGTTAAACAGTTTTATGCCGGCTTAAGCGCATCATTAGATCTGGGTACACAAAAAGATGTTCTTTATTCCAACAATAACAGCATAATACGGGCTAACCCATACATCAAGTTTCAGGGTGAGAACTACAAGATTGACGCGGGCATAAACATTGCCAAAGAGTTTGGCGTATCTGATCGCTTTTTCATATTCCCTGCCGCTAAGCTGGAGTTTCAGGTAGTACCTAAGTATGTACGCCTGTTTGCCGAAGCTAAAGGTGATATCAACCGTGCATCAATAAAAGACTTTACCGAAACCAATCCTTTCCTGGGTGAAAATATTAACCTTATCAATTCAGTAGATAAGCTGGATATCACCCTTGGACTAAAAGGAACGCTGGCACCTGGCCTTGGCTTTAAAGCTGCCGTATATCGCAACAGCATAAAAAACCTTCCGCTATTTGTAAGCAATTTTACCAATACACTTAACAGGTACCAGGTAATATATGATAATGGCGATACACGCGTAAGCGGCTTTAATGGCGAACTTGATTTTAAAGCGAGTGAAGATGTAAACGTATATGGCCGTGTAGAATTTAAAGATTACAAAATGGCCAGCGAAGCACAGCCATGGAATCTGCCTAAATTTATACTAACCGCAGGTACAAGCATCCATATTAATGACAAGGTTGATATCAACGGTTCGTTAATGTTCCGCGGTTCAACACAAGATCCATTGCTGGTTACAGGCAGCACTGCAGAGGCCCCTGTTTATACCAAAATCGCATCGTTTGCTGATTTAAGTGGCGGTGTTACTTATAAAATAAACAAACAGTTCTCGGTTTTTGCACAGGCCAATAACATATTGAATGCGAACAGCAAAACATGGGTTTATTACCCAAATTACGGGTTTAATGTATTTGCCGGAGTAGGTTATGCGTTTTAAGCATTTTGATGTTTTATAATTATCAGTACTTTTAGCGAATGGATGTAGGCTACTTTATAAGCGAACTGCTGGCGCAAAATGGAAACGTAAGCGTACCGGGTTTAGGCAATTTTACGCATACACGTATAAATGGTCATTATAACGAGAAGGAGGGTAAATTATACCCCCCTACTTATAGCGTGCAGTTCGATCCGCAAGAAGTAGATGATGTAACTTTAGTACAATACATTGCTGATAGGAAGAACATTTCGCTTGCATCATCCCAGTACTTTACCGATAAATTTATCAATGGCATAAAGCTTCAGGCACAGTCTGCCGAAGCCCCGCTTGCAGACCTGGGCTGGTTTTATACACAAGATGCGCAATTGTTTTTTAAGCTAAATACGGAGGTTAGTACCGATCCGGATTTTTTTGGATATCAGCCTGTAAAGCTTCGTAAGCTGGGTGCTGCACCTGCCGATACGCTTGCCACATCTACAGTAAATTATTCGGCACCTGTAGCTGTTCCTGCGGAGGTAGATAATGAGCAGGAGTTTGAGACAAACGAGGAGCATGAAGCTTATCTTGTTAAGCAAAGTCACAAAAGGCGAAGAAACTCTATTCTTACTTTTGTAACGCTGGCGGTATTACTTACAGCCCTTGCAGTATACCTGGTTAACAAATACAACCCATCGGCATTTAATCCGCAAGCGTCGCAGCCTAAAGCCCAAAAACAACCTGTTATTACAACCAGGGTTGACACAACCGAAGAAAAAGACACGACAAAAATAGTACTCCCTGCAGATACAACAGCACCTGTAAAAAATACACCGACAAAAGATACGTTATCTAAAATAAGTACTTTCGCAACAGATAGTTTAAGCACACGGTGGGAAGTACTAGGCGGTACTTTTAAAAAGTTAGAAGAAGCTAATCGCTCTCTTAAAAACTATAAAACATTAGGGGTAGAAGCCCGTTTGGTGCAAGGGGTGCCAGACCGGCGCTTCCGAATTACCCTCGGCACTTATAAAACCCGAGCCGAAGCCGCAAAAGCAATAAGGGAACTACTGAAAGAAAAAAAAGTTAGTAAGGACATTTATCCATTAGAAATTAAACCAAAACTATGATGTTATTATTGCAGGTTGCAGATACCACCGCAAAACTTATTGATACCGCACAACAGGCCGCTCAACAATTGGCAAAAATACCTGAAGAAGAACTTAGGTTTGGCGATTTGCTGATAAAAGGTGGTTGGGTAATGATACCAATTGGTATACTGGCTGTATTAGGCCTTGTTATATTTTTTGAACGTTTCTTTACCATCCGCAAGGCATCTAAAGATGAATCGCATTTAATGACCCAGGTGCGCAGCAGCATCGTTTCGGGCGATCTGCAAACGGCTATAGCCATTTGCCGAAATAGTAATTCGCCCCTGGGCCGCATGCTGCAAAAAGGTTTGTTACGCATCGGTCGCCCAATAAAAGATATTGAAGGCGCTATAGAGAACGTGGGCAAACTGGAAGTATCCAAACTGGAAAAAAACATTGGTATTATTGGTATTGTTGCCGGTATTGCACCCATGTTTGGTTTCCTGGGTACTATTGCCGGGGTAATTAAAATATTTTATGATATATCTAAAACAGATAACATTAGTATGGGCGTTATATCTGGTGGGTTGTATGTAAAAATGGTAACATCGGCCGCCGGTTTATTCGTAGGTATTATTGCCTATGTATGTTATCATATTTTGAATATGATGGTTGATAAAGTAATTTTGAAACTGGAAACAGATGCTATTGAATTTATTGACCTGTTAGAAGAACCAAGCAAATGAACTTAAGAAAAAGACATAAAGGCGCATCAGCAGAAGTACATACTTCGGCCATGAACGATATCATGTTCTTCCTGCTTTTGTTTTTCCTGATCGCATCTACGGTAACCAACCCCAATGTGATCAAGTTAATGCTGCCTAAATCATCAAGCGGGCAATCGGTATCTAAAAAAACCATCAATGTATCTATAGATAAAGATCTAAAGTACACTATTGATAAAAAAGCAATACCGGTTGATCAATTACAACCTACGTTGCAAAGCTATAAAGCGCTTGCATCCGAGCTAACGATTGTATTGTATGTAGACCGCACAGTGGCTATACAAGATGTGGTACAGGTAATGGATATAGCACAAAAACTAAATATAAAACTGGTACTGGCAACAGAACCTAAAGGATAGGCATAAGAGTTGGCAGTTATAAGTTGGCAGTTTGCTTAATGCTTTAACTGCAAACTACAAACCGCCCACTGCAAACTGAATAAAATGGACTACAGGGAAGATAATAATTATCCAAAAGCATTTGCAGCAACAGGTATTATACTTGGTGTGGTAATGGCTTTGTGCTATTTTATTGTTTTCCAGATGCCCGAGAAACATGAGGACGGGACTGGTGGCATCCTGGTAAATTACGGAACGGTTGATGAAGGTACAGGCAATGATTATATGAGTATTGAAGAGCCTTCTGTAGCCGAAAAAGCCAATAATACCAAACCTGATAAGGTAACCCCTGCCCCACCAACCGAAGAAAAGCAAGAGGTAGACAACAGCGATAAAAATGTTGTAACCCAAAACACCGATGACGCCCCCGAGGTTGCGGCCAACACTAAAAAGCCAAGTACAACCGTAGCCACACAGCCTACCACCAAAACGGTTGCTAAACCTACTGTTAACCAAAACGCCTTATATAAAGGCAAAACTAATAATGGTACCGGTGAGGGTGACGGCACAGGCAGCACACCCGGCAACCAGGGTAAACCCACCGGTACAACTTTAACCAACAACTATAACGGGACAGGGTCTGGTAATGGCGGTAATCTTAACCTTACACAACGTAGCTTTGTAAGTGCTCCAAAGGTTGATGCTGGTAACCGCTACACGGGTAAAGTTGTAGTTGATATTCTGGTAGACAGGAATGGCAATGTTATACAAGCTACCGCAGGTGCCCGTGGTACCACTATTACAGATGCTGCATTGCTTCAAAAATGCGAAGACGCCGTAAAACGATCACGCTTCACTACCTCAGAAACCGCTCCCGAAACCCAAAAAGGGACTTTAACGTTTGTGTTTAAAGTGAATTAAATTTTAGTCCATAGTTGATGGACGATAGACCATAGCAAAAATTTGTTTTAAGTTTGCATTATCAGCCATAGCTATGGACTATGGACTATGAACCATGGACTATAACCAAACCCTCGACTACCTATACACCCAACTGCCTGTTTTTACCCGTGTTGGCGCTTCTGCATATAAGGAAGATCTGACGAATACCATTGCCCTGTTAAATATTCTGGATAACCCCGAGCACAAGTTTAAAAGCGTGCATGTAGGCGGTACAAATGGCAAGGGTTCCACATCGCATATGCTGGCCGCTATATTGCAGGTTGCAGGTTATAAAACCGGCTTGTATACCTCTCCACATCTTAAAGATTTCAGGGAACGTATCCGCATAAACGGTGCGATGATAAGCGAGCAAACGGTTATAGATTTTGTAGCGAATTACAGACCTGATTTCGAGCGCATACAGCCCTCTTTTTTTGAAATGACGGTTGCACTGGCCTTTGATGTTTTTGCCAAGGAACAGGTTGATATTGCCATTGTAGAAGTAGGATTAGGCGGAAGGCTGGATTCCACAAATGTGATTAACCCACTGCTATCTATCATCACCAATATAGGCTGGGACCACATGAACCTGCTTGGTGATACCCTACAAAAAATAGCCGCCGAAAAAGCGGGGATCATTAAACCATCAACCCCGGTAATTATAGGCGAATACCAGCCGGAAGTTGCTGATGTTTTTATCAATAAAGCAAAGCAGCAAAACGCGGAGATAGTATTTGCGTCGGAAGATAAGTCAGAAGTTCAAATTCAAAGTTCAAAAGAGCATCTGGAGTTTTTAGAAATAACCGTTCCGCAATCCCCGCACCCCTCTCTTTACATCCGGCTTGACTTACCCGGCACTTATCAGTTAAACAATATAAGAACCGTTTTAACAGCGGTTGATGAACTGCGCAAGCAAGGTTTTAACATCACCGATGAACATATTGCGACAGCCCTAAAACAGGTAAAAACTTTAACCGGCCTACATGGCCGTTGGGAAGTTTTAAACCGCAACCCGCTAACTATTTGCGATACCGGCCACAACCCCGAAGGCATAACCGAAGTATTAAAGAACATTGCCTCGGTTAACTATGAGCACCTGCATTTTGTTATTGGCATGGTGAACGATAAGGACATCAGCAAGGTGCTTTCTATGTTACCGACTCGTGCTACCTATTATTTCTGCAGGCCAGATATCCCCCGTGGACTGGAAGCAGAAAACATCAAAGAAAAAGCGGCAGGTTTTGGCTTGCACGGCGAAGCTTATGGCTCTGTAAAGGCAGCTTTGCAAGCGGCGCAGGCCAATGCTACCGATAAAGACCTGGTGTTTATTGGCGGCAGTACGTTTATAGTGGCAGAAGTGGTATAAGTTCTACCACTATGTAATTTGCGTTAGGGATTGCAACAAATACCGGCCTTGTGGCTAAGGCACGTGCAGTATGAGTGGAAAGCCCGGCCGAAGGCAACGCCCTCATTAAAAACCTGTCAATCGTAATAATCTGTTTACCCGGGTTCAGACAAAAGAATAAAATCCTATTTTTACCCAAACCAACAACAAAACAATGACCTACCTACCTTCTTCTGAACGATATAAAAAAATGCAATACCGCCGTTGCGGTAAAAGCGGCATAAAGTTGCCTGCTATTTCATTGGGCCTGTGGCATAACTTTGGCCATGTGGATGTAATGGAAAACTATCGCAAGATCTTACACCTTGCGTTTGATAGTGGCATAACACATTTTGATCTGGCTAACAATTACGGTCCGCCCCCGGGCAGTGCTGAAACCAACTTTGGTAAAATATTAAAAGAAGATTTTGGTGGCTACCGCGATGAAATGATCATATCAAGCAAAGCGGGTTACACCATGTGGGATGGCCCTTACGGCGACTGGGGTTCAAAAAAATACCTGGTATCAAGTCTGGACCAAAGCCTTAAACGCATGGGTTTAGATTATGTAGACATCTTTTACCACCACCGCCCGGACCCGGAAACACCGCTGGAAGAAACCATGAGCGCGCTCGACCTGATAGTACGCCAGGGTAAAGCTTTGTACGTGGGTATCTCTAACTACAATGCCAAAGAAGCGGATGAGGCCATAGCCATTTTAAAGCGTTTAGGTACGCCTTGCCTTATTCATCAGCCTAAATATTCTATGTTCGTTCGCGATGCAGAAGCGGGCCTGTTGGATGTTTTGGAGAAAGACGGTGTGGGTTGTATCCCCTTCTCGCCTTTAGCTCAGGGCTTGTTAACCAACAAATATTTACACGGTATTCCTGATGATTCGCGTGCGGCAAAATCAACCGGCTTCTTACAAACCAGCCAGGTCACCGACGAAGTAATTGGTAAAATAAAAAAACTGAACACTTTAGCAGAGCAACGCGGCCAAACACTGGCACAAATGGCATTGGCCTGGTTGCTAAAAGATGCCAGGGTAACATCGGTATTGATTGGTGCCAGCAAGCCCGAGCAATTAGCCGATTCGTTAAAAGCATTGGATAATGTTAACTTTTCATCCGAAGAATTAGAGCGTATAGAGCAGATCCTGAAATAGATTTCCATCAATTTCGACTATAAAAAAGGCGTATTTAGAAATAAATACGCCTTTTTGTTTAACAATAATTAACAACGTGCGTCTAAAAACTTTGCACATCTTAGCGTAAGCTTTATCTACCCTATGAAACAACCTTTTTTTATCCTGCTACTCCTTCTATTTACATCCACCATATTTGCACAAGAAGTAACCCTTAGCGGGAAAATAACCGACGGTAGCGGCAATGCCGTTCCCTTTGCTACGGTGTATGTAAAGAACACCACAAAAGGTACATCGGCCAATAGCGAGGGTGGTTACACCTTAAATTTAAAGCCCGGCCAGTACGATGTGCAATACAGGGCGTTAGGCTTTAAACAGGAAAGCCGCAAGGTTGATTTAAAAGCTAACCAAAGTATCGACATAGTTTTAAAAGCCGAGGATTACCAGTTAAAGGAAGTTTCTGTCCGCGCGGGTTCCGAAGACCCGGCTTATGCCATCATCCGTAAGGCTATTAAAAAACGGAAGACATACCTAAACGAGGTAGATGCCTACACTTGTGAGGTGTATATAAAAGGCTTGCAAAAGCTGCTGGCTGCTCCAAAGAAATTCCTGGGGGTTGATGTACAGAAGATGGCCCGCGAAAACGGGTTGGACTCTAACCGCCGGGGTATTGTTTACCTATCAGAGTCGCAATCAAAATATAGTTTTATGCGGCCGGATAAAGTGCACGAAGAGTTGATATCGTCAAAAGTATCAGGCAGCAACAGGGCTTTTAGTTTTAACAGGGCATCAGATATGCAGGTTAACTTTTATGAGAACCTGCAGGTTTGGCAAGGCCTGAGCAACCGCCCGCTGATCTCTCCCATTGCAGATAACGCGTTATCCTACTATAAATATAAATACGCCGGTACCACTATCGAGAACGGCGAAACCATCAATAAGATCCAGGTAATCCCGCGCAGCGATTATGACCCATGCTTTAGCGGTTACATCTACATACTCGAAGATAGCTGGCGTATACAAGGCCTGAATTTATACATCACCAAAAAGGCCAATATCAACTTTGTAGATACGCTGAAAGTTAGCGAGCAATTTTTCCCGGTGAGCGGCAATGCCTGGATGCCGGCTTCGTTAAAGTTTGAGTTTACAGGCGGCTTATTTGGCTTTAAAATTGGCGGTTACTTTATCTCTCTTTATAAAGATTATGATATTGACCCTAAACTTGACCGCAAGCAATTTGCCGAAGTGCTGCGCATTACCAAAGGCGTAAACAAAAAAGATTCTATCTATTGGGAGCAGGAAAGGCCCATTCCACTAACCGACGAAGAGAAGACCGACTATAAAAAGAAAGCCGTATTGGCCGCTAAACGTGAGTCGAAACCTTACTTAGATTCGTTGGACAAAGAACACAACAAACTTAGCGTAGGCAAACTACTTTTAGGCGGTTACAGCCACCGCAACAGGTACGATCATGAAAATTACAATTTCAATTCTCTGTTAAGCTCGGTATCGTACAACACAGTTGAGGGTTTGGCACTTGGTTATGGCGGCTCGTTCACCAAACAGATAGATAGCGTTAATAACCGATATATTAACATTTATGGCAAAATGCGATACGGTTTCTCGAACAAACTATTCAACGCTACTGGTGGCATCACTATGCCGGTTGGTTCGGCTATGTTAAATTTAGCAGGCGGAAGCGATGTTGTTGATATGAACAACCGCGAACCCATCTCCCCATTTATGAACACCGCATACACCCTGTTAAACAGGCAGAATTTTGAGAAACTATACCAAAAGCAATACGCGTCGGCCACCATATCAAAACGTATTTATGGTGGATGGCAGGCAAGTGCAGGCGCCGAGTGGGCAAACCGTAAATACCTATCCAACACTACCGATTACAGCTTCTTCCACCCTAAACGGCACGAGTTTACAAGCAACAACCCGCTTTCGCCCAATGTTGATGTACCCTTGTTCCCCGAGAATCAGTCGTTTAAGATTAACGTACGCACCACTTACGATTTTAGCAACCGGTATGAAACCTACCCTACCGGCAGGCGATATGTACCATCAAAATATCCAACCATTGGCTTAAGTTTTACAAAAGCGGTAAAAAATGTATTTGGTTCTGATGTTGATTATAACTTGCTATCTGCAGATATCTCGAAATCAGATATCCCCATGGGTTTTTATGGCAAAACGTCGTTCTACGTCGGCGCTGGTAAATTCTTCGATGCAAAAAGCATCTACTATACCGATTACAGGCATTTCAGCGGTAACCAGGTATTGTTTTATCAGGGTGGTATCAACAAATTCCTGCTGTTGGATTATTACCGGTTCAGCACCGGCGATAAGTACCTGGAAGGCCATTTAGAACACAACTTCAGCGGATTGGTCACCAACATGATCCCGCTTATCCGTAAGCTTAAGCTGCAGGAGATCATCAACATAAACTATCTATCGACTCCTACATTGAAAAACTACACCGAACTGGGCGTGGGTTTCCAAACCAATGTTGGCTTAAGGGTAATGTACGGTACATCGTTTAATAACAAAGTTGGCGGGGCTAATCAGGCGATACGGATCGGTGCAAATTTTTAATTGTAGTGTTACTTAAAGATAAATTAATAAATATTTAACTTTAAGTAAACTTACTCGTTTCAATTATGACCGCTTCAGATACTCTTGGGTTAGTTTCGATCCTGATATCAATTTGCGTCTTCATTTATACGTATGTAACTAATACTAAAAAATATGAGCTTACATACCAGTATAGATGTGAGGTATTAAAATGGTTTGATGACACTATCCATGTTTTAATGCGACTTAAGCAGGAATGTAAACTTGGTTTTTCCAATCAGGATTTAAGAAATGAATTGCTTGCAAGTTTATCGGCCAAGATAGAGATGGGAAGATTCTATTTTCCAAATGTAGATAAGGGAGATAAATTTGGTAAAGAGAAGCCTTTCGCCTATAGAAATTATAGAAACCTAATGCTTGATTTCCTGGTATACGCCTATAATATATATAACCGGGCAGATGCCGTTCGATACTTAAAACATGCGGATCTTTTACAAAAAGAATTTACTTCTTTATTATTTGAAACCTTTAACCCCACGGCGTTTTTAAAAGAAACAAAAAAAGTAACAGACAGGACTTTTGTTAAAGAACTTAGTTTCGAAGATTTTTTAAACGAAAAACCAGAAGCGTTAAAAGATTATATTTAGCATAACACTTCGGCTTAATAGCAAAAACATAAAATCACTTACGATGAAAGCTTTAAGTACAACCGTTGTTATTCATGTTTCTGACATGAGCCGAGCCGTTAAATATTATACTGAGATTTTGGGCTTTAAACCCGATTTTGAATTTGGTGATTATACGGGATTAACTTACGATGATGTTTGTATCCATTTAAGTGGCCAAAAAAATCAGGGCGTGCACAAGGCACCCGGCAATGCCCATTTTTGTATTGAATGCGATAAGGTTGATGCATATTATGATCGTATCAAAAAAAGGGGGGCAATTATAAGTTGCCCCATAGATGATCGTATTTATGGCATGCGCGATTTTGCTATAGATGACGAGGATGGTAACACCTTAGTTTTTGGGATGGTAATAACCACTCAACAATAAAGGAACAAAATTTAAACCTGTCAGTCTGAAATTGTCGAAGACCTAAACGCAAATGCTTCGGCAACTACCCATGACAATTGTTAGTAAATGGCGTGAAAAGTGTTCACGTTCACGGCCGTGAACACCATCATTGATACATAAATAACTGATAATAAGCAATTTCAAAAATACGCTACTGACAAAACAACGTCACCATTAAATCCAAACCTGGCACAGGCAAACATGCAAATAATATAATCGGTCACGCCCCCCAAAGATCTGTCATTGCACCTTCAAAGGCCATAGGATTTGATACCTCAGCATGACATATTAATCCTTCCTCATCTTCACAATCCCCAGCAGCTCTTTATCAGGCATTGTAACGTCTATTCGCTTAACTGCATGGTAACCCATTGCTTCATAAAGTGGCACGCCCGGTAAAGTTGCGCCAAGTTCAAAACAGGTAAAGCCGTTAGCTTTTGCAGCATCTTCACAAAGATTAATAATTTGGCGGCCTATACCCTGCCTTGCATGGTCGGGATGCACAAAAAAGGCTCTTATCCTTGCAGCGTCTTTTGCCGGATCGAGTAAAGGATCTTCCATATCTTTATGCTGGTCGCCGCCGTACAACGTGTTTCTTTTGCTCCAGCCACCACAGCCTACCTTTACACCGTCCTTCTCGGCAACATAATAAGTGCCGTCTGTTATCAGCTGGCTATCAATACCAAAAATGTATTTTATAGCGCTTTCTATTTGCTTATCTGCGTAATAATCAGCGCTTAAGCCACGTACAGAAAGGCCTATTAATTGCTGCAATTCGTCCACATCATCAAAGGTGGCCAGCCGGGTTGTTATCATAGCGTAGATTCAAAGCGACTAATATAGTTTTATGTATCTTTTCTTAAAGTCAAATTTCTCAAAACTCATATCTCAATTTTCCGCTCAAAATCCTATCTTTGCCCATGCAAGAAAAAATCCTCATTCTTGACTTCGGTTCGCAATTTACCCAGCTTATCGCGCGCCGTGTCAGGGAGCTCAATATTTACTGTGAGATCCATCCCTTTAATAAAGTTCCTGAAGTTGACGAAAGCGTAAAAGGTATCATCCTTTCCGGCAGTCCTTACTCTGTACGCCAGGACGATGCCCCTCATTTCGAATTTATTAAACATCACACAACATTGCCTATTTTGGGCGTTTGTTATGGCGCCCAATACATGGCGCATTTTCATGGTGGCGAGGTGTTGGCATCAAGCACACGCGAGTATGGCCGCGCCAATCTGGATTACATTAAACCTCATAACGTCTTATTTAAAGATGTACCCGCCGGTTCACAGGTATGGATGTCGCATGGCGATACCATTGCCCGGATAGCAGACGATTTTGAAATAATTGCAAGTACCGATAGCGTAAAAGTTGCCGCTTACCAAATAACCGGCACCAAAACTTACGGTATTCAGTTCCACCCCGAAGTTACCCACAGTATTGATGGCAAGCAATTGCTGCAAAACTTTTTGGTTGATATTTGCGGATGCAGCCAGGACTGGACACCAGATTCGTTCATTGAAACCACTATTGCCGAACTAAAAGCAAAATTGGGCGATGATAAAGTAGTATTAGGCTTATCGGGCGGTGTAGATTCATCTGTTGCGGCAGTATTGCTGCATCAGGCTATTGGCAAAAACCTGCATTGTATATTTGTTGATAACGGCTTACTGCGTAAAGATGAATACCAATCTGTGTTGGATTCGTACCAGCACATGGGCCTTAATATAAAAGGAATTGACGCCAAGCAACGTTTTTACGATGCATTGGCCGGCATAAGCGATCCCGAGAAAAAACGTAAAGCTATTGGCCGCGTATTTATAGAAGTATTTGACGATGCCGCGCACGAAGTACAAGGTGTAAGCTGGCTTGGCCAGGGTACTATCTACCCGGATGTTATCGAATCTGTTTCGGTAAAAGGCCCGTCAGCAACCATCAAATCGCACCATAACGTTGGCGGTTTGCCTGATTTCATGAAGCTGAAAGTTGTTGAGCCACTAAACACTTTATTTAAAGATGAAGTGCGCAGAGTTGGTAAGGCCTTAGGTATCGACCCGAACATATTAGGCCGCCACCCTTTCCCGGGCCCCGGATTGGCTATCAGGATATTAGGCGATGTTACACCAGAAAAAGTTGATATATTACAACAGGCAGATGCGATTTATATCAACAATTTGCGCTCTGGTGGTGTTTATGATAAAGTATGGCAGGCAGGCGCCATTTATTTACCGGTACAATCGGTAGGCGTTATGGGTGATGAGCGTACCTACGAGAACGTAATTTGCCTTCGCGCGGTAGAATCATTAGACGGAATGACAGCAGACTGGTGCCATTTACCTTATGATCTGCTTGCAAAGATCTCTAACGAGATCATTAACAACGTTAAAGGAATTAACCGGGTAGTATATGACATCAGTTCGAAACCACCGGCCACTATTGAGTGGGAATAAGTGGTTTATACTTGTTTTAGCGCTGATAATAGGTGCATGTTCGCCTAAAGTACGAACTGCACCCTCATCTACCGTAAAAACAACAACTGAAAAGCCCGCGGAAAAAAAGGAAGAAGAAAAGTCTCCGGTAAAAGCAGCCGAAGTTAAACAATCTGTTATATCATTGATATTGCCTTTGGTGTTAGATAACGCTGCAGCAGGCAAAACCTACAGTGCGGCCGATTTAAAAAAAGCCGATATGGGGGTTGAGTATTACCAGGGCTTTAAATTAGCCCTTGATTCGTTAACCGCTACCGGCGCCAACTACAAGTTACAGGTATTTGATAGTAAGGATGATGTAGCGCAGGCCCATAGTCTGGGTATAAACCCCCAGGTAAAAAACAGCGAGTTGGTAGTAGGCCCTATTTTCCCAGAAGATATTAAGGCCTTTTCGGCTATGCTTACATCCCCGCGCAAACCTCTTATTTCGCCCTTATCACCTGCGGCGCCTGCAACTTTCAGGAACCAGAATTTGGTTACAATGACGCCACCGCTGGAGTATCATGCCATAGGGGCAGCAACCTATATTGCTAAAAGTATAAAACCAAAAAAGGTGTTCATCCTTACTTCGGGTTTTAGCGATGAAAAATTATATGCAAGCCCCTTTAAACGCACTATTGATAGTTTAAGCAAGCGTAAGATACCGGTAGTGACCATAACAGTAGTACGCGGCAACCTAACGCCGTTAGTACAGCAGTTATCAACAAAAGACCAAAATATATTCCTGGTGCCATCAACCAAACAGGCTTTCCTGATGGTTACGTTACGTTCGCTGGATACCCTTTCCAAAAAATATCCGGTAACGCTGTTTGGCCATCCCAACTGGGAAAAGTTCGCTTTTTTGAAATCCGCCCTTTTGCAACGGCTGAATACCCACATTACATCAGCCGATAAAGTGGATTATAAAAGTGCCGAGACCAACGATTTTTTGCGTAGTTACCGCCATGCTTACCATACCGAGCCTACCGACTATGCTATAAAGGGATTTGACCAGGGCTTGTATTTTGGAAAGATGTTAGCTGAAGGGGAAGATTTTACTAAACCCGATCTGGAAGATTATACCGGCATACATAACAGCTTCCACTTTATAAAAAAACCGGGATTAGGTTGGATAAATACCCACGTAGATATCCTGAAATATCAAAACTTTGATCTAATAAAGGCACAATGAAAGCCATAAACCAAATAAAGACGTTTCAGCGGATATTGGATGAGTTTCCTGCCGATACACCTTTAAGCAAATTTTTACCCGGCTTTTATCGTCAAAACAAACAAATGGGCTCAACCGACAGGCGCGTTGCCGGCAGGTTGATCTATAACTATTTTCGCCTGGGCCGTGCCCTTCCTAATCTGCCGGCTGATGATCGTTTGATGGTTGCAGAGTTTTTATGCAACACGCAAAGCAACTCTTTTTTGCAGCACTTTAAACCCGATTGGGCTGCCTGTGTGGGTTTTAGCATCGATGAGAAAATCAACCTTGTAAAAGCCACGTACTCCGATTTTAAACTGGAAGATGTGTTCCCCTGGGTGCAACAGCTTTCGGCCGGTATTGATAAAGATGCCTTCCTGAAATCCTTTTTTATTCAGCCCGATCTTTTCATCCGGGTAACTAAAGGTTTTGAAGCACAGGTTAAGGCCGAACTTACCAAAGCATCTGTTACTTTCAAGGATGAAGGCAATGGCTGCCTCTCGTTACCAAACGGTACACGCTTAGAAACTATATTCCCCAAACAGCACTGGTTTGAGGTGCAGGACCTATCGTCGCAACAAACGGCCAATTACTTTAAGCCCGAAAAGTGGGATAGCTGGTGGGATGCCTGCGCCGCATCGGGTGGTAAGTCGTTGCTGCTGCACAGCTTACAGCCGGATATCAAACTGGTGGTGTCTGATATCCGCGAATCCATCCTTTCTAACTTAGATGAACGTTTTCAGCAGGCTGGCTTGCGTAAGTACCAAAAAAAGGTAATGGACTTGACCGAGAACAACGAGCAGCTCTTATATAACTACGAGTTCGACGGTATTATACTGGATGCCCCGTGTAGCGGATCCGGTACCTGGGGCCGAACGCCCGAGATGATCAGTCAGTTCGAGATCCATAAAACCGACTTTTTTAAACGCCTTCAACAAGCCATTGTTCGCAATGTGGCCAAACACCTTAAACCGGGCAAACCGCTTATCTACATAACCTGTTCGGCCTTTAAAGCCGAAAACGAAGACGCCGTAAACTTCATTACCAAAGAACTGGGCTTAAAACTGGAAGAAATGAAAGTGCTAACCGGTTATGAGAATAAAGCGGATACCATGTTTGTAGCGAGGATGATTGTTCCTGAGGGAGAGTCAAGAAGTTAGAGTCAAGAGATAAGACAATACTCTCACACACTTGCGCTCGTCTGCGACGAGTGCTTAAAACTGTATGGCATTTTCAATGCCAGGCAAAGCGCGATATAATCGCTAACCCATATTAAGCACTCGTCGCAGACGAGCGCAAGAAAATGAATGAACGTTAAAAAGTGTTAATCTTTTCATTCCTTGCGTATTAGCAGCTAATTTAGTTTCAACAAACCCGTCACTATGCTGCACAATTACTTTACCATTGCCTGGAGAAACATCTGGAAACACAAGCTTTTCTCGCTTATTAATATATTCGGCTTATCTATAGGTATTGCATTTACCTTGCTGATAGCCGCCTATGTATGGCACGAGGTTAACGTAAATGCCGACCTGAAAAATGCCGATAACCAGTACATTATTCAAAGCAAATGGAAAGACCCGAATATGGGGTATGTGCTAACCGCCCTTGCCCCTATGCCAAAAGCACTTAAGGAGGAATATCCAAACCTGGTTGCCAATTATTACCACTGGGACGGTGTAAGTTCTAACGTATCGAAAGGTGACAAGCACTTCCGCGAAAGTTTACAGGTTGGGGACAGTACCTTCATTACTACCTATGGATTTAAGCTGCTGCATGGCGACCGTAAAACGGCCTTAAATGACCCTTTTTCGGCCGTGATAACGCGGGAAATGGCAATTAAATACTTCGGCAAAACCGATGTTGTTGGGCAGTCGGTAACCATTGAAAGTTTCACCGGCACCAAACACGATTTTACGATAACCGGTGTGCTGGATAAACTGAAGAAGAACTCGGTTACCAATGTTATTGATGCCAGTAACAGTACTTTCTTTTTACCGGTTGCCGCCGCAAAGTTTTTAGGGCGAAGTTTAGACGGGTGGAATAATACAAATATTGTTGGCCTGATAGAATTAAAGAAAGGGGTTAAGCCCGAAGCACTGATTGGCCCAATGAAAAGCCTCATCAAACGGAATGCACCACCGCAAATAGCAGCTAACCTTACGCCTTACCTGGTTTCTCTAAAATCCTTTTATATAAATGATGGTGGCGGTACTATCAAAAAAATGCTTTATACGCTGTCGTCCATAGCGTTGTTTATTTTGCTGATGGCGGTTATCAATTTTGTGAACATCTGTATCAGCCGTTCATCGCAACGCATGAAAGAAATGGGCATCCGCAAGGTTTTGGGAGGGTTACGCAAACAACTGATATGGCAATTTCTAACAGAATCAGTATTGATGGTGCTCATAGCAACGCTAATAGCATTAGGTATTTACGCGCTGGCAAGGCCATTTTTTGCGGGATTGTTAGCCACCGATATCAGCGGCCTGTTCTCTTTCCCGCTGTATTTCTACTTGATACCTGTTACATTCGCACTGGTAATAGGTTTGCTGGCCGGCTTATACCCTGCATTGGTGCTGTCATCCTTAAAATCGGTCGACTCACTAAAAGGCAAGCTGGACAGGGTGAAAGATAACGTGCTGTTCCGCAAATCGCTTATCGCTTTTCAGTTTGGTACTGCTGCGGTGGTGCTGATCTGTGCTATTGTTATCTCCAAGCAGATCAATTTGTTCTTTAGTAAAAGCCTGGGTTACGATAAAGACTATGTAGTTTACGCCCAGCTGCCGCGCGACTGGAGTAAACCCGGCGTGCAAAAAATGGAAGAAAAACGGTATCGCTTAGCGCAATTGCCGCAAATAAAATCCGTCACCCTATCGTGGGCAATACCAGATGGTAACAACGGTGGCGGCATACAGGCCTACAAAATGTCCGACAATCCAAGCCAGGCATTCCCATCACAAGTATTAACGGTTGATAACCAGTACGCGATTACCTACGGCATCCCACTCAAAGCTGGTGAGTTTTTCAAGTCGCAATATATGGCTGGCGACTCAGCCGAAGTTGTAATTAACGAGAAGCACCTAAAAGCATTAGGCTTTAAAAACGCGCACGACGCCATCGGTCAGCAATTCCAGGCACAGGGTATGCCACCACTAACCATACGGGGCGTAGTCGCCGATTTTCAATTTGGATCGATGCAGGGCCCGATAACACCTATAACTTTTGTTAATGTAAACTGGTCGCCCTTTTATCGTTACTTTTCCATTAAACTAAAGCAGGGCAATATAGAAACCAGCCTGGCAGCCCTGCAAAAGAAATGGGCCGAGGTTTTACCCGGTGCACCCTTCGAATATGGTTTTATGGATGAAGCCCTTGCCAAGCTATACAAAACCGAACTACAGCTGAAAAAAGCATCGTACCTGGCAACAGGTTTGGCCATCATCATCGTGTTGTTAGGCGTGTTGGGATTGATATCCCTCAGCATCCAAAAACGCACCAAAGAGATAGGCATCCGCAAGGTGCTGGGATCATCGGTTAAGGATGTAATGTTGCTGTTCCTGAAAGACTTTTTAGGAACGGTTGTTATTGCCGGGATCATTGCATGCCCGCTGGCCTATTGGATGATGAATAAGTGGCTTAACGGGTATGCCTATAAGATAAGTTTAACGGTAGTACCTTTCGCGGTAGCTGTTGTGGCGCTGCTTATGATAACGGCGGTGCTCATAAGCCTGCAAACTATTAAGGCCGCGCTGGCAAACCCGGTAAAGAGTTTGAGGTCGGAATAGAATCAAGATGTAAGAATCAAGAATTAAGAAAGGGGAAAAAAATGCATCATCGATGACGCGCGGAGAGCAATGACACGCGGAGAGTAATGCCCTTATAACAGATCTCTCTTTCTTGATTCTTGACTCTTACATCTTGACTCTCCTACAACCCTGAATTACTCCTAAACAGTTTTATCGCGATAGCCAATAAAATTACGCCGAACGCTTTGCGAAGGATATGCAGGCCGGTTTTACCGAACAGCTTTTCCAGCCATTTCACATTTTTAAGCACCAGGTAAACAAATATGGTATTCACAATGATCCCTACTATTATGTTTTGAGTTTGATATTGAGATTTTAAGGATAATAAGGTTGTCATGGTACCGGCACCGGCTATCAGCGGAAAGGCCAGCGGGACGATAGATACAGATTCTGGCATCTCTTCTTTAAAAAAGTTTACACCTAACACCATTTCCAACGCTATAATGAAGATCACAATAGAACCTGCTATCGCAAACGATGATATATCCAGCCCAATAACGGCCAGCAATTCATCGCCCACAAACAAGAAAGCTATCATCAATATTAACACAGCTATACTTGCTTTTTCAGATTCGATATGGCCTGCTTTTTGGCGTAATTGGATAATTACAGGTATGGCGCCCAGTATATCAATAATCGCGAACAGGATCATTGTTACGGAAAGGATCTCTTTAAAGATTAATGGATGCATAAGTTTAGGATGTTTTTTCTTTTGAAATTAAACGAATACTAAACAAAAGTGCAATTAAAATATATAAAGATGATAAAAAGAATATACTATGTATGGATATAGCTGTAATAAGTCCTGCCGTTACAGGCCCTAAGGTTTGCCCTATTGAGGCGTATGCCTGGTTTACACCCATTACCTCACCCCGTTCATTGCCATCGTTGTGGTCGGCTATAATGGCGTTTAGCATGGGGTTACGCAAACCGTTGAACAAGCCGTAAATACCTACAGCTATAGCAAACAAGACCAGGCCTGTTGTAAAGCCCGCCAATAGCATCATGCCTAAACAAAACAAGGTAGATATAAATAGTATTACTGCC
Source organism: Mucilaginibacter aquariorum (assembly GCF_024498135.1). GTDB lineage: Bacteria > Bacteroidota > Bacteroidia > Sphingobacteriales > Sphingobacteriaceae > Mucilaginibacter > Mucilaginibacter aquariorum. The sequence goes on from NZ_JANHOH010000001.1 coordinate 2,167,193, forward strand.
TGTGTTGATATTATCTTTTTAACAGCAGGAACCAGCATTTGCATCAATATCCCGCTGATACCAAAGCCGCCATAAAAAAGGCCTATCTGGGTGGGGTTCAATTTCAATTCATCAACACTAAAGGTTTGGAAGCCTATCAGCATAGTAAACTGTGCCATGGTCAATAAAAAGCCGGTGAAAATTGCTGTGCCAATTACCGGTTTCTTCAACACGGTAACGAGCGATATAAAACTGAAATGGTTTTTCTTTGTGGGCGATCTGCCGGTTTTATTCTGGTTAGTTTCCTTTAGGAAAAACAAGGTTAGCAGCACACCCAAAATAGCTATCCCCGCAGCAAAGAAGAATGGAACCTGCATCCCGAATTTGCTAAGCAAGCCGCCTATGGCAGGGCCTATTACAAAGCCAAACCCAAATGCCGAACCCAGGATCCCAAAGTTTTTTGCACGCTCTTTTGGTGATGAGATATCTGATACCATAGCCTGGGCTACAGAGATATTACCTCCGGTTAAACCATCCAATATCCGCGCAGCAAAAAGCACAAAAATACCGTTGGCCAGGCCAAATATGATAAAGGATGCACAGGTGCCTATCAGGCTGATAACCAACAATGGCTTACGGCCAAACTTATCAGACAGTGAGCCTAAAACCGGTGTAGCAAAAAATTGCGCGATGGAGTACGCGGCGGTAAGCAAACCAATGGTATGCTCGGTAACGCCAAATTTTTTACCATACGGATACAGCAAGGGTATAATTATGCCAAAACCCATAGAGTTGATAATGGCAATAAATACAAGCACCCATAATATCCGGTTCATTTTCATTCCTTACAAAAGGGTTTAAAACAAAAAAGGTTCTGTTTGCACAGAACCTTTTTAATATTGTAATAATTAAATTAGTGTTTTTCGAAATCTGATGCTGTAGGCAGTACATCTGCTATGTTACCCAGTTTGCTTCGTTTTCTGCTGTAACCAAAATAGATAACTAAACCGGCTAACATCCAAATAAGCGCGCTTATCTGCGTTTCGCTTGGTAAACTTACTATCATACCCGCGCAAACTATAACACCCAAAATAGGTACCAATGGCACTAAAGGCGTTTTAAATGGCCTTACTAAGTCAGGGTTTGTTTTACGTAATAACATTACACCTACGCATACCAATATAAAGGCAAACAACGTACCGATAGACGTTAAATCGCCTGCCATACTGCCCGGGATAAATGCCGCGAACAAGCCTACAAAAATAAACAGGATGATGTTACTTTTATAAGGAGTCCTGAACTTAGGGTGTAGATCTGAAAATACTTTTGGCAATAAACCATCTGTAGACATGGTATAGAATACCCTTGACTGCCCCATTAGCATCACCAGGATAACCGAAGAGAAACCTGCAAGGATAGCAACAGTAACCATTGTTGATAACCATCCGTAGTTGTGCATATAAGTACTGATAGCATAAGCTACAGAAGCCTCTTTACCCGATTTCATGAAATCCTGATAAGGTGCAACACCTGTTAATACCCATGAGAAAAGGATGTAAAGAATGGTACATACAACCAATGAACCTAAGATACCGATAGGCATATCACGTTTTGGATTCTTAGCTTCCTGTGCCGCTGTTGATACGGCATCAAAACCAATAAAGGCAAAAAATACCACACCAGCCCCACTCACAATACCGCCCCAGCCATGATTAAAGAACGGCGCGTATGAATATGTTTCACCATTTGCTAATACCACTGATGGCGCATCGGCAGGGATCATATATGGATTGTGGTTAGCCGGGTTAATAAACTGCCAGCCAACAGCTATAAATACTAATACGATAGCTACTTTAATGAAAACGATGATTCCGTTTACTGTAGCTGATTCCTGTGTGCCTTTTATTAATAGTAATGATAATACTAAAAGGATAAATAACGCAGGAACGTTAGCTATACCATGGTGGCTTGCGCCGTTAACCATTATAGATTCCATTGGAGAGTGACACCACTCATAGGGTATTGCCCCGCCGAGGAGTTTATTGACGTATTCGCTCCAACTGATGGATACTGTTGCGGCACCCAGTGCATATTCTAATATTAATGCCCAACCAATAACCCAGGCAACAATTTCGCCCATGGTGGCATACGCATATGTGTAAGCGCTACCTGCAATAGGGATAATAGAAGCAAATTCTGCGTAGCAAAGGCCTGCGAAAGCACAACCGATAGCAGCAACAATAAATGATAAAGTTACCGCAGGGCCTGCGTGTTCGCCTGCTGCAGCTGCCGTCCTTACGAACAAACCCGCACCAATAATTGCACCAATACCCAGGGCGACAAGATTACCCGCCCCAAGCGTTCGCTTCAGGCTTCCTTCTGCATCTACAGAAGAAGTTAGTTGTTCAATAGATTTTTTTACAAATACTTTCATATTTAATTAATAAGATCAGTTTTAATAACTTAATTTCAGTTTCCCCAAACGTACTTAAATTTATTGAAAAGTTAAAGTGCGGAATGTAACAACACTATAGGGCATTTATACAGAATAAAAGTTGCAAAAACGGCCTTACAAGGCATATTTACAATTGATTAAATCTATAAAACCAAGCTGCTTTATAGGCTTTTTTTCACCCCAGTTTTTGCATACCTGCCCATATCTAATTAGTGTTTAGTATCTATCTTGGGTATGGCAAACATGGCCTCTTTTATAAACTTAACGGGCGCACTGCCATAACTCAAAAACTTCTCATTGAACTGTTTAAGCTTATACTTATCAGCTTGTTTTTTCTTCCACTCTTCGTGCAGGGCATTTATTTCTTTATAGCCGGTATAGTAGCTGGTAAGTTGTACGCTGCTTACACTTACCCGTTTCCATTTATTGTCGGCTTCTGTTTGTTGTTGAAAGGCTTCTTTAGTAAGCATCTTAATGGCTTGTTCTTTCGTCATGTTACTTGCGTGTACACTATAATCTAATATGGTGTTACAAACCGAACGCAGATGCCATTTGTACCACATCAGGCGCATCTCGGGTGCATTATCGCCAAAACCGGCATCCATCATCTCCTGCTCGCTGAACACCGCCCAGCCTTCAACCATGGCGCCGTTACCCAAAACTGACTTTATTAAACTTGGCGACTGGTTAGCATACACCAATTGCGTGTAATGACCGGGGATGGCTTCGTGGATACACAGTATCTGTAGCGTGTAATTGTTGTATTCGCGTAAATAGCTCTCTGCTTTCTCGGGCGACCAACCCGACAGGCTGCCTACATTATAATAGGTGTTGCCTTCTTTATCGTACGGCCCAGGCGAACTTATAGATGCACCTGCAACACCGGCCATATAGCCGGGCTCTTTACGTACTACCAAAGGTTTTGACGGATCAAGTGTGAGCAGGTCTTTGCTTTTAATGAATGCGGTTAACTTTGGAATTTCTTTTTCAATGGCCGATTGAAAATCGCCCGGGGCAACGTGTTTACTCGATAATGTATCTATCAACTTACCAATAAATTCAAGCGAATCTTTTGGTATAGGCTGCGTGCCAAAATATTTTGGCCAAAGCTGCCTGCTTAATTTTGCCATTTCGCGATGTACGTATTTTTTACGCTCTACCGCCGAGTTGTAAGTTTGCTGAGCCGTAGCCTCGGCTTGTATATCAAACTTAAATTTACTTTCGTAAAGCTGCTTACCCAACCTAAAGCTGCGCGGCTTATCATTTTTTAGCCCTTTTAAATAGGTGGCAAAGCCTTTAATAGCATCTGCCGATAATTTTGCGCGATCAAGCATTAATTTTTTTTCGGCGGCGGGGATATTTGTTTCTTTTAATGAATCGGCAAAGTCGGTTTCAAAAACACTTACACCACCCAGGTGCTGGTCAATAGCAAGCCCGGTAAGTTCGGCAACGGGGTTTTTTAATTGCTTTTCCGCTTCCTTATAATAGAGCGGGATGTTTGCCATTTTTTGATAAAAACTGCGCAGGCGCTTGGCAAGCGAGGCATAAGGCTCGTTAAGGATAGTGGCAAATGTGCCTATTACGTTATATGACGATGGATCCCACTCGTACGATTTTAGTTGTTCATTATACCATTGCAGGCTTTCCATTTGGTTTTGCATCATGCGATGGTCCATCTTATTGGCATCATTAAGGCTGTTAACCTCGTAACGGCTCAACGAATCCATCTGCACTTTGGCAAACTTAATTAGCTGCTCCCTGGTTTTAGCATTGGGTATCAGCAAAACACTGTCATACTTATGATAGCCTACAGTTGTTGCCCAATCCGGGTTATACTTCCACAATTCATCTAAAAAATGGCCTTCATAGGCTGTAAAGGCAACATCGTCTTTTAAAGATAGTTCCTGGCTCGATTCTCCATCCTTTTTACAGGCCGTAAATGCGGCCACGTAAAGGGCAAGTAATAGTATTTTTTTGATCACTATGGTACAGTTTTGCTTTGGTGCATAAACTTAAAACTTTTGAGCCATATAAATCAAACGTGTATCTATTTTGTTAAATAAGAAACATAATTATGGATCAACAGCACCAACTACTAATAAACGAATTAATAAAACTGCTTACCGGCGGCGGCGCACACGCTACCTTAGAGGATGCCCTTGATGGATTACCGGCAAATTTAAGGGGTGTTAAACCCAATAACCTACCTTATAGTATATGGCAACTGGCCGAGCATATCCGTATTGCACAGTGGGACATGCTGGAATTTAGCAAGGATGGCAGCCATCAATCGCCTAACTGGCCAAATGATTACTGGCCAAAAGAAAGCAGCCCGGCAGATGATACCGCCTGGAATAAAACAATTGAACAGATCAATGCCGACAGGGACGAATTTATAGCGCTGTTAAAAAGCGGCGATATCTATGAAAACATTCCGCATGGCGATGGGCAAAGCATACTACGCGAGGCACTTCAAATAGCAGATCATAATGCATATCATACCGCAGAAATTATCCTGTTAAGAAGATTGCTGGGCGCCTGGAAATCTTAGAGGATGTGCAGATTTCAAATGTGCAGATATGCAGATGATTTCATTTGCACATCTGCATATCCGCACATTTGCACATTATTTCAATCCCTTTACAAAGTTCACTATGCTGGTTACCAGCTCAGGCTTTAGGGGCAGGTCTGGTTTACTGTAGGTGGCAGCGTTTTGTTCCTTATCTGCAGGCGCTTCTTTCAATATGTGGTTCATGCCGGGGATAATCGTAAGCGTAGCCTCAGATTTTGCTTTCTTCAATAGTTCGGCTTCTGTAACAGGCACCTGAATATCTGTTGTACCTTGAAGTATCAGCACAGGTATCTTAGCCTTCTTTATCTCTCTTGTTGGCACGTACCTAAACCACGACATTAAATAGGGCTGAATATCGGGACGGGCGATTGGATATAGTTTGGGGTCGATATTATCCGTAAACTTACCCTTACGCAAGCTATCCAGCATAGTTTTAAAATTATCGGCAATGTATTTCGGCTGAGATTTCATTTGCTCGGTAACTATTAAATCTGCCTGCCTGCCTGCGCCGGCAACAGAAATATAAGCATTAGCCGGTTGATCTCGGATGGCTAATACCCCTACAAGCGCGCCTTCGCTATGGCCTAAAACAATAACTTTTGAAAAACGCTGATCTTCGCTTAACAGGTTTATTAATCCAATGGCATCATCAACATAATCTTCAAAACGCAGCTCTTTTTCTTTGGTAGTGCTAACGCTTTGGCCTACCAGGCGTTTATCGTACCTTAAAGTAGCAATGCCATTTTTACCCAAATCATTCGCCAGCATTTTGTAGGTGTTACCATTTAAACCCAGTTTAGCGCTGTTACCGTCCCTATCGGTTGGGCCCGAACCTGGTATTATTAATACAACAGGTATTTTACCGGTGGCATTTGCAGGTGTGGTTAACGTACCGGATATAGATCCCGAAAGTGTTTTCAGTAAAATTGGCGATTCTTTTAATGATGCGTCAAGTGCTATTGTTTTTGCCTCTTCTGCATAAGGGCTTAATAACAGTCCGATTATTTTGTTCTGGTTGTTAAGCGATATGTTCAGCAGAAAAACGGCCTTGTCAAACGTTGCCTTATAAACCGCTAAGGGTTGGTTATACTTTAAAAAATCTGTTTTATTTAACGCACCCAACTGCGATTTTAGCTGTATTGTAGTAGGTTTAAACTTATCAAGCGGTAAGCTGGCCTTCATTTCGGCACTAAACATATTAAAGATGCTATCCGGCTGGTTGTTATTATAAAACTGTTTAAATTTATTAGCAACTACTGCATAGTTAGCAGGCTGATCTTGCGCCTTAAGCTGTGCGGCCAATAATAAAACAAATGCTATAAAGTATATTTTCTTCATGGTATAAATATAAGTCCGTTTGGCGAAATTAATAAAATAGAAAGGATTTCACTTTTTATAGCAATAAACTTAAAGCAACATTTAATAGTATAATGCGTAAAAAGCGCCAATAGATTTTACCAGTTGTAATATTGTTGTTATATTAACTTTTTTAAAGGGAACACTATAGAGAATTTCTACGAGGTATATTAATGAGGGTTAAATTTGGATGCTTTTTTATAGCTTTCCTTACAAGTTTATTTAGTTTTTGTTACGCCCAAACGGGCTCTTCAATAATACGGGGTAATGTTTTAATACAAAATAACCAGGCTGCCGAGGCTGCCACCGTTGTTTTATTAAACCTGCCCGACTCCTCTGTGGTTATGTCTGCACTGGTTAATTATAAAGGTGCGTATCAATTTTTAAATGTACCTGCCGGTGCTTATACCATTTTAGCAACCAGGCTTGGTTACAAAAAAGCTTATTCCCCTGCCCATACCGTTAAAACGGGTCAAACGATTATTATCCCTAATATCCAGTTAACGGCTATAAACAACGAGTTAAAAGAAGTGTCTATTGTTGCCAAAACACCTTATGTTGAAGTAAGGCCCGGCAAAACTATCATTAACCCAGCAGCCAGTATTATTGCCGACGGCCAATCAGTGCTCGATATTTTAAGACAATCGCCGGGTGTGCGGGTTGATAACGGCGATAACATTAGCGTTAGTGGCAGGCAGGGGGCATTGATACTGATAGATGGTAAAGTTACCAACCTTTCGGGTGCAGATCTTGCCGCATTACTTAAAAGCACGCAGGGGAGCAATGTTGATCGCATGGAAATTATAACCGGCGGCTCACCTAAGTATGATGCTGCGGCGGGCGGTATAGTTAACATCGTAATGAAAAAAGGCAAAAATGTTGGCACAAACGGAACCTACACGGCATCTGCAGGGTACGGTAAATACTACAAGGCTAATACCGGTATAGCATTCAACAACCGCACCGATCATTATAATATTTTTGGCAGCTACAATTTATCGGCATACAAAACTTTTAAAAACTTTGATACCGACCGGAAAATAACCTACCAGGGCGTGCAAAGCAACTATAACACCATGTATAGGAGTGTGTATGACAACCTTACGAACAATTTCAGATTAGGTACCGATTTCTTTCCATCGCCCGGGCAAACTATAGGCTTTTTGGTAAGCGGCAATTTAAACGGCACCGATTATCAGAAAGATAACACCTTAACTATTTACAACCGGAGCGTAAAAGACTCTACTATTAAAGCGCACTCAGATCTTGACAGGGATATCCACAACTTTAGTTATAATTTAAATTACTCGGGTAAACTGGATAGTAGCGGTCGCACGCTATCGGCAAACGTAACCTATACTACTAATAAACGCCACTCTGACGAGTACATTACCAATAACTTTTTTGATGGAACAGGCAATGTTTACCGCGCCCCTCTGCTTTTAGAAAATCTTTCGCCTACAAAAATGCGCAACTTTTCGGCATTGTTAGATTATAGTACCCCGCTATCAAAAGGCGCAAAATTTGAAGCAGGTTTAAAATTCAGCAGCACTAAAACAGATAACAACCTAATTTTTGGGCCAAAAGTGGGTAACGTATATACCATAGATACTACCTTTAGTAATTATTTCATTTATACCGAGCGCATTGGTGCAGGTTATGTAAACTATAGTGGCAAATTTGGCAAACTGGATTTAAACGCAGGTGTGCGGGGCGAATACACCAGCTCTGATGGCAACTCGGTTACCCGCGACAATAATACCAAACGAAGCTATTTCAACCTCTTCCCAACCATATTGTTAAACTATCATTATAATGATAAGAATGACTATGCGTTAACGTTTACGCGGGGTGTATCACGGCCAATATATGATAAGCTTAATCCATTCCTTTACTTTATCGATCTTTATAACTACCAGGCGGGTAACGCTTACTTAAGGCCGGTGTATGCAAATACCCTTAGCTTAACGCACACCTACAACCAGGAAATAAGCACAAAACTTTATGCCGTATTAGCTACAGGGGCATCGTTCCCTTTTTATGCACAAAACGACGCTACCAAGGTTATCCTGAATACCGATGTAAACCTTGGGCGGGTACATACTATTGGCTTAAATATTACCGCACCCATTAAATTTACCAACTGGTGGACCAGTAGTTATGATGTTGACGCCTCCTACCAGCGCTATATAGCCGACCCGCAGTATGGCGACTTTGACAGAAGCACAGGTGATTTGATTGTTAATACCGTTCAAAGTTTTACGATAACAAGTGTATTAGGGGCCGAGATTGGAGGCCATTATGAAACGCCCACCCTTTACGGCATCAACCAGTTTAAAGCAAATTACTATACTGAAGCGGGAGTAAGTATGCAGCTATGGAATAAGCAGGGGAAACTGAGCCTGGTTGCTAATGATATTTTTAACACCAACCGCGACCGTTCATCTACCAAATACCAAAATCTTGACCGCTATACGGTTGACCGCAGGGAGTACCGCGTGGTAACGTTAAGCTTTAGCTATCGATTTGGCAAAACGACTGTAAAAGGGGCCGCCCGCCACAGAACAGGCAGCGAAGACGAACAAAAGCGTATGAATGGTGCTAATTAATATTACTGATAAAAAAATCACTGCACTTTTTCTTCGGGATATTTGCCTTTTATGCGGGTTACAAAAAAGTTGCCTAATGATGCGCTGTTAACAAATTTTTTATAGGCCGCTGGCTTAAATTTAAAATATTGCCAAACACTGCCATCTTCCTTAAACTCCAGTTCAAGAATGTGTTTTTCAGCATCGTAGCCAATGCTTTGTAAAGCCGATGATTGTACTGCCCGCCTGCGCATAAGTTGTATACCTTGTATACCTGTTTAAACCAAAAATGGTTTTAAAAAATTAACCTGCGTGGCCGCTAAATGCGCTGATAACAATAATTAGTAAAACAATAAAAGTAATGCCGGTATACAAGTAGTCTTTTTCTATAATAAACCCAACGGCGCTAAAAACTACCCTTACTATTGGCGTAGCTATCAACAAAACAATGCCTGCCTGTATAATGGCACGCCCCCTTAAAGTTAATATGCCATTAATGATACCGGCAGGGCTGTGCACAAAATCGGGTACCCCTTTAAATTCGTGATAATTTGTAATGGTTTGTCCATGGCGGTACAAGTAAATAACACCCCCTATAAAAACCACAAGCATAGATACAAAAACACCGGCACGCAGCACCCACCCTATTATCGCCTGCATGTCTTTATCTTTAAACTTGTTTGTCATTGGTTAAATTTGAGGTTGTTATAGCATCGTAAATACCAACAACATTTGCCGAAAATAAGGGTTAAAAAATAGCTTGCCAACTTTAATGTTAACCTATATAATATATAGACTTTATTGAAAACTACCCTTGTAAACGCGGATGTTAAAGCAGTTTTTACTATTTTCGCAACCTCATACGGTAAATAAGCAAATGGACTATCAATTTAAAGATATAGAGCAGAAGTGGCAGCAATTTTGGGCTGATAACAAAACCTTTAGGGCCGAAAACAAAACCAACAAACCAAAATACTATGTGCTGGATATGTTCCCTTATCCATCGGGTGCAGGGTTGCATGTTGGGCACCCGCTGGGTTATATAGCCTCTGATATTTTTGCACGTTACAAGCGCTTAAAAGGTTTTAATGTATTGCACCCAATGGGTTACGATAGCTTTGGTTTACCTGCCGAGCAATATGCTATACAAACCGGGCAGCACCCATCGGTTACTACTGAAGAAAATATTGCTACTTACCGCCGCCAGCTTGATCAGATAGGCTTCTCGTTTGATTGGGACAGGGAGGTGCGCACCAGCTCGCCCGATTATTATAAATGGACACAATGGATCTTCATACAACTGTTTAACAGCTGGTATAATAAAGATGCCGATAAAGCCGAAAGCATTGCCAAACTGGTTGAGCATTTTGAAACCAAAGGCTCGGCTGGTATAAATGCCGTTTGCGATGAGGAAATTTTAAGCTTTACCGCCTATGAGTGGAGGGCGATGAATGAGCAGGAGCAACAAGCCGAACTATTAAAATATCGCCTAACCTACCTGCGCGAAAGCACTGTTAACTGGTGCGCCGCATTGGGTACCGTATTGGCTAACGATGAAGTAAAAGATGGCTTTAGCGAGCGTGGTGGTTACCCCGTTGAGCAAAAGAAAATGATGCAGTGGAGTATGCGCATTACCGCCTATGCCCAGCGTTTATTAGAAGGTCTGGACACTATTGACTGGCCCGAGCCTTTGAAAGAAATGCAGCGTAACTGGATCGGTAAAAGTGTAGGCGCATCTGTAAGGTTCCCGTTGGAGGGAGCGAAGAGCGAGGATTCAGGATCTTCCGCTCCCCGCACTTCAAACTCTGCTTCCTACATAGAAGTATTCACCACCCGTGTTGATACCATTTTTGGTGTGAGTTTTTTGGTGATAGCGCCCGAGCATGAATTGGTAGCAAGCCTAACCACGCCGGAGCAAAAAGCTGATATTGATGCCTACATTGCACAAACCAAAAAGAAAAGCGAGCTTGACCGTATGGCCGATACAAAAACTGTATCAGGGGCGTTTACGGGCAGTTATGTAACCAATCCGCTTAATGGCGATAAAATACCGGTTTGGATAGCCGACTACGTTTTGGCGGGATATGGTACCGGGGCTGTTATGGCTGTACCATCAGGCGATCAGCGCGATTATTTGTTCGCTAAGCATTTTAAGTTGCCGATAATACCTATCATCGATATACAAAATATTGAAGTAGAGGCCGACCCAACCAAGGAAGGTAAATACATCAACTCCGATTTTATGAACGGCTTGGGCTATAAAGAAGCGACCGCTGCTGTGGTTGCCAAATTAGAAGCTTTAGGCTTAGGTAAAGCTAAGGTGAACTTCAGGATGCGCGATGCTATTTTTGGCCGTCAGCGTTACTGGGGCGAACCTGTACCTGTATACTTTAAAGGCGGTTTACCTTATTTAATTGGGGAAGAACACTTGCCTTTACTACTACCCGAAATTGATAAATATCTGCCAACCGAAACCGGTGAACCTCCATTGGGCAGAGCTACGGATTGGAGCTACAAGAGTCAAGAATCAAGAGACAAGAATCAAGAAGGGGCTGGTTATGCGTACGAACTAAGCACTATGCCTGGTTGGGCGGGTAGCAGCTGGTACTGGTACCGTTATATGGATGCCCATAACGATAAGGAATTTGCATCTCGCGAAGCGATAGAATACTGGAAAGATGTTGACTTGTACATTGGTGGCAGCGAACATGCTACCGGACACTTGCTATACAGCCGTTTCTGGAATAAATTCTTGAAGGATATAGGCAAAGTGGTTGAAGAAGAGCCTTTCAAAAAACTGATCAACCAGGGGATGATACAAGGTAGAAGTAATTTCGTTTACCGGTTGATTGATGACATGGGCAAGGGAACAAACACTTTTGTTTCTCATGGTTTGATTAAAAATCACAAAACATCCCCACTGCATGTTGATGTAAATATTGTAGAGAATGAAGTGCTAAACCTAAATAAATTCAAAATATGGAGACCTGAGTTTGCTGACGCTGAATTTATACTGGAGAACGGAAAATACATCTGCGGTGTCGAGATTGAAAAAATGTCGAAACGTTATTACAACGTTGTAAACCCTGATGATTTAACACAACGTTACGGTGCCGATACGCTGCGTATGTACGAGATGTTCTTAGGCCCGCTGGAGCAAAGCAAACCGTGGAATACAAACGGTATTGAGGGTGTGTTTAAGTTTCTGCGTAAATTTTGGAGGTTATTCCATGATGCCGACTGGAATTTTAACGTAACAAACGAAGCGCCTACTAAAGCCGAGTTAAAATCGCTGCATAAGATCATCCGTAAGGTGGAAGAGGATATTGAGCGTTTCTCGTTCAATACATCTGTATCCAGCTTTATGATAGCCGTTAATGAACTAACCGATCTTAAATGTAACAAGCGCGCTATACTGCATGAACTGGTAATTGTACTTGCCCCCTACGCCCCGCATATTTGCGAGGAACTTTGGGTGTTGCTTGGCAACGATGCAGGTACTATATCAACAGCTGCTTATCCAAAATTTAACCCGGCCTATTTGGTTGAGGATGAATTTAGTTACCCTGTATCCTTTAATGGTAAAATGAAAACCAATGTTAGCTTATCATTAGCAATGGAAGTGGCCGACATAGAAGCTGCCATTTTAGCCAACCCAGATGTGCAAAAATACCTGGATGGTAAAACACCTAAAAAGGTAATTGTAGTAAAAGGCCGCATTGTTAACATAGTTATCTAATATAGATACCAAAGCCCCTGTACATTGCCCGTCTCCTAACAGAACAGCAAGCTTACAGGGGCTTTTTGTTGCACCTTAGTGTAACATATACATTACTTTACACATAATTTACACAAAAGCGATATGTGCCTGTAACATTTTGGGCATTTTCGCCTCCAATTACCTAAAACGCTCTAAAAATAGTTCTAATATGAAACGAATACTTTTACTTATAATAGTTATATGTGCTTCAATATCAGCCAAAGCCCAGTTTGGGGTCGGCGGTGGCGGTTCGGGCATTGTGGGGAAGATCTCTGGTACTGTGGTTGATTCACTTACCAAAAAACCGGTTGATTATGCTACCATCAGCTTGTTTAAAAGCGGCGCGAAAACACCTATAAACGGTGTGCTTACCGACGAAAAAGGAAACTTTAAACTGGATAATGTCCGGGCCGGTAAATACAAGATCACCATATCTTTTATTGGTTATCCCACTAAAACCTTCGACCCTATTGAAACTACCGCCTCAAAACCGGATAACAACATGGGCCAGTTAGTGATTGCACCAAGTGCAAAAACACTAAAAGAGGTACAGGTTGTTGGTCAGCAAGCGCTTATCGAAAACAAGATTGATAAGATCGTTTACAATGCCGAAAAGGACCTTACAGCAGCAGGTGGTAATGCTACAGATGTGTTACAGAAAGTTCCGTTGGTATCGGTAGATATGAATGGTAACGTAGCTATCCGTGGTGATGGGAACGTTAGGGTTTTGATAAATGGTAAACCATCCGGCGCTACATCTGCAAGCTTAAGCGATGTATTAAAAACCATCCCTGCCGATCAGATCAAAAGCATTGAGGTTGTAACATCTCCATCGGCAAAATATGATGCGGAAGGTTCGGCCGGTATCATCAACATCATTACCAAAACTAAAAATGCTTCGGGCATAAGCGGTTCTGTTAGCGGTGGTGTAGGTACCCGTCAAAACAATGGTAATATGAATTTAAACTACAACAAAAACCGTTTTAATTTTTCTGCCAACTTAGGTGGTAACCTTACCTGGCCGCAAACTATGACGACTGATTTCGATCAAACTATAAATTCAGGCGCCGTAAACCAGCGTAACCATAATAATACCGCTAGTGAAACCAAACGACATGGTGCAAGAGGTACATTAACCGCGGGTTATGAGTTTAATGGCTTTAATAGCATTAACAGTACCCTGGCCTTAAACGATGGCGGTTTTAATACAAATGGAGGCGGGAACTATAGTATAGAGAATTTTGCTAATCCGGCCAAAAGCATTGAATACTTTGGCAATAGCGCTTCAAAAAATAAATTCAGCGGTTTTGACTGGAATCTTGATTATACCCATAAGTTTAAAAAAGAAGGCCACGAGATAACCGTATCGGGCCAGTGGAGCCATAGTATCATCAAAACAGATTATTTGAGCTTATTTCAAGCTAAACCACTTACTGGCAAAGCAGCCCCGCAACCCAGCCAAAAAGGCATTAATAATGGTAAAAATAACGAATACACCATACAGGCTGATTACACCTTGCCTATCAGCAAAACATTAAAATTGGAAGCCGGTGGCAAAACCATACAAAGACGGATAAACAGTGATTATACGATATATTCGGTAGATTCTGTTGGCAACAATGCTATAGTAGATCCCCTAAATTCAAACCTGTATAACTATAATCAGAATGTATATGCGGGATATAGTGTGTTTACTATTACACTACCAAAAAACTATTCGGTGTTGGCCGGTTTCAGGTATGAGAACACCCAAATAACAGGCGACCCTGAAACACCATACGCAAGTAGCGATAACCAACAGGAATTAAAGCCTTTTACGGCAAGCTACAACACTTATGTACCAAGCTTAACCATACAAAAGGTATTTGGCTCAAATACCTTTAAGCTGTCATATAGCAAACGTATCCAAAGGCCAAGCCTGCAGGTGTTAAACCCATTCATTAACAGGACCAACATCCAGTCGCAATCGGTAGGTAACCCGAATTTGGCACCTGAGGTATCACAAACTGTTGAACTGAATTACAATACCTTTATTAAGTCTTCTGTATTGAATTTTTCGGTTTACTACAAAAGAACTAACGATTTGATAGAAGGTATAGCAGAACCTATTTCTGAGATTGTAGACGGCGAAACTGTAATTGGTACACGTACCATACAAAACAACGTAGCGTTAAATAACTCGTGGGGTGCAAGCTTTTTTGGATCAGTAAATCCAATTAAACCATTAACCATCCGCGGTAGCGTAAATGCCTTTACGTATAACCCAACAGTTTATGATATGTACGTTGGATCGGTAAATGAGGATGCGCTTAAAACCCGCTTACAATACACCATGTTTGGCAGCGCGCAATACACATTCCCTAAAAACTTTATATTTGAAGCTTTCGGGTTTATTAACTCACCACGCCGTACCATACAAGGTAGCAGCCCGTCATTCGGAATTTATGCCTTTGGTGTTAAAAAACAATTCCTTGATAAAAAGGCATCAATCGGTTTCAATACCGTACAGCCATTTGCGGTTAACAAAGCATTCAACCAAAATATATCAAGCCCTGGTTTCACCCAGAGATCCCATACACAGTTCCCTTTCCAGTCATTCGGTATAACATTTAGTTATAGCTTTGGTAAAATAAACTTCAGCAACCCGCAACAGAAGAAAAAGAAAGGTGTTAATAACGATGACCAAATACAAGGCGGCGACCAAAACGGTGGTGGTGCAGCACCAACAGGCGGACGTTAATAGCCAGTAATTTAAAATAAAGCAAGCCCCCTTCTAATTGAAGAGGGGCTTTTTTATTTATACGAAACTTTTTATTTATAACGCCGTATACATTAATAAATAATTAACCATTAAACCTTAAAGCAATGAAGAAAAAAACAATTCTAATTATTACAGCGCTGTTATTTACTTTCAGCGTTAGTTATTCTGTAGCTTCTGTAGATTTTAAAGCGAAGCAAAAAGATGTTAGTTTACAAAATTCAGTAAAACAATCGGCTGTAGCTTTAGGATCCTATACCTATGGCGGAGTAGTATACTATTTTGAAGGAGACGATTATGGGAACGTTAGCGGCGTTTATTATTTAATTGATGGAGTGCCCCGTTATTTAAAGCATTTTAGCGGTACATGGAGCGCTCCTGTAAACGGAGGGGTAGCATTTGTTACTGCCACGGTATATTATGCTAGTGGTATGTATTTTGATGTTTCAGAAGATCTGTTTTAAAAAACAAAAATCTTACAATAAAACTTTTTAGCCGCTACTCTAATGAAAAGGCCGGTCAATTAACTTGACCGGCCTTTCTATATTTCAGATTCAGCTTTCGCTTATTTCTTGTTGTAGTATTTAAAATCTTTACCGATGAAACGTGCTGCTGCACCCAGTTCTTCTTCGATACGTAATAACTGGTTGTATTTAGCTATCCTGTCAGATCGTGATGCAGAACCGGTTTTAATCTGGCCGCAGTTTAATGCTACTGCTAAATCGGCAATGGTAACATCTTCGGTTTCGCCGCTACGATGGCTCATTACAGATGTGTAACCGTTAGTTTGTGCCAGGCTAACCGCGTTAATAGTTTCAGTTAACGAACCTATCTGATTTACTTTTACAAGTATAGAGTTTGCAGTATCGTTATCAATACCTTGTTGTAAACGCTTAACGTTTGTTACAAACAAATCATCACCCACCAACTGCACTTTATCACCAATTTTTTCGGTTAATAATTTCCAGCCAGCCCAATCATCCTCCGCCATACCATCTTCAATAGAAATGATAGGGTATTTAGCAGCTAATTCGGCAAGGTAATCTGCCTGTTCTGCACTGGTGCGGATAGCCCCTTTATCGCCTTCAAATTTTGTATAGTCGTATTTACCGTCTTTGTAAAATTCAGAAGCAGCACAGTCAAACGCAAGGCAGATATCCACACCTGGTTTGTAACCTGCTTTTTCTATCGCTTTTAAAATGGTTTCAACACCATCTTCGGTACCTTCAAAGGTTGGTGCAAAACCACCTTCGTCACCAACTGCGGTAGAAAGGCCCCTGTCATGTAATATCTTTTTCAGGTTATGGAATACTTCTGTTCCCCAACGCAAAGCTTCAGAGAAAGATGAAGCGCCAACCGGCATAATCATAAACTCCTGGAACGCGATAGGCGCATCAGAGTGAGAACCACCATTAACAATATTCATCATTGGGATAGGCAGGATGTTAGCATTAACACCACCAATATAACGATACAACGGCTGGCGGCTTTCTTGCGCTGCAGCTTTAGCAACTGCTAAAGAAACACCCAAAATAGCATTAGCACCCAAATTTCCTTTATTTTCTGATCCATCAAGCGCGATCATGATGGCATCAATTGCATTTTGCTCAAATACATCAACACCTTTTAATTCGGCGGCAATTTTTTCGTTTACATTGGCAACGGCTTTTAGCACACCTTTACCCATGTATACTGCTTTATCATCGTCGCGAAGCTCAACAGCTTCATGCACACCTGTTGAAGCACCAGAAGGTACCGCAGCACGGCCAAGCACGCCATTTTCTGTAATTACGTCTACTTCAATTGTAGGATTGCCACGCGAATCAAGTATCTGGCGCGCATGAACATCAATTATTAAACTCATAGTTTATTTGTCGAATTTTGAGTGATATACTATACTAATTTGGTCGGCTAAGTTAAGCGCAAATTCAACAAATCGCAATTGAAATTTTGTATTTGTTATGATTATTAATCATTTGTGGTTGGTAAGCGCTCGTGTTCCACACCGTTTTTGCGATTTATACGATACATTAGTGTTAACATCATATTGTTTTTGGCACTACTAGTAGTTGTAGTGTAATTACGCTGATTTATCCAACCTGCCTGTACTATCCATTTTTTATCAAACTGGTAACCTAATGATGCCGATATCCGGTTACGTTCAAAGTTAGGAGCTTTATTGTTAAAGAACACCTCATCAAAAACAGACAGGAACCATGTTTTAGCTACTATCCTGGTATTATTTAAAGGTACAAACATATTTAGCCTGTAACGGAAGCGGTTACGATAATCGCCATTAACCCAACGTTGCTCCACACGGTAACGGTGTTCAAACTTAAATGGGGTTAAAAACTGATTAATGGTCATTTGCTCCCAAACGCGAAACTCATTGGTAAGCGGGCCTTTATCTACGTCAAAGTAATCATAGGTATGATAGGTGCCCGTACCCAGCAAGGCGATAAAATTTTTATCAATATCATAGCTTACACCGGCTTTGGCCTCGTAGTATTGAAACTGACTAAAACCAGCACCATTTGTACGTGCCTGGAACTCGGTATAACCTCCCCATTTGTGTACAGAATCGCCCGGCATAACGACGGTAACAATTCCCCAGGTACCGGTTTTTGAATCCTGCGCGTTAACTTTTGATGAACATATTGTTAACACAACAATTAATGAGGTTAAGTACGTAATATTCTTTAACATTTGATTAATATTATTTTAATGCAAATGTATTTCCTGATTGTTACCTGCGTGTTAAGCACACAAGTGTTAATATTATCAATATGTTAAGAATTATGGCTAATGTTAATTTAGTGTTAAGCATAGTAAACAAAAAAAGACGCGAATATCGCGTCTCTAATATCTTTTGTCTTGTTTCTTAACTCTAAAATCTTGCCTCTCTGCCTCCTACTCCCATTTAAACGTTTTCACGGCTACCGCATAAACTCCTATTCCCCAAAGTAGCAGTATAAATAGCTGGTGCGTAACATCGCCCAGGCCTGCGCCTTCAAAAGCTACCTTGCGCATAGCATTGTTCAAATGTGTTAATGGTAATACATTGCTTACATGCTGCAGCCAGGTAGGGAATGCTGTTACCGAGAAGAAGGTGCCCGACAGTAAAAACTGTGGCAGTGTAATAATATTAGATAGCGGTGGTACGGTACTTTCATTTTTGGCTATGCCGGATATGGTAAAGCCAAAGCCCATAAATATGATAAGCCCTATTGCGCAGAGCACAAGCATATTCAGCACCGTGACCACACCGTGTATCAGTGTGAAACCAAATGCGTAATGCCCTATCATGATAATAAACAGCGCGCCGAGTAACGAAAACACAATACGGGCAAGGGTTTCGCCCAAAACGATACTGTACCTTTTAACCGGGGTGGCAAAAAAGCGTTTAATAACCAGCGTTAACCTCAGGCTTATAAAAACAAATGCTGTTCCAAATACCCCGCTGCTCAGCAGCGAAAAACCAAGCTGACCGGGTAATATAAAATCAATGTACTTATACTCGCGACCTGTAACAACAGTTTCTTTAAGGTTGACAGCATCTGGTATTTTAATGCCCGAATAAGCTTTTATCCTGCTTAACTGCTCTGACTGTAACCGATAGAATATATTATTCAATGCTGATTTTAATACGGCTCCTTTATCGCCCGACGCATGGCTGTATTGTACGCTCATATCTATCGGCTTCATAGGTACAAAAGGTTTTAGATCAATAGTTGCATCTATACTCCCCTTTGCCAAATTCTTGTTCATCTCGTCGGCGGTTTGATCTTTAATGAGATGTACAATAGTATTTTTCTGTAAAGCCTTGTAAACGGGATTAAGCGTATCGCAGCCTTTGGTTACACCTACGCTAATAGACATACCCCCGCCGCCAATATTGGCAAATACCAAAATAAATATCAGCGGGAAAGCCAAACTAAACACCACCGCCGAGGGGCTGCGTAAAATAGACCGGAAACTTGCTTTGGCAATGGCCAGTGTGGCACGGGTATTACTATATTTTGGGTTCATGGGTTTGAATAGTTCATTGGTTCAATAGCTCATTAGTTCATTGGTATTGCAAAACTGCCAACTGCCCACAGGCAACTGCCAACTCCTCCTAACTCTCCCTCCACTCCTTACCGGTAAGGTTAATAAATACGTCTTCCAGGTTTGCGCCTTTTGTTTGTTTTTCGCGTTCAAAACCGGTTGCTACCAGCTGGTCAATAAAATGGTCGGGGGTATCTATACCGATAATATGGCCGCCGTCAACAAAAGCTACACGGTCGCATAATACTTCGGCCTCGTCCATATAGTGGGTGGTAATAACTACGGTAGTGCCTGCGTTACGGATCTCGCGGATCAAATCCCACAGGTTACGGCGGGCTTGTGGGTCAAGGCCGGTTGTAGGTTCATCCAAAAAAATTATACGGGGGTTGTTTATTAAAGTAGTGGCAATAGAAAAACGCTGCTTTTGTCCGCCCGACAGGTCTTTGTATTTTGCTTTAGCTTTGTCAGTTAAGGCTACCTTTTCCAGCATCTCCATCGGAGTTTTGTTAACACCATATAAGCCGGAGAACAGCACTATCAATTCAGACAGATTAAGGTTAGGATAGTATCCCGCCGCCTGTAACTGCACACCAATACGCTTTTTTATGCTATCGGCATCTGTTTCTATATTAAAGCCATCAACCATAATTTCGCCCGATGTTTTTTCGCGCAGCGTTTCTATAACTTCCAGCGTGGTAGTTTTGCCCGCCCCGTTAGGGCCAAGCAATCCGAAGATCTCGCCCTCGTAAACTTCAAAGCTAATGCCTTTTACCGCCGCAAAATCGCCGTAGTTTTTAACCAGATTTTTTACCGTAATAATAGGTTGGTTTGCCATAATGTAAATATGCAGTGTATTTGTTTAATTATCACCTGGCTAAGGTTAAAATCACATTAAAATTCAATTAGATTTTAGCTCTAACCGATAATTATTAATGTTGAATTTTAAAAGATCAAATGGCCTAACAGGCTGATAGCAATAATGACTTTTGTTACTATTGCAACAATAGCGTTTAGTACAGGTAGTGTGAGTAAAGTTGTCATGATGTTTAGTTTTAACACCACAAAAATGTACCTAAACCGGGCTTTTTAACAGGGTTTTTAGGTGAATGGATACAAATTGTCGGTAAATGTATTCTTCTGAGGAATGAGTATCGGCATTTTGCGGGCTGCGTTTTTACCGGTTATTCCTCTCCCACATTTATACCTATTTGCTTAAGCAGTAACGATGCGTTGAAGGTTTTGCACTCGCCATATTTTATTTTATAGTCGAACAGCATTTCGCCGTTTTGCACCTGTATATCAAAATAGTAATTGCGTACGTAATCGGGGTACTTGTCTTCCAATCGGGCAATCTGCAGATCGTGTGTGGCTACCATACCTACCCCTTTTTTACTGATGAGTTGCTCAATAACCGCTTTACTGCCCAGGTATTTATCCATGGAGTTGGTTCCGCGCAGCATCTCATCTATCAAAAAGAAAACGCGGTGCTCGTGCTCAACAGCCGCCAGCAGCATTTGCAGGCGGTCAAGTTCGGCTTTAAAGGTTGATGTACTTTCGTTCAGCGAATCTTTTATCCGCATATAACTTACTATCGTAATAACCGAAACCTCCATTGCCGAAGCACATACCGGCGCCCCGCTTAAAGCTAAAACGGCGTTAATGCCTATAGTGCGCAAAAAGGTACTTTTACCGGCCATGTTAGAGCCGGTTATAATGTCGATGTTATAAGCATCCTTTAGGTCGTAATCATTATCAACCCTTTTATCGCTACGGATGAGCGGATGGGCAATGTTTTTGGCCGAAACCGTATAACCTTCGGTATCGGCAATAACAGGATAAACCCATTCCGGATAATTTATGGCAGGCACAGCAATACTTATCAGCGCTTCAAACTCGGCAATTACATCGAAGGCTTCTTCCAGGTTTTCGCAGTTGTTGCGCTTCCAGTTCTCAATGGCTATGATCTGCCTGATATCCCACAATAAAAATACATTAAGAATAACGCCGACTATCACATTAAGGTGGTAGTTAAGCTTATTTATCAGTTCGGATAGTTCTTTTATCTTTTCGGATGTTTTATCGTCCTTTAATTTTTTGGCCAGAGTATTGGTATAAGCAGCGCCCCATTCCTGCGTTTCTATCTTGTTGAAAACACCGGCATAGTTGCCCAGCATCTTCCCAATTTTATCGGCTATCATATCGGCCTTTTTAATATAAGTGGCCTTAGAAAACACAATCCCCATATTTACCAGCCCAATTAATGTGGCCAGGCTTTTAGCTATTGGGAAAAAAAGGGCAGCAACAATAACCGCAACTAATATATAAGGCGCAACTTTAGCGTATTTACCCAGCCACTTTTCGCCGCTAAGGTTTAGCGGCAGGTGCAGGTATTTAAATAAGCTATTCAGGCGGTTAACATCTCCATCGTTGCTAAATAAAAGCAGGGTTTGTAATTCCTTTTTCCATTCGTTTTTTATGGCGATTTCTTTAACTGCTTCCTGTCGTAATAAAACAGTTGGCTTATCTGATGGTGCATTTAGCCACGCTGCCAGTTTATTATTCCCGGTTGATGTTGCCGCGCGGTTGATTAATTGAAACAGCGACGCGTTACCGAATATATCCAGATCAGAACTGTAAAAATGCTTCTCGTTGCTGTACTGTTGCCCGTTGCTGTACAAGTTTGTATTGCTTTGCAGGCTGTTAATCTCGTTAAGGTTGATGCGTTCCAGATCCAGGTAATAATCTCGTTGACGCTCGTACTCGCCCTGGCGGGATACCAGCCAGGCAAACCCGGCCAGCAATGCTACAAAAGCAATAGCCATTATGGTAAAATTGTCCTGCACAATGGTAAGGTATACCGAGAAGATCATTAACCCGAAAATGCCCAGCCTTAATAGCGAATACGTATTGGCCAGTTCTTTATATTTATTTGCCTCTTGCTTCGCCAGCGCGGCAGCCTCGGTGTAGTTGTTTATTATGGCTTGTTCCACAGGTTTTAAAAGGTATTTTTGCAGCTTCAATGTTACAACAATAAGAGCACATTTCTACTTTAATAGTTACAAGCTTAAATGAAAATTACGTTTATTACCGTTGGCAAAACCGAGGATGCCTATTTAAAAGATGGCATTGAAAAATATGTAAAGCGCCTAAAGCACTATACCAAGCTGGAAATGGTGGATCTCCCCGAGTTAAAAAACACCAAAGCCCTAACCGAAGACCAGCAAAAAGCCAAAGAAGCCGAGCTGATCCTCAAAAAAATAACGGTGCAGGACCACGTAATACTGCTCGACGAAAACGGTATGGAGTTTACTTCGGTACAGTTTGCCAATTACATCAATAAGCGTTCGGTATCGTCATCAGCTAACCTCATTTTTGTTGTTGGCGGCCCCTACGGGTTCGACCAATCTGTTTATCAGCGTGCCAACGATAAAATATCCTTAAGCCGCATGACCTTTTCGCACCAAATGGTACGCCTGTTTTTTGTAGAGCAATTATACCGGGCGTACAGCATTATTAAAGGCGAACCGTATCATCACCAATAGCCCAGATGTGCAGATTTCAGATGTGCAAATATGCAAATGAGGATGATGGCGTTGCCTACGGCCCGGGCTTTGCGCTCATACGCGCACAGGCTTTAGGCGCAAGGCCGGTATCCGCTCCTATCCCTAACGCAGAAGTACTTTTTTGTCATGCTGAACGATAGTGAAGCATCTAATCGCCGACATGCAAATCGGATATGCAAAGTTCGCTAATAGATCCTTCGCTATCGCTCAGGATGACAAGTTAAAAAGAGATGACGGTGATTTACAGGATTCTTTCTTTTCTTCCCCGTCGGCAAAGCAGCTTCGGGCGAAAGCGGGCAGAACATGGTGGGCTTGTGCGTGGCAGGGGCATAGGAAATTTTGCAGAAGCGAGGGGCAGGAGCGAGCGAAGTGGGGCAAAAGATTCCAGCCCGTGGTTCTGCCCGGTTTGCAGGGCAAAGGCCCTGTGCGGCAAAGAAGCCTTTTTGCCGACTTGATTTTTTGTTACTTTTTGATCAAGCAATACGGCGAAGCCCTCTTGAGTACCTTAAAAAAACAAACAACAACGAAAAACGTAAAAGCCTTCCGCGGCGAATGAGCGGGCCAATGTTTAGCGCACACTTAGCATAAGAAATGCCGAAATAAATTCGACATGATGGTTAACTTACGTTTCTCATCATAAATGACAATACTATAGAGAGATTTGCCCACCCCTTCATTCCCAATAATGTAATTTATTTGCACATTTGCATATCTGCATATTTGCAGATTAATTAATATGCACAGTCACGACCACTCCCATCATCACCACGATCATGCCCCAAAGATAGACCATCTGAACAGTGCCTTTATATGGGGTATAGTGCTCAACTCTGCTTTTGTTATTATTGAAGTGATAGCCGGGTTGATCAGCGGATCGTTATCCTTACTAACCGATGCCGGGCATAACCTGAGCGATGTTGCCTCTTTAGCACTCGCCTTACTGGCCTTTAAACTGGCCAAGGCAAAATCAAATAAAGATTATACTTACGGTTATAAACGTTCAACCATTATCGTGTCGTTTTTTAACGCCATGATATTGATTGTAGCGGTGGGCTTTATTGTTTACGAAGCCATAATGCGTTTTATGCACCCCGAGCCTATTGCCGGTGGTACGGTTGCCTGGGTGGCATTCGCGGGTATTGCCATTAACGGGTTTACAGCATGGCTATTTGTTAAAGATAAAGACAGCGACCTTAACGTAAAAGGCGCTTATCTGCATATGGCGGTTGATGCCATTGTATCGTTGGGCGTGGTAATATCGGGTATCATCATTTACTTTACGCATTTGGTATGGATAGACAGCGCAGTAAGTATCATCATAGGTATAGTAATATTAACCGGCACCTGGAACTTGCTTAAAGATAGCCTGCGACTGGAGATGGACGGCGTACCAAAAGAGATGGACCTTAAAAAAATAAAGGCCGAACTGATGAAAGCTGATGGCGTGGTAGATATTCACCACATGCACGTTTGGGCCCTAAGCACTACCGAAAATGCCCTTACTGCCCACCTTGTTGTAAAGCCCGAAAACATCGCCCAGTTTGATGATATTAAACATGATCTGCGGCACCGGCTGGAACATTTGTCCATCAGCCACAGCACTTTTGAGCCCGAATTTAGCAATGAGAAATGTGAGCAGCCGGATTGTTAGATAAATTAACCATGAAAGGGAAAATTGCTTTTTTAGTTCTATTAATTTTAGCTGTTACAGCATTTATTCATTATTTCCTGTTAGTTACAAAACCACTTTGTGAGCCTTGTTTAAAAGGTACATACTGCCCTCCATGTGTAAATCCAAATCAAAAATCAATTATTGTAGTTGGTGCCATTGTTATTCTTTTAATTATTTTTAAAATTATAAAATTAGCATATAAAAGAATCAAACCCTATGAACACAACCAACCGACGTAAATTTATAGCAACCGCAGCTACCGTTGCCGCAGGCACCATGGTTGCATCGGCAATGCCATCAATCGTAAAACCTACTACTATGATAAATAGATATCCAATTGTACACCACGCGCTTTTTTGGTTAAAAAACCCCGGTTCGAAAGAAGATCGTGATAAACTGGTAGCCGGCGTAAAATCGCTTGGTAAAATAGAAACCGTAAAAGAACTGCATGTAGGCATTGTAGCCAGCACCGAAAAACGCGATGTGGTTGATAACAGCTGGGGCGTATCCGAAGTAATGTTCTTCGCAGATTTGGCCGGTCAAGCGGCGTATCAAACTCATCCCATTCACCAGGAATTCATCAAAAACCATAGCCACCTCTGGGAAAAGGTTATTGTTTATGATGCGATAGATGCGTAATCTATCACTGCCAGTGTCATGGTGAGCCTGTAGAACCATTAGCAAAGCGCATAAGTTCTCGACAAGCTCACACTGACATACATAATCAGTGATCTTGTTTTTTTATCAGGATTACTTAAAAAGTTTATCCAAACCAAACCTATTATTCAACAGTTAATAAATGCATTAACCAACACCAATAATAGTATGAAAGTTAAACATGTAGTAAAAGGCTTTTTACTGGCAGCCATTTTTATTAGCTTAAGCGTTACATCATTTTCAGTACAAGCAAAAAATGGCCTTGTTAAGCATAAAACAAACTATGCCGCTCCGGCAGTTGCCGGCTGGTATTTCAGGGCTGTTAGCGGCTACCCCGCTGCCATATCTTTTGAACCTGTAGTACTATTTAAAAATGGCGAATATTTTGAGGTGGGCGATGAACCGCTTGAGCTGCTCAATGTACAGGCATCTAAAAGCTCCCGACCGCTCGCCTGGGGCAAGTGGCGCAAAACCGGTTCAACTTTTTACCTTACAAATAACAAAGGGAAAACATACGATTACCAACTAAACTCTGGTAACTGGTTCCCGGCCTACGCTTATTCGCCCGCTATCAAACTAAAGCAAGCCTACGAAAAGGTAAGCGGCGGCGATTATGGCAACGGCACCAATGCGCTTGTCATAAAAAAATTAACCTTTGTAGATGCCACACATTTTACCGAAGGCGCAAATGGCGGCATCACAACAGCCAGTGCAAAAGCCTGGAAAAAAACCAGCAATGCAGGTACCTACCGCATATACGGCAATACTATCGAACTAACATACGGTAACAAAGTGGTAAAAAAATCATTCGCCATTGGTGCCGAGGGTTCCCCCGCGCACCCATCAAGCTCCATCATCTTTATTGGGGGCGATGCATTTACCGATACAGAATAACAAACAAAGCCCCGATAGATAACCTACCGGGGCTTTAATATTATCAGCAGAATTGCTTACGCTTTTTTAGCAGGTGCTTTTTTTGCTTTTGCTTTTGGGGCTTCGGCAACAGGCGCTTCTTCTTTTTCAGGTTCGGCAGCAGGCGCTTCATCTGCAACAGGGGCCGCAGGGGCTTCTTCGCTAAACAAAGGCATATCCTTTAGGATATGAAACCAGCTGATTATCTTTTTAATATCTGATGAATAAACTTTCTCCTCATCGTGATCGGCAGCAACGGTGTAGAAAAACTCGCGAAGTTTTTTGCCGTCATCCTTAACAGCCGGTACGCTTGCGGCATCTTTCATGCGGCCAAATACGTCGGTTAGTTTAATATCATCCTCAAGTCCGAAAATGGTTATCTCGTTCAAGGCGGCCAATTTAGCGGTAGATAAGTTTGCTATCAGTTTAGTTTTTTGCGCATCAAGGCTTTCTAAAACATAACCGGTTTTGTTTTGCGCAAGTGCACGCCATAAACCCGGTTTGCCCGATACCGCAACAATTCCCTGTAAATTCATATATTATTCTTCTATTATCTCTATTCCTAAAATTTTATCGCCCTGGCGTATATCATCAACCACGTCAACATTTTCAACAACCTTACCAAATACGGTATGATTACGGTCTAAATGCGCGGTATTATCGCGGCTGTGGCAGATAAAAAATTGTGAGCTACCTGTGTTACGGCCCGCATGTGCCATTGAAAGTACACCACGATCGTGGTATTGGTTTTCGCCGGTTAGTTCGCAGTCGATACGTGTACCGGAACCACCTGCACCTGTACCTGTTGGATCGCCACCTTGTACCACAAAATTAGGGATAACACGGTGAAACGTTACGTTATCGTAAAAACCTGTTTTAGCCAAGTTTAAAAAGTTAGCTACAGTATTAGGTGCATCTTTATCGTAAAATTGAACGGTCATGTCACCTTTTTCGGTTTTAATAATTGCTTTGCTCATTGTTTTAATTTTTAAACAGGTGGCAAAGGTAATAAATTGAGGCGAAAGGGGAAAGTGGTGATTAGAGATTGGTGGTTAGATGTTTGTCACTTTTATAATATAGAGTGTAGGGTATTCAACGTTCCTCACGTTTTTAACCTTTTGGGCATTGCCTTCGGTCGGGCTGTATGCTCATATTGCACAGGCCTTAACCACAGGCCGGTATCCGCGGCCATCCCTAACGCAAAAATATCATATGGCTATTTGTTGCGATATAATACCATTTCCAATTAATCGTTACATTTGGTAGCATCCAATGAATATTTTAAAAAGACACCTTTTAGTTTTTATACTTCTGCTTCTACCTCTCCTCACAAGAGCAGCATCGATTCTCATCCCCATGGATGACGAACAGAAGGACCATCTAAAATCATACGGCATTGCTTTTTGGACATTGAAGAACGGTGAAACGGTAGACTGGCTGCTCAACTATCGTGGCGGTAGCTTTATGATGAAGTACGATAAAAAGCTGGAGGATGAGTGCAAGATCCGTGGGGTTAGCTATCAGGTTTTGCCCGATGCCAAGGTAAACGAAATAATTAATGAGGTAAGCGATCCTTCTGTTAATATGGATATTGTTAAACTGGAGAAGGCGCCTAAAATGGCAGTGTATTCGCCCAAAAATAAACTACCCTGGGATGATGCCGTTACCCTGGTTTTAAAATATGCCGAGATCCCTTATGATGTTATTTACGATGAGGAAGTGATACGTGGCGACCTGCCAAAATACGATTGGCTGCACATGCACCACGAGGATTTTACAGGGCAGTTCAGCAAATTTTACGCTTACCGTTATACGCAATGGTATATTGATGATGTAAAAGGCCAGCAAGCTATGGCCACTAAATTGGGCTTTAAAAAAGTTTCGCAAATGAAACTGGCGGTGGCGCAGCACATTCGCGATTTTTGCGCCGGGGGCGGTTTCCTGTTTGCTATGTGCAGCGGTACCGATACCTTTGATATTGCCCTGGCAGCTTCCAATACCGATATTGTAGAAAGCATGTTTGATGGTGACCCTGCCGACCCGGATGCGCAATCAAAACTTGACTTTACACAAACTTTCGCTTTTCAGAATTTCACGCTTGATCAAAACCCAACATCGCACCAGTTTAGCAATATTGATGTTACGCCGGTGCGGCAGGTAGAACGCAGCCGCGACTTTTTCACCCTGTTTGATTTCTCGGCTAAGTGGGATGTGGTGCCCAGTATGCTTACACAAGATCATGATAAAGTGATAAAAGGGTTTATGGGCCTTACAACCGCTTATAACAAAAGCAAGTTAAAGCCCGGTGTTACCATAATGGGCGAAATGAAAACCGCCAACGAAGCCCGCTATATACACGGCGAATTTGGCAAAGGCCAATGGACTTTTTATGGCGGCCATGACCCGGAAGATTACCAGCACGCCGTAGGCGACCCGCCAACCGATCTTAAGCTGCACCCCAACTCGCCCGGGTACAGGTTAATATTAAACAATGTATTATTCCCGGCAGCTAAAAAGAAGAAACAGAAAACGTAAGTCTTGTTTCGAAAGAGGTGCGGAGAGCGGGGTGTTAAGAGGTGTGCAAATTCCGCACCTCACTCCTCACACCGGCAATTTTAGAATTAATTATAGAACGTCCACGCTACACCAAACTTTATCATTTTATCCATTTGCGGGTATCGGTTTACGGTGTAGAAACCATTGCTAAAAAGCCCCTGGTTTACATAATCGTACTGAATAAAAAGATTGGTACGCTGCAAGGTAGCTTTAAAAAATACAGTTGCTATAGGGTATGAAGTAAAGGTAACATCGGGGCCGTTGTAAAACTGACCCAACCCCACCGCGTACGATGGCGCCAGATATGCGGTATTATAACGCACACTAAACCCAAACTGCGAGTTTAACACATCAAATAAGGTTGCACCATAATACAAGCTGCTATAGGTATAAACCTCGGGCGTACGCAAAAGATTGGCGTTATCTGTTTTTTGGTAAACCACATAATTATCAAAATGCAACTTACGCCATTGCAGGTTTTTACCCAGGCTTACCTTAAGCAAATTTATTGATGGGTTATATTGTTTTGGCGTAGCATCAATACCCCCCGGTTGGGCGGCGAAATACAGGTAATCAGTTATCAGGAAGTATTCGGCTTTCAGGTCAACCTGCAACAGATCGTTTATATAATTAAAAGATAGGTTGGTGGTTTTTTGATTGCTAAAACTATTGTTAAAGATATAATGGTTTGATACCCAGTTGGTATATACCAGCCCCGGCGAACTGCTTTGCAGGTAAGCCCCTAAAATGATCTTGCCTGCTTTTTTGCCGCCTGCAAGGGTAAGTTTGGCATCGTACAGCAAATCGCCAAAATTGCGGCCCTGCACTATTTGCCGTATATCAGCATCCAGTATTATCCTGTCGCTAAATTTATAGCCAAGCCTGGCCTTTAAGGTAATATTCTGAAAAGTTTCGCCCTGCACTTTAGATGGCCGCATAGCTTTCTGGCCAAACTCGTTTATAAGGGTATCGGATACAAACTGGCTCGTTTTATAAAAGTCATGTATCAGCCCCAGATCAAGCTTAAGCTCGTTCTTCACCATTTTTAACGATTTCCCTCTCAGGTAAAAGCTGTACGAAAATTCGTTCTGCAGGTGTAAAACATTCAGTGAATCCCTTGACCGGCCGGCGCTGAAATAGTAATCGGGGAATACTCTATAATTATCTAAACCGTTTTGCAAATAATTGTATTTACGCTGGTTATAATAAAATGTATAAGCCACGCGCTGGGTAGGCAGTACGTTATTATTGCCAGCCTTACCTTTGTTAAGGCTATCTATATGGCCGATGTAATAAAACTGTTTAACGTAAAGCCCTGTACTTTTCCAGTTAGTAAAACTGCCCGGCAGGCGCACGGGCTCACCCGTTTTATCAAAAGATGAGAACCTGCTTTTAAAGATAGTATCCTTTAAAATAGACCCCGTTTCGGGCGCTTTAAGATTATTAAATAACACATTAGCCAACAAGTTATAACGCTTATTAACACTATGATACCAGGTGAATACCCCTGCCGTAAAATCACTTACATTTTGGCCCAATATGCCGTTAGTACTGTAATACCCTCTTGACCCGTTAAAATTTAGCATGAAGCCAACATTCCAGTTGGGTTTAATATTTTGCGTGTGCAGGGTTTTAAAAAGCTGCTCTTTAGAACCGCCAAGGGAGCTAAATAAGGATAATAGCGTATATGGTGCCCGTGCATTAAAATAATTTATATCCTGCGGGTTTATCATGTATGCATCCAGCGCATGCAGGCCCTCATCAAATCCAATTGTTTTACGGGGATTAAATAACAGGTCGCGCTGCGAAACACCGGGATAACCCAAACTTATTTTAGGGTTACGGGGCTGATTAAGCGGACTATAATTTTCAAAATTCACCAAACCGGTATCCAGGGGGAATAATTGAATACTATCGGCAAGTAAGCGTTCGCTGGTAACCTTTATAAACTTTGATGTAAATACTATCGAGTCTTTTTTATTTTCTTCGCGCTTACGTATCGAATCTATATTTTGCGATTCGCCCCTTCTTACATTCTTAGATGTATCGCGCGAATAAACAGGCTCTCTTGAATTTTGCCCCGGGTAACCGGGATTTCTTATTTGCGCAAAAACGCCCTGCACCGATGCGCAGATCAATAAAATAAGTAAATATTTAAGCTTATTCGCCATTAAAGCCCTGCTATTAATTCTTTAAGTATCACGGTTAATTTTGGTTCGGCTTCTCTTGCCACTGCCAATATTTCTTCAAGGGATACGGGTTTTAAAACTTCCAGGAAACCTTCGTCAGTAATTACCGATATGGCAAATACAGGCAAGCCCATATGGTTGGCTACAATCACTTCGGGCGCGGTGCTCATACCTACAATATCACCACCTATTATGCGCAGATATTTGTATTCGGCACGTGTTTCCAAATTTGGGCCGGTAACCGCAACATAAACTCCTTTGTGGCAGGTAATATTGTTTGCTTTCGCGATAGCAAGTCCTTTTTCTATCAGGTCGTGTCTGTATGGTTCGCTCATGTCCGGAAAACGCGGACCAAGCTCAGCATCGTTACGGCCAACAAGCGGGTTCATGGGCTGAAGATTGATGTGATCTTCAATGATCATCAGGTCGCCCTTTTTAAAATCGGGATTAAGCGAGCCGCTGGCGTTTGATACAAAAAGTGTTTTTATACCCAGCATTTTCATTACCCTAACCGGGAAAGTGATCTGCTGCATGGTATAGCCTTCGTAATAGTGCAAACGCCCCTGCATGGCAATTACTTTTTTACCGCCCAGTGTTCCAAATATCAATTTACCGGAATGAAACTCCAGCGTAGACATAGGAAAATCAGGAATGTTAGAGTACATTAATTGTTTTTCAACCTCAATCTCGTTAACTAAAGCACCAAGGCCGGTGCCTAATATTATACCTGCTTCGGGCTCAAAATCGCCGATGCGTTTTTTTATATAATCAGTTGTGTTCTGTATACTCTCTAACATAGTTTGTTACTAATTTATCAAATTCCTGCTGCCCGTTATTTAAAAAATTAACACCTATTGGCAGTACCCAAACAGGTAGCTGCGCAATGGCAGGTAACAGTTCATGTACCCCTAAACGCTGCGCATCCTTTTCTGTTGTGATAATAACTTTTTTTTGTGATTTACAGGCAGAAAATTCACCGGCAAGTTTAGCGATATTTTTTAAGCTAAATTGATGATGATCGGGATAATTATGGTGGTTAATATTTGATGTTGATTGCCCGATATGCTGCACCAGCGGTTTCGGATTAGCGATACCCGTAAGCAAAAAAACAGTGGTATCAGCGTCTATATTAAAATCAACCGGTTTGCCCTGCAGATCTTGCAATGGCTGGTACGCTATTGCGCTAAAAAATAAGGGTTGCCAGTTTAATGGTGCTATCAGCTCATAACATGTTGTCATTTGCGCTTCTGATAAATTATCCGGGCACTTGGTAACCACCATTACATCAGCCCTCCACCTGCCGCTAAAAGGCTCGCGCAGGTTACCTGCAGGCAATAATAATTTTGGCTGTTGCAGATGATTATAATCGAACAACAAAACACTTAAACCAGGCTTTACCGCACGGTGCTGAAAGGCATCATCCAGCAAAATAAGGTTATGGTCTTTTTTAAGCTGCATAATGCCTTCTACCCTTTCCTCGCAAACGGCAACCGTAACATCGGGAAATTTATGCTTAAACTGGGATGGTTCATCGCCAATTTGGGTGGCTGTGTTTATCCTATCAGCCAAAAAAAACCCTTTTGTTTGGCGCCCGTATCCGCGGCTAAGCGTGGCTAACTTGTATTGCCCCTTTAACAACCGAATAAGGTATTCGGTCATGGGGCTTTTGCCTGCACCGCCAACTTCAAGGTTACCTACGCATATAACCGGCAAATCAAACTCGCGGCTTTTAAACAGGCCCGCATCGTAAAACCAATTACGGATGATAACCACCAAACCATACAGCAACGAAAACGGAAATAAAAGCCAGCGCAGGTATTTCATATTAGGTGGTAAAGATAGGAAAAGAGATGTTTAATAAAGCGTCATTGCGAGGTACGAAGCAATCTCTGAATTTGCAAATTCGATATACCCATCGAGAGATTGCTTCGTACCTCGCAATGACGCGCGGGTTAACAGAAAAGTTCATAACTTTATTCACAAATTCATCATATATGAAATACATCCTATCGTTCACTTTTTTTCTCACCACCCTAACCACCTTTGCCCAAACCGATCAAAAGCTAACCGCGCAGCTGCAAAACTTGACTAAAGATTTTAACGGGCAAACAGGCATCTACATGCAGAATTTAAAAACAGGCAAAACGGTAGCTATTAATGCCGATACTCTGTTCCCTACCGCCAGCATGATAAAAGTGAGCATTTTAAGCGGACTAATGGATAAGATAGAAAAGGGCGAA
Organism: Mucilaginibacter aquariorum; assembly: GCF_024498135.1. GTDB lineage: Bacteria > Bacteroidota > Bacteroidia > Sphingobacteriales > Sphingobacteriaceae > Mucilaginibacter > Mucilaginibacter aquariorum. Next base: position 2,200,497 of record NZ_JANHOH010000001.1, read on the forward strand.
ATGCAGTACAATCAAAAATTGGTTTATCGCGACTCATTGCTGTACGCCGGCGTTGATATTTTAGGTTCGTTTAAGGATAAGGATACCATACAGCTTAGCAAAGTTGCCCTGTTAATGATAACCATGAGCGATAACACAGCAAGCACCTGGCTGCAAAAACTGGTGGGTGGCGATTACATAAATAATTGGCTGGAAGCAAATGGCTTTAAAGCTATGCGGGTAAACTCGCGCATCCCGGCACGCAGGCCAATTTGGGAAATATATGGTTGGGGCGTTACCACACCGCGCGAAATGTGTCGCCTGTTTACTATGATAAGGGATGGCAAAGTGGTGAGCCCCGCCGCAAGTGAGCGCATGTACCGTATGCTTAATCGTATTTACTGGGATAACACGGCCCTATCGCAGATACCACCCTATGTGCAGGCCATATCTAAGCAAGGCGCGGTTGATGCATCCCGCTCAGAAACTGTATTGGTGAATGCCCCTCATGGCGATTATGTATTCTCCATAATCACAAAAAACAATAAAGACCAGCGATGGACGGCTGATAACGAGGCCAACCTACTTATCAAAAAGGTATCGGCCCTGCTATGGCATTATTTTGAACCCGGCAGCAAATGGCAACCCGCCGCCGGTGTAGATAAGTATATGCTTAACGAATAATTACTTCAACAAAGCCAATAATCCCTGCAAATCCAGTTGGCGGGTGTACATGGTGAGGTTGCCATGCTCGTCGGTGGGCCATTTATCACGGGGCTTGTCCCAGTAAAGTTCCACTCCGTTCTGGTCGGGGTCATTCAGGTAAATGGCTTCAGATACACCATGATCTGCAGCGCCGGTGATATTGTATTTTGCATCTATGAGACGTTGTAAAATTTCGGCAAGGTCTTTACGTTCGGGGTATAAAATTGCAGTATGATAAAGGCCCGGTGCATATTCTGGTGCCGGCGAAGCGCCTTTGCTGTGCCATGTGTTTAAACCAATATGATGGTGATACCCACCTGCCGATATAAACGCAGCCTGATCGCCATACATGGTCATCAGTTCAAAGCCCAGCAGGTCGCAATAAAACGCCATTGACTTTTGCAAATCGCTCACTTTTAAATGTACGTGGCCTATTCGGGTTTGGGCAGGTATTTTGTAATCGCTCATGATTATTGCTTTATATTATGTATAAGTTACAACTTGGTGCTGTTTATTCTGTTAGCGCAATGTCAATATACATGTTTAAACATTAATTATAATCAGGCAATAAATAAAACCTTACCTTTGCGGTATGATCATAAAATCTGCCGACTTTATTTGCAGCAATACGCAGGTATCAAAACTACCACCGCCAACAAGGCCGGAATACGCTTTTATTGGCCGAAGCAACGTTGGTAAATCCTCACTGATAAACATGCTGGTTCAAAAAAAGGGATTGGCAAAAACATCGCAAACACCGGGTAAAACACAGCTTATCAATCACTTTTTGGTGAACGAAACCTGGTACATTGTAGATTTACCGGGCTACGGGTATGCCCGTGCATCAAAAAGCAAAAAAGCCGATTGGAATAAATTTATCCAAACCTACCTTGATAAGCGCGAAAGCCTGCAATGTGTAATGGTTTTGATAGATAGCCGCTTAGAGCCTCAAAAAATAGATCTTGAATTTTGCAGCTGGCTTGGCGAAAAAGGCCTTCCTTTTGTACTGGTATTTACCAAAGCCGATAAACAATCAAACTTAAAAACAGATCAAAACATAGCCAAGTTCCGCAAAGCTATGCTGGCATTTTTTGAAGAAGCGCCACAGCATTTTGTAACATCATCTGAGTTGCATACCGGCCGTGATGAAATTCTTGGTTTTATTGGCAACATCAACAATAGTTTTGAGATACCCGAGTTTGACGAGGAAAGATATAGTAAGTAAATTTGCAGGGGAGCACACCCCTAACCCTCTCAAGAGGGAATTATATATAAGATGAAAAAATATTTATCATTAGTAACCTTTACGCATACCATTTTTGCCATGCCATTTGCCTTTATCGGCTTCTTTTTGGCAGTTACCACTACCGATCATAAATTTGAGTGGCAAAAATTGGTCATGATGTTGCTTTGTATGGTATTTGCACGCAACTCTGCCATGGCGTTTAACCGCTACCTGGATAGGAACATCGACGCTAAAAACCCACGCACCAAACAGCGCGATATCCCGGCAGGAAGAATTAGTCCGGCCGCCGCTTTAACTTTTACTTTGGTAAACTGTGGTTTATTTATTTTGGTTACCTGGTTTATTAACCCGTTGTGCTTTTACCTATCGCCGATAGCTTTATTGGTAGTATTAGGTTACAGCGCAACTAAAAGGTTTACCGCCCTTTGCCATATGGTTTTAGGCTTAGGCCTGTCGCTTGCCCCTATCGGCGCGTATTTGGTAGTTACCGGTGCATTCGCTTTAACACCTGTTTTCTTCTCCCTATCTGTATTGTGCTGGGTTAGTGGTTTTGATATCATCTATGCCCTGCAGGATGAAGATTTTGACCGTGACCAAAAGCTACACTCTATCCCGGCATGGCTGGGTAAGGTTAATGCCTTAAGGCTCTCAACTGCGCTGCACGTATTTTCGGCATTTTTTATATTAATGCCTGTATTTTATACCAACGTTGGGGTACTTTACTATATCGGTATCGCATTCTTTTGCGCCATGCTTATTTACCAGCATACGCTTGTAAAACCAAACGATTTGAGCCGGGTAACATTCGCGTTCATGACCACCAATGGTATTGCCAGCGTAGTTTTTGCAGCCTTCTTTTTAATGGATAGGGTATGGATGCGCTAACATCGGCACAGTTGAAACAGTTTCGTGAGCAAATTACGCCTTACGTTACGTTCAACGAGGCCGAGTGGATCGTATTCATTCAACATTTATCTGTAGCATCCTACAAAAAGAAACAACACTTTGCCGAAGCAGGCAGTATTTGCAAACATTTTGGCTTCGTGCTTAGTGGTTCGGTGCGTTACTATCATATTATTGCCGGCAACGATGTTACCGGCTACTTCAGCTTCGAGAACGAGTTTGTAAGTTCTTACAAAAGCTTTTTAACCGGTGAGCCCAGCATCAACTACATACAAGCACTGGAACCAACCACCATTATCCTTATCAGCAAAAAAAACATGGATGCCATGTTGGCGAACCCTATGCTGGCCTATAAAATGGAGCGCTTTGGCCGGCTGGTAGCCGAGCATTACCTGATCTGCTACGAAGGCCGAATAACCTCCTTCATCACCCAAACACCCGAAGAACGCTACCTCAAACTCCTGCAAACCGGCCGTGATGTATTGCAGCGCATGCCTCAGCATTATGTTGCCAACTTTTTAGGTATAACACCAGTTTCATTATCAAGGATCAGGAAGAGGATACTGGTTGATCATAAGTAAAAAGGCAAAAACGACATGTCCCATTTTTTCAATGGCTTTATAGCTGTTTTTAATACAAAAAATAAATCCACTTGTACTTTTTTATGATTTTCTCCTCCATATATCTAATGGCTTTAAAACTCTTTTAAAGCACAATTGCCTATTAATCAAATATTTACAAGAAATTAAATTATTTACAGTAATTATACTTTAATACGCAGTTGGGGGGTCAGTTGGGCGGGCATTACTATTATGAGTATTAGTACAAAAGCTTTGCCTATTCTAATAGGATGCTGATTTTTTAAAAACAGGGCGAATATTTTTGGTACATCTCGTTTTGTTTTTTAGTACATCTCGTTTTTACGATCTTAAAAGCCGGTCGTTTTATTTATATGAACAAGTTTTTGACTTTTTAATTTTCAATTTTACTTAACATGGGCGTTGCCTTTGGCCCGGGCTATGCACTCATACGCGCACAGGCATTAGGCGCAAGGCCGGTATCCGTTCCTATCCCTAACGCAGGCGACTCACCCGGTCTTTGCTTCGCTCGACCACCCTCTCTCCGCAAGCGGAAAGAGGGTCAAAATCTTTCTCTACACCCTCTTTGCGAAGCAGAGAGGGTCGACCAGCGTAGCGTAGTCGGGGTGAGTAAACTTACAGCCAAATCAACTAACCTCCAATCACTAACCACTATTTTCTTATCTTAAGTTAACGTTTTCCTTTCCAATCTATGCCGACATTTGTATCATACCAAAACAGAAAACATTATGCATACTATATTAGGAGCCGGTGGCCCGGTAGCAAACGCTTTAACAAAAGAACTTTTGGATCATAACAAAACTATCCGCCTGGTAAGCCGTAGACCGGTTGATATTAAAGGCAATAACCTTAGCTGGAAAAAAGCCGACTTGCTTAATTACACCGAAGTGCAGGAAGCCGCCAAAGGTTCAACGGTAATATATCTTTGCGCCGGTTTGGTTTACGACGCTAAAATTTGGCGCGAGCAGTGGCCCGTTATTATCCGCAATGTGATAAACGTTGCCAAAGAGAATAACGCAAGGCTGATATTTTTTGATAACGTATACATGTACGGCCTGGTTAATGGCCCTATGACTGAAGAAACCCCTTATCGCCCATCAAGCGAAAAAGGGAAAGTGCGTGCGGCTATAGCCAATACCATTATGGAGGAAGTGAAAGCAGGAACTTTGAATGCTACCATAGCCCGCGCACCCGATTTTTACGGTACCAGCAGCAAGAACTCGTTTTTTGATATGATGGTACTTGATAAATATGCCCAAAAGCAAAACGCGCAATGGATGGGCGACCCAAACAAACTACATAACTTTATTTATATCCCCGATGCAGGCTGCGCCATGTATCTGCTTGGTCAATCGCCGGAGAGCGATAACCAGATCTGGCATTTGCCAACAGCACCGGTAATGACAGGGCATCAGTTTATTGAGCTCGCCGCTCGTATTTATGGTGTTAAACCAAAGTTTATGCGCATCAGGAAAGTTATGCTTTGGCTAATTGGCTTGTTTAATAAAGTAATTTCCGGCGCGGTAGAAATGTTTTATCAATCCAGCAATGACTATATTTTTAACTCAGATAAATTTGAGAAGGCTTTTAATTTTAAGCCCACATCGTACGAGGAAGGTATAAAGGAGGTGGCAAGAACGATATATAAGCCGCGGTAATCCGCAAGTCGGGAAGTCCGAAAGATGAACTCTTTTGGGCTTCTTCGTTTTTGGCATTTCCTGTCTTCCGGACTTCCCCTCTTTTCGGACTTGCAGACTTTTTCATCCCACTGTCTTTTCTACTGCAATTCTTTCCCAAATCCTAAATATTCTGCACATTTGCAAATACGCATAATCTGCACATTTACAAACATGATCCACAAAAAAACAAGAACATATATCCCTGCCGACCTCGAGATTAAATGGGAAACACTGGAACCTATCTACCAGGAACTTTTAAACCGCCCCATCAACTCTGTTGAAGAATTGGAACAATGGTTAAAGGATGGCAGCGAACTACAAGCTGCTTTGGAAGAAGATTTTGCCTGGCGCTATATCCGCATGACCTGCGATACTACCAGCGAAGAGCTGCTGCAAAGCTTCCAGTACTTTGCTACCGAAATTGAGCCAAAAACCGCGCCATATAATAACGACCTGAATAAAAAATTGGTTGAAAGCGAATATGTAAGCCAGCTAAACGAAGAAAAGTTTTTCATAATGTTGCGCGCGGTGAGAAAATCATTAGAGCTTTTCCGGGAAGAGAATATACCGCTGCAAACCGAGATACAAGTAGAGCAGCAAAAATATCAGTCGATAACCGGCGCTATGAGCGTACACATTGGCGACAAGGAATATACTTTAGAGCAGGCCTCCGTATTTTTAAAAGATACCGACCGCAGTATCCGTCAGGATGTTTGGGAGAAAATTACCGCCCGCCGCCTGCAGGACAAAACGGTGCTGGATACCTTGTTCGATCACCTGCGTGCTTTACGCCATAAGGTGGCATTGAACGCCGGTTTCGAGAACTTTAGAGATTACATGTTCCAGGCATTGGGTCGTTTTGATTATACCGCTCAGGACTGCTACGCTTTTCATGCGGCTATTGAAACCGAGATAGTGCCCATCCTGCGCGAACAGGCACATAAAAGGCAAGCTGCTTTAGGTGTGGATACGCTTAAGCCATGGGATATGGATGTGGATGTATCCGGTAAACCTGCTCTTAAACCATTTAACAGCGGCGCCGAACTGGTAGAGAAATCTATCCAGTGCTTTAGCAACATTAACCGTTACCTGGGCGAGCGTTTAGAGATAATGAAAGATAATAACCTATTTGATGTGGAAAGCCGCAAAGGCAAAGCACCGGGCGGTTATAACTATCCCCTATCTGAAACAGGCGCGCCTTTCATATTCATGAATTCGGCTAATACCTTCCGCGACCTAACTACTATGGTACACGAAGGTGGCCATGCGGTACACACCTTCCTTACCGCCGATTTGGAACTGAACGATTTTAAACATTGCCCAAGTGAAGTTGCCGAACTGGCTTCTATGTCGATGGAATTGATATCTATGGATAACTGGGATGTTTACTTTGATAACGAGGAAGATCTTAAACGCGCCAAACGCGATCAACTGTTCGATGTACTGAAAACCCTGCCATGGGTGGCCGTGGTAGACCAGTTTCAACACTGGATCTACACCAACCCTGATCATACCGATGCCGAGCGTACCGAGGCTTGGCTACAGATATACGAGCCATTTGGCGCGGGCTTTGCCGATTGGAGCGAACATCCGGAAGCTGAACAAAACCTATGGCAAAAACAGCTTCACATTTTTGAAGTGCCCTTCTATTATATTGAATACGGTATGGCTCAACTTGGGGCAATTGCCGTTTGGAAAAACTATAAGGAAAACCCGGAGAAAGGCCTGCAGCAATACCTGGACGCTTTAAAATTGGGTTACACAAAAACCATAACAGAAATTTACGAAACCGCGGGCATCAAGTTCGATTTTAGCGCAGGCTATGTGAAAGAGCTGGCCGAATTTGTAAAAGCCGAAATGGATAAAATATAACGAGTTTAAGCCTCTTCAATATGAAGAGGCTTTTTTGTAAAGCGTGGGGTCTGCGTGATTCCTTCCCTGGGGAAGGAGGGCAGGGGTTCATGAATATCTACAAGAAGGTTAAACCCCTCCCTTCCATTTCACAGGCCGACACACCCCTCCCAAGGGAGGGAATTAATTAGTGCGCATTATGAACCAGGCCATCAGCTCCTTCTGTACCATAATCTGCTTTATCCTAAAGCTCAGTAAATAAACAATTTAGCATACATCTAAAACCACTATTTAATATGTGTTAAAACTTATATGTGTTTCATAGGTTTAACCATCTATGAAAAAGATACTTGTATTATTTAGTCTGGTACTGTTTGTAACAGCAGGCTTTGCACAAAGCCCTTTAAAACCGGTTAAGATTGATAGCCTGGTTACCATTTCGTTACCCAAAAAGTACACAAAGAAAGATACGCTCGGCCAATCCATTTACTCGGGAAACGCCCAATATGGTTACATGGTGGTTATTCGTGCCCCAAACGCCAATAACAATCAGCCACTTAGTAAAGAGCGCGACCTGAACAAGGTTCTGCAGGATTATATAACGGGCATTAAAGGCCAATCTGAAGGCAGCACCCAAAATGTGCGCGATACCACCATTGGGCACCTTAAAGCGAAAACCTTTACATTGGAAACCGACGAAGGTGCGGGTAAACAACTCCGTAATTTTATAATTATTTATACCCAGGATGTAACCTACACTTTTGAGTATTATTACGAAGAGTTAAGGAAAGATGTAGTAAAGGATGAATATAAAGCATTCTCAAGCTCTATAAAACTTTCGCAGGAACTGAAGCGTACCGATCAGTACCTCTCTAACAAAAAGGGTTTATCGCCTACTTTAAAATTAGCTTTGTATGGCGGTATACCTGTTATTATTCTTATTGTAATATTAATACTCCGCAGGAAAAAGAAAAAAGAACAAGAGCATCATTAAGCCCTTTTCAGCAGCCCCTGGTTCCATCGGGGGCTGTTTATAAATTCCTTACGGTCAATGTAGCTTAACCATATCACGGTTATCAGCACCCCAACAACAGACCCTACCGTTACATCCTCAAAAAAGTGCTGGCTTAAGTACATACGCGAGTAACCAACCATTAAGGCTACAAAAAACAACACCGCCCCCCAAGCCTTATTTTTAGCCAGATAAGTGATTACCACACCCGCCGAAAACGCGGTTACCGTATGCCCTGATGGGAAGCTGTGAACTGATAATATGTACAGATCTTTCACAAAATGGATCTTATCTAACTGGTTGCCGAAATACACTTTTGGCCGTGGCATATCAAAGCTATACTTTAATATTTGAGCCGTTAAAGCGGTTAAGGCATAACTTGTTATCATTAAAAAAGCAGCGCGATAGTTAAACAATACTAATATTACGGAAAGCGCTATAACCGTTAAGCCGTCGCCAATATGGGTGATATAAGGTTCAACACTATCCGCAAAATCGCTGTGAATGCCATTTACCGCGAAGTAGATCTGCGACCGGGTAAACAGGAGTTTTATAACAAGGCTGGCACACAGGACAAGTATATAGGGAATAAAAAGGTAACGTATTTTGTACAAAACATCTTTTGCGCCTGCATTCATCAGCGCAAAGTAAGCATATAGTTTTTCAATGCAAAAAAATGGTTATGTTTGGTTTTGAAAGATTAACTGACCATACTACATGTCGAAAAGTATATTTAGGAGAAAATCTGTTTCTAAAATTTTAGCTGATGTTGCCAGCGGTTTTAGTGACAGTGAACACCCGGGCACCGTATCCCAGCTCGAAAAAGCATTAAACGTAAAAGACCTTACCCTGATGGGTATAGCCGCCGTGGTTGGCGCGGGTATATTCTCCACTATCGGCGAAGCCTCCTTTCAGGGCGGACCAGGCGTAAGCATCTTATTTGTTATTACAGCTATTACCTGCGGATTTTCTGCTTTATGCTATGCCGAATTCGCATCCCGGATACCGGTGGCAGGTAGTGCATATACTTACGCCTATGCATCATTTGGTGAGTTGATAGCCTGGATAATAGGCTGGGATTTGCTGATGGAATACGCCATAGGCAACATCGCGGTAGCCATATCATGGAGCGAATATTTTGTGAACCTGCTGGAAGGTTTCAACATACATATGCCAACGTTTTTAACCATGGATTACTTCTCGGCCTTTACCGCGCACGAGAAGATCCAGGAGCTTACGGCCAGTGGCCACGTTGCCGATATTACCGACCGGATGCGCATTGCAGCATCGGCATGGGCAACTGCCCCGGGCAGCGGCGATATAAAATTCATAGCCAACATACCCGCGCTGGCTATTGTATTTGTAATAACCTACCTGGTTTATATTGGTATCCGCGAAACTAAAAAGGCTACCAACGCTATGGTTTATTTGAAGATAGCCATTGTAATAGCCGTAATAGTGATAGGCTTTTTTTACGTTACACCTGCCAACTGGCACCCATTTTTACCAAACGGTTTTAGCGGGGTGATGAAAGGTGTATCGGGCGTATTCTTTGCTTATATCGGGTTTGATGCCATATCAACCACCGCCGAGGAATGCCAGAACCCACAAAAGGATCTGCCTCGCGGTATGATCTACTCATTGGTGATCTGTACCGTTTTATACATACTGATAGCATTGGTTTTAACGGGCATGGTTAGCTATAAAGACCTTAGGGTTGGCGACCCACTGGCTTATGTATTTGCCAAGGTTGGGTTAAAAAACATTAGCTATGTTATTTCTATCAGCGCGGTTATTGCTACTGCCAGTGTATTGCTGATATTCCAATTGGGCCAGCCACGGATCTGGATGAGCATGAGCCGCGACGGTTTGCTGCCAAAGGCATTTTCGCGCATCCACCCCAAATTCCGTACACCATCATTTGCTACTATAGTTACCGGTTTTGTGGTAGCTATCCCGGCATTGTTCTTAAACCTTACCGAGGTTACCAACCTAACCAGTATCGGCACCTTATTCGCTTTTGTGTTGGTTTGCGGCGGCGTACTATTGTTACCACGTGAAGCTGCCGTTAAAGGCAAATTTCACTTACCGTATATTAATTCGCAATGGATAGTACCGGTGCTTTTTGTAGTGGGTGCTTACTTTTTCAGGAACAACATCATGAACCTGTTTAGCGGCACTGATCTGCACCACAAGTTCCCTTACTTTTTATTCATACTGCTATCAGCAACTTTAGCTGTACTGGCATTTATTAAGAAACTATCACTGATACCGGTATTAGGGCTTGTAAGCTGCTTTTACTTAATGGCCGAGCTGGAATATGAAAGCTGGATCCGTTTCCTGGGATGGCTTGTAATTGGCCTTGTTATTTACTTTAGCTACGGTTACAAACATAGTATACTGGGCAAACCAGAGAACGCTCATTTAAAAAGATAGATTCATTGTTGGTGAGGACATCAAAGGTGTTCGGAAGAAACAAAATAACGCGCAGCCTCCGGATTTTGGCTAAAGCCTTATGCGTCTTTGTTTGTAATCCGTTGGCTGAAGCCAACGGCAATGATCTGTAATAGTGATTCTTTTAATTTCTAATTCATTGCCGTCCCATTTATGGGACGGATAGCGAGGATAGAAATGGGCTTTAGCCCAAACTCTAATCTTCCGAATACTTATGGTGAGGACATCAACAATCTAAAAATATTCTTAATACCCAATGCCGGTGTCCCCACCGGCATTTTCTGTTTAACTCCTAATATCTACCTGCCCTTATCATGCAACAGCGAAATGTTGCGATGGGTATAAAAATTCATTGCTATGAATACCGCGCTTGTCATCCTATGTTTGTTGTTATTATATTAATGGCGGCAGTACTTTGTCAGTAGCTAAATATTAAGTATTTGATTATCAAATATTTATTCAAATCAACGCTCGTTCACGGCCGTGAACGTGAACGCTAAAAGGGTGTCTGGCTAAGCCAAACACCCTTTAATATTTCAAAAGATTGTATTTTAATATTTTAAACTCTCTTTATATTCACACTATCCGGCGAGGTAAGCACCAATGGTACTTTTTCTACCGTAACAAAACTCAGGTCGAGACCAAAGTTGCGTTCTTCCGAGAGACTGATCTTTTTAAGTTCTTTATAGATAAACATAATTATCTGCTCGTAAAATGAAAGGTTATGCGAGCGCGACAATACCTTCTCTATCACCACAAACCTAAAATCGCCAACAATTTTATGCTTGTTTAATGATTTATAGGTGCTGGTAATATCTATTTCGCCGTTCTTCACCAAATCTTCCACTACCTTACGGAACAGTAGGTTTATCTGTTGTTCTACCCTAAAGCCAAGTTTAAAGTCGATACGGATCAATTTACCCGGCACTAAAAAGTCTACCTCGTATTCGCTTTTGTATGGTTCATCCACCACATCAACGTGCACCAGCCAATACACATCGGCTCGTTTGGGCTGCTTTTGCAGTATGGAATAAATGATCTTTGATTCTATCTCCGAATTAAAATTCGCGCTTGTTAAGTAAACCAGCTGCGAGGCGTATTTGGGTACCGTTTCATCCTCGCTCATTTCTTTGATAATATTGAAATAATCGTCAATCTCAATAAACTTAACATAACGGTTCTTAATACGGCGTGCTATATGCCAGGCCCACATAATGGTAAATAATATCAGGCCTATTGATAGCGTGAACCAGCCGCCTTCCAAAAACTTATGCAAGTTACCTACCAGGAAAATGCCCTCTATAAGCAGGTAAACTGCTAAAAATATTCCGATTAAATAGGTTGGTATTTTTTTTCGCTGCAGGTATTTTGATACAAGTATGGTGGTCATCAGCATGGCTACGGTAATACTTAACCCATAAGCCGCCTGCATTTTAGCCTCGTGGCGAAACAAGAGTACTACACCGATACAACCAAAACAAAGCAACCAGTTAACACTTGGCACATATAACTGCCCTTTTTGTTCTGACGGATAATTGATCCTCACCTTTGGCCATAAGTTTAATCTAACGGCTTCTGCTATCAATGTAAACGAACCCGAAATTAATGCCTGGCTGGCAATAACCGCCGCAAGGGTTGCTATACCAATGCCAAATATCAGGAACCACTCGGGCATTATTTTATAGAAGGGGTTGTTAACACTTAGGTCGATAGACTGGCCGGTGTGTTGCAGCAACCAAACCGCCTGGCCCAGGTAATTAAGGATAAGGCAGGTTTTTACATAGATCCAGCTTATCTGGATGTTTTTTCGACCGCAGTGCCCCAGGTCGGAGTATAAAGCCTCGGCCCCGGTAGTACACAAGAAAACTGCTCCCAATATAATAAAGGCGTTATAATCACTGGTTAATAGCTGATAGGCGTAATAAGGGTTAAGCGCTTTTAATATCATAGGCATTTTCACAATGTAGCTAACCCCCAATACGCCCATCATGGTAAACCATATAAACATCATTGGCCCAAATGCCTTCCCTACCAGCGACGTACCAAACTGCTGAATAATAAATAGTACAGCTATAATGGCAATAACTATTTGTACAGTTGGCAAATGCGGGTAATAGGCAGTTAACCCTTCAATGGCTGATGATATGGTAATTGGCGGCGTTATGATACCATCGGCAAGTAACGCGCAGCCACCTAATATTGCGGGTATAATTAGCCATTTAGCTTTACGGCGTACTAAAGAGAAAAGCGAGAATATCCCACCCTCACCCTTGTTATCTGCCCGTAACGTTATCACCACATATTTTAAAGTAGTTTGCAATGTTAGCGTCCAAAAAATGAGGGAAACACCGCCAAGTACCAGGGTTTCTGATATACGCTGCGAAAAGTTAGTATGCTCTAAGCCTACAATGGCTTTAAATACGTATAAAGGTGATGTTCCAATATCACCATAAATTATTCCTAAACTGATTAACAACCCGGCGCCTGTTAATTTTTGCAGATCTTTTTGATTTGACACGATATTAATTATTTTATTATCCAGCAAAAGAGCCTGATCTTATAACCAAGCCCTTTTGTTTATTATGATGTTGCATCAACCCGGTGTATTTCTACACTATCAGGCGATGTAAGCATTAACGGTACTTTTTCCACGGTAACAAAGCTTAAGTCGAGGCCAAAGTTACGCTCTTCTGATAAACTTACCTTTTTTAATTGCACATATACAAACATGATAAAACGCTCGTACAGCGACAGGTTATGTGAACGCGACAAAACCTTCTCTATTACTACAAACCTAAAATCACCCACTATTTTGTGTTTGTGTAACGATTCGTACCTGCTGGTGATGTCTACCTCACCGTTTTTTACCAGGTCTTCCACTACTTTTCTAAACAGCAGGTTTATTTGCTGCTCTACACGGAACCCTAATTTAAAGTCGATACGGATCAGTTTACCCGGTATTAAAAAATCAACTTCATAATCGCGTTTGTAAGGTTCATCCACCACATCTACATGTACCAGCCAGTAAACGTCGGCACGTTTGGGTTTCTTTTGAAGTATCGAGTAAATAATTTTTGATTCTATCTCTGAGTTAAAGTTAGCGCTTGTCATGTAAACCAGCTGCGACGCGTACTTAGGAACCGTTTGGTCGTCGCTCATCTCTTTAATGATGCTGAAATAATCGTCTATCTCAATAAACTTAACGTAACGGTTTTTGATCTTTCGGGCGGTATGCCATGCCCACATTACAATAAACAATACCACACCTATTGATAGTGTGAACCAGCCGCCATCTATAAATTTATGCAGGTTACCTAATAAAAACGCCCCCTCTATAATAAGATACATGGTAAAAAACATAGCGATAATGTAGCCCGGTACCTTTTTCCTCCTTAAAAAATTAGAGATGAGTATGGTGGTCATCAACATGGCTACGGTTATACTAAGGCCGTAAGCCGCTTCCATAGCTTCCGATTTTTTAAACAGCCACATTACACCTATACAACCGGCAAACAAGACCCAGTTTATACTGGGTACATATAGCTGGCCCTTAGAGTCGCTTGGATATACTATTTTAACCTTGGGCCATAAGTTAAGCCTTACTGCTTCGGCAATTAAGGTAAATGAGCTTGATATTACAGCCTGGCAGGCTATAATAGCCGCTACTGTAGCTATACCAATACCAAATATTAAAAACCACGACGGCATTATCTGGTAAAACGGATTAAACACATTCAGGTCGATATCGCCCCTGCCATTACGTTGTAATAGCCAAACTGCCTGTCCAAAGTAGTTTAATAATAAGCATGGCTTTACATATAACCAGGTGCCCCTGATATTTGGCCGCCCGCAATGGCCCAGGTCAGAGTATAAGGCCTCGGCCCCGGTAGTACACAGGAAAACCGCACCCAAAATAACAAACGCATTATAATCACTGCTCAGCAGCTGGTAAGCATAATAAGGGTTTATTCCTTTTAATATGGATGGCATTTGAACAATGTAGCTAATGCCTAAAACGCCCATCATGGTAAACCACAGGAACATGATAGGGCCAAATGCCTTGCCCACTATTGACGAGCCGTATTGCTGTATAAAAAATAAAAAGGTAATAATACCCACAACTATATAAAACGTAGGCAGGTTATCATACCGCGAGCTTAAACCTTCAATAGCCGCGGATATAGTAATGGGGGGCGTAATAATACCATCGGCCAGTAAAGCGCAGCCACCTATAATTGCGGGGACAACCAGCCATTTGGCCCGGCGCCGGACTAGCGAAAACAGCGAGAAAACGCCGCCCTCACCTTTGTTATCGGCCCGTAAAGTAATTACAACGTATTTAAGGGTAGTTTGCAGGGTAAGTGTCCAAAAAATAAGAGACACCCCGCCAAGCACCAAAGTTTCTGAAATTTTGTTTGTGCCAATGATAGCTTTAAAAACATACAAAGGTGATGTACCTATATCACCGTAGATTATTCCTAAACTAATAAGCAGCCCGGAGGCTGATAGTTTCTGCAGGTCTTTATGATTTGACACTCTAATTTAAAAAGGATACAAAACTATTAAAAAAATCCATTTACAACTTAAACTATAATGAATCGTATAAGTCAGATATTAAACTAATAAAAACGTATTTTGTTAAAATTTGTTAAAACTATTTAATAAATTCAAACAATATCAATTGATGAGCGCATTATTTATACTTTTGCAAAGAATATTTTAATATGGGTCGAAAATCTACTTTTGTTAATTCCTGGTTTACTGTAATTGTATTGGCAATAGCGGTGAATTTTGCGTTTGCGAAAGGAGTTGCCGCGCAAAAAAGCGATACAGTTTATATTAAAACGCTAAAAACCAAGTCTTCGAAGACATCATATCTTAAAAACGGCTTGCATTTGGCACTACCACCATTAAAGCCGAATGCTGTTTCGACCGCTAAAATAAACCTTGCCCGGCCGGATGATAAGCTGTTAACCAACGTACAGGTATTTCCAAACCCGGTAACAGATCAGGTAATTAATGTTAAGTATACCGTTTCCCGCAATGCATATGTCAACGTAAATGTGATGGATGTTTTGGGTAACAATGTACTTACCCTGCTTTCGCAAAGGGTTGATTTTGGCGATCAAAGTATCAGGTATGACATCACCAACAAACTATCACGTGGTTTTTACTTTGTTAGGATAGTAGTTGGTACCGAATCGGTAAACAAAAGGATCTCGGTTCTTTAATCCCCCCATATCTGTTATAAGACGCGAAGTATCGCGCCTCTACGTGGGGCTCTCTTAAATTTAACTTTTCCCTTTTCTTCGGCTATATAATTTTTAGCTTTGGCGTTATTCCATTCACTATATGAAAATAATAGCCATTGGCCGCAACTATGCCGAGCATGCCAAAGAATTAAATAACCCGGTGCCTACCACGCCGGTGATATTCATGAAACCGGACACTGCCCTGCTTAAGGACAACAAACCTTTTTACCACCCCGAATTTTCGCAGGATATACACCACGAAATTGAAATAGTATTAAAGGTGAGCAAAGAAGGCAAGCATATTAATGAGAAATTCGCGGCAAGCTATTTTGAAGAAATTGCCCTTGGGATAGATTTCACCGCACGCGACATTCAATTGAAACATAAAGAAAAGGGCCTGCCCTGGGAGCTTGCAAAGGCGTTTGACAATTCGGCCCCGGTAAGTAACTTTTTGCCGAAAGCCAAATTTGCCGATCTATATAATGTAAGCTTTAATCTGGATATTAACGGCAAAACCCGCCAGCAAGGAAACACCAAAGACCTGCTTTTTTCGTTTGAACGTATCATTGCCTTTGTATCCCAATATATCACCCTAAAAAAAGGCGACCTTATTTTTACCGGCACCCCCGAAGGTGTGGGTAAAGTACAGGTAGGCGACAGATTGGAAGGATTTTTGGAGGGTGAGAAGCTTTTAGATTTTTATGTTAAATAACCATATACCACAATTGTCATTTCGAACGAGGAACGAGGAGAAATCTTGTTCAATATGCAAATCGAACTATTCAAGTCGAACAAGATTTCTCTCTATCGTTCGAAATGACATTTCTTTTTGTTTGATCGCTATCGCGATTTTCTTAAGCACCGCCTCCCACGCCCAGGAGATTATCCAAAGCAAACAATATCCTAAAAATCAGTTCCGCTACCCCTTAGATCTGCCACCTGCCACAGCCGGCTCATTTGGCGAACTAAGGCCAAACCATTTCCATTCGGGGCTGGATTTCAGGACCAATCAGCGTACCGGCTTCCCGGTACATGCTGTGTATGACGGGTACATTTCCCGTGTACGCATACAATTCGGAGGCTTTGGTAAAGCTTTGTACATTACCCACCCCAACGGTTTTACATCAGTTTACGGCCACATTAATGGCTTTACCGATGTGGTTGAAAAATACATTCGCGACTACCAGTACAAAAACCAAACATTTGAAGCTGATATAGCCTTGCCTGTCGGTCTGTTCAAAGTGCTAAAAGGCGATGTGGTAGCCGTTTCGGGCAACCAGGGAGCATCTGCGGGCCCGCATTTGCATTTCGAGCTGCGCGATACCTTAACGCAAGAAACCATTAACCCGCAGCTATTTGGTTTAACCATACCAGATAGTAAGCCACCGGCCATAACTGCTATTGGCATATATCATTTAAACGGCAGTCCCTTCAGCGATAAAACCCCGAAGGAATTTTTAGCGGTAACCGGCGCGAACGGTAATTATCGCCTTTTAAAACCACAGGTATTAAACATAAGCGGCAATACAGGTTTTGGTATAACCGTATCTGATATGAACAGCGCATCGGCCAATCGCAATGGTATTTACTCGCTGGAACTAAAGCTGGATGGCATTACTATGTACACCTTCGCGGTAGAGCGTTTCGCGTTCGATCAAACCCATGCTATAAATGCTTATATCGATTATCCGGCGTTTATCAGCAGCAAGCGCTGGGTGCAAAAGTGCTTTATATTGCCGGGCAGCAGGATCTCGCTCTATCCGCAATCTATCAACCGGGGTATAATGGCTTTTAATGACGATGCCCTGCACGAGGTACAATACATTGTGAAAGATGTTGCCGGCAATACATCAACCCTAACGTTAAAAGTAAAATCGAGTTCGGTTGCGAACAACGCGCCAGCTGAGAAACCACTTGGTAAACTATTCCGTTACGACCAAAAAAGCGAGTTTGCTAACGATAAAGTGAAAGTGACCGTAATGCCCGGCAATTTATATGACGACCTGGATTTTGTTTATTCGGCCCTGCCTGCAAAACCGGGAGCATTATCGGTAACGCATCGTATCCACAATAAACTAACACCCATACATGACGAGTACGAGCTTTGGATAAAACCCGATATAAGCCTTGGCGCTTACACCGATAAAGCGGTTATTGTAGGCACCGCAAGCGGCAGCATTGGCGGTATGTATGAAGATGGCTATGTAAAGGCTAAGGCACGTGCCTTTGGCGATTATTATATAAAACTGGATACAGTTGCCCCTGTCATTACCCCTATTAATATTCGGAACGGTAGTAATATGCAGGCTTTGAGGGCTATAAAATTGCGTATGCACGATAACCTGAGTGGTATAAAAAGCTACACCGGCAAAATTGATGGCAAATGGGTGCTTGTGGAGTGGGATTATAAAACAAAGGTTTTAAGTTATACCTTTGACGATAGCATCGCCCCCGGCAAACATACTTTTGAGTTTACGGTAAGCGATATTAAAAATAACGTTTCAACATTTACTGCAGAATTTAACAGGTAAAAATGGCAAACTTACAACAAGGCGATAAAGCCCCCGATTTTACAGCTAACGACCAAAACGGCGAAAGCGTGTCGTTAAGTGATTTTAAAGGCAAAAATGTTATCCTTTACTTTTATCCAAAAGACGATACCCCAGGTTGCACTGCCGAGTCGTGCGATTTCAGGGATAATTATCAATCGCTTTTAAGTAAAGGTTTTGAAGTGATAGGCGTTAGTGTTGATGATGAAAAATCGCACAAAAAATTTGAGACCAAATACAAATTACCTTTTACCCTTATAGCCGATACCGACCACAGTATTGTTGAAGCCTATGGCGTTTGGGTAGAGAAGAATATGTATGGCAAAAAATATATGGGTACCGCCCGCACCACTTTTATTATTAATACCGATGGCATTATTGATAAAGTGATTGATAAGGTAGATACTAAAAACTCATCGCAGCAGGTATTAGAACTGTTAGATTAACTGTGTTTATAACATTATAAAACAAAAACACTTTATATTTATTTAAAAGATAAATTTTAATAGATGGCCATTCAGGCAGAAGACGAAGAGATACTAAGCAAGTTTAGGGACGAAAAGACCCGTAACGAAGCATTTAACCTATTGCTGAAAAAGTATCAGCAAAAAATATACTGGCATGTGCGCCGTATGGTTATTGACCATGACGATGCCGACGATATTGTGCAGGACGTATTTATTAAAATATGGAAAAACCTGCCCGGCTTTAGGAACGACGCGCAACTGTACACCTGGATGTACCGCATTGCCACCAACGAATGCATCACTTTTTTGAACAAGAAAAAGCAAAAGAACAATGTATCGTTGGATGATGTGGATTTTGAACTGGCCGATACACTGTCGAGCTCGGACCAATTTACCGGCGATCAGATCCAAAAGAAACTGCAAGAGGCCATACTTACACTGCCCGATAAACAGCGCCTTGTATTTAACATGAAGTATTTTGATGATATGAAATACGAGGAAATGAGCGAGGTTTTAGGCACAAGTGTAGGTGCTTTAAAAGCATCTTTTCACCTGGCAGTTAAAAAGATAGAGGCATTTGTTACGAATACTGATTAATTCTGTAGAATATTTAAATTAGCATTAAACCTTTTGAAACTTTATTCATCTATAACAGTGTATGAAAAGCGATATGGAGAATAACGAATGGGCGGACGAAGAAATGTCACTTAAACGGTTTTCGAAAGAAAACCCGTTTACAGTGCCATCCGGCTATTTTGAAGATGCCGGTCAGCGCATATTGTCTCTTGTTAAATTAAATGAATTAAAAAGTGATGATATGGCACAGGGATTTACTGTGCCACAAAATTACTTCGACGAATTAAACGCCAACATTCAAAGCAGAATAAATATAGAGAACCTTGCGGGTACCGAAGAAAAAGGGCTTACTGTGCCCGAGGGATATTTTGAACAACTTACCAATAATATACAAAGCCGTGTAAACCTTGAGGCCGCAGTAAATACCGGAGAAAAGGGTTTTACCGTTCCCGAAAATTATTTTGAGAACCTGCAACAGCAAATAAAAAGCAGGATAGCCGTAGAGGAGATATTGGAAACAAATAGCCCTGCCTTTGCCGTTCCTGATAACTATTTTGAAAAGCTTAACAAGGATATTTTAAATAAAACCGTTAACCAGGAAGTTGTACTGCGTAAAACTATTGTACGCAAGTTATGGGCTTCAAATACATTTAAATATGCTACTGCGGCTTGTTTGGCTTTAATTATTGGGGCCGGTGCATTTTTAAGAGAAGCACAGGTACCGGTTACACATACACATACTTTTTTACATACCCAGTTATCAGAAGTTCCGGCTGATGAGATAAAAGATTATCTTGAGCTGCATTTGGATGCTAACGATACAAGGGGGTTAATGGACAACGAAACACAGATCAATACTGAAGCCCTGGACCAAGACCTGCAGGACTATATTGATATTAATTAAAATGAACAAACTGCTCAGATATATTTTTTTTATAGTAACCATTTTGGCTATCACCGGCGACGATATATTTGCCCAGGTGGCTGATATGCGTAGTGGCCTAAGGCCGTCCTCTAATCAACCAATCAGTCAGCTTAACCGTAGTGGCAGGGTGGGTACTAATAACAGCAGGACCAGCAAAGGCAAAAAGCTTGAGGCAGCACGCAACCGTTTTATAAGTCAGCAACTTTCACTTACCGATAATGAGGCGCGCCGTTTTTGGCCGGTTTATAACCAGTATCAGCAGGAACTTACCGCGGTAAGGGTTTTAAAACGTTTAAACAACTCAAGCGCGTCTGTTAATGGAACCGAGCAGATAGATAAAGAAATAGCTTACGATAACCAACTGGTAACTATCAGGAAAAAGTATCGTGATATATTCCTCAAAATATTACCTCCCGAAAAAGTAAGCGAGCTTTATAAAAGCGAACGCGAATTTACCGACGAGCTGATCAAACAACTCAGTGAACGCAGTGTAAGGGCTGGGAACTAATTAATTATTGATTTAGTGAATTAGTGATTTAGTGATTGAAGTATCGCTTGGATTGGTGGTTTCTGCATAATTGAGTTATTTGGTCAATCACTAGTTCAGTCTAATTAGTGATTTAGTGATTGATGCTTAAAGTGTCGGTTAGATTGCTGATTTTTGCATGCTTGGTTTTTCAATCACTAAATCAATAATTCGCTAATTAACATGTTAACCCTTCGCCAGCTTTTCCTTAATAACAATGCACAAACAACGCATTCCCCCCTATTATTGGAGTTTGAACGCGCGGAAGGTGTATACATGTACAATAGCGACGGCAAAGCCTATATCGATCTGATATCGGGCATTGGCGTAAGCAACCTGGGCCACAGCAATCCGTACGTAATTAATGCTGTAAAGGATCAGGTTGATAAATACATGCACCTGATGGTGTATGGCGAATATGTACAAACCCCGCAGGTGCGCTTTGCCGAAAAACTGGTAAGCATATTACCCTCAACATTAAATTCTGTTTACTTTACCAACTCGGGTGCCGAGGCGGTTGAAGGCGCTTTAAAGCTGGCTAAACGTTTTACAGGCAGGCAACAGATAGTCGCGTTTCATAATTCCTACCATGGCAGTACCCATGGCGCTTTAAGCGTTATGGGTAACGAGGAATTTAAACAGGCTTATCGCCCGTTATTGCCGGGGATAAATTTCATCAGCCTTAATAATTTGCCGGATCTGGAATTGATAACAGAGCAAACAGCCTGTGTTATTGTGGAAACCGTACAAGGCGAGGCTGGTATCCGGGTGCCCGATGTTGCCTACATGCAGGCATTGCGTAAACGCTGTACACAGGTAGGCGCTTTATTGATATTGGATGAGATACAGGCAGCTTTTGGCAGAACCGGGAAACTATTCGCCTTTGAACATTTTGATATCGTACCAGACATACTGCTGCTGGCTAAAGCGCTGGGTGGCGGCATGCCTGTAGGCGCTTTTGTAGCGTCGGCGGATGTGATGTCGGCATTTAAAGAAAATCCTATCCTGGGTCATATTACCACCTTTGGCGGCCATCCGGTTTGTTGTGCTGCCGGCCTGGCGGCTTTGGAGGTTTTGCTAAATGAAAACCTGATAGAACAAGTTGCCGGTAAAGAAACAATTATAAGGCAACACCTCACCCATCCGGCTATTAAACAGATCAGGGGCAAGGGTTTAATGCTGGCCCTGGAGTTTGAAACCTTTGAACTGAACAAAAAAATAATCGACCGCTGTATAGAAAATGGTGTAATTACCGACTGGTTCCTGCATTGCAGCAATTCTATGCGCTTAGCCCCTCCGCTCATTATTACTAATGAACAGCTCATCAATGCCTGTAAAATAATTACAGATGCTATTGATTTTCACCAAGATACGGCGTTTTAGCAGCCCCCTTTTCTCTCCGTATTTTAATTATAATTAATATTTTAACTGTAAAAAGAAAGTTACGGCGCTATTTTTCATTTTATTGGTATAGTTTATGCATAATGGTATGTGCCCTTATAAATTATGCCATCAAGCCGCGTAATTACTGTTTTACAGGTCACAGGTGCATACTTTTCGGGTCAGGGCTGTTCAAAAATTAATTTTATAACAGTCCGGCTAATACTAAAATGATAACAACTTCTGCTATATAACATGAAAATCGCATACATATCAACCTATCCGCCCCGCGAATGCGGAATTGCAACTTTCAACCATAATTTAATGAACGCTATCAACGCAAACTTCCCCGAAAGGAAAGACCCTTTGGATGGCGGGTTTATAGTTGCACTTAACGATTCGGAAAACGTACAGGAGTATGAATACCCGGCTGCTGTTAAATATGTTATCCGTCAGGATCATCAAAAAGATTATATACGCGCTGCCAACTTTATAAATACAAGTTCGGTTGATGCTGTGATATTAGAACACGAGTTTGGTATTTACGGCGGCGAAAGCGGGATTTACATTTTGCCTTTAATAAACCGGTTAGAGAAACCGTTGATATCTATACTACATACTGTGCTTAAAGATCCCAGCTATGTGCAGCGGATCATTATCCGCGAAATTGCCGAGCAATCGTCAAAAATAATTGTGATGAGCAATCGCGCGGTAGAGTTTCTAACTACCATTTATGATATCCCTGCCGAAAAAATACAGATAATAGAACATGGCGTCCCTGATCTGGAAGCCCCTGAAGTTAACCCTGTTAAAAGCTTAAGTCAGTTTAAAAACCACCGGGTATTGTTAACCTTTGGTTTGCTAAGCCGTAATAAAGGCTTAGAAACAGTAGTTAAGGCGCTGCCAAAAATAGTAGAGAAACACCCCGATGTGATGTATGTGGTGTTGGGTAATACCCATCCCGGCGTTATTAAAAGCTCGGGCGAGGAATACCGCGACCATTTGAAAACCCTGGCCGCTTCGTTAAAGGTTTCACAACATTTATCATTCATTAACAAATTTGTGGCCGAGGACGAGCTGATAAATTACCTTACAGCAGCCGAGGTTTATGTTACACCATATTTGAACGAGGCGCAAATAACCAGCGGTACATTATCATACGCTGTAGGTGCAGGTGCAGCGGTAGTATCAACCCCTTACTGGCACGCTACCGAATTATTGGCTGATGGCCGTGGCCGTTTATTTGATTTTAAAAATGCTGATGCACTTGCCGAAACGGTTAACGAGTTGTTGGATGATGAAACTGTGCTTAACGAGCTTAAAGAAAACGCGTACGAATATGGTTTGCATTTACGCTGGCCAGCAACAGGTGCCGAGTATATAAAGGTTGCACAGGAAGCCGCCGCAACACACGATTTCAGCGATAAAATATTAAAGAACAGCATTGTTGACCCCGAGATATTACCCAAGTTTAGCCTAACACATGTTATGCGTTTAACTGATGATACCGGTATTGTACAGCATGCAAAGTATGGTATCCCCAACTTAAAAGAAGGTTACTGCCTTGATGATAACTCCCGTGCGTTAATTATGGCGCTAATGGCTTATCAGCGCAGCAAAAGCAACGATGCCTTTAAGCTGATGCCTATATATCTGAGCTACATCCACTATATGCAAACGGATGATGGAAATTTCCGCAATTTCTTAAGTTTTAACCGCCAATACCTGGATGAGGTAGGTTCCGAAGATTCGTTTGGCCGTACTATTTGGGCATTGGGGCACCTGATAAGCTGCGCCGCAAGTAACTCGTACCGTGAATTTGCGTTGGAAATATTCCATAAATCGTACCCGCACTTTAAAGCATTAAAATATATAAGGGGGCAAGCCAATACTATTATTGGCATTAGCTTATATCTCCAGGCCTACCCTACTGATGAAGGCATGCTTGCCGAGTTGGTACGCTTAACACAACCTTTAATAGATGCTTATGAAACTACCCGATCTGATGATTGGGAATGGTTTGAAGAAAGCATGACCTATGATAATGCCATCCTTCCGCTGGCTTTATTACACTCGTGCGAAATAACCGGCAATCAAAAGGCAAAGAACATCGCTTTAAAAACAATGGCATTTTTAGATAAACTTACCCTGTCTAACGGCTATTTAAGCCCAGTGGGTAACGATGGCTGGTATTATCGTGGTGGTAAGTTCCCTACGTTTGACCAGCAGGCCATTGAAACTATGGCTATGGTACTGATGCATTTCCAGGCTTACCAGATCTTCCGTAAACCGCAATATATTGAGAAAATGTTTTTAAGCTACAAATGGTTCCTGGGCGAAAATACGTTGCGCGCGCCATTGTATGATCATGAAACAAAAGGATGTTGCGATGGCTTATTGCCAACCGGTATTAACCGTAACCAGGGTGCCGAAAGTACATTGGCCTACCTTATATCTCACCTTACCGTATTAAAAGCATTTGAGCTTGAATACGAGTATAACAAGATGGGTAAACAGGTAAAAATGTGTTAATGAAAGCCGCGATCTTAGCCCCCGTTGCCTGGCGCACACCGCCCAGGCACTACGGCCCATGGGAACAAGTAGCCTCAAATATTGCTGAAGGGCTGATAAAACTTGGTGTAGATGTAACCCTTTTTGCCACAGGCGATTCTATCACAGCAGGTAAGCTTGTATCTGTTTGCGAACAAGGTTACGAAGAAGACCGCTCACAGGATGCAAAAGTGCTGGAATGTCTGCATATTAGTAACCTGATGGAACGGGCAGGCGAGTTTGATATCATCCACAACAACTTTGACTTTTTGCCACTTACCTATACCGGTTTGATCAATACGCCGATGATAACCACTATACATGGTTTTTCATCGCCACGCATAATCCCGGTGTATAAAAAATACAATTCGCACGGGCATTATGTCTCTATCAGCAATGCCGACCGCAGCCCGGAACTGGAGTACATCGCCACCGTCTACAACGGGTTAGACACCAAGGATTTTAAGTTTACCGAACAACCACAGGATTACCTGCTCTATTTTGGTAGGATCCATCACGATAAAGGCCCTTTAGAGGCGATTGAGATATCAAAAAAGGCGAATAAAAGGCTAATAATAGCTGGTATTATTCAAGATGAGAACTACTTTAAAGAAAAAGTAGAACCACAACTAAACGAGCAGATCCAATACATTGGCCCTGCCGACCCCGATAAACGTAACGAGCTTTTGGGTAATGCCCTTGCCTTGCTTCACCCCATAAACTTTGCCGAGCCTTTTGGGATGAGTGTTGCCGAAGCCATGCTTTGTGGCACACCGGTTATAGCTTTCAACAAAGGTTCGATGCCAGAATTGATCCAGCATGAAAAGACAGGCTTTTTAGTGAACACCGTTGATGAAGCTGCGGATACCATTGGCCAGCTTGGTTCTATTAATCGCAAAGACTGTTTTGAGTGGGCTAACTCGCAATTTTCTAAAGAGAAAATGGCTGAGGATTATTTGGGGTTGTATAAGCGGATATTAGGGTAAATAACTTGTCATGCTGAACTTGTTTCAGCACCTCTCATGCTTTGCGGGTTCAACTGTCCTGTGGGATGCCGAAACAAGTTCGGCATGACGGGAAGAGAAAACAAAAGAGCGATGAGATACCTCATCGCTCTTTTGTTTTACATAAACCTTTCAGCTTTAACCTCAATCCATTCCGTCTTCTTTAAACTTTGCTAACAGCTCATCCAGGTCAACCTCGGCAAACGAAGTGGATGAATCGGAGATGCCGTAAGGGATGATCAGCTTGTTATTATGCACCATCGATCCGCAGGAGTACAGTACGTTGGGTACATAACCTTCACGTTCATCACTATTTGGCACAAGTAAGGGCTCTTTCAGCCGGCCTATCTCTATAGCCGGGTCATCCAGTTTTAACAGGCTTGCACCCAATACATAGCGGCGCATAGGGCCAACGCCATGCGTGATAACCAACCAGCCATCTTTTGTTTCAATTGGCGAGCCGCAGTTGCCTATTTGTACAAATTCCCAGGTAAACTTAGGCTCTTGCAACAATACAGGTTTCTCCCATATGTTTATCTTATCCGAGTACATGATGTAGTTATTGCAGCCATCAATACGGGATATCATTGCGTATTTGCCGTTTATTTTGCGCGGGAACAGCGCCAGGTTCTTATTTTGCGCACCGGCACCATATAAAGGCATTATTTTAAAATTATAGAAATCGTTTGTTTGTAACAGCTTAGGCATGATCAATGAGCCATCATAAGCGGTGTACGTAGCGTAGTAAACAGATGTACCG
Organism: Mucilaginibacter aquariorum; assembly: GCF_024498135.1. Classification (GTDB taxonomy): domain Bacteria; phylum Bacteroidota; class Bacteroidia; order Sphingobacteriales; family Sphingobacteriaceae; genus Mucilaginibacter; species Mucilaginibacter aquariorum. Next base: position 2,226,914 of record NZ_JANHOH010000001.1, read on the forward strand.
TCGTCATTTAAAAACTTAACAAAGCGGGCATCTTCAATACCCTTGCGCTCATATTCAGATATCGGGAAAATAACCCTGTCGGAGATATCTGTATCTAACGAAAAAACGATCTCGTAGTACGAATCGGCCAGCCAAAGCACTTTATCATACTCCAGCCGCATCATATCATCCTCCTGCAGTTTCTGCGAATCCAGTATAATTCGGCGCAGGTTAGAGTATTCAAAATGATGATCCAGCTTATCTTCTAATTCGTGTAATACGCTGATATTTATTTGGGTAATGGCAGCTTTTTCAAGAAACAGCTTTTTATTATAAACCGCGTTACGTACAATTTCGGCTTCATCAATATAACTGCCTGCGGGTAAAACAGTAATTTTGTTCTCTTTATCAATCATGGCCCGGCGAAAGGTGATAGAAGAAATATGCCCTTCACCCACTGCCCTAAAGCTGATAATAACCCGCCTTTGCCCGTCTTCCATTTCGGTTTGGTCCGGGTCTTCCACTATAGAGGGATTAAAGAACGCCGCCGATTCAATTGAATATTCGTGTGTAAAGTATGATCCTATCAACAATTTACGATACACGGTAAGCGTATCATAATCAATACCCAGCTCGGTAAAAAGCGGCTTAAGTTTGCTGCAATGGCGGTTGAGCACGCGGGTAATATTACGATGACGTTTAGAGTACTCCTGGAGTAATGGTGATACTATGCCAAATGCGGTTTCTTCAGTAATGCCCATTACACGTTGTAAAACTTCTTTAGCCCGGTCATTCCCATTAAAAAAAAATCTTGCAATTACACGTTTTGGATCTGGATTTACTCTTATTGGTTTTCGTTCTATAGAAAGTCTCATACTAAAAAATACATTTAATCAATAACACCATGCTTGCTAAATTGATTTGAACAATTTCACAAACCTTATTATATACTGTAAATATTACAGTTAACTAATCAAATAATCATTTAAAATCTAATTTTTGCTGATTATTTTAAAAGGATGCACAAATTTTAGACCGCGATATATACCAAGGTTTAAATCATGCTGTTTCTTTTGATGAGATAAGTTTTTAATATCTCATTATAACCCTGTTCAATATCAGCATCAACCAGTTGAATATGGTGCTGGGCGCATTTTAGCTCTAATTGATGACGGTAATTTTTTAACGCAGACTGATAGCTGTCGCGAATTTTATTAGGGTGTACACGCACCTCGTTCCCGGTTTCTATGTCTACAAAATGATGCGGTCGGTTATCAAAGTTGAAGTCTATCTCTTTTTGTTTGCTGCTGACATTAAAGATGATCACTTCGTGCTTTTTATACTTTAAATGTTGAATAGCAGCAAAAAGCTGCTGGGTTTTCTCGGGGTTAAGGCTATTTTCCAACATATCGCTAAAAATAATCACCATAGATCGCTGGTGTATTTCTGCGGCCACATGGTGCAGCACCTGGGCAATATTGGTTGCTGTGTTTTGCTTTGGGTTATCATAAGCCTTTTCCAGCTCGGCGTACAAACGGAACAAGTGGGTTGATGTTGAACGCGCGGGACTCATCCAATCCGTTTTATCCGAAAACAGGCAAAGCCCAAAGGCATCCCGCTGTTTTTTAAACAGGTACATAAGCGAGGCTATCGCGTAAACCGAAAACTGCAGCTTGTTAATCCCCTGTTCAGGGAAGTTCATGCTCGACGAAGTATCCAACAGCAAAAAGCAACGCAGATTGGTTTCTTCCTCAAACTGTTTTACAAAAAGCTTATCGGTACGGGCAAGTAGTTTCCAGTCGATATTTTTTACAGACTCGCCATTGTTGTAAAGCCTGTGCTCGGCAAACTCAACCGAAAACCCATGAAACGGACTTTGATGCAAACCTGTTATAAAGCCCTCTACAACCTGCCTGGCAAGCAGTTCCAGATTGGCCAGTTGCCGTATATGTTGATCGTTACTGAGTGTGGGCATAATGCCAAGTTAGTAAAGTTTAACGCTTATTTAATGCGCTTATTTTAAAACCTTGTATATATAGCCGCTTGTATAATATGGTTAAAATAACTGCTTGATGCCTGCTGTACAAACTGGTTTAAATAACCCAACTCCACATCGGCCTTTTTGTGCACGCGGTACCCTACGGCCACGTAAGCCCGGTTTTGGTCGAAGAAGTGTTTATTAACCTTATCGTTGTTTTGCACGTTTGCAAAAACCTCGTTCTGCAAACCAAGGAATGCACCTTTGGTAAAGGTCTCGGTTTTTTTAAACGGTACTACAGCTCTAGCAAAGTAACGCAGGCGCTGCGAAAAGTAATGGTCGGTTCTGTTTGTTGTATTGCCAAGGAAGCGCTGCTCCAGCCTAAAACGGTGTTGCAGTGTGCTGGTTTTACCAATTTTTGTGTTGATGATAAGCTGCTCCCAAATACGGCTTTCGGGGCGGAATGTTTCTACACCACCTGCACCCCGGCCATTTGTAGCTATATAGGCATAACCCAGTGCTGCCATTTTATTATTATCGAAGTAATAATTTACCGACGGTCGCAGCAGTACATTTTGCAAATAATCGTAATGATTAGCAGACCTGAACTGCGCATCGAACGACATGCCCCATTTGGGCGAAAACTTTTGGGTATGGAATAACGCCGCCCAACCCGAGAAGCGATTTTCCTGCGCGAAAAGCTTGCAGGGTATTAATAGGGTGATTAATAAGAGTAGTGTTAGTGCTTTTTTCTTCATAGTATGATGCGAAGATAAAAAACTCTGCTTAGCTATAAAAAAGTTTGTCATCCTGAGCGATAGCGAAGGATCTATTAGCGAACTTTGCTATCGAACTGCATTGCGGCGATTAGATGCTTCACTATCGTTCAGCATGACAAATAGAGTTTAGTGTATTAATCCTTAAACTTCACCAAATTTTTTCTGCCGATATCATACGTTAGCTTGAAAGCTTCCTGGTTGCTAAAGAAGCCCGGGGTATTGTGCAGGCTCAGCACAAATTGTCCTTTAAGTCCTTTGGCAATAAACGGCGTATAAATAATATCTAAACGGTTATAAGTTTTATACTGGTAATAAGAATCCCCAAAAGCAATATGATGGCCGTCGCCTTTGTAAAATTCATCATAAAGGGCAAACCGTTTATAGCTTGCATATGCACTGGCCACAAACCCCTTTTGCTTTTGCCAGCCATCAATCCCCCTGCTGCGCTCTAATGAAAGCATACCGCCGGCTTCAAAGCTTACCGAGTCGAGGAAGGTTTTATGGCTTAAATTTGCGCCAAGCCTTATCTGTGCCGCGCCGTTATCACGGATATGATCATCCGGGATGGCTATTGCAGGCCCGGCATCGTGCAGTAAAAAGAAGTAGTGTGACACATAGAACGGCCCATCCAGCGATGGCTGGTACTTACCCGAAAAACCGAACAGGAACTGCTCCCTATCCACATTGGTTTGGCGGCTCACCCAATCAATCCAAACGGTTTCGGTAACGTGGCTGCTTTTAAATCGCGTTAGCAAGCCCTCTACATTTGGCCTGTAGTAACGCAGGGTATCGTTAAGCATGGCGCGTGGATAATCGGTAAGTAAACCCTCGCGAGAGAAAGCACCGGCGTTGAATAACCAGTTTTTACCTGTATAGCTGTAATAAGCCACCGGGTTCACACGCACAAAAAACTGGTTACCACCAAACTCATGCAGCGCATTGGCACCAAAAATAAAGTGGTTATTACTATCAATGTTAAACCCAACATCAGCAGTAATACGTACGCCTGAATAGGTACGGGACCTTGTTACAAACTCCTTATATTCGCGGTTATCAAAAAAGCCCATTCCATTTAAATGGAAATCGACGTTTTGTGCGCTCGCTGCACCCGCGGTTAATAGAATAGTTATTAGGGCGAAGTAGATCTTTTTTATCATGCTGTATCTTTATTCAACTGTAAATTTTATTATGCCGCTGTTCTTGCTGCCCAAAAATGGTTCGGTACGCAGTGAAAAAAACAGGTCGAACGTGCCTTTTTGTATTGGCGCGGTTACTGTCATCTTGTAACGTGCCCTTTGCCCCTTTTGCAATGCTATGCCGTTAAAGCTGCTATCAGCCTGCTGTACACTTATTGGCGTAACATGTATAAAAAAGCATGCTTCCAACGCAACCGGATGCTTGTAGCCAGCGTTGGTAAAATTAACAGCAAATGGGTAGGGATTAGTTATAGTAAGGTCAAATTCGAATTTTTGTCCGCGTTTGGCTTTAATTTCGGTTTTTTCGGTTTCTATAGCTATTTTTTGATAGGTGCGCGCATCATCAACCCAACCACTATACCAGGTTCCGGCATCGCATTTTATACTATCGGTAGTGGTGCCGGTAACCGGATATTTTAACAAATAGTACACACGCTGATGCTGCAGGCTATCCTCCATTGGCCAGATATCAAACATAGTGCGCCCATAATACCGGGAATCGTAAGCGAAACCTTTAAGGCTGTTGGTATAAAAACTATATTTTGATGGGTTCTGAAAACCTTCGTCCATCACTACAAACGCATTGCCTGCTTTTTGATGGACCAGGTTGGCCCATTCGTGGAAACCGAAATAGCTTTTTAAAGCCTCTACCTTTTTTATAAATGGCAAACCAAATATAAGGGATAGCCTCAACGCCAATATCAACACCAAATTTGCAATTGCCAATCTGTAAAACCATTTGGCATCAAAGTTTTTCCGTTGGAAGTTAATAAGCGCCAGGCATATTAAAGGTACAAAAGCAATTAGTGTATAATGGGGCTGTACGTTTACTTTAAAGGTATTCAGCAGGAAAAACCCAAATGTGCCTATGGCATTAAACAATAAGCCACGGGTAAAAACGTCCGTTGTCTTAGTGCTGAACCCTTGATAAAACAGGTACCAGCTAATAAATGCCCCACCCAGTAAAAGCTGCCCTACAATAAATGTAGTGCTGATAGAAATATCGTACCCAAATGCAGACGACCGTTCGAACAACTGGTAATTAACCGCCGGGAACCCTCTGTGCATTTGCCACAAAATATGGGGGATGTAAATTACTAACCCCGTTAATATGGCCAGGTAAAAAGTTTTGCGCGTAAAAAGTTTAAGGTTTGATAACAGGGTAAACCCAACAAGCAGCACCCCATGATACTTACTGTAAAGCAGGCAGGCTACAATAACCCCAATTATAAAAGCTGTTAACCAGCTATCTTCATCAATATACTTTTGATAGAAATAATAGAACAGCACCGCAAAGAAAAACAAAGGGGCATCCGGCGTGCTGGTAAAGCCATAAACATGAAAAACCAGTACGCCCGATACCAGCAGCATGAACCACTTGGCGCTAACCTGGTACTTTTTTAAAATTAGCCAAAGCAGGTATATAGCCAGGCTATTGCTTAATACGGTTAGCAAGCGCAAACCAAGTTCGTTATGGAATAAGGTATCGCCTATTTTTATGAACAGCGCCACCATTGGCGGGTGGTAAAAATACCCCCAGTCCAGCTTTTGGGCAAACATCCAGTAGTAGGCCTCATCGGCATGCAGCTCTAAGGTATATGCCTGCACAGCGTTCAATAACGTCCAGCATAGAATAAAGTACCACACCGGTTTATTTGCCTGAACAGAATTGCTTATAGTAGTTGCCGACATTGCTATTAATGAATTGCAAAGGTAAAATAAAAGCGATAAGCTGTGGCGATGTTAAAACGGCTTAATTTACATTAGCATTAACATTTATCCCGATAAAAATTCAATATTTGAACATGATAACCAACTCCTTAAATACCATCAGAGCAACCCGTAAGCATTTACTGCAATTAATAGAGGGTTTATCTACCGAACAACTAAACCAGGTTCCGGCAGGTTTTAACAATAACATTATCTGGAATGTGGCGCATCTAATATCAGCAGAACAAGGCATTTGCTATACAAGGGCAGGCATACCTTTTATAGTGGAGGATAAACATTATACCCCATACCGCCCGGATACCAAGCCTACCCGCTTTATTGACAGCGTAGAAGTTGACGAAATAAAAGAGCTGCTGCTCACCACCATTGATCAGTTAGAAACCAATTATCAAAACAAAAACTTTACAAATTACCCGCAATGGGCAACCCGCTATGGTGTGCAAATAATCAGCGTTGAAGATGCCATAAATTTTCTGCCATTTCATGATGGGATGCATATTGGATATGTTATGGCGTTGAAGAGAGCGATAGGATAAAACATTTTTTGTAACTTTGATTAATACCTATATAAAAGAGTATGAATCTTCAATTTATTCATGATAATAAAGGAAACACAACCGGAGTGTTTATTCCTATTGAAGAATGGCAATCTTTGAAGGAAAGGTACGCTGATTTGCAAAAAGAAGAAGTTGTTAATACATCTGAATTATCAGCATGGCAAACTCAAATAATTGATGAAAGGCTTAATGATTATTATCAAAACCCGACAGCTTTAAGCAGTTTTGATGACACGTTAAATGATATCGAGAAAAGTTTGTGAACTATAACTTCGTAAATAGACCTGCTGTTAAAAGTGATATTTTAAACGCAGTTGATTATTATAAAGCCATTTCACCAAAACTTGCCCGGCAATTTTTACTTCGTATTCGTGAAGCTAAACTATACATAGATCTTACGCCCATAGGTTTTCAGATTAAATATAGAGAAGTACGAACTTTAATGTTAAAGCAGTTTCCTTTTCACATTCATTACCTTGTTGATGAGGTTAATAAACAAATAATTATTTTGGCAATAATCCACGCTTACAAAAACCCAAAAGATTACTCGAATAGATAACAAAAAAGCCCGGCGTAACCGGGCTTTCGTATTTTCAGATTAGTATCTAAACTCCTAACAACAACCTTGTTGGGTCTTCCAGTAATTGTTTTACACGCACCAGGAAGCTTACCGATTCGCGGCCATCTATGATGCGGTGATCATATGACAGCGCCAGGTACATCATTGGGCGAATAACCACTTGTCCGTTTACGGCAACCGGGCGCTCAATAATATTATGCATACCCAATATAGCCGATTGCGGCGAATTTAATATCGGAGTAGACATCATAGAACCAAAAACACCACCGTTGGTGATAGTGAACGTTCCGCCAGTCATTTCTTCCAGCGTTAATTTATTTTCGCGGGCCTTACCTGCAAGCACTACAATGGCTTTTTCAATTTCGGCAAGGCTCATGCTTTCGGCGTTGCGGATAACCGGGACAACCAAACCTTTTGGCGCAGATACCGCGATAGAGATATCAGCAAAATTGCTGTAAACTATTTCTTCGCCTTCTATACGGGCACCAACAGCAGGCCATTCTTTTAAAGCCTCGGTAACCGCTTTAGTAAAGAACGACATAAAGCCTAAGCCAACGCCGTGTTTTTCTTTGAATTTATCTTTGTACTTGCTGCGTACTTCCATTATCGGCGCCATATCTACCTCGTTAAAAGTAGTTAACATAGCGGTTTCGCTTTTAACCGCTACCAAACGTTTGGCAACCGTTTTGCGTAACGACGACATTTTTTCGCGACGATCGCTTCTTGAACCTGGAGCGGGTTGCGGAGTTTGAGGTGCGGCAGCAGCGGCAGGTTTAGCCGCGGGTTGTGCGGGTGCGGCAGCAGGCTGGTTTTGCGCGTTAAGGGCATCACCTTTAGTGATACGGCCATCAACACCTGTACCGCTTACAGCTGAAGTATCAATGCCTTTTTCGGCTAATATTTTTGCAGCAGCAGGCGATGGTGTGCCCGATGCATAGGTTGTTCCTTTTGATGGAGCAGATTGTGGCGATTCGTTAACCGCATCTGCAACCGCAGGGGTTACCGGTATAGGAGCAGATACAGGAGCACCTGCACCGCCTTCAATGATGCAAACCACTGCGCCAATGGCCAGGGTATCGCCTTCTTTAGCTATAGTTTTTAATGTGCCGGCTTTTTCAGCAGTTAACTCAAACGTTGCTTTGTCAGATTCCAGTTCGGCAATAGCTTCGTCCATTTCAACAGCTTCGCCGTCTTTTTTGATCCACCGGGATAGTGTTACTTCGGTTATTGACTCGCCTACCGGTGGTACTTTTATTTCTAATGATGATGAGCCCTGGGCAGGTGCAGGAGCAGGGGCGTTTGCAGGCGCAGCAGGACTAACAGCCGTAGCCGCTTCTTCTTTAGCTGCAACCGGCGCAGCAGGTGCTTTCTCGGCTGCAGGTGCGCCACCATCTTCTATACTGGCCACAACAGCGCCAATGGCTAATACATCGCCTTCGGCTGCAACTGTTTTTAAAGTCCCGGCCTTTTCGGCAGTAAGCTCAAAAGTTGCCTTGTCTGATTCCAGCTCGGCTATCACTTCGTCCATTTCTACATGGTCACCATCCTTTTTTTTCCAGGCTGATAATGTTACTTCGGTAATGGATTCGCCTACCGGCGGAACTTTTATTTCTAAACTCATATTGTAAGTAGTTGTAAGTTTTTGTTTATGGAACGAGGATATTAGTGCGGGGTGCGGGCCCGATGAACAATTTATACGCTCCTCGCTCCCATCACCTTCAACTCAAATATCAATCAGCCCCGGCGTTAGCCATTTTTTCGGTTGTTTTTTTAATGGTTGCTTTAACCAGTTTGCCCGCAGGCGCTTCAAATGCTTTCGATACAATATGCAATTGCTGTGCAGCATGCTGTTTAGCAAAACCGGTAGCGGTACTGCTACCTTCCAAGCGCGATATAACATTCAGGTTTAAATATTTATCGTTGTGGAACTTGCGGCAAATATATGGCCATGCGCCCATGTTCTCAGGCTCTTCCTGTACCCAGAAAAATTCGGTAGCCTTTTCGTATTTAGCTTTAATTTTTAAGATCTGCTGTACAGGTGTTGGGTATAATTGCTCAACACGCACTATAGCTATATCCTTACGTTTATCTGCCTGTTGTTTCTCAAACAGATCATAATAAATTTTACCGGTGCAAAGTAATACACGTTTTACTTTCTTAACATCGGCATAATTATCGTCTATCAATTCGTAGAACTTACCATCGGTAAAATCTGCCAGCGGCGATACGCAATTAGGGCTGCGCAATAAACTCTTAGGTGTAAATATAATAAGCGGTTTACGGAAACTGCGGTGCATTTGCCTCCTTAAAATATGGAAGAAGTTTGCAGGGGTTGTACAGTTTGCCACCTGGATATTATCATCAGCGCAAAGCTCTAAAAAGCGCTCTACACGCGCCGATGAATGCTCGGGGCCCTGGCCTTCGTAACCATGCGGCAATAGCATCACCAAACCGTTACCACGCTGCCATTTTGTTTCGGCACTGGCAATGTACTGGTCAACTATGATCTGCGCACCGTTAAAGAAATCGCCAAATTGCGCTTCCCAAATGGTTAATGCATTAGGGTTTGCCAAAGCATAACCATATTCAAAACCTAACACGCCATACTCAGATAGCAGTGAATTGAATATGCTGAGTTTCGCTTTTGTATCAATAGTTTCAAGCGGGGTGTATTCATCCTCAGAATCGGCCAGGGTAAGTACCGCGTGGCGATGCGAGAATGTACCGCGTTTAACATCTTCGCCGCTTAACCTTACCGGGAAACCTTCTTTTAATAAAGTACCGTAGGCAAGCAATTCGCCCATTGCCCAATCGAATATGCCGGTTTTATTAACCATAGCATTACGGTCCTGGAACAATTTTTCAATTTTCTTAAAGAATTGCTTATCAGTTGGCAACACAGTTAGTTTGTCACCTATTTCGGTAATAACCTCTTTGCTAACCGATGTATCAATCGGGCTAATTAATTCGCTGTGGTTTGCTAAATGCAGGCCGCTCCAGGCACCTTCAAACATCGGGATGGTATCGGTAAACCTGTCGGAAGCTTTGGCTTCATCCAGCATTTGCTGTAACTCCGCACGGAAATCTTTTTCAAGCGTTTTTACATACTTGTCGTCGATTGTTCCTTCGGTTATCAGTTTTTTACTGTAGATCTGCAGCGGATTAGGGTGCGCTTCGATAGCTTTATATAATACAGGCTGGGTAAACTTAGGCTCATCCGCCTCATTATGTCCGTATCTGCGGTAGCAAAGGATATCGATAAATACATCCTCGTTAAATACCTGGCGATATTCCATTGCCAGGTTAACTACATAAACCAATGCCTCAACATCATCCCCATTTACGTGGAACACCGGCGAAAGCACCGTTTTAGCCACATCGGTACAATAAGTACTTGACCGGGCATCTTTATAGTTGGTGGTGAAACCTATCTGGTTGTTTATAACCAGGTGGATCGTTCCGCCGGTGCGGTAACCGTCCAGTTTTTCCATCTGTAAAACCTCGTAAACAATTCCTTGTCCGGCTACAGATGCGTCACCATGTATTAATATAGGGGCAATTTTTGAATGATCGCCGTTATGTTTAAAATCAATTTTTGAACGCGTAATACCTTCCACAACCGGGTCAACCGCCTCTAAGTGCGATGGGTTAGGACAAAGGCTTAAGTGAACTTTTTTACCCTGTGCGGTTTCTACATCGGTAGAAAATCCAAGGTGATATTTTACGTCACCACCAAATGGAGATTCTGAGTCAAAGTTTTTACCCTCAAACTCAGAGAATACCTCTTTATAGGTTTTCTCCATGATGTTAGTGAGCACATTTAAACGGCCACGGTGTGCCATACCGATGATAAATTCTTCGATACCCAGGTCTGATCCTTTCCTGATAACGGAGTTAAGGGCAGGGATCAAAGCTTCGGCACCTTCTAACGAGAAACGTTTCTGGCCCAGGAATTTTGTTCCCAGGAAATTTTCAAAAACAACCGCTTCGTTCAATTTAGCCAGCATCTCTTTCTTTTCATCCACGGTGAATGATGGCGTATTGCGTTTGCTCTCCATCCTGTCCTCAAACCATTTTAGTTTTATAGGATTGCGGATGTAGGTATATTCGGCACCAATGGCCTGGCAATAAGTTTGTTCTAATAACTGGCGAATGTCGCGCAGTTTGGCGGGGCCTATCCCAACTTCAACACCTGCATTAAATACGGTGTCCATATCAGCTTCGCTTAAACCAAAGGTTTCCAGCTCTTTACCCGGGAAATATTTGCGGCGCTCGCGTACAGGATTTGTTTTGGTGAATAAATGGCCGCGAGAGCGGTATCCATTTATCATGTTCATCACGTTGATCTCTTTTAGGAAATGATCAGGTGTTGCGGCGGTGGCCGCAGGGGCATCTTGATTATCTTTTCCAAAGTCAAAGCCTTCAAAAAACTTTTGCCAGCCAAAATCTACAGATTCGGGGTCTTGTTTGTAAGCTTCGTATAATGTATTAATGTAGGCTGCGTTTCCGCTGTTTATGTAATTGAGGCGATCCATAGAAACCATTGTTGTAAACGGTACAAAATTAAGCATTATAGAATAAAATGCTGAAATTATATGCTATTACTTTTCTATCAATTTTAAGTTGGAAGCAATAAAAGCATAATTAAGATTTGTGTAAAAATTTGTGCAGGAAACTGCGAAGATACCCCAAGCCTTCAAACAACACGGCAAGGAGGCCGATAATGATGGTGAATTGCTCAAATGGGTTCATAATATATATACGCTAATAAACTGTTTTTGTTGCGTTTAAAGCTACAATAACCTGCACCTTATTCACACACGGTATGTGCAGCAGGCAACCAGGTGGTTATAAAATCGCTTTGGGTATCTAACTGGTCGGTAGGCTTTGCAGCGTTAAAAAAACGGTTACTTTTAGTATCGTTACCTACCCCGGCCACAAACGCCCAGTTACCCCAATTGCTTGCGGGCGAATAATCTATTAGCTTTTCTTCAAAATACAGGGCGCCTTTTGTCCAGTCAACCTGCAAATCTTTAGTTAAATAGGTAGCTACAGCCTGCCTGCTATAGTTGGTGATGTAACCGGTAGCATTTAACTGGTGCATGGCAGCATCAACAAACGGAACACCAGTTTGGCCGGTTTTCCATTGCTCAAAAAGTTCATCCTGGTTGGCAGCAACATCGGGAACATCGCCAAACCCTTCGGACCGGAAGAACTTTTGGCCATGTTTTTTAAACATAAAGCGGAAATAATCGCGCCACAAAAGCTCCAGCATTATAGGATCGGTATTGGGCAAATGGTTTTCGCGGTGATAGTTAACCACCTCCCAATAAACCTGCCTTGGCGATATGCACCCAACAGCCAGCCATGGGCTTAAACGTGATGAATTGCAAGTAGCGCCGCGTATATTTTTACCCTGGTTTGCTTGCAGGCAACTTTCCAGATAATTGTGCAATTGTTTGAGGGCTGCTGTTTCGCCACCAATAAATTTTTCACTGGCACGGGCGTCATCAACAGGCTCGGGAACACCCAGATCTGTAAGCGTAGGCAATTCGCCGGCATCGATAATTTCGGGTGTAATAATATACTCCGGACTAACAACACTTGGCCTAACAGTGCTATCACGTTCTACCTTCTTTTTAAAGGTAACAAAGCTATCAGGGATATCTTTTATAGGGAAAGGCAGGTCCTCTTTATGGTACATGGTATGCCCGATGAAGTGTTTCAGGTTCAGCTTCATTTTCCATAAAGCGGCTTCAACCTTTTCAGAAACATCGGTTTCATCAGGTGCAACCTCGCGGTGATGGTAAACTTCACTTATCTGGTATTCTTCGGCTAATTGAGTAAGCACTTCCGCAGGGTCGCCGATACGGATCAGTAGGTCGGCGCCAAACTTTTTAAGGTTCTCCCGCAAATCAGCAACAGCTTCAAGCAGGAAACGGGCACGGAAGCTCCCGGTTTTTAAAGCGCCTAAAGCGCTGGTTTTAAAGTAAAAAGGATCGAAAATATATACGGGTAATACTTTATCTGCCCTGCGCACGGCTTCAGATAATATTTCATTATCGTGTATGCGCAAATCATTTCTAAACCAAACCAATATAACCTTTTCACTCATATGAACAACTAATCTAAACTTATTTAGATTAATTACAAAAATGGGAATTATTTAGTTGCCCTGCGTAATTTGCTACAACATTTTGACATCGTTCCAACATTTATACAGCGTTATGTGAAATTCTATCACAAACTAAACCTAACCTTTACCCGTTTAATTAACATAAGCATGATATTAACACCAGCTGTTTATCGTAACTTTAAATATTAAAAATCAACACTATGGCAACTATCGAAAGCATCCAGAAAGCGTATATAGATCATGTATTAACAGAAGGCCAGCAGCCAAAATCGGTGTATGTATTTGCTAAAAAAAATAAAATGCCCGAGGATGAGTTTTACCGCTACTTCGGATCTTTTGATGCGGTTGAACAAAGTGTATGGGCAGATCTGACCAATAAAACCCTTATCGAAATACGCGCACAGGAAATTTGGACACAATATTCCTCGCGCGAGAAGGCCTTATCGTTCTTCTACAGCTTTTTTGAGTTATTGAAAAGCAGTCGCAGTTTTGCCGTGTACAGCATTAAAAAACATCGTGGCCTGGGTACGCCTAAAGTACTGGAGCCAACAAAAGAGATATTTGAGAATTTTGCCGAAGGCATTTTAACAGAAGGTATCGAAACATCTGAACTAAGCGATCGCAAATTTTTTAGCAAACGTTATAAAGACGCTCTTTGGATACAGTTTGGTTTTGTGCTAAATTTTTGGATAAATGATGATTCGGCAGGATTTGAAAAAACTGACGAGGCCATTGAGAAAGGCGTAAATGTAACGTTCGATCTTTTCCAGCGTTCGCCGATAGATAACTTGTTTGAGTATGGCAAGTTTTTGGCAAAGAATGGCGGGTTGAAGGAAAAAATGCGGTTTTAATAGCCCCACCCAAACCCTCCCCGGAAGGGAGGGCTTTAGAAATATAAATGAGTGATAAAAAAATAAAAGTCTCCCCTACCGGGGGAGATTTAGAGGGGGTATCCGCCATATTTGATATGGACGGCACACTGATAGATAATACGCCTTTTCATTTTAAAGCCTGGCAACAGCTTTTTAAAAAACGTGGCCTACCAGAATTAAGCCGCGAAATGTACCTGAGCGAAATAAGCGGTGTGCCCATACTGAATACCCTGAAAAAGTATTTTGGGGAGGACCTGGACGAAGCTGAACTAAAAGCACTGGCGAAAGAAAAGCAGCAGCTTTATGAAATTGCCTTTCAACCTTATCTGCGGCCAATAAACGGACTGGAAAATTTCCTGGCCGAACTGAAAGATGCCGGTGTTAAAATAGCATTGGCCACATCATCGAATATGGATGATGTAGATTTTATTTTTGAGACCATACCTATAAGGCAATACTTTGATGTAGTAATAACCGGCGGTATGGTAAGCCAGCCTAAACCATCGCCGCAAATATTTTTAAAAGCCGCCGAGCAGCTAAACGCCCGCCCCGAAAAATGCGTTGTATTTGAAGATTCAATTTCGGGTTTAAAGGCGGGTAACAACGCGGGCATGAGGGTTGTAGGTATTGCTACCGCCCATCCTGTAGAAATAATTAGCAAGCTGGCCAACCTTGCTATAAACGATTACGCAGACATTAACTTGCAGAAACTGGCCGCATTATTTTGAGCAATAACAACATGAGTGATAACACTTCGAAAGAACAAAACAGCATACCTACCAGCAAAGTTGAACGCAGCGCCAAATTTGTAAAAACAGGCTTTAAAATTGGCGGCAACTATATAAAGCATTACTCTAAAAAACTTTTCAACCCGGACATGGACAGGTCTGAATTGAACGAGGATAATGCTACCGATATATATCAATCATTAAGTGAGTTAAAAGGCAGTGCACTTAAGGTAGCACAAATGCTGAGTATGGATAAAAACCTGCTGCCACAAGCTTATGTAGATAAATTTACGCAGTCGCAATATAATGCGCCCCCATTATCAGGCCCGCTTATTGTGCAAACGTTCAAAAAATACTTTGGCAAAAACCCCGACCAGATCTACGATAAGTTCAACATCCGTTCTACCAATGCAGCGTCAATTGGCCAGGTACACCAGGCCGAACTGAACGGTAAAAAGCTGGCGGTAAAAATACAATATCCCGGTGTGGGCGATTCTATATCATCTGATTTGAAACTGGTGAAACCCTTTGCCTTCAGGATGCTGGGTATGAGCGAAAAGGAGCTGGATATTTACATGCGCGAGGTAGAAGAACGCCTTTTAGAAGAAACCGATTACGAACTGGAAGTACGCCGTTCGATAGAGTTTTCTATCGCCTGCAAAAATTTAAATAATGTAGTTTTCCCGGAGTATTACCCGGACCTATCCAGCAAACGTATTATTACAATGGATTGGATGGAAGGCCTGCACCTGCGCGAGTTTTTGGCAACCAACCCATCGCAAAAATTGCGCGACCAGATTGGCCAGGCACTTTGGGACTTTTACAACTATCAGCAACACGAACTACGAGCTGTACATGCCGATCCGCACCCCGGTAACTTTATGATAACCCCCGAGGGCAAACTTGGATGTATCGACTTTGGCTGCATTAAGGTAATGCCCGATGACTTTTATTATCCATTCTTTTCGCTTACATCAACCAACTTGTTTGATGATAAAGAAGAAACTATAAAAGCTTTTCGTAAGCTGGAAATGATATTACCTAACGATACCCCTGCGCAGATAGAATTCTATCATAAAATGTTTAGACAGATGATAAGTTTATTTGCCAAGCCCTACATCACCAACACTTTCGATTTTGGCGAAAAAACCTTTTTTGACAACCTCTTTGGTTTCGGTGAAAAGGTTTCAAAGATGCCCGAGTTTAAACAAGCCCGTGGTGTAAAGCATTTTATTTACGTAAACCGTACAAATTTCGGCTTATATAATATACTGCATGAACTTAAAGCAAGGGTAAAAACGGATACTTATAAACCACATGTAGAGGAGCTGGCTTAGCCGCGTGCTATCCTCTTAATCTACCATATACCATACAGCCATTGCAAACATCATTATAAAAGTGGCTATCCAGCTTAGGGTAGCTTTCATGTGCCATGTTTCGATATCGGTTACGCGGCCACTACCTATAAATGATTGTGACCTGTTGCGGCAATACCAGCCATAAGCAACTAAAAGACCTAATATTACAAAGCTTGAAAAAATTAAAACTAATTGAAAAGTACGGGTAAACATGCTATAAAAACTCTTATGATATTTGATTTAGAATGCATAAGTAAAAAAAGGTTTAATTACTTCACTCAATTGCTTAATAATTAACAAAAAAGTTACATTTGGGTTAATTCCAACGTACGGGTTATACAAGTATAAAAAGCTTCAATCGCTTGGTTTATTCTTGTTGATCAATAAAAACCCATCATTTGAGTTAATTTCCGCACTATTGTTTCAATATCTCGAACGGGTCAGAACAAAATCATCAAATTAAAACACCCCCGCTATTGTGTTGTTGCCATAACATGAAAGTGTTACTTGCGGGTTGGCGAAAATAATAGCTGATAGTTTATGGTGATGGCAATTTCAGATACCCTTTTATTATTATTACTTGTTTAAAAGCTATCATTAACGATGAACTACCTATCATGAACCAACCTAAAAATATACTTATCACCGGCGGATCGGGGCTTTTGGGCAGGCAATTAACCAAAGCACTTTTAGCCTTAGGCCATACGGTAAGCCACTTAAGCCGCAGCCCTGGTAAAAACCAAATGGTTAAAACCTTTTTATGGGATGTAGAAAAAGGTACGATAGATGAACATTGTATAGGTGGTGTGGATACTATTATACACCTGGCAGGTACAGGTATTGCCGATAAACGCTGGACAGACCAACGCAAAAAAGAAATTATAGAAAGCCGCACCAAATCAATAGCCCTTATTTATGGATTGATGAAAAACATGGCCCATAAAGTAAATACAGTAATATCCGCGTCGGGTACTGGTTATTACAGTAACCGTGGCGATGAATTACTTACCGAAAATAGCCCCCCTGCTCATGATTTTATTGGCACCTGCTGCATTGAATGGGAAAAAGCAGTGGACGAAGGCGGACAATTAGGTCTGCGGATCTTAAAATTTCGTACGGGTGTTGTATTGACTACCGAGGGCGGGGCATTGCCGCAGTTAGCCATGCCTGTAAAGCTTGGCATAGGTTCGCCGCTGGGCAATGGAAAACAATGGGTACCGTGGATCCATCACCAGGATGTGGTAGATATGTATCTGTTTGGGTTAAATAATGAACTATTAACAGGCGTTTTTAACATGGCTGCACCTGTGCCGGTTACCAATAAGGAGCTAACCAAAGCTGTGGCTAAACAACTGCATCGCCCGTTTTGGGCACCCAATGTGCCTGCTTTTTTAATAAAATTATTATTCGGGGAACTGGCAGGTCTGGTATTAAGCAGCACAAAAACATCGGCACAAAAAATTGAGGATGTGGGCTTCAGATTTAAGTATCCGGAGATTGGCCTGGCGCTAAAGGAAATTTATGGATAAGAACACCCCGGTAAGTGTTTTTTGGTTTCGCCGCGATCTGCGGATCGAAGACAATGCAGGCCTGTACCACGCCTTAAAAAGCGGAAACCCTGTACTGCCTCTTTTTATCTTCGACAAAGAGATATTAGATAAGCTGGAAGACAAGGACGATGCACGGGTTACCTTCATATACAAAACAATTGAGGAGATCAATGACGAATGTAAAAAGCACAAAAGTAGTTTACTGGTAGTTTATGATCATCCAAAACAGGCTTGGGAAACCCTCATTAAAGAATATAATATAGCTGCCGTTTATACTAATCACGATTATGAGCCTTACGCCAAATTGCGTGATGATAAAATTAAAGCCCTGTTAGTCAAAAACGATATAGTGTTTAAAACCTATAAAGATCAGGTGATTTTTGAAAAAAATGAGGTGATAAAAGATGATGGCAAACCCTATACGGTTTACACGCCTTACAAAAACAAATGGTATCAAAAACTAAAGCCGTTTTATCTGAAGGCATACCCTACCGAAAAATATATAAAGAGCCTGCTCAAATTTAAAGCGCCCAAACTGCCCGCTTTAAAGGAAATGGGCTTCGTAAAAAATGAAATAGATTACCCCGAAAAGGAATACAAGGAGGCTATAGCAGATTACGCCGAAACACGCGATTTCCCGGCTATAACTGGCACATCGCATATAGGGGTACATTTACGTTTTGGCACGGTAAGTATCCGCCGTTGCGCAAGGGATGCCTATAAATCGCCCGAAAAAACATGGCTGAACGAATTGATATGGCGGGAGTTTTATATGATGATATTATACCATTTCCCGCAGACAGTAGATCACGCGTTTCGGCCGGAGTATGACCGTATAGAATGGATCAACGATGAGGATCAATTTGAGGCGTGGTGTAAAGGCGAAACGGGTTTCCCGATGGTAGACGCCGGCATGCGCGAACTAAATGCTACCGGCTATATGCACAATAGGGTGCGCATGGTAGTAGCCAGCTTTTTAAGTAAACATTTGCTGATTGACTGGCGCTGGGGCGAACGGTATTTTGCCCGTAAACTACTGGATTATGAAATGGCAAGCAATGTTGGCGGCTGGCAATGGGCAGCCGGGAGCGGTACAGATGCCGCGCCTTACTTCCGGATATTTAACCCGGACGCTCAATTAAAAAGGTTTGACCCTAAATTAGAATACGTAAAAAAATGGGTTCCGGAATATGCCGACTTCAGCAAGTATCCAAAACCCATTGTAGATCACGAATTTGCACGCAAAAGATGTTTAAAAGCTTTTAAAACAGCCTTGCGTAAATAATTACGGCTGCTTTATATCTGTTATCTGAAAATCAAACTTAAGTACAGAATTTCCGGGAATGGAAGTTCTTGCACCAGCACCGTAGCCAAGTGATGATGGTATCAAAATCGAAATAGAAGTCCCCTTTGATGCATGTTTTTGGAGTGCATCCTCTACACCGGTTATTAATGAATAGGGAGTTAAGGTGGTTGCAGTAGTTGCGCTGCCAGTATCAAATCCAACCCCATTTAACAGATATCCGGTATATGTTGTGGTAACAGTTGTAAATTCTGATATCTCATCAATAGCGCCTGTGCCCGGAGCTACAATTTTATAATAATAACCCAATGGATCTTTAACATAACCTGTTAAGTTGTTTGCGGCTATATAATTCTTAATCACCTGCTCGTCGTAAATATCCTGGTCGCTTATTACGTGCACGTAAAGATCAAGGCTTTGGTTACCTGCAATACGCGTGTTTACGTTAGAGATACTGCCCGATCCAAAGCCGTTTACACCATACCCAAGGCGCGAAGGTATCAACACACGCATGCTACTGCCTTTATATTGAAGCAGGTTATGAATGGCCAATTGTAAGCCCGGGGGCAACCTAAATCCGGTAAGTTGGTTTACAGCCGTTAATTGACCCAGGTATCCATAAAAGTGGTTAGATATAGTATCGGCAGCTACATACTTTCCGTCAAAAGATTTTAAGGTATAAACCAATGATATATTATCAGAATATTTAAGGGTATCGCCGGTGGCTTGTGATATAATTTTATAATACATGCCGGTAGTACCGGTACCGTCTTTAGTAGTATCAGCAGTAAAGCCTGTTAAACCGTTTGCACTTATATAAGCCTGTATCTTCTGCTCGTCGAATTCCCTGAGATCCGGTTGGTTGCTGTCGTTCTTTTTACAAGCGGTTAAACCAGCTGCTGCTATTAATAAAAAAGTAAAAATCTTTTGTTTCATCTAAAGTTAGTTCGTTACGTCTAAAAGTTCAATCTCAAAATCTACCACCGAATTCTTAGGCAGATTTATCTCAGGCTGGTCATACGGACCGTATGCATAACGTGATGCCGCTATTATACGTATCTTTCCTCCCTTTTTTATTTGCGGGATACCCAGCTTCCATGCCCTTAATACCTCCCCTAAGGTAAACGAGGGATGAAAATTATTGCTTCGGGCAAAAACCTCGCCTGTCAAAAGTTTCTTGCTGGTATAATCAATTGTTATCCGGGTCGAGCTCGTGAACAAGTCATTGCCACTTCCCGGTGCTAACTCTACATAATAAACACCTGTTGCAATTCCCGCGCTATCAATACGTTTTGCTACCGCGCTTAAACCCGGTGTACCTGCAATATAATCCTGTATTATTTTATCATCAATCTCTGCCTGTGTCCTTTCCTCTGCAACGGCATCATAGCCTTTTTTGCAGGAAGACAAACAAACAACACTAAATAATAATATCAGCAGTATCTTGTTCATTTAATTTTCAAAAGGCAAATTTATTGTTTTATATCGCAAAAACAGCAGCTTAACACTTTTTAACAATTGGGGCTGGGTTAAAAAGTAAAATCAGGGTTTATAATTAAGGGTTAGCTGGTTTATTTTCTTCAGCATATCGGTTAAATACTGCTTATCGGCATCGCTTATATGCGCGTTTAGGTAGTTATTAAATTGTTTTACAACGTTTTTTGCCAACTGGCGTTTTTCCTTACCCAAATCTGTCAGGTAAATTTTTACCGATCGCTTATCCCCTTTGTTCGATTCCCGGTAAATTAGCCCGGTTTGTTCCAGTTGGTTTAACATGCGCGATAAACTGGTTGATTTTAAGCCCAATAACGCCGCTGCCTGCGATACAGTTGTACCATCTTCTTCAATATTGATAAGTAAATAACCAATAGACTGCGTAATACCAAATTCGGTAACTAATTGGTTATAGCGGTTGGCAACGGTTTGCCACACAATCTTTAAAAAGTAATCAATAGTTTCCTGATGTTTTACATTGCTTCGCATACTGACAAACTTAACATTTTAGCCGATAGTCTATAGACCATAGCCCATAGTTTTTTAAAACACTATAAATCTATGGACTATTGACCATAAACTATGGACTTAATCAATAACCCATTTTAGTATCATCCCCTCTTGGGTCGGCACCACCTTCATACCCGGCTTTGGTTTTTAAGATGCCGTCTACCCTGCCTATTGCGCCTTTGTTGGTTATTTTATATCCCTTTTTGGTGAGCTTATCTTTAGTAATCTCATCCAGTGCATTAGGTTCTGTGTCTACTTTATCCGGCAGCCATTGATGATGAAAGCGTTTGGCGCTAACTGCTTGCTGCATATCCATATCAAATTCAATTACATTGAGTACAGTTTGAAACACTGAGGTAATAATGGTTGAACCGCCTGGTGTACCTACTATCATAAACAGACGCCCATTTTTTTCAACAATTGTGGGTGTCATGCATGATAGCATCCGTTTGCCGGGTTCAATGCTGTTAGCCTTACCGCCAACCAAGCCGTACATATTGGGTGTGCCGGGTTTCGAGCTAAAGTCGTCCATCTCGTTATTCAGCAAAAAGCCGGCACCGTTAACAAATATTTTTGAGCCGAAAGAATCATTCAGTGTAGTTGTGATAGCTACCGCGTTGCCATCCTTATCTACAATAGAATAATGGGTGGTTTGGTCACTTTCGTAACCTATAAATGTGCCGGGCTGTATGCTGGTACTTGGCGTAGCGGCATCCCAGTCAAAGCTTTGCATCCTGCTTGCAATATATTGGGGGTTTGCCAGGCTATCCACAGGCACATTATAAAAATCGGGGTCGCCCAGGTATTTAGATCTATCGGCATATACCCGGCGCTCGGCCTCAACTATTAGTTGTACGGTGCTATCCTGATTAAAGCCCCATCTATGTAAAGGGTATTTTTCTACCGATTTTAGCAACTGCAATAATGCTATACCACCGCTTGATGGCGGCGGCATAGTAATAATTTTATAATTTTTATAACTGCCCGTTACCGGTTTGCGCCACACCGAATGATAATTCTGCAGATCAGCTTTTGTTATCAAGCCGTCACCAGCATTCATTTCGGCAACTAACAGGTCGGCTACCTTTCCTTCATAAAACCCGGCCCGGCCTTTATCGCGTATCAATGCCAGCGTTTTACCCAGGTCTTCCTGTATCAGTGTATCACCTTCCTGCCATTTGGTATCTTTCATCAAATATCTTTTGCCGGGGTTAAGACTTTTAAAAACCGAATCATTCCTGTTGATGTCTGCCGCAAGGCGTTTGGTCATCTTAAACCCTTTTAACGCGAGGTTGATGGCAGGCTGGACCAACGTAGCCCATTTTAACCGGCCATATTTTTTATGTGCCCGTATCATCCCGTCAACAGAGCCCGGGATCCCCGACGCCTGATGAGTGTATAAACTTTTGTTGGGGATAATATTGCCTGCAGTATCCAGATACATATTGGTACTTGCTTTTGCCGGGGCCATCTCCCTAAAATCGAGTGTATTAGAAAAGCCTTTGGCCGGGCGATAAACCATAAAACCACCACCACCAATATTACCGGCCTGTGGGTGAGTAACTGCCAGGGCAAACTGTACGGCAACCGCAGCATCTACGGCGTTACCACCTTTTTTTAGCACGTCTAAGCCCGCTTTTGCAGCATCGGGATAGGCGCAAACCACTACGCCATTTTTATATTTTTCATCCGGGCTTGTTTGTGGTTGGGTATGGCCCACCAAACCCAATATGGTAAATAATACAGTTAGTATATAAGTTAATCCCAATCTAAAGTTCATGCAACAGCTATAATTTTTGCCAATTTAATCTATTTCAATTTACATACGCAATATATGTATGTTGATTATTTTAGATTGAAAATCAGCAGAATAATATATTATTGCAGTATAAATTTTACAAAAACCGCACAAAAAGCGATTTTTGACGTTAATAACGTTGAACTTTTTAATTGAAAAATTGTAGATGATACAACATCTATCTAAAAAACAAAATCCCCACATGAAAAAATTTACCTTAATCGCATTAGTGTTAACCTCTTTTTTATTGCTTTCTAAACGATCTGACGCGCAGAGTTATAAAACCGCCGTAGGCTTAAAGTTTGGAGGCTATGAAAACGGCCCATCTGTAAAGTATTTCATGAACGAAAGTACTGCCCTTGAAGGTATATTGGGTATCCGTAACCATGGTTTGGTGGTTACCGGTTTATATGAGATACATCAGACGGCATTCAACACCGCCGGACTTAAATTTTACTATGGTTTTGGTGCACACGTTGGTGCAGTAGGCAGCGGTGTTTACAAACGCTTTGGCAGCGATGATAACTATTATAATGACAGCCATATATTGTTAGGTGCCGATGGTGTTTTAGGCCTGGAATATAAACTCCCGGATGCCCCTATTGCCCTTAGCCTTGACCTTAACCCACGTTTGGAACTGGCCACCGGCCCTTTCTTTGACCTTGCACCAGGCTTAGGTATAAAATATACGTTCTAAGGAATACCCAATATTCAATCTCAAATAGCCATCCTATGTTTGTAGATGGCTATTTGTTTTTTGTAAGCTTCCTATTTCACAATAATTATCTTCTTCGAATACACTTTATCTCCCAGGTTTACCTTTAATAAGTAAGGGCCCGGCAAACGTTCAGCCGTATTTATCACTGTACTAAAATTACCCGCTGCAATTTTTTGCGATGTTTGATATACTATTTGCCCGGCGGTATTAACCAGTGCCAGCTTAAGATCGCCGGCTGCTTTAGCTGTAAACACTACATTAACATACGTATTAGTAGGGACAGGGAATATTGCTAAACCAATATCTGTTGTTTTATCGGGGTTTTTAGCAATAAGTGCATAAGCAAAATCATCAGACATAGCTACGCAGCCATTATCCAGTGTAACCTGTGTTTGGTAGTTGCCGCTAACAGATGGCGCGTAAGTTCCCGCTGTAGCACCCTCTATTATTTCGCCATTAAGCAGCCATTGGTTACCCGATGTTATGCTCGAGCTTAATATATCTCCACTTTGGGTAACAACCGGCTTAGTTATGGTTACAGCTACCCGCTGGGCCGATGCACAGCCCGGGCTGCGTAACTGCATATCATATAAGTAGTAATAAAAATTCTTATAATAAGTAGTATCAGTTTCGGTATCGCTTGATATGGCTGTGTTGCCAGTAATACTAAACACATTACCAATTTTAAACGGATAGCCCGTTACCCCGCCATTATTACGAAAAATGGTAGCGCCATTTTCATAGCTTGGTGTAATGGTGTAATTCCCGGCGCCTGGTAACAGCAAATTAAGTGTGTAAACTTTACCCTGATCGGTAGGATCGTTGGGCTGGTCGCCCGGTAACGGGGTGCTGCGGGTGGCGGTAACGTTTATTGTTACTGATGATACCACCTCGTTATTATCATTAGCGGCCGTAAAAATAACCCTGCCGGGGTTGCCTATATATAAACGCGCGCTTTCTATTGTAACCGGTATTTGGGTGTTTACTTTAATGCCCGGTGTAAACTGGTTATATCCCCCATCGGTAAATGCCGCCTTGGTAGGGGCGCCAACTTTTCCGCTAAAATCGTTTAGTCCGGCATAAAAAGTATTATTAACGGGGGCATCGGTTACTGTTGCGGGTGAACCATACCCTACCGGGATGGCATCTGTTGGTGTTTTATACCATAGTAATTGTCCATCGCCTTCGCCGGATAGTTGGTAACTGTTTGTGTTAGTGCAATAATAAGCCAGCAGATCATTTACTTCGGGTGGCAAGCCGGTGGTAATAGTTCCGGTTATTTTATCGTTGGAAGCGATAGGATCGCCTGCCAGGTTTGTTTCTGCACTTATATTATAAGTTGCACCAATTATAGCATTAAACTTACTGTTAAAGGTAAAATCGGTTTCTTCTTCGGGGCTAAGCACTCCTGTATAGTTTTCATTAAATGTAGTTACCGTATTGCTTGGTGAAGTTACTGTTACCGTAACCGGGATATTGCTAATTGTATTACTACCAAAGTTTTTAAGCCTGACGGTAACAGCAACCGCGGCCGCGCAGGTAGCGCCCGCTCCTTCATTTACAATAGCTATCGCACCTGCATCAATTGCCGAGGTTGTAAACTGCACACGATAATCCTGCGTTTCACCCTTAGCATAAGTGCCGCAGGCGCTTATGGATGTGGGCGTAGTAGTTTCGTTTAATACCACCCGAAGTATGCTAATATTACCGGGTATAACAGTAGGAGGCACAGCAATGTTGCCGCTAATGGTACTTGTGCCGGCCACAACATTTGTTGTTGCAGCCAACTCATCAGCATCAAAAACGCCGTTACCGTTCCAGTCTACAAATATTTTGGCTGCTTTGTTAAAATTAGCGCCGCAAGTACCCAGGGTTATGCTGAAAGGATAGGTTTTAGCCTCTTCCAGTTGAATGGCTAGGTTGGCATTGTCTGTATAACCGGTGCAGCCGGCAGGCGAAGTATAATTTATGTTTGATAACGAAAAGTTATTGATCTTAGAATCGGCTGTCGATGTTGGTGCCGATGCGCAGTAAGGAGTGCCTCCCGCACCGGTAACAATAACCGAATACGCCTGACTGCCCGATTTAAGTGTACCCTTATGCGAAATGGTAATGGTATATTTTTTACCGGGTATAGCATTAGCTACATATACCTGCTCTATATTATCCCTGATATTATCGCCGTTTGTAGCTGCCGCCGATGGATTATCGGGCGAAAGCACCCATGGCCTAAAAGTGTTTGTACCATCGGCCAGGCGAAGATCAAGATCATTCACCAATTTTGGGGTACGGTCATTTATAGTGGTACCTGCGGTAGGCGTGCCTTCCGGGTCTGTCCATGATATGCTAATCATCAAAGGCCCGTTCCCGGAAGCAATAACATCTAACGTTTTAGTTTGGCCCTGTGCTAAACTACTTTCACTAATAATGCTTTTCGCGCCATTATCGGTAATAGCCTGGGCAGCTTTGCGCATATCTAATACACCCCACCCATAAATATAATCGGGGCCAATATTGCCGGCATCAAAAGCGGTATGGCAAGCCAGGCCTTTTAAGGTTGATGCACGCATAAAAGTGCCATTGTTTTTTTGCGCGTAGTATTCCTGCAACAAGTATAACGACCCGGTAATATTTGGCGCCGCCATCGATGTACCGGATAAAGTTAAATAAGAGCTACTGTTTTGAACGCCTGTAGAAAGTATATTTTCGCCATCGCCAACTATATCGGGTTTAATGCGGCCATCATCTGTAGGCCCCCAACTGCTAAAAAAGGATATGGCTATGCTTGCGCGGTTAACCGGCCCGTTTGGTAATGCCCCTATTGAGCCTACCGTAAGTATATTTTTAGCATTGCCGGTAGTAGTAATAATATCATAACCATTATTATTGCTAATATTGGCCGGCCTTGGCCCTTTGTTTACAAAGGTTGGGTTTGTACGGCTTGTAAACCCATAATATGTTTCACCTACCGGAGGGCCGTTGCTGGAGCGGCTGTTACCTGCCGATTCTACTATCAAATAATAAGGTGCGTTATATGCTATCTTATCCCATGATTGCACGCGCGAATCATAAAACCCAAAATTGTAATCTTCGGTATCACCGGGCAGGCCGTACCATTCCCAGCGACCGTCGCTACTGTTAAAATCCCAGCCGCCAACATCGCCGTACGAGTGATTGGAAAGCAATAAACCCGATGCCGCCGCGCTCATTTCCGTAACATCATCATCAAAATCCCATGCGGATAAAGTTGTAGCCCCGTATGCCATTCCCTTTGCAGGTGCATAAACGCCCTTGGCTATCATGGTACCGGCAACGTGGGTGGAGTGATCAAGTACGGCGGCGTTATCATTAGCAGTAATAGTTTTACCGGCAAACTCGCGGTGAAATTTATACACCTGGCCACCATCCCAAATACCCAGCTTATTATTTAAAAATGAACTGCTGCCTGTTAAGTTAAGATTTAAAATGCCACCCGGCTGAACGGTATTTGTACCCGTGGTTGCCGCTGCCAGCGTGTTATTATGAGTAATAAGATATTTAGGGAAACCCAGGCTGTTAACGCCTTGTAAAGCCACCAAATTACCAGCTTTGGTTACCCGGCGGATAACCCAGCCTTTTCCCGGCGCAAGTGCCAGTGCCTTTTGATAGCCTGATGCAAAGTTTTCTTTTGAACGTACCGAAAGTGCATCCAACTCTTTTTGCCGGGCAGCGTTAACAGGTAATTGTTGGGCAAACGCCTGAACAGCGCAGCCAAACAGCAAAAAACTAAAAATAAAGGACAGGTATTTTTTACCCATATTATTGGAGGTGGTTATAGTTCATAAATATATGTTTTGAGTAAGATTATCACAATAGATTAGGAATATATAGTATTGGCTTAAATATTGATTAATACAGTATGTAACTAACTGTTAATACGATTAAACCCTACAGAACAATCTTTCTACACAGTTAAAACCCATTATCCTATAAGGATCCCCAATTGAACATGGGGAATTAAATCCCCACATTGTAGAAAACCCTTCTCTTATTCCATTGCGGTTTATTTCCCAAACCTTGCAAAATTTCAAGTCTAAAAAAACTTAATTATATAGTTACAGCTAATTGAGCCAATATCTTCAATAAACCATTGGTTTTCTTGCATTTGCACACTTTTTGCAACTACGCGAATTAGTTACATGTAATATATAAATCCCCTAAATTTGAAACCACGTTTACTTCATTATATAATTACCTTAATTATAACCTGTTGCGTGCTTGAGCAAAAAAGCTTTGCAAAAACAGCAAATGATTATGGAAGCCCGTCTGTAACTGTAAATATTGCTGCCAGCCCAATAGATATAAGCGATGCCAATACAGCGGCTAACGGCATTACCCAGGGTACACTACGCCCGGGCCAAACAGATATTGTTTTATATGGCTTTGGCTTTAATACCAGCAGTGCTATGACGGTGAGCGGGTTTAAACTAAACGCTACTTATACTGGTGGTAACGGGGCCGGGTTGTATCTTACTAGCGGAAGGCTTTATAAAAATACAACGGCTAACACCTTTACGGGGGCAACATTAGTTACAAGTACAGGTGTAGCTTTTACTTATGGGCAAGCAGCCACGGCAATAACAATTACAGGTTTGTCAGAATCATTTACTACCGGTGCCAGCCCTGTGTATTATTTTATTGTAGCCGATGCCCTAATGAACTTTAACTCGGTAAATGCCTCGTCACAAACGATGCAATTTAAATTTGCAACTGCTCAAACAGCCTCTGTTACCAGCAATACAGGAACCTATGCTGCTAATATTAATGTTGATGGTAAAACGTTTACCATTGCCCCGGCAACGTTAACAATAAGCGATAATAACCTTACAGCCAATGGTATAACTACCGGCCCCATCAGCTTTGGGCAAACCAATATTGTTTTGTACAGTTTTAAATTAGTGGTTGACGGGGTATTTTATTTGACTAAACTTGAAGTTCAGAGTAGCGCTAACGCAAATCCATATTTTCAGAATGGCAAAATATACCGCTCAACAACCCAATACTTTTCTGATGCGGCACTTATTGACGGAACCGTTGGTTTTAACAGTGCAAACACCGCTATAACCGGCATGACCGACTCTTTAAACAGCTTTACAGGGGCTACCAATACTTACTATTACTTTTTAGTGGGCGACCTTACCAAAACAAATCTTGGAGCCGGCCCTATCCAGTTTAAATTTACTACCAGCACTTATGGATTTACAGAAGGAGATCCGTATAGGCAAGTATATCCATCAGCAAATATTAATGGTTTATCCTTCTCCATTTTAACCACTTATAAATGGGTAGGCCAAAGTAGTACTGATTTCAATAGCGTGTCAAATTATAAAACCCTTCTAAACGGGAACATTGGTACCACCCCACCCGGCTCTTCAAGTAACATATATATTTCAGATTCATACACCAGGCTTCCTATACTAACCGCAGACATTACTGTAGGTGCAATAACTTTTGATGGAACTCCCCCTCCGGCATTATCATTAAATACCAAAACCCTTACCGTAAATAACAGATTAGTTACAACCAGCGGTACAACAGCTACAATTACCGGCACGGGCACGGTTACTTTGCCATCAACAGCAATATCTACAATGGCATCTACATCGGCTATAAACTTAACCGGCAATGCTATTGTTGCAAACAGCGGAACCTTTACTTTATCATCTGATGCTAATGGTACAGCAGCTATAGGCCAATTAAGTGGTTCAAGTGCATTTACGGGTACTTACATTGTTCAACGCTACTTTACAGGAGGCAGCCAAAGTAACAGGGGCTGGCGCTTAATGAGCTCGCCTGTAAATAATTCGGGAACAATACCGGTTACGGCCGCCGCTACCTATAATTTCGCAAGCCTTAAAACCAATATGTTTGTGGTAAGTCCGGGTGGGGCTACCAACGGATTTGATACCGGCACAGGCTATACGATATTACTTTACAATACACTTACTAAACTTTTTACCTGGCCGACTTCCATCACCTCGTCATATAACGTAGGGTCGGGCTTTTATTATTACTTCAGGGGCAACAGAACCGATGCAGGTGGAAATAAGCTCACACGCGTCGGTGGGATCTATGCCACTCCGGAAGCCAATGTGGTTGGTTTACAGGTGGGCGTGCTTAACCAGGGTAGTTTTAGTTACCCGTTGCTTATGAATGGCGGTAACTGGAACCAGCTTGGCAACCCCTATCCTTCAAGCATACTCCTGCCAAGCGGCACAGGCAGCGGCGCGGGTACTCCCTATACCAATACAACCGGTTTTGTGTATACCTACCTGTCAACCGCCAATAGTGTTATGGTAGCCCCGTCGGCCATATCAATTGCCAGCGGGCAGGGCTTTTTTGTAAAAGCTACCGCGGCCGGCGCATCCGTAAACTTTACCGAAAGCTTAAAAAGTTCGGCCCAGGTAACAGGGGGTAATTTGTTATTGGGAAAGCCAATAGGCACACAAGAGCCAATTATCGCCTTAAAAATGATACAGGATAGTGCAAATTATGATGTTGCCTATGTGCGTTTTTTAGATAGTTATAAAACTACTTACGACGAGATGGAAGATGCCGATGACCTTAATGCAAGTGGCCAGGCTGTATTTTTGGGTACTATGACGAGTGATAATCATCAGGTTGCTGTGGCATCCCAACCACTTGACAAACAAAAGACATCGATATTTTTAAGTGTAAACGATAATACCAGCGGTTTATACACTATTAAAAAAATGGATCTGAGCGGCATACCTTCGGTTTATAACGTATGGCTGGTAGACCATTTCAAAAAAGACTCGCTTGATATAAGGGCAAACGATACCTATAAATTTAACCTGGATAAATCTAACCCCCAAACATACGGCAGCACCAGGTTTGAAATTGTGATCCGGAAAAAATCCCTGCCGCCATATCAGCTGATCTCGTTTAAAGGGACAAGGGCCGGTACGGATATACTGCTGAACTGGAGCACCTTAAACGAATACGATTACACTTCTTTCGAACTGCAAAAAAGCACAGATGGTATAACCTTTGATGCTGTAAAAAATATGCAGTCGAGCTCGCAGGGGTCTTATGCTTTTAAAGACATTTATACAAACAATAGCACTGCAAATATTTATTACCGTTTAAAACAAGTTGATAGTAATGAGCAGATAACCTATTCGAACGTTATTATTGTTACTACCGCCGGCAGCGGCACATTTAATATATTCCCTAACCCGGCAACTAACGCTATACAGTTTAAATTAGATCAGCCTATAAAATCGCAGGTACGGTTAAACATATTTAATACGATGGGTATTTTAATGAAAAGCAACAACTTCTCCTCATCAACCGGCCAACAAGATGTAACATCATTAACACCAGGCAATTATACAATTGAGCTAACTGATCTTAGCAGCAAAAAAATAATCCTCACAGGTAAGTTTATTAAAATTTAGGCATAAACATAAACCCCTCATTAATCTTTTATCCCAACGGAGGTATCTTACCACAGCCCTGTCAATAATAAATACGGTATCCCGCATTTAACCGCTCTTGCCGCTTTCCCCCGGTTTGAATCTTAATTTCTATGCTATTGTTTTCATTATAACAATATTAAATTACTTGTGCAAGCATTGTGATTGCCTGTTAATACTCTCTCCTAACTATTATTTAACATGTTGAAAACTCTTTTAACTATTAAATAACCTTATAAGCGTCCTTATCGTATACATCATAGTGTTTGAATAATTAGTATTCCATTGTTTTTGGGCGCAAAAAGTCTCCGTAATTTGAAGATATACCTACATAATCTTTTGCTTACAGCAGTTTTACTGCTCACTACTATTTGCGCATTTGCCCAGCCTACTATTACTTATACATCGCCCGGTGCATATACTGTTAGTACCGCCATTACTACTTTAACACCCACCACTACTGGTGTAACGGCATATAATTATGGGCCGGCTACTACAATTTCAGTTACTTCCAGTGGCCCAAGCAATATAGCCGTAGATGCAGCAGGTAATTTTTATGTGGCAAATTATAATAATGGCACCATAAGTAAATACAATGCTGCGGGAACATCTTTAGGTAATTATGGCACAGGTGCGCCTGCCTTAAGTAGCCCTATTGCAATGGTATTTGACTCGTTTGGCAATGGTTATGTGGTAAATTCTACCGGCGGGACGGTATATAAATATAATTCAGCAGGGGTTTATCAGTCTACCATACTCAGCGGACTTAGCAATCCCACCGGCATCACTATCGATGCATCCAATAATCTTTATATCAGCACAATTAATGACAATTTTATAAGAAAATACAGCACTGCAGGCGGCGCCGCCCTTCTTACCATAACAACAAACGTCAGCGACCCAACCGGTGTGGCCGTTGATGCAGCCGGTAATATTTATTCATTAAATAACCTTACCGGGAACGTTACCAAATACAACGCAGCCGGAACCTATCAGTCTACGGTGTTAACCGGCTTTAGCGGCCCATGGGCTATTTATTTAGACAATGCCGACAACTTTTATATTGGCGACTCGGGCTCTAACCGTGTTAGAGTATATAACAAAGCCGGTACCCTGCTAAAGAACTTGACCGTTTCTGATCCCGAAGGAGTTGCTGTTGATAGTAAAGGAAATATATTTGCAGCCAGTTATTTTACCAACGCGGTATACAAATTTACGCCAACAGGGGGGTATTTCATCAACGCAGACTTACCGGCAGGTTTAAGTTTTAACGTCGCCAACGGGCAAATTAGCGGCACCCCAACTGCAACTTCACCAACAACCACTTACACGGTTACTGCCTGGAATGCTACCGTCAGTGCCGCGGCAACTGTAAGCATAGGCGTAGGCCCTGCCGTTACCACCCCTGCTGCCATATGCGGTGCGGGTACAGTACCTACAATGACCGCATCGGGCGGGAGCCCTTCTGGTGGCACTTATAATTGGTACACCGCGGCAACCGGTGGTACGCTGGTTAATACTACAGCAACTTACGCACCTGCACTTGCCCTAACCACTACTTTTTACGTAGATTATACCGTGTCAAGTACTTCCTCGCCCCGGACAGCCGTAACAGCTACTGTAAACCCTGTTGTTTCTTCACCATTAAGCGGGGCAATTTTGTCGTATATATTCAGCGGCGATGCCAGTGATATATCGGGCAATTTAAACACCGGAACACTACAAGCCAGCCCCACCGCTACTACCGATAGATTTGGAACCGCAAACAGCGCCTACAGTTTTAATGGCAGTACCCAATACGTTACAACTACTAAACAGTATGTTAACCCAACTGCTTATAGTATAAGCTTATGGTTTAATACTACTGTTGCCGGTGGCAAATTAATAGGCTTTGGAAACCAGCAAACCGGCCAAAGTGGCCAGTATGACCGTCATATATATATGAACAATTCGGGCCAGCTATATTTCGGCTTATACAATGGCGCCGTGCAAACAATTAATACAACCAGGGCCTATAATGATGGTTTGTGGCACCATGTGGTTGTAACAGTTGGTGCTGCCGGTTCCATTATGTATGTAGACAATGCCTTGCAGGCACAGAATGCAGCAATAACCACGGGCCAAGCATTTACCGGTTACTGGCGTATAGGTTATGACAATGTAAACGGATGGACAAGCCAGCCAACAAATTATTTCTTTACCGGTAAAATTGATGACATTGCAATATACGATCGCCAACTTACCGCTGCAGAGGTAATTACAACCAACAATGTAAATATTATTGGCAATGCAACTCCTGTTTGCGCGGGCAGCCCAATTACATTAACAACACCAGCCATTCCGGGTGCAACCTATAGCTGGGTTGATATAGCAAATCCGGCGAATACATCAACAACAAACCCAGCCACTTTTACCAGTGCCTCAACAGGCGGGTATACATTAACCGTTGTCGCATCGGGCTGTACAAGTACTGCTACTATCAGCCCCGTGGTAAATGCGTTGCCAACCGCCACATTTACAGCGCCCTCTTACGTAGATGTTAATACGAATGCTACTTTTACCTATACGGGTTCGGGCGCTGTATCTTACGCATGGAGTTTTGACGGCGGAACCCCTACCCCTACAGGTTTAACAGGCAGTGGGCCGTATACTGTTAACTGGAGTACTTCAGGCTTAAAAACAATTACACTTACAGTAACAAACGCAAATGGCTGCCAGGCTACGTTCACCCAAAAAGTGGCGGTAAGTGCTGCAAGCTTTAGCGGTTATGCCTTTAAAAAGCAGTTGACATTAAAGAGCTCTACTTTAGGCATAACACAAGATCAGACTAACTTTCCGGCGCTTGTTTATATCCAGGATAACTCCTTAATTATCACTAACACCTGTAGTAATAAAGTACAGTATCCCACCGGTAATTACAATGGAAGCGCTGGTACAAATTATGATTTCGCCTTCTTAGACCCTACC
The DNA here is from genome assembly GCF_024498135.1 of Mucilaginibacter aquariorum. Lineage (GTDB taxonomy): Bacteria > Bacteroidota > Bacteroidia > Sphingobacteriales > Sphingobacteriaceae > Mucilaginibacter > Mucilaginibacter aquariorum. Next base: position 2,260,626 of record NZ_JANHOH010000001.1, read on the forward strand.
TCTTCAACAGAGTTAAACTACCAAGTTGAAAGTTATAATCAAACTACAGGCACCTTACTTGTGTGGGTTAAAATACCAACTTTATACGCTGCAACAAATAATACTTTAAGCTTTTACTTTGGATCGCTAACCCCGGCGCATAGTGCCACTTTTTATAGTAATACCTGGCCATCTGATTACCTGGCTGTATATCATTTTAATGAAAGCCCTACATCCACTGTTTTAGATGCCACAAATAACCATGTGGATGGTGTTGCAACAAATGTAACCGCAGCTGATGATAAAATTCACTTAGCCGCCGGCCTTACCGGTGGCGGATACAGCTTTAATGGTACTGCCAAGATCATTACTAACAAAACGGCAACTATTACAGGCCCCTTCACCTTATCGGCATGGGTTAACGTTACTAACCCGGCCGGTGATAATAAAGTAGTTTCAAACGAGTTAGATTATGGTACGGGATATAAATTGGGAGTAAAAACCAATGTTATTGAAACCGAAACAAGAAGTACTAATTTAATAACAACAGTGGGTAACCTGGGCGATGGCGGAACAGTTACTACCGGCTGGCACTATATACAAGGAACCTTTACCGGAACTACTTTTAAAAATTACCTGGACAGCGTTGCCGCAACTACAGTACTAACTAAAACAGCCCCCTCAATAACCCCTGTAGGAGGTAACGTTGTTGCTATAGGCATTGATCATCGTAGTGTAACAGATGAAAATTTTTATAACGGCTTAATGGATGAAGTGCGGATATCAAATGTTATAAAAAGCCCCAACTGGATAAAAGCAGAATACACCAACCAAACAGCCCCTCTTACTTTTACCGACTACAGCGCATCTGTTACAACAAATCATGCTACCGCTGCTGCTATCCCGGGGGCCTTAACTTATACCTGGACAGGTGCAACAACTACCGACGCGACAACTCCTGCCAACTGGACAAATACTACCGAGGCCATTATAGGCGATATACCTTCAAATGCCAATGCAAGTATTATAATTCCGGCCGGCCTTACAAGATATCCCGTATTATCTGTAGATGCTGCTTTTTATGGCCTCACCGTAGCCTCGGGTGCAAATATTGATTTGAACGGTAAAAAGCTCACCATTGGTTGTAATGTTTATAATAGCGGCCGTATAAATGCAGCAAGTGTAACAAATGCATCAACAATTGAATGGAACGGAACTTTTACCCCTCAACTTTATCAGGGCAACGCAACAGCGGGCACAGCCCAGTTTGGTAATATCACGGTTAACAATACGGCGTCATCCGGCCAGGTAAAAATAACCGGCGGCCCTGTAGACCTTTATAACACCTTAACCTTAACCAACGGCAGCTTAACGGTAGATAATGCCGGCAGCGGCGCCTTAACCCTCAAAAGCTCGGGCACCGTTACCGCCCGCGTGGCCGAAATAACCACCACCGCTAAAAGCATTACCGGCAACGTTACAGTAGAGCGCTGGTTTACCGGGGGGGCTGCGGCTAACAGGGGCTGGCGCTTAATGAGCTCGCCTGTAAATAATTCGGGAACAATACCGGTTACGGCCGCCGCTACCTATAATTTCGCAAGCCTTAAAACCAATATGTTTGTGGTAAGTCCGGGTGGGGCTACTAACGGATTTGATACCGGCACAGGCTATACGATATTACTTTACAATACACTTACCAAACTTTTTACCTGGCCGACTTCCATCACCTCGTCATATAACGTAGGGTCGGGCTTTTATTATTACTTCAGGGGCAACAGAACCGATGCAGGTGGAAATAAGCTCACACGCGTCGGTGGGATCTATGCTACTCCGGAAGCCAATGTGGTTGGTTTACAGGTGGGCGTGCTTAACCAGGGTAGTTTTAGTTACCCGTTGCTTATGAATGGCGGCGATAACTGGAACCAGCTTGGCAACCCCTATCCTTCAAGCATACTCCTGCCAAGCGGCACAGGCAGCGGCGCGGGTACTCCCTATACCAATACAACCGGTTTTGTGTATACCTACCTGTCAACCGCCAATAGTGTTATGGTAGCCCCGTCGGCCATATCAATTGCCAGCGGGCAGGGCTTTTTTGTAAAAGCTACCGCGGCCGGCGCATCCGTAAACTTTACCGAAAGCTTAAAAACAACCGGCCAGCCATCGGTTTTGCTGTTAGGCCTGCCAGTGGGTACCCACCCCCCAATTATAAGCCTTAAAATGGTACAGGATAGCGCCAATTATGATATCGCCCATATAAGATTCCTTGATACTTATAAGAAAGAGTATGACGAGATGGAAGACGCCGATGATTTTAACGGGGCCGGACAAACCGTATTTCTGAGTGCAATGACTGCCGATAACCACCAGGTAGCCTTGGCTTCCCAGCCACTCGAAAAACAAAAAACATCCATATTTTTAAGCGTCAATGATAATACAAGCGGCTTATACACTATCAAAAAAACTGCTTTGAGCGGCATACCTCCCGCTTATGACGTGTGGCTGATGGACCATTTCAAAAAAGACTCGCTTGATATAAGGGCAAACGATACCTATAAATTTAACCTGGATAAATCTAACCCCCAAACATACGGCAGCACCAGGTTTGAAATTGTGATCCGGAAAAAATCCCTGCCGCCATATCAGCTGATCTCGTTTAAAGGGACAAGGGCCGGTACGGATATACTGCTGAACTGGAGCACCTTAAACGAATACGATTACACTTCTTTCGAACTGCAAAAAAGCACAGATGGTATAACCTTTGATGCTGTAAAAAATATGCAGTCGAGCTCGCAGGGCTCTTATGCTTTTAAAGACATTTATACGAATAATAGCGCTGCAAATATTTATTACCGTTTAAAACAAGTTGATAGTAATGAGCAGATAACCTATTCGAACGTTATTATTGTTACTACCACCGGCAGCGGCACATTTAATATATTCCCTAACCCGGCAACTAACGCTATACAGTTTAAATTAGATCAACCTATAAAATCGCAGGTACGGTTAAGGATTTTCAATGCAATGGGTATTTTAATGAAAAATAGTACATTTACATCAACTACCGGACAGCAGGATATTTCATCATTAACCCCCGGTAGTTATACAGTTGAACTAACTGACCTTGCCAGTAAAAAAATAATACTTACCGGTAAGTTTATCAAAATTTAAGATATGTGGACAAGACGCCTTTTAGTTAATATTCTATTTTTTATACTTAGCACAGTTACAGCCTTTGCGAGTGACCCCGACCCTAATCCCTGCTCTGATGACCCAAGTAACCCCGATTATAACCCTAATGGGTGCTATTTACCGCTCGATACCTGGGTATATGTTTTAGTTATTGCTGCCGTTATATTTGGCGCTTATAAATTACATCAAAAACAAAAGGCGCTTACCGTATAGTTTTCATACTTACATGTTAAACAAAAAAGGGATGCAAATTGCATCCCTTTTTTACTACCTATTATGATATTTTATGATTTCCTAACCGGTGTTAATTGTAACTGGTTAATTATACCCTCAACCACTTTAGGAATATCCCGCATAGTTTGTTTAGGGTTATGTAATTCGCCAACACCATAACCGCGCCATACCACCTGTTGGGTTCTGCTATCTATCAGGTCAATAATAATTGTACCTTCTTTATAATGCACCCTTTGCCCATAGGTTGGTGGTCCCCAGGCACCCCATGGGCCGCCCCAGCCCCAACCGTAACCATATCCCCAAGGGCGATACCAGCCACCATAGCCCCAGCCGCCATAAAAGCCGCCGTAATAAGGTGAATAAAATTCTGTTTTAGTTCCACGCCCGGTTACCGTTGCATAACGCACCAGCAAATCGGGGTTTTGCTGCTCAAGGGTAAGCCCCTTGTTAATTAAAGCTTGTTTTGTTGCCTCCTGTAATTTGCCGTTACCAATCTCATCAAGCGGGCGCCATTGTTTGTTAGGGTTTCTTTGCTGGGCAGCCCAGGCAAATGTGCGATACGCACTTAAGTTGGTTTTATTTGCTGCTGCTGTGTAGTAATTGTAGCTGCTGCAAGCCGACAGTATCGATACAACCGCTACCGCCAGCATTAAATAGATGTTTTTTTTCATCGCCTCACCATATTATTTATATGTCTTAGACTTATTAGTATGCAAAGGTTTAATCGCTTTTACAGTAAATCAAAAATAAAAAAAACAACCATATTTAGTGCACCCAAAAGCAAGTGATTATCAGTCAAAAACATCCCATTTTAGGCCTAAAACTGGGCGAAAAAAGGCATTTTTAGGTCAAATATTTACCTACAATTGGCATACGCCTGCCCATACCAAACGCTTTTGGCGATACCCGCAATATTGGCGGGGTTTGGTAGCGCTTATGCTCGGCCAAGTTAACCAACCGGAGTACCTTACGTACAACCTCGTCAGCAAAACCCTGCTTAATTATTTCTGCCGATGAACAGCGATGTTCTATATATTGCACTAATATAGCATCCAATGTATCATATTCAGGCAGCGAGTCGGTATCCTTTTGATCGGGCCTTAACTCAGCAGATGGTGGCTTAACAATGGTATTCTCCGGTATTATCTCGCGATCGCGGTTTATATACCGGGCTAATTGAAATACCTGTGTTTTAAATACATCGCCAATAACAGAGATACCACCGCACATATCGCCGTAAAGCGTTCCATAACCTACCGCAGCTTCGCTTTTGTTTGATGTATTAAGCAAGATGTAGCCAAATTTGTTGCACATAGCCATAAGCAATACTGCCCTGCTACGCGATTGTATATTTTCTTCCGCGATATTAAAAGGTAAATTTGCAAACTGCGGGTGTAATGCACTTTCAAAAGCATCAGTTATTTTTTCGATAGCAACAGTTTCAGACTTGCACCCCAGATTTTTCACCAGATCTTCGGCATCCTTAAGGGAGTGATCGCTGGAGAATTTTGAAGGCAGCAATACAGCCATTACATTCTCAGGCCCAAGCGCTTCGCCCGCCAATGCGCATACAACGGCAGAATCTATCCCACCTGATAATCCTAATATGGCCTGCTTAAATCCTGATTTGTAAAAGTAATCTCGTATGCCTAATATCAACCCATGGTAAATTTGTTCAATATCGCTCTCACGTTTAACTATCAAAGTTGTTGGATGTTCAAATGTAATACCGCCATTATCGGTTAAGGTATAGTAAGCGGTATGCTCTGTAAAATACGGCATCTCATCAGCAAGGGTACCGGTATTATCAAACACTAAAGATCCACCGTCAAATATCAGTTCGGTTTGTGCACCAACGTGGTTCACATATAAAAGTGGCAAATTATATCTGCGGGCATTATCGCTCAAAATGGCAATACGCTCTTCATCGTGGTTATAAGCAAACGGCGATGCCGCGATATTGATCATCACATCGGGGTTTTGCTTTATAAGTGTATCCATTGGGCGTGTAACATATAGCGGATTCTCAATGGTATTCCATAAATCTTCGCATATAGTTAATGCTATACGTTTGCCTTTAAAATCAATACAGTTAAACTGTGTAGAGGGCTCAAAGTAGCGGTACTCGTCAAAAATGTCGTAGTTAGGTAAAAGCGCTTTGTTCACAACAGCCTTTACTTCACCATTCTCAATAAAATAAGCAGAGTTATTAAGATCCTTCCCTTCGGGATTATTATTTGGTGTTGGCAAGCCAATGACGCAGGCAATATCAATACACTCAGCGGCTATTTTTTTAGCGGCCGCATCGCACAGGCTAATAAACTCGTTAAATTCCAAAAAATCACGGGCAGGATATCCGCAAACACACAGCTCGGCAAAAACAACCAGATCGGCCCCGTTTTGCTTTGCTTCGCGGATGCTGGTTATAATTTTATTGGTATTAGATTCGAAGTTACCGATGTGATAATTAAGCTGGGCTAATGCTATCTTCATACGTTTACAATTGTGGCACTTACGCCTTAATGCAAATAAAAAAATTATTTTTGCTAAAACGCTATTTATGATGTCTTATTCATGTAAAACAACACTTATTTACTTAAGTTTTTTACTATGCCTTGTATTTACTGCCTGCAACCGCAATAAAAAGGTTGATGTAAGCAATATACCTGTTGATGTTAAAATTGAACGCTTCGACCAGGATTTTGACCTGTTGCGTACAAAACCACTTACACCGCAAATTGCTGTAATGCAAAACAAATATGGTGTGTTTTACCAGGACTTTATTGAACGCATAATAAAGATAGGTAGTACTGCCGATACCAATTATTATAAAAACCTGCATGATGTGTTTGCCGGGAAAGCTTATACGGATTTAAAACATGATGTGGATGCCGTTTATCCCAACACCGATAAACAGGATGCTGAGCTAACAGATGCTTTTCGCCGGATAAAATATTATTACCCGCAAAAAAAGCTACCAAAGGTTTATGCCTACATTTCGGGCTTTCAGGCACAAACTTCTATTGGCGATGGCTACTTTGCCATAGGTCTCGATCTTTTTTTGGGTGCCGATTCACGCTTTTATCCGGCGCTAATAGAAAGCTTTCCTCATTATATATCGCGGCGGTTTACACCGGATAACATCACCCCACGTGTTATGGAAGGCATTGCCCGTGAAGACATGTTTCCGGAAAATGATCAGGACAATTCGTTATTATCAAAAATGATATACAATGGTAAGATTTTATACTTTATGGATAAGACGATGCCTGATGTACCCGATTCTACTAAAATTGGCTATACCGCGCAGCAAATAAAATGGTGCGAAAATTTCAAGGCAAACATTTGGGGATATTTTTTAGAGGAAAATCTTTTGTATGAAACCGATTTCCAAAAGATTCAAAAGTACCTGAACGAGGCGCCATTTACCCCCGGCCTTGGTGACAAAAACGATTCGGCCCCAAAACTGGCGGTATGGACAGGCTGGCAAATTGTTAAGCAATACATGGATAAACACCCCAATGTTACGCTGCCCCAATTAATGGCTGACCGCGATGCTCAGAAGATATTGAATGAATCTAAGTATAGGCCTAAGAATACTAATGAGTAGAAACGCGATACTTCGTGTTCGATTGCAATAAGTGTAGACGCGAAGTATCGCGTCTCTACAAAAAAATAAAATCCACAAAAAAAAGCGCCACCGAACCGGTAGCGCTTTTTCATTTATATAGTTTTATGAATTTACTTTAGTATAGCAAAAACTGCTTTTAAAGTAACAATTACGCCTATTACTAAAATGATGTTAGCCGCTGCAGATGCATATTTAAAATCTGCAAAGCGTAAGTACACGCCTACAATACCTATAATAACAGCAATGGTTAATAAAATATAGTGTCCCTCTGCGTTAGCTTTTTGCGTTGATGATTCCATTTTACTTTTTTATTTGCGACAAAAATATAAATGTTTACCGAAAATGCTATAATGTTTTTATGAATTAATCGCCTTTTCTTTCTTGCTCCAGCCTTGCGGCAGGTTCTCTTCAATCTCAATGTTCTCAAACTCGGCGCTGGCCCTTGAGCCAACTACTTTTGCCCAGGCAGCCATTTTGGCTATACCCTCTTCCAAACTTACGTTTTTGCTGTTACCAAATACGCCAGCTGCTTTAGAGTGGTCGCTATGCGCGTGCATAACTTCTTTACGGGCTTCCAGGTGGGTAACTTTTGGCTGTACGCCCAACTCTTTGGCAACAACCTGTACCAATTCGTTAACTGTATACGGCCTATCGGCACCAACATTAAATACCTCGTTATAGGCTGCCGGTACATTTACGCAATTAGCAATATGCGGGGCAACATCATCAATGTAACTGAATGCGCGGGTTTGTTCGCCATCGCCAAAAATGGTCATCGGTTTTTCCTGCATTATCTGGTTCATAAAAATGCCAATAACATTGCGGTATTTATCGCCAATGTTTTGATTTTCGCCATAAACATTATGCGGCCTAAAGATCACAGAATTTAACCCAAACATGTGTTTAGCCGCTTTCAGATCCATCTCTACAGCATATTTTGCAACGCCATATGGGTCTTCGGGCTGTGGCACCATGCTTTCCAGCATAGGCAACTGGCCAGCACCATATACAGCTATAGAAGAAGTAAACACAAAACATTTAACCTTGTAAAGGATAGCCAGGTTAATTAAATTCACTGACCCTATAAGGTTGTTATTGTAATTAAACCTGCGGATAAAGTGCGACAACCCCTCGGCAGCATATGCCGCCAGGTGGTATACATAATCAAACTTATGCTCTGCAAATAATTTTTCTAATAGCTCAACATCATTAATTGAACCTAAGATAAATTCAACACCTTCGGGCACATGGTCTTCAAAGCCACCGCTCAGGTCATCTAATACAATAACCTTATGCCCAAGGTTTAAACAATGTTTTGCTACATGCGAGCCTATAAAGCCGGCGCCGCCGGTTACTAATGATGTTATCATGATTTGTATAAGTAATTTTGTTTAGTTTAAATTATTCTGCGCACAATACTTTTTATCAAATATCTCAATTAGTATCAATATGTATTTAAACGCTATTTAACACTTTGAGGTTGCGCATTGCCGACACTGTTTACAAAAACCAGGCCGCATGTGGGATCCATTGCTCCATCCATCGCCATTAATTACATTCTGCCCCAGTTTAAAATCTATTCCAGGTCATCTCCGTTGCATTTTTACCGGTAATACAGTTATAAATGCTCTATCCTTGCCCAAAACTGGAATGCATATAAGGCACATTATTTTTTTTCAAAACCATAAATTTTAGGGGTAACCGCTTATTATCCATCATAATGCGGTGAAGCATACGCACTATGTGTTGAGTTAATTCCCCAGCTACTTTGTGGCGGATAAACCAGCAGCTACCAACAATAGCCGCTGTGGCTAACCATTCCAGACGGAAAAAATCTTTTTAGGAGCGTTAATTTTTTTACCTTGCTTTATATGAACCCCAGTGTATTTGTATATCTCGAGTTTTTGCGAAAAACACTGTTGCCTTTACCCGGGGTTACCGAAAAAATGTGTTTTGGCACACCCGCTTTTTATGTAAAAAAGAAAATATTTACCCGCATAAAAGAAGATGGCGAAAATTTAGTTTTAGGTACCCTTGAACGTGACAAATGGATGCAGGCCAATCCAGAAACGTACTATATTACCGACCACTATCGCAATTATGATTATATGCTGGTGCGCCTGGATAAAGTTGACCCTGAAGAACTGAAAGAGCTTTTGATTACCGCATGGCGGAACAGGGCTACCGGTAAGCTAATAAGCGAATACGAGAATAACCTGTAACAAACTCACTCCTTTTGGCATCATAGTTGCAATATTTAAGTATAAACATTTACTAAAAAACTAATCATCATGGGCTTATTAAAATTCATAGCAGTTGGGGCAGCCATTGGATATGGGATCAACTACATTACAAAAAAAGGCCCTAACGGCCGTTCCATTCTTGACGATATTACCGAGGACGCACCGGGATGGTTTGACAAGGCTAAAACCTATGCAACCGAAAAGGTAGAAAAGGTAGTGCAACAGGCAAAGCCTGATGGCGGATACCAATCCGGCCAGTAATATTACTTATAATGTGGTACAAAAGCCATCCCATTAAATAGGATGGCTTTTGTTTTATCCTTATTATCGCCTTTGTATTTTTTTTTAATTAAAAGTTGGTAAAAATACTGTTTGAATTTATTAAATTGCTATGATTCTGGCTTATGGGTTTTAAATTACCCCGTATACTAAATCAATACTAATTAGAAACTATTACCTAAACTTAAAATCATGGGCATTGAAGACAACCCTACTACCGATCCTGATGGAACTATCCCTGTTTCTACCGCACGCGAATGGGCTGCAAACTGGCGCACCTATATTAACACCTCCGGTCAGGATTTTGTTACCCGTTCATTTTTAATACCGATTATCGATTTTCAAAACATACTGACCTATAACCCTGATGCTGAAAATGTGAAAGCTTTTATAGGGCTTACATCGGCAACAGACCCCCTCACCGCAAAATTGATGCTGGTGCCTGTTAGCGGAAATGATGAAGTACTTGCCCTCCCTATTTATGGATCAGGAATGGGGGAAGTTACCAGTAATGTTTATGACGTTACTACAGCCTGCCCGCCAACGTGCACTCCGGTATCAACAGGAGACACCTTAGACACCGACTCCTAATTTTATATTTATTCCCTTTATGTTTATAAGCTTTAATATATTTAAGGCTTATAAATATATTAATGTTTAACTTTTACCTTATATACGCATACTATATAGTACCGGCAACTATACTAATTCCGGTTTTCATAGCAATTTTTAATTATCAGGCTCTTCCAAAACCCTTTAAAATTATTTTTTGGTTCCTGATTTTTTCAGGTACGCTAAACCTGGTCAATTTAATTGCTATAAAACATGGGTACAACAGTATAACGCTAATTAATATATACACTATTTTCGAGTTCATTTTTCTTGCCCTTTTTTACAGTGAGTTTTTTGAAAAACTGGGACGAAGGGTTATTGCTGTATTAATGGCTGTTTTCACAATTATATGTGTCATTAATTACTTCTTTATTCAAAATAAAATCGAATTTAATACTTACACAAGGCCGTTAGGCGCTATTATGTTGATTGTGTTTAGTATGCTGTTTATTTTAAAACAAACAAATGATGAAGAAAGCTGGACAGATAATAAGTTCAACTGGATCAACGCAGGTATTTTACTTTACTATGCCAGCTGCTTATTTATGTTTATTTTCTCAAACTACCTGCTTAGTGCAAGCCAGGCGGTTAACCGGCTTGTTTGGAGCATACACGATACTATACTAATATTTGAATACATTTTATTTGCCGTAGGATTTAATAAATGCAAAACACAACAGACAATATCTACATATTAGTGCTTTTAGGGATGTCGGGGACCTTTTTATTGGTCGCGTCATTCATTTTCTTCTCGGTGCGTAACCAAAATAAACTATTAAAACAGCGCCAAAAATTTCAACAAGCCCAAATAGAGCATCAGAAAGAACTGTTGGGAGCCATTATCGAATCGCAGGAAGCAGAACGTAAACGCATTGGGCAAGATCTTCATGACGATGTAGGCACTACTGTATCTGGCTTAAGGCTACTTATTGAAATGTTTAAACCTACCGGCGGTGAAGATAAAAATCATCAGGATTTTACGCAATCTACCAAAACTATAATAGATAAGATAGTTAAGGATGTACGCAATATTTCACATAACCTATCGCCAACAACATTAAGGTATTATGGCCTGGCCGCCGCAATAACTGAGCATTGTACTATAATTAATCAATCGGGCAAGTTAGAGATAACGCTTGATAACAATGCCAAACAAGTATTAGAGCAATTACCAATATCTACTTCCACTGCACTTTACAGGGTTTTAGAAGAACTATTGAATAACACCATAAAACATTCGGGCGCAAGCAAAGCAAACATAGATCTGCGAACCGAAAACGATCATATATATATTGATTATGCCGATAATGGCAAAGGCTTACCCGCAAATATAGAGCTGGTAAAAAAAGGCATGGGGATGCAAAATATTGAAAGCCGGTTGCTTAATATTAATGCCACTTATAGCCTTGATCCATATATGGGTAAGGGTTTTTATATAAAAATTGAATGCCCGATACCTAAACCTTAAAAATGAAAGAAATTAATATTGCTATAGTTGATGATCAAAACCTTTTTAGACAAAGCCTGGCATTGCTTGTTAATTTCACCGAGAATTTTAAGCTCGTTGCAGAATGCGTAAGTGCGCAGGCTTTTATTGATACACTTAAAGTTTTTAATCTTGATGTAGATATTGCTATCATAGATATGGATATGCCGGGCATGAATGGCATAGAGCTGAATAAGTATTTGCATATACACTACCCCCATATAAAGGTGATCATACTAACAGTACATGCAAATGAAATGCTGATAACGCAAATGATTAACGCCGGAGCAGCATCATACCTGGTAAAAAACTGTGATAAAGATGAATTACTTTTAACTATTAACCACGTATACAAAAGCGGTTTCTATTTTAATGCAGATGTTGTACAGGCCTTACGGAATAGTTCAAACCACCGCCTGGCAATGCAGGACACTTTAAATGGTTTACCAATATCACTAACCAAACGCGAACAACAAGTACTAAAGTTAGTATGCAAAGAATTAAATAACGCCGAAATTGCTGCCGAGCTCTTTTTAAGCGTACGTACTGTTGAGGGCCACCGCAACAGTTTGATAAATAAGGTTAAATGCCGAAACATAGCAGGATTAGTACTTTTTGCTATAAAACATCAGCTTTTAGAAGCCACCTTATAAAACCACGTATAACTACGTGATTTTAAAATCGCGTAGTTATACTCACCCCCTTGTTAACAGATATTTTTAATTAATAAATTAACCATAGTTTAATTACCCAACCAAAAAATTAAATTATAAGGTTTTTGTTTTATCTTTAAGCAAAAAGACACTTCTATAGCAAAACGGAATGATTTTTTGTTGTAAAAGAATAACTATATTTACATATTAATTAACACGATCCGAACAGATTTTAAGAATGGATATAGTATTTATTAGCAACCAGATAAAATACGACATTTTAAATGTTTGCGGTTTACCGGTTGACCATTCCTATAACTTATTGACAAATACCCCTTTAAATTCAATAGGTTATGATAAGGATGAAGAACTGTGCAGAAAACTTGAAGAAAAATTGCGCATAGTTGCAGAAGAATTTAATACAGGAAAACGCGTGGTGAAAGGCGATGTATCAAAAAACTTAACTGTACGTCAATGCATTCAATTAGTTATTGCTTAACACATATTAACAAATACATTTAGAATACTCAAACCTACAACCTTATTACAAAAGCAAACGGCGTTTACTATGTAAACGCCGTTTGCTTTTTAAAATACTTAAAACTTTATTACAATTTTCCCGCGGGTTCTGCCGGTTTCAACTGCGGTATGGGCGTCTTTCAACTGGTCAAAGGTAAAAATCTGCGAAACTTCGGCCTTCAGTTTTCCTGTTTCCATCCAATCGGCAATCTGCTGCATATCTTCGCCACTACTTACTACCATTTGAAAAATAGCCTCCACCTGCCTGTTCTTTGCCAGCTCATTTATTTCATCTATAATAGCGCCGGATGGAAGCGATACAATTTTACCGCCCGCCTTTACAGTTTGTATAGAACGCTTCAGGGTATCGCCCCCTAAGGCATCTAAAACAAAATCCAAGTTGTTTACTGCATCCTCAAATGGTTGCTTGGTGTAATCAATAACATTATCGGCGCCAAGCGCTTTAACAAAGTCTATATTTTTTGCCGATGCAGTTGCAGTTACATGAGCACCCATAATTTTTGCTATTTGAACAGCAAAGTGGCCCACACCACCTGCACCGGCCTGTATCAATATATCATCGCCGGTTTTTACATAATTGCGCAAAATTTGATAGGCGGTTAAAGCAGCCAGTGTTGCAGCTGCTGCCTCCTCGTGCGTAATGCTCGCCGGCTTCTTTGCTATTTGGCTGACTGGTGCGCTTACATATTCTGCGTATGCTTTACCATGCCCCGGGAAATTTATCATTCCAAATACTTCATCACCAGGTTTAAACTGACTTACATCTTCGCCTACCGATTCTACAACACCTGATACATCCCATCCAATTATTATTGGCGAATAGTTCTTTTTAAACTCGTTGTACAGGCTTTTGCCGATACGGGTTTTAATATCAACAGGATTAATGGATATCGCTTTTGATTTTATGATAACCTCATTAGCTAGTGCAATAGGTTTATCTATTTCAATCATCTGAAGCTGATCTACAGACCCCGCTTCCTTCAATTCATATGCTTTCATAATTTTATACTATAATTTTTATAGTTGCAAAACTATTTATAGTATGATAACTTTGCAATAACTATCCAAAAGGATAGCATATGTTTATGACAATTGATACAGAAACCGAACTATATAAAATAGACGATAAGCTTTATCCCTGTACTACCAGCATTACAATGGATTTTGTTGGCGGCAAATGGAAAATGGTAATCTTGTATTATTTAAGAAATGGTAAAAAGCGTTATAACGAACTTAGAAAGCTGATGCCAATGGTTACGGAACGAACACTTAGCCTACAGTTAAAACAACTGGAAGACGATGCCCTTATAAATAGGGCGGTATTTACAACAAAGCCCCCATTAAAGGTGGAGTACTCGCTAACAAAATTTGGGGAAACATTAGTACCCTTGTTGCATGCAGTTGCCGACTGGGGTAGAAACCTTGCAGCTGAACGTGCTGAAGTGGTTAAAATTAAGTTGAAATAAGGATACAAAGATTGGTTTTCAATTTAAGTTTAGCTTATAAAGCTTAAAAAACGTACTATATCTTTCTATGTTAAATAATGTTAAATAGCCATTTTAAAAAACAAAAAATATATTTAATTCAACTATAACACGTTAATACAATCAAACATTAAAATGTTATAAAACTGTGTATTAATAAGTTTATAAAAAAATTAGCTGTCATATACACATTTGCATAATAAATTAACAAACAATTAAACATTTGTTAACTGTAATGTTGTATCATTGCAAATGCAATAATTTATTGGAGTATCTATTAAAATGTTACAAATAAATTACAAAATAAATTCTTTGCATATTAAAACTTAGTGTTACTTTTACACTATTAAAAATAACAAACAAGTCTTCTCATAATTTAGGTTTATAATTGGTTAGTAAAGGCCCCTGCCCATCAGGGGCTTTACTTTTTTAAAAGATTTTTAACTTATATAATATAAAATTTACAACAAACATTTGTCGTTTCACAAAATTTGCTACTTTTGCCATCCCAGCACGGGGGATTAGCTCAGCTGGCTAGAGCGCTTGCATGGCATGCAAGAGGTCATCGGTTCGACTCCGATATTCTCCACATTGATAATCAGCCGCTTACAAAACAAGTAAGCGGCTTTTTTATTGGAGGCAATACTAAGGTAATACCCTCTTGCACTTTTTCATGCACCATTTGAACATTACTGACCCCGGTAATAATATACATCGCGGTTCCGGTCGTACCAAACCAATCCTGCTGAAAGTAATTTATTATACATTTTTCCGGCTGTTTCCGGCACTCTTTGTTCGTTTTCGTAAAGGGGCTGCGCAATTGAACTCGAAACAATTTCCCTTTTGTAATGCTCAAATATTGCCGGCAACATACCGCCGAATATGTTTTTTTTGGAAACGGCCGGGTTTCCGTTATTGTGCTGGAATAAAATTCGCACTTCGTTTTCCGATTCTTTTGCCTGAATCATGTAAGGAACCTACCTGTCTCCTTTAGCCCTGACTTCGAACTGGTCAACGGGTAAACCATTATATAACTCCGGCACAACATTGTAAGTGTACTGCAATGGTGTTCCATTTTCATCGATTATTGTTATTTCTATCATGTATTTAAAAATACTATAAATGGGTCCAATTCTGAATGCTATTATTCCTTTTTGAAAAAAAATGCTATCCGAGTCGGATAATATCGGACTATTTGAATCCTTATAACGGCAACCTTTGTCAAAAAAATAATTGATTATGGAAACAAATGAAGCTAAACGGAATAATCGTCAATCGCCGGTATTTGCTAACCAATTGACAACTGTCGAAGATCTGATCAATTTCAAAAAGGATCTTATCGCAGAGATCAGGAATCTGATATCCACCCATACGAGCCAGCCTGTCAAGAGATGGCTGAAATCCTTCGAGGTCAAAGAGCTATTGCATATCTCTACAGGGACACTCCACAATTTAAGGACAAACGGCACATTGCCATTTACCAAGATCGGCGGAGTAGTTTTTTATGATATGGTGGCTGTTGAACAAATCTTAGAAAAGCACACCACCTACCAAAAACTAGCTAAATAATCCTTTTACTACAGCTTAAATTAAAAACATATCATGGCAAAGATAATCACATTGGCGCACCAAAAAGGCGGCGTCGGAAAAAGCACACTGGCGTTGAATCTGGCGCTCTGCTTTAAAGACCAATTGAGGGTCGCCCTTATCGACTCCGATTTACAGGGAAGTATTTACCATTTAAAAGAAGATTTCCCGGACCTTGATATCCTCGCACCTGAAAAGATCGGTGAGCTTCCCAACTTGGATTACGACCTGATCATCGTAGATACCCCTCCCTATTTATCTAATCGCTTAAATGAATTGTTCGGCTATTCAGATTATGTCCTGGTACCAACAAAGGCTGGCTTCTTTGATGTCATGGCGATTAAATCAACACTGGCGCTAATCAAATTCGCTCAGGCCCAAAATCAGAATTTAAAGGCCGGCATTGTGCTTAATATGTTAAAGCCAAGATCCGGTATTACATCTGAGGTTGTTGAGCTAATTCAAACGTTGGGTACTCCTTTGTTGAAGACGCGCGTATTTGACCGGGTAAGCTTGGCCAGATCATCTATGACCTCGGGCATCCTAAAAAGCACAGATCAGAAAGCGATAGAGGAAGTGACTTTTCTTGCAGAGGAGATCGTAGGCCTGATCAGTGCATAAATGTAGCAATGAACATTTGTACAAATGTTCATTTGAATAAACCTGCAATTGAACAAATGTAGGTTTGTTTAAATGTCCATTTGTAGCAAGCTCCAAATGTAGACCTGTTCAAATATTCATTGAGAGAAATATTCAAATATTCATTGCAGCATTTGTAGCATTATTCAAATGTTCCTAAAGCTTTAGCGCTATGGATGATTATAAAAAGAAGCTGGGCAACCTGGCCAGTAAGATTAAAAACGAAACGCCGCAAACGCCGATACAGCAGGTGCAACCTGTAAAGGCGTTAGCAGTGCCTGCAGAGGAGGAAGAGGCGAGATTTAACAACTGGATACCGAAGGGCCTTAAAAGAAAAATCAAAGCCTACGGAGCTCAAAATGATATTTCGCAAAAGGATATCACCATACAGGCATTACAGAAATTTTTGAAGGAAAATGGAAATGAATAAATTAAATCACAACGGAAGTCATGGCAATTGAAGAGGGATTAAACTGCTGTCTTTTTGCTGTTAGCAAGATGTACGTTTGTACCACAAACGAATCTTGCCCTACCCTCCAAAGTCGGTTCGGGGCCATAGTCAAACGCTCCAAAGTCGGCTTGATTAAACAATAATTAGATGGAGGCAATTAATGAAAACCGGTCAAGATGGATCAAGGTCCGTTTAAAACCAAGTGAGGAGGAATCTTTAAATAAGATATTTAAAAAAACCACTTTTCAGAACTTAAGTGAGTTTGGACGGGCGATGATTCTTGGAAAGCCGGTAACAGTAATTCACCGTGATAGATCGATGGATGAGGTGCTTGAAGAACTTATCCTGCTGCGAAGGGAACTAAATTTTATTGGCAACAATTTAAACCAGGCCGTCAAAAATATTAACAGCGCTCATGGCTTTCCGGATACTCGTTTATGGATGAATTTACTTACCGTAATAAATGGAAAGCTGGAGCCATCTATAAACGAAATAAAAGATCGCATGAACAAATATTCTGATCTATGGTCGCAAAAATTAAAAGTGGAAAAAGCCTGATCGGTGCAATTAATTACAACGAGAATAAAGTAAAAGCTGGTAAAGCAATTCTTTTAGCGGCACAATTGTATAGTAAGGATGTGGAATTACTTTCATTTAACGATAAGCTTTTCCGGCTAACCGATCTCGCGAATCGTAATCAGCGCACCAAAACCAATTCAGTCCATCTTTCCTTAAACTTCGATTTATCGGAAGATATGAATGCTCAAACCCTGGTTGATATTTCCGATAGCTACATGGATAAGATTGGATTTGGAAATCAGCCGTATCTCGTTTATCAGCATACAGATGCAGGCCATCCGCACGTTCATATCGTAACAACAAATATTGACGCCGAGGGTGGCCGAATCAGTTTACATAATATTGGGCGCCTCAAATCTGAGCCGGCAAGAAAACAAGTCGAAAAAGAGTTTGGCCTGATAGAAGCAGAATCCAAATCTATCGTCAACAAACAGATAGAGCGCGACCATATCTCGCCATTAGTTTATGGTGAATTTGATGTTAAAAGAGCTATCACAAATATTGTAAATGCTGTGGTTCAACAATACAAATTTTCGAGCCTGCCCGAGTTCAATGCCATTTTGCGTTTATACAATATTGAGGCTGATCCTGGAAACCGAGAATCGGTGATGTTCAAAAAAGGCGGCCTACGATATTGGGCCCTGGATGTTTCCGGTAAAAAACTTGGGGTTCCAATTAAGGCTAGTGCTGTCTATGGGAAACCCACCCAGTACTTGCTGAATGACCGATATAAGCTTGGTGAATATTTACGTAAGCCTTTTAAGGAGTCACTAAAAAACACGATCAGTCAGGCACTAGCAAAATCATTAAACAAAAATCAATTTTTAATTGAATTAAAACAGCAGGAAGTTGTTGGAGTCCTTCGTCATAACGCTGATGGCAGAGTATATGGCGTAACCTATATAGATTTTCGAAACAAGTCTGTCTTTAACGGCAGTGATTTAGGAAAGAGCTTTAGTGCTGCGGCAATAATGAGTGCACTTCAAACAAATGCCGAATTCGCTACAGCCAGGCACGGGAAAATCATTGAGCCGGAAAATACATTGACCGTGCACAAAGACTTTTCGCGATATACCAACTCCAATTCGTTGCTGGATGACCTACTTATGCCGACCTATCAAAATGGCAATGAAAATTTATTTGAGCGAAAGAAAAAGAAGAAAAAAAGAAAGTTAAATCTTTAAAATTTTTATCATGCAAACCGGAGAAAACGAGCAAGCACTGAGGAAAATAATGGATTTTACCAGATACCTGGGAATTATCGTACTCATCCTTCACTTCTATTTTAGTTGTTACGGTGCATTCAAAGAAATGCATTTGACATACCCGATTTTAAATGATGTATTGTCAAATATTTATAAGCTACCGATTTTCAAAAGCACCTTGATGGCAAAGGGCGTTGCAATGACTTTTTTGATTGCATCACTTATTGGCAGCAAAGGTAAAAAGGATCAGAAAATTCTTTTCTCAAATGCCTTGCTTTATTCCATTTCAGGATTGTTGCTCTATTTCTTAAGTGGCATAATATTTAATTGCGGCCTATCAATACTGACCACTGGCGCTTTATATATCATTGTGACCAGCCTGGGGTTTTTACTTTTTATAACCGGCGTTAGCTTTCTTTTCAGAATTATTAATATCCGCTTAAGCGATGATATTTTCAATAAGGAAAACGAGACCTTTCCACAGGAGGAAAGAAAGCTTGAAAATGAGTACTCCATTAACCTGCCGGCGCAATATAATTTGAAAGGCAAAACGAGAAGCAGCTGGATAAATATTATCAATCCTTTCAGGGGCACCCTGGTTATGGGTAGCCCAGGTGCTGGTAAGTCTTACTTCGTTATCCGTCACATCATTACACAGCATATTAAGAAAGGATTTAGCATGTTGATATATGACTTTAAATTTGATGACCTGTCGATCATCGCCTATAATGCACTTTTAAAATATGCAATTAATTACAAAGTAAAGCCGACCATTTGGTTCATTGATTTTGATAATATAAAACATCGTTGTAATCCTTTAGAACCAGGCAGCATGACGGATATTACCGACGCGATGGAATCTTCGCGTACCTTCATGTTGGGTTTAAACCGGGAATGGATAAAAAAGCAGGGAGATTTTTTTGTTGAATCACCAATCAATTTTGTAACCGCCCTCATCTGGTTTTTACGCAAATATCAGAATGGTAAATATTGCACATTGCCTCATGCGATAGAACTTGCCCAGGTAGATTATAAATACCTGTTTGCCCTGTTGAAAATGGAACCGGAAATCGAAGTTTTGATCAACCCGTTTATCTCAGCATGGCAAAACGAAGCCTATGATCAGTTGGAAGGTCAGGTAGCCAGTGCAAAAATAAGTATGGCGCGGCTGGTATCACCGGCATTATATTATGTTCTATCCGGTAATGACTTCACTCTGGATCTTAATAATCCTGATGCACCGAAAATAATCTGTTTGGGCAACAATCCGTTAAAGCAGCAAGTTTACGGAGCCGTTTTAAGCTTATACATGTCCAGGACAATAAAAGTGGTCAATCAGAAGAATAAATTGAAATGCAATCTGGTAATTGACGAATTTCCAACCATCTACTTTAATAACATGGATAGCGTAATCGCCACCGCCAGATCGAACAAGGTAGCCACCACATTGGCAGTTCAGGACTATAGCCAGTTAAAAAAGGACTACGGTCGTGAGCAGGCCGAAGTAATCATGAACATTGTCGGAAATATTGTTTCAGGTCAGGTACCGGGCGATACGGCCAAACAGCTCAGCGAGCGTTTTGGCAAAATTATGCAGGAACGTCAAAGTATTACCATTAACAGCCAGGATACGTCGATAAGCAAATCAACCCAACTCGATTTTGCTGTTCCGGCATCTAAAATTGGTACTCTATCTTCAGGTGAATTTGTCGGTTTGGTTGCTGATGATCCAACCAATAAGATTGACCTTAAAGTATTTCACAACTCGATCATCAATGATCACCAAGCATTGAAAATTGAAGAAGATGCTTATAAGCCAATTCCGGAAATAAGGAAAACGGATAGCGACATGTTGATGGCCAATTACCTAAGCATCAAAAATGATATTCAGAATATTATCGTTCAGGAATTAAGCCGACATGAGACTGATGTAAAGTAATTGACAACTCTGGGGGGGATAAATGGTAGTAACATTTATTGCTGTTTCAGTGCTTACTTTTCTGTTAATCACATTCAATATTTCAGATTACATGGGTATGATGTGCTTTTTAAGCAAGTTTTTAACTAAAATTCAACTACCCTTTTGTAACTGTTTTACCGTTCATTTAAGCTGTTACTTTGATTCTAACATCAATCATAACCGCTTACCTAACTGGTAATACAAAAAGAAAGGAACCATAAGTGACACAGAGTGACCCTTTATAAACGGCAGGTTACGTACCCGCCAGTATCCAAAGTTATCATACTCCAATGTGATTAATAACCTGTAACATCATGGAACGTATAATAAAAAAGTCAAATAAATTTCATCTCTCGAACTCGACAACGGATTTACTTGCCACGGCCATTAGTTGGTTGTGCATGGGGTTGTTTTTGTATACAGCCTACGCGAAAATTGTGGATCACACGCGTTTCCTCAGGGGGCTTGAAAGTGTTAGTTTGATTGGTGGTGCCGCTTTATTGATTTCTTTTGCTGTACCAGCTATTGAAGTCGTTGTGGCGTTTTTACTTTTAATTCCTCGAACGCTGAGAATTGGGCTTTACACCTTTATTGGAGTTATGACAACGTTTACTATATACATCGGCATTGCGATGATCTGGGAAAAAAAATTACCATGTCATTGTGGTGGCGCAATTGAAAAATTAAGCTGGGCGCAACATTTATGGTTCAATGTCGGCTTCATCGCCGTAGCAATGTTTGCGCTCTTGCTAGTAAATCAAAAACGTTTATTAAAAATTAAAAAATGAAAAATTACAAAAGAATCGCAATGGGCCTTGTTGTAGCTTCAATGGCTATCGGTTTTAGCGCATTTACAAGCACAAGCAATAATGGCATCAAATTAAACAAAGATGCGAACGGAAAGCTGATCAGCGTCACCGCTTCTTATTATAACATAAGTGGCGATCCAACCAGCGTTGACCCGGCGAACTTTATATTCAGAGATGCTACAACGCCAGCAGGCTGTAGTAACTTGAATTTAAAGGAATGTACCGCTCAATGGACAACGTCGAATACGCCACATAATAACCAAACTCCGACCGACGCCGGTTCGCCGTCTCTTTCTTCAAGAGGACCGTTAAATAAGCGTTATAACGGTAACTGATTTTAAATATAAACGGCAGATCAATAGTCTGCCGTTTATTAGTTTTAGTTATTTACCGCGTTTGCTTGCCATAGTGATTTCATTAACTAAAATCTTGCGTCCATCTTCTGTTATAGGGCGTGCAGGCGTGGAAGAATATATTTTACCTTTTTTATCGATAATTAGAAGGAATGGATAACCTTCATTCGGCACGTATTTTTTGATGAAAGGGTTTTTCTGCCCCGTTCCGCTGGTATATAAATATTTTGTTGCTGCGGCTATATAATAGGAATACGACTCTGCCATTTTCGTTTTGTCAATGCTCTTTAGCCACATGTTTTTATCCTTGTCTGTGCAAATGCTTAAAAACACTACGTCTGATCGGTTCTCAAATTCTTTTTCAACCAGGCGCAATCCTTTTGCCACAGCTAAACACGGTGCACAGCCCGTAAACCAAAGGTCGATCAGGATCGCCTTACCGCGATAGTCGGAAATATTTACGGTTTTACCGTTGACGTCCTGAAAATTATAGTCAAGAATTGGCTCATTGCCATAAAACGTGGATTCAAGATTCTTCACATATTGAATATAAACTGGAGACTGCATAACAGAAAGCGCTTTGGTTATATATTCCTGTGCCATTTGATTATTGATGGAAATTGAATATAACCAGTAAGCTAAAAGCTTATCACGTAATACGCCATCATATTGCAAGTTTATTGAATTAAAATAATCCGCGTTTAAAAATGGGTTTTCGTTATTTTTGATCCGTTCGTATCTAACTTCAATTCGTGTCTTTTCATATAAATAGTGAATATATTCAGGGGTTATTGCTGATCGGTCTTCCGGATCGACGTAGGCCGGCCTTTTTTTGATTTCCTGGTATAAATCGTCAAGGCTATTGTCCATTGGAGTCCCGGCTACGAAAAATGGCCCGGCAAAACTTAAACGTCTGTATAACCATGCCCTATTTACTCCGATAATATCGGCACGGATTATGGCATATGCCAAATCTGATAATTGTAGTTTGAAGGAAGCTAACAAATTCAGTTGTGCTGATAACAGTGAATCTTTTTCGTATAACCACCGTCTGGGGTTTTTACGAAAATAGTCATTCGAATCTCGCATAAGCTTTTTGCCTCCTTGATCTACAGCCCGAATTTTTGCCTGGGCTTCAAAAAGATCGGTGCCTCTTCCGATAAACGCAGGAATTTGGGAGTTTAAATTGACGTCAATGCTGTCCCCGGGTTCCACAAGGTAATTGTTAACGACAGTTATATCCTGTAGGGATCCTGATTCATTTCGGTTGTTGCTTTGATATAAGGTTATATGAAAAGGTGACAAATCTGTTTTGAACATAAATTGAAAGGTTCCCTCTTTTTTGACCTTGGCGAAAATGAGCTTTGCGGCGTCTTTTTCAGAAGCACCATCAATGCCCACGAACGGCCCGTGCAACATTAACACCACAGAGTCCGGTTTGATTTTATTGTTAATTGTCCCGGTAATATAGGTAATAGTGCTGTCCTGGCTGCCCAATTTTTCCTGCGCTGATGAAGGAATTGCCTGGAATAGTAAGAATAGCAATGAGCATATTAATTGTATTTTTTTCATTTTAATTGATTAAAGTTTGTTGTTATCGAGATCTCCTGAAGTTTTGGGTAGTTTTCGGTTTATCTCTCATTTTGCTGTAAACCGCCTCTTGTGGTTTCAATAGGATCCAACGGCAAGACATACCTTGGTGAATTTGGCGCAAGGGTGTACGTTTTTCCATTTATTGTCCGGGTCAGGGTGACCTGGAACCTGGAATCTCTATTAAGTCTTCGAAGGTCTGTCCAGCGGAGATTGCGAAAGCAAAGTTCTTTACGTCTTTCTTTTAAAATGATAGCTAAAGCCTCATTCTCATCGGCTGCCGTTAACCCGGTAAATGTTCCCGTTTTATAACGTTTTTTTAAAAGACTATTCAGATCGGTCAATGCCTTGTTGACTTGACCCTCTCTGGCGTAACATTCCGCCCGTATTAGGTACATCTCGTCGGTGGCTATCCCCCCAAACGGTTGAAATGCACTCCCTATGTAGCTGGTTTTAATGGTAATAATTCCGGCTTGGGTTTTAAAGAAAATGGGTTGCCGCAGATCATTCGGTTCAAAGGATTGATATAATCCTGGATCGACGATCAGATTTGGAGGATTAAATGAAAGGTAACCGCCTAACTGCGTATGAAAAATTACTTCTTTGTTAAAATACGATAGCGGGAATGGAGACGTTACAGACAGCTCATTGTAATCAAGCAACGCGTTATTTATTTGCAGACAGGAATCTGCATATAGTAATGCTTTGGCATAATTTTCCTGAGAGAGATACACTCTTGCTAATAAACCAAATGCAGCAGGCTTGGACGGCCTTGTAGGATAGGTAGCCGTTACAGGCAGTAAGGCTGCCGCTTGTATTAAATCATTTATCATCTGACCATAGGTTTCCTGGAGCGTCGAGCGGGCTACGGATAAGTTTACATTCGATGAAAGCCGCAATGGAAGGCCTAAGTCGGATTTTGCAGTCGAAGCATTATATACTTTGCAGAGTTGCTGTGAAAGGCTATAGAAATCATATGTCCGGAAAAACAGGGCTGAACCTTTAGCCAGTTCGTAGGCAGCTTGATTAGACTGATCGGGTTTTATCGTGCCGAGTCCGTCCAAAACTACATTTGTCGTCAAAATCCGACCGTACGAAGATATCCAATCATTTGAGCCCTGTCCTGCATAAAAATTGTCGTTAGGAGCCCATAAATAGGCACTTTGTTCGCCTCCGGAACCCAAGGAGTTGTAAGTGGCGTCGGTTATATAATAATCGCCGTCACCAACCATACTAAGGCTGGCAAGATCGATATTCATTGGATTAGCGAACCCCTTAGTATTATCCAACAATGCCTGATAATCAGCAATGGTCTTTGGAACTACTAAGGCTTTATCAGGTTTGGCATTTAGCCAATCCTTTTTACAAGCCGAGAATAAAGAGGTGGTTATGTAGAGGATAATAATAATTATCCGATTAAATATTTTCATTTCATTAATGGTTTGTTTGCTGCTCCGCAGCTGATTTATACTTTATTGAAAATTTCCTTTGATTCCTACGGAAATGGACCTTGGAAGCGGCATCGTCGTATTATCTGACGTAGGAATTGCATCAGGATCAAGGCCTTTATTGTTTGCCTTCCAGATAAGGCCTACGTTATTCGCATATATAAAGACCTGTAAGGCGCTAAATGGAAGTTTGCGGAAAGTTGATTTGTTAAAATTATAGCTCAGGGATATATCCTGAAGGCGAACATGATCTGCCCTTTGTACATTCACTTCAGCATACTTATAGAATTGATCCCTTGATGAAGAGAATGGGTAGCTTATTGAGGGTACATTTGTTGTCCTTTCATCACCGGGAACCTGCCAGCGTTTATTGAAATCCCGGTTGACGCGCAGGTAAGCTCCTGTTAATGCAATATCGGAATAACTCAATGCCGGCGACATGAAATAATACCCAAGCTTATAATTTATTTGAACATTGAGATCGAAGTTCTTATAGCTGAAGCTATTATTCAGGCCTCCATAATACGCCGGCCTCGCAGGGCCTTTATAAACAAGTTCATTTACTGCAGTATTTACTGTGATAGCAGAATAATCCTGGCTTGGTATGCCGTTTACAAATCCTATGGGGTTTCCTGTATCATGATCTAAACCGCCCCATTTATAGGCATAAACCCCAAATACGGGGCGGTTAACATTAGGGGTGCCCGTTCCGGCCCCTGTTAATTGAAAGCTATAAGGTTCAACGTCGTATTTCGTTACCCGATCAGATGCGTGGCTGAATAGTAGTGTAGTATTCCATTGTAACGGCCCCCTCAGGTTACGGCTTGTTAAAGAGATATCCAGTCCATTCCCTTTCATGTGGGAATAGTTGCCCTGAAGCTGGGTAATGCCACTGTTTTCAGGGAAATTTTTGAACCCCAAAAGATCAGCTTCTTTTTTAAAGTAGTATTCGACGCTTCCGGTCAATGTCCCGTTTTTGGTGCCAAAGTCTAAACCTATATTAGCTATACCTATTTTTTCCCAGCGGAGATCGGGATTACCTATGTTGGAGATTAATGCATAGTTATAATTTGTATAGGCTGCATTGCTATAATATTGAAATGTGGTTATGCCGGTAATTGACTGTATAAGATTCCCATTGTATCCGTAGCTGGCCCGCAGGTTTAAAACAGGGAGCCAGTCAAGCTTATAAAATTGTTCGCGGGCCAAATCCCATTTGACTCCCGCAGACCACAAGGGTAGATTTTTTTTGTTAGTTGCAACGCCAAAATAGTTGGTTCCATCAATTCTGGCACTTCCTGATATGGTATAGCGATCTTTGTAGGTGTAAGCCACATTGGCAAAGGAAGAACGAAGCCGTACTAACGTTGACCTGATGCCGAGGCCGCTGTAAATACTTTGATTGCCGGACGGATAGGTTGCAAACGAGGATACTGCATCAATATTTGTAAAAGTTGCCAGATCATCATTATAGCCGTACAACAGGGATTGATTGCTGTCGCCATTCGTTTGGGACAGTTCATAACCTGCTAAGGCAGTAAAACTATTATCATTCCAGTTGAGTGCATAATTGACTTGCCCCCTCACATTTTGGGAAACCGTATTGGCATTTGACAAATTCAGAATTCCGCCAACAGGAACATTATAACCGGTCACTTTGCCATCTGTCAGCACGGAGAATGTGTTTATATAGTCCCGTGTCGAATAAGTTTGCTGATTTTGATATATGCGATTTTGGCCATTGGTATTTTGATACTGATATTTAATTTCTGCACTTAATTCTTTCAGCAACGTGTATTTTACACCCGTGCTTAATCTGATGTCCGAAACCTTTGTCTTGTTCTCAGTTGCTCCTAATTCATTTAAAGGATAATATGACCAGTCCAAAAGACCGGCGGCAGCTGCGTTGTTTAAAAACTCATTTCTATAGTTGTATGCTATTGGTAACGGCTTTCCCTGAGCATCAGCAATTTGAGAATAAGGGAATAACCGGCTTCTAACCTGCATTAATGTGTTATCGGCTTGATTATCCGCTCTAACATAGTTGATGCCGGCATTGAATTCAAGATTTTTAGTTAAATAAAAAGTATTCTGGCTATTAATTGTAATGCGCTCATTTGCATTTTCTTTTATGCCGGCAATGTTCCGGTCATATCCGGAAGAAAAGTAATAAGCCGCTTTATTTGAACTTCCCGAAAGATTTACCGCGTATTGCTGATTAACTGCATTTTGATAAAAATATTTACCTAATTGATCCTTGACATTTACGGTTCGTAAAGCATCAAGTTGATTGTTAAGCTGCGATTCCGATAATATTCCGGCCCGGTTTGCCGCCAATAACTCAGTAACTGGTGACACAACAGGGTACATTGTAGTATTATTTAAATTGGCGTCATAAAAGCCTTTATCAAAAAGATAGCGTTCGAGATTAATATAGGACGAGGCATCTAACTGGTTCGGATTATAATTTAAATCCGGTTTTTTAAAAATGGTAAGATTAGCGTTAAATCCTACTTTTAAAGGCTGATTACGTTTGCTTTTCTTAGTGGTAATAACGATTACCCCATTCCCGGCCCTAACTCCCCAAATACTTGCTGCTGCAGCATCCTTTAATACTGTTATGCTTTCGACATCATTTGGATTAATGTTATTAATATCTCCGCTGTACGGAAAGTTATCGACGACTATGAGAGGCTGGTCGTTGGCGAAAATTGTGCTGCGGCCGCGTATATTGATATCCGATTGGCCGGATTTTGATAAAGAGGTATTTGAATTAAATAAAACTCCACTCGTAATTCCGGAAAGTTTTGATAAAACGTCGGTAGTAACGCGTGCCTCAAATTCTTTATGCACTGGCGTCGAAAATGAGCCGGTAATTCTTTCCTTCGGAATATTCTCATATCCATTCGATACAATCGTCACCTGCTCCAATGTTGAAAAGGCTAATTTTAGCTTGATGTTTTGGAACGGCAGGTCGTGTGTGACAACAAAAGAAGATGATTGATAGCCGATATATGAAATAACTACCGTCTGGCCTATGTTGGCCATAAATTTGAAATTACCGTTCTCCGTTGTTGAAAATGTTCGTGTGGTTCCCGCCAAACTCAGCGTAGCACCAAACAATGGATTCCCTAAGGAGTCGGTAACTCTGCCGCTTATTTCTATTTCTGAGGCTGGAACCAAATTCGCTTTTAATGGAAATACACTTTTTCGGGAAACGACAACCATTCTCTCCTGAATTTCATATGTTAATGGCTGTTCAGCAAAAATTTTGTCAAGCACTGTTTTCAGGCTTTCGTTATTGGTGCTAATGGTAACGGGCCGGGCCTGTTTGAGTACGCTACTGGAGGCTAAGAAATCATACCCGGTTTGATCACTTATTTTTGCGAACACCGTTTGAAGACTTGCGCCTTTTTCAGAAAGGGAAACTGTCTGCGCATTGGTTACTGCGCTTACCTGCAAGATAGTCAGCAGGAGAATCAAGGTCGTCAGTTTCATTATTAATAAAAACTTAGAGGTATAGCCGGGCGGCTGTGCCTTACTTTTGGGGTAAAACTTATACATTTGTGTTGCATGGTTTATGCGCCTGCCCCTCATTTTCCAAGATGCTCAGGGCGGCGCAGGTTATTAATAGTTCATAAATTATTAGTAGTCCAGGCTAAAAAGTCAGGTTACCGATTGCGTTCGGTCGCCTGGCTTTTTTAATTAACTAATTGTTGTGATCTTTTTATTTCATGACTATAATCCTCCTTCCTTCCATCTTAAAATGGAGAGTCTGGGTAGCCGCTAATGCTTTGAGCACCTGGCTTATATTTTTATCCCGTGATATCCGGCCGTTTAATCGGTCGGAGGAAGGCGTTCCTTCATATTGAATTTCAACATCATACCAGCGCGCTATCTTGCGCATTACACTTTGTACGCTTTCGTCATTGAACCAAAACTGTCCCTTTACCCAGGAAAGGTTTTCTTTAACATCGGCTTGCACTATGATGATCTGACCGTTGTTGAGCGATGCCTCTTGTCCGGGCGTTAGATATTTAGCGCTGCCACCACCTGTTGAGATTTTGATGCGGCCTTCTGCCAATGTAGTGCGGCTGGCCGGCTCATCGGTATACGAATTGATATTGAAGTGAGTTCCTAAAACTTCGACCTGCTGACCGTTCGATCTGACAATAAAAGGGTGGGCTTTATCCTTGGCGACTTCAAAATAAGCTTCGCCCTTAATACTGACTTGTCTCGTTTTCAACTGGGCAAATGATGCGGGGAAAGTGATGGAGGAAGCCGCATTCAGCCAAACATTGGTGCCATCAGACAACTGAACCTTCCACTGCCCGCCGTTAGGCGTCTCAACTGTATTAAGGCTGTGATCTGCTAAGGCCGAATTGGTCGGGTTATAGGCTAGCTTCCCGTTACCATCCTTCACTGCAAAAGTGCCCTTTTGAGAAATGAGCGCTCCGCTTTTAGCATCTGTAAGGTTGATAGACTTTCCATCGGCAAGTTTGAGGATCGCTTTGTTTGAACCTGGGGCAATGTCGTTTACTGTAAGGTTATTTTTGTTCTTATCCGCAGGTAGGTTGACATAAAAAAGAGTAACGGCGATGAGCGCGCCTAAAATTGCTGCAGCTGTGAGCATGATGCTGCCGATCGTCAAAAACTCTTTTTCGTTTCCGGGCAGTTCTCTGAATACCCGCTTGCCGATTTGTTTTATTTTACGTGCCGTGAAAATAGGCTCGTCTGCTTCATTGTGCTGCAGGTACCATGCCTCTAACAAGGCTTTTTCTTCTTCGGTACAAGTGCCTTGGTGATATTTTTTAAATAGTTCGGTTAGCTTTTTCTTTTCCATGAATATTCATTTTACCGAGATATAGGACATTGACGGTAACAGTCTGCTAATAGGAAGTCAGGCAACAAAGATTTTTTGTTTTTAATGTGTAGGTATGTTAATCTATTAATATCTTAAGCACTTTAATACGTGCTATCAGCGGTAAAGCAATAATATATTTCTGAAAAACACATATATCAGCTAATAATCCACCAGTATGAATGACCTAAAAGATGCAGTTAATAATCATTTGTCAATGAAGACAAATGGTGCCTTGATGATCACTGGTGATTGGGGAAGTGGTAAGACACACTATATAAAAAACGTGCTTTTGCCTGCTATCGAAAGTGAAGGTACTTATGTGCCGCTTTTAATATCCGTATACGGAGACAAAGATAAGGGTCAGATTGCTGAGAAAGTTGTACTGGCCTGGGGGCAAAAGAAAGCCGGTAGTGATAAATTCACTGCAATTATTCAAGGCGCAGCTAAGATCGCGGAGAAAATCTCGGAAACATCGCCATTTGTAAAAAAATATTTAGACGTTGGAAAATTACTAAGTAATAATGGAGAGAACTTACTCAAAATATTACCTCATGATAAGTTGTTAATCTGTTTTGACGATGTTGAGCGAATGAGTGATAAACTTCCAATAAATGATTTTTTGGGAATGGTCAATGATTTAGTAGAAAACCTTGGAGCAAAAGTTATAATAATTGCGAACGCTAAAAAGTTTCAAGAGAAATCAAATAATGACGGACAAGAGAGTGGCACGGTACTTTATCTGGAAAAGACCGTTGAAAAAACAGTTCATTATACACCAGAATTGGACGAAGTATTTGCCAATTTGGTACACGATTACTCAGATGCCGATTTCAAAAAATTCTTGATTAAACATAAATCTTGGATTTTGGAAACGTTATACGTTGATCTTGATAAAGATGAGAATCTATCGCCCTTAAAAGAACAGTTAAATAACATTCGGACCGTAAAATTCGCATTAGAGCATTTTCGTATTGCTTTTTCAGCAATTAAGTCATTCCGGAAAACGGACGATGAACTGGTACAAAAACAACTGCAAAATGTATGGCTTTTTACATTAGCGATTGCTAATGAATTAAAAACAGGTAGCACAATAAGCTTTTCAGATAATTGGCAATTGGATGAAGCTTTTTCTGGTTTCCCCGAATTCGACCTGTCCGATTTTATCAATTCGGCTGGCGTTAAAGAATTGGACGAGGAAACAGATAAAAAATTTGATTTTCGAGAGTATTTTAAAAAGGCATACTATAAAAGGATTGGGGAGGAGTATATATATTATGATCATGTTTTCAAGCTGATAACAGGTAGTATAGTTATAGATGCAGCTGCGTTTGTGAACGAACTGGATGAAAAGTTTTACGTTAAAGATGGGATAGTGAATCCAGCACAAGAGCTTTTAAGTGTATTCACAAATGTTGGCTACTACACTTTCTCTAATGAAGAGTTTAAAGATAAACTGTTGGAATTATTAACGTTTGTAGAATCGGGAAAATTGGAGGATACCAAATCATATCTTGATGCAGGTGCAGCGCTATTTTACTTTAACGAATTTTTAAACTTGCAAGAAGAGGAAATTATTAAAGCAATCAAAAAAGGCTTAGATCTAACCGTGGATAAACTAAATTTCAACTATGTTGCACACGCGCAGTTCGATTACATGGAGAGTAATCTCCATGAAAAAAGACTTCAAGAAATCTTTGAGTACATAAAGGAACTTGTTAAGAGTTCTGTTGTAAGAAAAGAGGAGCAACAAATAGCAGACTTGAACGGTTGGGCGAAAAACGATCCCGATAAGTTTATAAAGTTTTTTGAAAAGGAACAATCGGTTCTCAGGACGGCAGACCAGCCGATTTTGGGTGAGTTAGATATTGAAGCATTTAAGGAGGCATTATTAAACTGGCAACCAAAACAAATCGCTGATCTAAGGTCGTTAATCTATAGTCGTTTTAATTCGGGCGGGTTTGTGGACCGTTTGACCAGTGAGTTGCCATTCCTTTCAGCGGTCTTATCTTTAAAAGATGACGTTAAAACTAATCTTAATTTGACACGCTTTACAATTGATCATCAGTTGTTGCCGCAGGTTGAAAATGCAATCAAAGTACTGAACGGATTTATTGCTTGGAATGAGCGAACAAACCAGGCTAGCGACCCTACATAATGAAAAATAGATCACTAATTCGTAATGGAATTAGTTAGAGAAATAAAAAAAACAAACTTAACTTTGTTTTTAAAGTACGTAAAGCGCTGTTTAACTGTTTTGAAACATTGTTTTCCGTAGTACTCAATTTTTTAGCGATTTCCTTGTGGCTGAGCTCCTTTTTACGGCTCATTTCGAATATTTTCTTCATATTCGGCGGCAGCTTTTGGATCTGCTGCTCGATGTATACGGCAAGTTCCTGCTCCCTGATACGGTGGTCAGTGGGAATACCTTGATGCGTTTCCAGGTAGTTACTTAAGGAGTCCAAATACTTCGTTGCTACTTTTTGATGGGAGAAGAGATCAAAAATTTTGTTCCTTACTGATGTGATCAGGTAGCCCGCCAGGTTGGTTGAAGGTAAGCTGAACTCTCTCTTAAACCATAAATTCGCAAACACATCCTGCACAACATCTTTCGCTTGATCTTCGTCACGGACTTTTTTATACGCGTGAACGAAAAGCAGGTGGAAATACCGTTTATAAATTACTTTATAAGCGGAATGGTCCGACTGTTTGAGGAGTTGGAGCAATTCATGGTCTGAAGCGGTTCTGAGGTTGTCCATCGGCTAACATTTATGTAAGCCCCGGACATTTGGTTTGGACGAAAATACGGCCGGAACCCACCTGTCATGTCGCGTGGCTCTGGTAAAGCCGACCTCTTTCGAGGTTACCCACATGACATAAGCGAGCTCCGGCCCTATTAGTATAGGGAACGGAGGCTACACTTACCATCGCGGGTTAATTTACCAGATTTCGCAGCGAGGCTCGTTAGCAGTCCTTATTGTTCTATTTAGAACTGCAAAAATAATTTAAATCTTATGATTTGAGCTAAGTTAAAAAACATACCCCACATGTGGGGTATGTTGTGGATTTTTTTTGTATTCTTTTATAGCTGATGTCGGAAACCGCTAAAATATCAGCTATCGAACAACACATAATTGACTTTGTGACTGAATTACGTATTAAACGTCAGCTAACTCAAGCTGACATTGCTGTAATTTTAGGAGTCGGAAGATCTTTCGTGAACAAAGTAGAAGATAAAAGGGAGCGGGCGAAGTACAATGTAAACCATATCGATAAGTTAGCAGACCATTTCGGACTTTCCCCTAAAGATTTCCTTCCTGAAAAACCAAACAGATATTTGTAAAAAATCATGCCGTTGCCTGCGGCCCGGGCTTTTGTTGCAAGTCCTCGCCACTGCTGTGGGCTTTTCACGCAATCCCTAACGGGTATGTTATTCATTCCATGTCATTTTGCATTCTGATAAATAGATCCAACGTAATCTTTTTCTAAGAGATAAACAGTTTTATTCCTATCCTGAAACAACAATGTTAATTCAGGATGTTAAACGTGAATATTACGATAACAGGTAAGTTCCCTAAATAGCGACATCCATCTTTAAATAATATATCTTTATTATTTATAAAGTATTGATATTTAAGTATTAACACGTAGATTAGAGTTAACCAACCTCTCATAGTCTATGAAGACTATAAAAAATATATTCTGTATTTTATTTTTTATAACAATGTCACACGTCATCGTTGCTCAGTCGCGGATTACGGTGGATACAACTGTATTTAACAGTGCAAAAGACAGCACAGTTTTTTACATCGACTGGTCGCAGATAACTCCCGAGATTAAGGTCACGTTTATAAATATCATGAGCGATATCGCCCGACGAAATGGTTTTTATAAAACGGTTACGATACGTGCAGATGAAAATATAAGCCGGCTGATCAAGGATAATTACGACGTCGTAGCGGAAAAAAACAACCATTCCTATCAGGCCCTGGTTTCGGTAATTCATAATTTAAATGGGCTGGATGCACAGAATACGTTAGTAGTAGGTACGCAAATTAGGCTACCTCGATTACCTATTACCAGGTCCAGGAACAGTACTAAAGCATTTACGCAGTTTTTTGACCCTTATATCAGCCAGGCGTATATATTATCCACGGATTCGGCAGCTAAGTCAAACTTAACCACTGCCGAGCAGAACATTCAATTTTCTAATGGAGGATTATACGCCTATAAACTCAGTCCGGCTGATCTCGCACTTGTAAAGTCAAAGCTTTCCAAAAAGCTTTACCGCCAGCTTTACGGACAAGCGTTGATAACGCTTGACAGCGTGCACATCTCGATGGTACGCTTTCCCGATCACCAAGGCACTCCTACTGATTTGAAAATCCCGCCCGCGGCTGTAGATTCATCCGTGGCGCGGTTATTGGCAACCCTCGACAAAAAGAACTTCGGCACGTATTATGTCTTCGATAATTTTAACGCGCGGTCCACGCACGGAAAAAAGGTATTAGATGTCATCAATGCCCGTTTTGCTGCATACGGTCTGGACACGAGCGGGTTGTCGATTCGCGCGGTGCCTATCAATTATTTTGACAATTTAGCGTTTGGAAAGACGGTGATAGAGAATTATTTCGCTTCGTCCGGCACTGGTTCAAAAAATCTTAGTGACGTTGAATTAAGCAACGAAGCGAACTTATTAAAGAATGTCGATACATCACTTTACGCCTACGCGCTTTGTGAGAACTGTATACCTGAAGTTTACCTGCACGCGCTTTTTGGTTACTACTATCGAGATAAGCCGGATGTCATATCAAGTTCTTTTTGGTCAAATATGGAACTGAAAGGCATAATGCCGAGGCTTTATAAGAATCCGCCGACGAGTTTGGTTACCGCGGCACTGAACGAAAGCGGGGAAATTGAAGATAAGATCAAAAATGTCCTGGTGGATAAAGGGTTGTTGGTTGGCGAGATACAGCCCATTAATGATTATTTCAATACGTATACGGACAATGGGGCAATGATCATTGGTAACCGGTTAAATAAAGGTGTTTTTGTAGGATCCCATGGCAGGCATATCACGACTGCCGGGCTTGGAGTTGGCTGGTCTGGCAGGACAATCCTGCCAACTGATACGGGCACAAGCTTTGCCACGCCTGACGTAGCGACGAAAATCTATATAGCCAAGGCATACTGGCGTTCAAAACAGGCCGAACCTGTTACAGCATCGGAAACCCGACTGCGTGTATTATTGGGTACCGACATTGATAGTGGCCTGATCGGCAAATTTGAATCGGGCGGAACTGTCAACATGTTAAAATTACTGCAAACTGAAAATTACGCGGAATTAATTTCCGGCGAGATCGTCCCGATAACAAATCTTAAACTTTCGAATGCCGGGATTAGCGCTTCAAAATTCGATGGCATGCCATTCGGCCGAAAAACTATTCAAGATGGCGAAACGAGAGAGGGCCTGTGCGGTCTTGCCTGCGTTGATGGACGTTTTTTTAAAATATCTGAATCCGTACCCTGGTGGCAGCCGGCAAAATTTAAGGAAATTTCCATATCGTTTTCCACGCCGGCAGGACCGGTTGTTATTCAAAGTATTGAAGACTTCAAATCAAATTTTAAACAACTTATCATATTAAAAAATCCATGAAAAAAACAATCAAACTCGGGTTATGTGCCGCTATGTTGTTGGCCGCTACCCACTTACATGCTCAGAATTACAACGAAATTTTGATGAACGTGATTAAGAATGAGTTCAAGAAAGACCTAAGGGGCTTTCAATTTTTTAATACGCCGACCGACAATTATGGTCTTATCACGACATATATGAAAAATACGGATTCGAAAAATTTCGAGTGCGATATGTATAGTTGCATTGGCCAGAAGGCGCCCGCCTCGGGTGACGCCGCATGGCTCACAATGAATGGTTTTGCGGCCGGTGGAGATAATGGCCGGCAGATTACATTAAGTCAGGATGTGAATGACCAGGTAGGATTCAACCTTATCCTCCCAAAAATCATGAAAATCATCGGTCTAAACGGGAATTTCAACAAGAATACGGTAAAGCATCTGGAACTAACACTTGGCTCCGTGTACATAAGACAGCTGCGTAAAAGTGTTATGCAGGATTATCTTACAAAATTGGATCATTCCTCCCGTCAGTATCAATTGTTTAATAGCGGACAGATGGTGCTGATCGTTGGGGATTGCGTGATTCAAAGTATGGAAGTAGATATCACTCTGGCTGATACAACTTCAACCTCGATCGATGCCAAATTTGGCTGGCAAGGATCTACAATAGCAGCAAAAATTTTGGATAGTGCATCCGTTGGGGTAAAAGTAGCCAAAAAGTCGGCGGGTCATTATAAATTCACATTGCAACACCCGGTTATCTTTGCACGGCTGGCTAAAAAACAGGCCAAAGCAGGTGAACTTGGGCTGGCCAAAGATTCGAATTTTGACGATTGGGTAACAGTAGATCCGGGCGTGGTTCTCGATCCTGATAAACTTCCAAAAAAATAACTGATTTTGGCGGGCTATAAACTTGTATTGGATGGAGCCCGCCACTATTATATATGTAAAATAGTATGAGCGACGATTGTAAAAAGCTACTCCAACCACGTTTCTAGATATGAAACGGATGAAGACACGTGGCGATTGATAAAAAGAATAGTAAGCTAAAGACCTCCGGCGTCCAAAACAGACGAAAGAAATAATTTTCGTCTACTTTAAAAATTTGGGAGGCGTAAGGTTCATGCCCAGCTCTTTATTCAATTGTTTAATAATGTAGTCGCACATTTCAGGACTTTTATTCTCGTCCAGCTGGTGTACGAAAAACCACAGCGTCTTTAAGCCTTTTTCTCTCCAGCGTTTGACCCGTTGCACCCATGCGTCTGCACGGGTGTAGTCAGTGCGGTGTAAGTTGCTTCCCACAAAACGTATCATCGTGTGAGGCGTTGGCAATTCCATGTGGACACAATCTCTTCGGCCTGCGCTGTCGGTTATCACGGCCCCGACTTTCAGGTCGTGCAGCATCTTAAAAAGTCTTAACCTGGCATCCCCCTCTTTGAACCACTCCTTATTTCGAACCTCCAGGAAAACCGGTGGGTTTGCCGGCAGCGCTTCCAGGTACGATTTCAAGTGATCAAAATCTTTGGGGCTTAAGTTCTCTCCAACCTGTAACATTAAAGCGCCAAGTTTGTCTCCAAACCCATGAATGGCTTCGTAGAACTGCGCCGTCTGCACTTCCGCATTCCTAAGCCTCCGTATATGGGTGATAGTTTGAGGAAATCGGGGGCAAAACCTAAAATCGGGCCTGCCATCGACTTGTTCTCTCCATCTTTTTACATCATCCAATTTGGGAATAACGTAAAATGATGCGTTTAGCTCTATGGTGTTAAAGTGTTTACAGTACTCATTTAGAAGCTCTTTATCAGGCGTTTTTGGCGGATATATGCGACCTACCCATCCCCGGTTTCCCCATCTCGTACAGCCAACTTGAATAGTTAGGTTATCCTTATTATCTGACGCCGCAAGCGTTTTATTCGTTAGATCAGAATCAACCGGTAGCCCAAAGTCAATATCCGATAGTTCTGAAGACTCAACTCTGCCAAATTCCATATTGCAAAGTAAACAGTTAAGAACACAAGTTGTACATTGGGTTGTTTATATAATCCGCAATTGCATTTGTAATTGCAGTTTTTTACATTGGTGGTAATGGCAAACCCGGTTATTGGATTCGGTATAGTTTATGGTGATGAAATAATCCATTGCGAAGCAAGTATGGCTGAACGCAGTTATGAAATTTTTTTTAATGGAAAGTGGATGGCTTCAGTCGAACATACTGACGAACTGAATTGGATTCAGGCATCAGGCGTAATATTACCACAAAGTATCATTGATGAGATCGGTAAAAAAATCGAGAGCCATTACAATTAATAAATTACAGTAAGTATACGATTATCTACATTTGTCATATGCCGGAAATTCCAGACTTAAATATTTTTAATAAAAACCTTAGTAAGCGCCTTGTTGGTAAAACACTTGATACGATCACGATACTCGTGCCCAGGAGACTCAAGGTGCCGGAATCTGATCTGAAAGAAGCTTTCGAAGGACAGCAGTTAGTTGCCATTCGAAGAGAAGGTAAAGAATTACATTTCTCCTTCAAAAACGGGCGGGTATTGGGCCTCCATTTGATGCTGCATGGAACCATGTTCTGGTATGATAAGACGAATGAAAACAAATTTACGATCGTTGAGCTCTTGTTTTCTGATGGAACCGGACTGGCCATTACGGACTGGCAGAAAGCAGTGATCATCACGCTTGATCCAAAACCAACGAAGGTTCCTGATGCCATGGATATGCCCTCTGGTTACCTGAATACGGCGTTGAAAAAGATTTCGCACCCGATCAAAACCGTATTGACCGAAGGAAAAATAGTCAGGGGAATAGGAAATGCTTATGTAGACGAGATCCTCTATGAAGCGAAGATCTCACCATTTTCAGTAGCCAATAGAATACCGGAAGATAAAATAGCGGTGCTCACAAAAGCCATTGAAACGGTTCTGACTGACGCAGAAGATCACATCATGCAAAATTTCCCTGATACGATCACAGAAAAAGAGCGCGACTTTCTTCAGGTGCATCGGCCAAAACAAACGCAGACGCTGGCCGGGGAAGATATTCTTAAAGCGGAAATCAATAAACGAAAAACCTATTATACGGAGAGCCAAATACTCTTTGAGTAGCGCTATTAGATCGCTCGTTGTGGTCTTCCGACATCAGTAGCATTGCGAAGTTTGGGCATAGCAAAACAAAGGCCTTATGTGTGTTGTCTTATTATCAGTTAATAATCAACGATATGACAATTGCGATATCTTCATTCGAATTGACACGCACGGACGGAACAAAACTTTACGTGGAAGTAGAGCCTGTAACCTATCTGGAAGACGGCAAACAGGTTTATGCTGGTGTATATCAATTGCAGGCGACGCGTCACAATGATCCTGCCGGTGAATATACTGAAGACAATCCTGGTGATACAACGGAGATAGGATCGTTTGCTCACAAACAGGATGATAAATGGGAATGGGTTTATCTTGGGGATTTTCTCGACGAGGACGAGCAATCACAGGTCGCTGAACATATACAGCAGCTTGAAGAAAAAGAAGAAAATACTGCCGGTTTCTACGTGCAGGCATTTTACCATGGCGGGATGAACAGCTTCGAGGTGACGCCAGCGGGAGATAGATTCAAAGTTGCGTATGACGGTAAACTGATCGCCGAACTGCAGCATAACGGGGGATGGCAGCAGGTGTCAGGTGAAGCTTTAGAAGAGGATGTGTTCGTTTCGATCCGGCAGGCAATTGAAGCAAAGAGTCATTGACCCGATAAGAATTAGTATAAAATTCCAACTTTTACATTTCTTACTATCAGGTTTAAAAATCGTAACTTTAAATGATGAGGGAGATAGAACCGCCTTTTGAACTTGAATATGAGGGGACGCGAATCAAAGTAGCTGAGCACGACATCAAGGATAAGCGCATCTTTTACATCGATTTTAACGGCGTAAGAAAACCGCTCACAATAACGGTAGGCCTGAACAGGTTCGATAAAAAGTTCTGGACATCGATCCCTGAAGGCAGGCAAGAGGAAGCAGAAGAGATTGGCAAGCTGATTGCCGGTCATATCAGGAATAAAAAGAAATAGATATGTGTTATTATAACGGGCAAAAAGTAACCAGGTCCGAGTATATCCGGCTAAAGTCAATAGAAAAGGCGATCAAAAACTATAACTTTTTGAACGTCGGCGTGCATAATGGGTTCAATTACGCGCCTTGCGCGATATTGGTTCAGTCAGAAGACGGGAAGGACTTTGATATTGTTCAGGCAGAATGGGGATACGTACCCGGCTTTATAAAAACACGGGCAGAGGCTAATGTTTTTCGGGCAAAATACACAACGCTCAATTTTAAATCGGAGAATCTTTTTGTTAAAGAGGATGGCAAGCGCTCCATGTGGGCAGATGCTGCCAAAAATCGTCGCTGCCTGGTTTTATCCACAGGTATCGTCGAGTCACGACACATTCCTAAGATCGGCAAGAAAGGCCAGGAACTAAAGGAAATGATCAAATACCCTTATCAGGTTGGCGTTAAGGACCAGGAATACTTTTATTTGCCTGGCTTGTATAATGAGTGGTTAGATCCTGAAACAAGTCAATTCGTAAACACGGTGGCATTCGGAATCACAGGTTCGAATATCGTAATGGATCAGATCCACAATTCAAAGAAACGCATGCCCACCATCCTGACGGAGGACCTTGCCTGGGAATGGCTGATGGAAAAGCCAGGCGAAGAGCGTTTAACGCAGATCGCGCGTACCCAGATCCCGTCGAGGTTACTTGAATTCTGCACGATTGACCGCGACTACCGGACAACGCTCGAAGCTACACCGCTGGATTATCCTGAATTGGAGCCCGTAAATACTAGTTTTATCGACACGGAAGAATTGGAATTTAATCACTGGCCGCGAGATTTAGAGCCTGTGCTGCACGGTGGAGAGGAAGGGACAAAAGTGGAAGAAGCCGTTAAAACCTCTTATCCTCCTGCCGTGAAAAAACAAGGCGATTTGTTCAGCTAAATTTATCTGAAATTTCTGCCTTTATGAATAACATCTTCCGCTTGCTGAGTTTTAAGCGGCTTGTCCATAGGAATAAATGGCGATGCTTTTTCGTCAGCGCGTGATAGTGTCAGCACAGGCTGCTTTTCATTACGAATAGTGGTCAGGTCACCCAATAGTTTGGTGATATTAAAGATGCGTCTGACGATGATATGCGTAACCTCCGTACGTTCTACTACTCCCTCTACCATAAGCAAACGGGCATGTAAGATTTCCTTCCGGTATTTATCAAAGAGCTTGGGGAACACGACGAGGTTAGTAGTTCCGGTTTCATCTTCCAACGTAATAAAGCAGACACCTTTAGCAGTACCGGGACGTTGACGAATAAGGATCAGCCCAGCGGTTTTAATTAACGTTTTATTTTCCGTTTGGTTGGCTTCTTTGGCGGTTTTGATATGCAACATTTCCAGCTGATGGCGAATAAAACTAAGCGGATGGCCTTTAACCGATAACCCGATAGTGGCATAATCCTGTACCACATGTTCCGATAAACGTAATGTCGGAAGATCGACTTCCGGCTCGTAAATGCTTTCGGACGACTGACCTTGCATGAGCTGCACAGGGCGGTCATGAAGGGCAGAGACCTCCCAGAGGGCACGCCTACGGTCAAGATCCATCGATCGGAAAGTGTCGGCGTTGGCTAATTTTTCCATGGTTGCCACACTGACTCCCGC
This sequence comes from Mucilaginibacter aquariorum, assembly GCF_024498135.1. Lineage (GTDB taxonomy): Bacteria > Bacteroidota > Bacteroidia > Sphingobacteriales > Sphingobacteriaceae > Mucilaginibacter > Mucilaginibacter aquariorum. The sequence goes on from NZ_JANHOH010000001.1 coordinate 2,301,797, forward strand.
ATCGCAAATTTGGTGCGGTTCAGTATATGGTTTTATTCTGCCGGCCACCAATTTTTCCATCTCCTCTTGCCGGATACCGTCGATTTCCCGGAAACCCAATCGCACAACAAAATACTTACCCTGTTTGGGTTCCAGCATACTGTCCCACTGCGAATGGTTCACATCAGGATGAAGAACCATTACCCCGTGTTCGCGTGCGTTGCGGACAATCTGTGCAGGCTGGTAAAAACCCATGGGCTGGCTGTTAAGCAGCGCCGCGCAAAACACCTCGGGATAGTAAAATTTCAGCCAGCAGGAAACATAAACCAACAAGGCAAAACTGGCGGCATGACTTTCTGGGAAACCGTAGCTTCCAAAACCTTCCAGTTGTTTGAAAATGCGACGTGCATACTCTTCCGTATAACCACGTGAGGTCATCCCGTTGATCAGTTTATGCTCGAACTTGCTAACCATACCGTTGAATTTAAAGGTGGCCATCGTTCGGCGAAGCAGGTCGGCCTCGCCTGGGGTAAAGCCGGCAGCAACTATAGCCAGTTCCATCGCTTGTTCCTGGAACAGCGGCACGCCAAGCGTACGTTCAAGAATGGAGCGGATTTCTTCTGAAGGGTAATCAACCTCTTCTTCGCCGTTCCTTCGCCTGATATAGGGATGCACCATGTCCCCTTGTATGGGCCCGGGCCGTACAATAGCGACCTCGATCACCAGGTCATAAAAGCAGGTTGGTTTCATACGGGGCAGCATGGACATTTGTGCACGGCTCTCGATTTGAAATACACCGAGCGTATCAGCGGCTGTGATCATTTCGTAAACCTTAGGATCATCCTGGGGGATATTGGCCAGGGTTAGGGTGATGCCATAATGACTTTTGACAAGATCGAAAGCCTTGCGGATACAGGTTAGCATACCTAAAGCCAGGACATCGACTTTCATAAATCCGAGCGCATCGATATCATCCTTGTTCCACTCGATATTGGTACGGTTTTCCATACGTGCATGAAAGATCGGGCACAGGTCACTGAGTTTACCATCGGTGATAACAAAGCCACCGGTGTGCTGGCCGAGCTGCCGGGGAAAACCTATCAGTAATGCCGTAAGCTCAAGCACTTTCAGCAAGTGGGGATCTTTGTGATTAAGGCCTAAAGCGCTCACTTGCTGTGGCGTAATCTCTTCATCGGAAAGATCTCCGTAAGCATCCGATAGTTGTTTAACCACATCGATGGATAAACCCATTGCCCGGCCTACGTCATTTACCGCACCTTTATAGTGAAGGGTAAATACGGTGGGCAAAATTGCTGCGCGGTCACGGCCGAAGCGATTATACACATATTGGATCACTTCTTCGCGACGCTCATGTTCGAAGTCCACATCGATATCGGGCGGTTCATTCCGTTCTTTGGAAAGGAAGCGGGCAAAAAGCAGATTAGATTTGTCCGGAGCAACCGAGGTTATCCCAAGTACAAAGCAAACCGCTGAATTTGCGGCTGAGCCACGCCCCTGGCAAAGTATGTGTTGGCCGCGTGCCCAGGTAACATAATCTTCGACAGTCAAAAAATAATCAGCAACATCGAGTTCAGCGATAATTGCCAGTTCTTCCTTAATGGCGTTCACCACTTTTTCGGGAACATTACCATTATAACAAGTATTAGCCCCTTTCCAGGCGAGGTGTTCCAATTGCTGCTGCGGTGCTCGGCCTTCCGTAGTCAATTCATTCGGATATTTATACTTCAGTGACTTGAGATCGAACTGGCAGGCATCTGCTATTTTGCGGGAATTGATGATGGCTTCGGGGTAATTACGGAACAGGCGCTCCATTTCCTTTTTTTCCTTGAGATGCCGCTCGGCATTTTGATGGAGCTTATATCCCGCATTAAAAATAGTGCACTTTTCCCGGATGCAGGTAAGTATGTCTTGCAGCTCCCGCCTGTCTGCGTTGTGATAATGTACATCATTGGTGGCAACTAATGGAATATTCAATTCGGCTAAAAGGAACAGGCGCTTAGCGTCATTCCCTGTATAGTATTTGGTGGCCGCTAAATAAAGGTTAGGCAGATTTTTACGATAATCCTGTACGTGGTGCGAAAAGATGAGCTCAAATTCGAAATCCTGGCCGATCTTGTCGGGGGGTATAATAATAAAATAACTGCCCTCAGCATGCTGGTAAACATCTCTTTTAGAAATGTGACATTGCTCTTTTTCAGCACGGAGGTTCCCGATCGTAAGCAGGGCAGATAACCGGCCATAAGCTTCTTTATCGGTTGGATAGGCCAATAAGCTTGGGCCGTCCAGCAAATCGAGGCGCACACCCGGAACCAACCGGATGTTACGGTCTTTTGCAACCTGATAGGCACGTACCACTCCGGCGAAAGTATTGCGATCCGTGATACCAATCGCATCGTAGCCAAGATCAGCTGCCTGGTCGACAAGTTCTTCCGGGTGGCTGCCGCCAAGCCGAAAGGTAAAATTGCTGGTTATCTGTAATTCTACGTAGCTCATGCGAAAAATCCATGTAAATACCAGTGTTGGTTATTTTCCGCGTTATAATGGCCTGAACGAAATAACCAATACCGCCGGCCTGCTTCATCTTCCGCAACATAATAATCCCGGTGCTCGCCCGGTTCGAGCCACCATTCACGCTCAATGCGTTCGGGGCCGTCGGCACCAACAATGACATGCTGCTCGCCTTTCCAGATAAATAGCTTTGGCGGGTAATCGGGTGTCAGCGCCATTGCCTCAATAGGTTCCGGTTTATCGAGAATTTGCATGGGACGGGGTTTATCCGTACGCCATTCGCTTTCGGGTGCCTTTTTAATATCCGCATTAGCCTGCGGTGTACGTTCCGGCCAGTAATGTTCTCCGGGCAAATATCGGTTAATATGCGCCGTGCCGATTCGGCCGGCAACCCGATCAAGTAACTCAGCGACTTCTGTACTATCCACACCACCTTTAGCCGACCAAAGCTCGCTTTGCTTATCACTTATAGGTTCTGTTTTGTTGGCATCCAGGGTAAATAACTCGATTCCCAAACCAGGAGCGACGGTATCTAAATGATTAAAAAAAAGCTTAAACAGATGTTGAACCCGGTTGCTCGCATGGTTGGTCCCGATGGTAATTTTGCCGTTTTTTCCATCGATCCGGTACCAGGTCAGCGTGGCGGAACGCAAACCTAATCCTTCGCCGTAAAGCCGTTTGCATAAACGCTCCAGCAAATTATTCAGGGCGATCTCGATGGCCGGTCGGGTACGAATCGCTTCCAGGCATTCCAAACGTTCACTGTAGGGAACCGGTTCTTTGATTGGGAATAAATATTCGACTTCCTGCCCGAGCGCCTGATGCAAACGCAGCACCATATTTTTACCAAAGCGGCGCCTCAACACCGAATTAGGCATGTATATAAAACTACTGATCTGATGCATACCCAGGTTCCGCAGCTTCATGAGTTGGTCCATGGCTAAACGGAGCGCAGATGGCGGTAAAGGCATTAGCGCATTACGGTGCTCGCCGACTGGAACAATAAGACCCGAAGTGGCGCAACGGGCGACACCCCACGCCGCCCCAATCGTATCGGCAATGGCTGGCCGAACGTCATAACCTATAGCTTTCAGTCGCGCGACGATTTCCTGTAAGTAGGCTTTTTCTCCGCCCTTTAGATGCGTACAGCCGGTTATATCCAACAGCAAGCCATCTGGCGGATCAAGCTGCACGAGCGGCGTATAACGCAGGAACCATTCAGCGAGAGCAGTTAATAACTTGAGGTTTCGTCCCGCTTTGCCATCGAAAACATGCAAATCCGGCGCGATAACACGTGCATCTGCTACGGTCATGCCCTCCGTTACCCCATATTTACGTGCCGCATCGGTGACTGCCATGATAAGCATGCGTCCATGATCCGGTTCAGCGAAGACATAAGCCTTCCCTTTCAGACCAGGCTGGCGAATCGCCTTTTGGTCGGTTAATAAATGCCGGAACCATATGGATGCAAAGCGTTTAGGCATAACGACGTTTTGGTTCGATGATTTGAGGAGCGGTAACTGTTTGAAAGCTTTGTTTTTTCCACTCAATTGTCCAGTTACCGGGCTTACCATTTCTAACTTTGAGTAATTCAACCTGCCAGCGCGGATGACCTACACCAGGCATACCAATCCTCAGATGGCTGCGAACGGGACGGATTTGCCAGCGGGTTACACAGGCGGTTGTATTGGCTTTCTTTACGTCCTTTCGGAGTATAAAACCCGTTGCGTGACTTTTTTCAACGGCTAACTGTAATCGTTGGGATTCCGTAAAGCTTAAATCTTTAGTCTCGCAGATAACCGTAGCGACACCTTCACATTTCAAGGCTTCCTCTGTTACCCAAAGCACATCTTTTTGCAATGGAACATCAACAAAAATAACCCTATCAGGATCTACGCCAAACAGTTTCAGCGCCGGGGGATAGATGCGGCGGGTATAGCTAATCCAAAGGCAGGCACCGCCGTTGCTTAATAATTTTTGAACAAGGCCGGTGATAAAACCGCCGCTGGCAGCGGTATTTTCCGGACTATTGCTAATAAACTCATGGATTGCCCCGGTTGGAAAGACGCCATCGGGAAATGCGAATGCTACTGCTCCTAAGCCCAGGTCATTGCTCGTACCGGGTTGGGGCGCCCGAAAACCTTCCCAACGGATCATCTCCTGACGGAGTTTGCTGATAATTTCTTCTTTTGTTGGAGACATGGTTCGATAATTAAAAGTCAAATGCCATTTGGTCAAAATTCAGTTTGCGATTGCTGTTGTATTCCCGGATGGCCGCCGCGATGGCTTTCACCTCTTCCAATGAAAAAACCTCATCCAGACTATAGCCAATAATTTCTTCCGGCGACAGCGGCTCATCTTCAATATTCACATACACAATCGAGCTATCGTTGAAAGTTCTTATTTGATAACTCATAAAACCATCTGTGTCAGCAAGTTGATCAAGCTGTTCAGCAGAAAGCGTTGTTAGCTTATTTGCAAGTTCGAGTTGTAAATTAAAAGGTACCATGATTGCCAAATTTGAGGACTATAAAGTTATGCTAATATTTTTAGCATTATACATATCTTTTTTACATTTTTTTCTGCACATTTGTTTTATGAAAAGTCAATTGTTCCCAGAAATTACCAAGACGGCCAAAACAAATGAAGGCCGGTGGGTTCGAATTTTTCCAAACGATGGCGAAGGCTATCATCTGTACGATGCGCTGGAAGAAAAATGGATTGGACGCATTCTTGTAGATGCGAATGACGACTGGATTTATGATGGCGACGCCTTAGCCGTTACCGAGCAGGAAGAAATAGCCGGCGTTATTACCGGAAATCGCAAGGAAATGGAAGAATTGTTAAGAATCGTAAACAGCCGCTAATGCAGGTTAACGTACTGATGTAATAAATAAACTTCGATGGGTAATTACTTTTGCTACGTTTTACAATGGTATTCTTTGGAGGTTGTTGTTTAATAGAATCAAATCGTGATAAGGCACTCAATTAGGTTATGGGTAGATAATGTTCAGTTATCCTTTAATTGATAGCATGTGCTGCATCAACGATCGTTGAAGTTCCCCAAAGGTGATCGTCCGTTCAATAAGTATATCGGCAACTTTTTTCCGGATGCTTTTAACAGTTCTTCAACATCCTGATAAATATTATACAATTGCTTTGTCCCCCAGCTGTGATCGCGTTGCGCTGACCAATTGGTACTGGCCTTCAAATGCTTGGTAACGTCGAGTGAAAAAACTACGCAGGTTTTCTACTTCAGTTTGGAGTTCTGAGGGAGCGGGTTTGATCACTGTTCGGATTAGAAATTTTAAAAGTACAAAGAATGTTGTCTTTTGTTGTATTTAAGTAATATTGAGGGGCGTATTTATATATACCAGCTCCAAGTTGGTATATGTTAATCATATTTTCCTAAAGCATCGTATGCCTCCGCTGTCAAATTATTAAATGATCCCTTTTTTTATATTTTCTCTGATCATTCCGGCGAAGGGATGTTTGTTTTTTTGTGCCTTACGGATAAAATGTTTGGCAGCAGCAATCTTAGAGGCGTCAAATGGGCCAAACGGCTGGCTCAGGCTAGCAATGTCCCGCTGTGCTTGATAAAGCTCCAATCGGTCACGCCTCATAGGTACAATATCGGCCCTTGTTTTCAGTTTAAATATCCGGATATTTTCTTTGCCCCTTTCATCGTCGTTCACGGCAACGGGCTGATCTAAATTAAAAGAAACCCATATAGAGGGGTCTTCTTCTGCGGGGTTGATGATAGTCTTTACTTCATCACGGCAATGTGAGTGTGCTGCACCGCGCGGATCTACTACTGGAAACAGATTTCCCTTTTGTCCGCTGGCGTTACATTCCCCGCAGGAAATAAGCATATTGTCCCAGCGGTAGGCTAACCAGTAATAACCCGGACGGTTTAATGGTGTGCCATTTGCTTGCTTCCAGGCGGCTTTAGGCCTGAAATGTTCAATTTGTCCACCAGAAATGGGTTTTTCACAAAAGCAACATTTAGGGCCCTGGCATCTTTCCAGTGCGTTTCTAAACTCTACATAGCCATAACTTCTACCAAATTCATATTTGCCTTCTAAAAATGGTTGCGGATCATTTCTAAAATCTGCCAACATTGATGCTTCTGCAACGCGCCACTTGATATGGCCTTTAAAAGCGTGCCCGTTTTGAGTATAACGTACGTCTGGAGGATACGGGTCTTTATTGATTCTGATCATTTCTAATTTGCTGTGCTATTGTTCTAACTAGGTGCATAGCTTGAAAGTCATTTAATGTTTCACCACTGGGTAATATGCCTCCTCCTTCTTCCATGTCTCTTATACTTTCAATGTCTTCCTTTGTTAATTCACTCTTGGAAAGTAATCGCTCTCGCTCGGCCATAAATTCATCCAACTGAGGCGGACGGGTATTCTGAAAGCCAAAAAACTCGCTTCCCAAAACCTGATCGATACGCCAGTTGTGGATTTTCAAATCCCTGTTATTAAGAATTTCAATCTTTCCTTCTTGGTTGCGTTTATATAAAAAGATATCTGCGTCTTCGGCAGCTTGAACGATTAAAGGGCTATGGGTAGCCAAAATGATATGGCTATTAAGGCCATTAAGGTTAAATTGTTTTAGTAGTTTTACATAATCCCTTTGCCAGGTAGGATTTAAGTGCGTATCCGGCTCATCCAATAAAAACAAACAATCGCCTTTTCCGACAATGAGCAGAAGTCCTAAAACGGTAACTAATTGTTGTTCCCCTTCGCTTAGCTGCCGAAAATCAAACGTTGTTTCGTCCTGTTTAGCTTTTACATTTAGGTGGATAGAGGAAATAACATTGATTAGTTCCAACGATTCCAGTGCATCGAAAAAGTCAAGTGGATACTCGAATGTGATGAGCAGATTTTCGGCAATCAGTTCTTTATCGATGTTGTTCAACTCAATAATCTCATAAGGCTGATCAAAAAATTCTTTTTCATTATAGTAGATCAACTCGGCAATATTGCGATCGTACAAATACCGCAGCATTTTATTGGCCTTACCCTTCGCATTCCAAAAAGGAAACTCGTCTGCTTTGATGATGTTCTGTTCCAATTCATCGATGCCGCGTTCGCGGTGGTTCTTGTTATTGCTATTATACCATGGCGGGTTTTTTAACTGCAATCCAAACTCTTCGAGCTCCGAAAAACTTGAAAAATTTTCAATAAGACTTTCTACCGCTTCGTTAAAATTGTCTTCCTTATTGGGGTCGGCATACAGCAACAAAGTCAGTAGTATCAGTTGACCGTGGTGGTTCTCTGAAAAAAAAACCCGTCTGAAGCCGTTGTCAAGACCTTTGTTAGTTTTTAAATCACTTAAAACTTTCTTTTCATGATTTTGAATAATCGATTTTATCCGTTTATTCTCACCGGAATAATATCCAATGATGTGATCGGGTAAAAAAAACTGCTGTTTAGATTTTTTGAAATCGTCAAAATTAATTACCTGTAAATCGCCGGGTTGTTCTATACCTTTCTTGAAGACTTTAAACATCCCTTCCATACTGTTTATCCGGATGTCGGCGCCTTTGCACTCATAGGAAATGTCATATTCAAAATTATCGGTGTCGTAAGGCCAATCATTGTAATCGGATTCGGCTTCCAACAAATCGAGATTAGTAAAGATGATTGCTAAAATCTCCAGTAAGTTAGACTTACCAAGTCCGTTTTGTCCAACCAACAAGGTTATGTTATCAGCCTTAAATTCCAAGGTGATATCAACGATATTCTTGTAGTTAGATACCCAAAGCTGTTTTATTTTCATTTAATGCTGATTATTGAATTATTGCTTGTGACCTTTTTAGACTAATTTCCCGTTGAAGGTTTTCGTTAGAAGAGCTAGTGGTATTTTGTCTACTTTGGTTTTAACGGACTGATATTGATTTTCCATATCCTGGGCGATCTTAAGTAAGTCTTCAATCTTTTTAGCAATCGAATATTGAACATCAATTGGGGGAAGTAAAATATACATATCTTTTAATGCCGGCATATAAATTGAACCAACTGTAGTACCTGTACTTGACGCTATCAATGAGTATCTTGAAGCCATAAAAGCATAGAGTAAATACATGTTATGTATGCACTCACCGCAAATCCAATTTGCAAAATGCTGGCTCGTAGCCATTTCCCTGCCCATGACTGTTGTAAAACCCACAGAAATATCCCTAGACAAACACACTGTTCCTTTGGGTAAAATCCGTGCACTCGAATTCGCGATCCCTTTTTCGTTAGTCATCAACTTAGTTTCCGAAATAATTTTCCCATGAGCCAACCGGATGTCTTGGAGAGAGATCCAAGGAATATTCCCGTTGTCCCAATAAGCATCGACACTTTTTCTTGGCGTGTGACCAGACTCAAGCTTTGCAATGGTGGTAAGCTTTGTCCATTTCCAACCAGGAGGGGCATTATTATTTATATGTCCAATGGTGATGGGAATAATATTAGCATCGAATGAGTCATCTATAAACTTCCCAGATATCCCATAAGCTACTACTGTTCTACGAAATTTAGTAATGCGTTCCAAAAAGTAATCCAATTTTGGTTTCAGAACTTCTATATGCTGAAATGCTCTGTCCAGAATATCGGAAATTTGTTTTTGTTCTTCTATGGGAGGTAATGGTATTTTAATACCAGAATAGGCCGGATATTTCAAATTTCTTAAATTATTGCTACCGCCCTGATATTTGACGACTTCACCAGTAATATAAAGAAATTGTAGATAATAAAACACATATGCCTTGCTCACGGAGTCGGATAATCTAAGCAATCTTAAAAAATTCGAACACACTTTTTCAATGCCGAGTTTTTTTGCAGCTTCCTCATCGAATAAAATAACACGGCCCACCGGCTGGTCGGGGCCGCCCCCTGAAATCTCTATTATGATATCTCCTGCTATCAGTTTTCGCTTTTCAAAACTAGCTGATTTAACAAATCTGGAAAGCGCATTGGCTCCTTTATGAATATTCCAATGTTTAAAGTCACTCCCCCTTATACATAATACTTCCTTGTAGTTGCCATTAGTGCTTGTTGTGGGCTCGCCCCAATCCCCGCCAATGACAAAATCGGTAATTTCCTTTAATGGTTTCGCGGTCCAATTTTCAGGTATATGCTCAGTCATCATCCTAACAAGGCTATTATAGCATTCAGTTCTTTTTGAACAGCATTTAGCTCAACAATAGCTTTTTTTGCTATCTCCGCAGGATCTTCAATGTTAAAATTCTCGGCAAAATTTTGGTCTTCGGTTAGGCCTAAATCCAAATTATCCTCAAGCAATTTAATTTCTTTTCTGCTAAAGCATTTCCAGGCTCGGTCAACAATTTTTGACCGTTCTGTATCGCTAACAATTCCATCGAATTGTGTCCTGATGTTTTCTAAACTAATCCCACCGGTATATGCAATTACAAAATCCTCGAATACTTTCCGCAAAAATGGCGTTCGTTTACCGAAGGCGGGAGCGTTAGTCCTCATATCGTAAAACCATACGTTTTTAGTATTTCCAGTGTCTGTCTTTCCCCTCGTAAAAAACAAGACATTCGTTTTTACGCCTGCGGCATAAAAAATACCGGTTGGTAATCTTAAAATGGTATGCAAGTCACATTTATCCATCAGGTCCTGTCGTATTTTACGACCGTCTCCGTCTTCGAAAAGAACATTATCAGGGAGCACAACAGCAGCTCTCGCTTTGCCGTCCTTTTTAAGGGAGCGGTAAATGTGCTGTAAAAAGTTAAGCTGTTTATTGGCGGTAGCGAAGGTAAAGTCATCTCTTGACGGGCGTTCACCGCCTTGTTTGGTTCCGAAAGGCGGATTGGCCAGCACGCCGTCAAAGTTCTTGAATGATTTCCCGAGGTCGGACAACGTATCACCCATGGCGATCTGACTTTCAAGTCCGTGTAATTTGGCATTCATTAAGGCCAGTCGGTGTGCATCCTGTACCAGTTCGCAACCGCTAAAAGCTTCTTCGATCTGGAATTTCCGCTCTTTGGCGCTTAATTCGTAGTAATGATCGTGTCTTTCACGGAGGTAATGATCGGCGGCAATCATAAAGCCAAATGTTCCCGCGGCGGGGTCATTCCAGCGTTCCCCCAATTTGGGCGCCAGGAGTTCCACCATGACATTGATCAGGGGACGGGGGGTAAAATATTGCCCCGCGCCGCTTTTCTTTTCGCCGGCGTTTTTTTCGAGTAGTTCTTCGTAAATGGTGGCGATTTTGTCCTGTTCCTGTTCATCAAACCAATCAATGGCATCAATGCTGGTAATCAGCGTTCTTAGGTTAACCGGTTTCCGGAGGGTGGTAGAAGCGTTGGTGTATATCTCCTTGATCGTCGCATTGGTGGATTTGCTGCTGATATTGGCCAGCAGGTCGCGGTACCGGTCAAATAGCGCTTTGTTATCTGTTAATCCTTTTAAAGTGGACCAACGGTATTCTTCCGGCAATTCGCTTTCAAATTTTTTTAGTTCTGAGAGGCGTAGGAAGAGGATATAAGTAAGTTCATTCAAATACTGGTGATAGGTTACCCCATCATCCCGTAATACATTACATAGGTTCCAAAGTTTATTCGCTATTTCGTCTGCACTCATGCTTTAGGCGGATTGGTTGTATAAGTTTTCGTTAATGGTATTGATCACCTCGGTTAAGCGGTTCTCAAATATCTTGTTTAATTTCTGGAAACCGCCCGCATCATCAAATGGCGCCTGGTCCAAGTCCTGCGGCTGAAGGATGGTTTCCCGGAGTAATTGCAGCTCAAAGCGGTCGATCCATTTTTCCTGCACTTTGCTCCAGGGATGCAGGTTCCGGACCTGGGCGATGGCCCGTTTGATGCGTTGCTCATGACTGACCAGGACATTTCCAACCGCAAGAGTACGGATAAATGAAATGATATCGGCGGCAATTTCCTGATTTTTGGCGGCTTTCCAGGCAGTCTTCAGGGTGTTGGCATTGTAGCCTTCCCGATCGAGGATGATCATCAGTTCGCGTAAGGATTTACGGTCCAGCTCTCTGGGGCGGGTACAAATGATGTTTAGGGCGTCGATGGTGTTCTGGTTGACTTTGATAAAGCGGGCAAAACTTTCGAGGTAATCTTCCGGCTGCTGACCTTTTCCGTAACCTCTTTCGGTCTCCAGGAATTCATCGGGATGTTCAGAGTATAAGATGTTTTTGGGCGCGGGCCTCAAATCGTCTAAAAAAGGCCACAACAGCCCCAGTTTGGAAATACGCTGGATACCTACTGCTGTGGAGTTACCTTTAAAGAAAGCAATCAGTTCGTCAGGGCTTTCGGCACCGGCTAAGTAATGGAAGGTTTCCAGGTCGGCTGCATCCATCAGTCTTTGCTTGCGTTGTAATTTGGCCAGGATCTGTTCGATCTGTTTCCGGGCGCGGTCGTCGCGATCAATATGTTCCAGTTCACCCGCCAGTTGGGCAAAGGTGGTACTGGGATTGACGACAACGGGCTGCATCTGGGTATAGTCTTCCAGGATATCATAAACGCCCACGGCATCATAGATCTTAAAGGTCTCCTTTCCGATATCCGTGCAAAGGCGGGTGGCCCGTCCAAGCATCTGTTCGTAGAGGATACGGGATTTAACTCGCCGGAGGAAGACTATGTTGCTGATCGCCGGAACGTCGATCCCGGTAGTTAACAAATCGACCGTAACGGCGATGCTGGGGTAACATTCGTTTTTAAAGCGTTTGACTTGTTCCTCCGGGTCATAAGACTTGCCGGTGATTTTTTGAATGGCATCATCGGCAACATCTATGCCCTTTTTTTGAAACTCGTCCTTGAGCAAATGGACGATGGTATCGGCGTGCTCATCGGTCGCGGCGAAGATCAGGGTTTTCGCTTCGTCGTCCGGATCGAGTTTTTCCACCAGTTGTGCAACGACGGTCCGGTTGAAAGCTTCCGTGAGCACGGATTTATTGAAGCCGGATACATCGATACTGAGTTCATCCTGCAGCTGGGCCAGTTCAATAAGGCTGTTGCTTTCCTGATCCAATGCTTTAGGCCTTTCACCGCGTGCCCAGGTGATCCCCTCCTGGTTGAGCCTGGTTTTAATGATAAACGGCGGGTCATGATCAACAAGGAACCCGTCGATGACGGCTTCGCGGTAGGAATAGGTATAAACCGGTGTGCCAAAGATCTCACTGGTATGCAGCGCGGGCGTAGCGGTCAAGCCGATGGCAAAAGCATCAAAATAATCCAGCACCATTCGGTACTTGCTCACATAATCCTGCTGATCTTTAAACTCCAGGTCGAGTTCATCAATTTCCCGGTCCAGCAGGTAGCCACGGTGTGCTTCGTCAATGATAATGCAATCATAAGTATCGATGGCGGGGATGTCGTTTTCGGAATCGTTATAAAAAAGACGCTTGACCATGCCCTGAACAGTCGCGAAATGCAAGCGCGTGTCTGCGTCCGGCAAGGCCTCTTTAAAGCCGCGCGTCTCATAGACTTCGGCAAAAGTGTTCAAATCGATTACGCGGTTATCCTTAAAGGCATTGATGGCCTGGATACCCAATAAGGTGCGGTCAACAAGAAAGAGGATGCGCCTGAAACGGTTGGTCTGGATGAGTTGATAACAAAGCCCGATGATTGTCCGTGTTTTGCCGGTACCGGTCGCCATTGCGATCAATGCACGGTTTCGCTGGGGCTCATGGATGATCACGTCTTCAAGTTTTCGGATGGCTTTGAGTTGGTATGGACGGAGGTTCAATCCCGTGCTGCTGGCCAGAAAATCAAGTGGGGCGTTTTCCAGTTTTTGGTTGGCTGTCTGCATATCCTGCGCTAAAAGCTTGACCAGGCCATCAGGCGATGGCCAACCTTGTAAAGGGCGGGCGGTATTATGGCGTTGACGGACATCGAGGAACCAAACCCCGCTTTTGGTTTTGATCTGTTCCAGGTAAGGGCGGCCATTGGTGGAAAACAGGAAGGGCACGCCGTATTCTTCCCATGACCCAAGCAATGTCGCATTCTTTTGCGGGGCCGCCAGTTTTGCATAAATTTTGGATTGGCCCAGATCGGTCGATATATCCTGGGCATATTTTTTGGCTTCCGCGATGCCATAAAGAGTAGTACCTATGAATAAAGCGTAATCAGCCCAAAGGCCGCCAACCGGCCATTCCGCTATCGCCATATTTTTGCCGCGATGCGGCAGTGTCTTTTGTGTTTTAAAATTGAATTGAACGGTATCTGCCTCCCATCCGGCGAGACGCAGCTGGGCGTCGATGAGTTCCCGGGTCTCTGCCTCGGACATATTGATCTTTTTGACGGCCTTTTCCGAGCGGAGCCGGATTTGTTCCTGTTGCTGTTCCGTGAGACCTCCTGTTTTCCGTTCGGCGAGCAGCGCATCAAATCTTTGTTGCAGTTCGTTAAACTCTTCCTCCAAACGGATCAACACCTGATCGGACTCCACAGCTTCGGGTAGCTGAAAGCTTGTTTCTGTTAGCGTCACGGCCTGTTTGGTATAGGTCTGGTAAAACCACCGCGCAGCTTTATAAGCCGATAACAGCATGTTTTGGGCATCGACTGTGGTACCTTTGCTTTGGTGTGCGGCAATATTGCCTTTATCCTTGATAGTAAACAGCATATCCCGGATGGTGGCTGGGAGTATTTGGGCAAATCCTAAATCCTTCAAACGGTTATGAAAGCTGTTCTCGACCGGGAATTCCAGTTGGTGCTCATCAAATAAATAAATAGTCAATGTTTCGCCAAATTGCCGGAGTTTGATCAGGCAGACCACGGGGTCATTTTTTTGAAAATATCCTTCAGCAGCTTGCCCAATATTAAAGAGCAGCGGGTATTCCGGTTCCAGAAAGCTAAAATTGGATATGATCATGCCAGGATGTAAGGTTGGTGAAATTAGTGCATTAATCACTAAACCGCAAGATAAACAAAAAACAATAGGCCGATGGATACACAGTAACCGCAATTGATTAACTGATCTCCTCCGACAGCGTCAGCGGCTGCCCCTGGTATTTGATCTTAAGCGGCTGCATCTCCTTACTGATCTTGGTATCGGTGACACGGGCGTTTATGTGGCCGGCATCTGGCCGACGGTCTCAATAGGTACAAGATTGATCGATCTCTCGGTAGCGGCAAAGGGATTAGTTTCAACTTTTCATTACTCATTTAGTCCATAGGTCTGCAATTTGCTTTGCAGGGTGTTAATCGAACCATAGCCCAGCCATTTTAGTGCTTGGCTCTTGTTGCCTTTAGCGAGCCGCATCACTTTTTGGATATGGAGTTTTTCTGCATCTTCCCACTTCAGGGAATCGCTGGCGGTGGGGGTCCGGATTCTGCCAGGCAAGTCAGCCAAGCCGGCTTCCTGATCGTGGAAGACATACAGTTGTGCAATCAGATTCTCTAATTCGCGGATATTTCCGGGAAAGGGGTAGGCTAAAAGCGCTGCTTGGGCGTCTTTGCTAAGCGTCAAAAGGCGCGCCTTTTTCAATTCGGTTTTTTTCATTTTTAAAAAGTGGCTGATGAGCGCTTCGCGTTCTTCTGGCAGCATTGCAGCCAGGTCTGGCAGGACAAGCTCGGTCACCGCAAGGCGGTAATATAGGTCCCAACGGAATTTTTCCTGACGGCAAAGTTCTGGCAAGTCGCGGTTCGTCGCGGCGATTACCCGCACATTGGTTTTTAAAGGATCATTAGAGCCCAGGGGCAGGACCTCTTGCTCTTGAAGGGCTCTAAGCAAACTTTGCTGCATATAGGGCGAAATATCACCGATCTCGTCCATGAACAATGTTCCTCCTTTGGCTGCTTCGAAGAGGCCCTTGGTATCTTTATCTGCTCCGGTGAAAGCGCTTTTCTTGAAGCCGAACAGGCGGGCTTCCAACAATTGGTCGCTGAAAGCAGAGCAGTTGACCGGCAGGAAAGGAAAGCCTGCGCGGCCCGATTGATCGTGGATATGCCTGGCGAGTTGTTCTTTACCAGTACCGCTGCTCCCGAGGATCAGAGCGGTCACTTTATCCGTCCGGGCGATCATGGCCGCCTTCGCATACACTCGCTGGATAGATGGTACGAGCAGGTGCCCTATCTTGTCTTGCCCGGGCTTACTCATCCGTTCTTCCAATATCACGGCGCTGACCGGCGCGGTGGAAAAAGCGACGTCGATGATCAGCCGTTCGGGCTTTTTGCTTTTTGAGCGGTTAGCGGGGCGTACCTGCAGCAGCCTGGTTCGCAGGTTCAGGGTGGTGTGGCAAACATACCAGGCTACCTGCATGGCCGAGGTGCCGGGAGAATAAAAGATATCAATATCGTCGTTGGGATATTGCAACAACAGGGTTTCCACCTTTTCTTTAATCTGGCCAATATCAATCAGGTCGTCAACCGCCATGTAGCGGATCTCGATTTTATCCCGGTGTTCGGGGAATAATACTTTAAGCCTGGCCGTCAAATGTTCGGCTAGCGTATCGTCGCCTACGGCAGAACTGAGCAGCAAGTGCTTGTCATAGTCAAAAAAGTTCTTGTAAAAATTAACCGTCGGGCCGTCATCGTTTACCGCCCCATCTTTAAAATCGTTGTTTTTGGCCAACCAAGAAGCTAAAATTTTCATATCATTTTTTGACAATTAAAATCAATAATTGACAACAATATAGAAATAATTCGCCAAATATAAGAGGTTTTATGAGTGGCAAGGTTTTCGCAAGTCCCTAATCAAATTATTTAAACTATGGAAAATCCAAAATTTCAGGTGTTCAAGGGCACCAACCAACAGTTCTACTTTCATTTGAAAGCCCGCAATGGTGAAAAGATCCTCAGCGGTGAAGGTTACACTACCAAACAAGCCTGTCTGAACGGCATCGCATCTGTGAAAACCAATGCCCCTTATGACAGCCGCTACGAGCGTAAGGATCAAGTCTACAATTACACCTTCAATTTGAAAGCGGGTAATGGCGAGATCATTGGACGGAGTGAAAATTACACCACTGCAGCCGGCCGTAACAACGGCATCGATGCCGTTAAGCGTGATGCGCCGGGAGCACCTACTGAAGACCTTAGCTAAATGGAGTGTAACCGGAAAAAATAGTACATTTAACCACCTTATCCAATTATAAATGAGCGTTTTTAACGAGTTATTAGCATCCCGCCAGTTAGGCCGCCATAGTGGTCAGGCTTTATGGGCCTACGCCCTGGATGATGCCGGGTTCCTTCAATTGAGTCAAACCTTGGCTGGTGTGTCGAATTCGGAAGAACTGGACCCTGTCGACTGTGCTTTATATTATGCAGAATGGTGGAAAAGATGTTACAACGGCGGCATTCCCTCCAAGCGCGAGGTATTGGACAGCATCGATGGCCTGCGGGTCACCGATGAGGAACGCTTCTTTCAACTGGCCCGTAAAGGAGGCCAGTTGTTAGGCGTCCGCTGGATCAAAAACCAAAACACTCTTTATTTTAAGACACTCTTATTGCAGGGCGGCTTGCCCGTCAGGCACATGTCTGCACACAGCGGAAACTATAAAAATTTCTTACTCAAGATCATAGAGCTTAACCCGTCTACCATAGACGATTTCGCATTCGATAACGACCTGACGGCGCTGCTGCCAAAGACCAGCCGCAATCCGGAGATTTACGAATGCTGCTTATCAATCGTCAAAGCGATCATGGATAATGACGAAGCTTATTTATCCATCCTGAATGGGAACCGGGAACTCAACGAGATCAGCAGCGAGCTGCGAGTCAAAAAGCTGAGTTTGCGCGTGCCAGTAAGGAGGACCCGAATTAAGGTGGCGTGGATGCTCGATACCCATAAAAAAAGCATCCGCCTTTACCTGGCCTTCCCTGAATTCACTACCGAGCAATTTCGCAATCTTTTTATCCGGAACAACGAAGAGGATCAACTTGACTACGTCTACAAATGCTATTACAACGGCGTCATCGTTTGCAAATTTATCAAAAAAGCGAACGGCCAATATAAAACAGACTGGGTCAACCAGCACGATCTCCTGTGGGACGGCGGAGACCAACTACCGGATATTTATTTGACGGGCATTGATGGCAAACGGCACAGCTGTAACGATTTGGTCGGTTATCTGCCCCGATTGGATCAAGCTACCTTATGGACAGCATACGATGACACGCAATACACGCTGGAAAAAGGCCGTCATACGACGGGCGATACCGGATTTTTGTTGAGCCTCGCTGCACAGCATGTTTCCGGCGGGGAAGCAATCGAGGACTTGCAGTTATATGGCGAAGCTTTTCAATTGATCCGGTTCCGGGAAATTATCACAGTCTCCCAGGATGGAGAAGAACGTTTCTTCAAAACATCCAGCAAGAAGATTGACTGGTATATACTGGACCAACGGCCGAAATGGATTAAAAGGGCTAACTATCCGATCACCGGCAGTAAGCCTCACATCATTGCCGAAGATGAGAACGGTCCGATCAAGATCATTGATTTGAAATGGCGGCAAAGCCTATCAATGGGCTGGAATAATTGGAATGTCCCGATACCGGCCGGACTGACCGAGCTCAAACTGCAGATCGGGGATATCATTGAGTATGACACCTGTTTTATGCTTGGCCGATTGGAGAGGCGTGTACATTCAGAAAGTCTGCACCAAGCCCAGATCGAATTGGTCAATAATCTATTTGTCTTTCAAATCAATGAAAACCCCTGGGTTCACATCGATAAAGCTGGACCGCATACGATCACGCTGAATTTGACCAGTACCAGTCATATACCGGCCGCTATTCATGGCAGTCTGAGGTCGGCCAACCAGGCCCATGGCCTACAGTTTGAGATGGAGCCGCCTTTTCATGGCGTTGCCATTCTTGATCCGGGAGGAGAAGTATTGGCGAATAACAGCAGCCTAACCCTAAACAAACTTTACGGGTACCGGCTGATGACCAATCAGGATCAGCTGATCGTGAATATGAGCAATACGTCGAAAAAGGACATCATCATATCCGAACCATTGGAACGCGGCCTAAGTTCACTAATGAAATTGGAAGATAAGATCATTCAGCTTTACGCCCTTTCCGATATTATGGACAGCACATCAGAGATCCTGTTGGAGATCGCCGAGCAAAAGCAATTTGGTCAAATCAAGCTAGCTGAATACCGCATTCAGAGGTATGAACAGCGGATCGCCTGGAACTTAGATGATCAGCAACGTCTGCAGTTGCAAACCGCGCCGCTTCAACCCGAGCTTTTTGCAGTACCTCTGGATTGCGCACTAGATGAATTGTACTTGCGCGACCTGGTCTGGCAAGACGGCATCTACACTTTCCGAAACGAAAACAGTCCGGAAAAGTACATTGCTTTCTGTGGCAAAGAAGTGAGGATTCAGCCGGAGTTTATCTGCAGCGACTCGCTGCACGAACAAACCAGCGCTGAGGACCGGCTCGAACGGATTAACCAGTTGCGTGACGAGTTACTGACGGCAGGTGCTGATGAAGAAATTTGGCAGCGCTTATTGGCTTACTTCCGCATTTGTCAACAAAACGCTTTAACCTACGCTACGTTCGACATTTTGCGAGCTGCCAGCTTTTCTTCAGAACTGGCCGCCAGGGTCTTTGTGTTCCTGGCTTACTCTGACGAAACGGAAACGTTTATCAGCGAATCCTGCGGACTGCTGGAACGCGATATTGGCTTCTGTTTCCATTGGGCCGCCCGTGAGCACTGGTTGGCTGCCACAGAATGGATAGGCTTTCAGTCAGATGAAGAAGTCGCAGAATTAATTTTTGGTAACATTTTCCAATATTTTGAGGAGCAGCAACCCGCTGAAAGCTTTAAGGAAACTGCCGGTTATATTTTTCGTGATACGAGGCCAAGGTTGAAACAGGGTTTCCACCTCAACACCGAGATCAGCAAAATGCGGAGTTTGCTAGGATCAAAGGTATTGGCCGAGTTACCCAAAAAATGCCCTAAAGTTCCAGAAGCTTTTAAAAGCATCATTGGGGTCAATGCTGACTTGGCTAATGTCAAACTCTTGCTTAAATCACCGGTAACGGTGGCGCTTTCCATCGCAAACGTTGATCATACGCTATGGAAAAAAGAAAATGAGGATGTCCGGCGCCATGTTCGCTACAGCCAGTTACTCAACCCTGCCTGGTACAGCGAGGCAATCAACTACTGTTTAACCAAAAATCTAATCACCTATGAACTTTAAAAATTTATACCACCAGATCAATAACCGCCTAAAGGAGGCTATCATTTCTTTATGGGCGACCGGCGATGCGACGATGCAGCGTTATTTTTCACAGATCCTTGAACGCGAAGGCTTAATGGCCGAACCGGTATTTCAAACCGGATTTCCCTGGGAACCTTCACCCCTAACTTTTGGAGAGGCGGATAAGGTCTTCAGCAGGGATTTTATCGATAAACTTGCCGCCATCAGGGACCCCAATTTCCAGTTCCCACATGAGCGTCACCCCTATAAACACCAATATGAAAGTTGGGATACCCTCCTTAATCTGCGCCGCTCGATAGCGGTAACCACCGGTACGGGCTCGGGTAAAACAGAATGTTTTATGCTGCCTGTACTCTATGATATTTTCAAGCACAAACGGGACAGCGTGGGGGTCAACGCCATTTTCCTTTATCCCCTCAATGCCCTGATCGGCAGTCAAAAGAAAAGGGTTGATGCCTGGTGCCGGGCGCTGGGAGGGATCAAATACGCGGTGTATAACGGTAATACGCCAGAAAATGTGAAGGCCGCAGATGCGCAGGCCAAGCTCCCGGAACTCATGAGCCGTCCACAAATCCGAAAAGACCCACCACAGATCCTGTTCACCAACCCGGCGATGCTGGAATACATGCTCGTTCGGAATAAAGACGTTGAATTGCTGCAAAAGTCAAAGGGGGCGCTACGCTGGATCTTGCTGGACGAGGCACACACGCTCACCGGCTCAGGCGCCGCAGAAATGGCACTGCTTATCCGCCGGGTTGTAGATGCTTTTCAAACTGATATCAGCCAAATCCGCTTTGCGATCACTTCCGCAACGGTTGGCGCCGGACCGGAAAATCAGGAAAAACTTAAAAAATTCATGGCCGACCTCTGCGGCATTCCGGCCGCTCAGATCACCCTGATCACCGGGCACCGGGTATTGTCACCGGAATTAAATATGGCACAAACCGCGGAACTGGACTCACGTGTCGTGGAATTGCGCAAAGAACTGTTGATCCAGCCCGCCCTTTCCCTTGGCGAGATCGGCCGCCGCTTTGAAACGCCCGGCCTTGATGAGCGCCTGGACATTGTTGATCAATTGAGCAATCATCAGGTCAGTGGACGTTCCATCCTGCCTGTCCGCGGCCACTTTTTTGCCAGGGGCATCGGCGGTGTTTTTGTTTGTACGAACCCGGAATGTACCGTACACGGGAAGGACAAACCTGCGGCGGCACCGGGACACATGACCACCATAGCCGGCGGCCTCTGCAAATGCGGCTCGCAGTTGCTTGAGCTCGTCGCCTGCCGGACCTGCGACCACCAATTGCTCGAAGGGGAAAGGATCACCGACCGGAAGACAGGTGATGACCGTGTCCGCATGGTTTCGGCTGTTGTGCAGGACCCGTTTACCATCGATCTGGAAGACGAAGAAGAGGATAACACGGATCCGGCCAATGTCACCAAGTTTTATTTTACCCGCAGGCAAGCGGATGGCCACTACCACCCTGATACGGTGAATTTTGACCTGACCACCGGCGGGGAACTGGTCTGGAACAATGGACAGTTCACTGAACTGGATAGCGGCGCCGCGTGCCCACATTGCGGTGAACGTGTTCACAATCCGCAGCATTTCCGGTCTTCTGCATCGTTCATCAACCGGATATTGGCCGACATTCTGTTGGAGATCACACCTGAAGCAGCCGTCCCAACTACGGATATGCTCTGGAAAGGTCATAAGTATATCTCGTTTACGGATAGCCGACAAGGCACCGCAAAGATATCAGCGCTCATAAACCAGGACAACGAAGCCAACTGGGTACGTTCACAGGTATATCACCGCCTGTGCCGTCAAAAGCAGCGGCAGCGAGCTGAGGCACCTGTCCTGTCGCCGGAAGAGCTGGAGTTCGCCATTGCGGACGCAGAAGAAGCACTGCGCAATAATAGGGTACCTGCACTGCAAAAGAAAAGGCAAAGGGAACTCGATGAATATATCGCCTTGCGCGACGAGGGCGCCACGGCTTTGCCACCGCTCACTTTAAGCTGGCGGGATGCCAAAATTGAACTGATGAAACAGACCGATTTCGGTAAATTGTTCCATGGCAACAACCCGGGTGATAAAGGACCGGGTGCCAGAGATGAATATCTGACAGCGCTGCTTTATGACCAGTTCGCACGTCGTATGCCTAAAAAACGTTCGCTGGAAAACCTGGGTATGGTGAATCTCGTGTATCCGGACCTGGCCAAAGCTCACGTGCCCGCCCATGTAACTGCGCTCGGGATAAGTCCCCAGGAATGGCAGGATCTGCTAAAAATAGCGGCAGATTACGTTATTCGCCTGAAGTTTTATTTTCAGTTGCCGCAGGGCGTTTACCGTTATGGCACGGAATTCCTTCGCAGCTTTAGCATCTATAATCCCGATGCCCAGCAGGCCAGCACGTCAGAGAAATGGCCGCTTTTCGACCGGCGCAGCGCCCGGCCTAATAAACTAGCCCTGCTGATCTGCGCGGGATTGGGTTTGCATGACCGTTCCGATATTGATAACGAAACCGAAGACCAGGTTAACGAATTGATGCGTAGCATTTGGGTGGCCATCAGGACACATTTGCTGGAAGGTAATGGTGACGGCTATCAAATGAATCTCGAAGCGGTCAGTCATTTTCAATTGGCCGGTCAGCTTTTTCTTTGCCCTGTCAAAAAGCGTCTCATCGATACGCAGTTTCGCGGTTATTCGCCCTGGATCAGCGGCAGCCTCAACCCGGAGAACATCCAGCGCTATGCGATCACACGTTCAACGCTATTTCCCGAATTTCCCCATGCATTCAATAAGGATGCAGAGAATCAGGAGGATTTGGCAGCAACCCGCGCGTGGCTGGCGGAGGCGTCGGCGCCGCTCCGCGAGGCCGGGCTGTGGAACAACCTGCATGAGCAGGTAATCCTTTACCGTCCTTTGTATCTTTCTGGCGAGCATTCCGCCCAGCAAAACGAAAAGCGGCTGGATCAACTGGAGCAGCAATTTGAAAAGTCGGAGATTAACATTCTCAACTGCTCGACGACCATGGAAATGGGCGTTGATATCGGCGGTATTTCGATGGTCGTAATGAACAACGTTCCGCCGAGCCCGGCCAATTATCTACAACGTGCCGGCCGCGCAGGCAGACGTTTCGAAGCTCAGTCACTGGCCTTCACAATCTGTCCGCCGAACCCAATCGGGATGAATGCCTGGAACGAACCGAAATGGGCGCTGACCCATCCCATCGCTTCACCTTATATTTCTTTTAGCAGCGAAACACTGGTCATGCGGCATGTCAACGCCTTCTTTTTAGGAAAGTTTGTCCAGGACGAGCTCAGCGGGATCAATCTGACGATCGACACAGAACGCTTCTTTTTTCATCCGCACGCACCGACCGCCACACTGTTTACCGACTGGATCCTGCGAGCGGATGTCTATCGCTGTGAAGCCGGCCTCGCCAGCGTGGTCAGCGGCACCCCTCTGGAAGGAAAGCAGTTCGCCTATTTGCTCAATAAGGCTATGAAAGCCTTTCAGGACTTGCATAGCGCTACGATGAGCCAACAAGAAAGTTTTACGAACAAGCTGGCCCAACTCGACGCTGAGTTCGGTGACCGAACGCCCGCCTATAAAGCGGTTGATTACCAGTACCGCCAATTTCGGGAGAAGAATGCGATCGGTTATCTGGCCGAATCAGGCTTTTTGCCCAGCGCGGGGCTCCCGACGGGTATCATCGATTTCGATACCGTAAACGTCGACGACCTGAAGAACAAAACCAATACCGGTAAGAAACCAGCTTATTTTATCACCCGGGCGCTCTCCGAGTTTGCGCCCGGCAACCAAGTCGTGATCGATGGGAAAGGCTACGAACCGGCAGGTATTATTTTGAAAAACGACCGGGGTGTCGAAGCAGAACGGGAGATTATCCAATCTTGTAAAAACTGCGGTTTTCAGCGCATTCTTAAGTCAGCTTCCGCAGAAGATTTTAACAAGCCCTGCCCCCATTGCACCCAAACGGAATTCACCGGCATCAATTTCAAAGACCCGACCTTGGTCCGGCCATTCACAGAAATGATCCAGCCTGCCGGTTTCGCGGTCGATCTTTACGAAGAACCGACCCGCAAGATCACCGAGGCTTCGTCTGTCCAGTATGTCGACCCGCTACTGATCAACATCAAACCCTGGAACTCGACGAGCCTGGCGATCTATGATACGCGTGAAAGCGAAGAAAATGCGGAGATCCTGTATTATAATGTCGGGCGCGGCAATGGTTATTCGGTTTGTTTACACTGCGGGAGGGCAGCCACCGATGCCGGAGACCTGCTAGGTCATACCCGGCTGCGTGGTGGCAAGAACAATACCAGAGATACCTCCGCCCTGTGCTCAGGTAACAGTGCGCCGCATGGCATTCATCACAATGTGATCTTAGGGGGCAAGTTCCAAACCGGTTTTTGCGAGATCCGTTTCCGTGATGAGCAGCACGGCTTAACCCGCGACGAAACGTTGCTTTATACGCTGGGGGCCGTGTTGTCGAAAGAGCTGGCCCATTTCCTGGCCATCGAACAGGCGGAGATCAGTTTCGGTATCAAACGTTATGCGCAGTTCTCTTCCGTTTTCATTTTTGATACGGCCAAAGGTGGTGCGGGTTATGCGGCGCAATTTCCTTTGTATGCCGAGGACCTCTTCAAGATCGCCCGAAAAGCACTGTCCGGCTGTGAATGTGAACACGCCTGCACCCAATGTTTGATCGATCGCAATACCCAGTGGCATATCGATAAACTGGATAAACAACCAGCCCTCGCCTGGCTGAAACGCGCGCTCAGCAGTCAGGTACCGGATGCGATCAGCACTGCCTATCCCCGGACCAGCGTATTAGCTTCGGAGATCAAAGCCGAACTGGGCCGCCTGGCCGATCACGGTAAATTACAGGAGGTCCGTCTGGTGGGGACCGCAGATTTCCAGAACTGGGAGCTGGATCGTTTACAGCTGATCAGCAAACTCCGCGGGAGAAGGATCAAAGTAAATTTTGTGCTCGAACAAGTGCTCGGGCAATGGAGTATACAAGATAAAATGACGCTGATACAGCTGGAGGAGTGGGCATCCTGTGCTCAATACGACCCATTAGTTGCAGCACCGCTTCAAACGATTTGCGAGGTTATCTTGCAGGGTGGTGAGGTTGTTAGCTATTTAGCCGCTGATTTTGAAAGAAATTTTGATGAGCATTGGGGACGAGCCGATATTTCAGCGATTTACAAATACCCGGGCGCAACCATCGCATCATTGAAGCCTATTCTAGTCCGGATTGATGAGCAACAAGTGCAGATCGCCAACATGAATGTCAGCGGTCCGATCACTTCTGATGCGATCGCTGCCGAATTGCTGAAGTTGCTTCCTAGTATGGGCCTGGAAGACAGAATGCAGGGACAAACATTTGCGGTCTCTTATTACGATCGTTACCTGCGGACGCCGCTGGGCTGTATGATGACTGTTCAGTTCGTTGCAGGATTGCGGGACCGTTTAGCCTTCCGTGTCAGCTCGTTTACCTTTAAAGGGGTAGATTTCGAGGAGGACAGGGAGCCCTACATTGTATCCCACAATCTTCAAAATGCATTGATTCGGAACGAATTGATGGAAGAATTTGCAGCAGACTGCGGATTATCAAATGTCTTAGCCGAGAATGACAGCTTGCCGCACTTCCGGTATTTTGAGTTCAGGAACGAAAAACTCAAGGTCATCATCCGGCCTGATGCAGGCATCGCGCACGGTTGGTATCCCAGCGGCCCAGGTAAAACATTCAGTACGCGGACCAACGGTAGTACTATTGTGACCATTAACAAAAAGGATAATGATCCACTATTATATACGGTATCTGTTGAGAATGTTTAGAGAGTATTTAACAAGAGGGCGATTATAAAATTGCCCTCTTGTTAAAAATTAATTTCTTATGCCCTGATGAAGCTTATCTCTCCACCTTATAATAGGGTGAACTATACTTTATGGCACAAAAACGGGCTGGTTTATCACTGCATCTTTTATGCTGACTGGGATGGATGCATGGCTTAACCGAACATTTGACATCCGCATAAATTGAATCGCTATATACGCCGCCAAATGATCCTTATCAATTTGATTTAGGAACAATCAACAAAGGATAACTATTTATTATCGATAACCAACATTAATTCTTCCCTTAAAGTTAGACAAAATTGAAGGACAGCAAAAGAGCCTATTCACTAGGCTCTTTAATTCATACTGATATTTTACGTTTTCGGGATGGCTGCTTTTTTTCAGGCAGCCCCTCCTTTTGCTGCTGGTTTTGTTTTTTACCGGTGGCCTGCTTGTGTTCGGGTTTTAAAAGTTCCTCGCGTTTGATCTTTTTCATCTGGTGGTCATAAAGGTCAACTGTTTTATACTGCGGGCTGGCGCTGATAAAGTATTTCTTTTCTTCGCCGTTTTGTTCGACGTTGATTTGCTGTGCGTTGCCTTTCTTTAAGGAACGGAAAAGATTTTCCTGGCCTTCAGCAGTTCGCATTTCTTTGATACCTTTATTCGCTATCACCTGTTCTAAGTCAAAACCGTAATTTTCGTTGAACCGTTTAATTTCCTTGTTACCGTTCTGGGTTAGGTTGTCCGGGTCCAGCTGCAGCCAGGCATGGTATTTTTCGCCTTCTTTATTGAACAGCTGTTTATGGACAGCCCGGCCTTCCATCAGGTTAAAGGCTTCTTTAGCGGTAATGCCGTTCCCTTTATTGATATAGAAGGTCTGGTTAACTTCCTGATCTTTGCCTTTATTTAGGCTGGCATCGAATTTATTGAAGAAATACATCCCTTCAGTATCACCTGCTTTGAAGTGCAACTGGTAATTAATGGGTTTCTGATTAAACTCGTGACGCGCATCAAGCGTGAACTCCGGTGTCTTTTGATTGATCTGTTTTTCCAGTTTGTCATTTAGCTTGTCGCCGAATCCAAGATTCAGTAAGCTCTTTTTTAAAAATTCTAAATTTTGCGTGTTCATAACATTTGATTTTAATAAATGAATTTGTGTTTGTGTTTCCGACCTGCTAATCGGTATAAATGAAAGTTTTTCATCCGAACCTATGCCGGCACGGGTTTGCAGCAATAGGATGGCATCGCTGACCGGCACGTCGGGCTGAAAGTTTTGCAATTGCCAGTTGCCGTTTCCGGCACCAAGGGTGGCAGAATACCCGATAAAGCTTAACCGGCCGTGTGCGTCCCGCATCAGGTCAAGATCAAACCCGATCTCACCGATAGCGGTGCTCAGTTGCTGGTCGTCCTTTTCCATAAAGATCGCTTTACGGAGATCGTCATTAACGCCCGGATCTCGAAAGCCGGCAGCTGCTAATTCCTGTTTTAATTCGTAATAATTTATAGCCTTTTCCATGATGTAATGATTAATGGATCCGTTGTCCGTTTTTGAGCGATTTACGCGGTGATAAAGCGATGACCTGCGATTTTTTTGCCTGCTGCTGGGCAATTTTGTTTAACTGTTCGGCGGTTACCGGCCGCAATTTTGCATCAAATATTTTCAGCGTATTGTTTCCCGGATCAGCCTGTACATGAATGCTTTGAAAATGCCCGTCGTGCTTCCAGTGGGTTGGTACCTGTTGCCCGTTCTCCAGGTAACGGATCAATTCATCCCGGTTGCGGGTTATATTGGGCATTGTTTTAAGAGCAGAGGAAACGTCAAAGGGGTGATCAGTCGCATAATGCTTCACGCCGTCGTTACCAAGCTCCACCCACCGGTAGCTGTCCTGCCCAAGTATATCCTTAAACGGCTGTTTCAATGCGCGACCTTCCAGTAAGCTTAGCGCCTGGTTCGCTTTTAAGCCCGGCCATTCTGCTATTTCAAATTCGTATTTCCGGGACGTCTGCCCGTTTTGATGCAAGCTTCCATTCAGTTGCTTTAACTGGAAATCACCATAAACGTCCTTTCCAAAATGCAGTTCAAATTTTAGTTGCTTATCTGATGACAACTGACAGTTTAACGGCAGTTTTAGCTGGCTGCTATCGGGGTCGATATGGCGTTCCAATTCACCGGCTACTGATCCTAATCCACGGCCACGAAGCAGATCTTTCAGGTTAGTCATGTTTGCGGCATGCTGATGGCGCCGCCGATTCAGGTAAGCTGGCGCATCGAATAAATAATCCTTCAGCCGAAATAACACCCGTTGTATCATATTCGGATACAATTGCTTTTGCAACCTTTTGATATGACTATCAAGCAGGGCCATAAATGGCTTTTCGTCCGGCCTGATGACTTCGCGGAGGCGATGTCCCGCCTGCTGCAGATGTTCCAACTGTAACTTCAGCAAGATGCGCTCATCTGTTGTCCCGGCTTTAAGCAGCGGTAATAGCTGGGATTTTTTTACTTCCCAGTTTTTAAAAGCGAGCAGGACACGATTCTCTGGTTTCATAATCTTAATTTTTATTCACCTTTAGTAAAACCGGGTATTCATCCTTTAACTTCACCTTGATCTTATGTGCCTTTTTGCTGAATAAACCTTTGGCCGCGTTTATACCACCCGCAGCTGCCTGTGCGCCGAGATTTTCATCCATGCTGAGAAACTGCATACTTTGGATCGCATTATCGGCGCCAGCACCCGCTGCGGCACCCAGCTCAGCCTCGGGAGCAGGAATTCCCGGCATACCGTCAAGGCTGAATACAGTCAGGCTGGCGGGCATGATGTCCTTTCCAACGCGGATATTCTGTATGCTGAGCAGTAACCGCTGGTTAGTTACCTGGCAGGCACCAAATAGTAATTGCCCTTTTGGTAGCATTATTCCTTTAAGCATTACGGAGTCGGTTAACTTTATTCTTACAGTCCCTCCGTTCATCACCCGCTGTTTACCATCGACAATGGCGGGTATGGCGCGGAAGGCCGAATCATCGTTAGGTTTTTGCTTCGGATTTAAACTCACGGACTGCGGATTCTGAATGGCCTGGATCTTGGTCAGCATATCGCTTAATTGTTTCATTTCCGGGTCTTCACTGCTGGAGCTTTTCATCGACCGCATCATCTTGCTCAGGCGCTGCACCTCCGGGCCGGCTTCAGGTTGATGGTATGGAACCGGTGATGGCTGGCTGATCTGACGGTTTATCTGCGCGAGTTTGGCCTCGATTTTTGCCGACTGCTGGTCCGCCGGACTGGTAATTTCCGGTGAGCTCGGGGCTTTCACCTGAGCCGAACCGGCTGCTTTATCAGGATTAAAGCCCATTGCCTGCATGAAATCTTTGCTGACCCCGTCAGCCGTATGAAGGCTGTCTTTTTTGGCCGATTGGTAGATATCCATTTTATCTGCCGCTTCTTTTTCTTTAAACTGTGCTGACGGCAAGGCCAGCTCAATTCCCTTTTTCGGTTCAGCAGCCAGCGAGGAATTCCCGTCTTTCCCGCCGCCAAGCGCCCAGAACGCCATGGTTAGAAATGGCAGTACAAGTGCAGGTACCACCATGTAAAATCTGCGTTTTTTCAGGAACTCCTCCGTGTTTTTCGGTTGCATTTCTTTTTTTTGTTGATTTTCCATAACCTTATTTTTTAATTGTTAATGAATCTGTTGTTTTATCTTTTCCCAGGCGAAGATGCGGTTCCGACGATTGTCCGATATGTACCGGTGCGTACGGATTTGGCGACTTACTAAGGGCGCTTCCATGCCAGTTAGATAAAGTGCTTATAGCTATGACTACTACCCAGGCAAGACAAATTATCCAGAAAACTCTTTTTTGTGCCCGCTTACTGACCTGGTTGATTTGCCGGTTTAGCTTGGTTGCGATTGTCTGCTGCCACCTGATAATGATTTTGGCGAGGCGCTCAGCGACCTGGTCAGCCGCTTTGTTATCTGCCTTTTTTGTATTATTCCTGTATAACATCGCTTATTTTTGTAAAGTGGTATCCCTGTTGGCGAGAATTTCCCAATGCTGGATCAGGAAGCCATGCGGGTTGTTGTCTGTTTGAATTTGAATATCCCTGACTTCGCCCTGTGTCACCAGCTTACGGTAAACCACCCCGCTGGAGCGAACGAGCTTTTCCGTCGCGTAACAGGTAAAGCTGTAAGGCCATTGATTGCCCTGGAGACGCGTACTATCGATAGTGATCTCCTGGGAAATATTCGCAGAGATCAGATTATTAAAATACCCGGACTCGCGGAGGTTATCGTATTGCCGCTTGGCCGATTCGTCCGCCAGGTACAATGCTTTGCCAACGTTCGCTTGTATGGCCTTATCATCCGGGCTTAAATCGAAGAAGAACTCATGAAATGATTTAATATGGTCCCGTAATTCAACCGGCAGGTTAGATTGACGATCTGAAGCATTCGCTTCCAGAAGCTTGCCGTTGTACAAAATGTGGATGCGGCTTTGCGCGAGATTGACCGCCTGCGTGCTTTTATAGATGCAGAAACACATGGTAATGACATTGCCGATGATGAGGATCAGACTGAATTGCCGGATATGCTTAAAAGCGGTGTCGATATTTTTTAGATGCGTAAACATGATTGTTGATTTTTAAGTGATTAATTTGCTTTCAGTTTATTGGCCTCGAAACTTCCGGTCTTGCCATTCCCATCGGAACCGTTATAGCCGGTCAGAAAATCTTTCGGTGCATTAACCAGGTTGGTTGCGCCTTGCTGCATCCTGGATCCGGTTGCGGAGCTTGCGGCCATAGTGGTATTTCCGGTATTGATGACCATTGTATTTACCTTTTGAAGCAGTCCGTGGCCACCACCGGCATTGACGATATAATTTGCGACGCTGGGCACGGTGAAATACCCGATAATGCCGATCATGAGAAAAACCAGATAGGCGGTATCCGTCGAACTGAAAAATGTATCTCCGGCGTTTTGAACCTGTGAAATATCCAGCTTCAGCATGTTCTCCTGAACCTTACCGATAATGGCACCAAAAATATTGGCGACCGGCAGCCATAAAAATACATTCAGATACTTCGCGAGCCAGGAGGTAAGGGTGTGCTGGAAACCATCAAAAACAGAAAGCCCGAATACGATAGGCCCAAGAATTGCCAGCACGACCAGATAAAATGTCCTGATCGTATTGATACAGAGCGCTGCCGCCTGGTAACAAACCTGCAGCACTTCCGACATCCATTGCTTTACCGTATTTCGAAAGCTGTAGGACGCTTTAGCCATCGCGAACTTCATATCATTTCCAACCTTTTCAAAAACGCCCTCGTTGTTTCCTTCTGGATCGTTTGGATGGCTATATTTATACCATTTGTCCCGATCGCCATCTCCGTCAGCTCCCTGGTACATTTTCCAGGTATCCGTTTTTTCAATGGCAGCTTCCTTTGCCTCTAGGAGGCGGGCGATTGCCGCGTCAGAATTCTGCACCATTCCGCCGGTGGCACTGACCGTGGGTTGCATAACGCCATTGATTACTGAGATTACTGTCGGGAACAGCAGGATAGCCAGGCCAAGACCAAAGGGCCGCATCAACGGATAAAAGTCTATGGGTTCTGCACTTGCGATCTGCCGGTATACCCTTGCGGCTATATACCACAATGCCCCGAATCCGGCTATTCCCTGACCAATGCCGATCAGCTGGCTGCACATCGGCAGCATGTCATTATAAACGCCGTTCAGCGTTCCCTGAAGCCCGCTTATATTTTCCGCCAGGCCTTCAGCTTTGGAAAATAAAGGAAAAAGCATCCCCGTTACCGCAAATCCTGCGGTTAAAAACCATTTGTTTTTCATAAGCTTATTTTATTGGATTAAACCATAGAGCCGTTTAAGAGAGCGGTTATCCGCCGCATCTTTTCCCCGCTGTAGTGAAAGAAGCATGCCCTGATTATTAAACGTTCGTAAAAACTGCAAGCGGTCCGCGCTCGTTCCGTAGATGCGGTCAATACTTTTTATGCGTTCGGCATCGGACATCCGCAATTTTCCCGCTGTGAGAATGTGGGTGAGGGATTCTGCATCTTCGAGGGTTTCTGAGGCCAGTTTGGAATAAACGCCGGACATATAATCTATTTCCCCCGCGCTAAAAGATTTGCTTTGCCGGAACAGGGAAAGCTTCTTTTTATATTCGGAGATCAGATCTGACTGCATCAGCAGGATGTCAGCGATCCTTCCGTACTTTTTCACAGCAGGACTGATCGCTAACAAACCCGTGAGATACACATTGTGCAGATCAAAATTGCCTTTCGATAAGGAAGAGATCGCGCCGTAACCCTGCTGATAGATTTGGTAACCCAACTTCATATCCGCGAGAATACTTTTCATCTGGGTCAGCTTTTCAATATTCAGTAAAAGCTGCTGCAATTCTTGTGACTGCGCTTGGCAGGGTTTGACTTGAAATATCGAAATTCCAAGAAGCAAACTAATCATCGCTTTGATCATTGTTTTCATACTACTTAATTTAAGCCGTAAATCTTTTGCCCGGTTTGCGACTCTTGTTTTTCTTTGAGCCGCTGCTGTCCATAAATTTTTGCCTGTGCGGTAAAGCCAGCGGCGAACCGGTAATTATTTAGCATCTCTTTATGGATATTCGATAATAAAGCCAGTCGTTCAGCGTCACTCATTTTTACTTTTGCATCGGATACCACATAGTTCAGTAAATTCATTTGCTGATCGCAGTCTTTTAAAACAGCGGCTTTTACATTGAGCAGGTATTGTATTTCATCGTCAGATAGCCCGGGAATGCTTCGAACTCCGGAAAAAACATTTAGAATGTCCTTTTGCCAGTCAAGGATTTCCTTAACCTGATAATTATATTTTACAGAAGCGCTGGCCACTTCCATTCTAGTATAGTAAGTACCATGAAGCACGCTTTCCATATTTAAATAACCTGATATATTACCAAGACCGCCATGGGCGATCTGATAACCCTGCTTAAGGAATTTGCTGTAAACTTCTAATGCGGCTATTTGCTGTAACAGGTATTTTTTTTGGGTGCTGCCCTGACGAAACCACTCCGAAAAATTTTGAGCATAGGTATTCAATGCCGGTAAAAAGGATATTCCGATAAAAAAGCTGATGCGGAGCAAAAAACGTTTTGCTATACCCGTTTCTTTGAATCTATTGAAATCCATATAAACTTTTGGTTATCCTGGTGTCTGCCAGATCTTTGCTGCGGCGAATACTCAAAATTTGGTTTTCAGTATTATATCGGCGGAGATCGTTAAAGTTTTCATCCAGCCGGTCACCCGCACGGTTTATTTCATTTAATCTTTGCTCATCTGTCATCTGTGTCGTATGACTGCTGAGTGCAGCTAATACCTGATCGAGGTTTTTGGCACTGGCTGAAAGTATGCCCTCATAAACTGACGCCATCTGGTTCAGTTCCCCGGCACTGAAATGTTTATCCTGCTTTAGTAATGCCCATGCCTGCTGGTATTCCCTCATCAATGCAACCTGTTCCAGTGTTAGCTGCTTTATGCGCTGATAATAGGCGATCGTCGATTTGACCTTCCATAGCTCGTCATAGTAATTGGCAAACAGTTTTTGCTGATCGCCCGTCCATTCCGAGATCTCCGTTAGCCGAAGTTTAGACAACTCATTTTCCAGTACTTTCTGCGCATTCTGCAGCCATATGGTTTTATTCTGGAGCCTTTGAACTTTCAGGTCGATGGCTTTTATTACTTTTTTCACGGTAAGCTTGATTACCTCAGCGGCGACAAACTGTGCACGCACTTTGCTTGAGGGAATCGAAATCAGGGCTGCAACAATGCAGACAATAATATAATTCTTAAAAAATTTCACAATATGCTCCTATCTCCTGTGTGAACAGGCAGTTTTAATTCTAGAGATGACAGACTTACTTTATTTTAAGAAAGACTGAATTTTTCAACTTAACCCCTTTTGGATCATCAGACAAGTAAATTTGTCGGCCTAATTCGGTTTCTGCAAGTACTTGCTGATCTGTATTCCATACCGCCTGCCATGTTTCTTTTCTAAACTCAGCAGGCAACTTTTGACCATTTCGTTTTCGTTGAAAGGCATCCCGACGTTCAATTGAATATGTTTTTGTGGCAAGATTAACAGCCGTGATAATTAATGTATCAGTTGCCACACTGTATTCACTTTCAGCGTTGTTAACATACACCCCAGTCAATTCAGGGTTTTTGCTGCCGCCGCAGCCGGCTATCAATAAAGCAAAGCCAGCGATAATGAGGAATTTTAGTGTTTTCATAATGCTATAGTTAAATGGTTAATGATTCTTGTTTATCACGAACGAGCTGCGCTATTCCCTTTTCGACGCTGCCATATTTTGCGGCATATTCCTGCACCAATACTCTTTCCCTTCCTTCAGTGGTATAGGCGTAATATTCTTCCGGCGAAAGCTCGTTCTTAAAGACTTTCATTTCCTGGCCGCCGAGATCAATATAGATCTCGCGGTTATCCTTGTTGACGGATAGCACCTGCGCTTTTCCTTTTTCTGACATACCAAGAATTTCCTGCAGCTTATCAAACTTGTTCATGAAATTCCGCATGTCCATTAAAACTTTGATATCTGCGTTATTGATGATCGCTTCTTTAATAATGGGTGAGCTGACCAGGTCGTCCAATTCCTGGCTGACGACGTTTGGCACGCCATTGAATTTCCGCATCGTTTTAAAAGCATACTGAATAAAGCTCGCCATGCCGGAATTGGCGATTGCCTTCCAGGCTTCGTCTATGGTCAGCACTTTACGTACACCTTTCAGCTTGCGCATCTTGGAAAGGAAAAGCTCAGTTACCAGCAGGGTGATTACCGGAAAGAGGATAGGATGATCTTTGATATTATCCAGCTCTATCACGACGAACCGCTGCTCCAGCATGTTCAGGTTTTCATTCGCGTTTAGCAGGTAATCGAATTCTCCGCCCTCGTAATAGGGTCTGAGCACATATAAAAAGTTATCGATGTCGAAATCTTTATCTTTCACTCTTTGCGTTTCGAGTACTTGAACGTAGGTGTTCTGGAGATAATCGTAAAAGCTGTTAAAGCCGGGAAAGATCGCCGCATCGGTTGCCAGGTATAGGTAATAACCTTGCAAAGCATTGGATAATGCCACGTATTCACTGCGCATCAGGCTTTCGTTTTCCTGTTTCCAGAGCGTCACCAGGAGCGCCTTGAGGCTCTCCTTTTTCTCGGTGTCCAGCCCGTGTCCCTCCGGCAGATAGAATGGATTAAAGCGGATCGGTGTTTTCTCCTCATAAGTAAAATAATAGCCGCCCACCAGTTCACATAATCCCTTGTAGCTGCCGCCGATATCAACCGTTACGCAGTGCGCCCCCTGATCGTAAAGTGTCCGGAGAATATGATTTACGGTCATGCTCTTGCCGCCGCCGGACGTTCCGCAAACCAGCATGCCCATATTGGACGTGATCCCCGTTTTTCTTGGCGCGTCAAAAAGGTCGATATAAACCGGTTTGCCCGTCAGTCTGTCGCAAAAACGGATACCTTCTGCAGGCGGGTCGGAACGGTAATTACTTTCAAGATTCAGGAAGCAGGTCGCCTGCTCCAGAAATGTATCAAAAGTATCATTCACCGGAAAGTCCGCTGCGTTCCCCGGCATGCCGGCCCACCATATCTGCGCTGCCCCGTCAGATTCCTGTTTACTGCTCGCCCCGATTTGCGCCATCGCTGAGCCTACAAGATTCTTGATGTCCTGTAGTTCTTCCCGCTTATCCGTCCAGGCAAATACATTGAAGTGTGCCTTAACAGGTAGGCGCTGCTGACTGATCGCTTCATTCAGAAAATCATTGGTTGCATCGCGGCCAATCGTATTTTCCCGGCTATAGGAGGACAAGGACTGCAGCCTGAGTTTTTTGGCTTCAAGGTTTTTTAAGGTTTTAACGGTGTCACCAATAAAAATGAATTGGTTATAAATATGGTTACATTCCAATAGCAAATTAAGCTGGGTACTAAAGCCGACAGGGAATTTTGTCTTGTCGGTGCTGTATTTATCGTACGTGATCCTGCTTCCGCAAAACGCAGGAAGATCCTCTGCATCACCAAGCGTAAACAGCTGTGCATACTGGTCGCCGATCTGCAGCCGGTCTTTGAGGTGAATATCCTTCAGCATAGGCTGGTCATCGGCCGAAAGAAGGAAACAATATTGCTCCAGTATTCCTGGCTGTTTCACCGTACCGGATAGATCATTATCCTTTAATTTCTTTAAGCTGATCAGCCTGCTATCGCTAAGGATGCGTTCAAATTGGCCTGCCTTTTCCAGAAACTCCGGAAGCATTCTTGCATCGGTGGTTTGTTTTGGCACAATACTTTTGCGCATGATCCCTGAAAATGCGCTGCTGGCCTGCTTGCGGTCGGGTGCTTTCAGGGTCAGCATAAGGTAACAGGTATGGTTAAGAAACATTCTGCCCTTGAAATGGCGGTCAGCGGCATCTGTGAGAAAATTTCGTTTCAGGCCGTTCGTTCCACTGTAGGCATTTTTCAGATAGATATCCTGTTTGTGAATGATACTGTTTTTCGGCAAAACCCTGATCGCCCTGACCCACGATTGATGATAAGCCTCGTATTCTTCTTCCGAAAGCGTAAAAATCTCCGGCAGCTGAACACGGTAAGCTACTGTCAGATCACCCTGAACCGAAACCATACAATCATGCTCGACTTTAAAAATCGGAAATATTTTTTCCGCACTGCTGAATAATGACATAGTTAGCGTTTTAAGGAGGTGAATAATTTGCGTGACTTGAACTTCAGATAAACTGGCAGGTAATTCCTGGCGCCCCTTTTCATCAGACCATATTGGCCGTATTTATGACTCAGCTTGTAAACCTGGATAAAAAGCGCGCTGCCAAGCCCACAGACGATAAGAAGGCACACATACACGGGCGTTCCGAAAATATACAGGACTGCAAAAAGTACTAATAATGCGACCAGGCCCGATGCGAGGTAACCGATATATTGTGCTTTTAATCCTTTGAACTCTATGGGCTTATTGATCCCTTTATTGATTTGATATACTGGCATAAAAAATATTTAAACCCCGAAAAATGATTTTAAAACGGTAGCGACCACTACCAGGAAAATGCAGCTGCCGAACCAGCTTGAGGCGACCTTGCCGGTATCATGTTCACCGTCATTCCACTTTTTATAAACCTTTATGGCGCCCACGAGGCCGATGATGGCCCCGATCGCATACATCAGGTTGGTACCGGTATCGAAATAGCTTTTAACCTGTGAGGTAGCCTCGTTTATCCCGGCATTGCCGTCTGCGGCCATTACAGTTTGATAAGTGCTGAACAGGATGCTAATTAGTACAGCTGCCCATTTTGCCAGCGCTTTGGATGCGTTCCTAAGTATTGATTTTATCTTTTTCATGATCTTAATTGTTTACAGGTTCATTATTCCAGTAAGATTCCAATTCATTAATGGTCAGGGAAAAAGGAAACTGGCTGGAGCCTTCGGTCAGAAGAAAATCGTTTACCTGCTCCTCGTAGGTAGTACCTGCCAACGCGTAGTACTTTTGGACGACCAGCCTGAAAAGCATTTCAAAGTTTTCCTTGCTTTCACTTGATTCGTTGATCACGCGTATCAGCGTCTTTACTTCCGAAATCATTTCGGAAAAATCACTGATCAGGTGAATGTCAGGTCCCCCCGCTTCAGTAAAGGACAATGTGTTTGGGTTTTCGCTTACCTCAGCATCCTCGGAAGGGCCAAACGACAGGTCTTCCTGCGACACAAAATCCACATCGTCTGGCTTAATGGCACCCGCAACGCTGAAATCAGGGAGTTGCAGATCTGCTGCCGGGAACCGGGAGCTGACAGGTTGCCTGCCGGTTAGGCGACAGATCATTGCCTGCAGCTCTGATCTGTAAAAGGTAAAAATCACGTAAGCGTAATACGCGGTTGCAACAATGATAACGGCTGAAAGGTAGTTCAGCCATGAAATTTGATGAAGCATAATCCTAAAATTTTCCGGCAGCTTTATTACTGACGGTGACAAGACAAAATTCGGAACCGGCAGCAGTGAATCTATCCGAGTTTATCCGACTCGGACTGTGACTTTTTTTAGCGGAAAATAAAAAAGCGGCTTTAGGCCGCTTTAAATCGCTATTTTACCGTAACTTTTTTTGTATACGGAGCAAAAAGGCGTCTTTCATTTCATCGATATAGACTGTCGGGCTCGGCCTCCCGCAAAGCCAGTCATAGGTGTCATAGAAATTCCCGAGAGAGATGTTGAAGGATTTCTCTATAAACTTTACGATGCTTTTCAGGTTCTTTTTGCCAAATGCTTCGGTGGCATGCCAGCAGTAGATCAGTTCGATCAGCGCGCATTTGGTTTGCTTCCAGTCAAAATCGCGAAACTCGGAATCGATCTGAACGATGGCTTCCTTTTGCAGAATCTTTTGTATGGAATGCTCCAGGTGTTCCTGCATCAGTTCACTGGCGAGTACCTGCGCGAGCTTATGGTCATGGGTTGTGCTGAAAGTCGGGTCGAAATCAATTACGCACTGGTCCGGATCCAGATGTACATCGTAATTGCCACGGACAAAATAATACTCATCCAAGTAGGTCGCTTCTGTCCTGACGTATTGATAAAAGGAAAGATTGCATTCAAAAAAATGGTATAAGATCTTTATTTCATTGGTGAGATAGTCAGCTACAACTTTCCCATCGCCGATCGGCTTTCTGATTTCGAGGTTCAGCAATGACTGGTAGTAGATAAGCTGGGATTTGAACTTGGGCTTGATCTGTTTAAAAAAAACAATCTCCTCGGCGGGTGTGCCGGGATCATTTAGCTTGCAATAATCTTTTAGTTTCCTCAGGTATTTTAAACATACGTGAATGGATTTTTCATACCGTTTAATGAACTGGTCTTCTTCAAGCGCTATCGCGTTGATATCCTTATTTAAATCGGCATAAAGACGGTCGCTGAATTTAGTTATCATTTGTTAAACTTTTAGTAAAAGGCGCTGCCACCGGTTATCGGAAACAGGTGTCCAAACAGCGCCGGCAGGTATCATTTTCTCATAATAGCGGGATTAAGTTTTTGGGAAATAGGTTTTATCAAGGTGATTGAGCATCCGTTGCAGAAAATCACGGATGATCGCGGCGTTCGCCTGATCTGCGCCGTAAAATGCGCGGCGAAAGCTGTTTACAGAGATATTCAGCTGTTTTTTCGTCTCAAAATGAAAGGTGAAGAACCGGAGGATATCGGAAATATTATTGACAGGAAAACATCCCTCCAGGTAACAAAGCCTGATAAATAAACCAAATTGCCCGACAGACAGGTTTAATGGCATCCGGGCTGTGCCAGTTTGCCTTGAGGCAGCGTTAGCATCACCCTGCCGGCGGCCGGCCGGCCTGAACAATGGTAAGGCCTGCAGGATCTCGTCTATAGATGGCAGGTCTTTCTCAAATTTTTTACTGCGATCGGGAAAGCGGGACGCTAAAACTTGCCGCTCCTGATCAATATGCAGTTTCCTTTTTTTTACCGGCAAAAGTGCAACAGCGGCTGCCAGCCTGGTATGATAATACAGCTCAAAATATTCGCTGTTGAAATTATGGCGGTAAAGCAACGCTTCCAAATCTTTCGTATCCAGCGTGGCCTCCGCTGCGCGTTCCGCTATTAGCCGAAAAAGACCCTTGAGATAGATGACCTGGCGGTAACTTATGCCGTCCTGACGCGCCCCTTCCAATTTTTCGTTGACGGCATTTTGAATAGCATAAATGAGCGTCTGATCAATTTGTAGCTGATTGAGCCTGTTTAGTACAGAAGCCAGCAGTGCGTTGATGCTCTTTTTTTCTTTCCCAAACCTGTGGGCAGATAATACATGGTTAAAGTCAAAGAATTTATGAAAATGCTTTTCCAAAAATTCGAGGAGATCTTCCAGGTATTGAACCGCCTGGATCGAAATATTGGTAGATTCAGCAACTGATGTCGCAAGAATGCCTGCCGGCAAACTGCCCGATATCTGGTCGGACAATGTAATGATCCCGGCCTGGTGATATTGAATATACCGGGTGAAAATAGATTCTTTTACAGTACTGAATAATTCGTGCTCCCATTTCTTTTTTAGATCATCGCATACTTCCGCTATAAGCGCAGGAAAGTTTGTCCTGTGAGCTTCTAGCTCAAGGCCGGCCGTTTCGTTTGAGTTAACGATCCCGGCAACAATTTTCTCCAACTGATGTAATTCTGACTTAACCACAACATTGAATTTTGGTAGAACATCCTTTTTTATTATTGTTGTGAGTGGTTTTTAACGGTGAGGTTTGTAAATATTAAGACTTATTAATTTAACTTTACATTAACCTTTTGCCGACATTATGCGTAACAGTAGTAATAACTATTGTCATTGTTGCCGTGGTCGGATCAGTTTCCACGGTAGTTGGCATCAGGCTTCCCTTTAAAATTCCCCTGTTAAAATCACAAATGGTATCCATCCGTTTGTTTAATCTTTTTGATTTTAAATTTTTCATGGCTTTGATATTTGATCAAAGCTATTTTGGGTTTCTCTGTTAGGGAACTTTGTTACGCGCAGAGCTAATTGCTATATGTAGAAAAGAGATTATGATTTTTAAGTGACATTAAATGAGACTCACCAGGATAATAATTTTACGGCACATCTTAGTTTGGATTTTGTTTATTGCCTATGAAGTTTCGCTTATAAAAATTTCTGTGGGTCTTACATCTCCGCTGTATCACTTAGTCGTTTATTATGTTCTAAACATTGTTTTATTTTATTTCAATGCACATGTAATACTCGACTATGCATTCTTCAAAACCGGCAGGCCCTATCTGATCGCCACGCTTTTGATATTACTGGAGATTATCGT
Organism: Mucilaginibacter aquariorum; assembly: GCF_024498135.1. GTDB lineage: Bacteria > Bacteroidota > Bacteroidia > Sphingobacteriales > Sphingobacteriaceae > Mucilaginibacter > Mucilaginibacter aquariorum. The sequence goes on from NZ_JANHOH010000001.1 coordinate 2,342,206, forward strand.
TCATCTGTTCATCAAACTTGAAGTTGACAGCATATTTACAGGCGTAAAATATTTTAGTTTTTTATTTACATCACCGATGCAAAAGGTCCTGCTAAGCAATATATGGCGGGAAATCTTCTTTATCGGTTTCAGCATAGCCTATTGGTCCATGTTATATATGATGCGTTTTAAAGAGCGTAACCATGTCATGGAAAAGGAGCAATTGCGCAGCATCGCACATACGCTTGAACTCGAAAATAAATATATTACGGCTGAAAATGCATATCTGCAAAATCAGATCAGTCCGCACCTGTTATTTAATTCACTGAACTTTATTTATGGTGCCATTCATAAATTATCTGAAAGGGCCGGTAAAGGTGTAATGCTGCTCTCCGAGATCATGCGTTATTCTCTGGTGAGCAGTGAAGACAACCGCACGGTACTACTCGCCGATGAGGTCGATCAGATCGAGCGCTTAATTGAATTAAGCCACCTGCGTTTTGAGCACCAGCTGTATATCCGTTTCATCAAGAGGGGAAAGCTGAAGGGGGTGCGGGTGTTGCCGCTGATCCTGATAACGCTGGTTGAAAACATGGTCAAGCACGGAGATTTGGGCGCCCCCAACCAACCCGGGCGAATTTCACTTACCTATATGGAAAATCAGTTAGCGTTTAAAACTGAAAACCTGAAACGGACCAGCTCACCGCACCCTCCGGGCGGAATCGGGTTGAAAAATATAGAAAAGCGGCTCAGCAACTTTTACCCCGACCGCTACGAATTCGAAATCCAGGACACGGAAACATTGTTTACAGTTACCTTAAATATAAACCTGAACCCATGAACTTTACCTGTTATGTTATCGACGATGAGCCTGAATCCGTGGCGCTAATGACGGAGTATATCGAGCAGACACCTGGCCTGGAACTGATTGGCGCTACCACGAACCCGCTGGAAGCCCTTGATGTGCTGACGAGTAAGGATGCCCCGGATATCACCTTTGTAGATGTGGATATGCGGCAACTTACCGGGATGGAACTTGCCGGAATGGTCAACCTCTATACTTCCATTGTGTTTACGACCGCCTTCCCCGAATATGCCCTGCAGGCTTTTGACCGCGAAGCATTTGATTTCTTGCTGAAACCTATCAATTATGAGCGGTTTTTAAAATGCATTCAGAAGGCCAAAAGAAAAATAAACAAGAACCAGGCAAATGATTTTGGACAGAAGAACGGATTTTTCAACGTAAAGAGTGAGGTCAAAGGAAGGATTATTAAGATCATGTTCAAGGATGTTATCTACATAGAGGGCGCAAGCAATTATATCCTGATCTATACCACCGAAGGAAAGCATATGACTTATTTGACTATTAAGGAAATAGAACGCTATTTGCCAAAAGATATCTTTGTACGCATTCACCGTTCCTTTATCATCAACATCGACTTTGTCAGCGTAACGGAGCGGGCGCAAGTGAAGTTACAGACAGGTGAACTGATCACGATGGGTGATCATTACAAACAGAAATTCCTGGATATGATGGATGAGCATTTGATCAAATCAGACCGGAAACCTTAATTTCAGTTTGTTTCCGGCGTCCGGCCTGCGAAGCAAGGTATTTATACAAAAGGTAATAGATCACCATCTCCTGCTGTGGTTGCTGATCGGTAAAAATGCGGTTGATGTGCATATGTAAAATACTATGCAGGTAGTCATGTCGCTCAGCTTCCGTACCGGCCAAAAATTTCCGGATCTCGGTGGCATGTTTTTGCAGTTGCCTGCTAACCGTGGCAAGTTGGTTTGTTGATAAAAAATCGGCATCCGGTATCGCCTGATTGATCTCCTTACTTAATTCCCGGTATTTCAGATCAAGCTGCTTTTTCGTTTCGCGGTTATCATAGACGGCCGACATGCTATGATAGCACTCGTGAAAAAACTCCATCTGCGCGGTTTCATCCGGAATTATTTCAGCAATGATGAGTTTTACTGATGCCAGCGCGACAAGATATACAGGCGGCATGATCCGGCCTTTGCTTTTACGCAGATACTGCAAAACAAATAGGCTGCTCGACCAGAACAGGTCTTCCGTAACTTCCATGCCTGCTGACTGGTACCTTTCCAGTTCGCGGCTGTAAACATCAACCTGGTACTCGCGGATCACATGCTGGTCGATGTGGCCTTCAAGCAGCCTGCGGAATGACATCAGCACTTCGCCGGTATCCCTCGGGTCTAACTTTATTCTGAGCCTGATATGCGGCGCATGGTCATCATATCGGATAAAGAACCATTTGCTGCTTCGCCCGTGCTTGAATTTTCTGTTAATGAGCGGCCAAATCTTTAAAAGTATTTTGGATGCGTTGAGCTTGGGGCAGTAGATCTTTAAATACAGCCATTCAGTGCCGGGCATATACTTTCGCACTTCCCTTCGTGATCGACAGACCCGTTCTTTATGATCAGGCAATGGCAACGGCCGGTCCGGCAGGATAAAGGTGTTAAACTGGTTAACGAATGCGTTGCCTTTTTCGTCACGTACTGTCGCATCCTTGCCAAGGTCATCTATGAACTCGGATATAATAAGTTCTTTACGTAGCCGGATAACTTCTTTAAAAAGAAGGATGTCATCCGGCGATTCCCGATAAAAAACAAGCTGCTGGTCCCCGTCACTGATCATAAAACGATCCGGTAAGCTATAATCTTTGACTACGCGTCTGAAGAGTACCTGAAATTCTTCGTCCTGCGCCAGCTGGAGGGCATTCAAATGGGTTTGCGGGATGATCCATGTCGCCAGGCTGAGAATCGCCTTTTGAATTTCTACGCGTGGATAAAATGACTGGCCCGGAAAGTAGTGCCGCAGATCAAAACTAAGATTTGTTCGCCCGAATTGGTATGGGAGATCTGCCAGAAATCGAAACAATGGTAATTTGTTTAGGCTGTGGTTATAGGCGCTGGACAAACGCGGAATGACATATTTCCCGTGCGGCGCGGAATACAAAAATACTGTATCACCCTCCATCTCCACATACAGGTCTTCAAGCTTTAATTGCTTTTCGACAGGGAGTGTGCTGGCCGCTGTTATCGGGAGCTCGAACGACCATAAATGTGCCCGTCGGTTTACATTATCAATATGCGGATCGGCCAATTGCAGCAACTCTGCAAAGATGAGGTTGGGATTTAACAATTCCTGATCCTTTACAATTGCCTGTGCGGCGGCGGTGAAATCTGCGTTTGCGGCAGTGAACCGCCCCATTAGTGCCAGTGGGTTATTGCCGCCAACACTTTCCATATAGACTTTATCCTGTATCACCCGGAACAGCACGGTTAGCCCTAAGGAAATCTCAGGTTCTTTGCGGTGGGATATTTGTGCCAGATCAGCTTCATTTAACCGTATAACGGCTTCATGCTTTCGTTCCATATTAAGCCAGCTTTCCATCAGGTAGGCATGCGCTTCCGTCCATGTATCCTGGTGGCTGATTGCCCTAGTGGGATGAATATGAAGTGTTTCCAGCAGCCGGTTGGGACTCTCCACCGCTGCGGCTTCGTACCCGATACCTTTTTCGGGATCAAGGGCGGCGAGCAGCGGGATCCGCTGGCCTTCAAAATCTTTCCTGAATGCGTTTTTAAATTGCTGCAATGCCGGGAGTTCATCAGGCGGACATAAACTATTCAAAGCATGAAGGCCCAGACTAATGGTGGTCTTATGCTCATTATCCAGTTCTGGCCGGATGATCTTACGCATCGAAATGCAACTTGCCGGCTGGTCAGGCGCATCGCGCTCGCCATTACCGGCAATTGTCTGTAAACGGGCCTTATATTTTAAGATGTTTTCCACGGACAAGCCGGGCTGAGGTAATTGCGCGATGATCTGAGTTGCTTTCTCGTTTACGACCCTTATTTCTGTAAGGCCGGCGAGCAGTACCGCTAAATAATTATCACCGGAAATATTTGGGCGCAGCCGGGGAATTAACACCTGACTGTCTGATAGAAATTGAAAATAGTCCGCTGACTCCTCCCGATCTGTATTTGCAAGCTGGCCGATATATTGGATGATTAGCGTAGGTGTTTTAGGTTCCCAGCAGAACCGAAGCAGTGCCTTGAGGATGAGCGAGTAATCCGTTGACTGTAAATGGTAGGTCCTCTTCCCGTCTTCATTTATTTCTGTCCGGATAAACCGAATGTCCTTCATGACCCGGTATACCGTTGGGTTTGCTACATAAGCTGCTTCAGATCCGAAACTATTTTGCAGTCGTTTAGCTGCGGACTGGACAAACGTCTCATCAGGAATAAATATGCCGGTTAAGCTGTTGTTTGGAACAGTAATGATTTCCTGGCTGCCCCAAACAACAACGGAAACTGATGCAAAAAGCCCGAATGGAGTTGGCCGATAACAGCAGCGATTGATATACTTCATCACCGTGGCCTGTTCCTTCACAGATAGGCCATCATAATCGAAATTTGCTTCTGCCAAACGGCTGTAAAATACAGGGCTTGCAACATAAAGCGCTGCCTGAAAAAATGTTTCCCTTAAAAGTATACCCGGGTGGGTGTGATAGGTCCCTGTGTGATAGGCAGGCATACGTAGAAGCAGGTGTTCAGCAAATTTATAGGACATAGGCTAATATTAAGTAAATTATAAAGAGTGTTCAGGGATTTGATATGGAAAATCCTGAACAAAAATGCTGGTTCAAAGCATCATTACAACCGTCCTGGTCTACCAAGCTTCATTTTATTACGCCGCGTAAAGCTGCATCCGGTTTTGATTCCTGCCCGGAACTTCCTGCTCAATATCCGTTGCCTATCCGGGCGGAATTTGAACCACTTTTTTAGACCAATTGCGTGTTTTGGTGAATAAGAACACTATAACGATCCAAAGCCGGCGTTTTTCGAACCGATTATGTTTTAAATAAAGTTTATTAGTTTATCAACATAACCAATCTGTTAGTTTGCCACCTTGACTAAACGTCTTTAAGCTTTTTGTTCCGAAGATTCCCGAATCCCGATCCCATCATCATTGACTTTAAGAATATATGTGCCATCAATCATTGAACATCGACATTCTTTGTCCGGCAAACCGGAAAAGCATATTTAACCGCGTTGGCTACCGCCTCGTTCGCAATTAAACCTATTGGAACGGCTTCAGCGGCATCCAGGTCAGCTATTCTACCTGTAAATTGAAGGAGATATGCCCGGCACCAGGACATATGTACATGAGAAGTAATACTCTGTATTTACAGCATTTGCGATACAAAGTAAATTACCACTACACATTATATTTCAGAGACCATTTGACCATTTCCGAAATGACCGGTTCTAAGTCACGTCCGCATTCTGTTAAATTGTATTCCACATGAGGGGGAATTATGGGCATTGCCTTGCGGCTGATTATACCATCGGCTTCCAGTTCTTTCAAAGTTTGAATGAGCATCTTTTCGCTGATAGCAGGCACAGCCCTTTTTAATTCGCCATATCTCATTGTTCCAGAAAATAATTGCCTGATAACAAGAGGTTTCCAGCGATTCCCCATTTTATAGGCTATAAACGTTACCGGGCACTTTGTTGTTACCAGTCTTTTATTCATCTGGTTAGTAGAACTTTCTTTTACATTGGCCATTTGATACACACTTTTTGGTAGGTACTTGACTAAGAGTATGTACAAAGTTAATTTTGTTTTCAATAAATAAAGGAATAAAAATGAAAGCAATAACAATAACAGGAAAAGGCGAAGTAGCGTTAAGTGAAGTGAAAAAACCAGATCATGCAAGTGTCGGTCATGTCATTATTAAGATGAAAGCAATGGGAATCAATGCCGGTGATAAATTTCTGATCAGTGGCAACTATCCTCCTGGTTTTTTTACACAAAGCCGCGATGACATTGCAGGAGTGTCTGGGGTCGGAGAAGTTATCGAACTTGGCAATGGGGTTCCGGAGAAGTACATTGGCAAGCAGGTGACTGTCTATCGGTCTTTAACGCAAAGTTCGGAAGTAACAGGCACATGGAGCGAATATGCACATTTACCGTATTTACAATGTGCAGTATTACCTGACGAAGTAGATCCCCTGGCATATAGCGGATCGTTGGTTAATATCATCACACCGTATAGTGCCTGGAAACAGGCAGTTCAAGAAGGACACAAAGGTATTGTTATAACAGCGGGCAACTCTGACACCGGTAAAGCAATGCTAGGCATTTGCATTCATGCCAATCTGCCGGTTATTTCGATAGTAAGAAATGATCAGGGCAAGCTTGACCTTGAAAAAATCGGTGTTAAACATGTTCTTGTCCAAGATTCTGAACACTTTCAGCAACAGTTCGCATCACTTGCGAATGAATTACAAACGACTGCCATATTTGACGGCGTTGGCGGATCATTGTTATCTGAAATTGTGAATTCAGCTCCTCCGAAAAGCACTGTATATGCTTATGGTTTTCTGGGCGGTAATACTCCCTTGTCGTTTCATACCAGTATTTTAATGAAAGGGATCACCATCAAAGGGTTTAGCAACTTTAACACAGAAACGGTTCAAAACCATGAAAAACTAGAATTAGCTTTGAGTGAGATCAGCGAAATCATTCCAATGCCCCATTTTCAATTTAAAACAGGAGAAACATTTGGCTTCGATCAAGTTAACGCAGCACTTTCATATGTTTCCATAAACGGGTCAAAAGCGGTTTTGGAAATTTATTGAGCGTCAACTGATGGGTTTATGATTTTTAAATCATCTGGCAATTTCCCATTTGTAGAACAACGCCGCCTCCGTATTTTATGGGGCGGCTTAACATTTGTAAATCATCATCCGGCGAATGTGTAGTCGCCTAATGGGTTATCGCTGCAGCAGGTGGGAAGAATGCGCTGGGCTGGACAAGGAAATTTGACGCAAATTGATTGTGACATTTATCACCAACTAGGCGAAAAACGGTGGTGGAGGGTACTTTTTGGAAACAACAATAGCTAAAAAGCCGAATGGTTTCATCTGTAAAAGACAGCAGGTTTATTAATGATCCTTTGCATATTGATTCCTGATGCGGCTCAGGGTTTCACGGGATACACCAAGGTAAGAAGCGATCATATGGAGCGGTACCCGGTTAAAGATATGCGGATATATTTTTATAAAATTTGAATACTTTTCCTCAGCCGTATCACTGATGTTGCTCATGATACGGTCTTGGCTGGCGTCAAAACTTCTGGCCTTTAAGTTGTAAATAAAATCTTTAAAACGGGGAATGTTACTCAACAAATTAGTAAAGTCTTGTTTTTCAATCAGGATCATTTCGCTATTTTCCAGCGCATCAATATTGTTTTTGGAAGGTGTGCCATTGTTATAGCTTTCAGCATCGCTGACCCACCAGTTTTCTACCGCGAATCTCAATATATGTTCATTACCATCTTCGGTCACCCGGTAATTGCGTAAGCAGCCCCTGACCACAAAGCAGTTGTAATGACAAATATCGCCCTCCTGTAAGAGGTACTGCCGTTTACGAAGTTTCCTGTAAACGGTTACTAGGCGTATCTCGTCCAGTTCCGCATCGGTAAGGCCCCCCTTTTCTTTTAAATAGGATGAAAAGATTTCAAACATGGCATACACTTTTGAACAAATCTATTTAAAAAATTAGGGGTGATCCGGGCAGATCGGAAAAATGTAATTAATGTGACCAAATGAACTTATTAAAACGGGCATTATACGCTTTGTCTAATTGGCCGTCACGTCTTTATGTGAATCATATTTACAAACCCTGCTTATCGTATTTGCCCGTCTGCCGGACACACATGAACATTTTCGAACCAGTTAGCGTGACATTTATCACATACAAATTCTGTCAAATGCCCTCGTTGTTTGGAGCACATTGCCGGAACTTTGGCAAAAATATGAACGCATACGATGTATAATAAAACAAATTGGCCGGCGGATCAGCGGCCGGAGATATCTGCGATCTACGCGCTAAATGATATCGATATCAAAGCACCGGCAGAGGTGGTTTGGAAACTTTTAGTTGACGCGGAAAATTGGGTGAGCTATTTTCCGCCCGAAGACCAGGTTAAAATTTTAAGCGGCGGAAAGCAACTGACATCAGGCGCCAAATGGAGCCGCGTTACTGTCGGCTATTTGATGCACCTCACTGTGACTGAGTTTGAACCCTTTCACAGGCTGGCATGGAAAACTACCGTCGACGGTGACGAGACCGGTTCAACTGCATACCACGGATGGGTAATTACACCTACGGCAGAAGGCGTTCATGTCCTTACCGAAGAAACACAGCAGGGTGAATGGTTTCTGGATATATTAGGTCACAAAAATCCGGGAGGGCTTTATGCCTATCACCAGGATTGGGTAGAACGACTTAAAACTGCCGCCGAGGAAATTGCAGCAGGCAAATAAATCATTAAGGAAGCGAACTACATAAAAATACACCAATACTATCAAATCGTAAAAATCATGGATCTTCAATTAAAAGAAAAAATCGCGCTTGTTACCGGCTCAACTACCGGAATAGGTTTTGCCATAGCCAAATCACTGGCGGCCGAAGGCGCTAAAGTTATTGTTAACGGGCGTACTCCCGACCGCGTGAACGCAGCTGTTGAAAAAATCAAATCGGAAACCGGTAACCACAACATATTTGCGGGTGTGGCAGACCTTGAACAGGCTGACCAGGTAAATGCCCTCGTACAGCAATATCCTGATGTGAATATTCTGGTTAACAATGCCGGGGTTGCCCAGCCGAAGGCGTTCAATGATATACCTGACGAGGAATGGTTGGATATCTACCAGGTAAATGTAATGAGCGGTGTGCGCCTTTCGCGTGCCTACATCGGACAAATGCTGAAAGCCGGCTGGGGCCGGATCATTTTTATCTCCAGTGAATCGGGTGTACAGGTACCAGCGGAAATGATCCAGTATGGTGTTTCGAAAACCGCCCAGATCGGTTTGTCGCGCGGACTTGCAGAAATGACGGTTGGTACCGCAGTTACCGTAAACACCGTTTTACCCGGACCAACATCGACGCAAGCTATCACCAATTTCATGAAAGCAGCCGCTGAGCAGCAAGGCATCAGCGATACCGAAATGGAAGAGATGTTTTTTACCAGTATGCGGGGCACCTCGCTGCTCAAGCGCTTTCTCCAGCCGGAAGAGATTGCCAGCCTGGTAACCTACATCGCCAGTCCGCTTTCAGCGGCCACCAACGGCGCTGCGCTTCGTGCGGACGGCGGTGTAATCAAGTCTGCATTTTAAAGAATTATCATCAACATAATAAACAAAAACATTATGAAAACAATCGGAATTATTGGCGCAGGTCATATCGGTCAGGCAATCGCCTTGCAATTGCTAAAGATCAATGTTCCTGTTTTGATCAGCAATAGCAGGGGACCTGAAACCCTGCAACCGGTCTTGTCCAAATTAGGTAACGGGGCAAAAGCGGTGAGTGCGAAGGAAGCCGCGGAGGCGGATATGGTTATACTTGCGCTTCCATGGTGGAAAGTAAACTCGCTTTCCGGGCTCATTGACTGGAGCGGCAAGGTTGTGATCGATATCACCAACGAGTTTCTGCCCGGCGGTAAAATAGCTGACCTTGGTGATAAAACGTCAACCGGGATCGTGCTGGAACAATTGCATGGCGCGCGTATCGTAAAAGCATTCAATACACTTTTTGCTGCAAGAATAGCCGCAGATCCGGTGATTGGCGAAGGTCGCCGTGTAGTATTCGTTGCGGGAGACGATGAAGGTGCTAAAACGGAAATAGTTGAACTGATCAACACAATCGGTTTTGCTCCGGTCGACTTGGGTACATTAGCCTCAGGAAGCAAATTTATCGAAGCCAAAGGGGTGTTTTCAGGTGCCCACCTGATCAAATTATAACGTACATTTATATTGTCAAAAATGCTGAAACGGGAGTGGGAGAACTTTCCCCCTCCTTTTGCTTATGTGAGTTCCGGTTCTGTCGGGATTGTGAAAATTCAAGCATGCGGTCTCTTGCGCCAGTTATCTTTGACTCACCTTAGATTAATAAAAAGTCGTAAGCCTCTTTAATCGCCGACCGCCAAAACTTTTCCGTAAGTTTTATGACTGTTTGCGCATGCTCTGCTTAATCCTTTCCCTATGCTGCCCGCACCAGGCACTGAGTTCACCCAGCACTTTTTTCAAGGTACCGCTATAGGTCGTTGCTTCATAAATGATGCTGACCGGGTTGTCAGATACACCTGTCAAACGACAAAATCATTTAGGCCCAATCTTTCAGTTCTTTATCCAACATTGGCGGATATCCCACTTAGCTCATGTTGAATCCCATTATCAACTTATATGACTGTACCAGCGAAAGGATGATTGCAAGCCGCCATTTACCATTCGAAATATACAGTGCATCTAACACATTCCTAAGGGAGCCTACGCATTGCTTCTTATCCAGAACAGGGCTTGGCAAACTGACCGCTCCAACGCCTGACCATTTTGTTCCGGTACTTTACAGCCTTGGTCTAATCGATGAAAAGGATGAAATACGCCACTTTTTTGAAAGGGGGCCAAGTTGAACCAATTATATCAGTGATTCCAATATTGAATCAGTGATAAATGTCACAGTTTTTTTGCGCCAAATGTCCTCTTTCGTTATGGGTGACATGCAGGAGATTTGCTCCTACATTAATCTATAAAAAAATGTTTGAAATAATCAAATGGCCCGAAGAAATGGTTCCCAGTCGGTGCCCAATTCATTTTACGAATGAACTTGAAATTTCTGCATCGCCTGAAACGATCTGGTCTCTGCTTACTAATACCAAAGCATGGCCGCAATTCTATCCAAGCATAAGTCAGGTCCAGCTTTTACATGGACACGAAACGTTGCAGATGGGTACAGAGTTCGAAACAAGCTTCGCCGGACAGGACGTTTTCGCTTCGGTTCAGGAATTTGAACCCTACATACGCATCGCCTGGGGCGGATACCCAAAGGTCGCCGAGGAATCCAAGGCGTATCATGCATGGATCATTACGCCGACCCCGGGCGGGTGCCATCTTTGGACGGAAGAGACCATGCGGGGACCGCATTGGGTAGAACTGGCAAAGCAAGCACCCGATGGCTTTTGGCGCGCGCACGAACGGCTTCTTGCTGATCTGGCAAGGGTAGCGACTGCATTGGAGGCGTCAGTTCGCCAATCTTAATAAAACGGGGATATAATAATAATAATAATAATAATCAAAATGGTGGGAAGGAGCGCCAAAGTTACTGATGACTATCCACAACTTCCTTTTACGTTTGCTTTGACTTTAAGGCATATGATTTTGAAATCCATGATAAATAAACTGAGCAGAAGGGAATTAATTAGGGAAAGCTGCATCACATTGGCTGCGCTTTCCTTACCTTTCCCGTTTAAGTCCGGAACAGCCGCAGTTAGCACAAAGAACTCAAATGTCAATATGATCAAACCATTTTCAGTCGATGTACCGGAACAGGTACTTGACGATCTTCGACAAAGATTAAAACTTACCCGGTGGCCGCTTGAATTTCCAGGTTCCGGCTGGAACATCGGTGCTGATCTATCCTATATGAAAGAACTGACGGGCTACTGGGCAGATCGTTTCGACTGGCGAAATACCGAAAAACAAATCAATGCGTACCCCAATTTTTTGGCATATATAAACGGCATTCAGATCCACTTCCTGCATATTAAAGGAAAAGGTAAAAAGTCAGTCCCTTTGCTGATCACCCATGGCTGGCCGGGGTCTTTTCTCGAGATGATGAAGCTGATACCGCTTCTGACAGAAGAGAAAGAACTATCTTTTGATCTGGTGATACCCTCGCTTCCAGGATTTGGATTTTCAGGTATGCCAATTGGGCCCGGATGTAACAGCATGTTTGTCGCTGATCTTTGGCACTAGCTAATGTCCGAGCTTGGTTATGACCGGTATGGTGTTCAGGGTGGTGACATCGGTTCAGGGGTCAGTTCATGGCTTGCTCTGCATTATCCGGAGCAAGTTATCGGTCTGCACCTTAATTATATTTCAGGCTCGTACAAACCGTATTTGGCTGAAGCAGAAAAACTTTCCCAGGAAGTTGTGGACTTTCAAAAAATAGGCGCCGAGTGGTCGGCAAAAGAGGGTGCGTACGCTTATCTGCATGCGACAAAGCCACTTACGGCCGCTTATGGCCTGAATGATTCCCCCGTTGGCTTATGCGCCTGGATCGTTGAAAAATTCAACGGATGGAGCGATAACTGCGGCGACATCGAAAATGCGTTCACCAAGGACGAACTGCTTGCAAATGTCACCCTATACTGGGTTACTCAAACAATTTATTCTTCTATGCGGATCTATAACGAAAACAGCAGGCGGCCTATGACCTTTGCTAAGGGGGAATTCGTTAAGGTACCCGTCGGGTTCGCGAAATTTCCAAAGGAATTGCCGACACCGCCCCGGTCTTATATTGAAAAAGGCTTTAATATTCAGCATTGGACAGAGATGCCGGTAGGCGGACATTTTGCAGCTGGAGAGCAACCTGTTCTGCTTGCTAATGATATCAAGGAATTTTTTACCGGCCTTAAGTGACTATCTATTATGAACTGTTGTCCGAGTAGGTATCTGAATTCAACAGGACAGGGTATAAAAATTAATGCCAATGCATTAACCACGGATACGCGTTTCGTCACTGCTTTTCCCACTGTCTATCAATTTATATAATATTCCAATTACCAGCAGGTAGAGCACCAAACTGGGCAACGCAGCCTCCACACCAAAACTGCCGCCGGTAAGCCATTCGCTATGCGTTGTCAGCTTGAATGGTTTAATGATCTTGTTGGCGTCGGCTTGTGTGGTCGCAATGGCAGTTATTTTGCCGATGAAAAAAATATCCCAAACTATATGTACTATCGCCACGTACCAAATTGATCTGCCATACACGTAGATCATGGAGAACATAAGCCCGGCTACGGTACCGCCGGCAGTTACAATTATTACGTCTAACAGTGTAAACGAGGGTAACATGACAATATGCACCAGTCCGAAAATGAACGATGTGATGAAAACGGCTTGCGCTACTGAGCATCGGTTGCGGATAATCATAAACAAATGCCCCCGAAACAATACCTCTTCGGTTATGCCTGCCGAAATCGAGATGGATACCCATGTTATAAAGATGCCAAGCTGGCCGGTTGTGGTTAAAGATATAGTGTGCGAAAACGGCTCCATAAAATTAAACAGGCAGTAAAATAACCCTACTGAAAGCGGTAAAATAAAAGCGATGGCTGTCCATTTCAGCAGGTTCCCGAGCACCGGCTTGCCGTAAATAAGCGGGGGATTATACGCTTTTATCACTTTAACGGCGAAAAGATGAAGGGCAATAACAGTTAAGGGCATTCTTAATAAAATTTCGCCTGCTACAGTTTTCGCCGCCTGGTTATCTATCCAAAAAGTTAATAGCTGTGTAACGGCGGCAACCGCAACAAATATGGTAATACAGCCCAGCGCGAATAAAATGATTTTAACCACGGACAAGGAATGTGCGGCCTGTTTTAATGTTGCGTTCATAATTTGTTTTAATATAGTTTGTAAATAATTGTATACATAGTAATGCGATGTATGGGTAGTTGAAAAAGCTATTTTTTTTTCAATAAACGAAATAGCAGGGTGTTTAAAAAGTAAAATACACCCATTAATAAAATAACAACCGCAATAAACCAGTTGCCCAGCAATTCTGTAAGCCCTTCGGGTAAATTGCTGGTATAACCGAACACAAACAAACGACCGTTTTGCAGGAACAGGCCTGTATGACCGGGCGAAATAAATTTAATAATAGCCAGTGATCCAAAGGCAAGTATCAGCAAGTAAATAATTCCGATAATAAAAAAGCCTGCGCCGTTTGCAATGTTAAGATATAGTGCCTGCAAAATATGCTTTGGGTTAAACGACCGGCCTGCCTGCTGCACCTTTTTGTATGCCACGGCCGGCTGCAAAACCATTTCCGGCGCGCCTAATTGGTCAAGGACATCAACCAAAATGTCAACTTCGTTGCCGGTTATGCCCCTGTGGGTTGCTTCATAGACGTGACTGTTGAGTTCCATAAGCAGCTCCCGCTGGTCGGTTGCCGGCAGGATGCTTATGCCCCGGCTAACCCTTGCAAAGTAGTCGTCGTATATTTTCTGGGCGGTTGGATTGGTAAAAATTATTCTTTTCATTTCTCAATTTTGTTTATGGCTGCCGCTAAAGCCAACCAGATTCCTTTCATCTCGGCTAAGGTCGCCCGGCCGCTACCAGTTAGCGTATAGTACTTGCGCGGTATGCCTGATTCCTGCTCTACCCATTTTGAATTGATAATTCCTTCTGTTTTCAGGCGGTTTAATAATGGGTATAAAGTGCCCTCGGCAACCTCGAGCGAGGTATGGGTTTTTATTTCCTGCACAAGCTCATAGCCATAATATTCCTTTCTTTCAAGGATTACCAATATGATATATGATAGCGTTCCCTTCTTTACCTGGGAAAACCAGTTCTGCACAAATTCAGTATTCATCACACAAAGATAATACATAGTTATACAATGTACAATGTTTAGCTATGTTTTTAGGTAATCGGTATGATTTAGATTAGTGTGTACCCCAGGCAGATGCTCGGTCGTGCAGGCTGATCTACTTTGGCATGCGCCTGATAATTTCAATCTGATAACGCAGCCATCAGGAAATATATCCGCGGTCTGCAAGATTCTTCTGTAGTTCTGGCTACGCAAAAGGCAGTTCATTTTTGCGACAACCGTAGAAATTCGCCTGCCTGTATCAAAAATGTTTGAAGTTAAGGGCAGTTAGAAGGCTGAAGTACACTAAAATGGTTAACTTTAAATAAAAAAGGCTATGGGTACGATGACAACGGTTTCCGAAGTGATCAGCAAACTTCAGCAGGAAGGCTATACTACGGATTTTAACTTGAAAAATAATTGTTTGGAATGTCAGGGCAATGCCCTGGAGATCCATCCGGAAGAATTTGTAGTAGATAAGCATTACCGCTTTGAAGGGCAATCTGATCCCGCTGATCAGGCAATTGTATATGCCATATCATCCACCAAGCACGACATTAAAGGTATCTTAGTAAATGGTTATGGCACTTCGAGCGAAATGCTCACAGAGGCACTAGTCAATGCATTAGACATTGGAACGGGAAAAAAGGCCGGCCAAAGATGACCGGCAATTTTTGTAGTATCAGCATAATCTTGAGAACCGTCATAAGTTTCGATGATTTAACTGGGAAAGATCATAACCGGGATATGTATATATGCGGGCAAGATATAGGGCGCAGCCGATCCTAATAGTTCATTAAAATGATACCTTTTGTTCACCAATACTAAAAGATCCGCCTTCAGGTCATTGACCAGTACATCAATGGCTTTAGGTATATTCCGTTCCCTGATATGGCTTAAATAAAAATGATCCTGATTTGCAACACCGTCGATCGCATCATGGTAAACCTCCCTCGCGTAGTTATCTTCCAAATAAGGCATTCCCTTTGCGGCCAGGTCGGCAATGGTAACGCTGGCATTAAATGCGGCCGCGAGTTGACCCAGCAGCCTGACTACGTTCTTTCGGCAATAACGCAGGTCCGCCACATAGAGTATCTTATCCAGGGACTTCCAGGTTAATTTTTCGGGAACCAATAATATGGGGCAGTTTGTCCTCATAGCGGAAAAAATGCCAGAGCCGTCGATCAATACCTTCGAATCCTTATTATCCCTGACTTGTTTAACCAGCAAACCTATATCTTCTTTCCTTACTACAGCTAAAAGTTTTTCTTTGAGGCATTGGTCGCGGTTTATAAATTGTACCAGCGGTTTCAGGCCGGTGCCTGTACGGATTTCGGCTGTAAGTTTTTTAATCCATTCATTCGCCCGGTCTGATATAACGGGTAAAGCATCGTTAAATCCCGCTACGCTCTTTTGGGCTGCAAATAATTTGGCACTGGGGTTGAATGTGTTCCATATAAATAAACGCACCTTCATAGTTGCCGCTAACCATAAAGCAAACTTGGCGGCCTGGACATTCTGATCATTGTAATCGGTGAATAGCAATATATTTTTCATAAAATTTTTATTTTAAGGGTTTTAAGCCCGGTGAAAGGACTGTATTGAAACGGTCCTTAAGTAAGTTCTAAGTTTGTGAAACACGATCACCTGCCACCGTCGACTGCGCGGCCGGCCGAATCCACGGAAATGATTTTGAGTTTATTGACGCCATCCTTCATTTCCCATTCAGTTTCCGCTCCTGCCGGATAACCAAGCAAGGCGATGACGAGCGGATCCGTAACCGGAATGTTATTGGTTCCGGGCTGCTGGTCACCTGCGGGCATAATATGAATGCTGAACGTCTGGTGTTTTTTGATGTTCGAGATCAATACATCACTTGTTGAAGAAACAACATTGAGGGGGATGTACTGTTTGGTAACTATTTTCGCGTCCATTAATTCCACAAACAATTTGTGTTTATTAAAAGCGGGAATACTTGCAGACGCATATTGGTCTGCCAATAATTTATAGTCTTCTTTGGATAAAATTAACGGGATATTTCGCATAATGCAAAAGATTAACTTTCAACAATTAAGTTGAGCTGTAATTTGACATTCCTATAATTCCTTGCTAATGGAATTGCCGAATCAGCTTAGCCGGATGGCGCCATGCCAGCGGCACTGGCATTGACGTACATTAAGCTAAAGCCTATTATAAAAAATCGGCTTCAGCTTCCGCTTTGCAGATCATTCGGTTACCAAAACCCGTGAAACGGGTAGATCAGAAGCTTATGGCAGTACTTGAAAAGACTACTGGCAATCACATTGGAAGATCCCAAAGCTATTGGCGGAATGCCGGGGCAGCTGATATTACGAAATTGATGATGGAGGGTGACAAACTGTTTACCTATCTTAACCGGTTCAGAAAACACATCCATAATGGCGGATGCTTTAGGACAACATGGATCGATCGAAATATGCAGCACTTTAGCGCTGGAAATCTCTGCTGCAAAAGAAGCCTCGGAGCGTTTTTCTGAGCCTGTAGCGCACACCGCCGAAAAGCAGATAACTATAAAAAAAACGGCTCTTAAATATTCCTTTTGCATTTAAACAAGTTTACTCATTTTAATGTAATCTGAATGTTAAAAACTGGTTTTCAAGGCCTTAATTTGCTGGTAAATCTTAATTTTGGGGTCATAACTTCAATAGATATGGCAAGCGTAATTCATTTTAAGATCGGCGACCATGTCAGCTGGAATTCAGAGGCGGGGCATGTCACCGGCAAGATCATTAAAGTACATACCAGCGACTTTCAATTTAAAGGATACACCCACCACTGTACGCCAGCCGAACCCCAGTATGAAATAAAAAGCGACAAAAGCGACCATATTGCCGCCCATAAAGGCACCGCCTTGAAGAAGATTTAATCTTTCGGGAATAATTTGTGTAACGCAAAATATTAACCGCCTGGTGGTGGGATCATTACCTAAATTTATCACCGTCCCATGCAGGCCGGAATAATCCGGAACAGAATTTCTACGGGTTAAGGGCAAACATTCCTGAAGCAAAGCGTAATAAAAGATAATTTTGTCTTTATTGTTTTGATTCCTACATTTGCAGCACCCTTTAAAGGATAAAAAGGTATTAATATATTTATTTTATGACAACAGAACAAAAAGCTCTTATTACCGCAACCGTTCCCGTGTTAAGGGAAAACGGCGTATTGCTAACGAAATATTTCTATAACCGGATGTTCACTCATCATCCGGAACTAAAAAACCTCTTTAATATGGGCAACCAAAAAAGCGGCAAGCAGCAAACGGCATTGGCACTTGCAGTCCTTGCTTACGCTGAAAATATTGCAGACCCAATGGTTTTACTACCCGTTGTCGACCGGATCGGCCACAAACACGTCAGTCTCGACATTCGTCCGGAACAATATCAAATCGTTGGCCGGCATTTGATCGCATCCATTCAGGAGGTACTGGGTGAGGCCGCGACTCCGGCCATCGTTGATGCCTGGTCAGCTGCTTACCAACAGCTCGCGTCATTAATGAGCGGGCATGAAGCTACGTTATATCAGCATAAAGCGGCCACGGAAAGCGGATGGACTGGCTGGCGACCATTTATTGTCCAACGTAAGGTAGCCGAGTCAAATGAGATCACCTCATTTTACCTGTATCCTGCCGATGGCGGAAATGTAACAACACATCTGCCGGGACAATTTATAAGTTTGCGCACATTCCTGCCCGAACTAAAATTGAACCAGTCAAGACAATACAGCATCTCGAGCGAACCAAATGACGAATACTACCGGATCTCTGTTAAAAGGGAACTGGGTCATCAGCTGGATACGAACGGTATGATCAGCAACAGGTTGCACGACCATGTGAATGTAAACGATAAGGTTGAGATCACTTCACCATCCGGCAATTTTACATTGGCAAACGACCTCGATACACCTGTCACCCTGATCAGTGGCGGTGTTGGACTTACGCCGTTACTGAGTATGCTGCAAAGCCTTATTAAAAACGATCATCAGCATCCCATCACCTGGTTACACGGTTGCCGCAGCGAAAATGTACACGCCTTTAAGCAGCATGTTGAAGATATTGCTGCGGAGTATCCGAATTTCAGTCATTATACTTTTTATAACGACCCGACCGATGCAAATAGGGCGGCAGGCATTTTTCCTGGTTATCTTGACATCGCTGCAATACCGCAGCTTGACCTGGATTTGAATGGACATTACTTCGTTTGCGGTCCTGCCGTTTTCATAACGAAGCAATATGAAGACCTTATCGCTGCGGGGGTTAATAAAGACCGCATTTATTTTGAAGAATTCGGGCCACAAGTGCTGTCCTTAAATTAAGCTTAAGCTCCGGCTTCATTTTAAAATTAACGCTTACGCTAAAAAACAAGTTTCGAAAACAAATATTAAACAGCGTTCCGCAGACCTAATGGCCGGAATAGTGAAAAATTCATAAAAGCGTTGTTAAAATTTTGATCAGGGCTCATAAAAATGCTTTTAAGAATGCCTGACACGATTCGATGTTAAAGCGTAAGCGATTAATGCAATTACCATGACAGTATTTAAAATAAAGCGGATATATGAACCGGCGGAAAAGGCGGACGGAAGGCGGGTCCTTGTCGACCGCTTATGGCCCAGGGGGGTAAAAAAGAATTCCATACCTGTTGATGCCTGGCAAAAAGATCTTGCACCAACCGGAAACTTACGATCGTGGTACAAACACGATCCGGCAAAATGGGAAGAGTTTCAACTACGATATTTACTTGAACTGAAGCACAACCCTGCGGTGGAGGACTTCCTGCGAGCGACAGCAGGCGAACAAAGCATTACGCTTTTATATGCTGCGAAAGACAAGGAACATAACCATACCCTCGTATTACAGCGAATACTGGAAGAAATGTCCGGTTCGGTGATTGTTCCTCGTTGAACCGATAGCTGCTTTTAATAACGCTGGGCTTGATTCATGTAGCATAAAACCGGACATGTCTGTTGCAACGTTACCGGAGCACGTAATAGGCTGCCATCAGAAAATTAATAGCCAGGCTGATGACGGTAAGCGAGAGGATCGCTCTTATCCCGGCGCCGCAGAAACCGGCCGTCAAATTGATAAAAAACAGTAAAACGGTTACCCCTAAGCAATAAGGTGTCGCACCATAATAAAAGACCAGAGCTGCCGGCAACGGCAGACAAAATACGGCTTGAAAGACAAATGAAATAACGAACCATGGCATGCGGTCTTTTTCATGTTTTTCGGTAAAAGCGGTCCACCTGTTCCAGGTGGCATTGTGTTTAATTTGATTCTCCATTTTTATTTATTTTAGATTAGAACATTATCCTGATCTACCCCACCAGCCGGACCAATAAACCGTCCATGCCGGGCCGCAGTCTGATCTGGCAGGCCAAACGGGTGAACCGTGGCAGGTTCGGCAGGAGGTCCAGCATATCAAGTTCCTGGTCGGTTGGGAGCGATAAGTGCTCATTGCCGGACAAGACCTCCACGGCGCAGGTGGCGCAAAGAGCGATACCGCCACAGGTGCCCAAAACCGGATAGCCGCCTGCCTTGAGCGCTTCCATCAAACTCAGGTTGAGCGTAACGTGTATTTCCAGCGTTTCCTCCCGCTCATCGGCGTTGATGATGCGGATCGAGATGAGATCAGAACGTATTGATGCCATATACCGTCGTATATTTAAAACTTAGTTTCTCTTCGGGATAGACGTATTTAAAAGCGCTTTGCATGGCCAGCGCAGTTTCATGAAAGCCACATAAGATGAGTTTGAGCTTCCCCGGATACGTATTGATATCGCCCACGGCATAAATCCGTGCGATATTGGTCGAATAGTCTGCCGGACTCACAGGGATTGCCGACTGTATGACGTCCAGTCCCCATTCTGCGATCGGGCCCAGTTTAGGCGTCAAACCGAAAAGCGGGATGAAGTGATCGGCTGGAATGATAAAATGGGGCAACTCTTGACTGACAATACGCAATTCCTGCAGATGACCGTCACCATACAGTGTTGTCACGTTCGAGTGAAGCAGCAGGTCTATTTTTCCCGCCTTTGCCATTTTAAAGACTTTTTCGGCAACTTCAGGAGAGCCACGAAAGGTGTCCCCCCGGTGCACGAGGGTGACTTTTCCCGCAATGTCCGCGAGGAAAACCGTCCAGTCCAGCGCCGAATCTCCGCCGCCCGCCAAAACCACGTTCCGGCCGCGCAGGGTTTCCGGGTTCCTGATCATATAGCTTACGCCCTTTCCCTCGAATTCCCTTAAACCATCGATAGCCGGCTTACGCGGCTCAAAACAACCAAGACCGCCGGCAATAACCAACACCTTGCAGTGAATCACGGTGTTTTCATTAGTAACTACGGTCAATGAACCATCGTTTTCTTGTCGGACGCTATCCACCCGTTCGCCAAAAGTGAATTCAGGATCAAAAGGGCTAATCTGCTCAATTAACCGGTCCACCAGCTCCTGGCCCATGATCTGCGGATAGCCCGGGATATCATAAATTGGCTTATGCGGATAGATCTCCGACAATTGCCCGCCCGCCTGAGGCAGTGCGTCGATCAAATGGCACCGCATCTTTAGCAGGCCCGCCTCGAAGACGGCGAACAGACCTACCGGTCCGGCTCCGATGATACAAATGTCTGTTTCTGGAATTTTCGTCTGCTCTTTCATAGTCGTTCGGGGTCAGGTTCATCCCTGGATTAAAAAGCAAATGCTGTCCTCCGCAGCTTCCACCGAATGCGGAACATTAACCGGGATATCAAGGTCATCAAACTTGTCCATGGTCACTTTGCCATTAGCGCTGAAATAATCAATTTTACCTTCGACTACGACCAGCCGGGCCGGTACGCCTGTTTGATGTTCTTTTAAGGTCATGCCTTTCTTGAATCCGAGTACAATGACCTTGGCCGAATTTCCTTTAACTAAGACCTTAACTACCGGCGCGTCGGCAACTTTAAGTTGGGTTATAACATCTTGTATGATCATATCTGTATTTTTAGATTAATATTCTTACTGTTAACCCATCCAGCTGTTCATCGATCATTAACTGGCAGGACAGGCATATATTTTTGTTTTGGCGGCCTGCCCTTAGCAGGTTGGCATCGCCGTTTCGCTCGTAAGCGGTAGGGTTTTGTTTTTTTTCGGTAATTTCAATCACACAGGTTCCGCATTTACCCATACCGAGGCATTCTCCAAACCCTTCTATGTAGATGCGGTCATAGATGAGCATCATCAGGCTGCGGTATTCGTTGGAATAGGTGCGCAGTTCATGCTGCTGACCGTCATAGGTCACCTGAACTGTTATGTCTTCTGTCCGCCCGCTGCTCATGATAACACGTAGTTTTTCGCCCAGAACTCATCCGGAAAATCATCATTAAACGCGGCGGGATGTTTTTCGGAAAAAAATGCGCCGACCAGTTTTAGCGCGCTTTCAGGTAAATGCGTTTCTAAATGCGGGAACAGCGTCCTTTCTTCAAACCGGATATGTTTGATCAGCAGTTCCGCGAAGGAAAGGTATTCGGCCGCGTTTTCATTTTCGTAATGATTCAAATGATCCAGCCGTGCGCCAAGCATGAGGTGTTCGGAAATTCCCTGACGGGTCAGGCTATCGTCCAGGCGGTTGAAAAGCAATGCCTCTTCCTCCTGGAAATGTTCCTTCAGGTGTCCTGCCCAAAAGAAATTGATATATTTTAAGATCTTATGAAGGGGAATATCTTTTCGTAAGCCTTCCTTGATCTTCCAGCAGAACAGCAGGCCGGCATGATGGTCGTGGGACAGGGCGATCATGTGTTTGTTGCGTTTAATAGGCTTGTTTTCCATAGAACGGTTTTATAAAGCGGAATAAGTGATGACCGCGTCGCTTCCCATGACGATCAGTGCTTTGAAATCTTCGACGACCTTCAGGATATGTTCTTCGTGGGTGGCAATGCATTGATTTGAACCGGCGCATAATTCAAAAGTTTCGCCCTTATAGATGAGCAGCGCGTTGCCTGACTCCACCATGATAAAAGCATCGGAGGTGGCGAAATGCCGGGACATATTGGTACCGGCCGGCAATTCTACTTTGATAATTCTGTATTGTTTGTTCTTAGTTAATTCTTCCATGATATGACATTTTTTTTTCTGAAAACAGCATTTTGCCGCTTTCAATACCGATCAGTAACAGTAGCGGCGCTTTGATCACTTCGAAAATGATATAGAACCAATGGGCGTTATGTTCGGTGACCTGGCGCCCGCGGATGATCTGATCGGCACCCTGGTCGAGGACCGGCAAAAGCCATTTGGTTTCAAGGACCAGGATAATTCCGGCCATGGTAATCAGATAAAATCCCATGCGACTCGTTTTCCTGAAAATGCAAGTGGTCACAAGGATCAAAAAAAAGGTCCATTCCCAAAGGTTCAGCGCCTTAAATATGATCTTACCGACTTGCAGGCCTTCAGCTATGCCGAGGCCGGGCGCGGTAAATTTTAAAGGCGCCTCCATAAAACTTATAGCCATAAAGAATCCTAACCAAAAAATGGCTGTGATACTTCTCAGCGATAGTGCGAAACCGTCATTCATGGCTTTTACGGGTTAATATTTTTTACCGCCTTCATAATACGGGCGATGCTGTTGGCTCGTTTTTTTGCATTTTCCGCGATCTGACCTTGGAAAAGGTCGTCTACGGTTCCATGGAAAAGTAAGAGCCAACGGTCGAAATGTTCTTTCGTCAGCGCCAGCGGCAAGTGCTTGGTCAGCGGATCATCACTGAACTTTTTAGTATAAAGCAGTAAGGTTGACCAGAAGTCGGTCATTCGTTCCAGGTGATGGTCCCATTGGTCGCCAATGACGATTTCAAAGACCGGTGCCAGTAATTCATCCTGCCGTACCTTACCATAAAAAGTATTGACCAGGTTCCTTATATCTGCTTCATTATTGATGTCTTGATTTTCCATTTTGTATCATACGATTACGCGGTCACTATTGCCGTTGAGCTGCTGCAAACGGATTAAAAACATACTGGCCATCAGTTCGGCGCGCTTCTTTGCATCCTCGGCAACGTCGCCTTCAAACCGCTCATTGATGGTACCGTAAAATAGTCCCAGCCAGCGCTCAAAATGCGCTTGCCCGATCTTTAATGGTGCATGTTTGGCAAAAGGGTTACCCCGAAAGCCGGGCACGCCGAAAAGCGCGGCATTCCAGAAAGCATACATCTTCTGCAGATGTGGTTCCCAGTCAGCGATCGCTTCCATAAAGACCGGTCCGATCAGCCCGTCGGTTTGCACCCGGCTATAAAATTCATCGACAAATACCTTGATGTCTTCGACGTCTTCGATTTTCTTTTTCATTTGAACAACGGAGTTTGACCAGAAGTGATATGGTAATAAACCGCCCATGCGGTAAAAGCAATTAACAGGATAATGATCCAAAAGGGAATACTCTGCGGCGTTTCGCTCCCCTGCAGCATAAAGGTTTTCTGGTCACCCTTGCCATAGGCATTGATCATCAACGGGATCACGCCATCCACTACTTCATCTTTACCGATGCCTTCAACGGCGATGGCAGGGCCATTTCGCACGATGAACGGAATGGTTTTAAGTCCTTCTTTTCCCTTATGATCTTTGCTCACCACCCTAAGCGTATGTTTGCCGTCTGCCAGCTTCTTGGTATCCAGGTCAAAGGAAACGGGCGCCGGGAAAGTGCCGATGGGCTGGGGGTCATCGTCAATGAACAGCGTTACAAAGCTTTTGTCTTCCATTGCTTAGGGATTTAAAATGATATTTTTAATATTTTCATGACTTTTCTCCCTGGGCCTGGCTAGGCACTTGACCATCGCGTAAAAGGAATACACTGTGATGATCACCATAAGGCTTACCACGGCATAGTCCCAATTGCTGGACGGTCCGGCACCGTGAGTGATCCCTTGCAGAAATTTGGGCTGCTGCGCCTTACAGGCATCACAGGCCATGGCGGTGGAATGTGCTCCAAAAATGGCTACTGCCAGCAATAATGTGTTTAAATAAAATGGGTGCTTTTTCATATCTATTTGGCTACAGGCCCTGATTTGACCTGGTTAAATAATTCTTTTATTTCCGTCAGCGTAACCTTTCTGCCATTATTACCCCAGCTCGTGCGCTCATGGTTCATGATGGCGGCAACCTCTTCCGGCTTCAGATTGTTGTTGGTTCCAACAGCAGGCATTACCCCAAAGCCCTCGCTTGCCCTTCCGTTGTAACCCTTCATGATAATGGTCAGTTGTACTTTGGGATCTTTGTCCAGGACGATCGGGCTACCCTTGAGGGCGGGAAAGGCCCCTTTCAGTCCCTCTCCGTTCTCCTGGTGGCAACTCTGACAATTAGCGGCATATAATACCGCACCGTCTAACTCCGTATTCAGCTTGCTGGTCGTGCCGGCCAATGCGGGTTTCACCTCTTTTCCATATAAAAAAAGCGGACTCGGCTTACCGTCCGGCAATTTTAACTGCTTAAATGATTTAAGATAAGCGACAAGTGCTAATGCGCCTTTGGTAGCGATGATCTTGCCGGTAACGCCCTGTCTGAATTCGTCAGGCACATTCACCACCACGTCTTCGGGAAATGCATACTCTTTTACATCGAACAACCAGGAATAGGCCGGCATGATCGATTGGGCGACCACTGACCTCGGGTTATACAAATGCAGCAGGTGCCAATCCTCGCTCGGCTGGCGGTTACCGATATTCATGAGGTCGGGGCCCGTACGTTCCGAGCCCATCAGATTGGCTGTATTGCGCCATACGTCCGTCCGAACGTTGCGCGCGTAATCAGCGGCAATGCTTGGGCGCGTGCCCCACATTTTGTCCATGTCGACGTTACGTACCTGCTGGGTATGACAGGCGATGCAACCTTCTCTGATAAAGATACCTTTACCTGCCACTTCTTCACTGGTCAATGGTTTACTTTCCGGAAGCGGCGCGTTATTATTTTGCGAATCCAACGCCGGGAACACCGCGGCAAACATCGTCAGCCCGATGAATAGGAAAATGGCTGCACCAAAGAGTCTTTTATGATTGTTATAAATATCCATTGCTTATTGGTTGATGGGGTTAACGGGTAATTTTTCCAACTCGGCAAATACGGCTTTTTGCAGATCGCCTTGTGTTTTGCTTGCAATCATATAGTACAGGTTATAGGCAAAAATGAGGTGCGCCGCCCACATCAAAGTGCCGCCGATGGCCCGCCACAGCCAGTATGGCGCCATCAAAACCACCGAATCAATAAAGGGCTTGCCTTCCAGCCACGCCATTCCTTTCAAGGTGCCCCCGATCATCAGCGGGATCGTATAAAATAATAGGCCCAGCAGTGCCATCCAAAAGTGCGCGCCCACCCAGGCCTGTTTTGGTTCCTTACCGGTCAGGCGGGGAACCAGCGTATAAATGGCTGCCCATAACATAAAGGCGATAATCCCGTACATCGTCAGGTGAGAATGCGCTGTCGTAAAATCGGTGAAGTGCCAGTACAGGTTGGCGGAGCGAAAGGCCTCGGCCGTTCCCTGGAAGGATCCGGTAAAGTAAAAGATGATGCCTACCAGGTAAAACGGCAGCGTGTAGCTGGAACCGATCTTATGAAAGTTGCCGCGAAAGGTCATCAGAAAATTCGTGGTACCGGCAAACACCGGGATCAGCATGCCCATACTGCCGATGATCGCTACCGTTTGCAGCCACCATGGGATCGCGCTGAAAATAAAATGATGCGTCCCGATCAGGGTATAGAACAGTATCTGTGTCCAGAAAGCCAGGATGCCCAGGCTATAGGAATAAATAGGGGTATTAAGTTGCTGCGGCAAAAAATAATAGATCAGCCCGAGGTTAAAGAGCATGAACCACATGCCGACGCCCTGGTGCATATAATAGCCCTGTGCGATACTTTCACCCAGGCCATTTTGCCAGAAAGGCAAATAGCCAACCAGGGCAATGACGATGGTAAACATGACCGCTGATACAATGTACCAGTTGGAAATATAGATTTCTTTGGTTTTGCGGCGAGCGATCGTTTGCAGGTAATTGACCAGCGTAATAACCAGTCCGATGGCAAACAGCAACATGATGGGCCAGATATATTCCCGGTATTCACCACCGCCGTTATTGATTCCCGCCATCAGCGATAAACTGCCCGCAAGTACCGACGCATTGATCAGCACCAGTCCGTACCAGCCCCGTTTCAGGCTGGCAACAACCGTGTTGCTAACTGTGGAAACGACATAATACCCCAGCCCGATCATAGCCAGTGAGGACCAGCCCCAAAATACCATATTGGTATGTACCGGCCTTAATCGTCCAAAACTAAGCCAGCTGACATGATCGGCATCCGGGGCAACAAATTTTATGCCCAGGTATTCCCCGACACTTGTGCCTAACACCAGCCAGAAAGTAGCCGTACCAAGGTACCATAAAATCAGTTTGGCTAGCGTCGGGTCAATATCGGGTCTTTTGACCGCTTTCTTTTTTGGTGCAATAAACCGGGGCGAATCTACTTCCGCGATATGATGCAATAAACCTCTTTTGTCTTCGGGCGCCTGTACGCCGGATAATTCTGTATCGCTCAACCGAAACCTGAGTGCCTGTCGACGTTTGGTCAGTTCTTGTGTTAATTCTTCCCCGGCTAACTCATCAATAGACCGCGCTAGTTTTTGCGCATTTTTTCTGATCTGAGAAGTTCGCACCTTTCTGACGAGATGGCTCACCTTAACAGCAACAATATAAATAGCAATAAGGATAGGGATAAGGATCAGCGTCACCGTAATCAATACGCCGGGATTGGTCCAGACATTGCCGGAAGCTTCACCGGACTGTGCGAACGCTGTTAAGCCGGAAGAAAGAAAAAGGAACAGTAAAAATGGCTTCTTCCAGGTTGCCCCTTTACCTTGATTACCCTGCTGTCCCTGACGGGTACCTCGTCTTTTGATCAGCAAGTCCAGCTGTTGCTCGTCAAAGTCCTGCAAATGCCTGCTGATCCATGATTCGGCATTTTCGTCAGCGCGGTCAGCCAGCTTTTCCAGGTGGTTGCTATTTCCAAAAAGCCACAGGGCTAATCCTGCCATTGTTATCAAAAACACCACGACCAAAAACACGATGAGCGCTGATTCGCTGCCAGGTGCTTCAACAGCCGTCGGGCCGGGCACTTTAGTCTCCCCGAGAACCGGGTAGGCCATCATTTGGAGACTTGCTAAAAAAAACAGGGATCTTTTCATTTTAATATATTAATACCTTTTTATCTTTTATGTGGCTAAATTTTTTATTTTTTTAAAGCGGTAATCCCGGAAATAAGATCAGTATTAAATTCGCCGATACTCGTAGCATTAAGCATCCGGTGGAGCTCGTTTCGGATCGTCTTAAATTCATGGTGTAAAGGGCAGGGATTTATTTCAGAACACTGTTTTAGCCCGAGTGCGCAACCTGTAAAGATCCCGTTCCCATCTACGGCCTCAACCACGTCGCTAATAGGCCGCTGAAGAACAGATTCATCCGTATAAAAGCCGCCGTTTGGTCCTTTTACAGATTGAACAATTCCCCGTCTGCTCAGGTCCTGCAAAACCTTTGCCAGGAAATGTTCAGGTGAGCCTATGCCTTCTGCAATCTCCTTGATGCCGACGCGGCCACCCCCGGCGGTTTTGTGCGCAACGAAGAAAACTGCCCGCAGTGCATATTCACACGTTTTTGAAAATATTCCCATACTGAACAAAGGTACAGTAATATTTAAATAATAAAAGAGTTTCTTATCTTTATTTAAATAATTCTTGCATCTTTTTTATAAGAATAGCCGTTCTTACTTACTTGGTCTACCTTTGGCTTATGGGAGTACGATAAGCTCATGGCAATAATATGAAGACGGATATAATTATAATCGGCGCGGGCCCAACTGGATTAATGGCAGCATGTCAATTGGCACGTTACGGGGTTAATTTTATTATTGTAGATAGAAAATCACAACCAACAGCAGAATCCAGAGCTATGCTGATTACCGCGCGGAGCCTTGAAATCTATCAACAAATGGGGGTTTCTCAAACGGTTATTGAACAAGGGAAATACATCCAAAATCTTTCAATTTTTATCAATGGGAAAGAAAAAGTCGCTTTCGCCATTGGTAAAGCAGGAGAAGGACTAACCGATTTTCCGGATATGCAAGTCTTTGAACAATCGCGTAACGAGGAACTTTTAAATGGGGTATTAATAGAACAGGACCATCCTGTTTGGTGGAATACGGAATTTATCAGCTTACACCAGCAAAGCGACCATGTAACTGTTCAACTGAAAAGGAATGGTACAAACGAAGCGATAACGATCAATGCGAAATATCTTATAGCTTGTGACGGGGCTAAGAGTAAAGTCCGGCATTTATTAAACTGCAAATTTGAAGGTGGCACGTATGAGAGTAGATTCTTTGTAGCCGACACGAGGATCAAATGGACGCAACCGCCTAACCAGGTAATTGCCGCTCCTTCCAAAATAAATTTCTGCGCGTTTTTTCCAATGTATGGAGATGATAATTATAGGGTATTGGGAACTATTCCCAAATGCTTTAAAAACAAGGAAGACTTCTCGTTTAAAGACCTGGAAACCCTCATTAAAACAACTACGCAAATTCCACTTTCGTTTGAAAACGTAAATTGGTTTGCTACCTACCAATTGCATTGTCGGTGCACGGATAGGTTTAAAGCTGGGCGATGTTTTTTAGCTGGTGACGCAGCTCATATCCATAGTCCGGCAGGAGGACAAGGAATGAATACAGGCTTACAGGATGCTTATAACTTATCCTGGAAACTCGCTATGGTACTTCAAAATAATGCGGGAGAAAAACTTTTGGATAGTTACCATTTAGAACGGTATCCCTTCGCGAGATGGCTGCTCAAATTTACTGACAGGATTTTTGCATTGATGACCAGCAGTAATTGGATAATCTCATGGTTGCGTACCAATTTAGCACCTTTATTGATCAACAAATTGGTCAATAAAAGGGCTACGGGTGTTAAGCTTTTTAAAATGTTTTCTCAGATATGGTACGCTTACAGAACCAGCCCATTATCTCTACACACGTCTAAACAAAAGCTGCAATTTAAAGCAGGAGACAGATTTCCTTATGTGCTGACCTTAATTGACAATAAACTACAAAGCTGCTACCATCTGCTGACAGAACCCAAATTTCATTTAGTAATTATTGGCCAAGAGGTTAACGCTGAAGAGAACAATTTAAACTTGTCAGAATTGAAGTCCATAATTAAAGTTATATATCTCACGTCATCAAAGGAATGGGAATCGCTTGGTATAAAGCAGAGACTTTACATTTTGGTAAGGCCCGACAGTTACATGGCCATGGTAAGTGACCACCTTGATCAAAAGATAATTCAAGGTTATTTTGACAGGCTATTTTAAATTCATTATGGTTCAGATCTTTACTTGCCGTTTGCGCTAATTCGTATAACTTTAGATATTATCCGGTAATTGATCCAGCGTGTCAAATCTTAATAATAATGTTTACCAACTTTAACAAAGCAGAACAAAAAATACGTTATCCCGAAGATAGACGATGGTTTATTGGCATTAAGCCTGTTGCGCTTGTTGTCCTATTAATTTTATTAATGATGACGGTTGGCCTTGCCTGGTTGCAATTTATCGTTTTTGGTTTACCAGCCGACCCTTCAAGGAGCCTTCCACCTTTGTCACCATCTGATCCAACAGGTTTTCCATTGTGGTTAAGTTTAAGCCACTGGGTAAACTTCTTTTTTTTAATTATGATTATCAGGAGCGGGCTTTCCATTTTAGCCGATCACCCTCGTTTGTACTGGAACCGGGGCTGTTCGCCAAGCTCGGAATGGCTTAGATTTACACCTATTAAGGTGCCTGATGACCGTGTTTACACCGCGAAAGAAGACGGACGTTATTTAAACCCAATTATTGGACTTCCCGGTTATCGGCATTCTGTGGGCATCGCCCGTGCCTGGCATTTTATTACGGTTCCGTTTTTCCTGCTTAATGGTGTCGTATTTATTACGCTGTTGTTTGTCACTAACCAATGGAAACGCCTCGTGCCGGTTTCATGGCAGATCATACCGGATTCCTGGAATGTTTTTGTACATTATGCTACCTTCCACATGCCTGTTGAACCTAACGGTTTTTATCATTTTAACGCCTTACAGCAAGTCTCCTATTTCGCGGTTGTTTTCCTGCTGGCGCCTATTGCTATGTTAAGCGGCATGTCTATGTCACCAGCGATTGAAAACCGTTTTCATTGGCTCCCTAAATTGTTTGGCAACAGACAAGGTGCACGTTCGGTGCACTTTTTAGTTATGCTGGCTTATTTGGCATTCATTATCGTCCATGTGGCTATGGTGGCTGCAACCGGGCTAACCCGGAACATGAACCATATTACTGTGAATACTGATAACCCTGTTAGCCATATGGGTTTATATATTGCATTAGGTATCATTTTATTTACCATTGCCTGTGGTTTCCTGGCACATTGGATCTCCTGGCAACGGCCACGCTATTTACAGCGGACAGAAGCTGCTATCAACGGTACATTGTGGCTAAACAGCATCAATAAATTCAAACCGAAGCTCTATTTCAAGCAAAAAGATATTTCACCTTACTTTTGGGTAAATGGCAATATGCCGGAATCTGAAGAGTGGAAAAAATTAGCCGCGAAAAAATTTAAAGATTTCAAGCTTTCGGTTGGCGGGCTGGTTGAAAACCCGGTTGAGTTATCACTCGACGAACTCAAACAGATGGGCCTGGAGCAAAATATCACCATGCACCATTGCATACAGGGTTGGTCGGGCATTGCGGAATGGGGCGGCCTGCCTATCAAGGCGTTGGTCGACCTTGTTAGGCCGCGCTCGTCAGTGACTACCGTTGTATTTTACTCTTTTGGGGAGGGGCTTTACGGCGGTACGTATTACGACACCCACACATTAGATAATTGCCTAAAGCCCGAATCTATTTTGGCCTGGGAAATGAACTACCAGCCACTGCCCGAAAAATACGGCGCCCCCCTCCGTTTACGGGTAGAAAACCAGTTAGGTTATAAAATGGTTAAATGGGTTTGCAAAATTGAGTTCTTAGAGACGCACGAACATGTTGGTAGAGGTTTTGGTGGGAAGAATGAGGATGATGAGTATTTTGATCTGCTCGCTGATACTTAATTAAGGTAGTGGGCGCTGCGAGATTTTTAAATGCAGTTTTTCTTTAACCACTTAGACAGCGTTGTTGATGTACTATTGTACAAATTTGCCCTGAAATTTGAAGATGTGCAATTATTTAATTGCCATGATTTCCGGTCGGAATGAATCCGACTTACTTTTTCCAGGTCCCTTTGGCATTCCCAATTTGCCATCGGATAGCTTTATAAATAGAGGCGCTTCTTTGGGCCTTTACTAAATCAGGTCGCGCCCTATTTCTGTCGCCAAAATATCCCTTTTAGCGCATATAAAACCCATCAAATTAATCACGAGGATTTAATTTCAACGATAGCTGGCATCGTATTGTTGCCCTCCTTTCCGAGCTTTGAAACGCCTCCATTCAACAGATCATAAAGCCGACATCAGTGAATGAAATTTGTCCCTGGAACCATTACCGGGGCATAGGCGATACTATCATTTGGACAAACAAGAACGTGGTGTTACGGAAGAAGTCGGTAAAAAATAAACTTCGGGCCGAATCGCTCCGGATAGTTCCTGGAAAATGTTCGTAAGTAGGAATGCACAATATTACCGGAGCCGCGATGCAGTTATGACAGGTCGGATCCAATTACAAAATTGACCGGTAGAGTGGAACGGCGTACTCTGTCTGCTGACATGGCTACGCCGTTTTTTGCGGAAATGATCCGCTAAGCTTGACTAGAATGGTGCAGGTTGATCCGCCCTCAGGTTAAGGATAGTTTTATTGATATAAGGAAAAAGCGCGATCAGGATGATGGTAAAGAATAACAACAAGCTGATCCCCTGATAATAATCCATCGCGAACCGGATCTGCCCCTGGGTATTGATCGATCTTACGACCAGGCGATCGGCTATTTTTGATGCCTGACCGGCCGGAATCCCTTTTGACAACAGCGCTTTTGTATGTTTCATGATCGTTTGTCCGGCAACCGGATTGATACGGCTGAGTTGCTCCTGAAAAGTATTATAATGCTTGCTCTTGGAAAAGAGTTCAAAAAAATTGATCAGCGCGATGCTCACCATAAATCCCAGGCACCGGACAAATAAACAAACGCCAGCAGCCGTGGCACCCAGCCGGAAAGGCACCGCCGAGATCGCAAAGACGATAGTTGGCGTCATTAACATACCGGCGCCAAGGCCTTGTATGACCAGGGGAATGATGAACTCGGATTCGTTAGCCTGCGTATTGAAAAGAAAAAACATCCAGTTATGGTAGATGAAAAGCAGAAGGAAACCGCTGATCAATATCAGTCTTGTCGGCCGGTGCTGCAGCACCAGGACACAGGAAAAGATCACGCCAACGATAATTCCGGAAATATTGTATAAATTGATATACGATAAGTGTATGGGGTCAAGGCCGAGTACGGTTACAAAATAAGTGGAAGTGAGGCCGGAAGCAAACCGGCAGATGTAAAAGATGAAAAGGACGATAGCCCCCAGCACAAAATTGCGGTAACGAAACGCGCCGAGTTCAAAATACGGGCGTTTTAAACGCCATTGTCTTAACAGGCACAGCGATAATAGCCCCGCACCTACGCTTAAACTAAAAACAATACGCTTGTCTTCCAGCCAATAATATTCCTGTCCGTAAACACAGGCATAACCGATCGTGCCCAGAAAGGCGGCGTAGAGTACAAAGCTCGCCCAGTCCAGCTGATAAAGCGGAAACTTAACATTTAATCGCACATTATTCATCACGATACCAAGCAATACCAGGCTTGGCGCATAGGAAAATATGGCGGCCTTATATAAGGTATTGAAGTTAAATGAATCGATCAGCTCAGCCGTAATAAAATTATCAAAGGGGATCATACAGATCAGCAGACCGAAAAAGATCGAGTAGCCGACCTCCCGCGCCCGTTCCGTTCTCAGCCGGCTAAAGATCAGCGCAAGGGATATATTGACCGTACAGGTGAAGGCCATACCCTGTAAGAACCTGCAGATAAACAGGAAGGCGAGACTCTGACTGACATAACAGATGTAACTGGTGAGGAGCTGAATGAACGTAATAATAAAGAAATATTCCTTGGTCGCCAGATACTGGAAAAACCTCCGCTCCAGCGAAAAGAAACTCGTATAGCCCACATAAAATAAGACGACGGCGAATTGAATGTCATACGGTTCACACCCGTAATAGCCTGCAGCGGCATTAATGTTGGATAGCGGTAAAAAGAAAAGTACAAGACTCGGTAATAAAACAATAAATAGAACCACCTTGATCAGCCAGTCCGGCACCCATGACCTAAAAATAGGGATGACCTTGCTCATGACCGCTGTTTGCTGATAGAAACATTAACGTTCATGCCTGCTTTGAGGAGATCGACTTCCTTTCGATCGCCGGTAAGCCGGATCCGGACAGGAACGCGCTGAACGATCTTTACATAGTTACCGGTAGAATTGTCGGGCGGTAACAGGGAAAAGCTGGAGCCTGTCGCCGGCGATAAAGAAATGATTACGCCCTTGAACTTTTTTCCCGGGTAAGCATCGGCTTCGATCTCCGCGGCCTCACCGATTTGCATGCCACCGATCTGCGTTTCCTTGTAATTGGCAACCACCCACTTGTCAGTTTCCTGGTCAACAATATAGGCCAGTACCTGTCCTGCATCGATCATCTGGCCTTTTTCAACATTCCGGCGGCCCATACGACAATTATACGGAGCGGTAATGACCGTATAGCTAACGTCAAGCTTGTGCCGGTCCAGTAAGGCGGACAACCTTTTTATCTCCGCATTAATGACAATCTGCTGGGCTTGCGTGTCCTTAATCTTTGATAAGGACGCCCTATAGTTTTTGTTGGCCGATAAGAGGTCGGCATCCGCAACATCCTTCAACGCCTGCACATTTTCGAGCTGCTGCTTGGTGGCGGATTCTACCTCGTATAATTTCTGATACCGGGCATAATCCAATTGCTGTTTGACCACTTTGGCTTCCGCCGCTGCGATCTGAGCGCGGTTAACCTCGGAGATTTCTGTTAACGTTTCGACATTACTTTCCAGAACCGTCAGTTGCGACCGAGCATTGAGCAAAGCAGCCTCCGTTTGCGCCTGCTGGATGACATATTCCCGATTATCGATCACGAGAAGCGTGTCACCCTTTTTCATATCCTGGTTTTCTTCAAACTTTACGGCTACAATGAAACCTCCGGCCCGCGAAATGACCGGATTGATATATTCCTGAACCTGGGCATCGTTAGTTTCTTCAAAATGGTAGAGTTCCCACAACGAAATGATCCCCCAACCTGCTAATACGAGGACGATAGCGCCCGCGATCCAGGCCGTAACACGGGTAATGAGGTGGTCCGTTACCGAATATTTGTTTTTCTTGTTCATGGTCTTTTTTATAAATTTCCTATGACGTTTTGCAGTTGATAGTATTGTAAGCTTGCGGCCATTTCGGCCGTAGCCAGATCGAAATGCGTTTGCAGTAATTGTACACTGGCATCCAGCAAGTCGGTAACTAAGGAGGTTTGATTAAAATAGGTATTGTTAACGATCCGGTGATTCTCTTTGGCCTGTTCGACGTTCACTTTGGCCACATCAACACCAATAAGCGCTTCTTTGTAGCGTAAGTAAGCCTCTTTAACCTGCTTCCTCACCTGGTCCTCTGTGTCAGCGTGTTCAATCTCCTGCTTTTTCAGCTCCAGCTCAGCTATTTTTTCTTTATGCCTGTTGAGGTAGATGGCTGAGATCGGAAAGGAAGCCCTGACCCCCGCGATGCCTAAAGAATACAGGTGTGGATTATAAGGGTAAAGAAATATCTGCGGATTAGCATAATAGAAATCGCCGTACAGACCGATCTTTAAGGAAACATTCGCTTTCACCGTTTTTAATTCGATCTTTTTCAGCTCTGTTTCCTGCTCAGACATGTGGTACTGAAACGAATGCGACACTGCTTCAGCCAGGTACGCTTCGTAGGTTTCCGGATGGGTGGTTTCGGCATTGGTGGGATCGGTCGGGATGACCACTTGCTCATCAGGCTCCCCGATGAGGATATTGAGCTTCTGGTTCGAAAGGCTGATATCATTTTCGATCGTAACAAGGGACAGTTTCTGTCGGGATAATTTCAGTTCCACGCGTAATACGTCGCTCTTTAACACGACACCGTTCTTCAGAAAATGCCTGATCTCTTCCAATTGCTTCTCCTGGTCAGCAATGTCTTTGATCATCAGCTGTTTAAAAATAAGGCTGCGCTGCAGTTCCAGATAACGGCTTGCTGCCCGGTACCTGATATCGGATATCGTCAGATTCTGCTGTTCTATCGCGATCTTGTCCCTCACCTTCTCTTCCGCGATCTTCAGGTTTGTTTTGCTGCCGTTGTAAATATTCAGGTAGCCGTCCGCGCCTATTTTGTAAAGGGTGTGTATAACTTCATGCTGGGTCGGCTTATTGAACAAGCCATGTTCATAAACGGGAATATTGCTGGCTTGTTCGAAATTGCCGCCAACCGATAGCTCCGGCAGACGTTCCGTGACCGCATCCCGGATCGCTTCTTTACTGCGCTGTACTTGCAGCCGCTGCATTTGGATGACCTTGCTGTGGACATCAGACTTTTGCCATACCTCCTGCAACGACAACGACAGCGGAATGCTCCCGGGGCCCTGTTGAGCACTGGACCGGCTGGCGGATGCCAGCAGGCAACCGTAAACAGCGACAAGTTTCGTATATCTATGCATATCTATTTTGGTCGCAAAAGTATGCCTAACGGAAGCACGCGGCTTTACGTAATAAGCCATATATTTTATCATTCCGGCCAAAATGGACAAGTTGAGGTAAATCATAGCTATCTTTCGCAACGATTTGAGCAAACCTTTGCGAAAATCATTTAGTTAATCCCATTTTGTTATGAGTTTAATAGCGTCATTGCCGGATATAGACCGGGAGGAACGATCCATTTACGTACTGCATGAAAAACTGGAACGCCTTATTCCGGTGCATCAGCATAGCAAAGGCCAGTTGTCCTACGTTGAAGGGGGCATTGCCTATGTACACATTCAAAACAAAACACTGGTTATTCCCGCCCGTCATTATTTCTGGATACCGCCTTGCCTGCCACATATTTTGAAAGTAAGCCATTCGGCGACCGTGTTACGTTCCATATTTTTCTATGCATTCGACGATGACAAAAATCCGTTCTATGGGAAAGTGGGAATTTACCCCATTAACGAACTGCTGCTGCAAATGATCAAGCATTCTGAACAATGGGAAGGGCAGATCAGGCCCGATGACGATCGTTATCAGTTCCTGGCAACGGTTAAAAATATCCTGCCGGAAATTAGTACCCGGGTGATGCCGATGGCGCTGCCCACAACGGACCATGAAAGGATGGTGACAGTGCTGTCTTTTATAGAAAAACAGATCGCGGAGCCGCACACCCTGGATAGCATCAGCGATCGTTTCGGCTTCAGCAACCGTTCACTCTCGCGGCTGTTTAGGTCGACTCTGGGTATTTCCTTTCTGCAGTATCTCAAGCTGCTAAGAATGGTAAAAGCGTTCGAAATGATCCTGGGAACCGATATGTCGATGACGGCGATCGCCTATGCGGTGGGCTACCACAGCCTTTCATCTTTTAGCACTGCATTTCACCAGTTCACAAACTTGTCACCATCAAGTTTCAATAGATATAAATCATGATACAGGAAAATACGCTTCAGCTGACGCTGATCTATCTTGGCGAAAAACATCAGGTCATGGTCAATACGTCCGCTTATTACAGCTTGATGACCCTGATCTCACACCATCTTGCCATACCTGGCTTTGGCCTGTGTTCCGGTATGGGCAGCTGCGGTACCTGCCTTGTTCAGCTCGTAGATCCAATTTCCTGCGTAAAAAGGCAAGTGCTGGCCTGTGGCACGAAAGTGGATCATCAGCTTTCCAACACCAGTATTGTTATACCGGATAAAGTTTACTAGCATATTTACAAATCCAGGTACCTCAAAAATTCATCTCTGGTGGCTTGTTCCAGAAAGGCCCCTGAGTATTCTGCGGTCACGGTACTGCTGGCGGTGTCTTTAATGCCCCTTGAGGAAACACAAAGATGAACAGCGTCGATCAGTACCGCGACATCTTCTGTTCCCAGTACCCTTTTCAGCTCTTCAGCAATTTGCCTGGTCAGCCGCTCCTGTACCTGCGGGCGCTGTGCAAAATAACGGGCGATCCGGTTTAGCTTGGACAGGCCGATAACTTTGCGGCTGGGGATATAGGCGATATGTGCCTTGCCAATGATGGGAACAAAGTGGTGCTCGCAATTGGAGTAAAGCACAATATTTTTTTCAACCAGCATTTGCCGGTACCCATACCGATTTTTAAAAAGTGCTATTTGAGGCTTGTTACGCGGGTCAAGGCCGCTGAAAATTTCTTTAACATACATCTTCCCCACCCGCAATGGGGTACCTTTCAGGCTGTCGTCGTTGAGGTCGAGTCCCAGTGTCTGCATGATCTCTTTAAAATGATACGCGATAAGTAAGATCTTTTCCTCATCATCCATATCAAATGCGTCAGCCCGTAGAGGTGTTTCCCATGAAGTTCCTATGTGTTCTTCACCTAATTCGTCAATCATATCACTCTTCGCCGTATTCGACGAAGTTTCGTTCTGTTTCATAAAGTACAAGTATTAATTTTTGTGGTATGGATGGTTTCAATAAATTATAGATCACCATGGCGATGTTTTCCGCGGTGGGGTTTAAACACGCAAATTCGGGCAGGTCAAGATTGAGATTTCGGTGGTCGAAACGACTTGTAATTTTTTCTTCAACGATATCTTTTAACGACTTGATGTCCATTACATAGCCCGTATCTGGCATGATATCGCCCGTAATTTTTACGATCAGTTCATAGTTATGCCCGTGATAATTGGGGTTGTTGCATTTTCCGAAAACCCCGCGGTTTTCTTCAGCGGTCCAACGGGGATTGTGAAGCCGGTGAGCGGCGTTAAAATGAAACCGCCGGCAGATGGTCGCTTTCATCAATGCTCTATAACGATCCACTTGTTTTCAATGCCTAATCGATGCAATAAACCGACCATATCTGTGGTGAATTCATCCGGTCCGCAGATATAAAAATGTTTCGGTTCCCGGCCGATACAAGCCGCAAGAAGGTCTTTGTCGATCACTTTCTTTGAAATGCCAGGCGGCCCGTTTCTAATAATGTCAATATAATCTTTACCCAAAAGCGACGTTAACTCGTCTTTTAAAATGATATCCACGGGCGAATGATTGGCGAATAATAAGGTATTGCCCGCCAGCAGGCCGGTTTTTTTCAGTTGCCGGAATATCGCAATAAAAGGCGTGACCCCTGCTCCGCCGGCGATAAAGACGCCAGGCCCGTGATAAGCAATAGCGCCAAAAACCTCATGGATCAGGAGCTCATCTCCCGGGCCAAGTTTCGCCAATTGTTCGGTAACACCGTTATGGCCGGTATAGATTTTGATCGTGAATTCCAGGAAATCCGCATCAGGAACCGATGTAAAGGTAAAAGGCCGGCATTGATCAGTCCATCCGGGCCGGTTGATGGCTACATCTGTAGCCTGGCCCGGTATAAATTCATACCCAGCCGGTTTTTCAACAACAAAACGTTTTACATTATGGGTCAGATGACCAACTGCTAAGATCTTAACGATATGCTTTTCCATTATGCGGCTGTTAACTGTTTGCGCGCAGAAAGCCTGGCCAATGAATACGCTCCTATAGCCATAACAATATCGCGAACCGCAACATCCAGGTAGCTGCCGGAACTCAGTAGCGTAAGGGCGATGAGCAACAGCCAGGCGCTCACGATCCAGCCGCCTGCCTGGGGTCTGGTTAATACGATAAAACCGGCTATGATCTCTATTACGCCAACAAGCATCATAAAAATGTGGGCGTCAAAAGGCAGGAGCCTTTTCATGGCGGGACTAAGGTACTGTTCCCAGTTCGTCAACAGATTTAGAAACTTGTCTGCCCCGGCCACGATGGGCACCAGCCCGTAAGTAAATCTTAACAGGGTCTGCACCTGATTTACATTTTTTGTTTGTGTTTGCATGATTTCTTTTATTGATATACCTGTTAGAGTACGGCGTTTTGAAAAGGGTTACAAAATTCACAAAACAGCGTAACTCCCATTTAACTATCTTTATTTTGTAACCCTTTACGATTTTGATACTCTATTAAAATACAGCCGATATGTTATGGAGAGACCTCAAGTAAATAATGTAAGTGATGACGAACTCGTTGACCGGATAGTTAAAGGGGAACCGCGTCTTTATGAAAGCCTGATGCGCAAATATAATTCCAGGATGTACCGGATCAGCATGTCAATTGTTAATGATGACGCCGAGGCGGAGGACATTATGCAGATCTCGTATCTGAATGCTTACCGGCAATTAAGTAATTACCGCCAGCAGTCCAGTTTTGCCACCTGGCTCACCCGTATCCTTATTAATGAAAGTTTACTGCATAAAAAGAGAAACACAAAAAAAGAAAAAGCATTGATGGAAACAGCGTTTACTGATGAGCATCATGAAACCCCGTTGAGCAATCTGATGAACAAGGAATTAAAGGCCATCCTGGAAGGTGCCGTAGCCAGCCTGCCTGAAAAATACCGCCTTGTTTTTGTTATGCGGGAAGTACAGGGAATGAGCACCAATGAAACGATGGAAGTGCTGGCTTTGGGCGAATCCAACGTTAAGATTCGCCTGGCGCGTGCAAAAGACATGCTTCGGGCCGAACTCAACAAAAACTGGAAACCGGAACAGATCTACGAGTTTAACCTTGTCAGGTGCGATGTAGTCGTCGATCATGTCATGGCAATCATCAAAAATGACTGACCTATTAACAATTATCATTTATCCGGTTAGATTTTAACCGCTTATTTTGTTAAGCTATAGCTTAAACCGTTGAAACCATAGTAAAGACAAGCAACTTAGTAATACTTTTCATTTATTTCAAGCGTATCGTATGAATGGGGGTTGTTTTAGAAAAATTTGGTAAATCAGTTTAATCTGTTTATATTTGCAGATTGAAACGTTTAAATACACATACGATTCCTGCAAGCACACACGCTTGTCCTGCCAAATTGTTTTTGGAGCAGAAAGGACTATGCCCGAACGTTTTACCTTCGTTTTTCCCTAAACGTCATTTTTATTCTGCTTACAAGGATTTTAACACTGTAGCCTCAGCCATCTAAATTCAATTTAGGCTGAGGGTTCTGCTACTTTTTTCCAACAGTTAAAATCCTTTTCTTTATGTTTCCTATTATCAGAAGAATTTCGGTGCAAGCCGTAATTGTTACTTTTTTCGCATTTTTTTGTTTAACGGCTTGGCTGGCGGTGTTTTTTTTGAATGCCTGCTGGCTTTGGGCGGCTATTCCGGCAACCGGATTGCTTACTCTGGCCTTTGCAGATATTCGACAGCATCAACACAGTATACTCCGGAACTATCCCGTGGTTGGTCATCTGCGTTCTCTTTTTGAGGCTTTTCGCCCCGAACTCAGACAATATTTCTGGGAGTCCGACCTGGATGGCAAACCGTTCAGCCGCCGGCAACGGAGCCTGGTCTATCAACGGTCCAAGGAAAGCCAGGAAACGGTGGCATTCGGCACGCAACTTGATGTTGGCGCAGCCGGCCATGAATGGATCGCGCATTCCATATATCCCAGCCTTTTCAAGGGTGACCTGCATATTATGATCGGGAATAAACAATGTGCGCAACCCTATAAATCCAGTATATTAAATATTGGCGCCCTTAGTTTTGGCGCACTTAGCGACGCCGCGATCAGTGCACTGAACCAGGGGGCCAAAATCGGCGGATTCGCACAGAATACCGGCGAGGGAGGCATTAGCCCCTATCATCTTATGGGAGGCGACCTCATTTGGCAGATCGGGACGGGCTATTTCGGCTGCCGGGACGCCTTTGGCAGGTTTGATGCGGATTTGTTTAAATCCGTCGCAGTTAACCCGCTGGTGAAAATGATAGAACTGAAGCTGTCCCAGGGCGCAAAGCCTGGCCTTGGCGGAATGTTGCCGGCCAGTAAGAATACCGCTGAAATCGCCGGGATAAGAAACATCACTCCGGGGACGGATGTAATCTCTCCGGCCGGACATACTGCGTTTTCAAATGCAAAAGATATGATCCGCTTTGTCGGAAAATTAAGAAGCCTGTCGGACGGAAAACCGGTCGGGATTAAACTTTGTATCGGTTCAAAGCGTGAATTCAGGGAAATCTGTGACGCCATTTACGCGGGTAATATTATTCCTGATTTTATAACCATCGACGGGGCCGAAGGCGGTACAGGGGCGGCACCGGTAGAATTCAGTGATCACGTGGGCATGCCCCTTTATGAAGCAATAGCATTCGCGGCACGTGTACTCAGGGAGTATCACCTGGAAAAATCCATCAGGATCATCGCCTCCGGAAAAATAACGGACGGCTTCGACATCATCAGGGCGCTCGCGCTTGGTGCGAGCGGCTGTTATAGCGCAAGGGCGATGATGTTTTCCCTGGGCTGTATACAGGCGCTACAGTGCCATAGTGACAAATGCCCGGTTGGTATCGCGACCCAGGACCGTTCAAGAGTACACGGGCTTGTCGCGTCAGACAAGCGGGTGAGGGTAGCGAATTACCACAGGAATACCCTGAAGGCAACGGTTAAACTATTGGAGGCATGCGGCTGCGAAGACCTTTCCGAAATCGACCCCGCAAATATTTTCAGGAAGCTGAAAGAGGGCCGG
This sequence comes from Mucilaginibacter aquariorum, assembly GCF_024498135.1. Classification (GTDB taxonomy): domain Bacteria; phylum Bacteroidota; class Bacteroidia; order Sphingobacteriales; family Sphingobacteriaceae; genus Mucilaginibacter; species Mucilaginibacter aquariorum. The sequence goes on from NZ_JANHOH010000001.1 coordinate 2,384,545, forward strand.
TCAGCCAGTTACCAGGCCATCTATTTCGCTGAAAGCGAAGACATGCAAAGCTTGCTTGAAGTAAGTAGTTTTAATTAACACTTCCTCATAACAGTTAACAAAAATCATTCATCTATAAATAGCAAGATTATGAAAACACAAATCAATCACACCGCCGCAAATTCCATCATTCTTACCACCGGCATGTTCGACCTTTTAAAAGAACAGGTCAGAAAAAAAAAGTTAACCAAGTTCAATGAGGAAAAGATCATCCGGGAACTCAAAGGTGCTACGCAGGTGCTTCGGAGCCAGTTACCGCCGGATGTAGTGGACGTAAATACCAGGGTTTCGCTGTTGGACCTTACAGATAATACAGAGGTAGCCTATGATTTCGTTACCCATGAAAAAGCACGGAGAAAGAACGGTACGGAATCAATTCTATCGCCTATTGGAGTGGCCATCGTCGGCTATAGGGAAGGTGACGAAGTATCCTGGCAAACCGAAGGCCGTATTAAAAAATACCTGATCAAAGGCGTGTCCAGGATTTAACGGGCACCAAACTAATCATCGTTTAACAACGCCAATGTTTAATATTGGACTAATTCGCAGCCTTAATGGGCTGAACAAAAAATAAAAAATGCCATAACGATTGACCGCAAACATTTAGCGGCCAACTTGTTATAATTAAGAGATCATGTTCATAAACAATACGCCATATCGCCAGCAGCGGAACGGACTTGCAAAAAGCAGCCCGTGCGCGATAGCTATGGCCGGAATTGTTTACTCCTTCAACTATCACTTGCCGAAGGCATTTATTCAAAGCAGCAAGGACTTTATTTATTAAGCCCCGGGCAATAGCGCCTGGGGCCGGTATGAAACACCCGTTTTTTCACTGTATGATAAAGTAATGATGATCCATTTTCAAAAGAAATATTTTAAGCTGCTGCATTTTAAATGCTGCCAAATACAGGCGTCTTTCCTGCTATATGGCTTATCTGTGCCCGTACATTTTCGTTTCAGCTTTTTTGCCCGGACCACCAGCAAAGACTTTATAAAGTAAGTCCCGAATTTACGGGACCGACTTACTGAGCATTGCCGGGGGAAATACCATCCGGCCATACAGGGGCTGAAAACAGCCTGCACCTGCTGCGCAGTAGCCGCCTGATTAACCGGGTGAGGTACTGCCGATAAATAACTAATTATTGATTTAAATTTCATGTTATGAATACGTTCACAGAAAATTCTCTTATGGTCGTCAGTCTGCTGCTGACGATTATTGTACCCTCTGTAGCATTGGTCTGTCTGGAAAGACGCAAGCGGAGAAAAACACTTTTAGCCACTTTAGAAAACACGGCGAGCAGCAACGGCTTGGACCTGTCCAGGATCAACTACCTGGATGGTAAAGTTATTGCCTGGGACCAAAGTAAAAAAATGCTGCTTTTCACCTATATCATGAATGACCGCCCGACGATGATCGATCTTAATCCGATCTCCAGGTGTTATGTCGTGAGGAAAAAAAATGGCAGGGATACAACCTCGATCCTGTTACAGATCGAAGACGCAAATAAACGTGTGCGTCACAGTATCCCGTTTTACGAACAGTTTACCGATAGGGAGGGAAACGTTGAAAAATTTGATGTTTACTCACGGGAATGGGCGCATTTGATCAATAGCAACCTGAGCGCTGGAACTCAGCCATCAGACTTGCCTGAATAAGGACAGATAACAGAATTCAAAACATTAATATAATTCATTATGAACGCAATCATCATCAATTTCTTTTTGGCGGCACTTATGTTCGTCATCATGATCTTCTTACTGGTTTTTATCATCGATTATTTTAGACGAAAAAAGATCAAAAACACATTATTGTCCAGACTGAACCAGACCGCGGCTTACAACCAGGCCGAATTGGATACCGTAGCATTCCCGGGCGACCGGGTGATCGGGATCGACCAGAAGGAAAGGATACTGATATATTTTAACGGAAGGCACAAACCGGAAATCATTGATTTAAAGGATATCGTTTACTGTAACATCAATAAGCATTTCCACAGGCGCCATTTACATAGCATTCAGTTAGAATTAATGCATGGAAATACTGAAAAGCTCCATTTACTGCCATTTTACCAAAAGCCTGTTGATACGGAATTTAACTTGACTTCGGCAATGAAAAACGCTGAAAAATGGCACAGCATCATTTCGCGATGTCTTCCGGGAAGCGCGCCGCGCGCGCAATTGCTCACCTGATGACGGCATCAGGATCCCGTTTGATCATCATCAATAACGGAGTGATCGCCCGGCAACCGTCGCTCATGATAACACTTTTCGGCGATCATTTGGCTGACGGCCGGCAGCCTTCTGCCGTTTAAAACAAATCGGTGAAATATTCTAATACTGCGCCGACCGCAGTGAAATTTTATGAAAATTGAACTCCTGATCCCAGAAGCATGTACGCATAATTTTGCACGTAATCATTTTATTATTACAGCGTTATGATATATAGTTAAAACAAATAGCTTTCTATTTGTTATATTTGTACTACATCATGTTAATGAACAATACCACATATCGCCCGCAACTGGCCGGACCTGCAAAAAGCAGCCCGGAAGTAAACGTTGTGCGGCTTCCTGTTTGTTCATTCGGATCCGCTGTCGCATTCGTTATCCTTCAAAGCAGCAAGGACTTTATTAATTAAGCCCTGACCATATATGGTTTGGGGCCAGTTTTAAACGATCGTTTTTCACTGTCTAATAAAGTTAATCATGCTATATTTTCCACTTACATCTTTAAATCTGTTACTGTATCAAAGCAGTAAAATACAGTCTTCCTTCTTGCTGTATGGTTTGTCGGTGCAGGTACATTTCCATTTCGGGTTCTATGCCCAGACCACCAGCAAGGACTTTGTAAAGTAAGCCCCGGACCGATCCAGGTTTGGGGCCAGTCAACCGCTTGGCTGATTTTTTCACTTTTTAATTTATTGCTTTATGAAGAATTTTCGCTTCAGATCTGGAATAGGTCTGGTATTTATCGCACTTTTTATTTTAAATATTGGTTTGGTGGTGACTGCGGTCATCACAACCAATTACCTGCTGATCGCTATGGCGATCGTGCTTTCCTGTGCCCAGTTTTACCTGCATGACCGCTTTGGGCGCAGCTACCGTACTTTAAAAAATTATCCTTTCCGTCAGCACCTGAAGGACTGGTTTTACTTTCTTCCGGAAAGGGTCAGCAGGCGGTTCATGAAAACGCCGCGGACAAATACCGAACTGACAGAAAAAGAATGTTTGCTGCTTGCCCGCCGCTCAAAGAGCGCGGAGACCATTGTGGTTGAGGATAATCTGCTGCCTGAAAACGATCCCGGCTTTGAATATGTGCGGACGAACCCTGCCTTTTTTTCACTTGGCCCATTGGATCTGACGGTAAATATCGGCACGGCACAATGCCTTCAAACCTATAGTTTAAGTGTATTGAATTTCGGCGCGCTGGACCGCGGCAGGGTAGCAAATGAAAGCGTCCACGCACTTTCCCAGGCAGCCTACATGTGCGGCTGTGCCGTAAACTCCGGGGAAAAAGGCCTGACACCCGAAATGGTGAGGGGCGGCGGGGATATCGTCTGGCATATCAGTTACAATGATCTGGCACTCAGGAACCCGGACCGATCTTTTAATGTAACACTGTTGCAGACGATCGCCGCCAAACCGTATGTCAAAATGATCGAACTACGGCTTTATTCCACACAGGTGGCCGGCCAGGAAAAGACGCCCAATGAATGGGCAGTCTTCACCCTGATCAGCAAGCTCCGGCTCTGGTCAGGTGGTAAGCCGGTTGGGATACACCTGTTGAACCCGGATAAGGAATTGGTAGGCCACCTCATCAGATCAATGGATCAGGCAGGTGTTTACCTGGATTTTATCAGTATTGAGGAGTCATGGGCGGCGAATCGTTTGATGCACAAAGACGCTGAGCAGCGTTTCTTCGAGGCGTTATTTACGGCTAAAACGATGCTTCGCAGCTACGGACTAACAACAAAACTGATCGCTACCGGCGTTATCCTGACGGAATATGATATCCTGCGCCTGTGCGCATTGGGTGCCGATGCCTGTTTTAGTGCGGCGGGTACGCTGATGGAAAATGGATTGCATCCCCAACAGCTGATACGCAGGCTGATATCACCCGGTATCCGGTTAGCGAACTTTCAGCGCAATACGATTGAGGCCACCCGCGTGCTGATGCAGCACTGCGGTTACGAGCACTTGTCGGAAGCCGACCCGGCAGATTTTTTCAGAAGGCTCAGCGCGTTCGAGATCGTCTCACTGCAAGACATTTTTGGCCAGACGGGGCAAGAAAGATATGTAACGCCATTGGTCTATCTCAACTGAGCGATAGGACCCCGTTTATTCATTTTTAATAAAATAAAGAAATATGAACACACAACCATTAATTATTGTTCAGCGGGAGCTGGACATTTTAAAAAGATATCTGCAGGATACCGTTTTAACGGATTTTAATAAAAAGAACCTTTCAGCGGAACTGGCCAATGCAAAGATCGTGGACGAACATGATCTTCCGGATGACGCGATCGGCCTGAATACGGTCGTGCACGTCCGGGAACGGCAAAGCAAACAGAGTTTTATTTTTCAAATCGTGTCGCCCGCGGTGGCAGACTTCAGAAAAAACAAGGTGTCAGTTCTGGCCCCTATCGCCATCGCCCTCCTCGGTTACCGCAAAGGGTCGACGACCAAATGGGAAATGCCGGGGGGCGTACAGGAATTTGAGATACTGAAAGTTACGCGCGTCCACCAGGAACAGGCTGTTAACGAATAGTTCAGGGTGCGGACCTTTCAAACGGCAATGGCGACAATTTTCTTTAACCTTAAATTATAAAAAAACATGAGAAAGCATTTTCAATTAACCTTGACCATTGAGGATTTTAAATTATTAATGAAATATTATTTTACAAAAGGACTGTCTGTTTTTAATAAACGGAAGCTATTTGTGGAATTAAATGATGCGCATATCGTTAGCGAAGGCCTCATGCCACTGAATATTGCACGGCAGGGTTCAAAGGTACTGGTGAGGAACATTGGCAAAAACCAGATCTATCGCGTCCATATGATCCTGCAAAACTCCGTTCCTGAAAGGTCAAATAGTATACTGATGTCAGACCCTTTATCGATCGCCTTGCTGGGCTACGCCGATGGTCATCGCACCGAATGGGAAATGCCGGATGGCATTCAGCAATTTGAACTGGTATCCGTTCGGCGTGATATGGAGGAACCTGCATTTGAGATGGCCGGTAACCCGGACCGCTACGAGGGTGAAGAAGCCCTTTTCGTTTAATTGACGGTAAACTGGAAATGGATGGGTGTAGCCCACATTACGGCCGCTCAGACTGATTAAAAGCCCGCTGCTATTGCCGGTCCATTCTTATTTGCCGCCGCTGCCGGCACTATAGCGAAAGCTCTGGTGATGCCATCGCTTGGCAACAGGCGGCAGATTGCCTGGCGAGCCAAATCTGCAGCAATTTGAAGATGGCTTTTCAGGTATTTGCGCAACGCGCTTTGGGCGGAGTAAGGACACAGTCCCACATACCTTATGCAGGGTCAGGTAAATCCTGTTCCCTGCTCATTTATTACTGGCAGGTTTTTTCGATCACAAAATCATGATCTGGAAGCCTGTTTTTAAGAATTTAAATTATTATTATGAATCAAGTACTGGAAAACCTCTTTATCGTAGGTTGTATCTTAGCGATAATACTCATCCCGGCCTGTCTGGCTGTGATCAGCTCGCGCAAACGAAAAAAGCAAAAAATCAGCCGTGAACTTAAAGCGGCTGAGCAGGCAAGGGATCTTTCATTTCATCATGTGGACGAGGTGGACGATTTTATCCTGGCGCTCGATCCTGTCAGAAAAAAGCTGATCCGGATGAGTCACGCAGATTTTGCGATCGGCCAGTTCGACCTGGAAGGTCTCGACAGCTGCGTCCTGATAGAAATAAAACGCGGCGATACACTTCAGCTTTTACAGCTTGGCCTGCGCGACAAGGATCAAAAATTATCACACATCGTTTTTTACAAACAATACCAGGGGAATGACTGGCATTTGAAACGTACGATCCGGCTGGCGGAAAAATGGAAGGACCTCATACAGGAGATAATCCGCCCGGCTGCTTAATCAGGAAACCCTTCGGCAAAAAGCGAAGGGCTCTCTTTTGTAAAATTCCCCTTATTTATGCTTATGAACAAGTTCCAAATTCCGCTCATCATTATGCTTTTGCTCTCTTTTACAGGATGCGAGAAAAAGAATGCGCATCGGTCCGATCCTGTGGATAATTGCCGCAACTTAACCCTTGAAGTAACCGACCTATACCCCGGGGACAGGGTTTACCTATATTATGATATCCGCTTGCTGCTGCGCGAAAAAGTTGATTCAACGGGCGCCCAAAATTTTCAGCGGATGTTTTGCAACCGCTATGGCCAGCAAGGGGAGCTGCGGATCGTAATCATGGAAGATAAAAATGTCCTGATCGATACGGCTTTAAGAATTAAAAAAACGGCTATAGGCTATCATATTTCAGCCAACCGTTTTCTTCGCAGCCTATCCATAGTCCCTTTAGCTGACTAATATTGTTTAAACCTAAACCTTACTTTATTTCAGATTGGAAGACTATTGGCATTTGGCTCTGCCTATTATATTGGTAAATCCCGCAGCTAGAACGGGACATAAACTTTGTGAACACTCTTTAAGATATGGTATTTTTATATTAATTAAGAGCTAATATTGATATCAGTCACACAACCTATTTAAAAATATTCTTATGAAAAAAGCTGCCACTAAGAAATTGCATTTGGAAATCGCCTCCTTATTAGAAAAGGCTCTCCCCGGCAATGCAAAAATAAATTACCAGGATAATATGATTAAAGTAGTCGTTTCACGCGAGGATTTTGAGAATCGTTTTGGCGAAGTACTACATCATATAAAACATTTAATTGACGAGGAGCATCCCTTTAGATCGTACGATGTTTCGGTCCTTGTTCGCGATTCCGGCTTTCGGTTTGAACACGTTTTTAAAATCTGGAAAACATTGTAATCTTTACTTGCCAGGATCGCCTAATAATCTATAGTTCGATTATAAATGCTTGGCATCCTTTTATTGATCATAAATTGCGACCCAGCATTGAAATTAATAAGAACAGATTTAAGTTGCAACAGGCTAATCGCATTATAAAATAGTGACATAAATAATTTTAAGTGTATCATTTAATATATAAATAAAAGTCAATAAACTTTTATTTATATATTTTGCAGCGTAAATTATCAAAAAAAGAAGGAAATGCTATTAACAGCAAATGCCCGGTCCACTAGTTAAAAGAATGAAAAAGATAATCCGCCCCTTAATATAGATTATTATTTGTTTAAGCTCTCCACATCCGGGTATTCATAGGGCTTGTGTGAAAAGATGAATTTGACACGGTCGCTATCTTTGTAACGAGTCTCCGTACTATCCTGAGGCAAATTTCCGTAAGTCACCTTGTAAGAAAATTTTCCGCTGTCCTTCGGATCCAGACCGGATATATATTCCACCCGTTCGAGACCGCCACGTGCCTGCGCATCATAGTCGTAATAGAAATTTTTTAGTTTGTAGGTGATCAATACAAAGTGTTCTTCCGCAGTATGGTGTTTAAAATTGCTTTGCGTGCTTTCAAAGGCCGCGGAATCTCCGTATAAAACTGATATCGTATGCTCATGCAGGTTTAAAAATGCAGTCATCTGCACTCCTGCTGTTTGTAAAACGTCAGCTGTTGTTGTTGTCCGCGGAGGGAGCTGGCTGCTGCAAGAGCTGATGACGCCGAATACGAGTAGTAAAATTGACATTGCTTTCATGATATTCATTTTAAAAGGTTAAAAAATCGGAGTTATAAGATTTTAAGTATTATCGGTATTTGTCGGTTACCGCAACAATTCGCGGAAGAACGGATAGAACATTTATTTGGGGACCGGATCGCGCTTACCCATATTCATCAATACAACCGCAAACAGGATAAGCATAACGCCTGTCCATTGAAACAGGCTTACCGGCTCTTCAAGTAACTGATGCGCCATGAATACAGAAACGGGAATTTCAATAGAGGCAACGATGGCGCCCAGCCCAATTCCCGTTAATGGCATTCCCCTGGTGAACAACAATGGTGGCAGGACAGTCCCAAATAAGGAGACGACCAAACCCCAACTTAGAAATATCCCAAAAGAAAAATGCGGATTAAGCGAGGCGTGAAAAATGATCAGGATAATAACCAGCCCGCCGAGGATCATAAAAAGGCTTCTTTTTAAGGGAGGCAGATGCAGCTCTAATTTATTGGAGGAATACATGGTAGCCGTGTAGGATAACGCAGCCATCAATCCCCAGCCAAAACCAGTCCAGTTAACATGGATGGATTGTTTGAATAAATTAGTAGCCAGTATTGTTCCGGCCAGGATGATCACAACGGCTATGATCTTCCGGGAACCGGGCACTTTTCTTTGTATGATCATTTCTACCAAAACACCCATCCATACTGTTTGGATCAGCAATACAATGGCGACACTGACCGGTATATATTGTACGGACAAGTAGTAGAAAATGCTGGTTAAACCTAACGAGGTTCCGGCTACAATCAGTTTAACGATGCTTTTGACAGCAATTGTATTTGTTTCCTTTACCGCAGCCGGTTTTTTAAACAAAGTTAAGATCAGCAGTACGGCAAATCCGACGGCAAACTGCGACATGGTCACCTCAGCTGTATTGAAGCCGTCCTGATAGGCCATTTTCACAAAGGTTCCCAACATACCATAGCAGGCTGCTCCCAATACAATGAAAATACTCCCTTTGAGTACCTGGCTTTTCATTGTTGTGGAAGTTCAAGGTCAATCAGGTCTTTCAATTCCTGATGCGATAGCGCAATAGCTTTTTGAACCTTTTCAGGGCCGTAGGATATGCCGTTAATGGCAATCGTATGGATATGGTGGACACCCATAATATTGAACACGGTTTTCAGATAAGGATCCTGAAAATTCATGTGTTCATTATACCCACCCTTTTCATAACCCTGATCGCCTCTTGAAAGCAGCAGGAATAAAGTTTTGTTCTCCAGCAAACCGATATAGGGATATTGCAGGTTAGTAGCGTCAAATTTAAATGTTTCATTCACACGCACTACTTGGTCGATGTAAGCTTTTAATGCGCTGGGAATAGACCAATTGTACATGGGCGTACCCATGACGATCATATCAGCATGGTGCAGTTCAGCAATAAAGGCATCGCTGATTTCGAGCGCTTTTTTGTCATCTTCCGTCCTGGCTGCTTCAGGCTTAAAAGCGGCAGCAATCCAATTTTCGTTAACATGAGGCACATGGCTACTTCCCAGTTCCCGGTAAGTGATCTCTGCATCGTTTTGTATGCCTTGCAAGTGTTCTGTAAATATTTCTGTGAGTTTTCTGCTTTGGGATCTTTGCCCTCTTGCACTCGCATTGATGACCAATACTTTTTTCATTTTCTTAATTTTATTCAAAATTATCCGCTATTTGGATTATATTTACATACCAGTTTTCATAATAAACACGGCCCAGATGCTTCCATATAAAACATTGATCCAGGTTGACCGGAACTCATCAGTTTCCCTGCATATCCAGGTTTGCAATATTTTTATTTCACTGATCACCGATGGTACCTTACAGCCGTCTGATATGTTGCCAAGCTCCCGGATACTTGCTGACCTGATCGGTATTGCACGAAATACCGTTAAACTAGCCTATGAAGAACTGATCAGCCAGGGATGGGCAGAATCAGCAGAACGAAAAGGGATTTTTGTACTGTCTAAATTGCCGGTTCGTTCCAAAGCGTTTACATCGGATGCCGCAGCAGCTAAAAATGATGCGGCAACCTTTGACTGGAAAAAGGACTTCGGCAAGATTCTGCCTAACGAAAACCTTCAGCAGATCACCCTTGCGATAGATGATGGCTTCCCTGATGTGCGGCTTGCACCTGTGGATGTGCTGATGCGGGAATACCGCAGCCTGTCCAGGAGGTACCATGGCAAAAACTTTCTTAAATATGGCAATGCAATGGGTTCTGAAAATCTCAGGGTCGCGCTTCAGAGTTATCTGGCGCACAGCAGGGGCCTCACAACCAGCCTTGATAACATCCTGGTTACCAAAGGCAGCCAGATGGGCATCTTTCTTGCAGCCCATTTGCTTTTACAACCCGGTGACCAGATCGCTGTCGGGGTATCCAATTACGGTTCAGCCGATGATACCTTCAGGTTTGCCGGTGCCAGCCTGCTGAGGATTCCCGTAGATGATCACGGCATGAATGTGGATGATCTTGAAAGACGATTAAAAAAAAATAAGATAAAAGCGGTTTATATTATTCCTCACCACCATTTCCCCACAACGGTGACCATGAGTATGGAAAGACGTATGAAACTGTTGAACTTGGCCAAAGAACACCGGTTTGCCATCATTGAGGACGATTACGATTTTGATTTCCATTATGATAATAAACCTTATGTCCCACTGGCCAGTATAGATCACGATCATAATGTGATCTATATCGGATCAATTTCTAAAACATTCGCTCCCGCTTTACGCATAGGCTTTATGGTCGCCTCACAGGGTTTTGTGGAATCGGCTTCGACGATACGACAGCTAATTGATAAACAAGGTGATACTTTGTTGGAGGAAGCCTTCGCGGTATTATTCACCGATGGTGAAATGGACAGGCATTTTCGGAAATCACTGAAGATTTATAAGCAACGGCGAAACTTGTTTTGTGATATGATCAAAGCAAACCTAAAAGATAAGGTCGATTTTAAGATACCGGAAGGAGGATTGGGCGTTTGGGTGAACTTTGATAAAGGGATCAACCTTTCCGCATTATCTGCAAAAGCAGCGAAAAACGGCCTATATATCGGCGACGGCTCCTTTTACCGGAACGAAAGCTTTTCACCTAACGCGCTTCGGATGGGATTTGCATCACTTCGTGAAAACGAAATGGAACAGGCATTAGCAATCCTTACCAACAGTTTGCCATAGTTAAATATCGGTATGGTCAAAAGATGTATAGAGATTAATACCAGTTCCTGATGAAATACCTTCTTGCTTCATAGATCCGCAGAACGATTGATAGCAGCTCCGGATTGTTTCCCTTCCTTATAAATGTCCGGAAATCCGTTCGGAAATAAACTTTGTGCCACCGGGTTCATATCCATTGCCTCCCGGATTAGTTTAATCTTTCCATTTTCGCTGACCAGCCTGCCCATATAGGTTTGGTGATACGGCCTGCCTGTTTGGGTCGCGATAACATCAACCTCATATTCGGCAAAAACACGTTCAGGCGTTTCCATATGTATTTTGATGTGCTGAAAGCGAAAATCCTGAAACGTCTGTGGCAGTCCCGTAAAAAATTCATGCAGCACTTCATGTCTTCCCAACGCCAGGTCATGCCTATACTGGGTCTATCTAATTTTAAAATCTGGTATGTAAAAGGGATCCAGCAGTGCCTTACCTTTGAGTCATTAAATCCATAAATAAACAAATAAAGATTATGAAAAATTCATTTAAAGTACCCCAGCTTCTCTTACGCCTTGCATTAGGTATCGGTTTTCTTACAACTGTTTCAGACAGGCTCGGCTTATTACCTGCCGATACCAGGAACATAGAATGGGGCGCATGGGATAAATTCATTGATTATACCGCTACGCTGATGCCGTTTTTGGACAGGCCTGTTGTAAACGTTATGGGGGGCATAGCTACCCTATTTGAAACATCAATAGGTATTTTGCTGATCATCGGTTTCAAAACACGTTACGCCGCTATCGCTAGCTGTATGCTTACTCTGACCTTCGCTCTCGCCATGACGGCATTTTTAGGCATAAAGGCTCCTATCAATTTCGCCGTATTCGGAACTTGTACCGGCAGCTTGTTATTATCAACTATCCCGGTATACAATTGGAGTTTGGACAACTTAGGTAAAAATGCAGAATAAGTTTAGCATGAAAATCATCATGTTAAAGCCAGGCGATCAAATGGTCCCGATTTTTAAGATCAGCACCGTATTCCCGGCATTCGGGGGCTCCGGCAAAGGCAACGATTTTGGACAGACCTTCAGCACATGTGGTTAGGAAGGTTAGGGTATTATTAATGGATTCAGGCATGATTTCTTTCCAGATCCTATATTCATCATGAAAAAGTATTTAATTCTACTGGCTGTTATGCTCCCGCTCGGTGCATTTGCGCAACTTGAAGTTTACGACAGGTATACACCGGGAGGAAAACATGAGCCCAATATTAACTATTTCGGCTCGAAAAAACTATCAGACCGTTTTGCGTTGACTTACTTCGGCCTGCTTGAACATCAATGGGGCGAGGCGCTGGTTGGCGCGAGCTACGCGCCTATGCCATCATTGATCCTGGGTCTCAGCGCGGGAATAGAACATGGGACGAGCAGTCCACGATATAGCGCAAGCATATGGACGGGAAATAAAACAACCACATTTGCAGCATTATGGGAACTAGGTGAAGGAAAATCAAATTATTTATATAAAGCCAACCTGTTCTATAATTACACCAATACGGTTACCATCGGCTTAACTGCCTGGCGCAAGCATGGCGTGGGGCCAAATTTCAGGTACACGGTCCCACATATCAAATCAACGCTCTGGATCATGCCGGCTTATGATTTGGACGCGGACAAAACGAGGATAATGGCCGGCATACAGATCCCGGTACAGTAGTATTTAAAGCAGTTCAGGACCTGTAGTGGAAGATAAACTGGGCCTGAGTATATTTTCAGACTGGGGCAGTAACCGAAGAGCCAGCCCCATTAATTTTGCAGGACGATTGGGCCTGAGAAAGACTCTCTAATAATAAACAAAATCAGCAGGAATGAATAAGCAGGGGCAAACAAAAGATATACAAGCAGTATTGAATAGCTTTTATCAAAATGTCGGCGAAAAGAATGCAGAAGGAATGGTCGCATTGTGCGCCGAACAGATCGACTGGTATATTGCAAAATCTGATTTTTTGCCATGGACAGGAAAACGGAAAAGTAAAGCAGATATTAAAGAAGCCCTTAACTTATTGTTTAACGCGCATGTAGATGGCGAAGACCAGTTTGAGCCGGGCCATATTTTCATAGATGGTCAAGAAGCAGCCGTTTTTGGATTTGCCTCACGGGTTGCCAAAGCAACGGGCAAAAGATTTAGTACCCAATTTTGCCAGCGTTTTACAATTGAAGATGGTAAAATATCAAAATTCCTTATGCTGGAGGACACGCCTCAAGTTGAAAAGGCGTTCAAATAAATTTCGACTGATCAGATAAAATTAAGAAAAATGGAAACACGTATTAAAATTGACAAAGTAGAACCAGCCGGTTACCAGGCTGTGTTGGGCATGGAAAAATTTATTGAAAGCACAAACCTTACCAAAACACATAAGGATCTGATCAAAATCAGGGCCTCTCAGATCAATGGTTGTGCTTTTTGCATCGACATGCATACTAAAGAGGCGCGCAAGGCCGGTGAGACGGAACAACGTATTTATGCGCTGACTGCCTGGAGAGACACTCCGTTTTTTTCGGCGGAAGAACGTGCGATCCTTGCGCTGACTGAGGAGGTTACCCTGATCCACAATCATGTAAAAGATGAGACCTACGCCGCGGCTGCAGCCGTGTTGGACGAAACATACCTGGCGGATGTGATCTTGGCAATCATCACGATCAACGTTTGGAACAGAATAGGTATTACTACCCAACTCGTTCCTGCATGATAAATTAGTTGTATAGTAACGATTATGATAAAGCCCTCGCAAGAGGGCTTTTTGGTAAAACTTGGTTGAGATCAGTTCCTGACGCCGGATGTGATATTGGGCTGCTTTTCAGGACTGCCATAAGACTCCAGCTCTGACTTAGTCCAATCTATAAAACAAAAAAGAACATCTGAAAAAAAAGTTAATACAATGAAAACAATTAAAGAAAGTAACAAAGGCATCAGTACGTTACTAGCCTTTGCATTAATTCCCCTTTCCGGCTTTGCAACGGACATTTACATTCCATCCTTGCCCACAATGGCCGGAGGACTTCATGTTTCCTCTCCCTCAATACAATGTCTTTGGTGCTATTTTTTATTACCTCCGGTATCAGTCAATTATTTACGGGTGCAATTCTGGATAGTTTCGGCCGGTACTGGGCCAGCCTGATCGCACTTGCCGTATTCGCATTTGCCAGTTTCTCCATTGCTTTATTTCCTAATATTTATCTGCTTTATGCCATGCGCGATGTCCAGGGCATCACCATTTCATTAATCGTAGTGGGAAAGCGCGCATTTTTTGTCGATGTGTATTCCGGTGAAAAGCTGAAGCATTATACCAGCTTATTTGTGATCATATGGTCGACTGCCCCGATCCTGGCGCCCTTTATAGGCGGATATCTTCAAAGTATATGGGGCTGGCAATCTAATTTTTATTTCCTGGGTATTTTGGCGGTAATCTTTTTTATACTGGAATTGGTGTTCAGTGGCGAATCGCTTAAACATTTCCACCCATTTAAAGCTAAGCCAATCCTGGACGTTTATGGGCACATGCTGCGTACCAGGGACTTTGCGTTGGGCCTCATCATTCTGGGTTCCTGCTACGGACTCGTGGTGATGTATGGAATGGCGAGCCCATTTATTATTGAGCGGGTATTCCATTTTTCGCCGGTAACGAATGGTTACAGTTCTTTACTATCCGGTGTTGCAATAATGCTTGGCGGTGCTATCGCCAAAGCGCTCATTAAAGTGCCCATACAGAAAAAAGTTCCGGTTGCCCTTATATCGATCGTATTGTTTTCCATTCTGATGCTGGTATCCGGTGTCACCAACGGCAATACCTACCTGATGACCGCGCTTACGATTGGACTTCATACCAGCGGCGGCTTTATATTTAACGTGGTCTACGGGTACTATTTAGGCCGTTTCTCGAAGAACGCCGGTACAGCTGCCGGCCTTACCGGAGGCGGCATGTACATTGCCAGCTCAGCGATCTGCTATAGTATGGTAAATTTATTCGGTATCCGCACGCAAACCATACTCGGCGCGGCGAATATAACAGGTGTCGTGTTGGTCATCATCCTGTTCATCGCCTTTAGCAAGTTCAGGAATATTCGCCTGAATGCAGAAGCAGCAACCGTTAATGCCGCAATGGCATCATAAACATACTCCCTCGTTAACGCTATTATATCAAAATATTGACAATTAATTATCTGGTTGCCTTCCACTCTTATCCGGCGGCGGCGAACAATTACTGAAAGGATAAATAAGGTAGTATTTTAATTAAATTGTTTACTACAGAACAGCGGCGTTTTAAAAACGCCGCTGTTTTTTTTACTAAACTTCCTAAGCATTTTTTTAGCTGCCCTTAATAGTCATTGACTTGATTCGTTTGTCAACGAAATTATGCTGCGCTTCATTGCTATCTGAGTTGATTAGCCCGTCAGGGTCATCTGGATCACGAGGAATTTGAAATCTGGACCAAAATCAGGGGACGGCACCTACTTAAATTAGATTGAAAATCAATCAATTAAATCTCAGATGTAATTATGCGCAATCTTTCAAACCTTATATCAAAGGACGCCGGGGGCGTCTTTTTTAAACTATTACTTTGCTTTCTTTTCTTAAATGTCGCAACACCTGCACGCGCCCAGTTAGAGGTCTATGGGAAATTTCGAGCCGGAGGAGCTTTCGAACCAGTCATAGATTATAACGGCACAAAGCTCATCAATGATAAATTTTCCATCATTTACTTTGGACTTATACGTAAAACCTGGGGGCAGGCACTGATCAGTTTGTCCTACTCACCAACCAAAAAAATCAGTGTTTCTGCGGGTATGGGGATCGAACACGCCTCTAATTCGCCGAGATACACGGCAAGTTTCTTTACAAGAAGCGATCGTACGACGTTTCTTTTATTAGGCGAATTGGGAAGTGGTAATAGTAATTATCTGTATAAAATGAATCTGTTCCACCAGTACACGGACCAATTCACTTTTGGTGCCACTGCTTGGCGTTACCATGGATTGGGACCAAATTTCAGGTGGCTGGTCCCTAAGCTTCAAACCACTTTATGGGCAATGCCAGCCTACGATATTGATGCCAGGTACGGAAGGCTTATGCTGGGCGTAAGTTTAAAAATATAACCGGACAATAATTTAGAAATGTCTAACTGGATCATCCACAATATATAATGTGGGTCAATTATTAGCTTGGTTGGATTGCTACTTTCGATAAATAAAATAATAAACGAATATGAAAGATCCATTAAAAATCCCACAATTGCTCCTGAGATGTGCGTTGGGTATTACATTTTTAACACCTGTCTCAGACAGGTTAGGTATTCTTGGGCCCAAGGGCACTGGAAATGTTGAATGGGGGAACTGGCAGAATTTTATCAACTATACGTCTACGCTAATGCCCCTATTCGACAGGCCTGTTGTTAATATACTGGGAGGCATTGCCACCGTAACTGAGTTGATCATCGCCATCTTATTAATCATAGGATACAGGACGAGAAATGCTTCTGCTGCCGCTTCGTTGATCACGCTGACGTTTATCGTGTTCATGGTATTATCCGTTGGTATACAAAAGCCGATCAATTATGGGGTTTTTACCGCTACGACCGCTGGTTTCCTCCTTGCCCGTGTTCCTAATTACGAATGGAGTATTGACCGGCTATTAGCGAAAAAATCAGGCTGAAGAGCATTCCGAAAGGATTGGTCAGCAATTAACTCATCGGGCGAAGGAGCGGTTCGCTTGTTCGCTCGATTTTTATGGGGTGATGTCCAATTGCTATTGCCGCTTGTGGTCGTTACAATGATCAAGAGCCAGTCTTAACAAATCCAGTACTTG
Organism: Mucilaginibacter aquariorum; assembly: GCF_024498135.1. Taxonomy (GTDB): domain Bacteria; phylum Bacteroidota; class Bacteroidia; order Sphingobacteriales; family Sphingobacteriaceae; genus Mucilaginibacter; species Mucilaginibacter aquariorum. Next base: position 2,401,442 of record NZ_JANHOH010000001.1, read on the forward strand.
TTCAATCTCTTTTTCGGTTAATGAAGCAAAACCAAGCCGTAGACCATTGGGTATTACACTCTCATTATGATAGAAAGTTCCGTCCGCAATCCTTAACCCTTTATCTCCAAGCTTTTTGGAAAGGTGCTTTAAATCGATACTGTTATCGAAAATTGACCATACGGCTAACCCACCTTCAGGTTTCTTAAAGGAAATTACATCCTTAAAATTTGATTGCAATATTTGACAAAACAAATCTCTACGTTCCTTATAGATCCTTAGTGATTTACGGAAATGCCTTTCCATTTCGCCATTTTCATAAAGTAAAGAAAATGCTTCTTCCAGCAATGAATCGCCCTGCTTGTCGATCAGCTGTCTTAGGGAACATGCCGCTGTAACAAAACCAGGTTCAGCAATCAAGAATCCCATGCGTAGCGCCGGCGCAAATGTTTTACTGATCGAACCGATATAGATCACATTGTGATTATGGTCAATACTAGCTAAGGGGACAAAAGGTTTGTTATCATAGTGAAAATCAAAATCGTAATCGTCCTCAATGATCGCGAAGCGGTATGTTTTGGCTAGGTTCAACAACTTAAGCCTTCGCTCCATACTCATGGTCACCGTGGTAGGAAAATGATGATGCGGGATCAGGTATACAGCTTTGATAGATTTATGTTTTAAAGCTTCCTCAAGGATATCCACGTTCATGCCCTGATCATCAATCGGAATCCTCAGCAACCGCGCGCCGGCATATTTGAAGATCTCATCAGCGGATCGGTAATTTAAATCCCCCACAGCGATTGTGTCATATTTCGTGGTCAATAATTGTGCAGACAGATAGATACCCATTTGGCTACCCTTGGTGATAAGGATATTTTCCGGCTGTACGGTTAAGCCCCTTGTTTCTGAAAGATACCGGCAAAGCGCATTGCGGAGACGTTCCGAGCCTTGCGGGAACCCATATCTTAAAAAGTTCTTTCCCTGAATTTTCTTTGAAATACTTCGGTATTCCCGCATCAAGAGATCTACTGGTGTCAACCTTACATCTGGAAATCCCTCATCAATCGCCAAGAAGGTTTTTTGCACATTCTTGCTGACCAATTTCTCCTCGAACGGGTTATTCCATGCGAAAGCCGGCCCCTTTGAATAGTAAACACCATCCAAAGCCATTATTTTTTTTCTCGACAAAACCGGTAACTTGGCTAGTACGAAAATGCCTTTGCGCGGGATGGATTCGGCCCAACCCTGGGATATCAATTCTTCATAGGCCATTTTTGCTGTGTTGCGGTTTATACCTAATAGCTGGCCCAATATCCGCGAACTGGGCAACACATCTGTAGGCTGATGAGTTCCGTCAGTAATTAGGCTAATGAAGCTGCTGCATAATTGAACATAAAGCGCAACACCTGATTTACGGTTTAGCTTTATCAGCGTTTTATAAGGCAACATGGCATATATATTACAGGGTGATTGTTGTCATTTTGCCATTACATAAAAAAGTCGTATAGCAGAATAGTTATGCCAAGGTATTTGTTTTCTGGATTAAGATAATGGCCCAGTTACAAAACAATTAGTACCCCAGAAGGGGAATCTAAGGGCCGCTATATGAGGAAAGGATTTGCTCTTCGAAAGTATGGCAGGACGAACTTTTAGCCGCGATTGAGCGCCGTTTATTGATCACCGTTGCTCAAAACGTCCCGATTTCTGAGAAGGAATGATCTTATAAAGAATCAACTCGATCACGTTACCGACGTCACCTTCTTCGTCCACAAAACCATGTGACGGAGGAACAGAATCAACCAGAATAAATGGGGTGACCCGGTCGATCAGTTTTTGCATAATCTGCTGTTTCTGCTAATATTAGTCTTTAACAAAAACATACGTTCCGATCTTTTCGGATAGGTGAAATTGCGATCGCTGATCCTTTTTCATTAAGCGTACAGGTACTTGCTTTGCAAAAAACTGTACGGCACTTCCTTTTCAACGCATCATTCAAGCCTTGCTGGTTGACCGCGCTCCGCGTTGTTTCGCTAGGTAAAGTTGCGCTGCTTTCATTTCTGCCCTGATAATTGATTTAACTACGTCCGGCCCCCCGCTTTTGAGAATGACCCGCGTGAAAGGCCAGACCCGAGCCCTGCGGGTGCCTCGTCCGGCAACGGTAGCCGGAAAAGCAGTCGGCCTTTCACCGGCAGAGGTACTTTCATCGATTTTCCGTTAGATCTATTTCCACAGCCTTCCCATGCCTGCTTTTACGTTTTTATAAGCTTTCATTTAGCCTTTGCTGAGGCAAATTTATACCTCTTCGGCACGAAAGGCCAAGGCAGGTGCCGCCTAAAAAATCTCCACACCTCCGCTGCGCTCCGGGTCGTATTTTTTGCGTCAGCCTTGCGTGCCAGCCCCCCGCGCAAATATTCTGCCTCTATCAAAGGCCAAATGAGGGTTTTAGCCGAATCGGGACTTTGAGTAACAGATTTTTTAACCATTAATATTTAAAACGCAATGGAAACATTAACAGGAAGATTAACCGCAGACGCTAAAGTTAGCGTGGTTAACGGGGACAAAAAAGTAGTGAATTTCTCAATCGCTATGAATGACAGTTATCGGTCGAATGGTGAAACGGTGCGTACCACAACCTACGTGGATTGCGCTTACTGGATAAACGAAGCAGTTGGGGAATACCTGAAAAAAGGTTTGGTGGTGCAGTTGTTCGGTCGCCTTGGGGCAAGGGCATGGAATGACAAAGACGGTAATTCACACGCAGCTATTACGCTGAATGTATCCCGTATCATTTTCATCGGTGGGGCTACAGCAGATAATGCAGACAAGCCTGCACAGAAAGCCGAAAAGAAACAGGGTGCAAACGCAGGTAGTGATGATGACGACCTGCCCTTTTAACCACCATAACAAAATATTCATTGTACAGACCAATCAATTCATTTAAAAAATTAACATCATGGGACACAATCTGAATTATAACGAACAAACAGGAAACCACTGCTTTTTTAGCGTTAAGGAAAAGGCTTGGCACGGCTTAGGTCAAATCGTTGACCAATACCCTACAAGTGCGGAGGCGATGCAGTACGCAGGGTTGGATTATACGGTAGAAAAACGCCCGCTGTTTACCAACAGCCTGGAAAACGAGTTATCGGAAATTGATACCGGCATAGCAGCTTTTAAAATCACCGTTCCCAATTTTTACGCAACTGTTCGCAATGATAACAACGCAGTTTTGGGTGTAGTCGGTAAGGACTACGAAGTCGTACAAAACGTGAACGCCTTTGAATTTTTTGACGCCATAGTTGGTGGCGGGGATGGTATTCTATACGAAACCGCAGGGGCTTTAGGCAAGGGAGAACGGATATTTATTACCGCTAAACTGCCGGGCTATATTCGGGTAGGCCATCAGGATATGATTGAACAATACCTCATGCTAACCACCTCGCATGATGGTTTCGGAAGTATCACCGCAGCATTTACACCTGTCCGTGTTGTCTGCCAAAACACGCTTAACGCAGCCATGCGTAATCATACCAATGCTATAAAAATCAGGCATACGGCATCTGCCAACGACCGATTGAAACAGGCGCATACGCTGATGGGTATTTCGGGCAATATGGCCGAAGAAATGGAGGGCATATTTAACCATTGGTCACAGGTTAAAATTACCGACAAGCAGGTGAAAAAACTGATACAGGTGGCTATGGCACCGAACAGGGAAACCATAACCAATCTGGAACTCGGGTTACTGGATAAGCTATCAACCAATTACACCAACATCGTAGACAGCGTGTACGAATATGCTTTGGGCAGCCCGACCCAACAGATGGACACTACCGCAGGCACTGTTTACGGGGCTTATAATGCCATCACGGGCTATTTCCAAAATGTGCGCACTTACAAAGATGGTGAGGCCAAATTCAAATCTATCATGGATGGTACAGCCAAACAACGGGGGCAGGCAGCCTTTGACCTTTGCCGTGATTTTTCCCGTCATGGAATGGATGCGCTAACCCAAATTAAATAATCAGCAAGGGGGAGCAATCCCCCTTATTTCAAACTCAAAATTAAAATCATGCAACCATTAAGAGCATTAAATAATGTACAGAAAGCAAGGCTTTTACACGCCCTGTTTTTATCCGAGATACCCGCATTCTTAACCTATACCCAACAGCTTTGCACCTGTATGCGGGAGAACCCCGAAGAGGTGCGTAAGGTATGGGTGAACCAATTATTCGGTGTAGACTTTTGGTTCTCTTTAGCGGAGGAAGCCAACCGAAAAATTAAGCAATACCATAAGCAACTGGAAAAAAGCAGTGCGGTATTCAGCGACCAGTTATTTGACGGTTACGGGGCTTTGTTTCTCAATCACTGCCTGACCACTTACGCCGAAAAGGGCGAACTCAGCGACCCCAAATTTAAAACAGCAGTTGATTTACTTTTTAATCCCTGAAATCATGAACACGCTCATACATCATAGCACAACCATTATCGGGGTAGCCCTGATGGTTACAGGTTTAGTAGTCCGTACCCTAATCAGCAGGCGCAGGTTTAACCGCAGGGGCATTACAGGTTTACAGCTTTTTCAGTCTTTTTGGCATTGGCGCATCACCACCCTGATAGAAAGCCTGCTCAATATGATAGCAGCCCTGATGATACTCGCAGGTGCGTTTCTTACTGCCTGCGGAATTTATAGCAATCACTAAAAAACAGAAAACCATGAAAACGAACTTTTTTGAAAATATCGCCAAGCTGAACGCCCCCGGCATTTGGACGATTGGCATCCAAAACGATGAGAACGGCGATTTTACCGTATCGGCATTATACGCACCATTTAAGTCAAACGACCCTGCCACAAAAATGATTGTCCCCCTTATTCATCGGGGAAAGGCCACGGATATGGACGAGGGATTTTTTGAAGCCACTGTAACACAGGTGGAAAGTTTAAAAGGGCTTTACAGCAACATTAAAGCGGTAACTGCAAGTGTGGAAGCTGCGAATAAAAAGGTAACGCAGGGCAACAAACCCCAACCCGGTAAACAGGCCAATGGCAACCCCGACGAAATCGAGGCAGGAGAACCCAAAATAAGCGCCGAGGAAAAGAAAAAAGCCTATACCGATGCCATCAGGAAAGTGGTGGAACTGAACGATGCCTGCAAATATGAGGACGCCCTGAATATTCTGCCATCGGTAGAAGATTATCCCGAGAAAAAAGAGGAACTGGAAAAAAGAAAGGCCGACCTGACCCGCAAGGCAGCGCAGTACAAACAGGCATTACAATTATTTGAACAATCTTAAAATCTAAGGCCATGCTACAGACCACGCATTTAGAAAGGATTTTTATCCATAAAGAGAACGGGCAGGAAGTCCGTTTGACCGACCCCAACGACCGCATGAACCCTGATGCTGTACTTAATTTCTATACCGGTACTTACCCCATCCTTACCAACGCCCGTATTGTCGGGCCTGAAATCAAAAACGATGAGGTGCAGTACCGCTTTGAAAGCACTATGGGTACAAAAGGCTAAAAACAAGTGTATGAAACGGACAAAATCAGACCGCAAATTAACCATCATAGAGGAGGGAAAACAATGGCAGCTACATCAGTTATTCGGGGAGTTCATTCAGCTGTTAGACCGCCTGCCCGATGCAAGGCAGGTACAGGCAAACGTGCTCAGAAGCGCACCGCCCGAGCGCACGGTAATGGTTTTTTAAGTCATTCTTTCAGCAGCTTTCACGCTTTACCGTTCACCGATTTTAACCGGAGTGAAATGGAATTTTTTGGATCGCTTAAAAACTTTTGCAGGCTGCACAATTGGGATGCCCCTGATGTTTCAGGTTTACCGTTCCCGCAGAATATCGCAAAAGTAATGGCCGAGTTATCGGGAAGAAACTTCAATGGCGCAGCCTGTATGCTTTTACAGGATAAGGGCAAGCCCGCCAAACTGGCGACCGTCAAAACTTTTGACACACAATACCGCCTGTACTATATACCTGTGCGCCCCTTTTGGAAAATGAAAAACAACCCGAAGCAGCAGGCGCAATACCATTTGACAAGGGCGGTTTTTTCCTACCTGTACAATACTGTGGATATTCCCTATTTCCGTGAACCCTGCTATTTGGACAACACCTATGATGCGCTTGAAAACTGGATAGCAGAAGTTGCAGGGGAAGAAATTGAAGACGATGAGGACAAAGCGTTTCGGCAAAGGCAGTTCAATGATTTTAAGGTCATGCAAAAAGCGGGAGATGCTTTACTACCTGAAATAAAACAGGCAGTAAGTTTGACCGACTGGCAACAGCTATTGGAAGAATTTAAAGCACAGGATAAATGGGAAAGCAGTTTTTGCGAGGTAGTTACCGAAATCTATAAACTGGCAGTTGATTATCCCCAAAGAAATATCAGGACTTCGATGCACTACGACCTTGTGGAAACCGATGGCGGGGACATGATCTATTGGGAAAATTACCTCTCCTTTTACTGGAGTGGTGAGGACAGCCTGAACGAAATGCTGTTTGACATGGTGAACAGTGAACTACAGGAAATGGGTTACCAGGAAGAACCGATGGCCATTCAGTGGTACGATACCACGGTGGAAAAAGTACACTATGATTTTGATTTTGAAACGAGGCTGTTTTGGTTGCTTAACGAACTGACAGCCCTGCTAAACGATATGGATTATGAAGAACCTGACAAATAATTTCAGCAGCAGCTACCAGCCTGTGAAAGCCCTGCTGATTTACAACAAACAAACGGAGGAAGCGGAACATAACAGCATCTACGTGGAAAGTTACGACATCGGAAAATTTGGTAACCCGATTAACGCACACCCCCTGACCGTGAAAGAAACACTGGCATTGAGCGGGATATTCCAAACGGCACAGGAACTCAAAACAGGTTTCCTGCGCTGCAAAGGGTTAATGCCCAATAAGGTGCTATATGTCAATCCCGAAAAGGGCGGTTATGCGGTTTGGTACACACCACCACGGGAGGTGCCATTGTTCTTTTCGGGCAGCCTCGGCATCAAATCAGGCAGGGGAAAAGTTCCTGCAATGATTTGGAGGGCGGACAGGGAAAGCCTCGCCATTTATGCAATGAAATGCAACCGAAAACCTATGGAAAAAACCATCCTTTACCATGCCCCGTTTTTTAATATCTATTGCGATGGGAAAGTGTGCATGGGTAATGTGCGCATTGACATCGGGCAGGAAACCCGTTTGGAGGATTTTATGGAGCAATGGGAAAAATATTTTTGGAACAGCTATTTCAGCCATTTGATGAACGACCATAACCCCGTAACCGAAAATATTGTCCAAATATGGAAAACCCAAATAAGCAGCGACAGGGCTTTTCCCTGCCAAGTGCTGAAACCGACAAGATACACCCTTAAAAACCTGTTTGTATGAAAACCAAGAAACTGAAAGCGGTAAAACCCGCTGCGCATATCGCAGCAAAAACCTTACTAACGCCTTATAACCCGATTATCGTAAACCTGATTGGTGCAGGGGGAACTGGCAGCCAGTTCCTGACCGCATTGGCAAGGATGAACCATGCGCTGATTGCGCTAAACCATCCGGGCCTCATGGTGCGGGTGTTTGATGACGATACGGTAGAACCCGCCAACTTAGGAAGGCAGCTTTTTACCTCGGCAGAAATCGGGCAGAATAAGGCCGTGGCGTTGATAAACCGCATTAACCTGTTTTTCGGCACGAACTGGAAAGCCGTACCTGAAAAATATACAGAGGAAACGCTGAAAACTCAACCCGATTACTGGCTTGCTGAACTGACCATATCCTGCGTCGATACCGTTGCCGCTCGTTTTGAGATTGCGGAAATATTGACCAAACTTTATAAAAGCAGGATGCACGCCCATCACCATCCCTTATACTGGATGGATTTTGGCAATAGCAAAGAAACAGGGCAGGTAATCCTTTCCACCGTTTCAGAAGTTTCGCAGCCCGAATCAAAAAAGTTTGCGCTTAAAGGCAGGCTGCCGATGGTGACCGAGGAATTTAAGGAACTACTGGAAAACTCCGAAGCTAATGACAACACTCCAAGCTGTTCTTTGGCCGAAGCCCTGACCAAACAGGATTTATTTATTAATTCGACACTCGCCAATTTAGGGGCATCATTATTATGGCAGCTATTCAGGGAAGGCATATTATTGAACAGGGGATTTTTTCTCAACCTCAGAGATTTCAGGACAATACCACTCAAGGTGGCCTAATCAGCAGCCCATGAAAATTAAAGATTTAGACGGAAAAGAAATAGCAGTGGCGGATTTGGCTTTGGCGCTAATGCAGGCTGATGATTACCGGCATTACAGGCTGAGCAATCCGTCCCCGCACCAATTGTATTTATATAAATATTGGGAAGATATTTATCAAAAACTATTATCATTGAACTGCGAAAAACAACAGGGAAAGAAACAGGCATGATACGGTACACCACAGGCAATATAATGGATTCAAGCGCAGAGGCATTGGTCAATACCGTCAACACGGTCGGCGTTATGGGAAAAGGGATTGCCCTGCAATTCAAACAAACCTTTCCCCATAACTTTGATGTTTACAAACAAACCTGCCAAAGCGGTCAATTCACTACAGGCAAAATACTAGCAGTAAAGGATAGCGACCTGCTTTTAGGTGAAAGACTTATTATTAACCTGCCGACAAAACAACACTGGAAAATGCCCTCTACTTATGAATATGTGGAAAGCGGGCTAATCGCTTTACTGGCGTATCTTAAAGAAAACCCTATAAAAAGCTTGGCTATGCCTGCATTGGGCTGTGGAAACGGTGGTTTGGATTGGTTAAAGGTAAAGCCAATGATCGAGCGCCATTTGAGCGAACCCGATATGGCCATATGGGTTTATGAACCTCAAAAGAAAGGGGCGGTCTGATGGAAATCTTCCGGTTAATTATAGCAGGTGGCAGGGATTTTTCAGATTACCAGTTACTACAAAAAAAGGCCGATGTCATGTTATCGTCCAAACGCTTTTCTCACACCATAGAGATCGTATCGGGTAAGGCTAAGGGAGCCGATACGTTGGGAGAGCAATATGCTAAAGCCAACGGCTTTGCAGTCAAAGAATTTCCCGCTGATTGGCAAATTGGAAAATCAGCAGGTTACGTCCGCAATTCGGAAATGGCGACCTATGCCGATGCGTGTATATGTTTTTGGAACGGTAAATCCAAAGGGACTAAACACATGATAGATTTAGCAACTGCGAAAGGCATCCCCTTACGTGTAATTCACTATTGATAAATCGCCCGGCGGGCGGGCATTCGCCCGCCCCGTTTCGCCCCGTGTTTTCGTAGGGTCAATGCTTTGGCTGAAAACACGGGGCGGTCCATTGCCGACGATATTTTGGTTATTCTTGATTTTCTTAAATTGTTTTATCGATTGCTTTCGCGATAGCTTTCGTCATCGCTATTGTTTACAGGATTGCCTTGTATACAACTAATTGTCGGCAGTATGCTTATCGGAGATGAGCAGATTACGGCCTTAATCAAAGCCTTCACTAAAAAATTCTGCCGGCGTTACGCCTAAAGCCTTAATGATCCTGAGGAGATTTTTATAATTGATGTTGCCGCCAAGCTCCGCCCGGCGCAGCAGTATCCTTCCTATATTATTTCTGTAAGCAAATTTTTCGTAATGGTCATGACCACCCTTCAGCCTTAAAGTTTTAATTCGGTTACCCAATTTTTTAAGCGCATCGACCTCGGGGTCATTGCCTTCAATGATGTTAAGCTGGTTTGAAATCATAGCGGGCAAATTAGTTTATGGCTCGGACTTCCGGTACTCCTTTAATGCGGTTTCTTTTATGAACATTTTTTAGATTTGATACCTGAGCGGACTCTGCCGCTTTTGTGATAAGGTTTAGCTTGAGAAGTCCCGGCGGCGAGCGTTCGGGACTTTTCTATTTCAGAATGAATCGCCTGGCTATTGTTTTTAGAAGGATAATTCTTTAGTTAATGGTTAAAACCATCTGTTGTGTGCATTGTTTATCAGGTACATCTAAAAATAACACTATGGCAACAAGAGGATCTAAAGTGGAGAGAAACTCTGTATCAGAGCAACCACATGAATTAAATTACGAAGCAAGGAAAACCGGAACCAGCGCTGAGAAAGTTGAATCTGCAAAAAAATCCGCAGGCAGCAATCAGCGAAGCGCAGTGGAAAAAAACTTAAAAAAATAAGATCAACGAATGCTAAATGCAGCCCCGAAAGGGGCTTTGCTGTCTATGGCGGAATTGGAACAATACAAAGCTAAGCGGAATTTTAAAAAGACCGCGGAACCTGCCGGAGGACAACCGGGTACGGATAAGCTGTTGTTTGTCGTTCAAAAGCATGACGCCTCCCATTTACATTACGATTTCCGCCTGGAGGTTAAAGGCGTTCTGAAAAGCTGGGCTGTGCCTCGGGGGCCTTCCATGGACCCCGAAGAGCGGCGTTTGGCCATGCCTGTCGAAGATCATCCCTATGATTACAAGGATTTTGAAGGCATTATTCCTCAAGGCCAGTACGGCGGCGGTACAGTGATCGTCTGGGATGAGGGATGGTACGAACCTGCAGTAGATGATAAGTTAAAAGATAAAGCAGCCAAAGAACATTGGATGATGTCCAATTATTACAAGAACGCCCTGAAGATCACGCTGCACGGCCATAAACTCAAGGGCGATTTTATCCTCATCAAATTTAAAGAAGACAAATACGAAGGCGGCTGGCGGCTCATCAAAGCAGATGACCGGTACGCCACAAAAGAAGATATCCTGAAAAAAGACAAATCCGTCAAATCCAAACTGACCATCGAACAGATGGCCGAAAAGGAAGGCGCTGAGATCTGGAACAGCAGCCGCGAACAAAAGGTGGCCACCAAAGACAAGCCAGCGGAGCCGGAACCGCAAAGGAATATAAACGACCTCAAAAAGCAGGGCATCAAAAAAGCCATGCCCAAATCCGTCAAACCTATGCTTTGCACCCTGACCAAAGAGGTTGTGCCGGACGAAGGCTACCTCTATGAGGTAAAATGGGACGGCTACCGCATCATTTCCTACACCGAAAAGAAAAAGGTCCGCATGGATTCCCGAAGTGCGCTCGATTATACCAAAAAATACCCGCCGGTAGCCAAAGCCCTGAAGGAACTGGGCCATGATGCCGTATTGGACGGGGAAGTGGTCGTATTCAATGAGGACGGGAAACCCGATTTTGATGCGCTTCAAACCTTTAACGGTCATGAGACGCCCATCAATTATTGCGTATTCGATATCCTTTGGCTCGATGGCTACAGTTTAATGCACCTGGCATTAACTGAACGCAAAGCCATCCTGGAAGAACTCACCCGGGATAATGAGGTACTCCGCTTTAGTACGTCATTCGACGACGGTGAAGCTTTGTACCAGCAGGCGCTCGACCTAGACCTGGAGGGCATCGTCGCGAAGCGTAAGGACAGTGAGTACGTTCCGGACGCCCGCGACAACCGCTGGCTGAAAACGCCCACCCGCAAGCGGCAGGAATTTGTGATTGGCGGCTGGGCCGAATCCGATAAATCACGTGCCTTCCGCTCGCTTTTATTTGGCGCTTACAACGCCAACAGCGAATTCGAATGGATCGGCCGCTCGGGGGGCGGCTACAAACAAAGCGAAATGCCAGGCATCCTGGCCCAGTTACAAAACCTGGAGCGTGATAAATCGCCTTTTGTCAACAAAGTGCTGGACACCAAGGGCGCGAAGACGCATTGGGTCAAACCTGAGCTGGTGGCCAATTTTGAATTCGCTACCTGGACCAAGACCGGCCGCATCCGCAAACCCGCTACTTTCCTCGGCTTCCGTAAGGACAAAAAAGCCGATCAGGTTGTAAGAGAAGTGCCGCTCAGCGATGCGCAGGAAGAAGCGATCAAAGCGGATGAACCAGCAGCAATTGAAATAACCCAATCAAAGGCAACAACAACCGATGCGGACAGCAACTGGCCGAAGATCGAAGGTAAAAAGATCAATTCCGAACGGGAGTTTGAATTTGCCGGCCAGACGGTCACCATGAATAATATCGGGCAGGAACTCTGGCGCGGCATCACCAAGGCCCGGCTGATCACCTATTACCACCAGATCTCCGCTTATATCCTGCCGCACCTGAAGGATCGCCCACTATCCCTGCACATCAAGCAGGACGGTGCCAACGCCCCCGGCTTTTATATCAAAGACATGGATGGCAGGCAGCCCGATTACCTCGATATATTCAGCGATCAGCGACGGCATAAAAAGAGAGGCAAACGCGACCGGATCGATTATGCCGTCTGCAATAACGAAGCCGCGCTCCTCTATCTCATCAATTTGGGCAATATCGACCTGAACCCCTGGAGCTCAACTATCAATAACCCACTGGAGCCGGACTTTATCAGCATTGATCTCGATCCGTCCGATGGAGACTTCGGCAAGGCCATCAAAACGGCGCAGGCAGCTAAAAAGATATTCGACCAGTCCAAGCTGCAAAGCGTGGTCAAAACCTCCGGTAAAACCGGCATGCACCTGTTCCTGCCTTGCCAGGGTTTTAATTACCCTCAGGCAAGGACATTAGCTGAAAAACTCTGCGACAAGATCGCACAACAAATACCTGATATCGCCACGACCGAGGTCACCATCAGCCATCGGGGCGAAAAACTCTTCGTCGATCCCAGTCAGAATGATTACGCCGATACGCTAGCTGCTTCTTATTCTGTCCGACCCTACAAGCATCCGACCGTTTCCACCCCGCTGAACTGGAAAGAGGTGAAAGACAACTTAGATCCCGGCAAATTTACCATGGATAGCCTGCCGGAGCGCCTGGAAAAAAAAGGCGATCTTTTTGAAAACCTGCGAAATGTAAAATGGCGCAGTTCCAATTCGAAGATTTTAAAGGGCTTATTATGAAAATTGGCGCCGAACTACTAAAGGTCTTAAACAAGACCTACGCGCCGGACGAATACGTCAGCCTAAAATTCGGACGAAATCATCTGGTTTTTAAAACCGATGAACACGGCCGTCCAGTGATGCTGTTTATTGGCCAGGCAGACGAGAATGGAAGGATCAAAGGTGAACGTTTTACCCGTAATATCTTAACTGACGCGCAAGGCAAGATCATTAAAGACCACTGGGATAATAAAGATAAGACGGCATGAAGATCGCGACTTACAATATTAATAACATCAATACCCGGCTGGACGTATTACTGCGCTGGCTGGAAGAGGCCAATCCGGATATCGTTTGCCTGCAGGAACTCAAATGCGAGCGAAACAAATTTCCTGAACAAAAACTTAAAGAGGTGGGCTATAACGCAATCTGGAAAGGACAGAAAAGCTGGAACGGCGTCGCCATTCTCGCCAAAAGCGAGATCAAAGAACTGCAAGACGACCTGCCCGGCGAGGATGAGGAATTTACCCATAGCCGCTATATCGAAGCCTTTATCGACGGTATTGTGATCGCCTGCATTTATCTACCCAACGGCAATCCCTGGCCCGGACCCAAGTTCGATTACAAATTACGCTGGTTTCAAAGGCTCGCCGATCATGCCCGCGACCTGGTGGCCAGGGAGCTGCCCGTTATCCTGATCGGAGACTATAATGTCATGCCGACAGACCTGGACACGTACAAACCGGAAAAATATGTGAACAATGCTTTGTTCCGGCCGGAAATAAAAAAAGCCTACAGAGAACTGGTCGACCAGGGCTGGACCGACGCCGTCAGGACCTTATATCCCAATGAACCAATCTATACTTTCTGGGACTATATGCGTAATGCCTACGAAAGGAATGCCGGTTTGCGGCTGGACCATTTCCTGCTCAATAAAGCGGTCGCCAAACGACTAAAAATGGCGGAGGTGGATAAGCACGTCCGTGGCTGGGAGCATGCGAGCGACCATGCGCCGGTTTGGATCGAACTGGCCGATAACAATCTCCCTGAAAAGAAAAATACCGAAAAGCCGGAACAGCAAGTACAACGCGAAACGCAAACAGCACAGCCAAAAGGAACCGGTGACTGGCAAACCTTATTAGCAGCCGCTCCCAAGGCAAATATGCCCGCCAAACCGCAACCCATGAAGGCGACGCTGGTCCGCGAGCCTTTTGACGACCCCGGCTGGCTGTACGAGATCAAATGGGACGGGTACCGCGCGCTGGCCGTCGTCGAAAATAACCAAGCCGAATTGATCTCCCGCAATAACATTTCCTTTGACCAGTTCCATCCCATAACGGACGCTTTAGGCAAATGGAATGCTAACACGATCATCGACGGCGAGATCGTCGTGCTTAATGCCGACGGCAAATCCGATTTCAGCGCCATTCAGAATTGGCAGCGGCGCAAGGATGGCCAATTGGTCTATAATGTTTTTGATATCCTCTGGTATGAAGGCCGCGACCTCAGGGAATTACCCTTAACCGAACGCAAAGCCATTTTGGAGGCGGTACTGCCAGCAGACGAGACCATCAAATTAAGTAAAGCTTTTGACGTGAACGGCATCGAGTTTTTCCAGGCGGCGGAAAAAGCCGGCATCGAAGGCATTATGGCGAAGAAAGCCGACAGCGCTTATACCGCCGGTGACCGTTCCAAAGAATGGCTCAAGGTTAAAGTAGAACGAAGGCAGGAAGTGGTCATTGGCGCTTTCACCCGGAATGCCGGGACTGAGAAGTTATTCAGCGCCCTGGCCATCGGCGTTTACGAAAAGGGTGTCCTGCGATATATCGGCAAAGTCGGCACCGGCTGGTCCGAAAAAAAGCAAAAAGAAATGATGGCCCAGTTCGAGCCCCTCATTACAGAAGTCTGCCCCTTTGATGTGGAACCGGATGTCGATGAACCTTCGCAGTTCCGCCCGCGCCGGCTCGGCGCCAAGCCGTTCTGGCTCAAACCCGAACTGGTTTGCGAAGTGAATATTGCGGAGATCACCAGCGACGGCAAAGTGCGTCAGGCTTCTTTCAAGGGCATGCGAAGCGATAAGAACCCCAAGGATGTCATTATCGAAGTTCCTGCCGATACAACCGCAACTGTAGCCAAAATGGATGAAACGTCTGAACTAATCATAACGAAAACTAACCGCAAAAAAGCCATGAACAAAACGATCAAACCCGAAGCCAGTTTCCTGGACCCCGAGAAAGACAGCCAGACCGTCAAAGTCAATGGCTGCCCCTTAACGTTCAATCATCTCTCCAAAGTCTACTGGCCTGAGGATGGTATTACCAAGCGCGATATGTTCAACTATTATGACCAGGTTGCGGAGTATATGGTACCTTACCTTAAAGACCGCCCCATGTCGCTCAACCGTTTTCCGAACGGCATACACGGGCCAAGCTTTTACCAGAAAAATGTGAAGGATAAAGTGCCGGATTGTATGGCCACGATGCCGCATACGAATGACAAAGGCGAGGAAAAAGAATATTTGGTCGCTACAAATAAGGCAAGCCTTTTATGGATGGTTTCACTGGGGTGCATTGAGATCAATCCATGGTTCAGCCGCGTGCAATCCCCAGGCAACCCGGATTTCTGTGTCATCGACCTTGACCCCGACAAGCAGCATTTCGACCAGGTGATCAGCGCCGCACAGGAAGTCAAAAGAGTGCTGGACACTATCGGCGTCACAGCCTATCCGAAAACGTCAGGTTCTACCGGTATGCACATTTACATTCCGCTTGGCGCAAAATATACATATGATCAGAGTCAGCTTTTTGCAAAGATCATTGTCAGCCTGGTGCATAAGCAAATACCGGAGTACACCAGCCTTGAACGAATGGTTAAAAATCGGGGCGGTAAAATGTACCTCGACTTTTTACAAAATCGTCCCGATGCCACGATCGCCGGTGTCTATTCCCTGCGGCCCAAACCCGGCGCAACGGTTTCCATGCCGCTCACCTGGGACGAAGTAAAACCCGGACTGACAATGAAAGACTTTACCATACATAACGCCATCCAGCGGTTAAAAGAAACCGGTGACTTGTTCAAAGGCGTATTAGGCGAAGGAATAGACCTTATGGCAGTTATTCAAAAAGCACAAAGCGCATTTTAAATCCATCGGTATTGCCATGATTATATGAATTTGCAGGGCCATTCTTGATATTAGTAAAATTGTTAATTTGCTAGGACATAATTTACCAAAATCGTTAATTTGTTCCATGCAAAAAGTTTACTATAAGCGAATCACTACCTGGTACGATTACCCTGACAATAACGAAATTTTTGAGGATTACATAACTTATGGGTTATCGCGGCATAATTGGGTTGAATATGCCGAACCATTCCTTTAGCAGACATGAAAGAACGGCAACGAATTGTAGCGGAAGCTTTGAAGGCAGACCCAAGTGAAATTGAGCTTGTTAAGAAATGATACGCCTGCCTAAATAAATCCTTACAGATCCGGTTCCTGGTAAGCTTCGATAAAAACCGCCAGATAAGCCTGCTCCGCAAGACTTAATACCTGACCTTCAAATTGCCTGAGGCAGCCACTCTCAAAAATAAACTTGCCCAGATAGTCAGGGTTTTGCTCATCAGGTAACTCATCGTTTACCTCAGCGAATTCCTCCGGTTCCGTGAACAGATGCGTCTCGTCATCTAACGCGTCTTTGTATATTTTGTATACGCCGGTCGAACGCAAGCCGCGCTGACCATCCTTTTCAATTATTGGCTCAATAATTACATAGCGATCGCTGCCATCTGCCTGGGGGATGCTCGTTTGTACAGGGTTCATCATATCATGCCCCTTTCTTAGCATTTAAACTGCTCATCAGCTGATCGTAAAGATCGTCGCCTTTAGCTTTTACCGGTTTAAGCTTTTTAATGGTCGGACGCTTACCTTTGGCTTTTTGCTCAATGATATTCATCAGCTCTGTATGAAATTCGTCCTTATATTTTGAAAGATCCAGCGGCTCTGCATACTGGTCAATCAGCGCAAGACCCATTTTTAGTTCTTTATCACTTACTTTAATGTTATCATCGAGCTTGAGTTCATCCTGTTCGCGTATCTGCTGTGCAAAACGAATGCGGGTCACCACGATAGCTTTGTCAACGGGATGAACAATACAAAGACTTTCGGTACTCCGCAGGACAAAACGCGCGAGGCCTGCCTTGCCTGATTTCTTCAGCGCTGCCAGTAATAGCGCGTAAGCTTTGTTGTTTTTAGTAGCCGGTTCTGTATAATAAGATGTTTCATAATACATCGGGTTCACCGAAGCGACATCCACGAAACTTTCGATCTCAATGACTTTCGTTTTTTCCGGCGCGGCTGCTTCAAAATCGGCATCCTCTATAATTACATAGTCATCATCGTATTTATAACCTTTAACGATCTTATCATAAGGCACTTCCTTTTTCGTGTTTTCATTGACCCGCTGGAATTTAATATGCGCGTGGTCGCGGCTGTCCAGCATGTCCAGGTCAAGTCTTGTTTCCTGCACCGCTGAGAATAATTTGATGGGGATGCTCACCAGGCCGAAACCGATGGAGCCTGTCCAGATACTTCTCATAGCTTTAATTTTCTAATGTTGTCATTGATGCCGTGCGGGTGGTGACCCTCGATCTTGTCAGCCAACAGGTGCAGGATCTCCTTATCCACCTCGCCCGGGTTCTGGCAGATATGCAAAAAATCCTGTGCGTCCGGCTCAAAACTCGCTACGTAAACGCCGTTCTCAAACACTTTATATTTACATTGCTCCTCATTATGGTGGGGATATTCGCCCACCTCGAAATGATGTACTTTCTTGTCCTTGCTGATCGTGATCGCGTAATTTTCCATAACCATATAACCATTTGATTTCGGCATTGTTTATCATAGTATCATCGCATTCGCTGATCAAAGGAGATTCTTTTCAATGTCGGCAATTGAAGGCAAACTATCTTTCAAATCTGTGGGAATGGCCTTTGTCAGATGGTATTCAGAAATTCCTATTGGTTTCTCCAGTCCTTTTAAAGCATACTCAGCTACAATCTTATTTTTCTCTTTGCATATCAGTATACCTATGGTCGGCTGGTCATGCTGATGCTTTAACATCCCGTCTACAGCATTTAAGTAGAAGTTTAACTTTCCTGCATATTCGGGAATGAACTTTCCGGCTTTCAGCTCTATCACTACAAAGCATC
Organism: Mucilaginibacter aquariorum; assembly: GCF_024498135.1. Classification (GTDB taxonomy): domain Bacteria; phylum Bacteroidota; class Bacteroidia; order Sphingobacteriales; family Sphingobacteriaceae; genus Mucilaginibacter; species Mucilaginibacter aquariorum. The sequence continues at coordinate 2,419,517 of NZ_JANHOH010000001.1, forward strand.
TAAGCCTTAAATGATAGAATAAAAGATCAATATAATAATCTTCGCCTCCGATCTGTAACGGATATTGTCTGCCAACATAACTAAAACCATTGCCAAGTTCAAGGAGAAATTTCGTCATGTGGCCAACGAGGCCATCCTCCAATTCTCTTTCAAAATGATTTTCTGCCAAATTTAGAAAGTCAAACTTATATGGGTCTTTAAAAATTTCTTTTGCAAGATCACTTTGTATTGGCGGAAGTGTAGCCGAAAAATTGGTCACCGCCTTTCCTTTTCTGCTGTACAGATCGTTCTCTATCTGGTTTACCAATAGGTTCCGGCTCCAGCCAAATTGTACAGCTTGTTTAATATAAAAAATGCGTTCTTCCTTGTTTTTTACCTTATCCAGTAAAGTGATATGATGGTACCAGGGCAATTGTGCAAGTGGCACTTGCACAATTGCATCACTATTTTTAATTTGTGCAAGCGGCACTTGCACAAATTCAGGATAGGCATCGGCGAAGGCTCGCATATACTTTAAATTCCTTGGCGAAATACCGCTCATGTCAGGAAAAGAACTCTTAAGATCAGCCGACAGTTTATCTATAATCTTTGTTCCCCAACCTTCAGCATTCTGTTGAATGAGAATGTTATTCCCGATCTTCCAATATAATTCAAGCAACTGTTCGTTCACAGTTAATACAGCTTTCAGCCTTGCCTGCTCAATATCGTTTTTTAACTTGCCTAAAAACGATAGATAGTTTTTTTCGTTCTCCATTAGCTTAATGCTTCCTCAATACTGCTAGATACCAACTCATCATCATATTCTTCTAAATAAGTCCGGGTCATTTCTTCCGTTTCGTGGCCCATTGCTTCCTGGATAATGCTTACATCGACTTTCTTATGTTTTAAATTAGTAGCAAATGAGTGGCGAGCTACATAGGAAGTTACATGGCGGTCAATGTTTTTCGCATCTTTAATGGTCTTTAAATCTTCATTCAAATCTTTTAATGCACTGTCGATACGCGCATCTATTTTAGATGCAGTATCATGTTCGGCCTTTAAAATTGGAAATACATATCCGCCATCACTTTGAAGTGGGTAATTTCTAAACATATCTACGATTGCTTTCGCCTTGCTGTGAAGCTTAAAATCGTAAAAACGACCATTTTTGCTTCGCCTGTATTTCACAATATCACCATTGAAATTAGATTCTTTCAACTTAACAATGTCGTTAAAGTTTATTCCCCGACAGTAATAACTAAAGAGAAAGATCTGTTGATTTCGGTATTCACGCGAGCCGTAGTCGGCTTCATAGCTTTCAATAAGATTGATATCAGAAGCTTTTATTGCGCGTTTGGCTGTCTTGTACCTTTTATACGCCTTAAATTTTATAGTCTTATTTGGATGATGATCTTTTGGACACATTCCTGCTTTTTGAGCCATATTCCATATCCTATAAAACGTACGCAAATAAGCGCTCATCGACGTCTCTTTCAGGTTCCGATCGATCATGTATTTTTCCAATCCGGCAAAATCGGATTTGCTGAAGTTCACAAAGGATTTGTCCTTTCCACCAAAAGCATGTTTCAAAACATAATCCTTAACATCACGAAAAGTATTGGCATAACCAATTTTGTCATTCGCATTTAATTCCGCAATAATGCTGTCTGTGAAAGCATATAATTTTGCGGGAACAACAGGCTTGTCGGATTTTTTTACTTTGGCAATCAGGTCCGGTAATGATATAAATTCGTGACCGTTTTTCTTCATCAATTTGACTTCAAAATCTACGTCATCCAGATAATCCTCTATCTTACGAGATATTGCTTTGTAAGCAGGAGATGTTATTGCAGGTCCGTCTGTTTCATAATCCCAGTTCTCAATGGAAGAAGAGAATCCGACGTTAAAATACTTTTGCTCTTTGTAAAGGGTGAGCCTTATGCGGATCTCGTATTCACCGTTAACAGGGGGTTTGTAAGTCCACAGTACCACTTTTTTTAATACTTCCATCACTTTTCCTTTTATTACCTGAGTATTTCCAGGTAATACTTAGGTAATACTAAAGTCGGAAAAATCAAGCTATTTATGAAATAAATTGAAAAATAAATTTTCGTAACTAATTGATAAACAAATGATTTGCGAGTATTTGAAACTATTTGAATAGGGTATTTAACTTTATGGCATGCAAGAGGTCATCGGTTCGACTCCGATATTCTCCACATTTATAATCAGCCACTTACTTAAAATTGTAAGTGGCTTTTTTTATTTACGTGCACACAATTTGTACACAAGCCTATCACCTAAATTGAAAAAGAATGAAAGGATGCAAATGTCAGTACTGTTATAAGAGTATAAAACAAAAATTAAATAAGGTTTTATTAAAATAGCTTCACTTCATAACCACCTTTTCAGAGAGATTAAATATTTATAATCTTTTTCTCATTGGCTCGAACCCGGCAAACCCGAAATAATCCGGTTTTAAATGCCTTTTTCCATCAGCCTTATCGTTTGTTATTTTAGATTTTATAGTTTTAACCTTTAAACCTTATCATGTCAGTTAAACTAGAAAAGAACCAATCCGGGATAGCAGGAGAATTTTATGTAGCCGGTGAGCTCTCACGCTTCGGCTATAACGTAACAGTAACTTTTGGAAATACGAAATCAGTTGACCTTCTTATCCAAAAAGATCAGGCTGTTTATGCGATTCAGGTTAAAAGCATCCAGGCAACCCGTTCCATCTGCTGGAACATCGATAAAACAAAAGTTTTTCCGGATCACTATTATGTTTTGGTAAACCTTCACGTTGATCACCCCGAGCGGAAACCCGAGTTTTTTATATTAAAAGGAAGTGAGACTTTGACCCTGTTTAAGGACACACCAAAGGCTGGCAATAAAAGGGCTTACCTTGATTACAAAAAATTGCTGCAAATGTCTTTTTATCAAAACCGCTGGGAAGTGTTCGGTCAGCCGTCAGAAATCATATTGTAATATGTATCAATTTATACCCGAATATCCGGTTTGTCAAAAATGTCAAGAGGGCCGATGGAACTGACTGGGCTTATTTTGATCCCGGTATGGAATTGCAATTCAATCTTATCAAAACGCAGTATATAGATTTATTTACATTAAGATAGCTGTAATAATTCGGGCACATTATTAGCTTAGCCGTTGTTCAATACACAACGAATAAAGCAAATGATCAAAGCTTATAAATTATATACCGGCGCTGACGGGCATTCGCATATACAAACAGGAACAGTTACTGAGGGTATATTTAGCCAGGCATCGTCTATACGGTTCCAGGAATCGCCACCACACTCTTTTTACGATTGGCACAACGCTCCCGCCGATCAATATGTAATAACCTTATCGGGCACGCTGGAATTTGAAACACACCCCGGCGAAACATTTATTATAAAACCCGGCGATTTATTAATTGCTATGGATACCACGGGCAGCGCCCACAAGTGGAAACTAATAGACGATGAACCATGGAAACGCATCTACGTAGTATTTGACCCATCGCAACAAGTAAACTTTATCCCAGACGAAGAGCCGGAATTATAAATAAGATGATTTCGATAGGTTTCCCCTAACACTACTTTAGAATTGTAGCAATTATCCGTACAGTGTAACCGGCAAAACAGACAATGCACTGTCTGAAAACGGACACTTCATTTTAATATCGCTAACAAAATGACTACTCTTTGCAACACGCCATACCGATTTTTAATACAATAAGCATATTACACCACACCAAAAAAAGGTGTAAAAGCCCCTGTTTCCCAAGTGAATGTAAAAATATCTCATACCAAATGTCATTTTTTTTCATGCAGATGAAAAGTTTGGCATTGAATTGGAATAGTACTTATCAAACGGGGGTTAAAATGTCAATAGACAAGAAAACTGAAAAAGCGGGCGAAGAGAAAGAGTGGGAAAACCCACAAGCGCCCGAAAAAACATCCGATGAACGGGATAGGGAGCAGCTTGCAAGGCAGTATAAAGAAGCAAAACGCAGACATGACAACCTTAGCGAGAACCAGGAGAAGGAGAACGAAGAGAACAACAAAGAATAATAAAATTAAAAACTTAAAATATTGAATATGAAAACTTATCAAAAACCAGCTACCAGCAAATTAGTAAATCGTTTCGATAAAGAGTTAATGAACCTTTTAATGAGTGATTTAAAAGCACTTAAATCAAAAAAACAAGCTGCTTAACGTAGCGATAGCATACACCTATCAAAAACTCACAACATTAAACATCATTCTATGAAAGCTTATAAAACCTGCAACAAGTAAATTACTTACCAGTTTTGATAACGAGTTAAAAAACTTATTAATGGAAGATCTTAGGTCTTTCAGTGAAAGGAATCTGTTTTCACCAAGCAACAAACAGGCGGCTGTACAACAACAGTTATCAGCCGCCTGATCGATCATATATATCTACAATATCTATCTAAAAAAACACCTTTTGAGAAAAATAAGGCCCGCTATAATTAGCAGGTCTTATTTTTTTGAAGCATATTTTACTATGAGTTTTGCTGTTTTGGCTGATGCGCCGGGAGTGCCCATCTTTTCATCAAGCACATCATAATCAGCAAGCATTTGTTGCCTCAGGTGTTCGTTATGCAACAGGTTATTCAGTTCTTCATTTATTTTTACTGATGTGCAATCTTCCTGTATAAGTTCCTTTACTACCAACTTATCCATGATCAGGTTAACCAACGATATGAATTTTATTTTCACCAACATACGCGCAATACCAATGGTTACCGCATTACCTTTATATACTACTACCTGCGGCACATCAAATAAGGCGGTCTCCAGTGTGGCCGTGCCCGATGCTACAACAGCAGCCTGTGCGTTGGCCAAAATATCGTAAGTGGCATTAAATATTACGGGGATGGCTTTATCGCCGAGGTATTGGTTATAATACGTAGTATTAAACGACGGCGCACCTGCTATCACAAACTGATGATGCGGAAACTTATGCATAGCCCCCAACATCTCGGGCAGCAAGCGGCTTATCTCCTGCTTACGGCTACCCGGCAACAGCGCTACTATCTTTTTATCAGTTAGGTTATTATTTGCAAGGAAATTGGCATCGGGCTTAAAAGCATCAACGGCATCCAGCAGCGGGTTGCCAACGTAATCTATCTTCATACCCCAGCTTCTGTAAAAATCTACCTCGAAGGGCAGGATACAAAACAGGTGATCAACAATGCGTTTAATTTTTAGGACACGTTTTTGGTTCCAGGCCCAAACCTTTGGCGATATATAATAGTAAACCTGTAAACCCTGAGTTTTGGCAAACTCTGCTATCTTTAAGTTAAACCCCGGAAAATCTATCAGTATTAATACATCAGGCTTATAGGCCACAATATCCTGCTTACATATTTTAAGATTTTTAAGGATAGTGTTCAGGTTGATCACCACCTCTACAAAACCCATAAAGGCCATATCGGCATAGTGTTTTACCAATGTACCACCTTCGGCCTGCATCAGGTCGCCGCCAAAAAAACGGAAGTCGGCGTTGCCGTCCAGTTCTTTTAAAGCTTTCATCAGGCTTGCTCCATGCAAATCGCCCGAAGCTTCGCCCGCTACCAGGTAATACTTCATCTTAAGTATGCATTTTAAATACAAACACCAATAATGTACAGGCAAATGTAGCTATCATTATTCCGTTTGATGTTTTATCAAGATATGCTTTCGCCGAAAACCTTAACAATATCAGGTTTAACCCAATAGCTATCAGGTACGGCGCTGCCGGCTTATCCAAAAAGGAGCTGTTTTTTAACAACAAGGAGAATACCAACCAGGCAATAGCAGGAATTACGCAGCCGTATAGTATCCCCAAATAAAGGTTATTCTTCTTAAACATTAAACGTCCAGGTATTTAAAACGGGTATAGCGTGGTGGGCGGTCATATCAAACTGAACCGGCACAACCGATGCATAATTATGCTCAAGCGCCCAAACATCAGTGTCCTCGCCATTATCATTATTTTGAAAAACGCCAGTTAACCAATAGTACGGCCGTTTATATGGGTCAAAACGCATATCAAATTCTTCGGCCCATTTGGCATTGGCCTGGCGGCATATTTTTAGGCCTTTTATTTTATCCCCTGCCGGGAAGTTAACATTTAATACAGTACCACCCGGCAAGCCGTTTGCCAAAACCTGCAAGGCAAGCTCTTTCACATACTTTTGACAAGGATCAAAATCGGCCTGCAGTGTATAATCATCTAACGAAAACCCTATTGATGGGATATTTTCTATAGCTCCCTCAACAGCAGCCGACATAGTACCGGAGTACAGCACATTAATAGAATTATTCAATCCATGATTAATGCCCGATACACACAGATCTGGTTTTACCCCTTTAAGAACACTGTTAACAGCCAGCTTTACACAATCTACCGGAGTACCACTGCAGCTATACATCTCAATACCCTCGTAAACATCAACCTTATCTAAACGCAGGGGTTTACCAATGGTAATAGCATGCCCCATTCCAGATTGCGGACTATCCGGCGCTACAACAACCACCCTGCCAATCTCTTTCATGGTATGCATCAGGGCTTTAATACCTGGTGCGGTTATACCATCATCATTTACTACCAATATGGTGGGTTGCTTAGCTTTTGTCATGGGGCAAAAATAGCTATAATTGAATTAAGCTTCCTTCAGAATTGTATTAAATAATCTTATTTACACCCGGAATTTTAACTAATATCAACCCTAACAAAAAGCTACCGGCCACAGCTAAAGGCGCCACTATTAATAATTTCAAGGCCGGCTCTAAAGCCCAGCCGCTTAGCGCAACGGTTAAGGATATGACCACCAAAGGATGGAAAATATATACCGCAAATGTGCTGCGCGATAGATCATTTAGAAAAACTGAGGGTTTGTTCCATCTGTGTTTACCTATGCAAAGCAAGGCGGTTATAATAGTAAACCCAACCAATTGTTCCCAGATGGCATACCACGCCGATTGCCAGTGTATACCACCGATAAACCAATCACCCGGAAAATTCAAAACGGTTTCTACCACAAAAAAAAGTGGAAAGCCAATTACAACAAGGCAAATAGCCATTGTGCGCATGAGTTTACCCGGCTCATATTTAACATCATTCAGCCATTTGCTTCTGGCGGCTATCAAACCTAAAATAAATAAGGCGATATACTGTGGAAAATGCCCCAACTGAAAGCCCAGCGGTTTAAGCACCCACCCTACCGGGAAAACGATGCGGACCGTAAAACTTATCAGCCCGATAATCACCGCGAAAAGCAGGATGGTGGTAACCGTGGGTAATTTAACCACTTTGGCTAAAGGCGTTACAGCTACTCTGTATAATACATACAACAGCGTAAAAACCAGCAGGGCGGCAACAAACCAAAGTACACCAAAATCTACCCAGGGGTGAAAACCGCCCAGGTATTGCAGGTAGGTGATATTCTGTCCTTCGGCCCATTTGTAGGGTATAAAACTTAAAACCGGCGACAGTACGAACGAATAGAACAGTAAGGGGATCCCTAACCTGACGAGCCTGTCGGTGATAAATTTCACAGGGCCTTTTTTATCGTATGATGAGGGGACAAACAATGCCGACAGGAAAAAGAAAAAACCCATAAAAAAAGCCTGGTTAACAGATACAAACGCTGTCATGGGGACGATGGCTCCTGCTATGGTTGTTTTCTGCGAATAGTACCAGCCGCCCGGCGCACCGTATGCTATAAAAGTATGATGCAAAATAACCAGCATGGTAAGCACCACCTTTAGGTGATCGATGTAGTTTATTTTTGCTTTGGGCTGGATAAGTGCAGGTTGCGATTCTGAGTTAGGCATTATGGTTGGGGTATGGTATAAAAATAGTGTAAATTTTATTCTATTCCTCTTTTTGTCGTGGTAGGGTCTCACATAGCGCATTTTTGGCGCAATCGCCCCCTTAGATTGTCATTATACCACCCCTAAATAGTTGTGTTATGGCTATAGCTTTGTATTGTACATGATTGATAAAGGTAATTAAACTTATAAATGCTATGAAAGACGAAATTTTAAACCGTTTTGATAAAACGACAGATGAGCTAATTGGATTACTTACCCCGCTTACCCAGGAACAACTAAATAAGGTTCCTTTTGAAAACAGCTGGACAGCGGGTCAGGTAGGCGATCATCTTTGTAAATCGTATGATGCAACTGGTGTTTTAAATGGGAATGTAAAGGCAACAGATCGCGTACCCGATGAAAAATTGGGAGAGGTAAACAAGCTGTTTTTAGATTTCAGTATAAAAATGCAATCGCCAAAAGAAATCCTTCCAACAAATGATGATATAAACAAAGGCAACCTGCTCACCTCGTTAAAAACAAGAATTGCATCTTTACGGGAGGTAATTATCAATAAAGATCTGACAAAGATCTGCCTGGATTATGCCATACCGGGCTTTGGCGAATTTACCCGTATGGAATGGATTGGCTTTATTACCGTTCATACTCAAAGGCATATCCATCAGCTAAAAAATATCAGTTCAAATATCAATTGAATATTTTGTTAACGCAGGGTTGGATTTAATGGTGACGTTATTTCGTCAGTATAGTATTTTTTAAATTATTCATTATCAGTTATTTATGAGTTCACAATGGTGTTCACGGCCATGAACGTGAACACTTCTCACGCCATTTACTAAAATTGTCATGGGTAACGACAGTGAAGGATGACAAAACGGAATAAAAGAAAGGCCTCGTTAACCGAGGCCTTTCTTTTACAAACTGTTTATCCAGTCTACAAGTTCTTCACGGGTTTTACCCGTTTTTTGTTGCAGGCGGCCAAGTGTTTCGTCGTCCTTGCCTTCTTCGTGGGCCAGATCGTCATCGGTTAAATCGCCGTAAGCTTGTTTTATTTTCCCTTTCAGCTCGTTCCAACCGCCCTTTAATTCTAATTTGTCCATGATTTGTTCTCCTATTTAGATGTATAAGATTAACAAGTCAAAGTGTTCTTAGTTTAGATTAAATTAACTTTCGCTTTAACACTTCTTGCAAAAAGCTCAAAGTCTGCATCAGGCAAAAAGTTTATATAGTAATAATAAAGTCCGGCAGGTGATATCTCTCCTAATTCGCCGTTACCTATCTCAAATTTTCCCCTATACATTATATCAAGCGTACCAGAATCCGTGTTTGTTGTATCTAATTTGGAGCAATAACGTTCGATAGTGCAACCGTCAAAAACTACTTCGACGCCTTTAAGCTCACTTTTACAATACTTGTTAGGTTTAAACGAAAGCGTTAATTGCTTTTTAGAACTTGAAAAATCAATAGCGTCACAATCAAATTCATTATGTAAATCGATGTGTAAGTCCTCGAGTTCAAATTCCGCAAAACTTTTAAATAACTCAGAATTTGTAAGGTCTATTTCCATCTTGTGCCTTAGCTCTAAAGTGCCCCTTCCTTAATCTCATCTACTATAGCAGGGTCAAGTAAGGTAGAGGTATCGCCCAAATTAGAGGTATCGCCTTCGGCTATTTTTCTTAAGATCCTTCGCATAATTTTACCCGAGCGTGTTTTGGGCAGGCCGCTTACAAACTGAACCTTATCAGGGCGGGCAATGGCGCCAATAATGCGCGATACCGTCATCATAATATCTTTCTTGGTAAGCTCAGGGTCATCATGCAAGTTGGGGCATACCACAAACGCGTAAACGCCCTGGCCCTTAATATCGTGCGGGTAACCTACCACGGCACTTTCTACCACGCTGCTGTGCATATTAATGGCATTCTCTACCTCGGCCGTACCTATACGATGGCCTGATACATTCAGCACATCATCTACACGGCCGGTAATGCGGTAGTAACCATCCTCATCGCGCAGGCAGCCATCGCCTGTAAAATACAGGTTTGGATAAGTGGCGAAATAGGTTTGGCGGCACCGTTCATGATCGCCATAAGTGGTACGTAGCATACCCGGCCAAGGGAACTTGATGCAAAGGTTGCCGTTAACGCCATTTCCTTCTACCTCTTTACCTGTATCGTCAATAAGTACAGGCTGCACGCCCGGCAGTGGCAAGGTTGCGTACCCTGGCTTTAAAGGCGTAATATTAGCAATTGGCGATATCATGAAACCACCGGTTTCGGTTTGCCACCAGGTATCAACAATAGGGCAATTCCCTTTACCTATCTTTTCGTCGAACCAGTGCCATGCTTCTTCGTTAAGTGGCTCACCTACCGAGCCGAGTTTTGTTAATGAGCTAAAATCTTTTCCCTTCACCACATCATCGCCAAAGCTCATCAGCGAGCGGATGGCGGTTGGGGCGGTATATAATATATTAACCTTAAACTTTTCTACAATATCCCACAAACGGCCTGCATTTGGCCAGGTAGGGATGCCTTCAAACAATACCGTAGTAGCACCCTGGCTCAACGGCCCGTAAGCGATGTAGGAGTGGCCGGTTATCCAGCCAATATCTGCCGTACAAAAATAAACCTCGCCCGGTTGGTATTGGAACGCGTTACTGAAGGTATAACCGGTATAGACCATGTAACCGCCACAAGTATGTACAACACCTTTTGGCTTGCCTGTAGAACCCGAGGTATACAGTATGAACAGCATATCCTCTGCATCCATTTCTTCGGCAGGGCATTCTATATTTCCTTGTGTTTCTACTTTTTGCACTTCATCTTCCCACCATACATCGCGGCCTTTTATCATAGATACCGGCGTACGGCTGCGGGTAAGTACAATAACCCTTTTAATAGACGGGCACTGCACCAGCGCGTCGTCAATAATTGATTTCAGCGGCACTTCTTTTGTACCACGGAAGCTGCCATCGGCAGTAATCACAATATTACATTCGGCATCCTTTATCCTATCGGCAATTGATTGCGCCGAAAAACCACCAAATACCACCGAGTGAATTGCGCCTATCCGGGCGCAGGCCAAAACTGCAATAGCCAGTTCCGGCACCATAGGCATATATATACAAATGCGGTCGCCTTTTTTTGCGCCATTGTTTTTCAATACGTTGGCAAACTGACAAACTTTACTATGCAATTGGCGGTATGTTAAAACACGGTGGTTCTCTGACGGATTATTCGGTTCCCAGATAATTGCGGGGGTATCACCGTTCTTTTCTAAATGGCGGTCAAGGCAGTTCTCAGTAATATTAAGTTTGGCTCCCTTGAACCATTCTATTTTTGGTTCTTTAAAGTTCCAGTCTAAAACCTTGTCCCACTTCTTTCTCCATAAAAAATTATTGGCAATGTCTTCCCAAAATTGTTCAGGTTGTTCAACGCTTTTGCGGTACACCTGCTGGTATTCTTCAAATGATTTAACTTGCATGGTAGTATATAAATGGTGGCGTAAATTAGTAATTTATGCGTAATCTGCGTATTAAATTTCATCTTTTTAAAGTATTTTAAAAAGTATTTAATTACTATGGCGTGTCCGAAAAAATACAACATGGCTTTTGCTTAGATATTTGTAGTTTTACATAGTGAAAAAATACTTTTTAGAAATTTACTTTCCCATCGGTATCGTTATAGGCTCATTTTTAGCGCTATTTTCCGGCATAAGCCTTTTTATGGCTATGCTAATGAGTGTATTGTTTGTGATGCTTGCCCATTTATCGATAAATAAAAGAGCTCGGCAAATGGCATTATTTCAATTAAAAAACATCTTTTCGTCTACAAAAAAAGATTTTTGAAATATTTTAAAAACACTGTTGTCTATCTCAGTTAAAAATCTGATATTTGCAAACTCTTTTTAGGAAAAGAACGAGAATTAAAAAATATTTGTCATGTCAAGAATTTGTGATTTAACAGGAAAAGGCTACATGAATGGCTTTAACGTTTCTAACTCAAACGTTAAAACTAAACGCAAGTTTTATCCAAACTTAAAACTTAAAAGGTTTTATATCCCTGAAGAAGATAAATGGATCACTCTAAAAGTATCTACTTCAGCACTTAAAACTATCACCAAAAACGGTATTACAGCTTGTATCAACAAGTTTGTTAAAAAAGGCTCTATTTAATATTAATAGATTGTTGGGGCTACAGTTAAAGATGTGATATCTTAACAATTGGCAGGCAACTCAAAACATAAAAGAAAATGGCTAAGAAAGGCAACAGGGTTCAGGTAATTTTAGAATGCACAGAGCATAAAACCAGCGGCATGCCGGGTATGTCTCGTTATATTACCACCAAAAACAAAAAGAACACTACCGAAAGACTGGAAATGAAAAAATTCAACCCGGTTTTAAGAAAAGTAACTTTACACAAAGAGATTAAATAATCTAAGCTTGATTGCTGTAGATTATGCATGATTTATATCAGCATAATTGTAAGCACAACTTATAAAACATAACAACATGGCAAAGAAAGTAGTTGCAACCCTGAAAGTAGCGGGTAAAGGAAAAGAGTTTTCAAAAGTAATAACAATGAATAAATCACCACGTACAGGTGCTTACTCATTCAAAGAGCAGATCGTTGCTAACGATTTCATTAAAGATGCTATTGCAGGTAAACTGTAATTACTTTTGATAAAAATATAAAAGCCGTCTTGTTGATAACGAGAGGGCTTTTTTTGTTACTGGCGGATGTGCTGATATAATGATGTGCTAATGACATCTAATATTTAAGCATCCCGGTTAGAATTGTTAATTTGCATATCTGCACATTTAAAATCTGCACATCTAACTTATGGGATTATTTGATTTTTTCAAGAAAAAGGAAACCACACAGCAGGAACAGCAGGCGCTTGATACCGGCCTGGAAAAAACAAAAGACAATTTCTTCTCCAAGATAACCAAAGTAATTGCCGGTAAAAGCACCGTTGATGATGATGTGCTGGATGACCTGGAAGAAGTGCTGGTAACGTCTGACGTTGGTGTAAGCACCACCCTAAAGATCATCGAACGTATACAAGCCCGTGCTGCCAAAGATAAATACGTTAACACATCAGAACTTAATAAGCTTTTAAAGGACGAGATACAGCATCTGCTTGCCGAAAACAACAGCAACGATTTCCAGAACTTTGAGTACGGCGATCATAAGCCTTACGTTATCATGGTTGTCGGCGTTAACGGAGTGGGTAAAACCACTACCATAGGCAAACTGGCCCACAAATTAAAACAAGCCGGCAACAAGGTAGTATTAGGCGCTGCCGATACCTTTCGTGCTGCGGCGGTAGATCAGCTACAGCTTTGGGGCAAACGTGTTGATGTAAAGGTGATAGCACAACCCATGGGCAGCGACCCGGCATCTGTAGCTTACGATACCCTGCGATCGGCCGTAGCCAATGGCGACGATGTAGCAATTATTGACACTGCTGGCCGTTTACATAATAAGGTTGGTTTAATGAACGAGTTAACCAAGATCAAAAATGTGATGCAAAAGGTTGTACCCGGCGCACCGCACGAGATCTTGCTGGTACTGGATGCATCAACCGGGCAAAACGCTATTGAGCAATGCAAACAATTCACCGAAGCTACCGCGGTTAATGCATTGGCATTAACCAAATTAGATGGCACCGCAAAAGGCGGTGTAGTGATAGGAATATCTGACCAGTTTAAAATACCGGTAAAATATATAGGTGTAGGCGAAGGCATGGAACACCTGCAACTATTCGACAGGCAAGCGTTTGTGGATAGCCTGTTTAAATAAGAAATTAATAAAGCGTCGTTGCAAGGGATAAGAGAATGACGCGAGTGAAAAAGCAATGAGGACAAAAACAATTAGCAAGCCGATACTAACCAGTAAACCCCGTGTAAACGTGGTTACTTTAGGCTGTTCAAAAAATATTTACGATAGTGAAGTACTCATGGGCCAGCTTAAAGGCAGCGCCTTTGATGTGGTACATGAGTCGCAGCAAATGCGCAGCGATGATATTATTGTAATAAACACTTGTGGTTTTATTGATAATGCAAAGCAAGAATCAATAGATACCATATTACAATACAGCGAGCTTAAAGACCAGGGTAAAGTTGGCAAAGTTATCGTTACCGGTTGCTTAAGCGAGCGCTATAAGCCCGAATTAGAGTCCGAAATCACCAATATTGATGCTTATTTCGGCACAAATGACCTTCAAAACATCCTGCATAGCATTGGTGCCGATTATCGCCACGAATTGATCGGCGAACGTTTATTAACCACCCCATCGCACTTTGCTTATTTTAAAATTGCCGAAGGTTGCAACCGTCCATGCTCGTTCTGCGCCATCCCATTGATGCGTGGTAAACACGTAAGCACACCGATTGATCAATTGGTGAAGAATGCCGAAAGCCTTGTTAAGAACGGCACAAAAGAGCTGATATTAATAGCACAGGATTTGACCTATTACGGTCTTGACCTTTATGGCAAGCGTAATTTAGACGAGTTGCTGCGCCGCTTAAGCGATGTAAATGGTGTAGAGTGGATAAGGATGCAATACGCCTACCCTTCGGGCTTCCCGATGGAAATTTTGGATGTGATGAACGAGCGCGATAACATTTGCAAATACCTGGATATGCCATTACAGCACATTACAGATAACATGCTAAAATCTATGCGCCGTGGCTTAACCAAGCAAAAAACCATTGACGTGGTTAATGAGATACGCGACCGTGTGCCAAACATTGCCATGCGTACCACGCTGATAACCGGTTACCCCGGCGAAACCCAACAGGATTTTGAAGAAATGGCACAGTGGGTTGAAGATACGAAGTTTGACCGTTTAGGTTGCTTTACTTACTCGCACGAGGAAAAAACACACGCCCATACTTTGGTTGATGATGTTCCCGAAGAAGTAAAACAGGAACGCGCCGATGCTATAATGGAAATTCAGCAAGGCATCTCTTTCGACAAGAACCAGGAGAAGGTAGGCAATACCTATAAGGTACTTATTGATAAAAAAGACGGCGGCTATTTTGTTGGCCGTACCGAATACGATTCACCAGAGGTAGATAACGAGGTCTTGATAGACGCCGCTATTGATTATGCAGCCGTGGGCACTTTTGTCAACGTTAAAATAAACAGCGCCGAAGATTTTGACCTTTATGGACAAATTGTAAAATAAAACCAATTTTACAGGCGGCATGTTGCTAATAAGATTTTAAAATCTAATTTCGACATTCAGATTAAGCGTTTAGGAAAATCTAAGATCGTAAATCTGCAATCGTAAATAAAAATGGACGCAGCCTGTATTGACTATAAAGAAACGGGGTATTTTTCCCAAACGGTTATTGATTATCTGGAAAATGTTCCGGAGCTACGGTCATTTTATAGCCACCGCCCCACTCTTAAAGGTTTTGCCGAACTATTCAATCATAAAAAAGTTATTGCCAACCGCGACTTATTAGCACAGGTTTTAACAGAGCAATATTTTGGGATCTCGCAAAACGGCATCCCCGAATTAGATGCTGCCGATTTCATTCGTAAACGTATCGAGCTACTTAAACTACCCGATACCTACACCGTAACCACCGGCCATCAGCTAAATATTTTTACCGGCCCTTTATATTTTATCTACAAGATAGTTACTGCTATAAAACTTTGCAGGCAACTAAAAGACGCCCACCCCGATAAAAATTTTGTACCCGTTTACTGGATGGCATCTGAAGACCATGATTTTGCCGAGATAAACTACACCAACATTGGTGGTAAAAAAGTACATTGGTGGTATGAAGCATCAGGTGCTACAGGCCGGATAAATCCGGATACCATGCGCCAGGCACTAAACCAATATAAAGGTGTTTTGGGTATTGATGGCCACTCGTCAGAACTTGGCGAAATGGTAGAAACCGCCTACACCAAATTTGATAAGCTTGCCGATGCTACCCGCTACCTGGTGAATGCCCTTTTTGGCCGCTACGGGCTGGTTATTATCGACGCTGACGACCATCGCCTCAAAGAATCTTTTGCGCCCATTATGGAGCAGGATATCATTCAGCAAAACAGCTTTAAAAATATAACCGCTGCTAACGAGCAATTACAAAAGCTTGGCGTACACATACAGGTAAACCCGCGCGAAATAAACTTCTTTTACCTGAAAGATAACCTGCGCGAACGCCTTGTTTTTGAGAACGACCGCTACAACGTAATGAATACCGATATCAGCTTTACCGAGGCTGAACTGAAACAGGAAATTAAAACCGCGCCCGAAAGGTTTAGTCCTAATGTGGTAATGCGCCCGCTGTACCAGGAGTGTATTTTACCAAATATTGCCTATGTAGGTGGTGGTGCCGAGCTGGTTTACTGGCTGGAACTTAAATCAAACTTCGACTTTTATAAGGTAGATTTCCCTATCCTGATACTGCGTAATTCCGGCCTTGTTATCCGTAAGGAAACCGCGGCTAAAATAAAAAGCATGGAGCTTGCCCCTGCCGAGATCTTTAAAAGTGCCGACGAGATAAAAAACAGCTGGGTAAAAAAACACAGCGATCACGACCTTACCCTGGCCGAGGAATGGCGCGAACTGGAACGTGTTTTTGAGAAAATAAAACTGCGCTCGCACAAAATTGACAGCACCCTTGCCCCATCTGCAGCGGCAATACAGGCACGTTTAAAACATGCCGTGGATAACCTGCAAAAGAAAATGGTAAAGGCCGAAAAGCGCAATTACCATACTCGCCTGGAGCAGATAGAACAGATTAAAAAAGATATTTTCCCCAACAACAGTCTACAGGAACGTTCCGAAAACTTTGGTTTGAGCTACGTAAAATGGGGACAGCTTTTCATAGACGAACTTATCCGCAACTTCGAACCGTTAGATTTTAAATTTACAGTTTTAACGGAGTAATAACTTCACCACTTTGTCATGGAGCGTGTCGAACCATTAGCAAACTGTATAATCCTTCGACAAGCTCAGGATGACAATTTATTAGTAAATGGCATGCCAAGTGTTCACGTTCACGACCGTGAACACCATCTCTAACGTTTAAACAACTGATAATAAGGCATTTTAAAAATAAGGCACTGACAAAATAACGTCACCATTAAATCCAAACCCGGCAAAGTCTTTGTCCCCGCAGGGGCGTCTGAAAGAGAGTCTGCGCCCTATATGCAAGTCGCCGCAGGGTCCACGAGGTGAGACCCTGCGGCGACGAAAAAATAAATGACTACTTACCCACGTATACCACCCCATCCTTCATTACAAAATGGATATTCAAAATTGCGTGTATATCCGTATCAATATTGTTGTCCACTGCAATAATATCAGCAAGGAAGCCGATTTTGAGCGCGCCGATTTTGCCGGACATATTAAGCTGCTTTGCTGCGTTTATGGTTGCAAATTGGAGGATTTGTGGGATACTCACCCCTTCTTCTTGATAACCAATGAGCGTATGTTTAGACCAAGCCGCATAAGGCATCTTTACGTCAATGTAATCGTCAGAGCCAGCAGCTATTATAACGCCATATTTGAGGGCGCGTTGCAGCCGGCTGGCCTGGGCATTTAGCATTTTTTTTATTTGCGGCCCAGCGTTTTTGTCATCGGGGTAGGCAATCTTTACATAGTTTGCGAAAATAGTGCTGTCGCCGTCAGTTGGCACCAGTATAACTTTCTTTTTGGCCATCATAATAAGAGTACTGTCCGCCACGTCATAGCCATGTTCAATGCCGTCGACTCCGGCAATTACAGCGTTGTAAACGGCCTGATTATCAGTAGCGTGAGCAGTTACACGAAGGTGATAGCGATGCGCCTCGGTAACTATTGCCCGCATCTCGTCAACCGAAAGTGCGGTACGGTTAGGTGTATTGTTGGAGTAAATTTTTATCACGTTTACCCCTTGAGTGACATTTTCACGCACTGCCTGTATAGCGTCGGTAGGGCTGGTTATTATCCGGTATTCATCATTTGCGATACCGCGATGCTGGTAAATCAGCCCAGGCAGTTGCCCGCCCTCGCTGGACAGTCCCTGCCCGGCACATCTCATACGTGGCCCAATGACCAAACCATCATTAATAGCCTTGCGCAAAGCGATATCGGCAAATTTGCCCGAGTTGCCCAAATCCTGCACGGAAGTGATGCCCGCCTCTAAATAGGCTTTGGCCCTTACAGCCCCATAAATGGCCCGGTAAGCATCCCCCTGCTGAGTTAAGACCTTTTCTAAAGAAAGGGTCGAAAAGTCCATGCCTGGCTGTAACTCTTCCCGAAAAAGCAGATGCGTATGTGAATCAATGAGACCCGGCAAAATAGTGTATTTAGAAAGATCAATAAGCTGATGATCTTGCCTTTCATTGGCTGTAACGTCCTTGTCGGGCTTAACGCCTTCTATCCTGCTGCCATCAACCAACACATCCAAACCGATTTTAAATGTTCCCGTTTCGCTATCAAACAGTTTACCTGTTTTAATGAGATACTTATGGCTGATTTGCGCTTTGGAAAAGTATGGAAGAATTAGCAGGGCGAGGAAAATTGTTTTTTTCATATATAATTATAAGTATTGGTAATGCGAGGCACTTACAAAAGCTAATATAAAAATTCGATAGCCAAAGCATTATAAAACCCGTAAAAGAAACGAGCTCAATAGGTTAATTAATTGAAAAATTAGTGGATTTAATACTGCCTGTGTAAAAGCGGTGTCAGGAGTAGTGGTCATTGCTTGCATATTGCTTTGTCTTCGCAGGGTCTTCTGGAAGAGACCCTGCGCCACATGCAAAGCATCGCAGGGGCCACGAGGTGAGACCCTGCGGCGACTTAAATTTCCTTATTTAGCATTCAATGTAACAACAACCGGCTTTAACCCCGCTGTTGTAGCAGTAACTCTGATACTTCCTACCGTTTCTCTCCCTTTTACAACAGCCAGTGCCAAACCATGGAACGCCTTTACATTATTTGCCCTAAAACTGTCGTGACTAACCGGATTGCCGTTATCAACAGATACAAGCGTTCCGCCAAGTACCGTAAACTTGATACGGTTAGCGGCGTTGGGTACAAGGTTACCATCTTTATCTAAAACCCTAACAGTAATAAACGACAGGTCTTTTCCATCAGCTTTAATATTGCTTCTATCAGCAGTTAGTTCAATTTTAGCAGGTGCTCCTGCAGTTTTTATCTCTTTGGTTAATACAACTTTTCCATTTTTACGTGATACGGCTTTTAAGGTACCCGGCTCAAACTTTAATCGCCACATTACATGCAGGTCATCGCCTGTTTTCTTTTTAATCCCAACAGATTTCCCGTTCAGATACAGTTCAACTTCATCTGCATTGTTATAATATGCCCATATGTCAATCATTTTGCCCGGCTCCCAGTTCCAGTGCGGGAAAATATGCAGCACCGGCTTAGCTGTCCACTCGCTTTGGTACATGTAATAGATATCTTTAGGAAAACCGGCCAGATCTATTATGCCAAAATAAGAACTGCGCGACGGCCAGGTGTAAGGCGTAGGCTCACCCAGGTAATCAAAACCTGTCCAGATAAACATGCCAGATAGGTGGTCATACTTTTTCATCACCTTCCAGGTAGCCTCATGAGTTGAACCCCAAGTCGGCCTGGTGTTGTCATAGGCAGATACATTATTACCTTCTCTTATCAATGGCTTATCCCATTGAGGGGGCCAGATCCGTATACTATCTGATGGCATCTCATAATATCCGCGTGTTTCTAAACCAGACGTAGTTTCGGTAGCGATGAACTTTTTACCCGGAAACCGCTCATGAAATTTAGCGTAATCAAATTCATGGTAATTATACCCGATCAGGTCGAGCGCTCCTGAGGCTATAAGGTTATTGGCTGTACCGGGATCGTTATTGGCCGAAGTTATTGGCCTGTTATCCATTGAGCGGACTATACCCGCCAGTTCGCGTGCTATGTTCCTGCCTGCGGTATCTGTTTTGCTGTATTGCTCCCCAATTTCGTTACCTATGCTCCATACAAATACCGATGGGTGATTACGGTCGCGCAGCAATTGGTCTTGCAGATCGCGTTTATGCCATTCGTCCCAGTATAAATGATAATCATACTTGGTTTTTTGCATCTTCCACATATCAAAGGCTTCATCCATCACAATAAAGCCCATGCGGTCGCAAAGATCAAGCAACTCGGGCGCCGGTGGGTTATGTGATGTACGGATGCCGTTACAACCCATCGCTTTTAATATTTGCAGCTGCCTTTCTAATGCACGGGTGTTTATGGCCGAGCCTAAGCTGCCCAGATCATGATGATCACAAACGCCCAAAATTTTCATAGGCTTGCCGTTAAGCGAAAAGCCCTTATCGGCATCAAAATTAAAATACCGGATGCCTAAAGTATTGGTGTAGGTATCAACCACCTTATCGCCGTCAAAAACCTTGCTTACTACTTTATACAAATAAGGATCATCTACCGACCATAAATGCGGGTTATTTACCTTAAGTGTAGTTTTTAAAATGCTCACCGTATCCCCCTGTTTGGTAGCCGGAGGGACTGTACCGCCTCCCGAAACTAATTTACCATCGGTATTATAAATATAAACCCGGGTGGTGACGCCGGCATTGGCAGCAGCGGCATTATTTATCTTTACCTCAACAGCTACGTCGGCAAATTCATTGTTTACCTGTGGCGTGGTGATGTAAGTCCCCCAATGGTCAATAGCAATTTTATTAGTGGTAACCAGCCACACATTCCTGTAAATACCCGAGCCGGAGTACCAGCGCGAGTTGGGCTGTTCGGAATTATTTACCTTAACCGCAATTACATTTGCCCTACCAAAATTTAAGTATGGCGTAAGCTCGTATCTGAAAGAGATGTACCCATTGGGCCTGAAACCCAGGTGATGCCCGTTTATCCATACATCGCTGTGTTGGTATACACCATCAAAATCGATATACAGCTTTTTGCTTTTTGCCGAGGCCGGAACTGTGAACGTTTTACGGTACCAGCCTATCCCGCCCGGCAGGGCGCCACCTTCGGGGGTTGCGGGGTTATCTTTGCTAAATTGTCCTTCTATGCTCCAATCATGCGGTAAATTTAAAATGCGCCAGTTTTTATCCGCAGTAGTCATCTTTTCGGCATTGCTTACATCGCCTAAATGGAAACGCCAGCCTTTGTCAAAATCGGCTACAGTTCTTGCTTGTTGTGCAAAACATATTGTACTACAAAAAAGTACAGCTATTACAGCGGCTGCAGTTTTTAAAAAAGCTGATAAAGATTGCATTAGGTATATTTTATTTTAAGTGTCAAATATACAATTACCAGCCACAAAGCAAAGTTTTATGTATTAAAAAACTAAGTCCGTTTATAACCGGCCGTATTAATTCCTTTTATTATCTTTATAATCAATTATAGCCAAACCTATATGAAATTCCCCTTAAAGCTATTCATTTTAACTATCGCTTTAATAGTATCAAATATATTCTTTACAGGTTGCTCAAAAAGAAAAGATGCACCAGAACCGGTTACCCCGATAATACCCGTAGTACCTGTAACCCCTGTTCAGGATGAAGTTACTATAACTTCGCTAAATATTAATGAAGGCCACTATAATGAAACCGTACTTATCAATGGCACAGGGTTTAATGCTGTAGCTGAAAAAAACAAAGTGTTTTTTAATAATAAAGAAGCGGCTATCACTGCTGCAACTACTACACAACTAACGGTTACAGTTCCATCGAGCGCAGGTACCGGCACCGTTAAAGTTACTAACGGTAAAAAATCAGCAACAGGCCCATCATTTACTTATAATTACACTTTAGTAAAGTTCGTATGGGCCGGAAGCGGTGCATATGGCGCTACAAATGGCTACGGATTATCCGCATCGTTTAACGTCCCTACCGGATTAGCTGCAAATAGCTTGGGAGATATTTTTGTAGCTGATCAGGATAATAATCTGATTAGAAAGATAACAAAAGAGGGAATTGTATCAACATTTGCCGGAAATGGAACCAAGGGTTCAAAAGATGGAACGGGTACTGCTGCAAGCTTTAACTATCCTTCGGCAATAGCCATTGATAAGAACGGAAACCTGTTTGTAGCTGAAAACGGTGGGTATGTTATCCGAAAAATAACACCTGATGGTGTTGTAACTACTATTGCAGGCAGCGGAATAAAAGGCAACGTTAATGCTTCAGGAAAGTTAGCCCAATTTAATTCACTTAATGGTATCGCTGTAACTGCAAATGGCGACTTGTATGTATGCGATACCGGAAACAATGCCATAAGAAAAATAACAGCGACAGGGGAAGTAACTACTTATTTTCAGGGCAATGGAATTACATCATCTCCACACGCAATAGCTATTGATGATCAAAATAATATTTACGTTGCAGATCCTTATAGAGTTGTACTTAAAATAGATAACGCAGGCACTATAAGTAAATTTAATAATCCAGATAACCTTGCTGACTTTTCTCCGCAAGGTATAACCATTGATAAAAAAGGTGACAAATACATTTTAAATTCAGATGGTAAGATTTTTAAACTTTCTTCTGCAGGCATAATTACGGCAGTTACTGCTTTACCAAACAAGACTGTAAATAATAAAACTGTAAACAGCTTAAAACCCCAGGCAACAGCCGTGATAATCAGGCCTGCCATCACTGCCGATAACCAAGGCAACTTCTATATTTCAGATCTTCGCTATAATCAAATTATAAAAGCAAGCCTGCAATAATTATCCCTAAAAGCTAAAACTGGTATCTGCATCGGGCGCATCAAGTTTGGTACTTTTGCGCTGGCCGCCAACGGTTACATGCAGCATATTTATTTGCTCGGCATGCTGGGCATTTAACAAATCGTCGTGTATATCAATTTTCTTTACAGATGGTATGCCTTTCACTTCAAAATAAGCCCAGGCGCCATCTTCCTGTATCTCGTACCCAACGTAACTTAGATTTAGCAGTTTGCCATCGGCCTTAATGCTCAGGTGTTTCTTTACATACTCGTTTATAAAGCGGTTCAGCTGGGCTTTATCGGCGGGCTTTACAATGTTCAGGGGGACTTTGTTATCTTTCTCCAGCACTCGTTCCAGGTCATCATAAAACATGCGGCAGCTTACCTCAACAGTATGTGTTTTGGGGTTGTGGTTTATCTCGGTAACGCTTACATAAAAGGGGTGAAAAAGCCCGAACCAAAGGATGAATAGCTGCAGCATATTGCCTGTAAAATATATCTTTACGCAAAAAACGATATTTTTATTGTTATTCGCTAATTAATAACGATGCAGGATTTTGGTTTATACTTCCAGCTGGGCTGGCAACATATCTGCGACTGGCAGGGTTATGATCATATTTTATTTGTTACCGTACTTTGCGGTACCTACCTTTTGGCCGACTGGCGCAAAGTACTGGTGCTGGTAACCGCTTTTACAATCGGCCATTCTATTACCCTGGCATTAAGCGTTTTAAACATAGTAAAAGTAAACACATCACTTATCGAATTTCTAATACCGGTTACCATAGTGCTTACCTGTTTGGTAAATATCCTCAGCAAAAACAGAACCGCGTTAACCGTACGCTTCAGTTATTTTTTAGCGCTGATATTTGGGCTGATCCACGGCCTGGGCTTCTCTAATTATCTGAAAAGTTTGCTGGGCACCAGCACCAATATCACTGCGGAATTGTTCGCTTTTAACATCGGGTTAGAGTTTGGGCAGGTACTAATTGTATTATCGGTACTTATTTTGGCTTATGTAATCATAAAATTACTTAAAACGCCCCGCCGCGATTGGGTGTTATTCCTTTCATCTGCTATATTTGGGATAGCTTTTATCATGTGCATTGAACGTTTTGTATTAATAAAATTTAAATGAAGAAACTTTACTACTACCTTTTACCTTGCTTATTGTTTTCAAACGCTGTAATAGCGCAAAACGAAAACAACCCCGGATCTAACCACGGCAACAAATTTGAGCAATTGGGTACCATGCTAAGCACTCCCAACGAGTATCGCTCTGCATCTGGTGCGCCGGGGCCAAAATATTGGCAGCAAAAAGCCGATTACGAGATAACTGCCAAATTAGACGATGATAAACAACGCCTGGATGGTGTAGAAACCATAACCTACACCAATAACTCGCCAGACCCGCTTACCTACCTTTGGTTACAGCTTGACGAGAACGAGCATAAAAAAGATGCCGAGAACCAAAAGTTTGACGAGAGCAAAATGCAAAGCAAAATGAGCTTGCGCCAGCTGCAAGGTATAATGGGCCATGATCTTGACCTGGGTAACCATATTGTAAGCATTAAAGATGTTAACGGCAACGCGCTTAAATACACTATTAACCAAACCATGATGCGGGTAGAGTTGCCTGCAACCTTACAACCGGGCCAAAAGTTCCGCTTTAAGGTAACCTGGTGGTATAACATCAGCGACAGGCTAACAATTGGCGGCCGTGGCGGTTACGAGTTTTTTCCAGAGGATGGAAATTACCTGTATACCATGGCACAGTGGTACCCGCGCATGGCTGTTTACAGCGATTTTCAGGGATGGCAAAATAAACAATTTACCGGTCGCGGTGAATTTGCCTTAGCCTTTGGCGATTTTAAAGTAAACATTAATGTACCTGCCGACCATGTAGTAGGTGGAACAGGCCAGTGCAGCAACTACGCGCAAACCCTTACAACAGCGCAATTAAAACGTTGGAACGAAGCACAAAACGCTACCCAGCCCATTGAAGTGGTAAACCTTAACGAGGTTAAACAACTAATGAAAGGCCACTCAACAGCCCGCAAAACATGGAGCTTCCACGCTGAGAATGTACGTGACTTTGCATGGGTAAGCTCGCGACGAATTGTGTGGGATGCCATGAGCACCCGTGTAGACGGTGGCAAAAAAGTGATGGCGATGTCGTACTATGGCCCCGAGGCTTATGGCCTATATCGTCGTTATTCTACCAAAGTTGTTGCTCATACCCTGCGTAGCTATTCTAAAACAACATTCCCTTACCCATACCCGGTTGCTATTTCTGTTGAAGCATCAAACGGGATGGAGTACCCAATGATATGCTTTAACTATGGCCGTACCGAAAAGGATGGTACATACAGCGAGGCCACAAAAAATGGGATGATAGGCGTTATCATCCACGAGGTTGGTCACAACTTTTTCCCGATGATAGTAAACTCTGATGAGCGCCAGTGGACCTGGATGGACGAAGGCTTGAACACTTTTTGCCAGTACCTTGCCGAGCAGTCATGGGATCCTAACTACCCATCACAGCGTGGCCCGGCTTATAAGATAGTGGATTACATGAAGCTGCCGAAGAACGAGTTGGAACCCATAATGACCAACTCAGAGAACATTACCCGCTTTGGCCCCAACGCCTATGCAAAACCGGCAACGGCATTAAACATACTGCGCGAAACCGTAATGGGCCGCGAATTATTCGACTACGCCTTTAAAACCTACGCACACCGCTGGGCATTTAAACACCCTACCCCTGCCGATCTGTTCCGTACCATGGAAGATGCTTCGGCTGTTGATCTGGATTGGTTTTGGCGCGGCTGGTTCTACGGAACCGACCCGGTTGATATATCGCTGGATAGCGTAAAATACTATCGCCTTAACACTAAAAACCCGGCAAACGAAGCCACGTTCGACCGTGCACAGTTTGACCGCAACCTGGATAACATCAGCACTAAACGCAATAAAGCCGCAGGTGATAAATTTACGGTTGAGGCTGATACCGCCCTGCAAGATTTTTATAGCAAGTGGGACCGCTTTGCCGCCACCCCAATGACCACACAAAGCTATCAGGCCATGTACAACGCTTTAAGCCCGGATGAGAAGAAACTATACGATACCAAAAACTTCTTTTACGAGCTAAGCCTTACTAACCGTGGTGGCTGTGTATCGCCATTAATTATTGAGTGGACCTATACTGATGGCAGCAAGGAAACCGAAACGATATCGGCCTATATATGGCGCCATAACGAGCAAAAGGTAACCAAGGTGTTTGCCAAAACCAAAGAGGTACGTTCTATTAAACTCGACCCTGAACGCGAAACCGCCGATATTGACGAGAGTAATAATAGCTGGCCAAGAGAAATGGCACCAACACGCTTCGAGCTGTTTAAACAGCAAACCCTGCCAAGGGGTGCCACCAGCGGGGCTAACCCAATGCAGCAATCCAGAAAAACAACACCATAACAAAAAGCCTCCCAACATCAGTCGGGAGGCTTTTTGTTTATTAAGTATTTGCCATCAAGTGGCAATGTTTTATTTATTAGTATTGAGCGCTACGTTAAATTTGCCCTCGGTTACAGCTTTAGTTTTTACCGCACCGCCGCCGGCTGCTACTGTTGCAAGATTGCCCTTAAACGTACCTTGTACGTTGGTTGAAGAAGCAGCTGTAATAGTAACACTTACCGCATTTGCAGCAATACTATCGTCGTTCAAATAGCTTTCATTACTGGCTGTTAACAATAAAATTGTTGGTTTATTGGGATCAGCAGCGCCCCCTGAAGTGTAGGTTTGTCCGGCTGTTAATGCGCCAATTACCGATATTGATATTTTATTCCCTTTAGCATCGGTGCCTTGTATACTGGTAACAGTAGCAGCACCAGCTTCGTTGGTTGTTGCCAGCATATTGGTATTAAATTCTGTTAAGGTACCGTCAATTTTGGCTGTCACCGCAGCTTCCGGAATTACTGGTACATCTCCATCTTTTGTGCATGAGCTAAATGTAATTGTTCCTAATGCCAGGGCCGATAAAAATAATGTTTTGATAAATTTCATAGATGTATAAATGTTAATTAATAAAAATGTACTTCTGTAGGCTGTACAGCACTCAAACGCATTTTACATACATTTGTTTTAATTAAAGAGCACAAAATTATACACGTGCGAAACAACCAGTCATTAATTTCCAATCATAAACACAAACTCAAAAAGCACGAAGAGCACAGAGGTTAACTAAATCTCACAAAAGAAACCTCCGTGTTCCCATGCCTAAAATTTTATATTGGTACAAGTAAGTATTTTATTCATCCATATAAAAAAGCGATAGACCGGCACATAAAAAACATAGATGTAAAGGCATTTTTAACCGTTAAAAAAAATGCCCATGCTTATGCATGGGCATTTACTTATTAATGGGTGCTTTTATTGTAAAAACACATATGCTTTGTTACCGTACTCCTGGTAAACATGCAATTGTTTAGTAATTGATGTGTTGTTGGCATTAACGGTAACCGAGTAATCCCCTGTTTCCAGTTCAGAAAGGTTGTAAGCTTTTTCTATCGTTTTGCCTTTTGCCAATTTATCATTCAGTATCACCTGGTTGTTTTTATCGGTAATAATAACCGAACCAGCTGCCGTGGTTTGTTGTATACTAATGCCGAAACCTAAAGCGGTACGCATGGCCTGTACAACTATAGCGCTGTTTGCATCGTCGTTGTTATTAACAATACTTTTGGCTGGTGTGGCTGCAAATAAACCTGTACTTAATACTAATAATAATGCTGCTAATGTGAATGACTTTTTCATGATCTTTTCGTTTTAATTATGTTTTTAAATTTTGTTATGAACTTTCAATGCTCAAAGAAACAGCTGTTTACATTACTAAAAAAACGCGATAGACCAGCGGCAGCGACAAATAGACGGAAGCCCGTTTTTGTTCTGCGAAAGCCGAATTAAGGGAATTGTAGGGTTAAAGCTTAACCCCAACCGGTAAAAACGCCTGCTCATCGGTAAACTTTGATTGCCTGTAGATTTTATTGGCATATTGACCGCAGCATTTGTAATATTGTGATAACCTGTCCATTAAACCTAAAGGGAATGATATTTCAAAGATCTAAAAGCACATTGGTTAACATCCTTATTCAAACCCTTATATGGATAGTGTTGGGTATAGTACTGCTATTTAATCAGCCCCTTGGGTGGAATATTGAGGTACCTTGTCAATTTTGGATAAAGCAGGTATTTATTTTCTTCCTGCTGATAGCCGCCTACTACTTAAATGCCTATACGTTAGTCCCCAGGTTTTTACTGAAGAACCGTACAGGTATTTATTTTTTACTGATAGCGTTGGTCATAGCCGTTATAATGGTACTCACCAGTTGGATCGATAACTATCTTGAACTTCCACGCCTTTTCTACGAAGCGTTTATGAAGAAAAAGAACTCATTACAAAGCATCAAGGGCAAGCATGGCTATGATATTCTTACACTGGCTATATCGGCATTGGTATTGGGCATAAGCACCAGCATCACCACTACCCAGATCTGGCAGCGCGACAAACAACGCCATCAGGAAATGGAGCAGGAAAAGATCAGTTCGGAGCTATCCTTTTTAAAAGCGCAGATAAACCCGCATTTCTTTTTTAATACCCTAAATAACATATACGCGCTTACGGTAGTCAACGTAGAAACATCGCGTACTGCCCTGCATCAGCTATCGCGGATGATGCGATATGTGCTTTACGATACCCAAAACAGCACCGCCCTGTTAAGCCAGGAGATAGCTTTTATTAAAGATTATATTAGCCTGATGCAATTAAGGCTTACCGACAAAGTAACAGTGAATTTCAGCAGCCCAAGCCCTTTAAAAGATTTTGCGGTGGCACCAATGCTGTTCCTCACTTTTGTAGAAAATGCTTTTAAACACGGCATAAGTGATACCCAGCCCAGCACCATTGATGTTATTATTGAGCAGGATGACAATAAGGTGAATTTAACAGTAAAGAACAGCATATATAAAACTCAGGACAGCATAGAAGAGAACCAGGGTATTGGCCTCAATAATACTATCCGCAGGTTAGATCTGCTTTACCCCGGCAAATACACTTTAAAGGTTGATGATACCGGCGAAGGAAATATGTATATTGTTAACTTAACCATTCAGCTGTAACATATGACTATAAATTGCATAGCTGTTGATGACGAGCCTTTAGCCCTTGGGCTGATCTGTGCTTTTATTGAGCAAACGCCTTTCCTGAATTTGGTTGGCCGCTACAGCAGTGCGGTGGAGGCTTTGAGTGGGTTACAGGAGCATAAAGTAGACCTCATATTTTTGGATATACAAATGCCAAACCTTAACGGCATCGAGCTTGCCCGGGTATTGGACAGCCGCGGGCCAAACAAACCCCGCATCATTTTCACTACAGCTTATAACCAGTTTGCTTTGGAAGGATATAAGGTAGACGCGCTGGATTACCTGCTGAAACCTTTCAACTACGAAGAGTTTTTGCATGCATCAAACAAAGCTTTGGCTTATGCAGAGTTACTGCAAAAATCAAATGCTCAACCCGCCGCAGAACCGGCAGCCCCCGAACGTGTGGAAGATGATTACCTGTTTGTAAAGGTAGAGTATCAGTTAGTGCGCATTGCCCTTAATGATATTTTGTACATGGAAAGCCTGAAGGATTATGTAAAGATCTTCCTGAAAAATACCGAGAAAGCCATCCTGACCCTCAGCAGCCTGAAAGCCCTGGAAGAAAAGCTACCCGCCAAGCGTTTTATGCGCGTGCACCGCTCGTATATTGTATCGCTCGATAAAATAAACTCCATCACCCGTAATGCACTTCAAATTGGCAAAATAAATATTACCGTAGGCGACCAGTACAAAGAGGAGTTCGGTAAGTTTTTGAGTAAGTGGGTGTAACCCGTAGGACGAGAAAGTAATTAAACTGCCATAACTCTCCGGCATGTATTTAAGCGTAAACCAAATTAATATTCTATTCGTTTATAAGATAACTATGAATATTCAGAAAATAACATTTGGCAACGGCTGCTTTTGGTGCACCGAAGCTATCTTCCAGTCGGTAAAGGGCGTAATATCAGTAACATCCGGCTATACGGGCGGGCATACAAAAAAACCAACCTATATGGAAATTTGTAATGGCGATACCGGCCATGCAGAAGCTTTAGAGGTAGAATTTGATGCTGATGTACTATCATTGGATGAACTGTTGCTGGTTTTTTTTAAAACACACAATCCAACTACGCTTAACCGCCAGGGTAATGATGTAGGCACGCAATACCGTTCGGCCATATTTTACCATACCGATGAGCAAAAGCAACGATCGGAAGAGATGATCCGGAAACTAACCGAAGAGAAAGTTTATGATAAACCAATTGTAACCGAAGTTACCCCGGTAAGTGAGTTTTACAAGGCCGAAGATTCTCATCAAAATTATTACAATGATAACCCCATGAAGCCGTATTGCGCCTTTGTGATACAGCCCAAATTAAATAAGTTTGTAAAAGAATTTACTGATAAAGTAAAGCCCGAACTTTTATAACCGGGTAAATATTTAAATGAAGAGATCATTAACCGTCCTGCTGGCAGGTACCCTATTATTGGCCGCCTGTTCCACCCCAAAAAAAATCGAAAGCACATCTATTGCTAACAATGGCAAAGTTTGGGCTTCACTTTGGCAGCAACGGTCGGCAGAGTATAAAGCATTATGTTTCCAGGCTTATAACATTGCTAAACTACGCCTGGATGAGGCACTAAAAAACCCGGGTGGCAAACCACTGGCCTTAGTTACGGATATTGATGAAACAGTTTTAGATAACAGCCCGTACGATGCCATGCGTGCTGCAAAAAACGAAGAATACAGCCTGGCCACCTGGAAAGCATGGACAGCCAAAGCCGAGGCAGATACCGTACCCGGGGCTCCTGCATTTTTTAAATACGCGGCGTCAAAGGGTGTGGCGGTTTTTTATATCACCAATCGTGATGAAGATGAACGTGCGGGCACGATTAAAAACTTGCAGCGATACAACTTACCTAACACCGATAACGAGCATGTGCTGTTAAGGCAAACATCGTCCAGCAAAGAAACCCGCCGCCAGCAAGTATTGAAGAATTATAATATTGTGTTGCTTTGCGGCGATAATCTGCCCGATTTTGATATGCTATACGATAATAAACCTGCCGAGCCCAACAGACAGGCGGCTACCGAGCAATTGAAAAAAGAATTTGGCAGTAAGTACATTGTGATACCTAATGTATCTTATGGTGATTTTGAGGGCGCTTTGTTTAATTACAACTACAAGCTAATCGGCGCACAAAAGGATTCGATCATCAGGGCGAAGATTAAGGTAGATAAGCAGTAGGGCCTCACCCCCGCCCCTCTCCAAAGGATAGGGCGTAAAAGTTATTTTTAAAATCCTCTCCTTTGGAGAGGATTTAGGTGAGGCTTTTTTTCCTATTTTTATACAAAAAGAAACACTCCGCAAACTTGTTTGTTGATAATCCTTTAAACCTCACAACGCATGACCACCCTTGAGAATGAATTTCTGAAAGTTACCATTGATGCCAAAGGCGCGCAGCTAACTTCATTATATAATAAAGAAACTGGTGTTGAACAACTCTGGCAGGCCGACCCTAATGTTTGGGGCTACCATGCGCCAAACCTGTTCCCTATTGTTGGCGGGTTACTGAACAATGAACTACATGTTGACGGCAAAACCTACAGCATGAACAGGCACGGCTTTGCAAGGCAGTCGGATTTTATTCTGTTGGATAGTGACGATGCACACGCTGGTTTCTCGTTACCGCACTGCGAGAAAACGCTGGCTGTATTCCCTTATAAATTCGATTTTCAGGTATTGTATACACTGATTGAAAACGCGCTGCGGGTAACGTATAAGCTGATCAATCGAGACACAAAACCGGTTTACTTTTCGGTAGGCGGGCACCCCGCGTTTAATGTACCGTTTAACGCAGGCGAAAATTATGAGGATTACTACCTGGAGTTTGAAACACAAGAGAAGCTGGAAACTCATGTGCTAAATGCTGATGGCCTGTTCAGTGGCGAAAAGCATCCTGTGGCTACACCTAATAAAAGACTCTACCTAACCCGCGAATTATTTGCCGGGGACGCATTGGTTTTTAAGAATTTACAATCGCGCATGGTAACCATTAAGAGTGATAAACACAACCAAACACTATCGGTTGAGTTTCCGCATTTTAATTACCTGGGGCTTTGGGCTAAACCTGGTGCCGATTTTGTATGCATTGAACCATGGCTGGGTTGTGCAGATTCGGCTGGTGAACCCAAAGATATTACTGTGAAAGAAAATATACAAAAAACCGTTGTAGGCCATGTTTTTGAGGCATCTTTTTACATCAGCATATGAAAGTTGATTATTTTATATATTTTTTAAAACATTTGAATTGTTTTTAAGCTTATCACTAAAATACTTACATATAACAACACAACTATGAAAAAGAAAATCTATCTAATTGCTATGACAATGCTACTTACTGTAGCTGCCTTTAACAGTAATGCTGCAACATTTACTGACAAGAAAGATGTTTATAAAGAAGCTGCTGCCAACATGACCAAAGAGCAGAGAGTAGCCCGTGTTGAAGAGATAAAGACGCGTGTTGAAGAGATAAAAGCAATGGACAAATCTCAGTTGAACAAAGCAGAAAAGAAAGAATTAAAATCTGAATTAAAAGAACTTAAGCAAGAAGCACAAGCCATGGGCGGCGGTGGTATTTACCTTTCTATTGGTGCAATTATCATCATCATTTTAGTATTGATCCTGATCTTGTAATTAAAACATACAAAAAAACACTTGCGAAAAAAGAGGCGCCAAAATGGTGCCTCTTTTTTGTTATAAATCCGTTAAGGTGTTGGCGGGCCTACCTCTTTTAAAACAGGATGATCAAAAGTTGATAGTTCTGTATGGCCGCCTTTCAACTGGTCGAACACCACTACTTCGTTAATACCTTTCTTTAACCAGGCGGCCGGCACATATAAGGTTTGCTGTGGGCCAATGTTCCAGTATTTACCCAGGTTGTGGCCGTTTATAAAAACAAAACCTTTACCAAAACCCTTCATATCCAAATAGGTATCAACTAAGCCACGTAACGAGAATGTGCCTCGGTATAAAGAAGGTTGTAAATCGCCTTCGTTTTGTGCGGGCAAATATTTGAACCCGGTTGCTGTAGCAAACGGAAACTGGTACATTTTCCAGCCTAAAAGTTCTTGTCCGTGCAGTGTTACCTTATCGGTTATTCCCTGGCGGTTATCAATAAGATATGGCCCGTAATTTATCCGGCCGTTATTCTCAACCAAAATATCTAACACACTATTTGGCGTCGGGCTATCCAGTTGCAGGGAATCTTGTTTTAAACGCCTGTCTAAAACACTAATGCGCTTACCGTTTAAGTAAACCGTAGCATAATCTCTCAGCTCTTTTATTTTGAGCAAACCGCTTGCCGCATTGGCTAATGTGGTGCGGTATAACACAAAACCGTAGCCCTGGTCAATATCTTCAAAACTCAATGGTTTTTCTGATTCTATTGGTTTACCCAAATTACTGAACAGGTTAGCCACGCCGCTAAATTTGATCACCTCTAAACCAAATGTGCGGCGCTTCTTTTCGGGCACTTGGGGCAGGTGTTCGCCTTCTGGCAGGTGTTTGGCAATTATTGCCCTAAGCTTATAATATTTTGGTGTGGGATTACCGGCTTCATCCAGCGGGGCATCATAATCATAACTTGATGTTTGCGGTGCATAAGCTTCGGTACGACTCATATTGGCACCGTTCATAAAATCGCGCGTGGTACCACCATGAAACATGTACATATTAATGGAAATACCTGCGGATAAAACCTCATCCAGCTTTTTGGCATCCTCGTCAGCATTGCTACCACTGTGTGGTTTACCCCAGCTATCAAACCAGCCCGGGTACCATTCTGCTATATAATACGGACCTTTACCATTATGATATTTATTAACAAGCTCTTTCACTTTTGCAGGGTTATCCTCGCCATTTACAGCAGGTAAAAAGCCCGGCAAATAACCCGCAGGCATTTGTGAGGGACCATCGCAGGTAAACAATAAACCGTCAAAACCCGCTTCACGGAAAATCTTTTCGTTCTGGGCCAGGTACTCCTTATCGTTGCTGAAAGAACCATATTCGTTCTCTATCTGCACCATCAGGATATTGCCGCCATGGTTTATCTGTAGCGGGGCAAGCTGTTTTCCTACTTCCATCATGTAGTTTTGGTAGGCATTAATAAAACCGGGATCCTTACTGCGTACTTTAAGGTTCCTATCCTTTAGCAACCACCACGGATAGCCGCCAAATTCCCACTCGGCACATACGTAAGGGCTTGGGCGCAAAACCACCCAAAGGCCTTCTTCTTTGGCTACACGCACAAATTCGGCTATATCGTTATTCCCCGTAAAGTCATACTTGCCTTGTACAGGCTCGTGCGCATTCCAGAACACATATGTTCCGATGGTATTTAAGCCCATGGCTTTCGCCATTTTCATTCGTTCGCGCCAGTATTCGCGCGGGATGCGGGTATAGTGCATCTCGCCGGATATCATTTGCAGGGGCTTGCCATCCAGCAAAAAGGTGCTATCGCCCAGGGCGAATGTGTGATTTACAGTTTGGGCATTACTGAACACAATGCCGCCAAAAAACAGGGTGCAATAAATTAGTATCCTTTTCAACATAGCTCTCTCAACATTAAAATAATCCCAGCTGCCCTTTATCGTCTATATCAATATCATCGGGGTTGGTTATTTCGAAATCAACTTTTTTCTTTGGTGATTTCACCTGTTCGCCTTTTGATTCCACTGATTTTTCTTCAGATGATTTCACTGATTCGGCTGGCGGTTCCACCGATTTTGTCGGTTCAGCAGGCCTCGCAGGTGCTGGCGCTGGTTTCTCTGCAACTGGTTTTTCCTGCTCTATAACGGGATTTTTTGGCTCAGATTGCGGGGCAGCCACTATTGGTGCTGCCGGTGCGGTATCCGCTACTTCCTTATCTTCGCCGGTAATAACAATTTCGGTATCATCAACAGAATCTGGTGCCGGGTCTGGTACATCCTCTGCATCATCATGTTCGGCTATCAGCTCCACGCTTTTTACCTGGTGAACAGATAAACGGTTCCCCATAGCTTTCATGCCTTTTACATCTATCAAATCGGTAAGGTTCAGGTCTACAACTTCGGGGATCAGCGTTTTGCCTTTCAACTGCTCTACTTTCACTACGGGTTGTGCCGCACCTGATATTAATACCAGTTTAGAACCGTTTTCGTCACTAATGATACTGGTTTGTTTACCAATAACCGTATTCTCGAACACAAAACGTTTCACCATGTAATTTTTCGACTTGCCATCGTAATGTACCACGGCAAATACTTTAGCCGGATCGTATTTTTCAATAACGATCATCTTATCATCAAAGTGATTATTAAGGTCGAAACTGGTTAATTCGTAATTACCATTGCTTAATACATTTAGTACACGGTCGTCGCCATCAAACTCGCCCAGGTATTTACCACGGCCGTCAGCATTAAGGCGTTTAAGAATATCATCATACCAGATCTTACGACCTGCAAGGGTAGATACTCCTTTGGTCTTTAGTATCACCTTTTTAATGGGATACTTGGTTACCATATTACCGATAGAGTTACGTCCTTTTATAGCTAAGGCTGCAAAATCTTCATCAAACTGAAGCTTCTTCAATTTAGCATGTGGCTTCAATTGAATGTTTACTATCTCGGCCTCGCCGTTAGGATTGGCGGTAAAATACAATGTTTTAGAGCCTTTGCTGCCTTTGGTAAGGTCGTACTCCTTATCGCGGGTTACGCCCGTTACCGAAAAACGCTTGATATAGCTTATGCCGCTTTGCCCGTCCTTATATATCATGTTGTAAACGGTGCGCTCGTCGTTCTTTTTGAATACCGCAACGTGCTCAATATCCTTGCCCACAAAAACCTTGTCCTGCACCTTGGTTACAATAAATTTGCCATCACCACGGAAAACAATTATCTCGTCGATATCCGAGCAATCGCAAACAAACTCATCTTTCTTTAATCCCGAACCTATGAAACCATCTTCGCGATTTACATAAAGTTTTACGTTGGCTAAAGCTACCTGTGCGGCTTCTACCCTATCAAAGGTGCGCAGCTCGGTTTTACGGCCACGGTCTTTACCGTATTTCTCTTTCAGTTTCTCAAACCAGGCAATGGTATAATCGGTAAGGTGTTTTAAATGGTTTTTAACCGTTTTTATTTCTGCTTCCAGTGCTTTTATCTGCTCATCCGTTTTCTTTACATCGAAACGGGTGATGCTGCTCATTGGTTTATCAATCAGCTTCTTATAATCCTCGGGCAGTATAGTACGATAAAATTGTGGGAAGAACGGTTCAAACAACCTGTTCAATACCACCAATACGCCTTCAAAATCTGACGATTGCTCGTAGTCGGGGTGCTTGTACATACCCTCCTGGATAAATATTTTCAGCAACGAGCTGAAGAAGATCTTCTCCATCAGTTCCCGCAACTTGATCTCCAGTTCCTGCTTAAGCAGCTCCTTGGTAAAGAAGGTGCTTTCGGTAAGCATATCATTTACGCTCATAAAGCGCGGCTTATCGGCCTGTATTACACAGGTATTTGGTGATATGGAAACTTCGCAATCTGTAAAGGCGTAAAGTGCATCGATAGTAACATCAGGCGAGATACCCGGTGCCAGGTGGATAACTATCTCTACATGCTGGGCGGTGTTATCCTCTATCTTTTTTATCTTGATCTTACCCTTATCATTAGCAGATATCACACTATCTATTAAGCTGCCGGTGGTAGTGGTAAATGGGATCTCGGTAATTGTGAGTGTTTTTTTATCGCGCTCTACTATTTTAGCCCTTACCCTTATCTTACCACCACGCTGGCCTTCGTTATACGCCGAAGCATCTGCCATACCCCCTGTCGGGAAGTCGGGCAGCAGGTTGGGCCTGTCGCCTTTTAAAACCGCTATAGATGCATCTAACAGTTCAATAAAGTTGTGCGGTAATATCTTAGTAGCCAAACCTACGGCAATACCCTCGGCGCCCTGCGCTAATAATAACGGGAACTTAACCGGCAATGTAATAGGCTCTTTGTTACGGCCATCGTAGCTGGCCTGCCAAACGGTGGTATCCGGATTAAAAACAACATCAAGCGCGAATTTTGAAAGGCGCGCCTCAATATAACGCGGGGCTGCTGCCGAATCGCCGGTTATCGGGTCGCCCCAGTTACCCTGGCAATCTATCAG
Source organism: Mucilaginibacter aquariorum (assembly GCF_024498135.1). Taxonomy (GTDB): domain Bacteria; phylum Bacteroidota; class Bacteroidia; order Sphingobacteriales; family Sphingobacteriaceae; genus Mucilaginibacter; species Mucilaginibacter aquariorum. The sequence goes on from NZ_JANHOH010000001.1 coordinate 2,456,391, forward strand.
CAGGTTTTTCTGACCTATCTGCACCATAGCATCACCAATAGAAGCATCCCCGTGCGGGTGATATTTCATGGTGTTACCAATAACATTGGCCGCTTTGTTAAAACGCCCGTCGTCCATTTCTTTAAGCGAGTGCAGGATACGGCGTTGTACCGGTTTTAAACCATCATTTATATGCGGAACGGCACGGTCAAGTATTACATATGATGCATAATCAAGGAACCAGTTCTCGTACAGCCCATCAAGAGAAGTAACTTTATGAAGTATATTGTCTTCGTTATTTGCAGGAATATCAGGATTGTTTAGATCTTCACTCATTCTGTAGCTAAAAAATTATGGATTGGTAAAGATAGAGAAATGTGCAGATATGCGGATGTGCAGATATGCAGATTTTATACACAAATACGATGTTTTCCCACTATATTTATAATAAACTATAAACCTCTGCAATCATGAAGAAAATTCACCTGCTATTGCTGGCGCCGTTGCTAATTGTTGCATGCCAAAGTAAACCAACTGCCGATTCATCTGCAGAAAAATCAGATACCGTTTTAAATTTGCCATACGCTTTAAAAGTAGACCGTAAATGGGAGATCAATCCTGACCAGGGCAATTTGCAAACGGCATTAAGCGCCATGAAAGCTTTTGAAAAAGCCGATTCAAACGCAATGAAGAACATTCTTGGCGATACGGTACAGGTGTTTTATGAAGGTGGTGAGTTTAAAGGTAAAAAATCAGATTTCTTACAGGCTGTAATGCACGAAGCCGGCATGTATAAAAACCTGCAAATTAGTATGGATGACTGGGAATCGGTTATTTCTAAAGATAAAAGTGAAGAATGGGTAAGCCTTTGGTACAAACAAAAATGGCAAAACGAAAAAGGTAAAACCGATTCCTTGCAAATGTATAACGATATTCAATTAAAGAACGGCAAACTAATAAAATGGGTTGACTACAGCCGACACTATGCCCCGCAAGCAAAGTAGTAAAAGAGCCCGGTTCATCTGGGCTTCTTTATTCTCTCAGCTTTTTTTGTTCGCGCAGCATTGCCCCATAATCCATCCGGCGCAGGGCAGCGTTTATAGTTTTGGCTATCCTATTGGCACGGGTTTCTAACGTTTTGGCATCTGTTATCCATTTGATAAAATATCCCTGGTGCGATTTAGCCAGGCTGTTGAAATATGCAAACGCTTCGGGCTGCTCAAAATCAAAACACTCCTGCAGGTCTTCGGGCATTTCTATTTTAAAATCTTTATCATGTTCTAACTGCACACGCAGTATAGCGCCACGCTCTTTGCGGATGCCCTTGCGAATTTCCTGGCGTAATGCCATCATAAAATTCCCCTCGCCAATTGGCAATAACGACACCCCCGCGATAGGAAGGTTATCCAGCAGCCCGCGCACCCTAAACGATCTCTTGTTATCGGGTAATATTTGTTGGGCAATATCGGCAGGTACCTCAATATAAGTCCAGCCGGTTTTATCGCCCTGTTCCCCAAATTGTAAGATAATGGTATTGAAATCAACCATGGCCAAATATATATTATTGAGCGGCAAATGTTAAATGTTTGTTAAAACGCAAAATTTAACATTTCAAAGTGTAACTATTCCAGATCTGCTTGCATCTTATACACATACGAATTAACTGATCGGTTGCAACTAGATATACAAATTAATTATAACCTTAATTCAACGATCATGAAAACCTTAAAATCAGTAACCCTTGCCCTTGCACTCCTTGTTACCTGTAGCTTTGTAAAAGCCAACGATGTACCCGAAATTAAATTAACAAAAACCCACGCCATTAACACTTACCTGGACGCCATGACTCTTGGTAGAATTGAGAACTTAAGCCAGGTTATTGACCCCTGTGCTAAGTTTAGCATATTACGTGGCAAAACCATTATGAGTTTTACCAAAAAAGAGATGACCGACTACCTGGAGGGAGAAAAAAACATTCAGCAACAATGCTCAACCAGCACCGAGGTTATTGAAAGCAATTCTGATATGGCCGTAATAAGAGTAGATATGAAATTTGAAGACTTTACCCGAAGCAATTATGTAACCGTTGCCAATACCGGCGGTGCCTGGAAAATAACCAATGTTTATAGCGTATTTAAATAATTAAATTTTAGTGTTTGAGTGTGATTGGCTCCGGGCAACCGGGGCCTTTCTAGTTTTAAGCCCCCCGCCTTCCACAAAGGAGAGAGGTTTAAGAAATTCTATTTTACGAACGGCTGTAACACGGTTTGCCACTTATCATACCCTTTACTGTTCAAGTGCAGCATATCACTTTCAAACAATGAGGTATCGGGTTGTTTGGTAACGGGGTCTAATATCGCCGATGCCACATCAACATAATGCGTTTTCTTTCTTTTCTTTATAAAATCCTTCACTAACGCGTTGGCTATTTTTACTTGAGGGAGAAACTTTGCACGGCTTGGGCTTGGTTTTATAGCCATAAAATAGATCTCGGCATTGGGCAGGTTTTGTTTGATCAGGGCCCAAAGCTTATAAAATTCGCGGGCGGTAAATTTTCCTGTTTTGCCTTCGGCGATATCGTTCTCACCCGCATAGATGAATATTTTTCGCGGATGATAGGGATACATAATATAGGGTGTATAATAATCTGCCAGCTGCTCTATTGTACAGCCACCAACACCGCACCTGATGATACGCTTATCGCTGAACCGTTGTTCAAGGTCTGTCCATTTACGAATAGATGAGCTACCGATGAACAAGATACCGTTCCGGGCAGGCATTTGCAGACTGTCCTGGTGTTTAAAGTCGCGGATCTCGTTATCAAACGGAAAACCTTGCTGTGCCTGGGCACTTATACCAATAGTAGTTAAAACAAAAAATAAAAGGATCCTTAATTTCATAACGGTTGCTGTACTAAACGTTCTTCAAAAAACATAAAGGGCATTAAGCTTTGTATACCATTTATCACCCATACCGGGCCATCGATGCAATATAACAACATCCTTAGAGGGTGGTTTTGCATTTTCTCACATTCGGCCATTACCTGAAGGCACGCGCCGCATGATGTTACGGGTTTCAATAACGGGAAATCATCGGTATGTGCTGTTACGGCCATACTCACAATTGGGTCGCCGGCATGGTTAGCGCCCCAATTAAATAAAGCAACCCGCTCGGCACACAGGCCCGATGGATATGCTACGTTTTCCTGGTTACTGCCATGCAGTATTTTGCCGCTTTGTAATTGCAAAGCTACACCTACTCTAAATTTTGAATAAGGCGAGTGCGAGGTGGCTAACGCCTTAACCGCTTCGGTACATAAAGCTTTATCAGCGGCAGTTAATTCTTCTATACTATCGTATTCTTTGAAAGCTATTTTTATTTCGTGTTCTGTCATGGCCTCACCCTGCCCTCTCCAAAGGAGAGGGTTCTTTTTAGTTTATAAATAAAAATCCCCCAACCTAAAAAGATTGGGGGATACAATATAGTGGTTATTCCTTTAATATCAAATTACACAGCTACCGGCAATTCCTCTTCATCAATATCCACCGCAATTGTTGGGTTTACGCTTTCGTCGTCCTTTTCTACACGTAAATTATTTACAATGTGTTGCTGGCGGGTGGGTGTATTCTTACCCATAAAATATTCAAGCAAAGCTTTGATATTGGCATCTTTCAAAAACACAGGGTCAAGCCTAATGTCTTTACCAATAAATAATCCAAACTCATCCGGCGAGATCTCTCCCAAACCTTTAAAGCGGGTTATCTCGGGCTTAACACCTAATTTGGCTATGGCATTGCGGCGTTCCTCATCGCTATAGCAATAAATAGTTTCCTTTTTATTACGTACCCTAAATAATGGCGTTTGCAGGATAGATACGTGTCCTGCTTTCACCAGGTCAGGGAAAAACTGCAGGAAGAAGGTCATCAATAACAAGCGGATGTGCATACCATCCACATCGGCATCGGTAGCAACAACAATATTGTTATAACGCAGTCCATCAATACCATCTTCAATGTTTAAGGCATGCTGCAACAGGTTAAATTCTTCGTTCTCGTAAACAACCTTTTTTGTAAGTCCAAAACAATTCAGCGGTTTACCCTTTAAGCTAAACACCGCCTGAGTTTGCACATCCCGCGATTTGGTGATAGATCCGCTTGCCGAATCACCCTCGGTGATAAACAGGGTGGTTTCCTGCTTGCGTTCGTGGTTATCATCAAAATGCAGTTTGCAATCGCGTAGCTTGCGGTTATGTAACGATGCTTTTTTGGCGCGATCATTTGCTAATTTTTTGATGCCTGCAATATCCTTACGCTCCCGTTCAGATTGCAGGATCCTTTTTAGCAAAGCATCCGCAGTAGCCGGGTTTTTGTGCAGATAGTTGTCCAGTTCCTTTTTCAGGAAATCGTTAATAAACCCACGAACCGATGGGCCATCCGGGGCAATATTTTGCGAACCTAACTTAGTTTTGGTTTGCGATTCAAAAACCGGCTCCTGTACCTTTATCGCGATAGCCGCTACAATTGATGCACGGATATCAGATGCGTCGAACTCTTTTTTGTAAAATTCGCGGATGGTTTTTACAACCGCCTCGCGAAAAGCTGCCTGATGCGTGCCGCCTTGTGTAGTATGCTGCCCGTTCACAAATGAGTAATATTCTTCACCGTACGATTGGCCATGTGTCATGGCTATTTCTATATCCTCGCCTTTTAGGTGGATGATAGGATAGCGCAGGTTCTCGGCATCGGCATTGCGCACCAGCAGATCGTACAACCCGCGTTCCGAAAGATATTTTTGCCCGTTAAAGTTTAATGTTAAACCAGCATTAAGGAACACATAGTTCCATATCATGTTCTCAACAAACTCGGGTATAAAGCGGTAATGGCGAAAAATGCTATCGTCGGGAATAAAATTGATAGCTGTACCGTTACGCTGCGATGTTTCCTTTTCCGGTTCATCACGTATCAGTTCGCCTTTTTCAAACTCGGCAATTTTTGTGCGGCCATCACGATATGACTGTACGGTGAAGGAATTAGAAAGCGCGTTAACCGCTTTTGTACCCACACCATTTAACCCAACCGATTTTTGGAAGGCCTTACTATCATACTTACCACCAGTATTTATTTTAGATACGCAATCAATAACTTTACCCAGGGGGATACCACGGCCGTAATCCCTCACAGATACTTTATGATCGCTCATGTTCACTTCTATTGTCCGGCCCGATCCCATCACAAACTCATCTATCGAGTTATCGATGATTTCTTTAAGCAACACATATACGCCATCGTCATAAGCAGAGCCATCGCCCAGCTTACCAATGTACATACCCGGCCTTAAACGGATGTGTTCCTTCCAATCGAGCGACCGGATACTATCATCATCATAATTTACTGTTTCTGCCATGTTAAAATCAAATGTTTTTTGGTGCTGATATAGCCCGAATGCAAAAATAAATTTATGCCACTTAAATTAATACTTAAATGTGCCAACTTATTAACATTCGCAACGCTTAGGGCTTAAATTTTATGCAGGTGCTGGCCTTATCCATGTTTTTAAAAAACTCGGGGCCTTTTTCGTTTGCAAAACACACTGCAAGTATAGTACCTGTACGGTCTTTTTGCAGTGTTATTAGCAATGCGTATTTGTAGTGTTTGGTTACCGGCAAATCAAGCAGGGTTAACAGGTAAGATTTGCCTGCATCTGCGTTATATCGCGCTAAAATTTTTGGAGGGATACTGCGGGTTAAAAAATTCCGGTCGCCGGTAAATGCTATGGCGTGCGCCGTACCCATGCCCAGGTATAACGAATCGGGATTAGCCTGCATCGTACTCTGATCACCTATTGACCGCAGATAACTGGCATAATTCTCTTTTTGTGATTTAACCTGGAACCAGATCTCAAACTCTTTGCCCGGCATTTCCATGGCATAGTCGAATGAAAGATCTTCATTATCGGGTGCGGGTATCTCTCTGAACCCCTTTGGAAAATTAAAGGTTACGTTAGCCTGCGCGTTTAACTGCTGAAAGTTTTTTAGTTGGGCACTGACGATAACCGGCTTTGTTACAAGCTTAACGGGTAGTGGTTTTTTAATTTTAACAGGTCGTTTTTGCGCTTCTACAAATAGTGTAGGTGCAATACAAAGTAACAATATTCCCGTAAGTAATATTTGTTTAAATTGCTTCAAAATAGCGCCAATTAATCAGGTAATGTTAAAATTGATGAACGAATTTAAATGATTTTTAACATAAATAAAATTAAATTATAATATAAATTTAAAAAATAAACATTTAGATAATAATGGGTATACAAACACGCCTTAATCAATTTAATATCAGCATGATAGCCATTAGTTTGATGATAGATAGGGGCATATTTAGCAACCTAAGCAATTGCAGCAGTAACGACCTGCAGCGCCAAGGCTCTAAATTTTAATCTTTTTAAAATATTTTAAAAAGTATTTTGATTTTTAAACTTATGTTTATTAAGTTTGCGTAATAATGAACGACAGATCATTAAAATATTCATACTTGTTATCCTCACATGGGGAGTTAAATTTTATGTTAATTGGTTTAAATCCTCGCTTCGGTGAGGATTTTTTTTGCACTGATTTTTGAGAAGATAAACATATATAAACCTAATTATGGCAAGATTAAATTTATTAGAAGAGACGCGATACGAGAAGCTGCCGGTAACGGTGTATGCAGATCAGCGTATCGCATCACTGGCGGTGGCTGCAAGGATTGCTACGCTCATTCGTAAGAAACAAGCAGCCGGCGAGCCAACAACCCTGGGATTGGCAACGGGTGTTACACCGATACAAGTTTACGCCGAGTTAATTCGCTTACATAAGGAAGAAGGCTTGTCTTTTAAAGGTGTCATCACCTTTAACCTGGATGAGTATTATCCCATGAAGCCCGATGCTGTACAAAGCTACGTGACCTTCATGAACGAGAACCTTTTTGATCATGTAGATATAGACAAATCATTGGTTCACATCCCTGATGGTACGCTGCCGCAGGACAAGGTTGCCGCGTTTTGTTTAGAATACGAAAGACAGATAGAAGAACTGGGGGGATTAGATCTGCAGATATTAGGTATAGGCCGTACCGGTCACATAGGTTTTAACGAGCCGGGCTCTGCGCCAAACTCGGGTACGCGCCTGGTAACCCTTGATGACCTTACCCGTAATGATGCTTCGCGTGATTTTGGGGGTAAACAGAATGTACCTACCAAAGCCATCACCATGGGTGTGGGTACCATTTTCAAAGCCCGCGAAATTATCCTGATGGCCTGGAGCGCCAAGAAAGCGCCTATAGTTCGTAAAGCGGTAGAGGGTGAGATCTCTGGCGAAGTGCCGGCCACATTCCTGCAGCTTTCTGATAACGTAGAGTTTGTGCTGGATAAAGACGCGGCTTCGGGCCTTACTCGCTTTGATACGCCCTGGTTGGTATCTGACTGTGTTTGGAATAACAGTTTGAAAAAGAAAGCGGTGATCTGGCTTTCGGGCGAGGTAGGTAAACCCATCCTGAAGCTTACTGAAGAGGATTACAACGGCCATGGTATGGCCCAGCTGGCCGTAGAACAGGGGCCGGTTTACCAAATCAATATTGACATTTTTAACCAGGTACAACATACCATTACAGGTTGGCCGGGCGGCAAACCCGGGGCTGATGACAGTCAGCGCCCGGAACGTGCTGAGCCTGCAAGCAAACGTTCGGTGATCTTTTCTCCGCATCCGGATGATGATGTAATCTCGATGGGTGGTACATTCATCCGTTTGGTTGACCAGGGGCATGATGTGCATGTAGCCTATCAAACATCGGGCAATACCGCTGTGTGGGATGATGATGTATTACGGTACATGGAGTTCGCTATTGATTTTAAACACAGTATAGGCGAGGATACTGCCAAATTGCAGGGCATTTATGAAGACATGCGCCGATTTATTGATACCAAGCTGCCCAACCAGATAGATACGCCGGAGATTTTGGATGTGAAAGGGTTTATCCGCAAAACAGAGGCTATCTCGGGTGCCCGTTTTGCGGGGTTGCCGGATAGCAATATCCATTTCCAGGCGCTGCCATTTTACGAAACGGGCAAAACCAAGAAAAATTCGGTTGGCGAAGAGGATGTGCGTTTAACCATGGAGCTTTTACAGGCGGTGAAACCGCAGCAGGTTTTTGCCGCGGGCGATTTTGCGGATCCGCATGGCACGCATGTGGTTTGCTTCAACATCGTTCTGGCTGCTTTACGCCGCCTGCGCGAGACTGAGGCATGGGTAAAGGATTGCTGGCTGTGGATGTACCGTGGTGCATGGCAGGAGTTCCCAACTCATGAAATTGAAATGGCGGTGCCCCTTTCGCCTGCCGAAGTGTTACGCAAGCGCAACGCTATATTTAAGCATCAGTCGCAAAAGGACCGGCCGGTATTTCCCGGGGATGATGCAAGAGAGTTTTGGGTACGTGCCGAGGACAGGAACCGCGAGACCGCGCAGAGTTATGACAAACTTGGTATGGCCGAATATGCTGCCATGGAAGCTTTTGTAAGGTATCATTACTAACATACTATCCCTTAAGATAAAAAAGGTCGCAAATTGCGGCCTTTTTTATCTTACAAACTACGTCATTTCGAACGAGGTACGAGGAGAAATGACGTAGTTTTTTTAATGTAGAGACACAATACTTTGCGTCTCTGCCATGCAAGCTCACAAAGACGCGAAGTATCGCGTCTCTGCGTCGGGTCTCATTTATTTCTTATTCTTTACCACATCGCTGGCGTTCTGTGCCATTTCCAAATGGTGTTGTAATATGGGTACATGCTTTGCAGCAAATGCTTTTAACACTGTATCCTTGCCATCCTTAGCTTCTTTTTGAAACTCTTCTATATCCTCTTTATGATCTTTCACCATATAGTCGGTATATGCTTTTTCAAACTCAGCCTTACCTAATTTTGCCATATCATCATAATCCTTCTGAAGGTCATTAGATAAAATTGCAGGTAAAGTAATAAACTTGGCAGCAGCAATTCCTTTAAGTTCGGTATTAGCTTTTGAATGATCAGTTACCATCATTTTACCAAACGCTAATACTTGCGGTGTAATGGCTTTTTGCTGTGCAAGCTTACCTAATTCAACTTCCATCATACCACCGTTTGCAGCTTTTACCGCATATTCGTAATCGGCCTTTACTTCAGTAGAATCTTTGGCTTTTAACTCTTTTTTATTACTGTCGATTGCAGCGTCTGTACTATTGCTGCTATAATTTGCCGTACTATCGCTATCGGCAGTACTTTTGCTACCATTGCCACTGCAGGATGCCGCAGCGATGATCACTATCCCTGATAAAAATTTCAATACGTTTTTCATGGCGTTAGTCTTAATTTTTACTAAAAATTACCCAACAATTATGCCATGCTATTTTATCTTCTCATTCACCAGGGCAATTATCCCGGCCTCGGCACCTATAGCCTGCTTCTCTATTTCTTCGCCACGTTTTAATATATCATCCACAAAAGCCTTATCCTTATAGCCCGACGCATTGATCTTTACATTCATAAAAGCACCTATCACGGCCGAACGTGCACATAACGCAGCTACTCCCGCATCCGTTACCGAATTTGGGTTGCCGGTTTCAACCATAGCTTTTATTAGCGCCAGGCTTTCAAAACTGGTTTGCATCACTTTAAATGGTATCTCAATAGCATAACGTGTAGCATCCTGTATAGCTGCATCCCGGGTTGCTTTTTCTATATCATTCGCTTTTGGTAAGCTAAATGCCTCCATTATTTTATTAAAGGCGGCAGTATCCAGGTCAACCAATCGCAGCAGTTCATCCTTATAATTTTGCCCCTGTTCTGCCCAGTTGCCAAACTCTTCCCAACGGCTATCCCAACCTTTTTTATGCGACGATAAATTAGCCACCATAGTTGCCAATGAAGCACCCAAAGCACCCATATAAGCAGATATCGACCCGCCACCCGGCGCCGGGCTTTCGCTCGCGGTCTCGTCGGCAAAGTCGGTAAGGGTCATGCTTACCAATTTGCTCGCGGTTATATCTTTCAATAAGTATTCGATAATTCGCTCATCCGGGTTAAACGGACCAAGTTCATCCAGGCCCATAGATTTAATGGCGGTCTTGATCAGCTCCTTCTCGCTCACCCCTGTCGACCGTTGTTGCTTCCGCAGAAAATATTTACCTGCATCCAGCATGGCTTTCAATGGGATCAGCCCCACCAGTTCGCTGCCCGTTACTCGGATACCACGCTCGGCAGCTTTTTTGCAAACTTCATCAAACGCGATATGTATTGGGGTAACCTCAATATTGGTCAGATTCATCGAGATCTGGGCAACGCCGTATTCCTCAATGTACCACCCTATAGCCTTTACGCTTTTTAATGAGCCGGGGATAGATTTGGGTTTGCCATTCTCGTCCATCACAATTTTGCCCGAAACCGGGTCGCACTCGCGCATTACCCGGCCGGCCTCGCGTACATCAAAAGCAATGGCATTTGCCCTGCGGGTTGATGTGGTATTCAGATTAATATTATAGGCAATCAGAAAATCGCGCGCACCAATAACTGTAGCCCCACGTTTGGCGTCAAATTCCGCCGGACCAAAATCGGGCCGCCATTTGGGTTCTTTTATCTTTTTAAAGAAACCTTCATACTCCCCAGCCCTAATTACCGATAGGTTATTACGGGCTTTATCTGCCTGTGCATGTTCGTACAAATAAGCCGGGATGCCTAACTCTTCGCCAACACGTTTGGCCAGTTGCCTGGCGTATTCGGCAGTCTCCTCCATGGTAATATTGGCAATTGGTATCAGCGGACAAACATCTGTTGCGCCCATTCTTGGATGTTCGCCTTTTTGTTTGCTCATGTCAATCAGTTCGCCGGCTTTTTTAATAGCCCGGAACGCCGCTTCTATCACCTGTTTGGGCTCGCCCACAAAAGTTACAACAGTACGGTTGGTGGCCTTACCCGGATCTACGTTCAGCAGTTTTATGCCTTCTACAGATTCAACTTCGTCAGTTATTTGTTTAATGATAGCCAGGTTTACACCTTCACTAAAATTGGGCACACATTCTATTAGTTGGTTCATTGGTTTATTAGTTCAATGGTTCATTAGTCTCAATTCCAACATGCATTGGATCGCTTTAATTCCCTCCCCACGGGAGGGGTGTGTCAGGCAGAGCAATGGCAGGGAGGGGTTTCTACGCTAAACAAAGCTCGCTAAATCCCTACCTCCCCCTTCCCAAGGGAAGGAATCGCTCTATCCCTCGTTTTTTAGGTACTTTCTCCCCCAACCCAAACTCGGTTAGGCTTCAATTTCCCCTGGTAATATAATATTTCGCGGTAATCTGCACATGGGTAGGCCTGCATATCTGCGGGCATCCCGGGTGCTAATATACCACGTTCAATTTTTAACGCTGATGCCGCACGGAAGGTTAAGCCGGCAAATACTTCAGCAGCAGATAACTTTTCCGACGCGCTCATTACTGCGGCTTGCATCAGCAGGTCGCCCATTGGTGCCGAGCCAGGGTTCCAGTCGCTGGCAATGGCGAGGCAGGCCCCTGCATCCAATAAGTTACGTGCCGGGGCGTATGGCATTCCCAACCCCAATGACGCCCCGGGCAACGTAACAGCAACTATATTTGAGTCAGCTAATAGTTTAATTTCATGGTCGCCGCTGGCTTCCAGGTGGTCGGCAGATAATGCACCAACCTCAACAGCAACCTTGCTTCCACCGGTTGTAAACTGGTCGGCATGTACAGTAATATCAAAGCCCATTTGTTTGGCTTTCTTCAGATATACCAAAGCATTTTCGGTATTAATAGCGCTTTCTTCAACGAAGATATCTATGCGGCTTGTTAAATTTTCTTGTTTAAGAACGGGTAACAGGTCATTTACCACATGTTTCAGATACTCCTGTTGAGAACCTGTAAAATCCTTCGGCACCATGTGTGCTGCAAGGCAGGTAGCAATTAGTTTTGCCTTAGTTTGGGCCGATGCCGCTTTAATAGCATGCAGCTGTTTTAACTCTTCCTCCAGGCTTAAGCCATACCCACTTTTAACTTCTATGGTGGTTACGCCTTCGGCTAAATGGCGATTGGCTCTTTGGACTAATTGTTTCGTTAACGTCGCCTCATCAGCAGCACGGGTTTGGGTAACCGTATCCCAAATACCACCGCCCGCTTTGGCAATTTCTAAATAAGTTTTTCCTGCTATACGCATTGAGTAATCTTTAGCGCGATTACCTGCAAAACAAATATGTGTATGGCAATCAATAAAACCGGGTAGCAGTACTTGCCCGCCTTGTATTTCCTCTATTTGGGCCGATGGGTTGGCTTTACTTAATTCGTCAAAATCTCCTACAGCTAGTATTAGTCCATTTTCAACAAGCACAGCACCGTTTTGGATAATATGCAATTGCTCATCCGCCAGCGCACCTTTTAAGGGCAGCCCTGTTAGAGGGAGTATTTGTGTGAATGGACCAATTAGTTTTTTCATCGTTGTTTATTTTCCCCAAGCGTCATTGCGAGGTACGAAGCAATCTCCTGACCGTGCATGTACGCTTAGCATGTTCGCCCGCCTATCGTGAGATTACTTCGTACCTCGCAATGACGACTTTATTATATATCTCTCTTCCAACTAATCACCAATCACTAACCTCTAATCACTAACCGTTACCACACCTTCAACCCAAACCTATCCGCCCAATCCTGCGCCTTATCATACCCGGCATCCGCATGGCGGAAAATGCCCATCGCAGGGTCATTGTGCAGCACGCGTTTAAGGCAGGTTGCGGCGCGTTCGGTACCATCGGCAACCACTACCATACCTGCATGCTGCGAGTAACCCATACCAACACCACCGCCGTGGTGAAACGATACCCATGTAGCACCACCTGATGTATTAGCCATCAGATTAAGCAATGGCCAGTCGGACACCGCATCTGAGCCATCTTTCATAGACTCCGTCTCGCGGTTTGGTGATGCTACCGAACCACAATCCAAATGGTCACGCCCAATCACAATAGGCGCTTTTACTTTGCCGCTTGCTACCAGCTCGTTAAATATTAAGCCGGCTTTTTCACGCTCGCCCATCCCCAACCAGCAGATCCGCGCGGGTAAGCCCTGAAAAGCGATTTGCTTTTGTGCTTTTTCCAGCCAGTTTATCAATGGTTTATTTTCCGGAAAGGCTTCCATCAGTGCCATGTCGGTTGTGTAAATATCTTCAGGATCACCGGATAGGGCTACCCACCTAAACGGCCCTTTGCCCTCGCAAAACAACGGGCGGATAAACGCTGGGGTAAAGCCCGGGAAATCATAAGCATTTTGCTCACCCCCCTGCTTTGCAAACTCGCGCAGGTTATTACCATAATCAAACGTAACCGAACCAAGCTTTTGTAATTGCAACATAAAGCCAACATGGCGGGCCATGCTTTTTAATGACAGGTATTTATACTCTTCCGCATCCGATTTACGCAAATCGGCCGCTTCTTTCAAAGTTAATCCGTTAGGAATATAACCGTTCAATGGGTCGTGTGCTGAGGTTTGGTCGGTCACCATATCGGGTACAATGCCATCGGCAATTAATCTTTCCAGCATATCACCGGCATCGCTTACCAACCCTACTGATAAAGTTTCACCCTTCGCCATAGCATCCTGTACCCAGCTAATTGCTTCCTCGTAAGAGTGGGTTAGCCTATCTATATATTTACTGTCAATCCGCTTTTGGATGCGGGTTACATCTACATCGGCACCTAAAAATACAGCGCCTGCCATAGTAGCGGCCAGTGGCTGCGCGCCCCCCATACCGCCAATACCGGCACTAACAATTAGTTTACCAGTTAAATCATTATTAAAATGCTGGCGGCCTGCTTCTACAAAGGTTTCGTAGGTGCCTTGCAAAATACCCTGGGTGCCAATATAGATCCAACTGCCCGCGGTCATCTGTCCGTACATCATCAGGCCATCGGCCCTTAGTTTATTAAAATGTTCCCAGGTTGCCCATGCGGGTACCAGGTTACTGTTGGCTATTAAAACCCTTGGCGCCTGCGGATGGCTGCGGATAATACCAACCGGCTTACCCGACTGCACCAAAAGGGAATGATCCTCATCCAGCTCCAGCAGTAATTCAATTATTTTCCTCAGCGATTCCGGGTTACGGGCCGCCTGGCCAATGCCGCCGTATACTACCAACTCATCGGGATTTTCGGCAACCTGCCCGTTAAGGTTGTTTAGCAGCATACGCAATGGCGCTTCTGTTTGCCAGCTTTTGGCATGCAGCTGATTGCCTACCGGCGCGTAATACACCGGGTGCTTAGCGTAGGTATTAATAAATTCCGAATTCGTCATCGTCGCTAATGTTGATGTTATGTTTTTCGGCGGCTCCCGTCGCTACCGACAGAAACCGACCGCTTATAATTAGTTGATGTAAGGCATTTATATCTTCAGCAAAAATGCGGTCTTCTTTTATAAAAGGCACATGCTGCCTCACCAGTTCATGGCAGTTCTCAATTACCGGGGCTGACTGTAACGGCCTCCTGAATTCGAGTGCCTGCGAGGCATAAAGCAGTTCAATAGCCTGTATATATTCAATGTTATCCAGCACCATATGCAGCTTGCGCCCGCTGATAGATCCCATAGAAACATGATCCTCCTGCCCTAATGAGGTTGGCACACTATCGGCACTGGCCGGGAAACACATGGTTTTGTTTTCGGTAACCAAAGCGGCCGTAGTGTATTGAGGTATCATCAGGCCGGAGTTTAAACCTGCATGTTCCGTCAGTAATTTTGGCAAGCCATAACGGCCTTCACTCATGAGGTAACAACGGCGGTCGGCAATATTACCCAACTCTGCGGCGGCTACTGTGGCATAATCTAACGGTAAAGCCAATGGCTGCCCGTGGAAGTTACCACCGCTTATGGTATCGTCGGCATTAAAAATGATCGGGTTATCGGTAACGGAGTTCAGTTCAATTTCGGTGAGCTCTTTTAAGTGAAGCCAGGCATTGCGGGATGCGCCATGCACTTGCGGCATACAACGCAACGAGTATGGGTCTTGCACCCTATCGCAACCTATATGCGAACTGCCGATAACCGACCCTTCCAGCAGAGCAGCTAAGCGCTTGGCGACGTGTTTTGTTCCTTTAAAAGGGCGAATGGCATGTAACCTTGCATCAAACGGCCGGGAGGAGCCCATTAACCCCTCTAACGACATGGCGCCAATAAGATCGGCGACATTCAACGCGTTATTTAAACGCTCTACAGCTTTTATGGCAAAGGCCAATATAAATTGGGTGCCATTAATAAGAGCAAGGCCTTCTTTAGGGCCTAAAACCAGCGGTTGTAAACTATGCTCTTTTAAGATCTCTCCTGCCGGATGTTTATCATCGCCTACATTCACATAACCAAGACCTATTAACGGCAGGAACAAATGCGATAGCGGCGCCAGATCGCCCGAAGCACCAACCGAACCTTTTTCGGGGACAACCGGGATAATATCGTTATCAATATGCCAAATAATGCGATCTAAAGTTTGCGGGGCAATGCCCGAGTAACCTTGTGCTAACGCATGCACTTTGCTGATCAACATCAGCTTTGCAATTTCCTGCGGGATGGGTTTGCCCACGCCCACACTATGACTTTTGAGAATGTTGCTTTGCAGCAAGCTGGTATCTTCTTCAGAGATCCTTGTATCGCAAAGCGGGCCAAAACCGGTATTAATACCGTAAACCGGAAAATGAGCATGTACAATCTTTTCTACCTCTTTCCAGGAAGTATGGATACCGGCGGCAGCTTTATCGTTAATAATACCCTTTACTTTGCCGGCTGCGATATCCAGGCAAATACCTATGGTAAGGTGGTCAATACCGTAATTAAAGTTTTTCATTGGGTATTGGATTTAATTTTTCACCAACCTTGCCGGATAGGTTATACATGCGGAATGAATCTTCTAAAGCGGAAATGGCAGGAAGTATCTCGGCTATCTTTACATCGGTTGCCTCCAACTCGTTCATGCTGGCACTTATGGCATCCCAAACGGGAAGGATCTGTTTCAGCAATTCGCGGCCTTTATCGGTAAATTGCACCAACTGCCTGCGGCCATCATCGGCACAAACGGTAGTTTCTACCAGCTTGCGGTTTTTCAGATTAGTGATCAACTGACTGGCGGCCGGGTGTGACACCTCGGTTTGCTCGCTTAATTCTTTTATAGACAGGGAATCGTTTTTTGACAGCAGGTAAAACACCGGAAACCAACTGGCATCAAACTCAATACCTTCGTTCTGATATATGCGATTTATTTCGGCCAAAAAGGTTTCGCTCATCCGCCTAAGGCGACTGCCTAAAACCAGGTATCCTAAACTTTGGTACAAATTCATAATGCAATTTATATAAGTGCTTATATAAATGCAAGTTTATTTTATTAATTATTGATAATCAGATAAAACTTGTCTCTATTTGACTCACCCCGACTACGCTACGCTGGTCGACCCTCTCTGCTTCGCAAAGAGGGTGAAAAATATAAGAGTTCTTTAGCCCTCTTTTCCTCTTGCGGAGAGAGGGTGGTCGAGAGAAGCAAGACCGGGTGAGTTAACTTGTCCCGAAACACCTCGTAACTCGTCGCGTTTGCACCTTATAAGTAATAGATTAATCGCACATCTTTGTATTATAAAAACTTAAAATCATGAAAGAGCAATTTAAAATCACCATTAATGCGCCACGTAAAAAGGTTTGGGAAACACTTTGGGGCGAAACAACTTATCCGCAATGGACTGCCCCTTTTTGCGAGGGATCGAAAGCTATAACCGATTGGCAGGAAGGCAGCAGGGTTTTATTTACAGACCGTGAGGATCGCGGCATGATCTCTCTTATAGCCAGGAATATCCCATATGAACATATGTCATTTAAAATGCTGGGCGAACTTGTTAATGGCGTTGAAGATTTCACCAGCGAAAACGCAAAAAAAATTGCAGGTGCTTTTGAAAATTATACATTAACACCCGATGGTGATAAAACCTTGCTGGTAGTTGACTTGAATGGGTTAGATATGGACAAGGGCATAATGGATTACCTTATGGCAGCCTGGCCCAAAGCATTGGATACCTTAAAAGAAATTGCTGAAAAATAATTTTGTATCAGGCTTTTTACGGTTATTGTGCCTGCAATTATGCATTTAAGCTATTTTTGCAGCATGAAAAAAAACGCCCTATTAACTATACTATTATTTAGCTTAATTTGCCAGACAGCATTTTCTGCAGGCATAGATACTTTAAAGAAAAACGGTTACACGCTTATTGTATCCGGTAACGATGAGCATTTTGATAACGCTATCAAAGAGAAACTGATCAGTACCTTTTTTATCGTTTATCCAAAAATTGTAAAGGAATACAATAAGAAGAGTTTGAAACAGGTGGTTTTCTTTATTGATACGGCCTACCATGGTGTGGCCGCTACAGATAATGGCCGCGTGGTTTTTAGCCTTGCTTATATGACCAAACATCCTAATGATATTGACGTGGTTACCCACGAAGTAATGCACATTACCCAGGATTATGGCAGTTTTGACGGGCCAGGCTGGTTAACAGAAGGTATTGCCGATTATGTACGTAACGAGCATGGCGTAGCCAACGATGCGGCTAAATGGCGCCTGCCCGATTATAAACCAACCCAAAACTACGATAATGCCTACCGCATAACCGCACGCTTTTTAGTGTGGGTAGAAACCAAGGTTAAAAAAGGCACTGTTAAGAAATTAGATAGCGTGATGCGCGATCATACTTACACTGATTCTACCTGGGCAAAACTAACAGGTAAAACTGTGCAGGAATTGTGGAAGAGCTATTCGGAGAATCCGGCGATATAGCCCCCCATCCCCCTGAAGGGGGAGCAGAATAAACAAAAGGCTTTCCAAGTTGGGAAGCCTTTTGTTGTATAAATGCATATGTTATGAATAAAGCGCTTTATATTTAAAGCGCTAAACCTTGTGTATGAATAATAGCAAAGCGATATATATTTTATACGCCTTTATTGGCCTTTACATTATTACAGCTGTAATTGTATTGGTACAATCATCGCAAGGCGTGGATTGGGACCCTGCTACCTGCATTAAAATGACAGATAATGCTTACAAAGGCATTCCATTTAATGCCTACGCGCATCCGAAACCAGGTAATTTAAACGAGGACGAATTTGAGTTTGTTACCTGGTGGTCGCCGGGGCAGTTTGCTGTTCCATTATTAATTCAAAAAATTGTTGGCATAAAAGTAAATATCGCTATTAGGATCCTCACGGCATTGTGCCTGTTAATTGCGGGTTTGGGCATCTTTAACCTGTTCCGCCTA
This sequence comes from Mucilaginibacter aquariorum, assembly GCF_024498135.1. Taxonomy (GTDB): domain Bacteria; phylum Bacteroidota; class Bacteroidia; order Sphingobacteriales; family Sphingobacteriaceae; genus Mucilaginibacter; species Mucilaginibacter aquariorum. The sequence goes on from NZ_JANHOH010000001.1 coordinate 2,474,716, forward strand.
TTCTTAAAAAACAAAGATGATAAAGTTGAAAACTGGCCTTCAACCGTTGCACTTGCATTTTTGTTATTCACTCTGTTACAACCATTTTTTTGGAAAAACCTATTTGTATACAATGGCGGCGGTATTTTGATGCTGGCTTATTGCCCCTGGTTTATGTATTGGGTGATTAAAATTAATCGTATTACGCTTTATAGTTTATTACTGCTTTTACTCGCTGGCTTTGTTGGCTTCTTTCTCAAATCATCATTTACAAGCATTTTTGCAGCGGCACTGTTCTATTTATTTCTAACAAAATCGATAAACGCCAGTGTCCCTATAAAACAACAAAACGTAAAGAAAATAACTGTTAACGCGCTTTGTTTAGGCGCAGTGTTACTCGTGTATATCTTAACAATTAAAATAGCTTATTTAAATCAAAATACAGGCATTAGCCAATCTTCTACGGGTATAAGGCTACAGCCAAGAGTATTGTTGTACCCGGTTATTGCACCAGTAATCGGGCTGTTTTCATTGAATTTTTTGAACAAAACAATCTACTGGATCATCGCGTCGTTTTTTGTTATCCCTATTTATTACCTCCTATTTAAAAATGATAGGTTGAGTTTAACATATAGGTATGTGTTGATCAGCTTTGTTATTACAACCGTATCTTTTTATGCGTTACTCTATTTTATTAATGTAGATGTTTCTTACGAGCTTCGTCATTATATAATTATATCTATCCTTCTTACTCCGGCCTTTTTCATTAGTCTTTGGAAGTTACCTTTCGGGAGGTATTTAGTATATGGTATTGTCTGTATATATACTACAATAAATATTTACCAGTTTACTACTGCCATTATTGCTAATCCTAAATATCAGAAAACAAATTTGTATAGCGGTTTTCCAACTAACTATCCTGCCGACTTAATTGAAAAAGTACACACGCTGGATAATTTAAAAGGCCACAAAAAAGATATATTCTACTTTAGAAGTTCGGAGCTTACCATAGCATTAGAAGTGAGAAATAACCGGATTTTATTTGAAGATAACTTTGTTAATTTTCATTTTAACAATAAAGCCAGGTATGATTCTGTATTATACTTCGGCCGAAACTCGGGCGAGCTTTACCTGATATACCCGCTGCAGAATTTCAGGCAAGACTCAATATCCTATCTTACGCGGTTTGAAAAATATAAGAGTTTTGAGAAAATATATCAAACTAAAGGATATGCCATTTTCAAAGCACACTGATCAAGCTAAACATAAGTGGGTTAAACAATAAAGGCTTTCCAAATTGGAAAGCCTTTATTAGTATCAGTATGTCTTCGACAAGCTCAGACTGACAATTTTTTCATCGCGAGTTTATCAAACCATTATCAACCGCCTAATGCTGCTGCACCACTCACTATCTCGGTAAGCTCGGTAGTGATGGCTGCCTGGCGTGCCTGGTTGTACGAAAGTTTTAAGGCTTTCAACAGATCGCCTGCATTTTCAGTTGCTTTATCCATTGCGGTCATACGTGCGCCGTGCTCAGATGCATGCGAATCTAACACCGCGTGGTATAACTGTATTTTAATATTCTTAGGGATCAATTGTTCAACTATCTCTTCTTTCGAAGGCTCAAGTATATAATCAACCTGCATTTCTTTAGGCTCATCTTTAGTTGCAGAAGCTGTTTTTGCAGCCGCTTTAATTTCTGCCTTCGGAACAGGTAATAATTGCTCTGCTACCTGAAACTGTACAGCTGCGTTACGGAAATGGTTATAAACTATTTCAACACGGTCGTAATCGCCATTCAAAAAACCCTGCATTATGCTATCAGTAATTTTTGAAGCGTTGATGAAGTTCAGGTCAAGGTACAAATCATTATTGTTCCCAATAACGTTGTACTTACGGCGCTGATAAAACTCCTGGCTTTTTTTACCTATAGCAACAATAGATACATTACCTGCGCTTAATTGCTTACTGTATTTCTCAGCAATCAGGTTGTTGGCCATTTTAATAACATTTGTATTAAAAGCACCTGCCAAACCACGGTTTGATGATACAACAACAATTAATACACGTACCGGTTCGCGGTCTTGTAAGAACGGTGAATCACCATCTTCAAGGCTTGCCGATAAATTAGCCAACAGATCTTTTAATTTGTTGGCATAAGGGCGTAATTGTACAATAGCATTGGTTGCCCTTTTCAGCTTTGCTGCCGAAACCATTTTCATGGCCTTGGTTATTTGCTGTGTTGAGCTTACGGATACTATCCTGTTTCTTACTTCTTTTAAATTAGCCATTCTTTGTTTGAGATGTGAGAAATGAGATTTGAGATGTGAGATAAACTCCTAACTCTCTTCTCGTCACTATATCTAATTTAATCTGCCAGATATAAGATTTGAATTCTCAAATCTCATATCTAACATCTCATATCTAATTAATATTTACCTGCCAGTTCTTTAGCTACTGTTTCCAGTACGCCGGTTAACTGGTCGTCAAATTTACCTGCTTTTAGGGCTGCCAATACTTCTGGATGGCGTTGCTCTAACTGGTTGGTATATTCAGCTTCAAATTCTCTGATCTTGCTAACAGGTACGTTACGCATCAGGTTTTTAGTACCCAGGTAAATAATAGCTACCTGTTTTTCAACCGTTACCGGCGAGTACTGGCCTTGTTTAAGGATCTCAACATTACGTGCACCTTTATCAATTACGTTTTTGGTTGAAGCATCTAAATCCGAACCGAATTTAGAGAATGCCTCCAACTCGCGATACTGGGCCTGGTCAAGCTTTAAAGTACCCGCAACTTTCTTCATTGATTTGATCTGCGCGTTACCACCCACACGTGATACCGAAATACCTACGTTAATAGCCGGGCGGATACCTGCAAGGAACAAGTTTGATTCCAGGAATATCTGACCATCGGTAATCGAAATTACGTTGGTTGGGATATATGCTGATACGTCACCTGCCTGCGTTTCGATAATTGGCAATGCTGTTAATGAACCACCACCTTTAACGATGTGCCTGATAGACTCAGGAAGGTCATTCATTTGCTGCGCGATGTTATCGTTAGCGTTTACTTTTGCAGCACGCTCTAATAAACGGCTGTGCAGGTAAAATACGTCACCAGGGTAAGCCTCACGGCCCGGTGGGCGGCGTAGTAATAATGATACTTCACGATAAGCAACCGCCTGCTTAGAAAGATCATCATAAACGATCAATGCAGGGCGACCAGTATCACGGAAGTACTCGCCAATTGCAGCACCTGCAAACGGAGAGAAGAATTGCATGGTAGCAGAATCTGCAGCACTTGCAGCAACAACTATAGAGTAAGGCATAGCACCGTTCTCTTCTAATGTGCGTACAATGTTTGCAACAGTTGAGGCTTTTTGGCCACAAGCTACATATATACAGTATACCGGGTTACCGGCATCGTAAAATTCTTTTTGGTTGATAATGGTATCGATACAAACAGCAGTTTTACCGGTTTGGCGGTCACCAATAACCAACTCACGCTGGCCACGGCCAATAGGGATCATCGCATCGATAGCTTTAATACCAGTTTGTAATGGCTCGGTAACAGGCTGACGGTAGATAACACCCGGTGCTTTACGCTCTAAAGGCATCTCGTAAGTTTCGCCTAATATTGGGCCTTTACCGTCAATTGGGTTACCTAAAGTATCAACAACACGGCCAAGCATGCCTTCGCCTACGTTGATTGATGCAATACGGTTGGTACGCTTTACATTGTCACCTTCCTTAATATCGTCAGATCTTCCTAACAATACCACACCTACGTTATCTTCTTCAAGGTTCAATACGATACCTTGCAAACCGTTATCAAATTCAACCAGCTCACCTGATTGTACTTTAGTTAGTCCATAAACACGTGCAATACCATCACCCACCTGGAGTACAGTACCCACTTCTTCTAATTCAGATTCTGACTTAAAGCCCGCTAATTGCTGACGCAAAATTGCTGATACTTCGTCTGGTCTTACCTCTACCATTTTTTGAATTTATTTTAGAGTTTTAATTTAATATTATTTGATCGCGATTTGCGCAAATTCCTTTTTCATACGCTTTAAGCTGCTGGCAATGCTGGTATCAACCTGCCTGTCGCCAATAGTAAGCACAAAACCACCAATTAACGATGGGTCAACTTTATCAGCAAGCTTAACAGTACCGCCAATTGCCTGCTGTACATCATCAAGCATTTTCTTTTTGTTCTCGGCAGATAACGGAGCGGCTGTAACAACCTTAGCATTGGTAATATGGTTCTTAACATCATACAGGCCAATAAACTCATGCGCGGTAGTATATAATACTTCGCCACGGCCTTTGTTAACCATTATGTTAAAAAACGCGATGCTTACCTTGCTAACCCTGGTACCAAAAACATCAGCCAGGATATGTACCTTTTTGGTGTGCGATATAATAGGGTTGCTTAAAACAGCCTTTAGTTCCGGATTAGCTTTCAGCGTATGCAAAAACAGATCCATATCATTCTTAACCGCTTCAAGGGCTTTTTGCTCCTGTGCAAGGTCAATTAATGCTTTCGCGTATCTTAATGCTACTGTTATTTCTGACATCTTTTTTGAGATTTGAGACTTGAGATCTGAGATTTGAGACTATTTTCTGTCTCACGTCTCCTATCTAATATCCCATGTCTATATTATAATTTCACTTCTTTCAACAGATCGGCAACCAATGCATCCTGTTTGCTCTGGTCTTCAAATTGCTTGCGCAATACTTTCTCAGCAATTTCTAATGATAAAGCTGCAACCTGGTTTTTAACATCAGCCATAGCAATGGCTTTCTGATTGTTTATCTCGATACGGGCAAGCTCGATCTGGCGTGCACCTTCTTTATGCGCGGCATCTTTAGCCTCGCTTATGATCTGGTCTTTAACCTTTTTAGCTTCCTGTAAAATAGCATCACGCTCAATACGGGCTTGTTTAAGCAGAGATTCGTTCTCACTGGTTAAGCGGCTCATCTCTTCTTTAGCAGCCTCGGCTTTTGAAAGCGAATCTTCAATAAAACGCTCACGCTCGTCAAGGGCACCCATAATAGGTTTCCAGGCAAATTTGGCAAGTAAGAAAAACAGTACTAAAAATGATACCGTTGTCCAAAACACTAAACCAATATCGGGGGTAACTAATGGATTCATTATTATATGATGTATATATTTTAAAAAATCAATTTTAATAACCGTTCCCGCAGCCAATCGCTACGGGTACGGTTAATTTTTTATTCCTCTTAAAGGGATGAAATATTATTTCAAGCCTAAGAAAGAAACAACCACAGCAAACAAAGCAACACCTTCAACAAGTGCGGCAGCGATGATCATTGCAGTTTGGATTTTTGAAGCAGCTTCTGGCTGACGAGCAATACCTTCACAGGCTTTACCACCAATTTGACCGATACCGATACCGGCACCAATTACTGCTAAACCTGCACCAAGTGCAGCGATACTTCCAATCATTGTTTTAAATTTAAAGTGAATATATAGTATATAATTATTTACAAATATTAATGGTGGTGCTCTTCAATAGCCGTACCGATAAATAAAGCGGTTAACAGCGTGAAGATAAACGCCTGCAATGCTGCTACCAGCAATTCAAGTACATCCATAAACACCACAAAAGCAACTGATATAGGTGCAATAGCAAACGACTGGAACACAAATATCAACGATATTAAACTAAGCACTATAATGTGCCCTGCTGTAATGTTAGCAAACAAACGTATCATTAAAGCAAAAGGCTTTGATATGATACCTACCAGCTCGATAACCCACCATAAAGGCCAGATCCAAACAGGTACATCAGCCGGAACAAAAACATGCTGCCAGTAATGTTTGTTACCATTTAAATTAACCACTATTAATGTGATCACAGATAGCACAAGCGTTACCGCTATATTACCCGTCAAGTTTGCACCACCCGGGAAGAAAGGCACAAGGCCTATCAGGTTATTTATCCAAATGAAAAAGAATACGGTTAACAGCAACGGCATAAAGCGCTGGTATTTGTAACCAATGTTTGGACGGGCAATATCGTCTCTTACAAAAAGGATAATAGGCTCCATAAAAGATTGTAAACCTTTTGGTGCTTTACCCTGGCGTTTTTTATAGGCTGATGATACGCTCAAGAATATAATTAGAAGGAATGCGATAGACATCCACATACTTACCACATTACGGGTAATAGAAAAATCATAAAGCTTGCTTGTAGCAGCATCATCAATTTCACCGGCCTCGTTAACTATCTTAACTTTATCGTTAACCAGTTTATAATTGTAATTGCCTTTATATACGCCGGCAGCTTCTGCTTCGTGTTCGCCGGCTTCGTGGGCCAGTTTACCAGACGAAAACATCTCTAAACCTTTATCGGTGTAAACAATTACAGGCAATGGCAAGTGGATATGGCCAATAATATGCAGCGAATGTGAATCAGCAATGTGCTCTAAAACTACTTCGCCCGGCTCAAACTTTTTTTCAGCGCCTTCAGTGTGCTCAGCGTGCTCTTCTTGCGAAAACGCCGGTATCGAAAATGCGGTCAGCGTTAAAAAAACGGCACAAATTCGTAAAAGTGTAAAAATTTTTGATTTCAAAATTGAGCTTTTATACATCTAAATAAAGTTTTTTACTTTAAATTTTGGTTGCGCAAGTTACGCAACAAAACGTAAACTTCAAAGGCCGTATTTAAGAAATATAAGTAAAAGAAATTGCCCGCAAAAACACCCTTTTCTACCTTGTTTTTGAGCAAAAATATCACCATAAATGCCAGGCAGGCCAATATCTTAAAAGTAGTTCCGGCCAAAAAAACCTGGGCGTAATTTTCGGGGTTTATTTTTTGGGTAAATAATATGGCAATAACTACTAAAAATGTAAGGCCGGTAATGTAGGCGAACATGCCCCAGAAATGCGGCATCAATAAATTAGCGTTCCCGGTTAACGGAAGGCATATGGGCAATATGGCCAAAACCACTACAAAAATGGCAAATAAAATAAGGGTAGGTTGTAATTTCAACTTTTTACAGATCTGATAACAATGAACAATGATATAAACACCCCGGCAAGTGAGAGCGCTGTGGTAACCCATTTAGTATCGTGGTGTGCAGCCTCATCTATTTTATACCCGGCGAATGCAAAGATGCCAATAATCACGATCATCTGGAAAGCCAACCCCGTATATTTAGCATAAGCGTTTATAGCTTTGCCTTCCTTTTCAAAATCTTTTTCTTCATTTTCTGCCATCCACAAATTTATTAAACCTATTGCATAATCTTTAGTATTTTAGCAAGGCATTTATAAACCTTAGCCGCAATCAATCAATTTGTTGTATAGCGGTTAAAATCAAATACAAACAAATATTCCATTGAGGCATACTTCTACCTTTTCTGTATTAAAACAACCTAAACTCCTTTTGTTAGCCATAGTAATGGTTATTGCCGGGTGTTCGCTCGAAAAGAAGAGCGCACTTAACCGTGGCTTGCAAAACCTTACCGCCAAATACAATATCCTTTTTAATGCTAACGAGCTGCTGCGCGAAAAACAAGAAGGCTATGAAGCCGCTTACATAGACGATTATAATGAGCTATTAAGTGTTTACCGCGATACCGTTGCCAAAAGCGATATACCCGATAAAGAGCTTGACCTTGTTAAAGCAAAAGCCAACACCATAATAAGCGTTAAAGAGCAAAGCCATTACCTGGGCGATGCCTACCTCTTGCTAAGCAAAGCCAACTACCTTGATGGTAATTATTTTGACGCGGTAGAGTATGCCAATTACGTTATTCGCTCGTTTGGTAAGAATGCCGAATTAAAACAAGAGGCACTGGTTTATAAGGCCCGCTCTTTACTATATATCAATCAGCCAAATGATGCCAAGACTGCTTTAGATAGCGCTTTCCAAAACATCAACCCTAAAAAAAGAATTACTGCCGATGTTTATGCTACCAAATTACAGTACGATATAAACATACAGGATTATATTGATGCCGAGGCGATGGCAAAACTGGCTATACAGCATAGTTACTCAAAAGACAAAGAACTTCGCTGGACATTTATACTTGCCCAACTGCAGGAACTTAACCACAAACCAGCCGATGCCATAGCCAGTTATGATCGCGTTAGCAAAAGCAACGTGATATTTGATATGGCCTTTAATGCTAACCTTAACCGCATCCGTTTAGAGGAGAGCCAGAACGGGGTTAAGGTAAGCCGCCTTGCCCGTTTACGGTCGTTACTTAAAAATGAAAACAATAAAGATTTTACCGACCAGGTTTATTACCAGATAGCCCAGCAACAATATACCGACGGCGAAATAGATAACGCATTAAAAAGCTACAGGCTCTCGATCAATAGCAGTACAAAAAATCAAAGCCAGAAGGGATTATCCTATCTGCGTATAGCCGATATCTATTTTAAAAACAAAGCCGATTATACCGGGGCTAAAAAGTATTACGATAGCTCACTGGTAAACCTATCCCCTAATTATCCTACGTACCGCATTATTCAAAAGAAAAGCGAAAACCTGCAGGTACTGGCAGATAGGTTGCAGATCATATCCCGCGAGGATACCTTACAGATGCTGGCCAAACTTGATGAACCGGCCCGATTGGCACGTATCGACAAAATGGTTGAAGCCCGGATACTGCAAACGCAACAAGTAACCGCGGTAAGTATAGCACAAGCTAAGGGTGCTATCAATATAAATCAATCGCCGCAGGAAAGTATGCCTAATGGTGATAAGTTTTATTTCAGTAATAGTAACGCTATAAGCCAGGGTTTCTCCAACTTTAAACGCGTGTGGGGTAACCGTAAGTTAGAAGATAACTGGCGTCGAAGCAACCGGGCAAGCAGCGATATAACTCAAAACACATCTGCCACAACACAAATAATTGACCCGGATGCCGTGGCAACAGATATTGTAAGCAATAACAACGCCGCAGGTAAAGTTACCGCCGGCAACTACAGGCAAGATCTGTTGCAGAACCTGCCGCTTACACCTGTACTATTGGCACAATCAAACAAACGCATGTTTGATGCCTATTTGGATATGGCCAATTTTTATCGTGATGTATTGGAGGATAAAAAAGAGGCGATCGCTGCATACGAGCTATTGTTAAGCCGTTTCCCTAACAATGACAATACAGCGGCCATATATTATAACCTGTACCGCTTGCATAGCGAAAGCGATGCGGCATCATCTGATAAGTATAAGAACCTGCTGGTAAAAAACTACCCGCAAACACCTTTCGCCAAAACTATCCTCGACCCTGATTATAGCAAACATTTAAGCGATGAGGATACTGGTTTTAGCACTTTATATAATAAGGTATATGACTTGTATGCAGGCAAACAGTATCCGCAGGTTATTGCTGCCGCCGATGCCTTGCTGGCACAATATCCAAATAACAGGTTTGCCGCGCAGATCTATTATTTACGTGCCTTTGCCGCCGGTCACCAGGAACCGCTTGCTCCTTTTAATAACGATCTGCAGCAGATAGTAACTAAATACCCCGAAGATAAGCTGATAACCCCATTGGTAAACCAGCATCTTGCCTATATTGGCGCTAACCAGGCAGAACTGGCCGCCCGCAGTATTGTAATATCTGACAGAGAAATTAACGACCCGCAATTTACCCTGCCCATTGTTTATCAACAGCAAACAGAATTTAGGGTGCCTGCCGAAAAATACGAGCCGGTGGCCGATGTGCGCAAGCCCGAACCCAAGCCCGTTGAGCCTGTAAAAGAAGAAAAAGCATCGGCAATTACAGCGGTAACGCCGCCCGAGGTTACCAAACAGGCAGAGGTAGTTACTGCTCCTGTCCAGCAACCTTCAAAACTGCCGGTAAAGGAAATGCCATCGATATTTAACATGCGCGATAGCACCAACTATTACTTTGTGATAAATGTAAGTACAGGCACAACTAATTTGGCTTCGTCACGTTTTGGTATCGGGCAGTTTAACCGGGTTAATTTTCAAAACAATACCGTTAAACACCAGTTAAAAAGCATTGGTGCCGATAACCAGCTGATATATGTTGGCCGCTTTACCAACATTACAAATGTTAAAGACTATGCCCGCGCAATTATCCCGCTGATGCCCGATATTATGAAAGTGCCAAAGGATAAATACAGCTTTTTTATCATAACACAAGAAAATCTGGATAAATTAGCCGACAGAAAAACATTGGATAGTTACATAGACTATTATCAAAAAAACTACTAAATAGAGATGATCAAGAAAGTTTCGCAACAGGATATAAAACGCTATAACTGGTATATATGGCGTTTATTTATCGTCTGTTTTTCATTTTTCGTTATTATGATCCTGCTTATCGCGTTTCAGGTGTTTGGCCCGCTGCCATCTTTCCGCGAATTGGAAAACCCTAAAAGCGACCAGGCATCAGAGGTTATTTCGTCAGATAAGCAGATCATTGGCAAGTACTATATTAAAAACCGTACAAACGTTACCTATAAACAAATATCACCCAATATTATAAACGCGCTGATCGCAACCGAAGACACCCGCTTTTATCAGCACTCGGGTATCGATTTTCAGCGTACTTTCAGCATTGTACTTTATAATCTTGTAGGTAAAAAACAGGGTGGCAGTACTATCACCCAACAATTAGCGCTTAACCTGTTCTCGGAACGATCTCGCAATCCGTTTAAACGCGTTATTCAAAAATTACAGGAATGGATAACCGCTGTTAAGATAGAACGCAATTACACCAAAGAAGAAATTTTAACCCTGTATTTAAATACAGTAGATTTTGGTGCCTATAACACTTATGGCATCAGCTCAGCATCGCGCACCTATTTTAACAGCACGCCTGCTAAACTTACACCAGAGCAGGCAGCCCTTTTAATTGGGATGATAAACGGCCCGGGGATTTACTCGCCCATAAACCATCCTGAAAACGCCAAAAATCGCCGTAATTTCGTATTGCGCCGTATGAACGAAGAACATTATTTAAGTGATGGCCAGGCAGAAGAGTATAAAGCGAAACCGCTGGGCTTGAGCTTTAATCCGATTGATCATAATGATGGTATTGCTACCTATTTTAGGGCGGTTCTTAAAAAAGAAGTGCAGAAGATATTGGTTGATAAATCTATTTTAAAACCGGATGGCACCACCCCTTACGACCTTGACCGCGATGGCCTGAAAATATACACCACCATTGATGCTACCATGCAAGGCTATGCCGAAGAAGCGCAGAAAGAATACATGCGCAATTTGCAGGCGCAATTTAACGCGCACTGGAAAGGCATCAGTCTTTGGAAAGCCATTCCTACATTTAAGGCATTACTTGATAAGGGTATGCACCGGTCAGACAGGTATATCGCTTTAAAATCTCAGGGTGCATCTGACGAAGAGATCCGGGCTGATTTTAATAAGCCCGTTAAGATGAACATTTTTACCTGGCGCGGTGATATTGATACGCTGATGAGACCTATCGACTCGATAGTATATTGTAAAATGATGCTGCGCAATGCATTAATGAGCATGGACCCAAAAACGGGCTACATTAAAGCCTGGGTTGGCGGCACCAACTTTGAGCATTTTAAATATGACCAGGTAAAGATGGGTACCAGGCAAGTGGGTTCAACCGCTAAACCCTTTACCTATGCCGTAGCCATTGACGATGGATTTTCGCCATGCATGCAGGTACCTAACGAACCCATTACTATTACCGGTTACGGCGCCGACTGGACACCACGTTCGTCACCAAGCGAAACGGTACCGGGTGTAATTACTTTACGTACTGCCCTTGCCCGTTCGCAAAACTGGGTAACCGCCTATGTAATGAACGAGGTTAAACCTGTGCCGGTTATGGAGCTCATTAAAAAAATGGGGATAACCAGCAACGTGCCACCTTATCCATCAATATGCCTGGGCACGTTTGATGCCTCCGTATTTGATATGACTGGTGCTTACTCGGCATTTGCAAATGAAGGTGTTTGGACAGAGCCCACCTACCTGCTGCGTATCGAAGATAAAAATGGCAACGTATTATATAACAATTCGCCAAGAATAGTACAGGCCATGAACCCGCAAACCGCTTATGTAATGACCTATATGCTTAAAGGTGTTATTGACGAAGGTACCGGCTGGCGCTTGCGTGGCAAGTATGGTTTAACAAACCCTATCGGCGGTAAAACAGGTACCACGCAAGACAACTCCGACGGGTGGTTTATGGGGATAACCCCACAACTGGTTACCGGCGTATGGACAGGCTGCGAAGACCGCGATATCCACTTCAGGTCTACCCGTTTGGGTGAAGGTGCCAATACCGCATTGCCTATATTTGCCGGCTATATGAAACGTGTTTATGCAAACCCAGCGCTGGGTATTAAAAAGAACGTAGACTTTGTGCCGCCAAAATCCGGCGTAACCATAACACTCGACTGCGGCGCTTACAGTCAGCAGCAAAAGGGCACTAATGAGGTGGAAAAGAAACTCGATTTTTAATGTTAGCAGTAGGTAGTTTGCAGTTTGCAAAACTGGCATACTAATCAACCGTTAAACAATAAATGCAAACTGCCCACCGGCAACTGCAAACTGAGAGATGGATAAATTCGATTACAGGGAAGCTTTAAAGAATATACCGCACAAACCGGGTGTATATCAGTATTGGGACAGCGAAAAAGTGCTGATCTATATTGGTAAAGCTAAAGACCTGCGTAACCGTGTAGGCTCTTATTTTAATAAGGATACCCAGATCAATGCCAAAACAAGAGTTTTGGTATCCAAGATCCGCAATATTACTTTTACCATAGTTGATACCGAGGTTGATGCCTGGCTGCTGGAAAACAGCATGATCAAGAAGCATCAGCCCCGCTATAATGTGATGCTGAAGGATGATAAGACCTATCCCTGGATCATCATCAAAAACGAAAATTATCCCCGCATTTACTGGACCCGCCGTATTATAAAAGACGGCTCCAAATACCTTGGCCCCTACGCGTCTGTTAGTATGATGCATACCATTTTAGGGCTGATAAAAGAAACCTATCCCCTGCGTACTTGTAACCTGCCGCTAACAAGGCAGAACATAGAAAAAGGTAAATTTAAAGTTTGCCTGGAATACCAGCTGGGCAATTGCAAAGGCCCTTGCCAGGATTACCAGTCGGAGGCCGACTACGACCATAACATAAGCGAGATAACCGATGTGCTCAATGGCAAAATTGGCAACGTTGTACGCAACTTAAAAAGCGATCTGGAGAAGGCGGTTAGTGAGCTTAACTTTGAACTGGCGCACCGCCTGAAAAGGAAACAGGACCTGCTGGAGAATTACCAAAGTAAATCAACCGTTGTAAATTCTTCTATTACCGATGTAGATGTGTTCAGCATTGCATCCGAAGAAAAATACGCCTTTGTGAATTTCCTGAAGGTGATGAATGGTACCATTACCCAAACCCAAACCATCGAGCTAAAAAAACGCCTTGACGAAACCGACGAGGAGTTACTAACCATTGCCATAACCGAATTCAGGACCAGGTATAACAGCACCTCTAAAGAGATAATCGTTCCTTTTGATATCGATCTGGAGGATGCCAAATTAAAATTCACGGTACCTAAACTGGGCGAAAAACGCAAACTGCTTGATCTGTCCCAAAAGAACGTGATGTTCTTTAAAAAGGAAAAGATAGACCAATACGAAAGGCTGAACCCCGAAGTACGTACCGAGCGCCTGATGACCCAAATGATGAAGGATTTGCGCATGAACACCCTTCCGCGCCACATAGAGTGTTTTGATAACTCCAACTTTCAGGGCAAGTACCCGGTATCGGCTATTGTTGTTTTTAAGGATGGCAAACCATCAAAGAAAGACTACCGGCACTTCAACGTAAAAACCGTTGTTGGCCCGGATGATTTTGCCACAATGGAAGAGGCTGTGCTACGCCGGTACAGGCGCGTACTGGATGAAGATACCGGCTTGCCGCAGCTTATTATTATTGATGGTGGCAAGGGGCAGCTATCATCAGCCATGAAGAGCTTAAAGCTTTTGGGTATCGAGAAAAAAGTTACCGTTATTGGCATAGCCAAACGTTTGGAAGAACTGTACTACCCCGGCGACCAGTACCCTATGTACCTGGATAAGCGCTCGGAAACATTAAAAGTGATCCAGCAACTGCGCGACGAAGCTCACCGCTTTGGTATTACCTTCCACCGCAAAAAACGTGATAAGGGCACATTGGCTACCGAACTGGAACTTATAGAAGGCATAGGCAAAACCACCTCTGAAAAACTTTTGAAATACTTTAAGTCGGTTAAAAAAATTCGCGAAGCAACAGAAACAGAGCTGCAGGAGGTGGTGAATTTAAAACAGGCTAAAGCTATCACTCAATACTTTAACCCATCGGTAAGTGATATAACAGGCCCCGTCGGCAGTAACGATTAGGAGCTCTTCGTTTTCTCCGTCATTGCGAGGTACGAAGCAATCTCTTTAGGACAATTATACACTTTGCATGAGGGAATAGCTTAAAGAGATTGCTTCGTACCTCGCAATGACGTGCGGGGCGCCTGTGACGAGTACTTACATGCGATTCCATCGCAACAAAAAAGCCCGTATGCAAATGCAAACGGGCTTTGATATTTTAAGTGGTGTAGCGTCCTAAAATAAGTTGACACAAAAAGTGTTAACAGATGAAAGAACAAGAAGTTAAGGTTTACCAAAGGAAGACCCAAAAAGATTACAGTTTAGCGTTCAAACTGGAGATTGTGGACG
>NZ_JANHOH010000002.1 GCF_024498135.1 Mucilaginibacter aquariorum
CAATCGCCGGCCACACTTATCTTTGAAAATGAAAACACCACAAAGTGTTTATAAACAAAAATCCCAGCTACTCTCGTAACTGGGACTATCGTAAAATCTGTCAACTTATTTCAGGACGATTCATGTGTTGATAAACCTCATCCATGAAAAGAGTTTTTTTATTGTTATTTGTAATGCTTTCGCTGCCTTGTTTGTTGTTTGGCCAACGTAAAAAATACAGGCTGCCGCCGCCGCTACCGCCATCTAAAAAGGAAAATGCGCTTGCAGAAAAGCATGCCCAATGTTTTAATTCGCATACATACAACGCGTTACAGCGTCGTGATTTTGTTCCTTTTAATAAAGCCCTTACTGTTAAGCTGATCTCTTTCGATGTTGACAATGAACCTAACCGGCCAGTATACGATGATAATGGAAAATTTATTGAGGGTGACACTACTAAACAGGATACTGTATTAGTTCTCACTCCTATGGCAAAAAACAACTTCTCTCTTAATTTAAGGAAAGTAAAGGAAATTAAAACGCTTACTACTGCCGATGTTGACGCCTTGACAGAAATTATGTACAATATTGGCGAAACACCTGTAAAAGCAGACTTTCTGGAGATTGCTGATCCGGGATATTCCTGTTACAACCCACGAAATGCTATCTTATTTATGGATATTAAAGGACAAATAACGCATTATATCGAGATCTGCTTTGAGTGCCACCGGTATTATTTTAGCTCGAGCAAAATGCGATCGATAGCCTATTGTACACAAAAAATGGATTTACTAAAACAATTTTTTTTTAAAAAAAATATACGATTTGGTACAATACGCAATGAATAATAATGAGCGAGCTCATCCCCCAACATCCTAACATGACCGCCCTTGAATCAGAAAGTCAAAACACTGTGCTGTAATATTAATGGTGACACTGTTTTGTCAGGTGTGTTTTTTTTATCTATCTGATTATAAGATATTTAATATTGTTAACGGTTTGTGTGTAGCGTGAACGTGAACACTGCCATTTGTTAATGACTGACAAATCTATGTCCCGTGCCATTATAAATTACTGAAGGCTGCCAAGGTTCCCATCACCCCAAAGGACTGTCTGTAGATATTGACCATATAACAGGCCCTATCCTCCTAAAATTTAATTAATCCCATTCCACAATATTTTTGCATTTTGCGGGTATGCTCTTTATGGTCATCATTCACAATTTACCAAGCAAAAACTAATGTCACTAACCTGGGGATCTGTTTCGGGATGGTGGGGGCCTGTCTGCCTGGTGCTGGGCTTGCTTTACGCCTGGCTCATGTACCGCAAACCGGTGCAGCTGGTAAAAAGCATGCGCTACATTCTGTTTGCCTTTAGGGCAATTGTAGTGAGTTTTTTAGCACTGCTGATAGTTTCTCCCCTGGTACGTTCCACAAGTTATCAGCCGCAAAAACCGGTAATATTAATAGCGCAGGATAATTCGGAATCAATAAAATTATTCGGAAAGGGCTCCCTTGCCCTGGGAGAGGGCTGGGGTGAGGCTTTAAAGAAAGAGTTAGGCGAGGATTACGAAGTTCATGCATTTCATTTTGATAAAGATCTGAAGGATAGCTTGTCAAACAAATTCAACGGCAGGCAAACCGATATCTCAAATGCCCTGCACCAACTAAACGAGCGTTTTGTGAACCGAAACATTGGCGCGCTGGTGCTGGCTACCGATGGCCTGTACAACCTGGGCACCGACCCGCAATACGAGGCCCGTAACATTAAAACCAATATTTATACCATTGCCCTTGGTGATACCGTCCCCCGCCGCGATCTGATCATCAGCAATGTAAATTATAACAAGACCGCTTTCCTGGGCAACGATTTTGAGATAGAGATACTGGCCGAGGCTTACCAAAGTAATGGCGAGAACATGCAGTTGAACATAACGCAAGATGGCAGGCAGGTACATTCGCAAAACATCAGCATCACCTCGGCGGCATTTAAAAAAGTTATCCCGGTTAAATTGAATGCCGATAAAAAAGGGATCCGTAAGTTCACTATTAGCCTGGCGCCGCTTAAAAATGAGCTATCGGTACAAAATAATACCGAAACCATTTATATAGATGTGCTGGATGCCCGGCAAAAAATACTGCTGCTATACGACGGCCCGCACCCGGATCTCAGCGTTATCAAACAATCTATCGAGAGCAATAAAAACTTCGAGGTGAAAACCAGCCTGGTTAGCGATATAGCTGCTGTTAAACTTAATGATTATAGTCTGGCTATACTTTATCAGCTGTCGGCAAATAGTTATGGCAAGCTGCAAAATTTACTGCAAAGCAAAACGCCGGTTTGGTATATAGCGGGTACGCAGGCAGATATTAATGCTTTTAACAACGCCCAAAAAGCAGTTAAGATAAACGCGGGCGGGCAGGAAGTTCAGGAAACTTTTGCGCAGCCGGTTAGCACATTTTCGGCTTTTACTTTAACAGATTCTACCCAAAAAAAACTCAGCAAATTGCCGCCGTTGGTAGCGCCATTTGGTAGTTATGTAGCATCGGGCACAGCAGCGGTATTGCTAAAGCAAAAAATAGGCAATGTAGAAACCAATTACCCTTTGCTGGCTTTTAATGATGAGGGTGGCCGCAAGTCGGCCATGCTTGCAGCTGAAGGCCTTTGGCGCTGGCAACTGGCCGAGTACCGCGAGTTTGGCAACCATCGCGCTCTAGAGGAACTGCTGAGCCAAACCGTGCAATACCTAACCGCCAATGCAAATCGCCAACGCTTTAGGGTATATGCCTCTAAAAACGTGTTCGACGAAGGTGAAAATCTGCTGCTGAATGCCGAACTGTATAACGATGCGCTGGAATTAATAAACACCCCCGATGTTAAGATAAATCTGAAAAGCCAGGCTGGAAAGAACTATAGTTTCCTGTTTACCCGTAGCGGGCAAAGCTACCAGTTAAATGCGGGCACCTTGCCGGTTGGTGAGTATACCTATTCGGCCACTACCAGCAATGGCAAACAAGCTTTTACTGCCAATGGGCAATTGACAGTTAAGCAACTGAATCTGGAAACCCGTCAAAGCACAGCTAACCACCAATTATTACGCACTATTGCAACACAATCGGGTGGGCAAATGCTTCTGCCATCGCAAATAAATAAGCTGGCAGATATGATCCGCAAAAACGAAAATATTAAAACTGTTGTTTATGAAGATAAACGCTACAGCGACCTGATAGACGTGAAATGGGGTTTTGTGCTGATATTATTACTGCTTAGCGCCGAATGGTTTTTACGAAAGAGAGAAGGAGAAATATAAAGATTTAAAACAAGCATGTCATTTAGAACGAACGATAGTGAGGAGAAATCTTGTTCAAATGACAAGTAGCGAATCATGCATAGTCGAACAAGATTTCTCCTCGTACCTCGTTCGAAATGACATAGTTTATTATAATTACATACCTAATATGAAAATCAGACTAACACTTATCCTGCTGCTACTTACCGTAACAGTTTCTTTTACAAAAGCTCAGCAATTAAACATTGGTACCTACAATCTGCGCTATTCAAACCAGGGTGATTCTACCGCCGGTAATGGGTGGGGGCAACGTTTCCCATGGGCGGCAAAGTTGATTCAGTTTCAGGACCTGGATATTTTTGGAACACAGGAAGCAAAGTATCATCAGTTAACAGAACTAACCGATAGCCTGCCCGGTTACAAATGGATAGGTGCAGGCCGTGATGATGGCAAGCACGGCGGCGAACATTCGGCTATTTTTTATAAAGCAGACAGGTTTAAACTTTTAAAAACCGGCGATTTCTGGATGTCGACCATAACTGATAAACCTAACAAAGGCTGGGATGCGGCATTGCCCCGCATATGTACCTGGGCACAGTTCCGCGAGGTGAAGACAGGATTTACCTTCTATTTCTTTAACCTGCATATGGATCATATTGGTGTGGTTGCCCGCCACGAAAGCGCCAAACTGGTGGTGCAAAAAATTAAGCAGATGGCAGGTAACGCGCCAACCATCCTCACTGGCGATTTTAACGTAGATCAGACTTCGGATAGCTACGCGGTGATCAATAATTCGGGCTTGCTGAAGGATAGTTATATGCTATCGCCGGTTAAACTTGCACCAAGCAATACCTTTAACGAGTTTAATGCCAATACCGCGGGCGATAAACGGATAGACCATATTTTTGTAACTAAACAATTTAAGGTGAAGCGCTACGGTATCCTTACCAATACCTATCATGGCCGTACACCATCAGATCATTATCCCGTAGTGGCAATAATGGATTATCGGGCAACTAAATAACAAAATTCCTATCTTCGCTATCATGTCGCCCAACGAAGCTAAAGACCAAATTAAGACCCTCACAGCCGAGCTAAGACAGCATACATATAACTATTATGTGCTGGCTATGCCTACTATTTCTGATTACGATTTCGACAAAAAACTGGAGCATTTAAGCGAACTGGAAAAACAATTCCCGGAGTTTGCCGATCCTGAATCGCCAACACAGGTAGTAGGTGGCGATATTACCAAGGAGTTTGTGACCGTAAAGCACCGCTGGCCAATGCTATCCTTAGGGAATACCTATAACGAGCAGGAACTGATAGATTTTGACCAGCGCATCCGCAAAGCCCTTGGCGATAATTTTGAGTACGTATGCGAATTAAAATTCGATGGGTTATCTATGAGTCTTACCTACGAAAATGGCAAGCTTGCCCGTGCCGTAACCCGTGGCGATGGTACGCAAGGCGATGAAGTAACAACCAACGTGCGCACTATCCATAGCATCCCTAAAAAGCTGGGTGAGGGCAACTACCCGGATCTGTTTGAGATCCGTGGAGAGGTGTTTATGCACCTGAAGGCTTTTGAAAGGCTGAATAAAGAACGTATTGATAACGGCGAGGTACCATATGCTAACCCCCGCAATTTTGCATCGGGTACTATGAAACTACAGGATTCTGCCGAGGTAGCCAGGCGCCCGCTGGATTGTTTCCTGTATGGATTGTATACCGAAAAAACCTTGTTTAAAACCCATTGGGAAAGTCTGGAAGCTGTTAAAAGCTGGGGCTTTCATGTAGATAACCATAGTCGTTTATGTGGTAATATTAGTGAAGTGTTGGAGTTTATTGCCAAATGGGATACCGAAAGGCATAACCTAAGCTATGATATCGACGGCATTGTTATCAAAGTGAATAATTACTCCCAGCAGCAAGAGCTTGGCTTTACCGCTAAATCGCCGCGCTGGGCTATTTCCTATAAATTTAAGGCAGAGCGCGTAGAAACCGAACTACTGGCGGTTACCTACCAGGTTGGCCGTACTGGTGCAGTTACCCCGGTAGCTAATTTAAAGCCTGTATTACTGGCTGGTACAACAGTTAAACGCGCCACCCTTCATAATGCCGATGAAATAACCGAGCGCCTTAAATTGCATGAACACGATACTGTTTATGTGGAAAAAGGAGGGGAGATCATCCCTAAAATTATCAGCGTAAATCTTGATAAGCGCCAACCCGGTGCAAAACCGATTGCTTATATAACCCATTGCCCCGCATGCAACACGCCATTATTACGTACCGAAGGCGAAGCGGCCTGGTACTGCCCTAATGATGAAGGTTGCCCGCCACAGATAGTTGGTAAAATGCAGCACTACATTGGTCGTAAGGCTATGAACATTGATGGCCTGGGCGATGAAACAATTGAAACGTTATACCGGCAGGGGTTCATCAAACACATCAGCGATCTGTATATTTTGCATGAGAGTGCTGATGAACTGAAAAAGCTGGGCCGCTTTGGCGAAAAGTCTATCAATAACATGCTGGACGGCATTGAGAAGTCTAAACAGCAGCCGTTTGAAAAAGTGCTTTTCGGACTGGGGATCCGTTATGTGGGCGAAACCGTTGCGAGGAAGCTGGTAGCCCATTTTAAAACTATTGATAATCTTATGGCTGCCACAGCCGAAGAACTTACCGCTGCTGAAGAAATTGGAGGCCGCATAGCCGAAAGCATCACCGAATATTTTGCATATGAAAATCACCGCGAAGAAATTGAAAAGCTAAGGGTCTGCGGCTTACAGTTTATTGCCGAAGAAAAAGAAGTAACCTTAGCCAGCGATAAATTCTCCGGCCAAAGCTTTATTATATCGGGGGTGTTTGAAAAATACTCTCGCGATGAGTTGAAAGATATTATTGAACAGAACGGCGGCAAAATATTAAGCAGCATATCGGCCAAATTGAACTACCTGGTAGCCGGTGATAATATGGGCCCTGCAAAATTAGAGAAGGCCAACAAACTAAACATCCCCATCATCAGCGACGATGAGTTGCTGGCGATGTTAAGCTAAACATCAAATGAAACAAGTAGCTCAAAATCTGACTTTCGTAGTAATTGTCTTTTGCTTAATTGCGGGCTGCAAGTTTAAAGATCCATCAATTCCGGGGCATTCCAGGAAACCGATGTTGTCGTTTAAAAACGTAGAAGGCATTACCTACACAGAGGTTCGGCGCCAGCAAAATGGATTGTCTTTTAATGAATATGGATACCATTTAAATTCCGATTGGAAATTACGTTTTGTATCAAACGATTCTATTGCGCTTTACAGTCCGGTGAAAAAACAGTTTTTAAATTTTCCGTTAAGCTGTGGCATCGATTCTGTTTTTAACACAAACAGATCTTTTTTACGGATGAAGCACATGAGCAAAGACAGCCTTATCTTCGAGCTTCTTGAGGCGAAAGACGATTCGCTGGATATGAAAGGCACAAAGGTTTACATGTTGTTTTACGCTGATAATTACATCAAGAATGTATTGCACACCAACGCCGCTACCTTACAACGCAGTAACCGAAAAGATAGCTTGTTTGTTAAGGAGCTAATAAAAAGAGCCGATTCATCTCTCACAAATGCCTTTGCAGCGCTAAACCCTGTTCAGCTAATAAGTACAAGATCGTCAATTACTGTAGAAAAGAAAAAGACGGTTGCCGACTTTCTTTTTAATAATTACAACACGTCTGATGATTATATGAACCCTACCTATTACATAACCATTAACAAAGTCCATAGCGATTTTAATTATTCGTTTTCGGCATATGTAGATAAGGAAGGCAAATTGTTTTATAATACCCCGTTGATACCTTTTGGCGACGGGGGGTATAAACAGGAATACGTGCGTTTTTCTAAAGCTATAATGAACACCTATCTTAAACCGTACGTAAAAGTTAAGCCGGGGCAAACGCTTGGCATGTCGCACACAAGTTCGATCAATTTATACGTGCACGGAAAAAAATCATAAATATTTACTAAATGACTGCAATACAATGGGGTATCATAGGCTGCGGCAACGTAACCGAAAAAAAAAGCGGACAAGCCTACAATAAAATAACCGATAGCAAGCTGGTGGCAGTAATGCGCCGCGACGCCGAAAAGGCCGCAGATTATGCCCAACGCCACCACGTGGATAAATGGTACAGCGATGCCGAAGACCTGATGAACGACCCGCAGGTTAACTCGGTATCTGTCGCCACGCCGCCGGCCTCACACTTGGAATACACCTTGCGTGCCATTAAAAAAGGCCTGAATATTTATGTAGAAAAACCCGTTACCCGCAACGCGCAGGAAGCGCAGCAAATGGCTGATGCCGTGAGGGAAAGCGGGGCAAAGCTAACAGTTGCACATTATCGCAGGGCATTACCTATGTTTTTGCATGTAAAAAGCTTAATTGATAGTAATGCCATTGGCGATATCCGTACCGTGCAGATAAGGATGTGGAAGTATCAAAATCCCAATCCCCAGGCCGATGTAGATAACTGGCGCCTGCAACCCGAGTTTTCGGGTGGTGGTTATTTCCATGACCTGGCACCTCATCAGCTCGATCTGATGCTTTACTATTTTGGTGAGCCCGCCTATTCTACCGGATACAGCTTAAACCAGGGCGGGTTTAGTCCGGCAGATGATCATGTTTGCGGGCAAATTGTATTTAAAAACAAGGTGGTAGTAAACGGCTCGTGGTGTTTTAATGTAGCGCCCAGCGAGGCAATAGATAGCTGCGAGATCATAGGTACAAAAGGGAAAATAACCTTCCCTTTCTTTGGTACGTTTGTTACCTGCAAGAACGAAGTAGGCGAGGAAACGGTAAACTTTAACCATCCCGAGCATATACAGCAACCTATGATAACCAAGATAGTATCTTATTTTAAAGGTGAAGGCCCAAACCCCTGCACTATTGACGAGGCGGTGATTTTAATGAAAGTAATAGATTCGTTTACAATCTCTCAAAAAAT
The DNA here is from genome assembly GCF_024498135.1 of Mucilaginibacter aquariorum. Lineage (GTDB taxonomy): Bacteria > Bacteroidota > Bacteroidia > Sphingobacteriales > Sphingobacteriaceae > Mucilaginibacter > Mucilaginibacter aquariorum. The sequence continues at coordinate 8,265 of NZ_JANHOH010000002.1, forward strand.
AGAATTATCTTAGCATCAGTTTATTAGAATGGAAAAGATTTTTAGGACTGTTTTATTGTTAACATTATTCATAAGTGTAAAAGCATCAGCCCAAACTTATGAAGTGCCTAAAGACTATCATTTCAAAAAACATGAAGATTATATTAAATACGAGCCGGATATTATAAAAACTGCTGATTGGATGATGAGGACCCACTGGGGAACCGAACCTTTCAAAACTGAAGCAGCAACCCAGTTTCTGTTAATATGGGCAGAGGGCACTCCTGACGTGCTTATAGAGTTAAAGCAAGCTATTATGGATCTTTCTGATACAAATCCGCAGTTAGGTTTTATTTATATGGGGCAATATTCTAAATACGCCATTCAGCATAAGGAGGATTTTGATAGTGTAAAGGCTAATATTGTAGCTCTTAAGGCAATAATTGCAAAATACAATATGGAGCCTACGCGTAAGCGCGATACTGATGTTGAAAAACTTGCCGAACTGGATAAGGATGGCAAACTGGAGCACTGGATAGCTAACGACTTTAATTTTTAAATTAACAATGAATCCCCGACATTGTCGGGGATTCATTGTTAAAAGGCATATCAGTCTTTTTTCTTCTTTGGTACTTTAGCACCCTCTTTACGGGCTTCAGATAAACCTATTGCAACAGCCTGCTTTTTGCTGGTAACTTTTTTACCACTGCCGCTTTTTAATTTGCCCTCCTTCATTTCGTGCATGGTCTTTTCAACCTTGTCACCTGCTTTTTCTGAATATTTTGCCATGGTAGTATGTTTATTTACAACCTATTTATAGCAAACCATTTGCCAAACTATTATATCACTCAAAAGCGTAATATTACAAATGGTAGAAATATCATAAAACCTAAAATTTATTGCACATTTACAGTGCATTTAAAAAACATATAAAACACCTATATGTTCAGCAAATAAAATAATACAGGTATGCCCACAAAAAAACTTTTAGCCCCTTTTTACGAACGATTAGCCCTTATCCTCATAGGTTTTTGTGTGCTGGGTTACCTGGTGGTAATGGCAAAAGAGCTGATAGACCCCATGATATTTGGTTTCTTGTTTGCCGTATTATTGTTACCCGTTTCAAATTTCATTGAAAAAAAATGCCGATTGCCACGCAGTGCGTCGTCATTTATATCTATACTGTTGTTGGTAGGCTTTGTAGGTAGCATAATGTACCTGATAGGGGCCCAAATATCAAACATTGCCAGCGATTGGCCTATGCTTCAAAGCCAGGTTAAAGATTCGATAGCTAACCTGCAGGGGTGGATACAAACCGCGTTTCATATTAACGTGAACAAACAAATGAGCTATGTAACCAGCACTACCGATAAAATTATGGCATCGGGCACGGCTGTGTTGGGTACAACTTTTGGTGCGGTGTCATCATTGCTGTTGTTTTATGTTTTCATTCTGATATTTACCTTTTTTATACTGTTTTACAGGAGGTTACTGTTCCGTTTTATCACCTGGGTTTTTAGTGATGAAAACAGGTCCGTTGTAGTTGATATTGTAGAAAACGTACAGAAAATATTGCGCCAGTATATATTAGGCTTATTGATTGAAATGCTAATTGTATCTGGTATGGCTATTGCTATTTTTTACATGATAGGTATAAAATACGCAGCTCTGCTGGGGATAATTGTTGGTGTGTTTAACATTATACCTTACATAGGTATTTTTACCGCCTTGCTGCTTAGCACCATTGTAACATTTGCCACAGGCACGCTTAGCCAAACCGTTACTGTGGCCATTAGTGTGATAGGTGTGCATGCCATCGACGCTAACTTTTTACTGCCTGCGGTAGTGGGTTCAAAAGTGCGGTTAAACGCGCTCATCTCTTTTATAGGCATTATTATAGGCGAAATGATATGGGGCTTATCCGGCATGTTCTTGTCTATCCCAATCATAGCCATCTTTAAAATTATATTCGACCGGATAGAGAGCCTTAAACCATGGGGATACCTGCTTGGCGGCGATTACGAGTTCAAAGAATCCGCACAAAAGAAAATGAAGACAGAATAATATTACTTTATCAGCTGGTAAATGCGAATGTAGAGGGTAATGGCATAAACAATCAGCACTACCGTATTGATAACCAGTAACCAGTTAAGATCGCTTTTGCTGAACTTTTTGATGGAGCAGATGATCAGCAGAGCTATAAAGCCCAGTATCAATAAAATAGGGGATGCCAGTGTCCAAATGTGCTTAGGCGCCAGGTAAAGGTGCTGCAATTTAGAGGTATCGCCCTGCAGAAAAGGTACGAGCGCTATTAGCAGTAAAATAAAAAATAAACGGGTTGCAATTTTAGCGGCTATCTGGCTGGTTTTCATTGACGGCCAAATTAGTAAATTTGGCGTAATGTATAATCACCGGAAACTATCACTGCTTGTTTTTTTACTATTGCCTGTATTAGCGTTTGCGCAGGTTAAGCCGTCAACATCATTTCGCATAGTGCCGTTAGGGGTATTAGGCGGTGCCGATGAAAGTAACTTGTCGGCCTATATGCTGGCGCCAAAAGGATCAAATAATTATATCTGTTTAGATGCAGGTACAATTCATTCTGGTATTGAAAAGGCGGTAGCTAATAGAGCTTTTTCAATCCCGGCAGAGCAGGTGCTTAAGCGATATATAAAAGGTTACTTTATCTCTCATGCCCACTTAGATCATGTGGCAGGGCTCATCATAAACTCGCCGGAGGATAGTACCAAAAATATTTACGGGCTAAAAAGCACACTGGAGACCATCAAAACGCATTATTTTACCTGGGAAAGCTGGGCCAATTTTGCCGACGATGGTGGTACGCCTCAACTAAAAAAATATCATTACAAACCACTGGGACCCGGAACGGAAACAGCTATTGAAAATACTGATATGCAGGTACAAGTGTTCCCGCTGAGCCATGCTAACTTAACCAGCACTGCTATCCTGGTAAGAAGCCAGGATAGTTATGTTTTATACCTGGGCGATACCGGTGCCGATGAGATCGAAAAGAGCCAGAACCTGCGCAACCTTTGGGTGGCTATTGCTCCATTGGTAAAAGCAGGTAAATTAAAGGCTACAATGATAGAGGTATCCTTTCCAAATGAGCAGCCTGAAAAAAGCCTGTTTGGCCACCTTACCCCGCGTTTGCTGATGAATGAAATGGGCGAGCTAAGCAAGCTGAGCGGCACGACTTTAAAACGCCTAAAAGTGGTTGTAATTCACCTAAAACCGCCCCATAATAGCATCATTAAGATCAAAGAAGAACTTAAGGAAGGCAACAAGTTACAATTGAATTTAATTTACCCGCAGCAAGGTAAGGCGTTAGAATTTTAAGCTTACTTATCGTTCAATAAGTCGATGCAATTTTTTGACAGCTCTTTTAAACGGGCATTTAATGTGGCCGCGCCTTGTGTATCTTTTGTGTTTTTATAAAGCAGTTTGATAAGCGCTAAAGTGTCGTCGTTTGGGTCGCAGGCCTGGGCTTTCTCTAAATGGGGTAGTGCTTTTTTTGCTGCCGCGATGTACAGTGCCGTTAACCGCCTGTTCTCATTAACATCACTTTTTGCAGCATTAAGTTTATCGCTTATTTCGTCTACCTGTTTCATGTACAGGTAGCCTAACGCACGTTGTGCCACGTAATAATTGGGCACGGCGGCGGCAACCTTCTCATAATATTCTACGGCCTTTACCGACTGGCTATCATTCTCGAACAAATTACCTATCGAGTAATAAAAACTGATGCGAGCGTTTTCCTTCAACTTATCCACGTTAGGTATAAGATCCTGGCCGAGTGTTAAGGCTTTATCCGTTTCGCCTTGCAGGCGTGCCAGGTTAAAGTCGAGGTATTGGTTATACACTTCGTCGGCAGTTTGGGCATGTGTGGTTACAGCCGCAAAAATAATGGATAATAAAAGAAGCGCTTTTTTTAACATAGGACGAATATCGAACATTGTGAGCAGATGATAAAGTAATTTTGTTGTTTGACAAGCCTGCCCGCTTTTAGTTTAACGCTTTCCATTTTTGATATGCTTTGCGCATACAATGCCCGCAGGGGCGGTAACCGCAGCTGATAGCCTCCTGCTCGTCGGTAAAGAAGACACGATTATCAACCTTCATCCGTTTGCCCGATGAGCAGCTGAATGTGCCGTAGATCTTTAGTTTGCGGTTACCGGCATAGGTGACCTTACCCGCATCTATCAGTAGCTTTAAAGCCCTGCTACGGCTAAATGACGTACCGCCTAAAGCTGTATGCCGTATCATGTGGCATCATGAAAGATAATACCTAAGGTATGCCGCTCGCCGTTGGTTACTTCGCTTACGCCGTGTTTCATGTTAACACGGTAATATCCCTTGCTGCCCATTACCGGCCTAAAGTTGGTAGTGAACAACAGCATATCGCCTTTGCGCGGATTCAAAACAATCGCTTTTGATTGCATCCTGGGCCTTTGCTCTACCAGTACAAACTCGCCGCCTTCATAATCCTTACCCGGCTCGTTCAGGCATACCACCAATTGCATCGGGAAATAGATTTCACCGTACAGGTCCTGATGCATGGCGTTGTAACCACCTTTGTTGTACTTTAATATCAAAGGTGTTGGCCGCAGCTGGTTATGCTGATGGCATAGTTCGGTTAACTCGTTCAAACTACCCGGGAATTGCTTATCAATATTCAATACCTCCATCCATTTGTTTGCGATAGGGGCAATATACGGATATACCGATTCGCGCAAGGCCTGCACCACGCCGGGCAAAGGGTAGCTATAATATTTGTACTGCCCCAGGCCATAGCCGTGGTGCTCCATCACAATGGTTTTGCGGTAAATATCTGCCGGGTACTGGCTAACCAACGCGTCGCATTCATCGGCAGATAAAATATTGGGGATCTGGGCGTAACCTTTGGTGTGCATGCTTTCGGTTACATCAGCCCAATTCACCTCGTTAATTCTTTGTTGCAGATCCATTTTAGATAGCCGTTTTTAAGTTTACCCTTGCCGCTTCCCAACCTATCATAGCGGTTTTGCGGTTGCTTCCCCAATGGTATTGGCCAAATTCGCCGGTAGATTTAATTACCCTGTGGCACGGTATCAAAAACGCGACCGGGTTAGCTCCAATAGCACTCCCTACTGCACGACTGGCAGTCGGCATTTTAACAGTATTTGCTATAGTAGAATAGGTATTCAATCCTCCCATAGGTATTTTCAACAAGGCTTCCCAAACTTTCAATTGAAAATCGGTACCCTTTAAATGGAGCTTAATGTTTGATAACTGTGTCCAGTCTTTTTTGAAAATGAACAACGCGTTTTGCTGCGCCAGATCTACCACCTGGTAATAGCTTGCATTGGGGAACTGCGCATATAGCTCATTAAATGCTTCGTCTTTATCATCGGCAAAAGCCATATAACAAATGCCCTTAGGGGTTGATGCTACTATGATATTGCCAAATGGCGTTTCAGCATAGCTAAAGTTGATAGATAAGGCCTTGCCGCCATTTTTGTATTCGGCAGGGGTCATGCCCTCTATGTTGATGAACAGATCGTGCAGGCGGCCGATGCCTGATAAGCCGGTTTCAAAAGCAGCATCAAACAAGGTGGCCTGTTGTTCTTTCAAAATTCCTTTAGCATATTCCAAACTCAGGTATTGCAGGAATTTCTTGGGACTGATACCGGCCCATTCTGTAAACATGCGCTGGAAATGGAAAGGGCTAAGATTTACTTTTTCGGCAACCTCATCAAGGTTGGGTTGGGCTTTAAAATTCAGCTTTATGTAGTCTATTGCTTCGGCAATACGCTCATAATTGATGTTGTTTTGTGTTTCCATGATTGAATTATTATAACACAAATGTAGCCCCGTACTAAAGCCTATAAAACCCGAAAGTTGCGGAGTTTGAACCGCTCAATTAATACACTATGTCATTTCGAACGAGCGAAGGGCAGACGGAGCGCAGTGCGAGGAGAAATCTTACCGAACATGCAAAGTCTGGATGCAAAGTGTAAAAGATTTCTCCTCGTACCTCGTTCGAAATGACATTTCCCGTTCACCCTTCAGGGGGTTAGGGGGCTAACTATTTCAATTCATTCAATACCCTAAACATCTTTTCCCTTATGCCACTACCGGGGCCGTAATAGTTGTTTACCATTATTGAGAAGCAAAGCTGGCGGCCGTCATGCGTTTGGAAACCTGCATAGGCCTGCACGCTGTTGATGCTGCCGCTCTTCATTTTCATGTCGTTATAAACGGGCAGGCTCTCGTAAAAATCATTGAACCAGGCCTCGTTACGGGCAGATTGCAATATCCGGGCCATGGTAGAAGTGGTTATCCTGTTCTCGGGTGATAGGCCGCTACCATCAAAAGTGTTCATAGAGCGTTTATCAATGCCTTTTAGCTCCCAAAAATCCTTTATAACCGTTATGCCATCATTTGTTGAGGCTGGTTTTCCTGCTTTAACCGCTATAGTTGCCAGCAATTGCTCGGCATACAGGTTAACGCTTTTTTGATTGAGCCAGTATACTATCTTGCTTAATTCGGGCGATAGGATAGTGGTGATGTTTTTAGTAGCAGTAGGTATAGACAGGCCCTTATCTGCCAGTATAAATGACGATTGCGGCTCATTGCTTACTGCAATGCCAATGCCTTTAAGGGTATCGGTTAAGCGCAGGGCGGCGTCATAAGCAGGATCGGGGATGGCGGCAGAGATCCTTTTCTTGGTTTGATCGATGGCGTAGGTGCCGCGCAGGTACATAATTTTGCTGCCATAAGCAGGCAGATAGGGGTAGGCCAAATCGCCGGTTTTAGCAGCGCCTGTGGTTAGTTCGCTTTTATATTGCAGGTAATTGGTTTCGGGAACGGTACCCGTTACGCTAATAGGGCCGCCTACATTGCCTGTTCGCAGGGTGATATCAAACTGATTTTCGCGCCAGCAAAGCCCGGCTATACCTGCGCCGTAGTAAGTGCCCAGGTCCTGCCAGATCCATCCATCGGGAATAGACTGGTTTTTGAAAATACCATTATCACCAATAACACGACCGTTTATTTTTTTGATGCCTGCCTTTTTCAAAGCGGTAACCATTGTATTTAATATAACGCCTTCTTTGGTTGATGCCCACCGCCAGCTGCCAAGGGTAGGGTCGCCGCCGCCTTTAATAATAAGGTCGCCGTTAAGGGCACCGTCTGCAGTAATATTGCCGGTGTAGCCTAACTGGGTTTGATATTGAAAATCTTTACCTAAAACATTAAAAGCGGTTATACTGGTAACCGTTTTTAATGTTGAACCCGGCGCCAAACCCATATCAGGATTGGCGGCAAAAACCTGTTCGCCGGTTTGGGCATCCAGCACCGTTAACGATACCGAAGCGTAACGGCACTGGCTATCCTGCTGTAAACGGGTAAATGCTTTTTGTATATTTTGCTGCAGGTTTTGTGCACCTGCAATATTTGCTATAAATAAAAAACTAACTAAGTACTTCGGGTTTATCCTCATTATTAACGTTGCGTTGTGATATATAATAAAGTGGTATCCCTATTAAAACAATAACTAAGCCGTAAATAGGATACTGCCATTTATAAATACATAATAATATACAAAACGCTGTACCCATTATAATATATATAGCGGGTAATATAGGGTAACCAATTGCTTTGTATGGCCTTTCTACATCAGGGCGTTTAACACGCAGGATAAAGATACCTGCAATGGTTAACATGTAAAATATTACCACCACAAACGAGATCATATCCAGCAGATCGCCATATCGGCCGCTTAAGCATAATAAAGAAGCCACTGCTGCCTGGATCCACAAACCAAATTGCGGTACGCCAAATTTATTTAAGGTACCGGTTTTCTTGAAGAAAACGCCATCCTTAGCCATGGTATAATAAACCCTTGCGCCAGAAAGTATCAGGCCGTTGTTACAGCCAAAAGTTGATATCATGATCATCACCGCGATGATATAAGTACCCACATTACCAAAAATAACGTGCGATGCGGCTACCGCTACACGGTCTTTATCGGCAATGGTAATATCATGCAGCGAAAGTACGCCGGTGTAAACCACATTAGCCAATACATAAATTATGGTTACGATAATGGTACCAAACATCATGCTTAATGCCACATCGCGTTTAGGGTTTTTCATTTCGCCCGCTACAAAGGTTACACTGTTCCAGGCATCACTGCTGAAGATAGAACCTACCATGGCTGCCGCTATGGCGCCTAAAGCTGTACCTGTTGTTAAAGCTGTTACGCTGCCATCTTTATTTAGGTTATGCAGGTCCCAGGCGTTTGTCCAGTTGGCTGTCCATATATCACCTTTAAAGGCTAAAAAGCCAAAACCTATCAAGCCGAAAAGACTGATCAGTTTGGTCATGGTGAAGGTGGTTTGGATCAGCTTCCCGCCCTTTACGCCCCTTGTATTGATATAGGTAAGCAATACGATAAGCACTATTGAAACCAGTTGTGCCGCGCTTATTTTTATTGAGCCGGATTGAAAAAGTATATTATCCTCGCTTACAGCCGGGATCAAATAGGCAGTAAACTTGGAGAATGCTACACCCACGGCGGCTATGGTCCCGGTTTGTATCACCGCGAAAAAGCTCCATCCGTATAAAAAGGCTATAAGTTTGTTGTAAGATTCTTTAAGGTAAACATATTGGCCGCCTGCTTTTGGGAACATCGCGCTTAATTCGCCATAGCTAAGTGCCGCGGTAAGGGTCATAAAACCGGTAATTAACCAAACGGCAATTAACCAACCTGCCGAGCCTACATTACGGGTAATATCGGCACTTACAATAAAAATACCCGAGCCTATCATAGAGCCCGATACCAGCATTGTGCCGTCCAGTAGGCTTAATTCGTGCTTTAACTTGGGTTGAGTAGTATCTTTTAACATTAGGGAAAAAGTTTAGACTACTAAACTATTCAAAAACTTTAAAATGACAGGCTATTGTAAAGAAATTAATTTATATTTTGCGGCTACCAAATTATAAACACGCTTTACGCGAACTAAAAACGCACACTTAATAACACTAATTATAGAATATGGATTTTTTGAACACTTACTTAATTTATTTAATTCCCGTTTTCGGGCTCATAGGTATAATCGTGATGGCGATTAAATCTGCATGGGTAACCAGGCAGGTAACAGGCGATGCCTCCATGAACCAGCTTGCCGGTTATATTGCTGATGGGGCTATGGCCTTTTTACGCGCAGAATGGAAAGTATTAGGCTACTTTGTAGTTGTTGCGGGTATGTTACTTGCCTGGAGCGGTACTACGGTAGCTACATCAAGCCCGGTTATTGCCATATCATTTGTTATAGGCGCTTTTTTATCGGCTTTTGCCGGTTTTATAGGTATGCGTATTGCAACCAAATCAAACGTACGCACCACACAGGCTGCTAAAACAAGCTTAGCTAAAGCGCTTAAGGTATCATTTACCGGCGGTACAGTTATGGGTTTAGGTGTTGCCGGTTTAGCTATCATTGGTTTAGGTTCGTTATTCATCGTGTTTTACACCATGTATGTAACCAGCAAAGGCGAAAGTGTTAACGGTGAAGCTATGGCTAAAGCGCTTGATGTATTAGCAGGATTTTCGTTAGGTGCCGAGTCTATCGCGTTATTCGCGCGTGTTGGCGGTGGTATCTACACAAAAGCTGCCGACGTAGGTGCGGATCTGGTTGGTAAGGTTGAGGCAGGTATCCCCGAGGATGACGTGCGTAACCCTGCTACTATTGCAGATAACGTTGGTGATAACGTAGGTGACGTTGCGGGTATGGGTGCCGATTTATTTGGCTCGTACGTAGCAACCATGTTGGCTACTATGGTATTGGGCCGCGAAATTGTATCTCATGATAATTTTGGTGGTATTGCCCCAATTTTATTACCCATGGTGATAGCAGGCTTGGGTTTAATATTCTCTATAGTTGGCGCATCGTTAGTAAAAATTTCTAAAGAAACAGATAGCGTACAAAAAGCATTGAACATAGGTAACTGGGCTTCTATATTGTTAACAGCTATTGCTACTTATTTTGTAGTGCAATGGATGTTACCTGCCGATAGTTTCCACATGGTACGTGACGAAGATGCATCGGGTGCTATTAAAGCCGGTTCATTAGTGTTTACCAAAAACGGTGTATTTGGTTCTATCCTGGTAGGTTTAGTGGTAGGTACGTTAATGTCTATCATTACCGAGTACTATACCGCTATGGGTAAACGCCCGGTAATGAGCATTATCAGGCAGTCGTCAACAGGCCATGCTACCAATATTATTGCCGGTTTAGCAATCGGTATGGAATCAACCGTATTGCCTATCCTTGTATTGGCGGCCGGTATTTATGGTTCATACTTTTTTGCAGGTTTATACGGTGTGGCTATCGCAGCCGCGGGTATGATGGCAACAACAGCTATGCAATTAGCTATCGACGCGTTTGGCCCGATTGCTGATAACGCGGGTGGTATTGCAGAGATGAGCCGCTTACCGGAAGAAGTACGTCATCGTACAGATAACCTGGATGCTGTAGGTAATACTACCGCTGCAACAGGTAAGGGTTTTGCTATCGCGTCTGCTGCGTTAACCTCACTGGCCTTATTCGCGGCTTTTGTGGGTGTTGCAGGTATCGAGCATATTGATATATACAAAGCCAACGTTTTGGCAGGTTTATTTGTGGGCGGGATGATCCCTTTCATCTTCTCGGCATTATGTATTTCGGCAGTTGGTCGTGCAGCAATGGCAATGGTAGAAGAAGTTCGCCGCCAGTTCCGCGAAATACCGGGTATTATGGAGTACAAAGCCCGCCCCGAGTATGAAAAATGCGTAGAGATCTCTACCAAGGCCTCTATCCGCGAGATGGTTGCACCGGGATTGATCGCTTTAATTACGCCTATTATTATCGGTTTTGCATTCGGCCCCGAAGTATTGGGTGGTTTGTTAGCAGGTGTTACTGTATCAGGTGTGTTGATGGGGCTCTTCCAGAGCAACGCGGGTGGTGCATGGGACAACGCTAAAAAATCATTCGAGAAAGGTGTGGAGATAAACGGCGAGATCTATTACAAAAAATCTGAACCGCATAAAGCATCAGTAACAGGTGATACCGTAGGTGATCCGTTTAAAGATACCTCGGGCCCGTCAATGAATATTTTGATCAAGCTGATGTCTATCGTATCGCTGGTTATTGCACCTCACTTAAACAGTGTTGATAACAACAGCAAGTTCATCCAAAAACAAGAGAAGGTACAATCAATGAATGTGCATACTATTCATGTAGATAAGAAGATCTAAGGATCTTTGAAATATAAAGAAAAGCCCTGGTGAAAGCCGGGGCTTTTTTGTGGATAAGAATTAATAATTTAGTATATAAATCTATTAATCATGAACACAAGCTTAATTGAAAGGTCGATTGAAATAAACGCCTCGCCGGATAAGGTTTGGCGCGTGTTTACCGATGCTGCAATTACCCGGCAAATGGGTGGTGAGTATGTATCAGATTGGGAAGTTGGAAGTGTGTTTGGCTGGAAGGGGGTAGACGGCAGGCAGTATACGCATGGCGAAATAATGGAAGTAGAAACATCAAAGCGTTTAAAACATAAACTCTTTAACGGACCGGATAAGTCCTCGGTAGCTTCCGAGATCACTTACAAGTTTGAGGGCAGTGGCGATACCACCGTTTTATTCGCCCGGGAGCGCCTATTCCAAAGCATCAGCGAAGAAGATTACAAAGAAGCAGTGCAAGGATGGGATACCGCATTGTACATGGTAAAACAACTGGCAGAAGGTATTTAATGATAAAGAAGATCATTCTCTATCTACTTTGCCTGTATGATGTCTACCTGTACCTGCCGGATATCTTCGACCTGTTTAAATTGGATATAGAACCACCCACTACGGATTACTTACTATACTTTGATGCAACCATGTTACTGATAGGGGGAATAGTGATTGGGACTATGTTGATGAAAACAGGAGGGAAGTTTAATAAGTATTTAGGCGTGTTAATGATTGTGTTGAATGTTGTACTAACGCCGTGGTTTATATTTAGGGCATTGCCATAATAGCTTAACTATTGTTTATCCAATTTTTGAATTGTAAATTTGTTATATGACCATTTCTGTTAATTTACATAGCGAACAGGAAGAAAAAGTTTTGTTAGCTTTTTTGGACAGCCTGAAATATGATTATCAAACTGATAATGATGCATTCTTTTTATCGGGTGAACAACAAAAAGAAATTTTATCCCGTGACCAGGAATTTATCGAGGGTAAAACAACTGCGCGCGATTGGAATGAAATAAAAAAAGAAATGGATCGTGTTTACCGTTAAGCTTCTTCTAAAAGCTGAAATAGATTTTAGCGATGCCTGTCAATGGTATGAGAATAAACAACCCGGGCTTGGTAAGAGATTTTATAAAGCAGTGAATGCTAAGCTTGATTTGAATGGTAAAACCCCGCTACATTATAACGTTAGATTTTCTGAAAAATATCGTTTCGCGCTAATTGACAACTTCCCATACCTGATTTCATATCGCGTTGATGAGGATGTTAAGTTTGTTTATATAATTTCGATTTTCCACACCAGCCAAAATTCTGAGGTATTTTAGATACGTCATTATCCCTTCTCCACGGTGTTAATGATATTTTGAATGTGTAATTTACACCAGTTTTTATATTGAGGAATTATCAAATGAAAAAATTAATACTATTAACAACGTTAATTATTGGGACCCTTATGGGATGTTCTGATAACCCATCTAAAACAACTGTTGAAAAAAGGCAGGTACTTTAAAAAAAGCAGCCGTGTTAGAACCAGCCGATTTTGATTCCTTTTTTAAGAAATTTAAAAGTGATTCGGTTTACCAGGTAGAACATATAAAATTCCCCATTAAAATAACTGTAACGGAAGATGATAGGGATTCAGTCACTTATATCAAAAAAAATAAATGGCATTATGTAAGGCTTACAAATAACAAAGAGGATATTTATAAAAAGGCCAGATCAAATAAAAATAGTGTTACAGTTCAGTATACGGTTGAGGATACCGGAATTTTAATGAGTTTTGATTTCGCTTATAGAGATGGCAAGTGGCGACTAACCTCTGCTACAGATTCATCAGACTAAGCCGAAGGTTATTAAAGGAATAATTTTAATTACTTCTTCTTCTCGTGAACAATAACAAAAATGTCTTCGTTATCTTTTTTCATGAGGTATTTCTCACGGGCGAATTTTTCGAGTTTGGCCTTGTCTGAGGTAAGTTCGTCCAGGTCCTTATTTACTTTGGCTGTTTCGGTTTGGTAAAAAACCTGTTCTTCCTTTAATTTATTCAGCTGCTGGTGGTATTCGTATTGCGAAAACAGATCGTTCTTATCAAAAAATATCATCCATATCACAAAAGCCAGCGTAACCAGGAAGAATTTATTCTTGATAAGGTCAATAAGGCGTTTCATCTGTGTGGGCTGTATTTTCACTTTAAAGCTATTTATTTTCTTTGATAAGTGCAAATATCATTATTAACATGTTAACATCAAATTTTCATCGGCCACAAAAGGCGTAAACCAAAAGAGGTCAGCTTGTTAAATTAAGCCGACCTCTTTGTTATGTTGCGTTGATTATCTCCTGCCCGATGACCGGCTTGCACCGCTCATGCCGCTTGCACCACCACGACTGTTGCCTGCGCCGCCGCTACCGCGGTGACCTGCCGGCCTGCCGCCAGCACCAGGCCTTTTATTGCCGCCACCATGCCTGCCACCGGCAGAGCCCGCGCTTTTAGGCGTGCCGTTTTTGGCTTTGCTCATCATTTTGGCCGTCATGGCTTCATAGCTTAACGGGTAAGGATGGCCCAGTTCAACAGGGATCTCTTTAGCTATCAGCTTATGAATATCCTTTAGGTAATCTATTTCTTCCTCGCCATCGCAAAAAGAGAAAGCTATACCACTTGCACCTGCACGGCCGGTACGGCCAATACGGTGAACGTAAGTTTCCGGAACGTTTGGCAATTCGTAGTTGATGACGTGCGTAAGCTCGTCAATATCAATACCACGTGCAGCAATATCGGTAGCAATAAGTACACGCGTAGTACGGTTCTTAAAGTTGGTTAACGCACGCTGACGTGCGTTTTGCGATTTGTTACCGTGTATGGCTTCGGCGGTTATGCCAACGCGGATAAGGTCTTTAACCACCTTATCTGCACCGTGTTTGGTACGGGTAAATACCAGCGCGGTTTTAATTTCTTTATCTTTTAATATATGGCTTAACAATAATCTTTTATCGCCCTTATCCACATAAAATAACGATTGCTGTATAGTATCGGCGGTTGACGATACCGGGGCAACCTCAACCTTAGCCGGTTTTTGCAGGATAGAATCTGCCAGGTGCTGTATCTCGTTAGGCATGGTAGCACTAAAGAAAAGCGTTTGCCTGTTGGCAGGTACTTTAGCAATTATCTTTTTAACATCGTTTACAAAACCCATATCCAGCATACGGTCGGCTTCGTCCAGTATCAACATTTTTATCTGGTCGATGTGTACGTAACGCTGGTTCATCAGGTCTAATAAACGACCTGGGGTAGCTATTAAAATATCAACACCACGGCGCAAAGCATCAACCTGTGGGTTTTGCGATACACCGCCAAAAATAACCAGGTTTTTAAGGCCTGTATGTTTGCCATAAGCCGTAAAGCTCTCGCTTATCTGGATGGCTAATTCGCGGGTTGGGGTTAATATAAGGGCCTTTATTTGTTTTTGCTCCTTGTGTTTTTGCTTATCTAAAAACAATAATTGCAAAATAGGGATAGCAAAAGCAGCCGTTTTACCTGTACCGGTTTGGGCGCAGCCAAGCAGGTCGCGGTGTTGTAATATATAAGGTATCGCTTGTTCTTGTATAGGGGTGGGGGTTGTATAACCCTCTGTTTTTAAAGCCTTTAAAATAGGCTCAATTAAATTTAATTTTTCGAATGACATGTATTATTTGTAATGTATATGTGCTAACGCGAAGCATTAAGCGGATCTGAAGAGTGTCTAATGATCAAAACCGTAAATCAACGGGTAATTATGCGCAAAGATACGCTTTTTATACGCAAGTAGTATAAAGGGGCATAATGTGATGAAATAGTGACAGGGGGAGAAGGGGGTCTAGTGCATAGCGGGGAGACGCGAAGTATCGCGTCTCTACATTGTCATATCCCGTAGAGACGCGATACTTCGCGTCTTTGATAATATACAAGCAGCGACCTTTTCCGCCAGCCATTGCGAGCAAAGTAATCTCCAGACTATGCATAACCACCTTGCATGTTCGATTGTCAATCGGGAGATTGCTTCGTACCTCGCGAAGACGTATAGAAGGGAATGACATGCTTGATGCAGAATTTCTAAGACTCAGAATGGCTTTCTTCAATCACCTCCGGTTTCGCTTCTTTCTCCTTATTCCTATTCAACCAACTATCCAGCAATACTAATCCCAGGCCCATCATAATAGAAACATCGGCAGCATTAAACACACCTGTTTGCAGCGCGCCAAATTTGATGTGCATGAAATCGGTAACCGAACCATACACTACCCTGTCATAAAGGTTGCTTATGCCACCACCAATGCAAAAAATAATTCCCGTTACCATAAGGGTACCCAAATTCTTTTTAATGATGATATAAGCCAATGCGCCTAATAAAGCCAGTATGGGCAGCAACGTCAATAATATAAAGCGGAAGGGTTGAACAAGTTTATCACCTAAGCTTAAAAACGCACCCATGTTTTCAGCCCTTAACAAGGTGATATGGTCATTAAAAAAGCTATAGTGGTCGTAATAATTTATATGCGCGCGCATCATTGATTTGGTAGCCTGATCGCAGCCTATGTTTAAAGCAAGTATAAATATTATGATTATTATGCGTAATGTGCCGTTCAATTTCATTGGGGCTAATGTATAAAAGAGATTGTTAAAATTGCGATGGAATCGCAAATCCATTTAAGCACTCGTCGCAGACGGGCGTAAGTAAATTTGGCAAATAAAGCTTCATCTTGTCTTAAGGGGATAATGATACAAGAATTATTTGGCGTTTTAAACGCTAACTTCGCATGATATATACATACACTAATGAAGAGACTTTTAATATTATTTATATCGGTGATATTTTTTTATGCTAACCTATATGCCCAAAAAAAAGAAATTAAAATAGATACAGCTAATTACTATGATTATGAGGTTTCTCCTGTAAAAGACGGGTTTATATATGCAAAGGATCCTGCTAATGTGTTTAAACTACAAGGGAAAATTATATCAACTAACTGGTTAAGAAGTGAAGAGGTTATTATAGTAATTGCTGAGGAACTTAAAAATGCCGGCTATCAAACGGTTCTAACCAATGCTCTTTATCAAACTAATGATAGTAAATATATGGTGGTAACCGCATTGGTTGAAAAGCCGAGATTTGGTATTTTATACATTGATGGACATTACGGAATAATTAATGTTAAGCAACGAAACGGCAAAGAGAACCTTCATAGCCGTAAATTAAATGATGGCTCAACCATCTATTGGCAATCCGGCTATAGTGCCAACGACTCATTTACTATGGAATACTCCAAGATGCCGCCTAACTTTTTATTGCTTTTTGAGAATTGTTACTGGTATCAGTATACCGATAACGATGAGGACAATAAATATTTAGTTAATAGGAATAAGATAGTTGAGATTTTAAGAAAAGATATAAGGAGCCTACTTAAAACTGCACCTAAACCGATAAAAGAATCTTCTAAAACATTCTTTTTTAAGCACGAAAAATAGCTAATCAAAAAAAAAGCCTTTCAAGCTAAACTTGAAAGGCTTTTTATCATTTGCACATCTGCATATCCACGCATCTGCACATCTAATATTATTTCTTCATCAATCCGATAAAATCATCGAACAAATAGCGGCTATCATGCGGGCCGGGAGATGACTCGGGGTGGTATTGTACCGAAAATGCTTTTTTACCTTTCATGCGTATACCTTCTATCGATTGGTCGTTAAGGTTTACGTGGGTAATTTCTACCTTGTCAGATGCCCTTACAGCATCCTGCACTACACCAAAACCATGGTTTTGCGATGTTACTTCGCAATGGTTAATAATAACATTTTTAACCGGGTGGTTTAAGCCGCGGTGACCGTTAAACATTTTTTCGGTAGGAATATCATTAGCCAAAGCCAGTAGCTGGTGGCCAAGGCAAATACCAAACATAGGTTTATCAGCCTTTAAAATACTTTTAACTGTATCAACGGCGTAAGGCATTGCAGATGGATCGCCGGGGCCGTTAGAGATGAAATATCCTGAAGGAGAAAAATCCTTCTCCATTTCTTCGAAAGTGGTTTTTGCCGGGTAAACTTTGGCATAAACATCCCTATCGTCAAAGTTGCGCAGTATGTTTTTCTTAACACCAAGGTCAAGCACGGCTACACGGTAGGTGGCATCCTCGTTACCAAATGTATAAGTTTCTTTTGTTGATACCCGCGATGAAAGCTCCAGTCCGTCCATTGAAGGCACTAAGTCCAGCTGGGCTTTTAGTTCGGCAATATCAGTTATTTCTGAAGAGATAATGGCGTTCATAGCGCCTTTGTCGCGTATGTGGCGAACCAACTGGCGGGTGTCAATGTCAGATATCCCTACTATGTTTTGTCCCTGAAAATAATCCTGTATCGATTCGTTTGCTTGCTTGCGGCTGTAGGCTATGTTGTAATTTTTACAAACTAAACCGGCAATCTGGATCTGTCCCGATTCAACTTCATCAGTATTGATACCGTAGTTACCAATATGCGCATTGGTGGCTACCATAATCTGACCATAGTAAGATGGGTCGGTAAATATTTCCTGGTAGCCGGTCATGCCGGTATTAAAGCAAATTTCGCCTGTGGTAGTACCAATTTTTCCGGCAGCTTTACCGTAAAATACGGTTCCGTCGGCTAATAATAAAACAGCAGGTAATTTGGTGAAATGATTCATTTAGCAAAAAAATTGAAAGGGTTATAAATTCGGATATTCTGGCACGAAGCTCCGTGAAAACAAACCGGATGGCTGAAGTAAAATACCTCTTTATTCACGGCGCAAAGGTATAAAAAAAATTACGATTTTAGATTTACGATTTTAGATTATTAGAATATTGCCGGGAATTGACGAATTAACTTATATATCTAATTGATAGGTTGAGCGGTAAATCTAAAATCGTAAATCTAAAAATCCGAAATACAAAAACTACCTTTGCCATACAAAACTAAAAATATACCATGTCGGTAAACAAGGAAGTTAAACGCATTACCACGCATATTTTGCAGGAAATGAAGAACCGTGGCGAAAAGATAGCCATGCTTACAGCCTACGATTTTTCGATGGCCACCATTGTAGATAATGCCGGTACGGATATTATCCTGGTCGGCGATTCGGCCTCAAACGTAATGGCGGGGCACGAAACCACGCTACCAATAACTTTAGATCAGATGATCTATCACGCATCATCAGTAGTACGTGCAGCCAAACGTGCGCTGGTAATTGTCGACCTGCCCTTTGGTTCGTACCAGGGTAATTCAAAAGAGGCATTAGCTTCGGCCATCCGCATTATGAAGGAAGCCGGCGCGCATGGTGTTAAATTAGAAGGTGGTGTAGAAATTGCAGAATCGGTAAGCAGGATCTTAACCGCAGGCATACCCGTAATGGGCCACCTGGGTTTAACCCCGCAATCCATATATAAATTTGGCACCTATACCGTTAGGGCCAAAGAAGAAGCCGAAGCCGAAAAATTAAAAGAAGATGCTTTAAAATTGCAGGAGTTGGGTTGTTTTGGTATAGTGTTAGAGAAAATACCGGCCAAACTGGCTACCGAAGTAAGTAAATCGATCCATATCCCAACTATAGGTATTGGTGCAGGACAGCATTGCGACGGGCAGGTTTTGGTGATACACGATATGCTGGGTATAAATAAAGGCTTTAAACCCCGTTTTTTACGCCAGTATGCCAACCTGTTTGATGTAATGAACGATGCTATTACCAACTACGTTGGCGATGTTAAAGCAAAAACCTTCCCTAACGAGAAGGAAGAGTATTAGGCCTCACCCCAGCCCTCTCCTTTGGAGAGGGGGCTTTGATTTGCAAATCGTAAATCTAAAATCGTAATTCTAAAATTGAATGGCGCGACCAGAGTTTAATTATATAAGTAAAGATATTACCGACGCTGATATACTGTACGAGGACAATCACCTTATAGCGGTGAATAAGCGTGCGGGGGATATTGTGCAGGTTGATGATACCGGGGATGAATCCCTGGATGAGAAGGTTAAAAGATATATAGCCAAAAAATATAACAAGCCAAATGGCGCGTTCCTGGGGGTTGTTCACCGTTTGGATAGGCCGGTGAGCGGTGTTATCCTGTTTGCTAAAACCAGTAAGGCTTTAGAGCGGATCAACAAAATGTTTAAAGGCCGCGAAATGCATAAAACTTATTATGCTATTGTACGCCAGCGCCCGCAGCCCGAAGCCGGTAACCTGGTGCATTACCTGATAAAAAATCCACAGAAAAACGTTACCAAAGCTCACGATAAAGAAGTGCAGGGCAGCCAACGGTCTGAGCTGAATTACAAACTGGTAGGCGAGCGTGATGGTTATTATGTAATAGAGGTAGACCCCATAACAGGCCGACCGCATCAGATAAGGGTGCAGCTATCTACCTTAGGCTGCCCCATAGTAGGTGATAATAAATACGGCTATCCGCGCGGTAGCCTGCGCAAAAGTATTTGCCTGCATGCCCGCCGACTGCAATTTATCCACCCCGTAAAAAACGAACCTATATTGATTGTAGCGCCACTACCCAAAGATGGTTTCTGGGAAAAGTTTGAAGGGCTGATAGAATAGTATTTATAATGGCGTTGCCTGCGGCCCGGGCTTTCCGCTCATACGCGCACAGGCATTAAGCGCACCTGTCACACTGAGCCTGTCGAAGTGCCGGTATCCACTCCTATCCCTAACGCAGAATGCCCCTTTTGTCATGCTGAACATCGTGAAGCATCTAATCGCCGATATGCAATTTCGATAGGCAAAGTTCGCTAACAGATCCTTCGCTATCGCTCAGGATGACAAGTTAAAAAGAGACGACGGGTGATTTACAGGATTCTTTCTTTTCTCCCTGTCGGCAAAACAGCTTCGGGCGAAAGCGGGGCAGAACAGTGGTGACCTTGTGCGGCTGTAGGGGCATAGGAAATTTTGCTGAAGCGGGAGGCAAGAGCGAACGACAGTAGGGCAAAAGATTCCAGCCCGTGGTTCTGCCCGGTTTGCAGGGCAAAGGCCCTGTGCGGCAAAGAAGCCTTTTTGCCGACTTGATTTTTTGCTACTTTTTGATCAAGCAAAAAGTAGTAGCCCTCCGCGGCAATTGAGCAGGCCAATTAATAGTAGCACACTAAGCATGATAGATGCCGAAATAAATTTGGCATTATTTGGTTGTGAGGCTTATCCCGTCTAGACTTACTGCTCGAACAAGATTTCTCCCCGTACCTCGTTCGAAATGACATGATTGTGAGTGAGGTTACAACGCCTTCACTTTCTCCCAGGCCCTTTCATCAACCCAAACCCCTTCTTTTAAACTTTGCTCCCTTGTGCGCAACATGTTCTCACCGGGGAAGAGAATCTCGTTATGGCTTTCGCCGTTCCCGGTTTTGGTGTAATTAATTATCTCATCAATCAACAGGGCATTTTTATCATTATCAGTTTTTATACAAATAAAAACCTGCGATACACCGGTTTCTTTTCTTCCTGATTGGGTGATTACCGAAGTCGAGTCGCCGCCACTTAATAGGGTAGTTAAAAGATCCAGCACCAATGATAACCCCGAACCCTTCCAGAAACCGATTGGTAATGCGCGTTTGGTTGCCAGTATTGCGGCAGCATCGGTGCTTAAATTGCCCTCATTGTCATACCCACCCGGTACAGGCAGTTCCTTATGCTGCGCTTCATACTGCCAAAGCTTACCAAACGAATATTGGGAGATGGCCATATCTAATACTACATGCCCACCCTGGCGGGGCACAGCAATAATAAGTGGGTTGTTCCCTAAACGCGGTTCGGTACCGCCCCATGGGGGCAGGTTGGCAATGGTATTGGTAAAGCAGATGCCTATATAACCCGCTTCGGCAGCCTGCAAGCCGTAGGTGCCGCCGCGCATCCAGTGGTTGGTGTTTTTTATGGCAACACAGCCAATGCCGTTATCCTTCGCAAGATTAATGGCCCTATCCATACAAAATTGCGCGTTCAGCATGCCGGGGGCAAGGTTGCCGTCCCATTGTTCTATAGCCCCAAAAGAGCTTACTTTGGCAGGCGTAGCATCGGGCAGTACCAATCCCTCCTTTATATATTCTATAAATGTAGGGAAGCGGTTAAGTCCATGGCTGTACACGCCATCGCGACTGTTATCGGCAAAAATGGTTGCGCAGGCATCGGCAATATTATCTTTTATATCAAGACGGGTAAGCACCCGGTTAAATTCGGCTTTAAGCTGCTGGTAAGGTATACGCATAGCACAAATATAGCGGCTTAAGTAATGCTTATAAATATCCTGCCCCGAAAATATTTAACGATATAAACAGTTATAATAAAGCAGTTTTTGAAATTGCTTAACTAAACTATCTTTGTAGCTTAATGAAGAACAAAAAATTATTTTTTTTACTAACCGGTTTACTGGGTTTAAGCCTTTTTATCAACTCGTGTAAAAAAGATAAGCAAACCAGCGTGCCCAGTTTATTTACCGCAGGCGTGTGGCAATTAGGTTCGATAATGCAGTACCATTATCTTGGAGATTCGCAATTATCGGTTGATACGATAACATGCGATACCACCCAAATTTTTACCTTTAATAACGATATGACCTGCACCTATTCCAATTTTGATTGTAAGTCGGGTACGGTAGCAGGGAAATGGTCACTATCAGATACCAAACTTTATTTATTTGCAGATATAACCTATCCGACAGGTACTACAGCAGGTACTACTCAGCCGTTTATTAACGCGCACCTCATTAACCTTGGGGAGTTTTCTTTGGTATTTGAAACAGGCGATATTCAACCTTATTACAACGCTAATGATGAAAGAACGATAAGAAGGTATGGGTTTACAAGGATAAAGCCGGTAGTTACTAAATAATAAGATAAAAATTTATATTTTGCATAACAAAAGCTACCAAATATTTTGAAAAAGAGAATTGCCATTTTTGCTTCGGGTTCTGGGTCAAATGCTCAAAAAATTATGGAGCATTTTAAGCGTAATGCCGATGCCGAAGTTGTATTGATACTCACCAACAACCCACAAGCCTACGTTTTACAGCGTGCAGATAACTTTGAGATACCATCTCACATATTTACCCGCCACGAGTTTTATGATACCGACGATGTAATAAGTCTGTTGAAAAACCTGCAGGTAGATATTATAGTACTTGCCGGCTTTTTATGGCTGGTACCGCCAAGCCTATTAAACGCTTTCCCCAACAAGATCATTAATCTGCACCCGGCGCTGCTGCCAAAGTTTGGCGGTAAGGGTATGTATGGCGATAACGTTCATAAAGCCATATTAGAAGCCGGCGAAGAAGAATCGGGCATTACCATACACTTCGTTAACACCCAGTTTGATGAAGGCGAGATCATCCACCAGTCGCGCTTTAAAATTGAACCGGGCGATAATTTGGAAATGGTAAAATTTAAAGGTCAGCAATTAGAACATCAGCATTTCCCGAAGGTGATAGAGAATTTGTTGAAGAAGATGCGTTCGTAGTTCTATAGTTCAGACGCGCTGATATTTTGCTGCCACCTCTTTCTTAAAGTATAATACAGATCATCAAAGCTGTATTTTAAAGAAGTTGCGGTTATGCTAATTGGCGAACCATACATTTTATGGTTTATGGCCGCCGCTTTTTTGGCGATATAATTGGTTTGTCGGTTAATGTAATCATCCGGGGTGCTTACCTCTATCATGATCAGTTTCTGCCTGCTTACTTCAATGGTGCTGATATTAGTTATATTCCCCCAGGGAATAAATCCTGCCGATACTCCGCCGGAATTATCATGGATACCTTTGTCGTCTAATATTATTCCTGCTTTTGTATCAAAAAGCTTCCTAAAAATAAATATCGCGGAAATTCCAAAAAAAATTACTGCCGCGTAGCCAATAACAATAATTAGTGCTACGCCCTTCCTAAAAATTTCCGGTTGTTTTATGAACCACAAACCCAATATTACAAACAACAACGCGCCTGCAAGTAGCAATACAAGTTTGCCTTTGCTCAACGGTATTTTTAAAGTTTCATTGGTATTAACGTATTCAGTCATAATATCTGGTGTTATATTTTAATATAACTATGCAAGTCGTTAAAAATAATGCAATTAATCTAAATTAACTAAACTCAATTCCTTACCTTTGCGGCTCAAAAATTCCCTGTTGTAATGAGTCATTCTGTTCAAATAAAAAACGCGCTTATTTCTGTTTATTACAAAGACAACCTTGAGCCTATAATTCATGAGTTGAACCGCCTTGGTGTGAAGATCTATTCTACCGGTGGTACCGAAACTTTTATACGCGACCTGGGTGTTGATGTTATTGCCGTTGAGGACCTTACCTCATACCCATCTATATTGGGTGGTCGTGTAAAAACCCTGCACCCAAAGGTGTTTGGCGGTATTTTGGCACGCAGAAGTTTTGACAGCGATGAGCAGCAATTGGCCCAGTACGAAATACCCGAAATTGACCTGGTAATTGTTGACCTTTATCCCTTCGAGGAAACCGTTAACTCGGGTGCCGGACAAGAGGACATCATCGAGAAGATCGACATTGGTGGTATATCCCTTATCCGCGCAGCGGCTAAAAACTTTAAGGATGTGGTTATCGTGGCATCAAAGAACGATTATACCGAACTTGAAGAGATCTTAAAGGCACAGGAAGGCGCAACCACTATTGACCAGCGCCGCCGTTTTGCTCAAAAAGCATTCAACATATCATCAAACTACGATACCCATATTTTCCAATACTTTGACCAAAGCGAGCCGATGCCTGTTTTTAAACAAAGCATCCAAACAAGCCAGGTTTTACGTTACGGCGAAAATCCGCATCAAAAAGGTACTTTCTACGGTAACCTTGATGCCATGTTCACTAAACTGAATGGTAAAGAGCTTTCGTACAATAACCTGGTTGACGTTGATGCGGCTGTAGCTTTGATAGATGAATTTACCGAGCCTACCATCGCTATATTAAAACATACAAATGCCTGTGGTATTGCTACCCGTTCATTCATTAAAGAAGCCTGGATAGATGCTTTGGCTTGCGATCCGGTTTCTGCTTTTGGTGGTGTTATCATTGCCAATGATGAAATTGACGCCGCAACCGCTACAGAAATTGACAAGATCTTTTACGAGGTACTGATAGCACCGGCTTATACTGATGAAGCCCTGGAAATATTACAGGCTAAAAAGAACCGTATAGTGCTGATCCGTAACCGGGTTGAACTGCCGCTTAAGCAGTTTAAAACCTTGCTGAACGGAGTAATAGAGCAGGACAAGGATCTTGTTGTTGAAGGCCCGGCACAAATGAAAGCGGTTACCGTTAAACAGGCAACCGAGCACGAGCTGAGAGACCTGTATTTTGCTAATAAAGTGGTTAAGCATACAAAATCAAACACAATTGTTTTTGCTAAAAACAACCAGTTAATGGCAAGTGGTGTTGGCCAAACTTCAAGGGTTGATTCTTTGAAACAGGCTATTGTTAAAGCAGAAAGCTTTGGTTTTGATCTGAAAGGCGCGGTTATGGCATCAGATGCTTTCTTCCCTTTCCCTGATTGTGTAGAGATAGCTGCGGATGCAGGCATTACAGCAGTTTTACAACCAGGCGGGTCAATAAAAGATCAGGATTCTATCAATATGTGTAATCAAAAAGGCATTGCCATGGTTACTACAGGTGTGCGTCACTTTAAACACTAATTAAATACACTAATTCCACAAAATTAGAGTTATTAATTACTAATTTACACAAATACAGCACCAATGAATAGTTGGTGCCGGTATAGTCTTAATATTAACTTTGCAGATTATTTGAAATATACGCCACATGGGTTTATTTAATTTTTTTACACAAGAGATTGCTATTGATTTAGGTACCGCAAATACCCTTATTATACATAATGATAAAGTTGTTGTTGATGAACCATCAATAGTAGCTTTTGACCGTACAACCAATAAGGTTATAGCCATTGGCCGCCAGGCCATGCAAATGGAGGGTAAAACCCACGATAACATTCGTACCGTGCGCCCGCTAAAAGATGGTGTAATTGCCGACTTTAACGCCGCTGAATTAATGATTCGTGGTATGATAAAAATGATCAACCAGGGTAAAGGATGGTTTTTCCCATCGTTACGTATGGTTATCTGTATCCCATCGGGTATTACCGAGGTTGAAAAACGTGCCGTACGCGATAGCGCCGAAATTGCAGGCGCTAAAGAGGTTTACCTGATATACGAACCAATGGCAGCAGCCGTAGGTATCGGTATCGACGTAGAAGAGCCTATGGGTAACATGATCATTGATATTGGTGGCGGTACTACCGAGATAGCGGTTATCGCTTTGTCAGGTATCGTTTGCGATCAGTCTATCCGTGTTGCGGGTGATAACTTCGACTCCGATATCGTTCAATACATCCGTCGTCAGCATAACATCATGATTGGTGACCGTACTGCCGAGAAAATAAAAATTGAAGTAGGTGCAGCTCTTCCGGAGCTTTCTGAGCCACCTGCAGATTTTGCGGTACAAGGACGTGACCTGATGACCGGTGTTCCGAAACAAATCACCGTATCATATACCGAAATTGCGCATTGCCTTGATAAATCTATCTCTAAAATAGAGGAAGCTATTTTAAAAGCATTGGAGATTACCCCGCCAGAGCTTTCTGCGGACATATACCAGACCGGTATTTACCTTACGGGTGGCGGTGCATTATTACGCGGACTTGATAAACGTGTGGCTGCCAAAACCAAATTACCTGTACACGTTGCCGAAGATCCGCTTCGCGCTGTTGTACGCGGTACCGGTACAGCCCTTAAGAATATAGGCAACTTTAAATTTTTAATGCAATAATTTTTAGACGTGAGATATTAGATGTGAGACATGAGAAATATAATTTTCTTCGGTCTCATATCTCACATCTCACTTCTCATATCTAATCGGCATGCGTAACCTCCTGATATTTATCACCAAGTACAACGCATTCTTCCTGTTTCTTATTTTTGAGATAAGTTCGCTGCTTATCTATGTTAAATACAATTCTTTTCAAAAAGCTACTTTTATAAACAGCACTAACCAGGTAACCGGTAATTTATACGCTAAGGTAAATGAGTTTAAAGGTTATTTATCGCTAAAGGATGTTAACGACAGGCTGGCTAAAGAGAACGCCGAATTGCGTAATCAGCTGCGGTCATCAAAATATGTTGATACCGTTGCAAAACATAGCGTAACTGATACTATTTATAAGCAGCAGTATACTTATATCGAAGCCCAGGTTATCAGTAATTCTATCAACAAAAGAAATAATTATTTAACCATTAGCCGGGGTAGCCATGATGGCCTTGTAAAAGGCATGGGTGTAATAAACGGCCAGGGCGTGGTGGGCAAAGTAATGTTTGTGGGCGAGCACATGGCCGTTGTACAATCCTTACTGCATAAAGATACACGCTTTAGCGCCATGCTGGCCAATAGTAAAGAAATTGGATATTTGCAATGGAGCGAAGACCTAAACCCGCGTAAGGGCTTACTGGGAGAAGTATCAAATAACGCCCAGCCAAAAATTGGCGAAATGGTAGTAACATCAGATCTTTCGCTGTTCCCGGCAGGCATACCCTTGGGTAAGGTAAGTAAACTTACAACCAAAGGTGGAGGGTTTTTCCTGAATATGGAGGTTGCCCTTGCTGTTGATTTTAGTAAACTTGAGTATGTGTACGTGGTTGTAAATAAGTTTGCCCTTGAGCAAACTAAATTAGAAGCACAGGAGATAAAACCAGATGAGTAGGATAATTTTAATAAACCTGATACGCTTTGTAATGCTGGTTTTGCTGCAGGTTTTCCTGTTGAAAAACATTACGCTTTACAACCTGTCAACCCCTTACCTGTACATTCTGTTCATAGTGCTGCTGCCGTTTGAAACGCCAAACCTGGTACTTTTTGTATTATCGTTTATATTAGGTTTAACTATTGATGCTTTTTATGATACACCGGGCCTGCATGCCGCGGCATGCACTTTACTGGCCTTTGTAAGGGTGCTATTCATTAGCATAACGGTACAAAAAGATGGCTTTGATAACGAACCCGAACCTACTCTTAGCATTATGGGCTTCAGGTGGTTTTTTACCTATGCGCTTATACTTACACTATTCCATCATTTCTTTTTGTTTAACCTGGAGGTTTTTAAGTTTACAGAGATAGGTTACACACTAAGTCGCTTTTTATTGAGTTCAGTATTTACAGTATTTTTAATGTTGCTTTCGGGTTTGTTGTTTTTCAAAAAGAAAGAGCGTAAATAATGAATAGTTTTTTTGAGCGGAGATATGTTATAGCGGGGATATTTATAGCCCTGATATTAGTATTGCTTGCACGGTTGTTTTACATACAGGTGGTTGACGACCGATATTTTTTATACGCGCAAAATAATGTGATGCGCCGTATTATACAGTACCCCGCCCGCGGCCCTATCCTTGACCGTACCGGCAAAATAATGGTACAAAACGAACCTATATATGATATAATGGTGATACCAAAACAGGTAAAACCATTTGATACGGTTGAATTTTGTAAATTATTGGATATCGATAAAGAGGGTTTCGACAAGCGGTTTGCAAAGGCAAAAGTTTACTCGCCCGTAAGAGCATCGGTGTTTGAAAAACAGTTATCGGTACAGGCATACGCCTCTTTTCAGGAACGACTTTCAGAGTTCCCGGGGTTTTACCCCCAACTAAGATCGGTACGTACCTATCCTGATTCGGCAGCTTCGCAATTTTTAGGATACATTGGCGAGGTTACTGATGCCATTATAAAACGATCAGGCGGTTATTATACTCCTGGCGATTATGTAGGTATAACCGGGGTGGAAAAATCATATGAGAGCACATTACGCGGCCAGCGCGGGGTGCGTAATTTAATATACGACTCACATAACACACCCAAAGGCAGTTATGCCAACGGCGCTTATGATACCGCCGCGGTTGCCGGCGAGCGTTTGATCTCATCGCTTGATATGAGGATCCAGAAGCTGGGTGAAAAACTGATGACAAACAAAGTAGGCAGTATAGTAGCCATTGAACCATCAACCGGCGAAATACTTTGTTTTGTAAGCAGCCCCACCTACGATCCAAACCTGTTAGTAGGGCGCCAGCGTGGTAACAATGCCGCCAAACTATATAAAGACCCATACAAGCCATTCTTTACCCGCCCGGTACAGGCATACTATCCGCCGGGCTCATCTTTTAAGCCATTAAGCGCTTTGATAGGCCTGCAAGAGGGACTCATCAAACCATCTGATACGTATAACTGCATAGGTTATTATATGGCTGGTAATCATAGGGTTAAATGTACGCACGTACACGGCACGGTTAATTTGGCAGGTGCCATTGCCGGCTCATGCAACGGGTATTTTAACATGGTATTCGCCAAGGTGCTTAATGCGCAGGGCGGTAAAAATACCGACGACAGTTACACCAGCTGGAAAGCCAATGTAAACAAATTTGGTTTTGGCGAGCGATTAGGCGTAGATATCCCAAGCGAGGGCAAAGGGCTTGTGCCTACTGCCAAGTATTACGATAAAATTTACCACAAGGGTGGGTGGCGGTCTACAACGGTGGCATCGCTGGCCATTGGCCAGGGCGAGCTGCTGGCCACGCCATTGCAATTGGCCAATATAGAAGCTACTATAGCCAACCACGGGTTTTACTATAAACCCCATCTAATAAAAGCCATTGGCGATAAGCAGGTAATTAAACATGAATACACTGTTAAAAACTATGTAGGTATAGATGCCCAGTATTTTGAACCCGTTATAAACGGCATGCAAAGTGTGGTAGATTATGGTACAGGGCAGGGCTCAAAAATACCAGGTATTGTGATGTGCGGTAAAACAGGTACAGCGCAAAACCCGCATGGTAAAAACCACTCGTTATTTGTGGCCTTTGCCCCGCGCGATAACCCTAAGATCGCGATAGCGGTTGTGGTAGAAAACTCTGGTGACGGCGGTACCTGGGCAGCGCCTATTGCAAGCTTTATTGTAGAGAAGTATCTGCGCGATACCATCACTAAACGCCCATCAGGTATCTATCCCGAATATTATATAGAGAAAAACCTGCTACCGGAGATAATTGTAAAGCCTGCCGATAAAGCGAAATTAAAAGCCGACAGCCTTAAAAAAGCGACCGCCGATTCGCTTAAAAAGCGTAAGGCCGATTCAATAAAACAAGCCAGCTTTAAATCGGCACAAAATAAGCCCGCTAAAAAAAGCCTGGGTAATGTATTAACCGCGATGCTGCCAAAACGAAAGGACGATGAATAATCACCAGCGTAGTTTCTTTTTCAATGTTGATTGGGTAACCGTGCTTATCTATTTAGCGCTGTGTGTTATTGGCTGGTTCAATATCCATGCCGCGGTGTTTGATGAAAACCATCCCAATATTCTTGATTTTGACACGCAATACGGCAAGCAGTTTATCTACATCCTATCGGCCCTGGTTATTGGTACGGTGATCCTTTTGCTGGAGAGTCGTTTCCTATCGGCCCTGGCGCCTGCTTTTTACGTAGTAACGGTTGTTTTACTTGCAGTTGTTTTAGTGGCCGGGCGTAATGTTGGCGGTAACCAGGCATGGATAGATATGGGCGGTGGTTTTAGGCTGCAACCATCCGAGTTTGCTAAGTTTGCCACATGTTTGCTGCTGGCACGATACCTTAGTGCAACCAACGTAAAGGTAACCGACCCCAAATCATTCCTGATAGCCGGGGGGATCATATTCCTGCCTATGCTGTTAATTAAAATGCAGCCTGATGATGGTTCAACCCTGGTTTTCTGTTCATTGATACTGGTATTATACCGCGAAGGGTTATCCGTATACTTCCTTATTATTATAGGCTTGCTGGCTACACTGTTTATATCGGCTTTGTTGGTTAATGTATGGTTTATCATAATCGCGCTGATTGCCATTGTAGCATTATTGCTGTTTATGTTTGGCCGGCGAAACCGCAAATTTGTCGCAAGTTTAATTGTAGGGCTTGTCTTATCTATCGGGTTTATATTTTGTGTTAAACCACTTTATTATCACGGTTTAAAACCACACCAGCGTGTACGTATCGATGAGGTTTTGGGCCTGAGTAAAGACCTGCGTGGTGTAGGTTACAATCAAAACCAATCAAAAATTGCCATAGGCTCCGGCCGGATATGGGGAAAAGGATATTTGCAGGGAACGCAAACAAAATACGCGTTTGTACCCGAGCAAAGTACCGATTTCATTTTCTGTACGGTAGGTGAGGAGTGGGGGTTTGCAGGTTCGGTAGTAGTGCTGGGTTTATACCTGTTTTTGCTGCTGAGGATAATAATGATAGCCGAGCGGCAACGCGCGCCGTTCTCCCGGATATATGGTTATGGGGTGGCATCAATTATCTTCTGCCATGTTATTATCAATATAGCTATGGCAATAGGTTATATGCCGGTAATAGGTATTCCGCTGCCATTTATTAGCTATGGTGGTTCCTCGCTATGGAGCTTTACCATCCTGTTGTTTATCCTCCTAAAACTGGATTCGAACCGGATGGGGATGAATTACGCGTAACGGCGTTTCAACAAAGCATAAAACTTATCCGAAGTAGCTTTTTTGCCTTCCCAATTATTCTTTACAACATAGTTTGTTTTCAGGAAACGGTCGGCCTCTTCAAAGTTGGTAAAGCGGTTCACTATTTCAATAGCTTCGCTGTAAGCAAGGCTATAACCGTTAAACAGGTCTTTAACAAAAAGTAGCTTATCATTAAGACTGATGGCTGCTTTCAAATCTTTTATAGGCGCCTCAACGGATTGTGTACTTGCACCCTGCCGGTCCTTCAATTGCGCCGACATCCTTTGATTCAATGTAAGCACTTTTTCTTCCTTCGCGGGTTCGTCGGCGCTGGTTTTTGGTGTGTTATCAATAACCGGTTCCGGGTTGGTAGGCACGATGTTTGGCGGCTCGGTTTCATCGTGGGTAACCGTTCCGTTATGCGGAATGTTTTCCGGTGTTACCACAGGCGTTTTTACTTCCTCCTTTTCAGCCACAATAGATACTTCCTCTTCTTCGTCCCAGTCAGCAGCCTCATCAATAGCCAATTCGTGCTTTATGGTTTCGGGTTCTTCCCGTTCAAACGAATAGCTGTCTTTATCGGTGCCGGTATGCAGATCTATTTGCGGTGCAGGTTGTTCTTCTACCCTTGGCTCAACCGCTGGTTTTACAGGCTCGGCTTGTTCCGGTTTGGCAGCCCCTGCATTAAAAGGTGCTCGGTCTATAACGGGCTTTGCCTGCTGCACAAGCGGCTCAAAATATTTGGGTTCGCCAGCGGCCGGCCTTAAATCTTCGGCAACGGGTGTCTTTATCTCTTCAATTACGGGTTTCTGTATTTCCGGCTTTTTCTCCTCAATGTGTGGTGGTAAGGCATGCTCTAACTGTACCTTTTGAAGGTTCAGTTTTCTTAATATTTCGGCATGATCTTTTAAAAAGTGGGTGTTGGCAACAAACAGCTCAAGTTCCAGGTCGTTCAGGTTGTCTGCAGTACTTTGCAGGTACTCATATTGCTCGTTTAGTTCTTTTATTATTGCGCCGGTCTTTCTAAATACTTCCTGCTGCTTCATGGCTTTAATGTTAGGAAATTGCTTACCAAAAATAGCATAAAATTCTGATATTAGCCCCTCACAAAAGTTTAGAGAGATTGTACAGCGAGGAAGTTTTTAAAAGGCGAAATGAAATTGGCGGGAGTATTGAAGTTATCTGTGGGTCAATGTTTTCGGGTAAAACCGAAGAATTGATAAGGCGGGTTAACCGCGCGCGGATAGCAAAAGTAAATGTAGAAATTTTTAGTCCGGTAGCCGATACACGCTACGATAAAAGCGCCCTGGTGTCACATAATCTAAATTCTATCCCTTCAAAAGCGGTTAGTAAAGCAGCCGAAATTTTGCCTTTGGCCAGCCATATACAAGTTGTTGGAATTGACGAAGCCCAGTTTTTTGATGATGAGCTTCCCAATGTTTGCCAAACCCTTGCCGATGCCGGTGTCAGGGTTATTGTGGCCGGTTTAGATATGGATTTTAAGGGCCGCCCATTTGGCACCATGCCCCAGATAATGGCCATTGCAGATTCGGTTACCAAGCTGCATGCCGTATGCGTAAAGTGCGGGCAGCAGGCCATGTACTCCTACCGTTTAGTGCCCGATGACAGCAAGATCTTATTAGGCGAAAAAGAAAGCTACGAGGCCCGTTGCCGCAATTGCTTTAACCTGGATGGGGCGATATAATTATTAGTGCTGTTTAAGGATTTCAAAACCCTCTTTTCGCTTGCGGAGAGAGGGTGGTCGAGCGCAGCAAAGACCGGGTAAGTCAACATCGCCGGTATAGCAAGACTAATTGCATACAATCTCTCACCAGAAATTCCCATCAGCCCCGCTATAAATCCGCTATAATTACCTGCAAATGCATTTTTGTATGAATAAAATTACAATTGGCGCATAAACAATAAGCGTGTTTTTAAGGTTAGGTAGTTAAAATACAATTACCATGAGCATTAGCTTACTTGCCTACATGCACTGCAAAAAAGATGCAGAGGTAGCGTTTGATACCGAATTAAAGAAACTGGTTGAAGCATCGTTAAAAGAAGAAGGCTGCTTAGCCTACGAACTGTACCAGTATAAAGACGAACCCACCAAATATGTAATTGAGGAAGAATGGGCCGACGAAGATACCTTAAGCAGACATATGGAGACTGCTCATTATAAGTATTTTGTGCACATATCACCTGCCTTATTAGAAACACCTGCCGATGTGAAAATACTAACCCGATTGGTTTGAAAGTGTTTGCCTATAGGGATATAAACAATATTTATAGTTTACTGTTGTGCTTTTAAAGAAAAACCATTGTAATATTTAGGGCATAAGAATTTATATTGATAAAATATGGCTAAGAAAATTTTAGTTATTGAGGATGATAAGGATATAAGGGATGCGGTTACTTACGCATTAGAGAACGAGGGGTATGAAGTGATATCATCTGAAAATGCCCGGATATTAAAATCGATAGACCAGCACAAACCCGACTTGATATTATTAGACAACTGGCTTACCGACTGGAAAAGTGATGCCAACGGCCAGCAGCTATGTTTCGAATTAAAATCAGACCCTAAAACGAGCCATATACCCGTGATCCTTGTATCGGCGGTAAGCAATATAGCCGAAATTGCCAAAGAAGGATTATCGGACGGGTATCTAAAAAAACCCTTTGACCTGGTTGAGTTGTTTGCCATAGTAAAGGAACATATTAACCCCCCAGCTGCCTAAAGGAGGAGCTTTTGAAACGCTTAAATACTAAGAAAGCCCAACTCCGAAAAGAGTTGGGCTTTCTGTTTATAATATAAATTAGGCTCCCCTTCAGGGGGTTGGGGGGCTGGGCTTAAATTTTCACCCCTAAACCAATATTAAACGAGATGCCATCGCTGGGCAAAATACCGGGGCCCGGGTACATGTTTATACGGCGAGTAAAGTATTTCTGATCGGTTAGGTTATTGATGTTAAAATTAACATGGTAGTTTTTCAGGAAACGATAGTTAAACGCCAGATCGACCAGTTTATAGGCAGGTACTATACCTGTAGCTCCGGTTGGGTTAAATGTGGTGTTATTGGCATCGGCAAACTGTTTGCTTACATAGCTAAACAATACAGTAGTGGTTATGTGGCTGGTTAAATAAGTAAGGCCGGTACGGTTTGTCCAATCTGGTGTGCCTTCAATTTTGTTGCCTGCCAGGCTAACGTTTACACCGGCATTGTTAATGCTGCCACTTGTGTACCTGCCATGTGTATAGGCAAGGGTATTAAATAAACGCAGGTCACTACCGGATTGCGGATTGAAACCACGGATAAGTGATAGCTCGGTGTAAGCTTCGATACCCTTAGCATTAGCGTTGCCGATAGTGGTTAAATACAAATGATTTGCGCCACCTGCATCCTGCACAGTTAATGTACCTGGGCGATTGCCATAGTGTACAAAAAAGCCGTTCACATCAAAAGTTAAAGCGGCGCCTATTTTGCCGCGGTAACCCAGGTCGGCGTTATAACCACGGCTATCTTTCATGTTTGGGTCAACAATGGTTAGTTGATCGGCAGGGGTAACGGCCGCGTAAATGTATGGGCGGTAAGCCTGCGATACATTACCATAAAGCTGGGTGGTGCTGCTAACCTGATATTGTAAGCCGGTGCCAAACAACGGGAAACTACGGTCGCGTTTGTAATTTACATTGGTGCTGCGGTTGTTCACCACACCATCTATAGTTGTTTTGATGCCCTCGTAACGTACGCCCGGCGTAACCGAAAATTTATCGGTAATACGGAAAAGGTTTTCTGCAAAAGCAGCGTAGTTAACGGCGTTTAGGTCAAGGTCTATACCGTAATCTTTAACCAGGCTCAAATCGAAATCACTATCAGTTGTACCCACGCCTTTTTGCTGGCGATGGGTAGATCCATCAGCATATCTTAAACCTGTAGTAAGGGTGCTGCGTACGCTTCCAATATTGTAGTTGTGTAACAAACGTGCTTCGGTTGTAAAGCTTTTATAATGGTCGCGGTCTACCTGGCGTGGGTTGTAGGTGCCTAAAGTAGGGTTCACAATATCGGCTACGTTTGATGGTGCTATAAATTGCACACTGCTGCGCTCGCCAAAAAGCACATGCGATGTTACCTCTAACCGGGTATTATTACTAAAGTTATAATTGAAAATTATTGCCGGGATATTAATTGCAGGTTTAAAGAAGTTACGGAAACGGTTTGATTGCCTGCTGGTGGCATTATACATATCGTCAGTTAAACCACCCGCAATTTGTTGCACATAATCAGATCGTGAGAACTGAAACGACAAGCTGCCTTTTGTATTGAACTGATATTTGATGTTGGCGTAGTATGCACGGTAGTTAAACGCCGCATCTGGTCGCCAGCCATCGCCGCTGCGGGCATCAAAGTAAGCATAGTAGCTCACCTTACCCACTTTGCCGCCAATAGCATTGTAAGAATTAAAGAAACGGTTGCTGCCAACGGTTTGCTCACTTTCTAAGCCAAAGGTTTTGGTGGTATCGGGCTCTTTAATTTTAAAATTGACCATCCCGCCAAACTGGCTGCCAAACTGCAGGGACGATGCGCCGCGCACATATTGCACCTCACTAATAGCCTGGAACGGCATATTGTAATGGTTCTCCGGGTAACCAACAACATCCGAGTTGGTGTTGTAGCCATTCTGCCTGATATTGGTTTCAATAGAGCGGTGAATATCAGTACCACGTGTACCAATGTTAAGCTGCAAGCCTGCGCCATCCATTTCCCAAACATTAATGCCCGGTACTTGCGAAAATAAGGTACGTGCGTTGTTGCCCGCTAAGTTTGCCTTACCCGGGTTGGCATAAATAATATTGGTTTTTTTGCCCGGGAATATATAAGCGCCAGATACATCTGATAAGTTTTTGCTGCGCGATTCTTTGATAATTACACTATCAAGCTTAAGTGTGTCCTTTTTTACTATCTGTGCCTGTGCCTGGTAAACGCTTGCAAGCATAACCATAGCCAACAAGGCTTTGTATAAATATTTCATTATAGTTTTTT
Source organism: Mucilaginibacter aquariorum (assembly GCF_024498135.1). Lineage (GTDB taxonomy): Bacteria > Bacteroidota > Bacteroidia > Sphingobacteriales > Sphingobacteriaceae > Mucilaginibacter > Mucilaginibacter aquariorum. The sequence goes on from NZ_JANHOH010000002.1 coordinate 44,133, forward strand.
TAGAGAAAGAAATTAATAGGTTAAATAAATAGCATCAACAGCACAGCGCATAATTATGCCGTGCATGTATAGATAAGAATGCTAAAAAATTACAGTTAACCTAAAATTTCGGGGGGCTGACCCGGTATCGGGATAAAGGGATCGACAGAAATGGTATAAATTTTATTAAAACCCTGTGGAGGGATGTTTTCGAACCGAAGAAAATTAATAACTAACTGTGGGTGATCGTATTTGTTATCCGGGCCACCTTTTTTTACCGAGGTATTATCTCCTTTATCTGTAGGGATATCGTTTATTTGTTTGGCGTAAATAACGTTGTTATCTACCAGTTTTGTTTTTTCGTAATTAGGCACGCACATTACGTAAAGGGTATCCTTTGTGAATTTAAGCTTTACGTAATTATAACAAGCGTTTTTTAGCTGGATAGACCCGCTTACATTTTTATAATCGGCCCACTCGTTTATGCCCGGCAAGTTTTGTTTTACTTTAAGTTCAATAAGCGTATTGGGGTCGTACAGGTTATGGCTTATCAGCTCGTTCATGTGCCTGTCAGATCGCTCCATCATATAATTTTGCAGCAACATATAGCCACCCCAATTAAAAAAGTGGATAACCAACAGGAATATGGCGAACAGTTTTTTCAAGTGTAATTAGGCTTACAGTGCAATTTTAATTAAAACTTTTAAAAGGTGCGCTACTACGTGCGTTTTAACGCTCCCTGATGTTGGGAAAGATATAAGTTATTTAAAGCAACAAAAAATCCCTGCTTCCGGGAAGAAACAGGGATTTGAAAGAAACTTATACTTTTGAACTATTATTTTTTGCGTTTTCGGAATTTAAAAGCCATACATACCACCCGAAACGGAAACTTGCTCTCCCGTGATCCAGGCTGCATCATCGGAAGCCAGGAATACTGCAGCTTTTGCGATGTCTTCGGGCTGGCCTCTGCGTCCAAGCGGTGTTTTTTCGATAAACATCTTTTCATACTCACTTCCGGCAGTAACGCCTGCGCTGGCTGCGCCTTCAGTTTCTGTAGCGCCAGGTAAAATAGAATTGATGCGAACGTTTTTAACACCCAGCTCCTTGGATAAAGCAATTGTAAAGGCATCCAGTGCCGCTTTAGTTGAAGAGTATAATGAGGCATTTGCGAGAGGGTACTTACTTGCACCCGAACTGATATTGATGATATTGCCGCCCTTACCGCCAAAAAGTTTCAAAGATGCCTGAATAGTCAATATGGGCCCTAATACGTTAACGTTGAAACTTTGATGGAAATCTTCTATCGAAATTTGTTCTATAGGTGCATATCCCTGAGATACTGCATTATTTACTAAAATGTCAAGCTTGCCGAAAGCATTTTCAGTTTCTTTGAACAGCCTGATAACATCGGCTTCTTTCGATACATCGGCCTGTACAGCAATGGCTATGCCTCCATTGTCGGCTATCTCCTTAACCACGCTATCTGCGCCTTCTTTACTTGAGGCATAATTTACAACAACCTTTGCGCCTTCTGCCGCAAAATGTTTGGCGATAGATGCACCTATTCCCTTTGAAGCACCGGTAACTACCGCTACTTTGTTTTTTAATTTACTCATTATTTCTATTAGTTAATATATTCAAACTCTTCAGGTGTATTTTCCGTTCTGAAGGATATCCAAAGATGCAGCCCCGTGACGGATCATTTATTGACATGAATCATTAAGTACCTTTGATTTAGGTCAACTCATGGTCTTGATCTAAATCAAGTTATTTGGATAAATAATTGTAAAAAAGCAACTTAAGCTGAGTAAGGGAACGCGGGAAGGAGAAAAACAGAAAGATCACAACGGCATGTTTTGCGTTGGTAAGCACTTTTTTGCATTAAGGAAGCTATATCAATGGGGCTGAAGCGGCAATTGAAAAGCCGGGCGCTTGTGGAAAGCTATATTAAAGCGTGTTGTTCATGGATATATAACGGGATATTCCGGTTTAGGTAAAAAATTTATTTGATACCTAATTTCATCTGCGCATAAAGATCTATTTAAAAGAGTTTTTCCGTATCCTGCTCAAAGTTTCCGGAGATAAACCCAGATAAGAGGCTATCATGTTTTGCGGGAACCGCTGTAGAAATTGCGGATAATTGCTGACCAAATCCTCGTAACGCTCTTCAGCTGTATAGCTCATAGCGGCCTGCATTCTTTTCTGGTTTGCAATGGTGTAATTTTGACTGATTACATTCGCCATCGCCGAAAATGCAGGTATATGCTTAAGAAACTCCTCAATTTGCGCGTTGGTTGACTGCAGAACCTCCAGATCCTCCAGTGCTTCGATGTTAAACCGACTTGGTGTTAACAGGTAAAAGCTTTCAAAATCGGCCAGCCACCAGTTTTCTAAAGATAATTTCAGTATGTGTTCATGCCCTTTTTCATCTACCGTAAAAGTTCTGGCAGATCCTTTTACAATAAATCCAATATATTTGCATACGTCTCCTTCCTGTAAAAAGTATTGCCGTTTACGAAGTTTTTTGGTTTTGAAATGAGCCATCAACAAATGCTTATCGTCCTCTGAAAGCACTTTGCCTGATATTTCCTGGATGTAATCGAAAAACGCTTCAAAATTGGACATCGTTCAAGTATATAATTATTCGCAATTTACTCAAGCTGCCTGATAAAAAGACTAAAAAACAAACAAGGTGTCGGATTTCCCTTTAGTTTACATTCTCAACAAAAAATCCCCGCTTCCGGAAGAAACAGGGATTAAAAGAAACTTATACTTGTTTGCGATCACGATTCATTAGTCGAATTTGACCAAGTCCTGAAAGATCAGTTGACCCCAGCTATTTCCGCGCGCCTGCACAAGTAGTCCGCCTTCCGAAAGCTTGCCAAGTTTGACCGGTGCAAAACCGAGATTTTCCGCAAGCGCACCAATCTCAGTTGCTGCGCCGTCATCGTCGCTCGCCAGGAACACTACTCGTTTGCCACCATGAACAGCCGGATCTTGTTCAAGGATGGCTGCGATCAAATGGTTGAACCCTTTAACCAGTTTTCCACAGGTGAAGGCCTGCGCCACAAACCTGGCAGAAGGCAGTCCTCCCATCTTCTCAGGGGGCACGCCGTAGGCATTGGTCACATCTACGATGGTCTTCCCCTGCCAGCTGGGCAGCGCTTTTGCAACATCCGGATGCGATTCGAAACGGACAGCCAGAAAGATGACGTCCGCCTTAACGGCTTCCGCCAGTGTTGTAGGGATGATCCCGGGTCCGATCGCGGCCGCATCGGATGCAAAGCTTTTGGGGTCGCGCGTGGTTGCAACGGATACTTCAATGCCTTTACGGGCAAACGCCTTGGCCAGGGCCTGGCCGATCTTGCCGAAGCCGACAATTGCGTAGCTTCCTGCTTTATTCTCTGAATTACTCATTTTGAAAATTATTTAATTATTTAATGGCGCCAGTCAAAAACCCGCGCGGTTTGAGGTTAGTTATTTAGACAGATAGGTCATACCACCGTCGACAAGGAGCTCAGCACCAAGCATAAACGAAGAATCATCAGAAGCCAGGAAAACCGCAGTTTTACCAATGTCAGATGGTTGCCCAATTCTGCCTATCGGCATTTCACTTGCGAAATGATTTTTTATAGCTTCAATTTGCTCTAAGGGAACAAACTTTTCAAATGCAGGTGTATCTGTTGTACCTGGTGTTATAACATTTACTCTGATCTTTCTATCTAAAAGGTCGCTTGAAAATGCTTTAGCAAAAAAGATCACGGCCGCTTTTGCAGCACCATACAACGTAAAATTTGGATATGCACGGTGCGCTGCATTTGACCCGATAAGAATAATAGAAGCACCATCATTTATATATGGCAGTGCTTTATTAACAGTGAAGTAGACACTTTTCACGTTTAAATCAATCGTCTTGTCAAAGTCTGCTTCGCCCAAAGTTGCCACAGTTCCTACTGCGCCACCACCCGCGTTGGCTACAATAACGTCTATTTTACCAAATTTTTCAGATGTTTCTTTGAACACCCTTTCCAGATCGGCAAGGTTGGTTACATCGGCATTTATGGCTATAAAATTGTCGCCAAGTTGAGCCACAGAACTATCTAAAGTTTCCTGGTTTCTGCCGACAATAACTCCTTTCGCACCTTCATTTTTAAATTCCCGGGCAATGCCAAACCCTATTCCACTATTACCACCTGTAATAACTGCTACTTTATTTTTTAATCTACTCATTATTTCTTTTTTTAAGATTGAGCGACAAAGGTAGACCACGGAAGTTATTTTTAGTAACTTTGTACTGATAAATAACAGTAACACAGAGGTAACTAAGTAACAATGGGGTGTAAAATAGAAGAGTTCCAACAAGAACAAAGGAAGAGAATAAGAGCCGTTCAGGATTCGATGGACGTGCTGAATGGAAAATGGAAGATTGCTATTATTTCGTCTATTTGCTGTTACGGTAAAAGGCGATTTTCCGATATTTTGAATGATATAGAAGGGATTTCCAACAGGATGCTGAGTAAAGAATTAAAGGAATTAGAAATAAACCAGCTGGTAAAACGAACCGTTTTAGATACACAACCTATAACGGTTCAGTATGAACTTACGGAACATGGCGATACGCTACAAACCATAATCAGTAATCTTACAGATTGGGGAATTGTACACCGAAAGAAAATTGTGGGGAAATAATGTTCATATAATAGTTACAGGTTACCGGCCAAAAATTAATAAATATTTATTTATTTTACGGTTACGAACATAATTTCTACAACGGCCTTTACGTTAGCTTAAACGCTGTTTTTATAATATTTTACTATTGATGCAAAGCAAAAAGCGTGTGCTGTTTTATTTAGTTGACGGCGCCCACAGTGAAGTTTTACCCGAACTGATTGAAAAAGGTGAACTCCCCAATATAAAGCGAATAATTGACGAGGGTACTTACCGCAAGGCTACAACTTGTTTCCCATCCACAACCGGCCCCGCTTACCTGCCATTTTTAACCGGGCATTTTCCGGGTACGATGGATATTACCGGCATCCGCTGGTTTGATAAAAAAGAATTTAAACGCAGCCGCTTCAACAAAATGGCTATGCGCAGCTATTGCGGGCCCGAAGCCGCATGGTTTAATACCGATATGCCTGCCGATAAGCCAACTTTGTTTGAGCTGATGGGCGAATCGTACAACCTTTATAATATGATAACCCGTAATGTGCCCGATGAGTATGATCTGGGCAAAAAGGGTAAGGGCCTAATGTATATGCGCGCGCATTTTAAATTGAGGCACCATCCGGTTGACTTGCAAGGGCACCAGCGCATTATGGAGATGCTTAATTCTGGTAAGGATTTTGATTTTTTGTTCGCGGTGTTCCCAAGTGTAGATTGGGATTCGCATTATCACCACATTCGCGATGCGCGTACTGTTGAGGCTTATAAAATTGCCGATAATAGCCTGGGTGAAGTACGTGCTAAATTAGAAGAGCAGGGTAAATGGGCGGATACATTATTTATAATGACATCTGACCATGGCCTTACACCAACAACCAAACACCTCGACCTTGCCGACTGGATGACCGATCACGGTTTAAAATCTGTTTATTATCCGGTTATCTGGAAAAGCAATCCGAAATGCGCCGTGATGATATCCGGAAACTCGTTTGGCAGCATCCACTTCTTAAATCACAAAGGCGACCACATGCTGCGCGAACAGGGCATCATCGAATCTATGGGGGCCGAACGTTTACAATTACTGTTAAATGAAGATGCTGTAGACTTTGCTATTTACCGTGGCGATGAGGAGCAAACTTTTATTGTACATAACAAAGATGGTAAGGCTAAAATATCCGTTAAGGATAAGGTGTTCACTTATGAGCCCGGTACTGCTGATGTATTAAAATATGGTGGCAAAATTGAAGCTACAGGCCACCGTGCCATATTAGAAGCTACTTTTGAAACCGATTATCCGGATGCCGTTTTCCAGATCTATCAGTTATTCCAAAGCCGCAGGGCGGGGGATATTGTAATAAGTGCCAGAGTAGGGTATGACCTGCGCGATTTTTGGGAATACCCCGAGCACCTGGGCTCGCATGGGTCGTTGCATAAGCATCACATCCATGTGCCTATGATATACAACCAAAAAGGCTGGAACGAACATCCTGCCCGCACTGCAGACCTATTTGATAGCATCCTGAAATGGAAAGGCATCACGCCGGCAAGTTCAGAGGGCGAACCCTTATTTTAATATATCTACCTTTAAAGAATAAATGATACCAACTACAGAGCAAAAAGTAGAGCCGGAAAAGCAGGAAGCGAAAAATGTATTCAATAAAAAAGTTATCATAAAAGGTGCTTTTTGGTTTGCGTTGATAACGGTTGCTACTATTGCAGCAGTGTTCTTTTATACCAACACCGGCGATACGGTGAAGGCGCTTTCACATATCTCATATAAGTACATTGCTATTTGCTTTGTAATGCTTTTTGTTGACCTGATGCTGGGCAGCTGGCGAAATCATATCTATATCCGTAAAATGGCGCCGGGTGTTTCGCACTGGGTAAGCTTTAGAGCAAACGTGGCCAATATGTTTATGGGCGCGGTAACCCCGGCACACGGTGGTGCAGGCCCGGCGCAAATATTTGTGTACACCAGCAATGGTGTTAAATTTGTTGATGCTTTTGCCGTAACACTAATAAACCTTGGGGCTACGCTTATTTTTATGCCATTGGCTGGTTTTATAGCTATTATGCTGATGGATACTACCGAAGTTGGCAGCATTGTACCCGCTATGCTCAAATACGGCTTTAGCTTTTTCTTGCTTTTTCTGTTGGCCTTTTTATTAGCCTTTTGGAAGCCGCTTTTGGTGGGTACTATTATCAAAAAAATAGCCAAAGGCCTTTCCAAAATATTCCCTAAACGGAAAGATAAGCTTGAAAAATGGGCGGATAATTCGTTTCAAAGTATCAGTAAATATCAGCAAAGCTGTAGTTTAATTTTAAGCAAAAATCCATTGCTGTTTCCATTAAGTCTTGTTATAACTACGTTGCTTTACCTGAACAAGTATTGCATGCAATGGGTTATTTTGCTTGGCCTTGGCGTTAATGCCAATCTGGTACAGGTTATATCCATCCAGATACTTATTCAGTTTATGATATATTTTGCGCCTACTCCCGGCGGCAGCGGCTTTGCGGAAGGGTTTATATCATCGCTGTTTGGCAAAATAGTGCCGGCCGCACTCATTCCTATATTTACATTGCTGCAGCGCTCATTCCTGTTGTTTTTTCCGGCATTGGTGGGAGCTTGTGTGGTTATAAACCTGCTTCGTAAACAAACCATGAAGAAGGGGTAATCCTCTGGCTTTTAATTGTTCCTGTTTAATTGATGATATAAAACTTTAGTGATTAGTCCTTGTTTTTACTTCTCTTTGTATTATGATGAACACACCAATAAGAGCAATAATAACTGGGACTACCGGTATGGTAGGTGAGGGGGTAATGCATCAATGTTTGCAGCACCCTGATGTTGAAGCGGTATTGATCATCAACAGAAAGCCGTCGGGTTACTCGCACCCTAAATTAAAGGAAATAGTACATGTCAATTTTTTTGACCTGTCGGCTATTGAAGATCAGCTCGGCGGATACAACGCCTGCTATTTTTGCCTGGGTATCTCATCTGTTGGCATTTCAAAAGATGATTATCATAATACCACCTATACGCTTACCCTTAACGTAGCCCAAACACTTGTAAAGCATAACCCGGGCATGACGTTTTGTTATGTATCAGGCGCGGGCACTGATAGCCAAGAAAAAGGCACCGGCTGGGCGGCTGTAAAAGGTAAGACCGAAAACGACTTGATGAAACTACCCTTTAAGCAGGTGTTTGCGTTTAGGCCGGGTTTTATAAAACCAATAAAAGGCTTATCTAAAACACATAACTTTTATAAATATATAAATTGGTTATACCCAATTGGCCGCGCGTTGTACCCCGCCGGCTTTACTACCCTGCAAGAGCTGGCGCAAGCCATGATCAATATTGCCAAACATGGGTACCCCACAAAAGTGATAGAAGGTAAGGATATAATTACCCTTGCTAAACAAGGCTAAAGCGCTTTAATTTCACTCTAAGTATATAAACCACCGCTATAGCGAAAATTTTGATGGTTTTGTTTTATATAGCCTATAAATGATTCCTGTATAAGCAATATTTTAACCTTTGCTTAATAGGGCTTATCTGCCTTGTATAAAGGGGCTTTACAACCTATGGGAATTATTTAGATGGCCTTACCTTAGTATTGTTAAATAAATAACACATCTAAACCTTATCATTATGTCACAAAAAAGTTTTTCAGAAGCAGTAAAAAACGACGCTGCTTTACAAGGCGACCTTAACAAAGCAGTACAAGCAGCAATTGCAGAAGTGGCCAAAAAACATGGTGTAGCTTTCTCGGGATCAGACCTGAGCAAAACCCACACGGCACCAACCGCATTGGGTTGTGTATCAACCGCCTGGACTGCGGTTTGTACTGTTTAACCTCTTCGGTAAAGGGTCTAAAGATAAAGTGCAAAATAGTATGCTATTTTGCACTTTATTATATAAGGTAATATTTAACACCTGGTAAATTGACAGATACAAGTGCAAGTATAATGATCGAGCAGGCGTTGCCCTTTGGGCAACATGTTTGGGCTATAACTAAAACCGAATTAGAAAATGCAACCGCAGATTTATATAACGATGATAAGGATGTTGTTTTAAAAGCCCTTGCACCGGTAAGTATGTTTGCTTTCGACCAGCATTTTTGTGATTTCGCCTCAACCATAAATCCCTGTTTTAATATTCTGCAATTAATTGATCCGGCCTTTAACAGCACGGATGATCTGCTAAATGATTACGACGAGTATTTTTTTGATAAAAACGGACTGGCTGGCTTTCTTAAAAAATACCCATTGGTTTACACCCTGCAAAAAGATCTATATCAACAACTAAACGCTTTTTATACCGAAATTTTGGCAAATATCCTTGCCGATACTGATAGCTTGTCGCAAATTTTTAATAACGGGCAATCTATAGGCAAGGCAATCAAAATAAACATTAGCGAGGGCGACAGGCACCAGGGTGGCAAAAGCACGGCTATAATTGAGTTTGAGTGTGGCCTAAAGCTGTTATACAAACCGCGCAGCGGCGCTATGGATGTTGCGTTCAATACCTTTATAAGCCAAATTGCCAAAGAAACAGGCATCGACCTGAAAATTACTACAGTGCTTGACCGTGGTGATCATTTTTGGATGGAATTTATTGAACACCTACCCGTGTCAGGCAAAAATGAGTTGTATGATTATTATATCCAGTGCGGGGCGCTGCTGGCCATTGTTTTTTTATTAGGTGGAACAGATTTTCATTTCGAGAACATTATAGCCAACGGCAAACACCCGGTACTGATAGATCTGGAATGCCTGTTTGGGGCAACCGATGAAATGCAGGAGGGGCGGTTCAGTGTAAACAACACGGGCCTTTTACCTGTCAACATTTATTTAGATGAACAGGACGTCGCCATTGATAACAGTGGTTTTGGCGCATGGGGGAGGCAGGTATCCGGTATAGATCGGTGGGCATGGATAAATATGGGTACCGACGCTTTGCGCCTTGATAAGCAAAAAGGCATTTTCGTAGCCGATAAAAATCAGCCTGTTTATAACGATATTGCCATTTCGCCCGAAAACTATCTCACTGAAATTATTGACGGATTTAAAAGAACCTGCACCTGGTTCATTACAAATAAAGATAGCTTAGACAAGCCTGGTTCTGCTTTCAGCAATTTCGCGGGTAAGCCCATCAGGGTAATTATGCGATACACCATGAACTACCTGTTCATTATCGAAAACTCGTTAAACGCAGAGGTGTTGGTAACTGAACAGGCGCGTAAGGAAGAAATCTACCGCTCGTTAAACGAGTTCCCAACGGCAACACAGCTGCAGTCAGAAATTAGATCACCTATTAATGATGCCGAATTTAAGGCTATAAAGAAAATGAACGTCCCGTTATTTAACGGGAACACAACTAAGCTCCATATCCGGGAATCGGGGGATATACCGGAATGGGCTTTTTTTAAAACCACACCTTATCAGTTTACACTTAACCGCATAAAAAATTTTGATACCGATAAAATGGAGCTGCAGATAAGCCTGATAAAAGCAGCTTTTGCCGTGCGGTATGACACAAAACAAAAGGAGGATAACCAAGTAACCGCTAAACTTTTAACCGGTTATATCGATACATCTATACTGCAAGAGGTTGAGCAGATTGCCTCGGGTATCAGGTCATCAGCAATAAAAAATAGTAATAATTATAGCTGGAATAGCTATACAACCAATGGTAACAACAAACTGGTTTTTGATACATTAAGCCCAATGTTGTACGATGGGTCACTGGGAATAGCCTGTTTCCTGCATATGGCCGATAACTTTGCGAATAAAGAAATAGTGGATGCCATTATATCTGCCGAAGTAAAGCGGGCGTTTAACGCTGCTGTTGATATTTCATTTGCTTCGGGTATTTCTGGTTTGTTGTATGCCCTGGTTAAAACACATACTACAGATAACCAAAACCTGCAAACAGCCATTGCCCTAACCCGGCTAATAAATACTGCTGATATTAGTAAGGACCATAAATATGATATTATGGCGGGCTCGGCAGGGTTACTGCAAAGCCTGGCTTTACTCTATAAAAATACCGGCTCGGCAAGTGTTTTAAACACAATGACGTTTATTGGCGATCACCTTTTAGAGAGCCGCGTTATCGATTCAACATCGGGTGCATTAACCTGGCGGGGGGAGCAGTTCGACAGGCCTTTAACTGGTTTCTCGCATGGTGCCTCGGGTATCGCACGTGCTTTATTAACCTTGTTTGATTGTACCGGCATAGATAAATACAAACATGCCTTTTATCAATCTATAAAGTTTGACAACTATTACCAGAATGCCCAACACTCAAATTGGTGCGATCTGCGTAAAGCCGGCTCTGATTGCAAAACCACCTGGTGCCACGGTGCGCCGGGTATTGGTTTGGCCCGCTTGCATGCCTACGCTATCTTAAAAGAAAAAAGCTTGCTGCGCGATATAGAAATTGCGATCAGCACTACGAAAAAACACCTTTTAACCGATGTAGATTTTTACTGCTGCGGCAACACAGGCCGTATCGATTTCCTGATAGAGGCAGCTGCGGTACTTAATCGCCCGCAATTGCTTAAAACCGCACGGAAGGCTTTACTGACAATAATTAACCGGAAAAATGAAAGGGGTTATTATCAAACTTTTGATATGGCCGCCGTGAGTTTAGAAAACCCCTCGCTGTTTCGTGGCACCGCAGGTATTGGTTATACTTTATTACGAAGTATTAATCCCGGAGAAGTACCCTGCTTAGGTCTTTTGACATAATAATTTCCGTTTAATTCCATTTTTAACATAGGTAAACAAGCTAAAACATTTATTTTGGGCAAATGGTTCTATTTTCCATAAATCCAGTTAAATGAAAATACTCCTTATTGAAGATGAGCCAGGGTTGGTATCGGTTATTTTGCGTGGCTTAACCACAGCCGGTATGGAAGTTAGCGTTGCCGCTGATGGAAAGATGGGACTGGAAATGGCCCAAACCCATAATTTCGATGTTATTATATTAGATATTATGTTGCCGGGGATGAATGGTATACAAGTTTGTAAAGAGATACGCAAACAGGATGATGCTGTTGCCATATTAATGCTAACGGCCCTATCCAGCACAGAGAACATTGTTACCGGCCTTAACAGTGGCGCCGATGATTATCTGGCCAAACCCTTTAAATTTGCCGAACTGGAAGCCCGCATCCGCACACTGGCACGTCGCAGCAGAGTAGCGAGCACACCCAAAAGTTTTATCAGCATAGCAGATTTGGAAGTTGATACAGTATCAAAAACCGCCAAAAGGAACAATAAAAGTATAGCCCTTACCGCTACCGAATATAACCTGTTAGAGTATTTTGTAAAAAACCAGAATATGGTGCTGTCGCGTATACAAATACTGGAGAATGTATGGGATATTGATTTTAATATGGGCACCAACGTGGTTGATGTTTATGTGAACTATCTGCGAAAAAAAATAGATAATGGTTATGATGTTAAGCTGATACATACCGTTTTTGGCATGGGCTATATATTTAAGGAAGAAACCGCTGATGAAACTTCAAACTAAGATAACCTTACTATTTGTTGTTATATCCACCACTGGTTTGGTGCTGCTTAATGCATCTATATTTTATTTTGTATCTGAATTTAACTTCGAGGATTTTTTTAAACGCCTGGAGGCCCGCGTTAATTTGACTGCCGAAATCAACATAAACCCACACAAAGAATCGGCTGCATACAAACAGGTACGTACCCGTTACCTGGAAAAACTGGAGAACGAGCAGGAACATATTATAAAATTAGATACCTCTAAAAGCCCTTCATATACCCCGATGCTTAACCTGCCGGATGATTTTTATCAAAACATTCTTGAGGGAAAAAAGACCCGTTACACGCAGCGAAACCATTTTTATGCCGGGAAATTATTTAACATACAGGGCAAAAAGTATATTGTTATTGTTACCGCTACAGACCCATACGGGTTTAAGGAATTGGAGCAACTGAAAAAGGTATTGCTTATTGTTTTCGTTATATCTATCATACTCACCTACATAGCGGGTAAAATATTTTCTTACTACACCGTGCGCCCGGTGCGGGGTATTATAAAAAGCGTTAAAAACATAACAGCCAACAACCTGCATTTAAGGTTAGACGAGGTAAATGGTAAAGATGAGCTTGCCGAACTGGTGCTCACCTTTAACAATATGCTTAACCGGCTCGAAACCGCTTTTGAAACCCAGAACAACTTTGTGAGCAATGCATCGCACGAGTTGCGTACACCGCTAACCATCATCAGCGGCGAAACTCAATTGCTTTTAAAAGGTAATAAGGTAACCGAAGAGGGCAAGGCATCGGTACAAACCATTTTGAACGAGGCAGAAAAGCTTGGACATATTTTGGCCAGCCTGCTTGGACTGGCACAAACCGGGTTTGATGGGAAGAAACAAAACTGGTCTAAAATAAGAGTAGATGAGTTAGTGATGGAGGTGGCTGATTCCGTTAAAAAGATAGATCCCGAAAGCGTTATCGATATTGATTTTTCGGCCTTGCCGGATGATGAAAACCTTTTGTACACCGAAGGCAATGTTAACTTGCTGCAACTGGCCGTAAGTAATATAGTACTCAACGCCTGCAAATATTCCAGCAACCGCCCGGTTAATATACAGGTAACGGCGCATGAGGGCCGCGTTATTATAATAAAAGTGACCGACAAAGGCATTGGTATCCCAGAGCAGGAACAGCAGCATATCTTCGAGCCCTTTTTCAGGGCATCAAACACAAGCGATTTTCAGGGGCATGGCATTGGGTTGCCGCTTACATTAAACATCATCCGTTTGCATAAAGGCAGTATCGGTATCCGGTCGGAAGAGCAGGTAGGTACCGAGATCCAAATTCTGCTGCCTATAGCTTAATTTTCACGTTTTATCGCATATTAAGAAACCGGTTTCTAATAACTTTCTAATAATTGGGGCGAGTTATTAAATAAGTTGCTGGTGTTCTTTAAAAATTCGCTGATTATCAGCTGTTTATTTATTAGAGAAAATCTCATACTCTAATCAAATTCTAATAATCCTCTTAATTCATTTTAATGAGGGCAAAGTAGTATTGCAATAAGTAAATAATTAAAGTTTAACTATTCAATAACTACTTATGAAAACTATACTCATCCCAACCGATTACCAGGCATCATCATTAGATTGCATCCACGCTGTTTGCAGGCAATTAAAAAACGAAGAGCTAAACCTGATCTTCGTACACGTTTTTAAACTGGCCGATTCGTTTAGCGACGTGATCATGCTAAGCAAACGCAGCCGCGAGTACGAAAAAGTAAGTGACGATTTCTATCAATACTGCAATGTGCTGCGTGCGCAATATCCACAGATCAAAAATATCAAGATAGATTTTCTGTATGGCAGCACGCTAAACATGTTTAAGCATTTTATAGAAGCTAACGAAGTAGATATGGTATTGGATACCGATAGCTGCTCGTTCAGCCCTATTCATCGCTCCAGCATTGATCCGGCAGTGTTGGTTAAACGTTGCGGACTGCCGGTTATGAATGCCCCAAAAACGAATTACGGAAGTATGATGCAAGAGCAAGATGCCGCTGTTTATCAGGAAGAATTAACAGAAGTATAACCCCTAAAACATCTGCCCTATGTTATTAAAAGAAAACATCCCCGTAAAATACATCTTCGGGAAAATAAAAAAGGAAGTAATACTGGTTACCGTGTATTCGGTGCTTATCGCCATTATGTACAACACGTTCCACTTCACACGTATATCTATCCCCATTGCGGTACCTACCATTTTAGGTACCGTAATATCCCTGCTGCTGGCCTTTAAATCAAACCAGGCTTATGATAGGTGGTGGGAGGCCCGCACTATTTGGGGAGCCATAGTTAACGATACGCGTACTTTAACCCGCCAGCTTTTAACTTTTGTGGATACCCCTTATGCCGAGGACGAACAAAAGGCCTTTTGCGAACGGGTGGCCAAAAGGCAAATTGCCTGGTGTTATAGCCTGAGCCGCCACTTGCGCAAGGAAGATCCTCTGCACGGCCTGGACCGCTTGCTTTGTGCCGAAGATATTGAGCATATTAAACGGTACGATAATATCCCCCTGGCATTGCTGGAGTTGCAAGGTGCCGACCTGCGCAGCGCCTATAAACTGGGTTGGATAAACGAATACCAGCAGGTTTGTATAGACGAAACCCTTACCCGTTTCAGTAATGAGATGGGTGGCTGCGAGCGTATCAAGAATACCGTGTTCCCGGCCACATATAGTGTTTACATCCACCTATCGGTGTTGCTGTTTGTATTGCTGTTGCCATTTGGGTTGATAGAGTTTTTTGGTGTTATAGAAGTACCGCTTGTTATTGCGATAGCATCCTCATTTTTCCTGATAGAGAACATGGCCATACACCTTCAGGATCCATTTGAGAACAAACCTACTGATACACCAACAACTACCATATCGCGCAATATTGAGCGGGATATTAAACAAATGCTAAAGGAAAACTACAAGCAGGAAGAACCCGCGGCCGGTGCATCATACAATAAATCGAAAGTGTTCTATATTTTATAATTGTTTAGTGAGTTGTTTTTAATACAAAAGGCCGGTTAGCATTTAGCTACCGGCCTTTGTTATTACTTTATAACTATGGAAATTTACACCTCGTTTAAATATTTATGTACAAAGCTAATGGCCATTGAGCCTTCGCCTACGGCAGATGCCACACGGTTCATAGCACCGGCGCGTACATCGCCAGCTGCAAAAATACCGGGGCAACTGGTTTCCAACAAATAAGGGTCGCGGTTAGATTTCCAAACCTTTTCAAAATCCGTGCACAAGTTCAGATCACGGCCGGTTTCAATAAAGCCCTTGCCGTTGGTAATGATATCCTTGCAAAGCCAGTCGGTATATGGTTTGGCGCCTATAAAAATGTAAAGGGCATCAGCATCAACGGTTTTAACTTCGTTAGTGTTCAGGTCCCGTATAGCTAATTGCTCCAAATTGGTATCACCTATAGCTTCGGTTATCTCGCTGCAAGGCATCAGCTTAATATTGCTTTGCCCGCCTAACTGGTCTATCAAATAAGACGACATGGTTTCGGACAGGTTTGCCTTACGGATTAGGATGAACACCTCTTTTGCAAATTTAGAAAGGTACATGGCAGCTTGCCCGGCAGAGTTACCGCCACCCACAACATATACGCGTTTATCCTTGCAGGATGCAGCCTCGGTCATGGCGGCACCATAGTAAATGCCTGCACCGGTAAATTTATCAATGCCCGGCGTGTTTAACTGGCGATAATCAACCCCGGTGGTTATAACCACCGCTTTAGTGATTACCTCGGTGCCATTGTCCAGTATAATTGTTTTGTAGTTATCTTTTAGTTTAATTTCTTTTACTGCCTGCGGCGATAAAAAATCGGTACCAAAACGTGCCGATTGGGTAATAGCCCTGCGTGTAAGATCTGCACCGCTTAGGCCAGACGGGAACCCCAAATAGTTTTCGATACGCGAGCTGGTACCTGCCTGCCCGCCGGGGGCTTTCTTTTCTATTAATAAGGTTTTTAACCCTTCGGATGAACCATATACCGAAGCCGCTAAGCCCGCAGGGCCGGCACCTATTATCACCACATCGTACAATTCGCTCTTGGCCGATTGGTTAAGCCCGATTTTAGAAGCTATATCTTTTACAGGCGGGGCTTTTAGTAACGAGCCATCGGCAAAGATGATAGCCGGCAGGTCTTTAACCTCCAGGTTATTCATTTTAATAGCCTGCTTGGCTTCGTCGGTATTGGCATCCATCCATAGGTACGGCACCAGGTAGCCCGACAAAAATTCCTTTATATCGTGCGATTTTGGAGAATATTGGTAACCTATCACTTTAATCCCCCTAAAATCTGGACGGTAATGGCCCTGCCAGTCTTCCAGCAGATCTGTTAGGATAGGGTATAGTTTTTCTTCGGGCGGGTCCCAGGGTTTGGTAAGGTAATAATCAAGTTTAACCTCGTTAATGGCTTTTATGGCGGCATCGGTATCGGCGTAGGCTGTTAGTAAAACCCGTTTGGCATTTGGGAACATGGTTGTTGTTTTGCACAAAAAGTCAACGCCTTCCATCTCGGGCATGCGCTGGTCGCTCAAAAACAGGGCTACAACTTCGCCTTTATTTTTTAGTTCCAACAGGCTATCTAAGGCTTCTTTTACCGATGCAGTGCTCAGGATACGGTAATCTTGTCGGTAGTGGTTTTTAAGGTCGCGGCTTATGGCGCGCAAAACCTGTTGGTCATCGTCAATTACAAATATGATAGGTTGCTGATCCATTTTTATTTTTTAGTTATCTGTTAGGGGGAAACAAACGGTAAACTCGGTATTACCGGGTTCTGAGGTTACTTTTACTGTGCCGCTATGCTGGCGGATGATACGGTTCACAACATCAAGCCCAAGGCCGGTGCCTTTGCCCATATCCTTTGTAGTAAAAAACGGATCGAATACCTGCGATTGCTCTTCGGGCGGGATGCCGGGGCCGTTATCTTTGATATACACGCATACAAAATGCCTGTCCAATTGGGTGCGGATCTCTAATATGCCGCTGCCATTTACCTCCATGGCATCAATGGCATTGTCTATAATGTTGGTCCAAACCTGGTTTAGTTCGCCTGCAAGTGCCTTTACCTGTGGCAGATTAAGGTCAAAGTTTTCTACTACCTGTATATTGCCTTTGCGCAGCTTGTAGTTGAGCATGGTAAGGGTATTGCGGATGCCGGCGTGGATATCCAGCAGTTGCTTATCGGTATCCCTGTCCATGTGGGTAAAGGTTTTTACCGAGTTTACCAGCTCTGAAATGCGGGTGGACGATTCTTTAATATCCGAAACCATTTTTTCCTGCAGCAGGTAGTTGCTCATCCATTCCAGCACACTGCCTAATTGCGGCTGCGGTGTGCAATTATTCATATGGGTTAGGTCATCAGTAGTAAAGCCAAATTCGGCAATGTTTTCGGCTATATTAAAATCTTTGATGTCGTGGTCTGTAAGCCAGTCGCTCAGGTCATCTTCCAGTTCGGCGCGCTGCATCATGCTTAGCACAGGGCGGTCTGTTTGCTGTGTTTTGCTGATAAGGATCTGGTTAATGGTATCAATTTTTTCGGGGGCGATATTTAGCGCTGCTACTTCCTTAAATATTTCGGGCAGGCGTTTTATCTGCTGCTGCAGGGATGAAGCCCCTCGGCTGATAGCCGATGCCGGGTTGTTAAGCTCGTGCGCCAAACCTGCCGACAGCTTACCCAGCGCGAACATTTTTTCGTTTTGCTGCTGCTGCGAGGTAAAATCGCGTACGCGGCTGGTCATGGTGTGCACAAGGGCTTCGGTAAGTTCGTAATGCATTTTTATGGCTTCCTGCAACTTATCCTTATATACGCGCAACATGCGGCACTTTTGGATGCATTCGCCGTAACCAAAGGTATTGGTGGCCCGGCTAAAAGGCAGGTAACCGGTGATGGTATGCTCTTTTACAACAAATATCTCGCGCATTTTGCCGCCCTGCATAGCGCAGATCCTGATGCGGCCCTCCATTATAATTAATGTTTTATCTAAAGGGTCGCCCTTTTCAAAAATGCGCTCGCCTTCCTGTATCTCAATGGTTTCGCCTGCGGCAATAAACCACAATAGCTGATCATCTGGTACAGTTTGCAGGGTAGGTATAGCCTTTAATTCGTCTAAAGTAATGTTCTTCATGAGCAGGGGCGGTAATGTTATACAAGTATAGCGGTAATTATGAATTACCACAAGCGACGGGCATATAGACAACAAAATGGGGCTTAAATTCCCCAATTTTCCCCATGTGTTCCATTTTGGGAATGGAACAAACGGAACAAGTGGAACATATTAATAATGAGCTTGTTGCGTTTTTTGTTTTCACGAATTTTTGCACACAAAATGTAATGATATATCACATAATGTGCTGTAAATTAATAAGATATGTGTTTTTTTAGACTTGTTCCACTTTTTATAAAACGGAACAGAACGGAACACAAAAAATTGAAAGCTTACTCCAATTAGGTGTACGGTTGCAACGTTTTAAGTTTTGGAGCAGTTTTGGGGTTATCATTACTCCGCAATAACACTGGCTATCGCTAAAAATACCCACTAGTAGGTATTGCTAAGCTTACTGACTACCAGCATATTGTGATCTTTTTTGTTTATTAGTTTACAGAAGTCATGATTAAAAGTTGATTGATCTTCAATTCAAAAAATTATAAAATGAGAAGTAACCCAAGAGCTGCCATCGCATACATAGCAATCAAATTAAATTCCCCTAATAACAAAAAATCTATTTTTGATTATAGCAGAAGTAAGCACATAACCTTTAGCGGTAATATAGTTTCCAATAAAGTGGCTATATATGACCACGACAGGGGCTGCCATATTACCGGGAATGGCAATAAGAACAAATTTAACTTATATCACCTGGGCGATTCTCATCATATTCGATTAACTGTTGAAGGAGAGAAAATTGAGGGTTATGATTACGGGAGCAGCAGCCATTTTAGCGGTGCTATACATGGGGATTCTGTTTCCATTTATGACGATGCCGAAAGCACACAGTTTGATTATAGTTTGTAGGTAATTGTTGGTGACAGCACCATGCATGTTAGTCACCCGAAAAAAGGGGAAAATATTAGTCTTTTTTCGACTTTATTTCGCCCTATTTAGCTTGCGTGAAGGCGCTTATAATGCGCAAAGAGGATCTGAACGATAAAATATTAAATTGTTGACTTATAGGCTCTTGTATATTTTAAGTTTGTTCCATTTTGTTCCGCAATGGAACAAGTTATTTAGGCGGTAATTCGTCTGTAAATTAAAAATTACTCTTCGGATTGATACGGACCGCCGGGTTCGCCCCAGCCCCATTTGGGCATCGGTGCTTCGGGTTGTAGGGGATTATCGGTTAAATTAGAATTGATAACGGCTATGCGGGTACCCCACTCCAGATAGGCCACCAATGCCGAGCGAAACTCCGGATCGTTGGCTAATTTTAGTTCGTCGGCACTTTGCAGTAATAGATGGATCCAGCGCTGGCGCTGCTCTTCGGTTAATAGTTTGCCAATATGGTGCGCCACCATTTTAGCGTGACTGCCGCTATCGCCCTGTGTGTAAAGGGCGGGGCCGCCGAATACTTCGGCAATAAAATGTGCTACATGCCGGGTATGCTCTGCCGACATATTTTTAAACACCGGATAAAGCAGATCATCCTGCAAAACCTTCTCATAAAAAAGTTTGGTAAGGCCTTCCAGCACCTCCTTGCCGCCTGCCCATTCGTATAGCGTAGGTATGTTTTTCATTGATATAAAAGTAGGGAAATTTGGGAGAGATGGGAGTGAGATGATTTTGTCTCCTCAGGGTCTCGGATTAGTTATATCATATGAGAGATGCATCCGCAACAGCCACGTCCCGCTTGTGGACGTATGCCAAGCTTTTATGCTTAGTTCACCACTTCCCTTGTAAAAGATTTCTCCTCGTACCGCGTTCGAAATGGCAGGGTGGGGAAAAATGCGCTACCGAAATGACATGCGGAGGAGTAATGTCCAGCCCGGAATAATAAATGAGTTTGTCATTCTGAGTGCGCGAAGAATCTATCCGCTATGTGATTCGACAGGCTCACCATGACAGATTGTTCCCCGCTACCGCAAGCGTCCCGCTTGTGGGTTTATGCCAAGCTTTTATGCTTAGTTCACTACCTATCGCTCGAACAAGATTTCTCCTCGTACCTCGTTCGAAATGACAGGGTGGGGAAAAATGCGCTACCGAAATGACAGGGTGGAGGAGTAATGTCCAGCCCGGAATAATAAATGAGTTTGTCATTCTGAGTGCGCGAAGAATCTATCCGCGATGTGGTTCGACGGGCTCATCATGACAGATTGTTCATAGATGCTTCGCTATTGCTCAGCACAAGTGGTTTCGATATGATAGCCTCTTAACAGAAGTAAACAGCCTTTAACTCCTTCCTTTACTCCGCCCGTTTTCAATGGCGTTTTTAATTTCTTTGGCGTCGCTTTTTGAGAAACCGTGGGCTTCCACTTTATTGCCGTTGTGGTAAAAACGTATGGTTGAAAAACCTATCAGCGGGGTGTCTATCTCTACAGCCGAGATGCTGTCGTACGCTACAGACGTTTCATCTCCGCTAAAAAAGCCCGGTATTTTAATGGTTATGCCGGTGTTTTCTACAATGATTTGCGCGGGGAAAAGCTTATTACCTTCTGACAGGCGGGATGCGGTGTATTTCATGATGTTGATGTATTATCTACCCACCAAAAGTAAGGATTTAATTAGTATCCATGTGGACGGCATACACCTTTCTACATCTATTTTAATAAGGGATCCGGCGTAGCAGAAGGGTTCGCCCCCAACCTTCATTGCTTTATTAAATTAATGTTTCTGAAGGTTATACTATTGCCTATACGTTATAATCGGCTTTTGTGGTTTTATCTGTTATAGATCTTATCGCTTCATCCAAATCATTCGCCGATGCTAATAAATATTTAAGCATTGTTGCTGTTTCGGGTGATATGTTTTTCGCATCGTTAATAAGCGGCACCAGCCCCATTATCCGGGAAAGGGGCGCCCTTACAATATGTGATTGGATCCATGATATTTGGTGTAGTTTTTCGTTCTGTTCTTCAATGGCTTCAATATACTTTAGCCTTTGGGTTACGTCATTCGCTATTACAACTTTCGCCTTTTTACCCCTGTAGGATAGGTTATTGCTTAATATATCAACCTGAATAATTTCGCCGTTCTTCTTTTTATGCCTGTAAATTCCATGATGCATAAAATGGCGTTTTCTTTTAGCATTTTGCATGGCTTGCTCAAGCGCGGCAATGTCATCTTCCGGCCTGATATCCATTACGGTCATTGATAGAAACTCATCGCGGGTAAAGCCATAATTTTTAATGGCTGCCAAATTAACATCTAAAAATTTCAGGGTGTTTTGGTCAAATACCCACATCGGGAGCGGGCTTAAATTAAACAACTCGCTATATTTTTTTTCGGATGCTATGAGCAGCATTTCTGATAACTTTCTATCGGTTATATCTTTAAAATAAACTGATAAAGCGGTGGCCGAAGGGTAGGCACTTATTTCGTACCATTTTTTTAAGGGTTCATAGTAATCTTCAAAATGTACGGCTTTTTTGGTTTTAATTGCCTGGTGATATTTTATATGTGATTTTGAGCCAACAGACTCCGAAAATACCTCCCATAGGTTTTTATTAAGCACTTCTGCTTTGGTTTTGCATAATACCTTTTCGGCAATTTTGTTCCAATAAGTAACCGTCCAATTTTTATCTACAGCAAAAAAAGCATCAGCAATACTTTCAAGTATGGTATCTCTTTCTATTTGCTGCAAATGTTCTTCAGCCTCCTTTTGTTGGGTAACATCTCTAAAATTGCAAACAATGGCATTTATATCGGTATCATGTAACATGTTATCGAAAGTACACTCCAGCCATATATAATAGCCTTTGTAATGTTTTGATCTGAAAGTACAGGGAATAGGAACGGCCGGGCTCGAAAATACCTTCTCCATTGTTTCTTTGACCATTTGCCGGTCGGATGGGTGGGTTAATTCGTAGAAGGTGTTTTCTAAACGGTCATTTAAATTCCACCCACCAATACGCTCTGCAGAAGGGCTTCGATAAATAATTTGCAGGTCTTTATTTAATAAGCTAACCCCCGAATAACTATTTTCTATGAGTTTTCGAAACAGGCTGTCGTTCTGAAAATTTTGTAGTTTCTCAGCCCCTGTAACAGGCAATTTTTTATCAATACGTTTTGCCATACATTAGCAATTGTAATAGAGAATAGTTACTTTTTAGTTGAAACTAACGTAATAATTAAAAAGGGGTAAACCTAATTATATCTTTCATGTTTACGCTGTTCATGAATTTTTGTTGTTGAAATTGCATCCTTGCTTTTGTTTTATGCCTGTATAACACCGTTCGTCAACGCTTGCCCGCCGTTGGTCAAACAAATTTTCCGGCCATGCCCGCATTCCATTCTTTTGAATAAAAAACAAAGGAAATGGAAACTACGCAACGACAAACATACCTGGATTGGTTAAGGATAATATCCATTGCAGGGGTACTTGTATTTCATTCGGGCATGCCTTACGCCGCCAACGAATGGTGGCACATTCGCAACCACGATACCAGCGCGTTAATGGCGCAATCAAACTACTTTATGCACCTGGTGCGCATGCCGCTGCTGTTTTTTATAAGCGGCACGGTAAGCTATTACATGATGCAGCGCCGCAGCGCCCTAAGCTTTATTAAGCTGCGTTTTACCAGGTTGTTTATCCCGCTGCTGGTGGGTATGTTCATCATTGTTCCGCCGCAAATTTATATGGAACGGGTTAGCCAGGGCTTTACCGGCAACTACTGGGATTTTTATAAAACCACATTCACCACAGGTGCTTACCCCAAAGGTAACCTTAGCTGGCACCACCTGTGGTTTATAGCCTATTTGTTTGTTTACGATCTGATTTTCGCCCCGGTATTTATGTGGCTCATATCTGATAAAAGCCGTGGCTTTAAACGCGCCTTAAACAGCCTTAGCAAAGGTAAATGGGTGTATGTACTGGCTATCCCATCTATAGTGTGGTACGCCTGCCTAAGCTGGGTTTTCCCGCAAACCAGCGACCTGATACACGATTATTGTGCTATTGTTTACTGGTTGTTATTTTTGCTTGCCGGCTTTATTTGCATCCTGCAGCCAAGCCTTATGGAGAGCCTGCAGCGCAATCGCCGTTTCGCTATAACTATCGGCTTTATTTGCCTGCTGGCTGTAAATTACCTTTGGTTAAACCCACCGCCAAACGATGGGGAGTGGAGCGCGCTGCGCGGTTATTCGTTCCGTGGTTTATCGGCCGTGGTTGCCTGGGGCTGGGTTTTGGGTTTGGTAGGTTATGGTAAACAATACCTGAATCGTTTTCACCCTGCATTGAACTATTTAAACCAGGCGGTTTATCCGTTTTATATCCTGCATCAAACTGTAATTGTTATTTTAGCCTATTACATTGTACGCACTACAGATACCGTGCTAATGAAATATATTTATACCATAGGTATTACGCTGTTCATCACCATGGGTATTTATCATTTACTGGTAAAGCCATATCCGGTAATGCGGTTCTTGTTTGGGATGAAGGGGTTGGAGAAGAAGGTAGAAAAGAGATTAGAGGTTAGTGAATTAGAGATTAGGAAAGAGGTTAAAAAAGAAGAGGGCGTGTTGGTGTAAGGTTGGCGAGTTCACTCACCCCAATTATGCTACGATGGTCAACCCTCTCTCCCTCGCAAAGAGGATAAAAAGAAGGAGCAGGGGGCCTGTGCGATTCCTTCCCTCGGGAAGGTGTAGGAAGGGGTTTAATAAAGTGGCCAAACCCCTCCCTGCCACCACACATTCAGCCGCACCCCTCCCGAGGGAGGGAAATTAAAAAACCTCTTTCCGCTTGCGGAGAGAGGGTGGGGGCGGGCGAAGCAAGGACCGGGTGAGGCTAAATAAAATTAAAAATGAAGCAATTGCTTAAAAATATTTTCCCGGGGTTATATGGCCTGCTCAATTATTTTACTATAAGGCTGCTGCATGATCTTGCCGTAGATTCACAGTTCTGGAAAAGAGACTGGGCGTTGAATGTCCTTGAGATGAGCTGCAGCATATTGGCGGGCTATATATCTATAAATTTATTTAGGCGGCTCTTTAGGTATTATGACCGGCACCAGGCATCACAATTAAGGTACCAAAGCGTGGCGAAAGAGCTGTTTATACTCGTTTTTGTAAACCTGATCGCGGTGTGTGTAATACTTCTGCCGATGGCTGCATTGACCGACGACGGCCTTTCCTGGGTAGATGTAGCCGACCTGACTACTATCCCTACACTGTATGCCATCATCTATTATGGTATAGCCCGCAGCAGTACATGGTTTAGCGCTTATGTAGCCAACCAGCTACTGATCGAAAAATTAACTAACGATCACCTGGAAACTGAGCTGAAATTTTTGAGGGCACAATATCATCCTCATTTTTTGTTTAACGCGCTTAATACCATTTATTTTCAGGTAGATGATGATGTGCCCGGGGCTAAGCAGAGTATCGAACTTTTATCTGAACTGCTGCGTTATCAACTGTACGACAGGCAGCACCAGGTAACCATTAAGCAGGAACTGGATTATTTGCAAAACTATATGCTGCTGCAAAAGGTGCGGGCAAGTAAAAAGATGATCTTAAAAGTTGAATTTGATAAGGCTTTAACTGATCAGCAAATTTATCCCTTACTATTTTTGCCCCTGGTAGAAAATGCTTTTAAATATGTAGGCGGGAAGTATAGTATTGATATCACAGCAACCCAAACGCCCAATGGAGTATTATTTACGGTAAAAAATGATCTGCCCGATCTGACCCAGCCAAACCCCGATGGCAGCGGCATTGGCATAGAAAACCTTAACCGCAGGCTGGAATTGTTATACCCTAATCGCCATAGGTTAACTTTAACTAAGCAAGCCGACCACTTTTTTGCCGAACTTGAACTAAAACTGATATGAACAAACCCATAAGCTGTATAATAACCGACGACGAACCTTACGCCCGTAAGGGCCTGCAGGCTTACGTTGAGAAGACCGGTTTCCTGGCGTTAAAGGGCATATGCGAAGATGCTATGGAACTTGGCGAAATGTTAAAACAACAACCTGTAGACTTATTATTTTTAGATATACAGATGCCGCATATTAGTGGGGTGGAATTTTTACGGCAGCTGGCTAACCCGCCTAAGGTTATTTTCACCACCGCTTTTAAAGAGTATGCCATTGATGGCTTTGAACTGGATGTGCTGGATTATATGCTGAAGCCGATCTCGCACGAACGGTTTATGAAGGCCGCCTATAAGGCAAAGGATTATTTTGACCTGAAAGGCAGTACCAACCCGCCTAATTACCTGTTTGTAAAGGCCGATGGCAGGTTAGAGAAGATAGTTTTTGAAGAGGTGTTATTCCTGGAAGGGATGGAGAATTACGTGATCATCCATACCGCCGGTAAAAAGGTAATAACCCATAGCACCTTAAAATCGTTGATGGAAAAATTGCCTAAGTCTGCCTTCCTGCAAACGCATAAATCATATATTATAGCCGTTAACAAAATTAGCGCTGTTGAAGGGAATATGCTTTATGTGGGTGATAAGCAGGTACCTATAAGCAGGCAATTAAGGGAGCTGGTTTTGGGGCGGATCATTTAGAACCGGGTACTGCAAATGATAATGAAAGCCTCCCAGTAGTTCCTTTTCGCCCTTTAGCCCGAAGCCTAAACCAGTATATAGCTTTTTGGCTTTATCGTTGCCTTTGCTTACCAATAGGCCAACGGTTTGGTGGCCAAGTTCGGCAGCGCGGTCAAACAATGCTTTAATCAACTTTTTGGCAAATCCTTTTCCCTGGTGTCGCGGGTTTACACTTAAGCAATCAATATAAAATTCACCGCTTTGGGTCTCATCCTCGGGTTGGCCGGTAAAGCCAAGTTGCGACCGGGTGTACTCCAGAAAAGGTTTTCTTAATTTGTCCAACTCTGCACCATCGTAAGCGATGATCATTCCGCACACTTCGGCTTGTTCATCCCAAACCAAAATATTTTCGTAGCTGTATTGGTTGCCTGTTTGAGATACGAAACGCTCGAACAAGGAAAGGATCTTTGCCTCATCGGTGCTGTTTGCAAATTTGCCGGCAAGGTTGCCCATTGCCAATACAATTAACTGGGAGATAGCAGGGGCATCGGTAAGGCGGGCGGGGCGTATCATCTGTTTAGCTTATTTTTTGTGCGACTTTTTATATTTTGATGGCGATACACCCATAATCAGCCGGAACAGCCTGGAGAAATAAAACTGGTCCTCAAAACCAAGTTCGGTGCAGATTTCCTTGATATTTCTATCAGAAAAATACAGGTATTGACAGGATTTTTGAATTTTTAATTGATTAAAATAGTTAATGGGGGAAGAGCCGGTTTTGTTTTTAAAAGACCTGGAGTAATGAGATACAGACAGGTTTTGCTGTTTTGATAGCTCATCAATAGTTAGGTTTTTATGGATGTTCTTTTTCATAAACAAGATGGAATTGCTTATGGAGTCGGTACTGTATATAGCCGGGTTAGCCTCTTTATAATATATAAGCGACGATATAAAATGCAGCAGGCTAAAGTTCATTACCTCCATTTCTTTTTCGTTAAAGCTGTGTTCCAATATCGAATAGATCTGCTCAAATAGCTTGATCCGGTTTTCGTCGTAAGGTATTTGCTGTATCATAGGTACGCCATCCTGCAAATAACGGTCATAAACTTTGTCAGATATATCGCCGGTAAAATGTACCCAATAAATGCTCCATGGGTTGTCGCTATCGCTGTTGTAACTATGCGGTGCATATTTAGGGATAATGTAATACGTATTGGGTATCAGATTGTGCGTGGTGTTGTTTAAATGGATCTTACCACTGCCCTCTACACAGTATATCATTATAAACTCGTTGCTTCCTGTTTTTCTTTCGCGGCCATGGTTGGCCGCATTTGGATAATGGCCTATCGCCGTTAAGTAAAAGTTCTTAATTAATGGGTTGATAATTATTTTGCGTTTAATGTTAGGAGGCAATACAATCATCCGCTGGCCTATAAAGCCTTCTTTTACCCACAATTTTTGCCCGTTTACTTTATTATCCATTAAAAAATTTGTTAAAGATCATTTGGTTTATAAAGGCCTGGTAAACGCTATTTACAGCATGCCAATACTAACTTACACACAAAGATGATGATTATTTAAAAAAGGCAAGATAATCCATTCTTTTGCAATATTAATCCATTTCTTTCCGTGTCTTTTCAATCTAAGTTTACCATACCAATTTATACAACCAATTAATTTAAAATGAAAAGATCTGAACCTTCACACCAGGTTTATGCTGTGCATGAACTGCCGTACAATTTGTGCCTCTACAAAATCTCCGTATTACGATCAGGGTAATTAGCTTAAACAGTTCCGGGCAAATGATATTGCCATGTGCTTGATTAAAAACTAATTATTAAACAGAAAATATGAAGAAAATTTACAAATTCAATAAATTCATTTGGGTGTTGAAAGTATTGTTGTGTTGGCTATTTGTTACGGCAGGCAGCAATGCTTTCTCGCAAACGGCGCCCAAAATAACCATTACCGGTATTGTTGCCGATACAGCCAATATAAAGCTGCCGGGGGTAAACGTTACGGTAGATGGCAATAATAAGATTGGTACAGTTACAGATGTAAACGGTCGTTTTATTCTGGATGTACCCGAGGGGGCTATCGTTAGGTTCTCGTTTGTGGGCTTTAAACCACAGGTTGTAACCGCCACCCTGCAAAACAAGCTGTTTACAATAATCCTGAAGGATGAAAGCCGGTCGATGGATGAGGTTGTGGTGACTGCATTTGGGCGAAAAGAGCGCAAAGAAGCTGTTGTAGGCTCGGTAACCAGCGTTCGCCCTGCCGACTTGAAGATCCCCGCTAGTAATTTAACCAATGCGTTAATAGGGCAAATTGCCGGTGTTACCGGTTTCCAAACAAGCGGGCAGCCGGGTCAGGATAATGCAAAGTTTTTTATCCGCGGTGTAACAACCTTTGGCTACAAACGTGATCCGCTGATATTAATTGATAACGTTGAACTTTCAACATCAGACCTTGCAAGGCTGCAGGTAGATGATATAGCAAGCTTTTCGATATTAAAAGATGCCAGTGCCACAGCATTATACGGGGCGAGGGGTGCAAACGGTGTTATACTGGTAAGTACCAAAGAGGGTAAAGAAGGGAAAACCAAGATCAATTTCCGCTCGGAGTATTCTACTTCAGAATCAAACCACACACTTGACCTTGCCGACCCTATAACTTACATGAACCTGTATAACGAGGCAACGCTAACGCGTAACCCAAAGCTTCCGTTGCCTTTTCCGCAAAGTAAGATCAATAATACACTGGCAGCTATAAACGGCGAGCCCGGGAGCAACGAATATGTGTATCCGGCGGTAGACTGGCTTAAACTATTGTTTAAGAAAAGGGCTACTACCCAGCGCAATAACTTAAATATTAGCGGTGGTAACGCGGTTACCAAGTATTACGTGGCAGGTTCGTATAATATTGATAACGGGGTGCTGAACCAGGATATCCGCAATAACAATGATAACAATGTTAAATTCAGGAACTATCAGTTGCGTACCAACGTAAATATAAACCTTACCAAATCCACCGAGCTTATTGTAAGGTTATCCGGGAATTTTAGCGAGTATAACGGCCCCATTACAATAGACGGCTCCTTTGCATCCGACTTATATAACGTGGCTTTACATACCAGCCCGGTTTTGTTCCCGGCATATTTCCCTGCCGACGCCGCTAATGCCAATACACAACATATTTTGTTTGGTAACGCGGGCATAGCTTCGGGTTCATCTACCAACAATATACAATACAATAATCCATATGCGGCTTTATTAAGGGGGCATAAAAACTCATCCGAATCAAGAATGTCGGCTCAGTTTGAGGTGAACCAAAATTTTGGATTTATTACCGAGGGGCTAAAATTCCGAGGATTGTTTAATACCAACAGGTATTCTTATTTTGATTCGCAACTGGCATATTCTCCATTCTATTATAACGCCAGCTCGTATAATAAAGAAACCAACCAATATACTTTAGAGTGGCTTAACCCGCAGCCTACGGGTAATAACGTAGCGCAGGAGTATCTTACCTATTCAAAGAATGAGCCTAACGCAAATACGTTTTTATATCTGCAAGGCGCTTTAGATTATGCCAAGCAATTTGGAAACAACAGTATCAGCGCTACTTTAATAGGTACCTCCCAGCAAACCATCTATTCGAGCGCTAAAGACCCTAAGTTGAATATGGTTACTTTACAGTACTCGCTACCATACCGTAACTTAGGATTGGCAGGCAGGTTAACTTATTCTTATAAAAGCCGCTATTATATAGAGGGTAACTTTGGTTATAACGGATCCGAGCGTTTTTCAGCTGATCACAGGTATGGCTTTTTTCCAACCATAGGTGCATCGTGGGTAGTATCTAACGAGTCGTTTTGGGCGCCTGGCATTATCGATCGCTTAAAAATAAGGGCCAGCCACGGGTTGGTTGGTAACGATGCTATTGGTCAGCAAAGGTTCTTCTACCAGTCTGATGTTAAATTTAACCAGGGCAACAACTACGCCCAGTTTGGTATCAATAACCAGTACGAGCGTAAGGGCTTGTACATAAATAATTATGCTAACCCCGATGTAACCTGGGAAACATCAAGGCAAACCAATTTGGCCCTTGAGGTTACCTTGTTTAAAAACCTAAACATTATTGCCGAAATATATAAAAACCACCGCTACGATATTTTACAGGAAAGGATCAATATCCCATCGAGCGAGGGTTTGGAAGTAAAACCAAGCGCTAACCTGGGGATAGTAGATTCAAAAGGGCTTGATCTTTCGATGGATTATAAGCAAACTTTCAGCAATGGTTTATGGGCGCAGTTACGATCTAACTTTACCTACACCACTAATAAATACAATTATATAGAGGAGCCCGATTATAAAGAACAGTGGCGCCACTTTATAGGCCAGCCCGTTAACCGTGGCTACGGCTACATTGCCGAAAGGTTATTTGTAGATGATAAGGAAGCGCAAAATTCGCCAACGCAGATCTTTGGAAACGGTGCACGCCCACAAGGTGGTGATATTAAATACCGCGATTTAAACGCGGACGGAAAGATCGACTTTTTAGACCAGGCATTTATTGGCTACCCAACAGTGCCAGAGGTGGTTTACGGCTTTGGTTTTTCTACAGGGTACAAAGGGTTTGATGTTTCTGCCTTTTTTCAGGGGCAGGCAAGGGTTTCGTTCTTTGTTGACCCAACAAGGGTAAGCCCTTTTATACCCAGCCCGGATGCATATGTGTATGGCAATACCCAGGTCTTAAAGGAATTCGCGGACAATCACTGGTCCGAAGAAAACCAGAACCTGTACGCCTTATATCCACGTTTGGGCACAAATACAACGGTAATAGCAAATAACCTGCAACCCAGCACCTGGTGGTTGCGCGATGGCAGCTACCTGCGCCTAAAATCGGTAGAGATAGGGTACACTCTGCCGCTGCGTATTTCAAAATCATTAAGGCTAACCAACTGCAGGATCTATTTTAACGGCCTTAATTTACTTACCTGGAGTCCCTTCAAAATGTGGGATCCCGAACTGGGAGGCAATGGCTTTGCCTATCCCATTCAAAAGGTGTTTAATGTTGGCCTTAACGTGAGTTTGTAATAATACCAGATAATAAAAAGACGATGAGAATATTATATAGAACAATTTGCTTATCCGTACTATGTATGTTAAGCATATCATGTAAAAAATACCTCGATGTAACACCTGATAACGTAGGCACAATTGATTATGCTTTCAGGAACCGTAACGAGGCCGAAAACTTTCTGTTCACCTGTTACTCAACCATGCAGCAAATGTATGAGGTTACGGGTAACGCAGGGTTTACAGGATCGGCAGAAATTGTTTACCCGAATGATCTGAACGACCATCCGATAAACGAATCTGGCTTTAATCTGCTAAGAGGCACCCAAAATACAGCTTCGCCGGCCCTTAATTTCTGGGATGGCGAAAACAATGGCATAGCGCTTTTTAATGCCTTAAGAAGGTGTAATACCATGCTCGAAAACATTGATAAGCCTATTGACCTTAGCGCTACCGAAAAAAAGAGATGGATAGCCGAGGTGAAGTTTTTGAAAGCCTATTATCATTATTACCTGATACGGATGTATGGCCCAATGTTATTAATTAAAGAGAACCTGCCCATTAGTGCATCGGCAGAAGAGGTGAAACGTAAAAGAAGCTCTACAGATGAAGGTTTTGATTATGTGATTTCGCTAATGGACGAGGCCATACCCGATCTGCCCCCGGTTATTCAAAACCAGGCTAAGGAGTTGGGTAGGGTAACCAAGTTGATAGCACTATCTGTAAAAGCCGAAATATTGGCTACCGCGGCAAGCCCCTTATTTAATGGCAACCCTGATTATGCAGGATATACAGATAACGAAGGCAAAGCGCTTTTCTCTACTACCTACGATCCTAATAAATGGAAAAAAGCTGCCGATGCCTGTAAAGAAGCTATAACCGAAGCCGAAGCGCAGGGTTTAAAATTATATACTTTTTCGCCGCCTGCCAACCTGAGCAACATATCAGACCAGCTTAAAAATGTATTAACTATACAGGCAACTGTTACCGATAAGTGGGAAACTAACCCCGAGCTGATCTGGGCTTTTAATTACAATTTCCGTTATCAGGGGTATACCATCCCAAGGCTAACTTCAAAAGCAGTAGCTATCTCGTCTTCTTATCCGTCAACATTCGCGGTGCCAATTGGTACAGCCGAGCTATTTTATACAAAAAATGGTGTTCCCATTAATGAAGATAAAACCTGGGATTATGCAAACCGTAATACCGTACAAACCGGCGACGACGAAAATAAGTACTATATAAAAAACGGCTATCAAACCGCTAAAACCAACTTTGCTCGTGAAACAAGGTTCTATGCCGATCTGGGTTTCGACGGTGGCGTTTGGTTTGGTAACGGTGTGCTCGATCAAAATAACCCATTATATGTGCAGGCGCGTGGTAATACAGCGCTGGCCGGGCCTAAAAGCCTTACTTCAACAAACATTACCGGTTACTGGCCTAAAAAACTGGCTAACTACCTTTCTATTTACGACGAAAGTTTCCAGTCGATAGATTATCATTTGCCTGTGATACGCCTTGCCGGTTTATATCTTTTATATGCCGAAACCTTAAATGAGGTGAACGGGCCAACTGCCGAAGTTTATAGTTACATAGATAAAGTGAGAACAAGGGCCGGTTTACAGGGCGTGCTTGATTCATGGAATAATTTTTCAAAAACCCCTGGTAAGGCTTCAAGCAAGGAAGGCTTGCGCCTGATAATTCACCAGGAAAGAAGAATTGAGCTTTGTTTTGAAGGCCAAAGCGGCTGGGACCTTCGCCGTTGGAAAGAACTGCAGGAGGTGTTAAGCAAACCCGTGCAAGGCTGGAATATTTATGAAACCAACCCGGTTAATTATTACAGGCCTCAAACTCTTTTTGTGCCATTATTTGGTATAAAAGATTACCTGTGGCCTATAAAGACCAACGACATTATCGTAAATAATAACCTTAGCCAAAATCCATATTGGTAGCACCGGGTGATTCTTATAAAAGCATTTAATGATTAATATATTCAAAATATACATTATGAAAAAAATTGATAACCGTAAACGCCTTGCATGGTATATGCTGGCCCCGGTTTTGATAATGGCTCTTTTTTCGGCATGCAAAAAGCAGGAATCGAACATAGAGGTGGTATCTAACGATAAAACAAAACCCGGTGTTGTTACCGATGTTAAGGTGAAGAACTTTAACGGTGGGGCTTATATAACCTATAAGCTGCCATCATCGGCAAACCTGTTATATGTACTGGCCGATTATAAAATAAACGACAAAAAATCGAGGCAAACAAAAGCCAGTTATTATACCGATACCATAATGGTTGATGGCTTTGCGCAAACAAAAGAATATCAGGTTACCCTGTATGCAGTGAGCAGGGCAAATATTAAATCAGACCCGGTAGTGGTAACCGTTCACCCAGACCTGCCGGAGTATTTGCTGGTAAACACCGGGCTGGCATTAACACCCGATTTTGGGGGAGTAAACGTATTTGGGCTTAATAAAACCAATGCGCCGGTTGCTATTCATGTTATATCGCCAAATGCAGTAACAGGTAAGTATGATGAGCAAGAGCCGCAGTATGTAAGCGCCGATACCGTGAATTTTTCGGTACGGGGTTACGAAGATAAACCCGTAAAGTTTGGTGTATTTACAACAGATAAATACGGCAACTATTCAGATACAGTATTTACTACCTTAACGCCCTACCATGAGGTGTTGCTTGATAAAAGCAAGTTTTTTGTTTATCACTTAGCAAGCGATAGCGAGATAGGTTATGGCTGGGAGTTCCGTCGTTTCTTTGATGGCAGCACCGACGAACCTAATGGATGGCATACCAATCCCGGCGCTTCGCCCACTATACAAGGAACTTTCGGGTTGGGCGTAAAAGCGCAGTTAAGTCGTTTTACATTATGGGAAAGGGTGAGCGGTGCTTACGGATACGCTAATGCCAAACGTTTTACCGTATGGGGATCAGATAAGGATGCACCACAAGATATCGCCCTGCCAAATAACTCGACGGCAGGAACCATAGTTGGCGATTGGGTAAACATGGGAAGTTACAACTTCCCCAATCCACCGTCGGGCTTACCGGCAAACCAGGCAAACGCGCAGGATATCAATTTTGTGGCTAATGGTGTCAATTTCAATGTGAACATAGCCGCTCCTCCTGCTAAGTTTATACGCTTTGTTATCAATCAAACCTGGGGTGGGGTGGATTATGGTAATACCATGGAGATCTCCTTATATGGCAACCCATTATAGTAATTATTAAACAGAAGAAAATGAAAATCAATTATAAAGCTTTAGTACTTATTGTAATGGTATTGGCAATAGTAGGTTGCCGGAAATACAGCGATGATTACAAAGCCTTTTTAGATAACCGCGAGGTTATTTATCCGGGCCTGGTAACCAATTCTAATTACAATACAGGTAATTTAAGGGTTCAGTTATTTTGGAACCCAAGCCCCGATCCCAGCATTACCAAATATAGCCTTACCTGGAATAATGGCGCCGATTCCATGATCGTTAATGCAACCACGCACGACCCTAAGGATACCATAAAGGTGATCATACCGGGGCTGAAGGAATATGTTTATTCTTTTAAAGTTGTTGCATTTGATGCAAGCGGTAACCGTTCTGTAGGGCAGGAAATTAATAACGTAAGGGTTTACGGTCCGGTTTATAAAACCGGCCTGTTAAACCGTTCCTACAATTTGGTAAACCCGTATGAATTAAACCCCGATGGATCTGTTAAGGTTAATTTTTTGAATGGGGATAGCACTAACCTTTCTACCACGGTAAAATATACAGACAATGCTGGGGATATAAAGGAGGTGCATCTTAAAAAACGCGATAATTCAATTATACTGCCAAACTATAAAACAGGTTCACTGATCCAGTATCAATCATACTATCTGCCACAGCAAAATTCAATAGACTCATTTGCAGTGGCTACATTTGATGATCTGCCGCTGCTTTGCAATAAATCTTTGTTCGCACCGCTTCGTCTTCCAACAGATATAGGATCTGCCTATGGATGGGAATTGCAATATCTTTGGGATAACAACTTAAATGAACCCGGCTTTCACACTCCGGGACAGACATTCCCTTTCTGGTTCTCGCTGGATATGGGTGCGCAGGCATCACTCACCGGGTTTAAGATCTATCAAAGAATGGGCGGATCGTTATATAATGCAGGTAACGCCAAGAAATTCGAGGTGTGGGGAAGTAACAGCCCGGCAGGCGATGGGAGCTTTGACAGCTGGGTGAAGATAGGTACTTATACATCAGTAAAACCATCTAACAAGCCTGTTGGTGAAAACACCCGAGAGGATATTGATTTTGCTGCCGCGGGCGAATACTTTGCTATCCCTGCGGGCGCACCGGCAGTAAGATATATCAGGATAAAGGTTTTGGATACCTGGAGCGGCAGCGCTTATTTCCATGCCCTTGAACTTAACTTTTACAAACAGAATAAATAAAATAGAGGTGGGATATTACATGGGATGCCTGCCGTAAACAGGATAGGCATCCCATGTAATTAGTTTGAGAACAATGCGCTAATTTTAACAATTAGGCAAAGACAAAATAAAACATATTTAAAGTGAGTAAAATTTCATTCGGAGTTTGGGGGGTAGACGATGGCAGGGTTATTCATCTGTTTAAAATTGAAAATGCTTCCGGGGCGTACGTCGAGCTTACCAATTATGGGGCAACGCTGGTTTCGGTTAACGTTCCGGACAGGGATGGTAAAATAGGAAATGTTATCCTGGGCTATCCATCGCTTAGCGGTTACCTTAACGATACCTGTTACATCGGCTCAACCATCGGCCGCTTTGCCAACAGGATAGCCAATGCAAAATTTGAACTTGATGGCATCACCTATCAATTAGAAAATAATGATGGTGCAAACAGCAATCATTCCGGCTCATCCGGCTTTAATTATAAGGTGTTTGGTTATATCATTACCGGCGATGAACTAATTTTTGATATCCTAAGCGAGGATGGAGATGGTGGTTTCCCCGGCAATCTAAATCTGAAAGTAAGCTATAAATGGACGGAAGAAAATGAACTGCTGATAACCTATTATGCGGTTACCGACAAAACTACCGTTGCTAATTTTACAAACCATTCATACTTCAACCTAAACCCAAAAGCGGGCAATATCCTTAACCATGAGCTTACCATACATGCCGATAATATACTAAAGGCTGGCGCAGATCATATCCCCACCGGGTTAATTGCCCCGGCCGGTAATTTAGCGTTCGATAAGCAAAAGGTGCATAACGGAATTAACACCTGTTACGTGCTTAACCTGCAAGCAGAGCAAGCCCCGGCTTGTATTTTATCCGAAGAAACATCGGGCAGGGTGATGACAGTTTTTACCACTTACCCCGGCGTTATGTTATATACCGGCGATTATTTAAATAGTAACACACATGGCAACAATGGCAAAGCACACCAACCATTTGATGGCCTTTGCCTGGAATGCCAGTTTTTCCCCGATAGTCCAAATCATCCGCATTTCCCGTCGACAGTTTTAAATCCCGGCGAAACCTATCAGCATAACATCACCTATAAATTTAGTACCACAGTTTAACATGAAATTTAAAATTCTATTAATATCCGTATGCCTTATCCTTTTAAAGCTAACCTGCCAGGCATTGCCGAAGGATTATACTATAACATCGCCTGATACCAAGCTTAAAATGCAGGTTAGGGTAGATGGTAGCATCACCTATTCTGTTTATTTGAATAATAATATTTTAATAAGCCCCTCTGCCATTGGCATGACCCTGCAAAACAATATATTAGGGAACGCCGCCAAAGTATCGGGTACAAAATCAAAAACAGTAAACAGTACTTTGCATCCATTATATGGTAAAGAGGCCACACTTACTGATAACTACAACGAACTGGTTATTAATTTTGAAGGCAATTATTCGTTAGTGCTCAGGGCATATAACGAGGGGGTAGCCTATCGCTTTGTTACTAGTTTTAGTGAGCCCATAATTGTTGTGAATGAAAAAGCGCAGTTCAATTTTAGCGGTTCGCCAGAGGTTGTATTTCCCGAAACGGATAACTACACGGCATGGGAAGTGCCTTACATAAACTATAATTCTATCACGGCTATTGGCGAAGGCAAAAAAGCCATTACGCCAACGCTGTTCTCTTACCCGCAATCAAAAACAAAGGTGATTGTTGCAGAAGCCGATCTGTTGAACTATCCGGGCATGTATGTGAAAAAACAAAATGACAAATTGGTGGGCAACTGGGCAAAATATCCGGCCGAAATTAAAATGGGTAGCTGGGGCGATTTTGTGATGCAGGTTGCAAAAACTAAGGATTATATATCCGAAACTGACGGCAGCAGGGCATTCCCATGGCGGGTTATTATCGCTACTGATGACGATAAAACCTTATTGAATAATCAACTGGTGTATAAATTAGCCACGCCCGCAAAATTGACCAATACCGCCTGGATAAAACCCGGCAAAGCTGCATGGGAGTGGTGGCACGATGCCATGTTGCCCGGCTCGTCTATACCATCGGGTATGGGTAACCGTAATACAAAGCTGTACAAGTACTATATTGATTTTGCCGCTAACAACAACCTGCAATACCTGATGATAGATGCAGGCTGGTCTGATAATTATAACCTGTTGAAGGTAAACCCTAAAGTAGATATTAAGGAGTTAATAGCCTATGGTAAATCAAAAAAAGTGGGTGTGTTTTTATGGTGCGTGGCCAGTACCTTAATAAAAAACCTGGATGCTAACCTTGATTTTTTACAGTCGATAGGCGCGGTAGGTGTAAAGGTCGACTTTTTTGACAGGGACGATCAGGCGGCCATTGCCTTGTTTGAAGAGATAGCAAAAGCCGCAGCAAAACGAAACCTGATGGTGAATTTTCATGGCTGTAGTAAGCCTACAGGTTTGCAAAGGGCATATCCAAATATTGTAAATTACGAAGCGGTACGCGGTGCGGAATGCTCGAAATGGGATTACTCCGCCAACCCTGATCATCACCTGCTGATCCCATTTATCCGCATGATTGCCGGTCCGATGGATTATACCCCGGGATCGATGAGGAACAGATCGAAAGAAAGTTTTAAGCCCGTTGATCCGGGATTGCCTTCCAGTCAGGGTACCCGCTGCCACGAACTGGCTATGTTTGTAGTATACGATCAGCCGCTGGCTATGCTTTCAGATTCGCCTACCGAATACGAGAAATATCCCGATATTATGAAGTTTTTAGGCGCAGTGCCAACCGTATTCGAGGAAACCAAAGTACTGGATGCAAAAGTAGGCGAGTATGCGGTGATGGCTAAAAAGCAAGGTAATAACTGGTTCATCGGCGCCATGACTAATTGGGAAGCCAGAACTGTTGAGCTTGATTTTTCTTTTTTAAAGAATGATAAGATCTATACAATTGACTTATACACAGATGCCGCAGATGCCAATACTAATGCCGAACATTACGAGCATAAAACGATACAGGTAACAAAAAAAACTAAATTACAGCTCCCATTGGCAAAAGGTGGCGGCGCAGTGGCTTACCTTAAAATGTAACGATAAAATAATCCATGTTTAAAGTAAGTATGTCCATTCCCGGAATAGGGAAATTTATTGAATTTTAAAATCCAAACAAACCAAATGAACGCAACAGCCAAAACATTTAATAGTAAGTATATTATTGGCATTTCCTTTATCTCTGCCCTGGGCGGATACCTGTTTGGATTTGACTTCGCCGTAATATCGGGCGCGTTGCCATTTCTTAGAGAACAGTTTATGCTAAATGCCTGGTGGGAAGGCTTTTTAACCGGCTCGCTGGCATTGGGCTGTATAGTTGGCTGCCTGATAGCGGGTAACCTTGCCGACAGGTACGGCAGGCGTCCGGGCCTGATGCTGGCCGCTTTCATTTTCGCGGTTTCATCCATCGGTATAGCGTTTTCATCTGGCTTGACTTATTTTGTGGCCATGCGTTTTGCCGCCGGTATTGGCGTAGGTATGGCATCTATGCTTTGCCCAATGTACATAGCAGAAATTTCTCCGGCCGAAGTAAGGGGGCGCAATGTGGCCATTAACCAGCTTACGGTGGTTATAGGTATTCTGATAACCAACCTTGTAAATTATTTTCTTGCGGATACAGGGCCTGATGCATGGCGTTGGATGTTTGGGCTGGGAGTGGTGCCTTCTTTGGTGTTTTTAATTGGTGTGATATGGCTTCCCGAAAGCCCAAGGTGGCTTATAAAGTCTGGTCAGCAGCAAAAAGCGAAAGTTATACTAAACAAAATAGGCTCTCCCGGTTTTGCAGAGTCCACGTTTACCGCGGTTGAAAAATCATTAGTTGGTGCTACTAAACAATCGTACGCCATGGTGTTTGAAAAAGCGGTGCGCCCTGCTGTGGTTGTTGGCGTAACACTTGCAATATTCCAGCAGTTTTGCGGAATAAATGTGGTGTTCAATTATACCTCAACCATATTTGAATCGGTAGGGGCAAGCCTAAACCGGCAATTGTTTGAAACCGTTGCCATTGGTGTAGTTAACCTGGTATTTACCCTGCTTGCCATGTGGCAGGTTGATAAACTTGGCCGTCGCCCGTTAATGTTATATGGCTCGTTAGGATTATCGGTTATATATATTGTTTTGGCATTTTTGCTGCAAAACCATTTCCCTACAGGGTTGGTATCCATATTTGTACTGCTTGCAATAAGCATCTATGCTATATCGCTGGCGCCGGTTACCTGGGTTTTGATATCCGAGATCTTCCCTAATAAAATTCGTGGTGTGGCATCATCTGTAGCCATTGTTTCGCTATGGGGCGCATATTTTATATTGGTTTTCACGTTTCCAATATTGGCTAAAATATTAGGCGCATATGGGCCATTTTACCTGTATGCTGTTATTTGTTTCCTTGGTTTTCTGTTTGTTAAATTTAAGGTGAAAGAAACCAAAGGCCAAACGCTTGAAGAACTGGAAGATAATTTAATTAGACACTAAATAATAGCCGGGCCGTTTTATAAACGCTTTGCTGTAATAAACTATAAATATATACTGATGAAAAATTCGATTGTAAGGGTGTGGGAAGAAACAGTTACCATACCTACCTATGGAATTGGCAAGCCTGATAAAAACCCCATGTTTTTCGAAAAACGAATTTACCAGGGCAGTAGTGGTGTAGTGTACCCAAACCCCGTTATCGAAAAGATTTTTGACGAAAAGCAAGATAAAGAATACAAGGGGCTATTCCTGGAGAACGAATACATCAAGATCATGATCCTGCCCGAACTGGGTGGCCGCATTCAAATGGCTTACGATAAAATAAAAGAACGCCACTTTATCTACTATAACCAGGTTATAAAACCTGCGTTGGTTGGCTTAACCGGTCCGTGGATCTCGGGTGGCATTGAATTTAACTGGCCGCAGCACCATCGCCCCAGCACATTCGACCCCATCGATTTTAAAATAGAAGAAAACGCCGACGGCAGCAAAACCGTTTGGGTGAACGAGATCGAGCAGATGTTTCACACCAAGGGTATGGCAGGTTTTACCTTGCACCCGGGCAAGGCGTATATCGAAATAAAAGCGAAACTTTTTAACAGGTCAGAGTTGCCCCAAACCTTTTTATGGTGGGCAAACCCGGCGGTAAAGGTTAACGATTATTATCAGTCTGTTTTCCCGCCGGATGTTAACGCGGTTTTTGATCACGGCAAGCGGGATGTATCTACCTTCCCGATAGCCACAGGAACTTATTACAAGGTTGATTATTCGCCCGGAACAGATATCTCTATGTATAAAAATATCCCTGTTCCTACTTCTTACATGGCTATTAATTCCGACTATGATTTTGTGGGTGGTTACGAGCATGATAGCCAGGGCGGCTTATTGCATGTGGCCAACCATCATGTATCACCTGGTAAAAAACAATGGACATGGGGGCATAGCGATTTCGGCCTTGCATGGGACAGGAACCTGACCGACGAAGATGGGCCATATATTGAACTGATGACCGGTATGTTTACCGATAATCAGCCCGATTTTACCTGGTTAATGCCAAACGAGGAAAAAACATTCACACAATATTTTCTACCCTATCAGCAATTGGGTGTAGTAAAAAATGCTACAAAAGATATTTTGGTGGCGATTGATAAAGATGGAGATAAACTGGTGCTGAAGGTATACGTAACTTCGGTGCAAACCGGTATCACTATAGATCTGACCTACAACAGCAGGGTACTGTTAAGTGATAAGGTAGATATAGACCCTACACAGGTTTACATCAAAGAAATTACCGGCGCGAATGATATTAACGAAGAAGAGATATTACTCATATTATCCAATACTGCGGGTAAAGAACTGATCAGGTATCAACCTGCATTAAATCGTAAAAATGAGATCCCCGAGCCGGCTAAACCCGCGGTTGAACCAAACGAGGTGGAAAATAATGAGCAGTTATTTCTTACAGGTCAGCATTTAGAGCAGTACCGCCATGCTACTTACAGCCCGGTACCGTATTACGAAAAAGCATTACAGCGCGACCCGAAAGATATCCGTTGTAATAACGCGCTTGGTTTATGGTATCTGCGCCGCGGCCAATTCGCCAAAAGTGAAGCCTATTTCAATACCGCTATAGCAACCATTACGCAGCGTAACCCTAACCCGTACGATACCGAACCGTATTACAATTTGGGTTTATGCCTAAAATATTTAGACAGGACGGATGAAGCCTACAAGGCGTTTTATAAGGCCACCTGGGGTAAAACGTTTAAGGATAGCGGCTTTTTTGCTGTGGCCCAAATTGATATGCAACGCGGCAATCATGAGCTGGCTTTAGAACACATTAACCAGGCTATTGACAGCAATGCCGCTAACAGCAAAGCTTATGTTATTAAAGCCGCTGCTTACCGTAAACTGGGTCAGCCTGAAAAAGCCATAGCAGTTTGCAACCAGGCTTTAGAGCGTGATGGGTTTAACCTTGGGGCTTTTTATGAGCTATCACAATCCGGCAGGTTATTAGGGCAGAATGAAGAGGCTGATAACGCCATTGCTGCATTAATAAAACTTTCGAGAGGGTACGAGCAGAATTATATAGAATACGCCATTGATTACGCAACAGCCGGTCTTTATACTGAAGCCGCTGATCTGCTGAGTTATGCTGTAAAGGCAACGGGCACTAATCCTTTAGTGTATTATTATTTGGGTTGGTTGAATCACAAATTGCAGGATGAGCAGACTGCTCAGCAATGGTTTAAAAAAGCTGAAGCTGCCAACCCATACCTGTGTTTCCCAAACCGTTTGGAAGAAATTAAAGTGTTGCAATGTGCCATAGAATTAAATCCTTCGGATGCCAAAGCGCCCTATTACTTAGGTAATTTATTTTACGATAAAAGGCAGTATAGTGATGCAATAGCTTATTGGGAACTTTCGGCTAAGCTGGATGACAGTTTCCCAACCGTTTTAAGGAATTTGGGTATAGCCAGCTTCAATAAATTGAATGATGCGGATAAGGCTTTGCATTATTACGAAAAAGCCTTCGCACTGGATATTACCGATGCCCGTGTATTGATGGAGTTGGATCAGCTTTATAAACGATTAAACAAAACACCGCAGGAGCGCAGCAGGTTCCTTAACGAGCATTTGGAAACCGCCCTGCAAAGGGATGATATTTATCTTGAACGTGTGGCCATACTTAACTTTTTGGGTGAATACCAGGCAGCATTTGATCTGGTAACCAACAGGCAGTTTCACCCCTGGGAGGGAGGCGAAGGTAAGGCATCTGGCCAGTATGTCCATAGTCTGCTGCATCTTGCGCAAAACCATATCAGCAAAGGCAGTTTTAACGAGGCGATAACATTGCTTCAGCAAGCACAAAGCTATCCGCACAATTTGGGAGAGGGTAAGTTATTCGGTGCGCAGGAAAATGATATTTATTATTGGTTGGGTGTAGCTTATGATGGGTTAAAAGATCCGGAAAATGCCAAACAATCTTATCTAAAAGCTACGGTTGGATTAGACGAACCATCGGCAGCCATGTTTTATAACGATCAGCCGCCGCATAAGATCTTTTATCAGGGCCTTGCCTGGAAGAAACTGTCTAACGAGGCCAATGCATCAGCCATATTTAATAAACTGGTAAGCTATGGCGATAAACATATCAACGACGAGATCAAAGTAGACTACTTCGCCGTATCGCTACCAAACCTTTTGATATTTGAGGATGATCTGAACCTGCGCAATAAAGCTCACTGCCTGTTTATACAGGGGCTGGGATATTTGGGCCTGGAAAAAATAGCTGAAGCTAAAGCAGCCTTTTTAAAAGTATTAAAAATTGATGCGGAACATTTAGGTGCAAGGGCGCATCTGGATATGGCACTGCAGCTAAATTCTGTATTAAATTAGAACCATGATCAAAATATAGATGCTATTTTACTATACAACAAAGCCTTTTAGTGTATCTGAAAGGCTTTGTTGCTTCCGGTTTCGCCGACCGTAAGTGTTTTCAAATCATTAAACTTATATTAACTTTGTAAAATCCTCGAAAGAATTTTCAAGGAATTTTTAATAATAAAAGGGGAGAAGCCGGTTGGGAAGCCGGCTTCTTGTATTACAACAAATCGTTATCAGCTAAATGATAATTCAAAAATAATATTGACTTAACCTCTTCCTTATACCTTCACTTTTTAAATTACCCCTGTGGAATGCGGAATTTAAAAAGAATAAAAAAACTCAACGGTAAACATTTTTGCATTTGCCTGGTACTCCTACTTGCATTTCAAAGCGGGTGTAAAAAGGAACGTGATCCTGTATTTGATGTAGGAAGTACCGCATATATCAATAAATGGGTAATGGATAGTATGAAGGTTTATTATTACTGGAATACCGCGTTACCTAAAAATCCAAATTACAATCAACAACCGCTTGGTTTTTTTGCTTCCATTAAAAATGGGGGCGACCGATTTTCACAGTTACTCAACCCCGATGTACCTGAGAGTTATCCCCGTACGCTTTATTCTGATTTTGGGGTTGACCTGGTAACTATTAATACCGCAGGTTCTGAACAAACGATACTCAGGCTGGTAGTACCCGGATCTGATGGTTTCCAGGCAGGGCTTAAACGGGGCGATAAAGTACTTGCCATTAACGGTGATGTTGTTAATTCGACAAACGTAAACGCTTTAAGCGAAGCAAGTTTAAAAAAAGGCAGCATAACCCTTCAAATGGAAGGCAAAGCAGAACCGTACCTTATCAATGGATACCTGAAACCTAATCCTGTATATACTACACAGGTATGGGAACGAAACGGAAAAAAGATCGGCTATATTTTTTTTAATAATTTTG
Source organism: Mucilaginibacter aquariorum (assembly GCF_024498135.1). GTDB lineage: Bacteria > Bacteroidota > Bacteroidia > Sphingobacteriales > Sphingobacteriaceae > Mucilaginibacter > Mucilaginibacter aquariorum. The sequence continues at coordinate 88,427 of NZ_JANHOH010000002.1, forward strand.
ATATTAAAGCGCTGCCAAAGCTTAAAGAGGTGTTTGCCGGTTTCCAGAGCTGGCAGGTAAACGAACTTATCCTTGATATGCGTTATAATACAGGCGGTGAGGTATCCGTTGCTGCCGCTCTGGCCGCTATGATAACCAAGGCAACAGAAGAGAGTATATTTTTAGAATACCGGGGCAATGCCAATGCAGGTATACAGCGGCACAGTTTCGGCAATGAGATCAGTAAGTTATTCACGCCGGTTAATTATAGTCAGTATTCTGGTTTACGGCTTAACATAAATCGTTTATTCATCCTCACCGGTAAGCACACTGCCTCGGCAGCTGAACTGTTGGCAAATAACCTCCCCCCGCATATAACAACCATACGAATTGGCGAATCAACCCTGGGAAAAGATATGGCGGAATTTGAAATTAAAGATTACCGCGATCCTAACCTTGTTGAAAACTGGGTGCTTTGGCCGCTGGTGTTTAAGGTATATAATTCGGCTGGTAAAGGTGATTATTCCGCGGGGCTTCCTCCCGATATCGCGGCAGATGAACTAAGCAGCCTACCCCTTAAAGAATTAGGCGATCCTGATGAAACCCTCACCCGATTAGCAATTGCGCAAATCACGGGCATAACAGTAACCTCCCGTACGCTTTCCCTTAACGAATTGCCAAAAAAACTATATGATTCCAGGGATAAGGAAGATGCGATGGTAACCCCTATACGGGTTAGAAGATAAAAAGACTATCCCATACCGGTTATCAACAACTGTTCAAACACCGTTTTTAATTTAATGAATATTTAATACACCCTGCTGTTTGCCTTAACATGGGAGTTCTTTATTTGTCTTGGTTTAAAACCTTTGCTTATGCTTGGTCAGGATATTATTCAGAACTTTACAGAAGGGGATCCGGAGGCTTTTAAGAAAGTATATTCTATATTTTATAAGCAAATCTACAGTTATTGTTATCGTTATAGCCTTTCCAGAGAAAATGCAGAGGAACTTACACACGACATATTTCTTCACTTGTGGAATACGCGTGCTTATATTAAGCCCGAGCAAGGGGTTAAAGGATATTTGCTAACGGTATCTAAAAATATTGTTTTCACCTGGCTGAGAAATGTCTCCCGCAAGAAAAAAATGCGGGCAGAATTGGAAGCTTATTTCATTCGTGAGCAGGAAGAATTACTTCCCGAAAAACGGATAGATGCAACTTTTAGCCTATCTACTTTACGTACTGCACTAAACGTTCTGCCACCCAAAAGGAAAGTTGTTTTCGAAATGATCCGCTTTAAGGATATGACTTATAATGAAGTGGCCGATCAGCTTTCCATCAGTCGTAACGCGGTAAAAGACCATATGGTAAAAGCAAACCGGGTTGTTGAGGCTATAAAGACCAGTAAAGAATACCTGGATTATATCACGCTATTTTATTTTCTGATATTCACCTGCTTGGCATAAGTATTACTTATAAAACTTCTGTAAGATATGTAGCTACCTTATGCTATGGAAATATTCTCTCGCCACAGATTTTTCGTCACTGTTTTAAGTAACGAAGCGCAACACACCCTGATTTTAAGATCTTTGACTCCACAAGTTTTAATTCTAATTTCTTCGGTAGGCTGATTTCTTCAAACAATCGCCTCCCTTCTCCTACAACTATTGGTTGGAAGACAAAATGGTATTCATCAACCAAACCAAGTTTTATGAGTTGTGTAGGAAGGGTTACACCACCAAGCGAGATATTCTTGCCTTGTTCCTGTTTCAATTTCAATATTTCGTCTCCAGGATTTGCCCGAGCAAGTCTCGTGTTTTTGTCTTCAACCTTGTCTAACGTTTTGGAAAAAACAAGTTTGTCTATGGAGTCGAATACTCGCGCAAATTCGTTCGATGCTTTGCTCATCGATTGCGTTTTTGCAACATCGGGCCAAAAAGGGACCATCAATTCGTAAGTTTTACGTCCATAAACAATCAGGTCAACATCTCGCATAAGGTCCGTAAAATATTCATGTACATCTTCATAGCCAACCCCTTTGGTGTGGTCACAGCAGCCATCCAGGGTCAAGTTGATGCCGTAGATTACCTTTCTCATTGGATTGATTTTAGTATTTGGTTCCTAAAATTAGTAATTTTTTTAGGGTTCGTTATATGGCCAGAGAATGATGATGGTCTGGGATAAAATGGGAATACATCTCAATAAAAAAGATAAATCAATTTTATTTTTTTTAGAGCTACCCTAATTACCCTACCCGGGTAGTATATATAAGTAGGCGGCCGATATGGTTGGTTATTTATATGGATCATAACAGAAAGAAATATTTACACCGAAGGTATCTCACCAGGGAGCTTTCTAAAGAAGAACTGAAAGAGTTCTTTAAAATGCTTGAACATAGTGATCCGCAGGATTTAGCAGATTTTGATGATATAGCTAACGAATTCCCTTCGGATTTTGAGCCGGCCGAAGATATTGCACAAAAGATATTGAGTAAACAACAAGCTGGAAAATCTTCGCGCTTAGCTTTAAGAGTAGCAGCTGCCGCCATTATTGGTTTCGTTATATTATTTGGTGGTGTTAAATTTTATCAGGAATATACCTTTATTCAGAAAACGAAAACTTTCGCTACTGTACGTGTACCGCTTGGTAAAATAAAAAGGGTTAAGCTCGAAGACGGGACATTGATCACGCTAACTTCAGGTGCGGTTTTTAAATATCCGCAGGCATTTACCAAGACAGAACGCCGGGTTTACTTATTGGAAGGCCAGGCCTTTTTTGAAGTAGCGCACGACAAAACCAAGCCATTTCGTGTAAATTCCGGTAAGCTATCCACTACAGCCCTGGGCACATCTTTTATCATCAAACATTATAAAAATTATGGGTACGAGAAGGTAAGCTTATATACCGGCAAAGTACAGGTTGACCGTAATGGTGTAATTGCCCCGCCGGTTATTTTGCACCCCGGTCAGGAATTTGATTATCATAATGGTACGCTAAGTACGGTGACAGGGTTTGATAATTCTGAAGATGCGCTTAAGGCAGGAGCGTTAAACTTTAAGCGTGTGCGTTTTCGGGATGCTATTTACAGCATGGCATCTTATTATAATGTAAATATCCAATTCAATGAAGAAGATTTTAAGAAATATAGCATCAGCGGTGACTTTAACAACGGTTCTGTAGATACATTGCTTGGCTCCCTCACTTTTATATATCCATTTAAAGTAAATAAAATCAATTCGTCAACCTATAAACTGACCTTATCGAAAAAACAAAAACATAAAGGCCTTAAATAGGAAGTACCGCGGCCAGGCGATACTTCCCTAACAATTTGACCGGATAAACCGGTAATAATCGAAACCACATTACTAAAAAGCAATGCAGCAAATCAAAAATATGATTTTTAATTTACCTATAAGTATACATTTAAGAACACAACACACCGCTTATTTATTTATCCTGTTCACCGTTTTATTAAGCAGCCCCCTTTTTGCACAGGCAACTGGTAAAACAGATGGCAACAACTATAAAACTATCACTAAACCTGTATCGCTTGAATTTGCGCAGGTAAATGCAGTGCAGATACTCGAAGTATTAAAAACACAAACCAATTATAATTTTATTTACAACCCAAACGAGCTTGAAAAGGTTGAACTAAAGAAAGTGAGTTACCGCCAGGAAGCCTTGGGGAAAGTACTGGAAAAACTAACCGTATCCGGCATGAACTTTTCCTTGTCGGGCAACTCTATCTATGTAAATTATACCAAACCCACGCCCCTCAGAAAACCAGATCCCGGCCGTATCAGTGGTAAAATAGTTGACGATAAGGGTGAAACTTTGCCAGGTGCCAGTATAAGGGTTATACAAAACGGGCAAGGTATTACCAGTAGTGTAGATGGTAGTTACCAGTTAACGCTTGAACCCGGCACTTACACACTGGAGGTAAGTTATATATCTTTTCAGACAAAACGCATTACAGAGGTTATTGTTAAAGCCGGGCAGCTTACCAAGCTTGATATCTCTTTAAAGGTATCATCCAGCACTTTAAAGGAGGTCGTAGTACAATCTTCCTTTAAAAGAGAATCGGTAACGGGTTTGTATGCACAGCAAAAAAATAATGCTTCTATAACGGATGGTATTTCTGCAGAGCAGATATCCCGCACACCCGACAATAATTTGGGGCAGGTACTTAAACGAATTAGCGGGGTAACAACTATTGATACGCGTTATGTGGTAGTAAGGGGGTTAACCGAACGTTACAACCAGGCAATGCTTGACGGGGTGATCATCCCCAGTACGGATATGAACCGCAGAAATTTTTCTTTTGACGTGGTGCCGCAGGAATTGGTGAGTAATGTAGTAGTTAACAAAACGGCCAGTCCGGATATGTCAGCCGAATTTTCAGGTGGTCAGATACTGATCAACACGTTGGATATTCCCGAGCAAAACTTCAACTCCTTTACCATTGGTACCGGTTATAACAGCCGCACCACCGGTAAGGATTTTGTAATGCTGGGTGGCCGTGGTAAATACGATTATTTTGGTTTTGATGATGGCCGCAGAAAAACCCCTACCGGCCTGCAATCCTGGACGCAGCGTAGCGACCCTATTCCTGATTTTGCAGTACCGCAAAGCAAGCTTTTTAACAGCGAACAACTTAAGGCCTATACCTATCAGGGGGCGCCTAATCAAAATTACCGTTTTTCACTTGGCCGTTTGTACCAGCTAAAAGAAGGATTAAAATTAGGTTTTACGGGAGGGGTAACTTATCGGAATACGCAGGAAACTAATCCTTTTGTAACGGTACGAAACTCAAATTTGACTTTTGCCGGCGAGGGCGATCCTATTGATACCGCAGCAATTAGAAGTTCGGGGAGCTTATATAAGTTTAATACCACTATTGGTGGGGTTTTAAATGCTGGTGTTCAGGGCGAAAAATTTAAAATCACTTCTAAAAATTACTACTCTCACGTACTTAACGAAACTTCGCAATATGCCTCCAGGTATGATGCTACAGAAAGCAACAGATTTATTGAATTTTTCGACAGCCCCGAATTTACCACGGTCTACCAAAGCAAACTGGAAGGCGAAAACCTGATTGGCAGCAAGGGGTTAAAGTTTAATTGGTCAGGAGCCTTAACCAACATCAGCCAGGATATTAAGGATATGCGGAGGCTGCGTTATAATAAAACTGCCACCATTGGTGGGGTTGATTATTACGATAGCCCGAATGCGGCCCCTTTTAGCGAAGGTTCCGGCCTTTTTGATTACCGCCTCTCCACTGATATAAATGAGCGGGATTATAATTGGTCAGGCAGCTTAAGCCAGCCCTTTAATTTTTTAAACGATAAAAGCCTGGTAAAGGCGGGTTACGCTGGCTGGTATAAGCAGCGTAGTTTAGGTTCTACACAGGCAAGGATTGTTAAACAGGACAACAATGCAGAATTGACGGGCCGGTATGAAGATATCCTGGCTGCCGGGCGCATAGGCGCAACTGCCGATTCTGCCTTTTACTATATCGACGATCAAACAAACGGCAAGCAATATACCGGTACTGCCAGGTTTCATGCCGCCTATGTGATGCTTGATCAGCGTTTTTTTCAAAAATTAAGACTGGTTTATGGGGTAAGGGCCGAGAATTATAACCTGGCTAATAAACAGGATCAGTTTCTTCGCGCGCCCAGGTTTGATGGTTTTGAGAAAACAAAACCTGCTATTACCGGCGAGAAAAACTGGCGCTTTTTACCCTCTGTAAATGCTACATATAGTTTAACCGAAAAAATGAACCTCAGGGCGGCATACTCCACAACCATAGTACGGCCCGATTTTAGGGAAACATCCTATTTTGAATTATATGATCCCTACCTGGATGCCTATATAAGTGGCTTTGATGTAGTCAGCACAAAGATAAAGAACTACGATCTGCGGTATGAGTGGTACCCAGGCGCCGGCGAGATCATATCGGTATCGGGCTTTTACAAGGACTTTGATAAACCGCTGGAATTAGTTGATGTACCTGTAAGCGGGGGGCAGGGAAGGAGCCGTTTTTTGCGTTTCCAGAACCAGGACAGGGCAACAAACAAAGGGATAGAGGTTGAATTCCGTAAATCGTTAAGCTTTATAGCCGATAAGCAATGGCTGCGCGACCTGACGGTTTTTGGGAACGGCACCTTTACAAAGTCAAAAGTATACGCAGTAGAGTATAAAGCTGAAGCTATAAATAACGGTGAAACTTACGAAGTAGTAAAAACGAGTATCCCGGGGGTAAACCGGCCTTTGTATGGCCAGTCGCCCTGGTTGGTAAATGCAGGCATCAATTACAATTCTAAATATGTGGGTGCAAATATAAGTTATAACCGCTCGGGTTACCGGTCATACGTTACCTCGGTTACACCCAATGCCATTGAATACGAGAATGGCCGCAACCTGGTAGACCTGCAATTGAGCACCCGTTTGTTGAAACAAAAAGCGGAGATCAGGCTGAATATTGCGAACATACTGGATGAGGAAACATTCTTTTATACCAATCCTACCGCGTACATAGGCGGCACTGCCGAGTATAATAATGGCTATGTGCTGGTTAATGGCACGGATGCCTATGAAAAAGATAAAGGAGACCGTGTTTCTTATCGCACAAAAAACGGAAGAACGGCCAGTTTAACCTTTACCTATAGGTTTTGAAAAATGGAAAGATTTAATAATTAAATAATACTACATATTGGAGATGAAATTACTTTTAAAAAGTGATATAAAATGCTATTAATCAATTAGTTATGAAAAATATTTTTTATATTTTCCTTGCATTGGTTAAACTAATAGTTCAACTTTACAATGTTTTATAATACAAACAAAACCCTTTTATCCATTAATTAAAAATTCCTACAAATGAAAACAATCCATGCAACATTAGCAGTACTCGCAGTAGCTGCTACCTTTGGCCTAACAAGCTGCAAGAAAGATTTAGTTGGTGCAAACGGAGATTTTAACAAATCTTCTAAAGCGCCTATTGATTACAGTACACTTCCACAAGTGCACTTAAGTGGTGTTTACACTGCAAAACGTGTATTAAGCCCTGATACCTTGTATAAATTAGACGGGGTGGTCTATTTTTCGGGTCCTAATGCTAAATTGTACATTAAAGCAGGTACACACGTAGTAACCGGTAATGCGGTAACTTATGGCGGCAGGTCTTTAAAGGGCGTATTGGTTATTGCCAAAAATGCTCAGATATTTGCAGATGGTAACAAAAACAATGTTACTGAATCGAGCTATAACCCAGACAGCACCATCGTTTTTGGTCCTGATCCGGCTGTAGCAGCTCCGGTAGCTGGTGATTTTGGCGGTGTTATCCTGTTAGGAAAAGCTCCTACCAATCAGCCAACCACTACGGTTATTGAAGGTATCCCAACTTCACCGCCGGCCAATGTTACTTATGGTGGAACTACTTCAAATGATAATTCAGGTGTTATACGTTTCGCCCGTATTGAGTATGCAGGATTTTTATTATCAACTGATAATGAAATCAACGGCCTTACTTTAGGTGGTGTAGGTTCCGGAACAACTTTAAGCCACATCCAGGTATCTTTTAGTAATGATGATTCCTTTGAGTTTTTTGGTGGAACAGTTAATGCAGATCACCTTATTGCTTTAGCAGGAACTGATGATGATTTTGATTTTGACAACGGTTACTCTGGTACAATTCAGTATGCCATTGCATTGAAAGATCCTTTTTCTGGCCACACAGTTTCTGGTGGTGTAAGCGATGCTAACGGTATCGAATCTGATAACAATGCTGCAGGAAATGGCGCTTTAACGCCACTTACAAAGCCAAAACTTAGAAACTTTACTATCCTGGGTTACTCTACCAACAGCAACATAGCTGACCTGGAAAAAGCTAACCACTGGAGAAGAGCATCATCGCTTGATATTCAGAATTCAATTTTGGGTGGGTTTAACACAGGTGCTCATTTTGAAGGTATTACCACCACTGGTTCTATATTCCAGAACAATGTGGTGCAGGCATACTCAGCTACATCTACCATCACACCTTCTTATCCGGCTACTTACAGCTTAATCGCTGCTGATAGTTTAAAAAACACACCTGCTGCTAATACTTTACTTAAGTTAACAAGCGCTGCTGCTTTCTATGACGAAAGTGCATATACTCCGCTTAACTTAAGGCCATTATCAACATCTCCTGCGTTTAGCGGTGGAAACACTGCCGGTGGTGGCACATCTTATCGTGGCGCAATTGATCCTGCAGCTACAGCATTAACCATCTGGACAAACAACTGGACAGATTTTACACCATCTTTTTAAGTTTAAGTTTCAATCTGTTTGTTTTATAAAACATAATATAAGTTAATAAGTAGCGGCCCGATTGGGCCGCTACTTTAAATCATTAATATGAAAAAATACATTTACATTTTAATATTACTAATTACAACCGCTATTTGTTCCTGCAAAAAAGAAGCTACGCTATCTAAGCCGGCTACATTTGCCAGTGTTACGTTTATCGACCCATTTGATGTGTTTGCCGGCCCCAATGGCCCATTAGTAATCACTTATCAGAGCAAACCCATTGAACCGCGAGCAGACGGAAGCCTAAAGGTGTTGGCGGGCGAAGGCGAATTTGAGTTTTTTAACTCAGCTGCCAATACCAGTGTTTTGACCAGGAAACTTACTATCAGCAAAGACACTGCAAAAACATACGTGTTTTTTAAACCAAACCCCGATGCGGCGCGTGTAGAGCTATTGGAAAACAACCAGCTTTCGGAGCCCCGCCCTGCCACAGAAGATCGTATAAAAGTTAAAATAGCAAACTTCGCCCAATCTATTCTGGGCAATAAGAATATTAAAGTTGTTTTTAGTCAGAACGGAATTCCGGTAGATACTATCCAAACGGTTGGTTCGGAATTTACCAACGGATATTCGGAGATGAGCAGGGAGATCAGGATAATAAGAAATGTAAAGAGACCCACTACTCTTTATTCGGTAACCTTTTTAGATGAGAATAACAACCCGGTTTTAGATACAAATAGTGTACCCGTTGAAGGTGCATTTATTTCAAATAATAGCGTAGGGGTTAATCTTTACACTATAATAATATCCGTTGCCGGAGGTCAAACCCCATCTATTAGTACTCCTACGTTGTTTCAAGACTAATTTCAAAAAACGGCATTGGTCTTCAATAAATCTGACGATTACATGCTGGTAATAAAACTATCGAACAACAACCACTGGAAACGTACGAGGACGCTTTTAATAATTGATTACATATTACAGCACCTTATAATTATTATTGCATAATAATTACTGGTATGCAAGCAACCATCCTGATCATTGATGATGAAAAAAAACTGAACGATCTGCTCTCGCGCATTATTGGTTTGGAAGGGTTTCGTGTAATTCAGGCCTATAATGGCAAAGATGGCATTAAATTACTGGAGCAACAGGATGTGCTGGTGGTATTAAGCGATGTGAAATTACCCGATGCAAACGGTGTTGACCTTGTAAAAACCATCAAAGCCAAAAAGCCCTATGTAGAGGTAATTAACCTTACCGCTTACGGCACTATTAATGATGGCGTACAAGCTATTAAAAATGGTGCGTTCAACTATATTGTTAAGGGCGATGATAACGATAAGATAATCCCCTTACTTAACCAGGCAGTTGAAAAAGCGCAACTACAGCAAAATGCTTTTAATGCGGATAAAAAGATAAGCGGAAAATTCAGTTTCTCGCAGATCATCGGTCAGTCTAAACCCATTGTTGAGGCCGTAGAGCTTGCCCGCAAGGTGGCTGCTACCGATACCACCGTGTTGCTTTTGGGCGAAACAGGTACGGGTAAAGAAGTATTTGCATCGGCTATACATTACGAGAGCCAGCGCAGGCAAATGCCATTTGTAGCTATTAACTGCAGCAGCTTTACCGGCGAACTACTGGAAAGCGAACTATTTGGTTACAAAGCAGGTGCCTTTACAGGCGCCTTAAAAGATAAAAAGGGCCTATTTGAAGAAGCACACCACGGCAGTATTTTTTTGGATGAGATTGGCGAAATGAGCCTGGAGTTACAGGCAAAACTTTTACGTGTACTGGAAAGCAAAACTTTTATTAAGCTGGGCGATACACAAACCACTAAAGTTAACATCCGCATTATGGCGGCAACAAACCGCGATCTGCAAAAGGAAGCGGAGGAAGGAAAGTTCAGGCTTGATCTTTTTTACCGGTTATCCGTATTTACTATCGCCCTGCCCTCGCTTAACGAACGCAAGGAAGACATTGAACTGCTGGCTAAATACTACCTCAGGTTTTTTACGGATAAAGCAGGCCGGTCTGTTAAGATGAGCGATGAATTTTTAAATCTGCTTAAACGCCATCAGTGGAAGGGAAACATCCGTGAGCTGAAGAACGTTATCGAGCGTTCGGTTATTCTTGCCGATGACAGCCTGACCCCGGATACATTACCAACACAATTTAATATTCAAAATGCGGATAGCAATTCACTCGATCTGCAGAGCATCGAAAAACAGCACATTAGTAAAGTATTGGCCTACACCAAAGGCAATAAAACCGAAACCGCGCGCCTGCTGGGCATCGGCTTAACTACGCTTTACAGAAAGATTGACGAATACGGTTTGTAAATATCGTCCAAATAAATTGTCAGTCTGAGTTATCAAATCCCGTGGCCTTTGAAGGTGCAATGAAAGATCTTTGCGGCGGGGGAGCTTTACCGGCTATATTATAGTGCATGTTTGCTTGTGCTGGGTTTGGATTTAATGGTGACGTTATTTCGTCAGTAGCCTATTTTTAAAATTGTTCATTATCAGCTATTTATGTGTTGTCGATGGTGTTCACGGCCGTGAACGTGAACACTTCTCACACCATTTACCAATAATTGTCAGTCTGAGCTTGTCGAAGACTTATCCAGCGCTCAACGGTTCGACAAGCTCACCCATGGCATGCTTCTTTAAAACGATGTTAATGCATCAAACCCTTCGCTCTTTGCGTTTCTGCGAGATATAAAACGTCTGCGCTCTCTGTGTTTTTCCTCCGTTACCTCTGTGGTTAAAAACAACAACCTTTTCCAAAACGATAATCAACCCTTCCAAAATGGAAGGGTTTTTTGTTTTAGCAAATCCAGTTAAATCAATCAATTATTTAACAATCAGCAACTTAACAAAATATCTTAACAAGCGGCATCCCTATTGGCATAGGTGATCAAAATATCAAAACAATGATCACTATAATTCTCTTCCTCGCCATCCTTGTTAGCTGGTGGTTCATTTTTAAATCTATCGACTGGTTCGAAAAAATCTAACGCATCATGATCGCATTATTTATCATCTCTATCGCGGTTTTCATGTACATGGTATATGTGCTGCTTAAACCCGAAAATTTTTAATCCTTAACACAATGAACACAGAACTATTTGGAATCATTGCCTCCTTCGCCCTGATGCTGGTTATCGGCATACCGCTGGGCAAATACCTTGCAAAGATGTTTGCCGGCGAAAAGGTGTGGACAGATTTTATGAAACCTGTCGAACAAGGCATTTATAAACTGTCTGGCATCAACCCTAATGAGCCAATGAACTGGAAACAGTTTTTAAAAGCAATGATGTGTATTAATCTTTTATGGTTAGTATACGGCTTTTTTGTACTTATGAACCAGGATAAGTTGCCCTGGAATCCCGATGGAAACCCCGGCATGACGGCTGATCTGGCATTTAATACCATCATCAGCTTTGTGGTGAACTGTAATTTACAGCACTATAGCGGCGAAAGTGGTGCCAGCTATTTGGCACAGCATTACATATTTATGTTTTTGCAGTTTGTGAGTGCCGCAACAGGTATTGCCTGCGCTGTAGGTTTGTTTAAAGCCTTCCGCGATAAAACTACCAACGATATTGGTAACTTCTGGAATTACTTTTTGAGGGCTATAACCCGTTTATTGCTGCCCTTATCAATAGTAGTCGCCTTAATATTAACCTTTAATGGCACACCAAGCAGCTACGCAGGTAAAGACCAGTTTATATCCCTGCAAGGCGATACCGTAAATGTATCCCGTGGGCCGGCTGCCCAATTCATCGCTATAAAACACCTGGGTACAAATGGTGGCGGTTGGTTTGGTGCAAACTCTACCCATCCGCTGGAAAACCCTAACTACCTGACTAATATTACCGAGATCGTTTCTCAAATGATCATCCCAATCGGCATGGTTTTATGCTTCGGATATTTTATCCGCAGGAAAAAGCTGGGCTGGGTAATTTTTGGGGTGATGATGATCGGCGCTTTGCTCTTACTCATCCCAAGCATCGGCAGCGAAACAGGGGGAAATTCCGCCATCGCTAAAATGGGCATAGCCCAGCCAACCGGTGCTATGGAAGGTAAGGAAGTACGCATTGGGCCAACCGCGACAGCCTTTTGGAGTACTTTCACCACCATTGTATCAACCGGCTCTGTTAACGGAATGCACGACAGTACCATGCCGCTTACCGGCTTATGGCAGCTGTTGGGTATGATGATAAACGGCTTCTTTGGCGGCTGCGGTGTGGGCGTATTAAACTACTTTATCTATTTGATAATAGCCGTGTTTATATCCGGACTGATGGTTGGCCGAACCCCCGAGTTTTTGGGCCACAAAGTAGAAGCGCGCGAGGTAAAGATAGCCGCTTTGATAACCCTGTTAAGTCCGCTGCTTATTATGGCGGGTACGGCTATAGCCGCGTTTGTATTTACCAATCATGGTAATGCCGACTGGGCCGTTAAGCCATCGGCATGGTTAAACAACCCAAGTTTCCATGGCTTTAGCGAGATGCTTTACGAGATGACCTCAGCTAACGCCAACAACGGCTCCGGCTTTGAAGGTTTGGGTGATAACAATGTCTTCTGGAACGTATCAACAGGCTTTGTGATGTTACTTGGCAGGTTCCTGCCAATTATTGGTCCGGTGGCCATAGCAGGTTTGCTTGCCCAAAAGAAATACATCCCCGAATCGGCAGGTACGCTAAAAACCGATACCATAACCTTCGGCCTGATGACCTTCGCTGTAATACTTGTTTTAAACGCATTATCGTACTTCCCTGCTTTGGCTTTGGGCCCTATTGCAGAGTTCTTCTCAATGCCTAAGTAATCTATATCATGACAACAAGATCAAATAAATTATTCGAACCTGCTCTGGTGCAAACCGCGCTTGCAGCGTCGTTCATCAAACTGAACCCAAAAGTAATGCTGCGCAACCCGGTAATGTTTACCGTGGAAGTTGGCACTGCCATAATGCTTTACATGAGCGTTTACAGCTTTATGCATGCCGGCCAGGGTTCGTTCACCTATAACCTTATCATTTTCTTAGTACTGCTGTTAACCTTATTATTTGCCAATTTTGCCGAGGCTATTGCCGAGGCACGTGGTAAAGCCCAGGCTGATAGCTTACGTAAAACCCGTGAGGAAACACCTGCCAATGTCTTGTTAAGCGATGGCAGCATCGTCAGCAAATCATCAAACGAATTGCGCAAAGGCGATGTATTTGTTTGCGAGGCCGGCGATACCATCCCAACGGATGGTGAGATAATTGAAGGCCTGGCTACAATAGATGAATCAGCCATTACAGGTGAATCTGCTCCGGTTATCCGCGAGGCAGGTGGCGATAAATCATCGGTAACAGGTGGTACAAAAGTATTATCAGACAAGATAAAAGTTATAGTAACCACCGAACCCGGCGAAAGCTTTCTGGATAAGATGATAGCCCTGGTAGAAGGTGCATCTCGCCAGAAAACGCCTAACGAGATAGCACTAACCATTTTGTTAGCCAGTTTTACGCTCATCTTCATTATCGTTTGTGTTACACTGAAACCGTTTGCAGATTATGCCAACACGCCCATCACTATTGCGGCCTTGATATCGCTTTTCGTTTGTTTAATTCCCACAACTATCGGTGGCCTTTTATCGGCCATTGGTATTGCAGGGATGGACAGGGCGCTGCGCGCCAATGTGATCACAAAGTCTGGGAAAGCGGTTGAAACCGCAGGTGATATTGACGTATTGCTGCTGGATAAAACAGGTACCATCACCATTGGTAACCGTAAGGCCACTCAATTTTGGCCGGCCCCCGGCGTATTACCCGAAGACCTGGTAAAAGCTGCCGTATTATCCTCACGGGCTGATGAAACGCCTGAGGGTAAATCAATAATTGAGCTGGCACAGCAAAGCAACATGCATATTTCAATGGCTGCGCCAAAGGGTGCGGAGTTCATTAAGTTCACTGCCGAAACCCGTTCAAGCGGTATTAATACTACAGATGGCTTACGGATCCGTAAAGGTGCTTTTGATTCGATCAGGAATATGTCGGTAGCAGCAGGAAACAAGTTTTCTGCCGATGTGGAAGAGCGTGTAAAAGCCATTGCAAGTAATGGCGGTACGCCGCTTGTGGTATCACAAAACGAAGTGGTTTTAGGTACGATAGAACTGCAGGATATTATTAAACCCGGTATAGCCGAACGTTTTGAGCGCCTGCGCAAAATGGGTATTAAAACCGTAATGGTAACCGGCGATAACCCGCTTACCGCAAAATTCATTGCTGAAAAGGCCGGTGTAGATGATTTTATAGCCGAGGCCAAGCCCGAAGATAAAATGAACTATATTAAACATGAACAGCAAAGCGGCCGCCTGGTTGCCATGATGGGCGATGGTACAAACGATGCTCCGGCACTTGCCCAGGCAGATGTTGGTGTAGCCATGAACAGTGGTACACAGGCCGCCAAGGAAGCCGGTAATATGGTGGATCTGGATAACGACCCAACCAAGCTGATAGAGATAGTGGAGATAGGTAAGCAATTGCTTATTACCCGCGGTACATTAACCACCTTCTCTATAGCAAACGATGTGGCTAAATACTTTGCCATTGTTCCGGCGTTGTTCATCGCTTCTATTCCGGCATTGCAGGCTATAAATATTATGCATCTGCACAGTCCGGAGAGCGCTATACTATCCGCCGTGATATTCAATGCCATCATTATCCCGATGCTGATACCATTGGCATTAAAAGGTGTAGAATATAAACCGATAGGAGCCAGTGCGCTGCTTCGCCGTAACTTATTGATATATGGTTTGGGCGGTGTTATCGCGCCATTCATCGGTATCAAATTAATCGACTTACTTATTTCCCTATTCTTCTAATTAATAAGATCATGAACAATAACATCATAAAATCCATACGTATTACACTGGTATTGACCGTAATACTATGCGTGATATACCCGGTAGCTATATCCCTTGCCGGTAAGTTATCAAAAGGCCGTGGCGATGGAGAAACCATTGTGGTAAACGGCAAAGTGGTTGGATATGCCAACATTGGCCAAAGCTTTACACAGCCCAAATACTTTTGGGGCAGGCCATCGGCAGTTGGTTACAACGCGGCAGGTTCGGCAGGTTCAAACAAAGGGCCAAGCAACCCCGATTATCTGAAGGATGTGAGCAGCCGTATTGATACCCTGCTTAAATACCATCCATACCTGAAACGCGCGGATATCCCTGCCGAAATGGTAACCGCATCTGGTAGTGGCCTTGACCCTGATATTTCACCGGCAGCAGCTAAAATACAGATCAAACGTATTGCTGATAATCGCAAATTATCTGTGCAGCAAGTTACTGATTTGGTGTCAGCACATACCGAAGCGCCGCTTTTAGGTCTGTTTGGCCCATCGAAAGTGAATGTATTGAAATTGAATGTGGCTTTAGATGAACTGAAAAAATAACAAAAGATCAAAATGTTATTTTGAACGATAGAGAGAAATCTTGTTCGAACGTTAGGCGGCGACCTTTGCATATTGAACAAGATTTCTCCTCGCTATCGCTCGTTCGAAATGACAAGCATATAACCAACCAAAAAATGAAAACATTCCTCATATCATTAGTAATATTTTTTGCTGCTATAACTGCCAAAGCACAGGACACTACCAAGACTACAGAAACCCCTTTAACCATATCCGGATCGGTAGATGCGTATTACAAATACGATTTTTCAAAATTCAGGAACGTGGCAGGTGGCTCAAATATCCCCACCAGCTTTGCTACCGACCAAAATTCTATCTCGATAGGTATGGTTGACCTGGCCGAAAAAAAGAAAGTGAACAAAGCCTCCTTTGTAGGCGAGTTGTCATTCGGTCCGCGGGGCGAGGCACAGTCAATACCAAACAGCGGCACCAACGGGCAATCGTTCCATATCCAAAATTTATATATGGGTTATGATGTAACAGATAAACTAAATCTTACTGCCGGCTACATGTCAACCTTTGTGGGTTACGAAGTAATATCACCCGTAGGGAATTTCAACTACTCTACCTCATACCTTTTCACCAACGGGCCATTCCAAAATGCGGGCTTTAAAGCAACATATGCCTTTACAAGCAAAATAAGCCTGATGGCCGGGATATTTAATGATACCTGGAACAACTATCAATCATCAAGGGATGTATCTACATTTGGGGCACAGCTATTTGTTAGTCCGCTTAAAGGCTGGACAGCCTACATCAATTTGTTAAGCGGTAAAACTTCGGGTACCATCGTGGATCTGACCACCGCCTACCAAATAACCGATGCCTTTAAATTAGGCTTGAACGGTGCAAGCTTTTCGGCGCCAGATGCTGTAAAGGGCGGTTTTGAAGGCGTAGCATTATACCCACAATTAGCAGTTTCAAAAGCGGTAACTTTAGGGTTGAGGGGCGAATATTTTAAAACTAAAAACGGAGGCTTTGTAACAGCAGGCCCGCCAGTCGGCGAATCGATAACGGCATTTACTTTAACCGCCAACATAACGGCAGGTCCGTTAACACTGATCCCCGAGGCAAGATTAGATAATGGTTCAACCAGTCAGTTCATTAATAACAATGGCGGGCCAACTAAGCAGGCATCGCAATTTTTAGTGGCGGCGGTTTACGCGTTTTAAATATTTGAGATTTGATTTAACCACAGAGTACACAGAAAAAAAAGACACAGAGTTCGCAGAGATTATACCTCTGTGAGCTCTGTGTCTGACAAAAACTATATCTCTGTTCACTCTGTGGTAAAAAGTAAACTAATGGCAGACACATCTGTAAAAAACTTTATCGACCTGGTAAAAAAATCCAGGCGGGGCAAGCTGAAGATCTATATCGGCATGAGCGCGGGTGTGGGTAAAACCTACCGCATGCTGCAGGAAGCCCATGCCCTGCTAAAAAACAATATAGATATACAGATAGGTTATATTGAAACGCATAACCGTGCCGAAACACATGCTTTATTAGCCGGGCTGCCGTTGATAGATCGGCGTAAAATATTTTACAAGGGCAAAGAGCTGGAAGAAATGGACCTGCAGACCATTTTAAACCGCCACCCCGAAGTGGTTATCGTTGATGAGCTTGCCCACAGTAATATTGAAGGCAGTAAAAACAGCAAACGCTGGCAGGATGTAAGGGATATACTGGAAGCCGGTATTAGTGTAATAACGGCGCTTAATGTTCAGCATTTAGAAAGCCTGAACGAAGAGATCCAGGATATTACCGGCATCCCCATTACCGAAAGGGTGCCCGACAAAATATTGGAAATTGCAGACGAGATCGTAAATATCGACCTTACCGCCGATGAACTGATCGACAGATTGAAAGAAGGTAAGATCTACGATAAAGCGAAGGTGGAAACCGCCCTGCAAAACTTTTTTCGCAACGATAAAATTTTACAACTGCGCGAGATCGCACTGAAAGAGGTGGCGCATCATTTGGAGCGGAAGATAGATATAGAGGTGCCTAAGCAGATAAAACTACGGCCCGAGAAGTTTTTGGCCTGTATATCGTCAAATGCAGAAACCGCCAGGATCGTTATCCGTAAAACAGCCCGGCTGGCTTCCTATTACCGTTCGCAATGGATAGTATTGTATGTGCAAAGCAGTAGCGAAAGCCTGGATCGCATTAAACTGGATAAGCAACGACATCTCATAAATAACTTTAAATTGGCAACAGAACTTGGTGCCGAGCTCATCAAGATAAAAAGCGACGCCATTACACAAACTATTATGAAAGTAGCCGAAGAAAAAGAAGTGACCACCATTTGTATAGGCAAGCCACATTTAAATTTATGGCAGGTAATACTAAGGACCGCCGTATTTAACGAGCTGCTGAATAAGATAGCATTAACAGAAACTGATTTAGTGATATTATCATGAAAGTAAAAAATAAACTCCGCTTAGGATTTGGCTTTTTGTTTATAGTCGTCCTTTTTTTTGGCATAGTATCTTTATTCTATATCAACCAGATATCAAATAGTGCAAAAGTTATTTTAAAAGACAACTATAAGTCGCTAAGCATTATCCGCGAAATGCGTTCCATTCTTGATGAAAGTAGCATGCCACTTAATGCAACAGCGGTATTATCTTTTAGCGACCTGTTATTTAAGGAAGCAAATAATATAACCGAGCCCGGCGAACGGCAAGCTGTGCAGGGCTTACAAGCAACATTTAATAAACTTCAAAAAAAAGGGGACATATTAACCTTGCAGCAAAGCGAAAAAGAGGCGCGAAGGTACCTCCGGAAAATAGAGTCTGTTAACATGCAGGCCATTGTGCATAAAAATGAAATGGCCAACACTTCGGTTGATGAAGCAACACTGTTTTTGGGTTTAACCGGCACCTTTACTTTCCTGGTGCTTTTTAGCTTTAGTGTAAACTTCCCCGGTATCATCTCTAAGCCTTTAAATGCATTGCTGGAAGGTATTAGGGAAATTAGTCAGAAAAATTACGACAAGCGCCTTCATTTTGAACAGAACGATGAATTTGCCGAAGTAGCCAATGCATTTAATTTGATGGCAACCAAACTAAACGATTGGGAGAACAGTAACCTGGCTACCGTAATATCTGAAAAGCGGCGTATCGAAGCCATAATTGATCAAATGCAGGATGCCATTATTGGTATAAACGAAAAGCAGGAGATACTTTTTATGAACGATGCCGCCCGCAAAACTTTAAATATTACCGATGATAAAATAATAGGTAAAAATGCCGGGCAGCTGGTGAAAAGCAATGACCTTTTTAGATCTATCCTAAAAGATGAAGCTACAATAAAGCCCTTTAAAATTGTATTGGATAACCGCGAATCATTTTTCCAACTGCAGCGCAGCGATATTGTGGTGCCTGATATTGATAAATCTGAAGGTGCATTGCAATTGGCAAGCCGGTCGGCCGGTAAAGTGTATATCCTCAAAAATATTACCGAGTTTAAAGAACGCGATGAAGCGAAGACCAACTTTATAGCTACTATATCGCATGAGTTAAAAACGCCTATCGCTTCCATAAAGATGAGCCTGAAGCTGCTTAACGATGAACGGGTAGGTTCACTGAATACCGAGCAGGATCAGTTGGTTAGCCATATTAAAGATGATAACGATCGCCTGCTAAAAATAACCAGCGAACTGCTGGAACTTTCGCAGGTAGAAACCGGGAACATTCAGTTAAATTTTGTGCCGGTAAACCCCATGCAAATTGTTGATTACGCGGTTACTTCCATCCAATTTCAGGCCCAGCAAAAACAGGTACAACTGGAAGTGTTAAAAGATGATAACCTGCCGGATGTGCAGGCAGATGTAGAGAAAACCGCCTGGGTATTGGTTAATTTTCTATCGAACGCGTTACGTTACAGCGCCGAAAAATCAAAGATCATTATACAGATAAGCAGGCATAACGAACTTGTTGAATTTTCGGTAAAAGATTTTGGTAAAGGCATCGACGAAACCTATCAAAAACGCCTGTTCGACCGTTACTTCCAGGTGCCTACAGATGGGCAAAACAAATCAGGATCGGGTTTAGGGCTTGCCATCTCTAAAGATTTTATAAATGCGCAGGGCGGTACTATTGGCGTTCAAAGTGAAATTGGGGCAGGCAGCAGGTTTTATTTTACTTTACGTGTTTAAGTGACATGCTATTCAAAGGCAAAACTTGCGAAGGATATCCCATTGAATATGCATACACCTGCTCCGTATGTTCCAAACCAGAGCTTGCCATTTTTGTCTTTATAGATAGTATTTATAACATTGCTTGTAAGCCCATCTTTTGTGGTATAATTAGTTAAGTTTTTACCATCATAGCGCCAAACACCGGCGTCGAAGGTTCCAACCCAAATGTCTCCGTTCCCGTCTTCGTTTATCGTCCAAACACGGGCCATCGTGCCAGGCCCTGGTTTGCCTGATAATTTTGACGATGTTAGAAAAGCGCCGTTACCCAGTCCCTTTTCTTTTGTAACGTTGGTTATGGATTTTCCATCATATTTGAATAAGCCATAACCATTATTGCCAAACCAAAGGTTTCCTTTTTTGTCTTCGAACACACTACGAACAGCCGGGCCAGCTAAACCTTTTGCAGAAAGCCAGGTAAAGGCTTTGCCATCGTAGCGGCACACGCCCATGCTTTGGGTGCCAAACCAAATATTCCCTTTTTTATCTTTAAGAATACAATAAACGCTATAAGGTGTGAGGCGATTGGCCGGAAGTTGAGGCTGTGCATGATCAGTTTTAGGTAATGGTAAATAGGTGAATGATTTACCGTTGTAGCGATATACTCCACCCGCGGCAGCAAACCACAGATCGCCTGGTTCTATTTTCCAATCTTTATCCGGGCTATCGGCTAATTGCGAATTCTCTTTATCTGTAAGCGTGGTGAAGGTTCGTCCATCATAGCGACTGACTCCATATAAACTGGTACCGAACCAAATGTTACCAGATTTATCTTCCTGTATGGTCTGCACCTGGTTATTGGCTAGCCCATCTTTATCGGTAAACTGGACCAGGGTTTTTCCATCATACCGAAACACTCCTTCGCCATTGGTGCCAAACCAGTAATTGCCATTTTTATCCTGTAAGATACTGGTGATGTTCTTATCAATTTTGCTTGTTAGGCTCGCTCCAAAAACATCGATATTTGTCGCTTCTTTTGATGCTGTTGCCTGTTCTGTTAGGCGATCCTTTTTGTTTTTCGAATTACAGGAAATCAATAATGCCGGAAACAAAGAACAGATTAGTATTTGTTTAAAGATCTTGATCATAACCATTTTTTAATTATTTATGGAAGGCAAGGTCCAGCGTGATCATAATGTCATCGGCTATCATCTTGTCCTTTACCGCAGCAAGAAAATCCCATTGCTTTGGCTTCTCCTGCAGATCGATGTTCCACTTTGTGCGGTCGATGCTGAGGTTGGCCTTTACGCCAATGATGTCCCCCTTTTTGTTGATAGTGGCGTTGAACTCGATGGGCTTGGTGATCCCTTTGATGGTAAGATCGCCGCTTACCCTGAAGACGGAAGGCTGAGAGCTGGGCATAATGCCTGTAACAGACATTGTCGCAGTCGGGTAAACGCCGGTATCAAAAAATCCGGTTGTGGTAAGCTCCTTATCTATCTCTTGCCTGCCCGCGGCGGTGGGTCGGTCGGTACTACGGATGCTTTTCATATCCATGGTGAAGTCGCCGGTGGATGGTTCGCCCTTGGGTGAATAGTCAAGTGTGCCTTTGTTGAAGAGCAGGTAGCCGTTGTGCCTGCCTACGGTTTCCACCTTCCATAATATCCGGCTTTTTTTGGTGTCCAGTTGGTAGCGCTGCTGGGCTTGTGCAGAAAACTGGAGCAGCACCAGTAACAGAATTATCTTAATTTTGTTGATCATAAATTGTTGATTTGTAATGGCAAACGTAACCTTCCATCGCAAATATGTTGTGATGGATATTGTAAATAAAATTGTAAACTTTGTAAATTCAACAGGAACAAACATGGCAGCTCACCAAACACGTTCGAATTCGAAAACCAAATACCTATTGGGGCTTATCGTGCTTACCACTCTTTTACTTTCGGGAGTGGCCGGTGTGGCTTTCAGCCTTACAGACAATGATGCTTTTGACCTGGCCAGGCAGGAAATACTGCTTCGCAAGATAGGCCACGAGGTGCTCAATTATTCGGGCGACAGTACCTCCAGGGTGCTGCCGGTGAAAAAAATAGGTAAAAACGCTTACCAGATCAGGTTTGAAAACGAATTTACCTTTCAAACGGATTCGCTTGTAAAGATCGTTAAGCGCTCGCTGGCGGAAGATCACCTTGCAACCGGTTACATTGTGAATGTGCGGAACTGTTCAGGGCTGGATGTGGTGTTTGGTTATGCGATGTCTGGAAACAAAAAGAACGACATTGTACCCTGTTCCGGAAGAAGGCAGCCAAAAGGATGTTACCTTATCGAAGTTCAGTTCGAGAGTTCAAAGATATCTGCTTCGCAGAAGGGGTACCTCATTGGCGGCATCCCCTTGCTTGCCTTTGTGGGGTTGCTGATCTCCAGATCGGTTAGAAAGAGGAGAGGATCTGATAACGTACAGGAAACCGGTGATGGACAGGTGAACATTGGTGGCACCTTATTTGATCCCAAAAACCGGAGCCTGATTTTCGCAGAAAATACCATTGAACTTACGGCAAAAGAAAATAAGCTGCTTTTGATATTTGCAAGATCGCCTAACACGGTCATCGAAAGGGGCAGGCTGCAGAAAGAGATATGGGAAGACGAAGGGGTGATAGTAGGGCGCAGCCTGGACATGTTCATTTCCAAGCTAAGGAAGAAATTGGAAGGGGACCTTTCCATCCAACTGATCAACATACACGGTAAGGGCTATAAGTTGGAGATAAATGTTTAATGAATGGGCTACTTGGTAAAGGCTTAAACTGCTGAAACCACCTTCGTCACAAATGAGGGTTTAAATATCATTCCTATGTTACTTTCTACTTAATAACAAATTGAAAAACAGTATTAAAGTAGACTTATCCAATAGACCTTAAATACATTTGCAAAGAGTTTAAAGATTTTATGCTTTCGATGAAAGCAATAATCCAATTAAGGGTATTAAGATTAATTCTCGGCACAAGGTTACTGATATACCAGCACACAGCCACTGCGTTTCCAGGTAATATAAAGAAAGCAATCTATTCGCATTTGTTTGATAGTGTGATGTATTGCACATGTTTTATTCGGATTTTGGGTATTAAATGTGCATTGCAGGGTTGCCTATCAGTTATAACTTTAATTATTCACCTAAACCCCAAAATGTATGTTGAAATCATTAAACGAAAACAATCTTAATATCATTTTGATATTTGTTGTATTTATCTCATTAACTTCTTGTGATTTGGTTAAAAAAGGCGCAGACTTAAAGGAACTCAATAAAAACGCCAATGAAAAAACTTTGTCTATGATCGGCTACCAACCAATAGACCCAATTCAGGTGAGTCACGTAAATAATAGTAAAGATACCATAAGTTTAAACTCATTGTTGTCCAATTTCCCTAATGAAGCAACCAGGATTGCAGTGGGTGAAATAACACAAAATGGGAGTACTTCTTTTGGTCCTTTTAGCATTGCTAGAACAGGAAGAAGTTACTCTGTGATCCTTGATTATATTAAATATACTACCAATAGTTTGTCAGTAACATACAGTGAGGCCCGACAACCCCGAAAGATTGGAGATTCGACTTATCTCCGGTTAGAACAGAGGCTGCAAACAGCGTATGGAGCCGTTTCAGGGATAAGTAATGAACTAATAGGTAAATACAATAATGGCAAACATGTTGATACAACTGAATTTAAAAATGTAAAAATCAAGTTGCCGGTATATATTGGTGTGGGTTTACGTATTCAGGCCTCAATAACTGTTTTGGGTGATTCCGTAAATCTTAGTTCACTCTACAGCATCGGGGCAGCAGCATCACAACATAAATTAAGTGGAACATTAATTATTCAAACACTAGGCATTAGTGGAGAAGATATTTCACCTTTAATGCCATTGCCAGATCAGATAAATGAAAGCACCATACAAGCTGCGATGCAATCATTAGCGACTATCAAATCTAAAATTTACAATAAGGATAGAATCATCATTAGCCCACAAGTTGTTGCATTTAAACTATCGTTTTCAATAGATAAAGCAAAGGACCTAATAGAGGCAGCGTTACAATCTAATCCACCTGAGATAGTTTATATGGGAAAGGATAAGATAATTATAAGAATTAATGATGCAGTCGAAACTCAAACCATCAGTGATTGAATTAAAAGAAAATTTTGGGCTACCAGCCCCGCGCTCGTTTGTGACGAGTGTGTAACATGGCTTAACATTTGCAATGCGATTTTAAAACGCTAACAACGTAGGTTTGTAATATTTTATAAGCAATTTAACACAAAAAAAGCCTCTCAGATTTCTCTAAGAGGCTTTTGATTTTTGTGGTATCAGCTGTACCAGAACCCTAAATATAACAGATTGATTTACTGTTTATTAACTTAATAATATCTAAAAGGTATCCTTTTTGGTAACACACTAAAGACGTGGATTATACGTAACTACTATGTGTTAGAAAACCTGCATTACAAATATAAAGATTAACATTTAGATTTATGTAATTAGGAGTGGCTAGAGAGGTTGATGACCTCCCGACATTTTTGCCTGCAAATAAGGATCAACGGAGATGTAAAGTGTTTTGAGTAATATTTCACCATCCACTATTAGCGCCAATTGCTCCTGCTCCATGGAAAAGTCGGTTACCTTTGGTTTCCCCACAGGCACACTGACCAATTTGATTAATCGATTTTTCATAGAATTTAATTAATTATCAGAACAAAAAACGCATGTTAATGCGGTACATCGTAAAAGCGGTAAAGTGAAATGTCCGAACGGCCTCAACGTCTATTAAAACTCTACCAATTTGTATCCTTGTCCCCGAATACTTTGTATCGAAATTGAAGGTTCGTGTTTCAAAAATTTTCGCAGACGGGTAATATAAACATCCATGCTGCGTGCATTAAAGCGGTTGTCCTCTCCCCAGAGTTTTAATAAAGCGGACCTTCGATCAAGCAAATTGTTTTTGTTCTGGAGAAGCAGTAACAATAAATCACTTTCCCGCTGAGATAAATAGGCAGTGTTTTCTGAACTTGCAATTTCCAGTCGATGACTGTCAAATCGCAGTTTCCCCAATTGGTATATCAATGTCGCTCCTAAGTTATCTTCCTGACTTTCGCTCCGTCGCAGCAATGCTTTGATACGCAAAATCAATTCCTCCATGCTGAAGGGTTTTTTCATGTAGTCGTCTGCTCCGAGTTCCAATCCTCTCAGCACATCTTCAGCCTGTGTTCGTGCAGTCAAAAAGATCAGCGGTATCCTTTTATCAACCGTCCTGATGTCTCTTACCAAAGTAAAGCCGTCTTTTTTCGGCAACATGACGTCAACTATGCATAAAGCGGGTTTCGATGAATGAAACAAACTCCATCCCTCGATTCCATTGACGGCTATTGCAACTTCATACCCGCGACTTTCCAACGACTCTTTGATAATCGATGCCAGTATCGGTTCATCTTCGATCAGCAATATTTGAGATTTACCTATCATACAGGGAAAGTGATGGTAAAGGTAGTACCGTGGCCAATTTTGCTTTTAGCGATGATTTTTCCGTTTAACGATTCTACCAGGCCTTTTACGTGGCTTAAGCCTAAGCCGTAGCCTTTTACATCATGCAGATCGCCATTTTCTACCCTATAATATTTATCAAAGATATAGAGCAGGTTGTCAGTGCTGATACCATGTCCATTATCACTAACGAGTAGTTGCCAACCGGAATGGGAGATAACCGCTTCCACAGATATCCTTGCTTCGTCACCTGCATACTTTTTAGCATTATCAAGCAAGTTATTTAAAATCGTTTCAATTTTATAAGGGTCAGTGTTTACCTGAATCGGTCGGTTGGGAATAGTCAAAAGGATCGGTTTGTTGCTAATCAAATCAAATCGCCTAATTAAATTTTCAAGAAGTTGATTTAGATCGACTTGTTTCATCTCCTTAATACTAAACTTACGATCTATCATACTGATATCCATGATCCGTTCAACTTCACCTTCTAACTTATCAATGATGTCTGCATTGATGCCTGTATAACGGGCCAGTTTCTCCGGGTTGCCAGCAACGCCGAACCTGGCAATAGCTTCGTTAGATGATCGGAGGATGGTCAGCGGGGTTCTGAGTTCGTGGGTAATGTTGCTGATAAAGTCGTTCTTCAGCCGGTCAAGTTTCAGTTGCCGGCGAATAATAACACCCATATACCACAAACTCCCGGCAGAAAGAAGGATCAAAATAAATGAAACAATAGCCGGTAACAAGTTATGCCGAATCATCCACCCGCTGCTGCTCAATTTCGCTATTACAACTACCGGCGACTTGTAATAATCAATCCTCGAAGCTACTTCATTGGGTAGTATACTTAAAGGCTGCTTACGTAATGTTAAGATTACCGGCATGACTATACCATCCTTAGCCAGTTCTTTTTCATAAATGCCAGCCAACGTGTTCAGATCAAGCGGCTTGTGCATCTGTTGTGTCATCAACCTTGCGATCAGGGCTCTGACGTAAGGCTCATGTTGCTTGTCAATTGCTACTGTGTTAAACTCAGCTTTAAATACTTCTTTATGTTTGGGTGTGTCCAGGTCAAATGCTTCCACACTGGGTTTGGCACGCATGAATACGGTTAGCGAAGGTTTTTTGTAATTGAGCGAGGTTGGAAGTTCAACTTGTTGCGATTGATAAAGATCTATGCTTTTTTCCAGCGCACGTACCGCCGTGATGTGGAAGCCGCGTTGCGCATTATTGAAAGTATAATACAACCAGTAAAGCTGGAACAAGACGATACTGCTCACAGTAATGGTAGCGATGATAAAAGTAAATCTTAGTCTTTTCTTCACTAAAACAAAGATAATGTTTATTAGAAGCATCTATCAAGCAGTTAACACTCGTTAACACTAAGTATCGTGCCTTTAACACTTGGTAATGCAACTCCCGATACTTTTGTCATAAAAAGAAAATGAAAAAATATCTTAGTGCAGCTTTATTGTTTAGCATCTCGTTATCCGCCTGTGCCCAGCAGGCGAAACATCCTTCTTACAAATTGCCTGATGGCAAGATCGTTCAAGCCGATCAACTGGACAGTGTCAATAATTCCTGGGGAGGACGTGGCTACCTCATGAAACACGAAAAATCGCATCCCGGCGTCATCTATATTTCACCAATGACTGATGAATTTCTAAAAAAGCAAGACGAGGAAAAGGCGAAATTAAATGCCTTGTTAAACAAGCCCGCACCTGACTTTACACTAAAAGATCTGACCGGCAAACAGTGGCGACTTTCGGAATTAAAGGGCAAAACTATAGTCCTTAACTTTTGGTTCACTACCTGCCCTGCATGTATTCAGGAGATGCCTGAATTAAACCAATTGGAAGGAAGTTACAAGAACCACCCGGTCATATTCCTGGCATTAGGCCGTGATGATGCAATCGCCATCAAGCGATTTTTAAAAGTCCGTCCCTTTGCTTATACGCATCTCCAAAATGCCGATTCCATAGGAGACCTATACCAGGTCAATTCGTATCCGACCTCTATCGTGATCGACCCAAAAGGTATCATTCGCTTTGTACAAGTCGGAGGTGAAGATATCAAAGAGCGGATCGCCACCGCTATTAACAAAACTTACATACATTAAAATTTTATAAAAACAGTTATGCCTGTTCAGCAATTCAGTTTTTTTACAGACGGCTTGATGCCTGGAGAGCGTCAAACAGCCGATTACACCGTTGACACCAATTTAGATAATGAGCTGCTATGGGTGCCATTTGGCCCCGGTGTTGCCTTTCAACCCTGCCAGTTTAACCTGAGTGGCGGCGGATTTATTGTCATACTTCGGGCCGACCCGGGAGCGCAAATGCCTCCGCACTTTCATTCCACTTCCGTTATAGGTTATACGCTCAGGGGAAACTGGCGGTACCTCGAGCATGGTTGGAAAGCAAAGCCAGGTACTTTTATCTATGAACCTGCCGGTGAAGCGCATACCCTTGTGGTCGAAACCAATGAACCGGGGCCGGCCATGATACTGTTTGTGGTTAGCGGCGGGTTCATCTATATTGATAAAATAGTTAATGGTAATATGTTAGCCTATGATGACGGCTTTACTATACTGGAAATTGCACGTAAGCATTATCAAGCGGTTGGCCTGGACCCGGCCTTGCTTGATGCCATGATCAGATAATATAGAAAAAACGTATCCGCGTATAACATTACAACACATAAGTTATCACGCGGATACTAATAATTTTGTTTATGTCCTAACGCTCTGCAAGCCATTGCAGGAAGGCTGTTGTTTTGTCTTTTCCTATTAATAACTTTTCTTCTGTTTGCACGGTAAGTTTGACTAATAATTTACGGGCAAAGTAGTGTTCAACTTCCTTAATGGCTTTAAAGGCGATCAAGTACTGCCTGTTCAGCTTAAAAAAGCCTTTGCGGCTTAACTGATTAACAGTTTCTTCTAAGGACTGATCTATGCCAAACATTTCGCCTTCAATTGTAACCAGGGTAGTTTGTTCATTGCGGACAAAAAAATAAGCGATATCGGAGACAGGAACCGTTTTATAACTCCCACTCTTAAACACCAGGAAGCTTTGTTTTTCGGCCTTTGGTTGGTTTGCTTGAAGGAGTTGCGCAATTAACGATGCCGGTACTACATTTTTTCCTAAAGCACTGCCAATCTTTTCCAACTTTGCAAAGGCTATATTTATAGCATCTTCAGAGAACGGCTTCAAAATATAATCTAATCCATTAGCTTTAAAAGCCTGGAGAGCATATTCATCAAAAGCAGTACAAAAAATGACCGGCGCTTCAACCTTGGCCTTTTCAAAGATCTCGAACGACAATCCATCCGCAAGTTGAATGTCCATAAAAATCAAATCGGGAGAAGGGTGCGATGCCAGGTAATCAACTGCAGATGACACCCGTTGCAAAGGGCCATCGATCTTACTTTCCGGGCGAACGGCTGCGATCAGTTTGATCAGCGCCCTTGCCGTTTTTAATTCGTCCTCAATGACCAGTATATTCATGAGCCGGAAGTTTTATGGTAAAAAAATGATCATCTGAAATAACTTCTATAGGTTGTCCGGTTAGGTGCAGGTAACGCTGGTTAACGTTTTCCAAACCGATCCTGGTTGAGGGTTCCGGCCTGTTTTTTAATTGTAAATTATTCTGAAAAATGATCCGGTCTGCTAAAGAGATGATCCTGATCTGCAATGGTTGATCAATAGAAACAATATTGTGCTTTACCGCATTCTCAGCTAATAACTGGAGGGTAAAAGCAGGGATCATCACTTTATAATGTTCTGGAGAGATAGCTATTTTTAAAGATACCCCATCCTCGAACCGTGCCTGAATGAGATAGAAATAGGCTTCTAATATTTTAAGTTCTTCCTGTAACGATACCACATCCTTTTGTCGGGTCTCTAAAGAGAAGCGATAAAAATCAGACAACTTTACGATAAAATCTGCCGAATGGGCATCGCCGGTCTCCACCATAGATTTGAGCGTATTTAAGCTGTTGAATAAGAAGTGTGGGTTAACCTGTTGCTTCAACAGCTCGTACCTGGCTTCCAGATGGTCGGCCTTTGTACGCTCCAGTTCTATGGCTATGAGCTGGTTATTGTAGCTTTGGTAAAGCAGGTATATAAACATATAAATAGTCAGGTTGATCAAGACACCTCTGAACTGGTACATTAATATCATGGCGCCGATCAAACGGTCTTTAAACAATAGCTGGTTAATGATGACCAGTACCCCCATAACCAAAAAACCAAGCAAAAGGCTCCTGGTCAAACGCGCTCCAAAAAATCTGGTGGTGATCGCCTGGTTGGAGTATTTTGGCAGGGTATATAGATTATAGAACCACACATATAAGGAGTAGAAGAAAGCAATGATACAGTCGACTATAACTTCAATTGAGCTGACCTGTAATTGCAATATCTTGGGAATAGAAGCCAGTATACCCATAAAAAGGGCAGACAGCCAGATCACCTTTGGTGAAATGGCGAATACCCTGGAGTTTTCAGGCCGTATGTATCTTTCGAAGATCATGGCATAATAGACGCCTTTTTCGATAATATAAATCTTACACGGTCAGCGTTTCCTGTTGTGTCGGCTAACTTAGTTAATTCTTTGCCTTTAAACTTTTGATAATGATAAATAGTTTGCGAATTGGAATCAGCCACAGTGAGTGTCTCAGCCGAGATCAGATCTCCGGGTATCCGTGCGCCAAACCAATGAGCATCATCCTGCTGTTGCCAGGTTACCAATGTAAATGATTCGCCTGAATTTCCATTTGCTCTGTCCGCACCTAGTATAGAATGTACCACCTTATTGCCATATAAAATGCTCGTGGTATGCTTACGATTATTGATGAAAGAGGTAATTACTTTTTGATGCAGTTCTGAAAGTCTAAAACTTTCGGGCAAAGAAGCTTTCTGGTTAATTAATGCGTCCGCCCCGGTTAAAGGTTTGCAGCTGTTTAAAGTGGCAAATAAAACGATCGAGATGTTTAATATACGTTTCATTATCAGTTTTTGATGGGGAAGGTGAATACAAAGTCGTTATCTTTCATTGGTTTATGACAGCTTATACATTCTGCAGTGAACATAACATCTTTGCCATAGGGTTTAAGTTTAGGGGTCTTGAACCGTGCAAAGCCCCAGCCATTGGTCTGCCTAAATTTTATATCATCTTTGATCATAAATTCCACCTGTTTAAATGCGCCGGTAGTTACATTGCCCTGTTCATCCTCCAGTTTGTCCCAGGCTGCTTTAGCGAAAATAGCGCCGTTGGGCCATGGGTTGATGTGATGTTCTTTAATGGCTTTAACCGCAACATCATTGCCGTAGATCACGCGCATGGTGCCGTTATCAAATCTGTCTGATGTGCTGATCACTTGCCAGTTCTTATAATCCGGGATATAAGTGATCCCGTTCAAGCTCTCAGGTAGCTTTTGCTGATTCTGGTCAGCCTTAGCCTGTACTTGCTTCTCACGGGCACGTAGCTTCGCGGTATCATTAGGCGTCTCATGAACCGTACCGATCAGATAGTTTTTAAGAACAGCCAGATCCTGCTTCGATACCCTTGCATCACTATGAACAAATGCATAGCTTTTAATAGGCATGGCGCCCTGTTCGATCTGATTCACAGCTTCCCAAAGTTTACCTTTCCTATCCATTGGAGACAACTTATCCCAATTAGAAAAATTCAAACCTTTGCGGCCCTGCCGAACATGCGAGGCCACCTGCCAATATACCGGCTGTATTTGATCATACCAGCGCAAATTTGTTTGGTTAGAGTGGCAATCATAACAAGCCCTCACCAAAATCGCCTTTACATTTGCCGGTGCCTGTAGATCTCCCGTTACAGATAGATGACCAATCTCCGGCCTGAAAAACTGCAAGGAGATCAGCAAAATGATCATTGCCGAGGCTGCGATCAACATAAACTTTTTCATATCTCGTTTTAAATAACTTAACGTAAACTAACGGTTTAACTCGCTTACTATAAAGGAAAAAGCCGTGAACGCGGCATATATCGAGTTGAACCTGGCAATCCGCCTACTGAAAAACTATCAAATGAATAGTGTCATTTATTCATTGGAGGGAACATCGCTGTTGATGCGCGCTGATAGTTTTTCCCGGAGCTGCCGTATAGTGCCCTCCTTATCCTTTCCCAATTTTTTGACCACATCCTTTACATCATATGAATCATACTTCGAACCCCAGATCATTAATTCGACAATAACGGGGATCAGGTCAATACCTTTCTCTGTTAGATTGTAGATAAACTTGTTCTTTTTTTCGGGGGATACCGAAGATTTTATAAATCCGTTTGCTTCCAGAAGCTTAAGCCGGTCTGCAAGGATATTGGTAGCTATTTTTTCGTTCGAATTGAGAAAATCGCCATAACTCGACTTACTTGTGAAGATCAGATCCCTTAGGATTAAAAGTACCCACTTATCGCCTAAATAATCTAATGAAAAAGCTATCGGACAATCAGATCGGTGCTGAATTTCTTTCATGACAAAAAAAATGTTAATTAATACTTGTAAATTGCAAGTAAATTCTTTTACCTTTGTTTACTTGCAAACAGCAAGCAAATTTAAATATTATTATTAACAAATAGAAATCATGAACATTACAAACAAAACAATATTAGTAACCGGTGGTGGTTCTGGTATTGGCTATGCAACAGCAAAACTTTTAAGTGAAAAAGGCAATAAGGTAATCATCTCGGGCCGTAATGAAGAAAAGTTGCAGAAGGCTGCAAACGAATTAGGGATCAACTATATAGTTGGTGATGTAACCGATGCAAATGCCGTTAAAAACCTGGTTGGAAAGCTGGAGGCCGATTACAGCGACCTCAGTATATTGGTGAATAATGCCGGTGTTGGCTTCGTTTACAAACTGGGTGAAGGTGCAAACGCTGTGGACAAAGCAAGGCAGGAGTTTGAAACCAACTATTTTGCCCCGGTACGGTTGATCGAAGCTTTGCTGCCGCTATTAAAAAAACAACCTGAAGCAGCCATAGTCAACCTTACATCTAACGTGGCATTTCATCCTTTGGTGGTTTTGCCAACGTATTCAGACGCTAAAACAGCCCTGCACTCACATTCAGTTGCTTTGCGTTTAACCTTGTCTTCCGAAACCAATATTAAGGTTTTCGAAGTAATGCCTTCGCTCATCAATACAGATGCTACCAAAGACATGGGTGGCGAGCAGCATGGACTACCACCGGAAGTAGCAGCCGAAGATATTTATAATGGCGTTGCAGAAGATCGTTACGAGATATTTGTTGGTGAAGCCGGCCAGCAATATGCTGACTACTTCGCTGACCCTAAAGCAGCTGTAGCTAAATTTAATGAGGGACTATATTAATAGACTTTCTTAATCAATTAAGGTACACTCGTAAATATTATCGTAATGACAGATAGAAGAGATTTTATTAAACAAACCGGCCTGCTATCACTGGCAGGTGTCATTGGTGCAAATCAAATAGCCATGGCTGAAAGCCCGAACAAGGTGTATGCCCCTAAATCATCAACGTGGGCAGATGGCTCAAGACTTGTAGTATCCGCTACCATGCTGTTTGAGGCCGGCGGCCAGCCGGATAACGCACCAAGCCCATTTCCGCCTAATATGAAGCCTGGCTATAAGGATTTGCCTGCAACCACCTGGTACGAATATGGGTATAAAGAAGGAATCCCCCGGATGCTGGATAGGTGGGACAAGTTAGGCATCAAAGTAACAACTCATATGGTGGGCTCTGCTGTATTAAGGAACCCTGCCCTGGCTAAAGAGATTGTAGACCGTGGGCATGAGGCTTCCGGCCATGGCATGACCTGGAAAGATGAATACGACATGTCTTATGAAGAAGAAAAAAAATTCATCAAAGATGGTTTAGATGCGATAAAAAAAGTAACCGGACAAACTGCAGTTGGTTACAATGCCAACTTTTTGCGCCGTAGTGAAAACACCCTAAAGATATTACAGGAGCTTGGATGCATTTACCATATTGATGATTTGAGTCGGGACGAGCCGTTTGTTATCAAAGTGAACGACAAAGACTTTGCGGTTGTGCCTTACACCATACGTAATAATGATTTGGGGATGATTGAACTAAGAAATTTTTCGCCGGACCAGTACATAACGCAGGTGAAAATGGAGTTCGACCAGCTTTACGAAGAGTCGGCAACCCGGCGCAGGCAACTCTCCTTAACCTTTCATGACCGTGTCAGCGGCACGCCGCAGATGGTTAAGGCTGCAACAGAATTGATCAGATACATGCAGAAGCACTCTGGCGTTGTATTCAAACGCAAAGACGAAATAGCTAGGATGACGCTTAAAGATCCTACAAGCCTCCGTGAGTAGTATGGCAATTATAGTGGAAAGGCTGCATAATGTGCGGCCTTTTATTCAGATCCCGGCGGTAACAATATACCGACTTTGTTAACCAAATAAAATGATAACATGGCAAAAATATTAGTAACAGGAACAACTGGTGTAATTGGAAAAGATACCGTTGAGCATCTGTTAAAAAAAGGAGTACCTGCAAGCGAAATTATAGGACTTACCCGCAAAAAGGAAGAACTCACTGATTTGACTGCAAAAGGTATTGAAATTCGCTTTGGTGATTATCTCGACTATGATTCATTACTGCATGCCTTCAAAGGCGTTGATAAAGTAATGCTTACCAGTGCAGTTGCCTTTTCAGACCGGTTTACGCAGCATTATAATGTCATTACCGCTGCCCGCCAGGCTGGTGTTAAGCATGTGGTGTATATGGCAATTATGCGCAAAGAAGGTTCTGGGCGTATCATGCCTGAAATTACAGAATCAGACCTTTTTACAGAACAGGTATTAAAATCGTCAGGACTTGATTATACCATTGTGTATCACCCGCCTTTTACAGATATTTTATCAATATACTATGATTCCAACCCATATGAAAACGGGATAAAAGTTCCGGCAGGTAATGGGAAAATGGCACCTGCTACAAGAGACGAACTGGCGGAAGCCCACGCTGAGATACTATTTACCCCAGGCCACGAAAAGAAAACCTATTCATTAAGTGGCAACGAGGCTATTTCTTTTTCAGACATCGCTAAAATACATGCACAGGTAAAAGGAAAGCCCGTCCTTTTTACAACTATCACAGCAGAAGAATATATTGATAGGATAATTACTAAAGGTACTCCCCGTAAGGTTGCCGAGTTTTTAACGAATTGGGTAGTATCAATTGACGAGGGTGAGTTCGATTATCAATCAGGTGATTTAGAGCGATTATTAGGTAGAAAACCAAAAACTTTTAGGGAGTACATCGAATCAGCTTGAACTTAGCGCAATGCGGGTTTTAAAGTATATAGAAAAGAACTTAATTTGTAGGTATATGGCTCTTTTGTTTTAGGAGACGAAAGGATTTTATTGTTTAATAAGAAAAAGCTGCAATAATTTGAGACCAGAATTTTTTAAATAGTTGAATATAATACAGCAGCGCATTGATATTAGAAAAGAGGAGCTGCCATTAAATCAAATTTGTCCCGCGCTCAATGGTTTAGTTCACCTAGGGCGTCTATAGTGCAAATGTCGTCGATACGCAACAATAGTATGTCAATTTCTTGCTAAATGTATTGCGGTTTGGATCTGCCCCAAATCGAACTTTTTGTGCTAACTAATTGATTTCAAAAAAGATATTAGAAGGTAAAGTGTTTTGGTATCCTTTAAGGTATTTTGAATAAACGGTCAAGACAGTTACTGTCTCCGAACCCTGCTGTTTTTTATCCTGATTTACAATCAGTTATCGACCGCTCAAATTCGCTGGTACTCACTTTGGTACTCTGCCTGATCGAAACACAAATATAAAAAATACTAAATATTTAAAAATGAGCTCGGCACATTTAGTTTCAACAAATACCTTAAGTTAGTTTCTTTGTCGACTTGTTTTCAAAATGAGAATGTATCATTTCTAAAAATTGAACCTCGTCTCGGTTAAGCCGTTTTTCTTTTGTCCCTTCATGCGCCCAAAGATTTCTGTAAGAGTTAAAAAACGAGATCCATTTTAATTTTTCCGGTTTGCTGTGGAAACCGAAGCCAGCGTTAATAGCGAAATCATGTTCAAAAGTTTTAAACCCTGCTTTTTCAGCGTCAATTTCAGGCACTTTGGTCCAGTACTTTTCGATGATCCATTTATAGTCATTGATGTTGAACATCTCCGTCCATTGAACATTTTTCTTTTTTAGACCATCTTTATAATTTTTCTCATTTTCCTCTTCAGCCCTTTTCAAACACTCGCGCTTTATGCTATTAATTTCAAGCTCCCAGTCCTCTTTATACAAATACTGAATTTTTTCGAGCACAATTCGTTTCATATGCTTCTCAATGGTTACCCCATATTTACGGCCCTCATCCTGCAATTGTTCATCGTGCATCTCTTTCCAAAGGACTAATTCAGCCGGCTCGTAGTCGGGGAAATGGGAATTCACGATAGTTTGAAAAAATCGAAGCCATTTCGTGTCCGCCGTTGAACCTAACAGTGAAAGTTGGTTTTTTTCCTCTTCTTTAGGAATGATCTTGATATAATCCAGTAATGCTTTTAAATATTTTTCTATTTCGGTAAAACGATCCTTTGAAGACGTATTATAATTAACTAAACCTTTTTCTGTTACAAATGAATTAAGGCTTCCGAGTAAGGCGATATATGCAAATGAACCTCGATTTGAAAGAATAAAATAATTTGGACGTTCGAATATCTCCGAATATTTTTCCTCAACAAAATCATAACACAAAGTAATAAACTGGACAATTTTGGTTTTTGACCGAATCATTTCATCGTTATGATTGTGATTGTTTACATTGTAAATAGAAGCAATTGTGGTGCCTTCAGTGTACTTGTTTCCTTTCGCCGAAGGAAGAAGGCCCGAAGACGTTAAAGCGTTGTAAAACGGCTTAAAAGTTAATAAATAAGAATCTTCACCAACTGAGATTTTATTAAATAAGGAGCCACTTTGTGAGTTTGTAAGCCCTTTAATTATAGATGACCGCAAAGCTTTTAGTCTTGAATCGGCGCGATCTGAATCCCAAAACAAATCTTCTTCTAAATCTAACCGTAAACTTGGGCTAACAGCTTTTTGATTTTGGTTGATGTCCATGAAAATCTCCAACTGCTCAATAGTTGAAAGGTCATTAAACGCAACTACAGGTATCGTATTAGAATCCTTATAATCGGAATCAGCATAGCCATAAAGTCTATGCTGACCATCAATAACATACGCTATGCCGTAGGCATTAGGGATTTTTAATGTCCC
The DNA here is from genome assembly GCF_024498135.1 of Mucilaginibacter aquariorum. GTDB lineage: Bacteria > Bacteroidota > Bacteroidia > Sphingobacteriales > Sphingobacteriaceae > Mucilaginibacter > Mucilaginibacter aquariorum. Next base: position 125,130 of record NZ_JANHOH010000002.1, read on the forward strand.
GAACCTTGAAATTGAGCTAATTGTTCTCGATGAGGGCTCAAAGCTAATAGCATGTTTCTTAGGACTAAAGTTTAAAATTATTGCGTTGGGAAAGTAACCGCCACCATTAATATATTTAGTTATAACCGGTAATCTGCTTGGCACCAATAACCTTTGGTAAGTAGGGAATTCTGCTTCATTCGCCTTTGTGCGATGTAAAACGTAACCCATTTTTAACAGTAACCCAGGTTCTATTGAAAACATATAATATTTTCTACCACCCATCTCACCCTCAACAGCGGGAATTTCGATCTTCTCCAGGTTTATGATTTCATTTTTAAATAATAATCCCAAAAACTGATAACGAGAAGCACCTTTGTAATTCTTAATCAGACTGTTGATATAATCATACGTATTATCATTGTAATAAAAAGATCCTGTTTTCGATAGTCTTGCGAAATCTGCATCTTCAATATCGAGTCTTAAATTTCGTGTTGCAAATATGTATTTGACTTTCAATCCTTTGCCAAATGCTTGTTCAATAACTTTTCTAAAACCATCTAACCTCAATCCCAGGGATTCAAAAATATCTTTATAAGATGGTGCCTTTTTAAGCTTTTCACTTGATTTACATTCAACTAAGAAAACTGTTTCCTTATCGATCGCAATTATATCAATCTGTTTTTTATCACTAACATCACTGCTGAATGGCAAACAAAATGTCTCATCGTAATTTAGATTTCTGTAACCTAATTCATAAAACTGACACCAAATATCATCTTCAAATTGTCTGGAGTGTGTTTTATCTTTCTTAATTACTGTTTTAGTTGCCAATGTCTTTTCCACTTCCCAGCCTTTGGTAATGAAATCATCAACCAAAGAATGATCTACACTCATTGACTGGTGCTTTTTTTTCTTGGACTTGTAGATTTTCCCAAGAGCTGATAAATCTGTGGAAAGTTTTCCCTTTAAAAGATCTATTTCAATTTGCGGTATGAAGCCCATTAAACAATATTTGTAATTACCAGTTCAGCATATTTTCCTCTTTTAGCATTTCTGCCACCGATCAGACTAGCCCTGTCCAAGCGTAAGATTTGATCATTCTCTTTTTTAAAAATTTCCTCTATTTGATGATGCGCGGCATTTGTCAGAATATAATACGCCCCCAGGTCTTTAATCTGATCGATATAATTTGATAGGGCGTATTGCGAATCCAAGTCGAACAAATTTTTATTATACTTTATAAACCCGTTATTGTTATGGGTAACCGTATAGGGGGGGTCAAGAAACACAAGGTCATTCGCCTTGATATTATCAATACTTTTTTTGAAATCCACATTTGAAAGTTCAGCGTTTGCCAATGCCTGGCTTGCACTTCTCAAAACATCGGGTTCATAAAAATTTTTACTTCGATACCCAAATGGCACATTATAAACCCCTCTAAGATTTACCCTATAAATACCATTAAATGATGTTTGATTAAGGTATATAAATTGTGCTGCTTTTTTTGCATCGTTATCGAATTGTTGGTGCCTTATGCTGTAATAAAACGCTTCTGTATTTTCAAATTTTGATATTTCCTTAATTACTTCTTCGACATTGTTTTTTACAGTGATATATGTTTCAATAAGATCGTTGTTCAAATCTGATAGAAAAGATTTTTCAGGGTGAAGGTGAAAAAATATTGAGGCTCCTCCTAAGAAAGGCTCATGGTAATTGTTAAATCCTTCTTTGGGCAAGTATTGATATAAATGTTTAATCAGCCAGGATTTACCGCCGGCCCATCTCAAAAATGGTTTAACAGGAGGGTTTACATTAATTTTCATATGCCAAGTCCCCAAAAGCAAATTCTTTGAAACTGTTTTAAATTATGCAAATCTGGATAACAGAATAAATTGGTTTCATAAATCGTTGAGATACCGGCTTTGCTTGCGTTTAAGCCTATAATGGCCTCCTGTATGTCCGCATACAAGTCTGGCGAATCAATTGAAGTAGGCGTACTATCGATAACACCTATTTTATAGGCAATATCTTCCCACCAAAATTTTAAGTTATTTAAATTCACACCGCTATCATTTAATGTTTGATTTGCGAAGCCAGTTGAGAATCTTAATAATAATAACGCTCTACAAATCATTGGGATAGGATCTGTCAAATTTATTCTATTGTTACGTAAATCTCTATTGGCTTCCTGGATGACTATATGATTGTCAGGTGAGGTTTTCCGTAAAATAAAGTCGAACAGATTTTGTTTTACAGGTTCACCAATTGTGTTAAACGTAGTTGTGATGTATGGTTCAAAACCTTTATCTGTAACAGGCTTTCCTGTTGTCCGTACAAATAAATGCTCCAAGGCAATCCTGGAAAGATGCATATCCAAATCTGGAAAACGATTGGATGCGGCAGGTTCTAGAGATTCCCAGATTTTAATAATCTTATCCAATAACGAGGTAATACCGACCTGGTTAATATCGAAGTGAGGCTTATAAGAATTCTCATTCCTTAGAAGTTGATCCTCCTTTAAGCGCAGATCAATGCTCCAATTCAAGAACCATTCCTTAACCAGGGAGGTAGAATAGGCGCTCGTTGTTGATCCTCCTGTCGCTATTATCCAATCTTTTAAATTGAAATTATTTAACTGAATCGTTTTAAATATAGTATCCTTCTTTTTACCGCTATCAGCCCAATATTTAATGAGTTCGGAAGCGATTAGATGTGTGGGGCCATTGAAAGTATGGGCTTTATCATTTTTGTCATAATAAACATGTTTCTTATCAAAGATGCCGATCCCCTCTGATGCCATGATTCCCATGATCGACCTCAATTCAGCATAGTATACAAAATGTATACAACTGGAAATATCGCCGTTAACCAATGCCTCTATACCACGTGAAAAAAAATTCCACCCATCAAAAGTATGGCACATGGTAGAGACACCTATATATTCAGCGAGATCAGGATGTTTAATGTTATTGGGGTTGGTATTAATATCAGCCAAATGCGTATTAAAACCAATGTATCTATTGGCTGGGTTAATTAAAATATTTTTTGCAAATTGCTGTAAATCACTGGTATTTAACGCCTTTAGCACAATGCTATTGGATGCGTTTGCAATGGCATTAGCTGGCATAACCTAAATTATTAATGATATCATCAGCAACTTCATTAATGGTTTTATCCCCCGCGTTCGAAAGCTGCACCAACAATTGTGTTCTTAGTTCTTTATACCCGCTACTGCCTTTAAAAAGCATTTGTTTTCGTCTCTGTTCAGCAGATAACCCTGGTTCAGATGATACTCTCCAATCAAATTTAATTAGTTCATTACAAACCTTTTCAATAAATTCTGCCAGTTTAGATTTTCTAAAGTCCGCAATAATTGATTTTACATCAGCAGGATCAATTCTTTCTTCTTTTATTTGTTCGTTGTCAATTTCCCATTTTATATTTCTTATTTCAAGGGAAACGGAATGTTTAAAAACCATATCATTCATAATGTGTAGAAACCCTCTAACACCTTGATCTGAACTTAATAGACTGAATTTACTGAAAAAAGCAGGGTCGGTATACTTTTCTTCCTTAGCTGTGTAGGTCGTTCCTCTTAAACTAGCGGCCCAACTTTCTTGGGCTTTTGATACTGCCGTATACATTTCCTCCCATACATAAATTATAAAGGATGCCTGTTGTGTCCTATTCCAATTTAAAGGTGAATTATAATCGTCCGCCAATTTGGCACCAAACAGGCCGCCTAATCCTTTATTACTTGTCGTTTTAATGAAAGTGGCTATTAGATTTCTGATAAAGGCCGCTTGGGTTATATTCGGAACGTTTTTCCCTTCGCCTATAGATTTGGCAGTATCACCAAGCATATTGATTTTATCCTTCCATGGACTATCCGTGTAGGACCATAATACTTCTACAATTTCCTGGGCTCTAATTTCCTTGTATACAAAAGCAGTCTCTGGTGCTCTTTCAAGCCACTCTTGTATCCTCAACAAGGGATAAAGGTCATAGGCTAAACTTCTGTTTATTTTTTTAGGTTTAACATTGATCGTGTAAAATAAATAAGCCTGCCACGTTATATCTAAATTATAAAATGCAACAACGGGGAATTCAAACTCATCAGAAATTTTATCGTCAGCATCAAAAGCCCAAAGTCTGTGTTGACCGTCAATAATCTCTATTGGGGGAACATCGGGATTCCAGTCGGGATTGTTTACGGTGTTTGGCAGTTGTAAGTTGACAAAGCCGCCTACTTCTGATAAGCGGATAACATCAAGATCTTTCAAAGAGTGTTTCCCACGGCTTTCACCTTGTTTTAAGATATTTGCTACAATAGCAGTGGGCAGCCAACCGGGCATTTTGAGATCCCCTAAATTTTGAATGGCCTTGTCATTTTTCGCATAATCAGATAATGGATATCCGACTTTTACGTATTTATTGATTTCAAGAGATCTCTCAGGATCGTGTTTTCTCTGAACTCCAATCTCAACATCTCTGTTTTCGTCGGCTTTCCTGTGATAAACTTTAGATAGCTTTTTTAACAATCCTGCTTTAATAGTAAACATCAAAAAATATGGCTCCGGTTTTCTCCTGTTATCATTAGAATCATCAAAGTTTACATCGTCCCATTCGGGAAGCCATTGGTTAACTTTAAGTGCCGGAATTGTTAAGCTATCAGCCATGTTTAGGGTTTATAAAAGCAAATTAAATCATTTGTATCAATAACCTGCAATATATTTTAGGTATGTACGCAAATAGCTAGCGTGAAGCAATAGTTATTAAGAAGAATTTCTAGTGAATTTAGAACTGTTTAAAGCGTTTAAATCCTTCGCCATTCCTACCCCTTAAGGAGATTAATCAATAACGAATTGGTGACAAACAATTCAGGATATAATAATAAATTTGGTTTATGGAATGGGTAGATGCAATAATTAAAGCGCTAACTGATTTAGACGGATATGCTTCAGAGCCCGAAATATTAAAAAAAATCGCTGAAAGGCAGTACAGAGATTACGGACGTAGCCAAACCCCTCAAAGAAGCCTTAATTACTACCTAAATCAAAAACTTAAGGATCGGGTTAGAAAAATTGATAATAATTGGGTGTTACTCAAAAACCCATCAGTGTATGTTGTTAATGACGCCCAAAAAAAAGCGGATACAATAAAAGGTATTATTGAACTTGATAAACGATTTGCTAATCAAATACCGGAAATTCGGCAACGTATTTCATCGTATATAGAAAGGGGAGCAATCGCAGACAAGGTAAAATCGCTTGCAGATTTCAAATGCCTTATTTGCATTGCCCAAAATCTGAATCCCTATTCCTTCGTAAAAAACAATGGTGATCCCTATGTCGAAGCGCACCATGTCGAACACGTGTCTACACTCAAAACAGGTGTTCTTAGTATTAATAATATTATTACGGTATGCCCTAATCACCACAGACAACTTCATTTCGGACGGTCAGTTTTGTTTGCTCAAACAGATTCCCACTTTACGTTCGAAATTGATGGAGTGAAGATGAACGTACAAAAAATCATTATTTATGATAATGAATGATCTTATTGCTGCCGAGATGGTTCATCCATTGTAATTATCACATCCTTTCTGTTTAATATAACATGATTAACATATACAGTATCGTTATTTTGGAATTGGGTATACGCAATTTTGTAATATTTATACTGAAGTAGATTGATTCCATTTTTTAACAAAATCCTTTTGATTAAGTCTAACTGAATAGAATCCGGTTTTTGTAGTACCAAAACCCGGACAGGCTTGTAATCTTTAACTGAAGAAAGATTGGTTTTAACATAGCTATTTATTTTACGGTCTAATGGATTTCCCTTTAACGCGAAGATTGAAATAGTGCCAATAAACATAGTCAATACCAGGGTAATCAATTTAATTGACTTGATGTCATACTTCGTTTTGATACCATCATACCAATTTGTTAAGCCCATATCAAAAGGATAAAATACAATGCTACGAATACGCCAATAAGTGGATAATAAAAAAAGTAATATTTCCAGTCGGAACGAAATTTTTGCCCCATAATGTTAACTGGACTGTATTTTCCGATTGTTGTACTTAATCCAATATCTTCAAAAGTAGTAGTGAACTTATTTTCAATCCTCATGGCGTGCGTTACAGAACCTATTAAAAGCTTGTGATACCAATATTTATCCATAAAGTAAAAAGCACACATTATGACAATTCCAATAAACGCCCCAATAGCAGAAGAGGGGATAAGGTAATCATGGAACGGAATGGTGATTTTCTCTTTTAATAAATACCCAATTCCTGCCAGTATCGCGGTAAACAAGGTGAGAGCGTAATTTCTAATTTGTAATTCTATATTATTAAAATGCTGCTGAACATCAATTGTTTTTTCCCAAACTCTTAATGTTGCATCGTCAGGTGTGGCGTTAGCTGAATTTGACATAATTAAATATTTTTAATAAATCACTGAATCGCTGGATTGTATAATCTGGTTGCTTTATATCCTTGGGTTGACTTTTGAAATCCATTTCTCTCTTTACATCCTCGTCTGTCCAATGTGTTACATTACGTAATAAATCATATTGAGCATTATCTATCACATGGCCATAACTTGCATAAACACTTGTTATTCCCGCTTTTTGTGCCATATAGATATCTCTGTCTAATTTGTCGCCTACGTAAATGCTATTCTGCTTTTTAGCTTTAAAATCTGCAATAATTTGATCCAATATCTCCGGATTTGGTTTTCGGGTTTCGTTGGGCAAGACCTTAAATTCGGTTATTTTTGGCTCCCAAAAATCTTCTTGGTAATGCCTATAAACAGATAACGGTAATTCAGATCCTCGTGGTGAATATACCGCATCAATAATTCCATCCAAATTTAGATGCTTAAATCTGTACTTCGTAAAAAACACATATGATTCTGTAAAAGCAACAATTTTAACACCCTTACTTTTGATCTCTTTGAGTGTCTCTACAACAAGGTCATATAATCTTAAATTATTTTTCTTGTTTGAGTAATACTCATGGAGGATACTTTTAACTTCTCCCTTGTCAGTATCAAATAGAGGATAAAATCGGGGTTCAATGATTGGAAGCTCCTTATATGCAAATGACATTTCTGTAGTTCCATATTTTTGGTGCAATTCTTTGAAGCCAATAATAAGCTGTTGTTGGTCAATACCTGTTTCGTCAGCAATCCTATTTAAATAAGGCTCAAAAGAATTATGCCACATTGCTAACCAATCCCAAAGGGTATCATCCAAATCTGTGATTATAAAATTAATATCCTTCATCATATAAATATGAATCTAAAATATGGAATTAATACTGTGAAATTAACTTTGTTTTACAATACCTATTCTTTCCATCAAACTTTCACTTCACAATAAGGGCGACATTTTTTCGTAGGAAACTTTAAGAATCACGTCAGACAGTGGCACTTAACATTATTTGACGGATACATAAGATTGAATTTATTTTAACCAAACACACTAACCCATTGCAACGCTTAAACAACCGGCAGCAGCAAGCAGGAAAACTGTCAAGGGCGGTGCAGCCATTAATTTCTTATACTTAACCGCACCGTTTATATACCCTTGACAGTTTTCCTGCGGTGCTAATTTTGTGAATGCGGTGCAGTGGTTTCCCTTTTTTGAGCGGGGGGAAATGGCAGGTGTGTTATGAGGAACGAATAGCACTCCTGCCAGCGGCAGCGAGGCTGACGGCGCAATTAAACCCGGCGCGACAGCGCGTGGTGTAATGAAGCTGCCTGCCGCAGCTGTGGAGGTGGGATAAGGTCATTTCAAATTTCAGCAGCAGGGTCGGGCGATTAAAACAACCGCCCCACATGCTACTAAGCGCCCTGGCGGTACTTTCATATTATAAACAGCTTTTAAAGTACGTGAGGCGAGCACTTGCGCCCCCGCAAATACTATTGACACTGTTATGCTTCAATATCTGTTATATATTGCTGGTAAACTCTTTCCGCTACCTGATTGAATTTTGTTACTTGTTTTAATAATAACCTTACAGAATCTTCATCAGGGTCAAATGAACTGCTATACCGTGATTGTGAATAGGCGTTTTGCAGTAACTGATATAATTGCGCCCCCTCGGTGGTAGAAAGTTCAAACACTTCTTTTAATTCATCAGTAAACAATAAGGTAAGCCTTAGTAATCGCGACAAGTTATGCATCTGTACCCGGTAGCCTATAACGGCTTGTATGATAGCTTTTAAACCGCTTTCAACGGATTGGTGCAGAAGAAATGCTGCCAGCCTGAAATTGTTATTCGCCCTGTATAACTCAGCGCCTTTTAAAAACTCATGGCCCTGTTTACCCCATCTCTCCCAATTGAATTGTGCCCTTGCTAATAATATTCCCCTAGTTATCTCTGAATGAGCAGGTAATGTTAATTCGGAGGATTGGTACAGAACGTTTCCCTTGTCCATAACGGTTGACCAAAACCGTCTGCCTTTAATTAGCGCTTCTTTCGCGCTGTTTACTTTATGTACGATAGCATGCACATGAGCCAAATATTGACAGTTATCTTCTATCTTGTTACTAATCTGATGCTCCGGTGTTTTTTCATCATCGCCTATCAGGATAAGCAGGTAAAATGTAAACGGCTTGGGATGTGTGCCTAAATGAATAATCAGCTGAACTTCAGGACAGCGTTTTACTATCAGGCTTTTAATTTTTTCCAACGCCAGTTTTTCGGCTGCTGTAGGTTCGGGGTTTATTGCCCTTAGCGCAACTGGTTCCGTAGATGTTTCGGCTAAACTATTTCCAACCTTGTTACGCTTTAGTAGTGGCCGACCACCTTCACGTTGGCAAATCATCCATGCTGCCGAATACAGCTTGATTAAGTTTTCATAAACGGTAATCACCTCGCCTGCATATAAAGCCTCGTCATCCGCATTATTGTAAAGCGCTACGTGTGACCACTCATGCAATTGATCCCTGTATTCCTGTGGCTTGATTTTCTTAAAGACCTTTTTAACGGCCTTATAGGGTTCAAGCTGTTCTTTCAAGGAAAGGTTCTTGGGATAGTACTCCCATTGCTCCTTCTCTTCCTCCAATTGTTCTTCTGTAAGCTGTTTCCTCTGGTAAGAAAAGTTTTTGTAATTGAGCAATAGCAGGTACATAGCCTCTAAAATCCTTAAGTTAAGATCATATATAAAAAGCAGGGTGCCGGGGCCATGACGTTTTTCATCATAATGCTCGTCGTTAACTACATAATAACGCCATTCCTTTAATCGCTTACCGTGACCTTTTACTGAATCAGCACTAAAAAAATCGACTACTACCGACATTGGATTTTCCACTTCGTAATGGCGAAGTGTTTTAGGATAATGTTCCCAGGGTGCATAAGTTCCGTTGTACATGATGCTCTTTGTTTAAACCGGCCTCCATCAACCGGCAAAACAAAGCTCCGCAGTGTGTCATTTCTATCCCATCCTACCGGCTTCTATCGGAGAAACTGCGCTGACTATTTTATTCCAGTAACTCATCAGGCACCTTTTTTTGGCATGGACATATTTTATTATATTTGCTTATATCATATTAGCACATCTAACCAATGAACAGCCATACCGAAAAACCCAACCAAGTACATCAAGGCCGTAACGTCAAACGTTTCCGTGAAATGCTCGGCTGGAAACAAGAAGCCCTGGCTTATGCGTTGGGTGATGAATGGAGCCAGAAAAGAGTTTCATTACTCGAAGCTAAAGAGACAATTGAAGAAGATATACTTGCCCAGGTAGCGACAATACTTAAAGTGCCTGTAGAAGCAATTAAGAATTTTGACGAGGAAAAGGTGGTCAATATTATTGCCAATACTTTTAATGATGAAGCGGTTGCGTATGCTCAATATTATAAGTGTAACATAAATCCTATGGAGAAATGGCTTGAATCTTTGGAGGAAATTAAAGCGCTTCATCTAGAGAATAAAAAACTTTACGAACGATTGCTCGAAAAAGAAAACGAGAAAATTGAAATTTTAAAGAATTCAAAATAATCTGAAGCCCCTTAAAGGGCTTTTGTCTTTTATAGCCCAGGCAAGCATAGTTCAAGTATTAGAAATGCATACGCATTTCTAAGTTGCTAGATTTATAGAAATATACATTTGTATAAATCTAGCAATCTAGTTTTCTATATTTCTACATTTGTAGCAAGTTATGTCATTGGTCAAGTTATTTGTCGGCGGAGGCTTTATTAATCCTTACGAATTGTTACTATCCTCATCTGAAATTCAATGGAATCAGACATGGTTTGATTGGCCAAATTCTCATAGAACTTTGCCGATTTATACCTAACGTCCCATTTTGTCCTGTCGATGACCAGTCTGCCATTGGCTTCTACAATTCCATCCTTAAATACTATTTTGGCTGGAAATGTGACCGGATGTGTGATGCCTTTAATAGTCAGGTTCCCTTTAACTTTTTTATTCCCACCATCTATTGGCTTAATATTGGTTATTACCATTGTAGTAAAAGGAAATTTCTCAACCTCAAAAAAATCAGGGTCTTTTAAGTGATTAACCAGTTTATTTTCACGCCCATGTTTTTTATCCTCAATTGTGTTCATGTCAACCTCAACCGTACCACTCACGGGTTGGCTGTTATCAATCAACAATTCTCCTTTTGATATATAGACGTACCCGGTTTGAGTGTTTAAGCCGTTTAGAGAAGAACCTTTCCATGCAACCACACTTTTCTTGGTATCTATCATCTTGTATTTTCCGTTCCCAACATGTAAGGATAAGGAGCTTGGTGTTGCATTTTTATTTTTCTCTCTTACAGGTCCACCGCAACCAAAGAAGAAAGCAGCAATAATTAAAATGAAGTAGGGGATTGATAATTTGTTCATGTTAGAGATAATATTGATTTATAATAATTGACAAATAATTTAAAGTCTTCATTTTTGATACACTTTACTTCTGAAGTCAGTGATGATCTTACCATCATACCTATACACGCCGTTCATTGACCCAAACCAAACACTTCCGTCGTCAGCTTCCAGAATCCCGCAGAGCATCCTTTTTATCGACATTATTTCGGTTACAGTGAGGGTTTTATTATACAAAGACATTTGATCATATCGTGAAAGTGCCCAGTCGCCAACCCCATTAGGATTTAAGCTACCGGTAGTCCAGATATTTCCTTTTTTATCTTCCATTACAGCAGAAGCACCCCGATTAGTTACCTTAGTAAAGGAGCTGCCGTCGTAACGCCAAAGACCAGGCGAAACAGATAGCCTGTGGTCTTTTCTATCTTCGATTATTGATGCACCGAACCAAATATTACCCTTCCTATCCTCTATGATTGACCAAACATTGTAAAAAGCCTTCCCCTCTTTATTTCTAATAACAGTAAACGCTTTTCCATCATATACACAAGCGTCGCCGCCTGTACCAAACCAAAGTTTCCCGGTTCTGTCTTCTAAGATCGTATGGATGCTATTATTAGAAAGTCCGTCATTAGTTGTTAAATTTTTAAAAGATTTTCCATCATAACGGCTTGCCCCCTCACCAGTGCCAAACCAGATATTACCGGCCCTGTCTTCATAAATAGAAAAAACTCTGTTACTGGCAAGCCCCTCTCTCATTGTAAAGTGTCGAAAGGATTTCCCATTGTATTGATAAACACCCGAATCTGTAGTAGCTAACCAAAGGTATCCGCGCCGGTCTTCCAGGACGTTCCAATACCTGCGCGGGCCTATTTTACTGGTGAGGTTTGTGAACGATTTTCCATCGTATCTAAAAACACCGGCGAATGATGATGCAATTAAAATGGTACCGTTTCGGCCCTGTTTTACATTCCGAACCATTCTATTCGGGCCGTAGGCAGTAACCGTGTCTTTAATTGCATAATTAATATTATCGCGATGTGGTTCAGTTCTCTTTTGTCCACAGCAGTTAAAAAAAATAGAGACAAATAGTAAGGAATATAAGTGCGCGAATTTCATTATTTATATATTTAAAATTGGTAAGATTTAAACTTTTGTGATAGTGACTTTGAAGTTCCCATGCTTCCGTTTGTAGGATCAGATAAGCGAAAGTAATTGCTTGTCATCAGGCAGGAGGAATTTGGATTGTAAATAAAAATGTAAACTTTGTAAATAATAATTTGACACTATGAGCTGTAGCCAAAATGTCCTATCCGTATCCGGGAAAGGCAAATATTTCGTTGGATCGACATTGCTTTTATTTACTGCTGCAATCTGCGCAGCTTTTAGTATGACTGGTGGTGACGACTTTGCTATAGCCAGACGGGAAATGTTGCTTCGAAAAATAGGGCATGAGCTGCTATTACAATCGGGTGATAGTACATCAAGGGTGCTTCCCGTAAAAAAGATCACTGAAAATGAATACCAGATCAGGTTTGAGAATGAGCTTACCTTTCAAGCAGATTCACTGGTAAGTATCACCCAGCGCTTATTGGGTAAAGACCTGCTTGCAAGTGATTATGTAGTTAATGTTTTGAATAGTGGCAGCCCCGGTGTAGCCTACGGATACGCAATATCAAAATACAAAAAAGATGATATTGTAGCCTGCAAAGGAAGAAGGCAACCAAGGGCACATTATATGGTCAACATTAAATTTAAGCCAGCGGGCATCAACGCATTAAAGAGTGAGTACCTTTTAGGTAGCCTGCCGTTTTTAGCATTTGTTGGTTTTCTTTTTTTTAGGTCGGGGGAAATGCGGAGACCGTTTTGCGGGCTAGGTAAGGATGCGGACATGATCACTTTAGGTTCTGTTTTGTTTGACGTGAAGGAAGGCAGGCTTACAGTAAATGGAACTACCACAGATTTGACCGGAACTGAAACCCGTGTAATGCGTATTTTCGCCTTGTCTCCAAACGAGACGATAGAGCGAAGTCGGCTGCAAAAAGAGATCTGGGAAGATGAAGGTATTATAGTGGGTCGCAGCCTCGATATGTTCATATCAAAGCTCAGGAAAAAACTAGAACCTGATCCGGGTATTAAAATTGTTGTTATACGGGGTAGGGGTTATAAACTTGAAACTACCTTTGCGTAATTTCATTAAGCTTTGCTAACCCATCCTCTGCCCCTTTCTCTTCTTTCTTTTACGTTTAAATTCATTTAATGCAGTTTGATCCATATCACCAGCATGGTGATCAGTGCCGAGCAAACTCCCGATAAGATCGCTATCAGGTAAAGCCTGATAACCCACCTGCTGCCGACCTGATGGTTGGCCTTGTAAATTAGTTCCGCGCTGCTGACTATCCTTTGTATCTGAAAGGCGAGGTTGGTTGCCGTGCTGTCCATCAGTTCCAGCCGCCTGCTTGTATTTTCGATTAGCTTTTCCGATCTGATCCTGTAGTTTTCCAGTGCCCTGCTGTACATCCTTTCTATTTCCGGCAGTAACTTTTGTATCTGCGTCAGCTCCGGTTGCTGTTCCGCCACCGGCTGATTGTCCGGTTCTTGCTGACGGCTGCTCTCTTGTCCTAAGATTTGCCTGGTATATTGCTGTGCGATCTCTTTCTTGTTCATAACTGATAACATTTTTTACGGCCTGCCATTTATAAGCGTTACCTAAATGAGCGCCTTTGAACAGCATACCTTCATAACCGTACGATATGCCGCTTACAAAGCCGGTACTGGCCTGGTTAAATAATACATTAATACCTTGTGCTTCTAATTGCTGAATGAACTGTGTTGCAGCAGGCTTTTCACTGAGCACATTTTTGATAAGGACCTGTAGCTTCATCTTGACTGATGGTTCATCTGTCCGCTTCATCATCTCCAGTTCGTTCTTGGTCATTGCCCTCTCCTGCGCTTGCCTGCTGGAAATAACCTCGGTCAGCCCATGCTGCTTTTCCAGTCTTCTCAGCACCTGTTCACTCCGCTGATAGTCTTTGCTGTCGGATACCACTTTGCCGTCATAGCCGATACGGTTGACCAAGATGTGCAGGTGCGGATGATCCGCATCAAAGTGCCGGAAGATCGCGTACTGGTGCTGATCGAATCCCATGTTGTTCAAATATTCATTTGCAATAATGTTCATTTGTTCATCAGCCAGGTTTTCATTTGGCGGAAAGTTAAGGGAGGTATGGTAAAAGTATTTTTGCAGGCTTGGCCTTAACATTCTGACCAAAGCCACTTCTTGCATGATAGCATCCTCTTTGCCCGATGTGAACGACATATCGAGAATTTTAGCAACGCCCTGATCGACCTTTTGCAGGTTGTATCTCAGTGCGCCCCTGAATCCTTTTCCTTTTACCTGGTCTGCTGTCATTTCAGTAAACAGTTAAGTATGTCCTTTTGCGTTTTGAGAAGTGCCAGGAGGATCGTTGAAAAGGCAGGTGAAATTTTTCCTGCATGTACCTGCCTGACCGCTTGATTCAGGTTTACGCCGATCCTGTGTAGCTCCCGATATAATTCCGCATTAACGGGTGACAGCTTGATGGCAGGGAACCTGCCGGTAAAAGCTTTTTGCCTGATCCAGTTGGCCGGTGTCATTGCTGATGCCTCGGCATAATGGCAAACGATGTCATTCTCTTCTTTCGTGAGCCGGATATTGACCTGTATGATCCTTTTATCTTCTTCCTGTAAAGCCGGTCTTCCCATGATCTTTGATTTTAAACGAAGTGCAAAATCACGCTTACCTCCGAAGGAGCAAGCCGTTTAAGCGTAGCGAAAACATGGCTTGCTCCTGAAGGCTGAACACATATCTATTTACTGAAACTGATCCGCTTGCTTTTAACTTCCCCCTTTAAGACTTTCATGATATCCTCGTAATTGTAATACAGGATACCGCCGATCTTAGTGAAAGGAATGGTGCCGTTATCCCTGAGCGTTTGCAGGGTATTATTGGAAATCTTAAGCAGGTTCTTGACCTGGTAACTCTTTATAAACTTTCTTGGTTCTTCATTTGAACCCCCGCTTATCAGCGCCTTCATTTGACCGAGCAGTCGTTCACCGAACTCCTGCAAGTCTTCCTTCGTGATGATTTCTGCTGCCATAATTATTCATTTATAGATGTTAAATTTTCAAACCCAAACTTCCGTCAGCTGTCGTACAAGCACAGCTTGATGTTGCACGTCTCAGGCAAAGTTGTAGCCTTCGTCTGAGAATACCTCACAACTTTTGCACACCTTGTGTTCTTTTTTTTGGATTCATTTTATCACAACTATGATCTATTAAGCACAAAAGTGCTCACCTGATCTAAATAAAATTCACACCTCATGTACGAGGTAGGTGTTTTTATACAAAAATGGGTTAAGAGAATTGGAATCTACTCCGAGTTTATCCGACTCGGACTTGCTATTTTGCAGAATGCACAATAGGTATAAATAGCAAAAGGTATCGCACAATGCGATACCTTGCTACTTTTAGCATACGTTATTTAAACTAAATTCAATTGATAGCTTACCGACCTGCCAGCCCCTACTTGGGTAAGGATACCCATTTCGTTTAGCTGTTGTAAATCACGTGTAGCGGTAGCTTTAGAAGTTTTATTTATGCTGATGTATTTCCTTGCTGTCATTCCACCTTCAAATCCCTGGTCGCCTTTTTCCATCATCTTATTGATAGCTTTTAGTTGTCGGTCATTAAGCTGATATTTATAACGATCAAAAAAATGTGCCTTTTTCAAAGTAAACTGAACCATTTTTTTTGCATCACGCTGGGCTTCAAGAATCACCGAAGCAAAATAATTTATCCAGTGAGTGATTTCCAATGATCTTTGAGCTTCCTTAAGCGCTGCATAATAAGCAGCTTTGTTCCCCTCGATAGTTTTAGAAAGACTGAGCATTACAGGTCGCCCTAAAGATTGTGATAAAGCTTTTTCGGCAATCGCTCTACCGATACGGCCGTTTCCATCTTCAAAAGGATGTATAGATTCAAAATACAAGTGGGCTATCGCCGATTTTAGCACCGCTTCGGCTATTCCAACTTTTAGTGGAAATATTGCTTTATTATACCATTGAACAAAGCGCTTCATTTCCCGTGGGACTTCTGAAGAAGGCGGTGCTTCGTAATGTACAACCTCGCGTCCATACGCACCAGAAACTACCTGCATCGGTTCAACTCCAATTCTCCACTGACCTGGCTTAATATGCTTTGAACCTGCCATCAACATTACATGCCATTCGAGAAGCGTATCCAAACGCAAAGGCTGATCAAACGATTTACGCACTTCTATCATCAGTTGAGCCACACCTCCGGCCCGCTGATCTTTAACATAGATCGGGCTAAGATTTAATCCCAAATTATTTCGGATAGATGACATTACATCTTCCCGGCTTAAAATTTCGCCTTCAATCTCTGATGTTTTAACTGCTTCAGATAACATTAGCTGTAATAAGGTTTCCTGTTTTAATTCATCAGATAAGCCCATAATCATGCCGTTAACCTCGCCGATTTCCTCTGCCAAGGCAAGGATTAAAGGTTGTATTTTCTGTATTTCGTAAGTGAATTCAGGCCAGTTTGGAAGTTGCCAACTATATACCATGAGCCGGTTATTTATTTATTCAACTCAAATATAATAAAAACATGAGCCGATTAATTATTTAATCGGCTCATATTTATTTATTATACAAAATAGAGCTTATTTTTTATCCTAACTTGTTTCGCAAAACAGCCATATCATCACTAACTTTTTGCTCAATTACCTTAGCATAGATTTGCGTTGTGCCAATCTTCGTATGCCCTAACATCTTACTTACTGTTTCAATCGGCACATTGTTAGACAGAGTAACGGTTGTTGCAAAAGTATGGCGGGCTATATGTGAGGTTAAATTTTTATCGATAACACATAAATCCGCGATCTCCTTTAGATAGCTATTCATCTTCTGATTACTCAACAATGGGAATAACGTTCCATTATTTATAGCCCTGTAGTCAGTCTCATACTTTTTTAAAATTGCAACAGCTTTCGGTAATAACGGCGTATTAACCGGGATCAATGTTTTGTTCCGTTTAGTTTTAATCCATAAACCATTGTCAATTCCGACGACGATATTAGAACGGGTAAGATTGATTGCATCGATATAAGCTAAACCTGTGTAACAACAGAACACAAAAAGGTCTCTAACGTAATCTAATCTGGGGAGAGCGAACGTTTTAGCTTCCAATGCTGATAACTCTGTCTTATTAAGGTATTGACGAGCCTCATGTCTTATCTTTATCCGGTAGCCAAAGAAAGGGTTTTTACCAATCCAGTCAAGACTAATAGCCAGGTTCAGCATTTTCTTCAAACGGATCAGGTGTGTCATTGCACCTGTATTACCAATAGGCTTTTTGTTCTTTTTAGGTTGATAATCACGTAAGAAATTTTCAAAATCGGATAGGAATTTAAAATTGACGTCTTTAAGAGAAAGATCCTTTTTATGATAACGTGCATTAATAAATTCAGAAAGATAGCGCTGCGTAGTTAAGTAATGACTAAGCGTATTTTCATTCAACTTATGTTTTTCCCTTTCATTATGAAATTTAAAAAGCGACTGCAAAGTGTGTTCAACCTCTTCTACGCGCAAAAATGTAATTTTAACATCTGCCGCGGTAATGACTTTCTTTTTAAGCTGTAATTCACGGTAACACTCTCCAAATTCGGTTCTGACTTCGGATAAATAATTATTCAATGATTTGACTTCGTCTTTAGCCCCTTTACCGGCTCCCTTTCGGATATCCCATGACTTTGGGTCGATCCATTGCTTCAGGCCGATAAGAATTCGGTCTGTGTTTACGGTAATTCGTGCGTACACAGGGGCCTTGCCCTCTTTTAACTTATCCTGGCGGATAAGAAAATGTACGCCAAATGTGTTTGTTGTTTTCATTTAATACTGTTTGTTTTGTTACGATTTGACAAATAGGTGCAAAACGTTCCTTAAAAACTGGTATCAAAAAGGCTCAAAATGGGTTAAAATAACCCGATTTTATTTGGCGTAATTAACTGTATTACAGATAATTATACCGCTTTCTGATACCTCGAAGGTAAGGAACTAAAACAGGTATCCTTTTAGGTATCATAAACATTGAGAAACTATGGGTTATTTTGATCTGGTAGGAAACAAAAAAACCCTGTAAATCAGATATTTACAGGGTTTTGATTGGAGTTGACACTCATTTTAGTGGTATCAGCTGGGATCGAACCAGCGACACAAGGATTTTCAGTCCTTTGCTCTACCGACTGAGCTATGATACCGCTCCGTTTAAGGTCTGCAAATGTAGCGTTTTTTTTATTTCTGGAAAGATTTTTTTCATTTTTAGTTGAATTTAAACATCAATATGGTTGTTTAGGCACGGTGTGTTCTTGAATTTCAATGCTTTATAAGCTAAAAATTATTTTAATATTTTTTCTGCCGGCACATTTTCATAAGTCACTTATTTAAACAAATTCTAAGTTCAAAACATTTCGGTAATATCTACCTTTACTTTAAATCAAATTCCTACTTTAGCTTTAAATTACTATGCACGCATAATATATATGGTCGGACAGGTTATATTTATCATCATTTTACTGGGAGCCGTTTACTTGTTTGGTAAAAATGTGGCTAAGGTACGTCGCAATATACTTTTAGGCAGGGATACTGATAGGAGCGATCGCCCGGCCGAACGTTGGGCTATAATGGCCAAAGTAGCGTTAGGGCAAACCAAAATGGTAAAACGCCCGGTTGCAGCGGTAATGCACTTTTTTATCTATGTAGGTTTTGTGATCATCAACCTGGAAGTGCTGGAGATCATGATAGACGGTATCTTCGGTTCGCACCGCATCTTCTCGAAACTATTAGGCAGCTTGTACGGCCTGCTGATTGGTGGGTTTGAGATATTGGCGCTTCTGGTACTGGTGTCCTGCGTGGTTTTCCTGGCAAGGCGCAATATCCTTAAATTAAAACGCTTTAGCGGGATAGAGATGACTGTCTGGCCAAAATCCGACGCGAACTATATCCTTACTATCGAAATTCTGTTAATGACGGCTTTCCTTACCATGAACGCCGCCGATTATAAATTGCAGCTTTTACATTTTGGCCATTACGTACAAGCGGGAAGTTTTCCTGTAAGTGAGTTTATTTCGCCGCTGCTGCCATCTGGTGCCAATGCATTGGCTAATATTGAACGTGGCTGCTGGTGGTTCCATATTATAGGGATACTGGCGTTTTTAAATTATCTGCCGTATTCCAAGCACTTCCATATCCTGCTGGCCTTCCCTAATGTTTATTATTCGAATTTAAAACCAAAAGGCGAGTTTACAGATATGGCATCGGTTACCAACGAGGTTAAGGCTATGCTCAACCCATCATTTGTCCCCGAGGCTACCGAGGTAAGCCGTTTTGGGGTGAAGGATGTAACAGACCTTAGCTGGAAAAATCTGATGGAGGCTTATACCTGTACCGAGTGTGGCAGGTGTACATCTGTTTGCCCGGCCAATATTACGGGCAAGCTTTTATCGCCCCGTAAAATTATGATGGATACCCGCGATAGGCTGGTAGAAGTTGGCAATAACATAGACAAGCACGGCAAAGATCATACCGACGATAAAACTTTACTGGATAACTACATCACTCGCGAGGAGTTATGGGCTTGTACCACCTGTAACGCCTGTGTAGAGGCTTGCCCGGTTAACATTAACCCACTGGAGATCATTACCGAGATGCGCCGCTACATGGTGATGGAAGAATCGCAGGCACCGGCGAGCTTGAATAATATGTTCGGCAATATGGAAAACAACGGCGCCCCCTGGAAATACAGCCAGGCCGATAGATTGAACTGGGCAGAGAAAGAATAACAGATACTAAGAATGGCAGAAGAGTTAGAAGCAAAATACATAGCATTTATAGAAAAAGTTGCTGCAACCAAGCAGGTTTGGGGTTTAAAGAGCAAAACAGGCTGGGCTAATGCCGACGCCACCGGGAACGAAGAGGTTGCCGTAATTCCGTTTTGGTCGGAGAGGGGGCTTGCCAAGATTTGCGCCCGCGACGATTGGAAAAGCTATTTGCCAACCGAAATTCCGTTAGCTGTTTTTTTAGAGGATTGGTGTATGGGTATGGCTGAGAATGAAACCCTGGCAGGTATTGATTGGGATGCCAAAATGTTTGGAACGGAAGCAGATGCATTGGTGGTAACACTTGATCTTTTGAATAGGTTAAGCGCCATCAATTCCGCCATCACGTTTACCAATTACAGTAGTATTAACGAGTTTATAACCCAGATAAGCGAAGAAGAATAATGGAGCAAAAGATACCAACCATGGCCGAAATGGCTGCCGAAGGCAAAGAACCTGAGATACTATTCTGGGTAGGCTGTGCAGGCAGTTTTGACGAGCGTGCGCAAAAAATAACCCGCGATATATGTAAGATTCTACACCATGTAGGCATCAGCTACGCAGTATTGGGTACCGAAGAAAGTTGCACCGGCGACCCGGCCAAGCGCGCGGGTAACGAATTTTTGTTCCAGATGCAGGCAATGGTTAATATTGAGGTATTAAATGGTTATAATATAAAAAAGATTGTAACAGGATGTCCGCATTGTTTTAACACCATCCGTAACGAATACCCCGGCCTTGGCGGTACTTACGAGGTGATCCATCATACGCAGCTAATACAATCGCTGATAGATGAAGGTAAGCTAAAGGCCGAAGGCGGCGAAAGTTTTAAAGGCCGTAAAATAACTTTCCACGACCCATGTTACCTTGGCCGTGGAAACAACGTTTATGAAGCACCACGCGCGGCTTTAGAAATATTAGATACCGAATTGGTAGAAATGAAACGCTGCAAGAGCAATGGATTGTGCTGCGGCGCCGGCGGTGCGCAAATGTTTAAAGAACCCGAGCCCGGCAAAAAAGATATTAACGACGAGCGCATGCTTGATGTGCTGGAAACCGGCGCGCAGATAGTAGCATCGGGTTGCCCGTTTTGTATGACCATGCTGACCGATGGTGTTAAGCACATGGAAAAAGAACAGGAAATAAAAGTGCTGGATATTGCTGAAATAACGGTTAGGGCTAACGGATTATAAGGATCAAATTATAAATATATAGGTCGTAATAGGGGTGATATAGGTGTGCAAATAGGGTGTAATTAGCTGGTAATTAAAAATTAACAACAGTTACTTTTAATATCCTAAACCTTATCACTTATGAATTTATCGCAAACACCGCCAATCGGCAGTGATGGCTATTACCATCCCTCCAACGAAAATGAACTAATATCTCTTGTACAAAAAGCCGCTGCCGAATCGCTCGGGATCAGGTGCAGGGGCGCAGCCCACTCATTGTCGCACGCCATTTATACCGATCCGGGGCAGGGGTTCCCACAACTGCCTAATGTTGTTTCAGAACAAAAACCACCGCAAGGCTCTAACCTGAATATCATTTTTGATAAATACAATAAACTTGTTTGGATAGACGAGGCAAAAGGTATTATTGAGGTAGAAGCTGGTATTCACCTTGGTTTAGATCCCGAAGACCCCACAGGCGCATCAACCTTACAAAACAGTTTGCTATACCAGGCTTTTCAAAAAGGTTTTACACTGACCGATCTGGGTGGTATTTCGCATCAAACAGTAAGTGGGTTTTTAATGACAGGCTCTGCAGGCGGGTCTTTATGGTATACACTCGAAGAAAATATCATGGGCCTTTCCATTATTGATGGCAATGGCACGCTGGAATGGTTTAATAAAGATGATGAAAAATTTGGCGCGATAGCCCTTTCATTGGGCTTGCTTGGCATTGTTAGCAAAGTGCGGTTACAGCTAACGCCTAACTTTAATATTTACGGACAGCAGATCACTTATCCTACAGCGCTTGCTAGCTGCCCTATCGATCTGTTAGGTAACGGAACCGACGACAAGCCCGGGTTGGAAACATTTTTAAAGCAAACTCCATATTCCAGGTTGTTATGGTGGCCGCAAGATAAAGTTAACCGGATAGTGATATGGGAAGCTTCGCGCGGGGCGGTAATGCCCATATTTGACCCTGTGCCATATGAAGAATTTGCTGATGATTCCTTTTTAACTAATGTGGAGCAACTGCTGGCTGCCATGTTATTTACTATGTTAGGGAACAGCAAATTCGCTGTTGTTTGGGAAAAGCTTAAGCCCTCGTTTGCCGAATTTGAAAAGCTTACCGCACAATTATGGAACAGCAGGTTTTTTGCTGGCCTGGTAACGTTCATCCTCAAAATAATTGGGTTTTTGCTTACCTTATTTTTTATGACGTTTAAAGGGTTGCTTCGTGGAGTGTACCCAATGATGATTGACACTTTGCAGCCCTTAACTAAAAAAGGAAAGCCACAAATGTTTATGGATTATACCTACAGCAGCTTACCTATGGATAACAACGCCAACGATATTATGATGGGCACTGAGTTTACCGAGATCTGGATACCCTTGCAAGATACCGCGCGCGCCATGAAACTGTTGGACGAAATGTTTACAAAAGACAAATTTAAAGCCACAGGTTATTACTCAACCGAACTGTACGCGGGTAAGCAAAGCTCTTTTTGGCTAAGTCCGGCGTTTGAGCGGGATGTGTTAAGAATAGACTTTTTTTGGTTTACCACCAATGAAGGTAACCCGGCAAATAAGGATGGGTTTTTCGCCCAGTTTTGGGAAGAGCTGCGTAAGCAGGATATACCATTCAGATTGCATTGGGCTAAGTTTTTGCCTGAGTACGATTATGAGAATTGGGCAGCATACTTAAAAGATCAATACCCGCGCTGGGACGATTTTATGAGCCTTCGCGAAAAACGCGATCCAAAGAATATTTTCTTAAATAATTATTGGTCGCTGCACTTGTTTGGTAAACCAAAAGGCGCTTAGCAATATTATATATTAAATCCCTGGTTTGTTTCCTAAACAAGCCGGGGATTTTTCTTTTAACGGGTTATAAATTACTTAATCCATACTGCAATAATCCCATTCTTCGCATTTTGGCTATAGTATTCTTTCGGGACAGGGTGTTTACTGTAATAGATGTCTGTAATAGAATCGATCGTAAGTTTTGATAGTTCTGCGTAACAATCAGTAGGGGATATCGGCTTTCCATTGATAAGCAATACCGGTTCTGTCGAGGCTGAATCAACAGGCTTTTGAGAAAGTTCCGGTTTGGCGTATTTACTTAATGCTGTTTTTAAAATGCCCTCTTTGTCTTTTACCGATTGCTTACCTTTGGTAACTATTAAAACTAAAAGCTTTCCCGGATTCTCGGTTGTTGGCAATAACTCTTCGTTCCAAAAAGGGTCAATACTTAATAAATTATTGTTTGCAAGCGATTTTAAATCATTATCTAATCTTACCGAATCTTTAGCTTCATAAACAACATTGTTAAACGCATAGCCCCATATTTTACTGGCTGTATAGGCCGAATCACACTTAATTAGCCATTCATCAATGTGTTGCTTATTTACATTCTGCCCCCTTACATATGGGCTAAATAATAATAGTATCGCCGCAAAAAGTAACTTCATAATCCTTTTCCTTTTAAAAAATTTAATGCCTGTTTCAGGCTATCCAACTTTAACGGTGATAACTTCCTTACTGGTATATCCCAATGTGTAGCCATCGAATCTACGTCGCCTTTGGGGTCTTCGTAGGTTTGTACAATAATGTCGTCGGCCTGGGTTTTTATTTGCAGGGTATCTGTAGCGGCTGTTCCGGCTATGTATTCCAGCTCGGTAAAGCGGTTCAAATTAAACGAATAATACTCCTGTTTGCCCTGTTGATAAGTTTTGCGCAGCCGGATAAAATGATCGGCCGTAAGGGTTATTTCGTACTTCTTTAGTTTGGGTTCAACAGTAGGGTCATAATTCTCGTTCAGGAACCTGTTGCCCCAGTTTATCCACTCCTGTTCGCCGGAAAACGCCTTAAAATCGCCAAAAAACAGCCCCGAAAGGGATATTAAGGTTATTAGCAACGCTTTTTTCTTTCCCGACAGAAGTGATGTTTGCATGACAACTTATAATAAACCTAAGTTAATAATTTGATAAATTTGCGATATGGAATTTTCTTCACATTCAAGAGTTTGGGTATACCAATCGGACAGGAAACTTACCGATGCCGAAGCATTACAAATACAGGTTCAGCTGGATAATTTTACCACCGGGTGGACAGCACACAACCACCAGTTGCTGGCCAAAGCCGAAATAAGGTACAACCGTTTCCTGATCCTGATTGTAGACGAAAGCCAGGCGGGCGCAAGCGGCTGCTCGATAGATAAATCGGTGAACTTTATGAAACAACTGGAGCAACAGTTCGGGATTAACTTGTTTGACAGGTTTAACCTGGCTTACCGCGATGGGGAAGAGGTAGTATCCGTACCACGCCACCAGTTTGAAGAACTTTTAAAAACTGGAAAGATCAATACTGAAACCGTTGTGTTTAACAACCTTGCCCAAAACTTAACCGAGCTGCAAACCAAATGGGAAGTGCCGTTTAAAGATAGCTGGCATATACAGCTGTTTAGGGATCTGGTGACTGTATAAGCGGGCCTAACCACTCTCTAGTCAACAACTGGCCATTAAAACTAACCTTATGTTCATCATCAACCTCAATTACATCGCCCCGCTGGAAGAGCTTGACCTGCATATGGAAGCCCATGTACAGTACCTGAAGAAGTATTACAAGGCAGAGGTATTCATCATGAGCGGCCGGAAGGTGCCGCGCACAGGCGGCGTTATTATTGCCCAGGCCGATTCAAAAGAGATACTGGAGAAGATCATCGCCGAAGACCCGTTCCACAAGCACAAGCTTGCCGAGTTTGAAATTACGGAGTTCCTGGCATCGCAATCACATCCCGGGTTGAAAGATATTTTGCGATAACCGTTTGTCATCCTGAGGAATGAGGTGCCTGCGTTCCGCATAATAATTCTTTGTAATATTACTTATATTGCATTATGGAACAGTATGATAGCCGGGTTGAGGCTTACATAGATAAGTCGGCCGATTTTGCAAAACCAATTTTAACGTATTTAAGGCAGGTGATTCATGAAGCTTCGCCGTTAATAGCCGAAACCATTAAGTGGGGCTGCCCTTCGTTTGATTATAAAGGGCCAATAATAATGCTGGCGTCTTTTAAGCAGCATTGCGGGCTTAACTTATGGAAGGCATCGCTAATAGATGATCCACAGCAGATAATGAAGCTAAATGATGAAAGCGCCGGGCAATTTGGCCGTATTGCCAGCCTCGCCGATCTGCCACCTAAGCATGTACTGATAGATTTTATAGAACAGGGCGTTAAACTGAATGAAGCCGGTAAAAACGCTCCTGCCAAAAAAGCCACTGCCGAAAAAACGGAGTTGATAGTCCCTGATTATTTCGAGGCTGTGTTAAACGAGTATCCGCAGGCAAAGGCAACCTTTGATGCTTTTAGCTATTCGCATAAAAAAGAATACCTGGAGTGGATCATTGAAGCTAAAACCGATGTCACCCGCGATAAACGCATGCAAACCGCTGTAGAATGGCTAACAGAGGGCAAATCAAGGCATTGGAAGTATAAGTAAAATCAGCGTGCTACTTCTCTATCAAAGCCAGCCACTTTGTTATCACATCCTGCAAGGCAGCCGTTTTCGCCTGTACATCCTCCATGTCTTTAAAAATAGCCAATCGTCTGCCGTCTTTATAATCACCCTCTAAAAACCCCGTGGTATCATCCACCTTTGCACCGCTTGGGAACACCAGCATAACGCGGTTTTTGTGCAGGTTCATTACGATTATATCCCGCTTATATTCTTTAGGGTCGAAGGGGGCTATTTCCCCGGTATAGTAAAAGCTGGGATTGTTCCATTTGATGTGTTCAGCAATTTCGCCGTCGGTGTTTAAAATGATCTGCCTTAGTGTTTCAACCACATCGCGGATAGCAGGATCGAGCTTTTGGATATGCGCGGTTACCTGCTGCTGATCGGTGAGGGTTGATTTGGGCATGCTGATTTATAATGGTGTGATTATCAAAGATAATAAACCTAATTGTCATCCTGAGGAACGAAGGATCTATTAGCGAGGGTGCATGTTTGTTAGTAAATGGCGTGAAAAGTGTTCACGTTCACGGCCGTGAACACCATCGTTAACGCGTAAATAGCTGATAATAAGCAGATTTAAAAATAAGCTACTGGCGAAATAACGTCACCATTAAATCCAAACATAGCACAGGTAAGCATGTACTGGGACAGAATCGCTTAAAACTCTAGCGGCCCCAACCTGCGCATCCGTCATCCTGAATTTATTTCAGGATCTCTCGGGACAAGTTGCCACCATAATTTAATACTTAGCATGTGGGATGCCGAAATAAATTCGGCATGACGGTTCATTGCGGAATTGCTTAAAACTCCAGCGGGCCAAGCCTGCGCATATTTTTCATGATGAGATATTGCCTGTGCCTTAAATATCGGGTAGGCTTGGTCGCGCTCCACTTAAGCGGACTGGGGAATATCACTGCTATGGCCGCCGACTGCCTGCGGGTTAATTGCGATGCTGGTTTATGAAAGTAAGCCTGCGATGCGGCTTCTATGCCGTATATGCCATCGCCCATTTCAATTACGTTTAGGTATACCTCCATAATGCGTTTCTTGGTCCAGAAGGCCTCTATGAGCACCGTGAACCATGCTTCGAAACCCTTGCGCACAAATGAGCGGCCGGGATACAGGAAAACGTTTTTGGCGGTTTGCTGGCTAATGGTGCTGCCACCTATCAGTTTTTTGCTTTTGGCATTTTTTTGGATGGCGCGCTCTATCGCTCTAAAATCAAAACCGTGGTTCTCTAAAAAACTTTGGTCTTCGGCAGCAACGGCGGCGCGTTTCATAGGGTCGGCAATCTGGTCAAAATCTACCCATTGCTTGTCTATCTTCCAGTCTTTGCCATCGGCTTTGCGTTCAAAGCCACGTTGTATCATTAGCCAGGTAAAAGGCGGGTTTACAAACTTGAATAATAACACACCAAACAAACTGGCGGCAACAAACGCAATAACAACCAGCTTTACTATCCGTAAAACCAGCCTTACAATGCCGATATTAAAAAAACCTTTTGTTTTGCTGCTGCTTTTTTTGCGGCTTTGTACCTTCTTCGCCATTGTAAATTTTGATACCCCTAATCTGCAGATAATCTTTTTATTTAAACACAAAAAAGGTGTTTAGCCTAAACTAAACACCTTTTTAAATTCTAAGTCTAATTTTCAAATTTTATGACTCCAAATCTGAAATCGTAAATCTAAAATCCGAAATCAGGTTACTCAGCAACAACTGAGAAAGGAACCTGAACTTTTACTTCTTTATGCAGGTTCACAATTGCGGTGTAATCACCAACAAATTTAGGCTCCTGATCAAAAGTGATACGACGACGGTCAACTTCAAAACCTTCTTTCTTTAATGCATCAGCTACCTGAATGGTATTGATAGCACCGAAAATTTTGCCGCTTTCGCCAGCTTTAGCGCCGATAGTAAGTTTTACACCTTCTAAACGTGCAGCTATCGCGTCAGCATCTTTGCGTATTTTTTCTTGTTTAAACTGTGCTTGCTTTAAGTTTTCTGCTAAAACTTTACGTGCGCTTACAGTTGCTAATATTGCGTAACCTTTTGGGATAAGAAAATTGCGGCCATAACCTGGCTTTACATTCACTACATCGTCTTTATCGCCGAGGTTTTTTACGTCTTGTTTTAAAATAACTTCCATTGCTTTTTACCTCCGATTATTTTAATGAGTCTGTAACATAAGGTAATAAACCGATGTGGCGCGCACGCTTAACAGCCTGTGCCACTTTACGCTGGAACTTCAAAGAAGTACCTGTTAAACGGCGGGGTAATACTTTACCCTGATCGTTAATAAACTTTAATAAAAAGTTAGCGTCTTTGTAATCGATATACTTAATACCATTCTTTTTGAAACGGCAGTATTTTTTACGGTTATCCTCCACTTTTGGAGCGGTAACGTATTTAATTTGGTCGTTTGCCATTAGTTGTTTTCCTCCACTTTAGCTGCAGGTTTCTTGTTAAAAGCACCGCTGCGTTTTTTGTCATTGTAAGCAATGGCATGTTTATCCAAAGCAATGGTTAGGAAGCGCAAAACACGCTCATCGCGCCTTAATTCAACTTCCAGTTTGTTAATTAAATCACCCGGAGCCTTGAATTCAGTTAAGTGATAGTACCCTGTAGTTTTCTTCTGAATAGGGTACGCTAATTTTCTCAAACCCCAATTATCCTCCTGGACAATTTCGGCTCCGTTATCTGTTAAAACTTTGCTGTATTTGGCAATTGCCTCTTTAGCAGTTTCATCTGATAACAACGGGGTTAGAACGATCACGATTTCGTACTGTTGCATTATTATTTTGATTTTTAATTAATTACCCGCTATTACGGGGCTGCAAATGTAGCAAGAATATTTTAAGAATCAAATACTTGTATAGCTAAACTAATGTATATTTTTACGGCATAATTGGATCTAAACATTATCACTCATGAAAAAAACTCTACTGTTGCTGGCCTTGTGTATTCCTTTATTGTTATCAACAGCTAACGCGCAAACAAGCCCGGGCCCTGTTGAACAAAAATTGACTAATACCTTATGCGACTGTATCTCGAAGCTTGACTTATCCAAAATAAACAATAGTGAAGAAGCAAATAAAGCTTTTATGGATTGTTTTATGGCCCAGTCAGATCTGATAGTTGACTTAGCAGCAGAAAGACATGTGGAGATGGATGATAGTGAAGCCATGAACAAAATTGGTACCGGTATCGGTGCAAATTTACTAAAACAAAAGTGCGATGGTTTTTTAAAGTTAGCTGTTAAAATGGCCGATAAAAAAGGCGAAGTTGCAATTGAATCAACTACGGGTGCTTTTAAACGGATAGATAATAAAGGCTTTAACTATATTGTGATAGCAGATAATGCCGGCAGCCAAAAATCCTTTTTGTGGTTGCGGGAGTTTGCCGGGTCTGATAAGTTTACGGGGGCAACAACCACTTTACTTAATAAAAAACTTAAAGTTAGCTGGCAGGAAATAGAAGTGTATCTGCCGCAGGCCAAAGGGTATTTTAAGGTTAAAGAAATTACGGCTATTGATGTTTTATAACGGATCAATAGCCTTTGTGGTGCGTATGTTACGAACAGTAACAGTGAAGAATAATGCTTGCATTTTAATAGCTGTGCTTTCTCTTCAATTCTTAGGGTGTCATGAAAAAGATGGCCTTATGAATTACGAACTGAAAAAATTGGGAGCAGTAATTAAAATACCGGGTTCATATAAACCAGTTACTGAAAAAGATATAGAGCGGATTATTTACAAGAAACAGGATTTAGGATTTAAAAACGACTTATTGAGAATGTGCCGTTTAAACCCTAAATGTGAATTTTTGATTGATACCTTGAACCCATACAAGTTTATTATGACTTCGGAAATAACCCCATATTTTAAAATAGATAGTAATGCGTTCTATTTCACAATAGACCATGAGCGGTCAATATCAAGCTCAAGTCCTAATATAAGCGATTCAGTTTATTATGTTGGTTCAAAAATGGGGAGTTTCTCAGGCTTTAAATTTATTGAATCTAAATATTTAAGAAAATTAAATGCCTATAAGCGAATTAGCTACAATTACATGATTTCGTCTAATAAAAAAATTATTGGTATTGGTTTTTATAGCCCAGAGGAACAAGATGTTAGGCGGTTCATAAACACGATCAAGAAAAAATAAACGCTGTTGAGCGCTGAGGAGATTATTGGGATTGACGTTTTGTAAAACATAAACGATAAGCAATGTGTCTTTATTAAAAATATAACGCCATGCAATTTTCCAATCAATACCCCGGTCAGGATAACGCCGAAGATTTTGCGGATGATACTAATTTAACCCCGTCCGCTGAAGATAGCCCTGTTGAAGGCGACTGGAACGACGAGGAAGATGAGGACTTTGATGACCAGATGGAGTTGGAAGAAGATATGCGCGAGATACGTACTGCGGATGATCTGGGAGAGCCCGATCCGGAAGATGACGATCATATGCCTGATGGCGACATGCAGTAGGCAAACGCCAATTTTATTCACAATCCTTAATTGAGGTTTTAACTTAAAGCAATTGTTGTTACCTTAGTGCCTGTGGATAATTTCATTGTTTCGGCACGCAAATATCGCCCGGCTACTTTCGAAACCGTTGTAGGTCAGCAGCATATAACTAATACGCTAAAAAATGCTATTAAGAATAATCAGCTGGCACAGGCATTTTTATTCTGCGGACCAAGGGGAGTGGGTAAAACCACCTGCGCGCGGATACTGGCAAAAACCATTAATTGTACCGATTTACAGCCCAATGGCGAAGCCTGCGGCGTGTGCGACAGCTGCCGTGCTTTTATGAACGGTAACTCGTTTAACGTACACGAGCTGGATGCGGCCTCAAATAACTCGGTTGATGATATCCGTAGTTTGATAGAGCAGGTACGCATACCGCCACAAGCCGCCCGTTACAAGGTTTATATTATTGATGAGGTGCATATGCTATCGCAGGCGGCGTTTAACGCTTTCCTGAAAACGCTTGAAGAACCACCCAACTACGCCATATTTATATTAGCCACTACCGAAAAGCACAAAATACTGCCTACCATATTATCCCGTTGCCAGATCTTTGATTTTAACCGCATCAGGGTAGAGGATATGGCTGGCCACCTGGCAGGTATAGCCCAAAAGGAAAACATTACCTACGAGAACGACGGCCTGCACATTATTGCCCAAAAGGCAGATGGTGGCTTGCGTGATGCCTTATCGATGTTTGATCAGATAGTGAGTTTTAGCGGCGGTAATGTTACCTATCGTTCGGTTATTGATAACCTGAACATACTTGATTACGACTACTACTTTAATATAACCGATAAGCTATTAGCCGAAGACAGCGCCACAACATTGCTGCTTTTTGACGAGATCTTATCCAAGGGGTTTGACGGTGCGCATTTTATATCCGGCCTGTCCGAGCATTTCCGTAACCTGCTGGTAGGGAAGGATGCATCAACCATAAAACTGCTGGAAGTTAGCGAAACTATAAAGGCGCGTTACCTGCAGCAATCGCAGGCGGCATCGGTATCGTTCCTGCTATCGGCCATGAATATAGCCAACCAGTGCGATATCAGTTACAAGCAAAGTAAGAACCAGCGTTTACAGGTAGAGCTTGCCCTGCTCAAAATGAGTAACCTGCTCTCGATATTTAATTTATCGGCCCTGCCGGTAAGTGAAAACGCTGCTGCCCCAAACGGGGAGTTAAAAAAAAAACCTGATACCTCAGTAAATAGCACCCCTGTAAGCGATAATACTACAGAAGATATGACTGTTGTAAGGGATAACCCAGTTACTTATAACAGGACGTCGCCGGTTACTTCACCTGCAACTACGCCCGCCGCTACACCAACAATGGCCATGCCTGCTGCCGAAGCTAAGCCCGAACTTGCGGCCGAAAAACCAAAGGTATTTATCCCTAATGTGCACAGCGGGGCTACGTCTATAAAAATACCCTCGTTAAAAGATCTGGGTAAACAGGTAGAAGAGGCAGCCCAGGAAGAGGAAGATCCCTATTTAAAAGGCACTGATAAAGAATCGTTCACCATTGACCAGTTTTTACAGCTATGGACCAACCATGGCGCTAAACTAAAGGCAGAAGGTAAGGCGGCAACTTTGTACACCATATTTACATCGGTTACGCCAATAGTTTTAGGCCCCGAGAATTTTGAGGTGCCTGTAGCTAATAAAGTACAGGAGCAGGCCTTTAGAGACGAGCGCCCATACCTGCTAAACTTTTTACGCACTACGCTTAAAAATTTCAGTATTGAAGTTAATGCCAAAGTGGAAGAATCGACCGTGGTACGTAAACCATACACCGCTATGGAAAAATTCCAATATCTGGCGGCCAAAAACCCACAGCTTATCGATCTGAAGAATAAGTTTAATTTGGATTTCGATTAGGTGGGTTTTACCACAGCGTACACAAAGATAAAAACACAGAGAGCACAGAGTTTTATTTAAAAAATCTCTGTGCTCTCTGTGTTAATAAACAAATATATCCTCTGTGACCTCTGTGGTTAAATCACAAACAACATTTATTTTTTTGGTGTATCATTTTTAGGATAACCTTCTTCGTCCAGGTCATCGCGGTCGTCCTCTGGGGTGTGTGCCAAAGCTGCATCACGCGGGTTTAATTCTAAAGTTTTTCCGCTGTCAATGTGCATACCCAACGAGTCGACATCCGTTTCAATGGAACGGTCGGCATCATACTCGCCTTTAGTATCGTATGGGTTGGCCTCATCATAAGTAGAGTTCATGTCCTCACCGTCTTTTACAGATGTATCGTAAGGGTCGGGGTGGTCATAATCAGGATTATCGCCCTTTACATCATACTCATAGCTGTTGATGTTTTCATCATAATTAAGATTCTCGCTATCAGCAGTTTCGTTGGCATCTTCATTTAGTGGACTGTTCCTATCCTCCGGATCAGTAACAAAGTCTGGGTTTTGATTATCGGGTATCATAGAGTTTTAGTTTGCTATATATACACTAAAAATCTTGCCAAAAGTTGTTTATAGCAATAATAATTACTTACTAATTAATTGCCTTACGGTAAGATGTAACACTGCCTAATGCAAACTTTACGCCTATAGAATACTGTACCATTTTATCGGTATTTCGGCCGGCTGTAAAGCCATCCATATTATCGGTAAAATCCATATTGAATTGATAGGCCAGATCTATTTTCACGGAAGGCTGATTGTATTGGTTGAAAATTTTAAACTCGTAACCTATACGGGCAGGGATGTACAGCTCGTTGCTTTTATTTAAACCGCCTGTGGTAAATTCGGGTGTAGTATTTGATAACCTGTTGATGTTTTCTGCCTTGATATCGTTAAGGATATAACCAAGCCCTGTAGATAGGTAAAAGTTTTTTACTACACCCATTAACCCTCCATTAGAATAATCGATGATCTCGCCGGCCTGTAACTGGCCTCTAAACAGTATAGCTGTGTATCCATTTTTAAAATATCTGCCAGATTTTGATGTCCTGTCGCCGCCCTCTAACGAGCCGGCTTGTACTTCTACCAGATAATTAACAAATGGGGTTTGGTTAAAAACAAAGCTAACGTTTGCAGCTTTTGTAGATTTTAGTGATTCCGCGTCGCCATATAGCTGGTTAATGCTTCCGCCAAAACCAATATCATACTGGGCGTAATCGTAACCTATTTGTGCTTTTGATATTAATGTTACTGCAGTTAGTAAAAGCGTGAAGAAGGTTGTTTTAATAAGCAACTTTATCATAATATAAGAGCGATTGTTTGCTAATTAGCAGATGTTTAATTTTTATAAAAGTAGCATCTAACTTTTAAAAAGCAACATCATGTTTTAATTAATTGTTTATTGCCCTGTTAAACAGGATCTTCAGACTTTTGTTTGCCAGACAAAATATGCCAATTCAGCGGGGATAAATAAAAGTGTAAATTTTACGCACTTGAATTTTTACAAATAAAATTTTATGTAAGTTTGAAGCCGTTTAAATAAAATTAACCATAAATCAGGTATGTCAAAAATTAAAGTAGAAAACCCGGTAGTTGAGCTGGATGGTGATGAAATGACCCGCATCATCTGGAAGTTTATAAAAGATAAACTGATCACCCCTTATCTTGACCTGGATATAAAATATTATGACCTTGGTATCGAGTATCGTGATGAAACCGATGACCAGGTTACCATTGATGCAGCCAATGCTATATTAAAATATGGTGTAGGTATTAAATGCGCCACCATCACCCCGGATGAGCAGCGTGTTGAAGAATTTGGATTAAAACAAATGTGGAGGTCGCCAAACGGCACTATCCGTAATATATTAGATGGTACTGTTTTCCGCGAGCCAATTGTTATGGCAAACGTGCCGCGCCTGGTACCAAACTGGACAGCCCCTATCTGTATTGGCCGTCATGCTTTTGGCGATCAGTACCGTGCTACAGATTTTGTTACTAAAGGCAAAGGTAAGCTAACCGTAACCTTCACCCCAGAGGATGGCGGTGCCGAGCAGTCATTTGAAGTGTACAACTTTAAGGGCGATGGTGTTGCTTTAGCCATGTACAATACTGACGAATCTATCCGCGGTTTTGCGCATGCTTGTTTTAACCAGGCGCTAATGAAAGGCTGGCCTTTATATCTGTCAACCAAAAACACCATCCTTAAAAAATATGATGGCCGTTTTAAAGATCTTTTTGAAGAGATCTATCAGGCAGAGTACAAAACTAAATTTACCGAAGCGGGTATCACTTACGAGCACCGCTTAATTGATGACATGGTTGCATCGGCCCTTAAATGGAACGGTAACTTTGTTTGGGCTTGTAAAAACTACGATGGCGACGTACAGTCTGACACCGTAGCACAAGGTTTTGGTTCATTAGGTTTAATGACCTCTACTTTGGTTACCCCGGATGGCACCGTTATGGAAGCCGAAGCAGCACACGGAACAGTGACCCGTCACTACCGCGAGCACCAGGCAGGCCGCCCAACATCTACCAACCCTATCGCGTCTATCTTCGCGTGGACACGTGGTTTAGAGTTCCGCGGTATATTAGATGGTAACCAGGAACTGGTAAACTTCTGTAAAGCATTAGAAGAAGTTTGTATTGAAACTGTTGAAAGCGGCAAAATGACCAAAGATTTGGCCATCACCATAAAACCAAAAGTTGAACACGGTACCGATTACCTGTACACCGAAGAGTTTTTGGAAGCTATCAACGAAAACTTAAAAGCAAAATTGGGTAAGTAATCTTATTCCGGTGATAAATGGAAAAGCCCATCTGTTAAGGATGGGCTTTTCTTATGGGATTACTTTTTTAGAAAACCTTATTCAGGCTTATTCAAAATCCCTAACTTAGCCCCTCAAACAAGAACACATTACCATGTCATCATTATATCCACTAAAATTTAAAACCATATTTAAAGACAAAATATGGGGCGGTCATAAAATTGAAACCTATCTGCACAAAAATATTGGCAACCTGCCAAATTGCGGCGAAACCTGGGAGATCTCGGGTGTTAAGTCTGATGTGTCCGTAGTGGATAGCGGCGAATTAAAGGGGCAGTCACTGGCCGACCTGCTGGAGAAATTTCAGGGCGAATTAGTAGGAGAGAAGGTGTACAAGCATTTTGGTAATGTTTTCCCTTTGTTAGTAAAATTTATTGATGCTAATGATGACCTGAGCGTACAGGTGCACCCAAATGATGAACTGGCAAAAAAACGCCATAACTCGTTTGGCAAAACCGAAATGTGGTACGTAATAGAGGCCGAT
The DNA here is from genome assembly GCF_024498135.1 of Mucilaginibacter aquariorum. Taxonomy (GTDB): domain Bacteria; phylum Bacteroidota; class Bacteroidia; order Sphingobacteriales; family Sphingobacteriaceae; genus Mucilaginibacter; species Mucilaginibacter aquariorum. The sequence continues at coordinate 160,359 of NZ_JANHOH010000002.1, forward strand.
CCGGGTTCGTCTCTTATTGCCGGGTTTAACCGGGAGATGACCGAGAAGGAATATGTAGACGCTTTAAACAGCGGCCATATTATGGATATCCTGAACAGGGAAGATGTTAAAGCCGGGGATGTTTTCTTTTTACCCGCAGGCCGTGTGCACACTATTGGTAAAGGTTTGCTGATTGCCGAGATCCAGCAAACATCTGATATCACTTACCGTATTTATGATTTTGACCGTGTTGATGATAAAGGCAACAAACGCGAGCTGCATACAGAAGAAGCCCTTGCCGCTATAGATTACAAGCACTATCCGGAATATAAAACCTTGTACACCCCGCAAAAGAATGAGGATGTTCATTTGGTGACATGCCCATACTTTACAACCAATGTGCTTGATTATACACATGAAATAGAGAAGGATTATTCAAACCTGGATTCGTTTGTGATATACGTTTGTATTGAAGGCGAGTTTACCATTAAGCATAACAGCCTGGCTTACCCTGTAAAAATGGGCGAGTGTATATTATTACCAAAAACCATTGATAAGGTTGAACTGAAAACTACATCGGGCTTTAAAACATTAGAAAGCTATATAAAGTAGTTATATTTAGGATATGAAAAAAACCTTATCCTTTTTACTTCTTATTATAGTTGTTTTATCTGCTTGTAAAAAAGGCGGTTCTACCGATCCTAAAGACAATAAAATAAAGCTGGAAGATCTTATTGGAAGCTATACTTTTACTGAATATGTTTCAGAAAATCAAGGCACTATCCTTGGAGTAAATACCAACAGCAGTAAAACGCCTTGCATGCTTAATTCAATATTTACACTCAATAAGGATAATACCGCCACTTCTGTATACGTAGGCACCGAAGTTTGTTATTTGGCTTATAAATCGCCAAGTGAAAATACAAATATTGGCCCACATGAACCTGAAAGATATATTTGGAAGTTTGTGAATAATGAAGTTCAATTACAACTAAATAACACGGCATTAGTCCATCATTACGTGGTAACCCGGAATGATGGACTAATTCAATTAACAGAGACGAGCGAATCACCTATTCGTTACATGCAGGTATACACTAAGAAATAAATATTAATTATATCGCCTCATATACGTTTGGTTCTGCAACGAGTCATAAATATCTTTCAGGTAAAGTTTATCAATGGGTTTTAACAGGTAATCAACAATAAGCGTGTTGTTTTTTGCGCGCTTAACATCCTCCAGATCAATTGATGAACTGATGATGTAAACAGGAATATTTTTGCCTAATTGTGATTGGATTTTTTGAAACGCATCAATAAACTCCCAGCCATTCATAACCGGCATATTAATATCTACAAACAAAACATCGGGCAAATGGTTAGTATTACGCGGGTCTTTTAAATATTCAATCGCCTCTCTGCCATCGCCAAAGTTCAGTACTTTGTTAAATAAGTTTTTTATTGCTGCTGATTTTTTGAAACCGTAAGTAAAAATATCATCATCATCAACAATTCCTGCAGTCACAATTTTGTTCTCGGTGTTCATTAAATGGGGTTTTTATACCAGCCTTACTGTAAATTTTGTGCCAACATTTACAGTGCTGTCTACCTGTATAGATCCGCCCAGCGCTTCAACCTGGTTACGGGTAATAAAAAGGCCTATGCCTTTTGAATCAGAATTGCGGTGAAAGGTTTTATACATGCCAAAAAGCTGGTCGCCATAGCGGGGCATGTCAATTCCAACACCGTTATCTTCAAACAGTAGGTAAACTTCATTGCCTGCTTTTTGGGTAGAGCAGTTAATAACGGGTTCGCGATCAGGGTGTTTGTATTTTAAAGAGTTAGTAAGCAGGTTCTGGAAAATACTTTCCATATACGCCGGTATATAATCAATTTGCGGGCAGGCCGAAAAATCGGTATGTATTTTAGCCCCTGTCGAAACAATATTGGTACGAAGGGCCGATGCCACGTTATTAAAAATGGTATCAAAACTAACAACCTTTCGTTCGTTGCTAATTTCTGATTGTATTTTAACGATCTCGTCTAAATGCCCTACGGTAGAGCTAAGGCTTTCACTAATGGTTTTAATGTGCGAGAATACTTCCGTGCGGTCGCCATCCAGGTTAGATTCCTCAAATAAATTCACCATGAATTTCAGGTTCCCCGCATGCGATCGCAGGTTATGCGAAACAATGTAGGCAAAGTTTTGCAGGCGCTTGTTTTGATCGTCCAGCAAATTAATAGACGATTGCAGGGTAATGCCTTTCTTTTTAATGCTGTCAATATCCTGGAAAACGCCTCTGATAGTAGTACACCTGCCATAACTATCAAGTACAGGTACGCCTTTAGCCCTAACCCATATCACATTGTTTCGGGCTGTTCTAAATAAAACCTCAAGTTCATAGGGCTTACAAAATTTTACAGCCTGTTCAATTGCGTTAGTCATTACCGGGCGAAACTGCGGCTCAAAAAAGCTGATAGCCTCTTCAATGGTCATTTTTACCTGGCTGCTTAGCTCAAAAATGTCATAAACCTCTTGCGTCAAAACCAGCTTCATGGTAGCTGTTTCAATTTCCCAGCTTCCAATTTTTGCTATACGGCCAATCTCTGCGCATCTAAACTCGTTTTCGGCGGCCTTTATCTCGTTTATTTTAAGGGTATTAATATTGGCAAGCACGCCATATATCACCGGGCCATCGTTAGTATCATGCTTTTGAGTAGTGCTTTCAAACCATTGATAACCGTGTTGTTTGGTAAGCAGCCTGATGTGTGCAACCGGCGAACCCCCATGCCTTGGGTGATAAGTGGCCTTTAAAAAAGCAGGTTTATCGTGGTAATATAAAAGGTGTTCAAAAAAATAATTGTAACTGCATTCAATTTCGCCGGGGGCATAGCCTAAGGCAGTATAAAACCCCGATGACCATTTTACTTGTCTGGTATCGGTGTTATACTCCCAAATGCCTAAATGAATACTATCAATTATACGCGCAAAATGAGCTATGCTTTCGCCAGAAAACTTATGATCTTCAGAAAAACTCATTTTGAACTTTCAATCACTATCTTTTTTAATCACCCACATGGTAATAAAATGCGTGCCAAAGAAGCAAACGCTTATTAATTACAACCCTGCGTTGTTACAAATTATAAACACCCTAAATATTTTATAGTATTTGATACAATGGTGTTTTTACAAACGGCCACTTAAACAAAATCCTATAACGCTGAATATTAAAATATTAATCAACGTAATAATCTTATACGAATACTACGCCGCAGGGTTATAAAATATGGGCTGGTAAAAATAGTATAATATTTTTCGAAAATAATATGATGCCTTAAAGAAAAATTTTTGCTTTGATGGCAGGGCCCATTTATAGGTAGCTGGGTGTTTATTTTACCTCGGTTAAGCCGCTGAAAGGAGCAAAACAGGGGCATATTTAAAGGGATTAACAAATTAACGGCTAAATTTTCATCGCAATCGCTATATTTATCCTTACCAATTACAGGCCATGAAAAACCATTTATCTAAATTTCTTGCAGCAGTTTTATTGCTGTTATCAATAAGCGCATTTGCGCAAAAGCCAGCTGCCGGTAAGTTGTGGACGGTTGCTAAAGCAAATGCATGGTATAAACAGCACAAGTGGATGAGCGGAGCTGATTTTATACCCAGCAATGCCATAAACCAACTGGAAATGTGGCAGGCTAATACCTTTGACCCCGCAACTATTGACCGTGAGCTGGGCTATGCCGAAGGAATTGGCTTTAACACCATGCGTGTTTTTCTTTACAGCCTTGTCTGGAAACAAGATAAAGCAGGGTTTAAAAAACGGATAGATCAATATTTAACCATTGCTAATAAACACCATATACAAACCATGTTTGTGTTTTTTGACGATTGCTGGAACGCGGATGCCAAAGTTGGCTTGCAACCTGCACCCAAACAAGGCGTGCACAATTCGGGATGGCTGCAGGACCCGGGCAACAGGCTAACCAATACAGGCGAAACAGCCATGCTGCAAGCCTATGTAACCGATATAATGACCACTTTTAAACACGATAAACGCATTTTATTGTGGGATCTTTACAACGAACCCGGCAACTCCAAAAAAAAGGAAGCATCTATGGGTTTGCTAATTAAAGTATTTGCATGGGCACGCGCCGTAAACCCCGATCAGCCCATTTCTGCAGGCCTGTGGGATTGGAGCTTTGAAAAGCTGAACGCTTACCAGGCGCTTAACTCGGATATTGTTACCTATCACGATTATACAGAAGAAGCTTCGCACCTTAAAACTATTCAAATGCTTAAAACCCATGGCAGGCCACTCATTTGTACCGAGTACATGGCCAGGACGCGCGGCAGCAAATTTGCCAACATAATGCCTATGTTGAAAAAGGAAAATGTGGGCGCCCTAAACTGGGGCTTTGTAATGGGTAAAACCAATACTATTTACGCCTGGGACAACCCCATGCCTGATGGGGGCGAGCCAAAAGAATGGTTCCACGATATTTTTCGCAAGGATGGTACGCCTTACAAACCCGAAGAGGTGGAATTGATTAAGAAGCTGAACGGTAAATAGGAGCTTTAGGGTATCTTTAATGTGGTAAGGGCATTTTTTATAGCTTTGCACCACATGAAGGCCAGCTTTAAATTATTCGATCTTACCCAAAAAGTTAACTACAAAACCGAAGTTTTAGCCGGCCTCACCGTTGCCATGACAATGATGCCCGAATCATTGTCGTTCGCTATTTTAGCAGGGTTCCCGCCATTGGTGGGCTTATATGCTGCATTTATAATGGGGCTTGTTACATCAATATTTGGTGGCCGGCCGGGTTTAATATCTGGTGGGGCGGGTGCTACCGTTGTGGTGTTAATTGCCCTCATGAAAACAAGCGGTATTGAATACGTTTTTGCCGCTGTGGCATTGGCTGGTATTATTCAAATAGCAATAGGTTTATTTAAACTGGGCAAGCTGATACGCCTTGTACCGCAACCCGTAATGTATGGTTTTGTAAATGGCCTGGCGGTAATAATTTTTATGGCCCAGCTGCAGCAATTTAAAACCATTGTTAATGGGCACGAAACATGGCTTACCGGTACACCACTGTTAATAATGGCCGGGTTGGTTGCGTTAACTATAGCTATTGTTGCATTCTTTCCTAAGATAACCAAAGCCGTTCCGCCTTCGCTGGTAGCTATAATTGTGGTGTTTGCACTTGTACTGGGTTTTGGTATCCATACTAAAACGGTAAGCGATATAGCATCGGTTAGCGGGGGCTTCCCGCCGTTTCATATACCACAGGTGCCGCTTAATTTGCACACACTAAATATCATTTTTCCGTATGCCTTAATTATGGCCGCGGTAGGTTTAACAGAAGGTTTACTTACGTTAAACCTGGTTGATGAAATGACCGCCACCAGAGGTAACGGCAACAGGGAATGTATAGCCCAGGGAAGCGCCAACATCCTCAACGGCTTTTTCTTTGGCATGGGCGGTTGCCCCATGATAGCGCAAACGCTGGTGAACTTATCGGCTGGTGCAAGGGCAAGGCTATCCGGCATAATTGCATCCCTAACTATTTTAATGATCATACTTTTTGGCGCGCCGGTTATTGGCCGCCTGCCAATGGCAGCGCTAACAGGGGTGATGATCATGGTAGCATTCGGAACGTTTGAGTGGATCAGTTTCAGGATTTTTAACAAGATGCCAAAGCAGGATGTGTTTGTAGGGATAGTGGTTGCGGTTATAACCATATTACTGCATAACCTGGCGCTGGCTGTTTTAATTGGCGTGATCATATCTGCCCTGGTTTTTGCCTGGGAAAGTGCCAAACGTATAAGAGCCCGTAAGTATATAGATGATAAGGGCGTTAAACATTACGAAATTTATGGCCCGCTGTTTTTTGGATCGGTAACTGCTTTTACCGAAAAGTTTGATGTTGACGGCGACCCGAACGAAGTTATTATTGATTTTAAAGATAGCCGGGTGGCTGATATGTCAGGCATCGAGGCGCTTAATAAATTAACAGAGCGGTATCGCAAAGCAGGAAAAGAACTTCACTTAAAACACCTGAGCAAGGATTGTATCGTACTCTTAAAAAATGCTGCCGATGTTATAGAGGTGAATATTCTGGAAGACCCAAGCTACCATGTGGCTACCGAGAAGTTTAATTAACTGTGATTTTTTGTGGTTGAATTACAGTTAATTATCGTTTTTAATTGTAAATAAATATATAGTCTATAGGAATTATAGAATTTATATCTACTTTTGTTTCATAATCGTTCTTTAAATATACTTATCCAGAAAGACAGAGGGAAAGGCCCTATGATGTCTTAGCAACCTGTATTAGCTTCATAAGCTTGTATAAGGTGCTAATTCCTGCTTCGCTAAACAGCGGAGACAGATAAGCTGATTTAAAAGAAAAGAATGTTGCCAAACATTTCTCTTACCTCTGCTTGATATCTTACTTTTCCCGGATAAAATTTTGATTATATTAACATAGCTTTATAGCTATATAACAATATTAACCTTAAAAACATAAGATCATGAGTTTACGAATTGGCGACGACGCCCCAAACTTTAAAGCACAAACATCGCAAGGCGAGATCGATTTTTACGAATACCTTGGTGATAGCTGGGGTGTACTGTTTTCGCATCCGGCAGATTACACCCCCGTTTGCACTACCGAATTGGGCAAAACAGCATCGTTAAAAGGTGAGTTTGACAAACGTAATGTAAAGGTGATAGCCCTTAGTACAGATAATGTAGAATCGCACAAAGGCTGGATCAACGATATTAACGAAACCCAGGGTGTGGAAGTTAACTTCCCTATAATTGGCGATGAAAACCGCGAGATCTCGCAGGCGTATGACATGATCCATCCTAATGCATCGTTAACCGCTACTGTGCGTTCGTTATTCGTTATCGGCCCCGATAAAAAGATAAAGCTGATCATCAGCTACCCGGCATCAACAGGAAGAAATTTCCAGGAGATTTTGAGGGTGATAGATTCATTACAGCTAACCGCTTACCATAGTGTTGCCACCCCGGCCGATTGGAAAGATGGCGAAGATGTAGTGGTACTGCCATCCATCAAATCAGAAGATATCCCTGCGAAATTCCCTAAAGGGTTTACCGAGGTAAGATCTTATTTAAGAACTACCCCGCAGCCTAATAAATAAGGCTGTGCATAAAGTCGCGTGGCCGAGAGGATAGGTGAGGGTCTGCAAAACCTTTGACGGTAGTTCGAATCTACCCGCGACGTCAAAAACTGACTGACTAATAACTGAAAACTGCGACGGATGAAAGCCCGTCGCTTTTTTTGTTTAAGGCGCTTGTCATTTCGAACGAGCCGGGGTAGGGCTGTGCGATGGTATGAGGAGAAATCTTTTAAACTATGCATCCGGATAAGCATGTAGTCGGCTTGGCTATTGTAAAAGATTTCTCCTCGTACCTCGTTCGAAATGACAGGGGCTTTCTGCAACAAATGTTCTATTTGCTTGTATATTTACATATGAGCAACGCAAATAACACCAACTGGCCTAAATTGGATTACCATTACCTGAAAGATACCATCGCCACGGTACACATGTGGACGCAGATGATAGGCAAGGTGCGCCTCAAAAAAATGCCATGGATAAACCATTCCTGGCAGGTTACTTTGTATGTAAGCGCAACCGGGCTAACTACCGGCAGCATTCCGTACAATGGTGGTGTTTTCCAGATCGATCTTGATTTTATAAACCACCAGTTGCATATAACTACCAGCACTGCCGAGAAGATCTCGTCAGCTTTGGGTGCCGAAACCATAGCCGCTTTTTATACAGAGTTACTTGATAATTTAAAAGCAGCAGGTGTAGATGTTGAGATTTATGCGGTACCTAACGAAGTTGACCCGGCCATACCTTTTGCAGAAAATACTACGCCTTGTATCTATAATGCCGATGCTATGCACACCATTTGGCAGGCGTTGATCAGGATCCATAATGTATTTACAGATTTTAGGGCCGGATTTTTAGGTAAGTGCAGCCCGGTACATTTCTTTTGGGGCGCGTTTGATTTGGCGGTTACCCGTTTTAGCGGCAGGCCTGCACCAAAACACCCCGGCGGGGCACCAAACATTCCGGTAGAAGTAATGCAGGAAGCCTACTCGCACGAGGTTAGCTCATGTGGTTTTTGGCCGGGCAGCGAACAATTCCCGCAACCTGCGTTTTATTCCTATTGTTACCCCACTCCCGATGACTACGGCAAACAGCAGGTAAGCCCGCCCGACGCATTTTACAGCACCGAAATGGGCGAATATTTCTTAACGTACGAGGTAGTTCAGCAGTCAGCTGACCCGGAAGGGGTTTTGATGCAATTTTTGCAATCTACCTATGATGCCGCCGCTAAAACAGGCAACTGGGATAAGGCCTTGGAAAGTGACTTACAGGGATTGAAAGAATAATAAGGGTAGTTCGCCCGGCTCTAAGATATTACAAAGAAAAAGTCCTCTCTTTTGGCGACGTTTTAGGCGAAGCCACCTTTTGTACACACCAGGTGGTCATGCATCTTAAATTTTGCACGTTAGTCGTTTTTATAGGTTCAAAAAGTTCGCCGCCTAATGCCTCGGTATACTCCATTAATATTTGTTCGTTCACCAGGAAACGTTCAGAACCATCGGGCAGGGCGAAGCGGCTATTACCTAATGGGGTAACTAAACTCTCAATACCAATATCTGATGCCAGGCGGGCAAACAGATAGCCGCCGGGCTTTAATACGCGCCACACAGAACGCAGCATAGCATCAAAGTGGTTACTATCATTAGCGAAATGCAATACCGCACTGCAAATGGCCAGGTCGAAGGTTTCATCATTAAAAGACAGGTTCTCTGCTTTGCATACGGTAAAGTTTTCTGGCCGATGAGCCGGTGTCAATGTCTTTGCCAGCGATTTTACATGTTCAATAGCATCCGGGTTTGGGTCTATCCCATAAACATCATAATCGTTCTGCAAAAAATAGATCAAATTACGCCCAGTCCCGCAGCCAACGTCGAGTACTTTTTTGCATCCGTTAAAGCGGCCTTTCAGTAATTGGTCAAACAGGTAAATATCAATATTACCGTAAAGCTGTTGCAAGTTATTTGTCATGTATTATTATATGGTTATGGGGTAAGGTAAGCCTCATCCCAGCCCCCTCCAAGGAGAGATTTAAGTGCGGCATACTATTTTTTTGCGATCACCGCTGTCGCCTCTATCTCTATTAAAATATCATCTCTAAAAAGGTTGCTTACCTCAACAAGCGTACTTGCAGGGGGCATTTTGGTGTTAATGTATTTATCTCTTACATCGCGTACCTGCTGTATTTTTGAAACATCTTTCAAATAGTAAGTTAGTTTTACAACGTTGTTCATGTTACCGCCGGCGTCTTCAATAATACGTTTAATGTTGGCAAAAACCTGTTCGGTTTGTTTAAGTATATCGCCCTTACCAATCAAATCGCCGTTTTCATTTAAAGCTACCTGTCCGGATAAGATGATCATTTTACTTTTACCCATATCAATCACTGCCGAATGCGAATAGCCCTTTGGTGCTGATAAGCCGGCCGGATTTTTAAAGGTTACCATTCGTTGCGGAAAGATCTGCGTTTGTGCAAGGCAACTGATAGAAACGAACGTTAAAATGAGACAAAAATATTTCTTCATGCTTGTGGGTTTTGTTGTATGCAATGTAACAATATTGCCACGTGTTTTAAAAACAAGTATTGCAGAAGGAAGGGGCTAATGTTTTTTAATTTAATATTTATATTATTGTGTACCGATTACACATTAACGGCAGGTATTATCTCACAAACCTAAGTACCCATACCAAATTGTTTAAATTAAAATTCATATTACTACTGTCATGCTGCTGCATGCTCAGCAGTTACGTATCCGCGCAAAAAAAGAACGTCAACTATAAATATCATATTAAGCGGGCCGCATCACCTATAAAAATTGATGGTTTGCTGGATGAAGCCGATTGGTTAAACGCCGATACCGCTGGCAATTTTTTTATGGTGTTGCCCATGGATACCAGCTTTGCCAACGTACGTACGGTAGTGCGCATGGCATATGATAACGACAATTTTTACATATCTGCGGTTTGCTATACGCCAACAGCGGGTTACATGGTAGAATCGCTTAAACGCGATTTTAGCTTTTTAAAGAACGACAACTTCATATTTTTTATGGACCCGTTTGATGCCCGTACCGATGGTTTTAGCTTTGGCGCCAACGCGGCGGGGGCGCAGTGGGATGGTGCCATGTATGAGGGCGGTAAGGTAGATCTGAGCTGGGATAATAAATGGTTTTCGACGGTAAAAAATTACTCGGATAAATGGGTTTTTGAGGCATCTATACCTTTCAAAAGTATCCGTTATAAAAAAGGTATAAAAGAGTGGGGTATAAATTTTAGCAGGAACGACCTGGTTACCACCGAAAAATCGAGCTGGGCACCGGTGCCAAGGCAATTCCCTACGGCATCACTGGCTTATACAGGTACAATTGTATGGGATGAAGCGCCACCTGTAGCTACCCATAACGTATCTATTATACCCTATGCTTTAGGTGGTGTTACTAAAGATTTTGAGAATAACAAATCTGCCGTTTGGCGCAAGGATATCGGGGGTGATGTAAAGGTGGGCCTCACCTCATCCCTCAACCTGGATATGACGGTTAACCCCGATTTTTCGCAGGTAGATGTAGATCAGCAGGTGATAAACCTGAACAGGTACGAACTCTTCTTCCCCGAGAAGCGCCAGTTTTTCCTGGAGAATGGCGACCTGTTCGCCAATTTTGGTTATGCCGATATCCGGCCTTTCTTTTCGCGCAGGGTGGGCTTAAATGCACCCATACGTGCAGGGGCACGGCTCACGGGCAAAATTGATAAGAATTGGCGGGTAGGGGTAATGGATATCCAAACCGGCCAGTCAAACTCTGATAATTTGCCCGGGCAAAACTTTGGGATAGTTACGCTGCAAAGGCGGGTGTTCTCGCGCTCAAATATTGGTTTCATGTTTGTTAATAAGGATGGGACAGGTGGCGCACCCATGCCGGGCAGTACTGCTAACGACTATAACCGAAATGTGGGGGCAGAGTTTAATCTGGCATCTTCAAATAACCTGCTTACGGGTAAATTGCTGGGCCTAAAATCATTTACCCCCGGTGTAAAAGGCCGCGATTTTGTAGAAGCTGCTAACCTGCAATATCTAAGCAAATACTGGACATTTGCCATGCAGCAGCAATATGTAGGGAAAAATTACAATGCCGAGGCCGGTTATGTGCCCCGCACCGGTTACAACAAACTGAACCCACTAATACAGCATAACTTTTTCCCTAAAAGCGGTGTAATATTATCGCACGGGGTGCAGGCAAGCGGCATCTACTTTTTTGATGAGGGCTTTAAACCAACAGATAATGAAACCATTTTAAGTTATCTTATCACCTTCCGTAACCGCAGTACTTTAACCGTTTCGGGGTTGGATGATTATGTGAAACTACTGCGCCCGTTCGATCCAACAAACACCGGCAAAGCAATGCTGCCAACAGGCTTCGAAAATCATTGGAACACTATCGACGTGCAGTATGCTTCAAAACCGCAAAGCGTTTTTACCTATCTGTTTGAGGTTGCCCGTGGCGGTTACTATGACAATGGCACTAAAACCACGTTGGTAGGGCAGTTAGGTTACCGCTTTCAGCCCTATGTAAATTTAATACTGAATACATCTTATAACGACCTAAAGCTGCCGCAGCCGTATGGCCGTAACAAGTTCTGGTTAATTGGTCCACGGGCCGATGTTACGTTTACCAACACCTTATATTTTACCACCTATGTGCAATACAACGAGCAGGCCCGTAACATGAACATCAACAGCAGGCTGCAGTGGCGCTATAAACCCGCTTCTGATTTGTTTATTGTTTATGGCGATAACTCTATCCCATCGCCGTTTATGGTTAAGAACAGGCAGTTAACTATTAAATGGACCTATTGGTGGAACATATAAACAGTACAATGTTAATTTAAAGATATCCCCCAGCTATAATCTGCAAAATTTGCTATTTTTGCAGCATCAGGTAATTGATACTCTCCTATGGTGTAACGGTAGCACTTCTGATTCTGGTTCAGACAATTGAGGTTCGAATCCTTGTGGGAGAACAAAAAGGCTTTAGCATTCGCTAAGGCCTTTCTATTTAAGTGTTCTTTATCTAAAACCGGGTTTTGACCAATAAAAGGTAGTTTTTTACTTTTGAAAAGCCATTTATTGCATCTTAATAAGTAGTTTATGCTAAATTTATACCCAATGGATAAATTACAAGCTGCTATTGAGCAATTCGATAATTATAACAAGACAGATCCGCATATTTTTACCTGGGATGGCATTGATTATCCGCAGGAATATTTTTTAGCGCTAAAATTGCATGAATGGGTAGTAAAACTGTCGCCCATTGCAAGCGAAGAGCTTTTACTGGCTTCCCGTTGCCAGCATATTGGCCGGTGGGAAATTCCGCGTGACCAATACCCCGATGGAAGGGAGGCTTATTTGCAATGGCGCAAAGATCTGGCAAAATATCATGCAGCGGTAGCTACTGATATTTTAAAGTATGTTGGATACGAGGAAGAGCAGATTGAAAGGGTAACGCAGATAATTTTAAAACAAAAAATTAAGGTGGATGCCGAGGTACAGGTTATGGAAAACGCATTATGCCTGGTATTCCTTCAATTTCAATACGAAGATTTCTATCCAAAGCACGAGCCCGAAAAATTGATCAATATCCTTAAAAGATCGTTATTAAAAATGGACGCCCATGGTCATCAGTTTGCTTTATCGTTAAGCTATTCTGCCGAAGGTTTGCACTATATCAATGAAGCTTTAAAGTTGATAAATAAGGCTAATTAGAAGCTACTAAGTGCTTAAGCGCATAAGTTTCCGTCCTTAAAAGCGATAATAAATTATTAGCATCACTATGCGGATAGGGCTGGGGCATAGCTATCGGCTTGCCAATACTCACACGTAACGTCATCCCTTTTTTGTTAAACAAAGCGGCGGGCAACATTGCCGTTTGCAGGGCAGGGTGTATAAAACGCAGCAAACTAAACCCAATGCCATTGTTGCCATGAAAATATACGGGTAATACAGGGACACCCGCCCTGGCAATTATTTTACCTACTACCGGGTGCCATTCTTTGTCGGCAATTTTTTGTGTTTTAAAATTAAAAGCAGAAACTTCGCCTGCCGGGAATATAGCCACCGGTGTACCGGTACGTAACTTGCAAAGCGTGGTTTTTAATCCGCTAATGCTGGATGCATCTTTAATGGTTTCGAAAGGATTTACTGCAATAATATAGTTGGCCAGGTTGGGCACCCGTTTTAACAGAAAGTTGCCCATAAACAAAGTATCGGGCCGGCTGGACACTAATAAATTAAGTAAAGCCAGCGACTCAATTGCACCATAAGGGTGATTGGCTACAACAATAAAAGCACCTGATTGCGGGATGTTGGCAAGATCATCTGCATCAATTTCAATGGCGATGCCTAAATAATCGAGCACGTATTTGGTAAAGGCAACCCCCTCCAGATCGCCTGCCTGCATCATCATATTGTTAAAGGCATCTATCTTCATCACCCTCATCAACAGCGAAGCCAACCCCGGGAAGTTAGCAGTACCTGTAGCCTTCATTACATCACCTTTACTGATCACCGCCATTTGGCAAAGGTAGGTTTGCCATATAAAGTTATCCCCTTATGTGCGTTAACCTTAGCTCATTTATTATTAAGAGCTATCTCACAAAAGCTTTGTTACAAAAGGCTGTATTCAACACTATCCAGCGCTTGTTTAAAATCTTCCAGCAGGTCTTCGCGGTCTTCAATACCTACCGATAGGCGGATCATACCTTCGGGAATGCCCATTTCGGCACGCCTTTCGGCACCAAGCTCAAAAAATATGGTCTGAGCCACAGGTATGGCCAATGTGCGGGTATCGCCCAAATTGCTGCTTTTAATAACCACCTGCAGGCGGTTTAAAAAAGCAAACACATCTACATCATCATTCAACGCAAAGCTCATTAACCCGCCGTGGTAACGGAACAATGATTTTGATAACTCGTGCTGCGGGTGATCTTTTAAACCCGGGTAGTAAACCTTGCTCACCAACGGATGCGCCTGCAGGTATTCTGCCAATGCACCGGCGTTGCCACATGCGCGTTCCATCCGAAGGGCCAGGGTTTCTGCACCTACGGATATGCTGTGTGCTGCTTCGGGCGCTAAAGTGCCGCCGCCATCACGCAAGCCGCGCTTCCTGATTTGGGTAATACCTAAAAGTTCTGATTTTATTTGTGTGCGCAATACGGGTGCAATGCCGGGGTAATTTTCCCAGTTATATAAACCGGTATCGGTTACACTGCCGCCAAGCGCGTTGCCATGGCCGCCAATATATTTAGTTAACGAGTTTATAACAAGGGATGCCTTAACCGTTACCGGCTGAAAAATGTAGGGCGATGTCATGGTGTTATCTACCACATATATTAACCCTTTCTCTTCGCAAAAATCTCCAATTGCGCCAAGGTCGGCAATTTGGGTAGCCGGGTTGGCGATGGTTTCAACCAGTACCATGCAGGTATTTGGTTTGTACGCATCTTTAATATTATCTACTGATGTAGCATCAACAAAAGAAATATCAAGCCCTATCTCGGTAAACGTTTGCAGTATGCTGCGTGTATTACCAAACAGGTACGAGCTTGCAATAATATGGCTCCCTTCTTTCACCAGCGCGAATACGGTAGCCATAATAGCTGCCATACCGGTAGAAAAACTTACCGATGCCAGGCCATTTTCCATCATAGTGATCTTACTTTCTAAAGCAGCAGTAGTAGGATTGCCTTGCCTTGAATATGCAAAACCCTTTGTTTTATTCTGAAATACATTCACAAGTTCCTGCACATCATCAAAACCCCAGGTTACCGCGGTATGTATGGGCTGATGTAAGGCGCCAAACTCTGGTTTGCGTAAACGGTCGGCATGTAACAGGGTTGTTGTGAATCCTTTTTGTTTAGTCATGATGGGAAAAAAGATAATAATTCGCAATTATAGCCATCTATGAGTGAAAAACAAAGCGAATGTATATATCAGTACAAAAGTTTAGGTTTGTATTACAAACCGTATGCACTTAAGCTTTTCAACCATTATTGAAATATTGGGCACTATCGCCTTTACCATATCGGGCGCTTTTTCGGCCATGCAGAAAAGGCTCGACCTGTTTGGCGTGCTCATACTGGGGTTTGTTACGGCAATAGGCGGCGGTACTTTACGCGATGTGCTTATTGGCAATACGCCCGTATCCTGGATGCGGGATGTAAGCACGCCACTAATTATACTAACAACCGCCGCGCTCACCATTTTATTTAAACGCCTTGTTAAAAACCTTAAAGTAACCCTGTTTCTTTTTGATGCACTTGGCCTGGGCTTGTTCACGGTAATAGGCGTTCAAAAAGGACTTGATGCTAATCTTAACCCGGGTGTTTGCATTGCATTAGGCACTATTACCGGTTGCTTTGGTGGTGTGCTGCGCGATATGTTGCTCAACCATATCCCGGTGCTATTCCATAAAGAAATATACGCTACTGCCTGTATAGCAGGTGGCATTTGTTATATCTTTTTACTGCAGTTTATGGAGCAGCAAGTAGCCGAAGCTATATCTGTTGTACTTATCTGTACCATCCGGATACTGGCAGTGCGCAATAACTGGCGGTTGCCCACGGTTTAAACAAAAAGAGCCGGGAACATATCGTCCCTGCTCTTTATAGCACATCTTATTAGTTTAAATTAAGCACCTGCGGGCCAAACTCTTCAAAAAATATATTCCGGGTATCAATGCCAAACTGTTTCAGATCATTAAACTGTTTTTGGATAAATACCGATGGGCCGCATATAAAGTAGCGGGTGCCCGGCTGGTGGGTCAGGCCGTTTATCTGGTTGATATCTAAGAACCCTTCGTAAATGCCCTCTTCAATATCATGCTGAGTAGGGTTGTTGTAAAATATATGCTGGGCTATATTGCTGTTTGTATTAACCAATTGGGCAAGGTCATCCTTAAAGGCATGTACAGTTTGGTTGCGGCAACCATGCAGCCACGTAATAGGATGTTTGGTTTGTTGCCCGCTAAGATGCTGCACCATGCTCATAAATGGTGTTAAGCCCACGCCACCACTGATAAACATAACGGGTGCATCCAGGTCATCGGGTAGGGTAAAGCTGCCAGCAGGCGCGGTTAATTCTACTAATGCTCCTTCATTAACATCGTTGTGTAGTTGGTTGCTTATCATGCCATTAATGTCAACCGTAGCACCGGTTTCGCGCTTTACAGATATGCGGTAGTAGTTGTTATTGGGCGCGCTTGATATACTGTATTGCCTTATTTGGGCCATCCCCAGATCGGGTAGAAATAATTTTATACTGATGTATTGACCGGGTTTATGCAAGGGCACTTTACCACCATCGGCAGGGTATAAATAAAAAGAGCAGATCTCTGCAGATTCCATCTCCTTACGTTCTAATTTAAACAAACGCCATCCGGTCCAGCCGTTCGGTTTATCTGTTTGGTTTTGATATAGATGTGCTTCATGGCCGCTCATTAATTTGGCTAATTGGTTGTAGGCAACTGTCCAGGCATCAAGTATATCGGCAGTGGCGGCATCACCAAGCACCTCGGCAATTGATGCTATAAGGTGTTGGCCTACAATTGAATAATGTTCGGGCCGTATATCAATACTGGTGTGCTTGTGGCCAATGCGGTCAACCACGGGCATTAATACCGATGGGTTGGCAATATTTTCGGCATAAGCTAAAACGGCCATGGCTAATGCTGTTTGTTGTTTCCCGGTTTGCTGGTTAGCCATATTAAACATGTTTTTTAACTCGGGATTGTGTTTAAACATGCGCCCATAAAAATGTGTGGTGAGTAATACGCCGTGTTCTTTTAAAATAGGAACAGTAGCCAGGATGAGATTTTTTTGATCGGTTGTCATAATAAATATATTAATACCTTTTTATCTTAAATTAGACCAAATGTTTTACTATTCGGTTTGTTATCGGCAACAAATCTAATGGATAAAACAATAAAAGACAAAAATATCTTTTATTATTTATTATATTTGTTTCATTAAGCTATGGCGATTTTTTCAAAAACATGTGAGTACGCAATCAGGGCTGTATTTTATATTGCGCATAAAACCGCAAACGGCGGCAGGGTAGGTATTAAAGATATTGCAACAGGTATTGATTCGCCCGAATTGTACCTGGCTAAAATATTGCAGGATTTGAGCAGGAAAGGATTAATAAGTTCTTTTAAAGGCCCTAACGGTGGCTTTTTTATTGAACCGGCATTGTTAAACAAACCCCTAAGCGAAATTGTAGAGGCCGTAGATGGAGATAGCCTGTTTTATGGTTGTGCCCTGGGGCTTAAACAATGTTCTGAAATAAATCCTTGCCCGCTGCATAACGATTTTAAGGCGATTAGGGATAAAATACATCTGTTATTAAGTACAACAACTATAGGTGAGTTTAACAGCGAGCTAATGAACGGACTATTTTCGCTAAAAAAATAAGCGGCCGCACAGCTTACAGGATACAAGAAGCAATCCCCCGCAACCTTTTAAAAGGATTTCTTAACTTCGCAGCACATTTACAGTCTGCCCCAAATGAAGAAATTATTATTACTGATCCCCGTATTGTTTGCCTTGTCGTGCAAGCAAAAACCAGCCGATACGGTTGAGGGTAAAAAACTAAACAAACTTGCGCAGGACTATGTAACGCTTGGCCTTACTATTGGCCAGTACGATAGCGATTTTGTTGATGCCTATTACGGCCCCGACTCGTTAAAGCCTAAAGAAATTACCGATAAAACTTTCCCGAGGGATAGCCTGCTGGCCAATATAAACAGCTTAATGAACGATGTAAAGCTAATAGCTGACGGGTCAAAAGTTGATTCGAATAAAATACGGGCCAACTGGATGTATAACCAGCTAATAGCATTTGGCAGGCGTGTGAGGATCTATGCCGGCGAATACCGTTCGTTCGATGAAGAATCGCGAGAATTGTTTGGCGTTGCCGCACCCTCTTATGCCGAAGAATTTTTTAAGGCAGATCTGGATAAGCTGGATAGCCTGTTGCCTGGAAAAGGTAATGTTAACGATAGGTTTCAAAAACTGGCAAATAAGTTCATCATCCCAAAAGATAAGCTGGATGCGGTAATGAAAGCCGCTATTGCCGAAGCCCGCAAACGCACGCTTGCTCATTACAAATTACCCGCAGGCGAAAACTTTACACTGGAGTATGTAACCGATAAACCATGGAACGGCTATAACTGGTACAAAGGCAAATACCAAAGCACAGTGCAAATAAATACCGATATCAAAATATTTATTGACCGCGCTATTGATGTGGGCAGCCATGAAAGCTACCCCGGTCACCATGTGTACAATATGTTGTTGGAGAAAAATCTGTATCATGACAGGGGGTGGGTAGAAATTTCGCTTTATCCGTTGTTTAGTCCACAATCGCTTATTGCTGAGGGGAGCGCTAATTACGGGATAGAAGTTGCTTTCCCTGGTGATGATAAGGTTAAGTTTGCGAAGAATGTATTACTTCCGCTTGCCGGGTTAGATACCGCGGGTATTGATGTTTATTTTAAGGCGCTTGCCATAAAAGGTCAGTTAAATTACGCCCGTAACGAGGCTGCGCGTGGTTTAATAAATGATACCATGAGCCAAAGCAAAGCCCGTAGCTATCTGAAGAAGTACTGCTTAATGAACGATGAAACGGCAGATAAATCTATCAGCTTCATTAAAAAATACCGCAGCTATGTTATTAATTACAATTACGGACAAGACTTGGTTAAAAACTATATTGAACGTAATGGCGGCACAGCCAAAGTACCGGAAAAGCGCTGGGAACTGTTTGGCCACCTGTTAAGCAATCCTGTTAATCCGGCAGATCTGGTTAAGAAATAAGCTTAATTAGAAGTCGCCGCTTGAGCCACCGCCACCGCCGGTACCACCGCCAAAACGTTGGGTTGGTTGGTTTGCCGCTGGCGGTAAATGTGATGTAGTTTCGCCGATAACAAGTCCTTCAATATTAAGGCTTTCCAATGTGCCGGCCTCATCAGGTTCGGCATAGGTAAAGCCATTGCGTGGTATTTTTAGGTACTTAATAATGGTGTACGATAACGCCAGTAAGATCATCCCCGATAGGGTAAGCATGATCTCGATAGGTAATAAATGATAGTAGTTTCTGAATGTGGCTACGGATGCGGCTGCCAAAACCATACCTATCCGCAATAACATGGTGCTCTTTTTTTTGATGCCGATGAACAGGTAAACCACCGGGACCAATAGCGTCCACAGCCAAAAAATATAGCCAAAGGGTATGGTGATATGTGAATCATCCAGGCCGTTTAAAGCGTTGTTTAATCTGTTAACCACAAAGTAATTACCTGCAGCATAAAGAGTAATTAAGCTGATGATTTTAGCGATGGTAAGGCAATTTATATAGTTAATAGATTCTTTATTCTTGCTTATCCTGTTAAGAAAGAAATAAGCGCCGCCTGCTGCTATCATCATTACAAAAGGCATGGTAGCCAACCCAAATTGTCCGGCTTTTGCCCAGGCGAAATATATAAATGCAAAAAAGGCAACGCAGCTTGCAGCAGTGGTAACTACATCGGCAAAGCGGAAGGTTAGCAAGGTACATAGTATGCATACAAGCCCTGCACATAACAGGGTGTCAACCGAGTTTAAATGCATATCAATAATAAGCCAGATGCATCCACCAGCAAATAAGCATGCCGAATAATACAACAGGGCGTTATCTACCCCCGAGTGGAAGTAATGCTTATCCTTCACAAAAAACTCTAAAAATCCGTAACAAATCGCGCCTAAAAATATAGGCCATACCGGCGACTCAAGTACATTAGCACCAGATGCAATTAGGGTTAAAAAGCCGGTAGAAACCGATGCAATAATAAAAGTGAGGATAAATAAGCCTACACGCAACACAATACCCGGCATGTAAAAACCAACAGGGTGCGCCGCTTTAATGTTATCAAACTCCGCGCTGGTAATGTGGCCCGCCTGCTGGTCGGTTTTTAGCAGATCTGTTATATGCAGGTTATTTAACCATTCTTTGTTATATATGATCATGCTGCCTTCAGTTTTTTGTTGATGTTTATTAACAGGATTATAAGCCCTATTGCAGAAGCTATAAAACACAAAAACAACAGATAAATAGCTTCACCTTCCAGGGCGGCGTATAGCATCCGCGATAATATGCAGGCAATGGCGAAGTAGCTGTATAAAATGGTAAGCAGTATAAAGTAAAACGACTTCTCTTTATAAGCGTCACGGTATACATAAACAGCTAAAGCAAAAACCACGGCCATCCATAAAATGTAAAAGGGGCTATCGTAATACTCAAAGTAACCGGCCAGTAACGATATAAATGCAACATGCACACCATAGTGGTGGTATGTGAATTTAAAATGCTTTTTTATATCAAAGCGTTGGGTTAGGTAGGCGGCTACAAGCAGCATTGCCCCGAAAAGTACATAGGTGAAAATGATCTGTTGGTTGTTAAAAGTGCCGTAAGCCAGCAGCGTTTTTGGTGTAACCGATACGCCCATCCACAAAGCCAAACTGGCTATGGCCATGCTAAGGACACCTAAATGATCAAAGTAATAAGCGATGAAAAACAGGGCCAGCATGGGTATAAAAGTGGCCATTCCATAGTTTAATCCAAATACCTGGTATTGAAACTGCAGGTAGCCCACAAAGCTTACCATGCTGATGCTCCCGAGCAGCAAAATATAATCGAACCCGGTGTTTGGCGATTTTACCTTACCCCAGCCGAATGGATGTTTGTGTTTAAAACAATAAGCAAAACAGCCAATGCATACCAGCGCAATAAACGCCAGAATAGCCTGGTGACCAATAGTATCAATATTTTTATAAACCAATATACCCAGGCCGCCCGATAGTAACATTACGCCCAGGTAAAGCAGGGTTTTTAATTCCCAATGAACAGAGAATAATTTGTGAAGGTGCTTCTGCCGGATCTTTTCGAACGAGCTATCGCTGATATAACCTTCTGCGTGAAGTTTATTGTAAATTTCAGGTTCCAAAATTATTGTTGTAAGGGTTTAAAGCTTTATAAAGATAACAAAGTATCTGGCCCCAACAATAAAAAAGGGCTAAGCCTTAATTAAAGCTTAGCCCTTTCATAATTACTAAAGAAACCTATAGTTTTTTTATCTCGACACGGCGGTTAAGCGCGCGGCCTTCTTCGGTTTCGTTAGAGGTAATAGGTTTTGATTCGCCGTAACCTTTAATATCCAGGTTAGCGCCGTTTACACCGGTATTAACCAAGTAGGTTTTTACAGCATTTGCACGCTCAACAGATAATGCCATGTTATGCTCATCGGTACCTTCGGCAGATGAATTTCCGTTTAGTACGAACCTAACTGAAGGATCTTTCTTCATTTCGGCAGCAGCCTTATCTAAGGTTGGGTAAGCATCAGTTTTTAATATGCCCGAATTAAACTCGAACTGAATATTATTGAAATTGTAATTAGGTTTTTCAGGAGCCGGCGCAGGTGGCGGAGGCGTTTGTTGAGGAGGGGCCGGTGGTGGCGGTGTAGTTGGCGTAGTGCTTGCCGGTGCTATAAATGGTGGAGAGGGTTTCATCACCTTTTTTGATTTACAGGCCGGTAACACAGCTACAGCTGATATAATAACAAGTGGTAAATAAAATGATCTTAAAAACTTCATAGTTTAAGTGTTTGATAAGTATAAAAAACGTTTACGGTTACCCGATATTGTAAATATATAAATTTGGCTAAAGGTAGGGCATATTTTTATATGAACAATTCGGACTGTATTATTTCAAGCTTAAAACTTTACATCTTACTGATTTATAATTGTACTTTAGAGATGACTAAAACCTAATCCCGCTGTATGGAAATTATATACGTAGTGCTTTTATTGGTGATCATTTATTTACTGGTTACAAATAAAAACTTTTACAACGATAGGTTAAATGTGCTTGAGGCCCGTATAATGGAGCTTCAGCGTTTTGTAAAGCAAAATAGCATTAGCAAACCTGCCGAAGATGTTAAGCCACTACCAACAGTGGTACCACCCAAAGTACCCGAGCCGCCGGCGCTTTCACCTGTACCGATTGTCCCTGAACATATTGAGCGGCAAAAAGAGGCTGCCACCGACCCAATAGAGAGCATAAGGAGGTCTGTAAAACACCTTGATGCACCTACACTACCAAGGCCGGTTTATCACAGGCCTGCGCCGGAACCTCAGCTTTCCTTTTTTGAGCGTTACCCCGATCTGGAAAAATTTATAGGCGAAAACCTTATAAATAAAATTGGTATAGCCATTTTGGTACTGGCCATTGCCTTTTTTGTAAAATATGCTATTGATAATAACTGGGTTGGCCCGGTGGGGCGCGTAAGTATTGGTGTGCTTTGCGGCGGTATTTTAATTGGTATAGCCCATCGTATGCGTAACTCCTACCGGGCATTTAGCTCGGTACTAGTTGGTGGCGGCCTTGCGGTTTTATATTTTACTATAACCCTTGCATACCATCAGTTCCATCTGTTTAATCAAACCACGTCGTTTATTATACTAATTGTAATAACCTGTTTCGCGGTGGCACTATCACTGCTGTACGATAAGCAGGAACTTGCTGTGATAGCCCTGGTAGGTGGCCTTGCTAGTCCGTTTATGGTGAGTACCGGGCAGGCTAATTATAACGCCCTGTTTATTTACCTGGTAATTTTAAATGCCGGGTTACTTGTTATTGCCTATAACAAAATGTGGAGGATACTTAACGCTACGGCGTTTGGCTTAACAGTAATTGTGTTTATGGCAGTGCTTACATCGTTAACAGCACCAACGTATGCTACAGGCTTTTTGTATGCCAGTATATTGTACCTCCTGTTTTTTGGTATAAATGTGGCCAATAATATAAAAGAGAATAAAAAGTTTGTGGCAATTGATTTTACCATATTGCTTACTAATACTGCCCTATACTTTGCGGTCGGCCTTTACCTGCTTACCATGATGCATCAGGATAATATGCGGGGGCTGTTCTGCGCCGGTTTAGCGGTTGTAAATTTACTGCTGTCATTCCTCATGTTTCGCAACCGCAAGGTGGATACCAATATACTTTACCTGCTTATTGGCATTACCCTTACGTTTATATCGCTTACCGCGCCAATACAATTAAATGGCCATTATATTACCCTGTTTTGGGCTGCTGAAGCAGTACTGCTGTACTGGTTGTACTTAAAATCAGATATACAGTTAATGAAGCTTACCTCGCTGATTGTTTGGGGGGCTATGATAATAAGTTTGGTAATGGATTGGAACCAGGTATATGTTTCATCCAACACAATGATGATCATGGCTAATAAGGGCTTTATCACCACATTGATAGCAGCCGTAGGCTCGTACCTGTTATACCGATTAGTAAAAAAGGACGGCGACCAACAGATGTACGGCATTGCTATACCGATGGGTATGTATAAAATTACCGCATTACTGTTATTGTTTTTGAGTGGACTGCTGGAGATAAACCATCAGTTTTTAAACCATTACCCTGATATACGAATTAATATTTTATACCTGATGCTGTATGTACCGGCGTTTGTGTTCGTGTTTTATATGCTTTCAAAACGTTTTGAAGGTATTCGGCTGGATTGGAAACTAAGCGGCGGTATTATAGCAGGTACTTTAGCAGTCTATATAGCTTGTTTAATTAGTTTGTTTGATACACAGTATATGATGCTGATAGAGCATAAAGCATCTCCTGCGCACCTTTGGGCTAATTGGATAGCCGCGGCTTATGCTGGGCTACTGTTTTACCAGCTGATACAGATAGTTAGAGAACATCTTGATGAAGGGGGGCAACAAATAACTATCTGGGTATTGTCAGGTGCTATAGTGATCTTTCTGAGTATTGAACTAAGCCTGGTAAGTAATGTGATTTTCTTTTCGCCAACCACTACCCTTGATAGGATCGAGACTGTTTACATTAAAGTAGGGCTGCCAATATTGTGGGGATTATCATCATTTGCATTAATGATATTAGGGATGCGTAATAAGGTACGTACCCAGCGTATCGCATCGTTAACACTATTTTCAATAACGCTAATTAAATTGTTTGTGTTTGATATACAAGGCATACCACCGGCAGGCAAGATCGCAGCTTTCTTTTGTTTAGGGGTGCTGCTGCTTATCGTGTCGTTTATGTATCAAAAGGTTAAAAAAATACTGGTTGAAGATGAGGATAAGGCTAAGATTGAATAAGATTTTATTAACGCTGATATTGCTTGCCAACAGCACATGCCTGTTGGCACAGCAAACTTTTAAATATAAAGCTAATATTGGGAAGGTTGATACTTCGGCCTTTTACCGTATTAGTTTGCTGCCCGGGGTACTGGCTAAAAGCAATGCTGATTTATCAGATATACGCATACTAAACCAAAGCGGGAAGTTTGTGCCTTATATATTTGGCAGTCAGTTACCAGTTAAAGAGCAGCAAAGTTTTATAGTATTTCCGCAAACAGGCATTGCCAAACAGCCCGATACCACAACCACCTTTGTCGCCGAAAATAAAGGCCATTTAACTATTAACCAACTATACCTAAAGTTGCGCAATACGTCTGTTGACAGGATAGTAAACCTGGCAGGCAGCGATGACCTTGCCAACTGGTATGCCATTAAAGAAAACATACTGCTCAGCAAAGCAGGTGAGGAGGGTAGCACTGGTGGTATTTATGAGCAATTACTCAATTTTCCGGCGAGCACTTATCAGTACTTTAAAATACAGGTAAATAATAACCGCAAAGATGCTGTTGCCATATTACAGGCAGGTATATATAAAATACAATTGGTAAAACCTGCTTATACCGAACTTCCCGACGTTAAATTTACCCAAAGAGATAGCGCTAAGGCAAGCCGCATATTTATAACCTTTAACGAAGCTTATCCGATTAACAAACTAAAATTGGGCGTTGCCGGTGCCAAATATTATAAGCGTGCTATAAATATTTATAGCATTGATGGCAAAAAACGGAACTTATTAGGCGATACCGAAATAAGCTCTGTGGGAAATAATGAGTTATTTATATCAGCCAAAACCAAGAAAATATTACTCGAGGTTGCTAATGAAGATAACCCACCATTAAATATCAGCGCCGTAACTGCTTACCAGTTAGAT
Organism: Mucilaginibacter aquariorum; assembly: GCF_024498135.1. Lineage (GTDB taxonomy): Bacteria > Bacteroidota > Bacteroidia > Sphingobacteriales > Sphingobacteriaceae > Mucilaginibacter > Mucilaginibacter aquariorum. Next base: position 185,636 of record NZ_JANHOH010000002.1, read on the forward strand.
CAAACGCTTGTAGCATATTTGGATAAGGGAAATAACTATCACTTGTTATTTGGTGATACCGTTGCCAAAACACCCGTATATGATCTTCAATTTTTTACAGATAGCCTTCAACGGAATTTACCTATAGTAAAGCTTGGCAATGTAGATAATAACCCTTTGTTTCAACATAAAACGGCGGCTACCAGTCATAACATACCCACCTGGTTAATTTGGATTGCTATAATAGCTGTACTAGGTCTGCTCGCCTTTCTTACCTTAAAAATGACCAAAGAAGTAAGACAAAGAAAAAAATGAAGGTTGAGCTACAATGCTCCTAAAGCCTATGATTGGTTATACCTGTGAAAAACAAAAGCGTATTTCACAGGTTTTTCAATTAAGTGTTAGGGAAAATATTAATTAAAAGAGATGAACAAATTTTTCAGGGCTATCATAGCCGCATGGGGAGCTAAAAAATTGGGCGGTGGCTGCCTGTCAACCATTGTGATTTTTGTGATAATTTATACATTGTTGGGCAAGTGCAATCAGGAAAGCCGCGCAATGGCTAAACCGGTTGCTGTGGTTTCCTGCCAGACTAAATAACACCTTGTTTACTTTTGATAGCTGCCAAATAAGGTTACTAACTTATCCGGGTAATCTGAAATGATCCCATCGACTTTCAGTTCAGCCATTTTTTTCATTGATGCTTCATCATTAACTGTCCATGGTAATACCTGTACTTTGGCTCGGTGCGCCTGCTCAACAAAGTCTTTATCAATAGTGGTATAGTTCGGGCTGATGATATCAGGGTTAAAGCCCAGTTTTTTGATGGCGTTTTCAAAGGTTTCTTTAGCACCGGTAAGGTAAGACAGTACCTGCTTAGGATTAGTTTGGTGAAGAAGCTGCAGTGGCCTCACATCAAACGATTGTATGGTAACGCGTTTTGTTACCTTCTTTTTGTTCAGTACATCCATCACCAGTTTAGTAAACTCGTTTATGGCAGGATGGGCAACGCCATCGCCGGCGAGCGAGCTTTTTATCTCCAGGTTATAATAAACCGGCTTTAGGTGATGTATTTTCACATACCGCTCAACGTTGTCTATCAGTTCGGATAATAATGGTTTGTAGGTTTTCAGCTTCTTTTGATCTGGAAATTGCGGATGTGGTTTGGTGCCCGCATCGTAACGTTTTACGCTATCGTATGGCATGGTGTATATCAGCAGGCCTTTTTCTTCGGCTTTGCTAATGGTGCTGCCATCGGGTTTAAGCATAAAATCGGCAGACATATAGGTATCATGCGATACCACCACCTGGTTATCCTTTGAAATAACACAATCCAATTCCAGTGTTTTTACGCCCAGGTCAATAGCGTGCAGCATTGCTGGTATGGTATTTTCGGGCATTAAAGCGCGGCCACCCCTGTGGCCCTGTACATCTAATTTTTGCTGTGCCGATACGGCTATTATCGAGCAACATAAGCTCATGGTTAAAAAGTATTTCATGTAATGTTTATTTAGCTTTAAACAATAAAGATTATTGTTTGATTAGGGCGAAAGTAGAATCGCTTTGTTAACCTAAACTTGCGTCGGTATTACCAAATCAATAATATTATTGAAGCTTAATTTTGATTTAAAGGTATGTTTTCCTAATAAATAATGGTACTTATATAGATGCACTTTGCTATTTATGAATAATATTATATTTGGTTGGTGTTATTTAATACTCGAAAAATGAAGATAGTGGTACTGGATGGCTATACACTTAATCCCGGCGATATAAGTTGGGAGGCATTGAAAAATTTAGGGGAAGTTGAGATATACGACAGGACACCTCCTGATAAGGTTTTAGAGCGGTCAATGGGAGCAGACGTTCTGCTTTCTAATAAAACACTTGTTGACGAGGCCGTTATTAACCAGCTTCCTAACCTAAAGTATATTGGCGTATCGGCTACCGGTTATAATGTTATCGATGTAGAGGCGGCTAAAAATAAAGGAATTATTGTTTCAAATGTACCGGGCTACGGTACTGCATCTGTAGTACAGCTAACGTTTGCCTTATTGCTGGAACTTGCCCAGCATGTACAACAGCATAGCGATTCGGTTATGACCGGCGACTGGGCCCGGGCCGCTGATTTTTGCTACTGGAACTCTCCCTTGGTTGAGCTTGCGGGAAAAACTATTGGTATTATCGGTTTTGGCAACATAGGCCAAAAGGTTGGCGATGTGGCCACTGCTTTTGGAATGAACATTATTGGTAATAGCAGGACCCACACAGACCAATCGCATCGCAAAAATTTTAGATGGGCAGATATTCCCGAGCTGCTGGAACAATCTGATGTGGTAAGTATCCATTGCCCCCTGTTTCCTGAAACAAAAGGATTGATCAATACAGAAAATTTAAAACGGATGAAACCTTCAGCCTTTCTGTTGAATACATCAAGAGGGCCTATTGTTGTTGATCAGGACCTGGCCGACGCGCTAAATAACGACATTATAGCCGGTGCCGGGATCGATGTATTGTCCGTTGAACCACCACAGGCCGATAATCCACTTTTTAAGGCGAAAAATTGTATCATAACACCGCATATTGCCTGGGCGACTAAAGAAGCAAGAACAAGATTAATGGAAACAGTGGTTAGTAACCTGGCAGCATTTATTAATGGCAGCCCGGTAAACGTAGTAAATAAGTAAAAGGCCGCCTTAATCAAAAAGACGGCCCTTGTACTTATTTATCCCACCATACGTGTGTTGTTTGAAGGTCTGGCCCCTGACGGGCAATCACCGCGTTATAGTTCGCCTTATTTAAATCAATTTCTGTTTGTGGGTATTGCTGCCTTCTCGGGATCTTCTTATCTGGTGTAAGCGCGGTTGGCACAGGGTCAACTAAATGTGGAAAACCTGTGCGGCGATACTCCGCCCATGACTCCCAACCGTTATTCATATAACCTGCCAGCCATTTTTGCGTATTTATTTGTTCAACTGCGTTTGCAACATTAAAAATTACCTGGGGCCGTGCAAGATAGGTAGTAATAGCGCCCGCAGCAATACCACTTTGCTGCAGAGCTGCTGTGATACCCTGTGTATAAAAATTTGCTGCTGCTGCATCGCCGCCCGGTATCCAACCTAAATGAGCCGCCTCTGCCTGGGTAAATAATACCTGTGCATAGCTTGTCCAGATGGTGGGGGTGTTTTGGCTGGAATAAGCCGAGCCTATTTGCGATATGTTACCGGGATTGTCCCTGTCGCCTATGTTTACACCGTTAAGGTCATCACCAGTAGTACCATATACAAGGCCTACGTAAGTATCTGCAGAAGTAGGGGCGGCATACAAGGGCAGGCGAGGGTCATTATAACTTTCTAGAAAATCTGTGAGTGTTGCGCTGATAGCATAATCATATCTTGATCGATAGTTATTAAAATAAGGGTTCTCGTTATTAAGTTCGAGGAGATATTTATAGGTGGCATTATCCTCGTTAGATGTCATTACCCCATCTGTTATAGCTTTTTGAAACTCAGACCGGCCTGTTGTAGGGTCAACCTTTGTTAACCTAAGCGCCATAATAGCCCTCAGTGAATTGGCCCAATGTTTCCATTTAGTGTTATCACCGCTAAACAAAATATCACTCGAAAGCGGGGCTCCGTCGTCAAATTGTGCCTGTGCCTCGGTCAGTTCTTTAAATAATGAAGTATAGACATCTTTTTGCGGATCTAACGCCGGGTTTAGATTTTTGCTGCCTTGTAAGGCCTGCGAATATGGTATATCGCCCCATCTGTCGGTAATTGTTAAAAAGATGAATGCCTTTAAAATGCGGGCGGCGGCTATTTGGTTATTGTTTGACCCATAACTGATGGTAGTAACTTTGTCTTTTGTTTCGGGATTGGTGTTAAAATCTATTACAAACTGCAGGTCCTGAAGCGGGCCGGTGTAATATGGCTGATAATCGTATTGCCTTAATTGAAACCGTGATTCGTTGGTGTAAAACGTTTCTGACAGATACTGGGAATACAATTCACCTGCAGCACTATTAACGTCAGTAGTTGCACTTCCGCCCCCGCCGCCAATAAACTGGATGGCACTGGTTAGCGCCAACCCTGTTGATAAAGTACTGGGTTGGTTAGGGTTAACATTTAGATCGCCGCCTACCTTTTTACAGGAAACAATTACCATGGCGGCAACCAGTATAAATGAGTATTTTATTATATGCGTTTTCATAACAGTCTTCTAAAAGGTTAAATTAAGGTTAAAACCAAGGGTGCGGGTTGCCGGTAACTGCCCGCCTTCGTAAAATGAAGTTTGCAGTTGCGATGGGTCAATTCCCTTCGCCTTGGTGTAAATAAGCCATGGGTTTTGGCTTACTATTGAAAACCTAGCTGTTTGAACAGGAATGCGGCCAAACCATTTCTTTGGCAGGTTATACCCAATGCTTACTTCACGTAATTTTACATAGGTTGCATCATATGTCCATTTTTCCCATATCGCGCTGTAATAGCTTTCATAAAGGTCGCGGGTATCTACAAAGGTGGTGTTGGGTGTGCCATCTTCATGTACACCTTTAACCAGGGTACCGCCACCCGCTGCAGGGTCGTCACGTCTTGGTACCCCGTTTTCGTTATTGCCAACTGTTGCCAGTGCAAGGCCGGAACCGGCCAGGTTTTGCTGTGTAACAGATACAAATTTACCGCCGTATTGGAAATCTATTGAAAAGCCAAACGTAACACCTTTATAGGTTATGTTGTTGGTAAAACCACCGGTAAATTTAGGTAGTATACTGCCCAGGTTTACATTGTCTGCCCTTTCTGGATAGCCATCTGCGTCAACAACAATGTTGCCGCTGGCATCCCTTACAAAGCCCGAACCTATTAGCTGACCGTATGGTTGGCCAACTACACTGTTTACTGAGAATGAGGGTGAGCCCACAAAACCAAAGCCACGCGTACCCGCCGGCTGGAATCCGGAAAGTGTTGCACCACCGTTACCTTCTGGTGAGGTGTTCAGCACATTATAATTGGGGTATAACGCGGCTACTTTATTGCGGTTAAACGCAATGTTTATATTGGCATCGTAAGTTAGATTAGCCGTTTTAACGGGGGTGCCACCTAATGAAAGCTCGATACCATGATTGATGATTGAACCCGCGTTAATTATAAATGTTGAATAGCCGGTTGTGCCGCTAATAGGAAGCGGAAGGATCTGATTTTTTGTATTACGGTGATAATAGTTAAAATCGAACCTTATCCGATCGCCTTTTAAGAAGTGCAGTTCGGTACCTAATTCATATGAGGTAGATAGTGCAGGCTTTAAATTAGGATTAGGTATTTGGTTTGGCACAAACTGTACCGGGGTTGTTCCGTAAGGGATGGTACCAATGGTATACGTCTGGCCTGTTTGGTACGGATCAATATCTGATCCTACCTGTGCTATGGAAGCCCTTAATTTACCAAAAGTTAAGAAATCGTTCTGAGGAATAAGCCCCGATTCTGTAAACACAAATGATCCGGAAACGCCTCCGTATAAATATGAATTATTGTTTGTGGGTAATGCTGATGACCAATCGTTACGCACGTTAAGATCTAAGTACAGAAATTGCTTATACCCAAATGAGGCGTATCCATAAAGGCTATTTACCACTTTACGGCTATGGAAGCTTACGGTACTTGGCCTATCCAACGAGTTAGCTACTGTGTAAGTTTCCGGAACGGATAAACCGCCGTTTGTATTGCTTTGCAGATAATTCGCTATATCATACCTCGATTCGCCAAAGGCACCCGCTCTAAAAGACAGGTCTTTTGAAAGGTTATGATCATACTCTAAAGAAACTACATAATCATACTCTTTATACTGGTAACTGCTTTCATTATATGCATCGGGATTAATAGTGTATGAACCTACGCGGTTGTTAGCATCGCGGTTTAAGTAATCGCCACGGGCAATAACAGATAATTTCAGATCTTTCCTGAAATTATAAGCAGCGGTTAAATTACCAAAGGTGCGGTTGTTATGCGATTCGGCAGTATTTACAAAAGCCTCAACGTAGGGGTTATCCCAGTAATGCGGTGCAAGGTTTGTTGGGCTTATAATATTCCAGGTGGTGTAAGTACCATCTGGCCGGCGGTAATTTTTTAATTTATCAATTTCTATGTTACGGTGAAACCACTGGTTAAACGAACCCGAGGTTTGGGTTCCGTAACCTTCAGCTGGTACATTAAATAACCTTTCCTGAAAAATGTTTATGTTAGTGCTTACTGTAAATTTAGGCGTGATCTTTATTTCGCCGTTTAAAGAAACATTGTCGCGGTTTTGCTTGGTATTCGGGCTTACACCGGTACGTATCAAATTGGTGTATGATATGCGCATGTTGTAATTATCGCCCGCTTTTGAAAATGCAACGTTGTTGTTAGTGGTTAGCCCGGTTTGGTAAAAACTCCGTACATTGTTTGGCTGTGGACTAAATGGTTTTAACTTACCAAACTCCGGATTGGCGGGGTCCCAAAAATACCAGGGAGCGGCCAAGGTGCCATCCATTTTTGGTCCCCAGCTTTCATCCACACCATAATCATAATATTTAATGTTGTTAAAGTTTTGCAGATAAGAGGGATCGCCTGGCGTATAATTGTATACGTTCCATTCCTGGCTTGTACCGCCGCCATATTCGTTTTGATATTGCGGCAAGGTATACACCCTTTCAAATGCTGTAGTTTGGTTAATAGTTATCCCTATCCCTTTGGCCGAGCCTTTTTTCAGGGTAATAACTACAGCGCCTTCTGCCGCCCGCTGGCCATATAGGGCTGTTGCGGCAGGGCCTTTTAAAACGGTTAATGCTTCAATATCATCATTGTTAACAGCGTTTGGATCGGTAATAACGCCATTAACTACGTATATAGGGTTGCCCCCCTGTAGGGAATTGATACCCCTGATACGGATGGTAGAAGCGCCAAACCTGGCACCCGAGCCACCAAGTATTTGTACGCCCGATACTTTACCTGCCAATGAAGTATTAAGGTCCTGCTGGCGGGTCATGGTTAAATTTTCGCCCTTTATTTGTTGGGCTGCATAACCCAGGGATTTTTCCTGCCGGGATATACCTAATGCCGTTACCACAACTTCGCCCAGTTGCCTGTTACTGGTAACGAGGGCTACATTAATAACCTCCTGCCCGTTTATTGGCACTTCCTGTGTGGCAAAGCCAATAAAAGAAAAGATTAAAGTTTTTGAGTTTTCAGGTACGTTGATTGAGTACTTTCCATTTGCATCTGTACTGGTACCAATTTGGGTTTCGCCTACCTTTACGTTTACACCCGGTAATATGCCTTTATCGTCTTGTGCGGTTACTGTACCTGTTATTCTTCGGGTTTGAGCATTTGTTATAACTGCACTTAATAATAAAAACACTAATAATAGTTGTTTTTTCATCATAAAATCTCCTATCACTTAAATACAACAACATAATTTTATAGTTTTAATTAATTTAATCATTTTTCGTTTAAGTTCAACATGTGAAAGAAAAAAGCATCATCCCCAACGCTTAGAGATGACGCTAACTAACTATTAATGATCTTATAAAGAACTAACAGCGTTTATTTTTATGTTTTATTTATTGAATTAATCTTGTAAACGTTGCTTAAAGATTAATATCTACAGGATCGAAAAATAACAAACAGAAATTCGGGTTAGGGGAATATAGGGTAATCCGCTGGGCGGATAATGATTATACAACTTTTAGGTTATTTTGTGTTAGATATTTTTATTTGTTCGCTTATTTGATCAAGCCATGGGGCTATTTACCCAGTAAACCCAGCAGATCTGTTTTTGACAGGGATTGCAGAACAGCGTTATCAGTTTTGATAAGATCCCGGAACAGTTCTTTTTTAGATGCCTGCATCTCCATTATCTTTTCTTCTACAGTACCGGGGCATATCAGCCTTACCGCCACCACATTATTATGCTGCCCTATACGATGTGAGCGGTCAATAGCCTGGTTTTCTACCGCGGGGTTCCACCATGGGTCTACCAGGTAAACATAATCGGCTTCGGTTAAATTTAAACCAGTTCCGCCTGCCTTCATGCTTATCAGGAAAACCCTTATATCTGCATTGTTTTGAAACTCATTTACGATGGCTTCGCGGTTGCGGCTGCTGCCGGTAAGCCAACTAAATTTAATATCCCGGGCCGTTAGTTCTTTTTTGATAAGCTCCAGCATCGACACAAACTGCGAGAATACCAAAATTTTATGCCGGGGCGATTTGCTTTCAATTTGTTCTATCAGCATATCAATTTTGGCAGACTCGTTGCCCGGTGGTTTTTCGCCGCTTAGTAACAAAGGCGAATCGCATATTTGGCGCAAGCGTGTAAGACCTTTTAGTACGTTCATCGGGCTTTTTTTCAGCAGGTCATCCGTTGTGGCCGAGATATAGTCTCTGAATTCTTTTTCGTAGGCATCGTATATACCACGCTGCTGTTGCTGCATCTCGCAGTATAATACCATCTCTGTTTTTTCGGGTAGTTCCTCGGCCACCTGTTGCTTGGTTCGGCGCAGTATAAACGGCTTTATCTTGTTTTGAAGTTCGGTAGCCCGTTTGTTGCTTTTAAATTTATCTATGGGTACGGCATATATATCTTTAAAATATTGTTTGGTTCCTAACAGACCGGGACAGGCAAACGAGAGCTGGCCGTACAGGTCGAACGTGTTATTTTCGATAGGAGTGCCCGTAATGGTGATACGGTTACGGGCCTTAAGCAAACGGACGGATTTATAACGCTGCGAATCGGGGTTCTTGATGTTTTGAGATTCATCAAGGAAAATATAATTGAACTGGTAGTTCTTTAAAAAATTAACATCGGCCAGTAAAGTACCGTAGGAGGTGAGTATGATCTCGAAATTGTTAAACTCTTCGGTGTTTTTTATCCTGTCGGCGCCATAAATGGTATGTACCCGGATAGATGGTGCAAACTTTTTTACCTCCATTTGCCAGTTAAAAATAAGAGAGGTAGGCACAACCAGCAGGTTGGTATTATGCGTTACCTTCTCCCTTTGCGAAAGGATGAAGGCGATGATCTGCAAAGTTTTACCCAGGCCCATATCATCAGCAAGGCAGCCGCCAAAATTAAGGTCATCCAAAAAATTAAGCCAGTTTAAACCCTGTTGCTGATACGGGCGAAGCGTTCCTAACAGATCTGGCGATACAGGAACTTCTTTGATAGATTCAAAGTCTGATAATCTTTTTTGATAAGTTTGAATTTCGTGTTTAACCTCGTCATCCAGCAGCTCATCATCAAAAAGCTGGTCAACCGTAGCAAAATTGGTTTTGGGGATATGCAGCTCGTCATCCACAATCTCGCCCGAATTAAAGTATTGTTGGAACTTTTCGATCCATTCGGCAGGCAGTATACCTAAAGTACCATCGTCCAGTTGTACGTATTTGCTTTTGTTGCGCACCGCTTTATTTACCTGTTTTAGCGCAGCCCGCTTGCGGCCAAAACGTACGTTTATTTCCGTATTAAACCAATTGATACCGCTTAATACCCTTATGGTGATGTTTGCCTTGTTTGCATTTAGCTTATTGCCTTCCAATTCATTAAACCCTAATACAGTGATATCATGCGCGGCCCAATCCTCAAATACCCGCAGGAACCACTCTTCCTGTAAAAAATGGCGCTTGTGCAGGTAAAAATATTGCAGGTCATCTTGCTCCAACTGTTCGGCAAAGTAGGGGTGTTGTTTAATTAACAAGGCGGTAAAGGCCAGCTCAGCCTCATCATTTCGTTGTACCAAAAACTCTTTGCCTTTTGCATCCTTCCCATAAATGAACCTTTTTGTACGGATAGGTATCTCGGCCTCGCCATAGCGCATTACCGGGATCAGCATTACATGGCTCCCAAAATCAGACAGGTAAATGATCTTCTCTGTTTCTTTAACAAAACTCTGTTGTTGTAACTGTGCCGGTGTGGCAGGTTTTATGTGTTTATATCCAACACTTACCTGGTCTTCCAGCAAGGCTAAAAACCCGCTTTTAAACTCCGTGAATTTTGATTCGTGAATGAGCAGGTTATCGGGGCGTTTCTTAAAAAGATCAATTAACGCTAACACTTGCAGGTTATCAACAAGGTAAAGCGTATCCGTTAGCAAAATAAAATAATTGAACAGGATACTAAGATCCTTCAACGCATATTCAGTTTGACCTATTTTTACCGAACCCGCCACCTCATAAAACTGGCCTTTTAAATTAACCGTTAGGCGAACATCATGCGAAAGAACGGCCACTTTTACCGGCACAACCGAACTCGCGGTTATATTTTCTGATACGGTGCTGTCATGATAATAAAATGGATAATCGGGTGTGTTTTTAACTATAGCACGTAAGGCTTTTATATCTGCCTCGGTCCGCTTGGAGTTGAGATGGTTTTGGAATTTGTTGATGCCGGTATAAAACTTCAACCGGTTATTGTCCTCCGTTTCCCATATCAGGTCCAGCGGGTTTATCGTGGCCATGGGGTTCTTCACCTTACCCTCTTTGGTCACCTGGGCGGCATAAAGCTCAATAAAAAGGTATTGATAGTATTTATGCTGCTTAATTACCACGCATATAACCTGCTCGTCGTTAGCGGGTTGGTGTGCAGGCGGTGTAACCAGGGCACTTAATGCACCTAAACTTTCCTTTGTTACGGGCAGTAGGGAGGGGGAGCCCGGTATAATGCTCGTTTTTTTATTATGATATTCTATCCTGAAAAAATGGTCAAGATTTGGTTCCTTCTCCAGCCCGTAATCAAGGGCGAATTTCCTTAACCTCTCATGTCGTAATTTAGAATTGAAGAAAATGGCCAGTTCATCTCTCTGTATAACAGCAGCCAATACCAATGCCTGGTGCTCGCAAAGTTTACCCGGTGCAGTTTCACATGCGCAGGTCAGTAATAATCCATCTGCCTGTTGCACTATAGAAATAGCGGGGAAAGTGTTATCATTTTGGTGGACAAACGTTCCCTCGTTAAGTACTAAGTGCAGGGATATAATATCCCGGTAGGATATTGCATCGGGGTAAGAGCCCATCGAATTTTTAGCGATAACGATCTCCGTAATATTTTCAAAAGGAATCCCTTCTAAAAAAAATGCACGGTCTGTAATAGAGTTATCTGGCTTGTTAAATTCGGTACTCACTAATTTTGCTGCTACGGGAAGCGATAAATATCCTAAGAATAACGGATACTTTCCATTTTATTAACAAATAGACACGATACAATAGTTGGCAGCATTATATATTTGTGCTGTGCCTGTTAATAAAAATCCAATTGCCGCTGTTAAAAGAAAATCTGTAGTCAAAAAGCCTGTAGCCAAAAAACGCGTAAGTGTAAAAAAAGGAAAAAAGCAGGTTGGTGGTTTTCCCAAATACACCGTTATTTTGATCCTTCTACTGATCCTGCTTTCTCCTTTTTACTACGGATATATACTTAAAACGGCATCTGCCGGCTGGCGCTGGGTAATGGATATTGGCGAAAACCCGCATTATCGCACCTATAAGAGTTTTGCTATCCGTATCCCGTCTAAATATAAAATTCATGGTATAGATGTATCGTATGCGCAGGGTAAAATAGATTGGGCACGGGTTGCATCCATGGAGGAGGATAGCGTGCATATAAGTTTCGCATTTATTAAGGCAACTGAAGGATTACTCAAAGTTGACCCTTACTTTAAACGCAACTGGCGCGAAGCGCCTAAAGTTGGCATCAAATGCGGTGCTTATCATTTTTTACGCCCTAAAAAGAACGGCTTGTGGCAGGCTCGCTTTTTTCTGCAAAATGTGAGTATGGAAAAGGGAGACCTGCCCGCGGTTGTGGATATTGAGCGACTGGACGGTACCTCGCCGCAGGCTATGCGTAAGGAACTGAAGGCTTTTCTGGATCATGTGGAGGCAAAGACTAAAGTACGGCCCATTATTTATACCGGTTTAAGCTTTTACACAGATTATTTGGAGGACTATTTTAAGGATTACCCTTTATGGATAGCACATTACAACCGCGAAAAACTTAATATCAGTGATGATAGTGGATGGAAATTTTGGCAACATTCGGAAACCGCGCGTGTTAACGGCATTGGCCATGCGGTTGATTTTGATGCCTTTAACGGTGACAGTTTAACATTTCAAAAACTGCTGATACCTTAAATTTACTTGGCTGAATAACCCTAATCAGAAAACGACCTGACTGTTTTCGCGGTATTTAAAAGCTCCAGCTTTTCGTATAACGAGGCGGGTTGAAATGGCTTAGAGAGATAATCATTCATCCCTGCCTCTTTAATTTTATCGTGGATATTATGCGATACCGACGCGGTTAAAGCAATGATAGGGATAAGCGCCTTAACAGGTTCATTAAGGGAACGTATAGCCTGCGTAGCCTGATATCCGTCCATTACCGGCATATGCAGGTCCATTAATACTACATCAAATGTGTTACTTAAAAGTTTGTCAACAGCTTCCTGGCCATTGTTGGTAACAATAGCCTTAATGTTCCATTTAGATAAAAGCTTTACCAGCAACAGGGCGTTAACAGGGTTGTCTTCGGCGATAAGGATATTAAGACTTTCCAGATTGGCGTTTACGGCAGTATATATAGATACGGGGTTTATCTTGCCTTTATGCAGGTTAAATTGAATGGCAAATGAAAACACAGAACCTTTACCCGGCTGGCTTTCTAATTCTATTGTGCTGTTAAAAAGCTTCAGTAACCTTTTAACAATTGCAAGGCCAAGGCCGGTGCCGCCGTAGTGGCGGGTGGTATCGGCAGATGCCTGTATAAAAGGCTCGAATATAACTTGCTGACGATCAGCAGAAATACCAATCCCTGTATCAGCAATCGAAAAGTGAACCGTTATTTGCTCATCGCTTTCCTGCCCGGCAATAGCCCTTACGCTCACGGTGCCGCATTCGGTAAATTTTATGGCATTCCCGGCCAGGTTATAAATAATTTGTGTAAGGCGGGTAGGGTCGGCAATTACCCACTTATCTTTAAGTTTATCATCTACTTCCAGTAATACTTCAATGCCCTTTTCGGCAGCTTTTTGTTGAAGACCTGAGCATACTTTGTGTAACAGAATGGGTAACTGAACCGGTAAGTTCTCCAATTCAATTTTATCATTCTCGCTTTTATTATAGTCAAGTATGTCATTAACCAGTGTAAGCAGGCTAAGCGCCGAAAATTCAAGTATGTCCAGGTTCTCGGTTTGCTCTTTGGTAGCGCTATCTTTTATCAGGTTGGTCATCCCTATCACCGCGTTTAAGGGGGTGCGTAACTCGTGCGACATGGTTGATAAAAACACAGAGCGCGATTCTGCCAAAGCTTTAGTTTCGGCAATAGTGGCTTGCAGCTGCTTGTTAAGGGTTTCTTTTTCATCAACATTATCCCTAAAAGCCCGGTAGAAAAGATAATGAACCAGAACTATGGTTACAAAATTCAGTAAAATAATTACTTCAAAGCCTGGGGAAGGTAATTCATTTGATATAACATCAAGGTGCCATTTTGTTCTGCTGGTAAGTGCCATGTATAACATTACCGGTGAGATAGCTGCAATGCTATATATAACAGCGTAACGGTTATTGACCAGGTAATAACTTACAAAAGTTACCATAAAAACAAACTGTATAGTGATCAGGTTAATATGCTGCCCAAAAACGAACAAGTTTGACCAGATACCCGCAATGCCTGTTAAAAGTATAATGTGCGATATGATCTTTATATGAAACGGCCGGTACAACAAATATTTAGTTAGTACCAGGTATAAAAGAAACACAAATAGAATACGGATCAGGTGGGGGGGGTGGATATCCCCAATTACCAATGGTATTACTATCAGTATTTTAAGAAGGGAGAATAGCAGTATGGTAAATACAATTTTTATCCGTGCCTGCTTTAAGGTATCAGGCTGTTGTATCAATACCTTTTTTAAGGAAAAATTAAAAAAAGGTATTAATTCTTTCATGGTATATCAGCTTAAAATAATTGTAGATAGGGTGCTACATTACACAGCTAATTTATTAAAAGATTTAATAAAATTGGCTTTAATTTAAGCTTCCATCCATTCCATTAATATAGAGTGATAAAGTGCATTAAGATTTAACATAAACTTAATCTTGCTGGTTTTTATAGAAAGGTAAAGCTGCTTAAATTTGCCCCGATTATGGAACTGGTATCTACTGCATCATTTTTCGACCTGCAACAGTTTGAAGATGTTTTCAAAGAGCATTATTCCATTTTGTTCCGTTACGTAAAATCAATAGTTAAAGATGACGATCAGGCAAAAGATGTACTCTCTGATCTTTTCCTAAACCTGTGGCTTCAAAAAGACAAACTTCAAATACAAAACATAAAGGCCTACCTGTTTCGTTCGGCACGTAATGCGGCCTTAAAATCGCTAAATGCCCGGTCTGCAGATGCATTAATTGAAGATTGCTGGGATATTACCGAAGATGCCTTTAACCCCCTTGAACGCATCGTGGCAAAAGAGTCTGTTAAAATTGTTGAGGAGCTAATGAATAAGCTTCCAACAACGCGTAAAGAGATCATACATTTACGGTTATGCGGACTTAAGAACCACGAAATTGCAAAAGCGCTCGACATTACCGAGAAGAAGGTGGAGTATAATATGCGCGAAGCGATTGAGCAATTAAGCTATTACATGCACAACAGCAATTATGATAAAGCTACCATTGCCGGGGGCCTTATGCTAATTAACATAATCTTCACATTAATTTAACTATTTCTTTTGGTGGATGAGTGGTAAGTTTTACTCTTAAGGTAAAACGTCAAATCATAACTAAAAAGATATGTCTAACAGAAGAGACTTTATTAAAGCTCTGGGTTTATCAGGGGTGGCATTAACTGTGCCTGTAGCTGTTACCGAGGCTGCAACAGTAACACCGGCTGCTAATAATACCGATATTACTAATCTTACCCTTAAAGGTAGGGTACAAAGCAACGGGCAGGGCATTGCTAATGTTCCTGTAACCGATGGCATCAACATCACCCTTACCGATAAAAATGGCAATTACCAGTTGCTAAGTAATAAAACGGTTAAGTTTGTTTATATTACTATCCCCGCTGGTTACGCTATACCACATAATAAAGGTATTGCCCAATTTTATAAAGTTGTTGATAGCAAACAAAATTCTTTCACCGCGAATTTTCAGTTAGAGAGGTTAGAGCAAGATGATAAACATCACATATTTGTGGTTTGGGCCGATCCGCAGATCATATCTAAAAAAGATGGGCAGGCGTTGATTGAAAGATCAGCACCGGATTTGCGTGAGCTGGCGGCTAATTACCCCGCAGGTACGTTGATACACGCAATTGGCTGCGGCGACCTGGTATGGGACCATTTTGAATTGTATGAAGATTACCGCCAGGCGGTGAGTGTTACCGGGGTGCCCTTTTTTAACATAATAGGTAACCATGATATGGATATTGACGCCCGTACAGATGATTACTCGGCAACTACATTTAAAGATAATTTCGGGCCTACCTATTACTCATTCAACAGGGGTAACATACATTATATAATGCTTGACGATGTATTCTTCATCGGCACCGCGAAAAAATACATAGGTTACCTTACCGAACCACAACTGCAATGGCTGGAACAAGACTTGAAACACGTACCGCAAGGTAGCACAGTGGTGTTATCGCTGCATATCCCAACCAATACCGGGGCAAAACGCCGTAATAAAGATAAAGAGGATGAACTGGGGGGCGTAGTATCAAACCGCGAGCAGTTATATAAAATACTGACACCTTATAAAGTGCACATCATGTCTGGCCATACCCATATGAATGAAAAATGGGAGAACGGTAATATTATGGAACATGTACATGGTACTGTATGCGGCGCCTGGTGGACAGGTCCTATCTGCAGTGATGGAACGCCCGAGGGTTATGCCGTTTACGAAGTACAGGGCAATGATATCAGCTGGTTTCATAAATCAACCGGTAAGCCAAAAGATTATCAGCTTAAAATATACCCTAAAGGCTACCTTAAAAATGCACCAGACGAGATAATCGCCAACGTTTGGAACTGGGATAAGCAATGGAAAGTACAATGGTTTGAAGATGGCGCGTTAAAAGGTGATATGGAGCAACGCATTGAGTTAGACCCATGGGCGGTAGAATTATATGCCGGCGATCAGCTGCCCAAAAAACATAAATGGGTTGACCCAACGTTAACCGATCACCTGTTTTTTGCTAAACCATCCGCTTCTGCAAAAAGCATAAAGGTTATTGCTACCGATAGGTTTGGTAAGCAGTACACACAGGAAATTCAATTATAAGCAAAGTATTTCTTTTCGATTTTGAAGCTGCCTGAGGAGGGCAGCTTTTTTGCTTTAATTAGCCGGTGTTGTTAACAAATTGTTCATACACGCTTAACAATTTGTTTTGGTGGAAAAGGGTTGCGCGGTGCTCTTTATATAAAGACCGCCAAATGAACTGGGAAATACTTATATGTTACGTAAACCATGAAGCTTCGGAAAAAGAAGTTGCTGAAATTGAAGCCTGGCTTAACGAGCGTCCCCAAAACAAACTGATATTAAAACAACTGGAGTTGAAGCAAAACCAGCTTAACCAACCTTTAAAAGACGAGGCTGTGCATGCAGAATGGGTAAAGGTGCTCGACAGGATATTTGAAAGCCCCCGGCAACAAAAAACCAAGGTAAAAAAGCTTTATAGTTTAACAGGTATAGCAGCTGCTGTGCTGCTGGCCTGCTTTATTAATCTGTTTTCGTTACAGAACAACCACAAAGCTGCAAGCCAGAATATTGTTGTAAATACAACTTCAGAGCGGCGCCAGGTGCAACTGCCAGATGGTTCAATGGTTTACCTCGCACCAAATTCAAATTTGCGGGTGAGCGGAGACTTTGGTCGCCAGAAAAGGGAACTTTCCTTAACCGGCGAGGCTTTTTTTGATGTCAAACACGACGCGAAAAAGCCATTTATTGTTAGTACCGCAAATAATTTAAAGGTGAACGTGCTGGGCACTTCGTTCAATGTGTATTCGCGCAAAAACATAAACGAAGAAATTAAAGTTGCAACAGGCCTTGTTGGTGTTGTTTACGCAAAATCTACTGCGTTTTTAAAAGCCGGGGAGCAATTAAGCTATTCATTAACAAAGAATGTGGCAAGAAAAAGCCGGGTAGACGCGAAAGATGCTACCAGCCTGCAAAACGGTACCCTGTATTTTTCTAAAAGTAGCACTAAACAGATAGCCGAAAAATTGGAGCGCTATTACAATATCCACATACAGGTTGCACCATCGGCCGTTAAACACCATGCTTTTAGCGGCGAAATTAAGGACTACGGCATTGCCCGGGTGCTTGACGGCATTGGCTTTGTAACCGGCACCAAATACAAATTTACTAACCCAAATACTATCCTATTATATTAATTAAACGCATATGTATCGTAAACTTTTACTTAAGGTATGGCTCTGTTTATTGGTTGGGGGGCTTATTACCCTATCGGCCAGGGCACAGGATAATGGCCAGCTCACTTTTAACGACAACAAAATAACCGTAGCAGCTATAATTGACAGGCTGCAAACGGTTTACAAATACAAGGTATCTTATGATGCTGATCTTAACACCGGCAAGGTTATTATGCTGCCATCAACAAATATCAGTCTGCAAAACCTGGTAAAGCAGCTTGAAGAGCAGGCTGGGGTAGATATTAAAACCATTGGTAGCAACCTGGCCATAAAAAAGCTGGATGTATTAACAATAAGTGGTACCGCTTATTCGGGCGATGATAACCAGGCACTGGCGGGCGTAAGCATAATGGATAGCGGAAAACACCTGCTTGGTATTACTAATGCTGATGGTAGGTTTAATATAAAAGTTAACAGCGGTGCAAACATAACCTTTAGCATGATTGGTTTTCAGCCGCAGGTTACCGTTTATACCAAAAACGTTACTAATACAAAAATTATATTGGCCATCGCCAACAATGCATTAAACGAGGTTGTGGTTACCGCATTAGGTATTAAACGTGATGAAAAAGCGCTTGGTTATGCGGTTACCAAAGTTAAAGGTGAGCAGCTCACCCAGGCACTTTCAAACAACTGGACAGACGCTTTATCCGGCAAAGTGGCGGGCCTGAACCTGCTCCGCTCAAATGGCGGCCCTGCGGGCTCAAACAAAATTATTTTACGTGGCGAAATCAATCTCACCGGCGAAAATGATGCATTAATAGTAATTGATGGTGTAGTGATAAACCATGGCAGCGGCCGCAGAACAGGGAGTAGCAATAATGCCTACCTGGATAGCGAATCGCCGGTTGATTTTGGTAGTGGCTTAAACGATATTAACCCCGAGGATATTGCCGATATAACCGTGTTAAAAGGCCCGGGAGCAGCTGCCTTATATGGGCAGCGTGGCGCAAATGGAGCGGTAATTATTACTACCAAAAGCGGCAGGGTGAAAAAAGGGATCGGCATTACGTTTAATTCAAATACCGCTATAGAACAGGTGTCGCGTACGCCCGATTATCAGTACGAATATGGACAGGGTGCCGCTGGCGAAAGTTATTATTCGTTTGGTAATACTACCGATGGTGCAAGTACACGCAGCACCAGTTCGGCATGGGGGCCAAAATTCGATGGACAATCCTACTATCAATATGATCCAATTACTCATACAGGTGGTACAACACGTACACCATGGGTTGCTTATCCAAACGCACGCAAAAACTTTTTCGAAACTGCTAAAACATTCACCAACAGTATAACCCTTGATGGTGGTACTGATAAAACATCAGTTCGTTTTTCGGCAACCAATGTTCGTAATACCTGGATAATCCCAAATACGGGTTACGGCCGTAACACAGTTGCTTTATCAGCCGATCAGAAAGTAACCGATAAGCTGCAAATCTCGGCACGCATTAATTATACCAACAAAACCAGCGACAATTTGCCATCAACAGGTTACAATAACCAGTCATTGATGTATTGGAATATGTTTTGGGTACCTAACGGCGATTTAAACTGGTTGAAGGATTACTGGTTGCCCGGTAAAGAAAATATAAATCAAAGTTATCCTTTCAGCAGTTTCCCGGATAACCCTTACCTGATAACTAATGAAATGCTTAACAAATCAAACCGGAATGATTTGGTAGGGAATATTCAGGCTACTTACAATTTCACCAAAGATCTTAGTTTGATGGTGCGTACGGCCCTCACCAGTTCGTTCGACCAGCGTTCGCAGCAAAGGCCTTATGATACCGAGAAGTTCAGAAAAGGTATGTTCCGTACGCAGGATATTTACTCGCAAGAGATCAATAACGACTTCCTGATAAGGTATAATAAAAAAGTAACCAAAGATTTTACAGCTACAATCTCAGCTGGCGGAAGCATGCTTACTAATACTTATGATCGTAATGAGATGCGTGCCGACTCGTTGCTATATCCCGGCGTTTATACGCTGGCAAATAAAGCAGGTATGCTGGTAGCTATACCTTTCCAGGCCAAATATAAAATAAACAGCTTTTATGGCCTGGCATCTTTCGGCTTTAAAAATTACCTGTTTATGGATGTAACAGGCCGTAACGACTGGAACGGAGTATTGGCAACAGCTCAATCAACCAAAAACGTATCGTTCTTCTATCCATCAGTAAGTTTAAGTGCTATTTTATCAGAGGCGCTGCATTTGCCCGATTTTATATCCTATGCTAAAGTAAGGGGTTCATTTGCCAGTGTAGGCAGCGGCGGTCAGGATGCATATTATACTTCATTCACCTATTCGGCTAACAGTATTTTTCCCGGTGGTTTAAGTAACCCTACATTGATTGCCAACCCGGAACTGAAACCATTACGTACGCGCAGTTTTGAAATTGGTACCGATGTAAGATTCTTTAATAGTCGTTTGGGTATTGATATCGCCTTGTACAAAAGCAACACTACATCACAAATAACACGGAACCGGCTCGACCCGGCATCGGGTTACAATGATGCAGTTATTAATGCCGGCGAAGTAGAGAACCACGGTATAGAGATCCAGGCCAATGGCAATCCAATAAAGAGCAAGGATGGCTTTAACTGGAATATTACATACACTTTCTCTGCAAACAAAAATAAGGTGATCTCCCTAACGGATGGAATACCATTAACCCTGCAATCCGGCCCGGCTAATCGTGGCGCAATTGTAGCGCAGGTGGGCGGAAGCATAGGTGCTTTATATGGCTTGGGTTATGATCGCTCGCCCGATGGGCAAATAGTTTATGCAAACGGGTATCCCAAACTAACGGATAGCATTAAATATATTGGCGACGCCATTCCGAAATGGAAGATGAGTATTGGCAACCAGTTTAGGTACAAGCAATTTAGTATGAGCTTTTTGTTTGATGCCCAATACGGTGCGGTAGGATATTCGCTTACATCCGCCATTTTAGGGGAACAAGGTAAAACTACCAATACCATACCGGGCCGCTATAATGGTATAATAGGTAACGGTGTTATCAGAAATCCGGATGGTACTTATCGTAAAAACGATGTAATTGCCGAAAATATCTACACTTATTACAACGCTCACTTAGGGCGCGATAACGTGGAAGGAACAACTTACTCTACCGACTTTATTAAACTACGCGAAGCAAGGCTGGATTACAGTTTATCTCCTAAATTATTAAGCAGGCTTGGTCTTCAACGGGTAGCTGTTGGTGTATATGGGCGCGATCTATTCACTATTACCAAATGGCCGGGTTTTGACCCTGAGTTTGGTACCCTAACGCAAAATGCACAGGGGACGCCAACCATTGCGCGTGGTTTTGAATTGGGGCAGTTCCCGTCAACCAGAACGTTTGGCTTTAACTTAACTGTAGGTTTCTAAAAACAGCAAACAAATGAAAACTAAGGCATACATTATTCTAACAACTCTTATATCCACGCTTTGCATTACATCATGCACAAAGGATTTTAAAGAATTAAGCGTTAACCCCAATGCGGTAGATCACGCTTTACCGCAAGCCCTGCTTGCACCTGCAATAACCGATATAGTAGCGGCAAACATGAACCGTAGCCAACGCATACAAAACGAGCTGATGCAGGTAACCGTAAATATGGGCGATGGCGAGGGCAAAATATTCAGGTACGATATCCGTAAATCTGAAGCCGACTATTTGTACAACAATTGGTATATCGATCTAACCAACATCAATGATGTTTACAAAGGCGGCGTGGAAACAGCCAACAACTCTTACCAGGGCATAGCGCTTATTTGCCGTGCCTGGGTGTTCTCATTATTGACCGATACATATGGCGATGTGCCGTATTTTGAAGCCAACAGAGGGAAAGAGGGTTTGTTTACACCAAAGTTTGACAGGCAGAAAGATATTTATACTGATATTTTTAAACAGTTAGAAGCGGCTAACGATCTGCTAAAAACAGGTGCGAACATCCCCGCCGCAAGCGATCCTATTTACGGTGGGGTAGTAGCCAACTGGCGCAAATTTGGTAACTCATTATACTTAAGGTTGTTATTACGGTTATCAGCGAAAGCTGAAATGAACACCCCGGCCAAGATCACGGAGATGATTGATACCAACCCGGCAAACTATCCTATTATGACCAGTAATGCCGAATCGGCTATATTGAAATGGTCGGGTACTGCGCCTTACGTTTCGCCATTTGCTACATGGCGTCCCGCAGATTGGTATACGCCAAAACTGGGTAGTTTCTTTGTAGATAATCTTAACGAGTGGAGTGATCCGCGCATTG
Source organism: Mucilaginibacter aquariorum (assembly GCF_024498135.1). Classification (GTDB taxonomy): domain Bacteria; phylum Bacteroidota; class Bacteroidia; order Sphingobacteriales; family Sphingobacteriaceae; genus Mucilaginibacter; species Mucilaginibacter aquariorum. The sequence goes on from NZ_JANHOH010000002.1 coordinate 207,348, forward strand.
GCCGGTGGGCAACCTTAGCCGAAGGTGAATATGCAGGTATACCAAGCGGATATTTACCGGGGCAACCCCCCGCTGCCAAGTCTACACTATTAACGGCTTTGCAGATTGAGCCATTGCTGGGTAATATTATGAACTACTCCGAATTGCAATTAGCATTGGCCGAGGCTGCCGCCAAGGGTTGGGTTACTTCCAAAACCGCGCAATTTTACTATGAAACAGGTGTAACTAATGCCATCACCTTATGGAATTTAACAGTACCGGCCGGTTATTTAGGCTTTGCAAAAGTTAAGTGGGACGACACCTATAGCCTTGGTCAGAAAATGGAGTTGATACATAAACAAAAGTATTATACTATGTTTTTTACAGATCTGCAGCAATGGTTCGAATACCGGCGCACCGGCCACCCGGTTTTACCAAAAGGCCCAGGCTTGGTTAACAATGGTATAATGCCTGCAAGGCTTAACTACCCGTTTTTTGTGCAAACAACAAATACCGCCAATTATAACGCGGCTGTTGCAGCACAAGGTAAAGATGATATTAATACACTGGTTTGGTGGCAAAAACAATAAGATTCAGAGTCATGAAAATATACAAGTCAATAAAAACAAGATTTTTTTACATCGCGATATGCCTTGCGGTGCTGCTAATTAGCGCATGCCAGAAACACAATTTTACCGCGGGAGAACTGAGCCCGACTATTGCGGTAGGCGACCTGCGCGTTCTGTACAAAGGCGCTGATGTAACTTTAACAAAGGAAAAACTGCTAGGTGCTACCCAAATTGTAGGTACCGTAATTTCCATGCCCGATTCGGGCAACGTACCATCGGGGATTGTAGTAATGCAAAACTATCGCAGGGGCGTTTTGCGCGGTATCTCTTTTTCTTTGGGTAACGCGGCCTCTGCTTATCACTCAGGCGATTCACTTGTAATAAATGTGGTAGGAACTACCTTAAAAAGAGTGAATGGTTCTTTACAGATAAGCGGGTTAAGCGAAACAGCTATTAAAAAGGTTTCAGAAAATAACCATGTAACAGTGCAGTCTGCTTCCAGCTATTCTATCAAAAACAACCCGGATCAGTATGAAAGCACTTTGGTGCAGATTAAAATGGCAACTGTATCACCTGCACCTAACATTGACGATACTTTTGCCGGCGACCGCTACCTGGTAAATGGTGCCGATAGTATTATGCTGCATACTGAGGCATCTGCCAGTTTTGCAAATGCTAAACTGCCTGCCAGTGCAACTGTGGCGGGTATATTATTAATAGGTAAAAACAACCAGGGTGAAACCGCATTGCAGTTATGGCCCCGTGGTATTTCAGATGTTAGTGATATTACTAAACCGGCAGATCCAAATGCTTCGCTTGGTAAATCACCGGTTATTGTTACCGGATATATAAATGATACCAAAGGTGCTGATGGCAACTATGAATATTTCCAGTTTAGGGCCACACGTGATATAGATTTCAGTAAAACACCAATGGCTGTTGTTAGCTGTACAAACGCGGGTGCTGCCGAACCTAATAAAGGCGACGCACCTGGTGCAGGCTGGGCAACCGGTGGTGGCCGTACTTATAAATTTAACCTTACCGAAGGCAGCGTTCTAAAAGGAGAATTTTTTTACGTAGGGGGGAGCAACAAACGTATAAACGGACCAAATACTACAGATATCAGTACTGCAAAATGGATAAGGTCAATTGCCTATGTTACTAATGATGGCGATGGTTTTGGAAGCGCAACCGCAGGTTTGTTGCCAAATAGCGGTAATGCGGGAGGCGTGGCTATTTTTGATGGTGTGATTGTAACGGAAACCTCGGTACCGGTTGATGCGGTATTGTTTGGTGGTACGGGTGTAACGACCATTTATAATGCTACTACAAACAAAGGTTACCGCGTGGCTGATAACGATCATTATAACGCATTGGATGGATCAACAGCGCAGCCGTTCTTTTACCAGGGAACAAATACCTATGTTATTCCGCACTCAACACCTGCCGATGCCGGATTTTTTGTGAAGTTGGGCGGTAATTTTGATGCGACCAGCAAAACCTGGCTTACACCACGTGGATTCAAGTTATATCAATTGCAGCCAACTTCAAGCCTGTCTGATATTGAAACCGGTGCAGACGTAAACGTAATGTCGAACTAATAACTAACTAAATGAATATATGCCGCCTGCAAATTTGCAGGCGGCTTTATTATGCGGCAGATCAAAAAATATAATCTGTGCTTAAAAAATTAGATTCGTGGCCTTTTACAATATCGTTAAACAGTTGCTTATTGGTCTCGTTCATTTTGGCAGCTACTAAAGAGCGAAGCGAGAATGAACGCAAAGCATCGTTAACTGATAAGGTACCTTCGGCGCTGTCTTTTCGACCGGTAAAAGGGAATACATCAGGCCCGCGCTGCGACTGGCTGTTAATATTTACCCGGCTTACCAGGTTAACAAACGGATCTATCAGCGAGGCTAATTCTTTAGCATCATTACTAAATATGCTTACCTGCATACCATGCGGAGATTCTATCTGATATTGTATGGGCTCTTCGATCGACTCAAACGGGATCACTGGTATAACGGGCCCAAATTGTTCCTCCAGGTAAAGTTTCATTCCCTTTTTTACCGGGTAAACAATAGCAGGGTACACAAATGATTCTACAGCGGTGCCACCATTTTCGTTGATCACCTTTGCGCCGTTCATAATCGCGTCATCAATACATTCTTTTAAATAGCCGGGTTTACCGGGTTCTGCAACTGGAGTAATGTTAACACCGCTTACCCATGGCATCCCAAGTTTTAAACGTGATACGGCCTGGCTAAGTAATTCTAAAAGGGTATCGGCAACATCTTTATGTACATGTATTATTTTTAAGGCTGTACAACGTTGCCCGTTGTATGAGAGGGCGCCTAATATAATTTCGTTAACGGCCAGTTGCAGATCGGCGTTTTTGGTTACGATGGCCGCATTTTTAGCATCCAAACTCAAAACAGCACGCAGGCGGTTAATTTTAGGATGGCGTTTCTTTAAATCGTTAGCAACCTTGCTCGATCCTATAAAGGCAAGCACATTGATCCTGCCGGTAGCCATTAAGCCCGGTGTAACATTTGCGCCACGGCCATAAATGGTATTTACCACCCCCGGAGGGAATGCTTCCTTAAACGCTTTTAACAGCGGATAATGTACCAGCGTACCATGTTTAGGTGGTTTAAACAAAATGGTATTGCCCATAATTATAGCCGGTATAAGCGTAGTATAAGTTTCGTTAAGCGGATAATTGAACGGCCCCATGCAAATTACAACACCCAGCGGTGCACGGCGGGTTTGCGCTATAATGCCCTCGGCCAGCTCAAAACGCGATGAGCGCCTGTCCAGCTCTTTTAAGGCATCAATGGTAAGGTTGATGTATTCAACGGTACGGTCAAACTCTTTGGTAGAGTCGGCGTGCGATTTGCCTATTTCCCACATAATAAGCTTGATAACCAGATCGCGCTGCTCTATCATTTTGTACACAAAATTTTGCATACAATTTATGCGGCCTTCAATACTCATGGTTGGCCATTCGCCACGACCGTTATCATAGGCTGCTTCTGCCGCGGATAAGGCTTCCATGGCTTCCTTTTCGGTTCCCAGGGGATAGCTGCCAATCAGTTTTCTTTTTAAACCATCAGCCGTAGGCAAGCAAATGGGCGAGTAAACGGTGCTCACTTCACCGTCCCATTGTACCATTTCGCCATTGCTAAGATATTCACGTTGATGGAGCTCGTCTATCCGGAAGGATTCAGGTATTTCATCGGCATCAACGAATAACGATCTTAAATGTTCTTCGAAGTTCATAGGGGTAGTTTTTACAGTTAACAATAAAACACAGTGCACTACATAAGAAGCTGTAATTTATGATTTTTTCTTGTTAGTTGTAAATGCATCTAAAGCCATGTGCCAGTTAAGGTAATCGTTGTTATTTGTTGCTTTGCGAATAACTTTCAGATAATCGGTATCAAAGTAGGCTGCTAACGCGAAAGTTTCCACGCCATTTTTTGGCTCGAACAAAGTGCCGGGCGCATAGCCCTTTTCGCCATTTTGGGCTCGTTTTAAATCAAACGGTACTTTGCTGTTCACAAACTCCGGATGTGTTTTTTCGCCGGTCATAAAAGGCGTCATGTAATCAACACATTTTTTAATGGACGAACCATTGGCTGTTTGCCAGGTGAAATAATCTTTGCCCGTTGCCCTATATATGGCAATACATGCCGATAGCAGGGGCTCTATGTCATAAGTTTGATAATGGAAAGCGTCGCGCTCAACAAGGTCATGCGTAGTGCCGTCGGGGTTTAAGTTGATGTTGAGATGCTTTTCCAACTCCTGTGTGATGGTACTGTTGTAGCTGTCATCGTGCAGGGTGTATGCTATAAGCGTAAACATTTTTATCCGATGCGAGTTCCAGTTGTTAATGGCTGTGCCCCGGTTGCCTTTAGCTGAGGCGCTGTTAACCTGTGCATTGGCCATGCTGCGCATCCATCCGTCAATTAAGGTTTTATCATTAGGTTTTATTTCGCTTCTGATCAGGTCATAAGCGGTAACCATATCTTCCAGCTTGGTTTCGTTAATAGGGTCTTCGGTAGCTTTATTAACCTTTGACCAAGCCGTTAAAAACGTTATGGCTTTATCCAGGTATTCTTTTTTGCCCGAGTATTTGTAGGTGAGGGCAAGCGCATAGGTTTTATAAGCATCTTCAACAGCCTTTAAACTGGCGGTTTTTTTTTGGTCGCCGGCTAACAGGCCCTGGGATAATATGGTTTCTATAGGATTTGGTGTTTCTGTTAAGGCTTGGTCGGCAGTTTTTTGATAGGGTTCAAATGCTTTTTTATATTTACTGTCCTTATTGATGGTTTTACGCATCAGGGCAACCTCATTTTTATCAAGGCTGATTATCTGCGCTTTACTACAAATAGTAATTGCCAATAATCCAAAAAAGCATAAGAGTTTTTTCATCAACGTATTAATGGTTTAAAGAGCGTTTTATTCCCAATTCCAGCCCCCGTAGTTCGGCAAGGCCCCTTAAACGGCCAATAGCAGAATAACCCGGATTGGTTTTTTTATGCAGGTCATCCAGCATTTTATGCCCATGATCTGGCCTGAAAGGCATGCGGCTATCTTTGCGCCCGTTGGCTATTCTTTTTTGCTGCTCTTCCAGCAGGGCTTTCATTACCGCATACATATCCACGTCGCCGGTTAAATGGTCGGCTTCATAGAAGTTGCCTTCCTCGTCGCGTCTGGTACTTCTTAGGTGGATAAAGTGGATACGATCGCCCAGGCGCTTAACCATACCGGGCAGGTCATTGCTTTCAATTACCCCAAAAGAACCTGTGCAAAAGGTGAGGCCATTGTTTGGACTATCTACCGCGTTGTAAATATCTAATATATCCTGCTCATTACTCACCACCCTTGGCAAGCCCAAAATAGGGTAGGGCGGGTCGTCAGGATGGATGCACATCAATACCCCGGCCTGTTCAGCGGCAGGAATAACCTGCTGTAAAAAATAGGAAAGGTTGGCTTTTAGCGTTTTTGCATCAATATCACTGTAAGAGGCAAGCATTTCCAGGAACTTTTCGGTGGTGTAACCTTCCTCAGAGCCTGGCAGGCCGGCAATTATGTTTTTTACAAGTTGCTGCTGATCAATCTCATTCAATCCATCATAATATATCTTTGCCTTGTTTTTTACAGCTTCCGGATAGTCTTTTTCTGCGCCGGGGCGGTTCAAAATATAAAGGTCGAAAGCGGCGAAGGCGATGGTATCAAACCTTAGTGCAGTTGAGCCATCAGGCATAGGGTAGTCAAGGTTGGTACGGGTCCAATCCAGCACGGGCATAAAGTTATAACATACTATATTTAGGCCGCATTGACCCAGGTTTAGTAGTGTTTGACGGTAATTTTTAAGCAATTGCTCGTAATTTCCGTTCCGTTTCTTGATGTTTTCGTGTACTGGCACGCTCTCTATCACCGACCAGGTTAACCCGGCATCCTCAATAATTTTTTTCCTTTTCAGGATCTCATCCACCGGCCAGATCTCGCCGTTGGGAATATGGTGTAACGCGGTAACAATCCCGGTAGCCCCGGCTTGTTTGGCATCGGCTAAACTAACCGGATCGTTAGGGCCATACCAGCGCCATGTTTGTTCTAAGCTCATTTTGATAGATTTTGATCGCCTAATTTACAAAGTATATTGCTCGCTATCGGCAGGTAAAAAATCCCAGCGCGCAGGGCTAAAAGCATCTACCAGCATGCCATCCTCCAAACATACACATCCATGTACGGTAAAAGGAGTTACGTAATAGCCATCACCCTTGCGAATTATCTTTACGGTTTCGCCCATGGTCATTTCAAAAGCACCGCTCTCTACATAACTCACCTGCGAGTGTGCATGACTGTGTAAAGCACCGCAGCTGCCCTTGGCAAACTTTACTTTTACCATCATCAGCTTATCATCATAGCCAAAAACCTGCCGCTGAACCCCATCACCAACAGTTTGCCAGTCGGTAGTATCTTCAAACTGAAATAAGTTGCTTTGTATCATATCCTAATTTTTTAAATGGCCTGCTGCGTTTATAACAGGTTTTTTATCTGCCAATCGTTTTTGGCGCAGCAAAGCTTCCAGATAGTAATAATCGGCATAAATAATGGGCACATCAATTTCGCTATTGGCAGGTTTGTGGCCGGTGCTGTGCAATAATAAAAATCCACGTGCGCTATCGGGTTGTGGCTGGTAATTGTTAGCCAGACTATTTAATATTTTATCCGCTGTTTTTTTATAGATCTTAGCGTTTTTGCTGTAAGTACTCAACTCATACAATGCCGATGCTGCAATTGAGGCGGCCGAAGCATCGCGCGGCTGGTTACCAAGTTTGGCGGCATCATAATCCCAGTAAGGAACCAGGTCGGCAGGCATTTGCGGATTGCTGAAAATATATTTAGCTATCTTTTCAGCTTCCCGTAAGTAGGCTTTATTACCCGTTTCACGGTAGCACATAGTATAACCGTAAAGTCCCCATGCTTGTCCGCGGGCCCATGCCGAGCTATCTGCAAAACCCTGATGAGTTTGTTTATGCAATACCTTGCCTGTCTCCGGGTCGTAATCAATTACGTGGTATGAGCTGTTATCGGGCCTGAAATGGTTTTTAAGCGTAGTATTTGCATGCGCTACAGCTACTTTATAAAAGCTGGAATCGCCGCTTAATTTGGTTGCCTCAAACAGGAGTTCCAGGTTCATCATATTATCAATAATAACCGGGAACTTCCATTCCTTACGATGGTCCCATGATTTTATGCAGCCTATGGTAGGGTTAAAGCGGGTTATTAAAGTTTTGGCCGCCTGTATAATATCATCCTTATATTTCTGCTCGTGCGTTAAGCGATAAGCGTTGCCCACACTGTTATAAAGCTTAAAGCCCATGTCATGTGTGCCACCGTCGGTTTTTTCAGCTTCCATTACAGTGGTAAAGGGCTCAGATTGTTCCTTCCAAAATTTATTACCGGTGTACTCATATAAAAACCAAAGATTACCCGCAAAAAAACCACTGCACCAATCTTTAGGAGATACAATTAACAGATCGCCCTTGGTATTTAGCGTGCGTGGTGATAAAAGATTTGGCTTTGCAGCAGTCGTTTTAGTTTTGGCTGTTTCGGTGAGTAGCAGCCTGGTTTGATGCTCGGCAAATTGGAATGCTTTAGGCGCATTGTTTTGAGCGGAAACATTAAGTGCAAAACTGCCCGACAATATCAGCGGGAATATGTGTTTGATTTTCATAAATGATCTTAAAAACAATTTAATTGGCTACTTTAATTTTAATCACCAATTTTTTAACAACATCATACCCGTCTACCTTAATATTAGGGCGGTGAACATCCTGCGGGAAGAATAAGTAGAATGTGCCGGGCACTGCAAAGTAAGAGGTACCTTCGGCAGTGTAGGCAGCATTATCTTTAGCCTCATCATAAGGTTTGGTAACTGTTGCTTTATCTATATTAACAACATCTATCCGCTCTTTGCCTTTTATAACATATTGCAGGTCGATGTATTTTTTGTGCGATTCCCAACCGGCCTTATCCAGTTCTTTCGACGGCCCTTCGGTTACAATGGCATAAGCATTGTCGCCATCAACAGCATGCTTACCTACGCTTAATGTATCCAGGTTAGTATCCTTTAAAAACAAGATCACTTTATCCCAAACTGCTTTATTATTATGATACTGTTTGTAAAATTCAACCACGTTAACAGATTGATGAGCGTTCAATTTTAAATCATCTTTCCATTTGTTGCTGTGCAGCCACTTTTCGGCGGTTTTTGGGTTAATGCTGCTATCGTTTTTGGTTTGTGCAATTGCTGTGTTTTCCATTGTAATAAAACTAATAGCAGCTATACTAAGCTGAAATAGGGATTTGATTTTCATGATTTTATTGAATTGGTTTATAAAATAATGTACCTGTTTCCGGGGGATAAAACGGGTATCATTACACGTCAATATTACGATGAAATCATTTAAATTGATGCCTTAACTCATATTAATTCTACGCAAACGTTATAGTTTCTGGTATGTGTGCTGCTACATTTGGTGCTCAAAAGTCTTCGATAACGTTTGCGTAGAAATAACTCGCGGATTGCTTCTGATTGATATATCATAATTGTAGACTTGCTGAACAATTGTAAATTAAACACTAATATTTCTTGTTTTGAAAGTACTACATAGCGTTCACCCGGATGATTTTAAAATCTACGGGACAGAACAAATACGCGATCGTTTTTTAATAGACAACTTAATAAAGGCTGACCAGATAAATTGTGCATACACCCACTATGATCGTATTATACTTGGTGTCGCCCATCCCGTTACGAACACATTGACACTGGAAAATTACCCCAATTTAAAAGCGGACTACTTTTTAGAACGCCGCGAGATTGGCATTATAAACGTAGCCGGGGATGGCGAAGTGAATGCCGATGGCGAAGTTTTTAAATTAAAGAAACTGGATTGCCTCTATTTGGGTAAAGGCGTTAAAGAAGTTAGCTTTAAAGCTGACGATGCGGCAAACCCGCCGGTATTTTACCTGTTATCGTCACCGGCACATAAAAGCTACCCCACCAGCTTAATGACCATTGATGAAGCCGAAAAGGTTAATGCCGGGGTCGATGCAACAGCTAATAAACGTACCATAAATAAATACATCCATACCGCGGGCATTCAAAGCTGCCAATTGGTAATGGGTTTAACTGTTTTGCATGAAGGCAGTGTATGGAACACCATGCCACCGCACGTGCACGATAGGCGGATGGAGGCGTACTTTTACTTTGATATCCCCGAAGGGCAAAAGGTATTTCACCTTATGGGCGAAGCTACCGAAACCCGGCATATTTTAATTGGCAACTACGGTGCTGTTGTATCGCCATCATGGAGCATGCACTCGGGCGCGGGTACAAGTAATTATAGTTTTATATGGGGTATGGGTGGCGAAAACCTCGATTATACCGATATGGATGCTATCAGCATTGATGATATCAGATAAATACTAAGGAGCAATGGAAAATATTTATTCGTTAAAAGGCAAAGTAATAATAGTAACCGGCGGTACCGGCATATTGGGCAATTCGTTTATTAATGGTATTGTTGAAGCCGGTGGCGCAGTGGGGATTTTGGGTCGTAATAAAGAAGTAGCAGACGAAAGGGCGGAAGCCATTAATAAAAAGGGCGGACAAGCCCTTGCCTTAGTTGCCGATGTGCTGGATGAAGCATCGTTAATAACAGCCCGGAAAACCCTGCTTGATCGTTTTGGCCGCCTTGATGGCCTGGTGAATGGTGCCGGTGGTAACATGCCCGATGGTGTTTTGCAGCCCGATGAGGATATATTTAGCATGAACCTTGATGGGATGAAAAAAGTAATGGAGGTAAATCTTTGGGGAACCTTATTGCCCACTCAGGTTTTTGGTGATGCCATTGCTAAAACAGGCAAAGGCAGTATTGTAAATATATCGTCCATGAACTCTAAAAGGGCAATTACCAAAGTATTAGGATATAGTATGGGTAAGGCTGCTGTTGATTGTTACAACCAGTGGTTTGCTGTTGAACTGGCTAACCGTTATGGCGATGCCATTAGGATGAATGCCCTCGCCCCCGGCTTTTTCCTTACCGAGCAAAACCGCAATTTGCTTACATTACCAGAAGGAGGGTATACACAAAGAGGTGGATTAGTGATAAAGCAAACCCCTTTTAAGCGCTTTGGTAACCCCGATGAGCTGATAGGCGCTTTGGTTTGGCTGCTGAGCGATGCATCGGCATTTGTAACCGGTTCTATGATATGTGTTGATGGCGGCTTCTCGATATTTGGCGGCGTATAAATGAGTTTGAACGCTTCAAATACCGGCTCTGTTTTAACCTTTGGCGAGTTATTGCTAAGGATTTGCCCGGATGCGGATGGCAGTTGGCTTAATGCCAATCAACTGCCCGTACATGTTGGCGGCGCCGAGTTAAATGTTGCTACCGCGCTGGCTTTGTGGGGAATAGATACAAGCTATTTTACGGCTTTGCCGGATAATGGGTTATCGGCACAAATTATTAATTATGTAAATGAACGGGGTATAGATACGTCGGCTATTCATAACGGCGGTACAAGACTGGGCCTGTTTTATTTAACCACTGGTGCGGATATGAAACATGATGCGGTGATATATGACCGCGCAGGTTCGGCATTTGCAGAATTAAAACCCGGTGTTATTAATTGGGACAAAGTTTTATCGGACGTAAGCTGGTTTCATTTTAGTGCCATTTGCCCGGCTTTAAGTCAGCAAACCGCAGATCTGTGTGCGGAGGTTTTGATAGCGGCATCAAAGCGGGATATCACTATATCCATTGATCTGAATTATCGTGCAAAGCTCTGGCAATACGGCAAGCATCCGCAAGAAATAATGCCGAACCTGGTGAAATATTGTCATTTGATAATGGGCAACATTTGGGCGGCAGAAAGTTTATTAGGTATACCGGTTAACCCGGATGTGCACCATATTGGCACTAAAGAAAATTATTTAAAAGAAGCCATAAATAGCTCAGAAAAGATAATGGAATTGTTCCCAAAATGCAGGGCCGTAGCCAATACGTTTAGGTTTGATCATGAAACTGGTATAAAATATTACACTGCTTTGTATCAGGACGGGGAACTGCATAATTCGAGCGAGTATATTTCAGAAAATGTTATTGATAAAGTAGGGAGCGGCGATTGCTTTATGGCAGGGCTGATATATGGCTATCGTAAACAAATGAACCCATTGGCAATAGTGAATTTCGCTACAGCCGCTGCTTTTGAAAAATTATCTATTGCCGGCGATGCTACAAAAAGCACCATAGAACAAATAACCCAAGCCATTAAATATGCCAACTAAAAGCCAGATACAGGATAGTATAATTAAACAAGGCATCCTTCCGCTGTTTTATAATGATAGCAAGGAGGCAAGCATAGCCATCACCCGTAAGCTTTATGAAGCCGGGATCAGGCTTATTGAATATACCAATCGTGGTGGGGCAGCACTTGATAATTTTAGAGCATTAAAAAAATTACAGCAGGAGGAGTTACCAGATCTGCTTTTAGGGATAGGTACCATAAAGTCTGCCGAGGAGGCTGTACAATTTGTGGATGCAGGAGCCAATTTCTTAATATCGCCGCTGGTGAACCCCGGTGTGGCTGCTGTTGCAGCAAAGAATGATCTGCTTTGGATCCCCGGTTGTATGACACCTACCGAAATTTACAACGCGCAGCAACTGGGCGCCGTATTAATAAAACTTTTCCCGGCTAACATATTAGGGCCGGCATTCGTATCAGCAGTGAAAGAGCTTTTCCCGGGTGTACTGATGATGCCAACAGGCGGTGTAGAGATGAGCCAGGAAAACATTAGTGCGTGGTTTGATGCCGGAGTATCTGCAGTTGGCATGGGTAGCAAATTAATTACAAAAAGCATTATTCAGAAACAAGAATACAACCAATTATATATAGCAACTTTACGGGCATTACAGTTTGTGCAGTCGGCAAGATAACCTAAATACCAATTATGAGCGATACTAAAAAAACCAATTACAGGTGGGTAGTTGTAACCTTATTGTTTTTTGCAACCACCATTAATTACCTCGACAGGCAAGTTATCGGTTTTCTGAAACCAACCCTCGAAAAAGAGTTTCACTGGACAGAAGAGGATTATGGCTATATAGTAATGGCTTTTCAGGCAGCTTACGCAATTGGTTTGCTTGCATTTGGCGGTTTTATTGACAGGTTGGGGACTAAGCTTGGTTATACCATATCGCTAATTGTATGGAGTTTGGCAGCTATGTTACATGCAATTGTAAAAACAACTTTAGGTTTTGGCGTAGTTAGGGCGGCTTTGGGCCTGGGCGAATCTGGTAATTTCCCGGCGGCTATTAAGGTAGTAGCAGAGTGGTTCCCTAAAAAGGAACGTGCGTTGGCAACGGGGATATTTAATTCGGGTGCAAACATTGGGGCGGTGGCTGCTCCGGTAATGGTACCATGGATATTAGGTATTTACGGTTGGCAAATGGCTTTCCTTATAACAGGTGCAATAGGTTTTGTATGGCTTATATTCTGGTGGATATTTTACGAAATACCTTCGCGGCACAAAAAGATAAGTAAGACAGAATTTGAACATATTCATAGCGATATAGACGAAAGCGTTGTTGACGGTGAGCCTGAAACTAAAGTAAAATGGGTAAGGCTTTTCAGCATTAGGCAAACCTGGGTGTTTGTTGTTGGCAAATTTCTTACCGATCCAATTTGGTGGTTCTTTTTGTTTTGGTTGCCTTCATATTTTGCAAGCACATTTAAGTTAGACCTTACTAAGCCAAGTTTGCCGTTAGTGATTGTTTATACTGCTACAACGATTGGTAGTATTGGCGGTGGTTTCCTTTCTTCGTGGTTTATAAAACGTGGCATGCCGGTATTTAAGGCACGCAAAACAGCTATGTTTTTGTTTGCACTTTGTGTACTGCCCATATTTGGGGCGCGTTATGCAACCAATATATGGCAGGCAGTTGCCTTAATAAGTCTGGCTGCGGCTGCTCATCAAGCCTGGAGCGCTAATATCTTCACTACGGCATCTGATATGTTCCCTAAGCGGGCAGTAAGTTCGGTTGTTGGTATTGGTGGGATGGCCGGTTCTGTAGGAGGGATTATTTTTCCTTTTATTATAGGTTGGGTGTTAGAAACATATAAAGAAGCCGGTAATATTATCGCAGGATATAATATCATTTTTTCGATATGTGCCTGCGCGTATTTACTTGCATGGCTTATAATGCATTTGTTAACGCCACGTATGAAGGTTGTGAAATTGTAGTTACAATTTCCATAAACAAGTAAGATTTATTACATTGGTAAAATGTTAAGCACAGTGCAGTGGAGTTTGCTTAGCAGATAACCTAATATGAATTTTAGCTCAATTACAATAAAGGACATTGCTACAGCGCTTAATCTATCGGTATCTACGGTTTCAAAGGCGTTGCGAGATAGTTACGAAATTAGCGAGAACACAAAAAAAATTGTAAACGAATATGCGCTGGAACACAACTATCGGCCGAACCCAATTGCTCAAAGTTTAAAGCAAGGTCATAGTAAATCAATAGGTATTGTTGTTTCCACGATAGAAAATCAATTTTTTTCGCAGGTAATTAATGGGATCGAATCGGTAGCCTACGAGGCAGGTTTTAACGTTATTATTACCCAAACACACGAATCATCTGATTTGGAAGTGAAGAACGTTGCCCACCTTACACACCATTCCATCGATGGTTTATTGATATCCCTTTCTACCGAAACGAAGGATGTTGAATACTTGCAAAAATTACACCGCCAGGGTTTACCTATTGTATTTTTTGACCGTATCTCTGATGAGATAGAAACGCATAAAGTAATTTCTGATAATTTTAAAGGCAGTTACGATGCTACCCGCCACCTGCTGGACGGTGGATATAAACGTATTGCACATATTACCAATCCGCCAAATATATCTATTACCAAAGAGCGTTTTGCAGGTTACCAGAAAGCATTGGAAGAGTCGGGTATGCCAATAGATGAAGAAATTATTATCCACTGCCCGCATGGTGGCCGCGATACTGGCGAGGTAGAGAACGCGATCAATCAACTGCTTTCATTGAATGATAAACCGGATGCTATCTTCACCACATCCGACAGGATAACCACCACTACGCTGTTCCTGCTTAATAAATTAAAGATCAAAATCCCCCAGGAAATTGCACTGATTGGCTACACCAATACTACTCTTGCCGATGTATTAAACCCATCGCTTAGCTCGGTTTATCAGCCCGGGTTTGAGATGGGGCAAAAAGCTACCCAAAAGCTTTTAGAACTTATTTTAGCCAAAAGGCCGGTTCATGAATTTGAAACAATAGTGTTACCCACACAGCTTGTTACGCGCGATTCTACCGCCCCGAAAAATCGGTAGGGGGTAAACCTGCAAATCTTCCCTTAGTGTCTTTAAGTCTTTCTGCCATAATGTTGGTTTAAACAGTGTTTATAGGGCCTTAATACTGCGTAACTATCACGTAGCGAAAACGATGTCGTAAATAAATATCCTCAAATTATACCAACAGTAAGCTAACAAAGGTACTTTTGGTTAGTACAGTTATATACATATACCAATTATAACCGCTGTATCCATATTAATTACTTTTTTTAAAAATGAAACGCAGGCTCCTCGTTATTGTACTCTTCGTGTATTCAATTATTGCCGGGAAGGTAATGGCGCAAACCGTTGCCCTCGATTATTATTTTAACCATGAAACACATACAACCAAAGATGGCCAAAACAAAAGGTTTCATTATATGTGGGAGGATACCACTAATTCGGGGTTTTCTATCTGGGGTGATATTTTTAAATCGCAGGGTGCTAAATTAACGAGTATAGAGGTTGCGCCTACATCACAAAGCCTTAAAGGAGTAGCCATTTATATCATTGTTGACCCTGATAGCAAAAAGGAAAATCCATCACCCAATTACATTCAAAAAGCCGACGCTGATAATATCGCGCAGTGGGTTAAATCAGGCGGCGTATTGGTATTAATGGCTAATGATAGCGCTAATGTAGAGCTACGGCATTTTAATATACTTGCCGGCTGCTTCGGGATGCATTTTAATAACGATATGCAAAACCATGTTATTGATGATGCCCATTTTGAAGACGGCGCAGTATCAATAAATAACAACCCGGTCTTTAAAACATCACAAAAACCTTTCCTGAAAGATGTTTGCAGCATTGGGCTAACAGGTAAGGCAACGGCTATTTTAAAGTCTCCAGCTGGCGCGACTATCGCGGCCATTACAAAATACGGCAAAGGGACTGTTTTTGCTGTAGGCGACCCCTGGCTGTACAATGAATATGTGAACGGGCGGCTGCCTGCAGGTTTTGACAATGATAAGGCCGCCGCCGATCTTACAAAATATCTTTTACTACAAGTAAACCAATAAACCCAACCAATATTAAACTAAACCCCAAAATCAATTTATGAAGCAAGAAACCAAAAAGCCGTGATCTAAGATACCGCTGATGCCAAACCCCGGCAGTATTTAAAAAAAAATCTGATTCTCTTATCGAAACAAAAAAAACGCGATGAATAATCGTGGGGGAATCCTTTTGTCAAAAAATTTGAAAAAACTTAATTCTTAACATATAAATATGAAGAATAGACTTCTACAAAAATCACTTAAAAAGTGTGTTTTCACTGCCATATCACTGTTTGTGATGCTCGGCAGCGCCTATGCACACATTAATAAACTGCGCCCGGCATGGAGTATTCCGGCTGATAAAACCGCGCCAAATAGCCTTAAGGCAATCAAGCAGGCAAAGATAACAGGTACTGTTACCGATGAAAAAAACCTGCCGTTGCCCGGTGTAAACGTCAGGGAAAAAGGCACAACCATAGGTGCTTCGACAGATGCAAATGGTAAATATGCCATTGACGCAGAGCAAGGTGCTACGCTGGTTTTCTCGTTTGTTGGTTATGATAGCAAAGAGATAACCGTAGGCGCGAATACCGAATACAACGTTCAGCTTTTGCCTAACTCAAAGGACCTTACCGAGGTTGTAGTAATAGGTTATGGCACACGTGCTGTTAAAGATGTAACAGGTGCCATTACAAGCGTTAAGGCTGATAAGTTTGAAAATGATAACCCAACCAGCGTTACCGATGTATTGAGAGGTGCTGTGCCGGGTATTTCTGTTGGTTTAACTACATCTGCTAAAGGCGGTGGCGTTGGCGACCTGCAGGTTAGAGGCCAGGCCAGTTTATCGGGTAACGTTAGGCCGCTTATTGTGTTAGATAACGTTATTTACTTTGGTGACCTTGCTGATATCAACCCAAATGACATAGACAGGGTAGACGTTTTGCGCGACCCAAGCGCGCTTGCGGTGTACGGTGCACAGGCAGCAGGTGGTGTTGTAGCAATTACCACCAAAAAAGGTAAAAAAGGCGGGTCGGTAATTACTTTAAATGCCAATATGGGTATTGCACAATTACTGCAAAATCAAAAATATTATCAGGGAGAGGGATTCCTGAATTGGAGATCTGATGTTCAGCGAAGCGCTAACTCATCAAACCCAAGCTATTACTACAGCGACCCAAGGGCATTGCCTGCCGGCGTAACTTTAGACCAGTTTCTGAATGGCGCAACCGGCGACCCTGTTACTATTTATCTGCAACGTTTAGGTTTATTCCCTAATGAGATCACTAATTACCAGAACGGAAAAGTTACCGACTGGAGTAAATTGATATTCAGAAATGGCGTGCGCCAGGATTATACTGCCAGTTTATCGGGCAGGGGCGATAACGTTAGCTACTATTTCTCTGGTAACTTTACCAAAAACCAAAACCTAATACAGGGAGGTGATTATAACGACACCCGTTTCCGTTTAAATTTAGAGGGTAAAGCCGCAAAATTTTTAACACTTGGTGTTAACGCGCAATATTCCGTACGTGATGAAGGTGCGTTGGGCAGTGCTTTAAGCGGCCAGGCTATAGACCGAACAGAAGCAGATTGGACGCAGATCATCAACTCATCGCCTTACGGTGATTTTTATAATGCTGATGGTAGCCTGCGCCGTATAGCTACTGATGACAGCGGTTTAAATCAGCGTAACCCTTTCCTGGGGAATAAGTACAACCAAAATGTGAATGTTCAGAATGTGCTTTTCTCAACCCTGTTTGCTAAGGTTGATCTGCCGTTTGGCTTCAAATACACCTTGAACTTTTCACCTCAGATAGAATCTTACCGAAATTTCTTTTACCGCCCGGTTGCCAATCCTAACGAATTATCAGGTGGTACAGCCACCCGTACTATGGAGAATAGGTATCGATATAACATTGATAATATTCTCAACTGGAACAAAAGTTTTGGCGTACACAGCTTTGATGCAACGTTCCTGCTAAACAAAGAAAAATACCAAACCTGGTACACCTCAGCATCTAATACACAATTTAGTCCAAGCGATGCATTAGGCTATCATAACATTGGTGCTGGTACTTTACCTATTGAGAGCAGCGACGACCGTATCTATAACGCAGATGCGATAATGGGGCGTATCAACTATACACTGATGGGTAAATATAATTTTACTTTCACTGCGCGCCGGGATGGTTTCTCGCCCTTTGGTTTAAAAAAACCAAGGCAGAATTATGCCAATGGTGCCGTTGCCTGGACATTTAGCGATGAGAAATTCTTTAAAACCAATTTCTTTAGCTGGCTAAACTACGGTAAACTGCGCTTTGGTTACGGGTCTAATGGTAACCGTTTACAGAGCGGTACTGCCGATCCAAGTTTGGCGCTTGCAACAATTATTACCGGTAAATATCCAACTGTTACGCCGGGTGGGGTAGTAGTGAACAACAATAGCATCTTTGTAACCTCATTACAAAATAATGACCTTACATGGGAGCGTACTACCGGCCCTAACTTGGGTTTAGATTTCGCTATTCTTAACAATCGCATCAGTGGTTCGGTAGATGTTTACAACCGTAAAACAACCGACTTAATTGTTAGCCGTTCATTAGTAAACATTCAAGGTCTTTTTACGCAAAACTTGTTAAGCAATATTGGCGAAGTTAATAACAAAGGTATTGAGGTATTGCTTGAAGGCAAGATAATGCAAAGTAAAAACTTTAACTGGAATGCTACCGGTACTTTTTATCTGAACCGTAACAAAATTGTGCATCTGTATGGCGAGTATCAAACAACAGATGCCAATGGCAATAACATTACTAAAGAAAATGATGACTTAGGTAATGGCTGGTTTATTGGCCACGATGTTAATGCCGTTTGGGATTACAAGATACAAGGCGTATGGCAAACACCAGAGGCTACCGAAGCAGCTAAATATGGCGCCAAACCAGGTGATTTTAAATTGCGGGATATGGATGGCGATTTCAAATTCACTAATGCTGATAAGCAATTCCTGGGTTCTACTAATCCAAAGTTTAGCTGGTCGTTAAGAAACGAATTTAATTTGTTTAAGAATTTCGATTTCTCTTTTATGCTGGTATCAAGTATTGGTCAGCTAAGGCAATTTAACCAGGCTACCAACAATGCGGGAAGCGTTGGTTACGGCCGTATGAACTCATACGTACTTCCATACTGGACACCCGATAACCCAATAAACGATTACGCCCGCTTAAACTCAGGATCATCAGGCACAACTATTAATGTATGGCGTAAAGCATCATTTGTAAGGCTGCAAACGGTATCGTTAGGTTACACCTTTAGTCCACAATTGATTAAACGTTTAGGTATGTCATCAGCCAAACTATTTGTTAACGCAACAAATGCAGCAGTATTTTCTGACTGGCCTTTGTGGGACCCGCAAAATAACGGGCCAACTCCAAGGTTCCTGGCAGCAGGTTTTAACGTGACTTTTTAAAGTATAAAGAGATTAGAATATGAAAAAGATTAATAGAAATATAATAGCCGGGCTTGCAGTTGCTGCAGTTTTTATCACCGGCGGATGTACAAAAAGAAGTGACCTGATACCGGAAGCTCCTTCAAAATTTACACCCGGTAATACATTTACAACACCGGCTGCTTTCAGGGCTGCGCTGCTTAATCTTAACCTAAGTGTTAGGTTTGAATTTTTCGGAGATTCGGCACCAATGTTAACGGAATCTATCTTTACAGATGCAGCGGTTGAGGGTACCACAGATAAAACCACCCCGGCACAAGATCTGAATGTAAGGATCACGCCAACCGCTAACCTCAACAGTGACGACTATAACAAAATTGGCCGTTACTGGCAGGTATGGTGGCAGGGCGTGCACGATGCAAACGTTATTATCTCAAGGATAGACGATGCAAAGTGGCCTTCTGCTGATGAAAGAGACAAGGTTTTAAGTGGTGCATATTTCCACAGGGCATACAGGTACTACCGCCTCGTACACGAATTTGGCGATGTGCCCTTGTTATTGAAAGAAGAAACTGGTGTAAATACAGGATATTTTACCACGCAGCGTATGGTTATTCTAAAACAAATAAAAACCGACCTTGACTTTGCAGTAACCAAACTGGTTGACAATGGTAATAAAGGCGAGCCATCAAAAGCTGCAGCTGCACACTTGCTTACCAAAATAAACCTTGCATTAGGTTTGTTTGATGATGCCATCGCATCGGCCAATATTGCTATAAACGGTCCTTATGCTTTAATGACGAATCGTTTTGGTATTGTTGCAGGCGACGCTACTAAAAACGTTGTTTGGGATTTGCACCGCCCCGAAAACAAATCTATATCTGCAAACACAGAGGCATTATATGTAGTTATAGACCGCGAAACTTTAGAAGGTGCCACACCAAACGGCTCGCAGGTAATGCGTAATTGCGTACCTATGTGGCATAACGGGACTATACTTACACCGGGCGCATTAAAACCGGGTATTTCTGATAAAATAACAGAAGAATCGCCGCTTACTTTATGGTATGGCCGTGGTATTGGCCGCTTACGTGGTACACCATATGCCACTAAGTATATCTGGACAGATAATACCGACCTTCGCCACGCCAAAGGTATGTGGATGGATATGACCGATCTGGTTTACAACCAACCAGCCCTTAAAACATCAGACCCAGCCTGGTACGGTAAACATTTGGAACAATACACTTCATCGAACGTAAACCAACGTTTTCTTAACGGGGCTAAGGATACTATCCGTGCATGGTTTGGCTGGCCGCATTACAAAGTTTTCATTGGCTCTGGCCCGATAGCTGTTGATAAATGGTGGAGCCCGCCACGTGGTACAAATACAGATTGGTATGTATTCCGTTTGGCAGAAACTTACCTGTTACGCGCCGAAGCTTATTGGTGGAAAGGCCAAAATGCCCTTGCAATGGCTGATATTAATAAAGTACGGGCACGTGCTAATGCCGAACTGTTAACAGATGATAGTAAAGTAAACATTGGTACCATCCTGGATGAGCGCCAAAGAGAGCTTTATTGGGAAGAACCCCGTAAAACGGAGCTTACCCGTATGGCCTATATTTTCGCACAAACAGGCAAGGCCGCCTATAATGGTAAAACTTATAATGTGGGAACATTCTCTACCAACAATTTCTTTTACGATAGGATAATGGAGAAAAACGATTTTTATAAAAACCCGGCGGTTGTTACCAACTCTGGTAACCATTATACTATTTCACCGTATCACGTATTGTGGCCTATACCACAAAGTGATATCGATTTGAATATTAAAGGACATATAAATCAAAACAAGGGCTATTCGGGTTCTGAAACTAATATCCCTCCGTTAGATAAAGTAACCAATTAACATCCAGCTTTCAGTTACGGGTCCCTGCTAATAATAACACCCGTAACTGTGAGTAAATGGTTAATATATTAGTTTGAGTAAACCAGGTCCTGTAATTATGGGCCTGGTTTTATTTAATAGAAGAAGCTGCGTAATAAGAATATTTGAAGTGTATTTATCAAAGACTAGGTTTCGGAGGCCGACTTTTTAAAATCATAAAATGAATCTATGAAAAATATACTATTTACAATTGGCTGCCTATGCGCCTTTCAATTAAGCTTTGGCAAAATATACAAGGTGAAAACCGCTGAGGAATTTAATAAAGCTGCCGTTAGTGTTTTAGCAGGCGATGAAATTGTAATTGCCAATGGTAATTATAGCAATTGGGCTACAACTATTAATTGCAATGGCACAGTTGATAAACCTATTATTATCCGCGCAGAAAGTTCAGTGAAAGCTATGTTTTCGGGAGAAGTGCGCCGACCTGTATTTCAAATAACGGGGACTTATATACAGATAAAAGGACTGAAGTTTGAAGGTTGCCAGTTGATTAAAACCAAAGGTGCCGATGTGGTTTTAATTCAAATGAATGCGGCTAAATATTGCCGTATAACAGATTGTACTTTTACTAAAAACACCGTTGATACGCAGTTTATGCCCATTGTGGTTGTATCAGGGCGGGGCGAGCACAATCGTGTAGATCATTGTCAGTTTACCGGGAACGTTAACAATCAGGAAATACAGGTAAAGGTAACCGCGAATGATGTATCCTTATATACCTTAATAGATCATAATGTATTTATGGATAAGGATAGCGTAATCTGGAAAGGTAACAACGGTGGCGAGTGCGTACAAATAGGGCAGGACCCTATCTTGTTAGGTAACAGGTATTCCTATACAACCGTGCGCGATAACAGATTTATACACTGCAACGGCGAG
Source organism: Mucilaginibacter aquariorum (assembly GCF_024498135.1). Classification (GTDB taxonomy): domain Bacteria; phylum Bacteroidota; class Bacteroidia; order Sphingobacteriales; family Sphingobacteriaceae; genus Mucilaginibacter; species Mucilaginibacter aquariorum. Next base: position 229,123 of record NZ_JANHOH010000002.1, read on the forward strand.
CCGGAAGTGATCAGCAATAAATCATCGGGTAACCAATATATTAATAACTACTTTGAGAATTGCCATGGTGAACTGGTAATGCGCGGAGGGCATGAATGCCTTGTAGATAGTAATACATTTGCGGGCGGCATAGGTGGTATACGGGTTAATGGCACCGGCCATACTATTACTAATAACAGCTTTAAAAACCTGCCTATTGCCATAAGGCTGATGTATGGTATGGCCAAAGGTAAAATTGATACAGGCTTTTATATTGCCGCGAGCGATTGTATCATTAAAAACAATTACATAACACATTGCGATACCGGTATTCTAATAGGTGGCAGCAAAAATGCCGACTGGACAGGCAAGTTTGATACAAAACGATACCCCTCACGTACTATTCAGGATGTTGCCCCATTTAATAACCATTTGGATAATAACACCATAACCGATACCAAAACGCCCGTTTTGCAATAAGCAGCTGTGAATCAGCTCAGTTCTTTTTGCCTTAATAATTTCCTTTGAAGACATTTCACTCTGTCTTCTTAATTACTCGTGCTATTTCCACTCCTCAAATTAAAGCACAATAATAAAATTCCACTTGTTTTTAAATCGTAATAAATGTCAACTAAACACTAATTTATAAAACATTTGAATAGTTTTTAAAAAAAATAAAAAGTATCTTGATTTATTAAATTAATAATCTAAGTTTGGTAAACTATTACAAAAAATATGACTGTTGTAAAAAAACATAACTTGTTAAGGCAAGAACTTATCAAACAATTTTATTACAATAAAAGCCTTTCTCTTACCGAATTAAGTAAGCTAACACACAAAAGCTTACCATTAATAACCAACACGGTTAATAATTTAATAGAAGAAGGATATGTATTAGAACAAGGCCTTGCTCCGTCCACAGGGGGGAGGCGTGGCGTGGCTTTTCAGTTAAATAGCCAAAAGCAACGCTATATTATTGCAGTAGCTGTAGACCAGATGGTTACCCAGGTAGTTATCTACGATTTATTGAATAACGTTAAAATGGAGCCCGAAAAAAAGGAACTTATCCTTGTAGATTCTCCATCATTAATTAGTGAGTTCAGCGATTTTCTAAAAGATTATATATCCCGTTCAGGTATCCCTCTTGACCATATTTTGGGAGTAGGTATTGGTATGCCCGGTTTTGTAAATGCCGAGCAGGGAGTAAATCATAGCTTTTTTAAAACCAAAGCGGGCATTAACCTTAAAAAACACTTTTCGCAAGAACTTGGCCTGCCCGTATTTATAGATAACGACTCCAGTTTAATTGCCTTGGCCGAATTAAAGTTTGGTGCCGGGAGGAATTTAAAAGACGTTTTAGTTGTAAATGTTGGCTGGGGAACAGGGCTGGGCATGATCGTAAATGGTAGCCTTTTTAGAGGGCATAGCGGTTATGCCGGAGAGTTTAGCCACATTCCGCTATCGCAAAGTAACAAGATCTGCTCATGTGGAAAACGAGGATGTTTGGAAGTTGACACCTCTTTATTAGTACTGCTTGAGCGTGCAAAAGCTGAAATGGACGCTGGTATCAGTTCCAGTATGGAACTGGTTTATAAGGAAACTGGCAATCTGTCTGGCGATCATTTTTTGCAGGCTGCCAAATCTGGTGATCCGCTGGCGGTATCCATACTTTCAGATGCCGCATTCCTGATTGGAAAAGGTATGTCAACCTTAATCCACATTATGAACCCAAAGCTTATCGTTTTAAGCGGAAGGGGTGCAATTGCAGGTAAAATTTTAATGGCACCCATACAACAGGCCATTAATGAGTTTTGTATTCCCTGGCTTGCCGAACAAACAGAAATTCAGGTATCAGCACTGGCATCAGATTCTGAAATTTTAGGGGCCGCAACATTAGTAATAGAGAACTGCAGCTTCAATTAAGACACATTTGAATAAACCATAATACCAATCATATAACTAACCATTATTAATCATTAAAACCAACAAAATGAAACAGATGTACTTAAGGTGCACAGCGTTATTGCTATTTAGTATGATAACAATAGCTGCTTATGCGCAAAAAACAGTTACCGGGACGGTAACTGAAACCTCCGGACAAACCCTTCCCGGGGTAAGTGTGGCCGAAAAGGGGACAGCCAATGGCGTGTCTACCGGAGCAGACGGGAAATATAGCTTAAATGTTAAGCCGGGTGCGGTATTAACCTTTTCTTTTATTGGTTTTAAAACCAAAGAAGTAACGGTTGGCACAGAAGCAACTATAAATGTTACTTTAGAAAGCGGCGAAAACGCACTTAATGAAGTTGTTGTAACCGCCCTTGGTATTAAAAGGGAAAAGAAATCATTGGGTTTCGCGGTTCAGGAAGTTAAGGGGCAGGCTTTAGCCGATACAAAAGAACCAAACATTGTAAACTCACTATCTGGTAAGGTTGCAGGTTTGCAAATTACCCGGTCAAGTAATGGCCCGGGTGCTTCTTCAAGAATTACTTTGCGTGGTAATAATTCATTGATCGGCGATAACCAACCCCTTATTGTTGTTGACGGCGTGCCGCTTGATAATTTTATTGGTAACGATATTGATGGCAAAGGTAGACGTAATAACGATTACTATAATCCAAGCAGGGATATGGGTAATGGTTTATCAGATATAAACGCCGAAGATATTGAGAGCGTGAGTGTTTTAAAGGGCCCGTCTGCAGCGGCGCTTTATGGTTCAAGAGCAGGTAATGGTGCTATATTAATTACCACAAAAACAGGTAAAAAACAAAATGGCCTTGGTATTACCCTTACTTCGTCGTTTGGTTTTGAAAGCATTTTTGCAAGGCCAAAAGCGCAGAACCAGTTTTCGCAGGGTACAAATGGTCAATATGAGATCATCAACTCAACAAGCAGTTGGGGAGAGAAAATAGCTGGTCAGAGTGTAAAAAAATGGGATGGTTCAACTGCGCCACTTGCTGCGTATGATAACATAGACAATTATTTCCAAACCGGTTTAACCTCTAACCAGGGTGTATCATTTCAACAGCAATATAACTCAACGTCGGTTTATACTTCATATAACCGCCTTGATGATAAAAGCTACATCCCGGGGGCCAAGCTTATCCGTAACAACCTAATGGCGCGTACGGTTAGTAAATTTGGCAGTAACGACAGGTGGACAATTGATACAAAGGTTCAGTATATAAACTCTACCGCTTCAAACCGCCCCCAGGCAGGTTCTAACCCAAATAACTATTTTACAACTCTTGTAAACTTACCGGTTTCAGTTGATGTAAGAGATTTTAAGGGCGCTAAAGATGCAAGCGGTAACATGATCTGGTATCATCCGGGAAGTGAGCTTAACCCGTACTGGGCATCACAATACAATTTAAACCAGGACGTAAGAAACAGGTTTTTATTAAATGCATCGGTTAAATATCAGTTTAACAGTTGGTTAAGCCTTGAAGGTAAAGGGGGCGCAGATACTTATAATACAGATGTAGATAACAGGCAATATGCAGGCGCACCGGGCAGCCCGGGTGGTTCATACGGTGTTAGAAGTACATCATTCACCGAGACAAATTACAGCGGTTTATTTACGGCCAAAAAAGATAACTTGTTTGGCAAATTTGGCGGTATTGCAACATTAGGTGGAAACTTAATGAATCAGCAAAGAGCTTTCTTAAGCGCAACTGCCGGTACTTTAAATGTTCCAAACCTTTTTGCATTAAATAATGCGGTAGGTAACCCAGCACTTGAACAGGGCTTGTTTAAACACAATATTTATTCTGTTTATGGAACATTGGGTTTAAGCTACGATCAATTTTTGTACCTGGACGGTACATTCAGAAATGACTGGTCATCTGCATTAAATAGCGTTAACCGGTCATATTTCTACCCATCGGTAAGTACATCATTTGTATTTAGCGAATTGTTAAGCAGAGGCGGTGGATTACCTTCATGGTTAACTTACGGTAAAGTAAGAGGTTCGTTTGCATCAGTAGGTAATGATATGGATCCTTACAAATTGTATAATACCTACACTATAGGTAAAGATCCGCTTGGCCATACCACTGCAAGCCGTAATGACGTATTGTTAGATCCGAATGTAAAAAGCGAACTTATTAAATCGTATGAAGCAGGTTTGGAAATGCGTTTATTTGATAGCCGTTTAGGATTTGATTTTGCTGTATACAAATCTAATGCTACAAGGCAGTTGATTGATTTGCCTATGGATAATTTGAGCGGTTATACTTCAAGAAGAATTAATGCCGGTGACATCCAGAATAAAGGTTTGGAGTTAATGGTTGATGGAAAAATTTTAAGGAGCAATACCGGGTTTAACTGGAATGCAATGGTTAATTTTTCAATGAACCGCAACGTTGTTAAATCACTAACACCTGATGTTAAAATATATCCTTTAGGTGGTTATGACGATATAGCAGTTGTTGCAGAAGAGAACCAGTTGTATGGTACAATTTATGGCTCTGTATTTGCACGGGTTGAAGATCCAAACAGCCCGTATAATGGCAAGCTAATTTTAACAGCTGCAGGTTTACCTACAGTTGATCCTGATAAGGCGAAATTGGGTAGCCAGCAAGCAACAAGCTTATTAGGTGTAACCAACTCGTTCTCGTATAAAGGTTTTAATTTTTCCTTCCTGGTTGATGCCCGTTTTGGAGGTAAAATATTCTCAGGTACCCTGGCCCATATGGAAGCTGTTGGTAATTCAAATCTAACCGTTGTAAACGGCGCAAGGGAAGATCTGTTAGTTGACGGTGTTGTACTTAACACAACTACTAACCAGTATCAACCAAATACCGTTAAGGTATCACCACAAAATTACTGGGCTGCTACAGCAGGTCGTGGAAATTTAGGTGTAACCGAAGCTAACCTTTACGATGCTTCAAACATCCGTGTTAGAAACGTACAGTTAAGCTACGATATTTCTAAGAGCTTATTATCTGGTATAGGTATACAAAGGGCAAGGGTAGGTGTATCTGCAAATAACGTGTGGTTAATAAAAAGCCATATGAATGGTTTGGATCCGGAGTCTGTTTATGCAACAGGTAGCAATGCTACAGGTTTTGAAAACGGTAGCGCGCCTACAACCCGTACAGTTTTGCTTAACCTAACTATAGGATTCTAATAACTCATATAAAAGAAAAAATTCATTAGATATGAAAACGATATTAAAAAAGTCATCCATAGTATTTGCAGCCACCATGATGCTGGCATCGTGTAAAAAGTTTGACGAAATAAACAACGATCCGTTCGCTGCAAATGGCGATCAGGTACAAACAGAGTACTTTATAAATAACTCAATTATAGGCGCGCAGCAAGATCCGGGATTAGCCGAGCGTATGTTTATACTATATTGGGTACCCGGTGGCCGTGGCTTGCAGGATGAAGATGGAGAGACATTCTCACGTGGCTCATTTAGCGACGATTGGGCGTCTGAGTATTACAGGCAATCGTCACAATGGTTAAATAATGCGAACAGCGCTATCGCGGTTGGAACAGACCAAATTGCTAAGGGAACTTCAAAACCATACACCAATAACCTGATACAGGTTGCAAGGATCTGGAGAGCTTATTTGATGAGCGAATTTTCTGACACTTTCGGTTCAATGCCTGTAGATGGCTTCCAGGGCAAAAATCCTGACTTTAAGGATGTTAAAACAGTCTATTATTTTTTGCTTGATGAGTTAAAAGATGCCGGTTCAAAGCTTGATCTGTCAGTAGTTAATCCGCAACAAGTAAAAGATGAAGACCCGGCATACGCCTACGATTATGCAAAATGGCGTAAGTATGCTAACTCAATGCGCATGCGTTTGGCTATGAGGTTATCTGAAGTAGATGCTACTAAAGCTAAAGGTGAGTTTGAAGCTGCTGCTGCCGGTAATGATTATATTACCGATGCAGCTGATATGTTCAGTGTACAGGAATCTAAAGGATGGGATCCACTTGCAAGTGTGTTCAGAAAAGAATCGTCATGGATGGGTTTACCAATATCTGCAACTTATAACAACCTGGTTGTTGGTTTAGGCAGTGTTAAATCTGCCGATCAGTTAGGTGCTGGTTTTCAATCGGCTATTAAACCGGCAGATTGGATGGGACAAAAATTTGCAGACCAGTTCCCTACAAATAGTAACGACCCAATGACCGGTTACTGGTTTAACGGCTTACCAAATACTATTGACCCTCGTGCGTATAAAATATATAGCATACCGGGCAATATTACCGATGCAAATTATCCTGCAATTGGCGGCAGTTTTACTACATCAACGGGCGATATGAAAACTGCCGACGGTACTGTTGTTAAATCAATTAATGCAAAATATACCTGGAATGCTAAAGCCGATGGTAACTGGGGTACAAAAACCACAATGAATGAGCCAATTGTGACTAATGGCTGTAAACCATTGTTAAACCTTCTTTACAGGTCAGGTAACAACAGAAGGGTGTTTTTTGGCCCATGGGAAACTTACTTTTTGCTGGCAGAAGCTGCTGAACGTGGATGGTCATCACCTGTTAGCGCAAAAACAGCTTATGAAACCGGTATTGCCAAAAGCTTTGAATATTTTGGTACATCGGCAAACCTAAGCACTTATCTGGCATCTACAGATTATAACCGTGCAGGTACTTCTGTTAACTGGGATAACGTAACAGAGCCGACTGCAACACGCACCATGAGCTATGAAAATGGTATAACCGGTGCTGTTAGTACAGTTGAGGTACCTTATGCTAAAAACAACCTGTATAAATCAGGCGCTGTGAAAAACGATCATTTAACCAAAATTATAACTCAAAAATACTTGGCTCAATTGCCTTGGTTGCCTTTAGAAACCTGGAGCGACCATAGAAGATTAGGCCTGCCATTTTTTGAGAACCCTGCGGTTGAAGACGTAATGCCAGACCTGCCGGCATTAAACGCTGGTAACGTTAACACAAGCAGTATCCAGTTTATACCACAACGTGTAAAATATCCTTCAAACCTGAAGAATAATAACGTTAACGGTTACAACCAGGCTATTTCAGCTTTAGGAGGTCCTGATGCTGTTTTAACACCACTTTGGTGGGCACAGCACTAATTAGTGTTTTGATTTAAGGAAAGAGGGGTGCCAAAAGCACCTCTTTTTTTGTTTAAAGTAAATCGGAATAAGTTATAAAGTCATTTACGCCTGCGTTCGCAACGGATAGAAAAACAAAAAAGTTAATACCTGTAATACTTATTTGTCGTAATCCGGATAAATGGTCTGGATACCCTGTTCGCCTGCAATTACTGCTTTAGTGGCCATTCTGTAAAACAGCGAATGGTCAACAATACCCGGGATCATTTTTATCTGGATATTAAAAATATCGGGCGCTATTGGTCTGCTAAAATATATATCGGCAAGTAAATTGCCATTTTCGGAGATAACCGCGCCATCTTTTTGAGTGCTCATCCGTAAATTAATGGTAGCGTCCGGATGATCCTGTTTAAGCTTTTGAAGTACTATTTGCAAGGCTGCGGGCAGTATCTCAATTACTAATGGATAGGTTGTATCCAGTTGATCGGCAAATTTCCCTTCATCGCCAATTAAAATAAATTCGTTAGCCATCGAGGCCAGGATCTTTTCGGTGGTATGTATCCCTCCGCCACTTTTTAAAGCATTAAGATCTTTATCAAACTGATCACATCCATCAAAGTATATATCCAGAGAATTCAGGTTAGCGGGTGATTGCACTGTTAAGCCATGCGCCAATAAATTATTGGTTGTTTTAAAAGATGAAGACGTGAAGATGAGCGAATTGGCAAGCTCGCTTTTTTTGCTGATGAGGGTTATTAAATTAGCGATAGTTGAACCTGCACCCAAACCAATAGTTTGACCAGCCTTTATTAAATTTAATGCCGCTTTGCGGCTTCTGCTTTATAATCAGTCATATATATTGATATTGAATAAAAAAGCCAGGGGAAATAACCGGGCATTTATTGTATCCGTAAATCGGATATCTTAAAACAAATATCTTGCTAATTTATTTATTAGTTAAGGATGGTGTTTAAATGAAGAGAGATATTTAAAATTTACTTTAATATACTATTGCTAATTTTGGGATAACCCCTGAAAACCATTATACATCTACTTATACGCTTACCTGTTTAATTAATAGATTATGTCTGGTAAAAAACCTTGTATTCCGGCCGAGAGCGAAGACCTGCTTCACGGAAACCGTAGAGATTTCCTCAAAAAAACATCTTTTTTAACGGCCATGGCCTTAACGCCCGGTACGGTTGTTAAAGCCGCCGAAGAGCAATGGGATGAAAAAATAGCAGGAGTTTTTGAGAAAGTATCTTTACATATTGATGTAAACGGTGTAAAACACACCTTATCTGTTGAGCCGCGTGTTACCCTTTTAGATCTGCTGCGCGAGCAATTGAAACTAACCGGTACTAAAAAAGGCTGTGACAGGGGGCAGTGTGGGGCATGCACAGTGCATGTAAATGGCGTGCGTGTAAACTCTTGTTTAAGCCTTGCTGTAACTAACGAGGGAAAAAAAATAACAACTATTGAAGGGCTTGCCAATGGCAATGAACTGCACCCAATGCAGGAAGCCTTTATAGAACATGATGGTTTTCAATGTGGATATTGTACATCGGGGCAGATCATGTCGGCGGTGGCTTGTATCAATGAGGGGCATGCCGGTTCTGAAGCCGAGATCCGGGAATATATGAGCGGTAATATTTGCCGTTGCGGTGCTTATCCTAATATTGTAAATGCCATACAGGCGGTTAAACAAGGAGGGCAATCATGAACCAGTTTCAATACGTAAGGCCGGCCCAGGTGCCGGGTGCAACAAAAGCTATTACCAATGGGGCAAATACCCAATTCCTTGCCGGTGGCACCAATCTTATCGATTTAATGAAAATGGGTGTGGTGGCTCCCGAAAAGTTAGTGGATATTAATAACCTGCCATTAAAAAAAATAGAAGGCAATGCAGGAGGTATAAGTATAGGGGCTTTAGCCTCCAATACCGAAGTAGCAGAACATCCGCTTATTAAAGCAAACTATCCTTTACTGGCGCTTGCTATTAATGCAGGTGCATCGCCTCAGTTGAGAAACATGGCAACGGTAGGCGGTAATTTAATGCAGCGTACCAGATGCCCGTACTTTTTTGATACGGCTATGCCCTGTAATAAGCGTATGCCGGGATCGGGCTGCGGCGCTTTAGAGGGCTATAACCGCATGCATGCTCTTTTTGGGGCCAGTGATAAATGTATTGCCGTCAATCCAAGCGACATGAACGTAGCTTTAACCGCACTTGATGCTACCGTACATGTAAGCGGTGTTAAAGGTAAACGGGCCATAAAAATTTCAGATTTTCACAGGTTGCCCGGCCAGCATCCGGAACTTGATAACACTTTGCAAAAAGGTGAGTTGATAACATCGGTTGATTTGCCTGCTTCGCCTTTTAATAAAAATGTGCACTATTTAAAAGTGCGCGACAGAACATCGTATGCATTTGCACTGGTATCGGCAGCGGTAGCTTTGAATATAGAAAACAACACTATACAGGGAGCAAGGCTGGCAATGGGCGGGGTGGCACATAAACCATGGCGCTTAACCGAAACAGAAGCTTTCCTGAAAGGTAAGCCCGTTAGTTTAGATGTATTTAAACAAGCGGCACAAATAGCTATGCAGGGCGCCAAAGCTTATGAGCACAATAAATTTAAATTGACTTTAGCACCAAACACCCTCTTGCAAGCCTTAAAAACGGCATCGGGGTTAAAAGCATAGGAGCCGCTGTAAAGGGCGTATTGTATTACCACTAATCACAGTAAAACATCTTTCATCAGCAAACAAGGTATTGTCATGAAAAAGGAGACTATAGGAGATTCATTAAGTAGGGTAGACGGCAGGTTAAAAGTAACCGGAGGCGCTAAATACTCAGGCGAGTATGATTTACCCGGCTTAACTTACGGTGTGCTTGTTCCGGCTACAATTGCCAGCGGGACAATAACGGCTATTGATAGTAAAGCCGCATTGCGCGCACCGGGTGTGGTGGCCGTTATCACCCCATTTAATGCCATTAAAGTGCCCGGTTACCAGCCCGAGGCATCTACACGTGTTAAAGGACTAAAGTTATTTAACGACAACCAGGTTTATTTTAATGGCCAGCCAATTGCGTTGGTAGTTGCCGATACATTTGAAAGAGCGACAAATGCTGTGAGCCTGGTAAAGGCTACCTATCAGGCACAACCATTTGAAACCAACTTTAATAAGAATATTGATAAGGGAGTTAGTCCGCAAAACAATAAGGACTATTTGCGCGGCGAGGCCTATGCCTATAAAAACGCCCCTATTAAAATAGAGCAGGAGTACACGCTGCCATCTGAAATGCACAACCCAATGGAGCTGCATGTAACAACGGCATTTTGGACAGGTGATGATAATGTTACCCTTTATACAAAATCGCAGGGCGTTATCAGCTCACAAAGGGCTATTGCAAATGCTTTTCAACTCGATCCAAAGAATGTTCAGATCAATTCGCGTTTTGTTGGAGGGGCATTTGGTTCATCCCTGCGTACATGGCCACACGAGGTTGCTGCAGTACAAGCTGCAAAAATGTTGAACAGGCCCGTTAAACTTACGCTTACCCGCGAGCAAATGTTCACCTTAGTAGGCTACCGCCCGCATACTGTTCAAAAAGTAGGGATAGGCGCTACAGCCGATGGTAAAATTGTAGGCATTAGCCATGAATCGCATTCGCAAACGGCAGTTTACGAAGAGTTTACCGAAAGATCTGTTAACGTTTCAAGATTTTTATACAGCAGCCCTAATGTAAACACGGTGTATAAAGTGGTACCATTAAATGTTGGCGTGCCTGCGCCAATGCGTGGCCCGGGCGAAGCAACCGGATCATTCGCCTTAGAGTCGGCGCTTGATGAGTTATCATACGCGTTAAATATGGATCCTATCGAATTAAGGCTTAAAAATTACGCGGATGTTGACGAGGAAAAGAACCTGCCCTGGTCAAGCAAGTATCTTAAAGAGTGTTACCAAAAGGGAGCCGATAGTATTGGCTGGAGCAACCGTAAGGCAAAGCCCGGCACTAATAACGATGGCGAATGGCTGGTAGGATATGGAATAGGTTGTGGTGCATTTGGCGCATACCGTTCGCGTTCATTGGCAAAAATTAAATTGATGCCCAATGGTACTGTAAATATTCAGAGTGCTACCAGCGATATCGGGCCGGGTACCGGTACTTCTATGGTGCTGATAGCGGCAGATATCCTTAAGATACCGGCTGAAAAGATAGTATTTGAATTAGGCGACTCCTCCTTCCCGGTTGCACCTACCCAGGGTGGGTCTGCAACTGTATCATCAGTAGGTTCTGCCGTGCACGATGCCTGTGTCGCTTTGAGACAAAAGCTGAATTCGTTGGCGGGTAAACCAGAAAATAATACCGATGATATTGACTATGCGAAAGTCTTAACTCAGAATAACTTACCTTTCCTCGAAATAACCCAGGAGTCAAACGCTAACGAAGAGGCAAAAAAGTATTCCATGTATTCCTTTTCGGCGCATTTTGCAAAAGTGCATGTTCATCCATTAACAGGTGTAGTAAAAGTTAAGAATGTGGTAGCCGTAGTAGATGCCGGCAAAATTGTGAGCTATAAAACAGCAAGGAGCCAAATGATTGGTGGTGCAGTAGGAGGGATTGGCATGGCCATGACCGAAGAAGCTGTTTTTGATGACAGGTTTGGTAGATATGTAAACGGCAATTTTGCAGATTATCATGTACCGGTAAATGCAGATATACCTCAAATAGAGGCTATATTTATTAATAAGCCCGACCCGATAATTAATCCTATCGGCACAAAGGGTATTGGTGAAATATCGCTTATTGGTGTAGCGGCAGCTGTGGCCAATGCCGTTTATAATGCAACCGGAAAACGGATAAGGGAGCTTCCTATCACCCCGGATAAATTGATTTAATATATCCGGAATTTATAGGTGTTAAATTGGATAACATTATTGTGAAGGCTTACTTGCTATACTGTTCGTCGGTTACCTGTTCCATCCAATCAACCGGCGAACCATTTAATTTTTCCTGAATAGCGATATGGCTCAGTGCGGTGGTAGCAGTAGCTCCATGCCAATGCTTTTCGCCCGGGGCAAAGTACACAACATCTCCCTGATGAATTGCTTGTTTCGCTTCACCTTCGTGCTGTACCCAGCCCGAGCCTGCCGTAACAATTAAAGTTTGCCCTAATGGGTGAGTGTGCCATGCAGTGCGGGCACCTGGTTCAAAAGTAACCAGCGCCATTGCCACACGGGATGGTTCGGGTGGATTAATAAGCGGATCGATCCGTACTGATCCGGTAAAATATTCTGCCGGGCCTTTTCCTGAAGGCTGTGAGCCGCTGCGTTTAATTTCCATACTAATATGTTATTTAGTAGCAGTATAATTTCCCCTTAAGCGTTTACTATCGTCAACTATCCGTTCGATCATTTGGCTTCGTGAGGAACTGTCATCAGATGCATTTACATCTATCGCGCCATAATTATTCAGCACATCTACCGCTTCCTGTGCTTCCCTTTGCGAAATAGCATGAACGGTAACGATTGAGCCTTTGCGCCCTAAAGATGCAAAGTGTGCGGCTTGTTTTTCATCATCTATAAGATGGCTGAAAAAGTCGCCTACACGGTCTCCATGTTCATTGGTTTGTTGCCCATTAGTGTGGATGTCAATATTTTCACTTGCAAATTCATTTCCCAACAGGTAAGAGCTTGCCTCTTCGGCAAGGTTTATATCTTCAAAAATACCGATCACTGTTATCATAGCTATTCAATAAAATATTCTATGAATTGTTTTAAAATTGTAGCCTTCATTGAAGACTATTAAATGATCGGTCGTCCGAACATAACCTATTTTACACGCTCCAAATATTCTCCGGTGCGGGTATCTACCTTTACTTTATCGCCCTGGTTTACAAACAGTGGTACTTTTATTTCCACACCATTTTCTGTAGTAGCGGTTTTTAGCGCGCCCGATGAGGTATCGCCTTTTACTGCCGGTTCAGAATAGGTAATTTCCAGCTCTACGCTGTTTGGCATTTGCGCCATGATAGGTTCTTCGCTTTCAAACGATACAATAACGTTCATTCCCTCTTTCAGGAATCTTACAGACGGGCCCAACAGTGTTTTTGAGATATTAAACTGATCATAAGTTTCATTATTCATGATCACCATAAACTCGCCCTCGTCATATAGGTATTGATAGTCATTGGTTTCAACGCGGCAAATTTCCACTTGTTCGTCGGTAGCCAAACGGGCTTCCACAATTTTTCCGGTTTTAATATTCCGGAATTTATCTAAATAGAAAGCACCGCCTTTACCCGGCGTACGGTGCATAACTTCTGTAACGGTTACTAATTCGCCGTTATAACGTAATATATTTCCTACTTTAACTTCAGATGCCTTTGCCATGAAAATGCGATTATAATTTGAATGCGAAGATAGATTAACTTATGTTAAACCTACCGATAAACTTTAAAATCCTTCATTTTCAAAACTTAATTAATACTAACAGTAATGTATAAGTCCACAATTAGGCTTGCTTAAAGGGATAAAAAAGTATCACTATCTTAATAAATAATTCATATGTAACTGCTTACTTGCGCCGAAATATTATGAAGAAAGCACTTTTTACCGCCATTATCTTTTTTGTTATAATTAGTAAGGGTTTTGCCCAGCCCGGGCCGCAAGCTGATTATAAATTTGTAGCCGCCAATAATTGGGTAAAGGCAAAAAACTATTATCTGCTCACCTTATTTGAGCAGGATAAACCCGTAAGTGCCCTGTTGAAAAATGATGATGTTCTTGCTAAACTTACTCAGGCTAAATTGGCAGCATTGCAAACATCACTTACTACCTGTAAGGATGCCCTGTGCTTACCGGCAGCACTTAAATTTACCAATGACGAGATACAGGCAGTAAGTGACCGCTTAACCGCCCTATATAAAAATGGTAACGCCTTAGATGTTTTAGTTAAAACACACCTGATCCCGTCAGGAAATTACATTACTTACAAAAATTTAACACCCGCCCATTTGCTGGTAAAAGCATGGGAGCAAGATGCAGTTGCTGTAAACTATACTATTGGTGTATACGGGGAAGGCAAGAAGCCAAACTATCCTGCTATAGATTCCATAAGCTATAATGTTAAAGCAAAAGGATATTATACTTTAATGTACGATTGTTCTGCCGTTGTAGCAGGCGATGTAGCCAACACTCGTTTATTTTTTGAGCCTGCTTTACAGGCGGCTTTAACTTATTTAGAAATAAACGAAAGACAGGATGCCAGCAATTACGAACCCATGACTACTACAGTTAATAAGGCAGCCTACAACAAGGTGAAACTTATCAAATGGGCAGCTTACCCATATTCGCACATTTTGGTGCCGGGTGCAGGGCCTGACAATTTAACTACGCCATTAAGCGGCGAAGGGATGTTACGTTGTCGACTTGCAGCAAAGCAGTATTTGGCAGGTAAAGCGCCGTTCATTGTGGTTTCTGGTGGTAGTGTTCATCCGTTTAAAACTAAGTATAACGAGGCTTTTGAAATGAAAGTTTATTTAATAAAAACGCTGCATATACCCGAGAGCGCTGTTATAATTGACCCCCACGCAAGGCATACTACAACCAATATCCGTAATGATGTTAGGCTGATGTTTAGATACGGTATCCCTGTGAATAGGCCGGGATACATTGTGACAGACAAATCTCAGACCGATTTTATATATAATATGGCCGTCCGTTGCGAAAAGGAGCTGGGCTATGTGCCATATAAACTGGGTAAGCGTGTTTCTGAAACTGAACTGGAATTTTATCCGGTATTAGAAGCATTGCAGATAGACCAGGATGAACCACTTGATCCGTAGAATCATGAAAAGGAATTTATTGTTTTTTATTGCCATTGTTTTAACGCTGTCTGCATTTGTTAAAGCGTCAATTAGCATTAAGCTTGACCGCTCCATAACGGTGGATTCTTTGGGCGCCTGCCAGGGGATCTCTTATCAAAAGGGAAGGATCTTTTTATATGGCGACCGCGAAGTTGGAATGATCCGGGAATTTAGAATGGTGAATGACAGCCTGGTTTATCAGCATAAAGAAGTAAAGCTAACCCAAAACGGGCAGGATATTATTAATCATCCAACGGGTATAGCGTATAACGGTATTTCCCCTACATTTATAGGTAACTCTATCCGCCTTAATAAAGAAGGCACTAAATGGAGGGCGGTTATTTATTGTGTGGACTGGAACGGTATGTTAAATTCGGGCTCGCTGGATGGCAACCTTATTAATACTGTTGAAGATGATGCCTGTATACAAGGTGCAAGGCCTGAGTATGTTAAATATAATAATAAGTGGTATGTAGCTACTGCAGATTATGGCGACCACGGTAACGAGGTAAGGTTATACGATCCTGAAAGGTTAAAAAGCGCATCAAAAACCAGCGAGAAAGGCGTGTTGTATAAAAAATTCACCTGTACACCCTGGGTGCAAAATTTGCATTGGATAGCAGATAAAGGTCAGCTGGTATTAATTCAAAATAAAATAGAGGGCCGCCAATGGCGCTTTACTTATATCGATCTTAAGAAATCAATAGAAACAGGTAAGCAAGTAGTTATTAGCCAGGCAGACGAAATAAACCGGCCGGACGAACTGGAAGGGTTTGCATTTACCGGAAGCCCTGATCAGGGAATTGCTGTGACTTCATCACGCAAAAATAATGTAAATTTTATTCGAACCCAGTAATAGAAGGTAGGCTCCTCACCATTGGCCAAACCAGAACATTGTTAATATAAACTTAACTATTAGGTGTCCTTTACTTAAGATAGCATCAATAGCTTTGTTGACATGATTGCAACGCGGCCTTGGTTTGAATGTGATTTTAATACAATACGCCGCGTATTCTTAAAAAACTATCAAAGTTGTTCATGTATTAATTTCCTGCCTATGTAATATCTTAACCCGTCACCGTTATCCGGCGGTTAATAAAAAAACCGGTGAATGCGCTAACATTCACACGGCCCGGTCAATCATTAAATAACTTAAGAAGCGCTCTACTGCTTTACTGTCATTTACCTACAATCAACTCTTAAAAATATGAAAAAAAAGATTACTCATGATCTTTTTAAAGTGTTTTCCGTAAAACATATCCTTTCTTTATTGATCATGCTGCTTTCCTTATCAAGCTTTGCAGCTCATAAAAAAACATCGCCCCACACATTGGCAATACAAATTACCGGTGTGGTTACAGATGAAAATAATCAGCCATTACCCGGCGTAAATGTACGTGTCAAAAACACAACCGTTGGTACTTCAACAGATGCTAATGGTAAATACACTATATCAGCAGAACCAGGATCAACATTGGTTTACTCATTTATCGGATACCTTACATTTGAAGCGCCTGTTACTACAGCGGCAACTATCAATGTTAAACTAAAGCCACAGGCAAACATGCTTAACGAGGTTGTAGCTATCGGTTACCAATCCATTCGTAAAAGCGATGTAACGGGTGCTATATCCAGTGTTAAGGCAAGCGAGTTAAACCTGTCTGCGCCAACACTGGGCCAGGCATTGGCCGGTAAAGTTGCCGGTGTTCAGGTATCACAAACTAATGGTGCGCCGTATCAAAGTACTAAAATAAGGGTGCGTGGTGTTGGTTCATTCAACGCAAACTCCGATCCTTTATACGTAATTGATGGGTATCCCGCAGGAAACGATATTTTTATTAATCCCAACGATATCGAGTCTGTTGATATACTAAAGGATGCGGCATCTGCTGCAATTTACGGTTCACGTGCATCTGGTGGTGTGGTTATTATAACTACCAAAAAAGGCAAAGAGGGTAAAGGCAGGTTTGAATATGATGTGCAAACAGGTGTTAACCAACTGGCTAAAAAGGTAAAATTACTGGATGCCGATGGCTTCGCGCAGTTAGTGATAGACGGACGTAATAATAGCTACCATGACCTGTGGGTTAACAAGGGTAAGACCTGGAACGATGCGATGTATTCTGATCCAAATCCTACTCGTGTTGACAATGTTGGCAATGCCGGTAGTGTAAGTATCCCTGCCGAGATTTACAATTTTGCTACCCAAAGCCTGATCCCCCAAACGGTAAATACCGATTGGCAGGATGAATTGTACCGCAACGCCATTTATCAAAAGCACAATTTATCTTTTTCGGGTGCATCTAACGGGGTTAGGTATTTTGTAAGCGGTGCTTACCAAAACCAACCGGGTATTATTCGTTCGAGCGGGCAGGAACGTTATAACTTCCGTACAAATGTAGATGGCGATGTAAGCAAAAAGCTGCATGTAGGCGCCAATATAGCTTATACCCAAAATCTTAACCGCGAAATTCAGGAAGGCCGTTTTGATCACGGGCCAATTTTAGGAGCGCTGATCTACATGCCATATTTCCCGGCATACAACCCGGATGGTTCTTTAGCTACCAACGCTGCAGCATCGCAATCAGCGACTTATGGTTATCAGTCTATAGAAAACCCGCTGGCACTGGCAGACCGTACAAAAATTAGCCGTAAAGGTTACCGTAGCACCTACAACGGCAATGTTACTTACACTATATTACCGGGCTTTAATGCTAAAATTAACTTAGGTACCCAAACGTATAACGAAAAATACGACTATTACCTGCCAACCACCTTAAGCAGTGGTGCATTCCCTCCGGGTTCAACACAATCATTGGCCGCTGCAACTGCAGCAGCGCAAACGTTTAGTCAGTTAGATCAGTTAGGTGAGTTTACATTAAATTATAATAAGCAACTTGGAAAGCACCGTATAGATCTATTGGCAGGTTATACAGCCCAAAAAACAAGCACCGACATAGTAAGTGTTTATGCAAGGGGCTTTCAGAATGATAACATTCCCGAAATTACCAATAAAGGAGCTGAGGCCAACTATTTTACACTGGTTACGCAAACAAACCCGCAACCTGGTTTAGGTTTAATACCTACACAAAAATCGGTTTATACCCTGCTTTCATACTTGGGGCGCGTAAACTATAGTTATGATGACAAATACTTTTTAACCGGCTCTTTCAGGGCAGATGGTTCATCGCGTTTCGGTCCGTTAAACAAGTACGGTTACTTCCCGTCTGTTGCTGCCGGCTGGAATTTATCACAGGAAGATTTCTATCATAACTTTCTGGGCGACCAGTCTACCGTTAAATTACGCGCCAGCTGGGGCTTAAGCGGCAACTTTAACATTGGTAACTACAATACACAGCAAACGCTGGCAAGCCCAACCGGTGTGGTTTTGGGTAATGCCATTGTAACGGCTACCTACCCGGGTGGCATTAAAGACCCAAAGCTGAGTTGGGAAACAACCTCGCAATATAATTTTGGTACTGATATCGGTTTATTTAAAGGCCGCTTATCGGTAATAGCCAATTATTACCTAAGCTATTCATACAACCTGTTATACAATCAGCCTATTTCGGCGATATCAGGCAGTACCACTATTTTAACAAATCTGCGCGACTCCAAGATACGTAACACCGGATTTGATTTTCAACTGGATGGACGTATCATACGATCAAAGGATTTTACCTTTAACGCAAGCGGTAACATTTCTATCAACCGTAACAAGGTGGTTAAACTATCGGGTAACAATACAATCATCATTAATGGTGCCGAACGGTCTTACCTAACAAATATTACACAACAAGGTCAGCCGGTTGGTATGTTTTACGGTTTTCAGGTGGGCGGCATAATAACAGCCGAAAATCTTGGTAAAACGCCTCCGTCATCAGCATCCACAAACCCGGCAAAAATAGGCGACCTGTATTTTGTAGATACCAACAAAGATGGAGTTGTAAATGATGCCGATAAAACGGTTATAGGCTCGCCGTATGCCGATTTTACTTACGGCTTTTCTGTTAATTCTACTTACAAGCATTTTGATATCGCTGCCTCTTTTAATGGCTCACAGGGCAATAAGGTACTGGATGGCCAGGATTATTACCTGTATAACATGGAGGGATCGGGTAACCAGTATGCCGATGTTGCCAATCGTTACCGTAATCCTGCTAACCCGGGTAATGGTACGGTTTATCGTGCATCACGTGGTGGTACACAAAGTAACAGCACCCGTTTATCCAGCTTTTACCTGCAGGATGGTTCGTTCTTGCGTTGTACCAACATCACTTTTGGTTATACCATTCCAGATATCCTGCGGAGTAAATTGGGTATTTCAAACGCGCGCATTTTCGCCAGTGTGGTAAATGCTTTCACCATAACCAAATACAAAGGATATAACCCGGAGGTAGATTACAATTACTCGAGCGGTGGATCTAATAACACCCAACCGGCTAACCTTGCACCAGGTATTGACTATGGTGTTTACCCGTTGGTGCGTTCATATAACCTGGGTGTAAATATTACTTTTTAAAAATTAGCTAAACAGACAGATGAAAAAGAAATTAATAGCGATAGGTTGCATTGCAGTATTTATTGCACTAAGCCCGTCATGCAAGAAAGATTTTTTAGAGCAGAGCGATCCCAATGCCATATCAATAGATGCCAATTTTAAATCGCCTAACGATGTATTATTAGCGGTTAATGGTATCTACCAGTCGTTACGCAGTGGTAACAACATTGGCGAAACCAGTGGTTTATGGACAGATGAACGTTCGGATGATACAGGTACCAATGATAACCAATCAAACGCCGGCGAGCCATTTCAGTTCAATAACTTTTCAATTTTACCAAGTAATACTTACCTGAAAAGTCACTGGGTGTCGTTATACGGCACAATAACCCGTGCTAATGTGGTTTTAAGTAATATTGATAAGGTAACATTTCCTGATGCCAACTTAAAGTTGCAATACTCGGCCGAGGCAAAGTTTTTAAGGGCGCTGACATATTTTCACCTGGTACGCCTTTGGGGAGATGTGCCATTGGTAACAAGGCAATTAAGTTCTACTGAAGTAGCTGCTAATACCTTTAGAGAGAAGCAGGAAACTGTTTATGGGCAGATAGTTGCAGATTTAAAGGATGTGGTTAACAACAACCCGCTTCCTAACCTGCAAACGGGTGCAGGTATAGGCCGTGTGTCAAAGGCGGCGGCAAACGCGCTTTTGGGCCAGGTGTACCTTACTATGGCTGCCAATTTAGATCAGGCTAACCGTGCCGCTAATCTGGGTAATGCTAAAACCTATTTAATGAACGCATACAACATGCGTACTTTTGGCGCATTAAGCGAGATACCTTATACTGATGTTTTTGATGTTAATAAAAAATCTACCTGCCCCGAACTGATATTTCAGATCGTAAATATACAGGGAGATGTTAACTATAGTTCGGTCATAGCAGCCAACAATCAGGCAAAAGGCGAAACCATTAACTCGCAAAAGCAAACGTCAGGAGCAGGCGGAAATGTAACGCATGATCTGATCAATGAATACGAAACCAATGACCCGCGTATGGCTTACTCGGTTAAATTTGCCAATGACCCCATCGTGAAAGACTGGTTTATAACAAAGTTCAGAGATAACAGCGATAAGGCCACTAAACTGGGTTATGGCGGTAACGACTGGAACCTGATCAGATTTGCTGATGTAATATTAATGTTGGCCGAGGTAAATATGTACCTGGGTGATAATACGACCGCCATTCAGTTTTTAGACCAGGTGCGCGCGCGCGCCGGTGTGCCTACGTATGCTGTAGCAATGACTGATCCTGCATACAGCGGCAAGTTCCCTACACTTAAACTTGCTATTTTGCATGAACGCCGTGTCGAGCTCGCTTTTGAACATCACCGCTGGTTTGACCTGACAAGGTTTTTTACCACACCGGAACTGGTTACTTATTTTAAAGGGAAAACCCAGGCAGACTTTGGTGCCGCACAGTTATCAAACTTTTCAACTAAGGACAGATATTACCCAATTCCGTTTGACGAGAATAAGCTCGATCCGGTAAAAATGTATCAAAACCCGGGTTATTAATATTCTGACGTGCTACTATATAGGAAAACAAAAAGAGGGACATTGTCCCTCTTTTTGTTTTGAAAAATGGGAGCATTCTATTCGCGGAAAGTATTCTTCTGATACCCGGAAAATGATCGGCAGTTAAAAGTCAAACAATTGCACAGTGCAGCCTGGCATTGCAGAATATATTAAGCAGTACGCCTGTACGATTTGCGGCCAAGCACCCATTTGTTTGACATACAGCGTTGGCAACGATAACGTTTTAATGGTAGCCAAAAAAACAGTGTTTTCATTAAAACTGATCGGGGTATTCTTTCCAGATCAGAGGTTTTGCCCTTGCCGCAAGGACAGGGGGAAGATGGGCTGCTTGAAAAATTGATACTCATGATGTAAAATTCAATAGGTAATGATATTCTTCCGTAGCCAGGTTTATAATTGAGTTCCGTAAAGATAAGTGCTGCTGATTAATTTAATATTAACAAGCCACAATTTCTTGTGCGTATACTTATATGTTGTATCGTTAAGACGGTATTATTAGTATTGAATTGAAGAATGACCTAGATGTTGCATTAATACCGCAAGTGTAGCTTCTCAAAAGCTGGGATGTAATAAGTAAAGACGAAAGCATTAGGATATTTCTTTTTCCATCTCCGGCGTATATTCTCCCCGTCTTGCTTTGCTGTTGCACCATGCCCGGTGATAAAGTAGTTTTTGAGCAATGGCCACATTTTTATCGTCTCCTTTCCAGGCCTCTAACGCGGGTTGCTGTATAGCCCGTGAAAAAGAGAATGTGAGTTCCCAGGGCATCTTATCTTTGAACCTGGTATGCATGGCGTTGAGCCTTTCTGAAGCTAATTGTTCAGATTGCCCGCCAGACAGGAAGGCGATACCAGGTACGGCAGCAGGTACGCATCTCAAAAAGCACAGCACCGTTGCATCTGCTACCGCTTCTAAACTGTCCTGAACAGGGCTTTCAAGGCCGGGCAATATCATATTGGGTTTCAATATCATTCCCTCAAAGTCCACATGCTGTTCAAATAGCGCATTAAAAACGGCATGTAATACCTGGTGCGTTACCTCCGAACATTGTTGAAGCGAATGGTTGCCTTCCATTAGAACTTCTGGTTCTACAATAGGTACAAGGCCAGCCTGTTGGCATAACACAGCATACCGGGCCAGGTTATAAGCATTGGTTTTAATAGCTGTTAGGGTTGGGATGCCTTCGCCAATAGTGATCACTGCGCGCCACTTGGCAAAGCGTGCCCCCTTGTTGTAATAGTCGGCCAGGCGTTTACCTAAGCCGTCCAGCCCTTCTGTTATTTTTTCTCCGGGAAAACGATCAAGCGGAATAGCGCCTTCATCAACCTTAATTCCCGGTATAATTCCTTTTTTCTTTAAAACATCTATCATCAGCGTACCATCTTCAATTGATTGATCGATGTTTTCATCAAACAGTATTGCGCCGCTGATACATTCTTCCAGGCGTGGCGTTGTAACTATCAATTCCCGGTATTTTCGCCGGTATTCTTCCGTTTGCGGGATCCCCAGTGCTTCAAAGCGTTTATTGCAGGTGCCTGTACTTTCGTCCATTGCCAGTAAACCTTTGTTTTTATTCATTAAACTCTCGGCGATTTTTTTCAGATCTGATGATTCCATATGGATTTGTCTAAAATGGGTTATTTGTAATAACTGACAAATAATGAACAGCATTAATCACTGGTGGTTTTTTATTTAACTTGTTTCTTTTCGAATAAGGCTTTTGTAAATAGATACTATTCCTGTTCCTTATCTGCCTGGCTCTTATGAATGTTTATCAAAGATCTTTTATAATTCACTTTCTTACCGCTTTCTTTGTTTTACTAATTCGGAATTATTTTGAGCAAGAGTAAGGGTTAACCTGTTTTTATGTGTCTTAGCATACCGGAATTTTATAACTTCATTTTAACTTTCCTCGAGTAACTTTATAGCCATCTATGAATTCCAACAAAAATGCAGCTGCTTACGTACTTTGCTTTTTATTATTAGTGACGAGGAGGGTGATTCGGTTCACCGCGGGCAGGTTCTCTATATCTTACGCCATACAGCTCCGGCCGCAAAAATGGAAGCTGCAGCCAGTGTTTTGCTCAATGCCAGGGAAAACATTTCCGTCCGTTCGCGGATCTTGAATGATCTGAAGATCGCGCAGGAAAACGCTGATCTTAAATTTCGAAACGATTCGTCGCTCTACAACCGTTACAAAAACTTATGGGCACAAAATATTGGCACAAAAGTCAACCTGGATAACGCACAAACCCAATATGAACTTTCCTATAATCAAATGAAGTCGGCCCGCGAAAAATATCTTTCCACCCTGAACGACCTGCAGCTTAGCATGAAAAATGCGGAAAGTACGGCAGCCGGTTCCAAGGCAGATCTGGAAAACTATTTTATCCGTGCAGAAAGCCGCGGAACGGTCTATCAACTATTCAAAGAAAAAGGAGAAGCGGTCAAGATGAACGAACCGGTGGCCTTGCTGGGCCGTTCGGGGGCCCGGCTCGTGCGACTGGCAGTGGACCAGGAGGATATTAGGCAGATCAGCGCCGGGCAACAAGTACTGTTAAAAACAGATGCCAGTGGCGAGCATATCTTTCAGGCAAGGATCAGCCGGATCTACCCGGTCATGAATGAAGCGGACCAGACGTTTAGGGTGGATGCCGTATTTGACAGCCAAAATGGCCCTGCATACCTGCACAGCTCTGTGGAGGCTAATATCATTGTTGCCCGAAAAACAAATTGCCTGACCATCCCGCTGGCAATGCTTATGGCCGGCGATAGTATCCGTGTTCGGGAAAACGGGCGGGTGCTTATCCGAGCCATTAAGACCGGAATTCGAACAACGAACGACGTAGAAGTTATTAGTGGAGCCAACAGGCATACCGCCATCCTTGAACCATTGAACCCAAAGTAATGTCAGTCAATCTACTCATCGCTAGACGGCATTTAATGGCCAGTAAAAAGCAGACGCTGGTCGCTATGCTGGGTGTTACTTTTGGGATCGCAATGTTTATCCTGATGATCAGCTTTATGATCGGTGTCAACCAATTTATGGAACGGACCATGCTTTCTTTTACGCCGGATATACACCTTTACAATGATATCAGTACTAATTACAGCCACTCTATCGCCGGCGAGTATTTTAAAGGACAGCCGGTAACGGTCAGCGTCGCCCATCCGAAACCGCGGCAGGTCCGGCTGGACCTAAAAAATGCCGCTGCTCTACTATCCAGGCTGCGGCGGGATCCGTTGGTCGCGGAAATCTCGCCTGTGGTCACTACCCTGGTATTCTACAATTATGGTCCGGTCCAGATCAACGGAAGTATAAGCGGCGTGAATATTGACGACGAGTCACGGATGTTCGATCTCAAAGACAAGATGGTCACTGGTCTGCCGGAAGCATTGCTGACCGCTGACAAAGGCATTTTAATGGGTAGTGGTCTGGCACAAAAGCTTAATGTTCAGTTAGGCGATCTGGTGAGCCTGGCAGCGCCCAATGGTATGTTGATGCGCTTTCGCGTGGTCGGCATATTTCGCATTGGTATCAGCGCGATCGATAATGTACGCAGCTATGTCAGCCTTGCTAACGGACAGCAACTATTGGGCAAGGACAAAAGTTATATCACTGACATCAGCATCAAGCTGCATGACCATGCCCGTGCTGCCGTGGCCGCGAAGACGCTGCATAACCAGTTTGGTTACAAAGCCGACGACTGGGAAACGGCCAATGCTTCTGTAAAGACGTCAAACCTGGTGCGCGATACACTCACTTACGTGGTCAGTGTGACCTTGCTCATCGTGGCCGGCTTTGGCATCTATAATATCATGAATATGACCATCAATAACAAGATGAAGGACATCGCTATTTTGAAGGCACAAGGGTTTGCGGGGCGGGATATTATGCAGATCTTTTTAAGCCAGGCGATCTTTATCGGTATTCTGGGTGCGCTGAGCGGCATGCTGCTGGGTTTTATTTTAGCTTATGCGTTGTCCAGTGTACCGTTCCCGCCTAACGAGTATGTTGCGTTAAAATACTTTCCGGTCGCTTTCGAGCCGGCACACTATTTTTTTGGTTTACTATTCGGCTCATTGACGCCGCTGGCTGCCGGCTTGATGCCGTCACTCAAAGCAGCGAAGATCGATCCGGTAATGATATTAAGAGGATGACACCAGCACTCACTGCCGAAAAGCTTAACAAGTATTTTCACGAACCTGAAGAATTCCGGGTACTGCAGGACATTTCATTTACCATCAATAAAGGTGAATTCGTACCGATTATTGGCAAGTCGGGCTGCGGCAAATCGACGTTGCTTTACCTGCTCAGCACCCTGGACACTGATTATAGCGGCACGATCACGATCAACGGGGAACGGGTTACCGGGTTATCACAAAATGAACTGGCATTGTTTCGCAATCAGCATATTGGCTTTGTCTTCCAGTTCCATTTCTTGCTTCCGGAGTTTACCGCTTTGGAAAATGTGATGCTTCCGGCGCTGAAACTCGGGCGCTGGTCAAAAGCGGAGACAGAGGAGCGCGCTTTAGCGCAATTGCAGCAGTTGGAAATGGCGCCTTTCGCCCGACAGCTATCCAGTAAGCTTTCCGGCGGGCAGCAGCAGCGTATCGCCATCGCACGTGCATTGATCAATGAGCCAATGATCATCATGGCAGACGAGCCGACGGGTAACCTGGATAGCGGGAACACCAGGCTCGTTTTTGACATTTTCAATCAGTTGGCACATGAAAAAGGCATCGCCGTCCTCGCGGTCACCCATGATCTTGATTTTGCCAAACAGGCTGACCGTGTTATTGAGATGAAAGACGGTCATATCGTTTCGCCGGGTGCGTAAGATCAGCAGTATTGCTGATCACGGTCATCCTTTACTACCTCCATGTGAACCAGCTTTGTTTAAACACAGATAGATCATGAAAAAGATACTTGTTTTAACTGATTTCAGTGAAAATTCCGTACACGCCGCTGCGTTTGCACAGGTCCTGGCAAAGCAGCTGCACACCGGGCTGTTGCTGTATCATGTCGTCCAATCTATCCCGTTCGTTCCAAATTACGCGGGCGGCGGCTTCGTTACAGAAACAGAAAACCTCTTCGCGGAAGACAGTCGCACGCAACTGGTGGAACTACGGGACAAATTGCTCGCCGGCCGGGAAGACGCTGCTTCGATGGACATCCTTACTGCTGAAGGCGACCTGGGCAGTAACGTTAAACAACTGCTTCAGGACTCGCCCATCGAACTGATCGTGATGGGCGCACCTGAAAGCAGCGTCGCTGATCATTTACTGACCGGCAGTGAAACGCGTACGGTGATCCGGTCGTCCGAAAGGCCTGTTCTGGTCATACCGATGTGTATGCCGGTAAAAGCCATTAGCAACTTCGTACTTGCAACCGATTACCGTTCAGAAGATCTGAGTGTCCTTCGCTATTTGAGTAAATGGGCTATGAAGGTCGACGGCCGGCTGGATGTCGTCCATGTCCAGACGAATGGCGAGGTAGCCGCCCTTAACGGTCAACAAAGGCAGATTTTTGAATTTTTCTTAAATAACCTCGAGTTCGATAACTACCAATGTCACGACCTGCACGGTAAAAATATCCAGGAACGCCTGCATCGCTTTTGTGCCGATAAAAAAGCGGATGTGCTGGCAATGATCAATTACCATCATGATTTCTTCAGTCGTTTGTTGGGCAGTAGTCATACGTTCAAAGCACTGCATCACTTACAACTGCCTATACTCGTCTTTCCGGCCAATTTTACCGATGTCGCGGCTCCTTCCGAACAGCCGCGCTGAAAGATTGAAAAAGTGGACACATCAAAAATACTTATCGATGAAAAGATTCAATAAAGCCTGGCATGAGGCTCACGTTATGCCCAAGCACGCAACACTTGAACAACGCATCAGCTGGCACCTGGCCCATCAGGAAAACTGCGGCTGCCGGCCTATGCCGCAAAAACTGCAGATGGAACTCAATAAGCGGAACGCTAAAGCTGAAGCTCATGAATAAACAGGAATTATTTGGCTATATGCCTGCGGAGCCTTACCGGACAGCGGTCGCCTATTTCTCCATGGAATATGCGATCGATCAATCGCTTAAGATCTATGCGGGCGGGCTTGGCTTTCTGGCGGGTTCGCACTTGCGCAGCGCTTATCACCTGCAGCAAGACTTCGTTGCTGTCGGCTTACTTTGGAAATACGGTTATTATGACCAATTGCGGGACACGACCAACCACATGACCGCTGCTTTCATCGAAAAAAATTATTCGTTCCTAACAGATATAGATCTTACTTTCAGCGTCATCGTCCATCAGTCTCCGGTACACGTCAAGGTTTACCTGTTACCGCCGGCGACATTCGGTTGCGCGCCGCTGTTTTTGCTGACCACCGATATACCCGAGAACGACGAGCTTTCCCGGTCCATCACGCACCGGCTGTATGAGTCGAACGAGGCGACGCGCATTGCACAAAACATCGTTTTAGGCATTGGCGGCGCTAAGATGCTCGATTTATTGGCGCTTACACCGGAGGTTTACCACCTCAACGAGGGACATGCCGTAGCCCTTAACTTTTATCTGTATGACAAGTTCAAAGATCTGGCGGAGGTAAAGAAACGGGTTGTATTTACCACCCACACACCGGAGATGGCCGGAAATGAAGCACATAGTTTTGCATTACTGGACACGATGTCCTTTTTTTACCACCTGACGGAAACAGCGGTCAAAGCGTTGCTTTCGCTCAGCGGGGAGCAGTTCAACTACACGCTGACGGCGCTGAAGTTCGCACGAAAGGCCAACGGTGTTTCTAAACTTCATGCACTTACTGCACAGCAGATGTGGGGCGGTAACGCCGGGATCTGTCCCATCATAGCGATCACCAACGCGCAAAACCATGACCATTGGTCGGACATTCTGTTAAGCCAGCACCTGGTAGCGAGCGACCGCGAAGCGTTCTGGCGCCGCAAGCAGGCATTGAAGCACGAACTCTTCCAGGTCGTCGCGGACCAATGCGGCAAATTATTCCGCGACGACATACTTACGATCGTTTGGGCACGGCGGTTCGCCGGGTATAAACGCAGCGGATTGCTGATGGCAGAATGGTCGGCGTTTGTTAACCTCGTTACACAGGTTAAATTTCCGGTGCAGTTGATCTGGGCCGGGAAGCCCTATCCGGGTGATGCTTATGGTACCGGGGAATTTAACCAGTTGATCAACCGTAGCTTCGGTTTCTCCAATTGTGCCGTACTGACCGGGTATGAATTACGGCTGTCGTCATTGTTAAAGAAAGGCGCTGATGTTTGGCTGAACACACCACGCCTGTATCATGAAGCCTCCGGAACAAGTGGAATGACCGCGGCCATGAACGGAACGGTGAACCTAACAATCCCCGATGGCTGGGTGCCTGAGTTTGCTCGGGACCTCGTTAACTGCTTTTTGATCCCGACGGCCCCGCAAACATTACAGGATGCCCAAAAGGATGAACTGGAAAACAAAGCCCTGTTGCAGATACTCACGGAAAAGGTATTACCCCTGTATTATGAACAGCCGGAGGAATGGTTCCGGGTCGCCCTTGCCGCTTACGGGGATGTCAGAACAGCTTTCGGAAGCGATCGCCTGGCTCAGCAATATTACCAGGAACTGTATGCATGAGCAGACGCATGCGTCCCGATGACCCGGATCATGTTTTTGCACCAAGCGATCTGCGAACTTTATAAAAACGACGCAAGCAAAAATATGAAAACGATCCTCCTCATTAACGACGGTTCAACAGCCGTGCTATCCGCTGCAAAGTTAACGCTGCAGATCGCGCGAGACATGCAGGCCGAGATCCTCATCGTCCAAACCTACCCGCAGCTCAAGGCGCTCCCTGTCAAAGTACTGGCCGGCTCACGAGGCGGATCGGCTGAGGCTGCTGAACGGAAACCGGAGCGGTTCTACCACCTGTTTCAGCGGCTCAGTCAATCGCAGGACGGCTTTCAACCGGCGATCTCCATGGTCGAGCTACCGCAGGCAGATGCTCCGGCTGTTGCCAGCTTCGCGCAGAAAGCGGGCTGCTGGCTGATCGTTCGTGGTTGCGGTAAAATGCCGCCAGGGCAGGAGACGCTCGATTACCAAAGCTTGCTTAACCGGCTGCACTGTCCGTTGCTGCTGATGCCGGAACGCTGGGATGGTGAAGGGATTCACCGTATGACCTATATGGCCGACCTCAGGTATTGCCGGCTCAATATCATGCGTTACCTGGCCCGCTGGGCAACGGCATCCCGGGCCAGCCTGTCCCTGGCGCATTTCAGCAAAGAAGGGCTGGTACCTATTGTTGAAAGTTATGGGGTTCAGCTTTTCGCGGACGTTGCAAGACAACTTCCGCCCTGTTCGCTGTCTTTTAATAACATTCGGGAGCCCGATATTCATCGCGCGGTAGACATATTGATCAATGGTCTGCATACGGACCTGATTGCACTGATCAATCACCGGTTCCATTTTGAACAACTCATCGGCAACCGGCTGACCGACCAGTTTCCTCCAGCCATCGGAGTGCCGCTGCTGCTATTTCCCATGTAATGGTTGGCGATGTCGATGCAAACACACAAGGAAACACCTTTCTGGACGCTTGACGCCGCGGCAGCATTCAAACAGCTAAACACGAGAGCTGCCGGTCTTTCCACTCCGGAAGCCCGGCAGCGGCTTCGGAAATATGGCGAGAACACGGTGACTTCCAACAGGACGAGCCAGGCATTCGTCTTGTTCCTAAGGCAATTTAAAAGCCCCGTTACTATCCTGCTCGTCGTGGCATCGATAATGGCAGCAGGTCTGGGCGATACGGCTGACGCCATTATCATTTGCGGGATCGTGCTGATTAGCGGTTGGCTTGGTTTCTGGCAGGAGAAGGGTGCAGACAGGGCGGTAAAACATTTGCTGGAGCTGGTACAGTTGAATTGTTCCGTATGCAGGGATGGCCGTAATGTCAATTTACCGATAAAGGCAGTCGTTCCGGGTGATATCGTTGAACTGTCCGCCGGTGATATGATACCAGGGGATTGCCTGGTGCTGACCATGACAGCCTTATATGTCGATGAAGCGGCATTCACAGGTGAATCATTTCCGGTTGAAAAATACAACTTACCCCTGGCGGCAGCTACGCCGCTGGCTAAAAGGACCAACGCCTTGTTCATGGGCAGTCACGTGGTCAGCGGAACGGCAAGCGCGCTTGTTGTCGCTACCGGCATAGCTACAGAATTCGGTAAGTTATCATCCAGCCTGAGCAATGATCCACCGGAGACCGATTTCGAACTGGGGATCCGCAAGTTCGGCTATTTGTTAATGGAGTTGACCTTGTTGCTGGTCATCATCATTTTCGCCCTGAATGTCTGGCTGCATAAACCCGTCCTGGATTCTTTTCTATTTTCACTGGCACTTGCGGTCGGCCTTACGCCCCAGCTGCTCCCGGCCATTATCAGTGTAAATCTGGCGGCAGGCGCGAGAAAGATGGCCGGCATGCAAGTGATCGTTAAAAGGCTGTCGGCCATTGAGAATTTCGGGAGTATGAATATACTCTGTACGGACAAGACCGGCACCATCACTGTAGGGAAGGTGGTGGTCAAAGACGCGCTCGATTGTGAAGGAAACGTCAGTCCAAGCGTGTTGCGCGATGCCTGGCTGAACGCGTCCCTGCAACGAGGGTTCCATAATCCGATCGACCAGGCCATCTGCGAGGCTTACCGCGGAACGGATGCCTTACCTGATGCGACGGCAGAGATCCCCTATGATTTTTCCCGCAAGCGATTAAGCATTCAGGTAGAAGAGTCTGGCCGTTCCCGGCTGATCACGAAAGGGGCTTTTTCATCGGTGCTGGCAATTTGTACCGACTTAACAATTAAGGGGCAGGTACAGCCCCTCACCGCTGAGCGTAAACAAGGGCTAATTGACCGTTATGAAGTGCTGAGTCGCAGCGGTTACCGAACGCTGGCGCTGGCCGTGAAGGACATCCCGGATAAGCACAAGATCAACCGGCAAGACGAATCAGGGATGATTTTTCAGGGATTTATTACCCTGTTCGATCCGCCAAAACCCGACAGCGCCGCTACGCTGCTCCGTTTGCAGGAGTCGGGTGTCCGGCTGAAAATCATCACTGGCGACAATGCGCTGGTGGCGCAGCATCTTGCCGGCTTACTGGAAATGACAGCGCCCAGGATATTGACGGGGGGAGCAATGCGCCAAATGAGCCCATCCGCCTTAGCGCATGCTGCCCCGCGCACGGACATTTTTGCCGAAGTAGAGCCCAACCAGAAAGAAAGAATCATTCTGCTGTTGAAGAAGGCAGGTCATGTGGTTGGCTTTATGGGTGATGGCATCAATGACGCCCCGGCCCTGCACGCGGCCGATGTCGGGATCTCTGTAAATACGGCGGTTGATGTGGCCAAAGAAGCCGCTGACATTGTGCTGCTCGACAGTGAACTGCAAGTCCTGGCGAACGGCATTATAGAAGGCCGTAAAACATTTGCCAATACGATGAAATATGTGTTCATGGCCACCAGCGCCAACTTCGGAAACATGTTCAGCATGGCGGGTGCCTCGCTGTTTCTTCCTTTTCTGCCACTGTTGCCGAAACAGGTGTTGTTGACGAACCTGCTCACCGATTTTCCGGAAATGGCCATCGCCAGTGACAAGGTTGAGCAGAGCCAGCTCGCTTTGCCACAACGTTGGGATATGGTTTTCATCCGTAAATTCATGGTCACCTTCGGCCTGCTGAGTTCTGTATTTGACTATCTAACTTTTGGTTGCCTGATACTCATTTTTCATGCCAACGAGCGGACATTTCAAACCGGCTGGTTTACCGAATCCGTGATATCAGCGGTCGTCATCGTGCTGGTTGTACGCACCCGTCAGGCATTTTTTAGGAGCCTACCGGGAAATGCCTTGCTGGCGGCAAGTCTGGCGGTCATCCTGGCGGTCTGTCTGATCCCCGCCTCCCCGCTGGCACGCTGGTTCGGATTCGCTGTATTACCGCCAGCCTTATACGGCTGGCTGGCGGTGCTGATCGTTGCCTATATACTCACCGCTGAATTGGTCAAGCACTGGTTTTACCGGAAGCTGCTGGCGCTTTCGCTCCGAAAAAAGCACACCGTTGCCGAGTCTCACTTGTCTACGTGATGCCCATCACAGTATCACCGCGTTCATTTTTGGACTTTTAAGCCAAAACAATTGCAATGAAAACCATTCTGATCCCTACTGATTTTTCGGCAGCTGCGGCAAATGCGGCGCGTTACGGTTTATTCCTGGCCCAACACCTGCAGGCCGATATCCAGCTTATCCATGCATTTAAAGTACCAGCGGAGGCACGCGCGGCGGCGCAAACCGCATGGCCATTGAATGATTACGAACAGGTTAAACGGGATTGTGTTCTGGAACTGGATAACCTGCGTCACCAATTGGAACTGGAAACGATCGCTTCGGTATCGCCGCGTAACTATATCAGCCGTATCACCGGCACGGCCGAACTTGGCGAGGTTACCGTCATGACCCGAAACCTGGTTGACCATTACCGTTCACCGCTGGTCGTTATGGGCATGTCAGGCGCGGGAAACCTCCAGCGCCTGTTGATAGGCAGTAGTAGCCGGGAACTGATCGATAAAGCTACCTTTCCTGTCCTGCTGGTGCCTGATCTGCCGGTAACGAAACAGTTGAAAAAGATCGCCTTCGCCACTGATCTCAGTAAAGGAGACATTCAGATCATTCATTCCCTGGCGAGCCTCGCCAGGCCCTTTAATGCA
The DNA here is from genome assembly GCF_024498135.1 of Mucilaginibacter aquariorum. Classification (GTDB taxonomy): domain Bacteria; phylum Bacteroidota; class Bacteroidia; order Sphingobacteriales; family Sphingobacteriaceae; genus Mucilaginibacter; species Mucilaginibacter aquariorum. The sequence continues at coordinate 261,893 of NZ_JANHOH010000002.1, forward strand.
GAGATCCTGATCGCACATATAACCGATGATAAGTATGATACAGTGGCACGGCAGCACCAGGTAAACGAGTTCATGAGCGGAGTGACGGATCAAGCCAACTATGGGCAGATCTATTACCGGCATATCAAAAGCATGGATGTTGACCATGGTCTGGATTGGCTGTCTGAGCATGGGCAGATCGACCTCCTCGCCATGGTACATCGTCCGCATCCCTTCTTTGAAAAGATCTTTAAGGGAAGTCATACACAGCGATTGGCCAGGCACATTCGGATCCCTTTGTTGGTTTTTCCACCTGATGCCCATGGTGTTTGCTTTTAAATGATGTATGCTATGAAAGGTGAAATGAATGCGATGATGCTGGAGCGGCCGGGGCAGCCACTGATGTATCGGAAAGTTGCTATTCCGCAACCGGGACCGGGCGAGCTGCAATTACGGGTGATCGCCTGCGGCGTTTGCCGTACCGACCTGCATATCGTCGATGGAGAACTGACAGCCGCCAAGCTGCCGCTGATCCCGGGTCACGAAGTGATCGCCCGCATTACGGCTTTAGGCGTCAGTGTCACGGGCTTCTGTACTGGCGACATTGTGGGTGTCCCATGGCTGGGCTACACCTGCGGTGCCTGCCGGTATTGCCTCGCCGGCCGGGAGAACCTCTGTGAAAAAGCGAAGTTCACCGGCTACACCCTCGATGGCGGTTATGCTGAATTTATGGTTGCAGATGCGCGGTTTTGTTTTCTGATGCCAGCGGGTTACCAGGAGGCCACCGCCGCACCGCTCTTATGCGCCGGCCTGATCGGGTTCAGGTCCTACCGGATGATCCGCCCGGAAGCAACCAGGATCGGGCTCTATGGTTTTGGGGCCGCCGCACACATTTTGACGCAGATCGCCAAAGCGCAGGGAAAGCAGCTATTTGCCTTCACGCGTGAAGGGGATACAGCGGCTCAGTTGTTCGCGATCAGGATGGGTGCCGGCTGGGCCGGCGGCAGTCTGGATAAAGCACCCGAACGGCTGGATGCAGCGATCATCCTGGCTCCTGCAGGTGAACTTATCCCCAAAGCATTAAAGGACGTTGATAAGGCCGGACAGGTGATCTGCGGGGGCATTCACATGAGTGATATACCCAGCTTTCCCTATGCGCTGCTTTGGGAGGAGCGCTCGGTCCAGTCAGTGGCGAACCTCAGCCGCGAAGACGCTAAGGCGTTTTTACAGCAACTCGCGTTATCGCCGGTTAAAACGCAAACCACCACATTTCCTTTAAGCCAGGCGAATGAGGCCTTGCGTCAATTGCGCAGCGGACAACTACAGGGCGCTGCTGTGTTGCTGATTAACGGTCATTAGCGGCAGTCACCGGACTGCCGCCCGATTCGTCTATTCAGCGGCTATCCCTGCCGGAATGATCAGTACCGGAAGGTCTTGTTTATCCAGCAATGTTTGCGCCTGATTCTGTTTAAAAAGACGGTTTAACCAGTTATGACGATCATGCACCAGTACCAGCAGGTCACTGTTGTTAATAGCGCATAAGCGGTTCAGGCGATCAACCAATTCTTTTCCACCGACTTCGTGGTAGCTGATATCCTGGAAATGATAACGGGCCACCTGGTGTTTAAAAGAAGCTTTCAACTCTTCGCTCAAAGGCTTTTCGCCCCATAGCGAAACATGTACGATGTCCAGGCTGAAGCCAAACAGTCGTCCGATGCGGGTCAGATAATGTACCGCTTTTTGATCTGCCTGGTCAAAGTCTGTCGCCAGGGTGACCTTACGCAACGCATTTAATGGATGGCTTGGAGGAATGATCAGCACCGGGCGGTCGGTATGTTCGATCACAGCAGAAGTGTCGCTGCCCATCAGCAGGTGTTCCCAGGCTTTACCGGTACGTGCCCCCATGACGATCATCTCGATGTTCTCGAGTTTCAACAGGTTCTTCACCTGGCTACCCACACTACCCAGGTCATGGCGATCATCAATGCTGGGGTGATGGTCCCCTGTTGGCAGCTGGCTGGCCAGTTCCTGCAGGTCTTCTTTAAGGAATTTTAATTTTTCCTTGCCTTCGTCAGCCCACATCAGTTGTTCGATGGGCCAGGGGGCACCGCCGTATTCCGAGATGACCGGTTCGCTGACGTAAGTGTTGAATAAAATGATGTTGGCATGCAATTTACCGGCAATGGTTACGGCCGCTTCAGCCGCCTGTCTGGCATTCTCGCTGAAGTCCGTGAGTACTAAGATCTTTTTCATAATTCTACTGATTGATGAACTTAAATATCGAAGCTATGCAGCAGATAAAACATGACCGCGGTCAGCGTCAGGACTGACAGCAAGCAGATCAGTTCTTCATTTTCTGAAGTCGCGCGCCGTCAAGGATGCGGATCCCGCTGCCCTGCCGTCCGATCAATCCTTCATCTTTAAAATCCGTCAGGGTCCGGCTGACCGTCTCTGTTGCCATGCCGGCCATAGCAGCCAGCTCATCCCGGGAGATATTGAATTCTTCCGCGGGCGCAAACTGCGTCTGCAGCCGAAGCAACACCTGCGACATTCTTTTACGGACTGACTGGTAAGCGAATTGCAATAACTGGTCTTCTTTTTCCCGGATATCATTAGCCAATATTTTCAAAAACTGCTGACTAATGTCCGGGTAACGGGTCAGCAGATTCATGATCATTTCTTTAGGTAAAAGGCATACCGCTGAATCCTCCAGCGCTTGAGCTGTTTCCGCCTGCACATCAGCTACCAACAGACCGTTGATACCGACGTAATCCTCTGGTTTGTAGAGGCCGGTCATCAGCTCGCGGCCGTCTTCGGTAAGTTTAAAAGTTTTAATTCCGCCTTCCAGCACGAGATAGATGCCTTGCGGCTCGTCCCCTTCGTAATACAAGACCTGTTTCTTTTTGATCTGCCTTATTTTCCGGCCGGCAATAAGTGCTTTTAGTTCGGCTGTGCCGCGAAGATGCCCGGAAGCCAGCGTTTCCAGATTGAATAAGGAGCGGCTGTAATAACTGGCGAGCTTCTCTTGTTTTTGCAAGCGGCATTCGATGGCATGCAGTAACTCCATGCCATCAAAAGGTTTGGTCAGGTAGTCATCGGCACCCATTTCCATCCCTTTGCGCAGGTCCAGCCGCTCCGCTTTAGCCGTGAGAAAAATGAATGGGATGGCGGATGAGTCCGGGCTTTTGCTTAAGAGGTAAAGCACGCCGTAGCCATCCAGTTCAGGCATCATGATATCACATAAGATCAGATCAGGCCGCTGGCTGAGCGCGAGGTCTACGCCGGTCTTACCGTTGACGGCCTTAAGTACCTGGTAGCCGCTCAACTCCAGGATCTCAGCGGTGCCCTCACGGATATCGCTGTTGTCTTCGATGATAAGGATCTTTTTCATGATTTACTAATTTACTGATTGTCAATGATGTCTATCACAAATATCTCTAAAGACGTAAGCGGTCAACCAGTATGGCGGTCATGCATTTGTATGACCTTCATCACATTTCACAGCCCCCGCAGATCAAAAGATAAAATCAGGCTCCTGGACATCCAGCTGATTTTTGACGAGGGTTATGCCTGGTGCCGCCCAGGCCGCTGCTTCCGCATCCTCCAATTCCGTAAATGACCTGACGGTGCCTCGTAAGGTAACCACGCCTTCTATAACCTGGGCTGTTATCTTTTTGGCATCGAGCAAGGCATGACGCTCAAAGGCGTCGCTGATCTGCTGCTCCAGCTTTTGAGCGGTCAACGCGGGTTTAACAGTGATCTCATTTAACAGCATCTTCAGACCGCTGATGTGCTGAACAGCCGTTTGTGCGATGATCCGCTGATAGTTCCATTCCACTTCACCCACTAATTTGGCGACGCCATCCTCTACTTTGATCTTGATCTTTTCCTCGTCTACTGCGGACTGCCCGCGAAGCGCCTGAAGGATAGCACCGGCGATCTCCGTATCTGTTTTCTGATGAAAGGCCGAGGGACCAACTTGTATATCGCCCGCAACCGCTTTGACACCTTTGACTTTTTTTGCCGCTGAAAAGGCCGCTAACTTCTGCGAATAGGTATCTACCTGTCCGGACAAGGTTACAATACCGTCTTTGACGGCGACGCCGACCCTGCCGGGATCCAAGCAGGGCTTCCAACGCAACTCATCGAGCACGTCATTCTGAATGGTTAGGTCATTTTTCATTTTGATGGGAATTGAATATTAACAAAGGGACCGGTGTGTGACCGGCGACCTCCTGTGAATAGCTATGATGGAACAGTTCTCCCAGAAAGCTGTGCCGGCTGTGGACCATGGCCAGCAGATCAATATGTGCCTGGCGCACCAGCCAGATGAGCCCCGGGGCGATCTGCTCACTTTTAACGACTTTTACGCTAACCTGCTGATGACCGTAATTACGGACCAGATCAGTTAATACCGCCTTTACGATCGAGCTATTCGTTGGCGATTCATCTTTTTGCGCAATATGGGCAAGCACCACCTCCGCCTTCAGCTTTTGCGCGAGCGTTACCAGTTCACTGATAGCCGTGATCTCCAGCTCCGGATGTTTAAAGTCGCTGCCGAAAGCGATCTTAGTGACCGGCCGGAAAGAAAAGTTACCCGGCACCAGTAACACCGGGCATACTGCCGTTTCGATCAGTTTTCGGGTATGATCGCCGATCAACCAGGTGCTAAACCAATCATTCGCATGCCTTCCCAGGATGATCAGGTCGGCGTAGTGCCGGACAGCCTCTCTATTAACCACCTCTGTTACTAAGCCGGCTCCCTGCACACAAATTATCTCGGGAACATGATCGCCTGGGGCGTTGAAGGCAAGCAGTTTGTGTTTTAATGCCGCAAGTTCCCGCTGACTATCCCGGTCCATATCCTCGTAGACCCCAAGCGGCCAGGCCACTACGCCAGTTTGCGGTATCTCCGCCGGTACATTCAGGGTATGGCAGATCAACAGTTTTGCTTTTAGCGTTTGAGCCAGCCGGTAAGCATATAAGGCCACATTTTCTGAGCTGGCAGTAAGGTCAGTTGCGTACAGTAACGTTTTCATACTACTTCAGCTAGTGATGTGCAATAAACAAAGGCAGGTCCAACGTCTCCATCAGTTTATTCGCCATGCTGCTGTTGAACATACGCGAAAGCGCACCGCGGCTGTAGGCACCCATGATGACCACCGTTCCTGCTGCTGCACTTTTTAGATGCTCGATCAGCATCTCATCAACCTGGCCGGTGAGCTGTGTGACCACTGGCTTGGCAAAATGACAGCGCACGTACTCACCGATCAGATTCCCATCGGGTAATAGCGCCAGCTTTCTTTCGCTGGCATACACTATTTCAATGGGAAACTTGACAGTCCAGGGGAATAAGTAGGTGAACATTTTGAGCGCATAGACTGAAGACGGGTGGCCATCGTAGAGCACCACGACCCGCTCGATGGGCTGATGCACTGCAGGAAGGACCAGTACCGGGCTCTGCGCACCGGCAAGCAATTCCTTCACGAACGGTGTTGGCTTGGCCTGTTCGAAGTGGTTGAGCGTTTCCGCTGCGCCGATGACGGTGAGGTCAGCATAGATCGTTTCTTTGAGCAGGTCTTCTATCGCGAAACTTTTATCCTCGTGCAGCAAGTGTTCAATGCCCCGCCTTTCGCAGGTTTCCTTGAATACTGCGATGGCCTGCTGACGGGTTTCCTGGTCTTTTTTTAAAAGATGGTTCAGTTTAGCTTGAGAAATACCCTGGCTGCCGACCATGTCAAATAAGTTAAAACTATGGTAAAGAAAATCTTCGAGGAACACGCCGGTGACCACAGACTTTCCGCGCACCGCGAGCTCTACGGTATAATCTAAGGTGGCTTTTGAGAATTTCAGGCCATCAAAGGCTGCAATGATCTTTTGCATGACATTAATTGTTGAATAACCAAATTTAATGGCTCGGGATCCGGCGCCCGATGACCCCTGTCAAAGGCTAAGCTGATCTTTATCACATCCTTCCCAGGCAAATAAGTGTTAACTATTAAGCAATTGGATTTTATATTTAACTTGTAGCTTAGCAGCGATTATAGATATGCTAAAAAGAGGAATTTTCATCTGTTGCCTACTGCTTTGCAATTTTAGGATCTTTGCCCTGGATCAGATCAGCGCTGACAGCTTACGTACCATTCTGCAACAAAATCATAGCCCGGCGCAACATAAGCGTCTCATACTGACCATCCGTTATTATTTTAGGGCCAGGATTGGCAAGGACCTGGCATCATCCAAAAGACAGCTGGCTAACCTGTTGGTTAGTTTCCCGCCGATGAACGGCACAGCCGTCAGGGGATTTGTTGAGACGATGTACCTGATGGAACAAAAGAACTATAATGGGGCTGAAAGCGTATTGATCCCAACCATCCGCCAGGCATCGGCAGCTGATGACCATTGCCTGCTATATGCCTGCTTCACGCATCTCGGTTTTATTCAAACGATGCGCGGCAAAATAGCAGATGCGGTGAACAGTTTTAGGCTTAGCCGTCGCGAGGCCATACAACTGAATGATGCCTATCTACAGGTGCTGGTAGATATTAACATTTCGGACATTTATTATCGTAATCATATGCACACGCAGTCGCTCCATTTTTTAAATGAGGCAACGCATTTGTTGGTGCAGCATCAGATAGACGAGCCCAGGTTTAAGATGATGATTTATGCCAACAAAACGGAGAACTTTTTCACTATGGGCGTAGTCGATTCGCTAGCTTTATACAGCCGCCGGCTGGCCGCACAGAGATTCCCGAATGATCGGTTATATACTTACCAGCAGCGCAGTTCGTATGAGGTGCAGTTGTTACTGGGCCAAAACAAACTCGTCTTGTCTAGATCCAAAAGCTTCGGAAAGATCGCCTATTTCAATTCGACGTATCAGACGAGTGGAACGAGATGAATGCACGCTATCGCTTAGGGCAATTAGACACCGCTCGTATAAAAGGCGAACAATTGATCGGAGAACCGGTCCTTTTGGATCATCCGGAGATCAGTTTACCAGTGTATGAGACGCTGGCACGTGTCGCTATCAAATCGCAGGAGAAAGATCTCGCGATCCAACGGTTAAATGAGGCACTGCAGATCAGCAAACGACAAGTAATGCGTTTAGCGGACGTAGATACTATCGCTGCACAGATCAGATTGGATGAGATGCAAAGTGGCTATTTGTTAAAGGAGGAGCGTTTCAAGCGAGAAAAACTTTGGCTGATATTCAGTTTGGTTCTGGCCGCCTTAATATCGATCACCGGAGGGATTCTTTACCGGAGTATCAGGCAAAAACGTCGCCTGGAACAAATATTATTTGAAAGCCAGAAAAGCGAACTGTCATATTTTAATTCACACCACCTGAGGCGGCATGTAGCTAATATATTGGGTATCGTGGATATGATCAGACATAGTGCGCTCCCTTACGAAACTTACGCTGAAGCGGAACCTCACCTTTTTCGTGCAACGGAGGATCTCGACCAAAGTATCCGGGAAATTACCGCCAAACTGGGTGATTGAACCCCTGTCTTATTCATGATCAGTTAAAATCGAGGGTATAGCGAACGGAGAAGCGCAGATAGGGGTAACGTGCAGTTACTGCCGGGTATTTTTGATAATCGCCCCGCAGGTGAAAATAGCCGAATTCTGAACATAAGGCGAGCCCATCCCAAAAACGATAAGCGAGTTCGCTGGTCACGGCCTGCAACACATAGTGAGATGCATTACCGTTGATCGTCCTGATCCACCCGCCCCGATAGTTCAGGTGATAGGAAAGCCGGTGTAATAGATTTAAGCCAAATTGGCCGTACATACCACCACCTGCGCCATAGTCATAATTCCGCCCTTTAAAAAGATAAGGGTCGGGTACAGCCGCAAGCAAGACAGGACCAGCGCCGGCCCCGGATGTAAGCTGGACATATTTGTTTATACGAAAAGACGCAAGCCAGTTTAACTTAACACTTTGACCACTGTAAAAGAAGGCCTCGTTATGAACATAATCATAATTGGCCGACAAAGTCAAAAGCTGCGGATCGCGCTCTGCTTTACTCAGCCACCAGCCGGCCAGTGAACCATATACAAAAAGGATATTTACTTTGGAACTATCGTCGCTGCCAAATTCGCCGTTCACGGAAATGTTGCTGAATGGGGTGCGGTAATTTTCAAAAGGAGTGCCGTAACTTAGACGGACATGACCATACCAGCCGGTACGCCCATGGTGATCGGCCCTGAATTTGCGTGCGCCCAGATCAAATTCTGCCAGCACATGGGTCGAATCCCGTTCAGGGGTATTTCGGTCGACCTTACCCCACCTGCCATTGAGGACACGATTGAACCCATTCATCGGATTGACCATTAAAGCCATAACTTCACTGATCTGTCGTTTAAAGCCACGGGTGCGATTGTTGACGATCTGATTGGACAACCGGTAAGTCATTTCTCCAAGGACAATACCGCCAAAACTTGTATTGATAAAATCATTTGGTGAGGGGTATTGCTTTTCTGCCATGGTCTCCCAAACATAACTTCCTGCAAGCGTCGGCGGCGCTGACTGCCAGAATGTATAGCCGTTAGATCGGAAGGCACTAAAATATAAACTGCCATGATACGGATGTGCGAATTGGTTGGTGCCGAAGGCATCGTCATCCCACGTCCAGCTTGATGGCTGGAGGTTGTGCCCGATCGTCCGAAATGAGATCCGGGCGTAATCTACGTTCCGTACATAGCGATCCACCGTCCAGGGGATCAGTTCCCCTAAAGCCAATTGAAAAGCGGCGCGTCCGAAGCGGCGCGGCGGGGGCGTATCGGTCACGGCGGTACCGGCAGCGGGACTTAGCGCTGCGGACCGCGGCTGGCCCTGAACCGCGAAGCAGGTCAACAGCCAGAAGGATAAGTAATATAAACGGGGCATTTTAAAAAAGTAAGGCTGCAGCTATCACGAATAACTGCAGCCCCGGTTGTGAAGTAGTTTTTTAAAATACTAATTCAGGTTCCTCGATGGTCAGGCGGTTGTCCACGCTGAAAACGCCCGGCGCGGCCCAGACAGCGTCTGCGGCTTCATCCTTTTCCGCAAAAGAGCGGACTTTGCCGGTCAAGGTGGCCTTGTTCCCGGTCACTGATACTTTGATATTGGCCGCATCGATTGTCGCACTGCGATGGAAAGCTGCACTGATCTTTTTTTCCAGATCGTCTGCACTTATTTTCGGGCGGACGGTGATCAGGTTGCTGACCATTCGGACACCGTTGAGGTATTGAATGGCGGACTTGGCGCTGCTGCGCTGGAACTCCCATTCCACCTCACCTTCCAGCTTCACGATACCGTCTTCCACTTTGACCTTAATGCGGTCGTCCGGAATAGCGGTATGCCATTTCAACGCGTTGACCACCGCTTCGGCGATCTCCGTATCGGTTCGGCGATAAGCCGGCGACACGCCAACCTGGATGTCTTCGGCGATCGCCTTCACACCTGCCACTTTTTTTGCAGCATTTTCAGCGGCCAGCTTTTTAGCATAAGTATCGACCTGCCCGGATAAGGTCACCACGCCGTTCTTTACACTAACACCAATTTCTGCTGCCTGAAGGAAGGGCTGCCATTTCAATTCAGCCATCACATCTCTTTGGATTTCAACATCTGTTTTCATATGATTTTATTTAATTAAATAAACGATAAAGCAAATGAACACCTTATTCAGAAGCATGACCATGACGGCTGTCATTGGCTCCACTGATCCTGGTCAGGCCAGCGCGCAGGCTAACGATCAGTAAGATGATGGCGATAACTGCTTGCAACAAAATGAACCAGGATCGCATCTGCAGCTGCAGCTTTTCCAGTCGATCTTGAAGACCTTTTAGCTGCAGGCGCGTATGATCATCGAACGCCGATACCGCAAATCTGACCACATCCAGCCGCTTTTCTTCCTCCTCAGCAAATTGCGCCGGGCGCTTTACGTGCGATCGTTGTTCCTCCATACGCCAGTACCGCTGCGCCGTATCAATGCCGGCGACGACCGACCGCCAGAGCACTGCTCCGGCAGCATCTTTTTTGACCAGATCCTTGAGGTCCTTTAACTGGAGGTCAACGCTGTCCGTTATCTGATCGTAGCCGATGCGGAATAAGATCATACCGCTGGTCCGGTACCGCAGATGCAGAATATCCAGCAGACCGACCGAACGGGCCAGGTCGCGCAGGCGTTCATGTACTTGCTGCTGCTTATTGATCTGCCCCGTTAGATATTTTTGGGTATCCGTGCCCACAACGGTCATGACCAAAAGCAATATCACCAGTCCGAGGGCGGTCAATGATCCGCCGAGCGTGAGATTCCTCGAATGTTTGATGTTATTCATGAAAACCTATTTAAATCAAGACCAATTTAGGCGCTCTAATTGGCAAGGCCCATGATCAGTATCAGTTCATGAACTGACAGAGCGCATAGGATGGGCATGTTCCGGGACTTACTTTTGATCAACTGATGAATGGACATGAGTCCTGTTTCAGCCAGATGCACCTGTTGATGCATTGCGGAGCCGGCAGAGCCCGGCTCCGATCTTTTGCTGTCGGATCAATGCTGGACCTGCTTCACGTTCGGTGCGTGCTGTCTGCCAGCCAGATCCCGCCGGTCCCTGTTTTCTGAAAGAACAGCAGTAATCACCGTTACTTTCCCGGAATGCTCGACGGTCAGTTCAAGCTGCTCGCCGGGATCCCGGATTGCGATGATCTCTCTTAACTGGGCCGCAAAATATACAGGCTGCCGGTCGACTGCGGTGATGACGTCATTTTTACGCAGTCCCGCCTGGTAACCAGCACCGCTCTTTAACACGCTTTCAACCAGCACGCCGTTTGCGGTGCTTGTACCCAACCGCCTCGCCTGCGCATCGTTAAGGTCGCTGAAGCTGCCTTCGAGGCAGCCGTGCCGAACATGGGTATAACGGAGCAGGTCATGGTAAGCTTTATAAACCAACTGCGCCGGTATGGCAAAACTGTAACCGGCAAAGGTGCCGGATGGAGAAATGATGGCCGCGTTCATTCCGATCAACTGACCCTGGCGATTTAGCAGCGCACTGCCGCTCATCCCTTCATTGATGGCCGCGTCCGTTTGTAGAAAAGAATTTACTGTTGAAAGCGTCAGATTGTCATCAATGCTGCGGTAACGGGCGCTCAGGATACCGGCAGTAACGGTCGACGTGAGTTCAAGCGGGTTGCCGATAGCTAATACCTGGTCACCGATGCCCAGCAGTCCAGGATCACCGCGTTCTATAAAAGCCAGGCCTGATGCAGCGATCTTTAATAACGCCAGGTCTGCCTGGTCGTCAGTTCCGACCAGCACCGCACGGTAACTGCGACGGTTGGGTAGAATAACGTTCAAGCTGTCCCCGCCCGCAAGAACATGCGCGTTTGTCATCACATAACCATCTGCGCTAAGTACCACGCCAGAGGCACTGGCGATCAGTTTGCCAGTTTCCGTAGCAGCAGTCGGCAAGTTTTTCACCAATGGAGACTGGGGCCTGACAGCCAATATGCTATCTGAAAGAAATGATTGAACGACGACGACTGCCGGTAACGCACGTGTTACCGCAGCGCTCAGCCCGTTGTCGGTCGGTACCTGTGCTTTCAAAATTGCAGGTAACAGCAATAGGCCGTAAATAAGAAGATTTTTCATGATCGGCTTTTTTCTAAAGCTAAGGCGAACATTTTTTTTGTACGATGACACCAGGTCCGTATGGACGTGATCGCCGTCACTCATGTTCACTCTGCAGTAATGTATTCAGCAGCCTTGTATCCAGGTCATAGATGTCCCGGCGGAAATTCAGCTTGCCCATACGGTCCACAAACGCCGTGAAATAAGCGATGAAAACGGGAACAGGGTCTCTCAGCTTGACGGTGTTTTCTTTGCCCGCATTCATGAAGCGCCGAATCTTGTCCAGGGGCCAGTCGTGCCAGCCTTTTAACAAAGATGCTGCCAACCGTTCAGGTTCGCTGATGCGAATGCAGCCATGACTGAAAGCCCGGGTGGTCTGATCGAACAGCGATTTTGACGGCGTATCGTGCAGGTAGATATTGTAGCTATTAGGAAAAACGAACTTGACCAGTCCCAGCGGATTATCCGGACCGGGCCTTTGCCGGATCGCAGGCAGCCCGTTCTTTTGGCCGGTGACCTCCATATGATGTGCTTTCAAATAGCCGGGATCCCGCCGGATGGCAGGTAAAACTTCCTTTCTGAGGATTCCCGGGGGAATGTTCCAGTAGGGACTGAAAACGATATATTGTAATTCACCATAGAATACGGTCGTCTGATGCATGGTTTGCCCGACCACCGCTTTACAGCTCCAGAGGAGGCTATCTGCGTGGTAAACATGCAGCTTGAATTCAGGTATATTGACCGCCAGATAATCGCTGCTAAGCTGAACCGGCAGCCAGCGGCTGCGTTCCATATTGACGATCAGCTGTTCGATCCGTCGCTGCGGCGGTACATTCAACTCCTTCAAAGTTTCCGCGTTCAGGGTGCCCTGGGCTGACAGGCCATGTCTTTCCTGAAAACGTCGGATCGCGCTGGCGAGTTCCTGATCAAAAACAACACCCGTTGTGTCGCCGGAAAAGTCGTCCAGTTGTCTTAGCCTGGCCTTAACAGCGGCTATGGCAGCAGAGGAGTCACCTGTTACCAATTCACGGTTAATCGAGATCTCCGCCCAATTGGTCGCGGCCAGTTGATGATATTTCACCAAAAAGGTTCGCAGTAGTTCATATTGGCGGTAGACTGGCCCGGCCGTTTTAACATCAACCGCTCTGGCAGCGATCAGCGTATCCAGATATTGCTGGTAATTGATCCGCTTTCGCGGAAGATACCAATTAACGGCGCGGCTGGTCGACGCTGACTGTCCTGTCCAGGCCAGCCTGGCAAAAACGAAATATTGTGCGGTCAGCATCAATTCAAGATCCGTATTAACCCGCCGCGTTGAACCCACGTCGGTGAACAACAACGAATCCAATACCCTGGCATAAGGCGCCTGCTGATGCAGACCTTCATATTTCAGATTCAAGATCCGGTTGGCGAGGTTGGATGCCTGTTCGATCAGTTTGCTATTTTCAAACCAGGCATAAGCATAGTTCCGGCGCTTGTAAAATTCCTGCACATCTTTAGCATAGGATCTCAATGCGGGATAGCTGGAAAAGAAAGGTTGCAATAGCGCGCTGTCAAGTACCAATTTGTTTTGACGACTGAAAATTCCGCGCATACTTTCCTGCCGGGGATGAGCCGGCGTATCGGTGGTAATGGCGCTAGACGTTTTTTCCTGACCGCATGCGGGTAAGGATAATAACACGGTGAGAAACGTCCAAATGATCTTTGTCAGTTCACGTGTTTTGAACGGTATATTAATTGAATACTCCATCATCGGTCAGGTCAAAATACTTGAAATGATCCGTGCGCTTACCTAGTATCTCCTCGAGGTCATGCTGATCAACAATTTCTTTTTTAAGCAACAAGGCAGCAAGTTTTTCCAGTAAAGGCTTGTTTTCTTCCAAAATAAGCGTTGCGTCCTGATAGGCGCGCGCCAGCAGCTTACGCACCTCCGTGTCAATAAGATCACCGGTCGCTTCGCTGAATGGTTTTTGAAGCGATTGTTCGTGCTGTCCTGTTGAGTCATAATAGCTGACATTGCCAAGTTTATCGTCGAAACCGAAATAAACGACCATGCTATAGGCTTCTTTGGTCGCTTTTTCCAGGTCGTCCAAAGCGCCGGAGGAAACATCATCGAAAGTGACGGCCTCTGCCGCTCTTCCGGCCAATGTTGCACACAAGCGCTCCCGGAAGGCGGTTTTGCTGCGCAATTGCTTTTCTTCCGGAAGGTACCAGGATGCACCCAGTGATTTACCGCGCGGAATGATAGATACCTTCACCAACGGATCAACCGTTCGAAGCAGCCAGCTCACGATGGCATGACCAGCTTCGTGCGTAGCTATCGTCCTTTTTTCTTCCACGGAGATGATCTTACTTTTCTTTTCCAATCCGGCAACGATCCGGTCGATGGCTTCGTCAAAATCCGTCATGGTTATGCTAGCCGCTTTTCGGCGCGCCGCGATCAACGCGGCTTCGTTGCAAATATTGGCGATGTCAGCACCCGAAAATCCGGGCGTCTGCGCTGCGAGTATCTTAAGATCGATGTTGCCCGCCATCGTAAGCGGGGCCGTGTGTACCCGGAATATCGCTGACCTTTCAACGAGGTTCGGCAGTTCCAGGTAAACATGGCGGTCGAATCTGCCGGGCCGGACCAGTGCCGGGTCCAGCATGTCCGCACGGTTCGTCGCAGCGAGCACGATCACGCCGGTGTTGGTGCCAAATCCGTCCATTTCGGTCAATAACTGATTCAGTGTGCTTTCGCGCTCATCATTAGACCCGTTCAATAAAGCCCCTTTGCCCCGGGAACGACCGATCGCATCGATCTCATCGATAAAGATGATGCAAGGTGCCTTGCCTTTTGCCTGCTGAAAAAGGTCACGCACCCGGGAAGCCCCAACGCCGACGAACATCTCTACAAAGGCTGCCCCTGATATGGAAAAGAAGGGCACTTGTGCTTCGCCGGCTACCGCCTTGGCCAATAGGGTCTTGCCCGTTCCAGGCGGTCCCACCAGTATCACCCCTTTAGGTATTTTTGCACCCAATTTCGTAAACGCGTTAGGCTTTTTAAGAAAGTCTACAATTTCCTGAACCTCTACTTTTGCTTCTTCCAGCCCGGCTACATCTGCGAACGTCACCTCGCTGCTTTCCTTTTCCAACAGTATGGCCGGTGATTTGCCAAAATTAAATATAGATGGACCACCTGGTCCGCCCACGCCACCGGCCCGGCGCATGAGATACTTCCAAAGGAAATAAAGCAGTACAAAAGGAATTAGCCAGCTTAGCAGGTTAAGCAACCAGCTGCTTTCCACGAGGTAGCTTACCGGAATACGCTCTCCAGGTGAAAAATTGAGTTCTGCTTCGTCAAGATGATGCTCAAATGTTTCCACGGAACCGATGGTAAAGGTGTAATGCGGACCATAATACAACCCTTTGCCAAAGGCCGGCTTGAAGGCCGCTGCAAAAGCGGTATCCTTGGCAAATGACTTTTTGAGGTACACATCGACCCGTTCACGGTTGACGACTTCCAGTTTCTCGACCGCCTTTCTTGAAAGCATCTTCATGGAGAATTCTTGCCAGGTCGTCTCTGGCACCGTTTTACCTGAAAGAAGCGGCGAAAGGATCACATATAACAGAATGATCACATATACCCAGACCCAGCTGATCGGCGGCTTATTAGTCTTTCCGGCGGGTTTTTTCCTACTCCGGGGCCATAATTTTTTCATGAATTAAAATTACCCTTTACCGACCGGTAGGAAAATGACGGCAAAGCCCGGGTGACCTGATGAGCATCACCTGAAGGCCTGTTCTCGGTCAATTGTAAAAGATCAGAAACGGACTACTTTACGACCAACAAGATGCTTCACCATGGAACCAGAAAAATTTACCGCTAAGGCGGGAAATGAAACCATCAAAACGATCTTTGACCGCCGGGCGGTGCGGCAGTACGGCCAGCAAATGATCGATGACGACCTGCTTGACCAGATCCTCGATGCTGGCCGGATGGCGCCATCCGCCATGAATAGACAACCCTGGAAATTCTATATTGTAACACACCGGGATACGATAAACGCTTTTTCAAAGGCGATCGCCCGCGTAGTGCCGAAAATATTCCTGAAGATGGCTTTGAAGCATCCTGTAAAGTCTATAAAGACTTTACTACATAGTTCTTCCCAGCTGGCTAAGACAGGTGAAGATCATATATTTCACGGCGCCCCAGTCGTCATCTTTATTAGCTCGCCAGCGGACAATGAATGGGCCGGGCTGGAAACCGGGATGTGTGCACAAAATATGATGCTTGCGGCCCATTCACTTGGACTGGGCAGTTGCCCGATTGGATTGGCTAGATACATTGACCAGACTCCGCTCTATCATCAGTTAGAAGTACCCGCAGCTGAAAAGGTCCAACTGGCGGTCACTTTCGGCTATGGGGCAGAAACGCCACCAATACAGCCACGAGCCAAACATACCGCGATCTTTATTGACCGGATGGAGTGTTGCTGATCAGGCGGGCAAGGTATAGCGTTCCAGAATGGCTTTGAAAATCGCTTTTCTGGAATTCCAGGGGTCGAGACCCCGGCGTTCTACTTTCTCAGCGACCTGGGCCAGCTTCTCGTCTTTGACGGTGTGACGAAACCAATTAGCGTAATCATGTCTGTGCAGATGGTAGTACCAGGTATCGTCATCGATACCGCTGGCCATCTGGATGAACAGCATCAGGTTATTTGCTTTAAGGTTCAGACGGTGGCCGGGACCGGTGAAATAAAAACTGTTATAGTCCATGTCACCGGTAGCATATTTACGTTTGTGCCGCATCAGTAATGCGCCTGGCATGTCACTGGTCACCACCCTGAGCTTGGGCCGGTCCTTTTGCCAGACCAGCACTTCTCCTTTCTTAAAGACAAGATTTGCCGGCAAAGGCAGATCCGCGGCCAGCATATGTGCGACCGAACGCATGGTTTGGTCAGGAGCTTCGCCCATGACCAGTACTGTGTTGATCCTCTGGACAAGGGCCTGATCGAGCAGTTCAGGGCGGGTCGTTATGGCCAGAAAACTATTAAAATCGTCTGGGAACGCTACCGGGCCGGAATGGTGCTGGCGTGGCATAAGGTGATGCGCCTCATCCATGATCATAAAGTGGGGATGACCGGTCATTTTTCGGACGCCAGCAACGGCTTGTGCCAATTTGTTGAAATAAGCCGGGCGGTCATCTAAGGGAACAGCGAGGATGCAAACGATCACATTTTCATCGGCCCTGGCGAGCAATCCGGTCACTTCGCTGATCAGGGGCGGATGACTCCCGTCACCAATAGTAAGTACACCCGGCAGTTCCTGGTAGTCACCTTCCGGATCGATCAGGCAGAACTGGTAGGCTTTGGCGATCAATTTTTCTATAAATGCAGCTGCCAGCGTCGTCTTTCCAAAGCCGGAAGTGCCGGCCAGTAAGATCCGCTCACCATAAGGGCAAATCTGAAATAAGCTGCCATTCATTTCTTTACCCAATGGCAGGTAATGGCGCGACAGGCACGAGTCGATCTGTCCCAGGTCGTCACTGATCAATCGTTGAATAAGCTGGATCACCCCTTCTGCCGCCGGTCTGTCGGTTGTCCAGTCAGCTATACCGCCCACCTGCGGCAAAGCATTTTGTACCGCGACGGCGCATTCCGCCGCAAGCAGCATGGCCGTGTCATTTTCCGCATCGCCGATCGCTACCGCATTGTGTTCGGAGATCTGCAATGCCCGCAAGGCATGATGAAGGCCGGTAGCTTTGTTGATGCCGGGCGGCAATACCATGATAGCGCCTTTGTTAAAGATCAATTGATATTCTAACCCCGCTGACCGGATGGCGTTCAAAAAAGTTTGCTGATGAGGCTCCCAACCGGCTACGATCACATGGCCGACAGCAATCGGCACTGACTGACTTTCCAAATCAGCAATAAAGCTTTTTGGCGGGGGCAGTCCGAGCAATGATAACTCCTGCGTGGCGGGGCAGTAAAGTACTGCACCGTTCTCCGCCACAATACGATCGAATAGCCCATATTCCGGGAATATCGTTTTTAATTCTTCCAGTTGGCGGCCCGTGACCAGGATCAGCTTCCGCCCGGTCGCTTTCAGCGCTTCAAGGGCCTGGATCGCTTCGGGCACAACGCGGTTTTCACTGGCCAGTGTGCCGTCATAATCGGTGATGAAGCAATGGTAGCGCATAGCAATTTACTGAGAAGCAAAGCTTTCGATTTCTGACATGCCCACCAATGACGTCGGTCAGGCAAAGAGCTGATCGGCGAGCGCTTGCAGATCAGTTGACCGGGTGATACAGGTCATTGAGCTCGATCGTACCATGAGTGACCTTTGTAGCAGATCGAATAAATGATCCATAAAGTAATAACATGAAAAATCTAGCAAACAAGGTGGCCCTGATCACCGGTGCAGCCTCCGGTATCGGTAAATCGATCGCGCTGCTTTATGCGGCCGAAGGTGCAAAGTTGGTGCTGTCAGACATCGACACAACGAATGGCGAAGCGGTCTGTAACCAAGTAAAAAGCAAAGGCGGTGAAGCGATCTTTGTCCGGGCGGATACCTCTTTAGCCGCTTCTAATGAAAAGCTGGTAACAAGCGCCTTTGAACAATTCGGTGGTTTGCACATCGCTGTCAATAATGCCGGGATTGCCGGAGCTTTGAACCAGGTGGCCGAGTATCCTATAGAAGGCTGGGATAAAGTGATCCAGACCAACCTGTCCGGTGTCTTTTATGGCATGCATTACCAGATCCCCGCGATCATCAAATCCGGAGGAGGAAGTATTGTCAACATGGCCTCTATACTGGGGAAGGTCGGAACGAAAGGATCGCCGGCCTATGTTGCTGCCAAACATGGCGTGGTAGGTTTAACCGAAGCTGCAGCGCTCGAATATGCTGATAAAGGTGTCCGCATTAATGCCATCGGGCCTGGTTACATCCGCACGCCATTACTGAATATTCTGGACGAAAACACACTACATGCGGTAAAGGCATTACATCCGATGGGCCGACTGGGCACGCCTGAAGAAGTGGCTGAACTAGCACTTTGGCTCAATTCCGATAAAGCCTCTTTCGTTACCGGTTCCTATTATAATATTGATGGTGGTTACCTGGCGCAATAATGCTGTGAATCATGAAAAAAGCAGGGTTGTTCCGGCCGGCGCGTCTCCTTTTTTACGTCATCTCCTTAGTGATCTTTTACCTGGCTATCCGGTATGTCGGAAAACTAAGGGACATCCGTTTGCTTTTGGCGCAGATGAGTGCAGCCTGGTTCGTCCTGGCCGTCACTGCGCAGATCATCACTTATTGGCTGAACGTCATGATCCTGCGAACGCTCTTACATGGGCAGACCGGGCGGGCCGGCATATTCATTCTTTTCAAACTATCTATCGTTATCCTGTTCGTTAACCAGGCCTTACCCACTGGCGGGATCAGCGGTAACGGCTACCTGTTCCGCCAGTTGGTCAAGCGGAAAGTGCCGGTCAGAAAAGCTTATCAAGCACTGGTGTTGGAGTCCTTTACCTATTATGTGGCATTTGTGATCTTATTGACCGCACTTTACGCATGGCACCGGCACCTGTCCGGAAGCCAGCCAGTCATGACCTATACGGTAGCTGCCGGTTGTGTATTCTTCAGTTGCCTTGGCGCATTGATGCTGATGATCAGTCACCAGCGCACGATCTCTTATTTGCTGCCTAAACTTAACCGGGTACATTGGTTAAAACGGTATATCGCTGCCAGCGGGCTGCTGGCACTGGTTAAAAGAAACCGAACGGATTGGAAGGACATTATTAAAATTGATCGAAGTTTTATTCAAGCCGTATGTTATCAAATGGGTATACTGGTTTGTGATGCGGTCACGATCTTTGCAATTGTACATGGGTTTCATGTCTCTTTGCACCCCGCCTTAATTCTCTACGGTTTATTACTGAGCCTGGTCATTGGGTCCCTGCCGATATCGCCAGGTGCCTTGATCGCTTACGAAAGCGCCATGACGTATTTCTATACGTTATTGGGATTACCCGTTCACGCTGCACTGATCGTTACCCTGTTGTTTCGATTTTTTTCATTTTGGATTCCGATACCGGTTGGTCTGGCCCTTTATCGCAACCTTCGCCATCATTGAGGTCGGTCTGACGAGGATCATCTTTCCGGCTGCCAGCCGTCAAGGATCAATTGACCGGGGCGAATTAATTTGGGCAAACCATTTTATGTGATGCCTTATGAAAACGATCCTGGTTTTAACCGATTTTTCACGGAACGCGGCACACGCAGGCCGTTCCGCTGCCTGGCTGGCTGAAAAAACACATGCCGGCCTGTTACTCTGGAATTGCTCACCCAAAGTACCGGTGATGCCGGCCTACCTTGGGGGCGTCGCTGTAGCCGAAGTAATGGCCGGAACCGAGGAAGGCCAGGACCTGCTTGACGAGGCGGTGCGGGACCTGGAAGACTACATCAGCAGCACTGACGGTGCCTATAAGCCGCGCTTAGCCACCAGCTATCATGAAGGCAGCCTGGAGCAAGAACTTCAGCAGCAATTAGCAATAGATGCGGTCGAAATGATCGTGATCGGTTCCGCAGCATCGAACTGCAGCGCCGATCATATCTTTAAGGGCAGCGACACCTTCAAAATTTTGGAGGCGGCAACATGTCCGGTCCTGGTCGTGCCGCCGAGGGCTGGGCTCGACCAACTCGAAAAAGTCGTGTTCGCGACAGATTACGAACAAGAGGATCTCCAGGTGCTTAAGCAAATGCAGCAGTTATTTGGCGTGTTCGATCCGGTTATAGAGATAGTCCACGTTACGCTGAACGGTGACAAAGATGAGGCCGTAATCGCTAAAGAAGCCCAGTTCCTTGAACAATTAGGCAAAATAAATAGGCAGTTTAGTTACAAGGAGATCAGAGGTAAAGAGGTTACCGGCCGTCTGAACCGCATCAGTAAACAAACCGGTGCGGATCTGCTGGCGATGACCCATCACCAATACGCCTTATTCAAACGGCTGATGACCGACAGCGAGGCCAAAAAGGAATTGGCGCATCAAAAGATACCCTTGTTGTTTTTTCCCATTAATCTGAAAAGATCATGATCGTCATTGTTTGCGGTCTTCCAGGTACCGGCAAAACTTTTTTTGCCAGTGCGTTAGCGTCAAGGTTAAACGCCCGGCTGATAAGCAGCGATGTGGTGCGCACCAATTTGAAGCGCAGGGGTAAATACGACGAAGACAATAAGAATGCCGTTTACGCAGCAATGCTGCTAATACTTGCTGAGGCGCTGCAAGACCACGACAGCGTGGTCCTTGATGCTACTTTTTACAAATCGGCTATCCGTGATCTTTTTACCGCTAAAGCCAGACAATACGGCGAACCTTTTTACTTTATTCAGCTATTGGCCAGCGGGAAGACCATAAAGGAACGGATGAAACAAAAAAGACGCGACAGCGAAGCGGACTTTGACGTTTACCTTAAGATTAAGGCCGCTTTCGAACCGCTGACGGAGCGTCATCTTGATCTCAATTCAGAAGAGGAACAACTGCAAGCAATGCTTTCACAAGCGCTTTCATTTATCAGGCAAACGTATCATGAAATCCGCTGAGATCCAAGTATTAGCTGCAGACCTGGAAGACCGGCAACAGACGGATCGCGCCCGGCTTATTGAAACGCATATATCCTGGGTGATACTTATCGGCGATTTTGCCTACAAGATAAAAAAGCCGGTGCGCTTTTCATTCCTGGATTTCTCTACCTGCAAGCGACGCAAATTTTTCTGCGAGCGGGAACTTTTTCTGAACAGCCGGCTGGCGCCGCAGATGTATCTGGGCGTATTTCCTATTTACGCGTCCAGGAAGCATTTATCGTTAACAAACAACAATGGCAGGATCGTCGATTATGCGGTCAGGATGCAGCGAATGGACACGGCCAAAGAAATGGGAAAACTGCTGGCCGCCGGAAAAGTCGGTCAAAAACAGATCGTCACACTAGCCGCCAAACTTGCCGCTTTCCATCGCAGTGCGAAAGTAGTTCAACGGCATGTCGACCTAAGAGCATTGCATAAGCGGTGGGCTGAATTGCTGACCGTCCAAAGCCTGACAAAAAAACGCTTAGGCGAAGGTTGCGCGGCTATACTGCAGAAAGCTGTTGAATACGGGAAACGCTACTTAAAATTCAACAGCGCCATCATTAGCGAACGCTATAAGAGTGGTGCTGTTCGCGACCTTCATGGTGATCTGCATGCAGGGAATATTTTTCTTTATGAGGAGCCCGTTATCTTTGACTGCATTGAATTTAATAATGATCTGCGCCAGGTAGACATGCTGGATGAGCTGGCATTCCTCCAGATGGACATGGAAAGTTACGGCGAGTTGGAACTTAGCAAATTGCTTTTTGAAGAATATAGCAAGCTTATGGGCCTGGCGACCACAACGGCACCCAAAGGTCTTTATCAGTATTATAAGATTTACCGCGCAGCGGTTCGGGCGAAAGTTCAGATAATACAGTCCGGAAGCGCGTCTGACAAGGCGATGAGCTTAGTATTTGCCAACCGGTATCTCAAATTGTTGGAAACTTATATTTCATTACCTCCCTTTGATCCGATGGTATAGGGAGCGGATCGCCGCTCCGTTCCAGCCCGCCAGCCTGCCCCTTTGAACCGTCAACCTGTTTAGACTCGGGTGGTCCGGAAAGTAGTAGAACGCAAATCCCGCGGTCGGATCCTGCCAGCCGATGATCTGGCCGAAGCGCAGATCATTAAATACCAGGGTATCGCTGTGTATCTCTGCCGTATAGAACTTTTGTGAAAAACGTATGAGCTGCTGAACGCCGGCCGGATCTTTAGCCTTTGCCAGCAAATAAGCGTTGCGGGGGAAATAGTGCAGCGAAAGTTGCCCTTGCCGGTCGAAGACCGAGTGATACGTCACGTAATAGCCGCTGTCTGAGCCGGCAACAATGTACCATAACCAATTTTGCAACGGTGCAGGGGTGCTGAGGTACTGGGAATAATTGATCTTTTGCCGATGAAGCAGTTCCGTGACCCTGCTGTCGACCACTCGCTTATGCACGCCGCAGTAAAACAGGTAAAGAACTGCCATACCCAAACCCAGCAATTCGCGGTTCCTCCGCCGGCTGAGATCATTTTTGGCAAAGAGCAACACCACACAAGCGCTCAAAGGCCAGATCGACAGGAAGGGATCCGCAACATAAACGATATTGAATGCGATGCGCGTTGAGTCGAAAGGTTCCCACCAACCGGTGCCATAGTTGTTAAAAGCATCCAGCACATCATGCAGCAGAATGGCGATCCAGAAAAACACTAACCATCTTTGCCAGCTCCATCCTGCCGGCTTGTTTTGACGTGAGGCTAAAGCGGCCAGCAGAACGGCCACTAATGCACTGATCATAAAAGAATGAGTGATACCACGATGGGCAAGCAGTGCGGCAGGAGTCGGAAGCCATACCGCCGTGACTACATCAATATCCGGCAGGCTATGAACGACGGCTCCCCAGGCCATTGCCCGCTTGCCGATAATCCGACCGGCAAAGACCTCGCCTAAGCAGGCACCGATCCCCAGATGTGTTACAATGTCCATGAGAAGTGCAAGATAACCCTGGCTTTGCCTGTTGTCACTGACGAAAAGCAATCAGTGGCATGACCTTTATCATGTTCGTTCTCCATAACATTCAAGAGCTTAGGTCAATAATCGATTTCTTCGTTATGAAAAATGTTTTGGTACTGACCGATTTCAAGGCGGCAGCTAAATGTGCTGCAGAGCAGGCTTTGACCATCGCTGCACAAATAAATGCCGAGATCTGGTTGGTCAACGTTTATCCCATCACGCCATATTTGCCGCCCGTAGGTTCGGCGGTACTGCCGGAAACGACCGCGGTACAAAAGCGGCGTGATAGTCTGCTGAAATTGAACCGGGAGGTGCGGCGGCTGGAACGTATAAAGCTGCCCGGTCAAAAACCAACTATTCGCCCGGTCGCTTTGGAAGGGCAGCTTGCCGACCGGGTAGCCGAATTTGCCCACCGGAAAAAGAGCCGCCTGATCGCAATGGGAGCGTCGAAAAAATCCTATGGCGATCCGCTGTTCAGCGGAGATGTCAAAGCGGTGTTACATCATGTAGGCTGCCCGGTACTAGCGACGCCAGTGAACGCCAATTATTTAAATATAAGTCATATTCTTTTTGCCACCGATCTGGCCACTGCCGATGAGCCCGTGATCGGCGAACTCCTCGACCTTACCGCCCGCCTGAAAGGGCAGCTGACGATCGGGCATGTCTCGCCAAAGGTCCTCATTCCTGATTTTGCGGAACAAGAACGCGTTGCTGCCTTTAGCCAAAAGATCAAAAGCTTATATCCGGCGGTCCGGCATGCCAATGTGAGGGCATCCAAAGTGGTCGAGGGGCTGGAAATGCTGGAGCAGGAAAAGCAAGTGGACATTCTTGCCTTACGTTACCGCAAGCATCCTTTTTGGTATCATCTTTTTCATGAGAACCCGCTGAAGGAGCTGCTTAGCAGCGGTCGTCTGGCATTACTGATCTTTCCGGATAAAACATTACGAAATGAGTAATTTCAAAAAACGCCTGATAACAGGGGCCGGGCTGCTCGTCGTCGTCATGGGCGGCATCTGGCTCGGGCCATTGGGGTTCACCGGCTTATTATTAGCGATCAACTTTTTGAGCCTGCGGGAGTTTTACCGGTTATTGAAGACACCCGGCTCCAAGCCAGCTAACGGAGCAGCATTTCTGCTATCCGGCTGTATGATCGTTACCACCTTCTTCGTCAGCAGCGGCATGGGCGGCTGGCCGTGGTTCTTGCTTAATTTGCCGGTCGGCTTCGGTATTTTCGTCGCAGCACTTTACCGGCGAAGCACCAGGCCTTTTCCAGCCCTGGCGATCAGTTATTTAGGGATCATCTGCATTTGCATTCCGGTGTGTTGTTTTCTTGTACTGGCCTTTCTGCCCGGCCATACCTATGATTATCAGCCTAAAGTTCCTTTAAGTATTTTTCTGTTGCTTTGGGCCAATGATAGCGGGGCTTACCTTAGCGGCAAGGCATTCGGAAAACACCCCTTGTTTCATCGCATATCACCGAATAAGACCTGGGAAGGTAGTTTTGGCGGAGCAACAGCGTGTTTATTAATGAGCGGCCTGCTGTCCAGTAGCGATCTACCGTTAACCCTGATACAGTGGCTGCTATTGGCTACGATCATTATCATCACCGGGACCTATGGTGACCTGGTCAAATCGCTGCTGAAACGCAGCCTGAAGGTAAAGGATTCCGGTACCATACTTCCGGGACATGGTGGTATGCTGGACAGATTTGACAGCTTGTATGGCTCAGCGCCATTTGTACTGATATACCTCATCATTATTTGGCGATGACTAAGATAAGCTACCGATTGATCAATGTGATCACGTTCTACCGGTTGGCGGCTGCGCCGCTTTTGGTCGTATTATTATTATACCAGCAATTTCATATTTTCAAATGGTTGCTGGCGGTCAGTTTCTTTACCGATGCCATCGATGGCTGGCTGGCACGGACATTCAGGACAGTGAGCCTGATGGGTGCAAGGATAGATTCGATCGCCGATGACCTTACCGTAACAGCAGCAATTTTAGGCATGGTCCTTTATCATCATGCATTCTTACGGAGCGAATGGCCGCTCATAGCCATCCTTTTGCTATTCTATCTGATCCAAAATAGTATCGCCCTGATCCGTTTTCGCAAACTGACCAGTTTCCATACTTATCTGGCAAAGGCAGCCGCTGTTCTTCAAGGCGTGTTTTTTATTGTATTCTAGGACCGAGCCGCTGATGTACCTGTTCTATATTGCGATCACAGTCACTCTGCTTGATCTGGCTGAAGAGATCATACTGGTCGCGATTCTCCCGAAATGGGAAGCAGATGTTAAGGGGCTTTACTGGGTCATCCGTCGGCACTGACTCACTCGTTTTCCAGGATCTTTTTGCGCTCACGATACTCTTCTTTCGTGATTTCACCGGAGGCAAAGCGCTTTTTCAAAATATCCAGCGGGGATTCCCTTCGTTTACGCTGTCCCGGAATATCGTACGGCGTGGCAAATATCCAGATCAATACACAGATCCAAAGGAACCACCAGATCAGGTGCATCCCCCAGTAATAGTAGCTTTCAAAAAAATGTTTCATGGCTAAAGCGATTAGTCTAATTATAATCAGGCGGAAAAACGATCACAGCTAACCGGCGCTGTGCAATGGCCGCCTTGGATTCACTATGCCCGAATAGGCTGGATAGAAACGAATGATGCTGATGGCTAAGTGCCAAAAGGTCTGCTTGATGTTCCGTGCAATATTGCTGCAGGGCTAAATGGACCGCTTCTCCGAAGACCTGTATATAGGTAAGTCCTCGATGCACCAGGAATTTCCGGAAGGCTATTTCCGAACCGATCTCTGTCACCACCTCACCAGAACGCAAGACGTGTACGATCTCTAGTTCGAAATGAAGGTTTTTTGCCAGGTCCAGTAAAAAATCCACAGCAGGCATGTCAATGAAGCTGAAATCCGTGGCAAAGACGACCTTTTTTGGAAGGTCCCAATCCGCTGCCCCTGGGATCACCCAAACAGGTTTATGCGATCTGCGGATCACCGCCGCGGTGTCACTTCCTGTCAATAAATGGTCTAGCGCACCGCCGGTTCTACCACCCATGACCACCATATGCACTTCTCCGTCCGAAGTGAGGTCGCGAACATTTTCAGCCAGGCTGCCGTCGCCGGTTTTACAGTCAATATGGGTTTGACAACCTTCGATCTGAGCGCCTAGCTTGTTCAGCCGGTGTGCTTCCTTTTTCAACTGTTCCAGGCTGTCCTGAAACAACATGTCGGCGGTGATCAGCGGTCCTTCCATATTACCTAATACCATGGGTATATAGGTGAAGGTGTGATATAAGATCACGTCGGTGGATAAGCAGGCTGATAGCCGCAGCGCGGCAGCTTCAGCATGGGCGGCGTTGGCCGAAAAATCTGTAAGTATCAAAAGTTTTTTCATTTCTTTTTTTTGATTAAGGTATGCCATAACTTCAGCGCCTCAGCTTGTAACGCTCTCATCCTTTCCATTCGCCGTGCCTGCTCGTCTTTTTCGCTGAGCGGACGTTGCGTTTTTAGCTGTCGTTCTGAATTACCCATCCCGTTTATGCGATCTTTCATATGTAAATGTAGACCGCATTTTCTTCCCGATATATGACCTGGCCCATGGCTCAGGCTGATGTAGATCACGGCTGCAGGTGACGGGCATCTTAGCCGGAATTACCCTTGCAGGCTAACTTTGGCTAAGTTTTCACCATTAATCATTTATTATCATGAAAAATCAAAGTTTAGCAAAGTTCGAAGAAAGAATCCCTGCCGTATTCGAAGACTTTTTCAGGCCTTGGGGCGATCTGTTTGACGGTCGTTTTTTTAAACGCGCGATCAACGTTCCTGCAGTCAACATCATTGAAAATAAAGATCACTATCAGCTTTCACTTTCCGCACCGGGATTGAAGAAGGATGATTTCAAAGTTGACCTGGATGATGATGTGCTGACGATCAGCAGTGAAAAAGAGGACAGCAAAGAAGAAAAGGACGGAAAATTCACCCGCCAGGAGTATAACTATTCTTCGTTCAGCAGAAGCTTTACACTCCCTGACGGCGCTGATAAGGAAAAGCTCACCGCCAAATATGAAGATGGCGTATTAAAGATCAATATTCCGCGTAATGGAAAGGTTAAAAGTCCTTCAGCGAAAAAGATCGCTGTAAATTAAGCCTATTTTGATCCGGCTTACAGCCCCGCCCCAGGTGGCGGGGTCCATTTCTTCAAAGCCCATGGTTTATTAGATTCACTCAGCGGCCCTACGGAGGCGCTTGGCGGGTGAAAATAGCACCCAATAAGCATGTTTCTTTACATACCGACAGGGACGTTCAACAACAGAGAGATCATTATGGAAGCAAATATCAATATTTCCTGTCTTCGCCGATTACTCGATGAAGACGGTAGCCGTCTTATCAGCGGTGAGACCCAGCTCAAAACCAAACTTTTGGAATGGATCAATAAGGACAGTTCTTTGGCCTTTAAAAATTTGATGCATCAGTATTTGGATAAGGTCGAACGTCATATCCAGGTGCTGGAAGGATTTTGTAACGAGGAGCAGCTTAATTCAATAAGCAGCGTCAACCGGGTCGTCAAGGCTTTGATCGAAGAAACGGATGAAAAGTTAGCCAATTGTACTTGTCCCCAAGTAAGGGATGCCTGTTTGCTGTCCGGGATACAATCCATCAACCATTTTAAGATCAGCGCTTACGGAACGGCTGCTGCCTTTGCAGGTGCAACCGGTCTAAACACAGCCGAAGATTGGTTTTATGAGGCAGAGCAAGATGAACGACGTATTGACGAGTCACTTTCACATCTGGCCACTCATGAGATCAATAGGAAAGCACTTGCGCCGGTGATGCTAAACAAATAATGTCCTGGTAAGGCCAAGGCCATTAATTCTACTGGTACCTTTATTTTATTTAGATCGATATGTTTAAGGATAGAACGGCAGTCGGTCATTTATTGGCAGCCAAACTTGGTGTGTATAAGACAGTTCCGGGTGTCGTACTGGCTGTCCCATGTGGCGGCGTGCCGGTAGCTTACTATGTGGCAAAGGAGTTGGGTCTTCCGCTTGACCTGGTATTGGTCAAAAAGATCGGACATCCGAACAACAAAGAATATGCGATCGGTGCCGCCAGTTTAACAGACCACGTAGTGGTACCTCAACCGGACGTGCCGGCTTCGTATATCGAGCAGGAGTTGCTGCGGATCAGGAAGCGTCTGGCAGAAATGAGCAGAAAATTCCGGGGTGATGCAGCGGCGATCAACTTGGCCGGGAAGACTGTGATCGTCATCGATGACGGCGCTGCGACCGGGCAAACGTTGTTGCGTACGCTCAGCCTGATCAAAAAAAGCCAGCCGGCGAAGGTCGTTGTAGCGCTGCCTGTCGCATCACGCCCTGCTATGCAAATATTAGAGAAAGAAGCCGACGAGGTCGTCGTGTGTCTGATCCCTTCTGACTTTTATGGGGTTGGTGCCTATTATGAAAATTTTACGGAGGTAAGCGACGATGAAGTTTCTTATTATCTGGACAAGTTGAACCGTTTGCAAAGAGCCGGTTAGCCCACGCCTTTCAATGATCAGCGAACAGACTGGTATTCAGCATGGCTGCCCGGCTTACTTAAGACCAGCTGCCAAAGATCATTCTTTCCCGTCCTGAAGGATGCCGCACAAACATTAAGGTAATAGGTCCACATCCGGTAAAAGGTATCGCCATAGGTTTCACGTAGCTTAGGCCAGCTTTTTTGGAAGCGGTTTCGCCAGGCAAGCAATGTCCGGTCATAATCCCTGCCGAAACAATGCCAGTCTCGTAAGATCATTTCACCTTCGAAAGCGTTAGTAATCTGAGCCGGAGAAGGAATCTGCCCATTTGGAAAAATGTAACGGTCGATCCAGGCATCCGTTGGCGCAGCATCAGCAGCGCCAATGGTATGCAGCAAGAATAAACCGTCGGAACGCAGTAATTGCCTTACTTTTTGCATATAAGGCCGATAATTCTTTACGCCGACGTGCTCGAACATACCGATGGAAACGATCCGGTCATATTCACCTGTCAGGTCCCGGTAATCTTCCAGTTTGATATTGACCGGAAGACTCAGGCATCGCTGCTGCGCCAGTTCCGCTTGCTTTTCTGATATGGTAATACCCGTCACGTTGACCCGGTAATTACTTGCAGCATATTCCGCGAAACCACCCCAGCCGCAGCCGATATCCAGCACTTGCATACCCGGCTTCAGTTGTAATTTTCGGCAGATCAGATCGAGTTTGTTTTGCTGCGCTTCTTCCAAATTGGATGCATTTGCCCAGTACCCGCAGGAGTACATCATTTGCTTGCCCAGCATTGGTTCGAAAAGGTCGTTTCCGAGGTTGTAATGCACACGGGCGACCATCTTCGCACGTTGCCTGCTCTGCCGGTTCAGAAACAGGTCAATTAACTGAGACGGCACCCAATGAAAAGGTTTAATTTTCTGACCCAGGTCCGCCGAAAGCAGTTTGCAAATGAATTCATCCAACTTTTCGCATTCCCACCAGCCCTCCATGTACGATTCTCCCAAGCCCAGGGAACCTTCTTTCCACACCCGCTTGAAAAAACGTTCATCTTTTATGCGGATATCTGCCGCATTAGGTCCATCTAACCTCACACCAGCAATAAGCAACAGTTCAGCGATACAAGCAGGCGCATTTTTCATTTCTTTTCAGGTTTTAGGTTGATGAGTTTAAAGGCCAGGACGCACACCCACAACAGGAAAATACCGATGTTGATGCGTTCCCAAAGACCAAGGTTCGGTGTTGGCTGTTCAGCGGCCAAACGCCTGGCCGCTGAAAATGTCAACACCCCAAAAACTAATATGCCGCACAGGGTCAGGGCGGAATAGATGCGAAAACCCCGGTCCAAGCCATAAGCGGCAAATAACAGGGCCAATAAGTATAACATTTCGGTCAACGCACCTAACGCCAGGTGCGCCTGGTCGGTAAAACTTCCCCCGCCAGCCGCCAATACCTGGCGCTGGTGCATCGGTGCTAAGGGCCAAAATAGCCCTGTTAGGGCATAAAGCAATAGCAAGCCGCCGGTTATTTTTAAGGGTCTACTTTTAGCGGCTGATCGGATCACCCCCCAGGAGAACGCGATCATCAGTAGCGTATAAGGCAATGTAAGTGTTATCCAGACAAAGCGTGTCGGCGCTCCGATAGCTGACAGTTCACTGATCGTTTGGGTATTGCTGTTATAAGTTTCCGACAATGCAGGGACGATGACCACCACATCGGCGTAAAGCAGCGAAGCTGCGATACCACATATCAATAATACGATTTGCTTTTCTCGATCTGTCCAGGGATACAGTTGTAGTGCTGCTGCAAAAGCCAATAAGACCGGCAGCCCCCACATGGCATGCAGCCAATGGAGTTGCTGTAGGATTGCGATCTCCATCCAAAACCAGCCTAATAGGCCGCCCAGTGCGAATAATGCCATCCAGAGCGATCTATTTGCCTTTTGCAAGACCGCCCAAAAAGCTGCAGCATTTACAACACCGAGAAGAAGTAATATAAACCCCGGAACAGTAAAATCGGGGAAGACACCATGCATGATCCTGACCGGCATTTCCATCAGGTGGCCGTCTGGCGCCATTACTAATAAGGCTCCGCCCAATAGACAGCCTAAAGCTTCATAGGCAAGAATAATAATGACGAAGCGGCGGTAAAATCGGATGTTTGGATCAGCGTTTTCCATAGCTTTATTGATTATGGTAAAAGTAAATTGAGCAATTGATCATAGCAGTGACCAGTAACAAGCTTGTGATTGACCTTCAGCATCGAGAGCAGCATCATTAAAATCGCCATTTCATCGCAGGTCCTTTTAACCTGCGATCTTAGGAAAAAGGAAAAACAAAACCAGGAACATAATAATGATCAGCACCACGATCAATGTTGCCAGGTTGCTGTGCTTTTCGGGCCAGGACAATTTACCTCTTCGCGGGGTTCTATAATGCGTCTGTTTCATGAGCAATTTGTTTATTGCCAAATATTCACACAGATAAGCTACACTGCTGTGATATTGATCAGTCATCGAGCTGATGTTGCTCATAGCCTGAGCATTAAATAGCTGATAAATTTGATCATGGACCAACTAAATAACCAACCGTTGCATCAGGTAGCACAAGCGCTGGTGTCCGGCGGCAAGGGCTTGCTCGCTATGGACGAAAGTATCCCTACCTGTAATGCGCGGCTTCGGGAGAATGGCATACCTGAAACAGCGCTGTACCGTCAGAAGTACCGGGAATTGATCGTTACTACATCCGGCCTTGAGGAATTCATCAGTGGGGCTATTTTAAGCGACGAAACACTGACGTCATCTGCAGCCGGCAGCAAGCCCTTCGCCGAAATGTTGACCAGCAGGGGCATAATGGCCGGGATTAAGGTCGATCAAGGAACCGTACCCATGGCCGGGGTTCCCGGCGAAAAAGTTACGGAAGGACTGGACGGTTTAGCGGTACGCCTGCAAAATTACCGCCGATATGGCGTCCGCTTTGCAAAATGGCGGTCAGTGACACACATCAGCACTGGATCGCCCAGCAGCGCCGCGCTGCATTTCAATGCGCAGCTTCTGGCGCGATACGCCGCTATCTGCCAGGAAGCCTCGCTGGTGCCGATAGTCGAACCTGAAGTACTGATGACCGGCGCGCATTCACTGGAGCTATGTCACCAGGTTACCCGGCAATTCCTCTTCGAGCTATTTAACGCACTTTACGAACACCGGGTAGATCTGCGCGCGATACTGCTCAAACCCAACATGGTGCTACCGGGAACGGACAGTCCGGACCAATCAAGTGACGACGAGATCGCGTTGGCTACGCTGGCGTGCTTACTGGATCGTGTGCCGGCAGCTGTTCCTGGCATTGTCTTCCTTTCTGGCGGACAAGCTGCTAAGGCAGCTACAAAAAGGTTAAACGCATTAAATCAGGAGGGTCAGTTGAAAGGACCCTGGAAGCTAAGCTTTTCTTTTTCAAGAGCTATCCTGCAGCCTGTACTGGCCTATTGGAAAGGTCAGGATCAGTACCTGCCCGGAGCACAGCAAATATTGCTTCATCGTTCAGGTTGCAATAGTGCGGCATGTTTGGGCAACTATCATCCGGAAGAAGATATAGCACCATAAATTGGAATATTATGCCTGAGATCATTACTGTTACGCTGAACCCGGCACTGGATGTAAGTACATCAGTGGATACACTCTTGCCTTCCCGAAAATTAAAATGTGCAGATCCGGTAAATGAACCCGGCGGTGGTGGCATCAATGTCGCGCGGGCTATTAAGAACCTGGGCGGTAAAGCATTAGCCCTTTACCTGTCCGGTGGCGATTCGGGCAGGGAAATAGGCCGGTCACTCAACCGCAAAATGATCGATACGCTCGAAGTGCCGATCAAGGGCATCACCCGGCAGAATCTGGTGGTCGCTGACCGTGCTACCGACAAGCAATATCTGTTCGTCATGCCAGGGGTCCGGCTCAATAAGGCAGAATGCCGGGACTGTCTTCAAGCGATCGATCAGCTTAACGGGTTCAAATTTCTGGTGTTGAGCGGCAGCTTACCAAAGGGCTGCCCGCCGGACATGATTAAGAAGCTGGCTCTACTTGCGCGCCGCAAAAAAGCCAAGTTCATCGTCGATTCGAGTGGAGAGGTGCTGCAGCAAGCGGCGCAGGCTGGGGCGTTCCTGATCAAACCGAATTTGAAAGAGCTGGGCTTTATGACCGGCAGGCCAGGTCTGGATGCCGGGAAGGCTGCGGCAGCCGCACATGATTTTTTGATCAATAGTCGCTGTGAGGCCATTGTCGTTTCGCTCGGTGGTCAGGGGGCCTTACTAGTTACGAAGGAATACTCGCTTGAAGTACCAGCGCCAGCTGTTGAGGTATTAAGCACGGTAGGTGCAGGTGATAGTCTCCTTGCAGGGATCGTCTTTAAGCTGCTTCAAAATAAGTCTTTAGCAGAGGCTGTTAAATATGGAGTGGCGTGCGGTACAGCAGCAACGCTTCAGCCGGGTACGCAATTATGCCGGAAAGCAGATGCAGACCGTCTTTTTCGCTTGATGTAATTTGATAATATAAACTGACTGTGCAAGTGATCTGATGTCCGCCGCTGCATCAAGGAAGCGCCCTGATGATCATTCAACTGGAGCGATCAGCCTGGAACCTGATCAGCCCCATTGGGTCAACTGACGACCATCATGTTATTTAAGTGACCATTATAAGAGCTTTGTCATGTTAAAACTTTAAATAACGGGCCCTGATGATGACGTATAAGAGAATTTTGGTATCCCTCATGGTTCTAATCACCAGCGCATGCGGTGACAACCGTTTATTGATCAAGATCAAAGGATCTGATACGGAGGTCAATCTGGTCAGCACCCTCGCTGAAAAATTCCATCCTGGTCATCCGCAGTACAGTATCGCCGTATCCGGCGGGGGCTCAGGCTTAGGGATCGCTGCCTTGCTGAACGGACAGGCGGATATTGCAAATTCGTCACGGCCTTTGACCCCTGCAGAACGCCGTCTTTTCAAAGCAAAACACATGCGTTTGATCGAGATCGTTTTCGCCGAAGATGCAACGGCGTTTATCGTGAACCGGCAGCAACCGATAGATACCATTACGGTCAGCGACCTTCGCACCTTGTTGAGTAGCCCTTCCGCAAATTGGAGACTACTAACGGACACCAATTTACCGGTCACCATTTATGGCCGGCAAAGCAATTCGGGTACCCATACCTTTATAAAGAACAAACTCGGCATTAATTTCAGTTCAAAGACCATCGAAATGAACGGCAACGCACAGATCATCCAAGGGATCAAGCAAGATCACTCAGGCATCGGTTATGTGAGTGCAGGTTATCTGAAGAATAACGATAGTCAAATAAAGGCTTTGCGTGTCTCCCCTGCCAAAGGTAAACCTGCAGTATCACCATTGGAGGAAAAGGCGATCCTTGAAAACAAGTATTTTTTTCAGCGGCCATTATACCAATTCATCAGGGCGGATTCCTGGCCCAAGGTCAGGGCATTCATCGAATTTGAAAAAAGCGGACCGGGAAAAGCCGTGATCAAAGCGTCCGGTTATTATTTCCCGCCAAAAGCAGTCGCCCACATTCAGTTATGACGCCATGAAACTTGTTAGCCGCAAACATACAGAAAAGTTTACTGCCAGGTTTTTTAAAGCCTGCGGATTCGGTGCAGGCAGTGTCCTTATTGCGCTTTCGCTGATGCTGGTGTGGAATGCTGCAGCGTTCTTCATCCATGTCAAACCATATGATTTTGTCAGTAAGACACAATGGGACCCGACAGGGAGCCCGTCGGCCTATGGCATGTTGTCAATGCTGATCAGCACCATGCTTGTAGCGGTCGGGGCTATGTTGATCGCTATTCCACTTGGTATCGGCACAGCTGCTTTTTTAGCCGAATATGCGGGACGAAAGTTGAAAAATATGCTTAAACCTGCTATTGAAATGCTTGCTGCGATCCCATCCGTTGCCATCGGCTTTCTTGGTATTGTGGTGATCAGCCCTGGACTAGCCGGATTGACCGGACGATCTAATGGTTTGAATGCGCTTAACGGCGCCATTCTACTGTCGGTAATGGCTTTACCGACCATCATCACCGTGGCACAGGATGCCATCGATGGTATACCTATATCCTATAAAGAAGCAAGTTTTGGCATTGGTGCCAGTAGATGGCAAACATTGACCCAGGTGACCATACCTGCTGCCGCGCCAGGAATACTGGCAGCGATCATGCTGGGTGTCGGTCGGGCCATCGGCGAAACTATGACCGTCCTGATGGCAACCGGCAATGCCATCGCACTCCCGCATGGCTTTTTTGATGCCGTGCGTACGATGACGGCTACCATAGCGATCGAAATGGGCGAAGTACCTTTTCAAACTACCCATTATTACGCACTCTTTTCGGTGGCTATACTGCTGTTTATCATCACGCTGGTCATTAATATGATCGGCGAATATTTTGTCGGGCGCTTCAAAAAATTTGAGATCAGATGAAACGTAAGCTTTTGGAATACCTGGAATGGGGCAGTCTTTTGATGAGCACTACGGCTGTTTGCTTTTTTCTGGTCGTGATCCTTTGGGACCTGGCCAGCAAGGGAGCTGGCAGCCTTTCCTGGGATTTTGTCAGTCGCTTCCCCGAAAACGGAATGACCAGCGGAGGCATACTTCCGGCGATCATCGGCACGGTCATGCTTACGGTGATCACGGCAATAACCGCGGCACCGTTTGGTATCTGCTGCGCCATTTATTTGCATGAATATGCCCCCGACACCCCTGTCACAAGGCTGATCCGGGCTTCCATCCGCAACCTTGCCGGCGTACCCTCGGTGATCTTCGGCCTTTTCGGGCTGGCTTGTTTCGTTCAGGCCTTACACCTCGGAACCTCGTTACTTTCAGCCGGGTTAACGCTGGGCCTGCTGTCTTTGCCGTATATCATTGTCACATCAGAGGAAGCCCTGCACAGGGTGCCCGTAAGTATCAGGGAGGGTGCGTGGGCATTAGGCGCTACCCATTTTGAGATGGTCCGCGATATTGTAGTGCCCTCAGCACTGCCCGGCATCATCACAGGCATTATATTGGCAGTTTCACGTGCCGCAGGCGAAACGGCACCGATCCTGTTTACCGGCGCAGCTTATTACATCAACAATCCATCGTTTTCCTTGGACCAGGAGTTTATGGCCTTGCCTTATCATCTCTATATGCTATCTACCCAGCACCAGTCGGTGGATCTAGTGCGCCCGCTTGCTTACAGCACTGCGCTTGTGCTCATCATCGTTGTGCTATTATTGAATCTAACCGCTTTTTATATCCGTTATAAATCTTCAAAAGACCATGCAACAGCCTAAATTATCTGCCCGAGGAATAAGTCTTTGGTTTGGTGAAAAGCAAGTATTGAAAGATATCGACATTGGCTTCCAGGACCGGCAAATCACCGCCCTGATCGGTCCCTCCGGTTGTGGTAAAAGCACATTACTCCGCTGCTTTAATCGCATGCATGATCGAACACCCGGTGTGCGTCTGAGTGGGCATTGCTATCTTGACCAGGAGGACATATACGCTAAAAGTGTATTTGTTGCAGCTATCCGCCGACGGATCGGAATGGTCTTCCAAAAAGCGAATCCTTTTGCCAAAAGTATTTACGAAAACATCAACTATGGTCTAAAAATTAACGGCGTGCAAGAAAATCAGCGGCATGAACTGATCGTACAATCTTTAAAAGAAAGTTTTTTATGGGATGAGGTGCAGCACGAACTTCATAAGCCGGCGGCGCAGCTTTCGGGCGGGCAGCAGCAGCGTTTGTGCATCGCACGGGCTGTCGCACTCCGCCCGGAAGTGATTCTCATGGATGAGCCTTGCTCTGCGCTCGACCCTTTAAGTACAGCCAAGATCGAAGAACTGATCAAAAACCTAAAAGCGGATTACACGATCGTTATTGTAACGCATAATATGCAGCAAGCACAAAGGATCGCTGATAATACCGTATTTATGTATATGGGCAGGATCATAGAAGCGGATACAACACCTAACATCTTCAACAACGCTACAAATGAACTAACCAGCAGCTATGTGCATGGGAAATTCGGTTGACGCAAGTCATAATCGGACGTGTCCCGACTCATTGATCTTTGTCATCGTGGGCTTTAACTTCAATACTATTATGAATGCACCGATAATAGCGGCAACAGATCCGACAACTGAGGCGATCAGTAATATTTATGCCCGGCGTTCAGTACGCAGGTACACCAGTCAGCCAGTGTCCCGGGAGCTGATCGAACAGATCATTGACGCGGGTAGAATGGCGCCTACGGCCATGGTCAAACAGCCATGGAAATTCTATGTCCTAACCAAGGCATCATCGATCCGGGAGTTCTCTAAAGCGATCATTAAGACTTTAGCTAAAGACTTGGTTCATGAAGGACCGGCAGGTATTGCCAAATTAGCGCTAGGGGCTTTATACAGCCTGTATTATGGCGACTTTAAGAAAGCACCAGACATATTTTACGGCGCGCCGGTCATCATATTTATTACCGCACCGAAGGAAGAGCCTTGGGCATGCTATGATGTCAGTATGTGTGCCCAGAACATCATGCTAGCCGCAAAGGCCCTAGGGCTGGATAGTTGCCCTTTAGGCGTCGGAAAAGCAGTTGAGCATACATCGATCTACTACAAACTGCGTATACCTTATCCCGAACAGGTTTTTCTTGCTTTATGTATCGGTTATGGTAACGAAGCTCCTAAGCCACACAAACGGATCAAGGACAATCTGTTCTATGTCGACGATTACGGTCCTTGATCACAATTCCCTGATCTGTATTTCAAGATACACTCCTTCCAAAGGTTGCCGCGCTAGGCCGAAGTCACGATCGTTATTTATTTGGTTCAGCGGGCAAATGAATTTGGACGGCAAAAGCCTTTGGGAGCCTGATGATGAACCTCATCCGACAGGCTGACGCCTATCATGGTACAGTAGCTTCAGAACCTTGTCCTTTGGAGTAAATAAATACTTCAAACATGAAAACAGATAGTCAAATCCAAAAGGACGTAATGGATGAATTGAGATGGCAGCCATTTCTGAATTCATCCGAGATCGGTGTTGCCGTAAAGAACGGCATTGTAACCTTATCAGGGATCGTTGATTCCTTCTCCAAAAAATTAAGTGCGGAACGGGCGGCTAAAAAAGTAGCCGGCGTCAAAGCGATCGCAGAAGATCTGCAGATCGGCGTATCGCCAGCCTATTGGAGGACCGATGCAGAGATCGCGACGGCGGTGGTCAATGCCCTAAAATGGCATTCGGTCGTTCCAGATGACCGGCTTAAGATCAAGGTAGAAGACGGCAACGTTACCCTGGAAGGGGAGGTAGAATGGTCTTACCAGCGTGACAGCGCCAAAAGCGCCGTACAATACCTATCCGGTGTTAAATCTGTGTTCAACCTGATCACCATCAAGCCAAAGCTCAGCCCCTTTGAACTGGAACAAAAGATCTCTGCTGCTTTCCGCCGTAACGCAACAGTCGATGCCAGTAAAATAAACGTAAGCACCATCGGTGACAAAGTTATATTAACGGGCAAGGTTCGCTCGGCCGCTGAAAGCGACGATGCGGAGGATGTTGCCTGGGAGGCTGCGGGCGTACGCCACGTCGAGAACAAATTGGTCGTGGAAGAACCCGAGCTGGTTTATTAGTTATATCAAAAACGATTACCATGAAAAATTCAAAACCAATGCTGATTGTTGCGCTTTTGATTGCCATCACAGCCCAATGTGCTTTTGCACAGATTAATCTGCCTGAAGTGCGAATCGTTGCTTCGACCTATAAATACCTGAATGCAGCAGACAACCGCGAAATGAGTCAGCCTGTGAAGATGCTGGAGTTTAAAGCGGCAACTTATGACATCAAAAAGTCTGAATTCTACGATGACGACTATGATAATTATTACATCTCATTTTATATCCCCGACGGAAGCATACTGGCGGCTTATGATAAGAACGGTAAACTGCTGCGTACCGCTGAAAAGTTCAAAAATACGAAACTACCCGCTGTTATCAGGGATGCTGTTACCCAGCGATTTCCGAACTGGCGCATCGCCCAGGACATTTATCAGGTCTACTATTATGATCAAAAAGAGCATGCTGACAAGACTTTTAAAGTTCTACTGGAAAACGGGGACAAACGACTCAAGGTAAAACTCAACGAAAAGGGAGAATTTTTGTAAACGCTTTCAGCTACCTACTCGCAATAAGGGAAAGCTTTCGTGTCATTAGCGAAAGCTTTCTAAAAATTCATCACTATGAAAAAGTTGATGCTCGCGATCGAGGCTGAAAGGCCCGATGCACAAAGTTTAGAATTCGGCATTTATCTGGCCCAGCTAACGGGTTCGCCGCTGACGGGTATCTTTTTAGAAGACCTCCCCGGATCGTCGCCGGGAGTTAAGTTTGCCTACGGAAGTGTTTATGTAGAAAGCATAAATTCAGGGAAACAGCCGGAACTTACCTACAAAGAAAAGGTTGCCGAAGAAAATATAAGAAAGTTCAAAGCCGTTTGTGAAGCGCAGGGTGTCAAATACCAGGTGCACCGTGACCAGAACGTGCCGTTGGACGATCTGCTTTCCGAAAGCCGCTACGCGGATATCATTATCGCGGGCCCGGCACTATTTGCTACCGAGCCGCTGGAAGCGCCGGCCGGCATGGTCAAATCCTTGCTGGCCAAGGCAGAGTGCCCGGTCATTGTCGCACCTCACCGCACCCGCCCTATGGACAAGGTCTTGTTCGCATTCGATGGCAGCCCTTCTGCGTTATTTGCGGTCAAGCAGTTCACCTATTTATTCCCGGCGCTGAGCGGCGCTGACGTCACTGTTCTGCATGCCGATGAAGAGGCTGTTTTCAACGAAGCGGACAAGGAAAAGATTTATGAGTACCTGACGATGCATTATAGCCGGATCACTTTCAAGGACCTGCGCGGGAAAGCCAGGGAGGAATTATTTGATTACTGCCTGCGGGAAGTGAATGCCGTTCTTGTCATAGGTGCCTATGGCCGTAACTGGCTTTCCAACCTGATCAGGACCAGCGCTGCTGACCTGGTACTTAAACTCAATAATCTGCCAGTGTTCATTACACATTGGTAAAATCATTTAATCAGCCATGAAAAATCATATCAATTTTTTGCTGCTGCTGGCGATCGCCTTATTATCGGCTTGTTCCGGCTATCAGTATTATGCCATCCAGAGTAACAAGGCAAGTTTCAGCAAATACCGCACTTTTGCCTGGCTTCCGGCTGCCGATACCCCGGGGCATGTCAGCGATCTGGTGGACGAAAAGATCAAGGAATCGGTCACTGCAGGTCTTGAGAAGCGCGGACTTGCGCTGCAAACCACCCGTCCAGACCTGTTGGTGCGTTACGGCGTACAGGTTCGGGAAAGGGTGCGGATTTATAACTACCCGACCTATGTTTATGGGCCCGGTATCGCTTATCAGGGCGTGACCCATGACCGTCATGGTCGGTATTTTTACTACAGTTTTAACCGGCCTTTCCCGGTATTTGTCGCGAGTGACATCGTGGAGATCCCTTACGAGGAAGGAACACTCCTGATCGATCTCATTGACCGCCGTAACCACCAGGTGATCTGGCGCGGCTATGACTCCGGTGACATCGATGACCGGCAGAGGGCGATACAGGATATCCCGGAGGGTGTGGAAGGCATTTTAAATAAGTTACCGATCACACCGGTTCTTAAACGATCAGCAGCTAACTGATCATGCTGCTTACTTCCCTGAACGATCGTCAGGCTATTCGCATGAACGGCCACCTGCTGGAGCTAACGCACCTGCAAAAGCGTTACTGGCCGATAGATGCGGTGACAAAGCGGGACATGCTTAACTATTACCATGCTGTCGCCCCATTCCTGCTGCCGCATCTGATAGACAGGCCGGTCGCACTGCATCGCTTTCCTGGGGGGATCGACGGTGCGCATTTTTTTCAAAAAGACGTCGGGGGGATCGTGCCTCAATGGGCAACAACTTATACACACCAAACGGCTACAGGTGAAGTACAGCACTATTTGGTACCGAATGATGAGGCGAGTTTGCTCTGGATGACCGCATTCGGCAGTTTAGAGATCAACCCCTGGCTCAGCCGCTGCGTGTCAGCCGATCAGCCGGATTACTGCGTGATCGACCTTGACCCGGGCCATAGCGGCTTTGACCGGGTTATTCAGGCCGCCTTAGCCGTCAAGAATGTGCTGGATGGTCTGCTTTTCCCGGGCTATCCTAAAACTTCCGGCGCCAGCGGGATCCATATCTACATTCCGCTTGGGGCGAAATATACTTACCAACAATCAAGTCGTTTGGCCAAATACATTGCTACGGAAGTTCATAGCCAGACACCAAACTACACGACCTTGGAGCGCAGCCTAGATAAGCGAAAAGGTAAGTTGTATATTGATCATTTGCAAAATCACGCCGGAGCAACCATTGCTGCACCCTATTCTCTTCGTCCATGCCGGGGAGCGACCGTATCGATGCCACTTCACTGGGATGAGCTTAAGGCTGGTTTGCTACCTGACTTATTTACCATCAAAAATGCGGCTGATCGTCTCCGTGAAACCGGTGATCTTTTCCGAGGTGTTCTCGGGAAAGGGGTCCGATTACCGGATATAATTTTATTTAAACTCGATCGGCCTAATATATAGTAATTATGATGACAATCTCCTCAGCTTGTCAATATCACTTTTAAAGCCTTTTCATTTGCTGCATTTCCGAAAGTATCATAGGCTTTTAAAATTTCATCAAGCCTGAAGCGGTGAGTGATCAGCTTATTGGGGTTGAGCTTTTGCGAACGAACTGTTTTCAGCAACATCGGGGTGGTAACGGTATCAACGAGCCTAGTAGTAATGGTTATATTTTGGGACCATAGCGTTTCCAGGTGTAGTGCGGCACTTTTTCCGTGGACTCCAATGTTAGCGATATGTCCGCCCGGGCCGGTAATGGCCGTGCATAACTCGAACGTTTCGGGTAGGCCCACCGCTTCAATAGCCGTATCAACACCTCTTCCATCAGTCATGATTTTGATCTTTTCGACAACGTTTACTGAAAGATTATTAATGGTCTGCGTTGCGCCAAATGTTTTGGCTACAGCCAATCGGTTGTCATCGGGGTCTATCATAATTATTTCAGCCGGGGAATAAAACTGAGCGGTTAACAATGCAGCCAAACCGATGGGACCTGAACCAACAATAGCAATGGTATCCCCGGGTTTTACCTGACCGTTCAACACGCCGCATTCAAATCCAGTGGGTAAAATATCGCTTAACATCACTAATGCTTCTTCGTCTGCGCCCGCCGGTATAGGGTAAAGACTATTATCTGCATGCGGTATTCTCACATATTCCGCCTGCGTACCGTCAATTAGATGCCCCAGCACCCATCCACCATCTTCGCAGTGCGAATACATGCCCTTTTTGCAGTAATCACATTTACCGCAGGAGGTTATGCAGGAAATCAAAACGTGGTCGCCCCTTTTGAAAGTGCTTACAGCAGTGCCGACCTCTTCTATAATGCCAACTCCCTCATGACCGAGAATTCTACCGTCAGTGACTTCGGGAACGTCTCCCTTCATGATATGCAAGTCGGTGCCGCAAATCGTTGTCTTTAAGATTTTCACAATAACATCAGTTGGCTTTATGATCGTTGGTAAGGGTTTTTCTTCCCATGATTTCTTACCCGGCCCGTGATAAACCAGTGCCTTCATCTTTTCTGCTGCTGCGCTTTTTCTGCGTAGATTTTTTTCTGGTTGAAACGATGTTGAAGTTTCCATAGCGTGTGTGTGTTACTGATAATTTATGATGAAAAAACCTGCATGTGAATTGCAATTAAATGATGCGGATCATTCTTAAAGCTGATACAGCGACTGAACAAGCTAAGATGACAAGGTTTTCATTATCTAAGATGATCTTACCTTGTCCACAGCATCATACGAATGTTCTTTATATGTCATTATGATAGATAAATTCGAGTTATGAATGGTATTTAATCAGCGCGATGTGGCCAAACGATTCCAATGAACCATCTTCTGTGAACGCAACATCGCCGCCGCCAACCAGTACCTTTTCCATTAGATCGTCCACCGCGTCTCGGATATACGCAAAATGATCATAGGGTTCGGTCGCAGCTGCAATGACGCCCGGTTCGGGGCCATGCTGCGCAGCGAAGCGGTAATTCTTTTCTACGATAAGCATCTGCCCATTGCCGTTGCAGGCAGCCGCCCATGCTTCAATGATCCCTTTCGCAAGCTTATGCTGGCCTGCCGCTTCTTCCAGACGGTCCAGGTATTGCTGCTGGGTTCTGACCTTCCAGGCTGCTATATAGGGAACTATCAGTTCGGTCAGCACGGGTACCGTAGCAGCTTCGTAATTACCCTGCACATAGCCGATCACCGATGCTCCATGTTTACTCAGTTTTTTGAATTGCCCGGTTATTCTTTCGGGACCAGCGATCAGCACCGGCAGGTGATGTGCATTGATCACATTGCCCAATTCTTCGTCAATATGGCGCAGAAAGTTGTCAATGGCCGTTTGTTTATGCGCGGTCATATCCGAAAAATTGCCGACCCGCTCGGGGCCATCCAGAACATAATCATAAATAGACTTCGGGATGTTGGATGATAGCGGGCTCAAAGCACTCCGGTTA
This sequence comes from Mucilaginibacter aquariorum, assembly GCF_024498135.1. Lineage (GTDB taxonomy): Bacteria > Bacteroidota > Bacteroidia > Sphingobacteriales > Sphingobacteriaceae > Mucilaginibacter > Mucilaginibacter aquariorum. The sequence goes on from NZ_JANHOH010000002.1 coordinate 305,300, forward strand.
CCCGTAAAAAGCTTGGTTTCCTTTCCGCTAAGGAGCAATAAAAAGAATGAAAGGTCCTGTTTCGCATCATAAAGCAGGTCGCGAATCTCAAAGGACTCGTCTACAATGATTTTTTCTGTCACCGGGCTTTCCAGGTAAAAGATCTTTTCGAATACTAGCGACAGATAGATTGCGATCCCTTGCTTTCCGGAAGGGATAAGCAAACCAGATAGCAGGGCGCGGAGCTTTTCCATCATTGCGTTGCACTGTTCATCCGGGTAATATTGGCGCAGCTCTTTTTCAGCTTTGTCTGCGGCAATTTTTAACCTGTGTGGCAGCTCAGTTTCCAAACTAATATCCGCCTCCAGCGGCAGAATAATCGATAATGCCGGGCGGTAATGCACGGCTTCGATCACTTCACAGATTCCAGGATCAAGTAGGGCCTTCATAGTGTTGTTCTTTGAGACTAAAATTATGCGTAATCATAGGCTCCTGAAATGACGCCGGTCAACAGCGTTACCGATAATTGTCATTTACTGAGTAAAACGGTTTGCAGCTTTTAGAAAAGTGCATACAGATCCCGAATAGGTCTCCGGAAAGATACATGCATATAGATTCATGTATACTAAAAACAAAGAAATGCCATACTCATGGATTTATAGTGCTTTGTACTTAGCGGAACGTGTTTTCGAGGAGCCTAAGATGGTTTTTAATTGCTCCTCTCTGGTCATTAATTTTTGTGACTTTCATCATTGCCACTCAGGCAAATGTTACGGAAGTTTAAGAAAATTATGTACCATGAAAACGACAAGACTTACCGACCGCCCGCAGCGAAAACTGCCGGGCTGGAGCCTTAAGCAGTGGGTTTGGGCTATTATACTCGCTTTCTTTGCTTTAACTATCATCGGCCTGGTGATATTTTTTTTCTTTCCAAACCGGGCTATATAGCTATAAGGTTGTTGATAAACAAAACTTTATGATACGATGTGACGTAAAAATTGTTTACAACTAAATAGAATATTTTTAACTTTACTATTCGCTGCTTAACTTATACTTAATTCCGCACTATGGACGAGCCGAAAGCCTTATCGCTCGAAAACGAAGCTGGTTTTAAAGCTTTATTTCAATATGCTACCGTTGGCATCTTGGTGGTCAGCAGCGGAGGAAGAATTGAACTGTCTAACCCCTGTGTAGAAAAGCTGTTCGGCTACGAAAAGGCGGAATTAAGCGGACAGATGATCGAACTATTGGTTCCTGAAGCATTTCGCGACAGCCATGTCCATCACCGCGACGGCTATTTTGAGCGACCGAAAGCCAGACCTATGGGCTATGGTCTCAATTTATTTGCAAGAAAAAAAGACGGCACACAGTTTCCCGTTGAGATCAGTCTCGGACATTATCAATTAGATAATGAACCGCTTGCCGTTGCATTTGTAACCGACATTACCGAACGCCAGCGGTTCAACGATGAGTTAGAGGCTAAAGTGAAAGAGCGTACGCTTGAGTTGACGCAATCACTGGAACGCGAAAAAGAACTGAACGATATGAAATCACGGTTCGTGGCCATGGCGTCTCATGAATTCAGGACCCCTTTAAGCGCTATTTTATCCAGTCTGACGCTGGTAGAATCTTATATGAAAGCGGAACAGGAAGATAAACGGAAGCGGCACATCAACCGTATTCGTGCTTCCGTAAAGAACCTCACGGTGATCCTGGACGAGTTTCTCTCTCTGGATAAGGTAGAACAAGGCAAAGTTGAGATCGAACGTGAACTGTTTGACCTATATGACTTCGCCGAAGACCTGATGGAAGAGGTTAACGGTATGCTTAAACAGGGGCAGCATATCCGGTTTTCTTATAACGGGTTTCGCAATATCATGCAGGATAAAAGAATCTTGCGTAATATCCTACTTAACCTGCTTTCTAACGGGATCAAATATTCGGGCGAGCAACAGACGGTCCATCTGGACATCGATGCCAATGTGGGTGATCGAAAAGTGGTGATCAAGGTAAGGGACGAAGGTATCGGTATTCCTCACGAGGAACAAAAAAATCTATTTAGTAAATTTTACAGGGCTAAGAATGCGACCAATATACAGGGTACCGGGCTTGGGTTAACAATCGTAAAACAATATGTAGAATTATTGAACGGCCATATCAGTTTTAGGAGTGAACCTAACCAGGGAACAACTTTCATCATTGAATTTCCACTAAACGATCACGGCTATGAAAACGATCCTACTGATAGAAGACAATAACGACATCCGCGAGAACACTTGCGAACTGCTGGAACTGGAAGGCTATAAAGTCATTTTGGCCCTAAATGGAAAGACCGGGCTGATCCTGGCTACGGAACATCTGCCGGATCTCATCCTTTGCGATATCATGATGCCCGAAGCCAACGGTTATGAAGTTTTCAATAGCTTGCAAGCGAACGAGGCTACCCGTTCGATCCCGTTCATTTTCTTAACTGCCAGCGCCGAAAAAAAAGATGTCGAAGCAGGGTTGGAAATGGGCGCCAGTGGTTATATCAGAAAGCCGTTCGAACCTGAAGAGCTATTTGATGCCATCAGGCGATCGTTAAAGGAACAGATCTCCTGATCCGGCTATTCAAGATAATAATGTTTCATCGCATTTAACCGGTCATCCAACTCATACACCCAGGGTATGGCCGTCGGGATATCCAGCTCGGTAACTGCCTCATCGCTCAGGTTTTCGATATATTGCACCAAGGCGCGCAAACTGTTACCGTGGGCGCAAATGATCACCTTTTGATTTTGCCGTAAAGCCGGGATGATTGCTTCATGCCAGAAGGGCAAGACCCGGGTCATTGTTTCTGTGAGGTTCTCCGTTAACGGCAACTCGCGATAGGTCAGGTCATTATATCGAAGGTAATGCCCGGGAAAGCGTTCGTCTTGCTCATCAATAGCCGGCGGATGTGCATGCGGATCACGACGCCATAGATGTACCTGCTCCTCGCCATATTGCCGGATAACCTCCGCTTTATTCAGCCCCTGCAGTGCACCGTAAAAACGTTCATTGAGCCGCCAGGATTTTTGAACGGGGAGCCAGAGAAGGTCCATTTGATCCAGCACGGTGTGAAGGGTCTTGATCGACCGTTTGAGTACGGACGTAAACGCGATATCAAAGGTGAACCGATTTTTCTTCAGCACCTGGCCGGCCCTTACAGCCTGGAGGACACCATCAGCTGACAGGTCCACATCTGTCCAGCCGGTAAACCGGTTCTCTTTGTTCCACAAACTTTCGCCGTGGCGTAACAATACCAACTTTTGCATGGCTAAACTTAAATAAGTCCGGATATTTTCAGTGTGCGCTACATCTGCCTAAAGCGTGCTTCAAATCATTTTTCGAGCCTCCTATTTACATTAACATTGAGATCATATATGAACATAATGAAATCCCCTGAAGGCAATATCAGCCAAAGTTTTTTTAGTGGGGGTCGAAGGATTGCCGGCAGGCGGCTATCGCCAAAAGCGCTCAAAGGGTTCCGGCTATTCTTTTATCTCGGTTGTATCACTTCCCTTGTACTCGTGGTGGTGATGGGTATGGCGTCCTACCGGGCATTGAAGCGTCAGCAAAAATTGGAGAAATGGGTTGAACACACCTACAAAGTGTTACGAAAAACAGATTCCATTTCCATGTATTTCAATCAAACGATGTTACTTGGCGATGGCTTCAAAGGGATAAACCAGCATCATGAAGTTACGTTAAATACCACGTACCATAACAGATTGATCATACAGGTCAATAATTTGACTGCTTTAATAAAAGATAACCGACTCGGCACAAAAGAGGTCTTGTTATTAAAACAGCAGATCGACAGCCTTTTCCGTACAAGGTACAGCGATTCACAACAATTTCGAGCGCAACTGGGAAAGATCAATGAAACACTCTTGCGGACAAAGCTGTTGGAGGAATCACTTTTGTTGAACCGGGAGAATGCTTACAATAGGTCCAGCAAACAGACGCAGGTCATTGTCGTTGTCGGCTCGGGCCTTATCCTGTTGATCGTATCCATTCTGATTTACCTGATCTTGACTGAACTCAAAAGCCGGATCCGCGCTTATCAGGAAGAACACGAGTTGAATCAGCTGAAAAGCAGTTTCATCACCCTGGCCTCCCATGAGTTCCGAACGCCATTGAGTTCTATTTTACTTTCCGCAACTTTGATCGAGCGGTATCTGGAACGCAATGATAAGGAGCCGGTACTTAAACACGCCGAAAAGATCCGGCAGGTAGTGCATAACCTGGAAAACATCCTCGAAGATTTCTTATCCATGGACAAGCTGGAGGAAGGGCTGATCAAGCCGGAATTCAGCACATTCGACCTTGCGAAACTTTGCGGTGACGTCATGGCAAAGTTCAGGTTGACCGCCAAAGCCGGGCAACGGCTTCATTATGAGTTGCCAAATGCGCAGCAGACAGTTAACCTGGACAGCAGTCTCATCGAGAAAGCTTTAGGCGGACTATTATCCAACGCCATCAAATATGCCGGAGACGAGGCCCACATCTGGCTGACGACCGAGGTAACGACCGATAAGGTGATCATCAGCGTTAAAGACAATGGTGTCGGTATCGCTGAAGAAGATCAGAAAAAACTGTCCACGCTGTTTTATCGGGTTGATAATACCGGTCACATTGCAGGGACGGGATTGGGGCTAAATATTGTTAAGCGCTACGTTCAGCTCATGGGCGGAGTGTTGGAGCTTTCCAGCGTGCCGAATAAAGAGACTTGTTTCAGCATGAGTTTTCCGATAAAAAAATTATAATGGTTACAATAACGATCAGATAACCGGTTACGTATTGTTTTGCAACCGTACCTTTACTTCAAAAAAGATCATGACAACTTTAAGTAAGATCTTCATATCCGGCTACCCGCTTACCATGGAGGAAATGGACCTGGCACAATTGGTCGGTCCGCATGGCGAGATCGCCACAATCAAGCTCGTGCGGGATAAAGCCACGCGGAAACCTAAAGGCTATGCGTTCATCGAAATGGCCAACCCTGAAGCTGCAGCGGAAGTAGTGGCGGCCCTGCATGGTGTTCCGCTCCAGGATAAAGTGCTGACCGTAACTATTGTGGAAGAAAAGCCGGTGACGTCCGCTACGCTCTATCAAAAAGTTCGCCGTGCACCTGACCCTATCAAGAGAAAACGGCCTCGTTTGCCTAAATGATCATTGGCCCTACCAGATCAGCCCGATCTGCTAAGATTTCAGCCGACGGACCTTATAAAAATATACTGCCAGGAGCAGCATCGACCCGGAAGCGGTAACCAGCCAGGGTGAGCCGATAAGCAGCGTCATGGTAGTGAATTGCGGATAAAAATAAGCGAAGCAGATCAGCGGCAATATGAAACCGTTAGCGAGCAGAAAGCGGCGAAGCCATAGATTTCTACTGCCTTTTCTTGGCATTCCTAAACCGGCAAAGAAAGTAGATATCCCCATGCAGATGTATCCCAGGGCATCCAGGGTCCAGAAGAACGAGTGCGGCTTAACCGTAAGGACGGTTTCCTGCCGGTTAACCAACGATGTCGGAATAACCGTGGCCAACTGCACGCTATACATTAAGATCACATATCCTGCATACAGGACAGCAAACAATACCGCCGCATGGGGCCAGAACCGGCGCTCGACCGGTGACAGTTCATGAAATGCCAGTATCGCCAGCAAAAATGCGGGGGCGATCGCCAGCGAGCAACCGTAAATAAGGCGGTCATCCAGCGGGTAATGCAACACCCCTAACACCTGTAAGATCTGCACCGCACCATATGCTACGATGGCAACGAATGCGACCAATGCGCAATAGAATCCGAAAATAGTAATATGCTGTTTCATAGTTAAAAGGTCCGGCTAAAATTTGAGCTCCGAAATGATCACTGTCATGCGCCTAGATGCTATCAGGCATCATACCGGGGATGATGAGGGTGTCTTACTCCGGTCTCAACGCCTTATTTATATCAGCCGATGCGACTACCTAACAGCTTAGTGATCAGCGTCACTCATTACTGTGCAGGCAATCATTCCCGATCAGCTCACTTTGTCGAATATTTGATTATAAGGTGATGGACAACTTAACGGCTCCTGTTCCTCAAACAATTACGACATGAAAAGAATCAGTGCAGTTTTTGACGGATTGAAATTCTCCGCCAGCACCCTGGGTTATGCGATCGCTCTGGCTAAGCGTAGCGGGGCGCTATTGTCAGGCGTCTTCCTGGAATCTTTTCTTTATCACAGCTATGAACTGCAGGACGCCATTGGCCGGCACGGCTTATCAGCGGTCAAAATGAAACACCAGCTTGAAAAAGATCAAATGGCCAGGTTAAATTCGATCCGGGATTTTGAACAGGCTTGCTTAGCAGCGCAGATCCAGTTCAATGTTCATCGCGATAAAGGCCTGAGCATCCTGGAAGTGCTGAAGGAAAGCATTTACAGTGACCTGCTGCTGGTGAGCGCTGAAGAGACTTTCAGTCATGGCCCCGATAAAATGCCTGGGCAATTCCTGCGCGAACTTCTTGAAGAAACGCAATGCCCGGTATTGGTTGTCCCCAAAGAACAGCGAACGATCGAGCAGGTCATCCTGCTGTTTGATGGTAAACCGGCGTCAGTACAAGCTATTAAGCTGTTCAATTATGTCATGCCCTGGCTTCATGGCAAAGCCGTTGAGGTTGTGACGGTTTCAGCTACGAGTGACGCCGTCCCGACCGATTACCGGCTGATCAAAGAATTTATCAGCTGCCATTACCCGGCCGCAAGCTATACGCTCTTGACCGGCGATCCTGAAAAGGAATTAAGCGACTACCTCAACAGCCTCAATAAAAATTGCCTGGTCGTTTTAGGTGCTTACCAGCGCGGAAAGGTCTCCCGCTGGTTTCACCCCAGCCTGGCGGATAACCTGTTGCAGCGGACCGATCTCCCCTTATTCATTGCTCATTTGTAATAAAATATCATGGAAAAGATACTTGTAACCACTGACCAGTCAGCTAATTCAAAAGCGGCTATCAGATTCGCTATTGCGCTGGCAAAGCAACGCAAGGCCCAGCTCACTGTCCTGCATGTCTATCATCTTCTGAAGCCATTTAAATGGACCGAGCAGCAATTTGCGGCTTACACCGAAGAGTTTTGCCAGAAAACGACGAGTGAACTGACGGCATTTGTCGCCAAAATTTATCATGAGCTCAAGGAACCGGATATGGATTATCAGCTGGTGCTCGTGTCCAATATGGATGTTGTGGAAGGCATCATTACTTATGCCAGCCAGCAGGGTTACGCCTACATCTGTATCAGTACCCGGGGGGCCGGAGCCGTACGGAAACTATTCGGCACCCACACCGCCAAACTGATCAGCAGTTCCCCGGTGCCGGTGATCAGCGTACCCCGCGGCTATCGCTTAACACCCGTAAAGGAGGTGCTTTACGCCGCAGATATGACCGATTATGAAGTTGAATTAAAAAAAGTTGCGGATTTCGCCAGGCCGCTTCATGCGACCGTCTCCATGGTGCATATTTCCTACCCGTATGAATTGCTGTGGGATAAGGCGGTCGCCGAAGACACCCTGCGGAAGAAGGCCAATTACGACATCAACCTGCTCACGCCTCCGAGAGACTTGGTGAACGCCTTAATGGAAGACCTTGAGCTCATCATTAAAAAACGAAAGCCATCACTACTCGTGCTGTTTACGCATCAAACGAGATCGCTTTTTGATAAGTTGTTCCTCCCTTCCAATGCGGAAACTTATTCATTTCACGGCAAGATCCCGATGCTGACGTACAAAAAGGAACATCAATAGATCCATCATCTAAAACAGCTTCTGATGAACTATCCGCTGATACGACCGTTCGCCATGCAGGCATCCGTGGTGACCTCCCAGCTTCGGACCGATATGGAGAACGGACTGACCGAAGCGGAGTCCATCCGACGCAGAGACCAATATGGCTTAAATACCTACCATGTCCAGCAGCAAAAAAACGTTTGGCGGATACTGCTGGCCCAGTTTAGCGGTCCTATCGTCTATCTGCTGATCTTTGGGGCCGGCGTATCGTTCTACTTCAGGGATATGCTCGAAGGCATATCGATCCTTGTTGTGATCATCATCAACGCGCTGATCGGCTTCCTGATGGAGATCCAGGCACGCAGCTCCATGAAAGCTTTGCAAAAGATGGATATCGTTACCGCCCGGGTAATTCGCGCAGGTAGGTTACAAAAGGTTCCGGCGGAACAACTGGTACCGGGCGATCTGGTGGTCTGTGAAGCAGGGGATATCATTCCCGCAGACGGCCGTCTGATCACGGTCAATCACTTTCAATGCGACGAGTCATCACTCACCGGTGAATCGATACCTTGCACCAAATCGGTGGACGCATTGCCGGAACAAACGTTTATTGGTGACCAGGAAAATATGGTGTTCAAAGGTACTGCGGTAGTAAGCGGCAATGCCAAAATGATTGTGACAGGCATTGCGGACCAGACGTATTTAGGCACGATCACTTCACTGGTTGCGACGGCAACGGCTATGGTCACGCCACTGGATAAGAAACTGAATCAATTAAGCCGAACGCTGATCTGGATCACACTGACGATGACCGCAATCTTTGCGTTGACAGCAGTACTGCAAGGCAAAGCACTATTAACGATCATCGAAACCTCCATCGCCCTGGCGGTAGCCGCTATACCTGAAGGTTTACCGATCGTCGCCACCGTGGCTTTGTCTTACGGGATGTTGCTCATGGCGCGGCGGAATGCCATCGTAAAACACTTGTCTGCGGTAGAAACGCTCGGCAGCACGGGGGTGATCCTGACGGATAAGACCGGCACATTAACCGAAAACAAGATCACGCTGGACACTTTATTGTTCCCGAATGAAACTGTGAAGGTCGTGATCACCGGCCATCAACTCGAATTTCCAGAAGAAAAATTACAGAAAGACCATGAAAATTTCCGGCTGCTTTTATTAACCGGTGTCTTATGCAATAACGCTGAAGCAAGCGCCGGTGACCCGATAGAGGTCTGCCTGCAGGAAACCGCTAAAGCCGCAAACGTGGATATGGAACTGCAGCACAGATTGTATCCACGCGTCGACGAGATACCCTTCAGCTCAGATATTATGATGATGGGCACTTTGCATCAGACCACTTCAGGCTATTTCGTAGCAACTAAAGGTTCAGTTGAGCAATTACTTGAAAAATGTAACTGGTTGCAAAACGGAAATGATATCGTTCCCCTAACTGTTCCGCTCAAGCAACAAATATTGACCAGATCAGAAAAAATGTCGGCGAGTGGTTTACGCGTCCTGGCCTTTGCTTACAAAGCGGCAAAGCAGATCGCGACCACTAACTACTTGCAGGATCTGGTATACATCGGCATGGCAGGCTTTCTCGACCCGCCAAGAAATGATATCAGGGGAGCGATCATCGACTGCAGAAATGCAGGTATCAAGGTGGTCATGATCACCGGGGACCATCCTCAAACCGCCCTGAATATTGCCCGGAAAGTGGGCCTGATCGAAGACCACCAAAGCCAGGTGTTGACAGGACAGGAACTTCCCGGTACAAATGACCTGACGCCGGCCTGGCGCGAACGCATCCTGAGGACAGCGGTGTTTGCCCGGACGACGGCCCAGCAAAAGTTGCAGATCGCCGACGTGTTTCAGCAGGCCGGGATGATCATTGCCATGACCGGCGATGGCGTCAATGATGCACCGGCTTTAAAAAAGGCGGATGTAGGGATCGCTATGGGTGTAGGCGGAACACAGGTCGCCAAAGAAACGGCCGGTATCGTTCTCAAAGATGACTCGTTTTCGTCGATCGCTCAAGCTGTGGCGCATGGCCGCGAGATCTTCCAGAACATTCAAAAGTTCGTGGTCTATCTGGTCTCCTGTAATCTGAGTGAGATCTTTATGGTAACCATTATGGGTATAATTATGCCCGGCGCAACTTTGCTGCCGCTGCAGATCCTCTTCCTGAACATGGTGACTGACATCTTTCCAGCGCTGGCACTTGGTTTAGGTACCGGGGACAGGACGGTGATGCAAAAACCGCCCCGAGATCCCCAAAGGGGCATTATCGCCGGTCGGAAATGGTTCCTCATCGCCTTATACGCAGGCTCGATCACGCTGGCGGTGATCTGCTCCGTGCTTTACGGCAGGGACGTATTGCACGTGAACGATCGTGCGTGCAATAACCTGGCCTTTATTACGCTCACCTTTGCCCAATTATTCCATGTATTCAATATGGCATCATACGGCTCAGACCTGGTCTTCAATGAGATCACCCGCAATAAATGGGTCTGGCTGGCCGTCTTGTTCTGCGGCGGGCTCATGCTGGCGGTGTTTTCCGTCCCGGGTTTGCGCCTGGTTCTTGGATTGTCGGTTCTGCCTTTGCGATCGTGGTTCATTGCCATCCTGACCAGTCTCTTACCGCTGGCCAGTTTTCAGTTGTACCGTCTTATTCATAAATACATGGGCCGTAGCCTTTAGTCTTAATGCGTTAATGCGTTCCTTCGGCCGGGTCATCGCCCAGCAACACCGCCCATTGCCGATAATGATCACTGCGGTCGAAAATGAGCTTGAGGATAGCCAACACAGGCATAGCCAGGAACATGCCGGAAAGCCCGGCCATCGCTCCGCCGGCAATAATCCCAACGATGGAAACAAGGGGGTTGATCTTGACCTGAGAACCGACAATACGCGGCATCAGGATATTATTGTCCAGGAACTGCACGACGGTGATCGCACCCAGCACGATCAGCACGTCGGCCAACTGGTCGGATGAGGCTAACGTAAGCAATGCACCAAGTATATTGCCGATGAGCGCGCCCAAATAAGGGATAAGGTTCAAAAAGGCAAAAATGATCCCGATCAACAAAGCATTCTGAATCCCGAATACCCACAACAAGCCGCCAAGCAGGATAATGATATAAGTGATCTGGATCAACAGTCCGATCAAATAATTTTTGACCATCCGCTCAGCCTCCCGAATGGTCTCCCAAACCATGGTATGCTGCGCCTCATTGAACCACATTAGCAGGAATTTGATGAACAGCTTTCGGTAAAGCATGATCAGGTAGATATAGATAGGTAGCAAGCCCAGAAAAATGATCATACCTGATACAGATCCTATAGCGGTACTTATAAGACCGTCAAGCGAATTAAACAACTTCTTACTTTGTACATCAATAAAGTGGACCTGTTCCTTTGGCGAGTAACCAAAAGAACGGCTGATCCAAATACTGAGGTCGTCCAGATGCTTGGTAACCGTATGCTGGATCTTAGGGAAATCGTCCAGCAACGCACCCACCTGATTGGAGAACAGCCAGATGATCAAGGCAACGACGATGGAGAACAGCAAAATCGGTAAAAACACCGCGACCGCTTCCGGCAATCGCCCTTTTCTAAACAAACGAAACAGGGGTAGCAACAGGAGACTAAAGAAAAACGCCATCAATAATGGCATGACGATGGTTTCAGCTGCCACGATCAACCAGCCTAAAACAAATAAACCTATCAGTTCTATAGCGCGTTTGACCGTAACAGGTAGGGCTGTTTTCATTTGCGCTGACTATTCTGATATGTCGCGATAATACCCAATTCGGTGTGCCGAATCTTACCCCCCAAATAACCGGTCCAGGCTGTAGTTATAAAGGCAAGCACACTTGCAGCCAGTACGAGCCACGACAGCGGTCGGGCGATCGAGGAGCTTATGATCGTGGCGATGATCCCGATGAGCGCGAGGCAGCCAACTACAATCAATGCGATCAGCGTTATCAGCGCCGCTTCCGCATGGTCTTCTATCAGCCGGTCAGAAAACCCTGGCAAATGTTCAACGAGTTCTTCTGCGCCTTCGCCAGTTGCGTAGGCAATACACGCCCCTACAGCAGACAGGATCAGTACATTATAGCCGGCGATCAGGGTGGCATGGCTTTTTGTCCATATCCCATGGATCAAAACCAAAGCACCCAAAGCTGTTCCGACGATGGGAAGGTGGGTGATCAATAAGTGGATGTGTGTCTGATTCATGATCTTTAATAAAGTTCGATACCCAATAGCCGAATTCAAGTAATGTTCATCAGCAGTAATGGTGATGTTCGTCACGTGCCTGAAGTGAACCAGCGTTTAAATTTGGTCATACCATCATCTCGTTTAGATCATGTCCCAGGATAATCATGGAATACAGGGCTTAAGTGGCCAGGAAGTCCTGGCGGCAAGAGCCGCGTATGGAACGAACCGGCTGTCCGGCAAAAGATCTAACCGGCTGATCGACGCCTTGATCGGAATTGCAAAAGAACCGATGGTGGTGTTACTACTGGTCACTTCCTGCATCTACTTCATCAGCGGCGAACCAGGTGACGGTGCTTTCCTGGCCGCGGCGATCTTACTGGTTGCCGGCATTTCATTATATCAGGACACGCGGAGCCATAATGCCCTTGAAAAATTAAAAGACTATTCTCAACCCCGCTGTAAAGTGATCCGTGACAGCGCGGTTCAGGCGATCAAAAGCGAAGATATGGTCGTTGGCGACAGCCTGATGGTCGAAGAAGGGACGATGATCACGGCCGACGGCGTTATCGCACATGCGAATGATTTCTCCGTCAATGAAAGTGTACTTACCGGCGAATCACTGCCCGTCTACAAGGACGGTACATCTCCCGACAATCATATATTTCACGGCACGACCGTCGCCAGCGGTTTAGCTATTGCGACCGTCACTGCTGTTGGTAACCAAACACGCCTGGGCCGGATCGGTAAAAGTCTGGAGTCGATCACCGAGGAAAAAACACCGCTGGAACTCCAGATCAACAATTTTGTGAGAAAGATGGTGATCGCGGGCCTGATCGTCTTCATCGGCGTATGGGCCATGAACTACTACCGCTCACCCCGCCTGCTGGACAGCTTGATCAAAGCCCTTACGCTGGCTATGAGTGTGTTGCCGGAAGAGATCCCGGTGGCTTTTACCACCTTTATGGCGCTGGGTGCCTGGCGGATGATGAAAATGGGTATCGTGGTCAAACAAATGAAAACGGTGGAAACGCTCGGCAGTGCATCGATCATTTGTATCGACAAGACAGGCACGATCACGGAGAATAAGATGAGCCTCGCCAAAGTTTATTTACTGGAGCACGACCAGACCGTTGATCTCACCAGCAAAACTACCGACGCTGCTGTTCTGGAACTGCTTAGATTAGCGATGTGGGCCAGTGAGCCGATACCTTTCGATCCGATGGAAGCGGCGTTGCACGAGGCCTATACCCATACGCATCTTCGGGATGAACGGTCTGATTATCATATGATCCATGAATATCCCCTGAACGGTCAACCACCAATGATGACCCATTTGTTCGAGAATAAGGCCGGAAAGCGCCTTATTGCTTCAAAGGGCGCGCCGGAGGCATACCTTAAAATATGCCGGCTTACGGAGGCAGAGACCACTCATATGACCGCTGCGGTAAACGCCATGTCCGCCGAAGGTTACCGGGTGCTGGCTGTGGCTGAATCGACTTTCAATGGGAACGATTTTCCCGCCAGACAGCAGGACTTCGACTTCCGCTTGAAAGGCCTCGTCGCCTTTTATGATCCGCCGAAGGATAACATAAAAAAGGTGCTGAAAGGTTTTTACCAGGCAGGGGTCGAGGTAAAGATCATTACCGGAGATAATGCGGCAACCACGATGGCCATTGCCAGACAGATCAACTTTGAAGGGGTCGAGCGATCGACCGGAGGAGAGGCACTGATGGAGTTATCCGACCAGGAGTTGGCGGCGGAAGTGAAAGCCGTGAATATATTTACCCGGATGTTTCCTGAAGCAAAGTTAAAAATCATCAATGCGCTGAAAGCGCAAAAGGAGATCGTTGCGATGACCGGTGATGGGGTGAACGACGGCCCGGCCTTAAAAGCCGCCCATATCGGGATCGCGATGGGTAAAAAAGGTACGGAGATCGCCAAGGAGGCAGCCTCACTTATCCTGCTGGAGGACGATCTTTCGAAAATGGTGACGGCGGTCGCTATGGGCCGGCGGATCTATGCCAACCTCAAGAAGGCGATACAATACATTATATCTATCCACATCCCCATCATACTAACCGTGTTCTTCCCGTTGGCCTTAGGCTGGGTATATCCCAACATTTTTTCGCCGGTGCATATCATCTTTCTGGAACTCATTATGGGGCCGACCTGCTCGATCATTTATGAAAATGAACCCATGGAAAAAAACACCATGCATCAGTCACCGCGACCATTCAGCACAACCTTTTTTAACTGGCAGGAATTAATGATCAGTGTAGTACAAGGACTGGCCATCACCACCGGAACGCTGCTTACTTACCGATATGCCGTGACTATCGGCGCCAACGAACAGGTTACCCGGACCATGGTGTTTGTTTGCCTGATCACAGCAAATATCTGGCTTACGCTGGTTAATCGCTCCTTTCATTATTCTTTATTCACTACGGTCCGGTACAAAAATAACCTGGTATTATTGATCATCGGCATAACGATCTTTATGGCGATCGCCCTGATTTACTTACAGCCACTGACCGAATTTTTCGAACTAGCACCGCTTTCCATAGCACAACTGATGGCCGGCCTGGCTATCGGCTTCGTTTCTGTTATCTGGTTCGAGGCGTTCAAATGGTGGAAACGGCGCGTTAGTTAAAGCAATCCCAATGTTCAGCGCCCACCGGGACGAAATTTGTTAAAGCAGACAGTAGCGATTTAAAGATTGCGATCGTCGGCACGAACCCGGTGCGACCCCGCATTCCTGAGCGATTATGACAGGAGCGTTACAACTAATGTGTTTATTTTGTTAACTGAAAAAAGCTTCCTATCACAGGATGCTGGACGAAAGCGTATTGCCATTTCGGTCGGCCGCCTTGTAAGCGCTTTGCTCATCCTAAGCTTTATCCTCATGAAAAACTACCAGTTAGCAAATCACCTTATATTGCGTTCGCCCGTAGGCGACGCAGTTAAATATCCTTTAGCGATCGAAGCGATCTTGCCCAGGTTTTCCAATACAATCTTTCCTTCAGAAAAGGATTTCCTTTTCACTCCCTAATGCAGTTCATCCCACTTTTTTCTATTTCGCCATGCCTAAAAAAGTAACGGAAAAATTGCTTTTTAACGGTTTAACTGATGCGACTAGTGAATGGTGGTTCCTTTTTCCAACCTCCGGAGCTCAATTTATTCACCTTTAACTTTCTCTTGCTGACCAGTTGAGGTTGCTTATCGCTACGCTCCAATGGCATTTTTTTATTCAATCAATGAATATTTTTAGTCGAAACGGGTAAAAAGCGCAGCTAAAATCAAGCCCGGATCTGTCGTGGGTTTGCAAAAGATTTCCGGCATAAACGGCTGCCTCCCCAGAGGGTCCCCTCCAATTATTCCGAGAATTACCGGAAGGGCAAGGAAGTACAGATACCGGACGGCACCCGCTTCAGCTATTCAGCTACAGATAAGCATGGCATTCGCTCCAATAAACTGGCACTGGTTGCATCCATCCTGATGGACGGCGGTTTAACTTATATGATATACAAAGGGCTTAATAGCTTATTCAATAAGAAACGTGACCAGGCGGCGGCCACGAAATTAAGCCCCGGATATTATCAGGCTATTAAGGATATTGAAAATCAGCATGGATTTAAGCCGCACGAGTTTGAACGGTTCCAATCCCGAAAAGGAAGGTGAACAACCTTTTAACAAAGCTTGGCATTCCTTTGGAGATCCAGGCTTTTTTTGGTGCGACCGACGAACTTTCCTTTAGCTATGGCGATCAGTATGAACGTTATGGCCCCGGATATCACATCGTGCCCTCCACCCAAAATCTTTGGGTTGCCGGGCTGCCTAATGCAACACATCTTATCATTACGTATTCAGTTATGGAAGCGATGGCGTTTATTACCCTAAACCGCCACCGTTTTCCACGGCTGGATCAGATAGTATTTATTGCTATCGGCAACAGGCTTTATGTTGAACAGTTGGATTGGATCAGGCAAAATTATCCTGGACGGAAAATCAGTTTAATATTCGATAACGATATCGTGGGCCATATTACCTCGGTCAAAGTGGCCGGAGGCATCAGGAATATCGCCGTTCATGTATTTCTTTCGGGGGCGCAGATTCGTATTGCTACCAACAAAAAGCAGGTAACAATGGATGCCGGAATTTTCAGCCTTTATGCGTTTGAAGAAGCCTTTGCGCTGCGCCCCCGTTTCCGGTCGCCCAAGCCCCGGCAGGCATTTACTTTTTTGGATCAGTTGCGAAACAGCGCTATCAAATAGGACATTTTGCCATCATTAAATGACCCGCATGGGTAAAACCTAATAGTCTAAATATATGGCTAATTGGTGTCACAACTGCGTTCGTCTTACCGGCGAACCGGAAAACATTGCTGCCGTTAATGCATTTTTTAAAGCTATCGAACATCAACAAGAACAGGGCAATTATGAGCTTCCCGATTTTATTACTGCCAAAAATAAGGGCATGTTTGAGATTTGGTTCAGAGATGAGCATATCCACTTCAGGTCCGCCTGGAGCCCCCCGATCAATGCACTCATTGAGATTGCGGATCATTTCGAAACGGGCTTTATTAATAAATATGAAGAGCCCGGAATGTTCGTCTACGGAAAAGCATATTACCACGAAGGTGAATTAGACGGCGTTTCCCTGACAAGGGCCGATGCCGAACAGATCGGTTATGATGAAGAGCGGGAGGTGTTTCTTTTTGAAGGAAAGGAATTTGATAACGATGAAGTTATTATTTATAGCCTCTATGCAAAAAAGATAACTGATTTTGAGGCCTCCCATCCCGTGATGGCTGGGAAGATCACCCCATCGCCAACTGCAAATGATGAACCCCTCCCTGGACAGGAACAAGTTAGAAAAGCCGGTCTAAAACGATAGGAAATTTTTAATAACAATTGAACACCTAAAAACAACAAACCATGATACCAAACGATGATATTATATTGAGGCCGGCTATGCTTTTCGCACTTTTAAAAGCATTCCCGCTTATTCTCTTAGCACTGACTTTTCTGCTGCTCGCCTGGTACCTCTCGCCTTATTTTATTTTGTTTAGCCTCACCGTTTGCGGCGTGGCCTGGTACCGGCTACTATACATCCGTAGTTTTAAGTATTTGATCAGCATGGAGTATATCCTGATCACAAAAGGCATATTTTTTAAACGCATTGACCAGGTGGAGATGTTTCGGGTGAAGGATTTCATTATTACTCAACCCTTCATGTTGCAAGTATGCAGGCTAATGTACCTCACCTTGAAAAGTACGGATGAAGAAAACAAGGTTATCCGCTTTGAGGGTATTCCGGAATCCGGGATACTTGATACCATTCGTGACAGGGTTTTGAGTGCCCGTAAAAACAACAATATTTACGAATTAAATTAAGTAAGTCCTTGGAAATTACTAATTTAATTAGTAATTTTAATTAATAAATGATTGTCATGAAAGCCATTATACGTAACATATTATTAGCCTGTGTCATTACCATGTTCGCCTTTTTTGGGGCTGTTGCGAGGAAGCATAAGAAGGCTGAAATGACTGAGGCTCAAAGGACGGAGGCAAGAAAGGAAACATTAACCTGTTTAGCAGTTGCCTTCATAGCCTGCGGTGCCTGTGCCTGGAGGTGTAACGTTCTATATAAAAGGTTAAATGAAGAACGGGAGTACCAGCGAAGGTTTAATGATTATAGTCGTAATACTGCGTATAGAAGACATTATTGAAAAATAATTAATAATTTACAGCATCTTAAATACCGGCGATCCGCCGGCTAATTGTGATAAGGTTTAGGTTGAAAGTCCCCGGCAGCGAGTGTTTGGGGACTTTTATTGTATACCTGTTTCACCCATACCCGGCTTCTCTTAGCCTCATCATTCAATTTTATGAGCCCTTCAAATCAGCCCACTTTCAAGTCAACCGGGACGATAACCGAAAAAGAACTGATTGAACTTTATGGCCCGATGCTTCGCGCGGAACTTGTTCTGAAATTTGCTGAACACAAAAATTTCGATGCCGCCAGGGAAAGTTTCAAAACATGGAACGAACACGATATTATCCAGACGGATAATATGCTTATTAATAATGATAGGCTTTTAGCACGATCAAACGAAAGTTGGGAGGCATACATTGCTAATAGGTTCCTGAAAGTCCTGATCAATGAATACGATCAGGACAGGCAGGAGAAAATAAGGATTCGAATGGAAGATCCGGTTCAGCAACAAAAGGCCGAAGAATTATTAAAGATTCGTCAATCCGGCAAGCTGCCACATATCGATCTTGCCGGCACCGACTTTACGGTTGACTGGCGATTGAGGCAAATGCGGGAAACTGAACTGCCCTGGAAAAATATCAGCTTTGATGATTTTGAAATGGACGACTACGGTGATAGTTATCTGTGTTTTTTTAATACTCAAACACATGAACTTTATATGCCACCGGACGACTTAATGGAATTACCGGAAAATGTGGTTGTGCTTGAAATACCAAATGAACTCAAGCTTGATCCTGTCGCTGTCGCGAGGGAATATGGCTCGGACCTGCCAGAATTGTTAAGAGAATACCCCATCACGGAAAATTTGGAGGCCAAGGTTATTCCTTTAACTGAAACAGGTTTACCCGCGATCATTGAAAATAATATTCGTCTGCAGCAACAGGCTGCTTCAACAGAACGCCCCAAGCGGGGGCGATAGGGGGCCACGCGCCCCACTGACTTTCCGGAAATAGGTACCCAACCCATTGATAGTGTCCGGGAACTCTCAACTCCTAATATTTTTATTATGCCAACCGACCCACAAAATCAGCTGGTAACTGTGGCAGACTTGGAAGAGTTTAAAAAGACCATCCTGGACTCGATCAGTCAGATCGTTAAACAAGCTGCCGGACCTAAAAAATGGCTGAAAACATCGGAAGTCCGGAAGATGATTGGAATATCGGCCGGTAAACTTCATGTGATCCGTGAATCCGGCTTATTAGCATTTACACGCATTGGAGGTAATATCTATTATGACCCCAATGACCTGTATAAACTTTTTGAAGAAAATAAGGTAACAAAGCATGAAAAATAAAACCAATGGCTTTGGAACATCAGTTCCTCCTTTAAAAGATCATGTTCTGATCTACTTTTTGCAGAAAGGTGCGAAGGAGGAAGATGCCCTAAACTTTTACGGCCACTTTCACAAAAGAAAATGGAGAAATAACCGGCATGCGCAGCTATGTAATTGGAAAATAGCAGCCTGGAACTGGATACTTAACATTGAGATAGAAGAAAGTAACAGCATTAAAATACTGTCTTGATAAATTTTTCAGTACCATTAATTAAGTCGTTTATCTCTTCAGCTGTGGGCATTTCCTTTTTATTACGGCAGCTTAATTCCCAAAGTTCCCCAAGATATTGTATGAATCGCCACGTCTCGAACGCATATACCTCATGCTTTTTTAACAACTCGTTATAATCTTTGATCAGCATGTTCTTCTTGCTTACCTTAATGTGATGAACATGGCAAAGTTCGTTGAAATGCTTTTCTAAGATAACACCACATAAGGCACCTGCTGATCGGATAAACTGGCCTTTTGCCAATTGTCTAGCCACCTGCAGTTCCTGGTCCAATAGTTCTGCCTGTAATACTTGCCTGATCTCAAAAAGTGAATTGTCAAGCCGGTCAAAGACCGCATTTAGGATATTAACCTGTTGCTGAAACACGGCTATAGCGTCAGGCGGACTTGCTACGATTTTTTTATCAAAGCCTGTTGTAATGATCACTTTTTTCAGGTAATCTTCAATGACATAATTGTCGGACCGAATTTCCTTTCGTCCCTTTGGCTGCTCATAAAGGTTAATAAAATCCTGGAGCCGACCAGGTAGGAATTGTCTGATCACGGCCTGAGCTGCCGAGTACCATATCTGGTATTCCTGCGCGAATACAGGTAGGGTTTTTAGAAAAGCCTGATAATCTTTTTTTAATACCTGGGTAAAATGGCTTTCCATATTTTCAGGAAATTGCTCTACCTGCATGGCATTGAAGAGGTTAACTCCCTGGTTTGATAGTCTCTTTAATTCGGCTCTGATCTGGTCCTGTGCTGTGGTCATAGGGGTCAAAAATAACCGCTTCCAACGGCCTGCAAAAACTTTTTTGCAACTTGTCGGATTTCCTTTATGCTGAAAATATCAATGTATAAGGTCGTATTCCTTAACAAGTGAGGCAGCTGGTAATCGTAGTAATTCGCTGAATTTACGGATCATTGTTAAGGATAAAGGCTGCTTATAATTCAGTACCTTGCTCACGGTCCCTTTATCGCCGTAAACAGCAGCCAGGTCCGATGCTTTATAGCCAAAATCCTCCATGCGGATCTTGATCATTTCCACCGGATCGACCTCGGGAAGGTCCCAGTTCTTTTCTTCATAATTGGCAATCAGATGCACCAACAGGAGCTTCTCCTGATGGTCTTCTCCTGCTGTTGCATATTTGATTGCTTCATACCTGGCAACAGCCTCATTATACTGTTGTTCGGTTTCCAGTAAAAACCAATGCTTTTTGGTCATATCTTAGTAAATTAACCCTAAATGGTACTCGCATCAATCTCATCATAATCTGAATGTGTGCCGATATATCGAATTTCTACGATCTCATCTGCATAATCCAGTTCGATAATCAAACGGTATTTATTTCCGTTGATCTTAAAGCGGGCCCGTTTCGCGGGTATAAGTTTTGCTTTCGGAAAGTCGGCCGTAATATCGGTTCCTTTTTTCCATTTAGCTTGCTCTACTACCTTTTTCCAGGTAGTGATGCTGTTAGCGGCGTCTGCGTGTTTCTTCGCGAAATCCTGTAATTTCTTTTGATAGATGATGATCATCGTTTCTTTGTTTTTTGTTATCCATCGGCGATCTCCTTAATTTCATACTTTTTTACATTTTTACGTCGCTCAACCGGGACCTTCCCGGAATGATAGATCAAAGATAATATAAAGTTGGCAAATTACCAACTTTATATTGGGGTTTATTCCCATTTTATTTTCAGCAGGCAATTTTTCTTAATTGGCCATCATCAGTAAACACAATTCCTTTTACCCGCTCCAGGGTCTTACTGATCTTATTGTTTCTTACTTTCGCATAACGCTGGGTTGTCCTGGTCGTTTTATGTCCCAGCATTTTGCTAACTTCCTCCAACGAAAATTCCATTATATTTAACATGATATCGGCAAATGTATGCCTTGCCAGGTGGGTGTTAAGCTCCCGGTTGATACCACAGATCACGGCAAGTTCTTTCAAATAGGCATTGTATCGGGCATTGCTGTTAACCGGGATAAGTAAGCCCCTTATCAGCCTGCATTCATGATATCGGTATTTTTCAATTAAGTCCTCTACAATTGGCAAAATAGGGACTGTCTCGCTTACGCCCGTTTTTCCCCTGTCCTTAACCAGCCATTTTTCCCCTTTGATGCCGACCTTTATGATATTTTCAGTAGTTAACCCGTAAACATCCTGAAATGCATATCCGGTAAAACACTGGAAAATAAAAGCATCACGCACCTCTATCAGGCGCTCTATGGCGATTTTCTTATTCCATATAGTCTCGACCTCAAAATATTCAAGAGGCGGTATATCTGTTTCATCACCACCACATTTAAACTTGATAATCGGATTTCTTTCTATCCATTTACTTGTTTCCGCGAATGTCATGATCTCCTTCAAATTTTTTACCTGCTTTTTGCCTGCGGCTTCGCCCAGTACTTTTTTCCTTTCAACTGTCAGGTAATTATAGAACTGAACAGCAAACGAAAACTCCATAGAATGGAGATCAAAGTCTTTCAACTTAAAGTGATTAATTAAAAATTCCTCAATCTTTTTCCTGGTAGCATTCCATTGCTTTAAAGTTTCCGGTGACCGTAATTTTTTATCGACCATCTTTTTGAAATTGGCAATGTGAAGATCCGTAACCTGCAATAGGGAAGGCATGACCTTAAGCTCAGGTTTCGGTGTTCCTTTAATTTGTTTAGGAGGCAATCCCTGGTAAAGGTTCTTTACCATTAATGGGGTAATATGTTCGTACTCGTTTTGAAGCGTCTGAAAATCTCTTGTAAGATCAACCGTGATTTCGCTGATTTTTAAGTTTACCTTTTTCTCATGGCTGCCGCCTTTTGCCTTTTTGTTTTCAACATCCCAATTATTGGAGTGTACTTTCATGCCGATGGCAATTTCTTCGGGTTCTTCTCCCTCAATACTGATTCTGCAAATAACAGGGGCATGTCCTTTGCCGTCTGCTTTGGATTTACGATGCCAGAATAGCAGTGTTAATTTTTGATGATTTCTCATTTTAATGAACTTTGGTGAACAATCTGTTTGCGGAACCCCGAAACTTAAATTGTCGCACTAAACCATTGTCAAGCAGGTTGTTATCCCTTGCACTGGTGCCCAAATTTACACTAACTGGTGCCCAAGTAAAATAGGGCACCAGTTAGAATGAAATGATTTGATTTGAAATGATCTGATTATTTTTTGGCTGATATGGCCAGATCTGCATTTAAAATGCATTTTAAACAGAAAAGGCGCATTTTCATGCGCCTTTTAGCTTTAAACGTCGACCTGTTGGGTGGTCTTTGTGATCCCGCTGGGATTCGAACCCAGGACCCCAACATTAAAAGTGTTATGCTCTACCAGCTGAGCTACGGAATCAACTTTTAACTTTCGTGGTTTCGATTACCGTTTCCGTTTAAAGTGGTGCAAATATAGGATTAATTGATATACGTTGCAAACCTATTTTCAATAAAATGTAAACTTTATAATAAGTGCTTCAAACACACAATTTTAAAATTTAAATGAACCTAATTTTCCTCTATCCCCTGCCAATAAAATAAGGTTTCCATGTTTTGCTTTACGGCAAACGTTATAACTTGCGGTATCAATTTTGTGCCAGGTTTTACCACCATCTGTAGTTATATTACTTCCAGAGGTGCCTGTTGAAAGAAATATATCCCCTCTGATATATTCAACACATGATTGATAACCGGCTGGACCGGTTACTGGAATATTCTTTGTAAACTTAGCTTTAGCCTTAGGAAGTATATAAGCTACCGAGTCGCTTTGTTTATCCTTTGCATAATTTCCGCCAGCAATAATTGTTTGGTTATTGCCATATGCAACAGAAAACGCACCCCGACTTGCTACACCGTTTGTAAGTGGTAATTTTTTTGCAGTCCATACAGCATTTTGAATAGGAGAGGATAGTATCCGGCTGTTACTTCCGCCGGTTACTATGGTAATCAGCTTGTCGGTTCGTAAACAGGTTCCACTGGCTGCAAAAGCAGCCTCATCTTTTAATGCTACAGGTGAATTAATCACAGGGTTCCAGGTTTCGCCACTATCAATAGTTTCTAAAAGAAGAAATTTATTATTGATGGGGTCGCCTAGAACAAAACCATGCTGCTTTGTTGAGAAATCCATCGCATCTAAAAAATAGGCCGTATCAGCTTTTTGATACTTAATAGCCCAATTTGCTCCACCATCAATAGTCTTTAAGATAAGGGCAGGAGTTCCGGAACTTATAATTACGGCCTCTTTATCAGAAAATGCCTCAATATCTCTAAAGTCAGATTTTTCGAATCCTCTAACTTGATGCCATGACCAATTGATTCCACCATCAGTGGATATACCAATTGTTCCTTTGCTTCCACTTACCCAGGCTGTTTTATCATCAACGACAGATAGACCACGGATACTTACTGGTTTGCCCTGTTGTAATGATGTTATAGTTTGGGCTTTTAAACTAATAAACAAGAACGAAAATATTACAGCAGCAATGTAATTTTTATTTTTGGGCATATTGTTAAGTTTTACCGAAGTTACCCTTTACCCTTAATTTTACAAAATGTGCATTTATTAAGTATTTATTTAACCAGATTAACTAAAAAAATTATATTTGCAGCCTTGTAATGCCCGGATGGCGAAATTGGTAAACGTTGCGGTCTCAGAAGCCGTTGAGAATTGTCTCTTGAGAGTTCGAGTCTCTCTTCGGGCACATCCATTAAATTTAGAGTCTTAAGTTCTAAGTCATACGTCGAATAGATAAGACAAGACTTAACTTAAGACTTTGTATTTATTAAAGCCCGGGTGGCGAAATTGGTAGACGCACCATCTTGAGGGGGTGGCATTCGTAAGGATGTACGAGTTCGAATCTCGTTCCGGGCACAAAATATATTATAAATTCAATTACTGATAACCTTGAATTTATGCTGATAATACCACTCTACAATACAAACGGTATCACTCCATGTCAATTTTTCATCTGCAGCCAATTTTGTAATTAGTATAGATAAATTGTGTAGAAAAGCATTTTTGATATCCCCATTCAGGTTTTGTAATGCTTTTATAGCACAATTAGTAATCTCATAGGGATCGGTTAATTTGCTGCATTCATCCGTCAGCTTTAAATTGGCAAGAATGATAGGTATGCCTTTACGTAATACCTGTTTAATTTTATCGTCAATTTCTCCGGGAATTATCGCGGTCAATATATCGGCAATTGGCGAGTCGACAAAGGTTTTTATATTCTCTGTAATTGTAACTCCAATATGTACCGCTGTTTTTAGCTTTGCCGGAAAGCTATTAAATAATGATTTAATGGTATTCCATATTTGTGTTAAGAAGGATTTTAAGTTCATAAGTGTTATTTAGTGTTTGTTAGTTTAATTTCTTCCATTTCACGCTGTAATACAGTTACTTGTCCTTCAAGTATTTTGAGGCGAATTTCATTTATACGGGTTTGTGCCTCTTGCACTACCATTGCTAAACTCAAATATGCGATCTGTTTTGTTATAGCTTTTAACCAAGCGTTTCAGGATATTCGATTCGCTGTGTATAGCCTGTGCATCGCGCAGGGCGCCCGATTTTAGGTTGGGGATATCCTGCCCTACAACGGTGATGATCTGCTTTTCGTTTTCTGCTGCCAGGCAAAACAATACCTGTTCAATAGCGTAAGTTTTACCAGAGCTTGTGCCGCCCTGGTTT
This sequence comes from Mucilaginibacter aquariorum, assembly GCF_024498135.1. Lineage (GTDB taxonomy): Bacteria > Bacteroidota > Bacteroidia > Sphingobacteriales > Sphingobacteriaceae > Mucilaginibacter > Mucilaginibacter aquariorum. Next base: position 330,297 of record NZ_JANHOH010000002.1, read on the forward strand.
ATAATAATATGGCTGGTAGCTTCGTAATTATGTTTGAATAGGGTGGTGGTTTTCATTAGATCAAATAGTGATTACTGGTTTTGTAGCGTATTAAAGAAGTGCTAAGATCATAGCTGTTTATTTTATAAATTATCTTATTTTAGTGCAATTAAAAAGCACTTTACTGATGAACCTTATTCCTAATATTAAGCAAAATGCTTCTTTGCTAATTATCCCTGCTTTGTTTGCGATATTTTTGTTTTCGTGTAAAAAAGATGGCAAGGTTGCTGTTAATAATAATACACTCATCATTGGCAAATGGTATATTAAAAACAAAGCAGTAAAACGGGTTTTAAATGGTGTTACCATAGAGGATAAAGTTTATACTGATTTTAATAATGCCAATTACCAGTTCAAAATGGATAACACGGTGACAGTGCTAACAGAAACAGGGAATGTTTTTACAATTCCGTACACATTGGTTGGTGATTCGTTAACTTACATCCATACAGAAAGTCAGGATTACTATGGTGCAAAAGAACGTTTTAGAATAAAAAAAGTGACAAACACGGATATGGAACTTAGTTACTTACCTAAAGACAACGAACCATATCTTACACCACCAGAAGGGACATATATAGAAATGATCCTATCTAAATAATATCTTTAACATATTAATTAAGCGTCACATCTTTTTCGCTCGAAACCAATTTAGGGCCCGAGTTAACAATTTCTATTTTTATTGTTTTAGGTATTTCCTTTAAGAAAGAATCATCAGATTTCTCAGTCCAGCCCAGGTTCTTCAAAAAAAATATAGCCCCGGTTGCCGACTGATAATGAAGCCTTTTTTCGTACTCAGCCTCTACCTTCAATCTGGCCTTTTTAATAATATGAGCGAATTTGCCATCGCGCTCGTAGGTTTCCAGTTCAGCTATGCTGATAAAACCCAGAGCTAATGCCAACCCGGATAGGGTAGCAGGTTCGGGTTCACGGTCCCAAACCTTATGATCAATAAAGTCGGTTTTGTCTTTAGCACCCTTTGCCGGTACTTTTTCTATATGATATTCTCCCTGTATAAAGCTAAAATATTTTGCAATACGCGCTCTATAAGCTTTGATTGTTTTTAGATGTTGTTTCATGAAGAATGAGTTTAATGAATTGAATGCCGATTGGCATAATTGTATACAAATATAAAACAAATTCTTTACAAATACAAATAATAAAGAAAAATCTTTATATCGTTTAATGAGAGAATGAGTAATTCATGTTTATATGATCTGCATTTTACAAAAAGCATATCTTTACCATGCTGTTTTGCAGCATTAAACCTGTAACCATTATAATGAGATTAGCATTACTGCTGATAGCTATGCTTCTTTTTTCTTTTGCGCTGCACGCGCAGGATAAAAGTACAATTCCGCTTACGAGGCATCGTATGAACGATACCCTGGTTGTTGCCCAGCAAGACACCTCAGCACAAAAGGATCTGTATGATTTGATCCGTTCAGTTTTTAATAAAAAGGGGACCGTGGCTAATAAAGCAACTACAGTAATAGGAACGAGGCCTGTATTTTCTGTGTTGCCTGCTGTGGGCTATACGCTGCAAACTAAATTAGCGGTAACCCTTTCGGGGAATGTGGCTTTCCGGGTATCTGGCAATTCGCGTATATCTACCATATCATCAAACGCGGCGTATACGCAAAACAAACAAATTATCATCCCATTACAATCCAACATTTGGACAACAGGCGACAGGTTCAACTTTATTGGCGATTTTAAATATTACAAGTATCCGCAAAGTACATTTGGTTTGGGCACTAATTCAAAGTCAGTAAATGAGAACCCGATGGATTACACCTTGTTTCGCTTTCACGAAACCTTGTTGACCCGTATTGTGGGGAACCTGTATGCAGGTGCAGGGTTCATCTTCGATAAACATTTTAATATATCAGAAAAAGGTAATCCGGATGGCAGTATATCCGACTATGCGTTATATGGGGCTGAGACGAGCACCACATCATCGGGTATAACACTTAATGCTTTGATGGATATGCGTAATAACTCCATTAACCCAACCAGGGGTTTTTATGCTTCAGTACAATACCGGGATAATAAAACATTTTTAGGGAGTACATCTGCCTGGAGCTCATTAATTATCGATGTGCGGAAGTATTACAGGCTGCCGGCATCATCCAATAACGTTATTGCCTTTTGGAGCTATAATTGGCTTGTACTTAACGGTAAGCCTCCTTATCTGGATCTGCCCGCCAACACCTGGGATCAGTACAATGGTACCGGCAGGGGGTATATACAAGGCAGGTTTAGGGGGGCTCAAATGGTTTACCTGGAAAGCGAGTACCGATACAAAATAACGAAAAATGGTTTATTAGGCGGCGTGGCTTTTCTAAACGCCGAGTCTTTTTCGGCCGCGCCCGGTTCTGCTTTGCAAGCCATACAGCCAGGTTATGGCGCTGGTTTGCGTATCAAATTAAACAAAGTATCAAAAACTAATATAGCCATTGATTATGGTTTTGGTAACCATGGCTCAAAAGGAGTATTTGTAACAGTTGGCGAGATATTTTAAACCAGCTTAAACTGCTTGACAATCAATATTATATGCAGAAGTAAAATGTTATTATTTCAATAAATTGAGCAAACCTTTGCGGTTTTTAACTCGTTTATATGGTATAGTTAAAAAATGTTAAATTTTACTGTTAAAGTGTATAAAGTACGTTAATTAAAATATTTTTTCGTTAATTTTATCGCAACGATTTACCTATGCATTCAAAACGGGTTACTAATTGGTACGTGTCATTAATCCTACTCCTTTCGGTGATGGTAATGTCATGCCAAAAAGATACCGGGGAACAAGCTGTGGATCAAAAGAAAATAGCCCTGAATGCCGACAGTGCATTGAATGCAACACCGTCTGATAATTTCCTTGCAGTTGAAGGTACGCTCACCATTAAAATGCAGGATTCTACTTACATTTTTGATGCCTCTACAGATTCTGTTGCATTCGTAAATATGAGTGCGGGCAATAACCGTTATTTTGGCATTACCGCTATTAACAAAGCGCACACCATGAGTTTCGGCGTAAGCTCGAAAGGGGCAGCTGCTGATAGCCTTACCAAGCCGGTTGCAGGTGGCCAATTGTTAATAATGGCCGATGTGATGCATACCCAGCAATACACCCTTACACAATACGCTGAACCCGGTGATTCCGGAAAGATAAACCTTTTGCAATACCGCCAAAAAGACGTACTTGCCAAAGGGAACTTCTTTACCTTTCTTTCTAAAGACGATGACCCTAATTCGTCACTTTACAGGGTAGAGGGAACCTTTGAACTGAAGCTGAAAAAACAGTAAATCCAACATGCGGGTGGTATTGACACCTCATTGTAAAAAACAGCTTACATAGCCCCTTATTTGGCCCGCGGGCTATAAAAAACAACCTGTTTTCCGTATCTTTACACAAAAACAAAAGGAGATTAATGAAAGTATTTATTGGAGGCCTTCCATTAGAAGTAAGTGAGGCCGAATTAAATGCGGTTTTTGGAGATTTTGGGCCGGTTAAGTCCCTCAGGATCGTTAAAGATCGTGAAACAAAAGAAAGCAGGGGCTTTGGTTTTGTAGAGATGGTTAATGAAGCGGAAGCTAAAGAAGCCATTAGATGCATGAACGGCCAAAGCTATTATGGCAAACGCATAACAGTTAACATAGCCGAGGATAAAGGTCCTGGGTTTAACAGTGGTGGCGGCAGAGGCGGTTTTAGCCGTAATTAAGCCCCCGATATTTTTCTTTAAATGAGATCAGCCGGCATTGCCCGGCTTTTTTTATGCCTTTTAATTTGCAATTTTTTTTATTTTTAAGCAAAACGGAGAAGTTAAATATTGCCCGGTGAAAAATTATTTGTAACCTTGTATAACTTTAACTGTTAACAACTTGCGCCTTTTTGGAAATATAAACAGGCTATGGATAAGGCTTACGGGCACGACTGCAGAGTTTCCTTTAGAAGTTAGAATATTTCATTCGCTTTGCATTATTGCTATACTGGCACTTGCCTATAATGTTCCATTCAATTATTTAATTGGGTTGCCATATGTGGCTTTAATAAGCCTTGTAGCACTTATTATCTTTTCAGGGCTTTATTACCGGTCGCGTTACAAAAGAAAAGTAAAAACCACTATTACTGTATTTACCATTGTAGGTAATCTGCTGTTTACAATAAACTTTATTTATAATTCGGGCACTTATGGCCCAACCGACCTGTTAATGGGGTTGTGCATTTTATTGGTGCTTTGTGTGGTGCCTAGAAATCAACAAAAATTTTGGATTGCGGTGAATATATCCATAACCGTTACAATGCATATTATAGAGTATTATTACCCACAATGGATACCCAATAGTTACACCAGTAAAGAAAATCGCTATTTTGATTTAACATCAGCCTATATAGTTGTTGTTATTGTTGTGTATTATACGGTCACTTATTTAAGGCGTAATTATGATTTTGAAAAACGTTCGGCATTAGAAAAAACCAGCGCTATCGCCATACAGAATCAGCATATTACTCAACAAAACCAAGAGTTAGAGCGCATTAATTCTGAAAAGAACAAGCTAATGTCTATTATAGCACATGACCTGCGTTCGCCGTTAAGTAATATTCAAAACTATTTGGAACTGATCACAGAATATGAACTGGATACTACAGAACGCCGCATGGTTGAAGGTGATCTGCTTAAAGTTACCCGCCGTACTATTGATATGCTTGGGAAATTGTTAATATGGTCAAAAGCACAAATGGATGGCGTTAATGTTAAGCTTGGTTATGTTAATCTGCGCGATTCCTTGTTTAATACCATTGAGCTGGAAAAAGCTATAGCCCTAAAAAAAGAAATTATCCTTACCGAAGACATAGATTGGGATATACGTATCGTTGCTGATAGCGACATGCTACAGCTGGTGATACGTAATCTTATTAGTAATGCTATTAAATTTACCCAGGCCGGCGGCCAAATAAGCTTTAAAGCCAAACGTATTGGCGGCGAATGCTGGCTTATTATCCGTGACAATGGTATTGGGATGTCTATGGAAAAACAAGCCGAGCTATTCTCCTTGCAGGCACAATCAACCTTTGGCACCGACAATGAAAAAGGCGTGGGCCTTGGCTTATTGCTTTGTAAAGAGTTTACTGAACTGCAAGGTGGCCATATATGGGTTGAAAGCAGCATTGGGGAGGGTACCTCCTTTTTCGTATCCATGCCGGCAGATAATTAATTCAAAAGGAAAAATCAAAACAGACTTGTGAGGTGTTATTATGTATAATGACATAAAATACACGTGTTTTACTTTTGAATTTTTAATTTTGTCTTTATATGAAGCCGGGCGATAAAGTAATTTGTATTAACGATAAAATTGATCCTGATAAGAGCGGAGAAATAAGGCGTGATTTTGAGATTTGGATAACCAAAGACAAAGAATACACCATTCGCGAAATATTAGACAATAACGGCATTGTAACTGGTGTATTGCTTGATGAAGTACATAACTTCCCAAAATTCTTCAAACTTATTAATCGTTATCAGGAGCCTGCTTTTGCCATATGGCGTTTCCGTAAACTTAACTATGCTGCTACCCCTGCCGAAGCTTTAAGCGAGGTAGAAGAGCTTGTTGAGGTAGATAAAGAACAATTGGTAAAAGTGAAATAATAATATTTATCTAAATACCTATACAGGAATAGTTGTTGCGAATATGTAATATATGCTTATTGGCATAGTTATCACCAGCCTTTATCCACGGAGGCCTCTGTTTCTACTAATTGAGTTAATATCGTTCTTAGCATTGCTTCACGCGCCCATTGTTGTTCTACTAAGGTTGCATCTTGCTTATACCATGTTATAGCCTCATTGATCTGCACACGGGTTTTGTATACAAATTGTTTATTGGGGTGTAGTCTTTGGCCTTCGTAGCTGTTCAGGTTCTCAGCCTTAATAACTTTGGCAAACTGCTTAGAAGAAATATCCAACTGCAGGCATTCTTCTAAGGTATTTTTAAAATCGTGTTTATCTTCTAACCATAGGGTTAACGTATCATCGTTCAGGTCGTTGTCGGCAATGCTTATACGGCTGTAGTCATAATCTACAGTAATAATTAGCCACCATAGTTGATCTTTTAGTTTTTGTGCAATTTTTATCATGGTTGTTCAATTAGTGATTTATTGATTTAGTGAATTAGTGATTGAAAAGAACATTTTCCGCTTATGCTTTAAGCTCAAAAGGGGGCGCCCACCCGGGCATGTATTTTTGAATAGCAGCTATCTCTTCCCTGTATTTATTGCATGTGGCCTGGTATGCCTCATAGCGTTCTGTTAGTTCTTGGTTTATTGGCTGGGCTTTGCCATTTTTTAGTTGCGTGCGTAAGGCGGAATATACTATGTGCATTATTTAGGGTTGTTAAGGTTATTATATGGTTAGTTAAAAAATAATGAATATCACGGCTAACCAAATCCTGTGCGGCATAAAGTATATTCTTTAATTTCTGTAAGCATAATATTTGGATTGTTGATTATTAGTTTTAAATTAGCATTTATTGAACGTTCAAATATAAAGAAACATCTTTAATATAATAAAGAATTATCTGTAATTATTTTTATTGCCATGGAAGAATTATCAAAACCGAATAAAATAAAAACAGTACGGCCTGAAACACTGGAGTTTATAATACTTTATAACCAGCTTAGGGGTAGGGCATTTAATAACAACTCCGAGCTTGCGGAAGCGTTAAATTTTAATTCGGCCAGTTCTATTACCGAAATAATTAAAAGCAGGCAAAATATCGACCCTGAAAAGCTTAAGATTTTTAAAGAAAAATATAGCGAATACTTAGGCGGGAAGAAAAATGCAGATAAACCTGTAGTTGTAAGAAGCGAAGAAGGAATACCCATGTATGAAATAACGGCCACAGCATCAGGTGTTGAGGTTTATAATGATATAAATGATGCCCGCCCGGTTGGCCGCATGAACTTCCCAGGGATTGAAGAGTGCGACTTTGCATTGCCGGTTTGGGGACACTCAATGTATCCGTACCTGGAGAACGGTTGCTGGGTTGCACTGAAAATTATCAGCGATAAGAAGATCTTACCCGGCGAAGTATATTATATTGAATGGGGCGATTACCGTATGTATAAGCGCCTGCTTGCCAGCGATAACCCCGAAGAAGTAATAGCCCACTCGGATAATGTAACAGAGATGGTTGGCAACCGTCTAAAATATGCCCCTTTCCCAATCCGCATAGATGAAATTAAAAAACTGTGTTTGGTAAAGGATATTCATAAAAAGCACAATCACTAATGCAGATATGCAAATTTGAGGATATGCAGATGTGCAGATACCAAAGCTTTTGACTTTTTAATTTTGATTTTTGACTTTACAGAATGAACATACGCCTTGCCACTTTAAAAGATATCCCACAAATAATGGACTTGATAGCTGATGTTGTCCCTCTAATGATAGCATCCGGCAACCTGCAATGGGATGATAAATACCCCAACCCGCAGGTTTTTGAGAACGATATTGCACTGAATCAACTTTGGGTAGCTGAGATAGATGGCGCTATTGCCGGCATTACCGCTATTACTACCGAGCAGTATCCCGAATATGCACAGGTAGGCCTTGACGTAAATGAAGAAGCTATTGTAACGCACAGGCTGGCTGTTAGTCCACATTTTAGGGGCAAGGGCATCGCGGCAGCTTTACTCATGCAGGCCGAATACGAAGCCATAGAACGAGGCATTGAGACCCTACGGGTAGATACCAATACAAAAAATGAGGCAACTCAAAAGTTGTTCCCTAAGTTAGGCTATAGATTTTTAGGTGAGATGGGTTTGGAGTTTCGCCCGGGCTTGCGTTTTTACTGTTACGAAAAGCGATTGAACTAACCCTATTCGAAAAACAAGCTAAACGTAAAGGTATTTAAGGATAGCCTGCTAATAGGTACTGCATAAGGCGTATTATCCGCTACAAGGATATTCCCAAAACTGTTAGTCAGCTTTATTTCGGGCGATAGTTTAAAATATTCAAAGTAAATATCAAACCCAAAACCGGCTTCGTATGATGAATATCCCTTTACGTTTCTAAGCAGGCGCTCGGTAGGTGCGGTATTAGCTTCATCTTTTTTAGAACCAATAGTCCCCGAATATTTTAAACCACCAATTAAATAAGCCCTCATGTTTCCAATACGGTCTGATTTTAGTTTTAGCTGTAATGGGAAATCAACTGTTGTAGTTTGTACCGATTTGGTAACATCCTGCTCTGGTGTTTTATAAGAATAGGTTACGGCCCTGTCAGAAAATACAAGGGAAGGGGTGGTACGTACTTCCAGGTGATCGGTAAGGCGGTAACGTGTTAAAAAACCAACGGCAAAGCCCGGTAAAGGTTTAGAACTGATGCCTATCAATTCGTCTGTTGCAAAAGCATTTAGGTCAGCATCAAAAAATGGACTGCGCCAGTTAGGCTGCTTAATTATTTTAAAGCTGCTTTGTACATATGAAAAGGAGAAACCGAAACTAAGATCGTTATTATCTGCACCGCCACCCCATGCCTGCGCAAACAAAAAATTGCTGCAGCCCATCAATAACATTAGGATGAAATAGCGGGTTTTTATCATTTAATACCGGTATATATAGAACAGATACCAAACGCTAAAGGCCTGCTTTTGGTATTTTTAAAGCCTGCTTTTTGCATCAGATTAGTGAATGCTTCACCATCTGGGAAAGCCGCAACTGATTCAGGCAAATAGGTATAAGCCCTTGCATCTTTTGAAAAGAGTTTACCTATGCCCGGCGTTATATAATTAAAGTAAAACTTGTACAGTTGTTTAATTGGGAATGCCTTTGGTTTTGAAAACTCTAATACAACGGCTTTTCCACCAGGTTTTAATACGCGATGGATATCGGCAAGGCCTGTTTCCAAATGCTCAAAATTACGTACGCCGTAAGCAACGGTAACAGCGTCAAATTCATCGGCTTCGAAAGGTAGTTTTTCCGAATCGCCCAGCTTAACCTCAAATTTATCAGACAGGTTACGTTTAGCTATTTTTTGCTTTGCGATATCCAGCATCCCCTGCGAAATATCTACACCTATTATCTTTTTAGGCTTTAGAATAGATAAAGCTTCGAAAGCAAAATCACCGGTACCGGTAGCCACATCAAGTATTAGTTGTGGCTGATCTTTTTTAAGCTCATTGATCGCCTTTTTACGCCAGATGATATCAATCCCCAGCGACATGAAATGATTCAGAAAATCGTAGGTTTTTGAGATATTATTAAACATATCGGCCACCTGCTCTTTTTTGGTGCCCTGTTGGTTTTGGTATGGTGTTACAGTTTTGTTCATGTGTATGCGGGCAAAGATAAGTATTGGAGTTCATAGTTGATGGTTACCTCTTTGTCATTTCGAACAGGCAGCAGGAGTTCTCTCTGCTGGCGTGGAAAGAAATTACAAGTACTGACAATTAAACTTTTTAATATTATTTAAAAACTATACCTTCACTTCCCGGCATCTACGCCTTCGTAAACCCATTATATTCATAACAAATATTGTAACATAAACTTTAGAGCATAATTATGAAAGAAAATTCCGAAGCATCCCGCAGGGGGTTTATTAAAAAATTAGCTACCACCGCCGCTGCAGTAACCGCAGGCAGCAGTTTATTAGCCGCCGATAAGCACAGCTTTCATTATTTAAAACAAAAGTATAACCAATATGGCCCTAACGATCAGGTAAATATTGCCCTGATTGGTGCGGGTGGTATGGGTACGCAGGATGCCATTGTAGCCCTGCAGGTACCTGGTGTAAAACTGGTTGCTGTTTGCGATTTGTATGATGGGCGTTTAAATGAAGCTAAAACCCGTTGGGGAGCCGATATTTATACTACCAAAATTTATAAAGAGATACTTAACCGTAAAGATATTGATGCGGTAATTATAGCCACGCCCGATCATTGGCACCAGCAAATTTCTGTTGATGCCATGCATGCCGGTAAACATGTGTATTGCGAAAAACCAATGGTGCATTCTGTTGCCGAAGGACCGGCGGTAATAAAAGCACAAAAAGAAACCGGGAAAATTTTCCAGGTAGGCAGCCAGGGAGTATCGTCATTGGGAAATGAAAAAGCCCATGAATTATTAAAAAGTGGAGCAATAGGCGAATTAAACTATGCCGAAGGCTTTTGGGCACGCCGAGCTCCTGTTGAGGTTTGGCAATATCCAATCCCCGATGATGCATCGGCACAAACCGTTGACTGGGAAACTTATGTAAGCAATACACAAAAACGCCCGTTTGATTCTAAAAGGTTTTTCCGTTGGAGAAACTATACAGATTATGGTACAGGTATGGCCGGCGATTTGTTCGTTCACCTGTTTAGTAGTCTGCATTTTATAACCGGTTCTATGGGGCCAAATAAAATTTATGCATCGGGCGGTTTACGATACTGGAACGATGGCCGCGAAGTGCCTGATGTTTTGCTGGGGACATTCGATTACGGCAAAACAGTAGCACACCCGGCATTCAATCTATCCTTACGGTGTAATTTTGTGGATGGTACCAGCGGTACTACATACCTTAAGTTGGTTGGCAGCGAAGGCTCAATGGATGTTACCTGGGATAGCGTTACATTAAAAAGGAATAAGGTAATAGCATCTGATGATCCGTTCTATATTGAAAAGATGCGTAAAGCCGGGCAAACCGATTCGGGCAGGAAGCACATTTTGCCGCCAGAAGAGATCACCTTTAATGCGGAGAAAGGTTATCTGGGTGGCCCGTACGACCACATGAATAATTTTATAACCGCTATACGTACCAATGGTAAAGTTGCCGAAGACGCTATATTTGGCTATCGTGCGGCAGCACCGGCTTTGTTATGTAACGACAGCTATTATAAAAATAGCCCAATGTTTTGGGATCCTGAAAAAATGAAAATGGCTAAATAAGATTAACCTTATATATAGTATGAACAAACAATTTAAAGTATTAGGCCTTGCAGCAGCCATTTGCTTTTCGGGCTCGCAGAGCTTTGCACAGGCAAAAAAATCTGCATGGGTAAGTCTCTTTAATGGTAAAAACTTAAAAGGCTGGCATGGTTACAACAAAAAAGGCGAAGTTAAAAATTGGGAGATAGAGAACGGTGCGTTGGTTTGCCTTGGCGCTGTTAAAGGAACGGACACCGGCGGCGATATTGTAAGCGATAAACAGTACGACAATTTTGAACTTACCTGGGAATGGAAAATTGATAAAGGCAGTAACAGCGGTGTTTTATACCATGTTGTTGAGTCGCCTAAGTATGAAGCATCCTACCTAACCGGCCCCGAGTACCAGATAATAGATGATATTGGCTGGGTACCCGATAAACTGGAAGAGTGGCAAAAAACCGGTGCCGATTACGCGATGCACAATGCCAACGCACTAAAAAAAGTTATGCCCGTTGGCCAATGGAACACCAGCAGGATAGTTTTTAATAAAGGCCATGTAGAGCATTGGTTAAACGGTAAAAAAATAGTGGAGTTTACCGCCTGGGATGCTGACTGGAAAAAGAAGAAAGCAGAAGGAAAGTGGAAGGATCATCCTGAATACGGCATGGCTAAAATTGGCCATATTGCTTTGCAGGATCATGGACATAAAGCTTACTACAAAAATATTAGGATAAAGCAGCTGTAGATGATACTTTTATAAATAGCAACATTTGTCAGTCTGAGCTTGTCGAAGACTTGTACGCGCGGCTAATGGTTCGACAGGCTCACCATGACAGAAATATAAGAAAGGCCTCGATTTATCGGGGCCTTTCTTGTTTAATAAAACTTTGGCAGTGGGTTAAGCCTTGTGTCCTGGCGTTGGTGCCAGTATGGGTATATTGGGTCGCGGTCACTGGCGGCATCCAGTTTCTTTATTTGATCGATAGTCAAATTCCAGCCAACAGCATCAAGGTTTTGTTTTAGCTGTTCCTCGTTGCGGGCGCCAATGATTATGTTAGCCACGGTTGGGCGTTGCAAAAGCCAGTTAATAGATATTTGCGCAACAGATTTACCGGTTTCTTCAGCTACTTCATCCAGTGCATCTACAATGGTGTAAAGGCGTTCAAAATCAGTTTCTGGTCCGTGGCTGCCACCCTGGCTGCGGCGATTATCTTGCGGGATAGGTTGATCTCTGCGGAATTTACCACCTAATTGACCGGATGCTAATGGGCTCCAAACTATTGTGCTTACTTTTTGATCGATACCAAGCGGCATCAATTCCCATTCAAACTCACGGTCCAATAACGAATAATAGGCTTGGTGGGCAACATATTTGGCCCATCCATATCTTTCTGATATTGATAAAGATTTCATTAAATGCCAGCCCGAAAAATTGGAGGCAGCAATGTAGCGTACTTTTCCACTGGTAATCAGGTCGTCAAGCGCGCGCAGCGTTTCTTCAACAGGTGTGTTACCGTCAAAGCCATGCATATGATAAATATCAATATGGTCGGTTTTTAAACGACGTAGGCTATCCTCTGCCGATTTAACAAGGTGATATCTTGATGAACCATAATCGTTAGGCCCGTCGCCCATTTTAAAAGTGGCTTTGGTAGAGATAAGTACTTTGTTACGCAAGCCTTCCAATGCCTGGCCTAAAATTTCCTCCGAGATGCCGCCCGAGTACACATCGGCTGTATCAAACAGGTTAACGCCTGCATCAAGGCAAAGGTTAACTAACTTTTTAGCATCGTCTAATTGGGTAGAGCCCCAGGCTTTGAAAAATTCGCCGGCGCCGCCAAATGTGGCAGTACCAAAGCTAAGCACCGGTATGTTTAAACCCGATCCGCCTAATTGTCTGTATTCCATTATGTTTATTTTTGTGGTGTGATGTTTTGTTAATACTCAAATCTCGTGGATAGTTTTAAAGTTAGTATCATAACAATAACATAAATAGAATTTGTTTTGGATACTGTTAACCCCTCAAAAACTATCCTTACGGTAAAAAGACAAATAAAGTCAACATAAAAACATAATTTCGTTGCCGATAGTTACTCATATCTATGACAAAGATCGCATTAATAACAGGTGCCACCGCAGGGATAGGCGAGGCCTGCGCCCACACATTTGCACGCGAGGGATATAATCTTATACTTACCGGCCGCCGTATGGACCGCCTGGAAACTTTGGCGCAGCAACTTAATAAGCAATATAATATTGAAGTGGCCGTATCATCTTTTGATGTACGCAGCCGCGAACAGGTTATTCAAAGCCTGGAAGGCCTTCCCGCCCAATGGAAAAAGGTTGATGTGCTGATAAACAACGCAGGTCTTAGTCAGGGGCTTGATCCTATCCAAAAGGGCAGTTATGATGATTGGGATACCATGATAGATACCAATATTAAAGGCTTGCTGTATGTTAGCCGTGTGGTATCTAACTGGATGATAACCAATGGTTACGGCCATATTATTAACTTAGGTTCTATAGCCGGTAAAGAGGTTTATGCTAATGGAAATGTATATTGTGCCACAAAACATGCGGTTGACGCCTTGAATAAAGGCATGCGCATTGATTTGAATAGTCATGGTATAAAAGTTACCGCCGTACATCCCGGCGCTGTAGAAACCGAGTTTTCTGAAGTGCGCTTTAAAGGAGATAAAGAACGCGCTAAAAAGGTTTACGAAGGCTTTGAGCCATTAGCAGCACAGGATATTGCCGAAACCATATGGTTTGTGGCATCGCGCCCGGCGCATGTAAACATAAACGAGCTTACTGTTATGCCAACGGCACAAGCCACGGCAACAAATATTTTTAGGAAGAACACTTAATAAATAGAATCATTTCGAAGGATAGTAGGGGAATTATCGAACAAGATTTCTCCTCGTACCTCGTTCGAAATGACAAGGCTTTTTAAAATCACTAATTCACTAAATCAATAATTCACTAATTATAAACCATGTCATTATTAACACAAATAGACCAGGATATAAAACAAGCGATGCTGGCTAAGCAACCCGACCGCTTAAGAGGGCTCCGTGCCATTAAATCGGCCATATTATTGGCCAGGACAGAAAAGGGTGCTGCTGAAGAGCTAACTCAGGAAGCTGAGATAAAGGTGTTACAAAAGCTGATAAAACAACGTAAGGAATCTGCAGACATATATAAAGCACAAGGCCGCGAGGATCTGTACGATATAGAAATGGCAGAAATGTATGTAATAGAGCCTTACCTGCCACAGCAAATGACACGTTTCGAGATAGAGGGTTTTATACAAGAAGTTATTGAAAGGCTTGGCGTTACCTCGGTAAAAGATATGGGCAGGGTAATGGGAGTTGCTAACAAGGAGCTTGCCGGGCGTGCAGATGGAAAAACCGTATCTGAAGTAGTGAAACAACTATTAGGTTAGTTTCATCGTATAATTATTGAGATAAAACCTGCCAGAATATTTTTATAATTATAATTTTACAACAATTCCGACTAAATTGGAATTGGTCTGATATATTTACAACAATACTTACACCGGTCACACTATGAATTTTGTGCTTAAGGAAGAAAAGGGTTTTAGTTACATTGAAGAGGGCGAAGGTGAAACGTTGTTGTTGCTTCACGGGTTAATGGGTGCTTTAAGCAATTGGGATGAGGTTATTAAAGAGTTTAGTAAGAATTATAGGGTTATAATACCCCTTTTGCCAATTTACGAGCTGCCTTTATTAACTACAGGAGTCCGTAGCCTTTCAAAATTCGTACATAAGTTTATAAAGTATAAACAGCTTAGTAATGTTGTACTGTTAGGGAATTCGTTAGGTGGACATGTTGGGCTGATATATGTGCTGGCACATCCGGGTTATGTTAAAGCCCTGGTTTTGACTGGTAGTTCTGGTTTATATGAAAATGCTTTCGGTGGGTCGTTTCCACGCCGCGAGAGTATTGATTTTGTAAGAGAAAAGGTACAGTTTACCTTTTATGACCCAAAAACAGCAACTGAAGAACTTGTGCAAGAGGTTTATCAAATGATTAATGATAGACATAAAGTAATAAGGATACTGGCCATGGCAAAATCGGCCATAAGGCATAATATGAAAACCGAGCTGCGTAAAATAACTATGCCGGTATCATTAATATGGGGTAGGGACGATAAAATTACGCCGCCGGAAGTTGCTGTTGAGTTTAACGAGCTGCTGCCGAATGCCGAACTGCACTGGATTGATAAATGCGGGCACGCGCCAATGATGGAGCAACCCGAAGAATTTAATAAGTACTTGCAATTATTTTTAGATAAAATTAAAAAATAAACAAATGCTTGCAATTGAGCTAATATCTAACGCGATACCACCGGCACATACCTCTGATAGTATTCAGAAGGTGTTTGATCGCATGGCAGAGTTTAGGGTTGGGCACCTGCCAATTGTAAACGAAGATCAGTTTTTAGGCCTGCTTAGCGAGGATGATCTGATAGAAGAAACAGATTATAATGCGCCCATAGGTTCGCTGGCATTATCGCTGGTTAACCCCTATGTGTTGGAAGAGCAACACATTTATGATGTTATCCGCCTGTTTTACGAGCGCCAGCTAACAGTAGTGCCGGTACTCAATACAAAAAAGGACTATCTGGGTTTGATATCTATCAACACCATGAACGAGTACTTTGCCAAGCTAACTTCTGTATCAGAGCCGGGCGGTATAATTGTATTAGAGGTAGATAATAAGAACAACTCATTGGCACACATGTCGCAAGTGGTGGAGTCTGATAATGCACAGATACTAAGTTCTTACACTCGTACTTTCCCGGATAGTACCCGGATGGAGGTAACCCTGAAAGTGAACAAACAGGATATATCAAACATTCTGGCCACTTTTTTACGTTACAACTACGATGTTAAAGCCACGTTTAACTTCACCGACCATAATGATAATTCTATGGACAGGTTTGATTCGTTCATGAATTACCTGAATTTGTAACCGCACCTTATGAAAATAGCAGTTTACGGCAGGCAGTTTAACGATCCATCCGTTTTTCCTTATATCCGCCAGGTATTTGACAGTCTTGTACTGCACAAGGTTGAAATATGTGTGCACCCACAATTAAAGGAGTATCTGGAGGGAAACATAGATACATCTGCGTTTTCGGTATTAAACTGCAGCCACCCCGAAAAAAACCATGTTGATGTTTTTTTAACCCTTGGAGGCGATGGCACCTTGCTGGATCTGGTAACTGTTATCCGGGATTCGGGCATCCCGGTTATCGGTATAAATTTTGGCAGGCTTGGTTTTTTGGCCAGCATCAACAAAAGCGATATAGCGGCCGCTATACATGCGGTAGTAAACAAGGAGTTTACGCTTGACAGTCGCGAATTGCTGGTGATAGATTCCGATCAAAAAGTATTTGGTGATAATAACTTCGCGCTTAATGATGTAACTATCCATAAGCGTGACGATTCGGCCATGATAACCACCCATGTTTCGTTAAATGGTGAGTTTTTAAACTCCTACTGGGGCGATGGCATTATAATATCTACGCCAACAGGGTCTACAGCGTATTCGTTAAGCTGTAATGGGCCAATTATGTTCCCCCAATCAAACAGTATAGCATTAACCCCCGTTGCACCTCATAATTTAAATGTGCGGCCCGTGGTGCTACCGGATACCAGTATCTTATTGGTGGATATTGATTACAGAGGGAACAACTATATTGTATCGTGTGATAGCCGTACGGTTATAATGGATAAACCTATCCAGTTTAAGGTTTACAAAGCCGACTTTAAGCTTAATTTGATTCGCTTAAATAATGAAAGTTACTTATCTACGTTAAGGAAAAAGCTATTATGGGGTTTAGACGCCCGTAATTATTAAATTTGTTCTTGATGCCCAAAGTTATTGCAGCTTTTTTCTTACTGTTCATTATAACAAATGTACAGGCCCAAACCTGGGAAATAGGAGGGGCCATAGGTGCTGCAGGATACATCGGCGATTTAAATGTCAATAACCCGGTTAAACCAAGCGGCGGGGCTGTAGGGTTATTTGTGAAACGGAATTTTAACCGCTACCTATCAGCAAAGCTAAATTACACCTTTTCGCAAATAAGCGGTGCCGACAGTACATCAAGTAGTCAGCAATTCCGCGATCGTAATTTGAGCTTCACTACTCCTTTAAAAGAACTAAGCCTGATGGCCGAGTTTAACTTTATGAGCTATATACCCGATGCCGGTAAAAATCTGTACACACCTTATATATACTTGGGTGGGGGGATCACTTCGTATACACCCAGGGCAATGCTAAATGGCAATCCAGTAGGCCTAAGGCAGCTACGTACCGAGGGGCAAGCCAACGAATACTCCAAATTTGCAATTGTTATACCTTTTGGTGCAGGCATTAAATACAATGTTTCGGGCAAATGGACAGTAGCTGTAGATCTTGGCTATAGGTTTACGAATACAGATTATTTAGACGATGTAAGCGGAGTATATGCTCCTGCAAGCGCGTTGCCAAATGCTGCTTCTGTAAAACTGGCCGACCGTTCAGGCGAAAAAAACGGCGGAGTTAATCGTGGTTATCCCGGCACCCAGCGGGGCGATTTCAGGCCACGTGATTTTTATATGTTTGTTGGTTTTACCCTCTCTTACACATTTGTAACACAGAGTTGCTATTATTAGGCGAAAGTCTCATTTTTTAGATTATTATATCTTTTATTTAAAATAAACAAAATTAAATTTTGTTTATTTTAAATATGTAGTATATTTATATGGTAGATGATTAATAAACCAATTGTTTAACCTTAACTATACTATCATGGCCGAATTAAATTCAACCCCGGAAAAATCAGGAAACAAACCCCGCGCAAAAAAACCAAACTTAAAGGTAGACCTTACCGCAATGGTAGATCTCGCATTCCTGCTCATTACCTTTTTTATGCTTACTACAACGCTTAGTAAGCCCAAAGCAATGGAAGTAAATATGCCGGTAGGCAATGAGCCCAGCGGTGTGGCCGAATCGCGCACCATGACCATTTGCCTTGGTAAAAATAATCAGGCTATGTATTACCTGGGCGCTGCGGATAAACCGATTCTTGCTGCAACGCTTACTAACTACAGTAATAGTGGTTTGCGCAAGGCAATATTTGAAACACGCAAGTATGTAAAACAAACCACAGGTAAAAGCATGATAGTTATTATAAAGCCTGCGCAAAGCTCCATTTACGAGAATCTGGTGAATGCGCTGGATGAAATGAAAATTACCGATGTACAACAATTTGCCATAGCTGACATCGCACCTAAGGATATTAGTTTGCTGAAGGATAAGCTGGCATATTAACAAGGGGCACAAATTAAATATATTGATAATGAATATATTATTATTAAAAAGCTAAATAATTTATTTAGAGTGCTTATTGTTTTTTACAATCATTATTTGTAAAAACACGTAGTTTTACGTGTTTTTTTCATGAATTATTGTTTATACTTTTATGAGGTAACCCATTACCTGTCACATGAAAAAACTTTATCCTAAAAGCAAGACCTCCGCTTTTAAGCTGTGCTTAATTTTGATGACATCGGTAGCTGTTATTTACGGCTGCCGTAAAGATATTTCTAAGATCGGCGAACCATTGCCCTTAACAGCTTCCGATCCTAAAATTGGAGTAGCAAAAACATGGTACGAAACCAATTTCCCCAAAAAAGTTAAAGAATCAGGACAAGCCACTCATACAATTGGGGATGAGTTTGACCTAAGCCAGTTTTTTAACCCCAACTGGAATAACGCTAAAAACTACAACCGTTACAATAATGATGTAATTGAAATTCCGATAGACTCTGCATCAAAAATTGCATTAAAGATTGGTTCAGGTGAATCATCACAAAATAATAGTCGCAGTTCGGTGCTGATCTTAAAACGTGGCCAAAGTTATGGGGCCTATGTAATGACAATTGTTGGTGATGCCGACTATGTAAACGGCGATGCTTCAAAGCTGGCAAACAACAGCTACAATAAGCGCGATGCTGATTTTAGCGGCATGGTTTACTATACAACTCCACAAGGAAAGTTTGTAAGCGGGTACACTTATAAAAACGGGACAATAAAAGGAGCGTTAACAGATGTTGCTGCTTCTGCAGGTAACCAAGCAACACAAAGCATTAAAACCAATTTAGTACAATACGTAGTTTGTACCAGCTGGTACCAATTGGTGCCGGATGATGAGGGTGATGGATACCATTGGATTTACCTGGATCAAACCAATTGCCATAATGTGACCTCCGGTGATAATGCAGGCATCCCGCCAATATCCGGCGGCGGTAGTACCGGGCCAGGCGGTGGCAGTGGTTCTGGTGGTAACACACCAACACCTCCCGATTATCCCTGTGACACACAAAACCCAGCCAGGATAAAAGGCGGTAAATCCATTAACGCCATTAAAGTACAAAAACTGCCCGGCGACGGTGGAGGCTTCCCCCCGGTACCGCCACCGGGCGATGAGCCGTGCGTGGTAGGGGCCGAACACCCTATTTTTGGCATAAATAATTCAAATGCCGTAGTACCCGATGCCAACTTTAACGCAATGGTAGACTATTTAAAGGGCTTAGGTTATAAAGCATATCCGCCGTATGAGGATTTTGTCAATGTAAACGGTGTATTCTATCACGGTACAGTATTTGGCATAATCAGCGCTGATGGCAAAGATGTCGTTACTTATTTTAAACCGGATGCAGATGGAGGTACAATGACAACGGGTTTTTATTACAGCATGGGATATCAAGGGCCCAATGGCACTAATGCTTCATCAAATAGTTTAAGCTGGCCTATATCTATGCCATCTTATTTTGGCAGCAGTACCGTAATCTATACGCCGCCACCCGCTGTTATTTATACTGGCAACGGGAATTCTTACATCGACCCTGCGACAGCAACAACAGTTGCTTATACGGACGTATTATCCGCCTTCACAAATTTTCCGCAAATTATAGATCAAATAGAAAGCGGCGAGCCGATAACAGGAGGACCACAAATAATCATGTCAAAAATTGGGTTGTTGACTTCTATAGATTGTTTAAGAGAGGTAGAAGTATTAACTTACCAGCACCCGGATTGGACAAAAGCGCAAATATATGGAAATGCGTTTTGGAATGTTTTAGGAGGGAAAGTCCACTTTATGCTGGATGTTGCCGGGTTTGTGCCAGTTATAGGCGATGCTGCAGATTTGATAAATGGTGGCATTTATTTTATTGAAGGCAATAAAGTAAATTGTGCGTTAAGTGTGGCTGCAGCAATACCCGTTGTTGGTTGGGCATCTACGGCGGGCAAGTGGGTTAAAGTATCTATAAAAACGGTGCCTTTAGCAAGTGCCGCAGGCAAAGTTGCTTATAGAGCCATTAAAGTTGGCAGGGAGCTTCGACTGGTTAAAATGGCAATTAATGTTTTTGACCACGCCGCTTTAATTACTTTAAAAGCCATAAAACCTGCTGATAAAACCCTTACCAATATTAGTGGTTACTTAATCGATAGATTTGGGTTACGTATAGCCCCTACAGAAAGCACCTTGAAAAACCTGGTTGATGACATTGTGCAACTTGGTGATGCCACAGGCGCCAAAACCGAGCAACTGGCTGATGTTTTATTACAGCGTAACGGGTTTGTGAAATACGAATCGAAAATTGGCAGTAACAATGGCTTTGATGGCGTATATATTAAGGGTAGCTTAACCAACCCAACCGAAATTGTTATTAACGAAGCCAAACAAATAGGCAGTGCAGGTAATATTAAGTTAACTCCAGGCAGTATAACTACCGGTTTAGCGGCACAAATGAGTGATGCGTGGATTAGTAAAACTATTGATAAAATGATAACTAATGTTGATCCCGCAACTATGAATCTAGGAAATGTTTTGAAAGCTAATTTTACCAAAATATCTAAAACAGTAACGGCCGTAGATAAATCGACCAAAGAAATAGTAGTTTTAAAATTGGATAAGTATGGGTTGTAAAATGCTTTTTAGAAGAAAAAGCTCTTGTTTAAAGATATTGAAAAGTCTGTTTCAACAAAATATCTCAACAATACAACCGCAGATAAAAGAAATAGTAGTTTTAAAGTTAATCATTGAAAATGGATAAAATCGAGCATTTAACAACAATGTATACCGAGCAATTAAATGACGAGGATCTTATATATGAAAAAAAAATAACAGAACCCGAAGAGTGGTATCGTTATATTCCTTTTTTAGAGTACACAAACGTAAGGAGGGCTTTATATCAAATGTATATTGAACATGATTACATAAAAACCAAAGCATCATTTTATAAAGCAGCCCGCGTTGCCCAATATATGAGCGATACGTATGATAGCCGTGTGATGGATAACGGCATGTTCCAAATAAGTTATGCTATGTTTTCGGATAATGAAGTTTTAATAGACCGATACAGTAGATTAAAAAATAAAATCAATAATGATACAAGCATGCCCTATCAATATTCAAACTGTATACAAAACATATTAGCTGAGGATTGGGACAAACTGGACTGGAATATTCATTGCCTGACACGTTTTGTGAAGATGAAACAATTTGAAAGCTTTGCAGGTGTTGTAAATATATTGAACGGCTTTAAGGCAAAAGATGAAGTACTAATAAAAAAAGGGCTTGAAGATTTTATTGCAACTGCAAAAAAAAGAAATAAAGATGGCATAATAAGTAAGTTTTTTTCTATTGATACGGCGGGCTTTTGCAAATTGGCTTGGATAAAAGGATATGAAATTGATTTAAAAAGTCAGCTGGTACCTGCTGAATTGATGCCAATTGAACCGTTAGACTATTACCCCGAATATGATTTTTTGAAAGCG
The DNA here is from genome assembly GCF_024498135.1 of Mucilaginibacter aquariorum. Lineage (GTDB taxonomy): Bacteria > Bacteroidota > Bacteroidia > Sphingobacteriales > Sphingobacteriaceae > Mucilaginibacter > Mucilaginibacter aquariorum. Next base: position 352,105 of record NZ_JANHOH010000002.1, read on the forward strand.
AAATAAATAAACAATGGCTATCCTTATGGCCGAAAATTGCTTAATTGACTGTATGCTACCATTAGTAACAGGATCGTAAGCTAAAATTAGAACAGCGCCAATTCATAAACTAAATTTATTTTGAAAGTTCTTTATGCCATCGTGATTTTTTGCAGCTTAGCCAGCTTCAAAACGGCCGCGCAGGATACAGTAGCGTGTAAAGACTTGCCTGCTTACCTGGGCAGGAAAATAACGCTTCAAATGCGTGCGGTTGATTTTGATATGAGGAAGGAGAATATCTACCTTTATTATGGAAACCGCTACCCCGAACAGGAATTTACGGTTATAATTAAAAGAAATAACGGCAAAAAACGCATTAAACTTAATAAAAACATTATAGTCGGGCGGGCGACGGCGCCTTTGATTGGCTATATTACAACTTATGACGGCGAGCCGGATACTACTAAAAATTACGACGACGCTGCTGTGAAAAGAGAATTTGAAAAAGGCATCCCAGCTGAGATCATAGCAATAAAGGCACCCATTATATTTTCGATGAAGTACCGTCCCAGAACAGCGCCAATTGATTTGAAAGGTAAATTGGTGATGTTTATAACCGAACAATGGCAAATAGGTGCCACCCATCAACTTCCACCGTTGCGCCTTATTAGTCCACCTACTATGTCGGACAATATGGATTTTTGATGATTTGCGCAACCTATGTCGTCGCAGGCTCTCACATCCCGGACTCTGCGGATACAAACCTTTTTTGCCAGGCAAAAAAAGGTTTTGTTTTTTATACCCTGCTCATATATGTAGTTATAGTTTTTCTTTATAGCCCTATTGTGGATATTTATTTCTTTTTCGCTGATACTAAAATAATACAAAGTAAGTTTTACCTTTGTCACCTGAAAAAAATGGCATAAGTTATTGAAAGCTTTGCTGAAAACGTTTTAAATTTTAACAAAGCAATAGGTGCGACAGGTGAGATACAGCTGTTAAAACCGTTCGGGAAATGAGTTATAAAGACCAGATAGATCTTCAGAAATTACCCCGCCATATAGCTGTTATTATGGACGGCAACGGCAGGTGGGCAAAAGGCAAAGGCAAATTAAGGGTGTTTGGCCACCATAATGGGGTGCTATCTGTTAGGGATGTTGTTGAGGGCGCGGGCGAGTTGGGGATTGAATATTTAACCTTATATACCTTTAGCGCCGAAAACTGGAGCCGGCCAAAGTTTGAAGTTATCGCTATTATGGAATTGCTTATCAGCACCCTTAATAAGGAAATTGCTAAGCTTATGAACAATAATGTGCGTTTAAATGCTATTGGCGATTTAAATATGCTGCCAGACAAATGCCATAAGGAGTTGAATAATGCAATAAGCAAAACAGCTGCTAACACAGGGCTTGTGCTTACACTTGCGTTAAGCTACAGCTCGCGCGGCGAAATTGTACAAGCCGCTAAAAAATTAGCTGCCAAAGTGCAAAGCGGGGAGCTGCAACCTGCTGATATTGATGAAAAAATGTTTGAGGATAATTTATATACCGGCGGTATGCCAAACCCTGAATTATTGATCAGGACGAGTGGCGAGTATCGCATAAGTAATTATTTACTATGGCAAATTGCCTATGCCGAGCTGTACTTCACAGCAAAGCTTTGGCCTGATTTTAGGCGCGAAGATTTGTATGAAGCTATACTGGATTATCAGAAACGCGAACGCCGTTTTGGTATGACAAGTGAGCAGGTAAACTAAATTTTTACTTTTAACACTTTTTAACAACTGTATAAATTATTTTTAGCCCACTAAAATATTCGGATGAATAAAGTTTTTTTTGCTCTTCTCTTCTCTTTTATAAGCACTGCAGCACTGGCACAGGTTAATGGCGCAAAACAGTCTTCACTGTCGGGATCTATACCTGCCGATAGCCTCAGTTATCTTAGTCCCAAAGATTATATTATTGGTGGTGTTACTGTATCTGGCGCCAAGTATTTGGATAAAGAAGTACTGCTTACTATATCTAAATTAAACAAAGGTGACAGGATAAACCTGCCCGGCGAACAAAATGCCAACGTTATAAAGGACTTATACAAACAAGGCCTTTTTGATGACGTACAGTTAAATGTGACCAGAATAAACATGGATACCATTTACCTGGAGATTGCTGTTGTTGAGCGCCCGCGCTTATCGCGTTTGCACATAACCGGCATTCGCAAAGGCGAAATTGAGGATGTAACCAAAAAGCTAAGCGATAAAACCGGCAAAATTGTAAACGAAAATTTACTTAGCACCACTACTGCTATCATCAAAAAGCACTTTAATGAAAAGGGTTATTTAAATACTACTGTAGACATAAAACAAACAAAAGACCCAGGGGATGCCAACAGCGTTATACTGGATGTTGCTGTAGACAAAAAATCTAAGATTAAAATAAACAGTGTAACTTTTGAAGGTAACAAGGCATTCTCTGACAGCAAGCTGGGGAAATTTCTTAAAAATACCCGCGTAAAAAAGTTCTATAACATATTTGGTTCTAAGAAATTCAAACAAGATAAATACGAAGAAGATAAGCAGACACTTGTAGAGAAAATGCAGGAAAAAGGTTATCGTGATGCGGAAGTTTTGAGCGATAGCGTTACCAAACATGACGAGAAAACGGTTGATGTAAAGATTAAAATTTACGAAGGACCTAAATATTATTTTGGTAATGTTAAATTCTCTGGGAATGCACGCTACCCTGCTGATGTGTTGAGCAGGATATTACGTATAGAAAAAGGGCAGGTATTTAGCGAGGATGAATTAAACAAGCGTTTAACTGGCCCTACGCCAAATAACGATGATGTATCGTCACTTTATTTAAATGATGGTTATTTAACCTTTAATGCCGATCCGGTACAAACAAGAGTTTATAATGATACTGTTGATCTTGACATAAGGATCTATGAAGGCCCGCAATACACCATTAACCGTGTAATAGTTAAGGGTAATGATGTTACTAACGATAAAGTAGTACTCCGCGAGATAAGGACTAAACCGGGTCAAAAATTCAACAAAGAACTATTAATACGTAGTGCGCGTGAAATTGGCCAGTTGGGTAACTTTGATGAGCAAAAAACTGAACCAAGGCCAACAAATATTAACCCGGCCGATGGTACTGTTGATTTAGTTTACAACGTGGTTGAAAAACCTTCAGATCAGATTGAGCTATCAGGTGGTTTTGGCGGCGGGCAGTTGGTTGGTACATTAGGGTTAACCTTTAACAACTTTGCTTTACGTAACCTGTTTAACTTAAAAGCTTACAAACCATTGCCAAAAGGCGACGGACAAAAGCTAAGCTTAAGAGGTCAGTCAAGCGGTCGTACTTACCAAAACTTCTCGTTCACTTTCTCTGAACCATGGCTGGGGGGTAAAAAACCAATTTATTTTGCATTATCGGCTTATACACAAGGTAGCTCTACAGGGCAGTATTACCCTAAATCAAGCCCTTATTACAATAAGTTACGTATTAATGGCGTGGGGGTAACTTTAGGTAAACGTTTAAACTGGCCGGATAACTACTTCCAGTTAAACTACTCGTTAAACGTCGACCATTATGATCTGGATAACTATGGAGGTTACCTGTTCCAAAATGGTACATCATACAATATTAAATTAACCCAGGAGCTTAGCCGTAACTCGGTCGATGTACCCCTTTATCCTACATCTGGTTCAAATATTAAACTTACAATACAGGCAACGCCACCGTACTCTTTATTTAATAGTATCAATTATAATGTGGCAACACCAGAAGAAAGATATCACTTTGTTGAGTACTACAAATGGAAATTTGATGCTCAATGGTTTCAACGGATAAGTGGAAAATTGGTACTGATGTCGCAGGTGCGTTTTGGTTACCTGGGGCAGTATAACAAATTGGTAGGCCCATCTCCTTTTGAGCGTTTCAAATTGGGTGGTGATGGTATGCAGAGCTACCAGTTCTTACAAGGTACCGATGTTGTAGGTTTACGTGGTTATGAAAACTTCTCTATTGTACCGGTAGGTTCAAACCTTAATGCAAATACAAATCAGGGTAGTGCCATCTATAATAAATATACAATGGAGTTAAGGCATCCGGTAATTACAGGCCAGTCTGCTACTATATTCTTACTGGCATTTGCCGAAGGTGGTAACGTTTGGGATAATTTTAGCCAATTTAATCCGTTTAATGTGAGGCGTTCGGTTGGTGTGGGTGCAAGGATATTCTTACCAATATTTGGCTTACTGGGCTTAGATTACGGTTATGGTTTCGACAAAATACCAGGTCAGCCAGATGCTAACAAAGGACACTTCCATTTTACAATTTCACAAAGCTTAAGCGGAGGATTTAATTAAATTTGCACAGCAGTTTATGAAAAAAATACTTTTAATACTTTTTTTTACAGTTACAGCCTGCACGGCAGCACTGGCACAGCGTTTTGCTTATGTTGATTCTGATTATATTTTAAAACATATGCCAGAATACGCATCATCGCAAAAACAACTGGCATCACTATCCGAGTCGTGGCAAAAGGATGTTGATACCCGTTTCCAGGAAATTGACCGTTTGTACAAAGCGTACCAGGCCGATCAGGTATTAATGACGCCTGAAATGCGTAAACGCCGTGAAGCGGAAATAGTAGATAAAGAGAAATTAGCTAAAGATTATCAGCGCCAAATTTTTGGCCCGGATGGTGAGCTTTCTAAAAAAAGTAATACGCTTATTAAACCAATACAGGATAGAGTGTCTAAAGCTGTACAGGCCGTTGCCGAAAGCGAAAGCCTGGATATGATATTTGACAAGAACAGCGAGGTTATTATGCTGTATGCCAGTCCGCGTTATAATAAAAGCGACGAGGTGGTAACACGTTTAGGGTTAAAGCCTGGAGTATTTGCCAAATAAAAATTTTATATTTATAATTAGGACTATTATTAAACACAGAACAACAGAAATGAAAAAACTATTTAAAGTTGCTTTAGTTGCAGCAGGAATGTTATTTGCAGGCAACTTTGCCCAGGCACAATCAAAAATTGGCCACATTAATTTTCAGCAGTTAATTGATTTTATGCCAGAAACTAAAACAGTAAAATCTCAGCTTGAAATTTATCAAAAACAATTCATTGATCAGTTAACTACAATGAATAACGAGTATCAAACTAAAGGTCAGGCATATCAATCAAAAAGAACAACCATGACTGATGCAGCACGTGGTGCAGCTGAAACTGAGTTGCAGGATATAGCTAAACGTTTGCAAGATTACCAACAGTCTTCACAACAACAAGTTGAAGCTAAACAACGTGAATTAGGTAAACCACTTATCGATAAAGCACGTGCGGCAGTATCTGCAGTAGCAAAAGAAAAAGGTTACGGTTATGTATTAGATACCACCAGCGAGTACTTAGTAGTATCTCCGGATGCTGATGACCTGATGCCGGCTGTGAAACTTAAATTAGGATTAAAGTAATCTGAAAATTAAATTATTTGAAAAGCGCCCTCATTCGGGGCGCTTTTTTTATTTTTGGTGTATATGTTATCAGGCAGTCCTATTGGGGTATTTGATTCCGGTATTGGTGGTTTAACGGTGTTCCGTTCTATTGTAGAACAGTTACCGGGCTATGATTATTTATACCTGGGTGATAACGGCAGGGCGCCATACGGTAACCGCTCTTTCAATACCATTCATAAATATACCTGGGAGTGCGTGCAGTGGATGTTTAAGCAAGGCTGCCCGCTGGTTATTCTGGCTTGTAACACAGCATCTGCAAAGGCATTGCGTACTATACAGCAGCAGGATCTGCCAAAAGATAATGCTGATAAGCGCGTGCTGGGTGTTATTCGCCCAACGGCCGAGGTTATTGGCGATTATACAAAAACCAAACAGATTGGTGTGCTGGGCACAAAAGGTACGGTACAATCCGGCTCCTATTTATTGGAGATAGAACACTTTTCCCCTGATCTTAAAGTTTATCAGCAAGCTTGCCCGCTTTGGGTACCGTTGATAGAAAATGGAGAATACAATAAACCCGGTGCCGATTATTATGTAAAACTGTACCTGGATCAGTTAATGAACCAATCGTCGGATATTGATACCATTTTACTGGCTTGTACACATTACCCGCTATTGCAGGATAAAATTAAAGCTCACTTACCGGGGCACATCAATGTGGTTGCCCAGGGCGATATAGTTGCCACCAGTTTGGTAGACTATCTGCAACGCCATCTCGAAATGGAGCAGCGACTTACTAAGAACGGCAACCGCCAGTTTTATACTACCATTGATGATACCCCGGACTTTGACCGCCATGCATCATTGTTTTTTGCAGATAATGTAAAAAGCGAATATGTTGATGTAAGGGAAGGGTGCTAAGTAGATTATCTACTTGTCATCCTGAACGTATGTGAAGGATCTAATGTATTACATGCTTGTCGGCGAATAGATACTTCACATGCGTTACTATGACAAATTGTTAGTAAATTGTGTGAGAAGTGTTCACGTTCACGGCCGTGAACACCATCTGTAACTTATAAATAACTGATAATAAGTAATTTAAATATTAAGCTACTGACGAAATAACGTCACCATTAAATCCAAAACTGGCACTGGCAAAATGCACTAAATATCGGTCGCGCTACACCTCTTCGCAAAGATAATGTCATTGCACCTACAAAGGCCTCACGGATTTTAAAGCTCAACATAACAAGGGGGCAATTCCGCGTTAGGGAGTAAAGCGGATACCGGCCCGTGGTTAATGCTTGTGTAGTATGAGCGGAAAGCCCGGCCAAAGGCAACGCCCAAGCCAATAACGACTCCCAATCCATTAATAAACCCTTTGCCGATCACCTTCCCCTCTTTAAAATCATTCTAAAAAAGCACGACTAAAACAGTCAACTATCCTTAGCATTTATTAAGTTTGCAACCCAAAGCAAGCGCCCTTGAATTTTTATATTACATATTTTATTGTAGCCGCAGGTTTATTTGCTTTTGTGGGGCTGTTTACCATGTTTGGCGTATACGCCGAACGTAAAGTAAGTGCATTTATACAAAACCGGCTTGGTCCCACTGAAACGGGAAAGTTCGGTACCTTACAGGTATTGGCCGATATGATAAAAATGGTTCAAAAAGAACTGATCATCCCGGCAGCGGCTGATAAAATTTTGTTCCTGGCAGCACCTGCAATTATCTTTATAGCGGTTTACCTGGGTTTTGCTGCTTTGCCATGGGCCCCGGGATTAGTTCCCGCTAATATTAACATAGGGCTTTATTACATATTCGCTATTATTTCTATCGAAACCCTCGGCATATTAATGGCCGGATGGGGCTCAAATAATAAATATTCTATACTGGGTGCCATGCGTTCGGCGGCGCAAATTATATCGTATGAAATACCTGCCGGTTTCGCGCTGATATCGGTAGTAATGGTAGCGCAAACATTAAACTTGCAGGATATAGCTATGCTGCAAGGTATCCTATCCCCCGAGAAAGTCAAATTTTTTGGTTTTTGGGATGTATCAGCAATAGGGGGAATATTATCATGGAACGTTTTTCAGGCGCCGCATTTGATGGTGGCATTTGTAATATATTTTATAGCATCATTGGCAGAAAGTAACCGTGCGCCATTTGACATACCGGAAGCAGAATCTGAGCTTGTGGCAGGTTTCCACACTGAGTTTACCGGGCTGCAGTTCGCACTGGTATTTTTGGCAGAGTATTCGATGATGTTCTTAGTATCGATGGTGGGCGTGATTTTATTTTTAGGCGCATGGAATACGCCTTTACCAAACATGGGTTCGGTACATTTAGCAAGCTGGACAACCGGCACTATATGGGGGATTTTTTGGATATTAGTAAAAACCTTGCTATTGGTAGGCATCCAGATGTGGATAAGGTGGACATTGCCACGCCTGCGGGTAGATCAACTAATGAACCTATGCTGGAAAGTGTTAACCCCGCTGGCATTTGCCTGCATGCTAATATCCGGTATATGGCGGTTGTGGGTAATGTAAGTTTTGGAGAGTCAAGAAATAAGAATCAAGAGACAAGAAAAATAAGGATGAGTAAGCGGTGGAATCAAACCCAATCGGTGAAATCCAAAAAAATAAGATGATAAAAAGGGCAATAAACGGATTTAAAACGGCATGGAAGGGACTTACCCTTACCATGAAAGCCTTGTTTACATCAAATGCAAAACGTAAGGTTACACCCATAACCGATGATAATTATTTTAAACAGCAAAACAATACCAACACTATACAATATCCAAAACAAGAAATGCCCGTGCCCGAAGTGGGGCGTTACCAATTGGATGTAGAGATTGATGATTGTATTGTGTGCGATCTGTGCGCAAAGATCTGCCCCGTAAATTGCATCGATATAGAATCGATTAAATCTACTGAGGGTAGTATCGGTGAAACATCGGATGGATCTAAAAAACTGCTTTACGCGGCCAAGTTTGATATTGATATGGCTAAATGTATGTATTGTGGCTTGTGTACTATTGTGTGCCCAACCGAGTGCATTGTAATGACCAATCAATACGACAAAACAGTATTTGAGCTTAGTAACCTTACCTATGAGTTTTCGGACATGTCGCCAGAAGATGCTGCCGAAAAACGGATGCTGCTGGAAAAACAACAGGCCGAAAAACAAGCCGCAAAATTAGCCGCCATGAAGGCAAAGGAGGGCGGGGCATGAATTTAGTGCAAATACTATTCTACATCATGGCTTTTATAACGCTGGGTTCGGCATTGGTAGTTGCCATAAGCGGGAACCTGGTACGCAGCATATTCATGTTTTTTGTAACTCTGTTTGGGCTGGCGGGTTTATATGTTTTGGCCCTGGCCGATTTTGTAGCCGTAACACAAATTGTAATATATGTTGGTGGTATTTTAGTGCTAATACTTTTTGCCTTTATGCTATCGGGTAAAGAAGCTTTAGCAACTGCACAGCAGCAAACCAACCGCTTTATTAGTCTGAGTAATGCACCTGCTTTTTTATTGGCTGCATTATTTTTAGTAGTAATGCTTAATGTTGTTTTTAAGGCTGATGTAAATAACCTGCCCTGGGTAAAGGTGGCTATCGAAACAAAAAATGTAGTGCCGGTTGATGGAACAGGCATCAATGATATCGGCGTTAATTTAATGACACGCTACTTGTTGCCTTTCGAGGTGATATCTGTATTGCTGATGATAGCTTTAGTAGGGGCAGCCCATTTGTCGCGAAAGGAGGCTATCAGAACATGATCACGCTGAATGATTTTATGATAGTGAGCGTGGTACTGTTTTGCATAGGCTTGTTCATCATCGTATCAAAAAAGAACGCCATACAAATACTGATAGGCATCGAACTAATGCTGAACGCCGCTATTTTAAACCTGGTAGCTTTTGGCAAATATGACCGTGCCAATAACGGCGGACAAATGTTCGCCCTGTTTGCCATAGTGCTGGCCGCCGCTACAACAGCGGTAGCATTGGCTATTATTTTAAATGTGTATCGCCAATACAGAACCATTAACCCTGATAAAGTTAACCAGTTAAAAGATTGATGAAGCGGTTATTGATCATATTACTTATACTGCTATCTGTTGATGCATTTGCGCAACGGAAGAAAAGCCGTGTAAAAAAACGCGCTAAACATACCGTAAGGCATAGGGCTTCCGTACGCGAGGATGAGCCTGTACTGCAACCCGAGTTTCAGTACGTAACGATGGGCGCGGATAAAAAGATAGTATTTACCGACCCGCCCGAAGGCGAGGCAAAGCCATTCGTAATTATAAACGACACCGTTTATAACGGAAGGCTGGAGGAACTGAAGGCTGATAACGTCATAGATGTATCAGTAGTAAAACGAAAAGGCGCAAGGATAATGTATGGGCCAAAGGCTGCGGCAGGTGCCATCATTATTAAAACAAAGCAACATTTGCCGGCCAACATGGCTTATAATAGTTTACCGCTGCCAAAACCAAGGCCTCAGCAAAAGCCATTTATGTTTAACGAGGAAGTTACCTACGGCAAAATTGAAGACCTTGACCCAAAGAAGATATTAAGTATAGATACGCTGATACAGCCAAAATTTATTGGTTCAAAAGATAATGATACTACAGTAAGCGTAACCACCAAGGTTTATGGCAAAAAGCTGTACCAATGGAAATTTGGTACACTGTCAAAAGCATATAAAACTTACATCAGAAGCCGCCGTGGCAATGATAACGGGGTAAACTATGTGCTAAGCGACGGAACTACTTTAACAGGCGGCAAAGAAGAAGATCTGATCAAATTATTGAAAGTGTATAACTCGGATATTACATCGGTGACTTTCGCCGGGGCTACAGGTAAAAGATCAAACAGGACTCCCACTACCGTAACTATAGAAATTAACGAACAATCGAATTGAACCCAACCTTACCATATACCGACGCGCAAACCGTAACCCTTGCAATAATTGCAGTGGTGTTGCCCTTTGCTGCCTTTTTGGTAAACTTTTTACTGTTGGGTAAAAGCAAGGCATCGGGTTGGGTATCAACACTGGCTATACTGGCGAGTACGGTACTGGCTGCCAATGTATTCTTTAAGGTATGGAACAGTCCCGGTATACATACCCAGCAGGTGTGGTTTACCATTGGCGCTACTAAAGTACAGGCGGGCATCCTGCTCAATAATCTTTCGGTGCTGATGTTGCTGCTGGTATCGGTAATTGCCTTGCCGGTACATATCTATTCCACCGCTTACATGAAGGATGATGATGGCTATAGCCGTTATTTCCGTTATTTAAGTCTGTTTTGTTTTAGTATGCTGGCCCTGGTGGTGGTTGATAACCTGATACTGCTTTATGCTTTTTGGGAACTGGTAGGTTTTTCGTCGTACCTGCTCATCGGTTTCTGGTTCACCCGCGAAAGCGCCATCATCGCCAACAAAAAAGCCTTTATCATAAACAGGATAGGTGATATAGGTTTGCTTACGGCCATAATTATTTTATATACCCAGTTCAATACTTTTGATATCCAGCAGCTTTTTGGCGATAAAGGTTTAATTGTTAATTCTATCATCGCTAATGGCGAATGGACAGGCGCATTGGGTAGTATACCTGCCTTATGGCAATACGTTGCTTTCGGTGGGGTATTTTTGGCTGTTGCTGCAAAGTCAGCACAGTTCCCTTTACATACCTGGCTGCCCGATGCTATGGAGGGACCAACTTCGGTTTCAGCATTGATCCACGCGGCTACCATGGTGGCGGCAGGGGTGTTTCTGTTAGGCCGGGTTTATCCTATGTTCAACGGAACAGAACTAACCGTATTGGCCGTTATTGGTTGCTTTACCGCGTTTATGGCAGCGACTATAGCCCTCACACAAAACGACCTGAAACGCATCCTGGCATACTCTACCATTTCGCAATTGGGCTTTATGGTGATGGCCATGGGCGTTGGAGCATACTCTTCGTCTCTGTTCCATTTAGCTACGCATGCGTTCTTTAAATGTTTGTTGTTCCTGGTCGCAGGGATTGTTATCCACCAGGTAAAACATATCAAGGACGATAACAACCTGGACATCGATCCGCAAAATATTCTGCATATGGGTGGCTTGCGCAAAAAACTGCCCTTAACATTTATTGCTGCCATAATTGGTGCATTAGCATTGGTCGGGCTCCCGCTAACATCAGGTTATCTGTCAAAAGATGGCATCCTGATCCAGGCGTTTGACTGGTCGGATAATAAAGGTGGTATCCTTAAACTGATTCCTTATGCAGCATTGTTTACCAGCTGGTTAACGGCATTTTATGTGGCCAGGCTTATAGTAAAAGTTTTCTTTGGTGAGTTCCGTCTGCAAAAAATGAATCCTCACATCCATATTCACATGGGCGATGGGGGCTGGCAATACAAGCTGCCGCTGGTATTTTTGGCGCTTTGCTGTTTGTTTCCATTGTTTTCATTAAGCCCTATTTTTTACGAGGATGCATGGTTATACAAAGGATTTTTGCAGGCTAATTTTTTAGCACGCGAGAACATGTATCATTATATTATACCGGTGTTGGTGAATATATTGAGCGTTGTAGTAATATATTTCGCGTACATGATCTATGTAAAACGCAATACATGGTCGTTCCCGCAAACTGGGATGCTGTTCCGTATCTCATTTAACGAATGGTATATCGATAGCTTTTATAACCGTGTTATTGTGCGTTTTGTAATGTGGCTAAGTAATGCCTTGTACTGGTTTGATAGTAAAGTGGTAGATGGCTTTGTGAACCTGCTCGAAAAAATTGGTATCGCCATTGCCGGCATCGCCGCCTGGCTTGATAAACATATAGTTGACGGGCTGCTGCATCTAATTGCCGATATTGTACATGGCATTGGTGGTTTTGCACGCCGTTTTCAAGGCGGCAAAATTCAATATTATTTATTCAGCATGTTATTAGTGCTGATCACCGTATTTATTTTAAAACTGATCTGGACCTGATGAATATATTAACCCTGCTCATTTTTACACCCATACTGTTTGGCTTAGTTATTCTGCTGTTGCCGTCATCATTGCGTGCGAGTTTCAAATACATAACGTTATTTGCTACTCTAGTGCAATTATGTTTCAGCATATATATTTATCTGCACTTTCAAACAGGGGCGGCGTTCGCGGGCATTAATCACGAAGATCAGTTTCAGTTTGTACAAAAACTACCCTGGATAAGCCTCGATTTAGGCGGCATGGGTAAAATGCAGATAGAGTATTTTGTGGGGATCGATGGTATATCGGTCACCCTATTAGTAATGACCTCATTGGTAATGGTAATTGCCGCTATTGCATCCTGGGAAATAACCAGTAACCTTAAAGGGTTCTTCGCCTTGTTCCTGCTGTTGGATATGGCTGTAGTAGGGGTGTTTTGCGCGCTTGATTTCTTCCTGTTCTATACCTTTTACGAGTTAATGTTATTGCCCTTATACTTCCTGATAGGGATGTGGGGCGGCGCAAGGCGCGAGTACGCAGCTATAAAGTTTTTCTTGTATACCTTATTCGGTTCGGTATTTATGTTGCTGGTGATGGTGGGTTTATATCTGTCGGTTAAAGATCCTGCAACCGGTAACCATACTTTTAATATCATCCACATGATGAACCCGGCCAATTATATTGAGGGGTCGGTGTTCTCTGTACTTAGTAATGCTACCATATTAGGTATGCCTGCCCGGGCTGTTGGTTTTGTGGTGCTATTTATTGCATTTGCCATTAAGGTGCCGGTGGTGCCATTGCATACCTGGCTGCCGGATGCACACGTGGAAGCACCAACCCCGGTATCTATTATACTTGCAGGGATTTTGTTAAAAATAGGCGGTTACGGTATTATCCGTATCTGCATCGGGATCTTCCCCGATGCCGCATTATCCGGAGCATTTTGGTTAGGCTTATTAGGAGTGATATCTATTTTATACGGCGCCTTCAACGCCCTTGCACAGCGCGATCTGAAACGCATGATTGCTTATTCATCCGTATCGCATATGGGGTTTGTACTGCTGGGCATCGCCTCAAACACTGCCGAAGGTATCAGCGGTGCGGTGCTTCAAATGGTTAGTCACGGCTTTTTGTCAACCATGCTGTTCTTTTTAGTAGGCGTAATATATAACCGCGTGCACGATAGGGATATATATAATTTCCGTGGCTTAGGTACGCTGATGCCACGCTATACGGTTTACGTAATGATAGCTTTCTTCGCCTCATTAGGTTTGCCTGGTTTCTCCGCTTTCGTGGCCGAAGCATTCTCTTTAGCAGGTGCTTTCAAATCGCACTCGGTTAATGGTTTGCTGCCTTATTGGATGGCCATCTGCGGTTCGGTAGGGATCTTACTTAGCGCCGCTTACTTTTTATGGACATTGCAACGCATGTTCTTCGGCGGCGTTTCCCTCAAAGGAGGCGATGTTTGGAAGGTAGCGTTAACCGATATCAACTTCCGCGAAACGGCTACTTTATTGCCGCTGGCACTTATCGCATTGATATTGGGCATTATGCCATCGTTAGTGCTTGGTAAAATAAATGATTCGGTGTTGGCGCTGATCCAGTTTTTACAGTTGAAATAAAACGATATTTATTTCAAACAGGTTTATGGAAAAGTTAGGGCTTGCGCATCATACAGGTAAAATTAAATATCATGACTAAAAAGTTATTATTTATTGCCTGCCTTATCATCAGCCTTACCCATATCGCTAACGCGGATGATCCTCAAAAAGTCCTGTCGAAAGTTGAAAAAGTAACCCTGTTTTTAAACGGAGCCCAGGTAACCCGAACATCGGCTGTTAATATTGTGCCGGGAACATCAACACTGGTGTTTGAGAATATCTCGCCGGGTATTGATGTGCAAAGCATACAGGTGCGTGCCGCCGGCGATTTTACCATTCTATCGGTAAAGCACGAAATGAATTACCTGAATTTGCAGCAAAAGCAAAAACAGGTTGAGCAATTACAGCTACAACAAAAACAGTTGCGCGATAAGCTTTCGCTGCTCAACTCATTAGTTGTTATTAACCAGGAAGAATACAATATGCTGGTGAAAAATCAAACCATCACCGGCCAAAATGCTAACCTTGATGTGCTTAAATTAAAGCAAGCGCTTGATTTTCAAACCGCACGCCTTACCGAAAATAAAAGAAAAGAACAATCTATTAATAATGATATAGCTGCTGTTAACACCGAACTGCAACGTTACGATAAGCAGATAGCAGATATCCGCAAAAGCAAAGGGATTACAGATGCTACAAGCAACATCCTTGTAACGGTATCTGCTAAAGCTGCTGCTCAGTCGCAATTTACGCTAACCTATTTGGTTAATAACGCGAGCTGGTATCCAACTTACGATATCAGGGCCAAAAATGTAAACAGCGCAATCAGCATATCATATAAAGCAAACGTTACCCAGCAAAGCGGCGAAGATTGGAAAAATATTAAACTAACCCTATCCACAGGCAATCCATCGGTAAGCGGTGGCAAACCCGAGTTAACGCCGTATTATTTAAATTATGGCATGTACTACGCAGGCCAGCCAGGCTCCATTACAAAAGTAACCGGAAGGGTGCTTGATCAAAAAGACAGGTCGGCACTGCCGGGGGTAACCGTAACCGTTAAGGGAACATCTATAGGTACCGTTACCGATGCCGACGGTAATTATTCATTGCAAGTACCGGGCGGCAGTCCAATATTGTCATTCGCTTATATAGGTTACGAAAAAACGGAAAGCCTGGCCAATATACCTGTTATCAATATCGATTTAAAGCCATCGGTACAACGGTTAAGCGAGGTTGTGGTGGTAGGTTATGGTACTAACGACGATAAGGATTATTCAAGCGCATTGCAGGGGCGGGTCGCCGGCATTGAAGTACGAGGTAAATCAAGTGTTCAATCAATTCCTATTGAGGTTAAACAAACCGAGAACCAAACCAATGTTGAGTTTAACATAGCTAACCCATACACTGTTCCAAGCGATGCTAAACAATACCTGGTAGAAATAAACGAAGTAAGTACCGATGCTATCTATCAGTACTATGTTGCACCAAAATTAAGTACAGATGTATTTCTTACAGCGCGCATTACCGACTGGAATAAATACAACTTTTTATCCGGCGAAGCCAACCTGTTTTTTGAAGGAACGTTTATTGGCAAATCATTAATTGATACCCATGCTACGGCAGATACGCTAAATTTATCATTAGGTACCGATAAAAATATTGTGGTAACCCGTACCTTGCAAAAAGATTTGACCGAAAAACAAAGTTTTGGTTCCAATAAAAAGGAAACGCGTGATTGGTTAACAACAGTGAAAAACCGTAAAAACCAGCCTGTAAGTTTGTTGGTTGATGACCAGGTTCCTGTATCTCAAAACTCGGCTATTGAAGTAGATACGCAGGAAATTATTGGCGGACAAATGGATAAATTTACCGGCAAAGTTTCATGGAACCTAAATTTGAAACCACAGGACGAGAAACAGTTACATTTAAAATATCAGGTTAAATACCCAAAAAACCAATTAGTTATAGTACAATAATAAATGAAGGATCTGTTACCCCACATTACCGCCCAGTTAAATGATGTTTTAGGCAGCTTACTTTACTTTTTGCCCGAGGTTTATTTAACTGTATTGTTTATAGTGGTGTTGGTAACAGATCTTTTATTCGGAAAAAAATCGGCTAAGCTTTGCCGTATGGTGGCAAGTGTGGGTATGCTGCTGGTAATATTTAAAGTTTTACAGCAGGTAGCCTTAACCGGGGCAGATGCCGTACCCATATTTAGTAATATGCTGATATTACACCGAACCGCAATTGCATTTAAGTTTATTATTGACGTATTAGCGTTTATGCTGCTGTTGTATTTTGCATGGGACAGGAAGCTGCAGGAGCATAAAAAAGGTTTGTCAGACTTATATAGCATTGTAATAGGCTCGGTATTAGGGTTGCATTTAATGACGATGGCTATCAATCTGTTATCGGTTTACCTGGCTATTGAAATGGTATCCATCGCGTCATACCTGCTGGCATCATACCGTACCGAAAATGCTAAAAGCACCGAGGCTGGTTTAAAATATGTGCTTTTTGGTGCGGCGGCATCGGCAGTAATGCTTTATGGCATCTCACTGATATATGCATATAGCGGCTCGCTCGATCTGTTCTCGCAGCAAATGGCCACCGGGCTCTTGCAGGCAAATAGTTTAAGTGTGTCGTTTGCATTGGCGTTGGTATTTATAGGTATCGGCTTTAAACTGTCTTTTGTGCCGGTGCATTTTTACGTGCCCGATGTTTATGAAGGTGCGGCTACCCCGGTAACGGCCTATCTATCTACCCTGCCAAAAATTGCTGCTTTTGCATTGGTTGTAAACTTTGTAGCACCTTTTGTAGCCCAACAAGGTTTCTATAATAACTGGAAAGGGTTTGATTTTAGGCTGGTACTATCGGCCATTGGCATACTTACCATGATATTGGGCAATTTTGCTGCTGTTTTACAAAATAGTGTGAAAAGGATGCTGGCCTATTCGGGTATCGCACATACCGGTTTTGCTTTAATGGCGCTGGTTACATTTAATACGCAGGGTTTATCGGCCTTAACCTATTATTTGGCAATGTATGGCCTGGCCAATATTGCCGCCCTGGCCTTGGCCAACTATTTTGAGAATAACGAAGGCATCACCAACATAAGCGACTACAAAGGCCTTGGCTTTAAATATCCGGTTGCTTCGGTTTGTTTTGTGATTGTGCTAATTTCTTTGACCGGCATACCTATAAGTGCCGGATTCACGGGAAAGTTGTTTGTGTTTTCGGCAGTTTATAGCGTTTATCAGCAAACACATGATGTGTGGCTAATGGCCTTATTAATTACAGGCGCGGTAACTACCGTGGTTGGTCTGTTTTATTATATTAAGATCCCGCTCAATTTATTTTTGAAAAGGGCAGAAATCGTTCCGAATGAAATTTCGTATTCTACTAATTTGGTAGTGTTTTCTTCCGTAATTGCATTATTGCTAATAATATTTGGAATTTTTCCTGATTTTTTGATGAAATTCCTGTAATTGTTTCCTTTTTTGTAAAATTATCTCATAAAAATGCATAAATTGAGGCCGTTTTAATAAATGG
Organism: Mucilaginibacter aquariorum; assembly: GCF_024498135.1. Classification (GTDB taxonomy): domain Bacteria; phylum Bacteroidota; class Bacteroidia; order Sphingobacteriales; family Sphingobacteriaceae; genus Mucilaginibacter; species Mucilaginibacter aquariorum. The sequence continues at coordinate 369,692 of NZ_JANHOH010000002.1, forward strand.
TTTTAATTTGATATGAAACGTTACTTTCCCTTTTTTGTAATTCTGGTTATTTTATCACTTACGTTTATTTTTCCATCCGTAGAATATGATAAAACAGTAAAATCTAATTTTAACACCGGTGATATCGCCTGGATGTTGATGTCAACCGCGCTTGTTTTGATTATGACCCCCGGACTTGCCTTTTTTTACGGCGGTATGGTGAATAAAAAGAACGTAATCTCAACAATGCTGCAAAGTATTGTGTGTATGGTTATCATAACCGTGTTATGGGGCATATTTGGTTTCAGTTTGGCCTTTGGCGATAGCATTGGCGGTATAATTGGTAATCCATCAACCTTTTTTATGATGAAAGGTATGCTGGGCAATGCCAGCTGGAAAGCCGCGCCAACTATTCCGCTGTTGTTATTTGCCATGTACCAGTTAAAATTCGCTATCATCACACCGGCGCTTATCACCGGTGCATTTGCCGAACGTATCCGCTTTAATTCGTATATCATATTCCTGGTACTGTTCTCTATATTCATATTTTCTCCGCTGGCACACGCCACCTGGCATCCTGATGGTGTTTTGGCTAAATTAGGCGTGCTTGATTTTGCAGGTGGTACAGTTGTGCATATGTCGGCAGGCTGGGCGGCTTTGGCATCGGCATTATTTTTAAAACGCCGTAACGAAGCAAACCACGCGCCCGCACGTATCACTTATGTAATGATAGGTACCGGTTTATTATGGTTTGGCTGGTTTGGCTTTAACGCGGGTTCGGCTTTCGGTGCTAACCATTTAGCGGTAACTGCCCTTGCAACCAGCACAACCGCATCGGCAGCAGGTGGTATCACCTGGATCTTTTTCGATATGCTGCGCGGCCGTAAACCATCTGCCATGGGTACATGTATTGGCGCGGTAGTTGGTTTGGTAGCTATTACACCGGCTGCAGGTTATGTTACTGTTCCACATTCACTGGCTATAGGTATTATATCTGCGGTGGTAAGTAATTTGGTGGTAGAGTGGCGCACCCGTACTTCTATCGATGATACACTGGACGTATTTCCTTGTCATGGTGTAGGCGGTATGGTGGGTATGTTGTTAACCGGCGTATTTGCCAATCAAAGTGTAAACCCTGCCAATACCACAGGCGATGGTCTTTTCTTTGGTCACACCCATTTGTTTTTGATACAACTATTGGCACTTGTAGCTACCTCACTGTTTTCATTTTTCGGTTCGATGTTGTTGCTAAAAGTTACTGATATGATATCGCCGCTGCGTGTATCAAAAGAGGATGAAATTTTAGGATTGGATATTAGCCAGCACGGGGAAAAGTTGTAAGATTGGGCGTTCCCTTCGGGCGGGCTATCCGCTTATACGCCTGCAGGCCTTGGGCACGGGGCCGGTATCCGCTCCTATCCCTAACGCGGAATTGACCATTTTGTCATGCTGAACATCGTGAAGCATCTAATCGTCGACATACTCACCCCGACCACGCTACGCTGGTCGACCCTCTCTGCTTCGCAAAGAGGGTGAAAAAAGCAAAACCCTCTTTCCGCGCAGCGAAGAGAGGGGGGGCGAGCGAAGCAACGACCGGGTGAGTAAAATCCATCACGCCTCTCACCACCCTGTCATTTCGAACGAGGCACGAGGAGAAACCTTTTACATAAGTTAGGTCGACTACTCTATCCGGATGCAAGGTGTAAAAGATTTCTCTTCGCGGCCACCATTCCGCCCAGCCCTTGCTCATTCGAAATGACATGGCGGGATTGTGCTTTTCAGCCGGGCTTTTTTATTTTATATTTGGGTAACCTAATCTACACCCATGAAAAATATTTTATCTCTTCTTCTTTTATCTTTCATCTTTTGTCAAACCCAAGCCCAGGATATTCCTGCGGATAGCGGGGTGTTTTTGCTGCATAAATTTGAGCAGCATATTGGTAAAGAAACCTACAAGGTTTACAACTATAAAGACTCAAAAAAATATGTGGTCGATTTTAAGTTTGTGGATAGGGGCAGCCCCGTTCCGCTGAAGGCCACGCTAAGGGTAAACCCTGTTGCCGATCCGCTGGAACTGGTTGTGAAAGGAAATACCTCCAGGTTTTCAACCATTAATGATTCTATCAGGATAAAAGGGAATGTTGCGGATATAAGGGTAAGTGATTCGGTATATAAAAAAACAATTGCCCCGCTTACTTTCCCGGTTACAGGATATTCTCCGGCAACAGTTCAGCAGGTTTTGTTACAATACTGGAACAATAAAAAGCAGCCCGCAAATATCAATACCTTGCCATTTGGCACATTGCAAATAAAGAAGACAGGTGTCGATAACCTTACATTTAACGGTAAGCCTATCACCTTTAACCGCCATACTATTACCGGCCTAATTTGGGGCGACGAATTAGTATGGACTGATAACGTCGGCAAACTAATCTGCATCCTTACTATTGATGCCGAGGGCGATAAAACCGAAATGATGCGCGAGCAGTACGAGCCGTTATTACCCGAATTAATAAAACGCGCGGCAGGTTATGGTATGGCGGCTTTCACAAAAGGAGCGCCTGCACCAAAAACAACGGGTAATACAATAGCTATAACCGGCGGAACACTTATAGATGTGGAGAGCGGAACAGCTGCACCAAACGGCGTAATATTATTACAGAACGGCTTAATTAAGCAGATAGGTAAAGCCGACGCTGTAACAATACCGAAAGGCGCACAGGTAATTAACGCTAATGGTAAAACTATTATGCCCGGCCTTTGGGATATGCACGCTCACTTTGAGCAAACCGAATGGGGCCCGGCTTACCTGGCTGCGGGGGTAACCACCGTGCGCGATTGTGGTAACGAACTTGGTTTTATTGATGCCATACAACAGGCTATTGATAATGGTAAAGGTATTGGCCCTAAGATATTAATGGCCGGGATAATTGATGGGAAAGGCCCTATGTCGCTGGGAATTATACAGGCAGATACAAAGGAAGAGGCAATAAAGGCGGTTGACACCTATAAGGCAAGAGGCTTTGCGCAGATAAAGATTTACAGCTCGGCTAAGCCGGCTATTGTTAAAGCCATATGCGATGAGGCACACAAGCTGGGGTTAACTGTTACCGGCCACATCCCCAATGGCATGACCCTTATATCGGGCGTTGATTCGGGTATGAACATGGTGAACCACGTACAATACGTGTACAGCATCATGAAAAAGAATAAAGACCGCTCCGTGAATTTCGAGGACAGCATGAGTGTGGCGGCTATCAAATTTATTAAAGACCATAATACGGTTATAGACCCTACAGTGGGTGTTTATGAATTGGCCTACCGCAATGTTAAGGACGATATTACCAAAATGGAACCTGCGTTTAACACGTTACCATTGCCACTGCAAACCCAGTTTAAAACATATGGTCAGGATTCGGCTACGGTTGCCAGAATAGCGCCTATGCTCAACAGCATGAAAATGATCGTAAAAAAACTTTATGATGCAGGTGTGCCGATTGTTGCCGGTACAGATATGGGCTTCCCGGGCTTTAGTGTAGCCCGCGAGCTGGAGATTTATGTAGAAGCAGGCCTGACCCCGGCACAAGCCCTTAAAACTGGGACTATTACCCCGGCAGAAGTAATGGGCCTTGGCAAACAAACGGGCTCCATCACCGTAGGTAAAAACGCCGATATTATTATTGTAGATGGCAACCCGCTAACCAACATCAGCAATGTGCGTAATGTTAAGGTAGTGATAAAAGCCGGTAAGGTTTATGACCCGGGTGCACTGCATAGGATGGTTGGGTTTAGCAAATAAGAGATGGAAAAAGAATTAATAACATTATATCGGCCTGTTGGACCAAAGGAATTAAAGTTAATTGAGGATTCTGGTTGGAAGAGGTTTCCTAAAAGGTTAATGGAACAACCCATTTTTTATCCGGTAATGAACGAGGAGTATGCAATACAAATAGCGCGCGACTGGAATGTGCCGGCGTCAGGTTCTGGATTTGTAACCAAATTTGAATTGCCTTCCAGCTATCTTAAAAAGTTTCAGGTACAAAATGTCGGAGGGCCAGTGCATGACGAACTTTGGGTGCCGGCAGAAGAGCTGGAAGAATTTAACGACAATATTGTTGGTGAAATAATTGTTACCCGATCGTTCTATCCTGAAGCATAATAAAATTAAAGCTGCTCTCCACCATGTCATTTCGAACGAGCGACAGCGAGGAGAAATCTTTTACGCTTTGTATGTAGTCGATAAGCATGTTTTAGAAGATTTCTCCTCGTACCTCGGTCGAAATGACACTCTTTATGTCAGTCTGAGCTTGTCGAAGACTTAGCAAATTGGCTAATGGTTCGACAGGCTCACCATGACAATTTTATTTGTACAGCTCCGGTTTAAACCGTTTAGCTAACAATCCCGTTGCTTTATCTGGATCTATATCCTCAACAATAACGCCTTCCTTGCCGTAGGGCTGGTAGGCAATGCACTTGCCATCGGGTGCTATTAATGATGTTGCTGCTTCCTGGTATTTCATGGTGTAGCCTACGCTGGCAAAATAAATGGTATTCTCTAAGGCTCGCATCATCATGGCTTTTTCGTAGTAAGGACTATTGATGTTACCCCAATCCATGAGCTGAACACCCTTTAGGTCACTGCCGGATAAGTGGGGATGGAACACAATGCTTGCGCCCTCGCGTGCTGCCCATCTAACAGATTCGGGATAACGGAAACCTTCGTGGCAAATGGTAATACCAAATTTTACGCCGTTCACTTCAAAAAGTCTGCGCTCTGTTCCCGGCACCCAGGTAGTATCTTCGCTTGGGTCTAACTGGTTTTTGGTTTGGTAACCTAATATTTCGCCTTCGGCAGATATTACATGGGCTATATTAAGAAACTTGTCGCCATCGTACCAGTCCATCGGCATTATAATGGCTATGTTATTTGTGGCAGCTATTTCGCAAATCTTGTTTAAAGCTTCTTGCAGTTCCTCCGCAGAAGCTTTCTCTACCTTAAAATCTGCCAATGGGTAACCCGGGATAAACGATTCTGGGAAACAAATAATTTCTGCCTGTTGTGCAGCGGCATCTTTTACCAGCCTTTTTGTAATTGCTAAACCATCAGCTATTGATTTGGGGAATGTGGGAGAGGCCAATGCTACTTTCATGCAGGTAAATTTAGCAATTAGACTCTCTCACTATCAATTTTTGGTTACAAACTTTTCAAATATTTTATAGTTAACGGTATTTGCGCGGCATGGTCCGGGCTTTCATCTTCGATGAAATAATGTTTTATGCCTACTTTTTTCGCTGCCTTCAAAACCTCGGGTACGTTTATTTGGCCGGTACCCAATGCTACGTCGTTTTTAATATCGGTGCCACCGGTTAGGTCATTAGCTACGCCTTTGCGGATATCTTTCAGGTGTATCAATTTCCAGCGGGTTGGATATTTTAAAAGCAATTTGGCCGGGTCGGCACCGCCATGGAACGCCCAAAGCATATCCATTTCAAATGACACGTATTTGGGATCGGTATTCTTTACTATATAATCAAACAGGGTGCCTGTTTCATATTGGCCAAACTCGTAGCCATGGTTATGATAACAAAGGGTGATACCATTCTCCTGAAGCACTTTCCCCGCCGCGTTAAAATCGGCAACCGCTTTTTTAGCATCATCTATAGTAAACGTTTTGCCATGAGGGATCCAGGCTACCATTACATATTTTGAGCCAAATGTTTTAGCAAGTTTTACCGCTTCAAGTGGGGTAGTGGTAACAATATTATAATCGAGCCCGATAGATGGCATGCTGATACCTCGCTCGTCGAGCATTTTCTTAAATTCTTCGGGGCTAATGTTCTTTGGGTTTGGGCCTTCCATTTCGGTAATGCCTAAAGCCTTCACGGTATCAAGCGTTGCAGCCACACTATTAAGGAAGCTGGCGCGATAGGTATACGATTGCACACCAAGCGGCATATCAAATAAAGGTTTGTCTTTTTGTGAAGAGCAGGATAAGATGGTTAAAGCGTAAATAGCGAAAACAAGTTTTTTCATGGTGAAGATAATTGGTATCCAAATTTAATAATTATGCTGTTAAGAAAAGCGTTTCCGATTGTCACGGAGCCGTTCGGCCTTAAACCCGATAGGAGCGGATACCGGCCCGTGACCTAATGCCTGTGCGCGTATAAGCGGATAGCGGGGCTGTCGGCACCAAAAAAGCACTGCCATTGCTTTACAAAAAAGAGTTATAAAAGGCTAAAATCGTATCAATCAGGAGCGACGTGTTGTATGCAATAAAAAATACTAATTAATGACAATCCGCGTAAGCACTATATAAGATAAAATTTTACCTTTGCATGCTCATTCCCAATCATGAGCGATCAGATTAAACATGAATGCGGTGTGGCATTTATCCGCCTTTTAAAGCCACTCTCTTTTTATCAGAAAAAGTACGGTACTGCACTGTACGGACTAAACAAGCTTTACCTTTTAATGGAAAAACAGCATAATCGCGGCCAGGATGGCGCGGGTGTTGCTACCATTAAACTGGATATTGAGCCTGGTAAGCGGTACATAAGCAGGCATCGATCGATGGCATCAAATGCTGTTGCTGATATTTTCGAATATATCCAGAAAAAATTTGCTGAGATACAAAAGGAAACGCCAGAAAAAATGGCCGACACCGAATGGCTCAAGGAACATGTAAGCTTTACCGGCGAAGTGTTATTGGGCCATTTGCGTTATGGTACGCATGGCAAAAACAGTATCGAAAACTGTCACCCTTTTCTTCGCCAAAATAACTGGATGACCCGTAACCTGGTTATTGCCGGTAACTTTAACATGACCAATGTTGATGAACTATTGCAGCAACTATACGATCTGGGCCAGCATCCAAAAGAAAAAGCCGATACCGTGACCGTATTAGAAAAAATAGGCCACTTTATTGATACGGAGAACCAGGGCCTTTTTGACCAGTACAAACGCGAAGGACTTGACGATAACATGGAAATTAGCAAGTTAATTGCTAACGATATGGATGTTGCCAAGATACTACGCAAAAGTGCCAAGAACTGGGATGGTGGTTACACTATTGCGGGTATATTGGGCCACGGCGATGCATTTGTAATGCGCGACCCGGTGGGTATACGCCCGGCTTATTATTATTATAATGATGAGATAGTGGTTGCCGCTTCAGAACGCCCCGCTATTATGACGGCCTTTAATATCCCTATTGAAGAAATACGCGAAATTAAACCAGGCCATGCCCTTATTGTTAAAAAGAACGGTAAGATAACCGAGGATATGTTTAGCGAGCCGCTTGAGAAAAAGGCATGTTCATTTGAACGGATCTATTTCTCGCGTGGTAGCGACGCTTCCATCTACAAAGAACGTAAGCAATTAGGCAGGTTGCTTTGTCCGCAGATACTGGACGCTGTTAACAATGACGTTAAGAATACCGTATTTTCTTACATACCAAACACCGCCGAGGTTGCTTTTTATGGCATGGTGGAAGGGATACACAAATACATTAAAAAATATCAGCGCGACAGGTTACTGAACCGTGATGATAAAATTAGCGAAGAGGAATTAACAGAAGTATTGGCCCTTGCCCCGCGTGTGGAGAAGATAGCTATTAAAGATGTTAAGCTGCGCACGTTTATCACCCAGGATGCCGACCGCAGCGAAATGGTTGCCCACGTTTACGATACTACTTACGGCCTTATTAATAAAGGTGCGGATACGCTGGTAGTACTGGATGATTCTATCGTTCGTGGTACTACATTGAAACAAAGTATATTGAAGATACTTGACCGCCTTGGTCCTAAAAAGGTGGTGGTTGTATCATCGGCACCGCAAATACGTTACCCTGATTGTTACGGTATTGATATGTCGCGCATGGGCGAGTTTGTGGCTTTTGAAGCTGCTATTAGCTTATTAAAAGAGCAGGGCAAAGAGAATGTTATTGTTGAGGTTTATCAAAAATGTAAGGATAGCTCTAAACTTGCCAAGGAAGATGTTGAGAATTACGTAAAGGCGATTTACGCGCAATTTACAGATCAGGAAATATCTGATCGTATTGCCAAGATCATAACCCCGCCAAATATTACGGCTAAGGTTGAAGTGCTTTATCAAACCCTTGATAACCTGCACATAGCCTGCCCTGATCATACCGGCGACTGGTACTTTAGCGGCGATTACCCAACCCCGGGTGGCAACAAGGTTGTAAACCGCGCCTTTGTTAACTGGATGGAAGGTAATAACCAAAGGGCATATATGTAATTGTTAGTGAACAGAGGTTAGTGATTAGAGATTGGTTGCTAAGCCCTTAAAATATAAAAGAGCGATAGGTTTTCTATCGCTCTTTTTTTGTGTTATAAAAAAGACGCGAAGTATCGCGTCTCTACATTATTATTTTTCGTAGAGACGCGATACTTCGCGTCTCCTTGCTTAAAGATCACAACTTAACTAACTGCCGGCGCCGAGAAGATAAAATGCGTAACCAGCCTGTCAATTAATACCAGCGATGCAATGATGAGTGCTATACCGGCAACTTCGTTAAGGCGGTGTACAAATTTAGGGGATATTTTTTCGCGAAGTTTGTTGGCGTAAAATGCTTTTACGGCATCTAACCCAAACTGTATAATTAGGATGGTGAGGAACATTACCGCGATCTTTGCCGTGCGATGGTGCACCCCTGCATGAAACTGGGTACTGGCCACACCGATAACAACCGTCCAATGCAATAGTACGGTGGGGTTGAAAATACACATCACAAAGCCTTTAAAAAAGTAGCCTGCGTGATTTATTTTGTTGGGGATAACGTTTTTGTAGTTAACATCAGCTTTTTTGAAGATGTAGTAGATACCTATGGTAAATAATATAATGCTGCCTATTATACCGGCTATGGTTTTATCGTTGGCCGATATATCAAAATATTGCGAACCGTATAGGATAGCGCCAACGAAAACCATGTCGCTGGTTACTACGCCAAGGGCAAGTGATAAGCCAGCGTGAAAACCTTTTTCAATGCTGGTTTTTATCAAAGCAAAAAAGACCGGGCCTGTTATAAACGTGAGCACTAATCCAAATCCAATTCCCGAAATAATGGCTTCTATCATTATATAGGCTTATATATCCTTTTATTCTACAGGTAAAAAATTAGGACACTAATATGCAACTTTTATCTGTTAAACAACAAAACTTAATGCTGTGATTTATATTTTGCAAAAATTATAGCCATAATTATAAAATTTGATTTATGTTTAGTGTTTTAAACAAACCAATAGTATTAACCTTAATTAAACAATGGCACAAGACAACTCAAAAAGTAATGGTTCGGCTTTATATACCATCATTACCGTGTTTTTCTTTTGGGGCTTTTTAGCAGCTTCTAATGGTATTTTCATTCCTTTTTGTAAAGCGCATTTTAATTTATCACAGTTCGAATCGCAGCTTATCGACTTTACCTTTTACGGCGGTTATTTCATTGGTTCATTGATATTGTATTTCGCTTCGGCAGCCACTAAAGTAGATATCCTGAATAAGATAGGCTATAAAAATGGTATTATTTACGGCTTGGTCATATCAGCTGTTGGCGCTTTGATCATGATACCGGCTATCAACTCAGGCTCGTTCGCATTCATACTGTTCACCTTCTTTGTAATAGCCTTAGGTTTCTCGTTACAGCAAACCGCTGCTAACCCTTTTGTGGTGGCGCTTGGCAGTCCCCAAACGGGTACACACCGTTTAAACTTTGCAGGTGGTGTAAATAACTTCGGTAGTATTTTGGGTCCAATTATTGTTGGCTTTGTGCTGTTTGGATCTGCCTCGGCTAAAATACCTGCTGCCGATGTTAAGATATCATCCGTAAATAACCTCTATTATATACTCGCAGGGTTGTTTATTGCAGTAGCAATATTCTTTTGGGTGTCAAAATTACCAAGCGTAACCAGCGACGAAAAAATTGAAGCCAGCAATAAGGCTAACAGACCGTTGGGCATCATATTTATTGCCTTTCTGCTGATATTAGCCGCGCAGCCGCTTACCGACGCTACAGGTATTGCAAAATCGTACTTTGTGTATGCCTCGTTAGCTATCATTCTGGTAACCTTGTTTACCACCATATCTGTAAGCAGTAAGCATAAAGAGGGTTGGGGCGCTATGCAATACCCACAGTTAATATTGGGTATGCTGGCTATATTTACTTACGTAGGTACCGAGGTCACCATACAAAGCAACATGGGGGCTTTATTAGAAACACCTGCGTTTGGTAATTACACTCCAGATACTATTGCACCATTTATATCGCTTTATTGGGGTAGCTTAATGATTGGCCGCTGGACAGGCGCTATCGCAGCGTTCCAACTCACAAAAACCGTTAAGTTTATTCTTACAGTGATTGTTCCGTTTATTGCGTTTGCTGTTGTTATGATTGTTAACCATATTGGCGGTACAGATGTAACCACGTTATTACCATATGCAGGTTGTGTTGCTGTATTGGTAATAGGTTTCCTTGTGGGTAACCAAAAACCTGTACGTACACTGGCTATATTCGGCATACTGGGCGCAATATTTATGATCATCGGTTTACTAACAACCGGTATGGTAGCCATCTTCGCGTTTATTAGCGGTGGCTTATGCTGCTCTATTATGTGGCCGTCAATCTTCTCATTATCGGTTACAGGCCTAGGTAAGTATACCAGCCAGGGGTCGGCGTTTTTGATTATGATGATCCTGGGTGGTTCTATTATTCCACCGGTGCAGGGTATACTTGCAGATACAGCGGGTATCCATAATTCATACGTTATTCCCGTTATCGGCTTTGCTTATCTTGCATTTTTTGCCTGGAAAGCCGGATCTGAATTGAAAAAGCAAGGCATCGATGTTGACAACATGGAAGCATCAGGAGGTCACTAATTTTAACTGAAAATATTTTGATAAGAGGTTAGTGGCGCAAGCAACTAACCTCTTGCTTTTAGTATCAAATTAATATGGACAAACCAAGTTTCGAAAATATATTCATGAACCTGGCAACTGATCTGGCCAAACGCTCGCACTGCGTTAAAGCCCAGGTAGGCGCCGTTTTAGCTAAGGATACACGTATTATATCCATAGGTTATAATGGTCCGCCGGCAGGTACCCACAACTGCGATGAGGAGTGGCCTGAAACAGGTTGTGCCCGTGATTCTAAAGGCAGTTGCTCGCTTGCTTTGCACGCCGAAGAGAACGCTATACTTTATGCGGTGAAGAATGGGGCTAATTTGGAAGGCGCTACATTATATACCACGCTATCGCCATGCCTGCCATGTGCCAGGCTGATATTTTCGGCTGGGATCAAACACGTTTACTTTGATAAATCATACGCCCAATACAAAGGCTTAGCCAGTGATGAGGGGGTTGATTTTTTAAATAGGTTTGGAGTGCACACCGTCAAGGTAGGGGTGTAGATTTAGAGTCAAGAGGCAAGAATCAAGAGACAAGATATTATCCGCGTTATTGCGAGGTACGAAGCAATCTTTTAGAGCAATAATTAGGGCGTTGCCTTCGGCCCGGGCTATGCACTCATACGCGCACAGGCATTAGGCTCAAGGCCGGTATCCGTTTCTATCCCTAACGCTGAAATACCCCTTTTGTCATGCTGAACATAGGGAAGCATCTATCGCCGACATGCAAAGTTCACTAATAGATCCTTCACTATCGTTCAGGATGACAAGTTGAAAGAAGTGACGGGTAGATTTATAAGATTCCTTTTTCTCCCGTGTCGGCAAAACAGCTTCGGGCGAAAGCGGGCAGAACGATGGTGGCCTTGTGCGTGGCAGGGGCATAGGGAATTTTGCTGAAGCGGGGGGCAAAGAGCGAACGCAGTAGGGCAAAAGATTCCAGCCCGTGGTTCTGCCCGGTTTGCAGGGCAAAGGCTCTGTGCGGCAAAGAAGCCTTTTTGCCGACTTGATCTTTTGCTTCTTTTCTATCAAGAGAAAAGAAGGAGCCTCCGCGGCGGCGAGCGGGCCAATTAATAGTTGCACACTAAGCATTAGCAATGCCGAAATAAATCCGGCATAACGGGTTGGTGACTAAGCATGTTTGCTACCTATCCTAAAGAGATTGCTTCGTACCTCGCAAGGACGTTCTGTTTAACTAAACTTTCAGCTTCTCTACCTTATCCAGCGCGAACTGCAACTGCTCATCGGGTGTAAGGTTGGTATTATCCAATATAATGGCATCTGTGGCACGCACAAGCGGGCTTTCCTCGCGGGTGGTGTCTTGATAATCGCGGTGGGCAATGTTCTCAAATACCTCTTCCAAGGTGATCTCCGGGTTTTTAGGGTGGATCTCGTCATAACGGCGCTGGGCGCGCACGGCCGGATCTGCTGTCATGAAAATTTTTAACGGAGCATTAGGGAATACAGTTGTGCCTATATCGCGGCCGTCCATTACAATGTTTTTTGATTGTCCCATTCGCTGCTGCTGTTTAACCATTTCGCGGCGTACTTCTTTTAAGGCCGATACCTCGCTCACCTTTTCGGATACGGGCATCTGGCGAATTTCTTCAGATACTTCTTCGCCGTTAAGGGTAATATGGGTTTCGTAATCGCGTGAGTGAAAATTAAGATGGATATCTTTTAACGCCCTCTCTATCTGAGCATGATCGTGCGTATTAATATTATTCCTTAAAAAATAAAGGGCAACAGCACGATACATAGCGCCGCTATCAACATAAATATAATGAAGCTTTTTGGCTAATGCCTTGGCCAGGGTGCTTTTACCACATGATGAATAGCCGTCAATTGCTACTATAATATTGTTGGTCATCGGGGAGCGAAGTTAACGTTTTTTGGTGAGTAGTTAATTAAGTGAGTGGTTGATTAAGTTGAAAATTAACTACTCACTAATTAACCCAATCAACCATTCACTATCTTTGCGACCATGAATTTAAATAAGGCCGACCTGCAAAAAGACATTTATTACAAAACATCGCGCAGCGGGGGAAAGGGGGGCCAAAACGTAAACAAGGTATCAACAAAGGTTGAACTACTTTTTTCTATAGATAACTCACCACATTTTACTGATGAGGAAAAACTTTTGTTGAATGAAAAATTGCAAACCCGCTTCAACAAGGATGGCCTTGTACAAGTAATATGCGATGAAGAACGAAGCCAGTATCTTAACAAGGAAATTGCGCTTGAACGATTATTTGTATTGCTAACCAATGCCCTGCACAAGCCTAAAGTGCGTAAACCTTCAAAGATAAGCAAGGCAGCAAAACTGGCAAGGCTAGGGAATAAAAAAATGCAATCAGCAAAGAAAGCTGATCGTAAAAGGAATTTTGATATTAGTTGAGAGGCTTTATTTACCTATAAAGGTATAATCAGTTACCATCTTTATTTCTATTAACCTATTGCCCTTAAATATGTAGTAATGCTTGATGCCATCCAAAGCAGAAATAAGCTTAATAGTATTTACTGTAACTGCAGGAGGTTTATTAAACAGTATTTTCAATAACTCGTTTTTCGACATCCCAATCCGAATATTATTGAGGAAATGAAAGTTGCTATCGCGGATATTGGCAGATACAATTTCCTGGCGAAGCTGTTCATCGTCATAAAAGAATTTTACAACACTTTGAGGTGTAGTAATTTGAGTAATTGCTGTACTGTCTTGTGTTTGGAAATTTATTAAATGAATGTTTTTTACAGTGCTGTTCAGAATAGATTTCTCAATGTCTTTTATATCGCTGTGTTTGCCAAAAGGATAATAAAGGTGAGTTATGCCGGTTACTATTTTCAAAGTATCCTCATTAAATAGTACTTCATCAATTTCGGCAGCCGACTTTTGCGACTTTTCGAGGAGTTTTCTTAATGATGCTGTATCCTGTTTTGCTGAAGTATCTATAACTGTAGTATTAACGGCTTGCCCCGCGTTTTGGGGCTTTTGTTTGCACGAAAATAATACGCTTAACAGCAGGATAACAACAACAGATTGTTTCACGTAAAGTTTATTAGTTAAAGCGGTACAGCACGGTCAATGATCCCCATTGATGGGTACTTTTAACCATCTGCTTAACTTCGCGGGTATTGATAACCGCGCCAACATCAAACACAAAACGACTGGTGGTGAGCGCCACACCTAACTGGTTGCTAAATACAAAGTGGTTAATATCGCCAACTATTTCTTGTGTACCGGCAACCGGGTGGTCTTTAAATAAACTTCCCTGTACAGTAGCGTCATATAATACGCCGTTCAACTGGGGTTTGTAGTAAAAGAAAAATTCGTTTTTATGCAGTAAACCAGGGTTTGCATTCCTGCTTACCGTACTTTGTGTACTTACAGACTGAAACAACTGGTTAAAATTACCCAAACGTATCATTGGCCCAATAGCCGCGTTGGTAAAGCCGGTACCCAAATTAAGGTTACTTGCAAGGGTTAGGTCGACCCATGAGCCCCGGGCAAGTAATTTATTAACCTCGCCACTCAGGTTAAGCTCCACATCGTTACGGATCTGGTACTGCCAGCTATTAAGCTTATAAAAACCAAATGTGTTATGAATGAATCTTTGAATAGGATACCCGCCGGCTGCAGGCCCCACAACACCAACCTTGGCACTTAATTTAAGTGTGGTTTCATTTTTATATAAAACGTTTGCAGATGCACCTAAATATAAATATCCGGCAAAAGGCCTGTCCACAAAATCTGCCGATGGTAAGCGTCCCGATTGCGCATTATATATCTTTTGCCCTAGTTCGAGCCCGAACACGGCGTTGGCAACATCATTTTTCAATTTGGTCATATCAACCGCGTGGCGATAATGCAGGAAAAAACCATTAGTGTAATAACGGTCAGATCCTTGCCCCAGGAAAGAATCATTATCTGATTGAAAGCCAATTTCGGTACTGCGGTTTTGCGCATATGAACTGATACCTGCAAACAGGCATATAGCTAACAGGAAAAGTTTATTCTTCATTTGCGAATTAAAGGTGAGCTAATGTAAAAAAAGCAGGGAGAATTTCCCTGCTTTTGTATTTTATTTATTTAATATGTATCCCGGTTATTAGTTCAGCGCCGGCTTTACTTCTCTTTCCTTAACTGTTAAATCAAGCGGCTCGGTTACCAATTCGTTCAATAAAGCGAGGTTTATGACCTCGCGCATATCAGTAACGTAATGGAATTTAAGGTCGGTAATGTAATCTTCCTTGATCTCCAGGATATCTTTCTGATTTGATTTGCAAAGGATGATCTCCTTGATATTGGCCCGTTTGGCTGCAAGGATCTTCTCTTTTATACCACCTACCGGCAACACACGCCCGCGAAGGGTTATTTCTCCGGTCATGGCCAAATGTGGTTTTATTTTGCGCTGGGTAAATGCCGATACCAACGCGGTAAGCATGGTAACACCTGCCGATGGGCCATCTTTAGGGGTAGCGCCAGCTGGTACGTGCACATGTATATCCCATTGCTCAAAAAGTTTTGGGCTGATATTAAAATAACCTGCATGAGCACGTAAATATGCCAACGCGATAGTTACCGATTCTTTCATTACATCGCCCAGGCTGCCGGTAAGGGTCATTTTACCATTACCCGGACTTAAACTGGCTTCAATAAATAATATATCGCCGCCAACAGATGTCCATGCAAGGCCGGTTACTACACCAGCGGTATCGTTACCTTCGTAAAGGTCTTTATCGTAAAACGGTGCGCCAAGTATCTTCTCAACTTCTTTTTTGCTTACTAAAGTGTTGTAAGGCTCTTCCATGGCAATGTTTTTGGCTACACCACGTATAACCGAGCCTATCCTTTTTTCCAAAGCACGCACGCCGGATTCGCGGGTGTAATCTTCAATCAATTTTTCTACAACATCGCTTTTTATCACAACATCTTTGGCAGTAAGGCCATGAGCTTCGCGTTGTTTTGGAAGCAGGTGCCTTTTGGCTATCTCAACTTTTTCCTCGATAGTATAACCATTTACTTCAATGATCTCCATCCTGTCCAGCAGTGCCGGCTGTATGGTGCTCAGGGAGTTTGCTGTCGCGATGAACATTACGTTTGACAGATCAAAATCCATTTCAACGTAGTTATCATAAAAAGTGCTGTTCTGTTCAGGGTCAAGCACTTCTAACAAGGCCGATGAAGGATCGCCACGGAAATCGGTGCTTACCTTATCTATCTCATCCAAAATAAATACCGGGTTTGCCGCTCCTGCCTTTTTCACTGACTGTATAATGCGGCCCGGCATAGCGCCAATATAAGTTTTACGGTGACCGCGGATCTCGGCTTCATCGCGCACACCGCCAAGCGCCATACGCACATATTTGCGCCCCAATGCCTTAGCAATTGATTTTCCAAGTGATGTTTTACCAACACCCGGAGGGCCAACCAGGCAAAGGATAGGGGCTTTCATGTTGTGCTTTAATTTTAGCACGGCCAAATATTCTATAATGCGCTGCTTAACTTTATCTAAACCAAAGTGGTCTTTATCTAAAACTTTTTGGGCACGCTTAAGGTCGAAGTTATCTTTAGTAAACTCGTTCCAGGGCAAGTCCAGCAATAGTTCAAGATAATTTATCTGCACCGAGTAATCAGCCGCGGCAGGGTTGGTGCGGGTAAGTTTTTCAAGCTCTTTTGCAAAATGGCTTTTAACTTCTTTGTCCCATTTTTTCTTAAGTGCACGCTGGCGCAGGTTCTCAATCTCCAGATCTGGTGATGTACCGCCAAGCTCCTCCTGGATAGTTTTTAACTGCTGATTCAAAAAGTAATCACGCTGTTGCTTATCCAGGTCAACACGTACTTTGGTTTGGATCTGGTTTTTTAGCTCCAGCATTTGCAGGTCGAGCGTTAAATGCTCCAGTACCATGTTTATCCTGTCGCGCAGGCTGGCCGTTTGCAGTAATGCCTGCTTATCTGCCATATCAGCATTCATATTTGATGATATGAAGTTGATAAGGAATGATGTGCTCTCTATGTTACGGATAGCGATGCCGGCTTCGCTAGGTATATTTGGCGATAGCTGTATAATGTTCATGGCCATGTCTTTAACAGACGATACCATGGCTTTAAATTCTTTATCCTCTTTTGCCTTTACCTCTTTAAAAGGGTCAATAGTGGCCTTAATATAGGGCTCGCTTTGTACTTCTTCTTTTAAAAGAAAACGCTTTTTACCCTGTAGTATCACGGTAGTGTTACCATCGGGCATTTGCAGCATTTTTATGATAAGGGCAATAGTACCAACCTTATTCAATTGGTTAAAGGTTGGGTCTTCAATGCTTACATCCTGTTGGGCAACCACACCAATAAGGCGGCTGCCTTTGTTGGCATCGCGTATCAGCTTTATAGATTTATCGCGGCCAACTGTGATAGGGATAACAACACCGGGAAACAACACGGTATTACGTAGCGGAAGTATAGAAATAATATCGGGTACCTGCTCATTATTCATTTCCTCTTCGTCCTCTGATGACATCAGTGGGAAAAACTCGGAATCCTCATTAATGGAAGGCATGGTATTCTTAAAATCGAATGGATCAAAACTCATCAATCACCTATTATGTATGCTAATAACGTCATATTGGCAGGTACGGAAACTCCGGCCATACAAATACGGGCTAATTACCATTAGTTATATAATCAAATATACAGTTTCAAGAGCTATGCCAATATAGTTTAATTAGCCCCGGTAAATGTTACACGTTTGTAAATAATTGATTTATTGTAGGTTGTGAGTGTGAAATAAATTTAGTCAATTTTTAAACAAATTGGAAGAAAGTGGAAAAAAAGTCATGCAGGGCGGATGTTTTTTTCTGCGGAGGTCTAAAGATATCATGTCAGCGATTGAGATCAGCACCTTGGGGAATAATTTTTACCTTGGCCTTTTATTTAAATATGTTGTATACATTACTAAAATTATTAACAAATTGCAGCTATTGTATAATAATTACGTGCATTGGTAGTTAATGTATTGTTAATGGGTATACTCACTTAGATACTTTATGAGGCTATCGGCTATAATTTCTATTTTCATACTTACCTCGTTCGAAACTTCATCGGCACAAAATGCCTATGTTAAGTTAGGGCAGCAGGCATTTATGGATGGGAATTTTAAAGCCGCCGTAAAGCAGTTGGAAAAAGCCTGTCTGGTAGATTCTACTAACGCCAACGCTTACTGGATGTTAGGCTATTCTTATTATCACAGCGAAAACTATCGTAAATCAATTGCTGCCTACACAAAAGTTATTTTCATAAACCCGGTTGATGCTTCAGCTTATTATTATCGCGCACGCGCTAAAGGCTATTTAGGTAAGGATACATATCTATCGCCCGCAGAACGTGAAAAACATTTGCTGGGAGCAATTTTCGATCTGACCAAAGCCATTGCTATTGACCCTAACGATCATGGGAAGTGCTTCCAGACCCGTGGTATAGCCTACCGCGAGTACGGTATATTTAAGCTACAACAAAAAAGCCCGGGCACTTATGACAAGGCGCGTGGTATCAATTCCTTAAAAGCATCAATTGCTGATCTGGAGAAGGTGCTGAACGATAATCCGGGAAGATCTGATATTTCTTCACTTATTGAGATATCCAAAGAAAAACTGGCGACTGCCACAGGGCACCATTAATTAAAAAACTCCTTTAATGCGGTAGTTATTAGCGCCCATTATTTTCACCTTTTGTGTTTTTTCGATTGAATAGTACGCGCCTGGCGCATAAACAAGTTTTTCGGTAGTGTTGTAAAGGATATTGTGGGTGTTGTTCACAATAGCTACGGCTGTAACCTGCCCTGCTTTTTTTCGGATAACTATTTCGCGTGTTTTAAGCTCAGGGTATTTGGCTTTGTAAACCACGCTATCATCATTAGCCTGTACATTGTAGCTTAACTTCCATGCGGGTTTATTAATGTCGCTTTCCGTAAACAGATTTAATTCCTTGGTCCAGCTGGTAATCTTAAGCTTTTTATTTTCGGCAGCGCCGTTGTGGGCTACGGTTTTATCAACCAGCGGATTTTGCGTGGTAAGGCGAAGCGCTTCTTTGGCAAAATATTCTTTTATGTCAAAATACTTTAGCTCGGCGCCGGTTTCTTTAATTTCGGGTTTATTACAGGCGTAGCTACCGCATAAAAGCAGCAGCACGCTTGTATAAATAATAAATTTTTTGGTGGATTTATACCAATACATTACCGGTCATTTCTTCGGGGATGGGCACACCTAACATTTGTAATACGGTTGGTGCAATATCACCCAGCTTGCCGTCTTTTACGTGCTTAACATCGCTGTCAATAATAATACAAGGCACCAGGTTAGTGGTATGCGCTGTATTTGGCGAACCATCTTCGTTTATCATATAATCGGCATTGCCATGATCGGCAATAATGATGAACGAGTAGCCATTTCTTAAACCGGTTTCAACCACCGCTTTTGTGCAGGCATCGGCTGTTTCGGCAGCTTTCATCACCGCGCTAAATACACCTGTATGGCCAACCATATCGGTATTTGCAAAGTTTAGGCATACAAAATCGGGCCAGCCACTTTCCAGCTCGGGGATGATGGCATCGCGGATGCCTTCGGCACTCATTTCGGGCTGCAAATCATATGTAGCAACCTTTGGCGATGGTACTAATAAGCGCTTCTCGTTATTAAACGCGGTTTCGCGGCCGCCAGAGAAGAAGAACGTTACGTGTGGATATTTCTCTGTTTCGGCAATACGAATCTGGTTTTTGTTGGCGCCTTCTAAAACTTCACCCAAGGTTTTGGTGAGGTCGTCCTTACGGAAAACCACCTTAACATTTTTAAAAGTTTCATCGTACGATGTCATAGTAACATAATGCACATTAAGCGGGTGCATATTATACTCGGGGAATGACTTTTGCGTAAGTGCAAGTGAGATCTCGCGGCCTCTATCTGTACGGAAATTAAAGCAGATAACCACATCGCCTTCTTTAATAACGGCAACTGGTTTACCATAACTATCTACGCGTACCACCGGTAAAATAAATTCATCGGTAACACCTTCGTCGTATGATTTTTTTATGGAAGCGATGATATCCTGGGAAGCCTCACCTTCGCCATTAACCATTAGGTCGTAAGCTTTTTTAACGCGCTCCCAGCGATTATCTCTATCCATAGCATAATACCGGCCAATAGCCGAAGCTAATTTTACAGGGGTAGGGGCTATATGGTCTTCCAGTTCGGTTATGAAATTTATACCCGAATTAGGATCGGTATCGCGGCCATCTAAAAACGCATGAATAAACACCTTCTGCAATCCTAACGATGTTGTAGCATCTACTAAACCTTTTAAGTGGTTAATATGCGCGTGCACACCACCATCGCTTACCAAGCCAATAAAATGCACATCCTTATTATTTGCCTTAGCATAATCAAAAGCCTCAACCAGGGCTTCGTTCTGCACAAACTCGTTATCAATAACGGCTTTATTTATACGGCCCAGTTCCTGGTAAACCACACGGCCGGCACCTAAATTCATGTGCCCAACTTCAGAGTTTCCCATTTGTCCTTCGGGTAAGCCTACAGCAATGCCCGAAGCTTCAAGCTTCGAGTTTGGATACTGCGCTATCATCGAATCGAAGAATGGCGTGTTTGCCGCTACTATAGCGTTTGATTTGTCATTACGGCCGTAACCCCAGCCGTCCAGTATAATTAAAGCAACTTTTTTTCTGTTTTCCACAATGCAAATATAAAAGCAACGTTTAAAGATTGTAGTTTAAACACCTTTTATTTTTTAAGGTGCAACAATTTTTTAGTTTATTGGTCATATATATGATGAAACTAAGACTCATGCCGCTACTTACCCTTTTATTTTTGCTGCCTATGGTAGCAACCGCGGATACTATTGAAAAAATTTCGGAACTTATTAAACAGGGTAACGCGCACGAGATTGCCAAATTTTTTGCAACCAGCGTGGACATTAGCATTTTAGATGAAACCAATGTATACTCAAAGGCGCAGTCGGAAATGATACTGGATAAGTTTTTTAAAGAAAACAAACCCCATACTGTAAAACTGCTTCATCGAATAAACTCCAACCCCAATTATAACTTTGGCGTGCTTATTTTAACTACCGATAAGGGCAAGTTCCGGGTATCATATACCCTTAAAGAAGTTAATAAAGTAATGGCAATCATTGAGTTGCGAATAGAAACTGAAAAACCTAATTAATCATCAATTGTTCTTACTTTTGAAACTCAAAAAAGCAAAGGTTTGAACAAAGAAATTATACACCAGTTTATAGTAAATGCCTTAAGTGAGGATGTTGGCGATGGCGACCATACATCACTATCAACTATTGAAGCAGGAACACAAGGAAAAGCAAAGTTATTAGTTAAAGATACCGGCATATTGGCAGGCGTTGAGCTGGCGGCAGAGATATTTCGCGAAGTTGACCCTAACCTTAAGCTGAATATTTTTTTGAACGATGGCGCCGAGGT
This sequence comes from Mucilaginibacter aquariorum, assembly GCF_024498135.1. Lineage (GTDB taxonomy): Bacteria > Bacteroidota > Bacteroidia > Sphingobacteriales > Sphingobacteriaceae > Mucilaginibacter > Mucilaginibacter aquariorum. The sequence continues at coordinate 391,084 of NZ_JANHOH010000002.1, forward strand.
TAAGCCCAAAGATATCGCGTTTGAAGTAGAGGGCGATGCACAAAGTATTTTAAAGGCCGAGCGTTTGGTGTTAAATTGTATGCAGCGCATGAGCGGCATAGCTACCAATACCAACCAAATAGTAGACCTTTTACAAGGCACTAATACCAAAGTTTTAGATACGCGCAAAACCACACCCGGAATGCGCTACCTCGAAAAATGGGCTGTACGTATTGGCGGCGGCGTTAACCATCGTTTCGGTTTGTATGATATGATCCTGATAAAGGATAATCATGTTGATTATTCGGGTGGGATACGCCAGGCAATTGAAAATGCCAACCGTTATCTCAACGAAACAGGAAAAAAACTGGCAATTGAAATTGAAGTAAGAAACCTTGATGAGTTGGAGCAGGTATTGCAAACCGGCAATGTTAACCGTATATTAATAGATAATTTTAATTATGCTGATCTGAAACAGGCCGTGAATATGATAGAAGGCCGCTATATTACGGAAGCATCTGGTGGCATAACTATTGATAATATACGTGATTATGCTAATTGCGGTGTAGATTACGTATCGGTAGGCGCGCTTACACATTCAGTGAAAAGTTTAGACCTCAGTTTAAAAGCAGTAAAATTATAATGATATATTGCGGTAGTATAACATCAATTTAATAATATTGCAGACAGATGCTATCAATCTACTCGATTTCAGCGCTTATTCTGGCTTACCTATTTGGATCAATTCCTACTGCAGTATGGATAGGGCAGGCATTTTATAATATAGACGTACGGGAGTATGGCAGCGGTAACGCCGGTGCTACTAATACTTTTAGGGTGCTGGGCAAAAAAGCTGGTATCCCGGTAATGCTGCTCGATATTTTAAAAGGATGGACAGCCACCAACCTGGCCTATGTTATAGGGGTTACCACTACAGGGGCCTATCATTCCATAGCATTTACTAATTACGAACTGGCACTTGGCATAGCCGCAGTTATGGGGCACTTGTTCCCGGTTTTTGCAGGTTTTAGAGGGGGGAAGGGTATTGCCACGCTTTTTGGAATGATATTGGCTATAAACTTACCAGCTTCTTTACTTTGCGTATTGGTATTTATTGTAACGCTGCTAATAACCAGGTATGTATCATTAGCATCCATAATGGCAGGTTTTACATATCCCATCGGTGTAACATTTATATTTCCGGTGTATATTAAATCGGTCATAATATATGGAATGTGTATTTGCATACTGATACTGGTTACGCATCAAAAAAACATAGAACGATTATTAAAAGGTAAAGAGTCAAAAGTGAATTTATTTAAAAAGAAAACTACCTGACTTGCCATGAAAAGAATTAGACCTATGCTGGCGCTGGCCGTAATCGCCGTCGCTATTTACGCATGTTCCACCGTGCCATTAACCGGCCGTTCACAATTAAGCTTAGTAAGTGATGACCAGATAAACCCTGCGGCGGCACAAAGTTATCGCCAGTTGTTATCAGACCCCAGCACAAAAGTTATTAATAGCGGTACCGATGCCCAGCGTGTTAAACGGATAGGCAACCAGCTTGCTATTGCGATAGATAGTTATTTAAAAACTAACGGCTACGGCGATCAGTATAATTATCAATGGGAATTTAACCTGATACAAAGTAAAGAGATAAACGCCTGGTGTATGCCGGGTGGTAAAGTAGCGGTTTACAGCGGTATACTGCCTGTTACACAAACTGATGCCGGTTTAGCCACTGTTATGGGGCACGAAATTGGCCACGCTATTGCTCACCACTCTGCCGAAGCACTTTCGCAGCAAATGGCTGTACAGGCCGGCGGTGCAGCAGTTGGTGCTGCTACAGGCAACAAATCGCAAACAACACAGGCTATTATAGGCACACTTTACGGTGTAGGCGGCCAACTGGCAACATTAAAATATTCAAGGGATAAAGAGAATGAAGCCGATAGATTGGGTTTAACTTTTATGGCCATGGCCGGATATGACCCACGCCAGGCTGTTAGCTTTTGGCAACGCATGTCTGCACAAAGCCAGGGCGCCCCACCAGAATTTTTAAGTACCCACCCATCTGATGCTACCCGTATAGCCAATATTCAAAAGCTGATACCCGAGGCAATGAAATACTATAAAGGGAAATAAGAATATTAAAGATATAGTTAAGGCCATTGGGATTATTCCTGATGGCTTTTTTGTTTAATCAGATTGTCATGGTGAGCCTGTCGAACCATTTGTTGCTTTGCTAAGTCTTCGACAAGCTCAGACTGACAATTGTTAGTACCTTATATTAGAGAAAAACAAACCTTATAATTCATAGTTTTACACCCATGGCTACATCTAAATCGCGCTTTTTAACCGCTCAATGGCGCAACCTGGTAATGCTTAATTACGAAGTTGATCCCGAGATACTAAAACCTTACCTGCCCGCTGCTACAGAGATAGACCTTTGGCAAGGCAAGGCGTTGGTTAGCATGGTTGGCTTTATGTTTAAGGATACACACGTGCTGGGCATTAAATGGCCATTCCACGTAAATTTTGAAGAGGTAAACCTGCGCTTTTATGTGCGCCATTTTGATGGTAAACAATGGAAACGCGGCGCGGTATTTATAAGCGAGATAGTGCCCAAAAGCATGATCGTACTTATTGCTAATAATCTGTATAAAGAACATTACCGTTCGTTACCTATGCGGCATTCAGTAACCAAAGAGGGTGCTAACCATACCCGGTTTTTATATGAATGGAAACTTAAGGGTGTTTGGAATAAATTAGGCGCTACAGTTCGTAATAGTCTTACCCCAATAGAAGCCGGCAGCTCCGAAGAATTTATATTTGACCATTACTGGGGATACAACCGCTTAACCGATTATAAAACTATGCAATACGAGGTAGAGCATATTGCCTGGCAAATAGCCGGGGTTAAAGATTTTGTTTTTGAGGCAGATATAAAAGAATTATACGGCGACGCCTTTGTACCTTATTTAAGTGTAAAACCATTCTCTGCCTTTTGGGCAAATGGCTCTGAGATTGCCGTTAGGATTGCGGATAAGCTGCTGTTGGATCCGGTATTACCGGGGTAGGTGGTTTTGTCAGTCTGAGCCTGTCGAATTTGTCAGTCTGAGCCTGTCGAAGACCTGAACGCTTTGCAAAGTCGGCAAATGGTTCGACAAGCTCACCATGACATATTGACGGGAATAAACTTGGTGGTTTGTCAGTCCGAGCTTGTCGAATTTGTCAGTCTGAGCCTGTCGAAGACCTGAACGTTTTGCATATCGGCAAATGGTTCGACAAGCTCACCATGACACGTTGATGGGAATAAACTAAACTATTTTTTTGTTACCCCCCAATACTTCCAGGATGGCTTTTGCTTTCAATAAACATTCCTCGTACTCCTGTTCAGCATTGGCGTGGTAGGTGATAGCGCTGCCTACATGGAATGATAAATACTTTTTGGTGGAATTGTATAGCAGGGTGCGTATCACCACGTTAAAATCAAAATCATCATCGGGGCTAAAATAACCTACTGCTCCTGAGTATACTCCGCGTTTGCTCCGTTCATATTGTTCCATGAGCTGCATGGCGCTAATTTTAGGTGCCCCGGTCATGCTGCCCATCGGGAAGGTGTTTTTTACCGCCTCTACTGCAGATACATCATCGCGCAACTCGCATACCACTGTAGATACCATTTGATGTACTTGTTTAAAGCTTTGTATACTGTAAAGCTCTTCGGTTTTAACTGTGCCGGGTTTAGCGGAATGTGTTAGGTCATTCCTCACCAGGTCTACAATCATTACGTTTTCCTGTAGTTCTTTTGGGTGATTACGGAGTTCCTCAATAATGGTTTTATCAATAGCCTCATCAGCATCGCGCCTTGCTGTACCTTTGATGGGTTGAGAGATCAGTTTACTGCCTCGTTTCGCCAAAAAACGCTCGGGCGAAGCACACATAATATAGTTACCCCTCCATTTAAAAAAGGTAGAGAAGGGGGTGGGGGAAACATTGTTTAAATTTGAAAAGATAGACAGCGGGTCAATTACCGCGTCGTCCGCATAAAACTCCTGGCAAAAGTTGGTCACATAGATATCCCCGCGGATGATGTGTTGTTGAATTTTTTCTACGCTTTCTATATATTCGGGCTTGCTAAAACGCGGTTCCAGGTTAATAGCATGCTGTTGTTTGTCATGAGAGAGTTCGAGTCTCTCTATGGTCTCCCATATTTCCTCTTCATTTTCACCTATTATCTCAACCTCATTTCCATTTATGCTGATAAGTGTTTCAGGCGCGAAAAAGTAAAGGTCGGGGAAATCAAGTTGATCGGGGTTGTTAGATTGAAGGTTTTCCGTTTCGTTTTTCAGGTCGTATCCAAAAAAACCCGTTATCCAGCCGGGGTTAGCACTCCTGAAAGCCGATAGCTGCGCGTAAGCATTGCCAGCACTGGCCATTATCTCTGCCTTGGCACCAACGGCTATTATAGTGTCAAACTTGCTGTAGGGGTCGTTAAAACTATTGCTGTCGAGGTAACATAGGGTGTCGAATTGAGCAGCCCATGCGAGCGCCTTTTGTTTAAATACAGCTACGTCGGATATTTCAATAATCACACTGCAAAAATAGCTAAGAAAATATAAAAGGCCCCGATTAATCGAGGCCTTTTGAATGTTATACGTTTAAGTTTCGGTGAGGACACCGAAACCGGGGATATTTTATATTAATCCTATTGGCGGTGTCCCCACCGCCAAGCGCTATTTAGTGCAATACCAAAGTCTGTTTCCTGTCTGGTCCAACAGATAACCATTTTACGGGTACTTGTAATTCGGCTTCCAGGTATTCGATGTATGCTTGCAGTTTTGCAGGGATCTCGTTCAGTTCGGTAATACCTGTAAGGTCTTCGTTCCAGCCATCAATTTCTTTCAAAACAGGGTGGGCGTCAACCGAGCAAATATCGTAAGGCATATAATCTATCTGTTCGCCTAAGTAGTTGTAGTGGGTACACGCATAGATCTTATCAAAACCGCTAAGCACATCGGCCTTTGTCATTACCAGTTGGGTAACACCATTTAGCATAATAGCATATTTTAAGGCGGGGAGATCGATCCAGCCGGTACGGCGTGGCCTGCCTGTGGTAGCGCCAAACTCGTGGCCTATGCGGCGTAGCTCTTCGCCCATTTCATCGTTTAACTCGGTAGGGAAGGGGCCGCCACCAACACGGGTACAATAAGCTTTAAAAATACCTATTACATCGCCAATTTTGCTTGGGGCAATACCTAAACCGGTACATGCGCCTGCAGCTGTAGTATTTGATGAAGTAACAAACGGGTACGAACCAAAGTCGATATCCAGCATGGCGCCTTGTGCACCTTCGGCTAATACCTTTTTACCATCCTTAATATATTGGTTAACCAAATGTTCAGAATCAACCAGTGGGAATTGTTTAATGTACTCGATCGCTTCAAAAAATGCAGCTTCGCGTTCGCTAAAATCAGCTACTTCGCCATACATGGCCTGTAACATAGAAGTATGCTTGTCAACCAGTTTTTGGTAGCGGTCTTTAAAATCGGGCAGGGTAATATCACCAATACGTAAACCGTTACGGCCGGTTTTATCCATATAAGTTGGGCCGATACCTTTTAATGTTGAACCAATTTTGCCATCGCCCATTTTCTTTTCAGAAGCGGCATCAAGCAGTTGGTGGGTAGGAAGAATTAGGTGCGCCTTTTTAGCTATCATCAAATTCTTTTTAGCCAAAAGATCATGACCTGCATCTTTAAGCTTATCAAGCTCCTTTTTCAAGGTGATAGGGTCAATAACAACGCCGTTACCGATCAGGTTCATGGTGTTATCAAAAAATATTCCCGAAGGGATGGTATTCAAAACAAACTTTTTGCCTTCAAACTCTAAAGTGTGACCGGCATTTGGGCCGCCCTGGAAACGGGCTATCAGGTCATAACCTGCGCTAAGCACATCAACAATTTTACCTTTACCTTCGTCGCCCCACTGGAGGCCTAATAATACATCAACAGCCATTAAATGATATCTTTATCTGAAATAAGTTTTAAATGATTTTTTTGGGCACTACTGAACTCTCCTGTCGCAATAACCTTCGCGAAGTTTGGTGCAATTACCATACAGGTTTAAAGAGTGGTGCTTGATTTCGAATTTTAAAAGATCGCCCATCATACTCTGGATCTGCTGTATACGAGGGTCGCAGAACTCAACCACCTTGCCGCAATCAATACAAATAATGTGATCGTGCTGTTTGTAGCCGTATGATTTTTCGAACTGTGCCATGTTCTTGCCAAACTGGTGTTTGGTTACCAGATCGCATGATACCAGCAATTCTAAAGTATTGTAAACCGTGGCACGGCTTACGCGGTATTTCTTATTTTTCATGTGGATATATAAAGATTCCACATCAAAATGATCGCTTCTCGAGTAAATTTCTTCGAGTATGGCAAAGCGCTCGGGTGTTTTCCGGAGGCTTTTGTTTTCGAGGTAGGCCTCAAAAATCTTTTTTACCAACGCAATGGTTTCCTGTACAGGCATAATGTTAAATTAACATGGCAAAGGTATTATTTTTTTAGTTGATTGTGTTAATGTTAGTTGTTTGCGTTGAATATGTTAATAAGTCAAAACCACTCAAAGCATCAAACCACTCAACTACTTATCAGCATTAAGATGCTTTTTCTACCACCGAATCAAACCTGATAACGGATGTAATCCCTTTTACCTGGTTCAATTTTTTGATCAGATTATCTAAATGCTCGGTGTCGTTCACGTAAACCATTATCGAGCCTTCAAAAATACCGTTATCACTATCTACTGTAATAGAACGTATGTTCACCTTAAAATCGTTTGATATAACGGTGGTTAATTTATTTATCAAACCTACATCATCAATACCAGTAATACGCAAGCCGGTAAGGAAGGCCAGCTCCAGTTGTTTGGTCCACTTGGCTTTCACAATCCGATAGCCATAATTGGCCATTAGTTTGGCGGCATTAGGGCAGTTGGTACGATGGATCTTTATACCGTCGCTCACGGTTACAAAGCCAAACACATCATCGCCGGGTATGGGGTTACAGCAATTGGCCAGCTTGTAATCTATCTTTTGCAGGTCTTCACCAAATAGTAATACATCGCTATCCTTGGTTTTAATATTACGTACAAGGCTTTGTAGTTGCTCGGCCTCAATTTTATCCTGCGGCTTATTTTCAATTACTTTTTCAGATGCCTGGTACTCTTTCAGGTCCTTCATATCAATAAGGCCTTTGGCCACATTGTAAAAAAGGTCCTGCGTAGATGTTAATTTAAAGTAATAGCTCAGCTTATGTATATTCTCGGAGTTGTAAGTGATCTTTAACGATTTCATTTTACGCTCCAGGATCTCCTTACCGTCATCAGCAATCTTGCGTCTTTCTTCTTTAAGAGCCGATTTTATCTTGGCTTTTGCCTTGGCAGTTACTACAAAATTCAGCCAATCCTCTTTCGGGCTTTGTTTACTTGAGGTGATGATCTCTACCTGGTCGCCGTTTTGCAGTTTGTAACTAAGCGGTACCAGTTTATGGTTAACCTTGGCGCCTATACAGCTTGCACCTACATCGGTATGTATCTCAAAAGCAAAATCTAACGCGGTAGCATTTAGCGGTAATTGAATCAACGCACCTTTGGGGGTGAAAATGAAGATCTCATCGCTGAATAAATTCATCTTAAAATCGTCCAGGAAGTCTAAGGCGTTCGAATCAGGGTTTTTCAGCATATCCCTAACTTTCTGTACCCATTGGTCCAGGCCGCTATCGGTAGATGATTCTTTGTATTTCCAATGTGCCGCAAAACCTTTCTCAGCTATTTCGTTCATGCGTTTGGTACGTATCTGCACCTCAACCCATTGGCCACGCGGGCCCATAACCGTGGTATGCAGCGATTCGTAACCGTTTGCCTTCGGCGATGATATCCAATCGCGCAATCTGTCTGGGTTGGGTCGGTAAAGGTCTGTTACGATAGAATATGCCTTCCAGCAATCGGCTTTTTCATTCTCGGGAGTGCTATCCAATACAATCCTGATGGCAAAAAGGTCATATACTTCCTCAAAAGGAATGGCCTTCTTTTTCATCTTGTTCCAAATGGAGTGGATGGATTTTGGGCGGCCAAACAGTTCGCCGTGTACATCCTGACTTTCCAGTACTTTATTTACCGGTTCAATAAAATCACGGATAAATTTTTCACGTTCTGCCTTTTTCTCGTTAAGCTTATTTTTAATGAACTGATAGGTTTCGCGTTCCATGTATTTCATGGACAGGTCTTCCAACTCAGATTTGATAGCGTACAAACCCAGGCGGTGGGCGAGGGGGGCATACAGGTACACGGTTTCTGATGATAGCTTAAGCTGCTTATCGCGCGGCATAAACTCCATCGTACGCATGTTGTGCAGCCTGTCGGCAAGTTTTATCAATATAACCCTTACATCATCGGCAAGGGTAAGCAGCATTTTACGGAAGTTTTCGGCCTGTAAGGAGCTGTTGGTATCAAACACGCCCGATATTTTGGTTAGGCCATCAATTATTTTGGCAACCTTTTTGCCAAACTCCAGCTCAATATCTTCCAGGGTAACATCGGTATCCTCAACAACGTCATGCAATAAAGCACATACAATAGATGTAGTACCCAAACCAATCTCTTCGGCAGCTATCTGCGCAACGGCAATAGGGTGGTATATATAGGGCTCACCGCTTTTACGGCGCATATCCTTATGGCTTTCTAAAGCCATTTCAAACGCCTTGCGTATCATGCGCTTATCACCCTTTTGCAGGGTAGATTTACTTGCGCGCAGCAATGCCCGGTATCTTTTTAAGATCTCTTTTTTCTCGGCTTCCAGGTCAATCACTAAATCTTTCATGTATCAGCGTATGTTCTATACTATTATATAAACCAGCAACAATATTTATTATTGCGGTAATTATAAAATAACAAAATAAAATGCGTTAATTTTGTATCAAGTAAAAATATGAAATTTATTGTTTCTCTGTTGATGTTTTGTTGCGCGCTTGGTAGCTTAAAAGCCCAGGACGAGAAACCCGCGCCGCCCGTAATACTTGGCAAAAATGATACCATTAAGGTTTATATGACTAAGCTTGATGGCGAATTGGTGCCCTGGATTGTAGCGCCCGAAGTACGCATTGTTGATACGCGCATTTTTGCAAGCGAGAAAGACAGGTTAGATTACCTGCGTTTAAGGTATAATGTGATGAAAGTATTGCCTTACGCGCGTTTTGCGGGACAAAGGTACCGCCAATTACAACGCGAGCTTGCGCTTACAGGCGATAAAAAGAAGCAAAAAGAATTAATGAAGGCCTGCGAAAGCGAAATAAAAACCTTGTTTAATAAAGACATAAAAAATCTGACAATTAGTCAGGGCGAGATATTGATCAAATTGGTTAGCCGCGAAACCGGCGCCACCAGCTTTGCTTTAGCCAAAGAGTTAAAGGGGGGCTTTAACGCATTCCTGTTTCAATCAGTGGCCCGTTTATTTGGGCATAATTTAAAAGAAACTTACGACGCTTCCGAGCAACGTGATATTGAAACTATTTTGCATGAAGCTGGTTATGTTTCCAGTTTTAATTAAATGGATAATAACAGCATTTATCGTTTCACAGTTGAAAAACTGGATGGCGACCATATTAACATGGCCGATTACAGCAACAAAGTACTGCTTATTGTAAATATTGCTTCGCAATGTGGCTTTACCCCGCAACTGAAGGAGCTTGCTGATCTTAAAAAAGAATTCGCTGATAAAGACTTTGAGATACTTGCTTTCCCTTCAAATGACTTTGGTGGGCAAGAACCCCTTGAAGGTAATGATATAGCTGCCTTCTGCAGCAACTACGGCAACAACTTTCCCATTTTTGAAAAGATAAGGGTAAGAGGCCCGTATGCCGACCCGCTTTTTAAGTTTTTGGCTGATAAGAAAGAGAATGGCAATCTTAACTCAAAACCCCGGTGGAATTTTCATAAATACCTTGTAGACAGGAACGGCAACGTTGTCGATTTCTTTTATCCATTCACCAAACCCACATCTTCCAAGATAAGGAAAAGGATACAGCGCTTGTTGGCTGCTGTAGCTAAATAACACTTCTTTTTTATGCTTAAATTAGATATTTTAGTTTTACCCGTACACCCCGATGACGCTGAACTGGGCTGTGCAGGTACCATATTAAAACACATACAACTTGGCCACAAAGTAGGCATTGCAGACCTTACCCGTGGCGAACTTGGCACACGCGGTACCGCCGAAATACGCGATCAGGAAGCTGCTAAAGCTGCTGAAATTTTAGGGTTAACGGTTCGCGAAAACCTTGGCTTGCCCGATGGTTTCTTTACCAATACTAAAGAATACCAGTTAAAAATAGTTGAGGCCATACGCAAATATCAGCCCGAAATAGTTATCACCAATGCCTATCATGACCGCCACCCGGATCATGGCCGGGCTAATGAACTGGTAGAAGCATCTGCATTTTTATCAGGATTACGCCGTATAGAAACATGGGATAATGGTGAATTGCAGGAAGCGTGGAGGCCAAAACAGATATTGCATTTTATACAGGATAGATACATTGAGCCCGATATATTGGTAGATGTAACGGAATATTGGGATAAAAAGATAGAAAGTATTTATGCGTATGGGTCGCAGTTTCATAACCCCGAATGGAACGAGGACGAGCCTCAAACCTACATTTCATCGCCCGATTTTATAGAGCAGATACAAGGCCGCGGCCGCGAATTTGGCAAAAGTATCAACGTTAAATACGCCGAAGGCTTTACCTCGGTAAAGATATTAGGCGTTGACAACTTGTTTGATCTGAGATAGTGAGCAGTCAGGATATAACAATAAAGGCCGTTCATGTTGGACGGCCTTTATTGTTTATACTAAATCACTACGTACTCGAAGCGGTTATTCTCGATGCTTCTTTCCCTTTTAAGTTTGTTTTCTTTGGCAAGCTTTAGCAGTATACCAGATAATTCTGATGTTTTAAATTCAGAATCAAACTTTTCCTTGCAATAACTTGCAATGGAAGAGATAGAATGTGGTGTTTTAAAATAATCGCTTAATAATAGTTGGTTTAACACCTTTGTAGCGCCGGGTTTTTTACGGCCCTGTGTTTGGTAGTATTCGGCATCATTTGCGACTCTTAGTTTTCGGTTTCTATTGTTGAAAATTTCAGATCCTTCGGCCGTATCAACCCTCTCTACTTCCATTATCTCGTCCAAAAGTCTGTCAACAACTCGTACCTGTACAGCTTCAGACTGGAAAGAATTAACAACCTCGGCAATCTCTGTAAGCTGTTTTTTTAATTTTTCAATTTGTCTGTTCATTATGTTTAAGTATCCTCTATATTGATAAGATGTATGATGTATACGTATTGAGTGCGTAGTAGTTACACTTAGTTAAATAATATTATATTAACCGTGATAATTCAATTATAGTATTAGATAAATAAAAAAAGCACCTGTTTGCTGTAAAACAGGTGCTTTTATGGATATTATTACATTTTTATTATAGTTGTGGGAGTATTGTTTCAAGCATATTCATACCCTCATCAATATGTTTGTTTTCGATAATGAGTGCCGGCCTGAAGCGGATACTGCGATCACCGCATCCCAAATACATGATATTATTTTCCAATCCATAGTTAATAAAGTTATCGCGGATGGTTTTATCCGGAAAATCAAATGCGGTTAACAAGCCCTTACCGCGCACATTGCTTATGATATTATTTTTAGCTGCAATATTTTTTAAACTGGTTTGCAGGTACTCGCCCGTTTGGGCAGCTTTATCACACAGGTTATCTTCTTCAATAATCTCCATGATCTTTGACGAGCGTACCATGTCAACCAAACTACCACCCCAGGTAGAGTTTATGCGCGATGATACGTTGAAAACATTGCCTTCTATTTCATCAACCTTTTTGCCGGCCAAAATTCCGCATACCTGCATTTTCTTACCGAAAGCCAGTATATCCGGGCGGGCGTTTTCGCCAAAGTGCTGGTGCAGCCAAAATTTACCGCTAAGGCCTACGCCGGTTTGCACCTCATCATATATTAACATGGCTTCATTCTCATCTGCCAGTTGCCTTAATTGTTCTAAAAACTCCTGGCGTACATGCTTATCGCCACCTTCAGATAGTACAGGTTCAATAATAATGGCACAGATATCGTCCTTATTATCAGCAAACGCTTGTTTTATCTGCGCTATTGATTTTGCTTCACGAGCCAGCAGGTCATCAAGGTTGTTATCTGTGAGTGGGAAATGTATTTCTGGTAAGGATACTCTTGGCCAGTCAAACTTGGCAAACCATTTGGTTTTAACAGGCTGGGTATTGGTAAGGCTTAATGTATAACCCGAGCGGCCATGAAAGGCATTTTCGAAATGGATCACCTTAAAACCTTTTTCGGTGGTAATACCTTTAGCAAAGTTTTTCTGTACCTTCCAGTCCATAGCAACTTTTAGGGCGTTCTCAATGGCTAATGACCCGCCTGCAATAAAGAAAGCGTGTGGCAAATAATCGGGTATGCCTACACGGCCAAATGTTTCTACAAATTGGGCGTATTGTTCGGTGTAAATGTCAGAGTTAGAAGGGTTGGTTAACGCCGCAAGCATCAAGCTTTTTTTAAAGCCCTCATCATTCAGCATTTTGGGGTGATTATAACCTAAGGGCACAGATGCAAAACAGGTGAAAAAATCCAGTAGGGTACGGTTGTTCTTAGCATCATAAATATGAACGCCCTGGCTTTTTTCCATGTCAAAGGTAAGGTCGAAACCATCGGCCAAAATATGCTTACTTAATGCAGCCTGAACGTTCTGTGGGGTTACTTGCAATTGGTACATAAAGGTTATAATTGTTTAATACAAATCTAACAAAATGCCCTAAATAACAATGATTTAAAGGTTTTTATACCGAATAGCGAAAAAGTAACTTTAAATGAACTAAACCTATTTTTTGGACTAAAGCGCCTTTCAGTATGCGATATTTTTTGTTGTGGTTGATAAGAAAGTTGGAAATTTAACCCTGAAAAATGCGTCATTGGTACGAAGTAATCTCTTTAGGACTGGTCGGCGACACATTTAACCATTTAACCATTTCGTCATCTCTCATACTCGGTGTACGGTAACATTGGCCCGCTCAATCGCCGCGGAAAGCTTCTTCTTTTTCCTTGATGAAAAAGAAGCAAAAAATCAAGTTGGCAAAAAGGCTTCTCTGCCGCACCTGGCCTTTGCCCCGCAAACCGGGCAGAACCACGGGCTGGAATCTTTTGCCCCGCTGCGTTCGCTCATTGCCCCAGCTTCAGCAAAATTTCCTATGCCCTTGCCACGCTCAAGGCCACCATCGTTCTGCCCGTTTTCGCCCGAAGCTGTTTTGCCGACGGGGGAGGAAAAAAGAAATCCTGTCAATCCTATAAATCTGCTGAATCCCGGTCAAAATTTTTCTTTCATCCCCAGTAAACCCCAAATGCCACCGCTATGGATAGCAAGTATTTTGCTGCCCGGTGCAAAGTGATCTTTAGCTGCCAAATCATATAAAGCGTATAACATTTTGCCTGTGTAAATAGGTTCTATCAGTATGCCGGTATCCGCTACAAATTGTTTGATGAATTGGATGAGCTGAGGAGTGGTTTTGCCGTATCCACCGAAATGATAATCGGTATGCAAAACGTAATCTGCAGGGGCGGTTAAGAAACGGTCTATTTCGGCCTTCATAAACGCGCCATTTTTTAATACCGGTATGGCATTAAATTGTGTGGATAGGCTATGGGTTGTAATGCCATGGATGATACCTGCCGCGGTGGTCCCGGTTCCGCAGGCACAGAAGATATGGTGATAACTATCAGTGAGCTCGTCTACCAGTTCGCTTACGCCTTTAGCACCTTCGGGCGATGCACCACCCTCGTCAATAAAAAAGGCTCGCTCATCGTCAGCAAAAAACTTATTGAACAGGGCTTGCTTATCGCGATAGCTTTCCCTGTCGGTAAATATTAGCTGCATACCATGCAGTTTGCAAAGAAACAGGGTGTCGTTCTGCATTTCTTCGCCACGCACAATGCCGGTTGCTTTAAAGCCAAATTTAGCTGCCGCCGCGGCCGTTGCCAGTAAGTGATTAGAGTACGCCCCGCCAAAGGTTACCAGGTGGGTTTTGTTTTGCGCTTGTGCCTGCTGCAGCACATATTTAAGTTTACGCCATTTATTGCCCGATATAACGGGATGTATCAGGTCATCGCGCTTTATAAATACCTGCAGCCCTTTATCATCAAACAGCTTATTATTTATCTGCTGAACGGGGCTATATATTTCAAGGCTGATATTCACTTAGCAAACTTATAAAATTATTGAACGGGAATATACCAACCGGTTATTTAACTCAACCCGACTACGCTGTGCTGGTCGACCTCTCTCCGCAAGCGGAAAGAGGGTAAAGGAAAAATATAACTCAAACCCTCTTTACCCGCAGCAAAGAGAGGGTGGTAGGGAGAAGCAAAGACCGGGTGAGTAAACTAAACGCATGCAATCATGCCCCACTCAAAGCGTAAGTGCTTTTTTGTTACTTTTGCCCCATGATTGATGATACTGCAATAATTGAAAACGACGAACAGGATTTATTTGAACACTTGCGTGTTGTTGTTGATAAAGGCCAGTCGCTATTGCGTATTGATAAATTTTTGATGCACCGTGTCGAGAATGCATCACGTAACCGTATCCAGAACGCAATTGACGCCGGTAATGTACTGGTTAATGATAAGGTAATAAAAGCCAGTTACCGGGTTAAACCACAGGATGTAATATCGGTAGTGCTGCCGCATCCGCCACGCGATACCGAGGTTTATCCGGAAAATATTCCGATTGATATTGTTTATGAAGATAACGATGTGTTGATTGTAAATAAACCCGCCGGTATGGTAGTGCATCCGGGTTATAATAATTATACCGGTACACTGGTGAACGCGTTGGTTTACCATTTTCAGCAATTGCCAACCCTGCCCGGTAATGATGGCCGACCGGGATTGGTACACCGTATTGATAAAGATACCTCGGGCTTATTGCTCATTAGCAAAAACGAGCGTAGCATGAACTACCTGGCCAAGCAGTTTTACGACCATACCATTAACCGTAAGTATTTAGCGCTTGCCTGGGGCGATATAGAGCAGGATGGGACCGTTAGCGGCTACATAGGCCGCAGTGTAAACGATAGACGAGTGATGTCGATATATGACGACCCGGAGAAGGGTAAGTGGGCTGTAACGCATTACAAAGTGTTAGAGCGCATGGGTTATGTAACCCTGATAGAATGTAAACTGGAAACCGGCCGTACCCACCAGATCCGTGCACACATGAAGCATATAGGTCACCCTTTATTTAGCGATGCCATGTACGGTGGCGATAAAATTTTAAAAGGCACGGTGTTTAGTAAGTATCGCCAGTTTGTTGAAAATTGTTTTGAAATAATGCCCCGCCAGGCACTGCATGCACAATCGCTTGGTTTTTTGCATCCGTCCTTAAAAAAGGATATATACTTTGAAACACCATTGCCTGCCGATTTTAAAGGGGTTTTAGAGAAGTGGAAAAAGTATACCAATGCCAATACATCTGCAGATACGCAGGCGGGAGAAGATTAAATAAAATTTATGCAATCTAAATTGCAATAATCCCGTTAATAGCACTGATATTAATCATTTGAAATCTGCAAATTTGCGCACCAAAAATCAGTACATTAAATGCCGCCTGTTTATATAAATTTTAACGGAGAAATATTGCCTGCAGACAGTATACTGCTTACTGTTGCCAATCGGGCTTTTAAGTATGGCGATGGCTTGTTTGAGAGTATGCGGTTAATGAAGGGAAAGTTAAAATTCCCCGAACTGCATGCCGAGCGCCTGCAAAAAGGAATGAAGGCCCTGAAGATAGACGGTTACTCGCAGGCCGATAGCTGGTTTTTGAAGGAGAAGGTAGAAGAGCTTGCACGCCGCAACAAAATAAAACACGGGCGCCTGCGCCTTACTGTTTACCGCGATGCAGAAGGTTTGTACGCGCCTACGCAAAACAAAATGGCCTACTGCCTGGAGATACAGCCACTTGATGAGCCCCGCTATTTCCTGAACGAGCGTGGCCTTATCATGGATGTTTATACCGAACTGCCTAAACCGTTAAACTGGTTATCTAATATCAAAACCTGCAACTCGCTTGTTTATGTAATGGCGGGGATCTACAAACAGCAAAATAAGCTGGATGATGTATTCCTGATAAACCAAAACAGGTTTTTGTGCGAGGCGAATAGCTCCAACATATTTGTATGGTATCAAAACCACTTATACACCCCGGCATTAAGCGAAGGCTGTGTAGAAGGCGTGATGCGCCGGGTGGTGATACAACTTGCGCTCGACAATAATATCCCCATAACCGAAGCCCAGATTAATCCCGAGATATTAAACGCAGCCGACGAGGTGTTTTTAACCAATGCTACCAAAGGCATACAATGGGTTATGGGTTATGGCGTAAAACGCTATTTTAACCGCATTAGTAAGGCGTTGATGGATGAGTTAAATAAATTGTAGGGGAGAGGGATTACTAATCTCACCATGTCATTTCGAACGAGGTACGAGGAGAAATCTTTTGCTACAGACATTACAGCTTTGCATATCCGATGTACGGCGTAAATGATTTCTCCTCACACCATTCCACGAACCCCGCCCTTCGCTCGTTCGAAATGACACGGGTTATTGATTACTACAATTTAACCCCTCTTAAAAACTCCTCTATTCCCATGCGTTTTTTTCCTTCCAATTGTACATCGGTTACGCTGATAAAACCATCTTTGGCGGCAAATTTTAAATGCGTTTTATTGTTGGTTATAAAACCGCCCGCAGCTATGCCTGGTTCGCCATGCTCATAATTGGCATTGTATATCTTAAGCACTTTATCGTTCAATAATGTATAAGCGGTGGGCGAGGGACTCAACCCACGTATCAAGTTATAAACCTGCTCAACGGGTTGGTTAAAATCTACCAGGCAATCTGTTTTGAAGATCTTTGGTGCGTGTTTAAGTTCTATGCCTTCGGCTAATTGTTCTTGCGGGTGCTCGTTATAGCGGCCGCTTTCTATTCCCTTTACGGTTTTTACCAGCAGGCCTGCGCCTTTATTCATCAGGCGGTCGTGCAGGTCGCCGGCAGTTTCGGTGCCGGTTAGGGTTACTTTTTCGGTGAACAGAATATCACCGGTATCAATATCATGTTTTAAAAAGAAGGTTGTTACACCGCTTTCTTTTTCACCGTTAATTATAGCCCAGTTAATGGGGGCTGCACCACGGTATTGTGGCAGTAATGAGGCATGCAGGTTTATGGTCCCCTTTGGCGGCATGTTCCAAACTACCTCGGGCAGCATGCGGAAAGCCACTACCACTTGTAAGTCGGCCTGCAGGGCTTCCAGTTCCTGTATAAATTCGGGATTTTTTAGTTTTTCGGGTTGTAATACTTTTATACCGTTGGCATCGGCGTATTGCTTCACGGCAGACTGGTTCACCTTTTGCCCACGGCCAGCCGGTTTATCAGGTGCGGTTACCACGGCAACAATATCGCAGCCTGCCTTTATCAAAGCATCTAATGATGCTACGGCAAACTGCGGGGTACCCATAAATATAATTCTCATTTTGCGCGCTCGGGTTTTTATGTTTTTAGATAGATAGTATTAATTGTACAGCAGGTACTTAGCCCGCATAGCCTTAAACTTTGTTAAACCGGGTTCCCAGCTTTGGCGGATCTCGGCTTCGGTTTTACCGGCAATAATTTGTTTCCTTAACTCATCGTTGCCAGCCAGTCTTTTAAAGTATGGTATAAAAAAATGGGCCTTGTCCGGGTATATTTTGTACATATCAATTACCCAGGCTAAATTAAGTTTTCCGCTGCTGCGGATAGTTTGCATATTGTAATTTTTAAGATCGAGGCCGTAGCAAACAGTATCTTTTAGCGGCGGGTTATCGCTCATGCCCGGAATACTTACCGGTTTAAAACAGAACTCGTATTTGTCCTTTAAAAGGGGGCTGCCAACTACCTGGAAGGGGAATAATGTCCCGCGCCCGAGGCTCAGTTTTGTCCCTTCAAAAAAGCAGATATGCGGGTACAGCACTATAGATTGCGCCGTATTTAAGTTTGGCGAGGGGCTGACTGGTAAAATGTAATCCATATTACGCTCGTAATTGGCAACCTTGACTATCTTTAGTTTACACTTCGCTTTGTTTTTTAACCAGCCTTCGCCGTTTATCATCTGGGCATATTCGGCAATGGTCATTCCGTGTAAAACCGGGATGGGGTGCATCCCCACAAAAGAGCGGAAGCCTGCCGTGTCCAGTATTGGGCCATCTACATAAACGCCGTTGGGGTTTGGCCTGTCCAGTATCATCAGTTCAATATTATTTTCGGCGCAGGCTTCCATTACATAATGCAGGGTAGATATGTAGGTGTAAAATCTTGTGCCAACATCCTGTACATCAAATATCATCAGGTCAATGCCTTTAAGATCGGCAGGTGTGGGCTTAAAGTGTTTTCCGTAAAGCGATATGGCAGGTAAGCCTGTAACCGGGTCGGTAGCATTGTCAATTGCAGCGCCATCGCTGGCATTGCCCCTAAAACCATGCTCAGGGCCGTAGATCTTTTTAATGTCTACACCAAGTTTCAACAGGCTATCAACCAATGGCTTTTTATTGCTGCCTATAATAGATGTTTGATTTATCAGCATGCCAATTTTACGCCCTTTAAGATAATCCAGGTAAGCGTCCAGCCTGTCGGCGGCAGGCAGTATGGGGGCAATTATCTTTTTTACTGCTACAGTTTTAGCCGTTTTTGGGGCAGCTTTTGGTGATTGCGCAAAGTCGTCGCACTTTAAAAAAAGCAGGCTTAGCGCTAATATGGGAGTGTATAGTTTGATGCCGGTCATAAGTTTTTGATGTTAAGGCAAATTTAAAAGCAGTATGTTTAAGTGTAAAAACGCATCTTTGCGAAGGTACAAAAATCATTCTGCATTGAATTTCGCCAGGTTTATATCAAGTCGCATTACATTTAAGTCGAAGCGTACGTTTTCAAAGTTAATTGTGCGCATAGCCATTATTGGTATTATGCTGGGCCTTGGCGTAATGATACTTTCATTAGCCGTTATTAAAGGGTTTAAACAAGAAATACAGGAAAAGGTTAGGGGCTTTGCCGGCGATATCCAAATTGTTAAGCTGGATAACAATGCCTCATACGAGAAATCTTCCTTTGTTGATAGTGCCGATGTGGTAAAAAATATTAAATCGGTTAGCCTTGTAGATGCTGTTTACCCATACGCCACAAAGCCGGGCATTATTAAAGCTAATAACGAAATTGAGGGCGTAGTACTTAAGGGCGTAGATAAAACCTATAACTGGGATTATATTAAAAAGGCCCTTGTAGCCGGTACGGTTATCAATTACACCGATACAACCGACGTGCAAAACCAGATATTGATATCGCAATTAACGGCTAACCGCTTAAAACTAAAAGCAGGCGACGACTTGCTGATGTACTTTGTACAGGAGCCGCCGCGTAAACGTAAATTGAAGATAGTTGGCATATTTAACCTTGGCGTTGATGAGGTGGATAAAACCTTTGTAATAGGCGACCTGGCATTAATAAAACGTTTAAACGATTGGAGAAAAGGTGAGATTGGTGGTTACGAAGTTAGAACAAAGCAGTTTGATAAACTAAATATTACTGCCAACGCCATTGACGATAAATTACCGATCAAGTTAAAATCATCTACAGTTTTAGAAAACTATCCAACCATATTTGAATGGCTGGGCATGCTGGATGTAAACACCATAGTGATGCTGGTGCTGATGATAGCGGTAGCGGTTATCAATATGATATCGGCCCTGCTGATAATGATATTGGAGCGCACTGCTATGATAGGCATTTTTAAAGCAATGGGCGCAGGTAATTGGGCCATCCAAAAAATATTCCTGTATAACGCTGCTTACCTGATAGGGGTAGGGTTATTATTAGGCAATGCTTTGGGCCTTGGGCTGGGGTTTTTTCAGCAGCATACACATTTCTTTAAACTCGACCAGGCATCATATTACATGACCTTTGTGCCTATAAAATTTGTTTGGATGGATGTTCTCCTTTTAAACATTGGTACGCTTGTAGTTTGTTTAATGGTATTGATAATCCCATCAATGCTGGTTACACGGATAACGCCCGTAAAAGCTATCAGATTTAAATAATAGAATAAGCGTATTAGCGAGAACCTTAGAATCATTGTGTATGTTCCTGATAATTCAGGGTTGACAGAACATCTGCTAAAGAATCTTTACTTCTTCTTAGTTTTAAAGCTGAATTTAAGGTTTACACCGCCCGCGCCAAAACGGATATCCTGTGCACCCAAACCACCAAGCGGATATTTTACAAATGGCTCAACAATAAGCCTGTTGCCACCCACGGGATAGCCTACACCAAATGATAAGTTAAGCATTTTGGCAAAATAAAAATTGTTAAAACTATTGTGCGAGGTTTGCTGATCCTGGGCATTAGAAGTGGATGAGGCACCATTACTATATGTATAGTTATAAGTGTAGTTCTCATCAATAAAAGTACCCGAGCTTAAACCTGCTGATATATAGGTGTCGTTTTTTTGCGGGTTAAATTCATATTTTATATTGATAGGTATATCAAGCCCCACCAGGTTGGCATTATAATTTTTAAATACCGGTAAAACAGCGGTAGTTGCAAATAAAGCTTCTTGCTTTAAAGCCGGTGCAGCAGCCATCATACTGTTTGCAGCGCTGGGGGCTGCCGTGTTATAATTTAAAGTGTTTTGTGCCAGCGCAACACCCGTAGATAGTTTTAATTTTCTGCTTATTCTAAAATCTGAAGTAATACCTGCACCCGCGTTTATTTGGTTTGTACTGCCCTCGGCATAGTTAAAATAGGTAGCTGCATAAACACTAAAGTTTACCTTTTTATCAGCTTGCTTATCGGCACTATTGTTCTTAGCCGTTTGGCGTAATTTATCCTCTGCAAACATCGCGTCCATTGTTTTGGCAGGCCTTTGTTTAACCATACTATTTACCGAACCGGTTACTGCGGGTTGCACTGTACTGTTTGCTGCAGGCTGGTTTGTATTTGCTAACTGCGGCTGGTTTGCAATGTTATTAATTACTTTTTGGCTATCAATTACAGCAGGAACAGCAGTTACTGTTGCCGGTTGCTTTGCTTGCGCAATTGCAGGTGGCTGGGTAGCAATAACTGTTGGCTGCTGTACAACTACAGGAACAGGGTTTTCGCCAGATATGCCTGTAGCATTCTTAGCAGTTGGGGCAATACCAATTGATGGCAGGTAAGGACTAACATAAGGTTTGCTGCTTGCAGATTTGTTGCTCTGAGCAATTACGGGCTGTTGTTTACTTATTGGCGAAGTGCTATTTATAGCAGATGTATCTTTTATTACCGGCTGTTGTTTTACAGCAGGTTTTAAGGCGATATTATTGGCAGGTTTATCCTGATTATTATACCACAAAGCAATACTTAGAAAAACTAAAATAAGGGCGGCCGCACTGCTCCACCAAAGCCAGGCAACTTTATTGTGCTTTTTTTCGGCCGGGAATTTCTTCCTTAGCTGTTCCCAACCATGCTCAGCACCCGGGTGTTCGTAGTTGTCAAACACCTCCCTGATGTGGTTAGTTAGTTTATTATCAAACTGCTCATCCATGGTTTCGTGTCTCGGTTGTTAACAGATGTCTTAATTTATCTTTAGCCCTGCTTAAATAAACCCTTGATGAACTTGCCGGTAAATTTAATATTTTGGCGATCTCATCGTGGTTGTAGCCATCTATTTCGTACATATTAAAAATTGTAAGCTGTATATGAGGCAATTGCTTCATTAGCTTTAAAATATCCTGTGCATTTAAACTCTCTATTGCAGTTGCATTACTGCCAACACCATATGCATCTTCAATATCAGTATTGGTTTGATGCTTTAACTCTTTACGGCGCCTGTCAATAGCAGTATTTACAACAATTGTGCGGAGCCAAGCCCTAAAAGGTTTATCTGTGTTATAATTATTTATGTTATTAAAAACTTTTATAAAAGCATCATTAACAACCTCTAACGCATCATCTTCGTTAAGGCTGTAACGCATACTTACACCCATAGCATAGCCATAAAACTGTTTATATAGTAATTCCTGGTGTTTTATGCTGCCCGATTTACACTTACTGACTATTTCATCTTCAGTAATGCGGTGATGTAAATACATTAATTATTGTTAACACTGCTTAAGCTGATTTATTAAGTACGTACCAAGAACCGGAAACGCTACAGGTGCAGTAATATTTTTATAAATGGCAAGTAATCAACTCATAGCTATGCCAGGCCAAAATACTTGCAAGTATTTAAACAATATTAAATTAGTTTTTTTTCAGATCATATTGCAGGCTTAAAGTATCGCCGCTGTTTCTAACCATCTGAAAAACACTCCCGTTATAAATAAAAAGATATTCCCCATGCAGATGGGTTTTTGTAGAGGTGCTTGTTGCCGAATAAGTGCTGTCTACAAACAGTATTCCGTTGCCATTATTGATGCCATAGTGCCCTTTGCTACCTGCGTGCACAGTAGCAGTATCGCCCAAAACATGATATCCTATACCCGGTTCTATCACAACCTTTATAGTTGCCTTTAAAGTATCGATAGACTGATCAGCTGCTTTTGAAATACGCCTGAATTCGCCTGTAAAAGTACCTGATGGAACTGGCGCAGGTATGCTATTTTTATTGTTAAAGCAACCTGATACCAATGCAACTAATACCGGCAATAAGTAAATAATTTTTTTCATATTATTTGGTGTTACATTAACGTTACGTGTATTATTTACAAACGCTACAATAAAGCTATAATTATTAAACCTTTTTTGCCTCTTCCCAAAATACGTCCATCTCTGCCAAATTCATATCATGCAGTTGTTTCCCACTTTCCTTTGCTTTACTTTCCAGGTACTGAAAACGCTTAATGAATTTACGGTTAGTTTTTTCAAGTGCATCTTCGGGGTTAATATTAATAAAGCGGGCGTAGTTTATTAATGAGAATAACAGGTCGCCAAATTCACCTTCGGCTTTATCATGGTCAATAGTGCTTTCATCTGCAACGTTGTATTCATCTTTAAACTCCTGTAACTCTTCTTCCACCTTGGCCCATACCTGATCTTTGTTATCCCAGTCGAAACCAACTCCTCGTGCTTTTTCCTGTATACGGGAAGCCTTTACCAATGCCGGTAACGAAGCAGGCACCCCGCCTAAAACAGATTTATTACCTTCTTTAAGTTTGATCTGTTCCCAGTTGCGCTTCACATCGTCCTCATTGCTTACTTCCGTATCGCTATAAATATGCGGGTGGCGATTTATCAGTTTATCGCAAATGCCGTTAAGTACACCGGTAATATTAAAGTCGTTGGTTTCTGATGCTATACGCGAGTAAAAAACCAGGTGCAGCATAATATCACCTAGCTCTTTTTTTATCTCATCCATATCCCCGCTTAAAATGGCATCAGAAAGCTCATATGTTTCCTCGATGGTAAGGTGCCTAAGGCTTTCAAGCGTTTGTTTTTTATCCCAGGGGCAGTTCATTCGCAGATCGTCCATTATGGTAAGCAGGCGTTCAAAAGCTCCGGATGGGTTAGCGGCAGTAATGGGGGCAGTTAGTGGCATAATATGCTATTAGTTAGTGCAAAGGTATTTAGTTTGCTGCTTAAATTGTATATTTTATTAGTTTACTGCTCGCGTTACGCAATTTGTAATTTTGCCCACTGCCCACTGCCCACTGCCCACTGCCCACTGCCCACTACAAACTGCTAATAGCTCTTAGCATTTCCCGCTTGCCCGGTGCGCCGGGGGCTTTCTGTACTTTTAGGCCTAATGCTTTAATTGTGCGTTTAAGGTTGCCGGTTATGGCATAAGTTACAAACACACCGCCGGGTTTTAAAAACTTAAGGGTATGGATAATGGCTTCTTCACTCCACATTTCGGGTTGGTGAACTGCGGCGAAGGCGTCAAAATAAATAACATCATATTGTACCGGGGATGAAAAACTGGCAAGCGTGGTTGCTGCTATTTGCAACTGAACATGGTTGTTCAGTTGAACCGATGTCGCTAATGAAGCCAGATAATGTTGCAGGAAGCTTTCCCAAATAGGGGTGGGTACATATTGATTATAGCCGGTTTTACTTATCATTTCATCCGTTAGCGGATAGGCCTCGATGCCGGTATATTGCAGGTTTATTTGTTGTTGGGTGCAAAAATCGGCGCTAAGCAAAAAATTAAGGCCGGTGCCAAAGCCAACTTCAAGTATCGAAACAGATGTGTTATTGTTGGGGCTATTGTCTAAAAAATATTCCAGTCCCGATTTAACAAATACGTGCAGGCTTTCCTGCAACGCCCCGTGGCGCGAATGGTAGTTTTCGCCAACCAACGCGTTATAAATGGTGTTTGAACCATCGGCGGTGCTAACAATTTGTAAATGGTTGGGCTGTTGGTCGGGACTCATGTTTGAAGATAAACGTCAAATATAAGCCCTAACAGGAGATTTATGCTAAGGATGGGATCTAAACTTTAAGAGGTAGCCACAATTACGCTGTCATGAGCGTAAGCTGTTTAGCTTGTTGCATAATCGGGTAAGGTAATGCTGCGTCTTTCATTAATCGGTAATCAATTCACCTATTTGTTTAGCGCTTTATAATCCTACTTTTTGTTGTTGGAGGCCATTTTAAGTGTCTGCAATTTATACTCGGCAGCTTTTTTCATATACAGCGGTTGTACATCCTGTGCCTGGGCCAATACCTTATTTAATTTTTTACGGTTCTGTTTATCAAATTTAAGTATCAGATACACAATAGCTGATCCTGCCACCAGGAAGTAAAAAAATGTTGCTGTAGAAGCAGTGAAAAAATCGTTCATATAAATTACCCTCTCTTTATTCAATTTATTTGACAAGTGTTTTGGTTTGAATTATTACGGGCAAGCCGGTATTTAGGTTACGTTTTTTTTAAAATGATGCCAACTTTGTAGGGCCGATATTGTAATATGATAAGTGTGTTAATAAAAAACAGGATATAAACATTATCAGTATGTTATGTTTTCAGAACAATCGGTATACCTTTGCGCTATGTTATCAAGGCACTTAAAACCTACCTTATATTATACGGTTTTTATAATTTTAATGCATGCCACTTTCCCGGCATTATCCCAAACTACACGTAAGGAGTTGCCAGAACGTTCCTTTAAGTTTAAAACAATAGTGATCGACCCCGGCCATGGCGGTAAAGACCCCGGGGCACATGGCGCCTACTCTAATGAAAAAACAATTGCCCTTAGCATAGCCAAAAAACTAAAAGTTGCTATAAATAACGAGGTAAGCGGCGTTGACGTGATCATGACCCGCAGTACCGATAAATTTATTGAGTTGCACAGGCGTGCCGATATCGCTAACGATAATAAAGCCAACCTGTTCATATCTATACATTGTAATTCGTCGCCCCAAAACGTAGGTACCAGTCGTGGCGTATTATTGCTGGTTTACGGTTACCATCGCAAAGGGGAACAACTGGAGGCCATACGCGAAAATGCATCTATCTTTATAGAAAAAGATTATAAAAAGAAATACAGCGGTTATGGTGAAGATGCCGCGGTTAATGCCATTGTACTGGCCGCTTTTCAGCAACGCTACCGGAAGCAGAGCGTGCACTTTGGCAACCTGTTAAACCACGAATTTAAAGTAAATAATGGCCGTAAGAGTTTAGGCGTGAGGGAACAGGGGGTACTGGTATTACAGCAAAGCGGCATGCCGGGCCTGCTTATAGAAACAGGTTATATAAATAACCCATCTGATGAGAAATATCTGAATTCGGCAGATGGACAAAACGATATAGTGCAATCGATATTAGCAGCTATAAAAAAGTATAAGGAAAGTTTTGATTAGTGGGGGTGTTTTAGCGGGGTGTTTTCTCTTAACTTAATTATAGGTATAAAATTTGTGCAATAATTAATTCACCTAACATATACCATCATGAAACCAACTATTAAAACATCGCGCAGGGATTTTATACGTACAGGTTCATTAGGCGCCGGGGCATTGGTGCTGGGTTCGGCCTTATCATCATTGGCTTGTACTAAAGCTGATAAACGGTTAGGAATTGCCCTGGTTGGCTTAGGTGGCTACAGCGGCGGGCAACTGGCACCGGCCTTGCAGCATACCAAAAACTGTTACCTGGCAGGTATAGTAACCGGTACACCCGCCAAAGCCGAAGATTGGTCAAAAAAGTACAACATCCCTCAAAAGAATATTTATAACTATCAAACTTTTGATGATATAGCCAATAATAAGGATATTGATATTGTGTACGTTGTGCTGCCGGTATCCATGCATAAAGAATATACTATTAGGGCAGCTAAAGCCGGTAAGCATGTAATATGCGAAAAGCCGATGGCGTTAAACGCCATCGAATGCGGGGAAATGATAGACGCTTGCAAAAAGGCTGATCGTTTACTTTCTATAGGTTACCGCCTGCATTTTGAACCACACACGCAGGAAGTAATGCGCCTGGGGCAGAAACAAGTTTTTGGCAAGGTAACCAAAGTGGAAACCGGAAATGGGTTTACCTATAACGGCGACCCCAACGCGTGGCGCTTAAAGAAGGCCCTGGCTGGCGGCGGTGGATTAATGGATATGGGTATTTACGCCATACAAGGCGCACGCTATACATTGGGCCAGGAACCTGTTGCGGTTAAAGCCACTCAAGAAAAAACCCGTCCCGAATTATTTAAGGATGTTGACGAAACTGTTTTTTGGGAGCTGCAATTCCCCGGTGGGGCAAAGGTTACGGGTAAAAGCAGCTATAACAACGATTGGGGGTACTTACGGGCCCAGGCCGAGAAAGGAAACTTCGAACTGGAACCTGCCTACGGTTATGGTGGACTGGATGGTAAAATAAACGACAAGCCCATGCAGATACCCAATATTAGGCAACAGACTGCGCAGATGGATGATTTTGCCACATGTGTTAATCTAAAAAAACAAAGCCGCGTGCCCGGCGAAGAGGGATTAAAGGATATGAAAGTTATTGATGCTATTTACCGCAGTTTGGATAGTGGTAAGTGGGAGAAGATATAACATCTCTCCATCACGTCATTGCGAGGTACGAAGCAATCTCTTTAGGATATGTTGCGAATATGCATAGCTCCCGGGTAATAGATCATTATATTTACATCACAAATGCCAACTATGCAATTTAAACGAATACTCTTAATGGCCCTGATACCCCAACTCATAACTGCATTTAGCTTTGCGCAAAAAATACCTTACGGCAAAAACGCGGCAGTAGGTAAGTATTATAATATACACGGCATTAAACTATATGTTGAAGAATATGGTAAAGGGCAACCCTTATTAATGATACATGGCAATGGCGGCGATATGAGCGCCTTTAGCAAAAATGTACCCTATTTTTCAAAAAAGTACAGGGTGATATTGGTAGATAGCCGGTCGCAGGGGAAATCAATTGATCCTAATCCCTCACTTACTTTCGAGCAAATGGCCGATGATTTCGCCGCCCTGCTTGATGTGATGCACATCCCTAAGGCGTACCTGTTAGGCTGGAGCGATGGCGGCATTAACGCCATACTAATGGCTATTCGCCATCCCGATAAGGTTATCAAACTGGCGTCTACCGGGGCAAACATCACACCGGATGCCAGCGCGTTTGTAGATGGCAGCTGGGCAAATTCAGAAAAATATTATAAAGAAAACAAGAACAAAGTTTGGCGTACAGCTGCCGAGAAAAATGCCTGGAAAATGTTTATGCTGGATTGGGAACAGCCCAATATTAAACTTGCAGACTTAAAGAAAGTTAAATGCCCGGCGTTTATCATAGCCGGCGACCATGATGTTATTGCCGATAAGCACACCCGTTTAATACAGCAAAACATACCCGGTTCAAAGTTATGGATAGTGAAGAACTCCGGGCATGGTACATTGGTTGAACATGCAACAGCATTCAATAAAAGGGTTGACACCTTCTTTGCTGATAAATAGGGATTTGTCATTAGTTTTTCAAAAAAGATGTTTAAACATCTTTGTATTGATTACATGTCAAACCTTTATCTATCTTTGGATCATTCAAAAAATATTAAACTGAAAAAATTAACAATGAAAAAAATCTTGACATTAGCTGCAGCGGCATTATTTATGCAGACGGCTGTATTTGCGCAAAGCACCTGGAAAGTTGACAAAGCCCACTCACAAGTAAAATTTACTATTACCCACCTTGCAGTATCTGATGTTGATGGTAATTTTAAAGATTTTGATGCAAGCATTTTGGCTGCAAAACCAGATTTTAGCGACGCTAAATACACTTTTACTGCAAACACCGCATCTGTAAGCACAGATAACGAAAGACGTGATGGTCACTTAAAATCTGCTGATTTTTTCGACGTTGCTAAATACCCAACCCTAACTTTTGTTAGCACAAGTGTTAAACCCGCAGGCACAAACAAATACAAAGTTACAGGTAACTTAACATTAAACGGTGTTACTAAACCGGTTGTATTAGATGCTACTTACCGTGGTACAATTACCAACCCAATGACTAAAGGCCCTGATGCCGGTTTCAAAATTACAGGTACCATCAAACGTTCTGATTTTGGTTTCGGTAGCAAATTTAGCTCACCAATGCTAAGCGACGAAGTTGAACTAAGCGCAAACGGCGAATTCCTGAAACAATAATAGTTTTTCAATATAAATTCGAAAAAGCGACTTCCATTAATTGGGGTCGCTTTTTTATGGCTTAGCTGTTACTCGTTTAAAGGTCAAGGTTTTACCCAGCAGTTTAACCTTCCAGTAGCCTTTTACTTTTAGCAGGCCGGTTTTATCAATATGTGCCGCGGCACTCCAGTATTTGCCACTTTGCACTTCGTAGATCTTGCCACCTTCCCATGAATTTGATTTTGAATTATAGGTTAGGTTCTCCACTACATCAAGGCCGAGCACTTTACGGCTGCGCAGTGCCGGGTCGGGGTTTTTTATATCGGTAATAGTTTCCATTGGTTTGGCTTTTGAAACGCCGCCGGTAAACCATACCATCTTTGCTTTAAAAGTATTTTTATAAGGATAAACCTCCACTATCAGGTTTTTCTCAGTTGATTCCCATTTGCCGCAAATGCGATTGGCTTTGGTGCCTGTGTCATCAAAGGGGCGGCCTGCTTTAACTGTAGTGAAAGAACAAAGGACAATCAGCAATAAAGTATAAAAATTACGCATACAGGGGAATAGGGTAGTGCTGCTTTATCCACAGCTAAAAACATAACGCATAAATACGTAATTGTTTGAGATAACTATAAAGATTATTTAACTGACATGTTAAATTGTTTGTATTTTAGATGCTTAAACCTTGTTATGAATAAAATCTTCCTTTTGCTAATTGTCCTATCATTAATTATTTCCTTTCAATCCTGCAAAAAGGACGGTGCTAAACCACAGTTAGAACAAAGTAAAATTTATTTGGTTAGCAAAATAACTATTGACGATGTATTTGGAACTCATCGAGCTATCAAGTTCACCTATGATAATAACAATAGAATAATAACTTATTCTTCTGAACTATATAATCAATACGAAACGGGGGCTGGTGACCCTTTACGGCTTACTTATGATAATGATAACAAGCTTATTTTAGTAGAACAGGGTGCGCCGGGCAAGCAGCCCGTTAGTAAGATTAAATTTGTATATATCCATAGTAAGCCCGACGATAAGCCCGAAGATATTTCTTACGATAATGGTATAACTACAACTGTATATACTGTGTTTTTAAACAATCAGAACCGGATAATGAAGGTAAATAAAGGGCTTACCTCACTTTACGATAATAATGGTCATTTGATTTTTTTTGGAGGGGTAGACGGTAGTTTGAACCTTGATTTGTGGGGTAACAAATTCGATGATAAAAACAATCCGTTTTTAAATGTTGCGGGGCTAAACCCTTACGTTAATTATGTAGCAGAGCCTTACCCGGTAGTAACGCTTAATAATATTACTCAAACTATGTTAGTCCATCTATTAAATTTAGCTACAATGCAGATAACTTCCCTACAAAGAAAGTGGTCAAACATTTTAACGGTGGCGAGGAAATCACCACTTACGAATACATTGTAAGATAACCTTACGAAAACGTAATAGTTAATTTATTAACCACCCAAAAGGTGTATTTGCTACACACTTTATATATTTGAGATGTAAACCAATATATACTTCTCATCTGTATGAAAAAACTGCTGCTGCTGCTATCGTTGCTTGGGCTTGCCATCTCTGCATCTGCACAACAAAAAAATATTTACCACAAGGGTTGGGTCGATTTTAATAAGAACGGCCGCATGGATGTTTTTGAAGATCCGTCTCAAAACATCGAAAAACGCATTACCGACCTGCTAAGCCAAATGACAGTTGAAGAGAAAACCTGCCAGATGGCTACCCTTTACGGTTACAAGCGTGTGCTGAAGGATGAAATGCCTGTACCCAACTGGAAGAACGAGATCTGGAAAGACGGTATTGCCAATATAGATGAAGAACTAAACAACCTTACCTCGCATACCGACGATGCGCCAACACAATACTCTTACCCGTTTAGTAAACATGCATCAGCAATAAATACTATTCAGAAATGGTTTGTGGAAGAAACTCGTATGGGGATCCCTGTCGATTTTACAAACGAGGGCATCCACGGCCTTAATCACGACAGGGCTACGCCGCTACCTGCCCCAATTGGCATCGGCAGTACCTGGAACAAGCAACTGGTACGGCAGGCAGGGCAAACCGTTGGCCGCGAAGCAAAAGCTTTAGGTTATACCAATGTTTATGCGCCAATACTTGACCCTGCCCGCGATCAGCGCTGGGGGCGTGTAGTAGAATGTTATGGCGAAAACCCATTCCTGATTGCAGAAATGGGCAAACAAATGGTGTTAGGCATACAGGAAGAAGGCGTTGCATCAACGCTTAAACATTACGCGGTTTATAGCGTGCCCAAAGGTGGCCGCGATGGCAGCGCCCGTACTGATCCGCATGTGGCGCCAAGAGAAATGCACCAGATCTATCTGTATCCATTCCGCCGTGTTATACAGGAAGCACACCCAATGGGGGTAATGAGCAGCTATAACGATTGGGATGGCGTGCCTGTTACAGGCAGCTATTATTTCCTGACAGAGTTGCTTCGCCAGCAATTTGGTTTTCAGGGATATGTAGTGAGCGATAGTGAAGCGGTAGAATATTTATATTCCAAGCACAAGGTGGCTATTGATTATAAAGAGGCCGTTAGGCAGGCGGTAGAGGCCGGGCTTAACGTACGCACCAACTTTACCATGCCGCAAACTTTTATTCTTCCGCTGCGCGAACTGATCAAAGAGAACAAAATTTCGATGAAGGTAATTGACTCGCGTGTGGCAGATGTGCTGCGGGTGAAATTCAGGCTGGGTTTGTTTGATAGTCCGTACGTGAAAGACCCCAAAGCAGCCGATAAATTAGTACACACTGCCGCCGATGAGCAAATGAGCCTTAAAATGAACCGTGAATCTATGGTGCTTTTAAAGAACGAGAACAACTTATTGCCGCTTGATAAAAGCAAGTATAAAAATATACTGGTAACAGGTCCGCTGGCTGTAGAGAGTAATTATACGGTGAGCAGGTACGGCCCATCGCATAACCCTATTACATCGGTATTTGATGGTGTTAAAAAGTATGTTGGCGCAGCGGGCAAGGTAAGTTATGTTAAGGGCTGCGATATGGTAGATGCTACCTGGCCCGAGAGTGAAATTATTGAAACGCCGTTAACCTCCGCCGAGCAAGCGGGCATTGATTCGGCAGTGGCGCAGGCCAAACAGTCGGACGTAATTATAGCCGTTGTGGGGGAGGATATGGACCGGGTGGGGGAGAGCCTTTCCCGTACCGGATTAAATTTGCCGGGCCGCCAGTTAAAGCTGATACAGGCTTTGCAGGCAACAGGTAAGCCGGTTGTTATGGTGATGATAAACGGCCAGCCGCTTACTATTAACTGGGAAAACAAATACGTGCCTGCTATTTTAGAGGCATGGTTCCCGAGCACACAAAGCGGGCAGGTTGTTGCCGAAACCCTTTTTGGCGATAACAACCCCGGCGGTAAACTGCCCATTACCTTCCCTAAAACAACAGGCCAAATAGAGTTTAACTTTCCATTCAAGCCAAATTCGCAGGCCGGGCAGGGCGGCAAAAACAGCTGGGGACACACCAGCGTAAACGGAGCGTTATATCCGTTTGGTTATGGGCTGAGCTATACCAGCTTTGAATACAGCAACCTGCAGGTATCGCCAGAAAAAGGGCACTCGCAGGGAGATGTAGCCGTTACGGTAGATGTAACCAACACCGGCCAGCGCAAAGGCGACGATGTAGTACAACTGTATTTAAAAGACGATGTAAGCAGTGTAACAACCTACGAATATGACCTGCGCGGTTTCGAACGGGTGAGCCTCAACCCGGGTGAAAAGAAAACGGTTACCTTTACCCTGCACCCCGATGATCTGGCGCTGCTGGATAAAAACATGAACTGGACAGTAGAACCAGGTACCTTCCAGGTTTGGATAGGTAGCTCATCAATGGATATTAAGTTGAAGAAGGGGTTTGCGGTAGAGTAAAATGTTTAAAAGAATATTATTTTTATTTTTCATCTGCACAAAAGCAGTTGCACAAACACCAGATAAAGATTATTTAGAAACGTTAAATAGTTTTTCAAAACACCCATTTGGGTATGTGGCAATACCTTATGCACCCGACAACCGAAAGAAGCTGATTGTTGAAAATCGTGCATTGTATGAATTTTATATAAAGCATAATATTTCAGGGAAGTATTTAAATTACGTGGAATTTTTGAAGTCGGCATTTGCTAATGGGATCAGTTTTAATGAAAAAGAAATTCGTGATTATCACTTTATAGATGATAAATCCAAGGTGTTTAAAAAATATCAATCCAAAGGGATCAATTTTGTAATAACTAATTATTTGATTCCATTAAATAAAAATCAATTTAGGACTAAAGTTACTGACGACGAGAGTTTGTACACTCTTATCTATATTATGAGTAAGAATATGTATATAGCCTCTCTTTCAGACTATACTGGCTTTTACCAATTTATAACAGTTCCGGAAATTTTGGAGAGAAAAAAGAAAATGTCGAGAAACTATAGATGATTGCGCTCCGTCCGAAAGTCCAGGCTTAGGTTTAATTTAAGTGTATACGATAGAATTATTTTGCTTTGAGCACTACGCTTGAATGGCGGTTACGGTAAGCGGCTACGCTTACATTTAATTTACAATAGAATAATGGGATTTTTAAATTCTTTATTTAAAAAGGAAAAAGCTACAGAGCCGTACAACGGCCTTCCGGAGAATACACAGCTTATTAATTACATTGAGGCCTGGTATAAAACCCCGTCAGATGAAACGTACCGTAAAGCGGTGATGGAATTGATGGACGGTAACCCAACATTACTCTTGCCATCAATTAACGATGAACTTAATATAAAAGATGGTTGGACAACGAGTACAGAAGATACACAACTAAAACTAACGTGTATTTTTGAAGTTGACGGTTTAAAAGCACTGGGCGCATTCACCGATGAAGAATCATTACTTACCTGGTCACGCAGCCGCACAGCGTATGTCGCTTTAAAATCAAACGATGTGCTTAAAATGTGCGAACAAAATGGTGTAAGCAGGTTAGTTATCAATAGTGATGGCTACAACATGTTTGTAATGCAGCGTAGCAGGGATGAAATAAAGCCCCGTGATATTCCCGAGGGTACAACGGTAATGGTTGGTACACCAGATCGCCCATTGCCAAAACGGATCATCGAAAAAATAATATCGGGATTTAAGGCCAATAGCAATATTAAGGAAGCTTATGAGTACATGAACTCATTCTCTGGCGAATACAGCTTAGTTATCGGTGTTGTGTTAGCCGCCGACTCCGAAGAAGCGAGATCTGCTGTTAACTTTGCCGTGCAGGATGCTATCAGGGGTGAGGATTTAGAGCAATCCTTAGATATATTTTTTATACAGGACGATGTTTGGCTGCAAAATATAAAACAAATACCCGGCTCACTATTTTATAGTAAATAAACATGCCACCAAAACGTTTTGACTGGGTTCCCTCAGCTTATTCAAATAATATGCAAAATATCATTATTCGCGAAGCCACTTTGGCGGATATGGATACCTTGCTGCAATTTGAGCAGGGTGTCATCAGCGCTGAACGGCCATTTGACCCCACCTTAAAGGAGAGCGATGCCAAATACTATGACCTTAACGAGTTTATCACTGCCCCACATATTTACCTTGCAGTAGCCGAATTGGATGGCCAGTTAGTAGGCAGTGGCTACTCCCGTATCGAAACCTCAAAGGTCTATCTGAAACATCAGCAACATGCCTATCTGGGTTTCATGTATGTGTTGCCGCAGCATCGTGGTAAAGGGGTAAATAAGCTAATTATTGATGCTTTGAAAGATTGGTCGGTTAAGCAGGGGGTAACCGAGTTTCGCCTGCAGGTTTATTTTCAGAATGCGCCGGCTATAAAGGCCTACGAAAAAGTTGGCTTTAACAGCCACATGATAGAAATGAGAATGGGATTAAGTTAATTATACTCAAGGCAACTTAATCGACGTGGTAATTGCCGTTTGCGATAAAACTATCACCAATTACGTATATGCACTTACCGAAGTACCTGTCGACTGGCCTGCTATACCAGAACTGGTAAATTAAAACAAACTAAACTATTATATTTAAGCCTGTTACCATTGGTAATGGGCTTTGTATATTTAAAATTTTCAATCATGAATTTTGCAAAATTCGCGTTTACCGATAGTATAAAAGCCCTGCAGGAAAAGTACGGCAGCCGTGATGCTTATGCCAATATGGAAAAGCGTACAGATAAAGATGGCTTAACCGAAGACGAAATGGCCTTTATTGAAAGCCGCGATAGTTTTTACATGGCCAGCATTGGCGAAAATAATTATCCGTACATACAACACAGGGGTGGCCCTGCCGGGTTTATAAAAGTCATCAATAATAAAACCCTTGGCCTGGTTGATTTTAGAGGTAATAAACAATATATATCTGTAGGGAATATACTTACCCATCCACAGGTTTCGTTATTCCTAATGGATTATCCGCATCAAACAAGGTTGAAAATTTATGCAGACGCGCGTATTGTAAATATGGAGGATGATCCTGCTCTTTTTAAGCTGTTAGACCCTGCCGGATATAAACACTCGGCCGAAAGAATGATGGTTTTTGATGTAAAGGCATTTGACTGGAACTGCCCGCAGCATATAACCCCACGGTATACCGAAGATGAAATAAAACAGGCCTTTGCTCCACAAAACGAATACGTGTTAAAGCTGGAATATGAATTAGAAAAGATAAAAAAGCAACTGGCTGATAAGTAATAATATGCAGTAGATTAGGCTCAAATTTTAAAAAGTTTCTGAACTTATTGTAGCTTTGTGCATTATTTATAATTTTATAGCAGAAAATACTCTAAACTATTTAAAGCAAGCAGATACTTAATGGAAATAAAAAGCAATGGCGTAAAAAGCGGCTGGTTAAAAAATATGATCATTAAGAGGTTATATTTCGATAAAGCAATGTCGTGTGCCGGGTTAAGCCAGCTTTTTGATAAGAGCATCCCATCTATAGCTAAAGCTATAAACGAATTAATAAAAGAAGGTTTTGTAATAGAGCAGGGGTTTGCACCCTCAAGCGGCGGGCGCAGGCCTTTGATGTACGCCATAAACACTAATGCCATGTTCATACTGGCTGTGGCTATGGATCAGCTATCGGCCCGTATACAGCTAATTGACCTTAATAATAACCCTGTTGCCGAAATGGCCACGGTTGAATTAAAGCTGCATAATAATGATAATGCGCTTCCCGAGCTTATTGATCACCTTAATAATTACATACAGGAAAGCGGTATCGCCAAAAATAAAATAGCAGGTATTGGTATAGGCATGCCCGGTTTTATTAACGCTATTGAAGGCATTAACTACACTTACCTTGATGCGGGCGGCGAAAGCCTGAGTAAATACATTTATAAAGCCACAGGTATCACCACTTATATTGATAACGACTCCAGCCTGATAGCCCTTGCCGAGCAAAAGTTTGGTATTGCACGCTCACAACAGGAAGTTATGGTAATAAATCTTGGCTGGGGTATTGGCCTTGGGATGATCATAGATGGTAAGATCTTCCGTGGTTACAATGGTTTCGCGGGCGAGCTAAGCCACATTCCTTTATCAGACAATGGCGCTTTATGCGTGTGCGGTAAACGCGGTTGTTTAGAGGCCGAGGCATCAATGCTGGTAGTGGCCGAAAAGGCCGAGGAAGGCATTAAGAAAGGCCGTGTAACCAGCCTTAGGCCGCATAATGGCCAATCTAAATTAATGGGCGATGCCCTGATGGAAGCCGCTAACCAGGGCGATCAGTTTGCTATTGAATTACTTACTGATGCCGGTTATAAGATAGGTAAGGCGCTGGCCATCCTTATCCATATCATGAACCCGGCTAATATTGTGTTAAGTGGCCGTGGTGCAAAGGTTGGGCGTATACTAATGGCTCCTATACAACAGGCCCTGCATAAATATTGCATTCCGCGCCTTTCATCGGGTACCGAATTACTGATCTCATCATTAGGTTTTGATGCCGAATTGATCGGCGCGGCCGTTTTGGTGATGGAGAACTTCGACAAAGAAGAAAAAGCAAAATAGTTTGGTGAGGAGTGAGTTGAGAGAGATTGGGCTATACTTAATGATGACGAGAGTTTAAATCATAAATAAAATGATCAGGAACATCTTATCTGTAATAGCAGGCTATTTAATATTCGCGGTAAGCTCGGTTTTGCTGTTTACTTTAACATCGCATAAGCCGCATGCTGAAGCATCAACAGCTTTTAAAATAACCACTATAGTTTATGGCGTGTTTTTTTCTGCTATAGCCGGGTTTGTAGTACAATTGATAGCCAGGCAAAAAACATTAACGTTAAATTATATCCTGGCCCTAGTCATTTTTCTTTTTGCTGCCATCTCACTAATAACTGCCACCGGTACTCATTGGACACAATTATTTGCCATGTTTATTTTCGCGCCTGTATCTATTTTTGGCGGGTATTTGAAACGACGCAAGGTATAATAAGTAACCCAATTGGTTTACGAGATAACATTGCCATATTTATCAAGATTGGTTTGGCATTTTGGACAGGTTGTCCCACCCCATAATGTCTGTTCCGGGCTATTGGGCATGCGGATTATGGGTTGCTTGGTTTGGCATATTGGGCAATACACCCGCTTGAAATTCATACCCCATTTAGATTTGTTTTTGTTGGCTTTTCTAAACCAAATTACAAGCCCTACCACTAAAACTACATAAATAATAAGTTTGATCATTGAAATATCTAAAAGGTGCTTTTTATCTGCCTAAAGATATGGAATTCTTTATCCCTGTTTGAAGGGATTATGTATTATGCACCTGACATGAATATTTCTATGGGCACAAAAAACTCCCATGTGTCACACACTAACACATGGGAGTCCATCATTCTACCCAAAACAATTTTAATTAGTTTCTATACGGTTTGCATTGTATTTAACCACTTCATGCTCCTGCAGCCAGTCGGCAACGTAACCGGCAACTTCCTGCCAGCCTTCCTGTCCGCAGATCCAGTGGCCACGGCTAGCAAATTCTTTATAATTGGATATGCTCATTTCATCATTGTAAGCTTCACTGTTGCGCTTACATAATTCAACCGGTATTGTTTCATCTTTTTCGGCACCTATAAACAAAAGCGGTGAATGTGGCATTTCGGTATCTATCTGCCCGTCTTCGCCCATACAATCGCGCAGCACATTACGGCTATCGTGCGTAGCGGTTTCTTCAAAGGCTTCCTTAGTATCCTCCATGCTCATGGTATTGCAAAACGATTCGTGAAAGCTTTCCAGATCAGTGTAAAATGGTTCATTTCCTTTTAGCGGATTAGCAATAAGGGCGCTGTTCTTCATAAAGCCCCAATCAAACGCCAGCATGGCATTTGGCGCTACAGAAGCTATAGCAACACCTAAATCGGCAAGGCCTTTAGCAACCATCAATTGTACTATTAACCCGCCTACCGAGTGGCCTATTAAAATAGGAGGTTCGTCCTGTACACGAATAAGGCTTTCAAAATTATCAATTATGGTTTTTAGTTCCAGGTCGCCTAAACCTTCGGGTGGATAGTTGCGCAGGTCGGCGGGTTCGCCTTCATGTTTTGGCCATGGCGGTACTATACAGTTATAGCCCCGGTCTGTAAAAAAGGCTATCCAGTTATCCCAACTTTTAGGGTTTTGGAACATGCCATGAATAAAGATAATGGTTTTCATAAGGTAGTTTAGTTTCTACCACTCCCCCTAAAACCATACCAAAGGTTTAATGAATTTCTCAAAAAGAAATAATTGACACTAATTTAAATTTATGTATTTGATTATTAAATCGTTATGCTATCGCCTAATTTATAAATTTCATTGAATTTTATGCCCAATTGCTTAAAGTGCCTGCTGTAATTCTGGTAGCGCTGCTTAATAAAAAAGTCTTTTGCGTAGCCATCATGCACAGGCAATATCTGTTTAGGCTGCACCGCGTCGGCAAAGCCGGCTATGCGTAGTTCATTGGCAAATGGCGCCATGGTAACCATTATCAAAAGCTCGATGCCTTTGTAATTAGTCAGTTTATCTTCCATCGAATCTACCGGGTGCAGTACTTTATCATTAATGATAAAGCCCGTCATTTGTGGTATGGGGTTATCCAGCAATGGTTCATGCTGTACAGATATGGCCTCTAACTTAAAAGGTCCAATATTGTACAAGCCATCTTCTATAAGGCTATAATTTAACCCAGCTTTTTGGATGGCAGTACTCACTTCCATATTAGTATATATGGTAGCCTTGCTTAGTTCCGCTATCTTCTTCAGGTTCTCGGTATCCAGATGGTCGGGATGGATGTGGGTGATGATGATACTATCCACATCGGCAAACATTTGGGGTGTTACAGCACCTTCGGCAAAGCTAAACTTACCGGGGTCGAATAACAGCTTATGCCCGTTTAATTCAAAAACAAGGCAGGAGTGCAGGTATTTGGTGATCTTCATATGAACCGATAATATTTACATTTTTAACTTACCGGAACCAAAAAAGTTTGACCTAGAGTATTTGCGCCAATTCCTCAAAGTTGTTGATAGTAGCGATCTGTCCGCTTTCTACCTTGCCAAACCCATACGATGCAAAAATGAAAGGTACGCCGGCTTTGGTGGCCGACTCATAATCGCCCGTGGTATCACCTATATAAACCGGGTTTTTAAGGTTGTGATCGGTAACAATATCCCTGATATTATCGGCCTTTGGGTTGCCTTTTGTGCCAAAACATTGGTGCGCCAAAAAGTGGGGGTGCATGTTATGCAGATCTAAAAACAATTCGATATAGCCACTTTGGCAATTGCTTACAATGTATAGCTTGTACTTTTTGCCCAGGTAAGTTAAGGTATCGGCAAGATTAGCGTATAAGGTACCGCCTTTTTTGTGCAGGATCTCCAGCTCACTTACCGAGCATAAATATTTTACTTCTTCGCGTTGTTCGTGGCTTAAAAAAGGGAACAGGGTTTCAAAGATCTTATCATAGGTCATTCCTGTAATGGAACGTACACGGTCGCGGGTCATTACCTCGTGGCTCATGTAAGTCGCTTTCGCAAGGGCCGCTTGCCATGCCTCGGTAACGGTATCGGTGCTATCCCAAAGGGTACCGTCTAAATCAAATATTATACTGTCGAATTTATCTTTTAAGCTATCCATTCCTGCGTTTTGTGCCGCAAAAATAGAAGTTTATTTTATTGAGACCGATTAATATATTGGGAATTGACCGTATATAAACATTAAAGACATAAACGGAATGGTAAGTAAAAGAAATACCCTTGCTTGTTCTACTTTATCAGAGTCGCCTTTAACAAATACGTGGTTAAGATCGGTTAATATGGTTTTTATCGCGTTTTTCATGGTAAACATATTTAATTGTGGTTTCTGTATATGTGACCATGAAGAATTTGAAAGGTTTAACGGGTATGCAATTGTAAACTACATGTTACTTTGCATCGTTTATTTCTATCCAATAACCATCCGGGTCCTGGATGTAAACCTGCGATACGCCATCTACGCGGTGCTCAACCTGCCCGGCTACACCTTTCCAGTTACAGTAGGTGATCTTTTTCTCGTTAAGCAAGGCTATAAATTTGGAGATGGAAGGCACGCTGAAGCAAATGTGATCGGCAATAAGTTTTGGGGCAGTAGAGCAATCGCTCTGTATAACGTGCATGGCAATTTTGGGGGCAATGCTATACCAGGTGTGAACGGTATCTTTAAAAGGGTTTGGAACTATTTTTAAATTTAAAACCGAAGTATAAAAGGCATTGCTTTTTTTAAGATCTTTTGAGCAAAGGGCCACATGGTTAAACACCGTTTGCGCGCTGCTTATTAATGGAAAGCTCAATAATAGTACTAATGCGATCTTAATAGTACTGGGTTTTAATTGGATGTAGTTTAACATATTACAAATTGTTAATGTGTGTTAAATATACACTTTGCGGCTTATCCCCTTAAAGTTTTTTTAATAATCATTGTAACAATGTAAATATACTTCTTGCCTATATTGTACATTATTAAATAACTGAAAACCTCACGAACGCTATGCAAACAAAAAATAATGCTGTTATTGCCATTAGCGCATTAATCGCGATACTTACCTGGTTCGCGCTTATCCTGCAGTTTTATTTGTCAATGACAGCTTACCTGGCAAAAGGGCGTACATTAGGCGGAAGCCTGGTGGAGTTTTTTAGTTATTTCACTATTCAATGCAATTTACTTACGGCTATCGGGCTTACCGCTGTGGCAGTGAGCGGGTTTAATAAAAGTTTTTTCTCAAGGCGGGGAGTGTTAACGGCTATCGCGGTTTATATTAGTATTGTATGCCTGGTTTATAATATCGTATTACGCGGAACTGTGCACCCGGTAGGTTGGCATAGGGTAGCTGATGAACTGCTTCACGCTGTTTGCCCGCCGTTGTTTGTACTTTTTTGGGTGATATATGTGCCCAAGCAAAACATCAACTGGAAAGATGCTTTTAGCTGGCTCTGGTATCCTTTCTTCTATTTGGTTTATATACTGATAAGGGGAAGTCTGTCTGCGTTGTATCCATACTTTTTTCTTAATGCAGTTAATTTGGGCTACCCCCAGGTGTTTATAAACATAGCTATGCTGATGGTGGTTTTTTTGGCCTTTTGCATGCTTTATGTTTTTATAGCGCGGCTAATAACCAGGCGAACCGCTGCATAAATATCGCCTTCCAAATACCTTCCCGGCTTTCAGAATTCCTTTGTAACGATTTAGTGATACTCGCTTGCGCGGATTAAACTTTGCATTCCGGGCTTAGTTTAACATTTAAACAAACAAGAGTTAAGTACTTAAAAAATATCGATTATGAAAAAGGAAATAGTGAGATTGTTAGCGTTATTAGTATTTGGCGCAGCAGCATTAAGCAGTTGTTCAATTGAAAACAGGGGCCACAGGGGCAGGTATAATCATAACCGCCATCATGACCGCTACCACGATAATGACCGTGACCATGACTATCATTATCGCGGTTACTGATCAAATTCAAAATAATAAAATCTAATACATGAAATACTTAAAAATATTTGCCGTAGCCGTAGTTGCAATGTTTGCCGTTGAAGGCGCAAAAGCACAAGTAGTAGTACATGCCCGTATTGGCTCGCCCGCGCCCCCTGTACGCACAGTTGTAGTAGAAAGGCCGGTTGAGCGCCGTGTTGTTGTAGTTGACAGGTATCACCGCCGCTCGCATTACCGCAGAACGGTAGTGGTGAGCAGGCCGGCTTATTACCGAGCGCATCACAAACGTGTAGTGGTAAGGCATTATTAATAGATCATAAAAACGCCCTCCCGATTATCGGGAGGGCGTTTTTATGCTACTTGGTTATCAGTACCCAATCTACATATACGTTAGCCTTCCCGGCCTTAATTTTATCAACCGATGCCTGCGATAAACCGAAATAGGGTTTAGTGATCTTGTTCACCCCGTTAGGGTAACCGCCACCCAAAGCAAAGTTCAATATTAAAAACTTAGGGTTATCAAAGGCCCATTTGCCATACTTCTCAACCATTGGTTTTGTAACGGTGTAAGTTGCTTTACCGTCTATCTTAAAAATAATACTATCTGCTGTCCAATCTACGCTGTACACATGCCATTGGGTAGCATCAACACCTTTAGGGAAAGTTGCACGATAAACCAATGGCGTATTGCCAAAGTAACCTGACCCATGCAAGGCGTTGCTGGTCCATGATGCATCGCCAACGGTTTCCATTATATCAATTTCGCCGCAGTCGGGCCATTCGCCACCGCCTAAGGCCCAAAATGCGGGCCATAAGCCTTCGCCGCCCGTAACCTTCATCCGTGCGGACGCGCTACCGTAGGTGAACATTACTTTATCGCGCGTATTTATCCTGCCCGATACAAAATCGTATTTCTTTCCTTCTGCACTGGTATGCCCGGCCTTGTATAAAGCTTTTAAGACCAGCGCACCGTTGGTAGCACCCTCGGTTTTGCCTTTAACGGTAGATATGGTTGTGCCATTATCTACATAGGCCTGTTGCTCGTCATTAACCGTACTGCCGGTAATCTCAACGTTCCATTTGCTGCGATCAAGCGCCTTGGCGTTAAAGTCTTCAAAAAATACGGTATCTTTTTTTGTTTGCTGCGCGATTACTGCTGTAGAAAACAATAGCAAGGCCGAAAGAGTTAATAAGCGTGGTTGCATAAATTTAAATTGGTGGCTAAAAATAAGTAATAACCTGCAAAGCAGCGTTTTTACATCCAAATTACCTTTACTTTTTTATATTGCGGCCTAAAGGCTTTACAC
The DNA here is from genome assembly GCF_024498135.1 of Mucilaginibacter aquariorum. GTDB lineage: Bacteria > Bacteroidota > Bacteroidia > Sphingobacteriales > Sphingobacteriaceae > Mucilaginibacter > Mucilaginibacter aquariorum. The sequence goes on from NZ_JANHOH010000002.1 coordinate 434,179, forward strand.
AATGCATAGAGGCGGTTTTCTTAAAGTATTCCTCATTATGTCAGCAATTTCCCTGCTGATGGACTGGTACGTTTTTATGGGGTTGCGCACCTTTACTGCCGACTGGCGATCTCGCCCCTTGCGGCTTATAGTTACCTGGGGTTTCCTGCTGGTATCGGTAGGGGTGACCGCGCTATTTTTATTTGGCTTGAGCAGCTTAAGTACTGCCCGGGGTATGACACCTTTTCATGAATGGATGCTGAGTTTGTTCCTTACTTTTTTGGTAACCAAATTATTCTTTGTAATCGTGCTTTCGCTGGGCGATTTAGGGCGTTTTTTATACGGAATTGTACGTTCTGTGGCCGATAAAAAAACCAGTGAGGGCTTCTTTCCGTCGCGCCGTAAATTTATTACCGAGATAGCCATATTGATTGCAGCGATACCTTTTACATCGTTTTTTTACGCGATGTTTCGCGGCAAATATGATTATAAGGTGCACAGGCAAACCATATATTATGATGAACTGCCGGATGCTTTTGATGGATTTACCATAACGCAACTATCAGATATTCACTCCGGTAGCTTTGATAATGTAAAGGCTGTGCAGCGCGGCATAGATCTGGCCATAGCTCAAAAGTCTGATCTGTTTGTATTCACCGGCGATCTGGTTAACAATGCCGCCTGGGAAATTGAGCAGTACATAGACCGTTTTGGGAAGATAAAAGCGCCTTTTGGTCAGTTCTCGATATTAGGTAACCACGATTACGGCGATTACATCAAATGGAACAGCGAGCAGGACAAACACGCTAACCTTGCAAAACTAAAACAGCATCACGCCGAACTTGGTTATCGCCTGCTGCTTAACGAAAATGTTGTGCTGGAAAAAGGCGGACAAAAAATATCACTGATAGGTGTGGAAAATTGGGGCAGAGGTTTTATCCAATTAGGTGACCTTGACCGGGCCATGCAAGGTGTTGATAAAGAAACGTTTAAGGTGCTTTTATCGCACGACCCAAGCCATTGGGAAGAGAAAGTACGTTATCATCCTACAGAAATACATTTAACATTGGCAGGCCACACCCACGGGGCACAGTTTGGTATTGAAGCCGCCGGTTTACGCTGGAGTCCGGTTAAATATCAGTATGTGGACTGGGCTGGTTTGGCTAATCATAAAAATCGTTACCTGTATGTAAACCGGGGCTTCGGTTTTCTGGCATTCTCCGGAAGGCTTGGCATTTGGCCGGAGATAACGGTTATAACGTTGAAAAAGAGGTCTTAACAATATTGGCCATTAGTATAGTTAGCTTAGCCACTTCCCAAATTCGTGAAACTTTTTAATGCTGATGCCAATTTTACTGCCAACAGGATATTTGCGGCGGGCATAATTAATAACACGAAGAGAAACTTCTTCGCGTTCGATGATCAGTTCTTCAAAAAAGCCTTTAAAAAGCACTTGCTTTACCGTCCACTTAGTGCCCACTCCGAGTGGGGAAATACTAATGTTTTCGGCGTAAATAACCACTGTACTCCGTTTTGATTTTATGCCACAAACTTTGGCCTGTGCTGTAGTAAGCTCGCTGCAGCTAACCAATATTTTAGCGGTGTAAAGCAACTTAGGCGAGTGATAAAGTCCTTCCGGCGAACCATATTCTACAATTTCGCCCTCTTTAATAACAATCAACTCGTCAGCCATAGAAAGCAGTTCGGCCGGGTCATGCGATACCAGGATAACGGTTACGCCCCATTCTTTAACTATCTGGCGAATATCATGCTGAAGGCTTTCGCGGTAATTGGCATCTACCTGGTTAAATGGCTCGTCAAGCATCAATACTTCGGGGCGGTTTATCAGGGCTTTTGCAATAGTAACACGCTGCTTTTCGCCACCGCTTAGTTTACTAAAGCGTTGGTCGCGCAGGTCATAAATACCCAGCAGATTTAACGCTTGGGTAACCTTCTGGATTTTATAATTGGCATCTTCAGTAGGCAGGCCTTTGCCCACATTTTCCCAAACATTTGCGCCCATATCCATATCGGTATTATCCTGGCTTACCATAGTAATTACCTTGTGGGCGGTAGTGATATGTGCAGTGCGAACAGGCAGGGGCTGGCCATGAAAAAACACATCGCCCGAGTCTGGCTTCATGGTGCCCGATAGGAGTTTAAGCAAGGTTGTTTTACCACTGCCGCTTTCGCCAACAATGGCAGTTACTTTGCCCTTAGGTATAAAAACGGTGATATTATTAACGCCTGAAGACTTATCGCCAAAAAAGTTTTTGGTAACCGATATGGTTTCCAGTATCAGATCATCTTTCATTTTTAACCAGGGAATAGCTTAATGTATAACTTGTACCAAACCTAATCTATAAAATGGTATTGGCCAAAAAAAAGTAAAATGTGATAGTTATATGGGGCAAACAATTTAGGCCAAATTAACATTCCACTAATGACTAATAACCAAAATCATGAACAAAACTATCGGAATTGTACTCATTATTATCGGCGCAGTAATGCTGATATGGACAGGTTTTACTTACACCAAGAAAGAAAAGGTTATTGATGCCGGGCCAATACAAGTATCTGCCGACAGGCAAAAAACGGTTAACTGGCCGCCATATTTGGGTGGTATATTACTGGTGGGTGGGATTGTTATTGTTGCAACTTCAAAAAAATAATAAACAGGCTGTATATTAGCTTTTATGGAACCTCACTTTTTTAAAACGCCGGCTGATTTTCGTGCATGGCTGCAGCAGCATGCCAATAAAGAAACAGAATTACTGGTTGGGTTTTACAAAATAGGCAGCGGCAAGCCAAGCATTACCTGGCCACAATCTGTAGACGAAGCACTATGCTTTGGCTGGATAGACAGCGTGCGAAAATCAATAGACGAAGAAAGCTACACTATTCGCTTTACCCCGCGTAAGGCCACCAGCATATGGAGCGCCGTTAACATGAAGAAAATAGCCGAACTTACCGAAAAGGGCTTGATGCAACCTGCAGGGATCGCCGCTTATGCCAAACGACAGGAAAGTAGATCGGTCATATACGCCTTCGAGAACGAAGCGAAAGAACTAAAACCCGAATATGAGCGGCAGCTAAAAGCCAATAAAAAAGCCTGGGAGTACTTTGAATCGCAGGCGCCGTGGTATAAAAAAGTTTCAATCCATAGAATAATGACTGCTAAACAGGAAAAAACGCAATTAAGCCGTTTAGAAGCCTTAATAAAGGCGAGCGAAAAGGGGGAAAGGACTGGGTAAGGATGCAGGGGCTGAACCGCCGAAAGATATGCGTAAAGGGCTTGTCGCTAATGGTTCGACAAGCTCACCATGACAACAATCGATTGATTTACACCAACTTCCCGTTCTGCAGGGCATCTTGTAAAACCGCCACCTTAAATTTGGGTTTATAGCAATAGCCTGCCAGTTTTTTTACCCATGATCGTTTATAGCCAAACATTAGTTTAAGTACGCGCACCCGTGTAGAGCCTTTAGGATAACCATACTTATACCAGCTAAATTTAGAGGCGTCGACCTTGAAGTGTTCAGAAAATTCCGCGATGAAGAGATCTATCTCTATGTCGTAGATATCAAGGTCGAGATCAATGCTGGTATTAGTATCCAGTATCGAAGGATCAACCCGGTAAACTTTATACCGGTTACAGTAATCAATTATAAAATCTTTTAACTGCGGTTGAATTTGCTCCATACAATGCCTTAATAACTTGATTAAAGGACACCGTTTTTTGCCCGGCGTTGCAGGTTAAATATAAGAAAAACAGATTTTACTTTTCAAAATTTAACATTTATTAACCAAACAAGCCGTTGTACAACAAGTTATACGCTCTTTTCCAGTTTAAACATTTCAACAGGTTGTTTTAAAATGCCGAACTTTTCGGTTATAACAAGTGGCATAACTTCACCGGTTTTGCTGTACCCGCGCCTTTCGTACCATTCCAATAGCTCTGTACGGGTGGTTATAACGGTCATGGTGATGGTATGATAATTAATACTTCGGGCATACTCTTCTGCTGCCTGTAATAACTGCCTGCCCAGGCCATTGGCTTGTAACACAGGGGATACAGTTAGCATACCCAGGTAAAGTTTGTCAACCCGTTTTTGCAGATAAACACAACCGGTTATTTTGCCTTCATCGTTAGTATTCTTTAGGATGACAGCATTCGGATCGGCCATTTGCTCGGTCAGGCCCTCGTTATCAATGCGTTGCCCGCCAATAAGGTTGGCTTCGGTAGTCCAGCCTTTTTTAGAAGATTCACCACGGTAGGATGAATTGATCAATACAACCAATTCGCGAACATCGGCAAGGGTAGCAAGTGTAATAGACATGCCGCAAATTTATTAATTAACCACAAAAGCCATAATTAAACTATGCCGATTAATTACAAATTACGATAATCTTCCCGCACGGGGCTAAACACATCTATTAGCTTACAATCTGTAATAGCCAAACCACTGTGACGCACATTTGGCGGGATAATGGCAAACAGGCCGGCATCTAATACCTGCGGGATACCGTTCACGGTTAGTTCAAATTGTCCTTCAAGCACAAAAGCGCATTGCTCGTGTATATGGGCATGATCGGGCACTGTGTTGCCGGCCTTTACTTCAATAAAGTTGATGGTGTTGTTGGCGGTGTGTATCAACTTAGAGAAAAAGCCCGGGGCAATTTCTTTGGTAGGGATATTAGCGAATTGATGGAAGATGTTGGTGTCCATTGGAAAGTGTTTAAGCAGGCAAGTTAATAAAAGGTAGGATTTAGAATGATCTTATTTAATACATAATTAAGAACAACATGTTAATGATCAAACGCTAATCCATCACAGGGGAAAACTTTTAATACATTTAATACGCGGTTGGGCTTGGTTTAAAAGTTAAATTTGTAGGGGCGATTGTGGGCATGGTTTTAATAATAGGTGTGTAATTTATACAAAAGGCATGTAAATTAAACAGCAATTATAACTTCGCCCTAATTTTGCCGTTCTAATTAAACATTGTAATCTATGGCATTTATTGACTACTATAAAATACTAGGTGTAAATAAAAGTGCGTCTGAAAAAGAGATTAAAAGTGCATACCGCAAACTTGCCCGCAAACATCATCCCGATCTTAACCCAAACAATGCCGAAGCCGAAAAACAATTTAAGCAGGTAAACGAGGCCAACGAGGTTTTAAGCGACCCCGAAAAACGTAAGAAATACGATAAATACGGCGAAAACTGGCAACATAGTGAAGCTTATGAGCAGCAAGCCAGGCAGCAAAGCCAGCAGCGCAGCTATGGGGGCGGTGGTGGCCAGCAGGACTTTGGAGGATTTGATTTTGGAGGTGGCGGCGGTGATTTTTCTGACTTTTTCAACTCCATGTTTGGTGGTGGCCCGGCGGGTGGCAGCAGCGGCCGTTCGCAACGATACAGGGGGCAGGACATGAATGCCGAACTGCAGTTAAACCTGCGCGATATACTGGAATCTAAAAAACAAACTATAACGGTAAATGGTAAAAATATCCGTCTTACCATCCCTGCAGGGATAGAAAATGGGCAAACCATAAAAATTAAAGGCCACGGCGGTGCCGGAAGCAATGGTGCACCGGCGGGCGATCTGTACATAAAATTTGCTATCCCCGAAGATGCCGAGTTTAAACGTGTAGGCAACGATTTGTACCGCAGTATAGGCCTTGACCTGTATACAGCGGTTTTAGGAGGCGAAATTACGGCTGACACCCTTACAGGCAAGGTGAAACTGAAAGTACAGGCAGGCACGCAACCCGGAACTAAAGTGAAGCTTAAAGGCAAAGGCCTCCCGGTATACAAAAAGGATAACCAATCTGGCGACTTATATCTAACCTATAATATACAACTACCTACAAACCTTAATCCAAAACAAAAAGAGTTATTTGAAGAACTGGCTAAATCATAATTTATGAGAACAGAGAATTTGATAACAGTGAAGGATTTTTGTGTATACCATAATGTAGAACACACATTTGTTGAGTACCTGGCGGATGCCGGGCTGGTTAAAGTAACTACAGTGAATAAAACCCATTGTATCCCGCTTGATGAAATACAGAAGCTGGAACGCTTTGTGCGCTTGCACAACCAGCTGGAAATTAATGAACCGGGCGTTGCAACCATAAATAATTTGCTGCAAAAATTAGATGATATGGAGCAGGAAATGAGTGTTTTAAGGAGCAAATTGCGGCTTTACGAAAAGTGATATTCCAAAAAGGAGTGAATTTTAATTAAACCATGCTGCCGTTATGGTGTCATAGATACAAATGAAACAATAATTGTAACTAAAATTCACTACTATGAAACTGATTAAAATTTCAATAATAGCATTGGTATTAACCCTGGGCGCACAATTTGCAAAAGCGCAGGTAAGTGTTGGGATAGGCGTAAATTTAGGCGCCCCTGTACGTGTTATTGAAAGACCATATTATTATGATGATTACGACCGCGTGGTTTACTATGACCGCCCGGTACGCAGATATTACGCCCGCCCGGTTTACAGGGCGCGTTATTATGAACGCCCGGTTTATCGCCGCCAGGTAGTTTACCGCGAACACTATCGCGGTCACGGATGGGGACATGGCAGAGGCCGTGGTCATGGAAGACACTAATTTTTAACATAAATATATATGAAGCCCTTTAGCAATGAAGGGCTTTTTTTATGATAAATAGGAGGCTATCTACGCTGCTATTTTTATTATGTTTGATGCATATTGTAGCATTTTGATGAAATGAGTGTATCTGCAAAACTTGTACAGGCTGTATTTGTGATCCCGCCGAGGGTGCATTTGTTGGATATTACCGGCCCCGCTCATGTTTTTTATGAGGCCGCAGATTATGGAGCCCCTTTAAAGCTGCATTTTTGCAATATTCATACCCAGGAAAGTAGTATTCAAAGCAGCAGCAGCCTGTTTTTATCTAATCTTATAAACTATAACGAACTTGACCTGCAACCCGGGGATGTGATATTTGTGCCCGGCCTGGAATCGTCATTATTAATGGGTGATGGATTTTTAACCTCATCAAGAGCATTCCAGTACTGGTTAAAAAAGCAGTATGATGACGGCGTTAAAATATGCTCGGTATGTACCGGCGCGTTTTTACTGGCCGAAGCTGGCCTGCTTACCAATAAAGAATGTACTACACACTGGAAGTTTACAGATAGGTTTCAGACCAGGTTCCCTCAAACTTTATTGAAAAGTAACCGCCTGTTTGTAAAGGCAGACAACATTTACACGAGCGCGGGTGTTTCGTCGGGTATCGATCTGGCTTTATTTATGCTCGAAGAGTTGTTTGGTTCGGGCTTCGCCGCCAAAATTGCCAAAGAGATAGTGGTGTATATCCGCCGTACCGAATCAGACCCGCAAATAAGCGCGTTTATGCAATTTCGCAACCACATGGATCAGCGCATACATACAGTGCAAGATCTGCTGTCGCAATCGTTAGATAAAAAGCTAAGTATAACGGAACTTGCAGCAGAAGTATTTATGAGCCCCCGCAACTTAACCCGCCTGTTCAGAAAAACCACTCAAATAAGCATAGGCGATTATCTTAAAAAACTCCGTAACGAACGTTCTGTTCATATGATAGCCGATGGTTATACTATGCAGGCAGCGGCACAAAGCTGTGGCCTTAAAAGTACCAATCAATTGCGCTCTATTATAAAAAATCAGGTTAATGATGGCCTGATGCTGCGCTAACTTGGCTGTAATGATCTAAGCCGCATAAGTAGCTTTGCGCATAAACTAAATCATCATGAAAAAAATACTTTTACTAATTGTTATATGCCTACAGGTATGTGTTGTTAACTGTACATCGGCGCAGCCGAAAGCTAATTACTATTGCCCGCCCTGCGGCGATTGTGATAAAATAGCCTATAAAGCACCCGGAAAATGCCCGCATTGCGGAATGACCCTGGTGAAGCAAACCGCTGCAGAACATGATAAAAACACAAAACGATATAAGGTGGCTTTTTATCTGCAAGATGGGGTAGAGGTATTGGATTTTGCCGGCCCAATGGAAGTTTTTGCTTACGCCGGATTTGATATTTTTACCGTATCGGCAACTAAAGACCAGATCAAATCGCAAGGGATACTAAAAGTGACACCCGATTATAGTATTGACGATGCCCCACATGCCGATATACTGGTGTTTTTTGGCGGTAATGCAGGCGTTGCTGCTAATAATCCTAAAGTAATAAGCTGGGTAAAAAAGCAGACAAATATTGATTACTACTTTTCGGTTTGTACAGGTGCATTTATATTGGGCAAAGCAGGGTTATTAGATAATTTAACCGCAACTACCTTCCACTTGAGCATTGAGGATTTGAAAAGGGATGTCCCTAAAGCTAAAGTTCTAAAAAATGTGCGTTTTGTTGATAACGGTAAAGTGATAACTACTGCCGGTATATCTGCCGGTATTGATGGCGCCCTACACCTTGTAGAAAAAGTACGTGGTATTGAAGCCGCTAAACAAGTCGCCGTCTATATGGAATATGATAAATGGATACCGCAACAAGGGTTGATTATTGCCAAAAGCAAATAATATCTCTGTAATTATTTCTTTTCTAAAAAGTTGTTTAGCGCGTGCTGGGTAAATTCAGATAATACCAGCTCGCCGCTAATGGCGGCACGTTCGGTGAGTAGCTGGTCCCAATCTTCAGTACCTTCCCAAAGTATTTGTTTAAGCCCTACAAGCGCCTGGGGGTGGTAGGAGGCAAGTTTATGTGTAAGCGTGTCCAAGGCTTCATCCAGTAATTTAACATCGGCATACACCTCGTTATACAGCCCCTTCTCCATAGCCCATTGTGCCGACTGAAAATCGACCGCGCGGATAGTTAGCTGAGAAAAAGCCGGCAACCCTATCTTACGTATCACTGCGGGGGATATTACAAATGGGCCTATACCTATAGCCAGTTCGCTTAATTTAATGGATGCAGCTTCTGTTGCCAGGCAATAATCGGCACCTGCAGCAAGGCCTACGCCGCCACCCACAGCTTTACCCTGTATGCGGGCTATGATGATCTTGGGCGATTTGCGACAGGCGTTTATTACATTAGCAAAACCCGAAAAAAATACCGCGCCTGCCTCTTTATCTTTTATTTGTAGTAATTCGTCAAAGCTGGCACCTGCGCAAAATGTGCGTTCGCCGGCGCTCTGTAAAACAATAACCTTTGTTTGCGGGTCGTTGCCTGCTTCGTTTATTTTATCGGTAAGTGCCTGTAACAGGTGGGCAGGCAGCGAATTTTGTGCAGGATGATAAAAGCCAATGGTTGTAATGCCATCGGCACTGGTATTAATAACTACGTTTCCGTTAATGCTATCGGTCATAATTGAACTGGTGATGAATACATGGCAATATCCGTAATTTAAATGAGCCTGCAAATTTTCAAGATGTTCAAATGCGAATTACTATGCGACGTTATTAATGCTGATACCAATGGTTTATGTTGCCATCTGCGGAGTATCGAACAGCAATAAGACAGAATTAAATTATAATTAAATCAATGGTAGTTCGAAGTAAAAGGTAGAGCCCTGGCCGGGTTCGCTTGTAACACCGATGGTGCCGTTATGATTAGTGATTATCTCGTGCGAAATATATAAGCCCATACCTAAACCACTGGTCATGTTCTTTTTATCCTCTACCCGATAAAAACGTTCAAATATCCTGCTTTGCTGATCTTGGGATAAGCCAATGCCCTGGTCTGTTACAGATATCCTTACATTGTTACCATATTTTACAGCTGTTACAGATACATTTTTATTGCTTTGCGAATACTTTACCGCGTTGTTTAACAGGTTCATTAATACTTGTTCAAGGCGTTCGGTATTTCCTTTTACGGTAAATGTATCAGCTATATGTTTTTCAAACTGATAGGATGGATAAACATGTTCGGCATTTTCAATACACTGATTTATCAGGTTGGTAATATTTACATCAGATAAAGCATATTCTAACCTGCCGGCTTTTATTTTACTCACATCAAGCAAGTCGTTAATAAGGCTTTGCAGCTTATTTATAGATAAACTCGCCTTGCTTATATATTGCTGAATTATTGGGGGCAGTTCTTCTTTTTTATATCCTGCAATTAGCTGCAGGTAACCTTTTAAACTGGTTAATGGTGTTTTAAGTTCATGACTGGCAATACCAATAAACTCGTCCTTACGATCCATCTCCCGTTTCTGGTCTTCAATATCTGTAGCTGTACCCACCCAGAATATAATTTCGCCCTTATCGTTCTTTAGTGGTTTTGATCGGTTAAGATGCCAGCGGTAAACCCCATCGTGCCTGCGGTAACGGTTCTCTACTTCAAACATCTCACCAGTTTTTAATGATCGGGCATACTTTTCAGCTGTTTCTTTCAAATCATCGGGATGTACCAGTTCTTTCCAGCCAAAACCGCCCATGGTTTCAAAATCTTTACCCGTATAATCATACCAGCGCTGGTTGTAAGAGTTTACATTACCATCGGGCAAATTGGTCCATGTCATTTGCACAATATTGTTTGTAAGCAGTTTAAAGTGCTCGCGGCTTATTACCAGGTCATGTGTGCGTTCTTTTACGGTAGCTTCTAACGAGCTATTTAATTTCTGCGTATTAGCACGCGATTCTTCGAGTTGCGCATTACGCAGGTGTAGCTGCTTTTCGGTTTCTTTTAATACGCTTAAATCGGTAATAATAATGCTGAGCGCCATGCCGCTATCAAGCTCAATAGTGTTACAAGAGAACATGCAGTGCATATCTTTGCCACCGCCATCTTTCAAAATAATTTCCTGCCTGCAATCCTCCTCCCAGCTGCTGTGTATCAACTGTTCCAGTTTATCTTTTGACTCATCGGGGACAAAAGAGGCAAGGGGCATGCCAATTGTTTTCTCTAATGGAGTATCTGTCATTTCGGCGAAGCGGGTATTACAATACAAAACTATGCCGTCGCGGTTTATGGTGACCGCTCCTTCGCTCATTTTCTCAATAAACACACGGTAAGTTTGGTCGGCCGTTTTTAAGGTGTACAGCTGGTGGCCGGTTTTATCCTTTACCACCAGGGCATCAACCTGCCCGGTGCGTATGGCATTAATAGTTTCATGTGCTTCTTCAAGCTGAAACCGTAGCTCTTCTATTTCACTTAAAAGTTCTTTATCTGAATTGGGTTGCTCCATAATTAACTGTTTGTGGCAAGGCCAAGTCCTTTTAAAACTCTATTTGTATCGCTCATATCACCTATCATCCTTCTTTTAGGATAAGGTGATAATTTTATCATTAAAGGCACTGCTATTACATCTTCCCCCTGGGCAAGCTGTGGTTGCTGGTGAATATCTATTATTTCCAGGTTGTAGTTACCCGGCAGATATTCTTCACAAATAGATTTTATATTTTCTACCGCACGAATAGAGTTAGGGGATGCCCCTGTTATAAACAAACGCAACACATAAATCCCAGACCCGGTATCCCCCTCGTTGTATCTCTCTAAAACCCCACTCTGATCGGCCATAACTATCTATTTATACAATTAAGCGGGGCGAATGTTTAAGCCAACCAATACCTTTTCCTCGTTAGATAAGTCCCCAATTATCTTACGGATAGGTTCGGGCACTTTTCTTACCAGCGTTGGTATAGCCAGTATCTGGTCACCCTCAGCCAATTGTGGTTTTTCTAATAGATCAATTATCTCAATACGGTACTGGCCTTTTAAATGTTCTTCGCAGTATTTTTTAAGGTTGCTTAACGCGGTAACAGATTTTGGTGTTTTACCTGCTACATATAGCCTCAGCTCCCATTTTTTATCAATTCTTACCATTATTTTTTACGGGATGTTTTGGGTTTTTGTACATTTTCTTCCGTTTCGCCCTTTCTTATCCTGATCACTTCCTCACGGTTTTTTCGTAGTATTTCTTTTTTAAGTTCTTCTTCCAGATATACCTTGTTCAATTCTTCCTCTACCGATTCAAACTCGGTATGCAGGCTGGCTATTTTAGCCTCGAGCACTTTGCGTTTGCGAACGATCTCCCTGTCTTTACGGGTAACTGCATTACTGCGTATAGCTTCGCCGGTTTGTTCCAGCAGCATTTGCTGTTCGCGGGCCGATCCTGTAAGGATACCTTCGGGGCCTAAGTAAACATCTACTAATTGAAGCCCTTTGCCGGTTATTATAAATTCACGCACCTGGTTAGAATGTTTCATTCCGCGCGATTTCATAACGTACAAACCACGATTACGTTCACCGTTAAATTCAATATCGCGTACCAGTATCCAGGCATCTACCAATGATGATACACCCTCATCGGTTTGTTCATTTATAATAGTGTTTAATGATAAAGCCGTGAACATCACAGAGATTTGCTCTTCCTGCAAAAAATCTATCATACGCACCAGCATATTTTTCACCTCACTTACCGATCCTATATTAATAAAATTGGTTATCGGGTCAATAACAACCACACTTGGCCGATATTTTTTGATACACTTATGCATGGCTACCAGGTGCATTTCTAACCCGTACAGGTTTGGCCTCGACGCGTTAAAATAAAGCAAGCCACTATCAACATGTTTTTGCAGATCAATACCTATTGAACGGATATTTCGAATGATCTGGTTTGGTGATTCTTCCATGGCAAAGTAAACGCACTTTTCTTTGCGGTTACAGACTTCGTTGGCAAAAGATGCCGCCAAACTTGTTTTACCCGTACCGGCGGTGCCTGATACCAACACGCTGCCACCACGGTATAAACCCTTGCCACCCAGCATATCATCTAAAGCAGGTACACCCGTTGATATACGCTCTGTAGAAACTTTATTAGCCATTTTTAGCGAAGTAACCGGTAGTACAGATATGCCATCCTCATCTATCAGGAACGGATACTCATTTGTACCATGCACGCTACCACGATATTTAATTACGCGTAGCCTGCGGGTGGTTATCTGGTTAACCACGCGGTTATCAAGCAATATCACACAGTCAGATACATATTCTTCAAGGCCCTGGCGGGTCAATGAGCCTTCGCCACGCTCGCCTGTAATAATAGCCGTTACGCCTTTTTGCTTTAACCAAGAGAATAGCCTGCGTAGTTCGGTTCGCAAAACCGCCTGGTTGTTTAAACCGGAGAAAAGATTTTCTAATGTATCAAGCACCACACGCTTGGCACCAATGCTGTCAATAGCATATCCCAAACGTATAAATAATCCTTCCAGGTCATATTCTCCCGTTTCCTCTATCTCACTGCGGTCAATATGTACATGGTCTATTCTTATTTTCTTTTCGGCTTGTAACTTTTTTAGGTCAAAGCCCAGTGAAGCCACATTCATGGCCAGCTCATCAGATTTTTCTTCAAAAGCTACAAAAACGCCGGCTTCGTTATACTGTACAGCGCCGCGTACAATAAATTCAATAGACATAAGCGTTTTGCCGGATCCGGCTTCGCCGCATATCAGAGATGGCCTACCATATGGAAGCCCACCACCTGTAATTTCATCAAGCCCTGTAATTCCTGTTAAAGCCTTTGGTAATGTACCGTATTGTACAGGCTCTTTCTGTTTTTGAGACTTACTCATGCAATCTTATCGTTTTCAATGTTTCATAAAAGTATAAATAGTGCCCTAACAAGCAAGCGTATTGCTTGAGAGAAAGGCTTATTTATTCAATTACGTTGTAAAGTATCTTACAAATTATTTCGAGTTAACTACATGGAATTATAATTGTTTGGATTATGATATTTAATTTACGTTTTGCCAATAAACAATAACCTTGAAATAAATTAATTAACATTTATTTAAATACGGCAGGAGGGATATCTGCAACAATAAGAGCCTGAAAATTACCCGTTGCAAATGTTGATGTAACAGATTAGCTATAATCAAACAGAAGAATTAATATTGCATCATATTATCTGCAAGCCGCTCCCTCCCTGATTAATTTATTGCTGTATATTTATATTGTTTTTCTACTATAGACATGGAAAGCTACATCTATCAAAATGCTTTGCAAAACGAAAACTTATTTAAGACCATTATAGACGAGTCGCCTTCACCGGTTGGCTTATATGTTGGTCCTGATATTGTTATTACATTAGTAAATAATGCCATATTAAAGGTATGGGATAAGGATGTATCAATACTTGGTAAAACCTTTCGGCAGGCATTGCCCGAGTTAGAGGGCCAACCCTTTTTTGATATTTTAGACGAAGTATACGCAACAGGCGTAGCCTATGAAGCATACGGCGAACGGGTTAACCTATTAGTGAATGGGCAACTGCAACCTTTTTATTTCAATTTTACTTATAAGCCACTTAAAAATGATACCGGAGAAGTTTGGGGCATACTAAACACTGCTGATGACGTTACCGAATTGGTGCTTACCCGTCAAAAGCTGGCCGAAAATGAGGAACGGATACGTTTCGCACTGGATTCGGCACAATTAGGTACTTGGGATATGAACCCTGCCAACGAAGTTGTTACCTGGGATGAGCGTTGTAATCGCTTGCATGGTTTTGCAAAAGATGAGTCAATGACTTATAAAGATGTGTTAAAGAACATCCACCCAAATGACCGGGAGATGGTAGAAGCAAAGGTTAAACAAGCCCTTAACCCCACCGGGAGTGGGATTTACGATTGCGAGTTTAGAACAATAGGTTCGGTTGATAAGCAGCTAAGGTGGCTGCGCAGCAGGGGTAAGGCATACTTTGATGATAGTGGGAAATGTATACGCTTTGCGGGTACGTCTCTTGATATTACCGCCGGTATCCGTGACAAGGAAGAGAAGCGGAAACTAATAACCCTGATAGATAATATATATGATTTTATTAGCCTTTCGGATATTGATGGTAAGGTTACTTATATAAATACGGTTGGCCGGAAAATGATTGGGTTAGATGATGTTGAAGAACTGCCAAATGACCTGGAATTTATTATGCCCGACGAAATAAGCAAGTTGAAAATTGTAAATAAATCGCTTGAAAAATCGGGGCAATGGTCTGGTCAGCTTCTATACCGACATCATAAAACCGGTGATGCTATCCCTGTTTACATAACGTCTATGTATACATATGACCCCAGCGGCAAACCACAGGGTAAAGCAACCATTGCCCGTGACTTACGCAGTGAAATTGCTGGTAGGCAAGCCTTAATTGATAGCGAGCATTTATTGCAAAATATAACCAGCGCTTCGCCAACAGCGCTTTGGATGTCTAACGACGAAGGTGTTATAATTTATGTCAACAAAACGTGGACAGATTGGACCGGTCAAACCAACGAACAAATAGTTGGTGCAGGTTGGCTGGAAGCCATAGTGCCCGAGGATAGGGGCCGGGCAGCCGAAAGGTTTTTACATGACTTGAAATTGCAGCAGCCCTACGAGGTTGATTTTAGGATCCGCCGCAAAACCGGTGAAATACGCTGGTGCATTGCAACTGGCAACCCGCAGTATAATAGTGAAGGACGTTTTATGGGTTATGTTGGCTCTTGTACAGATGTTACCGAAAAAACTAAAACCGATATTGAACTGCAACAAAAGAATAATGAGCTGAATGATCAGATAAGGCAGTTTGAATTTGTAACCGATTTTATGCCGGTACAATTATGGACGGCCAAAACAACAGGCGAACTTGATTATGTAAATAAGCAAACCCTTAATTTCTTTGGTTTACCTAAGGAAGATATAATAGGCGAAAAGTGGCTGGATTATATACATGCCGAAGATCAGCCGGGATATATGGTTGCCTGGACAGAGGCACTACAGTCTGGTAATATTTATCAGTATGAGTTTAGGCTACGCGATAAGAATGGTAATTATAAATGGCACCTTGCCCGCGCCTTACCTTTTAAAAACGATGATGAAATTGTAAGATGGTTTGGCACCAATACAGATATTGACGAGCAAAAACAGATGCAACGCCAAAAAGATGACTTTTTGGGTATTGCCAGCCATGAATTAAAAACACCGGTAACCAGCATAAAAGCTTATGCGCAGGTGCTTGGCGCCATGTTAAGCCGTGAGGGCGAAGAGAAAAAAGCCGCAATGGTAATGAAAATGGATGCGCAGCTAAACCGCCTCACCAATTTAATTGGCGACTTGTTAGACGTAACCAAAATAAACTCGGGCAGGATATTATTTAATAAGGTTTGGTTTGATTTAAACCAGGCTGTACAAGAAACTATACAGGATTTACAAGCTACTACACACAAGCACATCCTGGTAATGGATTTTAAAGATACGGGCAAAATATATTCTGATAAAGAGCGGATAGGGCAGGTAATAACCAACCTGGTAACAAACGCTATCAAATACTCCCCGCATTCTAACCGCATTATCATCAGTACGATGCGGGAAGGCAACATGGTTACAGTATGTGTGGAAGATTTTGGTATCGGCATCCCCGATGATAAAAAGGAAAAAGTGTTTGAGCAATTTTATAGGGTAAGTGGCAGCAAACAGCATACTTTCCCCGGTTTGGGGCTGGGATTATACATCTCGAACGAGATAATACGGCGCGAGGGCGGTAAAATGTGGGTAAACAGTACAGAAGGAAAAGGGTCTACTTTTTGCTTTTCGTTACCGGTGGCTGATGAAATAGCAACAGACGTTTAATAATTATTTAATAATAAGTTAAACCTGCCCGTCGTTCTGCACTCAAACTATACAATACCATGATCCAAAGACCGAAGAAAATAATGATAGCCGATGATGATCCCGGTATAGTGGATGCTGTAGAAATGCTGCTCGAATTTGAAGGCTACACAGTAACCACTACCGTTGACGGATCTACCGTATTGGATATGAAGGATGAACTGCCCGACCTGCTTTTGCTTGATATATGGATGAGCGGCGAAGATGGCCGCGATATTTGCCGTAAGCTAAAATCTACAACCATCACTAAAAATATCCCTGTAATAATGGTATCTGCAAGCCGCGATATCGAAGAATCGGCAATGGAGGCCGGTGCTGACGACTTCCTTGCCAAGCCATTTGAAATGGATGTGCTTTTGAAAAAGATTAAAAAGTTAACCCACTAATCGTTAATTAAGTTTCACCTCCCCTTCAGATGGTTTTGGGGCCTGGTTAACCTTGCTCTTATCCTCTGCGCGCCACGGTTCGTAACTTAAACCTGGTGTAAGCCAGTACAGCAAAGCCACCCGTGAATAACGATAATTAAATGGCGATAGTAAAAATACCACACCCATTAATACAGCCACATACAACCATGGCGAGTTTGAGCCTGTTAAGATGTGTGTACCTACAGCAAATGTTACCATTTCGGCTACGTTAAAGGCATAGCTTACAAACATGGCCACATACCAGTATCCCGGTTCGCGTTCGTAATGCAGGCCGCAATGCGAGCAGCGTTCATGCATTTTTTGTCCGCCAAAACTATAAGTAGGGGTAGAATAAATATCCCCACGACGGCAACGCGGGCATTTAGCTTTTATAAAAGCTTCTAAAACGGGTACGTAACCCTGTGGGTTTTTATTATCTGGTGTCATTGTGCTATTGGATTTTTCCGGAAATCTTCTGGGGTTATCCCGGTATATTTTTTAAAGAATTTTGTAAAGTAAGAGTTATCGGCAAAGTTAAGTTTGCCGGCAATTTCGGTAATATTTAAATCAAGGTTTACCAGCAAGCGCTTTGCTTCCAGTATAACACGGTTGCGTATCACCTCACCTGCAGATATCCCCAGCATATCGTTACATAAAGCATTTAAATGGTTTGGGGTTATATATAGCAGGGCGGCGTAATCCTTTGGTAACTTTAAATTTGTGAAATTCTTATCTGTTAACTTTCTGAAGCTTTGCAGCAGTGTGTAGTTATAAGTTGGTACAGTGGTTTGGCTGCTTTGTTCACTTTGCCTCGCCACTAAAATAAATAATTGCAGCATAAGGGTACGTATCATGTCCATTCCCATGCGGCCGGGCTCGTGGCTTTCCTTTATCAGTTGTTCAAACAGATCGGTAACTTGTTGCCGAACATCCACAGTTAGGTCAATCACCTCATCATCTACGTTGCCGGTAAAAAAAGGCATGCCTTCTAAATAATCCGGCCTCAGTAAAAACGATTGAAAGAACTCGCCCGAAAAATTGATGATATAACCGTCAACCGGGCCTTCAAAATTCCAGCGGTGCACTTGCCCCGGTGTCATAAAATATATTTGGTAAGGCTTAACCCCGAAGCTTTTAAAATCGATGGAATGATTGCCAGCGCCCTCGGTAAAAAATACCACATGGTAAAAGGTATGCTTATGCGGCAGGCTAAGGTTTTGGTGTTTTTGTAGATAAGGTGCAAAACGGCTAATGAGCAGGTCGTTGTGCTGATGATCGGCCAGGGAACAAATGTCATAAACCGGAAATGCCTTTTTCATACACCAAAGGTACTCAACAATTACCCATCGCAATGGTGTTGAATGTTGATGTTGTGGTACTTTTTACTTATCGTTGTTTTTAAACCACAGAGATCACCAAGTGAAAAACCACAGAGAGCACAAAGTGATTAGCCCTCGGTACCCTCGTGGTTAAAATACTTTGACTTCAAAGAGGATTCGCAGGAATATCTCTATGTTCTTTGTGGTTAAAAAACTAAAGTTTAATTTCACCCCATGCAAAAACCCGATAGTCTTATTTTTGATATGGATGGCACCCTGTGGGATGCTGTTGACACCTACGCACACTCATGGAATGTTGTTTTTACCGATCTGGGGATAGATAAAACCATTACGCGCGATGTTTTGGCCGGTATGGTTGGTATGGAAGGTAAAAAGGTTATCGAGATTTTAATGCCCGAGTTTGAGCACGATAAACGTGTTGAAATTTATGGCCTGGTTAATGGCAGGCGAAACAACCTGATAAAAGAAAAAGGTGGTGTTTTGTACGATGGCGTAAAAGATGGCCTGAAATTATTGGCAGAGAAATACCCGCTATTTATACTCAGTAACTGCGCTAAAGGCATTATACGGCAGTTTATTGATTGGGCAGGCATTGATGACCTGATAAAAGATGAGCTGGCACACGGCGTTAATTTTATGCCCAAAAATCATAACATAAAACTGTTAATAGATAAGCACGGCCTTAAAAACCCGGTTTATGTGGGCGATACCGCAGGTGATGGCGAGCAAAGCCGCTTAGCAGGCATACCTTTTGTATTTGTAAGTTATGGCTTTGGCGAAACCGAAGATTATGATTTGAAATTTGATGATTTCAATTCGCTGGTGAACTATTTTGTAAACTTATAAGCTGAATACCTTAGTTTTACGTATAAATTTTAACATTATGAAAGGACGCGTTTTAACAATTATATTTTTGGTACTGGCCGTTGTAATTGTAGGGGTGGTTTACTACCGCTATTATTTTGTTTTTGGCGAAGGTACAAAGGCCGGCACTATGAACTATTTTGTTAAAAAAGGCTATATGTTTAAAACCTACGAAGGCCGGTTGATACAAAGCGGGATCCGCAGCCAAACGCAGGGCAATATTTCATCAAACGAATTTATGTTTTCGGTAACCGACCCCAAGGTGGCCGATAAACTTAACCATAGTGCTGGCGCGATGCTGGAGCTGCATTACAAAGAATACCTGCACACGTTGCCATGGCGTGGGGTAAGTAATTTTGTAGTCGATAGCGTTATGTCGGTTACGCCGGTATCGCCTACGGCACCGTAATTATTGTAAGCATCTATAGCTGATACATGGCTTTATTATCCATGACATTTGATAGCAAATTGCCTGAAGTGTTCACGTTCACAGCCGTGAACGCCATCGTGAACGCATAAATAATTGTTAATAAGATGTTTAAAAAATAGGCGACTGACAAAATAACGTCACCATTAATTCCAAAATAAGCACAAGTAAAATGGACTATAATATAGTCTGTCACGCTGCACAGCTCTTTAAAAATATATCATTGCACCTTCAAAGCCTTTAGGAATTTTAAAACTCAGGATGACAGAAAGGGAAATTAAAACAACTTATCTGCCTTACCCGAGTTTGGTGTAAGTATCTTGCTCAGGTTATATTGCCTTTCTGGTTCGTAATCGCCTTTTATCAGGCCTTTGTTAAATAAACCTTCTAATACTTCGCGTGTTTGCTGCTGATGGGTAGCTTTATCGGTTTGCGGTTCAAACTCGTCCATTTTTGCGGCAACTTCGGGTGCGGTGGCATATTCCAGCTGGGCTAAGGCGTATACTACATTATCCTGTAACGAAGCGCCTGCATCGTACTTATGTGGTACGTGCAGGGGCTTGTAATTTTTTAAAAAATCTTGATCGGGGCTGTCCATTATGCTTCTTGTTTGGAAGAGTCGCGCAGCGCTTTAATAGCATCGTGCGCTATTTTTAATCCGTTCATGTGGTTATTAAGCAAGCTTACCACTTTCTCATCTTCCCAAATCAGTTCCTTGTCATCTAACGCTTTGCGGTAAGCACTTTTGGCAATATCCTCACCGCGTTCACAGTCGGATAGTACCGAATGGCTGTCATTTTTAGTAAAGGCTGATTTTACATCCATCCAGGCATGATAAAACTTACCCGAAAGGGTGGTGCCATCCGTAGGTGAACCTCCAAGTAGGTGAATATAATCGTTTAGTTCGTTAACATAAGCCTTGCTTTGATCTATATAACCCTCAAAAACAGTTTTCAAAGCCCGGTCTTCAGTGCTTTCAACCGCTTTTTTGTAGCCTGCCATGCGGTCATTATTTATCTTGATCAGATCGTTCAATGCATCGATCTGGTGTTGCACATGCTGTAAAGTTCCCATAGTAGTTTAGTATTTGTTTGTACTAAACATAGCGCTGAAGTTAAATGTTTTAAGTTTATAGAAAATAAAGGAAAGCCTCATCTAAATCCTCTCCAAAGGAGAGGACTTTGAAATTTTTAGAACCCTCTCCTTTGGAGAGGGTAGGGTGAGGCTTCATATATTTAACTATACAACTCCTGCTCCTTGGTATAATAGGTCTTCCGCGAACCTTCTTTAACCAGTATTTCGGCACCTTTAGGGCTGGTCTTTTTCTTGGCGTTATGGATCAGCATAAAATCGCGCACTTCACCGGCAATAATATCGGGGTTTGATTTGATGATCTGCTTTTCGGCGTCTTTCAAAACAGAGTAGATTGATCTTACCAGGTCTTTCACTTTATCGCCGGGTATCTTATTACTTGCCGAAAAGGGCGATATCCCTGCGTCCCAAAGTATCTCATCGGCATAGGCGTTGCCAATACCACGAATTATTTTCTGATCAAGCAAAACGGTTTTAACATTGGTTTTTGTTTTGCCCAGCTTTTGTTTCAGGTAATCCAAACCGGCATCTGGTGATAGCGCATCCGGAGCATCTTTTGCCCCGGGATTTAGGGTAGGGGTGGCTATCCCCTGAAAGTCAGTAAGCACCAGGCCGGTATCATCTGTAAATATCAATTCTATAATAGGGTATTTGTTATCGTTTTTCCCTTCAAATAAAAACAACTTACCATGCAGCATTAAATGCAGGCCAAGCACATCGCCCTTACTAAATTTAAAGAACAGCTCCTTGCCATCGCGGTAAACTGAAGATAGTTTCTGGCCGTGCAGGGTGTTTTGCAGCTCTGTATGGGTTACGTTTAGTTTTGGCGCTTTGTGCACATTAATTTCTTTAACCGTTTTACCGGCTAACTTTTTATCAAGGTTGCGGCTAAAGACTTGCAGGTCGGGTAATTCTGGCATAGTGCTTGGTTTTATTTATTTACGAAATTAAGCTTGATGATAGATAAAACAATACTCTTTATTAAAAGTTGTCAACCAAAGCCAACTTTCTAACGTATTGTTTATAGGCTTCATTAAAATAATTATCAATGCCATTTATAGCATCAGTTTCTAAAATAGATCTTCCGGACAAGGTTGACCAGCAAACCGTAAAGGAACAGGCCAGGGCCATGTTCTCTGTAGATTTTCCGCAGGTTGACAGGTTGATACAGGCTTTTGATAATACAGGCATAGTAACCCGTAATTTTGTTAAGCCACTAAACTACTATGCCCAAACTACCACCTTTAAGCAACGCAACGACGAGTATATTAAACTGGCCCTGCAATACTCGGTTGAGGCCGCAGAGGCGGTTATAGAAAAGGCGGGTATCAGCAAGGAAGATATTACCGATATTATATTTCTTTCGACTACCGGGCTGGCAACACCCAGTATAGATGCGCTTATCATCAATCAAATGCAGCTAAACCCGCACGTTAATCGTACACCTGTTTGGGGGTTAGGCTGTGCAGGTGGGGTATCTGGCATGGCTAAGGCTAATATAGCGGCAAAGGCTAACCCGGATGCGGTAGTGTTGTTAATAGCGGTAGAGCTTTGCTCGCTCACACTTATAAAAAACGATTACAGTAAGAGTAATTTTATTGGGTCGAGTTTATTCTCGGATGGGGTAGCAGCTTGTATTGTTAAGGGCGATAGCCACTTGCAACCCAAACCACAAATAACCTTTAAGGCAACCAGCAGTAAATTGTATTATGATTCGCTTGAGGTGATGGGCTGGGATTTTAGCGAGGATGGCTTTAAAGTGGTTTTCTCTAAAGATATACCTACGTTTATACACCAAAACATTAGCAAGGATATTGAGGATTTTTTGGCGAAGCATGATCTGCAACTTAGCGATATCAAAAACTTCATCTTTCATCCCGGGGGGAAGAAGGTGTTGGATGCGTATGCCGATGCTTTACAAATTGAAGGTGATTTTTTGAAGAATACCCGTGAGGTTATGAACGATAACGGTAATATGAGCAGTGTTACGGTTTTATATGTGCTGGAAAAATTTGTAGCCAACGGTTTTGACGATGGGTATGGGTTAATGCTGGCCATGGGCCCGGGCTTCAGCAGCGAAATGGTATTACTTGATATGAAAAACTAAGCCGATGATATTCACCATATTTATCCTGTTCCTTATATTTCAGCGCCTGGCCGAGCTTTATGTATCGTCAAAAAACGAAAAATGGCTGCTTAAAAATGGCGCGGTAGAATATGGTAAAGAGCATTACCCCTTTATGGTAGCCATGCATACGCTTTTTATTATATCCGTCATAGCCGAATACATTTGGCGGGATGATACGGTGGTTAACTACGCGCTTATCATATTGTTTTTTGTGCTGATAGTTATCAAGGCAATTGTGATATCAACCCTGGGCCATTACTGGAATACTAAAATTTACAAAGTACCCGGCACGCGCCCGGTTGCTACAGGGATTTATAAGTATATAAAGCATCCTAATTACATTATTGTTATCTGCGAGATAGCCATAATCCCTTTGGCATTTGGGTTGTACTATACTGCTGTGGTGTTTACCTTATTGAATGCCATAATGCTTACCGTGCGCATTAAAAAAGAGAACGAAGTTTTGGCGATGTAATAATTTGCCCGATTTACATTAGCTTAGTTCTGTAAATCAACTTTATGCCCAACCATTACCAGGCCCTGTTTGCCAATTCTTTCGATACCTTTAAAGTATTTGATAACCTTACTTTAAGCGAAATAAGCAACACGCCTACAAATTCTCCCAAAACTATCTGGCAGATATTAAACCACTTAATTACGTGGCAAAACTATCAGCTCACACAGCTAAAAAATATCCAACAGCATATTGAGCTGGATGAAGAAGCAACCTGGATAGATGACCAAAATCCGTCAGATCAGCAAGGGTTGAATAGTGCCCTTGTTATCTTTAAAAATCAGCAGCAGCAATTAGCAGATGAAATATCAGCATTTGATAACAATGACCTCTACATCAATCAAAAGCTTAAAATAGTTCAGGATCTTTCGGTGCATTTATCCTTCCATGTAGGCGAGGTTATTTTGATGCGCCGTATGGCCGGCACCTATCCTTTGCCACACCAAATGAAAGAGTTTTTAAATTAACTACAAGGCAAAATAATCGATATGTTTGTAACAAAACAGCCCCACAACTATCCAAAACAAACAAACTAAGAAACATAATGAAACTAAAACTATTAACAGCAGTGGCTGCAACCGTTGCATTATCTGCCTTTACAATTGTATCAACTTCAGAAAAAGACCTGGTTGGTGCATGGAAAATTGATGATTCGCGTGTTAACAGCATTGTGAAAAAAGTTATTGATAAAGCGGTAGAGGCTAACCCGGATGCGGAAGACCAAATCACGGCACAAAAAGAGGCTATTGCAACTATGGTACAAGGCCTTAGGCTTACCATAAATGCAGACCATACCTACAAAAATGTTAGTCCGCAAGGTACAAAAGGTGGTAAATGGGCTTTAACAAATAGTGGCCACACGCTGGAGTTTACTAAAGAGGATGGCAGTGTTCGTAAAGACAGCATCCTTGAATCATCTGCAACCCGCTTAAAGTTAATTAACCGCGACCTTGCCGATACCATACTTTACGTTCACCCATAACCGCAACCTCTATTCATAAAAAAGCCCTGCTGATACTATCGGCAGGGCTTTGTGCTTTAAAAGCGATAGTTAATTACTGCTGACCCAATATCGGCGCGAATTTGGTTTCGTAGGCCTTCAACTGTGCTTGCAACTTATTGCTAAGCGCTGTTTGGTGGGCGGTTTTTGTGTACTCCGTCATTCCGTTTAACACCTGCAGGCTTATCTGTACATCGCGTTGGTTTACACGGTCCGGGTTGTCCTGCAGCAAGTGATAATTGTAGTCCAGCTGGTCAATTAAAAACTCATCAATGTTGTTAATGAATTTATTGCCAAGTGTACTATCATTTAATTGATAAGCCATTTGGGCCATAAACATCCGGCGGGCGGCAATATCAATGTATGGATAAATATAAGGCAGTTCGTTATCACATTTATGCAACACTTTAAGGGCCAGATCCTGATGGCCTTCCTGTACAAGGTTTTGTGCCAGATCTAAAAACGTGGTCATTAACACCGGGTAAAACATAGTGGTAGACTCATGATCAAGGTATTTGGCGGTTTTAAATCTGCCATACTTAAACTTGTTCATCATGTTGTCGTACATTACCAGGCTATTGGTTTTGCTTAGCTGATCGTGGTTGGCTGTATCCGGCTTTAAAGGTAATAAGCGATAAGTAAAGCCCTCTTTATACAGGTATGGCTGTAAACCAATAAGGTTGCTGTTACCAATAGTTGTAGTGAAGCAAATAGGTCTTTTCCAGTTATTATGGGCAAGGATATCCAGCAGGGCAAGGTTATCTTTAGTTATATAGTTTGACGTGTATGTCCACTCTATAGCAGGGGCCAGCTTGTCTTTTTGCTCGGGTGTTATCACCTTGTTCTTCATCACATCATCCGGGTTAACGGTTAGCTTGAAGTGTTTGGTTGGTAAATAATTAACACTTTCGCCGCCCTGGTTTTGGCCCTGGGTGTTTTTATCATCCGATGTAATAAAATCAAATACTTCCTTTAACTCAACAGACCCTGTAATTTTGGCATCGTTAAAGTAAATGATATCCCTTATGCCGTCCTTGTATTTATCATAAGGCATAGTGATAGGCAAAGGCTCAGACTGGTTCATTTTCTTTTGCATCTGGCGTATGTACCAGTCGCCGCTAAACAGGCTCAGGTTAACAATGCGCACATCCGGGCGTATACCTTCTACTTCCTGATCGTACCATAACGAGTAGGTATCGTTATCACCGTAGGTAAATAAAATAGCGTTTGGCGGGCAGGATATCAGGTAATTGTAAGCCATATCATGTGGCGTCATTTTGGTAGAGCGGTCATGTCCAGGCCATTCTTTAAATGCCATTAACACCGGGGCAGCTAACAAACAAACACCGGTAGCGATGTATGCCGATGTGCGGGCGTTCAGTTTTCTGCTGATACCATCGGCAATGGCAATAACGGCCAGTCCTATCCAAATAGCAAAGGCATAAAATGACCCCACGTAGGAATAATCCCGCTCTCGTGGCTGCACCGATGGCTGGTTTACGTATAATACAATAGCTATACCGGTAAAAAACCAAAGCAGGGCTATGATAAGGGCATCTTTCTTTTTACGTTCAAACTGGTAAACCATACCAATCACCCCTAAAATAAATGGCAGGGCGTAAAGCGGGGTATAAGTAGGGCTGTCTACTACAGATTTTGGCAAATGCCTGCCCCCGTCAAGTATCCCGCTGGTCCAGTTGCCATCAATGCTTTCGGTGCTTTGCTGGCCATCCTGGTCGTTATAGCGGCCTACAAAGTTCCACAGAAAATAGCGGAAATACATTTGATAGATTTGCCAGCTGGCCATCCATTTAATGTTATCCGCAAAGGTTGGTGCCTGTCCTTCGGGAATCTGCAGCCAGCCACGATAAAAACCAACATCACTGCCATCGGTACTATACATACGCGGCAAAAAGGTGGTATGGCTATACTCATAGTTGGCCCTTTTTCCAGCAATTTCGTATTTGTCTTTTCCCTTGCGATATATCGTGCTGCCATCGGTTTGGCCGGTTATCTGCGCATCAAAATATGGGCCGGTAAGCAGTGGGTTTTCACCATATTGGATCCGGTTTAAATAGCCATACAGAGTGAAGGCGTTATCGGGGTGTGAGTTATTCAGGTTGGTATTTGCCGATGCCCTGATAGGGATATAGGCGAACGAACCATATCCAAAATAGATGAATGCGATACACAAGAATGCCAGGTTAAGCGTTGGCTTGTTTTTGCGGATACTGTAAATTATACCGGCAACAATGCAGGCTATTAGCAGTATAAAAAAGAAGAATGCGCCCGAGCCAAAACCCAGGCCAAGGGTATTCACAAAAAACAGATCGAAAAACGCGGCGAACTTTATAGTGTAGCCCCTTATGCCGTACTGCACAAAACCCAGTATAGCTATACTTACCAAAAAGGCAATAAGCGCACTTTTTGTAGTCACTTTTTTATACCTGCGGAAGTAATATACCAACGCGATAGCCGGTATAGTTAATAAGTTAAGCAGGTGGATACCTATTGAAAGGCCCATAACATAGGCTATGAAAATTATCCATTTATCGGCGCCGGGCTCATCTGCATGGGCATCCCATTTTAATATGGCCCAAAATACTACGGCAATACAAAGCTGAGATAAGGCGAACACGATGGTTTCGACAGCCGAGAACCAAAAGGTATCGGTATAGGTGAACGCCAGCGCGCCAACCAAACCTGCACCCATTATAACGGTGGTTTGTGCGTCGCCAAAAGTTTTTTCGCGGTTAGCAAGCAGCTTTTTTGCCATGGCGGTTATCGTCCAAAACAAAAACATAACCGATGCGCCACTTGCAATGGCCGAACCCATATTAGTGAAATACGGTACCTTGGTATTATCGCCCAGTGATAGCAGCGAAAACACCTTGCCCAACATAGCAAACAAAGGGTAGCCGGGCTGATGTGATACCTGCAACCTGTATGCGCACGAAATAAATTCGCCACAATCCCAAAAACTTACTGATGGCTCTAATGTTAAGATGTAGGTTGCTGAAGCTATAACAAAGCAAAGCCAGCCAAAAAGGTTGTTAATTTTATTGTATTGCATCCTGTATGGGTATAATTAAGCGGGGCAAATATCAGTATTTTTTGTAGCTTGATATTACAATAATAAGGCAGTATTAACAAATTTAACAGAAATTAACTGTTTACCATGGCGATGATACTTTAATTAGCGCCTTAAATTTTAATGTTACAATAAATAACACTTATTTTGTTGTGTATGCAAAAAAACTATACTAAGCTGGCAGGTAAATCAATCTTGCTGTTGTGCGCCATCATGTTATCGGCTACGATAAGTAAAGCGCAATCTGTTTATTTGCCCCAATCGTATCAGCTTTATCAAAAATTTAATGCCGATATATACTCCAAAAGCAGCCGGATGCATACATCGCTGCGCCCGTTTCTTATAGATAGTACATTAAATGCAAGGTATGATCAGTTAATGAACCTTGGGGTTGATACCAACCGCAAAAACTGGTTTTTACGCAAGATATTTAACGAGCATTTAATAGATATAAAAACCAAAGATTATACCTTTTACGGCGATATACTTTTAGAAAATACCTTTGGCCACGATTTTAAGGACAAATCAAACGAACCCATAAACTTTAAGCCAATTGGTTTTGGCCCAAATGCCAGGATAGGTTTAAATACACGCGGTTTCCAATTTGGCGGTACGGTAGGCACAAAATTCTCTTTTTATACCAGCGGTTTTGAGAATCAGGCATCGTTCCCCGATTATTACACCGATTATGTTAAACAGATCCGATTCATTCCCGGCCAGGCGTATGACAGGTCGCCTTCTAAAAGCTATCGCGACTATTCTTACGCAACAGCAATATTATCATACACACCAATAAAACAATTGAACATTACCTTAGGGCAGGATAAAACCTTTATTGGCGATGGTTACCGCTCAATATTATTGTCAGATAATGCCGCACCTGCACCTTTATTAAGGTTAACCGCCAATGTTGGCAGGGTGCAATACATGATGATGTGGACTTACATGCAGGATATTAACCTGCCCAAGTTTGACAGCTTTGGCGGCAATCGCCGTAAATGGGGCCTGTTCCACTACCTGGACTGGAACGTAAGCAACAGCCTTTCGTTAGGGTTCTTTAACGCTTATATAGTTCCCGAGGCCGATGATCAGGGTAACCGCCGTGGCTTTGATATTAACTTTATTAACCCCGTACTGTTTGCAAGCGGTTTAGGCTCGTCATCGCAACCGGGCAATGCTTTGATTGGCTTTACAGGCAAGTACAAAATATTTGATAAAACCGCGCTTTACGGGCAGCTATTGTTAGATCGCTTTAAGGCAGATAACTTTTTCAAGAGCGACAATACCGATAATACAGGTGGTTTACAGTTAGGTATCCGCGGGGCGGATATATTTGGTGTGAAGAACCTGAATTACCTGTTTGAATACAATACCGTTAAACCATATACCTACTCGGATGAGCAGGCTATAAGCGCCTACACGCTTTACAGCCAGCCATTGGGCAACCCGCTGGGAGCGAATTTCAGAGAGTTTATAGGGATAGTAAATTATTCTGCTGGCAGGTTTGATTTTCAGGGCCAGCTAAACTATGCCAAATACGGCTTGGATGCTACCGGACAAAACAATGGTAAGGATGTTACCAAACCCTTTGTACCAACGTTAAATTCGACAAAGGTAGGGCAGGGCATAAGCACCAATCTTTACTACGCCGAAGGCACAGTCTCATTTATGGTTAACCCCAAATACAACCTCCGTTTTGAGCTTGGCGGTATTTACCGGAGAGAATCTAACGCGATAGATACAAAAAATGCCGCTATTATCTCTTTCGGACTAAGAAGCAGCTTCCGGAACTTGTATCACGATTTTTAAGCTAATATGGTGGTGATTTAACCACAGAGGAAACAGAGGTTTTCACAGAGAGGGTAGAGCTTTCCGGTCTTTTAATAATATTCTTATCTATTATTTTTTAGATATTCCTCTGTGGGCTTTGTGCTTTTCACTTTGTGATCTCTGTGGTTAAAATTCTAAAACCAAACAAAAATCCCCCTATCTTTGATATTCTATTTTAAATTATGGCTACAGAAGTTAAGTGCCCAAGCTGCGGACATGGTTTCCCTATTGAGGAGGTTATGGCCGAGGAATATAAACAGCAGCTAAGGCTGAAAATGCAGGATTATACCCGCCAAAAAGAAGAAGAGTTCCAGAAGAAGGAAGCTGATTTTGTTAACCGCGAAAAACAACAACAGGAAGCCTTTGAACAGCGCCTTGCCGGAGAAAAGAAAGCTTTACAGCTAACCCTGGAAGAAAACCTGCGTAAATCAATCGCATCCGATTTTGAGAACCAGTTGCTGATGCTGCAAAACTCGGTAAATGCAAGCGCCGAAAAACTAAAGGAATCGCGACAGAAAGAACTGGAGTTTTTACAGCGCGAGCAATCTCTCAAACAAAAAGAAGAAGAGATGGAAATTGCCCTGCAACGCAAATTGCAGGAACAACGCGCCGAACTAAGTGAGCAGATCCGCAAACAGGAAACCGAAAAATACAGCATAAAAGATACCGAGCACCAGCTAAAGGTGAAGGAGATGGAGAAACAACTTGAAGATCAAAAAAAACTGGTTGACGAGATGAAACGCCGTGCCGAGCAAGGATCAATGCAGTTACAGGGCGAGGCCCAGGAGCTGATACTGGAAGAACAGTTACGCAGTTATTTCCCGTTCG
This sequence comes from Mucilaginibacter aquariorum, assembly GCF_024498135.1. Lineage (GTDB taxonomy): Bacteria > Bacteroidota > Bacteroidia > Sphingobacteriales > Sphingobacteriaceae > Mucilaginibacter > Mucilaginibacter aquariorum. The sequence continues at coordinate 464,312 of NZ_JANHOH010000002.1, forward strand.
ATGTGATCAGCGAAGTAGGTAAGGGTGTACGCGGGGCCGATTGCGTGCAAACCGTACGTAACCAATTTGGACAGGAGTGCGGGCGTATCATATATGAAAGTAAGCGTACTAAAGACTTTGGCGGCGACTGGATAGATAAACTTAAAAAGGATATGCGTGCCCAGGGCGTTGATGTTGCCGTTATTGTAACACAATGTTATCCTAAAGGTATGGACTGCTTTGGCGAAAAGGATGGCGTATGGATCTGTAGCTTTGATGAGTTAAAGGCAGTGTCCTACATCCTGCGCGATGGTGTTGTTAAACTGGCTAACATGGCCAAAGCCCAGGATAATAAAGGCGATAAAATGCATTTGCTGTATGATTACCTAACCAGCGGCGAATTTTCTGAACAATGGAAGGCCATTAGGGAGGGATATATGAGCATGCGTATATCTATCCAAAAAGAGCGCGACGCCATGGAGAAACTATGGAAAGCCCGCGAAAAGCAGCTGGAAAAGGTTTTATTGAACGCGGCCCACATTAAAGGCTCAATAGAAGGCATTGCCGGTACAGATGTTATACAACTAAGCCTGGGCGATGAGGACGAACCTTTACTGCTCGAATAAGAATTAATACTTTATAATTAATATTTATACGCATAATACCAATCTTTATATGTAGATTTACTCTTCTTTCCGCTCACCCAATACTACTTCCCGGTACTTATATCATCCCGCTAAGTTTTTTTAGTAATACTATAATGATTAAGATTATACTGGCCGAAGGTCATAATGTTGTGCGTAATGGTATCCGTTTGCTTTTAGATAAGGAAGCTGATATTGAAGTAATTGCCGAAGCTAACAATGCTAAAGAGGTACTGCAGTTACTTAGTGATGGCCTTAAGCCGGATATTATAATAACCGCCATTAATCTGCCCCATATAAATGGCATCGAACTTTTAACAAAAGTACGTTCAACATACCCCGAGATCAAGCTTGCCGTGCTTTCTATGGTGGAGGAAGAAAAATACATTATACAAGCTTTTAAAGCAGGCACTACGGGCTACATGCTAAAAAGTGTGAATGAGTTTGAATTGGTTTATGGGATAAGGCATATGTATTTGGTTAACGAAAGATACCTGTGTAACGAACTTGCCTTAAGGCTGCTTGATAAGCTATTACGCATGCCCGAAAATAAATTTGACGTGCACATAAAAGATATCGAAATATCAAAAAGGGAAGTAGAGATCTTGTCGCTCGTATCAGAAGGATTTACCAATCAGGAAATAGCAGATAAACTTTTTACCAGCAAACGTACTATTGAAGGGCACCGCCAGGACCTTATTGCAAAAACCGGAACACGCAACACTGCCGCTTTGATCAGGTATGCGGTTTTGAACAGTATCATAGAGTAATTACCATTGAGATGTAATTATGGTATTCAATTACTTTTTAATTAGAATACCGTATTTATTCCTGTAAATTAGGTACTTATACTTATTGATTGAGTTTTCTTTTCTTAGCTTTGTATTCTAATAGGGAGTCTTATGAAAGCTATCCTCACCCGTTCGGTTGTGAGATTTTTGATTTTACAGGGTTATAAGTACTGTTTATCAAAAACAACCAACATTCAACACACAGATGCATCTGTCTGCATCACTTTAACCCCCGTAAAATTTAAACCGGCAACCAGGTTTTTGCCCCAGGGCTACGATACCTATTTTAGTATTATGCGAGAGCCTCTGCAGCTTGCAGGAGGTGTTGATGATACTGAAGTTTTGGTAAATATTGACGATACCGAGCTCCAGAAATTTAAAGGCAGCATAAGTATCCTATAATGAGCGGTATTATAAAACGGTTACTAATTCTGGATAATGACGGGGACCTTCTCGAAATTATGGAGGAAGTTTTTGTGTATGAGGGTTATGAAGTTAAAGCGCTGCAAGGCACTGATGATATTTTTAATGATATAGCTGCCTATAAACCACATGTAATTATGCTCGATTACATTTTAGATGGTGTAAACGGCGGTGAAATATGCCATCAGGTAAAAAACAGCCCCCTTACCTGCTATTTACCAGTAATTATTGTATCGGCATACCCAAAGGTTATTAACTCTTTGGGTTACTACGGGTGCGACAAGTTTATACCAAAGCCATTTGATATATATGATCTGATAAATCAGGTTAATCAGCTGATTATTCCCGATAACAAACACGTATAAATTCATATTAAATACGTATAAATACTACTTTTAATTAAATTTATTAACCCAAAATTTGCAAGGCAATTACTATTCAATATAATTTTGATGCTAAGCAATTCGGGAATAAACAAAGTACTACTGTTAGGGCAAATTACAAATGATCCTTTTATTGACAGTTATGTTAACGACCAAAGGTATGTATCCGTTACATTGGTAACTAACGAGCAAATAAAAAGAGGTGACGATACCGTAGAGCATAACGAATATCATAAAATTAAGATCCCCGAAAAAATGGTATCTCAGGATAGATTGCAGCTACAAGCGGGCCAGGTTGTTTTTATAGAGGGTAAAATTCATACAAGCGCTGTAATTGATAATGATAACATTAAAAGATATAACCTGGAGGTGATAGTTAATAAATTAGAGGTATTAAATTTAGTTTCAGTAACTGCTTAATAATTAAATTGTAACTATCGAGAAATATTTATAGCTTTGAGTATAATATGCCGATTCTTAAAGAAAAATACTCCAAGCCGGGACAGCCCGGCTTATTTTTTTGCCCGTCATGCCGAATTTATTTCGGCACCCCACCAGAATAGCTTGCCGCCTTACTAATGAGATCCCGAAATAAATTCGGGGATGACATATAAGGTTCAATTGTTACCTTACACCAAAAGCATTACTTTTGCCGTTCACTATTTGGGAACATTACCCGCTATTTATGGCCGATATAACAGCATTATCGCAACTGGCTTTACAGCTGCTTCAGCAACTCATCTCTATACAATCTTTCAGTAAAGAAGAAGACCGCACCGCCGATCTTATAGATCAGGTTTTACAGCAGCACGGTGTTAAAACACATCGCAAGCTCAATAATATATGGGCATGGAACAAACACTTTGACGAGGGCAAGCCCACCGTACTATTAAACTCTCACCACGACACCGTTAAACCCAACAGCGGCTACACCCGCGACCCATATGACGCCAAAATAGAAGACGGCAAGCTGTATGGCCTGGGTAGTAATGATGCCGGCGGATGCCTGGTATCATTGATAGCCGTGTTCCTTTATTATCACGATCAGGAAAACTTGAAATACAACTTTTGCCTGGCTACTACCGCCGAAGAAGAAATTTCTGGCGTGAACGGATTGGAACTGATCATCCCTGACCTTGGTAAACTGGATTTTGGCATAGTTGGAGAACCTACCCTGATGGACCTTGCCATTGCCGAACGTGGACTGATGGTGCTGGATTGTGTTGCCCACGGCCGTGCAGGCCATGCCGCGCGCGAGGAAGGCGACAATGCCATTTACAAAGCCCTGGCCGATATTGAATGGTTCCGTAATTTTAAATTCCCGAAGGAATCGGAAGTGTTCGGGCCAATAAAAATGTCGGTTACTATTATTAATGCGGGTTCGCAGCATAATGTAGTGCCCGCAACCTGTACCTTTACGGTAGACGTTAGGGTGACCGATGCTTATCGTAACGAAGAGGTGCTGGAAATTATCCGCCAGCATGTAAGCTGTGATGTAACCCCGCGCAGTATCCGTTTAAAACCATCATCAATAGATAAAAAACACCCGTTTGTGCAGGCAGGTGTATCGCTTGGCCGAAACACATACGGTTCGCCCACAACGTCCGATCAATCCTTATTAGATATCTCCTCCATCAAAATTGGTCCCGGCGATTCCGCACGTTCCCACATGGCCGATGAGTTTATTTATGTCGATGAAATAGGCGAGGGGATTGATCTGTATATCCAGATGCTAAGCAAGATAATTTGATTTTAGATTTACGATATACGATTTTAGATTTGTTTTATGACTAAGCAAGAAATGCTATTAAGAACTAAACAGTACTCAATAGCAAATGCACGATTGGTATTGAGCATTCCTATCAATATTGTAAATAAAAATTATTGCGATCAGTTAAGCAGGAGCGCAAGTTCAACCGGCGCAAATTACCGGGCAGCCTGTCGGGCAAAATCTAAAGCCGATTTTATTAACAAATTAAAAATTGTAGAAGAAGAGCTTGATGAAAGTATGTTCTTTTTAGAACTTTTGGTGGAACTTAATCCTGAACTAAAAGAAAAAATTACACCAATATATAGAGAAGCCAATGAACTTCTTTCTATTATTGTATCTTCAATTAATACATCCCGTGGAAACTGATTGCGATAGAACTTTATTAAATCTAAAATCGTAAATCTAAAATCGTAAATCAAATGAGCAAGCTATGGCAAAAAACCACAAACGTTGATAAGCTGGTAGAAAACTTTACCGTTGGCCGCGACCGCGAGCTGGATAGGCAAATGGCCGCTTTTGATGTGCTGGGTTCACTTGCCCATACCACCATGCTGCAATCTATCGGCCTGATGGAAATGGAAGATCTTGTGCTGGTTCAGCAGGAGTTAAAGTCAATTTATGCTGATATCGAGAACAATAATTTCGAGATAGAAGCTGATGTAGAGGATGTGCACTCGCAGGTAGAAATGCTGCTTACCCGCCGCATTGGCGACGCCGGTAAAAAGATCCATAGCGGCCGTTCCCGTAACGACCAGGTGCTTGTAGACCTGAAACTTTTCTTCCGCCATCAGCTACAACAGGTAGTTATTGAAACTAACACCTTATTTCGCCAGCTAATAACGCTGAGCGAATTACATAAGAATGTGCTATTACCCGGTTATACACACCTGCAGGTAGCCATGCCATCGTCATTCGGGCTATGGTTTGGCGCTTATGCCGAAGGCTTGGTAGACGACCTTGAAATGGTTTTAGCCGCATGGAAGATCACGAATAAAAACCCCTTAGGTTCGGCCGCGGGGTATGGTTCGTCATTCCCGCTGAACAGGACAATGACAACCAATTTACTTGGTTTCGAAAGCCTTAATCATAACGTAGTTTATGCCCAAATGGGGAGGGGTAAAACAGAGCGTGTTATTGCACAAGCCCTATCATCTATAGCAGCCACGCTGGCTAAAATGGCTATGGACCAATGCCTGTACCTAAGCCAAAACTTCGCTTTTGTAAGCTACCCCGAAAACCTTACTACGGGCAGCAGTATAATGCCGCATAAAAAGAACCCGGATGTTTGGGAAATAATGCGTGGTAAATGTAACCGTCTGCAAGCCCTGCCGAATGATGTTGCCCTGATGACCACCAACCTGCCATCGGGTTATCACCGCGAATTGCAGTTATTGAAAGAGCTGCTGTTCCCGGCCTTTACCGATTTGATCGATTGCCTGCAAATGGCAACCTTCATGTTGCAAAACATCGCCGTAAACGAAAATATACTGGATGACCCCAAATATACCTACCTGTTCAGCGTAGAGGAAGTGAACAGATCGGTATTGAATGGTACACCTTTCCGCGATGCTTACAAGCAAATAGGTTTGGATATTGAACAGGGTAATTTTAATCCCGACAAAACGGTTAACCATACTCATGAAGGCAGTATAGGCAACCTGCAAAACCAGCAGATAGCCGAAGCAATGGATAAAGTGATAGGTAGTTTCGACTTTAAAAAGGTTGAGGATGCGATAAGCTGGCTGGTGAAGTAAATATTATGACTATTTTGCTTGATATGGATGGGGTTTTAGTTACCGTTCCATCGTGGAGAAAAGTAGAAATAGGCCCGGATGGTTTTATGTTATTTAATGAAAAAGCAGCAAAGAACCTGGCAGACATATTATCAAAAACAAATGCGTCAATAGTTTTAACAACCACCCATAGGATAAACTACAACATAGAAAGGTGGCTTGAAATACTTGCGGCAAGAGGTTTAAAATTACAAACTATAGCTAAAATTAATAGCGTTAATTCAATATCCTTAATGGGTAGTCGGGCATCTGAAATAGAAGGATGGGTCAATAATAACACACCGGAAAATTATGTAATTATTGACGATGACCTGTCGATTGAAAGTTTACCTGAAAGCATTAAATCAAGATGGGTTAAAACCAATCCAATGATTGGGATAGATGAACAAGCAAAACAAGCGGTCTTACAAATACTGGGTGCAGTCAATCAATAATAAGTAAATTATAACATGAACGGACAAAACAGGGCAGACATATATCCCGGACTTGAAGTAGACATTATCCTTAAAAAAGATCAGCGCAGCGGTAAACTTACACGTGGCATAGTGAAAGATCTACTTACCAGTTCTTCTTTTCACTCACGTGGCATAAAAGTGCGTTTGGAAGACGGGCAGGTAGGCCGTGTTGCAGAAATAGTGGAAGAAGATTAAATTTAGTTCCTGATTCATAGTTAATAGGCCATAGCCGAATGTATATTTGGCATAACCGTATTGCTCTGAACCATTAACTATAAGCTAATGCCATCCCAACCCAAAAAAAACTTCTTATTACGTATGGATGCCCATTACAGGCTTTACCTATCCCTGTTAATTGGTATGGGTACGTTTTTCGCCATAAGGCATGTGCAATCGGTGCCGGCCGTAGCATTAATTGCCTGGATAGCCGTTGCCATGAGCATTATCATACTCGATTGGATAGTTATCTTAAGCGCGCACCCAAAAGATATCCGTAAGGTTGCCAGTCTGGAAGATTCCAGCAGGCTTACTATATTTCTTTTTGTGCTGGTAGCATCGTTGGCAAGTTTGATAGCCATGTACCTGTTGCTAAAATCAACTAAGGGCGAATCTGAAGAAACAGTTACCGGTTATATATTTTTAGCTATGACAGCGGTTGTGGTATCCTGGTGGCTCGTACATACGGTGTTTACTATGCGTTATGCCCATCTATTTTACACCGTAACAGACGGTCATAGAACACCAACTGGTGGCCTGGAGTTTCCAGGTGATGACAAAGAACCCGATTATCTCGATTTTGTGTACTTCTCTTTCGTTATAGGGATGACCTTCCAGGTATCCGACGTCGAGATCTCATCCAAACAGATCCGCCGCCTTGCCTGGGCACATGGGCTGATCGCTTTCGCGTTTAATACCGCTATAGTGGCGTTGAGTATTAATGTGATATCGGGGTTGGTATCGAAGTAAAGATAACAAGCATCTTCCTCCACTCGTCATTGCGAGGTACGAAGCAATCCCTTTAGACAGTTAGTAAATATGCTGAGTCGATACATCATGCCGTTGTTTCGGCATCTCTAATGCTAAGCCTCCTGCTATAACATTCGCCGCTCATTGCCGCGGAGGCTACTTCTTTTGTCTTGATACAAAAGGAAGCAAAAAATCAAGACAAAAAAATCCTTCCCCACACAGGCCTTTACCTATCGGCCCCGGTTTTTTGTCACCCCAGCGCTCTTTATTAATTGTCCTAAAAAATCTCTTAATCTCTAAAATCCGCTTAATCCGGGTTTTCCTCTATCTTCGAATGTTTCTGCGTATCATTCATCGTAATATATATCACCAATGACACAATGATACAGCCCGTAACATACCAGTAAAACCAGTTCTCGTGGCCATAACCTTTAAACATTAACGCGATGTACTCGGCAGTGCCGCCAAAAACAGAAACCGCTATAGCATACGGGAAACCCACACCCAGCGCACGGATGTGTGCGGGGAAAAGCTCGGCTTTTACTACGGCGTTAATAGCGGTATAATTACTCACAATAAGCAGGGCCAGCATTATCAGCGCGAAGGCTACCCAAAAGTTATGGGTTTGGCTCAGGTAAGTAAATATGGGGATGGTTGTCAGCGTACCCAGTATCCCGAAGGTTTTTAGCATGGGCTTGCGGCCTATTTTGTCAGATACCCAGCCATACAGCGGTTGTATCAGCATAAAAACAATTAGGGTAAGGCTTGATATTAAGGTAGCCTCGTTCTTGCTGAAACCATTGGTGTTCACCAAAAACTTTTGCATGTAGGTAGTAAACGTATAAAATGCTACCGTACCGCCAATAGTTAACCCTATAACGGTGAAAACAGCCTTTGGATGCTGCGCTAAGGCCCTTAACGAGCCACGGGCGTTCTTATTTACATCTTCGGGTTTATTGAGTGTAACAGACTCCTGCAGACTGCGCCTTAAATACATAACAATAATGGCCAGCATAGCGCCAATAGCAAAGGGAATGCGCCATCCCCAGGAATGTAATTGTGCTTCGGTAAGGAAAACGCGTTGCAATAATATAAGCACGCCAAGGGCCAGCAACTGCCCCATAATAAGGGTTACATACTGAAAGCTGGAGTAAAATCCTCGATCCTTTTTAGTAGCCATTTCGCTGAGGTAAGTGGCGCTGGTACCATATTCGCCGCCAACGCTAAGCCCCTGTATAATACGGGCCAAAACAAGTAATATAGGCGCGGCTATACCGATGTGGTTATAGTCGGGGGTGATGGCAATGATCAGTGACCCGGCACTCATTAACAAAACTGAAAAGGTAAGCGCCGTTTTACGGCCGCGTTTATCGGCAAAAGTACCCATTAACCAACCGCCTATCGGGCGCATTAAAAAGCCGATAGCGAATATCCCTGCAGTATTTAATAACTGCGCCGTAAGGCTTCCCTTAGGGAAAAAAGCCCCTGCAAAATATAGCGAGAATGCAGAGTAAACATACCAATCGTACCATTCCACCAAATTACCCAGCGACCCACCAACAATTGACCATACACGACTTTGGGTGGTTTGTGGTTCGGCGATAGTAGTAGTATTCATATACGATCAGGGTTTGGTGCAAGGTAATAAATAAGTTTCCTTTTGTCATGCGAGTTATCAAATCCCGTGGCCTATTTAGGGCGAAATGAACACTAATTTTTGCGAAACCGTGCAGCGTAACCGACTATGTTATTTGCATGTTTGCCTGTGCTATATTTGGATTTAATGGTGACGTTATTTCGTCAGTAGCTTATTTTTTAAACTAGTCATTATCAGTTATTTATGAATTAAAGATGGTGTTCACGGCCGTGAACGTGAACACTTCTCACGCCATTTGCTAACAAGTTTAAATCGAATTGGTAAGGTTCAGACAAATTTCTTACCTTCCCTGATGCTTTTCACCGAAGACTTTTTGCATTATGTTTGGAAGTTCCGCTTGTTCGATCGTATCAACTTGCGTACAACCGCAGACGAAGAGCTGGAAGTATATTCGGTAGGGCTACATAACTCGCATGCCGGGCCCGATTTTCAGAACGCCCGCATCCGCATAGGCGAAACCACATGGGCGGGGAATGCGGAACTGCACCTTTCCTCGTCAGACTGGCAACGCCACGGCCACACCTCCGATAACGCTTACGATAACGTAATACTGCACGTAGTTTACCGTGATGACGAACCGCTGTTCAGGACAGATGGCCGTAAGGTTCCTACATTGGAACTGAAAGACCGTATCTCGCCCGATCTGTATAACCGCTATCATAACCTGGTATTCGGCAACCAAACCATTATCCCCTGCGAGGCAAGTATTGCAACCGTTGACGGACTTACTATGCAAAACTGGCTCACCCGCATTTTGGTAGAGCGGTTAGAGAAGCGGTCGGAGGCTGTAATAGCTGCCCTTGCGGTAAATCGTGGCGATTGGGAAGAAACCTTTTACCAGTTTTTATCGGCAAATTTTGGCTTTAAAACCAATGCGCTGCCGTTTGAGTTAATGGCTAAATCGCTGCCCCAAAGCATCCTGGCAAAGAATAAAAACAACCCAATGCAAATAGAGGCGCTGATATTTGGGCAGGCCGGTTTCCTGAAAGATGATCTGCAGGACGAATATCCGCGCAGCTTAAAAAAAGAATACGATTATCTAAGTAAAAAATATAGTCTGCAGCCGGTAGAGAACCACTTATGGAAATTCCTTCGGATGCGCCCGCAAAACTTTCCAACTATTAGGTTAGCACAATTTGCAGCGCTGGTAATACAATCAAATCACCTGTTCTCGAAAGTACTGGAGGTAAGAGATGTGAAAGGCCTGCGGGACCTGTTTACAGATATTAAGATAAATGAATATTGGGAAACCCATTATCGTTTCGATAAAGAATCAAAGCCTGCGGGTAAAAGTTTGGGCCATGCATCCATAGATACCATATTGCTGAATACTGTGGTATTATTTTTGTTTAGTTATGGCAGGCACCTGCAATTGCAGCACTTTGTGAGTCGCGCATTAAAGTTACTGGAGAATATTCCGGCCGAGCAAAACAATATTACGGCAGATTTTGCTAACTTAGGAGTGAATATTAATACCGCCTTTGAGTCGCAAGCGTTGCTGGAGCTAAAAAATACTTACTGCGATTATAAGAAATGCCTGCAATGTGGCGTTGGTATTAAGATATTAAAACCCTGCTGATATGTTACAACGGATAATCACCTTTTTTGAGCGCTATTCCTTCGGAGTATGCACCTATCTGGGCGAGCGTTTTAATATTTCTATCAGCAAGATCAGGCTTTTCTTTATCTATTCGTCATTCCTGGCAGTAGGATTCCCCTTGATAGTCTACTTCTTTGCCGGCATAGTGCTCGATTTTCGCAACTATATCAAACGCAGCCGTACACGAGCTGTGGATATGTAAGAAAAGTATTAATAGTACCTGTCATCCTGAGCGATAGCGAAGGATCTATTCGCGAATTTACAGGTTGGTTACATGGCGGCTATTAGATGCTTCACATACGTTCAGCATGACAAAATTTAAATTTATGGCGTTGCCTTCGGCCGGGCTTTCCGCTCATACTGCACAGGCATTAGCCACAGGCCGGTATCCGCTTCAATCCCTAACGTAGGGAATGAGGATAATGTAGAGACGCGATACTTCGCGTCTTTGTTAAAATTGCAATTAATCAAACAACCCTTTATCTTTTCCAATAAACTGCGGGCGGTGCAAATTAATATCTAATTTCTTGTTCAGTTTTTCTATCACATAATCACACAACTCGGGCGAGTATCGTTCATCGTGCTGGTGCATAAAAAACCAAACAGACTGCAGGCCTTGTTGCTTCCAGTCGGCAATGCGTTCTACCCATTCGTCGCAACGGGCGTAATCGGTAGGGTGCAGACTGTTACCCACAAAGCGGATAAAGGCGTGTGGGGTAGGCAGCATCATGTGTAAGCAGTCGCGGCGACCTGTAGCGTCGGTTATCACTGCGCCGATATTTAATCGCTTAAACAAGCTAAAAACAGCATCCCGGTTTTCGGGTACGGCAAACCAATCTTTATGGCGCAATTCTACAAATACAGGTACATCTGTTGGCAACTGTTCCAGGTAAGCGGTTAGCTCAGGCAGGCTTTTAGGGGTGAAGTTATCACTCAGCTGTAAAAATAGTGGTCCCAGTTTATCGCCAAAGGCCATAATGCCTTCGTAATAACTGGTGGTCACATCTTCCGCATTTTTTAAACGGCGGATATGACTGATGCTTTGAGAAAATTTAGGGCAAAATTTAAACCCCGGGGCTACATCTGCCTTTTGCTTCCATTTGCCAATGGTTTCGGGTCCGTATGTTTGATAAAAGGTAGCGTTTAACTCAATACAGTTAAAGTGTTTAACATATTCGTCTAAAAAGTTGGCGTCTTTAGTTTTTGGCGGATAGATCTTGCCTACCCATTCTTTTCGGCCCCATTTGGCGCAGCCTACGTGCACTTGTAACGGCCTGCTTTTGTCTGCCGCTTGCAGGGTCTCCATGGTAAAAGCCGGATCGGGCGGCAGGGTGAAATCTATAGTGGGCAGTTCATGATCGGGTACGCGGCCAAATTCCATAGTAATAGTATTGCTTTATGCCCGAAGATACAGCGATTGCACCAACAAAAAAAGAGAACGGTGTTGACCATTCTCTTTTACTTGATAATTTGATAGGCAACTACTCACCAATTACAAGAACATCCCACCCGATGCTTCTATCCTTTGCGCGTTTATCCAGCGGGCATCTTCGGTGCATAAAAATGCTATAACACCGCCAATATCATCCGGCTGGCCGGGCCTGCCTAATGCGGTTATAGACGATATAAATTCGTGCATTTTAGGGTGGCTTTCGAAAGCATCTTTGGTAAAATCTGTTTCTATAATGCCCGGTGCAACAAGATTAGCTGCAATACCACGGCTGCCCAACTCTTTGGCCAGATATTTAGTGAATACCTCAATAGCGCCTTTCATTGATGCGTAAGCCGCGTAACCCGGTGTGGCAAAACGGGTAAGCCCGGTTGATAGGTTAATAATACGGCCACCATCGGCAATGGTAGTAAGCAGCGTTTGCGTTAAAAAGTAAACGCCTTTAAAGTGAACGTTAAACAGGTTGTCAAAATCTTCCTCGGTAGTTTTGGCAAACGGCGATGCAGCATCGATGCCGGCATTGTTTATCAGAAAATCAAATGTATCCCTGTTCCATTTTTGCTGCAGGATAGTGGTTAACTGTTCTTTAAAAGGGCCAAATGACGCGATTTTAGAGGTGTCTAACTGTAAAGCTGCGGCTTTTAACCCTTGCGATTCAATTTCTTTAACAACCTCATCAGCTTCTTCTTTTTTGCTGCGGTAGGTAATTATTACATCGTTGCCGTTTTTGGCAAGCTTTAACGCGGTGTTTTTACCAAGGCCCCTGCTTCCGCCTGTTATTAATGCAATTTTGTTTGTGCTCATTTTGTTATGTGTTTTAATACATTACAAATGTGAGCTTAAAACGTTGTGAAAAAATGGTGACAGCTACAGTTTTAATGGTGAGCAGTACAGTATTTTAAGCTTGATAAACGCCGCCACGTCATTGCGAGGTACGAAGCAATCTCTTTAGGACAGTTATACACTTTGCATAAACGAATAACATAAAGAGATTGCTTCGTACCTCGCAATGACGCATATTTATTAATGCAATGCTTCCTCAAACACCCGTTCCCTGTATTCTTTTGGTGTTACACCTTCAAAGCGTTTGAAAAACTTGGTAAAGTTTGATGCATCAAAAGTGAGTTTAAAGGCAACCTCTTTGATGGGTTTATGCTGCTGTATCATATCTTTAGCAATGGCCATTATCTTTTCTTCAAAGAAAAAACAGGGTGGTTTGCCTGTGGTTAACTTAATGGTATTGGTAAGGTGGGTAGGATGTATATGCAGTATTTCAGCAAAGTCGCGGATCTCAAACATATCTACTACACGCTCATTTACTATATCGTCCAGGTGTTTATCAAGCTCCCGCAGGTAATCGGCAAATATCTCATGCTGACGGGCTAATATTTTCTTGGGGATGGGAGTGGGCATTTTAGTTTGCACTTTTGAGTTTGCGGTTAGCAGATATCAAAATTAATAATTAATGTTTAATCATACACTGTTTGCAACAGAACGCCGCGTTTATGCAAACAGATCCGGCCTGAACTTTGGTGCAACCCTTTTCTTTGAGGCTTGTTCATAGGCATACGCAAGGCTTATGAGGTTACCTTCGTTCCAGGCAGTGCCTACAAACGATAGGCCCATCGGCAGATCATGCCAGGCACCCATGGGTACTGTGATATGCGGATAACCGGCCATAGCAGCAGGCCCGGAGAAGGAAAAACCATTATCATAGTCGCCATTGATCAGGTCTATACAAACCGCGAAGCCATTGGTTGGCGCAATTAAAGCGTCCAGCTTATTTTCCTTGAGTAAGCCGTCAATGCCCTGCCTGCTGATGCTGGTGGTTTTAGCAACCGCGTCCAAATATTCCTTACTGTTCAGGTCGCCTTTTGTTTGCGCATACTCTGCTGTCTCCTGTTTGAAAAATGGCATTACTTTTTCCTCGTTCTGCTTATTAAAGGCAATCACATCGGCCAGTGTTTTAACCTTTGCGTTGGCTTTGCTCAGGTAATGGTTTAGACCATCTTTAAACTCGTATAGTAACACTTTAAATTCTGCTCCGTCTATCGGTTTTAAGCGGACACTCAAATCAACTTCTATAATTTCAGCACCCTGCTTTTTCATGGTGTCGATAGCTGCTTTAAGTAAAGCATCTGTAGCAGCGGGCAGCTTTTCAATTTTTACTAAGCCAAGTCGTTTGCCTTTTAGTCCGTTAATGTCCAGGTACTTAGTGTAATCTTTCTCGGGTTTGCTTTTAAGGGTCGCATCATCGGCTGCGTCAATATCAGCCAATGCGCCAAGCAGTATAGCGGCATCTTTAACAGTACGCGCCATTGGCCCGGCGGTATCCTGTGTTTTTGATATGGGGATAATGCCGCTGCGGCTCCATAAGCCTACTGTCGGCTTAATGCCTACCAAACCATTTACCGAGGATGGCGAAACGATTGAGCCATCTGTTTCGGTACCTATGGCTATGGCGCATAAATTGGCTGCGGTTGCAGAGCCCGAACCTGCGCTGGATCCGCTTGGGTTCCTGTCGAGCACATAAGGGCATTTGGTTTGCAAACCGCGGCTGCTCCAGCCGCTTGTTGACCGTGTAGAGCGGAAATTTGCCCACTCGCTCAGATTGGTTTTGCCTAAAATTACCGCGCCAGCCTTACGCAGTTTGTGTATAATAAAGGCATCTTGCTTGGCAAAGTTATCGCTTAAGGCCAGTGAACCCGCGGTGGTATGCATGTTATCGCCCGTATCAATATTGTCTTTTATCAGTACCGGGATACCGTGTAAAAGGCCACGCAGCCTGCCTGCTTTGCGTTCCTTATCCATATTGTCGGCCATATCCAGCGCGCTTTTATTTAGCTCGATAACCGAGTTTATTTTAGGGCCGTTCTTATCTATGGCTTCAATCCTTTTTAAATACAGTTCGGTGATCGACCGGGAGGTATGCGTACCGCTTTCCATCTTTTTTTGCAGATCGCTTATGGTTGCTTCATTCAATTCAAAATCGTCGGTAAAGCCTTCGTTTTCAGCTGTTTTCTTATCTGCAGAGGGTTGGGCGCACGATGCTGCAACAAGGGTTGATAAGGTTAAACCAGCTAATGAACCTGTTTTTAAAAAGTTTCTTCTTTGCATAAAAAGGGCGGTTGTTTAATTGCGTAATTAACGAAATAAATAGCTGATTATAAAGCTAATCTGCAAAGAACATGGGTTTGCCAGATGGGGGAATGATCAGATCATTATTATAATTGGGCAGAAGCTTGTGTAAAACATCAGCAGGCATTTTGCCTACATCTAAAAAGGTCCAGCTTTTACCCTTGTTATCACTAATAGCCAGCAGGTAAGAGCGCCCAACATAGCGTCCGTTAAACATCCGCAGGATAATGGTTTCTGGCAGCAGGCAGTGTATTTGGTTGCCTGCCTTATAGAACCGGCCGGGCGAACCTACCGAGCCGTCAAATGTCATGATGCCTTGTTTTTTCAGGTTTTCAATACGCTCTATAATGAGTTTTTGCATGGTATCCCTGCCGCCGGATAATTCGACCAATTTAGGATATGTAAGGTCAATAACCGTCCTGAAATCGCCATTAAATGTCGCTGTGGCAAAACGTTTCGCCTGTTTTTTAACCACTACAGTGTCCTGGGCAAAAGTTGCAAAAGGGAGTAGTAAAACAAGTACGGAAAAGATGAAATTCTTAATAGAGCACATTTACAATTTCGGCCAGGGCCGGGTTTTCTGTTTATAGTGGTCCGTAAATAACGGCAATAAATTTATAACGAAGTTATGATATTTTCATTGCCGTTGGTAACCGTTGGTTACAACATTACAGGTGGGGCCGGCTTAGGGATTATAAGGTTATTATTGAAGTTGGGGAATAAGGTTTTAACAGAATTGATAGTGCCCTGGTTCAAATCCAAAAAGCTCCAGTTCTTGCCACCATCGTTGCTTATGGCCAGCAAATTGCTTTTTGCAGACATGCGCCCCCTTGAAGTTTTCATGATCAGCGTTTCGGGGATCAAACAATGGATTTCGGTGCCGGCTTTATAAAACTTACCCGGCGATCCAATACTGACCTTTTCGAATGCAAATCCCTGCGCCTTCATTTGGTTAATGCCATTGCTCATCATTTGAAGCATCTTCTCCTTACCGCCTCCAAACGCAACCGCTTTTGGATAGGTATGCGCAATAACCGTTTTAAAATCGCTGTTTAATAGTGCTTTGGCAATTACGTTAGCCTGGCGTTTAACAACTGTGGTATCCTGCGCAAAAAGTGAGGCAGGCATTAAAAGGAGCAGTATTATTTTGATAGATAACTTCATTTCTTCTTTTTAGGCGTTTTACCGACCAGTATTTTATTGGCCAACTGGTTTGTACCGTCAATTTTATCGGTGTACTTAATGCCCAATATCCGACTAATTAAATTAAATACCGAAACATTCTCAAATGCCGGGATGCTTAGATGCTTTTTAAATGCCGAGCCCCAGGCATAAAAGGTGGCGTGCATGTCTTTAACCGCACTTGGGTCGTACCCATGCCAGCCGGGGTTTATTTTCTTGCTTTTCCAAAGATTAAAGATCTTAGGCGCCCGTGGTATCAGTAGGATATCGCCAATGCGGTTATGCCAGTCGTCAGTTGTGCCATAATGCAGGTGGGCCGGTACGTTGGTTTTTAAGTAAACGTCGTAATCCCTTGCCTCTTTTCTAAGCCCCTCATAGGTGCTTTGGATATATTTTTTATCCTTAGCATAAAGCTCCACCAAAACACCATCGCCAGATACCACAAACTGAGTGGTGTCAATAGCTGCCGGGATACCCATGGGGTTTTGGTTGTCAACTTTAGTCATACCGTGGTCTGATACAAAAACAAAGTTTACATCTAACCCGGTGGTTTTTACAGCTTTCTGCAACTCATTTACTGCCGAATCTACAAAATGCACCTCGTGCTCCGTCTCCGGTGACTCGGGGCCGTAAAGGTGCGCGGCATGGTCAACCTGCGGGAAGTAAAAGGTTATAAAATGCGGGCGCTGGGCGGGGGGAAGGTTCAGCCAGTCGACCACTGCAGCAATACGGTTATGAATATTTATTTTTTCGTTATAGATGTAGTAATAGGTTGGGCGTGTGCCCTGGATCTCGGCTTCTGATGCTACCCAGTAAAAACTGGCCGAAAGCATTTTTTGCTGCTCGGCACGTACCCAAAGCGGGGCGCCGCCATACCAGGTGCCATCAGCCACCTTGGTTTTGTTGCCCATCGAGTATCTGTCGTTACGTTTGCGATCGTAAAAAGTATTGTTCACTAAACCCGAGTGGGATGGATACAAACCGCTGATAATGGCATAATGATTTGGAAAGGTAACCGAAGGATAGGACGGTATCATAGATGTAGCGCTTATTCCTTCGCTGCTCAGTCTAAGCAGGTTATCCGCATTGTATTTTTTAGCGAAATCGTACCGGAAACCATCGGCAGAGATCAATATTACATAAGGCTTTTTCTGCTGAGCGACGCTGTTTGTACGGTTTGGGATTATTTTTTGTGTGGTATCCTGGCAAAAGCTATTAAGGGTAACCGCGAGCAGCGTAAGCAGCAGCAAGCTATATTTTTTCATATGTATAACGATGGTGAGTAAAATTAGGTAAATAAGGTTAACGAAAGGATATGTTAACGTTAATGTTGCAGTTGGCTGGCGTAAACTTATCGCTGACATACCTGTTCATTTTTAACATACTCTAACTGATTTTTTGCAAAACCATTGTTTGATGTACTCAATTAATTAAACTTGTTTAGTATGAAGATCAAAGCTTTATTAGTGCTAATTGGCCTTGTTACAGGCACTGTTTCATTCGCGCAAAACCCTGTGGCTATAAATGGCGCCTTAACGGTACGTGGCAATAAAATTATCAACAAAAATGGTGTTCCGCCGCAATTAAGGGGCATCAGCCTTTCGTGGAGTTTGTGGGGCGGGAAAAAGTATTATAACCCTGCTGTAATAGATTGGTTGGTGTCTGATTTTAAAGCTTCGATAATTCGCGCTTCAATGGGTGTACAGCCCGACCATGGTTATTTGCAGGAGCCGGAAAGGCAAAAGAAAATGATAATTACCGTGGTAGATGAAGCCATTAAACAAGGTGTTTATGTACTGATTGACTGGCATGATCATAATGGGCACCTGCATATCCCGCAATCAAAAGCATTTTTTGCCGAAATGGCAAAGAAATATAAAGGCGTGCCCAATGTAATTTACGAAATATGGAACGAGCCCGAACGCATTAGTTGGGATACCGTTAAAAATTATTCGGTGCAGTTAATTGCTGAAATTAGAAAGTATGACCCTGATAACCTGATCGTGGTGGGCAGCCCAAAATGGGATCAGGATGTGGACGTGGCCGCTGCAAGCCCGGTAACCGGCTTTAAAAACATAGCTTATTCTTTTCACTTTTATGCGACAGACCCAAACCATCAGGATGGTTTACGCGCCAAGGCAGATAAAGCCATTAAAATGGGTTTGCCGCTTATTGTTACCGAGTGGGGCGTTGGCGAATCAAACGGCGACGGCAAATTTGATCTGGCCAAAAACAAAAAGTGGATGGATTGGGTAGAGAAGAATCAGCTTAGCTGGGTAAACTGGAATATTACTGATAAAAAAGAAACTACCGCCATTTTGCGACCCGGTGCCCCAGGCAAGGGTGGATGGACAGCAAACCAGCTTACACCTGCCGGTTCTTACATCCGCGAGCAGCTTAGATCGCTGAATAAGTGAAATTTATGTTACAATGACCTGCTTATGTGTTAAATCACTTACATTTATGCATGGCACCAGGCAGGGTATATATTGTATTGTTATTTGTATTAGCCCTGCAGGCATGCAACACCCATAAAAAGAAGATCTATACCAGTGAATGCGCTACAGAAGTGCATTTTAAAAGAGTGAACTTTTCCCATCTCATAGATAGTATTAAATTTTACGACAAGCAGTATGTAGAAGTATCCGGCAAATATGTGGAGGGTAAGCATATATCTGCCCTGGTAAACGATAGCACCTTTACCAGCCATGGCAATAATCGTTCGCTTTGGGTAAATTTTACGCAAGATTGCCCGCTATATCTTAAAGATAAACATATTGGGTTATTTGAGACTGAAGATGGCCAGTATAATGAGATCAACAACAAGCAAATGACCATTAGGGGGCGTATAGACTTACAAAAGAAAGGCCATAAAGAAGCTTATTGTGCAACCCTAAACGAGGTTAGTTACCTGGAGCTTTATTAAAAACTTATTAAAAGTTTATTGGTTTCTATAAAAGTTTGCAAGGTTACAATAGCTGCGCTGCTATCCTGTTTTTGGCTTAACTCATCAGTATGTTTTAGATAACCTATTAAGTGATCAACCTTATCAGCCTTTGCAGTAGAAAAGCCCATCGACCAGTCAGAAAAGCTTCTTTCCTGAATAGGCCCGTTAATTAATGTTATTAGATTTTTGTGCCTGGTATCGGTTTCAATTTTTGAAAATATCGCGTCTACATCAGCATCATCGCCTTCAACCACTTGTATAAAAGTTCCTTCACTATATAGTAAAACTCCTGTTACATTACGCTCAGTATTATTTTCGCGGGCCGAATTAAGAATCTCGATAAGCTGTTCATCATCCAGTAATTTAACAGCGGTACATAAATAAACAATGTTTTTCATTATATGTGGTTATGTATCGTAAGATAATATTTTCTTTTGATGAAAAAATAAATCCTATAAATAAATTAGATTAAATATCTAATTGTAAACCATCATAAGCTAACTCAATCCCGGCAGGAAGTTCTTTAGCGATATCTGCATGACGGCCCAGGCGGTGACTAATATGGGTGAAGTAGGTTTTTTCGGCGTTGATATCCTGTGCAAAGGCAATGGCTTCATCCAGGGTAAAGTGTGAGATATGTGTATCTTTTTGCAGCGCGTTTATTACCAATATTTTTGAACCCCGAATTTTTTCTTTCTCTACATCAGATACCGTTTTTGCATCGGTGATATAAGTAAAATCCTTTATCCGGAAACCTTTAACCGGCAGCTTGTAATGCATTACCTCGATAGGGGTAAAGTGCACCCGGCCAATATCAAAAGGCTGCAGATCGATAGTATGGAGGTTTATCTGCGGGATGCCCGGATATCCTTTATCGGCAAAAATATAAGGAAACTCGCGGCGCAGGGCTAATTGAACACGTTCATCGGCATATACATCTACAGGCCCAAGTTGCTTGTAATTAAACGCGCGAATATCATCCATGCCGGCCACATGATCTTTATGCTCGTGGGTAAAAACAATGGCATCCAGGTGTTTTACTTTAGCGCGCAGCATCTGGTACCTAAAATCGGGCCCCGAATCAATCACGATCACTTTATCTTCGCCCTCTACCAAAATAGAGGTACGCAAGCGGTTATCATGCTTATCGGCAGATGTACACACCTCGCATTCGCAGGCAATAACAGGTACGCCCTGTGATGTTCCGGTTCCTAAAAATGTAATGGTCACAGCTGCAGGGTTGTTTGTTTTAATTGATGTAAAAATGCAGCCTGTTTATCGTCTAATAAATTATAATCTACTTCAAGGGTACGAGCCAGCTCGGCCACCGAGGCTATTTTGCTTTCCAGGTTGGCAAATTTATTTACAACTATTACACGGCTGTTTAGCAGCATGCAAGCGCCGGTTTTAAAGTTGCCTTTCTCATACCTAACCCGGTAACCTGCTGTTTTAAGCAGCATCTCCAGTTTTTCGAGTGTATGATTGGTAATGGTAAGCATCTTTTCAAAAATAGTAACATTTACCATTATGGAGGTAAAATGTTGTAAATAGATGTATCATCGATCTGTAAATAAACTTCTTAAATTTTTTTATAAAGATTTGTAGTCTATTGTAAATCACTTTAATTAATTACTATATTGGTGCAATAATTCTCCTGAAATAATTTAATCAATTGTACCCATTATGAGCCAAAAACCCGAACGGTTTCTTTCGCTGGATGTCTTCCGCGGACTGACTATTTGTTTTATGATCATTGTAAACACGCCGGGGAGCGGCGCGGCGCCATTTGCACCGCTTGAACATGCTGCCTGGTTTGGTTTTACCCCCACAGACCTGGTGTTCCCATCTTTCTTATTCGCGGTAGGTAATGCTATGAGCTTTACCATGAAAAAGTTTGATACGCTGAGCACCGGCACGGTTCTTTACCGGGTATTAAAACGTGGTTTGCTCATATTTTTGATTGGTTACCTTATGTACTGGTTCCCGTTTGTAGAACCACATAACGGCGTATGGTCAATGAAACCGATAGACCACACCCGCATAATGGGCGTGTTACAACGTATTGGCCTTTGCTACATATTTGCTTCGCTTATTATTTACTTTATCAGATCTAAAACGGCTGTTATTGTTGTGAGCATATTGCTTTTAGTGGGCTATCAGGTTTTATTGCTGGTATTTGGCGATCATGCTGCCCCTTACGGGATGCTTACAAACGCGGGCACCTATCTTGATAAATTTGTTTTAGGCGATAACCACCTGTACCACGGCGAAGGTGTTGCCTTTGACCCGGAAGGGATCCTGGGCACTTTGCCGGCCATTGTAAATGTTATTGTAGGGTATTATGCCGGTAAGTTTATCCAGGAAAAAGGTAAAGGGTACGAAACCATTGCACGGCTGGCATTAATGGGATGCGTATTCATCTTCATCGCCCTAACCTGGAATATGAGCTTCCCTATAGGTAAAAAACTTTGGAGCAGTCCTTTTACGCTGCTTACAACAGGTATAGATATGGTGATGATAGCTGCCTTAATATATGTGGTTGAAGTGCGGGCCTGGAACAAAGCCAACTGGACATCGTTCTTTACTACGGTTGGTAAAAACCCGCTGGCTATTTATATCCTGTCAGAAATCTTGGTTATTGCTTTCTGGATGATCCACATAGGTGATAAAAACCTGTACGCCTGGATAAACGATGTGTTCTATCAGAAAATAGCGCCGGGGGCTATTGGCTCATTATTGTTTGCCGTAAGCTATATGCTGATCTGCTGGGTTGTGGGTAAGGTGCTGGATAATAAAAAGATATATATAAGAGTGTAGGGGAAGCCTCACCCCAGCCCTCTCCAAAGGAGAGGGGGAGGAATAATAAAGGCGATGAGAAATCATCGCCTTTATTATTGTAACAAAATGTCATTTCGAACGAGGTACGAGGAGAAATCTTTTACAAAATGCATGTTAGTGAATATGGTGTAAAAGATTTCTCTTCGCACTCCGCTCTTTCCACCCCTCCGCTCATCGAAATGACAGTTGGGGTTTGCTTAATAAGTCTTACCTCAAATCCACCACCTCAACACCGGGATACGCTTTTTTATCAAACACAAAGGCTGTTTCTGCAACTTTGTAGTTTGGGGTAAAGGTGCGCAGGGCATAAGTATAGGTGCTGCCGTTTTTATCGAAGATCTGGGCGCTGTAAAGCTGGTTCTTAACCTTATCAATCATCAGCCTTACCTTAAAAAAGCTTTTCTTGCTGTCTTCGGGGGTAAGGTCAACAACCTGGTATATTTTGCCTGTAAGCTTTTGCTGACCTGTGTAGATGTATTTGTACCCTTTCTCGTACATGGTGAAGATCTTGGCCGGGTTAAAGCCTTCTTCACTGTTATCGGCTGCGCTTAATTGTACCTCATTGGCATCTTTCAGGAAAGTCCATTGGTTTTTGCCATCGCTGATAATATCCTGCGTAACTGTTTTTTTGCCCGGGGCATATAAGGTCACCTTGTACTTGTTGGTTTTTGAACGGGATATAAGCGTGCCTGTCTGCGTTTCTTTTACACCCGCCTGCTGGTTGTCAATCGTCAGGGTAAAATCTGTTTTAACCGCATCGTAACTGCGGTATTGCTTGCTCAGTTTGTTGAGAATAACTTTTGCATCGGCATCTTTTTGCGCGAACGCGGTGGCTACAGTAAGGGTAGATAATACTATGCAGATAAATAATCTTTTCATGTTCTTTTTTGTCGATTTAAAAGCTCACAGGCAATAACCATTAGGGCTTATAATGGTTTAGAGTGATGTAAACTAAATTAGTTTAATCGCGCGGTTTTTGCAGCTCTTCCAGGTGGCGCTCCAGGCTGTATTCATCCGGATAAAGTACATCGCGGGCTTTGCTACCTTCAAACGGGCCGACAATACCTGCGGCTTCCAGCTGATCAATAATACGGCCTGCACGGTTATAACCCAACTTCATTTTACGCTGGATAAGCGATGTTGAGCCTTGCTGATGCAGCACAATAAGTCGTGCGGCATCTTCAAACATCGGGTCGCGGTCATCCGGGTCAAAATCTTTAGGGCTGCTGCCTGCTTCACCTTCGCCAACATACTCTGGCAGGAACATCGCCGAAGGATAGCCGCGTTGGTTACCAATAAAATCGGAGATACGTTCAACTTCCGGTGTATCCACAAAGGCGCACTGTAGGCGTATCAAGTCGCTGCCTGTAGAAAGCAACATATCACCACGACCGATCAACTGATCAGCGCCGCCGGCATCTAATATCGTACGCGAATCTATTTTAGACAACACCCTAAAGGCCAAACGGGCCGGGAAGTTAGCTTTAATAGTACCCGTAATAACGTTAACCGAAGGCCTTTGCGTAGCAATAACCAAATGGATACCAACCGCACGGGCAAGCTGTGCGATACGCGCGATTGGCTGCTCTACCTCTTTACCGGCAGTCATCATCAAATCGGCAAACTCATCAATTACCAGTACGATGAACGGCAGGTAACGGTGTTTCTCGGGATCGCTTATTTTGCGGTTAACAAATTTTGTGTTGTATTCTTTCAAGTTACGTACCTGTGCGTCTTTCAACAGATCGTAACGCTGGTCCATCTCAATACAAAGCGAGTTGAGCGTGTTTACTACCTTTTTGGTATCGGTGATAATAGCATCAGCTTCATCGGGCAGTTTGGCCAAAAAGTGTCTTTCTATTTTACGGAACAGGGTAAGCTCCACCTTTTTAGGGTCGACAAGAACAAACTTTAGCTCTGCAGGGTGCTTTTTATAAAGCAGGGATACCAATATGGCATTAATACCAACCGATTTACCCTGGCCGGTAGCACCCGCAACCAGTAAGTGGGGCATCTTAGCCAGATCGGCAATGAATACCTCGTTAGAGATAGTTTTACCAAGGGCGATTGGCAGATCCATGGTGTTGTTCTGCCATTTTTCGGTAGCCAGTATCGAGCGCATGGATACCATCTCGGGGTTTTGGTTGGGCACCTCAATACCGATAGTTCCCTTGCCCGGCATTGGCGCAATGATACGGATCCCCAAAGCCGCTAAACTCAGCGCTATATCATCTTCCAGGTTTTTTATTTTGGAGATGCGCACACCTGGTGCTGGTATAATTTCATATAAAGTAACTGTGGGCCCAATGGTGGCTTTAATTTTATCGATCTCGATGTTGTAGTGGTTCAGCGTTTCAACAATTTTGTTTTTGTTGGCTTCCAATTCTTCGGAGTTTACAGCAATTTTAGCCGAACCGTAGTTCTCTAAAAGATCTATCCCCGGATATTTGTAGCTGGCAAGGTCAAGCTTATGGTCATACATGCCAAATTGCTCTACCAGGCTTTTAGCCTTATCATCATCGCTTATTTCGATGTTTAAGATAGGGTTGGGGCGCTCTACATCAATGGTAAGCGGTATTTCGGTTTCTTCTTCGGGCTCGTGACTGGTGGTATCGGGGCGCAGCGTAACAGGTTCATGAAAAGGAGTATTCTGTGTCATGGGCTGCTGTTTCAGTGGCTCTATGGTTTCGGCGGCCTGGTTAGCCAGCATATCTTTAACACGGTTGCCGTTTCTTGGCCATTCAACCGGTAAAGAAATTTCTTCGTCCACCAACTCAACAGGCTCGGGTGTTACACCGTCTACAGCCATAGGCGAAACTCTCTCTTTTCGCTGTGGTAGCTTAAAGTCGATGTTATAGGCGATAATTAATACGGTTAACACCAAAAACAGCAGTATAAAACCAGTACCCGATTGGCCAAACTGCGCGGCTAATAAACGGTTTGTCCAAAAGCCAAAGTTGCCTTCCAGGAAGTGGGGGTAATCGATAATAAAAGCGTGGAAAAAACCTATAGATACCGATATAAATACGATACCAAAAAAGGAATAGGCCAGCATTTTACTAACCGAGAATAGTTTTATTTTGAATAACAGGCGGTAACCAATAGTGAAAAATATAAATACGAACAGGAACGATGCTATACCAAACCACTCGAATATGAACTGGTTAGATAGCAGCGCGCCAAACTTGCCCAGCCAGTTGTCCACCATGGGGTTGTTAACACCGTTCTCTAAAAGCTCTTTTGTGGTTTTGAACAGGTTGCCCCAGCCGCCGTTTGCTTTTGAAACGTAGCTTTGGTCCTGCTGCCAGGTAAACAGGTAGGAGGTGAAGGCGATAAGGAAAAACACCGACAGCACCAGGAAAAACAGGCCTATTATTTTGATAGCCCTGCCATCGCGCAAGTCGAAAAGTGGCAAGCGCTCGGTTGGCTGCTTTACAGGCCTTTCTCTTTCGGGTTTTGATCCCGGTTTGCGTGGCTGGTTCTCTTCCTTAAAACTATTTGATCTGAACTGGTTTCCTTTAATCGGCATCCTGTATTTTGAACGTTTAATTGCAAATATAAAGTTATTAGATTAAACAGATATTTTTTAATTTTTTAGTAATATTGAATTAAATGAGCGTTGAACAACTGGAAGAATTTATTGCCAATGCCGATACTGATGCTTTAGATGCTTTGCTGGCCGCAAATCCCGAACTGGCTAAAGCAAAAACAAGCCTTAACGTATCGCCGTTAATGCTTTCCTGTTATTATCATAAACCGGTGGTAACAAATATTTTGTTAAAACACACAACAGATCTTACCCTGTTTGAAGCCGCTGCTGCCGATAGATTTGATGATGTTGCCCATCTTATTTACACCCATCCCGAAAGAATTGACTCGTATGCCGATGACGGTTTTACTGCTTTAGGGCTAGCCAGTTACTTTGGCCGTTTTGATATTGCCCGTTACCTGGTACTTAAAGGTGCTGATGTGAACCGTCCGAGTGATAATGGTTTTAATGTTTACCCGCTGCACTCGGCCGCGGCCGGTAATTTTACAAGCACCGCCCGCATGCTGATAGAGAACGGCGCCGATGTTAATGTGAAGCAACAGGCCGGTAGCACACCACTGCACTCAGCCGCACAAAACGGTAATTTAGAGTTATTGATATTGCTGCTGGAGAAAGGCGCCCACGTTGATATCCGCATGGAAGGTGGTAAGCTCCCCGCCGACCTGGCCCGCGAAAAAGGTTATGATGAGATAGCCGAGATCTTATGGTAGACCCAATATCAGATGCAGCTTCCTGCTTAATTAATTAATCTGTAACATGTTCCTAAACATGTAGTCAAACCAATATTTAAACCACATCGCCATGATTAAAAGAATACTCCCTTTAATACTCCTTGCATTAGGGTTAAATTTTAGCCTGCATGCCCAAAGCCTGAAAAAAGCCCGTTTAGATAGTCTGCTGGATGTGCTTGCTGCCAATAATAAAAGCATGGGCAGTTTGGCTATATC
This sequence comes from Mucilaginibacter aquariorum, assembly GCF_024498135.1. GTDB lineage: Bacteria > Bacteroidota > Bacteroidia > Sphingobacteriales > Sphingobacteriaceae > Mucilaginibacter > Mucilaginibacter aquariorum. Next base: position 490,826 of record NZ_JANHOH010000002.1, read on the forward strand.
GCAAAACGGAGAGATTCTTTATCAAAGAAGTATTGGTAATGCTGTAGTTGATAGTCCTGCTACCGTACCGGCATCGGCCAAAACCAAATACCACATAGGCTCTATCAGTAAAATGTTTACTGGTGTAATGGTGTTTCAGCTGATTGAAGAAGGTAAGCTAACCCTGGAAACCACCCTGGATAAATTTTATCCGCAGGTAGCTAACGCAGGGAAGATAACCATTGGTATGATGTTAAGCCACCATAGCGGCTTGCATAACTTTACTAATGACCCCACGTATATGACGTATATGCTTGCCCCGCAAACCCACGAGCAAATGCTAACCAGGATAGCGGCCATGAAAACCGATTTTGAACCGGGCGCTAAGGGGGAGTACAGCAACACCAATTTTGTATTGCTGAGCTATATTATTGAAAAGATCACAAATAAAACCTATCCCGAACTAGTTAAACAACGCGTAACTTCCAAAATAGGGTTAAAGGATACCTACTACGGCGGTAAAGTTAATACAGCCAATAACGAAGCGTTATCTTATACCTATTCCAATAATAAGTGGAGCAAGTTTGTAGAAACTGATATGAGTATTCCGTCTGGTGCGGGCTCTATGGTATCAACCCCGGCCGATCTGGATAAATTTATCGAAGCCTTATTTGCCGGTAAGCTGATAAAGCCTGCCAGTTTAGAGCAAATGAAAACTATGAAGGATAATTATGGGATGGCTATGTTCTTAAACCCATTTAAAGATAAGGCAAAGTATGGGCATGGCGGTGCTATAGATGCGTTCCGGTCAGAGTTGGCTTACTTTCCCGAGGAGAAATTAGCTGTAAGTTATATTTCAAATGGTGGTACTTACTCCCCGGGTAAAGTTATGGAGGGTGTATTAAGTATTTGTTTGAAAGTGCCTTATACTATCCCCAGTTTTGCTGAAGCAAAAGGGCTTGATAAATACACAGGTGTTTATGCGAATCCAGAACTGCCTATAAAAATTACTATTTCAAAAGATGACTCCAACTTAATAGCTCAGGCCACCGGTCAGTCTTCATTTCCGCTTGATGCTACCACAACAGCCGATAATTATCAGTTTGAATCAGCAGGCATTGTAATGGAGTTTCGCCCGGATAAAGGTGAATTTACGCTGAAACAGGGTGGTAAAGAGTATGTGTTTACGAAAGAGGTTAAATAGCAAACTGAACTTGTCGGATACTTAGTCCCTAATGATCCGACAAGCTCATCATGACACGTGAATATTTATTCAAACTGCAATTCCCATTTATCGTCACCACCATCAACCACACGGAAGATGGTTTTTTCTACATAGGCGTAATCGTCAGATGATTCTATTCGAATGGTTTCATGGTCGTGATACTCGGCTTCGCGGGGTACCATTATAGCTGTTAATGATTCGGGGTTGCCTTCAATTGTTATCGTTTTCATTGTTGTATCGGTTTATGATAGTTCAACAAAGCAAAGGAGTTTTAGTTTCTCCCGTCATCCTGAACTTGTTTCAGGATCTCTCGGGACAAGTCGCAAGTGTGCATATTTATTACTTAGCATGAGGGATGCCGAAACAAGTTCGGCATGACGGTTGGGCGATCAATACTTCACCTGGCATAATTCGCAACAAAAACTTGTCCCGGGATGAGAGCAAAAAAAATCCCCTCATGAAAATGAGGGGATTCTATATCTAAATCAGCAGAATTATACGATATAATTCCAGCCGTTGGTATCTTCGGCGCGGCCGTATTTGATGTCATCAAGGGTTGATAGCACCTTCTTAGAGAACTCACGCGTTTGAGGGTCGCTCAGGAAATACTCTTCGCCATTGTAACTGATCGAAGCTACAGAAGCAATGGTTGCAGCTGTACCGGCACCAAAAGCATCGGTTAGTTTACCATTTTTTGCTCCTTCTATCAGTTCGGCAACAGATACCTTACGCTCTTCAACCGGGATGCCCCAGCTTTTAGCCAAAGCGATAACCGTATCGCGGGTTACACCATCAAGGATGGTGTCTTTTGCTTCGGCAGTTATCAGTGTGCCATCTAAAAGGAACATCGCGTTAGCGGCACCCATTTCTTCAATGTACTTATGTTCTTTGGCGTCTGTCCAAATCAATTGGTCAAAACCTTCTTCGGCAGCTTTACGGGCAGGTAACATTGACGAACCGTAGTTACCGGCAGCTTTTGCAAAGCCCATACCACCTTCGGCAGCGCGGGTGTAATGTGTTTCAATTTTAACCCTAAGCGGTTTTGAAAAATATGGGCCAACCGGGCCAACAATTACTACAAACTTATAGGTAGCCGATGGGTTTACGCCCAAAAAAGGGTCGGTAGCAAACATGAACGGACGGATGTACAGGGCATGATTGGCCTTGCCGGGGATCCAGTCGCGGTCAATATCAACCAAAGCGGCAATAGTTTGTACAAATACTTCTTCGGGCAGGGTAGGCATGCACAAGCGCTCTGCCGATTTATTAAAGCGGATAGCGTTCTTGTCAGGGCGGAAGATAGAAACCTTACCATCGGCATGTTTGTAGGCTTTAATGCCTTCAAAAAACGACTGGCCATAATGCAGTGCAGAAATAGCAGGGCTCATTAAAATTGGGCCGTAAGGCAGTATCTCAAAATTCTTCCATTCGCCATCAATATAATCGGCCACAAACATGTGGTCAGAAAAAACCTTACCGAAAGGCAGTGTATTAAAATCCGTTTCAGCTAAACGGGAATGTTGTGTTTTGGTGATCTTTATGTCCAGTGTGTCGGTCATGGCGTATGTATTTAATCGAAAAATGGCAAGTTAAAAAATTTTTAGGCGATTTTTTAATTTTTAAGTCTTTTGAAGGCTATATTACAGCAAATTAACAAATAGCTAATATGCCTGTATACCGTTTTAGCCCGCAGGGCAACATTGACATGAAAAAAACCTGGGTACGCACCATGCTGGTGTACTATGGGATAATTATAGCGGTATTTGCCTACAACCTGCTTTATAAAGGGCACAACACATTAAGCATAGGTATTTTTGTAGTTATTGTAGCGGCACTTACTTTTGGATATATCTTCGGGCGCAAAAAGTATTTCGCCATTATTGATAACACCGAATTGACTGCCGACGATAACGAAGTAACGCTTAGCGTGAAAGACAGGCCCGATATTACTATTGCCTATCGTAACATCAAAAAGATAACCCATCGTAAAGACGGCATCCACCTGAGCAGTAAACTACCGGCCGAGCCATCCATGATCATCATCAATAAATTCGAGGATTTTTATGGGATAGAAAAAATGCTTACGGATAAGGTTGACGAAAACGACTTACCCGCTGATAAGCAGGGTGCTACAATTCGCTAATAACCTTCTCTACCCAGGCTTTACCCCAGTTTTCCAGTTGCTCGGCACTCCATAAGGATGGGTAAAATATACGGCGCTGAAAGCGCGGAGGCAGGTATTTCTGCCAGTTGGTGCCACCTGTTGCCTTGATATCTTCGGGGTCGCGGTTTAGGTAACGCACGGCCGATTTATAATGACAAAGTGGCCAGTTCACATTTACGTTAACATCCAGCTGGCGCAATTCATCCTCTAAAGCTTTTGTGTTTTCGCCCTTGTATTTAAATTGCTGTAGCAATGCGTTAAAGTTGGTATTAGCCACATCCTTGCCCAGCTCAATAAATGTTTTGGCGTATTTTTTCTCGAACTGTTTTAGGGTGAGGGTTTGTTTGCCGGTAGATAATTCGGTTGCGCCAAATTTCCAGTAGATCTGTTCAAATTGCTCTTCAACCGGCGCGTTAGCAAGGGCTATGCGCTTATCGGCAATTACCAGGTTAATAAAATCAGTAGCATAGATCTCTATCAGGCGGTATTGCCCGCTTTGGAAACCACTGGCCGGTAACAAACTCATCCTAAACTGCAGGAACTGTTCTTTATCCATGCCATCCACCATTATCTCGAACGAGTGGGTAAGCGCTTCAAAGTAGCGGTTAATGCGTTTTAAGCGGATGGTGAAAAACTCGGTAGTGAGGTTTTCCGCGCCTGATATTTGCTTGCACTCGTGCAGGGTAAGCTTAAAATACAGCTCGGTTATCTGGTGATACATGATGAAGATCTCTTCATCCGGGAAGGGCGTTTTGGGGCTTTGCAGGCTCAAAAGCGTATCCAGGTGAATATAATCCCAATAGGTTAAAAAGTCGGCATGCAGCAGGCCGTCCAGGTACGATGTCATATCCTGGCCCATGGCGTTGTATTTTTCTTGCAGCAGGGTAAGCCTTTTTTCTATTTCGGGAGAGATGCTCATGAGGCAAATATAGAAAGTTTAAGGATTAGATTGAGAGGCCTCTATTTGCTCTATTTTTTTTATTCTATCACGAATAATTTCGGTTGCGCCATTATAATACCAGGGTGAAGAATCCCTGTCAAATTCAAAGCTAAAATGTATCCAGAAGAACTTAAATCCTAAAACATATCCACCGCCGTCAGTGCAGTCGGGGCACCCAAAACTTCCCCATATATTAGATAAAAGCAAAAGAGGGGCATTAAATTTCAAATCTTCAAAATTACCTTTTATTACTTTGTGGACATTGGTAGCTGGATCTGTCGATGTGTCGTCAATTGTTAATTCATCGGAAGTGATTTTGTATTCTGAGCGGCACATTCCTTGTCCGCATTCTCCTGCAAAATAGCCAATATACTCAGTGCTAAAGCTAAACCTGATAAGCGAGAAAGCAAATACAAGGCATATTATCAGAAAAACTTTTGTCTTTTTAGATAATTTGTGCCATTTAAAATTCAGGTTGACAGATTCTTCGCTAATTCCCATGCCTGTTAATATCTGTTTACCAAATAGGTAACCCGAACTTTAAGCTATCGGTATAAAATTAAATTAAAAAACTATATTTGTGCTATACAAACAAGGCAATGGTGTTCTGCCTACTTGAACCGCTGCAAAGCTGATGACGCCTACTCAAATAATTTGTTATTTATTTGCATGTAGGTTATGTTTAAAAATATCGTTTCAAAACAAATTTCTCTCTTCAAATATCTTATCCGCTGGACGCTGATCAGCATACCTGTAGCTATTGCTATTGGTAGCGTGGTTGCGCTATTTTTGTGGCTGCTTACCTGGGCTATTCATTTCCGCTTTGCGCATACATGGTTGCTATACCTTTTACCGGCGGCGGGTGTGGTTATTCACTTGTTGTACAAACTGTACGGACAAAGCGCTGAGCGGGGCAATAATTTGATCATAGACGAGATCCATCAGCCAGGTGCGGGTGTCCCCAAACGCATGGGGCCGCTTATTTTGATTACCACCGTTATTACCCATTTGTTTGGTGGCTCAGCAGGTCGCGAGGGTACGGCTGTGCAAATTGGCGGCAGTTTGGCCAACCTTTTTGGCGGCTGGCTAAAGCTTAACGAGGCCGATAAGAAAGTGATATTAACAGCAGGTGTGGCGGCGGGTTTTGGGGCGGTGTTTGGCACGCCGTTAACAGGTGCCATTTTCGCGCTGGAGGTTATTGCTATTGGCAATATCCGGTATAATGCTTTGCTGCCCTGTTTAATTGCGGGTTTGGTTGGCGATATTACCGTATCTGCCTGGGGCGTGCATCATACTTTGTATCATGTAGATATTATTAATACCAGTCAGGACCTGTACGGGCTTCATTTGCCTGTAAGCTTATGGCTGTTATCAAAAGTTATTGTAGCGTCGGCAGTTTTTGGGGTGATGAGCCGGGTCTTCGCAAAGGCAGTGCATTTGGTAAAAAACTTCTCTTTAAAATGGATGAAAATTACCTGGCTGATACCCATTTGCGGCGGTTTGATCATCATCCTGCTCACGTTTATTTTGGGCAAGCCCGATTATTTAAGTCTGGGTGTCGACGCGGAATACCCGGGAGCGGTAACCATTGTATCGGCGTTTCAGCATGCCGGGGCAGATGCTTTTAGCTGGCTGTGGAAACTGATATATACGGCCATTACTTTAGGTACGGGTTTTAAAGGGGGCGAGGTAACGCCGCTGTTCTATATTGGCTCAACATTAGGCAATACCCTGGCCGAATTAATGAACGCGCCCGTGAGCCTTTTTGCCGCTTTAGGTTTTATAGCTGTATTTGCCGGGGCTACCAATACCCCGCTGGCCTGTACCTTAATGGGGATTGAATTGTTTGGCGGAGAGTATGCGCTGTTTTTCGCGGTAGCCTGTTTTACCGCCTATTTCTTTAGCGGCGAAGGGGGGATATATTCTGCCCAGCGGGTAGCAACGCCGAAGATTGTTGATGGCGGCGGTGGCCATTCGCCAAAATATTTAAAGCGCATGTTTTCAAAGTATAAGCTTTAAGTAAATCAAAAAAATGCCAAAACATATTTAATATTGATTGTTTAGTAAGGATAACCCCAATCCTTAAAGCCATGATAGCTTCATCTCTATTAAAAAACAAATTACCCCGATGAAAATTAGCAAGATACTTATTGGTATAGACGACAGCAAATTTGCTGAATACGCGGCCTCGTATGGCTTTGATGTAGCGCGCACCTTTAATGCCCACGTTGGCCTGGTGCATATTGTTGAGCCCGCGATAACAACAGATACCTCTACCGATACAATAATGGGCATGCCCCTGCAAACACCTGATTATAACGAAATGAATTTACTGGAGTTTCAGAAAGACCAGGCGGAAAGCATTATAGAGCGCACTATTGTAAAGTATGCTCACGGGTTGCAGGTTACCCACTTTAACGAATACGGTTCAACCGCTGATGGTATTTTAAACTGCAGCAAAGAATTCAAGGCGGATCTTATTGTTATAGGCACCCATAGCCGCAGCGGTATAGACAGGCTGTTAATGGGCAGCGTTGCCGAAAGTGTTGTGCGTAATTCGCATATACCTGTACTGGTGGTGCCAATGTTAGAGACTGATGAATAATAACCCCTCCCTTTAATTGGGAGCGGCTAATGCCCCTTCTTACGCTTAAGTAAGCCACCTGTGGTATCGTCAACGCTTTGTTGAACAATAAATGCTGCGGGGTCTATTTTTAATATTTCGCGTTTTAGTAAAGGTACCTCTAAACGTGTGGCCACGGTAAAGATAATTTCCCGTGGGGCATTAATATGCCCATCTTTTCCGTACCCGCTTTTACCCTGGTAAACCGTAACCCCACGACCAAGCGACTGGGTTATAGCCATACGGATCTCTTCGCCTTTGGCGGATACTATGGTCATGCCGGTATATTGCTCCAGGCCGTTTAGTATAAAATCTATCATCTTAGATGCAGCCAGATAGGTTAAAATAGAGTACAAACCCGATTCAACCCCCAAAAGGAATACCGCGGCGGTGAATATCACCACGTTTAATATCAATATTACATCGCTTACACGCACTACCTGGGTCTTTTTACTTACCAGCAGGGCGGCTATTTCGGTACCATCAAGCACAGCACCACCGCGGATAGCCATACCAATGCCCGCACCTATAAATACCCCTCCAAAAACAGCGGTTAATAGTTTATCGTGTGTAACATCCGGGAAGTGTACAAATGCCAGGCAAAGCGACAGGCCGGCTATTGACAAGGCACTTTTTACAGCAAAGGTTAGTCCCAGTTTACGATATCCTAGAAACAAGAAAGGGATATTGATAACAAATATCAGAACAGAAAGCGGTGTTTTGGTAGCATCTGCTAAAAGCATGGATATACCGGTTACGCCACCATCAATAAAATGGCTTGATAACAAGAACCCCTTTAACCCCATACTGGCAGATAAGATGCCAAATACAAGTAATGTAAGATCAACAAGTACGTTTTTAAACTTCATAAGTAACGGTAATAGTAGCAGGGGTTAAGATAGTAAAATTTGAGGGAATGAGGTGCCAGGGGCTTTAAATTGACCTTTACAATACAACAATGCAGGGATTTGGAACCACGCAGTAATCGAGCTAACTATGCATAGATTAGCATACAGCGAATAGCCGCGCTATGTTCACAATAATTAAAATAAATGAATTATAGGGATCTACCAGCCACTCTTCAATCCCTCTTTTAAAGCGGCCTGGTAATTTTCCAGGTCGAAGGAATAGAGGTAGGGGGCCTTATGTGCACCGCCTTTGCGGGTGGTTTCCAGTTTATTTAATATGCCAAAGCCCAGCATGCGGCGCTGAAAGTTGCGGCGGTCAAGCTTTTTGTCCAGTATGGTTTCGTAAAGCTTTTGCAGTTCGGGCATGGTAAATTCCTTAGGCATCAGGTTATAACCAATGGGTTGGTAATTTAATTGAAGACGCAGGGTATCTAAGGCGGTTTTAAATATTAATTCGTGGTCGAGCTGGAAACGGGGCAGGTCATTAAGGTCTCGCCAGGTACATATCTCCGAAAAATTATCGGGTGTTGGCGTAACGTTAAAAAAATCAACCAAAGCATAGTAACCGATAGATATAAAACGCTTGGCGAAGAAGTTTTGATCTTCAGGCAGCATATCCTTATACATCTCGTTATGTATCTTAGAGCGGTCAGGATCGCCAAAAACGTAAAACTGCTGCAAAAATATTTCATCAATACCGGTACGTTCTTTTAATATACGATCGGCGGCATTTTCAATAGGTTCTTGTTTAAGTACAAACCCCCCTGGCAGGTACCAGGCCTCTTCGTTATTGCTTTTAAGCATCAAAACCTTCATTTGCCCTTCATGAAAACCAAAAACTACACAATCTATTGATATATGGTTTAAGTATATTTTCCCTGCTTCGGCCCAAAACTCTTCCAGCTCTTGCTTAGTTAACATTTACGTTATTGATAAAAAAATTACTTTGATTGTTTAAATTTAATATTTACAATTGTGTACCAATTACACCATGCATTAAGCAACATTAAAAACAATTATAGCTAATAAGTTTTACAGTAATTTAATATTACGGAAATTTAATAGCTACAACGATATATTAAACCACCAAAGCTGTTATTGATGAAAAAATATTTTACCACTAAACATATTGTTTACTTGAGCTTGGCTGTGCTGTTTTGCCTGCCCCTTAGTAACGCCACGGCCCAAAAACAAGCCGAGACTGCAAAAATGAATGCTTTTGTTAGCGGTTTAATGAAAAAAATGACCGTTGATGAAAAGATAGGACAGCTTAACCTGGTAACAGGTGGCATGGCTATTACGGGTTCGGTAACAAATAATGGTATTGCAGATGGCGTTAAAAAAGGTGCCATAGGCGGTATATTTGGCTTATACGGAACAGATAATGTACGCAAAATGCAAGAAGCTGCTGTAAATGGCACGCGTTTACATATCCCCTTAATATTTGGCCTGGATGTTATACATGGGCACCGTACCATTTTCCCTATCCCGTTGGGTATGTCTACCACCTGGGATCTGGGCTTGATTGAGCAATCGGCACATATTGCAGCTAAAGAGGCTACTGCCGAAGGCTTAAACTGGGTGTTTTCGCCCATGGTGGATATTGCCCGCGATGCAAGATGGGGGCGTATATCTGAAGGTAGCGGTGAAGACCCATGGTATGGGGGGCAAGTTGCCGCGGCAATGGTTAAAGGTTACCAGGGTACCAGTTTAAAAAATGCTGATGCTGTTATGGCTTGTGTAAAGCACTTTGCATTATATGGCGCTGCCGAAGCCGGCCGTGAATACAATACGGTTGATATGAGCAAAATTGCCATGTATAACTATTATCTGCCACCATACAAAGCTGCGCTTGATGCAGGCGCGGGCAGCTTCATGAGCTCGTTTAACGTGGTTGATGGTGTACCGGCAACTACCAATAAATGGTTGCTCACAGATCTGCTGCGTAAGCAATGGGGCTTTAATGGCTTTGTAGTATCAGATTATACCGCTTTAAATGAAGTTACTAACCATGGCCTTGGCGATCTGCAAACGGTATCGGCGCTGGCATTAAAAGCCGGTTTAGATATGGATATGGTGGGCGAGGGCTTCTTATCGACATTGAAAAAATCATTACAACAAGGTAAGGTAACTATGGCCGATATTGATCTGGCTTGCCGCCGCGTACTGGAAGCCAAGTATAAACTGGGACTTTTTCAAAATCCATACAAATCAATAAACGCACAAAAAGAAAAAACGGATGTATTTACCGATGCTAACCGTAAGGCGGCACGTATAACCGCCGAGCACTCTTTTGTATTGCTTAAAAACGCTAACCAAATATTGCCGCTAAAAAAATCGGGCGGGAGCATTGCGGTTGTTGGCCCATTGGCAGATAATAAAAGGGATATGCTGGGTACATGGGTTATTGCCGGCGAGTGGGAAAAATCAGTAAGCGTATTAGAAGGTATAAAGCATGTGGTTAATGATGACGTAAAAGTTACTTACGCCAAGGGCGCTAATATTACCGATGATACAACATTTATGAAACGCCTTAACTTTGGCCCGGGCATGGTTAGCCTTGACCCTAAATCGCCACAGGATATGCTGGAAGAAGCAGTGAAAACCGCTAAAAAGGCTGATATAATAGTTGCCGTAGTTGGCGAATCGCAAAGTATGAGCGGCGAATCATCAAGCCGGTCAGACATCAGCATACCAGAAAGCCAACAGCTTATGTTAAAAGCTTTAGCAAAATTAGGTAAACCTATTGTTATAGTATTATTTAACGGCAGGCCACTTACCTTAACCTGGGAAAATGATAATGCCGCTGCTATATTAGATGTATGGGCCCCCGGCACCGAAGCGGGTAATGCTGTGGCCGAGGTATTGTTTGGTAATTATAACCCATCGGGTAAATTAACTACAACATTTCCGCGCAGCGTAGGGCAAATACCTTTATATTACAACCACTTAAACACCGGTCGCCCGTATTCATCTGGGCCAACCAAGTTCAAATCAAATTACTTAGATATCAGCAACAATCCACTATATCCTTTTGGTTATGGTTTAAGTTACAGCAAGTTTAGTTATAGTAATATTAACGTAAGTAAAACCCACTTAAAAGGTGACGAAATTTTAACGGCAACAGTTACAGTAACTAATAATGGCCCGTATGCCGGTGAGGAAGTTGTGCAGTTATATATAAGCGACCCTGCTGCGAGCATTAGCCGCCCGGTAAAAGAGCTTAAAGATTTCAAAAAGATAAACCTGCAAATAGGAGAGAAGCAAGAAGTTACTTTTAAGATAACCCCTCAGCAATTAAAATTTTATAACAGCCAGTTAAAATATGACTGGGAGCCCGGCTCGTTCATTATACAGATAGGAACAAACTCTGCCGATACAAAAACGGCTAAAGTACAGTGGGCCAAATAGGTTTAGTGCTTCATTACAAAAGAGTTTTCAGTTAAATTTCTTTTATATTAAATTTTAACTAATATGCCTTACTGATATCGGTAAGGCATATTTTTTTTATACAAAGTGTGTATTTAATGCCAAAGGTAGATGGTGTAAAGAGTTGCATTTTTATTGTTGCCTTATTTAGCGTGGGTAAGCAATATTAACATAAGTTTAACATTTGCTTTATTTTATCAAACCAACTTCTTAAAAATTTGAGAAAAGTTTTTAAGTTTTTGAATGATGGGTACTGAATTAGGGCTTTTAAAATATCAAAACATGGTTTTTGGCAAAAAAAACCTTTTATAACAAGAATATTACATTGCGATATTGCTATTTAAATTATTGAATTATTAACAGGAGTTTAACAAATGATTATCTAATTGATGCTTTGTTCATTAAATATCTAAAAAAAATAAATAATTAATAATTCTATTAGGGAAGCTTGTGTAACGTGGACACTCTGTTTATATTAGAGCATTACCAATTATAAACTTTCTTTTTTTATAAAAAGAAACTGAATTTAACGGACAAACCACATTGATGAACCTTAATATAAGGGGCATAAATGTGCAAACAGAATAAAATTTTTAAGCAGGATAGTGTAACTATATGATAAAACTTTTACAATTTTTTCTTTTTGATTATCTCACACTCCTTATCTCTCTAAGAAAGAATTCTTTAAGTCTTCCTCTATTTGCTATTCCTTGCAAATTAATAAACTTTATACCCATATGAAATAAGACCTTAAATCAAATATATTAATCAACTAAATCTCAATCTCATGTTTAAAAGTTTACTCCTTAAAGGAAGAACGCTGTGCTTGCTATTATGCTGCATGGTGTCTTCACTGGTAGTTACAGCTCAAACAAAACACACTGGAAGGGTTACAGGCAGCGACGACAAGCTACCTGTAGTTGGAGCCACTGTGCGCGTTAAAGGTACTACCATCGGTACACAAACAGACGTTAACGGACAGTTCAGTCTGAACGTTAGCCCTGGTGATGTGTTAACTGTCTCCTATCTGGGATACCAATCACAAGATGTTACTGTAGGCGCCTCCGAAACAATCAGCATTGTTTTACAGGCCGGCAATAACACGTTAAACGAAGTAGTAGTAACTGGTTACACTTCGCAACGTAAAAAAGACATCTCCGGTTCGGTTACAACCGTGAACATTGCAACAGCAAAGTCAGTACCTTCTGTAAGTGCTGAAACTATGCTTCAAGGCCAGGCCGCCGGTGTTAACGTGGTAACACAAGGTGCTCCGGGTGGTGGTGCGCAGGTTACCATTCGTGGTTTAAGTAACTTCAATAATTCATCACCCCTGTATGTGGTTGATGGTTTGCAAACAGGTAGCATTTCAAACCTTAACCCTAACGATATCGAGTCGATTTCGGTATTGAAAGATGCGGGTGCTGCTGCAATCTACGGTGTTAGCGGTGGTAACGGTGTTATCGTTGTAACTACAAAAAAAGGTAAGCAAGGTAAAACAACAATTTCTTATGATGCATTCTACGGTACTACCCAGCCATTGGGCGGAAACGTATTTAACGTGCTTAATGCAGATCAGTTTGAGCAATTGGTGGCCAAAGTTGACCCGGACAACGATTTGATGAAGGGCAATCCAAAAGGTAATAAATTCTATGATTACGGCTATCAATCAGGTGCCGGTGCCAAAGGGGTATTTAACCAGGAACAGGCCAGTGCATTTTTGCCAAACTATCACCTTGATAACGACCCTGCAAGGGATTACCTGATACAAAAATTTGTTAAAGGTGCAGGTACCGATTGGTTCCACGAAATTTTTAAAAGTGCTCCTATTCAGCAGCACTCATTAAGCGCAAGTGGTGCAAGCGATAAAAGCAACTACTTTATGTCTTTAGGTTATACTAACCAACAAGGTACGCTTATTAATACTTACTTTAAAAGATACCAGGCTCGTGTTAACACTAACTTTAGTGTAAAAGATCACGTAAGGTTGGGTGAAAACTTTAGCTTTTTCTATGTCAACTCGCCTAATGGTGGTGGCGGTTTAGCTAACGGTGGTAACCAAAACGAGGGTAACCCAATTTCTGAAACCTATCGTACACTTCCTATCATCCCTGTACGTGATATTGCAGGTAACTTAGGTGGTACCTATGCAGGCCCTGCCGCTTTAGGCAACGCTCTTAACCCGGTTGGTATTCAAGAGCGCCAAAGCACTACCCATACCAATGAGTACGGTATGCAAGGTACTGTGTTTGCTGAAGCCGACTTTTTGAAACACTTTACTGCACGTACGGCTTATAGTGCCGATATATACAACCGCTACTATTATAACATTGGCTACCGCCAGTATGATAGTGGTGAAGCGCACGGTGGAAACAATGGTTACAGCGAAGGTTCATCATACGATAGCAACTTTAACTGGAGCAACACTATAAATTATAAACAAGTATTTGGAAAACATAGTATCAGCCTATTGGGTGGTTTTGAGCAAAGAGGTTATACCGGTCGCCAAATTAACGCGAATGCAAAAAACCTTTTCTCGCTTGATCCATTCTTTGCTAATATCCAAAACGGCCAGGCCGGTCAAACAACTGCGGATAGTAGATTCAGGGATCTTAACACCATCATGTCATTCTTTGGCCGTTTAGATTATACCTTTAATGATAGGTACATCATTGGTGCAACTATACGTCGCGACGGTAGTTCTCGTTTTGCAACGGGTAACAAGTGGAGTACTTTTCCCGCTGTATCTGCTGCATGGCGTGTAACTCAGGAAGAGTTTGCTAAAGGTTTAACCTGGTTAAACGACTTGAAGATCCGCGGTAGCTACGGTACATCAGGTTTCAACGCTAACGTAGGTGTAAACAGTGCTTACGCTGCTTATGGCGGTGGCCCTGGTTCATCATCTTACGCTATTGATGGTTCATCAAATTCTGTTATCCCTGGTTACTTACAAAACTCACTGGGTAATCCCAACGCTGTTTGGGAAACTGATAAAACCTTTAATATAGGTTTTGATGCATCCTTCTTTAACCACCTTGATGTTACTGCCGAGTATTACAAAAAAACAATTTCGGACCTATTGGTAATTATACCTGTACCAGCAACTGCCGGTGGTTCAGAAGGTGCCTGGCCAACTGTTAACAACGGTCAGGTTGTTAATAAAGGCTTTGATATCAGCGTTAACTACCATGGTGCTGCCGGAGGTTTAACTTACTCTGTTGGTACTAACATCACTACAATAAAAAACGAAATTACAAAACTGGGTGCACCGTTCTTTACTTCAGACGTTCGTAATGGTAACGTAGTATACAACCAGGTAGGTGGCCCAATTGGCGCTTTCTACGGTTACAATGTTACTGGGTACTGGAACACCCAGGCCGAGATCGATGCACTTAACGCACAACAAAAACCAGACTTATTTGGTTCGACACCGGTATACCAGGCGGAAGCAGCCCCGGGTCGTTTCCGTTATGCCGATACAAATGGTGACGGCCGTATTACTGACGCCGACCGTACCCAAATTGGTAATCCAATTCCGGATTTCACTTATGGTGTTAACTTAAATGTTGGTTACAAAGGGTTTGATTTAAGCGCTGTATTGTACGGTTCACACGGTAATGATATTTACAACACCGTTAAATACTGGACTAATTTTTACGGTACACAAACCGGTAACAAAAGCATAGACCTGTTAAATAACGCCTGGGATCCAGGTAAGTCAGCCGCACAAAATGCTGGCGCAAAAACACCAATAGCTGAAAAAACAACCAACTTTAGTACTGCCGATGCTGTTAACTCTTACTATGTAGAGAGTGGTTCATTCCTTAAGTTAAGGTCGGTACAAATTGGTTATAAATTTTCACCAAGCATAATTAAGAGCGTTGGGCTTGATCAATTACGCGTTTATGTACAAGGTACTAACCTGTTCACTGCTACAAAATACAGTGGCCTTGATCCGGAGCTGCAAGCATATGACGGCCGTAACAGCCAGGGTGTGGATAGGGGTAATTACCCTAACAACGAGCGCAGATTTATATTTGGCGTAAACCTTAGTTTCTAATAATAACTAACATAATATATAAAGAGAATAGTTATGAAAAAAAGTTTTAAATTAAAAGTCCTTATACCGGCAACACTAATATTGCTTGGAGGCTCTTATTCATGTAAGAAGTATCTTGATCAGGCGCCAATTGGCTCCCTGATCCCGGAGGTACTTGCAACACGTGCGGGTGTTGATGGTATTCTTATCGGTGCATACTCAGTTGTTGATGGTGTATTTGATGGCCAAACTGGTAGCCCTTGGGAAACCGGTACCGATAACTGGGTTTATGGTAGTGTGGTAGCAGGTGATGCCTTCAAAGGCTCTAACCCTGGTGACCAACCTGCAGCTGCAAATCTTGAGGCCTTTAGCGCAACAGGTGCTAACGATTACTTAGATCACAAATGGCGTGTATGCTATGCTGGTGTACAACGTGCTAACGATGTGCTAAGGTTGTTACCTCAAATTAAAGATGGTTCGGTAACAGCTGAGCAACAAACTCAGTACATCGCCGAGGCCCGTTTCCTACGCGGTTTCTTCCACCTGGAAGCTGCTAAACTTTGGAAAAACATTCCGTATGTTGACGAAACAATTACCTACACAGCCCAAAACTACAACATTCCAAATGATGGACCTATTTGGGACAAAATAGCGGCTGACTTTGAAGCTGCTGCAAAAGACCTGCCTGCAACACAGCCACAAATTGGCCGTGCAAACAAATGGGCAGCTTTAGCTTTCCAGGCTAAAACCCTTATGTTTAACCATAAATACCCCGAAGCTTTCGATATCCTTAAAGATGTAATAGCTAATGGTAAAACAAGTTCAGGCGCGCCTTATGCATTAGGTAAATATGCAAACAACTTTAACCCATCAACCAAAAACGGCCCAGAGGGCGTGTTTGTGGTGCAGGCATCTGTAAAAGATGGTGCAAACGGCTTAAACGGCAACGCAGGTAACGTGTTAAACTTCCCTTCTGGCGGCCCTGCAGGATGCTGCGGTTTCTTCCAGCCAACGTTTGATTTTGTTAACTCATTTAAAGTAGATGCTAATGGCTTACCATTAATTGATACTTACCAAAATGGTTACATTAAAAATGATCAGGCTGTACCTGCCGGTACTGTGTTTACACCAGGTGATGAGTTGCTTGATGCAAGGTTAGACTGGTCAGTTGGTCGTCGTGGTATACCATATTTAGACTGGGGAATTTGCCCTGGAGCTGCATGGGCACGTGACCAACCCAATGGTGGCCCTTACCTGCCTATTAAAAACGTTTATTACAAAGCTGCACAATCAACCACTTCAGATTCATACGGTGGTTGGGCTGCAAATCAGTCAACTTCAAATAGTTACAATGCTATCCGTTTTGCTGATGTTATTTTATGGGCTGCTGAGTGTGCTGTTGAAGCAAACCAACTGGCGATTGCCGAAGGTTATGTTAACCAGATAAGGACACGTGCTGCTGACCAAACTGGTTGGGTTAAAGGCAAGTTAACAGGTTACACAGGTGGCGATGCTACCAAGCCAATTGTTGATAATAGCGAGTTTGCTGCAAACTACAAAGTAGGTTTGTATACAGGCCAGTTTGCTACAAATGGCCAGGCTTACGCACGCAAAGCAGTGTATTTTGAGCGCAAGCTTGAGTTGGGTATGGAAGGTCACCGTTTCTTTGACTTATCTCGTTGGGATGCGGCTAACGGCGGCCCTGCAGGTACAATCATGTCAACAGAAATTGAGAAATTCCTGAAAAACACCCGCGATTTTGGTGACAAATTTACCTCAGCGGTAATGAAAGTTGCTAAATTCACTGCAAACAAAAACGAGCTTTACCCAATCCCTCAATTCCAAATTGATATTGCTAAAGGAACATTAAAACAAAACCCGGGTTATTAATAATTAATAACCCAAAAAAAGAGGGGGAGATATTTATCTTCCCCTCTTTTTTTATTAATATATTTCTTAATATCGTTAAATGAAACTCCTTAGATACCTGCTGTTTATTGCTTTGCCGCTTTTTATATTCTCTTGTAAAAAGGCAACAATGTTTGAAAAAATATCTTCATCACACTCGGGCATAAAATTCAATAATCTCATTGTTGAAAATGATACCATCAACCCACTTGATAAGCTGAATATTTATAACGGGGGCGGTGTTGGCATAGGCGATTTTAATAACGATGGCCTGCAGGATATTTATTTTATAGGTAATGCCGTATCAAACCGTTTATACCTAAACAAAGGCGATTTTAAATTTGACGATGTTACCGAAAAAGCAGGAGTAGGTGGTAAAGGCGGTTGGGGCCGTGGTGTAGCGGTTGTTGATATTAATAACGATGGATTAAAAGATATTTATGTATGTAACTCGCTGCTAAATGATTCGGTTAAACGGCTTAACCTGCTTTACATAAACCAGGGCCCGGATAAGAATGGAGTGCCCATTTTTAAAGAATCGTCAAAAGAATATGGCCTTAATATAAATGTACATTCTACAATGGCATCGTTTTTTGATTACGATAACGATGGCGACCTGGATATGTACCTTACCGTTAACGAGGCGCAATCAACAGATAATACAAGTTCGTTCAGGCCAATTATAAAAGATGGTACCAGCCGTAATACAGGCAGGCTGTACCGTAACGATTATGACCCTGCTTTAAAGCATGGCGTTTATACAAACGTATCTAAACAAGCTGGCATATTAATAGAGGGTTACGGCCATGCAACAAGCATAGTTGATATTAACCGCGATGGCTGGAAAGATATTTACGTTACAAATGATTTTTTACCAAGTAATATACTTTACATAAATAACCACGACGGTACTTTTACCGATCGTACAAAAGAATATTTTAAACATACTGCCACAAGCGCCATGGGCCAGGATGTGCAGGATATAAATAACGACGGCCTTGCCGATGTTTTTGAACTGGATATGGATCCGGAAGATAACTATCGCAAAAAAATGTTTATGCCGGGTACATCATACCAGTTATACCAAAACTTTGACACTTACGGTTACCAATACCAATATAATCATAACACCTTACAGCTAAACCAGGGCCCTCGCTTAGGCCAAAATGACTCAATAGGCGCACCTGCATTTAGCGAGGTTGCTTTTTTAAGCGGTGTAGCACAAACAGACTGGAGCTGGGGGCCTATGATAACAGATTTTGATAACGATGGCTTCAGGGATATAGTAGTAACCAATGGTTACCCCCGCGATGTTACAGATCATGATTTTATTGCTTTCAGGAACGAATCTTTTATTGTTGCCAGTAAAAAACAAGTATTAGAGCAAATACCTATCGTAAAAATATCAAATTACGCGTTCAGAAATAACGGCAAGTTGCAGTTTGAAGATGTAACCAAAAGCTGGGGAATGGATATAGCATCGTTCTCTAACGGTGCCGCTTATGCCGATCTGGATAACGACGGTACCTTAGATATGGTCATTAATAATATTGATGACGAAGCATTTGTGTACAAAAACAGATCGCGCGAGGATGATAAAAACAACAATCATTATTTGCAGATACAATTTAAGGGCAGCCCTCAAAACCGTGATGGGATAGGGGCATGGGCCGATATTTATTATGACCATGGCAAACATCAGGTATATGAAAATACCCCATTCCGCGGCTATCTGTCAACCATACAAAATATAGCGCATTTTGGCCTGGGCAAAATTACAAGTATCGATTCGGTTGTAATAAAATGGCAAAACGGCAAACAGCAAACCCTAAGAAATGTAAAGACTGATCAGGTACTTAAGGTTGATATTAACAACGCAAAGGCTGGATATAATTTTGGTATTTCGCCGATAAACAGCCAGTCTTTATTTACCGAAGTAACAAAATCGGTAGGGATAAACTATAAACATAACGATGTTGATTTTGCAGACTTTAATGTGCAAAAGCTACTGCCGCACAAGTTATCAGAGTACTCGCCGGCAGTTGCTGTAGGCGATGTTGATGGTAATGGCTTTGATGACATGGTTGTAGGTGGCACATCAAAATATCCCGCACAGGTTTTATTACAACAAGCCAATGGTAAATTCACCCAGCGTAACCTGTTAGCTACAGCAACAAATCTTACTGAAAAGTATAAAGATGAGGGTTTACTGTTATTTGATGCGGATGGCGATGGCGACCTTGACCTTTATGCTGCGAGCGGGGGCTATGAAGATGCGCCAAATTCAAAATCGTATCAGGACAGGATCTATGCAAATGATGGAAAAGGGAACTTTACCCTGCAAGCGGGCGCTTTACCAGTAAACTTTACCAGTAAATTATGTGTAAAAGCGGTTGATTATAATAAAGATGGCTCGCTTGATCTGTTTGTATCGGGTAGGGTTGATCCGTGGAACTATCCTAAACCGGTATCGAGCTTTGTTTTACGTAACGATAGTAAAAAAGGCCAGCTTAAGTTTACTGATGTAACACCAACCGTTGCCAAAGGCTTAAATAATTTAGGCCTGGTATGCGATGCATCTTTTACAGATTATGATAACGACGGCTGGCCAGACCTGGTTATTACTGGCGAATGGATGCCGGTAACTTTCATGAAAAATGACCATGGTGTATTTAAAAATGTAACGGCCAACAGTGGTATAGCTGATAAGTTTGGCTGGTGGAACACTATTGCCGGTGGTGATTTTGATCACGATGGAGATATTGACTACATTGTTGGCAATACAGGTTTAAATACCTTTTACAAAGCTACCGACCAATATCCAGCCTATATAACCGCTAAAGATTTTGATAACAATGATAGCTATGACGCTTTCCCATCGGTCTTTTTAAAGGATAGGGATGGTAAAATGAAAGAGTTTCCGGCACATACCCGCGATGACATTGTAAAACAGATGATAGTTATGAGGGTGAAATATCAGAACTACAAATCGTTTGCCGTGGCTACCATGGATAGTGTGATTACGCCAAAAATGCGTGAAGGAGCTATCAGGTTAAAAGCAAATGAGTTGCAGTCATGTTATTTACGCAACGATGGGCATGGCAAATTTACCATGATACCACTGCCGGCAGAAGCGCAGATATCTCAACTGGCGGGTATCATTATAGATGATTTTGATAGTGATGGCAACCTGGATGTAGCACTTAGCGGTAATGATTATGGTACCGAGGTGAGCACCGGCCGCTACGACGCCTTTAACGGTTTAATGTTAAAGGGTGATGGCAAAGGCGGCTTTAAGCCCTTAACCATATTGCAAAGCGGCATTTATATACCGGGAGATGGAAAGGCATTAGTTAAATTGCGTAGTGCTAAAGGTGGTTACCTGTTGGCGGCTACACAGTATAAAGATGTAATGAAAGTGTTTGAATTGAAAAAGCCCGTACGTACCGTAAGTATAAAGCCCCTGGATATGTTCGCCACCATTAAATATAAAAACGGAAAAACTGCGAAGCAGGAGTTTTATAATGGTTCGTCTTTCTTGTCGCAGTCGGGCAGATTTTTTAATATTGATGCTACCATGGCATCGGTTACCGTAACCGATAATACCGGCCAAAAAAGAGATATACCTTTAAATTAATACTATACATAGCCCCATTATTATGAGATACTTTAAGGTTTTTATTGCAGCTGCATTTTGTTTACTGGCAATAAGCTGCAAGCAAAAGCAAAAAATTGCTCGTGTAAGCGACGTTGATGTTTTACATCAGAATGTTGATCAGCTCACACAGGTAATAATTTATGATGTTTTTAGTCCACCGGTAGCAAGCCGTATTTATGGTTATACTTCATTGGCTGCATATGAGGCTATGCGGTTCGAGAACCCTAAGTATAAGTCAATAGCCAGCCAGTTAAAAGGATTTAAAGCTATGCCCGAGCCTAATAAAGGAATGAAGTATAATTATGCGCTTGCAGCTACTAAGGCGTTTTTTACGGTGGCACATAAGGTAACCTTCTCTGTAGATACCTTAAAAAAATACGAGGATAAGGTTTTTGCTATGTATCAGGATAACCTGGACGATTCTACTTATGCCCGTTCTGTTGCTTTTGGCGAAAAAGTGGGCGCGGCAATATTAGCCCGCTCCAAGTTTGATAACTATGCAAAAACAAGAGGGAAGCCAAGGTTTTTAGGTAGCACTGATAATGGTAAATGGCACCCAACAGCACCAGATTATTTAGATGGCGTGGAGTTTTGTTGGGGCACAATGGAAACGTTCGTGGTAAACTCATCTTCAGATTTCCCGCTGCCGCCACCAACACCGTATAGCGATGATAAAAACAGTGAGTACTTCAAGCAAAACCTTGCGGTTTACGAACAAAGTAAAAAGCTTACGCCCGAGCAGATAAGCATTGCTAAATTTTGGGATGATAACCCTTTTGTTATACAGCATAACGGGCACATGATGTTTGTAAATAAAAAAATTACTCCCGGTGGCCACTGGATAGGTATTACAGCTATAGCATGTAAAAAAACAAAAGCCGACGCGGTAAAAACGGCGCAAGCCTATGCTTTAACCTCAATTGCCTTATACGATTCATTTATATGCGGATGGCAGGTAAAATATACCACCGAGTACATACGACCGGTTACCGTTATAAACGATAAAATTGACAGTAAGTGGCTGCCGCTTTTGCAAACACCGCCCTTCCCCGAATATCCAAGCGGGCATAGTGATATAAGCGCTGCATCGGCAGTGATATTAACCCATTTATTTGGCGATAACTTTGAGTACGATGATACCAGCGACTTGCGGTATATTGGTATGCAACGCCATTTTAAATCGTTTCTGCAGGCATCCGAAGAAACATCTATAAGCCGTTTTTATGGAGGTATTCACTATAAATTTAGTATCGACGCAGCCGCAAAACAAGGCAGGCAAATAGGCGAACATATCTGGAATACATTGAAATTAGAGAACTAAACAAGCGTTACAATTTGTTATGAAATTAAAGCAGACCTTTTTATTTACATCTTTCATATTATCAGGGGTTGCGTTACTATCATTAAGTACCGTGCTTGATGGCTGCAAAAGCAAAAGCACCACATATAAACTTACAGGCGATACAATTGCCGATGGTAAGTATCTTGTAGAACTGCATTGTACAAAATGCCATTCGCTTGTACCTGCAAACATGCTTACAAAAAATGTATGGCGCATGCACACGCTGCCCGATATGGCGCGTTACCTGGGTATATCAACCTATGGCCCCGATTTTTATAAAGACCCTAAAGATACCGGCGGCATATCTATAGTTAATTGGCAGGCAATTGTTAATTATTATAACAAACTTGCGCCGGATACCCTATTGCCTGCAAAATGGCCAATAGCTTTAACAAATGATTGGGCAGGCTTTACGTTAAAAAAACCGGCCGGTAGTAACGATATCTCCTTTACCACAATGGTGGCTGCAAATCCAAATACAGGTAATATTTATACCAGTGATTTGGTTGCAAATAATTTAACCGAATGGAGCAATAACCTTCAATCTAAAAAAGTGATTGGCCTGCCATCAGCAGCTGTGAATGCTAATTTTACAGATGTCGATAATGTTATATTATCCTTGATAGGCCGTATCGATCCTGTTGATTATCCTAATGGAAAGATCTATGGCGTAAACCTTGTTGATAATAAATTAACTGCTAACGAAATAGCAGGGGATATGCCAAGGCCGGTACAAACCCTTAGTGTTGATATAGATAAGGACGGCCATAACGAACTGGTAGTATTAGGGCAGGGGAACACTAAAGGTGGTATTTACATGCTTAAATTGGGCGCAGATAACAAAGCCGAAAAGCAATTTACCATAACCGAAAGGCCGGGTGCCGTACAAGCTATATCAAAAGATTTTAATAATGATGGTTACCCCGATCTGATGGTGTTATTTGGTTCGGGCGACGAAGGATTATCGTTATTTATAAACAATAAAAAGGGCGGTTTTACCAGTAAAGAACTGTTGCGTTTTCCACCGGTGTACGGTTCAACCAGCTTTCAGTTAACGGATATTGACCACGATGGTAACCTCGACCTGATCTATACCTGTGGATATAATTTCCGCGATTCCCGTATCTTGAAACCATACCACGGATTATACATTTATAAAAACACGGGCGACTTCAACTTTAAGCAAACCTGGTTTTATCCAATAAATGGCTGCACAAAAGCTATTGCTACAGATTTTGATAAAGATGGTGATATTGACATTGCCACCATTGCCTTTTTTGCCGATATGAAAAATAACCCTGCCGAAGAATTTATATATTTTGAGCAGGATAAGCCTATGCAGTTTAAAGCAAACGCGGTGCCGGTTAGCAAGTACGGCAGGTGGATGGCAATGGATGTGAGCGACCTGAACAAGGATGGCAAACCGGATATTATTTTGGGTAATTATGCAAGCGGGTTCTTGTTCCAGCCTAATTTTTCACCATCGTGGGATGAACACCAGCCTTTTATAGTACTGGAGAATAGCATAAAAAAATAGAGTTTGAACTTCCTTTAATGATGGTTATGCTACCGTGTTGTAGGTAGCATAACCATCATTTCTTTTTTATATAGTCCGTTATCTTTGTTATATCATCAGGATAAACTGCAATATGGTGCGTGTGTATCAATACCGATTCCTTTTCGTTGATTATTGCTTTTGAGGGCAGAGCAGGCATGTGGCACGATATACATTTTGCCTGTAATACTTTTGCGTCAAGCTTGCCTGTCATTTTACAAAGGTTATGGCTGGCTGCTTTATGGCAGGTTTGGCAACGTTGGGTAAACAACACCATATCATTACGCTCATTTTTGTGGGTATTGTGGCAGGTAGAGCAATCCATTTGACTGCTTATATAACATTTGCTGGTTTTTAGCATGTCCAGCTGGTCGCCGTGTACATCAAGGTGGGCAAGGTCTGTTGGCCCGGCAGATGGGGCATGTTTTTTATAGTCGGTAAGTTTATCGCCCGGTTTAAAATCAAATATCGATTTAGAGTTTTGGGTTTGTGTACCCGAGTGGCATGTGCCGCAAAGGTCTATCTTTTGTTCACGGGTTAAGGCGCTTATTTTGGTGATGTATTTTGCCGTTTTAATGGTGGGGTTTGCTGTCTGAAAATCTACATGCTGTTTTGCACCGCCGTGGCAGCGTTCGCAATCAATACTTAATATGATCGAGTTTTTTTGGAACCCGATAGCATCACCCGAAAAACTTGGAAGCTTACCCGGTTCCGTTTTAGCGCTTGATGTATGACACTCCATACAACGTAAGTTTATTGACCTGTCAAAACTGGCCATAACGCTATCATAACCAGGGCTCATTATCCAATGGTTCTTTATGTTATCGAACGATACGGGCAACTGAAATAATTCGTTCTCTTTCCAATACAAATAGCTTTCTCCCTTAACGCCACCCATCGCAATATCTATACGGGCAGTTTCTACCTTTTGGCCATTTACATAATTGGTTTGGTATAAGCCGCTATCGGTTTTGGTCATCACAACCTTGGTATGGTCGTTATAGGTAAAACTATTTAGTCCCGGTAGAAAGCTGCCGTGCACGGTTTTGGTTGTCGCCGGCGAGGATGCAATAGAATGCGCCATATGCGGGTAGGTATTGCTGATATCACTATGACAGCTAACACATGTTTTAGCCCCGGCATAAGCTTCGCCGCGTGGATCTTGTGATTCATGTGCCTCCTTTGTGCTTAAGCATTGCGATAAAATAACTACCAGCGGAAATAAAAACAGAGGCAACAGCAATAGCTTCCTTTTGGCCATCAGGTAAATTGGTTTGTTTGTTAATAATAGTCAATAATCGGGAAATATCGCCCCTTAATTAAGTTTTTTATTATAACAGAGCGGGACTCAAATATGGTAAACTTATTTAGTGCAAACCAAGTACAGATCTTGAAGTACGAAACCGTACGTACAAGTGTCCGTTATCGTACACCTGTTAAATATAAAATGCCCTTATTGTATGAAAAACAGGGTTTTATGGCTTGGCATTCACTTTGATAATTTTAGGTGGTCACTCAAAATTTAAATAAACCCTTTGCTATGTTACAAAACTTATTTAAAACCGCCTGGCGTAATGTATCGCGTCATAAATCGTATACATTCATTAACATAATAGGCCTGGGCTCGGGCATCGCCATTTGTCTGATTATTTTTGTGCTGATACAATTTCATTCCAGCTTTGATAATTTTCATAGCAAAAAGGATAGGATCTACCGCATGCTAACCGAGTATCATCATGCCGATTCAAAAGATATATTTTATGGTTCGGGCATTGCGCGTGGCATACCGCAAACATTAAAAATAGATATACCCGAACTTGAAGCCTACGCTCCGGTATTTCATGGTTATAACGAGCAGATACAGGTTTTGAATGCCGACGGGCAAATTGAAAAGAAGTTTAAAGAAGAGGGGGTGTTTGCAACTACGCCATCCTTCTTTAAAATATTCGATTTTCCGCTATTGCAGGGCGATGCCAATACGGCGCTGAGTAACCCTAACTCGGTACTACTAACAAAAGAGACCGCCGACAAATATTTTGGCGACTGGCGCCAGGCAGTGGGCAAAACCATTAGATGGGATAATAAAGAAATTTTAAAGGTAACCGGCATATTAGCCCCCATTCCTAAGAACACCGATTTTCAGTTTAAGGTAGTGTTTTCGTTAGGTACAGGCCGCACTGCCGAAATGCTAAAATCAACCGATTACGATAGCACAGGCGGATTTTATGGCTGCTATGTACTTGCCCCCGCTGGCATGACCGGAGCGCAATTAACCGGCAAACTACAGGCGCTGATGAAAAAATACCGCTCGCCCGAAAATAAGGATAGTGAAGTGGCCCAGCCGTTAAGTAATGTGCACTTTGATAATAAGGTAGATAACTACTCCAACATATCTATTACCCCGCAAATGATAAATATGCTTTGGATGATAGCTTTGTTTATTTTGATTATTGCCTGTGTTAATTTTGTAAACCTGGCAACCGCACAGGCGGTAAACCGCGCTAAAGAGGTTGGCGTACGTAAAGTGCTTGGCGGCAATCGCGGCCAGTTGCAAATGCAGTTTTTGGCCGAGACATTGGTCATCGTTTTATTAGCCCTGGTACTATCGGCAGGCATAAGTTTTTTGGCGGTGCCAATGGTGGGTAAAATAATGGATCTGCCGTTATCCGCAGGCATGCTGCTGCAGTTTAAAGTGGCAGCTTTTGTAGTAGCCTTAACGGGAGGGGTAACGCTTATAGCGGGTTTTTATCCATCAATGGTACTTTCGGGTTTTAACCCCATTAATGCTTTAAAAAGCAAGGTGGCGTTTAAAACATCCCGGGGAATCTCTTTAAGGCATGCGTTAGTAGTATTTCAGTTTATTATTGCGCAGGGGTTGATCATTTGCACCATCATCATTGTAAAGCAAATGAACTACTTTACGCACGAGAGTATGGGCTTTGATAAAGATGCTATTGTGAATGTTCATTTTCCGTCAGACAGTGCTGCAATAAGTAAGCTCGATTACCTTAAAAAGAGACTAACAGATATAAGCGGGATACAACAGGTAAGTTTAAGTTCGGACCTGCCCGCCGGCGAAGATGATAACTGGACGATGTTTACCTATGATAATGCCATTAAACAAGTAGATTTTTATTCCATCATCCAGATGGCCGATGAACAATACGTGCCGACTTATAAGTTAAAGCTTGTGGCCGGGCGCAATGTTGCATCTTCAGACACCATACGGGAGTTTTTGGTGAACGAGGCGGTAATCCAAAAACTGGGCCTCAAAAAACCTGAGGACGCCTTGAACAAGCAGATAGCCTTAGGCAAGTTTGCTAAAGGCAGGATAGTGGGAGTACTCAAGAACTTTCATAACCGGTCGTTTAAGGATGAGTATGCGCCAATGCTGATCACTACTTTGAAAAACCAGTATGGAGTTAGTAATATCAAGTTATCATCGGCGAACATGAGCACTTCAATAAAAGGTATAGAAAAGCTTTGGAATGAAGTTTATCCCGACTACGCTTTCGAGTACAAGTTTATGGATGAACGCATAGCGGCTTACTACAAACAGGAAAGTCAACTGTCAAAAATATACCAAAGCTTTGCTGTAATTGCCATATTACTAAGCTGCCTGGGCCTGTATGGACTGGCATCTTTTATGGCTGTGCAGCGGATAAAAGAAGTAGGTATCCGCAAGGTGCTGGGTTCTTCGGTATCGGGTATAGTTTACCTGTTCTCGAAAGAATTTGTAGTGATGATAGTAATTGGCTTTGCCATTGCAGCACCAATTACCTGGTACCTGATGAATAAGTGGCTACAAGATTATATTTATCGGATCCAGATACATTGGGGTATATTTTTACTGGCGGGCGTTATAGCAATTAGTATCGCGTTGGCTACAGTAAGTTTCCAGTTGATAAAGGCCGCTTTGGTTAATCCGGTTAAAAGTTTGCGGAGCGAATAAATCATTATATAAAATTATTACCCTGATTTACAGTTAATTGTATTTTATTATAGTACTATGTATTGCATAATACCATGTAATGTGTATTTTTGTTTATCAATTTAAAAAATCATGAAATCGATCAGCAAAAAATTACAAATTATTGTATTGGCATTAATAATATTAGGTACTGTAGCAGCATGCGATTGGGGCAAATCGACAACCATTATTAACAAAACAGACAACTTATCGCAAAAGATAAAATACTCTGGTAAGATAATTTTTAACGAGCAGCAAAACGGTATCGACCATATATCAGATGGTGGATACCTGGAGTTTGACGAAAATGGAAGAGGTTTTAAAGCCAAAAACGATGCTTATGGAAAAATAAACTACGAGTTTGATGGCGATAGTAAAGTAAACACTTTAAGTGATGACCAAAAGCAATTTGTAGCCCATGCGGTTAAAGCCATTATTAAAGAACGGGCAAAATTAAGGCCCGAGCATAAGTAAAAATCATTTTTTACTAAGGATCTGTAGCGTGTGGCTTAGCTGTTTTGTGCCACCCTGCCATCCCAGGTGCCCGGGAATTAAATACCGCGCGGTTTTATATCGGGAAGCGACATTTTTAATGGTTATGGGCCATTGCGTAAGGTCGGCATCGCCGGTAAAACCTTTTGTAGTGGCCTCTAAACTTTTAACCAGGCAGCCACCAAAAAGTATCCGCTCGTGCGGCAGCCAAACCACAATATTATCCTGTGTATGGCCTGCACCCGGGTAATAGGTTTGCAAGGTTAAGCCGGCAATATTAAAAGTGGTATCGCGGGCAAAGATGTATTGCGGCAGCTCGTTATTTTCTTTTTTGGCAAGCGCATAGGTTTGTTTGCTGCTATAGGTTTTAGCCCCCTGTTTTTTTAACACATCTAAGCCACCTACACAGTCGTCATGAAAGTGGGTTGCAACACAAAAAATTATCTTTTTGTTAAAGCGCTGTTTAACGCTATCTATCAGTTGTTGGGTTTGTTCATCGCCCCAGGGAGTGTTAACCAAAACAACGCCTTTGTCGGTAACTGCAAATAAACTGTTGGCAGGGTACGCAGGCGATTTATCATCTGGATAACCGTATGATGTGCACACGTAAAAATTTTTGGTTAAATGTGTTATGCTGATCTTTTGTACGGGCTTCTGGGCAAAAGCTATAGCCGAAACAAATAAGCATATTATAAACATCCTGATCTTCATCCTTACAATTTATCTAATATATCCAACGTCATTTTATCTAAACCGCTTACCACCATATCCGCGCGGGTAAGCATGTCCGGCGAGCCTATTCCCACGGTTTTCATGCCTCCGTTTATGGCTGCTTCTATACCGGCAAGGGCGTCCTCAAAAACTACACAAGCCGATGGTTCAACGTTTAATTCTTCGGCACCCTTCAAAAATACTTCAGGATCGGGTTTGGGGATGCTTACACTGTTGCCATCAACAACGGCGTCAAACAAAGGCAGTAGTTCCAGTTTAGCCAATATAGTAGGGGTGTTTTTACTGGCCGAACCAATGGCTGTTTTTAAACCGGCATCGCGGCAGGCCTGTACAAACTCACGGGCACCGGGTAATATTTCGGCAGGTGTCATCTGGCCAATCATCTCGGTATACCAGTCGTTTTTGCGGGTGGCCAGCTCCAGCTTTTCAGCTTCGGTTTTATTGGTAACGTTTCCCCAACCCAATATTAGTTCTAACGATGCCATACGGCTTACACCTTTCAGCTGCTCGTTCTGGTGTTCGGTAAAATCAAAGCCCATTTCATTGGCAAGGCGTTTCCATGCTTTATAATGATACACTGCTGTATCTACAATTACACCGTCGAGATCAAATAGGCAGGCTTTAATATTCATGGCGATAAAGGTATAAGTTGCCTTGTTAATAATCATTATAAATAAATTTCTAATATTATTTGGATTAATTATAAATAATACCCTCTTTTGTAACGTCAAATGGTTACAACTCTAATAGATCCGCAAACAAGTACCTGGGTAGATGTATTCAGCACCAAACAAGGCGCTGTTTATCAAAGTGATGCTGAACGTTGCTGGTATGTTGATTTTGCCGGTAAAGTTGCCAAATTTGATTATCGTTGTTTACTTAAGCTTAAAAAAGCGGTATATAATGTAGATATCGAAGCAAAGCTGCTCGAAACCTCTAAAGACCCCGACGTAGAAATTATCTTTATCTGCGCCTGCGACCACACTTACATTCTTACTTTGATGCAGATCATCGCTCTTAAAGAGTTGATGGAAGGCACATTTGTAATGCTGCAATTGAACAGCATTTTACAAGATCGCCTGTATCGTATTGCTGTTTAGTAATTTAGACTGAATTCATATTGCCTTTATTTTCTCTATCCGCTACTTTATAGGCGTATATTGTATCATTATTTAAGTCGGCACGTTTGTTGTCTATCTTAATAGTCCTAAAAATATATTATATGAAAGATCTTATCCGCGTAAGAAGCCTTATTTCTGCAGAAGTAGAAATGCTTTTAAATCAGCAAGTTAAAAAAGAAGCATACTCGTCATCAATTTATTTATCAATGGCATCATGGTGTAACCGCAATGGTTTCGATTACTCGTCTGATTACTTTTTTAAACAAGCCGAAGAGGAAAGACAACATCAGCTAAAATTTTACAAGTATATATTGGATATGGGCGGCAATGCCGTATCACCCGAAGTTACCGGCATTAAACAGGAGTACAACTCATTCCGCGAAGTGTTTGAAGAAGCGCTTGACCAGGAAATCAGCGTTACCCAGTCAATCAAAAATATTTATGCCCGCTGCTTAAAAGAACAGGATTTTGTAACCAACGAATTTTTAAACTGGTTCCTGAAAGAGCAACGCGAAGAAGAGTATAAAGCACGCCGCGCACTGGAGCTGTTCGAAGTTATTGGCGAAGAAGGTACCGGCAGATGGCAGATTGATAAGCACGTTGGCGATATCAAATACAACAGCGAGGCTTAATCTTTAGCTAACAAAAGCTTTAAAACATCTTTCTCCGAATATTCCTTCAACCAGATATTTCCCGGAGATATAGTACAGACCGGTGCATAATCACACCGGTCTGTGCATTCTATACGTATCACTTCAATATCCCCCTTGCTGTGTTTGGCAAACTTTTCGGCAATTTTATACATGCTTTTACCGCCACGTTTTGCGCATTTACTCCCTGTACATACAAACAGCACTTTATCCGGTACGGTAAATTTACTCATGTAAAAAATATCGTTTTTATTAGATAACTTACAAATATCAGCTTTATTTTTGATACAAGTTGTTATTACACAAGCATGAATATTAAACCTATAATTTTATGAGATCTATAGAAATAATTTCCATCCCGGTTACTGACCAGCAGGTAGCAAAAGAATTTTACCTGAACATGGGCTTTAGTTTAATTGTTGAAGCACCGTTTCAGGGTGGCAGCAATTGGATCCAGCTGGGCCTGCCTGATGGTGGCACAACCATAACATTGGTAAACTGGTTCCCCGAACTAACCCCCGGCAGTATACAAGGGTTTGTTATAAAATGCGACGACATTGACGCATCCATAGCAGACCTCGCAGCGAAAGGCATAGAAACAGGCAAGGTTGATAAAACCCCATGGGGCCGTTTCGCTACTGTAAAAGATCCGGATGGTAACTCGTGGAGCCTGCATAGCAATTAATACTTTAATTGGTAACAAAAAAGCCATCCCTGGGATGGCTTTTTTGTTTGTAAACAACGCTATGTATCATATGATTTTTGCGTCTTAACCTCTTTGCGTAAAAAACTCTGTGTACTCTGTGCTTTTCTCTTTGTGCCCTCTGTGGTAAAATAACACAAATTGATATCTTAGCCCCATGCTCAAAAAGTCCTTTCTCCTTTGCCTTTTCGTCTTTATCCTTTCTATCGGCTGTAATAAAAATGAAACTCTTTATAAAGTTGTGGGTGTAAAAGATGGCGATACTTTGGTACTGTTATCGCCCGATAACCAAAGCATCACCGTAAGGCTATCAGAAATAGATTGCCCCGAAAAAAGCCAGGCGTTTGGCCAGGCGGCAAAGCAGTTTACATCCGACCTGTGTTTTGGTAAAAGGGTGAAATTGACAGGCAATCAGCACGATAGGTATGGCCGCACAGTAGGACAGGTAGAACTGGAAAACGGGGTTAACGTAAACTACGAGATCGTAAAGCAAGGCTACGCATGGCAATACCGGGCTTATTCAAAAAATATGGAACTGGCTTCATTGGAGCAGCATGCCCGCGAAAGCCACTTGGGTTTGTGGCAGGATGCTAACCCAACCCCGCCATGGAACTTTAGAAAGGAAGCTAAAACCCAGCGGGTAGAAAAGAAAGTGAAGAAAGCCAAAAGGCCATACAAAAAACGCAGGTCAAGAAAGCAGCGCGATACGGTGGCATTTGAGATTTAACAACTTTTTGAATTTGTAAAATCTTTAGGTGCGTTTTATGTAACTTGCTTGCAAATACCCAACCTAATGAAAGTATTTAAAGCCATCCTTTCTATCGTATTTACCGTGGCGCTTATCTGGGCCTTACAAACAAAATTTGGCGATGTACCGCCGCTTGGCGAGTTCTTAAATCCATCAACCGGTTTCTGGCAAAATGCCGAAAGTAAGAACATCATTCCCACAGAAAAATTAGAGCTTAAGGGCTTGCAGGGCAAAGTGACCATCAAATACGATGAGAACATGGTGCCGCATATTTTTGCAGAGAACGATCACGACCTTTACTATGCGCAGGGATATTTAACCGCCAAAGCCCGCCTTTGGCAAATGGATATCCAAACCCGCAGCGCTGCAGGCAGGTTATCAGAAGTTGTTGGCCCTAAAGCTTTAGAACTCGACCGCTACCACCGCCGAATGGGCATGACCTATGGCGCAGAACATACACTGCAAGGCATCATGAAAGACCCGGTGATGAGCAAGGTGATCAACGCCTATAGTGATGGCGTTAACGCTTACATAAAACAACTTAAACCCGGCGGTTATCCTATTGAGTTTAAATTATTGAATTATGCGCCCGAAGAGTGGAAACCTATTAATTCGGCATACCTGTTAAAACTAATGTCGGAAACCCTGGCAGGCGGTTCTAACGAATTGGCCATGACCAACGTGCTTGATAAATTTGGCGCACAGGTAACAAAAGATCTGTTCCCCGATTATCCAACCCGCGAGGATCCCATCATCCCCGCAGGGACAAAATGGAATTTTAAACCTTTGCCCATACCCGCACCACCCGCCGCCTTTAAAGCGCAGATGCTGGCCAGTATGAAAGATAAGGAAAAGATAGAGGGCATTGGCAGTAATAACTGGGCGGTTAGTGGTTCAAAAACGGCAAGTGGTTACCCTATTTTAGCGAACGACCCGCACCTGGACCTCACGCTACCATCCATTTGGTATCAAATGCAAATGTCAGCCCCCGGAGTAAATGTGTATGGGGTTACCTTACCGGGCGCGCCTTGTGTTGTTATTGGTTATAACCAAAAAGTAAGCTGGGGCGTTACCAATGTAGATGCCGATATACTGGATTGGTACCAGGTGAAATTTAAAGATGCTAACCGCAACGAATACTGGTACAACAATAAATGGAATAAGGTTAATCGCAAGGTTGAAGTGATAAAGATACTTGGCCAAAAGCCCCAAACTGATACCGTTTTATATACGCATCATGGCCCGGTGGTATATGACAATGCCGATATGGCTAAAAAAGGTCGGATAAATGTACCGGTGGGCAATGCCCTGCGATGGATAGCGCACGATGAAAGCGACGAGTTTAAAACCTTTTACCTGCTTAACAGGGCAAGCAATTATACCGATTATCGCGAAGCCTTAAAATATTATACCGCTCCGGCGCAGAACTTTATTTTCGCTTCCGCGGACAACGATATTGCCATTACACCAAATGGTAAATTGCCGCTGAAGTACAAGGATCAGGGTAAATTTATTATGGATGGCGGCGATCCGGCAAACGATTGGCGCGGCTGGATCCCATTTGAGCAAAACCCTACGGTGAAAAATCCGCCGCGTGGTTTTGTAAGTTCGGCCAACCAATCATCAACAGATCAAACTTACCCGTATTATATTAACTGGAAGTTTGAGGGCTATGAACGTGGCAAGCGCATAAACGACCGCCTTACCGCCATGAGCAAAGCCACGGTTGACAGCTTGCGCCTTTTACAAATGGACGATTACAGCATCCGTGCGCAGGATATACTGCCCACTATGGTAAAATATTTGGATGCCAGTAAATTGGATGATACGCAGCTGGCAGCCTTAGATAGCCTAAAAAAATGGGATAAATATTGTGACGCCAAATCTGTTGGGGCCAGCATTTTTAGCAGCTGGTGGATTAAGTTTTACAACTTTACCTGGCGGGATAATTTTGAGGATAAGAAAACACTGTTGTATTATCCTACAATGGACAGGACAGAAACATTATTGATGAAAGAACCAAATTCCAAATGGTTTGATAATAAACGTACCCCAATTGTAGAAACCGCTGCCGATGTATTAAGCAGTTCTTTTAATGCCGCTGTTAACCAACTGGCAAAAGAGCATGGTAAAATTGGAGAAGGTTGGCAATGGGGTAAAGTAAAACCCTTTGAAGTTACTCACCTTGGCCATGTGCCGGGCTTTGGTTCAGGTAATTTCGTATCGGGTGGTACAGGCTCAACTGTAAACGCGCTGATAGACGGGCACGGTCCCTCGTGGAGAATGGTGGTGCAATTGGGGCCGCAGGTAAAGGGTTATGGTATTATCCCCGGCGGGCAGTCTGGTAACCCGGGCAGTTTTTATTATGACGATATGTTAAAAACCTGGCAGGATGGTAAGCTAAAAGAATTGCTGTTCCTGCAATCGGCCACAGAAACATCGCCCCGAATTAAAAAGACGTTAACCTTAAGCAAATAAA
Source organism: Mucilaginibacter aquariorum (assembly GCF_024498135.1). Lineage (GTDB taxonomy): Bacteria > Bacteroidota > Bacteroidia > Sphingobacteriales > Sphingobacteriaceae > Mucilaginibacter > Mucilaginibacter aquariorum. The sequence goes on from NZ_JANHOH010000002.1 coordinate 525,488, forward strand.
CTTATGCTGTTCCCTGTAATATTGTTATTGGCATTTATAAGCGGTTACCTTTTCCCGTGGTGGGTGGGTTGTATACTGGCCTTTGGCGCCGCCCTCATCTTCGGCAAAAGATCAAGCTGGGCATTTTGGTCGGGCTTTGCGGGTTTGTCATTGGCCTGGATAGCGTTGGCCTTATTAAAAAGCTTCCCTAACGAACATATACTGGCTACACGCGTGGCACATATGTTTCATTTACCAAACTGGGGTTTGTTGCTGGCTGTAACCGCTTTAATTGGCGGCTTGGCGGGCAGTATGTCGGCGTTGTCGGGTTGGTTGGTTAAGAGGGCATTTGAGAGAGAAAAAACCACATAAGCATGCTAACGGAAAAACAAATACTGTCTAACCTTGATGATACTTACAAATTTGGAGATTATTTTCAATTTATTCAGCTCGGACATCCTTATTCATGCCTGATAGATAGTCGATTAAATGTTTTTCGGGGCGATGATGACAGGTGGGCAATTGCTGCAGAGCGGTTAGGTTATAATGAACGGGCAAGCGAAATTGAACTTGAAATTTATTATTACGGCAATTGCCTGGTAAATTTGGAAGAGTATAATAACCAGCAAACTAATTATTACACCTTACGCAATATTGATTCTGATAGTTTTTTTAAAACCACAGATGGGCCAGACCTACTTCCCGATGCAAAATACTGGTTGCTAAAAAGCGAGAAAGTTAACTTATCTGTTGATGTGTCAACTTATGCGGTTAATGGAATAAAATTAAAAGAGTACGAGCCCGGTCAAATTGGTGTTGAAGATGCAGCCAGATTGGCTGTTATTTCGCAAGGCGATCTGTTTAGAGCGAGTGATGACGAACTTAATAAATCTCTTCCCACAGGTTTAAAAAAAATTTTAGTGTTAAATGAATGGCATCATAAAGACTTTTTAGAGGTAAACCATCCCGTAATATCAGATGAGCATTTAAAATACACTTACGAGTATAATAAAGAACTTAACGGAAGTGTGGCGGATGTGGACTTTGAGACATTTGCTAAGTTGTTACGACAACAGGAACAGCGCACGGCAAATAGCAATAAACGCAATAGAAATAAAAAAAGGCCGGGTTCTTATGAGACATGGAAACAAATAGCCAAAGTAATTATTACAGGAAATACTTCATTTTATGAACCTACATTACCGGCAAATACGCATTGGAAAAACTGGCCCGATTCAGGGAGTTTATAATTTCCATCCTCGTTAATGTTGTCCCCAACTACCCGTTACGCATCAGCACAAATTATTAATCAAATGAACACGCAAAATTTAACCATAATTGATATTACCAAAGAGGCCATAACAAACGAGGCATACAAAAATATACCTGTTGCCAAAGTGAATGATCATGTTGTTAGAATGGGCGTAATGACGGAGCCTTATTTTTGGCATTTGCACCCGGAATCTGATGAGAGTTTTTTAGTGATTGAAGGCTCCTTATTTATTGATCTGGAAGACAGAACTGTTGAGTTGTTTCCCAATCAGTTATTTACCATACCCAAAAACGTGATCCATCGCACCAGGCCAAATGGGGATAGATCTGTTAACCTCACCTTTGAAAGCAGCAATATGACAACAGTGAGGGTTGAGAATTTGAGCACCTAAAATATTGACCAAGTAAACGCTATATTACCTGTTAAAGTATATCGTATCTTTTGAGTTCCTCCTAATCAGCATTAATCTATTATCACCCTTGTACTTTATAAGCGTGTCGCCAATATGAATTTTGGTCCCAACATTCCATATCATGTGAAAAGCATTATATTCTTTTCTATCTATTGTAAATATTGGGCGATATTGAGGACTGTATTTAATGGTTTGAACCGGCCCATTAAATTGCCATTCAACAGTTTCTTTTCGCGCATGTCTTAAAGCAATAGGTGTACCTATTGCCATTGCTATTAATAGGATTAAACCGCTAAATTTCCAAGGAATCTTATTTATTAAAAGTGTCATTGGGTATAAAGTAACCAAACCAATAAATTAAAAACTATTTGGTTGACTAATGTAAATAAAAAGCTCTGGTAACCATCAATGCGCTTCCCGAAAAACTTTTTTATATTGTTTGTGATTATTCGCCCCCTTTAGCGAATAATGGTGTAAATAATAATCGCAATGAGTTTGCAGGCAAACAAAGACCAGTTTTTACACCTTATACAGCACAATAAAAAGCTCATTTTTAAAGTATGCAATACCTATTGCAGCGACCCCGAAGACCGTAAGGACCTGGTTCAGGAAGTGATCATTCAGCTTTGGCGCTCATATGCCAATTACAACAACAAGTACAAGCTATCTACCTGGATGTACCGCATCGCGCTTAATACTGCCATCTCTTTTTATCGCTCCAATAAAAAACACAGCCAAACTTCACCCATCAGCGATTTTATACTGGAGATCCCCGAGGACGCAAGCTCTCATGATCTGGATGATAAGGTTATGCAGTTATACCAGTTCATTAATCAGTTAAACAAGCTGGATAAAGCCCTGATGATACTTTATCTGGATAATAACAGCTATAAAGATATGGCCGAAATATTAGGCATCAGCGAAACCAATGTGGCAACCAAAATAAGCAGAATTAAACAACATCTTAAACAACAATTTATACATCAATAAAATGGAATTACAAGAATTAAAAGACATCTGGAGCGAGTACGACCGCAAGCTTGACAGAAACCTGCAGTTGAATATGCAGTTATTAAAACAACTAAACCTTGATAAAGCAAAAAATAAGCTAAACCGGTTATTATGGTTTAAAGGGATAGAAGTGGCGGTATTCATACTGATAGCCCTTTGCATGGGTAGCTTTATCGCTAATAATTGGCCCGCTTTGCAATTTACCATACCGGGCTTGATTTTAGCCGCGATATTAATTATGTGGATCATATCTGTAGTAAAGCAATTAGCCATTATTGCCGATCTGCAGATGGGTTATGCCGATGCTATTGCACCTGTTCAAAAGAAAATAGAGCGACTGAAACTGCACATCGTAAACTATACAAAATACTCGTTTGTGCTTTTACCACTTTACCCGGTAATGATGCTGGTTGCCGGCAAAGCATTTTTACATGTGGACTTTTTTGCAGCACAACACAGGTTATATTTCCTGTCGAACGTGGCAGTAGGCCTGGTTTTAATACCCGCAGCATTGTGGTTTTTTAAACTGCTCAGCGCAAAAAATATTAGCGAAAGCGTGAGTAAAAACCTGCTGGTAGGCACTGGTTGGCGGCAGGCAGATTCGGCACATAGCTTTTTAAACGAAATAGAAAAATTTGAAAAGGAAGCATAATAAAAATCCCCTGCCATTATCTGACAGGGGATTTTTGTTAAATCTGTTTTTAAATTACAATGCCTTCAAAGCTGCTTTTAACGCTGTAACGGCTTCGCTTTTATCTGTCGATCTTGCAAAAAGATCGGCAGAGGCAGAGCTATCACCATAGTAAGAAGCATTAGCGCTTTTGTTAATAGCCAGGTTTGAACCGTTTATGCTGATACCGGCAAACAAACCTTTACTGCGCGAGTAAGAATAAACTTCTGCCTGTAGTTTGTAATCGGTGCTGGCGGTAGAGCTTCGGCCAACCGGGCCTGCTGCTGCAGATACATCACCACCAATAGTAAAATCGCCGTTTTCAACTTTAGCCAGTACGCCTTTATTGCGGAAAACCAAAACCATATCAACAGATTGTACGCCTATTTGGAAGCCGATACTGCCACCTGTTAAGGTTATAAATACAGGGTCGCTCCATTGGCCGTTTTCCAGTTTAACCATAGCAACGCCTTGCCCGCGTTTGCCGCCGATACCAAAACCGGCATTGATCAGTTTTGGAATAATAACAATACCCTCATACTCTTCAATCAGCTGATGCGGGATGCTTTCTTTCATTTTACTAAACTCTTTTAAAACCTTGGTAGCATCGTTTATTTTGGCGGTGCCTTTATCGTCAACAGGCTTTGCTGATGCAAGTATAAAAAACGCGCTCAGCAGCAGGGGGAAGCTTAAAAATTTTAATGTTTTCATGGGATAGATATATTATGATTGTATTATTTATACAAGCAAATATAACTCCAAAATGAAATATTTATTTCGGTCTTACTGCAGGTGATTGTCAAAATCTTTCAATTTTACATATAAAGCAGCAGGCCTGTGCGTTACGCGCATGCAGGTATTCAATATCTGCCCGTTGGTCAAATATTGTTGTTATCAGTTCATCAACATCGTTATCGCCCACGGTTTCTGTTAAAACCATCATTTGTTGTTTATTGTAGCCAATAAGTGTTAATGGGAAACTCTTTTTATTGGCCTTTATCTCTGGCGGGAAACGGTGAACATCGCTATATTCTTCCACGTCATCCCCATTTATAAATACCGGGCCGGGTTGGTTGTAAGCATTTTCGATATCAAAAGGCGAGTGCTTAAACAAAAGGCGTTTATCAACTCCTTTTTTAAACGGTTTTAACGATACCCTACATGGGCCAAGGCCGGTAGCTAATTGTTCAATAACCGGGTTGCCAAAATCATCAACCCTTGTTGATCTTATTTTTTGCACGAATGATTTTGAAAGCGGTACAATTTTAAATGTGTTCATGATATTTTTATTTTCTTCAAATCTCCGCCAAATTCACCTCCGGCAAAACCCGATACTTGCGCACTTAATTAATTAACCTGTTGCGCCGTTTATCCGGCGGGTGCTTTGCATGGTTGACCTAAATACTTTTGAGAGTTATAAATTTAATTTCAACCTTTGAGTTAATACTGGTATTAACAACTATAATAAACAGGCTTATCACGCAGGGCGATGATATGGTCAATGAAAGAAATCATGAAACTTCTTCTCACTTCCGCAGGCATCAGTAACACAAGCATCCGTAACGCACTGGTTGAACTTCTGGGCAAACCGATTGCCGAGGCGAGCGCTCTTTTCATACCTACTGCGATATACGCCATACCTAACGGTGCTGACCTATCACGTAGAGTAATTCGCGGATCATTGGGTGACCCTTTCTGCGAGTTAGGGTGGAAGTCGCTGGGAGTGCTGGAGCTAACGGCCTTACCCAGCATCAAACAAGAACTTTGGGTTCCTATGCTCCGGGAAACTGACGCCTTGCTGGTTGGGGGCGGCGATTGCCAGTATCTGTGCTATTGGATGCAGCAGTCTGGCCTTGCAGATCTGTTGCCATACCTATTGCAGAAGACGGTCTACGTAGGCCTAAGCGCCGGTAGTATGATCATGACCCGCTTTGGAACCACCTATGGTAACCATACTCTGCCGGCAGAAAGCGACAAGTCGTTGGGGCTGGTTGATTTTGCACTTCATCCGCATCTGGATCATGAGTGGCTTCCGGATAACTCTCTGGCCAGCCTGGAAAAATTGGCCGCTACGCTACCCGTGTCGTCATACGCGATTGATGACCAGACCGCCATTAAAGTTACCGACGGCACCGTCGAAGTTATCTCCGAGGGCTATTGGAAGCTGTTTACACACTAAACGCATTACCAAGTTGCAAAACGGTTAAGTTACATTTTACATTCATCTGCAATTTGCATATCTGCACATCTGCATATTCGCATTATCTTTGCTTTGTATGATACAGCCGGATAAACAACAGGTATTCACTTTAAATGACGAGCAAGATTTTATCGAAACTACTTTACAGGTATTCCAGCACCAGGCGGCTAATTGCGGTGTTTATAAAGAGTTTATTAACGGTTTAAAGATTGTTACTGCTGATATTGAATCGATTGAACAGATCCCATTTTTACCTGTAGAGTTTTTTAAATCGCATACGGTTGTTACATCCACTAAGCCCGACGAGGTTGTTTTTACAAGCTCGGGTACTACAGGGATGATCACCAGTAGCCACTACGTTACCGATGTAAGCTGGTACGAAGAAAGTTTCCGCAGGGCGTTCAATTTGTTTTATGGCGATATAAAAGATTATAACGTATTGGCCCTGCTGCCTTCATATCTGGAGCGCGAAGGTTCATCGCTGATCTATATGGCACAAGATCTGATCACGCAATCGGGTAACCCAAATAGCGGCTTTTTTCTATATAATCACGAAGAACTTTACAAAGTGCTGCAAGTGCAAAAACAAGCCAATAAGCCAACCTTACTGATAGGTGTCACCTTTGCTTTGTTGGATTTTATTGATAATTATAAAATTGATTTTCCTGAACTGATCGTGATGGAAACGGGAGGTATGAAAGGCCGCCGTAAGGAAATGATCCGCGAAGAATTGCATGCTGCCTTGTGTGCTGGGTTTGGTGTTAACGCTATTCATTCGGAATATGGTATGACGGAACTTTTATCGCAGGCTTACTCAAAAGGAGAGGGTATATTTAATTGCCCGCCATGGATGAAGATCATCACTCGCGATACCAATGATCCTTTTACATTGGTGGGTGCCGGCAAAACGGGTGGCGTAAATATTGTCGATCTGGCAAATATTAACTCCTGCTCGTTCATAGCCACGCAAGACTTAGGAAAAGTTTATGAAGATGGATCCTTTGAGGTATTAGGCCGTTTTGATAACTCCGATATCCGGGGCTGTAATTTGCTGGTAAGCTAAAAGTTAAATTTACAAAGTGTTATAATAATATTCTTATTTTTGCCCAATAAAGAACATTAATATCATGATCGATAAATTCTTACGCGACGAACAAGATCCCAAAGCTGTTGAAAAAGTTTACAGCCGATTGGTTGATCTGCTTACAACAGGCGAGGAAATAATATATATAGCGGTACAAAAAAAACCTATTGTTAACCTTTTTCCTGACTGCATAGCGCTTACTAACAAGCGTATCCTGTTCTTTACCCCGGCCAACCTGGGGCTATCCATCAAGTTTGTTGATTTTGTATGGAAAGATATTGTTGACGTTTACACCAAAGAAGAAATTATAGGTGCTGTATTCAGCGCTAAAACTACCATAGGTACCGAAATGGGAGTAGATTACCTGCCTAAAGTACAAGCCCGTAAGCTATACCAATACGCCCAGGAACGTAAAGAGGCCGAGCGTGAAGCCCGCCGCCTGCGCGAACTGGAAGAAAAACGTGCCGAATCTGGTTCAGTACAAATTGACCATGCCCAACAAGCCACGCATCAGCCGTTTACACAACAGCAACAGCCCGTTGTGCCAACCCCACCGCCCGCTCCTGTGGTTCATGAAGAACCCAAAAAGGACGAGCTGACAGAAAAATTGAAAAGACTTAAAACCCTTTTCGAAAGTGGGCTAATCTCGCAGGAAGAATATAACCACAAAAAACTGGAGCTGTTAAGCGACTTTTAAGTCGATACCAAGACCTTAAATATTAAAATAGGCCTGCATTGTGGGCCTATTTTTTTTCGGGCAATTCTATCGGGTTATTGTTAACCTTCGAATTACTATCAGTCGCTTTTACAACATTAATACTTGATATCTTACTGGGGTCTATATTATCCATCGCCGTTGCTATTCCCCTTCTTTTTCCCGTGCTACCGCCGCGAGATGCCTTGTTAAATCCGGCAGGGTCTTTAGCTCTTGCTTCCTTTAACCTTGCAAGGTCTTGCGGAGTAGTTTTAATATCATCTACAGGGGGGGAAATGGTTTGATTTAGGTTACTGATATCTTCAAAGCTGTTAAACTTAAATATCACCTCCTTTTTAGTGTCCCATGCTTCTATGATCAGTCCCGGTAAGCCATTAAGTTTCCATGGGCCGGCATGAAAGGGCAGATCTGTACAAAACCAGGCTTCATAATCCCGGCCTTTAAAATGCCCGGTTGCTTTCTGGCAATGCAATGCCCCAATGCTTAAAGTGTCTTTTAGTATTATCCATTTAATAACCGGTAAAGGTTCTTCCACCAAATAATAGTTAACTATCTGTTCTTCGGTATACAGCTTTTTATCATTTGTATATTGATAATATTCCTCGCTGCTTACCACACCACTGCCGGTAATAGTAAGGTTAAGATGGTTGGGATCGGTCGCGCTCTTTACCTGGTTGGCTATTTGGTTAGCAAGCATTTCTTCCTGCTGTTGTTTGGTAATGCTGCGGTAGGCACTTGCATTGCGGCCCAATATCAAAGCCATGGTTTCTTTGTATGGCTTATCGCGGTTAGCAGTGTCGCGAACGTGGATAAACTCGTAGGTGGCTTTACCAATAGCAACATCCGCCTTTTGCGCTACAGAGTTAATGGTCAATAACAGTAAAAATGCGAAACTTAATAATAGCCTTTTCATAGATCACTAATTGGTATCCGGTAAAACTAAATATTTAGTTTATAATAAGAAGGGCTTTACTATAATTTATTTATTACGGATGGTATGGCTAAAGCAGCCTGTCGTCGAAGCTAAAAGGGTAGTTGTTTAAAATTTTAACCTTGCTAATATCGGTATGTCGGGGGTTAAGCAGGTAGTTATGTTCCTCGGGCACAACCGATGATGGCACCTTCATCAATAAGTATTTCGTTTCCTTAATAAATTGATTGCCTAAAGTTTTTAATTGGGTGGGGGATGAGGCGTCCTGCCAGTTATTTGGCAGTGATTTAATATCGAGGGTTAAAATACTATTATCGGGTACTTCAATTTCGGCAAGGCAAAAATTGGATGGGGTAAATAATGGCTGCAGGTGTACTAAAACTTCTAACACTGCCAAAGCCCGGGATGATGCAAGGTATACAACCGCGTTACCCTTACTGTTCCAACGCGCGCCGTACAAGCGCGCACCCATCCCATCAAGGTTGGTAATATAATTACAATTAGCAATACGATAAAGAATCATTTATACAAAAATGCCATGCTCTATGCGGCCCAGTTCGTTAAAAACCATATCAAAGCCTGCAGAAGTATCTAAAAATGTAACCGGTGCCTCGCCATTAAATATAATGCTTGGGGCTTTTATCCAAAGCTTAAACTTATCCATTGACCCAAAAACCTCTTCGCCGCGGGTATACAGGCGGGCAAGCTCAACGGCCTTTTCGGCGTACTCGGTTTTGATGATGGCATCATCCTCGTAACGTTGCAAAGTACGCTCAGATATGTGCAAAATGCTGGATAACTCCTGGATGTTTAAAGATATTTTTTTTGCTAAAGCCAAAAGGGCCTTTTTAGGAAAACCCTGGCGTGCCAAATTAATGAAGTCAAAATCAGAAGAAGATTTTGCTGCTTTGGCACCGCCTAACAAATTATAAAACGGGGTTGATGAAACCTGGGTAATGTACATTGCCATAGGTTCATTAACCTCGCTTTTTACTGTATGTTTTATTTTGTACGACATTTATACAAATATAAATACCATTTGTCGGATAATCAAATTATTCAACAACAATTAAAAAATAATTTCTCTTACCTTTTTGCGCCACTAAGTACTTGTTATTTATCAGTTTATCGCTTGCGTAAATATCATCGGCTGTTGTTACTTTTTCTTTGTTTATAAATACGCCGCCACCTTGTATCATTTTTTTTGCTTCGCCTTTTGATGGGAATATTGTGGTTTTTGTTGCTAATAAATCTGAAATATTTACCCCTGCTTCAATTTCACTTTTAGCTACAGCAAAGTTTGGTACGCCGCTAAATATGGCTAATACTTCTTCGTCATTCAGCTCACTCAAAAACTCGATGCCGGTGTTCCCAAATAAAAACTCGGTTGATTTTATCGCTTTTTCAAATCCGGCTTCGCCATGTACACGCAGGGTTATATCTTTCGCCAAAGCTTTTTGCAATACACGCGTATGCGGTGCTGCATCGTGCTCGGTTTCCATAGCTTCGATAACCTCACGATCAAACAAAGTAAATATGCGGATGTATGCCTTAGCATCAACATCAGTAGTATTTAACCAAAATTGGTAAAATTGGTATGGTGATGTACGCGCAGGATCAAGCCAAACCGCGCCGCTCTCGGTTTTACCGAACTTGGTGCCATCCGCTTTTTTTATTAACTGTGTTGTTAAGGCGTAAGCCTCGCCTGCATCTTTACGGCGGATAAGCTCGGTGCCGGTAACAATGTTACCCCACTGGTCGCTGCCGCCCATTTGTAATACGCAGTTTTTGTTTTTCCACAGGTAGTAAAAATCGTATCCCTGTACCAGTTGGTAAGTAAACTCGGTGAACGACATGCCGGTTTCACCCTCCAGTCGTTTCTTAACCGAATCCTTAGCCATCATATAATTAACGGTAAGGTGTTTGCCTACATCACGTATAAAATCTAAAAAGGTGAAGTTTTTAAACCAGTCGTAATTGTTCACCATTTCTGCGCTGTTGGCGCCGCTGTTAAAATCCAGGAATTTTTCCAGTTGTGCCTGTACCGATTTAAGGTTGTGGTTCAACACATCCTCCGATAATAAATTACGCTCGGCCGATTTGCCCGATGGATCGCCAACCATACCGGTAGCGCCGCCAACCAGGGCATAAGGTTTATGGCCCGCACGCTGGAAGTGTATCAGCGTCATTATCTGGGTTAAGTGGCCCACGTGCAACGAATCGGCAGTAGGGTCAAAACCAATATATCCCGAAGCCATGCCTTTATTCAACAGTTCTTCGGTGCCGGGCATGATATCGTGCAGCATGCCTCTCCAGCGTAATTCTTCAACAAAATTCATCTTGTATACTTTTAAAACCGATTTTATCGGGATGGCAAAGATAATAGAATAATTATTTGATGGGATAGTTGTTAAAATAGAGTTATTAAACGGTCATTATATTATAATATCTGTTGCCCATCCATAATTTTTAGCCCGATTTTTGTAATTTGTTCCGAACAGACGTACCAGCATCGCCTATGAATTTTCTTTCGCACTATTATTTTGACCGGGATACCACCGATTGCTACTTTACATTAGGCACCGTATTGCCTGATCTGTTAAAGAATGCAGACAAAACTATAGTGCTGCACCCCGAGAAACTGGTGCATGCCGATCCAAAAGTTAACTCGATTATACAAGGCTGGAACAAACATTTGCTGGTTGATAAACACTTCCACTCTGCCGATTTTTTTCTGACCCACTCGCATAACCTGAAAAACCTGCTTGCACCAGTTATTGTAGAGTCGCCGGTTAAGCCTTTCTTTTTGGGGCATATCGCCATCGAGTTGATATTGGATAACCTGCTTATCACCACAAATGAGATAATTGTAAGCGATTTTTACGACCACCTGGATAATTGCGAATTAGCAATTATTCGTGAGTTTTTGGTTTTTGCAGAAATGAAAAACCCGGATGTGTTTTTTAAATTTTATGAAGAGTTTAAACGCAGCCGCTATTTAAACACCTATATTAATATAGATCAAATAACTTACGCCCTTAAACGTATTTGCATGCGGGTATGGCGTAATCCTTTTACCCTGCAGCAGGAAGCCGAAATGACAGGTATTTTACTTGATTACCGCTTAGGATTGATAGCAAATTTCATGAGCATATACAACGAGATAGGGGCGAAGCTGAATAATCCGGAAGCATAATCAGGAAAATTACTAAAAATGATGCCTTGCATTTGCAAAAAGTTGGGGCTATAATTACATATCTGCATCAACATCTTCTCAAAATCATTAACTTTTTTAATAAAAGTGCTTAAAAACCAATATTTAACATTAAATATATTTTTATAGATAAAAATTATATCCGTACCTTTGCAGTCCCAATTAAGTGTTGGGAAAAAGGAGTAAAATTTATTAATGGCAAAAAAACAAGAAGCAGAAAAAGAATTAAAAGCTAAGGAAGCTGAGCTGGGTACAGTTACGGCAACCGCAGAAAAAGAAACAATTGAGTCAGAAGCTGATTCAATATCAATCGAAGAGATCAAATCTCAAATTGCAACTACACCTGATCAGGATTTTGACTGGGATGCAGATGACAAAAAATTTGGTAACTACAGCGATAGCGACCGCGAGAAATTAGAAAAACTTTACGACGGAACATTCAGTTCAATCACCAAAGGCGAAATTATCTCAGGTATTGTTGTAAATATCAATAACAAAGATGTGGTATTAAACATCGGATTTAAATCTGACGGTTTGGTATCTGTTTCTGAGTTCCGTGATACACCAGACCTTAAAGTTGGTGATAGCGTTGAAGTATTTGTAGAATCACAAGAAGATGCTAACGGTCAGTTAGTACTTTCTCGTAAACGTGCAAAAACTCAAAAATCATGGGAGCGTATTAATTCGGCACTGGATAACGATGAGATCATCACAGGTTTTGTTAAGAGCAGAACTAAAGGTGGTTTAATTGTAGATATAATGGGCGTTGAAGCCTTTTTACCAGGTTCACAAATTGATATCAAACCTATCAGGGATTATGATATCTATGTGGGTAAAACAATGGAATTCAAAGTTGTTAAGATCAACCACGAGTTTAAAAACGTAGTGGTATCGCACAAAGTGCTGATCGAAGATGATTTAGAAAACCAAAAAACCGAAATTGTGGCCAAACTTGAAAAAGGCCAGGTATTAGAAGGTACCGTTAAAAACATTACCGACTTTGGTGTATTTATTGACCTTGGTGGTGTTGACGGTTTACTACACATTACAGATATATCTTGGGGCCGTATCGAGCATCCAAGAGAAGTTCTTGCATTGGATCAGAAGATCAACGTTGTTGTTCTTGATTTTGATGACGAGAAAAAACGTATCGCTTTAGGCTTAAAACAATTAACTCCACACCCTTGGCAGTCATTAGATGAAAATCTACAGATCGGTTCAAAGGTTAAAGGTAAAATTGTAACTGTTGCTGATTACGGCGCATTCTTAGAGATCATCCCGGGTGTTGAAGGCTTAATTCACGTGTCAGAAATGTCATGGTCTCAAAACCTGCGTAACCCTCAGGAATTCCTGAAAGTTGGCGACGAAGTTGAAGCTCAGGTATTAACCTTAGATCGCGACGAGCGCAAAATGAGTTTAGGTATTAAGCAATTAACTCCTGATCCATGGCAAAACGCTGGCGAGAAATACGCCATTGGTACTCAGCACATCGCTACAGTTAAAAACATGACCAACTTTGGTGTGTTTGTTGAACTGGAAGACGGAATTGACGGCTTGATCCACATCTCTGACCTATCATGGTCTAAAAAAGTAAACCACCCTAACGAATTTACTAAGGTTGGCGAGAAATTAGACGTAGTAGTATTAGAGCTTGATATCGATAACCGTAAATTAAGCTTAGGCCACAAACAACTTGAAGAAAACCCTTGGGATACTTTTGAAACCATCTTCACTATTGATTCAATACATGAAGGTACCGTGTTAAAAGTAACTGATAAAGGTGCTATCGTAGCTTTACCTTATGGTGTTGAAGGCTTCTGCCCAACCAAACACCTGGTTAAAGAAGACGGTAAATCTATCAAAGCTGAAGAAACTGCTGAATTCAAGATCATCGAGTTCAACAAAGAAAACAAGCGTATTGTAATTTCACACTCACGTATATGGGAAGAAGCTCGTACTGATGCTCGTGTACAAGAATTCGAAAACCGTAAAAAAGAAGCAAAATCTGCTAACAACGCGGTTAAGAAAGTGAAAGAATCAGTGGAGAAATCAACTTTAGGTGACCTTAGCGTTCTTGCTCAGTTAAAAGAGCAAATGGAAGGTGCAGAAAACAAAGCGGCTAAAAAAGCCCCTGTTGCTGCTGCCCCAGCTAAAAAAGCAGAGCCAGAAGCTCCTGCTGCTGAAACTGAAGAAGAAGAAGCATAAGCTTTTCAGATATTCAAATACCAAAGCCCTTCCGAATAAACGGAAGGGCTTTTTTTGTACACCTCTTTTTATATCCCCTTTTGGCGGTGTCCTCACCGCCATTATACCAGGCGTCATCGACACCGACGGTATTATCACCGCATCATCCTTAATATACTTCCCGTTTTTTATTAACTAATCACTATTCTCTACTTACAAATTTTTTTTACCTTTGCCCAAATCCACCCATACGATGCAAAATCTAACGCTGCTCGACGGTCAAAAATTTCAAATAACAATTCAGCGTTTATGTCGTCAATTAATTGAAAATCATAACGATTTTTCCGGCTCGGTTTTAATTGGCATACAGCCCCGGGGAATTTACCTGGCCCAACGCGTAGCCGAAGAACTGAGAAAAATATTACCCGATAACAAAATTGAACAGGGCGACCTGGATATTACGTTTTACCGAGACGATTTTCGCAGGCAGGGATCACCGTTGGTGCCCAACCAAACTAAAATAAATTTTATTATAGAAGGTAAAAAAGTGATCATGATGGATGATGTGCTGTGGACAGGCCGTACTATCCGCGCCGCTATGGATGCCATGCAGGCATTTGGCAGGCCCGAAAAGGTAGAACTGCTGGCACTTGTAGACAGGCGGTATTCACGGCATATTCCGGTATCGGCAGACTATGTAGGCATTGAGGTTGATTCTATCGCATCGCAAAAAGTAGTAGTGAGCTGGAAAGAAACCGACGGCGAAGACAGGATAGTATTAGTATCGGAAGCTAAGTAACAAAGCGTCATTGCGAGGAACGAAGCAATCTCACGATAGACGATAATGAATAGGGCAAATAGAAAATAAATAAATTCGATATCCGAAATAAATAAAATGGCATTAAGCACAAGGCATCTGTTAGGAATTAAGGACTTAAATAGGTCAGATATTGAATTGATATTTGAAACAGCCGATAATTTTAAAACGGTGTTGAACAGGCCTATAAAAAAAGTGCCCTCGCTGCGCGATGTAACCATTGCCAACATCTTCTTCGAAAACTCTACCCGTACCCGTTTATCATTTGAACTGGCCGAAAAAAGGCTTTCTGCAGACGTAGTAAACTTCGCGGCTTCATCATCATCGGTAAGCAAGGGCGAAACCCTGATAGATACCGTAAACAACATACTGGCCATGAAAGTGGATATGGTAGTGATGCGCCACCCTTATGCAGGGGCGGGTATCTTCCTGTCAAAACACGTAAAGGCTCAGATAGTAAACGCCGGCGATGGTGCTCATGAGCACCCAACCCAGGCATTACTGGATGCTTTCTCTATCCGCGAACGTTACGGTGATGTAGCAGGCAAAAAAGTGGTGATAGTAGGGGATATCCTGCACTCGCGCGTAGCACTTTCCAATATACTTTGCCTTAAACAATTAGGTGCCGAAGTAATGGTTTGCGGCCCAACAACGCTTATTCCCAAATACATTGGCTCGCTTGGTGTTAAGGTAGAACATAACCTGGTAAAAGCACTCAACTGGTGCGATGTTGCCAATATGCTGCGCATCCAGCTGGAACGCCAGGATATTAAATACTTTCCATCATTGAGAGAATACACCATGATGTACGGATTAAATAAACAGATCCTCGATTCACTCGACAAAGAGATAACCGTTATGCACCCCGGCCCTATAAACCGCGGCGTGGAAATTACCAGCGATGTAGCCGACAGCAAACAATCTATCATATTAGATCAGGTAGAGAATGGCGTAGCTATACGTATGGCGGTGCTGTACCTGCTGGCTGGGCAAACGCCATGAAAGATGGCATAAAAGAATATCATCAGTTTTTGGCCGACAATTTTCCGGGCTTGAAACTTAATAAACCTTTATTTTATAATTGGGGTAAAGCTTTACGTTTTGATCTTGAACGTAACTTTGATAATGATTCCAATTCGGTATTATATTTTGACGAAGTTATCAAAAGAGCTGTCACACTTTATGAAGCATCTTTTAAGCCTAACGACAACGCTTTTTTTATTTTGAGGCAGTACAAATTTAAGAAGGGTAAAATAAGGACTGGTAATTACTTTTTTAAACAATTAACGGGTTTAAACAAAGTTGATGTAAGTTATTGCTCTATCAAATCTTTTAATTACTCAAAAGATACATTTAACATAGCCATAGGTGAAACGTTGGTCAAGCAAATAAATATCAGCAATATTTTATCGGCAATTGCGCTTTCTAATATGCCTCGTATTAAATCGTTCGAAAAATTTTATAACATCGATTTGCCGTTTGAAATATATTTTATCAATAAAGATAAAAAGCTAATTTTTCACATGTATGATAATCGTGGACTTGATATTCTGGGCGACAATGTTGAAGCTATCAGACCAATGTATACAACCTACAACAATTGGATATTGGATTATGATAGGAAGCAAATGAACAGTTTATTTGAATAACGCAGATTTAAACGTTTAACACAGCCCATCAAATAAATCTGCTCACTCCTGAGTTTACAAACGGAACAAACCAACTACTTCAGCATTCTTTTCGCAACATCCAATCCGCTTGTTAAAGCGGCTTCAACTGTGCCCATTTCTGCACCTTCGTATAGATATTCGCCTGTAAAGAATAGGGTATCCTCAACAGGGGTATTCAATGTTTTTCGGGCGGCTGGAGCTTCAACAGTATCATAAGCATACGAGCCGCGGGCAAATGGGTCGGCCGTCCAGTTCATAATGCGATAGGCTATCAGTTTGCTTTTCAATTCCTCAAAATCTATCTTAAAAATATTAGCTAACGATTGCAGGCCCTGTTCCAATACATCAGTATCGGGCGTATTAGTTTTATCGGCAGCTGCCGGGCCGCCTATCCATCCGGTTAGCATGGTAGATTCATCGGGTACCTGCGTCCACCAGGTTGGTATTTCTTCATCGCTGAACAGGTAGCCCATCTTGCCTATGTTTTTGCCGGCCAGAATGCGGGTTTTATCATCCAGCCAAAAAGCGGTGTCAAACTCAAACAAAAGTTTTATTACCGCTCCAAAGCCCATTTGCTGTATAGCCTTTGCATGAACGGGTATTTGCGGGTTAAACGTAACAGCGCCTGTTTCGCCCTCTGGTGCCTGTAATACGCCCAGTGGTATGGCTATCAGCAATTGTTCTGCTTCGTAAGTGGTGCCATCTTCAGTTATTGCTTTTACGCTGCCGTTTTGCCACTGTATCTCTTTTACAACCGCGTTCAGGAAAACCCGCCCGCCCTTGGCTTTACACTCATTCGCCAGGTAATTCATCATGGAACAATAGCCGCCGTTAATGCGGTGTTGGGCGTCCTCCTGCTCGTGCTGCCACTCGTTGCGCAGGGCAAACGCGCTGGCATCGCGCGGGTCGGCAGTATCATAGCCGGATACATATGCCCATGCTGCATTGCGCAGTTCTTCATACTTATTCCCGGGGAATTCCTTTTGTAAAAAATCGTAAATATTGGTATCCTGTTCCAGTTCGTTCAGACGTTTTATCAGCAGGTCCCAATCTTCTATGATCATGCTGTTTTCTTCAAACTTACCCTTCTCATAACGCCACATCTCGGCATTGGCGCTTCTATAGCCAATTTTGGCTCCTTTTAAAAGTTGCAGGGTAACAGGCAGGTCGCCATGAATAAATTCGGCCCCCAGTTCGGTATTTGTAAAAAAAGAAGCATCGCTTAAACTATGGATACGGCCACCCATACGGTTGCGTGCCTCCAGCACGGTAACTTGTTTGCCGGCATTGCTGAGGGTACGTGCGGCCATTAAACCGGCTGCACCAGCCCCAATAATTAAGATGTTGTTTTTCATAAACAGGTACTGCAAGGTAAAAGTTATGGGCGGAAGATGCAAGGATTTACTCACCCGCTTTGCTTCGCTCGCGGCCCTCCCTGCTTCGCAAAGAAGGTGAAAATTGCAAAGCCCTCTTTGCGCGCAGCGAAGAGAGGGCAGTCGAGCGTAGCGATGACGGGTGAGTAAATTTACCGCCGTGTAATTTCTACACCTACTTATAAATGTTTCTCTTATTTTAGCCAAAACTATTGTAGGCTGGTACTGTATCCATAAAGCATGAAAGAATATTTTAAGGTTGACGAGTGGAAGATCATAGAAGAGGGTTTCGATCCACATTACAACATGGTTGCCGAAAGCGTTTTTAGTTTGGGCAACGGCCGTATGGGGCAGCGCGCCAACTTCGAGGAAGCGTACAGCGGGGAAACCTTGCAGGGCAACTATGTGGCCGGTGTTTATTATCCCGATAAAACCCGTGTAGGCTGGTGGAAGAACGGTTATCCCGAATATTTCGCCAAAGTTTTAAATGCTGCCAATTGGATTGGTATCGACATATGGGTAGACGATGAACAACTCGATTTGGCCAAATGTGATGTGCTGAGTTTTCGTCGCGAGTTGAATATGAAGGAAGGTTACCTGCAAAGGAATTTCCGCGCTAAAACAGCATCAGGAAAAGAAGTTGAGGTAGAAGCTATCCGTTTTTGCAGTATGGTTGATGACGAGGCCGGCGTAATAAAGTATAGCATTACCCCGATAAATTTTGAGAGTGAAATAACCATAACCCCATTCATCGATGGCGACATCATGAACAAAGATTCTAACTACGATGAGAAGTTTTGGGATGAGGTAAGCAAAGCAATTGATGCAGATAACGGCTATGTGCAATTGCGCACTAAAAAAACAGGTTTCGAGGTAGCTACCGCGATGAAATTCACCATTGAACAAGATGGCAAACCACTGGAGACAAAATCAAACCCCATCCAAAAGAAAAAATATATAGCAGCTGAAATTAAATTGCAGGCTAAGCAGGGGCAAGATATTACGCTTACCAAATATGCGGTGAATGTGTCCTCGCAAAATTATTCCGCTGCTGACCTAGTAGCGCGCTCGACGGATGTGCTTGCTACCATCAGTGCCAAAGGTTTTGATACGATGCTTGCCGAGCAAGCCGCTGCCTGGGCCGAAAAATGGAAACATAACGATATTATTATTGAGGGCGACGCTGCCGCTCAGCAGGGTATTCGTTTCAATATATTCCAGTTGAATCAAACTTATACAGGTGAGGACGACCGCCTGAACATTGGTCCTAAAGGTTTTACAGGCGAAAAATATGGTGGATCTACCTATTGGGATACAGAGGCATATTGTGTGCCTTTTTACCTGGCTACCGCCGAACAAAAGGTAGCCCGTAACCTGCTTTTATACCGCTACAAACAATTGGGTAAGGCGATAGATAACGCCAAACTTTTAGGTTTTAAAGATGGCGCGGCATTGTACCCCATGGTTACTATGGATGGCACCGAATGCCATAACGAATGGGAGATAACCTTCGAGGAGATTCATCGTAATGGAGCAATTGGTTTCGCGATATTTAATTATGTACGCTATACCGGGGATGAAGCTTACCTGACTGATTACGGTCTCGAAGTGCTTATAGCTATTTCTCGTTTTTGGGCGCAGCGGATCACCTGGTCGGCCGAGCGGCAACAATATGTTATGCTGGGCGTTACCGGGCCAAACGAATACGAAAACAACGTTAACAACAATTGGTACACCAGCACCATTGCGGTTTGGTGTTTAAAATATACGCTTGAGGTTATCGGAAAAATGAAACAAGCTAATCAGCCTAAATACAACGACCTCACTGTTAAAATAACCTTCAAAGAAGAGCAGGAGTGCGAAAGATTCGCGGATATCATTGGCAAGATGTATTTCCCTCACGACGATAGACTGCAGATCTTTTTACAACAGGATGGCTACCTGGATAAAGAACAGATCCTGGTAAAAGACCTGCCCGCATCCGAGCGCCCGCTGGTGCAAAAATGGAGCTGGGACAGGATCCTTAGATCCGTTTACATTAAACAGGCTGATGTGTTACAGGGACTATATTTTTTTGAGGATAACTACGATATAGATACCATCCGCAGGAATTACGATTTTTATGAACCGAGGACGGTGCATGAGTCATCGCTCTCGCCCTGCGTACACGCTATATTAGCCGCTAAGCTGGGCGATATCGACCGGGCCTACCAGTTTTACCTGCGCACGTCAAGATTGGATATAGACGATTATAACAACGATACCGAGGATGGCTGCCACATCACCTCAATGGCCGGTACGTGGATGAGTGTAGTGGAAGGTTTTGGCGGTATGCGGGTTAAGGATGGCGTGCTGTCGTTCAATCCACTGTTACCTCATCAATGGCGGGCGTTCTCTTTCCAGGTTGGGTTTAGAGGGGCGTTGCTGAATGTAAGGGTGAGTGGGGATGGGGTTTCTATTAAAAATACATCGGCACAAAATATTGCCGTAAAGGTTTACGATGCCAGCCATGCAATTAATGCCGGTTCCGAAGCACTTATTAAATCAAATTCTGCAAGCTAAATGCCCAATCATAAATTAACTATATACCAGTTGCTGCCGCGATTATTCGGCAATAAAAATACCACCAATAAGTTTTACGGTTCGGTTGAAGAGAACGGCGTTGGTAAACTAAACGATATTACCGATAAAGCCCTTGCCGGGATCAAAACAATGGGTTTTAGTCACGTTTGGTATACGGGTGTTATTGAGCACGCCACCATGACGGATCACTCCGCTTATGGCATCAAAACCGATGATCCGGATGTGGTGAAAGGTCGCGCCGGTTCACCTTACGCCATAAAAGATTATTATGATATAGCGCCCGATCTGGCTGTTGACGTTCCTACTAGGCTGAACGAATTTCAGGACCTGGTAGCCCGTACGCATCAAAACGGGTTAAAAGTGATCATTGATTTTGTACCCAACCACGTGGCCCGTACCTACGCCTCGGATGCCCGCCCGCAGGGTGCACGCGATTTTGGTGAGGACGATGATAAAACGCAGAACTTCTCCCAGCAGAATGATTTTTACTATATCCCCCGTCAGCCATTTGTAGTGCCGGGCGGTTACAACCCGGGTGGCGATGAATTTACCTCGCCGTTAAAAGATGGCAAATTTGACGAGTTCCCGGCTAAGGCAACAGGTAACGATGTGTTTAGCCCCGCGCCATCCATAAACGACTGGTTCGAAACCATTAAGCTAAACTATGGCGTTTACTATCTGGATGGTAAAAAAACTTACTTTGGCCATGTGCCGCCACTTTGGTATAAAATGCACCATATCTTAACTTATTGGGCCGAAATGGGTGTAGATGGTTTCCGTTGCGATATGATAGAGATGGTACCGGTTGAATTTTGGGCATGGATAATCCCTAAGCTTAAAGTTACCTATCCCGATTTGATATTTATTGGTGAAGCTTACGATAAAGACCAGTATTACAATTATATTCACAATGGCGGGTTCGATTACCTGTACGATAAGGTGGGCCTTTACGATGCCATCCGAAGGCTAACCTGTAACGAGCCGGGCGCATCCACCTGGGAAATAAACGCGGTTTGGAACTATCAATGCAAAGGTATTGACCAGCACATGCTGCGTTTTATGGAAAACCATGACGAACAACGCATTGCCAGTCGTTTTTTTGCAGGCGATGCTAATTTGGCCATCCCGGGTATGATAGTGAGCGCTACTTTGGCCACCGGCCCGGTAATGATCTATTCGGGGCAGGAAGTAGGCGAACCAGCAGAAGGCGCATCTGGCTTTAGCGGTGACGACGGACGTACCACCATTTTTGACTACTGGGGAGTTCCGGCCCATCAGCAATGGATGAACAATGGCAAATTTGATGGCGCCAACCTTTCATCGGCACAAAAAGAACTACGAGGTTTTTACAGCAAACTATTAAACATTGTAAAAGACAGCGAAGCGCTAAGCACCGGCGGGTTTTACGAACTGATGATAGCCAATGAGCACCAACCCGGTTTTGATACCATGTTATATATTTACATGCGCTATACACAGCAGCAAAAGGTATTGGTAATTACTAACTTTAACCGTACAGAACGTGCCATTAATATTAAAATACCTGTGGAACTACTTACACAGTTTGGCTTAACCGGAGAAGCGATCTTTACAGATTTGTTAACCGGGACTACTTTTAGCACAGCCGATATAAGCGCCGGTATACCTGTTATAGTGGGCGGCAGCACCGGTTTATTGCTAAATTTGTAATTCTGACTCAAAATCCAACTTTGGGGATAAATTGGCCTAATTATAGCTTGAAAATTCAGGAAATAATCGTTTATTAGCTGTTACGAAAAAATTAGCTGATATAATTGTTATGCTTATTAGCTTTTGCTGTAAGGCATATTGAATTTGAATTTTAAAAATGGCAGAAAATATACCTGACCCCAACCTGGAACTGATGACAGCTAAATTGCTGCTAGTGGAGGATATGATTGTTGAGGATGAAGAATTTCACCACTTAAATAACCCCGCTGATGGCATAAAACCCATCGTGAAAAAATACCTGGGCACGCCCAACCACGCAGAACAATTAGGAAATAAAATATTTTTTACTGATGGCGATGCCAAAGTAGAGGTACTAATAGTTACTAACGAAATAATACGCGTACGTTTAGCACCGCATAGCGTTTTCCTTGAAGAGTTCTCTTACGCGGTGCCCGAGTTGCCCGAAACATCTGTTGAGTTTACTTTGCTGGAAAATGAGCAGGAGTTTCGTGTAACCACACCCGCTATAAACTGCCATATACGCAAACAGGATTTCTTTATCTCCTTTTCGGATAAGAACGATCACGTTACCAGTTCTGACGCGGTGCCGATGCACTGGGAAGAGAATACGCAATTTGGCGGATACTACGTATTTTGTACCAAAACCTGCGAAGAGCAGGAGAGTTTCTTTGGATTGGGCGATAAGGCCACCGAATTTAACCTGCGTGGCAAACGCCTAAAAAACTGGAATACCGATGCCTATTCTTTCGGGTATAACCAGGATCCGCTTTACCGCTCTATTCCGTTTTACATTAGCGTAAGCGATGGCATTGCCCACGGGATCTTCTTTGATAATACCTTTAAAGCACATTTCGACTTTGGCGGTGAAGACCCTACCAAAACCAGTTTCTGGGCAGATGGCGGCGAACTGCAATACTATTACATCCACGGGCCGCATATGATGGATGTGGTGAAAAACTACCATCTTTTAACCGGTACACACCCTATGCCGCCACTTTGGGCGCTGGGTTATCACCAATGCCGCTGGAGCTATTATCCCGAAAATAAAGTAAGGGTTATAGCCAATGGTTTCCGCCAAAACCGGATCCCGTGCGATGGTATTTACCTTGATATCGACTACATGGACGGCTACCGCTGCTTTACGTGGAGCCCAAAATACTTCCCTAACCCTAAAAAAATGATAGCCGATTTGGCTGCCAATGGGTTTAAAACCGTAGTGATAATTGACCCGGGTATCCGTGTGGATGATAACTATTCGGTTTTTAAAGAGGGTAAAGAGAAAAAATATTTCTGTCGCCGTTGCGATGATTACTTTATGGAAGGCCACGTTTGGCCGGGCCGTTGCCAGTTCCCTGATTTTACTAACCCTGAAGTGCGCGCCTGGTGGGGTGACCTGTTCGACGATTTGGTTGAAACAGGCGTTGCCGGTGTTTGGAACGATATGAATGAGCCCGCTGTTTTCGGTTCGGGTACCTTCCCTGATGATGTACGCCACCAATACGATGGGTACCGTGGGTCGCACCGTAAAGCGCACAACGTTTACGGTATGCAAATGGTACGTGCTACTTATGAAGGTTTGCGCAAGCAAATGAAAAACAAGCGCCCGTTCACAATTACCCGTGCAGGATATTCTGGCGTGCAGCGTTACTCATCTGTTTGGACGGGCGATAACGTGGCATCATGGGAGCATTTAAAATTGGGTAACATCCAGTTGCAAAGGCTTTCGGTTTCCGGCATATCTTTCTGCGGAACAGATATTGGCGGTTTTAGCGGCGAGCCGGACGGTGAGCTGTTTACCCGCTGGATCCAGATGGGGGCTTTCTCGCCGTTTATGCGTGCGCACTCTGCCGGTGATACCAAAGAGCGCGAACCATGGAGCTTTGGCGAACCATATACAGCTATTAACCGTAAATTTATTGAGCTGCGTTACCGCTTAATTCCATACCTGTATTCGGCGTTTTGGGAGCATCACCGTTATGGTTTCCCTATCCTGAGACCGGTTGTAATGCACGAGCAGGAAGAGGTTTCTAACCATTTCCGCCAGGATGAATTTACCTACGGCGATAAAATACTGATCTGCCCGGTGTTGGAGCCGGGTCAAAAAAGCCGGAGCGTGTATCTGCCTAAAGGCAAATGGTTTAATTTCTGGACACTGGAAATGGTAGATGGTGGTAAAGAGGTAGTTGTACCCACCCCGCTTGATATTATGCCGATATTTGTAAAAGCCGGTTCGGTTATCCCGGAATACCCGGTTATGCAATACACAGGCGAGAAGGAAATTGAAGAGGTAAAACTGAACATCTACTACAGCGATTACGAAGTAAACTCGTTCCTGTTTGAAGATTACGGTGAAACTTTTGCCTACGAGCAGGATATTTATCTGGAGAAAAAGTTTGTGGTAAAAGGAACGGCCGATAAGCTAACCATACAGCAAAGCATGGAAGGTTTGTACACTCCACGCTACGAAGGTTATCACATAAAACTAAATGGGTTGCCGTTTAAACCAACAAAAATTGTTGCTGATGGCAAGGAGATAGCAACCATCAGTTCCAACTCCGATAAAACCTACGAATTTAAGTTTAGTAAGAATTTTAAGAAGATAGAGATATTTAAATAGGCGCAATAGCGCGTTTTTGTTAACCACAGAGGACACAGAGTTTTTACACAGAGGATACGGAGATTTTCGCATCCTCGATAAAACTTTGTATACTTTGTGGTTTTTTTTGTGTGTGCCTCTTTGGTTAAAGCTTCAATATTCCCTTCTTTTATTTTAATTAATAAACATCTGCTGCTATTGTATGTTCAATAATTATATATTTGATACATCAGGAGCATATATCCTGCAAACCAATTAACCCTACGCATACCAACGGCTGCTTACTATGGCAAAGAAAACTTTAAACCCCGATACATCACTACCGGAATCGAAACCTATTAAGGCGAAAAAAGAAACTAAGCCTAAAGCCGCAGCCAAGGAGACCTGGCCGGAATCTGAAGAGGTATCGGTTTCAAAAAAAGCCGCTCCTAAAAAAGCGTCGGAAGAAAAACCTGCAGCCAAAAAAACGACGGCTGCTTCCAAATCAAAACCACTTGAAATTATAGCGAATAACGAATTGAAGGCAGTTGAGCCATACAGTCGTTTTACCGATTTTGATATCGACCTGTTTAAGTCCGGCAAACACTTTAAGTTGTACGAAAAGCTTGGTTCGCATGTGGTGGAGCATAAGGGTGTGGTAGGTACTTACTTTGCTGTTTGGGCGCCAAACGCCCAGTACGTGGCAGTGATAGGGAACTTTAATGGTTGGAACCGTGGTTCGCACTCGTTAAATTACCGTTGGGATGCCTCCGGTATCTGGGAAGGCTTTATCCCCAATATCGGCGTTGGCGAAACTTATAAATATTTTATAAAATCATCTACAGGTGAAGACCTGGAGAAAAGCGACCCATTTGCTTTGCGTTGGGAACTGCCTCCGCGTACAGCATCTATAGTTGCTGATACCTTTTACGAGTGGGATGATAAGCAATGGATGGCCGACCGCCATCAGTATAACGCTTTAGATAAACCATACTCGGTTTACGAAATGCATTTGGGCTCGTGGGCACGTAGCCCCGAAAGTCCGGAAGAGTTTTTAAGTTACAGGCAACTGGCCGAAACATTGGTGCCTTATGTAAAGGAAATGGGCTTTACGCACGTAGAGTTTATGCCGTTGATGGAACACCCTTATTATCCAAGCTGGGGTTACCAGATAACCGGGTTCTTCGCGGCATCGTGCCGTTACGGTACGCCGCAGGACCTGATGTATCTGATAGAACAGTTCCACAAAGAGGGGATAGGAGTGATATTGGATTGGGTACCTTCGCATTTCCCGGGCGATGCGCACGGGCTTTACAATTTTGACGGTACGCACCTTTATGAGCATGCCGATGTTCGCAAAGGCTTTCATCCCGATTGGAAATCGTACATATTTAACTACGACCGTAACGAAGTGCGCGCGTTTTTAATAAGCAACGCCCTGTTTTGGTTAGAAAGATTTCACATAGATGGTTTACGTGTAGATGCCGTGGCTTCTATGCTCTACCTGGATTATTCGCGTAACCACGGCGAGTGGGAGCCAAACGTTTTTGGCGGTAACGAAAACCTGGAAGCTATATCTTTCCTGAAAGAATTTAACGCCACCGTTTACAGTAACTTCCCGGATGTGCAAACCATTGCAGAAGAATCTACCTCATTTACAGGGGTGAGCAGGCCGGTGTATACGGGTGGCCTTGGCTTTGGCATGAAATGGATGATGGGCTGGATGCATGACACGCTTGATTATTTCTCGCATGATCCTATTCATCGTAAGTATCACCAAAACCAGCTAACCTTTAGCATGGTATACGCCTTTACCGAAAACTTTATGCTGCCTTTCTCGCACGATGAGGTAGTTTATGGCAAAGGCTCTATGTTAGGCAAAATGCCTGGGGATGATTGGCAAAAGTTTGCCAACCTGCGTTTGATGTATAGCTTTATGTTCACCCATCCGGGTACAAAACTATTGTTCATGGGTGGTGAATTTGGCCAAAGCGGCGAATGGGATTTCCAAAAATCGTTAGACTGGCACTTGTTGCAATATGATAGCCATAACGGGATAAAAGAGGCCGTTAAAGCTATTAATAAGCTATACAGATCTGAACCTGCGTTATACGAGAAAGCTTTTGACTGGACTGGTTTTGAATGGATAGATGCCAGCAATATGGACGACTCTGTAATCGTTTATACCCGTAAAGGTATCGACAGGGAAAACGACCTGGTAATTGTATTGAATATGACACCTGTAACGCATCATAACTATCGTATTGGTGTACCATCTGCAGGCCAATGGCGGGAAATATTTAACTCGGACAGTGAAAAGTTCTGGGGCAGCGGAGTGATCAACTTTGATCCAATCGCAACAGAAGAAACCAGCTGGCACGGAAAAGATAATTCGTTAAGTATTGCCGCACCACCATTAGGCGCGGCCATATTTAAGAAAGTATCCGGCAAAGCCGAAACAAAAAAAACAAAAAGCAGTAAATAATATGAGCGGTAAGTTTTTTTATTTGTACCTGGTAGGGGGCACTGTTGCACTGGCATTGCTGGTATATAGTATTATAGCCGCTTACCCCGAAGTTAACAGCAGCGGTGCGTTTTTTTACGTGATACCAACCCTGTTGCTTTATTACATGGCCTATAAAACCTGGCATGTTAAGAATGATAGCGAGCTGATGTAGAATAGATTTGTCATGCTAAGCGATAGCGAAGCATCTAATCGCCGACAAGCATGTTGTACATTAGATCCTTCGCTATCGCTCAGGATGACAAACGTAATTAATACCTTTGCATCATGTCGGTTTTAATAGCGCCCGAAAAAAATATCATCCCCAGTTACCCTTTAGTGACCATAAATGGCGGTAATCTCGCTATGATAGAAGTGCATGAAGCTAATGGCGTTGATATCATTATCGAAGATGCATTTCTGCTCCCTCACCGAAAAGATTATTACTTTTTCGCATTTGTTGAGCAAGGCGGCAGCCGCCATTGGATAGATTTTGTGCCCTATACTGTAAAGCCTGGGCATTTCTATTTTACCGTGCCACAGCAGGTGCATTTGAAGGAAGAAACCAAGCCCGTGAAAGGTTTTGTGGCCGGCTTTACGGAAGAATTTTTACTGCTGGAAGAGAACCGCATGCTTCGCCAGTTACCCATAATACAAAACCCGGCAGGTGCACATGAATTGATATTGAGCGATGACGATATTAGCTACATCGCAGATGTAATGCACAAAATGACCGCCGAGTTTAACACAGGCGGCAGCTGGCAAAATCAAATGCTTACTTCATGGCTGCGTGTGTTGGTGATATACCTTAGCCGGTTGTATACCGAACAATTTGGCGAGAGCAAAATAACCCAGAACCATTGCCTGCTAAAAAGCTTTCAGGAACTGATAGGCAAGCATCACACCGAACTGCATGATGTGGCCGCTTATGCCAACTTGTTGAATATATCGCCTGGTTATTTGAATGATGTGGTGAAACAGCAAAGCGGTAAAACGGCCATCAACCATATTCATAACCGTTTGGTGGTAGAGGCAAAACGTAAACTATTACATACCGACTTATCTGTTAAGCAAATTGCCGATGAACTTGGTTTTGAAGATGCGGCTTACTTTAACCGTTTCTTTAAACGCCTTACAGAGAGTACCCCAATCGCATTCCGTCAACAAATCCGTGAAATGTACAGTTAATGCCCTGCTATGTGCAGTGGTATTGTATTTGTAGCGCTGTAGTTTTGCTTTATGGAAAAACAGACAGTATTAATAACCGGCGCCAATAAAGGTATTGGCCTGGAAACCGCCCGCCAACTGGCAAATGCAGGCTATCATATTTACTTAGGTTGCCGAGATAAGGAACGGGGCTATGAGGCGGTAGAGCTACTGCACAGCGAAGGTTTGAATGATGTTGAACTGGTATTGATAGATGTTACCAGCGAAGAATCTGTACAACAGGCGTATAACGAGCTGGCTAAACGTATCAACTATTTAGATGTACTGATCAACAACGCAGGTATCCCCGGTGATTTCCCTCAGCCTGCCTCTAACACCCCTGATAAAACCTTTAAGGATGTTTTTGAAGTGAACTTTTTTAGCGTAGCGCGTGTAGTAAGGATCTTTGTACCGCTAATGCAAAATGCACCAAACCCAAGGATAGTAAATGTAACATCAGACCTTGGCTCGCTTACATTACACAGCGACCCTACCTGGAGGCATTACGACGTTAAAACCGCGGCTTACGGCCCATCAAAAAGCGCTTTAAATGCTTACACCATCGCTTTGGCTTACGAGTTGAAAAATTTTAGAGTAAATGCTGTAAACCCGGGTTATACTGCTACCGACTTTAACAACAACCAGGGCTATAAAACGGTAGAAGAGGGTGCTGCCCCAATTGTAGAAAACGCGATGATCGATAAAGATGGCCCAACCGGGAAGTATTTTAGCGATTATGGTGTTACGCCATGGTAAACAAATAAACTTGTCATGCTGAACGTAGTGAAGCATCTATTCACCGACATGCAATCGTTATTCACAGTTTGTTAATAGATCCTTCGCTACGCTCAGGATGACAGGGTCTATAATGAATCCTCTTCCAAAATCCTTTTTGTTTCTTCCAGTTTATCCATTTCTTCTTTTGGTAAGCTGGTAAGGTAGTTTGTCATCCTGAGTTTGTCGAAGGATTATACGCGAGGCAGATTCGCTAATGGTTCGACAAGCTCACCATGACATCCTAAAATTTTCCGTGTCATGAGGTAAAGTTTATTCCTTCTCCAAAATCCTGAATGTTTTAGTCGCCGTCTCAGAAAATCAGATTACTTATTGCGGTGTTGCAACCGGCATTAAAATCAAAAATAGAACGTTATCTGCCTAAATAAGCTTCATCAATAGCCTGCCCTAAGTTGTTGATATCAGCCTCAGTTAAGGTAACCTTGCTATCCCCAACTATTTGCCACTTGCCGTTTTCATGTTTTAAGGTAAAGTCTGGTTCACTTCCGGTTCCTTCAAATTCTCCACCATCAAAAAAGTCGGCCAGGTTTAAAGTGCAGTCAAAGCTATTGGCCATTAATGTTTTTACGGTGACATCTGTAGGGACACCACCCATTTTAAATTGTGTTTTAAATGTTTCCATATTAAATAAATACGGCACAAATAATAATGTTTTAAAAAAGTACAGCATTAACCACGCATAAAACAAAAAAAGCCCCGCGATAATCGCAGGGCTTTAATATTAGGGTTAGCTAAACTTACAGTTTGCCAATTTCCTGAACAAGGTCGATCAGTTTGTTTGAGTAACCCCACTCGTTATCGTACCAAGATACAACTTTAACAAAATTGTCATTTAAAGCGATACCAGCTTTTGCATCAAAAATTGATGTGCGTGCATCACCTTTAAAATCTTCAGATACAACTTCATCTTCGGTGTAACCTAAAATACCTTTAAGTTCGCCTTCAGATGCTTCTTTCATAGCGGCTTTAATACCTTCGTATGAAGTTGGAGTTTTTAAACGTACAACTAAGTCAACAACAGAAACGTCGGCAACCGGAACACGGAACGACATACCTGTTAATTTACCTTTTAACTGAGGAAGAACTAAACCAACCGCTTTAGCAGCACCTGTTGATGAAGGGATGATGTTTTGATAAGCACCACGGCCACCTCTCCAGTCTTTTGCAGACGGGCCATCAACTGTTTTTTGAGTGGCTGTTACCGCGTGTACAGTAGTCATTAAACCTTCTTCAATACCAAATTTATCATCTAATACCTTAGCAATAGGCGCTAAACAATTGGTAGTACATGATGCATTTGAAACGATAGTTTGTTCTGCTTTAAGCAGTTTGTGGTTTACACCCATTACAAAAGTAGGGGTATCATCCTTTGCAGGAGCGCTCATTACCACTTTTTTAGCGCCGGCATCAATATGTTTTTGTGCAGTATCTAAGGTTAAGAACAAACCTGTAGACTCAATAATAACTTCTGCACCTACTTCATTCCATTTAAGGTTTGCAGGGTCTTTTTCAGCAGTTACACGGATGGTTTTACCGTTAACTACCAAATGGCCACCTTCTACAGCAATTGTGCCTTTGAACTGACCGTGAGTTGAATCATATTTTAACATGTAAGCCATATAATCTGGCTCAACAAGGTCATTAATACCTACAACTTCAACATCTGGTCTTTCAATTGCGGCCCTAAAAGCTAAGCGACCGATACGGCCGAAGCCGTTGATTCCTATTTTCATGATTTTCTAATTTTTGTTTGAATAATACGTCAATAAATGGTTTATGGGTTCTTTTATAATATCTGCTATCTTAATTTCGGTACCCTGTGCAGCCTCATACAGGTATTCCTGAAAGTTGGCCGCTACCGTGCCCGCAAAATGTACTGATGCTTCCGGGTGCTGTTTATGCAGAGGTACCAGGTAAGTATCTATCAGTTTGCTAAAGCCGGTTGTGATAATGTTTTTAAGGTAGGTGTCTTGTTTGTTCTCCAGGTAAAAATCGCTGAACGAGCTAAGGAACAACGCAGGTTGTTTTTGCCGATAAACCTTCTCCAGCAAGGTTTTACGGTCGGCATCATACCGTTGTATAAACTTCTTGCGGATGTTAGCCGGTAACGTTTCGTTCATAAAGCCTTTTATGAGTTGCCTGCCCAGCCAGTTGCCAGATCCTTCATCTGCCAATATATAACCCAAACCGTAATTGTTTGGTTTTACCTTTTTTCCATCGTACCAGGCGGCGTTACTTCCGCTTCCGCAGATGCTTACTATGCCCGGTGTATTACGGCAGCAGGCAATGGCAGCGGCATCAATATCATGCGCTATGTTTATTTTAGCAAATTTAAAAAATGCCGCGAAAGCATTATATACAACTTGCTTAAGCTCGTCTGAGGATGCACCCGCACCAAAAAAATAAATTCGTTTTATTCCTTCGGCGTGGTGGATAAGGTTAATGTTTTTGTTGAACAGTTGTATGATGTATTTTTCATCGTTAAAATAGGGATTAATAGCATTGGTGTTGAACGAGGCAACCGTTCGTCCCTTATCGGCTAATCGCCAGCCGGCATTGTTTGATCCACTATAAACAACTGCAATCATTTAAATTGATAATATATCTGCCATCTGCATCAGGTCTTCTTCAAGTTTAAACTGATGCTGGGTTAGCGCCTCTTCAAGGCTTGTTAATTTTATGTGGTTAGCTTCAAGCCCAACCATCATTTGTGTGTTGCCTTTTATCATGGCATTAACAGCGGCATAGCCTAAACGGCTGCCCAAAATCCTGTCAAATGCCGATGGGCTACCGCCACGTTGCAAGTGGCCTAATATAGTAACTTTTATATCGTAAAACTTAACCTCTTTTCTAACAACTTCGGCAAGGTCATAAGCGCCACCGCTTTTATCCCCCTCGGCCACAATTACAATACTCGATGATTTTTTATTGTACTGGCCTGCTTTAAGGTTCTCTATCAGGTTATCAATAGCAGTGTCGCGTTCTGGTAGCAGAATAGCTTCGGCGCCGCAGGATATACCCGCCCGCAGGGCAATAGCGCCCGAATCGCGGCCCATCACTTCGATAAAGAATAAGCGGTCGTGTGCATCGGCAGTATCGCGTATTTTATCAATAGCCTCAATCACAGTATTAGTGGCCGTATCAAATCCTAAAGTATAGGTAGAGCCGTAAAGGTCGTTATCAATAGTGCCGGGTACGCCTATTACAGCTATATCCGGATATTTTCTTGAAAAGCGTAACGCACCGGTAAAAGTACCGTCACCACCAATAACCACAATGCCATCAATACCGGCAGCTTTAAGATTCTGGTAGGCCAGTTCCATTCCTTCTTCTGTACGGAAGGGCAGGCACCTGGCGGTTTTTAAAATGGTGCCACCAAGATTTAAGATATTACTCACCGAGCGGGTGTTCATATCGTACATGTTATTGTCGATAAGCCCTTGGTAACCCTGGCGAACACCTGCAACCTGCAGGCCATTATAGATAGCGGTACGTACTACAGCCCTTATACATGGGTTCATGCCCGGGGCATCACCACCTGAAGTAAGAACTGCTATTTTTGAAATTTTATGCATCTTTACACAAGTAAATTTGTAGCTGCGAATATAGTGTGTCAAATTTACACCATTAAATTTATTTATATATTTTTACATTAAAAATTAAGGATATATATTTAGACACAATTAACCTAACAGATTAATCCCTTGGAAGTAAAGTTACCTACATTTAACTCAGTTTTTTCTATAGACTGTGTCATATTTGGTTTTGAAGCCGGAGAACTTAAAATATTACTTATAGAACGTAATGAGGAGCCTTTTAAGGATTGGCTTGCCTTACCGGGATATATTGTTGAACAGGATGAGAGCATTGATGATGCTGCCGAGCGTATTTTATATGAGCTTACCGGCCTGCGCGACCTGCATATGCAGCAGTTTCACACCTTTGGCGAAGTTAACCGCCACCCGCAGGGGCGCGTAATAACCGTTGCTTACTATGCGCTGATACGTATAAACGGGCAAAAAGAAGTGAAGCCGGTAACGCAGTATGCTAAAAACGCGTTTTGGCACCCGGTAAACGATCTGCCTAAACTGGCATTTGACCACAGCGAAATATTTGAGACCGGATTTAACAAGATCCGCCGCAGGCTAAACTATCAGCCTATAGCTTTTGAATTACTGCCAGAGAAATTTACGCTTACACAATTACAATCGTTATACGAAGCGGTGCTAAACAAAAAGCTGGATAAACGTAACTTCCGCAAAAAAATGCTGAGCTATGGCTTTTTAAAGGAGCTGGACGAAAAACAAAAAGGGGTATCGTATCGTGCAGCCAAGCTGTACAAGTTTGATCGCCGCAAATACACCAAAATCTTTCAGAACGATCTGAACCTGGACAAGTAGTTTGCAGTGGGCGGTTTGCAGTTAGCAGCCCGCTTCTTAAAATATATAAACAAGAAAGCCGGTAAGTTACTTACCGGCTTTCTTTATGTTTTGCTAACTGCAAACTAACAACTGCCAACTGTTACAACTGGCTTGGCGCTAATTCTAAGTGGTATTT
The DNA here is from genome assembly GCF_024498135.1 of Mucilaginibacter aquariorum. Taxonomy (GTDB): domain Bacteria; phylum Bacteroidota; class Bacteroidia; order Sphingobacteriales; family Sphingobacteriaceae; genus Mucilaginibacter; species Mucilaginibacter aquariorum. The sequence goes on from NZ_JANHOH010000002.1 coordinate 558,950, forward strand.
AACCAGGTTATCTATAGGCGAGCGGATAATGTTACCAACGGTCATGCCGTTTTCGGTACAAACCTCTTCCAGTACATTACGGAAGTTATAACCTACAGATCCGATACAGTTAAAAGTATATTTCTGATAGTCGGGGTAGTGTGTAACCAGGTTACGGAAAAAATCTTCAAAAGAAGTACGCACCAGGTTGCGCGAATATTCAATGTTTACAATGTTATCATAAACAAACTTGCTGAAGCTTGCGCAAAAGCGGTTAGCCCTTGGCTGTGTGTAAACAATTTCGTTTATATCATCAGGCGTAAGCTTAAAGGTTTCCCAAAAGTTTTTGCGTACAGCCTCTGGCATGTAGCCGCGTAAATAATCAACCAGTAACTTTTTACCAATATGGCAGCCGCTACCTTCATCGCCCAGTATGTAAGCACCCGAATCAATGTTGTTGATAACCTCGCGGCCATTGTATAAACATGTGTTGGTGCCGGTACCTAAAATGGCTGCAAAGCCTTCGTTGTTACCTAACAGGGCACGCGCTGCAGCAAGCAGATCGTGGCCAATATAAATTCTCGATTTTGTAAAAACTGCCTGCATGGCATCCTCAACAATCTTTCGCATTTCAGGAGTTGAACAGCCTGCGCCGTAATAGTTAACTTCTGTAATTTTATCCTTTTCCAGGTCGGTAGGCAGGCTTTCCTTTAACGATTGAATGATGTAATCAGTGCTTGAAAAATAAGGATTATAGCCTTCAGTGTTAAAATACACCTTTTTACCATCTTCGGTAACTAAACACCAGTTTGTTTTGGTGGAGCCACCGTCAGCAATTATGATCATAAAATAAGTTTTTAAAAAAAAATTGGGTTAAAAGTATGATTAACTTATTGTAAAAAAAACACTTCTTAGTTTTAAAAAGTAAAAAAGCAATATTAAACAAGTCAAAACCTTGTTTTTATATATAGATTTCAACTTTTTTATGCTAAAATAAAATTTAGCCAAAAGGTGTAATTAATAAGTTTTTCAAAAAAATAATATCTGTCTGTTGTACATGTAAAGCACTATTTTAATTGATAGTGCCGGTTTATAATCAGATACAATTATATGTAAATTTTAACAAAAATTTATTGATGGTGTTTTTTGTAGCGCTAAATATATTTGCGGGCAATAAATGCTGTTTAGAAAGCGCAATTGCAATCCATCATTGGCAGCCGGCCAGTTTCTTATCCGCTTTAATAAATTAAGACCTTTTAAGAATAAAAAATGTAATTTCAGTTTAATACGATAGCTATTGCCTGTTTCATCCAAAATTCGCATATTTGCACCGCGAAAAAATCGCGATGGTCCCATAGCTCAGCTGGATAGAGCAACTGATTTCTAATCAGTAGGTCTCAGGTTCGAATCCTGATGGGATCACGAGCAAAGCTCTTCTAAGTAATTAGAGGGGCTTTTTTTATGGTTTGTGCGAAATTACTGCGCCTATTATTTTGGATTACTTCCATCGGTTCTTAGCCTCATCCATCAAGAATTGCGATATTCCACTTAATCCGGTAGCTTTGCCGTTGCCAATTTTAATACCTAACATGTATGGATCAATCAAGTGAATATCACTTCCCAATATTTATTAGTTCGACAGATTATAATTTGAAAGATTTACGTGCCGAACTCGCTCGATTTTTAAGTGAGCTCGGATATCGCCCAATACTAAGCTCTGCCGAAGGATTTCCAGACAGTTCCCCCAATCTTGAACCATGGGAATCTTGTATCCCGGTGCTTGAACAATCATTTGTAATGGTTTTAGTGATTGATGGTAGATATGGCACTGCTTTAGATTGGAAGAATAGCCACACATGCCTTCAAGAGAAGAATATTTCTCCTACCCACGGAGAGTATATTTATGCGCACCACTCACGGAAAAGAATGCTGGTCTTTATTCGAGATGAAGTGATGACCTATTATCAGTCCTATCGTACTGCTTTTAAAAAGTGTGGAAAGGATTTTGAGAAAACGAAGGAGGTTATGGAACAAACATTGCCGGAATACATTGACTTTGAGACCTTGCAGTTCGTACACCAAGTCAAGACAACAAAACCTATCCCATGGATAAAGGAATTTAAAGATATCACCGAAATTAAGAAAGAGGTGCAAAAGAAAATGCTTAATGAACTTGCAGAGTTGTTTTTGATCAAAAACGCCCGCTTAGAAACCGTTGTCAGTTCCTTCGACAAGGTAATGCATACACTTTCCATAGATGAACAAAGGAACGTTTTAAACCGAATAGGTGCTACTAAACAATTGATAGGTACCGTGGAGGAAATCGCAACTTATGAAAAAGAACTGCAAGAAAAAACAGAAGCGCTAAGCAAAATAGAAGGCCAAAATAAACAGGACAAGGATAAGTACGAAAAATCGATCATCGATCTTAAACAAAAAATTAAAAAGCTGGAGGCAAAAAGCCAAGAGTCATCGGATGATAGTTACTATATCAGAAATGGAAGCGTGCAGGTCAATCCCAATTACGTTCCGCCCGTTAGTGGTTATTCAGGCATAACAGGCAGTACAATAAATGTTGGAGGGACGGGTGCCTATACGTTGTACGGCGCTACTCCAACACCACGCTGTAACAAATGCCAAATGCCTCAAATGGCAAATGTTGGTCTGATTTATGGTCATTCATTGCGCAAATGTCCTAAATGTGAAAGAATGTTGTGCAACTCGTGTTGGCCGAGTAATAGCTTTGCTTTAAACATTGCAGCTATAACATCGCCTGTATTACTAACGGATAGACTTGAATCAGCCAAGCCCAAAGAGGAAGTTTGTCCAGAATGTGTAAGAAACAATTGATAAACTATTTGTAAAGATATTAGATATTAAATGTCGCTACTCTTAAATAAACGACATCTAATATCATAAAAAGCACATTATAGCACAGGTTGCTTTCGTTTTCGATTTACAATTATACTAAATGACCTTGGTTCGAACCTTTCTCGTGCTTGTCTGTGACGAGTGTGTAATATGGCTTAGCATTTGCAGTGCGATTATAGAACCCAACTGTCACAAGTATGGAGCCAAGGATGACATGCCCTCAACCCTTGCTTTATTCATCTTCCTCAGGCGGGATCTCATCAGGTAATTCATCAGGATTTTCCTGTGGTACTTCGGGTACCTTGGGGTCGATAGGCTGCTCTATTTCGGGCTTGTCTTCTTTTACAGGCATTTCCTCCGGTTCGTTGGGTATGGTCTGGTGCTTCTTGCTCATGCGTAAATAACATAGCGGCTAATCAGATTGTTTTTTATGCATTAATTAAGCAGCTTCAAACAGGAAGATAAAGCAAACATTAAATTTTCTGTTTTGTAATAATTAATATATCTTAAGGCATGAAAAAACTACTACTTCTTTTCATCATATCGGGTGCTTTTACACTTAAAGCATCGGCACAAACCTTTAATGCCGAAGAGTTTAAAAGCAACCTCGGTAAAACCAGTACCCTTTGCGATGTAGTATCTTCCGTAAAGATCTTTAGTGATACGCTTACCCTGATAAATATGGGTGGTAATTATCCAAACCAAAAGTACACCATAGCCGTAAAAGGAAATAAAATAACGCTGGATTGGGCTAATTTAAAAGGGAAAAATATATGCGTTACCGGTGTGTTCGAAATGCACAAAAATCGTCCTGAAATTGTGGCGGCACAACCCGACCAGATAGTAATTAAGTAGCAAATGGGTAATTTGCCCCATCAACATTAGCTATAGCGTAATCCAGGCTTTATATATAAAATAACTATAACTTCATTTTGATGGAATTTAGTTGCTTTAGCGGGACGTGTGTTAACCCATAGTTATGCAATTGAGGGTTCTATGAACAAATAAAAAAAATCATTTAAATGAAAATTAAATGATTTTTTTTGACTTTTCCTTACAAGTCCATAAGGTTTAATTTTATAACTTATACCCGATTTTTAAACTTGCGCAGCAACTATAAAGGTTAGGTGAAACCTAATCTACTTTTTTAGCTTAATGGACATTCTTACCGATAATAAGTATAATAATATTGTAACTGATGATGTGCTTATTCAGCACTTGTTTGAACAGCAATCGCAGCAATACCCGGCGGTTACAGCAGTACAGTTTGGCGATAATAAAATTACCTACGCCGAACTAAACGCCAAAGCTGATGAATTGGCCAAAGTTATCTTGTCAGTTTCTCCGGACTCGCTTGTTATTGGTGTAAGTGCCACGCGTTCTATAGAGACCATTATTAGCCTGTTTGCTATTTTAAAAGCAGGCAAGGCTTATCTGCCTCTCGATCCAACCTTCCCGGCTGAACGCCTGCGGGATATTGTTGCCGATTGTGGTATGGATACTATTTTGGCGCCTGAAAAAGACAGGTCGATTTTTGAGCCGATAATTAAAAATGTTATTGTTTCTGATAAGCCGGTAAATTCGCCTGCATCTGTGGGCGACTGGGCTAAAACTAAAGTGGCCTATATCATTTACACATCCGGCTCCACAGGTAAGCCTAAAGGGGTTTGCGTTGGGCACGAGGGTGTGGTTAACTTAGTAAACTGGCATAAACGTATCTCGCCTTATTTGGGTGTGGGTCACAAAACACTGCAATTTTCTCCGCTGGTATTTGACGTTTCGGTAATGGAGATCTTTTGTACGCTGTGCATAGGCGGTACCTTGGTTTTGGTAGATGAGGAAACCCGCATAGACCCATTAAAACTTTTGCGTTATGTAGACGGGCAAAAGGTAAATCGTATAAGCGTTTCTTTTGTAGCCCTGCAATATTTTACCGAAGCTGCCGATGCCGAGCAGTATTTCCCGCAATCGCTGCAGGAAGTAATAAGCGCGGGCGAGCAGCTAAAGATCACGCCGCAAGTATCAAGATTTTTTAAGGCCTTGCCGGGATGTGTATTTTACAACATGTATGGCCCAACAGAAGCCACCGTTTTCGCTACAGCCCTAAAAATGGAAGGCCCCGCCGAAAACTGGCCTTTATTGCCAACCATTGGTAGTGCAATGGATAACGTAACTATTCATGTACTGGATGAACAGCTCAACGAGGTTGTCAAAGGCGAACAAGGCGAGCTTTGCATCAGCGGCATAAACCTGGCTTATGGTTATTTGAACCGCCCCGACCTGACCGACGAGAAATTCATCAACTGGACAGATGCTGCAGGCAAACCAACCCGCATTTATCGCAGCGGTGATCTGGGCAGATGCCTGCCTGATGGTAATATAGAATACCTTGGCCGCCTGGATATGCAGGTCAAAATTCGTGGTAACCGGGTAGAAATTGGCGAGATAGAAGTATTACTAAATCAACTGGAAGGGATCCAGCAATCTGTAGTAGTAGCCCGCGAGGATGTGCCGGGGCAAAAACGTTTGGTGGCTTATCTGGTATCATCAGGTGCAAAAAAGGACATTGCCTTTCTTCGCGATAGCATAGAACAAAAACTGCCCGACTATATGATGCCCTCGGCATTTGTTTGGGTAGATGGCTTTGCCAAAACAACCAGTGGTAAGATAGACCGAAACGCCCTGCCTGCCCCGGATCTGCAAAGGCCCGAACTTTCTGTACTCTACAAAGCCCCCATAACCCCTGCCGAAAAGCATGTCGCTGCCTTATGGGCCGAATTGCTGCAGTTGAATAAGGTGGGTATTTACGATAACTTTTTTGAGCTGGGTGGTAACTCCATATTGGCCCTTAAAACTGTCGCGGGCTTAAAAAAGCTGCATAATTATACCCTGCCAATAACCAAGCTATACCAGTACCCAACAGTTAACGGTATAGCCGCTTACATTGGAGGCGACAAAATAGTAGCCAAAGTAATGGCTAACAAACCCAAAAAAGATAAAAGCAACAACGATATAGCCGTAGTAGGTATGGCCGGCCGTTTTCCCGGCGCCAATAATATTTATGAGCTTTGGAAGGTGCTGACCGAAGGGCGGGAAACCATCTCTTTTTTTACTGATGATGAGCTCGATCCAAACATTCCGTTTGGTATTCGCAATGCGCCAAACTATGTTAAGGCACGTGGTATAGTAGAAGATGCGGAAGGTTTTGACGCGACGTTTTTCGGTATAAGCCCCAAGGTGGCCGAACTGATGGATCCGCAGCACCGGGTGTTCCTTGAACTGGCCTGGGAAGCTTTAGAAACCAGCGGGCATTTGCCGGCTAAATATTCAGGATCGGTAGGGGTGTTTGCAGGCACAGGCAACAATACATACTATACCAACAACGTACTTTCCAACACCGAAAAGATAGAGAATGTTGGCAGTTTCCTGGTATCAACCATAAACGAAAAAGATTACATAGCCACCCGCACCGCTTACGAACTTAACCTGAATGGCCCGGCAGTGAGTGTGCATGCGGCATGCTCTACCTCATTATTAGCCATTGCACAAGCTGCAGATAGCATCCGTAACGGCCAATGTAATGTGGCGCTGGCGGGTGGTGCATCTATCAGTTCGCCAATAAAAAGCGGGCACTTGTACCAGCAGGGCACTATGCTTAGCGCCGATGGACATTGCCGGTCGTTTGATGCGGAAAGCGACGGTACAGTATTCAGCGATGGCGCGGGTGTTGTGGTACTAAAAAGCCTTGAAGAAGCCGAGCGCGACGGCGATACCATTTATGCTGTTTTAAAAGGCGTTGGCTTAAATAACGATGGCGGCGGCAAAGGCAGTTTTACCGCGCCAAGCGCAACCGGACAGGCAGGGGCCATTGCAATGGCTATTGCCGACGCGGATATCGACCCATCGACAATCACCTATGTGGAAGCCCATGGCACAGCCACATCGTTAGGCGACCCGATAGAAATTGAAGGATTGAACCTTGCCTTTGGCAAACAGGATAAAAACCAGTATTGCGCCATTGGGTCTATAAAAAGTAATATGGGCCATTTGGTGGCCGCGGCAGGTGTGGCTGGTTTCATTAAAACTACTCTGGCATTGTTCCATAAACAGATCCCGGCTACGCTACACTTTACCAAAGCCAACCCGAACATTCATTTTGAGGATAGTCCATTTTACGTAAACACCAGGCTTACTAACTGGGAAAGCGAAGGTAAACGCAGGGCAGGAGTAAGCTCATTTGGGGTAGGTGGTACAAACGTGCATACCATACTGGAAGAGTATTACAGGGAGGAACAGTCGGTAGTTGAGAGCCGCCCGGTACAATTGATCAGCTGGTCGGCTAAAACGGCAACCAGCGCGTCTCAATGGGCCGATAGGTTATTCCACTATATACAGAAGAACCCGGAAGCACAGATAGCAGATATTGCCCACAACCTGCATACTACCCGTGTAGATTTCAAGGAAAGAAATTTTATATTGGCTACCAATAGGGAAGACCTGCTGGATAAGCTGACTAAGTTTAAGCGTGATCCATCCAACTCAAAAATGCTCAAAGAAAAGGCTACCGAAATAGTATTCATGTTCCCCGGGCAGGGTGCGCAATACCTGAACATGGGCCGCGAGCTTTATGAGCAGGAACCCGTTTTTGGCGATGCGGTAAATGAGTGCGTTCGCCTTTTGGAAGGTACAGGTCACCAGGATATTCTCGATATTATTTATGCCGATGATTCAGCAGAAGCCAACGATAAACTAAAAAATACTTTCTATACCCAACCAGCAATCTTCATTACCTCTTATGCTATGGCTAAGCTGTGGATAAGCTGGGGCGTCGAGCCATCGGTATTTACAGGACATAGTATTGGCGAATTTGTGGCCGCGCATTTTGCCGGGATATTCAGCCTGCCGGATGCCCTGAAACTAATTACTGAACGTTCCAGGCTGGTGAGTGAAGCAGCTGAAGGCGATATGTTATCGGTACGTATTAATGCAGCCGAGTTAGAAAAGATCTTACCGGATAACCTTTCCATTGCAGTTATCAACAGCAATAAACTTTCTGTTGTGGCCGGCGAAAAAGATGCTGTGGCCGCCTTTGCAAAAACACTGGAAGAAAAAGGCATCCCCGGGAGATTGTTGCAAACCAGCCATGCTTTCCATTCGGCCATGATGGATGGCATTGTGGCGCCATTTGAGGCGATTGTTAAATCGGTGAAACTAAACGCGCCGGTTAAACCCGTTGTATCTACCGCCACAGGTAAATGGCTAAGCGAAGCCGAAGCTACCGACCCTGCATACTGGGCAGCGCACCTTCGTAAAACAGTCCGCTTTGCTGATGCTATTGATACATTAACGGAAGATAGCGGCCGCTTATTCTTAGAGGTTGGCCCCGGCCGTACGCTGGCTACGCTGACCGCGCAGCAAACGGCAAATAACCCTGCCGCTACTGTTGCCGGTATCGAAATGACTAACGATCAGCCCGAGTATCAATCAGTAATAAAAGCCCTTGGTCAGTTATGGCTAAACGGCGTGGAGCCGGATTGGAATGCGTTTTATACAGACCGACGTAAAAAACTAAGGCTGCCATCTTATGCCTTCGACCATAAAAAATATTGGGTTGAACCTGTTGCACTTAATCAAGCAGGGGTAGTGAACTATCAGCCGGAAGAAATATTACCTAATACACCACAAACCCTTACACAAGAAAATATTGTCCAAAATAATATAATGAGAAAAGATTTGCTGGCGGATAAACTGCATGAAATTTTCGAAGATACGTCGGGTATCGAAATAGATAAAACATCTGCAGATCTGAGCTTTCCCGAGATTGGTTTTGATTCGTTATTACTAACGCAAATTGCCACCAATCTTAAAAAAACGTTCAATATACCTATCACCTTCAGGAAACTGTTTGAAGAATATAATTCTATCAATCTGTTAGCCAATTTTCTGGATAAGAACCTGCCTGCGGGCCAGTTTGAACCAGCAGCTGCGCAACAGCCCGTTTATCAATCGGCTACAGCTCAGCGTTCGGTACAAATACCAAACATGCAATTTGCGTCAAACGGCAGCAGCGATGCGGCATTGAATATCATTTCGCAACAGTTGCAACTCCTGGCAAGCCAGATCGCTCATTTACAGGGTGGTGCACCGCAGCCCTACACCAATGGTGCAGCATATCCACAATTAAATGGCAAACAGGCATCCCCGGTAATACCAAACCACGAGTCGGATATTTCTCCGGAAGAGATGGTAGAGATTAAAAAACCGTTTGGCGCTACCGCCCGCATAGAAAAGGTGGTACGGGGGCTGGACGATAAGCAAATGGCTTTCCTTGCCAACCTTACCCAAAAATACAACGCTAAAACCCAAAAAAGCAAAGAACAAACCCAGCAGCATCGTGCCTATATGGCCGACCCGCGCGTGGTGAGCGGCTTTAGGCCATTAACCAAAGAGGTGGTTTATCCCATAGTTATCAATAGATCAAAAGGCAGCCGCCTTTGGGATGTTGATGGTAATGAATATATAGACGCGTTAAACGGCTTCGGTTCTAATATGTTAGGTTATCAGCCCGATATTTTGAAGGAGGCTATAAAAGCACAAATTGACCTGGGTTATGAGATTGGCCCGCAGCACGAACTGGCCGGCGAGGTTTGCAAAATGATGTGCGAGTTTACCAATTTTGACCGTGCCGGTTTGTGTAATACAGGCTCGGAAGCGGTATTGGGCGCTATGCGCATAGCAAGGACGGTAACCGGCCGGGCGCTCATTGTCGCCTTTAGCGGCTCGTATCACGGCATTATGGACGAGGTAATTGTTCGTGGTACCAAAAAATTGAAGACTGTTCCTGCCGCATCAGGCATTTTGCCCGATAACGTGCAAAATATGCTGATCCTGGATTATGGTACCGATGAATCCCTGCGTATTATCAAAGAACGTGCGGACGAAATAGCGGCTGTATTGGTAGAGCCGGTACAAAGCCGCAGGCCGGAATTTCAGCCAATAGATTTCCTTAAAGAACTAAGAGCGGTTACCGCAGATGCCAAAATAGCTTTGGTGTTTGATGAAGTGATAAGTGGTTTCCGGTTCCACCCGGGCGGGGCGCAGGCGCTGTTTGGCGTTAAGGCTGATATTGGTACCTATGGTAAAGTTATTGGTGGTGGAATGCCTGTTGGCGCCATTTGCGGTATAGCCGAATATATGGACGCGCTTGATGGTGGTTACTGGGAGTTTGGTGATGATTCGGTGCCGGAAGTAGGGGTAACCTATTTCGCCGGAACGTTTGTGCGCCATCCTCTTGCCCTTGCCGCCACAAAAGCCTCCTTGCAATACATGAAAGACCGCGGCCCGGCCTTGCAGGAAAAACTAACAGGTTTGGCTACCCGCTTAAAAGATGGCATGGATGCTATCTGTAAAAAGGAGACCCTGCCATTAACGGTGGTAGGTTACGGCTCGTTATGGCGTTTAAAGTTTTTGCAAGATATCCCTTACAGCGAATTACTGTTTACGCTGATGCGTTTAAAGGGTATTCATATTCTGGATGGCTTCCCTTGTTTTATGACGGATGCGCATACCGAAGAGGACGTGGGTACCATGATCTCGAAATTTAACGAGAGCATTGCCGAAATGATAGAAGCAGGTTTTTTTAAAGCGCAAGCTAACCCGCCTGTTATTTCTTTGGCTACGCCGACTGCCCCGGCAATAATAAATGCGGACAAGCCGCCTATAGAAGGTGCTAAGCTTGGTCGTGATAAAGATGGCAACCCTGCATGGTTTATAAAAGATGAAAACAGCCCGGGCAGGTATTTACAATTTAATTTAAACGGCAAGTAAATTGGATCAGACAGCTACATATATACCAGAAGTTAGTCACAATGAATTTGACCCATTTGCGGGGCCCGAGATCTTATTGGTTGCTCCTGCTACCGAGCCGCAGATAGAGATCTGGACATCCTGCCTCATAGGGGGGAACGATGCTAATTGTGCTTATAACGATTCTGCATCCATTGTACTAACCGGCAATTTTGATAAAGAAGCCATGCTTAAGGCATTGCAGGCGTTATCAGACCGCCATGAAGCATTGCGTACCGTTTTTAGTGCCGATGGCGCGAATATCATTGTTTACAACAATCCCGAAATAAACGTTGAGTATCACGACCTATCCTTACAAAACGATGAGCAGAACAAACTTTTTATAAAAAACTATAACCGCCAGCTCGCTATTACGCCGCTTGACCTGGTTAACGGCCCCTTATATAAGGTCGCTATATTAAAACTAAGCCATGATGAGCACCATGTAGTAATGCTGATGCACCATATTGTATGCGATGGCTGGTCGGTAGGTATCATTATGCAGGATTTGAGTAAGCTATACTCTGCATTCGCGCAAAATACAACGCCGGAATTACCGCCTGCACCACAGTTTAGTCAGTACGCCATAGAAGAAATTGCAGCTTCGCACGGTGTTGAGCACCGGGAAACAGAAGGATATTGGATAAATCAATTTAAAGGCAGCAACCACTTGCTGGATGTGCCTACAGACAACCCAAGGCCATCGCCACGAACCTACAAAAGTAACCGGGCCGATTTTAGCCTTGATGCCGTTTTGGTTAATGATTTGAAGTTGTTGGCCCGCAAAGCCGGCAGCAGTTTTGTTACTACTATTTTAGCCTCGTTCGAAGTTTTTCTGCACCAGTTAACAGGGCAGGAAGAAATTATAATAGGGTTACCAGCCGCGGGGCAATCTGCTACCGGTAATTTTGGTCTGGTTGGGCATTGCGTCAACTTGCTTCCCTTAAGAAGTTTCACCAAAGGCGACCAATCGTTTGTAGAGTACCTGAAGGCACGCAAAAGTACCGTGCTGGATGCGTACGACCATCAGCAATATACCTTTGGCAGCCTGCTTAAAAAGCTAAACCTTGCCCGCGACCCATCGCGTTTGCCACTGGTGCCGGTGGTGTTTAATATCGATATTGGGATGGATGAGGGGATAGGTTTCTATAACCTGAAACATCGTTACATCAACAATCCGCGCGAATACGAAACATTTGAGATCTTCCTGAATATTACCGATCATAAGGGTACATTGACTTTTGAATGGTCATACAATACGCAGCTGTTCGAGCTGGCCACCATAAAGCGTTTTATGGAAGAGCTGGAGCATTTGCTGCGAGAGGTAGTGAAGTCGCCGGATACGCTTATCGGCAAGATCCCGGTGATGAATGCTGCCATGATACAGGAGCAACTGAATAAATGGAACAATACTAAGGTTGACTATCCAAAGGAGAAATCACTCCACCAGATCATCAGCGAAACCGCGGCGCTGTATCCGGATAACATCGCCCTGAAATTTAATAACGAAGAATTTACCTATACGCAGCTAAACCAAAAGTCAAATCAACTGGCGGCTGTACTGATAGAGAATGGCGTAAAAGCGGGGGACAAGGTCGCTATATCGCTGGACAGGTCGGCGGAGTTGGTAGTGGCTTTGCTGGCTATCATCAAGGCAGGCGCAACCTATATCCCGCTCGACCCGATATTCCCGATCAACCGCATCAATTACATGCTGGAGGATTCGGCCGCGGTGGTATTGCTTACGTCGGATACTTATAAAGGCCAGTATGTATCAAACGCCAAAGAGATTATCCTGGATGATATCTGGGCAGAACTAAGTAATTACCCAGCCACTGACCCTGACGTTAAAGTAAAAGGGGAAGACCTGATCTATATCCTGTATACATCGGGTTCTACAGGCCAGCCAAAAGGGGTACAGATAAAGCACCGTAACGTGGTTAACTTTTTGTACAGCATGCAAAAAGAACCGGGGCTTACCGCTGCGGATAAGCTACTTGCTGTAACCACCATCAGCTTTGATATTGCCGGACTGGAACTTTGGCTCCCGCTGATAACCGGCGCGCAAATAGTACTGGCCGATGCTGCAACCGCGAAAGATGGCAATGCGTTGCTGGATATCATCAAAAAAGAAAAGGTAACCGTAATGCAGGCCACTCCCTATACCTGGCGTATAATGCTGGAAGCGGGTTGGAGTAATGAGAAGATAAAAGTGATTTGCGGGGGCGAGGCCTTACCGATGGATCTGGCGCAGCGTATACTGGGCAGGGCAACTTCGTTATGGAATGTGTATGGTCCGACAGAAACCACCATTTGGTCGACACTCAAACAGATCACTGCGAGCGATGGCTTTATCAGCATTGGTAAACCCATTGATAATACGCGGATCTACATTTTAGATAAGTTCCAAAATCCGCTGATTGCTGGTGCCGCCGGCGAAATTTATATTGGCGGTGAGGGCATTGCCCAGGGCTACCTGAATCAACCCGAACTAACAACCGAAAAGTTCGTTTCAGATCCGTTTTTGGGCGAACCAGGGACGAAAATGTACCGCACCGAAGACCTCGGAACGTTCACCCCGGATGGTGATCTGATGTACCTGTCGCGTATCGACGCGCAAGTGAAAATTCGTGGATATCGGATAGAAACTGGCGAGATAGAATTTAACCTGGCCAAAGAAGAAAGTATAAAACAAGCGGTTGTTATTGCCCGTGCCGATAATAATGGCGTTGATAAACTGGTGGCCTATATTATTTTGAAAGAACCTCATAATCAGGATAATAGAGAACTGATACAACAATGGCGCAACAACCTGCGCTTGTTGTTGCCGGACTATATGGTGCCCGATAACTTTGTGCTGATAGATGCCATGCCAATGACCCCGAATGGTAAAGTGGATAAAAAAGCGCTGGCTAATCAGGACATTGCATCGGTTGAGACTGTAAAATACATTGCCCCGCGTACAGATATTGAAAAACTCGTTGCCGACATCTGGATAGATCTTTTGGGAATTGAAAAGGTTGGCATCCACGATAACTTTTTTGAGCTGGGTGGGCATTCGCTGATAGCTGTACAGGTTATGGCGCGGATAGAGAAAGAAACAGGTAAACGCCTGCCTCTGGCTATTTTGTTCGAGAATTCTACAGTAGAAAAACTGTCGCTGATGCTGGAAATGGATGGCAAATCTATTACCTGGGATTCATTGGTGCCAATAAAGCCGAATGGTACTAAAGTGCCCATATATATTGTGCATGGCGCCGGTTTAAATGTACTGTTGTTTAACACCCTTGCCAAACACATGGACAAGGACCAGCCGGTTTACGGTATGCAGGCTAAAGGCCTAAACGGCGTTGACGAACCCCTAAGTCGGATAGAAGATATCGCAGCGCACTATATATCAGCTATAAGGGCGCAAAACCCGGATGGCCCGTATGCCTTGGCCGGATTCTCTTTTGGAGGAATAATTGCTTACGAAATGACCAGGCAGCTGGAAGCGCTTAATAAAGAGGTGCGGATGCTGGCCATGTTTGATACTTATGCTTACCGTACCCCGTTTTACGACCCCTGGTTAGTGAAAAATGTTAAACGTGGGTTATATTTTGGCCGCAAGGTATGGCACGCGCTATTGTTTAAGGATGGATTTAAAAAAACCATTAAAACCCGTTCAAAGGCTGTCAAACGCGGCGTAACCAGGCTTTTGTGGAAAGTGAAATTTGGCAAACAACAGCAACAGATCGGCTTTTTTGGTTATGCCAATAAAATAGACGAGATGAACGACATCGCGCAAAAGCATTATAAGATACAACCGTATAATACTTCTATCGAGCTTTTCAGGGCCGAAGTAAGATCGTTTTACCTGGATGATTATGAGTATATGGGCTGGAAACCTTATGCTTTAAAAGGGGTAAATATTCATAAGATCCCGGGTGAGCATAATACCATATTTAAGGAGCCAAACGACAAGGAATTCGCGAAAATATTACAAGGTTGCCTTGATAAGATCAATTAAAACAGAGGCAGTAAACTGTAACACAAAAGGTTTTGGGCAAGATAGATAACCGGTATTTAAGTAATGTTAACTGGCAAAAGGCCTTGCCCGGCCTTGCTATCAACATCAGTGAAGTGCATATATGGCGAATCAATATTCGCCAGAATTTAAGTTTATTAAATCAATTTAAGGCCTTGTTTAACGTGGCAGAACTTGTACGTGCAGGTAAATATCTGCAACGGAAAGATCACGACAGGTTTATTGTTAGCAGGGGCGCACAGCGGATAATATTGGGTCGATATTTAAGTACACCACCTGAACAGCTCGAATTTGTTTTGGGTGATAATAAAAAACCGCATCTTTTTGGTAAAGATGGCAATTCGCTCCATTACAACCTTTCACATTCCGGCGATTGGATAGTATTGGCTGTTGCTTCATCACAGGTAGGAACCGACATTGAATTTATTGACGACGCTTTTAAATTTCAGGATATCCTACTGGATAATTTCAGCAAAGAAGAAGCCGCTTACATCAATCAGGAAAACTCCACAGAAAGGTTCTTCACCCTATGGACGCGTAAGGAAGCCATTCTGAAAGCAACAGGACAGGGTTTGGGCGAGCATTTGCAAATAACCCCGGTGCTTAACGGCGACCATCCGCTCCACTCTACATTAACAGGGGCTGATAAAAACTGGGTATCGAATAGTTTCAATATCCAACACGGGTATATTGGCAGTGTAGCTGTTGATGATGCCGGGCAATCCTTTAAATTTTTTGATGCAGATCTTACTTGATGTAATTGTTACGAAATAGGCAACAACGTGCCATTGCAAGCGATAGCCGCGGCAATCTCGTTGTAAGCAAAGCGATTATGCATTGGCTATAGAGATTGCCACGTCGCTACGCTCCTCGCAATAATACGGTATTTAATATGTGATGGATTACTACCTTCTTTCGTTATAAACCCCAAATTCGGCTATGGAAACCTGACTGTCGGCTTTGTCGATAGTTACCCGTATTTTGGTACCCCAAACACGGTTAAAGCGGTGGATTTTTACGCGGGAAGTTGTATTGCCGTTCAAAATAGGTTTCCAAACGCCATTGTGCAGATATTCTAAATGATAGCCGGTTATGTTGGGTTTTGCCTCAGTTAGGGCAATGGTATTAAACTCGGTATCGTGGCCAAAATCAATCTCGTACCAGGGGGTTTTGATAGCTGCATTTGATGTCCACGAGGTGGTGAAGTCGTCATCATTGGCAAAATCCATAATATTCATATCATCGCTCCAGCTGGAGTTTGATGGTTTGTTTTTGGCGATATTAGAAGATATAATTGGCGAACCTGTTGCTGCCAGT
The DNA here is from genome assembly GCF_024498135.1 of Mucilaginibacter aquariorum. Lineage (GTDB taxonomy): Bacteria > Bacteroidota > Bacteroidia > Sphingobacteriales > Sphingobacteriaceae > Mucilaginibacter > Mucilaginibacter aquariorum. Next base: position 574,989 of record NZ_JANHOH010000002.1, read on the forward strand.
TTTGGCGCAGGGCCATCGTTTTTCCAAAGTTTGCCTATCTCTTTAAGCGCGGCTAAAGCGTTATCGTCAAACAAACCATCGCGGTTTGGGGCAACGTTCAGGATAAAATTGCAATCTGCCTTGTTTAGCGTGGTTAGCTCGGTCACCATTTTGGGTGCATCTTTTACAGGCGTGGTTGGGAAATTTGTTTTCCAGAACCAGCTGCTTTGCAGTGGTAAGCAAGCCAACGACGGCATAATGTTATTTTCCTTAGAGATACGCTGACCGGCACCCATTTCGTAGGTTTTAATATCGCTGTAAAATAAACCTTCGGCAGGGTATTTGGCGCCGTTTAAGTCCATTAGCACACAATCCGGCTGGATAGATTTTATCAGGTGGTACACATCCTCAAAATTAATATCGTCATAACTGATCCTAGACCATGGGGCATCCCAGCCGTCAATAATAATGGCTTCTATTTTGCCGTATTTGGTAAGCAATTCGGTAAGCTGCGCCTTCACCATTTCAAAATGTTTTTGGGTGATGGTATGCGGGCGTAGTTTGTGGTGGGTATCCAGTATGCTATAGTAAAGCATCACTTTCAGGTCGTTCTTGCGAAATGCGTCTACATATTCCTTTACCACATCGCGTTTCAGCGGACTGTTCATTACGTTATAATCAGTTGTTTTGGTATCCCAAATACAAAAGCCGCTATGGTGTTTGGTGGTTAGGCAACCGTAGGTCATGTTAGCGCTTTTTGCCGCTTTAGCCCATTGGTCGGCGTTTAGTTTTTTAGGGTTGAAGTTGGACACGGCCGCTTCGGGATCAGGCCAGTCGGCATCCATATAGGTAGGCATGTTAAAATGGATGAACATGCCAAATTTCAGGTCGACAAATTTTTGCTGTAGTTCGGAGTAATTGGCAGTTGTGGTAAGCACACTGTTGTTTTGCGCCGATGTTTTATAAATGATGCAAGTTAGCAGGAGGGCAGCGGTAAGAATTCTCTTCATAATAAACGCAGATAGTAAACCCAAAGTAAGCGATTATTTTTTGAAGAAAAAGTAAAGGTAATTGTTAAATTATTAAGGGAAATTGGCATGGCGATTTATTTGTCATCCTGAACCCGGTGAAGATGATAAGTGTTCACGTTCACGGCCGTGAACGCTTGCGTATTTAACTAAACATCTGATAATCAGCCAATTTTTAAATTAGCTACTGACAGAACACAGTCACCATTACCTATAATTTAATTATTAGGCAGAGAAGATTGCGGCTTTATTGCTGATAACATCAAAAACGGCAAATAACGGCAAAAATCGCCCTTCGTTAAGATTGGAAATTAAACGTCCTAATAGTTGTTGGTGACAATACCAACAACGGCGAAAAGAATTGACATTTTTTTTGTCATCCTGAACGTAATGAAGGATCTATTCGCGAACTGTGTATGGCGGCGAATAGATGCTTCGCTATCGCTCAGCATGACAGTTTAATTTAAATCTTCTCCTTAGCACCCAATATCTCATCTATCATACCAAATTCCTGCGCTTCGGCGGCTATCATCCAATGGTCTCGGTCGGATAAGCGGTAAACAGTTTCGTAATCCTGCCCGGTATGTTTGGCGGTGATCTCGGAAAGTTCCTGTTTCATTTTGGCAATTTGCAGGGCAGCTATTTCGATATCTGATGCCACACCCTGCGCACCACCCGACGGCTGGTGCATCATTACCCTGGAGTGGGGCAGGGCTGCTCGTTTACCATGTGTGCCTGCGCACAGCAATACCTGCGCCATAGACGCTGCCATGCCTGTACAAATGGTTGCTACATCGGGCGAGATGAATTGCATGGTATCGTAAATGCCCAACCCGGCATATACCGACCCCCCCGGCGAATTGATATAGATCTGAATATCGCGTTTAGCATCGGTTGATTGCAGAAAGAGCAGTTGCGCCTGGATAATGTTGGCCACGTGATCGTCCACAGCGGTACCCAGGAATATGATGCGGTCCATCATCAGGCGCGAAAAAACATCCATTTGGGTAATGTTCATCTGTCGCTCTTCCATAATGGCGGGTGTTTGACTGGTGATGCGGCTGTTATTTACCTGTGTTATAAACCTATCCACATGTAAACTTTGGACATGGCGATGCCTCACCGCGTATTTGCGGAACTCGTTAGTGTTCATTCTATTAAAATTTAAAAGTTAGCGTTTAAAAAAGCGCAGTATGTTTTGCCTGAAGCTTCGGTGCTCGGGCAGGGTGAAAAGCTTATTGTGTACAACCTCAATATCGGCACGTAACTGTTCGCGGCCATATTGCTGCACCAGGTTAAGGGTCTGTTTATGCCACATCACATTCAATTGCAATTCGGGGTTAATGATCATCTTCGCCTCGAAGAGCAGGTTATCCTGCGGCGCAGAAAGGCCAAGCAAATGGTCGTCCACCTCTTTTATGTTATTCAATGAAGTCCGCATAGGTCAATGATTGTTCTTTAACGGTTTCTCTTACTTTCTCCAGGCATTTATATTTTTGCACGGTTACCGAACGTTCGCCTGCGTAACCAAACAAGCCTGCAATATCTTTCATGGGTAGCTTGTGATAATAGAAAGCGCTCAACAGCTCCATGCATCGTTTACCGGCGGTCTCCAGGTATTGTAGTACTTTGTTGGACGATACCTGTTCACCTGCTTCATCGGCAATGTTTAATAGGTGATCCTGTAAAGGCAGTGTGTTATTATCCTCTCTGAATTTTTTGAACCAAAGATGTTTGGCAATGCCCAGTAGATAAGCTTTGTTATCCTTCGCAACTAAGTTACCGGCAACTGCTTTTTCATAATAGATCACCAGCGCATCCTGAAAAACATCCTTAGCATCATCAAACGAGCCGCCCAGCCTGGCCACATATTTAGCCACCGGCGGGAAGGCGCTTTTGTAAAGCTCCATCAGTAATTGTTCCCTGTTTGCCATTTTTATCATGATACCTGCGTTTTATTATAAGTGCACAGATTGGGTGATATATCACCATGAAATTAGGAAAAAAATTCCATTTGTCATCCTGAGCGATAGCGAAGGATCTATTCGCGAACTTTGCATGTCGGCGGTAGATGCTTCACTACGTTCAGCATGACAGGTTGGTTATATTTGCTTAGGCCACAAAAAAGGCCTGCCGAAGCAAGCCTTTTTTAATCTATAAATCCGTTAAATCGGGTAAATCCCGGTTTATTTCAACAATTCTGCTTTAACGATATCCAGTATGCGGATAGATTCGGCAGTGGTTGGTGCTTCGGCGTAAACACGTAGCACAGGCTCGGTGCCTGAAGGGCGGATCATTACCCAGGTTTCATCTTCAAAGAAGAATTTGAAACCATCCAGGTCTTCGGTTCTGTCAACTTTTAGGTTGCCAAACGTGCTGTAACCGCTTTTGCAGTTGCTGATGATCTGTTGTTTCTTCTCTTCGGTAACATGCAGATCGTAACGCTCTACCGCGAATTTACCTACCACATCATAAATTTCCTGTACAAGGTCTTTTAAGCTGCGGCCGCTTTTTGCCATAAATTCCCATATCATTAACCCAATCCAAACACCATCTCGTTCGGGGATGTGGCCGTTAACCGCAATACCGCCAGATTCTTCGCCGCCCACCATAAATGGTTTGCCGCTGTTAACTATCAGGTCGCAGATGTATTTAAAACCAATTTTGGTAACGGTGTTATTTAGACCATAAGCATCACAAAGTTTTTGAATTTTGCTGGTACACGAGAAGGTAGAGTACACCTCGCCGCTTTCGCCTTTTACTTTGTGCATGTAGTGGATAAGCAACAATAATATGTGGTGCGAATCAACAAAGTTACCTTCGCCATCATACAAACCAATACGGTCGGCATCGCCATCGGTAACTAAACCAGATGCAATTTCGCCTTCAGATAGTTTAATTAATTGCTCAAACTCTTGCAGGTTACGTTGGATAGGCTCAGGAGCCTGGCCATCAAAGCTTGGGTTATAATCGCTGTGTAGAAAAGTAATATCGGGGAACAGGCGGCGCATTACATTTTGCCCTGCACCATACATGGCATCGTAAGCCCACTGTAAACCGCTATCGCGAATGGCAGGGATATCGAAATTGGCTTCGGCATGCTCTACGTACATATCCTCCAGGTCAATATACTCTACCAAGCCTTCGGTTACATAATCGGTAACCGTTTTTAGCTCCAGGTTAATAGTCTCCGGGATCTGCGATTCTACCTTTTCAATATCATCAGGTGTAGCGGGGCCACCATAAAATGCTTTTATCTTATATCCGTTGTATGCAGGCGGGTTATGGCTCGCTGTAATTATTATACCTGCCGATGCTTGTTTGCGCACGGTACCCAATGATATCATTGGGGTAGATATAAACATATTTTCGGCGCGGAAAACCTTAATGCCCTGCGATGCAAGTACCGTTGTGGTAACATCGGCAAACATTGGCCCTGCAAAACGCGGGTCGCAGCCTACGACGGCGCTGGGGTTTTCAAAGTTTTGTTTTAGCCACAATGCAGTTGCATAGGCCACGCGTTTTACGTTTTCAACAGTAAAGTCATCAGCAATGATCGCTCTCCAACCATCTGTTCCAAATTTTATTTTGCTCATCTTAGATATAAGTGGTTTAAAATCCTATTTTTAGCGCCTCAATATTCATACAAGAATATTAATGTTTTATGGTAAACGGAAACAAATAATGAAAGTTTTAAAATTTGGCGGAACATCGGTCGGAAGTGCCGCCCGTATGCAGAAGCTACTGGATATAATAAACCCCCAGGAAAGGCAAATTGTAGTGTTATCAGCCATGTCTGGCACTACCAATAATTTAGTAGAAATTGGCCAGGCCTACCTTACCAATGATAAGGCAAAGGCAACAACTTTAATTGCCACATTAAAGGATAGGTACGAGGCTGTTATAAAGGAACTTTTAAAGAAGCCCGAAACATTAGAACAGGGTAAAGAAGTTATTGATTACCACTTTAGGTTATTAAGCAGTTTTGCTAACGACCTTTTTACCCCCATAGAGGATAAAATTATACTGGCACAGGGCGAATTGCTGTCAACCACGTTATATCATATTTATCTGAAAGAAATTGGCATACCATCGGTATTGCTGCCGGCATTGGAGTTTATGAAAACCGATGAAGACAGTGAGCCTATTGTTGATCATATCACTACCGAGCTTACACCATTACTGGATAAACACCCGGATGTGAACCTTTTTATCACCCAGGGATTTATTTGCCGTAATGCTTTTGGCGAAATTGACAACCTGCGCCGCGGTGGCAGCGATTATACCGCATCATTAATAGGAGCGGGCATCCGCAGCGAAGAAGTACAGATCTGGACTGATATTGACGGGATGCATAATAACGACCCGCGTATTGTGAGTAATACCAAGCCAATTGCCCAGCTTTCATTTGATGAAGCTGCCGAGCTTGCTTACTTTGGTGCCAAGATCCTGCACCCGCAGAGTGTTTTCCCGGCGCAAAAATATAAGATCCCGGTGCGTTTGTTAAACACAATGGACCCGCAGGCTGCCGGTACGCTAATAACTAACACCAGCGAGAAGGATAAAATTAAATCGATAGCCGCTAAGGATGGCATTACCGCTATTAAGATACAAAGCAGCCGTATGCTGCTGGCGCATGGCTTTTTACGCCGTGTGTTTGAAGTATTTGAGCGTTACCGTACATCGATAGATATGATAACCACATCTGAAGTGGCGGTATCTTTAACTATTGATGACACTACTTACTTAGGTGAAATAACTGCCGAACTGGGCGCTTTTGGCTCGGTTGAAATTGATGTGAACCATACCATTATTTGCGTGGTAGGTGATTTTGGCGCCGAAAAGCATGGCTATGCAGCCCGCGTTTTAGAGGCGGTTAAACATATCCCGGTTAGGATGATATCTTACGGTGGCAGCGACCATAATATGTCGTTACTGGTTAAAACAGAAGAAAAAACAGAGGTGCTGAGGAGCTTGCATAGCAGATTATTTTAATTACGATTTTAGAATTGCGATTTTAGATTTCGCTCACACAAATTAATAAAGCGTCATTGCGAGGGATGAAGCAATCTCCCGATAGAAATTCGGATATGCATAGTTCTGAGTCCTGCAATAACGTGATGTAAAGAGTTTAAAAATGTTCAATAACAATACAATACAGCGCTTTAACGATACAGAAACCCCTTTCTATTATTATGATATGGGTGTTTTACGCAATACGCTTGATGCGTGCAGGGATGCATCATCAAAATATGGTTTTCATGTGCATTACGCCATGAAGGCTAACTTTAACCCTAAAGTGGTTGATATGATCCAATCATTTGGTTTTGGTGCCGATTGCGTAAGCGGTAACGAAGTAAAATCGGCTATGGAGCATGGCTTTGATAAGGGCAAGGTGGTATTCGCGGGGGTTGGTAAATCTGATAAAGAAATTAACTTAGCACTTGATGCTGATATTTTCTGCTTCAATGTAGAATCGGTACAGGAACTGGAGATCATTAACGATCTGGCGAAAGCCAAAAATAAGGTTGCCGGTATCGCCATCCGTATTAACCCTAATGTTGATGCGCACACTCACCACTATATCACTACCGGGCTGGACGAGAATAAATTTGGTATAAACACCTGGCAGCTAAATGATGTGGCCGAGACGCTGCGTAAATGCGCTAACCTGAAATTTTTAGGCATTCACTTTCACATTGGTTCGCAAATTACCGATATGGAGGTTTATCGCAGCCTGTGTATCCGTATCAACGAAATGCAGGACTGGTTTGAAAACCATGGTTTTGCCATTAAAATATTAAATACTGGTGGAGGCCTTGGGGTAGATTATTACAACCCGGATACTAACACCATCCCCGATTTTGAAAGTTATTTTAAAGTGTTTAGCAAGTTTTTGAATGTTAAACCGGGGCAAGAGGTGCATTTTGAATTGGGGCGTGCCCTGGTTGCACAATCAGCTTCACTTATTTCAAGGGTACTGTATGTAAAGAACGGACAGAAAAAGAACTTCCTGATACTGGATGCCGGTATGACGGAGCTGATGAGGCCGATGCTTTACCAGGCGTATCATACTATTGAGAACTTGAGTAGGGAGCGTGAAGCGAAGAGTGAAGGAGCGGACGCACCAGACACACCGCACACTGCACCTCAAATTAAATACGATGTTGTAGGCCCTATTTGCGAGAGTACGGATTGTTTTAGAAAAGATGTTGACCTGCCGCAATCATACCGTGGCGACCTGATAGCCATCCGCACAGCGGGTGCTTATGGCGAGGTAATGGCATCTAACTATAACCTGCGCGATCATGTACAATCTGTTTACTCAGAAACCGCAGATTAATAGACTATTGTAATGGCATAAGTATGCATTAAAGGTGTTTTTGCACTAATGTGAATAATAATGCCTACCTTGCGCACTTTAATAAATAAAATAATGCAAAAAGAAGGAACAGTAAAATTTTTCAATGAAACAAAAGGTTTTGGTTTTATTACCCCAGATGGTGGTGGTGCCGACGTATTTGTTCATTCAACAGGTCTGATTGACGAAATTCGTGAAAACGATAAAGTTGAGTTCGAAGTAGAAAACGGAAGAAAAGGCTTAAACGCAGTAAACGTAAAAGTTGTTTAATTATATATTAATCCACTAAATGTTACAGAAAGCATCCGCCCATTAAGGCGGATGTTTTTTTTTGCTCCAATAGCATGATGAGTTTGTCCAATAACTATTACTCATTCCCGCTCATCCAGAACATTACGGACGCCACAGCCATGATAATGAATATCAATGTCACCAAAGTATCTAATATACGCCTTGTAATACGTTGTACTAAATTCTCTTTCCGGTTAATTTGAGGTAATAGTTTATATTTAAGTACAAGGAGTATAGCTGCCAGTACAATGGTTACCAGGTAAAACATTTTCCTGAAGTGTATCGATCGCAGCAGATCTTGTAATGTTTCCAAATTCATAATAGCCAGAACATCAATACCACTTTTTTTGTGTGGCTTGTAAGTTTACATCAATATAGATGGTTTGGCTTAACTATTTGTAAATTATTTAAACAGAGCGGTATGGTATTTGTTACTTAGGTACAAATCATCTACTAAAAAGTAAATAATATGAAAGATCAAGCAAAAATTATAGCAGCACTTTTAGTGGGTGCTGCGGCAGGCGCCGCTTTAGGACTATTATTGGCCCCAGAAAAAGGTGAAGAATTAAGAAGCGATATTGCTGATTATGTAAATGACCTTGTTGACAAAGCAAAGAACAAAGCGCAATCTACTGCAGATAATATTAAAGAATATGGCAGTAATGCGGTTGATTCGGTAAAATCAAAGTTTTCTGGCGCGGCAGGTAATGCTGAAGACGCCATTAATACCGCAAAATCAAGAGCTACGGATTATGCCGAAGGCGGTGTTGACAGTGCAAAATCAAAAGTAAAGGGTACGGCTAACGACTGGAATAATTCTATCCAGAACGCGTAAGGTATTTAGATATATTAAGTAAAGCCCGGCTATTAGCCGGGCTTTACTTGGTTTAACACTTGTCATCCTGATAGCGAAGGGTCTATAACCACCATGCTATATAACCCCTGTCATTTCGAACGAGCATGGGGAGGGCTTGAGCGCAGGAGCGAGGAGAAATCTTTTACAACAGACGGGTGAACTTGCATGACCGGATGCATTGAGTAAAAGATTTCTCCTCGTACCTCGTTCGAAATGACAGGGTGGTGAATGGTAAGGATTAAAACAAAATAACGCCCAACCTTTCGGCGGGCGTTTCAATATTAAAGCAGACTTGCCTTATTTAGCTTTAGGTGCCCAGGTGTTATCGCTGGTATTGGCATCCATGTAAATGCCGTTATCTAAAGTAACCGATTTAAGGCTTTTGCCTCTTTCGGATTTAAAAGTAACCAGTGATTGTTTTTGGTTGGCTTCCCATACCGCAGGCGTTTTATGGATAGTTTTAGTTGTGCCATCGGTATAAGTGATCACCACATCAAACGGGATAGCGAAACCACCAATATTGGCAACGGTTAAAGTATAACCATCTTTACCGGTAACGCCGCTCTTTACAGCCAGGTCGTTATAATAGTTTGTGAAAAACCAGTTATTAAAGAACCAGGTAAGGTTACGGCCCGATACATTGCTCATCGAGTTAAAGTAATCCCATGGGATAGGGTGTTTTCCATGCCATCTGTCCATATAACCGTGCAGTGCTTTTTTGAATAGTTCATCGCCCAGCATATCTTTTAATGCCAAGTAACTTAACGATGGCTTGCCGTAAGCATTATTGCCGTAGCCGGTTGTAAGCTCGCTTGTTTGGGTAATAACAGGAATATCCTGGTTGCTTGAGCGGTTGTTGATCCAACCGTTAATGCGGAACTGTTTATAGAACGCGTCGGCCTTTTCTTTACCTTTTTCAGCAGTGCCTATCAGGTATTCTAAGGTAGTAGCCCAGCCTTCGTCCATAAAGGCATAGCGGGTTTCATTGATACCCATGTAAAAAGGGAACCAGGTATGTGCTATCTCATGATCCTGCACAAGCTGTGCAAAGCTTGGATCGCCCATTTGGCTATCGTTTACCATCATGGGATATTCCATATCCGCAAAGCCCTGAAAAGCCGTCATTTTAGGGAATGGGTACGGTACACCCGGCCAGTTATGGCTAAACCAACCCAATGCGTTACGGCCATATTGTACAGATTGTTTAAAATCGGTACCCTTAACAGAGTAAGCCGCCTGCATGCTCGAACGCCTGCCGGTTTTGCTGTCAACAATAACACTGCCTGCATCCCAAATGTAATGGTTGCTTAGGCCTACCGCTACGTCGCTGATGTTGGTAGCGGTCCATGTCCAGGTGTTCATGGCGTTTTGGGTAGTAACCTTGTTGCCGGTAATCTCTTCAATAGTAGCCACGTGTATGGTGCTATCGCTGGTCATTGATTTTTGCAGGCGATCAGCAAATTCTTTTTGCAGCACCTGTGTTGGGTTTTGTAAAGTACCGGTAGCCCAAACTACAAAGTTTTTAGGTACGGTTACATTAAGGGTGTAATCGTTAAAATCGTTGTAAAACTCTTGGGCATCAACAAATGCTACCCTGTCCCAGCCATTGTAATCGTCGTAAACAGATACACGCGGATAGAAATAAGCCAGATAGTAGCTTGTGGAATCTATCTGCCCTTCACGGCCGCTTTCTTTTGACGCATCAAAATGCCAGGCAATGGTCATCTTAACCGAATCGTGCGGCATTAAAGGTTTTTGCATGGTAACCTGCTGATTAGTTGTAGCTGCCTGCGCGTTATTCCACGCCTTTTTTTGGCCGCTAACTATAAAGCTATCTATCTGAATACCCGATGTTAAATAATCCGGACTGGCATCACCCATCCTGGCAGATCCCGGGCGGTGAATGTTTAGGATCAGTTTCATGTTCAGCCTTTTCAGGGTATCGGGGCTGTTGTTAAAGTAAGTAATGGTTTCGATACCTTTTACAGTGCTAAGCGGAGGTGCGGCAGTTATAGAGATATTGTAACGGGCGTGGTTTTGCCAGTATTTAGCCCCGGGTTTGCCATCGGCGCTGCGGGTGCCGTTATCGTATGCCTTTTTAATATCGCGCGGCATGTAAAGGCTTTGCGCATGTAATTGTAACAGCGCAATGCTACACGCTGCAGTTAACAGAATTTTTTTGAACATAATAAATGATAAGTTTTTGTAAGATCAACGGAACAAATGTAGAATATATATCAGTAAACGTTAGACGGTTTAGGTAAACGAATTGTTACAAGGAATGCTTGCTTGGAGGGCTTAAATTATTTTCCTTTGTATAAGTTATTTTAGTAGGGGTATTAAATAACTATACGAAGCCGGGCTTATGGTCCGGTTTCGTATTTTATAATCCTTTTTAATCCTTCGTAATATATTCCTTAGCTATCAGCGTAAATAGCTTGTCGTTATCGGCAGATTCATCAAAGTTCTCGGTTAGCAGTTGCGTTACCTCAATATACTTTAACAATTTTGCTATCATAATCAGCATTCGGTACGATGTAATGTTAATATGCTCCAATATCTGCAGATAAAGCATAATGTCAAGGTCGTTCAATAAAGGGATATCCTGGCCATCATCTAAACAAAATTCATCTTTAATAATGGTTTTAATAGGGTTACAAACCTCAGGGGATGGTGTTTCACCTATCAGCTTGTAAATAGTTTCCATCCGTTCGATCTGGTTTTTAACATCGCCGCCAAATTCGCCAATTGCTAATTCAAGCGCTTTAAAAGATGCCAGATCAAAAAGGCTGCTTGTACGTTCCTGTAAAAAACGTTTGCCATTATATATGCGGGTTAAATGGTGCAGGAATATTTTCTTTAAATAGGCTTCGTTGGGAGCAGGAGGAGTAATAGGTGCCATAGCATAAAAATTAATGGTGCAAGCAAACACGAAGATCATTCCCCTTACTAATACAAGAGATTGATGATGTAAATGTAAGTTTAATTATTAGTTATGGTATATTAATAAATGCTCCTTATTATTGTAAAATGAGATATAAGTTAGGCGATTTTGTGCGGTTTGTTGATGAAAAGCTGGAAGGTTATGTAACCCGCATTATTGATGAGCAAATGATAGGTGTTACTGTTGAGGATGATTTTGAGATACCCGTATTGGCCAGTAAGGTAACTTATGTACACGGCCATGGTGCCGAAAGCCACGATGAAGAGTATGTTGCCGATGTTAAAGTGCCTGCCGGCGAATTTAAAAGCAAAGGCGTGCATATTGCTGTAGTGGCCGATGCAAAGGCAAACGCGCTGGTGCATTTATATATCGTAAACGAAACATCGTACCAGTTACTTGCAGCTGTTACTACCGAACAGCAAAAGCAGTTTAAAGGCGAATTTGCAGGTGTTGTTGAACCTAACGGAGTTGCAAAAATTTATTCTGCAAAACTATCCGACCTGCAGCTGTGGCCAAAATTTATATTCCAGGTATTGTTTTTTACCAAGCAAAACCAACCATCGGTAAATCCAATAAATATTAGTGAGCAATTTAAAGCTAAAGATTTTTCGGGCGCTAAAAAGCTGGTGCCTTATATAAAACAACAAGGCTGGATGATACAGCTTGATGAACCGGAACTTGTTATTGATGCCGAGAAATTAAAAGAGAGCTTTTTTAAACCAGCCGAAGAAAAAGTACAAACCGTTGCCAAACCCGTAGGCGAGCTTGATTTGCATATAGAAAAATTGCGCGATGACCACCAGTTTTTAAGCAGCAGCGAGATCCTGAACATTCAAACAGATCACTTTAAAAAAGCGTTGGATGCCGCCATTGTACACCAGATGCCTGATATTACTTTTATACACGGTACAGGCAACGGGATCTTAAAACACGAGCTGCATAAGCTGTTAAGTAAACACCCCAAAGTGCAAACCTTTATGGATGCAAGAAAAGAGAAGTTTGGCTATGGCGCTACAAAGGTTATTTTGAAGTAGGTTGTTGTTATGGAAGAGGATACAAAAGCTCATTGGGAGCACGTTTACCGGGAGAAATCGCCCGAGCAAATGAGTTGGACGCAAGAAACACCTCAACTATCTATTAATTTAATTAAAAGCCTAAATCTGCCAAAAACAGCTAATATTATTGACCTAGGTGGGGGCGACAGTAAGTTAGTGGATCATTTATTACAAGAAGGATATACAAACATTACTGTAGTAGATATATCTATTGTTGCACTTGAAAAGGCACAGTTAAGGCTTGGTGAAAAAAGTAAAATAATAAAATGGGTGGTATCTGATATCATCAACTTTGTTCCGCAGGAAAAATATGAACTGTGGCATGATAGGGCGGCTTTCCATTTCTTAACAACTATTGATCAGATTAATAGGTATTTAAGTATAACCGCAAACGCGGTAACCGGGTATATGGTGCTTGGCGTATTCTCTGAAACCGGGCCCGAAAAATGTAGCGGATTGCCGGTTAAGCGATACTCTGAACAATTATTGGAAGAGGTTTTTGCAGGTAATTTTTCAAAAATAGCCTGTGTAAAAGAGCAACACATCACTCCATTCCAAACCAGTCAGGATTTTGTGTTTTGTACCTTCAGAAGACATTGTTAAATATTTGTGCCTAAATAAAAAATAAAAAACTAGGCATTTCAAATATTAATCGTAATATTGCGATAGATAATATGGGCATTACCAAAACAGATATATTTAACGATGAGCAGAACAAGCTGGCCTTGCAATTAAAAGCGATTGCACATCCGGCGCGTATTGCTATTCTGCAACATATTATTAAAGCCAATGCCTGTATTTGCGGCGACCTGGTAGATGAACTGGGGTTGGCACAAGCCACTATTTCTCAGCATTTAAAAGAGCTGAAAAACGCCGGCCTTATACAAGGCACAATAGAAGGGGTGAGCGTTTGTTATTGTATTGAACCTAAAGCCTGGAACAATTTACAAAAGGAGATTAATACCATGTTCGCGTCGTACAAGGATGTGAATAAGTGCTGCTAAAATTTTTTAACCAAATCAATCGTAATATTGCGATAAATATTCAAATTGTATAATTATGGAAAACTTAAAATGGTCATCATTTAAACAACAGCTGCAGGCAAATACAGAGCGTATCCTGCAATTTAAATATGCCGAAAACCAATGGGTGGACGCGGCCTATCATATCACCGAAATTAAACAAGCCCCTATAACATCTGTTGATTGTGGTGGTGTTATGAACGCCTGGACAGAGATAATTGTTCAGCTATGGGAACCACAAGGCCAGCAACAGGATAGGGCTATGCAGGTAAGCAAAGCACTATCAATTGTTGAGCTGGTAGAAAAGGCACTGCCCTTAAACCCTAATGGTATTGTTAAAATTGAGTTTGGCAATTCGCGGTTTGATACCCGCCAAATGCTCCCTAAAGATGTTATTATTGATGGCGATAACCTGATCGTTGACCTGCGGCCTGATGCTGTGCAATGTAAGGCTATTGAACGTGGGGGCAGCTGTGGTACTAATGATAAAGGTGAAGAATGCTGCACTCCTGCTGCGGATGTTAAACCTAAAATACAATTACAAAATCTTGCCGCTACAGCTGCATGCTGTGAACCAGGTTCTGGTTGCTGCTAAAAAAATCACGATGAAAGATATATTAGTATTGTGCACCGGCAACAGTTGCCGCAGCCAATTAGCAGAAGGTTACCTGCGATACTTTGCCGGCGATAAGGCGAACATTTACAGCGCGGGAATAGAAACGCATGGCGTTAACCCTAAAGCCATACAGGTAATGGCTGATGATGGGATAGATATATCGGCACATACATCAAACCATGTAGATGAGTATTTGGCTATTCCGTTTGATTATGTGATAACGGTATGCGATAATGCCAATGAGGCTTGTCCGTATTTCCCGGGGAATGTGCAGCGCTTTCATTATAACTTCCCCGACCCGGCAAAGGCTACCGGCACAACCGAAGAAGTAATGAACGAGTTTAAGCGCGTGCGTGATATGATAAAGACCTATGCCGCCGATTTTGTAAAAGAACATGTTAAATAATATGGCCACCAACAATTGTGCCCCAGTGGTTAACAGAAAAAAACTGAGTTTTTTAGACCGATACCTTACTTTATGGATCTTTCTGGCAATGGGTATTGGGGTTGCCTTAGGCTACCTTGTACCATCGGCCCCGGCATTTATTAACTCTTACTCCAGCGGTACCACTAATATCCCTTTAGCTATCGGGTTGATATTAATGATGTATCCACCATTGGCAAAAGTGAAATATGAAAGCTTAAGTGAGGTGTTCCGTAATACCAAAGTGTTGAGCCTCTCTCTTTTTTTGAATTGGATAGTTGGCCCCATACTGATGTTTATTTTGGCAGTTGTTTTCCTGCACGATAAGCCGGATTATATGGTGGGGTTAATACTGATTGGCCTTGCCCGCTGCATAGCCATGGTTATTGTATGGAACGAACTGGCAGAAGGTAACCGTGAATATGCGGCTGGTTTGGTAGCGCTTAACAGCATTTTCCAGATCTTGCTTTATAGTGTTTATGCTTACGTATTTATAACAGTATTGCTGCCTTTGTTTGGGATGAAAAGCGAGGTAGTTAATATCACTATTGACGAAATAGCAAAATCGGTTGGGATCTATCTGGGGATACCATTCGCGGCAGGCCTTATAAGCAGGTACACGCTTATTAAATTAAAAGGAGAGGAGTGGTTCGGTCAAAAGTTTTTGCCGGTTATATCGCCCATAACACTTATTGCATTGTTGTTTACCATAGTAGTAATGTTTAGCCTAAAAGGGCAGTTAATTGTGCAGATCCCTTTTGATGTAATAAGAATTGCCATACCCCTGGTCATATATTTCGCTATCATGTTTTTGGTGAGTTTTTTCGCGGGTAAATTTATGGGAGCCGATTATTCAAAGAACGCGTCCATAGCTTTTACTGCTGCAGGGAACAACTTTGAACTGGCTATCGCGGTAGCAATCGGGGTTTTCGGCATTAACTCAGGCGAGGCATTTGCCGGAGTTATTGGTCCGCTGGTAGAGGTGCCTGCATTAATAATACTGGTGAAAGTGGCAATGTGGCTGCGCGATAAGTATTATTAATAACATGAACGGCTATCGAAGAAGGTTTTACCTATAATAAGCTATAATTTAGGAAGTTAATATAAGCCCGTACCATCAGGTCCGGGCTTTCTTTTTATGCTAATCGAAACTATTTGCCGATAAAAATGTTATTCAATAGTTAATAAATATAAACCATTAAATAATAAAATATTATGAAAAGGATAAGTTTGATAATGGCGGCGGTAATTACTGCATGCGCCTTTAACTATGCCACGGCAAAAAATAACACCAGCCATAATACAGATAAAGCTTTATTGCTAACAGGTAACTTAACTGTTAACCAGGATACTGTGCCTAAAAAGTCTAAAACAAAAAAGACTACACCAACTACTACTACGCCAACTACACCAACCACGCCTACCACACCTACTACCCCAACAGTACCGAGTTACCCTACAACGCCAACAAACCCAACAGAGCCAACCAGTCCTACTAACCCTACGGTGCCTACAAGCCCAACCAGCCCAACAGTACCAAATCCAACTACACCGACTGTGCCAAGCCCTAACCCAAGTGTACCGCCAACCGGTACACCAACTACGCCGACTGCACCAACAACGCCGCCGACCACACCTACAACACCAACAGGCACTCCTCCGGCTACGCCAAAAACAGTGCCTACAACACCAACTACAACTCCGCCTGCAGCACCAACAGTGCCACGTACAACAGGCAGGTAATAAAGCATAATGTATAATTGCGAGACCAGTGTAAAGTGTGATCTTTCACTGGTCTTTTTTTGTTTAAATTAACAGCAAAGCCCGGCATAACCGGGCTTTGCTGTTAATTCTCTTTTTCTACAAATTCTTTAAGACTAATGCCCAATATATGGTTCCAGCCTTTTGTAAAGCTTGATGTGGCAAAGTCTGGTCCGTGGCCTGCAAAACTCTCCAGCCCGGTATGGGTTATGCGTACAAGTGTTTTATCATCTTCGGGAAAAAGTTCAAAACTAACTTCTGATGCGCCCTCAAAGCCCTCATATACCCAGGTATAACTTAGCTTTTTTTCGGGTTCAACAGCGGTTATGCGGCAATTGTGCTTATAACTTTCACCCTTGCTTCCCTGGCCCGAAAAGCTAAACTCAAAGCCAACGCGTGGCTCAAAGCTTTCCAGCTGAAAATACCATTGTTTCATTTTATCGTTATCAGTAAGGGCTTGCCATACACGGCTAACAGGTGCGTTAAGCGTGCGCTCAACTATCAGTGGTTGTGCTTCCATCGTTATTTATTTTTTGGTTTTTGTTTCTATTGGTTCTTCATTCAGGAAATTTTCAAGGGCATCCAGCTTACTGGTCCAAAATGTGCGGTATTGCTCTGTCCATTTAGCTACTTGCTCCAGTTTTTTAAGGTCGGCACGGCAGTAACGTTCGCGTCCTTGTTGTTTAATAATAACAAGCCCACACTCGGTTAGTATTTTAATATGCTTGGATACAGCAGGCCTGCTTATGTCGAAATTATCGGCCACGGCATTCAAATTCAGTTGCTGCCCTGCAAGTAAATTGATGATCTCGCGACGGGTAGGGTCGGCAATGGCCTGGAATACATCTCTTCTCATATTTATTTGTAACCTATTGGTTACGCAAATATATATGATACCATTTGGTTACGCAAATAAAAAAGAAAAAAAATCCGGACCTGACAGATCCGGATCGATGTGCTTCTGTAAGCAGGTTTTTATTGCTCTATCGGGATCTCAAATTTAAACGTTGAACCTTTGCCCGTTTCGCTATCTACAGAAAGTTTGCCCTGGTGGCGGGTTATAATTTCGTTACTAATATATAAGCCAATGCCCAGGCCAGATATATGTGCAGCTAAATCATCCACTCTGTAAAAGCGCGAAAAAATGCGGTCATGCTGTTCTTTGTTAATGCCTATGCCAAAATCCTGTACTGCTACAATGGCTTTACTGTCTTGTTGGGATACAGATATATTGATGTGATCGGCCTGTGGCGAATACTTTATAGCGTTTGAAATGAGATTGATAACTACCTGTTCAATACGTTGTCTGTCAGCATTAACAAGCAGGTCATCAATATCCGAACAAACAATTATACGGTGCGATTTTGTAGAATATTGCATCAGGTCAACCACCTCATCAATAAGCTGTGGCAGGTTAAATACAGCATAAGTAAATGGTAGTTTGCCTGCCTCTATTTTTGAAACGTCAAGCAGATCTGATATCAAGCCTGATAGTTTATTTATCTGCGCTAAGGCCTTTTGTATAAACAGTTTGTTTTTATCATCATCAGGCAGGCTGCGGTCTATAATTTGCAGGTAGCCGTTAAGGCTGGTCATAGGGGTTTTTAGTTCATGGCTCGCAAGGCCTATAAACTCATCCTTTTTAGAGTTAAGTATCTGTATCTCTTCATACAGCTTTGCATTATCAAGTGCTACGCTTGCCTGCGATATTACACCCGATATTAATATTTCGTGCTCTTTTGTGAATCGCCCGGGTTCGGGGTGCCCCAAAAATAAACCGCCTATAACCTCGCCCGATTTAGAAATAACGGGTACTGCCAGGTAACTCACTACCGGCAAATGCCCTTTCGGCATGCCATAATGTGGATGGTTATGGCCATAACGCGGGTCTTTTGTTATATCATCAACCCGTACTATACCTAAGCCATTAAAAGTATGTGAAAATACATCTGTATTACGTGGCATTCCAAATTTCTCAAACGCTTCCCGCGGTGCGCCGGATAGGGTATAAAGCATATATGATTCACCCTCCTCATCCAACTTGTTATAAAAGAACGCGCCGAATGCCGCGCCCGACAGCATAGTAGTAGCATCGGTAACATTTTGTAATATTTCCTGTACGTCCAGCTTTTCTGATATTACTTTACCTACAGTGTTCAGTATTTCCAGGTTTTCGGCATATTGCTGAAGGGTTTGTTCGGCCAACTGTTGTTTAGAAACGTTGCGGGCAATTTTTGAGGCCCCAATAATATTCCCCTTACTATCCATCATGGGTGATATAGCCAAAGAAACGGGAATCTCCACGCCATTTTTAGTCATCCGTAATGTTTTGTAGTGTTCTACCTTTTCACCTTTTCTTATTTTACTAAGAATCTCTTCTTCCTCCATCAGCCTGTCTTTGGGTATCAGCATGGTAATTGATTTACCTATAGCTTCACTTTCCGTATATCCAAATAGCTGTTCGGCGCCATAGTTCCAACTGGTAACTATCCCTTCAAGGGTTTTGCTGACTATAGCATCGTCTGAGGTTGTTATTATTGAAGCCAGCATGGCCTGTTTTCGCTCGCCGCTTCTTTGCTCGGTAACATCAATAAGTGTATTTACTGCACCCGTAATATTGCCATTAGTATCAAATACCGGCACAGGGTAGGGTAATACATTAACCAGTGCGCCATCGGGCCGTTGTATAATTATTTCTTCACCTTCAATAGCAATGCCCTCTTTTAAAGTACGTGCCATAGGGCATGTATCCAGTGGTAATGGCTGCCCGTTCGTTTTAAATATTTTCCAGGAACCGCACCATAGTTCTTTATTTGTTTCGGGGGTTCTTCCCCATAGTTTTACTGCTGCTTTGTTAAATGAAGTTATATAGCCATCCTTATCGCAGGTATAAATAGCAATGGGTAAGTGATCAAATAGTTCGTAAGGTAGTTTCGTGTTAGCTATCAAATGTGTCATTTCTGCTGCATTGGTAGTTCCGGCATCCATTAATTTATATCGGGAAAAGTGAAAATTCTTAAACAGTAATACTTTACCTTATTAGGGAACTTAAAAACTACAGCACACAAAGGTCCGCAGAAGTAAATGCATGGTTAATAAAGATAAAGTTATGTAAGCTTATAAACTATTACAAAGCCAAAATGTTATGGAAATGTAACAATAATATTTATGGCAGATATAGCAAAACGTTTCCCACAGAACCCACTACTATCCCCAAAAGATTTAAAACCTACCAGCGAAGGCTTACATATTGCCTGTTTATTAAACCCAGGCGTTTTCAGGTTTGATGGCAAAATATGGCTGCTGGTACGCGTTGCCGAGCGGCCGCAACAAAGCCAGGTACATGTGTCGTTTCCTATACTTACTGCTACAGGCGAAACCCAAATAATGGAAATTGCCCTTGATGATGCCGACCTTATTGCTACCGATGCCCGGGTGGTAAGGTATAAAGGTGTTGATTATTTAACCACCTTATCGCACCTGCGTTTAGTTTGCAGCGATGATGGTATACATTTTCATGAACCGGAGGGTTACAACAAACTGTTTGGTATCGGCCCTTTACAAACATTTGGGATTGAAGATTGCCGGGTTACCTGCCTGGAAGGGCAGTACTATCTTACTTTTACCGCCGTAAGCGATAGTGGCGTAGGCGTTGGTATGCGCACCACTACCGATTGGAAAAGCTTTCAATCGCACGGTATGATACTGCCGCCGCATAACAAGGATGTTGCCATTTTTGAGGAAAAAATAAACGGGTTGTATTATGCCCTGCACCGCCCAAGCAGTGTAGATATTGGCGGTAACTATATTTGGATAGCCCAATCGCCGGATGGCGAGCATTGGGGTAACCACAAATGCATTGTTAAAACCCGGGAAGGTATGTGGGATGGCGCCCGGGTAGGCGCTGGCGCAGCACCTATTAAAACTGAAAAGGGCTGGCTGGAAATATATCATGGGGCTACCAAAAATCACCGTTATTGTTTAGGCGCGGTTTTGTTAGATCTTAATGATCCGTCAATTGTGCTGGCCAGGACCATCGACCCGATAATGGAGCCCAGCGAGCCTTATGAAGTAAGCGGCTTTTTTGGCCACGTGGTGTTTACCAACGGGCATATAGTTGAGCCCGATGGCGATACAATAACCATGTATTATGGCGCTGCCGATGAGTTTGTTTGTGGGGCACATTTATCCATTAAAGAGATCTTTAAAGCTTTAGGTGTTTAATTGTAGCTTTCTAATTTTAATTAATAGGATATTTAAAAACAATTATAAATGATGACTGGTTGTTAAGGCAAACAACCTTTAACATCACTTCTATGAACGGAATATCACCCTGGGCAGCAGCGGCCAGTTCTGTTTTTACAGATAACGCGCTACCATGCATCTACACAAAAAACCATAACGATTTTGCATTTAGCATTCATAACACAACCGATTCGCTTTGGGTATTGGCAACATGGCCCAAAGGGGGCAGAATAGCTTTTCGTGTGGCTTATTCGCCTGACGGTGGCTTAGAAGTTAAAAGCAAAAGAGAGAATGATAATGGCATAAAGTTGTTGCTCAACGCTGTTATTGGCGATATAACGGTCAATATCCAATTTCCTGGAGATGGGCAAACTACTTTACGATACACCACAACTTTAAAACCCCATACCGAACTGCTAATACCATTTTGGCCGCGCGATATAATCATTCCAGGCAGGGATGGTGAGCCTGATAACACCGCCGGTAAAATATGGGCAAAACAAATAGGCACACGCTCGGGTATGGTCTATTTTAGTGTAACAAGGCCTAAATCGGGTTCAGTATTTTATTTGCAAAATCTTTCTGCCTTAAATGATTATTGCCAGCAAACCCAAACATCTGCCGGTGAAACAGTTGGCGGCGAATGGCCCGAGTTGGGTTTTGCTTTACCACCCGCTTTAGATAAACCGTTGCAGGCTGATAAAGAGACGATCATATCTGATGCAATTATTGTGTTTGATGACCAGGTGCCTACAAAAGAAGCGGATATGGTTGAGCAATACTTAAATATGCTTGCACAGGCCTATTTGCAACTGCCCAAACCTGATACCAAGTACCAGGATTGGCTCGAAACATTGAAAAAGGGGCTGCATGATCTGATAGAAAGCCCGGGGTGCTGGAGCCAGGTAGCGGGGCATTCTTATTTTAATGCCTACGTAAGTGATTATGTTACCCCGCCAGAAATTATGGTGCAGCTGGCTGTATTGCTCCCCCTGCAGGATTATGTGGACTGGGGCGGTGAAAAAATGGAGGCAATAAAGGTCATTAAAGAAGCCTTGCCAACCTTTTATGATGAAAAGTTAAAAACAATTATGCGCTGGCTACCTGCCGCAGCTGATAAGCTGGAAGGAGAGGAGGAACAGAAAGAGCCAATGACCATGGATTCGTGGTACCTGCATCACCCTTTGCTTAACCTATCGCGATTAGCGTTAAAAGGCGAGAAGATAGCCGAACAGCTCTTTTTAGATTCGCTGGAATTCGCTATAAAAGTAGCCCATCATTTTAAGTATGACTGGCCGGTATTTTACAAAATGGATACGCTGGAAGTTATTAAGGCCGAAACCGCGCCCGGTAAAGGCGGCGAGCACGATGTGCCCGGCCTTTACGCGCATGTTATGCTGCAGGCTTATGAACTAACCGGTAAAAAGCGCTACCTGAACGAAGCCGAAACAGCAGCTAAAAGGTTACAGGGATTAGGCTTCGATCTATTTTATCAGGCAAACAATACTGCTTTTTCTGCAGGCGCATTACTGAGGTTATCAAAAATTACCGGAAACAAAGTATATAAAGAATTAAGTTATTTATGCCTGGCCAATGTGCTTAAAAACGTGAGACTTTGGGATTGCGATTATGGTTATGGAAAAAACTTCCCGTCGTTTTTTTGCCTGTTCCCGCTAAGTGATGCGCCTTATACCGCGGTTTATGAAGAACAGGAAGTTTTTTGTGCCCTGCATGATTATTTAAGGCATGCTGAAGGTGAGGACATCCTGCCATCTGTCTCGATGTTATTGGCCGAGTATATTAAATATTTGTTAAACCGTGCCATATACTATTACCCAACCATGCTGCCAAAAGATATGCTGTCAGACAAGGTAAAAATAGGAGAGGTTGACCCTAAGCTTTGGATAGCGCTGGAAGATATGCATGACGGTTGGGAGAAAAGCGGTGAAGTTGGTCAGGAAGTTTATGGCGCCGGTAATGCCTTTGGGATACTGCCCCGCCACTACCTGCGGGTACCCAACGAAAACTTTATGGTATATGTAGATTATCCCACCTCATCATTTATCGGCCAAAAAAGGAAACCAATTACCTTTAATATTTTAGGGGATAACAGATTGGAATGTCGCCTGGTAATTGTGCGTACCGATGATAAAAAGCTACCAACATTTAAAGTGATGGCTAACGGCCAAAAGCAAGAGGTAAAAGGAAAAACAACCAGGAGTGGTAATATAGAATATGTATTAAACGGAGGGCAATCGGTAAAAATAAGCTGGAGCTAAAACGTTTGCGCAGATTGTGGTTAAAATCTATCGAAACTTTAATACATTGCCTTTTTATTAACCAATTATGAAAAGCTTTTTAGATGAGGATTTTTTGCTGCATTCTGATACTGCCAAAAAACTGTATCATGACCACGCCAAAGCGCTCCCCATTATAGATTACCACTGTCATTTACCGCCTGACCAGATTGCAGGCGATATCAACTTTAACAACATTACCCATGCCTGGCTCAATGGCGACCATTATAAATGGCGTGCCATGCGTGCAAACGGTATCGACGAATCTTATATTACGGGCAGCAAACCCGATAAGGAGAAGTTTGCACAATGGGCAGCCACCGTGCCGTATACCTTGCGTAACCCGCTGTACCATTGGACACATCTGGAGTTGCAGCGTTATTTCAGTATAGATTCACGACTGATGCCAGGCACTGCCGACTTTATTTATGATGATTGCTCGGCCAAACTGCAAAGCCCGGAATTTTCGGTGCAACAGCTCATCAAAAAAATGAACGTGGAAGTGATCTGCACCACAGATGATCCTTTAGATGATTTGAGTCATCATCAACAGATAAAAAAGGATGGGGCAGAGGTGAAGGTTTTTCCCGCATTCAGGCCTGATAAAGCTATGTATATAGAGGATGTAGCTGCACTAAACGCTTACATAAATAAATTAGAGGCGGTATCAAACACCAGCATAACTACTTTTGAAGATTACCTGTATGCCTTAAAAAATCGCCATCACTACTTCGCGGCAAATGGCTGTACTGTATCTGATCACGGCCTTGAGCACATTTACGCGGAGGAATATACCGAGGAAGAACTGCGCGCCATATTTGAAAAAGTACGTACCGAAAAGAGCGTTACCAACTCAGAGAAGGTGAAATTCAAATCGGCTATGCTATATAATTTCGCTATATGGAACCAGGAGAAAGACTGGGTTCAGCAATTCCACCTGGGTGCTTTGCGCAATAATAATAGTCGCCTGCTTAGTCAGCTTGGGCCTGATACAGGCTTTGATTCTATAGGTGATTTTAGCCAGGCCAGGCCGTTATCCAGGTTTTTAAACCGACTGGATAAGGACGACCGCCTTGCAAAAACTATTATCTACAACCTAAACCCTGCCGATAACGAAATGATGGCTGCCATGATAGGCAACTTCAACGATGGCTCTATAGCCGGTAAGGTGCAGTATGGTTCGGCCTGGTGGTTCCAGGATCAAAAGGATGGCATGACCCGGCAAATTAACGCTTTGTCGAACCTGGGTTTGCTGAGTCGTTTTATAGGTATGCTTACCGATTCGCGTAGCTTCCTGTCGTTCCCGCGGCATGAGTATTTCAGGCGTTTGCTTTGTAACCTGTTTGCCGAGGATATTGAGAATGGCGAATTACCAAACGATATAGAATGGACAGGCAAGATCGTTCAGGATATTTGTTATTACAACGCTAAAAACTACTTTAATTTTAAGCAGTAAGATGTAGGTTCTATTGCGCGTAAAGCTAACAGCGAGGCAGACTGTTTGGTAACATCATTAATACAATTGGTTTATATTGAATAATACTTTTTGAAATTATTTAAAAAGTATTCTATATTTAAATAATCTATAAACCATTTGCCGGTGGCCAGTACCGGTTTGTTTTTAATCCTTATTATCATAAACATGACCGCAAAAAATGCTGCCGGCACTGCCGATGATGTTAATACATCCCCCTTTACCTATGAACGCCTTTATTCGTTAGATGCCCTGCGGGGATTTGACATGTTCTGGATCTTAGGGGGCGAAGAGATATTCCATACGCTGGCTAAGGCAACCGGATCGCCATTTTGGGGCAGCATTGCCAATCAGTTCACTCATCCGGACTGGAACGGTTTTCATTTATATGACCTGATATTTCCGTTGTTCTTGTTCCTGGCGGGTGTGGCCACACCATACTCGGTAGGCCGCGAGCTGGAAAAAGGCGCTATCCGCCCACAGTTAGTATTAAGGGTAATAAAACGTGCGGCCATATTGGTGTTGCTTGGCCTGCTGGTAAACAACGGCTTAAAAACCTTAAAATCTATTGATGAGATCCGCTTTGCATCGGTACTTGGTCGTATTGGTATCGCTTACATGTTTGCCAATATTATTTATCTGTATGCTAACCGCAAATGGCAAATTGCCTGGTTTTGGGCATTCATTATAGGTTATTGGCTATTATTAAAGTTCACATCAGCGCCTGGCCACCCTGCAGGTGATTTGACCATGGCGGGCAACTTTGCATCGTATATGGATACGCAAATACTGCCGGGCAAACTTTACTTAGGCATTCATGATCCCGAAGGGTTGTTCTCTACCATCCCGGCAATAAGCACCGGTTTGCTGGGGATACTGGCGGGTACGCTATTAAAAAGCGGCCATCAGCATAAAGCGCGTAAAGCTGGGTTGCTTGCCATTGTTGGCATTGTGTTTTTGGTATTAGCGCAAGTCTGGAACCTTGATTTCCCTATAAATAAAAACCTGTGGACAAGTTCGTTCGTGCTGCATGTTGGCGGTTTAAGCCTGTTGCTGCTCTCGCTGTTTTACTACGTGATAGATGTGCTTGGATATAAGAGTTGGGCATTCTTTTTTAAAGTGATAGGTATGAACTCCATCCTCATCTATATATCAAGCAAATTCATTAACTGGAACTATGCTACCGCAGGTTTTTTTGGCTGGCTGGGGCAATTGGTTGGCGAGCCTTACAATATTGTTGTAATGGCCATTTGCTTTATAATGGTTAAGTGGATGTTCCTGTATTTCCTGTATCGTAAAAAAGCATTTTTAAAAGTGTAATCCATCCGCATGAAAAATATAAAATACCTGCTAAGCGTAATATTAAGCGTTGTTTTACTGCAACCGGCTACAGCGCAAATGTCGATACAAATATTGCCTAAGCTGATGCTAAGGCTGGATGACATCGGCATGAACCACTCCGTAAATATGGCCATGAAAAAAATGACTGATACCAAAATGCCGTTCTCTGCCTCGGTGCAGTTTGCCTGTCCCTGGTACCAGGAAGCGGTGGAGATATTAAAGAAGAACCCGCAGGTAAGTGTAGGCGTACATTTAACGCTTACCTCCGAATGGAAAAACTATAGGTGGGGGCCGGTAACAGGCCGCGAAGCTGTACCGAGTTTAGTTGATAAAGATGGATACTTCCATCAAAGTACCCGCGCCTTTGCCAAAAGCGGTTACAAAATAGAGGAGATAGAGAAAGAACTATCGGCACAAATTGAAAGAGCTTTGGCATCGGGCTTAAAAATATCGTACATAGACCCGCATATGGGCATAGCCCTTTCAACCCCGGCACTTCGTGCCTTAACTGAAAAACTTGCCCGTAAATACAAACTGGGCATATCCACGTTAAGCGAGCAAGTTTACTTTGGCGAAACCTACAAAGAAATGTGGGGTGAACCGGTGGCTACTAAAAAGAAAGCGTTTTTAGCTTATGTAACTAACAAGCTAAGCAAGAACAGGCCAAACCTGGTAGTGATACATGTTGCCCTGCAAGATCCGGAAATGAACGCCCTGTTTGATATGAACAGCAGTATGATGAACACCAAAGCAGGCAAACCATTGACCGCGCTGCACCGCCAAACCGAACTGAATATGCTGCTATCGCCCGAGTTTAAAGCTTTGGTAGGCCGCAAGTTTGAGCTGACCAATTATACCGAACTGATTAAAGAGCGTGGCCTGGATGCCATGAAATTGGAAACCGTAAAAAACTGATATGGAAAGAAGGTCGTTTGTAAAACTGTCTGCATTTACCGCATTGGCGCTTACACTGCCCTTTGCCGAAAGCTGTAGTACCGGTTCAAAGGAAATGGCAGTTGCTCAGCCCTTGCTGTTTTCGCATTTGGTTGATGCAAAAGCCATCAGGGAAGCCGGTTTGGCCTATCGGAAAACACATGCGATAGAAGACAATCAGCAAAAGCTTTCGCAATTATTATTGAGTGAAAAAGAAACGGCATCGCTTAGTAAAAACGAGATCGAATCTATGCTGGATAAGCAGGTTACCAACGATTTTAAAGCCGGCAATACAGTAATGGTAAAAGGCTGGGTAATGTCTGTTACCGAAGCCAGGCAATGTGCGCTATTTTCTATCCTTAAATCATAACCGCTATGCATATCGACGCCAGGAATATTGATAACAACAGCCTGATAGAGGGGGATATTTGTATTGTAGGATCGGGTGCGGCAGGTATCAGCATGGCAATAGAATTGCTGAATACACCCTACAAAGTTATTTTGCTGGAAGGCGGCGGTTTTGAGTATGATTCCCAAATGCAGGACCTTTATAAAGGTAAAACTACCGGCCAGCGATATTTCCCGTTGGAATCGGCAAGGCTGCATTATTTTGGTGGTACAACCGGGCACTGGGCAGGCTTTTGCTCCACCTTCGACCCTATAGATTTTAAAGAACGCGATTGGGTACCCCACAGCGGCTGGCCTATAAAACGCGAGGACCTCGACCCATACTATTCCCGCGCCCAAAAAAATCTGGATCTTGGCCCGTACGAGTACAGTGCCAAATACTGGCAGGATAAAGATCCCGAACTAAAAGGCCTGTCACTTGATGAGAACGTAGTTTTTAATAAAATGTGGCAGTTTAGTACGCCAACACGTTTTGGGACAAAGTATCGGGATGCTATTGTTAAAGCGCCAAATATCCACCTGTACACTTACGCCAACGTAACGGATATTACCGCTAACCAAAATGTATCGGCAATAAAGGAAGTTACAGTGAAAAATTTTGCGGGCAAACAGCACACTGTTAGGGCAAAACAGTTTATAATTGCCTGCTGCTCTATTCAAAACGCACGTTTGCTGTTGGCATCAAATAAACAAGCACCAAAAGGACTGGGTAACCAAAACGATAATGTTGGCCGTTATTTTATGGAGCACCTGGAGATAAAATCGGCAGAAATGTGGCTTACCAAACCCGATGTGCTAAAACTTTACCAGTGGGATTGGGGCGTAAAACACCGCGCAGAATTGGCCATTAGCGAGGATATACAGCGCAAACACCGAATACTAAATGGTACCGCATCATTAATGCCTTTAGAGGTGGCCAAAAACCAAACACCAATGATTGACCTTTGGAGTGCCGATACCGCCAAAACCAATGCGTTTATGAAGGAGGGCGAAAGAAGGGGTAAAACACAAAAAGAGTTAAAAAGCCATAAAGCCTTTGAACTGTTTACCCGGGTAGAGCAGGCGCCTAATCCAAACAGTCGTGTTACTTTAGATGCCCAAAAAGATGCGCTTGGTGTACAAAGGGCTAACCTGCACTGGGAGCTAACCCCACTCGAAAAGCATAGTCTGCGCAAGATCTACCAGATAATTGGCGAACAAATTGGCATAAGTGCTGCGGGAAGAGTGCGTTTAATGGAATATCTGCAGGACGAGAATGATAATACCTGGCCCGAGTTTACCGGCGGTGGCTGGCACCATATGGGTACCACCCGCATGGCCGATGATCCTAAAAAAGGTGTGGTTGATGCCAATTGCAAGGTGCACGGGATAGCAAATCTTTATATGGCAGGTGCATCGTGTTATGCAACAGCCGCCGCACCAAATCCAACCTTAACGTTAGTAGCGCTTACCATTAGGTTAGCCGACCATATTAAGCAAAAGGTTAAAACAACTGTTTAAAGTCCACACTTATGCAATTCGACCCGGAAAACCATATCAATAAATTATGTGCCGAAGGGATGCTTTTGGAAGGCGAAGGTAAACCACAGGAAGCTTTGGTGCTATTTGAACAGGCATGGCACAACGCCACAAACGATTTAGAAAAGCTTACCGCGGCACATTACGTTGCCCGCGGGCAAAAAATTATAGCAGATAAACTTATCTGGGATGAAACTGCTTTAAACTTAGCCCTGAAAATTAATACCGACGATATTAAAGCGATATATCCATCCCTGTATTTAAATGTTGCCAAATGTTATGAAGACCTGCAGGATTTTGCAAAAGCAAATGACAATTACCAAATGGCACTTAGCTTCGTTACCTATTTGCCCAATGATGGTTACGGCGATATGATAAGGGCTGGCATCAACAGCGGTATAAGCCGGGTTAAAAAAGTTTAAGCCAATGCTTTATTACGGGCAGCGTAACGCTGGCTAACCATAACTATGCTGATAGCAATCACACCCCAAAGCAGCATTTGCCAGGTGCTTAAGTCCCAACCGCCCAATTTCCATGATAACAGGCCAAAGTAAGTGCCGATAGAACCGCCTATGAAATAGGTAGTCATATATACAGTATTTAACCGGCTGTGCGAATGTTCGTCAAGGCTGTAAATGCGGGCAAAGTTGGTTATTTGTGTAGCTTGTACGCCGATATCTAAAAAGAATATGCTGATAATTAAAGCGGCTATAGAAAATGGTAAAAGTTTGATCAGGATGATACTGCCAATGATCATTCCAACAGATACCAGCAGCGACCGATAGCTATTGCCCTTGTCTGCCAGCTTGCCAAACCATGGGGCAACCAAAGCACCACCAATTGCTATCAGCCCGAATAAGCCAATAACACTTGCTGAATAATTCAATGGCGCCGCGCTTAAGTGGAAGGTTAGGGTTGTCCAAAAAGAGCAAAAAACACCAAAGGTAAACGCACCTAATAAAGCTGATTGCCTTAAAACGCTGTGCTCTTTAACCAGCGCCAGGGTAGACTTTAACAGGTTTATATAATTCCCCTTAAATTTAGGATGCACATTTGGCAGGTAAAGTTTAAGCAAGATAGCTACAATGAATACCATACCTGCCGATATACCGTAAACATATCGCCACCCCAGCGAACCGGCAATTAATCCACTTAAAACACGTGCGCCTAATATTCCCACTAATATCCCGGCAAATACCTTGCCTACGGTTTTTCCCCTGTTTACGTTATCGAGGGTGGCGGCCATCGGCATAAGAATTTGGGCCGGAGTGCTAAACAAGCCTATAAATAGGCTTAGCGCGTAAACTTCATATAGGTTGGTGGCAAAGGCCAGGGCGGTTAATGTTATTATCAATAAACCTGATAATAACAGAATTAAATTTTTACGATGCACCTTATCACCCAGAGGGATCAAAAAAAACATGCCCAGGCCATAACCCAATTGCGAGAACATGGCAACCTTGCCAATTTCGGCATCGGTAGCATGAATGGAATGACTAATATCTTTCAGAATGGGCTGGTTATAATAGATATTGGCAACCGTTATCCCGGCGGCAACGGCCATTAAGGGAATTATTGCAGGATGCAGTTTGGTATTTGTGGTAGCTGTCATTTGGCGCAAACGTAAGCAAATGAGGTTTGCTATCAAATGTAAACAGGCTTTATATGCGTTACAATGTATATTTGTGAAAGTATATTGACAAACAAGGTAAATTGCTGTCAAATATTTTCATATTTGAAAAACGCTTAAAATGATCAGGATCTGTGTTATAGAAGATGAAGAAAAGGTTTCATCATTTATAAAAAAAGGCCTTAACGAACACGATTATGAAGTAGATATTGCCGATAACGGTGAAACTGCTTTAGAAATGGTGGATAGCCAGGATTATAACCTGGTGATACTGGATGTAATGCTGCCGGATATGAGCGGTATCGAGATCTGTCGCCAGTTGCGTAAACATCAGCCTCAATTACCCGTGTTAATGCTGAGCGCTTTAGGTACTATTGACGATAAAGTGAACGGCCTGCATTCGGGCGCAGATGATTACCTGGTTAAGCCCTTCCATTTTAATGAGCTGCTTGCCCGGATAGAGGCATTGCTTCGGCGCAAAAAACTGGCTGATGGTGATAGCCACATACTAACCTTTGGCGGCTTAAAACTAAACACATGGGACAAGACAGCCGAGCGCGAGGGTAAACAAATAAACCTCACCGCTAAAGAATATAGCCTGCTGGAGCTTTTTATAAAAAATCCGGGTAAGCTGCTATCGCGCGAGTATATTATGGAAAGGGTATGGGGCATAAACTTTGATACCGGCACCAATATGGTTGATGTCTACGTGAATTACCTACGTAATAAAATTCAGAAAGATTTTGATAAAAAGCTGATTCATACGGTTATTGGAATGGGCTATATCCTTAAAGATTAATTAAATGGAATTAGAAGATTTACATTTTAAACTTAAAGGATTAGGTATACCCGAAACGGATTATTACTTGCATGGCCTGTATGGTTCGACAGATGATAATGACAAGGTGTCTTTAACAATACGGCGGGGAAAGAATGGTTTAGAATACGAAGTGTATTTTAAAGAAAGAGGTTCAGTGCATTCCCAGAAGAGGTTTTTTGATAAAGATGAGGCTTTTTTGTACATCTATCAGGAGTTTGTTAAATCGATAGAAATAAAAGATAAATACTCTTTAAATTGAAAATAAAAACCCGGTTATCGTTATACTTTACACTCATTAGCTCGGGGGCCTTGCTGCTGGTATTGGTGGCTGTGTATGTAGCCGTATTTTCATTTTTTACTGCCGATTTTTATAATCGCTTAACCGATCGCACCAACCTGGCGTCGCAGCTTTATTTAAAGGCCGATGAACTGGCGGCCGATACTATAATACAGTTACAGCAAAAGTATTTAGATAAACTGCCCGAAGAGGTGATACGCATATATGACCGTAATAATCTTTCGGCCTTTAAAATGAACCATAATATTTATTGGACTAAGGCTATCATAGAACAGGTACGTAGGGAAGGCTACTTAGAGTACGAAGAAGGCAACCGTAAGGTGGTTGGTAAATCTTATAAAGATAACCAGGGCGAATTTGTGATATTGGCCTCGGCGGTGGATGAAAACTCGCAAAGACGTATGCTGATGCTGAGTAAGATCACCGTTGTGCTGTTCGTTATATTTGGTACTGGGTTGTTTTTCGCGGGGCGGATGTTTGCCCAAAAAGCATTATCGCCGGTTGATAAGATCATAACGCAGATAAGGAGTATCCGATCCAGCAACCTGCATTTGCGGGTAAGCCAGGTAAAAAGTAAAGACGAAATAGCCGAACTGATAGATAATTTTAACCGCCTGCTGGCGCATTTGCAAAACGCCTTCGAGCTGCAGCAAACCTTTGTGGCCAATGCATCGCACGAGTTGCGCACCCCGCTTACCAGTATTATGGGCGAAGTTGAAGTGGCCTTAGAAAAGAATCGTGACTCTGCCGAGTATAAACGTATTTTATCATCCATAGCTAATGATGGCGCCCGCCTGCAGGAAACCATTACCAGTTTAATGGAACTGGCGCAGGTAGATCTGAACTACACCCAGGCAAAACTCACATCGGTGAGGGTAGATGAACTAATTTGGGAACTTGAAGAGCAGTGGTCGAGCAGGAAAGGGCCGGGGATGCTCAAAATACAACTGGCCAGTTTGCCCGAGGATGAAGAACTGCTTACCATCCCGGCTAACAAGCAAATGCTTTATATCGCCCTTAACAATATTATAGATAACGCTTTTAAGTATTCGGAACCCTACCCGGTTACCTTGAGTTTTGAAGCGACAGCGGCTCACATTAAAATTTCTGTTAGTGACAAAGGTCCGGGTATTAGTAAAGAAAATGCCGGGAAGATCTTTCAGCCATTCTTCAGGGCAAATAAGGATAGGTCGATTGCGGGCAGCGGTATTGGGTTATATATTACCAGTAAGATAATTGAACTCTTCAAAGGAACGATCAGCGTAGAATCTGAGGGTAAGGGCAGTGCCTTTGTAGTCGAGTTTATAAAAACAATAACTCTTCCTAAATTCTAATGCAAATCTAATTTCGTTCTAATGTGTCTCTAATACACGTGCAATAGTTTTGGTACCATCAAACAATTGCACTCATGTTACGCAGATATTATAGTTTTTTAGTCCTGGTTGCCCCATTCCTTTTATTGGGGCGCAATGCACATGCACAAACAGACACCCTTAAGGTAACTTTTAAGGATGCCGAAAAAAGCTTCCTGACCAATAACTTAAGTCTTCTTGCTCAAAAGTACAATGTAGATGCCGCACAGGCATTGGTTAAGCAAGCCAAGCTTTGGGATAATCCCGTTTTAAGTACCGACCAAAACATTACCGATGCCAATAAAAAGTTTTTCGACCATAGCAATGGCAACGGACAAATACTTGTTCAGTTAAGCCAGGTTTTTAAAACAGCAGGTAAACGTGGCAAACAAGTACAGGTAGCAAGCGATGATGTAAAAATACAGCAAGCGCAGTTCAATGACCTGTTGCGCAACTTACATTACAACCTGTTACTTGATTTTTCGCAGGTGGCTAATCTGATAGACCAACGTAAGGTTTACCAAACCGAAATTGCAGCGGCAACTAATATGGTTAACGCTATTGATAAATCTTACCAGGCCGGTAACAATTCGCTGAAAGACCTTATCCGTTTAAAGGCCTTGTTATTTGGCTTGCAGAATGATATGGTAGAGATTGACCGCCAGATAAACGATCTACAAAGCGAGCTGAAAACTTTGTTGGTTGCTAACGCGAATCAATTTATAGCACCACAAATAACTTTTAACAACAACGATACAACACTTAATGCAGCTACGCTATCCGAACTGGCAAAAGCAAACCGGGGCGATTATTTGGCTAACCAATATTTGTTAGATCAGAATAACCACAACCTGTCCCTGCAAAAAGCCATGGCTGTGCCCGATATTACCATTGGGAGCACTTACGACCAGAACAGCAGTTACGCCCGCAATTTTGTAGGGTTAGAGATAAGCCTGCCGCTACCTATTTTTAACCGCAACCAGGGCAATATTAAAAATGCTAAACTGGCCGCCCAAAGCCAGGAGTATACTCTTAAAAACAGCGAACTGCAATTGCAGAACGATGTGTATTCGGCTATACAGCAGTATAGCTTAAGTCAGCAATTATTAGGCACCCGCGAAAACGACTTTTATAATAAGTATGATCAGTTGTTTAAGGGGATGTCTAAAGCATACCAGCAAAAGCAAATAAACCTGCAGGAGTTTGTAGACTTTTTTGACTCGTACCGCGAAACCAAACTGAAAATATTACAGCAGCAGTTGAACCTTCAAAAAGCCATTGCCGATTTAAATTACGCGGTAGGCACCACAGTTGTAAACCCATCATAATAAGCACTACATCAGCATAAAAGAACGATGAAAAAACACATAATATACGTTGGCCTGGCTTTAATAAGCCTTACCGCTTGCCAGGAGAAAAAAACCGGCACTATGGAAACCAAACAGGTTTGTATAAGCGATTCGCTGCAAAAAATGGTTAAGATAGATACCGCCAAAAGCACGCCAATGCAGGATGAGCTTACCCTATCAGGCGAGGTATCTTTTGATGAGAATAAGGTAGTAAAGGTATTTCCTTTTACCAGTGGGCAGGTAATAGAGGTGAAAGTTTCCCTGGGTGATAAGGTAACCAAAGGCCAAACCCTTGCCGTAATACGCAGTGCCGACGTTGCAGGTAGCTATACCGATCTGAGCGCTACCAAATCTGACCTGTCTATAAGCAAACGACAGTTAGAACAAGCTGAATACCTATATAAGAACGGTATATCAAGCGAACGCGATTATACCGAGGCTAAAGAAAATTACAACAAGGCAGTAGCTGCAAATAGCAAAGTCCGCGACCAAATTGCTATTAATGGCGGCGGTAATACCAACGCCAGCGGCTCACTTGTTATTAAAGCACCGGGCAGCGGTTACATTGTAGAAAAGAATATCTCTGCTGGTAACTTCATTCGCCCCGATAATAGCAGCAGTTTGTTCACTATATCAGATATGAAGGATGTATGGATCTGGGCGAATGTGTTTGAAACAGATATAGCTAAAGTTAAAAAAGGCTATGATGCAAAGATAACAACACTGGCCTATCCGGATAAAACCTTTAATGGTAAAATAGACGAGATAAGCTCGGTACTTGACCCCGATAATAAGGTAATGAAAGTACGTGTGGCTTTAGATAATAAAGATATGCTGCTGAAACCCGAGATGTTTACCAATGTGCTTATCTCAAATAAAGAGGGTTCAAGTTCGGTAGCCATCCCTGCGTCGGCGGTGATATTTGATAGCAGCAAAAACTTTGTAGTGGTTTACAACAGCAAGTGCGACTTGCAGGTGCGTGCGGTAAACGTAATTAAAACGGTTGACGATATCACTTACATATCATCGGGCTTAAAGCCGGGCGATAAGGTGATCTCGAAAAGCCAGCTGCTGCTTTATAATGCTTTAACGGAAGACTAAACCGGACATTATTTATCTATTACACATTCCTCTAAGCATTTCTATTTTCTTTCAAACAAATGAACAAGCTAATTAAAAATATAATATACTTTTCGCTCAGGCACCGGGCGATGGTATTCTTTTTGACTGCGGTGCTAGCTGTATTGGGCGTCTGGAGCTATCTTAACACCCCGATTGAGACGTTCCCAGACGTTACCAATACGCAAATCATCGTTATTGCCCAATGGCCGGGCCGTAGTGCCGAAGAGGTGGAGAAAATGATCACCATCCCAATGGAAACCGTGCTTAACTCGGTACAGAAAAAGGTTAACCTGCGTACTACATCTTCGTTCGGCCTTTCGTACCTGCGTATCATATTTGATGATGATGTAGATGATGCCTTTGCCCGCCAGCAGGTGCTTAGCCGCCTGCAAAACGCAGACCTGCCCGATGGTGTAAAACCGGAAGTAGAACCGCCATACGGCCCAACAGGCGAGATCTATCGTTACACGCTGAAAAGTAAGACAGAATCTATCCACGACTTAACCGCCATACAAGATTGGGTACTGGACCGTCAGTTTAAATCCATACAGGGCGTTGCCGACGTAAACAGCTTTGGCGGTGAAGAGAAAACTTACGAGGTGAGTGTAAATCCATCGTTGTTGCAAAAATATGGCTTAACATCACTTGATGTATACAACGCCATAAATCGCAGTAATATTAACGTGGGTGGCGATGTAATTGAGAAGAACGACCAGGCATTTGTGGTGCGTGGTATAGGTTTGATCAATAACATCAGCGAAATACAGAACATCATTATTAAAAATGTAAATAACGTACCCATACTGGCCCGCAATGTTGCCGATATAAAGGAAAGCGGATTGCCGCGCCTGGGGCAGGTAAGTCGCGACAGGCAGAAGGATGTTATTGAAGGTATCATAGTAATGCGCAAAGGGGAGAATCCGGCGCTGGTGCTGGATAAGATCCGTGAGAAGGTACAAGACCTGAATGAAAATATCCTGCCGAAAGATGTAAAGATAGATACCTTCTATGACCGTACCAACCTGATGGATTTTTGTACCGAAACGGTTATTCATAACCTGTTGGAAGGTATAGTGCTGGTGACGGTTATCGTATTCCTGTTCATGGCCGATTGGAGGACAACCTTAACGGTGGCCATCATCATCCCGCTGGCGCTGCTCTTCGCCTTTATATGTATGCGGATTAAGGGGATGACTGCTAACCTGCTATCGATGGGGGCGGTAGATTTTGGGATCATCATAGATGGTGCCGTGGTAATGGTGGAGGGGATCTTCGTAGCGCTCGACCACCGTGCCAAAGAGTTAGGCATGGAGAAATTTAATAAGATCGCCAAGCTTGGCTTGTTTAAAAATGTGGGCGCCGAGATGGGTAAAGCTATCTTCTTTTCCAAGCTGATTATTATCACATGCTTAATCCCAATCTTCGCCTTCCAAAAGGTAGAGGGTAAAATGTTTTCGCCATTGGCTTATACATTAGGTTTTGCCTTATTGGGCGCATTAATATTTACACTTACGCTGGTACCTGCTTTATCAAGTATCCTGCTCAGAAAAAATGTTAGGGAAAAACATAACCCGGTAGTACTGTTCTTCGAGAACGGCATCCGTAAGATGTTTGGCTTTACTTACAAAAATCAAAAGCTAAGCCTCATCATCGCGTTTAGCTTTATGGCGATAACTTTTTTCTCGGCCAAATTTTTGGGGACAGAGTTCTTGCCTGACCTGAATGAGGGGGCCCTGTGGGTAGAAGCTGAACTGCCAATGAGTGTATCATTGAACCAGGCCGAAAATATCAACCAAAAGATGATGCAGATACTGGAGAAATTCCCCGAGGTGAAGCAAACGCTTGCACAGGTAGGCCGCACCAATGATGGTACCGACCCTAAGGGTTTCTTTAACGTACAGATCCAGGTCGACCTGAAAAATAAAAAACAATGGCCAAGTGGCGTAAGCGAGGAAGAATTGATTGACCAGATGGATCAGCAGTTGCGTAAGCTGCCGGGCATCGTGTTCAACTACTCGCAACCTATCCGAGATAATGTGGATGAGGCAGTAGCCGGTGTAAATGCCAGCATGGCTGTAAAAATATTCGGGCCTGATTTTGAAACATTGGATAAAAAAGCAGATGCAGTACTTAAAGTGCTGAAGAATGTGAAAGGTGTAGACGATTTAGGCGTACTGCGTAACCTTGGTCAACCCGAATTTAGGATAGAGCTTGATCAGCAAAAAATGGCGCTGTATGGTGTTGCTACTGCCGATGCAAACTCGGTAATTGAGATGGCCATAGGTGGTAAAGCCGCCACGCAATTATATGAAGGCGAGCGTAAGTTCGATATCCGCTTGCGTTACCAGAAACAGTACCGCGATACCGAAGAAAAAATTGAGAACCTGATGGTACCCACCATGAATGGTTCAAAAATATCCATCAAGGAGATCTCAACAATTAAACAACTGACCGGTCCGGCATTTATCTTCAGGGATAATAACACGCGCTATATAGCAGTCAAATTTAGTGTGCGTGGCCGCGACCTGGGCAGTACCATTGCCGAGGCACAGCAAAAAGTAAATGCCGCTGTTAAACTGGACAAAGGTTACGCCTTTACCTGGAACGGCGAGTTTGAGAACCAGATCCGTGCTTCAAATACATTAGCACACGTAGTGCCTATTTGTTTATTGGTTATTTTCCTGATACTATACATCACCTTTGGGAATGCCAAAGATGCTATGCTTACCATTATGAACGTACCGTTCGCCTTAATTGGCGGGATACTGGCACTACATATTACCCATACCAACTTTAGCATATCTGCCGGTATTGGTTTTATTGCCTTGTTTGGTGTATGTATTCAAAATGGTGTGATATTAATATCCGTGTTCCGCAAGAACCTGGAGGCCCATATGCCGCTTGATATCGCCATACTGGAAGGTGTGGTATCACGTGTGCGCCCGGTGGTTATGACCGCCCTGATGGCCGCTATTGGCCTTATGCCTGCCGCTTTATCAACCGGCATAGGCAGCGAAACCCAAAAACCCTTAGCCATTGTGGTTATAGGGGGCTTGGTTACCTCAACTATTCTTACCCTCTTAATATTACCTGTTATTTATGCAATGGTTTATCGATTGATCCATAGACGTGAAAACCGGAAACTATTAAAAAGGATAGGTGTAGTTAGTGCTTAGTTTATTGTTTGAAACATTGTATCGCCCTAAGGTGAACCGCGAGGGTTTACTTTAGGGACTGCAATGTTACCGAGGCAATATCTTTTAATGTTTTTTCATCAGCGCCTGAACGGGCTGTTACCCTTAAGCCACTAATGGTACTAAATATGAACCTTGCAACAGCAAGGGGAGCACTATCCTGATTTATCTGGCCACTTTTTTGACCTTTTTCTATAGCCCTTTTTAAGGCATCTACAACACTTTGGTTGTTCAGGTTTACCAGATCTTTTACTTCGGGGTCGTGGCTGGAAAGCTCAACGGCGGTATTCACCATAAAACAGCCCTTGGTTAAGTTATCCTCAACACTTTCCTGTATTATCCTGTCAAAAATTTCTTTTATCACTTCGTAGATATTATCTGCATTGTTGAGCAGTGATAATACGGCGCTGGTTTGTTTATCCTGGTAATGTTTAAGTGATTTGGTAAACAGCGTGCGCTTATCTGTATAGGTATTATACAGGCTGGAGCGGTTGATGCCCAGGCCATCTACCAGGTCTTGTGCCGATGTTGCACAATAACCCTTGTCCCAAAATATATTTACCGCTTTCTCCAGCAGTTCATCCTCGTCAAAATCCTTCTTGCGTGCCATGATATATTAGTTAAAACAAAATTACCGATCTGAAACAACGTTCCAAATCGGTATAATAATAGGGGGTAAGTAATTAATAAATTACAGCGTTAACAGTAAGGCCGCCATCAACAGTAAGTTCGGTACCGGTTATAAATGATGCATCGTCTGAAGCCAAGAACCTAACTGCATTGGCAATTTCTTCTGATCTGGCAAATCGTTTCAATAATATACGTTCACCTAACACAGTGCCAAAGCCATTCACTTCTGCTTCAGTTAACCCCAATTTGTCATATAAAGGGGTAGCAACAGGGCCGGGAGATACCGCGTTTACACGGATCTTACGTGATGCTAATTCGCGGGCTAATACCCTGTTTAAAGATATAATAGCCGCTTTACTGGCAGAATATACGCCACTATCTGGCATTCCTAAAACTGCATTTATAGATGTATTGAATACAATAGCAGCACCATCATTTAATATAGGGATGAATTTTTGAACGGTAAAGTAAACGCCTTTTACGTTAGCGTTCATAATGCCATCAAAGTGCGCTTCAGTCGCGGTTTCAACCGGGCTAAAATTGGCTACACCTGCGTTAAGGAACAAAATATCTACTTTGCCAAATTGGGCTTTTACTTGGGCCACCAGGTCATCTATCTGGCCTAAATGGCTTTGGTCAGATACAATGCCCGTAACACCAAGTTCCTGGGCTGCTTTGGCAACGGAATCTTTATTACGGCCGGTGATAATAACTTGCGCGCCTTTATCAACAAATTCTTTTGCTGTCGCGTAACCAATACCGCTGTTACCACCTGTAATTACGGCTACTTTGTTTGCTAAAATTTTCATTGTTTATGAGTTTGAATTTTGTTTTTGTGATTTGATAGAACAAATATAATCATATTGAAACGTTCATTCCAAATTGAATCAAAAAATAATGAAACGATTGTTCCATTATTTACAGTCCTGTTACAAACCTGATCGGAATATCATCCTAAACGACTGATCGCGACTGATATATGACACCGCCCAGTTGTACAATGTCTGCAGTTTATTACGATAGTTTACCAATGATATTAAGTGGATAAACAACCACATAAACAAGGCAATGATGCCACCGAAGTGTAGTTTATGCTTAAACAGATCTGCTACCGCATGGTTCCGGCCAATAATAGCCATATCGCCTTTATCAAAGTATTTAAAGGCTTTTAAGGGGTTGCCCTTGGCCATAGCTATAAAGTTATTGGCAAGCGTTTTCCCTTGTTGTATGGCTACCTGTGCTATTTGTGGATGGCCAATAGGATAGGCCGCATCAGTTGTTAGGATGGCGGCATCACCAATGGCGTATATGTTATCTAAACCCTGTACTTTGTTATACTGGTCTGTTATCATACGTTTACCTGCGCCCAGGCTGCTTACCGGTATCCCGTCAAAAGTGTTGGCTGTGATACCCGCCGCCCATATCAGGGTTTTTGACTCAATAACTTCTCCGTCTGATAAGGTTACTTTATCATCAACGTAATCGCTTACACGGGTGTTTAGCTTTACCTTAACGCCAAGATTAGTGAGTACTTTATAAGCTTCTTTGTGTGTTTTTTCGCTCATGGCGCCTAACAGGTTAGGGCTGCCATCAACAATATAGATACCGCCTGGCTGATTGATAAGTTCGGGATAATCTTTTTTGAAGATATAATTTTTCATTTCGGCTAACATGCCCGATACCTCAACACCTGTAGGGCCGCCACCGGCCACTACTATGGTAAGCATTTTTTTACGCTCGGCAGTATCAGGGGTAATGGTTGCCTGTTCCAGTGTTTTTAATAAAGCGTTACGCATGCGCAAGCCATCGTCAATGGTTTTCATGGGGATGGCATTCTTTTCAATGTTTTCGTTCCCGAAAAAATTTGTTTTAGCACCTGATGCAAACACCAGGTAATCGTAGCTTATTTCGCCGTCTTTTAAATAAACGGTTTGGGTAGCCGGATCAATTTTTACCGGTTCGCCCATACGGAAGCTGATGTGATCCTTACGGAATAATTTACGAAAAGGATAGCTGATGCTTGATGGTTCCAGGAAACTGGTTGATACCTGATAAAGCAGGGGAGGGAAGTAATTGTAGTTGTTTTTATCTACCAGTGTAACCTGATAATTTTTGCTTTTTGCCACGGTTTGTGCAAAGTTTACACCGGCAAACCCTCCCCCAATAACCACAATTTTTTTAGCAGTGCCGGGCTTATCGCCTGTTGCATCTGCCGGGTTAGAAAGATCGCTCATTTCTTTATTGTTATGTTCGTCACCGTTATAAATGACAGTGTAAATATACGCATTGTGTACATTGTACACTATTGAATATGTCTAATTTTACACAGTAGTGATGGTGTGAAAACAAGCAAAATACCGGCCACAAAAAAACCGCTTTTAAACAAGTTAAAAGCGGTTTTTTTATTTTCGGAGCGGTATCGGCTACAAATAAGATTGCAGCGCACCACTGCGCGATGATTGTTTTATACGTTGCAGCGCTTTGTCTTTTATCTGACGAACCCTTTCACGGGTTAGCACAAATTTCTCGCCTATCTCTTCTAATGTATGGGTATTGTTATTACCTAAACCGTAGAATAATACAAGCACTTCGCGGTCGCGTTCGCCTAATTTAGATAGGGAACGTGCCAGCTCGGTAGCAAGCGAATCATGTATCAGCATGCTATCGGTAGTAGGGTCATCGTTATGCATTACATCCAGCAAAGTGCCTTCTTCACCTTGTTGAAAAGGCGCATCGATAGATACCTGGCGGCCAGAGTTACGTAACGAGTCGGCGATTTTTTCAACAGTAGTTTCCAGGCATTCTGCCAGTTCTTCGGGTGTAGCTTCGCGTTCAAGTTCCTGCTCAAGCGATGATTGTGTTTTGCGGATCTTGCTCAGTGTACCTATCTGGTTCAATGGCAACCTAACCGAGCGTGATTGATCTGAAATGGCCGAAATGATAGATTGACGGATCCACCATACCGCGTACGATATAAATTTAAAACCTTTAGTTTCATCAAAACGTCGGGCGGCTTTTATCAGGCCAAGGTTTCCTTCGTTTATTAGATCGCCAAGGGTAATGCCCTGGTTTTGATATTGTTTTGCTACCGATACCACAAAACGAAGGTTAGCTTTTGTAAGGCGCTCTAATGCTGCCTGGTCGCCTTCGCGTATTTTTTGTGCCAGGATAACTTCTTCCTGAGCAGTGATGAGGTCTACTTTACCGATCTCTGTTAAGTATTTATCAAGCGATTGGGTCTCGCGGTTGGTAATGGATTGACTTATCTTAAGTTGTCTCATTTAATGGGGAATAATGCGGCTATAATGCCGTCAATTAAACAATTTACTAAACTTTAAAAGAGCGGGGAACGGGCGTTTTTAATAGCCCTGAAAGAAAAATAAAAGCATTCTCCGATTAAAGAGAATGCTTCACGATCATTAATTATAGTGTATTAAGCTACTTTAACTTTTACCGCGTTAGGGCCTTTTTTGCCTTCTTCTACTTCATACTGTACAGTATCATTCTCGCGTATGCGATCAACTAAACCTGATGAGTGAACAAACACTTCTTTGCCACCGTTACTTGGGGTGATGAATCCAAAACCCTTTTCTTCGTTAAAAAATTTTACTGTTCCTTGTTGCATTATATTGATTTAAATAGTGACAAATATACCTTAAATTATTCATTAATTAGTATAAATATGTAATTGATACACTTTTAGTTATAGTTAAGCTTACGTTTATAGGTAAAATGACAATGAATTGTTTTTTGGGCCGACCAAAACATATTGTATTTGTCAACCAATCATCACAATATTATGTTTGCATTAATCTGCAAATACCAGCGGCGCTTTTTTACGTTTATAGTGCAACGATGCTAAACAGGCATCATTTTCAAAAAATTATATGAAGAAAATAACCTTTCAAATACTCTTATTACTAACTACGTGTTTTGCTGCTTTTGGAGGTACAACTCCAGATCACTTAACCAATGCTAAAGCTAAAGTTGACACCGCCACATTTGCCACGGGCTGCTTTTGGTGTACCGAAGCAAAGTTTCAGCAATTAAAAGGCGTTAAAAAAGTAGTTTCGGGTTTTAGCGGCGGCAAAGTTGCCAACCCTACTTACGAGCAGGTTTGCACCGGTACTACCGGCCATGCCGAAGCTTGTAATATCATTTATGATCCTTTGCAAATAACATACGACGAACTGCTGGCCGCATTTTTTGTAGCGCATGACCCTACACAGCTTAACCGCCAGGGTAATGATGTGGGCACACAATATCGGTCGGCTATATTCTACCATAATGCGGCCCAAAAGCAAAAAGCCGAATACTACATTGGTAAACTAAATACAGAAAAGGCTTATAAAAGTAAAATAGTTACCCAGGTAAGTCCATATACTGCTTTTTACAAAGCCGAAGATTATCACCAGAATTATTTTAACCAAAATAAAGGAAGCAACCCATACTGCAAATATGTGATACAGCCCGAACTTGATAAGTTTAAAAAGGTATTCAAAAACAAACTGAAGAACTAAAAATGAAACCGATATATATCACAGCCATACTATTACTGTGCTTTACCTGCACTTTTGCCCAGCATTTAAAAAGCGCGAAAGGCCATGAGAATAATCCATACTATTCCAATACGAATACCCGCCCCATAAAAGTATCAGATGCGGAGTGGAAGAAGATTTTACCGCCTGCATTGTACGCAACCGCCCGTGAACAGGCCACAGAACGCCCTTTTACGGGCCAATTTTGGAACAAAAGCGCTAAGGGAACTTACTATTGTGCTGTTTGCGGCAATAAACTGTTTAGGTCTGATGCTAAGTTTGCAAGCAATTGCGGCTGGCCAAGTTTTTACGAACCAGTAAGGAAGAACAGCGTAATTTATAAGGAAGATAATTCGGTTGGGATGGAACGTACCGAGGTGATCTGCGCGCGATGTGATTCGCACCTGGGGCATATATTTGATGATGGCCCGGCACCCACCTATAAAAGGTTTTGCATGAACTCCGTTTCTTTAGATTTTCAGCCCGACTTATAACGAGTATATTTTAGCTTTTAAGGCAGGCAACTATACATCAACCGGTACCGTAATGCTTATAGCAAACTACCGGTTGATGATATTTACTAACGATAATCTATTAGAATTTAAAAAGGGTTACGGCCAGCCATATATTGACAATTCCTGTCAGGGGATACCTATAAATCATACAAAAAACCTTCATCATTTCTCCGATTCTCCGCTTGTAAAAAAGCACAATATTATACTTAAACGGGCGATAGATATTACTATGTCTGCCACGGTAATTGTATTTCTGCTTTCCTGGCTATTACCCATATTAGCCCTATTGATAAAGCTGGACTCGCCCGGCCCGGTGTTTTTTATACAAAAACGGAACAAAAAAAATGGTGGCATTTTTAACTGCATTAAGCTGCGTACCATGCTTATTACAGCCAATGCTGATAGTTTATCGCCTTTAACAGATGCCGGGCGCATT
Source organism: Mucilaginibacter aquariorum (assembly GCF_024498135.1). Taxonomy (GTDB): domain Bacteria; phylum Bacteroidota; class Bacteroidia; order Sphingobacteriales; family Sphingobacteriaceae; genus Mucilaginibacter; species Mucilaginibacter aquariorum. The sequence continues at coordinate 619,426 of NZ_JANHOH010000002.1, forward strand.
ACCACATTAGGCAGGTTTTTACGCAAAAGCCATTTAGACGAATTGCCGCAATTTATTAATGTGCTCATCGGCGATATGTCTGTTGTAGGGCCAAGGCCACATATGCTGTCCGAAAATGTAAAGTTTAGCGAGTTGTTAGAAACCTATAATAACCGCCATCATGTAAAACCGGGCATAACCGGACTGGCACAATCTTATGGCTTTTACGGCCCTATTATAGATATAGAACACCTGAACGGGAAGACTGAATATGATATTTTTTACATCAAAAACTGGTCGGCCCTGATGGATGCGAAAATAGTGTTCCGGACTATTGGCCATACTTTGAAAAAACTACAATCCTGATCCAAAAGCTTTGAAATATCTTGCCACAGCCATTTTAGGCATACTTAATAAACAGGAAAAGCAAAAGATAGTCAGCCTGATCATACTTGATCTGGTTATAGGCATACTTGATATTACTTTTTTAGGGGGAATGTTATTGGTTATAAACTTTTACACCAACGGCGGCGCTTCTACTCCACAGGTTATCACACATTATTTTGATAAGGATTCTTTACTGCTTATCAGCGGATTTTTTCTGCTGTTTGGGTTGAAGAACTGGTTGGGTTACCGCATAACCAGGTCGCAAAACTTTTTCTTTTACAGGGTGGCCTCGCGCTTATCCGACAGGAATATCAGGCAGTATTTAAAGGATAGTTACATCCGGTTCATCAATGTAGATTCATCGGTGCTGATCCGTAAAATAAGCCAGCAGCCTATCGAATTCAGTAATTATATCCTCACCAATGTGCAGCAGGTAGTATCGCAAAGCATCCTGATATTTTTTACTATTGTTGCCATCCTGTTTTATCATCCATCGTTGTTTTTGCTACTTTTTGTGTTGCTGTTGCCACCTGTAGTTTCACTGGCCTGGTTTATCAGGAAACGGTTGAAAAACATACGTGCCGATAATAAAATTACCGGCGAAAAAACGATCCAGCATCTGCAGGAATCGTTAGCCGGATATGTAGAAAGCAACGTTTTTGGAAAAGATGATTTCTTTGTAAACCGATACTACAGCTATCAAAACAGACTAAACGAAAACATTGCCACCCAGCAAACTTTACAGGGGCTTCCATCACGATTGATAGAAGTATTCGCCATCCTCGGTTTTTTTATACTGGTTGCTATTAACAAGTGGAGCGCCAACGCCCCCGGTATCGATCTGCTGAACATTGGAGTTTTTATGGCCGCGTCGTACAAGATCATTCCCGGAATAGTTAAAATACTGAACAGCACGGGACAGATAAAAGCCTATGAGTTTACCCTGAAGGATCTGCAGCCATTAGCAGAAATTTCATCCGGCAGAGCCATAAAAGTCCCGGTGCCTATCACCTCAATAAAGTTTGATAAAGTAGCGTTTCAATTTAAAAACAGGCAGATTTTGGACAATTGCAGTTTTGAAATAAGCGCGGGTGATATGGCGGGTATCTCAGGCCATTCTGGTTTGGGCAAAACTACTATTGTTAACCTGTTGCTTGGCTTTTTAACGCAGGATGCGGGCGATATCCTCATCAATAATACTATAACCGATAGGGCTGACAGGCAAAATTACTGGCCGCGCATATCCTACGTTAAACAGCAGGGCTTTTTTATAAATGATACCATTCTCAAAAATATAGTTTTAACGGATGGTGCATATAATGCCGGTAAACTGGCCGAAACAATGAGTATTTGCGGTATTGATAATATGCTGATGGAACATCCTGAAGGCATAAACAAAGTAATTACCGAGAACGGAAAAAACATAAGTGGCGGTCAACGGCAAAGGATTGTGCTTGCCCGTGCCTTATATCACAATTTTGATATGCTGATATTGGATGAGCCTTTTAATGAGATGGATGCCGCTGCGGAAAATATTATCCTAAACAGGTTAAAGCAATTTACACAACAGGGTAAGATAATACTCTTTATTACCCATAATCAGGAAAGCCTGACTTTCTGCAACAAAATTATTCTACCCAATGGCAACTAATACCCCCCAGGCTCTCATCATACTCACACCCGGTTTCCCCGCCAATGAAGCTGATAGCACCTGTATTACGCCGCTGCAAATATTTGTAAAAGCCCTTCAGCAAAATTATCCGGGCGTTAAAATTATTGTACTTGCTTTTCAATATCCATTTGTTGCAAAAAAATATGTGTGGAATAATGTAAATGTGATTGCCTTTGGTGGCAAAGGGAGGGGTAAGCTGTTCCGGCTGATGGTATGGTTTAGGGTTTGGCAACGTTTAAAAAAGTTAAACACGCAATACAAGGTAATGGGATTGTTAAGTCTTTGGCTAAACGAATGCGCTTTTATAGGCAACAAGTTTGCCCGGTTTAAAGGCTTAAAACATTATTGCTGGCTGCTTGGGCAGGATGCAAAAGCGGGCAATGGTTACGTGCCCCGGTTAAACATGAAAGGTGATAAGTTGATTGCCATATCAGATTTTATTGTAAAGGAATACCACAGAAACTACAATGTAAAGTCACAGCATGTTATTCCAATAGGCTTGGATACTTCCTTATTTAGCAAGTCTGAAATTAAAAAGGATATCGACATTATAGGCGTTGGCTCGCTGATACCCCTTAAACAGTACCAGATTTTTGTAGAAATGGTTAGCTTGTTGAAAATGTATTATCCTGATATAAAAGCCATTATATGTGGCGATGGGCCAAAAATGGCGCGCTTAACGGCAATGATAAAATCTTTCGGACTGGAGAAAAATTTAATATTAAAGGGCGAATTGCCCTATCCGGAAATATTAAAATTAATGCAGCGTTCAAAAATATTGCTCCATACTTCTGCCTATGAGGGCTTTGGTTATGTAAACCTTGAAGCGCTGTATGCCGGGGCCAGTGTGGTAAGTTTTGTAAAGCCCATGGATAAACCCATACTCAACTGGCATATTGTGGATAATGAACAGCATATGCTACGAAAAGTAAAGGCCATTTTATCTGATACTAAACACAGTCCCCGGGCAATATTACCATATAATGTAACTGATACTGCCAAGGCTATGATGAAACTTTTCGGTTTATAGCGATGCTGCTATTTTACTGATCTTGCCGGCTATAGCTTCAAAAGAAAGCGTGCTTTTGAAATGAGTCAGTGTTAATTTTCGCTTTTCTTCTATATCGATATACAAGGTTTGGTTTAAGGCAGATAGCAGGGCTTGTTCATTACCTGGTGGATATAAAATGCCACAGCTGCCATTATCTGTTATCATCCTGAAAGAAAGGATATCGGTAACTACAGGGATGCAGCCGCATGACATTGCTTCGCAAACAGCCGCGCCACTACCCTCATAATGCGACCCCGAAACAATAAAATCGACACTATTGAACCAATACAGGAGATCGTTGTGCGGTACCCTGCCAACCAGCGTAATTGCATCAGTCTGTAAGGCTGTGATATCGTTTAAAAGCTCATCAGTATGGTATATCATATACAGCCGGGCTTCAGGATTGCTCTCTGCGAATGCTAAAAAAGCTTTTACCACGGTTAACGGGTCTTTATTATCATTAAGGCGGCTCACCCACAAAAATGCCTTGTTGCCGCTAATGCCTGTCTTTTCGCGTGCAAGTTTTTGATCTATCGGGTAAAAAACAGACGATACCTCCATCACCTCGTGTATTTTTGATGCATTAGCCAGGTTGCCGTTAGCAACCCATTCTACGCCCATATCGTATGATGCAAACAAGTAGGCATCAATACAGCGATCGGCCAATTTTTGCAGGATCTTTTTTAAGCCGGAGAAAGGTTTTTCCGCATGATTCTGAACAATTATTTTTACACGCGGCCCCAACAACAAACGCAATTGAATAACCTGTAAAGGGAAGTGCAACCCTTGAATAAACACCACATCAGGTTTTAACCGTTTGATGTACCGGTGCAGTTTTAAAGGGAAAAAGCGCAACGAGTTACGACCGAAGCGTAAAAAGCGGTAATCAGCGCCATTGTTATAAAATTGCCCTTCGTAGTTTACCTGCTCAATACTTATTACCTCATCGGTTTTGCTCAGTGCCTCTAAAATGCCACTGTACATATTAATGCGTTTAAGCCACGCCTGTGGTTGGTTAAACTCTTTGGTATACACATAACTGGCAAAAACAAACCTCATGATTTAATATTATGCTGCGGGTTCTGATGATAAGTACACGGGTAATTCAACATCGGGTTTGTATTGCTTTATCTGGTCTATTAAACCGGTAATATCTCCCTGCACGTATTTAATACCGTTACCTATATATACCTTAGTGAAATTGCTTGTGGCTATACCATTTAACTGGTGATAAAGCGATTCATCAAACAAACGGATATTGCCTTTATGCATAACCAGCAATATATCATCGGGTTGCAGCTCAAAAAACGAGGTTAAGCCGCCCTGTGCAGGTCCGGCTTTAGCAATAACCAGGTCGGCATCTAAGCCTTCCTGTATGCTGCCGCTATTTAATTGCCAGGTTGCAGCAGCTTTTGCAGTGAGCGACTGGTATAGCTCATTATCGCTAAGTAGTTTGGCTTTATGAGCTGTGCGGATATGCTCCCAAATATCCCAGCTGCCGGTAAGGGTAGAATCGGTACCGAATAAAATTTCCGTATATTTTTTCAAGTGATTAACCGGGGCGGTTGCACCCAGCAAAAAGTAGTTTGATGCCGGGCACCATACTATCGCTTTAAATGATTTTGCCTGTGTTGGGGTAAGCGCTACACCATGTATGCCTATCAGTTTGCGGGCAAGCAAGTTCCAATGAATCAGTTCGGTGATCTCGTGTCGGGTGGCTTCGTTTGTGCCCTCGCCAATATGTATTACTACGGGTTTGTTAATTTTAAGCGGGTTGTTCAGTTTCTTCTTCCACTTTTTTTCAAACCGAACGGAGTGGATGCTTTGGACTTTTTCGTAAATGTTGATGAGTGAATCGGTAACGCCAGACCTTTTACCATGATTAACAACCGTGGTAACGCCACACAGCAGGTTTTTATACATGCCCCAGCGCTCGCGCAATGCAATGGGGATGCTTAAAACAGATGCAATTTCGGTAGGATAAGTTTCATGGATGTATTTGCCCCATTCAGTATAGCTGTTATACGTTTTGGTGCCTAAACGCGGAAAAAGGTTAAAATCAAGATGATCATGTGAATTAATAAGGCCCGGGAACACAATGGCATTTGTGAATATAAGCTGCTGGACATTATTGCCCGCAAAGGGAGCATTCAGGATCTGCACTATCTTTCCGTCGCTAACTTTGATGCTCATCGGCTTATCACTATCTGCTATGCGTACGTTATTCAGTATCATCTCCCTCTTCTTAAATGCATCCCATATATAATGGGGAAGCCCTGGTAGCTTTCGTATACATGCAGGGCGTTTTGGCGGGCATAATAATGCTTTACCGTTTCGTCTATCTTTATCTCTTCCTTAGCAACAATAGTGAAATTGTTTTTTAGCAATATCTCTTTAATGGTATCTATTAAATGAACGTAATTTTGTACCGCAATGTGTGTGTTGTGATGCTTAAAGGTCCGTTTGCCGCCAAAAGCCAGTGTATTAGGGTGAAAGTCGGTGATGATAATATCACTATCGGCTTTTAGTATCCGGCACCAGGCTTCCAAAGCCTCTTCAATATATTTGATATGAGCAACGGTAAGGGTTGATACTATGGCATCGTAGCTTTGCGATGGCACATCGGTAAAAAGGTTATCTGTTATCTGGTAAGTTTTAGCCTCCGGGAATTTCTGCTCTAAACGTTTAAGCATCCCGGCAGATACATCAAAACCGGTTAGGGATTTGGGCTGCTGTTTAAAAAGTTTAGCCCAATGCCGGCCGGTACCACAGCCAATATCAGCTACATCTTTACTGGATAGATCAATACCCTGCAATAATTTAGTGAACAGGGTTTCATCCAGGTCGAGCATTAAATTACCCGGCTGTTCATCATAATTCACCGACCAGATATCATAGGCTTCTACTGAGCCCTTTTCTTTTACCGGCGACGAAAAAAAATGCCGTTTAACATAATTTTTAAGCGTATGTATCACAATGTGCCGGGGTTTAAATATGCTTGTTTATAAAAGATTACGGCGGGCTAAGTGCAAAGGTTGCCAATGCGGTTTTTATTTATACCGGCAGGCAACTGATGCACATTTGACGGCGTATTTATAGTGTGACGATGATAATTGAAAGGGTAGAATACATTTTAGTAATATGGGTTATCCCCCTATGCAGGTTCAAATGGTGATGGATTCATTTCCATCACCAGGGGGATATTTTTGAATAAAACGAACACTTAAGTGCATGAATAAAATACTGTTATTTAACCCTAAAAGCGCCGTAGCTAAACACCGTATCCCCAATTCTATTTTAAATATAGCTGCCTCGGTAGAGGGTAGATACGAATGGGTAATTGTTGATGGCAACTGTGAGGAAGACCCCTTAAGTAAGATTGAAGAATACCTCAACACAGGCGAATATAAATACCTGGGCTTTACAGTTATGCCCGGCCCGCAGCTAAGGCAATCCATCCCGTTTTCTAAGGCTATAAAAGAAAAGTTCCCGCATACTAAAATGATCTGGGGCGGATATTTTCCATCGAGCCACCCAAAGGTGATACTGGAATCGGGCTATATAGATTTTATTATTAACGGGCCTGGCGACCACGCATTTCCGCAGTTAATAGATGCACTGGAGTATGGTACACCCTACGAGTTTATCAAAAACCTGATATACCTGGCCGGTAATGAGGTGGTTAAAACCGCCAAGGAAGACCTGATGGATCAGGATTCGTTGCCGACCTTGCCTTATAACAAGCTGGATACTTTCTACTCCATAGTAAATAGATACCTGGGCAAAACCTATTTGGGCAATAAAACAGTGGCCTATCATTCCAGCATTGGCTGTCCGTTCACCTGCTCTTTTTGCGCGGTAGTGCCAATTTATGAAGCACGGTGGAAGGCCAAATCGGCCCAAACGGTTTATAATGATATCAAGTACATTAAAGATAAATGGGGCGCCGACGCGATAGAATTTCATGATAACAACTTCTTTGTATCCGAAAAACGTACGGTGGAATTTGCCAAATTGATAAAGCCCGAAAATATGTCGTGGTGGGGCATGGCCCGTATCGATACCATGGATAAATTCAGCGATGCATCGTTGGCCATTATACGCGAGGCTGGTTGCAAGATCATATTTTTTGGCGCGGAAAGCGGCAACAACCTTATTCTCGAACAATTAGACAAAGGCGGTACCCAAACTGGTGAGCAGATCATCAGGTTTGCCGAACGGTTAAAGAAATTTGACATCATCCCCGAATATTCGTTTGTACTGGGCACACCGGCGCCAACCGCCGAACAGGTACAGGCGCAGATAGATTTTGAGATAGATTTCATCAAAAAAATAAAACACGTTAACCCACGTACCGAAATTGTGCTGTACACCTACAGCCCCGTACCAACCGAGGGGTCAACTTTATATAAGCAGGTGCAATCGCTTGGCTTTAAATACCCGCAGGTACTGGAAGACTGGATAAGCCCCGCATGGGAAAGCTTTGATATGCGGAAAAACCCGCTTACCCCATGGCTTACGCCCGAGATGATAGATAAGATAAGGAATTTTGAAATAGTGCTGAACGGCGTTTATCCAACGGTTACCGATATAAGGCTGAATACTTTAAAACGCAGGGCTATTAAGTTGATATCAAGCTTCCGCTACAAAATTGATCTGTACAAATATCCGTATGAAATTAAGTTACTGCAAAGGGTTTGGCGTTATAGGCAACCCGAAATACAAGGCTTTTAATGAATACACACGCAGATGATACCGCAATAATACCGGCCCAAACTACTGAAAAAGAGTTTGGGCATTTGTACATTAAGGTAAGGGAGAAGGAGCAAAGGCTTTATACCGATGACGAGTTAAGGCAACTGCCGGATATTGATCCGTCGCACATTCATTATAAAGAGTGGAAGATAAGGACGCGATCTGCAGGGCGATTGGTGAATTACCTAAGAAAAAAGCAAACGCCTTTAAATATACTGGAAATTGGCTGTGGAAACGGCTGGCTTTCGTCAAAATTAGCTGGGATAAAGGGTGCTATTGTGACAGGGTTTGATGTTAATGAGTTGGAAATAAATCAGGCTAAAAGAGTGTTCAACAAAATTAACCTGCAGTTTTTTTGTGATGAGTTTGATGCCGAAAAGTTTAAAGCGTTAAGTTTTGATGTTGTTGTATTCGCGGCATCACTGCAATATTTTAGCCCGGTGAAGGATATACTGGATAGGGTTTATTCCCACCTTAGCCCACAGGGTGAGGTGCATATAATCGACACTAACTTTTATACACCGCAAAGTATAAAAGGCGCTGCGCAAAGCACGCTGGAACATTACACTAAAATGGGCTGCCCGGAACTGGCCAAATATTATTTTCATCATAGGTTGGATGATCTGCAGGGGTATAAGTACAAAGTATTATCCAATCCAAACAGCATTATAAACCGGTTGCGAAAGGATAGTCCGTTTTATTGGATCTGCATTAATAAACAATAACATCATGGCCGGGCAATCATTATATCATACTTATCAGCGGTATCGCACCCTGCAAACGCATAAAATATCGGCGCTGCCTATTGTTATTTTAATGCCCCACAGCGCCTGTAATTGCCGCTGCGTAATGTGCGATATATGGAAGGATAACAAAAACCTGAAACAGCTTACCGAGCATGATATCAACGGCCTGTTAACCGCCCTGAAAAAGTTTGGCACCAGGCAGGTGCTCATGTCGGGAGGAGAGGCGCTGCTGAATATCAATTTTTTTGGCCTGTGCAGTATCCTTAAGAAACATAATATAAAGATCACCCTCCTTTCTACCGGCTTATCTATAAAGAGGAATGCAAACCAGATCCTGGAATATATAGATGATCTCATCGTATCCTTAGACGGCGACCAACCCTTGCATGATGCTATCCGTGATATTCCCGGCGCGTTTAATAAGCTGAAAGAAGGGGTAGAGCATATCCGCTCCATTAACCCAAATTATCGGATAACGGCACGCACCGTTATCCATCGCTTAAATTTCAGGAACTGGCAGGCTATTATTGCGGCTGCAAAGGCAATGGGTATTAACCAGGTGAGCTTTTTACCTGCCGATGTAAGCAGCCACGCCTTTAACCGCCAAACCGCCTGGGCCGAACCTAAACAGCACGAGATCCTGCCATCAGAAAATGAGTTGGGCGAACTGCAGCAGGTAATAGACCAGGTAACTGCGAATGAAAGTGATTTTACGAGCCATTTTATAGCAGAATCTAAATCGAAAATTCAGGATATATACCGCTATTATGCAGCCTTTTATGGATTGAATGAGTTTCCGTTTAAAAAGTGTAATGCCCCATGGGTATCGGCAGTTATTGAGGCGGATGGCAGTGTGCGGCCATGCTTTTTCCACGAGGCTATAGGTAATATAAGGGATAATGCGTTTGCCGATATTTTGAACAGCAAGGAAGCCATTGATTTCCGCAGATCGTTAAACATGGGCACTAATGCTACCTGTGTTAAATGTGTGTGCTCGCTTAATTTATCGCCATTGACGAGGCTTAATTGATAAAACGTATGAACAATATCCTGTTTACCCATTCATACTTTTTACGATTCGACCCCAAGCAATGGTCGCAGGGGCAACCTTATGCGCCATTGGGAACCATGTATGCAGCGGCGCTGATGCGGCAACAAGGGTACAACGTGGCTTTGTTTGATACTATGTTCGTGAGTAACCCGGCTGAGGTGATCCCCGCTATTGAAAACCATCGGCCCGATTTTTTTGTGATATATGACGATGGCTTTAACTACCTTACAAAAATGTGCCTCACCAACATGCGCGAGGCTGCTTTTAAAATGTGCAAACTGGCCAAAGCGCGAGGCTGCACAGTAATTGTTTCCAGTTCAGATTCAACAGATCGTTACGCCGAATACCTTGCCGAGGGCGCTGATTTTGTTATCCTCGGCGAAGCCGAACAAACCCTGCTGGAGTTAACTGATCATATTAAAGGCGGTAACACTGATTATATGGGCATTATGGGTTTAGCCTATGTTGATAATGCACAGATCACAAAAACACCCGCACGCCCGGTAATGAAAGATCTGGATAGCTTACCCTTGCCCGCCTGGGATCTGGTAGATCTGGATGCATACCGCCAAACCTGGTTAAAGCATGCCGGGTATTTTTCTATCAACATGGGGACTACCCGTGGTTGTCCTTATAAATGCAACTGGTGCGCCAAGCCTATTTATGGTAACCGGTATAACTCGCGCAGTCCGCAAAATGTGGTGAGCGAAATAAAGCTGCTCAAACAAAATTACAACATAGACCATATATGGTTTTGCGATGATATATTTGGTTTGAAACCTGGCTGGGTGCTGGAATTTGCAAAGTTTTTACAGCAGGAAGGGATTAAGATTCGTTTCAAAATACAATCTCGGGCCGATCTGCTGGCCGAGGAAGAATTGGTTATTGCCCTGGCACAATCGGGCTGTGAGAATGTATGGATAGGCGCCGAAAGCGGCTCGCAGAAAATACTGGATGCAATGGATAAGGGCACCACCATCGCGCAGATCCATACCGCTACCGGGTTGATGAAGAAACACGGCATCAAACCATCGTTTTTTATCCAGTTTGGTTACCCCGGCGAAACACGGGAAGATATAGGGCTCACCATTGATATGATAAACGCCTTGCTGCCCTTTGAAATTGGCATCTCGGTTTCGTACCCATTACCCGGCACCAGGTTTTATGAAAAGGTAAAAGCCGAGCTAAAAAAGAAAACCAACTGGACAGACTCCGACGAGATGGCCCTGATGTTTACCAACACTTTCCCGGCACCATATTATAAACAGTTGCATAGCTACGTACATCAGAATTATCATAAGCACCTGGCCAAAAATAGTTTGCTAAAGCTGGTGAAAAACCCATTGGCTATTACAGGCCGTGGACTTAAAAAAGCGCTATCAGTGTTTTACTATACCCCGCTTACTTATATCGAAAAATTAAAGCTGAACAGTTTAAAAAAAACGGTGTAATGGAAACAACAGTAAACATCAACGAGCAATTGGCGGGCGCGGCTTTCAGCAACCAATCGGGTGTATTTGATGCCTTGTATTCGGGCAATACTATAATCAATTACAAACGCGAGCGCGTGCGCAGGCATGTGCTGCAATACCTTAAACCCGACAGCAGTATCTTAGAATTAAACAGCGGCACGGGCGAAGATGCTCTGTTTTTCGCGCAGCAAGGTTTTAGAGTACATGCTACCGATATTGCTGTAGGCATGCAGGCAGAGTTGACAGATAAAGCCGCGCGCAATAATATGCAGCAACTCATTAGTGCCGAGATCTGCTCGTATACCCGGCTCCAACAGCTGAAAAACCAAGGTCATTACGACCTCATATTTTCCAATTTCGCGGGGTTAAATTGTACCAATGAATTGGATAAAGTACTAAATTCGTTTTCGGCCTTACTAAATTCCGAAGGAGTAGTTACACTAGTGATATTGCCCAAGTTTTGCCTTTGGGAGACCATAATGTTGTTTAAGGGGAAGTTTAAAACAGCGTTCCGCAGGTTTTTTAGCAGCAAGGGCAGGGTAGCGCATGTGGAAGGCGTACGTTTTAAATGCTGGTATTATAATCCATCTTTCATCAAAAAGTATTTAAGAAACGATTTTGATGTTTTGAGTATAGAGGGGTTGTGTACAATTGTGCCACCTTCGTATATCGAAGGTTTCGCTGAAAAGTATCCTGCCGCATACAAATTTTTGACTTGTGCCGAAGATAAGTTAAAAACCACCTGGCCATGGCGAAGCATAGGCGATTACTACATCATCAGCCTAAAAAAGAAGGTTTAATTATTGGGCTACCCTGTTTTCGGTTTCCTGTAAAAGGGAAACCAATTTATGTTGATATCTGGTTATCAGTTTGGCTTGAAAATTAACCGGGTCTGGTTTGGCGCAATGTTTACTGGCAGCCATACCCATTACCGTGCCTCGCATATTCAGCTTTTTCATTTGGGTTTTCTTATTCCATCTGCCGGCGGTAAATTTCATCAGCATATTATCTAACCATTCCCCTGCGCGATTATTGAGTAAAGTTTCAACCAGCGATTTTAAAAAATACTTTCTTAATGGCTTGGCGCTCGCAAGGCGCAGGTTTTTGTTAGGAAGCAGGTCTCGTGTCCAGGAGTTGGCTGCATAAAATCTTTCAAAAACGGTATCGCCCTCTAAGGGGATGAGCGTGCCCACTTCAATGGCCGTATAAATGTTCTTTTCAACTATTTGCAATTGCTCTTCATCTACATAATAGTTCATGCAGTAGTGATGCTGCTTGTTTACCAAAAAGGTAAGTTTTTTAAAGCAATGCATAAAGCTGCGCGCTATCCATAAACGTTTTTTTTCGGTGATGATGAACAGGTCGATGTCTGACTTATTATCCGCGAAATTTTTTGATAGCGAGCCCGAGATCCCCACGCCGCGCACATAGGGGAATTTTATAAGCAAACGGCCAACCTCTTTCGCTTTCTTTATAAGCTCGGCGGCCTTTTCATTCCCTGTGTTACGCCGCGCAATTAATCCGTAATCGTTTTTAAGCGAATAGTATTTATCAAACTGAAAAATCATTTTATTAAGAACCAGTGAATTCAGCGCTTCGCTAAATTCGCTTTGCCGGTATTTATTCTCCAGAAATAGAAAGATCTCGCTGTATGTTAAAGGATAATCAAACATATCAAAATAAGCGAGAGCGGCTAAAATGTTTCTTTTGATGGCTAACAAGGCTGTAAAATTTTGATACGTTTTTTAATTGGGGTATTTACATCAGCTTATACAATTATGACGTAACAAAATCCTTTTTGGTTGCCTGTAATTCAATTATATCTGCATCATTATCAGGTGGGTTAACCTTGCTTGTTTCAAATCCGGCAAAAACAAATAAGGAAAAGAAAATTGCATAAAAAAAGGTGCCCTTATCCACATCCAGCACATTCTCTGAAAACGATACTATGACTACGATAGTTAAAAAACTAAACAGCAGAAGGTCTTTCCTGCTGATGGCCAGCCTAAAAGCGAAGAATAAGGTTGCCAGGTAAATCATCAATCCCCATATGCCGGTTTTTATTAAAAAGCTGATGTATTGATTATGTGCGTTTAACCCATGCAGGTACGATCGGTAAAATTTGTTTTCAAAGTAGCGTTCTTTCAGAAGTTGTATTTCTGACCCGGAACCATGCCCGATAACGGGCGACTGCGCGACGAGTTTCATAGCCAAACCCCAGCGTGCCAGGCGGGGATCGGTAAGTTCATTATCAGAGGCTTTGCTCAGGTCTTTTTTAAGATCGTACACGTAATGATCTTTAAAAGTATCGATGCTAAAAATACCCGCGATAACCAGTACAGAAAGTGATGCAGCCACCGAAATATACTTTACTCGAAATTTCTCGCTTAAAAGGAAATAGGGTATGGCTATGTTGATGATAAACAACAGGCTTATAAATACCGATTTTGAACTGAGTTGAATAATACCTGCAGCCAGTATCGCGCAGCAAAAAATATAAAATATTTTGATGTTAAAGCTAAGCGATTGTTTAATTAAAGCATACAGCAAATAAACCAGCGCGATAGCTATCTGCATCGAAAAAAAGGTGGCATGAATATCAAACGGGGCCGAAAAATTATGATTGGTAAAAGCAGGAGATAGCATTGCCGAAATAGGGAAATGGTAATACCCTATTGTAAGCAAAACCTGTGTATATAAGTAAATTATGGACGCTGTGCACCCTAATGCAAATACGGTTAAAAAGTTATCCCGATATTTTTTAAGGCTAATGGGGTTAAGGCAAAATATAATTGGCAAAAGTAGAATTACAATTTGCCTTGCCCATTCATTAAAAGCCTGTGTTTTGTTAACGGTATACAAAGTGCCGGCCACCGTTACAAAAAACACCGATTGCAGTATTAAATTATTAAAAGTGAATACAGGCTTGATGTACTGTTTTTTTAGCTGGATAAGGGTATGCAGAGCAAGGCTTATCAGTATTAAATGGCTGTAAAACCTGTCGAAAGGCAGGCTGAGCAGCAACAGCATAATATGATAATAACTTACCTTATTCGCTACACTATCGGTTACCGGGAATAACTTTTTCATGAATATTCTTTTTATGGCATTCCAGTATAAATTCCTCGTATTCGTTTATCACCTTTTCCCAGTTAAACTGATATTGTATCTTCTGCAGGTTATTTTGCACCATCGTTTTTTCGGTGTCGTGCCGTTGTACATTTTCAACCAGGTGGCGCACTTCTGCGGCGTTATTAAAATAAAAGGCATCGGCATTCAGTACCGATTTATTGAAAGGATTATCATGCGCGGCTATCAGCGCCTCGCTGGCCATGGCCTCCAAAAGCGAAGGATTAGTACCGCCAACGCTATGCCCGTGGAAATACAGGTAAGAGTTGTTTTGCAACGACCGTACAGCGGCATTGTCAAAAATTGGCCCTTTGAACTGGATGCGGTCGTCTTTTTTAAATTTATGGGTAATGAATTTGCCAAAGCGGTTGCCGGTATCGCCCAAAACTTTAAATTTTTTGTGTGACGTACTGCTGCTAAAACCCTCCAGTATGGTTTCTATATTATTTTCGGGTTCCATCCGGGCCATTAGTAAAAAGTAGTCCTCTTTTAGCAATGCGCTTTGATCAAACTGCTCCCGTTCAAAATCGGTAAAAAGGTCGGCCCCATACGGGATGTACCTGCTGTCGATAGCATACTTATCTTTCAGGTACGTTTTTATCACCCGCGAATCGGAGATATAAGAACCGCTGTATTTTACGGCAAGTTTTTCGGCATACTTTAAAAAACGCTGTACGGGTTTCGAATATTTAGAGCGTTTCCATTCCAGGCCATCCATATTGGTAATAATAGCGCTGTTTTTAGGGTACAGCATTCCCCATATCGAACTGCTGGTGTAACCCATTATCAGTACCACATCAAACTTCCGTTTACGGGCATCCATAATACAGTTAAAATCGTATGCAAATTGCCCCGCGGCGCCCAGCAGGTATTCCGGATCGTAACAATGCACAATATCAACCCCGTTCCAGTTACTGGCGGTATAAGAGTGATTGTGCGAATTATAAACAGCAACCGAATGCCCTTTTTTAACCAGGCCTTCAGATACATACTCGGATATATGTTCAAATCCCCCGTAATTATTGGGGATGCCACGTGTACCTAAAATTGCTATTCTCAATTTCATGCGTTGTAGTTTGCTTGTAACAGGTTATAAAATTTGTTGCTACTATTTTGCCAGTTGTATTGCAGCCTTACTTGTGCAGCCACTTTCTCCATAAAGATGTTTGAAGGAGCCGTATCTATCATCTGCGATAGCTTTTGCTCAAAGTCGTTTTCATCAGCAGGATCAAATCTGTATGGTTCAAAAAAAGTGAAATCCTGCATGGCTGTTGCCGATGAACATAGCACAGGTGCGCCGCAAATAGCAGCCTCTAATGGCGGTATACCAAATCCTTCGGCTTTTGAGGGGTAAACAAACAGTTTGCAAGCCCGGTAAAACGCAGCCAAGTTTGGCTGGCTTACCTGTTTTATCCAATAAAATAGTTGCTTTTGCTCATCACTCAGGCCTTTGATCAGTTTGGTAAGGGCAGGAGTATGGATAGATTCCTTACCTATAAAAACCAATGCGATACCACGCTTATATAGTTCGAGTTTTAAATAACTTTTAAGGAGCAAAAGTTGGTTCTTTCGCGGCTCGATACGGCTGGTATACAGGATAAAGTTTTTAATACCGAACTTTTGTTCAACCGCTTTAATAGCGTGCTGCTTTGAGCTTTGAAACTGCATTAAGGCATCGTTTACGCCATTTTGGATAATGTGTACATCTGCCTCGGGGATGTTGTAATAGCTGCAAATGCGTTGTCTGGAATAGGCTGATACGGTGGTTTTAATATGCGCGCGTTTGATGCTGCTGCCAAAAAGCAGGTTCCGGCTTATACGGTACAGGAAAGAAAAATCCTGCCTGAAATCGTTAAACAAAACATCGTGCAGGGTTATTATATACTTACAACCCGGGCGGTTTTTTGGGGCGATGTATTGGAAATGGGCAAAATCAAAATGGTGTTTTTTGATGTATGCCGGGATGTCGAATATATAGCGTAACAAGCCTATCGTTCTTTTTTTGTAGCGAAGGATATTAGCTTGGGGTACTGTAGGAAAGATATTGCTGATGTTGGCTGTATCATAAGCCCCAAAATAGATATCCAGATTGGGATAGTTGACCAGCAGCTGCGTATACAACTCCCTTATAAAAGTTTGCGCACCCTGGTACTCCTTGTCAAAAACATGGGCATCAACAAATAACTTTATCTTTTTAGCTGCCATAGTTTAAACTTTTATTGTTTAATAATGTGATGGGCAGCTTTACCTTACCTAAACCGTAATTTGTTTTTGTGGAATGATAAAAGCCACGCAAAAACTTCTCGGGCAGGAAGGATAAAAGTAGTAGCAGATAGTTCTTGATATGCAACGGACTTATAGATAATGTCCTGATAAGATTTTTACGGGCCTTTTGCGGCTGATAGTTATTCCATAGGTGTTTTTTGCCTAACAGGGCATAATAAGCACCTTCCTTTATCCGCGGCGAATGTTGTTTTTTGCCTATCTGGCTTAGCTTTTGTCCGTCGGCTTCAGTAATGGTCAGGCTATTTAGAGCGGCATATTTTATTTTACGGAAGTTTATGGTACGCCATTTTTCATCAATAGTAATCGATTCGGGGTTTAAACGCACTTTAATAAGTGGTTGAGGTAGGTTGCAGGCTTTTTCGGTTTTGAGGATATTAGCCCAAAGAAAATGATCTTCAAAAGTATAGGCATGTTCGTTATACCCGCCTGCATTTATCACCACGTCCTTTTCGTAAAATACCCCCGAGTGGATAAAGGGACATACCTTATAACTTAACTGCCTTATTTCTGCAGAACTATAAGCCGCGGGCTGATGGGTAAATACATATTCGCCATCCACATCAACATAATCTGCCGCCGAACCTACGATGGAATAATCAGGGTGCGCGGTTATGAAATCGTACTGCACCTGCAACCTGTCGCGATAGCAAATGTCGTCCGCATCAAAACGGGCTATATAGGGTGCTTGCGCATGCTGCAGACCGTTGTTTAAAGCCGAGGCAACACCTTTATTTGCTTGGTTGATAACACGGATGCGGGCATCGTTAAAAGAAATGATCACGGCTAAAGTATCATCGGTAGAGCCATCGTTAACAATAAGCAGCTCGAAATTGGTAAAAGACTGCGCGAGTACGGAGTTAATTGCTTCGTGGATGTACCTGCTTGCGTTGTAAGCAGGCATTAAAACGGTTATTGCGGGGTTATGCATGTTCGAATCCTCCTGCAATACCTTGGGTTGTTTCTTTAATGTTGAGTAATAATAACAGTTCAAAAAACATCAATATGGATAACTGCTCAAACCAGTAATCGACTAATAATACGGCCATAATTAGTAGCAGTATAGGCAACCCGTAAGTAAGCTTTTTGTAATGCTTGGCAAAAAACCATAAGTAATAAACCGCGAAGGCCAGTAAGCCAAGCAATCCGTATTCTGCCCATAACTGGTCGTACACCGAAAAGGGGCTGTTTGTTAAAGAATGATACCCGGTATTTTTACTGAAAAAGTTAAGGTACAGGTCCAGATGATTGAGCATAAACGCTTGGTTGATGTAGACGTATTTATGCGGATAACCGCCCGCTATTCCCAATCCGGTTGCCCTGAAAGCCAGCTTTGATGAGAAATTTCCCATACCATCGCCCAGCAAAATTTTACCGGGGTGTTGCGCCATAAATTTGCCCGTTTGCAGTAAGCCAATAGCCTTGCCCGGGAGTGGTGGGGCAGGGATGTTTTCTGCTGAAATGGGTAGACCTGTTTTATGCCTGTCGATAAACGTAATAAGCGGATGCTGCGCCGGCAAAGGCACTTTAATACTTTGGTATGTTGCCGAATGGATATTTGCCTGTGGTAGCACAACTCTTCCTCCATCGGTGCGGATAATTGCTGGGTCTAACCGTTTGGGGGTGTGTTTATTTACCCTGATATACTCGGCCATGCTTAAGCTATCCAAATAAAGGGTGGCTATTTTTTCTTTACGTTGATCGGGGGTAAGTTCCGAGTCGGGCCTGTCGACAAGAGGGGTTTCCTTAACCTGTGGTTTTATATGATGCTTTGGATATCTCTCCAGTATATCTGCAATTGTTTCGTCAACGTATTGGTTATTTTGTGGGGATACTTTAGCCATAAAAACTACCAGCATCATCAGGCATGCCAGCATCATGCTTTTTTGGTTGCGGGTACTCCTGAAAGCAAACAGCAAAGCCATAATAAGCAGCAATGTTATGTTGATGAAGTTGCTACCGGTAAGCAATAAGGTTGCCATACAAACCAAGAGCATAACAGGCTTGCCCCTTACCAAAAAGTAGATAACGCCCATGGCATTTATCACCGCGTTGGTGGTGGAGGTATCAAAGGTTAATCCCCTGATGTAATCGCCGGTGCCGATGAAATATTTTTGATACTGCCCCTGGTACAGGTAAGGGTTAAGGGCTTTTATCTCCCATATAATGCTCAGCAGGTTTAATGCGGAAAATGCAACGTTAATAATAAAAAACAGCATCAGGGTATTGTGTATGGTTACCAATGATCTGCCCTCTACCGATAGCTTAACCTGGTGTATAGCCAGTATACACAGCACCCAAAAAACGATACCGGTACAAAAGGCTATCAGGTAATTGGTGTGGGTATAGCCGCCATTAATTAGCATCCCCACAAAGGCTAATGCTATGATGAGCAGGTAAAAAAGCGGCAGCCTTGAATTGTTAAACTTAAAGCCAAACTTAAAATCGAACTGTAACAGATAAATAAGCGCTATGGCAGGAATTTTTATAGCCAGCTTTACGTTTAGAAACAGCACAAGTAGCACCAATAGTTTCCAGTCGGCGTAACTTGTCCATTTTTTACGATCGAATTTTGTAAGGCTGATTGCCATCCCTCATTTATTGTTTACGGATAGAATGTATAAGCCTTTCGCGGCCATTTTACATGGGCACTGGTAGCATCCCCGGTGTATATAATCCTCAAAAACAATACGGACTAAAAATTAGAATGGTTGCTTTACATCTGCGGATAAAATGGAATTTATGTGCTAAAAAGTTTCCGGGTGGCATGGTAATCGGCAGGTCTTATTTGGGCGGTGATAAACAAGAGCGCAATGTAGAGTGTCACCGCTAAGACCGGTGCGATATTGGGGTTTAAAAAGTATGTTTTCGCAATTACACAGGATAGCACGGCGCAAAGTATACAGGCCAGTAAATTAAACCAAAGTCTGTTAAAACCCGCCATTGGGTACTTGATCATATAATACACCGACTGTACTATAGTTGCTGCTAAGAAAGCTGCCGCAGCACCTTCATTGCTGTAGATGGGAATAAGCACAACATCAAGCAAAACGTTTACTAACAGGGTGATGATAAAGCCTTTCAGGATCATTTTCATTCGCCCATTTGCAAAATGTATGGTCCACAAAAAATTATTGAGATATAAAAAGGGGATGCATAGGCTAAGAATGAATATGGTTTTGGTATTTACCGATCCATATTTTCCGGCTGTAACAGCATCAATAGCCGGCGACCAAAGCGTATTTATTAACACAATGGTTAAGGCCGCTATAATCATTTCGGTTTTTAATAACAGTTTAAGCGGGCCTGTGTCGATGTCATCCTGCTTAAATAATTTGGTAAACCATGGCAACAGCAGCGGCGCTATTGCCAGCAGGGGTAGGGTAGACATTTCAAAAACTTTATAGGCAAAGCTATACTCGGCCAGTTTTATAGCCGAAACGGTGAAGCCTATAAATATCCAATCGAAACGGGACATGGCCGAGGTAATTATTACAACACCCATTTGCGGTAAAGCTTCACGCAGTAAACCTATATATCCGGTTTTATTTAAGCTGATGTTCACCGGCAATCTGGTGATCCGCTTAAACAGGTAAATGCAAAACAGCAACTCTAACAGATCGCCGGCAATAAACAGGATTATTATGGTTTTTAAGGATAGGATATGTAATAAAACTAACAGGATCAGCCCGCCACCACGTACCAGGTTTGATATCACCAGCATAAAGGCCAATGGCCTAAAATGCTCCAGTCCGCTGGCGGCCTGCTTAAACGGGGTAGAGAAATAGATCATGAGCTTACCTAAGCCAATTAGTATTAAAATAGGATAAAGCCCGCCTTGCAGATCAATAAAAGTGCTGCCGGTTAGCAGAATAAAATAAAACAATAAACCCGTTAGTAAAACATGGAACAGGTAAAGCGACAGGATAGTCCCGGGTGGGTTACCCAATGCTATTTTGCGGATAGCAACTTGGTCTATCCCCAAACTAAGCAGGTTAAAAACGATAAGCAGAATTGCCAGTGCCAGGTTAAGCTGCCCAAAGCTGCTTTTATCAAGCCCGGTTGATAGTACGTAAAAAATAACCAGCCCCAATAGCTGATTAACAGCCAATTGAATTGTATTTGCCGATAGGTTACGTATTAAAGTGTTTTTCAAGAGCGTTAATATTCAACAACCAATTCCTTGTGAATGCCTTGCGTGGTTTGGGTAATGGGCTTGCTTTTTGTATATAGCCTCAAATAGGCATACTTAAGCCGGGTGTTTTTGTAAATGGCAAGGGCGATGTCAAGCCCTTCGGCACCATCCAGAAACCCAAAACGAAAAATATAATTTTTTACAAAGCCAAAAACAGGCGAAAGGTACAGCTTGGTAAACGTGGCTTTTTTGCCCATGGCATGGTATTGCCTGGCACTTAAACGGGCATAGTACACCGCTTTGCTGTTACACTCTTCTATATTTTGTACCGAGTAATGGTGCAGGTGACCGGCTATCTTCTTTATTTTAATATCATTGCATACCATCAGTTTTTCATGCACTTCGGGTTCCGACCATTTTACCGTTGTGCGGTTAAATAAGCGCAGGTGATGATCGCGCCCCCAGTTACCAAAACGGATCAGCTTTTCACCAAAGTACGACCGGAATTTGATGTCGTAAGCCACCTTAGGGTCTTGCAGATCAAGGTTGTGAAGGGCTGTTACCAGTTCCATATCCGGCAGTTCGTCGGCATCAATACTTAAGATCCAGTTGTAACGTGCAAGGGCCACACCTTTGTTTTTATTAGCCCCATAGCCGTACCAGTTTGTTTGAAACAGGCGGCAATTATATTGCCTTATGATCTGTAATGTTTCATCGGTACTGCCATTGTCAATCACCACAATATCATCTGTTATTAATGATGCCGCTTGTATGCAACCTGCAATTAATGCAGCTTCGTTTTTGGTGATGATAACAACAGAAACAGGTGCCATTTTACAATAGATATGTGAGATTCTTATTAACCGGAATATGAAATGCGGTTATAAGTAATTCGTTGAATAAGCCGCCGGGGTTGCCTGTGTATTAAGATATATTCAAATAAATATTGAGTGAAGATATTTTGTAGAGGGTATATAACACAGAAGCCCGACTTGTCAAAGCCGGGCTTCTGTTTCATTAGATCGAGTTAACGATTGAACTTTTCAGCAAACGTTTTTGCAAAATCTTCCAGTTTAGTTTTACCAAATGCGGCGGGTTTATTCAGGTCGTAATCTTCCCATAATATACCGCTTTTTGTGGCTGTGCCCATTTCAACATAGTTATTGGCAATTTCTGTTGGTAGGCCGGCTTGTTGCATGCCTTGTAATGCTTGTTCATCAGTAAACTCAACCCATTTAAGATCTGGCTGGCCAATGGCTTTGCCTAATGCTGATGCTACCTCACCCGCTGTACGCTCGTCCGAAGAAATATACCTGATACTTGTTCCTGTAAAATCCTGCTGTAACTCCTGTGCGGCAACCTCTGCAATATCATTTGGGTGCACTAACACCATGCGGGTATCAGCAGGGTAGTTTGAACCAATAAAGCCCAGGTGTTTTATCATCTCTATATTTTCGTTGAAATTAGTATAGAAAAATGCCGGGCGTAAATGCTTTATAGCTATGCCATTTAGTTTGCTATACGTTTGTTCTACATCATGTATACCGGATATCGGGCCTGTGCCGCCATCAATATGCGCACCTATACTACTCAGATTCACCACTTTTTTCACGCCCGAAGCTTGTATCGCATCAGCATAATTCTTGCCTATGTCGCCAATATATTGCCTGTAGTTTGTTGCACCGAAATTATTGGGCACCATTGTATATATGGCATCGGCACCTTTAAATGCATTTGTTAAAAAGGCAACATCCTCTACCGGGCCAATGGCCGGAATAGCGCCCAGTTTTTCAATCTCTGCCAATTTATTTTCACTGCTGCTGATAACTGTTACCTGATGACCCGCCTGAACTAATGTTTTTGCCAGCGATTTGCTGATGTTCCCTAATGAACCTGTTAATGTAATTTTCATGATAATTTTATTTTTGATTTGTTGGATACAAAGGTATATTTGTACTTACTTTTATACAAGTACTTACCCTAAAGTATGTATCAATGACAGCCATCAAAGAAAGCTCGACAAGAAACGAAAACAAGGAAATGTCTATCAGCGCCTGCCCGGTAAGCTATGTAATGAACAAGATAGGCGGGCACTGGAAGCCTGTTATCCTGTATCAGCTAATGAGCGGCCCCAAACGGTATAGCGAATTAAGAAAAGCGATCCCCACAATTACCGAAAAAATGCTGATTCAGCACCTTAAGCAATTACAGACCGATGACCTGGTGATACGTACAGCCGAGCCGGTTGTGCCCCCCTTTGTAACCTATAAACTTAGCAAGGTAGGTGAAAGCCTTACACCGGTATTAAACGCCATTGCAAATTGGGGTTATGCACAAACCGGCAGGTAACAGGAAAAATACTTTTAAAAATTTCCCTTGTGCAATTGTTTCATTATTAGTGACTTGCAAGGCGATGCAGTGGGTTTTAAATAGAAAATTTGTTGCTTGATAAACAATTTTCTTTCTTTTGGCGTTATAGTTGGCAGATAGTCATTTAAAAAACACTTACGATATAGATAAAAGATATACGCTTTAACCAAATTAATAAATTGAATTCAAACATGAACAGCATGAAAAAGTCCCTTTTAATGGTTGGCGCATTAGTCCTTTTAAATTTAACGGCCAGCCGCGTATTTGCGCAAGTACAGGATACCACTAAAAAAACAACCACCACAACCACTACAGCCACTACACCTGCAACCGATGGAGCAAGTGACGTGGTAGGCGCTTTAGCCAGTAATGCAGATTATTCAACAGCATTAAGTGCAGTAAAGGCAGCCGGGCTGGAGCCCACACTAAAAACAGGTGGCCCTTATACAATTTTTGCACCTAATAATATTGCTTTCAGTAGCCTTCCACAGGCAAAGCTGGATAGCTTAATGAAAGATCCGGCTAAACTGGCAACCGTATTAAAAGGCCACGTAGTTACCGGCAAATATGCCAAAGCCGATATCATTAAAGCATTAAATGCGGGTAAAGGCAAGGCTACATTAACCACTTTAGATGGGCAAACGCTTACCCTATCTGTAACGGCAGATAAGAAACTGCAATTAGCTGATGCTAAAGGTGATGCTGCCCAGGTGGTTTTATACGACCTGATAGGCGCCAATGGCGTTGTTAACGGCCTTAACGGTGTTTTAGCACCCACTAAGTAAATTACTTACATTAATAACACAAAAGCCCGGTTATGCCGGGCTTTTGTTGTTTATGATTACAATGGATATATTCTGCAATGCTGGCTGCTGATAGCAAGCAATAGTTTGGATGGCTATTCTTCTTCTTTTTCCTCTTTTAGCTCATCCTGTTTTTTGCCCTTACCCAGGCGGATCTTTGGCTTTTCCTGTGTACCGGTAATGGTCATCGGGATACCAAAAATACCAAATGGGGGCAGCCCCAGTCTAAATTTCAGGTTCAGGTCGCCTTTAAAGCTTACCTGGCCTTCAATGCGGGGCCTAAAGCCTGCCAATTTTATGGTAGTACGGTTTATGGTGATAATATTATTGGCTATGGCGGTTTTAATATCAACTTTTGAAACATCTTTACCTGCGCCAAGGCTGTCCCGCCCGGTTGATTTACCTACAGCGCTAAAGAGTTTAAAACCACGCAGTTTAACCTTCTTAACCGACAGCACACCACCGCCTTTTAAGGATGGATACATAGGCATCATATCACCATTAAGCTTGCCGCTTAATTTGTAATCTAAAGAAACAATACCCTGTACGTTTTTTGCCGATGAAGCCATGTCATGAAACAGCTTTACTTCGCGATAAGCGCGCTGGATATCAAATTCTTTGGCATCAATATGGTAATCAAAAAAGGCCTTTTGAGGGCTTATACTGCCATACGTGGCATCCATAATAACCGGGGCGCCAATTAAATTAAAGCCTGCTTGTTTAAGTATTATTTGCCCGTTACTGATATTCATTTGCCCCTTGGCGTCATTAATATCGAGGCCGTTATATTTTACCTTTTTAACATTAGCTATAAAGGCAAGGTCGAGGTTGGCCGGTACTAATATTACACCCGATGATTTGTTTGGTTTTGCAGAAGGGGTTGTACCTGCAAAAGCCATAAAGTCATCTGCAAGGATTAAATCGCTGGTAAAGGTAAATTCGCCTTTTAGGGGTGAGTTTGGTTTGATAGCGTAGTTGATAACATTTGATAATGAGCCGTTTAATGCAATTGCTGATTTGCCGTAATCTGCCCTAAACTGGTCAAATTTCATTT
Organism: Mucilaginibacter aquariorum; assembly: GCF_024498135.1. Classification (GTDB taxonomy): domain Bacteria; phylum Bacteroidota; class Bacteroidia; order Sphingobacteriales; family Sphingobacteriaceae; genus Mucilaginibacter; species Mucilaginibacter aquariorum. Next base: position 644,313 of record NZ_JANHOH010000002.1, read on the forward strand.
TATCCTGATTGAAGCTAAAATTGCCAGTTCTGATCAGGAATGGTTTAGGGAACAGGTCCGAGCTTAAGGCTATGTCCTTCACCTTCAGGGTGCCCGAGTTAGCCAATTGATCGTATCGGCCTGCGGTGGCATCACTATGTTTACCTTTTAAAGAGAAATTAGTCCGCACAAATCCCTTTACATCATAGCCTTTTATGGCAAATACCCGGTAAATTTTACCAATATCTAAAGTACCACGCGATGCTATGCGATAGTCCAGGTCATCAAAGTTTTTAAGGTTGGCCTTTAGGGTAAATGGCTTGTCCTCAAATTTGAAAGATATAGGTTTGATGTCGACTTTTAGACCTTTTAACGAGCCTGTATTATTCAAGATATTAACCCAAATATTTAAGTTTTGTACCGGATGAGGATAATATTTAGTTAATATGTATCCATTTTGCAGGTTAATATTCGCTTTTGTGACCGGAAAGATCCTTTTGCCGGGGATATATCTGCCTTTGGTTTGCACATCGGCCAGCAGGTCGCCTTTCATATCCAAACTATCAACCGGGTAGAATTTTTTGATATCCGCCAGGTGAAATTTCGCGTTGATGACAGCATCAATTAAGGCACCCGCGGTGTTGCTCATTTTAAGTCGGCCTTTTATATAATTGTTTAAGGCCTCGGCGTTAATGTTGCTCATATCCATAGTGGCATGGGCAATGTTATTGTCAGGGCAAGAGGCGTTCAGATCAAATCGGATGTTCTTCACCGCTTCGGGCAGGCGGGTGTATTTTACATAACCATCGCGGAAAGACGACCTCAGCGTAAATTTGGGGATGCTGGTAATAACGGTATCAACTTTCTGCCTTAAGCCGGTCTTTTTTATGCCTGTACTGTATTTGCCTTCGGCCAGCAGGTTTAGCTTGTACCGGCCCTTTACCTGGAATGGCTTTATACCAAAAGCTTTGTACCATTTCTCGAGATCAATTTCGGTGTTGATCTTGGCGAAAACATCCGGCGATTTTAATCCTTTCACTTTTATTACCGAGCCAAAGTAATCCTTATCGATATTAAAATATATCGAATCTATGTTCAGATCAAGGTTTTCGGGGTTTAGGCCGGGTACCTTGGCATCCATATTAATATACAGGTTTTTTACAGGCGCCGGTGTGTTCTTATTAGCCACATAGCCGTTTCTTACTTTTAGGTTGAAGCTAAGATCGGGCATGATGTTTTTTGCAGCGATATACTTGCCAATAAGGTTCATTTGTATTACACCGGTGCCTTTAATATCAGTGCCTTCTACATATTTGGCATATTCGGCGGGCAGGGCGGTGAAAATATCGCTCAGGTTATTTTGCTCAGATATGATCCTGAAATCCATGTCATAACCATCTTTCAAAAACTCGAACTTCCCTTTAAACGCTACCGGTAAACGGTTGATAAGCAGGTTATTCTTTTGAAAAGCAAAGGCAAGAGATTTGGTGTTGATGCTGGTAACCAGATCAGCATTAACTTTTTTATTGAGTACGTAGGGCTGGCCCCCGTAATAAAAATCGACAGACGACGCATCGGTATGGCTGTAAAGGTCAAAAATATCCTTGCTTAAATCGCCGCTGCCTTTGTAATTGAACCCACGTGCATTTACAAGCAGGGGCATAGAGCGGTCGTTATAAACCAGCCTGCTATTCTCTACCAGTATTTGCTCTATCCCTAACGAAGCGCTGCTGGTATCGGCAGGGTTAGCTTGTTCGTTACCCTTTGATTTGTACACGTTATAATTTGCACGGCCCGCGCTATCTACTTGTATATTGATCAGTGCCTGGTTAAGGTATATTTTATTAATGTTGATCTTGCTTTTTAACACCGATGACAGATCGATAGCCAGCGAGATCTCTTTGGCCGAAACAAGCGTGTCCGCTTCAAAAGGTGCGCTACCGGATAACGAAAAATTGTTAAGTGTAAGCGTAAGCGCCGGGAACTTTTTAAAGAAAGACAAGTTTGTATCCGAAAAGGCAAGCTTGCCGTTGATGCTGCCACCTGCCCATTGTTTTATTTTTTGCGTTACCGTTTGCGGGAACAGGTAAGGCAGCAAAAACATCAGGCATAATAAGGAAACGATTGTTATGGCGCTTATCTTAAACGTTTTGAGCAGGATTTTTTTTACGGGTAGCGGCATAATAAAGCAATAGGATGGCATGAAGGTAATGATAAAATATTACGACAATAAAAAGCATTTGTAATATATCTGTAGGTTTTTCACTCAATTTAATAATGTGCCTTAAAGGAAATTTAATTTAACATTTAAAAGATAACAGGCACTCGCTCGTCTTAACCAATAAGGATGCGCATACCAATGCGCAGTAAAACATATTAAACAGATTATACAAAAACAATGAACATAATTAAAGATAAAAAGATAGCCATAATAGGAGCAGGTCCCGGCGGGTTAACCCTTGCAAGGCTATTGCAAATAAACGATGCCGAAGTAAAAGTTTACGAACGGGATATAAACAAAGATGCCAGGGCAAAAGGTGCCACTTTAGATCTGCATGACGAATCGGGCTTAGCGGCCCTGCGTGCGGCAGGGTTAATGAGCGCCTTTATGGTAAACTATCGCCCGGGTGCAGACAAGCTGCGCATTGTGGATAAGCATGCGAATATTGTGCTGGAAGATAATGAGGAAAAAGAAGGCGAACGCTTTAGACCGGAAATTGACCGCGGCCCTCTGCAAAATATCCTGCTTGATTCCTTACAACCGGATACTGTGGTGTGGGACAGGCAGTTTGTGGCACTTAAACCCAACGATGGTGGATGGCAGATAGAATTTAAAAACGGCACAACTGCTTTTGCTGATATAGTGATAGCGGCAGATGGCGCAAACTCAAAGGTTCGCCCGTATATAACGCCTATAAAACCATTTTATGCCGGAGTTACTGCTGTAGAAGGCGCGGTTTATAATTCGGAAATAGCATGCCCGGGGATACACAAGCTATTAAATGGCGGAAAGATCTTTGCTATGGACGATGCAAAATCATTGATAGTAAGTTCCAAAGGGGATGGTAGTTTGGTTTTTTACCCAGGCTTTAAAAAGGACGAAAACTGGACGCGCGAATGCGGAATAGACTTTACTGATAAGGCACAGGTACTGGCCTGGTTTAAAACAGAGTATGCAGGCTGGGGCGATATCTGGGATGAGCTATTTGAGAATGCAAGCAACAGCTTTGTGCCCCGCCCGCAATATTGCATGCCCTTAGATCAAACCTGGGAAACGCTACCAAACCTTACTATGCTTGGCGATGCCGCCCACCTGATGCCACCGTATGCAGGCGAGGGCGTAAATATGGCTATGCTGGATGCTTTAGAGCTAAGCCGATACCTGCTTAACAAAAACTACCCGGATACCTTATCGGCTATTACTATATACGAAACCCGGATGCGTAAAAGAGCTTCAGAAACCGCAGATATGACCCTGCAATCAACAGAGGCATTACACACTGAAGGGGCGATTGAGTTTATGATGAATGTGATAAGTTAAGCGGCTACTTAAAAACGAAGAAATGTTACCCATTGGCCGGTCAAGGTATAAGATAAGGCGCTAAAGAACAGGATCATTTAATTGCTGCACCATTATCCATTGGTAAGCTTACATAAAACACTGTTCCTTTACCGGCATCGCTCTCAAACCAAATTTTTCCGTGGTGCGCCTCTATAATTTGCTTGCTGATATACAAACCTAAACCAATTGGCTGCTCGTTATGTGTGCCTTGCCGCCTGGCAGAAGTGAACGGATCAAATATCTGATTTTGTAAACTGACCGGTATACCCATACCCGTATCTGCTACGGCTATCACTACCTCATTGTTCAATTGTCCGGCATCAATATATATATCACTGCCTGCCGGACTAAACTTAATAGCGTTAATGATCAGATTATTCATCACACGCCATAGCTTTTCATAATCGGCACTTATAACCTCCGGCGCATTGCTGTTTAAAATTACCTCCTGTTCTTTGTCCTGCGCCATAAAACTAAGCAAGCGCGTACATTGCTCCAGCAGTTCGTTAAGGTTTACTTTCTCTCTTTTTAAATTTTGCTGCTGATCAAGGTCAGTTTCCAATAGTTCGTTGATAAGCTCTAAACAGTTTTTGCTCGAAACCTGCACCAGGTTAACTAACTCCCGCGTTTCTGCCGTCAGGGTCTTATCGGGTTGAAGCATGGCCGTAATAGTGTTAATGGCACCTATGGGGTTACGCAGATCATGTGCTACAATCTTAATTACCCGGGCATAATCCTTGTTCATCAGATCCAAAGCCTCCATGGTAGATTCTGATTGCTCAAACTGCACCCTTAATGCTTGCGCTATTTTTTGTGACCGTTTGCGGCTACGCCATAATATAATAATGATAATGAGGGTCATTATGCATAACAATACAGCCAAAAACAAAAATAGCATCTGGTATTTTGACTGTGTACGGGCCGAGTTTAACTGCTGGTCTTTCAGGGCGTATTCAATATAATCCACCCCCGAGTTACTACTCATCTTCTGCTGTTCATCATGCAGGGCTACCAGTTGTTTGCTGTAATTAAAAGCGGCGGCGTTATCGTTTTTTGCGCTATAAAAATTATACAGTATCCGGGTAAAATGCTCGTTATAAATGATGTAATTTTTTTCACGAGTAATTTCTAACCCCTGCAGGTAATACTTAACAGCCATAGCCGAATCTGTCGGCGCGTAAAAATCACCCAGGTTGGTAAGCAGATCAAGCGAAAGGTAATAGAGCTTATAGGCAAGCGCTTTAGAAAGGGTTTGTTTTAATAATGTTATACCCTTGGCTTCCTCATTATTCTTAATGTAGTTACGGGCAATTAATTGGTCAACAGCCAGTAATAAAACGCTGTCTTTATACTTAAGGCTAATTTTGCGGGCCCTGTCAATATATACCTGTACCGAATCTTTGGAGATACTATCCGGATATTGCAACACATAATCATAATAAACCAACGACATTATAGAGTCTTGCCGGAGTGTACGACCCTGGCTAACAGCTTGCTTATAATGAAGGACCGCTTTTTGATTGTTACCCATTTCCTGGTAAACCATTGCGATGTTTATAAGAGTTTGTATCACATTGGCCGAATCATGCAGGGCAAGGTAACGCATGCGGGCATCATTATAATACCGCATTGCCAGTTGCAGGTTGCCTTTTATATCATAAACTATACCCAGGTTATTGGCGGCATCGGCCATGCCGCGGGGATATGCCAGCCTATCGGCAATTGCGCGGGCCTTTTCTGTGTAATATAAAGTGGAGTCTGCATTTTCCTCATACAATAGCATGCCGAGCCTGTTCAAAGCATCCACATAGCGCAGGCTATCATGTATAAGGGGTAATTGTTGCTGTAGTTTTTTAATATTTTCTGTTTGGGCGTTACAAACAGCACACAACATTGTCAATAAGGCAAACAGTATCGGCTTTTTTCCCATAGAAAATTATCTTAATCTAAGATGCAGACCAGCGTAGTCCAATTTAATAAGAAATATTAACTGATACAATGCGTCGGAGCTGTAAAAGACAAATTAAGAATATTTATTGCGGAGGTATACGTAAACTGCTAAACAGAGTTGTGTTTATTTGCATATACAAAGGAGGTGGCAATGTACTCTATACAACTGCCAATGATGAGGCCTGTGCATTAAAGACAACGCAATTATGCCTTTTTTAAAGTAATTACTGTAATCTCTGGCCAGATACCCAGGCGCCCCTTGAAACCTAAAAAGCCGAAACCCCGGTTAACATACAAGTATTTCCCGTTTTGTTCATAAAGGCCGGCCCATTGGGGGTAAATATATTTAACAGGGCTCCATTGAAAGCCGAAAAGTTCGATGCCGAATTGCATGCCGTGCGTATGCCCGGCCAGCGCCAGGTGAATATGTTTTAAATGTTCCAGCGTTTTCGCTTCCCAGTGCGAAGGGTCATGCGACATTAAGATCTTGAATGCATCATCCGGCACATTCTCTGCAGCTTTGGTTAGGCTGCCATATTTATGAAAGCCGCCCTTGCCCCAGTTCTCTACACCGATAAGTGCAATAGATTGCCCGCCTTTTTCAATCTTAACCGCCTCGTTTAATAACAAATTAAAACCAATTTCCTGCTGTACTTTTTTTAGACGGTTAAGGTTGGCATATTTAGCTTGTTTGCTACCCCACTTAATGTAATCGCCATAATCATGATTGCCCAGAACCGAATATTTTCCAAAAGGAGCTGTTAATTTTGAAAAGGTATCTTTCCAGGGCTCCATTTCGTCCGCCTTGTTATTTACCATATCGCCGGTGAACAGTAGCAGGTCGCTCTTTTGTTTATTAACTAAAGCAACACCCTTTTCCACGCCTCTTTTGCTGGTAAAGCTGCCCGCATGAATATCAGATAATTGGGTGATGGTAAAACCGTCAAAAGCCTGTGGCAGATCGGGGAACTCCAGCATTGCCCGGTGTACCTTATAATGATGCCTCCCGCCGCTCATCCCATAAATAAGGCTGAAAAACGGTACGCCTGCTACAAAAACCGCTAATTTACTAACCCATACTTCCCTTGGGGGGAAATGCCGAAAGAACCTTGTAATATCTTCCAGAAGCAGTATTGGAAAAGCGAAAATTTTGGGGACAATAGTAAGAAGCGTTAACGCCATTAGCCAGGTAATAAGGTTGGCCGGTGATTGTTTGGCACGGCGCAAGCCGATGAGGTAGATAAAGCCTACTACGAGCAGAATGTCTCCCAGCCAATAAGCATGCAGTATAACCTCGTTTGTTGTAAGTGTTTGAACCGCTTCAAAAAAATAAATATCGGCTATAAACCAGGCTAATAAGATAAAAGGTAGTCGCTTTCCCATCAGAAATGCAAGCCGCAAATATGAATTATTTTAACCTGCTATACAAATAGACGATTATGCGGCCTAATTATTTTAAATAATATAGGTTTATAGCGAAAATATGTGGTAAAAACCCTAATATGACTTAGTTAAGATATTATGAGCACGCACCTAAAGCTATTAATTAGGCAAGCATTAAAACGATTTGAACCAAAAAACGCTGGCTTTTGAACTTATTAGCGAGGCCCAATTTGACGATTTTAAATATTACCCGGCCAATCGGTTAATTTTTAGATGGGTGGCATACAACAATTCTAACCTGTCCTTCTTAATGGGTTTCGATATAAAATCCCTTTACAAATAAATATTGTTTTGCTTTTAGCTTTTCGTCCTGGCATATGGAAGAGGATAGAATATAAATGCTGATAGATTTTTTGAACGACAAATACAACCGCTCAAATTGTTCAAGGAAATCCCTGCCGCTAAATTCCGGCATATTAAGGTCTAAAAATATAATATCAGGTAGCTCTACGGTATTTGTCCGGTTTTCAATTAAAAAATCAATTATGATTTGACCGCCCAACGCGTGCGACGCATTGGGAAACAGGTGATAGCGGTCAAATATTCTCTGCATAATCATGTGTTCCATCGGGTTGTCATCAATCATTACAAGCTTACACATATGTTGAATATTAGTATCTGGAAATCAATAAGGTACAATAACCACTCCAGTAAGTAACAAAAGACTTTATTCTTGTAAGTTGTTACACAAATACAAATAATACCCCCTGTATAAGGTTTTTTTCCCTTTGTCATTGTATTAGAAATAAATGCTACCGTACTGAATAGCCGTCAGATTTAAAGGAAAAAGAGCAAAGTGGATAAAAGCTTGCGATTAACTGACAATAAAAAACGGCCGGTTTAAGGCAATAAAACAGATATTTGCAGGTTTCTTTTATATCGCCTTTGTTAAATGGATTTGGTTTTTCGTTACGTTTACGTACTGCTTTTTTTTTGCTTACTTGCGCCGGGTTTTGCTCATGGCCAACAGCGCGTAGCCATTGATGATCAAAGGGAACAGCACATTTTTACCTTTAAAGAAATTGAAAGATTAGAAGACCCCGGTGGTAACCTGTCTTTCGGCCAGGTAACAAGCCCTGTCTTTAACAAGCGCTTTAAAGCCAGTGCAACCAGCACCCCGCAAAATACCCGGCTTAACGGCGTTTATTGGTACCGAATAAAAATTGCCCACCAAACAACCACCGATAAGGAATGGTTATTAGAGTTTTTTGATCAAACTATTGACCATATAACCGCGTACCTGCCTAATGGCAAAGGCGGATATACTATTAAGCGTTTGGGCGATGCCGAGGATTTTAGAAGCCGCGAGTTCAGGCATAAAAACTTTGAGATCCCGATAAAGCAATTTAACGGCGAGGACGTGTACTATTTCAGGATAAGGTCTCATCAAACAGCAGATATAATTGTTGTGCTCAGGTCTGTAAATTGGTTTGTGCAGTATGCAAACGATGAATATTTCACGTTTGGGATATTTTATGGTATGATCCTGATCTTCGGGTTTTATAACCTGCTTATGTTTGCTGCGGTAAGGTTACGGCAATATTTGTATTATATGCTTTACTTGTTTAGTATAGGCTTATATGAGATGTGTACCGATGGGCTGGCGTTTCAATACCTGTGGCCTTCCAACCCCGCGTTTAACCAGTATGCCTTTGCCATAGCGTTATGCCTTATAAGCACATTCTGTTTGCTTTTTACCCGTGCGCTGCTGCATACCAAAACAAATGCCCCGCTTTTAGATAAGATTATAGTGACTACTATAATAGTAAGGATAACCTTCTTCTTTTTCTGCTTTGGATTTAACAGAAGTTTATTCAATTATAAATTTATAGAGTTTATACCGCTTCTGCTTGCTTTTAGCACCGGTGTTGTGGTGTATCTAAAAGGGTATCGGCCAGCCTTTTATTTTGTGATAGGTTATGGCTGCCTGTGCTTCGGTTTCACCTATAAGATCCTGATCATGCTGCATTTAGATTGGTTAAACTTTGGTGCGATCACCTATTACAGCCTCACCATTAGTTTTATTGCCGAAATGATCTTCCTGTCGCTGGCCATTGCAGCGCAGGTAAGCGGGCTTAAACGCACAAAAGAAAAAGCCCAAAGGCGCATGATAACGGAGATGAAAAAAAGCCGTGACTTGCAACATACGCTGAATAAAGAGCTTGGCCATCTGGTGGATCTGCGCACGAGAGAATTACAGGAGAAGAGCGCGGTTGTAGAGGCGCAAAATCTCGCCCTTGCCCAAAACAACGAGATATTAGTTAAGCAGGCAGAGGAGATCTCGAGGATGAACGTGCTGCTGGAAAAAGATAATGAAGAACTGCATATCAGTGTGGTGGAAGTTACCCGCTCGCGTATTATGTCGGAAGAGGTAGACTTTGAGGAGTTCAGTAAGATCTATCCGGATAACGAAAGTTGTTTTGCCTACCTGGCCAACCTGAAATGGGCCAATAATTATAGCTGCCGCAAATGCGGTAACGATCATTACTTTGCCGGACATACCCCTCACAGCCGGCGTTGTGCTAAATGCGATTACGATGAATCTGTAATTGCCCATACCATTTTTCAACATTCGCGGATACCCATTACCAAAGCTTTTTACCTGTTGTTCCTGATGTACTCCAGCAAAGGGAAGATCTCTTCACATAAACTATCCGGGATATTAAATATCAGACAAGGCACCTGCTGGTCTTACAGCACTAAGATCAAAAAGCTGATGGACGATAAAAAGAAAGAGCTGAAGCAGGGAACTAAAGAGGGCTGGAGCAAATTGGTGCTTGAAAATCACGGATAAAAACTACCCATATTGCCATAGTATTGTAACAATTTTGAGCCATTACAAGGGTGTTTATGCGTATCGTTATGCTAATAACCTAAGCCTTTGGCTATTACTTTATTCCTTGATTATCAGCACATACTTTCCATTTCAAACAACGGCGTCTATCCGTATCAAATATCTCGTAACATGTTATTTATCAATGTATTGTGAGTTTATTTAGCTTGCTAATAAGAAGTATTGCATTCAAATTTGTCTCATCATTACATGCACTCTCTGTAGTAATGAAACCAGTTTCATTAACCAATTCAAAAAATTATGCAAAAACGAATTACTTTATTCTGTGCGTTTTTATTGGCCAGTGTTTTTGCCTATGGGCAAAACATTACCGTAAAGGGTACAGTAAGAGACCAGAAGGGGGAGACCCTTCCAGGCGTAAGTGTTAGGGTAAAAGATAGTGATGCCGGCGTCGCAACAGATGCTAACGGGGCTTTCAGTATCAATACCGCATCTAACAGCACATTGATTTTTTCCTACATCGGTTTCGCCACTAAAGAGCAGCCGGTAGCCGGACAAACAGTATTGAACGTAGTACTTGACGAAAGCAACAAAGCCCTTAGCGAAGTTATTGTTGTTGGTTATGGTACACAGCGTAAAGGCGATATTACAGGCGCCGTATCAGTTATTGGCAAAAAAGACCTGGATCAGCGACCGAACACCCAAATTGGTAACCTGATTGAAGGTAAAACAGCAGGTGTGCAGGTGGTATCGCCTTCTGGTAGTCCATCGGCAACGCTAAGTATCAAAATACGCGGTACAAATTCCATTAACGCAGGAAGTAACCCGCTATACGTTATTGATGGCGTGCCCGCTCAGGATACCCGTTCGTTGAACCCTGCCGATATCGAAACCATATCTGTACTAAAAGATGCTTCGTCTGCAGCCATATATGGTGCGCAGGGTGCAAACGGTGTTGTTTTGATCACAACCAAGCGTGGTACTACTGCAAAACCTAAAGTTGAGCTTTCTGCTTACTACGGCTTTGCCTCTGTAAGGAAAAAGCTTGATGTACTCAACGCCGATCAGTATCATCAGTTAGCTACAGATTTGGGTTACAGCACCGACTGGACAAAGTATACCGCAAACAACGATTGGCAGGATGAGATTTTCAGATCGGGTTCATCACAAAACTACCAGTTAGCTATATCAGGTAAAAATGAGGGTACCAGTTATTACATATCAGGTGGTTATGCAAAGCAGCTGGGCGTAATAGAAAGCTCGGAAATGGCACGCGCCAATTTCAAGGTAAACCTTGATCAGAAAGTAAATAATTGGTTAACCGTGGGTACAAACGTTGCTTATACCCGTTACAATGACGTAAGCATTACTGATGATACCAACGTTAATGGCGGAGGTGTTTTGTTAGGTGCGTTAACTACGCCGCCAAACATAGGTATATTTAACGCGGATGGTACGTATACCGCCAACCCTTTCCAGCAATGGGAAAACCCGCTTGCCAGTCTGTATGGTTCAACAAGGCCGTATAAAAACCAACGTTTATTAGGTAATGCTTATGGCGAAATAAAATTCACGCCTGATTTGAAATTCAGAAGCAGCCTGGGTATCGATTACATTAATGCGGTAAGTGATTATTTCCTTGACCCGTATTTAACTTCATACGGCCGCCAAAACAATGGTATTGCACGTAACGAGACCAACTTAACCAACTATTGGATCTCTGATAATACCTTAACCTACACAAAAAAATTAGGTAAACATAACTTTAATATTTTGGGCGGTTTTGTTGCGCAGAAATACCGTTACGAAAATACCTACATCCAAACTACCGGTTTCTCTGGTAATACCATCCCAACAACCAATGCCGGTTCGGTTATAGGTTCGGCTTATAATAATAAGTCCGAGAAATTTAATAACTCAATTATCGGTCGTGTTAATTATGACTATGCCGGCAAATATCTGTTCACCGCTAACTTCCGTGCAGATGCTTCATCGGTGTTCGGGCCTAATACACGCTGGGGATATTTCCCGTCGTTCTCTGCAGGCTGGAGATTATCCGAAGAAAGCTTCCTGAAAGACGTTACTGTAATTAACGACCTGAAATTAAGGGCTGGTTACGGTATAGTGGGTAACGATCAAATAAGTACTACTAATTATTACTCTTACTTAGGTGGAGTAGGTAGCGGTGCAAATTACATTATCGGTGGTAACATTCAGCCGGGTAATTATCCGTCTTCAATTGAAAACAGGAACCTTAAATGGGAAGAGACCAAGCAAACCAACATTGGTATTGATTTGACCATTTTAAACAACCGACTTACTTTCTCTGCGGATGCTTATATAAAAGACACAAAAGACTTGTTACAAACTTACCCTGTACCAAGATCAACAGGGTTTGATTTTGCGCTGAAAAATATAGGTACACTGCGTAACAAGGGTTTGGAATTTTTGGTGAGCTCTAAAAATATCGTGCAAAAAGATTTCCAGTGGAGCACAGACTTCAATATTTCGTTTAACCGTAATAATGTTACCGCTCTTTACGGTCAGCAGTATTTCTTAAATACCATTGCCGGTCGCAGCGAGGCTTCATTAGTGACCGAAGGCAAGCCGCTTGGTGTATTTTACGGATACGTTTACGAGGGTGTTGACCCCCAAACAGGTAATGCATTATACCTTGCAAAAAGTGGTGAGAAGAGTAGCAACCCAACGGCAGACGACCGTACCATTATTGGCAACCCCAATCCCGACTTTATTTACGGTTTAACCAACACATTCAGCTATAAAGATTTCAGCTTTACTGTGTTCCTTCAAGGTTCGCAGGGTAACGACATATTTAACGCTACCCGTATCGAAACCGAAGGCATGACAGGTCCGCAAAACCAATCTACCGCGGTATTACGCCGCTGGACTACACCTGGCCAGAACACTGATATCCCTAAAGCATCTGTAAACAATACCGATAATTCAAGGATCTCAACCCGCTTTGTGGAGAACGGATCATACCTGAGGGTGAAAACGGCCACGTTGAGCTACAATTTGCCTAAAACAATTGCTGCAAAATTAAGGCTGGCCAGTATCAGGTTTTATGCAACCGGCGAAAACCTGTTCACCTTTACCAAATATTCCGGATTTGACCCCGAAGTAAATGCATTTACATCAGGTAGTTCTGCAAATACAAACGGTGGTTTTGGTATAGATTACGGAACCTATCCACAAACAAGGAACTTGATTTTTGGTTTAAACGCTTCTTTTTAACACGCAAAAAAATGACAACAAAATATATTTTTAGATATGCCCTTGCTGCCTCACTGGCGGTTAGTGCAGCATCCTGTAAAAAATCGCTTGATTTGCAGCCTATCTCCGATGCAACGGTTAATAATTCATACAATACCGCATCACAGGCAGAGGCAGCCCTGGCAGGTGCTTACAATACTTTTGTATCTTCAGATTATTACATCTGGGATAATACCTACACAAGCGATGTACGGTCTGATAACCATTATGCCGGTGGTGATAACCCAGATTTCTTTCAGTACGATAACCTTACCTTAACAGCCACTAACAGCAAGGTATATGGCGATTGGAGCAACCTTTACAATGGCATATTAAAGGCAAACACGGTTATTCAACGTGTGCCCTTGATTACCGACCCCAGCTTAGCTGCCGACCGCAAGGCGCAGATAGTGGGCGAGGCCAAATTTCTGCGTGCTTACCACTATTTCCAGTTGGTTAAAAACTGGGGTGGCGTGCCGCTGGTTACGGTACCGGTAACTACTACAGATCCGGCTGATATTAATACACCACGCGCTTCTGTAGCCGATGTGTACAACCAGATCATTGCCGACCTTACCGATGCTGCAGGGGTATTGCCGGACACTTATGGCGATGCAAGCGTGAACAAAGCCCGTGCAACCAAGGGCGCGGCTAATGCATTACTGGCGAAGGTATACGCTCAAAAGCCAGATCGTGATTACAATAAAGTGCTTACTTATGCCGATGCTGTAATAAGCAGCCCTGCCGGTTATGCATTGGTTAGCAACTATAGCGATTTGTTCGACGATAACCATTATAACAACTCGGAGTCGATATTGGAAGCACAATTCAATGGTACAACTATAGGCAACTGGTCGCCATCATTATTGTTGCCGCCATCTATAACAAGTACTACCTGGAGGAAATTTATTACCCCATCAAAAAACCTGGCTAACGCGTTTGACAGCGAAGGTGATGTGGTTCGTAAAAACCAAACCATGCTTTTTGAAGCCGCTCCCTGGGTTGATGAATATTGGTCTGCAACTGTTAACGGTGTTGTGCCTTTCCCATACAAACAACGTAACCTGGTTAATGGTAACAGTACCAGCAGGCAATATATGTTAAGGTTAGGCGATATTATTTTACTAAAAGCAGAGGCCTTAAACGCGCTTGGCCGCACCGGCGAAGCTGCTACCGAAGTAAACAAGATCCGTACACGTGCGCACTTAGGAAATACCCCCGCGGCAACGCAATCTGCAATGGCCCTTGCTATTGAAAAAGAACGCCGTTTGGAGTTGGCACAGGAAGGCCAGCGCTGGGATGATCTTGTAAGGTATGGCAGGGCAGAAACGGTAATGAATGCCTTGAATGAAACTAACCTGATCACAGGCCAAAAAGTAAATTACAACATGACAGTTCAGAAGGAGTTGTTGCCAATTCCGCAGACAGAACTTAACCGTAATCCGGCTTTAACACAAAATCCCGGATATTAATAAAAAAGGCGGGACAATATTCCCGCCTTTTTTATATTAAATTTATTACAAAATTAAACCACTCTTATCTTGAAACCAATACTTGTAATTATACTATTGCTTACCGCTTTCGGCAGCGGAGCTATCAAGGCGCAGGAAAAAGCGGCGCGTAAACCATTGAGATCTGCAAAAGCAACTGTTTGGCTTACCAAGCCCGATAAGTCAGCTTTATTAGAGAAACAGGCTACACCGTTAACTTTTAGCAGGCTGAAAAATAATTACCCAACCATTACGGTAGATGAAAACCAAAAATACCAGCAGATAGATGGCTTTGGCTTTACGCTTACCGGGGGTAGTGCCGTGCTCATAAATAAATTGCCACTACAAGCCAGGAAACACCTGTTAAACGAACTTTTTTCTACCAGGGGGAATGGCATTGGTGTAAGTTATCTTCGTATAAGTATTGGCGCGTCTGACCTTAACAGCGAGGTTTTTACTTATGATGATGTACCTGCGGGCGAAACGGATGTTAAGCTGAGCAAGTTTAGCTTAGCAAAAGACGCTGACGTTATTTCGCTGTTAAAAGAGGTCTTAGCTATTAACCCACGGATTAAAATACTAGGTAGCCCCTGGACGGCGCCTTCATGGATGAAAACTAATGAGTCATCAAAGGGCGGATATTTAAAACCGGAATATTACCAGGTTTACGCGCAATACCTCACAAAGTATATCCAGCTAATGAAAGCGGAACACATCAATATAGATGCTATTACACCGCAAAATGAACCGCTTAACCCAAAAAATAACCCAAGCATGGTGATGGAGGCAGCGCAGCAGGCCGAGTTTATAAAAACTAACCTGGGGCCAACCTTTAAAGCAGCCGGCGTTAAAACAAAGATCATTACTTATGATCACAATGCCGACCGGCCGGATTATCCTATGGATATTTTGAAAGACCCGGAAGCCCGGAAATATGTAGATGGCTCAGCATTTCACTTATATGGTGGAAAGATCGAAGCACTTACCGAGGTTCACAATGCCTATCCGGATAAGAATATTTACTTTACAGAACAGTGGGTAGGTGCTCCGGGAGATTTTGCAAGTAATTTAAACTGGCACATCAATCAGCTTATTATAGGTGCCACACGTAACTGGTCGCGCAATGTACTGGAATGGAACTTAGCCGCAGATGCAAGTTATTCGCCGCATACGCCCGGTGGCTGCACAGAATGTTTGGGCGCCATCACGGTAGGAAATGATATTACCCGCAATGTTGCTTATTACATTATTGGCCATGCTTCAAAATTTGTGCCTCAGGGTTCGGTACGCATCGCGTCAAACATAAGCGGCGATTTTGTGAATGTTGCTTTCCGTACGCCTCAGGGTAAAAAGGTATTGATCGTTATAAATAACGGTAAAAATAAAGGCTCATTTAATATTAGAGATAAAGGCAAAGCCGTTGCTTACGAACTGGGTGCCGGCGCTGTAGGTACTTTTGTTTGGTAACCTGTTTTTTTTATTGCGGGAACCGGCAATTATAACTGATTTGATCACATTATTTGAAATTCACAAATAATGGATTGAAATGTACAAACTGCGGGCTAATATCTTCAGCACCTTTGCTTTATCAAAATGAATAACAACATGGAAGACAAAAGTAAGGTAGCCCTGGTAACCGGCGGTAGCCGCGGTTTGGGTAAAAATATGGCGCTAAAACTTGCCGATAAAGGTATTAACGTGGTTATTACTTATTACAGCAAAGAGCAGGAAGCGCTTGAGGTAGTTGCAGAAATACAACAAAAAGGGTTAAAAGCCGCCGCTTTAAAGTTAGACGCGGGAGATGTAAAAAGCTTCGATGCTTTTTTTGGCCGGTTAAAAGATGTTCTTAAAAGTACCTTCAACTCACAAAGTTTTGACTTTTTGATCAATAACGCCGGTATTGGGCGGAATGAGTTGATTGAAAAACTGGAAGAAGATATTTTTGACGAATTGCTGAATGTGCACTTTAAGGGCGTATATTTTTTAACACAGAAAGCACTGCCTTTGCTGAACGACGGCGGAGGTATTATCAATATATCGACAGGCCTTAGCCGTATTATTTTGCCACGATACTCTGCCTATGGGTCTATAAAAAGCGCGGTAGAGACCTTTACCAAATACCTTGCTGTTGAGCTTGGCGGCCGTAAGATAAGGGCGAATGTGGTAGCGCCGGGAGCTATTGCAACAGATTTTTCTGGCGGACACGTTCGTGATAACGAACAAGTTAACCAGACGGTATCTGGTATGACCGCACTTGGCCGCGCCGGTTTGCCGGAAGATATAGGCGGGGTTGTAGCTTTTTTATGTACCCCGGATGCAGGCTGGATAAATGCACAGCGTATTGAGGTATCCGGTGGTATGCGTATTTAATAAGATCAGTAAAATTTGTGGCAGATAGTTAAATTTGATTTTGCAAAAGTTATGATCTCAAAATCGATAGAAGACTTTTATAGGAAATCAACAGCCAGCCTCCCGCAAGGAATTATAAAGGAAATTGGCCATTTCAATGTATTTGAGATAGAAAAGCTGTTTGATAAAAAAACGGGTACACGCATAATGCCCTACAGCAGGCGCGAGTATTACAAGATCAGTTTTATAAAAGGCAGGAGCAGGGCGGAGTATGCCGATAAGGTAATTGATATCCCGGAGAGCGCCCTGCTTTTTGCTACACCCAAAATACCCTATCACTGGATTCCGCAGGATGATAACCAGTCGGGGTTATTTTGCATTTTTACCGGAGATTTTTTATCTCAGAATAAGGCCGGTATTGTACTGGATGACCTGCCGATCTTCCGCCCGGGCGAACTGCCTGTCTTTCAGATCACAGCAGAGCAATCGCAAGAACTGGAATACATTTTTCGAAAGATGCATAAAGAGCTGGCAACAGATTATCTGTATAAGTATGACCTGCTTCGTAACCTGCTTTTAGAAGTGATCCATTATGGGCAAAAATTGCAGCCCATGTCGGCACTCCACTCTACTCAGAATGCCTCCGAAAGAATATCTTCCTTATTTATCGAACTGCTGGAAAGGCAGTTCCCTGTAGAATCGCCACAGCAGCATCGGCTTGGTCTTCGTACAGCTAAAGAATATGCAGACAGGTTAGCCATACATGTTAATCATCTTAATAAGGTACTAAAAGAATCTACCGGTAAAACAACTACAGAGATAATTAGCGGCAGGGTAACGCAGGAAGCGAAAATTTTGCTTAAGCAAACCGACTGGAATATTTCTGAAATAGCTTACCTATTGGGCTTTGACGATCTGGCAAATTTTTCTAATTTTTTCAAAAAGCAAACTACTTTTACACCAATGGCGTTTCGTTCTTAGTACTATCCCTTAATATCGTTTCCAGCAGTATATCGGTTTAACGTAAATTCATACATCATGAAAAACATATCAAAAAACATTATCCGTATAACCATGGCTGTAGGTATAGCATTTGCCGCTTTATTTACCCCATCTGTGGCGCATGCACAGCAGGCTGCCCCGGTTAAAAACATCGTTTTGGTACACGGCGCATTTGTAGATGGTTCGGGATGGAAGCCGGTTTATGAGATACTGGTGAGTAAAGGTTACCACGTGAGCGTTGTACAGCAGCCTTTAACCTCTTTTGATGCCGATCTGACTGCGGTAAAGCGCGTATTAGATCTTCAAAATGGCCCTTGTATTTTAGTTGGCCATAGTTATGGCGGTGGTTTAATAACCGAAGCTGGTAACGACCCTCATGTGGTGGGTTTGGTTTACATAGCGGCCCATGCACCCGATAAGGGCGAATCTGAAGCAGACAATGGCAAGCGTATGCCTTCTGCTTATAAATCCCTGCAAAAGCCGGCTAATGGGTTCGATTACATAGACCCGGCACAATTTCCCGCCGATTTTGCAGGTGACCTTCCTAAAAAGGAAGCGGAATTTATGGCCAACGCGCAGATGCCAACAGCCGACCAGGTTTTTCATGCCATAATTCAAAATCCAGCATGGCGGACTAAACCCAGTTGGTACATGGTAGCTAAAGCCGACCGCATTATCAATCCTGACCTGGAAAGGATGTATGCCAAACGTGCCGGCAGCCATACCGTGGAAATAGAGGGGGCAAGCCATTCTGTATTTTTGTCGCACCCCGCGGATGTTGCCCGGTTAATTATTGAAGCAGCAACAGGAAGCTCTAAATAGCATTATTGCACCCCGTTGCCGCTTCTGTAAATTTCTACTAATTTTTTACCATGCGTACGCCATAAACCGGGCCGGCGCTGTTGCCTTGTTTAGGTAATAATTTTATGCTGACCTTGTTTTTTCCTTTTGTTAACTCGATAGGTATCTCATAAGAGATATCATAAAAGCGGCTTTCTTTATACTTGTTCAGGTCCTCGGTAGTTAGCTTTACGTTATCGATCAATATATCGAAAACACGGCCGCGGTTATCCATACCCCAGTAGGTGTTGATAAGCGTGTTTTTTTCGTTGGCATCTATCTTCATATCAAAGGTGATAAAACCTCCCTCATTAGTAGAGCGCCATTTACGCTGATGATCTTCACCGTTAATGATCTTTTCGCCGGTAAAGTTATGGTCGCGCTCGGGTTGCATTTCTCCCACACGTAAAATATCGGTAGTGCGGGCCTCCAGCTCCCGGGCTTTTTTACGGGCTTCATCATAGGCTTTTTGTTGCACCACCCAGGCATCCGGCGAAAACACATCCCAGTAAACAGAGTAATACTCGTTTTTAGTTTGATTGAATGGGATTAATTTCACATCGGCAGGCTGGGCAATATTAGCGGTACGGAAGCCGAGCTGGCTTTTATCAACCATCTGTAGCCACTTGTTAGGGTCGGTTTCGCTGGTTACAAATACAGGTACACCATTTAACGGATCTGGCTCGGTATCGCCTAAAACACCGGCTAACAAAACCGGGCCATAAAACAACGCGCGGCGGTTGGCATTATCAGGCATCGATTCGGTATAAATACTTTCAGGAACTGTAAACTCAATCAGGTCGTTATTTTTCCAGGTACGATCTATCACAAGGTAACCGGTACTGTCTTTACTTACCTGCAGTGTTTTGCCGTTTACTTTAAGTACCGAACCGGTGGTCCATTTTGGTTGACGGATGCGGATAGCAAACTTTATTGGCTTTGTTGCGCCAATAGTAAAAGTAACCTTATCGCTCTGGGGCAGGGTGGTTTCCTGTTTAATGGTGATGCCCTTATCCTTCCAGTTAAGTATCGATGGGATGAATAAGTTAACATATAAGCTGCCATCGCTACCGCGGAAATAAATGCTCTCGTTATATTTTACATGGTTCTCCATACCCGAACCTACACAGCAGGTAAAGGAGGTAAACGGTGAGCTGTATTCCTTTTTACCACCCATGCGCAAAGGCACAAAATAGCACATCATGCCATCGTCATGGTTTTGCGAGGCAAGGATGTGGTTATAAAGCGCTTTTTCGTAATAATCCATTAAACCTGCAGAGGGGTTAACCGCGAATAGGTGGCGGGTAAGCTTTAGCATGTTATAGGTATTGCAAGTTTCGGTAGTATTTTCGGTGAGTTTATCGTTAAGCTTGCATGGCTCGCCCAGGTATTCGTAATTGCTGTTACCGCCGGTAACGTACGAGTGGTTGTTTACAACAGTTTCCCAAAAAAAGTCGGCGATAGCCTGGTCTTTTTTATCTCCGGTGAGTTCATATCTGCGGGCGCTGGCAATAACTTTGGGTATTTGTGTATTAGAGTGCTTACCCGGCAATACATCCTGTTTTTCGGCCAGTGGGTCAAGTATCCGTTTATCGTAGAATTTATACGACAGATCAAGATACTTTTTATTGCCCGTAAAGGCATATAGATTTACAAATGTTTCGGCCATGCCGCCATATTCGCAGAATAGCATTTTCTGCAGTTTTTCATCATCCAGGTTTTTGATGGTTTCGCCTGTCCAGTTGGCTAAACCTTCGCTTATCTTCAATGCCTGTTTATTACCACAATATAAGTAAACATCAAGCAAGCCCGCGAAAACCTTATGTACCGTATACCAGGGCGACCACCCGCCATTAAGGTCAAACCCGCGCGAACGGATTTCGCCCGCGGCAACTTCGGCCCAAATGGTATCTTCTTTAGGAATAGCACCTATATAGCCTGTTTTGCGTGCCTTTTGGCACTCATCAAGTTCGCTCACTATGTAATTTGCACGTTTTAAAAATTCCGCATCGCCTGTAGATGCATAGTGCATGGCTATGGCAGACATATAATGCCCCAGGGTATGGCCGGCCAATCCCGATGATTCCCAACCTTCATACTTTGCACCTTTAGGCTTTAACCCCGAATGCGAGCGAAAATCTGAAAGCAACCTGTCGGGGTTAATTGATAGCAGGTAAGCCTCATCAGCTTTCATGGCAGTTTTAAAAGGCCCGTTAAGCAATTGTACCTGGTTTAAATTAAAGCTGTAAGCTTTTATAGGGGTAGCTGTTTTTACCTTGATGTGCGAGTCGTTAAACTCCGGGACATAATTTTGTGCATTTATATCATTAGCAGTACCTATAACCATCAATATATAGCAGGGTACCAATAGTAATTTTTTCTTCAGCATAATAGTTTATAAACAGGTGAATGAGTGAGGTAAAATTAGGGTAAATAAAATACCGCTATTGTATCATTATTGGCAATTGATACCCGGATTTTAACTCGTTTATATGTAAGTATGCTTAGGCAATATATTAACTGTTGTTAATATATTGCTATTAGTGAGCAAATTACGGCTAACTCCCGGTTGGCAATGCTAATATCTTTATCCTAAAGTTTTATTAACCCCTAAAATAACTGGATATGGATTTTAAATGGCTACTCAAATTTGCGTGCCTTATACTATGCTGTACATTTACAGCTACGGTATACGCACAAACCACACAACTGCGAGGTAAAATACTTGATGATGATAATGCACCTGTGCCCGGTGCTACCATCAAAGTAAAAGGAACCACAAATGCGGTAAGCAGCGCGGCAGACGGAAGCTTTTCAATAAGCTATAATAATCCGTCGACTTTAATTGTAAGTTTTATAGGCTACACCACTAAGAATATAAATGTAACCAACGAAACTAATTTGGTTATAACCTTAGCCCCAGACAGGCAGGCCCTGGGCGAGGTTGTGGTGACAGCATTAGGTGTAAAGCGAGAGAAGCGAAACCTTACTTACAGCACACAGGAAATAAAAGGAGAACAGCTCACGCAAACAAAAGAACCCAACCTGGTAAATGCTATTGCAGGCAAAGTTTCGGGTGTGCAAGTAACAAGTTCATCGGGCACGCCGGGTAGCTCTTCAAGGATAGTTATACGTGGCGGGTCATCCTTTTTTGGCGAAAACCAGCCGCTAATGGTAATTGATGGTGTGCCGGTTGACAATGCGGAAACGGGTAACCTTAATTCGGGCCCGGGAACTAACAGGCTGGCAGATATCGACCCTGCTATAATAGATAACATAAACGTATTAAAGGGTGCTGCCGCAACAGCGCTATACGGCTCTAAAGGCGCTAATGGCGTTGTTATTATCACAACCAAAAATGGAGGATTAAATAAAAGGGCGACCATTAACGTTTCATCCGATTTTTCGTTCGAGAAACCTTTATTACCACAAATACAAAGCAAGTACTCGCTGGGAACCAACGGGATTTATTTTGATGGCGAAAGTCAAAAAACAAGTACCTCATGGGGCGCTCTTATGGATACGCTGTTAATTAACGGCCAACCCGCCAAAAAGTACAACCAGTCCGATTTGTTTTTTAGAACAGGGCATACTTATAACAATACAGTAAGCATAAACGGCGGCGGTGCAGCATCTACCTACTTAATATCTTATTCAAACCTTACGCAGGACGGAACAGTACCTACAACATCTTTTAAAAGGAACACAATATTTGCCAAATATGGGGCAGAGATCCTTCCAAATTTACATACCACGTTCCAGCTGAATTATGCTAACTCCAAAAACGACAGGATGCCGGAAGGATACGCACTGGAAAGCCCGGTTTGGACAATTTTTTCGGCGCCTATATCTTACAATATGCAGCCTTCTACAAATCCTGATGGCACACAGCGTTTGTATCGTTTTTCGCGCAATAACCCTTATTGGGTGCTTGACAATATCAAGAACACATCATCAGTAAACAGGTTTCTGCCAACATTTACGGCAGATTACAAACCTTTAAAGTGGCTTACTATCACCGAGCGCTTCGGGGCAGATGTGTATACAGAGATGGCAAGATACCGCGAGTCGACCAAGTCATCATCTAATCCGAACGGGCGTTTGGTTGATTATAATAACACCTTCAGACAAATCAACAATGATTTAATTATCAGTGCCAACAAGCAGGCCGGCGATTTTAATATAGACGTGTTATTGGGAAATAACATTATATCAACATATTCAGAAAATACATATGCTAACGGTGTTGGATTAACCGTGCCTGGTTTATATAACATGAGCTCGGCATCGTCGGTTACTTATAGCGAAGGATCTTACCTACAGCGTAAAGTTGGGTTTTATCTGCAATCATCGGTAGATTATAAACGTTTCCTGATATTATCCCTTACAGGCAGATATGATGGAAACTCGGTACTAGCAACGGATAAAAACTTTTATCCTTACGGCTCGGCAGCAACCAGCTTCATATTTTCCGAATTCTTTTCTGATAGCTTTAAGCAAATAATGAACCTGGGTAAAGTGAGGGTTTCTTACGGTACTGTGGGTAACGACGGCAGCATAGGCGCGTATAATTTATCAACGGCTTACGATAAGCAAACTATCCGCAATATAGCTTTTCCATACAGCGGGCAGGCAGGGTTCTTGATAAGCAATACGCTTGCTAACGCCACCCTTAAAAACGAAAGGATCAACGAGTTTGAAGTTGGTTTCGAGGCAGGCTTTTTTAACAACCGTATCAGTTTAGAAGCATCTTATTTTAATAAGCAAACCATTGATGGGATTATTCCAAATGTGGCCATTGCGCCGTCAACCGGCTATAGTGCCACCAGCGTAAACTCTGCTAAAATGCGTAACAGGGGTATTGAGGTATTATTGAACGCGACCCCGGTTAAAACGCAGGATTTCCGTTGGGACCTTACCTTAAACTTTACACGGCTCCGCAATAAGGTGCTCGGTATTTACCAGGATCAAAAACAACTTAGCAATGGCTTTACATCTATTATCCTGGATCAGCCTTATGGGGTTATCTTTGGTACGCGTTACGCGCGTAATGATCAGGGTAAATTGCTAACTGATGATACCGGATTGCCGTTTGCCGATGCCGAGCAAGGGATTGTTGGTAACATAAACCCCGACTGGCTTGGCGGGATGAACAACAATATCAGGTATAAACAATTTTCATTAAGCTTCTTCTTTGATATTAAACAAGGTGGTGATATTCAGAATAACGTTGATGGATACGGCTATTTTTATGGAACACCAAAGGTGACAGAAGATAGAGGCCCGCGTGTTGTTGACGGTATAAACGCTACAACCGGCCAGCCAAATACAGTATCTGTTAACGGGCAGGCGTATTACCAACGTATTAATGGTGTGCTGGAATCTGTGATTCAGGATGGCAGTTATATTAAGTTACGTAATGTAAGTATTGGTTATAGCTTTAAGCCATCATGGTTAGCTAAAACGCCTTTCAAATCGGCCTCGGTGGGGGTTACCGGTCGTAACTTGTGGATACATGCACCACATTTTACCGGTGGCGACCCTGAAGTAAGTTCGTTTGGAGCTGCAAACGGATCGCAGGGGATCTATTCATTCTCTACACCAACATCAAGGTCAATCGATTTTAATATTAAGTTCACCTTATAAGCTTTTGCTTATTGCAAATAAAGTAAACATGAAAAAATATATAATCTTACTAACAGTTACACTCACCGTATTTACGGGGTGTAAAAAATATATCGATGTAAATAAGGACCCTAACAGGCCTGTAAACGTAAGCGAGGCTTTAATACTTGCACCGGTAGAAGTAGCTATATCACAAAACATACAAGCCGCCGGGGGCGGTAACCTGGCTATTATAATACAGGAATATATGCAGGTGATAGCGCTGAACCAGCCGCCGCCTAATGCAGGTACTTATTTAATGTACAACCAGGATATGGACGGCGATTGGTACAACTTTTACGTTCAATGCCTTAATAATCTGGTTATTTTAAATAAAAAAGCCGAAGCAAATAATAATACCAATTACGCTGCTATAGCCAAAATACTAACCGCCTATTGCCTTGGCTCGGCTACCGATGTTTGGGGTGATATACCCTATTCAGAGGCTTTTAATGGTATAGATAACTTAACGCCTGTGTATGATTCACAGGAGAAGATTTACGAGAGTATCCAAACCCTGCTTGACAATGCGATAGCAGATATTGCTAAGGGCGGCATACTAAAGCCGGCTGGCGACGACTTCTTTTATGGGGGCGATATGGATAAATGGCAAAGGCTTGCTTATACGTTAAAGGCACGTTATTATATGCATTTAACTAAAGCGCCCGGCCATACGGCGGCAGCACAAGCACAGCTTGCCCTTACCGCCCTTGAAAAAGGAATGATAAGTAACGATGATGACCTGAAAATGGAATTTGGTGGTGAGGCCGGCGAAGAGAATCCATGGCAGCAAAACTTTCTTCCGGGTTCTACGCTGGTGCTGGCATCTACGGGAGTAGAAGGGTTTAAACAACGTAGCGATCCCAGATTATCAAAAATGGTAGCGCCAGCAAAAGAAACAGGCTTATACACAGGCAGAGAGATAGGAATTGATGGAATTGGTAGCTTAGAATCATATTCATTAGGTGGGCCTTTTTATGCTAATGCAAGCTCAAATAACTACATTTTCAACTATTCAGAAGCGCTGTTTTTAAAGGCGGAAGCTACCCTTATTACATCAGGTGTTAGCGCTGCCCAACCCATTTATGTAGATGCTGTAATGTCGCACATGACTAAGCTTGGTATAGGTACTACCGCTGCAAATAACTATCTCACCGCGAGGGGGGCATTAACAGCCGGCAATGCGCTGCAACTGATCATTGAAGAGAAGCAGATAGCGAACTACCTTTCGATGGAAAATTTTACCGATTGGAGAAGAACGGGCTTCCCGGTGTTAACCAAGGTGAAAAATGCATTATCGGAGATCCCGCGCCGGGTATTGTATCCTCAAGCAGAGATCATAGCTAATTCGCAGCCTCAACAAACTGCAAAGTTAACTGATAGATTATGGTGGGATGCGCAATAATGTATGCTACTTAACAGATATTACTATTAAGCCCATTTTTGATAATATAATGCTACAACCTGTTAAATAGCAGCATTATTACTTTTAAGCGAAGAGTTAATTTTGAACAAATAATAAAATATGATAAAATTTGATTGGAAAGGTGTTTTCCCGGCAGTAACAACAAAGTTTACAGCAAACGATGAATTAGATTTTGAAGCCTTTGATAAGAATTTAAACGCGCAGATAGAAGCAGGTGTAAACGGCATTATATTAGGCGGATCGCTGGGGGAGGCCAGTGTTTTAAGCGATGAGGAAAAGTTTGCGTTACTTACGCATACCATTAAGTTTGTTGACGCGCAAATACCTGTTTTGTTAAATATTGCCGAGCAAACCACCAAAGCAGCTATTGCACTTGCCCAAAAAGCGTTGGATTTAGGTGCCGATGGTTTAATGGCATTGCCACCAATGCGATATAATGCTGATACTTACGAAACGCTTAATTATTTTAGCGCGATAGCCAAAAGCACGCCTTTGCCTATTATGATATACAATAACCCGGTTGATTATAAAATAGAGGTTACCCTTGATATGTTTGAAGAACTTGCCGCTTATGATAATATACAGGCGGTAAAAGAATCAACCCGTAACATATCAAATGTTACCCGTATGATCAACCGCTTTGGCGACAGGTTTAAAATAATGACCGGGGTTGACCCCTTAGCTATGGAAAGCCTTGTAATGGGCGCGCATGGCTGGGTAGCCGGTTTGGTTGATGCCTTCCCAAAAGAAACGGTTGCTATTTACAGGCTGGTAAAAGCAGGGCGTATTGATGAGGCATTGGCTATATATCGTTGGTTTTTGCCTGTTTTAGAGCTGGATATACACCCCAAACTGGTACAATACATTAAACTGGCCGAAGTGGCAACAGGTATTGGTACCGAAACGGTACGCGCGCCGCGTTTAGCCCTGATGGGAGCAGAGCGTGCGCAGGTGCAAAAAATTATAGATGATGCATTGGCTACCAGACCGGTTTTACCTGAAGGTACCTGGGGTGAGTTAAGCGAAGTAACAGCATAGGTTAATCAGAATTAACACAGCGAAGCCAGATAGGTATTTATGTCTATTCTTTTGCTTAAAGCAAGTTTGAGTTAATAATTACACTGCAAAACAGAAGGCTGCCAAATAATATTTTGGCAGCCTTCTGTTTTTAACGTTAGCTTGATTTTGTTTTTCGCAAAATCACATCGATTTTATCAAATACTACCCATATTTTACCCTAATTAGTGTTACGTGTTGGTATTTAAAGTTAAATAATTGTAAATTGTACACATATTAAATCTGCCACCATGAAAGTACTGCAATTTACAATACCGGTAGCACACGATAAAAGTGTGATTGCAGAGCAGGTTAACCTGCCGCATCATTATCCTTACCTGCATCGTCACCAGGAGGCGCAGATCACCTGGATCCAGGAAGGGGAGGGAACTTTAATAGCAGGGAATAACATGCATGCTTTTGGCCCCGGCGATATATTTTTATTAGGGGTTAACCTGCCGCATTTATTTAAAAGTAATCATGAATATTATCAGCCCGATAGTACCTTGCGGGCAAAAGCGATAACCATTTTCTTTAATCCGGATGGCTTACTTTCGTCTATGTTTGAGCTGCCCGAAATGAAAGCGTTCAAGATCTTTATTCAGCAGCACCAGCAAGGATTTAAGGTGCCCGAAGAGTATTCTCACAAAATATCGCAGGCCATGTATTCGGTTAAAAAGGCAAAAGGCTGCGATCAGCTCATTGCTTTCTTTAATCTGCTTAAAAACTTGCATATGATGAACGCTAAGCTCGGCCCGCTCTCTGCATTTGGTAGTTTCCCGGGCATTACCGAAAATGAAGGTATCAGGATAGGCAATATCTACAATTTTATAATGCAAAACTACAGCGAATCTATAACGCTGGAAGATGTTGCAAAAGCGGCCTATATGACACCCGAATCATTTTGCCGATATTTTAAAAAGCATACCGGGCATACCTTTATATCATTCCTTAACGAGATGCGCATTAACGAGGCCTGTAAAAAACTTACCGAGCATAAGTTTGCAAGTATCTCAACAGTAGCTTACAATTGCGGTTTTAAAAGCATTAATAACTTTAACAGGGTGTTTAAGTATTTAATAGGCAGCTCTCCGCGCGAGTATTTGGACAGTTACAATAACAACGTAAGCAACCTTACCCGGGTAGCAAGCTAACGTGATCTAAAAATAATCGGTTTCAATTTTATAGCCGGACAGGCACCGGATGGCCAACCTTATTTCTTTTTTTATGAATAAAAACACACTATTTTCCGTTCCTGTTAGCGGGCTGTATAAATGTCTTTTAGTTTTAATGTTGACGGTTTACAGTCCGCTTGTTTTTGCGCAAAACACGGCTAATATGGCCGCTATTTATGAACAAGCCAGTGAAATGTCGGGCAAGATCATTCAGTACAACCAGGATGTAGACGCTATATCAGATTTTTATTCGCCATACACCACTAATGAACGTACGGAGTATCAACGCAGACAACAGGCGCTTAACTCGCCGCAGCAGCGTAAAAGATTGGTTGAACTAAACAACGATTATCTTAAACAATTGGCCGGTACCAATTTTGATGCGATGAGTATCTACGGTAAGGTTGATTATATCCTGCTGAAAAAGAAGATCAATTTTGAGCTGCTTGATTTAGATAAAGAAGAAGAAAAATACAACGGCATTAAAAAATATATATCATTTGCCAATCCTATTTACGAGTTGGAAATGAAACGCCGCCGAGGCGGCAGCATGGATGCGCAACAGGTAGCCCAGCAATTGAACGCTATTATTAAACAAATAAAAACAGACTCGGCATCGGTTAAAAAAGTGGCATCAATAGATATGCCTTTAGCCAAAATGGCCCAATCTGCCGTTATTGGTCTGCGCGATCGTTTAAGAAGCACCTGTAATTTCTACTTGGGGTACGATCCGCAATTTACGTGGTGGATAGCTGCTCCTTACAGATCATTGGATAGCAGCCTTACACGTTACAGCAAACTCCTGATTGGCGCTGGAAAAGTATTAAACACCACACAAAAACCAGATAGCAGCGGTATTAAGGGTGTCCCTATTGGCCGTGATCAACTGATAAAACAATTGCAAGCCGAACTGATCCCATATACCCCTGAGGAACTTATTGCGCTTGCCAATAAGGAATTTGCCTGGTGCGATAAAGAAATGCTTAAAGCGTCAAATGAAATGGGTTTTGGCAACGACTGGAAAAAAGCCCTCGAAAAGGTAAAGAATAGTTATGTAGAAGTAGGTAAACAACCCGAGCTGATCGTAAAGCTATATAACGACGCTATCTCTTTCATAAAAGAGCGGGATATGATCACCATACCACCACTTGCCGAAGAAACTTGGGGAATGGTAATGATGTCGCCCCAGAGGCAGTTGGTGAACCCATTTTTTACCGGTGGTAAAGAGATCAGCATATCCTACCCTACTAATACAATGAGTACGGAAGATAAACTAATGAGTATGCGCGGCAACAATCCTTATTTTTCGAGGGGCACGGTACAGCATGAGTTGATACCGGGTCATAATCTGCAATATTTTATGAACAGTCGTTACAAACCCTATCGCCGGGATTTTTCTACGCCGTTTGCTATCGAAGGCTGGTCGTTATACTGGGAGCTGCTATTGTATGATAAAGGTTTTGCCAAAACGCCTGAAGAAAGGATAGGGATGTTGTTTTGGCGGATGCACCGTTGCGCGCGTATTATTTTCTCGCTTAACTATCACTTAGGCAAATGGTCGCCACAGCAATGTATTGATTTTTTGGTTGACAGGGTAGGTCATGAAAAAGCTAATGCCGAGGGTGAAGTGCGCCGCTCGTTCGTAGGTGGTTACAGTCCGCTTTACCAGGTAGCTTATCTGGTAGGTGGCTTGCAACTTTTTAGCTTAAAAAAAGAACTGGTTGATAATGGTAAAATGACGCTTAAACAATTTCATGATACGGTGATAAAAGAGAACCTGATACCTGTAGAACTATTGAGGGCAACGTTAACTAACCAAAAGCTCGATCGCGATTTTACCACGCAATGGAAGTTTTACGATTTTAACAAATAGCCTTAAGTATGTTTTAGCATTGTTGAAGCAGGGAAAGATCAATCTTAAAACCTTTAATTGTCGTTGAACATAATGATCGTAAGCTTTAAACCCTGACGCTAACTTTTAAGAAATTGGCGTCGATTGAGGTATGCCCGTCAGTACCTTTGTTTTGCGCGTTAAACAACTCCTCTAATTGTTGTTGCAATACTTCTGCCTGGCCATTTTTTTCGGCCGCCTCAAAGGCATTCATTGTCGGGCCGTAATATAAACGGAACATACCCAGATATTCGGCAGGCGTGCAGTCAATGTTAAACGTAAATGAGTCTTTAAGAAAGCTGATATTTTCTTTGGGGATCCCCGCTGCCGTGAACCGTTCGATGACCTGGTCTTCTTTTCCCCAAAGCATCGGGCTAACGAAGCCTTCGGGTGGCGGTGGTGTATAAGCCGAGCTGATCTTCAGGATCTGTGCCACCAAAGTTGGGTCACCCGGTATCCAGTTACCCATCACTATCCGACCCCCGGGTTTAGTAACGCGCACCATTTCCTTAGCAACATCAAAAGGCCTGGGTGCAAACATCGCCCCAAATACACTAACTACCAGGTCAAAATTATTATCCGGAAGTTCACTTAGATTGGTTGCATCGCCTTCTTTAAAAGTGATATTGTTCAAGCCCTCGGTTTTAGCCCGCAGGTTTCCTGCAGCTACCAGGTTTTGTGCGATATCTACCCCTAAAACAACCGCACCACGCTTAGCTTCTGGTATAGCTGTTGTACCGTCCCCACAGCCAAGGTCAAGAACTTGCATGCCTTTAGTAATGCCTAACTTAGCTACAAAGGCTTCGCCGCTATCACGCATGGTGGCAGCTATGCGGGTAAAGTCGCCTTTTTCCCATAACGCTTTGTTCGGATTCATAATTGATTTTAGGAAAGTAAATTTAGCATAATTTATGTGTTTTGCAAGTCTAAGAGTCTATTAGTCTGTAACTTACTGTGATATTATACTGTGTTAATTAGAGTCTCCGTGAAAAAATGTTATGTCGATTTATTTGCTGCCAGCAGCACATTGTATTCTATTTATTGACAATTCAACTATCGTTCAGATAAGTTTCTGTTGTAAATAATAAATCACTATCAAAGTACTTTGAAACAAAAAGTAAATTATTACTTTTGTTATCATATGATACCATTGAAGGTTACCAAACCGGATGTTGGCTCCAATTTATTAGATGATGAGTTATGACAAGAATGATAGCGTCAACATAATTTAGATGATTTCAGATGAATAATCAAACGGATCACTTTTACAACAAATTCTCATTCTTATACCCCTTGGTGGATGTGTTTCTGAAACCGCAAAAGAAAGTTTTGTTCGACGAAATCAATAGGTTGCCTGAGGGTAATTTGCTTGAGATTGGTGTTGGCAACGGTGCTCATTTCCACCTTTATAAAAAGCATAAAGTAGTTGGTATCGATACCTCTGCAGCAATGCTCGAAATTGCCCGAAAAAAATGTTGCGAAAATATCAAGGTTTTTAAAATGGATGGTAAGGCACTTTTGTTTTATGATGAAGAATTTGACTACGTTGTTCTCTCGCATGTTATTGCCGTAGTAGATGATCCGGAGCAATTGTTAAAAGAAGTGTTAAGAGTATTAAAGCCACAAGGACAAGTATTTATTCTTAATCATTTTACACCAAATAACTGGCTTAGACATTTTGATCGTGCATTTGGGATGATTTCAAAGTTCTTTCACTTCAAATCGGTTTTCTGTATTGATGAAATAACCACTATCAAGAAGTTTATTCTTTTAAAAGAGGTTCATTTTGGTTTAGCATCCTATTTCAAACTTTTAATTTATCAAAAAAAGTGAGAAGAAAGTATGTTTTTATTTGCGTATCGTTGCTCATCAGTTTGTTCATTTATTTATTTTATCGAACAGAGAGAACAGTTGTGAACGAGATCGTTATTCGAATGATCTCATACGAGACATACACAAGCTTAAAGGCACATATCGTTAAGCTATTACCTTTGAATGATATTGTGATTTATTCATTACCCGAAGGGTTATGGGTATTTTGCATTACGCTTACATCAAAACCGTATTATATTAGGCTTAATAACTGGCGAATTGACTGCGTGTTTGTTCCACTCGTGCATTGTTTTGGCCTGGAAATATTCCAGCTTTTCCACCTTACAAATGGGCGATTTGATTTTATGGATATTGGGATTTCTACCATATTTTGGTTGATTGGAAATTACGCTTTCGGTGACAAGTCTGACAAGCAGAATATTTTAGCTTCGCTTAATTCAAAAACGATGGTTTGTATCGCTACTTATTGCATTGTTTATTTATCGCATGTTATAAAATAGCATAAAATATTACACCGAAGAGAACATGAACAGAATCAAGAAACACCTAACCAGCTATCAATACTCCATACGCGGAATATGGCTGGCATTTAGATACGAACATAACATGATCTTTCATCTTGTGGCTGCTATTGCCGTTGTGATAGTAAACAGCCTGCTGAAAGTTAATAAAACCGAGTGGCTCGTAACCCTTATACTGATTGGCCTGGCATGGATGGCGGAGATCTTCAATACAGCTATCGAAAAGTTAGCGGACCGGGTTACCAAAGAGCATGACCCATTGATTGGCCAGGTAAAAGATTTATCTGCCGGGGCTGTGCTTATTATATGCTTTTTCGCGACTGTATGCGCCGTTATCATTTACCTGCCTTATTTGATGGGATTGAAGTATTAAGCAAAACCCTTTAAAAATCCTCTGCAACTTCAAAGATGAGCTTTTCTTTAGTTATGGGATGTGCAAACTCAAGATAAGCAGCGTGGAGGTATAATCTTTCAGAAACGGTACCATACAGGTCATCACCAACAATCGGCGCATTAAGCCCCTGCTCGTGAGCCGAGTGGACGCGCAATTGATGGGTGCGCCCGGTTAATGGCCAAAAATGAACTTTAGTGGTTGTTTCATTAGCCGTAATAACTTTCCATTTTGTTATGCTTTTTTTTCCGAATTCAGAACATACCAGTTGTCTTGGTCTGTTATGTAAGTCGCCACGCAACGGGAGCACGATCTCGCCTTCTGCTGGGGCCATCACTTTAGAAAGCAAGGCAGTGTAACGTTTGTTCACAGTTCGTTTAAGAAATTGCCTTTGAATAGATTTATGTGCTTCTTTTGTTTTTGCTACAACCAACAAGCCGGAGGTTGACATATCCAGCCGGTGGATCATCAAAGGTTCAATATTTACAAATGCTGATTTAAGCCGTGTATAAACCGAATCCTGGATGTGGATACCCGGGACCGAAAGTAATTCGGCAGGTTTATTGATTATTACAAAAGCATCATCTTCGTAAACAATCGTAAGTTCGCGGTTTTCTCCCGGATTTTTTATAAGCGGGTCTTCATCTAAAGTGATCCCTTCAAGCATATGTTTAAGGATGGGTTTACACTTCCCCGTGCAGGCCGGATAAAATTGTTTGTGTTTCCTGATCTCGGATTTGGGAGAAGCGCCCCACCAAAATTCTGCCATTGCAAGTGGCTTGTATCCGTTCAAAAAAGCGTGTTGTAATAATTTGGGTGTCGCGCACTCCCCGGCAGCCGAGGGCGGCTTTCCAAAAACGGTGTCGTTAAAGATAGACTGTAAACTTTTCTTGTCACCATCTTTATTCAAAAACTCATATTGCTCAAATAGTTGCTTTTGTAAAGCAGCAGATCTTTCCCTGCGCTCATTTTTTAAAGCTTCGACCTCAGTTGCAAATTCTTCTATCCCGGATCTTATTTCTCCTAAAAGTTGTGCCCATTTATTCAATAATACATTAAGCAAATGCTTGTCATGTAAACTTTGTTTAATCAAATCTGCTTCAAAATCGCTGTAAGCAACTTCACTTAACATGCCCTTTTGGTCTTCCCTGAGTTTTTTCCGGGCGGCTTTATTGATCTTTAATTGTTTCTTGAAATCAGATATTTCCTGAATAGATAGGGCATTTGAGCGCTCCAGGTCCTGTTTTAAGTTTTTGTAATTATCACCCGATTCTATTTTTTTGATCTGCAGATTAATAGTGTTAATGATCTCCTGCTCTTTTAAAAAAAAGCTGTCTTCGATCAGCATATCAAAAACCGGTGGGACAAACTTAGCATGGTCATTTGAACCGGCAAGCTTCCCCGAAAATGCCGATAAGTAGCCTAATTTTCCTTGTTTGTCCTGAACCACTAAAACACCAAACATTTTCCCGATAACGGGCCCCTGATGATCTTCTGTAAGACCGAAATTGTGCTGCAGGTCCGTTTGGGTTTCCAGATAGCATTGAAGTTCGGCAGCCGCTATTTTTGTAAGCGGATGCGGTTCATAATAAAAAGGGAAGGTAAAACACGCAGGTAACTCAATCCCTTTAACCGAACTATCAGAAAAGTAAATAATATTATTGGGGATGTTATTTACCAGGGGCTTTGTTTTTGTATTATCCAATGATCTTTATTAAAAATAAAGCCTAACCAATTATTTCTAATTGGCTAGGCCTTTAATTGTGTGGAGCCAGAGGGGGTAGGGTCGAACACTTTATTCCTCTTTTATTGCTAATTAGTGAATTTAAAATCAAGTAGTTAAATAATATGCGGTCAAATTGTGATTGCTTAATAGTTTGTTTAGAAGAAGTCAAAATCGAACAACTTTAAAACTTTATTTGAAATATTCGATGCAGAAATGTTCGACTATCGAATACTTATTGATTTTAAGTGATTTGTCTTTTTTGCTTTTGTAAGACTCTGATTTACAACTTCATGAATTAGGAATATTTAATATTAATAATTTTTACGAATTGACTATTTTGCTGCCGGGCTCTTAAATCGACTCATCTGACCACGTCCTTTATGGGAAATGGTGTATAATAAGGACTTGAATAAATATCAAGCATTAAATAAAGTGATTGGGGGCCTTGTATGGCTTGACAAGAGATATTTGCGGAGAGCTGGGTTCAGAACCTAAGTTAATTTTGTTCTGTAAATCAGGTGTTTATGAAATTATAAAAGTTCACTGCCACGATTCTGCCACGAACTTGAAAACATGGACAAAAAGCGCCTGATTGCTCTCCAATTTATATCATCAGTTATCAACTGCCTAACTTCTACGTAAGTCAAAGCTCCCTGTAACTGTAAATCGTTTCTTTTTATTTATAAAGATAGAAAAGAACGAGTAAACAAACAAATTTCCGTAAACAATTGGATTATGACTATCAATTTAAAAGATTGAATAATTCGAGCCCAATCAGGGGAGCCGGAATGGGCAAGCACGAGAAATCGGTCGCTTGCCCTTCTTTTTTGCTTTTTATTTCGCTGTTAATCAAGTAGACAAGTGTAAAGTTCACTAGTCAATGCGGTTCGATGTTGCAATTCTTCGAAAGTGAATTTTTGGGGGAACATCGAACCGATTAATTCGCGTTTTTCATAACTTGTTGATTTTGAGTATATCGTATTTAGTTTTGTTAATTTGGTAATTGCTTTCCGTAACATCGGTTCAATATTTTCAGCTCTAGAATTAGCGGCGGCTTCTGTCAACAGACGATAAGACCAGGCTTATGTTAACATTCAGCAGTTTTCCGGATGAAGTGATCCGTAAGCATCTTGATTTTTATTCGAATGTTACCCTTGGTGTTTTGAAGAATTTGTGTGAGTAGCTCATAAAGAAACCCTGACGCTTTCACGTAAGGGCTTTGTGCGAATTGATTAAAGTGGCTACGCTGAAGGATTAGTAAACCAAACTATTCTGTTCTCAGACTTTTAATGGGGTTAACAATGGCCGCCTTGAGTGATTCATAACTAACGGTTATCCAGGCAATCAGCAGGGCCGCTACAGGTGCCACCAGGAAAATAACCCAGCCTGCATCAATATGATAAGCGAATCCGCTTAACCAACTGTTAACAGCATACCATGAAAGCGGTACGGCAATTACGATGGCTATCGCTATTAACCTCGTGATACCCGCAGATAATAAGTAAACAAGGTTAAATATAGACGCGCCTAATACCTTGCGTACACCGATCTCTTTGGTGCGTTGTTCGGCCATAAAGGCCGACAGGCCATATAAGCCAAGACATGAAATAAAGATGGCCAGGCATGCAAATAAATTAAAGATACTGCCTATTTGCTGCTCACCTTTATAAAGGTTAGCCAAATCCTGGTCAAGAAAGTCATACTTAAACGGATAGGCTGGATTAAGCTGTTTGCTTATTTTCTCTAATGCCGCGATGGTTTGCTCGGTACTTCCCGGGTTTGTCCGTATCATTATAATTCCGCCGTATTTGTTAAAGCGTAAAACCAGTGGTTCAATAGCCTGCTGTATTGGTTTAAAATTAAAATCCTTTACTACGCCAATGATATTGCCTTTGGCTCCCTGAAACTCAAATGTTTTACCTACCGCCGAATTGACATCCAAACACATAACAGCCAGCATCTTTTCATTAACAACAAAATTATTTGAATCTGCTAAAAACGAAGTTGAAAAACCACGACCCCTCAATAGCTTTATTTGAAAAACCTTTATAAAATCTTCATTCACATCTAAAGACGGGATCACCACCTGCGACCGCGGATCTTTACCCTTCCAGTTTACATCTATCGTTCCGCTGATCAGGTTAGTGGGCAGGTCAGAAATAATTGCAAAATTACTGGTAAGCGGGTTTCCTCTCAGTTCGGCTTTCAGGGCCTGCTGTTTGCCCCACATATCGCCGGTCATGGGCATATACAGCAGATTATCTTTCACAAAGCCTGGGTTCCTGTTTTTTATAAACTTAAGCTGGTTGTAAATGGTACGTGTATCCAAAGCCGGCAAACACGCCATAAGCGAAAAACCAATGTCGGTAAATGCCCGGCAGGGTCAGGAAATGGTTGATGCCTGTAAAAAGGCAGGTGTAAAGCTGTTGGTTGGCTACGGCATGCACTTTGAACCCAAAACACTGGAGGTTATCCGGATGAGGCAAGCTGGTGAGTTTGGCAAGATCAGTTTTTTATCGGTACCCGCCAGCCGGGCGATCTTATTGACGCCCAGACCGGCATATCCCTCGTTCTTAAAGACCTGGGCCACCGCGTTGATCAGCTTTCGTTTGGTTTGTTCTTTGTCTCTCATGATTACCGTGGGTTTAGGTATAGTCTGGATTCAATTTGCCTTCAAAACATATTTGAAGCTTAATATGATCGTTGCCAGGATAAGTATGATTGAAACGCCTGCAATAACTGGTATGGCAGAAACTATCTCTGCGGGTCCGCCTGCGGCTAAGGCGCCAAAGACCGCAACGCCGATGGCTCCGCCGGTCTGCCGTATTGTATTCAGTACTGCCGAGGCAGTGCCGGATAATGATTTATCTACACTCGCCAGGATGCCGTTAGTCATGGCCGGAACCGCCATGCCCATGCCTGCGGGCATGAGTAAAAAAGGCAGGAATAATTGCCAGTAGGGTGTGTTTGCGCCAGCGAGGAAAAGTCCCGTGAAGCCTAATGCAAAAATGAAGAGACCGGTGATAATCGATAAGCCGATACCGAACCGGTTAATGACCCGTCCGCTTAACAGGTTAGTGATCACAAAACCAACAGTTAAGGGGACAAAGGCCAGGCCTGCGCTCATAGAAGAATAATGCAGGACGTTTTGCAGATAAAGGCTAAGTACGAAAACGCTTCCATAATAAGAGCCATTAAGGATGCCTCCTAACAGCAGTAATACATTAAAGCTTGGAGAAGCGAACAAATGCAATGGAAGGATCGGGTTCGGGGCTTGCTTCTCGATCCAAATAAATGATCCCATCAACAGTATGCTTAATAATATACCCCCTGAAATAAACGGATTCTTTATTCCGAACTGATGCCATTCGATAATGGAGGCGATCAATATAGTAGCGGCCAGCATCCAAATCAATTGCCCTGCTGTATCGAACTTTTTAGCGGTAACGGCTACGGTCCCTTTTGGTAATTTGAAACTTAGCAAAAAACCTGCGAGGCAAAACGGAATGTTGACGTAAAAGATAAAACGCCAGTTGCTGATATGGATCAGCAGGCCGCCGATCAGCGGCCCGGCAGCCAGCGCAGCACTGCCCGCAGCCGTCCAAAGCCCAACAGCCCGGATTCTCGTAGAAGGCTCGTGCGCAAAAGCCTGGTTAAGAATGGCCAGGGAACTGGGGATCATGGTGGCGGCGCCGATACCCTGCAACACCCTGAAAACGACCAGCCAGATCGAACTGTTTGCTAAGCCGCAGCCGGCAGAAGCGATGCAGAATATCATGATGCCCGACTGGAAGATCCTCAAAGCGCCCAAACGATCGCTTAAACTGCCTGCTGATAACATCAGCACTGCAAAAGCCAGGGTATAAGCATCCACCACCCATTGTAAAGTAGTTATACTTGCATGATAGGATTGCGCGATCTGCGGCAGCGCGAGATTAACAATGGATACATCCAGCTGCGCGACGACAAAAGCTAAGCCGGTGACGGTAACTACTTGTCCGAAATTTGTATGTTTTGACGCTATATTCAACTTTATAAATTTTCTGAGCGCCAAATTAAGCGTTGAATTTTTTAGGAATTTGGAACCTGATCAAGATGCCCCCCGGTTAAATCCTATCGTATCCCTGTAAAATTGCGGCGAAATATCTGTTTTGCCTTTAAAAACCCGGCTGAAATAATACTCGTCCTCATAGCCGAGTTCCCACGCGATTTCTTTAATGGTCTTATCAGTAAGATATAATTCCCTTTTGGCTTCAATAATGATCCGTTCGGTGATCAGGTCTGATGGTGTTTTATTAAAATGATTTTTGGTGATCCGGGCAAGTGAAACCGGCGTCAGATTTAAAATATCGGCGTAATCGCTTGCAGAATGTTTTAACCGGAAATTGTCCTCGATCGCATTTTTCAGGTTCTGGATCAAAAAATGTTGTTTACTGTTGGTGTTATCAGCATCCTGAAGGGTTTGCTGTTCAAGTTTTATCCTGGTGGCCATCACCAGTAATATTTTCACGTAAGAGACAAGCACCTCATCTTTCCTGAACTCTTCGTCTTTTAATTCATTGGCTATTTGTTCGATGAGGTTTAAGATCGTTTTTTTACAACTTTTGTTGATGCAGACAAATGGCTGTTCATAGATATTGTTAAACAGAAGCCCGTTATTGGCTATTTCTTTATGGTGCCTGTAGATACAGAAAAAGTCATGATGGAACTGGATCGCGATACCTGTCAAAGTCCCTTTTGACAGCAACATAAATGGCTGGTAAGGATAGAATGCGAAAAGGGTATTTTCCTGGAAAGAATAGTCGCACATATCAACCCTGGCCAATCCTTCACCGGAAGTGATGAAGATGAGCGTGAAATAATTATTCCGCTGAATATGATCAAAATAGCTGTTATTATCGAACTCAAATAGTTTGAACGACAAATTTCCGTTCTGCTGATTGACGAGTGTATATACAGATTGAGATAACATGGTACTTACGATTTAATAAATGTTTTACTGAACTGTTCGCTGAGGGCTTTACACTCATCCGAACAAATTCCCCCGGTGATCTTCGGACCGGTTCCCCATTTTGGTACGTCCGCTGTAGACAGGATATTAAATCGGGAAGTTGAACCACCAATATATGGTACAGAGGCCCCATATACCAGTTCAGGGATCTTGTGATGCCGGATCACGTAGGAACACATGATGCAGGGTTCATGCGTAGTATACATGATCGATCTTTCCAATTGGTCTGCATGTCCGTTTTTTACAGCATCCCTTACCGCTAATATTTCCGCATGGTTGGTAACATCACCCGAGGACCTCCCTGATTCTATACCTGTACCGATCACATTTCCATCAGAAACGATGATCGCGCCCACAGGTGGATTGCCGGCCGCCAAAGCGATCTTAGCAAGCTCTAAACACTGGCGCATGTAAATATTATATTCCTCTTCCATGATCTCCATTATAACGTTTGCCCCATTGGAAATTGGGATGGCACAATACATAAAATTACTTAAAAATAAATAATCATGGTGTACGCACAGGTAACCACTGCAAAGATGTGGTAGTCTTCCTTACCGGGGAATGGATAATTTTTACTTTATGATGGATGATTTTTTAATTCAAAAGCCTTGCTGTTTCCTGATATTGCAAATTTAGCCGGGCTGCAGTACTTCAACTGCTGGCAGTTTTTCCGGCACATAATAAGCCGCCCCAACATAAATTGGGAACGGCTTTTCTGAGATCAGTCATAGTAAAATCATTTCCTGCCAATATTAACACGGCAGCATAACCCTGCTATAACAGGTGTAATTTATCAGGAGCCCGGGCGTACGAAAGTTTGCCATCCCCGCATGGTTTCGATAAAGCGCTCGCTCAGGCCGCCCTGGCGCAGATATTCCGCTGTTACCGGCATCTTTGGGCTTTCGTACAGCGGATTGGCTTTGACCTGAAGCGGGAAATCCCGCTGAAGAATGCCCGCCCGCGCGATCAGTACGAAGTCACAGCCTTCATCCAGTAATTCGCCCGCACGCTGCGCACTGTAGATCTTTCCGGCTGCCCCTAAACGGACGCCTTTGCGGGGAAGTTCGGTAAATATGCTGAGCAGGGTCTTTCCCTGGAATGTTCCTTCCCTGACGACCTGGGCCGAATCCCATAAGGCCAGGTCCAGGTAGTCGATCAACTCACGGTCAAAGATCTCTGCGGTGATCTCCCGCAGTTCCTCCAGGCGCAGTCCGTAGCGCTCGATAGATAAGCGCCAGCCGATCTGGAAATCCGGTCCGCAGGCCCGGCGAATGCCCTCAATGACCTCGATCGTGAAACGCGCGCGGTTCTCTACGCTGCCGCCATATTTATCCGTCCGGTCATTCAGATTCGGCGACAGGAATTCCGAAAGGATCCATCCGAAAGCGCCGTGAACTGAGACCCCGTCGAAACCAGCCAGCTGTGCTCTTTTGGCCGCCGCTATAAAACTGTCCCGGATCCGCTCTACCTCTTCGGTCGTGATCGCTTTGACACCTTTTACCGTTTTGTCTGACGCAGGTGCGGGAATTCCCCCGACTTCCGGAACGGCCCGATGGCCGGCGTGGTGTAACTGCACTGCCGATAATGCGCCGCCTTCGCGGATCGCTGTAGCCATACTGGTCAGCCCCGGCAAGTGGTTATCACTGTGGATTCCCAGTTGCCGCTCAAACGCGATACCCCCGGCTTCTACGGTAGCCGCACTGGTTTGGATCAACGCGTAACCGCTTTGCGCAAGCTGCTCGATCCAAAATTGGTCGTATTCTGATGCTGTTCCGTCAAATTCACTTTGCTGGCTGGTCAAAGGTGCCATCATGAAACGGTTTCTCATTGCCTTGCCGTGCAGCAAAGTAAGGGGTTTGAATAGATCACAGACTGCCATTTCGATTAAGTTTATTGATATTGTTTTTATATACTCTATGACAAAGATGCCATTGAAATTGCCCCTATAGAATGGATGATTTGCACTATCTGATGGATGATTTTGGATATCGTAAAAAAGCCACCCCAACCGAAGTTGGGAATGGCTTCCCTCACATCACTCATCAATAAAGATTATTTCCAGCCACCGCCAAGCGAGCGGTAAAGCTCTGCTACGGCACTTAACTGCTGGCGCTTAACCGAGGCCAGTTCGAGTTCACTTTGCAGCACATTACTTTGGGCCGTGATCACCTCCAGGTAGTTAGCCATGCCATTTTTAAATAACAGGTTGGCATTGCCTGTAGCCTGCTGCAGGGTGGTTACACGATTTGCAGCAATGGCCTGCCGTTCTTTCAATTTTTCAATTTTTACGAGGGCATCCGATACTTCACCAACGGCATTGAGTACCGACTGGCGGAATTGCAGCACGACCTTCTCGCGCTCAATTTTTGATACCTCGTATTGGGTTTTTAATTTTTTGCGGTTAAATATGGGTTGCAAAACACTACCCGCTACCGTGCCGAATAAGGATGCCGGTATATTGAACCAGTTACTGGCCTTTAAGGAGTTTACGCCACCCGCGGCTGTTATATTCAGCACGGGATACATGTTGGCTTTATTGAAACCAACATTTGCATTGGCGACATTAAGCGCTAATTCGGCACTCCGTACATCCGGTCTGCGGCTCACGACTACTGATGGCACCCCGGTCGGCACGCCCTCTGTTACCCTAAGCTGATCTAAACGCGTATTGCGTCCGATCTGAGCAGGCAAAGCACCGGTAAGGATGCGCAGGGCATTTTCCTGTATGGCGATGTTCTGCTCAAATTCGGGCACCAGTTGGGCGGCTGCCAGCTGCTGTGCTTCGGCCTGCTGAACAGCCAGGGAAGTCACCTGTCCCGCCTGCAACTGCAATTTGATAATTTGAAGGGTACTATCGTTCAGCCTTACATTGCGACGGGCAATGTCCAGCTGTTCGTCCAGCATCAACAGGTTATAATACCCTTGTGATACCGATGAGACGATATTGGTTTGGATCGCCTTCCTGGCTTCAGCGGTCTGCAGGTATTGCGCCAGCGCGGCTTTACTCTGATTACGGATCTTACCCCAGATATCGGCCTCCCATGATAACGAAAGATTAGCGCTGTAATCTTCGATATGGTTAGTACCTAAAAACTGGCCTACGGTTAAACCATTCAAACTATTGTTTGACGGGTTGCTGGTATTCGCCGAAACGTTCAGGTTGACCTGTGGCGTGTAATTAAATTTGGTCTGTTTGAACAGCAGCCGCGAGGATTCGATGTTTTTTAATGCGATCTGCATATCATAGTTGTTGCTGATCGCACTATCGATCAGCTGTTGCAGGGTAGCATCAGTAAAAAAGTTTTTCCACTGTATGTCAGCAATGCTGCTTGTATCGGCAGTGGCAACGGCATTCCTGAAAGCAGCAGGCAATGCCGGTTTCGGTGTTTCTATGTTCCTGGAAACGTTGCAGGCGCTTATGATCATCAGTAAGGTGAGCCCGCTTATTATTTTTTTCATTTGTTGAGATATTGATATTATGATAATTCCGGTTCTAACTTTTTGATATCATGCCCGTCTTTAGCATCGTCCGGATGTTTTTCAACAGGTGCCCCGCTAACTTTTTCCTGCAGGTGCTGGAATATGATGAACAGGACCGGTATAATGAACAAGCCTAATAACACACCGGATACCATGCCGCCGGCTGCGCCGATACTGATAGAATGGTTACCCTGCGCAGATGGCCCTGTAGCAATACTCATCGGAAACAATCCGGCCACGAACGCAACCGAGGTCATGATGATCGGGCGGAGCCTGAGTTTCGCTGCTTCTATCGCTGCTGAAACCAGCGACTGCCCGGCCTTTCTTCGCTGAACGGCAAACTCCACGATCAGGATCGCATTCTTAGCGAGCAAACCAACCAGCATGATCAGGGCGACCTGTACATAGATGCTGTTGGAAATACCCGTTAACCCGATGGCCACGAAAACACCGAATATTCCGGCAGGTAACGATAAGATTACCGCCAATGGAAGGATATAACTTTCGTATTGCGCTGCCAGCAAGAAGTAGACAAACACCAGACATAAGATAAAGACAAGTGTTGATTGCCCCCCGGATGCGATCTCTTCACGCGTTTGACCGGAGAATTCGTAGGAATAGCCTTCCGGCAGTTGCTTTGCAGCTACTTCCTCAACCGCTTTGATAGCAGCACCGGAACTGAACCCGGTCTTCGGTATGGCGTTGACCGAGATCGAATTAAACATGTTATATCTGGAAACCGTCTCTGATCCATATACACGGGTTAGTTTCACCAGCGTGTTCATTGGAACCATATCACCCATTTTGTTCTTAACAAAAACACGGTCTATGGATGACGGATCCGCCCGGTCAACAATATCCGCCTGCACCATCACGCGGTAATATTTACCAAAACGGTTAAAGTCTGATGCCTGGGCGCTGCCGAAATAAGCCTGCATCGTTTCCAGAATATCTTTTACGTTGACACCCAATTGACCTGCTTTGTCATCATCGATTTCCATCTGTAACTGTGGATAATCAGCTTTAAAACTGGTAAAGGCTACGCCAATTTCGGGGCGTTTCATTAATTCTGCGATAAACTGCTGGGAGATATTACTGAACTTATCCAGTTTACCACCTGTTCTATCCTGCAGCACCAGGTCTAATGCTTCCACGCTGCTGAAACCCGGAACTGTCGGGAAACTGAAAACGAACGCACCGGCGCCGGTAATGGCACTCATTTTACCTCTTGCCACATCCATAACCGCATCGAGGTTTCTTACTTTACCCCGCTCTTTGTTCGGCTTCAGTAAAATATAGATGATCCCTTTGGACGGGCTCATGGAGTTGGTCAATACGTCAAAACCGGAAATGGCGGTCACAAAGCGCACAGCATCCATTTTCTTTAAGCTGATCTCTGCTTCTTTCATTACCTTTTGCGTACCGTCCAGTGTGGTACCGGATGGTGTATTCACAGCAATAGCGATGAATCCCTGATCTTCGGTGGGTATAAATGCGGACGGCGTAAATTTAATCAATACCACCGTAGCCACCGTTA
Organism: Mucilaginibacter aquariorum; assembly: GCF_024498135.1. Taxonomy (GTDB): domain Bacteria; phylum Bacteroidota; class Bacteroidia; order Sphingobacteriales; family Sphingobacteriaceae; genus Mucilaginibacter; species Mucilaginibacter aquariorum. Next base: position 688,709 of record NZ_JANHOH010000002.1, read on the forward strand.
CCAGTGCTAAACCAGCCATGCTGAGCCATTTATGATTGATCAGGAATTTTAAGCCGCCTATATAACGATTGGTTATGGCGTTAAAACTGCTGTTGAACCCAATGAAGAACTTTTCTTTAAAGCTTCTGTTGACAGGTGTTCCTTCTACATGATCGTGCGAATGGACATCTTTCAGGAACAATGCAGCTAATGCCGGGCTTAAAGTTAAAGCATTCACTGCCGAAATGACGATTGCTATGGCCATGGTAAAGGCAAACTGGCGGTAGAACAGGCCGGTTGAACCTTCCATAGAACCCACCGGCACGAACACGGCTGCCATCACCAACGTGATAGAGATGATCGCACCGGAAATTTCATGCATGGCTTCATGGGTAGCCGCTTTCGCCCCCAGGCCTTTATGCTCCATCTTGGCATGGACCGCCTCGACAACCACGATCGCATCATCCACTACGATACCGATGGCCAGGATCAGGGCAAACAGGGTCAGTAAGTTGATCGAGAAACCAAAGATATGCATGAAAAAGAATGTGCCCAATATCGCCACGGGGACAGCAATAGCCGGGATCAATGTCGACCGGAAATCCTGCAGGAACAGGAATACCACGATGAATACCAAAACAAATGCTTCTATCAGTGTGTCTTTAACCTGGTCAATTGATTCATCCAAAGCTATTTTAGTACTAAAAAAGATCTGGTGTTTGATCCCTGCCGGAAAGCTTTTCGAGGCCTTTTCCATCGCTTTTCTTACCGCGATCTGCGTCTCATTTGCGTTGGCACCTGATAACTGAAGGATACCGAGGACCACACCTTTTTTACCGCTTAAACGCGTTAAGCTGTTGTAAGAAAAAGTACCTAATTCCACTCTCGCCACATCTTTTAAGCGAAGTACTGATCCGTCGGCATTGGATCTGATCGCAATATTCTCATATTCTTCCGGCTTGGTTAACTTACCTTTGTATTTGATCACATATTCGAATATCTCCTCACTGTGCTGACCGAATTTACCCGGCGCGGCTTCCAGACTTTTATCCTGGATGGCTCGTGTCACTTCGTCGGGAGTGACCTGGTGGGCCGACATTTGTGAAGGGTTTAACCATACCCGCATAGAATAATCCTTGGACCCGCCGTATATGCTTGCCTGGCCCACGCCCGGAATACGTTTTAATTCAGGGAGGATGTTGATCTCTGCATAATTGCCCACAAAGGTCTGGTCATATTTTGATTCATCCTCCGTATACAGGCCGATACCCATCATGAAGGTAACGTGTTGCTTGGAAGTGGTGATCCCTTGCTGGATAACTTCAGCGGGTAAATGACTTAATGCCTGTGATACCCGGTTTTGTACGTTGATCGCTGCCTGGTCCGGGTTAGTGCCCAGTTTGAAGTAAACGGCAATCGATAAGGTACCATCATTACTGGCAGTTGAATTCATATAGGTCATATCTTCAACACCGTTGATGGATTCCTCCAGCGATGGTGCTACGGAACGCAACACGGTTTCTGCATTCGCGCCCGGATAAAGAGCACTTACCACTACAGAGGGCGGTGCAATATCGGGGAACTGTTGTATGGGCAACTTGATCAAACTGATCACACCCAATATCACCAGTATGATGGAGATCACTGTCGCCAATACTGGTCTTTGTATAAATACTTTGAACATGGTCGTAAAACTTAGTTTTTGTTAATTAATTGGGCTGTTTTATCCGCGGCTTTGTCCGGGTGGATCTCCTGCCCGTCCTGCAGGCGGTCAAAACCACTCAGTACGATCTGGTCGCCCGACTTTACACCATCTTTAATGAGGTATTTGTCGCCGCTTTTGCCAATGACCGAGATCTGCGTTTTGGCTACTTTGTTATCTTTGCCGACTGCAAAAACAAATACCTTATCCTGTATCTCTACGGTGGCAGATTGGGGTACCAGGATGGCATCGTCATGTTGGAGGCCCAGCCTGATCTTACCGGTATTACCCGAGCGTAAAATGCCGCTGGCATTTGGAAAGCTGGCTCGTAAAGTGATCGCTCCGGTGTTTTTATCGAACTGACCATCGATCATATCAATTTTACCTTTAACCGGATAGGCGGACTGATCAGCCAGAACCAGTTCAACCGGCGGTAAATGTTTGATCCTGTCAGCAGGCGTTTTGCCTGGGTAATGCAGGTTGAAACTGTTAAAATCATTTTCTGCCAAAGCGAAGTAAACATGCACCTCGTGGATATCAGACAGCTGCGTTAAGGCGATCTGGTCAGCAGGGGAAACTAAGCTTCCCTGTTTCTTGGGAATGCGGCCGATATAACCGCTTACGGTTGCTTTAACATTGGTATAGCTTAAATTGATCTGGGCCGACGCAACATTTGCCCTGGCCTGTTCTGCATTCGACCGGGCGATCTGAAGCGTGGTCTTTGCGGTTTTTAGCTGAAAATCTGAAACGACCTTATTCTCTACGAGCGGGGTGAGTTTATCCACTTCCAGTTGCGCGTTCAGGATTGCCGCTTCAGCAGCGTGCAAGCTTGCTTTGGCATTATTTAACGCCTCTTTAAAAGGCTGGGCATTGATTTGGAATAAGGTTTGCCCTGCAGAAACATAAGCGCCCTCGTTAACTAAAACACTTTGTAAATATCCGCTGACCTGTGGGCGGATATCAATATCTACCGCACCCTGAATGGATGCCGGGTATTCCTGGAAAGTAGTTTCGGAAGCACTGGCGATAGTGCCTACCGGCAATGACGGCGGCGGGGCCTGGGGTGTTTGCGGTGTTGATGAACAGCCGTATAATGCAATGGCGACAAGCGCTAAAATGATATTTTTCATTTGATTAATTTTTTAATGATGTTAATTGGAAGAATCAGTACTGCCTGATGGCAGACAATGAGTTAAATCGGTTAACGGCGAAAAATAAAAGAACACCGTTAACGAAGGGTCAAAAGCTAAGTTGCTTTTGCAATGGAATTGATGATATCGCTTATCGCGACTTTCAGTACCTGGTTATTCATTTCATCGGAATACCCTCTTTTTAAGATATTAATAGAAATTAGCCCGTGAACAACAGACCAGAAAGTGTAATATTTTAAGCAGATGACATCCGGGGAAGGGTTAGCCGAATTCATCAGGCTTAGAATTACTTCCCTGAACTGGTTAAGCGGATTCTTGGACTCCGGCAGTTCTTCGACCACACCACAGCAACAATTGATCTGGACGCCGAACATGAGCTGGTAGAGTTCCTGGTTCGCGAATGCGAAGTCCCAGTAGGCCAGCCACATCGCTTCCAGTTGACTTGCCGGAAGATCGTGCTTATTTCGGGCCGCCTGTATATCTTTTGACAGGATCAGGTAGCCGCGCCTGGTGAGCTCAAGCAATATGGCTTCTTTGTTATTGAAATATTCATAGATAACGGGCGGCGTATATTCAATTGCATCAGCAATTTTGCGCATGCTTAAAGACTGCCATCCTTCCTCGATCGCGATGCGCAGCGATGCATCCAGGATATTGATCCGGGTTTCATCTTTTAAGCGTTGAATTCTGTCTTTACTTGCCACTTTTGTGTTATTAAATTGTCTAACGGCGTTACGAAACGGGAACTTTGTTATTTGTGTTGATTTCCTTAAAGTATTTCGATTAGCCGGGAATAAGATCACTGCTCCCGGATCTGGCCGGAAACAGTGATCAGTAATAATTTTAGAAGATCAGGATGTTATACCCCTCATTTCTCAGGTTAAGGAAACTTGGAAGTCCTGGTGTTCCGGGTACTTCGTTATCACCCAACAGGTCGTAACCCGATACTTCGGTTCCGAATACAGCAACGCAGCCTTTGGAAAGCCCGTGAACATGATCCTTCACTTCCTTATAAAGCCCGTAAACCGGATGCTCAGGTTTCTCCAGTTGCTCAGGCCACCTGATGCCGGCACCCTGGAAAATAATTTTTACATCTTCACCAGCATGTTTGAATTCATATGCCGATGCCAAAGCGTTGAATACGCGTCCGAGTGCTTCTTCTGAACCAGCCTTGGGATCAGACAGAATTATGATAGCTGTTTTGCTCATATTATCTTTTGTATTTATTTACAATGCAAAGATGCCCTGCTATTCATTCGTCATGAATGGAGGATTCCTACTATCTAATGGATGATTTTTATAAAGCTGGCACCGGTGCGCTAACAGAAATGACCCGTATGACAGACCGGCTTTCATTGACCGGCCACATCATTTTTTGAAAATAAAAAGGCCTGCAAGTAGAATACTCGCAGGCCTTTCCATATGGTTTGACAGATACTAAGGCGACGGTGAAACAGACAATATCACCTTTCAGTGTGCATAAGATCAGCGTTTATAACTGACAATAGTTCACGGATCATTTTAGCCGTGGCGCCCCAGATCTTGTGGCCCTCTACTTCATAATGCGGTGTTAAAACCCGGTCACCAGGAATCAGGATTTCGCTGCATCCGACGCTGTTTGGCTCCAAAAAATGATCAATCCGGGTTTCAAAAACAGCTTTGACTTCTCTGGGATCGGGCAGGAATTCCGGCCTGTAATTGAGGTAGCCGATGACCGGAAGCACCAGAAAATCGCTTGGTGCGATATAGATCTCGGTGAGCGTTCCCAATATTGTTACGTCTGCTATCTTCAACCCGATCTCTTCCTGCGCCTCGCGGAGCGCGGTTTGGATCAGATCGCTGTCAGTCACTTCGTGCCTGCCGCCCGGAAATGCAACCTGCCCCGAATGAACGCCATCATAGGAATTCCGCAATATCAAAGGCAAATAGATCCCATCCCTGAAAGGATATAACAACATTAATACAGCGCTCTTCCGGGATCCCTCGTTAGGTTTGATACCAAGATATGCCGCGGATGTGGCTTCCATCATCTGGTGAGCCGCTTCACCGGGAAGCTGCTCTTTCAGGTTACAACTAAGCTTTTCTATAAATGAAGAGAATATTTTTTTTGCAGCCATATCAGGTATTTTAAAACGGTTCATTGCCGTAGTGAGAGTTAGCAGCCATTGATCACGGCGAGTTTGGAAAAACGATCGTCTGCCATCCCCGTAAGTGATTGATAAAGCGCTCGGGAAGTCCTCCCTGACGTAAATGTTCTGCCATCACCGGCATTTTTACGCTTTCGTATGCCGGGTTTGCCTTTACCTGAAGCGGAAAGTCCCGCTGAATAATTCCTGCCCGCGCGATCAGCACAAAATCGCAGCCTTCATCCAGCAACTCTCCGGCACGCCGGGCGGTCATGATCTTGCCGGCTACACCCAGGCGAACGCCCTTGCGGGGAAGCTCTGTAAAAAGACTGAGCATGCTTTTTCCCTTGAATTGTCCTTCGTGAACGACCTGGGCTGAATCCCATAAAGCCAGGTCCAGGTAGTCGATCAGTTCGCGATCAAAGATATAAGCGGTAACAGCACGCAGTTCTTCCAAAACCAGTCCATATCGCTCGATAGATAAGCGCCAGCCGATTTGAAAATCAGGGCCGCATTCCCGGCGGATGCCCTCGATGACCTCGATTGTCAGACGTGCACGGTTCTCCAGGCTTCCCCCGTACTTATCATTACGGTCATTCAAATAGGGTGACATAAATTCTGAAAGGATCCAACCAAAAGCTCCGTGTACGGCGACGCCATCGAACCCTGCGAGCTGGGCTCTCTTTGCGGCCGTGATAAAGCTGTCGCGGATCCGCTCCACCTCTTCGGTGGTGATCGCATCAACTCCAGGTACCGTGTCGCTCGAAGCGGGTGCAGGTATCCCTCCTAAGAGCGGGTTGGCACGGTGTCCGGCATGGTGTAATTGCACCGCGGACAAACCGCCGCCCACTCGTATGGTTGACGCTATCCTTGTCAGTCCCGGCAAATGTTCATCGCTGTGAATACCAAGCTGGCGGGCAAACGCAATGCCACTTGCTTCCACAGTAGTAGCACAGGTTTGGATCAGTGCATAACCGCTTTCTGCAAGCTGTTCGTACCATATATGGTCAAATTCGGATGCCGTGCCGTCGAATTCACTTTGTTGATTCGTAAGCGGTGCCAGCATGAAACGGTTTCGCATGGCCGGACCATGTAGCAGCGGCAGCGGCTTAAACAGATCAGATACAGCCATCTTGATTATATTTTACTTTATACATCATTTCTATTGTTTAGCTTTCACAAGTATCACCTGAACACGATCCCCCGTTACTTGGCAGCGGAACATGTTGACTGTTTAACCAATCGTCGACAACGATTTTCAGGCCGTCATAATCCTGAAATCCACGGGTGATGACTTTAATCTTTCCGTTATCGATGGTAAGCAGCGTCGGAAAGCCCTGAACGCCTAGCTGACGGCTAAATTGAAAGCCCTGATTTGTTTTTAGCTTCGTTTCTTCGGAGTGGAACCGCTCCAAAAAGACCGGCTTCTCAACGCCGATTTCTGCAGCCAGTTCTGCGAGTACCGCGCCATTGGTAATATCCTTTCCTTCTACGTAGAATGCTTTTTGCATCAGGCTCAGAAACACGAAGTCCTGATCAGGCAACAATTCCTTTATCACCATTAATGCACGGCTTGACGGTTCGGTATCATAGCGGAAGGTATCAGAGATGAACTTCATCGAGTGATCGAAAAACTGTCCGCTCCGCGCGTTTACATTGTTCCAGTGATAAGCCAGGAATTCCTTATATTCATCGTCAACAACTTGCTTGCTATAGGGCGAAAATCCGCCTGAAATGATCTCAAGGTCTATATCTTTGTAGTTCTCTTTCAATTTTTTTACGGCAGGACTAAAGCCATAGCACCACGAACACATTGGGTCTGTAAAATAATACATTTTCATAATTCCAACTTTTACTTCTGAATAGTTTTGTTTACTTAGCAAAGGTGCCGTGTCAATCCTTTTAATAGAATGGAGGATTTTTACTATCTGATGGAGGATTTTTTAGAAGTTGACAAGTCCGCGTTGACTTATAGCCGGGGGTGATGAAGGATGCTGACCAAGGTATTTGGCATAGGCATTCACACTATTAAATTTAATGTGGTGCTGATAAGACCGCCTTATGGTCTGAAAGGTAGCCTTATTCATTAAGAAATCACAGTACCGCTTCCTGAACTAGAACTTTTTGTTCAGCCGCGATCCGGTACATGTTATGGTTTTTTCCCTGACAGTTTCTTACGAATCCATCGTAGTGGAACGGGTAGAGATCAAGGAAGATTATTATACAGAACTGCTGGAGCAGCACCTGATCGGCTTTCTTACTTTACAGGCTGAATAGTCGTGATCAAACAAGGAGCGGGTGGATCTGCCAGCTTCATCTTTGATTTACTTATTCTTTATAATTTTTGATAGTGTCCTCGAAGCGCAATTTCGCTCTTTCGGGATTATCGATTATCTCCTTTATAATGAGTATCGATATGAGCACCGCGAATCCACCAGCAAGTTGTTTTGGCATTATCAAAACGTAACTTACTTTGCCGCTTTACTTCATGAAATATAGGGCGAGTTTAAGGGGACAATTTAAATTGCCTTATAATAAGTAAGACTTAGTTTTTGAATTGACCAAAATTTCCGCATAATCAAATTATTTAAGGCTTAATAATTACAATCGAGCCAAAGACAATTTCGCAACTTTACTGTTACATTCACATTGCTTGAAAATTTCTTATCAACTTTGAGCAAAAATTGCGTTATTAGACGTATGAGTGCGAAAAAATTCTGTTATCTCTTATTTTTTGCCGTGTTCATGCTGGCTGCAAAGCCATTTCTGGGCTTTCTTGCCGTTAAGAAAATCAAAGACGGTAAACCTATTGGCATTTGCATAAAGGCTTTCACAAAACGGAAGATAGAATATGTTCAAGATAGTGCCTTCGATGTTTCCGCCGTCCAAAAACGTTTAGCAAATCCACTGCTGCCGTTGACTATCCTATTCACATTCTTTATCAATGCTTTTTTTCCGTCGATTTTCGGGAAATTACGTCAAATCACGATCGGCTTTTTATCGACTATACATTTAAGTTTGTTCCCTCCGCTGCATCGTTATCTACTTTCAGGTATATTGATCATTTGATATAATATCTCCCCAATACTTCCGGGACATTCTAACCTAGCCAATGACTAGGCTATACTGATTTCTATTTCTTTATTTTTTTCTAACAAATTATCAGATGCACTATCTTAAAAGATATGGGTGCGTGGCAATATTGTGTTTCATTGCAATAAATGTCCATGCCCAGCAACGGGTTACGCTCAAATACCTGTTAAACAGAGTAGAGCAGAGAGCGCCGGCTTTAATCGCAGATTCAGCTTCAATTGCCGTCAGACAGGCGCAGGCGGTTGAGACCCGCAACAATTGGCTGCCTAATTTAAAATTGAATTACCAGGCTGATATTGGTACAAATAACAATACCGCCGGCCCTTATTTCGGCTTTGGACTAATACCCTCTAACTCGCGCGGGGTGCGTACGGAAAATAATACCTCCGCAGTTTTAACAAACCTCGGCATCGCTGCCCTGGATTGGGAAATTTATAATTTCGGCGCATATGCGGCACAAAATAAAGTAGCCGGATCTGATATTGCAGTTGAACAAAATCAGTTCCAGCAATCTAAATATAAACTTCAGGCCTACACCATTGGTAACTTCTTGCAGCTGCTTCGGTTGCAGGATTACATTTCTATACAATCGCGCAATATTGACCGTAACCAGCAGATCAGACGGTCTATTCAATCACTCGCTAAAAGCGGCATCAGGCCGGGTGTGGATACAAGTATTGCCGAAGCCGAACTTTCCAAAGCACGGCTGATTTATATCGAACTGGATAACCAGCTCAAACAGACACAGCTTCAATTAGCCGCCGTTAGCGGCTTGCCTTATCAGGCAATTGTTCCCGATACGGTTGCAGAAACCCGGTTGGCACAGGCAAATGTACCTGAAAGCATTGTTATGGATACAGCCAACCATCCCATTATCAACTATTACAAGTCCATTGTTGACAATAGCCGGCAAAGGGAGGAACTTGTTAAAAAGCAATATAATCCGAAGATATTGCTGGAAGCCGCTGCCTGGGGCCGCGGTTCCAGCGTCGATGCTAATGATCAGTTTAACAACTTGTCAAGCGGCTGGGGATTCAGCCGGAACAACTATCTGGTTGGCGTCGGTATCTCCTATAACCTGTTCGACCTGCGGCATAAGCAGCTAAAGCTTCGTACGCAAAAGGCAACGACAAACTACGCTATAAGGGAACTTGATGAACAAAAGTCCCTGCTTGCATTGGGCGTTAGTCAGGCTGATGTGGAACTGAATACAGCAAAACAGCGACTGATGGAAATTCCCAATCAATTAAAAGCGGCAAACGCAGGCTACCGTCAAAAATTGTCACTATATAAAAGCGGCTTAACAGATATTATCGAGTTAAATGCCGCCCTCAATATTTTATATCGGGCGGAGACAGATTACGCCCGGGCAAGGTTTGCATATGCCAGTGCTTTATTCCAAAAAGCGGTTACCGGTAACCAGGTCGGTTCCATCTTAAATCTTTTAAATTAAAAATTATGTCAATGGTCACCTCCGCGCTTAAACGGCCTATTACTGTGGTAGTTATTACCATGAGTTTAATGATCTTCGCCGTGCTCAGCGCTATCAATATACCCATAGATATTTTCCCGCAGCTTAACTTGCCTACTATCTATGTGATCGAATCTTACGGCGGTATGTCACCACAGCAAATGGAGGGCTTTTTCAGTACCCGGTTGCAGGATCAGTTCCTTTATGTGAATGGCATCAAAAATATTTCCACCAAAAATATTCAGGGCCTTACCATGCTGAAGATCAGCTTTTATGAAAGCACCAACATGGCCGAAGCCCAGGCGCAGGTAGCACTACAGGTTAACCGGGCCATGAAGTTCTTTCCGCCAGGGGCGCTGCCACCGCAGGTGGTCAGGTATGATGCATCATCGTTACCTGTTGGCCAGTTGGTATTATCCGCTCCGGGGCGCAGTCTCAAGGAAATATACGATATGGCCGCTACCCGAATCAGGCCAATGTTTGCATCGGTACCGGGGTTATCGGCACCGCCTCCATTCGGGGCCAACTCCCGGTCAATTACGGTTAGTGTAGATCCTGCTAAGATGCGCAGTTATGATCTTACCCCCGACCAGGTAGTGGAAGCGCTGGCTAAATTTAACGCTATGTCGCCATCAGGCAATCTCCGTATTGATAATACGATGTTTACCACGACCATCAATTCGCTGGTGCAAAAGTCGGAGGAATTTGGAGATATTCCCATTAAAACAAAGAACGGTGTATCGGTACTGGTTAAAGACGTTGCCCGTGTAGCGGATGCCTCTGACATTACCGTAGATTATGCCCTGATCAACGGTAAGCGGTCTGTTTATATTCCGATCGTGAAAACGGCAGACGCCTCAACTTGGTCAGTGGTTCAGGGGTTAAAGGCCAAACTGCCCGAAATGCAAAGCTTGCTGCCTGACGATATAAAGGTGTCCTATGAGTTTGACCAGTCAGTCTTCGTAATTAACGCGGTTAAAAGTTTGATGACAGAGGGCGGACTAGGCGCTTTACTGACCGGATTAATGGTATTGCTATTCTTGCGGGATTGGCGAAGCAGTCTGATCGTGGTGGTAACGATACCGGTGTCCATTCTTTTAGGTGTAATGCTCTTAGGGGCATTTGGTCAAACGATTAACATTATGACGTTAAGCGGATTGGCGCTGGCTATCGGGATTCTGGTCGATCAGGCGACAGTAACCATAGAGAATATTCACCAGCATCTGGAAATGGGAAAGTCAAAAAAGCAGGCTATATATGATGCCTGCGAAGAAATATCTTTTCCTTTATTGCTGATCCTGCTTTGTATCCTCGCGGTATTTGCGCCGTCATTCCTGATGAACGGCGTGCCCAAAGCGATGTTCCTGCCGCTGTCCATGTCTATTGGGTTAACGATGATCGTGTCCTATGTTCTCGCCCAAACGCTGGTGCCGATCTTAAGCAACTGGCTGATCAAGGCCGAACAATACCAGCATTACCATCATGGTGAATTGCATGCACATGCTGGGGAAGCATTAAACCGTAAAGAAGAAATACAGGTAAACAAACATCTGAAAGAAGAACAGGAACATCCGGAGGATAACGATTTCTTTGAAAAAGTAAAGATGCGTTTCATGGGTATTATCACCCGCTGGATGCCGAATAAAAAGCTGATCGTACCGGTTTACGTGGTTTTAGTAATCGTATTGGCCGGAATAGGATTTGCCATCATCGGTAAGGATATGATGCCGAAACTCAATAATGGCCAGTTTCTGATCCGTATCAAAGCGCCTGATGGTACCCGTTTGGAACGGACGGAAGATAAATTCAAACAGGTGTTAAGTATTATCGATAAAACTGTTGATCATCACATCGAGATCAGCTCCGGCTATGTGGGTATCATTCCCAGCAGCTATGGCAGCAGCAACCTATACATATTCAATACAGGTACCCATGAGGCCGTCTTGCAGGTCAAGCTCGACGAGAACTACAAAGTCAATATGGATGAGCTTAAAGATGCATTGCGTAAAAACATCGGCCATGCCATGCCTGATCTGCGCATCAATTTTGAGCCGATAGACATGACTGAAAAGATCATGAGCCAGGGTGCTGCCACGCCAATTGAAATAAGGGTGGCTGGTAAGGACATGGCCCAGATTGAAAACTATTCAAACAAAGCAGTCGCAAAATTGAAAAAGATCAGCTACCTGCGGGATGTTCAGATCGTGCAACCGTTAAAAATACCTGTGATCGCCATTAAGCTTGACAGGCAAAAGGTGTCACAGTTAGGGTTGAATGTGACCGATATTGCGCGTTCAGTTACCGCCAGTACATCTTCCAGCCGTTTTACTGAAAAAAACCAGTGGCTGGATGAAGACAAACAATATACTTACCAGGTACAGGTGCAAATACCGGAATACACCATGAATACGATGGATGAATTAAAGGAAATCCCTTTACTAAAAGGACAAAGCACGCCCACCCTGGCTGATGTGGCTGACTTTAAAATGACCTACGCACCGGGAGAATTTGACCGTGCCGGGCCAAGGAGATTTTTAACGGTCAGTGCTAATATTAATAAAATGGATTTGGGTACGGCAACGGCTGACGTGCAGAAGGCGATTAAAGAAATAGGCACACCGCCAAAAGGCCTGGTACCGGAATTAAAAGGCATGACCAGTTTATTAACGGAAACAATGGGCAGCTTACAAAGTGGATTAGGCTTTGCGATATTGGTGATCTTCCTGTTGCTGGCTGCGAATTACCAATCGTTTAAGCTATCGCTTGCGGTACTTTCTACAGTCCCGGCTGTAATTTTAGGATCCCTGACAGCATTGCTGATTACCGGTTCTACGCTTAACCTGCAATCTTATATGGGTATGATCATGTCAACCGGCGTGTCCGTAGCCAATGCGATCCTGATTGTAACCAATGGCGAGAAGCTGCGGTTAGAGTTCAAAGATGCGACCCGTGCTTCGATAACCAGCGCCGCAATACGTTTACGCCCGATCCTGATGACGAGTTTAGCCATGATAGCGGGCATGATTCCGATGGCCTCCGGCATGGGAGAAGCAGGTGAACAGACTGCACCTTTAGGCAGGGCGGTAATCGGCGGCCTGTTCGCCTCTACACTGGCTGCATTATTCATCTTGCCATTAGTGTTTGCTTGGGTTCAAGGTAAAACAACCTATGAATCACCATCCCTGATGCCTGAAGAATCAACAGATATTCAAACCTCAACACTATAAAAAACATGAAAACGAAATTGATCATATTAGCCTCGGCCGTAAGCTTTTTAGCCGCCTGTTCGGGCAATCAAAAGCCGGTTGACCTGACCGAAAATAAGTCATCGGCCAATAAAAAGTACGAAATCGGTAATATAACTGAAAAAGCCTTATCCAGTTATGCGCGTTTACCGGGCAAGTTTAAGCCGTTTAACGAAGTAAACCTGTTCCCTAAAGCTAACGGGTTTGTGAAACAGATCTTCGTTGACCGGGGTTCGCAGGTAAGCAAGGGACAGTTACTGTTAACACTTGAAGCGCCTGAAATGGAATCAGCTTTACAAGCAGCGAATTCCAGGTATCTCCAGGCACAGGAAACCGCGAATGCCAGTAAGGAAAAATATAACCGTTTAAAGCAGGCTGCTGCTGAACCCGGTTCGGTATCACCGCTTGATCTGGATAACGCGCTATCGCGGATGAAGTCCGACCTGGCCATCGCTAATTCTGAAAAATCAAACATGGAATCTGTGCGCACCATGCAGGGGTATTTACGCATTTATGCGCCATTTGATGGGGTGATCGTGCAGCGGAATGTTTCACCCGGTGCATTGGTTGCGCCGGGTAAAGCGACCGATCAGCCGATGCTAACCTTACTGGATACCCGCAAACTTCGTTTAGAGGTTGCCATACCGGAGAATTATGTTGACAAGGTTGATCTCAAACAAGCAGTTAAGTTCACCTTTAATGCTATGGCCGGTGTGGAGCATACTGCTAAAATAAGCCGATCGGCCAACGCTCTGACCAGTATGCGTTCAGAAGCTATCGAAATTGATGTGCTTAATAAAGACGGGCAGCTTAAGCCGGGAATGTATGGTGAGGCGAAGATCCCGATGTTATCAGGAGCGAACTCCTTACTGGTGCCGAATACCGCTATCGTCAGGTCTACCGAAAGGGAATATGTGATCGTCGTAAAAGATGGTAAAGCTAAGCTGGTAGATGTTAAAGAAGGCTTAGCGGGAAAAGAAGATACCGAGGTATTTGGTGCTTTAACAGCTAACGACCGGATCGTGCTGAACGCCGGAGACGATATTAAAGATGGTGACCCGATCCAATAACCACTTTACAGCAGCTGTTTAACAGCTGCTGTAATATTATTTACCTTATATGCAGTTTTTACTTTCTAAAAAGTTTCAAAGATTAACCAGGCTTTATCATACGATTATTGCCAGGGACTTGCCTGAACTTCCTTTCGATAACCTAATTGAAATACTGTTGGTGATCCATCAAAGGTTGACAAATAATACGCATACACAGTTTGCTGAAATACTCAATTTAGACAAATCACGTGTCAGCATACATGTGGAGTATCTCAATACGCATGGATTTACAAAAACTGAGATCAATCCGGAAGATCAGCGGCAACATTTGACCTTTCTGACACCCAAAGGCGAAGCGGCGGTAGCCAAAATTGAAGAAGTAATTGCCAGGGTGAATAAGGTAATCAACCAGGATTTGAGTTTGGTCCAGTTAAACATATTCTATACTGTTATTCGGCAGATGGAACATAACCTTTTAACAAATTTAGATTAATGCCAATCCAATGATTGCAAATGATTTACGCCGGATGAGCAAGCTTTATATCAAAGCGCTCGGTCAGTTTCTTCCGCCTCCTCATTCAGAGTTCATGGCGGAAACGATGCTTTTAGTTGCCTGTAGCAAAACACCGGTAACCGTTGAAAGACTTATCTATCATCTGGAAAACGACAAGCGGACGGTTATAAAATTGCTTGAGGAATTGGTTACTATCGGATATGTGTCCGTAATAAAAGTATCATCTGTTAAAAAAGACGATCAGATCGTTCTAACGGAAATCGGAAGGCAGCTACTGCCGCAAATTCAGGAAGCCATAACACTCACTGAACAACGGTTAAAAGGAAAATTTAAAGAGATTGACCTAAAAGCCTTTACTGACACCTTACTGCGGATGGAAAATAATTTAAAGCCCTACTAAAAACATTATTAAACCTGCACGGATAATTAAATTTCTAAAACATTGAATTGGAAAATATTCGATCATATTCATAAAAGCGATCAAATAATCAACTTTGCCGAATTAAAAGACAAACTATTGCAGGTAAACTCGTATCTATGCTTTCAGGCCGTAACAAGGAACATATTTTCATTGGAAATTATTCCATTTGTCTTCAAAACGAATACTGCCTTTTCGCCAGTTTAGATTAACCTAAGGCGGGTGACGCTAATGGCCCGTCGCTGTTTATAGTTACACTCCAACGACGAAAATTCAATTAGCCAATTAAATGGTTCGAAATTTATTCAGTCTCTGTTTCATCAAAGTGTGTTAATTCGCTCAGAACGCACATTTGCTCAATGAATTGATTCGAAATCTGGTCAGTCTGGGGAGCCACATCGGGCAAGCACGTTAAACGGTCGCTTGCCTAAAATAGAAATGGGGCGCTATCTGTAAAGGATGCACGTGGGCTGATTATTAATGCCTGATTAAAGGTTAGGCAAGTCGCGATTGTTAACACAAGGCAATTTGCGCCTTAAAGTTTGCTTGGTTTCGAATGGCTTGAAATGAGCTGGGCAGTTAGCTGCACCTAAACGCTGATCTTCAATTTGCTGACAAGGTCGTGAAAGTATGCCGGCGACCATATCTCCAGCTTTTTCGCGTCACTAATGAAACGGCTGATATCTGCTTTGACATAATCCATCCTAACGCTGTCGATCTTGTCTGCGAGCAGCCCGCGAAACTCTTCCTCGGTGATGGTTTCCTTTTTCCAGTCCCCGCTATCTTGCGCACGCAACAAGCGCCTTTTCAGGTGACGCAACAATCGCGCGCTGATCCCGGCCGAGAAGTACGGAATTCAAGCCGTAGGCATAATAAGGTAGTGGTAAATGCAGGTAAGTGAACAAACCTAGGGGCATGCGAAAATCACGGCTTGCTTTACTGGTCATCGAAATGGTAGAATAAACTCGCTCAGGTATCAGCCCGTAATGACTTAAAGCGGTATCCGCCGACAGATAACTAGGCCCGTAAAGGTGGTTGGCCAATAGCCCGTTTTCCGGCCGGCTGGCACCAATTGCCTTTCCGGGAATATATAATCCGCGCTTAACCGATTCTATCACGCCCTCTTCTTTCAACGCCTTGATCTTGTCATTCGGCCGCTTGTAATTCCTTAAAATGTTCGACAGCAACTAGTAAGTCAATGGCTGGCCGCTGCAATAGCTTCCTTCGGTTCCATATGTAAAATAATATAGATTATCGGTTTTAATCCGATTATCTAATGCCAAGTTTACAATATATGAATGTAAAAAACAACATGGATAATCGGATTAAAACCGATTATCCATGTGTAAATTTACAATATGCCTGTTGCTGAACATACTAATGTGCTTATTCAATAATTTTTATTCCATCATTGAATAAAAAAAAACAGCCGTCGCCGATCCGATTTTATTCAGTCTTTTGACAAGATAGCGGCATAGCATGTTATACTTATGCAATACTGTAAACAAATAGCTCACAACCAAAAGTTGTAAACGGATCTGGACCGTTTCTCAGTATCTAAAATTTATCGATAGTAAATTGCCAAAAAAAACGCTTCTGGCAGGGCAGTCCTGGTTTGCGATCATATTGTGCCGGTCCCGGTGCCTTGTTGCTGTTTTTGTCGATTGAGAGAAAAGGTAAATTCGGCAAGCGGTTCAAAAAGCATTATGTAATTGCTTTACCTGTAAAGCGAAAGTATAGCGGGTAACAATTTTTCTTCGGTCAGATAGGGAATTTCAATAGTTCTGTTTGATAAATTATCGGCGATATTTTGGATGATTAGTCTTTCAGCTGATGCTCGCTTCCTTAAAAGTGGGTCTTGCAAATTTGGTATGGCGGAAAGACATTGATTAATTACCCATGCATAAGGGACAATCCCGGCTCTTTTCAGATCATTTTGAAGCGCTTCAGCTTCTCTCATCGGCGTTCGTTCCGGTAAGGCGACCAGGAGTATTCTTGCAAAAAAATGGTCTTGCAGCATCATATAGGGCGTGGTGACCTTACTCGGATTTGCCACCATTTTTTTTAAGATTTCCTTATGATAACTGCCCGTTGTATCGAGCAGAAGCAGTGTATGGCCGGTTGGCGCGGTATCCATAACCACGAACTGCCGTTTTGCGCGCTGAATAGCTTTAGAAAATGCGTGAAATACAGCTACTTCTTCGGTGCAGGGCGACTGAAGGTCTTCAAGCAACAGTTTTTTACCCTCCTCATCCAAATGTTGCCCCTTTTGTTCGGCGATTTTATCGATGTAATTCTTCGTTTCAATTTTCGGGTCTATCCGTTCAATGCTTAAGTTTTCCGGAATGGCCGCCAATTGATCCATAAAGTCCCTGATATGTGCTGCCGGATCTGTTGTTGTTAAAAGGACGGTATGCCCGCGTTGGGCCAGCATCGTCGCAACGGCTGCCGCTACGATGGTTTTACCCACGCCTCCTTTTCCCATGGTCATAATTAAGCCGCTATGACGATTTCTTTCCAGTTGGTCTACTAATTCTGTCAAATCAGGCAGCGGCTGGTTAATTTCGTTTATTGCAAATTGCTCCTCCGCCGCGATCTTAGCCTGGAGGGCACTATTGAATACCGAGCGCAGCTTTTCCAGGCCCAGCACGTTATACGGCAGTAAGGGATAATTGGTAGCGGCTAAACGCTTTAATGTCTCTGGCATTTCCTGTAATTCTTTTTCCGCTATCTTTTCCATCTCCAGCGCAAAAGTGTCCGTTTGCTCCTTTGCCTGAAATATTCCGTTGATCAGTAAACCTTGATTGGCCATTCCCAAATCGATCAGTTCCTGGCTTGTTTTCCCGGCTTCTTTCAATGATGGCGTGTCGGGTCGCGTTACGAGGAAAAAAATAGTTTGCAAGGGGTCTCTCAAACTGGACACCACCTTTTTATATCTTTCCCTGCTGCTTTTCAAGGCTGATGCAGGCCCGATGCAGGAAGCCCCGCTCGGGTTATTCCCCAGGAAATCATCCCAGGCAGCGGGCAATTCCAGGAGACGGATGGTATGTCCGGTCGGTGCGGTATCAAAAATGACGGTATCAAATATTTCCGAAAGACCTTCCCCGGTTATAAAGCGTGAAAATTCGTCAAAAGAAGCGATCTCCGTAGTACAGGCGCCAGAGAGTCCTTCCCTTATCTTATTGATCATTTCCGTTGAAGCGCTTCCTTTAAGCGGATCTATCACCCGTTTACGGTAATCTTCCGCAGCGATTTCAGGATCGATATTGACCGTGAACAGGTTATTTAGATTTTGATGCGGAGTTATCTGATCGGTCACAGTGGTGCCTAACACATCTTCCAGATTGGATGCCGGATCTGTGCTGATCAAAAGTACCTTTTTTCCTTTATCTGCCCTGGCCACGGCGGTAGCACAAGCCAGCGTAGTTTTACCCACACCACCTTTTCCTGTAAAAAATAGAAATTTAGGTCCCTGAATAGCCATGTTAGCGTTTACTGGATTATTGAATAACTAAAATTACAGTAAACAGCATGAAAATACTGTGACCGTTAACGGCTCATTTAATGATACTCGTCATTAACCCGATTATGCAGAAGCATACCGTCAATCTTTATCTTTTCCATTTTCTTCCTGCGTCGGTGATACCGGATGGTTTCCGATCTCTGTATGCCTGATCTGTCCTCCTAAATACCCGGTCCAGGCGATGAGCCCAAAGCCAGCTAAAGCCGCTACCAGCGCAATTAAAGCAACCGGCCTGATCAGGGAAGAAGTTTTCCATGTCACAAATATCCCAATCGCAGCGATTATGCCTATGACAATCAAACCAATCAAAGATATTAAGGCTGATTCTTCATGTTCTTCAATAACATTTTTAGATATTCCCTGTATATGTTCAACTGCTTCTTCAGCACCTTCGCCGGTAACATAAGCTATACCGGCGCCAATAGCGGAAATGATCAAAATGTTGTAAGCAGCGATCAACGTAATATTGCTTTTTCTCCATATCCCGTGGATCAAAACAAAAGCACCCAGTACAGCGCCGAGGATGGGCAGGTGGGTGATCAGCAGGTGGATGTGTGTCTCGTTCATGACTTTTTTTATCGAAGTTCAGTATTTAACCGTATTATTTAAGTAATTGTGGTCAGGCGCACTCATGATCTTTGTCATTTATTTTTCGCGGGTAAACCTCCAATTTTATGATCTAAAACAACGGCCGTGAAGACGATCCTGATGCTCACTAAGTTTTCCGAAAATGCGAACCACCCTGGGAAAACCACCGCTAAATTTGTTCCCAATTAAAGGCAGACAGATGCTCTACAATGCCTATTATGACCACCCTATATTGCCGACCTAGGCCGGCCGCCCTTTGGTAGCCGAAGAATTTGTTTTTTTTAGAGTGAAAGCACCGCGCAACTCAGCCAACCGGCCATTTAATTAAGCATACCATGCCCGGCATATCTGAAGTGGACGTAGTCTTTTGCTAATGTTCAGACAATTAGCGCTGGACAGGTCCGGATTGATGCCATCGCCAAAAAAATGAAATTAGGAAGGCGGACACGGATATCATTATCAGAAAGCACTACCGGGACGAAAGTAATTATCAGGTTGCCGGTTCAATTTTCCATGAAAAAGTGTCGGAGATCATCGTCAAACCTGACCCTCGACATCGCCGATTCGACCAGAGCCGTTACCTTTAGCTCATATTTAAGATTGAGCAATATGAGCAATTTAGCGAACAAAGTGGCCCTGATCACTGGTGGTGGCTCGGGAATTGGTAAGGCAATCGCCCTATTGTATGCATTGGAGGGCGCAAAGATAGTTATTGCCGATGTCGATAAAAAAGGCGGAAATAAAACACTCGATGCAATAAAAGTTAACGGTGGCGATGCCATTTTCGTCGAAGCGGATACCGCCCTGCCAAACGAGCACAAGAGATTGGTTGAGCAAACTGTTCGGCGATACGGAGGCTTACATATTGCAGTTAACAACGCGGGGATCGGCGGTCCGTTAAATACCGTTGGTGAGTATCCGATCGAGGGCTGGGACAAGGTGATCGCGATCAATTTATCCGGTGTATTTTATGGGATGCATTACCAGATACCGGCTATGCTAACCTCCGGCGGTGGCAGCATTGTTAATATGGCATCGATCCTGGGCAAGGTAGGTACCAAAGGTTCTCCGGCTTATGTCGCGGCCAAGCATGGCGTGATCGGATTGACGGAGGCTGCAGCCCTTGAATATGCTGATCAGGGAATACGCATTAATGCGATCGGACCTGGTTACATACAGACGCCCATGTTGGATGTGTTGGATGATAGCACGACGAAATTAATTAGAAGTTTGCACCCGATGGGCAGACTAGGCAAGCCCGAGGAAGTGGCGGAACTGGCGCTTTGGCTGAATTCGGATAAAGCGTCTTTTGTGACCGGTGCTTATTACAACGTTGACGGCGGCTACCTGGCCCAATGACGAATGCTAGTCAAGTTGCACCTAGCAATGCGAAACGGTAAGTTTTACAAAAAGTTTCTATGAAAAAGCTGACTTTATATATAATTTGCTTCTCAACAATTCTGCTGTGCAGCCAGGCTTCAGCCCAGCAAACCGACCTGAGTTCCGCTGCTTCCAAAGCGCTGCCTGCTGTGGTCCGGATTCAGTCTTTTGTGTCTGACAGCCTATATGTGAAACACGCTAAGCTGGCGACGCGAATGGGAATCAGGTCGCTCGGATCGGGCGGAAGTACACTTGCCGGCAGTGCCTCCGGGGTTCTAGTCAGCCCTGATGGCTATATCTTAACCAATGCCCATATCTTAAATGGCGGCGATAGCCTGGTGGTGATCTTACCCGACCGCAGGACTTACCGCGCCGTTTTGACCGGGATAGATGACGAAGCCGATCTGGCCTTGCTGAAGATACCTGAAAACGGTTTGGATTTTCTGGAACCGGGAAACCCGGACCACGTGAAAATCGGTGAACCTGTACTTGCCGTAGGCAATCCGCTCGATCTTACCTCGACTGTAACTGCGGGGATACTAAGTGCCCGCTACAGAGCCCTGGACGATCGCACAACTCCGGCCCGGATCAATTCTTATCTGCAAACAGACGCCGCCAGCAACGAAGGCATGAGCGGAAGTGCATTGGTGGATCGCTCCGGGAAACTGATAGGGATCAATTCGGCGATTGTTTCTCCCAGCGGGACTTTCGCGGGATACGCTTTTGCTATTCCTGGCGGCGTCGTGAAGAAAGCCTTGCACGACCTGCTGGCGTATGGTATTGTGCGGCATGCTTATCTGGATGCGTTATTCAGCGATATGGATGACGTTCAGTACAAAAAGCTGGATAACAAAAATTTAACCGGCGTGCTGATAACCGGCGTTCAGCGTGCCGGTGCGGGTGAGCGAGCCGGGCTTCGCAGGGAAGACGTCATTATAAGGTTTGATCAGCACCAAATAATTGCCGCTCCCCAATTGCGGGAACTGCTGGCGCAATCCGCCCCTGGCGATTCCGTGAAAATAACCGTCATGCGCGGAAGTATTGCACTCGAAATTTCCGTGGTGCTTTCGGGTGGCAAGGTGGATCAAGCGAGAAATCTGCCGGGTGGCTGGCCGGCTACACGTACCAACCGCATTCACTGATGCGTTGAATGAATTCTCCGGGTGCCTGCAGGCTCGCGTTTCCGGAATATTCACTGTGATATTTACCACGCCACTATCTCTTTTACTGGGCAATCTGCCTGCCCGGATATGCTTATCGCCACCGTGGAATATGGACCAATTTAGGCCACCTGATCTTTGCAACCTCAGTTAATCGGCCCGACGGATTTTGTCAAACACCATGCAGACAATGCACGTCAAAACAGCGCTAGGATAGATATTCTTTTACCTGAAGGAGCAAGTCATTTATATCAAACGGTTTGGAAATATAAGCATCGGCAGCACAGTCTTTGGCTATTTGGTGCAGGTTAGCTTCGGCGGAAATAAGCATTACCGGCAAGTTTTTGGTTTCATAATTGCTTTTAAGCTCCCGGCACATTTCCGTTCCGCTTTTATTCGAACCGGCGATACGGATATCCAGCATAACCAGGTCAGGACGGATCTCTTCAATGTGGCCGGCCGCTACGCCTGTATTGGACAAGATGACCTCATAGCCGGCTTCCTGAAATATCACGTTGAGAATTTCCAAAATGTCCTCGTCATCGTCAATAATCAGTATACGCTTAGACATAGTGGTGTTATTTTATGTACATAGCCATCATTACAAAAGGTAATCCAATAAATGGTTAATTGGAAAAAAAACTAGAATGAAGTCAAATCATTTGGCGGTAGCGCCAGCCGCAAAAAGCAGCTATAGACCCATGTTGTCGTTTGAATACAAACTGTAGCTTAAACCATAACTGTCGACAAAGAGGCGATAGAAACGAAGCCTGGACGCTGATTAGCAGCATGGGTGGTGTCTCTCACAATTCTTACCGATGAGGTATAAGATTCAATGATTTCACGAAACCAAACCAGATAATTTGTGTTATGGACTTCATGGAAAAACAAATACCCGCGTCAGAAAAAACGAGATATTCAGATAATGAGCTGGCTGAGTTCAGGGCTCTGATCAATAGTAAAATAAAAATAGCGAGGGAAGAGCTGGATAGCCTGGTTTCCTCTATGAATAGTACCAACCCTAACGGTACAGATGACACATCGGGCGCTTATCAAACTCTGGAAGACGGTGCCGCGACGCTGGAAAAAGAGTCACTTCACCAACTGGCTGCAAGGCAAAAAAAGTTCATTGAGCAGCTGGAAGCGGCGTTGGTTCGCATAGCTAATAAAACTTATGGCGTCTGCCGTTCGACCGGAAAGCTGATTCAGAAAGAACGGTTAATGGCGGTACCGCATACAACCATGAGCATGGAGGCAAAGTTAAGGGGCGATTAGATCCAGTTAGTTTGGATGGCGCCGGTTTACTTTATTCGGCAAATAATGAGCCGAGGGAATTCACCGGGCGCTGGCAGCGGTAAAAAGTCCAATTGGGAATAATAATAAAGCCGTTTTTACCGGCTAATTGCCCCTAACTAGGCATAACGAGAAATGGACATGGCGGTACGGCCTGTTGTACACGTTAAACAGCAGTAAGTGTGGCTGCGGCCACTTCCTATTTTGACCTTTCCATTAAGTGGATAGAAATTGAATAAATGGTTTCGCTATTCCGTCAAGGATGAAGAATTAACGCTAGGATCCCAAAATATGGACCGTCACGGACTGAGTGGAAACCGCTCACGTGAATCCATTTTCAATACATCCTTGCACATGATACTGCGCCGTCCTGATCCTGTTTATGGAAGGCAGGCTATTTTGTGAAACAACGATTATATAATCCCAACCGTTTCGCGACAATGTTATAACCATCCTCCAACTGATGACAGATTCCTTCCCGGTCAAATTAAAAGTACAATGAGGTTTTCCAATGAAACCCCGACCTTAATTTTCACACCAGGCATTCGACCCTTAACCGCCGGTTCAAATTGCAACGGGTGTGCCAAAATCGTATACAATTCGTCAGTTAATGTGATTGACATTGGTTTAACTATAAGATAAATTTGATATATCCTTAAATGTAATTCCCGCCACAATGAAAAATCAAAACCGCCTGCTTGTAATTTTTTTGTTGATCGGATTGGCCGCATGTAAAAAGGAATTTTTGCCAAGCCAGCCAATAGTTGAAAAAGAAGTTTCAGATCTTGCTCCATTTCCCTCAACCACAAATTTTAATGTGACATTTCCCGGCTACGGTTATAATCGTTTTACCCCGTTTATCAGCGCTTACGCGGATAATGGCTATATTCTGGCCTGTAACATAGGTGTCGACCAACCTCATATCGCGCTCATTAAAATAAACCAGCAGGGGCAAAAAGTATGGGTAAAAACAATTGCCGGTTCCGGCATGGAAGAAGCAGAATCTATAATAGCTATTGCAGATGAGGCCTATTTAATAGGTGGGGTAACTTCCAGCAGAGACGGCGATTTTGCTGCTTTAAAGGAGGAGGGCGGTATGAGTACAAGTTTTATTATGAAAGTCGATTGTAAAGGAAAGGTTATTTGGGTGAAGAGCTTTGGTGGGATTACGAATTTAATCAGCTCTATAATTAGCACCTGTGATAATAATTATGCAGCGGTGGGAGAATCGACCATATTAAAGATTGACAAGGACGGAAAACTGTTATGGAACCGGAAAATTAGTTCCGGCATTGACTTAAGCCGGGTGGTGCAGGATAAAAAGGGCAATTTTGTGATAGGGGGAACTACCTTTAACGGGCCATCTCCAGATTTTTTGCTAATAAAATTAACCGACCGGGGCATCCCGTTGTGGCAAAAATTTTATGGCGGTTCTGGTGTTGATCTGGCTCATGACATGATCATTGATAAAGACAATAATTATATTTTAGTAGGTTCTACATTAAGTAAAGATGGGGATGTGGTAGGTTTGCACCCCCCATTTGAACCGGGCATTGAAAACGTGGATGGTTGGGTGCTAAAAGCAGATCAGGACGGAAATAAGTTATGGGCAAAAGTGTTTGGCGGAACGCTCGTTGACGAAATCAGAAGTTTGACAAGCCTTAATAACGGACAATACCTGGCAGTCGGTTTTTCCAGTAGCTACGATTTTGATTTGGCATCATTTAATTTTACTGAAGTGTTTAGGGGCTGGGCGCTAAAAATCAATACCGATGGAACACTTCATAGCGAACAGGTTTTTCAGCCCGGAGCTACGATTGGCGGTGAATTATTTTATGTCCTAAAGGGGGATGGCAATAATTATTTAGCCGCGGGCCTTTCGCTTAATACTTCGCCATTTTCTCCCTGGTTAATCAGCATACCTAACCCTTGATAAGGGCATGAATTTAACTGTGAGTCAACTTGCCGTGTATTCAATTTAAAGAAAGTCTTCCTGTCATGAAGATCATTCCGCTGTGAATTTTGGCGGAAAAATAAGCAGTGACTGCCTTTGATTAGCCAGCTCCTTCGTGGTTTGACTGGCGTTAAACAGCCGGGAAAAGAACCCCTGGTGATAATGGACGACGGCAAGGATATCGGCGCCGCATTCCTCGCAGTAGCGATTAAGTCGCGGAACAACGTCTTTACCACGTATAGCATGATAAGTAATATCCTGAAATTTTAGTTCGTTGGCAAACTTCTTAAAATCCATTTCCGCTATGATATCCTTATTGGCATCTTCACCAAACACATTAATATGTACAACCTGTATCCGGAAGGTTAAGAGCTTCGCCAGATCGATCAGGTAATTCAGGGCCGCTTTGTCCTTTGCATTGTAGTCGGTAGCGAAAACGACATTTTTGATTTTTTCAAGGTTAACAGCCGGCGGAACGATCAGCAATGGCCTGTCTGTGTTCCTCAGCACTGATTGGGTTTCGCTGCCCGCTAAGAAATGATCCAGATAGCTGCCGGATCGGGCGCCCATAATGATCAGCTCAATATCATTATGTTTTAACAGGTCTTTTATGTTTGGTCCGAGGCCACCGTCGCCCTGAAGGTGATGTATTGACAGGCGGCTTTCCGGGTTGAGTCTTTTAACAAATTCTTTAAGTTTAGCCGAATGTTTGGTCATTTTTTCTTTGCCTTCTTCGGTATAAATGCTGGTTAACTCCCCGGCGTACGGTCCGCCCCCGTCATATGGTGTGATAGGTATCACCTGAGATGTGTGATAAAGCAGTATATCTGCATTCAACTTTACGCAAATATAGGCTGCATTTTCAGCCGCATGCTCTGCATTCGCTGAAAAATCGGTTAATATCAAAATTTTTTTCATGACGATAATTTTTAGACTTTATTCAGGCGATTAATTTGGATCGCCGTTTTGATCAAATATTCAAATAATCTTATAACAGGCGAATGATTCTGATCACCGGATTACATGATTAACGACATATTTAATATTTTAAGCAGCTGATCTTTCGCAGTTCAGCGGATTCGGGTAGCATAACTTCACAAGGCCCGGTACGTCTATCAAATTCATCATCTAAAGAGTTCAAGGATAGGCAAACGGATAATTTTTGTCCGCGCAAAAGATCGAACAGATATTTATAAGGCGAAGACTACAAGGTCGCAGACGATCCCGTGGTGCTCGCAGCTGCCTGCCCGTTCGCCGGTTGATGAGCGGTGACCGTGTATAAAGGTATTTTTTGATACTGTTCCGGGATGATCACTTTTAGCTTCAACTCGTCTTTGATTTTGATCCTTAGCGCTTCCTGCGCGCAGGGTTCGCCATGTACGAGATAAACCTCCGGCGTTTTTTCCTTGAATTGACCTAACCATTCCAATAATTCCGTCTGATCGGCGTGGGCCGATAGGCCTTCAATCTCGATAACCTGCGCCCTTACCGGATAATATTGTCCGTGGATCTTTATTTCGTAAGCTTTGTTGAGCAGGGCTCTGCCACGGGTGCCTTCCGCCTGGTAGCCTATGATCACTATGGTATTTCTGGCATCGCCTATATAATGTTTCAGGTATTCTAAAACGCGCCCCCCTGTCATCATGCCGCTTGCCGCCAGTACGATCTTGCTGCCACGCTGATGAATGATCGCCTGGGTATGCTGATGATTATCATTAATGGTTACCCCGCTGAACATCTGAGCGCATTCTTTTTCACTGATGGTGAACCAATCGGGATAATGCAGTAAAACCTTGCCCGCGGACGCAGCCATAGGACTGTCTAAAAATACAGGTATCGCGGATGGTATGCCTTGCTTCTTTTTTAAACGATATATCAAATGCATAACTTCCTGTGCCCGTCCCACCGCAAAACAGGGAATCAAAATATTGCCATGGTTGAAAACGGTGTTATTGATCACCATTGCCAGTTCATCAGCTGCATCCGTTTTGGCATGCAGGCGGTCGCCATAGGTAGACTCCATCACTACGTAGTCTGCTGGCGGAACGTGTGCAGGTGGCGGCAAAAGTTCGGACTGCTGACGGCCAATGTCGCCCGAGAAAACAATGCATTTGCCGAAACAATTCAGGTTCACTGAACAGGCCCCCGCAATGTGCGCGCTAATATAAAGTGTAAAGTCAATATCTGAATTCACCCTGATGGTTTCTTCCGGGCTGATAACCTTGAAAAAGGCAAGGGCTGCTACAGCATCTGACACTGTATACAACGGCCGGGCCGGTTTATGCCTGGAGTATCCGTTCCGGTTGGCTTTCTCGGCATCTTCTTCCTGTAGTTTAGCGCTATCCCGCAAAATCAGTTCTGCCAGGTCACGGGTGGGCTGCGTCATATAAATTGGCTTCCGGTAACCGTTTTTGACAAGCAAGGGGATGTATCCACTATGGTCAAGGTGAGCATGTGTGAGTATCACCATATCAATTGCCGAAGCGGAGACCGGAAGTGGCTCCCGGTTTTTTTCGCGAAGCGACTTGATCCCCTGGAACAGGCCACAGTCGATCAATATATTCAGTTCAGGGGTGATCAGCAAATGTTTAGAGCCTGTGACCGTTTGTGCCGCCCCCAATGATTGCAAATAAACGGTCTGATCCCGTATGCCCGGTTCATTATCTATTAAGCTGCTCATATATTTATTGTTTAATGAATATAAAAGTAGGGAGATGAACCTAATAAAAATTGACGAAGATCACCTTAAGCAATGATGGCGCTCATTTGCCTGAAAAATCATTTGCCCGAAATTTGACGGTAAACAAAATTTGAAATTATGTCAACTTTAGCAAAAACAAATGGCTTTCCGTCATTAAAGTCAATGATGGAAGATTTCTGGAACACCGATGGCTTTTTTAGCCCTGCGGTCTTTAACCGCGAAGTGCTCCCCGCAGTAAACATTAAGGACACGAAGAAAGGTTTTGAGCTCGAGGTCGCGGCACCCGGCTTCCAGAAGGAGGATTTTAAAATTACGACCGAAAACGGCGTGCTGACGATTAGTGCCGAAACAAAGAATGAGCAAAAGGAAGAGACGGATAACTACACCCGCAGGGAGTTCACCCGCAGTTCATTTACCCGCACATTCAGTCTTCCGGATAACATCCTGGCAGATAATATTAAAGCCAGTTACAAGGATGGCCTGCTCAGCGTAGAAATGGAAAAAGACCAAAAGGCCGCTGTGAGCCGTAAACAAATTGCAATTGCCTGAAAGCGTAACGGGATACCTGCGGTAGCCGGCCGCAGGTATCCCGTTTTCATGCCCGGTCTTTGTCGGGCGAGATACGGCTGAACAATAATTTAGTTGTATAGGACTTTTACCGGGCTGATGACCACTTACATCCATTTGGAAGCAAATCGGTTGAATTCGTGTCTTAGCTGGTTGATCATGTTTTCTTCTGTATGGTACTGTTCCGCCAGCTCATCGTGAACAAGGACTGTGCTTTCACTAACATTGCCGCTGCTTTGCCTGATCTCAGATTCAGCTTTCCGGACATTGGTTTTTATGCGGTGAGCCAAGCCATCGAGATAGTCCCTGTGAATGATCAGTTGATTCTGATAATGCTCAATTCCCTCCGCCACATCTTTTCCTGTATTATCAAAGGCAATTTCTTCCAGCCTTTCCTGCAGGATATGAAGCTCCAGTTTATAAAATTCAATTGCCCTTAGCCATGCGTTGTGCGCAAATTGTAAATGTTTGATACTTGCTGTTTTCATGAAACAATAATACCTCCTGCAAGCCAATTGAAAAATGATGCCGCTCATTAATATTTATGACCGGCAACAAGGGCGGCAACTGAAAAGTGTTCCGAATGAACAATCTGACCACTGTCAGTTCTTTAACTGACAGTCATCATTATTCATACCGGCGATTAACCGGAAATTTACGATGTAAGAACTCTAAAAACGTTTGTTATGGAACCATATATCAAAAAGTTCAAAGATACCGGCATCAAAGACATTGGACTGGTGGGCGGTAAAAATGCCTCATTAGGAGAGCTCATTAATTTTTTGGCACCATCCGGTATCCTGATACCGGATGGTTTTGCGGTCACCGCAGCGGCCTACCGTTATTTTATAAGCGCTAATAACCTGAGTGCAAAACTCGGCGGCCTTATGAAAAGTTTGAACAGGACCGATTATTCAAATCTTTCGGAAATTGGCGGCGGGGCAAGAAAACTGATCCTGGACGCCCATATGCCGGAGGACCTGCAATTGGCAATCTTTGATGCTTATGACTATTTATTCAATTTCAGCGATCAGCCGGTTGCGGTTCGCAGCAGCGCCACTGCGGAGGATCTGCCTGACGCCAGTTTTGCCGGCCAGCACGAATCCTACCTCAATATTAGGGGCCATTGGCCAATTGCTAACGCGGTAAAAAAATGCTTTGCGTCGTTGTTTACCGACCGCGCAATAAAATATAGGGAGGATAAGGGGTTTGATCATCACAAGGTATTTTTGTCTGTAGGTATCCAGGAAATGGTCCGGGCGGATAAGGGCTGTTCAGGAGTCGGTTTTACGCTGGAACCGGAGTCCGGCTTCCGTGATGTCGTGCATCTGACAGGCGTCTGGGGGCTTGGAGAAAACATGGTGCAGGGCACAGTGGTTCCCGATGAGTTTTTATTATTTAAACCAGCGCTCATCAGGAACAATAAGGCGATCATCCAGAAAAATTTAGGTAGTAAAAGCAAGATGCTCATCTATGCGGACGATGACAATGATACACAGTATACCGTCAACCTGGATACGCCATGGGAAATGCGTGGCAAGTTCGTCCTGAACGACGCGGAAATTGAACATTTGGGGCGCTGGGCGCTTTTGATTGAAAAGCATTATGGCAAACCAATGGATTTTGAATGGGCCAAAGACGGTGTTAACCATCAGCTCTATTTAATACAGGCCCGTCCCGAAACAGTACATAGCCGCGAAAAGAAGCTGGAGATAAAAACCTTTACTATCGCTGAAAAGGGCGATATCATAACCAGCGGGGCCGCTATCGGAGACAAGATCACCGCTGGGTATGCGCGTGTGCTCCATTCTCCCGACCAGGCGGGAAGCTTGAAAGAAGGCGATATACTGGTAACAGATACCACCAGCCCCGACTGGGACCCAATTCTGAAAAAAGTGGCCGGTATCATTACCAATAAAGGCGGCCGCACAAGTCATGCGGCGATAATTGCACGCGAACTGGGCGCCGTCGCTATTGTGGGGACTGAAAATGCCACCTATAATATCAAAGACGGAGAACTGATAACCTTAAGTTGCGCCGAAGGTAAAACAGGGAAAGTCTACCGTGGCAAGCTGGAATGGGCTGAGAAGGTAACTGACGTCAGCGATATACATTTACCGGCACATCCGAAAGCACAGTTGATTATTGCTGATCCGGGGCAGGCGTTTCGGCTGGCCCGATTTCCCAATGATGGGGTAGGGCTGATGCGCCTTGAATTTATCATTGCCAACCATGTGCGCATCCATCCTATGGCTCTCGCGCATTTTGATCGGGTAACCGATGAAATCGACCGCGTGAAAATTGCCAACCTTACGGCTGGGAGCAGCAGTAAAGAACAATATTTTATAGATAAGCTTTCGCAGGGCGTGGCCACCATTGCAGCGGCATTCTACCCTAAAGAGGTGATCGTCCGGATGAGCGACTTTAAAACCAACGAATATGCCGGCCTGATCGCGGGTAAGTATTTCGAACCGGAAGAGGAGAACCCGATGATCGGTTTCAGAGGCGCCTCGCGTTATGATCACGACCGGTACAGGGATGGCTTTAAGCTCGAGTGTGAGGCGATGAAAGTGGTGAGGAACGAAATGGGTTTTACAAACGTGAAATTAATGATCCCCTTTTGCCGGACGGTGGCCGAAGGGGAGAAGGTAATCAGGCTAATGAATAGTTATGGTCTAAAAAGGGGCGACAATGGCCTCCAGATATATGTGATGGCCGAAATACCGAGCAATGTTTTACTAGCCGATGAGTTTGCCAGGTCATTTGACGGTTTTTCAATAGGTTCTAATGATCTTACCCAGCTGACGCTGGGCATAGACCGTGATTCAGCCCTTATCGCCGATCTGTTTGATGAACAGAACGCGGCCAGCAAAAAACTTATCGCCATGATGATCACCAGGGCAAACGAACTGCATAAAAAGGTTGGCTTATGCGGTCAGGCACCGAGCGATTCGGAAGCATTTACCAGGCTATTAGTCACCGCAGGTATCGACAGCATTTCCTTTAATCCGGATGCGCTCATTTCAGGAATAACAAATATCAATAAAGTGGTATCGGAGAACCCCGAATTTCATTTAAGGAAAATCACTCCGGACGAGGTGGTACTTTATCCGACGACTTTGCCTTGAGATGCAATTAAAAAGCCGTTGCCGCGGACAGGTAGGGAAAGCACAAATGTTGCTTAACAGCTATATCAGATTTTTGATCGTGGCAGGGCCTTTATGTCTTTGCATTTGCCGGCTCTGTGGGCAGTCATTTCCCGAAAATCAACTAATGCCGGGAAATGACAGCTTAATTAAAAAGGCGCTACCTGCAGCTGATCGAAGGTATTTTCGCCGGGCCGCAGCGCAGTTGCTGCTTGCCGACGCGGTCCCCTACGCGGTAGACCGGTATGTTTTCCATGCCGACTATGCACGGGTCTCGTTCAAAAGTATCAGCTATAATCTCAACCCCGGAAATTGGGCATGGGATCACGATTCGTTCCAGACCAACCAGTTTATGCATCCTTATCATGGAAGTATCTATTTTAATGCCTTCAGGTCAAATGGTTATTCGTTTTGGCAGTCAGTTCCGGCTGCTTTTGTCGGGAGTTATATCTGGGAAACTGCAGGGGAAAATGAAGCGCCGTCTCCTAATGATTTTATCAATACGAGCTTTGGCGGAATTGTCCTGGGCGAAATGACACATCGCCTGGCCAATGAAATAACCAATAATCATAGCCATGGATTCAGGCGGCAGTTAAGTGAGGTGTTCGCCTTGCTGGTCAATCCTGCCAATGGTTTTAACCGGATATTAACAGGCAAATGGGGGAGAAGGACGCCTTCCCTGACGGAGAAGGATACCTCGAAGATTAATGCGGAATTTAGTTTAGGTTTTCGCCGGTTTGAAAGTAATAATGCGAATCGGACCAGCGACAGGGAGTTCAGCTGGTATGCACGAGCCAGGCTGAGCTATGGGCTTCCTCATCAGAATTACAGAACGCCTTTCAGCAATATCTATATCGGTACAGAGATCGGAATGAATGATAAATCCCGTTTCAATGTTAATCTAATTACCGTATACGGTTCACTGGCAGGATGGGAAATCTCAGCTAAAAGCAAGTTCAACCATTTAGCCATTCTTTCGACCAATTACGATTATGTGCAAAATGAGGCTTTCTTTTACGGAGCACAAAGTATAAAAATGAATTTATACTCATCGCTGCAATTACCGGCTAAGGTTCGTCTTACAACGTCTTTAGGAGCCGGACCTGTTATACTGGCTGCGGTACCGAGTGCCTATCCCTATTATGACAGGAATTATGATTATGGCCCTGGCCTGGGGCTGAGTGCCGGCGGTGAAATAGATGTTGCAGGCAAGGCTTATTTTAGTGTCAGCTACAGAGGCGGATGGTTTAAGACGGTGAATGGTAACAGGTCCCATTATTTTTTGCATGCCCTATCCGGGGAACTGAGATACAAAGTAATCCGGCAATTATCCATATGTGCTGAACCCGGATATTTTACCCTGCGCGGTTATTACAAATATTATCCGGAGGTCAACCGGAATTATCCTTATGTTCGATTTTCCGTCAGGTATGACTGCAGGCTTTGAGCCTGTGTAATTAGTTGCCTGACTTGATTGTATTCTTGCTGGCTTCTTTGGCCTGCTTTTTAAAATAACCTCTGAACAAAAAACTGTGCTTCAACGCCTCCATATTTTGATTAAATCCATCGGTTCCTTTTCTGATATTGTCCAGGCTAAGGCTAAAATTTCTGTTCATTGATGTGTCTTTTAGCAACAAATGGTATATCCCCTGATCTTTGTGCAGGTCATAATTGATCTGCAGGGCCAGGCTGTCCAGATGAACCGTCAGACGATTCGCATTTTGGCTTGCCAGTTTGAAATTAGTTATAGCAGTTTTCATATTTGCAGCCATGCCTGTATCTGACAGGAATGCACCGGCAACTCCTTTGCCCTTCTTTGCCTGGGTCATTAATTCGTTTAACGTCCGGGTCATCAAGCGGGCGTTTGCGCTCGCGCTGTTTACATTATCTAAAGAAGACCGCAATGATCTGCCTATGGTTTTGTCATCCAGCAGATCTAATGCCGGACTTCGGCTGATGCGCAGGACCGTTTCTCTGAGTGTACCCGAAATGACTGCAATGTCATTATTGGTTTTGGATAACGTTTGCAGTAAATCATCCGTATTTACCGGCTTTTGAACAGGCAGGATGTCGCCGGCAGATGCAATTTTGCCGTTGCTCTTCGCAGGGGTTATATTAATAATCTTATTGCCCATCAGACCTTCTGTGCCAATTGACGCAACCGCATTGGACCGGATATGGCTTTTGATATCTTTATCAATGCGAATAGTTACCTCTATAACCGTGTCGTTTAGCAACTTAATATTTTTTATGGTACCGGCCTGAATTCCGGAATACCAGACATTATTGCCCTCCATTAGTCCGTTTATGTTGGTGAACCTGGCTTTGAGTTCAAAGCTTCCACCAAAAAGATTTTGATTTTTGCCAATCAGGAACAGCGAAAAGACCAGCACGGCCAGACCACTGATCACTAATATGCCGAGCTTAATATTGTTGATTTCTGTATTTGCCATTTTGCTATTCAAAAAATTGTTTAATCTTCGGGTCCTCTGCGTTCTCCAGCTCTTTGTAAGTGCCTTCTGTGTAACAACGTCCATTGAGCAGGAGCGCTACGCGATCTGCTGTATTTTTAACGCAATGCATATCGTGAGTGATAATTATAGAAGCCGTATGATACTTTTTCTGCAACGCTACGATGAGCTTGTCGATCTCTCTTGCTGTGACCGGATCAAGTCCTGTAGTAGGCTCATCATATAGGATAATCTCCGGCTTCAGGATTAATGTCCTTGCCAGCGCAACGCGTTTTAGCATTCCTCCTGAGAGCTCTGACGGCATCATTTCTGTTGTATGTGGGAGCCCTACATTTTCAAGGGCTTCCGCAACCAGCTCGTTGATCTGGTCCTGACTATAGTTCACTGTATGACGGCGCAAGGGGAATTCCAGGTTTTCTCTGACTGTCATCGAGTCATAAAGCGCATTTCCCTGAAACAGGAATCCGATCTTCATTCTGACCTGGTCCAGTTTTTCCTCATTCAGGTCAGGGACACTTTCTCCGAGTACGATGATGCTTCCCTTGTCGGGTTTTAAAAGACCGATAATGCATTTGATCAGCACAGATTTGCCCGAACCGGATTTACCAAGCACGACCAGATTTTCCTGTCTGTGGAGCGTTAGGTTAAAGTCTTGCAGCACATGGATTTTGCCAAATGATTTATACAAGTGTTTCACCTCGATCATGATCTGGCCGTCTTTAGGTTTCCGTGGTATGGCTGATATTGTTGTGTCCATCTCTTGTTTAATTTAGGCCAAGAAGGTCGGTGATTTGAACAGCCAAAAGATCGATCACAAAAATGAGCACGGAGGAGAGTACCACTGCGGAGTTTGCTGAGCTGCCTACCCCCCTTGTGCCTTTACTGGAAAAATACCCTTTATAACAACCAATAATACCTACGGCGAATCCAAAGAAAAAGGTCTTAATAACTGCCGGAACCAGATCGCCATAACTTAAGCTTTGAAAAACCTGGGTGAAAAATAACTGAAAGCTGGTGACTGAGCGAATATTTACCCCGATATACGCGCCAAAGAGCGACACGGCATCGCCTAAGACAGTGAGTACCGGGAGCATCAGCGTAGTTGCTATAACCCTGGTAGTGACCAGGTATTTGTAAGGATTGGTGCCGCTTACATCCATTGCGTCGATTTGCTCGGTTACCTTCATCGATCCCAGTTCTGCGCCGATACTGCTCGCTATTTTGCCTGCGAAGATCAGAGCAGTAATCACCGGGCCTATTTCGCGAACAATAGCGATTCCCACCATTACGGGTAATTGCGATTGCACACCATATTCGACTAGGGAGGGACGCAACTGCATGGTGAGGACAAGCCCCATAATAAAGGCGGTTAAGGCAATAAGTGCAAGGGATTTATATCCTATCAGGAAACACTGATTAAAAAACTCAGCGGTCTCAAAGCGGGGTTTGGCCACCGAGGAAAAGAAGCGCCCGGCGAAATTGCTTATTTTGCCCGTCTGGTCAAAGAATTCCCTGGTGTTTGTGCCGAACTGCATGTTACATGATATAAGTTGATACTACTAATATGTCCGATGTTTGTGCTGTAAATTTACGGGCGGCGCCGGAGTTTAGATATGATGCCTGTCACGAATAACGGTGCCCTGTATCATTATTCGTACATTGGTTTCATCGCTTCATCGCGTGGACAGTGTAACCCACTTCTCAAAGCTGGACTGTCAAGAATGAAAAGCCAAACTTTAATGAGTCAAACGATAAAGAGCTTTATTGTCAGCGAGGCACAGACGTAAGGTCTGTTAAAGGATAGGATAGCGCACAAATTAAATGATGCCTACAGTGAATCAGGCGAAATCTCAAGCCTTGTCTGACTATTGTTTAATCGCCCGTTCATTATCTGCTGTCAGCTTCTCTATCTAAATCGCCTGGTGGCAAGCTTTTAAATGCCGTAATTGGCCCGCCCATTTCGATCAAGACTTTCCATGATAATCTTCGCACACTCCTCAGGTGAGTTTATTGAAGTATCCACCTCCAGGTCATAGATGCCGGGGTTGTGAACAGCCTGTTGCCATAACAATACTGGTTTAATAAAAACTGTATCGTTTAATTCTTATACTGAAAATATAATCATCATTAAGCCGGCGGATTTCCCAACAAACCCTGTAAATCCCATTTCAGAGCATTCATGATTATCACAACTAATGTGGCAGCTTGTTTTTAGTTATTCCGTACAGGTAGGTCCCCAGTAATGCACCCAAAATGACAATGACCATCGTCGGGTAACCATAACCGAAGTTAACAAACATAGGTCCAGGGCATGCACCGGCGAGGGCCCAGCCCAAACCGAATATCAACCCGCCTAAAATGTATTTCGGCCAACTTTTTTCTTTATGAGGAAAAACGATCGGATGGCCATAAAAATCTTTTATTTTCAATTTTTTGATCAGGAATACGGCTATGGCGCCTAATCCAACCGCAGTGCCGATTATTCCGTACATATGAAAGGACTGGAAGCGGAACATTTCCTGTATGCGATACCACGATGCTGCTTCCGATTTTACCATAATCACACCGAACAAAATGCCGGCAATTACAAATTTCACTCCTTTCATTTTTTCAGAATATTAATGGAAATAAAACATGAGTCATCATCAGGCCACCCGCAAAAAATCCGATAACGGCCCATAACGAGGGCAGCTGCAAATTAGAGAGGCCGCTAATGGCATGCCCCGAGGTACACCCTCCGGCATAGCGGGAGCCGAAGCCAACCATCAGACCGCCACCCAGTAGGGTAATCAGTCCTTTAGGGCTGAATGCGAAAGACCAGTTAAAAATGGACGATGGGTTTAACCCGCCATCAAAAGGCACCCCGAGGGTTTGCAGATCAGCAATGGTGGAAGGAGCGAGTTGTAATGGCTGATCGCTTTTTAACCAGACGGCTGACAGGTATCCACCGAAAACAGCCCCAGCCATAAACAATAAGTTCCAGCGCTGCGTACGCCAGTTAAAGTCAAAAAAATGATGAGTTTTACCGGCACCGGCTAATGTGCAAAGGGTACGCAGGTTGGACGAAAAACCAAATGATTTGCCAAAATACAATAGCAACACCATTATAAAGGTTATAGCTGTACCGGAGGCATACCATGGCCAAGGTTGTTTTAATAATTCTATCATGATCCATTAACTGTTGTACATATAAGCGAATTTAAGAAGTATGCTGTCTGCTAAAGCATTGTGCCGGGGCAAACGTAGGGGCTTATTTTGAATTTGCCACTTTCTTTAAGTGCTGTAAAGCCGCCGCTCACATTAATAAGGTTGTGATAACCACGCGTGCGCATAATAGAATTGAAAATCATGGAACGGTAGCCACCGGCACAGTGTACATATATGGGTTTATTTTTATCGACCTGGCTCATATGCTTATTTATGTAGTCCAGCGGTATGTTTTCGGCACCGATCACATGCTCGGCAAGATATTCACTTGCCTTACGCACATCTATTAAAGCCGCTTCTGCGTCTGAGTTGGCCAGTTCTTCCGCGCTTACCGATGTTATATGATCCGTTTCTTTGCCGGCCGCCTTCCAGGCGTTCATGCCTCCTTTCAGGAAGCCAAGCGAATGGTCATATCCAACTCTTGCCAGCCGCGTTACGACCTCTTCTTCCCGCCCCTCATCAGCTACAATAAGTATAGGTTGCCGGATATCTGTGATCAATGCGCCAACCCATGGTGCAAAGTTGCCATCTAGTCCAATATTAACCGAATTTGGAATAAACTCCTGTCCGAATACGGCCGCATTTCGGGTATCCAGTATTACGGCCCCCGTTTCGTTGGCAGCCGCTTCAAAGGCTTCCGGAGACAACGCCCGCGTACCCTGGCCTAACACCGCGTCTATACTTTCGTAACCTTCTTTATTCATTTTCACGTTCATCGGAAAATAAGCCGGCGGCGGCGTTAAACCCTGTGTAACTTCCCTGATGAATTCCTCTTTTGTCATATTTGCCCGCAAGGCATAATTGTGCTTTTTCTGATTCCCAAGCGTGTCTGTAATTTCCCTACTCATATTCTTTCCACAGGCCGAACCCGCGCCATGCGCCGGATAAATTGTTACATCATCATTGAGAGTCATCACCTGGTTGCGCAGGGAATCGTAAAGCGTTCCTGCCAGTTCTTCCTGCGTCATGTGGGCTGCTTTCTGTGCCAGGTCAGGACGTCCAACGTCGCCAATAAAGAGCGTATCGCCGGAAAATAATGCCTTTTGCTCGCCATGTTCATCTAATAATAAATAGCAGGCCGATTCCATAGTGTGGCCGGGCGTATGTAGCACGCGGATGGTTACTTTACCCAGCTTAAATTCTTCCCTGTCCTTAGCCACATGAGCTTTAAAACCAGGCTGTGCGGTAGGGCCATAAATAATTCGGGCACCGGTTTGCCTGGAGAGGTCAAGATGGCCGGAAACAAAGTCGGCATGAAAATGTGTTTCAAATACATACTTGATGACAGCCCCGGCAGCTTTTGCCTTTTTTATATAGGGTTCCACTTCCCTGAGCGGGTCAATTATTGCCGCTTGGTTTTCCGATTGGATGTAGTAAGCCCCCTGGGCCAGGCATCCGGTATAAATTTGTTCGATGATCATGACTTAATAGATTTCTTGTACAAATTTCTGTTAATGAATAATATTAGACGGTGATCAAAGTCACTTAAGCAAAATTTCTTTAATGATAATGCCAGTTCCTGTTATCAGTACAAACCAGCCAAAGCCACGTTTTAGCTTTAGCCCTTTAATTCTGTTATTAATTAACCCGCCGGTGAAGACGCCTGTTATCGTAATTGCAGTTATTTTCAAGAGAAAGAACCAGCTGATCTGAAAATGACCAAGGTCACCGGTAAAACCGATGAGGGAATTAAGCGCAATTATCAATAATGAAGTACCAACCGCCTCTTTCATGGACAGTCCTACCAGCATAACAAGGATTGGGATAAGGAGAAAACCACCACCGGCACCCAGTAATCCAGTGGCAATTCCAATAACTGTCCCGAAAAATAACAAGCTCGTCAGGTTCGGGTTTTTCTTACTAATCCTACCTTCGGGGTCAATTTTACCGCCGCGAATCATGGCAGTTCCGGCAACGACCATAAGAAAAGCAAATAGTGTCATCGTCAGCAAATTGTGTGTTACCGTGAAGCTACCGATCCTGAAAAAAGTACCCGGGATCAAAGGCAGGATAAATCTCCGGATAAGAAAAACGGTGCTTACAGAGGATAGTGCAAACAGCAGCGCTGTTCGGACACTCACCAGCCCCCTGCGAAAGTTTTGGACTGCACCGGCCAAACTTGTTGAGCCGACGATGAAAAGTGAATAGGAGGTCGCTAGCACCGGATCAAAACCGAAGAGGTAAACCAAAACCGGAACGGTGAGTATAGAACCGCCGCCACCGATAAGGCCCAGCGATATGCCGATCAGTGCCGACGCGATATAAGCTAAAAGTTGCATATTTTTTTATTTACCTCAAAAGTGCGACTTGACGCAACCGGCAACGGTGACTTATGTCACTCCGGCTAAGTTTTTAACCATTCTATGAATTTACGGTGAAGTTTTACATCGCCGCGCTGCTCCATTTTTTTAAGCAGCCTGGAGATTACTTCGCGGGAAGAGTTCAGGTCTTTTGCGATATCCAGGTGTGACAACACAAGCTTATTGGTTTTTAGTTGCCGGTATTGTTTTTGCAGGTAAAAGAACAGCCGTTCATCCATCGCACGAAAGGCGACATCATCGATTACCGTCAACAGTTCCTCAAATCTGGCCCGGTAGGTTTCCAGCACAAAATAATACCAGGTCTTGTATTG
The DNA here is from genome assembly GCF_024498135.1 of Mucilaginibacter aquariorum. Classification (GTDB taxonomy): domain Bacteria; phylum Bacteroidota; class Bacteroidia; order Sphingobacteriales; family Sphingobacteriaceae; genus Mucilaginibacter; species Mucilaginibacter aquariorum. Next base: position 728,082 of record NZ_JANHOH010000002.1, read on the forward strand.
TTTCATCATATCGTCCATAAAGATGATGGGTATCATCAATAATACGGTGTCCTCGACTGCCCTGGCCGTAACCTGGCTGGTTTCCTGTTTAATCGCGCAGATCATCGACAAAGCACATGCGTTGCCCGGTTCGAGGTAATACATAAAAAATTCGCCACCGTCATCACTTTCACGGTACAGTTTAACCCTGCCCTCAAGTACCAGCGCGGAGGCTTTCAGGTGTTGCCCGGTTTGCATAATTATCTCCCCGGCCATGAACGTTTTAACTTTCCCGTGATCAGCTATGAACTGTCGCAGCCCGGGTTCAAAATGAGAAAACAGCTTGTCAAAGTAAGTTGAATCAAAAATTGGAGTCTTCATTGGCGTAAAGCGAGTTGATAAAATGTTAAAGCAAATTAACGTTAAAAAAGCATCCGGGCAGGAGCGGCCATGGCGATTTTCGTAGCCACCGCAGCGGCTTTGTTTCCACCATTCAGCTGCGTTCCCTTCTGCGCCGAAGTTATAATAGGATCTTTCCGTCTTCCATCTGAATGATCCGGTCAGCCCGTTTGGCAAAATCGGGATCATGCGTCACTACGAGCGTTGTCTGTTTGTTTTCAAGGCAAATCTCTTTAAAGATACCAAAAACGATATCGCTGTTTTTTTTATCCAGGTTGCCGGTGGGTTCGTCGCCCATAATGATCAGCGGGTCATTAATCAGCGCCCGGGCAATGGCCACACGCTGCTTTTGCCCTCCGCTCAGCTGGCTGGCATTTTTCAGGGCCTGGTCGTATATACCTAAGGTTTTTAAATGCTGCATTGCCTTTTGTTCTATCATCTCGTTGGAAAATTTACCCAGTTTCATTGCAGGGAGCATTACGTTTTTAAGGACATTAAACTCTTCGATCAGGTAATGGAACTGAAATACGAACCCGATCTTCTGATTACGAACAAGAGCAAGCGCTGCGTTATCTTTTTCCTGAAGAGCTTCATTGTCCAGGAATAACTCGCCCTCATAATCAGTATCCATAGTGGATAGGATATATAATAATGTGGATTTACCGCAACCTGATTTTCCCGTAATGGAAACAAAACTACCCCGCCCGATGGAGAAGCTGATATCCTTCAATACACGGAAACGGACCGGGTCTAAAAAATACTTATTGATATTGATCGCCTGTAAAACCGGTGTTTCCATTACTTTCCTCTTATGATGACCACCGGATCAACTTTCGCCGCCTTACGGGCCGGAAACAGACCGGCCAGATAAGTGGTTATTAGCGCAAAGCCAACGCCAATTAAATAATAAGTAACTCCAAAATTTACCGGATAGGTTTTAATCGTAGGCAATGCCGATGTCTCGAACGGAATGTGGCTAATGATAAGCGATAAACCATAACCCAACAGTACACCAACAATACCGCCAACCACACCCAGCACCATGGATAACTGAATAAAGATCGTCTTAACATCATTACCGGAAAATCCTGTAGCTTTTAATATCGCTATCGCGTCCATTTTTTCATAGATCAGCATATTCAATATATTATATATTCCGAATCCGGCAACCACCAGCAAAGTAACACTGACACTATAAGCTATCGTATTGCGTACAGTGGTGCCGGTTTCAAACTGGGCATTGGCAGTTTGTACATCGGTGGCATCCATATCAAAAAGACGGGCATATTCTTTTGCAACAACCGGGGCGAGGGTTATATCTTTTAATTTAACCTGTATATCGGTAATGTAGCCGGCCGGCTTACCCTGCAGCTTTTGCGCCGTTTGGAGAGAAGTAAAACTTTGCACATCGTCTACTTCGGCTATCCCAAACTGCACTATGCCCACTATTTTAAGCATAGCAATATCGCCATCGGGTGTGGTAACCTGTACCACGTCTCCCGGTTTGACAATAAGCTTGTCTGCAAGTCCTTTGCCAATGATTATACTGTTATTCACTGTACCCAGATCGGAAATAGTACCCTGAATAATGTTATCGTTCAGGTGAAACAGCTTCTGCTCCAGCTGAACGTCGACGCCATCAATCATGCCTGACAGCTGAATGGTGCCGCTGTTAAAAAAAACGGTCGTACTGATTTTTGGGGCAACATCAATCACTCGGCCATCAGCCCTGATGGCTTTAATGATGCGACTCGCGTTATAGAGCCGCTTTCCTTCATCCTTTGGTTTCACCGACTGGATAAAATTTCTGAAGCCTGCAAACTCGCCGGCCCGGTCAACAGGCTGCGTTTTGGAAGGCGCAACAGCGTTGTACAGCCGGATATGAGGCGTACGGTTGATGATCAGGCTGTCCAGCATTTTGTTTAGACCCGTCATGAAACTGATAAGCGCAATAAACATGGCAATGCCAAATGTAACCCCGGCAGCAGCTACAATCGATTGCTTCAGGCGTGCCATCAGCAGTGCGAGCGCAATATTTAAAAGCAGTCTTGTTTTCATTTAATACGGTTTATAAATGGTTTCCTGCGGATTAAGGCCATGCAGTATTTCCACGTTTTTTTCGTCCAGTGCGCCCGTGATCACCTTCTTTTTAATATCACCCTTTAACCACACGCAATTATCCTTATCAAGGAAGCTCCTGGGGATGAGTAAGGCTCTTCTCTTCACACTGACGATGATATTGACCTCTGCTGTTAAGTTCGGATAAAGCTTTGCCGGCGGGTCTGAAAAAACAGCTTCAACGTTAAATGTACGTGACCTTTCGTCCATTATCGGATAAATTTTACTAACCCTGCCCCGGAAGAGTAGTCCTTTATAACTATCCATGGTAATTTCAACCAGCTGGCCCGGTTTAACCCCCGTAATATCGTTCTCATCGACATTCATCTCCAGGTAAAACTGATCGGGCTTCCCTAAAATGCCGAGCGCGGTTTGTGTAGTCACCAGTTCGCCTTTATTTTTAATCGCATCAAAGGCTTTTCCGTCAATTTCACTTTTGATCAAATAATCGGTTGCCCGCTTTTGAGTAATTAGGTAATTGATCCTCGACAGTTCAAGATCATTTTTTAATTTCTTTTTCAATTGCGTTAAATGCTTAACGGCTACATCATAATTTATTTTTGAAGTGGTAAATGCCAATTGACGCTGATCAAAATCTAAAAGAGTACCGATATTTTGCTTCCATAAATTTTTTTGACGGCCATAAAAAGCGGAGTCGAGCCGGTATTTATCTTTGGCGGCCTGTACCTCGAACAGGGCTTCCTGCAATTGCTCTGAATTGGCCTGACTATTTGAAAGGGAAAAATCCAGAACCTGGCGGGCGTTAGCAGCATTTAATGTGGCTTCTCGGCTTTCCAGGACAAAAAGCACATCTCCCGCTTTAACCAGGTCGCCGGGCTGAACGTTAATTTGTTTAATGATGCCCGGCACAGTGGATATAACGGTGTACTGGTCTTTGGCTTTGACATTTGCAGAAGCGTATAGTGAAACGGTGAGATCATGGATAACCGCTTGCGTATGCTCTTTTTTATTTGAACATGCACTGATCAGAAATACCAGCGGAATAGCGTAATTAACCAGCTTCATTCGAATGTAAGTTTGCATCTGACCTATGGGCAAGACTATGTGCGTATATCTTATTAAACCCATGGCCTTCTGTGACAATTAAAAAACGGAACCGGGTCCTCCGGTTCCGTAATGCGCAGGGGTACCTTGAGGGGCTTGTCTGACACACTTACCGAAATTGGAACACGTTCCATCCATCGGGTATACAAATATAGATTTTGTGTACCCTGCTGAATATGAACTATATCACGTTTTAAGCTGATCCCTGTCATTTTTATCGCAGGCCAGGTTATTCACTTTTATGATCATGAAACCGCAAAAACCACAAAAAACAAAAAATTTCCGTAAAGTCCCGGCTAAAGACCGTTTCAGCTGGTTGTGGGTATACATCCTGCTCCTGCTGTTTGCGATTGTTTTGCCTTATTTTATCTCTTCCAGAGCGGTCAGCGGTCAGCAAATTACGTGGCAGCAATTTCAAAATGATATGCTCCGCCGAAACGCAGTAGAAAAGCTCGACGTATTAAATAACGAGCGGGTAAATGTCTATATCAAGAAAAGCTTCTCCGCCGAAAAGGCATTTGAAAAAGTATTCAAGCCGCTGTTTGGTGACAGTTTAAATACAGGACCTCATTTTTACTTCAATATAGGATCTGTAGATTCATTTGAACGGAAAATGGATGAGGCGGAAAGGGGCACACCGATCCCGCAAAGGATCCCGGTAGCTTATAATTATAGCAGCGGAAGCAGCGGTTTTTGGAACATTGCCGCCTGGTTGCTGCCTGTTATCCTGCTTTATTTTTTTATCCGGTTCGCGCTACAACGAACCGGTGGTTTGGAAGGTGGTGGTTCTTCGGTTTTTAATTTTGGCAAATCACCGGCCACGCTCATAGAAAAGGAAAACAGTAATATAACTTTTGCGGATGTTGCGGGTCTGGATGAAGCGCAGATAGAGGTGAAGGAAATTGTAGACTTTTTAAAAAGTCCGGAATCATTTACCAAGCTGGGCGCAAAAATTCCCAAAGGCGTTATTCTTGTCGGGCCTCCCGGAACAGGAAAAACCTTATTAGCGAAAGCGGTGGCGGGCGAAGCACAGGTGCCTTTCTTTTCTATTTCCGGGTCTGCCTTCGTGGAAATGTTTGTTGGCGTCGGCGCCTCACGGGTGCGTTCTCTTTTCCAGCAGGCTAAAGAAAAGGCGCCATGTATTATTTTCATAGACGAAATTGATGCTATAGGCCGTTCCAGAGGAAAAGGCGCCTTCTTAGGTGGCGCCAATGATGAGCGGGAAAGTACCCTTAACCAGTTGCTAACCGAGATGGACGGGTTTGGAACCAATACGGGCGTCATTGTGCTGGCAGCCACCAACCGGGCTGATATGCTTGATCCCGCATTGGTCCGGACAGGCAGGTTCGACCGGCACATTTACCTGGAACTGCCGAATATGAATGAGCGTGCATCGATTTTTAAAGTGCATATGCGGTGCCTGATTTTGGAAGAAGACATAGATACCGTTTTTCTGGCCGGGCAAACGCCGGGTTTCTCGGGAGCTGATATAGCCAATATATGTAATGAAGCCGCTCTTATTGCGGCCAGAAGAAAAGGACTGAAAATAAATAAACAGGATTTTATGGATGCTATCGACCGGGTTATAGCTGGTGTGGAAAAGAAAAGTAAGATCATTTCGCCCCAGGAGAAAAAGATCATCGCTTACCATGAAGCCGGGCATGCGGTACTAAGCTGGTTGTTAAAACAGGTGGACTCCCTGGTAAAAGTTTCCATTATTCCACGTGGTAAATCTTTAGGCGCTGCATGGTACCTGCCGGAAGAAAAGCAATTGCGCGGCGAATCTGCATTTATGGAGCACCTGAGCGCTACGTTGGGAGGGCGGGCAGCTGAGGAGATTATTTTCGGTGAAGTTTCTTCCGGCGCACTCGATGACCTGGAAAAGGCGACCAAGGAAGCGTATATGATGGTTGTTTACTACGGTTTTAATAAGAAATTAGGCAATGTCAGTTATTTTGATTCAACCGGCAGGACCGAAGGCGCCCTTCAGAAGCCGTTTAGCGAGGATACCGGAAAACTTATTGATGAGGAAATCCGGAAGCTTATTAACGAATGTTATATGACCGCCAAAACAGTGCTGGGGGAAAATAAAGTTGCATTAACCAGCGTAGCCGAATTATTGCTAAAAAAAGAAGTCATCTATAAAGAAGATCTTGAAAATATATTAGGCAAACGAAATGCAAATACGGCAATTGGACAACAGGCTTCTGCGGTAGCCGGTTAATGAGGAAGACCGTTTGTGTTTAGAAAAATGAAAAGAAATGACCGCTATAACCTATAATAATGGATTAAATATGAACAACACCAATAACCCGATCGGGGTATTCCAGCAGGAAGCTCCGGAAGTATCCAAGGCTTTTGATGCGTTGATCGAAGCATTGAAAAATACGCCCGGCCTGGACGCGAAAACCAAACAGCTTTTGTACATTGGCATTAAAGCGGCCCACGGCGATACAGCCGCCATCTATTATCATGTAGCTATGGCAAAAAAAATGGGTGCCACCAGGGATGAAATTAAGGATGCTATTCTTATTACCCTAACAGTTTGCGGCTTAACAGGCGTAGTTACCTGTTTACCTGTGGCATTGAGGGTATATGATGAAACTGTATAATGAAAAACTAATTGCGGTGATAAGGATGCGATAGGGCAAAGCAAGCATTTTCAACAGCTATCGGGTGGAATGAAAGCCAGCTGCGCTAAAAAAAATAAGATAAGTTCCAACTGGGCTGGGGTGCCGGTTGCAGTTTCTAAAACAGGAATGGCAACAGATTATACGCTTATTTTAATCAATGTTATATGCGGGCAATCCTTGAAAGATCGTCATGCATTGCTATTCAACAAAACAAGCTAACAGCATTCCATCCGGTCAATAAAGATTGCGTCGTTTTTTACCTCACAGCGATTTTCGGGTATTCGTCACCGTAACCCATAGCCATGGTAATTTGCACCCGCTCAGCCGCGGGGACTTCCAGCTTAATGACGGGAGTCATACTCCTGTATGATTGAGTGCATACATAACCCGAACCCTGTCGCACAACGAAGAGGGATGCTCAGGATAGTTTGATAAATGTGTCTATCATCACAAGTTTGCGAAATTATAAGATATTGATTGTGACCACGATCATGCCAGCTGCTGACCGCTATCATATGTAGTTTCACGGAGTAATCAGTCATTTGTGGTAAGAAATACTACATCTTTATTTAATTATTAAATTATGAAAACAGACATTCAGATTCAAAAAGACGTGATGGACGAATTAAAGTGGCAGCCATTTTTAAATTCATCAGAAATCGGCGTGGCGGTAAAGAACGGGATCGTTGCTCTTTCAGGTATTGTCGATTCTTATTCCAAAAAGCTCTCGGCGGAAAAAGCAGCTAAAAAAGTTGCCGGCGTAAAAGCGATAGCGGAGGACATCCAGATCGGCGTATCGCCTGCTTACCGTAAAACGGATGCTGAAATTGCCGAAGCGGTATTGAATGCGCTTAAATGGCATTCGGTAGTGCCGGATGACAAGATTCAGGTTAAAGTGGAGGATGGCGTCGTGACCCTGGAGGGGCAACTTGAATGGGAATACCAGCGCACTAGTGCCCGGGCCGCAATCCAGCACCTGGCCGGGGTGCGTTTGGTTGCCAATCTGATCACAATTAAACCGAGGACCTCACCTTTTGAACTCGAGCAGAAGATCAGCGCTGCCTTTCACCGCAGCGCCACGATCGATTCGGGTAAAGTGCATGTGAGCGTAACCGGTGATAAGGTAACCCTTACCGGGAAGGTACGCTCATCTTCAGAAAGTGACGATGCTGAGAATGTGGCCTGGGCTGCACCCGGTGTTTTCCAGGTAGAAAATAAGCTTGACATTGAAGAACCGGAACTTGTTTATTAACGGGCTATGAGCTGCCCGCTTTTTCGGCAGGCAGCTCATAGCCATTCTATTTATAAAAATTAAAATCATGAAAAGATTAAAATTAATTGCAAGTCTTAGCCTGATCCTGTTTAGCTACGCTTCGCCGACGCTCGGGCAGATCAATTTACCTGAAGTTAAAATTGTCGCTACGTCCTATAAGTATAAATACCTAAACGCCGTAGACAATAAGGAATTACCTCAGCCGGTAAGGATGCTGGAGCGCCTGGCGGCGACCTATGACGTCAGAAAAGCAGATTTTTATGAAGACGCTTATGATACTTACTTTGTATCCTTTTACATTCCAGACGGTTCCATCCTGGCCTCTTATGATAAAGATGGGAAACTCTTACGCACGGCCGAAAAATTCAAAAATACCAAGCTACCTGCAGCGGTAAGAGAGGCTGTTGAAAAAAGGTTTCCACAATGGGCCATTTCAAAGGATACTTACCTGATTAACTACTATAGCGAAGGCGGGGCGAAGAAGAAATATAAGCTCCTGCTGGAAAACGGAGATAAACGGATGAGGGTGGAAACGAATGACATTGGAGAATTTAATTAATTGCACAGAAAAAGGGGTACCGGAAAAAACGACTCTTTCATTTTAACTATGTCCTCTATAAGAGCCGAATGACTCCGGTAACTAAAATGATATGAATACGCAAAACACATCCCTGCTTCTTATATTCTATGGGTTTTCAAATATTGCAGGTTTACTCATCCTTTGGGCGGCCTTTCGCCAACCCAAACTTGCACGGCTAGCGCTTGTAATGATGTTTGGGTCGGCAGCATGGGTCAACTACTCAGCTGCACAGGAAAACCCGGAAGTATATTTGAATTATAGCCGGTATGCGATCACATGGTACGCTGATTTCATCAGCGGCTGGTTCCAGGCACATATCACTTTGATGGTTAGCCTGATCGCCGTTGGCCAGGGTATGATCGCCCTGGGGATGATTTACAGCGGTATCTGGATGAAAATTGCCTGCCTGGGTGTGATTGTATTTCTAATTGCCATCGCACCGCTGGGTTTTGGGGCGGCTTTCCCGTTTTCCCTGACTGTGGCATTTGCTGCCTGGAAAATTATTCACAAAGACGATGGCGCTCCTCTCTGGTCACGCGGGGCTTTTTTCTCCGACTAAAGCGGAGTTATAATAAACATAAAAGGATTAAGTCATGAAAAGAATTTTGTTGGCTATTGATACGGAAAAGCTGGATAGGAAAAGCCTTGATTTTGGCTGCTACCTTGCGCAGCTCACTCATTCGGCATTGACCGGTGTATTTCTAGGGGAGCGTCGGTTTGAACCAGAATCAGGTGTGAAATTTGCATACGGAGGCATTTATGTGGAAACCATTGACGCGCGTGAGTTGCCCGAGACGCAATACAGGCAAAAGGTCCGTGAGAAAAACCTAAAGCTTTTCAAAAGTACCTGTGAAGAACTTGGCGTAGCGTATCATATTCTCCGCGACCAGACAGATCCTGTTAAAGACCTTATCGCGGAAAGCCGGTATGCTGATTTGCTGGTTGTTGATCCCGAGCTGCTTTCCACATCCCCGCTTGACCGACCCTCAGCCTTTGTAAAGGATGTCCTGGCCGGGGCGGAATGCTCGGTGATCATTTCACCATATTACTTCAATGAGGTGAATGAGATCGTGTTCGCTTACGACGGCCAGCCTTCTTCTGTATTTGCGATCAAACAGTTCACCTATCTTTTTCCTCAACTCTTCTGCAAAAAGATCACGGTAATGCAAGCAAACGAGGCCGGGGTTTTCAGGAAGGAGAGTGAAGAGAAGATCCATACCTATCTAAAAGCACATTACGTGAACATTGAATTTCAGGATCTGGTCGGAAAACCGGATGATCAATTATTTGATCATCTATTGAGAAAAAATGACGCATTCGTAATTATGGGCGCCTATGGGCGGACAAAACTCTCCAACTTTTTTAAGCACAGCACCGCCGAACTACTGATCGAGGTGAATGGTTTACCGATATTTATTGCACATCATTAAAATAATTGACCATGAGTAACACAAGCAACCCAACAGAAATACCGGTACCGGCTAAACCGCCGGAGATTATACCGCAGAAAGAGCCGTCACAACCCATGAGCCCACAAGAGGATCCTGCCGGCTATCCAATGGAGAACCCCGACCTGCCTTCTCCGGAAGAACTTCCCAGGCCACAAACGAGTGAAGACTGGTGAGAACCCTTGGTTTGACTGCTTAAACAAAACGTCATGATAAAGTATCGTAGTGCTACCAACTGGAACTTGTTCATCGCCATTGTTCTGATCCTGGTCTTGGTGATAATTATGATTATGGCCGGGCTCAAAGTGTATGTTGCCGATTTTTAATAAAGAACCCGAACGATAGACAGGAGTATAGATATGATCGGACCAGGCAGTTTATTTTAATGAAAGTAAAACTGTTTTAATCATTCTAATGATCGCTATATTCTGATGAGATTAACACTATGGAATCTCGCTTTGCCATAAGCATGCATCTGAGCTGGTAGCGACGCCAGGACAGCAATTAAAGACATCGAAAAAACCTGGTGGCAGCTGCCGTTTAAGGGGGACATACCAGTCTTTCAATACCTTGCCTGAAAGGCACCAGGCGTTACAAAAGTGAGGACGTTAATTTGTCCTGTGCACTTTCTGCATCTGCTTCGATGATCAGTATAATAAACAGGCAGCAGTAAGGATTTGGTTGGAGGGGATTTGTAATCAGAGCAACAGCATAGGTTTGCAGCAGACCTGGGTTGTTTTACCCATATTGATTTGCGGACAACCGTAAGGGGGGCTACAGCAGATTAAGGTTCCATGAGGCCGGAATGAAATCTTATTGCAATGCGGGCCTGGATGTAGATTGTTATTAGCCAAAAAGGATGGACTTTCTGCCGTGCATCACCTTTTATTAACAACGACGGCCCACTGCCCGTATTAAATATGCCTATGTGTTTTTAATAATAAAAAATATCTTTTGTACGTATATACCTATAATTGTGGTGGAATGCATCCAATCACATGCTTTCTGAAGAAAACTATTAGGATGAGGATGTTACAAAGGTCATATAATCAGCCATCTTTTTTATTGTCAACCTCAATCCTGCTATTGCTATGCCTGTCTGCCTGCGGCCAGCAGCAAGCTCAAAAAGTATCCAGCTCCGATACGACGATCCGGAAATGGAATCAAACGATACCGGGCAACTTCAGCAGTCAAAGTAAAACGACATTTGATAGTCTCAAAATCGCTGATTTCCTTCGCCTGTACCCGGCCTTTAAGCCTCATGCACAGGAAATCTATACTTTTTACAGCCACCGGCGCTATACATATGCATGGTTTGAAAACGGGCGTCTGATCGAGTATGCATCTAATTTATCCAACCGTATACTCAACTTTCAGCACGAGGGGGTGCTTGAGAAGCCGCCTTACCAACGGAAGCTGGATTCGCTGATGTTTGCCGGGGAACCGATAAAAAAGCAGCCGGACACAGAGCTTGAACTGATGTTGACGGCCCAGTATTTTGTACTTTCAAAGCTCGCCTGGTCAGGTCAGGATGCGACAACGAGCCGCTCCGTAAACTGGAACCTGCCAAGGAAGAAAGTCAATTATGAAGAATACCTGGACAGCCTGATAAGCACCCGTTCGACCGATTTTAGCAAGGATGAGCCGGTGTATCGCCAGTATGAGCTTTTGAGGAAATATCTGATCAAATACCATACGTTGGCAACACAAAAATGGCTGCCAATAAACATAACGCCGGGGATAAAATATGGCGATACTTCCCTTGTTGTATGCGCTGTGAAGGACCGACTCTTTAAGTTAGGGGATTTCAAAGGCGATACAAGCGGTAAAAGCTATGATGAGGGATTGAACGAAGCGCTAAAACGGTTTCAGGACCGGCACGGACTGGCGGTAAACGGCGTTTTAAATAAGGAAACCCTGGCAGAATTGAATGTGCCGATCCAAAAGCGCATCCAACAGATCGTGGTCAATATGGAGCGGAGCCGATGGCTTCCGGTAAGGCTCAATAGTGATTACCTCGCCGTAAACATTCCGGAATTTAAATTACATGTCTATCATGCCGACAGTTTGCTTTGGAGCTGTAATGTTGTGGTGGGTCAAACGATGCACCGCACCAGTATATTTTATGGCGATATAAAATACGTTGTATTTAATCCTTACTGGAATATTCCGCCAGGCATTGTCAGAAATGAGGTACTGCCGGCTATGAGCCGCAATCCGGCTTATCTGGCTACTCATCATATGGAAATCACCGACTATAGGGATGGACTGCCGGTAATACGACAAAAGCCCGGATCAGATAACGCCTTAGGGCGCGTAAAGTTCCTGTTTCCCAACAGCTATAATATCTATTTGCACGATACCCCCTCCAAATCACTTTTTGGAGAAACATCGCGTGCTTTTAGCCATGGATGCATACGCGTGAGCGAACCCGCCCTTCTGGCCGCTTTTTTACTAAAAAGTCGTGAGGAATGGACGCCGGAAAGAATTGAGCAGGGGATGAGGGGCGGGCCGGAAAAAGTGATAACACTAAAACAAACGGTGCCGGTATTTATTGCGTATTTTACCGCTTTTATCGACAGGAATAACCGCCTGAATTTTCGCAAGGACCTTTATGGGTTCGATGTGCGGTTGTCTGAGGCATTAACGACCTCGGGCAAGACGATTAACCAGCACCCTTAGCCGCCGCCTGCAGTTGAGCAGGGAAGACCATTTTAAAGCTTGTTTTTTGTCCCGGTTTACTTTCAAAAGTTATTGTTCCTTTCATGAGACCTGTATAACGCTGGACGATAGTCAGGCCAAGGCCTGTACCTGGAATGGTCCCGCTTGAATGGATTCTGTAAAACGGCCGGAACAAATTAGCCTGCTCTGCTTCCTGAATCCCGATTCCATTATCCGTTACCCGAATAACTGTTTTATCTGGGCAGGTGGATACCTTCAACTCAATTATTGCCGGCGCTCCGGCGTATTTAATCGCATTGGAAATCAGGTTGATGATGGCGTTTTTGAGAAGGTTTCTATCTAGGTTGACACTCCGTTCTACGTCACAGATCAACCGAAGCTTTTGGTCAGGCAAAGCCATTTCCTGCATCTCTTCGATAATTTCGTTGCTCAACTCCGCCAGGTCGAATGTTTCGAAGGCAGCTGTTACCTGTCCCGTATCAAGCTTCTCCAACGAAAGGAAATCTTCCAGAATGCTTTTTAGATTTGTGATCGTGTTTTTGATTTTCCTGGTTTGTTTAAAAATAAGTTCAGTCTGCTGTTGCTGCGTATACTTTTCAATCAGTGAAACAGAAAGCAAAATCGAACTTAGCGGTGTTCGGATCTCATGTGAAGCCACAGAAACAAAATTTCTTTTCAGTTCTATACTGTTCATATCCACCTTGTTTTCTGTATCTATTTTCATCACCATGTAACAATAACTAAAATTGCGCATAAACAATTCCGTGAAAAATGACCATGGGCACATGCAGAAGTAACTGATTGCACAAATTCTGATAGTTAAAATAAACGGGCTTTAGCATCGGGGATCCTGTCGTATTTTATTCAACAGATACGGAGCAAGCTTTTAATTATTCCGGCCGCCCGCAAACAGCAACCTCATCCGCGCATTTTGCGCGGTTTAATAAGAGAAAAAAGCAATGGCGGTATGCTTTAAACGGATGTGCGTGATATGACAAATAATATATAATTGAGCGCTGGGAAACTTCAGAGCTTTTTTTTGATAATCAGATGCATTAAGCCGGGATTGCTTAATAATTTTTCCATTTCCGTTTGAATGATATGTGCCATATCCTTTTTAATGTCAAGATAATTATAATGAACGATGGCATTGTCAATCTTACGTATCAACGGCAGTTCTTTATACCCGTTAACCTCCTTTTCAATCGCATGGTGGTCATTGAGGATTTCCGCGTGAAAGGCTTTCAATTCTATTTTACAATCCGGGTTATCTGCTATCATACTGACAAATTCGCCCGAATTTAGCGAAGATATCCGCGAGGGCGGTACCGCCGCTTCCAGTTGTTTGGATTTACTTATTTAGGTATCAGTTAACCCATAATTCATTCTATACGGGTTAGGTGGTATAGTATGATACAGTTTTTAAAATGCTTGTTAGGTTTTGTTATTAATTTGGCTGGCATGATCTAAGAGATGTCTGTTCTTTTGCGTGTTTGCCATTTAAGCAACTCAAACCAGGCGACTGAAATCAGGCCAATGGTTATACTGATCGCCAGTTCTCCGGCATGCAGTGGTTCGAAACCAAAGAACTCTGTTAAGGGGCTAAGATAGATCAGCGTCGTTGAAATCAGCAGGGTGATGCCGATGATCAGTAACACGAGGTTATTTTGATACCTGATGGTGGTAAACAGCGAGTAGTAAAAAGACCGGTTTACCAAAGTGAGGAATATATTGGCCGCTATCAGGCATGTAAATACCATGGTACGGGTGAGCTGTTCATCGGCACCATTGCTTACGGCATATTGATAAGTCGCCAGCGTTCCGATAGTGATCACGATACCCTGTACAATACTTGTTGTTAATTCCTTCCAGTTAAAGAAAGTGGTACTGAACGGACGTGGCTTTTGCAGCATGGTATTCTTTTCCATGGGCTCGTTCTCATAAATGATAGAACAGGTTGGCCCCATGATCAATTCCAGGAAAATAATATGGACCGGAGAAAAAATATTAGGGTAGACCCAGCCGAGGGCCAGAGGGGTGAACACGGTCAATATAATAGGTATATGGATGGAAATAATGTACTGGATCGCCTTTTTCAGATTGGCATAAATGCGCCTGCCCATGGCTATTGCATCAACCATTTTTGAGAGGTCATCTTCCAGCAAGATCAGAGACGCCGCCTGCCTGGCAATTTCGGTGCCTTTTTTACCCATAGCGATACCTATGTGTGCGGCTTTTAAAGCAGGACCGTCGTTTACACCGTCCCCGGTCATCGCCACTATCTCATTATTAGCCTTTAACGCATTAATGATTCTCAGCTTGGCATCCGGGAACATCCGGGTAAAAATATTTACTTTTTTTACTTCCTCTTTAAGCTCTTTGTCAGACAGCTTCATCAGCGCATCTCCGCTCATGCAGCTGTCAAATCCGGCAAAACCAATCTGCCGGGCAATAGCACCGGTGGTTTCCGCGTTGTCACCGGTAATGATCTTGACGGCAATACCCGCCTTATAAAAGCCCTCCAGCACTGCGCCAATGTTCTTTTTAGGCGGATCATAAAAGGCAACCAATCCTTTAAATGCCCACTGAAACTCCTGTTGTTTTGCCGGGAAATCATCACCCGAAAAATTCGCTTCTCCTACAGCCAATACCCGGTACCCTTCTGCAGCCATTGTTTCAATGGCGGATGCCACCTGCTTATTTTCCAGACTGCTTAGATTACTGATGCTGATCAGCGCTTCGGGAGCGCCTTTGCCCGCGATAATGCGCTGTCCGCCTGAATTTTCGAAAACATGGGTCATCATAGGCGGCTTACCACCCAGCGGGTATTCATGGATCATTCGATAATCAGCACGCTCGTCAGTGACAACTGTTTTTACATAGGCATCATGCAGGGCGATCTCCATGGGATCGAAAGGTATTGGTTCACTGGCCCACATGGCCAGCCTTATCAGTTTCCATTCCGGATCATTTGTCACCTTTTCCGTAGTATCAGTGATATGGTTCTCCTGCAATGTAAATACCTTCGCCAGGCTCATCCGGTTCTCGGTCAGCGTGCCGGTTTTATCGGTGCATATTATGGAGGCGCTGCCCAGGGTTTCCACTGTTTTTATTTGTTTAACCACGATACCCATTTTCATCATCCGCCAGGCGCCCAGGGCCATAAAAGTGGCGAATGCCACCGGAATTTCCTCAGGCAGGATGCTCATAGCCAGTGTCAGCGCTTTAATAAGGCTATCTAAAACATCTGCTGAATGAAAATAGTTGATAATCCACACACCCAGGAACACGACAAGGCCGGCAATAACCATTTTCTTTACAAAATTGTTGATCTGTAATTCCAGCGGTGTTTTTTCCTCATCGATTGACTCCAGGCTCTTGCCGATTTTGCCCAACCGGGTTTGGTTGCCTATTGCGGTTATCGTGGCGATGGCCAGGCCGCTCGCTACGGTGGTCCCATGAAAAATTAAATTGTCTGCCGAAGAACGGTCTTTATAAACGGGCAGGGATTCCCCGGTAAGAATGCTTTCATTAACAGAAAAATCGTTGGAGTGTACAATAATCCCATCTGCAGTTATGGAAGTTCCTTCCTCTACCATCAGACTGTCCCCAACTACAAGTTCTTCACTTTTTATGTCCAAAACTTCCCCGTTCCTGATTACTTTGCATTTGGGTTGCGAGAAATCCTTCAATTTTTCGAGCGCGTTGCGGCTGCGGGAATCCTGGTATAAAGAAATGCCGGCAACCAGCACAATGGCCGAAGCCAGAAAAATGCCATCGCCTATATTTCCGCTAATAAAGTAGATACACGAGGTAACCAGCAGCAGGATCACCATCGGCTCTTTGGCCAGTCCTTTCAGGGCATCGGTAAATCCGTTTTCCTTTTTAAACGACAGGCTGTTTACTCCATATTTTGACCTGGCGTCTATTACCTCCCTGTCGCTGAGTCCCTGTACGTCAAAATTATTTGTTGCCATTTTATATATCGGTCTAAAATTGAAGGCTTGATCGGGCTACTCCATATGGGAATGCCACTAAAGGGAAACGTGGTTTTCCATGCTGCCGTTATTCTAATCCAGCCGAATAGTGTGGCAAAGAAAACGCTTAGTAATGAACCAACGCCCCCATAGCGAACGAATGTTTTTGCACAACCCGGTTAATCGCTTAGAAGATACCTCCCCTGATTTGAAGATACGTTTTATTATCTTTTTGATAACATTATTATTGGACTGATTTTACAGGGCTATTGCGTCAGCGAAGAACATTTGAGGGCTGGTACAACTTAATTATCGAAAAACAGACGCGACCGAAAATAGTGCCGGCTGAAAAAAGTTCAGCATCTATTCGGATCATGTCTTAGCAGCAGAGGCGCATGGCCTGCATATGCGTTCGACACCATGCGTAACTCAGGTGTCACTGTAAGCCTAAACTGATGTCTTCCAATGAATACTAATAACTCAATGACTGATCATTCACAAGCCCTATCACTTTGTCGACAATTTCACGGCCATCAAAAGGTTTGCGGATATAACCGTTGGCCTGGCATTCGGTTGCGATGAGTTCAATATCGTTCGCCGTGGAAAGAACAATCACCGGGATATCCCTTAGCCCGCTTACCTGTTTGATCTTGTGGCACAAACGGTGCCCGGGCTTGTTATTGATAAATTCATCGATGAGGATGAGGTTGGGGCCAAATAACAGGATCTGTTCGAGGTTTTCAGGTTCCCGGGTGCTCATCGTGTTAAACCCCTCAGCCTCCAAAATATAAGTGACCAGTTCCCGTATATCCTGGTCATTTTCAATGATCAATACTTTTTTTTTCACGCGCCGCAATTTAATCTGTCAGTGTTATTCAAAGGTATTGATTTTTCTTTAACTGGCGGAGCCCCACCACCTGGGAGCAACACTATTCCCCCGTGCTACAGATGAAAACGGCTGGCGAAGCTTCTGATAAAGAACGAGTGCTAATTGAGCTGGATATTCCATGAGTTCGATGCTTACGTCACAGAAGGCACCAGATTACACTAATTTTAGCGATACCACAGGATATGATTGTCTTCAAGCGGTACCGAAATGCCTTTATAAGCCGGAACGACCCTTGGTGTAAAGTCGCCCACCGGGCGTTTGGTATTAATTGATGCCAGGTATATATGTGCGCCATCCGCTGCCCGCTCCACTTGTAAAAACATAGGGGTAATCATGGGGGCGCCACCGTTCAGATCGTCAGCAAATAATTCTACTTTTACATATTCCGGATTTATGCCGTTGATCCAAACACTGATATGGAACTTATAGGCATCATTCGCGTTGTCGATTTGCAAGGTTCTGAATGCCACCTCAGCCCATCTGTTTTTTAAATCGCGTTGAATGGCCCTGATTGACCATCCCTTTATTCGTTCGTTAAAACGGGAGGCCGCAGGTATATAATATTGTTCGGAATATTGCCTGACCGTGCGGTTGGCGGAAAATACCGGCGTGAGCTTAGCCATGCTTTGACGGACACGTTCCACCCAACGGACCGGTATCCCGTTGCTATTTCTCGTATAAAATTCGGGAATTACTTTATTTTCCAATAACTCGTAAAGCTCATTTGCTTCGGTTGCATCCCATCCGAAATCCTGGTGTTCCCGTCCATCACCCAGCGCCCATCCGACGGATGGCGAATAAGCCTCGGCCCACCATCCATCCAGTTCCGAAAGGTTAAGCCCCCCGTTAACAAGCACTTTCATTCCGCTGGTGCCGCATGCTTCCCAGGGCCGTTTAGGCGTGTTCAGCCAAACATCTGCACCCTGTACCAGCATTTCTGTTACCAGCATATCGTAATCGCTCAGAAAAACAACATGATCCTGGAGCTGATAATCCTGTATGAAATTTACCCACTGCTGGATCAACTGCTTACCCGGTTCGTCATGGGGTGGAGCTTTGCCCGCAATAATTAACTGAACAGGAAAATCCGGATTTCTCAGGATTTTGACAAGCCGGTAAGGATCAGTTAGCAATAGGTTAGTTCGTTTATAGGGTACGAAACGGCGCGCGAACGCCAGGGTTAACACTTCCGGGTTAAAAATATGGTTGGCATATTCAATCAAGCTGCATGGATAACCGGCCAATGTTAATTGCCGGAACAATCTGTTACGGGTATAGTCTACAAGTTGCCCGCGTGACTTTTGCCGGAATTCCCAGAGGGTTTCGTCAGACAGGTCAGCGATGCTTTGCGACATCGTTGATAATTCACCCCGCCAGCGGTTCTTTCCGCAGGCATTTGTCCAGATCGCATCTGCCATTTCTGAATCCCAAGTCGGCATATGCACACCATTTGTTACATGCCCGACCGGTATTTCGCTTATCGGCCAGCGTGGGAAAAGAGAAGAAAATAGTTGCCTGCTTACAGATCCATGCAGTTCACTTACGCCGTTTATGGTCATGCTACCGCGTATAGCGAGATAGGCCATTTTAAATTCCTCCGATTCGTTTGCAGGATCATGACGGCCAAGTGACATCAAGTGATCAAATTCTATATCAAGCTCTTTTTGCGCATAAATGGCCAGGTACTGCTCCATTAAAGGTACGCTGAATTGATCGAACCCCGCTGCAACAGCAGTATGGGTGGTGAATATATTTCCAGCCCGTGTCACAGCCATGGCATCTTCAAATGAACAATTATTCCTGCGCATAAAATCCCCGGCCCGTGCCAGTACCACGAATGCGGCATGGCCTTCATTCATGTGGCATACTTCCGGGTTGATGTCCAAAGCTGCCAGTAATTTCCATCCGCCAATACCTAATACCAGCTCCTGCTGGATGCGCATGTCCGGCCCGCCTCCGTATAGTTCATTTGTAATGGCACGGTGTACAGGGGCATTTGCCGGGTCGTTACTATCAAGCAGGTAGAGCCGGGTACGACCCACCCGTACTTCCCATGTGCGTAGCCAGACTTCGGATCCGCATAAAGAGATTTTCAGACGCAGCCATTCGCCGTTCTCCAGCCGGAGCGGCACAATGGGTAACTGTCCGGGGTCATTGTAGGAATACAAGGCCTGCTGCCTGCCATAGGTGTCGATGACTTGCCTGAAGTATCCCTGCTGGTACAATAAGCCCACACCAATGACCGGTACGCCAAGGTCGCTCGCTGATTTTAACTGGTCTCCCGCGACGTTTCCCAGTCCGCCAACATAAATTGGCAATGCCTCACTCAGCATAAATTCCATACTGAAATAGGCGACTGCATTCAAGGTGCTTTGACTATGAGTTGCCTGGAACCATGCCGGAGCAGTAGATAAGTCACCTTTTAACCGGATAAGCTCTGTCAGCTTGGTTTGAAAAGCGGGATCTCCCAGTTTTTCAATGAGTTTGTCTTTAGATACCGTTTTTAAAATAATCCAGGGATTACGGGTCTGTTGCCACAAATCCTGGTCAAGTTCTCGCCACAACTGGTCTGAAGAGTGGTTCCAGGACCATCGCAAGTCAAGCGCCAGTTCAGCAAGCTCACTGATGCCTTGAATGTCAGATCTGGAAAAATCAAATAAATGATGGATATTAAAAGGTTTACCTTGCATATCTATGGGTGATCTTCGTAGTTAAAAATTCTGACCTATTCCTCAAAACGACCTGTTTTTCTGCTTAAAACAACCTTAAATACAACGGGATCTATGGTTGTACCGATGTCGTTCTCATTTTCGGCAATCCCGTGGGAAGCATGATTGGACGGATTATTCGCCAAAGGCATCAGCCGGTGTGTTATTCCCTGCATGGCCTGTTGTTTTTCATCCGGATCAGTAATTTCTTCGAACAGTCCCCAGGCAATAACACTTTTCCAGCGAAAGACACTCCGGATGTCGTCAACCTGGAAGCAGACCTGCGGATTCCTGCGCATCATTTCTATTTTTTTTCCGGCTGCCGAATGGCAATAGATAACGGAATCTTTGTAGAAGTAATGTAAAGGAACCACGTAGACAGTACCTTTATTGTGACAGCCTAAACGACCTATTACCTGTTGCTTCAACAGGCCTTCTATTTGTTGTTCATTTAATTCGCCTAACATTTCGATATAAGTTTAATTTGTAATTTTTTATGTCTTGGTTTATCAGTACGCCGGCACTTCGTTTATTATCCGCTAGTTTGACTGCCGGGCGCTAAAATATCGCCGGGTTTTAATTGCATTGGTTCATGAAAAAACCTGGCAAGCAATATCATCGAACCAGGCGCGGTGATCAGCCAGGGAGAAGCGACCAGTAACAGCCCGGGTGAAAAATGAGGATAAAAATAGACAAAGGAGATAACCGGAACCATTAATCCATTCGCTATCAGGAACCACCTTAGCCAGAACCGTGGGTTGCCTTTATTGAAGGTGAAACCGGCAAACAGCGTAGATGTCCCCATGCAAATGTAGCCCAGCGCATCTATTGTCCAGAAGAAGGAGCGCGGGCTTACTGTCAGTATATTGGGTTTAGGATCATACAGTGACATCGGTATGACCACCGCCAATTGAACTGTGTACATCAAAATCACATAGACCGCGTACAACACCGCAAAGAGCAGCGCCGCATGGCTCCAGATCCGTTTTTTGTTTGTTGTAGAATAATGAAGTGCCAGTATTGCCAGTAAGAACGGGGGGGCTATACCCAGGGAAAAGCCATAAATGAGCGAATCCGCCAGGGGATAGCCAATGACTTTTAACAGTTGAAGCAACTGTACAGCACCATAACCGACAATGGCAATAAATGCCGTCAGCGCAGCGTAATATCCAAGTTTGCTGACATCGTTTCTCATTTGCTGTATTTTACGGTGAAGAAAAGGGTGACAAGGAATGGATTGCTTGCCAGCCAAAATTAGGCGGCTTTGGAGTTCCGGAAAAAGATGCTGATCATTAAAATAAATGAGATTGGTCAGGTTCGGTATGAACCGTTCGGTTAAAAAGGTATCAAAACCTTCATAACCGCTTAATCATTGATTTAAGCGTTTTATGCCAATCCTATCGTTGCCGAAGTGACACTTCCTTGCCTATATTATAAATACAGATTTAACAAGCGCCACATATTGAAGGGACAAATAACAGGTGATTACGCTCTGCTTGTAGGTCAAACTGACCATCTTGCATGTCTTTGTTCAGTTTTAAAAGAAAAGAGGAGCCAGGAGAAAGTCGTTTGGATCTGCTATTGAGTTCATCTTTATGATGGTGCCCCTTTTTTAGAGTACATAGACCGCTAAAAGCGCGGGAAATAGACAAAATATCACTATCGGGTTGGCTTTTTATTAGGCGGCTCTTCATTAGTTAAATGATAGTGCGATCAATGCGCATCCGCTGTATTGCAGCTTTTTCTGATGAGAAAACGCTGGTTTTTTATGCCGAAAAAACGGCTGCAAAATCTGCGTGAAGCTGAAGACTGACAGGAGAGCAAAAACTAAAATTTAATGAACTATCAGCGCATTAAAAAAGATATTAAATACTAACAGAAGCCATCAGCGCTGAAAGCTCTGCAATTAAGCCTGTTCGGCCACCAGGTCACCGATACTGATATGGAACAGACGGCAGATCTCGGTTAACCTTTCCAGTGTCAGGTCACGTGTGCCTGATAACCAAACCCGCAGCTCATTCATTTCCACCCGGATATGGTTGCCGAACTGCGAACGGTTCAAGCCGGTTTCAGCAAGCAACTGCTCAATTCGGACACTTAAGGCTGACCGTTGTTCACTTTGCAGCAGATCAGCAGGGCGTAATTGGTCTAAAAGACGACCTAAAAAGGTCATACTGTTTTCTGTATTCATATAGCCTGGTAGTTAGATGAATCACAAGATAAGGAACCTTACCCCTTTTTGCGCAAGATGTTGAAAACTTAAAGATTAGTTAACAGGCAATTTACAGCAAGGCTTGATCGATGCTGCTTTTATCCAGTTTTTCCGCTGGGCCTATGACAGGCTAGCGGATAGCCTCTACTACTTCTCGTCCAAGGCCCGCTAACCGCCTTTGTTATCGGGTTAAATATCAGGGTGGTTTCGCCGATAACTGTAGCAATGTAGCGGTATAGCCCCGTACTCAAAACAAAGCCTTTATAATCCGGATTTGTTAATTGATGATTAGTTTTTCCTTGTTAATAAGCAGTTGAGTTTACTATCCCATAGTACTGCAAGGATGGTCGATGGGAACATTTTGGAAGATCCGTCTTATCATGTGACGGAGGAAAAGTTAACTTAGCGGCATAACAAAAAACTATTAAAAATGGAAAAAGCGCCGATAGATAAGTTGGTCAGGCCGGTAAGCAAATTTATTCATTTAGAATATACCAGCGGGATCGTATTGTTTCTGGGCGTTTTACTGGCCATTATCTGGGTGAACTCCCCATGGGGAGAAAGTTACCATCATATCTGGGAGATCAAATTTTCCTTAGGATTTAACGAGCATGTTTTAAGCCATCCGTTGCACCTTTGGATCAATGACGGGTTAATGGCCATCTTCTTTTTCGTGATCGGCCTGGAGCTCAAACGGGAGTTCCTGGATGGAGAATTATCCAGCGCAAAGAAGGCCGCCCTGCCGATGTTCGCCGCTTTAGGCGGTATGCTTATTCCTGCCGGCATCTATTATTTGATCAATAGGAATACAGAATCAGCCCACGGCTGGGGGATACCGATGGCTACGGATATTGCTTTCGCGTTGGCCCTGCTAACGCTTGCAGGTAAACATATTCCGGGCTCGGTCAAAGTCTTTCTTTCCGCGCTTGCCGTGGCAGATGATCTTGGCGCTGTCCTGGTGATTGCCTTTTTTTACAGTTCAAACCTTGATTTCTTGCCTTTAATGATCGGTAGGATATTCCTGGTCGTACTGATCATTGGTAACGCGGTCGGCATCCGGAGTTCGGCTTTTTACCTGCTGCTTGGTTTTGGCGTTTGGGTAGGTTTTCTCCTTTCGGGTGTCCATGCGACCATAGCCGGTGTGCTGGTCGCCTTTACCATACCGGCCACAACAAAGATCGACGAAAAGCGATATTCAGAGCGATTACGGGAGTTATCTTACGATTTTGATGAAGAGGTACCCAATTGCAGCACGCTGATCACCGCCAGACAGCAGCAGACCATAGAGCATATCAAGACATTAAGCCTGGCTGCCCAAACCCCTTTGCAAAAGATAGAACATGCCCTGCATCCATGGGTAGCGTTCGTGATCATGCCACTTTTTGCTTTGGCAAATTCGGGAATCATCATCGGACATGACTTTTTTTCATCGCTGGTTAATCCGGTCAGTATAGGTGTGATCACAGGACTGCTCATTGGTAAATTCACCGGGGTTTTACTTTTCACCTGGCTGATCATTAAAAGTGGTTTTGCAGTCTTACCCGAAAAAGCTACCTGGGGGCATATGACAGGTGTAGCAGCGCTGGCCGGGATAGGTTTTACCATGTCCTTGTTCGTTTCCGGGCTTGCTTTCACCAAGCCCGAGTTTATGGATCAGGCAAAATATGGAATACTTTTAGCCTCGATAATTGCCGGCGTTATCGGGATCACGTTGCTCAAACGAACTAAAGAAGCCATTTAGTGCCAACAACGATTGCCGTTAATTACAACTTCCGTTCTTTTATTGCACGATTAGTCTGATGCCGGCTGTCTTATATCTTACCCGGAGCCATTGTTCCAGCCTGATGCGGTCAGCGGGTCTGATCGCTGAGCCAAAGCCGGCAAGGGCTACCTTCAACGTATCTGCTTTCCGGCCTTCAGCGGTGTGAACCACCATTGAACTGATCCCGAACGATCGTATGCCCGGATACAGGACTTTCAACTCCGCTAATACGCTTGTGTCAGCTACGGCCGGGGTCTTCACCGTTGCCTTCACTGTATCTGTGCGTTGTTGCCTGCTGAATACGTCTTCCATGATACTGGCTTTGATCTGGGAGAAATCGATCTCTTGTTTGGCATTTAGGCCCTGCCGGATGTTGAGCTTGACGCCTCGTAACTTGTAATCATTTAGATGTAACCGTAATGAATCCAATTCCTGTTTACTTAGCTCATTCCCGATCAGCAGCAGGTCGATCTCCTTATTCTTTTGACTGTACTTATACGACTTAGACACCACCTGGGTGTTGTGGAACCGAAAGCGCTCCTCCACGAATTTACGGGCATTCGTTTCAAATATGCTTTTATCCACAATACGGTAAGCCATAACCACACTTGGGATAATCGTAATGAGCACAACGATCACCATATAACGGTTCACCTTCTTCCCAATTCCGGGATCATCAAAATGCTTGCGGTGCATTTTAATGTAACGGGCCATTAAGAAAGTGGCGATAGCGATAAATACGCTGTTAATAAAATACAGGTATAAAGCGCCCAGGGCATACAACCAGTTCCCTGTGGCCAGGCCAAAGCCCGCGGTACATAGGGGCGGCATCAAGGCCGTTGCGATAGCGACGCCGGGTATCACGTTACTCCGCTCATTACGTGATGCCGCTACCATACCCGCCAGTCCGCCAAAAAAGGCAATAAAAACATCCCAGATCGACGGCGAGGTACGGGCCAGCAGTTCGGACTGTGCCTCATGCAAGGGCGTGATATAGAAATACAAGGTCGATGTGAGTATGCTGAATAGAGTGGCTACCAAAAGGTTTTTGCCGCCCTTTTTTACCAGTTCCAGGTCATTGATTCCTATGCCAAGACCGATACCCATCACCGGCCCCATAATAGGTGAAATTAGCATGGCGCCGATGATCACTGCTGTTGAATTGACGTTCAGACCGATAGAAGCAATAAAAACAGCGAAAATAAGCGCCCATAAATTCGCGCCTTTAAAGTCGACGTTTTTCCGGATCGCCTCGATGATCACCGCTTCGTCGGCCTTATCCTCCGACAAACTGAACCGGTGCGCCATAAAGTTTTTTATTCCTCTTGTGATCTCACTCATCTTCTTAATTTAGTTTTTTTGCAGTCGCGCCGCTAGTTTGCTAATAGTCAGCCCCTGTACCAGTATGGAGAACACCACGACCACATAGGTGATCAAAACAAACTGGTCCCGGTACATATCATTGCTTAATGAAAGCGCCAGTGCAACGGATATCCCCCCGCGTAATCCGCCCCAGGTCAATATGGTAACAGCATGCGGCTCGAACTTCACCCATCGACGCAATACGCTGACCGGGAGAATGACGGACAAGAACCGCGCCAGCAGCACGATAAGGATCGTTATGCCGCCAATGATCAGTATGGTTGAGTTGATCTTAATAACCAGCACTTCAAAGCCGATAAGCAGAAAGAGTATGGCGTTGAGGATCTCATCGATCAGTTCCCAAAATTTTCCGAGGTAATCGCGGGTGATGTCCGACATGCCTTCTGCCTTCGATTTGTTACCCGTAATGATCCCGGCGATAACCATCGCTAATGGCCCCGAAACATGCAGGTGCCCGGCAGCATAATAGCCGCCCATCACGATAGCCAGCGTGATCATCACCTCTACTTTATAATCATCGATAGAACGCAATGCTAAAAAGCCGATATAACCTACTAAAGCACCGAATGCCAGGCCACCCAGTGCCTCCTGCAGAAATAATTTAGATATGGCGACAAAGGAAATATCGGCACCACCCGATCGCGCGATCTCCGCGATCGTAATAAAGATCACCACCGCCACACCATCGTTAAAGAGCGATTCGCCTGAGATCTTCAGTTCGAGCGATCCGGGTATGCGTGCGGCTTTCAATAAACCCAGTACCGCGATCGGATCGGTCGGTGAGATCAGCGAACCAAACAGCAGACAGTAAATGAAGGGTATCTGCATGCCGAACCAGCCAAAGACAAGCCAGGTGAGGCCACCGACTATAAAAGTGGAGAGCACAATGCCAACAGTGGCCAATACCAGCACGGGCAGCGCCTGTTCCCTTAGCTTTTGCGCATTGATATGAATAGCACCGGCAAAGAGCAGGAAGCTCAGCATAAAGTTCATCAGTACTTCCTGAAAGTCTATGGATGATACCAGCTGAACCGCTTTTTCCGAGAGCAGCGAATGTGAACTGCCCAGCGTCGCCAGCAAAAGGGACGCCCCAAGCGAAAGGATCATAATACCGATCGTTGGCGGCCATTTGATATAACGGTGGTTGATGTAAGCAAATATAGCTGCCAGCACGATCGTGATGGTTAATATTTCGTTGATGTTCATGAACTTTTAGATTGGGAAGCCGAATATAAGCTTTCCCGCCATCTGAATGATTGAAAATCGGCAGGTTGTGCGATACAAATTAAATCCATATTGCGTTGAATATCCATATTTCCCTGTACAAGACAACCAGGGCAAACCGCCCAAAAGCCGATGTCGTCCGCGTATATCAGCCAATTCAGGCTCTTCTAAATTACAGCAGATATCGGAACAGGGCCTGCATCAATGATCTGTTCTCTCTTTGTATCGTAAAGCGGTCCAAATGAGTATCAATGCCTGCAAAAACAATCATTATTATTCCTGTTGCAGATTTCATAGCTCATATTTTAGAGGTTAGAGCTCAAATTGCTGATGAGTTTGACGAGCGGCCGATAGTCGCTCCAGCAACTCCTGTATCAGATAAGGTGTAAGAAGATTGTAGTGAGCCATGGATGGTTCGCTACCTACCTTAATGGTAAACGCAGTTTTCTCATCCTTTAACTTGAGAAACATGTCTTCATCGGTCTGATCATCTCCTGCACATAAGATAAAGTCGTAGGCGCTTCCATTCAAAAGCTGCGCAATGGCCTCGCCCTTGTTGGTCGCAGCACCCTTAACTTCAATCACTTTATGGCCATTGAGTATACTTAACTTGGACAGGTCTGCTTTTTCTCTCAGCATTTGAAGTAGCTGCCCGGCTTTAATGCTTGCCAGGTTGATTTCCGCATTCCGGTAATGCCACGCGATCGAAAAATCTTTTTGTTCAATAAATGACCCCGGGCATTGGTTTACGACCGAGCGCATAATTTCCGCGATATCGTGTAGTGCCACTTTGATATCAGCCGATCCAGAAACCTGCCAGTCGCCGCCGGCATGACGCATTTTGACTCCGTGTTCGGCGATAAGGCCTAAGGGCAGATGCCCAAGCCAATTTTCTAAGGAGTCGCTGTCCCGTCCGGACACGATATATACCTTGTTAACAGGGTCGTTGGAAAGCTCTTGCAGTACCTGTAAAACGGCTGTTGACGGAGATGCCATTTGCGGATCCGCAAAGAATGGCGATAAGGTTCCGTCATAATCGAGCAGGATCAGCCTCTTCGTTGACCCTGCATATGATTCGAACATTTTAGCCTTGGCGAAATTGTCGAGTAACAGCGGTTCTTTTTTTATTTGCTCTGCGCTTACCCGGTCCAGGGCTGTAAAGAACTGCTTCGCCCAGGTTACCACATCGTAAGACCTCACACTTTCCTGCATGGCAGTCATCCGACTTTCTTGCTCATCGGGACTCATTTCTAGTCCAACTTTAATCATCCGGGAAATTTCCCTTCGATCATTTGGATTAATCAGCAGCGCTTCTGCAAGTTGGTTAGCGGCGCCGGCCATCTCACTGAGCACCAGCACGCCTTGCTTATCTCGCCTGGAAGCGACAAATTCCTTGGCGACAAGATTCATTCCATCCCTTATCGGCGTAATAAGCGCCAGATCGCAGGCCGTGTATAGCCCAAGCAATTCTTCGAAAGACAGATGACCGTACTGATACATAACCGGCTGCCAGTTAATATTGCCAAGCCGGCTATTCAAGTTGCCGATATATTCGTCAATCATTTTTTTTCGCTCAGCGTACTTCCTGATCGAATCTCTTGAGGGAACAATCACAAGGGCGAAGACGACTTTTTCCTTATAGTGTGGATTTTGTACTAAAAACTCCCCGTAGCCTTTCAAACGATTAAAAACCCCTTTGGAGTAATCCAGCCGATCAACTGAAAATATAAGTTTTTTATCCTGCTTTGAACGCAGATATTCCGACCGCTTCAAAAGCACAGCCCGGTCACTTGATCCCTCATGAAATCTCTTAAAATCAATTCCGATGGGAAAAGCTCCGACCCGAACATCACGGCCACTCCGACGGATAGTCCTTCCCTGTACAGTTACTTTCATAACCTTTTGTACACATGTAAGAAAATGCTCGAGATAGTCTTCGGTATGGAAGCCGATTACATCCGCGCCGAGCATCCCGTTAATCAACTCATGTTGCCATTCCCTTGGAATAACCCTAAATAACTCATACGAGGGGAAAGGAATATGAAGAAAAAAACCAATGGTGAGCTGAGGGAATTTTTCCCTTAGCATACCCGCCAGCGGCAACAGATGATAGTCATGGATCCACACGGTGTCCCTCGCATCAATAGTTTGTTCAAGTTCTTCTGCGAATTTAGCGTTCACCTTATGATAGCCCTCAAAAAAGGAAGGCTGATAGTCGGCGAAGGACGGGAAGTAATGAAAAAGCGGCCAAAGGACAGAATTTGAAAATCCGTCATAATATTGTTCATAATGCTTTGGAGATACGAAAACAGGCATGAATTCATATTCAGCGTTTATTCCCGAATCGGCAGATTTCCAAAGCTTTTCTGAACAATCAGACACTCCGACCCAAACTTTTCTGGTAAACCGGGAATTCGCTTCCTGTCCCAGGTAGGCACTGATAGCAGAGACGAGCCCTCCGGATGATGGCCTGTAAAAATAGTTCTCGCCATTTTTTTCAATGGTAATTGGTAATCGGTTGGATATAATAAATAATCTTGACATTGTTCTTTCTTAAAATAAAATTGCAATCAGGCACGACATATGTGTCACTGGAACAAATTATGGTCCAGACATACAATACGGCCTCGAATTAATGATGATTATAAGGTACGTGCCCCGCTATTTGAGCGCGGTGGTTAATATCAAAAAGGAGTGAGTCTGAAAAGCAAGAGACATGCAGCCACTAAAGTGCGTGACTTGCCTAATGCCCGAAACGCCGCATGGACAGGTGATAAGAAAGTGATTAATCCGAAATTTTTTCTATAAACTACTTTCCAAATGATTTGAAGGCGGTGGTATTGGGAACCAATATAACGATTCCGATATTTGATTTTATCTGGCGGTTTTTGGTCTTCCTGCTGAACATTGTTTTGTTTGTTGATGAGCCAAAGTAAAAGATTTTCAGGTGCATACGACCTATTTGAATTGAAAGAAATGGCATTCCGGCCTTTTTCAAAGGGATTGCTCCCGTGAAAGCAAACCATGGTATTGATCAGCCAAACAGAAACCAGCCAAAAAAGTAATTTTCTCATTACCATATTTTCAATATAGTAAATATCGGTCAGAGCTCCAATCATGTGTAACACTTTGTTTTTTTGTTGCGGTGAAATTCGGATAATGTTGGGCATGCGAATTGAGCTCCGGCGTATGCTGATATGTATTGCAGGCGGCGTTAGAGATTGCAGGCAGCGCACCCCAGGATTCAGCACCGTTATATACCAGCGGTAGCTACCGCTGAATGGATTAACGAAAGACACTAAGACTGGCGATGTTACGGCGTTAACACCTACGCCAAGCAATAACGGAACTATTTTTTGGTTAAGAATATGCTTTCATCAATTCCCGGTAACGATTCAGTACTTTAGATTTAGAAATAAAACCGATCAGCCTTTGGTCATGGGTAACGGGCAATACCCAACTGCCGGTATCATCGAATTTCCTCAGGATACTTTCCATACTTTCTTCTTCGTCGATTAATGCAGGTGGCAGGCTCATTAATTTAATAATGCTTAGACTTTCCTTTAAGTCCTTATCAAACATTACCGGGCGTATGCTATCAAGTGTGATGATGCCTTCCAGCTCCGTTTCCTTGTTGACCACCGCGATCATGTTCCGGCTACCCGTCCTGATCAGGCTGATCAAATCTTCAATTGAGGCATCAATCTGCACGGTTTGAGTGTCCTTATCGATCAGATCGGCTACCGGGATCAATGAAAGTAAGTTGCGGTCGTGTTCGGTCGTAAATATTTGTCCTTTATCCGTCAGTTCCTGCAAGTCGGGTGAAACGTGCGAAAACCGTTTAGCCATTAAATATGAAGTCACCGAAACGATCATTAAGGGAATGAAAAGATCATAACCTGAACTGGATTCCGCTATAAGAAAGATGGCTGTCAGAGGCGCATACAATACACCGCTCATTACGCCTGCCATGCCCACAATGACCATATTGAAAATCGGCACATCAGGAATGCCAAGCAAAGAGGCGGCTGTCGCTATGAAGTAACCCAATATTCCCCCGGCAAAGAGGGCTGGTGCGAAATTCCCTCCATTACCGCCGCTGAAAATAGTCAGAGAGGTAGCAAATGCCTTGAATAAACAGATCAATCCTAAAAAGATCAGGACAAACCAGTCATGATAAGGAAGATATTTAAAAAAGCTTAGCCCGATGATCGCTCCTATCTTGCCGTTGACCAGATCCTTAACAGTCTGGTATCCCTCGCCGAAAAGGGGTGGGAAAAGGCAGCATAACAGGGAGAGAATCAAACCACCGATCAGTGCCTTCTGTAGTCTTTTAACTTTCATTGATCTGAGGCGGTGTTCAACCCAATGCGTAATTACCAGGAAATAGCGGGCGTAAAATCCGCATGCAACGGCCAGGAAAAGGTAAAATGGAATATTCTTATAGTTGAAAGCGTGCCGGGAATGAAAAAGGAATAAAGTTTGTTCGTTTAAAACGATCCTTGAAATCAGGCTGCCGCAAACTGAAGCGACGATCAGCGGAATAAAGTCCGAAAAAACCACGCCGGTCAGCAATATTTCAAAAGCAAACATCATCCCCGCGATAGGCGCATTGAATGCCGCAGCGATACCTGCCGTCGCGCCGGAAGCCAGCAGTAAAGTCCTGTCCCGGTAGTCGAGATGATAAGTATTGGCAAAGTTTGAACCGATAGCAGAACCGGTAACGGCAATAGGGCTCTCCAGCCCCGCAGAGCCACCCAATCCTACCGTTATTGCACTTTGGACGACCTGCGAATACATTTTAACATGAGAAACCATGCTGGAATTTTGAGCGATCTCATACAAAATGGCCGGTATCCCTTTCCGGTCCTGTCCTTTGAAAAACACAATAACCACCAGTGTCGTCAAAACAATACCGAGCATTGGAAAAATAAAATAAAAGACGAGCTGTTGTTCGAATATAAACTTTATGGTAATTAACCGGTGTATCTCATGAACCAGGGTTTTGAGCAGTACTGCAGCAAACCCGGCAGTGCTGCCGACAAGGATGCCCGAAAGAATCATAAACTGACTACGAGAAATGTTCTTGTGCAGCCAAAAAAGCACGATCTCGTGGAGCATAACTTTTCTCAGGCTCTTCGCATTAAAATCCCTCTTAAATTTTAGAAACAAATGGAACTTTCGGAGATTACTGAACTTATACATTGTAGATGATTGCGCGGGGTGAGAATATGGACAAAGTTAGCTTTTTTGCCAAAAGTGTAAATGGCGTATGCTCTGTTATTTTATAATCTTTTCCCACCCAATTTTTGTGTTTTGAAGCGATGTGAAATGTTTGTTTACGTTTTGTTATAAAAATTAAGCGTTAATTCATTATTTTTTTTAACTCTTTTAATATGCAGTCGTATTCTCCACCCAACCAAAGTAAGTGTCCCCAGCGGTTATTGAATATCACCAATGTGCTACCATTGATATGATCTTTAGCGTTTTGCGGATGGGACAAGCCGACAGCATTATCATAGTGACTATGCAATATTAAAGTCGGGCATTGTATTTTGCGTAAAGTGTTTGATTTGATGGTCTGATCTAAGTCGTTATTGAAACCGTGGTACGATCTCATCCCCAAAGTCATTTTTGTCAATTCCAGGCGCTCATCTTCGGTAAAATCAGCAGGCCGGTATGTGGACACTTGTTTAAACATAATTTTTGTCATAAATACAGGAAAAAGATTGAAGCATATCCTGTAGCAAGTCCACGTATAACGCTCTATTAACGGAGCAAATATTATTTTTGCTCCCTTGTAAACCATGGAGCTGTCTGAAAACCATTTTTTTGTTAAGGCAGATAACAATATTAAATGTTCAATGCGCTTAGGATAATTTGCGGCAATATTTAAAGCTGTCAATCCACCGGCAGATATGCCAAAAACCGTTACTTTTTCAATACCTAACGTATCTAACAGCGCAATAAACAATTCGGCAGTGCCCTCCGCCGTTTTGTTTTGACTTGTCAATGGGGTTAAACCATAGCCGGGCCTTGAGGGTGTTATAAAACAGCACTTTTGAGGATCCAGCCCTTTCTGAAATATGGTTTCTTTGGAGTTGGTGTGTCCGCCAATTACGATCAGGACGGGCTTCCCACTTCCGTGCAGGGTATACTCAATCTTTCCTTTTAATGTAGTTGTTTGCAACGTATCCATGTCCAATCAAATATACCTGCCGGCTTATCCGGGCAATTTAATATAAATATTTAAGGATGAAGTATAGCCTGGATTCAAAACTTTCTGACATTATTGTGAAGATCATCAGAAATCTAATATCAGGAACAAAAAAGACAAAAGATGGAAAATTAATTTTGCCAGTCAAATAACAAATGCGACGGGTATGGTGTCGGTATAGCCATATGTACGGTACTCTTGTCTGCCCTTGTTAAAGAACCAGAATATAATCGGAAAAATAAGTAAAGTAAGTAAAATAAGCACGGTTGCCGTGACCAGTCATCCGATAATGACGATGGTGAGTGGTTTTTGCGATTCGTAATTAATATCCTTCGAATGGCTGCCGGTAAGAGCCCAATAGACGACATCAGGGCCGTCTGAAAATGGGGCGGGTTCGTTGCTTTACCGCTTCCAGGATAGCGGTACCTATAGGCATATGCCTTTTTCAGCTGTGATGAAATTCCGAGATCAGGATCACTGCCTTTGGATAAAGGCCTTTAATCAGCTAAATACAATAAATTATTCGGTTAACAAATGATTATGAAACTTTTAATTCCTGATAATCGGTGCCGGAATTTGAAGTGGTCGGGTCCCGTCCAGTTCCCTGTTGCACACTGTCAGGAACGTCTTTATTGAATTTTATCCCACCGCTGTCAGCCACCAGGAGAGGCCGGTTTTCCGACAGGCACTTATCGCTGGCTTGTTGACCGTTTAAGCTACCAGAAGGCAAAAGAATAGGGCTGACGGCATAGGTAACCACCTTTTTTTTAGCGGGCAACCTGTTGATGGTCAGATAATAATGTGACACTGGTCATTATTTTTCGTACGGTATTGATCTAAGTTTGATTATAAGGAAATCGTATGAAAAAGTACCCGGATTTAAAAGATTGCGCATTGAAAAGGATACCGGCCGGTGTCCGCTCATTTATATGTTTGTTAATTATTTTATCAATAATCACCGCATCTCCTGCCAATAGCAAAGCAAGTAATGGCAGGGAGCTCTCGGAGGAAATTGAAAAGCAATTAAACAGCGGGCATTTATGGCTTACCTTCCCCGCGTCCACAAAAAAATTTTATCAGCAGCGTAAGTTTGACGCTAACTGGATAACAACAGATACGGAAGCAAAGCAGACGTGGCAGGCAATGCTGATGCTGGATTGCGTTCTGCAGTTTGGTTTGTCCTATGAGGATTACCATTATAACGACCATTTACCCAGTATGCTTCACGATATTTTGGAGGCGCCGGACAAGGTCTCGCTTAGCCGGCAGGCCAGGTTTGAAATTATGCTTACTGATGATATGATAACCTTTATTAATCAACTGCATTACGGTGTCCTGAACCCGCAATTTTCGTCAGCTAACATCGATACGGCGTCGGCCGCGGTCGTCCGGGCGGAGGCCGTATTGAAAAACGCGATGAAAGAGGATAAATTCATGCGTGCCATAGCGGATGTGCAGCCCCGGTCGAAAGAATATGAGAGCCTGCAGGAATACCTTTCATCGGCCGTGCAGTATTTGGATAACTGTTATGAACTGCCCAGGGGAGAGCTCAGGCACGTGGCGATGAACATGGAACGTCTGCGCTGGGCCGGAATCACGGATAAGAACTTCTTAATGGTTAATATCCCCTCGTATGTTTTAAAATATTATCATCAGGATTCAATCTATCGGTTCAAGGTGATAGTCGGGACGCCGAAAGACCCGACGCCATCTTTACAAAGTGAGTTAAAGTACTTTATTACGGCACCTGACAGGAAGCTGCCGGCGAGAATATTTATCGAAGACGTTGTTCCTAACGCGATACGGGATCACGCGTATTTGGAAAATAACCATTACACCATTTATGACCGGCAGGGCCGGTATGTGAATCCTGACCATGACAAGCTGATGGAAATTAAACAAAAGCCATCTGTTTATTTCGCCAGGCAATCCTCAGGCTGCGACAATGCTTTCGGCGCGGTGGTATTTCGTTTTCCGAATGTCTACGCTATCTCCATACACGACACTCCCGAAAAACAATTATTTGAAAAGGAGGAACGGGCATTTAGCCAAAGCAGTATCCGCGTTGAGCAGCCAGCGCAGCTTGCTGCTCTTTTGCTGGAGCACGATCATGCGAAAGGTAGCGTAGCGGCAATGCAAAAAGCCATCGCGGCGTATAAAAACAAAAGATTTAATCTTAACAGGGCGGTACCCGTCAAGGTGGTTTATTTAACCTGTGAAAGTGAAGGCGGAAAGCTAACCACTTATAAAGACATCTACAATTTAGATAAAAGCCTGGAACTGGCCATGTTTGACCTGGAAAGGCCTTTAAGCAAGATGTAAAATTAAAATCATGGAAAAAATACTGGTTACCACGGATCTCTCCCTCAATTCCAAATCGGGCATTCGTTTTGCCATGCGGCTGGCCGAACAGAGAAATGCCGAATTGATAGTATTGCATGTTTTCGCTGTTTCCAGGTCTGCCTCCTGGACCAGCGGCAAATACAAGGAGCATATAGCACAACAAAAGGAGGAGCAGGCAAAAAGATTAGCGGCCTTCACCAGGCATATTGAACGCACATCTAAAATATTTAAGTTGCGTTATCGCATCCTGGCGGAACATGGTATGGACACGGTTGCGTGCATCCTTCGTTGTACCAGGCGATACAGGGCAACGTTTATTTGTATCAGTACACATGGGGCGCGGGCAATAAAAAAAATGTTCGGTACACATACCAGTGAGCTGATTCTGCAATCTGCCATCCCGGTGATAACCGTCCCCAGTAACTGGCGGCAAAAGGCGTTCAGCAAAATACTATATGCAACGGACATGACGGATTACCACCGGGAACTTAAAAAAGTTGTCGCCTTTGCAAGGCCGGTAAAGGCAACTGTGACCATGTTACATCTGTTATATAAAGATCAGCCCATCCCGGATGACGACATGGCCGAAAAAACCTTGGCGAAGGAAGCGCATTATCCGGTTAAGCTGATGTATCGTAAAATGAATATTGAAAATACGATAATAGAAGAAATTGACGATGTTATTGCCGTTATAAAACCTTCGATACTGGTATTGTTCACCCATCAAGATCGTTCTGCGTTCGACAGGATGCTTTTCCCCGGCATAGCGGAAGAATATTGCTTTTGCGGCAATATCCCTTTACTGACATTCAAGAAATCCAGGCGTTAGCTGCATTACAATGTTATCCCATAGCCTGGATATGAATGCCCGGGGATAACCGCTGATAGGATCGCGTCAACGTTCTGTTTCATGAGTGCTATCCCAGTGTAAGGCGGGCGGTATCCTTTGCCATTTTCCTGCGGGCCAGACAGGAACACGACTGTTTTTTATGGCTTTCGTGATGAAGGTCACTCTTTAAAGTGCCGGTCGTCAGTGCGGATACAGCAGCCCCAATTTAAATTTACAGTAACTGATAACCTGTCGCCGTTTGGCGCCGGGAGTGTACGATAAAATATAAATTATGAAAAAGTTAAGTGCCGCATTTGACGGATTGAAATTTTCTGAAGGTACGATGAGGTATGCGATCAGGATGGCCGCTGACGACAATGCGCTGTTAACAGGCGTTTTCCTGGAGAGCTTCCTGTATCATAGCTTTCACCTCTTTGATATGGTTGGCAGCCAGGGGGTGTCCAAGGTGAAACTGAAGCATCTGCTGGAAAAAGACAAGGAGACCCGACTGAACGCTGCCTCCCGGTTCCAGGAGCAGTGCAGGCAGATAGAGGTGGAATGCACGATCCATCACGACAAGATTTTTGCGCTTGATGATCTGATCAAAGAAAGTATTTACAGCGATCTGATGCTCATTGGTGCCCATGAAACCGTTAGTAATATAGCAGAAACCCCACCGACAACATTTGTTTGTGACTTCCTTGCGGAAGCGCAATGTCCCGTCATGGTGGTTCCTCGTAAATACACCGATATCCAGAAAGTGATTCTGCTGTACGATGGCAGTCCGTCTTCCGTATTCGCGGTAAAAATGTTCAATTACCTTCTGCCGTTTCTGCGCGAACGGGAAACAGAGGTCGTATATGTTTCCCAGGATGAGACGCATAAGGAGTTGCCCGAAAAGCAGCTGATAAGAGAATTTATCCGTTGCCACTACCCGAAAGCGGACTATAAGATCCTGGTCGGCAATCCTGAAGACGAAATTATTTCTTATCTGAAAAAAGCGGAACTGAATACGATGGTGGTTATGGGGGCCTACCAACGGGGAGTCGTGTCCAGGTGGTTCAAAAGCAGTATGGCAAATAAATTAATGCAGGAAGAGCTTTCCATTCCATTATTCATTGCCCATTACCGATAACCAATAAATGATGAAAAATGCAAGATCTATAATCGTCTTGGTGTTGTTGACGGCAGCGGGATGCGGTACTTCAAAAATTACGAGCGTATGGAAGGCGCCTTTGCTGAACCCGCCGGCTTATGATAAAATATTGGTTCTGGGACTGATCAGTGCAAAAGACCGAAGTATCCAGGAAAACATGGAGAACCATATGGCGGGCGACCTGAATGATCTGGGTTATCATGCCATATCCTCCTTACAGGAATACGGGCCAAAAGCTTTTGACAAAATGACGGAAACTGCCGCGTTATCAAAATTAAAAAACAGTAAGGTTGATGCCATATTAACCATTGTGCTTTTAAAAAAGTCAAGGGAAAGACAATATGTTACACCCCCGGTAATTTACCCGCCCTATGCCTCCGAATATAACCGGTTCTGGCTATACCGTTCCCGCCTTGTGGGGCGCATCTATGAGCCCGGGTACTATGTAACAAATACCCGTTACTTTTGGGAGAGTAATTTATATGATATGAAAACCCAGCAGCTTTTGTATTCGGCGCAAACGGAATCTTTTGACTCGTCTGAACCGGCGAGTCTCGGTCACGAATACGGGCAGCTGATTGTCAAAAATATGGTGAAGCAGGGCGTCTTATTTCACCAAAAACCTTAAATATATTAAATCGCAAGCCATGTTAGGTACATTTGATGAAAAACAGATAGATGAATTGCTGGAAAGCCAGTTCATTGGCAGGATAGGCTGCCATGCCGAGGGCATCACCTATATCGTGCCTGTAAATTACGTATTTGACGGTAAGGCTATTTATGTGCACTCTGCGGAGGGGATGAAGATCAAAATGCTGCGGAGTAATCCAAGTGTCTGTTTTGAGGTAGACGTTATAACTGACATATTCAACTGGCGGAGTGTAATTGTATGGGGGCAGTTTGAAGAGTTGACGGACATAAGGGACCAAAGCTATGCGATGCAAATGATTATTAACCGGATACGGCCTTTACTGAAAGAAGAACAGTCGCATCCATCACATGGAATTACGGAAAACGCAAGTGATATCGGTTATGAAAAAGAGCTGGTTGTTTACAGAATAATCCCCGAAAAAAAGACAGGACGATTCGAGACGACCACCAAAAGCGGCAGGGCCTAGGAAAAAGTTAAAGTGCAATAGTTATTATGAAAAAAATATTAGTCCTCACCGATTTTTCCGACAATGCGTCGCACGCTGCGTCATCAGCAATCTTCTTAGCCAGCAAGGTACATGCCAGCGTACTGTTGTTCCATACGTTTATCCGGCAGGCAGTACCCGTCAATGCGGACACACCCTGGCAGATCGAAGAGCTGATGTGGGCGGACCAAAGCAAATATAATCTGGCTTATTTGACTGAAAATCTGGAACCGCTCGTTGATCAATTACCTCCTGCTGATTACCACCCTAAGATACACACGGAAAGTACAGAGGGAAGCTTAGCGTTTCAGTTAAAAGAGCAACTGCAAAATCATGATATAGAATTTATTGTGATGGGAGCCGGATCAGGTACGACCATGGAACATATACTGGCAGGTAGTTCCACAACCGCCGTTATCGAGCACACGACGCGTCCCGTTATAATCATCCCGGCTGCAGCGCAACTGCAACGGTTGAAGAAAGTTATTTTCGCAACTGACTTTGACGAGGCGGATATCCATGCGCTTGGGTATCTTACGGGCTTAGGGAAACTGTTTGATTTTCAACTGGAAATTGTCCATGTTAAACTTTTTAAACAAACGGAGCAGGAGGTCAGCGGGCCGGAAAGATCTTTTTTTGAAAAGGTTGAAAAGCTACATTACCCAAATCTGTCGTATCAAGAGGTAAAGGGCAAAGACCTGGCTAGCCGGCTTAACCGGATTTGCAAAGATAAGACCTCAGATCTTCTCGTGATGGTGCATGATCAGCGTGGTCTTTTGGGCAGGCTGTTTGGCGGCAGTGTATCCAAAGCAATTTTAAAGAGACAGTCACTACCCGTAATGATCATTCCAGGTACGATAAAAGTTTGACAAGTCCTGAGGCCATCAGAATTTAGTTAGATCGCCGAACCCGTTATTTCTTTGTTTTACTCTCCTCTAAGCTCCCTTTCAGAGAAGCTTTATTTACCAATTGACTGATGTTTTCAAATTATCCTTGACCGGTAATCACGCATGCGATCTTTTCTGTGCCTGCTGCTTTGCCGGTAAGCATCCGGGATAATCACCAGGAAACGGGTTTTTGCCGAAGGAGAGCGGTTACTTGTTGTTGTTTATATAATTGATTATTAAGCAGGCTTTTAAGCGAAGTTTATTAGCTTTGTGATGCAGTTATCGGGATGCAATAATTCTATACTTCCCCGTTCCCATTTTCTTAGTGTTAACTATTAATAGAGGGTTATGAAAACTACAATATTGCTGATAGAAGACAATGATGATATCAGGGAAAATACCGCGGAGCTGCTTAACCTGGAAGGTTATCAGGTCATGTCCGCAAACTGTGGCAACCAAGCCCTGGAAATGATCGCGTTAACTATGCCCGATTTGATCATATGTGATATCAAGATGCCGGGTATGGACGGTTTTGAGGTTCTGCAGAGTTTGAGGTCGGAGTCGCTTACCCGGAATATTCCATTGATCTTTTCATCCGCGAATTCCGAACAGTCCGACCAAAAGATAGCGCGTGACCTGGGCATTGAAAACTACCTCGTTAAACCTTATGATGATAAGCAACTCTTCGCCTGTATAAAAAATTGTTTGGTGTCGTAACCAATCAGTATGGAAACCCACTGCGGTTAAAGTGATACCCGTCACATTTTAACAACCTGATGACCGTATCTTTGCCGGATGATTAAAACCGGATTGGTATTATCGGGCGGAGGGGCGCGTGCTATAGCGCATCTGGGCGTGCTTCAGGGAATGCGAGAGGTGGGTATTGAGCCGGCCTGCATATCCGGGGTTAGTGCCGGGGCTATTATCGGCGCCTTGTATGCGGCTGACTACACGCCTTTGCAGATAATGGATATGATCAAAGAATATTCGTCGTCAAGTCTGGCCAAAATGATGCTTTTACCCGGAGGGCTTTTTTCGGCTGCCGGCCTTAAAAAGATACTCCGGTCTGTAATTGACAAAGACAGCTTCGAAGCACTCCGTATTCCTTTGTTCGTAACCACCACGGACATTATTAGCGGCACATCCGTA
Organism: Mucilaginibacter aquariorum; assembly: GCF_024498135.1. Lineage (GTDB taxonomy): Bacteria > Bacteroidota > Bacteroidia > Sphingobacteriales > Sphingobacteriaceae > Mucilaginibacter > Mucilaginibacter aquariorum. The sequence goes on from NZ_JANHOH010000002.1 coordinate 768,131, forward strand.
ACATTTTCACAGGGACAGCTTTTTGACGTAGTGGTCGGCTCATCATCGGTCCCTGCCATGTTTTCCCCGGTAAAGCACGGGGGGTATTATTTGGTTGACGGTGGGGTCCTTAATAATTTCCCTGTCGAATGCCTGACAGGCCATTGCGACAGGATCATTGGCAGTCATGTTAATAAGCTTTACCCCCTGAAGCCAAAGCAGCTTGGCCGCCTGAAAGTCTTGGAACGATGTTTCCATTTGGCTATTGCCCATACCGTAAAAAGAAACAGCAGCTCTGTTGATCTTTTAATTGAACCCCAACTTGCTAAATACGGCATGTTTGAAATGAAGTTCGCCCGCCAGATTTTTGAAGCAGGATACAGCTCTCTTATGGCGAATGAAGAATTGCTTTTATCATGGAAATAAGCGGGCATCCGGCAGGAGCAGCGGCTGGCCATGATCAGGTAAAGGAATAGCGCATCTCTTAGCGGCCTGATGGTTCGCAAATATTTCAGGCAGGCCATCCTTAACGATCCTTCTGTATCCTTATCCGGTCGGCTTATGCGGCATTGAAAGAATCCTTAATTAAAAGGTGCCCCGGCTTTATTGTTGATAAGCGCCAGGCACTGATCCGCAATTTCGAGCTCCTCATTTGTCGGAATAACCAGGACTTTGGTACCGGATTCTACCGCGCTGATGTCTAAGAAGCCTCCTGCCGGTTGCCTGTTTTTTGTCTCCTCTATGCTGATCCCGAAATACCGCATATCCTTACATACCAGTTCTCGTACCAGGCTGTCGTTTTCGCCGACACCGGCTGTAAAAACGATCGCATCCAATCCTTCCAGCGCCGCCGCATAGGATCCGATATATTTCCTGATGCGGTAGGCATACATTTCATAAGCAAGTTTGGCAGCTTCGCTGCCTTCATCCAGCATCTTTCTGATATACCGCATATCGCTCTGGCCGGTAAGCCCAAACATTCCGCTCTGTTTATTCAGCAGTTCTGTTAAACGCTCTGCCGTATAACCCTGTTCAGTCATCAGGTACAAGAGTACCGAAGCATCGATATTTCCGCATCGCGTACCCATTATCAAACCATCCAAAGGGGTAAGGCCCATGCTGGTCTCGACACACACGCCCGCTTTTATAGCCGCCATACTGCAGCCATTGCCCAGGTGTATGGTAATTAATTTTGCATCCGGCTTTTTTAGATATTTCATGGCCTGCCCGGCAACATATTTATGGCTTATGCCGTGAAACCCGTACACCCTTATACCGTAATTCTTATAAAACACATCGGGTACAGCATATCGGAAAGCTTTTTCGGGCATGGTTTGATGAAAGGCGGTATCGAACACCGCGATTTGCGTAGCCCGTTTAAATATTTTTTCTGCCACCTCGATACCTTTCAAATGGCCGGGGTTATGTAGCGGGGCCAAAGGGAACAGTTTCTTGATCTCATCTTTTACCCGGGGGGTGATCACCGTCGTTTGTGTAAGCGTTTCTCCACCATGTACAATCCTGTGCCCTACAATATCGATTTCATCCGGGTTTTGTAATACACCTGTTCCCGGGGCTGTTAACAGCCTGCCCGTTTCCAACATGCCTTCTTCATGGGTGGCAATGTTCGCGCTGATCTTTGTGACCTGTTCTGTTCCGCCTGTATAAGTTTTATGAGTAATTACAGCGTCGGGCAAACCTATTCTTTCTATTAACCCGCTGCAAACCGGTTGGGATAACGGTGTCTGGAATAACTGATATTTGATGGAGCTGCTACCCGAGTTGATCACGAAAATATTCATATATAATTTAAGTTTACAGGATATACTATTGGTCCTGGCTTTGAATGGCTGTAATAATTACGGTATTAAAGATGTCATCAACGGTGCATCCCCTGCTAAGATCATTCACCGGCTTGTTTAACCCCTGCAGCATCGGGCCAATAGCCAGGGCGCCCGTTTCGCGCTGAACTGCTTTATAAGTATTATTACCGGTGTTCAGATCAGGGAAGATAAGTATGCTTGCCTGCCCGGCCACTTCTGAACCCGGCATTTTCTGTTTGCCTATGATGGGATCAACTGCTGCATCATATTGTATAGGGCCTTCCACTTTCAGGTCGGGCCTTTTTTCTTTTATCAGCAAGGTCGCTCGCCGCACTTTTTCGACGTCCTCGCCGCTTCCCGACGTGCCTGAAGAGTACGAAAGCATCGCAATGCGCGGTTCTATGCCAAAGCGCATGCCGTTATCGGCTGATGAAATAGCGATCTCCGCCAGCTCTTCGGCAGTAGGGTTGGGGTTTACTGCGCAATCGCCGAAAACCGAAACCCTGTCTGCGAGGCACATGAAAAATATGGAAGATACGGTATGAATACCGGGTTTGGTTTTGATGAACTGCAATGCCGGCCGTATGGTATGCTGGGTGGTATGATTGGCGCCCGATACCATGCCATCCGCATGGCCCTTGTAAACCATCATGGTTCCAAAATAAGATACGTCAGTCATCAGGTCCCTGGCCATTTCCATCGTCAGGTTTTTTTCTTTGCGTAATTCATACAAGGTTTCCACGTAATCATGGTAGTATTCTGCATTCGCCGGATCGATGATCCGCACCCTGTCCATGTCAATACTTAAGCCCAGCCGCTTAAATGATGCCGCGATATCATAAGGGTTTCCTAATAAAGTTAGCGTCACAACCTGTTGCGCTATCAGCCTTGCTGCGGCCATCAGTATCCGGTCATCGTTAGCTTCCGGCAAAACGATATTTTTAATTTGCCGCTTTGCCCATTTGCTCAGCTGGTATTGAAACATATGAGGGGTAATGGCATCGGACCGGTAAGTAACGATCTTTTTGTCTAACGCGCTTATATCAATAAAGCGGTTGAACATATCTATGGCCAGTTGGATTTTTTTTACGTTGTCCGGCGTTATCCTGGCCTTTACGGCTGCTATCTGATTAATGGTTTCAAAGGTACCGGTAGTTACAGCCATGATCGGCATAACATTTTGAAGGCCCCTGAGCAGCCTCATCACCGGCTCCTCCGGCTCAATTCCGGCCGTAAGCACAATGCCGGCAATTTTAGGGTAGCTGGAGGAAAGATTTACCTGTAAGGAACTGATAATAATATCGCCCCGGTCTCCTGGCGTAACGATGAGAACGTTTTCTTTAATATAATTTAAAAAATTTGGAACCTGCATCGCACCGGTAACAAAGTTGTCTACCTGGTTGGAGAGAAAAGTTTCGCCGAAGAGTAGTTTTGCATTCAGGTTCTCACAGATGTCCTTGATATTCGGATTCTTCAGCGCGAGATCTGCGGGAATAACAGCAGAAATTATATCAGCTGGCAGCTGAGCACTTAACAGGTCCCTTATATCCTCTACCTGCTCCGGCTGTATTTTATTCGCAATGATGGCTAAGACCTGTATATCTCTTGCCTGAAAGGTGCGCAGGAAGTTGAGACAGTCCTGTATGACCTGCGCTGTGGTTTTATTCTCTCCCGAAACAACCAATATCGCCGGGGCATTCAGGTTACGGGCGATAAGCATATTCGTTTCAAATTCAAATGCTGTTCCCTGGCCCACAAAGTCGCTGCCTTCCATAACCGTAAAATCAAACTGGTCCTCCAGTTTTTTAAATTTGCCGATAATGGTATCGATCATTTCGCCCTGGCTTTGTTCTTTAAGGTGCTGCATCGCCTCTTCTCTTGTAAAAGCATAGGCGTCTTCAAATTTCAACGGAAGTTGAAAATGAGAAATAATGGTCTGGATATGAAAATCTTTCTGCAGCTTCGGGTCGTAATTGATAACCGGTTTAAAATAGCCTATTTTTTGTGCCTTGCCAAGCAACATATCTACCAGACCCAGTGCAATGACTGATTTGCCGCTGTAAGCCTCGGCGGAGGCTATAAAAATCGTTTTATTCAAATCTTAAATTTTATTATGTTTCTCAAAAATTCCCGTACCGTTCCTATCCCAGCAAATAACCTTTTTTAAGATCTTCCAGCTCATCAAGTGCTTTTTTATTCTTTTTATCCAAAAGACAGTAATCTTCAATCAATGACATCCCGATCACCGGAGCTTTATCAACAATTAATGGTTCCAGTTTGTTCATGAAATTTACCACCTCAGTCGCTAAAGTGCCCTGATTGATTTCGGCGCGGTCAAGTCTGTCTATAAAAACTTCAGCCCCTTCAGGTAGTTGCAAAGCTGGTAAATGAAGCGGGTTTTTTGTCAACTGCTCTTTTAAAAAGATCAGCTTTTCGTTCATGAACGTCATGTCTGACATCCACCTTTTCCCGGTCAGATATAACTCTTGTAGTTCGAATTCGAGTTCCTGGTCTGTTGTTGCTGGTTTCATAACTTTTGATTTTTACCAAATATCGTCATGGGACTGTCCCGGAAAAGTAAGCCGGTCACTTTAATATGTGATATTAGTCAAGTTTAATATAATAAAGGTGGTTCATTGTTAAAGCGGAACGATCTCAAGCAGATAAAAAGCGCCACTTTTATCTGCCTTTGGGAGAGTTGTCTGGGTGAGGGTGCCTGGGACTGCGGGTAATGGTGAATTCTTCCTGGTGTGTGAAATTTCTGCCTTCATATTCCCAATCCAATACTAATTTCCAACTGCCTTTTTCACAATCTGAAACCGGTATCTCCAGGAGATTGTTCTCCGCACTCGCAACCTTTAAATTACGGCACTCGACACCCTTGCATGATAATGGAACCAGGCGTGCGTGACCGTTAACAGGGTGGCTGAAACGAAATTGTATAGTTTTCATGATACGATGTGCAATCACTGATCAAGTATTAAAATTATGAAACCGGATTTATTCTAAAAATGACCGTGGTCACTTTTACCTGATATTGATGGTTAATTTGTTTACGTGCATGCAGCGTTCAGACGACAAGCTGTTCACATTTATTCGCAGAAACCTTCTTTACGCTCCGGCTCATAGTGTTTTAAATCAATCCGCCCAGTGATCCCTGTCATTATTTAGATGGCCCGTAGTTGTCAAATTTGCTTAATCAATATGATGATCATGAAAAAGCTATCGAATATTAATATAAGTTATAAGTCAATACGGACCGCTAATACAATTTTGTTATTATGCTTGTTTTTTACCGTTTTGATGCTGGCTGTCGTCACTGCGAGCGGGAAATCCGTTCCTGCCTTATCAGAAGAACAGAAAGAAAACAAACTTTCTGTTGAGATTCAAAAGCAACTTGCCCAAGGGGTCGGAGAAATGAACTTTCCGATATCGGCAAAAAAGCTCTATACACAGCGAAAGTTCAAAGAAATATGGTTAAACCCTGAGAACGGCGCTAAGCAGACTTGGGATGCTATGCTGATGATTGACTGTGTACTGCAATACGGGCTGAACCATAACGATTTTCATCCCAATGAACTTCTTTACAGTACGCTTCACGATATACTTGAGCGTCCCAATACTATCGCGATTGAAAGCCAGGCCCGGTTCGATATCATACTCACCGATGCCATGTTGACCTTTGTGAATTATCTTCATTATGGCAAATTTAACCCCCAATTCCCGCCGGGTAAACTTGACCGGTATGACCTGCCGGTTTTTTCCGCGATCAATCACTTGAAAGCCTCGTTAGCTGCAAAAGAGTTCCAGCAGCATATTCTCGCGGCTCAGCCGCAGGCAACTGCCTACCGGAATCTCCAGCATCAACTTTACCTTTATACCGGACTATATGCCGGCGATTGTTATGAAATTCCCGAATCGGACATTCGTAAGGTAGCGATGAATATGGAACGTCTGCGTTGGGCAGATAGTAACGAGAAGTATGCGATCCAAATAAATATCCCTTCATTTTTATTGCAGTTTTATCATTCCGGAATCATTGACAGCTTTAAGGTTATTGTGGGCAAACCTGCTGCGGCAACACCAACAGCCATGACCAGTATAGCATCTTTTACCATTGCGCCGGAAAAGGCGGTTTCAGCAAAAATATTCACCGGTAAAATATTACCGGAAGCGATCAGAAACGCTGACTATCTCAAACAGCATCATTACCTGATTTACAACGACGCCGGCCAATTATTAAGGCCTAATACGCCCTACCTGATCAAAATAAAAGAACACTCGCACAGGTACCTCGCCAAACAAACATATGCCTGTGGCGAACCCTTAGGCATTGCCGCCTTTCCTTTTAGGAGCCTGAGCAAGATTTCTATGCATGGCGTATCAAAGACAAGCCTTTTTAACAGGGAAAACAGAGCGCTGAGTAACGGATGCATTAAGATTAAAGACCCTGCACGGCTGGCAGCACTGTTATATGCTTCTGGTCATCCTCAAAACAAATCTGTACTGAACCAGGCAATCGCAGCACGCCAAACCAGGACCTTTTACCTCAAAGATCCTATCGGCGTTCGCATTACCTACCTGACCTGCGAGGTCAAAGACGGTGAGCTCATTACTTATAATGATGTCTACAATCTGGATAAAACGCTGGAAGCCGCGATGTACGGGTCAGTACAGCCCTCTTTAGCCAAGAAATAAGTAACACGGACTACATGAAAACGGACCGTCGCAGAATTGTCTTTACCCGGCTGTTCCAGTCGCCTGTACTGGCATAGCCAATTTACCTGCCTTGCAGGTGTTTTGAACGAGGATTCTCATATATCCGGGAAAATAAGGAGCGGCAATTTTTGGGCGTCTATAATTACCTTGCAGCGGCTTCGGAAAAAGATATTCCACAGGCAAGAATGTTTTCTGTAAACCATGGCCATAATATTTGCTTTGACAAGTTCGTTGAGCTTATCAATTTCTGCTACTATGTTATCGCCCCTTAAATTGCGATAAGATACATTTTGCAGTTGCAGCGCTGCCAGGCGGGACATAAAGTTAGCGACAATGTTGTCTTCCCTGAAATCGGCAATGAATACAGGTTTTGACACATGGGCGACGGTTATATGAAGAGTTAGCGCGTTGAATAGGCTGCGAAATTTTACAATGGTCTTGAGATCGCCCAAAGAAAGATCTGTAAGGAAAGTGAACACTTCAAAATTTATGCCCTTGATGTCTTTTGGGACAATCAATACCGGGCACCCTGCTTTTTTCATCACGTCTTTGGTGTCGGAGCCAAACAAAAAGTCATTTACCGATTTATCCCGCCCGCCCATAATAACAAGGTCCACCTTCCTGTTTTTCACTACAGAGCCGATGTTGTTACCTACCGGGCCTTCTGCCATGATCGTCCTTATGGTCAGTGTGCTTGTTTTATTGGCCAGCAGCGAAGCCAGGCGAACCTTCTCGCCTGCCAGATCAGCTTTGAAATCTCTCCGAAGTGCCGCATTTTCTTCATCAGGCCAGTTACCTGCTTCAGCCGTTGATAAAACAGGCAAGGGTGCCGGGTAGGCATTTAAAAGCAGTAGGTTCGCGTTTAGCTTACAGGCAAAATCAAGCGCGATATTGGCGGCATTTCCGGCATTATCTGAAAAGTCGGTTAGTATCAGGATGGTTTTCATAAAAGTCGTTTTTCCCGGTAAAAGTGCCTTAAAAAACGCTCGCGTTGAATGACGATGATCACTAAAATATTTGTTTATAAATGATACAGGTCATTCTGTGGGAAAGATTTTTTAATATAATTTGTATAAGCTATTTAAAATCAAAACCATGAAGACAATACTGGTGCCTACAGATTTTTCACCAGCTGCATTTAATGCGGCTAAGTACGCCTTACACCTGGCCGGGAAAGTAAAGGCCGGGATAAAACTTTGTACCGCGCTTAAAGTCCCGGCAGAGTCCGTATTAGCGGCACAGGTTGCCTGGCCACTGGAAGACTTTGATTCGCTCAAGAAAAATGCGGAGAAGGAATTTGAAATTCTCACCAAACAGCTGCTAAAGGGTCTAAAAGGTGCGCCCGGTCAGCCGCAGATCACTAAAAATATTGGTGTAGGCGAGCTAACGGACTATGTGCGGAATATGGTGGCTGAACACCGGATCAGCCTGGTGGTAATGGGAATGTCCGGGGCCGGCGCCCTTAGCCGTTTTTTTTTAGGAAGCAACAGTAAGGAAATGATCGCGAGGGCTGATTTTCCGCTGATGCTTGTGCCGGAAAACGTTAAATATGTTCCTATAAAGAAAATCGCCTTTGCGACGGACTTAAGTCCGGGGGATATAGACATCATTCATGCTCTTTCCGGCTGGGCACGCGTTTACAATGCCGAGATCCTCATTAGCCACGTTACAGATTATGATGATGAATATATAGGAGACCGTACAAAAATTGATAATTTTTTAAATGATGTGTCGGGTAAAGTTGATTACCCCAATATTTACTACCGGGATATTGAAAGCAGGAGTGTTAACAGGGGGTTGACCTGGCTGGCTGAAGAGGGCCAATCAGATCTGTTAGTAATGGTGCACCGGGGCAAAACTTTTTTAAACGACCTTTTCAATCCAAGCCATACACAGCGGCTCGCCAAAGATATTAATTTACCGCTGCTGGTATTTCCCAGTCATTATGACCAGGCATTTCTATAAATAAGAGGAATGGTATCGGCTTTGAGAGACGACAATGATTCCGGGTTTTATCCCGGATCGGAGCAGGCAAATTACAAAATCAGGAGCTATACAAAAGGATAGGTGCTGCTTATCGGAACGATAAGCAGCACTTTATTAATTGGTCCATTTCCAGTTTTTGATCTCCGGCAGATCATCCAGGTTAGCGCAAATATACGCGGCATGCTCCTTTAACTTACCTTCACAATAGCTGATGAAAGCATCTGCCTGCTGATGCATGTGCGGTACCCTTTTTACTGCCTCCATGGCGAGATGATATCTGCTCATTTTGTTGAGTACAACCATATCGAAAGGTGTTGTGGTGGTACCTTCTTCCATATAGCCCCTCACATGGAAGCGGGCCGGATCAGGACGTCCGTGGATCAGGTCGTGAATGATCCGCACATAGCCATGAAAAGCGAAAATGACAGGCGCTGTATTGGTAAATAGCGTGTTGAAGAGTTCATCGCTCATTCCATGCGGATGGTAGGCAACGGGGGAAAGGGACATCAGGTCCATTACATTCACCAGTCGCACCTTCAGCTCCGGCATATATTGCTTTAGTATCCATGCCGCCGCAACCGCCTCCAGTGTCGGCACATCGCCCGCGCAACCAAGAATAACGTCGGGTTGTTCATTTGCCATATTGCCGGCCCATTTCCATTCGGAAGCCCCGAGGGCGCAATGGTCGATCGCTTCCGGCATAGTTAGCCATTGTAATTCCGGCTGTTTGCCGGCAATCACCACATTAACATAATCTTTACTTCGCAGGCAATGATCCATGACAGACAAAAGGGTGTTGGCATCCGGTGGTAAATAGATCCGTACAACAGCGCTCTTTTTATTAACGACCGTATCGATGAAACCCGGTCCCTGATGGCTGTAGCCATTATTGTCCTGCCGCCATACATGAGAGGTCAGTAAATAATTGAGCGAAGCCACCGGCTTACGCCAGGGCAGCCCATGCGCCGTTTTGAGCCATTTGGCGTGCTGGCTCACCATGGAATCGACGATAGTTACAAAAGCTTCATAGCAGGGAAAAAGGCCGTGCCTGCCGGTTAAAAGATAACCTTCCAGCCAGCCTTCGCATAAGTGTTCGCTGAGCACCTCCATTACACGGCCGTCATTTGCAAGCTTATCATCGGCAGGGTTAATGGTCTGCATACTGCAGCGGTTAGTCACTTCAAATACGGCTTCCAGCCGGTTAGAGGTGGTCTCATCCGGGCAAAATAAGCGGAAGTTGTTTGTTTCCTGATTGAGTGAAAATACATCGCGTAGATATTTACCGAGGTTGCGGGTGCTTTCTGCTTCTGTTACACCGGGAGCTGTCAGTGATACAGCATATTTTCTGAATTCCGGTAAGTGAAGCTCTTTTAGCAGAAGCCCCCCGTTTGCATAGGGAAGGGCGCTCATGCGCTTATTGCCTTCGGGTGCCAATGCGGCTAATTCAGGTAATAGTTTACCCTTTTTATCAAAAAGCCTTTCTGGGCGATAACTGAGCATCCAGTCCTCCAAAGCTTTCAGTTTTTTTGGGTCTTCTTTGACGCCTGTTAAAGGCACCTGGTGGGAGCGAAACGTATCTTCGATCGGTATGCCATTCCATTCTTTTGGTCCGGTCCAGCCTTTCGGTGTGCGTAATATAATTATAGGCCATCTGTTGCAGGGCAATGGATTCCCTTGCCGTGCATGGTCCTGTATCAGTTTGATCCTTCTGTAGGCCTCGTCCAGTATGCCTGCCATTTGGCGGTGAACCACCGCAGGATTGTTACCTTCAACAAAAAGCACATCATAACCATGTCCGTTAAATAATTGCTCCAGTTTTATATCGCTCATCCGGGACAGTACCGTTGGTCCGGATATCTTATAGCCATTTAAGTGCAAGATCGGCAGGACCGCTCCATCTCTGACCGGATTCAAAAATGCAATTGATTTCCAGCTGGCTTCCAAAGGCCCTGTTTCTGCTTCACCGTCTCCAACTATACAGGCGACCAGCAGGCCGGGATTATCAAACGCCGCACCAAAGGCATGTACCAGTGAATAGCCGAGTTCTCCCCCTTCATGTATGGACCCGGGGATATCGGCGCTCAGATGACTCGGTATTCCTCCCGGAGTAGAAAACTGGCGGAATAAATGACGCATGCCGCGTTCATCCTGTGTAACGTTCGGATATATTTCGGAGTAGGTTCCTTCCAGGTAGGTGTGCGCGACGACTCCGGGTGCGCCGTGGCCCGGGCCGCAGACATATAAGATATCTGCCCCTGTATTTTTTATCAGGCGGTTAAGGTGAACATAAATAAAGCTCAAACCGGGGGAGGTACCCCAGTGGCCGAGCAGGCGGGGCTTAATGTGTTCCGGTCTTAACGGTTCATTCAGTAGTGGATTATCCTGCAGGTATATCTGGCCCACCGCCAGGTAATTGGCAGCCTGCCAATAGGCGTGAATGTTGTCGATTTCCAGGGAAGTCAAGTTGATCATAATACGTAATAATTATTTATTATTTGAATGATTCGGTCATGAATGCTTTCATTTTTTAAGTCACAGGGCTCCTGTAAAGTTCGCCAAAGAAACGGGGGCGTAACAGGATCCTGGTCACCAATAAATGTGTTTGTCATCAATGCCAATATTGATATTAATCACTTCTTATTGTGCCCGTCGTCACCGGTTGTTTATATGTTTTGAAGGATATTCGCATTAGTGAACTTCTTTGAAAGGAGGCTGCGATTGTTGTCAATGACACTGCGTATATGAATTGATGCCATCGGCAATAATTTTGATGGGGCCAGCATTTACCGCAGCCGGCAAATGACTGTGAAAAATTTAAAATAACTGATTGTATATTAAAATGACAAATTATGGAAAAGATACTTGTAACGACAGACCAATCGGATAATTCAAAGGCAGCTATCAGATATGCCATTAAGCTGGCAGAAGCCAGAAATGCGGAACTGGTAGTGCTGCACGTTTACCACTTATTGAAACCCTTTAAATGGTCTGAACATCAGTACGAACAGTATACCCAAACCTTTAAAGACAAAACTATAGCCGAATTAAGCGCATTCATAAAGGCTGTATACAATGGAATGGATGAGCCGAAAATTAATTATAAACTGGCATTATACGATCATGTGGATGTTACAGATGGAATAGCTGAATATGCCAGGGCTCATCAATGTTCTTACATCTGTATAAGTACCCGCGGTGCCGGTGCCGTCGAAAAATTGTTTGGCACCCATACAAGCGGGCTGATCAGCAGGTCCGAAGTGCCGGTATTATGCATACCCAGCACCTGTCATTTGAAAGACTTAAATCACATATTGTACGCAACCGACATGACTGATTATAAGAATGAGCTGGAAAAGATAGTTGATTTTGCCAGGCCTCTCCATGCCTCGGTAGAGATGATGCATGTATCTTACCTCTATGAATTTGTGTTTGATAAACAATTGATGGAGGCATCCTTAAAAAAACAAGTGAATTACACTGTCAGCATCCATAACCGTAAAAGGGATATAACCAATGCTTTATTGGAAGATATTGATGCGGCCGTTAAGTTAAGCAGGCCATCCTTATTAGTGCTTTTTACCCACCATTCAAGGTCTGTATTTGATAAGCTGTTATTTGATAGTAATGCCGAAAAATATTCATTTTACGGCAAGGTTCCGCTTTTAACGTTTAACAAAAGGCCCGGAAAGTAAAGCGAGATAGCTCATGTAGATCAATCATCACCCCGGGCGCTTATCACTTCCGGTATATTTAATTTACTATGGCCATTCCATATCCGCTGAAAGATGCATATCGCTTAACTGCTGAGGAGGTAATCCAAATAATCCGCACGGATAGATCTACAGGATTGAGCCAACGGGAAGCGTTGAAACGTATTAAAATATTTGGCCCGAATAGTTATCAAACCCGGCGCCAGAAAAGTTGGCGGCTTATCCTGGCGGAGCAGTTTACCGGCCCCATCGTATATCTGTTGATCTTTGGTGCGGCGATATCCTTATATTTTAAAGATATGTTAGACGCTGTTGCCATAGCGTCCGTTATCCTGATCAATGCATTTATCGGGTTCGTAATGGAGCTGCAGGCGCGCAGTTCTATGAATGCACTAAAAAAAATGGATGTTACCATTACCAGGGTAATTCGTGACGGGCAGCTACTAAATATACCGTCAGAGCAACTGGTGCCCGGAGATGTCATGAAACTTGAGGCCGGTGACATCGTGCCCGCGGATGGCCGTTTAATAGAATTACATCAATTGCAATGTGACGAAGCTTCCCTTACCGGTGAGTCATTTCCGGCTGTTAAGCAAGCCGGGGAAATAGTCGGAGACGCCCCTTTGGGCGACCGTCATAATATGGTATTTAAGGGTACATCGGTGGTAAACGGGAATGCGACAGCGGTAGTAACCGGTACCGGAGCCGCTACTGAACTGGGTACAATTACGTCATTGGTTGAAAGTTCACCCGAAACTGCCACGCCACTTGACAAAAAATTGAATGGTTTAAGCCGAAAACTGATCGGAATCACGCTCGCCATGACCGGGGTGTTCGCGGTTACCGGCGTTATTCAGGGAAAAAAGGCACTGCTCATCATAGAGACCTCGATTGCCCTGGCTGTGGCAGCTATACCTGAAGGGTTACCAATAGTGGCAACTGTTGCCTTATCCCATGGTATGCTGCTGATGGCCCGGCGCAATGCTATTGTGAAGAAGCTGTCGGCGGTGGAGACGCTTGGAAGTACAAGCGTAATATTGACAGACAAAACGGGCACGTTGACAGAAAATACCATATCTGCCGATACTTTTGTCTTTCCGGAGGAGACCATCAGAATAGGTATAACGGATAAAGTCTCGTTCCTTCATCATGGTGAAACGCAAAACAGCAGCGAAAACTTAGAAAAGCTGTTACTGGCCGGCTATTTATGTAATAACGCCGTAGCTACAAAATCAGGGCCGGATGACGGGGAAAAGCACTACTCCGGCGACCCGGTTGAAATAGCTCTTTTGAAATTAGCAAATGCAGCCAAATTAAATACCGCAGAATTAAGCAAAGCCTACCAGCGTATTGGAGAGGTTCCGTTTAGTTCCGATATCATGATGATGGGTACCCTTCACCGAAACCCGACCGGGTATTTTGTAGCCGCCAAAGGTTCTGTTGAGCACCTGCTGCAGAAGTGTAGCAGGGTGCAGCTGGGCCCGGTTATTCATAAGCTGGATGAAACCAGGCGAAGCCAGATCCTTCAGCAATCAGCAGATATGGCTGATGACGGCCTCCGGGTCCTTGCTTTCGCTTATAAAGCAGGCCTCGAAAAAAATGACGAGAGCAGTTTTTTTAACGATCTGGTGTACCTGGGTATGATGGGCTTTCTTGATCCGCCCCGGATGGATATCAGGGCCGCCATAACTGCATGCAGAAACGCGGGCATAAAAGTGGTGATGATTACCGGGGATCACCCGCGCACCGCGCTTCATATTGCCAGGAAAGTTGGTTTGATAGACGAGCATGATAAAAACGTTATCACAGGGAAGGAGTTACCCCAAACGGAGGACTTAACGGATGAATGGAAGCAAAGGATCTTATCTACAGCAGTTTTCGCCCGTACAAGCCCCAAACAGAAATTGGACATAGCGGTTATTTTTCAAAAATCCGGGCAGATCGTAGCCATGACAGGTGACGGGATAAATGATGCACCCGCGTTGAAAAAAGCCGATGTAAGTATCGCCATGGGCATGAGGGGAACCGATGTGGCAAAAGAGACGGCCAGTATCATATTAAAGGATGACTCATTTACCTCAATTGCGGAGGCGGTATCACATGGGCGTGAAATATTCAGGAATATACAAAAATTTGTCATTTATCTGTTATCCTGTAATTTAAGTGAAATATTTATAGTGACTATTTTAGGTATCATTACACCGGCATCTACCTTATTACCCTTACAGATTCTCTTTTTGAATATGCTGACGGATATCTTTCCTGCATTAGCTCTTGGGCTGGGTACGGGTGACAAAACGGTGATGCAGGGCGGTCCCAGAGACCCCAAAAAAGATATTGTTACTGACAGAACCTGGCTGGTTATCGCCTTATACGCAGCTGTGATGACGCTTTCCGTAACCATAGCCGTATTATATTGCAGATATTTAATTACTGATGACAGCCAGCTGCTCAATAATACGGCATTCGTTACCCTGACCTTTGGTCAGCTTTTTCATGTCTTTAATATGTCTTCCCTGCGTTCGGACCCGGTGTGTAACGAAATCACCTTAAACAAGTTTGTATGGCTTGCATTGCTTTTGTGTGCCGCCATTGTTGTTTTGGTCTTTAATGTAGAACAACTTCGTCTCGTATTAAGCTTGAGCATTCTGCCTTTTAAAATATGGCTGGTTTCGATTATCGCCAGTTTATTGCCGCTCTTAACGATTCAGTCCTGCCGCCTTATAGCAGCAAACCGTAAGAAGAAGAGCTGAATTATCCTGCTTTGATCGGGCTTTTTACAGGTCGCTCATCGCCAAGCAAATAGCCCCATTGTTTGTATTGGACAGAATGATCAAATACGATTTTTAAAACGGATAGGACGGGCATCGCCAGAAACATGCCCGATAGACCAGCCATTGAACCCGCAGCGATGATTCCTACTATGGATGCAAGCGGGTTGATCTTTACCTGTGAACCCACAATCCTGGGCATGAGGATGTTATTATCTAATAACTGTACAAAAGTTATAGCACCGAGTACAACGAGTATATCGGTAATATTTTCTGATGAAGCTAATGTGATCAAGACTCCCAAAATATTACCAATAAGCGCCCCCAGGTAGGGTATGAGATTTAAAAGAGCAAATAAGAGACCAATAAGCAGCGCATTTTTGATTCCGAACAGCATTAGTACCCCTCCAAGCAGGATAATGATATAAGTGATCTGGATAAGCAGGCCTATAAGATAACTTTTGACGATTTTTTCGGTTTGCCTGATGCTGTCCTCAACATTGTCATGTTCTGTTTTCCTGAACCACATCAAAACAAATTTTAGAAAGACGTTCCGGTACAACAGGATGAGGTAGATATAAACAGGAAGCAGCGCCAAAAAGATCAATGCACCGGATAATGACCCTGCCGCGCCTCTCAGCAGGCTACCCATCGAGCTGAACAGTTTGCTGCTCTGTTCATTGACGAAGTTCAATTGTTCTGCCGGGGAAAGCCCAAATGAATTACTGATCCAGATACTTAAGTTATCTAAGTGTTTGTTTACCGTATGTTGAATTTGCGGAAAATCATCTACAAGCGCACTTACCTGGCTATAAAACAACCACATAATCAATCCCATAAAGACGGTTAATAACAATATGGGCAGGAAAATGGCGATTGCTTCGGGGAACTTCCATTTCCGGAAAAAACGAAATACAGGCAGCAAAACCAGGCTGAAAAAAAACGCCATTATTAAGGGCATTATTACCGTGTTACCCAGCACGACGATAGTACCGGCCAGGAACAAACCTAAAAGCTCGATGGACCGTTTAACGGTTATGGGAAATTCCATAAGTTTATGTTTTAATTGAAAATTATCTTTCGCCGGCTGGAATTTACGGTAAATGATTTAGATTGTAATAAGCCATCTCCATTCCGGCTGCCATCCTGAACGGTGAAAGCGCAGTCAATCTTGTTCGTCAAGTTCAATTCCATCTCCTTTTACGCACATTATTTGAGTAAGATTTCGCATACGCGGTAACAATAACGGGAAGGTAATCATGAATATGTATACACATTGTGAGTAATTTTGCTTAAGGGTTAACGATTTGATAATCAATTAAATATTATAGCAGGCCAGCTGCGGATTCAGTAAATTAGTATTCACATTAAAACTGATTTATCATGAGAACGGTATTGGGTAAATCCCGGTTGCTGCTGCTGATTGGATTCGGCCTGTTCCCCTGTTTGCAGAGCTGTAAAAAAGATCTGGGTATTGCTCCGGAAGCTCCGTTGGGTAATTCTGCAGCAACCGACACCGGGGTAAGGGTGTCCACCTATGCAGGCTCCACCCAGGGCTATGTAGACGGGCCCGTTTCATCGGCCCAATTTATGCTCGCCAGTTACCTGTGCATGGGGCCGGACAGCGCCCTGTACGTGGCTGATGATAATCGCATACGCAAGATTGGCAAAAATGGAGACGTTTCTACTCTCGCAGGAGGGGCAACCAAACCGTCCGGCGAACCTCCGCTTGACGGGACAGGTACGCAGGCGGCCTTCGTGGAGATCGGCTCTATGACTATAGCACCGACAGGACTCATCTATATATCTGAAGGCTTCTATGCGAGAACAGTGAGCCAGCAGGGACAGGTACTTACCCTGGGTTACGGGTTTGGCCCCAATGATGTAGTGTTAGCCGCGGCACCGGACAACACCTTGTATGGCAGCCAAACTGACTATTCTTCTGTCCATGTACCCGTTTCAATCGTCCAGAGAAGGCTGACGGGTGAGGTGATAAGAAGTGAAGCTTTAGAATGGAACCAATATGTTCTTTCCATGATCGTTGCCCGGAATAATGCAATTTACATTTTAGCGTCAACCGCTTCCGGGGACCGGCTTTATAAAATTACCGACAGCAAAATTTACCCGGTAGCACTGGCACCAGTAACACTGGTCAGGCGCGAAAAAGCGACCTACGGGGTTCAGGTTGACGCCATTCAATACAGCGGGGCGTATGATCGCCTGGCTGTAGCCGCCGACGGAACAGTGTATATTGCCGGACAGCACCAGATCTGGAAGGTGACGCCCGGGGGCACACTCTCTATATTGGCCGGCAGCACCGAAGCTGGCTATGAGGATGGCCCCGCCGCGCAAGCCCGCTTCCAGCAGATCTTTGCACTCGAACTGGCCGATAATGATGGCGTGCTGTACGTGAGTGATGACTTCCGCATCCGCAGGATCATGCTGAAATAGTTGTCAACTTAAAACTAATGAACCATGCATATGAAAAGATTTCAATCTCCATCAGGCCTGCTGCTTGCAGGGCTGGTGCTGCTTATAGCGCTGCAGGGCTGCGAGAAGGAAAAGTTGACTGCAGTTTCTTCCGGCCTTCTCTCCGGCGCTGCTGTAACTGCCCCCGGTTCGGCCATGGTTTCCACCTATGCAGGCTGCACACAGGGTTACCTGGACGGGCAGGCCACTAAGGCCATGTTCAATCAGATCAGCCAGTTGGTGAAAGGTCCGGATGGGATACTGTATGTGGCTGATTACAACGTGATCCGCAAGATCACAAACGATGGCGTGGTCTCCACTCTGGCAGGCTGTTATACCAGCACCAGCTCCCGGGACGGCCAGGGCCAAAATGCCTACTTTACGCATATCACCGGTTTGACATTGACGCCGGACAATAGACTTTTTGCGATAGACAGAGAGGCCGATCCGTTTAGTACTTCAAATCTTCAAAGTAAGCTGCGGAAGATCACATTAGATGGTAATGTATATACCCTGACACTATCGCAAACTGGCAACGAATTTACCTTTAATGAGGGCACCCTGGATGCCGGGCCAGATAATTCGCTCTATCTTCTTGTAAACAGAAGCGGCGTTTGGAGGATATATGGCCAAGCGATAGCAGAAAATATTGAATACAGAATTCAGACGATGTCAGGCAACTTTACCTTACAATACAAATCTATTGCTGTGGGTAGAGACAGCGCCGTTTACCTGATGACAACGGGTAACGAAATCTACAAAAAAACATTCAAGGATATAATTAAAAACTATCCTGCGGGAGGGCTATCGTTGTCCAAAACTGTGCCCAGGAGAGTGACTGCCAATACGGTAAAATCGGATACTACCTCCATTTATCGCGATGCGCTGGCCATTGCGGCTGATGGTACCGTGTACTTTACCGATGGGCTGGTAATTCGGGTATTGCAGACCGACGGCAGCGTTTCCCTGCTGGCTGGCAGCACAGCAGGCTATGTGGACGGTCCCGCGGCGCAGGCTAAGTTTGAGAACATCCTGTCGCTGGAGCTGGCCGATAACGATACGGTTCTCTATGTAGCTGACAACTTCCGGATACGAAAAATTACTTTAAATTAAAGAATGGCGGCTTTTGCGGCAGGATGATATCCGGCAGCGTTTCCGGCACGCTGCCTCAGGCCAGCTCCGGTTGGGTTGGCAGCGCCTGGTAGCCTCACTGTACCGTAGCTCAATGGGGCCCGCCGGGGCAATCAAGTAATAACCCGGCAATATTCCCATTAGTTTTATAATTTCACTTTAAGATTTTCCTCCATTAACTGAATAGTCATTAAAAATGATTTAAAGTCATTCTCATTCATTTCTCCCATTCATTTCCCGTTCACAATTTTTACTGCTCTTTCTACCATGGGAATCAAGGTCCCACTGGAACGGTGATCAGGCACAAATAGCACTATTTAGTAGCTGAAATTCTCCTTCAGCCGCTCTGCGGTAATGAGAATCGCAGGGTGAAAGTGGTGCCCTGGCCGGGCCGGCTTTCAAAGCCTACAGATCCGTCCATGAGCGCCACGTACCGGGCGACGATATTCAGTCCCAGACCAGTGCCCTGAATGGTGCCTGTATTCGCTGCCCGAAAAAAGGCGCTGAACAACTGCGGCTGATCCGCTTCCGGGATGCCGATCCCCTGGTCAGCCACGGAAAGGCGGCATTCACCCGGATTAAGCATGGTATCCATGCGAATCAAGGTTCCCTCTTCAGAATATTTGATCGCATTAGAGAGCAGATTGTGCAGGCAATGTTTCAGCAATTGCTGATCGAGCCGGACCAGTTCTGTTGTCCCGGTATGACAGTAGACGAGCCGCTGCCCCCGTTTAGCCAGTAACTGCATTTCGGCCACCGCTTCGCGGCAGAATTCTGCCAGGTCAAATTCTGCCAGCACCGCACTGACCTTTCCTGATTCCAACTTTTCCAGCGAAAGGAAATCACCCAGGACAGCAGTAAGGTCATTGACAGCATTATTGATCTTGACGAGATGTTTTTCGATATGGGGGTTTTGGTAGGGCGATGCATATTTCTCGATCAGCGAAGCGGACAGTTTGATCGTGCTGAGCGGTGTCCGGAATTCATGGGAGGCCATCGAGACAAAGCGGCTTTTGAGCTTTCCCAGCTCCTTTTCTTTTTGCAGGGCCTGATCCAGTTCGCCCGTGCGCCGCGCCACCATCTCTTCGAGATGTGTTGTATAAGACAATATTTGTTCCTCCGCAAGTTTCTGCCGGGTGATATCGCGGGCGATCTTCGAGGCACCGATGATCCTGCCCCGGGCGTCGCGCACTGGGGAAATCGTCAGGGAGATCGGGATAGCCTGTCCCGTTTTTGTCAGGCGGACGGTCTCAAAATGTTCAACTTTTTTACCCTCACTGATGGCCTTGATGATCCGCTTTTCTTCGGCCAGCCGTTCGAGGGGTATGATGAGGCTGATGTGCCGCCCTATCGCCTCGGTGGCTTTATAGCCGAACATCCGCTCCGCACCCCTGTTCCAACTGGTGATACGTCCGTCCAGGTCTTTGGCAACGATCGCGTCATCCGATGATTCAATAATAGCAGCAAGCAGCGCCTGTTCTCTTTCGGAACTCCGTTGCGCAGTGATGTCGCTGAGTGTGTGGATCGCGCCGTCATAAGCTCCGGTCTCGTCACGAATCGCCACGGAAGTGACCAGAATATGGCGGTCCCCGCCGTTAGGCAGCAGAAAGCGGATCTCCTGACGGACACCTTCGGCATGATGCTTGATCCCCTGCGTTACGGGTCTATACCCGGCGTTGATCCGGCGGCCTTCCCGGTCGAATTTTTCCAGGGACGGGTACCAGTCCTTGCTGCCTGTGGAGGGGATGACATCGAATAAAGATGCGGCCGCTGAGTTATATTCCACCAGTTCATCATTTCGGTCGCATATATATACCGCTACCGGAAGGAGCTCGGAATAATCGATCAAAGAGATGCGCTGCACACCCATACCAGGAGTTAAATTGCTTATAAGCTAAATTACAAAACTTATGGGAGTTTAATTTAACTAAATAGTTATTTTAAGTATCTCGACCGCGCATGTGAGCGGACGACAGTCGAAGGCCCGACGAAAAAAAAACAACTCTTGTGCCTGCCCACGAGCGGCGCTTAAGGCAATGAAAGCTTGTCTATACCGACGGTAAAACGGTTTGGGTTTATCGGTCTGCGTTTATTCTCACAGAGGGGGCATGGGTATCAGTAGGCAGTCCAGCCACCGTCGGCGGTCAGCACGGTCCCGTTGACGAAGGCTGACTTTTCTGAAGCCAGAAATAAGGCCAGTTCTGCAATCGCCTCCGGGCTGGCCGAAACCGGAGCATTGCCCGTACCGGCGTTCATTCTTTCAAAACCGAATGGCTGGGGTTCCATGCCATAAGTGATATTGGTCTTTACACCTCCGGGTGCAATCGCATTACACCGTATGTTCTTCCCTGCATACTGGTATCCGATATTCCTGGTCAGGCCAATCAGCGCATGCTTGGAGGCGGTATAAGCCGCGCCCGCGCGCCCGCCACGCAAACCGCCGATCGACGCAATATTGACAATTATCCCTGACCCTTTTTTCAAAAAAAACTTAACGGCTTCTCTGCAGGTGAAAAAGGGGCCGTTTAGATTTGTGCCGAGCACTTTTTCCCATAATTCATCCGTGACATCAGCGACCGGGGTAAAATTATCCATGATCCCGGCGTTATTGATCAGGATGTCCAGGGTTGCATAAGTTTCCATGACATAGTTGATGACCTGTTTTACGTCCGTTTGGCTGGACATATCGGCTGCAAAGCATTTGACCGTCCCGCCTTTGGCGCTGATTTCGGCGGCAACGGCTTCCATGTTTTCCTGATGGATATCGGTTAATATGACTTTTGCGCCTTCTTCAGCGAAAAGTACTGCTATGGATTTCCCGATACCGGATCCGGTCCCGGTAACCAGGGCCACTTTTTGTCTTAGTAAATTCATAACTTTTAAATTAAGTCAATGCAAAGTTCCTTCACAGATAGGGTTTGAAATATGATTACGGTCATAAAAAAGCATGATAAAGAATCTAAAGACTACCGCTATATTATGTCGTACACCAGACCGCTTTTAAAAGGCTATTATCAGAAACCTAACCGGGCATATGCCTACGGAGTTCATTAACGGTTCCTCGCCTGATTTTTCATCATTGATGCCAGCCGGCGAAGTTGCATAGCCCAATAGACACGGAAAACCCCGGCAGCGATAATGGACAGTCCGCTGAAGAGGAAAATATTCTCAATGCCAATGATTGGACAGGCCAGCAGCAACGCTGCCATGAACACGACCACCAGGCCAGTGAATAATAAACGCCGCCAGTTGCCGAAACTGTAAGCGCGGACGTGAAGGGCGTCACCAATGGCCATACAGCCTTTATAGCATGTCCATAAGCCGATCACCAATGGCAGAAGAACAATAGTGATCAACGAATTATTAAACAGATATGCACCCGCAAAAAGGTCGAAGACCCCTGCAAGAAGCCACCAGCGCCAGCGTTTGCTTTCCAGGTTGGTCAGGGCAAACAAAATATCCAGAATACCGGTTCCGACAATGCCGATGGCAAATACCCAGCTTAACGTGAGGTATGATTGGAAGGGGGAGTCGATTATCCATATGCCCACGCTGATCAGTAATAAACCCGTAGCCAGTAATAACCACCAGTTCCGCAGGATATCGCGTATATCGTTAAAAAAATTAAATTTTATTTGTCGGGTATTTTCCGGTTCGGTTGTTTTCATCGCTAAGTCTTGATTTATTGTATAGCAGTTATTTATATTTTTTAGCATCATGCTGTCTTTACCGGTTTAAATTCACTACGATCCCGGGCTTGGGCTGTTCCGCTGTAGGATTTGTTGTCAAACTGACTAATATGCAGGCCTATTTTGTTTTATTAAACAATGTTAGGGCGCCCTGGCGTTATGAATTGCACTTAAGATGCCAAACAAATGAGTCCTGAACAGGAAAGTAGCATGTTTCTATGCCTGTCAGCCATCAGACCGCCTGCTTTGGAAACAGGAAGAAAACGATGATCAATAAAATGATCATGCGATGGTAATTAAGCCGGCCAGGAATCTATGTTTCCGGGCCCAGGCTAGCCGCCGCTTTCGTGGCTGGATAAATGTTGTCTCTTTCATGGTATCGCGAATCTTAATTAATCTAATTTCGCTATCCTGACGGGTTCGTACCATGATGCCTGTCACAATAACTTATGACGGTGATCAGTTACGGAAAGCTGTTAAAGAAAAGTACTTTTAAAACAAGCCCTGCAGGTTGAGTCTGGTCGAGCGATCATGGCTGTCAGCATCGTCAGGCAAATATTAGACTCGCACAATAACCGGCATATCCAGCGGATCGGGCAGTTAAAACAAACCCTGATTTTCCCATGCGCTAATAACTGAAATTACACAGATCGTCGTGGCCCAGGCGAAATAGTGAAGTGATTTTATAAAGCGGATTTCCAAATCTTAAAACTGTTCTCATAGCTGCCGTCGATATCCCGGATGATCAGTGACAAGTGTTCCCGCCGGACAGGAAAATGCTGGTCGACCGAACGATAGATCTGCTGGAGTAAATTTCCGAGGCGGTGTTCTACTTCAAAACGGGAGATAGAGACGATGATTTGGCCTGCCGCAGCCTGAACCGTACCGTTAGTTGCCAGTTCGCTTCTGATCAACCGGGCAACCGAAGCGCCCAGATCAGCGATTTGAGGAAGTTCAAGTGGGTTCATGTTTGATCCTTTAGCCCCGGCGTTAAAAATAAGCGGACTGCCGCCGGTTAAAGCCGGATCAAAAACCGAATAGCAGATTTTCTTGTAAAAAGGCCGCGGAGCTGTCACCGGGCTGTAGGTGCTGAACCTGATTTGCTGTTAGTAGCCTGAAAAAAGCTTCCCCATCGTACCTCATTCACTAATTAAATGGGCATCCAAATGGCTTTATTTCATGTTTTAGAAGTAATGCTGCGCAATAGCAATATAAGCACGGTCAAATTTTATCCATAACCAGCACCGCCGCGCCACTGATCTGCCCCGACCTGAATCTGGCAATCGCCTCGTTTGCCTCTGAGAGCTTGAAGAGCTGGGTTTGTGTATGTATTTCGATATCTTTCAGCACAGAGAAGAAATTCAGCCCGTCCTGCCGGGTAAGGTTGGCGACCGACTTCAGCGATCGTTCCCCCCATAGCAGATCGTAGGAAAAAGCGGGGATTTCGCTCATATGGATCCCGCCGCAGATCACCTGCCCGCCCTTGTCTACATCCTGCAAAGCTTTTGGAACCAGTTCACCGCCGGCGGCAAATATAATAGCCGCATCCAGCTTATCAGGCGCGCTTTCCGAGCTGCCGCCGGTCCAGTATGCCCCCATTTTACGGGCGAACTGCTGCGCCATGGTATCTCCATCACGTGTAAAAGCAAATACCTTTTTTCCCTGTGCGATGGCGATCTGGATCAGGATATGCGCTGCGGCACCGAAACCATAAAAGCCGATATTTTTAGCGGCTGGCGCGATCATATGATAAGAGCGGAAGCCGATCAGGCCAGCACAGAGCAGGGGTGCTGAGCCCGGCTGATGATAGCGCTCGTCGAGTACAAAACAAAAGCGGGCATCAGCCACCGTATACTCCGCGTAACCGCCGTCGATCGTATAACCGGTAAACAAAGGGTCGTCGCAGAGATTCTCCATACCCTGGAGACAAAATTTACAGCGGCCACAGGTTCGGCCCAGCCAGGGGACGCCGACCAGTTGCCCTAATTCCAGCCCTTTGACCCCGCTGCCTGTTTTGACAACCGTGCCTACTATCTCATGGCCGAGGATCAGCGGAAGTTTGGGCTGGTCCAGCTCACCGTCAAAAATATGCAGGTCGGTGCGGCAAATCCCGCAGGCCAGCACTTTTATAAGTACCTGTGTTTTGCCGGGTTGGGGAACAGGAACCTGTTTATATTCCATTGGCTTGCCCGGTTGGTTCAGTACCATGGCATGCATTTGATCGGGATATTTCATTGGCCTTTAAGGTTATCGTCTACAGGTAACAAGCGCCTCACCATTTTGTTATCAAAGTTACCGGGCGACGCAGCTTCGGTTCACCGTGATCGGAAACACCTGCCATAAATTCCCGGCCAGCATTTTTTGCGGGCTTTCTCCCCGCCCGGTTCCGTTAGGTTACCGCTCAGTCCTTATCCAGGAAAAGGCATCTCCGCTGCCAATAAAAGAGATCTTTCTAAGAGATTCACGCCATTAACTGAAAGAACTGTGCCACCCTTACGGAAAGGACCGGGGTCCGTGCCAGTTCAAAAGGCTCCTGTTGGCTCCTCAGTCTTTTCATTTTTCAGCTCGGGGGAGGCCGCCGGGTTGTTTAAACTGTCCGATAAAGCGGTGTTGTTCAGCTCAAGTCCGGTGAGCTCCCCCCTGAAATATTCATGATCGCCTGTTGGTAGATGCCAGGTCGCTTTAAAGGCAGACGGAAGCAGCAGGTCGCCCTGGCGGATATAGTTACCAACGCCGGCCGTCCAGCCATAGGCATGGTAATGGCCATTGTCCGTGTAAAAACGGTCATTCGTCTCAAAACTCCTGAACAGCCCTTTTTCGTCGAAACGAAACAAACCACTCACGGAGCTATGGCCGTCCCGCATCGTACCTTTTATGGTATGCTCATCCACCTGTTCCCAACTGGTATAGCTTTGCAGGGCATAAACCGGCAGGATCATTGTTTCAGCGAGCAGTGTAACCAGTTCAGCCTTGTCCATTTTTCTACCGTGGTTATCGGAAATTGTTAAACGACCGAATAGACGGATCAGCATGCTGCCTTTTCCATCCTGATATTTATCCCGTGCGCCGAAGTTCAGTAAGCCCCATAACCTGGTAGCCATCAGTACCAGCCTGGCCGGCTGCGGCACAAAATTAACCTGAAGGAACTCCGTTGGGAACCACTTGCCGCCCGGTCGAAATCTCAGGAAAGTGTTTTTCCAGATCATGCGACAGCAAACAACCGATTCCTGTCCGGCAAAGCCGCAGATCCGCAGGTGCTGCTGCAGCAATGCGGGCAGTTCCCCGGGCTTCCGTTCACCGGTGTGCGCCGGCAACAGCAAATACTTATTGGTTTCCGCGGCTAATTCGGCAGCGAACACTGCCTTCAAGGCGGCCGGCCAGAATTTATTTCTTTTCATGTGTCATTCTCCCTCGTAAATTACCCCGGAGGTCGGGGTTTCTTTTAGTTCAATCCTTTGAAGTCCGGGAATTTTATCCCTGAACTGCCGCCAAAGCCAGCACGCGACGTTTTCCGCTGTCGGATTCTCCAGGCCGGGTATGCGGTTTAAACAGGAATGATCCAGGCGGTCGATCTCCGGCTGACAGGCCGCCTTGATCTCGCTGAAATCGGTCACCCAGCCGACGATGTCCTGTATCGGGCCGCTTACAAAAACGGTGAGGTGATACGTATGGCCGTGTAAGGACCGGCATTTATGGCCTTCAGGGACATACGGTAAAAAATGTGCGGCGTCAAAAGTAAATTGTTTGTATACGATCATTTGTGTTGCGTTAAGTACAGTCTATCAGGGGACCGGACGATGCAAACAAAAATGCAGGTTGGCTGGCAGCTGAAAAATGTTCCCGGTCACCGTATGCCGTTTTTTTTTGGTTTTATAGATGGGTTTTGCGGTAGAAGGTCATTTTCATAAATGACCGGGGTCACTTTTTAGGCCTGCCCAATTACGGATTTTTACGGTCAATAAATCAGCACTGTAATGAAAACAATTCTTCTGGCCACCGATTTCTCAGCAAGCGCAAAAGACGCTGCCCGGTATGGTTTTGACCTGGCCTGCCGGATCAAAGCAAAAGTAATTATCATTAACGCGATGATCATCACGGCAGAAGTCCCGCAACCGGGCTTCGCTGCCTGGCCCGGTGGAGAATTCGATAGCCTGCTGCAGGATTACGTCAATGAACTTCAGGACTTCAAAACGGAGCTGGAATCCGGATTGGCGCCGGACGCTTATCACCCGCCGGTGCAGTGTATCAATGAAGCGGGCAGACTTACCGATGTAATTAGCAAAGCCGTCGCGGAAAACAACGCCGATCTCGTGGTGATCGGCACGCATATGGGCGGCCTGATGAGTAGTTTGCTGGTGGGGAATCATGCCGGGCAACTGATAGATGCCACGACCGGCCCTTTGCTCATTGTTAAACCCGGAACAGTATTTAAACCCGTGAAAAAGATCGCTTTCGCAACCGATTTTAACAACCCGGAAAAAGACCTGGCGATTATATATTCCCTGATCCCGTTCGCAAAACTGCTCAATGCCGAGATCCTGCTGGCTCATGTAACCGATCAACAGGAAGAGGAGGAGCAGGACCGGCTGCAGAAAACGCTGGCCGAATACCTTGTCGAACTTTCCAACCGGGCAGATTATCCGCATATCTACTATCGTCTGATCCATAATGCGAGGACCGAAGCCGGCCTGGTCTGGCTGTGTGAGCACGGACAGGTCGATATGCTGGCGATGGCACACCATTCCAGAAATATTTTTGCGGAGTATTTCGGCCATAGTCATACCAAGAATATGAATAAGTTATCGGCCCTGCCATTATTGGTATTTCCGTTGACCGTTGATTGATACTTCCACACTTAAACTATTAATTATGAAAATCCCTACCGATAGCGAGCTGGAAACCGAATTACAGGAAATGTATATGCAGGCCACACATGAACTCGCAGCGCTTTTCAACATCATTCGCACGACTAAGAACGAATTATTTAATTACACGGAACCGATCATGTCGCCCGTGCGCAGCCCGAGGGCCTAACCTGATACATATGAGAACCATTGCAGTCTTAACAGATCTTTCCAAAAACGCGGAGCACGCGACACAGTTCGCTCTGCATATCGCTAAGAAGATGAAAGCGAAAATCCTTTTGTTCCAGGTAAGCAAGGAGCCAGTTGGCAGGCAACTGGTATTGGCGGGAATGCCTGAAAGTTACCCGGATCATGAACCATCGCTGGCCGAATACGGCAACCGGATGGTCCGCCTGGCAACTGCCCGGACCTTCGCGGACGCTGATGTGCCGGAAGTGTCGGCTGACCCCGCCAGCACGGAGATCGTTGATGTGATGACGACGATCATGGGGATGGAGGAGATCTGCCTGATCGTTACCGCGCCGGGAACAGCGGGCGATCTGGCGGCCTATATACTCAGTGATGAGTGTAACCGGATCATTGACTGGGCAAGGGTACCGGTGCTGCTGGTCCCGGAATCGACCCCGCTGCGTTACCCCGAAAAGATCGTATTCGCCTCGCAATTGCATGAAGAGGATATTAACGCCGTCGCGGAACTCGGTAGTTTAATGGAAAATTTTGCCGCCGAGCTGATGGTAGCTCACCTGAATACCGACCCTTCAGACGCAGGCATTCGCCAAAAGGAGGACCAGCTTAACCGTGACCTGTATAAAAAACTTAACTGTGGCGGGGTTTATTTCCGCAGCATACCGGACCTGGGCCGTAAAAAGAGCTGGGACTGGCTTAACGCCAATAAACGGACGGAGCTACTGGCCGTGATGCAACAGCCCAGAGAACAGATGAGCAAATTCTTTAAAAGAGGGCAAAACGAATCCGTTACTTACCATCTCACGCTGCCGGTAATGGTGCTGCCTAAAAGGCCGTAATATAGTGATTCATCTGTACCAGAACCCTGGTTATAACCAACTGATTTACAGCTTATAAAAATTGTAATTACGATAGGTGTCCTTTTAGGTGGCAAGTTATTCTAACGAGTGTACTTAACATGAACCTCGCCGCAGCGCTTAATATGTCAGCGCACTATTTGAGTGATATGCTTCGTACGCTGACCGGGCAAAATCCACAGCAGCATATCCATGCTAAACTGATCGACAAATCCGGGTCTGAATATTTACTACCGCTAAATTTAGTAATTCAAAAGCCTGGGGTACATGGAAGAAGCAAAGCTCGACTTATTTACCGACTAATAGCAAAGGCGAGAAAAACTAATACAAGCTTGGTGAGGGCAATTGGGGTCCGGTCTAATGCTTATACGACGGCCGTTAAACTTTATGCCGGCTTACGAAAAAGTAAGTGGCGGCGATTATGAAAATGGATTGAATGCTTTATCCATTAGAAAAATAACATTCATTGATGATAATTGAAATAATATTTATTATAAAAAGGATCGATCTTTCCTATAGTTAGAAAAGTAACACTGTGACTGAAGTTTGCTTTCTTGCTTTATAGCCGGAACCTAAAAATTATCAGACGAAATAATACCGATTACCCAAGCATTAAAATCTACCCCCTCATTAATAACACCTCCGGCCACAATGTTATTTTTAAGCCCTTGAGCGATGAAATAAAAAGCATCTCCACCACCACCGCCGAAGGTTTTCTGCGATTGAATATCTCCGGAGTCGGTTAATTTAACCAGCCAGCCATCTCCGGTTTGAAAATTGGTGCCATTTGTAACGTCGCCATCCTGGCTATTGGTTTGGCCAGCTAATAGGAACCCGCCTTTTTGCATTGCGATTACCGAACTGAAAAGGTCGCCTCCTGTTCCTCCTGCAGATTTCTGCCAGATCTTTTTGCCACTCATGTCCACCTTAATCACCCATGCGTCATAACGACCGCCATGAAAACCCGCCACATCTCCATTGCTACTATAAGTTGTCCCTGCAATTATTATCCCCCTATTTTTATCGAGAGCGAGCGAGTTTCCTTCATCTAACAAAGAGCCACCATATTTCTGTTGGCAAGTAATATTTCCATCTTTATCAACTTTGGCGAGCCAAACATCTCCTTTAGAGATAGGATCACTTTCATAAGGCTGCCCAAAGGTTCCTACAAGCCATAAATTTCCGTTTTTTTCTTCAACTACCTGTTGAAATCTGTCACTATCTACACTACCAATAGATTTTTCCCACAGCACACTACCTAAATTAGTTAGTTTGCAATACCAACCATTATAAGTGCTATTAGTAATCCAAACCTTGCCAGCTAGCACATAATCGCCGGATTTTGTTTGGATAATCGAATTTGCCTGCCGTAACCCGCTATTTGGAGAATCATTTGGTATAACTTTAGACCATTCTATAACTCCCTGGCTATTCAATTTCACGATCCACAAGGTTGACTGTGTTAACATTAGCCCGGCAAGATCGCCGTCACTGCTTTCAGAAGATCCGGTGAAGATATAACCCCCATCTTCGGTAGCAGCAATGCCGGTGATCTCATCGCTGTTTGAACCACCGAAGCACTTTGCCCAAATTTTATTCCCATTTTTATCAATTTTAATGAGAAGGCCGTCGTATAAGCCATGATTACCGAGGATGTCGCCATCGTTGCTTAAAGTTCGGCCGGCTATAACATAGCTGCCATCTTTTGATGTGGCTATTGCTGTAGCGATGTCCTCTTTTGAACCTCCAAAATTTTTATTAAAATCAGCAGTTTTTAAGTTAGATGCTTCAACCTCGCTGACTGTTTTTTTGTCGTTCAGGTGAAGATTTTCTTTTGTACATGATGCCGAAAGAATAATTATAAATGACCAAATAAAAACTAGTGGATTTTTCATAAGATAGGGGTTTAAAAATGAGATTTAAAAACTATTGAGATCAACAACATGCATTGTATTAACCTATGCATCTGCTTGTCGTAAGTTTGGTTTCTTTAAGCCAGCTTTAAAAACCAATTTTATAAATTAGAAAATCATCAGATCGCTTATAGATGAATTAAAGATTGTTCACAATTGAAGATAAATGGAACTGAATAATTAAAATATGATAACTTTCATGTTTGCAGCTGATTGTTGTCAGCAAAGAAGTGACAATTAAAGGTAAATTAAATACTTTCAGGAGGTCATTTCCACTGATGGTACCAACGACCTACACATTTGACTAAACTCAAGTTATTTTAAAGAGGCGATATCTTTCGTATATATCTGAAATACTGTTCAGATATATAGATGTCGTTGTTGTGAACGGCAATTTGGCTGATAGCACCAAACCGCGCCGAAAGTGCCGGTCCGTTAACATTGCCGAACGTTTGAGAACCTGCAATGGTTGTCACCTGATGAGTAGTTAAATCTATAGAACGGACAGCAAAGCCGTCTGCAACAACTAAAGTGTTACTATCAGCAACTGCTATATCCTGCAGCGATGTAAATTTAGCGTTACTGCCAATTCCGTCGGCAAAACCTTTGGTAGAACCCGCGATAGTACTTACAGTGCCATCAGGGGTGATCTTTCTGATGCGAAAGTTATAGAAATCGGTAACATATAAATTGCCATCATCATCTATAGCGATGTTTGTAGGGCGATTAAACGTTGCATCAGCGCCTTTCCCATCTTTATACCCTGTTCTTAGTGTTTGGCCAGCAAATTCGGTTGTTATGCTGTTTGTGGCACGTTTGATAATGGTATTAGCATTTCCGTCAATTAAATAAATCGTCCCATCTGAGGCAACAGCAAAATCATAAATACTAATAAATACATATGGTATTCTGGCACCATTTATTCCAATTCTGCAAAATTCGAGACGCGGCTGTATTTGGTCATCAAGCGTAATTCTCCTGATTTTTTGGTTGTTGGGTTTCGAGCCATATTCCAGAAAATATACCGAACCATCACTTGTAGAAGTTATTGCGCCAGGGCTATTAAGTTGTTTAAATACAAGGGTACTTACTAAACCTTCAGGCGAAATTTTTCTGATGTTGCTGTAATGTCCAACGGTGCTTAAATTAGCCCCATCAGTGATATAAAGAGCCCCTGTTGGCGTCGAGGTGATGCCATACGGTGATGCGAATTTAGCCAATAGCCGCGGGCCGTCTGTAAATCCGTACTCTTGATTTTCAACACCTGCATACAAAGAAACTACTAACGGCCCCGTGAATTTACCCATGGCGGCGGAAACCACTTCTTTTGCATTTTCATTGGTGTTTATCTGTTCCTTTTTGCATGAGTATATGGAAAGTAAAGTTGCGATCCATAGGATGGCAACAAGGGCACTTTTTAATATTTTCATAACAATGAGCTTAAGTCATATTTAAAAATATGACCTAATGTATTATTAAATAAACTATTAGGTAATAGTTAATTTGAAATTGTAAAGTATGTGAGAAAAAACTACTGTTCTTGTGATGTGGTATGTGATATAAGTGCCGCGAAGGTAAAAGTAATGGTATGCATTACCCTTTTAATCCCGAAAAAAGGGTAGGGCAATTGTCGGCTTCTGGTCATTGATTTAAAACGGCACTTAATCAAATAGCCCCAGAAGAGATCGCTGTTATTTCCGGCTTATCATATTCTGTTGTCCGGTTCCCCATTGGATGCAGTAGCTATATAAATTACAAGAACTCATGTTACAGTCGTTGGTAAAACTAAACCAAAACATTAAGCGTAGCAATGACCGAATGACCGGATTTTAGTGATAATAAACATTTTTATTAGTCATTTATCTATTAGGTTTAGCTATCGTAAACAATTTGCTCAATGAAGGATTCGTCTATTTCATTATTTGATACCATCAGTACGATCGGGGGTAATCTATCAACTGAAAGTGAATTAAACCTGCATCGCGGAAAGGTTGTCGAATATATTGCACGTCGTCACCCGATGGGCCTTAGTGCGATCTGCCGCAAGCTTGGTATCAGCAGGCGGACACTTTATAACTGGTTTGAAAAGGAGGCACTGCCTCACTATGTGATAGCTCAACTTGGAAGTGTAATTGATCATGATTTTACCGTAGAATTTCCGGGCGAAGCTTGTAAAGTGAAAAGACCTGATAATGATCACGCGATAGGAGATATTTGCGATATAGAAGAAGAAGCCCAGGTTCATTTTTGGATGAATAAGTATATTGACCTGCTGGAAAAATTTAACCAGAGCTTGCTGTTAAAACATGAGAGTAATACTCAGAAGGAATCATCAGACACCTGAGAGAGGGGAAGAAATCCTATTATTCATTCAATTTGTAGCAATCGAATTTCGTCCCGAAATAAATTTCTAACTTTTTATCGTTGATTAATTGTTTGATGACATGTTGTAGATCACCAGCCTTTGCGAGCCTAAGCTGGCGCCTGGTGAAAACAGGGAAGATATAATAGTTGCAATTTTTAGTTGTTTGACAACTATCATATTTTGAGTTGACTTTGCTCATTCACCGAAATTGTAAAACAGCGTACTTTGTACTTAGAATCATCTAATTATTAAATAAAAATATTGGGAAAATATGAAAACTGACATTCAAATTCAAAGAGATGTGATGGACGAGCTAAAGTGGCAACCCTTTCTACGTTCATCTGAGATTGGGGTTGCCGTAACCAATGGTGTGGTAACTTTATCAGGCCAGGTTGATAGTTATGCGAAAAAACTGGATGCTGAAAAAGCGGTCAAAAAAGTGGGGGGTGTAAAAGCCCTTGCGGAGGATCTGCAGGTGGGCGTATCGCCAGGGTATCGAAAAACAGATACCGAAATTGCCGAAGCCGTATTACATGCGTTAAGATGGCAAAGTGCTGTCGAACAGGAACTGATTAAAATTAAAGTAGAAGACGGTTGTGTAAAACTGGAAGGAGAGGTGGAATGGGCTTATCAGAGAGCAATAGCTGAAACTGCCATTAAACAGCTGGATGGTGTACGCGCCATTTATAATTTAATCAGAGTTAAACCTGTTATTACTGCGTATGACCTCGAGAAAAGCATATCTGCTGCGTTTGAGCGCCATGCGACTATAGATGCTTCAAAGATTACCGCTCAGGTTATTGAAGGGAAAGTGAAGTTGCGCGGGATCGTTCGTTCCCTGACGGAAAAAGAAGATGCTGAAAGTATCGCCTGGAAGGCACCGGGAGTGGTTTCAGTCAGGAATGATCTGGTAATTGAAGAACCTGAATTTGCCTTTTAAAACGTAAAATGAGAACGTTTTTTAACATGCGGCCTCTGTTTTTTACATGGAGATATTGCAAAGGCATTAGCCTGGTCAGGAAGCTTAAGAAATAAAACCAATGCATAGCTGTCAACGGCCCGGGTAGATTTGAGAACGGAGATGCTGCAGCCTTCGTCCTGCCTATAAGGCTTGTTCCGGCCTCCCAGCATTATTTCAATCGAAAGGATATGCTACCCGTTTAAAGTTAAGCCAAGACGCCTAATATGTATTCCGAAAACCAAACAACGATAAATAAGCCTCTTTGGGAATAGGATTATGAAAGACCGTGCTGCAGCTAAGCGTGAACAGGCGGCATTCCAATCGAATGCCGCCTGTTCACGTTAAAAAACCTGCATTAAATTTCTATACCCTGTAACAGCCGGGAGGAGTGGGTAAGATCATTCATCCAGTCTTTGACCAGCCGGGAGGTTTGAGTGGCAGAAGCGCCGAATAAGGCCTGGTAATAATCGATCCCTTCCTGAAGCTGGGCTTTGAATTTGTTTAATTGTTTGCGTTTTTTATCGCTGAGCTCCTGCAGCTGCGATTGCAGGTCCTTCTGTAAGTATTCGATGTAGAGGTTTAACTCCTTAATGAACATATGCGGGCGTTTGACCTTGTCCAGCAGGTCCGCAGCACCATATATATGCTGCACCATTTCCTCTAAAGAGTATGTCCGCGAAAAGTAGGCCAGGTTCGGACCCGGGCAAATTGCAACGGCTTTATTTTCCCTGGGTTTCAGGATATCATACTTGATATAGGCAGAAGCGCAAAGTCCTTCACACAGGCAAATCTTTTCCACCACGGTTTGGTAAGCCTGTGCGTATTCGGCCTCCGGCAAACCGGCAGACGCCAGTTGCCTGAGTTTCAGGTTTTGGTATTCACGGGAGGCCGTACAGATCGGCTTTTCGGTAAACTCCGTATCCGTACACAGGTATTTCTTGGTGCAGGGGCTGCCCGGGCGCTTGAGTTCCAGGCGTTTCAGCCGCTGCGTTTCCGCCGTGCTCTTTTTGAAATTATTAAACAGGATACCCAGGGGGGAGGCGTTACTGACATAATAATCTTCCCGGGTGGCATTTTCCAGTTCATAAAGGGTATCCTTATCCACGTTGGTGACTTCAGGCACCAGCAGGAAGGGGCTGCCCCATCCCGTGGTATCTACATGGTAATGATCCCGCAAAAAAATGTTTTCAGCGGCCGTACCGATCCCACCCTGGACGGACAGGCGTTGTTCCGGGGCCGCTAAGCAGGTGCGGCCCTTGCCGGTCAGTGCCTGGCTGTAACTTTGGAAAAGCTCCGCCGCCATTTCCTGGCGTTTCTGTTTGAATTCTTCCAGGATCGGGCCCAAAAGGAAACCTTCTGTAGCAAAAGCGTGCCCGCCGCAGTTCAAACCGGATTCTATGCGGAATTCGGATACCCAGATGCCCTTTTTCGCCAAAAACTTAGCCTGGATAAACGCGGAGCGAAAATCACTGACCTTAAGGATGACCTTTTTGCGGATATCGCCCTGTTTATCCGGATAAAAATCTACAAACGATTCCAGGTAGCTGTAAAGCCTGGGATTCAACCCGGCCGACATGATTACCGAAGAGTTCAGGGTGCTCAATGCAAATCCACGAAGTGCGGCCAGCGCGTCGGTATTGAGTTCGCCGCTGGGATCACCTGCAGCGGTATAATTCATTTTGTCTACTTTGGACATAATATTTACGTCGATAGCGCCCGGTACCATTTCGTTTTTCAACCTGGTCTGAAATAATGCTTTTTGGGTACCCTCCGGGTAATCCAGCATCAGATCATAGCCCTGCCTTAACCGGCTGTTTTCCGGCAGCAGCTCGAAATACCGGCAGAGATCGTTACCATGTTCAAAGGGCAGCGCTTTTAATTCGTTGAATTGCCGGCTGATCAACCGGTCCACGAGGTTCAGGTACTCGGTGATCCTGCGGGCGCGCGCGTCGTCATCATTTTTTAAGATCGGTTTAAACGGCTCGCCGTTAAGCTGCGCATGATATTGGCGCATCCTTTCGATGAGGTCGTCATCGACAATGGACATGGCAGAAGAGATCCCGTAACGGGCGACCTTCAAAGGGGTATCAATGGAATATCCTAATCCCAGTACCGGGATATGAAAAGTATGGCTCATAGTGTTATTGTTAATGATTTCAGAAATGGGTTCAGGTGATTTGTTGATTAGCCCTCAGGCAGTTCTCAGTCAGGATGGCCCGGGGAAAGAGGATATTATTTTCCAGGTGCAGATGCAGCAAGGTGTCTGCTTCATATTCGGCCAGCAATTTGTAGAGTATCGCGCAGGTACTGGTGGTATAGGGTGGCGCCGTATAATTATTGGTCATTCTCCTGATCCGTACCAGGGCAGCGACGATCTGTTCGCCTTCCGTTTTGATAGTGCCGACAGGACCGGCCACCGGCCCGAATACCGCCGGTTTTAGGTTTGTGCCCTTCACCATTGCCTCATGCAGCTCAATGATGTAAGGGAACAGGTCCAGTTCCTCTTGCCGGCCCTTTAGTTCGAGCCGTTTGCCCGTAGTTTCAAAAATTCCGGCGACGTCCCTGACCTCCGGATTGCGGGCGTAATTGGATTCTGCTACTTTACCCGCCAGCTCCGTGATGAACTTTGTCTGGCCGCTAACAAAGCGGTGATGCAGCTGCATGATATAATTGGTCAGGAATGCCATGTCCCAGCCCAGGAAATCCATTTCCTTTTTTTGTGGCTGACGGTCTATCTTTTCCCATTCCTGCAATACAGCGTTGAGCTCATCGTCTTTTCCGCTAAAGACCTGTCCCAGGGTCCTGTTCCCCCCGCAACTGTAATCCACCCCGAGGCTGGCCAGGGCCCGTGACTTGCGGTAGTCGTGCGCGACGATATGCCCGACAATTCTTTCCTTTGTATCTCCCGGTGCTTTGATCATCTCTTTTCTATTCCTTCGTGCCGCAATGGAGGAGCGTCCGGCTGATGTAATCTTACATTGAAGCCGGTCAGCAATCCATCCGGATATTTGTTGTTATGGCGTTTAACTGCAAAACTACCGGTCAGGGGTTCTTAAATAAATGACGAAGGTCATAAACCCGCCCGGCCGGCATTTTTTTTGCGGGAGATGGTTCAGCCGGAAGTTTGCAGCCGTGTTTGTTTCATCTGAAGGGATATTTTTATCAAGGGTACAGATCACCACCCGGAATACCGGCTGTTCCGGCCTCTGCAACGAAATCACACCGTTGAAACGGGTCAGCCTCCCGGCAGACAAGGACATACCACCGTATGATCCAGGCTGAAAAATGACGCAGATCACTTTTTTTCAGAACCGGTATCATTCCCCCCGCCGGGGCAAACCGGCAATTTTGGAGCATTAAATTCAAAAAAATGCCGGAAACCCTGACGCCTACGAAAACCAACTGCTACCATTGCGGTGAGGAATGTCTGACGAATGCCTATCAGAAAGACCAGAAACAATTTTGCTGCCAGGGCTGCCGGAGTGTTTATACCATCCTTTCCGGGGCCGGGCTTTGCAGTTACTATAATTATAATGAGCATCCCGGCACAACGCGGCTGCGGAACGACAAACGGTATGATTACCTGAGCGACCCGGCGATCCTGGCAGAACTGCTGGATTATTCGGACGGGCGTTTATCCATCATCACGCTGTATATCCCGCAGATCCATTGCAGTTCCTGCCTGTGGTTGCTGGAACAGTTAAACCGCTTTAATCCGGCTATTCATTATTGCAGGGTTGATTTTCTGAAAAAACAGCTGATCGTCCGCTTTGATGCGGAAAAGATCAGCCTGCAGCAGCTGGTTGAATTGCTGAACGACATCGGCTACGAGCCGTTGATCAGCCTGCAGGATATCATAAAAAAACAAAATAAGGCGGTGAAGGGCAACCTGATACAAAAGATCGCAGTAGCGGGTTTCTGCTTTGGCAATGTTATGCTGCTCAGTTTCCCCGAATACTTCGGCCTGTCGGCCATCGAACAGGATTTTAAAACCTTTTTTGGCTATCTGAACATTTTATTTGGTATCTCCGTGGTGTTTTACAGCGGCTGGGGTTACTTCTTGTCCGCCTGGCACAACATCAGGAGCAGGATACTGAACATTGATTTTCCTTTGGCACTGGGCATTGCTGTACTGTTCATACGTACCGTTGCGGAGATCCTTACCCATAGTGGTGCCGGTTTTGCGGATACGCTGTGCGGACTCGTGTTTTTCCTGCTGGTCGGAAAGTTCGTGCAGCAAAAAACTTACCACCATATTTCATTCGAGCGGGATTACCGTTCTTTTTTTCCGGTTGCCGTACAGGTAATCAGGGAGGGAAGAGAAAAACCGGTACCCCTGGCGCACCTGTGCACCGGGCATCGCATGGTCATCCGGCACAACGAGATCATTCCGGCCGACGCTATCCTGTTAAAAGGCGAGGCGCTGATCGATTTTAGCTTTGTTACGGGCGAAGCCGTTCCGGTCAGTAAAACCTTAGGCGAGATTATCTACGCCGGCGGACGGCAGACCGGCGAGGCTATTGAACTGGAAGTGATCAAGCCGGTATCGCAGAGTTATCTGACACAGTTATGGAACAACGAAGCTTTTACGCGCAAGCAGGATACCCGCATGAAGACCTTTAATGAAAGGGTAAGCAAATATTTTACCATTGTGCTGGTAGCGATCGCCACGGGTGCATTGCTCGCCTGGATGCCGTTTGATTTCCGGCGCGGCATTGACGCTTTCACGGCCGTATTGATCGTTGCCTGTCCCTGCGCCCTGGCGCTGAGCACCCCCTTTACGATGTCCGCCGCGCTCAGTATTTTTGATCGCAACCTCTTTTATCTGAAAAATACCG
Source organism: Mucilaginibacter aquariorum (assembly GCF_024498135.1). Taxonomy (GTDB): domain Bacteria; phylum Bacteroidota; class Bacteroidia; order Sphingobacteriales; family Sphingobacteriaceae; genus Mucilaginibacter; species Mucilaginibacter aquariorum. Next base: position 806,393 of record NZ_JANHOH010000002.1, read on the forward strand.
CGGTGGTAGAACAACTCGCCCGGATCGATACGCTTGTTATGGATAAAACCGGCACGATCACGACGGGCAGCAGTAAAAGGATAGATCTGGATGGTGAACTGAACGTCGCAGAACGGCAGCTGATCTACAGTGTCTGCGCCAATTCGATCCATCCGCTGAGCCGTATGATCTGCCATTACTTCGGCGACCTGGACAAAATCAGCACGAGCGGCTACCGGGAGATCCCGGGCAAAGGCATTGCCGCCATGGTCGGCGGCTACCGGGTCCGTGTGGGCAGCGACGAATTCATCTTCGGGCAGGCTAATCCCGGTAATCTGACGACACGGGTCCACCTGATGATCGACGAAATTTACCTCGGGTATTTCGGATTTCACCATGATTACCGCGCGGGCCTGGAGCAGGTCACCGGGCTGGCACCGGACTATAAGCTGTATCTTTTATCCGGTGATCAGGATCATGAACGGACGGAATTACTCCGGTTTTTTCCGGACAACGGTCATTTGTTCTTCAGCCAGTCGCCGCAGCAAAAGCTGGACCGTATCCGGCAACTGCAGGAACAGGGGCTCAAGGTGATGATGCTGGGCGACGGGCTGAATGATTCCGGCGCTTTGAAACAAAGCGACCTGGGCGTTGCAGTGACGGATAACGTGAACAACTTTTCGCCGGGCAGCGACGCGATCATGGATGGGAGGGCATTTCCTAAATTGCCGGCCTTCCTGCGCTTTTCAAAGGATACGGTAAGGATCATTCATTTGTCGTTCCTGATCTCACTGACCTATAATGTCATCGGTCTCAGCTACGCTGTTACCGGAACATTGTCTCCGCTGATCGCCGCGGTGCTGATGCCGCTCAGTACGGCGACCATCATTTCATTTACCACGCTGGCCACCCATTTTGCCGCCAAAAAAAGAGAATTATTATGAGCATTATTTATTTCCTGATCGGCTGCAGTGTGCTGCTGGCCCTGGTTTTCCTGGGTGCATTTTTCTGGGCCCAGCGGAGCGGGCAGAATGACGACCTCTATACACCGGGCATGCGCATCCTGCTGGATGATGAAGAAGAGAACCGGGTTAAAAAATGATCAGCATCACAAATCCGGCCGACGGTTATCATTCTGTAATCCGTGCCGCCTGAATAGTTTTACACCCAATAAACAGCAATACATATTTATGCAGCCTGACAAATTTTACTACGACAACAAGATCGTCCGCAATTTCGGTGTAGCCACCGTACTTTGGGGCATCATTGGGATGACGGTAGGCCTGATCGCCGCAATCCAGCTCTATCATCCCGGTGCTAATATGCACAACCAGTTCACCACCTTCGGGCGGATACGGCCGCTGCATACCAATGCGGTCATCTTTGCCTTTGTGGGCAACGCTATTTTTATGGGCGTTTACTATTCCCTGCAGCGGCTGCTGAAGGCCCGGATGTTCAGCGACTGGCTGAGCAATATCCATTTCTGGGGCTGGCAGCTCATTATCCTGTCTGCGGTGATCACCCTGCCCCTGGGCCTGACGACTTCCCATGAATACGCCGAACTGGAGTGGCCGATCGATATCGCTATCACCATTATCTGGGTAATCTTTGGCTGGAACATGTTCGGTACGATCATTAAGCGCCGTGAACGCCATCTGTATGTCGCGATCTGGTTCTATATTGCAACGTTCGTCACTATTGCGGTGCTGCATATCGTTAACTCTTTCGAGCTGCCGGTTTCTCCCTTTAAAAGCTATATGGTATATGCCGGCGTGCAGGATGCCCTGGTACAATGGTGGTACGGGCATAACGCGGTTGCGTTTTTCCTGACGACGCCTTATCTGGGCATGATGTATTATTTTCTGCCCAAAATGGCCAACCGGCCGATCTATTCATACAAATTAAGTATTCTGCATTTTTGGGCGCTGATATTTATATATATCTGGGCCGGCCCGCACCACTTGTTGTATACGACCTTACCGGGCTGGGCGCAATCTTTAGGCGTAGCCTTTTCTATCATGCTGATCGCACCAAGCTGGGGCGGTATGATCAATGGGTTGCTTACATTGCGTGGTGGCTGGGATAAGGTGCGTGATGATGTGAACCTGAAGTTCATGGTGGTCGGTTTAACCGCTTACGGCATGGCCACATTTGAAGGGCCGATGTTATCGCTGAAACAGATCAACAGCATCGCCCATTTCAGCGACTGGATCGTGGCCCACGTACACGTTGGCGCCCTGGGCTGGAACGGATTTTTAACCTTTGCCATCTTATACTGGCTGATTCCGCGCATTTATAAAACCGAACTATATTCAAAAAAACTGGCCTCGTTCCACTTTTGGATCGGCACGCTGGGTATTATCTTTTATGCCGTACCGATGTACTGGGCCGGGTTTACGCAAAGTCTCATGCTGAAGGAGTTTACAGCGGAGGGCATGCTGAAATACCCCAATTTTTTAGAAACCACGCTGCGTATCATCCCCATGCATGTCATGCGCTCCGTCGGCGGCGGTATTTACCTGCTGGGCGTGATCGTGATGGCTTATAACCTGATCCGGACGGCTAAACAGGGGAGCCTGGTGGCTAACGAAGCTGCGCAGGCCCTGCCGCTGGAGCCGGAACATAAAGTTGTGCTGGAAGGCGCCTGGCACCGTAAATTAGAGCGCAGGCCTGTTCAGTTGATGATCCTGGCCCTGATCACGATCCTGATCGGATCGGTGATCGAACTTATGCCGACACTGACGATATCGTCCAATATTCCGACCATCGCCAGCGTCAAGCCGTACACGCCGCTGGAATTACAGGGCCGCGACATCTATATCAAGGAGGGCTGTTCCAATTGCCACTCCCAAACGGTAAGGCCCTTCCGTTCAGAAACGGAAAGGTATGGTGAATACAGCAAGGCGGGGGAATTCGTTTATGACCACCCTTTCCTATGGGGATCCAAGCGTACCGGCCCTGACCTGGCGCGCGAAGGAGGAAAATATGGCAATGCCTGGCATTATAACCACCTGATGGATCCGCGCTTGATGTCACCGGGCAGCATCATGCCGGAATACGGCTGGCTGCTGACACAGAAACTGGATACATCTACTACGGCGGCCAAGATCAGGGCGATGCAGACTTTAGGTGTGCCCTATCCGCAGGGTTATGACAAAATTGCCAACGCCGACCTGGACAAACAGGCCAAAGAGATTACGGATAACTTACATATCGACCATATCAGGGTCAAAAAAGATAAGGAGATCGTTGCGATCATCGCTTACCTGCAAAGACTGGGTACGGATATCAAAGCCAATAAAACCGCACAAAAATAACTACCGTCATGTTTAAACAATTCACAGAAAATGTCTCCGGTCATCAGGTCTATCTGCTTTCTTCACTGGGCATATTCCTGGCCTTTTTCATTCTGGTTACCGTGCTGCTGATCCGTATGCGCAAAGCGCATATTGAACATATGAGCGATTTGCCCCTGCAGGACGGCGACGAGATTCAACCTTCAAATTTTTCCTGACTATGAAAAAGTTATTACTTATACCGGTCCTCCTGACAGGTGTTCAATCCGCCAGTGCCCAGGGCGACAGCCTGATCAGCGACGAACTGAAAAATTATATAGGCTATGGCGCAATTATGGCCATGCTGGTCCTTTTTGTCATCGTCTTTTTGGTTTTGCTGAGAGCGTTCAGGGTCATGGGGCGCGTAATGCTGCGGCTGCAGGGATATTCTAATGCGGAGATAGCGGCATTGGAACATCCGGTTAAAAAAGCCACCGAAGAACCGGCACCAAAAGACAATAAACGCTTACTGAAACTGCTGTCACTAAAGCCGATGTCAGAAGAAAAAAGCCTCCTGATCGAACATGACTACGATGGCATCCAGGAACTGGATAATCCAACGCCGGCCTGGTTCATGTGGCTTTTCTACGGCAGCATCGTTTTTGGGTTGTGTTACCTGCTGATCTATCATGTGTTCGGTGTAGGTCAACTGCAATACGATGAATATAAAATGGAGGTTGCACAGGCCGAAATCGCCAAAAAAGCATACCTGAGTAAAGCGGCGAACCGCGTGGATGAAACCACGGTGAAGCTGTCGAGTGATCCCGGGACTTTAGGGTCCGGAAAAGCTATCTTCAGCCAAAGCTGCGCGGCCTGCCACGGAGCCAACGGCGAGGGGAGCGTCGGGCCAAACCTGACCGATGAATACTGGCTGCATGGCAGCAAGATCGGTGACCTGTTTAAAACAGTCAAGTACGGTGTTGCAGCGAAAGGAATGCCGACCTGGGAAAAGCAGCTTTCACCAAAACAGATTGCGGATGTGGCCAATTACATCAAGTCGTTGAACGGGACACATCCGGCTAACCCGAAGGCGCCGCAGGGTGAAAAAGAACTGGAAACAGACCATAAACTGGCCTCAAAATAACAGCTATGAGTGGATTATCGGCGGCGAAAGAAACAGGTGAACGAAAATGGATTTATCCGCTCATTCGTAAAGGCCTTTACTATAAATGGCGGTCAGCCATCAGTTATGTATATCTGATCTTCTTTTTTTCAGGTCCGTTTATCCGGGTCGGCGGGCAGCCCTTGTTGCTGCTCAATTTCATGGAGCGGCACTTTGTGATACTGGGCCAGGTTTTCTGGCCCCAGGACATTTTTCTCTTTATGCTGGCCTCGCTCGTATTCCTGGTCTGTGTGGTTTTATTTACCATCGCGTTCGGCCGTATCTTCTGCGGCTGGATCTGTCCGCAGACCGTTTTTATGGAAATGGTTTTCCGGAAGATCGAGGAGTGGATCGAAGGCGACGCCAACAAGCGGAAGAAACTGGACGCGGGGCCCCGGACGAATGCCTGGATCGCCAAAAAAACGGCTAAACATCTTGTATTTATAGGGGTGTCGTTTTTAATTTCCAATACCTTCCTGGCGTACCTGATCGGCAGCGAAGACTTACTGAAGATCATTAGGGAGCCCGTTGGGCAGCATTGGATCGGGCTGGCCAGCATCTGGGTATTTACCTTTATTTTTTATCTGGTCTATAGCCAGGTCAGGGAAATCGTTTGCACCGTTATTTGTCCTTACGGCCGCCTGCAAAGCGTACTGTTCGATGAATATACGCTGGTTGTGGCCTATAATGATGTCCGCGGCGAGCCCCGCGGCAAACTGCAAAAAAATGCCGACCCTTTTGCTCTTAAAGGGGACTGCGTGGACTGTGGCCTGTGCGTATCGGTTTGCCCGACGGGAATAGATATCCGCAAGGGCACGCAGGTCGAGTGTGTAAACTGTACCGCATGCATCGATGTTTGCGATGAGGTAATGGATAAGATCAACAGGCCCAAAAGCCTGATCGGGTTTTATTCGGAAAATATGATCCGGGTTAAAGAGAAACCGTCCTTTACGCTGCGTATGAAAGGTTATGCGGCGGTTATTACGGTTATGCTTGGGGTATTATGCTATTTTATTTTCACCCGCAGCGACATGGATATGACGGTGATGCGGGGGGCAGGATCCCTTTACCAGGAACAACCCGGCGGTTACATCAGCAATATCTATAATGCAGAGATCATCAATAAGACAAATGAGGACCGGAAAATAACTATCCGGTCTGACAACTCTGCCATCCGGATCAAATATATCCAGGCACCCGGGCCGGTAGCCAAAGGCGGGATGGTCAAAACGATGTTCTTTATTGAAATTCCCGCCACGGAACTGCATGCGGCCAAGACCGACATCAACCTGCAGCTCTTTACGGGAAAACAGCTTAAACAAACCATCAGTACCACGTTTGTTGGTCCTGTTAACGATTGAAATTATGAACTGGGGAAAAGGATTAATTACGGGGATGGCCATTTTTATGCTGTTCATCCTGAGCATGTGTTTTTATATGTTCCGTATTCCGGCTGATGAGTATGATCATCAGTATTATGAAAAAGGCCTGCGCTTTGACGCGGATTTTGACAAGGAAAGGCGGGTGGTTACCGAGCAGGCGCAGCCGCAGATCCGGATCAGCAGTACAGAAATAAAAGTAGCTTTTACGAAACCGGCAAAGGGAACAGCCAGGTTTATCCGGCCGTCGAGCGCGGCGCAGGATAAGCGTTTCGCTATCCAGACGGGGGAAGACACAACCGTCCTGTTGCCGGTCGGTTCGCTGGCAAAAGGACGCTGGCATTTATTGCTGGAATGGGAGAGTGGTGAAAAACAATATTTATTTCAAAAGGAAATAACACTATGATGTCGGCTAACCAGATCGCATTTTATATCGGCTTGTTCGGCAGCGTACACTGCATCGGTATGTGCGGGCCCCTGGCTTTCGCGGTGCCCAGTTTCCATAACCGCTGGTGGCTGGTCGTCGCGGATAAAGTGGTCTATAATACCGGCCGCCTGATCAGCTATACAGTTTTAGGTTACCTGCTCGGCCTGCTGGGCAAACAGCTTTGGCTGGCCGGGCTGCAGCAGGGAGTCAGTGTTGTCAGTGGCTTGCTGATCATCATCGCGGGATTTTGCAGGCTGTTTAAAGCGAGTTTCGGGCAAAGCCGTTTGATGGCCGCCCTGCTTTCGCCAATTCAAAAAATGATCCGTTATGCGCTGAACCATCGGTTAGGTCATCTTGTCGTCGGTATACTCAATGGTTTTCTGCCCTGCGGTTTTGTTTACCTGGCACTGGTAGGGGCGGTTAACACTTTGTCCCCTGTGGCCTCCGCCGAATATATGTTCTGGTTTGGTGCCGGAACGTTTCCCCTCATGCTGCTTGCTACCGTTGGTTCCGGTTATATCGGACCGGTTTTCCGCCGCAGGATCAACAGAGGGATGCCCTTCCTTATGATCTGCCTGGGTTGCTGGTTTCTGCTGCGCGGAATGGGATTGGGCATTCCTTATCTGAGCCCCGCTAAACCAAGCGCCGGTGTCGCGGTCTGTCATTAATCCGATCATTCAACCAAAAGACATGCTCAGGCACTTAGGAAACAGGCGAACTTATGTTCATAACGTAAAAATTGCGGCATTGCTCAGCCTGTCCGCGGGGTTTGTTAATGCCGCAGGTTTTCTCGGCTTTTCCGTACTGACCACCAATGTCACCGGGCATGCCGCCCTGTTTGCCGAACGGCTTGTTAAAGAAGACTGGGAAGCGTCCCGTGTGGTCGCGTTATGGATGTGCCTGTTTTTAGCCGGCGCCTTTATCTCCGGCCTCATCATTAACAGCATCGGCCGCAACCAGCGGTTTTCCTATGTTATTCCCTTGTTAGTGGAGATGACGGTATTCCTCCTGATCGGTTTTTTTGGTTATCATTATGATCATAGCCTGGTAGCCCGGGAAATCTTTGCCGGCAGCCTGCTGTTTGTTATGGGGATGCAAAACGCGATGGTCTCGCTGGTGTCGGGGGCCGAGGTGCGGACGACGCACCTCACCGGAACTTTTACCGATCTCGGCATCGAATTGGGGCAATGGATCAGGGCGCCTCAAAAAGAAAGGATGCCGCTCAGTGCCAAGCTCAAACTGCGGGGGGCCATTATTATTTGTTTCTTATGGGGCGCGCTTACGGGAGCCTATGTCTTTCATTATTACAGTTATCGTTCCTTTTTTTTTCCAGCCGCCCTGCTGCTTTACACCCTGGGTTATGATGTGTTCCGGATACGGGCGAAACGTTATTACCGCAGGCTTTCCTTGCATATCCGGAAAAAGTGACCACGATCATCTTTTAAGCGAATGGCGGTCATGGTGCGGTAAATCGTAAGCCGGGATATTTGCAGCCATAAACAAATTATTTTTTATGGCAACGATAACTGCAAATACCCGCTGGGACGCAAAAGACGCAGCCCCGGTTCCTGCCCACACATTGCTTGGTAAATGGAACCTGTTTATGGAAAGTCAGGAGAAATGGATCACCCTTTGGTTCCTGGTGTCGCTCGTTTTTCAGGGCGTATTCTTTCTGCCTGTTCCGGCCGTTCTGATTTATTATGCTGCTGCGCCGGTACCCGTACTGGCCATTACGCTGACGCTGTTCTTTGCCAACATCATAGCCGGCATGGGCGGTGCGGGTATCAAAACCCTGTTATGGCTGTTTGCGCTGAGCATCGCGATCCACCTGTTGATGATACTGTTTTTTATCCTGTAACGCTAAATTCTACTGAATATGATACCTCAAACCATGAAAGCGGCCGTGATACATGAATTCGGCGCAGCCCTGCAAATTGAAACGGTACCGGTGAAAACACCCCATGCCAACCAGATCCTGGTAAAGGTGATCGCCTGCGGTGTGTGTCACACCGACCTGCACGCCTGCAATGGCGACTGGCCGGTCAAACCTAATTTGCCGCTGATCCCCGGCCACGAGGCTATCGGTTACGTTGCGGCCTTAGGCGCTGATGTACAGGGTGTGAAAGAAGGCGATATCGTGGGTGTACCCTGGCTGCACAGTGCCTGCGGCGGCTGCGAATTCTGTATCACCGGCTGGGAAACCCTTTGCGGTACCCAGCAGAACGGCGGCTACAGCGTAGACGGCGGATTTGCGGAATATGTGCTGGCCGACCCGCGTTACGTGGCTCATTTCCCGGCGGGTATCAACTTTACCGAGATGGCGCCGATCATCTGCGCGGGTGTCACGGTTTATAAGGGACTTAAAGAAACCGAAGTGAAACCCGGCGAATGGGTGGCGATTTCCGGTGCGGGCGGCCTTGGCCACCTGGCGGTACAATACGCCAAAGCGATGGGTATGCACGTGGCTGCCATTGATATCGCGGACGACAAGCTGGAACTGGCGAAAGAACTGGGCGCGGAGCTGGTGGTCAATGCCGCTAAAGAAGATCCGGGCGCGTTCCTGCAAAAAGCTACCGGGGGTATGCACGGGGTGCTCGTCACCGCTGTTTCGCCCATCGCTTTCCAGCAAGGCATATCCGCCTTGCGCAGAAAAGGAACGATCGCGTTAAACGGACTGCCCAAAGGCAACTTCGACCTGTCCATTTTCGATACCGTGCTGAACCGCTACACGGTGAGGGGCTCGATCGTCGGTACACGCAAGGATATGCAGGAGGCCATCGCCTTCGCTGTTGAAGGAAAGGTAAAAGCGATCGTTCATGCTGCTAAACTGGAAGATATCAATGAGGTCTTCGACCGGATGAAAAAAGGCCTGATCGATGGCAGGGTGGTTTTAGAGATCGCCCGGCCTTAATTTAAGACTATGCGTAAAGGAATATTATTAGTTAACTTGGGAACACCTGACAGCCCGGCAACCGCCGATGTCCGGAAGTACCTGGCGGAGTTCCTGATGGATAAAAGGGTGATTGATATTCACCCTTTTTTGCGTTTTTTGCTCGTCCGGGGGATTATCGTCCCCTTCCGGGGGCCTAAGTCAGCAAAGTTATACCAGCAGATCTGGGATAAGGAAACAGGCTCACCGCTGCTGCACTACAGTAACCTGCAGCAGCAACTGCTTAAGCTGGAACTGGGCGGTGACTATGTGGTCGAACTGGCCATGCGTTATCAATACCCTTCGATTGAGCGCGGATTAAACAAACTGCGGGGTGCCGGCGTGGAAAGCCTGCAGGGGATCCCGCTTTTTCCGCAATATGCTTCGGCCACGACGGGATCTGTGACAGAAGAAGTGATGCGTGTGGTAAGCAGATGGTATGATATTCCGCCGGTATCCTTCAGTGCAGCCTTTTATGATCATCCCTTGTTTATCAGGGGTTTTGCAGCCAATGCCGCAAAGTATGACCCGGATGCCTTTGATCACGTGCTTTTTAGTTTTCACGGTTTACCGGAAAGGCAGCTCCGGGCCTGTGGCGCCGGGACCGGGGGGCATCATGACGATTGCAGTAAAAAGATCACCGAAAGGAACAGGAACTGTTATGCGGCGCAATGCCATGAAACCGCACGGCTGATCTCCCGTGAATTGAAACTTGCGCCGGAAGCTTATACGGTGTGTTTCCAGTCCAGGCTGGGTAAGCAGGAATGGATCAAGCCTTTACCTCAGCGGTCATCGGCCAACTGGCGGCGGCGGGCAAAAAACGGTTGCTGGTAATCTGCCCGGCTTTTGTTGCGGACTGCCTGGAAACGATTCATGAGATCGCTGCCGAATACCATGATGCGTTTATCGCTGCCGGAGGGGAACAGTTACAGCTGGTGGAGAGCCTGAACGATTCGCCGTATTTTACTAGGGCGCTGAGGGAAATGATCAAAACGGAGCCCGTTCACTGTAAATGATAGTAGTATGGCCGGTTAGACGGCCATACTGAACAGCTGGGTGGTTGGCTGCGCAGCCCAAAGCCGCGCGTCGAGGCAGGCGCAGATATTGCGCAGAAAACGGGTGCCGAGGGTGGTGACCCGTAGTCCACCGGCGGATAATTCGACCAGGCCATCGGCTTCCGGTTCACGGAGGCGTTCCAGTGCTGCGGCGATCACCGGCAGGTCCCGCAGCTTCCAGCGGGTTTCGCTTTTACACATGATGTCCAGAATATGGCGGCGCAGTATCAGGTCTTCTTCCGACAACACATGGCCTTTGAGCAGCGGAAATTCCCCGGCTGAAGTTTTTTCCAGGTACTCTTCGACCGTTTTTACATTCTGCGCGAAGCCGTACCAGGAATCGCTGATGGATGAAACGCCGAGCCCGATCAACAGCTGCGTGTGCTGGTGCGTATACCCCATGAAATTCCGGTGTAATCCGCCGTTTTGTGCCGCTTCCAGCAATTCGTCACCTGCTAAAGCGAAGTGGTCCATACCAATCTCCCGGTAGCCATAATTTCTCAGCAGGCTCCGTCCAACTTCATGCAGTTTAACTTTTAATTCCGGGTCGGGCAGGTCCGCTTCGGTAAAGCGGCGCTGCCCGGGTTTGATCCAGGGCACATGCGCGTAACTGTAAAAGGCGATACGGTCCGGGTTCAGGTTGCTGACGATGTTCATGGTATTGATCAGGCCTTCCAGGTTCTGCAGCGGCAGCCCATAGATCAGGTCATAGTTTATCGAAGTATAACCGATGCGCCTGGCTTCCACTGTAACCTCCAGCACCTGTTCAAAGGTTTGGTGACGGTTGATAATGAACTGGACTTTAGGATCGAAGTCCTGTATACCCAGGCTGAGCCGCCTGAACCCCAGGTTGTATAAAGTCTGTAAATGCGCCGGAGTAGTATTGGCGGGGTGCGCTTCAAAGCTGAACTCTGCCTGCGCATGTACCCTTGCGCCATCGAGCAGGCCTTCGATCAGGCGGTGCAGGTTTTCCGGGCAAAAGAATGTAGGTGTGCCGCCACCCAGGTGGATCTCCCGGATAACCGGCTGACCGCTGAAGATGTCCTTATACAGCGCCCATTCCTTTAACACGGCCGCGATATACGGTTCTTCTACGCTGTGGTTTTTGGTAATGCGGGTGTTGCAGCCGCAATAGGTGCAAAGGTTCTCGCAGAATGGCAGGTGAACGTACAAGCTGATGCCGGATGCGGGGTTGCTTTCATCAAAGGATAATTTGACGGTTTCTTTCCAGGCAACCTGGGTATAGGTCTGGTTGTCCCAGTAGGGCATGGTCGGATAACTGGTATAGCGGGGGACGGCCACATTGTATTTAGCGGTCAGCGCTTTAAGTGATTTGTCCATATTCAGGAATGTGCAATTTTTTCAGGTTGAGGGATATGCCGGCAGTTTTTAGCGCAGGCGCAGGCTTTGCCCACGCACTTTCCGGCCTGCCAGAGGTCAAGGTTCTTTATGGTTTGATCAGCGATCTCCTGGAGCGCCTCCCGCGTCAGATAAGCCTGGTGCGGTGTGATCAGCACATTGGGATGGCTCATTAATTTGATAAGCATGGCATCTTTGACAGGGTCCTGATGGTGGTCTTCGAAGAAGAGCCCCTTTTCAAACTCATAGACATCGAGGCCGAGGTAACCCAGCCTGCGGTTTTCGAGCGCTTCGAGTACGCTGGCGGTATCGATCAGCAGACCGCGTGATGTGTTGATCAGCATTACCCCGGGTTTCATCAGCGCCAAAGTTTGAGCGTTGATGAAATGACGCGTGTCTTCTGTCAGGGGAATATGCAGGGAAATGATATCGGCGGATTCCAGCAGCTGTTCCAGTGAAACCTGCCGGATATGGCGCAGGCTCCGGGCATGCTGTACGTCATAACCGACAATCTTACAGCCCATGCCGTGATAGATTGCCGCCACTGCCTGGCCGGTATGTCCCAGGCCGATCACGCCGACGGTCTTACCCGCGAAGTTAAAGCCGACCAGGTCGTCGTTCCTGAAATCAAAAACATGACTGTGCTGATCGGCTTTCATCATTTGCCGGTTCAGGGCAAAGGCCATCCCGACCGCATGTTCTGCGACCGCCTGCGGCGAATAAGATGGAATGTTGGCGGTTTTTATGCCGGCCGCCGCGGCGGCCGGCAGGTCAATATGGTCGGTGCCCGCAGAACGGGTTATGATGAATTTAATCCCCATCGCAGCTAATTGCGCGATTACCGGCCCGGATACATCGTCATTCGTAAAAACGATGACGGCATCCTTCCCCTGCGCGTATATCGCCGTGCCCGGCCCAAGCGAGTTGGAAATCAGGGTGATGTCGTGCTTTTTCCGGTTGGCCTTCGCCAGGTATTCCTTTTCAAAAGGTTTGATGCTGTAAGCTACCGCTTTCATTCGAAATAGTTTTGATTACAAAGCTATCGTAACGGTAATGCCTGCAGAATGAGCGGCGTCAGCTGAATTAATGATGTAAATCAGTTTTTCATCTTTTCAAGCTTGTCCGGCTGGAGCAGGGTGATCAGGCTGCCTTTCTTCTCGATCAGCCCTTCGTCCTTAAAATCGGATAAGGTCCGGCTGACCGTTTCGGTGGCCATGCCGGCCATCGCGGCCAGGTCTTCGCGGGTCACCTTAAATCCTTCCTGAGCAGCGCCGCCCTGACGGTGCAGGCGGATCATTGCTTCGGCCATTCGTTTGCGCACGGAATGATAGGCCAGCTGCATCAGCTGGTCCTCTTTTTCGCGGATGTCATTGGCGAGCAGTTTGATGAACTCCCGGGCGACCTCCGGGTACAGGTTAAGCAGCTGCTCCAGCTGGTCTCTCGGGATGAGTACGGCAACGCTGTCTTCCAGGGCACTCGCGGTATCCGTATAGGCCTCTCCGGAAAGCAGTGCGTTTACGCCGAGGTATTCTTCAGCGCCGACGATACCGGTCATCAGTTCACGACCGTCCTCAGCCAGGCGGATCGTTTTGATCTTGCCGCTGATGACCAGGTAAAGCCCGCTGGCTTTGTCCCCGTCGTAATAGATGACCTGGTTCTTTTTAAATGCGCGGCTGCGTCGTTCCTGGATGATCTTTTTCAATTCGTTCAGGCCATCGTTCTTACCGATGAGGGTACCCAGCTTGTCCAGTGACTGGCTGTAAAACTCTTTTTGTAATTCCTGTTTTTTAAAACGGGTTTCGATCGCGTTTAATAATTCGATGTCGTCAAAAGGTTTGGTCAGGTAGTCGTCGGCGCCCATTTCCATACCTTTGCGCAGGTCGACCCGTTCGGCTTTGGCCGTCAGGAAGATGAACGGTATCGCGGCGGTAGCGGGGTTCTTGTTGAGCATATATAATACGCCGTAACCGTCCAGTTCCGGCATCATGATATCACAAAGTATAATATCCGGTGACTGGCTGAGCGCCAGTTCAATACCCGCTTTGCCGTTCGGCGCTTCAAAGGCCTCATAACCGGCCAGCTGCAGGATCTCCACCACGTTTTCGCGGATGTCGTTGTTGTCTTCAATGATGAGTACTTTCTTTTTCATGTTGTCGGGAATGTCATGGTGAATAGGGTGCCCTGGTTAACGTTGCTTTTGAAGATCACCTGGCCGTTCATCAGCCCGACGTAACGGGCAACGATGTTCAGGCCAAGCCCGGTGCCGGGGATATTGCCGGTATTATGGGCGCGGAAAAATGCTTCGAAAAGGTGTTTCTGGTCGGCTTCGGGTATACCGATCCCGTTATCTCTGATGGTGATCACGCAGCCGGATGGGCCGATCTCCGTACAGAATTCAATAAAGGTGTTCTCGCCGGAATATTTGATGGCGTTAGCGATCAGGTTGGTTACGCTGTGGCGCAGCAGGTTCTGATCAAGGGCCACTACGCTGGCGGTCCCGGTATGCTGGTAAATGATACTTTGGTTTTGTTTGGCGACCAGTTGCAGTTCCTCGGTAATTTCCTCGGAGAATCTGACCAGGTCAAACGGTGTGCAGGTCGCTTCCACTTTGCCCGCTTCCAGCTTTTCCAGGGACAGGAAGTCATTCAGGATGCCGGTGAGGATGCCCACAGACCCTTTGATCTTGGCCACATGTTTGCGGATGTTTTCGTTATCGTATGGCTGGGCATATTTTTCGATGAGGGAAGCAGAAAGCTGCACAGCACTCAGCGGGGTGCGGAATTCATGGGATGCCATGGAAACGAAGCGGCTTTTCAGCTGGCCAAGTTCCTTCTCCTTTTCCAGGGAGGAGCTGACCTCTTCCTTGGCCTGCTGCAGGGCGATCACCGTGTCTTTGAGGGAAGATGTCCTGCTTTCCACCAGTTCCTCGAGGTGCGCTGCATAATCCCTCAATTGTTCCTCCGCTTCCTTTTCGCGGGAGAGGTCATGGATGAAGCCGGTAAATATTTTGCGTTCTGCATATGAAACCTCGCTCACGCCCAGGCGAAAGGGAAAGGTGGTTCCATCCTTGCGCAGGCCGGTAACTTCCCGCCCGATGCCGATGATATGCGGCTCGCGGGTGTGCTGGTAGCGCGCGATGTATTCATCGTGCTGACTTTTATAAGGCTGGGGCATCAGCATGGATATATTTCTCCCGATCACTTCCCCGGGTGTATAGAGGAACAGTTTGCAGGCGGCAGGATTAATGGATTCCACGAGCCCCCGGCCGTCAATGGTGATGATACCGTCAATGGCGTTGTCAATGATTGCTTTGAGCAGGGCCGCGTTTTCCATACCTGTTTGTTCGTTTTATGATGATGATCACAAATATCTATATTTTACCGCAATACAAAATGTAATTGTACACCCGATAAAATGTGACCCTGATCATTTTTCGGTGTTTTTGAGGTATGCCGCTATGCATGTGCCGGATAAGCGCCGGTTGTTAATGGGGAAACTTATACCTCAACGCGGAAGATGACCCAAATCACCTCCCGGGCTAACCGGCGTCATTTATCCGGTCCCGGAGAGAGGTTATCTTCGTTTGACGATCAGTTAAACCCATAATCAGGTATTGTTATGAAAACAATTTTAGTGATCAGCGATCACAGCCCCGAAGCGGAACACGCCGCCTTATTTGCCCTGGCGCTTGCGCGGGCGGTCCATGCAGATTTGCTCCTGGCCACTACGGTAAAGGCGCAACAGCTAACGAAGGGGCAGCCGGTCCTGGCAGGGGCGACAACGGAAGATCCGGATAGCAGCCCCATGAACAGGCTTTGCGAACTTAACGGACAATCGGATGGATATGTCCCCAAGATTTCAGAACTGGATATTTCCGCGTATCCACTGGATGATCTTATCGCGATGATCAACCGGAAAGAGATCTGGCTGCTCGTCGAAGGCATGCCGGACCAGTCGCCCGCGGGCTGCGTGGCGCTGAAACTGAATATCCAGTCTGTGTTAAACCGTGTGCGCTGCCCCTTATTGCTGGTGCCGCAAAGCTGGGCAAACCACCTGCCGGAGCGGATCGCTTATCTGGCCGACCTGCGCTATTGCCGGCATCAGGTATTACGTTATGTGGGTGAAGTCTGCGCTGCGCTGGACGCGGGGCTGACCGTCGCTCATTTATCCGCCAGGGGCCTGGCCGATATCGCCGAGGCTTATGCAGAAGAGCTCTTCTGCAAAGACGTGGTACCGCATACGCATCACAAAAAGGTAGTATTGAATAATATCCGGGAACGGGACCTGCATAAAGCCGTAGATGTACTGGTTCATGGCATGCAACAGGACCTGCTGGTTTTTGTCAACCACCGTTATCATTTTGAAGAGCTGATCGGCCGGCGTATCGGCGACACGCTTCCGGCGGACATCACCGTGCCTGTGCTGATCTTCCCCTTATAACCATTTGATTTATGAACACATTAACCATAGCACCAAACGCCGACACTAAAACCGAGATCCAGTTCCTGGACGGGCCGCATTCGCGCTTAAAAGAGCTGAAGTTTGCATTGCAGACGATGATTGACCTGGTACGCGGGCTGCGGGCACTGCATTTTATCGGGCCGTGCATCACGGTTTTCGGGTCGGCCAGGTTTGGCGAAGACCACCCTTATTACGAACAAACGCGGAACGCCGCCGCGGCCTTTGCCCGGCTGGGTTTTACGATCCTGACGGGCGGGGGACCGGGGCTGATGGAGGCCGCCAACCGCGGTGCCAGGGAAGCCGGGGGCAGGTCAGTAGGCTGCAATATCCAGTTACCCGTGGAGCAAAAGCCTAATCCTTACCTGGATAAATGGGTATATATGCGCCATTTTTTCCTGCGTAAGGTACTGCTGGTCAAATATTCATTCGCCTTTGTGGTCATGCCCGGCGGCTTTGGCACACTGGATGAATACTTCGAAGCGCTGACCCTGATCCAGACGCACAAGATCCATGATTTCCCGGTTATTATCTTCGGCAGGGAATATCACCGGGAACTGCTGGAGCACGTCGCGGTCATGCAGCGTTACGCCACAATCGGAGAGGCAGACAGCCGGTTGTTCCTGGTCACCGATGACCTGGAGGAAGCGGTTGAACTTATCCGTGCGAACAGTATCCGCAAATTCGGGCTGAAACCTCAACAAAAAAGAAAACCGCTCCGCTGGCTGTTCGAGCGTGCCTGATAAAGGATACGTGACTGCCCGGTCCGGGTTATGAAACCCGGGAATGACAGGGATCACCTCCAAAACTGATCTTCGTCATTTGCGGAAAGCGTAGCCGGGCCGATCTTAGCCTCCGCAACCTGTCAAATAAAAAATGTATGGATACTATGTTATTGAATTCGTCCCGCCCGCTGCAATATTATGTGATTGCCAGAAGATGGTCCTCTGACCTCGAATTTTTCAGGCTGGAAAGCGGCTTTTTGCAGCGGTTACTTGACCGCTACATGAGCCGTTTGCAGGGCCATCCACAGTTCGTTAAACTGGTAAAGGCAGGCGAGGACCTGCAGGAACTGGAAAGAATGGTTGACGGCGACCTGCTGGACCGGCAGCTTACACAGCTGGAACTGATGGCGGAGGATGTTATCCCGGAGGATGCGGATGCGCTCACCGAAGTTCAGGTAAAACTGGAACGGCTGATGAGTAAGCTGACTCAACGGTTCCGGGAGGTTAAACAGGAGGTTTACGCGCTGGTGCTGGAGGCGCCAGACATAGACATCCTGCTCTGATTGAACTATTAACTGATCTGATTAAACCCCGAGAGGCGCCGTGAACTTCACGTGCGCCTTTCTTTTTTTCAATCCTTTGGCAGCGAACCGCTTTTTGCCGCGCGCGGTACCACCTTCCCGATTGTTTAGCCGGAATTCAGGTACGGACAACAGGTAACGACGAACAGATTGCAAGTATCCCAAAAGACACTTAACGAGGCTCGTCCAGGTATCCCCATTCTTCGTCCTTCGAAAGTTCGGGGTACTGAAAAGATTTATCCTTTAATACCCTGTAAACTGCCCATATCAGCACGACAGGTGCGGCGGTGAACAAAGCGCCCTGCAGGGCGAGTGGCACGCCTGCTGCCAGCAAGCCGGTGTAGACTACCAGATAAAGGGTAGCCAGGCCAATAGCAAATTTTGCGTTCATAACCCATCCTTTTTTATAGATACAAGTAATGGTGAAAATTGTGTTTGCCGGTTTATACAAAAAAGACACCCCGTAATTTTCCCGTTTAATAACTCCAAAATGAGGGTGAAACGGACCTCATTCCGGTGCCCATGCACTTTGATCGAAAGGCATGAACTTCCATGGGAAATCACCGGTTAAACCCGGTCGGAGAGGTGTAGGTTTACCTGGCGTTACTGTTCAAAAAGCTGGTACAGGCACCGGGGTGATCCGCCACTTTACATTACTCCGGTTGGCAAGGCTTTGAGCTAAAACCGTGAGCCCGGGCGTGACATCGACAGTTTAATATTAAACGGTTTGTGCAAACCCAAATGGTGACCGCCCGCACATTTTAGCGTCCGGGGTTCCTGCAATGATTTCTATCAGTGAACCGGTTGAAGTTTATCATGGCGGGCTGGGCTCCGGGCGGATAACTTTGCTTTATAATTCGAACATAATATGAAAAAAATCAAATTTTATTTAGCACCTATCGGCCTTTTTTTGGCCCTGAATTCCTTTGCGCAGGAAAAACACGAGTGGGATTTCCGGCTGC
This sequence comes from Mucilaginibacter aquariorum, assembly GCF_024498135.1. Lineage (GTDB taxonomy): Bacteria > Bacteroidota > Bacteroidia > Sphingobacteriales > Sphingobacteriaceae > Mucilaginibacter > Mucilaginibacter aquariorum. The sequence continues at coordinate 824,684 of NZ_JANHOH010000002.1, forward strand.
GTGCGATCACGGTCGTACCGCAGGAAAGCGCCGCAATCAGCGTCATCGGCGGTAATATCGCCCTGAGCAACTCCTTCGCGCCTGAACTGGACATCACTTATTTTTTTGCCAGAAATTTTTCAGCCGAACTGATCCTCGGTACCGTGAAACACACGGTCAAAACTACCGGATCGGACCTCAGCGCTATCGGCGGTCCTTCATCCGCGGAGGTTGGCCTGGGCAGTGTGTGGCTGCTGCCACCAACGTTGAACCTGCAATACCATTTGCCTATGCGTTCTTTTTTCAAACCTTATGTAGGTGCGGGCGCCAATTACACCATTTTTTATGGTGCGGACAAGGGCGCAGTGGTGCAGGATATCGCTTATAAAGACAGGTTTGCCTTCGCCGCACAGGCTGGGCTGGATGTTGACCTGAATAGAAAGGTATTTTTGAATATCGATTTGAAGAAGCTTTGGTTGTCAACGACCGCCACGGTCAATGCCGCTAACCTGACGCCATCCGGCAGCCCGGCGCTGGCCCCGGTTTTGCAGAATATAAAGGCTGATGTAAAAATCAACCCCTGGGTTATTGGTGTGGGTATCGGATACCGCCTGAAATAGTTTTCAGTGACAATATACCTGGGAACCCCTCCATGACGGCATGTGAGGGGTTTTGGTTTTTACCGGAACCTTTGGAATAGACATCGTCATGCTACATTTTAAAAAGCAAAGACCCGGCCCTGCCGTTTTTCAAACGTTAGCGGCCTAAGTGGCCGGTACTGAATTAGCGATAACTTCCGCCAGCCGGGTGCGATCGAGCAGCGTGATCTGCTTACCGGTCACGGAGATCATTCCTTCACGCATGAGTAACCGCACGGTCCGAAAGACCGTTTCGTAGGTAGCTGCGGTAAAATCAGCAAGATCCGTCCAGGCCATGCGAAAATCTATCGCACCCAGGGCATTTGTCCCGAACTGTTCTTCCAGCCGGAGCAGGGCTTGGGCAACGCGTCCCTTGACAGGCATGTGTGCCAGATCTCGCATCTTCTGTTCGGCATTTTCCAGTTCTTCTGCAAACAAAACCATGAGCTGATAGCACAAAGCGCTGTTCGTCTGTAAGGTTTCCCGGAAGAATTCGAGTTCGACAAAGCACACGACAAGGGGTTCGACGGCCGTGGCGGAAACCGAATAAACCAGCTTGCTGCCCAGGCCGCGGTGCCCCATGATGGCTCCGCCTGCCGCGAAACGAATGATGAGCTCTTTATCCGCTGTCCATTGCTTATGCACTTTCGCCGTGCCGGTATGAACAAAGTATATGCCCGTTACGGGATCTCCTTCGCGAAAGACCGTTTCCCCTTTTTTAAAGGACAGATTCCGGTGATGCAGGTCGATAGCGGGATGAAACCCGGGCGGCGTATGCCGGCAAAGGAAACATTTTTCGAGGTTGCAGTTCAGCGGCGTTTTGAACATGGCTTCAGACGGTAAAATATTGGTCAAATAACTTTAAGCGGATGGTGATCGTAACATACGCTTTTTCAGCGGCCCGGGCCTCTTCGGCCTGGTTCAGCAGGCTAAGCTGTTCTATTAAAGGTTCCAGCCAATGATGGAGGGCCTGGTGGTCTGCACCTTTAACCCTGCACTCCCGGATCATTTTGGCGATGCCTTTTTGCAGTGCACCGCCGGCCTTTTTATAGTGCATCAGATTACCCGTTCCTGCAGCTTCTTTAATGATTGCCTGCAGGGCGGCTACATTTGCGCCGGTCACCTTATCCACTTTCCATTTAACACCGTTATTCAGTGCCAGTTTATCCTGGCACCAGGCATTGCCGGTGGTAACGCATACCGTCAGCAATAGAAATATAAAAAATCTTTTCATCAGAGGTCTTTCTTTTTAAATATCCGTAAAGCAAAGAACAGGGGTACCAGGATCCAGACCAGCTGCATCAGGAGTGAAAATATAATACCTGAGCCACTGCCAAAGAACTGCTGGTAAAGGGCGCCGGTATAACCCATCAGGGCGGAGATATCCAGCTGCAATAAGATCAGTATCCGGGCAAGGTCTATCGGGTTCAGCGCCGTCAGAACGATCATCGCTTTTTCCAGCGGATAATCGGCGAAGGTGTACAGGAATAATAAAACCAGGCCATCGAATATGATCGAAAAATAAAACCAGAGCATTAAGGCCAGACCAATTCCTTTGGCCTTATCATGGGTAATTGTAGATGTAAGGAAAGCCAGAGAAACAAAGCTAAGCGTAAGCAGGTAGCCGGATACCATTAAGGTGATACCAGTGGCCGAAAACGCAAACAAACACACGGGAATACAAACCCCGATGATGAAGGCGAGCAGAATGGAACTGCTGATCCCGATGAATTTTCCCAGTAAAATATTACGCCTGCTGATGGGTTGTGAAACCAGCATTTCGGTAAACTCTGCCGCGTTGAAATAATAAGTTGTGGCGTAAACGATGCTGACCAGCGGTACGATGATCAGAATAACCGTTGTAATACTTACCAGTCCCTTGGTCACGTCTGCATCTGACATGAAAATCGTCAGGCTGATCGCTAATAGTAAGAGGGTGTAGGCCAGCAGCACTTTGCTCCTGATGATATCGAAGATGATGTATTTAGCGATTTTTAGCATGACGATAAACTTAATAGCTGCGTGAGCGCCCGGCTTAATTTTTGTTCGCCTGTCTCCATTTTCAGGTCAGGCAATGTTTTATAGAATTTGATCTTTCCTTCAAAGAGGTAAAGGATATGGTCAGATATCTCGTCCGCCTCGCTGAGGATGTGCGAGGTGATCAGCACCAGCTTGCCGTTGGCCCTTTCGGCCAGGATCTTTTCCTTCAGCGCATCCGCGGCGAGCGGGTCAAGGCCGGCAGACGGTTCATCGAGGATCAGTACATCGGGACTGAACATAAAAGCCAGTGCCGCGCTTACCTTCTGAAGCGTACCACCTGATAAGGTGCGCATTGTTTTATGATACATGCCTTCGAGTTGATAGGCTTTCAGCAGATCAGTATCCACCGCGTCCTGCTGCCTGATATCCATAACCATTTTAAACAACTGGCCGATCTGCATATTATCGGGGTAATGACCTATTTGCGGCATGTAACCGATGTGTCTTTTATAATCAAACGTATTTAGTATGGATTTGCCCTTGAACAGAATGCTGCCGCTATCGGGAAGCACCATTCCGAGGATCGACTTGATCAGCGTGGTTTTGCCGGAAGCGTTCGGGCCGAGTATGGATACCACCCCGCCGGCAGCGAAATCGCAGCTGACGTTTTTAAGCACTTCCAGCCTGCCAAATGATTTTTTCAGTCCTTCGACCGCAATTATCTTTTCCATGGTTTCATTCTTGGTTTTTCGTCTTTAACAGATTCGGGCGTAACAGAGGGAATGGCACGTTCTACCTTATCAATAAGGTTGACGATAAAACTTCTCATCAGCATCACACTTTGGGGATTCTGTTCAATGATCTGGGCGTAAAGGCTGATCGGCCGGTAAGGTATATCGCCGGTGCCGTCCCTGTTCAGGTCGTAGCCTTCATATTTATCCCAATAGTTATCATTGAAATAAATTTCTTTTAAAGTGCCATTGGTTGTCACGTCGAAAGAGTTTCCTTTATAGTTATTTTGGGTGAAGTTGTTCTTACTGCAACTGGCCAGCACGCGCATGGCCCAGCCGTTAGAGATAAAATCATTATGCTTTATGGTAATGCGGTCTGAGTTCTCCATGTAAATACCGGTGGTGTTCCTGATAAAACGGTTGCCTTCAATCCGGGCATCCGTAATTTCTTTGAGCAGCACGCCGTAAATAGTGCTTCCCCAGTTCTCGATAAACGTATTATCCAGCATGGCGATACGCCGGGTGTACATGACGGAAACACCGGAGCCGTTATTCTTAAAGGTGTTGTGGCGGTAGGTATCGTCATCGGAGAACATAAAATGCAGGCCGTAACGAATGTTTTTTTCGCTGAGGTTATTTTCGATCAGGCATTTTTTGGCGAATTCGAAATAGATGCCGTCCCGATGCTTCGTTACGTAGTTTCCCCGGATCAATACTTCCTTACATTTCCATAAATGGATGCCGTTACCGGAATTCTCAATATCATTCGAGCCGGTGATGCGGTTATTCAGCACTTTTATAAAGCGACAGTTGGATAAATATATTCCGAAGAAATTATTCCGTAATATGTTGTTGCTGATCGTTACCTGTTCGACATTGCTCAGGCGGATCGCGGCGAAGTCCCGCATCGAACCGGTTTTTGTATTCACCACCGTAAAACCGTCCAGTTTGACATGGCTGGCGGTGATCGTCAGTACCTCTTCCCGGAAACGGGCGTCCAATACCGGTTGTCCTTCGCCAAGTATGGTGAGTGATTTATCAATCAGGGTGTTCAGGGAGATATAAACTCCTTTTTTTACCCTGATCGTATCGCCGTTTTGGGACAGCATAACGGCCTGGCGCAAGGAACTGACCGGCGTCCCCGGTGCAACCAGGATGGTTCGGGCGGCCAGGATCAGGGGTAACAACAACCCGGAAAACATCAGCAGCAGTGTTCTCATCAGCGGTTTTGTTTTAAAAAACCCGGCCAGTCGGATACGATGGCCGTGCTATCCTGCTGCGCAGCTTCCGCGGCGCGTCGGTTTATGAACGCCGCAAGGTTTCCACCCATAGGTGAAGCCAGCGAAGCATCATGGAGGTACCAGGCTTTGCGGGCGTCGGAAAAAGTTCCGGGATGCCCAAAATCATTGACCAGCAAACTGCTTTCCGGGTCATTGGCGACAGCGGGATTTTCCCTTAAAAAACCGGCCATGCATTCCACCGCGTCAAACTTGTATATTTTTCCCTTCACGCTGATCACTTCGGTGGCAAAACGTTTGTCCATAATCGTCATTTTACAGTGAGTACAGGCGTCTTTGCCGTATAAGATCGGTTCGGGGCTGTGGCTACAGGCTGCGAGCAGGCAGCAAAGGGTAATCAAACTTAGCGGTTTCATTTGATGTGGTTTAGCGATAAACGCGGTTTGTAAAAAAGGGCTGCTGCGACTAATAAGCCCCCGATACCCACCAGTATACCTCCGGTATCGGGTAATGATCCGGCGGTAAAGTTGAGCAGTTGCTTGTAACCAAAAAGGGGCGGCTGGTAGTTCATTCCTTCTACTTTTATAGCCGCATGCGGGTTAAGCCGGTGGCCGTAATTATATTCCCAGATGTAAAAATCGGTGAACCCCACTATCGCAAACAGGCACAAACCGATAAACCAGACCCATAGCAATTTGCGGCTTTTGGCAATGGCCGCGGCGATACCGATGACTGTAAGCGCCCCGAAAACATAAGGAAGAATCTTAAACTCCTTAAAATCATCTTCTGAAATAAACTTCATCCCTATATAGTGGTTCAGGCCGTTGATCTGGTCAATGTTGCCCGTGAGCCCGTTCAGCCAGATCTTCATTTCCAGCCCCTCGGGGTATTGTGGCGCGTCCAAATTAATATGCCATAGCGGTAGGAAATAGGCAGTCAGCATAAACAAACAGGCAGCGGCTATTAATATTCTTGTAGTCGGTTTCATGAGCTATAAATTAACCATAGCATATGGCGCTGAGCGCTATACGCTATGGTTGTTAAGTTTATTGAGTTACCGGGTTCACGCCGATAGAGAATTTAATAGGTACTTTGGAACCTGCCGGAGATACCCTGAAGTAACCCTGCATTTCCTGATGCAGCGCAGAACAAAAGTCGGTGCAGTAGAACGGTACAATCCCCTGCTGGTATGGATTCCATTTCAGCGTACTGGTTTCGCCCGGCATGATCAGTAATTCCGCATTATTCGCGCCTTTAATGGCAAACCCGTGCGGTACGTCCCAATCCTGTTCCAGGTTTGTTATGTGGATATAAACATCGTCACCTACCTGTATTCCTTCGATATTATCAGGCGCCAGGTGAGACCGCATCGCCGTCATATAGACATCAACGCGTTTGCCGGTCCTTACCACTTTGGTTTCCTTTTCAGATTTTACAGCATAAGCGTTCTTGTTATCCGCCAGTTTGAAGAATTTTACCTGGTTCTTCACGATCTTTTCGGCCGGGATAGACTGGGCGTAATGGGGCTCGCCGATAGTCGGGAAATCCAGCAGCAGCTTCATTTTATTACCCGAAATATCGAACAGCTGTGCAGCCTGTGAAAGTTCGGGCCCGGTAGGCAGGTAACGGTCCTTGGTGATCTTATCCATAACGATCACGTATTTACCATAGGGCTTTTTAGAATCGCCGCCGGGGATGGATAAGTGGCCGGGCGAATAAAACACCGGAGCCCGGTCAATGATCTCCAAATTATCTACTTTCCATTTTACCACTTCAGACGATACGAACATGGTGGTATAAGCAAAACCTTTATCATCAAATTCGGTATGCAGCGGGCCAAGGCCGGGTTTCTTTACTTCGCCACGTAAAACAGCTTCGTATTTCAACACGGGCAGGTTACCGTCAATCATGCCGTCGTACGCTTTTTTAGCGATCGCGTCCAGCATCTTTTTATAAGAGAATACCGGGATCACAGCGGCCAGTTTACCACTGGCTACAATGCTTTCACCATCCGGTGTCACATCAACGCCGTGCGGTGATTTAGGGCAGGGCATATAATACACCAGGCCCGGAAATTTGGTCACGTCCAAAATCTGTGTTTCCTTTTCAATGGTCGAGGTGGCGCTATGAGTTTTATCACTGTAAACATTGTGGGCATATTTCACCGGTATCTTGGTGCCTTTGCCTGCCAGTATCAGTTCCTCGGCTTTTTTCCAGTTAATGGCCATCACAAAATCCTTATCGCGCTGGCTGGCATTTACCTCCAACAGTGTATTTGCCTGTTCGGTATTGTAGCAGGTAAAAAACATCCAGTCGTGTGACGGACCTTTTCCGGCATGGGCCAAATCATAGTTAAAAGCCGGTACTATGAGTTGAAAAGCAAGTTTCATCCCGCCGGTTTCTTTATCCACTTTTACAAATGATACCGCGCCTTTAAAGTTCTTTTTATAACTATCAATAGGCACATCGTTGCCGGCATTGTCCAGCGGCTGGCTGAAACGGGTGTTACCCACTACGTATTCCGTATTTTCGGTGCAGAATGGCGAAGCATGGTTACCGCCGATGTTCGGCAATTCGATGATTTCTGTTGTTTTAAACGTGGTAAGATCGATACGGGCGATTCGCGGTGTATTGTTCCCGTTGATGAACAGCCAGCGCCCGTCGTCCTCACCGTTGGTTTTGGAAAGCTCCGGGTGATGGGAGTCGTCCCAGGCCACAAAGCCGTGAGAAGTGTTCAGCATGGGCTTCGTTTCTTCGGAATAACCATAACCGTTTTCCGGATTCTGTGAAAATACCGGGATCACTTTCAGCAGCCTGCCTGAAGGAATACCGTAGGCCGCCACCTGGCCACTAAAGCCACCAGACATAAAGGTGTAGATCTCGTCATATTTACCCGGCGCGACATATACTTTTTGTGCGGCATCGGCATCTACGGAAGAACCGGCTTTGCCCGGTTTGCAACCGGGCATGGTGCTGCCGGCCAGCAAGGCCAAAGCGGGTATGAGTATTATATAGTTTGAAAATTTCATGATTCTTTATCGTTTTGAATTATTTACTGTCGTTTTTCCTGAAGTATTCCAGAAGCTGGCGGGTCTGTTCGTCGGTGACATCCTGAAAGGTCATCTGGGTCAGGTGTTTTCCCAGCAGCGCTTTGCCTACCGGGTCCTTGGCAGCCATCTCCACCGGGTTCGTGATCTGGTTCATGATCCATTCTGGTGTACGTCTTTTGGTAACGCCCAGCAGACCAGGCCCCACAATCTTCTGGTCGGTCATCTTATGACAGGCAGAACATTTGGCGGTAAAAACAGCCTCACCTTTGGCGGCCATGGCCGGGTCCAGTGCATCCAGTTTTACATTTGTAAATTTGCCTATACCTTTACTGTCACTTTTGGCTTCGGGATCCACGTCCGCACTGGCGGCAGCAGTTTCCGGTGCTGATGCGGCGGTGTCAGCTTCAGATCCGCCGTTAGATTGCCCGCAGGCGAACAGGAGTGTCATTCCGGCCAGCAGTGCGGCGAGAAATAAGGTTTTTTGAGTTTTCATTTTGATGAATTTTGATGGGTTAAAATTATCGGTAAGTCAGGTGCCGGTACGTGACCACCCTCAGTTTAAAATATGATCTGTATCATGTTTTGGCTACCGAATGTATTACAGTGTCTTTTACTGGTTCAAATTTTTTTATTTCAAAAAATATCCGTTGGCGCCAAAGCCCGAAACCAGTTCGGTAACCGGTTTTCCGGAAAATTCGTCGTGCAGCATGTCCCTGATCGGCTTGACCTGCTCATGCATCGGGCAGGGCTGCGCTGCTGAGCAGCGCTCCAGCCCAAGCACACAGGAGGTGAAGAGTCCGTTGCCATCAATGGCGCGCACAATGTCAATCAGGAACAAGCGGTCGCCATTCTCCAGGTAGAAGCCGCCGGTCGGTCCCTTGGCTGAGGAGAGGATTTTTTTGCGAACCAGGGTCTGCAGGATCTTACCGGTAAAATGCATCGGCGATCCGATGGCCCGGGCTACCTCGATGATGCCGGCCTTTTCACCACGGCTGCTTTTCAAAGCGACGTAGACGGTCGCCCGGATGGCATATTCACAGGTTTTGGATAGTATCATTTTCCGGTTTTGGATTTGCGAACCTGAACTATTACGGACGACTAGGACAATTCCTTTTCCAGCTGTATGGCTTTAGGAAAAAGGATATTGCTTTCCAGGTGCACGTGGCGGTGCAGGTCGTTCTCATATTCTTCCAGTTTTTTGAATAGAATGGTGTACGAGCTGCAGGCATCTGCGGGCAAGGTGTAATTACCGGTTATCCTCCGGATCGTTTCGAAGTCTCCGCCGACCTGCTCGTGTTCACTGTCCATGACCTGGATCGGCACCGATATCCTGCCGAAGTTTGCCGCAGGCAGCAGGCCGCCGGTATTATAGACCTGTGCGAGCTCTTTAATAAAAGGGAACAGGATCTTTTCTTCCTTGACCATGTGCAGGATCAGGTCGTTGCCGATCTTTTCAAATAACTGAGCCACCTGCACCAGTTCCGGATGCCGGTCGCCGTGTACGCGGGCTACTTTTTGGGCGATCTCCAGGATGAACGGCGTGTTGTCGCGCACGTAGCGGTGATGGGTGTTGATAATATAATCACTCAGGAAACCGATGTCCCAGTTCTGGAAATCGTTCTCGCTGTTGGCTGATTCCCCTTTCACTGCTTCCAGCTGCCGCTCTACCTCGGCAGGATCGAGCCCCTTTTTCTCGCAGGCCTCGGCAATGGTTTTTTTGCCGCCGCAGCAAAAATCGATACCCAGCTTTTTGAATACCTGCGCCTTGCGATAATCTTTGGCTACAATCTGCCCGATCGTTTCCGCATTTTCCGGTTCCGTCTTTTTGGCGATTTTTACCTGCCAAACTTCCGGTCCGTTTTCCAGGTAGTCCCAGTGAAAAACCTGGCCTCTTTCGGCCAGCAGCTGGTAGTAAAGTGGTTTTGGATCGTGGTCGTTGTGAATAATAAAAGCTTCGCCGCCCTGCAGCGAATCAAATTTGTCGAAGATGGCCGGATGCTTGAACCTTGGTTCGATCACCGTTACGTCGAGAATGTCTAATACTTCCATTTTTTGATGTTTAAATAATAAAAGACAAACATATCTTTTATTATTAGTTTAAAAAGTGACGCTCATCACTAAGGTCCCGGGGAGAAAAAATAAAGACAAAAAAAAAGCGCGCTGTAAAGAAACAGCGCGTTGAAATGGAACAATATTTCGGTTTTAACCGCATTTGGAGGAGCCGCAATCCTTACAGGTCAGGCAGCCTTCCTGGTAGTGCAGATTGGCTGACTGGCAGTTCTGGCATAGCTGCCGGCTTACCCGGGTGCCATCCGGTATAAACTTTTTAAGGGCGCGGGCGACTCCGTTTTTCCAGGTGTTGATCGATTCATCCAGTTGCAGGGTGCCGATAAGATCGACGACCTTTTCAATGGGCATGCCATGGCGCAGGGTTCCGGATATCAGTTTGGCGTAGTTCCAGTATTCCGGATTAAATTTATAAGACAGGCCCTCGATGGTGGTCTTATGCCCGTAGCGGTTACTATACTGAAAGTCATAGCGGGAATTACCGTCAGGCTCACGACTTTTAAGAATATGTCCGTGGTCAACCCAGGCCGGTATAAGGATGCCGTCCTCATCGTCAGCCAGGCCGGTGAAGATCTCGTAGGGTTTACCACCGAGCAGGCCGATAAACGCGATCCATTTATCCTTATCGTTATGGAAGCGGACAATCCCGGCCTCCAGCACCGGCGGCCGTTTTGTTGGCAAAAAGGGGGGTGCACCGGGCTCAGCGGCAGGCTTGCCTTCGGTATTAGCGATCAGCACGCCGGAGCGTGAGCCGTCACGATAGACTGTCAGGCCCTTACAGCCGGCTTTCCAGGCCGCCATGTACAATCGCCCGACCAGTTCTTCCGTCACCCCGGCGGGCATATTAATGGTCACGCTGATGGAATGATCGACCCATTGCTGGATCCGACCCTGCATTTCCACCTTTTTCAGGTAATCAACATCATTGGAGGTGGACTTAAAATAGGGTGAAAGGCCGATCAGTTCATCCATTTCCTGCTGCTTGTAGTTCTTATTCAAATCATGACCGTTCACCATCATCCATTGTTTGAATCGATGATGAAAGACCAGGTATTCTTCCCAGGAGTCACCAACCTCGTCAATGAAATCCACGCGGGCATCCTGGTCATTGGGGTTCACTTTGCGGCGGCGTTTGTAGACCGGCATAAATACAGGTTCGATACCGGAACTGGTCTGCGACATCAGGCTGGCTGTTCCTGTTGGAGCAATCGTGAGCAAGGCGATATTGCGACGGCCGTGTTCGGTCATTTCGTAGTACAGCTCCGGGTCAGCTGCTGTCAGTCGCAGCAGGAATGGATTGTTCTTTTCGCGGTCCGCGTCGAATAAAGGGAAAGCGCCGCGTTCTTTGGCTGTAGCGACGGAACCCCGGTAGGCTTCCAGGGCAAGCGCCCGGTGCACGCTGACCGCAAATTCGGTCCCTGCCGCGCTGCCATACCGCAGGCCAAGCGCAGCGAGCATATCGCCCTCGGCAGTGATGCCAATGCCGGTCCGGCGGCCTTCCGTGGCCTTGTTACGGACCTTTTGCCAAAGCAATATTTCCGTGCGTTTCAGCTCTTCTGCTTCAGGATCAGCGGAGATTTTTTGCAGGATCAGGTCGATCTTTTCCAGTTCGAGGTCAATTATATCATCCATAATGCGCTGTGCGGAATGAACATGTTTTTTAAAAAGGTCCCAATTGAAGGATGCCTGAATGGTAAAGGGCTGGTCGACGTAGCTGAACAGGTTGACGGCAAGTAAACGGCAGGAATCATAAGGACATAGCGGGATTTCGCCGCAGGGGTTTGTCGATACCGTCTTAAAACCCAGATCAGCATAACAATCAGGGAGCGATTCCCGGATGATCGTATCCCAGAACAGGATCCCGGGCTCGGCGGAGCGCCATGCATTATGGACGATCTTATTCCAAATCGGCAACGGGTCGATCTCTTTTTCAATCAGGGGCGACACACTTTCCACCGGATATTGCTGCCGGTAGGAGGTTCCCGCCTCAACGGCCTGCATAAATTCATCATCGAGGCGGACGGACACATTGGCGCCGGTCACTTTGCCCTGTTCCAGCTTGGCGTCAATAAAGTCTGCTGCGTCCGGATGCCGGACAGCGACCGATAGCATGAGTGCTCCGCGCCGGCCGTCCTGTGCCACTTCACGTGTAGAATTGGAGAAGCGCTCCATGAATGGCACGAGGCCGGTCGAGGTGAGCGCTGAGTTTTTTACAGGAGATCCTTTCGGGCGGATATAAGACAGGTCATGACCTACACCGCCACGCCTTTTCATCAGCTGCACCTGTTCCTGGTCGATCTTGAAAATTCCGCCGTAAGAATCTGCTGACCCTTCCTGGCCGATAACGAAACAGTTGGACAGCGAGGCGACCTGATAGGGGTTACCGATCCCGGTCATAGGACTGCCCTGCGGAATGAGGTACTTAAAATTGCGTATCAGGTCAAAAATCTCCGCTTCCGGTAATGGGTTTGGGTACCGCTGCTCGATACGCGCAAGTTCAGCCGCGATGCGGCGGTGCATATCATCAGGCGTAGCTTCATAGATCGCGCCGGATGAATCCTTGAGCGCATATTTATTCACCCACACCCGCGCCGCCAGCTCATCACCGTTGAAATAAGCGAGCGAAAACTGGTAGGCTTCATCAGCCGTGTAAATCTTGACGGGGTTTTCAGGTTTGGCGACATTTATCATAATTTCTGGTTATTGTTGATCATTTTGCAAGCCCGGGCGGGGCATATTGACCCGTACAAACTTGCTTTTTTTTACCCGGCCGAAAAGTGACGCGGGTCATATCCGCGGATTATTATTTTGTTTGACCAGGGTGAACAGGCCGATGCCGAATAATAAAAATGCGGCGCAAAGCCAAAACAGTAAAGGCTGGTAATGGGGGACAGATATCCCCCAAAGCGCAAGCAGCGGCTGCAAAAACAACAGGGCCAAATAAATGGCTGCGAGGGTGACATAGATATATTTCAGCCAAACAAACAGTACTCTGGAACGGAATACTTCGTTCCCGGCGAGCTGTTCGATCAGCAGGGGCATCAGGATACCGAGTGTCAGCAGGTGAATATAGCCGATGATCAGGTTACGGTTCAAAAACGCCCAATCGCCGATCAGCGGTATACAGACCGCCAGTTGCAGCAGGCATTTTATGGTCAGCGCCAGCAGCGCCACTTTCTGAAGAAAGGAAAGAGCACCCTGATGTTTTCGGTGCCGGTGCATGATCGCAAGCCAGCTGAGCAAGTTGAGGGCAGCACCGGCACCGGCAAGTATCCCCGCCCATATCCCGTGCTGCGCCCATAAGGTGAAAATAAAAAATAAGGGCAGGGTCGAAAACAGGAACAGCCTGAACCAGTGCAGGTCGGCGCGTGCAATCCTTTCCAGCGGTAAATTTGCGGCCAACAGGCCCAGCGCGGCCAGTTCCATGAAGCCGTTCATTTGGAAATGAAGGTAAAAATAGATGGCATCCTGGTACCAGGGGCCGGCCTTCAGGCCCAGTACCGACAGGGGGCCGAGCGCAAAAGGGCCCAGTGCCGACAGACAAAGCAGGATCATGGCCCCGCGGATGAGTGTAAAGGCGGCGCTGTTTACGTTTGAGCGCAGCCGCGGGTTTTTAATGACCAGGTACGCCAAACGAAAACCGGCAATGACAAACAGGCTTGAAAAGCTGATGGAAACAATTTTATATCCCTGCCATGAAAAACTGACCAGCATTCCCCAGGCGCTGACCTGTGCCGCAAGCAACACATGGCGGAAACCGTCGTTCAGCTGCTGGCCGCAGCATAGACGGGCAAGGAGGTAAGTAATGGTCAGGAACATCCAGCCCGAAAAGGCGAAATGGGAATGGGCGTGTAACAAATACTGGTAGTTAAAAGGCAGCACCCCCAATTGCATATAACGCAAAGCAAGGCCCCATATGCTCAGGACAATGAAATTCAGCACGGCCAGACGCGCGTAGTTCAGGTTAGGCAGCCGGGCCATCAGATGCCCAATAATCGCTTACCTTCCCCGGTAATGCTGTCGTAAGACCATACAGGTTGCCATACCAGTTCAACGGTAGCCGTATAGCCGGTATAATGCCCTTCGACGCAGTTTTTCACCGCCGATACAATGCTTTCCCCCATTGGGCAGTACGCTGAGGAAAGGGTCATGGTGACAAGGATCGTACGCTTAGCGGCATCAATGGCGACGCCGTAGACAAGGCCGAGGTCTATTATATTGATGTGAAGCTCAGGATCGATGACCAGCCGGAGGGTTTCCAGAACCTCCGCCTTCATGAAGGATAACGGATCGGTAATATCAAAGTTGGCCATAAGTACGGGTTTTGTGAAAAATGACGATACCTACATTGGCTAAATAAAGCAGTGCGGTGATGACCAGCGCGGCCCCGCCCGTATAGATCAGCGGAATAAACATGAAATAACAGCCCGGCATAAAAGTCAGGCAAAAGATCCCAAACGCAATGGTCTGGGCTTTCAGCAGGTGACCGGCGAACAGGTCGGACGGCATCGGGGTCCGGAATTTACCGGTCAGGTGTTCGTAGTGCCTCAACCAAACAATGAAAGGCAGGGTTTTAAAGGTCTGACCCAGTATCAGCGGGGTGATCCAGCCCATGAACATCAATTGGCCGTAGGCCATGGAAAACCGGAGGGTCGCCGGGTTATGTTTGAGGTGAAAATAGATAATGAACGGCACCATCAACACGGCGATTTTCAGGATAATAAAAGAAAGGAAGCTGATCAGCATCGGAAGGTCGATCTGTTTACGCAGGCGGGATCGCAGGCATTTATACAGGAAAATGAAATAACAGCTGAGGCCGGCACCGCCGACCAGCAACAGGAGGTAGTTCCGGTTACTGAGGCCAGAAAAATAGGCATCGACCAGGAAACACAGCAATGCACCAACAATCAAATAATAACTCCAGGTCAGCAGTCTGGTTTCCTGGTAAGAAGATACGAGGAACATCGGCACCAGCCTGGAACTTACACCGATCAGCATGAGCAGGAACCAGCCGACAAGACCCATGTGCGCATGGATGCGGAGAAAATGCAGCTGATCCTGCGGGAACAGCTGCAGCGTAAAGTTGAAGACGAGTGCGACCCCCAGGGCTACGGTCAGGCAAAGGCAGATGCAGGCGCTGAAAATGAAATCTTCCTGGATCGTCTGTTGCTGTTTCTTCCGGCCGGTAAGAAAGACATTGACCGTAAACAAAACAATGCTGAGCAGCAACAATATGGCACTGCATTGCATGTGTATACCGGGCACAAACACCCAGAAGGAATAAATAAGACCGGCCATCCCCGGCACAAAAAGCACAAAGCTCAGCCAGGCCAGTTTTATACTGTATAGATTCGTTTCGAGGACGACGGGAATCAACTGGTACGACGCACCTAAAATGATCATGGTTCCCCAGCCCAGCGCCGCCAGGTGGGTGACAGCCAGGATATGCGGATGGAAATAGTGGCCTGTAAAAGCCTTTACGGATAACAGCATCATCACGGATAAGATCAGGAAACAGCAGGCCGCAAGTACGTAATGTGTTACGACGATATTGTACAGACCTGGTTTTTGTTTGATTGCGGTCATTTGCGGAAGATCAATAAGTGCACATTACCCGGCGCGATATTTTTGAAGAGGTAGCTGAGGCCTTGCTTTTCCAGTTCGGGAAGCAGGTATACCGGGATCTTTTTATGGTAAACGAACAAAGCCTCTCCTTTAGTCAATCCGGGCGTATGTTCCAGGATGGCCAGCATCGGCTTTGGCATTTCAAGTGCACGCACATCCAGGTACCTGACCTGCTCCGGGCGGAATCCCGCCAGGACCCGGTCAAACAGCGCATCGTCCACGAAGGATTCGGGGTTTGCCGGAACGTCAATCGTACCGGTACCGGTATCTGCCTGATTAAAAAAGGTGATCACCAGGTCCGGCTTTTCAAAAAACACGCGATGGGCAAAACCTTTAGCCGTTAACAGGTGAATAAGCGGCAGAGGCTCGAAGGTATTGATCAGCTTCAATCCCTGTCCGGGTCCAAGCGAATTGATCGCGGCCAGAATCTCCTTCAGCGGGTCCTTGTCTTTGGCCAGGATCGGCCGGACATCCAGTTCAAGGTAATCCTCCTGCCCGATAAACGCGGTGTTCAAAGGCAACGCATTATCAGCAGCCTCTCCCCGGATTACCTGAAATCCGATCTGCTGCATGCTGTGCAAAAAATCTGAGATGGGTGTGTTGGAAATTTTGCAGGCATCGGAGATACTTACCCGTTTGACCAGCAGTTGCCGTAAGACCGGGTTTCTGAGTTTTGCAAATTTGCTGTTAAGGCTGATCAGGGTTTTGATAACCAGGTCACGGTCGAACCGGAGTAACTCGCTGATCTTGGTATTGGCGTCGATAGTCATTTGCATTTACAAAAATGAACTGTTTTTTATGCTTAAAATATGACCCACATCATGTTTTGTGGTGACTTTTCAACAAACCATCCCGTGACACCACATTTGTGCATCATAACAGATAAACAATCCGTCTTTCACTGGTCTCCTTTTAACACAAGTCGTTTACTGAAGATGCCATATGAAAGCCGGGACCAGGCAGCAAGTGCAGCTTGTCTGGCGCCAGGCTGAAATGCCCCGGGCGTAGCCGGGGTGGTTTCAGGGCGAAGCGGCAGGGCCGTCAAATGAGCGGCGCTTGCAACAACCGGCTCGGCCGGTGCTGCAAGGACAAGATTCCGTCCTGATCATATATTACAGGAGCATCAGCACAAAAAAAGCCCGCTTAAAAAGCAGGCTTTTACCCAAAACAGCATCGTGTTGATTATTTTCCTTCGTTCTTTTTGTCGCTAACTTCTTTCCTGATCTCGGTTGCCACCACTTTAAGTTGCTGCATCGCGTTCCTTAACCTTGTTCCGGCCGCTTTATTGCCTTTTTCGTAAAAAGATGCGGCGTCCGATTCCGCATGCGCGATGAGTTCTTTTAATGAATTGAATTTTTCCATGATAATTTGTTAAATGTTTTATGCTATTATATCCAGCAAAGGTGACATTTTGAATAAAACTTCCAAAATAAAAATGGAGCCTGCTTCGGGGGCCTTCATGGCTGGCTTGTTATAACAAAAATTCCTGTCGCTTTAAAACAGGGTTAGCTTGAACCAGGCTGATGTGCTGGGGCATGTACCCCCAAACGCCCACGCGTCGGCATAAAAGACCAAATAGGAATGAAAATGACTATGCGATACCTATTCGGTCTTTTGGTTTGCGTTACAGGGGTGAAGGGATCAACTTTTAAGTTTTAATAAACCAGCGTTTATAGCCACAACAACCGTACTGACAGTCATTAGGACAGCGCCTATTGCCGGACTCAATAAAATTCCCTGGTTATATAATACCCCGGCGGCCAATGGCAACGTAATTATGTTATAACCCGTGGCCCAAACCAAGTTTTGCATCATTTTCCGATAGGTTGCTTTGCCAAACAGGATCAGATTTACAATGTCCTTTGGATTGCTGTTTACCAGAACGATCCCGGCTGTTTCGGCAGCGATATCACTGCCCGAAGCCACAGCAATGCCAATATCTGCCTGGGCAAGTGCAGGTGCATCGTTTACACCGTCGCCAGTCATCGCAATAAACCCGCCCTGCCGCTGCAACTCTTTGATCTTTTCTAACTTCTGGTGTGGTAATACTTCCGCAAAAAAACCGTCCATTTTCAGTTGCTTGCTAACACTTTCAGCCACCTGCTGGTTATCGCCTGTTAGTAGGATGGACCTTATACCGTTTTCATGGAGCGTAGCGATCGCATCCGCTGATTCCGGCCTGATGGCATCAGCAAGGGCGATGAAACCAGCTAACTGATCATTTAGTAATACGAATACCACTGTTTCGTTACCGGCTATACCCGCATTTTCAGGAAGTTTAAGGCCGTTATCTTTCAGGTAGCCGGGACTAACCACCTTAACACTTTTCTGCTCTACAGTGGCTTCAATGCCTTTTCCTGTAAGGGCGTTAAATTGATCAGCTATTAATAAAGTCAAACCCCGCTTTCTTACTTCACTTAAAATGCCTGTCGCAATAGGGTGCTCGGAATTGGCTTCCAGTGCACCGGCCAGTCCGATCAGTTCGTCTTCGTTTGCCACAGTATTGCCGGTAAGGACGACCCTGGCTACTTCAAACTTCCCTTTAGTCAACGTTCCGGTCTTGTCAAATACAACGGAAGTGATCTTCCTTGAGTTTTCAAAAGCCGTCCTGTTTTTGATCAAAAGGCCGTGCTGTGCCGATAAGGCTGTCGATCTCGCCACAACCAGCGGTACAGCCAGTCCGAGTGCGTGCGGGCAGCAAATAACGATAACCGTAACCATGCGTTCCATAGCAAATGCGAGGTCGCGTCCCAGGCTTATCCATACCACGAATGTGACTATGCCGGCTAATAGCGCTATAACGGTTAGCCAGCGGGCGGCTTTGTCTGCTAAAAGCTGTGTATTGGATTTGGCATCCTGCGCATTGCGTACCAATTCCACCACTTTAAAAAGGTAGGAATCTTTTCTGCTGTGCATCACCCTGACCTTCAATGCCCCGTTGCCGTTTACCGAACCGGCAATAACCTTCTGTCCCTTTATCTTCTGCACTGGGGCAGATTCTCCGGTCAGCATCGACTCATTCAGATAGCTTTCGCCATCCTCAACCATACCGTCAGCCGCAATCTTTTCTCCGGGTTTGATCAGAATAAGATCGTTTTCCTTCAAATTTTCCGTTTGTACATCTTCGACAGTTTCACCGCTGACCAGGTGCGCGGTGGATGGCATCAATTGAACCAGCAGCTCAAGTTCGCGCGACGCACCGGCCACGGATCGCATTTCTATCCAATGCCCCAACAACATGATCAGGATCAATGTATCCAACTCCCAAAAGAAATCCATCCCCTGCAATCCAAAGATGATGGCAGTGCTGTAGGCATAGGCAACAGATATGGCGAAACCGATCAACGTCATCATGCCGGGATTTTTCGCTTTCATTTCAGCCAGCCAGCCACTCAGAAATGGCCAGCCACCATAAATAAAAACCACCGTCGATAAAGCGAACAGAACATACTGATCACCTATGAACGATACATGCAGCTGTAGCCAGTGCTGGATCATCTTGGACAGTAACAGGATCGGTAAAGTCAATGCCAATACCACGTAAAACCGCTTCCGGAAATCCTTGATCATTGCGCCATGGTCATGCCCTGGATGGCCCATGGCTTTGTGGTCCATTTGATGCCCATCATGATGATGTTCATTTGTATGTTGTTGTTCATGCTTATGCATGTTGTGCTGATGATCGTGATGTTCCATAACTTTATTACGGTTTAAACATTGTTAATTCATGCCTTTAGTAGATCAATGTTAATCCTCCGCCTAAACCCATATCACTATCATAGTGACTGGATATGGAAAAGTTTTTGTTAATAATATAACGCAGTCCTGTACTATATTCTTTATCTGTATTACCAACTAAATTCAACCTAAGGCGGCTCGTCAGGGGTATATCTTCACGCCCTAACTGAAATCTCAATTTCCCGTTGCCGTCTATGCGGGCATCGGCAACAAACAGGAATGGTAAGGTGTAAGCCAGACCCGCGACTACAGTATGGCGGTTATTCTTATTGCTTACCTGGCCGAACATATTTGTTTCCAGTTCATCTGTCTTCTTATAGTGATAGTCAAATCCGGCATAAGCATATAGCCATTGCATCCGGCCAAAGTAGCGCCCGAACATGGTTTCGCTTTCGTAGCCTTTGCTTTTGTTTAAACCCAGATGCCACATAGTCGAAAATTTCCACCTGGTGTTTGCTAATAATGCATTGCCATCACTACCGTTTGATTCCAGTCCCACCTTTGCAGCAGCATAAAATTTACGGTCGTCCGCCGCGATCTTTTTAAACCCTGCAACCGGGTCAGGTACCTCGGGATTTGGTGGTGAATTTTCGTAACTAAAAATCCGGCCCATGCCACTCATCATGTGGTAAAGGATATGGCAGTGAAAAAACCAATCACCGCTTTCCGTTGCCCGGAATTCTATGGTATCTTTTTCCATGGGCATAATATCGAGCGTATTCTTCAATGGTGAATACTCGCCCTGCCCATTCAACACCCGAAAGTAGTGGCCGTGCAGGTGCATCGGATGGCGCATCATCGTATTATTGTATAAGACAATGCGCACGTTTTCCCCTTTTTTGATCAGGATCTTGTCTGTCTCAGATACGGTTTTGTTATTGATGGACCATACATAGCGGTTCATATTACCGGTCAGCTCAAAGTTCAATAGTTTTGTCGGGCCTGATGGCAACGTGGTCGGGCGAACAGATTTCAGCATGGTATATTTAAGCGTGACAGGGGGCTCCCCGTCATTCATTTCAGCATACATCACCATATTCATGTCCATTACCTGGTTGGTCATCTTCATGCCCGGCATTTCTTTCATGTTGCCCTTCATGTCCATCATATCGTTCATCATTTGCATACCTTCAAAATATTTCAGCCTGGGTAACTTCTTCGCCGGCTTTTTATCACCACTGCCAAGCCATAACGAGGTATACCTTGTCCGGTCTTCCGATGTGGCTAAAAACTCGTAGCTGCCATCCCTTGGGATGGTGACTTCGGCATCATAGGTTTCGGCAACGCCAACAATCATACGGTCAACCGTAACGGGCTGCACATCCTCGCCATCATTGGCGACCACGCTGATCTTTCCGCCAGCCCAGCCGAGCCAGAAATAGGTAGACGAACTGCCATTGATCACACGCAGCTTTACCCGGTCACCCGCTTTAAATTGTGGCGCAGCATCTTCGGCCTTTCCGTTACTGAAAAAACGGTCATAATAAACATCACTCACATCCATAGCGGTCATTCTTTTCCACTCGTTAGTCAGTTTTGTCTTCAAATGTCCGGTTTGGATAGCTTGCAGATAGTCCTGGGTGCTTCCTTTGCGAATAGCATACCAGTCTGTCGCGTTATGTAACCTGCGCTGCACCTGCTCAGGGTTTTCGTCTGTCCAGTCACTTAACATTAAAGTATATTCCTTAACCGGCGATGGCTTTCTTTCATTGATAATAAACGCGCCGTACAAGCCGCTTTGTTCCTGCGTCATGGTATGAGAGTGATACCAATAAGTACCATGCTGAACGAGCGGAAACTTAAATAAGTGCGTTTGCCCACCTTCAATCGGGGTGGTGGTTAAATAAGAAACGCCGTCATAACGGTTTGGCAGGATAAGTCCGTGCCAATGGATGGAGGTTTCCATCATCATTTCATTGTGTACATAAATTTCGGCGGTATCGCCCTCTGTGAAGGTTAACTGCGGAGCCGGTATAGTTCCGTTGATCGCCATAGCAGGCCGCTTTTTACCCGTATAATTTACCGTAGTATCGTTGATATACAAATGGTATATCTCCCTATGACCTATTTTGGTAAAGAAAGGGAGATGTTTACTGCTTGCTGTGTTACCCATCCCCATTTTATGATCCTGGGAAAAAGCGGGAACAGTAAGCAGGATTGTGAAAATATATAATATAAACTTTTTCATCATTCTATTAAAAAAGGCCGCCATTTACGGCGGCCTTGTGAACTTATTTTGCTGCCGGAAGCGTTTGTTTTACCTCACCGCAGGTGAGCATCTCATTACCGTAGTAAGGGTTTTTGATAGTCGCGGCTTCACTTAGCCAATAGGTTTTTTTCATCGGACAATAAGCCCAGTACACCGCCGCCGTATTCAATTTTAAAGCCTTTACTGTAGCAAATAGAGTTTCAGATAAACTGGCAAAATGCTCACGCTGATGGGCGATATTGCTATTTTCAGCGATGTGGCGGGCATCGAACTGAAGTTTAGCAGCATATTTTGTCCAATTTGTTTTATCAGCAGCCGAAAGCTGGTCAGCCGGAAACGCAGTAATGGCAGCAAGAAGGTCTTTCGCCTTTGCACTGGTAGCCGCACCATCGCCGCTGATGAGGGCATTTTTTACGCCATAATACGCGATAAGAACTGCATCTTTTTTTGGCGCATTGTCTTGCGCACTAACGGAGGAAATAGAAAATATCGCGATCATCGCGCCTATTAGAATTTGGATCTTTTTCATTTGTCTTTAGAATTAATTGTATAAACAATGCGCTTCTGCCTTAGCAGAAGGTTATATTTTGAAACAGGGGCTGATTATCAATACAGATTCGGCCCTGTGGAATGACAGAAGATATTATCAGATCAGAAAGGCGCAGTTACGCAGAAAGAGAGGCACAGCAATTTGGGGTGGCGGTGCTTGTTTGATAAACGGCTTAGCTGTCACTGTAACTATGGTGCTGCCGACAAAACGAAAGGGTTCACCAATAGGCAGACCGGTGCTCGTACCCAAACTGATATGGGTATAGCTCGGCAAACTGCTTTTGTCTGATTTAAGTAACTGATGCTGGTGGGTACAACACTCTTTAGCAGCTTTTTCTTTGCGCTCCATACCGCAGGTGTCGCACTTTTTTGTATGATCATGCCACAGGCTGACTTTGATCAAGTGCCCCATGCAATACTGGTAATGCAGGGTCGCCCCGGAAGAAACGCCCAGGTATAGCACAGTTATAAAGGTGACGAACAGTTTTTTAATCACAGCGCAAATGTCGGCAATAAAAGCGAACGGCGTTTATATAATTCCGTTTTCCTTTTATAATTTAATGCTAAAATAAGCCGTTCGGGCATAGCGCCTAATGACGAAGATCATCTTTTTTTATGCTGTTGATCAGTTAATTACAACTGGTTTTCAAGTTTTTTTGTAAGAAAAATCATGAAAAAGATCCACACCACTGTATTAGCTGTAGCGGCGCTGCTATTGCTGACCGTTACTACCGTATTCGCGCAAAAAGCGCCGGCAAAAGCCACTTCGACAATCATTCGTATCGACAAAAAAGGCGGTATACATGATCATGGAGGTACACTTCTCGGACATATCGACAAGAATAATATCGTCAGGAATATTAAAGGGGAAACCATTTACTTTATTGACAAGGATGGTAACGTCATTGATGCCAAGGGAAATAAACTTGGAAAGGCAAAAAAGAACGGCTTTTACCTAAACAATAACGGCGAAACGATACTGACCGTAAAAGACAAAGGTGCAGAAGAGTGCGAGATATTGGATCCGCAGGGCCATAATTTAGGAACAACGCATAAAAATTACAAATTACATGCCTGTGCAGCCCATTGCCTTTTTTTGAAAGAGAAAAACACACCCCGTCCCATAAATTAATTTAAAGGGTACGGCCTCCGTACCCTTTAAATTATAGGCCTCGCTGTCACTGCCCGGATAGCTTAAACTGGCTGAGCATAATGCCGGTGACGCTTTTAAATTGTGCGAACTGTTAAGCAAAAGATCTGGTCTGATCGCTATCGCCGGCACCGGGAATATGGAAGAACTTGCCGCTAAGGAGGCGAGCGTTAGCAAAGCGGCCGAAGCTATACACTATTCTGTTACCAGGCAAGAAAGCAGATCGGCGCATTGGCAGCGGCGATGGTGGGGTTGACCTGCTCATATTTTACATCACGCCTGAATTTTACAAGCAGGATTAGTTTTTTAAAAGCTTGCCCGTAATGCTGTGCTTTACGCCAGCGTTCTAGCTCACTTACTGCATTTTCAG
The DNA here is from genome assembly GCF_024498135.1 of Mucilaginibacter aquariorum. GTDB lineage: Bacteria > Bacteroidota > Bacteroidia > Sphingobacteriales > Sphingobacteriaceae > Mucilaginibacter > Mucilaginibacter aquariorum. The sequence continues at coordinate 848,008 of NZ_JANHOH010000002.1, forward strand.
AAATAGTTATATTTCAAAACTTTTATTTTTTTATTGTTGGCAATTATTCTGCCTTATTTTTCATCATCATTAGTAACGAATAGGCTCCCTGTGTTACAAATACCGAATTTGATGTCATATCGTTCGACAGCGAAACAATTTCAGTAAAGCCATTTTCACTTTCGCCAGTATTGATCGCTGTCATCTCGAACTGGTGGTTTCCGATAACTTTATAGATATATTGTTTACCTTCAAATTGAACAATAGCTTCATTGGCGATCCCATAAGCCTTTGTATTTTTCACCTGAATTTCAGCATTCATATAAGTACCCGGAACCAATGTTTTATCATAGGTTTCAAAATGGCAATGCACATCGGCATTCCTGTCGGCAGAAAGATCACGGCCGATCAATAAAATCTCCCCGGCATGCTTTTTTGTAGGTTCGTTGTTAGTGTAAGCCAGGAGTTTTTGACCGATGTATAATTTATCAAGATCCTTCTCGTACACTTTTAACGCCAGGTGAATATCTGTAGGATTAACCAGTTCAAAAAGCACTTCAGTAGGAGATACATATTTGCCGATATTGACATTCACTTTAGATACAAAGCCATTAATCGGAGAATATATGTTTACGCTCCTGGATATTTTAGACGCGCTGATATTAAGAACATTGATCCCAATAAGCTGAAGTTTCTCTGCTAAAGAACTCATCAAAACCTGCTGGCTCCGGTATTCGGCTTCAGCCTGCTGAAAAACTTTGTCGCTGCTGGCTTTACTCTGGTTAAGGTCTTTTTGGCGGGTATATTCATTTTCCAGGTAGCCGATCTTTGCTTTCGCTGTCAAATAATCCTGCTGTAACTGTATGTATTGCTGATCCTCGATAATGGCAATAGCTTCCCCTTTATTTACGTGCATGCCTGGTAATAATTTGGTAGATTTTAAATAACCACCCAAGGGTACACTTATAGATACCATGTTTTGCGGCGGAACGTCAATTTTGCCGTTAAGCTTCAATACAGATGATATTTCCTTTTGCCCGATCTTACCGGTGGCTATTGCTGCATTTTTTAATTGCGCATCTGTAAGGGTTACAATGTTGGGATTAATAGCTTGTTCTGCGTTTTCAGCAGCAGGCTTCTTTTCGCCACAGGCCGATAGCAGCACAATAAGCGTTGATAAATATATGATAGTTCTCATGAGTTGAATTTTAATTGTTAGTAAGATAGTTAAGTTGTATGATGGCCTCATTAAGGCTGCGAACGGCATCCAGGTAATCATTTTTAATAGTAGTGGACTGGTTAATCAGTTGTACCCATTCCAGGTAGTTAATGTTGCCAGCAGCTATTTGTTGGTTGGCCGTTTTGGCTATCAGCTCTGCGTTTTTTAATGGCTTGCTTTCAAAATATTGCACCGTTTGCAGGTATTTGCGGTATTGGGCAATCGCAGTTTGATAGGCAGAGGCCATACGCTCCATTTCCAGGGAATAGTTACTTTCGGTTAGTTGTTTATTCACCTTTGCACTGTTGATCCGAGCCTTTTGCGCTCCGGTAAAAATGGGGATACCGACACCCAACTGAACAGAATTAAAACGGTTTGAGCCATTGTAAAGTTTATCATCAGCACCAATGCCTTTGATACTGGTATTGTTATAACCTACGGATAGATCAGGCAAAAGCTTACTTTTCTCCAGCAATATTGTCGCATCAGCAATTCGTTGTTGCTGCGCTATCAATTTTATCGCCGGGTGTTCCGTTAATTTTAAGGTGTCCATGGCAGATTCAAGCGTTAACTTATAAACTGAATTATCCGGCATTAATTTCCCGGTCGAATTAAGCAGTAGCTGAAATTGCACCTGTAATATGGCCGCATCTTCTTTTAATTGGCTCAATTGTATTTGTATTTGATCGAGAAGTGTTTCAGCACTCGTTTTTTCTAAAATGTTTGTTTCTCCTTTTTCCAAACGCAATGTTGCTTTTTTATAGAAACTCAGGTACAGGCTATCCATACGTTGCAGTAATAGCTTTTTTTGTTCCATAAATACCATTGTATAAAATACCTGGCTAACTTGCTTTTTTAACATGGCCTGGTTAACGGCAACATTTAGCACACTACTGTTCCAGTCGGCTTTTAACAGTTGTTTTTGCCTGCTGTACACTGTAGGAAAACTAAAGGATTGAGAAATGCCGAACTTAGTGTCCATATAACTACTGTTTATCTGCCCAAATTCACCAAACAAGTTGGCCTGGGAGATATTAGCAGCCGTACCAATCAGCATTTGCTGGTAATTTGCTTTTAACTGCTCGTGCCGTACCTGTAAATTATTTTTCAATGCAGTGTCAATGGCTGCTTTAAGTGTAATGGGTGTTTGGGCTTTGGAAGGCTGGCTGATCACCGTCAGTAGCGCAATAGAGAGCAAAGTTGTGGTTGTAGCACTAAGTGAAGTTTTAAAACCTTTCTCAAACATGATATACAAAACGGGCAATACAAACAAAGTAAGAAAAGTGGCTATCAGCAAACCGCCAATAACCACGGTAGCTAAAGGCCTTTGTACTTCGGCACCAGCGCCGTTACTGAGGGCCATCGGGAAAAAGCCCAATGAAGCCACAAATGCGGTCATGAGTACCGGCCTTAGCCTTACCTTGGTGCCCATTAGTACAATACGTTTTAAATCGGTCATACCTTCTTTTTTTAACTGGTTAAACTCAGATATTAGTACAATGCCGTTAAGGACAGCTACACCAAACAAGGCTATAAAGCCAACGCCCGCGCTGATACTGAAAGGCATACCCCGCAGGGCCAGGAATAGGACACCACCTATGGCTGATAGTGGGATTGCAGAATAAATCAATAATCCGTGCTTAATGGAGTTGAAAGCAAAATATAGCAGTAAAAAAATAAGAAGTAACGACACCGGAACAGCTATTAACAAGCGTTGCTTCGCCGCGCTTAAGTTTTCAAAAGCCCCGCCGTACGTTACATAATAACCGGTAGGGAATTTAAGCTGCTTATCTACCTTAGCCTGAAGTTCGGTAACAATGGTTTGCACATCGCGGCCGCGAACATTAAACCCTACAACGATACGGCGTTTGGCATCTTCCCGCTGTATTTGGTTAGGTCCATCTTTTATCTGTACTTCTGCAAGCAGATATAGAGGTATCTGTGTACCCTGCGAAGTCGGTATCAACAAATTTTGAATGTCTTTCAAGCCCCGTTTCTGCTCACCACTAATCTTCACCACTACCTCAAAGCGCTTTTCGCCCTCAAAAAGGGTTCCGGTGCTTTGTCCAGCCAGCGCGGTATTTACTACACGGTTGATATCGGTGATATTAAGATTGTATTGGGCTATTGCACTGCGGTTATAATTGATGATGATCTGTGGCATGCCCGCAACCGCCTCTACATACAGGTTTTTTGCTCCATCAACCGTATTAATTATCTTGCCCAGTTTTCCCGCATAAGCGGCAAGGGTATCCAGGTCTTCTCCGAAAATTTTACACACTACATCCTGTCGCGCCCCGGTCATGAGTTCGTTAAAACGCATTTGTACCGGGAACTGAAAGCCAGCCGTAACGCCGGGAACGGCCTGCAACGCCTTACCCATTTTTTCGGATAATTCATTGAACGTTTTAGCGGATGTCCATTCGCCTTTTGGTTTCAATATCACCATCATATCGCTGGCATCCATGGGCATCGGATCGGTGGGGACTTCACCGCTGCCAATCTTAGTAACCACTTTTTCTACTTCAGGGAACTGACTTTTTAAAATGTGTGCAGCTTTTTGGGTGTTGGCTATGGTGGTATTTAAACTGCTACCTGTAAGCACTCGGGTATCCACCGCAAAATCGCCTTCTTCCAGCGCAGGGATAAACTCGCCGCCCAGGGTGGTTAAAATATAAGCTGAAAATATAAACAGGCAAATAATGGTCAGCAATACTGTTTTTGGAAAAGTAATCACCCGGCTCAGCGCAGATTGGTAGGCTCTTTCTATCTTCGCCATTAACCGGTCTGAAAAATTAGGCTGGTGTTTGATCCTTTTACTCAGGAAAACCGAGCTCATCATCGGGATATAGGTTAGTGACAAAATAAATGCGCCTAATAAAGCAAAAGCAACTGTTTGCGCCATGGGCTTAAACATTTTGCCTTCGATTCCCTGTAAGGTGAATATTGGTAAGTATACCACCAAAATAATAATCTGCCCAAAAATCGCGCTGTTCATCATTTTGCTGGCAGATGCATTTACCTCGTTATCCATGTCTTCCTGCCCAAGCGTGCCAACGCTTGTAAAATATTTACTGTGGCTAAGCCGGTGCATCACCGCTTCAACAATAATAACGGCCCCATCCACAATTAAACCGAAGTCAAGTGCTCCCAGGCTCATCAGGTTACCGCTTACGCCAAAAAGGTTCATCATAATAATGGCAAACAACATAGCCAGCGGGATAACGGATGCGACCAGCAATCCGGCCCTGAAATTACCGAGGAATAATACCAGTACAAACACCACGATCAGCGCACCTTCCAAAAGGTTATGCGCTACAGTACCAATGGCATTGTTCACCATTTTGGTTCGGTCCAGGAAAGGCTCGATCACCACGCCTTCCGGCATGGTTTTTTGAATTTGTACAATGCGCTCTTTTACGTTTTTTATCACCTCGCTGCTGTTGGCACCTTTCAGCATCATCACAACTGCCCCCGCAACTTCACCTTCATCGTTATAGCACATGGCACCGTAACGGGTAGCATAGCCTATTTTTACATCAGCTACATCTTTAATAAACAGCGGAGATCCATCGCTGGTGTTTTTAATGACGGTGTTATTGATGTCATCCACACTCCCTAATAATCCCTGGCTGCGTATATATAATACTGTTGACCCTTTTTCGATATAAGCACCGCCGGTATTTTGGTTGTTGTTTTCCAACGCTTTAAAAACATCGGTGATGTTAATATTATGAGAAAGCAGCTTGTTAGGGTCAATTTCAATAGAATACTGCTTAAGTTTGCCGCCAAAACTGCTTACTTCGGCCACGCCTTTAACACCCAATAACTGGCGGCGCACTATCCAGTCCTGAATGGTGCGCAGGTCTGTTTCATTGAATTTTGCTGCATATCCTTTTTTAGGGCGCACAACATATTGGTATATCTCACCAAGTCCGGTACTTACCGGGCCAAGTTCGGGGGTGCCAATGCCTGCAGGTATTTGTGTTTGCACCTTTTGCAAACGTTCGGCAACTTGTTGCCTTGCCCAGTAGACATCGGTGGCATCGTCAAAAACAATAGTTACCAGTGAAAGGCCGAACCTCGAAAAACTCCGGATCTCTTTAAGACCCGAAATGTTGCTGTTTGCCTGTTCAATAGGATAGGTAACTAAACGTTCGATATCGGTGGCCCCGAAAGAAGGGGCAATGGTGATAACCTGTACCTGGTTGTCCGTAATATCGGGTACGGCATCAATAGGCAGTTTCGTAAATTGGTAACTGCCATAGCCGATAAGGGCAATTATAAAAAGCCCGATGATCAGCTTGTTCCTTACGGAAAAAGCAATGATATGATTTAACATAAAATAAATCTTGAAGAATTAGTAATTCAAAAAGTACTGTTAGCAAATGAATAAGCTAAACACTATTTATAAAATTGATAGGAAACTAATCAGCAAGATTTCGGCGGTTGCCAGATACCCGTTAAGTGAAAGGTTGGAATAAACTGTTCCTGCGGAATGGCGGTCTTCACTTCTACCAATGAAATTAACGGAATTGTCAGCGTTTGCAGGCATGGCGGAAAATCTACCGGCGAAACTGTTGCTGCACAATTATCAGTCTTCTTGAACGGAAGTTTCATATCATCATCGTAGTCTTTATCTTTCGGACTTCCATGCATGTAATGCATATCCAAAAACTGGAGGAGCGAGATGCTTTTGTTTTCTATGCGGTGTTGTGCAAAGTGCTCAAAAAACATAGGTATTTTCAACAACTGATGAAGTTCAGTCGTTGAAAACAGATAGGCTGTTAAGAGTAATATCGCGGTGACGTTTTTCAAAACTTTGTAAAGTTAGGAATAATATTTAATCGTTATTGATCTCAAATGAGGTGATTGTCAACGAACAATCATTTAAATCTGTAGGAAAACTGAAGTTTAAGAAAGTGAGTTTCAAGATCCCAAAGATGGCTATCCACGGACTATATATTAATGTCGATTGTCATTAATATGTTTGATTATAATTACTTAGATAGGTTGGTCAAATGCTGACTTTCGTTAAAAAAACCATGAGCCAAACACACATTCACCAGCTGATCATCCACCTGCCGATTATAGGCGCGGCGTTGAGTTTATTTGTTTGAGCCATGGAGAAAAATCAATTCTGCTTTGAATTTGTATAATCCACCATTAGCGCGTAGAAGGTCACTTGCTTAGTAAAAATCAATATTGATTTCTTTTAAACTCCAGATTTTATTCAGCATTTAATGATAAAATTGATAGCGGTTGACTCAATGTTTAGTGTTGATAACCTAATTTTTAAAAGAAACTTTGACCGATTGTAATATTTTTCAAACTATGAATAGTCAATTCTCATGCATAAAGAAAATCATGTAACCGGCTCTGAAACTATACGAGATATAGTTATCGGAATGTCAGATGGTTTAACAGTCCCCTTTGCGCTTGCTGCCGGCCTAAGCGGGGCCATAAGTTCTTCTGGCATTGTTGTAACCGCGGGCATTGCAGAGATCGTAGCGGGTTCAATAGCGATGGGCTTGGGTGGCTTTTTAGCCGGGCGAACGGAATCTGACCATTATAATTCTGAATTAAAGCGCGAGTACGATGAGGTAGAACGTGTGCCGGAGCAGGAAAAGGCGGAAGTAAAGGAAGTATTCGCGGCATTCGGACTGTCCGAAGCTTTGCAGCAGCAGGTTGCCGATGAGATGGCAAAAGACACACATAAGTGGGTAGATTTCATGATGCGCTATGAATTAGGTCTGGAGGAACCTCAAGCTAACCGGGCCACTAAAAGTGCCGTTACCATTGGCTTGTCTTATATTGTGGGCGGTATTATTCCGCTTTCTCCTTATCTCCTGGAAAATAATTCTCAAACAGCACTAGTTTATTCCTGCATCGTAACATTGATTAGCCTTTTTATATTCGGCTATTTTAAAAGCAAGCTTACCGGCCAGCCGGCTATAAGCGGTGCGTTTAAGGTTGTTGTAATAGGCGCTCTGGCTGCCGGTGCTGCATTTGTTATGGCCAAACTGATCAATGGGAAATGATCCTGGTCATTTAATTGTTAAAAATTGTTAATTAATAAGGTATACCCCGAAATTCATATTAAATCCAGAATTGGCGTTTAAACTTGTATATCAAAACGCTTGTATTGCGAGAATACAATCTTTCGTTAGCGGCCTGCGATACAAGCCGATCAGAGGCACATCATTACGGATATATTCTTAAAATTAAAAACCATGAAACAGATACTTGTTATAATATTATTTGCTTTTGCAACGCCTGCAATCAATTGGTCAGGCGATTTTAACGAGGCGCTAAAAGAAGCACAAAAAACGCACAAACTGATTATTATAAACTTTTCGGGAAGCGACTGGTGCGGTCCTTGCATCCGTACACGAAAAGAGATACTGGAAACCAAAATATTTGAAGATTACGCTTCCGGTCACTTGGTGTTAGTAAGGGCCGATTTTCCCCGTCAAAAGAAAAATCAACTACCTAAAGAACAGGTAAAAAGAAATGAAACTTTAGCGGATAGATACAATCCAGACGGCGAGTTTCCGCTAACCCTGCTGGTTGACGAAAATGGTAAAGTGTTAAAAAAATGGGAAGGCTTCCCTAATGTAACCCCACAGAAGTTTGTAGATCAAATTAATCAAACCGCAAATGCAAGCCATTGAAACCGTTCACAAGCGGGGTCTCAAATTGATGGGTAACCGGTTTGAAATAAGTGTAGTTGCCGATGACAAACACTGGGCGGAAACTAGAATCGATATAGCTATAGCTGAGATTCAGCGCATTGAAAAACAACTTACAACATTCAGTGACGATAGCCAAACCAACCGGATAAATGCTAATGCCGGTATTGCTCCTGTTAAAGTAGACCAGGACGTATTCGATCTTATAGCGCGTTCGCTAAAGATTTCTGAATTAACGCAGGGTGCTTTTGATATTACCTATGGCTCGATTGATAAGTGCCTGTGGAATTTCGACATGAATATGAAGGCTTTGCCTGATGTTGCGACAGCTCAAGCTTCTGTACGATTGATCAATTACCAAAACGTAATATTGGATAATGAAAACACAACCGTTTTTTTAAAAGAACAAGGTATGCGTATAGGCTTCGGCGGTATTGGTAAAGGATATGCCGCAGATAAAGCCAAGGCTATTTTGCAGCAAAACGGGGTTAAAAGCGGTATTGTAAATGCTGCTGGCGACCTGGTTACCTGGGGATTACAACCCAACGGCAAACCCTGGACGATAGCGATTGCCGACCCGGATCAGGCAGTAACACCATTTTCCACACTAAATATTAGCAATATGGCCATAGCCACATCCGGTAACTATGCAAAATATGTAGTTATTGACGGAAAAAAATATTCACATACCATTGATCCCAAGACCGGTCTGCCGGTAAGCGGAATTAAAAGCGTTAGTATTATCAGTCCAAGCGCTGAATTCGCCGACGCCATGGCTACCCCTGTTACGGTCATGGGTGCCTATGTAGGGCTCAATTTGATCAACCAACTGCAAAATGTAGCCTGCGTGATCATTTCAGATGACAGCAAAGTTTATACATCAAAAAACATCAATATTAAATAACATGATAAAAGCCCCCCTACGTGTAATAACTCTCATTTGCGCATGCGCAATGTATAGTCTTTCATCCTGCGTCTCTGTCAAACCATACCAAAAAAACCGGCTTAATGACAGTGAAATGGACCTGACGGCGCGTAAATCGCAGAAGTTTGAACAAAGTTTTCAGCTCTATCGGGAAGGTGGGTCCGGTGCCAACGGTGGCAAAAGTGGTGGTGGTTGTGGATGTAATTAAATAAACACTTAAATGAGAAAAATATATTTAGGTGTATTGGCCATGTATATGGGCATATTGGCATCACACGCACAAACCAAACCGCAACCGGTTAAAGATTCCACTAATTATGAATCGCGAAAGCTGAAGATTGATGAGATCAATTTTGTATCGGCGTACTACCATCAAACCGGAAATAACTCAGCCGTAACGGGAGGCGTAGGGACAGAAAAGCTGACTGATTTTGCTAATACTTTCGATCTGCAAATGTCGAAATACAGCAAAACAGGTAAAAAGCACACGTTTAATTTTGAGTTAGGTGTTGATCATTATACATCGGCCTCGTCAGACAAGATCGATCCTAACAGTGTTTCATCGGCGTCAAGCCAGGATACCCGTATTTACCCATCTTTTAACTGGACGGTTTCCAATGATAAAACTGGGAATGCCTTTGGTCTTACTGCATCCTATTCACGCGAATATGATTATCAATCATTCGGTGGGGGCATCAACATCACCCGTATGTCTAAAAATAAAAACACGCAGTTTGATTTTAAGGCACAGGTATTTTTAGACAAATGGAAAGTGATATTGCCGGTGGAACTTCGGCCCCCGGGCTATGGATCAGGTTCTGAACATGAAGACAATAGACCAGTAGATTATAAGGCGCGCAATTCGTTCAGTACATCCTTTTCACTTTCACAAGTGTTAACGCAGCGTTTACAAATGGCGCTGATTGTAGAACCATCCTACCAGCATGGCTTATTAGCCACCAAGTACCAGCGGGATTATTTTACGGATGGTTCTGTGCGGGTAGAAAACTTGCCTGATAACCGTTACAAACTCCCTATCGGGTTAAGATTTAATTACTTTTTAGATGACCACTTCGTTGTCCGCACCTTTTACAGGTATTACATGGATAATTGGGGCATAAGGGCACATACTGCCGAAGTGGAGATCCCGGTAAAATTAACCTCCTTTGTTTCGGTAAGTCCCTTTTACCGTTACAATACACAAATAGGTACCCGGTATTTCGCGCCATACGGTCAGCATGATCCGTCGGCACAATTTTACACCAGCGATTATGACCTGTCCAGCCTGCACAGCAATTTTGTTGGTGCTAATATCAGGTTGTCTCCGCCTACCGGCGTGTTTGGCAATGCACACTTTACATCGCTGGAATTACGTGCAGGGCATTATATGCGTTCAACCGGTTTAAACTCAAATATTGTTACGCTTGCGCTAAAATTTAAATAGCAAGCTAAAGTACTTTCTTATCCCGGTTTAAACCTGCAAAACAGTATCGGACGATTACCGACACTCAGGATTGTTCAATCTTTAGTAGGGTCTGGAGGGCTCCATAGTATGATGCGCAAAATGGGAAGTAAAATAGCCTTTAAAAGCTTCCCCTTACTGTTTTAGAGCTTTTAAAGGCTATAGTAATGGTAACGCATATGTGTTCATACAACGATTTGCCGATACACTAGTTTACTGACTGGCTTACTTTAGCTTATCATTCAGTTCTTTTGCCATCATCAAATGATGCTGCAGAACGGGAACATCTTTGGTCGCAAAAGCTTTGATATCGGCATCTTTACCATTTTTTGCTTCCTTCGAAAATTCGCTGATATCTTCTTGATGATCTCCGACCATAAAACTGATATAGGCCTTGTCGAACTCAATACCTTTTTTACTGGTTATCTCATCGATATGCTTTTGGAATTCTTCACCCGTTTGTGCAGGTATGGTGATTTTTTTATCCGAAGCCAATTTGGTTAACAATTGCTTGTCTTTGCTGTGATCCTTAATCATCGTTTCCCCAAACATTTTCACACCCGGCGTTAACGCGTGTTTCGCAGCAAACTGGCCTAATTCGGTTTCCATAGTAACACCACTTGTGGCTTTCACCACAAATTTGCTGTCATCTTCAATTTTCTCAAGTGTTTTACTACTGTCTGCCTTCTCCTCATTAGTTTGCTCGGCAACTTTTTCACTATCTTTCCCACTGTTACTGTGACAGGCACTTAGCTATAGTAGCAAGGCGGGAATAAGAACTAAATGTTTTTTACTCATTATCATATGTTTTATTTAATTTCAGTTACAAAACATCCTCTAAAAGGTTAGCATCCCCATTAGGGATGGTTATAAACATATTTATTGTTAGCAATATGTATTTTAACAATTAATCCGGCATCAACAAGTTTCTTAAGTCGGCCGTAAAACGAACTTATGCTCATCTTATAGCCTTTTTTCTTAAACTCCAGCCACAGAAATTCAGCATCCTTAGGTTCAGTTAACATCTCAATAAATACAACAATCAAGTCGTTGGTCTTATTGTATTCTAATTGTTTTGTAGTTAACCGAGACTTAGATGATCTGTATGTTTGTAACTGCCTTTCCATTAACTGTTAATTATGCCCACTGCCGCCATTGATCATATCAGAAACAATGCCGCTTCCTTGTTTGCGTTCCGCCAGTAAAACGCTAATAATATGCACCGAAATAAATGCCAGTATAAGATACATGCAAAAGCCATGAACTTCTTTAACTGAATGACGAATTGATTTGTATGCCGCAAGTGCATCTTCAAAGGCAAGAAATAAGCCTGTAAAAACCATTACAACAAGCAGCAAGTAAAACATTCCATAGATGATTTTTACAGTCAACTCGTGCCTGGCAGCCTCCCTATCCTTTTTAATAGTATTGAATTGATCGTACGCACTTTTGATTTTTCGGAGAAATTTTTGATCAGCTAACTGAAAGAATTCCAGTATCAGCCTGAACGTCAGCAGGCCGGCTAGTGCATAACCAAAATAAATATGTATGCCCCACACACTATCGCTCAAAGCATGTGCTGCAGATCTTGCTTGGTCTTCAATTATCGTTACGCCTGCTTTTTTCAATTCGTCCTTCATTAATGCAGATGTAGCGTGGTCATCTGTAATAGTCGAGTTAATTAAGACTGTAGTAAGCGAGCCACTAATGACTAAAAGGTTAATCCAATGCCAGGCACGTAATGGCAAAGAGTACTTTTTATTATTTGACGGATGCTGAACATCACGGCGTGTTGGTTCTATTATTGCCATAGTGTAATGATTAATTTAAAGGTAAAGAGGAATACTGAAGTAATACTGGAGTGGGCGATAAAACAGCGATTTATATTAATAGCGGCATATATGAGGTAATACAGATTATATTCAGATTGTTTCCTTAAATAGCATGAAAGTAAACATTATGGGATTGGGTGGCCGGGTTGAACGATCAGAAGATTATGTTAAAAAGCTGCTCAAAGAGCGGCTACCTGATGATATGTTTTTTCATAATATAAAACATACAGAATTGGTTGTCAAAGCTGTCAGGGAAATCGGATTAGCATGTAATCTAAATAAAACAGAATCAGAAATTGTAATTGTCGCGGGCTGGTTTCATGATAGTGGTTATTGCTATACTTATGAAGGGCACGAGGAAAAAAGCAAGGCAATAGCGACCGCTTTTTTAAAGCAGTTAAATGCTGACGAAGACTTTATTCTCCATGTAACTTCCTGTATCGGGGCCACCCAAATGCCTCAGAAGCCAAATGATTTATTACAGCAGATTATCTGTGATGCAGATATGTTCCATTTGTCTCTTGATCAGTATGTATCTTATGCTGAAAATCTAAGAAAGGAATGGCATGCTAAAACAGGAAGATCTTATTCCGAAAGGGAGTGGATACTATCAAATGTCACGATGTTAAAAAAACACAGGTATTTTACGCATTATGGCCAAAACGTATTGCAAAAAAACAAACAAAAAAACATCGACCGCATGTTAACCAGCTTATAGATAGCATCAATAGTGGTTTATTAGTTGTAAATTAAGAGACTGTGAAAATATTAATTGTTGAAGATGAAAAGGGCCTTCGTGAAAACATGCTGACCTATCTTAGTGAGGAAAAAAATATATGCGAAAGTTGCACCAACCTTGCAGCTGCCATTTCCAAGCTTTCCCTATACAGCTATGACTTTGTGCTTTTAGATATTGGGCTACCGGATGGTGAAGGGTTTGAGGTGCTTCGCTATCTAAAAGATGAAATGAGAACAGAAGCGGTCATCATCATTTCAGCAAGAAACTCTTTAGATGACCGGATTAAAGGACTCAACATCGGCGCAGACGATTACCTTACAAAACCATTTCATTTGTCTGAATTAAAAGCCAGGATAGTTGCTGTTTTCCGGCGCAAATCCACCAATAGTAATAATAAGGTAATTTTTAACGAGATAAGCATCGACCTAATCGAAAGAACAGTAACGATAAACGGAACGGAAATCATTTTAACACGTAAAGAATTTGACATGCTTTTATATTTTGTTGCCAATAAAGGAAAAGTAATCGCTAAAACAGCCCTTGCTGAACATTTATGGGGAGACGAAATGGATATGCATGATAATTTCGATTTTATATATTCCCACATCAAAAATTTAAGAAAAAAAATCCTTGATGTTACTTCTAACGATTACTTAAAGTCTATTTACGGTATTGGCTACAAATTTACGGATAGATGAAGTTAGCATCACATTATAATAAGGTTACTATTGTGGTTACGCTCTCTGTTTTAATTGTGGGTGCCGTTATTTATTATTTCGCCATCAACCACATTGCCAGAACCTTGCTTGACGACCATCTATCGGAGGAGGTTTCGGAAGTGATTGGCTATGTTAACCTAAAAAAAGAATTACCCAAACAGGTTGATTTTGATGAAGATCAAACCACTTTTGCCTTACTTAAAGACCAGCACGTTCCAACAAGATTTTACGATACCCTATACAATAATCCAAAGCTTGCAGGAACAAGAGCAGGTCGTGCTGTGGAAGGCACGATGGCATTGAATGACCGGCTTTACCGGTTTAATATAATTATCTCAAAAGAAAGCACAGAGTACCTGTTACAGATAATAACCACCATCACTTTAGTATTGGTACTGGGTTTATTTTTAGTTCTGTTTCTGACGAACCGGTATTTACTTGGCGATCTTTGGAAACCATTTTATAGGATACTTGGCCAGCTAAAGGCATTTAACGTTTCTGAACCGGTAGAATTTAACCGTGTTGAAAGCAAAATTGATGAATTTGCCGAATTGGATGATGCCGTTTATCTGATGGCTAAACGTGTTAAAGGCGACTATCAAAATTTAAAACATTTCACAGACAATGCCTCCCATGAGATGCTTACGCCTTTAGCCGTAATTACATCGAAGCTAGATACCTTTATTCAAGATGAGACATTACGAAAGGAGCAATTTGATCAAATTCAGGACATTTATAGTGCTGCAGGTAAACTGTCCCGGCTTAACCAATCGCTGTTATTACTGGTGAAAATAGAAAACGATCTGATAACTGATACCGAAGAATCAGAGCTCCAGGAAGTTATTTTAGAAAAATTAAAACAATTTCAGGAGTTACTTTCCTCGAAGGAAATAACAGTGGAAACTGCTTTAACTGTTAAGAAGCTAAAAGTTAGTAAATACCTGATTGATATCTTATTAAATAATTTGATTAGTAACGCAATCAGGCATAATTATTCTAATGGGCATATTAAAATTATATTGACCGGTTCCCATCTTGTTTTCGAAAATACAGGGTCAGCAGTTACTTTGGATTCCACCGCAATTTTCAATCGTTTTCAAAAAGGATCAGGATCAGAAGGTACCGGTCTCGGTTTAGCGATTGTAAGAAATATTTGCAAAGTATACGGATGGACTATCGATTATAAATTTGTCGATGGCTTTCACTCTTTTGAAATTGGATGGAATCAAACTGAAATCCCGCAAGTACTTCACTAAATATCCCACGAATGATAATCCGGCTCAGGAAAAAAAATGGGTAATATCAACAAATCGTTTAAATAAATCTGACGGAGATTCTCGTTTTTCGCTTCTATCGGCGCTAAGACCTAAACAATTGTTACCTTTGCGCTCTCCATAAACTGAATAATCATGAGTGAATTTGCCCCTTGTCCCGTCTGCCAATCCCCTTATACTTATGAATTGGAAGGCTTATTAGTTTGTCCTGAATGCGGACATGACTGGAAATCAACGGAAGAGCCCGCAATTGAAGAGGGCTTCCTGGTGAGAGACAGCAACGGCAATAAGCTTGAAAATGGCGATACGGTGATCACGATCAAAAACCTCCCTGTAAAAGGAAGTCCGCAATCCATCAAAGCCGGCACTAAGGTTAAAAACATCCGCCTGGTGGACAGCGACCACAACATCGACTGTAAGATCGATGGTTTTGGCGCAATGGCGCTCAAATCAGAATTCGTTAAAAAAGCTTGATCGGGACCTGATGATTTTACGGCGCGATGCGCTATCTACCTGTATTAACGTTTTGGTCGCAATTGAGAATAATACGTGCAACTGGTTTGTTCGAAGATTATAATCAATATATAGCGATATCTTCACAAATGATTGCTGTTAATAAGCCGGGCGCTTATTATCTAAATTAAAAAACGAGATGCTCAGGCACTTAGGCGCAAAACGGACTCCGAAGCATAATCTTAAACTGGCAACCCTTTTAGGATTAACTGCCGGATTTGTCAATGCAGAACGATTTTTAGGGTTTTCGGTATTGACTACCAATGTTAAATTCCGAATGCTAATGACCCAATGAATCTGATGTCGCAAATTTCGTACTATTTTCTAAAAATCTATTGTCCCTCTCACTGTATATTACGATGAACTTTCACTGAAATATACAGTCAAGGAATTAATGAATCCGCGGCTCAGCCGATGTAATAAATACTCGGTACGATCTTCATTTTTGATTGGTTTTAATCATGCGTTCAATTATCTTCACGTTAAACAAAATGTTTTAATCGTAATGCAACTAATTGACGAATACGATCTGCGCAATGTAATATCCAACGCTCCGGTAGGTATTTGCATCCTGGACGCGGCAACTCAAATCATTGAAATTGTTAATCCCCGTTTTCTGAAGCTGATGGCCAGGCCCGGTGAGGACCTGCTGGGAAAAAATTACGGGGAACGCTTTCCAAAACCGGAAGTAGACGAGGCCGCCCTGAGCAAAGCACTTCGGGAGGGCCGCTCATATACCACCTACCAAACGGAACATTTGGGGGCTGGCTTTGAACAGAAAGAAACCGTTTTGCTCAGCTTTCTGTGTTCACCGGTAAAGAACCGGGACGGCAGGGTAACCCGTATAGCGGTATGGCTGCTGGAAAATGCCGTTCAGGCCGTTAATGAAGAATTGGCCGCCACGAACGAAGAA
Organism: Mucilaginibacter aquariorum; assembly: GCF_024498135.1. GTDB lineage: Bacteria > Bacteroidota > Bacteroidia > Sphingobacteriales > Sphingobacteriaceae > Mucilaginibacter > Mucilaginibacter aquariorum. The sequence goes on from NZ_JANHOH010000002.1 coordinate 864,275, forward strand.
TTGGCGGCTGCCAACGAGGAATATGCGGCCGTGAATGAAGAACTGGCCACCACCAATGAAGAACTGCTGGACACCCAGGTCAGTCTCCGGCAAAGTGAGCAACTCTTTCGTTCCATTGCGCTGAACATTCCCGGCTCGTTGATCGTTGTGATCGACCGAAGCCACCGGTATATTGCCATTGAAGGAGACCTCATGGAAAAGATGGGTTTCATTCAGCGGGATTATGAGGGCAAACACCCATTGGAGATTTCGCCCGAACGCTACGAGTCCTTCAGGCATTTGTACGACAGGGTACTCGCCGGCGAGAAGTTCTCTGTGGAACGCCGGACGGAAACAGAAGAGTTTTACATCGTGCATTTCGTACCGCTCAAAAACGAAGCCGGTGAAACAACGCAGGGCCTGATCATCACCCTGGACATCACGGGCATCAAACAGGCGGAAGAAAAGAGTGCGAAACTGGCAGCGATTGTTGAGTCCTCTGACGATGCGATCATCAGTAAAACACTGGAAAGTGTAATCACCAGCTGGAATGCATCGGCCGAACGAATGATCGGCTATACGGCCGGAGAAATGATCGGACAGACGATTTACAAAATTATCCCTCCGGACAGACTGGAAGAAGAGCCGGAAATACTAGCCCGTTTAAAAAAGGGCGAAAGGGTAGATCATTTTGAGACCAAACGATTAACAAAAAATGGACAGCTTTTAGACGTCTCACTGACTATTTCCCCGGTTAAAGATAAAGAGGGCAGGATCATCGGTTTGTCCAAAATTGCGCGGGATATTACCGAAAAGAAGATGGAAGAACAGCGGAAGAGCGATTTTATCGGCATGGTCAGTCATGAGCTTAAAACGCCGCTGACTTCCTTGTCGGCGATAATTCAAATGGCTCATATTAATCTGCGGCAGAGCGACGACCCTTTCCTGCCCGGGGCAATGGAAAAAGCAACCCGTTTGGTAAAAAAAATGGCCATTATGATCAACGGTTTTCTGAATGTTTCGCGGCTTGAAGCAGGCCAGCTGTTCATGGAAAAACAACCTTTTGAACTGGACGTACTGCTGCGGGAGATTATAGAGGAAAGCCGGCTAACAGCCAGCAACCATAACTTCACTCTGGAGGAATGCGACCGGATCACTGTTCACGCCGACCGGGATAAGATCAGTTCCGTGATATCCAACCTCATTGGTAATGCCGTTAAATATTCGCCGAAAGGCAGGCGCGTTGATATCCGCTGCCATGTGGAAGAGGAAATGGCGATTGTGAGTATAAGAGATGAGGGCATGGGCATCAAACCGGAGGATATAGACCGGATATTCGACCGCTATTACCGGGCGAAAACCGATCATACGCGGCATATCTCCGGTTTCGGTGTAGGCTTGTACCTTAGCTCCGAAATTATCAGGCGGCACGGCGGCAAAATATGGGTGGAAAGCGAAGTAGGCAAAGGCTCGAACTTTTATTTTTCATTGCCTCTTGCAGGACGTTCTTCCGGTTCATGAAAAGAATGGCAAAAACGGGTTGATTGCGCTGTAAATAGCTGCGCTTCGTTGCTGTACCGACGGAGCAGATCGACTTTTGGGGTTATGTCTACGCTGGCATTTTACCGTTGGCGGATCTCTCCGATGGGAAGTAGGCCCATGCGGATATGTGGATATAGCCCGCAGCTTGACCGGGAATGCCGGTCGGGCTGACTGATTGTGATCAGCCTGCGCGATGGCAACTACCCGGTAACGGGTTCTTTTTTCATCGTCTGCCTTTTCCAGATAGACATCCTCAGGCGTTACCCAATAGGTCTTACCACGCAATATGACCGTCCGGCAATCCGCTGGCAATTCGTCAGTCATATCTCCGATCAGGGGCAGCGCCGGATCGTCAATCGCGCTTTTGTGAAAGATACCATCCCTGCCGATCACTTTGTAAGCAAGTTCGCTACCAATCGCGAAGACGGCGGGCTTTATAGTCAGCTAACCGGATCTGGTTTATCTTCAACCGGACGAATGCGCTCAAATGTTTCCAGCAGGCCTGCTATAAGGCTTTTATCCGCGACAACACCAGCTTTCTTAAAATGCTTCTTTTTGGGCTTATCAAACTTCTTTTTAATGGTACGAACTTTTAGTACGGCATTCTTATCATGTTTCAAGAGTTCTGCAACCATGTTATAAGCATAAAGGTAACCTGTATACGGAGTGGGTGTGTGAAAGATTTTCAGGTTCTTCGTTTTCTCCTCTGTATAAACTTTTGAGAAATAAACAGCAAGCCCTTCTTCCAGGTTATTCGTTTCATTATCCCCGTTGGGCGACAATAGATGTATCACCTCATGGGATAGTTGAAATATGCCCTCGTCATAGCTGGTTTTCGCGCCTGAATGCAAAGTGATGTTTACTTTATATTCTATTGGATGGCCGGTAGTGTTGCTCTCCGGGTAACTTAAATACGGGCCATCAGGTTCATAGCAAATCTCATTAAATTCCCATTTCTTAACCTTTTTTCCATAAAGGGATTGCGCCTGCTCCAAAATCTCGGGAACAAGCCTGGTGTATTCGGATGTAAAATCCGGTATTGCTGCTGATGTTACTGCCATGGCGATTATTTGATAGCAAATATCCTCATTTATTGGCGAATACCGGCCTCTCATGACACACGCCTGGGAGTCTTCATCGCCTGCGGCTCCAATGGCATTTTTTTATTTAATCAATGAATATTTTAAACGAAACGGGTAAAAAGCGCAGCTAAAATCAAGCCCGGATCTGTCGTGGGGTTTGCAAAAGATTTCCGGCATAAACGGTTTCCTCCCCAAAGGGTCCCCTCCAATTATTCCGAAAACTACCGGAAGGGGAAGGAAGTGCAGATACCGGACGGCACCCGTTTCAGCTATTCGGTCACTGATAAACACGGCATCCGGTCCAATAAACTGGCCCTGGTGGCATCTATCCTGATGGACGGTGGCTTATCCTATATGGTGTTTAAAGGGCTGAATGCCTTATTCAACAAGAAGCGCGACCAAGCGGCGGCCGAAAAATTAAGCCCGGGTTATTACCAGGCGATCAAGGATATCGAGAACCAGCATGGGTTTAAGCCGCACGAGTTTGAACGTTCCCAATCCCGTAAAGGACGGTAAGGACGATGAATCCCCTTTTAACAGGGCTGGGCATTCCTTCGGAAATTCAAACCTTTTTTGATGGAGCGGCCAATCTTTCCTTTAGTTACGGTGATCAGTTTGAACGTTATGGTTCAGGTTTTCATATTGTGCCCTCCACCCAAAATCTCTGGGTTGCCGGGTTGCCTAATGCAAACCATTTGATCATTACTTATTCAGTTATGGAAGCGATGGCGTTTATCACGCTTAACCGCCATCGTTTTCCACGGCTGGAGCAACTGGCATTTGTGGCTATCGGCAACAGGCTGCATATAGAACAAGGGAATTGGCTCAGGCAGAATTTTCCTGGGCGTAAAGTTACCCTGGTTTTCGGCAAAGACCTGGTCGGGCATATCACCGATATCAAATTAGCAGCCGCAATTAAGAATATCCCGATTCGGATATGCTATAAGGACAACGAAATTCATGTTTACCGCGATCAGCAGTTAAGGGTTTTCGATCAGGAGCAGATTTCACTTCATGCCTTCCAGGATGCCTTCGGTATTCGTCCGCGTTTCCGAACCGGCAAACCGGCCCGATCATTAACCTTTTTAGACCAATTAAAACATGACGCAGAACGATGATATTCTATTAAGGCCGGCCATGCTGTACGCTTTTTTCAAAGTGCTTCCGCTGGTCATGCTGGCCCTGACGTTTCTCCTGCTGGCCTGGTACCTCTCGCCTTATTCTATTTTGTTTAGCCTTGCCATATGCGGCGTTGCCTGGTACAGGCTGCTTTATATCCGTAGTTTTAAATATTTGGTTAGCGCAGAGTATATCCTGATCACTAAGGGGATATTCTTTAAACGCATTGACCAGGTAGAGATGTTTCGGGTGAAGGATTATATTATTACACAGCCTTTTATTTTACAAATATTTAAGCTGATGTACCTGACCTTAAAAAGCACGGATGAAGAAAACAAAGTTATCCGCTTTGAGGGTATCCCGGAATCCGGGATACTTGATACCATTCGCCAAAGGGTTTTGGCGGCCCGTAAAAACAACAATATTTACGAATTAAATTGATTAAACGCTTGTAAATTACTAATCCAATTAGTAATTTTAATTAATAAATTAATGTCATGAAAGCCATTGTCCGTAATATCTTATTAGCCTGTATCATTTCAACGTTCGCCTTTTTTGGGGCTGTTGGAAGGAAACATACCAGGGATAAAATGACTGATGCTCAAAAGGCGGAGGCGAGGAAGGAAACATTAACCTGCCTGGCAGTTGCTTTCATAGCTTGCGGTGCCTGTGCATGGAGGTGTAATGTTCTTTATAAAAGGTTAAATGAAGAGCGGGAGTACCGGCGCAGGTTTATTGATTATAGTCGTAACACCGCGTACAACAGGCATTATTGAAGAATAATTGATAATTTTACAACATCTTAAAAGCCGGCATTCCTGCCGCGCAATTGTGATAAGGTTTCCTCTAAAAATATATCACTCAACGTTCTACAGAAACCGTGTGATTTTTGAACTTATTTTGATTTAAAAAATTCTCCAAAGTGCCAAAGGATTCCGGATGGGTCGTGCAAAAAACATTCTCTACCCCAGTGATCTACACGAATTGGAGTGAGCTTTACGCCTGTATATTTATTTGGAAGGTTTAAGGCTACCAGTTCGTTCCAATAACGGGCAACATCCTCAACTTCTAAAAATACCATCGTATTGTCTATCCAATCCTTTACAAAAGCATCTTGCAGATAAAATCCTAATTGCTGAATTTTAAATAACGACATGGAGGGGGTCAAAACACTTTCCTGAAAACCTAAGTCGCGGTAAAAGCTCCTTGATAGTTCAAAATCTTTTGCTCCGATAAATGGCCGTATTGATATAGCGCTGTGTTCCATGGGTTATTTGAGTTGGTTTGCTTTAAATAAAAAACAAAAATAGGGGTTTAAATGCCTTAAAGCACTTGATTGAAATCAAGAAGTGAATTTGTTTTTTGCAAATTTCTCCCGAACTCTGCTTAGAGTTTCCGGTGTTATCTTTAAAAAGGACGCGATAACCTTTAAAGGAAATTTTTGTAGCAATTGAGGCTTATTTTCAAATATGAACTGATATTTCTGCAAGGGTGTGAGTGAATTGTCAAAAAAATAAACTCTTGCAGTGGCACCCTCAAATAGCTTATTCAATTGTAGAAACGCCGAAGATTGGCCTATGAGATAATGTATAGATTCAATACTAAGTTCTAAAAGGTTACTTTCTGTAAATGCACCTATAATGTTTTCGGATGGCGTTTGCGAAACAAAACTTTTGTGATTTAAAAACCATTCATTTTCTATGTGCAGGTCGATTATATGGTATTCATTATCAGATTTTACGTTATACTGATAAATGGTCCCTTTCAAAATGAAGAAAACGGATTTAGCTATCTCACCGTTAATCAATAATACTTGATCTTTTTGTACTTGACGATACTTCACTTCTTTTTCAAAAAGCATGATATCCCTGTCACTGTAGTATCCTGTTATTTTTAAAGCATTGGAGAACATATATAAAAGTTACTACAATAAATAGTCGGCACAGCAAACTATGTTAAAAGTATTTAAAGCCCTAAGTTATGCAATTCGTCTTAAATTGAAATGGCGTTAAATTAACGAGTGATACGATGACTGCAAATCCCCAATGACACATAGGTCATTCTTTATAAAAAAAGTTTCCCCTGCGTTCTCATGGTGTCTGAGCTGCTAAGAGAGTATCCCAATAGAGGAAAAGTTAACGGCAAAAGTTACCACTCTGACGGAGACTGGATTATCCGTAATGATTGAAAATAACATTCGTCTGCAGCAATACCAGGACAATGAAAATCGTGTGAAACTCGGTAGATAAGTAATAGTTCCCGTTCACATAAATATAGCTCCTGTCGTTTCCGGCAGGGATTTTTTTGTTAATGAAAAATCACTTTTCCGCAATGATATTAAAGGTCAGCATTGCGGTCCGAACTGTAATACCATTTTTATGGCCAATAAAACAGTCAAAAAATCAGCCACACAAAAAAATGAGGTAAAAAAAAAGAAGTCCCCGAAATTGTCACTCGATGAACAAATAAGTGAAAATAATTCCGAGAATGATAGGGAAAAAAAGTTAAAATTGCTAAATTTAATAGCAGAAATAATAGTTGAGGCAACACTAAGAGATTTGTATGAAACGAGCAATTAGATACCTAAGATTCAGCAATCTTGGACAAAGTAATGGATCGATTGAGCGTCAGGAACTTTACACTGACCAATATATTGAATATAATAAAATTTTGTTAGTTGACACATTTATCGACCGGGGGCATAGTGCAAAAACGTTTGATCGTCCCGATTTTAATAAACTAACGGAATTTATAAAAAAACATCAGAAGGATGTGGATTATTTGATTGTCGATCAATTGGATAGATTCAGCCGCGATGCCGGTGAAGCCATGACACTTGTCAAAAACCTTCAGCGTAAATACAATATCCAAATTGTGAGCGTTACGGAGGGAATTATTTTTGATTATGATACGCCCGGTAGTTACTTCCGAACTGGCCTTCAGCTCTTACTTGCTGAAGAGGATAATATTAATCGAAGTATAAAAATTCGTGGGGGTAATTACACCGCCCGTGCGAAAGAGGGTAGGTTTTTAAGTAATCTTCCACCATTCGGTTACAAAAAAGTTGGTGAAGGTAAAGAGCGGACACTGGAAATCGTAGAGGAACAGGCTAAAGTCGTACTCTTTATTTTCCGGAATTATCTGCGGAATGTTCCTTTAAACATTATAAAGGAACAAGTATTTGAAATGGGCTTCAATCGCAAAGGCAATATGGCAATTGAACGGGTCCTTTCAAACCCTGCCTATGCAGGTTTGGTTAAGGTAAAACCGTTTAAGGAGTACCCCGGTGGAATTTTTCCGGCAAGGCATGAACCTATTATTGATAAGTTGACCTGGGACACCGTTCAGAAAAAAATGGAAAAACCGGACAGAAGTAAAAAAACTCTCGATGATGAAATTCCACTGAGAGGGGTGTTAAAATGCCACTGTGGTCAGCCTTTGTCCGGAGCCCCATCCCGAAATAGAAAAAATCATTGGTACTATTATTATAAATGCAAGTTTTCCAAGCATCTTAATCTCAGCGCCGTAAAGGCACATGATCAACTTCTTCAAATTTTCGAACTCATGAGTTTGCCAATGAATGACATCCGGTTTATTAAAGAAAGCGCAGAAGCCTCTTTGAACGATAAATTTCGAGAGAATCAGGAGGTCGCTAAGCAAAAAAAGGGAGATTTGGAGCGGGTACAGGAGAAGCTTTATGCATTGGAGGAAAAGTGGATTAGTAACGAAATTGGTCGTGATACCTATGAACGTTGGTCATCAACTTACAATGGCGAAATATTCACCCTACGGGCCATCATTGAACGATTGAGCATAAATATGTCTGAAGGATTTAAATTGTTCCAGGACCATATCCACAAGCTTAATGACATGAAGGGTATTTATGAATTATCGGATACAATTAAAAAACGCGCAATGGTTTCCACCGTGTTCGACAGCAATTTGTACTACCAAAATGGTATCTATCGAACACCGTCTATGCTCCCCGGATTGGATCATAATTACCTGATAATGAAACAGAAAGGATTGCTTGAGATTGAAAAAAAAAGGGATAATCTGACGATTATCCCTTCGGGTGGAGCCGGAGGGATTTGTATTACCCTAATTTCGGCTTGATATTCAATGTTTTACGTGGATATAAATTCTTACTCACCGAATTACTCACCACTTTTTGACTAAGATTAATTGCAAATCTTATGATATGAAGATATAAAAAAGTATTGAGGTTTAAAAATTTAATCCCAAAAATTACTATTATATATTATCTCTTTTTAAATGTCGGGCCATAGATTCATGTTTGACGGCAGGTTCTTGAGCTAAATGATAGACCATCGAACAGGTAAACAGCAATAAAAAGGAAAAGCCATAAATGCCTGCCCCGATGATACCCGGCGTATTATGATGAGCAGTGGCGATTCCGGTAAGTACCGGCAGGCCGCTGACGCCGAAAATAATACCAACGCCATGTATCAGGCCAAAGATCAGTTCCTGTTTACGGGAAAAGATATAAGTATCCATGAGGTAGATTCGGTTCTTTTACAACAAAATTAAATAGAAACATGTCGATAGGGATGGCCATTGTCCTGTAAAAAAATGATCTGCATCATCTTTGCAAACCTTTAAAATACTGGCCTGTTGCTTTAGATAGTTAAACGCTATGACCATGGCAAAAAATGAGGACGTGAGCCGGATCGACCGCAAGGGGAAATCTTCGGGTAACGGCCGGGAAAATGAGACACTGCCGGAGGCTGTAGCCCAAACGCAGGATATCAGCGAACTGGATACCAGCGAACTGGAAGTCCAGCATCCCAATCGCCATCTGCACAAAGGCGAAGAGATCGAAACCTTTAAAGACAAGGAGGAATAGTTATGAAAGCAATCAGGATACACCAGTTCGGCGGGCCGGATGTGCTCGAACTGGAAGAGATAGTGGTGCCGCAGCCCAAAGCGGATGAAGTATTGATCAAGGTCTACGCCAGCAGCGTGAACCCGGTTGACGGCAAGATCGTGGCGGGCGAAGCCCAGGCGAAATTTCCGACCAAATTCCCATTAACGATCGGCTGGGACGTTTCCGGCGTCATCGAACAGGCCGGCAGCCATGTGCGCAATTTCAGCATCGGCGATGAGGTTTACGGCAGGCCTTTTCCCACACAGAACGGCGCATTTGCCGAATATTTGGTGATCAAAGCCAGCGAGATCGCCCTAAAGCCGCAAAGTATTGACCATATTCTGGCTGCAGCCGTGCCGCTTGCAGGTCTTACCGCCTGGCAGGGTTTGTTTAAATTCGGCAAACTGGAAAAGGATCAAAAGGTACTTATCCATGGCGCCTCCGGCGGTGTGGGGAGTTTCGCCGTTCAGTTCGCCAAATGGAAAGGCGCTGAGGTGATCGGCACGGCCTCGGCAGATAACCTGGCCTTTATTAAACAGCTGGGTGCCGACCAGGCTATCGACCATGATAACCAGCGCTTCGAGGAGGAAGTGAAGGATGTCGACCTGGTACTGGACCTGATCGGGAAAGAAACACAGCAGCGTTCCCTGACTGTGATCAAACCGGGCGGTATCCTGGTAACGACCGTCGCACCCGAGTACCAGGAAGAGGCTAAAGAAAAGCATATCCGGCTGGAGGGTTTTACCGCACAGTCCTATGCCCGTGACCTCGAAGAAATTGCTGAATTGATCGATCAGGGGTTAATTAGCCCGGTGGTTTCCGCTGTCTTTAATCTGGAAGAGGCCCGGAAGGCCGAAGAACTGAGCAAACAGCACCATACGCGGGGTAAAATTGTCATCAAAGTAATTTAAAACAGCGTAGTGCCCCATAAGCCTTCTCAATTATAATGGCTATGTCATATAGTCCTTATTGTATAAGCTATTAAAATTCAACAGTTTATTTACCAATTAATATGCGTACCTTGTTACATATTAATTAAAATACAATGCAAAAAGAAGGAACCGTGAAATTTTTCAACAACCAAAAAGGTTTTGGATTCATTTCACAAAATGACAACAGGAATGAGATATTCGTTCATGTTACAGGACTCATCGACGAAATCCGTGAAAACGATCAGGTAGCGTACGATGTACAAGAAGGGAAAAAAGGCCTGAACGCGATCAATGTTAAAGTTATCTAATACATCACTATAAATTATCGTAAAGCATCAGCCTTTACCAGTTGGTGCTTTTTTTTAAAAACACAATAAATAAGGGAGATTACCAGTTTATATACTATAATCTTTCAGATTTTACCCAAGTACCTGCTGTTTTTTGGCCGGCCAGCGCACCTTAAATCATTACCGCGCTGCTCCTCCCAGGCAAAGTCCAGGCCACAGTGAACCGTTGCCCTCTCTGTTGACTACCCGAATTATTCATCCCTGCATTGCTATGCCCGGGAATTTCATTCATTGCTACTCATCATTTTTTTATGTTGATCATCTTATTATTTTTTACCGGGCACTGGTTTGGGTCTTTATTTTTCCAGACCTTTTTCCAACACCGCTATGCTTCCCACCGGATGTTTACCACCAGTAAATTCTGGGAACGCGTTTTTTACCTATTCGCCTACTTGTTTGAGGGTGCCTCATTTTTAAATCCGAGGGCTTATGCTTTAATGCACCGCGAGCACCATGCTTTCAGCGATACCGAGAAAGACCCCCATTCTCCGCATTTTTTTACCGATGTGTATCAAATGATGAAACACACTATTAAGACTTTTGGAGATTATGTGAAACGTACCAAGGATCCTGAGGCCAAGTTCCCCGGGCATTACCCGGAGTGGCCTATAGTTGACCGGATCGGTTCGTCGATCCTGTCCAGGCTACTCTTTGGCGCGGCTTATACCGCATTCTATATTTTTTTCGCACCCTACTGGTGGCTGTTCCTGCTGTTGCCGATTCACTTTATGATGGGGCCTATCCATGGCGCGATCGTGAACTGGTGCGGGCATAAGTATGGTTACCGCAATTTTGACAACAAGGACAAATCCAAGAACACAACGCCTTTCGACTTTCTAATGCTGGGCGAACTGTTCCAGAACAACCACCACAAACACCCCAACAGTGCCAATTTCGGTAAACGCTGGTTCGAGATCGACCCGGTTTATCCGGTCATGAAACTGATGCACTGGATAGGGATCATCACCATAAGAAAAGCGTATTAAACATTAACATTAAAATATTCCATTATGAGTAAAGATAAAGGCAGTAAAAATGTCAAAAAAGCGCCGGCTTCCGAAGGTAAAAAAGCGACATCGGATTACCAGGCCGGCAAGAAAACTGTGTCGAAAGACGATATATCCATTAACAAAAAGAAATCATGAACGATCAAACTATTGAATTCCAGGCAAAGATCTATGTCTTTGACCTGAATAATTGCGCCCGTGAGTTCGGCTTTAAATCCGAAGAACACTGGGTGATCCAAGCCGTGAACAAAGAAGAAAAAAGCGTGCTCGAAATGCGTTATTTCCCGACGATCTCCGCCAAAGTTTTACCCGACATGCTGGCGGAAATGCTTGCTTCTGTTAAGTTTAAATTGAGCCAGCAGCTCGCCGGGGCGGAGAAAAAACTAGACGCTGCATTTATCCTGCAGCAGCAACTGCGATTCCTGATCGCCTACAATCCTGCCCGGCCCACCCGTTAATGAACCCAACAACAAAGATCATTTCATTTTTAGACCATGCTCACACAAATTCTATAGCAAAACAACACCAATCAACAGTATGCGTATGTCAGGGACTATTTTCAAAAGGATTGTCACTTTCCTTAACGATTCGGTATTTATATAAAGAATGCGGCAGCAGAGACCTGGAGATGAAGTGCCGGCCCGATCGATCATGTTTCCTAATGCGTACTCAATCAGTATTTGTTAAAGCAATTATCAATTGCCTCAAACAGTTCCTGCGGGTCAAAAGGTTTTCGTATATAAGCCCATGCACCCATATTAATGCCGGTTGCAATGGCCTTCTGTTCCACACTTGCAGTAAGAAAGATAAAGGGTATTTTCGCCGTTTGCGGGTCGTCTTTCAGCTCCTTAATTACTTCATACCCATTTGCCTCCGGCATCATAATATCGCAAAGGATGAGGTCAGGATGATGCTCCTGTGCCAGTATCAAGCCGCTTCTGCCATTTGTAGCCAGGATCACCTGATACCCTTCCAGTTCGAGCAACTCACAGGTATTTTCCCGGATGTCGTCATTGTCTTCGATCAGTAGTATAGTTTTCATAAGCTATGATTTGTGGAAATTCGATAATAAAAGTTGTTCCCAGGTTTGGCTTACTTATAAAACTGATATTTCCACCCAATAACTCCAGATATCGTTTTACAATATTCAACCCCAGCCCCGTACCCTGTATGTTTGTCGCATTTTTAGCCCTGTAAAATTTAGTGAATAAGTTTTTTTGTTCTTCTTCCGGTATACCGATCCCTTCGTCCTGCACTTGAATAGTTACTGATTTATTGATGATGCTAATAGAAAAATGAACGGTTGTCGCCGTTTCAGAATATTTTATGGCATTGGAAAGCAGGTTAAGGAAAACGTTTCTTAATATTTTTTTGTCCTGAAAGATATCTTTTTCCCCAAGATAGGTAAATTCAATCTGCTGGTCTTTTTTAAGCATACCATTTAGTTCTTCAATGATATCTTCCGCAAAAGCATCAAGGTCAAATGTTTCTGCAACAACCTCTATTTTCCCTTGTTCTACCTTATCCAGCGAAAGGAAATCATCCAGAATTATCGTCAGGTTCTTGACAGATGACCTCACGCGGTCAATATGCCTTTTCCGCTTTTCTTCATTTTCTGTCTTACTATAGGTATCTATCAAAGTCAGGCTGGATAGTATCGCGCTTAAGGGGGTGCGGAATTCGTGGGATGCCATCGCCACAAAACGTGATTTCATTTCATTCAGTTCCTTTTCTCGTTCCAGCGACTGGGTAAGTTCCAGCGTCCGTTCAACGACTTTGGCTTCGAGTTCCTCCTTTGACCGCTTGCTTTCCGTAACATCGGTCACGAAGGCAACTGCCAGTTGCTCATTATCCAGTTGGTAATGGCCCAGGCTGATCTCTACAGGGAATTCAAAACCATCCTTTCTCCGTGCGAATAAGTTCAAACCATATCCCATTGGCCGGGCTTTTGGACGTGTAAAATAACCCTGCCGATGGTGAACATGGTTTTTACGGAAGGCTTCCGGAATGAGTATTTCTACGGGCTGCCCGGTAAGTTCTGCCTTTGAGTAACCAAACAGCCGTTCGATACAGGGATTGGACAATTCGATGCGCCCATTACTGCTGATAACCAGGATACCTACAGTTGCATATTCAAATAAGGCTTTGAAACCAGCTTCACTTTCCAGTGTCAATATGCTTTTGTCTGTCATGGTGGAAGATGCAGGTAGAAATCTAATAAGGCAGTTAAATTTAGAACATAATTATTAAATAATCAAATCAACTAAAACTTAATTTCATTGAGGATCACCTACTTAGGCGGCTTGCAGAAAATGAATTCCTTTTGAACGGCGTGCGCAGGTTTGTTTCAGGTTCAATAAGGCACAAGTAAGATGGCAAATGCAAAGAAAGAGTTACCGACATTTTGAGCAAGATGTGTCGCGAATCATTTTTAGACGATCTGTTTATATATAGCTTTACAATTTATATTTAAGTAGCAGCCTGATTATCTTTAATTAACCGTTCATCACATGAAAAAGGTTCTTGTTATAGAAGATGAATTGGATACAGCCCAATGTTTGGATTATCTAATGAATGATTTAGGATATGAATTTATCCAATCTCAAATTATCCTTACCCCGGCAGAGATTATTAAAATCAAGCCTGATGTAATCATATTGGATTATTATTTACCAAATGGACATGGCGACAAACTTTGCTTAGCATTAAAGTCAAATCTATTGACAAAAGATATTCCGGTCATTTTAATGTCCGCACATAATAACCTTAAAGATATTTCAAAAGGCTGTGATGCAGATGCTTATTTAGAAAAACCTTTTGATTTGAATAAATTGATTCAAATAGTGACTCGATATGCGACTATTTAAGGCCGGCTTTGCGTATTCGTTACCATGAATAAACTACTTACTAAGGGCCTATTTGACGCGATATTTTATTCAACTATTCCGTCGTTCTGCCATCAAATTTTTCGTCAATAGCTTCTGCTTCTTTCTTGGTTCTGCGTATGGTTCCGTCTTCATGATTCGGGGGCGAATAGATGGTATATAGCTTTAAGTCTTCGTTCGCTGATGTATTAATGACATTGTGTTTTGCCCCTGCAGGAACGATAATGGCATCCCCATCCTTAACCTCATATTCATGGCCATCAATAATGCATTTACCCGTTCCACTTTCAAAGCGAAAAAATTGATCATTTTTTTCATGAGTTTCCATGCCAATTTCTTCTTTTGGCAAAAGGCTCATTAATACGATCTGGCTATATTTTGCAGTATATAAAACTTTACGAAAATTGCTGTTTTCCAGAGTTTCCTTTTCTATGTTAGTGTTGAATCCGTGCATCCTATTGGTTTTTTAGCTGGTTAATAATTGTTTACTGTTAAACGATTGAACGATTTTAATGACCTGTTCCGGCATTTTTTTGGGGTTAAGGACAAAGTCGGCGTACCCGGAATCGATCACACTCTCCGGCATGCTTTCCTCTTTTGCGCTTGAAGGTTCCTGCGCGATGATGACACCCCCGTTTTTCGAAATGGCTGCTATTCCTTTTGTTCCGTCTTTTCCCAGTCCGGATAGAACGATCGCGATAATATTGAAGCTGCGATTGTCAGCCAATGATTTGAAAAAGATGTCGATAGCCCTATTAACTTTAATGTCCAGGTCGCGTGGCTTCAATACCAGTCTTTCACCTTCTATCGCCATTACTTTATTCTCCGGCATCACATAAACTTTATCCGGCATGATCTCCGTATCTTCTTCCACTTCACAAACTTCGATCGCTGCATGTTTCTGAATCAAAGCAGTCAGCATGCTTTTGATATGCGGGTAGAGGTGCGTCGTGATCACATAAGACACCTCATCCGGCAACGTGTGGTCAAAAAAGTCAAAAAGTGCGGCAGTGCCACCGGCAGAAGCGCCTAAGGCGATCAGCGTTTTCTTTTTCATGTCCTTGTCTATAAAAACAGTTACACAAAGAGGTTAGCCGGGTCTTCCCAAAAACCTTCTGCCTCAACGGTAACCGGATCAAATAATTCATCTATCAGATCCGAAATTTCCATTAGCTCTTTGCTTTATCGCAGTTTATTTAATCATCCAAATTTATAAGGACACCATAGAAGAAAAAATGAGGAAGGTCATTGCCGTACTTGCTTTGTGTCAATTTATGCGCCGTGACCTTACATAATTTATATCAATGTTTCAAATTTAATGACCGCTGTCGTCAGGTGATCTACGAGAGAATAATACTGCAATATATGGAAGTAACTAAAATTATTGAAGATTGCGTATCAAGGTTCCTTTTCTTCATAGATAAATGTGGGGTGGGTAAAACGACCCTGGCCTGCGCTAACGCGGTGGTTCTGACTGAAAAAGGGAAAAATGTCCTTTTCATCAGCATCAGTCCGGTCTTCAATTTAGCAGATAGTTTTGGACAGTCCGGTAGGTGATCAGATAAGTTGTCATCATGATATCTCCCGGCTTAGCGTTTCAGACCATGGTTCGCCACAAGTTCCGCGGCTTTCAACCGGCAGGAGGAATGGTTGCTTTCACATTAATAATCGATCTTTCGTTGCCGGGCCAGCCTTTCATTAAAATTCTCCAGCAATTTGATATACATGCTCATCCAATAATAAACGGGGTCTGTCGGGCTAAGGCCGGAAGAACGGGACGTGCTACCGGTAACTTCTGTCTCCGATGCCTTTGTTCCTTTGAAAAAATCTTCAGGAAAATCCCCGGAAAAATCGTAGTCTAAGACAAACCCAATTTTAGAAATGATGTCGGGACTCAAATCTTTGATATCAAACCAGTTATATAAAGTTCGGCGGCTGACGCCAAGCCTGCGGGCGATTTCGCTGATTCCCATTGCATTGCGACGCACTGCGCGCTCCACAACCCGGCCATAGTTCAGATCCTGCCGGCCATGATTTTCTTGTTCCTTTGATTCGGTAGCGCTGGTTTTGCGATCATCGATAAGTGAGTTCATACCTATAAAATTTATTTAGATAAGGCGTGCAGGTGGTTCTCTATGTGGGCATTTCCTTTCTGACCTGGTTTAATAGTTGATCTTTCGGTCTGGCTAATTGTTTCCTTGTAAGAGCATCTTGTTTGTTATCAACCTGGTAAAAACAAAATTATTTGATGCGAAAATTTTAATTAATGACAACGAACACAAAATATAATGCGTTTGATCAATAAGGGATAACGATCATTAGTATATTTCGGTTAGTATAACCTGCGGACAAAGTACCTTTGGCCGGATATTCAAACCGCTTTTTTTAGCCTTCCCGTTTTCCCCAGGTAAAACAGTACTTCGTCGTCGCTGACCTCGTTATAATGTTCGTAGAGCGCGCCAACCCCATAGAATTCCTCCGGCACCAGTAAGACGATGACGTCGTCAGTTTCCCGGTGTAATGTCCGCAGGGCGTCCTTTGAGGCTACCGGAACTGCGATGATGATCTTAGCGGGCTTGCCTTTTTTGATCACTCCGATCGTACTCAGCAGGGTATTACCAGTCGCTACACCGTCGTCAATAACGATCACCGTTTTTCCCTCCAGGTTTTCCGGTTCGTGGCCTCCAATGAATTTATGGTACATCTCTTTCAGCCGCGCCCGTATCGCCACTAGTTCCTGGTCGATATATTCCTGCGGGACGTCCCGGTGGGGTATTACAAAATGATCGGTCAGACTGGCCGCGCCGATGGCGTATTCTTTATGATTGGGATGCCCGATCTTCTTGGTCAGCACCACTTCCAGCGGAAAGCCCAGTTCCCTTGCCACCTGGTAGGCGACCGGGACACCGCCGCGCGGAACCGCCAGGACG
>NZ_JANHOH010000003.1 GCF_024498135.1 Mucilaginibacter aquariorum
AAGCGCTTGTTACAGATATGGTACAGTCTGACCTGCATTTAGCAAAAAAGGACGAGCACATGAAAAAGGGCGGCTTTAAAACATTAAACTATTTTGAATAGTTTAACTCATTTCGGCATTATAATCAACTCATCGTTATCGGGTCTACCGGGACAACTGGTGCGGCAAAATTAATTAGCTCAAAAGTACCTAATGAGGGGTAAAGATGCCTGGGACATATAGTGCCAGATCAGCACCCATACCAGCAATACGATTTATGAGCGTTTCCTTCTATATCGCACTAAACCCCAGCCTCTCGATCATGACGGCTTTTACAATAATGTAATACCATTTTGCAGGGATAATATTGGAAAGCACTGCAGTGCAGCCGGCATATTTTCAATGGGAAACATAAAGCCACTGAACAGGGTGGTGGGCAATAGCATGGCCATTAATGAAATGAGCATGGCCACCTGCTGCGAACTGTTTTAACTGAAATAAAAATACCCAGCGTAAGGCAGGTTATAATAAAAAGTGTACTCTCGGCAAACAACAGAAAGACATTCCCGTTCACCGGCAAATCGAGTACAAAAACACTCAGTAATAAAATAGATGCCACACGTTAATGAGCGACAGCACAAGATAAGGTACTGCTTTTGACGTAATTACCAGCAATGGCTTAAAAGGCGAAACCAGCAGAATTTCCATAGTACGGTTTCCTTTTCCTTTAACGATGGATAACCGATTGTGCCGTTCATATGAGCATAAATAGAGCCCTAGGGCTGAATAGTATTATTCTGTTTATTGCCTTCATATTATTATTAATTGTAAATGAATTTATTGCTTGAAAAGTGGCCTGCGCTTTTCAAGCCTTTGTCTTTATACGGAATACCTTCTGTCATCCATAAGGGCTTAGGTCGTCCTTTACTACAATATCCCCCTTTTTCAGCCATAGGCTAAGCATCACGTCCATCACCAGTTCTTCGGCAATTTCCTCTTCTTTTGTAAAACTAAGCGCGTATCTATATAATTTAGTAAAATAACGACGGAACAAGGCATTAATGCAACTCCGCTGCCTTCTTTACATTGCTTTAAGGGTAAATGATCCGGTAAATCTCCTAAGATATGGGACATTGTTTGCACGCAGTTTTACACGAACAAAATTATACGATGGATATAAGACGTATGTTAACTGTCTATTAAGTGATTATTAAGTAAATAAAGTGATGCAGGGCACTATTGTGAAAACGATGTTCAAAGATGTTTTAGCGTAGGGGTCGGATGTTTAAACACCGTCGATTAAGAGTAATAATGGTACTTGGACTTATCCCATATATAATAGTTATGGCGTTGCTGGTGGCGGTTACGGTTTATCCGTTTATAGCAAACTATGCCTTTACATTACTCTTCATACTCACTGATAATAAGGCGATTCGTTGCAAATCTTCCAAAAATTGGTTCGACCTTTCAATCGTTGAGAGTACGAGTCCGTGGTAAAACGAAAAATCGTTTTACCACGGACTTTTTCATTTTAACTCACTGTTAATCTGAAACATGGATCAATCGAGGAGTTTACTAAACGCGTTCGATGCTCGTTTCCTTCAAGCACCCATTTTTTCAGGAAAGTCGAACTTTTCTTATTTCCTTTAGTAGAGTAATAATTATTTCTACCTCATCATTTACGAGTTTTCGCTATCTCTGGTAGAGTCTTCCTTATTATTGAATGTCACAAAGTAAGCAGGTCAAAAAACTCCTTTCATTATGCGGTTATAGTAATAGTTGTGGCCAGGACAATCGCAAAAATGGCAATCATAAACCATATACATAGACGGTCATCCCCTTTCCGTGATGTGAACTTTATCGTCCAATGTTTTCTGTTTTTAATGTCAGCTTTTAAAATGACACTTGTTATTTTTGTTTTATTGAACACTGTTCTATAAATTTGTATCGGCTTTAAATTATTCTAGGCAATCATGAAAAAAAGGATTGAAATTTAACCACACGAACGACGATCTTATATTTTTATCTTACCATCATTTAAATGAGCATAGCAGAACGAAAACAGGAAGAGAAGCAGGAAATGCATAAGCACATCCTCAATGGGGCGCGTAAAATTTTTTTAGAGAAAGGCTATGAAAAAACCAGCATGCGTAATATTGCCCAGGAGATCAACTATAGTCCGGGCTCGCTATACTTTTATTTCAGGGACAAAAGTGAAATTTTCCACGAATTGCATAAGGAGGGCTTTCGTTTGCTGCTTAACCAGTTAAAAGTACTGGAAAAGGTCGGCGATCCCTTTGAGCGGTTAAAGGCCTCCGGCCGGGTTTTTATTCAGTTTGCGCGGGAGAACAAAGATTATTACAACCTGATGTTTATTGTTGACGAACCTGTAAAAGAATCCCTGCCTGAAGGGTTCCAGATTGGCGAAGAGGCGATCAGTTATATGCAGGGAATGGTAAAGGAATGTCAACAGAAAGGCAAATTCAAGGATATGGACACAGAATATTTTACTTTCCTGATCATTTCCGTGGTACATGGCATCTGCGCACTTTTCTGTAAACACCGCAATACCAGCTTTACTGGTAAAACCGATGACGAGTTGATGGAGAACGGCTATGAGGCTTTTGTGGCTTTACTCGAAAAGAGTTAGCATATTTTTTTAGCAAATATTGAACAGTGTTCAAATTTATAACAACGATTAATTAACATCATGAAAAATCGAACCTTTTATTACTTCGCCCCCATCCTAATGGCAATTTTTGCCACTCAGATGGTGTATGGGCAGGGCAAGCTGGACGCATACATTCAGGAAGGACTTGCCACGAATCAAAGCATCAAACAACAAAACTTTGTGCTTGAAAAAAGTGTGTATGCACTCAAGGAAGCCAAAAGTATGTTCCTGCCGGAGGTTACTTTTTCTACCACTTACACAAAGGCAAACGGAGGGCGTACGATAGATTTCCCGACCGGCGACCTGTTCAACGGCGTTTACGCTACGCTGAACCAGCTGACGGGTACTAACGCTTTTCCGCAGCTGCAAAACCAAAAGATTCTGCTCAATCCGGACAATTTCTATGATGCCAAATTCCGCACGACCCTTCCCATCCTGAATGCGGAACTGATCTATAACAAGCGGATCAAAAAGCAGCAGGTAGACCTGCAAAAAGCCGAGGTATTGCTTTATAAGCGCGAACTGGTCAAAGAGATCAAAACGGCTTATTACAGTTACCAGAAAGCCGTGTATGCGACCGGTATTTACGAATCTTCACTTCGTTTGGTTGAAGAAGGCCAAAGGATCAATACCAAGCTGTACGAAAACAGCAAAGTGAACCGCACCGTCGTGCTCCGAAGCCAGAACGAAGTGTCGAAGATCAATGCTTCGCTCACCGGTTCCAGGAAAACTGCAGAATCGGCCCGCTATTATTTTAACTTCCTGCTGAACCGTCCGCTTACCGATAGTGTCATATTAGATGATATCAAAACACTTCCTGCCAGGGACCAACTGCTTGGAAACAGCGTTACCGGTAGAGAGGAGTTGTCAAAGTTACGAATAGCTAAAGACATTAACGGCAACCTGACCGGGCTGGCCAAATCCTATATCGTACCCAAGTTAGGAACCTTTATCGACCTGGGTTCGCAGGCCTTTGACTGGAAGTTCAACAGTAACAGCCGTTACTACTTGTTTGGAATTTCCCTGGAATGGAACCTTTTCTCTTCCGGAAAAAACAATTACCGGGTAAAACAGGCGATTGCCGACCGGGAGGCTCTGGCATCACAAACCGATTACGTACAACAGCAATTGTTTACGGAATTAAAGGTACGCCAGGCCAGCATGCAAAGCGCCATCGCGCAATACGAGGCAGCACAATCCCAATTAAAAACCAGTCAGATCTATTACGGGGATATGCTGAAGTTATACAAACAAGGCATGGCGATCTACATCGAACTGCTGGATGCCCAGAACCAGTGGATAGATGCGCAGCTTCACGCCAATATTGCTCTTTACGACACCTGGATCGCAGATGCCGCGATCGAACGCGCCAATGCCAGTTTCACCATTCAATAAAAACCCATCATGAAAAAAATAAAATTATTCAGTCTTGTTGCAGCCACTCTTATAGTCGTTGCATCCTGCAAAGAAAAATCCAAAGAAAAAGATCCTATTGGCGCACCGGATATCATTTCCGTTAAGGTTTCCAAGGTATCTGTTTTAGGCGTACCAGACCGCATTACTGCCACCGGCCTGGTCAGTACGGAGGATGAAGCCAAATACGCCTTCAAGATAGGCGGCGTGATCAGCCGCATCCTGGTACAGGAAGGCCAGTTCTTTAAACAGGGACAGTTGCTGGCAACCCTCAATTCCACCGAAATTTCAGCAGGTTTGGCGCAATCCAGTTTGGGCGTAGAAAAAGCGCAGCGTGACTATAACCGGGCACTTAATCTTTACAAAGACAGTGTTTACACTTTGGAACAATTGCAGAATACCAAAACAGCTTTAGATGTTGCCAAAAAATCCAGGGAAGCGACAGCTTTTAATGAGCGTTATTCGAAAATATACGCGGCATCTGACGGCTTTGTAAGCAAGAAGATAGCGAACGAAGGCGAAGTAATTGCCGAAGGAATGCCGGTGCTCCTTATAAACTCTACCGAACAGCACAACAGTTATTCGCTTAAAGTGGGTGTTACTGACCGGGAATGGGCCATTATTAAGCCCGCACAAACAGCCAAAGTAACGCTCGACGGCTATGCAGGTCAAACCTTTAATGCCACTGTGTTCCGTAAGTCGCAGGCAGCTGATCGTGAATTGGGCTCGTTCCAGATCGAACTTAAGCTGCAATTAAACGGTGCAAAGCCTGCGGTGGGCATGTTTGGCAAAGCCGAGATCGCTACACATCAGGATGAAAGCGTAATGGTAATTCCCTATGCGTCGCTGGTAGAGGCCGATGGCAACAAAGGATTTGTATTTACGACCGTAGGATTAAACCGGGTGAAACGGGTGCCGGTCAGCATTTTGAAATTCGATAATGAAAATGTTTATCTCAAAGATAAATTGGAAGGTATAGACCAGATCGTAGTTTCCAACAGCGCCTACCTCAACGAACAGTCTTTTATCAAAATTATTAAGTAAGGCCATGAAGATCACAAATTTTGCCGTTAAGAACTATCAGTTCACGCTGATCATATTCCTTTTGGTGGCAGTTGTCGGCCTGCTGACACTGTTCACTATGCCCCGTTCGGAAGATCCGACCACGCACCCGCCGCAGTATATCATTACGGTCATTTACCCGGGTACCAGTCCCAAGGATATGGAAGAGCAGGTAGTAAAGCCTATCGAAAATAAGATCTACGGGCTGGAAAATATTGAAAAGATCCTCACTACCGTAGAAGACGGCGTGGCGGTTATCCAACCTAAATTCAAATACGGTGTGGATGTAGACAATAAATACCAGGAAATTTCCACCGAGATAAATGCTTTGAAAAACAGCGAACTTCCCAAGGATATTTACCTGATCAAAACAGAAAAGGTTTCCTCATCAGATGTAAAGGTAATACAGGTTGCCCTGGTTTCCGACAATGCTTCTGGTAAAATGCTGCGGGACGAAGCAGACATCTTAAAAACACAATTAGAGAAAATTACCAACCTGAAAGAGGTGAAATATTTTGGTATGCCCGAGCAGGAGATCCGCATTGATATGCAGCTGGATAAACTGGCGCAACTCAAGATACCGCTTAATGTGGTCATGGGTAGTTTGCAAAGCGAAGCGGCAGATATTCCCGGAGGCAGCATTAACCTGGACAGCAAGGTGTTTAACGTCAAAACCAGCGGCAAATTCAAAAACACCGATGATGTGGCCAATACGGTTATTTATAATGCCAACGGCAAGATCATTTATTTGAAAGATGTGGCCACGGTAAGTTATAAGGACGGTACGGTCAACCACATCACACGGATAAATGGGCACCGTTGTGTGCTGGTTACAGCGGCTATGAAAGACAATGTGAATATTGCCAGCGTTCAGAAAGAATATTTACCGGTACTGGAAGCGTTTGGCAAAACCTTGCCGGAAAATATCCACATGGTCAAAAACTTTGACCAGGCTAATATGGTATCCGAGCGTTTGGGCCATTTGGGTTTTGATTTTAGTTTGGCCATTGTGCTGGTCGTGATCACTTTGCTGCCATTAGGCTTCAGGGCTTCCCTGATCGTAATGATCTCTATCCCGCTCTCCTTAGCACTTGGACTTATTGCCATGAATCTGTTGGGCTATTCATTGAACCAGCTGAGTATTGTCGGGCTGGTGGTCGCTTTAGGATTGCTGGTAGATGACAGTATCGTCGTCGTAGAAAATATTGAACGCTGGCTTAGGGAAGGGCATTCCCGTACGGATGCCATTTTTAAGGGAACGAAACAGATCGGTGCCGCTGTTGTTGGCTGTACCGCTACGCTGGTTATCGCATTCCTTCCGCTTGCTTTTTTACCCGATGTGGCCGGTGAATTTATCCGGAGCCTGCCGATGGCGGTAATGACCAGCGTTCTGGCATCTATGATCGTCGCTTTGACGCTTGTACCTTTCCTGGGTAGCCGGATGTTAAAAACCCATACGCATGGCGAGGGTAACTTCTTTTTAAAACACCTGCAAAGGTTTCTGACCAGATCTTACAGCCGCGTTATGCCGCTTGCCCTAAAATGGCCGAAAGCAACTATCGGCATATCATTAGCCTTAAGCGGACTGGCATTTTTCCTGTTCACATTAACCGGATTTAAACTTTTCCCCACGTCGGAAAAACCGATGTTCCTGATCA
Organism: Mucilaginibacter aquariorum; assembly: GCF_024498135.1. Classification (GTDB taxonomy): domain Bacteria; phylum Bacteroidota; class Bacteroidia; order Sphingobacteriales; family Sphingobacteriaceae; genus Mucilaginibacter; species Mucilaginibacter aquariorum. The sequence continues at coordinate 6,784 of NZ_JANHOH010000003.1, forward strand.
ATATCAAAATGCCCCTACAGGCAGATATACCGGAAAGCGACCGGGCAACTAAACTGGTGGAAGGAGAATTGAAAAAACATAAAGAGATTGTTTATTACACCTCTAACGTAGGTAAAGGTAACCCACAGATCTATTACAATGTTCATCAGCAGGATGTAAAACCTGATTTTGCCCAGGTATTTGTCCAGTTGGATGATGAAGCTAAACCTGGCGAAAAAACAGATCTGATCAAACGATTGAGAAAGAAATTCAACGACTTCCCCTATGCTAGGATCGAAATAAAGGATTTTGAACAGGGAACACCTATCGAAGCAAATATTGTGGTAAGAGTATTCGGCGAGAACCAGGATACCTTACGATCCCTTTCATTTAAAGTGGAAGAGATCCTGAAGAAACACCCGGGCACATTCTTCGTCAATAACGAACTCAATACTTACAAATCCGACGTTAAAATAAAGATCGATAAGGAGAAGGCCCGTACTTTGGGTGTCCTAACCAGTGATGTAGACAAAGTCATCCGTATGGCGGTAGCGGGGCTGACCGTAGGGGATTATATTGATGACCGGGGCGATTCACGCAACGTAGTGATCACCATGCCCAGGGATAAGTTTTCCAATTTAAATGCACTTAAAAAACTTTATGTCAACAATGTGCAGGGCATCCCGGTGCTGGTAGACCAGATCGCTACGATCTCTTTTGAAACTTCACCCACCGCGATCAACCACTTTAATAAATCACGGTTTGCCAAGGTTACTTCCCTCACTAAAGAGCATGTACTGGCCAATGATATTCTCAAAGACGTCGTTCCGCAGTTAAATAATTTAAAGATGCCACCGGGCTATTCTTACAAGCTCTCCGGCGAGGCCGAGTCAGAAGGTGATGCGCTTGGCGGTAATTTTCTATCGGTGATCATATTAAGCACCTTCCTTTTCATCGGTGTATTGCTGCTGCAGTTTAAAACCTTTAAAGGGATCATTATTGTACTATCGATCATACCCCTGGGAGTTCTTGGCGGCGTGGTATTCCTGCTCTTCACCGGCAACCCTATGTCGCTGGTATCAATCATTGGTTTCATCGGGCTATCAGGTATACAGGTTAAAAATTCGCTGCTACTGGTTGATTTTACCAACCAGTTGCGCATGGAAGGACATAGTATCGATGAGGCCATCAGCATGGCCGGCGAAACCCGCTTTCTGCCGGTAGTGCTTACATCCATTACGGCCATTTGTGGCTTGCTGCCTATTGCCCTGAACCCTAATCCGCTTATCGCGCCATTAGCTATCGTATTGATCGGCGGATTGATCAGTTCTACCATCCTATCGAGGATTGTAACGCCGGTAATGTATAAACTGATACCGCCGAGCATTGAAGATGATTTATAATAAATGAATTAGAAAACTGTAAAAAACACATTGAAGAAGCTGATTATTAACACATTTTAAAATTCAAAAATCACTAACATAAATTTTAATCCACATGAAAGAATACATATTGCTCACCGGCGCATCATCCGGTATTGGCTACGAAATGGCCAATCAATTAGCAGCCAAAAGCTTGAATCTGATATTGGTTGCCCGCACTGAAACCAAATTGCAGCAAATGCAAACTGAACTAACAAACAAGTATGGCATATTGGTTCGATATTTCGTTGCAGATCTCTTTGATGTAAATGCTGCTAAAGACCTTTACAAAAATATCCAACAAGAAAATTTATTAGTAACCCACCTGGTGAATAATGCAGGTGTAGGCAACTATGGTAATTTTATTGAAACGTCATTGGAAGAAGAACTGAGCATGATCGAATTAAATATCTCCAGTTTGGTAGTACTTACCAAGCTCTTTGCAAAAGATATGGTCAGTCGCAAATCTGGTAGAATTATGAACATAGGATCACTGCTTTCATTTTTGCCATTTCCATATTTTGCAGTTTACTCTTCTACCAAAGCTTTCGTAAAGGCGTTTAGTGAAACGCTTGCTGCCGAATTGGATGGCACCGGCGTTATCCTTACATCGCTTTACCCCGGCACGGTAGATACAGGCTTTACCACAGAGAAGATGCAATCTACAAATCTTCATAAAACCAAGCCAATGCATCCCAAAGTTGTGGCAGCGCAAGGAGTGAAACACCTTTTACATGGAAAAGGGAAAAAAGTAGTTGGCTTTCAAAACTGGTTGAACTCAAAACTGTCAAGTTTTGTCCCTGATCTTATTATGATGAAGATAAAAAAGAATCTCGCAAGTATTAAATCGTGATTCTTTATAAATTAAATACCCAATACAATGAAAACGACAACACTATCAAGCATAACGTCAAGATTTTATTTACAAAGTTTACATTTTAGTTTACAATCCTGATTCTTCGGGCGGAAAGATCTCAAGGTAATTTCGCTGAATCAATTTTAATTAGGATATGAAAAATAAAAGAAACGTTTTTTACAGCCTGCTTATCATACTGGCAGGAGTAATTTATTCTCCCGTACAGGCTCAGCAAAAAAATGGCGCTCAAGATGTAGTTGAAACCAGAGACGTAACGACTTCTCACGGACCCAATCGCATTGTTCGTACAATCAAGCAAGATAGAAAGGGCAACATTTGGATTGCTTCATGGGAAGGTATTTCGAGCTACATTACGTAGCATTCTTTATATCTTTGCATTGGTTTAATTTATTATCAAAAACAATGCACAGCAAGCTTTTAGACTACATCAGGCAACATGCTACGTTGCCGCTTTCAAGTGATGAAGAAGGGTTAATTGTAGCTGCTTTTCAACCAAAAAAACTGAGAAAAAAGCAATATTTTTTGGAAGAAGGCAATGTGTGTAAATACGTTGGTTTTATTGTAAAAGGTGCAATGCGACAATACAGCGTAGATGACAAAGGTGCTGAGCATATTGTACATTTATATATTGAAAATTATTGGGTAAGCGACCGTGAAAGTGCTGTTATGCTTACTCCATCGAAATATAATATTGATACCTGGGAAGATACTGAACTACTCATTGCTAAAGTAGCAGATATGCTGGATCTGATAGAAAGAGTACCTTCATTTGGACAAATGACAAGATTAATGGACCAAAGAAGTTTCATTGTTTCGCAACGAAGATTGAATTCTACCATTAGCAATACAGCAGAAAAACGCTATGAAGAATTTGCCGATAACCACCCTCAATTTATTCAACGATTCCCTCAGCATCTCATTGCTTCTTTTTTGGGCATAACTAAAGAAACTTTAAGCAGAATTAGAAAACAAGCAATTAAATAAATTCTATTCTAATTTTTGATTTTACTAAAGCGTTGATAAATATCAACGCTTTTTTTTATCATTTATCATCGTTTCGGGGCGTGCTGTTGCTGCAATTTTACATCATAAAACAAAACAGATGAAAAAGCAAACAATAGTAGTAATTGGAGCAACAGGTGCACAAGGTAAGGGGATTGTAAATACCCTTGTGAATGAAGGCTCTTTCAATGTAAGAGCAGTAACCCGTAACCCAGAAAAATATACAGGCAAGGCAAATGAAGCAGTTTATGCAGATCTAAAAGATTTACAATCCTTAAAAGATGCTTTTACAAATGCTTATGGTGTATTTGTGGTAACCAACTTTTGGGAAGGTGCCGACGAAATTACTGAGGGTAAAAATGCTGTTGAAGCAGCAAAAGCAGCAGGATTGCAACATTTTATTTGGTCAACACTTCCGGATGTGGAGATCATTAGTGAAGGAGTATTTGAAGTGCCTCATTTTAGTAGCAAAGCCAAGGTAGATGATCTGGTAAAAAGCGCGGGGTTCAAATATACAACATTTGTTCAGCCGCCGTTTTATTTTCAAAACCTTATTGGAATGCTGAGGCCACAGCCAAAACAAGACGGTACAACCGGTTGGACATTACCAATTGACCCAACAAAAAAAGCGATTCACATGTCTGACATTAATGACCTGGGAAAAGTAGTTGCGGGTGCATTTTTGCAGCCCGAAAAAGTTGGAAACGGTAATTACCTTGCCATGGCAACGGGATTGTACAGTTTTAATGATATTATAGAAGCCTATAAAGCTAATGGCAAAGAGCACAGCTTTTCACAAGTACCAGCTGAAATATTTTCAACTTTTTTTGAAGGAGCAAAGGAGTTAGCAGAGATGTTTGGATATTTTGAAAAGCACACTTACATGGGGCCAGATTCAACATCACGAATTGAATTGGCAAAAGAAACTGCCACCCACAAATTTGTACCACTACAGGAATGGCTGAGTAAAAACAATTAAGAAAGATGGGCTCTATAAGCCGTAATAAAGAGGGTTGCTCTTTGAGCAACCTTCTTTAGGTTTTCAGTACAGGATTACTTACTCTGATCAACCTTTCAAGAATGGATAATCGTATATCCCATTTCTCCCCCACCATACATGGTAGCTCCATCTGGTACATTCAACTCGGCATTTAATTCAAAGCGCCTTGGCAAATCGGGGTTTGCTAAAAATAATGAACCGTAAGAAACCATTTTCGCAATTCCCCTTTTCAATTCAGCTTCTCCGCTTTCTTTATTGAACCCGACATTTGCGATGACGAGGTGTTTACTCACACTGCCGAATGTTTCTATAGCATCCTTCGGATAGGGCTGTAGTAAATTCAAAGATCATTGCAAGAAGATAAATGGTTAATACGTCCAAGGTTATGTAAATTTCTTAAAGTTTAAGTCAATATATTATTTTAATAATTTAGATTATTATGCTATCATCAAAACATAAAATTGTACAACTTAATTAAATGCAATTTTCGGTTTTAGCATCGCAGCCTATTGTATATTTGAGAGTTGAGCAACATCTTAGAATCCTAAACGAAAGTAATAAATGAGAAAACCTTTAATTTTAATTTCAATCGCAATAATTACAATTGGCGCAATTAGTGCCCTGGTTTATTATATTAGAATGGATGGTCTATCGTTCGCCTGGGCACTAAATTTTCTATTGATGCTATGTGTACTTGCATTTACTGAATCACTAAAAAGCCAACTTACTTCTTCTTACTATAATGAAAAGAAATGGGAACAGAGAGGAAAAATATATAAACATGTTGGAATAAATTTTTTCAGAAAACTATTGGTTTGGATTGGTTGGGAAAAACTAAATAAAAAATCTAACCCAATAGAAAAGAACACCAAAGCTTTGATGAATTTACATTATCAAACAAAAAAATCTGAACTGGGTCATGTAATTATCTTCTTTATAGTACTGGGATTTAATGTTTTCGTGGCATTCAAATTTGGGGTTCTCAAGTCTTTGTGGTTACTAATATTAAATGTCTTACTAAACCTTTATCCAATTTTTCTTCAGCGATATAATCGGCCACGAATAGAAAGAGCTATAAATTTAAGTAAACGGGGATAACGACGCTCGCACAATATCGGTTTGGCAATATGGCGGGTTAATGCTAAGTTTAAGTTCAGTTTTTCAATTTACCTTTAGTGTAAGTGAATTTCATGCCCAGATTGATCTCTTTGGGATGTAGCCGACAAATAAACCTAATTTCACAATGATCCGCCTTTGTTATTTCAATCCTATTCGATACCGCGCCCAGAATGGTTCGCACAAAATGTAATTCCATCTCTGATGTAAAACGAATAACTTTAAAAATTAATTACAGATAAAATGAACACAAGAATATATAAAATGTCTTTTGCGGGGGTTTATCCACTTTACATTCAAAAAGCGGAGAGAAAAGGACGCACTAAAGATGAAGTGGATGAGATCATATTTTGGTTGACAGGGTATGATAAACAAACATTTCAGCAACATATCGACAACAAAACCAACTTTGAAACCTTTTTTGCCCAGGCACCACAAATAAATCCAAATGTTTCCAAAATTACAGGCGTGATCTGTGGTTACCGCGTGGAAGAGATCGAAGACGAACTCATGCAAAAGATTCGCTATTTGGATAAGCTAATTGACGAATTGGCAAAAGGAAGGGCAATGGATAAGATTTTAAGGAAGTAGGTGATGGTAGCGAAGCCGGATCTATTCTGACTGGTTTTCCAACAAAATTGAATTTCTAAAGAGCTGTACGATGTTAAGGGTGCAGGACATGTATTCATTTTTAATCACTACGAAAGTTGACGCAAAACCTACTGTGTTTCAATCATTAAACAATTGTCATCTTCAGCTCATAAAGAAGCGGACGATGATTTAAATATTTTAAAATAAACTTTTTAGTATATTTTTGTGCTGTCAATTTAAGTGATATGACTACGAAGGCAGAAAGAACAAAACAATTTATTTTGGAAACAGCGGCCCCTATCTTTAACCGGAAAGGTATATCCGGCGCTAATATAGACGATGTGCTGGATGCTACTAAATTAACCAAAGGATGTTTATATGGGCATTTTGAAAGCAAGGAAGATCTGGCCTTACAGGTTGTTGAGTACATGCTGCAAAATAATGCCGAAAAAATGATGATAAACATCAACAGAGGCAAAACAGCTAAAGCAAAGGTTTTTGCTTACCTCGACTATTACAAGGATCCATTGGAAACGCATATTAAAGGCGGGTGCCCGGTATTTAACATGGCTGTAGAAGCCGATGATAATAACCCTGCAGTAAAAGAAAAGGTAACAGAAGTACTTCGTCAGGGACAGGAATTGTTTGTCAGCATACTAAATCAGGGAATGAAAAACGGTGAGTTCACAAATAAACTTGATGCTGTTGGTTATGCTTTTAAAGCCGTAGCTGCAGTAGAGGGCGCTGTAGTATTGTGCAGGATGATGAACGCGGCAAAGCCAATGCATGGCTTGATCAAGAACCTGAAAGCAGAATTAGAAAGCTATACCATTTAATTTTTTTTCAATTAAAATATACTTTTTAGTATATTTTAATTGAAAACTACCTTTAACTGATTGAGGAGATGAGCAGACCAAGACTTAGATAAATTTGTTAGGGAAGTATAATCAAATGGTTGAGACGCGCACCAAAATAGACTAAAAAGTATAAAATAAAAAAGACGATATAACAAAGAAATAAAAATCATGCAATTAAAAGGAAAAACAGTATTAGTCACAGGTGCCTCATCAGGCATCGGGCTGCTTGTAGCCAGCAAGCTCCACGAAAATGGTTACAAGGTAATCGGCACAAGCCGGGATCCGAAAAAACACCAGGCAAAATTACCATTTAAGGTACTGCCGTTGGATCTGAATGATGTCCATTCCATAGCATCATTTGGCAAGCATCTGTTCAGTGAGATAGAACAGTTAGATGTGCTGATCAACAATGCAGGTTACTTAGTAAACGGACTTGCCGAGGAAACCCCTATTGAGTTAGGCAGGCAGCAGTTTGAAACCAACTTTTGGGGAACCATCAAATTAACCAACGAGTTACTTCCCTATTTCAGAAACCAGAAACACGGAAAAATAATTACCATTGGTTCCCTATTGGGCTTAGTGAGTCTGCCAAATGTGGCCTACTACGCGGCTTCCAAACATGCTCTCGAAGGTTATTTTAAAGCACTTAGGTTTGAATTGAACCAGTTTAACATCAAGGTGGTTATGGTTGAGCCGATCGCGTTCAAAACCAATATTGGCGAAAGTGGAACTGTTGCAAAAGGAACCATCACAGACTATGATCTATTCCGGCAAAAGATAATCGCGTACACCAAAAAATCATTTGATAACGCACCCGAACCTACGCCGGTCATCAACACTTTACTGCAAACAGTGAAGGAAAAAGATCCAAAGTTTAGTTACCCTGTTGGAAAGGGATCATCAATTATACTCCTGCTTCAACATTTCGCCTATAAGGTTTTCGAAAAATCCATTCTTAAGTCGGTTAACGCTTCAAAATAGAATCAACAAAAGAAATAAAAATCATGCAATTAAAAGGAAAAACGGTATTGATCACGGGTGGTGCATCAGGTATCGGGCTGGAAGCAGCAAAACAATTTTTAGCCAACGGCGCCAGTGTGATCATCACCGGCAGAAACCAGGGAAAATTAGATGAAGCACGGAAACTTTATCCGGCAATTACAGCCATTAAAAGTGATGTATCAGACGCTGACGATGCGCAAACATTATTTAACCGGGTACAACAATTGGGCGGTATAGATATTTTATATAATAATGCCGGGGTATTAACCGACCCGATCAACCTCGGAACAGCAAACGGTCAGCATTTTGAGGACGCGGCGTACGAAATAAACGTCAATTACCTGGGCGTGATCCGGCTTAACAACCTGTTTATCGATATGCTGAAATCAAGGAAAGAAAGCGCGATCATCAACACCACTTCCTTACTCAGTTATGTCCCTTCATTGCTGGAAGCAACTTACGCGGCATCCAAAGTGGCATTACAGTTTTACACCAAAGCACTGAGAAAGCACCTGCAAATTTTGAACAGCAGCGTAAAGGTTTTTGAACTTTTACCTCCGCTTGTTGCCACGGGAATGACTGCTGACATGAACGGCAAAAAATTGACCACGGCAGATATGGTGAAAGCGTTTATTGCAGGCCTTAAGAAGGATCAGCTCACTATCCGTATAGGTGATACAAAAACAGTGTATATATTGAACCGGCTTTTCCCAAAAATGACTTTTAACTTAGCTAATCCTAAAAAAAGTTACAAAGTAATAGCCACATAGAAATCACGCTAACCATAAAAAAATGAAAGCATTTATCATAGACAAATATAAAAGCAAGGATGACGGGCGCATTGGGCAAATACCTGTTCCGGAACCGAAACCAGATGAAGTATTGGTAGAAGTACACGCTGCCGGTATAAACCTCCTGGATTCTAAAATTAGAAGCGGGGAGTTCAAACTCATTTTGCCTTATAAAACACCCTTTGTTTTGGGCCATGACGTTGCGGGTGTTGTAACTAAAGTGGGAACCCATGTACAACAATTTAAAGTTGGAGATGAGGTTTATGCGCGACCTGCAGATTATCACATTGGAACGTTTGCGGAATTTATTGCAATTAAGGAAGCAGATGTGGCCATTAAGCCGGAAAAACTGACCATGGAAGAAGCGGCGTCTATCCCCCTGGTTGGCCTTACCGCCTGGCAAGCCCTGATCGAAAGAGGGAACCTGCAGAAAGGGCAAAAAGTTTTTATCCAGGCGGGCTCGGGCGGTGTAGGCACGTTTGCTATTCAGTTGGCTAAGCACCTGGGCGCTACTGTGTCTACAACTACAAGTGCAGCCAACACCAAGTTAGTAAAAAGCCTGGGGGCAGATGTTGTTATCGATTACAAAAAAGATGACTTTGAGAAAATTCTTCATGATTATGATCTGGTTTTGAATAGTCAGGATGGGAAAACACTCGAAAAATCGCTGCATGTGTTAAAGGCAGGTGGAAAACTGATCTCGATCTCTGGCCCGCCTGATCCCGGCTTTGCGGAAGAAATCGGAGCTCCCTGGTTTGTGAAATTAATTATGCGCCTTTTGAGTTCGGGAGTAAGAAAGAAAGCTAAAAGGCTTAAGATAAATTTTTCCTTTCTTTTTATGAGGGCGAACGGAGAGCAATTAAAGGAAATTACCTCTCTTATAAATTCCGGCGCCATAATACCGGTTGTAGACAAAGTTTTCTCGTTCGAATCTATCAAAGAAGCGATGACCTATGTTGAAAGCGGCCGTGCCAAGGGAAAAGTGGTTATCAAAATTAAATAACAGCGTTATTGCTATAATGCATCGACTAAAAATACTTAAAAAGTATTCCTGCTCGTGGTTATAATTAACCCCTAATAATATGATTATTAGGGGTTTGTTTTAATAAGATCGTTTACCTATTAATTATACCTGATAAGGTTTAAGCCTGCTTAACCAGCTTGCTAAAAATTGCTTTTGTGAACCCGTTGCCAATGAATGGTAATAAGTTTCCCTTAATTGGTTATACTTTTTATAAATAGCTTCACCAGGCATTGAATTTATAGCATCAAGCGATTTTTTACCAATATCCCCGTCGCTAACTAAAGCCGGAGCTCCAGCCGGTCTAATATCATTATAAGCATTTTGTAACCTTTTGGCTGCTGTGCCGGTGCCGGAATTAACACCAAAGTCATAAACACTATTTGCTAACTGCTGGTCGTCTATAAAATCTAACTGATTTACATTCCAAAAGTTTTGTTTATAAAATTGCGAGATAAGATCATTGACAGGCTCTGTGGCAACCCGGGCAGAGGCGTTGATCCACCCAGCCAACGTGAATTTGTTTTTAATTTCAGCTGATTGCCCCGGATATTGATTTTTGTATTTATCAATAAATTCCCAGCCCTTCCAGTTTGGCCAAAAGTTTCTGGCAATGCCCGCATATGTCTCTCCCCCCCTATCTGATGGGTTGTTTGCATAACCGCCTTCGTTACGCCCGGTTATTTTTTCCGCTATCTTAAATTCTGCCATGGTACAAAAAATTATTATGTAAAAAAATAACCTCCTAAATAGATGTTAAGGAGTGGTGTGGTATAATTGGTGTTGTGATAATAGGCTTATAAGTATGAAGATAATAATAATATTTCCTAACAAAAATAGTTCACATATAGCCAACAGCAGCTATTAATTTAACTATTTGTAAAATTCTCCAAAATGCCAGAGGATCCCCGATGGGTCATGAACAAAACATTCTCTACCCCAGCCATTTACTCTAATTGGAGTTAATTTTACACCTTTATATTTAGTTGTAAGATCTAAAGCTAAAAGCTCGTTCCAATGCCGGGCAACATCTTCAACCTCCAAAAAAACCATTGTGTTGTCTATCCAATCCTTAACGTACGCATCTTGTAAATAAAACCCTAAACCATCCGTTTGAAAGTAAGACATGTTATAAGACAAAACCCTTTCCTGAAAGCCCAGGTCCAGGTAAAAACTTCTCGACAGTTCAAAATTCTCAGCCCCTATAAATGGTCGGATAGATTTCGCTTTATGTTCCATTACTTTCTCGTTTAATGTGGTTAATCTTTGCTGGGGGATGTTGTGGCGACATCAAAAAACGCGCGGCCCTAACTAATGTGAAGATAAAAAGTTTATTCGTTATTTCCTTTCTTCACAGCAGCGACTTAAATGCCGGGCATCGTCAAGCCCTTTATGAGTTTTCTATTTTCAAAATATAACTTTCCTAAATACTTTCTGGTAAAGTTCCATATGCCTTAACGAGTTACTATAAATATCGTAATTACCTTCTACTTCTTTCTTCAATACCAAAGCTTTTTTTAAAGCCAAGCTATAATTGTCTATCACGTTTTTTACTGCTAAATGAAAAGTGCTTACATCTGCAACATAGCTATTTTCGTTGTTTAATATTGCGGGGATGCTTCCTACCGGTGTTGCAATAACGGGGACACCGGCGGCACCAGCTTCCAGCAATGCTACGGGCATTCCTTCCCATAACGATGGCATAATTAAGCAGTGCGATTGGGAAAGTAGTTCAGGTATATCCTTCCTGTATCCCAGGAAATTAAAATAATCTTCGATCTTATTTTCGGCGATCTTTTTTACAAGCTGATCTTTTAACCCTCCTACACCAACAACATTAATTATAAAAGAATACTCTTCTTTCAAAAGCAGCACCAGGTCAACAAAATAGAATGGGTTTTTCTGCTCTTCCATGCGGCCTACAACCAAAATTGTAAACAACTCCGGGGGATTGTGCGGCTGTTGAAACCTGGAAATATCAATTCCGTTAGAGATAACCACAGAATCAGATTTTTGATACCACTGCCTTGAATTTTCTGAAAGAATTATATCGGCATTTCTTAAGGGCCTGGTTAAGAAAAGTATAACCCTGCGATACCAACGCTTTACATAATTATTATTCAAAGTAAAAACCAGTGGCACTGAAGGTTTTAAAAGTTTTATAAAACAGCCAAACATTGCTGCATGGAACATATGCGCATGGATCAATACCTCTTTATTATCATTTACAATAGCTAAGAGTTTTTTAAAACCAGCTACAACTTGCGTAGGTTTATTAACCCCCAACGATATTGTAGTAATTCCATTATCAATAAATTTCTGTTTTATTATGTCAATATCACTTATACTTATAACATATACTTTATAGCCCTGAAGCTTAGTTTGATTAGCCAACTCTAAAACAAAATGCTCGGCTCCGCCACTTCCTAAACCAATTAATAAATGAATTATGGTCATTATTTACATTTTAAATTGTTATGTTTTTAAAGGGATTCCTTAATAAAAGACGTCTGATAAGTATCGAATCAAATAAACACAGTAAGTAAAGTACTTGCTGTAAATCATCCTCGCGTCCGAAACATTTCGGTTTCCTATGAATGATCGAATTAACGGCGCTTTTAATATATTACTTGCCTGGCTTTAATTGCGGCTGATCGTTTCGGGGTAGATGATTTGGTGATCGGTTAAGTATACCCGGTTCAACTAAAGTTGAATAAAGATAAATGCTTAATAGATAAATTTGTTACACAATAAGTTACACAATAAAATGCAACTATATGCTTTCCTGCCTCACACCTATTGTAATTAATTTATAATTAAGAAGATAAGCTACCGGCTTTTGTATTAGTTTCATTGCCATATAATGAGGCAATATGCTGCTAGTTTTTTTGACACAAGATTGCGGTTGGTGTGTTATTCACCAGATATAATTGATTCTCTTTTTTAGATTATATAAGAGTCTATTTAGTATGCTGATTAACCAACGGGATTAAACGCTGGCCAATTAATTCAATAGATTGTAATAGTTTAGCCTGCGGTAGTGCCGCCTGGTCCATTTGAAATGTAACCCTGGAAACCCCGCCTAACGCTTCACTATGACGAATTATTTTTTCGGCTACTTCTTCCGGGCTGCCTATTAATAACGCGCCTGTGGGGCCGGTTTGCGCATCATATTGCGTGCGGGTAACGGGTGGCCATCCACGTTCCTTACCTATTCTGGTAAATACTTCTGCGTATCCGGGATAAAAATCATCGGTGGCCTCTTTTGTTGTGTTCCCTACGTAACCAATGGAATGCAAACCAACTTTTAAACGATCGGGCGAATGACCAGCTTTTTCTCCTGCCTCGCGATAAAGATCAATCAGCGGCCTAAAGCGGTGCGTTTCGCCGCCAATAATAGCAACCATTAAAGGCAGCCCTAAAATGCCGGCCCTAACAAATGATTGAGGAGTGCCACCAACACCTAACCAGACAGGCATTGATGATTGAACAGGCCGTGGATAAATGGATTGATTATGCAGTGGTGCACGATACTTGCCCGACCAGGTAATGGTTTCATTATCCCTGATCTTTAATAACAGATCAAGCTTTTCGGCGAAAAGCGAGTCGTAGTCTTCCAGTTTATAACCAAAAAGCGGATAGGCCTCTATGAATGAGCCGCGCCCGGCCACAATTTCTGCACGCCCATTAGAGATAAGATCTAAAGTAGCGAAATTTTGGAATACCCTTACCGGGTCGGCCGCACTGATAACGGTTACCGCACTTGTTAAGCGGATACGTTTGGTACGTGCCGCTGCTGCTGCAAGTATCATAGTTGGTGCCGAATCTAAAAACTCTTTCCGGTGATGCTCCCCAATACCAAATACGTCCAGCCCTGCTTTATCTGCATGTTCAATCCGTTCCAGTAATTGGCTAATTACATCGGCGTTAGTTTTATCCTTTGTATCATTGAACATCGCCGCGGCGAAGCTATCTATCCCTATTTCCATGTTACAATTTAAATTGATGTTTAAACAAGTATCTACAAGTGTAGGTATATTTTGCTGTAAAAAGAACAGCAGTTATTCTTTTGAATAACTGCTGACAATTGCTTACCGCTATAACTTTAGATTACAGAGCAAAACCTCTATTAATCTTATTTAATTATTACACACCCTTTGAAAGCCATTTTTGGGCGTTTATATAATAGATCTTATCTACAACCTTTTTTGGCAATTTTAACCCCTTAAGCCTCCCAAATCCTTTTAGGGTGATGGTATCATTGGTCACATAAAATTTCCAGTCGCTAACCCATTCGGCATGTATATCTTTTTCTAATTCTGTTTTATTTGAAGTTGCATTAACCGCCCTGTCTGTTCCATAAACCAATCTATCCTGATATTTAACAAAAAAATCGTGGGTTTTTTGCCAGTTATTTAATGCGTGCAATTGTAAATTAGACATTCGCGACAGATCGACACTCATATTCGGATACTTATCCAGCCGCTTTGCCAGCTCATCAAGGCTCCACTCTAAGCTTCCTAAATGTGCCCCTATAAATTTTAAATGGGAATGCTTCTTCAGCATATTATCCCTTGCATCCATTTGATCCTGATACGAGGGGTATTCAGGGTGCAGGTACATATGATACTCGGGATGGGCGCCATAATAATCCCTGCTGAATATCATTTTATCAAGTGGTAACCAGCAATCTTTAGGTTCACCGTTATGACCTATTACGGGGATATTATTTTTTTCGAGATAGCTTATAATAGAATCAATTCTTGGGTTATCAACCATCACAAACTTTCCGTTTTTATCCCGCAGGTCCATCCCAATATTCTTCCATATTTTAACAGCCCTTGCACCCTGCGAAAATGAATGCTTCAGATCGGCTATGGTTTTTTCTACCAATCGCTGCTATTCCAATCCTTTACAGAAAAAGTAGTGGCGAAGGCCATCTGATCAGGGAACTTCCCGAGGTCAGAGATGCCAATTTTTTGTTGCTTCGCCATAGTTAATCCAAATGGCCTGTCGTCAACAATATCTAAAAACTTAAAGTTATCTTTTTGGGCCTGGTTTATAAAAGTGGTTTCGTTTGTGTTAATATGAATGTGAACATCAAACTTTTTAACCGAGCTAAAATCTTCAGCAGTATAATAAACCGCTTCCGCCTGCTTCGTTTTAACAGGCCCGGTGTGGGTATGCATAGAACCATTTAACAGGCCGGGGAACGATAGCGATAATATGCCTAATGATGCGAATCTAAAAAAACTATTCATGATGGATTGAAAGTACACAAAGAAAAAGTATATATTATATCGTCCCATATATAATTAGCTACTAACTTAAAACCACTTCTCAATCGTTAGGCCATATGTAAACAGCAAGTTTTCACTGCTGGTGCGGTTAACACGGTTATAATTAAGTGAAGTGGTAAGGCTCAGCCACTTTTGTAGTTTAAAAGATAGGTTGGTGGTTGACCGTATAATGTAATCGCTCCCCCTATCGAACGAATTTTGCAGAAAATTCGATCCATCTATTATTACCCTGTTTTTGATATTAAACCTAAAAGATAGCCTGAACGAATTGCGGTAGGTTTCATAAACATCACGGGTGTTGTTGGCAAGCATCAGATCGCTTGTGTCGAACAGTATGCCGTCGCTAATATTCAGGTATGTATTTTCACTATCAAATAAACTGTAAGCAACGCCCGCCCCTGCCAGCAGTTGGTTATTAATTTTTAACGAATAACTGGTATTGTAATTGGCCAGTCCCCAGTAAAAAAAGTGTGGAAACGTTTTATACAGGTTAAAATCGAGCGCGGTAGAAAAATCATTATTGCTAACGTTGCCGTTTTGCTTACCGTAGATCCAATTATTAGTAAAATTTAGCGATACGCTTTTCTTTTTAATATTAAACTTAAAAGCGTTATTTAACAGGTAAGCCGTACCATCATTTGTTTTATTGATTGAGCCCGAAGACAGGAAAGCGGTATGGTAACGTGTAGTATCGTTAAACTGCGCATAGGCGGCGTTGCAACTTAATATAGCCACACATAATACTATCGTTTTTAATACATTAAACTGGTTTGTTTTTTTCGGCATGCATGATATATTACTCCATGTAACCTAAATACAGTGATTACAGTAAAGATTAACAGGCTAACTAATAAATTGGTTTTATTTCAATTCCTTATCATTCTCTCATTAGCTTCCCTCCTAACTGATAGTATGTTAAAACAAAAGCCCGGTCGCATAATTTTTGCGCCGGGCTTTTGTTTGATTATTGATTTGGTGATCTGATTACTTTTTTAACCATTGTTGTTCCAGTATTTTCATAAAATACCCTCCTACCACACTACGTGCCTGGAAACCCACTTGTTTTCCGTTAGTAGTTTCGTGCCAGTCGCTTATAGGCACATGTGATGATGTTTCGATAGCATATTTATAAATAGGATCTGTTAAGGCTTTAAAATCTTGCGGATTATCGGCCAAGGTTGCTGTCCATACTATCCAGTCAGATTTTGTATAGGTTTTACGGCTATCCAACGGCAAGCCATATTCGTTTTGTTTTGTCAGATAGTATTTTATCTCTTTTGTGTAAACCTCTTTAGGGAACAGGTTAAGGCCAAGCAGCTTATCCCACACAAGGTTATATTTTTGGCTCCAGGTATCAGGTTTTTCAAAAACCAGCGAATAGTGGTCGCCGGCATCGGCCATTTTCATCCACTTAGCTACAAAATCTTTTGCAATGCCGTGGTACTTAATAGCGGTAGCTTTATCGCCCTGCATATCAGCCAGCATAGCATAGGCAGCAATACCGTTTATAGCTTTTAATGATAAGTTTGCATTACGAGCCAAATGCCCCGCAAAATCGTCGGTACAAAGCTGGTTAGCCGGGTCAAGCCCTTCTTTTGTTAAATAATCAACCCAGGTAGTTAAAGTGGCCCAGTGCTTTTTAGCATAATTGGCATTACCCTCAGCTTTAGCTATGGCGGCAACCAGCAGCAACATATTGCCGGATTCTTCAACAGGCATTCCCTCGCCATAAGTTTGTCCGTTTGCAAACGGATAGGTACCCAGATCATGCGCTGCAAACGGATGTTTAAATTTACCTGTTTCGCTAAACTCAAAAATACCGTTCAGCATACCTTCTGCAAGCTTTGGATTGTATATTAAAAACAAAGGTGCCGATGGATAAGTAACATCAACCGTATTGATGAAACCACCGCTAAAGTTTTCTTTAGATAACCATAGTATTTCGCCTTTAGGGCTTTGCGCCAAAATATGGGCCGCAATTGCCTGCCGATAAGCAATAGCGCAAAGTTTAGCATACGCTAAACCGCCTGCTGCAGATGCCTTAACATTCATGGCGTTATCAAATGCTTTACATTTAGCAATAATGCTCTTATAATCTATAGCAGCTTGTTTTAATTCGCCGATAATGGTTTTGTTGCCATTTTTGTTCCACCATGGCCTAAGGTTTTTACCAAAGTACTGTACAGAGTATATATCGTCGTAGCCTATCTCCATAAACTTCTCTACTGCCATGTTACCAACTTTACCAAACGGGATAACGGTGTTTAAAAAAGCGTCCTCGCCACCTTTTGCGGTAGCCACTGTTGGTGTGCTTGTAAACGAACCAACCGACTGGCTGTTATTAGTAATAAATTGTGTTGCTTTTGCAGATACCGGCGCAGCTACATACATATAACCCCAATCTATCCGCATGTCGTCGCCTTTCTTTTGCAGTATGGGTTGCTCTTTGGTACCCGCCTTTAAAATCGACAGGTCATTTGCTATATATTTTTGCGTTATAACCGCCTGGTTGGGCTTATAACGCGCCACATCTGCCGAAGCACCAAAATAAACTTTCACATTATGCGGTTGGCCATTATTTGATTTTACGCTGTAGCTAACATAAGTAACCGGCCTTGATAACAGATCAAGGTTATCCATTAATAATGGCGAAGTAAATGTTACCTGCAGATCTGCTTTACCACAGGTAAAATTGTAAACGGTTTGCGTAGCATTAACAATTACGCCGGTTTGTTTGGCTACTTTCAAATCTTTGTTTACAACAGGCTTTATTTCATCTGCCAAACCTGCATCAAGCCATGCGCCGCCGCCTGTATTTACACAATGCATAGCCAGCACGTTCTCGCCTTCTTTTAACTTACCGGCAATGTCACCTTTTGTTTCAACAGGCACTAAGTCGCCATTTGCACCGGTACTTACGTTTATCTTTTCACCGTTCAAATACACTTCGGCATCATCATCATGATGAAGTTTAAGGATCAGCTTATTTATCGGTGTTGTTTTCTTGTAGATGAAAGTCCGGCGCACCCAAAGGTCACGGGTTTTCCAAAGCGTTTTGGCCATCTTAGGATCATCGCTAAATGGAGCGGTGCCGGTTTTCCATTTTTCGTCATTAAAACCCTGGTTCTCCCAACCATCAGCAGGTTTGGTTTCGGTAAATTTACAGGTGTATGGTTTGGTATCACCATCGGCTAAAACCGTACGATAAGACATAGGCTCTTTACCCAAAAAGCGATATGTTTCGCCATCCACCTTTATTAAACCCAGTAAAGATTGGTTCTTGCCCGTCCAATGGCGTGTTGTAGATTCGTTCAGATTATCTGTAAACGACCATACGCTAAAATAGGTATTATGCGTAATAAGCGGATACGCAGGCGCTTTGGTAGCCTGGGCATTTGCAAAATTGCTGACAAACACGCCAGCAAGCAGGCAAACAATTTTTAAAGGGCTTTTCATAAGTATATGTATATAATTAGTATTCGGATTTTAATTTTTGTAAACGGGCATAGGTTTCCAGCATGGCTGCCTGGTCAATTAAGGTCTTAACTTTCCTGGTACCTATCAAGTTTTGCTCGTCTTTCTCGTCTTTCCATACGCGCTCGGCATCATCAATAATAAACTGCAGCTGTTTTTTGTTTTTATCTACCTTGTATAGCTCTAAATAGCCACGTATCAGCACAGCGTTAAACCAATAATTATTGGGCAATTTACCATTACTGTAGAAATATTTTTCTGAAGCTACGGCTACATTACGGGCATCATCAAGATATTTTTTATCCTTAGTGATATTATATAGCACCACACCAGCTTGCAGCATAGTACCTGCATTATAGGTATAATATGCCGAATCAATTTTTAACGATGGCAATTTAATAGCATCATAATAAACCCCATTAGTGGCAAGCAGGTTTTTCTTTGTCCAGTTGTAAACCTTAATAGCTGTATCTAAGTAAGCCTTCTCTTTAGTAGCCTGATATAAACGAAGCGCCACTAAAATCCCCGGCCCGTTAGAGCAGGTATTTTTACCTTTTAGGTTTCCTTCTTCCCAGTAAAAACCACCGCCGGCAACATCGTTTAAACCGGTTAGCAGGAAGCGATAGATCATTTTTGAGGTTTCCAGGTATTGCTTATTATGGGTACGGCCATAAGCATCCATCAGGGCGATAGCAATCCATTCGTTATCGTCATAAAAACGAGGGTCGGTTTTTTCTTTTACTACCATGGCCTGGTAACCCGGCGCGGGTGGGCGGGCGGTATAATACTGGTCAATGGCCTTCATTACCGGTGCAATGTAATGTTTTGAAGGCTCCAGCACCTCCATCTCATTAGCGGCTTGTATCATAGCGCATAACGGCCACAGGAACGAGTGGTTACCTTTATTTTCGGTAACGTTGTTTGTTTCCATGTACAAACCGGCCTTTTCATCATAAAGCTTATCGTAAATATTTTTATTGATAAGCTGGATGCGGCTTTTATAATCAACAGTTTGCGCTATGGAACTAAAAGCCATGGCAAAGCCCAGTATCACGGTTAATGATAGGTATTTCATAGGGTTATGAATATATTAAGCCAGTATGTGCGGCTTTTGTGTGTATGTTTCCCAAAGCAGTTCGCCAAACAGGGTATTAGCCCAGGCAAACCATTTACGGGTGAATTTAGTGGGGTCGTTTTTATGGAATGACTCATGCATAAAGCCTGTACCGCCATGCGTTTTGCGCAAGGTTTCAATACATTCTTTTATTTCAGCATCATCATTACTTGTTATCGCACGGATAATAATACTTATCGGCCATATCATATCTTTACCAATATGCGGGCCACCTATACCCTCGCCTGCTGTTCCTTTAAAAAAGAAGGGGTTATTTAGCGATAAAAGCATTTTACGGGTGTTAATATAAACCGGATCGGTATTTTTTACAGCGTCCAGATAAGGCATACCTAACAGGCTGGGCACATTGGCATCGTCCATTAAGTTATAACTGCCAAAGCCATTTACTTCGTAGGCGTAGATCTTACCATAATCAGGGTGATCTATTACAGCATGTTTTTGCAGTGCTGCATCTACTTCGGCAGCAAGGGCAAGCAATTCTGCGGATAAAGCGTCGTCTTTAGAAATAGTTTTCACCATTTCTGCTGATTGCTTTAAGCTGGTTACCGCGAAAAAGTTTGATGGTATCAGGTAAGAATAAATTGTAGCGTCATCACTTGGGCGGAAGGCAGAACAGATCAAACCAACAGGTTTAACAGGATAGCCATAACCATTCATAGGCACACCATCGGTAGCCCATGCTGTTTTACGCTGGAACGAGTACGGTCCGTCGTTCTCTTTGCGCTGCTGTTCTTTAAAAGTTTTCAGCACACTTTGTATGGCGGTTTTCCAACGGGCGTCAAACGGCGTTGAATCACCGGTAAGCTTCCAGTATTTATAGGCCAGGCGTATAGGGTAACAAAGCGAGTCTATCTCCCACTTACGCTCGTGCAAACCGGGCTTCATATCGGTAACATCATCCTTCCATTCTCCTACTTTATTAGCATCGTCATAAAAAGCATTGGCATATGGGTCGCGTAAAATACAGGTAACCTGGCGATTGATAACACCGGCAACTAACTTTTTAAGGTCGGCATCTTTATTAATGAAAGCAATGTACGGCCAAACCTGCGCACTGCTATCACGCAGCCACATGGCATCAATATCGCCGGTAATTACATAGGTATCAGGCTTGTTGTTTGCTAACTTATAAGTTACGGTGGTATCCAGCGTGTTTGGGAAACAGTTCTCAAAAAGCCAACCCAACTCCGGGTTCTTTACTTTCGATTTAAATTCTGTTATCGCTTTTTCAACTGATACACTTTTAAACTTTCTGGCTGATACAGGCACCCGTACTACCGGGAACGCCGCATTAGCTGCAAACGAAAACTTGTTCATTAATACACCTGCACCTAATAAAGTGGTGCTTCCAATAAATTGCCTTCTCTTCATAGTCTCAAAATAGGTAAAAAAAAATCTTCCGGGCAAATATAACCCGGAAGATCCATCTCAGTGTTTAAAATTTGCCGGCTGCTTTTAACGTGGCTGCGGCCTCCATCGTCGTAACTCCACTTATTTGTGTAGTTAGGTCTGTTGTGCCGGATGGTTTTGCTTTCCAATCCGGACTAACCATAAAATCTGGTCTGCTTATTCCCTTGACAAACAGGGTTTCGGCATTATATTTTAAGAACTTCGCGTATGCAGCGCGGTCTGTAGGCGATACATCCTCTTTTAAAGTTAAAAGAGTAAGGTACCTAACTAAAATACCTTTAAACAAACCACCATCGCCCTGGCCTTCGCTTTTAAGCAAGCCACCCGGCGATATATCCAAATCTTTAATAGTTGCGGTGGCTGTACGCACAGCATCGCTCAGGTAAGAGCCATCGCCTGTAACGTTATATAGCTCCAGCGCTGCACCGATAAATGTACCCTGGTTATAGGTGAATTTATTCTTGCTGATCTGGCCGTCATGGTTACCATTAATACCATCCCAAACAATACCGCTTGATGGGTCAACAAGGGTACTTTTTAACCAGGTGTATAACTCTTTTGCCAACGTAAGGTCGGCCTCATTTTTTTGCAGGCGATAAAGGCGCGCGGCAAATATAATAGCAGGTGCATTAGCCGGGGTGTTTTTATAGTCGAGCTGCGATTTACGCCATGCTATACCACCACCCTGGTTTGTATTAACACCTGTTTTAATATCTGTCCACAACGTACCGGCAGCGGCAAGGTAATCAGGATCGTTTGTGGCTTCGTAAGCACGCAGGGTTGACAGCGCCAGCCACTCCATATCGTCATAATACTCGTTCTGCAGTTTATTGCCATTGCTGATGCGTGTACCATTAAGAAGCGATTTTATGCGTTGTTTGTAGATCTCGTTTTTTGTACGCAGGTATGCATCAATAAGCACATCCATGGTATGGGCTTGCGGCCAATAATTATAGTTGGTATTGCCGCTATTATTCTGGATAAAGTAATTACCATTTGCCGACAGGAACGTAGCATACGTTTTGTCCTGCAGGGTATCTGATGTAGCGGCATAAGTGTAATCAATTACAGCCGATGGTTTGTTACCATATAATGGAAATGGTTTATCCTTTAAGCAGGAAGTAAGCATAACAGGGATAAGCCCCGCCAGTGCCACTTTTTTTATATGTTGGGTTATGCTGTTCATAAACTAAAGTTTGATGATTTAAAGTTTGCAAAGCCTTAAAAGCTTTGCAAACAAAATTTTTATGCAGATTATTTACCGGTTACAGTGTGCATATATGCAGGTACGTCCGCATTAAACATTACTTTGATATCCGCGTTCTTTTTATGAAAGTCGTGGTTAAACTTGTAGGTAAAATCCCATTGTGAGTTATTTACAGGCACCATGTAGTAATATGACGGTGGTGTACTTGCTGTTGCAGCACTGTTATCCGCATTTGTGCTACCAAAAAACTGGTCAGTAGCTGATCCATCAGCATTTTTGAAGCTGAACCTAAATTTATAGCGTTCATCAAGGCCCCAAGATGCCTCATATAGGTTGATAGTTTGATTATCTATCTCCCATGTACCATTGCTTGTATACGGAAGATCGAACCAGAACTTGTTATCAGGAGAAAACCATAAACTTACCTTTGTAACCTCGGCAGTTGTGAATAACGCATCGGCGAAGCTTACATTTATCCTCATCACCTTTTTATTGCCTGTAACAGTAGTTGCGCCGCCTTCAACAAGTTTGGCACCATCATAAGAAAAAATTAAAGGACTACCGGTTTTACCATCAACAAGGTGGTATTCGCCTGCTTTTAAAGAAGTATAGATCTCAAACTTACCATCAGGTGTCTTTTTGAATTTAACCGCTTTGCTTAAATCATCGCCACCTTCGGTTGCGCTGCCTGTAAGATAAACTGCATCCGGAACCTCAAAACCGGTAGGGCGTTCAACTTCAAATGTGCGTACCAGATCTGTGTTTTGTACGTTGATGCCTTTTGATGACCGCACAGTCCATTTAATTTTACCCGATTCCTGTGGTTTGATGCCATTAAGGGTGGCAATCTTATTCAGGTCGCTGTATGACAGGGTAAGTTTGTTGTATAAACCGTTACCATCTGAAGGCACCGAATAAAGGGGCTTCGAAAAATCTCCGCCCTCTTTATCAAATGCCACCTCATACAAAACCAAACCATTATCTTCTGCACGGGCCTGCTCCCACTCGAAAGAAAGGGAACCCGATGCACCGGAAGGAATCTTAACGTACTTGCCATCTTCTGGCAAAAACAAATTGCTTACCGCTGATACTTTTGTGCTGCCAAGTGTTTTGTCTTTTTTGCAGCCTGATATTACAACCAGTGCTACGATACCTGCAAGCAGGCTATAAAAAATATTTTTCATGATCTTAATTGATTATAATTTTTTTAAATACTTATTTTAATTACCAACCCGGGTTTTGTGTAAGGTTCGGATCAACCGCCCTCTCATCTCTTGGTACCGGCCATAAATAATTTTTGTTTTTATCAAACGTGCGCAGGTTGGCACGTATATAACCATTATCTACACCGGCAGGGCCAAATTTGGCACCATGCGCCCAGCCGCTCAGTACGGTTTCAGCGGTTTTCCAGCGGCGGATATCAAATATGCGTAAGCCTTCCATTGCCAGCTCCACACGGCGTTCGTCACGTATTATATTGCGCAACGATGCCTGATCGCCTGCCGGGAAGTTTAATGCTTCGGTAGCAGTAAAGCCCGCACGTGAACGAATTGCTTTGATGGTTTTGTCCCATACACCGGCATCCATTTGGTTTAGTTCGTTTTTAGCTTCGGCGTACATTAACAGCACATCAGCATAACGGATCAATATCAGGTTTAAGCCCGAGCCAAAATCTGCAACAGTAGATGTAGGATCAAAGTATTTACGTGTATAATAACCTGTTGGCGATGATGTAGCACCCGGTGCATATTCATCAAAGTGTTTTGTAGCATCCGGATTAGGATCACTGCCAGGTTTGGTATAAATAGTTTTGATGCTGTTATCGCGATCTTTCCACTGGTATAAATGATACACAACAGTATTGGTTAAACGGGGGTCGCGGTTTACATATGGGTTGTTTTCGTCATAACCAGAACCTGCTTCACCCGGTTTTTTGCCATTAGTCATCAAATAGCTATTAACCAATTCCTGGGTTGGGGCAATTGCATTTAACCTGCCGCCAACTGATATTGGCGCCATATCCCTAAAATCGCTGTATGACCTGTTAGCAACCGAAGGTGGTAAATATTGCAGATCGAATATAACCTCGCTATTGTATTCGTTTTGAGGCAAAAACAGGCCTTCGTACGAATTAAATAAGGCGTAGTTGCCGTTTGCTGTATTACCTATCAATTTTTCGCACTCGGTTACCACATCGGCCCAGCGGCTTTCATAAAGTAATACCCTTGCTTTTAATGCCACTGCTGCACCCTTGGTTACCCGGCCACGGTCGGCATCTGCTAAAGCGGTGTTTACAGGTAATGAGGCGGCGGCTTCGTCAAGCTCTTTTAAAATAAAAGCTACAACATCAGCTTTAGGTGTACGTGCTATTACTTTTGATTCGTCTATTGTCAGATCCTTCTCAATTAGCGGAACATCACCCCACCATGTCTCCAGCAGGTAGTAATGCCATGCACGGATAAACCTTGCCTCAGCTTTCATACGTGCTTTTAATGTAGCATCCATAGAGGTAACCTTGTCAACATTTTCTAAAAAGATGTTACAGGTTTTTATCCCGCGATAATGATCGCCCCACTCGCCTTTTAAACGGCCTAACGATGGGTCGTAAGTGCCGGCTGCAAGCGATGCAACACCGTTATTATCGCCACGGCCATTGTAAGCGTTGTCAGACATCGCTTCCATCGAAAAGAAGTAACTGCTATTGGATATCTGCGAATAAGCAGTATTTAAAACATTATTTGCTTTATCTGTAGTAGTCCAGTAATTGGCATCTGTAAACTTATTTTCAGGTGCCAGATCAAGCTTTTTACATGCCGATAACGCGGTTATCAGCATAAGCGCCAAGCCTATTTTATTGATATTAATTTTTTTCATGTCTGTGTAGATTTAAAGGGATATATCAATACCAAAACCATAATAGATAGGCAGAGGGTATGACCTACCACTGTTTGCACCACCGGCGGTTACGTTGCCACCCAACTCGGTCGACTCAGGATCGATGAACTTCATGCCCGAAAACGTAAGAACGTTTTGGCCGGTTAGGTAAGTCCTTACTTTCTTCATCCCGATCTTTTTAGAGATACCCTGTGGCAAAGTATAGCCTATTTGTATGTTTTTAACCCTTAAGTACGATCCATCAAACAAATACATATCAGAACCACGGCGGAAGTTATTCTCGTTAGACTGGCTGCCGCTTGCCGCAAGGCGAGGGTAACGTGCATTAGGGTTTTGTGGTGTCCAGTAATCTAACTGGTGCTGGTAAATAACCTGCGAGTAGTTTACGTGGAAAGGTTCCACCTGCTCACCCCTAACAAACATGCTGCGTTTGCCCACACCTTGTAAAAACAGGTTAAGGTCAAAACCTTTAACAGCTACGTTGTAAGTAAAGCCAAAAGTTAAACGAGGGAAGCCGTTACCTAATACAAACTTGTCGTTATCGTCAATAATACCGTCTTTGTTGATATCTACATAGCGGTTGTCGCCTGGCTGTATGTTAAGGCCGGCCGGTTTAGGGCCATTATTTATATCATCCAAATTTTGGAAGTAACCATCGCGCACCAGGCCAACGTACGAACCGATAGGCAAACCAACCTTGTTGATGATCTGCATCTCGTCGTAACTTTTTAATTGGTCGCCGCCTTCAAGCTTTAATACTTTGTTTTTGGTATCAGCTACGTTAAATGCAAAGCTGTGGTTAAACGCGCCTGTTCTTAAACGATAGTTGATATTAAGCTCCCAACCGCGGTTTTGCACCTCACCTGCATTATAATCAGGCAGGCCGGCACCAAATGTGCCCGGTACAACCGGCGGTAATAAAATATCGCGGGTAATTTTGTTGAAATAATCAGCAGATACGGTAAGCGCGTTTTTAAAGAATGTTGCATCAACACCCACGTTAAACGTAGCGGCGCGTTCCCAACGGATATTCGGATTAGCGAAACCTATTGTAGCTGTACTTTGAGCCAGGTTGTTAAAGCTGTAAAAGCTATCTGTTGATACCCCAAAAGTATTTAGGAACTGGTAATCGCCAACGTTTTGATTACCTAAGATACCGTATGAGGCACGTAACTTAAGGTCGCCAAATTTATCGCGATAATTTTGCATAAAATCCTCTTCGGTTATACGGTAACCCACAGTTCCGGAAGGGAAGAACGCGTTACGGTAATTTTTAGCGAATTTTGAAGAAGCATCAAGCCTAAAATCAAACTCACCATAGTATTTATTTTTGAATGAGTATGAAGCACGCCCGAATACAGAGTTAAGGCTGCTTTCACTTTTGTTATTATTTGTACCTGTAGATGAAGTTTCGATTATTGTACCTGTAATTGGCGTACCTAATTCAGGGTCGGTAAATTTCAGGCGCAGGTAATTACTCTCGTTATTGGTAGATTCATTTGCCACACCAACCAACACATCAACATTATGATCTTTTGCAAATGTTTTGGTGTATTGCGCCAGGAATTGTGAATTGATGAACAGGTTTTTATTATTTTCATCATTAGTGTTCCTGTCTGAACCGTAAGTACCTTTTGGTAAATAATTAACCTGTATAACACGGCCAAACATATGGTTCGATAGTAACGTACCACCAAACACACCTTTCAGCTTCAAATCTTTAGTTATACCCAACTCCGCGGTAAGGTTTCCAAATATGTTATCGTTATCGCGTTTGCGGAAACCACCTTTTTCAAGAATACCAAGCGGGTTAAATTCAGCCAATACATCATTGGTTAGGTAGTTACCCTGATCATCTTTTATTTTGTAATAGGTTGGCGTTCTGCCTGCATCTACAATAAGCGTCCCGGTGTTAAAGGAATGTTCTTTTATTTCGGTACGGGTATAAGCTAAGATACTGGTCAGCTTTAACCTGCCAAACTCGCTGCTCAAGTTCATGCGGTAATTGTAGCGCCTTAAACCATAATCGGGGCCAACCAGGTTACTACGCTGATCAAGCACCCCGGCTGATACCAGGTAGGTTGAGTTAGCGCTACCGCCCGATAAGCTCAGGTTGTGATTTTGCTGAACCGCATTTTGTAAAATAGCATCCAGGAACCATGGCTGATCGCCCTGTTGCTGAAACTGGCGAATTTGCTCTGGGCTGTAAATAGGTGTTAAACCTGCATTTACAACTGCCTGGTTACGTAAAATGGCATTTTCGAAAGAGTGTACTGGCTTATATCCAACATGCGGCACCTGCAAACCAGCTTGCCCGTTATAAGTAAGAACAGCGCCCGCATTCTTCTTACCTTTTTTTGTGGTAACCAATATTACACCATTAGCTGCACGCGAACCGTATATGGCAGCGCTACCCGCATCTTTCAATACCGATACACTTTCTATATCCTGCGGGTTAAGCAGGTTAAGGTCGCCGCCTGTTATACCATCAATAACGGTTAGCGGATTGTTGTTACCAAACGTACTTACACCACGAATGTTAATGGTTTGATAAGCGCCCGGCTCGTTACTGGTTTGTTGAATAATTAAGTTTGGCGAAGTACCCTGCAAAGCCTGTGTTAAGTTAACGGCGGGTTTGCCTTCAATTGCAGCAGCAGTGATCTGGTCAACCGCGCCAATAACATTTACACGCTTTTGTGTGCCATAACCTACCACAACAACCTCGTTAAGAGAATTTTGTGCAGCCACTAATTGTACATTAATGCCGGTAGTTTGTCCGTTAAGCGGTACCTCTTTTGTGGTAAAACCTATAAAGCTGAATACCAGAGTACCATCGGCATTTGGCAGGTCTAAAACAAAATTACCGTTAACATCGGTAACCGTGCCTAAGTTTGTGCCTTTAAGCTTTACGCTTACGCCCGGCAAAGGTAAATTGGTATCATCAAGTACCTTACCCTGTACCTTTATTGCTTTTACAGCTTCCTTTGAAAGGCCGGTGTATGTAGTAGCGGCTTCAGCCCTATCGCTGATAACTACAACGTCATCAATAATTCTGTAACCAAGGCTAAATGGAGTTAAAACCTCGTCAAGCACCTCCTTGATGCTTTTATTAGTTACATTTAGATCAACCCTGAATGACGGCTTTAGTAAGTTATCCGCGTAAGCGAATTTTACTTGTTTATCGGCCGATAATTTTTCGAGCGCATCGGTCAGCTTCATGTTTTTCAACTTAAGCGTTACCTGTTGCTCTAAAAATTTCTGGCCATAAGTATTGTTTGCAACGGCCGTAAAGCACATTAAGCAAACAACAAAGCAGGCAAGCGAGGTAAATTTCATTAATATTAATACATAACGAACTACTCCATTTGAAAATAGAGATATATTCATAGATTTGAATAAATTAAAGTGTTTGAAATTCAAGTGCAGCGTTCTGAATTCGACCTCTAAACGTACACTTAATAATAACCCGGCATTTTAATGACCCTGTTTCAAATCTCATTGAACAGGGTTTTTTTATGTATTTATGTCATCATCTGTTTTTAATTTAGGTTAATTGATAATTGGTTTATCTTTAATAATAATTGGTTTTTTTCTTTATTAACAGCCTTTGCCTTTTAAACGGTACCCCTCTCCCTCTGCAATGGCTTTACCCTTTACCAGCTTTGATATGATCTTCACTATGTTTTGTAAGGATACATTTGTAAAATTGGCCGATATAGAACATTTCGTCAGATTAGCATCGGCCTTTATCAGGATATTAAACCGGTGCTTTATAGCGTTTAGCACCTCGGGTAATGGCATATTTTTCACAATAAAATCGCCGTCTTTCCAGCCGCTAAGGGCGTTCACATCTACGCCTTGGGTTGTGATAGCGCTGTGATCTTTCTTATTAACTATAACCTCTTCGGCAGGTGTAAGAAAAACTGTTTTGGCCTGTGCCGCAACAACGCCAACTTTACCGGTAGCTACATCAACCTTTACAAAATTGTCTTCGGGGTATGCTTTTACATTAAAGCTGGTACCTAATACCTGGGTTTTTATGTTACCTGTATGAACAATGAATGATTTTTTAGCATCGTGCACAACTTCTAAAAAAGCCTCACCTACCAATGTAATTTCTCTTTTATTGCCACGGAAAGTTTCGGGATAGCTTAATTTACTACCCCCGTTTAGCCAAACTTTTGTGCCATCGGCAAGGGTTAGGTTAGTTACATGGCCGTTAGTAGCTATTATTTGCTTTTGCACTATAGGCGATACAACATCAAGCACCTGGCTGCGGTATTGGAACAGCAATGCTGAGAAAGATGCCATTGCAAATAATGATGCGGCAACCATCCATTTTTTACGACGACCCGCAGACTTAACCGGCAATGCATCAATATTGCTGATAATGCGGTTATATACCTCATCGCTATCAAAACCTGCATCCTGGCCGGCCTTTGGCTGTTGGTTAAGCTGCAGGTCGTCAAAATATTTGGTCACAAGTTTTTCCTGCAAAGAGCGGTCTTTGGCCTGGATTTTTTTTCTCAGAAAAGTAAACTTTCTCATGGTTTATATATGTAAGATGCAATTGCGGAGGCCTACCCCCTAAGCAGAGTGAAAATATTTTTATTTGTAAGGTAGGGATATCACATGCTTTTTCGATTGCACAGGTTTATAGCACATGATTATGCACTGATACATCGAATCGGAGGGATTACATCGTATACCTGCCTTGCCTTAGCTCAGCAGTTTTGCCGCCTGATTAGTTAAAAGAGCGTCGGAACTCTAATGGCGATAGGTTAGTCTTAGTTTTGAATAGCTTACTAAAGGATTGTGGGTGTTCAAAACCCAGTTCGTAGGCAACTTCACTTACAGATAAGCTGGTGGTAGATAGTTTTTCCTTCGCTTTTTCTATAAGCTTATAGTGGATGTGTTGCTGCGCGTTTTGCCCGGTTAGGGAACGCAGCATATCACTTAAATAACTTGGCGAAATATTTAAGTGTTCTGAAAGGTATTGAACCGTTGGGACTCCCTGGTTTAATGATTTTGTATTGTTGAAATACTCGTCTAAAATTTCTTCCAGTTTTTGTAACAGATCGTTATTTACCGCTTTGCGGGTAATAAACTGGCGTTTGTAAAAGCGGTTTGCGTAATTTAATAATAACTCTATCTGTGAAATAATAACATCCTGGCTAAAATCATCTATCCTGCTGTTCAACTCATCTTCAATGATCTTAAAAATGGAAATGATGGTTTCCTTTTCCTTGTCTGACAGGTGTAAGGTTTCATTTGTAGCATAAGAAAAGAAGCCATATTGCTTTATTTTTTTTGCTAAAGGATAGCTCCCAAAAAAATCCGGATGTATTAATAAAGTGTATTGAGAACATATTTCCTCATCAGTGATGCCATGGTTGCCAATAACCTGGTTAGGTGCAGCAAATAACAAGCCCCCTTCATCAAAATCATAATAACCCTGACCGTATCTTAACTTACCACCCAGGTTTGGTTTATACGAAATTTTATAAAAATGGAGTACATGAGAGTAAGGCAAATTGCTTAAGATGATCCGGTTTTTTGCACCATCTATCAAGCTAATTAACGGATGCGCAGGGGCAGGCAAACCGAAGGCCCGGTGCATATCTGATAACGATTCCATTTTAATATGGCCTATCTCTTCCTTTTTCATTTTTAAATTTAACGCAATTATAACCGGCAATGCTGTTCAATGCCAGTTATAATTAAATTATTTACCTACAGATTACTTTGAAACACCCTGCGCTGTTTTAGCAACAGCGTCCCATTCCTCCCAGGAAGCCAGTCTTTCAGTATATGCGGCGCGCACCCATGGTAAATTATTACTGCCCAAATTAATACGCAAAGGCGGGTTTTCGGCATCAACTATTTTAAAGATCGCTTCAGGTGTTGCATCGGGATCGCCTTTTTCCATCTCCCCTAATCCATTAAAAAATTGCGTTTTAAAATCCTGGTAAATATCAAGGCCCGCTGCAAATTTTAAAGAATCTTGCGTACCGAACTCGGTAGCATAAGCACCAGGCTCTATAATAGTTACCTTAATGCCGAAATCTTTAACTTCTAAAGCTAAACTTTCGTGAATAGCCTCGAACGCCCATTTGGTAGAACAGTAATAGCCAATCACCGGTAATACTACATGCCCAAGATTGCTGGATGTACCAAGGATGTGGCCTCCGCCTTGCTCACGCAGCAATGGCAACGCCGCCTGGATAACAGCAACCGGGCCTAAAACGTTGGTTTCATACATGGCCTTTATTTCATCAGCACTGCATTCCTCAATGGTGCCCACCAGCGAATAGCCGGCATTGTTAAGTACGATATCCAGCCTGCCGAAATGGGCGTGTGCCTGCGCCACAGTTGCCTTCACCTGATTAGGGTTGGTCACGTCAAGCTCTAATGTCAGCACATTTGCGCCATACTTTTCTTTAAGATCGGCGATACTTTCCAACTTACGTGCTGTAGCAACTACCTTGTCGCCACGCTTTAGCGCCGCGTCGGCCCAAACCCGTCCAAAACCGCGGGAAGCACCTGTAATAAACCAAACCTTACCTGAATTATCATTTTGATGTGTCATGATTTTTTTAAATTAATGATACATCAAAGGTCAACAGATGCTATTAACTGCTTGTAGCCTAATCGAGCGATTTTGTAGCCAAATTGAGAACGTACGGTATCAGGAGAAGTTAATGTAGGTGGAGTTAGCTTTCTGCTATCAGGATCAAAGCGGCGATTATCATGGGCAGGTAATCGGTAAGGCCGGCGCGTAAATAGCGCAGTGCAATGGTCATTTGGTTTTCAACCGTTTTTATGGAGATATTTAAACGGGAAGCTATCTCTTTGTTAGACAGGTATTCTTTACGGCTAAGTGTAAATATCTGCCGGCATTTTTCAGGCAGGCGCTCTACGTTATTTTCCAGTATAGTGCTAATGTCGTTTTGCAGTAGCTTACTATCCGTAGCGTATTTTTCGGTAAGCATGGCAATAGCCGAAAGATCAAGCGTGGCTTTTTGCGTGCGGATATACATCAACACCCGGTTTTTAATGGCCACCTTTAGGTACCACTCTAACGAGGATATATTCAGGTTGTTTCTCTTCGTCCAAAGATCTATAAATAATTCCTGCACCAGATCTTCGCAGATAGCCTTATCGCGAAAAAGGTTATAGGCTACATGATAAATTTTGGGCGAATATTTATTGTACAGCATTTCAAACGCCTTACGGTCATCCAGCCTTAACAGAGCTAATAATTCTGCATCTGGCCACATTTGATATTCCTTTTCTGGAAGCATAAATGGACGGTAATTGGTTTGTGTAATTGGTAAGGCATAATTACAAAGTTTATTTTAAATAAAAAATAGCTTAGTGTATTTTACATGCTCTGTTCCACATTAAATAATTGAACATATGGAACAGCCTACAATAGTTTTACCATGCGTTTTCAGTAAGTTTACTTTATAAACCTTTGATATGGCAACAGTTGCATTGGGTAGTAAAGCCGGTAAATGGATAATGGTGTCGTCCATTATGGCATCGGCAATGGCGTTTATTGATAGCACTGCGCTTAATGTGGTGTTGCCATCGCTCCAAAAAAGCCTCAACGCAAGCGGAACCGATCTGTTTTGGATATTGAATGCCTATCTGCTTATGTTGGCGGCGCTCATACTCATTGGCGGTTCGCTGGGCGATAGGCTTGGCCGTAAAAAGGTATTTATGGCTGGCATTTTTATTTTTATCCTGGGTTCGGCGGCTTGCGGTTTTGCGCCGAGTGTTACGCTGCTTGTGGTGTTCAGGATGCTGCAGGGTATTGGGGGTGCGCTCATGATCCCGGGCAGTTTATCGCTCATCTCCTCTTCTATCAATCCAAAAGAACGTGGCAAGGCCATTGGCACCTGGAGCGCCTTTACAACAGTGGTTACTATGGGCGGCCCTATATTGGGTGGCGCCTTTGGCGATGCAGGCCTGTGGCGTTATATCTTTTTTATAAACATCCCTATCGGCGTAGCTGCATTGTTCATATTAGCCAGGGAAGTAAAAGAAATAAAGGATGAAGACGGCGTCCAAGGCTTGGATTTTGCCGGTGCTATAGCTATTGCATTGGGTTTGGCTGCCCTTACTTTCGGCTTTTTGCGAATACCCGCTGTAGGTTTAAATAATTGGCAGGTATACAGTTCATTAGGCGGGGGCCTGTTTTTACTGTTAGTTTTTCTAATTATCGAAAAGAAAAGCAAATACCCCATGATGCCTTTGCAGCTATTTAGCAACTTAACCTTTAGCGGCGCTAATTTGCTTACTTTTTTCCTTTATGCAGGTTTGGGTGCCGGTATGCTTTTCCTGGGGTTGAACATGGTACAGGTGCAGGGTTATAGTCAGCTGCAATCCGGTTTAACTTTCCTCCCATTTACGGTTTTAATGATAACCCTTGCCCGCTTTGCAGGCGCACAGGCCGATAAACATGGCCCGAGGCTATTATTAATATGCGGCCCGGCTATTGCAGGCGCAGGATTGCTTATTTTATCGTTTGTGAAGCAAACCGCAGGCCCGGCAGACTACTGGACAACATTTTTCCCGGGGATACTGGTTTTTGGGTTGGGCATGTCGCTCACTGTAGCGCCGCTTACAACCGCGGTAATGGGTTCGGTAAGCGACCATTTTTCGGGAACGGCATCGGGCGTAAACAATGCACTTACCCGTATAGCCAGTGTTTTTGCTAACGCGATATTAGGCGCGCTGGCCGTATTGTTTTTTTCGGGGGCGCTGCAGGGAGAGCTTAAAAATATAAAGCTGGATAGTAAGCAAAAACAAGTTATAGAAAAGCAGTCAATTAATTTGGGGAATGCTAAAGTACCCGAAGGTTTTGAGGGAAAAGACAAAGCAGTTATTGAAAAAGCTTACAAAGAAAGTTTTATCTCCGCCTTTGGTAAAATCATGCAGATATCGGCGTTTTCAGGTTTTCTAGGGGCGTTAATGGCCGTTTTTTTCATCAAAAATAGCGCAGTAAAAAAGGGCAAGGAGTAATGTGCTACCGTTCTTAAATTCATTAAATAATATTAGCGTGTAGTAATCTTCATAAAAAATTGGATATTACACCACCAAATATTTATACCTCCAAACCATGGATAGAAGCAGCTTTTTAAAAAATAGTTTATTGGCATCGGGTGCTT
Organism: Mucilaginibacter aquariorum; assembly: GCF_024498135.1. Classification (GTDB taxonomy): domain Bacteria; phylum Bacteroidota; class Bacteroidia; order Sphingobacteriales; family Sphingobacteriaceae; genus Mucilaginibacter; species Mucilaginibacter aquariorum. The sequence continues at coordinate 41,038 of NZ_JANHOH010000003.1, forward strand.
TATTGGCCGGTAACGCGGTTTTAGCAAGTACCACCACAAGTTGCAATAATGATATAGCCATTGCCCCCGGCAAGCCCTTTAATATGAACTATGGCCCACACGATGGGATGTTCAAAAATTCGGCAGGCGCCAATTTCCTTGATCAGATCCAATTTATGTACGATCAGGGTTTCCGCAGCATTGAAGATAACGGCATGAGCAGCAGAACCCCGGCCGAGCAGGAAAAAATTGGCAATCTACTGGCTAAACGGGGTATGGCAATGGGTGTTTTTGTATTGGATAAAGGCGGCAACGGTGCCAACACCTTAGCTGCCGGCAAACAGGAATACATTGATATTTTTTTAAAAGGCTGCCGGCAGGCTGTAGAGGTTTCTAAAAGATGCGGTGGTAAATTAGCTACAGTAGTACCAGGCGATTTTGCAAGGAACCTTCCGTTGGATATTCAGAATGCCAATGTAATTACAGCATTAAGAAAAGGTGCCGAAATTTTAGAGCCACACGGCATTGTTATGGTGCTGGAGCCCTTAAGCGATACGCCCGATCTGTATTTAAGAACATCGGCACAAACTTATATGATATGTAAAGGGGTAAATAGCCCGTCGTGCAAAATATTGTATGATATGTACCACATGCAAAAGAATGAGGGGAACATGATCAACAATATTAAACTTACCTGGGATGAGATAGCCTACTTCCAGATAGGTGACAATCCCGGTCGTAACGAGCCTACAACCGGTGAAGTGAACTACAAGAACATCTTTAAATTTCTGCACGAGAGAGGCTACAAGGGTGTATTAGGTATGGAACATGGTAACTCCCGCCCGGGCAAAGAAGGCGAGCTGCGTGTAATTGAAGCTTACCGGGAAAGCGATAAGTTTTTGTAGAAGTACTATTTGTGTAAAGGCTCGTAAGCGTATACAATATGATAAGGCGTGTTTTTTAACTTGGCCGACAGTTGCCCTATCCCCAAATTTTCGGCTTGTGGGGTTGGCTCACATACCGAGTAAGCTTTGCCTTTGTACACAATAGGATCACCTATGGGCTTGCTAAATTCAACCGCCATGGTAATATGTGTGGGATACAACAAGGCAATCATAGGCAAATTATAGATCTCTTTCACCAAATAAAAGAACAGAGCTGCACGGTCATCACAATCGCTATAGTTTGAGGCAAGGGTCTCGCCCGGCGAAAGGCGTTTTTCCTTACCAAAATTATCATTATCGTTCTCGTAAAGGAAAGCATAACGGGTAAAACGCATCAGATAGTCTACTCCCTTTTTCTCGTCCATACCCTTCATATTCTTCTTTAACAGCGGGATAAGTGACCCGTAGGTTTCTTTACTTAATGGGATATTAAAATATGTTTCAAAACTAACACTGGGGTAATTATTAAATGCTTTTTCCTGATCGGTATTTAGCTTTATTTTGAAAGAATATGTTTTATGATCATACACAAAAGACATTTGTTTTTCAATATCATGCTCGGGTTTAAAGTCGGGCATCATAGTAACCTTGTATGAAAATGCTTTTGTTGCTGCTGCGATCGGGATGTTTACCGGTATAGGCGGGTCGTTATTCAGATCGGCCTTAGCATAATCATGATAGTTTAGGCAAACAAACTGCTTTCCATCAACCATAAAGTATGGTATATCGCTGATATCCTCGTTATTGTAAACATAAAATGTAAGCTTTTGATGGGATAATGCCAGCCGTGCATCATAACCAGACTTATTGAGCATGAACCACTTATAAAATGTATATCTGCCGTAATTAACTTCTTTAGGGCTTATTTGCTGCGCCACCCTGCGAATCAGCTGATAATACAGCCAATCGTTTAGTTGATGCTCTTGTTTATAGCTTACAAGCGAATCGATAATGGGTTGATAATTGCCTGCATTAATAGCTGTATAACTTTTTATAAATGCTTCTGCACTAAGCTGCTGAGGCAGGTCAATTAAAACAGAATTATCAACCTTAACCAGGAAAGGGTCTTTATAAAAGTCTACACGCACTTCTTGCCCCTGCCCTTTAACTTTGGTAAATGACAGCACAAGCAGTACTGAAAGCAAAAAGTAAGAAAGCCTGCGCATGGCTTAATAATTTGGTTACATTAAATATACGTTATTTTAACGATTACATAACATAAAAAATTATTATTTAAAGGCTATACTCTTGATGGCGAAACACCAAATTTATTCTTAAAAGCAAACGAAAAATGCGACAGATCTTCAAAACCCAGTTCCAGGTAAACATCAGATGGCGCCTTGCCTTTTTCTTTTATCAGGTAATGCGCTTCCTGTAACCTGCGTTGCTGCAACCACCGGCTTGGTGTGCTGTTAAATATATTTTCAAAATCTCGTTTAAAAGTAGCCAGGCTGCGGCCGGTGAGATAAGCAAATCTTTTTAGCTGCACATTAAAGTGGAAGTTCTTTTCCATAAACCCTTCCAGATCTATTTTACCGGGTTCGCTAAAATCAAACAGCACATCTTTTAAGTCGGGATTGCTTTGTAATAAGATCAATATAAGCTCGCGAAGTTTTAAGGTTTGCAGCTTTTCGTTTATTACTATCCCCTCTTGCTGATAGGGCAGCAACGAATCCATATAACTTTTAAATATGGGTTCACTTTTGGGGATGATTATTGTATCTCCTTTGTAATGCGATGATGCTTTGTAGCCGTATTCGATGCTAAAATCGCGCAGTGTTTCCTGGTCAAGATAAACCGATACCGATTTAAATTCGCCATTGGGTGGTGGCTGCTTTAAAAACTTAACCAGGTTGTTGCGCCTGATGAACCTGTAATCGCCCGGGTTAAAAATATATTGTTTTTGACCATCGTTCATGGTAAGTGTACCCGAAATTTGATAACTAAACACGTGTTCGGGAACAAACTGTTCGCCCTCGCGACTGCGGGTAAAGTAACAGGAGTACGTTATTTTAGGACTATTTTCTAATTCGCGTGGCATTGTTTTTCAGTTTGATTGAACACTTAGTTCACCTATTTTATTTGATATAATAGTTTTATCAGCTGCCGATTTGGCCAATTTTAATGCATCTTTAAAATGCATCAAGGCTTTAACGTTATCAATATTTGTATAAAGCTCGCCTAAAAGGGAGTGAAAAAGGTGGTTATCTACAAGTTTTAATTTTTCGGCGGCTATAATTGCTTCTGGCTTTCCATTAGCTTTTGATAGCGCGTAGGTACGGTTCAGTGCCGCCATGGGCGAATATTCTATTTGCAATAATTGATTATACAACTGTAAAATGCTCTCCCATTTCTGCCCGGTATCTTCTTTTATTGTATGCCAGTAAGCAATATTAGCTTCTAAATGGTATTTTGATATTTCGTCTCCACGGGATGCCTGGCTCAGATAATCCATCCCCTTGTTTATTAACTCTTTGTTCCACAGATCCGTATTCTGATCCTGGTATAAAACAGTATCGCCGTTTTTATCCGTCCGGGCTTCAAACCTTGAAGCATGAAAACACATTAAAGACATTAATGCATTTACCGAAGGTTCATCAGTAGAGGGATTCTCGATAAGCAGATGCGTTAAACGCATGGCTTCCAAACAAAGGTCCTGCCGCAGGGTAATATTCTGGCTGGAAGAGTAATACCCCTCGTTAAAAAGAAGATACAGGGTTATCAATACAATTTCGAGGCGTTTATTTATTTCCTGCTTATTTGGAAATTCAATTTTCACCTTCTCTGTCCGCAGAGTTTCTTTAGCCCTAAATAACCGCTTGTTGATGGTTTCTTTATTGGTTAAAAAGGCATCGGCAATTTCCTCAATACCAAAACCGCAAAGTATCCGCAGGGATAAACCTATCTGCGCATTAACCGGTATGGCAGGATGGCAAATAGCGAACATCATTTGCAACTGGCTGTCCACAATGTTTTTTTCGGACAGGTCTATCTCTATTTCGCCGGTGCTGGTGGCAAACGAATTGCTTATTTGAGCAACTATTTTTTGATGAAATAGTGCATCGCGCTTAAAATAGTCTTTAGCTTTATTTGAGGCAACTTTATAAAGCCAGGCAACCGGGTTTTCCGGCAAGCCTTTATGCCCCCATGTTTCAGATGCCAACAGGAATGTATCGCTTGCAATATCTTCGGCGATCTCTATATGCGAGATGCCAAAAAGCTTACACAGCACAGCGGTTATTTTCCTGTACTCGGTTCTGAATAAATGTGGTATTAATTCTTGTTGCTCCATAATAAAGCCAAAAGCCCTTGTAAATTCACAAAGGCTTTTGGGTTATTTTAACTATTACCTATGGCCCTTACATTACGTTTATTTCGCGCACCTCAACGTTGCCACCGTAATTAAAAACAGGGCAACCGCTTGCCAGTTCAACAGCTTCGTCAATTGAATCGGCTTTAACAATGGTGTAGCCGCCAATTAGCTCCTTAATTTCGGTGTATGGGCCATCTGTAACTACATTGTTTGGCCTTACAACTTTGCCGCCGCTTGCTAAACTGCTACCCCGGTCGCTTAATTTGTTTTGAGCAGCAATACCGCCAACCCAATCCATCCATTTTTTTGTTAAAGCCTGCAATTCTTCGGGGGATCCTTTAGGGATATTTTCGAAGTCGTTTCTGAAAACAAATAAGAAATCTTTCATTTTGTTAAATTTTAATTGTTAAAACCTAATGACGATCGGCTTTTACAATATTGGACAAAATAAAAACATTTCTTTTAAATATTATTTTTTCAGGGTGAGATACCTTTTTCCTTGTTCTGATTCCAGGAAATTTTCGGCATCGTCATGATCTGTTGAAATACTCACCGATTCCCATTTTTCCAACTCGGCTAATTTTGCTGCTTCAGAGTATTTTACAATTGCCACTGCCTCGCTGCCTAATAGCAAATGTAATGGTGGCTCTGGCTGTTCAACAATGTCTATCATCACTTTTGCCGCTTTATCAGGGTCGCCCATTGGAGTAAAACTGCCGCTTTTAAAGAAATTAGCCCTTTGATTAACCGTATCATAACCTTCAATTTCGCGGGCATAATCCATTGAGTCGCCGGCCCAATCTGTACGGAAACCACCGGGCTCAATACAAGTCACCTTGATACCAAAAGATGCTACCTCAATAGCCAATCCTTCACTAAAGCCGCTTAAACCAAACTTAGCTGCCTGATAAATAGTTACGCCACCACTACCTACGCGGCCACCTATCGAGCTTATCTGCAAAATATGCCCCGAACGTTGTTTACGCATATAAGGTAATACCGCACGGGTTATTTCAATTGGTGCGTATAAATTTGTTTCCAGCTGACTGCGGACCTGCTCATCGGTAAAAGCTTCTACAGCTCCTGTAATACCAAAACCAGCATTATTTACCAATACATCTATCCTGCCAAAATGATCGACTGTATCTGCAACGGCCTGGTACACCTCATCGTGTTGGGTAACATCCAGCGATATTGGGAAGATCTGGTCGGGATACTTCTCTACCAGATCTTTTAATTTATCGGTATTACGGGCTGTGGCCGCTACTTTTTCGCCTTTTGCAAGTACTGCCTCTGTTAAGCTGCGTCCCAATCCGCGGGAGCTGCCTGTTATAAACCAAACTTTTGTCATTGTTTTAATTGTTATTTGTTTAAAACAAAGGTAGGCTGTACAAGAAGTTACAGCTTTGTTGAAAGGTTCAATCTGTTTTGTTAAAACGTTCAGGATTTACTTTTTTGTTGATGTTTAAGTTGGTTAAAACATAATACTATTTTATCACTACCGGGTATGGCGTTAAATACTACTTTTCTTTTATCCATCACAAAATCAGTTCGCTTGCCGTTCTGCATAATGCTTTTAATCTTATGCCCATTTGTATTCAGGTTAATAGTTAAAGGCTGGTCAAAATCTTTGCTGTTACTTAGCGTATCTGTAAGGGATAACTCCCAACTTTTAGTGGTGCGGCTAATTACAGTTAGTTTAGCACAGTTACGCTCTTTATGGTATTGTATCACATTTTTAAATGGCGCTATCCATAGGTCGGTTTTACGTTGCTCCAATTCGGCCAAATGTTCTTTAAATACAGCTTCGGGGGTAATGATCCAACCATCGGCAATACCATGATATGTTGGGCAGAACCAGCCGCCATCTGCAATGGTCTGGTCAATGTATTTGCCAAAATCAGTCATGGAGGCAGAATCGGCAATCATTGCGCTGTTAACGTTGTAATAATCATCGTTCGTTTTGGCAAAATCGTATTTATTGTAGGCATAAGGTTTGTTTTGCGTGGCCCTCGTCCCTATAAACAATTTGCTTATAGTTTGCCTGATACCTTTGTCCTTTTCGGTATTACCGCCGCCTTCGCCAAAGGGATAAGCATGAGTTATAACCTTTTGCGAGGGCACATAATCGTTTATCAATTTGTTAGATCCTATGCTTTCAATAGTGATGCTATCAAGCGGTATATTTTTAAAATGCGGATGCGTAATACAGTGGTTGGCTATCTCATTGCCTGCTAATGCTGCCTTGTTCACCAGATCCCAGTTTTGCAGCTGGCTGTCAATGGTTTTAACGGTAACAAAAAACGTAGATTTAAAACCATGCTGCATTAGCAATGGCAACGCTACATAAAATTGACCGCGAAGGCCATCATCAAATGTGAGCGTTACCGCGGCCTTTTTGTTATTGAACCATGGCGCAATGGTATAATCGAGCTTAGCTGCCTTTTGTGCGAAGCAGCAAAAGCTTACAAATCCACTTAATATAAAGCAGGTTAAAAATTTCACAATCAAATATTTATAATTTCTGATATTGTTTAGCGGCATCATCTAAAACCAAAACCCAATCCTGCCCATAACCATTTGATGGTGGTGTGAATTTGTTGTTCTGTTTGTTTGATACAGTACCGATGTCCTCTGTTTTTCCATCGCGCGGGTTATACCAGTAAGCATTTAGGTTTGTGCCGGATATCTTGTTAGCCACCACGGTAAAAGGTTTCCCGGCAGCAGAATATACAAACAGGTAATCTTTACCACGGGCAGCCTGTACACGTTCAGCGGGGCTGTTATTTCCTTCCAATACGGCCGATTGGTCGGGTATCCTATCCAGCATGGGGTGCGATTCCATTAGCTTGTGTACATAGCGCATTTGATTTGCTCCGGGCAGGTCTACAGCTTCGTACCAAAACATGTGCGGACCATTAACCGGTTCGTGTTTGAGCGAATACATCTGCCAGATATCGTGGCAGCCATAAGTATGCCCAAACGCCCCCGAAAGCAAATCCAGATAGGCAGATTTTCTTACATCATAAGCACTTGAAGTACCCAGATCTTTTACATTAAAGCAAACGGGGTGGTCTTCGTAAATAGGTTCGCCATCAATAGTGGGTTTTGTGGGTATGGTGTTGTACGAAGCATTTATCCTGTCGTAAACAGGCACATCCCGGCAATGGCCGGTCTGGAACATATTAAAGGTAAACCAGTCCTCGTTCCTGAACCACTCTGCCGATCCTAACTCATTTGGCTGGCAATGATAGGTAATTACAGCTTTATTATCAGTAACCTTCATAATTGCCTTACCCATAGCGCGCCAAACGGCAATATCCTTCTCGTCGCGGGGCTGGCGGTCGCCCCCTAAGATCCAGATGATGTTTGTTTTGTTCTTATAACGTTTTGCCAGCCAGGTTGCATAAATAGCCGCATTTTGTTCATTCAATATCTCGGGGCCTTTACCCCAGGTGCTGGCGTTGAGCTTATCTCCCCATGTAGGCAGTAAACCTATGCTGATGCCATACTCAGCAGCTTTATTAATAATATAATCTACATGCTCAAAGTACTTTTCATTCGGTTTGGTCAGGTCTTCATTGATCAATGGCTTATCACCATAAGCGTTTGGGTCGCGGATACCATCCATCTCGGCCAATGCCACCGCCTGTACAAGAGTAAAGCCCTGTTCGCTGCGTTTTTTTAGGTATTTATCAGCGTCCTCGCGGTTTAGGCGATGGAAAAGTTCCCATGCGGTATCCCCCATCCAAAAAAATGGTTTACCGGCTTTTAGGATGTAGTGCTTATCCGCACTAACACTAAACTGCGCCGGGGCTATTTGTGCTATCGCGATAAAAATAGCGAGCGAGACTAATTTTTTCATATGATCATCAATTAGGCAATGCAAAAGCCACAAAGCTATCGCCCGATCTGGTATTCATCTTACCGCCACCACAGGCAATTACAATATATTGTTTACCACTAATTTCATAAATAGAAGGGGTTGCATAACCCGGTGCGGGCAATGTAACCTCCCAAAGCAATTTACCGGTCTTTTTATTAAATGCCCGGAACTTACCATCTTTGGTAGCCGCTATAAAGAGCAAGCCGCCTTTAGTAATAACCGATGCCCCATAATTTTCGGTGCCCGATTGCTCTTTACCATGCGGAAACTCCGGATCATTACCCAGGGTTTGTTTCCATACATATTTGCCGGTATTCAGGTCGATGGCATTCAATGTACCCCAGGGTGGTGATATAGCCGGATATCCCTCTTTGCTTAGGAATTTGTTATAACCCACAATTGAATAAGGCACTTTAAACGGATCATCTTTATGGCTATCTGCATCTACAAACGGCTTATGCTGTTCTGCTTTAACATTTAAAATAAACGATGCAATAGCTTTACGCTCAACGGCTTTTAACTGTCTGAAGGCCGGCATCATCCTCCTGCCCGATTGCAGCAGGGTATCAAACGAGGCGGTAGAGTATTTTTTGTTGATATTAATAAGGGACGGGAATGTACCCGAGCCTTTACGATCCACACCATGGCAGGTCATACAACTGGCCTTGAACAAACGTTGACCTGCCTCCAAATTAGTTTCGTTAGCGGCGGCTTTAGTTTGAATAGGAATAGCTTGTATCACCCATGCCATTTGGTTAGCGTTTATGTATAAAATGCCGGTTTCCGGATCATATGATGGGCCGCCCCATTCTGCGCCACCATCTAAACCGGGAAAAACTACAGTGCCTTGTAACGACGGCGCGTTAAACATATGGTCGTTTTTATAGCTTCTTAACGCTTTTAATACTTGTTGTTTGGAGGAATCAGGCAGATATGGGTTTATCTCTTTTTCTGTCATCAGCTGCCTCATAAAAGGTGCAGGCAGGGTTGGATAGGGTTGTGTGGGTGAAAGTTTCTCGCCTACCAGATCGGTAAAGGTTGGTACAGGTTTTTCTAAAATATCATAAACAGGCAAACCTGTGTCCCTATTAAAGGTAAACACAAAGCCCGATTTTGTGGTGATAGCCACCGCATCGATATCTATGCCGTCCTTTTTAATAGTTACCAATGCTGGTGCCGATGGAATATCCCTATCCCAAACATCATGGTGCACATCCTGAAAGTGCCAAATTAGTTTCCCGCTTTTTGCATCTAAAGCTAACAGGCAATCAGCATACAGGTTATTACCTAAACGTTTGCCGCCATACCAATCGTAAGAGGCAGACCCGGTACAGCCGTAAACAATTCCCCGTTTTACATCCATACTAAAGCCGCTCCATACATTTGCACCGCCTATAAATTTATAAGCGTTGGGGTCGTCCCATGATTCATACCCGTCTTCGCCGGGGTAAGGTATAGTATGAAAGATCCAAAGCTGCTTCCCTGTACGCACATTATAAGCCCGGATATGGCCCGGGGCAGCATGCTGGCCTTCATCTACCCTTGTACCTGTAATTAATATATCGTTATAAATAATGGGTGGAGATGAGGCGGTAACAAAAAGGTCTTTTACATCCCGCCCAAGTCCGTCATGCAGGTCAAGTTTGCCCTTATCGCCAAAGCTGTTAACTGTTTTACCGGTAGTAGCGTTAATACAATACAGGTATGACCCCGCGGTGTAGAAAATCCTTTTATCATCCTCATTGCCCCAATAGGCAACGCCCCTTGAGTTATTCATGATAAAGAACATGCGCTTATCCTTAGCCAGCGAATCAAAGGGGTTAAACTGCCATTTCTCTTTACCTGTAGCGGCATCAATGGCAAACAATTTCATTTTTGGAGTAGTGCCGTACATGGTACCGTCAACTACGATGGGGTTACATTGTATTTGTGAGTGGTTAGCCGAGTCGGCATCGCGGGTATGATATGTCCAGGCTACCTGCAACTGTTTAACATTGGTAGTATCTACCTCTGTTAATGATGAATAATGGATATTCTCGTTAGAACCTTTATACTGAGGCCATGATCTGTAATCTTTTTTTTGGTTACAGGCACAGGCTAATACAAGTACAGCAGCCATAAGCGGCAGACCGATAATTTTCTTCATTTATAATTGGTTGGGTGAACCAAGATAAATATAAATTTTATACTGCGGATTACGGCCTGCTTAATCTCAGCATTTTATACCGCCGCACGCCGGTTCGTAAAAGAAAAAAGCCGCTGATCAAAGCGGCTTTAGTAGGTTAGGTTTATTCGTATTTTACTTATTTTTTATAACAAGATCGTTCACATTATCCAACAGGAAACAATGCGTAAAATTGGTCATCCCAGTTTTGGGATAATAGTTTACTGCGGCAGGTGCAGCAAGCAATATTAACTTGGCTTGTGGCGAGTGCTTTTTTGTTTCGGCAATTAAACGCACACCAATACCCATTTTTTGATAGGCTTCGTCAACAGCCAGATCTGACAGATAGGTGCAGAAACCAAAGTCGGTTAATGCCCTTGACACCCCCACCAGTTTACCATCTATACGGGCGGTTACTATCAGGTTGGCATTTTGCAGCATAGCTTGTATACGGTCGGCATCATCAATTGGCCTGCGCTCGCCCAATGTGCTGCGGCTTAGCACATCAATAAACTCATCTGAATTAAGCGTTAATTCGCGTTGAAAAACAACTTCTGAAATGGACATTTTTAGGAGTTTAAATTATGAATGAAACTATTTTATAGTGATACTTCAAATTTTATAATTCTGCTAATAAGTTATATAGTCCAATAAATATAAACGCTTTAGTCCAGATATAAAGGGGCAATTTGTGAACCTCTTATACGAAATCTCATTTCAAATTACCTGGTTACGGTTTTAGTTATAAAGCGCCCCAATAGATATTCCCTTACTATTTGAATCAACTAATCAACTCTTTTTTAACGCATTGAGCCAGTCGCTTTTAAATACGGAGGGATTTTTCCCAACTATTTTATTAAACAGTTTATTAAAATAGGATAAGCTCTCAAAACCAATAGCATAACAGGTTTCTGTAATATTGCTTCCCTGCATTATCAGGTTCTTGGCACGCTCTATTCTGTACTGGTTTACAAAATCGGTAAACGTCATGTTGGTTTGCCTTTTAAAGTAGCGACAAAAAGCGGCAGTGGTTAAGTGTACTTTGGCGGCAACCACATTAACATCGGGCTTTTGGTGATAGTTGGCATCTATATATTCATAAATGGCCCCCATTCTTATCTTATCCTTTAAAATAAATTCTTTACTGCTTTGGTCTGTATTCAAGATTTCGGTATCTGATGAATGGGCAAGCAGGTTAAAAATATCTATCAGTTCCATCAACTGCTTGTAAGAACTTAAGCCATTTAGCTGTTTTAGCCGTTCTACTACCCTGGCCTTTGTTTCACCGCTAAAGGCAATACCATGGTCGGCTTGTTTAAATAAACGGTGTATAGCCGCAAACTCGGGCGATGTACCAATAGCAGCACCCAAAAAATCGGTACGAAGCTGTATCACTATCTGGTGATAATCGCTTCTGAGGCGGTAATCAAAATTAAGATGGGGAAGGTTACTGCCGATGAATACCAGATCGCTTTGAGTATATCCGGATATATGCGAGCCCACATGACGAATACCTGCATCGGCTTCTACGTATACCAGCTCAAACTCGGGGTGATAGTGCCACAGAAAGGTGTTGCGTAACCGTGGCGAGAAAAGCTTAAAAGATTTACCCGGCTCAAACTCTATCCGCTCTAATTGTATCTTATCCATCGCCCTGTTGATTTAATACAACATATAAATCTATAAATAAAATCAATACAGAGCAAATATTGGTCATTATGCAGAATATTGAGGTTTATTACCTGCTGTACCTTTGAATTATCAAACCAACAAAATTATGAGAACAGAAACTATGACACCGGCCATGAAAGCTAATGAAGCACATAAAGTTATACCGGGTAACCCTTCAACCGCAACATCAAGCCAAATAAAACTTAACGACCGTAGTAATGGTAAGCCGCTGCAGGTACTAAGCGAGGCCGATTGGAAATTTTGGGTGGATAATGGCTATGTGATCATCAAAAACGCCGTCCCCAAAAAACAGGTGGAAAAATTGGCCAATTACCTTTGGGAATATGAGGGCAAAGATGCTAACGATATAGAAAGCTGGTATAAAAAGCCCAATGCGCAAATGCAAATGGCCGAACTGAATAATACCGGCATGGTAGAGATATACAACCACCAGTTTATGTGGAATAACCGCCAGTTTCCAAAAGTGCATAAGGCTTTTGCTGATGTTTGGGGAACAGAAAAGCTATGGGTAACTATTGATCGTGCCAATCTTAACTTCCCTCTTAGGCCCGGCTTTGAGTACAAAGGATTTATCCATTGGGATTATGACCCCGAAACTAAACCGCAGAACGTGCAGGGCGTACTGGCACTGGCCGACCAAACCGATGAAACTATGGGCGGCTTTCAATGTGTGCCTGAACTGTACCGTACTTACGATACCTGGAAACTAACACAACCTGACGACCGGGACCATTACAAACCCGATACCACAGGTTTTAAAATTGAAAAGGTAAAATTGGAAGCCGGCGACCTTTTGATATTTAACAGCCTTGAACCGCATGGTATACGTGCAAATACAAGTGGCAATAAGGTTCGCATTGCACAATATATTTCTATGATGCCTGCGCAGGAAGAGAACGAAGAACTAAGACAATGGCGCATAAACAGCTGGCAAAGCCGCGAAGCCATGCAAGGCTATGCTTTCCCCGGCGACCCAATGGAACGGGAGAAAAAGAACCCGGTTGCAGAACTTTCGCCATTAGGTAAAAAGTTACTGGGCTTAGATAAATGGTAATTTATTTAGGCAAAAAAAGCCTGTGTAGCTACACAGGCTTTTCTTATTTTAACGAGATGCAGAGCTTCTGCAGATTTTCGCGAAATTTTTGATAGTTAGCAATCCCCAACCTGCTTTCCCATTGGCGTTCAAAATCGTAATTTATTTGCCGGCTCATGTTTTGCAAGGATATGCCTTTATCAGTCAGAAAAAACAAAACCCCTCTCTTATCCCTGCTATCGGCCGCCCGTTTTAAATAACCCCAATCCTCTAATTGGTAAACTAACGCGCTCATAGATTGCTTGGTTATTTTGGCGTGCCCGGCCAGTTCGGTAATACGAGAGCCTTCTTCATTTATATATTGGAAAATATAGCCATGCGATGGTCGTATTTCCGGGAAGCCGGCATTGTTAAGCTGAGTATGCAGATTAATAACCAGATCGTCCAATAAGCTTTTTAAATGCGTACCAATGCTTTTAAAATCATCCATAATTATTACAAATATAGTAAGGATGGCTGACTTTACAGCGAAATTAAATCCGGTATAATCACATATATAAATTAAGCAACAACTACGTTATCGTTTTTTGCTTTACGTTTTAGTATAAGTGCGGTAATAACAGACACGATCAGCCCTACAGGTAATATTTCCAAATAGGTAAACAGCACAACCCATATAAAGGAACTGTACATACTTTTCATAGAGCTTATCTCTTTTACCTGAGCAGCAATATCAGCGGCACTTGCACCGCTGCTTTGTGCCTTCTGAATTTCATGTGCTGCATACTTGTCCATAAAATCGGGCATGAACAGGTAATAATCTACCAGCCATGCCAACACATACATAGTTGAAGCAATGAGGGATATGTATAAGCCTATTTTAAATGCCTTACCAAAACTGATAACACCATTATTGTACTTATCGCGATAGTTTTTAATGCCAACAAAAATAAGCGAAAACGCAAGTAACATTGAGGCATAGCCCAATATCATACTGTGGTTACCGCTCTCATAGCACCATGCCATGCCGATGATCATCAAGACAGATACAATAAGCCCGGAGATGAGTCCAAATACAATTACATTCTTTTTCATTGCGATTTAATTTAATGTTTATACCTCAAAATTGAACTATCGTACCCATTTTCCGTTCATACTTTAGGGTGATTTTGATATAAGTTAGGATTTTTCATACTAAAGAATGAGGAGGTTAGGGTATCAGGCACAACTTTTTGGCCTTATCAACCGCTTGTGTACGCCGCTGTACCTCCAATTTTTCAAATACTTTAGATGAGTGTGTTTTTATGGTATTTAATGATACAAACAAATGCTCGGCAATTTGGTGGTTACTTAAGCCTTGCGCCATTAACTGTAATACCTCCAGTTCGCGTTTGCTCAGGCCAACGCGCGTAAGTTCCTTATCATCCAAAACAAACTCGTCGCTTTTTACAAATACTTCCTTTTCTACAATTATGGTATTAGTTTTTGGCCGGGTAAGTTTAATAGCCAGCCAAATACCCAGTAAGGTAAATATAATAGCCAACGCCCCGGCATAAAGTTCAAGTGCATGGTCAATGATAATAAAACGCCACTCCAGCCATTTCATTAAAAATAATAAAACAGCCAGCGATGAGCCATAAAGTATTACGGATCGGTTTCGTATCCAAAAATTCAAAGTCATTTATGCCTAATTGATGTTTAAAAATAGCACAATCGGCGGCTTAATCAAAAACAGAGCAGTTAAAATTCCTCGTCTATCAGCGTTTTATTGATAATGACGCCCGCCATCAGGCCAGTTGCCATGGCATTGGCTAAACCTCTCATCGGCGAGCTGTTGTCGCCCGCGGCATATACGCCTGGTACCGATGTAGCTCCAAAACCATCAACCTCTATACGCCCCGCGGCATCGATAATGCAACCTAATTGCTGTGGGATGTTTGTATGTTGCTCAAATGGCACACGCGAAAATATTGCATCAACAGGATAGTTATTACCATTGGTTAATTCTATGTTTTGTACATGGCCATTATTGTGGTTTATACCAGCAACTTTTGTTTCAACAATATTAATATGGTGTTTCCGCAACTGTTGCTGCTGTTCCGCACTAAGCGTGGAAGTGCCACTGGTGAACAGGGTTATATCTTTGCTCCAATTGCTAATGAGTTTTGCATATTCAAACCCTTCATCGCCATTACCAAAAACGGCCAACTTTTGTCCGTATACTTCATAGCCATGGCAATACGGACAATGAATAACAGATACTCCCCAACAATCAGCAAAACCGGGCATATCGGGCATTATATCCTTTATACCTGTGGCAAACAAGATCTTTTTCGCTTTAACAGTCCTGGCATTTGCCATAATTATTTCAAAATATCCTTCATTTTGTACAACGGCTGTTACATCATCTACGATAAGTTCAACCGTTTTGTAAAGAGCAAGCTGCTCTCGGGCTTTGGCAGCGATGGCAGCAGGTGTTTCGCCATCGTGGGTGATCAAATTATGAGCCTGTGGTGCTGTTTTATTGCAAGGTTGCCCGTTATCTATAACCAGCACATTACGTACCGATCTACCCAAAGTCATGGCGGCTGATAAACCGGCATAACTTCCTCCTATTATCACAACGTCGTATGCTATGTGTCCCATAAATAAATAGTTTAAGTGTTAAAAATTACAACTGTTATTGATTTAGATTTTCAATTTTTATTATTGCATCAAAGTTGCATTTATAAAAATAAAACAATGTGTTTTTATTGCAATAATTGTAATTACAGGAAAGATGAAGTAAAGTGGGTTAATGGCCGCTAAAAGGTAACCGTAAAATGGTTGGTGCAGGTATCAATATCAAATTCGTAATCAAATGTATCGCAGGCACGGGTAATTATCATTAAACCAAAATGCTCGGCAAGGCTGCTAATGTTAACCGGGTTTGTTTCTTCGGTCTCTTCAATAAAAAACCGCAAGCGGCAATTGTTATGCAATTTTGCTTTCAAAATTGCACTGCTATCACCGTAAATAGTAATTATTTCATCGGTATGGTGCCTGCCGGGTAATGGCCACTCCAACAGGTTTTCACCGCAGCGCACAGCTAAACCATTCCCGGTATCTGTTTTTCTGATGTTGATCTTATTGCCCGCTGTTCCTATTTTAAGTACTGTTTTATCTTGCCCGGAGTGTTTTAAAGAGTTGGTGAGTAACTCAACCAAAATCATTTTCAGTTTAAATTCCGTGCTTTCATCAATCTGTATGCTTTGCCTTACGTGCTCAATAACCGCCAGCACTAATGGGTATAAGCCATCGGCATCGTTATTAAATACAAACTTTTTAGAACTGCTATCAGGCATATTATTAGCTTTTATTAATCGCCGCTTCAACTGCCGAGGCATGTATGTTAAATGCCTTATTGAGCCTAATCAATTGAAACAAACCGGCTACATCTTTATTTAAGCCCGCTACATCAATTTCGGCTTTATTGGCTATGGCATATTTAAGAGAAGAAACCAATGCCCCTAAAAAGGAACTATCAACATACATTACTTTTTCAAAATTCACAATAATGTATTTGTTGCCTTTATCTATTAGCGCGGCCATCTCGTTCTTAAAATTGTCAGACACGGTTAAATTTGCCTCTTTTACCTGTATATCAGCTATTAAAGCTTTGTTGTAAATGTTGGTTTCTAATATCATTCAAATTGTTTTTTGTAAATATATTAAGCTGCAATCGTCTATATGGTCTGTTGTTTTTTCCTGCAAAAAATCACTCCGTTTAAATTCGGAAAAAGGCCGGTTTAAATATGGGGTAACGGCTTCTACAAAAGTATTATAATCGGTTTTCTTTCCACTGGTACCTTCAAAATCTATTATGCCATCTGTAAACATAAAAAACCTGTCACCGGCATTCAGTTTAAGTGTTACCTCATCAAAGTCGCCATCTTGCAACATACCCAGCAACATGCCCGATGAGCCTATTTGCTGTAAATTACCATCCACGCTATTGTAATAAAGCAATGGCAAGTCGCCGGCACCGGAATAGGTGATTACTGACTCCGCGGCATCTAACATCACCAGTGAAAGGCTCGACAGCACATCGTTCACCACCGGGTCATGATAAACCACGTCGTTTATTTTTTGCAGGATATTTTTGGTAGAAAAGTTACCTTCCGAGATGCAAATACGCACTGCCGCCCGTATATAACTTAAAAAACCGAACGAGAAATACCAGGCGCCCCATTTTTTACCCATTACATCGCCCAGCACTATAAATGTGTAACGTTCATCAATGGTTATAAAATCTATAAAATCTCCACCGGGATAGTTCTGATAAGATCTGTGCCAAAAATCGACCTCGAAGCCGTTTATAACCGGCAGCTTTTGCGGCACCGAATGCAGGTTAAGGGCCATAGCCGCAACACTTAATTCCTTTAGTGTGCGTTCGTGCTGCTCACGTACGGTGCTTAAAAAATTGTTTATTTTAGATACCACTACAGGTAGCGGTGTATCTTTCAATATATAATCTACAGCTTCCAGGTTTATGCCTTTCAGCATCAGGTCATTATCTTCCTCTGATGTAAGGAACATAAAGGGGATATCTTTATACTCGGGTATCGCGATAAGGTTTTGCCTGAAAGAGAAACCATCAACATCGGGCATGTGATAATCTGAGAGGATAATGTCCGGTCGCTCCTGCTTCAATAATTCCGTAGCCGCATCTGCCGAAATTGCTTTCATGCAATAAAACCCTTCTTTATTTAAAGCCCGCCCCATCATTTCTAAAACAAGGGGATTATCATCAACTAAAAGTATTTTTTTTGATGTGGCCATGGATATTAAGCGGTTCGTTTTTTTAACAGAGCGCTTAAAAACAAATATACACCTGTAAATACAATAAGCAATGCTATTAAGTCCATAAGGGTTACACCATCGTTATCATTAAAATAAAATATGGTAAACATTTCAAAATACGGTGGTGCCGGCATTATGATCATGGCCATACCCAGGGTTATCATAACAATACCAATAATTACAACCACCAGCTTTTTAACCCGTTCGTGACCAAGGTATTTTTGAGATACTTCACTATCTAATTGATGTTGGGATAAAAGCATTTCAAAATCATTCAACAGCTCCACCCTATCACGGTCGGCATCTAATTCTTTAAAAGCCTCAATACTTTTTGGCAGCGATGTTTCGTCAATGGCCTTATTTATCTTCTGTTGTATAGCCTTTACCCGTTTTGCATCAACCCCTCCCTTTCGGAGCAAAACCATTAATTCCTCGGCTTTTAGCTCCAGTAATTCGGCATTATCAACAAGTTGTTTATCCTTCAAAGTTTTAAATGATTATAATGCTTAACTTTTATTAATATTATGCCGTTTAAATATTCTATAAATATACTGCATGAAAAAGGTATCTGTTGTCACCATCAACTTTAATCAGGATAAAATTACAGAAGAGCTTCTAATATCAATTGCCGAAACAAATACTTACGAAAATTTAGAGGTAATTGTTGTTGATAATGGCAGCACCGTAAATCCTATCCCGTTGTGGACAAGCAAATATCCCAATGTTAAATTTATACGGTCAGAGAACAATTTGGGTTTCTCTGGCGGTAACAATATAGGTATTGCCCAAGCCACAGGCGATTATTATTTCCTGGTGAATAATGATACCGAATTTTCGCCCGGCTTAGTGAAAAAGCTGGTAGATATTTTAGATACACATCCGCAGGTTGGCATTATATCGCCAAAGCTGGTGTATGATTTCGATAGAAGCATTATCCAATATGTAGGTTTTACATTGGTAGATTATTACACTTGCCGCAACCAGGCTGTTGGTAAAAACGAGAAAGATGTTGGCCAGTATGATAACCTGCTTGGCCAAACCGGTTACTGCCATGGTGGTGCCATGATGGTGAAAAAAGAAACCTGCGAGAAAGCCGGCTTAATGGCCGATAACTTCTTTATTTATTACGAGGAAGTTGACTGGGGCGAACGCATCAACAAAGCCGGGTACCAGGCTTGGGTACGCGGAGACGCCGTTATTTACCACAAAGAATCAATGACTGTGGGTAAGAACAGCCCGTTTAAAGAATACTTTATGAATCGTAATCGCATACTGTTCATCCGCCATAACGCGCCTGCTTTTAAAGCCTTTGTATTTTATATTTATTTTGTGCTGATGGTGGTTCCACGGAACTTAATCAGGTACATTAAAGAGAAGAAATATAACTTCATCGGCATACTTTTCCGTGCTGTTTGGTGGAACATAACCCATAGTAAACATAGTACCGAATTAGGCTATACCATTAACAAAGTTTCATGATCATAACCCTTTGGATAAGCCTCTTTATAGCATTTTATACCTTTGTTGGTTATGGCTTTCTGCTGTATTTTGTTATTAAAATAAAGCGGGCAATTAAAGGCAAACCTGTTATCCCGGTTGTTAGTGATGATGATCTGCCTACCTGTACGCTGGTTGTGGCGGCTTATAACGAAGAGCATTTTATAAGCCAGAAAATAGCCAATAGTCTGCAATTAAATTATCCTGCGGGTAAGCTTAAATTTGTTTTTGTAACCGATGGTTCATCTGACAGGACAGCCGAAATAATTGGCGAATACCCACAGATCCAATTACTGCACCGCCCCGAACGCGCCGGTAAAATTGCCGCCGTGCATCGTGCAATGGAGTATGTAGATACCGAAGTGGTTGTATTTACCGATGCTAATACTTTTTTGAACCCCGAGGCTATAACCCGCATTTGCCGCCACTACAGTGATAAAACAGTAGGTGCTGTGGCTGGTGAAAAGCGGGTACAAATTGATGTTAATGCCGATGCCAGCGCTGCAGGCGAGGGTTTTTACTGGAAATATGAATCGGCCTTAAAAAAATGGGATTCTGAGCTATATTCTGTAGTGGGTGCCGCGGGCGAACTATTTAGTGTAAAGCGTACCCTTTACCAGGATGTACCTGCTGATACTGTACTGGACGATTTTATGATATCTATGCTGATAGCCGCTCAGGGTTACCGCATTATTTACGAACCGGAAGCATACGCGCTGGAAACCGCATCAGAAAATGTATCTGAAGAACTGAAACGCAAGATCAGGATAGCGGCTGGTGGTATCCAGTCTATCCTGCGTTTAAAAAGCCTATTGTTGCCTTTTAAATTCCCGGTACTATCATTTCAATATGTAAGTCACCGCGTTTTAAGGTGGACGGTTACACCTTTCTTCCTAATACTGGCATTCATCACAAACCTGGCCCTGGCCTTTGCAGGCAAAGGTTGGTTTTACGAGTTACTGTTTGCCGGGCAAGTGCTGTTTTACCTGTTAGCCATACTCGGTTTTATCATGGAAAAACGCCACATCCGCATTAAAGCCCTCTTTATCCCCTACTACTTCTGCGTAATGAACTACGCCGTTTTAGCTGGTATTATCCGCTATTTCACCACAAAGCAAAGCTCTGTTTGGGAAAAAGCGCAAAGGAAAATGTGATGGGGATTAGGGGATTTTTAAGATTTACAGATAAGCAAGTAACGAAGAGCGGTGGGCCGACAAAAAACCGGGGCCGATGGGTAAAGGCCTGTGCGGGGAAGGATTTTTTTGTCTTGATTTTTGGTTACTTTGTATCAAGACAAAGTAACAGCCCTCCCGCGGCGAATGAGCGGATTGACATTCATAAAACACAAACCTACTTGCAAACTTTTCTATCGGGAGATTGCTTCGTACCTCGCTATGATGGTCGGAGTGGATATCCTATCTACTCCACTCCCCTCACATTCATTTTCAAAGTATATATTGCTTTAGATGCAGTGATAAACAGCACATCCCTGTTCTTCCCGCCAAAACAAACATTGGCGCTCCAGGGTTCGGGGATATCGATATGGCCTATTTGCTGGCCTTTTGGGTTGTAAATCGTAATGCCTTTGCCTGCCAGGTAAAGGTTTCCGCGTTCATCAAGTGTTAAACCATCTGCGCCTTGCTGCGCAAACACCTGCCTGTCATCAAGGGTGCCATCGGTATCTATGTTAAACTTATATATTTTATCATCCCCAATATCAGCAACATACAGATAATTACCGTCTGGCGTACCTACAATGCCGTTTGGTTTTTTTAACGATTCGTCGGCAATCTCCGGCTGCAGCGAACTGTTTGACAGGTAGTAAACCTTTTGCCCTTCTAGTTCAGATTTAGTACGTGTCCAGTAATCGCGCTGGTAATAGGGGTCGGTGAAATAAATGCCGCCTTTTTTGTCGATCCAGAGGTCGTTAGGGCCATTGAATAGCTTGCCATTAAGGGTTTTTAAAAGTACTTTCACCTTGCCATTGGCGCTAATTTTCCAAAGCTGGTTATGCTCATCTGCACAAACAATCAGGTTGCCTTTACGGTCGAAGCATGTGCCATTTGCTCTGCCTGCATTATCCATAAAAACAGATAACTTGCCATCGGTATTGTACTTCCAGATCTTGTTATTGGGCTGATCGGTAAAGAAGATATTCCCCTTTTTATCAACCGCCGGACCTTCGGTAAAGGCAAATTGTTTGGAGATAAGCTGGGGCTTTTCATCAGCGTTAAACAGCGGACTTTTTTGACCAAAAACCGACCCTAAAACGCCAAAAAAGGCACAAAAAACGCTTAACAATGTTCTATAATTCATCTTAAAACTTTTGGGGTGTTTTGTTATCAATTAACGATGCCACATCGTTCAATTTCGCCTCTTTATAAAGACCGAAATCGCTCAGTGCGATACACACCGGGGACTTGGTGATACGCAGCCTAACCTTACTCGCCGAAACATCGTTTTGCAAACGGATCAACCTGTTGCCACCGATGCTCGTAGCTTTTGCTACCTCTTCCCATTTACCATTCTGCCAGGCATCGATGGCTACCTCTTCAATTCGTTGCCCCAGTTTAATGTTTTCGCGCAGGCGGATCACGTTAAACGTTTTAGGCTGATGCAGGTTTAATACCAATTGCGGTGTGGTCACCTTATCATCAGTTGCCCAATAGCTGTACCGGTTATTATCAAGCAGGTTGGCTGCACCAAATCTAACCTTATTACCCCTTCTTGTATTGCTGGCAGTTAAGGTAGCCCCTTTAGCCAAATTAACAGCAAAGGTTTTTTTCAGTATGTCCCCAAACTCCTTGAGCGATCTTACATCATTCTGGTAAAGCTGCCCCGTCCTATCCGGCGATAAACCCAGATCAAGCGCGGCGCCACGGCCAACGCTTTGGTAATACAGGTTCAGTAATACCTGTGGTGCTTTAACTGAATCGTCCTGGCGTTTATGATAAAACCATCCCGGCCTTAACGATACATCGCACTCGGCAGGCATCCAGTATTGGCCATCACGGTGACCTTCTGTACCCTCATAATCTTTCACATAACCATTGCCCGGCCTTTTGCCTTCATCAGGCGCATGCGGCGTGTAGGTTGCCCAGCTGGTTTCGCCGGCCATGCCCTTTTCATTGCCTACCCAACGCACATCCGGCCCAACATCGCCAAATATGGCCGCGTTGGGCTGCATTTTACGGGTAATACCCCATGTTTCGTCCCATCCGTAATAGGTAGAGCGGTCTATAGTACGTACTTCTTTTGCACCGCCATAATAGCCATCGCCACCATTGGCACCATCGTGCCATGATATAAACAGCGGCCCGTAGTTACTATACAATTCTTTTAACTGCTCCCGATAAACCTGCGTTACATACTCCGGCTTGCCATAAAGCGGACTGTTCCTATCCCAGGGTGAACAATACACACCCATCTTCATGCCCAGCTTATCGCAGGCTTCGCGGTATTCTCTTAAAATATCACCCTTGCCGTTCTTGTAAGGGCTTTTAGATATGTTGTGTTCGGTTGTTTTGGTTGGCCACAGGCAAAAACCATCGTGGTGTTTGGCTACAACCACTACCCCCTTAAAGCCACCGGCCTTAGCCGCACCCACAATTTGCATAGCGCTAAACTGCGATGGGTTAACAAGTTTTGGATCTTCATCGCCATACCCCCACTCCTTGTCGGTATAAGTATCAGGTCCCCAGTGAATAATGCAGTACATACCTGTTTCCTGCCAGTTCAGTTGCCCTTGCGTGGGTAATGGGCCATAAGGTTTTGGGGCTGGCTGTGCAAAGGAGACAAACGTTGCCAGGGGCAAAAATATCAGCAGTAATAAGTATTTCATATCATTTTAAGGTTGATGTACTTTTCGGGTTCGGTTTATAAATCGGTGAAATTCGAAATCGAAAATCAATAACGTATCAATTGCTAATGTAAACGTTTTTAAAATAGCTTGATTTTTTAAGTAGAAATAATTTCAGGTACGGCTAATTTCTTTTTATGTTTAACACACTATCATTTACCAATACAATTATGAGAGTTTCACGCTACCTATTCTTGTTATTATTTGTGCCGATAATTACCTCCGCGCAGCAAAAAACAATCTACAAAGACAGCAAACAACCTATAGATGCCCGCGTAAAAGACCTGGTATCGCGTTTAACTCTGGAAGAAAAGATCGCCCTTTTAGGTTATCAAAGTAAAGCGGTGCCCCGCTTAGATATCCCCGCTTATAACTGGTGGAACGAAGCCCTGCATGGCGTAGCCCGGGCGGGTGAGGCAACCATATTCCCCCAAGCCATTGGTATGGCAGCAACTTTTAACGACGATCTGCTCAAACAGGTATCTACCGTAATATCTACCGAAGCACGCGCAAAATACAACCTCTCTACCGGTATGGGCAGGCGTTTACAATATATGGGCCTCACGTTCTGGACACCTAACATTAACATCTTCCGCGACCCGCGCTGGGGCCGGGGACAGGAAACCTACGGTGAAGACCCTTTCCTTACCTCGCGCATGGGCGGCGCTTTTGTAAAGGGCTTGCAAGGCGACGATCCGCATTATTTAAAGGCAAGCGCTACCGCTAAACATTACGCCGTACATAGTGGCCCCGAAGCCGGCAGGCACGAGTTTAATGCTATTATTGACCAGAAAGACCTGCGCGAAACCTACCTTTATTCGTTTAAATACCTGGTTGATGGTGGTGTGGAGAGCATTATGTGCGCCTACAATCGCGTTAACGACGAACCCTGCTGTACCAGTAACACATTATTAAAAGATATTTTGATAAACGAATGGAAATTTAAAGGCCATGTAGTTACCGATTGCGGCGCTTTGGATGATATTTACCTTCGCCATAAAACACAGCCCGACCAGGTTATTGTAGCTGCCGAAGCTATTAAAGCCGGGGTTGACCTTGACTGCTCTACCCTGCTGCAAAACGACGTGATGCAAGCTGTAAAACGTGGTTTGTTAAAAGTTAGTGATGTAGATAAGGCCTTATCTGCAACCTTGCGTACGCAATTTAAACTGGGTTTTTATGATGATGCATCGCTTAACCCTTACCACGGTTACGGGGCCGATAGCGTACACAACACGCAGCACATAGCCCTTGCCCGTAAAGTAGCGCAGCAAAGTATGGTGCTTTTAAAAAACGATAAAAATATACTGCCGCTTAGCAAAAGCAAATACAGCAGCTATATGGTTGTTGGCCCTAACGCAACTTCGTATGATGCCATGATAGGTAATTACCACGGCACCAGTAAGATCATCAACTTTGTGGAAGGCATCACCGCTGCTGTAGGCCCGGCAACACGCGTGGAATATGATTTGGGTGCCGATAACCGGGACACCACACATTTTGGTGGTATTTGGGCTGCCGGCAATGCCGATGTTACGGTTGCTGTGCTTGGCCTGTCCCCGGTTAACGAGGGCGAAGAAGGCGACGCTTTTTTGGCGGCAGGCGGCGGTGACAGGTTGGATCTTAGCTTACCTGCAAGCCACATCGCTTATTTAAAAAAGCTGCGTAAGGAGGTTAATAAACCTATAATAGCCGTAATAACCGCCGGCAGCGATGTAGATATAGAAGCCATTGCCCCCTATGCCGATGCCGTTATTTTAGCTTGGTACCCCGGCGAGCAGGGCGGTAACGCACTGGCCGACATTTTGTTTGGCGATATATCACCATCAGGACATTTGCCGGTTACTTTTTATAAATCGCTTAGTAATTTACCAGACTATAAGGATTACAATATGGCAGGCCGCACCTACCGTTATTACAATGGCCCGGTACAATATCCTTTTGGGTTTGGCATGAGCTATACTCAGTTCGGCTATCAGGCAAACAATACATTTAAAAGCAAATACAAAACTGCCGATACCATAACTGTAAGTGTAAATATAAAAAACACCGGCGATTTTAATGGTGACGAAGTTGTGCAGGCCTATATCCAATATCCGCAGATAAACCGTATGCCTTTAAAAGAGTTAAAAGCTTTTAAACGGGTGAGCGTTAATAAAGGCGGCGAGGGGGTTGTTACCCTTAAAATCCCTGTTAAAGAATTACAGAAATGGGATCTAAAGACAAACAAATGGAAAGTTTACCCGGGCGATTACAAACTGATATTGGGTAGTAACTCGCAGGATGAAAAGGTGAGCTTGCCTTTTACGATCAACTAAATTAATCTGTCATTTCGAACGAGGTACGAGGAGAAATCTTCTACAACAGACGGGCGAATTTGCATGGCCGGATGCAATGTGTAAAAGATTTCTCCTCGCTATCGCTCGTTCGAAATGACAATTGGGAAATAGTATTTCCACCGTTATTGGTATTATCACCAACAATATTTAGGACGGCTAATTACAAGTTAGGATGCATGGCGGCTTGTTGATGTTGTCACAAACAAGGACAAAAAACAAGGGCAATAACTAACAAATAACACCCTGTCATTTCGAACGAGGTACGAGGAGAAATCTTTTACAACAGACGGGCGAATTTGCATGGCCGGATGCAATGTGTAAAAGATTTCTCCTCGCTATCGCTCGTTCGAAATGACAATTTATTATAAATAATTCTTAATGTACACTAAAGAGCAGGCATCGCAATTAAAACAAGCATTTTGGACGGCATTTGGCCAATACATGGGGCCGGTGCTTTCGGCTGAGGGTTTGCGTACCAACTGGATCAATTATAAAACCGGTGTTAAACACATCTTTTTTAGGATGCAGGCTGATAATAAAACGGCCAGCATAGCCATTGAAATAGCCCACCCGGATAAAGAACTACAGCAACTATTCTTCGAGCAATTTGACTCATACAAAACCATGCTGCACAGCACGCTTGATGAAGACTGGCAATGGCAGCTACATACCACCGATGAATATGGAAAAACTATTAGTCGTATTTATACCGAGCTTACCCCTGTCAGTATTTTTCAAAAGGAAGACTGGCCAAAGCTGATCTCCTTTTTTAAACCCCGTATTATTGCTTTAGATGAGTTTTGGAGCGACGCGAAAGCGGCGTTTGAGGTGTAAACCACCCCGCCCTACCGTCATTGCAAGGTACGAAGCAATCTCAAGACTATGCATAATCGCTCTGCATGCCCGATTGCCTATCGAGAGATTGCTTCGTACCTCCAATGACGCGCGGGATAGATCCTTCGCTATCGCTCAGGATGACAAAAGATTTTAAATCCCAAACAAAATTACTAACTTTGTTAGCATGAAACGCTCCGGGAGTGCCGACTTGCCATTGCATTATGGCTATGTACCTACATGGCTTGCCGAACGTATGGCCAAGCTGGGCCTGGCCGTGGTAGAAACCATTGTAATGGATTATGGCAAGGACGAAGTATTGCGCCGCCTGAGCGACCCGTTCTGGTTCCAAAGCCTGGGGGCAGTGATGGGGATGGACTGGCATTCATCGGGCATTACAACTTCGGTAATGGGTGCTTTAAAAAGATCAATCAATCCGCATAGCAGGGAATTAGGTATTTACATTTGCGGCGGCAAAGGCAAGCATTCTACCAAAACCCCGCAGGAACTGATGAACGTTTGCAATACCACCGGGCTTGATGGCAATTACCTGGTTAAATGCAGCAAGCTTAGCGCCAAGGTTGATAACACCGCTATACAGGATGGCTTTCAGCTTTACACCCACAACTTTATACTGAGCGATACCGGCAAATGGGCCGTAGTACAGCAAGGCATGAGCGACCTAAGCCGCACCGCCCGCCGTTACCACTGGCATTCGGAACAGTTACAATCATTTGTGGAAGACCCGCATACCGCTATTCATGGACACAATAACGGCCTTATTTTAAACATGGCCGATAAACTGGCTGCAACCTCCCGCAACGGCGTTATGCAAATTGCCGCCGAACAGCCCGATCAGATGCTGAAAGAGATAAGCAAACTGGTAATGCCAAACCATCATGATGTGCAAGCGAAAGATGTTGACCTGAAACGCCTGGGTGCAGTGCTTTGGCTGTCGCACGAGAAACAGCCAAAGGATTTTGAAGACCTGCTTTTGCTACAAGGCCTCGGCCCGCGTACGCTGCAATCTTTAGCTTTAGTTAGCGAAGTGATCCATGGCACCCCGTCGAGGTTTAAAGATCCTGCAAGGTTCTCGTTCGCGCATGGTGGTAAGGATGGTCACCCCTTCCCGGTGCCTACCAAAGTTTACGACGAAACCATCGGCACATTACAAACCGCTATACACAAAGCCAAACTGGGCAACAGCGAAAAAAGCGAAGCTATCAAACGCCTAACCAACATAGCCCAGGCAGCCGAAAAGGATTTTACCCCCAACGCCAACTTTGACCAGGTGATAGAAAAAGAAAGAAATGATTCATGGAAATACGGCGGGCGCACTGTTTTTGGTAAAGCTAAACCGCCGGTACAGCAACAGCTAAAACTATTTTAAGTCGGCGCACAGCGCGTTTGCTTCTTTCAAATGGCCTTCCAGTTTAGGGAGTGTTTTCGCCGCAAAATCTTTCAGTTTCGCATTCGCGTTTATGCTGCCTTCTTTAAAAACCTCAACAGCCTTTTCATGGTCAATAACCATAGCTTGTATGTATTCTTTATCAAACCCCACGCCGGTTTTTGCTGACAAACTGGTTAACACGTGGTTATGATTAGCACTTAAACTGTCATTTGCGTCAATTTTACTATCGGCAGCAATCTTCTTTAACTCGTTGCCGGCATCGGTATGGTCGGCTATCATCATTTTTGCAAATTTGATCACCTCTTCGTTCTTTGAGTTTTTTAATGCCAGTTCAGATATTTTAACTTCTGCTGCACCAGCTTCTGCAGCTGCATTTACAAACGTAAGTCCGCTATCATCAATCTTGTTAAAGTTTCTACCTTTCCTATCGCTACAGGCCTGTACAGCCAATAACGTTACCAATGTTAACGCAACGCAAAATCTTTTCATCGTAAATGTTAAGTTTATACTACTTACGTAACAAGATTAAGGCCATCCTGTTTATGAAAAGCACATTTATATTTAACTAAAGGGGTTTTATGGCGTTGCCTGCGGCCCAGGCTTTACACTCATACGCGCACAGGCATTAGCCGCAAGGCCGGTATCCGTTCCAATCCTTAACGCATGGGACGTAGCTATGTCAGGTAGTATATCTTAATCTTAAATAGTTTATTATTGGCTCGGATTTGAAAAATAACTCAACGAAAGCCCAACACTTCCGCTTCTGTAATCTTCATAATAGTCAATCTTTCCCCATTTATAACTTTTTTCACCGCCAAGTTCAGCAAGTAATTCTTTCACCAACACAATTTCACGAGTCGTGATCTCAAATGGTGGAAAATCAAATTTTCTCCCTAAACAAAAACGAACTTTCGTTATTTTATCGTCATAAAAATACAAACCAGCCGCTGCATAGCCGTCGTCAAGTGCCGGCATTCTATAGCTTCTATGAGGTGGATTTTTGACTGCGTCAACTACTTCATGTTGCTGTTTTAACGTTTCAATATCTTGTAATTCAAGACCTGGAGTTATTAACAGTTCACCAATTTGCAGGTAGCCATTTTCAATATCTAATGATATCATTTTAAAGCTTCTACGCTAAATTCCGGCCCGCATTTACGATACCATATACAGTACGTATAACCAGCTTGTTGTAAATACCTATCAGTTCCTCGTCGTCGGTATTGTTAAGGGCTTGCAGCGCGTAGTGTTGTATAATAACCAGTGGCAATACAATTTTCTCGCGCACAGCTATTGAGCGGCGATCAACCGGCGATTCTTCCATCAGTACTTTTGTACCGGTTAGTTCCAGCAGCATATCGCGGGTTAGCTCATATTCCGCTTTAAGTCCTTTCCAGAAAGCGCCGAATTTTTTATCCTTTTCCATGTACGCCGTAATCCTGAAATCAGATTTGGTCATAGACATCATACAGTTATCCAGCATAGTTTTAAAGAAACCCGAATTTTGGTAAAGTTCCTGCACTTCTTTCCAGCTACCCTTATCCTTCATCTTTTTTAAGGCAGTACCCACGCCGTAAAAGCCGGGTATATTTTGTTTTAACTGGCTCCACGATGTTACAAAGCTTATGGCACGCAGGTCTTCCAGTTTTAACTTTGCGCCTGCATTACGCTTGGTTGGCCGGCTGCTAATGTTAATTTGTGAAAGTAATTTCAGCGGACTATACTTCTCCAGGTATTCTACAAACAGCGGGTGCTCGCGCAATGCCAGGAACAGGGTGTGGCTTTCTTCGGCCATTTCGGCTATCAGTGCCTTGTGCCCGTTGTCCAGCAGATCATTATGATTTGGGTGCAGGGCAGATATAATGCCCGCGTTTATCAACTGCTCGGTGTTAAACCTCGCCGTTTCAACCGAACCATATTGCGAGCTTACCGTTTGCCCCTGTATGGTTAATTGGATATGATCGTTAGCTATCTCTTTACCCATTGAGGCATAAAAACGGTGTGTTTTACCACCACCACGGGCCGGCGGGCCACCCCTGCCGTCAAAAAAGGCCAGGTCTATGTTATGTTTGCGGGCCATGGCAGTCAGTTCAACCTTGGCTTTGTAGATGCTCCAGTTGGCCATCAGGTAACCGCCATCTTTGGTACTATCGCTAAAGCCCAGCATAATGGTTTGCCTGTTGCCACGTTTCTTCAGGTGCGATTTGTAGAACGGATGGGTGTATAATTTCTCCATCACTTCGCTGGCCTTTTTCAAATCGTTAACGGTTTCAAACAAAGGCATAAAATCAACACTCAGCTTATCTTTTTCCCAGCCGCTCCATAAAAACAGGTTAATAAGCTGTAAAATGTCTGATGCTTCCTGGCAGTTGCTGATTATAAAGCGCTGGCATCCTTTTTCGCCATTGGTATGCTGGATATCCTTCATTAACCTGATAGTATCCAACGTATCGCGGGTAAGGCTATCGGCAGTAGCCGGGCATTTAAAATCGGCCTGATTAAAAGGAATACTTTTGATTTTGGCATCCTCGTTTTGCTCGGCATAATTTTTTGGAACGCCGGTGTAAACCTTTTCGGTGGTGTATTTAAACACATCGCGCAGCACACGGCTGTCCTGCCTAATATCCAGCGTAGCAAAGTACGAACCGAACAGCTGTACCTTCTGGATCAGGTTATCCACAATAGATACAAACAAGCTGTCGTGATCGGTCACCAATGTTTGCCGCATAGATTTCAGGAGCTTTAACAACTCCGGCTGCAGATCTTTAGGGTTGGTTTGGGTGTTAAAAGCATTATCATAAAGCAGCGCTTCCAGCTGACTAATAGTATCGGCAAAACCCCTGAAAGTAATACGGCGTTTCAGGTTCCTAAAATCGCGGTAGTAGCAACGGTAAATCACCTGCCTTAACAAAGTAGACACCGAACGGGTGGTGTCGGTGGTCACATTAGGGTTACCATCTCTGTCGCCACCCGGCCAAAAGCCAAGTTCCAGCACCTGCTTGTTACCCTCTATATCAAACTCATCTTCGAGTTTTGATTGTATGCCTGATAGGGCATGGTAAAATATATTCTCCAGGAACCAAACCAAACTAACCGCCTCATCAACAGGCGTTGGCGAAGTTTTATTAAAGAAAGGGGTTTTACCCAATTGCTGTAATAAAACATCAATGGTAGGTATATCATTGGTTTTTAACGCCTCTATCAAATCGGTCATTATACCCAGAACCGTGCCCGGATAAAATTGTGTAGGGTGCGCTGTAAGCACCAGGCGTAACGAAAATTCTTTTAATTGTTTGCTGATATTAGCTCTTGCCTGCTCGTTTTGCGACGCCTGCTGAACCATGCTTTGCAATGTGCCGGTATCATCAACGCGGCCCACTTTGCTGAAAGAAGAATCCTCGATAGCATCAAACAAAACTACCTGGCGTTCAATGTATTGTATAAACCTAAATAAACGGTTTATTTGCTCGCGGTTATCAATACCGGGTACATATTTTTTGAAGAACGACTCAATAATATCTGTTGGGGACGATTGATTCGCCGCACCTTTATCGCAATGCGAGCTAAAAAACGGAAGCAATATACCCGTGTCCTTTACCTGATAAAAAGGCAGCGTTTGAAACAAACTGTTATATAACTCGAAGCGTTTAACAACTTCGTGATTAAATATAGATTCTTTTTGACTGAGCCTTAAAGTAGATGGCATAATTAACAGGTTTACAAATATGAAAGGAAACAATAATGGCGTGAATTTAACTATCTAAAATTAAATTACATCAAAAACTAAAAAATTAATAACAGTTAGGACATTTTAATGCAATTATTGTTATTGCAAAACAGTAAACGTT
Organism: Mucilaginibacter aquariorum; assembly: GCF_024498135.1. Lineage (GTDB taxonomy): Bacteria > Bacteroidota > Bacteroidia > Sphingobacteriales > Sphingobacteriaceae > Mucilaginibacter > Mucilaginibacter aquariorum. Next base: position 72,679 of record NZ_JANHOH010000003.1, read on the forward strand.
TTATTTGTTTAATTTTGCAAACTAAAATCATCGCCCAATAATTAGTAAATGAACTACCATAAAAGAGAAATAAAAAGCTTTTTTTACAGCCAGTATTTTTCTGACGGGTTGCGCATGTCTATCGGTATTTTGGTACCCTCATTGGTAATGATGCAGTTAGGCAATTTCGATTTGGGGCTTACCATGTCGCTTGGCGCGCTTTGTATTTGCACCATTGACGGGCCCGGGCCAATTTCGCATAAACGTAATGCCATGGCTGTGGGCAACTTATGTTTGCTTGTTGTAGCGTTTATTACCGGTTACGCCCGCCTCAACGTTTATACCCTCGGGTTAGAGATAACCGCTTTCTCGTTTCTTTTTTCTATGCTTATTGTTTACGGTAACCGCGCTGCATCTATAGGCACATCGGCTTTGCTGGTGATGATATTTATGATGGATAAAGAAGTGCCGCCATCGCAACTGCCGATGTTTTGCCTTACTATTTTGGCCGGTGGTTTATGGTACATGATATTTAGCCTGGTGTTTTTTGGGATCCGCCCCTTTCGTGCCGCGCAGCAGATACTGGGCGAAAACGTTGCCGATATTGCACGTTTCCTTCGTATAAAGGCCGATTTTTATATCCATACAACCGATATTGACGAGAATTACCGCAAACTGGTACTACAGCAGATCCAGGTGAGCAATCATCAGGATGCGGTTAGGGAGATACTTTTTAAAAGCCGCCTGCTGGTGAAAGAATCAACCGCGGCCAGCAGGATATTGGTGCTTACCTTTATTGACCTGGTAGATATGTTTGAGCAGATAATGGCCACCCATTACGACTACTCCTACATTCGCGAAAAATTTGAAAGCACCGGCGTTTTAAAAGACATAGCCGATTTTCTGCATCACGTAGCCGACGATCTGGACAACATAGGCTTTGCTGTACTGGCCAACACCCGTCCCGAAAAACTGAGCAACCTGGAACTGCGTCTGGAATATTTAAAACAAAGAATTGATGCTATAGGTACCGATGATAAGGAAACAAGTAACCTTGTGTTAAAGAAGATCCTCATCAATCTGCGTGATTTAAGCAAGAGTATCTCCAATCTTTATAAATACTATCACTCTAAAGCGTCGGATAGTTTGGTGCAGAGCCCAACCGGTGTGGAGTATTCAAAGTTTGTATCCCAGCAAGATTACGCGCCACATGTATTTTTTGACAACCTAACGCTAAACTCGGGCGCCTTTAAGCATGCTTTTAGGGTAGCGCTGGTTTGTTTGGTGGGCTTTATAACAGCAAAGAATGTTTCGTTGGGCGGGCATAGCTATTGGGTGCTGTTAACCATTATTGTAATACTAAAACCCGGTTTCAGCCTGTCTAAACAACGTAATTACCAGCGTTTAATAGGCACCATTGCAGGTGGGGCTATTGGTATACTGATCCTGAATTTTATCCCCGATAAAACCGCGCAATTCATATTGTTAATTGTGTTTATGATAGGCACCTACAGCTTTTTAAGAATAAACTACATTGTGGCCGTTATTTTTACAACGCCTTATGTGCTTATCCTTTTCAAGTTTTTGGGCTTAGGCACCATCAATGTTTTTCAGGAACGCCTTGTTGATACGTTAATAGGTTCGGGCATCGCGTTTATTGCCAGTTACCTTATATTCCCTACCTGGGAGTTTGAGCAGGTTAACGAAACCTTAAAATCGGTTATTACCGCCAATATAAACTACCTGCAAAAGGTATCTGAAAGTATCTCGGGGAAAGTTGTGGAGATAACAGAATACAAACTTGCCCGTAAGGATGTGTATGTAAATTCGGCCAACTTATCGGCCACATTTGAGCGGATGACCTCGGAGCCTAAAAGCAAGCAGCGCAACATTAAAGATCTTCATAAATTTGTGGTGCTTAATCATATTTTAGCCTCCTACACGGCTAATATAGCCTCTGCACTAATAAGATCCGGGCAAAAAACCCCGCATCCGGATATGCTTAAGCTTGTAAAAAGGAGCATTGCCGTGTTAAAAGAAACTGATAAAAGACTGAGTGGTGAAAGTATTACCCTACCCACAACGCATCCCAAAACCGATACCGTTTCAAAGCCCGAAATACAGCCAATACCGCTTACGGCTGATGATATGCTTATGAAAGAGCAATTAGGTTTTATCAATAAAATAACCATTGATATAGCCAAGGTCACTGATAATGTTTTGAGGTAGATTAAGCAAACATGTCGATGGCAAAAATGTCACGGTGAGCTTGTCGAACCACTTGCAAACCATCTCGGCGAGCCTCTCCCACGTCCTTCGACAGGCTCAGGATGACCCTAAACTGCTTATAAAATAATTAAGCATTATCATCGCCGGCAATAAACCCTTCTTCGGTTTTATTGCCATAAAATTTATTTTGGGTAACATGGATAGAACCCGGAGGGATAGGCGCATCTTTTTCTGCTTTTGCAAGCGCAATGCGTATCTCATCGTCGGTATCTTCGTTTATCACACGGCCTTTTTCATAAAGCGGCAAGGCAAGCAAATTGGTAACGCTTACACCCGGCAGTTTCACATTATCGTTTTCTAAATCAAATACGGCTACCTCTATCGGTATCAATACCCGGCCTTCTTCCAGGTCAATATCATTGCTTTCCATATCTAATATTATGTAGCGCACCTTTCGTGTTTCCTCGCTAAACAACAATTCGTACACTTCGCCAACTTTGTTGTTGTGTGTATCCTTTACATCCCAACCAAATATTTCTGGCTGGTTGTCCACAATCTCATAATCGCTTTCGCTTAGTTCCTGTAGACTGTGGGCACTTGTATTATTATTTGAAGACATCGTCGTAATGTTTAATGTATAATTATTTATTGTCGGTATAAGCCACTATTTCAACACTTCGGTTTTGCGCGCGGCCTTTTTCGGTAGCGTTTGTAGCAAGAGGTTGTTTTTCGCCTAATGAATGAATGGATAACTTCCCGCCGTCAATTCCGCCTTTGGTTAGCAGCCAATCCTTTACCGCGTTGGCACGGTCTTCACCCAATCTTTTATTATCACCGGTTAACCCTACCGAATCTGTATGTCCGTAGATGGCTATAGCCGCTTTTTTATATCTTTTTGCAAGCGAGGCGGTTATTTGCTTCAACTTTTCTTCGGCAGCAGGCTGCAAGGTGCTTTCGTTGGCTGCGAACAAGACATTTTCGCCTATACTATAAATGGTATATTTATCATTACCCCTAACTATAATGGCCGTATCGGTCACCTCATCGTATGATGCTTTGGGAATATTAAAGTCTATGGCGTTCCAATCCGGCTGAGTGGTCACAATTGCATTGCTGTCTTTTTTTACGGTATCGGTTGCAACAGTATCAGTTGTAGCAACTTTTAAAGGTGCCGATCTGTTACAGCCTTTGTATAATAAAACAGCTATCGCGATAGCAATAATTGCAAATATGATCCATATTAAAACCGAGCTCTTGCGTTTAGGCTGAACATCTAATTGTGCCATTTTATATATTGAATTAAGGTTCTTACTATCAAGCATTAATTAAGCCAATATGTTTTAAATTTTCTATTTTAACCATAGAGCATACAAAAGGATAGTTAATTATTATGATATATTTAAATAACGCTCTGTGAAACCTCCGCGTCCGAATATTGCAATACAACAGGAATGTTACATCCGCTGTTGTAAACACCATATGTTTTAAGCTGTGCATTTTATACATTCGCTCTACTAAACTAAGCGCTATATCAAACTGATATGAAAAATATTACAAAACTCTTTATTGCCTCGGCATTATTTGCCGGGAACACAACTTTCGCGCAAACAAAAAGCGCGGTGGTAGATAACATTGTTAAAGAAGGTACCGACAACTCCCAACTGGAAAAACTTGCCCACGAATTGCTGGACGGCATTGGCCCACGCCTGGTAGGCACACCTCAATTTGACAAGGCCGGTAAATGGGCGCTCGACAAATACAAAGGCTGGGGTATTACCGCGAAACAGGAAAAATGGGGAGAGTGGCGCGGATGGGAACGCGGCATATCGCACATTGATATGGTTTACCCACGTGTAAAATCATTAGAAGGCACACAACTGGCCTGGAGCCCGGGCATGAAAAAGGCCGTTACTGCCGAACTGATTATTCTGCCCGAACTGGCAGACTCAGTTGCCTTTCAAAAATGGCTGCCGGCTGTAAAAGGTAAATTTGTTATGATATCTATGAACCAGCCAACCGGCAGGCCAGATGACAACTGGAAGGAATTTGCCCTTAGCGGATCAATTGATAAAATGAAAGCCGAACGCACCGCGCAAACCGATGCCTGGAGAAAACGGATTAGCAATACAGGTTTAACCGGACGTACTTTGCCTGTTGCCCTTGAAAAAGCTGGCGCTGCTGGTATTGTTACCTCTAACTGGTCGGCAGGTTTTGGTGTTGACAAAATATTTGGCGCTTACACCAAAGTTGTGCCTACGGTTGATATCGCTTTAGAGGATTACGGCATGCTGTACCGCTTAACCGAAAGCGGCGATAAACCAAAGATCACCATACAAACCGAATCAAAAGAACTTGGCGTTGTGCCAACTTTTAACATTGTTGGCGAGATAAAAGGTACCGAAAAACCTAACGAATATGTAATGCTATCTGCCCACTTCGATTCGTGGGATGGCGGCACCGGGGCTACCGATAACGGTACCGGTACTTTAACCATGATGGAAGCAATGCGGATCCTTAAAAAGGTTTATCCTCATCCAAAACGTACTATATTGGTTGGCCATTGGGCCAGCGAAGAGCAGGGCCTGAATGGTTCGCGCGCTTTTGTTGAAGACCATCCCGAAATTGTTGCTAACCTGCAAGCTTTATTTAACCAGGATAATGGCACAGGCCGCGTAGTTAACATTGGCGGACAAGGCTTTTCTGGCGCGGGCGACTTCATTAACCGTTGGTTAGAGGCCGTTCCGGATACTATCCGTCATCAAATAAAAACCAATTTCCCGGGTTCACCTGGTGGTGGCGGATCAGATTTCGCTTCGTTTGTTGCTGTAGGCGCGCCGGGCTTCTCGTTAAGCTCTAACAGCTGGTCGTACGGTAATTATACCTGGCACACCAACCGCGATACTTACGACAAAATAGTATTTGACGATGTACGCAGCAACGCCATATTAACCGCCATATTAATTTATATGGCCAGCGAAGACCCCGCTAAAATGCCACGCGACAAGGCCGCATTACCTGTTAACAGCCGTACCGGCGAGCCGGGCAAATGGCCGGAGCAAGTAAAAGCAAACCGTCACGGTGGTTTAGACTAAGAAAATATACTGATCTTATATTTAACTCAAGCCCGTTTCATTTATTTGGAACGGGCTTTTCCATATAATAAGGGCGTTGCCTGCGGCCAGGCCTTACGCTCATACGCGCACAGGCATTAGGCGCGAGGCCGGTATCCGCTTCAATCCTTAACGCAGAATTGCCCCTTTTGTCATGCTGAACATCGTGAAGCATCTATCACCGACATTCAATTTCGATAGGCAAAGTTCGCTAATAGATCCTTCGCTATCGCTCAGGATGACAAGTAGAGAAAAGCGTAGGCCTCTCCTCCACGTCGCAAAACAGCTTCGGGCGAAAACGGGAAGAAAGATGGCGGGCTTGTGCGGCTGCAGGGGCAAAGGAAATGTCTGAACCGGGATGAAGCGGATTTATGAGATTTAGAGGATTTCAGGACTGTTAACGAACGAGCGGTGGCCTGACAGAAAAGCGGGCCAAAAGGTAAAGGCCTGTGGGGAGAAGCTTTTTTCTGTCTTGATTTTTGGTTACTTTGTATCAAGACAAAGTAACAGCCTTCCCGCGGCGAATGAGCGGGCCAATGTTCATAGTGGCACACTAAACATTAGAGATGCTAAAATAAATTCGACATCAAATAGCGGGTAAGCACGTTCGCTACCTGTCCTAAAGTTGTTGGTGAGGACACCAACAACGGCGAAATTTCGATTCCCTCCCTTGGGAGGGGTGCGGTGGATACGTGTAATGGCAGGGAGGGGTTATACGCTTTGCTATAAAGTTCATTAACCCCTCCCTACCCTCCCAAGGGAGGGAATTCATATAGGGCGTTTACTTCCCTATCGCATATTTTATCCCACCCAATAAATGTTTCAGATAAAGCGGTTCTGCGTATGAAGCATCGGTGTGGCCAAGGGCTGTGTAAAATGCACGGCCGCCATCAAAACTATGATACCATGCCATGGGGTGGTTATCACCATTTTCGCCGCCGGTATAGCTTTTCTCGTCTATTTTGATTAGTACATGCAAATCATCAGCGATCCACTTGTAATTATACCATTCATCAAGCCTGCGCCAGGTGGCAGGTAAATGTTTGGTAGCGATGAACCCGCGATCTACAATTTCCAGATTAGCTTCCTGTTGTTTGCTGGGGTGGCTTTTAAAGTAAGCGCCCACCAATTTACCATACCATGGCCAATCGTACTCGGTATCGGTGGCGGCATGTACACCAACAAAACCGTGGCCGGCTTTAATGTACTGTTCAAAAGCCGTTTGTTGTTCGTTGTTCAATACATCGCCTGTAGTGCTCAAAAATATTACGGCCGCATATTGTTTTAAATTGTCGGCAGTAAATTTGGCCGCGTTGGTGGTGGTATCTACATCAAAATTATTCTCCTGCCCCATTTTTATTATAGCAGGTATCCCAACTGCAATAGACTCGTGGTGGAAGCCGGCGGTTTTACAAAAAATAAGCACTTTAGGTTTAGCAAAGCTGCAGGCGCTTATTAAACATAGTAGTAAAGCGGCTATAAAGGTGTGTTTGATTTTCATATTTCTATTTCGTAGCTGTCTTTTCTTGATTCTTGACTCTAACCTCTTGACTCTATTTAAAGGTTTCCTTTTTTCAATTCATCCGCGGCAAAATTTGCTGCCCGTGCAGTTAAAGCCATATAAGTTAATGATGGGTTTTGGCACGCAGACGATGTCATACAGGCGCCATCGGTAACAAATACATTTTGGGCATCCCAAACCTGGTTGTGCTTATTCAGTACCGATGTTTTTGGATCATGCCCCATACGTGCGGTACCCATTTCGTGGATGCCATCGCCAATATTGTGGCCACTGTCATGTGTTTCTACATTTTTAACCCCTGCAGCTTCCAGCATAGCTTTCGCTTCTTTCACAATGTCAATCCGCATTTTACGCTCGTTGTCTTTTATCTCGGCATCCATGGAAAGCACAGGCAAACCCCACTTGTCTTTAACCGTTTTATCAAGCGTAATTTTGTTTTCGTGGTATGGCAGTATCTCACCAAAACCACCTATACCTATTCTCCATCCTCCCGGTTCAGAAAGTTGATCCTTATATTTTCCGCCAATATTCATTTCGGCTATTTCGCGACTCCAGCCATTCCTGCTTGCGCCGCCCTGGTAACCAAAGCCACGCAGATAGTCGCGTTTATCATCGCCAACATTAGCAAACCTTACCACATAGGTACCGTTTGCCCTGCGGCCGTAATAATATTTATCTTCGTAACCCTCTACATCGCCGCTTGCGCCAAGGTTGTAGTGGTGATCCATAATATTATGACCAAGTTCGCCGCTGCTGCTACCTAAGCCGCCGTCCCAAATATCAGTAGCCGAATTCATCAGCACCCAGGCACTATTTAGCGCCGAAGCATTTACGAATACAACCTTCGCGTAAAACTCATAGGTTTTGTTTGTTTCGGCATCAAGCACCTCTACTCCCTTTGCTTTTTTGCTATCCTTATCGTATAAAATTTTTGTAACAATCGATTGCGGTCTTACGGTAAGGTTGCCCGTACGTAATGCTGCAGGAAGAGTTGACGACTGTGTACTAAAGTATCCGCCAAACGGGCAGCCCTCCCAACATCTGTTTCTGAACTGGCAACCGGTACGGTAAGGAATAGGCTTGGTCAAGTTAGCTACACGGCCAATGATCATGTGCCTGCCAAATTCTTTTTTAATACTTGCCGCTACATCTTTCTCTACCCAATTCAAATCCATTGGCGGTAAAAAATGGCCGTCGGGTAAATTAGGTATACCTTCTATAGAACCACTGATGCCTGCAAATTTTTCGGCATGTTCATACCATGGTGCAATATCTTTATAGCGGATAGGCCAATCTATTGCCCAGCCATCCTTCGCGTTAGCTTCAAAATCAAGGTCGCTCCAGCGGTAGCTTTGGCGTCCCCATAAAATGGAACGGCCACCCAAACGATACGATCTCCACCAGTTAAAAGGTTTTACTTCGGTATAGGGTGCATCATGCTCATTTGCCCAGGCATCCATTATGGACTCTTGCGCACCCCAGTTGCGCGATATTACCGGGCGTTGTTTACGCTGCTCCAGCGTTACATTACCACGGTGTTCAAAATCCCAGGGATTAAATTGTGCGGTTTTATAATCTTTTATATGTTCATAATTAGGACCCCGTTCCAGCATAATGGTTTTTAGGCCACGTTCGGTGAGCTCTTTGGCGGCCCAGCCGCCGCTAATACCCGATCCTATTACTATTGCATCATAAGTGTTGTTGGCCGTAGCCTTACCATTAATGTTTGGTGCGTTAACTGACATTTTAAAAGGTTTGGCCGGCCCAGGGGAAACCGGCAATGGTTATTTGGGTTAATTGATCAAACAATACTATTAATTAATAGTCAATAAATCAATTGTATTTTAAACATTTATAATTCTTTTAAAAATTCATACGTCAATGCATTACTTTTGTGCATGCTTCGTGTTAGTCAGCTGTTTATTTATCCCATAAAATCGTTAGGTGGTATTGCGCTTGATACCGCCCAATTAACCGACCGCGGGCTACAGCACGATCGCCGCTGGATGCTGATAGACGAAAACAACCGTTTCTTATCCCAACGCGAGCACGCGCAAATGGCCCTGTTTAAAATTGAGCTGGAAGCAGATAGCCTTAAGGTTACTTATACTACCGACGGCTCGCATATTAATATCCCTTTTACACCACAGAAGCAAGATTTACTGGATGTTACCATTTGGGATGATACCTGCACCGGGCAATTGGTGAGCGATGTGGCAGATGCATGGTTCACGGTTAAATTGGGTATCCCAGCCCGCCTGGTTTACATGCCCGACGAAACCCACCGCGCTACCGACCCAAGGTACACCACCCAGGGCACTATCGCTTCTTTTGCCGATGCATACCCTGCCCTGCTTATTGGCCAGGCTTCATTAGATGACCTTAATAAGCGACTGGCAGAACCATTACCCATGAACCGCTTTCGCCCAAATATTGTGTTTGAGGGAGGAGAACCATACAGCGAAGATCTAATGGATCATATCCGGATAAATGGTATTGATATGTACGGCGTAAAACTTTGTGCCCGCTGTATTATGACCACTATTGACCAGCAAACCGCCATAAAATATAAAGAACCTTTAAAAACCCTTGCCCGTTACCGCCGTAAAGACAACAAAATACTCTTTGGCCAAAACCTGGCTTTTAACAGTACCGGAATGTTAAATATAGGCGATGAAATAAATGTGCTATCGCAACATACCGAAGAAAGGTTCCTGATCGGTGATACAACCGCTACTTCGGCAGTTTAACTTTGTAAACCCTGTAAGGGTACTCCACTTTACTTTCCCCGTTATTATATCTTGGTAAACGGTTCATTTGCGAGGCACTTACATAAAGGTATCCGTCATTGCCAATTCCAAAAGAATCGGGCCATGACAGTCGGGCATCCTTCACCAGGAAATGCACTTTACCATTTGTGGTAACATATTGTATAGCATGGTCGGGCGAATCGCTTAAGTATACATTACCTCTGGTATCGGCTATCATGCCATGGCAGATCCCGGTTTCGGCAACCATTTGTACCTTAGTGCTCAAGTCGGCATCAGTTAAGGTTACATTGGCTAAATGTTCGGTAGCAATACGGTATAATTTTGTTTGATTGATTGCACGGAAATAAAACCACCTGTTATCGCTGGTTAAAGCAATGCCGTTTACGTTGGATACAAATGGCGTACCATCGTTATTTATCACATCCTTACCATCCAAATGCAGCTTAAGACCAGGTTCTGCCACGGTAGACTTATCATCTTTTAACACCACCCTGCTTTTCCCGCTCTGCAGATCGAGCACGACGATGGCATGCTGCCCCGGGTCTGACATGTAGGCCAGCTGCCGGCTGTTATCTATACACATATCGTTTAAAGCGATCTTATCTTTTGGCAGGTCATCAAAGGTGTAAATGCGCTGTACTTTATTATCATCTAAACTTATTTTTAAGAGTTTAAACTTACCTTCCTTCTTCTTTCCATCGCCAATAACCGCGGCCCAGCCTGCCGGGTAAGAGTCAAGCACCCATAAGTTATTCTGATAATCGGCATACAGATCCTGTACACTCATAAAATGGGTTTCTGATTGGGCGGTATCAACTTTATTCCAATCCGCATCGGGGAATGGCACGCGCTGCCCGTTCACAATTTCTGTTAACCCGTACAAATAAGGATCGGTACGCGGGAATGATACAAACAAGCGATTACTTCTTGGCGCAACAGCCACACCAATAGGCTGGTTTTTACCGAATGACGCCACCTCGATAAGCTGCTGTGCCATAGATACGTATGCTATTGCCATGATGGATATAGTGGTGAATATCTTTTTCATTTATTTTATACTACGTAAGCGGTTTGGTTTACAGTAATTATTAGCTTTGAGAACCAATGAAGAAACGCCTAATTCTTTTCCTTTTTATAATTTTCAATTGCCTTTCAGTTGTCGCTCAAATCAATGACAATAAAATACGACTTTCTGTTTTAAAAAAAGGCATCATTAACCATACTTTCATTTTTGGAAAATGGACTAAGGAGGGCAATACTGAAACGCATTTAAAGTATTTAGGATCAGTTACTACTGTAAAAGGAAAAACCTATAAAATTATGACATCTGTTTGGTATTGGGGTTTGTCTCACCGTGCAACTTCACGAGTATTGGTATTTACCAAATACAATCATTATGTAGGTGAGTACTATGTATCTTCAGTTTATGATATCCCCGATAAACTTGCAGATGGAAAACTGATATTTAAAAATGATGATAATCCGGATTGTGACAAATCTGTTGTTACTGTTATTGACCTGACCCAGGGGATACCCAAACAAGTTTTCTTAAAATGTAAAGGGGATTATGGTGATCTATATTCGTTTCAGGCGACTAACAATGTTGATTAGGAATATTAGCTGAACTCCCCCATAAAATATTTCTCCCGTCAAACATATTAACTTAAAATTTACTTATTAAAATTGCGTTGTTAACTTTTGTTTATGCCCGCTATGATTTGGGCGCTTAATTTTACATCTTTACCCAATGTTCAGAGAAATAAAGAACCGGTATCTAAGATATTTTACTGTATTTATATATTTTGTTATAGTTTTTTTCTGCGCCATTGAGTTAAATTTTCTCTGGCTATTTGGGTACTCGCCTGACATGCAGGACATTAAACAACCCACCATGTCGGTTTCATCAGAGGTTTATACTGCGGATGGTAAGCTGATAGGCAAGTTTTATAAAGAGAACCGCTCGCCTGTTGATTATAAAAGCATCTCCCCTAACCTGATAAATGCCCTTGTGGCTACCGAGGATGTGCGCTTTTACAAACATGGCGGTGTAGATTTCCTGGGCTTTTTTGGAAGTTTAATTTCTACCGCAAAAGGCGACAGGCGCGGTGGCAGTACCATTACACAGCAGTTAGCAAAAAACCTGTTTAGTACCCGTAAGCGTAAATCGCAGGGACTGATAAGATATGTCCCCTTATTACGCACGGTTGTATTTAAGTGTAAAGAGTGGATCACCGCTTATAAAATAGAGCACCAGTATAGCAAGCAGCAGATACTTACCATGTACTTAAATACCGTTCCGTTTGGTAACAACTCCTTCGGTATAAAAACGGCTACGTTAAAATATTTTAATAAATCTCCCGATGCGGTTAATCCTGCCGAAGCTGCTACACTGATAGGTATGCTTAAAGCAACATCTACCTACAACCCAAAAACCAATCCCGAACGTTCATTGGAGCGCCGCAATGTGGTTTTGGGTCAGATGGAAAAGTACCATTATCTGGATAAAGCCACCTATGCAGCCAATGCAGCCTTACCTTTAAACCTTAACCTGAATTATATTGACAGGACCGGTCAGGCCGATTCATACATTCGCCACGCGGTAGAAAAATGGCTGGATAAATGGTGCAAGCAAAACGATTACGACTTGTATGAGGATGGATTAAAGATCTATACTACCATCGATTCTAAATTGCAGCAATACGCCGAAGAGGCCGTTGCCCAAAAAATGAAGATGCTGCAAAAGCGCTTTAACAACCTGTGGGGCAATAAAAACCCATGGAGAGACAGCAAAGGTGTGGAGATAAAAGACTTTTTATTAAAGGCTGAGCAAAGGCTGCCGATATACAAGTTGCTTAGCAAAAAATACAACGGCGATACCACGCAGATCAACGCATACTTTGAGAAAAAGAAACGCATGAGCGTTTTTACCTGGAACGGTGACAAGGATACTACCTTCTCCAGTGTTGATTCTATAAAATATTATACCAAGATCCTGAATACCGGCATGATGACAATGGAGCCATCTACCGGAAAAATTAAAGTTTGGGTTGGCGGTATCGATCATAAATATTTTAATTACGACCACGTTAACCAGGCTAAACGCCAGGCAGGATCAACATTTAAGCCCTTTGCTTATGTTACCGCTTTAGATAACGGCTTTACCCCTTGCGATAAGTTTACCGATAAACCGGTGACCATTAAATACAAGGACAACGGTAAAGACGACATATGGCAGCCAAACAATGCCGATTTCCACTTCTCGTACCGCGAAATGTCGTTACGTTGGGCTATGGGAAAATCTGTAAACTCTATTACCGCGCAGATTACCGAGCATGTTGGCTGGGATAAAATTGTAGAATACGCGCACAAAATCGGTATCGAAAGTCCGCTGAAATCGGTACCATCTGTATCATTGGGTTCAAACGATGTTTCGGTATTTGAAATGGTGAGGGCATACAGCACTTTCCTAAATAAAGGCGAAAAGGTTGACCCATTACTGGTAACAAAAATAACCGACCAAAAAGGCGATATCATACAGGAATTTACCCTGAAAGCAGAACGTGTTTTGAGCGAGGAAACTGCCTGGCTGATGTTGTATATGTTCCGCGGTGGTATGGAAGAACCGGGCGGTACATCACAAGCCCTGTGGGAATATCCAAGCCTTTGGAAAAAGAACAATCAGATTGGCGGTAAAACAGGTACTTCAAGCGATTATGTAGATGGCTGGTATATGGGGATCACTAAAGATCTTGTAACCGGTATTTGGGTAGGCGCCGACGACCGAAGTGTACATTTCACTTCATCAGAAACCGGCGAAGGTTCGCATACAGCGCTCCCAATTTTTGGTACGTTTATGGAAAAAGTTTATGCCGATCCAAAATCCGGCTATACTTACGGGCCATTCCCTAAGCCATGGGTAAAAATAAAAAAGGAGTATATGTGCCCATCGCCAATTATAAGGGAGGATACCACAACAACCGATAGTTTAATGGAAATGCCTATGGATACAACGGCCACGCCGGTAACCGTGCCTGCGCCAGAAGAAAATCCGGAGAACAAGCAACCAGCTAAAAAATAAAATAAGCAACCAAGCTTGTCTTGGGTACGTATTTAGTTTAAATTAGTATTATCGTATAATACGCTATATATGAATAAACTGTTCCCCTGTAATTTATCCATAAAATATCCTTTTGTATTATTATGCCTTGTGGCAGCGCTGTTGTTTAACCAACAGGCTAAAGCCCAGTACTTTGGTCAAAACAAGGTGCGCTATAAAAACCTAAAATTTAAGGTTTATAAAACACCGCACTTCGAGATCTATTACTATCTGAAAAACGATAGTTTGATAAAGCGCTTTGCCCAGGAGAGCGAATTGTGGTACACCCTGCACCAGCAGATCTTCCGCGATACGTTTAACAAGCCCAACCCTATTATATTATACGCTAATCACCCCGATTTTCAGCAGACTACGGCAATTGATGGTGAAATTAGTGTAGGTACAGGCGGTATAACCGAAGGTTTAAAAAACCGTGTGGTAATGCCCATAATGGAAACCAACCAAACCACACGCCACGTACTGGGGCACGAGTTGGTTCACGCTTTTCAATACCATACCCTGCTGGGCCGCGATTCGTCTAACTTTGAAAATATTGGCAACCTGCCTTTATGGATGATAGAAGGTATGGCCGAATACCTGTCCTTAGGTAAAAAAGACGCCTACACTGCCATGTGGATGCGCGACGCTTACTTAAACCACGATATCCCTTCGGTACGCGATCTTACCCAGAGCAATAAATACTTCCCTTACCGTTATGGCGAGGCCTTTTGGTCGTTCTTAGGGTCAACCTATGGCGATACTATAATTGTGCCTTTCTTTAAAAATACAGCCCGTTTTGGGCTGGAGTATGGTATCAGGCGTACGTTTGGATACGATGACAAAACCTTATCCCGGTTATGGCAAAACTCTATCGAAAATACCTATAAACCGCTACTAAAAGATACGGTACAAACGCCGGTTGGTAAACGCATAATTGATGATAAGGTGGGTGGTGATCTTACTGTTGCCCCATCTGTGAGCCCGGATGGTAAGTACCTGGCTTTCCTGTCGTCAAAAAGCTTATTCAGTATTGATCTTTATCTGTCTGATGCTAAAACGGGGCGGGTAATAAAACGACTTACCAGCAAGGTATCCAACACGCATATCGATGAATTTAACTTCATCGAGTCGGCGGGTACGTGGTCGCCGGATAGTAAGAAATTCGCGTTTAGCGTATTTAGCAAAGGCCGCAACCGTATGCTGGTTGTTGATGTGCCCGATGGCCGAATAGTGCATGATATTTCGATGGGTAAGGCCGAGCAGTTTAGCAACCTTTCCTGGTCGCCGGATGGCAAGAATGTAGTAGTTCAGGGATTATCTGAAGGGCAAAGCGACCTTTACATGTATAATTTCGATTCGAAAAAGGTTACTCAGCTCACCAATGACAAATTCTCAGATTACCAGCCTAACTTTTCAAAAGATGGTAAAAGGATCATATTTTCGAGCGACAGGGCTACTTACGATACAAAGCTATCGCAGGATATAACCTTCAATTTAGCCGAGCTGGAAATTGCCACAGGCAAAGTAACCGATATTAAAGTTTTTGATGGGGCAAATAATTTGAACCCTCAATATTCATCGGATGGCACACAGGTCTACTTCCTTTCAAACAGGGATGGTTTCCGTAACCTTTATCGTTATACTTTAGATGGCGGCAAAATTGAACAAATGACCGATCTTTTCACCGGTATTTGTGGTATCACCGAATATTCGCCCGCGCTAAGTGTTTCAGATAATAACGATGTGGTTTACTCCTATTATCGCGCGCAAAAATATTCGATCTATAACGCTAAGGTATCCGATTTTAAACCCGTTGTGGTAGATGCGGGCAGTACCAATTTTACGGCAGCCATGCTACCGCCTTTACGTGCTGTGGGTGTCGATCTGATAAACAATAACCTTAATAATTACCTGGCTTATAGTAAAATTCCGCTCGATTCGATTCATGCTATCCCCTACAAGCCTAAATTTAAGTTAGATTATTTGGCCAGCAGTGGCATTGGCGCTTCGGTAGGTTCATACGGTACGGGCTTATCAAGTGGTGTACAGGGTGTGTTCAGCGATATTTTGGGTCGTAACCAGATCTATGCGGGTGTGGCTGTAAACGGCGAGATCTATGATTTTGGCGGGCAGGTAATGTATATTAACCAGCAGGGTCGCTGGAATTTTGGCTTAGGGGTTTCACACATCCCTTACCAATCGGGAACGTACGGTTATGGTTTTACCAATATTGATATAAATGGTACATCAACCCCTGTTTATGAAGAAAAAACCGATATCATCCGCACGTTTGAAGATGCGGTGCAGGCATTTGCATCTTACCCCATCTCCAGATCGTTACGGACAGAAATAGGAACTTCGGCTTCACGCTACTCCTACCGTGTTGATAGATACAGCAGTTATTATGATTATACCACTATACAAGATGCAAACGGTAACGACCAGATAGTTATTGGTCAGTTTGTTGATTACAAAAAGCATAAAATCTCCCGCGCGCAGTTCCTGGCCGACAATGGCATCGATCTTAAGCCGTTCTCTATTTATGGTATAAGTACCGCTTTGGTTGGTGATGATTCTTATTTTGGTATTGCCGCGCCGCTTAACGGGCACCGCTTCAGGTTAGAGGCTGAGTACAATGTGGGCACTTACAATTTCTTTTCGCCTACTATTGATCTGCGCCAATATGTACGGGTAGCACCTGTTACATTTGCTGCAAGGCTTTACGGATATGGCAGGTTTGGTAACAATGTAAGTGGTTTATACCCTTTATATGTAGGTTATCCGTTTTTAATACGTGGTTACGAGGCGCAAACTTTTTATAACTCACGTACGGTAAATACAAATGGTTTTACAATTGATCAACTATCCGGCGATCGTATAGCGGTAGCAAACTTTGAGGTGCGTTTACCATTTACCGGGCCGGAGAAACTGGCTATGATCAAATCGAAATTCCTGTTTACCGATCTTAACCTGTTTTTTGATGCAGGACTGGCCTGGCAAGGTGGCAATGAGATAAAATTCCAAAAAGCACCGGATGCTGTAGGTACCGACCCAACAACCGGCGAAACACTTTATAACACCAACCAGCGTGTACCGGCATTAAGCGCGGGTATCTCTCTTAGGGTAAACTTCTTTGGGGCGTTTATACTGGAACCCTATTTCGCTATTCCGTTTAACCGGTCGGATGTTAAGAAACCTGTATTTGGTTTAACTTTTGCACCGGGTTGGTAGCTTGATTTTAGATTTTAGAATTACGATTTTAGATTTGGCGCGTGCAGTATGTACGCGCTTTTTTTGTCTTTACCATTGTAAATCAGACGCTGTAATGACATCTATACCCTCAATGTATTCGTAAATTGTAGTATTATGAAAAGATCAATTTTAGCAATACTGATAATTAGCATATTTACAGCTTTTGGCTGTGATAATAGCAATGGGCAAAATAAAGCAGCGCAGGAGAAAAGAAGGTTAAGCAAACCCGCTGCCGAATGGAAAAAGAAGCTAACGGCAAACCAATACGAAATAATGGTGAACCGTGGTACCGAACCACCTTATAAGAACGCTTATTATGATAATCACCAAAAGGGTGTTTACATAAGCGCCGCTACAGGCGAGGTATTATTTAGTTCGGCCGATAAATTTGACAGCGGTACAGGCTGGCCAAGTTTTGTAAAAGCGGTTGATCCCAACAAAGTTGAGATTGTACACGACAGCAGCTTTGGCATGAGCCGCGACGAGGTTATTGAAAAAAGCACAGGCTTACACCTTGGCCATGTATTTGATGATGGCCCTGCAGACAGGGGCGGCAAAAGATATTGCATGAACTCGGGTGCTTTAATATTTGTTAAAAAGTAACCGCGCGTCTTGATGCTTGTATAGAAGGTCTGCCATAAGCAGGCCTTACTCTTACACCGCTTTCGTATTTTAAACCTGCAGTAAGGTCAACCCAATCCGGGTTTACCGGGCGAATCATCTTTTCTTTTTGAGGGCGGGTATAAGTGCTTACTGTTTTAAAGCGTTCCATGGCCTGCTCCTCAGTATTTATCTCTTCAAAATAAACCAGGCGGTTCAATTGTTGCGCGCTATCAAAAAATAAGGTAGGCATCTCACCATAAAACTTAAGGGTTTTAAGCAAGTCTGTGCACATACCAACATGTAAATTCTTTCTGTTTCTGTCTGTGATAATATAAACGAACCTCTTCATTTGATAAAAAAATTTGCTGATTAAAAAATAATTACTAATTTTATGAGCATAAAAATACTAACTATTTTAGCAATTCCAAATTTTTATGGCAAATATTTCACAAAATATTAAGTTTCTTCGCAAAAAGAAGGGTCTAACCCAACAGCAATTCGCTGATCAGGTAGGTATAAAACGTTCATTAGTAGGCGCATACGAAGAAGAACGTGCCGAACCCAAGTACGAACTACTAAAACAATTAGCAATATTTTTTGACATCTCAATTGATGATTTCATTAACGAAACCATTGATGAGAAGTGGGCGCCAAAGCCAAAAGGTAATCCCGCAAACCTCAGGGTGCTAAGTATTTCGGTAGATAAAGAGGATAACGAGAATATTGAAATGGTACCTTTAAAGGCCAGCGCCGGTTATTTAAATGGTTATGCCGACCCCGAATATGTTGGGCAACTGCCAAAGCTTTACCTGCCTATGTTTAAGCAAGGCACCTACCGTGGTTTCGAGATAAAAGGCGATTCGATGCTGCCGCTACAATCGGGAACTATTATAATAGGTGAATACCAGGAAAACTGGGCTGATGTGAAAATTGGCGAAACATACGTGATCATCTCAAAAAACGATGGCGTTGTTTATAAACGCGCCGGCAATAAATATAAGGAGGGCCGTAACCTTAAACTGATATCAGATAACCCCGTTTACGACCCATACGAAATAAGCGCCGAGGATGTGCTGGAGATATGGAAAGCTAAGGCCTATATATCTACCCACATGCCAATGCCTACCCCCGAGCCTACCATGGAAAGCCTCACCAGTATGATGGCCCAGATGCAGCGCTCGATAGCGAATTTAAATAATAGTAAAGACGTTAACTAAGCCACAGCAACATTTAAGTTACACTTAAGCCACACCTCATAACAATTAAGTTACATAGTATCAGGTTAAACTATTCACCGTTATCTTTATCATAACATCAGTTAAACTAAAAAACTAAAGAAATGAAAAAGATTATGATGATCTGCCTTTTCCTTTTAGGGGTATCAGCAGTAAGTTTCGCGCAAGGTCGCCAAAGAATGAGCACGGCTGATAGGGTTAAAGCCATGAAAGAAAGCCTTAAGCTTAGCGATGACCAGGTAACCAAGATTACAGCAATTTACGACGCGCAAACCAAATCAATGGATAGCCTGCGTAATGCCGGCGGCGACAGAGCTGCTATGCGCCCTATGATGCAGGCTACTAACGATAAGGTTAAAGCCGTATTAACACCAGAGCAGGCAGCCGCTTTCCAAAAAGAAATGGACGAGAGACGTGCCCGTATGCAAAACGGTGGCGGAGGCCAATAACCGTTAAAAACATTATTAATAATAAAAGAAGCGGCTATAGGTCGCTTTTTTTATTTTAGCAGAAAATTAACAGGCAATTGGCATCATCAGAAACATATATAAAAAACAAACTTGATGAGCGCAAATTGCTGGGCACCTATCGCACATTACGGCCCGAAAGTACCCTGACAGACTTTTGCTCTAATGATTACCTGGGCTTTGCCCGCTCCCCTATTTTAAAAAGCAATATCCAGAACGAGATTGATACCCACCCGCTTAGTTTAAACGGCGCTACCGGCTCGCGGTTAATATCCGGCAATATCATTTATACCGAAGAACTGGAACGACAAATTGCCGCGTTCCACCAAAGCGAAGCTGGCTTGCTATTTAATTCGGGATATGATGCTAATGTGGGGTTATTTTCCTCGTTGCCGCAAAAGGGCGATACCATTATACATGACGAACTGATACATGCCTCTATTATTGACGGTGCGCGCTTAAGTTATGCCAACCGGTACACATTCCGACATAACGATCTGGATAGTCTGGAGGCCAAGTTAAAGCAGGCAAAAGGCATTTGTTATGTGGTGATAGAAAGCGTTTACTCTATGGATGGCGATACCCCTCCTATTGCAGAGATCCTAAAGTTAACCGAACAATACGGCGCGCATTTCATTGTAGACGAAGCGCATGCCGTTGGCTTATACCCCTCGGGGCTAATAACACACTTAGGTTTGCAGGACAGGGTATTTGCCCGGGTAGTAACCTTTGGCAAGGCATTAGGCTGCCACGGGGCTATTGTTTTGGGCAGTAATTTGCTGCGCGAATACCTCATTAATTTTGCACGGGCGTTCATTTATACCACCGCGGCATCGTTTCATCAACTGGCGGCTGTAAAAATGGCTTACGAGTTATTGAGTCAGTCGGCAACGGAGATTGAGCTGCTGCATCAGAACATCAGCCTGTTTAAACAGGGCGTCAAACATAACAACACCTACCTTTTAGTAAACAGTGATAGCGCTATACAATGCATCCTATTAAACAGTAACGATAATGCTAAACAAGCTGCTCAGCAATTACAGGCTGCAGGTTTAGATATACGGGCAATATTGAGCCCTACCGTAGCGAAAGGCAGCGAACGGATCCGCATTTGTCTCCACTCGTATAATACTATGGAGCAGATCGGACTGCTTACTTCAACCATCAACACCATTATCCATGCAGAATAAACCCCTATTTGTTACAGGTATTGGCACCGACATTGGCAAAACGCTGATATCAGCTATATTGGTTGAGAAATTAAAGTGCGATTACTGGAAACCCGTGCAAGCCGGTGAGCTGGATAACTCCGATACCATGAAGGTGCAAAGGTTGATATCTAACATCAGATCTGTATTTCACCCTGAGGCTTATCGTTTAACACAACCCTACTCCCCGCATAAAGCGGCAGCGCTGGATGGTATCACTATTGAAGAGAAAACTATCATCGCCCCAAAAACAGATAATACTTTGCTGATTGAGGGCGCGGGCGGCTTAATGGTGCCCTTGAATAATCACGCCCTGGTTATTGACCTCATAAAACAATTAAACGCCGAAGTGATACTGGTTTCGCAGAATTATTTAGGCAGCATTAACCACACGCTGCTATCTATCGAAGCTTTAAAACAGCGCGGCATTCCCGTTAAAGGCATTATATTTAATGGCGAGGAAAATTCCTCTACCGAAGATTATATCACAAACTACACGCAAGTAGCTCACTTAGGTCGGATCCCTAACCTGTCAATCATCGATAAAAACACAATTGCTGATGCAGGTAAATATATTTCCTTGTAATTTGCATCCGTTTTCCATCCAACGGAAATTGTAACCAATTATAAAATGAAAAACATTACAGTTATAGGCTCGGGCACCATGGGTAACGGCATTGCTCATACTTTCGCGCAAAACGGGTTTAATGTATCGCTTGTTGATATCAGCGACAGTGCACTACAAAAGGCCCTGCAAACCATAGCCGGCAACCTTGATCGTCAGATAAAAAAAGGGGCTATTGATGAAGTCGCCAAAGCCGCTACCCTCAGTAATATAAAAACCTTTACCGATGTAAAGGAGGGCGCCGCCAATGCCGACCTTGTTGTAGAAGCCGCTACCGAGAACCGCGAAATCAAACTAAAACTGTTTAAGCAGCTAAGCGAGGTTTGCAAAAGCGATGTGATACTGGCATCAAATACCTCCTCTATATCCATTACCGAAATTGCTTCGGTAACTACCAACCCTGCCAACGTAATAGGCATGCACTTTATGAACCCGGTTCCAATTATGAAACTGGTTGAGGTGATACGCGGCTATGCTACTACCGATGAAGTAACCAAAACTATTATGGACCTATCCGTAAAACTGGGTAAAACTCCGGTTGAGGTGAATGATTACCCCGGATTTGTAGCTAACCGTATATTAATGCCGATGATAAACGAGGCAATTTATACCCTGTTTGAAGGTATTGCAGGTGTTAACGAAATAGATACCGTAATGAAACTGGGTATGGCCCACTTGATGGGCCCGCTGCAACTGGCAGACTTTATTGGACTGGATGTATGCCTGGCTATATTAAAGGTGCTGCACAATGGTTTCGGCAACCCCAAATACGCGCCTTGTCCGCTATTGGTGAACATGGTAACGGCCGGGCATTTGGGCGTAAAAAGTGGCCAGGGATTTTATAAATATACACCAGGAAGTAAAGATCTGGTTGTGGCGGATAAATTTGCTTAACCAACCCAACCCATTCTCCACGCGTCATTGCGAGGTACGAAGCAATCTCTTTGAGCAAATCCTTTATGCAAGGCGTATATCTGTCCTAAAGAGATTGCTTCGTACCTCGCAATGACGCATTTTTTTTTAGGTTCTCCTCAATTGCGCTATCAGCTCATCAGTCTTGTCAACCGTCATTACTATTTGCTTAGCGCTTACAGTTTTGCTATAAATCCGTTCAATACTAACCGGATGGGCAAATGTAAAACAGATATTCACGCTGCTTTTTAGGATACCTCCCTGGAAACAATCTTCACCGGGTTCAAAGCCAGTCCTAACTTTTTCAACCGAAATGATGTTATCCCTGTCAATTACTGCAACCCAGCGGATACCTGTCCTTAACACCACTTTATCGGGCATAACCAATACAGGACTTTTTATAATAGCTACCAGGTCGCCCACGATGATCACTATCCCATAAACAGTAAGCAGGCTTACAATAAACGCCGCTGTTTTGCTGTAATGCGCTATCAGTAAATGGAAACCCATAAGTTCTGCGAAACAGGCAAATAGCACAATGCAAAACATGGCTATATAACCCGATTCTTTATGAATACTATAGCTGGTTGCAGATAATGGAATACCCTTTTGTTTTCTCCAGAATAGTAAACCGAATCTTAAAATACTCAGTTCGGATGCCATTAGTTTTATACCTATCCCGTTCCCTAAAACGTTGAACATGCTTTGGCGCAGTATATAGGGGCTATATGGTGCCTGGACACGCAATTGTTTGTAGGAGGCTATGATCTTTTTTATTTTGCTAACGCAGTATATTAATATGCCCAGTTCTATGCAAGCAGATAACTTTCTAAGCTGCACTATGTAATACCGCTGATGTGCGGGTAAAATAAAGTACGCCACAGCAAGGCAGCAGCTTATCACCAGGAAAATGCTCCACTTTTTTAGCTTTAGCGGGCGTATAAGTAAATAGTAATAAGCTATCGGGAATATGACGACTATATCGGTCAGGAATGCCGTGGCTATCAGGTCGCGTTTTACAGGCGGAACGTGATGCATTATCAACAAGCCTCCGCATAAAATAGCAAAGGCAGTTAGTGCAGTAAACCAAATATTTTTGTGAACGGATACAGGTGATAAAGTCATATTTATAGGAGATAAAGTTAAGCGTTTTGTTACAAATTGCAGCCATTTTATATACCTGTCATGCTGAACATCGTGAAGCATCTAATCGCCGCCTTGCATGTAGCCGATAGATCCTTCATTACGTTCAGGATGACAAGTTATTTAAAGCCCTTGTACACTTGTGTCATGGTGAGCCTGTCGAACCATTTGCAAAGCGAATAAGTCTCCGACAGGCTCAGACTGACAGTGACCTTAACCCCTATTTTAAACCTTTCTTTTCTCCATCTGTCCATATACAAAACATATTACAGATGAAAACACTATCAAAATTTGGTATGATAGGTGCTTTAGCGGGTTCGCTATTCCTGTCATCATGCGCAAGTGATTATTATGTGGCCGACCAACCCGTCGAGCCTGTTTATACCCGCCCCGTTGCCCCTTATGCGGGCGCTTACTGGGTACCCGGCGAATGGGTTTACCGCGGTAACAGATACGTTTATATGAATGGTTACTATACCCGCCCACGTGCCAACCGTGTATATGTACAAGGTAACTGGGTACGAGGCCAGCGTGGCTACGCCTGGCGAAGAGGGCACTGGAGAAGATAACTCAGTTTGCAGTAGGCAATTTGCAGTTAGCAGTTTTATGGAATAGTTCAACTGCTAACTGCATACTAACAACTGCAAACTACATACGTTCCGGTACATCAATCCCCAACAAGCCCATAGCTTTGTTTATTACCTTTGCCGATGCTGCAGAAAGCTGCAACCTGAATTGTTTTAAACGCTCTTCCTCGGCTTGCAGGATAGATTTTTCGTGATAGAACTTGTTGTAATTTTTAGCCACCTCGTAAACATAGTTAGCTATTACCGCCGGGCTGTGTCCAGTTGCTGCTTCTGCTATAGTTTCGGGGAACTTGGTAAGGGTAACGATGAGGTCGCGTTCTATACCATCCAGTTCGGCAACATCATTTGTGCTGCTTGCCGCAGTATAATTAGCCCTGCTAAGTACCGATTTGATACGGGCGTGGGTGTATTGGATAAACGGCCCGGTGTGCCCCTGGAAATCTATAGATTCTTTTGGATCAAATAAAAGTCGTTTTTTAGGATCAACCTTCAGCAGAAAGTATTTTAAAGCCCCCATACCAATAGTACGATATAGCTTGTTTTTATCTTCTTCGCTAAAGCCATCTACTTTGCCCATGGCTTCGGTAGTTTCGGCAGCGGTGTTAAACATATCTGCCATCAAATCGTCGGCATCAACAACAGTTCCTTCGCGCGATTTCATCTTGCCCGATGGCAGATCAACCATTCCGTACGACAGGTGATACAAGCCCTGTGCCCAGCTTTTACCCAGCTTTTGCAGTATCAGGAACAACACTTTGAAGTGATAATCCTGTTCGTTACCCACCACGTAGATGGATTCGTCCATCTTAAAATCGTCGTACTTTAACTGGGCCGTACCCAAATCCTGTGTAATGTACACCGATGTACCATCGGCTCGTAACACCAATTTCTGGTCAAGGCCGTCCTCGGTCAGGTCTATCCAAACCGAGCCATCCTCTTTTTTAAAGAATACACCTTTTGCAAGGCCTTCTTCAACAATATCTTTACCTAATAAATAGGTATTGCTTTCGTAGTAGTATTTATCAAAGCTTACGCCAAGGGTTTTGTAGGTAACATCAAAGCCCTCGTACACCCAACCGTTCATGGTTTTCCAAAGGTTGATAACCGCTTCGTCGCCTGCCTCCCATTGTAAAAGCATTTCTTGCGCTTCTTTTATCAGCGGGGCATTCTTTTTGGCTTCGTCTTCGGTTTGGCCTTCTTCAATCAGTTCCTGTATTTGTTGCTTGTAGGCTTTATCAAACCAAACATAGTATTTACCGGCAAGGTGGTCACCTTTTAAGCCGCTACTTTCAGGTGTTTCGCCATTGCCAAATTCGCGCCAGGCCACCATGCTTTTACAGATATGGATCCCCCTGTCATTCACCAAATTAGCCTTGATCACTTCATATCCTGCTGCACCTAATATCTCGGCCAGCGAAAAACCTAACAGGTTGTTACGGATGTGGCCTAAGTGTAATGGCTTATTGGTATTTGGTGAAGAATACTCTACCATTACCTTTTTGCCGTTAGGTTTTGCTACCGCGAAATCATCCGACAGGATCTCCGTCCGTAGTTGATCAAGCCAATAGCTATCGGCAATAGATATATTTAAAAAGCCTTTAACCACGTTAAAAGCGGCAATTTGAGGCAATTCGTTTTTCAGATATTCGCCTATTTCGGTGCCGGTTTGCTCGGGCCCTTTGCGCGATACTTTTGTATAGGGGAAGGTAACCAGGGTAACCTGTCCTTCAAACTCCTTGCGGGTTTCCTGCAGGTTTACATCTTTAGCAGCAATATCGGTTTGGTATAAATCCTTTATGGCCTTAACAACAGCCTCAATAATAAAATCCATCGCGCAAAATTAACATTTATAGTCCATTGTCCATAGACGATAGTCGATAGTAATTTCATTTGACTTTAACATTATGGACAAGGCCATTTTTACTATGGACTATGGGCCATCGACTATAAACTATTCAACTAAAAACAATAGATTTGTTTCTACTTTATAACCATTTATGATACTTAATGACAAGGATTTTAAGATAGACGTAACTTCTGAAATTGGTAACCTGCGTGTACTGCTGGTACATAGCCCCGATAGCGGGCTGGGTAAAGTTGTGCCCTCTAAGGCGCAGGATTGGCTTTTTGAGGACATAGTGCACCTGGATACCATGCGCCGCAAAGAGTACGATTATTACATTAAGTTATTGATGTATTTCCTTGATCCTGATAAAATAAAGGGAAAACTAAGCGCTATAGATAGCCCGGAAGGCGACCGCGACTTTTTTAAACCCGATAACGCGGATTTTCACAATTCGACAAAGGTTATTGAGATACAAACCCTGCTGAGCGATATATTACAGCAAACCGATGTGCGCAAGAAACTGGTGGCTGCCGTTTGTGCTATAGAAAGTTGTAACTATCGCCTGCAGCTGCAACTGATAGATACCGACCCGATTGAACTGGCCAAGATCTTTATTTCCGGCGCACTGGGCGATGATACCATGATCTTCGCGCCTATCCCTAATCTGATATTTTCGCGCGATCTGGGGATTGCCATCAATAACCATATTCTGTTGAATAGCCCTGCCAAAAAGGCCCGGGCACGGGAGACCTTGCTGATGCGCTATATCTTCTTTAATCATCCTTTGTTTGAAGCCTATCGCAATAACGTCATCGAGATATCGGAAAACAAACAGCACTTTTTACGCCCCGGCGAAGCCAATGAGGAGAAAACCACCATTGAAGGCGGCGATGTAATGATGGTTAGTCCACAGCATTTGATAATTGGTTGTAGTGAGCGTACCTCTATCAGTGGTGCAAATGAGGCTATAAAACTATTATTAGAGAACGATGTGGTTAGCAAGATCACCATTGTAAAAATACCGCATAAGCGCGATTATATGCATATTGATACCGTTTTTACGCAGGTAAAACGCAATGTATGGGTGCTGCTGCGATCGTTAACCATTGCCGAAACCGAGCAATCGCAGCGCGAGCCTATTGCCTGGTTCGCCGATAAAAAGAATAAGGATAAACCCGAGATTGTACAGTTCAGGAAAGATAAAAAGCCTAAAAC
Organism: Mucilaginibacter aquariorum; assembly: GCF_024498135.1. Classification (GTDB taxonomy): domain Bacteria; phylum Bacteroidota; class Bacteroidia; order Sphingobacteriales; family Sphingobacteriaceae; genus Mucilaginibacter; species Mucilaginibacter aquariorum. The sequence goes on from NZ_JANHOH010000003.1 coordinate 99,479, forward strand.
CTTTGCCACACTGGAAGACCTGCTGGATAACATAAGTCAGAAAGATTTGGAAAGCACCGAGCCAACCAAATTCATCTACTCTGGTAATGATGAGTTCCCGTTTGATGCCCGCGAGCAATGGACAGATAGCTGTAACCTGCTGGCCCTTAAAGATGGCGTAGTATTAGGTTACGACCGTAACGATAAAACGGTAGAAGCATTTAAGCAAAGCGGTTTTAATGTTATCCATGTAACTGACCTGCTACCAAAATTTGAAGCTGGCGAGCTTGACCCGCAAAGCATGAAGGATACACTGATATTAATGCCAAGCGCCGAGCTATCACGCGCCCGTGGCGGCTTCCATTGCATGAGTATGCCGCTGATGCGGTATAGCGTACTTTAAACATAAAACAAAAATAATTTTATGTAAAACATAAAATTATTTTTGTTTTATAAATATAGTCTGTATGTTTGTATCAACAAATAATTACAGACATGAAAACTACATCCTGGCTTTTAACAACAATTAGGGTTATACTAAACATATGTTGGTATTTCAATATCGCACTGGCGCTATTCGCCTTTTGCGTGCTCACATGGAAAATAAGCACCAGTGACTTTACTGAATTTAGCAATCCGGTTAAATACCCGCTTAATCCTACAACTATCAACTTACAATCGCTTACGCCCTATGTTGATCATATTACCCTGCAGCAAGACCAGGCCACAATAAAAATGAACTTAAAGAACACCTTTAGCCATGTGGCCACCGCATACTTCTTTTTGATAGCATTTGAAGTTTTGGTAATGAGTATTATTTATCAGCTGCGTAAGTTTTTTGATACCATAAAATACAATATGCCCTTTACCTATGATAATGTGCGCCGACTTAAAATAACCGCGTTGTGCTTTGCCTTATTTACGGTATTAAACATACTGCTGGGCATAAGCTCGGCAGTAATTTTAAAAACGAGCGTAAAAGATATGAACCTGATGAACATGGTATGGGAACAAAGCTTTAGCGGATTAATACTGGGCGCGGTTATTTACATTATGGCCGACGTATTTAAATATGGTTTTGAACTTCAAAAAGAGAACGGAGAGTTTGTATAATGGCTATCATAGTAAACCTTGATGTGGAAATGGCCAAAAACAAGATGTCGCTTAAGGAGCTTGCCGAGCGCCTGGACATCAGCATAACCAACCTTTCTCTGCTCAAAACCGGCAAAGTAAAAGGTGTACGCTTTGATACCCTCGAAGCCATTTGCCGCGAATTAAATTGTAAGCCCGGCGATATATTGGATTATAAGGCAGATTGATTAATTTGCCATCACCAATGAACTAATGTAAAATGAACCAGTCTACCTCCAATATATTAATGATACGCCCTGTGGCGTTTGGCTTTAACGCGCAAACAGCCGAAAGTAACGCTTTCCAGAACCGGGACGATGACCAGCAGGCAGTACAGCAAAAAGCGCAACAGGAGTTTGATGGCTTTGTAAAAGTGCTGCGCGATAATGGTGTTAACGTAACAGTTGTAGATGATACCGCCGAACCGCATACCCCCGATTCCATCTTCCCGAATAACTGGGTATCTTTTCATGATAATGGCGATATCTTCCTTTACCCTATGCAGGCCGAGAACCGCCGGTTGGAGCGCAGGGAGGATATCATTCGCCAGCTGGAAGATAGCTTTAAGGCCAATCACGTTATTGATTTGAGTCGCTTTGAGGCAAAGAACCAGTATTTGGAAGGTACCGGCAGCATGGTTTTGGACAGGGGGAACAAAATAGCCTATGCCTGCCTGTCGCCCCGTACCAATGCCGAGGTGCTGAAAGCCTTTTGCGATTATACAGGCTACAAGGCTGTAACTTTTGATGCCTTTGACCAAAACGGACAAGCCATTTATCATACCAATGTCCTGATGGCTATTGGCAGTAAATTCGCGGTGATCTGTTTAGATAGCATCGCCAACATATCTGAAAAAGAGCACGTTATTACATCGTTAAAATCAACCCATAAAGAAACCATCGATATCACGTTCGACCAGATGAACCACTTTGCCGGCAATATGCTGGAAGTGAAGAACACAGATGGAGAAACACTGGTGGTGATGTCGCAAGCAGCTTATGTTTCGCTTACTGCGGATCAAAAGACGACTTTAGAGAAGTATGGCAAGCTGGTTTATGCTGATATTAATACCATTGAAACTAATGGCGGCGGTAGTGCACGGTGCATGATGGCCGAGGTGCATTTGGGGGCTAGAGATTAATAATGCAAATAATAGAGTTAATATCAGGTTCTTACTCTTAATATAAGCCGCTTTTTACAGAATACTCAAAGCCCGCTCAATCGGGGATTTTTTGTTTACCTGCCTCTTTTCCGCACGTCATTGCTGAGGTACGAAGCAATCTCTTTAGGATAGGTGGCAATATGTTTAACCATCCCGTCATTATTTCGGCATCTCTCATATTCGGTGTACCACTATTAACTGGCCCGCTCGCCGCCGCGGAGGCTCCTTCTTTTCTCTTGATAGAAAAGAAGCAAAAGATCAAGTCGGCAAAAAGGCTTCTTTGCCGCACTATGCCTTTGCCCTGCAAACCGGGCAAAACCACGGGCTGGAATCTTTTGCCCCACTGCGTTCGCTCATTGGCCCTCGCTTCAGCAAAATTCCCTATGCCCCTACAGCCGCACAAGACCACCATCGTTCTGCCCGCTTTCGCCCGAAGCTGTTTTGCCGACGGTGAGGAAAGAAAGGAAACCCTGGTCCCTTTTTTCTAATTGTCATCCTGAGCGATAGCGAAGGATCTATTAGCGAACTTTGCCTATCGAAATTGCATGTTGGCGATCAGATGCTTCACGATGTTCAACATAACAAAGGGTATTTCAGCGTTAGGGATAAAAGCGGATACCGGCCTTGCGCCTAATGCCTGTGCGCGTATGAGTGGAAAGCCCGGGCCGCAGGCAATGCCATTGTTCAGTTGGCAGTTCTTAGTTGGCAGTAGGCAATACCTGTCCTGTGAGATGCAGAAATAATTCGACTTTAAAACAACAATCCGCTGTTGCATTGTTTAATGTTGCAACGTATAATCAGCATGAAAAACTATCAAATATTATCCCTTGCCCTTCTGGCCTTATCATCTTGCGGCGTGCGCACAAGTAATCAGGCCGAACAACAAGCCGATTCTACCAGATCTGTAGCTGATACCGCAGCTATCGAAAAAACCCTTACAGCAGAGATGACAATTAAGGACACCATTAAAGTTGGAGATTCTGTACTGTTAAAGTTCACGGTAAAAAATAACACCGCCGATACTTCCCGCTTTTGCAAATGGCATACACCGTTTGAACCTTTAATGAGTAAATACCTGGATATTACCGATGAAAACGGGAACGGGGTGAATTACAAAGGTCCAATGGCCAAACGCATAATGCCGCCACCCGCCAGTAGTTATGTTACCCTTAAAGCTAACGATAGTTTAACTGTTAACACCGATCTGTTAAAGGCATATGCTATTGATAAACCTGCAAAATACACCCTAACTTATAACAGTACCGGCATCAGCGGACTTACCGTTAAAAAAAGTGTGTCGTTCGTGTACATCAAATAGGATTGTCAGTCTGAGCTTAAAATCCTCACGGATTTTAAGCCGCAATGACATATCTTAAGGAGCCGTGCAGCGTGACCGACTATATTATTGCATTTTGCCTGTGCCAGGTTGGGATTTAATGGTGACGTTATTTTGTCAGTGCCTTATTTTTATAGCTGCTTATTATCAGCTATTTATGTGTTCACGATGGTGTTCACGGCTGTGAACGTGAACACTTATTACCCAGTTACTAACAAATGTCTTGGGTAGCTTGTCGAAGACTTTACCAGCGATGATGCATATTTGCTAATGGTTCGACAAGCTCACCAGGACAGGTTCGTTTGAGCGTATTTGCGCTATGCAACTCTCTTACACAAACAAATTACAATCCGACCATAAAATACACCCAACATTTTGGCAAAAAATCCGTTAAAAAATTACATTTTTGCCAAAATTTTAATAGATGCAGAGTTACCAGGAATTTCTTGATCTGAGTGTTGGTTTCCCACAGGATGGTTTCGAGATAATAGAGGATGAATTATACTTCCACGATTTAAACTTGATGGAAATGATTGAAACGTATGGTACCCCCCTACGGTTCACGTATCTGCCCATTATCAGTAAAAAAATACAGCAAGCTAAGTTGCTTTTCCAACAGGCCATTATAAAAAATAATTATCGCGGCAGCTACAAATACTGTTATTGCACAAAAAGCTCGCACTTTAAGCATATTGTAGAAGAAGCGCTGAAGAACGAGATCCACCTGGAAACATCGTCGGCTTTTGATATGCCAATGATTGACGCGTTGGAGAAAAAAGGCGCGGTAAGCAAGGATGTTACCGTTATTTGCAACGGTTTTAAAACCTTCCAGTACAAGCAGTACATTATTGATATGCTGCACGATGGCTTCAAAAACATTATCCCTGTACTGGATAATAAAGAAGAATTTAATCTGTACGATGACGAGGTGGAGATGGAGACCCCATGTAACCTGGGTATCCGTATAGCAGCTGAAGAGCAGCCCGATTCACAGTTCTACACTTCGCGTTTAGGTATCCGTATGGAAGATATCATTGATTTTTACCATAATAAGGTAGAAAACAACCCAAACTTCCAGGTTAAATTACTACACTTCTTCATTAACTCGGGTATTTCTGATACCCCATATTACTGGAACGAGCTGGAGAAATACGTAACGCTTTATTGCAAATTTAAAAAGATAAACCCCGCCCTTGATACCCTTGATATTGGCGGCGGTATGCCTTTTAAAGATTCGTTGGTTTTTGATTTTGATTATGAATACATGATCAACGAAATTGTGAGCCGTATAAAAGAGATCTGTGCGGAGCATGACACTATGGAACCGGATATTATTACCGAGTTTGGTAAATATACCGTAGCCGAAGCTTCGGGCATTTTATATAAAGTACTGGGCCGTAAACAACAAAACGACCGCGAAAAATGGTTGATGCTGGATGGCTCTTTTATTACCAACCTGCCGGATGTTTGGGCGCTTAACCAAAAATACATTTTGCTGCCTGTTAACAACTGGGATAGCGAATACGAGCGTGTTAACTTAGGTGGCATTACCTGCGATGGACAGGATTACTACAACCAGGAAGCACACATGAACAGTGTGTTTATGCCAAAAACCCGTAAGGTGCAATACCTGGGCTTTTTTAATACCGGCGCCTACCAGGAAGTATTAAGCGGTTACGGTGGCATCCACCATTGCCTGCTGCCATCGCCTAAGCATGTTATCATCCGCAGAAACAGGGATGAAACGTTCAACTTTGAGGTATTTGGCGAGGAACAGAACAGTAAACAGGTATTGAAAATTCTGGGTTATACCACCTAAGATATTTCTGCCTGATAAAATATTAAGCACTGCTATATGGCGGTGCTTTTTTGTTAATGATACCTTGCGCTCGTCTGCGACGAGTGCTTAACATGGTCCGGCATCTGCGATGCCCTTACGCTTAAAATAAACTTACCGGTAATACTATCTCTATCCTGTTTCGGCCGCTGCCGCCAAATATGTCGTTATCTAACAAACGGCTGTACCTCACCCCAAATGATACCGCCCCCTGGTTAAACCATTTGGTATCAAAAAATATGGCTGCACCTGCCGATCTGAAATTCGCTTTAAATTCGCTGCCATCGGTATAAAAGTTATAGGCAGTCGCGTGTGTTTGTTCATAAAAAACATTTCCGCGCAGGCGTAGAATATACAGCAGGTTGGCTACTCCTGCATCCGGGTAAGCAATTGGGAAATGATAACTCACTGCTACCTTATTCATATCATCAAGGTTTTCGGCAGTGTAACCGTGCGAGAAGGGGAAATCATATGAGAAGCCAATACCATTGTTTTGCCCCCTGTGCTGATAAGCGCCGCTTATTACAAAACTATGGTTAACGGCTAAACCCGGGAAATAAAACGTGCCTGTAGTCAGCAATTGATTGGCATCCCGGCCGGAAATGGCTGTTTTATAATTTATGCTGATGCTTTGCGCGAAGTGCGGGTTAATGTTTTGCTTAGCCTGTTGCGATTGGTTCCTGAAACTAACCGTATTGCTCAAATACGTATAATAACTATCCTTAAACATACTGCGGAACGCCTCCTGGAAAGTATTACGACTATAATACACGCTACTGCTTAATGATAAAGCGGTTGAATGTTTCCCTACCGAAAGATTCAAAGGTACCTGTAATCCGCCATGAATGGAGGTTTCGTTAAAGTAAATGCTGTTACCGTTGTAAAAGCCGCGCCTGTCAAAAATATAATCGGCACCAGCAAGCAGGTAAGAGAAAAATGCCCCGTATGCGGCTTCGTAGCCAATTTGCTTGTAGCCTTCATCGCGGTTAAAGGTAAAGGTAAGCTGCGATTGAAAAGTATTTAATACATTATTACCCACCAGTTGCAGGGAATAATTAGGATCGTTAAGCGAAGGAAAAATACTGTGGAAATTAAATAGGCCATGCAGTTTACTGTAATTGGTGATAGGCAATGAATCGGGTTTAACAGATGCTGAAACATTGCTCGCGCTATCATTCTTCAGCACACTGATGCCCATATCCGGCAAGGACGAAAACGCTTGTGAATTGGTTACGGGTGTTAATTGTATATCGCTGCGATTAGCTTCATTCAATTGGTAGCCAAAAGCGGTAAAGCCCGTCCATGCCAATTTGTTTGCACTGATTGCCGGTTGATAATATCCTATTGAACCATTTTTAGGCGCGCCTTTTACTTCAAATAACTGATTTGTTTTAACGGCAAGTGCAAATAACCTATCGTTTAAACCGGCTGTTTTTGTAAAGTAAACCGTATCGCCCTGCACCTGCGGAAAAGCGATCGGCTCAAAACTAAGTGGCAGCAGGTATTTGGTAGTTCCGGATTTGATGTCAATTAAAGCCAATGACATTTCGCCCTTGCTGTTACGAACAGCCGAGATCAATTTATCATCCTCATAAAACTTGGGGAAGGTATAAAATAAGCCTGCGGTGTTTGGCAGTGCCGATAACAGCTTACCATCGGCAGCATTTAGCAAATGCAACTCGCTTTTGCCCGTTGGTGCAACCTGCACCGCCACAATGGTTTTGCCATCGGCACTAAAGGCGGGCGAAAAATATTTTGTTTTACGGGTGATGCGGTGTTCCTTACCTGTGTTTACATCAAGCACAACCAGCTCATTATAATTGCGGTATCCCCAGCGAATATCGGGCCGGTAGGCGGCATATACTATTTTACCATCGTGATAGCTGAAAAAATTATCAGTAGTGATGCCTTGTACCGCTATTGCCTTTTCCTTGTTACCCGTTTTTATAATAAACTGCGGTATGTGTTTGTAGGTTGTTTTAAGATAGATGAGTGTGCTATCGTTTATATAAGCTGGGTATTCGTGGTCGCCTATAAAGTGCTGATTTTTATTGGCCGGTATATCAGATTCATCATTTTCAAATTGCTTTTTAAAGTGATTTAAAGCTGCCGTTCTAAAGTCGGTATAATCTATACCTGCGTGTTTCTTAATAGCGCCCTGCAACGGAAAAAAGCCTGTATTGAACGCTGCGGCATCGTGCGTAAGGCCTTTCCAAAAGTCGTTACCGTATTGCTCTCGTCCGTAAGCTACCATCATATACCCCAGCGGATAATGGTTTGGTGTATAATCCCGATAGGAGCCATTGCGTAACTTCATCCAACTATAATCCTTGCCGGCAGCCCATAACGACCGGTAGCCATTAAAAAAATAGGGCAACCGCCCTCTGCCCTGCCGGCTTACCAGGGTTTCGTTGTATACGGCATCGCCCTCAAAAAACCAGTCGGGTACCGATAATGCGTTGGCCAGCGCCTGTCCGCCTTCGCCAAAAACAACCCGCAAACCGTGCGACAAGCCAACATTAAAGTTATTGTATTGCTGCACGTGCCTAAACTCGTGAATAGCCAATTGCTCCGGCCATGGCAGGCTACCTACATCAAAGCTATTTTGGCCTGCCGTTAAATAAAATTCGCTGCGAAACGGCGCCAGGCCTACATAAGCGTTTGATACAATGGTTTGGTTTTGCAGTACTATGCTCACCTGCCGTTGCTTATAACCTATTGTGGGCTGTATCAGTCGATTCATGCGTTGTATGGTTTCGGCAACGCGTAATGCTGCAGAGTCCATCCCCTGCGAAAATATCACCCTGGCAACGGGCGTATTCACCTGTTTCCATTTTATAGATGGCGGGTTACCGCCAAACTGCTGTGCATAAGTAAATGTAGCGGTTAAAAGTAGCAGTGGCAGCAGCAGTCGTTTCATTATGGGATGAAAGTAAATAATCTAAATCAAAATTTTCAGGATTTAACAATTTTCAGAATCACATTCATACTAACGAATAATTGCGTTGGGGATTGCAGTGGATACCAGCCTGTGACTAAGGCCTGTGAGCGTATGAACGGAAAGCCCGGCCGCAGGCAACGCCCATATCACTAATTTAATCCCGGTTCAGCCAAAATCCGAAATCTATATGACACTCCGTCTGCTAAAACTAAGTACATTTGCGCTTTGTTATAATTTACTATGGCTAAAGTTTCCATCAACCTGGCAACAGGTTCAATACAAAAAGAAAATATTATTGTAGGTATAGACCTGGGCACTACAAATTCGCTGGTTGCTTTTATCGATCCGGATAAAAACCCGAAGGTGATAAACGATACCGGCAAAGGCGTTTTGGTGCCTTCTGTTGTGCATTTTGGTGCAGCGGGTGATATTACAGTGGGTAACGAAGCAAAAGGTTTCCTGATAACCGACCCGCAGAATACCGTATTTTCTGTTAAGCGTTTACTGGGCCGTTCATATGCCGATGTAAAAAATTACCAGAACTTTTTCTCGTATAAAATTATTGACGACGATAGCGAAAACCTTGTAAAAATTAAGGTTGGCGATAAATTTTATAATCCTATCGAGCTTTCGGGCCTGATATTAAAGGAACTGAAAGAACGTGCCGAGCATGCCCTTAAAACCCCGGTTAACCGTGCGGTGATAACCGTTCCTGCTTATTTTAACGATTCGCAGCGCCAGGCAACCCGCGATGCCGGTAAACTCGCCGGACTGGATGTATTACGCATCGTAAACGAACCTACGGCCGCCAGCCTTGCTTACGGTATTGGCTTAAACCCCGAAGAAACAAAAACCATTGCCGTGTACGATTTGGGCGGCGGCACCTTTGATGTTTCTATCCTGCAGATCCAGAACGGCATTTTCGAAGTGCTATCGACCAATGGTGATACCTTTTTAGGTGGCGATGATTTTGACCGCGCCATTGCCGATTACTGGATAGATAAAAACAATATAGATAAAGCGGAACTGGCTAAGAACCGCGAGCTTACCCAGGAACTTCGCCTTAAAGCCGAAGAAGCGAAGAAAGCATTTGCGCACCAAAGTCTTTTCAACGAGAAAATTGGTGATATATGGTGCACTATAGACCGCAATACTTTTGAAGAGCTGATATTGCCCAAAGTACAGCAAACCATTACTGCCTGCCAAAACGCGTTAAAAGATGCAAAACTTACCATAACCGATATTGATGAAGTGGTGATGGTTGGTGGTAGTACCCGCACAGCGCTGGTTAAAAAAATGGTGGCCGAGTTTTTTGGTCGCCCGGTGCATGATGGCATTAACCCCGACGAGGTAGTTGCCCTTGGCGCTGCCATACAGGCCGATGTTTTGGCCGGTAACCGCAGCGATATTTTATTGCTTGACGTTACCCCGCTATCGCTTGGCATCGAAACTATGGGCGGTTTAATGGATACCATTATCCCCCGTAACTCTAAGATCCCTACCAAGGCTGGCCGCCAATATACTACCTCGAAAGATGGCCAGGTAAACATGAAGATAGCCGTTTACCAGGGCGAACGCGACCTGATCAGCGAGAACCGTAAACTGGCTGAGTTTGAACTAAAAGGCATCCCGGCTATGCCGGCTGGTTTCCCCAAGGTAGATATCAACTTTATACTAAATGCCGATGGCATATTGAAAATACAGGCTATTGAACTGCGTAGCGGCGTTAAACAGGAGGTAGAAGTAAAACCGGCTTACGGCATTACCGATGACCTGGTTGAACAAATGCTGATGGATAGCATCACCCATGCTAAAGACGACGTAAGCGCCCGCATGCTGATAGAGGCTAAAACCGAAGCCGAGCAAATGGTATATACAGTTGAACGTTTCCTCGAGAAGAATGGTCAGTTATTGAATCCCGACGAGATAAGCGAAACCAAAATACATTTAGAAGCACTTAAAGCAGCCCTAAGCACCGGTGATAAAGACCTTATCCACGCCAAGATTGATGAGCTGAATAACTTTACCCGCCCCTTTGCTGAGCGTGTAATGGATGTAGCCATAAGCACCGCTATGAAGGGGAAAAGTATAGACGGTGAGGAGTAATTAATCGCCACGCGTCATTGCGAGGTACGAAGCAATCTCTTTTAGCAAATCCTGCATGCAAGGTATACAACTATCCTAAAGAGATTGCTTCGTACCTCGCAATGACGTATCTTTAATTTAATGCCGTCTAACCCCTACCATCAACTCAAACAATTCATCAGTGCAGCAATGCCTGTTGATGATGAGCAGCTCAATATCTTCTGCAAAAAATTCAGGCATAAAACTACAAAGCGTAATGAGATACTACTGCAAGCCGGCGATATTGCGCCTTACATCTATTTTGTAAATTCAGGTTGTTTGCGGGTATTTATGTTGGATGTAAACGGCAAAGAATCTACCCGATTTTTGGTAACTGAAGGCAGGTTTGGTACCGCTTTCCCAAGTTTTAATTTACAGGAGCCATCTCTGGCAGCCATACAAAGCATCGAGCCAAGTGATATACTTTACATCAGTCACCATGATTTTAATGCGCTGCTGGATACTTTCCCCGGTTGGGAGCATGTGTACCGTATAAGTTTAGAGAAAGATTATATAGCCTCTATAAAACGTATTGAAAGCCTGATCACCATGGACGCCAAACAGCGCTACCAATTACTGATGGAAACCAGCCCTACCCTTATACAAAGGCTGCCATCAAAAATAATAGCCGATTACCTGGGCATATCACAGGAAACCCTGAGTCGCCTGAAATCCAAAAGGTAAATTATTGACATTTGTCAATAAACCGCTGGTTTTAAATAACTTGCTTTGTATATCAAATAAGAATTATGAAACCAAAGCATCTCCTTTTCATATTATTCCTGGTGCCGGCAACGGTATTTGCCCAAACACTCATTGGCGAACAAACCTTTCGCTATAACGATACCGTCCGCAAGCGCCCTTTAATTACCGAGATCTGGTATCCAACGACAGATAATAGTAAAGCACCCGCCTTAAAGCAAAACTTCCCTTTTCTGCACGAACCTACTGTAAGGAACGCAAAGCTGCCTGCTGACAAGCATCCTCTTATTATGATCTCGCACGGTACAGGTGGCGGCCGTATGACTATGGAGTGGCTGGCAGATATCCTTGTTAAGCAAGGTTTCATAGTAGCTGCTGTAGATCATTGGGGCAATACTTATGATAATAAGATAGCTATCAACTTTGTAACACCCTGGCAGCGAGCGCAAGATATTAGCTTTGTGCTTACCCAGCTTTTAAACAACCCCGAACTTAACAAAGCGATAGACAGGCAGCGCATCGGTGCGGCAGGGTTCTCTATCGGCGGCTATACCGTTATTGCTTTGGCCGGCGCCAAATTAGACTTGAAAGCCATGAACGAGTTTACCAATACTCCCCAGGGATTAAAAGAGATCACCATTCCAGAGTTCCCTAACCTGAAAGATGCTTTGGATGAAAGGGAAGTTGAGGCATCATTCGCCAAAAGCCCCCCTTTAAAAGATAAGCGGATAAAAGCGGTGTTTAGCATGTGCCCTGCAGTTGGACAAGGATTTGTTGAACAAAGCCAGTTTAAAGATGTGGATATACCCATGTTTATTGTTGGCGCGCAAAGCGATAGCATCGCCCCGGTTAAAACTAATGCGGCGCATTACCATCAATTAATGCCGAAATCAAAATTGTATATCGTTCGGGGTAAAACAGCCCATTACGTATTCCTGAATGAAGCTATACCCGAAGTAAAGAAAACCGGCGGCCCCATATTTAATGATGATCCTTCTGTTGACAGGCATGCGGTACATGAATTGGTTGGGGATATGGCTGTAAATTTTTTTAAGGAGAGTTTGAGGTAGTCTCTAAGCAAATCCCTCCCAAGGGAGGGATTTGAAAGTTTAATCCCACAAAAAAGCCCCTATCCGGGGCTTCTTTTTCAAAAATTGTAAGTTTACAATTTGTTTATTTCTTCCTGTTCTTTTAAGGCCGAGATGTTGTTCTGGCTGCTATACTCGTCGGTTTGGCTGGCAAAATCCTGTAGTATGCTGGTAATAGTATCAAGGTTATCGGTAACACGCTGGTGCATATCAGGCAGGTCTTTTTCCAGTCTTTTATTGGCCAGGTCAAAATTGTCCACTTCGATCTTAGCTAACTTTGTTATAATAGCCTGCTGACTATTCTTTAAATCTTCTAATTCATGGACAATCTTTTCCATCAATTCAAATTTCCTTATCTTATCCATAGTATCTTGTTTTATTTACATCTACAACCACAACAATGCCAAATTGTTTAAAATTTGGAAATATCGCATATAACTAATAACTTAGTTATATGAAATCTACTCTCTATCTTCTAATCTTTTGCCTTTCATCAATAAGTACTTTTTCGCAACAAACCATTAAAGTTGACGACGCTTTACTGTTAGATTATTACCAAAATCAACGCTTTGCCGAAGCTGCAGATTATTTGAAACAAACCTACACCGAACCCATTACCAATACCAAAGCATTAGGTCAGTTGGCCTACACATCTAACATGGCAGGCCGCCTGGCCGATGCCGAAAGCTATTATCAGCGCATTTATAATATTGATTCTACAAACATGCCTGTGCTTTATAGCCTTGGCGGACTAAACATGCGCAGAGGAAATATTGCCAAGGCAGAAATGTATTATAAACGCATTATAGCCCGCGACACCACCAACTTTATGGTTTACAAGCAACTGGCCCAAATAAGCCATGATAAGAATGACATTACATCTTACATATTTTATCTCCAAAAAGCCAATCGGCTTAACCCTGCCGAACCGGATATAGCATCTGACCTGAGTGATATTTATGTGAACATGAAATTTAACGGGCAGGCCGAGAAGGTTTTAAGTGCTGCCATCACCGCCGATCCGGAGAATATTATATTACTAAACAGCCTGATGAAGCTGCAATACGCCCAAAAGAAATGGCCCGAAACCATTAATACCTGCCTAAAGCTTGTTGATTACGGAAACCAGTCGGGCCAGGTGTTAACCAAACTTGGCGTTGCCTATTATAATATCAAAAACTACGATTGCAGTATATCCACTTTTATGGAGATGGATGAAGTGGCCCGTAACGAAACCAGTTATTATTATACCGCATTAGGCTACAAGGCATTAAAAGATCAAAATATGGCTATATTTTATCTGCAAAAAGCCATTACCGAAGGTATATCCCCAAACACAGGCGCTTATTATGGTGAAATTGCCGATAGTAACGAAAAACTTTTCCGATACAAAAAAGCGGTAACAGCTTACCAAAAAAGCCTCCAGTTTGATGAAACGCCAATGATATATTATTCGCTGGCCAACCTGTATGATACCAATCTTAAGGACAAGAAAAGCGCCATTAAATATTATAAGAAATACCTGGCAGGCAAGCCTCCTGTTGACAAGCAAAAAAGTTTTGTCGATTATTCAAAAAGCCGGGTGGCTGTGTTAAACCGTTAAGTCTGTATGTGACTTGAGCTTGTCGAACTATTGATCGCTCACATAAGTCTTCGACAGGCTCAGACTGACATCAATAATTGTCATGGTGAGCTTGTCGAACCATAATTTTAACGGTTCATTAAACGGGCAACATACTTACCTATAATATCAAATTCCAGGTTTACTACAGAACCTTCGCGCACATTGTGCAGGTTGGTATGCTCAAAAGTGTAAGGTATTATGGCTACCGAAAAATAATTAGGACCAGAGTTTACTACGGTAAGGCTGATGCCGTTCACACAAATGGAGCCTTTCTCTACAGTAACATTCCCTACTGATGCATCGTATTCAAAGGTATATTCCCAGCTGCCATCCAGTTCAGTGAATTTTGTACAGGTGGCGGTCTGGTCAACATGCCCCTGAACGATGTGGCCATCCAGCCGGGCGTTCATTTGCATGCAGCGTTCCAGGTTCACAGGTTCGCCAACTTTTAAGTGGCCTATGCTGGTTTTGTTCAGCGTTTCTTCAATAGCGGTAACCGTGTGCGTACCATCGGCTAAAGCAATAACCGTTAAGCAAACGCCGTTATGCGCTACCGACTGATCTATCTTCAACTCCTGTGCAATACTTGATACCACGGAGATATGCAGGTTGCCCTGCTCCTGCCGTAAATCGGTTACTTTTCCTAAAGTTTCTATAATTCCTGTAAACATATCGTTGCAAAAGTACAGATTTTTGAATGTGCTGTATGTTATTGTAACATCATAAAAAAAGCGGGTGACTTTTTGCCACTCGCTTTTTTATGATTCAAATACATCTTTTTTATTTAATAGGCTTTCCGGTAAGTAAATCTACTGTAATTACTTTTCCATCTAATGAAATTTTAACCTTGTGGCCACCAATAAAGGTAATAGTACCTTTAAAGCTAAATGCTTTGCCATTAGCAGTACCGGTTGATACAAAGGTTGCCGTACCAGAAGTTATGTCGAAAGGCCTTGAAGAAGAATCAATAACAAAATCTTTTAAATCATAAGCATTGTTCTGAACTGATGATTTAGTAGCATCGCTTTTTTGCTGAGTTTTAATAACAGATGTTTGTGTACCGTTAACTCCTATTTTTGCATAGTTTGCGGCTAATGATTTTAGGGTGTAATTTTCTTTTACCAAATAATCAAAAGTATAAGTTGGTTTAAAGCCAATGCTTGATGTAGTAGCAGTTAACGTATAACCGGTTACAACATTACCATCACAGTTTATCACTTTTTTATTAGTGCCAACAATCGTATTTTTCACGCTATCGCCCTGGCTTGTAGTGGTATTTACCGGCGTTTCAATAACCTGCCCGCAAGTAAATGAATTAAGTTTGATGCCATTTTTAACAGTACTGTTAACAACAGGTGCACCCGAACCCAAATCGGTGTTACCGAAAGATCCGTTAAATGAATTGTAAAGGTTTAAAGCTATTTGGGTACCAATCGCAGTGTTGTCTGTATCTGCTTTAGACGTGGTATCCTTTTTACAAGATGAGTAAGAAAACACTGCCGTTGCTAATAAAGCTATAACAGCTATCGATCTAAATTTGGTGATCATAAAATGGTGATAAGATTAATTTATTTAAGCCAAAAGTACTTCATTTATAATAGTTTGTGCAAAAAAAGTTTCAATTACCTTAAACAAAAATCAACCATAAAGAAACAAGAAATTTAGTGCAACAATTTGTCTTTAACTTAAAAACTTGCGCTTTACTTAAAGCAACTGGTCAATTCAACCCTTTTATTTCGCAGGTCCTTACCACCCTCCATAACAGATTTTAGGTTAGCCAGGTAAAAAGTCCACCCTATTTGACATTGTACCAGCAAATTTTTCTCCGGGTCGGGCTCTTGTGGTATATCCTCTTGTTCCAGTTCTATGATGGTTAACCCGTGGCGGGTAGAGAACGAAACACTCACAATACTATCGCCCGTAAAACTAAATTTTAAAAAATCCTGGCCGTTAGCTTCCAGTATCTGCCCTTTTTGCACAATTTCGTTGCCATAGCCATGCCAATACCAGGTATATGTATCTTCTTTTAATATTTGCTCATTGGCAGCGCGCATACGCATAGGCACGGTAAAAAAATCTGCTTTACGCAGAAACCATTTCTCCAGGCCCGCCGGGGTAGACCACGCCAGGTACAAACTGCGCATATCAACATTATAATCGCCACAAAGCTTAAATTTTTTCCAGCGGGTATCTTCCATTGTAGTAGGGGTTTATATAAATGTATAGTATAAAACTAACCATAATACTTTGTGTTTTACTAATTTGCAGGGAAAACAATTTTATGCTAAAGCAAAGCGCGGGGATACTATTATACAGACTAACAAACGGTTTACCACAGGTTTTTCTTGTCCACCCGGGCGGGCCATTCTTTCGCAATAAGGACGATGGGGCATGGTCTATCCCCAAAGGTGAATATATTGATGGTGAAGAGCCCCTTATTGCAGCACAGCGCGAATTTGAAGAGGAAACCGGCCAACCCATTACCGGCAAGTTTATAAAACTGCAACCCATAAAGCAAAAAAGCGGCAAAGTAGTACATGCATGGGCCGTTGAGGGCGATATAGATCATGAAAAGATAGTGAGCAACCTTTTTGAAATAGAGTGGCCGCCCAAATCAGGCAAGAAAACCAGTTTCCCCGAAATTGACCGTGCCGGTTGGTTTACTGTTGATACAGCAAAGGTGAAGATCATCCCCGGGCAGGTTGGATTGATTGAAGAGCTGGAAACGTTAATTTAGTTGGGCGTTGCCTTTGGCCGGGCTTTACGCTCATACTGCCCAAGCCTTAGCCACAGGGCCGGTATCCGCTCCTATCCCTAACGCGGAATTGCCCCTTTTGTCATGCTGAACATCGTAAAGCATCTATTGCCGACATGCAATTTCGATAGACAAAGTTCGCTAATAGATCCTTCGCTATCGTTCAGGATGACAAACTGGAAATATAGTGTCTTGATTCTTCCTCTTGACTCTAACACCTACCTCCTATTCCTAACCCAATTATTCTCCACCACTCCTGCCGTTTCAGCAAAAGCAACCTTTTTAGCGCTTAACAACTTTTCCATGATCAACGTAGCGATCAATGCTTCATCTTCGGTGCCGGTTTGCAGGGATTCGGGGGTGAAATATTTTTTAACGAAGTGTGTATCAAAATTGCCCGATGTAAAAGCTTCGTGCTGCATTACAAACCTGCCGAAGCTTAGGGTTGTGGTAATGCCGGTAATATTATACTCATCAATAGCGCGGATCATTCGCTCAATAGCTTCGGTACGGTCCTTACCATAGGTGATCAACTTGGCTATCATTGGGTCATAATAGATCGGGATCTCCATGCCTTGTTCAAAGCCATCATCCACCCTAACGCCCGGGCCTTTTGGGGTAACATAAGTTTGCAGAGTGCCAATATCCGGTAAAAAATTATTATCGGGGTCTTCCGCGTAAACACGTAGCTCAAGGGCATGGCCTTGTATTTTCAGGTCTGTTTGTTTAAAGCTGATGGCTTCACCACGGGCTATGCGGATCTGTTCTTTCACCAGGTCTATGCCGGTTATCAGTTCTGTTACCGGGTGCTCTACCTGCAAGCGGGTGTTCATCTCCAGGAAAAAGAAATCCAGCTTCTCATCCATAATAAACTCAACCGTACCCGCACCGGTATAGTTTACAGATCGTGCTACATCTACAGCACACTTACCCATGGCTTCGCGAATCTCGGGCGTAAGCACAGATGACGGTGCTTCCTCTACCACCTTTTGGTGACGGCGTTGTACAGAACAATCGCGCTCGAACAGGTGCACAATGTTGCCATGCGTATCGCCCAAAACCTGGATCTCGATATGCCTTGGCGAAGACACATAACGTTCTATAAAAACCGCGCCATCGCCGAAGGCCGAAATGGCCTCAGATACAGCAAGGCCCATTTGTTCTTCAAAATCTTCGGGGCAATCTACTATGCGCATACCCTTGCCACCACCACCGGCAGCGGCTTTTATTAGTATAGGGAAACCAACCTCAACAGCGCGCAATTTTGCTTCGCTTACATCGGTAATGGCTTCTTCGGTGCCGGGCACCATAGGGATATTATATTTTAATGCGGCGGCTTTGGCCGATAGCTTGTTCCCCATCACTTCCATAGCTTCGGGCGATGGGCCTATCAGTATTAAACCAGCCTCGCGTACCTGGCGGGCAAAGGCGGCATTCTCACTTAAAAAGCCATAACCGGGGTGGATCCCTTCTGCATCCGTTTGTTTACATGCAGCAATTATTTTATCACCAACAAGGTATGATTGATTGGATGGAGCTTCGCCGATGAATATGGCTTCATCCGCGTAACGTACGTGGAGCGCATTGCGATCTGCTTCAGAATAAACAGCTACAGTTTTTATACCCATTTCGCGGGCCGAGCGCATTACACGTAAAGCAATCTCGCCCCGGTTAGCTACCAATATTTTTTGCATAGGTAACAAATGTAATGGATTAACTGTAAAAAAGAAATGCCATTTCCAGGAAGGCAGAAACAGCGGAAGTGTTCACGTTCACAGCCGTGAACACCCATTAACATTAGCAATTACTTAATAATCAGTATATTAAAATATAGCTACTGACAGAATAGCGCCACCACTTATTTCATTTGAATTTAAAGCACTTGTTGGTGGTGTTGTCACCAACAACCTTGAGACAGGTAGCAAATAATATATGACGGACAAACATGGCAGCTTGTTGGTGACAACACCAACAAAGGCGGAAATGTAGTCAACTTGGGCAAAGGTTAAAATCTTACTTTTTTGAGAATGCAACTTTTAAGCCCATCAGCACAAAAGCAACACCCGAGAACCTGTTGAGCCAGTTGCCGGCTTTGGGGTTACTGATAAACTTTTGAGAAAAGAAGGATACAAACAGGCTAAGCAAAACGTACCATATCAAACCTAAAAATACATAGGTAAGGCCAAGTATAACAAATGGCATTGATTGGCTTAAAGCCTCCTTTTTTATAAACTGCGGGAAAAACGCCAGGAAAAACAACGCTACTTTTGGGTTAAGTACATTAGTTACCACACCCGATAAAAAATTCTGCATGTTGCTTTTATCGGCTTTATCTACCGCTGTTAATGTTATGCCGTTATTTTTTGAAATAAGCTTATTAACCCCAAGATAAATTAGATAAGCAGCCCCAAGATATTTAATAACAGTAAAGGCTAACACCGATTTTGCTACAATAAGCGACAAGCCAAGCGCCGCCAGCACTGTATGTACCAATACACCTGCATTAACACCCAATGCAGAATAGATACCGGCTTTTTTCCCCTGCCCTAACGCTTTGTTTATTACAAATATGGTATCTAAACCCGGCGTCATGATAAACAGGAATGCGGTTAGTGCGAATGTTACAAAGTTATCTATACCCATGTGGCAAATGTAACGGATTATTTGAAAGGGAAAACGGAGGGTGCGTATGAAATGTCATATCGAACGAGGTACGAGGAGATATCTTGTTCGATTTGCAAGTTAACTATCTATCTTATTGAACAAGATTTCTCGTCGCTGCGCTTCCCTCGAAATGACAGTTAGGAGCTTGCTGCCGTTGTTGTGTTGTCACCAACAAGGACGGAAACCGTTGAAAAAATCCTAAATTTACCTTATACAAAATCCAAGCAAGTAGCTAAATCCAAGACTTAATACCTTAAACACATGCTCATTTCTAATATCATTACTATCAACACCGACAGTGGCTTGCGCGGGATTTTTATCAGTCCGTTTTTACTGCACTCCAAAATGCGTCCTGATATTAAATCAGGAAAAATTGAAGCTCTATATTTTTATGATCTTGTGCCGGAAGATGAATATAATGCCATGCTTGAGCAAGAGAATTTAGACGACAGATTTAAATCGAACGAGTACATTATAAATTACGGGCAGGACTTTGAAAAGCATTATATAGGAAGCTTTAGAGTAGACGCAGACAAAAAGCTTTGCCGGGGGTGGGAAGGAAAACAGGGTAATAAAATGAGTGCCCAAGATGTAAAAATCTTAGGCGATACCTTGTTTAACCCTGGATCACATTTACGAGTAGTAACGTTATTTACACCAACACGAGCATCTGATTTTAACCTTGGCCGAATGTAGTGGATTAAGATGCGACTTGCTCGCCTGCTACAATATGCTCTTTCTCTATCTTCTTCTGTAATTCAAGTATAGCGCCTATTAAAGCCTCGGGCCTTGGCGGGCAGCCTTGCACGTAAACATCAACCGGGATAACCCTGTCAACACCTTTTACCACGTGGTAACCGTGTTGCCAGTATGGGCCGCCACAGTTAGAGCATGAACCCATAGATATCACATATTTTGGGTCGGGCATTTGCTCGTATAAGCGTTTAATACGTTCGGCCATTTTAAATGTGACCGTACCGGCTATGATGATCACATCGGCCTGCCTTGCAGATGGCCTTGGGAACACACCGAAACGGTCAAGATCATAAGTAGAAGCCATTGCACCCATCATTTCAATGGCGCAGCAGGCAATACCAAAGCTTAACGGCCATAGTGACGATAACCTTGCCCAGTTAAGCAGGTCGTCCATTTTGGTGACCACTACACCACCGCTTTCGTTAGTCAGATCAGGCGTCATTGCTTGGCTTTTTAAAACTTGGTTTAAACATAGGTTTGCGCACTTCGGTAGTAGCAGGTGCAGCGGATGCGGGCTTTATAGGCTCGGCGTTAACAGTTGGTGCCACTTCTAAACTAAATGCCCTAACCTTAAAATTACCTTGCTGGGCGTTCAGGTCATCATATAACGCTTGCGGGATGCGGGCATCTGTTTGTGGTAAAGTAACGTTTGGTTTTATCCAGTCAAGGTCGCCTTTGCGCCAAACATAGGCCAGGCCCAATATTAATATCCCTAAAAATATAAACATTTCTGTAAGCGAGATCCATCCCCAGCGGGCATCAGTCGCTAATATTTCGCGGTTACCAAACACCGTTGCCCAGGGGAAAACGAACACCATCTCTACATCAAACAGTAAGAAAACCAGCGCTATAACATAAAAACGCGAGTTAAAAGGCAACCACGCGTTACCGGTTGGCTCCTCACCGCATTCATAGGTGGTCAACTTTTCGTAATTAGGGTTACGGGGCGCTAAAAGTCGGTTCACAAAAAATAATGCACCAATCATTACAACGCCTGTAATTAAAAAGATAAGTATCTTTCCAAATTCTGATATTTGCGCAACATCATCCATGACAGCAAATTTAACAAAACAATCAAACTTTGATGCTATAATTATTGGCGGCGGTGCCTGCGGACTTATGTGCGCTGTGCAAGCCGGCTTTTTAGGCAAACGGACTTTAGTACTGGAAAAGAACGACCGCGTTGGTGCCAAGATATTGATAAGCGGCGGCGGCAGGTGTAATTATACTAACCTGTATACCACCCACAAGCAATTTATTTCGCAGAACGAGCATTTTAGTCGCTCGGCTTTAGCGCAGTGGACCGTAGATGATACCGTGAACTTTTTTGAGACCTACGGTATTGAGGGCAAGGAAAAAACCTTAGGCCAGCTTTTCCCGGTTAGCGATAAGGCAAAGGATGTGGTGAATGTATTTACCAGCCTGTGTAACGATCTTGATCAGGAAATTTGGTGCGATGCCGAAGTTACGGCCATTGAACAAACTAAGGACGGCTTTAATATTACTATCACAAGGAACGATAAACAGCAAGTTTTAACCGCGCCTAAAGTAGTTATTGCAAGTGGCGGGTTACCTATTCAAAAAATGGGCGCTACCGATTTTGGGTTGCGTGTTGCTCGCAAATTTGAGATGCAGGTTACCGAAACTTCCCCTGCCCTGGTACCGTTGACCATTACCGGTAAGGATTTGCCCTGGTATGAGCAATTATCTGGCAATAGTATTTTTTGCCGGGTTTGGAATGATAGGGCAAGTTTTGAAGAGAACATACTGTTTACCCACTGGGGACTGAGCGGCCCGGCTATATTGCAGATCTCATCGTACTGGAAACCCGGCGAAAACATCTTTATAGACCTATTGCCCGGTAAAGATATTATTGAACTGATATTACAGGAACGCGAGCAGAACGGCAAAAAAATGCTGCTGGCTTTTCTTTCAAACCTTTTCACCCGCAAATTTGCCGAGGCTTTGGTTGATTATATCCCTGCGGATAAAAACCTGGCATCGTTAACAAAAACCGAGCTGGAAGACATTAGCATACTATTGCACGAGTTTAAGGTAAAACCTGCGGGTACCAAAGGTTACGATAAAGCCGAGGTAATGACAGGTGGAGTAGATACCAACGAACTATCATCAAAAACCCTCGAGAGCAAAAAAGTACCGGGGATGTTCTTCGGTGGCGAGTGTGTGGATGTTACCGGCTGGCTGGGCGGTTATAACTTTCAATGGGCATGGGCCAGCGGCTTTGTCATAGCACAAAATTTATAATATCATTTGTCATCCTGAGCGAGAGCGAAGGATCTATTAGCGAACTGTGCATAACGAATATGCATGGGCGGTGATTAGATGCTTCACTACGTTCGCATGACAAAGTGTAAAAACAAAGGGCACAGAGAAAAAATCTCTGTGCCTCTGTGAAAACTTCGTAGCCTCTGTGGTTAAATCTTAACCTTATCGCTCTTTCTTTTCAGGTGCAGGTGTAGTACCTTGTGCCGGTGCGGACGGGTTTGCCTTACGCGGTGGGCGTGGCAGTTCTGATGCCCTTACAACCTCGGGGTGCGATACACCACGGTGACAGCTATAGCAATTAATACTGCTTTCCATTATTCTGTTGGTGCTATCTTTTTTAGCGTGGAAATATTTTTTGTTGATAGCCTGTGTCATTTTATACATTTCGCGGGCCATTTCCTTTTCCGGTTTGGCATCACTGGCAAAATCCATTTTCTTGGTTTCTTCGTTACGCACATGGCAAAAGCTGCAGCGTGCACCTAACGCATGCTCCCACTCTTCCATTACCTTGTGCATTTCGTCCTTTGAAATATCTTTTGGTAAAACCTTAAGGTTCTTAAACTTTTCGTCGTCGGCAGGGGCGGCCGGTGCCATGGCCATAAATACCACTACAGATAGCAGCGCCATTGTGGCCAGTAATTTTTTATTGATAGTCATGTTGTGCGTTTAAACTTCTAAACTAATACAATTTACTGTATAATGACATTAGCCACAAAAATTTTACGACATTAATGTAAGAAGGGCGCAACCAGTTCCATGCTTAACTCCCATAATCTGTTTCGGCCTTCCTCATTAGCTGCTATTGCTGATGGTTTTACCGGCTTTTGTTTCTTAAAGTATCTGCCGCTCTTGGCATCAACACGGGCTGCCGATGCCAGGTAAATACTGGTTTGCGCGCCTCTCTCTGCCGATATCATAAATGGCTTTGCCAGCTGCATTAATATTTTATTAAAACCTGTTAAGCCGGCAGCAAAGCCCGTGTTAACCACACCAGGATGTAAGGCAAAAGCGCTAATGCCTTTTGGGCCGTACTTTAATGCCAGCGAACGGGTAAAATATATATTAAAAAGCTTTGCGGTACCGTAAGCCTTCCATGCCGAATATGGGCGTTTGGCCCATTGCAGGTCATTAAAGTTTGGTTTAGCCATACGGTGCGCCTCCGAACTTACATTTATAATGCGCGCCTGGCCTTTCTCTAATAAAGGCAAAAGGCTTTCTACCAGTAAAAAATGCCCAAGGTGATTCACTGCAAAGGTCATTTCAAAACCATCCTTGCTTTCCCGGCGCTCGGCAAAAATACCGCCGGCGTTGTTTATTAATACATTAACAGCCAATAAGCCGCCTTTTAATATATCGGCAGCATTACGTACACTCTCCATATCGGCAAGGTCACAGTGCATTACATAAATATTTTTATTTTTTGTGGCTGTTATGATCTCCTGTTTAAGGCGCTCACCCCTTTCCGTATAGCGTACTAACAGGTAAACTGCATGGCCTTTTTTTGCAAGTGCCATAGCTGTTTCCTTACCTATGCCAGATGTTGCGCCGGTTATAACAGTAGTTGTGAAGGGCATAATTACTATAATTAATATTTAAACGGTATCAAGACTCAAAACTAAACAAATTACACATTCAGCAAGCTCAAATTATTGTAAATAACTGATTTATAAAACGATGAGTTTATGCTATATGTTATTAATAGCCTTAGTATCAGTAGAAAATGTTTTGTTAAATTTTGTTAAACAATTTGCATTATTACGAAATAGTCGTATGTTTACGAAACAATCGTAGATAGAATGGAAAAATTATCACAACAAGAAGAAGAAGCGATGCAAGCCGTGTGGCAGGCAGGCACTGGTTTTATTAAGGATTTTCTTGATCAAATGACCGAGCCTAAGCCACCTTACACCACCCTGGCATCAACCATAAAAAACCTGGAGCGCAAGGGCTTTGTAACCGGCGAAAAGCTTGGCAACTCGTACCGCTACACCCCTGCTATTGTAGAGGAAGAATATAAAAAACGGTTTATGAGCGGTTTTGTAAGCGATTACTTTAAAAACTCTTATAAAGACCTGGTTACCTTTTTCGCTAACGAGAAAAAGATAAGCGCTACCGAGCTAAAAGAGATTCTTAACCTGATAGAAAAACCTAAACAATAATACCATGCCAGCCTTATTTGTCTTTCTGTTTAAAGTAAATATCGCACTGCTGCTATTTTGCGCAGGCTATTACCTGGTGTTACGCCACCTTACCTTTTATACGCTAAACAGGGCATATTTATTGGTTGCCATACTGTTTGCTACCCTTTACCCCAAAATTGATCTAAGCAGTTTCGCGCAGCGACATGAGGCCCTTACCAAACCGGTACAAACCGTAGTGTTAAACTGGCAGGCACCTGCCGAAACACTTATAAAACCCCTCACCCAACCTGATTACTGGCAATGGGCAACGGTGGTATTTTGGGCCGGTGCAGCTTTTTTAGCGTTCAGGTTAATGATGCAGCTGTTTTCGCTATTCCAGCTATACCGCAGATCGCAGCCGGCGAAGATCCATGATCATGATGTAAGGATTATTCAGGGCGAAGCCGCGCCGTTCTCTTTCTGGCGCAGCATATACGTTAATCCGGCTAATCATACCCCTGCTGACCTGAAGGCTATTTTGTTGCATGAGCAGGTCCATGTTAACGGCTGGCATACCATCGATATTTTATTGGCCGAACTCAGCAGTATATTTTACTGGTTTAACCCAGGTATATGGCTGATGAAAAGAGCCGTGCGCGAAAACATTGAATTTATAACCGACAGGAAGATCCTTAACAAAGGCTTCGATAGTAAAACCTACCAATACAGCCTGGTAAACGTAAGCTTTAATGCTACCACACCCGGCATTGTAAACCATTTTAATATATCAACCATAAAAAAACGTATAATTATGATGAACGCTAAAAGATCTTCGAAATTTACACTTACACGTTATGCGTTTGTAGTGCCCGCGGTTATTGCATTACTACTGGTATTCACATTATCTAAAGCTGATGTTGCCAAACCAATAACCCATAAAATTGCGCTTGCAATTGACCCGGTTACCAGCGCCATTAAAGAAGCTGCCAAAACCGCCATGACCATTACCGATACGGTACCTGTTAAAAAAGAGAAAACAATTACACTTAAAGCAACAAAAGATACGGCTAAAACCAAACAAACACTCGCACTCACTTATAACACGGTAATTGATATCGATACCGGCAAAAGGCAAAGGTTTTATATCAGGTCTGATAACAATAATAGTAACAAGATTGATTCCATGAACATTGTGTTGAATGGAAAAAAGATAGATAGCAAAGCATTCTCTAAGGTAGACCCATCAACTATATCAACTATTAATATTGTAGGCTCATTTGAGGCAAACCGCATACTTGGTGGAAATGGTGAATACGACTTTAATAATGAAAAGGACATTATGTTCATCACCACAAAAGATTCTGAAGCGGGTAAAGCACTGGCCGAAAAGTTAGGCAGCAGGCGTCAGCTAACCAATATCCGTATAAATGGCGTGCAAAAAAACCTTAAAAACCTAACCAAATCAGAAGTGGAATTGGTGAGGACATTACCTGCCCTTAAAGGCACAGTTAATAATGTGACCGTTATTGCGCACGGCAATGCATCTACTATCCCTGCGGATGAGATAAGAGAGGTTGTGCTTGATTCAGGGCTCGTAAGATTAAACGGAATAAAAGGTTCGGGTGTTGCGGGTGTTGAGTCTAAACTACGTAGTACTGTGGGTACCCGTAATGTAATAGCCTATCAAGTGTCGCCTCTTAAACTTCGCACAGCAAATGGTGTAGGTGTGCGTGACGATCTTGTAATTAAAGAATTACGCACTAACGGCAATTATTTGTATAGCACAAATGCCACAAGCATTAACCGTATATCTGATAAGCTAATAGTGATAGACGGCAAAGTAGCCAGCGAAAAAGAAATGAAAAAGCTATCCGCGTTTGATATAGACAGAATGAATGTTAGTAACAGTGCCGATACCATAAAAAAATACGGTGATAAAGCTAAATACGGTGTAGTTTTTATCTACACAAAAAAAGGTAAATAATAATCAGATCAGTTAATAGTTAACCTATGAAGGTTGGCCGGGGCGAGCCTGGCCAACCTTTTTTCCAACTGTCATCCTGAGCGATAGCGAAGGATCTATTAGCGAGCTGTGTAATTGCCCAAATGCATGTTGGCGAATAGATGCTTCACTACGTTCAGCATGACAAACTTCAAAGTTTCAACTCGCTTCCGCCAGCTTCTCATTCTCCAGGATCTCCAGCAGTACTTTTTCGGCCATATTTAATTCAGCAGATTTAATGTCTTTATCTTCATCAAGCTTGCTGATGTATTTAAAAATAGTGCCCTCTTCATAGCTTTTTATTACAGTAGGGTGCACGTAATACTTTTTACAAACAGTGCGGGTGTTACCCAAGTTTATGGCCACTTCATCAAGTACGCTCACTATTTTCTTTTTGCACTCGGTTATGGTATCAAACTCCCCTGCTTCTTTAAATGCATACAGGGCGCTAACACTGCCTGCCCAGGTGCGGAAATCTTTAGCCGTGAAATCTTCGCCGGTAATGTCTTTCAGGTAATTATTTATATCGCCCGAACCAATGGTACAGCGTTCGTTATCGTCATTATAATATTGGAACAGCTCCTTACCTGGTATATCGCGACATTGTTTTACCAGCCGGGCCAATTTTTTACTTTGCAGGGCCACTTTATGTATTACCCCCTTTTTTCCTTTAAACTCAAAATTCAGCTGGCTGTCTTCAATCTTCACATGCTTATCCATCAACGTGGTTAAACCGAACGAGCCATAAAGCTTTTTGTACGATTCGTTACCCACCCGTATACTGGTTAGCTCCATCAGGCGTACCACAAGGGCTACAACTTTTTCATGATCGAGTTTGCGGCGGGCAAGGTCAAGGTCTACCTGTTTGCGTATAGCAGGTAAATGCGAGGCGAAAGTTTGCAGCCGGTGATATTTTGATTGGTTACGTATTTTATTCCAATAGCTATGGTAACGGTATTGCTTGCGGCCTGCTGCATCCCTACCGGTAAATTGCAGGTGCCCATTCTCATGCGGCGAAATCCAAACGTTAGTGTATGCAGGTGGTATCACCAGTTTATTAAACCGCTGTATTAATTCCTTATCCTTCACTACGTTGCCGTCGGCATCTAAATAACTCCAGCCCTTCCCTGCTTTTTTACGGGTATAACCCGGCGTTGAATCTGATACATAGCGCAGCCCAACAGCCTTCGCTGTTATTTTGGGGTCGCGACCAATTTTTTCAAGTTTTTTTATCAGGCGGTTCATGTGTAGGATAAACATGGAAACCCGGGGATAAGTTTTAAGTACTAATTAAATCAATTAAATAATGAATGCAATTGTCATTTCGAACAAGGTACGAGGAGAAATCTTGTTCATTATGCATAGTTCGCCGCCTGTCATTTGAACAAGATTTCTCACTATCGTTCGAAATGACAAAGCTTTATAGTCCTTTTAAAACATCCACCACATACTCCACCTGCTCGGCGTGTATATCTAAATGAGTTACAAAACGGATGCGGTGCGTATCGGTGCTATTGGCTTTTATGCCTTTTTCGGCTAGCTTAGCCAGTATGGCATCTGCAGGCTGGGCGGTATCAAACAAAACAATATTGGTTTCAACCGGCACAACATTGGTTACCCAGGGCATTTTTGCCAGTTCCTCGCCCAATATTCTTGAATGCACATGGTCTATTTTAAGGCGTTCTACATGATGGTCGAGCGCGTAAATACCTGCTGCAGCCAGGAAACCGGCTTGCCGCATACCACCTCCCAATACTTTACGGATCCGGCGGGCATATTTAATAGTCGCCTTATCAGCCAGTAAAACCGAACCTACAGGCGCGCCCAACCCTTTTGATAAACAAACCGAGATACCATTAAAGTACTGGCCATAATCTGCTGCGCTGTCACCGGTATGGGCAAGCGCGTTAAAGATGCGGGCACCGTCTAAATGGAGTTTCAGATCACGTTGTTTGCACAGTTCGGCAATGGGTTTTATATGTTCAAGGGTGTAGCAGCTGCCGCCGCCTTTATTTACTGTATTTTCCAGCACCACCAAACTGGTATGCGGGTAATGGATATTCTCTTCGTTAATTTCCGGCTCTATCATTTCGGCAGTAAGTATGCCGCGATAGCCATTTAATAACCTGGTTGATACGCCCGAGTTAAAGGCAATGCCCCCACCCTCGTAACGGTAAACGTGCGCGGTTTGGTCGGCTATTAGCTCGTCAAGCGGTTGGGTAAAACATTTTATGGCTATCTGGTTGGTCATGGTACCCGATGGGCAGTAAATAGCTGCTTCCATACCAAACATATCGGCGGCTTTTTGCTCCAGCGCGTTAACGGTTTCGTCCTCGCCAAAAACATCATCGCCTACTTTTGCGCCCCACATGGCTTCCAGCATGCCGGGTGTAGGTTTTGTTACGGTATCGCTGCGCAGATCAACAGTTATCATGTCAAAAAATCTTTTATATTTGGTTTCAAATCTAAACCATTATGCGCAAAATTTCACTCCTGCTTTGTATTTTAAGTATTACAATTGGCGCAAAGGCACAATTTTTTGGTGGGCATTGGGATCAAGGTTATTACTATGACCTTAACGGAAAAAAACACAAAGGACTTATATTATGGGAAGTTGGCGATAAAATTAATTTTAAATTAAATAAAGACGCTGATAAGATTAAAGTCTCGTCGAAAATGCTAAAATCGTTCGTTGTAAAAACTGACAGTTTCGTAGTGTCAAAAAGCGATTTACTCATTGACGATCCATTTTTAAAAGTTGTTGTAAACAACGAGATGAAATTATTCGAAGCAAGAAATACTCACATGTACGCCAGCGGAGGCAACTTTATTCAAACTAAAAATTATTACGGCACCAATGCCAACGATGTATGTAAATTAGAAAAGAAAATATTCGTACAGATCATGAGCATAATTATGGCCGACAAACAGGATGTAGTTGCCAAAATAAAGGATAAAACGTTGCGTTTAAATGAACTGGAGAGAACAATCGAGTTTTATAAAACCGGGACATTACCCCCGCCACCACCAAAACCAGATCCTAACTCTTTTTTAAATTAAACAATGCGTAAAATACTATTCATCATATTTATACTGGCAGGCACTTTAACCACCAATGCCCAGGGCCCTCAACGCAAATGGTATGCAGGTACGCTTTACCATACCAGCGGCGAGATATTTGATGGTTTGATATCATGGACACCGCCGCGCAAAGGCGAGTACGAAGATGGCGACCAGGTGCTTTATCGTGCCGATGAAAAATCGGAAGTATTTCCCATCCCCTATTACAAGATAAACTCTTTTGTAATGGGCAACGATAGCATTGTGGTATCGCACAATGTGCTTTTCAAAAACAGTCCTTTTATGACCGTAGTGCTTGATAACCCAACCAAGCTTTACACCAATAAAATTATGAAGAACGGCTTCCCGCTGATGATAAATACCGGCGGTTTTACAGGCAATGTTGGTATGGGCGTAGGTGTGGGCACATCAGTTGGCGGGGGTGTTAAAACTACTTATTACTATGGCATAAGCCCCGATAAAGTAACCAAACTGGAGAAAAAACAATTCATCGAAGTTATGAGCACCATACTTGCCGATAAACCCGATGTGGTGGCTAAAATTAAAGATAAAACTTTCCGTTATGGTGACATGGACGACCTGATCAACTACTACAAAACAGGCCAGATGCCAAAAAAATCTTATGATTACTAATTATAAAAAACATATCCTTTCCACAGCGCTGGTTATGTTCTGCATGGCCATAACAAGTACTACTGCAATGGCGCAAAAATGGCTTCAGGGCTATTTCATCGATATTAAAGGCGTTAAAACTACCGGTTATATTTACCCCAACCCTGGTGGCAACGGCCCTATCCGCAATGAAGGATTTATTGAATTTAGGGACGAAGAAAAAAGCACACCCTACGTATTAAGCACAAGTGACCTGCAATGTTTTGTGGCCGGCAAGGACAGCTTTGTGGTAGCACACGCCCCGGGCAACGAAACATGGGCCAAAAAAGAATTTGATTTTGTACGTGTGGCAGTTGCCGGGCCTATAAATATTTATGCTACCCGTGGCGCTGGCAAAGGCGGCGGCGGTGGCAAAAAAGTACAGGTATCGCCCGGCATCGGTATTGGCACAGGTACGTACGGTACATCGTACGGCGGCGGCGTGGGTATTTCAATTGGTGGCGACGGCGGTGGTGGCGGCAGTCGTAAAATGAGCTATTACTATGGCAGTAACACAGCCACTATGCAGCACCTTACCAGCGAGAACTTTAACGATGTAATGAGCGAAGTGATGGCCGATGAACCCGAAGTAGTTGAGCAGATACGCGCAAACCATTTTGGCATCGGCAATATAGAAAAGCTGATAGCGTACTTTAACAAGGTACAGGCATCGCATCAGTAAGATCAGATTAACAAATTCCGCCAAGCCAGGCGTCCACGCCTGGCTTAATAATACTTTCAGCGTCTGCGCTGATAAAAGGAATAACATTCTTTAAAACTTTTATGGGTAATATGTGTCCTTAAGTAGATATACTTAATGCATAAAAATGCCTGATAAAAAGCCAGCCAATGAAAATCCACCAAAAAAAGAACTAACCTATATTGAAAAGGTATGGCATACCGTGGCCATTGTGGCTTTGCTGGTAGTTGCTATACTAATTGCACGTGTGGCGTTTAACGTGCTGTTAATGGTGCTGGCGGGTTCGCTTATCGCGGTTTACTTTCATGGCCTGGGCGATATAATTGAGCGCCGCACAAAATGGAACCGCACTTTATGTATGTGCATTTCAGTTATAGGTTCGTTTATGATACTTGGCACCTTACTGTGGTTTATGGGTACCACTATACAAGGGCAAGTAGCTATTTTAAGCGAAAGCCTGCCCCAAACTATCAGCAATCTTAAAGCAAAACTGGCAGAGGGCCCAATAGGCGCAAAAATACTCGATTATTTTTCGGGCGATAACACCGATAAGTTGTTTGCAACCGCGCAAAGCTTTTTTAGCACCAGTTTTGGGGTACTGGGCAACATCTACATTATTTTATTTTTGGGGATATTTTTTACCACCCACCCTTCGCTGTATAAAGACGGCATAATTAAGCTATTCCCAAAAAACAACAAGCCTATGGCCCAAAAGGTAATAGACCGTACCAGCCAGGCATTAAAAGGCTGGCTTAAGGGCATGATGTTATCTATGGTACTCATTACTGTAATGCTTACCACGGGCTTAAGTATTATAGGTATACCGGTAGCTTTGGTGCTTGCATTAATGACGGGTTTATTAAAGGTTGTACCAAACTTTGGCTCGCTGGCTGCAATGATACCAGGCGTACTTATAGCCTTGACCAAAGATGTTAATACGGCCATTATTACCGCGTTGCTTTACATGATATCGCAAACCATTGTAAGCAATGTTGTAACGCCCCTCATCCAAAAAAAGATGATCAATATTCCCCCTGCCCTAACCATTATAAGCCAGGTTATTATGGGAACTTTATCCGGCGTGTTAGGGATTATTTTAGCTGTACCGTTGTTATCAATCTTTATTATTTTGGCCGATGAGCTGTATGTAAAAAAAATAAATCCCGATGAAGCTGAACCAATAGCAAAGAATCGGGCGCTGGGTAGTGATTGATATATAATCAGAACTATTATTTGGGCGTTCCCTGCGGTCGGGCTTTACGCTCATATGCGCACAGGCCTTAACCACAGCTGTCACACCAAGCCTGTCGAAGTGCCGGTATTCGCTTCCTATCCTTAACGCCGCTTATCAGAAACATATTAAATTCAAAAGGCCCGTCGCATAACAGGCCTTTTGAATTTTGAATTATTTAGAAAGTCTTATTGCCCCTGTGCCAGGGTATAACCAATTTTACCATCAAACTTCATCAAGAACTCTACAGAGCACACTTTAAAGTCTTCAGATAGATCGGCTGCAATATGTAAGATCTCTTTTTGGGTGATACTGGTACCGTCTTTTTTCTCAAAACGGATCCGGTATTCATTCACCAGTTCCGTAAAAATAGAACCGGTTGGCCAAACCTGTGTACCACGGTTTGATATCATTACCAATTGAAAATTATCAGTTTGTTTGCGTTGTGCCAAGGCAGCAAGTTCGTTTGGTTGTTTATTCGATTCTACAAACACATCTACCCCTACCATTTCTTCGGTAGTAGCAGCTTTGGTAACTGTTAATTTATTTTTTAACGGATGATCGTGATTAGCTTTCACTTCCATATCAGGCTGTGCAACAACGGCACCTTTTTCAGGCAGCTGGCCAAGGTTAGCAATAACCGCATCGGCAAAACCATCTGTATTAGCAGCCTGGGTTGAACGGTTACCAAAATCGCCTGTGTGTATACCTTGCTCAAGCGTGTAAAGCAAGGCGTTTTCTATATTAGCCGCAGCAGTAGTGAAGCCTAAGTAACGCAGCATTAATATACCCGACAGTAACAAGGCTGTAGGGTTAGCAATACCTTTACCGGCAATATCCGGCGCGGTACCGTGTACAGCCTCAAAAATGGAGATGTTATCGCCAATGTTTGCAGATGGGGCAAAGCCAAGGCCGCCTACCAAACCTGCGCAAAGGTCAGATACAATATCGCCTTGTAAGTTGGTTAACACAATAGCCTGGAACAGTTCCGGGCGCGATACCAGCTTCATACAAAGGTCATCAACAATAATATCTGATGATTCGATATCAGGGTACTCCTTAGCTATCTCCTGGAAGGTTTCCAGAAAAAGGCCGTCGGTTAATTTCATGATGTTAGCTTTATGTCCGCAAGCCAGTTTGGTATAACCTTTACGGCGAGCCATTTCAAAAGCATAACGTATAACCTGCGCCGAACCGGGGCGGGTTATGATACGGCGGCCAACAGCAACATCGTTTGTTAACAAGTGCTCTATGCCTCCGTAAGTATCTTCAATATTTTCACGAACAATAGTAAGGTTAATAGAGATCCCCGCTTTTGAAAAAACGGTATCAACACCGTTCAACGAACGAAAATCGCGCTGGTTGGCATAAGTATTCCAAACTTTACGTGCAGTAACATTAATACTTTTTACGCCTTTACCTTTTGGGGTTTCCATTGGGCCTTTAAAAAGTAAGCCTAAACGCTCGATGGTTTCTTTGGCTGCGGCTGTCATCCCGGTTGAGTGCCCCGCGTCGAAATAAGATTTACCCATTTCTACATACTCGTAATCGAGCTGTACGTTGGCGGCTTCAAATATGCGGAGTACGGCGGCCATAATCTCGGGCCCTATACCGTCACCTTTTGCTACTGCTATTTTGGTTTTCATGAAAAAATATGTGGTGTAAAAACAGCGCAAATGTAAGGTTTTCGAGGCTAATTTTAAAGGTTTTATGGGTTATTACACTCAATTTGTGACAATTAAAATACCTCCTCCAGGTTTCATTTGCAATTTTTCTGTATTTTAAAATCATATGCTAAATACCTTACTCATAAACCTTTTTAAAACTTTCATCTATTCAGCATTGATAGCTGTTATTGCGTTAAGGATGAGTTATTTTATTGATGAAGGATTTGTAAGAGGTGGACTGGACACCTCTTTTGAAGGTTTGCCTGAATTTGTAATTTTCAATAACTTAATTATTGCTATAGTCACAGTACCTGCCTTACTTTTAGCAAATCGCAAAATATATGCTAATAGCTTTTTACGATTTGTTTTTTATTATGGTACTGACATTATGCTATTATTGTTATCAAGCTATTTTCTTTTACCAAGGCATATGGGCAATTATTTAAGTTTCAGTAATTGGATACTAATCGGCGGGCCCTTATTAATATTTTTAGCGATCCACACCTACTTTTATTTGCGACTGAGTAATAACCCTACAGATAGAAATAATTCTTCAATCGCTATTTAAAAGATTTAGGTAAATTTGCAGCCTATACACATGAAAGCATTTTACGGCGATTTAAGATTAGGAATATTAGGCGGCGGCCAGCTTGGGCGCATGCTTATACAGCAGGCAATAAATTATAACGTTACCGTAAAGGTACTCGACCCGGACCGCGAGGCACCCTGCCGCCGGCTTTGCAACGAGTTTGTTGTAGGTTCGCTTGGCGATTACGAAACCGTTTATAACTTTGGTAAAAAGGTTGACCTGCTTACCATCGAGATAGAAAAAGTGAACGTTGACGCGCTGGAGCAGTTGGAAAAAGAAGGCGTTGCCGTTTATCCGCAATCGCGCATTATTCGCCTGATACAGGATAAAGGCCTGCAAAAGCAATTTTTTAAGGAGAACGACATACCAACCGCCGAGTTCCAGGTGATATCCTCGCCGGAGCAATTAAAGGCAAGCCATATCCCTTTCCCATACATTCAAAAACTTCGCCGCGATGGTTACGATGGCAAAGGCGTTTATAAGGTGGTTGACGAAAGTTACCTTGCCAAAGCCTTTACAGAGCCAAGCCTTATTGAGCGCTTAGTGGATTTTGAAAAAGAAATAGGCGTTATTGTTGCCCGTAACGAAAATGGCGAAGTAAAAACCTTCCCATTGGTAGAGATGGAGTTTAACCCGGAAGCCAACCTGGTAGAATTTTTAATATCCCCTTCTACCCTGCCATTTGAGATACAGCAGGATGCGGAGAACATCGCCAAAAAAATTGCCGGAACATTAAAAATAGTAGGCCTGCTTGCTGTTGAAATGTTCCTGACCAAAGACGGAAAAATATTAGTGAACGAACTTGCCCCCCGTCCGCATAACAGCGGCCACCAAAGTATAGAGGGTAATGTTGTGTCGCAGTTTGAGCAGCACTTAAGGGCCATATTTAACCAACCATTGGGTAATACCGCCTGCCTTAGCAATGCCATAATGGTAAACATTTTAGGCGAAGCCGGATACGAAGGCCCGGCCGTTTACCAGGGTATCGAAAAAATATTAAAATGCCCCGGTGTTTACGTGCACTTGTATGGTAAAGCTTTAACTAAACCTTTCCGCAAAATGGGCCACGTTACCATTGTTGATGATGACAGAGAAAAAGCGATAGAGAAAGCAAGGTTTGTACAACAAACTTTGAAGGTGATCGCGTAGATAAATATATATAAACCATGCGTCATTGCGAGGTACGAAGCAATCTCCGGACTTTGCATCACCACTTAGCATATCAGGAGATTGCTTCGTACCTCGCAATGACGCCTTGAAATAAAAAACATGAGCCAACCAAAGATCGCCATTATAATGGGCAGCAAATCAGATTTACACATTATGCAGGATGCTGCTGATGTTTTAAAAGAACTGGGTGTTGATTACGAAATAACCGTTGTATCGGCGCATCGCACACCCGACAGGATGTTTAGCTACGCTCGCGCCGCTGCAGATCGTGGTATAAAAGTAATTATTGCCGGTGCAGGTGGTGCCGCGCATTTGCCAGGTATGGTAGCATCGTTAACGCATTTGCCTGTGATTGGAGTGCCGGTAAAATCAAGCAATTCTATCGACGGCTGGGATTCTATCCTAAGCATATTACAAATGCCAAATGGTATCCCTGTAGCTACGGTTGCCCTCAACGCGGCTAAAAACGCGGGCATACTGGCCGCGCAGATCTTATCTACCGCTGATGAGTATCTGGTATCTAACCTGGTCGCTTTTAAAGAAAAATTAAAGCAAACCGTTGAAGCTTCGGCGGCGGAGATGGAAGGGAAATAAATATTATTATGAAACTTCTTATATTCGTACATCGTATATATTCATATAAATCAAAATACTAAATATCAAAAATCATGGGAGCACCAGAAATAATTCTGATCATTATAGCTATTCTGTTATTGTTTGGCGGTAAAAAAATACCACAATTAATGCGCGGACTTGGCGAAGGCGTTAAATCTTTTAAAGATGCCAAAGGTGAAGCTGAAACAACAACAGCAAAAGAGTAATCAAAATACGTTTAAATACAAAAGCCTGCAGCTGATATAGTTGCAGGCTTTTTTATTTGTTCAAATATTTTATTAATTCAACGTCGGGTTCTCGGGGAAGTTAACAATGTGGGCATAACGCTGGCCAAGGCTGATAACGATCTCTTTCCAAAGGTTATGCTCGTTGTTACTGAATATGCTGTCGGCTTCAAACTTATTGGCCACTATCCAGGCATCTTCCCGTAACTCGTCATCAAGCTGCCCAGGTGTCCAGCCTGAATACCCGGTGAAGAACTTTATTTCGCTTTCTGTTATCTGGTAATTGGTTATCAGGTCTTTTATCTGTTCAAAATCTCCTCCCCAATAAATACCATCCCAAATTTCAATGCCACCTTCAATTTTATCGGGGCAGCGGTGGATATAATGCAATGTATTTTCGGCCACAGGGCCGCCCATATACACCGGAATTTCCGAATATGACGTGTCCGGCAATATATCGCCTAACAGGTAATCGGTTTGATGATTTAAGATAAAACCCATTGCCCCCGCTTCAGAATATTCTGTAAGCAGTATAACCGAACGCTTAAAATTAGGGTCGGGCATAAATGGTTCAGATATGAGTAAACGGCCTGCCGCCGCTGAAATTGGACTAAGCATAGGGTTATATTTATATAATGTTAACAGTAAATGTAAAAATATGTTCATTAATAGTCAAAATGAACAACATACTCATATGTACGGTATAATTAATTTGTAAGTTTGCGATAATGGACCAGAAAGATATAGAAAATTTAAGGCAGGATTATAACGCGGCTTCGTTAAACGAAACCGATGTTGACGCCAACCCAATGCGCCAGTTTGATAAATGGTTTAACGAAGCCATTAACTTCAAAGTGCACGAGCCAAACGCCATGACATTGGCTACCGCTACGCACGATGGCCGCCCATCGGCAAGGATAGTGCTGCTTAAAGGCTTTAATGATGAGGGCTTTAAGTTTTACACCAACTACCTTAGCCGCAAGGGTAAAGAGATAAGCAAGAACCCACTGGGTGCCCTTGTATTTCATTGGGGCGATATGGAACGCCAGATACGTATTGAGGGCACTATCGATAAGCTTGACAGGGATTACTCTGACAAATATTTCCACTCAC
Source organism: Mucilaginibacter aquariorum (assembly GCF_024498135.1). GTDB lineage: Bacteria > Bacteroidota > Bacteroidia > Sphingobacteriales > Sphingobacteriaceae > Mucilaginibacter > Mucilaginibacter aquariorum. The sequence continues at coordinate 137,027 of NZ_JANHOH010000003.1, forward strand.
GCCCAAAACTGAGCCAGATAGGCGCTGTTGCATCACCACAAAGCCAGGAAATTACCAGCCGCGAAGAACTGGAGCAGCGCATGGCCCAACTGGAAATTGAGTATGCTGACAGCACTGTGCCTAAACCATCTTTTTGGGGTGGATATGTGTTAAGGCCACGCCTGATAGAATTTTGGCAGGGTCGCAGCAGCCGCCTGCACGATAGGATAGTTTACAAAAAAACCGATAATAAAAACTGGAAAATTGTTCGCCTTGCGCCATGAGTTTTGATGATATTAAATTATTGCTTACCCAAAAGTTTGGCGAGGGCGTAGTTACAGGCGAAGAACGTACCGGCCTGCAACCCGCCCTGCTGATAGATCCCGACCGTATAGTTGAGGTTTGCCTGGAGCTGCGCAATAATCCAAAAACTTATTTCGATTTTTTATCCTGCCTTACAGGTATGGATTATGGCGTGGAAGCCGGCCGCTTTGGCGTAGTTTACCATCTGTCGTCTATCCCTTATCATTTGCAGCTTACGCTGAAGATAAGCAAACCTAATGATCGTAGCGAAGATAATTTACCATCTTTCCCCAGCGTATCATCTGTTTACCGCACGGCCGACTGGCACGAGCGTGAAGCCTATGACCTGGTAGGGATATTTTTTGAAGGCCACCCCGATCTGCGCAGAATACTTTTGCCTGATGACTGGGAAGGCTATCCGTTAAGAAAAGATTATAAGACAGCTGAGTATTATAAGGGGATTAAAATAGATTAATTGATTTCGGTATAAAAACCTGTTATTTCGAACGAGGTACGAGGAGAAATCTTGTTCAAATGACAGACGGCGAAATTGCATAATGAACAAGATTTCTCACTATCGTTCGAAATGACATGGTGGTTTAGTAGAATAAAAGACTTGGAAACAATTTCAAAATATAACGAAGCGCTTTACCGCTATCAGCAGAAGATAACTAACGCTGCTGTAGAGGATATGGTGCTTAATATGGGGCCGCAACATCCGTCTACGCATGGGGTTTTGCGGCTGGAGCTGATCACCGATGGTGAGATAGTAAAAGAGGTTATCCCGCATATTGGTTACCTGCACCGTTGTTTTGAAAAACATGCCGAATCGCTCACCTATCAGCAAACCATCCCGTTTACCGACAGGATGGATTACCTGGCATCAATGAATAACAGCCACGCCTGGGTTATGGGTGTCGAAAAAATGCTGGGCATTGATAAAGATATTCCAAAACGTATCGAATATATCCGTGTGCTGGTTTGCGAGCTTAACCGTATTGCATCGCACCTGATAGCTATTGGCACTTATGGTATTGATATTGGCGCATTCACCCCTTTCCTTTGGTGTTTCCGCGACCGCGAACATATTATGGGCATGCTAGAATGGGCTTCGGGTTCGCGCATGCTGTATAACTATATTTGGGTGGGTGGTTTGTTTTATGATCTGCCGGTTGGCTTTGAAGAACGCTGCCGCGAATTTGTAGAATACTTTAAACCAAAAATGGTTGAGCTTAACCAGCTTTTAACCGATAATCAGATCTTTATAAGCCGTACCGCCAACGTAGGTGTATTACCAATGGATGTGGCCATTAACTATGGCTGCAGTGGCCCGGTGCTGCGTGGAGCCGGATTAAAATATGATCTGCGCCGTATTGACAACTATTCGGTTTATCCCGAGCTGGAGTTTGATATACCCGTAGGCAAAGGCGAAATGGGTACCCTTGGCGATTGCTGGGACAGGTACAAGGTGCGTGTTGATGAGATAGAGCAATCGTTACGCATGGTGGAGCAATGCCTTGACCGCCTGCAAAAGGAGCTTAAACGCACACCTGATTTTGACCCTCGTGCTAAACTTCCCCGCAAACTAACCCCAAAAGCACAAGATTATTACGCCCGTTGCGAAGGCGCTAAGGGAGAACTTGGCTTTTACTTTGTTCATGATAACGAACGATCTGAAATACCTTTCCGCGCCAAAGCCCGCGGCCCAAGCTATAATAACCTTTCGGTACTACCCGAATTAGGCAAAAATGTGATGATTGCCGATCTGGTGGCCATTATAGGTTCGCTTGATTTTGTATTGGGTGAAGTGGATAGATAAGGCTTTGAGAGGAAGGAATGAGTTTGCCGTGTTAACTTCTAAGAGTTTAAAGCCTTTGAAGGAAAATGGAAACGTAATTATCGGAAGAAAAGCCTTAATCTGACAATTGTTTTTACGCCTATGAGTAAATCAATATGGCATTAAGGTATTCTATTGTGGATTAAATTACGTTTTTAGATAAATTTATGTTAAAAAGAAATTGTTATAAGATCATTAAACCCTTCACTTTTTTTCTTCTGTGTCTTTGTACAAATCTGCAAGCTCAAGTTCAAATTAAGGGAAAACTTCTAAATTTCAACAATAGGACAGCTCTTTTCGACTTTTCGGAAGTAGGAGAATTGAGGTTACCTAACAACGAAAGGGAAATTATTCCAAATAAAAATGGAAATTTTACATTAACTTTTTCTTTAAAACAACCCAATTACTTCCGCCTTGGCAGGAATGTACTGTATTTGTCGCCAAATGATAAATTACTAGTGGAAATAGATTATAATGCTCCGGAGAAATCCGAATTTAGCGGCACTTCTGCTGAAGAGAACAACTACCTAAAAAACACTCCGTCTCCGAAATCCGGGTCCTATCTCAACGGCGGCCTGAATATGGATCGGGATATAGACAAAACAATAGCAAATATCTTACAATTAGCTGGCCAACGAAAAGTACGTTTAGATCGATTAAATACGGTTTCTAAGGAATTTATAACCCTGGAGAAGGCACGAATTGATATAGATGTCTTAAACAACTGTAAATATTTGGCTGGACACTATAAGATGAAATTCCAGGTAAAGGAGGAAGATATGGGAAAAATAAATGCAAAGACTGACAGTTTGCGGAGTGTTTATTTTACGAAGTGTCTTCCATATGCAGACAATGCTTTGATGTTGAAATTGGAAACCTTTAGAAAAAACAGCTACGGTTTGGTGGAGGACTACAATCAAACTAATCATGAAATAGAAAAAATCAAAGATTGGCAATATGCTTACGGTCTGTTTTATAAAATCAATTCAACTATTGATAAAACAGCGCTGTTTCAAATTCGTCTGGAAATTGGTAAAATTAAAAGTATTTATTATAAAAAAGCGATTTCAGAAACGTTAGCTCTAAAATCAAAATATTGGGATGGGGACATTGCCATAGATTTTACAGCTGACGATAGTAATGGAAAAAAAGTTAAGCTGAGTAGTTTTAAGGGCAAGATAATTTTTATTGACTTATGGGCTACCTGGTGTGGACCTTGCCTGGAAGAAATGCCATACTTTGATAGGTTAAGAAATAAATACGAAGCCAACTCTGACATTGTATTCATTTCGCTGTGTGTAAATGATAATATTGGCGGATGGAAAAAAAATCTTAAATCGAGGAAGGCAGAAGGTATCCAACTATTTGCATCGCAGCCTGAGATGGTCGATTATAAAATCCTTTCTCTGCCAAGGTCTATCATTATCGATAAAAATTTTAAGATAGTGAAACTTTACGGCCCCGATCCTTCTAATCCTGGCATACCGGTTTTTTTAGAAGAACTAATTAAAAGACAAGTTTTTTAGCGTAAGATAAGGCGGTATCAATTACTTTCGGGCACTATCGGCACCTGTTAAAGGTTGCTGTGTAAAACTAACATCCAAAAACAAAAAAAGGGAGGCAATTTCTTGCATCCCTCTTAGCTGTATTAATTGTTGATTTTTTACTGATTATAAACCTTCACCATAAATACATAGTTACGCAACTTATTAACTTGCTGCGTACGACTTAGGCTTGATAAGGTATTTTTGGTATTAATTATAAGCGATTTGCTTAGTGAGTCGGCCGGGATGCTTTGGATAGCCTTTAACAGGTAGTTTGATTTTACCGCGAATGCCACACCCGATGTTTGGGTTTGTTTACCGGTTATTACACCAATAACATTACCCTTTTCGTCCAATAAAGGGCCACCGCTATTACCCGGGTTAACGGGGATATATAATTCGTATTCGGTTGTGTCGCCATGAAACCCTACGCCTGCGGTTAAAGCACCCGGGCCAAATTTAAAGTCGTCGCCGGGGAAGCCTATGGTATAAACCGCTTCACCTAAATCGCTTTTTCCCTTTTTGATATTATAAGGTATAGCACCCAGGTTTTTAAAGGCAGGGTCGTTTATCTGAAGGATAGCTACATCATACAAAGGATCGGTATAAACCACTTTGGTATGGAATGATTCCCCTTCGCCGTTTTGTACGTAAACAGAATCGGCACCATTTATAACATGGCTATTGGTTACAATATAACCGTTACCTGTAAGCGCGAAGCCTGTGCCCCTAAATTTTGCAGAGATTGTTGGCCCGGTTTGTTTATCAGTTTTGATCAGGTTATCTGTTTTCTCGCCTAATTTATCCTGCTCTTTTTTAACGCGCTCAACATCGGCCTTTAGCTGCTGGTACCTTGGGTCTTTATTGCTCAGGTCACCTGTAATAAATAGCGTAAGCAATATGGCTATAATAGCAACAGAAGCCGCTACAGAGATCTTGGAGTGATGATGACGCCACATTTGCACCACCCATGACGGATGCGCCATCAGGTCTTCTTTTAACGTGTGTACATCAATTTCTTCGTGGATCTCATCTAAGCGGTTTTGCAGGCTTAAACGCTCGTTATATTGCTTTAATAAACCTGTAAAATGCTTATGCTCGGCTATTTTAGTATCAATAGTTGCATCCTTTTTACGTAATGCATCAAACTGGGCGCGTTCCTCAGCAGGCATTTCACCGCTTAGGTAGCTCTCAATCATCTCCAAAAGTTGGTTCTCTTTCATTTCTTCACCCCTTCATAATTACTGCTGAAAAAATAGTTTTTTCAGCCTTTGCAGACATTTGTACTTCTGCGTTTTCGCATTATCTGCGTTTGTATATCCAAATCGTTCGCAAATTTCCTGCATCGATCTGTTGTTCATATAAAAGTCTTCCATTATAGTCTTACAGGGTTCGCCCAGTAGCTTTAACGCATCGCTCATTTTATTAAGCTGCATATCGCGCTCCTCGTGCATCTCCACTTCATCTTCAACCGGCAGGTGCTCCTGAAAATCTTTTATATCGCCACCGTACCTGTTCAATTGCTTGAGCCGCTTTAGCCATAAACGCCTGCATATAGAGTATATGTAGGTTTTTAATTTGCTGCTTAGCTCAAAATCGCCCCGTTTAACTTTATTGTAAAGAACTATTATAGCTTCCTGGTATATATCCTTAGCCTCATCCTCGTCACCATTATTATTAATAACAAGCTGTAAAACCATTGGGAAATAAGCCAGGTATAACTTTTTTAAAACACTGTCGGAATTGTTAAGTATCCCAATGATCACTTCACTATCCGTCGGCATTTCTACATTTAACTGATTATTCACTACTTAATACTTTTTATATTGAATTGTAACCCAATAATATAATTTATTTTTTTTGCACCGTGTTAACAGCGCCACAGTATGCCTGCTTAAGCCGCAATATCGGGAAATAAATGATAGTACATAGCGGCATTAAATTTGAGTTTAATTTAAAATATCAAAATAATTCTACTATGAAAAACTTATTTAAAACATGTTTTTTAGCATTAACGGCAGCAGTTGCTATAACTGCATGCAAAGGCAACAACTCCACCCACGTGCCGGATAGTACCCGGATTGATTCATCTAAGAATAGTTCGGTTGCTGACAGCACTATTGGTAAAAACGGTTCGCCAAACGCTATCGATACCGGTATAGATAAATCTGGCTCGGGCGGTACAGATACAGTTAAAAAAGATTAATAGGTAGCATTGTAAAAACAGATCCCGGCTTGTTAAAGTCGGGATCTGTTTCTTTTGTTGGGTTACCTTTTTAAGTTTTTGATATTAATAACCGCAAACAATAACAATCACAAAAATCAATATGAAAAATTCAATCAAAATTACATTCTTAGCTTTAGCAATTGCTTTTACAGCTGCATCTTGCGATAGCAAAAAAGCTACCAACGGTTCTGATACTACTAAAACTGATTCTGCCGCTGTTGCTACCGATACTACCAAAGCTGATACAGCTGCTGCACCGGTTGATACAACTAAAAAAGATACTGTAAAAAAATAATTTCAAAAATAAAGGGTTACCTTTTTGAAATTACGGTATTAAACAACTCATAAGAATAACATACTTACAATAATTTAACAAAACAAACAATGAAAAATTCATTCAAAATCGCATTTTTAGCTTTAGCTATCGCTGTTTCTGCTGCTGCTTGTAAAGGTTCTGGTTCTGCATCTTCTGCTGATTCAGCTGCTGATACAACCAAAAAAGACACTACTGTTGTAGTTGACACAACTAAGAAAGATACTACTGTTGTAGTTGACACGACTAAAAAAGACACAACTAAAAAATAATTTAACCTTCCGGTTAAATATTAAAGAATTACACTGTTAATTTTTTAAGTTTTTAAAGTTTAAAAAAGGTAACCTGCATTTTTTTTAAAAAAGTGGGTTACCTTTTTTTGTTTTGGGTATTAACTAACGAAAAACTATTAAATCACTTAAAAAACACAAACAATGAAAAATTCATTCAAAATCGCATTTTTAGCTTTAGCTATCGCTGTTTCTGCTGCTGCTTGTAAAGGTTCTGGTTCATCATCTGCTGCAGATTCAGCTAAAATGGACTCAGCTAAAATGGATTCAGCTGCTACTACTGATACTACAGCTAAAATGGATACTACAGCTAAAATGAACACTACTAAAAAAGATACTACTAAAAAGTAATCTTTTTTGTTAAAATTAAAAGAAACGCTCCCGGTTTATTCCAGGGGCGTTTTTTTTATGCCTTTTATTTCCGTCAAAAAAACATTCGCCTAAAATTTTGTTTATTGGTGAAAGCGCCTGAACATGAAGTATGCCGAATGGAAGAACCTTAGCAAAGAGGATAAGAAGAATACACACTGGAAACACCATCCACGCATCCGTATAGCTACTATATTCAGTATTGTATTCGCACTTTTCTTTTTTGTTGTAATGCTGCGCATATTACAAAACCGCCGGGTACATGTTAACCGCAAGCCAAATGCTAAAGAAGCGTTTGCTATTGCCAAGGCTTTTGTGAGCGACAAATTAAGCCAGCCGGCTACAGCAAGTTTCCCAAAAAACAAGTTCGAATCTAACATTGATACTGCGCATAACAGTTATCAAATATCGTCGTTTGTGAACGCACAGGATAGCAGTGGCAAAATCATTAGATCAACCTGGCAGGTGCGGCTCTCTTATAATGGCGGCGACTGGGCCGACAGGAAAAGCTGGAAGGTTATAGAAGTAAATATAACGCAGTAAAAAAGCGCCCAATAGGCGCTATTGACTTGCAGCCTTGTCTCGCAAGGCCTTTATTTTATCGTGTGCTGCCTGTAAAATAGGCTGATGGTTACTTAATATTTCGCGGATATATGCCGGTAATATTCCCTGTGTAAGGGCAGATTTATATGCCTTTAGGATGGCATCTTCACCAAATTCGCATTCTTCCAGTATACTCCTTTTACTATGCCCGCTAAATACGGCTTTAGCATCAAGCCACGTACGGTGCAATTTACCACTGATGGTAGTTCCTGTTTCAATATCTTTACCAAGTGCGGCAACTTCGGTAGCTATTTCTAATTTAAACTGATGGCTCTCTCCTATTAAATTAGTGAAAAGATGTTTCAGGTCGATATCACCCGGTGTAAGTTCACTTATGGCACGTTCGTACCCTTTAATACGATCGTTGTTTATTAAAATAAGATCGTTAAGGATTTCAATGGTTGCTCTGGTTCTTTCCATAACAATAGATTATGTAAAGAAAACGGCACAAAAAAAATATTGTTTTAGTTAAAAAACAATATTTCAATGAGTTATATTTATGATCGCCCCCTGAATGCTGATATTAGCCAGATAATTAGCAGTATTACTACTATTACAGAAATAATACCTACAGCCGCGCCCGCTTTAAAAATATCGCCGATAACTGAGCATCCGCTAAAGGCAACCATTGCCATAGCGATCAATAATAAGTTAACTTTTTTCATAGTCGATCATTGTAAGATTTGTATATAAATCTTAATGCAATAATCAGACCTGTTTGTTACAGTAACAGATTAGAATCAGATTCTTCTGTTTCTTTGTTGCCTTTTGGTAAAAATTGTACAGCAATTAATACAATAAATATTGCCAAAAGGCTCATCGGTACAAGGGCTTCAACAGCTACTAATAATAGTTCCATAGCAAATTATTTGGGGGTAATAATTAAAACTAAAAAATTTAATTTTCCGCCAGCTCAAATTCGCAGTTCTTCATATAGGTTCCCTAATCTAAATATTGTTTTTTAATATTTCCAAGGAATGTGGATAAGTTGATAAATTTGTGACTAAGTGCAAAACTATCGCCCATTTTGGGCTAAAATAAATGCAATTCTTATAAATTAGTGGTTGATGTGTAACTTCGCCGCATATGAATCTGCCTTTAATTACTGTCGACCATATATCCGTAAAGTTTTTAAATAATCAACTTTTCAGCAATCTTAATTTCAAATTCACCCAAGGACAAAACTGGGCCATCACAGGCAAAAGTGGTTCGGGCAAGAGTGTGTTACTACAAGCTATTGCAGGTAATATTGGCGTAAATGGCGGCAGTATTATTTATCATTTTATGGATGATGTTCATAAACAGGAACTATCAGGTGATGCCTTGCTTACCTTTCATCGCTTTATTGCATTTGCCGGTGCTAAGCATCATTTTAAAACGCTCTCCAACACTTCAGATTTTTACTATCAGCAACGATACAACTCATCCGATTCTGAAAACACCCTTACTGTGCGCGAATACCTGCAATCGGTAAAAGTTAATGAGCACAAAACTCCTTACTGGACATTTGATAAAACCGTAGCAGCATTAAACTTATCCGCGCTATGCGATAAACAAACCATTAAACTATCAAACGGAGAAACCAAACGACTGATGATAGCCGCTGCTCTGCTTAAAAACCCCATCATACTATTGTTTGACAACCCGCTTACCGGCCTCGATGTTGAAACCCGCAAATCGTTCAATGTGCTATTGAATGAGATCTCTGCCTCGGGTATCAGTATTATTATGGCCACATCTACCTTTGAACTGCCCGATGTTGTAACCAATGTAGCTATTTTAGATAACGGCAGTATCAGTCAAAACTTAACCAGGCAGGAATTTGAAGCAAGCGAGCATTCATCCGGCGAAAAGGTTGTTGTTGATATTAACGCGTTAAAGCAATTACTAAACACATCAGCTACAAACCATAATTACAGGCAAATTGTAAGCATGGCAGATGTATTTATCAAGTATGGCGACAATGTTATCCTCAATAAAGTAAACTGGTTGATAAATCACGGCGAGCGATGGGCGCTGCTTGGCCCTAATGGCGCAGGTAAATCAACCCTATTAAGTTTAATAAATGGCGATAACCCGCAAGCCTATGCTAATAACATTGTACTGTTTGATAAAAAGCGCGGCACCGGCGAAAGCATCTGGGATATTAAAAGCAAGATAGGTTTTGTTTCGCCCGAGCTTTACCAGTACTTCCCTACCGATAACTCCTGCCTGCAGGTTATTGAATCGGGTTTTTACGACACACTGGGTTTGTTTAGGCCCAGCATAAAATCGCGGGCCGACCTGGCCCTTAACTGGATGAAAGCTTTGGAGATAGACCAGTATGCCCGCCATTTGCTAAAAAATATCCCCGCCAGCGCGCAACGCCTTTGCCTGCTTGCCCGCGCATTAATAAAGAACCCTGCCCTGCTCATATTTGATGAACCCTGCCAGGGCCTTGACAACCATCAGCAGCAGCATTTTAAAAGCGTTGTGGATGCTATTTGCAACATAAGTAATGTTACCCTTATATATGTTACCCACTACCAGCACGAGATACCGGATAGCGTGGATAAGGTTTTGAGGTTGGATAAGGGGGAAGTAGTTAGTTAAGAGTGTGCAGATGGCAAAGTATTGTCAACCAATTAACACCTTTCGCCTTTAACCTTTCGCCTTTAAGCAGCCACTATGTATATTTGTACATGAATACAGCCGAACTGTTACAGCGTGCTTTAGCTTTTGATTTTTTGAGCATTGATGAAGGGGTTTACCTTTATAACAATGCCTCTACGGCCGATTTGATGTATGTGGCTAATGAGCTGCGTAAAATACAAGTGCCGCATGGTAAAGTTACCTGGCAGATTGATAGGAACGTGAACACCACTAACGTTTGTATTGCCAACTGTAAGTTCTGTAATTTCTTCCGTCGCCCGGGGCACGATGATGCTTATATAACTGATATTGAGACCTACAAAAAGAAGATTGAAGAAACCTTCCGCTTTGGGGGCGACCAGCTTCTATTACAAGGTGGCCACCACCCCGATCTGGGCCTTCAGTTTTATACCGACCTGTTCCGCGAGCTGAAACAGCTGTATCCTAAGTTAAAACTACACTCTTTAGGTCCGCCCGAAATTGCACACGTAGCCAAGCTGGAAAGCATGAGCCATTACGATGTGCTAAAGGCCATGAAAGAAGCCGGACTTGATTCATTACCCGGTGCAGGTGCCGAGATCCTGAACGACCGTGTTCGCCGTCTGATATCAAAAGGTAAATGCGGCGGGCAGGAATGGCTGGATGTTATGCGCGCGGCCCATCAGCTTAACCTGCCAAGTTCTGCTACCATGATGTTTGGCCATATCGAAACCATCGAGGAACGTTTTGAGCATCTGGTGTGGATCCGCGAGGTACAAGCAGAAAAACCAGGAGGTAGCTATGGCTTTGTGGCCTTTATACCATGGCCTTTCCAGGACGATGGTACTCTTTTACGCAAAGTACGCGGTATCACTAACAATGTTACCGGCGACGAATATATCCGCATGATAGCTTTAAGCCGTATTATGCTGCCCAATATCAAAAATATACAGGCATCATGGTTAACGGTTGGTAAGCAGGTAGCACAACTTTGCCTGCATGCCGGCGCTAACGATTTCGGTTCGATAATGATAGAAGAGAACGTGGTATCTGCCGCAGGCGCACCTCACCGCTTCACCGCTAAAGGTATCCAGGATTCTATAAAAGAAGCCGGTTTTGAGCCGCAGCTTCGCACCCAAAAATACGAATGGCGAGATATCCCTGCCGAGATTGAAGAGCAGGTGATAGATTACTAGGAAAAGAGTTTAGAATCAAGAGACAAGAATCAAGACGCCACTTAAACTATTTGCGTTAGGGACAGCAGTGGATACCGGCCTGTGGTTAATGCCTGTGCAGTATGAGCGGATGGCCCGACCGAAGGGAACGCCCTTATTCAGTTTGCAGTTCTTAGTTTGCAGTCGGCATAAAGTTTCCTTTATATCCACACGTCATTGCTTCGTACCGCGCAATGACGACTTTTATATACACAGACTGACCATCTCTATAAAATCACTAAATCAGTCATTCACTAATTCACTAAATAGATATATTTGCACCTCATGGAAAACATTGAGCAGTATATCGAGTCGCTTATTTTTGCATCTGAACAGGGTATCCGTACCGAAGAAATTATTTATTGCCTGCAAGCCGCTTTTGAGCACGATTTTACTGCCGACGAGATAAGCAAACAAATAGATAATATTACCCAAAAATATTTGGATGATGCTTTTGCTATTGAAGTGGTAAAGATCAATAACGGGTATCAGTTTCTTACCAAAAAGAGATATCATGCTACCATAAGCCTGTTACAATTACAACGCTCGAAAAAGAAACTGAGCCAGGCGGCGCTGGAAACCCTTGCCATTATTGCCTACAAACAACCCGTTACCAAAACAGATGTAGAGCAAATACGCGGTGTAAACTGTGATTATTCGATACAAAAATTGCTGGAAAAAGAGCTAATAGCTATAATTGGCAAGTCGGAAAGTGTGGGAAAACCTATACTTTATGGCACCAGCGGGCTTTTTATGGATTATTTTGGCATAAACAATATTACAGAACTACCACAGCTTAAGGAAATTACAGACAATAGCTCATCAATTGGAGACCAAACGGAATAAATTGAAAAATGATTTTAATTAAAAATGATTTTAATTATTTTTACTGGTAAATAATGCTGATTATAGCGCAGCGAAACTTAACACAATAACAATTAGGTTAACAGATACAGTTTTAACAAATAAACATTTATTAAAATGGCAGCTCCAAAAAAACCTTTGAATACCTCAACCAAAAAGATCAGCGATGAGGAGGATGACGACTTTGATGATGATCCGAAACCGGGTAAGGTAGCGGATGATGACGACGATGACTTTAATGAGGATATTCCCCTGGATGATGACCTGGGTGGGTTTGACTCATACGATCCTTACGACGATGAAGACGACGATTAATAATTTGATCGTATAACCATACTATTTCAAGCATTCAGCAAACGCTGGATGCTTTTTTTATAATTGGTAAACCGTAGCTGCCCAATGAGAATTTTCGAAGTTAAAAGCAAGGCCGATAGAAACGCTTTTTTAGATGTTGCGCGCATTATTTATAAGGATGATAACAACTGGGTTTGTCCCTTAGATAATGATATTGAAGCTGTTTTTGATCCGGCAAAAAACAACTTCCATCAACATGGCAAAGTTACCCGCTGGATACTAAAGGACGATGCCGGGCAGCTAATTGGCCGAATAGCCGCTTTTATCAACGATAAAAAAGCATACAATTACGAACAGCCCACCGGTGGGTGTGGCTTTTTTGAATGTATTGATAAGGAGCAGGCCGCCTTTTTGTTATTTGATACCACTAAAAACTGGCTGCAGCAAAATGGTATGCAAGCTATGGATGGCCCCATTAACTTTGGCGAGAACGATAACTTTTGGGGCTTATTGGTTGAGGGCTTTACCCCCCCATCCTACGGGATGAATTATAACCCACCGTATTACAAAGCTTTTTTTGAGGATTACGGTTTTAAAACCCAATATGAGCAGATAACCAACCACCTGGATGTGCATAAGCCTTTTTCAGAACGGTTTACCAAAATTGCAAACTGGGTTATTCAAAAGCCGGGGTACAGTTTTAAACACTTCAAAACCACCGAAATAGAAAAATTTGCTGCCGATTTTATTGAGATATATAACGATGCCTGGCAAAATTTCGAAAATTTTGTGCCCATAAACCATGCTACCATTTTAGAAAGCTTTGAAAAGATGAAAGCTATAATGGATGAAAAGCTGATATGGTTTGCTTACATAGATAACGAACCTGCATCGTTTATTGTGATATTGCCGGATGCTAATCAAATGATAAAACCGCTTAACGGGAAGCTAAACCTTTTTGGGAAGCTGATATTCTTATATCGCCGGTGGAAAGGGGTATCGCGTATGCGGGCAATTGTAATGGGCACCAAACAAAAATTTCAAAAACACGGGTTAGAATCGTGCCTGTTCATAAAATTAAAGGAATATGTGTTGCCCCTAAAGCAATACGATGAGCTGGAATTATCGTGGGTGGGCGATTTTAACGAGAAAATGATTGCCATACACACCGCGGTAGGTGCAACATTTGGCAAAAAACATTTAACAATGCGGTATAAATTTAATAAGCCCGAATAAACATCCGGGCTTATTAAAAATTTATGCTGTAACTCTTTTGTGACGTAATTCTTCAAAAAGCTCAATAACCTTTTTCTGAAGGTCAATAACCTCAGTTTCACGGTCCATCAGTTTTTTGTTAACATTCTCCAGTTCAGTGGCGATTTTTTGATCTTGCTCTACTTCGTTGTAAGTAAGCAGTTGAACTACAGACATTTCGAACAAAACAGCAATCTGCTCAAGGCGTGAAAGATTGATGTCAGTAATTCCGGTTTCAATTTTAGAAAATGCAGGAATAGAGATGTCTAAACGTTTAGCAACTTCTTCCTGGCTCCAGCCCTTTTGGTGGCGCAATAACCGGATCTTTTTTCCAAGTGTCTTCATATAATAACGCTAATTAGGTAAGGTTTCTCAATAGTTAATAAAGTTACAACTTTTTTGAATAACAAACTAATAATCAATAAATTTTATAGTAAATTATTTTTAAGTCCTACTAAGTTAATTCCGCCAAAATTGCCCGAGCTCATCATCAATAAATTACTATTGGTAATATCTAATGCCTCCAGGTATTTTAACAGTTCTGCCGGTTCATTAAAAAACAGCAAATTATCATTAGCAAAGGCGCTTTTCACAGCCTCGGCCGGGTATGGTTCTATCTTTTTTTGTTCAAATGTTTTGCGGTCTATAAACACAATAGCCTTATCGGCATGGTTCATTGTACCGGCATACTCATTTAAAAAATCTTTATTTAAGCTGCTAAAAGTATGCAATTCTATACAGGCAATCAACTGTCTGTTAGGGAATTGTGCTTTAACCGCCTCTATTGTAGCCGTAAGCTTTGATGGCGAGTGCGCAAAATCTTTAAAAATGGTAGCGTTATCGTTTTTACCCACTACTTCCAGCCTGCGCGCTGCACCTTTAAATGTGGTAATGTATTGGTAAAAATCGGCACTGTTAATACCCAGAGCTTCGCATACTAAACGGGCAGCCTGCATATTCAATAAATTATGCTGGCCAAACACTTCCAGTCCGTAGCTTTTGCCATCGGCAATAACACTGGTTATGCCATTTTCAATAGTATATTGCGGTAAGCTGTATGGTAATTTTTCAACGTTGATATCAAGGCCGGCAACCATCGTATTCAGTACCTCGTCTGTAGCGCTGTAAATAAGCCTGCCATTAGGTTGTATGGTTTCTGCAAATATTTTAAACTGATCAATATAATTATCAAACGTGGGGAATACATTGATATGATCCCAGGCTATCCCGCTTATTACGCCTATATCCGCTTTGTAAATATGAAACTTAGGCCGCCTGTCTATCGGCGAAGCCAGGTATTCGTCGCCCTCAATGATCATAACGGGTGCATCATGCGTAAGCCCAACCATCGTTTCAAAACCTTCCAGCTGCGCCCCTACCAGGTAATCAAACTTTTTACCGGCTTCCTGCAACACGTGCAATATCATACTGGTAATAGTGGTTTTACCGTGGCTGCCACCTATAACTACCCGCAACTTATCTTTTGATTGTTCGTAAATATAATCGGGATAGGAATAGATCTTTATACCCAGTTCCTGCGCTTTTAGTAACTCCGGGTTATCTATCCGGGCATGCATACCTAATATAACTGCGTCAAGCTCAGTGGTGATATTTTCAGGATCCCAACCCTCCTGTGCAGGCAAAATACCATATTTACCAAGCCGCGAAGCCGAGGGCTCAAACAGTACATCATCAGAACCGGTTACGTTAAATCCTTTTTTATGCAAGGCGATGGCAAGGTTATGCATGGCGCTTCCGCCTATCGCTATAAAGTGTACTCTCATTAATGTGGGGTTGCAGCTATAGGCAACAAATTTAACTTAAAAACCGCTATAGCGCCAATATTTGTTAACTAATAAATTATTTCAACAGTAAAACAGGTACCGTAGAGTTTTTAGCCAACTGCTGCGATATGCTGTTATGTAATATAGATTGCAGGAAGCTGTAAGTATGCGGTAAAGCAATCACCATTTGGGCTTTATGCTCGTTTGCAAAATCAAGGATACCAGAAATTATGTTAGGGGTATTTATATAATAATACCTGGGGTGAAACCCCTTTAACATAACGTGCAGGGCGGTTTCTTCTGCCTGTTGTTCTGCATCCTTACCCCCAGTGTTGTCTGTAGCATCAATATTTACTACTAACAGCTTTATGGCTTGTTTGCCTAATAGCTTGTGTAACACCTCCATTGGTATGGTTTCTTTTACCTTTTTAAAATCGCAGGCTATTACTGCTTCATCTATTGGCTGGTAACGATAATCTGGCGGCACAACTATTACCGGTACAGGGCTTGCCTTTGATATTTTTATAACGTGGCTCCCAATATTAATACTCCCCTCGCGCACTGTGCTATTACCGATGCTACCTATTATCACCATATCCGCTTTATCCTGAACAACTACATCAACCACGGCACGTAATAAATGCGAACGGTTTAAACGCACCTGGATCTGAACACCCTCTTTAACCTCTTTTGTTAACTTTCTTTTTAGTTTTTCTAACTGATTGATGCGGTCTACGGCTTCTTCCTCAATTTCTTCCTGCCTAAGCATCATCATGTTAGGATCTGGAAACATGGTTTCATATGGCGATATGTAATAAGCATTCATCAGGATTATGGTTGTTACATCGCTTTGATGACTGAGTTGGGCGGCAAAATCGGCGGCGTTAAAAGCAGCCTCAGAAAAATCGACAGGTACGAGATAGGTTTTCATATTGACGAGTTAAGAATCTTTTGACCGGGAGGGTCTAAAAGTAAGTACAAGCAAATCTAAAGATAATTGTTGGTTTGTCAGGATGCCCTCCTATTTTATAAACAAACAAGCATGGCTTTTGCTTTATCGCAAAACATGTTTACATTTGTACTGTAATAAAAAACATTACAATTAAAAATATGAACGGAAGGTTTCCTATAGCCATGCATATTATGACCCTTCTTTGTGCAGCCGATGACTACCTCTCGTCTGATTACATGGCGGGTAGCATTAATGTAAATCCGGTTTTGGTGCGTAAGGAATTAAGTAACCTTATCAAACATCAGCTAATAATAAGCCGCGAGGGGAAAAACGGTGGTTATACATTAGGCAAACCTGCTACCTATATTAGCCTTGCAAGCATTTATAAGGCTGTTAAACAAGGCAATATTTTAGGGCAGGCTAAAAACCAACCTAACCCCGCCTGCCCCATTGGCAAGCAAATAAATGATCATTTAAAAAGCCTGGATAATGAAATTGAACAAGCTATGCTGAATAAACTGGGCACAACAAACCTGGCTGAGTTCTGTAAAAAGTTCGATTAAAATTCACAACAACTGTAATAAATTAAACTACATATAATACAATTCAAATTATGAAAATAGCAATAATAGGCGCAACAGGTTTTGTAGGCCCTGCACTTATAGCAGAAGGTGTATCACGCGGGTATGAGATAACCGCCATTGCCCGGAGCACCGATAAAGTAGAAAAAGCAGCCGGTGTAACTGCCGTATCAGCTGATGTAAATGATGTAGATGCCCTTGCTTCGGTACTATCCGGACATGATGCCGTTATCAGTTCATTTAATGCGGGCTGGACTAATCCAAACCTATACAATGATTTCCTTAACGGTTCAAAAAACATACAGGAAGCCACAAAAAAGGCCGGTGTAAAGCGCTATATCACTATTGGTGGGGCGGGTAGTTTATTTATTGATGGTAAACAACTGGTAGATTCACCACATTTCCCGAAAGAATACTATCCGGGTGCATCATCGGCACGCGATTATTTAACAGAATTACGGAACGAGGA
This sequence comes from Mucilaginibacter aquariorum, assembly GCF_024498135.1. Taxonomy (GTDB): domain Bacteria; phylum Bacteroidota; class Bacteroidia; order Sphingobacteriales; family Sphingobacteriaceae; genus Mucilaginibacter; species Mucilaginibacter aquariorum. The sequence goes on from NZ_JANHOH010000003.1 coordinate 154,514, forward strand.
TGAGTTAGACTGGACTTTTGTGAGCCCTGCCATTAACCTGCATCCGGGCCAACGTACGAACCAGTTCCGTTTAGGTACCGAAAGCCCGGTTTTTAATACCGAAGGTAAAAGCGAGATCAGCACAGCCGACCTTGCCGTAGCCATATTTAATGAGTTGGAAAATAACCAGTTTATTAAGGCGAGGTTTACTGTGGGATACTAATTTAGATTTCACCGATTATGGATTGATTACACCGATTTGAACTTGATCGGTGTAATCACCCTATAAAATCTGTGTAATCTAAAGAATAAATTTTGCTGCCACCCACTCTTTATCTTTTTTGTGGATGATGTATTTTAGATTGTATTTACGCGCTTCTTCGGTGATAATATCCAGATCAGGCGATTCGTAGAACCCACTGAAATAGATCTCGCCGCCAGGTTTTAATACTTCGGCATAACGGGCCATCTGGTCTATCAATATATTGCGGTTGATGTTGGCCAGGATAATATCGTATTGCTCATTAGGGATAACCTCTTTTGAGCCGCAAATGGCTTTAATATTGCCAATATTATTCAAAGCCGAGTTCTCAATAGTACTTTCGTAACATACCACATCGTAATCAATAGCGGTAATATCTGTAGCGCCAAGCTTCGCAGCAAGGATAGCGAGGATACCTGTTCCGCAGCCCATGTCCAATACTTTTTTACCGGCGAAATCATTCTCCAGCATCAGCCCCATCATCATGGCTGTGGTTTGGTGATGACCTGTACCGAAAGCCATTTTAGGGTCGATAACTATCTCGTAGGGGAACTCCGGCTTTGGTGCATGGAAGGTAGCCCTTACAAACACCTGGTCGCTTATCTGAATAGGCTCAAAGTTGCTTTCCCACACCTCGTTCCAGTTCTTCTGCGGGATAAGGGTTATATCGTAACTAAACGTGAACATTTCCCGGTAAGTAGCCAATGTTTCGTCTAGCAGTTCCTGGTTAAAATCATCAACAGGGATATAGGCCTTAAAGCCAAGGTCTATCTCTTCAAAAGTATCAAAACCAATCTCGCCCAAAGCGCCTATCAGCAAATCCTGCTGGTAATCTTCGGTGGTAATGGTAGTGAAGAGTAATTCGTAGTAATTCATGAACGAGATATGAGTATTGAGATGTGGGATATGAGACCTAACAACCTGTGTAGCTTGTCTCATATCTAACATCTAAATTAGATTTAAGAAATGAGATTTGAGACGTGAGATAAGACGAAAATCGCTCCTGTCTCAATACTCATATCTCAAATCTCATATCTGAAATTAGTTGAACGCTTTAACTATATCAGTAAAGTCGCGGGATTTTAGGGATGCGCCACCGATAAGGCCGCCATCAATATCCGGGCAGGCAAAAAGCTCGGCAGCGTTTTTAGGGTTACAGCTACCGCCGTATAGGATAGTAGTATCATCGGCAACCTGCTGACCATATTTTGCAGCCAGTTCCGCACGGATAAACGCGTGAATTTCTTGTGCCTGGTCAGATGACGCGGTAACACCTGTACCTATAGCCCAAACCGGCTCATAAGCCAATACTAACTGGCCAAACTTATCAGCATCTAAATGGAAAACACCTTCAACTAACTGACTTTTGATGATATCAAAGTGCTGGTTAGCTTCGCGCTCCTGCAAAGTTTCGCCGATGCAGAAGATAGGTTTTAAACCGTTTGCTAAAGCTGTATCGGTTTTTTTAGCCAAAAGCTCGTTGCTCTCTCCAAAATACTGGCGGCGCTCTGAGTGGCCCAGAATAACATATGTTGCACCAACAGATTTAATTTGCTTTGCAGAAACTTCGCCTGTGTATGCACCAGATTCTGCCTGGTGTGCATTTTGCGCGCCTACTGATACTTTACTGTAGCCTTTAGCCAAAGCTGCCAGGCTGTGCAGGTGAATGAACGGACTGCAAACTACAACTTCCTGGTTGCCGGTTGCTTCGTCTTTTACCATGTTTATCACTTCAGAAAACAGCCCTAAGCCTTCATTATAATCAAGGTTCATTTTCCAGTTTCCGGCTACAATTTTTTTTCTCATTTTGCTTTGTTTTGTCTATGGCCCATAGTCAATAGGTCATAGTATTGTTTAACGTTTATTTATCTTTTTGCACAGCCATAGTCTTTCAACCATCAACTATGGACTTATTTAAAAATTTCTGTATTGCTGTGTAAGTTTATATACTTCGGTAAGTATTGCCTTTTCCGCTGCATCAAATTTGCGGTGCGGACGGCGAACTATAGCGCGATCGGCAGTATCCATCATTTTATCATAGGCATACTCCACAAAACCATCTGCACCACCCCACGAAAAATCGGGAATATAATTTGGTGGATAACCGCCGCCAAATACGTTGGCACTCACCCCTACTACTGTACCAGTGTTAAACATGGTGTTTATGCCACATTTGGCATGGTCGCCCATTATAAGCCCGCAAAATTGCAGACCTGTTTTACGCATGCTTTGTGTTGGATAATCCCACAGCTTTACTTCACCGTAATTATTTTTCAGGTTAGAGTTATTGCTATCGGCACCTATATTGCACCACTCGCCAACTACAGCATTACCCAGGTAACCCTCGTGCCCTTTTGACGAATATCCCCAAACAACGGCATTGTTTACCTCGCCGCCAATGCGGCAATAAGGGCCAATGGTTGTTGCGCCGTATATTTTAGTCCCCATTTTTACCTGCGAATACTCGCACAGTGCAAACGGGCCGCGTACATTCGTACCTTCCCATACTTCGGTATTTGCCGCTAAGTAGATGGGACCGTTCAGAGTGCTAAAGCTGCAGCATTCAGCAAGGGCGCCTTCTTCGGCGAAAAATTCATCACCTATAATAGTATTGGTGCTGCTTAGTTTAGCGCTTTTACGGCCCTGGGTAAGCAGTTTAAAATCCTTACGCAGTTCGGTATCGTTCTTCTTAAAAATATCTTCGGGGTGCTGGATTGTAACCAACTCCTTATCGTAAGCCATTTCAAAAGTGTAAGAACCAAACGGGTCAAAAGCGGAAGCATAAACATCACTTAGCCTTACAGCCACCAAAGTGTTATTATATCTTAAAGCCCTGCCATTACCCAGGTTTTTAATAGCCTCAACAATATCCTCATCAGGGCAAACCGAGCCATTAATGAAAATATTGTCATCCTGAATGTTTATAGGAAACTTTGCCTGCAGGTAAGCCTCGGTACGAAAAGAAAAATCGCTGTTTAAATATTTAGCCCATTTTTCGGCGATGGTTAAAATACCTATTCGCAGATCGGCAACAGGGCGTGTATATGTTAAAGGCAGAAGGGTATTGCGAGCGTTATCGTCGAAAAGAATAATTGCCATGGGCCGAAAATAAAAAAAGTCCCCCGGTTTACGGGGAACTTATAAATATTTTATTGAAAAAACACTTAGCTTCTGTTGTAACGGGTACGGAACTTGTCTATACGTCCGGCTGTATCAACTAACTTCATTTTACCTGTGTAGAACGGGTGTGAAGTGTGTGAAATTTCTAATTTGATCAATGGATACTCGTTGCCATCTTCCCATTTTACGGTTTCGCGGCTATCGATGCATGATTTGGTTATGAAAGAATAGTCGTTTGACATATCCTTGAAAACAACTAACCTATAGTTTGATGGATGCAGATCTTTTTTCATTGCTATTGTATACTTTTCTTTCTTATAAAAGAGGTGCAAATATACAAATACTTTTTAAAATTAGAAATGGGTATGTAAAAAGTTTTTAACACGGTGTGGAGGGGTTGTATTTGTATTTCTGCCATAGCGAAATCACTAATTCAGTAAATCACTAATTCACTAAATAATTTAATACTCCGTTGCACCAATATCATAAGCACTGCCCGAAGGGCGCGCTTTGCCAAAATAATCTAAAGCTACACCATATGCTGAAGCATTTGCCCCCTTATTAATGAGTGGGGATGAGGATTGCAAGTGAAAATCATTTGCGCTGTAATTTACAAATTTGCAGGTGTTAACATCTTTGCTTACATAATTATTTGACGCTGTAAGCTTAACACTGCTGTTCATTTGATTTATGGCGATAGCTGTCCCTTTGGTTATAAAAACGTTATTAATAACGGTATTCATCGGGATGGTTACCGAATTTAATCTTATCCCATCCCGGGTAGAGTATATGATGGTGTTATTAATAAACCTAAAATAAGGCCCCGGGGTGTATCTGGAATCTGCGAAAATGCCATATTCCCCCGAATTAATAATATAGTTGTTATACACCAGGTTATCCCCAAGTCCCAAAACAATAATACCATTGCCCGGCGCATTTTTTATAAAGTTATTATAGCACTTTCCCCCTGTACCTTCCCCTATTTGTATTCCGTTATTTTGGCCGCTTGCAAAAGGCTTTAACCCAGGAGATTTAACTATATTATTATAAACCTCACATCCGGATATAGCGCTGCCAACCTGGATACCTTCACAACCGGTAGAGTCAACCAGGTTTTTATAGATCTTAACATTGAGCACATCGTGTGGTAAAATAGTACCGCAAGCCGCTGAAACCCCCTCGGCATAAAAGGAGTTTCCTACGTACAGCCCTTCGCCACCCGTTTTGTGAATATAATTATGATGAAGGCTTACATTTCTCATTGTAAAATGGCCGCGCTGGGTTGCTACATCACACGTTGGATCTGTTTTTGCCATGATACCCGCGAAACCACTATTGCGCACTTCAACATTCGCTATCTCGAAATCTGAGCTGAGGTCGTCCATCGTCATGCCGATGTTGCCGCCATTTACGTTAAACCCGTAGGTAATACCCGCGGTACCGTTACCCAGAATCTTAAAATACTGGCAATTTTGTGTTTTAAACCCGTATGAAGCAGTAATAGATGCAGAAAAGGTTACTTTACCGCCCTTATTAGTAATGATAATGGGGTTTGCGGCTGTCCCTTTAAAGTTTTTTAGCAACAAAGCACCCCGTGTTCCGGCAGGGATACATATAACAGACCCTGCAGGTATATTAGTCCCATCAACAAACCATTGAGAGGGCTGAACGGTGTATGTACAAGCGGAAATGGCTTTAGTGGCCCGATTTGGAACGTCGGTATCCCCTACTGCAGCAGCGCTTGCCTGTCCTTCAATATTATTTATGCTTTTAGTGCACATCACAAAGGATGAGATCACCAGTATACCTGCTATGTTGCGGAGTAAGTAGTTTTTCATTTTAAAGGGCTTAAGTAGCAGTGTACAACGAATCGTTATTGTAGCTTTTTTGCAAAAGCTACCTGTTATACGTGCTTTTTACCTTATTGTTGCTTCGCGGAAATTAAAATCCATCCCAAATCCGCTTGTCATTTCGAAAGGGCGACAGCTAGAATAAACTACATCTGAGCGATAGCAAAAATCTTGTTTCATTGTGCAAAGTTTACTACCTACCGATTCGTCGACATTGTTGGTTGCGGGCAAAGGTGTTCGGAGGATTAAAGTTTGGGCTAAAGCCCATTTTCTGATTTCTCTACACTCCCATAAATGGGACGGCTATGAAGGAGAAGTTTATAAAAAGTGCTTGTATTTATCATTGCCGTTGGCTTTAGTCAACGGATTACAAACAAACTTATAAGGCTATAGCCAAAATCATACATTATGCATAAGTACCTTGCATGCGGTTTGTTGGTTACAGCACCAACAAAGGCGAAAACCCTCTGCTACCGCAAGCGTTAGTCAGCCTTTAGCTTAATCTGGTTGGCTACCTTATCGAAATATATCTTTGATCTATTATCGTTAAACCATTTAGACCATCGCAAATAATCGGTTTTGGTGGGTTGATATCTAACTATATATAATTACCATTGGATTGCGACGTAATACCTGTTATGTTTTCTAAAAAAATTATAGCTGGTTCTACCTCATTTAGATTTAATGTGGTATCTCGATTTATCTTTCTTTCAATTATGCTTAAATTCTTTACCATTAATTTCGTGGCTTTTGGCGTACTACAACCAATGAGCCCAATAGTTAATAATAGAGTTATATAAAAGTTAAGTTTTCTTTCCATGACCTTTTTTAGAAATAGATAGATTCTCCGCGATCTTTATAAAGGATTATAAACTCTGTAAAACTATCAGCAACTTGCTTGTATTCACTCCCTATAATTGCATAAACTTCGTTTTTGTCCGCTCTATCTTTAAATAATCTGATAGCGTAAACCCCTGAGTGTATCATATATTCTGCAAACACAAAGCAATTTTCATGTTGAGGTAATACATTAACTATATTCCGGTAGTCTGGAATCCCACCGTAGTCACCAACTTCGTCTTTTACAGATTTAAACTCGTCAATACCATAAAACTCAAATAAGAAATCACTGTAATCATTTAACGATTTGATATTTGATGATCTAAAATATTCTTTCAAATCGCCTGGAATAATCAAATTATGATCTGTCTCGAATTTTATTAACTGTTCATCTATGGTCATTATTCAAATATTTTTAAATGGTATCCTCTGCAAAACCCTCTATACGAGAGCCCCACAGAAACGGAAATTTTATTTTGCGTCTTCGCGTTTTTGAGTGAATAGTACTATGCTAACTGCCAACTAGATACTCTGGCACAACTCTATCAGCACCCCATTAGTCACTTTAGGGTGCACAAAGCAAACTAATTTGTTATCGGCACCCTGTTTGGGCACATCGTTTAGTAAAATAAAACCTTCAGCTTTTAAGCGGGCCATTTCGGCTTCAATATCAGTTACTTCAAACGCAATATGGTGCATACCTTCGCCGTGTTTCTCTATAAATTTCGCAATCGGGCTATCGGGGGTGGTGGCTTCCAGCAGTTCTATTTTATTTGGGCCGGCCTGCAGGAAAGCAGTTTTAACCCCTTCGCTGGTTACATCCTCTGTTTTATAAACAGTTGTGTTCAACAATCGCTCATATATATCTCCTGCTAACTTAACACTGTTAACCGCTATGCCAATATGCTCTATCTTGTTCATGTCCAAATATTGTAAATAAATGGCATGTAAATGCAATTTATAGCGGTTTGCAGATATAAAAGTAAAAAGTTGCGTATATTTGTGTTGTTAATTTTTAATACATGAATATCCCAATTTATTTAGATAATAACGCTACAACACCTATGGATCCGAGGGTGCTGGAGGCTATGCTGCCATACTTTAACGAAAAGTTTGGTAATGCGGCAAGCCGTAACCATCCGTTTGGATGGGTAGCTGAAGAAGGCGTTGATTATGCACGCGAGCAGGTTGCAAAACTTATTGGTGCTACAGAGAAAGAGATCATCTTTACATCGGGCGCTACCGAGTCTGACAACCTTGCAATAAAAGGTGTGTTTGAAATGTATAAAGAAAAAGGTAACCATATTATTACAGCCGTTACCGAACATAAAGCTGTTTTAGATGCCTGCAAACATGTTGAAAAACTTGGCGGCCGTGTTACTTACCTGCCTGTTAAAGAGGACGGTTTAATTGACCTTGCCGAATTGGAAGCAGCCATGAGCAGCGAAACCATCCTGGTATCTATCATGTATGGCAACAACGAAATTGGGGTTATACAGCCTGTTAAAGAAATTGCCGCTATCGCGCATAAATATGGTGCATTGTTCATGACAGATGCTACACAGGCAGTAGGTAAAATACCTGTTAATGTTATTGCAGATGGTATTGACCTTTTAGCTCTATCGGCACATAAAATGTACGGCCCTAAAGGTGTTGGTGCATTATACGTTCGCCGTAAAGGCCCGCGTGTTAAGGTAACAGCACAAATGGATGGTGGCGGTCACGAGCGCGGTATGCGTTCGGGTACGTTGAACGTTCCGGGTATTGTTGGTTTGGGTAAAGCTTGCGAGCTTGCCGGCCTGGAAATGGAAAGCGAAGCAAAACGCCTTTCGGCCCTGCGCGATAAACTGCAAAACGCGTTAACTGTATTGGAAGAGAGCTACGTGAATGGTAACGTAGAGCACCGCTTACCGCATGTTGCCAATATATCATTCAAATATGTTGAGGGCGAAGGTTTGATGATGGCCATGAAAGATCTGGCTGTATCATCGGGCTCGGCCTGTACATCGGCATCGTTAGAGCCATCTTATGTATTAAAAAGCTTAGGATTATCTGACGACCTTGCACACTCATCAATCCGTTTTGGCCTTGGCCGCTTTACTACCGAAGAGGAAGTTGACTACGCAATTGAAGTAACCAAGAAATCGGTTAACCACCTGCGCGAACTTTCACCACTTTGGGAAATGTTTAAAGAAGGCATTGACCTTGACTCGATTGAGTGGGCAGAACACTAATAAATGTGTAAATATGCAGATGTGCGAATGTGCAGATGCTTAGTTAAAAAATATAAAGAGTTAAAAATCAATAATTCACTAACTCACTAATTCATAAATTAAAAAGCCATGGCTTATTCAGATAAAGTAATTGACCATTATACTAACCCCCGCAATGTGGGCACGTTAGATAAGAGCAGCCACAAGGTTGGTACCGGCCTTGTTGGTGCACCTGAGTGCGGCGACGTTATGCGTTTGCAAATTCAGGTTGATGATAACAACATCATCACCGATGCTAAATTTAAAACCTTTGGTTGCGGTTCGGCAATCGCTTCATCATCTTTAGCTACAGAGTGGCTAAAAGGTAAAAGCGTTGACGATGCAATGAAGATTGACAATATGGATATTGTTGAAGAACTGGCTTTACCACCGGTAAAAATTCACTGCTCTGTATTAGCAGAAGATGCTATAAAAGCAGCTATCAATGATTTCCGCGTTAAAAACGGTATGGAACCAATTGTTCTTGAAAAATCACATCACTAATTAAAGATGTGAGATATTAGATGTGAGATTTGAGATACTTGCATCTAATTTTTATTAAAATGTTTGAGATTAAACGTTTGGGCTTGTCTCAAATCTAATATCTCAAATCTCAAATCTAAAATATGGTAACTGTAACTGATAAAGCAAAAGCTAAAATAGATAACCTGATGCAGGATAGCGGGCTTGATGCTTCGTATTTTCTGCGCGTATCTGTACAGGGTGGCGGCTGCTCTGGTTTATCTTACAACCTCGATTTTGATAACGAGGAGAAAAAGGGCGACCAGTTTTTTGAAGACCGCGGCGTACGTTTTGCCCTGGATATGAAATCGTTTTTATACCTGGCCGGTACCGAGCTTGATTTTTCTGATGGCTTAAACGGTAAAGGTTTTAACTTTCATAACCCAAATGCCACACGCACATGTGGTTGTGGCGAAAGTTTCTCGGTTTAATAACATTTTATTAATAGCATATATTAAAAAGGTTGATTATATTTATATAGTCAACCTTTTTTGTTAAAATACGATGGAAAACAGGTCGCTTGTAATACTGGGCAGTAACCGTAAAAACAGCCTAACCGAGGCCATAACCCGGAAGGCATTACAGCAAACCGAGTTTGATATGATCGATCTGCTCGATCATAAAATAGCCCACTACAACTACGACGGCCACTACCCTGCCGGCGATGAATTTGAAGCCATTATCAGCAAAACCCTACCCTATAATAATATTATTTTTGCTACTCCTGTTTATTGGTATAGTATGAGCGGTGTAATGAAGGTGTTTTTTGATCGCCTTACCGATCTGATCACCATAAAAAAAGATCTGGGCCGCGGACTACGGGGCAAATCAGCCTCCATGATAGCCGTAGGTGCCGACACAACCATCCCCGATGGCTTTGAGGTACCCTTTAAACATACCGCAGCCTACCTGGGTTTACAATATAAGGGCTGCACTTACTATCCTACAAAAACACAACCTAATTATAATAAATAAGGGTTTTCGCTGCCATGTGCCTTTTTTTTAGCCTCCCTTTGGAAACGTAAATAATATGAGTTTTAAAAATAGAAGTCTATGGAGTTACATATTCCTCGTTGTAGTTGGTTTATTAATAATTAGCGGTTATATTAACAGGAATATTCAATCAAAACTTGTTAAAAGATGGCATTTTAAAGGTCCTGTCGAAAAAATAAAATACAATATCCAAGGCACCCCATTGGTTACCATCCATGATAAGGAATATAATTTATATTGGGCCATCTGGCATAATGATGTTAAGATATATAAAGGCGACACTTTAATAAAAGAAAAGGGCGATCAAAGAATAAAACTAATCAGACCAAACGCTAAAGACACCATTTATTTTAACACGAATAAGTGATGTCGAAGGTTCGTCGCCGCAGGGTCTCACATCGTGGACCCTGCGATGTTTTGCACACATCTCCTTATAATCAGGTAACTCATGGTTCAGGCAATTCCGCGTTAAGGATTGGAGCGGGTACCGGCCTTGTGGCTAATGCCTGTGCAGTATGAGTGTAAAGCCTGGCCGAAGGCAACGCCCAAAATGAAACAATTACCCGCCAAAAAACGCCTTTTTTCGCCTGTTTTTAATAGCTAAATATCAATGTATTCCGCTTGTTCTGTTTTTTTCCTTATTAAAAATGGAACAGCAGAATAAAGGTCTAAAATATCTCGATAACCTGCCCGGTACCTGCACCTAATACACTGCGGATATAACCGGCCACAACCCTATCCATAGTAACCGGTACATGCCCCGGGAAGGCATCAAAATATTGCGGCGAATCTTCTACCACACCCGGACTAATTGCATTTATCCTTACCCCGTTTTCTAAACCAATGGCTGCCGCTATAACAAACGAATTTAGACCGCCATTAACCGCGCTCAGGTTTGCACCATATAGCACCGGGTCAGTTGCCAATATACCCGATGTAAGCGTGAACGACCCCTTGGAGTTAATGTAGTGCTGCCCTATCAGCACCAGGTTAACCTGGCCCATTAGTTTGCTGTCAATGCCTTTCTTGAAGTCGGTTGGCGTCATGCTGCTTAAGGGGCCAAAATGGCCGCTGCCGGTAACGCTTACCAAGACGTCAAAGTTGCCTGCCTTTTTGTAAAACGCCTCTATAGATTCGGGGGATGTAATATCTACCCGCAGGTCGCCGCTTTTTGAGCCTGCCGTTATTACTTCGTGCTTATCTTTTAAAGCAGCGGTTACCTTGCTGCCTAATGTGCCGGATGCACCTATGATAATGATTCTCATATTGTTAATTAGTGAATTAGTGAGTTAGTGATTTAATGAATTACCCAAGCTAAACAATTAAAAAATTATATGTAAATGTGATGGTCAAACCTGGGTCAGATTTATGTTGATACTTCGCTATTATGCCGTTTATAATTAAATGTAAAATAATTAGCTTTGTTAAGCATATAAACCTGATATATAAACTTAATGAATATCGTTGCTCAGCAATCAACCATACCGGGGCTAATCCGGAACATTGTAGCGAACATACATCCCGAAGACCATACATTCTTGATCCACAAGGTAAAAGATACCTGGGTTGAGATCTCCTATAAACAAGCGCTCGAAAAAATTGATGCCTTATCGGCATGGTTCCTGAACATCGGTATTAAAAAGGGCGATCGCCTTGCCCTGATCATTGAGAACGGCCCCGATTATATTTATTATGACCAGGCACTACAGCAAATTGGCGCGGTAAATACCTCTATTTACCCTACCCTGTCCGAAGCTGAAATGGAATACATCCTGAACGATTCAGAAGCGCGCACCATTCTTACCGGTAACCCTTTCCTGCATCGCAAGGTTTTAAAAATTGCCAATAACTGCCCATCGCTTATACGCATTATACCCGCTTTTGAGGGCTTTGAAAAGTTTAGCGAAGACCTGCAATTAAACGCCGGTGTTGTGGGCTTAAAAAGGGTTATAGAGGAGGGTTTAGCCATTGTAGATGAATCACGTACAGCCATAAACGCTGCCCGCGAAGCTATCCTGCCATCTGACCTTTCCTGCCTCATATATACATCGGGCACCACAGGTACGCCTAAGGGGGTAATGCTTACCCACCGTAACCTAACGGAGAACTGCCGTGTAAGCTTAATGCAGATACCAATTATAGAAAAGACTGACATGTTCCTGTCCTTTCTACCGCTATCGCACGTATTTGAGCGTACAGCTACCTATTACATTTGTATGAACAAGGGCTGTACCATCGCGTTCGCGCAAAGCCTTGACCTGCTCGCCCGTAATATGGCCGAGGTTAAACCTACCGTTATGTGCTGCGTACCCCGCCTGCTGGAGCGTATCCACGATAAGGCGATGAAGAATGGCTTATCTGCCGGAGGCATAAAAACAAAGATATTTACCTGGGCACTTAAAATTGGCCGCGAATACCGTTTGGTGCAGGAAGCCGGCAAAAAACCGGGCTTTATACTAAGCGCCGAACAGAAACTGGCAGACAAGCTGGTTTTCAGCAAGATAAAAGAAAAAACAGGCGGCCGTTTAAAAGTGTTGCTATCGGGCGGTGGCGCGCTACCTAAAAACATCGGTGAGTTTTTTGGTGATATCGGTATAAAACTATTAGAGGGTTTCGGACTTACAGAAACATCGCCGGTAATGTCTGTTACCGAAAATGACCGCATTATTTATGGTACCGTTGGCCGTATTATCCCCGGTATTGAAGTAGGCATCCAAAATGTGGATACCAAAAAGATCTACACCTCGCAAACCTACGATAACTTTAAACCTAATTTTGAATCGGAAGAGGGTGAGATCATTGTTCGCGGGCATTGCGTGATGAAAGGCTACTGGAAAAAGCCCGAAGAAACCGCCGCGGTTATTGATGCGGAAGGATGGTTCCATACCGGTGATATTGGCCGTTTTTACAGGGGTAACCTGCAAATTACCGATCGTTTAAAAAACATGCTGGTAAATGCATATGGCAAAAATATTTATCCTACCCCGGTAGAGAACACCTATTTAAAAAGCCCTAAAATTGAACAGGTATTTTTAATTGGCGATAAGCGCGAATTTATCACCGCCATAGTAGTTCCGGGCCGCGAATTACTGCAGGAAACCTTTAAACTGGGTGATGACTTTTTTGAGAAGCCCGACCTGTTTATAGATGATAAGGAGATAACCGACTGGATAGGTCAGGACATTAAACGCCTGTCTAACGAGCTGGCCAAATTTGAGCGGATAAAAAACTTTAAAGTAAAACGTACACCTTTTAGTATGGAGGCTGGCGAAATAACCCCTACCCTTAAAGCCAAACGCAAAGTAATAGAAAAGAAATACACCGATGCCATTGATGACCTGTACAACTGGGAAGATGATGCGGAATAACTACGGCAACAGGGCAGCTAAATGATAGAAGAATTTTTCGCGCTCAACAGTTATCCTGCGCTGTCAACAGATCGCCCTTTTCAAGATAAATTTATATTACTGTTTAAAATATACGGGATAATTTTTCTGTTAAACTTTATCAGTGTACCTATATCTTTTCTGGCAGAGCATTTGGTAACACAGGTATTGCATCTAAAAAGCATCCACGAGCAATACACAACCTCGATGTCGCGCCTATTTGCAAAATTCGGCTACTTACAAGTAGTTTTCTACATCTGCATTATGGCGCCAATTATTGAGGAGAGCATATTCAGGTTGCCGCTATCGTTTAAGCGCAGCCATATTGCTGTTGCTTTTGGTTTCGCATTGGTAGTGCTTGCCCGTTTAATACCTGGCCTGTCGCAACAAAATTTAGCTATAAATATCCTGGTTAGGGTAGCATTATTTGCTGCAGGTTATTTTGCCCTTTATAAATCGCTACCGGAAATTAAGGTGCCGAATAAAAGGCTCCAAACAGGTTTAATGATCACCTCTATTGTTGTATTTGGGCTGGTGCACATTTTTAACTACGCGCCGCTGCAATGGAATATCATATTTATATATCCATTATTTGTAATACCACAACTTTGTATGGGCTGGATGTTAACCTACATCCGCTTTAAAAATGGCTTTTTTTGGGGGATGGGATTACATGCGCTAATCAACAGCGTATCTATGTTGATATACACCGTGTTTAAGCACAAAATGTAATCATTATTGGGTTTTCCTGGGTGTATACTTCCAAAAATCTTTTAAAAGGCCCGGATTGCCTGTGCCGATATAACCGACACCATCTATAGCAAAACTTGCCAGATCATAGCGGATAGGCCCGGTAAAATTGGTAATTTTTGACCAGCTATTTAATTCAGTATCATAGGCGTACCAATCATCAGCCGTTGCTGTAAGAGTAGAACCAAAGCCTACATATCCTTTGCTGCCTATAGTAAACTGACCGGAAAAAGCCCTGCCCTTGCCCGGGTAATCAGCTTTTTTATCCCACTTGTTGGCAATGGGGTCATACTGCCAAAAATCTTTGTCGGCTGTACTTGGGGAAGCCCCGCCTAAACCGGCATATCCCTTACCGTTACTGGCAAATGCTGCCACACCAAAACTTCCGCTACCGGGATAATCGGCTACACGCGTCCACTTATCTGCGGTAGCCTCATACTTCCAAAAATCCTTAAAATTTTCGCTGTAATCGTTGTTTGTACCTAAGCCCAAATAGCCGATACCGTTAATTTCAAAAGCGATAACATTTTCCCTTTTACCGCCTGCAAAATCGGCTTTGCGTGTCCATTTATCATTAGCCGGGTTATACTCCCAGAAATCATCATTCTGCGGGATGTCATCGCCGGGAGTAGCCAGCCTTTTACCATAGCCGGTACCCACATAACCTTTATTGTTGATACTAAAGCCCTTAACATATTCGCCCGCCTGGCCGGGGTAATCGGCTTTGCGTGTCCATTTATTTGTTTTAGGGTCGTACTCCCAAAAATCATTTATCAGCTGCGAATTAAAACCGCTTGCAGCATTCCCGCCTAAAATATAGCCCTTGCCACCTATTGTAAAGGCAGATGACCGCACACGCCCCACTCCCGGGAAATCGCCTAATTGAGCCCATAAGCCGGGTAAACCATTTTCGTAATTTGGCACAAAGGGCTTATCCTTCTTGCAGGAAAAAAGCGTTAAGGTAACTATCAGCAAAATGCCGGCCTTTTTAAACATCATATATAATTGGTGGTGGTAAGTAAATATATCATTTACATTTTATAATGCGCAATGATACAAGTACATAAAGCATACGTCCTATTATCGTATTCAGTTGCTTTTGTTACCGATTAAGCAGTTCCTGAAAAAGGTTGATAAACTCGCCAATTTGGCGACCGTCCATTAGGCCATGATGCACGGTAACAGACACAGGCATACTCTTTTTACCATCCTGCTCCGTAACTTTCCCTAATGATATTTTTGGCATGCTATCCTTAAATGTAAAGCTGCGGGCGTGTGTTAACCCGGTAAAATTTACCCACGGGATAGCCGAGACATGCAGTACATTATATACAGGCCTTAGCTCGAGGCCTACAGTGCCCTGTACACGTTTTATCTCCTGCTGCGCATCAGTCACAAATTCGGCGAGATCAGGTTTATAATCTATATAAGAAAAGCCAAAAGTGGTATCGGGGCGACTGATAGTTGCTGATGCATGCACTTCGTCGTACAAAAACACCTCGTCGTTTTCAATGCGGTACCTGAACCCCTCAATAGCATTAGCTGCCTTTAATATGCAATGCAGGTAGTATAAAAAGAAAGAGACACCCTGCTCTTTTGCCTTTTGGTAAGCAATGGTTACATCAACGTTTACTGTCGCGCCAAAAAAGGGTTCTTCGAAACTATTAAAAAACTTAAAGTGATGTGTACGGTACCAGGCATCAAGGTCAATTTTTGTTTTCATGCTTTTTACAGGTACGCTAAAATATCCTTTATAGTTACAGCGCTTTTAAAACGTTCATTATCTATACTGTGTTCTATTTGCTCATGCGCCCAGGTAATGTGGTAGGGCACGTGTACAGCATGCCCGCCAATGTTTAGCACCGGCATAATATCGCTTTTAAGGGAGTTACCTACCATCAGCAGTTCATCGGGCTGTATATCCAGGTGTTTTATCAGCTTCAGGTAATTGGCATCATCCTTCTCGCTCATAATTTCGATATGATGGAAATATGGGTTAAGTCCCGATTTTTTCAGCTTACGTTCCTGGTCAAGCAGGTCGCCTTTGGTGGCCACCACTAAGCGGTATTTACCTTTTAATGTCTCCAGTACTTCCTCTACCCCATCAAGCAGCTCGATAGGCTGGTTCAGCATTTGCTTGCCCAATTCTATAATCTGCCCTACAACTTCAATGCTTAAGGTGTTTTGAGTGATGTTCATGGCGGCCTCTATCATAGATAGTATAAAGCCTTTTATACCGTATCCATAAAGCCCAAGGTTGGCTAATTCTATTTTTAATAGCTCGCGTTCCAGTTCGTGCTCTGATGCGTACTGCTGCAGCAATATGCAAAACTGTTCTTCTGTTTGCCTAAAATAGGGTTCGTTCACCCAAAGTGTATCATCCGCATCAAATGCGATCACTTTAATATTCATGGGAGCGAATTTAGTGATTTAATGAATGATTGATTTAGTGATTTTGCTTTAATCCGGGCAAAAGACCCCGCCAATTACTTTGCGCATTAACATCTTTGCATGAAACTGGTGGCAAAGCATCTCAAATCTCATATCTAACATCTCATATCTAAGTTAAAAATCCTATTTTTGCACCCTTAATAAATACCCTTTTACAATATGAGTATTGCACTATCCGAACAGGAAATTATACGTCGCGAATCGTTACAAAAATTGCGCGAACTGGGCATAAACCCCTATCCTGCCGAAGCTTTTGATGTGACCGCGTGGGCACAGGATATTAATGACAATTTTAAAGCCAACCCGGATAAGTATAAACAGGTTGTAATTGCAGGTCGTATCATGACGCGCCGTATCATGGGTAGCGCCTCATTTGCCGAAATTCAGGATAGTACTGGTCGTGTGCAGATCTATATCAAACGCGATGACATTTGCCCCGGTGAGGATAAAACGCTTTACAATACCGTATTTAAAAAGCTTTTAGATATTGGCGATTACGTAGGCATAAAAGGCTATGTTTTTTTGACCCAAACAGGTGAGATCTCGGTACATACCGAAGAGCTTGTTGTGCTTTCAAAATCGCTGAAACCGCTACCTGTTGTTAAACGCGAAGAAGACGGTACCATTCACGACGGTTTTACCGACCCGGAAATGCGTTACCGCCAGCGTTATGTTGATTTAACTGTTAACCCAGAATACAAAAACATATTCATTAACCGCTCTAAAGTAATTAGCAGTATGCGCAATTACTTTAACGCGCAAGGCTGGATGGAGGTTGAAACCCCCATTTTGCAACCTGTGCATGGCGGTGCAGCGGCGCGCCCGTTTGCTACACATCATAACACCCTGGATATGGGCCTGTTTCTGCGTATTGCCAACGAGCTTTACCTGAAGCGCCTTATTGTTGCCGGTTTTGATGGTGTTTACGAGTTTGGTAAAATGTTCCGTAACGAGGGTATGGACCGCACCCACAACCCGGAATTTACCGCCATGGAGATCTATGTAGCTTACAAAGATTATATATGGATGATGGCCATGGTGGAAGAGTGTTTAGAAACTGTTGCTAAAGCCGTTCACGGTATCCCTGTGGTACATGTTGGTCAGCACGAGATAAACTTTGCAGGCCCGTACGAGAAACTTTCTATGTACGATTCTATACTAAAATATACCGGTATAGATGTATCTGCCATGGACGAAGAAGGCCTGCGTAAAGTATGTGCCGATCTTGCCATTGAAGTAGATGCCAGCATGGGTAAAGGAAAACTGATAGACGAGATCTTCAGCGCTAAGGTGGAGCATAACCTGATCCAGCCAACCTATATTACGGACTATCCTATTGAGATGACGCCGCTTGCCAAAAAGCACCGCACCAAAGATGGCCTGGTAGAGCGTTTTGAGTTGTTTGTAAATGGTAAAGAGATAGCGAACGCTTATTCTGAACTAAACGACCCCATCGATCAGCGCGAACGCTTAGAAGAACAATTGATACTGGCCGGTCGTGGTGATGATGAAGCCATGGCAATGGATGACGACTTTTTACGCGCCCTTGAATACGGTATGCCGCCAACATCGGGCTTAGGTATAGGTATTGATAGGTTAGTGATGCTGATGACCAACCAGAGCACTATACAGGAGGTATTATTCTTCCCGCAGATGCGCCCTGAAAAGAAAGCAAAAGCACCAAGTATAGAAGATTTCACCAATATTGGCGTACCTGCCGAGTGGGTACCTGTTCTTAATAAAATGGGCTTCAACACTGTGGAGGAGCTTAAAGCCGGTAACCCCAACAAGGTTTTTAACGACCTTGGCGGAATGCGTAAAAAATTAAAGCTTGACATTACCATGCCCGTAAAAGAAACGGTAATGGCCTGGTTTGAATAATTTCAATATTTACCACAGAGAACACTGAGGATTATCAAACCTCATAAACCACAAAGAGCACAGAGTGAAAACAATCGCTGTGCTCTTTGTGGTTTTTCTTTGTGACCTCTGTGGTTATAATATTTGCTGTTTAGAATACTTCACCCGCTTTCAACACATTTTTCTGAAATGGCCCGGCTGTACCCCATATTCCGATTTAAATGCACGGCAAAAAGCGCTGA
This sequence comes from Mucilaginibacter aquariorum, assembly GCF_024498135.1. Classification (GTDB taxonomy): domain Bacteria; phylum Bacteroidota; class Bacteroidia; order Sphingobacteriales; family Sphingobacteriaceae; genus Mucilaginibacter; species Mucilaginibacter aquariorum. The sequence goes on from NZ_JANHOH010000003.1 coordinate 173,021, forward strand.
AATTTTCAAAACCACACCTCCAGGTTATCTCGTGTATGGGCTTGTCTGTATGTTTCAATAGTTCCGCGGCCCGTTGCAGCCGGATCCTGATGAGGTATTGATGCGGAGTAACCTGGAAAACAAATTTGAATTGCCTTACTAATTGAGGAATAGATAAACAGGCCATATTGCTTATCGCGTTCAAATCGGCTTTATCCATATAAGAAGATTGCAGCATATCCTTAGCGATACATAAGCGCTTGTATATTTCGGTTTTGGTATTTGGCTTAACCGCATTTACATTTTTCACCTGTTTTGATGCTGATAAATGCATCCGGATCAAATTGCTCAATATAAAAACCAAATGCTCATCAACTACCCAGCTATCGTACCCCTTACCATTAAGAGAAGAAATAAGCTTGTGCAATTGCATCTGCAAGTTAGGATCAATATCATTCAAGGTCTGAAAGAACTCGGGGGTATCGCCGCCAATTATAAAAGGATCATCAAGCAGGTGTTCTTCTCTGCCCAATACATCCCTAAACACTGAAGATGCAAAGTCTTTTTCAAAAAAGACAGAAAGTATTCGCGCGCTTTCGCCATTATCTATACGGCATGAATAAGGTTGATCATCATTCATCACCAGGAATTGCCCCGGCCTAACGGCAAGCCTACGATTGCCTATCCCATACCACTCTTCGCCGCTCAGTACGGTTTTAAAGGAAAGGCAGCCAACATGATGATCGCAATTACTATAGCGGCTCAATGCATTAAAAATAATATTATGCTTTTTGAATTTGCTAAAATGCGACCGTTCATCAAACCCGGGCTTAGTATGATCGGGAAGGCTGGTGAAATACATGTGGCTTGTTGCTTATATCTGATTAATCCTGAATTGGTTACGCTAAGTTAAGCAATTATGAGGTATACGGGCGCTACTTCAATTCATTATCGCAATTAAGCATTCTATTTTGAGCATTTCTGCACAATGCCGGGCATTCCTGAAGTATAGTTTTGCACCAATCCGTAGATAAAAAAAAACCTTTATGAGAAAGATCGTCTTTATACTTTTTTTTAGTTTGATATCAATTGCAGCAATTGGCCAAAACCTGACCTATGACACCATTCAGTATGCAAAGGAATATTACAAAAAACGGATAGCTATTTTCAACAGCGAACCGGTAATAAAAGGTAAAATTATACTCTTAGGAAATAGCATAACACAATTTGGGGATTGGAAAAAGCTTTTGAATGATTCGAGTGTAATTAACAGGGGGATTGCAGGCGACAATACCCATGGTGTTTTAGTCCGCTTAAATGATGTTATAATTCGCCAGCCGGCGAAGCTTTTTATTGAGATCGGAATAAATGATGTCGCTCAAAATATCCCTTTGCAAATCGTAGTAAAAAATATTTTATTGATTATTGAGCGGGTACATGCACAATCACCAGGAACAAAAATATACGTTGCCAGCATTTTACCTACAAATGATAACGCCAAAAATGATTATCCGGATTCCTTCAACAAAAACCATCTGATAAACGCTCTCGACAATCAGTTAAAACAAAATGCCAAAGGTAACAGCTATACTTATATTGATTTGAAAAACGAGCTTAAGGATAAAAATGGCAAGCTCGATACAAAGTATGCAGACCCTGATGGCCTTCATCTTAACAAGCGTGGCTATAACGTTTGGATTAAGTTTTTAAAAACAAATAAATACCTGTAGTTTAAACTTGTTATAATGCTTTTATTCACAATTCCTTAACAAAATCATAAAGAGAATACAACCTGCGTTTAATAGTTGTTGTTTAGTTTTATACCGAACACACTATAAATGAATGTCATGACAAATTCAATCCTTGAGATAACCGAAAACGAATATCTGATAAAACTGAACAGGAGTAATTTCGACCTGTCATTTATCCGCAGCCTGTTAAAAATAGTTGAAGTATCAAAGCCTGCAAAAAGCAAAAGCGATGATGATGCTTACTATTATAGCGACGCACCAATTGCCGACAGACCAAATTTAAATCACTCATCAGAGCCTGATTATTTCAGCAGCCTCGACGAGAAATAAAAGCTTCTTACGATCTATTCTTCTTAGAATTTTTGACGGAAACCGCCGCGTATTACCTGCTGCTTATCCATCTGTGCCATTTGGCCCTTCATCATTTTTATCTGATCGGCAAGCAATTTGTTCTTGTCTTCCTTAGCGGCTTCTTTTAAATATATTTCGGCTTCGCGTTTGTTGCGTTTTGCCATTGCAATACCTGCCAGGCTTAATTTGGCCAGCGCGATATTGTGCGACATGCCCATTCCTAATTGAAGCGCTTTCTTGAAGTATTTTTCTGATTTTAAAGGCGCCGTGCGCGATTCTATTAAACCTATTAACAGGTTATAGTAGCCGTGCTGGCTCTTATATAATTGCTTTTCGTAATTGGTAATTTTTGCAAGCGCTGCTTCGGCTTTTTCAGAGTTTTCTTTACGCAGGTAAAATTGCGCAAGCAGCATGTTTTCGTTAAAAAAGAAGGTAAGCAGTACAATGCCACCTAATAAAAACAAAGTGATCCCCCAGCCCCAAAAACCAAAGCCGCACAGTGTAACACCGGCGCCCATCATAACACAGGCAATAATTAACCTAACTATATTTGACATAATTTGTATTAGTATAAAAACAGGTTGCAAATATCGTTATTTGTAAGCTAAATAAAACATCAGTATTAATATTTATGGCAGGAGAATTAGAACCATCGTGGAAAAAAGCACTGGACGAAGAATTTCAAAAACCCTACATGGTTGAACTTAAGAATTTTTTAAAACAGGAAAAAGAAGCAGGACATACCATTTACCCCAGAAACGCCGATATATTCAACGCTTTTAACACAACCCCATTTGATGATGTAAAGGTGGTTATAATAGGGCAAGACCCTTACCACGGGCCAAACCAGGCGCATGGCCTATCTTTTTCTGTACAAAAAGGAGTTCCGGCACCGCCATCGTTACGAAATATATATAAAGAGTTATCTACCGATATCCCCGGTTTTACCACCCCCCAAACCGGCGACCTGACAAAATGGGCTCAGCAAGGTGTATTATTACTAAATGCTACATTAACTGTAAGATCAGCAACAGCAGGTTCACATCAGAAAAAAGGTTGGGAGAAGTTTACAGATGCAGCTATCAAAAAACTGTCTGACGAGAAAAAAGGCCTGGTGTTTATCCTATGGGGGGCTTATGCGCAATCAAAAAGCGTGTTGATAAATGAACATAACAATCACCTGATCATAAAATCTACGCACCCATCTCCCCTTGCCGTAAGCCATGGCGGCTTTTTTGGATCAAAGCCATTTTCAAAAACAAACGACTTTTTAATTAAACAAGGTAAACAGCCGATTGACTGGCAACTGTAATGTGCTGATATAACATTTATTTACTTTAAGCGTGCTGATTTACCAAAACAGGGACATCATTTCTTTTACTTACAATAATAAACGCGATAATAAGATTAGGCACCCAGCATAACCAGGAAACAACGCGATATGCCGGGATGAAATCATGAAACACAAAAGCCGATAACAACGGCAACCAGATACGCAAGGTAACAGCTGCAAACGTGAGCGCGTAATTGCAGATCATCCAATTTTGGTGTTGACTGATCTGGCCCTGTCTGATAGTACTGTATGCCTTTACATCACTAATTAACCAGATGATGGCTAACGAGCCAAAACCCAATACACAAACCAGCCCACCCGTAGCAAAAAACGCGATGTATAAGCCTGCAATACTGCTCATGGCTACCGCAATAACATATATTTTGCCCACAAACCGATGTATCTGTAAATAGCTCCGGCGCAAGCGGGCGCTAAATTGCGTCCATCCTGTTAAAAGAGCTATCCCGCCGAAAATAATGTGAATATAAAAAGCTGTGTTCCAAATACCACTATCCAGTATGGCTTTTGGTTTTGACTGCAACAAACCATTAGACCGCATATCAACAAAAAAATAAAGTAAGGGATAAAGGCCGACAGCAATAGCAAAAAACGCGAATGGGACCCAAGGCAGGTTTTTAAGTTTCATTGCTGTTTAGACCAAACCAAAATGATAATTGTTACAGCATATTTTTAAAGCACAACAATAAAAATACGAGACAAAAAAAAGCCAGGGATCAAAGAACATTCCTTCTTGATTCCTGGCTCTAAAAGTCTTGTGTCTCTACTTAGTATTCCAACGGTACTATTGGTTCTTTTTTACTGGTGCTCATGATCATCATGGTTTGGAAGGTTTTAACCACGGTGATGCGGCTGATCTTCTCCATTATCAATTGCTCGTACGATTTAATATCGCGCACGTATACTTTCAGCAGAAAATCGCACTGGCCGGTTACGTGATGGCACTCGGTTACCTCTTTTATACTTTGTATCTCATCCAAAAAAGTTTGGATCGTATTCTTCTGATGAAAATCCAACGAGATCTGTATAAAGGTTTTTATGCCTAAGCCGAGTTTTTCCTCGTCAACAAGGGCATGGTAACTTTTTATATACTCTGCATTTTCTAACTTGCGCACACGCTCTAAGGTGGGTGCAGGCGATAAGCCAATTTCATTTGAAAGCTGCAAATTTGTTATGCGGCCGTTCTCCTGTAAAATTTTTAGTATCTGAAGGTCTATTTTGTCTAATTCTTGAGCCATGGTACGTGCAAATATAAAGCATTCTGTATCTCACAAAATATAATTTTTTTAAAAACTATTTCAACAAAACTTATTACTTTTTTATTTGTATTTTTAGACAAGTCTAAAAAAATTATTAGATTTGTATAAATGCATACTTTAGCCGAAGAAAACTATTTAAAAGCCATTTATAAGCTATCGCTGATAGCCGAAAATGTTAGCACCAATCAAATTGCAGCGGAATTAGCAACCAAAGCATCGTCGGTTACAGACATGTTAAGGAAGCTTGCCGACAAGCTTTTGATAAATTATACCCGTTATCAGGGCGTAAGTTTAACACAAACCGGCGAAAAAGTTGCAGTCAACATTATTCGCAGGCACCGGCTTTGGGAATATTTTTTGGTAGAGAAGCTTCACTTTAAATGGGATGAGGTACACGAGATGGCCGAAGAGATGGAACATATCTCTTCGAACGAATTGATTGACCGCCTGGACGAATTTATGGGCTTCCCCACCCGCGACCCGCATGGCGACCCTATCCCCGATTGCAATGGTAATTTTAAAACAAACGATCTAAAAGCAATTTCAACAGTTGATGTTAATACCTGCGGGATAATATCGGGAGTTAGGGACCACTCTTCGGCATTTTTACAATACCTGGAGAAGCAAGGCCTCACCATAGGTAAAAAAATAACGATCAAAGAGATAATTACATACGACAATACAGTAGTGCTGCAAATGAATAACAAAGATTTACAAATAAGCCGCGACGTGGCCAATAACCTGCTAATAGCCTTATGATACAACAGTATGACAACCACTCGTTAGGCAACGTACACAATACCGTGATCACCGAAGGCAAAACAGGCTGGCGCAGGTTGCTGTCTTTCCTGGGTCCTGCCTATCTGGTAAGTGTGGGCTATATGGACCCGGGTAACTGGGCAACAGACCTGGCTGCGGGCAGCCAGTTTGGATACAGGCTGATATGGGTATTGCTATTATCAAATATGATAGCATTGCTTTTGCAAAACCTGGCTGTAAGATTAGGCATAGTGCGCGGGCTTGACCTGGCACAGGCGTCAAAACGCACCTATCCGCGTTTTATCAATTTCTGCCTTTATATATTGGCACAAATAGCCATTATAGCCTGCGATTTGGCCGAAATTATTGGTATGGCCATAGGTTTAAACCTGTTGTTTGGCTTGCCGCTGATATGGGGTGTATCTATTACCCTGTTTGATACTTTGCTGCTGCTTTTCTTATTAAATAAGGGCATGCGCAAACTGGAAGGGTTTATTATTTCCCTGATATTTATAGTTGGTTTGGCATTTTTGGTGCAGATGTTTATTGTACAACCAAGTGTTATTGACATTGCCAAAGGCTTTATACCTACTAAATTAAATAACACCTCCCTGTACATTGCAATAGGTATTATTGGCGCAACCGTAATGCCGCATAACCTATATCTGCATTCGTCATTGGTGCAAACACGTAAGATCGACAGGTCTGAAGAGGGTATAAAAAGTGCCATTAGATATAACTTTTGGGATACTACCATTGCGCTTAACCTTGCCTTTTTTGTGAATGCCGCTATATTGATATTGGCTGCCAGTGCATTTTTTGGCCGTGGTTACCATGAGGTTGCCGAGATACAGGATGCACACAAATTATTGACCAATATATTCGGGAAGCTGGCACCCGCCTTGTTTGCTATAGCGCTTATCGCCGCCGGGCAAAGCTCTACCGTTACCGGCACCCTTGCAGGGCAAATAATTATGGAGGGCCATCTTAACCTGCGTATTGCCCCGTGGTTACGCCGTTTGCTAACGCGATTACTGGCTATTATACCTGCATTTTTTACCATTCTGCATTTTGGCGAAGAAGGTTTGGGTAAATTACTGATATTAAGCCAGGTAATATTGAGCCTGCAATTGGGCTTTGCCATTATCCCGCTTATTCACTTTACGTCAGATAAAAAACGAATGGGAAACTTTGCAACCAAACTACCGCTCAGGATACTTGCCTGGATATTTGCGACATTAATAGTTGGGCTAAACGTAAGGCTGGTAATACAGGAAATTGCAACATGGGCCGCCGCAAGCCCGGGCTCAGCAAACCTTGTTCATTACGTAATATCGCCTATTGCCGTGGCTGTAGGTTTATTGCTTGTTTATGTTTTCATAAGGCCTATACTTTATAAACATACCAGCCAGAAGATATATGTACCACATGGCATTGCCGAAGTTTTAGATAACCTGGATGCGGTAAGCTATAACAATATAGGTATCACTATAGATTTTTCTAAGAACGACCAGGACACCATACGTCACGCTTTAATGCAGGGCGGTAAAAAAGCACATTATAACCTCATCCATGTGGTAGAAACCGCTGGTGCGCGTTATTATGGCAAACAGGTAATGGATAGCGAAACACAAAGCGATGTAGATAATCTTGAAAAATATATAGCCACCCTAATTAAATTAGGTTATAAGGCCGAGGCCAAAATTGGTTACGGGGGCCCGGCAACATCTATAGCGCAAATTGTTAAAGACACTAAAATAGATTTTCTGGTGATGGGCTCGCATGGGCACAAGGCTTTAAAAGATCTGATATTTGGCACAACCGTTGATTCGGTTAGGCACAAGGTGAATGTACCTGTGCTGGTTGTAAAACCTCAAAAAAATTAATTGCATATTTGCATACGAGATGGAGCAGAACTTATATATCAAGAATAAAAAGGCATACTTTGAGTACCATATACTGGATAAATATACAGCAGGTATAAAACTATTGGGTACCGAAATTAAATCGATCCGCGAGGGTAAAGCCAACGTGAACGATGCTTTTTGTACTTTTATTGATAACCAGCTTTATGTACGTAACCTGCATATATCCGAGTACTCGATGGGTTCGTTCTACAACCACGAGGCCAAGCGCGACCGCATCCTGCTGCTCAACAAAAAAGAACTAAAAAAGCTCCAAACCCGAGGCGAAGAAAAGGGATTAACCATTGTGCCACTTGCCTTATTTATCAGCGAACGTGGTTTTGCCAAACTGGAAATTGGCCTTGCCCAGGGTAAAAAAACCTTCGACAAACGCGAAACCATGAAAGAACGCGATACCAAGATAGAGATGGACAGAGCGATGAAAAGATAAGTTTACGGTACGTTATTTGTTTAAGACAAACGGTTTCATTTTCTATCAATATTTTGCGCCGAAAATAGTTATTGGTTTTTATTTAGTTCGGGATAAAGTTTTTCTAATATTATTTCAAAATTCAACAATATGAAAACGAAAAAAATATGGGCTAATTTTAGTGTAAAAGATGCAAAGCGCACCAATCAATTTTATACACAATTGGGCTTTACTCCCAATAAGTTTAACAGTGATAAGTTAGCCAGTTTTCTTTTTGGTGATGATGATTTTGTGATTCACTTTTTTGAAGAAGGCTCAAAAATAGATGAATATATAACACCCGGATCAAAAACTAACAGTGAAATTATTTTCACACTTGCTGCAGACACAGAGGCGCAAGTAAATGAATGGGCAGAGCGGGTTAAAAACGCCGGCGGTAATATTTTAAACGAAGTAGGGAGAGATGAGTCTAATTATTATGGTTTTGTCTTTGCCGATCCCGACGGCCATAAATTTAATGTGCTGTTAATGGATCAGATGTGATAAAATGTGGGTATTTGAAAACCCAGCCAACACTAAGATGTAGGAATTAAGTCTAAGTGCAAACTGCTAACTCATAACTGCCAACAGAGCTACCACGCCCTATCACCTACCAGCGGTACAAACCTAAAGGTATCCAGTACATGCCTTTCATAATCATTCTCGGCGGTTTTAAGTACGGTTACCATTTTTTGCGATTGCTCGTCACCTACCGGGATAACCAGGATACCCCCTATATTTAATTGCTTAAGCAGTACCTGTGGTACAGTTGGTGCGCCTGCTGTTACTATAATTTTATCGTAGGGTGCATCTGTTGCTATACCTATTGAGCCATCGCCCAAAAAGAATTTTGGTTTATAGCCCATATACGGTAAAACCTGTATAGTGCGCTCGTAGAGTTTCTCCTGGCGTTCAATAGTGAAAACTTTGGCGCCAAGTTCCATTAGTATACAGGTTTGGTAACCGCAGCCCGTGCCTATTTCCAGCACTTTATCTCCCTTACGGATATGTAATAGCTCGGTTTGGTAGGCTACCGTATAAGGCTGTGATATAGTTTGCCCCTCACCTATCGGGAAGGCGATATCTTTGTAGGCCTGGTTCCAGAAGGTTTCGTCGAAAAAATAATGACGGGGTACTTTACCAATGGCAGCTAATACCTGTTCATCCTCAATACCCTTTTTCCTTAATATCTCTACCAGCCTTTTACGAGCCCCTTGCTCGCGGTAATTATCAATAAACTTGTACGCCATTACATAGCAAAGTTATACAAAAAGCCGGCAAAATTGCCGGCTTCCTGTGTAATATGCTACCGCTTTGTAATAACACTTTGGTAGTTAACCTATAATGTTCTTAACATTCGTAACGCGGTATTATTACCACCAGCCATGAACATTGTAGGTAGTTATCCGGGGCTGGGCCGCATAGGCTACAGCAACATCGCGCGCAGCGTTAATAATTCCTGCATCGTTCTTTTGTTCCTGCAATTTAAAGCTCCACTCGCGGTTATCCAGTTCTTTAACCCGTTTAGCAACCTGTGCTACAAAAGTTTTTACATCTCTATAGCAGGTTGATTGCGGGTCTATCTGTGATAAAAGATCGCTTGCCGCGTTTGCACCGCTCAGGTCCTGGTTTGCCGCCCAAAGGTTTTTGGCCTGCGCCAGTTTCACCTGGCAATCTTTTTCGATCTGTTTTTTATAGATTGGAGCTACCAACGCCATCGACCTATCATAACAGGTTTTGCAGGCTTGCGGTACCGATGTAAGGTTATAAATAGCCTCGTCCATCCTACCGGTGTTAGCCAATGTTTGGGCTTGTTTTATGATCACATCGCAATGGGTATTATAGTAGCTGATTATTTTGGTTTTACCTTTTTCTACAAATGCCTGCAATTTTGGGTCGTTAAGGTTGATATTTTTAAAGGCATTGATATATGCTTTTGTCTCGTTCTCTCCCACACCTTTTACTGATAGCGATGTGCTGGCAAATTTAGTACCCTCGTAACCATCACCAATGTAAAGGTTTACATCAAGCGTTAAAGCCGTCATGGCGGGCGCTGTTGATAACAGATCTTTTGTGAGCACCACAATATTAGCGGTGATTATAAAGCGCTGGCCCTCATCACCACCAAAACCATTTTGACTGATGATCTGGTTCAGTTTATTGCCAAGCATATTACGCGCGGCATCCGGCAGATCATCAGCCTGATCGGGAATGTAAGCGGCAAGAGTTACCCGGCCACTATTCCCCCCATTCGCCGACCTTTTAATGGTTGTATTTTGCGCATATCCTCCCATAAACAGGAAGAGTGACATGCAGGTTATTATTAATTTTTTCATGTTAGTTTGGTTTGATCTGTTATTTTTCGCCAAGTACTATAACCGCCTGGCCAAGGCCTTTCACTGTTAATTTATTCGCGATTGAATAAGGTGGGGCAGCCAGTAATTTTTGCAGTCCGCGTGTAAACCCGCGGGCATCGGTAGCATTGCCGCTTGCATCATATAAGGGTATGCGCACCTGCTCAAACAGCATCATATTTTCGGTAGCATCGCTGTTACTGAAACGATTTTTTACGGTATTGGCTCGCACCCAATCCTCAATAATAACATTCAGCTCTTTACCGCCATACTCAGTTTCCAGGTCGTTTTTCCACGAATCGAATTTTTTGATGCGGATAATGATCTCGCGGCCATTGGCAAACAGGTCATCGAAATGCCTTTGCAGGCCAACATTAAAGTTGTCTATTTTATCGGCAACGGCTTCCTCCAGCAACACAGCGGTTTCTGCCGAGAAGGATGGGTTACCCGTTCCGCCTGCTGTGGCTATTTCTTTATCTGTATAAGCATCCAGCCCCTGCAATGTAAAACGCACTGATTTTTTAGGGCCGGTTTTTAACACATCCCAGGTTAATTGAATAATAATATCGGCCTTGGCTACTTTTTTAAGCTTATCCATGGGGCTTTCGGATACACCGCTACCCGTTTTTGAGGTAAGGATAGCGTTCTCGGCACGTTCAGATTCCAATGTTTTTATAACCGATTCCATGTTCTTTAATGGGAAACCACGCTCGGCCATCATACCGTTTATCTTGCTGATAACGGCCAGCAGATCACTATTTTCCTGGAAAGCCCTTTTATAGTCGGGGATCTTTACTTTGGTGCCCTGGTCATCATAAGTTTGCATATAGCCATTTGTATTGCACCATACATCGCTTGGCACTACCATAAGCGTTGGCTTTTTAGCCTGCGAAAACCCCAGGGTTGTCGCGCCCAATATCATTAGCGATAACAGGGCTATTTTCATTATCTGTAGTTTCATTTATTAGGGTTGAAGGTTTATCAATTTGTTAAGATGCCGTCTGCTATCATTTTCTGTTGTAGTGCCGGCCGGCTTATTTTTAGCACATAGCCCGTGCTTTGAGCTACATTTTTAAGCCTTTGTTGTTGTTTTGCCTTCTGCCCCGCGCGTTCTTCTATAAAAAGCACAAAGGTTTTATACGCCGAAGTAAAAAATCTGTTAAAGTATTCCTCGTGGTTGGCGTAAGCATTGGCCTCATTCAGTATCGGCTTTACATCGCAGTCGGGCTTGCCTTCGCGTAAACCGCTAAACAGAATTTCGCGGATAGCAACCTTTTTGGCCTCCTCGATAGCATCCTCCCTGTTACGTTTATCGGAGTAAGCGATAACGGTTTGCGAACCATCAAACCCTGCACCCAGGCACTCTGTTTTATAAGTATAGCTGCTGTTTAGTTGTTTTTGCCCGGCACAACCACTCAATGCAAGCAGCCCGGCAAGGCTTAAGTACAATAAATTTTTCTTCATGATAATTGATCTTTAAAATCCTGCACTTAATGATTTAATGATACCCGCTTCTTCCAGGTCCTTACGCAACAAGGCCACATTTACCGATACCAGCACACCAATTTTATATTGTTTGCCAACTTTCATACGGTCTTCGGCCGCCACGGCACCATCACTTGAAAGCGAAACAAACTTCATATACTTACCCCCATCAGCAAAGAACTCCTTGAACCATTGATCTTTTTCTTGCTCTAAATTTGAATTGGTAGTGAGCGGCGGTTTACCTAAAATACCCTGATCGCCGGCAAAACCTTTAAATATTACGCCATGTACCGCGTTTTTCTTCGCCTGCTCAATAGCCACATTAGGCTTTTTTGAGTACGACCATACCTTTAACAGGTAAGTGCCTTGAACGCCGGTGCCGGCCACTTCCAGCTCATATCTCCAGGCTTCGGTGTCTTCGTTTGCTTTTTTATTTGTTTGCGCGCTAACTACCGATGAAAAACCTGTTATCAGCAGCATTAGCATTACCCAAATCGTAGTATGTTTTTTCATTATCTATATATGATATTGTGTGTTATTTTATCTGTCTTAAAAGCATACCCGCGTAAAATTTGCCCCCACCTTTAAAGTAGGTACGGTCAAGTACGGGTTCATCCTTTTTATCTTTGTCCTTGTCTTTATTATCTTTTTCAGAAACCTCTTCGCCAGCATTAAACCTGTTATCCCAGATCTTTTTCTTGTCTACCGTTACAGTGCCTTTTTTCACATAGGTGGTAAGGCCGGTTTTAGGATCTACGGTTTGCTCAAGCACTTCGAATTTTTCGCCACCTTCCAGGCCTTCTTTCATGCCAATTTTCGCGGTAACAGGTTCGCCAGAGTAGATAGGTGTTTTGGGTTTAAATACTTCGTACGCTTTTTGAAGCTTGGCAAAAACATGCTCTACATTCCTTACAGTGGCCAGCTCTACTATCTGGTCTTCGGTACGGGTTTCTTTTAATGAAAAAGTCACCAGGCTGCTTGATTTTTCGCTGCCTATATATTCCATCTGGAACAAATCGGTTTTATCAAAAGCTTCTTTTTTCTTTTTATCGATCTTGCCTTTTTCCATCCACAGATCGTTGTAAAAAATGGCGGCGGTAGAGTCGTTCCATTTCAGGCGGTACAAATAAGAGGTTGTCCACACCGAATAACCCTCTTTTGCTTTGTTGTAAGCAATATCAAGTACCTTGTAAGCGGCTGGCTGAAACAATGCAGGTAGGCTGTTGGCTTTCAGTTTAGCTAGCTCCCTTATGGCTGCCGCTATCGGCTCATTGCTTATAAACTTCAGCTTAGTTAAAACCACAAATGTATTCCCTATCAACTCCTCGCCGGCATCAGATAACGAAGCTGTGCCCCTTGCGCTGCCTTTTGCAATATTTGCCTGCATTTCGGTAGCATTATAAGAGCCGCGTTCACCTACCAGTTTCATATCAAATGAACCATCGGGTTGGCGGTTAAACCATTTGGCAACTAACAGATTAGCTATCTTTTTATCTTTTACAATTTTATCAGTTACAATAGGCATGTCGGCTGCATCTTTGTCTACAATACCCGCCGTTGCGCCCGATAACATATTGGCACCTAAGTTGGCCATGCCGCTTTTTTTGGTACCTGCAGTTACTTTTTCTGCCTCGGTAAGCGCATATGGCGATGCGTTTACGGTACTTACGTCAATTGAATGATTATTATATTTATCGGGGAACGGCGCTTCGTGGTATGCTTTTATAACGGTTTCTTTCCTTGGGAAATCTTCAGATTCCAGCAGGATAAGGTGCAGCGAACTCCTGCGGTATTTTAACTCCGGGTGCTGATCTGTCGTTGCGGGGGCCTGGGCATTTGCCCCAAAACTTAACCCTAAAAACAGGCTGAGTGCAATTGTTAACTTGTTTGTTTGTTTCATGATGTGTTTAAGTGTGGTTGATTATTATTTGGCTTTTTTAGCTATGCGTAATTATTGGCATAGCAGATTATTACCAATTTTAAAAGTAGGCGCAATTTGTTTTTACAACCCGAGTTATAATCCCATTTATTTAGGGTGTTTTCACCCGGAATAATATTAAAAATACAGGCAATATTTGTCCATTATACTTTTTAATAAGTACATCCTGATCGTATAATAAATCGCAATTTTATTTTCTTAATAAAAGCCTGATATCACTTATGTGATTTTGTACAGCATACTGATAATGCAGTGCGGGGGGACTTAAAGCGGAGAGAATTTTCAACAGCAATAGTTTCATATTTAAGGGTTTAAGTGTGATAAATATAAACCCATTTGATATACGCTGCAAGAAACAGCCCCTATTACATAGCAAAATACCCAGTAGTAGGTATGCGAAAACAAACATGTTTTTTTGAAATTATCACAGAAGATAATTTATGAACCTTTAATTATTGATAATAATTTCCTAAATAATATATTTCATATATACTATTTTGTGAAAAAATATCTATTCAAAGTAAAAGGGTAAAATAAGCTATCAATAAGGATCAACATCGGGCTGCACTATGCTGCCTTTGCTTAGCTTGGTGGTCTGAAACTGGGTAATAACATCTCTTATAATGGCCTTTGCCTTAACAATTGAAATGGTATCACGTTCAAACTTAAGCATGATAGATTTGATGTAATAGTTACGGATACGATTAATAAGCGGTGCTTCGGGGCCTATAACGCGATCGCCAAAATGCTTCCGGAGTTCGTTGGCCAGGTACTCGGCCTGGTTATAAAGTATTTCGGGGTTTTTATGCTTAACATCCATATTAATAATACGGTAGTATGGCGGGTACTTAAAGCTTTTGCGCTCTTCCATCTCGGTGAAGTACAGGTCGCTGTAATCGTTCTCTATCACCTGTTTAATCACCCTGTGGTTAGGGTCGTAAGTCTGGATCACAACCTTGCCTTGTTTGCCCCTGCGCCCTGCCCTGCCGCTTACCTGGGCAAGCATTTGGTAGCTGCGCTCGTTAGCTCGATAATCAGGGTATTTTAAAAGGCTATCGGCATTTATGATACCGATAACGGTAACGTCTGCAAAATCAAGCCCTTTGGCTACCATTTGGGTACCTACTAAGATATCTATCTTTTTTTCCTCCAGATTGTTCAGGATAGTTTGCAACGAATTACGAGACCGGGTAGTATCCAGGTCCATACGGGCCAGGCGAACGTTCGGCATAAGTACAGATAGTTCATCTTCCACCTTTTCGGTACCAAAACCTTTGTACTCTAAATGGGTGGAGCCGCATGCCGGGCATATAGATGGCGTATCTTCCTTATAACCGCAATAGTGGCAGTGCAACTTGTGGCTATGCTTATGATAAGTTAAGCTTACATCGCAATTAATGCATTTCGGCGTATAGGCACATACCTTGCACATTAATACCGGTGCATACCCCCTGCGATTTTGAAACAGGATAACCTGCTCCTTATTATCCAGCGCCAGCTGAATATCCTGCATCAACACACTACTAAAGTGCGACTGCATGGTTTTGCGCTTGGTTTCTTCAGATATGCTTACCACCTCTATCAGTGGCAGTTGCACACCGCCATAACGTTCTGTTAATTCAACAAAACCATATTTGTGTACACGGGCATTATAATACGTTTCGAATGATGGCGTAGCCGAACCTAACAGCACCTTGCCCTTATACATATTAGCCAGGTAAATGGCCGCATCGCGGGCGTTGTAGCGTGGTGCAGGGTCAAATTGCTTGTAAGATGTTTCGTGCTCCTCATCAACAATTATCAAACCCAGATCGCTAAATGGCAGGAACACCGATGAGCGCGCCCCCAGTACTACTTTGTATTCATTGTTCAGTATCTTTTGCCAAACTTCCACCCGTTCGTTATCATTGAAGCGGGAATGATAAACGCCAATCGTTCCACCGAAATATACCCGCAGGCGTTCTATAATATGAGTGGTTAAAGCAATCTCGGGCAACAGGTAAAGTACCTGCCTGCCGGTGGCTATCATCTCCTCTATCAGTTTTATATAGATCTGCGTTTTACCTGATGATGTTACACCATGCAGCAGCACCACATCCTTTTGTAAAAACTGTTCCTGCGTATCGGCAAGTGCAATTTCCTGTGCAGGGCTTAGTATAAAATTGCTTAGCTGGTCTTCATCATCCTCATACCCCAGGCGACTAACATTCTTTTCCTCGGCAATAAAAACTTCTTTTTCTATCAGCGATTTTATGCTGGAATCGCCTGAGCCGCTTTCTTCTATCAACTCGCTTTTTGAGACTGCTTTTTGCTGGCGCGATAATTTAATGAAAGCCAAAACTGCATCAGCCTGTTTTGGCGCGCGTTTTTCCAGGATCATGAAAAGCTCTTTAAGGCTCTCCTGATTATGATAAACTGGGTTTAGGGTTAGATATGTACGTTTACGGGGTTTATACCGCTCGCTAACCTCTTCGGATATGGTAACAATATTTTTCTCGAACAGCGATTTCAATATCGGCATCACCGTTTTTTGTCCCAGCAGCTTTGCTATATCGCTAATGGTTAGCTCGGGCTGTATGTCAAGCGCTTCGGTTATCAGGTATTCTTTATCGTTTAAGGCCGCTTTATCATACTCAAAATCCTTATTGAGCATCACCTTGGTTTCGCTGGCCAGCTTTAGGGCTGATGGCAGCGCGGCGTTCATCACTTCGCCTTCATTACACATATAATATTCGGCCAGCCACTGCCAAAACTGCAGCTGGCGTTGTGTAACAACAGGTTGTTCGTCTAAAATATCTATGATGTATTTTGCCTCGTACTTTTCGGGGGCATGCTCCGTTATAGTTGATACAACAGCTGTATAAAGTTTGCTTTTGCCAAACTGCACCACTACCCTTTTGCCAATAGCAATGGCATTATTTAGTTCGAACGGAACGCGGTAAGTATAGTTACGGCTTATAGCTAAGGGTAAAATCACCTCAACAAAGAGTGTTTTACGGGTAGCTTGTAAACCATCGGCAAATTCTAACATCAGTTTATTTGTTTCTGAAAGCAGCGAAAGCTAAAAATATCCATCCTATGATGAACAGCAACCCACCAATTGGTGTTATAGGGCCTAATACGGCTAAGCCCGGCATACCTATCAGATCGCGGCAAGCTAATAAGTATAGCGAGCCCGAAAACAACAGTATGCCAAAGGTGAACAGGTAATAAGTGCTCACTATCACCTTGTTTTTAAAACGGGTAAAGGTTGATAAAAACAGCAGGGCAAATACGTGATAAAACTGATATTGTACGGCGGTTTGCCAAACTTCGAGCTGGCGTGCTGATAACGAAGCCTTTAAGGCGTGGGCACCAAAAGCACCGGCAATTACGGCCAATGCACCCAGTAGCGATGCTGTAATTATTATTTGTTTGTTCATGCAGATATAAAAGGCTAAGTTAACCAAATGTGGTGAAAGGTGAAACCGCTACGCGATTTCCTGCTCTATCACTAATTCAATAATTCACTAAATCACTAAATAATAACTTCTAACTTGCACACGCAACCACAGAATGAAACGACTGATAGTTATTACTTTAATTTTAGTTGCCGCAACTGCATATATAACCGTTAAGTATTTTAAAAACTTAAACACATCGGGTATGCATGCCGGTAATGTTATGCGCACAATTCCCGATAATGCCGCCATTGTATTTGAGTTTACCAACGAAAAAAGCTTTTACGACATTTACACCGGTAATACACTGCTAAGCAATTTTATTGGTGAAGAAAAAATAAACGATCTGGATACGGTACGTAATGTGCTGTTTGGTAATGCAGCGCTTAATCCGCTTTTTAATGGCCGTAATGTGTTTGTATCGGTACAACCATCACAAAACAACCAGCTTGATTTGCTGCTTACGGTATCGGCAGGTAAAGATATTGACCTTACAGAGTTTGATAAGCTGGCTAAACAACAAAAAACCGGCATGTTGATAACACCACTAAAAATTGGTGATAAACATGGTTACAATATCTTCTTTAACTCGTTAAAAAAGCGCTTTTATATTATAAATATCGATGCTAATATATTTGCCGGTAGTTTCTCAAAAGAACTGATCACCCAAAATGCAAATTATAAGGCTGATAGGGAGAAACAAGCGTTTATGCTTTTGCCCGAGCAGCAAAACTCCAACTCGCTGGCCAACCTGTATATAAATTACCAGCATCTTGATCCCCTGTTTGCCCAGCTTTTTAAAAACAGCAATACCGATATATTTAAGCCTTTTAGGTTGTTGCCTGCATTGGCTGCCTTAAATCTTAATTTTAAAAATGATGCTGTAATGTTTAGCGGTTACACCAATATTCAAACGCATAAAGCGGGCACCTATTTAAACGTTTTTGCCAATCAACAACCTGTTACCAATCAGTTAAAAGAACTATACCCTTCAACAACGGCATATGCTTTAAATCTGTCAGCATCGGATCCTGTTAAATTCTCTGCTGACCTATCAGACTTTCAAAATAAAGCTGGCTTACAAGCCGAAAAAGATGCTTTATTCGCCAAAATTAAAACCGAAACAGGAATTAATTTAAAACAAGAATTTGCACAATTGCTGGGCAGCGAGTTTGCTGTGATAACAACCCGTTACCAGGAAAAAATAGCTATAATAACCGTTAAAAATGGCTCTAAGTTACAACCGTTTATGACTAATATAAGCAGAATGATAACCGATGATGTGGGTCAGTTTAACTACGCTAAACTACCTTATTTTTTATTGGGCGATGCTTTTAACGCTTTCAGGAAACCCTATTTTCGGATTATTGATAATTACCTGATATTGGCAAACAGCACAAAAGAACTGGATAGTTATAATGACACCTACTTTAACCGTAAGTTTTTGAATAAAACAGAACAGTATGTAAAGTTTGATAATTTATTGGCCGAACGTAGCAATGTTGCCTTTTTTATCCACTTTAAAAACGCGCAGCCAATATTAAGATATGGTTTAAAGGATGAATTTTATTTTGCCTATAAAAACAATTCATTATCCTGGAAGAACTTTTACGCCGCATCTTATCAGTTTGCTGCAACCGACAAGAATTTTTACACAAACTTTTGCTTGTTACAAAACATGCCCGATACTACTGTTAATAAAAACATTGACTAAAAAACATATTACACACAACCCAAAAGGCATAAATACGTTAAAAGGATATATATTAGTTGACAAATTTAAGCTCTTAATTAGGCAACCATAAATCAACAGGTATTGCGAACGTGTATGAAGTATTTTTTATTGGTTATTTGCTTTTTATTTATTTCAGTTAAAACTTTTAGCCAGCAGTTTTCCCAGTATAATACAGGTACCTTATTCGATTCGTTTGAGAACCCTGCACAAGCGGTATTTATTCCCGATACAAGCAATAAAATAGCCTTTAACTTTTTCATCCCCAACTTCAACAGTAATTTATATGTTACCGGCAACGCACAGGTGCCTCTTAAAAGTCGTGCTTTTACCGGCAGATATTTAAACACCGGCTTAACCATAGGCGAAAATAGATTTAGCCGGGCAAATGCAAACGCTAATATCTACCTGATAATGTTTAAGGTTTTCAACAGTTTAGATGGCAACCAGGAGGTGGGGGTTTCTGTGCAAACACGCGCGGAAGGCCGGGGGCTTTTTACCGATGAAACTTTATTATTGCTTAATGGCAGCAATGGCTTTACCAATAATGATTATTCAAACATATTTAATAACAGCTATACTGCTCAAAGCTATCATCAAATAAGCGTGACCTATCGCGAAAAAATCAGCAAAAAATTTGCTTTAGGTATTAAATTAAGCGGGTTATTAGGGATACAATATCAGCAATTACGGATAGACCAGTCGCACATTACGTTTAACCGGGCAAATGACGCTGCCGACATTACTTTACAGGGCAGGTACCGTATTAACTATACATCGGGCGATTTTGACAAACACGATCTGCTTCCATCGTTCAAAAGCCCGGGCGCTGCAATAAGCATCGGTACAGCATTACGCACTCGCGACAACTTCAATTTACAGTTAAACGTAAAAGACCTTGGCTTTATACATTGGAACAAACGATCGAGGGTTAGTGATTTTAATACAATGCGTACCGCGCCGGATATTAGTACCGCCAGAAGGGAAGATAACTTGTATGCAACGACTTATCAGATAATCCGCTCGGCTGATGAAATACAGTCCTTTGTCACCCCTACTAACGGCATAATAGAACTAAGTGCCAACAAATTGTACTGGTTAGATTATGACAAACGATTAAGATACTCGCCTACGTTTATCCTTCAAAAGGAGGTATTTTACGATGGCTACACAGCAGCCCTTGTAAACCCTATCCAATATAACAACCTGGTGGGCACATTAACCGCATCATATAATAACTACGGAATATTCAACGCAGGTCTGCAATTCATGGTAAAATCGCCCAATGTGGAGTTTTATATTGGCAGCGACAGGATAATGCAATCAGCCAGCTTTTTGGGAGCTGCCCGTAAAAGCGATTCGCAAATAAACAAAAACGCGGCATATTCAGGTGCCGATTTCTTTTTAGGCTTCTCGCTAAAATTTGGGCGATTGATTGAGCACCCACTAAACAGCAGTTACATGCCATTGGGCGATAGGCCGGGATTTATAACCCGTATATGGAATGGCATATTTCACCCCGGGCGGGATGATGGCGATTAATTAGACCCCGGCTTTTTTACCGGCAATAAAATCTTTAAGGTAATAAGGCTCAAAATAAGCTACATCTACAAAATCGGCACGGTTAAATTTATTTGCCGCAATTTGGGTAAGGTGTGTTGCCGAATTTGAAAAATTGGGCAGGAATTGCGCATTAGGGTTATCTCCTAAAGCCTCTTTGCATTTATCGGCGCCATCACCAAAAAACAATACCTTATTTTCAGCAAGGATATCGCTAAAGCTGTTGCCTTCTATAATTTCGGCAGCGGTGGTTTTTACTACCTCGCCTGCTGCATTAAATACAGCTGTGTAAACCTCCATACGGCGGGCATCGATCATTGGGCACAGTAATATATCACTATCGATAGCATTATCTTGCGCTACACCGTTGGCCATGGCCGCTAATGTTTCTACAGCTATAAGCGGTTTATCTAACGCGAAGCATAAACCTTTCGCAGTTGATACCCCAATACGTAAACCTGTGTAAGAACCCGGCCCGCAGCTTACCGCAACGGCATCTAAACCGGCGTAAGTAGTATTGATTTGCGCCAGTATCTCGTCAATATAAACAGTAATAACCTCGGCATGGATGTTACGGGCATTTATCTCTTTAAAAGCCAATACTTGCCCATCGTGCGCCAATGCTACCGAGCATGATGTTGTTGCTGTTTCTATTTGTAATATCATGTGTTAAGTCAAAAGTAAAAATTCAAAATTCAAAAAATGGAAGTCATAACCAGTTGAGCGGTTTTTGACTTTTAACTTTTGAATTACAGATCAAGGTACCGGATCGTGCCCGTGCCCACCCCATGGGTTGCAGCTGGCAATGCGTTTTATAGTTAGCCACCCGCCTTTAAACGCGCCATGTTTTTTAATAGCTTCCACCCCGTATTGCGAGCATGTAGGCGTATAGCGGCATGATGCCCCTGTTAAAGGCGAAATAAAGTACTGGTATATCTTTATCAGCAACAAGAAAATTGCTCCTATTATGCCTTTAAATATATCCCACAAAAATTTCATTTAACAACCTCCCCTGCAAGCTGTGTTAAAAGCTTAAGCATCTTTTTTTCAAAAAATTCATATGGGGAAATTTCTTTGCCAATGTAACTTATTGATAATACCAGCTTTTTACCGCTGCTATTTAATACATTGTACAATTGCGCTTGTTTATTAAGCCGGTAGGCTTCGCGCATGCGGCGTTTAACCAGGTTACGGTCTACCGCGCGTTTATAACGCTTCTTGGCAACAGAAAAAACTATTTGCACAGGGAATTGCTGCTCACCATCGGTAAGCATCCACGAAGCTTTAAAGGGATAACACAAAAAAGAAGAACCGTTATGAAAAAGCCCGTCAATAAGCTTTTTGTTACATAACCGTTCTTCTTTTTTAAAAGTATACATAGTTGTTGATGCTGAACCGAAATAATGTTTTACACAAGCGGTTCGGCCCCTTTTACAAGGGGTTAACAACCAGAATTATGCTTTGTGGCTGCGTTCGTCAGAAACAGTTAATCTTTTTCTGCCTTTTGCTCTTCTTGCTGCAAGTATCCTTCTGCCATTAGCAGTTGACATACGCTCACGGAAACCGTGTTTATTTCTTCTTTTCCTTTGTGAGGGCTGAAACGTTCTTTTCATGATATATTTTTATTCTTTATGCTATTCGTCGTTTAAAAAAACAAGAGCGCAAATGTAGCCTTTTTTTTAGTTTTTTCAAATACAAATGTGGTTATTTGATAACGGATATTTATTAACATATTAACATATATATTTTAGCTATGAAATTTACCGCCTTATTACTCCTGCTATTATCGCCTTTTGTTGCCCTATGCCAGGACCAAATGGCGCAGCATTATAAAATATATAATACTGCTAAACAGCGCATAGCAACGGCTGATGATATTATAAACGACCTTAACAAAGCCGATGTGCTATTTTTTGGCGAGGAGCACAATGACTCTACCGGCCATTACCTGGAAAGCCTGTTATTTAAAAAACTGGCAGACAAATATCCCGGCAAAGCAGCATTATCGTTAGAAATGTTTCAAACAGATTGCCAAACCGTGCTAAACGAATACCTGGCGGGTTTTATACGCGAGAAGAATTTAATTACCGAAGGCCGTGCATGGCAAAACTATAAAGACTACCGCCCAATGGTAGAACTGGCCAAAACCGCGCACATTCCGGTTGTTGCAGCCAACGCCCCTACCCGCTATACCAACATGGTTACCCGCATGGGTTTAAGCAGCCTGGACCAACTTGATGCAAAAGCAAAGGCATGGTTAGCTCCTTTACCTGTTGACACCGCTACAGGGCCTTATTATGAAAAATTTGTGACTGTTATGGGTGGGCACAGCGCCATGGGCACCATGAAGATCTATCAATCGCAAAACCTGTGGGATGCTACTATGGGATGGAACATAGCCCAATTTTTAAAAACGCATGCCGGTTACAAAATATTCCAGGTAAATGGCGGTTTTCATAGCGAAGAGAAACTGGGCACCGCAGCACAGTTAAAGAAATATCTGCCTAAAGTGCGCATGGTAAACATTGCCGTATATGCCGATGATAGCTTTGACAACCCCGATTGGACAAAATTTGCCAAAATGGGCGATTATGTGATCTTAACTGATCCTAAACTGGCTAAGACGTTTTAGTGAATTAGTGAATTAGTGAATTAGTGAATTAGTGAATTAGTGAATTAGTGAAAAATAGCACTGATGTTGTTTTGTTTTACTATTATTCAAATATTATTAAGTCTGCCAGATGCTTTGGAGCTACTTCGCAATAGGCCGTTTTTAGTATTTCGGTGAGCATTTCTTCTTTTACAGCAAGCAGGTTAATATGCGTCCAACCCTGCTTGCCCCATTTGTTGGGCACTGGGTAAATAACCGCATTATCAAACGTACAAAAGACATCCTGATCGGCAGGTGACAACTTTACCGTAGCCCGGTTATGTTCAGGTACCGCGGTTGCAAATATTTTATTATTTACACGGAATGACGTCTTCTCGAAGTGCGGGCTTTCGGTTACCTCAGGGAATGAGAGTACTGTTTGGCGGAGGGTATCAAACATATTTTAATTTCTCTTAAACAAATCCACACCGTTACTTCTGATGCCTATAATTCTCATGTAGGATGGCGAATCGCTATGTATAAGTCGTTTTAAGATAACAGAATCTCCTATATTACAATATCCTTCATCAATCACAAATGACTGATTCAGATGATTGCCTTTATATATATAATCTAAAACTGCATAATATCTTGGGCCTCCACGAGGATTGTCTTCTTTATAAACGTCACTTACTCGTGTATATATTGTAACTCCATCAGCCGCTAAACGGTTATCAACCTGCAAATCGTTATATCTAACACCAAACCAAATGCAAGCAGCAATTATTGGTATCAAGATGATACCAACCCAAAATAGAGCATTTTGATCAGACTGACTATAGTACTTGGGCAAGGTTATAAAATTAAGCTTTCCTATCAGCCAAAATATCGCGTATCTGAGTTAATAATACCTCTTCTTTTGTTGGCTCTGGTGCAACTTCCGGTGCGGCTTCTACCGGCTTTCTCATAGAATTAATGCCCTTAACTACCATAAAAATACAGAAGGCTACGATCAAGAATTCAATAACCGTGTTGATAAAATTACCAACATTCATGGTTACATCGGGAATATTATTGGCCGGGTCGCCGTGCTTTAAAAACACTTTTATGCTTTTAAAATCTATGCCACCGGTAAGGTAGCCTATTGGGGGCATAATTACATCATTTACCAACGAGGTAACAATTTTACCAAAAGCGGCACCAATAATAACACCCACTGCAAGGTCAACAACGTTGCCTCGCATAGCAAACTCTTTAAATTCTTTTATAACAGCCATTGTTTGTGTTTTTGTGTAATTAAAGTTAACAATAAATCTGTTGCATGTCCAAACAAAATCCGGGCAAAAGCATTTTAAAACCTAAATAAACCACTTGTAAGTAATTTTTAAACTTTAAGGTAATTGGTGTATTTTTGACCTCGTCTACTATTATGCTTAAACAGAACCTTCAACAAAAACTCTTACAAAAACTCTCCCCGCAGCAAATACAATTTATAAAATTGTTGCAGGTGCCTACCGTGTCTCTTGATACACGTATTAAAGAAGAATTAGAAGAAAACCCCGCGCTTGAAGATCTAAGTTTAACAATTAACGAACCAGAGGAACAATATCCCGACCGCGACCCCGATGAAGACACTTATAACAGTGAGGATGAAAAGGGGGAAATGGATGAGTTTAATATTGACGATTACCTGCAAGACGATAACGTGAACGATTACGGCACCCGTTATGACCAAAATGGTGATGACGAGGACGAACGTAAAGAGATACCTATTGCTGTACAAAGTTCGTTTTTTGAAAGCTTACAGGCCCAGCTCGACCTTTTGCCCCTATCTGATAAAGACTTTAGTATAGGCAAGCAAATAATAGGTAGCCTGGATGATGATGGTTACCTGCGCAGGCCAATTATGTCGCTTACTGATGATCTGGCCTTTTCGCAGAACGTGATGGCCGACGATGAAGAGGTAGAGGATATGCTAAAGGTAATACAAAGCTTTGACCCCCCGGGTGTTGGCGCCCGTAGCCTGCAGGAATGTTTACTGATACAACTGCGCCGTAAAGACCCTAACGATCTTATTATAAGGAAAGCCATACTGGTGGTAGAAAATTACCTGGAAGAATTTACCCGCAAGCATTACGATAAGCTGGAGAAATCATTAAACATGAATTCGATTGAGCTGCGTGGTGTGGTGAACGAGATATTGAAACTTAACCCAAAACCGGGCGATAGCAACGAGGTAAGCACCAAGCAAATGCAGGTAATACCCGATTTTCATATCAAAAATAACGATGGGGTATTGATACTTACACTTAACTCTAAAAACGCACCGGAATTAAAAGTAAGTCGCTCTTACCAGGAAATGTTTCAGCATTATGATAAGGCCTCGCAAAAAGATAAAAAGCTTAAAGAGGCTGTTCAGTTTGTAAAACAAAAGCTTGATTCGGCCAAATGGTTTATTGATGCCATAAAGCAGCGCCAGCAAACCTTGCTGAAAACCATGAACGCCATAATGCAGTATCAGTACGATTTCTTTTTAACAGGTGATGATAAAAACCTGAAGCCAATGATCCTGAAGGATATTGCCGACAGGATAGGCATGGATATTTCTACCGTATCGCGTGTGGCTAACTCTAAATACGTACAAACGGAGTTTGGCACTTTCCTGCTAAAATCATTCTTTAGCGAAGCTATACAAACCGAAAGCGGCGAGGAAGTTTCAAACAAAGAGGTTAAGAAGATCCTGGAAGAACATATTGGCAAGGAAGATAAACGCCACCCGCTGGCAGATGAAAAGCTGACCGATATACTAAAAGAGGCCGGTTACAATATTGCCCGCCGTACCGTTGCCAAATACCGCGAACAAATGAATATCCCGGTGGCAAGGTTGAGGAAAGAGTTGTAAGAAAGAGTCAAGACGATTAGAGTCAAGACAAAAGAAAAATCTCTTAAAGGGGAGTCAAAATCCTTAAAATCAAAACACAAAAAAGCCCTTTAAACTATAAAGGGCTTTTCTTTTTAATTTTTGTCTTGACTCTTGACTCTAATTGTCCTGATTCTACCCTACCATCCATGTTGCGGGCTGCTTAGTTTATACCGATTGTTAAGCATTATGCCTAAAACAATTTCGTGTGAGCCGTTGCTTACTGTGTTTAGGGCCGATGTAGTTACATCATATGAATAACTTACGTTAATAAGTGAATTTAGGTTAAACCCAGCCAATACCCCGAATGAATCGTCTCTGCGGTATGAGCCGCCAAACCAAAACTTATCACGGAAAGAAAGCTTCATATTGATGTCAAACGATGTTGGCGCAGGTTCAATAAATTTCAACAATGCCGATGGTAATAAGGTTACATCATCGCTTAAGTAAAGTTTATAACCGGCGGTAGCAAAGTAATGCGGTACAGATTTATTTAAGTTTAACTTATTACCTGTTGTAAAAAATTGGTTTTGCGGAATTATTTGCTGTGCCGATACCCCTACATAATAGTCTGACGAATATAACCAAACACCTACGCCCGCATCGGGTTTCCACTGGTTATTATTAATATTCTGTAATGAGAAGTCGTACTGATACTCTAAAGTTATGAGCGATGTATTTAAGTACAAATGATTAAGACCCGCCGATACACCTACCGCCAAATTAATCCTGGGGGCAAGGCCAATGTGATAAGCATAAGTTGCAGCCATATTTGTTTGCTCTATCGGCCCGGCCTTGTCAGTAACCAGCATAAAACCTATGCCGTGATGTGGTTCGGCGGCGCGGTAATCCTGCGTATATAACCTGCTGTAAGGGTTTTCCCCGCCCGATGGGAATGATGTGGCATCGCCCTGGGTAAAATTGGTACCAAGCGGTGCGTTTATGGTAAGATAGGCTGTTACAGGGGCCCCTTCAAGGCCGGTCCACTGGCTGCGGTGCCCCAGTTTAACATCGGTATAGTTTTCTATACCCGCAACAGCCGGGTTTAATAAAAAATTATTAAAAATGTATTGCGTATACTGTGGCTTTTGCTGTGCGTAAGTACAAAGCATTATACCAGAAAGTAAAGCAGTTAAAAGTAAAATTTTCTTCAACATTATTTAATTATAGTAATGTTCCCGGAAATTAACTTACGTCCATTTTTTGGGTTTATAATATAGTAATACGTCCCTGTGGGAAGTATTGTGCCTTTATATCTTCCGTCCCAGGGGGATGCATAACCAACAGACGAATATACCTTTTCTCCTTGTCTATTGTATATATCAACAGTATTTCCTGGATAAGTTTCTAAATATTTAATATTCCAGGTATCATTTACACCATCTCCGTTTGGCGTAAAAGCATTTACAACTAATGGTTTTTTAAGTACTTTAACAATTATTTCATCTGTTGCCACACAACCCGAGTCTGTTGTGACAGTAAGCTTATAGAAAGTATCTTCGATAGCTGAAGATATAGGATTTAAAGCATTTTTATTATCAAGCCCCCTCGCCGGCGTCCATTCATAACTTAACCCGTTTCCGCTTGCAGTAGCGGGTAGTATTACACTTTCACCTTCAAGCAACACAAGGTCATTACCAGCATTTACTGCAGGCAAGGGGTTCACTGTGATAATCCGTTCAGCTGTTGCATCGCAGCTATTTTGTGCAATAAAATGGTAAGTTATAGTAAACGCGCCGGGGCCCGAAATAGCAGGATCAAACAAACCAGCTGAATTAACTCCTGTACCGCTAAATGTACCACCTTTAACATCTGCAATAAGCTGAACAGCACCACCTGCTTGGCACATAGGGTTAACGGCATTTATAGAAACCACAGGGCTTGGGTTCACCGTAATAACATGTTCAATGCCATTATCACACAAAGCATCTTCACCCGTATACACTATCATTTTTACAGTAAAATTTGTAGGCGCAGTTAACGGCCCGTATAAGTGGCGGTAATTCCCATCGGCAGGAATTTCACTTTTATTGAATGTCTCGAAAATTTCGGGATGATTAACAAAATCATAGCAAATTTTTATCATGCTTACGCTACCCGGGTCGGCTTGCGAGTCGTCATGAATTATAACCTCGTCGCCAGCGCATAAATTTGACCCGTAAGAAAACCCGGGTATTGCACGATCTGTAATACTAAAATCAAAATCAATATCCCTGCTTGTTCCGCAATCTTCATCAGGTGCAATAACAGTAGCTGTATAATTATAACTTCCTTTTTGGTATTGAACAGTACCCGGATATTCATACCGGTAAAGCGTTTTACCATCCTTTTGAAACGGTATCCCTATAGGGTTTGGGATTTGTAGTATTGGGATATTATTAAAACTCCAGTTTATTTTAGTGGTTGGGTAAGGCAAAACCAACTGTAGTTTATAAGTTTCATTGGTGCAGCCGTTTAGCTGTATGGCGTTGGTTTCCGGGTTTTCAAAAGCAATATACTCGTTTAGGTTTCTTAGATTGGCGCCCGCCGAGTAACCGTATGATTCATTTTGACCAAAACCATAGGCAATTGCGTTAAAACCACCATCGGCACTAATATAATGCGTGCCCGCGCTTACAGGTATTTGCGCGTAAGAATAAAGCTGGTTATTCAGGATAGCCACAAATTTTGTGTATGGCACACCATCAAGCTTGAACGTAGCAGCTTTATCGGCCCTGATAACTACATTAATATAATTATTGATTATAGAATCTGCTCTTGCTGAATATAACGTAACATGGTCAAGCGTTTGCTCCAATGGGTTAAGGTATATCATTTCGGGGTCGCCTATATCGCGGCTGTCAAACTGGCAACCATTACCTAATACTTTACCTTGTGTAACCGCATATTGTATCACCTGTATAGGTTTATTAGCAGTAATATTGTTTGTTATGTCTGAAGAAAACTCATAAACATTATTCTGAATACTTGCCGGTGGAATAACTGCACCATTTATTTTAAGGAAGGTATTTGGTTCGCTACAAAACACTCTAAAAATATCATAGTTTCTGCTTTTTAGAGGAATGGTTATATAATTTATGCCCCAGGCCGTAGTTGGATATACCTGCTGAAACAGATTATCTGAAGTGAAATTATTATCATGGCAACCAATGCCAATTTTTGTGCTACCAGAAAAAACCGCAATCTTTTTACACTCGCCATTAGCTGTACTAATACTACGTATTTTTGTATTTGTAAGATCTTTATCAGACAGGCCCTGATATACTTCCCCTTTTTTTAAAGTAACTGGAAAGGTTTGCCCGGCTGGTTTTTCACCAAGCAATTGTTGTGATGGTGTGATCTCAACAGTAGTATTATCCTCTGTAGCTACTATCATAAAGCTGGAGTACGCATCA
Source organism: Mucilaginibacter aquariorum (assembly GCF_024498135.1). Classification (GTDB taxonomy): domain Bacteria; phylum Bacteroidota; class Bacteroidia; order Sphingobacteriales; family Sphingobacteriaceae; genus Mucilaginibacter; species Mucilaginibacter aquariorum. Next base: position 202,259 of record NZ_JANHOH010000003.1, read on the forward strand.
GATACGTTTGCTTCCTGTTTGTAATTTATAGAGTAATAGGTTTTACCCAAAACTGCAACCGGCAATAAAAGGGTAGCGCCGGATACACTTGACGCATAAATATGCGCGTAAACCGCAATTTTCTTTTCGGCGATAATATGCAGGCCTTTTAAAAATTTACCCTCTTTTTTTAAAAACGCAGATTTTGGTATAGTAACTATTGTTACCTGCCTGGCAGTAACATTAAACGGGATAGCAGGAAAGCTGTTATCTGCAATCTCTACCTTACCGGATGTATTCTCATCGGCAGTAATGTAAAGGCTCATTTTGCTTATTTGGTCTTTGGCATCTATATGCGACATAAAAGCAGTCCAAAATTCTTTGCCCTGGCTTGATGTGCCCTGGGCAAAACCTAAATAACTGCAACAAACTAATACAAATGTTATTACAACACGTAAAGCCCTCACCCTGTTCAACTTAATAACTGGTTATAATTTACTTTGCCAATTTAGATGCAAAAGCGTGCTTTAAATGTAAGCAGTTTTATTGTAAACCTAAATACATCTGCGAGTTGTGTGTAAAAAGTGTGAAACTTATGGTTTAAAAGAATTTATCGGGATTAGGTACCAGGTTCAGGAACTTTTCAAAGTTCTTTTCGTAATTAGATTGATCTAACCGATAGTAAAACGCCCCCTTTTTGGATGATTGCTTATCCTTTTCAGCCAGCTTCACCAACAAACCTGTTGAAAGCAGCTTACGGCTAAAGTTACGGTCATCAAACTGGGTTTGGTAAACCCCTTCATACAATGCCTGTAACTGCGGTATGGTAAAACGCTCGGGCAATAGCTGAAATAATATAGGATGCAGTGCGGCCTTATAACGTAACTGCTTTTTGGCCAGCTTCACCATTTCGGCATGGTCAAATACCATCTCAGGCATTTCATCAAGCAGATACCAAACGGGATGGTTTTCTGTGGTTATCTGAGTTTCGTACTGCTGAATATCTATCAGCGCGAAGTATGCTACAGACAATGTGCGCTCTACCGGGTCGCGGTCTGGCTTGCCAAATACACGAAATTGCTCCATATATACGTTCTTCAATCCGGTGCGTTCTTCCAGCACGCGGTTTGCAGCATCCTCGGGGCTTTCTGATGGATTTATGAAACCTCCCATCAGGCTCCATTTTCCACTTTCTGGTTTTAAACTGCGTTCTACCAGTAACAATTTGATGTTCCAGCCATCAAATCCAAATATGATACAATCTACAGCAACTAAAATTCGGTGTTGCCCGGGATATCCATGCATAGGTATAGTTTATTTACAAGTGTAAAAAAAATATTGGCATTTTAAAAACAGCAATAAAATGTAATGCTTTTGTAAGTAAACATATAATACCCTGTCGTTATTAATAATTCTTTGATATTTACTTTATTACAACAAAACAATTAAAATTTGGAAACCATTTTAAACATATCAAACCTAAACAAAACTTACAAAAGCGCCGGCCGCCTTTTAACTGTTTTAGATAATATAAATTTCAATATCAGCGAGGGTTCTACAAATGCTATAGTTGGCCCATCGGGCAGTGGTAAAACTACCTTGCTTGGCCTTTGTGCCGGCCTGGATAGTGCAACCGCCGGCATTGTTGAACTAAATGGCATCAGTCTCAGCAATTTAAGCGAAGATAAACGCGCGCAGGTGCGTAACCAATATGTTGGTTTTATATTTCAGAGTTTTCAGTTGCTGCCTACCTTAACGGCTTTAGAGAATGTGATGGTTCCGTTAGAGCTTCGTGGCGAAAAAAATATTAAAGCCCGCTCTTTAGACCTGCTCGACAAAGTTGGCCTGGCTGATCGTGGCCACCACTACCCTGCCCAATTATCCGGCGGCGAACAGCAGCGGGTATCATTGGCAAGGGCATTCTCTAATTCGCCCAAAATTTTGTTTGCCGATGAACCAACCGGGAACTTAGATGCCGAAACAAGCGAGAAAGTTGTAAAGCTGATATTTGACCTTAACCGCGAGGCGGGCACAACGCTGGTTTTGGTAACGCATGATCTGGAACTGGCTGCCAAAACCCATCGGATTATAAGAATAAAAGGCGGCAAATTGGTTGCTGATGATAAAACCAGTAATGAGTAACGCGCCAATGGATACCGTAAATTTCAAAAGAAAAATAAACATCGCCTGGCTGTTTAAAATGGCCCTGCGCGATAGTCGCCGTAACCGGGGCAGGCTGCTGCTGTTTATCTCGTCTATAGTATTTGGTATTGGCGCGCTGGTAGCCATCTACTCGTTCCGATACAATATTCAAAATGATGTTAACGACCAGGCCGCTACCTTAATTGGTGCCGACCTTACCATTAGCGGCAACAAACAACCGGATGCCAAATTGCAAAAGCTGCTCAATAGCCTGGGCGATGACCGCTCGGAGGAACGTAGTTTTCCATCTATGGTGTACTTTACAAAAAGCCAAAGCACAAGGCTGGTACAGGTAAAGGCACTACACGGTAATTTTCCCTACTATGGCGATCTGGAAACCACACCTGTAAAAGCCGGCCGTGATTTTAAGAAAGGCAAGTATGCTTTGGTTGATAAAACCCTGATGCTGCAATTTAACGCCAACGTTAACGACTCTATAAAAGTTGGGCAGGAAATTTTCGTGATAGCAGGTGTATTAAATAAAGCCCCCGGGCAAACGGGGCTCTCGGCAAGTATTGCGCCTACAGTGTATATCCCTATGCAGTACCTGGATAAAACCGGGTTAATTACCACAGGCAGCCGCATTAATTACAGCTATTATTATAAATACAACAGCAAAACCAATATAGCCAAACTGGTAAAAGGACTTGATCCTACACTTGATAAAGCGGGTCTTAATTACGATACGGTTGAGGGCAAAAAGGAAGGCACAAGCCGCTCATTTTCAGATCTGTCGAGGTTCTTATCTTTAGTAGGATTTATTGCCCTACTGCTGGGTTGCGTGGGTGTGGCCAGTGCCATCAACATTTACATCCGCGAAAAAATACAGTCAATAGCTATTATGCGCTGTATGGGTGTAAAAGCCTCTGAGGCATTTTTAATTTATTTGATACAGATAACCGGCATTGGCCTTATTGGTTCGGTAGCGGGGGCTATATTAGGCACAGGCATACAGCATCTGCTGCCATTAGTACTGGAAGATTTTCTGCCGATAACCATATCCGTAAATATATCATGGATGGCAATCTGGCAAGGCATTTTATTAGGGCTTATTATATCCATATTGTTTGCGCTGCTTCCGCTGATATCTATCCGTAATATATCGCCATTAAACACTTTAAGGCTTTCTGTTGATGATACCACCACCATCCGCGACCCGTTCCGCTGGTTGGTATATGTGCTGGTTTTACTATTCATCACCTCGTTTGCTTACCTGCAAATTGGCGATTGGATGGCGGCGGGCTTCTTTACCATTGGGATAATGGTCGCATTCCTTATTCTTACTGCCATCGCCTGGTTGTTGATCAGGTTTACAAGGCTGCTGGTTATGAGCTCCTGGAGCTATATCTGGCGACAAGGCTTCGCTAATTTATACCGACCAAATAATCAAACAATCATCCTAACGGTTTCAATTGGTTTAAGCACGGCATTTATTGCTACGCTGTTCCTGATCCAGCAGTTACTTATTAGCCAGGTAACGCTCTCAGCCGGCGATAATCAATCAAACATGATATTGTTTGATATACAAGCCGCCCAGCAAAAAGCCGTTGCCGATCTTACCCGCAAACAAGGCCTGCCGGTGCTTTCGCAGGTGCCCATTATTACTATGCGGTTAGAAAAAGTGAACGGAAAAACCGCTGCCGATGCCAAAAAAGATACTGCCCTGCATATATCACAACGTGCTTTTACATACGAATACCGGGTTACCTATCGCGATTCGCTTACCCCATCGGAAAGGGTAACCAGCGGCACCTGGACAGGTAAGGCAGAGCCCGGCAAAGACATCCCTGTATCCGCCGAAGAACGTTTTGCCAACCGCATTAATGCCAAAGTTGGCGATAAACTGGTATTTAACGTACAAGGTGTAATGATGCAGGCTTATATCAGCAGCATCCGTAAGGTAAACTGGAACAAAATATCAACCAACTTTCAGGTAGTGTTTCCTACCGGGGTTTTGGAAGATGCGCCTCAGATACATGTACTGTTAACGCATGTGCCATCAAACACCGTTTCGGCAAAATACCAGCAGGCGGTGGTAAAGCAGTTTCCCAATGTTTCTATTATTGATCTGGGTCTGATATTAAACGTGCTGGACGAACTATTGGGCAAAATTGGTTACGTTATTAAATTCATGAGCGGCTTTAGTATCATTACCGGTATTATTGTGTTGATATCATCCGTTCGCATTAGTAAATACCAGCGCATTCAGGAAAGCGTTTTATTAAGAACGCTGGGCGGCAGCCGTAAACAGATCTTTGCCATAACCGCTTTAGAATACCTGTTCCTGGGGGCTTTATCGGCCCTTACGGGTATCGTTATTGCCATTGGGTCCAGTTGGTTGCTGGCCAAATACACGTTTGATATGCCTTACGCGGTTAATTTTTTACCGGTTATCGTAATCTTTTTCACTATTACCTCGTTAACAGTTATAATTGGCCTGCTAAACAGCAGGGGCGTTTTAAACAAACCACCGCTGGAAATATTGCGGTCGAATTCATAAATTAACTATGCTTAACAAATTCAGAATACTTGCGGTACTTGCCCTCACCATAACCGTTGCCGGTTGTGGTAGCCAGTCCACATCTAACGATACCTCAGAAAAAGCTGAAACAAAAGAGGCCACTGCAGCAAATAAAAACATTTTAGTTTTTGGTGATAGCCTAACTGCAGGCTATGGTCTGGATGATGCGTCGGAGTCGTACCCCAGCGTATTGCAAACCAAGATAGATTCGGCAAAGCTGCCTTATACTATCATCAACGGCGGCTTAAGTGGTGAAACATCTGCCGGGGGTAAAAGCCGTATAGATTGGTTGCTGAAACAGCATATAGATGTTTTTGTACTGGAACTTGGTGCTAATGATGGCCTGCGCGGGATCCCGGTAAAAGAGACCGAACAAAACCTGCAAACTATAATTGACCGTGTTAAATCGAAATATCCAAACGCCAAACTGGTAATGCTGGGCATGCAGGTACCACCAAACATGGGTGATGATTATGTAAGCGATTTTAGAGACATGTTCCCAAAGCTGGCCGCCAAAAACAACATGACCTTAGTTCCATTTTTATTGCAGGGTGTAGGTGGTGTACGCGCTTTAAATCAAAAGGATGGTATACACCCTACAGCCGAAGGTGCCAAGATACTGGCCAACAATGTTTGGCAGGAGTTGAAAGGCTTGCTATAAGTTATGCGTTTGCCAGCGCCCTGTCCAGATGTACATAGCCACCGTCAACATAAATAATTTGCCCGGTAGTATGGCTGGAACGATCTGATAACAAAAACACTACGGTGTTGCCTATTTCTGCTGCAGTGGTCATACGCTGACCGAGGGGGATCTTAGCTTCTATCTCTTTGCGCTTGGCAATAGGATCGGCCAGGGTGTTAATCCAGTTCTCGTAAAGGGGTGTCCAGCACTCGGCAACTACAACGGCGTTTACGCGGATGCCATATTTCAATAACTCCACCGCCCATTCGCGGGTTAAGGCGTTGCGCCCGCCATTTGAAGCAGCATAGCCGGATGTATTCCCCTGCCCTGTTTCGGCAGTTTTAGAAGTGATATTTAGTATCGCACCTTTTGATTCTTTTAATTGTGGTAATGCATGATGCGCTATCAGATAGTAATGCACCATATTTTTATGGAGCGATGCTATAAAATCATCGTAATTGCCATTCTCTAAGCCCACGCCATCGTTTACCCCGGCATTATTCACCAGGCCATCAATCCGGCCGTATTGCTCTACAATCGCCTTTACGGCTTGCTCACATTGTTCGGGCCTGGTTAACTCGGCAACAACCTGACCTGCCTGGCCGCCGTTGTCGGTTATGGCATCAACAACTTTTAAATTATCCTCCCGGCTCCTGCCAATAATTACGGGGATGGCCCCTTCGGCAGCAAGCGCGTTAACAATACCCTCGCCTATGCCCTTAGCACCACCGGTTACAATAATTACTTTGTTCTTCAAGTTTAAATCCATCTCACTTATTATTAAAATAGAATGTCATCTTGTTCGTATGATTGGTGGCGACATTGCGTAATGAACAAGATTCCTCTCTATCGTTCGAAATGACATCGGGTTAATGTCCTGCCACCATTTCCACCTTCTTAACTTTTAAATTCTTTAGCGCGAACCAAAGTATCCCTATAAAACAAACACCCGGCACTAAGTATGATAACTGAATATTAGATGCATCAGAGATTCTGCCCATTATTGGCGGCAATATCGCGCCACCAACAATACCCATGATAACCAATGATGACCCTAATTTTGTTTTAGAACCCAGATCACGGATACTCAAAGAGAATATGGTTGGGAACATGATAGACATAAAGAACCATACCGCCATTAAAGTATACACCGCGATAGAACCCTTTAAGGTTACAGCTGCGCCAATTAATATAATATTGATAATGGCGTAGGTAACCAGCAGTTTAACGGGGTTAAAAAACTTCATTAATAAGGTACCCAGGAACCTGCCGGCCATAAACAGACCAAAGGCAATAGATAAATTATACGAAGCCGGTTTTTCTGCAAAACCCGCAACCCGTTCGCTAAAGCGGATAAAGAAACTGCTTACACAAGCCTGTGCACCAACGTAAAAAAACTCTGCCAATACGCCAGACATCAGGTGTTTATCCTTTGTCAGTTCAAGTATCCGTACACCTAAAGGCCTGCGTTCCTCTTCCTTTTCTATACTGCTTTCCTCTTTAATTTTGGGGAAGGTGGTACGCCAAACCATTATCGCTACCAAAAAAACCACGATACTTATCACCACAAATGGGATCTGCACGGCAGATGCTTCGTGATTTAAATATTGGTTCAATTGCTCGGGCGACATGGCTTTCTCTTCGGCCGCGCTTAAGGTTTTCCCCGACAGAATGAACATGCCCCCAAATGTTGTTGCAGATACCGCCGCAAAACCATTGAAAGATTGCGCAAGATTAATGCGTATGGCCGAACCTTTTGGATCGCCTATTAAGGTTATAAGCGGGTTGGCAGCAGTTTCTAAAAATGCCATACCCGAGAAAACTACAAACAGCGCCCCTAAAAAGAACGCGTAGTTACGCACGGCTGCAGCCGGGTAAAACAACATTGCCCCTACCGAAAATAGCAGCAGCCCTAATATAATGCCACCTTTGTAGCCATACCTTTTCATGAATTGCGCCGCAGGTATAGGCAGCAAAAAGTAGGCGATATAGGATGCTGAATCTATCAGCGACGATTGAAAATCTGTTAATTGGCAAGCCTTTTTAAGGTGCGGTATCAGTATAGGGTTAAGATTAAGTGCAAAACCCCAGATGAAAAACAGGGAGGTGATAAGCGCTACGGCAACTAAACTTTTGTCTTTTGGCATTATACAGGTTTAAATTTATTCAGGAAAAATGGTGGGCCAATATAAATTATTTAAACGCAGCTTGTATATCATTCAATGAAATTCCGAGCGTTTTTAGTGCGATACTGTTTAATTGTGCCTCATCACCGGTAAAATGGAACACGCTGTGGTTATGTATCAGCCGTTCGCCGGGCTTTAAAAACGCCGCGGGCGATACGCTCTCTATCTCATAAAAAGGCCCCATTTGCCCGCCTGTAGCCAGTGGCCCATCATTGTAAGCGTTCACCGCATCGCCAATAAAAGGTGGTTTATCGGTCCGCCATTCCTGGTTAAGGTAAGTGCCTTTACCATCTACATCATAAAGGGTTATGGTTAATACCTTATGTTCCGGATCGTAACTACCGGCCATGGTTTTTGCCCGGTTTGGCGGCACACCCAACTTACCACGGCTTTTACCGTCGGCTTTAAAAAGCAGTATGCCTTTGCCATACTTTACCCTATCCGGTGGGATCTGCCCAAAATAATCGGTAGTGGCCACTTTGCCGGTGGTATTCTCATTGTAAGGCACCACAATAACTGTTTTCTCTGACGGCGAGAACATATCTAAATTCCACAGGCAAGGCGCGCCGGTTATTTTATCCCAAGCCTTATTACCGTTGTTGATGAGGGTATTGCTTGTACTAAATGCAACCGAACTTACCTTATCGCCGGCTGTTATACCCAGCATTTTATCAATATCCGTGCTTTGTAAGATCTTCACCTTACGTTCCAGCTTTATGGCTAAAACTGTATTGGCATAGTTAACCATTTCGGTGGTTTTGTTCATGGCAATTTCGTTGTCGTTTTGTGATACCAGGTTCCAGCTTTCGTTGTCAACAGCAAACGGTGTATGCCAGTTAGCAAATTCCATTTTGGTGCCCGGCTTAAAAAAAAGTGAGAATTTACCACCCTCGGGGCCAAGCCATAGGCGGTCTTCACCTCCGTAAGCACTCATGTGCTCATCAGGTTTGGCTTCAAAGGCTTTGTAGTTTACCCAGCCAAAGCTTCGGCCTTCGTTGCCGTTTGCTGTTGAAGTAAATACCTTTCCCTGGTATTTATACGATACAAGCACCTGCGCTTTGCCATCACCGCTTTTTAAAACAATAACTCTACCCCTCTTCCTTAAAAAATCAAGGTCATAACCAAAGGTACCTTTGACATATTGTACCGTATCGGCAGCAACCCTTTGTTCCTTTTTAGCATTTTGTCCGCAGGAACAAATAACCATAACCGGCAACACGAATAACAAATTTTTAAATTGCTTCATTATTAGTTTTTATGTTTGGGGTTAATGGCTATGGTATTTATCATGGTACCAATGTTGTCAATACTTATTTCTACCACATCTCCCTCCTGCAGGGTAAATGTTGGCGGCGGCACCAGGCAGGTACCCGTCATCAGGAAACAACCCTGTGGGAAATCCGTCTCAGCAAATAAATAACCGGTTAATTCAGTAAAGGAGCGTTTTATCCGCGATACCGTAGTTTCATCCCTAAAAGTCTCTTTTCCATCTCTGCTGATGGTCATCTTTATGACCGACTCTATCGGGATAGGTGTTTCGCTCACATACAAGCACGGACCAAGGGCGGCGCTTTTTTCATAGATCTTAGCCTGTGGCAGATACAGGGCATTTTCGCCTTCAATACTGCGCGAGCTCATATCATTCCCTATGGTATAACCCTGTATATTTCCGTTTGAATTTACAAACAAGGTGAGTTCCGGCTCGGGCACATCCCAGGTAGAATCCTTCCGGATATATACTTCCTTTAAATGGCCGGATACCCTCGAAGCCACCGATTTAAAGAATAATTCCGGGCGTTCGGCATCGTAAACCATATCATACAAACTGGCAGCCGTTTCAGATTCCTCCATCCTTGCATCGCGGCTTTTAAGATAGGTAACACCGGCTGCCCAAACCTCCTGCCTGCCTATCGGCGGCAATATGCTGCCCTCGCTTAACCAGATGGTTTCATCCTCGGTACTAACCTTTTTGAATTTGCCCAGCAGGCTCTGCAAATAGCCCTCTAAGCCATCCCGGTTAATAAGGCCATCCCAATTACCGTCTATCATATAAAAATCGTCCTCCTGCTCTAATAGGATGCCGTTTATGGTTTTATATAACTTCATAGCTTTAGTTCACTTCCAGTTCATCTTTTGATGGCAGTTTCGGGAATGGCTCATGCTGCCCGGTCTGGTACCAAAACACCACCGAAGCAATATCATCCTGCAAAGGCATATACCTGCCTCCGCTGCGCCAGCCTAAAGCCTGTATGGTAACCTTCAGGTTTTTCTCAAAACGTATAGGGTCGGCAATATGCCAGCGATACATGCCAAAGCGTTGAGCAACGTTATACAAACCATCGCCGCGTATTACCTGCGGCATGCCGGTATAAGGGCCGCTAAACTCGGTGTAGTTCCTGCTTTCGCTACCGTCCGGGTTCTTTTTGCGGGTTTCAAAATTGTACGATCCGCAGAAATAATCTTCAGTACCGGTACCTATAATGGTAGGGAACTTGGTATCGCCATCCATAAAAAATTTGATCTCGCCTTCGCCCCACCAGCCATTTTTGTTGGAGCCGTAGGCCATGTAAGTGCCTACATACTGGCCTTTGCCCTGTATGCTATCTACCAAAACATAATCTTTTTTGTAGGGCAGCGGGTTTATCCGCCTGAACTGGGCATGAAAATATGCCGCATCATCGGGCACTTTAGTCAGCGTGTAATCTACCTGGTAATACAGTACCATATCCTCATTATCGATGTTTTCCATAGTAATACGGCATTTTTTACGGAACGGCATTGGCCAGTAACAGTTAAAGGCACTGCCCGGGTTTACCACTACTGCCAGCGATGTAACCGGCGCATATTTGCCCCAGCCCATGCAAAAGAAATCGCCAACGGGCGATTCTACCGATGGCGTGGTTTCATCATCCCAATAAAAACGGATAATAGAGTTGCGCCAGTTTCCGGTAGGTGTCATCCAGATATGTTGTATAGCGCCTTCGCCGTTTATTTCGGCAACGGTGTAGGTTGTATGTTTTTTGATGATAACGCTTGGGCTTACCTTCCAGGTTTGGCCCAGGTCGCGGGAAGCAGCAGCGCCTGTACCGGTTGTAGCCATGCCCCCTTTACCTTTTTCACCGTTAAAATTTTCGGGACTGATGGATCTGCTGATAGCATCGGAGGTGCGATAAATGTTGCCCATGTTTGCATCGAGGCCATTAAACTTTTGTTGCGCGTGCACAGATACGCTAAGGATGCCAAGCACCCCCGCTAATAAGAAAAGCTTTTTCATAAGTTTTATTATAGGTTTAACGACTAAAAGTAGTAAATATCTAATTACAATAACATAACAAGTATGCTACACAATACCGGATATCGCCCGGATATCTTAAAAGCGGGATGGTTTTGGTATCTTTGCGCTCTTTATATTTTTTAAATGGTGTGGGCAGATAAATTTAAGCTGAATAAGCAATTAATAAAATCGGTAAACGATGCAGGATTTGACAATCCGAAAGAATTACAGCTAAAAACGCTTAACCGCATTATTGGCGGGCAGGATGTTATTGCTATTGGCCCCGAGGGCTGCGGTAAAACCACAGTTTTGGTTTTGGCTACCTTAAACCGGTTTAAGCATAGTGCCGATGGCGTGCCCAAGGCTTTGATATTAGCGCCCGACCAGGAAAAAGTATTTGAGATACTGGCGCAGTTTGACAGGTTAAACCGCAATCAATCTATCCGTATTGTTAGCCTGCATGCCGGCCAAACCACCGAACAGAACATGGATGACCTTGCCGATGGTTCTGATATTGTAGTGGCTACGCCCGACAGGGCACGTGCCATATACCTAAAGCTTGGCCTCAACCTAAATAAAGTTGATTTTTTTGCTGTAGATGATGCGCAGCTTATCATTAAGAAAGGCTTACAACTCCCTGTAGTAGAACTGGCTAACAGCATTGGCAAAGCCCAGCATTTGGTATTTACCGAGGTGATGCATGATAAGCTTGAAAAGATGATAGTGCCATTTATGCAGCTGCCTGCAACTATCGAAGTTGAGGAAATGCCGGAAGAACAATTACCCGTTCACCCGCAGATGCTGTACCATTTGCCAAACTTTGGCACCAAGCTAAACCTGCTAAACTTGTTCTTATATGATGAGGAGCTGTTTACCAAAACGGTAGTTTTTGCCAACACCCGCCTCACTGCCGAAACTATTTATAAGAGCCTGTATAATCGCCTGCGTAACGCGGTGACCACTATAAACCCCTTATCTTTTGAGTATAATAAGGTAAAGGATATCAGCGAATTTAAAGCGGATAGCAGCCTGCGTGTGCTGATAGTTGCCAATGAAGGCACAGAGGATATTGATGTAACCGGCATCCCTTTTATCATCCATCTTGACCTTCCGGCAGAGAAAGATATCTACATAAAGCATATTGAAAACCACGATATTGATGCTGAAGATGAAACCTTAGCTTTAACCTTTGCTACCGATCTTGAGCTTGACCAGGTACGCAAAATAGAACAGGCTACCGGCCAAAAAATGCAAAAGGCAGATCTGCCCGAAGAACTGGTAATGGAAAAAGACCGCAAGCAGAAAGAAAGTGAAAAAGTAAAGAAGGTTGTTAAGCCAGATCCAAACCAATATGTACCGGGCGAAGCTTTCCATGAGAAAAAGCCGGAAAATTCAAAAACTTACAACTACAGTTCGGGCACCAAAGCCAAAATGAACATGAAGAAAAAGCACGGCTAAGCTTTTTGAAGGACATTTAATTCCCTCCCATCGGGAGGGGTGAGATAGGATGCGCAGTGGCAGGGAGGGGTTTAGCCGCCTTCCAATATCGCTTTGTTAAACCCCTCCCTACACCCTCCCGTTGGGAGGGAATCGCACAACCCGTGCTTTTTCGTCATTGCTTGAATCTTTATTAAGGTGACTCTACAGACCGTTTTAACGTCTTCCAACCTGCCTCAAAACTGTGTATTATATTGTTCGGGTAACTACCGTAAAAATTTGATTTTTAATGATTTAAATGATTAATTTTAATGTAACAAACACGTTACAACCAATTTAAATCCTAAAATCATGAAAAAGCTTTTTTTGTTTCTTTTCCTATCCGTGCCATTTGTGGCAATGAGTCAGGCAAACGGCGGTTACACCGCCAGTTACTCGTCAAAGTTTACCATTGCCAGTCCAACGTACTCCGACAAAATTTTGACGCTTTGGAAAGACTTTGAAAATAACACATTAGATGCACATATGGATTTCTTTGCAGATACAGTGACCATGATGTTTGCAAACGGGACTGTAATAAAAGGCAAGGCAGAGAATTTAAAGGGCGCAAAGGAGTATAGAAGCGCGATGCAGAATTATAAGGTGAAGTTACATGCCTGGCTGAGCTTAAAAAGTGACAAGAATGAAAATGTGGTTTGCGTTTGGGGATCCGAAGAATATACTGATAAAACCGCGAAACAGGTTAAAGCAGGCATACATGAAGTATGGATATTTAATAAAGATGGGAAAGTGGGTTTAATGATGCAATTCGCGAGTGTAGAGGGCAGTATGTGATAGTTTATGATATTAAAGGCTGCCTCAGGGCGGCCTTTTTTGTGAATGTAACTACTATCCCTCAATTTCTTTATAAAACTCGATATAGAGATCTTCTACTTTTTTGCGTGCCCATGAGGTTTTACGCAAAAATTTCAGGCTGGAGCCAATACTGGGATTATCCAGAAAGCAGTTGATACGGATACGGTACCCCATCTCTGCCCAACCCAGGTGGGCGACTAAAGCATTCAGGATGGCTTCTAATGTTTTGCCGTGCAGCGGGTCATTTGATTTTTGATCCATAGGGACAAAAGTAGGATTTCTTTTTTACCACAGAGGTATGGAGAGAACCTCTGTTCACTCTGTGGTTAATATAATTATTTGCTCAATTGTACCAGCTCTAAGGCTTTAACGGTATCGTTATATAACTGGTCGTACAGACGCTTATCCAATACATTACGGCTCACCAATTTGCTGCCCATGCCCACAGCACATACCCCCGACCTAAACCACTCTGCAATGTTACCTGCCTCTATCTCTACCCCACCGGTTGGTATGAACAATTGCCCCGGGAACAACTCCCTGATAGAGGATATGAACGCCGGCCCAACAATGTTGGCCGGGAATATCTTTATCAACCGTGCCTTATGCTGCTGGGCCACATTGATCTCGGTAGGCGTCATACAACCGGGGATCCAAAGTTTACTGTGTTTATCAGCTACACGGGCAACTTCGCTATCTATTATCGGCGATACAATAAAATCTGCCCCTGCTTCAATAAAAGCTTCTGCCTCTGAACCGGTTTTTATGGTACCGATACCCAAATGCATATCCGGCATTTCGGCGGATACAGCCTTTTTTATGATATGAAAGTTGCTTAGCGCTTCTTTACCCCTGTTCGTATATTCTAACACCCTAACACCTGCCCGGTACAAAGTGCGTATTACCTCCAGGCTTACTTCGGCATCTTCATAGAAGAACAAAGGCAGCATGCCCTGCGATAAAATGGTATCTAAAACTATCTCTTTATTATTCATACTTTATCGCTTTAATAATTTCGTCAACTGTATTTGTGGTGGCATCACTGGTAATAAATAGTTTCTGGAATGCAGCGGCTGTTGCAAATTCAAGTGTTTGCTGCGCAGGTTGATTATTGTAGAAACCATATATCAGCCCGGCCATAAAACAATCGCCGGTACCCACCTTATCAACCTTCTCTTGGGTGTTATATTCATGCGAGGTATAAAACCCGTCATCGGTATACAAACTGGTGTAGTAATCAATATCATCCCATTCATCAAAACGAAAGGTATTGGCTACGGCTTTGCATTTAGGGTATTGCTCCGCTATACGTTTTGAAGATGACAGGGCTTCTTTCAGGTAAATACTCTTCTGACCGGATTCGTGAATGTCGCCCAAAACCTCAATACCTAACATCTTTTCGGCTGCCCAAATGTTGCCCATTATCACGTCGCAGTATTTCACCAATTGTGGCATAACCTCCTGTGGTTGTTTACCATACTGCCATAACTTAGAGCGATAATTTAAATCGACTGATATGGTAATACCTTTTTTTGAAGCCGCCTTCAAAGCCTCCAGGCACACATCAGCTACCTGCTGATTTATAGCCGGGCAGATAGCGCTAAAATGAAACCAGCTTACCCTATCCAACACTTTATCCCAGTCGATCATACCAGGCTTTAGATCGGCAAAAGCCGAATTTGCACGGTCATAAATGAGGGCATCATGCTTCAGGTCTTTCCCTTTGGTAAGGAAGTAAAGACCTAACCTGTTGCCATGATAATACACCGGCGAAGTGTCTATATTCTTTTTATTAAGATAACCGATGATCTGTTCTGAAAGGCCGTTCTTTGGCAGGGCGGTAAAGTACTTAGATGGCACATCCCATAAAGCCAGGGCCGTCGCCACATTGAGCTCGGCACCGCCTACATAAAATGGCAGTGCCTTATTGTCCAGCCAATTACCGTCGGCATCCGGACTGATCCTTAACAGCAACTCGCCGAATGATAGTACCGCGCCGCTTTTAAAGTTTTTTAACAATAAACCGCTCATAGTATTCAGGATGTTTTTCTTAGATAAGTTGGCTGAAATTATATAATTCATTTGTATATCCGTCCAAAAAAGTGAAAATTGGATGGTTTGGAAAACAAAAAAGCCCGTAAACACAATTTACAGGCTTTGTATATTTCGAGTACCTTTTAGTTATTTCACTACCAGTACGCCATCGGCCATAATAGAAATATCTTTCTTCGGCTCTTTTATCATGGCTATTTCTTCTTTGCTTTTGCCTGCATCAGCAGCGTAATGTTTTAAGCGCTCAACCGAAGTTTCTTTCACTTTGGCTTTACCTTCAATTACTACGGTTTTACCCACAATATTTTGCGGCATAAAGTATTCGTAGTTGGTAAATTGCACCATTATTGGTGCACCATTAGCTTGCGAAAGCTTCATGAAGCAGCCTTTCTTTTTGCAAACCTCAACTACAGTTCCGGTGACTTTACCAGTATAAACGCTATCGGCGCTTAAGGTTTTGTTTAAGTCCTCAGTATTTACAGCGTTATCCGCGGTAACGGTTTTACCATAGGTTACGCCGGCATCGGCTGGTTTAATAGTGCTTTGTGCAAATGTGATGGCGCTAAAACCAAGGCAAATTGCAAGTAGGGTAATTCTTTTCATATCTGGTTTTTTTAGGATGATCGTTCACAAAAATAACACATTATTTTAATTATGTACTACTTGAATTAAGGTTGGAAATGTTGAGATTTTTCACCCCACTCCTACCGCATACCTCTCGGTATGTTGAGGGACTTTATCTTAATTTCAGCAAAATACTTTTGAAATGCGCTTCGTATTAATGGGCAAAAATAAACATGCACTATTACTTCATGTAAATTACGAAAATATCTGATTATAAATTTACTAAATATTTTTCATTCATCGATTTTCGTTATAGTTAATACGATTTTAAAGCATTTTTCAGGGCAAAATCAGGGCTATCCCGGGATAATTCAAGTAAATATTCTTCAGAGAATATTAGTATGCCCAAGGCAGCAATTGCGGTAGACATGTGATAGAAAACGTGCCTGCTCAAATAGCTAAACTCAAGCCCCTACCCTTTCACTCCCCGAAAAGAGATTATACATATTAGCACTTCTAAAACCAGCTTTAACTTATCATCCGGAAGGTGAGATTGATGCGCTCTTTCATCGTCTTAACAGATTTGGGCACCTGATGCTCCCAGTTATGTTGCAGGTCGCCTTTCATGATCAGCAGCGAGCCGTTCTCCAGTTCAACCGAGTACTTCAGCTTATGGTTTTGCTTGTGCCTTACATCAAAGCGGCGTACCTGCCCAAAGCTTACCGAGGCTATTACAGGGTTTATACCCAGCTCAGGCTCATCATCTGCATGCCAGGCAACAGAATCATTGCCGTTCCTATAATCGTTAAGCAGAACGCTGTTAAACGCTAATCCGGCAGCTTGTTCAACTCTTTGTTTGATGAAGAGCAGTTCTGCTGTCCAGGGAAAGGGGTGGTACTTATTGCCACTAAAGGCGTAGGTTTTGCTATTATCGCCATACCAGGCGGTTAAACGTGGTGTATTTAGCAGTTTACCATACATTTGGATAGTTTCTTGTTTCCATGCTATGGTTGCCTTTAGCTTTTGCATCAGGCCGGTACTTTCATCACGGGTAAAAAAGTTGGGGCGGTAGTCCATTAGTTCCGGGGGGAGTTTTAAACTTTGCCCGCCATCAAAAAAGCTAAGTTGTTCCATTAATATCTTCAACAAGTTTCGGTATGAATAGTGTTGTAATTTATCTAATTTTAAAGGTTTTTAAGGGATTATTTTAGCCAAAAACCGACCATAAATCGCCCCGGAAACGGCCTGAATAGTAACATTATTAAACTAAATCATCTGTCATGAAATTTTGCCCATATTTCGTTGCCCTTTTTTTGTGTCTCGCCCTGTTTGCCTGCAATAACCCGCAGCCAAAAAATACCACCGCCATTAACGATGACAAAGACATCACCACAAACCTGGTGAGCGACGGCGTTAGGATAGATTATACCGATACCGGTACCGGCGATACCACCCTCCTGTTTGTTCACGGCTGGTGTATCAATAAAACTTACTGGGCCGACCAGGTTGCCTACTTTGGTAAGCGGTACAGGGTAGTTACCATTGACCTGCCCGGTTTTGGAAAATCGGGTAAGAACAGGACCAAATGGAACACCGCCACCTTCGGCCAGGACATTAAGAACGTGATAAACCAGTTAGGCCTAAAGAATGTGATATTGGTAGGCCACTCTATGGCCGGCAATATTGTTTTGCAAGGAGCTGTTGACGCACCCGAAAATGTATTAGCGCTGGTTGGGGTGGATAACTTTAAATCGGTTGGGGTAGCCTGGACTGATAGCGTAAAGGCTATGAAAGAATATGCGGAAGCTATGGCCGCGATGAAAAAGAACTTTAAAGCCGTTGCTTTTGATTGGTTTAATAAAGGCTTGTTTTATAAAACTACCAGTAAGGCCCTCAGGGAACGTATTTTAAATGATGTAGCACATTCCGACTCAACGGTTGCCATTGCCTGCCAGGAATGGGATAATTTTAACGATGCCGCCCAACTATTAAAAGCTAAAAAGAAACTTTACCTTATCAACAGCGACTACCAGCCCACCGATACCACAGGACTAATATCAAAGAAAATCCCTTATAAGTTACTGGAGGTACATGCCACAGGCCATTTCCCGATGGTGGAAAAGCCGGCGGAATTTAACAAGCTGTTAGATAGTGCTATTGCTGATATAAAACATCATTAAGTTCGGCAGCTACTACTGATGGGGTCTTTTTTATAGCGAATACAAAGGTAGTACCCTCGCCTAATTTTGATTCGGCATGAATCTCCCCCTGTAACTTATTTATTAACAGCTTAACGGTGTATAACCCCAACCCGTTTCCTTTTTTGTTAAAGCGGTCCGTAGTATTTAGCGTAACATCTTTCTCAAATATCTTTTCCAGGTTTGCAGGTGCTATGCCTACCCCGTTATCGGTTATTTTAAAGCTGTAACGGTCATCCTCTTCCCTAAAAAGTATATTGATAACACCTTGCGGCTTATCATTATATCTTACGGCATTAGTTAACAGGTTTAAAAATATCTGTTCGACCGCTACCGATGAACATACTATTGTGTGCTCCACTTTGGGCAGATTAATGGTAATATTATGCGGCACATCAAGCAAATTCACTACGTTTTTCAGCAGTTTATTCAGGTCTAAACACTCCTGGTTTGATAATAGCGAGGCGGGCGCGGTAGAATATGCCATCATTTTATCAACCAGGGTAAGCAGCCGTTTTGATGAGTTGAGGGTTAGGGCAACAAGGTTGCGGCTTTTGTCATCGCCGGTATTTTTCAGGCGCATTTGCAATGCTTGTGCGGTTAGCAAAATACTGCTTAACGGATTTTTAATATCGTGGGCAGCAGTAGTCGCGAATTTCTTGATGAAGGTATTGGTTTCTAATAACTCCTGATTAGCTTTTTCTAACAGCACCAGTTTTTTGCGCAGTTCCATTTGGGCTAATACCTGCCTGGCCAGTATTTTAAGTGATCTTTCCTGTTCATCGGTTAGCTCTTTTGGCTTTACATCTAAAACGCATAACGAGCCCAAAGCAAAGCCCTCTTCGGTAATTAGCGGTACACCCGCGTAAAAAACAACATTGGGGTCGCCGGTTACCAGCGGGTTTGATGCAAAACGATCGTCCTCACGCAAGTCATTCACTACCATAATATCGGTAGTTTCTACAATCGTATAGGCGCAAAACGAATATTCTTTTGGCGTTTCGGAAACATCAGAACCAACAATGGCTTTAAACCACTGCCTTTTATCATCTAACAGACTAATAAGGGCAACGGGAGTTTGGCAAATTTGGGATGCAAGAACGGTTAGCTCCTCAAAATCATCTTCTGGGGCTGTATCTAAAAGATTATACGATGCTAAGGCAAGTAATCGCTCGCTTTCGTTTTCCGGCACCGGGAAGTAAGGAGAATTCAATAGTTAATAATTAGATTATAAATATAAACATTCCGGCCGACACTATCACTGTCAGCCTCCTGTATTATTAACGTTATAAACGACAAGGCGAACCAAAAAGTACTGCCTTTATCCACTTCTTTATTTACTGCTTATTTAAGACAAAATGTATCGGGAATGCAAAAAGGCCGCGTAGGAATGTGATTGGCAGGGAGTGGCTATTCGCCTTGCTTTACGCCAAAACCCCTCCCTACACCCTCCCGTTGGGCTACAGTGTGCACACATCTTTTGAAATTTGGCAAGGATAAATGAGCCGTAGGCTCTACCGCTTTGTAGAAAAATAACGAACATGATTTATGCCTCGTAGAGGCTACCCGTTCGTAGAAAAGTAACGGAATTAGTCTTATTCATCCTAAAAATGGCGAATAAAGGGTAGCTCCTACAGAGCAAAAACCTTTTCCTCTATTTGGCTACAAAGCGGTAGACCCTATGGGTCATAAAAAATACACCCAACGAAAAGATGTGGGTACGCGGTGGCTCCCCAAGGAGGGAATCTTAACCAATAAATTACCTTTATGTCTGCTCATGGGCTTACCTTATAGCGGTAAAGCCCTGGAATCACTCTTGCTGGTTATACCGATACCACATTTACCTTTACATTTATTACGCCTTTTTCTCATATTCTTTACAATTTTAAAACACTCTTAATTAATAGTTTAAATACCGTTAGCTTAGGTTATATTTTTTAATATAACTTAAGCTTCTTGCCATGAAAATCTTAAAAAGCGCTCTTGTCACCACCCTGTGGATTGCAACTTTAATATTTTTATTCTCCTGCAAAAAGGATCAGGTGAAGCAAGATATGATTGCAACAAGTGCATCATCAACTTCTGAAACTATACTGGCACCTTCCGGAACATGGAGTGCAATAGCCCCATTTGGGGGTGGCCAGCGTGCTTTTGCCGTGAGTTTCAGTATAGGTAATAAAGGGTATATTGTATCTGGGTTTGACAGATCAGCCGGTACTGGTGCACTTTATGAATATAGTCCACAAAGTAATTGTTGGACATTAAAATCTGATTTTAAAGGCATTCAAAGATCAAGTGCAATTGGTTTCAGTATCGGGAACAAAGGTTACATAGGTTTAGGAAGTGGTAAGAAGGATTTTTGGGAATATGATCCCGCGACCGACCAATGGACAAAAAAGGCAGATTTTCCAGGTGGAAATAGATCCCTGGCCGTAGGCTTTAATATTGGAAATAAGGGATATGCAGGTACTGGCAGTACTGATGCCATGCCCTTTCACCAGGATTTTTGGGAATATAATCCCGCGACCGACCAATGGACAAAAAAAGCAGACTTTCCGGGGTCGCCACGATTTGCGGCTTTAGGAATAAGCATCAATAACAAAGGGTATATTGGATTTGGTATTGATAAAGACACAGAGGGATTGCGAGATTTTTATGAATACAACCCTATTACGGACAGTTGGATCAAGAAAGAAGATATTCCTGGTTTTGGGAGAACCTTTTCCGCAGGTTACTCTATTGATAATAAAGGATTTATAAGTGGGGGTTATTCTCCATTGGCGCTTGAATTCAAGGGTTACTTAAAAGATTTTTGGCAATATGATCAGGAAACAGGCTCCTGGATCCAACTCCCCAATTTACCGGGTGTTGGTCGCCAGGCGCCGGTTGGTTTCAGTATTGGAAATAATGGATATATCGGAACCGGATACAATGTTGATGAAGGGTACGAACAAAGTGACATATACGTGTTTAAGTGGGATAATTGACAACTTGTTCCGATTCCTTATAAACCTCATTAAAGTTTCAGTTTAATACCACCGTTTACAACAAACCCATCTAAAGGGGCATAAATATCCCTAAAAGTTGGGTTGCTGATACTGCCGGTATAAATAGTATCAAAGCGGGTTTGGCGGGTATCGGTAAGGTTTTCAAAGTTGATGAATACCGAAAAACGCTTCCATAGCTTCTCTGCCATTAAACCAGTTGTCCAGTAGGCTTTACCCGTAGCGCCGTCATTCAGTTTCTGCGGACTAAAATAATAGGCTTCTGCGCCAATCTTCCATTGATCTTCTATCTCAAACATCAGCACATTGTTTAGCCGGTGTTTTGAAACCAGGGTGTAGCTATTTATTACATTACCGGTGTGTTGCTTTACATCGGCCAGTGTATAACCCACAAACAGCTTAAAATCGCCATAAGTTATTTTAATGTTTGTTTCGATGCCTTTGGTGTTGAGGTCGCCCGGTGGCTGCTGGTATTGCAAATTACCATTGGCCAGTTGGGTAAGTAATATAGGATGCTCTATACGGGTGTAAAAAAATAGTTGGTTGATACTGAAACTCCCCTTATCATCAAATATAGCTGTACGGTAATTAATATCGTAGTTAGCGCCGTACGAACGCTCGGCACGGGTATTGGCTACATCAATAGGTAATACATTTCTAAATTGGATCCGCTCGGCATCCTCGGTAAATACATTTGGGCCTTTATAACCCAGGCCACCACCCAACCGGGTAGAGAAATGCGAGTTTATCTTCCACAAGCCGGATAGTCTTGGCAGGAACATAAAACCATACTGATTGTGATAATCGCCTCTTACACCGCTCTCCAGTGTAAACGCATCGCTTACGTTCCAGGTGTTTTGTATAAAAGCGCCTATGGTGTTGTTTTCATAACTGCGCAAAGGGAAACTGCTGTTCCTGTTCTCGTGGAAATCATCCGTCAAAAAGTTTAACCCGGCAACCCAATCAGATGTAGCGGTATTGCGAATATAATTGGCCTCGGTATAGGTAGAGAGCTGCTCGCCCGAGAAACGATAATTAGGCAGGTTTATGGTACGGTCGTAAAAACTAACGCTGTTTTTAAAGATCAGCTTTTCGGCGCTGTTTAGCTTGTGTACCAGTTCGGCCTGGGTGCTATAACGACCGGTTTTGTTCTCTTCAAAGTACGAGTGCTGGGCATCGCCATCACCTTCAATATAATGCAGGTCGCCCCCTATCCTATTTTCTACTGTGGCATTAATACCCGCAGTTAAGGTGGTGTTATCATTAAAATAGAAAAACAGTTTTGGGTTGATGGTATAGCGGTTAAACTTTGGGATCGCAGTCAGGTCGATATCAGACGGGTCATAGGCCGAGCCGTGATTATAAGCCGCATAAATGGTGGTTCCTATTTTGCTGAATTTTTGCGCGTAAAACAGGCTTGCATCCAATCCCCGGGCAGATGTACCATTGAGCAACAAATTTAATTGCCGCTCATCGGTTGGTGTTTTTGATACCAAATTTACCAGCCCGGCTATCGCGCCGCCGCCATACAAGGTAGATGACGAGCCCTTTATCACCTCCACCTGTTTCAGATCAAGCGGGGCAACCTGCAACAGCCCCAACCCGCCCGAAAAGCCGGAGTACAGCGGGAAGCCATCGCGGATGATCTGCGTGTATTTACCATCCAATCCCTGGATGCGGATACTGGAGTTACCGCTGGTTGCCGATGTTTGCTGGGTTTGTATACCCGTGCTTTCGGCCAGTACCATGCGGATATCGCCGGGTTTCATATTGCTTTTCTCGTCCAGTTCCTCGCCGGATATTACCTCCACCCTTGTTGGGATATTGGCAATGGTACGGCTGCTGCGCGTTGCAGATACCACAACCTCGCTCAGTTCATTTTCTTCGGCTTGCAGCAATATTTCCATAGGCTGCAACTGTGTAAGCGGGAAAGTGATGGTATCCTGTCTGTTTACGTAACCTATATAACGGAAAATAATTACCTGTTTGCCATTAGGCAGGTTGTTTAATGTGATCAATCCTGAAGTATCAGATGTAGCGCCGGTAGTTGTGCCCTTTAATGAGGCCGTAGCGCCAATAAGCGGCTGGTTTGTTACGGCATCTTTAAGTATGGCTGTAAATGTATTTTGAGAATAGGCTATAGCTGTATAAAGCAGTGCTATAAAAAGCACAGTAAGTTTTTTCATTTTTTAGAATTAGAATTAATACTGGAACGGGCCTGTGTTGGCCATAAATGGTGTATTAACCTATTTGAGGTGGCTGCCAGATAGAAAGGGAAACTTCCTTAATATCGGGCTGCTGATAAGGGGGATAGATCTGCGCGGTTTTAACAGGACTTAATAATAAGCTTGCTGTTACTGTTTTTGAAATGGTAAAACCTACGCATGTTCCGCACGAAAAAAATGGTGAGCAACCTGTGCAATCCTTTGCTTTGCCTGTATCTGCGTGCTCTGTTTTTACCATAGCATCGCAATCGCTATCTGTACAGCAGGGCTTAACAGATAACAGAACTACGATAAAAGAGAAAATGATACAAAGCAGTTTCACAAGGCAAAAGTATCAATTTAAAGATATACAGGAACAATATTAAGTTTTTCACAGTTATTTAAAACTTATTTAAACTAATTCTAAATAATGTTTGGAATTACGATTTGCGTGTCTATTTTTGCGCCTAATTGGAATTAATCTAAATAACATGTGCAAATATTTACACAATTACCTTTTTAAACTCCCTTTAGTAATGCTTTTAATACTCGTAAGCGTTACTTCGATAAAAGCAAATAATGATGATGACAGCAAAAACGGTAAAATAACCGGTCACGTAAAAACCAGCGATGGCCAACCCGCTATATTTGTTAACGTAGGCATTGTTGGTTTAAATAAAGGAACTACTACTATAGATGATGGTTCTTTTATAATAGGCAACGTAAAGCCCGGCACCTATACTTTAAAAATATCTTATGCAGGGGCGTTAACCGAACAGAAAACGGTTACTGTTACCGAGGGGCAAACTACCAATGTTGAATTTGTACTTTCAGAAAACTCAACCCAGTTAAATGAGGTGGTTGTATCATCAACCAAAACCATTAACCGGAAAAACCTTAGCATAGGCAAAATGAACATTGCCCCTATTGACCTTCCGCTAAGTGTTACCGTAATCGGCCGCGATGTGCTTGATCAGCAGCAATCGTTACGTTTAAGCGATGTTATAAAAAACGCGAACGGCATTTACCTGTATAGCGCACGCGGTAATACACAAGAAACTTTTGGTGCACGCGGTTATAGTTTTTCGAGCACTAACATGTTTAAAAACGGCTTCAGGATAAACTCAGGGGCTACCCCGGAGATGAGCTCGCTGGAGCGTGTTGAGATCTTAAAAGGCAGTGCAGCCCTGCTTTACGGCAATGTTGCACCAGGCGGTATTTTAAACATGGTGACTAAAAAACCAAAGTTTACACAAGGCGGCCAGGTGAGCATGACCTACGGCAGCTACGACCTTTACAAACCTACCTTTGATGTTTACGGCCCTATATCATCCAAATTAGCCTACCGCTTAAACGGAACCTATGAAAAAGCAAACAGCTACCGCGATAATGTAAAATCGGAAAGGTTTTACATTAACCCTTCCTTACTTTACAAGATCAGTGATAAAACAAACATTGTAGTGGAAGGCGATTACCTTAATTATGACTTCACCCCAGATTTTGGTATAGGGCAAACAAATAACATTATTGCCAATGTACCGCGTAGCAGGTACCTAAGCCCGTTATGGTCTTGGGGTAAAACAAAACAAACCACTGCAACAGCTACCATT
Source organism: Mucilaginibacter aquariorum (assembly GCF_024498135.1). Lineage (GTDB taxonomy): Bacteria > Bacteroidota > Bacteroidia > Sphingobacteriales > Sphingobacteriaceae > Mucilaginibacter > Mucilaginibacter aquariorum. The sequence continues at coordinate 227,028 of NZ_JANHOH010000003.1, forward strand.
AACCACCAGATAAATAGCCTTTGGCAATTAAGCGGAGGTTTCTCCTACCAAAGATTTGACCGCCAGTACCAAACCACAGAGCGTGTACAGCCGGATGCAATTGGTGACTGGTCGCGCCCATTAAACCGCGCTAAAACCCTTGAGGATTATTACACAGCGCAGTTTAACGTAACCGGGCAGTTTAATACAGGCGTTATTAAGCACAATATTTTAGTTGGACTTGATGCTGATAGATATAATAACACCAATAACACTTTTGTTGCAGCAATAAAAGATGGTAAGCTCGATTCAAAAGGCGTATCAAGCTATATTGATCAGAACGGTAATATCCAATCGGCAACTTACGACAAGATCAACATATTTGATCTGAACAAATATCAGCAGCGTTTAGATATGCCTGTAATGAATGCTATTTACAGTGTACTAACACCAACTAACCGCTTTGGCGCTTATTTTAACGACCTGATCAGCTTATCAGAAAAAGTAAAAGTTTTAGCGGGTATCCGTTGGTCTTACCAATACATATCCCCTACCAATGTTACCGGATATTATACACCAGACCTAACTCCGGCTTTTGCTAAAGGTAAAGAAGACAAGGCATTTTCGCCAAGGGTAGGTATCGTTTACAAACCAATTGCCAATACCGCTCTTTTTGCCAGCTACTCAAATTCGTTTATAACCAATACCGGTACCGATGTTAACAACAACCCGCTTGATCCATCATTGGTTGACCAGTTTGAAGCAGGTGTAAAAAATGATTTCCTAAATGGTAACCTATCTGTAAATGTTACCGCGTACCGTATAATAAATAACAACCTTGCGCAAACAGCTCCTTTTGGCCCTGATGGGGTAACACCAAATACTAATGCAACCCTAAAGGCATTGGTAGGCGAAACCAGAAGCGATGGTGTGGAATTGGATATAGCAGGCCACCCTTTCCAGGGATTGGATGTGTTAGCCGGTTACAGCTACATCAACGCGCGTTATACAAATACGCCAAAATCTCCGGGTAGCTTTTTACCGGGGCAGCCTTTACTTAATGTGCCCAAGCACACCGCCAACGCAAGTGTTTTCTACAATTTTTATGATGGCAGCCTTAAAGGCTTTAAGGTTGGCGCATCGGTTTATTACCTGGGCAACCGTACCGCAGGCTTCGCCAATGTATACCCGGCTACAGATCCTGCTCCGGGCCAGCCACAGCCCGCATCAAGGCTACTTCCCGTACCAGATTTTACTACTGTTGATGCTTCTGTGGGTTACACTTACAAAAAGATCTCCATCATTGGTAAGATCTCGAACATTGGCAATGTGCTAAACTGGAATGTGCACGAAAACTACAGTGTTAACCCTATCCCGCCAAAGCAATTCTTAACTACCCTTAGCTACAAGTTTTAATCTAAGGACAGATACCATAAAACAAACCGGGCTTGCAAAACAAGCCCGGTTTCATAATAAATAAGAGATATGAAAGTATTTTTCCGCAATATTCACCTTTACCTGAGCCTTGCGGCGGGCATAATTATTTTTGGCTCGTGCCTTACAGGAACGGTGCTGGTGTTTGAGAAAGAGATAGACCATGCCCTGCACCCGGAAAGATACTACGTAAAACCACAGGGCGCCCGGCTGCCTTTATCGCAATTAAAAGCAATGGCTTTAAAGCAAATGCCTAAAGCTAAGCCGGCCTCTATAATGGTGTATAATGATGCGGAACGTACAGTTGAGTTTGGTGTTATAGTTCCCGAAAAGAAAGGAAAAGGCAACAAGGATAAACAACTTGCAAAACCCGAGGAGGATAAAAAAGGCCGCGGTGGCGATATCAAAGACAAAAAGCCTAAGGAAGCGGAAAGGGCAAATCTGGTCCTGTTTCTTAACCCTTATACCGGGGAGCTTGTTGGGCAGTATAGCCGCAGGCAATCATTCTTGTTCAGTGTAGAAATGTACCATCGTTTTTTGCTGGCAGGTAAGGATAGTGCCGGGGATTTGATAGTGGGTATTGCTACGCTTTTGTTTCTGTTTATACTTATAACAGGCGTAATACTATGGTGGCCCAAAACCAAAAATATAATGCGGCAGCGCCTCAAAATAAAATGGGATGGCAGCACAAAACGCCTAACGCACGATCTGCACCTGGTTACCGGTTTCTATACATCCGTTTTCCTCATCATTACCGTAACTACCGGACTGATCATGTCTTTTAAATGGGCTAATAAAGCGTTATATGCCGTAACCAGTTCAGTAATACAAACCGAGCAGCCAAAACCGCCAAAATCGGTTTACCAGGCGGGTGCTAAGCCTTTAACTATTGATGAAGCTTTAAAGGGCTTATCGGGCAAAATAAATATAGCCGCTTTTTATACCATCCGTACCCCAAAAGATTCGACCGGTACATTCAGCATCAATATTTTGCCACAAGGCGCAATTGAAAGCACAGCCGATACCTATTTTATTGATCAATATAGCGGCGATTTGGCAGGTTCGCAGCTTTTTGCTGATAAGAGCCTGGGGCAGCGGGCAAGGGCTTTAGTAAAGCCAATACATACCGGGGCCGTTTACGGGTTACCAACCAAAGTAATCAGTTTTATTGTTTGTCTGCTTTCGCTTATTTTCCCGGTTACAGGGGTTATGATGTGGCTTAACCGTATCAAAAAGAAAAAGCCGGATGCTAAACGGTTAGTGAGGCATAAGCATGTATTACAAGCTTAAATAGCAAGTGTTTGGGCTTCCTGCAGTAGTTCTGTATAGCTAAAAAACTTGCGAAGCGGTAAACTGGTGTTGTAAAGTATTTTTACACGCAATACTTTTAAACCCGATACGCTTTGCAGGTCTTCTACTTCCAGCATCTCTATCTCGTCATCCAGCATTTTTTTTGATTGCAGGAAACGTATGTAATTCTTGTACTCTACCTCTTCCTCGTGGTTGGTATAAACAATGGTGATCTTGCCCGGTGCAGTTAAACGCTCGGTTGTACCTTTAACAAAAGCTTTGTCGATACGTTTTTTCACTATCTCGAAGCGGGCGTTGTAAGTACCATCCACATCAAAACGTTTCTCATCCATCCTAAAGCGGATAGAGATTGGCAAACTAAACGCCAATATCAGCGAAGTAACATCCAGCGGATATGGCAGGGTGGTTTTCAGGAAATGGTGTTCCAGTTCCATTTCGCATAATACCTGTAATTGCCATAAGCGCAGGTTATATAAATAGCTAATATCAAAACTCTTAGCCGGTGCTATTGTGGCGCCTATATACAGGTTATGCTCGATACCATCGGTTTTAAAACGCTCGTAATAATGCGGGAACACGGCCTGGGCCTGTGTTTGGGCACGATCGAGCAGCAAAGCCATTTTCTCGTTTATCAGCGCAACAGTAGTTTCATACTTGCGGCGGTTATGATGGAAATAGCCGCTTTTATCAGCCTTTTCAAAGTAGTTGTCTATTGCCGCTTTATAGGTTACAGTAAAGCCGTCCGCCGCTTTTAATAAGGGATGGATATGCGTTTCTAAATAAGTCTGGATATGCTGCTCGGTATCCGCACGAAGAGGGCCCTGCACGTCCATAACCAACTCCTGCAGGTTACGTACGTTTTGCTCTATGTTGCTATCGTTGTTTGACAGGTGCAGTTGTTCAACCAACGGGATAAGCGTGGTTAACTGGTTTTGCAGATCCAACTGAACGCTGTGGTTACGGGTATCTGATGAACCTTTTATATCTATCTGCCCATAAAGCGGGTACACATCTGCAAAGGTCACCTCTTTTAAGGCATAATCCTTTTTCAGTCCGCGATATTTTATGAATTTAACCGCTTCTTTTTTAAACTTCCAGTAAACGCTTGGGTGTATGGTGGTGTATTCGTTTTGGATAAGCGCCTGGATCTGGTTTTGCATGTAGCTGTACTGCCTGTCAATGGTATCGGTAATGTAAGGCATTACTATTTCCAGTTGATTGGCATTGATGCTGTTTAGCTCGCCTACACGGCGGGATACCAGCTCAATTATGCCCAATAAATGACCGTTCTTAAGTACCGGTGCCAATATAAGGCTTCCTATTCCCTGCTCTAAAAACCGCCGGCCCATTGTGTTGCCCGGGTCGTTCATTAAAAATTTAGCAACATCAGATACGGCAAAATACACATTTTCTTCAACCAGCTTTTTTAAGGAGCTTCCACAAAGTGTATCAAAGCATTGCTCTTCTACATCCTGCGGTACCAGGTAACTTTTAAGATTAGGGTTAAAAGTGGCAATACTAAACGTATTCTCTACATCATTAAATGAAGTAAAACCAATATCCAGATCGGGAATCTTATATATCGAACGAAATACTTCTAAAATATTATCCTTTAAATTACTCCCATACGTTGCACCTAACAACGTCCCTTTCAAAGCCGAAACAGCGTTTTCAACCGTAGCATCAAACATGTTTAGTATGGCAAAGCCCTTCAGTATCCAGCTGTCTTTAGGGAAATATTTTTTCCACAGGACAAGGTCGTTATAATTATCACGTAACAGTTCTATGTCTTCGGCAGTAATTATTGGTGCATTTGGCGCGGGTACCAGATCCATAAAATCCGCATTGTATAAAATGCGATAATGTTTCATTATGCCCTTAGCATCGGGGATATCATAAAACCACGACCTGGAGAAATTAAAGTTTGTGCCGTAAAATTCATTGAGGATGATACAACAGCTGTTAACATAAACCTGGTGCTCGGTAAAATCCCTTATATTAATATCAAACGCCGTACCTGCCTCGGCCAATATGTTTTGCAGGCGCTGGCTCTGGTTAAAAAGCACATCCTGAAAAGGGACCGTTATGGCCTTTATTTCGTTTAGTGTAAGTACTTCGGGGAAAATATCTGCTGTTAACCGTTTTATGATATCAGCATGTTTCATTAACTGATCTGTATCGGTTATGCCCTCTCTGAGTTCGGGATAGGGCTCAATTTCGTCCAAAATTTCTTGCGCCACGGCAGAACGCATACCGTTTTTTAAAGCGGCCTGCTTTTCCAAACGCTCTATCAATACATGGAATGATATACGTATCTGAAACGGACTATCTGCAAATGCTTTAAGATTCATGGGCTATAGTGTTCATTACAACACCAATAAAATTCTGAAACAAATTTAAGTAATATATTAACTGGTTGATGCTATTAAAATATTCTTTATGACTTTACTACGAAACAAACAATCGAACTTTACTTTTCAATGTCTGTTATCGTTTCAAAGGCTGTAATAATAAGGCAGTTCCGGTGCCCAGTATCGCCCCGGCGGTTACATCTGTTGGGTAATGAACACCTAAGTACATACGCGAGTAACTAACAGACCCGGCCCATAAAAACGATGGTGCTATTACATACCATTTGGGGTAAGCATTTGATAAAGCCATAGCCGTAGAAAAGGAGGTGGCAGCATGGCCCGATGGGAACGAAGTGCTGCCCGCCCTGTAAACCGGCACTATATTTATATTTTGCACAAAGGGCCTGCGGCGTTTAACCAAATGTTTTATCAACACCATAAGCCCGTAAGAAACCGCTGTGCTGCTGGCAATATATAACGAGTTTTGGCGCATTTGGCTATCGTTACTAATAATACCCCCTACCAGTAACGCGGCAGGCACACCAATATCGCCATACATATTTGTACGCGATAAAAACAGCATTACATCTGTTTGTGGGGGTGTACGGCTTTGCTGCAGGTTAAGCATTACTCTGTCATCAAACTGTTGAATTTGGGACTGAGCCAAAGAGCTTGTAGCGCACGGAAGCATTGTAATTGACTGAATAACAGTAAAAAACAACAGGAAGTATTTATTGCAGACGAACTTCATGTATACGTGGCTAAATATTTATTTTATATTTATACCAAAGTAAATAATATTTACCGCCGAAAGGGTCAATCACAGGTAATAAATTATCGGGCCCATCTGCTTACATCTAAATATATATCATGAATTACCCCGAGTTACTTCGCCAGGTTAGGGAATATACATTAGCATACTACAAGGCACACGCTGATGACAAGCTGGTTTATCACGATAAACAGCATACCGAGGATATGGTAAGGGCCGCTACACAAATTGGCAACCACTACCAGCTTAGCGACCGCGACTTTTTTATTGTGCAAGCGGCTGCATGGTTTCATGACCTGGGTTATATGATAGACATTCAGCATCACGAAGCCCAAAGCACGGTGCTGGCAGAAAACTTTTTACGTAAACACAATGTAGATGAAGCTGATATAGCAGATATAAAAGGCTGTATACTGGCAACCCAAATGCCGCAAAAGCCGCTAACACAGTTAGAAAAAATTGTTTGCGATGCCGATCTTTTCCATTTAGGTACCGACGATTTTTTTAAGAAGGACAAACAAATGCTAAAAGAATATAACGCGCTGAACCATGCCGATATGGCAAAGCTGGACTGGCGCCGTAAAAGCATTAAGTTTTTAGAAAGCCACCAGTATCATACCGATTACGCCCAGGTATTATTAAACAGTGGTAAACAAGCCAACATCCAAACCTTAAAAAACAAAGTTGCCGCTGCCGAACAAAAGGCAATTGAAAAACATACCGAGACCATGCAACAACCAGGAGAAGCCAAAATCACTGATACACATAAGTCAGAAAAAGAGAAGATACTAAAGGTTGAGCGCCCGGATAAAGGTATCGAAACCATGTTCAGGATCAGCTCAAGTAACCATCAGCGACTGAGCGATATGGCCGATAACAAAGCACATATTATGATAACGGTTAACTCCATTATCCTATCGGCGGTTATCAGTATACTGCTGCGTAAGCTTACCGAGTACGAATATTTAATTATCCCAACGTTCATTCTGTTATCCATCAGCTTACTGGCCATGACGTTTTCTATCCTGGCTACCCGGCCGTCAATCCCCACAGGTGTTTTCCAGCGATCTGATGTGGATGAAAAAAAGGTAAACCTGCTTTTCTTTGGTAACTTTTACAAAATGCCATTAGAGGATTACACCTATGGCATGATGAAAATGATGGAAGATAAAGAGTTTTTATACGGCAGCCTTATAAAAGATGTGTATGCGCAAGGCGTAGTGTTAGGTAAAAAATACAGGTTACTACGCATAGGCTATAACATTTTCATGTTCGGGTTAATAGCGTCTGTAATAGCGTTCATTATAGCTTCGGCAATATATAATCGCAAAGGTTTATAAACATGCCGGACTATAAATACTTTAACCGGGACATTAGCTGGCTCAGCTTTAACCGCCGTGTCCTGGAAGAAGCCGCCATTGCTACCGTACCTTTAATAGAGCGGATCCGTTTCCTGTCTATCTACTCCTCCAACCTTGATGAGTTTTACAGGGTGCGGATGCCTGTGCTGAGGGCCTTAAAAAACATAGGCCAAAAAAGCGAAGCTATTGATGCCGATGAACAGGAGAATATTTTGCAGCAGGCTACCGGCATGGTTTTACAACAGCAGGTACGTTTTGGCGAGATCTTAAGCACACAGCTTATCCCCGAATTAAAAGCCAATAAAATTAAGCTTTTGTATAACGGCGATTTGCCGCAAAGCCTGGAGAAAGAGATCTCGGATTATTTCCTGTCGGAAGTACTGGCCTTTTTGCAGCCTGTAGTATTAAATGCCGATACCACGTTTTTCCCTGAAAATAACAAACTCTATTTTATTATACAGTTACGCAATGGGGCCGATAAAGAAGAGTTGGTATTATTAAATATCCCATCAGATGATTTGCCCCGGTTTTTTTCTACCAAATGTGATGGCGAACAGTTCATTTGTTTTTTGGATGATATTATCCGCTTCAATCTTAATAAACTTTTCAAAAACGAAACTATTGAAGGCTGTTACAGCATAAAAATAACCCGCGATGCCGAGCTCGACCTGAAAGACGAGTATTCGGGCGAACTATCTGACCAAATAGAGCAGCAATTACAGAAGCGTGATAACGGCCTGGCCACCCGCTTTTTGCACCAGGCAGATATGCCGCTGCGTACCCTACAAGCCATTACCCAGCACCTCGGCCTTCAAAATGCCATTACAGTAGTAGGCGGCAGGTATCATAACCTTAAAGATTTAAATAGCTTACCGGTAAATACCCCTGCCCTATTATATGATAAATGGCCGGCCATTAGTTTGCCTGTACCCATTGATGAGCCCTTGGCCTCAACTATCGCTAAACAGGACTTGCTGGTGAACACGCCTTATCAATCCTACCACACCATTCTGCGCTTTTTTAACGAGGCGGCTAATAACCCCGATGTTGAGGAGATAAACGTTACGCTTTACCGTGTAGCAAGCGACTCTAAAATTGTGAACGCCCTTATCAGCGCGGCTAAAAATGGCAAACAGGTAAAAGTGGTAGTAGAACTGAAAGCCCGTTTTGATGAAGCCAACAACCTGAAGTGGGCTAAAAAGATGAAGAATGCCGGTGTACAGATCATCTATAGCGTTACCGCATTAAAGGTACACGCCAAAATAGCGCTGGTTAAAACCCGCAAAGGCGACCGTATTGCCTACTCGGGTTTGCTGGCTACCGGTAATTTTAACGAGGGCACGGCAAGGTTTTATACCGATCATATCCTGCTTACCACCAATCCTGAGATCCTGCGCGAGATAGAGTTGTTGTTCATTTTCCTTGCCAAGCGCCAAAAGCCATCCGCAGAAAATCAGATAAAATTCAATCACCTGTTGGTTGCAGGCTTTAACCTGCAAACCAAATTTTTAGCTTTAATAGACAGGGAAATTGCCTTTGCCCAACAAGGCAAACCCGCTTCTATCATCATTAAAATGAATAACCTGGAAGAAAAGGTGATGATAAATAAACTGTACGAAGCTTCGCAGGCCGGGGTTAAAATACAGCTAATCATTCGTGGTATTTGTTGTTTGATACCGGGCGTTAAAGGCATGAGCGAAAACATAAGCATTAAAAGGATTGTTGACCGTTATTTGGAGCATGGCCGCGTGTTCATCTTCAACAATAATGGCAACCCCGAGTTATTTATGGGATCCGCAGATTGGATGAACCGGAATATCTACCATCGTATTGAAGTTTGTTTCCCGGTTTATGATGCTGTTATTAAAGAGCAAATTACCCATTTGGTAAACCTGCAATTAAGTGATAATGTACAGGCGGTAGATATAGATTCAAATTTAAATCAAATAAAAGTCGAAGCTAAAGGCGAGGCGGTACAATCGCAAAAAGCCATCTATCAATATTTAAAAACTTTAAACGAATAAACATGAAAGCAGCCGTAATATTTTCTCTGTTACTAATAGGCATGATAGGTTCTTCATGCAGTCAGAATAAAACCACGGGTGGTAAAAGCCCCGCCGGATACGACCTGAACAACCCGGTAAAATACCAGATGGGAACAGACTTATTGGAAATATCGGGTATTGCGTTTAATAAAGGCGACAACAGCACCCTTTACGCCGAGCAGGATGAAGAAGGCAAGATCTTTTACTTCCGCCCGGGCGATACAAAAGTAAACCAGGCAAAATTTGGCAAAACCGGCGATTACGAAGATGTAGCTATACTAAATGAACAGGCTGTTATTTTGCGTAGCGATGGCAGTTTATTTAGCTTCCCGCTAAGCGAAGTTAAGGCCGGGCAAATAAACAGCGTTAAAGAATTTAAGAAAATTTTGCCTGCCGGCGAATACGAAGGACTGCATGCTGATGGTAATAAACTGTATGCCCTATGCAAACAATGCGCGGGTGTAAATCACAACAAACAATGCAATGGCTACATTTTAAATTTAGCTGCCGACGGCAATATTACCCAAAGCGGCACTTTTACTATTGATGTACAAAAAATTGCCGCGTTAATTGGTAAGGCAAAAATGAAGTTCCATCCATCCGCGTTAGCAAAAAACCCGCTTACAAAACAATGGTATGTGTTATCGTCGGTAAATAAAATGATCGTTGTGCTTGATGAACGCTGGAATGTATTGCAAGCCTACCCCATCAGCCCAAAAGTATTTTTACAGCCCGAAGGCATTGCTTTCGACAGGCAAGGCAATTTATACATCTCAAACGAGGGCGATAAAATAACAAATGGCAACGTTTTGCTATTTAAGTACGCTAAAGCACGGTGATATTGGCTTAATAAGCTATTGATATTTCATAACTTTACGACATAGATCAGTGAAAAAATTACCATTGTTAATTTTTTCACTGATCTGATAACATGCGGCATACCCCTTTACTCACAATCAACCGAACTGCCATGATCAAAAAACTACTTATCACTTCTATAATGCTGCCCGTAGCGGTATCATGTATATATGCACAGCAAACGCCTGCCCCCCAACCTGTTTTTCGCGATAGCATGGTTGTAAAGGTGCACCCCAGTTATGATAAAGTTAGTGGTACGCATCGCTGGTTTTTTGGTAAAAACTATCGTAAAGAATGGGCTACCCCGGTAAAAGTGCCCGTTATTCGCATTTCTGAAATTTACGGTGGCTTAACCCCCGAAAAAGAAGGCGGCGGTTTGCAATCAAAATCATTACGGTTAAAAGATAAAAGCGGCAAGGAATGGGTGATTCGCAGCGTGGAGAAAACACCCGATAAGCTTTTGCCCGAAAACCTGCAGGGAACTTTCGCGGTAGATTGGATAGAAGATGCCCTGAGCGGTCAGCACCCCTATTCGGCTTTGATAGTACCACCGTTGGCTGCAGCCGCACGTGTGCCGCATGCCAACCCGGTTATTGGTGTAATTGCTGATGATGATGCGCTTGGCGAGCATAGAAAAGTATTTGCCGGCACGGTTTGCCTGCTGGAAGAACGCGAGCCAATTGGCGAATCTGACAACACTATTAAAATGTTGGATAACCTGGTTAAAAGCCATGATAATAGTTTTGACGGCGAGGGATTTCTACGCGCCCGTATGCTGGACCTGCTTATCGGCGACTGGGACCGCCACGAAGATCAATGGCGCTGGGCCGAAACCAAAAAGGGTAAAGACAAATTTTATATTGGCGTACCCCGCGACCGCGACCAGGTATTTCACCTGGAGGAAGGGTTGTTCCCGGATATTGCCGCATTACCTTATATAAACCCGTTGCTGGGTGATTTTACGGCTAAGCCAAACTTTAAGTATGGTATATATAAAAGCCGTTTTTTAAACCCCTATCCAAATGCGCAAATGACGCATGAGCAATGGATGCGTGTAGTAAATGAGTTTGTAGCCGCCGAAACAGATGCAGTATTTGAGGCCGGTTTACGCCACCTGCCGGGCGATACCTATAAAATGGGGCACGATGTATTGCTGGCTAAATTAAAGGCGCGCAGAGCGGCCCTCCCCAAAGCAATGGATGATTATTACCGCTTCATTTACCGAATTGCCGATATCCGTTTGAGTAATAAAAATGAAAAAGTTACGATAACCGGTGCACCCAATGGCGGCTTACATGTTTTAGTTAATAAGATAACTAAAGAGGGCGAGGCGAAAGACAGCACCCTATCAATAACCTATAGCCCCGAGTTCACTAAAGAAATAAGGCTGTACACATCCGGCGGGGATGATAATATTAGCATTAACAATACAACATCGCCCATAAAACTGAGGGTTATAGGCGGTTCGGAAGGTAATAAGGTTTATAATGTAGTGCAGTCGGCAAACAAGGTGAAGGTTTACGATACACCGGCGGCCAAGTTTGAAGGTATGAGCGACAAGCTGAACAAGCACCTGTCTGCCGATACCATGAACACCCGTTTCGTGCAAACCAATCCTTACAATATTTGGATGCCCCTGGCAACAGCGGCTATTAATGCCGATGATGGCTTTTTACTTGGGCTGGGGTTTAAATACACAAAACATGATGGTTTCCGTAAGCTGCCTTATACCAGCTCACAACAATTACTGCTTACCCATGCCTTTGCCACCGAGGCTTTCCGTATTAAATATAACGGCGAATGGATCCAGGCGATAGGCAAGGCCGATTTTACCCTGCAGGTGGTTGCACAGGCACCGGATAACACCGTAAACTTTTTTGGGCTGGGCAACGGCACAACCTTAAATAAACAGCAGCCCAATTACCGCAGGTTTTATCGTACCCGTTTTGATACCTACGAGGTTGACCCTGCCCTGCGCTGGCATACAGGCATAAACAGCACCATTAGCGCCGGTCCATCGTTTCAGTACTACCGTATGGATATGAGTGACAATGTTGGCAGGCTGATCAGCAATAGTTCGCTTATTGGCTCGTATGATAGCCTGACTGTAAACCAGAGTAAAGCGCATTTAGGTTTGGCTGTTAACCTTAACAGCAACAATCGCATTGGTGGTATTTTACCAACCGGGGGGTATTATATCAACATCAGTCTGGAAGGATATAAGGGGTTAAATAACTACTCAAAAGACTATTTTCAGATCAGGCCCGAATTCACCTTTTATCAGAAACTAACCAGCAGTGGGTCGGTGGTATTGTCTGATCGTATTGGTGGCGGGGTAAGCTTGGGCAAGCCCGCATTTTACCAATCGATGTTTTTGGGCGGGCAGGGGAATTTATTGGGTTATCTGCAATATCGTTTTGCGGGCAAACACATGGTATTCAATAACCTGCAGGGCCGGGTTAAACTGTTTAATATTGCCAGTTACATTATACCGGGCCAGTTAGGCTTAAGTGGTTTTTATGATGTCGGCAGGGTTTGGGCCGATGAAGAAAAATCAAACAAATGGCACACAGGTGTGGGCGGAGGCTTTTATTTCTCACCTGCCAGCCTAACAATTTTACAAGTTTTAGCCGGCCATTCAGAAGAAGGCTGGTACCCTTACATATCATTAAATTTCAGAATATAATTCCTAATTTACCCGTCTCACTTATCGTTTATATGGCATTTGGGTGTATTTAATACACTATATGTTACCCTACCCTGCCAACCTGCAATTTAGGTTCAAAAGGTAACAAATGTCATACAAATATCTCTCGGGCTGACTTTTGTCATCAAAAAGTTAAATATCGTTAAAGTAGTAAATTTAGTTGACCATTTTAGTCAACTTGGTTTACATTTGCAGTGTTATTTATCACAGCAATGAAAACGTTATCTCTACCCCAGCCAAATATCAGCTCTCTTTTCAAGAGAAATACTGAGCATGCAGCTGTTTCACAAAACACAAATTCTACATCAACTGCAGGCAAGCGGAACAACCGTACCATGTCTGCCGGCGAGTACATTATCAATGTTTTGGGAGAAGGTTTTAAACAAAATTTCTTGGGTGCTGATATTAACATGGAGTTTTTAACGCTTACTGTTCGCAGTTATGCAACATCAACAGTTAAAGTACTTCGCAAACTGGCAGTTAAACCTGCCGCAAAACAACAAAATACAAATCACGCCTCTATCTAAATTCACAGCATATATAATGAAACGTTTACTCACCCCTATTTTTAATAAAAGTATCATACTGATACTTGTTTTGCTTTCATCCTTAACAAGCCTGCATGCACAAACTGTTGTACGCGGTGTTGTTACCGATGCTAAAACAAAACAGCCCATGTCATACGTAACGGTATCATTTACCGGCACAACGCAAGGTGTAGGCACTAACGGCCAGGGCCGTTACACATTATCAACTACCGATAATACCATTAACCAGATAAAACTATCTTTTGTAGGGTACAAAACCGTTGTCCGCAATGTTACGCCCGGCCAGGATCAAACTATAAATATCGCCTTAACAGAAGACAGCCATTCTTTAAACGAGGTTGTAGTAAAATCTGCCAAAAAGAAAAAATACAGTAATAAGAATAACCCCGCGGTCGAGCTTATTCGCCAGGTAATTGCCCACAAAGCACAAAACCAAGTTGAAAATTATAACTATGCCGAGTACAAACAGTACGAACGCATGAATTTCTCTTTAAGTAACCTGAGTGATAAATTTCGTAACAAACGCATATTTAAAAATTACCAGTTCCTGTTCCGCGAGCAGGATTCAACTGCTATAGGCGGTAAAACCTTACTACCAATGTACCAGGAAGAAAAAACATCTGATAATTACTTCCGTAAGGCGCCTTATGCTAAAAAACAAATCATCACTGCCAACAAACAAGTAAAATACGACGAAAACTTTGTTGACAACCAGGGCCTTACCGCTTACTTTAACCGCATGTATCAGGATATTAATATCTATGATAACAACGTATCGTTATTAAGTAACCAGTTGTTGAGCCCTATTGCAAACAGCTCGCCCGATTTTTACAAGTTCTTTATTACCGATACACTTAAAGACGTTCAGCCAAACTTAATAGAGCTGAGCTTTACCCCACGCAACACCAACAACCTTTTATTCGAAGGTAAAATATATATCACCATGGATGGCAACTACGCCGTTCAGAACGCGTTGCTAACCGTAAACAAAAACATCAACTTAAACTTTGTGCGCCAGATGCAGGCCGACCTGTCATTCGAAAAGAATAATGACGGCAGGTACCACCTAAGCCAAAGCGACCTGAAGATAGAGTTTGGTATCAACAAAAATAAAGGCGGCGGTATCTACGGCGAGCGTTTGGTTACCATCAACAATTTTGTAATAAACAATGCCCGTACCGAAGAAACCTATAAAGGCCCGGCGCAGGTTATCGCGTTAAATGCCGAAGATAAAGATGATACCTATTGGCAAATGACCCGCCCTGATACTTTAGACGCGGCATCTGCAAGCATATACAAAAACATTGATAGCCTGCAAACTATCCCATCGTTCAAAAAAACCATGGACATTGCCACACTGGTACTGGCTGGTTACAAAAACTTTGGGACATTTGAAGTTGGCCCTGCCAACACTTTCTACAGCTTTAACCCGGTAGAAGGTTTCCGTGTACGTGTGGGTGGCCGTAGTACCCCTATGCTAAGCAAACGTTATTATTTTGAAACTTATGGCGCTTACGGTACCCGCGACGAAAAATTTAAATACTTTTTAAGCAGTACCTACTCGCTCAATAACAAATCTATCTACTCGTTCCCGCAAAACTATATAAGGGCAAGTTTCCAGCACGATACAAAAATACCGGGTCAGGAGCTGCAGTTTGTTCAGGAAAGCAACTTCCTGCTGTCGTTTAAACGCGGTGCAAATGATATCTGGTTATATAATGATATCTTCCGGTTAGATTATGTGCACGAGTTTACCAACCACCTGTCATACTCGTTAGGTTTCAAAAAATGGAACCAAACACCTGCAGGTTCGCTTTTATACCAAAACTTGTTGCCAAACGGTACATTGAATAATATTGACCTTATTCAAACTACCGAGCTATCTGCACAGTTACGCTGGGCACCGCACGAAAAATTTTATCAGGGTAAATTATATCGTACCCCAATACCTGATAAGTACCCTATTTTCACCCTTAACTATACACAGGGTATAAAAGGTTTATTAGGCGGCGAGTATAACTATCAAAACCTGATAGGTAATATCAGCAAACGCTTTTACCTGTCGCAATTGGGCTTTACAGATGTAAGTACCGAAGGTGGCTACCTGTTTGGCAAAGTGCCTTTCCCATTATTGGATATACACCACGCCAACCAAACCTATGCTTTCCAACTACAGTCATATAACTTAATGAACTTCCAGGAGTTTGTGAGCGACCATTACGCCAGCATAGCTATTGACCATAACTTTAACGGATTTTTGTTTAACCGCATACCGTTATTAAAGAAACTAAAACTACGCGAGATCATCGACTTTAAGAGTTTATGGGGTGGTGTACGCAGCGAGAACAATCCCGCTAACGACCCATCATTGTTACGTTTCCCTGGTAGTGGTGCAGGCACTTATGCCCTGGGCAGCACACCATATATGGAAGGCAGCGTGGGTATTGGTAACATATTTAAGTTACTGCGTGTAGACCTGGTTAAACGTTTCACTTATCTTGACCATCCGGGCGCACCGGAATGGGGTGTAAGGTTCTTCGTAAAGTTTGATTTTTAACTTATATTCGTAAACCAGGTTGACATTTAATTGTTGTATATACTATCATGGAAAACCCTTGTGTAATGACTGAAGAAACCAAAAAAGTTGCCCCAAAGCTGGTATACCTGCTTAAGCGCCTTTTGGATGAGTGGATGGGTAAAAAACTTTGCCGTATAGATCAACCGGGATTTAATGCCGCTCATCTGCCCCTGTTTATGAGTATTGGTAAAACCGGTATATCAAATAACGAACTGGCAGCCAAAATGAACGTTACCAAACAGGCTACAAGTAAAATAGTAAAAGAGCTGGAAGCCATTAATATGGTAAAAAGCGAAAAAAGCCCTGATGATGCCCGTGTAGTAATGCTGCACTTTACACCTGAGGGTGAGGCCTTTTATCATAACTTAAAAAGCCAGGTAATGGACCTTGAAACCCAGTACAAAAAGGTAGCAGGCACCAAAAATTACGAAATTGCTATAGAAGTGATGCTGAAGCTTGTAAAGTTTCATGAAGAAAATAACTGCATCGAAGAAAAATCATAAAATAATTTAAGTTTTACTAAGTAAATGACAATAGAATGAAACGGTTTTTAATTTACCGTTGTACATTTGCTTAACACTGTTAAATAATCTAATAGGACTAAAAGAAATGGCCAGCAAGGATAGGATACAACGATTGAAAGAGGAAACCAGGAGTAACATCCTGAGTGCCGCTTTGCAAATTGTTAAGGAAGATGGATGGCAGGCCTTAAGTATGCGTAAAATAGCCGATGTAATTGAATACACCGCCCCTATTATATACGAATACTTTGCTAATAAGGAAGCGATATTATTAGAGCTTACCCGTAAAGGTTTTTTATTATTATCAAACGATCTGCAGGAAGCAAAAGATAAATACACATCGCCGGCAGATCAGCTGGAGGCTATGTGGCTTGCTTACTGGAACTTCGCTTTTGCAAATAAGGAATTATACCAGGTAATGTTTGGTATAACAACCAACTGTAGCTGCGAGATGGTAAATAATTTGGCCGAGGCCGAATTGCCCTGGGAACATTTCGCCACATCGATAGGTGAGTTAATGAAAATTGATGATCTTAATTCGGATGTGATCTGTACAAAATATTATACTTTTTGGTCGATAGTACACGGGTTAGTGTCTATCAATCTTTTAAATCGCGGTGATTCTGATGCCATAAACAGGCAAGTGTTAAGGGATGCTATAACAGGCATTATTAGATCTATCACCCCTTAATTAAAGTTTTAACCCTTGTTAATTATTAATAAGGTTAAATAAAGTTCAAACTATAAAACTCACGCTTATGAAAACTATAACTATTCTTCTCCCCCGCTATTTAACAGTGTTAAATAATCTAACAAGGTTAATATCTTATTCATATTATCGTTAGCTACGGTGATATCCGCAGTAAAAAACGAAACATATACTATCGAATACAACAATACGCACAACAATGTACAATACAACAAAAACAACCGACACTATATATATAAACAGCTTGCGGGCTGCTCTAACACCTATCAACTCACCATCAAAATTAATCATCATGAAAATTATCTTAATAGCGATAATCGCCATTTCATTATTCAGCTGTTCACCAAAGCCGCAAACGGCGCAAGCCCCACCTCCACCGGCATTGCCTGTAGCGACAGTAGCAACAGGTAATCAAACAACTTATCAGGAATACCCTGCATCTATAGAAGGTACCGTAAACGTTGAGGTTCGCCCACAAGTTAGCGGTTCGTTAGATAAAGTATTTGTGGACGAAGGCGCATTTGTAAATGCAGGCCAGCCAATATTTAAAATAAACGAACAACCATATCGCGCAGCATTAAACAACGCATTAGCAAGTTTACATGCGGCCGAAGCAGCTCTGGGAAACGCCCAAATAGAGGTTGATAAATTAACCCCGCTTGTTGCTAACAAAGTAGTATCAGACTATCAGTTAAAAACAGCTAAAGCTACCTATCAGGTTGCCAAAGCCAATATCGAATCGGCAAAAGCAAACGTTGCTACCGCGCAGATCAATTTAGGTTACACCTTAATAAAAGCCCCTGTTAGTGGTTACATTGGCCGCCTGTTAAAAAAACAAGGTAGCCTGGTTTCTCCGCAGGATGTTGAAGCTTTAACGCAATTATCTGATGTGCACGATGTGCATGTTTACTTCTCTCTTGGCGAAAAAGACTTTGTAGGTTTTAAAGACCAATACGAAGGCGCTACGCTTAAGGACAAGCTTAAACACCTGCCATCAGTATCATTATTATTAGCCGACGGCAGCGAATACGCTAAACAAGGTAAGATAGATGTAATTGACGGCCAGTTTGATAAAACTACCGGCGCTATCACTGTAAGGGCAACTTTCGCTAATCCGCAGGGCCTATTACGTTCGGGTAATACAGGTAAAGTTCGCCTGAGCCTGCAACATAATAATGCCTTGATCATTCCTCAATCGGCTACTATCGATATGCAGGATAAGGTGTTCGTGTACGCTTTGGCGGATAGCAACAAAGTGAAAAAATCGCCTATCACCATTATAGGTACAAGCGGCGAAAATTACCTGGTTAAAGATGGTGTTAAAGCCGGCGACCAGATAGTACTTAGTGGCATCGACAAATTACAGGAAGGTATGGTTATAGCCCCGCAAAAATCTGTTGATAAAGCAGCGGTTGTAGCGAAAAACTAAGGCCTCACCCTGCCCTCTCCAAAGGAGAGGGTTCAAACAAAAACTATGCTTCTTAAAGCCCCTCTCCTTTGGAGAGGGGTTGGGGAGAGGCTTCACTCATAAATATTAAGACAATGTTTAAGAAATTCATAGACAGGCCGGTACTATCGACCGTTATCTCCATCTTATTGGTGATAGTGGGGATACTTGGCTTAACCAAACTGCCCTTAGAGCGTTTCCCTAATATTGCCCCGCCGGCAGTATTGGTATCTGCTGTTTATCCGGGCGCCAATGCCGAAACTATTTTACGTTCGGTAACACCTTCTTTGGAAGAAGCAATTAACGGTGTAGAGAACATGACCTACATGACCTCTACAGCCAGTAACGATGGTACATTAGGTATTACTGTTTACTTTAAGCAAGGTACCGATCCTGACCAGGCAGCGGTGAACGTGCAAAACCGCGTTTCGCAGGCTACAAGCCAGTTACCCGCCGAGGTTGTGCAATACGGTATCACTACCACCAAACAGCAAAACAGCTTTATTGGTGCCATGGCCATTTATACAGACGATCCTAAAAAATACGATCAGACATTTGTGGCCAACTACGCACAGATCAACATTGTACCCGAGATAAAACGTATCCCGGGTGTGGGCTCGGCCAGTATATTTGGTGGGGTTAAAGATTACTCGATGCGTGTTTGGTTAAACCCTACACAAATGGCAACGTACAAAGTTACGCCTGCCGAAGTAATGGCTGCCATACAGGATAAAAACATTGAAGCAGCTCCGGGCCGTTTCGGCGAACGCAGCGATCAATCATTTGAATATGTAATTAAATACAAAGGTAAACTTACCAAACCAGAGGAATATCAGAACATTGCCATCCGTGCCAATGCCGATGGTTCTGTACTGCATTTAAAAGATGTAGCCCGTGTTGAATTGGGTGCTTACTCTTATAACAGCTACAGCAACCTTAACGGTAAGGACGGTGTTATTATCGGTATTATACAGCTATCAGGATCAAATGCTAACGAGATACAAATAGCTATTGATAAGCTGATGGTAAAAGCAGCTAAAGATTTCCCTGTCGGCATTAAATACAACCAGTTCTATCGTACCAAAACAGACCTGGATGAATCTATAACCCAGGTTGAGCATACGCTGATAGAAGCTTTCGTGCTGGTGTTTATCGTAGTGTTTATCTTCCTTCAGGATTTTAGGTCTACCCTTATCCCGGCTATAGCAGTCCCTGTGGCTATTATTGGTACGTTCTTTTTCATGAACCTCTTTGGCTTCTCCATCAATCTGCTAACGTTGTTTGCATTGGTGCTCGCCATTGGTATTGTAGTGGATGATGCCATTGTGGTGGTGGAGGCGGTGCATGCTAAAATGGAGCACAACCCGGGCCTCACCCCTAAAAAAGCCACAACCGAAGCAATGCACGAAATAACCGGCGCTATTATATCCATTACCCTGGTTATGGCTGCTGTGTTCTTACCGGTAAGTTTCATGTCGGGTTCTACGGGGATATTTTACAAACAGTTTGCATTGACCATGGCTATCGCCATTATCATATCAGCTGTTAACGCCCTAACATTAAGCCCGGCACTGGCTGCATTGTTCTTAAAGAACAAGCATACGGATGATGGCCAGCCTGCTCCTAAACAGGGTTTTGTAGATAAGTTTTATGCAGGTTTTAACGGCAGCTTTAACTATATCACTAACAGGTATGTTAGCAGCATAAAAGTGCTTATTAAAAATAAATGGGTGAGCATGGCCGGCCTTGCGGTGTTAATTGCTGTAACCGTGTTTATGGTGAACAGAACCAAAACAGGCTTTATCCCTACAGAAGATCAGGGCTTTGTGGCCATAGCGGTTTCAACCCCATCCGGTACTTCGTTAAGCGGTACTAACAAGATCTTCAAACAAGCCGAAGATCAGTTGAAAACTTTACCATCAGCAAGGTTCGTTACCGCATTATCCGGTTTCAACTTCTTAACACAGTCAAGCAGTCCATCTGCGGGTGTTATATTCCTGTTGTTAAAACCTACCGACGAGCGTGGCGCTGTAAAAAACATTGATGAGATCCAAAACATAGTAAGGGGCAAATTAGGTGCCGTACCGGGTGGTACATTCTTCGTGTTCAGTTTCCCAACCGTTCCGGGATTTAGTAACGTGGAAGCGTTGGATGTGATGCTGCAGGACAGGACTAACGGCAAACTGGATAAGTTTAGCGGTATTGCCAATAACTTTATTGCCAAGCTAATGCAGAAACCGGCAGTTGCTTATGCCTTTACATCATACAAAGCCGACTACCCTCAATTACAATTAGAAATTGACGACGAAAAGGCTAACCAGTTAGGTGTAAATGTGAAGGACATCCTATCAACCATGCAGGCTTACTTTGGTACCGCACAGGCTTCGGACTTTAACCGCTTTGGTAAATATTACCGTGTGGTGGTACAGGCTGATATTGCCGACCGTACCGATCCGAAAACTATTGACCGCGTGTTTGTAAAAAATAAAGCAGGCGAAACCGTGCCTATTAACACCCTGGTTAAACTAACCCGTGTGTATGGTTCTGAAACCGCGTCACGTTATAACCTGTTTAACTCTATCCAGATAAATGCTATTCCTAAACCGGGTTATAGCTCGGGTGATGCCATAAAGGCCATAGAGGAAACAGCAAAAGAGCAATTGCCGCAAGGTTTTGCATACGAGTTCTCGGGCCAAACCCGTGAAGAGATCTCGTCAGGCGGTCAGTCTACCGTTGTGTTCCTGTTATGTTTGGTGTTTGTATACTTCCTGTTATCGGCACAATACGAAAGTTATATCCTGCCATTGGCGGTTATACTTTCTATCCCTACCGGTTTATTTGGTGTGTTTGCTGTACTGGGCATAACCGGTATCGAAAACAACATCTACGTACAGGTAGCGCTGATCATGCTCATCGGTTTGCTGGCAAAAAATGCCATCCTTATTGTAGAGTTCGCGGTGCAGAAACGAAGGGCTGGCTTAAGCCTGGTTAATGCAGCCGTTGAAGCAGCAAGGCTAAGGATACGCCCAATTGTGATGACATCGCTGGCCTTCGTATTCGGTTTATTCCCGATGAGTATTGCCACCGGTCCATCTGCACAGGGTAACCACTCTATTAGTATTGGTGCCGCGGGCGGTATGGTGTCTGGAGTAATATTGGGCTTATTGATAATCCCTGTTCTGTTTGTGATCTTCCAGCATCTGCAGGAAAAAATTACAGGCGTGCCGCTTTCAAGGCACCTGGATAAAAATTACAACCCGGACGCCCAACCTGCGCAAGCAATAGAAGCACACTAATTGCCTCGCCCTGCCCTCTCCAATGGAGAGGGTTGGGTAAGGCTCTAACAAAACATTAATCACACAACACAATGAAAAGATATATCAATACATTCGCCTTTATGCTCTTATTAGCATTAAGCGCATGTAAAGTTTCAAAAGATATTGAAACACCCAAACCTGCATTGCCTGTTGCTTTCAGGAATGCACCTACAGCAAGCGATACCACAAGTATTGCTGATATACAATGGAAAAACTTCTTTACCGAAGCTACCCTGCAAAAACTGATTGACAGCGCCATCGTTAATAATTACGATATGCAGATAGCTGTTAAGAACATAGAAGCATCGCAGTTATTGTTTAAACAGGTAAAATGGAACTATACACCACAGGTAAACCTGAATGTAACCGCAAGCACCAATCGCCCGTCAGACAATAGTTTGAATGGTTTAAGCCTGAGCACTTTTGGGGTAGGCACAAAACACATCGAAGATTACTCTGCCAACCTTGGCCTTTCATGGGAGGCTGATATCTGGGGTAAAATTCGTAACCAAAGCAAAACTGCTTTGGCTCAATACCTGCAAACTAATGAGGCTAAAAAAGCGATCCAGACTAACATCGTAGCAGGCGTATCACAAGGTTATTATAACCTGCTGATGCTTGACGAACAGCTAACCATCGCCCAAAAGAATGTAAAATTGAATGATAGTACTTTGCGCATTATCCGTTTACAATACGATGCCGGGCAGGTAACTTCATTAGCTGTACAACAAGCCGAGGCACAACGCCTGGCAGCCGCACAATTGGTACCTCAGTTTGAACAGAATATCACTATACAGGAAAATGCCCTGCGTATCCTTACCGGCGCATTGCCAGACAGGATTGAACGCAGCAATACCTTAAGTAACATTCAGATCACCGAGAACCTGCCATCTGGCTTACCATCAGCAATTGTTAGCCGCAGGCCCGACGTAAAATCGGCCGAACTGGCCCTGAATATTGCCAATGCACAGGTAGGTATCGCTAAAGCAAACATGTATCCATCATTAACTATTACAGCTTCGGGTGGTGTAAATTCATTTAAAGCAAGTAATTGGTTTAATATCCCTGCATCTTTATTCGGTACAGTTGCCGGTGGCATTACACAGCCCTTGTTTAACCGCAAAAAACTGAAAACCCAATTCGAGGTTGCTAAGGTTGATCGCGAGAAAACAGTATTGCAGTTCCGCCAGTCGGTATTAAATGCGGTTGGTGAAGTATCTGATGCTTTGGTAACAATTGAAAAACTAAAAACACAGCAAGCTATTGCAGCAAACAGGGTAACTACATTGCAACAAGCTACCGGCAATGCCAATCTGTTATTCAGAAACGGTTTGGCTACTTACCTTGAGGTTATCACCGCACAAGGTAACGTACTACAAAGCGAACTTGAAGTGGCTTCCATCAAACGTGCGCAGTTAAGCGCCGTATCTAACCTTTACCGCTCATTAGGTGGTGGTTGGAAATAAGAACTAAAGATGAGTGATGAGTGAAAAGCCGCTCCTTCGATTTTCGAAGGGCGGCTTTTTTATGAAATTGAATTACGCCTTATTGTCCTCGTTATTCAAATTAATAAGCTTCTTACCACGTATAACCATCTTCATGCGCTGGCGTTTAAGGGATATCTTTGTATGCAGGTTTTCGTTTTTGCTGATATTGGTTTGATAAGCCTTTATGATATCCTTATACGTTAACACACCTATTACTTTACCATCCTTACCGGCAGACAAGATCGGCACTATCTCCGTATTGTTTTTCGACATGCTTTCTACCGCGCGATGAAGCGTATCGTTACTTTTAATGGTAGTGCCATGCAGCGGAGCTACCAGATCGCTCAATTTCGCAGTGGCATCCATGTCGCCGTTGTATATGTCGGTTATTTTTAGCGTTCCGCTATAATTTTCATTGTTATCTATTAAAATAAAGTAATTATCGGCTACCTTATTTTTGCTCAGCCAGTTTTTTACTTCTTTAATAGTACTATCGGCGCTCAATACAATCGCATCGTCGTTTATCACATCAGATACAAACATTTTTTGCAGGATATCCGGCTCAAATGAATCGGGTGTTGAAATCCCACGACGGGCTATCTTTTCGGTCATGATGGTGTTTTCCATCAAAAAGAATGATACAATGTAAGCGGCAGTACAAGCACCCAACAAAGGCAGCAAAGCATGCGATTGCAAGGTAGCTTCCAGCGCGAATACAATACTGGTGATGAACGCCCTTGACGCCCCGGCAAACATAGCCGACATGCCAATTAATGCGGCCATTGGCAAGGTAATACCCGCATCAGGGAAGTAGGATAATATTATTGAACCGATAATTGCACCCGAAGCGCCACCTATGGTTAACAAAGGCGCCAGCGTACCGCCTGATGTACCGCTGCCCAGGGCAATAGCCCACGACAAAAATTTAAACAGGCATAAACTAACTATAAGCGTTAAAGGCCAGGTCCCCGATAAAATACCGGTAATATTATCATACCCTACACCAAGCGTATGCGGCGCAAAGTAGCCAATAACACCAACTGCTAAACCACCTATAGCCGGCCACCACATCCAATGGATGGGCAGTTTTTCAAAAGCATCTTCAATAAAATAAACAATTTTGGTAATACCTAATGATAGCAACCCTATTAAAAGCCCCATAAAGCTATAAATACCAAGCGCCAGGTTTGATGGTATGGCCAGATCTGGCATTGGGAACACCGGCCCCGATTCAAATAATAAATGATGGCCCGCCGCGCCTGTTATACAAGCCAGCGCTACCGGTAGTATTGATTTCGGCGAAAACTCGAACAATAAAAGTTCTATCGCCAGAAATATAGCGGCTATTGGTGTACCAAATATGGCCGACATACCCGCTGTTGCGCCTGCGGCCAAAATAATTTTACGCTCGTTTGCCGTAACTTTAAATAGCTGCCCCAGGGTTGAGCCTAAAGCACCGCCCGTTGCAATAATAGGCCCCTCAGCGCCAAACGGCCCACCCGTACCTATAGCAATGGCCGATGATACGGGCTTTAAAAAGGTAATGGATGGTTTAATATTACTCTCGTTAACCAATATCTGCTCCATAGCCTCGGGTATGCCGTGGCCGCGTATGGCTTTTGAACCATATAAGGCCATAAAGCCTACAATTACCCCGCCTATTGCCGGTATTGCAATTACCCACATACCCAAATTATTAGCTGCCGGGCTATGAAAGGCAACACTAAGCTGGCCATAAAAGGCAATATTGGTTACCACGTTAATAAGCGAAACCAGCACTTTGGCAATTAAACTTATAGCAACAGCTACACCAACGGCGTATACACAAATGCGTAAAAGCCTTGCCTTTAAAAAGGTCGATTTTTTTACCGGGTCTGTGTCGTCATCAAGCTGGGTTAATAGTGGAGAAATGGGGATACCGTTCTTAAGATTACTTTTTTTCATAAAAAATACACAATTCAAATGCCTCAGTATTGTTTTCACAAGCAAACATGAGGCCATGTTAAAACAAATTTGATTTTTTTATTGTTTTAACAATATATTTGCAAATATATAAGTTAAATTTGTAAACTAAAACATTGTTAATACAAGATTATGAGAAATTCAGGTAAAGTACTTATCGCGCTTGGTGTAGTTATTATGCTAATTGGTTGCTACATCTTCAGGAACCTTAACCATGTAAGCGCTGTCGATTCGCATTCATGGACCATTAATTTGAATGGTATCAATTCTTTTCCCTGGGTAATATTCAGCGGTTTTGTTATATTTATGGTAGGTATATCTTTTGTTATCGCCACTACTAAAGAGATCCACCAAAGGATAAGCTAAACCGTATTTAAAGCTGTAATGTATGAGCGTAGTTACCAAAATTGAAAAATGGGGAGACAGGCACCACCCTGCCGTTTTAGATTTATTACGCATAATGCTGGGGATATTCCTGTTTTTAAAAGGACTTAGCTTTATGGAAAACATGAGCTATTTGAGGTGGATAATTGAAGACCAGCAACTGTTAAATTTATCCCCCTTTTTTCTTAAGGCTGTTATGTACTATGTAACTTTCGTTCACATGGCTGGTGGCATACTCATTACCCTTGGCCTGCTTACGCGTTTATCCTCGCTTTTACAGCTACCCATTGTTATTTCGGCACTGTTCTTAATTAACATATTTCGTTCCGAGCCCAATAACGATCTGTGGCTCTCCATTTTTGCTTGTGTGCTGCTTATCATTTTCTCACTCATTGGTTCGGGGCCGTTATCGCTTAATAACCTGTTGTCGTTAAAAGAGCAAGATAATACCAAGGGTTAAGCATTACTGTTAAAAGTATGCTGTTCTTTGCTAATATTGCAGCCGCAACGTTTTGTAAATAATGAAGGAAACTAAAAACACCTGTAATTTAAATAATTGCTTTTTGTGCACGCATAGCGTTAAAGACTGGATACCGGCAATTGGTGCGCACAAAACAAACTTTATTGTAAAAAAGGGAGAAAGTATCTTCAAAGAAGGCGACCCGGTTAAGGGTATTTATTTTGTGTATACCGGTAAGGTTAAAGTACATAAACGCTGGAATACCGATAAAGAGCTTATTATCCGTTTTGCCCAATCGGGCGATATATTGGGGCACATGGGGCTGGGTAACAATCCTGTTTATCCGGTAGCAACTACTGCTTTAGAACCAACAACCCTTTGTTATATTGATCTTTCTTTTTTTGAATCCACCCTTAACGTGAACCATAAGTTTACCTATGCCTTAATGAAGTTTTTTGCCGATGAGCTGCAAAAATCAGAAAAGCGGATGCGTAACCTGGTGCACATGCCGGTTAAAGAGCGTATTGCCCTGGCAATGCTTAACCTTAAAAGCTTATTTGGCTCCGACGACGCAGGCGCTATAAATATCGAGCTTACCCGGCAGGACCTGTCAAGCTACGCGGCGGTATCATACGAAACGTGGTTCAAAGTAACTCAGGATTTTATCCAGGAAAACCTGATATCCGTAAGCGGTAAAAGCATCACCATTTTAAATGAACCGGTTTTGCAAAAACTGGTTAACGATGCCAACGAGGGGTTTGAGTAAATAAGTATGGGCGTTGCCTGCGGCCGGGCTCTCCGCTCATACTGCACAAGCCTTAACCACGGGCCGGTATCCGCTTTTATCCCTAACGCAAACCCTGATTATAAGGATACACTGCAGCACAGTCATCTCTCATCTATTCATGATATTTACTGGCATTATAAACTAACCACTTACTTTAGCCTGCCGATTACAACCCGCATGAAAAAACTATTCATCATCCTTTGCCTTATTATCCCCTATTTCGCGCAAGCACAAACCACTGCACAACCACAATGGAAAACGCATTGGATAGGCACAGCAAACAGCCCCGATACAGCGATTAACACCTGGCTGGCTTATCGCAAACAAATAGATCTGAAACAAGTCCGCAAATGCTGATACAGGCGATAAGGATGACCATATCAGGTTTAAAGTAGCTTCGGGTAAGTGGAAATTTAGGGCGGTGAAGTAAGATATATTTCTGTCAGTCTGAGCTTGTCGAAGACCTAAACGCCTTGTAAAGCGACTAATGGTTCGACAAGCTCACCATGACATTCTGCTTTTCTCCCTTGTTGGTGTTGTCACCAACGGCGGAAGAATTTTAAGGCAGTGAAGTAAAAGAGACGCTATTCTACCTTTTATGACAGGGAATAAATACGTAAATTCGCTTTAAAGATTTACCGCCATGAAAACAGATTACGGAACCCTATCGCAAACCATAAATGGTTTAAAAGAAGAAGGATATACCCTCGATTTTAATATACAGGAAGATTGCCTTGTTTGTCACCACAGCAATACAGAACTATCACCCGATGATTTTGAGATTGATGCGGTGTTCCGTTTTGAAGGAGAATCCAACCCGGATGATGAAGAAATATTATATGCCATATCCTCCACTAAAAATAATGTAAAGGGGCTGCTGGTAAATGGTTACGGCATCTCTAACGATGCTACATCAGCAGCGCTGGTGCAAAAGCTAAATACACATTCGTAACCATCCTATCATATCCTTTCGCCTCATTCGAAATAGCATTTTTATGCTTGTCATGTTGAACGTAGTGAAACATCTAATCGCCGATATGCTATCCGATAAGCAAAGTTCGCTAATAGATCCTTCGCGGTCGCTCAGGATGACAAGACGTACTGAAGATTTATACTCAATAATTCCCAAAAATCCAATAATATACCGGCTTTTTGTTTAATTATTATTCGTTCTAAATTGCTAAAAATGTGCAATTTATATAGTTAAGCATTAGTATAGTACTTAAACTTGCACTATGGATAATTTTATGGCCGCCAGGTCGCAAATGGCATTGTCCCTGGGCTTTCACATCATATTTTCGTGCATTGGAATGGTGATGCCATTCTTTATGGCGGTATCTCACTTTATATGGCTAAAAACCGGCAACCCGGTATACCAAAACGTAACCAAGGCCTGGAGCAAAGGCGTGGCTATATTTTTCGCCACCGGCGCGGTATCGGGCACGGTGCTTTCATTTGAGCTGGGGCTGTTATGGCCAACCTTTATGAAACACGCCGGGCCAATATTTGGTATGCCGTTTTCGCTGGAAGGAACAGCCTTTTTCATAGAGGCGATAGCTTTAGGCTTTTTCCTTTATGGATGGAACAGGTTTAACCGATGGTTTCATTGGTTTACAGGTGTTGTGGTGGGCGTTAGTGGTTTAATATCAGGCATACTGGTAGTTGCCGCCAATGCCTGGATGAACAGCCCATCCGGCTTTGATTTTGTGGATGGCAAATACCTGAACATTGACCCCATAAAAGCCATGTTTAACCCTGCATGGTTTTCGCAGGCATTACACATGTCGGTTGCTGCTTTTGCGGCCACAGGCTTTGCCGTGGCAGGTGTGCACGCGTTAATGATAATGCGGAAACGAAATATAAGCTTCCATATGCCGGCTTTTAAAATAGCCGCGGTATTTGGTGTAGTAGCTGCTATATTACAGCCTTTAAGCGGTGATATTTCGGCCAAAATGGTAGCAAAAAGGCAACCCGCCAAGCTTGCCGCCATGGAAGCGCATTTTAAAACAGAACCCTACTCCCCGCTTATTATTGGTGGCATCCCCGATGTTAAAAATAAGAAAGTAGACTACGCCATTGAGCTGCCCGGCATGCTCAGCTTTATGGTTCATGACGATTTTAAAACACCGGTAACAGGCCTGGACCAGATCCCCGAGAAAGACCAGCCGCCTATAGCGGTTACGCATTACGCTTTCCAACTGATGGTGGCGCTTGGTATGCTGATGATGGCTTTAGGGATCATATACTTGATTGCCGTATTCAAGAAAAAGAACTGGTTTGATAAACGCTGGTTCCTGAAGCTGTTTATATGGGCAACCCCAATAGGCTTTATTGCCGTAGAGGCCGGGTGGACAGTTACCGAAGTTGGCCGCCAACCCTGGATAATACAAGGCGTTATGCGCACTGCCGATGCGGTTACACCCATGCCCGGTATAGGCTATTCGTTTTACCTGTTTACCGCTGTATATTTCACATTGAGCCTTGCGGTAATATTTTTGCTTTACAGGCAAATAAAAATGGTACCCGAGATTTATGACACTAAAACCGTTGCACCTTAAATAGCAAACCCATGATGATATATGTTGTGATCGTTTTTTTATGGGTGGCCTTATTACTCTACCTGGTGATGGGCGGGGCCGATTTTGGCGCGGGCATTATAGAGATGTTTACGTCCAACAAAAATAAATCGCGCACGCGGCGCATTATGTATAACGCCATTGGGCCGATATGGGAGGCAAACCATATGTGGCTGATCATCGCCATTGTAATATTATTTGTGGGTTTCCCGGTGATATACGCCACCATGTCTACCTACCTGCATATCCCGCTTACGGTGATGCTGATGGGTATTATCGCGCGTGGTACGGCCCTCGCCTTCCGTAATTATGATGCGGTGCACGATAATATGCAGAAGGTATATAACAAGATCTTTGTGTACTCCAGCTTTATAACGCCCCTGTTTTTAGGCATTATAGCCGGCAGCGCAGTATCCGGCCGGGTTGATCCGCAGGCTACCAACTTTATGGATGCTTACGTTTATAGCTGGCTCAACTGGTTCTCGGTAGCAATCGGCTTTTTCACGGTTGCGCTCTGCGGATTCTTAGCAGCCATTTACCTTATCGGCGAAACCCACGACGATGCAGAACGCAAAAGCTTTATCCGCAAAGCGAAGATCATGAACGTAGCTGCTGTAGTAGCCGGTTCGGTGGTTTTTATCGCTTCCATAAAAGAGAACATCCCGCTGGTACAATGGGTGTTCGGTAATTTTATTGGCATTGCTGCTGTAAGCGCGGCAAGTGTTTCCCTGATAGTAATGTGGTATTTGATCGCCAAGGGCAAACGCTTTATTATACGTGTATTGGCCGGCTTCCAGATGACCATGATTCTGTTGACCACCACCTACAAGCACTACCCTAACATTATTATCCTGAAAAACGGCGGTCACCTGTCCCTTATCGATGATCAGGGTGCCGAGAAAACCATCCAATCGCTTGGGATAGCTTTATTGGTTGGTAGTATATTTATCCTGCCCGCGCTGTTTTATTTGGTTTGGAGCTTTCAGCAAAAACCCGAGCAGGTGGATAACGAGATGCATGGGCATTAGAAAGTCCGAAGTCGGGAAAGTCCGCAAGTCCGAAAGACGAGCAACGGCTATCTTCTGAATTTTCATGCAATCGCTCGGCTCCAGTCGAGTGACAATATTATCAGGCCTCCGGCCGTCAACGTATACTGCGGCGGGACGCCGCTGAATAGTCGTCACTCGGCTCCAGCCGAGCGACTGCGTAAAACAAAAAAGCCATTACCTTTCGGCAATGGCTTTGGTATTTAGTTTGGTTTTGTTATTTCACCTTCAACTCTTTACCGGCAATATCTTCCCAGCGGTAGTAATGAAATGTTCTATCGGTGCTCATTACTACAAAAAGGCCATGCTTAAAGGTATCGTTCAACGGCACATTCACCACATCAGAACCATCGCTTTCGCGGGCCTGTACATTGGCTATCTTCAATAGCTTGTGCTCAAAGGGGTTCTGTTTAGTGCCTTCCCTGCTAAAGATCTGGAAACGGTTGGCACCCTGGTCAGACACCAAAATGTAACCGGTACTATCTGCCAACTTATAAATTGAGATCCCTTCATGATCAGCCTTAAAACCTGTGGTACCGAAAATAGCCAGCTGCTTATCCCCTTTCTCGGGGTCGGCATAATATTGGCGCACGCCTGTTTGCTCGTCGGAATAATAGATATAGCCCAGCTCGTTATCAACCGCAATGGCTTCTATTTCCTTTTTACCGCTATACTCGCCAAACTTGCGTACAAGGGTAGCTTTTACATTCCCTTTGCCATCATCGCCCAGTAAATACTGCCAAATGTAACCGCCTGTTTTGGGGCCACTTTTACGACCAACTATAGCATACATTTTACCATCCTTAGCGGTGTAGATAGAGATGCCCATCAGGTCGCGATACTCGTAACCTGTTTCACCAACAAACATATCAATGCCGCCATTATCAACCGGCTTTATATCCGGTAACGAATAAATACGCAACTTGTGACTTATCCGTTCGGTAGTGATCGCGATATCTGTTGGTTTACCGTTTAGTATTAAACCGTAGGCAAGGTCAACATTGTTAGGGCGTT
The DNA here is from genome assembly GCF_024498135.1 of Mucilaginibacter aquariorum. Taxonomy (GTDB): domain Bacteria; phylum Bacteroidota; class Bacteroidia; order Sphingobacteriales; family Sphingobacteriaceae; genus Mucilaginibacter; species Mucilaginibacter aquariorum. The sequence goes on from NZ_JANHOH010000003.1 coordinate 258,682, forward strand.
TTAATCCCCTAACAACTTTATCGGCTATTATCTTCCCTTGCAGGTCAAATACATATAAGGCGCCGTCGGCATCTTTATCGGTACCTATCACCAGGCTTTTGGCCGGGTCGGCTTTGTTTACCCAAATTGCAGGGTCATCTGTATCGTACTTAACGGCTTCGGTAATTATTACCGGTTTAATATCAGTAGTATCTGTAGATGTGCCTGGCTTGCAGGCACTATTCAGCAACAGTAAAGCTAATGGTGCAGCACAAAATATATTCACTCTCTTCATTCGTTACAATTTAGTACCGTAAGCACCTACAAAGGTAGAAGGCTCGGGCGATGTATAGGTGATACCATTTGCGGTTGTAATACCCGCTTTGTGGTGGCGGGTAAAGTTAGTAGTGCCTTTTGTTAATGCAGGCGAATTACCCTGTAAGTGAAAATCCCAGCTGGTGTTAAAATCCGGACTAACTTCTGAATTACTTAAGGGATAATTTACAAACTTAGGGTCATTATCGCCGGCCTTAGTGCCTCTTACATCGTTAGCGCCGCCGGGTACTATATCATTACTGCCAACCTGGAACTGGTTAACCGTAGTTTGGTCGAAACCGTAATACCAGTTATTGTCGTTTTTAGAACGGTTATCTTCCAGTTTCTTAGGGTCGCGTTTTATACCGAAACGAGTGTTTGCAAACAGATTGTTATACAAATCGGCACGTACGGTTGCCTCTAACCAAACTGAACCACCTTTAGCGGTTGGTCTGCGCCAGCCGGTGTTTATCATGGTGTTATTGTAGGCGATGATATATGCCTGCGGGTTACGGTCGCCGCTGTTTGATAGTTTGAAGGCGTTGGTATTACAGCTATAAACCAGGTTATAAGCCAGATCTGCCAAACATCCCGATTTAAAGTTCATGGCCTCGCCGCCTGTAACCCCCGTTGTATAAAACACGTTATTCGCGAAGATCACCTTACCTCCTTCTATATAACTACAATCTTCCTGAAAGTTGCGAATGACGCTGTTTTGCACAATAAGTTTACCGTTCACATTTGAGAACCAAAGCGCCGGCAGGTTTTCGCCGGCAACGGCTTTGTATAAACCCATTTTTACCGATGTTGATGCATCTGAAGTGGTTGCGCCACCGTACTCTAATATGGTATGATCAAGCACAAGCTCGGCGCAGGTAGGTGCCGCAAGTATACCGCCCCATAGTTTGCCAAATTTATTTTCGGCAGTACGGTAAACATCGCTTACGGTAAATTTAACCGGATTGGCATCTGTACCTAACGAATATAAATTACCTTTAATTACTATCTCGGGTTTTGCAGTTACATCCATCAATACGGTTACACCTTCTTCAATGGTAAGGCTTTTCCCTTCGGGGATAATAATATCACCCTTAATTTCGTGTACGCTACCTTTTGCCCACACGCCGGATACCTCACCTATGGCCGAGCCATTTTGCGGCGTTGTATCAACATCTATATTAGCTTTCTCGCAGCCTGTAAAAGCCAGCGTTGCCACCGTTAATACGGCTATGATCTGTTTAAATTTCATCTTATTTATGTTTGAATATATTTTATAGCTTAATTAAACTTATATCTTAAACCTATCAGGTAACTTTGTCCATAAAAATCGTTACGTATAAGCGTATGCCCATTTGATACCAGGTCCTCTTTGATCTTATCATTGGCCGGGTTAGTACCTTTTATGTACACCTTGGTTGGTGTATTAAGGAGATTGTTTGCCTTAATAAACGCGCTTAAGCCACCGGCAAAACGCTTCTCGGCAGAGACATCCATCTGTATAAAACCTTGCTGCCACTGATCGTTATTTACAAACTGCGATACCGCGATTATCCGCGATCCGGTGTAAGCGCCGGCAACCTGTATATCCCAACCTTTTTTGGTATCCTTATACAATAACGACAAGTTACCAATGTGTTCTGATTGCCCGTAAAGCGGCCTTGTTTGCATAACGTTTACTGTTTGAATGTCACCGCTGACAGGGTCGATCTGGCGTTTATTTTTAGGAGTAGTAATGCTGGAGTGCGTATAGGTATAGTTAGCTTTAATACCTATTTTGTTGAAAAACTTAATATAGTCAATCTCCGCACCGTAGTTTTTGGCTGTACCAAAATTACCGGGTATGTAATAAATATTATTGTGTACCGAACCATCAGTCTGGAAGATAAACTCTATTGGGTCTTTTATCCTTTTGTAAAATGCGCCTACAAGCAATTGCTCTGATGCACCCGGGAATAGTTCATAACGCAGGTCGTAGTTATCGGCAAGCGCACGTTTTAGGTCAGGATTACCTTTTTCGTCATAATCTTCGCCCGGTACCACACCCGGGTTAAGTTCATAAAAGCCCGGGCGGTTAACAGCCCTGTAATATGACGCATGTAGTTGTTGCTTATCTGTTAAGTGATATTTTGCTGTTAAGCTTGGTAAAACATCTGTATATATTTGGTTACCTGAAGGTCTTGTTTCGCCCTGGGCAAATAACATGTTATACCCCTGGTTTGTATGCTCAACGCGCGCACCACCAATTAATTCCAAACCGTTTGATTTATAATTGAACATACCATAACCCGATGATGTCTTCTCTGATGCATCGTAAGTAAGCGGGTTGGCAACACCGCCGGTAGGGTTATTAACCACTAATTGCAGATCGGTATAGTTCTGGAAATCTTTACCGTATAGCAACCCTGCGTTTGCTGCAGATGGCGAAAGTGAATAATTGTTATAGAAACCGCTCCTTTGTTTGTCGCGGTATAAACCACCAAAGCTCAGATCTAAATTTTTGTTGCCTCTAAAAATATTGTAAGTAAGGTCTAAATACCCTGCTTTATCATTATCGGTATTACGTTCCCAACGCATTTCAACCGGTGAGGTATTTACCAATGAAGTACGGGTATTCTGAAAATTCTGCTGCAGCCCATTCAATTCAATATTGGTATTCTGCGGAACCTCGTTTTGTGCGGTAGAGTATACTGCCGACCATTGTACCTTAAATTTATCGTCAAAAAACTTGTGATCGCCATGTAAGGTGCTGTTGTAGATCTTTTGCTCGGTTAAGCGGCTACGGGTATTGTAAACCAGCTCTGCATTACCTGCAGCAGGATCATAAACACCGTTAAATGTAGTAGATACCGCATCACGTACCTGTTGATTTTTAAGGTCGACATACACGTTGTAAAGGCTGATCTTGTTGTTCTTATCAAATGCATAATCTACCTTGCCATGCAAGCCTAAACGTGTTTGATGTTCAGAATATTCGCGATAGCTTTTGTTGGTGATAATGCTGTATTCGTCGGTACCGGTTACAGTTGGATTGTATAGGGTACTGTTGCTTCCCCGATAAGTATTTTGGTAGCTACCTGCTACAATAACGCCTAATTTGCTGTCAAAAAAACGTTGCCCTAAAGACAAGCTGCCCACCATATTTGGAGCAGGCTTTTTTGAAGTATAATCAAACACACCTTTAGAAAAATCGGCCTGGGTAGCGTTATTGCTGCGGCCGTTTATTTCGTAAGGTGATTTATGGTTGATACCTGATGCATCAAAGCTGGTGAAATTGCGATCGAAAAATAACTGGCTGTAACCTGTAGCTATATTAGCATTGATCTGGAAATGATCGGGCGCGTTTTTCATCACCATGTTAACAGCGCCACCAATAGCATCAGCCTCTAAGTTTGGGGTAAGCGTTTTGTAAACCTCTAACCTATCTAATAAGTCAGACGGGAACAGGTCAAGCGGTACATAACGGTATTTATTATCCGGACTTGGGATCTTTACACCATTAACCAGTGTATAGTTATAGCGTTTATCCATACCACGAAGGATGGCGTACTGCCCGTCGCCATTGCTGTTACGCTCTATAGATACACCGGATACACGCTGCATAACGTTTGCAACCGTCAGATCGGGTGATACCTCAATGGCCTTACCCGATACGATGTTCATTACCTGGGTAGCGTTCTGTTCAATGCGGCGGGCATCGCGGTCGTTTGAGCCGCTGGCTGTTGCCCTTACGGTAACCTCGTTAAGGTCTTTCGCTGCCGATTCCATGTAGATCTTCAGGTGAGCGTTATCCTCTTTCAGAATGGTGATCTGCCGGGTAATCGTTTTGTAAGTTATATAGCTGATACGGATGGCAGCTGCGCCCGGGGTCACGTCTTTTAATTCGAATGAGCCATCGAGCCCGGTGGTGGTGGCTTTGCCAGTGTTCTCTAAAACAACGGTTGCCCCTACCAGGGCCTCGCCCGATTGTTTATCGTAAACGTGGCCTTTTAATTTAGTAGCGCTTGCTATTGTAGCACAAAATAGCAGCGGCAATAGGATCTGTAAAAGTTTGTTCATTGCTGTGATAACGTCCATTTTTTAATGACGCTGCAAAGGTGTGTATACATCCAAATAGAAATGAAACTTGTGGGGTTACATAAAGGCAACACCGTTACATGGGTCGTATATTAAAAGGCAACAACAATACTCAACCCGTTGATTATAAAATATTTATGGCAATTAAAAACCTCCGTTATCATTTCATTACCGTTACATTAACATAATGTTAAGTGGGTAAAATGACTATAAAACCTATTAAAGTTATAGTGCTTTGTAACGGTGTTATAAGGTTTGAATAAAGGCGGTGAGGTTGTCTCCCTGCGGAATATTGAGCTTTTTGCGTAATCTATAACGCGAAACCCTTAAACTATCGGTAGAGATACCCAACAGTGTAGCTATATCTGTAGAATCGAGATTAATGCGGAGTAAAGCGATAAGGCGCATATCCGCAGAAGTTAATTCACTACTGTACTTTTTAATACTATCAAAAAACTGCTGATGCACCTGCTCAAAGGCATTGGTAAACTCTTTCCAATGCTGTTCGTGGTTAAAGCTTTCGTTTATCTGCAGTATTATCTGCTGCATTTGTTTCTTTTGATCGCGTTTATCCTCTTTCACCATAAGCTGTAACGTGCTGCGCAGATGCTCGAGTAACTGGTTATTTTTTATGAGATTAAGCGTATGGGTAGATAACTCCCTGCTTTTTACTTCCAGTTGCTGTTTAAGGCTCTCTTCTTCTAATTGCTGGTTCTTTAACTCCAGTTGCATCAGGTCGTGCTGTGCCTCCTTCTGTTTAGCCAACGCATTCTGATCTTTAATTTTTAAACGCTGCCTGCTAAAAATAACCATGCCCAAAACTACAAGCAACACCACTACCACCACTACCGCAACGGTTATAATGCGGTTGATCTTTCGGATGTTATTCAGGCGGTTGATCTCATCGCTTTTCTTGGTCATATCATACAACACTTGCAAAAAGGCCGTTTGGTTTACTCCATCCTTTGAATACACCTCCAGCGAATACTTACGACTTAATTCGGCGTAGTGATAGGCACTATCCATACGGTTCATTAACTCATATGCTTTACCCAGGTCCTTGCTGCAGGCGGCAAGCTGATAAATATTCCCCGTTTGCTCTGCCAAAGCCATAGCCCTGCGCGATTGCGTTATCCCCTGGCCATACTTACCTGTTTTGCGCAGTATATCGCCCAGGTTGTTGATCACTTCAATACTGGCTATTTCGTTATGCTCCTCTTTATAAAGCTGTAACGAATGGTTAAAGCAGGTATAGGCCGAATCGTATTTAGCCAGATCCTCATAAATACTACCCAGGTTCTCGTATATTTTTGCGGCCCCTTGTTTATAATTAGCCTGGGTATAACTGTTTAACGCTAAGTGCTGGTAGTAAAAAGAGCTATCGTACTGCCGGCGTTTTTCGTATAAATGGCCAATGTTGCCAAAAATTTCGGCCTGGCCTTTCAGGTTACCATTTTGCTGGTAAATGGCTAAGGCCCTGTTATACATAGCACGCGATTTTTCCAGCTGCTTATTATAATAGTACAAAACGCCCATTTCGCCCATGTTAGCGGCTAAAAGGTCAGATCTTTTACCTGTGCTGAAAATTTTATCGGCATGTAAATAAAAATCAAGCGCCTGGGCATAATGCCCTTGATTATAACAGATCTGGCCCATTTGCTGCAGGCAAATACCCTCGGTTACGGCATCGTTTTTGTCAACGGCCTGCGCGTGCAATTTCTTTAATATGATAAGTGCCGAATCGGGATGTTTTTGACTGAGTGAGCGGATAGAGTGTAATTGCTCGTTTTGCGCATTTGCGGTAACGCTTAACAGCGTACTGCATGCAACTATTAATAAAAAATAAACACGTTTTAGCATTTGCGGGCACCACTGTTAAATGAAGCGGTATGTGCCCGCAAATCAACCGTTTTAATATTAAGTTAACGTTAACAGTATCAGGCTAACACTAATTGCTCGGGCTGTTTAAAAACCAGGCTGTTTACATCATCAAAATATGTTTGGGCCAGTTGGTCCCAACTTAATTGTTTGCTGCACTGTAAGCCTTCGGTTGAAAATTGGGCGCTAAGCGGTTTATTGTTTAATATCAGGTCAATTTTTTCTGCATAATCTGCCGCGTTATAGGGGCTGCATTTAAAACCGTTGATACCCCGTTCAATAAAATCTTTTGAGCCGCCGCCATCTGCAATAACACAAGGCAGCCCCGATGCCATGGCTTCTACCACTACATTGCCATAAGTTTCAGATACGGACGGAAACAGGAAAACATCCGCGGACGCGTATAAAACAGAAAGATGCTGATGATCAATTTTACCGGTGAATATGGCTTTCTTCATGCGGGTTTCGCAGGTTTGGCGGGCAATACCATCGCCAACAATCAAAAAATTTAGGGGTGTTGCCCTGGTTTGCATTTGATCATAAATAGCAAAAAGTGTTTCCAGGTTCTTCTCCCAAACCAGGCGACTGGCAAATATTATGGTTGGATTTTTATTGTTCGTAAGGCGCTGTATCAAGCCTGTGTCCCTTTTATCCGGCGAGAACAAACGGGTATCTATTCCCCGTTTCCAGATCTTCATTTTTGTGGGGTAGATACCCATTTCCCAAAGCTCCGTTTTTATACTTTCGGATGGAACATACACCTTATCGCATCGGTTGTAAAAGCTTTTGTGCCCAAGGGCTATCCTTTGCTTAATACCTTTGATAAAAACCGGGGCGTATTTAAAATAATAATCTACGTAGGATATAAAATGGGTGTGGTAAATACTTATTACCGGCAAGCCATGTCGGTTTGCATAATCTAATCCGAAGTTACCTAAGAAAGACGGTGTAGCGATATGGATCACATCGGCACCAAATTGTGCCAGCTTATTGCTTAAACGGGTTTGTGCCAAAAAAGGCAGGCCTATAGAATAATTTGTATTTATGGGCAGGGTTATAGCGGGTATTTTTAGGGAATCAAACCCCTTCAGTTTATCAGGCCCGGCGCCGTAAATAAACAAATACTCGAACCTTGTAGTATCAATGCGGTTTATCAGCTGGAACATAGTGCGCACAGCACCGTCGAAATCTTCAACCAGTATATCGGCAAAAAATGCGACTTTAACTTTTCTCAAACAGTTTCCCTCTCATGTTAGCTGCTAAATATTATCCTTCAAATCCATCAGGATATAGAATGCGAATGCTGATTCTTGTTTTTAAGCCTTTGCCTAATGCTTTTCTTAGCATCTCCATTAGGTTTCAGAGGGATGCGCGAAGCTACCCATATTACAAATGCCGCAATCAGAAGCATTGCCAGATCAAGCGATGAATATCCCATTTCCATTTGTTTTATATTATTACTACAATAAAGTTACGGGCTTTGTTTAACAAAAATGTTAAGGTTAAGTTATCAGATAAACAACTATTACAGCTTGTTGGAGTTAAGCTTTGGATTTTGACTGGCGTTTACCTGATAGGTGTAAATCTCGTTCTGTTCGTTCACTTCAACAATACGATAGCCCCTATAGTCGGTACCCCAGTCGCCTCCAATGTGCGAGTCGAAAAAGTGTGGCAATTTGTTTGTATAACGCACGCCATCAAGCAAATGATCGTGCCCATGAAAAACAGCTTTAACATTAGGATAGGCATGTAACAGGTCAATAGTTTCGGGGCAATCTAAAAAGCCCTCGTTCTTTTGCCATTTAACAGGCGGGATATGCAGCACCACAAATACGATTTTTTTATCCGCAAATTTATCCAGTGATGTTTTTAGGAAGCTGTTATCAGGGCAAACATAAGCACCTTTTGTATCGGCGGTGTTGGCTAATACAAATGCTGTATCACCATGATCAATAGTATAACGGTCTTCATAATTAAACACATTCTTCCACACCCGGGCATCGGCAAAATCATGGTTACCCGGTATAGTTTGATAAGGCACGTTCAGCTTATCAAGGTATTGTGTTTTAATTTCGGGGAGCAGATCGGGACGGTTATGTACCAGGTCGCCATTAATGATCACCATATCCAGGTGGTTTTTGGCATGGTCGTCGTTCAGCCATTTAACCATATTGGCGGTATTCACTTCAAAGTTTGTGCCCGGTTGGCCGTAATGGATGTCTGATGCCAGCGCAAACCTTAGTTTTAGCTTTGCAGACTTCCTTTTATACTGGCTATTCTCATTTGCAAAACTATTAACCGTCGGCAGCAGTATTATACTGGCTAAACCTGTTGCACTTGTTGTGATAAATTTGCGGCGGCTAAACATATAGCTAAATATAAATAATAAAGGACGAATAACACTCACAATTACCCGCCTCTTATCTACACAAAGCTATATACCGCAAAAGTTTTTAAGGTTAAATAATTGTTACATTTCGTTAGTTGATAGAGAATATTTTTATAAAAGAGATGATTTAAACGCGCTAATACTGATTACAACATGCGTCCCAACTCTTTTCATCAAACTTTAGTATAAACAAATCACCTATAAAACAGTCTGTTATGTTATTGAATTAAAAAATGAAATCATTTTTGTAATTCCGGGTTCAATTTTACATATTTGCAACCTCGAAAATAACAACTATTTTCAGCGCCTATAGCTCAGTTGGTTAGAGTAGAAGACTCATAATCTTTTGGTCCCTGGTTCGAGCCCAGGTGGGCGCACTGAGCAAACAAGTTCTACAACCGAAAACCCCTTAAATCGCTAATTTAAGGGGTTTTTCTTTTATCATTTTTTTTCAATCTGGTGGAAACTCAGCACCCAGATAGAGCGGGGTATCTAACTCGTACAGGGGTAATTGCAATCAGACCGAGGAGATACACGATATTAGTAATCGCTTCGCGGAATATTTTTTACAGGGGTTATCGATGGTCAGCAGTAAAATCTGCCAAAATACGTTCCAGCGCCATCTGCTGTTCGTCTGGCAAGGAAGAGTCTTCTACACGTAATACGGTAACATCTGTCATACCCATATAACCCAGAACATACCGCAAATAGGGCTTCACAAAGTCGAACTGCTTCATAGGAACTTCAGAGTATACACCTTTCGAACTGATAGCCAGGTAAATCTTTTTACTTTTTACAAGGCCTTCCACCCCGTTCTCGTCAAATTTAATCGTGCGGCCACCCCTTACAATATGGTCGATCCAGGCCTTTAAGGTGGAATGGAAATTATATACCGGAACACTAATGACGATGATATCTGCCTCTAACAACTCACTCATCGCTTCTTCTGACTGATCAGCATAATTTCCATACACATGCCAGGTCTGCCAAATAACTCAATTTCCGAAGCATATTTATGATAGCCAACCAGGAAGCAAGAAGGGGAATTTAAAACATTACCCCTTTTATGGCGTTTAAAATGGCATACTATAAAAAACAAATACCATGAAAAAGTTACTTTTATTTTCCGTTGCCCTTTTAGGTTTGGGTTTCGCCTCCTGCAAAAAAGATAGTTCAAGTTCAGCAGGTACTACCCGTGTTACCGTCAAGTTAACTGATGCGCCGGGAGCTTATGATGCCGTAATATTAAACATTAAGCAAGTTGTTATCCTTTCATCGGGTGGAGAAAAAACCGTAGACGTTAATGGAACTCCAATTGACATCCTGCGTTTTAGAAACGGTAAAGACACTGTACTGGCAGGTGTTGATGTTCCGGCCGGGCGCTTACAGGAGGTACGCTTAGTGCTGAATAATACCGGCAACAAAGTGGTTATTAATGGAATTTCGTACGATCTGAACACCCCGAGCGGGCAAACTTCAGGTGTGAAGCTAAAAGTGCAGGATGACCTTAAAGCAGGCATTGGTTACACCCTATTACTTGACTTTGATGCGGCACAATCCATTGTCACAACCGGCAACGGTAAATACAATTTAAAGCCGGTAATAAGGGCCATCCCGGCTGCAGTATCGGGCGCGATGACAGGTATAGTAACTCCCGCTGCCGCTTATTCTAAAGTATATGCAATTATGGGGACTGATACCGTTGGAACAGTTACAGACGCTACCGGTAAATTCTATTTTCCGGGATTAGCCCCCGGTACTTACAGTGTTAACTTTGTACCCGTAGCGCCTTATGCCGCCAAGATCATAGATAATGTTATTGTTGAGAACGGCTCTGTAAAAGATCTTGGAACGGTTACAATAACCAGTGACGGTCTTTAATCCTTTGCGGGTTAAAAGTAAATTGTAGAAAACAACAGATCGGTTTAATGAGTAAGATAGGATTACTTGTTAAGCCGATTTTTTTAACCTTGTTTCATATAGAAGAGCAGCATAAGACGAGCATTATTTACCTGTTATTTTTTTAACAGGTATCGGAATATCAGGCAACCGGATAACCCGGTGACTATACCTGGCATCGTTTTCTGAGTGGGTAACCATAATGATAGTCACCCCGTCTTTATTCAGTTCGTCCAGTAGCTCCATAACTTGCCTGCCGTTGTCATGGTCTAAATTTGCTGTGGGCTCATCTGCAAGGATCAGTTTAGGCTTGTTTACTACCGCCCTTGCCAGTGCAACACGCTGCTGCTGACCGCCCGACAACTGCTGTGGATAGGTTTTTCGGCGCTCATCAATATGCATTCTATCCAATATTTCTTCCGTCCGTTTTGCACGTACCGAAGTTGGTAAACCGGTGTATATCATAGGCAATTCCACATTTTCAAATATGGTGAGGTCATCTATTAGATTGAAGTTCTGGAATAGGAAGCCTACATTTCGCTTACGCAGGTCTGCGCGTTTACGCTCATTGGCATGCGTTACTTCCATGCCTTCGAAAACATAGCTTCCGCTATCCGGGTCGTCCAGGAAGCCCAGGATGTTTAGCAGGGTTGTTTTCCCGCAGCCTGATGGGCCCATTATCGCCACAAATTCGCCTTCATTAACCTCGAGGGACATTTTTTTTAATGCTACGATATCCAGTTCATCCATATGGTAGCTTTTTCCGATATCAGAGATCTTTATCATACGCTTCAGATTTTAGGGTGTCAAAATCAATATAAGCTAACGGTGTTCTATTTAGAAAAAAAGGAGTAGAAAAAAGATAAATAAATATACAATATTTCGACTAAAATAGCACCAAAACCGCCCCTTTTAGTTCATCTAAAACATCGTTGCATATCATCGGGTATTCGGGTGTTCCATTTTTGAAATGGAACGCGTGGAACAAATGGAACACACTAAAAATCAAATACTTAAAAATTGACTTTTTTTAATTCATTAGTCAGCATTTAAATAAAAGCACCCAATTTATAGGTAAATCACCATTTATTAGCGCGTTCCATTTTGTTCCAAGTGGAACACTCTTCCGGCTCAGCATTGGCCAGCGATTGAAGCTCTTACCTCCGGGCGAAAAAACTGAACAATAATTATACATACAACAACAAGGAAATATCTAAATAAATATAAATAAAGATTTTTTCTTTATTTATTAAAATAATGTGTATCATTGTGCCATGAAAACAACAACAATACAAATACAATTGCCGCAACCGATCTATCGGAGGTGAATGGGTATGTATGGAAAAAATAACAGCAAATTCGTAAATCCTCTTAGATAGTTTCTAAGGGGATTTTTTGTTTTAGGAGCATTTTCAGGGTAGTATATCAATTGGTTGGATTACCTGCTTTGGAAGCAGGAGGCTCCCGGTTCGAGTCCGGGTTACCCTACTGATTATAAAGGAAATATAGCTCAATTGGTTAGAGCAGCACCCTTATACGGTGTCGGTTAAAGGTTCAAGTCCTTTTATTTCCACGGGATAGATTTTCCTATGGTGCAATGGTAGCACGCCTGATTTTGGTTCAGAAGATCGTGGTTCGAATCCACGTAGGAAAACTTGATTTTGTGACGAGTGTTTTAGTGCTGATTTTGGTTTAGCTACCTGCCCGGGTGGGAAGGGCGGGGCATGTTTAAAATAAAGATATTTCTGTGTTTCATCTGAAATTAAGATGGCCCTCTCGCCTCTTTTTATGATTTTCCCCGAACCATTTTCACCGGCATGTGTTAATCAAAAAACCACAATGCCATGAACGATGTATTTTTAGCACAGGAGTATATCAAAGAGCTGGAAGCCGAGGTACCCTCCACCCTTAAATGTTTGGAACGCATTCCCACAGACCTATTTGGCTGGAAACCGCACGAAAAATCAATGGAACTGGGGTACTTAACCCTGCTGGTGGCCGAGATCCCCTTGTGGATTGCCGTTGTAGCCCGCGACCAGGAAATAGACTTCGCCACCTTTAAACACATCGAGGCTAAAACCACGCAGGAAGTGGTAGATCATTTTCACCAAAACGTTGCACAGGCCAAACAGGCCCTGCAAGCCCTAACAGAAGGCGACATGGAAAAACCCTTTTACCTGAAAGCCAACGGACAAACCCTGTTCACCTCAAACAAACACGATACGCTCGGCTCTACCCTAAACCATTGGGTGCACCACCGCGGGCAACTCACTGTTTACATGCGCCTAAATGATATCGACGTGCCATCAATCTACGGGCCATCGGCAGATGATAAGAGTTTTGGGTAAGGGGTGGTGATGGTATTTAAATGGGAAGCCTCACTAAATTAGGCTTACTTATTCTACAAGTATCATTGTGTCTAATAGATTGCTTTTGTGTTTGATAATACTATCAATATTATTGAACAGGTGAAGGCTGTCCGCATAATTATTGTCGTACTTACTATAAATTTGGATAATGCGATTCGCTACAGCCGTATCCGGCTTTTGCTGATAATAGTTACATAAACACAATCCCAATTTATTTTGCGCAGCACTGTAGATATCAGAATCTACCCCTTCGTTTCCATATACAAAATTCACGGTGCATTGCCTGAAAGAGATAGTCTGAGTACCGCTATGGCGTGCCTTGGGCAGTATCACGGCGAAGAAAATGACAATCAAAGCAATAGTACCTAATACAATAGCGGCAGTTTTTCGCTCTTCCATAAATGTTTAGCTTTAATACAAGGAAGAGTGATTAGGTAACCCAAATCTTTGTAGTCGAGCTGAGAGTGTTTGAAGTTAAGTAATTAGTACCTTTATACAACTTAAATCTTAGCTATGAAAAACCTGTTGACACTTCATGAAGCCATCGTCTTAGCATTAATTAATAATGATAATAGGTCGGGTACCTTTGATGACATCGCTGAGTTTATAAAAACTCGCAATTTATTTCCTATAAGAAAAGAAGGAATTTCATTATCTAAACAAGTGATGTTACGTTCAACAAAAAGCAAGAAGAGATATCTATACTTGTTTGAAGAAATTGATAGTAACATCATTAGATTGAGAAATTTGCCATTAAAATAAGCTTCTAAGCATACATTTAAGATTGAGATTTAAACTTCGACCAGTGATTGAGACTCGAATTTTCATGAGGCGAAAGCATACGCGTGCGCGAGCGAAGGACGAAGTTGTAAACTTTGACTGGTGGCAAAAGAAGTAACAAAATTATTTTTCGCCTATTAAATAGTTGTTTGAATAAATGGGACTACCTTAGATATTTAAAGTTAAGCATGAATATTTTTAAAAGTAAACTTAATGAAGGTGCAAAATCAAATTTGCCAATAGATCCAGTAGAACTTTACAAAAGATGTCGATTTAAGGAAGAGTATGGATATTTACGAGCTACTCAACAAGAAGTATTAACTACTTGGAATAGTACTAGGGAGCAAAGAGATATTATTTGCAAAATGAGTACTGGATCAGGGAAGACATTAGTAGGGTTATTGATGCTTTATTCAAAAATGATTGAAACAAAATTACCATCATTGTATTTATGTCCAGATAAACATCTTGTAGATCAAACTTTTCAGCAAGCTCAATTATATGGGATACCCGTTTGCTTATTTGAAGAAGAAAATAATCATATTCCTTTAAAATATAAAAATGCAGAAGCGATATTAATTACAACTTTTCATAAGTTATTTAATGGATTATCTGTTTTTATTAGGGACAATATTCAGATAGGTGCGATTTTAATAGACGATGCCCATAAATGCTTAGATATAGCGCGAACCCAAGCGACAATTTCTGTCGATCGTGATAGTGAATTGGGAAATAGAATATTTCAATTATTTAGTGATGATTTAAATCAACAGGCTCCAGGGGCCTATCGATTGTTAGAGTTGGGAGATCCAATGAGTTCGACTTATAAAGTCCCGTACTGGTCATGGCTAGATAAACATACTTCAGTTATAAAAATAATTACGGAAAAAATTAAAGATCCTGAGATCCTTTACAAATGGAAGTTTTTTGAAAATCAATCATTATCTTATGATTGCTATATAAATGGATCAAAGATAGAAATTTCACCAATTCATGTTCCCATCCAAGAGCTAAAACCTTTTCATGAGGCGAAGCATAGATATATCCTTTCTGCCACTTTTGAGGATGATTACGACTTAATAAAAGATTTAAATATTGATTACAATAGCGTTCTTAATCCTATAAATCCAAAAAATAGCACAGATGTTGGTAAGAGGTTAATATTATCACCAAAGCGATTTGATTCCAAATTACAAAAAGAGGAAATTTATGATTTTATATCAAATTATCCTAAAAAGGGTTACAATACTGTTGTCCTCGTTTCTTCTACTGCAAAGGCAAAAATATGGGAAACCTATGGCGGAAAAATTGTTTTAAAAGAGAATATTTCTAATTCTATTGATAAATTAAAAATATCCAATGATAATTTCTTAATTTTTGTTGGTAGATATGAGGGGGTTGATTTACATAATAATTTATGTAGAGTCCTTGTTTTAGACGGGTTACCCGCTTATGACAGTTTAAGAGAAAGGTATCTTGAATCAAAATTAGATTCGTTTTTTGCTAGTAAAAAAGCCCAAATAATTGAACAAGGTTTGGGTCGATCAACTAGATCAGGTGGTGATTACAGCGTAATCTACTTACTTAATGATGATCTTATAAGTTTTGTGGGGTATAAAGAATATTTAAATTATTTTACTCCAACTACTAAAAAACAATTGGAAATCGGTTTAGAACTATTAGAAACACCTAAAGAAGAGAATTCTTTAAAAGTTATAGAGGATACTGCAAATCTATGTTTGGTCGATAACGAAGATTGGCATGATTACCACGTCCAAAAAATGGATGAAATAAATTCTATTACAAGCAATACTGAAAGTAGAAAAAAGTTGCTGTACCTAGCTAAGATTGAAGTTGAAGCAATGGAAAAATTCTATAAAAAACAATATATACAATCAGGCAATTATCTAAATGAACATATTATTAATGCCAATCCATACAATTTAAAGGAAAAAGAGAGGGGTTGGTATTTTCAATTAATAGCTCAGTTGCTTTATTTGGGAGACAAAGACGAATCCAATAATATGCAAGTTAAAGCAAGTGAAGAAACAATTGGACTTTTAACTCCAGTAAATAATATAATAATAAAGAAATTAAAACCAGTAAAGGCACAATCTAGCGCGCTACTGGAGGCAATCAAAGAATATGATAGAATTCAGGATTATTATTACGAGGTTGACAGAAATTTAAATTTGTTACAATATAATCCAGATATAACTTCGAATGAATTTGAACAGTCATTGGCAATGATTGGTCATCTAATTGGTTTTTATACAATGCAGCCCGAAAAAGAAACTGGCAATGGGCCTGATGTTTTATGGGCATTATCAAATGATGTGTATTTAATATTAGAAGCAAAGTCTCAAGCAATTCATAAAGAAATTACACGAGACAATATCAATCAACTTTTGGGTTCAGTCGAGTGGTTTAAAACCAGATATCCTTACACAAAATATATACCAGTAACATTACAGCCGGTAAAAGTTAAGAATTCTAAAGTAAATATAAGTGATGATATGCGAGTTTGGGATCTCGACGCGTTACAAGACTTCAAAAGCAATGTAAGAACATTTGCCAGTACTATTGTAAACATAGAAAATATTAATAAGGAAAAAATTGAAAAATTAATTATCTCAAATAAAATATTAGCATCAGAGATTCCTCAGAGATACTTTAAAATAATTGTAGATTCGAAGAAGAGTTAACTCATTTCTAAGGCGAGAATATTTTTTAGGTTTGATACTCCCAGTCGCCTATGCTGGCGCACACGCGCCGCGTGTGCCTAACATTTCAGCCACTACCCCTGCCCACCTAAACCCGATTGTACGGAAAGTCCGCTTCTATCAGCGGCTTGGAGGGAAAGCGGGGCTACCTTGGGATAGTACCACTGCCTTTGCTTTTCATATTAAACATATTTAAGAACACACCCTTAACCAGTTGGCAGTTATTAGTTTGCAGTTTGCATCTTTTGGGGGAAGATAAGTTTAACCCCTTTCAAGAGAGGGGAATAGCCAATTGAGTAGACACAAAGCATGGGGCTTGCGCGATTCCCTCCCAACGGGAGGGTGCAGGGAGGGGTTTCGGCGTAAAGCATGGCGAATAAACCCCTCCCTGCCACTACACATTCCTACACGCCCCTCCCAAGGGAGGGAATCTTAACCAATGATGACCTTTATGTATGTTATGGGGCGGCCTGTTTTTATTTTAAAATCACATAAAAAAGGATTTATAAAAAAGTATATTTGTTTAAGCCTTCTGGCATTCTAATATATAAGCACCTGTTTATAAACCTACTATCTAAAATATTTATCAAAATGATCAATCTAAATGTAAACCAGAAAGCATACCAGGTGGATGCCGACCCCAATATGCCTTTGTTATGGGTGATACGAGATATCATCGGGTTAACAGGCACTAAATACGGCTGTGGCGTAGCACAGTGCGGGGCCTGCGTTGTGCATTTAAACGGCGAAGCGGTACGGTCGTGTGTCACCAAGGTTAGCCGCGCCGAAGGACAAAAGATAGTAACCATAGAAGGTTTGTCGGCAGACAATAACCACCCCGCACAGGTAGCCTGGAATGAAGAGAATGTTCCGCAATGCGGGTATTGCCATTCGGGCCAGATCATGTCGGCAGCGGTTTTGTTAAAAGAAAACCCCAACCCTACCGATGATGACATTGACAGCGCCATGGCCGGTAACATATGCCGTTGTGGTACCTATCTGCGCATCCGTAAGGCCATTCACCTGGCCGCCGAAATTCAAAGAAAGGAGAGCGCGAGCAAATGAAAAAGCAATTAAATACACAAAAGCGCTACCTGTTGCCAATAAAAGCGGTCGCTGTTATTGGTGTCCTGTTATGTATGGTTGGCATAATGGCTTTCGGCCTGAATAAGAAAACCGAACCAATAGCCGGCGATACCAAGTCGTTAGTGATAAAAAAGGACAGCATAGCCTCTGTTAAAGCTTTTAAGCAGGTATATACCGTATTAATGAGCGCCCGCTGTATGAACTGCCATCCATCGGGAAACATCCCGCTGCAGGGCGATGAGAGCCAGCTGCACACCATGTCGCCACAAAGGGGTGTTGATGGTAAGGGTGTTTACGCCATGAAGTGCGCTAACTGCCACCAGGCAACTAATACCCCGGGACTGCACACGCCGCCGGGCAACCCTAACTGGCATTTACCACCGGCTGATATGAAGATGGTTTTCCAGGGTAGAACGCCCCGTCAACTGGCCAAGCAACTTATAGACCCAAAACAAAACGGCAACAAAAACATGCAGCAATTAATTGAGCATGCAGATGATGGCCTTGTTTTGGCCGGCTGGAACCCGGGCGAGGGCCGTACCTTACCACCAATGAGCCATGCTGCATTTAAAAAAGCATGGATAACCTGGCTTACAACAGGTGCCTATGCCCCCAAAGGAAAATAGGGTTGTGTTATTATAAACGATCATCAAACCAATAACTTGTTTACCATGAGTACAAGTAATGTATCAAGAAGAAATTTTTTGAGGGCTGCCGGGCTTACCGGTACAGCGCTTTGTTTAGGGTTTTATTTCCCGTCGAACGCCAAAAGTTCGAAGATAGTAGCTGCGGATGGCGCCGCGGCTTCGGATATTGAGCTTAACGCCTGGATCCGCATTGATACCGACGGCAAGGTTACCATCTTCAACCACCGTGCAGAAATGGGCCAGGGCTCGTACCAGTCGGTTCCGCAAATAATAGCCGAAGAACTGGAAGTAGATCTTAAGGATGTTAACATTGTTTTCGCGCAGGGGAACCAGGATAAATATGGCAGCCAGATAACGGGCGGCAGTTCTACCATACGGGGATCTTATAAAAACTTACTCAAGCTAAGCGCCACAGCACGTTTAATGCTGATAACCGCGGCAGCCGCCAAATGGAATGTTCCGGCAACGGAATGTTACGCTGCATCGGGCCATGTTATCCATCGCCCATCGGGCAAAAAATACCATTACGGCGAACTGGTTGTAGATGCATCCAAACTGAAAACACCTGAGAATGTCGTACTAAAAAAACGGTCGGAATATAAACTGGTTGGCAAGCCCCTTCACCGGCAAGATACGCCGTTAAAAACCAATGGCGCCGCGATATTTGGGCTGGATAAGCGATTGCCCGGCATGTTGTATGCCACTGTAGAGCGCAACCCCCGCTTGCGCGGAAAAGTGAAAAGCTTTGATGATACCGCCACCCGGAAAATACCCGGTGTTACGGATGTTTTTAAGGTGCAGATGGATGTTTTTAATACCACCCGAGAAGGTGTGGCTGTGGTGGCCAATAGCACATGGGCGGCTATACAGGGGAAAAAAGCTTTGCGTGTAGAGTGGGACGATACCGGCTTTGAGCACGTGAACACCGCCGACATTTATAAACGCCAGCACGAAGAACTGGCAACAAAAGAAGGCCTCTCTTTTAAAAAACAAGGCGACCCTGACGGGATCATAGCAAAAGCTAAGAAAACATTAGATGTGATTTACCAAACGCCCTATCAGTCGCACAGTTGTATGGAGCCCGTAAATTGCATCGCGCATTATCAAAAGGATAAATTAGAGATCTGGGGGCCGATACAGGCACCGGATTGGGTGCAGGAATACCTGAGTAAACAAACGGGGTTCCCTAAAGAAAAAGTGTTTGTTAATATGACTTTTTTGGGTGGTGGTTTTGGTCGAAAGGCTTTTTTGGATTACCCCCACGAGGCAACCATGATCTCTAAAAAGATAGGCGCCCCCGTGCAGGTTGTTTGGACAAGGGAAGATGATGCAACACAAGGGCCGTATCGCCCGGGGATGTCGTACAGGGCACAGGGTGTGATTACAAATGGCGAGATCAGCGCGGTAAAATTTAGAATGGCCGGGCAAAACCACAACCATTTTATGGGTGGTAAAAAGGATGTAGCCAATGATAGTACTGCCGAAGGGTTTTTACCTCCGTATTTTGAAACTATTAAAAACATCAGCTTTGCTGATGTGCCGTTTGAAACGCCCGTACCTACCATGTGGTGGCGATCGGTGTACGCTTCAACAAATGGTTTCGCCTACGAAAGTTTTGTGGACGAACTGGCACACGAGGCCGGGAAAGACCCGCTTGCCTTTAGAAGACAGTATTTGAAGGATGAAAGAAGCCAGCGCCTGATAGACAAAATGGAAGAGGTTTCGGGATGGAAAAACAGGAAGAAAAATGAGGGTTACGGCGTAGCTATAACAGAATGTTTTTCGAGCACTGTTGGCCAGATTGTAAAGGTATCCAGAAAGGCAGACGGCAAACTTAAGATTGACCACGTATGGGCCGTTATGGATTGCGGCTGGTATGTAAACCCCGATATTATAAAGGCCCAGGTAGAAGGAAGCGTTGTTATGGCACTTGGCGCGGCTACCATCCACGAGATCACCTTTAAGGACGGATTAGTTGAGCAGACGAATTTCTACGATTATAAAATGCCGAGGATAGCAGATATCCCACCGATAGACGTATACATCATGGAAAATGATGCTGATGCAGGTGGTGTGGGCGAACCGGGTTTACCTGCCTTCGCGCCGGCTTTAACCAATGCAATTTTTGACCTTACCAGTAAACGAATAAGAAAACTACCTTTTGATATGGCGAAGGTTTAAGGTACAACAGAATACCGGACTGTGCTTGCCTGAACTTAATTGATAGCAAAAGTGTGTAGTTTTTTGTTACAAAATTGTGTAGTGTATATTTGTTAATGTGTTGATTTTTAACTATTAATTATTTATATTTAATATTATAAAATAAGCCAAAAACTACTAAAAACAGGCATTAATTAAATACTCATTATCATGGCTATATTGAACAAAAACACCTCAATGGGTAAAACTCAGGCTACCATGCAGAGCGATACACAGGCATCCGCTATTGAAGGTCAGATCGATCCATCGGCAGTTACCAACGAAATTGCATCAGTTGATGATCAGGACCTAACGGAAGAACCCGGCGAGGATTAATGTAAGTATTTTATCTTATAACCGCTGCCCTGGTTGAGGGGGTATGAAAACATATGCACCTGAATTTAACAAACAGGGTAACCCTTACCTTTGTATGCCTCCTAACGTGTGCGAACACGTTTCTATTTGCTCAGAATACAAAAACGAATACGCTTAAATTTTCAGCCGATTCAGCAACTGTTGAGCTATTACGTAACAAGAGTTTAAAAGTACAATCTACAAGGCCCGATAGTGCTTTAATATACGCGCAACGGGGACTTGATCTATCCAGGAAAATAGGCTATAAAGAAGGTGAGGGTAACTGTCTTAACAGACTGGGTGTTGTTTTTTGGAAAAACGGCAGGTATGACCGCGCGCTGTTATTTTTGCTTAACTCGTTAAGGTTACGCGAAGAAATAAACGACCGCTTAGGGGTGCTAAAAAGCCTTAATGATATAGGCATTATTTACTCTGACCAGGGCGATAACGTTAAAGCCCTCACCTATCATTTTAAAGCGAAAGCGGTTGCCGAGGCACTTCATGACAGGAGAAGGATTAGTATAGTACTATCCAATATTGGTAACTGCTACCTAAAACTAAACAAAATTGATTCGGCATTACATTACGAGCTGCAGGCATACGGCATACAGCACCTTTTAAATGATAAAAGCACAATGCCCAATACGCTTTCTATTTTGGGTGATATAAACTATAAAATGGGCAATGCGCCAATGTCGCTGGAGTATTACCGGCTAAGCATACGATACGCCATTGAAAATGATGATCAAATAGCCATTGTTGATACTTATAATAGCATAGCCCAGTTATATATTAAAAACAGTCAGCCCGACTCGAGCCGTTACTATGCATCAGTAGCGCTCAAAACCGCGCAAAAAGCCTCGTATGCCGAGGGTATTTATACTGCCAGCGATCTGCTTACCCAGTACTATCGCGGGAAAGATGAACACCAGGAGTTGGCATACTATAAAATAGCCATGGCTGCTAAAGACAGTATGTTTAATGCCGAAAAGGTAAAAGAGATACAAACCCTTAGTTTTAATGAAGCAGAGCGCCAGCAGGAAAAAGCCGAGCAACAAGCAAAAGAGGCACAAAGAAGAATTATTAATCTGCAGCTTATTGGTATAGCCCTGTTTATTCCCTTTTTCTTTTTGGTTTTGCTGATACTGAGCAAAAGCCGCGTTCATCGAAAGGTGATTGAGTTTATGAGCGTGCTCTCGTTATTATTTAGTTTTGAGTTTATAACGTTGCTGGTTCATCCGTTTGTGCAGCTTATAAGCGACCATTTACCGGTGATAGAACTACTGATACTTGTTATACTGGCCGGCATATTGGTACCGTTACATCATTCAACTACGCATTGGCTTCGCGCAAAATTAGCGCACATTTCAGAACATCCGGCAAAACCACCCGAACCAGACACTGTCAAAACCAAAAAAATAAGAAGCCGTTGATGTTACAATATTTAAGTCTTTTGCTATAAGTTTGTAATCATGCCCGTGTTTTGTATGGGATATCACTATTTAGAAATGAAGAAAAAGATAATAAGCTGGTCAAATATTACAACCGCTGCAATGTTTGTTTTTGTGATTGTGGTATTTATAAGCCCGCAGGCTAAGGCTTATTTAGTTAAAGGCCTTATGAAAGTGGGGCTTTTTCAGCCGCCTGTTAAATATGAACCGGCCGGCAATGAAGCATTCGCCTATATCCCCGATCTTACTTTAAAATCTGCCGACGGCACCTTAGTGAATTTGAAGGAACAAAAAGGGAAGGTGGTTTTCGTTAACTTTTGGGCGCCCTGGTGCCCGCCGTGCATTGCAGAAATGCCCTCCATAAATACTCTTTATAAGCAATTTAAGAATAACCGCAATGTTTTAATATTAACCGTTGATGTAGATGGAAAGTTTAACAAATCGGTGCCGTTTATGAGTAAGAATGGCTACCAGTTACCTGTTTACAGTTTTGCAGGCCCAATTCCAGATGGCTTTTTAACAGGTTCTATCCCCACCACGTTTGTTGTCGACAAAACCGGCAAGATCGTTATCCGCCATGAAGGCGCTGCTGATTACAGCAATCAAAAGTTTATCAACTATTTTCTTGAATTGAGTAAGCGTTAGTCCGACCTATACAATCAAAGCAAAATAGGCCTGCTAATAATAGCAGGCCTATTTTATTATTAATTAGTTTATTCTATGGACTTTTAAATTATCATAATAAATATAATCTGTTGTGTTGGCTGTCCAATAAGACTGGCTGCCGCCGCGGAAGGTATGGAACGTTAACTGATCTATCATCCTCTTAGAGTCATTGGTGGTCCACCTGATGTTTTGATCGAGTATTATATTCCCGTCAATAACAATTTGTACATGCCCGTCTGTATTAGAACCGGTATTGCTTTTTATATATAAATGCACGTGATACCATTGGCCTTTAACCAATGCGCCGGTTGTTGGGTAGGTTTTCCCAAAGGTATCGCCAAAGTTATTCCCTGATGATGGCCCGCCGTTCATGTCCTTGTAATACAAATACGGCTGAAAGTAAACCCTGCCGGGGTTCGAATCCGGCGAGTACCACATTAACCGTAATGTACCGCCGTTTCCGTCCCAGGCTGCATCGCCGCCGGTATTGTGTTCACCAATCCCAAATCCAAAACCTACCTTACCTCCCCTGCTCCAGTTAAACTGGCTGTGAAACTTAACGTCGTAATCCATTTCATAGGCTGCACCCGCTTGTATAACCGAATTAGCCACCAATCCGCCCGCCCCGGATAATTGCCCCGGAAGTAAAGTAACACGGCTTCCCACCGTGCCGTCTTTTCCGTTAGTTGTATAGGCCCTGCTATCGTTCCAGCCGCTCACATTACCAAAATCGCCGTTAGCCTGGCTACTGGTATAAGTAGCTCCATTGGTTTTGTTATTCCAGTCAATGTTCCAGGTACTGTTAACCGCGGCGATAGTAAGCTTGTTGTGAGCTGCCGACTCGTTGTTAGCCGCAGGTACTTCCGTTTTGGCTCCGTCTTCTTTCTGGCACGATCCCAGCATAATACCTGCCATGGCAAGCATAACCCCTGATGTAATAATTCTTCTTTTCATATTTATAGTTTAATTGGTTGCATATTAAACAGGTATAAAAAATACCAGGCACACACGAGCAATTATATAGCAAAGCCATTGACCTCTTTTCGGGAAAATTGTAGTTTTTAAAAAATGTTTACTTACCGTGGCTGGTAGGTATCAGGCAATTGGTTAAACTAATGAGCAAGTAGTATCGCTTAAATCAAATCTATTTATTTAAAGAATAACCGGGTTACTTTTCAGTGTATTTATTAACGAAATCGTATTCGTAAATTGAGGTATATAGGTAAATATCATACTGTTACAATTCAATTGGTTTCTTAAACTGTGCTATTCCGCTGCATGGCGCTTATCGTCATCGCTTTATTATTGCCGATATTTAATATGACGCTTCCTATCTCAAACCCATTATAATAAATACTAATTATTTTAGTATTTTATGCGACAAATGAGAAAATAATTTCGACATTTGTTTTATCATGATGAAGAATATTGAGTTGATCAGGGAGGCTAAGGCTTGGGTAAAGCGCAAAAGCGGTCCTGATGAGATAGTGCGGATCGTTCCTGATCTTGAAAATAAGGGACCGGTGCAGAGCTATGAATTGTTTACGGCCTTTGAAGAGAACCCCGATTACCTGGGCCGGATACTGTTTGATGCACAAGGCTACTGGATCTACGACGGCGAAATTTTGAGCGTTACCGAACAAGAGCAACTGGCTAAGTTTATCATCAACTATGTTGAAACCGTATAGAGGCTATTACGCTGCCTGCAATTTGGCCACAGCCCTATCCTGCGCTTTAGCCATAAATACTACCATGCAAATAGCGCCTATCATGGCGTACAGCATGTCCGACTGTGTATCCCAAACGTAACCCTGCGTGCCCAAAAACGAATCGCCCGATTGGCCCGATACCACAGATACAAACCATTCTAAAAATTCGTACAGCACACTAATTGTAGTGCATACGCAAACGGTTAAAAACGCCATCCATGTTCTTTTTTGTACAACATTAAGTCGGATGAAAAGCTCGCGGGTTATCATAGCCGGCACAAAGCCCTGGGTAAAGTGCCCTACCTTATCATAATTATTACGCGCCTGGTGAAACGTATCGCGCAACCAGTTAAAGGCCGGTACTTCGGCATAAGTATAATGGCCGCCTACGAATAGCACATAACAATGCACCAGTATCATTACATAGGTTAAGTAGCTAAACTGAAAGCGCCTGTAAGTAAGCACAAGTACAATAAAACCCAATATAGCCGGGAAAACTTCCAGTAACCAGGTAAAATAATCGTGCGGGTTTATGGCCGAAACTATTAACCCGGCCCAAAAAAGTACTATTAATACAACGTGCTTATTCATGCCCTAATATGATACTAATATTTTACAATGCAAGCCACTGCTATTACGTGCGCCTTTAAAAAAGCTGCTGTATATTTGAGGCCGAACATATCAACCCATTACACATCTAAAACCAACCCATACATGAACGCTGCCGAATTAAAGGAACTGCAAACCCCTATCAAAGAAAAATACAAAGAACAGCCCGATTCGGCTTTGATAACTTTAAAAGCGCAGGGTAATATTGGCGAAGGGATCTCTTGCAAGGTAGATACCGGGCGGGACATTGTGAATGCCGGCCTGCACCCTGCTACCGGTGGCGATGGCATGCTGGCCTGTTCGGGCGACATGCTTTTAGAAGCATTGGTTGCCTGCGCCGGGGTTACCTTAAAAGCCGTTGCTACAGCCATTGGCGTAGAATTAAAAAGCGGAACAGTAAACGCCGAAGGCGACCTTGATTTTAGGGGAACACTGGGCGTATCAAAAGAAGCATCGGTAGGTTTTAAACAGATAAGGTTAAGCTTTGACCTGCAAACCGATGCCACCGAAGAGCAACTGGCCAGCCTTGCCAAACTCACCGAAAGATACTGCGTGATATACCAAACCATTAGCGGCGGTACAAATATTGAAACCAGCTATAAGTTGGGGTGATATAAGGGCATGGTGGTAACATACTGCCCAAGGGTAGATTAAGTTATTGACAAACAGTCGATTCAATATGAAAAAGGCTTTACTAATGGGGACAAATTATTCCAGTTATCTACAATCTTCTTTTGATAGTTTGCTGAATTAAAGTAGTTTTCTAAGAAAATTTGTGTGGTATTATCTTTTACATATCTGATTGATTCAAAGATCTTTTCTGCCTCAAATATTGATTTAGCCATAGAATTTATAATTTCTTCTATGTTTTCAATTTTATCCCTAATTAGTAAACTTGCGATGTTATTCATCATTAGTGAAACTCGAACAGATGGTGGGGGATGTGATAAATTTTCTGCTGACTCTAAATCAAATACTTTAATTTCGGTTAGTTTAAAAAAACAATATATTGAGAAAATTAGATTACTGAGATAAGTCTTTAAATCTTGAGAAAAGAGAGTTTGTATTTGATCTAATCGATCTGGATTTTTAATTTTTATTTTACCGTGAATATAAGCGTGGTTAATTGCAAAACTATCCGCATCCATCTCCATTGTAAGAGAATTCAAAGGGGACAGTCCTTTATTGTGCCTGACCTCATATAAATTAAGTTCGTTATGTTTATTAAATAGATAACCTATATGCCCTCTTACAATATGGCCAATTTCATGAAATATTAAAAAATTCATTACTGTTGACGTCAGTATTTTTCCAAATTGTAATCGATTAGGGTCATTAGCATATACAGGTGTGTATCCAGCAACATCGAAAGATATAGCGCCATCGACAATAATTAAGTTTAAAAATTTGGGGGTATCAGTTTCATTCTTAACACTTCCAATATTTGGTGCAAAACTACGTGTTGCCATAATTTTGCTAAACATATCTTCTATTAAAAAAAGACACCCAATATTTATTCCTAAATAAAATTTATTTATGTCTTTCCCTACACATGCATTTAATGAATCGTTGTCAATAAAATCACAATGAATTTCCGGTAATTTTGGATGCTTGATTCTTAAATAATCAAAGATTGATTTAGTTGCATTTAAAACCTCAGTCACAAATTGACTTTTAACAGGAAATAAGCCTCCATTTTTTAAAAAGTAATTATGAAATTTTAAATCGGATTCAGTCATAGATTATTAAATATAGAAAGATTTATTTAATACCCGCCTGACGCACGCGAACCATGTGTGCCCAACTACCAACCGCTCCCCCCCTAAACCCGATAGCAGCGCAAAGCCCGGACGAAGGAGGACTTGCAGCGGATAGCGGGGCTGCAGCACCCGATACACCACTGTCCGTTCGTTTTCAAAAATAGTACTCTCCAACCCTTTACTTATATTATAATTGTTAATAACAACTATAAGTAGCGTAAATACAACTATAAGTATTTGTGTTTTTTTGATTCTGAGAATGTACCCGTATACCTTTGCAGTGTCGAAAAAATAAATAAAGATAGTTTATGTTAAATACTAAAATGATAGGCAATAAAATTGCCGAAGCACGAAAGAAAAAAAATATTTCTCAAGCGCAACTTGCCGGGTTTCTATTTATCAGCCCGCAAGCAGTTGGAAAATGGGAACGTGGAGAATCAATGCCGGATATCACTACTTTTAACAGGCTTGCAGAAATTATGGGTGTTGACCTGAACTATTTTTCAGAAAACTTCCAATCTGCGGATGATGAAACAGCTGTTAAGGTACCCATTGATAATACCAGCGACAGTGAGCAAACGGCACAAGAGGTTTCTAACCTGTCCAGTACCCAGGAGCGCCAGGTACCGATAAACCTCACTGGGGTCGATCTGCAAGAGAGTGATTTCGCGGGCGTTATTTTGCACAACGGGAAATTTAAAGCGAGCCCGTTGTGCAAAGCCAACTTCGCCGACGCTGACCTGACCGGCAGCTGGTTTGAGGTCAGCGATGCGCGTGAAGCAAATTTTGATGGTGCAAACCTGACAGACTGCACCTTTTCCATCACCGATCTTGCGGATGCGAGCTTTCGCAAATCCATCCTTGTACGTACCGACTTTAACAAGTCGATGCTGGCGGGAACAAAATTTACAGATGTGAAACTGACTGACGTGAAGCTGACCATGACCGACCTTAGAAAAACAATATTTGAGAATTGTATTTTTAATGGGGTGGATTTCAAATATTCCGATCTGCGGGGAATGCATTTTGAAGGGCATACCTTCATCGGTGTTCAGTTTGACAAGTCTGCACTGAATGACGTTTCGTTTACAGGGGCTACACTCAGGAACGTATCATTCCGTCTACCTTTTTCTGTAACTAACAAATCTTACCGTGCCTTTAAAACCGTATGCTTTGACGGCGCGATAATGGATAAGCTGACCTATGCCGGGCTTAAAGGCCTATGGGTGGTCGATTTGTCAAAGGTCACCGTAATATAATAAGGAAAGTATATGCAAAACAACTCAATTCAAGTGAAGGGCCGCTCCCGCTGCCAATCACCGCCCACTCCCCCCTAAACCCGATAGCAGCGTAAAGCCCGGACGAAGGAGGACTTGCAGCGTATAGCGGGGCTGCAGCAACCGATATATCACTATCCGTTCGTTTTCAAAACAGTAAAGCACGCCCTAACCTCTTCAAATAGAAATCGCTTTTAACACCCACAAGGATGGCTCATAGGGTTTGAGTCCCTTCTTTCGCACACTTGGGTTCGAGCCCCATCATTTACCCTTTATGGGCAAAGTCTTTAAACAAGATTTTTACCCCATTTTTTTCCAGTAACTCGTTGTTTTCCAGATATATTAAATCGGTAGCTCTGTTGAGTTTTCCGGTTCGACATGCCCCCCTCTACATAGGTCATTTTTTCAGGGAATAGAATACCTACTAAGTATCTTTTCGCCTCAATACTGAATAATATCATATAGTTTGCCTGCTTCACAAAGTTTATTTACAGCCATTTGCGCGAGCTTTTTGATATCAGTATCTAATCTGAACAAAATGCAGCTTAATCTTGTTAAAAAAGAAGACTGATAACATGAGTTTTATTTAAATATTTCCCCTAATTAGTAAAGCAACGACTCTTTCGAATCCCAGGCTGAATCAGGGAGATGATTTATTTAATTAAAAACAGACCTAACGATAAAGTTGAATGAATAGAGATATTTACAATAAAACGATCACAGTTGACGGAGTCGATATTTTCTACCGTGAAGCCGGAGATAGAAAAAATCCGTCCTTGCTGCTGCTGCATGGGTTTCCGACCTCGTCCGTGATGTTTAAAAACTTAATGGTTGCACTTTCGGATAAGTTTCACCTTATTGCTCCCGATTACCCTGGCTTTGGTTTCAGTGCTTTCCCAGACAAGAATGACTTCGAATATTCTTTTAAAAATGTAGCGGCATGCATCAGCAGGTTCACTGAGGAAATAGATTTAAAATCATTCACCATTTACCTACATGATTATGGTTGCCCTATTGGGCTGAGAATATGTGTGAATCATCCCGCAAAGATAGAAGGCATCATTGTTCAAAACGGCAATGCCTATCTTGAAGGCATCGAGCCAGTGTGGGATGAAATAAGGGATTACTGGGAGTATCCTACCGAAGAAAAAAAGCAAAAGGTGTATGCTTTTTTAAGTAAAGAGGGTACAAAAGAGCAATATTATGCCGGATTACCTGAAGAACTTCTTATTCGCATCAGCCCTGAAACCTGGCTGCTGGACTGGGAGCGCATGAGTAGGCCCGGCAATCTTGAAATGCAGTTTGAGATGAACTGTACTTATAAAAGCAATATTGAAATGTTTCCTGCCTTTCAGGAATATTTCCGCACACACCAGCCTGCTGCTCTTGTTATATGGGGAAAGTATGATCCATATTACAGCGTAGAAGAGGCTCATTGTTACAAGAGAGATTTACCTAATGCCCATATCCATATTATAGATGGTTCTCATATGGTACTGGAATCAAATTTTGAAGAGGTGGTAGAGCTTATAAGCAGTTTTATGCCTTTAGCTTGATGGAATGTTGTCTTTTACCTGAAAAGAATATTCTGAAAATCACCGATTTTAATCAAATTTTCAATAAAACGGTTCGCATTATGCTCCGTTATCGACCCTAAGTGCCTCTCATTTCCACGAGACTAAAGGCACATGCGTAATAGCAGAAGCTTACCTCCTCCTCTTTTTTCTAACATCCTTAATAATTCTTATAAGACATTTGATCTGTTAACTTTGTTCCACATGAAATGGATCACCCGTGAAAAACCGAAGATCGACCGGATCGCCTGTCCCTGGCTGATCAAACGCTTCATTGACCCGGATGCGGAGATCATTTATGTGCCGTTTGCGCAGGTGCTGGATAAAGCGAAAGAACTGGGTGCTATCCCCTTTGACTTCCCGAATGTGGAATATTCGCACTATAACGACCAATGTACTTTTGATTACATCCTTAAAAAACATGGTTTAAAAGACCCGGCGCTGGAGCGTGTTGCAGCCATTGTTCGCGGCGCTGATACCGACCGGCATGATTTCGCACCGCAATCAGCCGGGCTGGAAGCTATCTTTTCGGGGCTGGCCTATAACAGCACAGATGATCAGGAATTGCTGGCCTTTGGTATGCGCATTTATGACGGCCTGTATAGTTGGGCGCAGCACTTGTATGATAAAAAGCACTCGCAGACCGGAACAGCGGAGCAAATGCTGCTGGATGTTTTTACCAGGTATTTGCAAAACAGTAAAGACAAAAAGGCACCGGCCTGGGCGCAGGAACTTAAAGAAATGATACAGGACCAGATAGATACCAATATGAGTTTAAGTTTGCAACAGGTATCCAACGAACTCGAAATTAACCCGGCGTATCTTTCGCGCGAGTTCTCCAAATATTTTGATAACCTGTCCTTTGGTGATTATATCCGTAAACTGCGCATAGAAAAAGCTATCAGCCTGATTGAAAACACGGAATATTCGTTGAACGAGATCGCTTACCTCACCGGCTTTTCGGACCAAAGCCATTTCAACCGCATCTTTAAAAAACAAACCGGACAAAACCCTTCCTTGTATAGAAAAAGCATTTTAAAAAGTAAAAAGGATACAAGTAGTTAAATCTGTACAAATTTATTGGTTTTTCAGGTGGTAATATTGTATCAGTGTAACTGACAATACCCATGGAAACCCGTAACAACCGAAGAAAATTCTTACAAACTACCGCGTTGGCCGGCACCGCTTTATTTTTACCTGTAAACAAGCTTCGGGCTTTGCCCTTGTCATCAGCCAAAACACCCGCGATCACTCCGGAAGAAATGGCCGCTATCGATGCTGCTTTAGGCAAAAAGGGTAGTTATAAAGAAGCCGAACAAGTTTATACCACGCCACTCCCCCGAAATGATTTGAAAATGAAGATCAAAGGCGAACCAGTACCAATCCCTTTTGGCTTCGGTGGTTGGGTATCGTTCAAGAAAACCACCGACGGCAGGTTGGCTATGGTGATGAGCGATACCGTATTACAGATGGAAGAAGTAAATCCTTTGATCTCGGCTGCTCATGCTAATGGCCTGGAGATTGCAGCCATTCATAACCACTTCTTTTACGAAGAGCCACGCATCTTTTATATGCACATTCACGGCATGGGCAATATCGCCGATCTGGCTAAAAAATATGCAGACACAATCCGAGACAGCAAACTGTTTCCAGCCAACCAGCCCGCACCGTTAGCACCACCAGCAACTACTGCGAAAGACCTGTTCGATATTCCTGCTTTAGATGCCATAGTTAAAGCGACCGGTACAGTAAACGGGCCGACCTATAAATACACCATCGGCCGGTCAGACCTAAAGATTATGGCCATGGGCGTTGAAATGACCACCAATATCGGGCTGAACACTTGGGCTTCCTTTGCAGGCAAAGCGGATGATGCCCATATCGCAGGTGATGTGGCTATGAAGCAAAGCGAGGTGAACACAGTGATCAAAACACTAAGAGCGCATAACCTGGAAGTTGTGGCTGTGCATAACCATATGCTGGGCGATGAGCCGCATATGATCTTCCTCCATTATTACGGACGCGGCAAAGCAACAGAACTGGCACAGGGTTTCAAAGCGGCGCTGGATGTATTAGGGAAGAAGCCTGAAAAATCAATGGGCGGCATGAAGATGTAAATTTTCGCTTTAATCAAATTCATTATCTTTTTCCGAACGGCTAAGTCAGCCGCTCAGGCACTTATTGCCAAAATCATGAAAGAACAACCTGTAAAAGCCATTCCAAAATATTCCCTATGGGACATTACAATCTATTTTCTGAAACTCGGTACATGGGGTTTTGGCGGGCCGGTGGCTTTAGTTGGCTATATGCAGCGCGACCTGGTAGAAGATAAAGCCTGGCTAACCGAAGAAGAATATAAAGAGGGATTAGCCTTAGCGCAATTGGCACCCGGGCCATTAGCCGCGCAATTGGGCATCTATATTGGTTTTGTAAATCACGGGCTTATCGGCGCCACACTAACGGGGTTGGCATTTGTGCTGCCATCCTTTATTATGGTGGTGCTTTTAGGCATGACCTACCAATTGTACGGTGGCCTCGCCTGGATGCAGGCGGTATTTTATGGAGTGGGTGCTGCAGTAATTGGTATAATAGCCATGAGCGCCTATAAACTCACCATCAAATCTATCAGCAAGTTTGAATTAGCTGCAATGAAATCGAAATGGTTGTTATGGCTGTTTTATGTAGCAGGTATAGTAGTTACCGTAATTACAGAGCGGGAAGAGATATTTTTATTTTTGGTTTGCGGTGTTTTATATATGGTGATAAAAGCACCACCGCAATGGCTCAAAAAGCCAGCGGTGTTGCCAGTTGGCATATTGGTAAGCACTGGGTTTTGGAAGTACGATGGTAAGACGTTGCAAGAGATCGGCTGGTTTTTTGCCAAGGCAGGTGCTTTTGTATTTGGCAGCGGTTTGGCTATTGTACCTTTCCTGCATGGCGGTGTAGTAAAAGAATTTGGCTGGCTGAACGAACACCAATTTATTGATGCCGTTGCAGTAGCCATGATCACTCCGGGGCCGGTGGTAATTACTGTTGGCTTTATTGGCTATTTGGTAGCAGGTTTTCCGGGTGCATGCGTAGCAGCACTGGCAACCTTTCTGCCTTGTTATGTTTTTACCGTGGCCTTAGCTCCCTCATTTAAAAAGATAGCAAAGAATACCAGCATCAAAGCCTTTGTGGATGGTATAACCGCAGCGGTTATTGGCGCTTTAGTAGGTTCGGTAATTGTTATTGGCTTACGGTCTGTTATTGATGCTCCAACCGCACTAATCGCCGGTGCTGCTGTATTAGCCCTTATCTATATCAAAAAACTACAGGAGCCTTACATCATTGGAATAGCCGCCATAATCGGTGTCCTTATCAAAACCCTTTAATATGCCCAAACCCTTTACCATCACCATTTTATTAATAGTTATTTTTAAAACCGGCTTTGCGCAGCAATCCGCTACATATCCAAAGGTAACAGGTTATTTTAGTATCCTGCAGCCATTGGTTACTTACACGAATGGCAACTTTACGAGTAATTTCGGGAATGTCTATGTAGTTGGCTTTCCTTTTGGCCTCAACCTTTTAAAAAGCGATAGCTTTGGGATCAGCTTTGAAATAGCCCCCGCTATCCGCACCGAAAAGAACATTTCAAAAGTGAGTACAGTATTGTTCCATCCCGGCGCCATGTTCCGCTTTAAACATGACTTTACCTTTATTGGGCGTATGGCTTTTGAAACCAGCGGCCGCTTTGGCGTAACGCCGGTATTTAACCAGGTTATTAAAAAGGGAAAAGATGCCAGCTTCTTTGTTTCGATTCCATTTCCGGTGAGGTTTGGCAATGATCAGCCGGCCTCTGTCAGTACGGGTTTACAATTAGGCGTTTCATTTTAAACCAGTTAAACCCGATAGCGGCGCAAAGCCAGGACGAAGGAGAAAACTGATAGTATAAGAGATGGATGCGTAGTAACAGAGGCTTTTTAATTTTCTAACTCTTTGACGTGTAGGGCTTCCATTATAACGCTTCTTATTAAATTAAATCCATTATTGCCGTTTGTAAATAAAATAATACCGCGTTTTGATTTTGGCAACAGGATAACCAATGTTTTTACACCATCGTCTGAACCACTATGCATGATCAGATATTCTCCGTTTTCCAAAGGTGTCATCACTTCCCAGCCAAGGCCCATATTTTCTTTGGGGCGCCCCTCCATTTTCACCTGTGGTGTTACCATTTGCGCGAAAAGCCCCGGCGATAATACTTGTTGTTTTAGCACTATCATAGAAAACTTAGCATAGTCATCAATGGTTGTTACCAGCCAATCGGCAGAAACCACGCTGGTATTTTTTTTCATCGGGATCAAGGATCCATCTTTACCATGCGGGTCAGCGAAACGTGTGCTATCCATTTTATCACTCCAGCCATAGTGCGTATTTTTCATACGCAACGGCCGAAACAATACCGAATCGGCCAGTTGCTGCAGGCTGCGATGGAACTTCGCTTCAACCGCGCGCCGCAAATATTCAAAACCCTCACCAGAGTAGCCATATTTGGTTCCTGGCGTAAACTGAAAAGCGAGTTTATTTGCAGGATTTTGCGAACGCCAATTAGGGAAGCCGGTCTGATGACTAAGCACTATCCGGGTAGTCAGTTTTTGGTAGCGTGGGTCATCCTTTATGTCCGGGTCTATCCAATACTTATCTAAGGGTTCGTCCAGGTTCCATTGCCCGGCGTCAATTAGTTTTAAAACAGTGAGCGCCGTTACCGGTTTGGTTAGCGAAGCCACATTAAATAAGGTGTTAGATTGGGCTGTACTACCGTTACTGAGTCTGCCGAAAAGCTTCACCTGTTTAATTTGGCCATTTTCTAAAATGCAGGCGGCCACAATTGGCACTTTGTTCTTTACCATCAATACCGGGATGCTATCAAGGCAACTTGAAGAAACTTTTACAACACCTTGCCCCCACGACCGGATGTTTATTAATACCATAACGAAAAGCAACAATATGACCAGCCTCAAGTTTTTCATATAATAATGATTATACCACTAAGACAGTTAACAGAGCAAATTCGTTACAGTTGACTTAGCTAACACCGGCGTATCGTCCCGGATTCGCCGCTGGCACACGTGCGCCCGTTTTCACTTATTCTACTTTAGGGTTCGGCTGGCCTTTACCTGTAGTGATAAGATTTTGCAAACTACCCTGAATATAGCCGGTCCAGGCATCAGAGCAAATATTATAACATTCAAAGGCCGAAACCAGGCCCCTTTGCATGAAATGGAGTTGCGTTTTCCCATCCTTTTCGGCTATGTCAAATTCTATTGTTGTACCAGCCCACTCCGTTTGGTCTTGCGCGAAACTGAAGTAGTTATCCAGGCAAAGCCAAACAACTTTTTTGTTGGGTATAACCTCTGTTAATTTCATAGTACACTTGTGGACGTCCCAGCGCTGGTAGGTAAACTCATCGTTTAGTTGTGCTGTGCCACCGTCAATTCTTTCGGACCACCAACCGCGAACATTAGTGACGGCATTAAATACTTCATTCGGCGATTGATCTACCGAAAACGTGGTGTTAAAATCTGATGTTGTCATTTTGTTGATTTTTTAGTTTGGTAATTTGTTATTTAATAAGGTTTCTAACTTCTTCAGTTTGGATGTCCAGAACTCATCAAAGCAAGAGATCCAGGCCTGCAGTTCTTCAAAGCCATCCTTTTTCAGCGTGCAATACCGCTCGCGGCCAATGTCCTGGATAGAAATAAAGCCCGCGGTGTACAAGATCTTGATATGCTTGGATACCGCGGGGCGGCTCATATCAAAATTCTCTGCCAGGCTGTTGATAGTCAAGCTATCCTCCGAGAGTAGCATCAGCATCTTTCGCCTGCTGGGGTCGCCTATCACCTGGAATGCATCAAGCGTTGGTATGCTCATCTTGTTCAGCGTTTAAAAGTTTATTGATATTTTGGAGTTTCTCCACCCAGCCGTGCAGCAAGCCATCGTAAAAGTTCAGGTTTTCTTTTTTCTCGAAACCACTGTGCTCTAAGAATACCTGGGTGCCTTTATCCTTTGGTTCCAGTTTCCATTCCACTACCGAATCGAGCGTGATCTTACCCTCGCCCGGGCCACTCTTCCACGAATAGGAAAGCTTTTTAAAGGGGACAACCGCCAATACCTTGCAGTAAAAGATGCCGTCGAAATCCAGACTGGGTATCGGGCCTGTCCTGAATTGAAAGTCGAGGCCAACGATAGGCTGAAAATCGTTTTTCATAAGCCATTGCGCCATCAGTTCAGATTTTGTGAGGTATTCCCAAACCGCTTCTGGCGGGTGAGAGAAGAAAAATTGATGTTTTATAACTTTTTTCATAATGGGTAACTTTTAAGTTACCCAAATGTATAGGTAACTTTTGAGTTACGCAAATATTTCTGAAAATAAATGATAATACGTACTTACCTGTTCGCATCTTTACTCTTTCATTAAGAAATCACTTTAGAAAAATTATCCAGCTTTTCTGTTTCCATTGCATTTTCCCATATTTACCAAAACAATATGGAAAACATCAAAAACATCATTTTCGATTACGGCAACGTAATATTCAGTATCGATTTCAGGAAAGCGCAGGAAGCTTTTAAGGAGCTGGGAATAGGTAACCCCGATGAGTTTTTTGGCCACCGCCAGCAGGACCAAATCTTTGATGAATTTGACCGCGGCGAAATAACATCCGATGAGTTCAGGGCCTATGTAAGGCAGAAAATTGGCAACGATGCAGTTACCGATCAGCAGATAACCGATGCATGGAACAGCCTTTTACTGGGCATAGCACCCGGCAACCACGAGTTGTTGTTGAAGTTTAAAGATAAATACCGCACATTTTTGTTGAGCAACATTAACGACATCCACTACACCTATATCATGAATTATCTGAAAACCGACTTTGGTTTTGATGGTAACGAGCATCTTTTCGAGAAAACTTACTACTCGCATTTAGTTGGCAAGCGCAAGCCTCAGATAGATTTTTTTGAACAGGTATTGGCCGAAAACAACTTAAAACCCGAAGAAACCTTGTTTATTGACGATAGTCCGCAGCATTTAGAGGCCGCTAAAACATTAGGTATACACACTTTTTTAATGACCGCCCCCGATACACTGGCCGCCTTTGCCGAGCGCGAACATTTGGTTTGATTATTGCCTTATAGCCAATATGTATACAGCCCTATTGCATCAATACCAATTAGTAATGTCATCCCGCGAAGCGGTATTTAATTATCTGGACACCCTAAAGCCCGAAGACCTCCTGAAACCGGTAGCATCGTTCAATAACGAAAGTATTGGCAGCTTAATGATACACAGCGCAGATACCTATACATCCTGGCTGGTAAACTTTGCAAGGCAGGAAAGCCGCCCGTTTTATACTGCGGATAACTACAAAGATCTGGCATCAATTCGCGCTACGTTTGAGCAGATCAACCTGATAGTGAACGATTTTCTGAATCACTTTAAAGACGTGCTGGATGCGCCCCTAACCCTACCAAAAAAAGAAGGCATGGAATTAACGCTTAGTCCGATGCAGCTTTTTACCCACGTTATTACACACGAGTTTCATCACAAAGGGCAAATCATGAACATGAGCCGGCAGTTGGGTTATACCCCGGTTGATACGGATGTGATACGATTTTAGATTTTATATTATGGGCGTTCCCTGCGGTCGGGCTTTTTGCTCATACTGCACAGGCATTAGCCAAAGGCCGGTATCCGCGCCAATCCCTAACGCAATTCTACCCTTTGTCATGCTGAACGTATGTGAAGCATCTATTCGCCGACATGCAATTTTGATATGCAAAGTTCGCTAATAGATCCTTCGCTACCGCTCAGGATGACAAATGAGAAAAAGATTCATTAACCCCTCCCTACCCCCCCGTGGGGAGGGAATTAAAAGAAAAATTAGCTATTCCTTCTTTTTTTCTCTTTAACTATCAAACTTAACTCGCGGCTCATTTGGCCGGCAATGGCAGTATTTTCTTGAGCGCGCCTAAACAAGTATGGCAATACCGCTTTAATAGGCCCGTAAGGCACGTATTTGGCAACATTGTAATTAGCGTTGGCCAGATTAAAGCTCAGGTTATCGCTCATGCCCAAAAGCTGCGAGAAAAACACATGCGGATTTTTATGGTCTATTTTTTTCTCGTTCAGCAGGTCGGCAAGCAGGCGGCAGCTGTCTTCGTTATGGGTACCGGCAACAAAAGCAATGCTGGCTACGTTATCAGCACAATAAATAAGGGCGTCGTTATAATCACGGTCGGTTGATGCTTTATCGGGCTGTATAGGCGATGGATAATCCTTTTCTTCGGCACGTTTACGCTCCTTTTCCATGTAAGCACCACGAACAATTTTAGCCCCTAAAATAAATCCTTCACTCTCGGCTATGGTATGATCGGTTACTAACGATGCCAGCTTATCGTGGCGGTACAACTGATAAGTATTGTACACAATGGCTTTTTCTTTGTTAAAAAAGCGCATCATGTTTAGGGCAAGGTCATCAATTGTTTTCTGGATCCAGCTTTCTTCGGCATCAATCATTACCGGTACACCTTCAGAGTGCGCCATTTCGCAAATAGCCAATACCCTATCCTGTACGGTCTGCCATTCCAGCTGCTCATCAACGTTTAGTTTTATTCCTTCGTCAATTCTTTCTAAAAGCCCAAAACGGCCAACACCTGTTACCTTAAATACAGTAAGCGGGATGGCTTTATCTTTGGATGCACGGATCACCGTACGGATGATCTCGTCGCGGGTATTATCAAAAACTGTTTCATCATCTTCCCCCTCAATCGAATAATCGAGGATGGTACCTACCTTGCCATCAGCCAGGTTTTTAATGGTTTGGTTACACTCTGTAATGGTTTCGCCGCCACAAAAATGTTTAAATATGGTGGCTTTTATCAGCCCCTTTATGGGTAGGCCTATCTTAATAGCAAAGTTGGTTATGGGTGGGCCTATCTTCACCAGGAAGTTCACATTTATAACTCTAAACAGCCAGTAAGCACGGTTAAGGTCGGTATTTGATGAATGACGGAAGGCGATCTCGGTATTTTCGAAGGATAATTTATCGTTTGGACTCATTTGTTTTTTAGTTCATGGATCATAGTTCATAGTACTTTTCATGTTTGCTATGAGCAATGAACTAATAACTATCAACCCCTTAAAGTATTGTGCAAAATTATAAAATGATAACTCATTATTCCATGAATAGTTTAATTTTGCCACACATGATAGAATTTAAGGTAGAAGGCGACTATATCCCAATGATACAATTACTTAAAGCGGCCGGTTTAGTGCAAACCGGTGGCGAAGCGCAGATAGTGGTTGAACACGGCGAAGTAATATATAATGGAGAGGTTGATTACCGCAAGCGCCTTAAGGTAAAACAAGGCGATATTGTTGAATTCAGAGGTCAGCAGATCAAGGTTATATAACATGCAAACTATTCAAAGCGACAGTTACCCCATATTTTTTGATGATAGTATTACCCAACTGGTAAACTTTGTTAAACAAGGCAATTATTCAAGGGTTTTTATCCTTACCGATGAAAATACCGGCGTGCATTGCCTGCCCATTTTAAAGGAGCAGATGGATGCGTTGGACAATTTCGATATCATCGAAGTAAACGCCGGCGAGGAAAGCAAGACCATTGATTTTTGCATCGGCATATGGAAAATGCTGATCGATTTTGGCGCCGACCGCAAAGCCCTGATGATAAACCTGGGTGGCGGTGTTATTACCGATATGGGCGGTTTTGTAGCTTCTACCTATAAACGCGGCATCGATTTTGTACAGGTGCCTACTACCCTGTTATCGCAGGTTGATGCCTCGGTTGGTGGCAAAACCGGTGTTGATGTGGATGGTATTAAAAACATCATCGGCACATTTACACAGCCTAAAGCCGTGTTCATGAACGGCGATTTCCTTCAAACACTACCTGCCCGCCAAATCCTTTCCGGCCTTGCCGAAATGCTTAAGCATGGTTTAATCGTTGACGCCCCCTACTGGGACCAGTTAAAAACAAGCGACCTTAGTTTGCCATCGATAGAATTGGTACACCGTTCGGTAGAAATAAAAAACGAGGTAGTTATTGAAGATCCGCACGAAAAAGGCATCCGCAAGGCGCTGAATTTTGGCCATACCGTTGGGCATGCTGTAGAAACCTATTCGCTGATGAATGATAAAGACCCATTATCGCATGGCGAGGCTATTGCCATTGGCATGATCTGCGAGGCCTGGTTATCCAACAAAAAAATTGGCTTGCCTGATAACCAACTGACCGAAATAGCTGAAGTGTTAAATGGCTTATACCCTAAATATAAGATTAAAGAAAGCACCTTCCCAACCCTGCTGGAGCATATGCTAAAGGATAAGAAGAACCAAAACGGCAAAATAAATTGCACTTTGCTGAAATATATAGGCCAATATAGTATTGATAATATCTGCACAGAAACCGAACTTTGTGATAGTTTAAGATATTACGCTACCCTTTAAAAAAATGCCTCCTTTAGACGCCCGTAAAGAAGCTGTAGTAATACTGGTAGGCTTGCTTGTGCTGCTTACCCTTGCCGAGATGTGGTTTAGCTACCGCGAAAATCGCCATTACTACGAAAAACGCGACACCCTTACCAACATCTATTTAACCTCGCTTGCCTTTTTCTTTAATTTGGCTGTTAACGGCAGCACGTTTTTCATTCTCAGCTTCGCGTATCGCTTCCGTTTCTTTGAGATAAGTAATGTGGTGTTATACTGGTTTGTACTGGTTGTAGTACAGGATTTATTGTATTGGGTGCTGCATTATACCGGGCATTACTGCCGCTTGTTTTGGGCCATGCATGTAACGCATCATTCATCAGAGCATTTTAACTTTAGTACCGGGTTCCGTTCAACCGTATTTGAACCTTTATACCGCACCTTTTTTTATTTGCCGCTTGCCTTATTTGGTTTTAACGCGATAGATATTTTATACGCCTACCTGGTAACCCAGCTATACGGCAACCTCGTACATACCCAATACCGCATCCCGCTGCCAAAATGGTATGGGATGATATTTGTAACACCTGCACATCACCGGGTACACCATGCATCCAACATCCCTTACCTGGATAAAAACATGGGCATGGTTTTAATACTGTGGGACAGGCTTTTCGGCACCTTTCATGACGAAGACCCTGCCGAACCTGTTAAATACGGCCTCACCCATCAGCCAGAAAACATGGGACCGGTAAACGTACTCTTCCACGAATGGAAGGCTCTACTGCACGATGTTAAGCACGCGCCCGGCATCAGCAATAAATTAAAATACCTGTTTAACCCACCCGGCTGGAGCCATGATGGCAGTACAAAAACGGCAAGAGTATTGCAGAGGGAGTATAAGCAGAACGTAAATTAGGTCTCAGCCTTAACAGCTTTAATTATATAATACATCCCAATTACAAAACCAATCGGGACAAATACTATTAGCATTTTTATTAATAGTTCATTTTCAACGTAAGGTAAATTACCAACCAGGCTAAATACTATTATCACTGATATAATATAAGTAACTACTAATATCCCTTTAGTTACCTTGGGCAACTTAACAAACATCATTGCTATTAGTATTAAAATAGTCGCAATTGCAGGTATCAAAACAATATAAATGACTTCAGCACCATGTGCAAAGGTTGATAATGGCAATGCCACAAGTACACTTAACAAAGCTTTTTTCAGATTATTCATCAAACTAATGTAATTGATTTATTTTAAACAAAGTCAACAGCCTAGTTTACCCAATAAAATTCTTGTGCATAGAGCCGTCCGTTCAAGTATAGATGCCACGCCCATTCAAGTGTGGATACTTGAACATGCTATTAAACCGATTCTTATTTTAACATTCTGTAATATTTCTATTGTCATAATGTAATTAAGCATGTTATAACTAAATTGCCTTACTATGAAAACCAAACTATCTTTGCTGTTAATTGTCCTCTCATTCGCCGGTATGGCACAGGCACAGAAGAAAACTTATAACCAGTCCCTGGCCGATAGCCTTACCAAATTGGTAGCGGTTGACCAGATAGCGGCTTACATCCCAACAGGCGAATACAAAAAACTAAGCCACGAACAGTGGGACCGCTTTAAAGACAGCGTTTTTACCAACCACCAAAAAATATTGGAAAATGTATTTAAAAAGTACGGTTACCCAGGGTTTGACCTTGTTGGACAAAAAGGATCGAACCATTTTTGGCTGATGGTACAGCATTGCGATAAATGGCCCGCATTTCAGCAGCAAATATTGGATGCCATGAGGCCCGAGGTGCTTAAGAAAAATGCCGACGCTAAAAACTTTGCATACCTTACCGACCGTGTAAACATCAATACCGGCAAAAAGCAAATTTACGGCACACAAATGACCTATAACACTAAACTTTGCCAGGCCATACCCCGCCCGCTGGCAGATAGTGCTAATGTAAACAAGCGCCGTTATGAAGTTGGATTGGAAGCCATTGAAGAGTACCAAAACAGCATGTCGCAAATGCATTTTGAGATGAACAAGGCGGGTTATGAAAAACAAGGAATAACAAAACCAAAACTGGTAGCCATACCCGCCAAACCCACAACATAGGTTTAATGCCATTTTCACCCAATAAAATTCTGTTCGACTTAAATATTTTACAAAAAATAAAATTATCTATTGATAAAATGATTTTTACTTGTACATTTACGCCAGCAAAGAAAAAATGAAATTACAAGCTACATATTTTTATGGTTACTACTTTTACTTTACCAGTAAGAGCCGGGACTGATATGTACTAAACAAACATACAAAACACTGAAAAGTCCCGGCCCTAAAAGCCGGGATTTTTTGCTTTATATACATTATGAAAACCGAGAAACCAAGAGTTGCCATACAAGGGATCCGTGCCTCCTTCCACGAGGAAGCCGCGTTCAAATTTTTTGGCGAAAACATAGATACCATTGAGTGTAACTCTTTTAAACGCACATTTGAGGCTTTGCAAAACGATGAGGCCGATTATGTGGTAATGGCTATTGAAAACAGCATTGCGGGCAGCATATTGCCAAACTACACGCTGATGATGAACTACAGCTTCCCGGTGGTGGGCGAGGTTTATGTACCTATCCAATTGCACCTGATGGCTTTGCCGGGCGTTAGGTTCGAGAATATTAAATATGTAACCTCTCACCCTATCGCTATCCGCCAGTGTATTGATTTTTTTGACGAGTACCCGCACCTGCAAATTGTAGAAAGCAATGATACTGCTGCCTGTGCAAAACGTATCCGCGATGAGCAACTGACCGACACTGTTGCTATAGCCAATACTTTAGCTGCGCAGCTTTACGGACTGGATGTTTTAGAGCGCCGCATCGAATCGAACAAGCTGAATTTCACCCGCTTTTTGATCCTTACCACACATGAAAATGCTAAAAAGAAGGGTACACCTAATAAAGCCTCCTTGTGTTTCCAGGTAAGTAACCAGGTGGGCGCATTGGCCAAGGTATTAAACATTTTCGCGCAGGAAAATGTGAACATGAGCAAAATACAAAGTATGCCGGTTTTAGGCAAGCGTAACGAATACAACTTTTATGTAGATATAGAGTGGGAAGAATCAAAACAGTATGATGCCTCCATTCGCCAAATACTAAAGTACACACACAATTTTAACATACTGGGCGAATACCAGCGATTTGAAGCAGACACAACGCCAAAACCGCTGAAACCCGAAAGAACAAGAAGATACATCAATGTTAAAAAGCTGAACGAATGATTGTAGTCGGATGTCCGATAGTCGGAAAGTCCGAAAAGAAATAAAGGAAATATAATATTAAACGAATACATAATTAAATTTAAACAACATCTTTCGGAAGGCGGACATACCTGCTTCCGGACTAATAAAAAAACGATATGAAACTTAATTTAAACATACAGCCCCTTGAATCCTGGATAAAAACGGGCAAAGAACCTCTTTTAATTGCCGGTCCATGCAGTGCAGAAACCGAAGACCAACTGGTAGCCACAGCTCATTTATTGGCAAAAACAGGTCGCGTTAGCGCCTTGCGTGCAGGTATCTGGAAACCACGTACCCGCCCCGGAGAGTTTGAAGGCATTGGCAGCATTGGTTTGGAGTGGTTAAAACGCGCCAAAGAAGAAACCAGCTTGCCTACCGCTGTTGAGGTAGCTACCGCTAAACACGTAGAAGAAGCTTTAAAAGCTGGTGTGGACATCCTTTGGGTTGGTGCGCGTTCAACCGCCAACCCTTTCACCGTACAGGAAATTGCTGATGCTCTTAAAGGTGTTGATATCCCGGTTATGGTTAAAAACCCGGTTAACCCTGATCTTACTTTATGGATCGGCGCTTTAGAGCGTATCAATAACGCAGGTATCACTAAACTGGCGGCTATTCACCGCGGCTTTTCATCATACGAAAAATCAGCTTTCCGTAACGAACCAATGTGGGATTTGGCTATCAGCCTGAAAACACTGGCTCCGGAACTGCCTATCATTAACGATCCAAGCCACATTACAGGTAACCGCGACCTGATCCCTTACATCGCCCAAAAAGCGCTTGATATGGATATGCAGGGATTGATGATAGAATCGCACATTGACCCTTCTATTGCCTGGACAGATGCTAAACAACAGGTTACCCCTGCTGCTTTAGTGGAGCTTATTGACAATTTAACTTTACGCAAACCAGAAGTTAGAAATGTAGAAGTAAATGATAAACTGCACGAACTGCGTAACCAGATCGATAAAATAGATGACCTGGTGATCCAAAAGATAGCCGAGCGTATGCAGATAGTTGAGAAGATAGGTAATTACAAAAAAGATAACAACATTACCATTTTACAGGTTAGCCGTTGGGATGAGATCTTGCACAAACGTACCAGCTACGCAAAAGCGTTAAAATTAAGCACAGAATTTACCGAGAAATTATTGGAGCTAATGCACAGCGAATCTATCCGTAAACAAACTGAGATAATGAACGCCGGCCAGGAAGTTCCTGCCGAAAAATTAACACACGCTTAAAAAGCCTCTCTCCAGCCCCTCTCCAAAGGAGAGGGGCGTCAGGAATTTTAATTTTTAAAGTCTCCCCTATCGGGGGAGATTTAGAGGGGGCTTAACTATTATCATGGCAAAACATAACATCATACTTACCAAAAAAGGCAAAACGGTAA
The DNA here is from genome assembly GCF_024498135.1 of Mucilaginibacter aquariorum. Lineage (GTDB taxonomy): Bacteria > Bacteroidota > Bacteroidia > Sphingobacteriales > Sphingobacteriaceae > Mucilaginibacter > Mucilaginibacter aquariorum. The sequence continues at coordinate 303,622 of NZ_JANHOH010000003.1, forward strand.
ACGGTACGGTACAACTCACCGGTTCAAAAAGTGAGTGTAACCGTGCCCTGGTTATCGAGGCGCTTAGCGGCGGTAAGGTAAAAGTTGAAAATATTTCTGACGCGGCAGATACGGTGACACTGGCGGGGATCTTGAGAGAGAGCGAGGAGATTGGAGCGGAGAGCGTTAACGGGTTACACGAAAGCCCGCACCTCGCCACCCACACCCCGCATCTAGTTAACATCGGCCCTGCGGGCACAGCTATGCGTTTTTTAACGGCGTACTATGCCATTGGCGATCAGGAAGTAGTACTAACAGGCAGTGAGAGGATGAAGCAAAGGCCAATAGGGATATTGGTTGATGCGTTGCGCAGTTTGGGTGCCCATATCAGTTACGAAGAAAATGAGGGGTATCCCCCCGTTAAACTTAAAGGCAGTTTTGAGCAGCAAACTCGTAAGATCAGCATTAAAGGTAATATAAGCAGTCAGTACATTACTGCGTTGTTACTTATAGCCGCTCGGCTGCCTTTAGGTTTAGAACTGCATATTGAGGGTGAATTAACTTCGCGCCCTTATGTAGAGATGACCCTAACCATGCTTAAACAGGCTGGTATCCAGCACAACTGGCAGGATAATGTTATTGCTATAGAGCACCAGGAATACGCCCAAACATCGCTGCATATTGAACCGGATTGGAGCGCTGCATCTTACTGGTACGCCATTGCTGCTTTAAGTGACGAAGCCGGGCTTTTCCTGCCGGGATTAACATCTTATAGCCTGCAGGGCGATAGCGTTATAACTGAGCTTATGGCTAACTTTGGTATCACGTCGCAGTTTAAAGATGGCGGCGTACTTTTAACAAAAGAGCCAAAGCCAATTTTCCGCAAGATCTTCGATTTGAAGGAATGCCCGGATCTGGCCCAAACCATTATTGTAGTATGCGCAGCTTTAGGGCACGATGCAAGCTTTACCGGACTGGAAACTTTAAAAATTAAAGAAACCGACCGTATATTAGCCCTGCAAACCGAACTGGCAAAAATTGGCGTTAAGCTGATTGAAAAAGGACTGGTTTACAAACTGGATTGCAGCGAAAAGCAAATTCCGCAGCGTATGTTTGTAAGTACATACGATGATCACCGTATGGCAATGGCGTTTGCGCCACTGGCAACAATGATACCCGAACTGGAAATTGAAGATGCCGACGTGGTTGAAAAATCATACCCGGCGTTTTGGAAAGATTTACAGAAGGTAGGTTTTGAAGTCACCCAGGTAAAATAATAAAGCGTCATTGCGAGGTACGAAGCAATCTCCCGATAGGTAGGTTGCCCACATAGAACCCCCAATGCAAAGTTCAGAGATTGCTTCGTACCTCGCAATGACGCGCGGAATGGAGCAATCTAAAATCTAAAATCGTACATCTAAAATCCCATGGCAGGTAATTCATTTGGTCAATTATTCAGGATAACAACATTCGGCGAATCGCATGGCGAGGCTATAGGCGTAATTATAGACGGCTGCCCTGCCGGGCTTGATGTTGATTTGGATTATATACAAGGCGAGCTGGATAAACGCAAACCGGGCCAGTCGAAAATTACCACTCAGCGTAAAGAGAGCGATATTGTTAAGATCCTTTCGGGTACGTTTGAGGGTAAAACCACGGGCACCCCTATCGCTATGATCATCCCTAACGAAGATCAGCGCTCAAAAGATTATGGCCACAATGTAGATGTATTCCGCCCATCGCATGCCGATTATACCTACGCAACAAAATATGGCATCCGCGATCATCGTGGCGGCGGTCGTTCATCAGCCCGCGAAACAGCAGCACGGGTAGCTGCGGGCGCCTTAGCCAAACTTTTATTGAAGACCCAAGGCATAGAGATACTGGCCCACGTAAGCAGCGTAGGCACCATTAACGCGCCAAATGTTTTTATTGAAAGTGCTGAAGAGTTTTTAGAAATACGCGAACAAAACATAGTGCGCTGTGCCGATCCTGCCACTGCCGAAGAAATGATAGAGTTTATCGACAGCATCCGCAAGCAGGGAGATACCGTTGGTGGCAAAGTAAGTTGTTATATTAAAGACTGCCCTGTTGGCCTTGGTGACCCGGTATTTGATAAACTTCATGCAGATCTGGGTAAAGCGATGTTGAGCATTAACGCTGTGCATGGCTTTGAATTTGGTTCGGGCTTTAGCGGCAGCGAAATGCGCGGATCAGAGCATAACGATATCTTCATCAAAAACACCGACGGCAGCATTGGCACCCGCACCAATTTTTCGGGCGGGATACAGGGTGGTATCAGCAATGGTATGCCTATTGAGTTTAAGGTAGCCTTTAAACCGGTTGCCACCATTATGCACAACCAGCAAACTATTGATGGCGAAGGTAACGCCGCCGAAATATCCGGCAAAGGCCGCCACGACCCATGTGTAGTCCCTCGTGCGGTGCCTATTGTAGAAGCCATGGCCGCCCTTGTACTGGCCGATCACTGGCTGAGAAACAGAAATTCAAAGCTGTAGAGCACAGGATAGATCCTCCCTTTTATATCTACTGAAATAATGGGAGCGCAAAAAAATTGCGCTTCCATTATTTCAGCATTTAACCTCTTTCTTTTTAGGCGCAATGCCGCCACGTTTGTCCCATACCTTTTTAATGTATTCGGTTGCTACGGGTACTTTACATGATGTGCCGTTTTTATCAACCGTTACTACGCCAATTTTATTTGCTGTAGCCACGGCATTGTCGGCCAGGGCAGATACATATGATCCAACCGAAATAACAAAGTTATTCATATGATAACACACCCTATCGGCAGATAAGCGGATGTTTTGCTCAACTCTTTCTAATAAGGCGCGCAGTTTTTCCATATCCAGTTCGGTATCCGGTTTCAGGGCAACAATGTTGCTCAACGCCGCCCAACCGCTTGCGGCAATATGTTCTGTCGGGCTATCTATCCATTCCAGGGCTAATTCAAAACCATGAGGGTTGCCTGCAGTCACCCATGGAACGGTATATTCACTAATATTGTTAGAAACCGCCTGCTGTGCCCATGTTTGCAGATCGGCCCTGGTCATGTTCTCATCATCAGCTATCAGGCCAGCAAGGTACATAGCATCGGCATTACCCGTAGCAAACAGGTCTTTTGCCAGCTGATAATCCTTTTTAACCTTTTTTTGTATAGGTTTTAAATACTCTATCTTAACGCCAAAAAACGGTTCTTTAACCCCATGTTTCGATAATATTTTTTTTATGCTCTCGCTGCCCTTTGCCTGCAGCTCGGTCATAATTTCGGTAACAGTCATGGTGCATGTTTTAAGTAATAAATTTAAGATAATTTTCACATTTTGTATCTACACGAAAAAGCAAACACTATTTTTGGCTTTATTAATCTAACCATCCCTAAATCGTGTCAATAATCCACCTATACAAAAAAGCATACAGCGGTTTATCGCCCAATAGCTGGTACCTCAGCGTGGTGATGCTCATCAATCGCAGTGGTACTATGGTGGTACCGTTCCTCAGCATTTACTGCATAAATCAGTTACATTTTAGTGTGGTACAGGCGGGTTATATAATGGCACTGTTTGGCATAGGCTCTATTTTTGGCGCGTTTACGGGCGGTAAGCTTACCGATAAGATTGGCTTTTACGACCTGCAGGTAATTACACTTTTAAGCGGTGGGATCCTGTTTGTTGTACTGGGTTACCAGCGCACTTTTTTAACACTTGGCATCGGCACGTTTATACTAAGTTTTTGTAACGAAGCGTTCCGCCCGGCAAACTCTACGGCTATCGCGCACTACAGCTCGCCCGAAAACAAGACCCGCTCTTATTCACTAAACCGTTTGGCGGTTAATTTGGGCTGGGCATTTGGCGGCGGTTTGGGGGGATATTTAGCATCCATCAATTATCATTTATTGTTTTGGGTTGATGGTTGCACCAATATATTGGCCGCCCTGATGCTACTCAAGCTAATGCCAAGGGATGCTATCAAAAAGTCCGAAGTTAAACCTGCGAAGACTGGTCCGGTTGCATCGGCATATAGGGATAAGACCTACCTGTGGTTTATATTTCTATCTACCATTTTCGGTTTGTGCTTCTTCCAGTTCTTTATTATGGAACCTGTGTTTTATAAACTTAACTGGCATATTGGCGAGCGTTTGATTGGCTTCCTGCTGGCATTGAATGGGTTGCTTATTGTAGCCATCGAGATGGTACTGATCAATTACCTGGAAGGTAAAAGGCATGCCCTAACCTATATTGTTTGGGGAGTGCTGATAACAGGCTTCGGCTTTGTGCTGCTCAATATTTTACCGGCAGGTATAGCAACCGCTATATTGGTAGTAGTACTGGTAACCCTTGGCGAGATCATGAGCATGCCATTTATGAACTCCTTTTGGATTGCGCGTACAAACAATTATAACCGTGGCGAATACGCGGCCCTGTACACCATGTCGTGGTCGGCAGCACAGATCCTGGCTCCGGCAATGGGTAGTCAGGTTATTTATTATGGCGGTTTTAGATCGTTATGGTGGCTGCTTGGTGTACTATCCGTGTTAACAGCGGGCGGCTATTATTTGCTGTATCATAACAACAAAACCGCCATTGAAACTGTTCCTGCCGAAGAGATTGCTGGCTTGCCCGAACAATTACCCTAAATTGCATCTATGAAACGTGTTTTAATTTTAGACCTCGATAATACCATTTACCCCGTTAGCTCTATTGCCGATCATTTATTTGGCAAATTATTTAAGCTGATAGATGAGAACCTTGGCGAAGAAGACAGACGGGCCGCTACCAAAGCCAAAGATGAGCTTACCCGCCGCCCCTATCAGCATGTAGCAGATGAATTTGGCTTTAGCGACGAATTGAAAAAACAGGGCATGGAAATGCTGCGTAACATCAGGTTTGAGGAACCGATGTTCGCTTACGAGGAATATAATTTACTGCGTCAGATACCTATTGACAAGTTTTTGGTGACCACCGGCTTTACTAAACTGCAAATGAGCAAGGTAGAAATGCTGAATATTGGCGCTGATTTCAAAAAGGTTTATGTGGTAGATCCTGAGCAATCTAACCAAACTAAAAAGGCCGTATTCCAGAAAATAATGCAGGAAAACAATTACAAAACTGAAGAGGTGCTGGTAATTGGCGACGATCCAAAATCTGAGATCAAAGCAGCGATGGAGTTAGGTATCGATACGTTTTTATTCGACCCCTTAGATAAATACACCAATGAAGGCGTTACTTATCATGCGAAAGATTATAGGGATGTGGCAGGAATCGTGAATAAGTAACCCCAGTCGTCATCCTGAACTTGTTTCAGGATCTCTTAGGACAAGTAGCCCGCCCTATCGTTCACCGTGCGTGTGGGATGCCGAAATAAATTCGGCATGACGGATTTATTATCCCCCTTCCCTCAAAACCCCAACCGTTACAATCAATTGCCCTAAATGCCGCATGGTATGCTCGGCACTATGCGTGTAAAGGCCAATTACGGTTGATGGCAACTGCGCCCGGCCTACACCCCTAAAATCAGTTAGGGTAGCTTCATTTGTTTCGCTTAACTGTTTCAGGGATACATCAACCTGTACATTAAAGGCATTAACTAATTCTGTAACGGTGTATGTTTTAGTAGTCGGTTTGCCTTCGGCAGATAAATAACTAAGTTGCTGCTCGGTCAAAGCCTCGCCATGTGCATAAGTAAAAAGCCTGTTTAGCACACCTGTTAAATGCTGTAAATGAAATCCCGGTGAGGCCATTTCGGCAACTTTTTCCCAAAGCAATTCATCCGGAAAACCGCTCATTAAGTCGTTCAGTTCTTCGCGTGCCTGCAATAATGCATGCGCGATAGGTTGTAACAGAGCGGGGGTATCAATTAAGGGGCCGCGCAGCCATACTTCAGGAAGTTTATCATTCGCCATAATCAAATATAAATTATTGCCCCGTGTTACGTATCAGGCTAAAGTAAATCGTAAAATAAATGTTTACACGCTTTTATGGTATAGGTATTGTATATAAGCAGATAACTATTAGAATATTTACATGATACTATCAAATATTAAAAAGAAATCGGCCCTGCCGATGCTATTCACCCTGTTTTGTATACTCGCCCTAACTATCCAAAGCTGTAAGAAAAAAATTCGCTCAGATATGGGTGATGAACTCTACAAGAAAACGCAAAACAAAGTTTTTAAAGATGCCACGCCCGAGGGCCTTGCCGAAGTGTTTAAACAGGTACTTGTTGCTAATAAAGGTAAACTGGCTAATCCCAATTTGATAACTTCTTTTTACGTGCAAAATGATTATGACCCCGTTTTTGTGATGGATCACATTTTTAACGGCGACGTAGATATCATATCTAATTATTTTGAGAAGGCAGGTCAGCATGGCCTCGACCCTAAAATGTTTAAAGCCGACCAGATCAAACAGCTGGTTGCCAAGTTTAAAGATAAAAGAGGCATCAAGAATTTAGATGAAGCCTACCACGATATTGCAGAGTTAGAAATATTGATGGCCAATTCCCTTATAAACTATTCAAGCGCGCTGGAGTATGGTATGGTTAGTCCGCGTAAAATATACTCGCGTTACTTTACTGCAACCAAACGCCCGGATAGCACGTCGATGTTAAAAACGCTTCGTGCACAAAACCTTAAAGCTTACCTGGATAGCATACAACCAAAAGACCCGCAATACCTTATGTTGCAAAAAGCGCTAATGGGTGGCGGCACAGCAAAGGGTATGACTAAAGAAGAAACCACCCGCTACCTGGTGGTTAACATGGAGCGCTTAAGATGGAAAAATAAGCCTAAAGAGCCTAAATACGTAATTGTAAACATTCCTGATTATCGTTTGGATGTAATGGAAAATGGCCATTCTATCCTGAATATGAAAGTTGTTGTTGGCGAAGGCCGTAATATGGACAATGCCAACACTTTAATTGAGTACGATGAAAGTGATAAAAAAGACCGGCCGTTCAGTCGCGAAACACCACAGCTAAACAGCATGATACATAGTGTACAGGTAAACCCGGAATGGAACATTCCGAAAAGTATTGCCAGTAAAGAGATAATGGTTGAAGCCGCGCAAGATCCTTACTATCTATCAAATAAGGGTATTGACGTATATGAGAATGGCAAAATAGTGGAAGACCCGGAAACCATTGATTGGGGAAGTGTATCTAAAGATCAATTTGAATTTAAACAACGCCCTGGCAACGATAACTCGTTAGGCAAAATTAAGTTCCTGTTTAATAACAACAGCAGCGTTTACCTGCACGATACCCCTGCAAAAAGTGGTTTTAGCCAAACCATGCGGGCGTTAAGTCATGGTTGTGTTCGCCTCGGCGACCCGCAGGCATTAGCTAAGGTTATATTTGGCGATGGCCCAACTTACGATAAAATTGTGAAAGCCATGAGCGAGGATAACCCCGAACCCACTACCATAGCAGTACCTAAAAAAATGCCGGTTTATATTACCTACGTAACCTGTTGGGCAGATAGCAATGGCACACTGCAATACCGCCCGGATGTTTACGGTTTAGATATTGTATTATACGGCCACCTGCAAAAGTTTTTGGCTAATAAGGATCAGATAGCAGCTTTGTAGTGAGTGGTGAATAGATAATGTGAGTGGTTGCTTACAAAGCGACAATACAAAAAGGCCGCCGACAAATATATGTCGGCGGCCTTTTTTATAATTAGTTTGTAGCGTCCTAAAATAAGTTGACACAAAAAGTGTTAACAGATGAAAGAACAAGAAGTTAAGGTTTACCAAAGGAAGACCCAAAAAGATTACAGTTTAGCGTTCAAACTGGAGATTGTGGACG
>NZ_JANHOH010000004.1 GCF_024498135.1 Mucilaginibacter aquariorum
CCTTTTATATCCCCATTCTCATGCAGGGGGAAGTGCCAAGGAATATACAAAACCCATTGATCTGGTACCTCAGCGTAATATTTATGAATGTTTTTGCCACGTAATATCGGACGTATAATTTCGACTGCTTTTGGACAATTCTTAAGTAGCTCATCTTTCTTTAATCCATCTATTATAAACGCTTCATTGAAGCCGGTCTTAATGCCATAATTAATTTGCACATCCCAATCCTTTATAGGGGTTCCTATAAGTTCTATTTTGTTTTTTATGGTGGCTTCTAATGGTGAAAGTATCACCCATCCACCGTCTGGTTTAAATCCGCCTTGAGTTGTAACTGACTGCCTAATAAAAACGCTCGTTCAGCTTAGGAAAAACGGGACTATTTTATTGCCATATTTTGGTTAAACTATCTTTTTATTGTCTATTTAAATTCACTTAAAAAGTTATTCAATTATGAAATACGGCTATATCCGCATCAGTACCGACAAGCAAACTACCGAAAATCAACGGTACGAAATCTTAAAATTCGCCGAGATTAAACAGCTCATTATTGACGAATGGATAGAGGAAACCATCAGTTCAACCAAAAAACTTGATGTGAGAAAATTTGGAGAGTTATTAAATCGTATGAAGAAAGGAGATGTATTAATTGTTTCTGAACTATCAAGAATGGGCCGTAACCTAATGCAAATAATGAAAATACTGCATGATTGTATCGAGAAAGATGTAATGGTTTACACGGTAAAAGAAAATTATGAGTTAGGAAATAATATAAACTCTAAAGTTTTAGCATTTGCCTTCGGTTTATCTGCAGAGATAGAACGTAATTTAATATCACAACGTACGAAAGAGGCTCTTGCAAGGCGAAAAGCGGAAGGGCAAATATTAGGTCGCCCCAAGGGAAGTAAGTCGCAAATTCGCAAGCTTACCGGTAAGGAAGAAGAAATAAGATTGTTAATGAATAAAAAGATCTCCTATAGCGCTATTGGCCGCATATTGGGTGTGCATCGGTTAACGGTATCGTCGTTTGTAAAAGAAGCGGTTTAAAACAATGGCTTGCCGGGTATCAGGCATTGTTCCCGGTAAGCCATTGCCAATAAATCCTGTCATCCTCTAATCAAGCAAATCAAGGTTCAGAACTTCCCCGCGTTAGGGAGTGAAGCGGATACCGGCCTCGCGCCCAATGCCTGTGCGCGTATGAGCGGAAAGCCCGGGCCGCAGGCAACGCCATAGATCAGTTTGCAGTTATTAGTTGGCAGTTCGCAGCCTGTGCCTATGTGGATGAAAGAAAAGGATGGAAGGATAAAAGACATGATAAGACCACGTTTCAGCCCTCCGAGAAATACCCGCCATTAGCTGCCCATACCCCTCACGCGCCCTTCGACAAGCTCAGGATGACCCTTCGCTCTCCGAACCACTGTTCTCCACTCCTCGCACCCTTTCCACGCTTGCGGCTTCCCCAATCACCCGCTCCCTGCGCCCTTTCCACGCTCCCGGCTTCCCCATTCACCCGCTTCCCGCACCGTATCCCGGCCTCCTTTTCCACCCCAAAATTCAATTAAAAAAAACACTTTCCAGTTTTAACAAATTTACCTACATTTGCGGGCTAATTGTTGCTCATTGAAATCGCTAAAGACATATTCAATACCTTTTACCGGCCTAAAGCTGGGTAAGCATTATTTTGAATACGAAGTAAACGATGCCTTTTTTGCTGAGTTTGAGTATTCGATAGTAAAAAAAGCCAATCTTATTTGTAAGGTTGAACTGGATAAGCAGGAAACAATGCTGATCCTGAACTTTGACATTACCGGCACTGTAAATGCAACCTGCGACAGGTGTTTGTCTGATTATCTGCAACCTGTGGATATTCACGAACAGCAGATAGCTCGCTTTACAGAAGAGGCGATGGGCGAGGATGACGAGATAATAACCCTCGGCAAAAACGATCATGAGATTGATATTGCCGGGTTGATATATGAATATGTTAATGTTGCCCTGCCGTTTATTGCTGTTTGCAGTAACGAGAGCGATACAAAACATTGTGACGAGGAAATGCTGGCAAACTTAAATAAGCTTGCAGCAAATGATGAACAAACCGAGAGCATTGACCCGAGATGGGAAGCTCTCAAAAAATTAAAATAATATAATAACTAAAAGTTATGGCACATCCAAAACGGAAAATTTCAAAATCAAGAAGAGATAAACGCAGAACGCATTATAAAGCAGAAGCGCCTACTTTAACTACTTGCCAAACTACTGGTGCGGTACACTTGCCACACAGAGCTTACACTGTTGACGGTAACGTTTACTTCAACGGAAAAATTCTTATTGAAAAAGCTTTGGCAGTATAAGTTAATTTTCTGAAATGAAGATTGGCTTAGACATTATGGGCGGTGATTTCGCCCCCAAGGCAGCAGTTTTAGGGGCGATTGAAGCTTGTAAAGTTTTATCTGCCGGGCAAAAACTTGTGCTTATTGGCGACAAGGATATTGCCCTAACTATTCTTCAGGAAAATAATTTTAGCCCCGATCATTTCGAGTTTGTGCATACAACCGAGGTGATTGGCATGGGCGAACACCCCACTAAGGCTATTGTTCAAAAACCAAATTCGAGCATTGCTATAGGTTTTAACTTGCTAAAAGAAGGTGCCATACAGGCGTTTTCATCGGCAGGTAATACCGGGGCCATGCTGGTAGGGAGTATGTTCAGCGTAAAAACCATTCCCGGTGTAATACGCCCGGCCATGACCACCATTGTACCCAAACTTAAAGGCGGTTTGGGTATTATTTTGGATGTTGGCGCCAATGCCGATTGCAAGCCCGATGTGCTTGTGCAATTTGGTATTTTAGGCAGCCTGCTTGCCGAATCTATCTACGGGATCCCTAACCCCCGCATAGCGCTGATGAACATTGGCGAAGAGGAAGAAAAAGGGAATCTGCTTTTACAGGCTACCTATCCTTTAATGAAGGATTCGAAACTATTTAACTTTGTTGGTAATGTGGAAGGGCGCGACCTTTTTGAAGATAACAACGATGTTGTAGTGTGCGACGGTTTTACAGGCAACGTTATTCTGAAACTTGCTGAATCTTTTTACGTTATTACTCAGAAGAAAAGATTAAAAGACGATTTTTTTGACCGCTTTAACTACGAGCAATACGGCGGAAGCCCTATACTTGGGGTTAACGCACCTGTTGTTGTAGGGCACGGTATCTCAAGTCCCGAGGCTATTAAAAACATGGTGCTGCTGTCAAGAAACATGATCGAGACCAACCTTATAGATAAAATTAAACTGGCTTTTCAGTAAAAAAACATAGAATGAGCAAAATTCATGCTGCTATTACCGCTGTAAATGGTTACGTACCCGAGTACATACTAACTAACCAGGAGCTGGAAACAATGGTGGAAACCAACGATGAGTGGATCACCAGCCGCACCGGTATCAAAGAGCGGAGAATATTAAAAGGCGAAGGCCTTGGTACCTCAGATATGGCAGTACCGGCTGTTGAAGGTTTATTAAAAAAGCGTGGCATAAGCGCCGATGAAATTGACCTGATCATTTTTTGCACTACCACCCCCGATTTGCCTTTCCCGGCTACAGCAAACATTCTGGCACATAAAATTGGCGCTGTAAATGCCTGGGGATATGACCTGCAGGCAGCTTGCTCTGGCTTTATATTTGGCCTGGCAACAGGCGCCCAGTTTATTGAAAGCGGCAAACACAAAAAAGTATTGGTAATAGGCGGCGATAAAATGTCATCTATCATTAACTATGAAGACCGTGCTACCTGTATCATTTTTGGCGATGGCTGCGGTTGCGCATTGCTGGAGCCTAATACCGAAGGTTTTGGTATTATCGATTCGGTACTAAAAAGTGATGGCGCGGGTTCGCACCTGTTATTCCAAAAATCTGGTGGTTCTGTTAGCCCCGCTACACACGAAACCGTTGCCAACAAAGAACACTACGCATACCAGGAAGGCCAGGCGGTATTTAAATTTGCCGTAACCAACATGGCCGAAGTTGCTGCCGAAGTGATGGAGCGCAACAACCTTGTTGCCGATGATATTGCATGGCTGGTACCACACCAGGCCAACAAACGTATTATTGATGCTACCGCTAATCGTACCGGCATAAGTGCCGATAAGGTGATAGTGAACATTGAGCGTTATGGCAACACCACAAACGGCACAATACCATTATGTTTATGGGAGTGGGAAGACAAATTTAAAAAAGGCGACAACCTTATTTTAGCTGCCTTTGGCGGTGGGTTTACCTGGGGTTCTATTTATTTAAAGTGGGCTTATTAAGAGGTGTGCAGATTTTAAATGTGCAGATATGCAGATTTTAATTAAAAACATCTTAAAATTGTACTTGTTAAATAATATAATTCATTAAAAATCATTTGCACATTTGCATATCCGCACATTTGCATATTTATAAATACTTTATCCAAACCAATTATCGCTTATTATGGATATTAAACAGATTCAGGACCTTATACGCTTTGTGTCAAAATCAGGCGTAAACGAAGTTTCTATCGAGCAGGAAAATTTTAAGATTACCATAAAAACTAATGATGCGCCTACGTATGTAAATGCATCTATACCGCCACAGCCGCTTGCCGCAGCAAGTGCGCCGCAGCCTGCAAGCTTACCGGTTTCAATCCCGGCTGCCGAAGCTGTAGCGGTTGCCGATACCTCAAACTTAATTACTATTAAATCGCCGATGATAGGTACGTTCTACCGTTCTGCATCACCGGAAAAACCATTGTTTGTTAACGTGGGCGATGAAATAAGTGTAGGTAGTGTACTTTGCATCATCGAAGCTATGAAACTTTTCAATGAAATTGAATCAGAAGTTTCGGGCCGCATTGTGAAGATACTGGTTGATAATGCATCACCGGTTGAATACGACCAGCCGTTATTTTTAGTAGAACCTAAATAATTGATTTCACAGATTGTTGTTTGATTTCACAGATTTTGTGTGATCGGGGTAATCGTTATTAAGCATCGGTGTAATCGAAAGTAAATCGGTGTAATCTAAAATCAAGAAGATGTTTAAAAAAATATTAATAGCTAACCGAGGTGAAATTGCCCTGCGAATTATTCGCACCTGTAAGGAAATGGGTATTAAAACCATAGCTGTATACTCAACCGCCGATCGTGATAGCCTCCATGTGCGTTTTGCAGATGAGGCTGTTTGTATAGGCCCCCCTCCAAGCCGCGACTCTTACCTGAATATCCCAAACATTATTGCAGCAGCAGAATTAACAAATGCCGACGCGATACACCCGGGATATGGCTTTTTATCTGAGAACGCGAAATTCTCGGCTATTTGCGCCGAGTACGGCATTAAGTTTATTGGCGCCACTGCAGATCAGATAAACAGAATGGGCGATAAAGCTTCGGCTAAAGAAACCATGAAAAAAGCCGGCGTACCTATTGTTCCCGGTTCTGAAGGTTTGCTTAGCGATATTAAACAAGGCATTACCATTGCCAACAAAATAGGCTATCCTGTTATACTAAAAGCAACTGCCGGTGGTGGTGGCCGCGGTATGCGTATTGTTTGGAAAGACGAAGAATTTGAGAATGCCTGGGATAGTGCCCGTGCCGAATCTGGCGCAGCCTTTGGTAACGATGGCCTATACCTTGAAAAATATGTTGAAGACCCGCGCCACATCGAAATACAGGTAGTAGGTGACCAATATGGTAAAGTTTGCCATTTATCTGAACGCGATTGTTCTATACAGCGCCGTCACCAGAAACTGGTAGAAGAAGCGCCGTCTCCTTTCATGACAGATAAGCTGCGCAAAAAAATGGGCGAAGCTGCTATTAAAGGGGCAAAAGCTGTTAAATATGAAGGTGCCGGTACAGTAGAGTTTTTGGTTGATAAAAACCGCAATTTCTACTTTATGGAAATGAACACCCGTATCCAGGTAGAGCACCCGGTTACCGAAGAGGTGATTAACTTCGATTTAATAAAAGAACAAATAAAAGTTGCTGCGGGTATCCCAATATCAGGCAAAAACTACGAGCCAACAATGCATGCCATTGAGTGCCGTATAAATGCCGAAGACCCTGCAAACAATTTCCGCCCTTCACCTGGTAAAATAACAAACTTCCACTCGCCGGGTGGCCATGGTGTACGTGTTGATACGCATGTTTACAGCGGATACGTTATCCCGCCAAACTACGATTCGATGATAGCCAAGGTTATTTGCATGGCCCAAACCCGCGATGAGGCATTGGCAACCATGGAGCGTGCTTTAAGCGAATTTGTTATTGAAGGTGTTAAAACAACTATTCCATTCCATTTAAAATTACTGCAGGATTCAAACTTCCGTGCCGGTAATTTTACTACCAAGTTTATGGAAACCTTCGTTTATTAATTTTTTTGTAATCTTCACGATACAATATAACGTAAATAGTATTCCGGCGTTAATGCTGAAAACAGGTAATGAGCGATAACAAACTAATAAAAGCAATAAAAGAGAAGGGCCAGACAATGGAGGCCGAAATGTCGTTCTTTGATCACCTGGAAGCCCTGCGATGGCACCTGGTGCGGTCGGCAATTGCTATTGTTATTTTTACCGCCGGTGCTTTTTATTTTTACGATTTTATATTTGATACCATTATTATGGGCCCCAGTAAGCCAAGCTTCTGGACGTATCGTATGCTGTGTAAGCTGGGCGAATACCTGCACCGCGATGGCTTTTGTATCAATAAGATCAATATCAGCCTGCTTAATACCGAGATGGCCGGGCAGTTTACCCTGCAGATCAACTCGGCACTGCTTATTGGTATAACCCTTGGCTTCCCTTATTTGCTTTGGGAGATCTGGCGTTTTATAAAGCCCGCCCTGCACGAGAAAGAACGCAAGGCAGCAAGTGGTTTTGTTATTTATGCCAGTTTTCTTTTTATTATAGGCGTATTATTTGGCTATTATGTAATTACGCCCGAGTCAATAAATTTTCTTTCCAGCTATACCATTAGTCCTACTATAGAAAATAAGTTTTCTGTTGATTCTTACCTGTCATCCGTGGCCACATTAACACTGGCAACCGGGATAGTATTTGAGTTACCTATATTGGTATATGTACTATCATCGCTGGGTGTGCTTACCGTTAAATTTATGCGCGAGACCAGGCGTTACGCCGTGGTTGTGATATTGATCATAGCAGCTATAGTTACCCCAACACCCGATATGATGACCATGACCGTAGTGAGTATCCCTTTATTCATTTTATACGAAGTGGGTATATTGGTGGCTGCTGTGGTTGAAAAGCGTAAGAAAGCAAGAGAAGAGGCTCTTTAATAAGCACATCTCTCAATTCTAACAAAATCTTTACCTTCGTCAACACAATAAATGTTATAAATTTGAGATGATGAAAAAAGGGTTAAAGATTGCTATTGGCGCAGACCATGCGGGGTTCGATTTAAAACAGGCCATACTGGGCATGTTTGATGATATTACCTTTAAAGATTTTGGTACTTATTCTACAGACTCTGCCGATTATCCCGATTTTGCCCACCTGGTAGCAAACGCTGTTGAAGCCGGCGAGGCCGATTTTGGTTTCCTGCTTTGCGGTAGCGCAAACGGTGTTGCCATGACAGCCAATAAGCACCAGGGTATCCGCGCTGCGTTATGCTGGAAAGCAGATGTAACCATCCCTGCGCGTACCCATAACGATGCAAATGTACTTTGCATCCCGGCCCGCCATGTAACTACTGCCGAGGCTAAAGAAATTATAGAAATATTCCTGACCGAAGAATTTGAAGGCGGACGCCATGCAACCCGCGTTAACAAAATAGGCTGCTAACAAACTAATTAAACCAACAATAAATTTCAATGAAGAAATTATCATTATGGATCACGGGGCTTGCCATTAGCGCAACAGCCTGTGCCCAGCAAAACCCAACGGCGCTTAAGTACGGCAATGTTATTAACGCTACCGATGCTAAAAAGCACCTGAGCATACTTGCATCTGACGAATTTGAAGGCCGCGAAACCGGTAAACCGGGTGCCGAAAAAGCAGCGAACTACATTGCTGCCGAATTTAAAAAATTAGGTCTGCAGGCCCCAGTAAATGGCTCATATTTTTTAGATGTGCCTTTAACAGAAAACGCGCTTAAAATAACCAAGTTCACCGTTAACGGTCAAGCCTTTGAAAATTGGAAAGACTTTTTTATGCCGGGTTCATTCCCTGATAAAAATATAACTGCAACTGATATTGTTTATGTTGGTTACGGTACCGCAGCCGAATTGGAAGGTGTTGATATCACCGGCAAAATAGTTTTATTAATAAACGAAGACAAACCCGAAGAAGGTAAAAAAACAAATACCGGCTACCGTGCAACAGCCCAACGCGTAGCTATTTTGAAAGTTATCCGCGAGAAAAACCCTGCGGCTATCTTAGGTGCCAACGGCGAATTAGGCCCTTTGCTTAAACGTTTTGGTGGCAGTGCAGGCGGTGCCAGCATCTCTATTAAAAAAGAAACTGTTGCAAATCCATTGGCCCCATTGTTTAACATTACAACAGCCATTGCCGATGCTTTGGTTAAATCAACAGGTAAAACCTACGAAGAGTTAAAGACAGCTACTGCAACTGCAAAACAAACACAGGTTATAAAAACCGAAGCGGCTATCGCTTTTAATACCGAAAAGAAAGATATTAAAGCGGTTGACGTTTTAGGCTTTATGCCGGGTTCTGACCCAAAACTTAAAAATGAAGTTTTGGTATTCTCTGCCCACTATGATCACATTGGTTTGGTTACAAAACCAGGTGCTACTGATAAAGTGAACAACGGTGCCGATGATGACGGCTCTGGTACTACAGGAGTACTGGAAATTGCCCGTGCATTTTCGCAAGCAAAAAAAGATGGCAAAGGCCCGCGCCGCAGTGTATTATTTTTGGGTAACGTAGGCGAAGAAAAAGGTTTGTTGGGTTCAGAATGGTATACAGATCATCCTGTTTATCCTTTGGCTAACACTATTGCCGATCTGAACATCGATATGATCGGTCGTGTTGGTGAAGAATACATTGGTAAGCCGGATTCTGCAAACTATGTATATTCAATTGGTTCGGCTATGTTAAGCACCGACCTGCATAAAATTGGTGAAGCGGCTAACGCGACTTATACCAAAATGAAACTGGATTACAAGTATGATGATCCTAACGATCCAAATCGTTTCTACTACCGTTCAGATCATTATAACTTTGCCCGTTACGGCGTGCCTATTATATTCTACTTTAACGGTGTACACGCAGATTACCACGCCCCAGGCGATGAAGTAAGCAAAATTAACTTCCCGTTATTAGTGAAACGTGCGCAACTGGCGTTCTTTACCGGTTGGGAATTAGCTAACCGCGATGCCCGCCCTGTTGTTGATGTAAAAACACCAACTGCAGCAAAGTAATAACAAGATATTATAAACAAGAAAGCGGCTTAATGGCCGCTTTTCTTGTTTTAGCCGGGTATTAAACTACGGTTTCAATATTTTAACCGGTATTTTTGCACATTATTTAAACTCTTGGTGGGGTTTGTTTAATTTAGCATAAATGGGAAGTACCGCTGAAGAATTTTTGGTAGCCTCAGAGCAAAAGGCATTCGAGTTGGATCATCGCCGTATTATCAATAATAATATTGGTAAGTATAACAACTCCTTTGAAAAAGGCCTGTCGCGCATGATCAACCTGGATAATTCCAAGAAAAAAGGCCATGCCATTAAATGGAAGGTGATGGAGAACCTGGACAAGTTTTTGCCCGAGTTTGAATCAAATTTCCAAAAACGTGGCGGTAAAGTTATCTGGGCCAACGATGCCGATGAAGCCAACCGTGAGATCTTAAACATCATTACTAAAGCCGGTGCCAAAACAATTATCAAGTCTAAATCAATGGCTACGGAGGAGATTCATTTGAATGAATTTCTGGAAAAGAACAACATCGAATCATTAGAAAGCGATCTGGGCGAATACATTGTGCAGTTGTTGGGCCAAAAGCCTTACCACATTGTTACCCCGGCCATGCACCTTTCAAAAGAAGATATAGCCAAACTATTTAACGAGAAATTTGGCACGCCGCTGGACAGTACTCCCGAGCAGCTTACCCAAAAAGCACGCGAGCTATTACGCGAAAAATATTTGCAGGCAGATGTAGGCATTACAGGCGCCAATTTTATTATTGCCGACACTGGCAGCATAGCCATTACCGAAAATGAGGGGAACGCCCGCCTTACCACTACCTTCCCTAAAATACAGATCACCATAGTAGGGATAGAAAAGCTTATCCCATCTATGACAGATCTTGACTTGTTTTGGCCAATGCTGTCAACCCATGGAACCGGGCAAAATTTAACGGTTTATAATACCATACTAAGCGGCCCGCGCCAACCCAATGAAACGGATGGCCCCGAGGAAATGTATGTTGTACTGCTGGATAACGGCCGAACCAACCTGCTTGCCCAAAAAGACCAGCGTCAGGGTCTTTACTGCATTCGTTGTGGCGCCTGCCTTAACGCCTGCCCCATCTATCAGAATATTGGCGGTCATACTTACGATACCACCTACAGCGGGCCTATAGGCTCTATCATAACCCCGCATATGCGCGGTATGGAAGAGTTTAAACATCTTAGCTATGCATCAAGCCTTTGCGGTAAATGTACCGAGGTTTGCCCGGTGAAGATAGATATACACAAAATGCTGTTGTTGAACCGCCGCGATGCGGTGAATGAAGGTTTGGTTACTACCAAAGAAAAATGGGGCTGGGCCATCTGGAAAAAGGGAATGCTAAAACGCAGCTTAACCGATTTTTTTGGAGGGAAAATGAAAAACTACCTGATGAAAAAAATCTTCAAAAAATCATGGGGGCATTATAAAGAAATGCCGGAGGTATCCGAAAAATCATTCAGCCAAATGTGGAAAGAGGGTAATCGCCCCGAATAATAAGAACTTATGCGTAAAATAATTTTGAACCTGGCAGTAACCCTTGATGGTTTTATTGAAGGCCCAAATGGCGAGTACGACTGGTGCCTTGCAGACCAGGATTATGGCATGGAAGAATTTTTCAGCCATACGGATACCATCTTTATCGGCCGAAAAAGCTTTGAGCTTATTCGTGCTGACACCGCAATGTACCCGGTTAAAAATATTTATGTGTTCTCGGATACATTGATACCCACGCCGGGCGAAAATATCAAAGTGATCTCCTCATCGGATTTTGAACATACCGTTCCAAAGATAATGGAAGCGAGTGGTGGTGATATTTGGCTATTTGGTGGTGCCGACCTGATATCTACCTTTATAAATAAACGTTTGGTTAGCGAACTGCTGCTCTCTATCCACCCGTTAATACTGGGCGCTGGCAAGCTATTATTTCAAGGGATCAAGGACAGGGTGCAACTAACCTTTATCGATCAGAAAACATATGATACAGGTCTGTTGCAGGTTCGCTACGAGCTAAAGCCCTGGTTCGACCCGGAAAAGTTAAAGATGCTGTAAAACTTAGTGCTTATCGCCAGAGCCAAACTCTTTCGCCGTTGTTGGTGTTGTCACCAACAATATTTAGGCAGGTAATCATAAACAAATAAATCATATGGCAGATCTGCAGCACCCAAAGAAAAGTAACGGAAATTGGATATTGTTAATTCTTTTGATTCTCTGCTCTTGTGGCCAAGGTCAAAAAAAAGAATCCAAAATGATTTATCTAGAATTATATGGACATGCCAGTCAACATGTTATATTGAAATTAGATGACAAAGTAGTTTATAGCAAAAAATTTGCAAAATTGGAAAACTTTACTGCCCAAATTGAACCGATAATAATAACAAATGACAAGGTTAAAATAACTTTCATAAATGATAATAAGGACACATCTTTCGTTTTCTCTTTAAAAGCAAAAAATTATAACTTTTTAGGATATTCAAAGTTTAGAAAGGAATTTCAATTTACTTCGAGTGACTCGGTAAGCTTTTTCAATTCAAGAATTGATTGATTTATACTTCAGGCTGGGCATAACAATTCCTCTTGATACTAATGGAAATATTAGGCAGGTATCGGATAGCGTAGATTGGCGGCCTGTTGGTGACAACACCAACAGGGCAAAATAGACGTGATTTTTGATAAGTCCCCATTCATTGCCGTCCCATTTATGGGACGGGTAGGGCAATCAGAAAAATGGGCTTTAGCCCAACCCCGAATCTTTCGAACTTAGTGCTTATCGCCAAAGCCAAATTCCTTGTAGGTATTTGGTGCATCGTTATGGTTACTGAACGAGAAGGTGTAACTGGCCACCCACGATTCGTAATCGGCTTCCTTACCTTTTGATGCTTCAAACTTGGTAGCCCTTAGCAGATAAATACCTTCGCGACTAACGCTAAAATAAACCTTACCCGCTGCATCGCTGGCTAATTTTTGCGGGTACACATTGCCCGATTCTGTTTTAATGTATAACATTACCTGGCCAGTAAATGGCTTGCCCTTAAAATTCACAACCGCCGTAATATCATCGCCGTAGTTTAATTTGTAAGGGTTACGTTTTAATATGATCTCGAAATCGTCATTTAAAACCTTTTCGTAGGCGTTGCCCTTTGGCTCATCAACGGTTATTAATGTTTTTAAGTAACGGTTATATTTTTCGGTGAAGTTTAGCGCATTGCTGTTCTTTAGTTTCTCAGCAATATCGTCATACCCCTGCTCGGTCAGGTATGGCAAAAAATCTTCCCGGGGGATCTCGTTCAGTTCGTTGGTGTTCATCTCAACTAACACAAGCCCATCGTCCTGTATGGTGTAATTTAGCAAGGGCGACGCATCGTTTTTAGTGATCTTACTCAGGTCTGTTTTTTTGGATCCTTCATAGATCATAAACTTGGTAGTTTGCGCCGCTGTGTACGGTACTTCGCGTTCCTTTACCAGGTTTTCGCCAGATAGTAAATGTAAATTAAACTTATCCCCTTTGTGCAAATAAAAATTTTCGGGCATCAGGAAGTGGTCGGGTATAAAAGCGAACAGACCGAATATGGATAGAAATATAATTATTTTGAGGTATAAGTGCTTCATAGCGAAAAGATGGATTGCTCAAACATACAAAGTTTTAAAAACTTCTTAGCTTTACCTGATGATTTTTGACCGGAAAAATATAGATAATGACGGTTTGATAACGTTTTATAAGAAACTGTTATTGCCCCGGTTGGTTGAAGAGAAGATGTTAATTCTGCTTAGGCAGGGCCGCATCGGTAAATGGTTTTCAGGAATTGGCCAGGAAGCTATTGCTATTGGCAGTACAATGGCGCTCAATGCGGATGAATACATCCTGCCCATGCACCGTAATTTGGGTGTATTTACGGCACGCGATATCCCAATTTCGCGTTTAATGGGCCAGTGGCAAGGCAAAGCATCTGGTTTTACAAAAGGCCGCGACCGCTCCTTCCACTTCGGTACACAAGAGTTTAAAATTATAGGCATGATATCGCACCTTGGCCCGCAGCTGGCTTTGGCAGATGGTATTGCGCTTGCAGATAAATTAAAGAACAACAAAAAAGTTACACTGGTTTATACCGGCGAAGGGGCAACAAGCGAGGGTGATTTCCACGAAGCGCTTAATATTGCCGCTGTTTGGGACCTGCCGGTTATATTTTTGATAGAGAATAATGGCTATGGCCTGTCAACCCCGGTAAATGAACAGTATCGTTGCGCCGCCTTAGTTGATAAAGCGATTGGTTACGGAATAGAAGGCCGCCGCATTGATGGTAATAACGTACTGGAGGTTTATCATACCATAAACGAACTGGCTGTAGAGCTAAGGGAAAACCCACGCCCGGTATTGATAGAGTGTATGACCTTCAGGATGCGCGGGCATGAGGAGGCATCGGGCACAAAATATGTACCGCAGCATTTATTTGACGAGTGGAAACAGAAAGATCCGCTGGATTGCTTTGAAAAGTTTTTGCTGGATAAAGAGGTGTTTCGACCGGAATGGGTTCCTTATTTAAGAAATGAATACACTACGCTGATAGATGCCGAGATAGAAAAGGTTTTCAGCGAACCGGATATTATACCACATGTACAAACCGAGGTGCAGAATATGTACAGTTTGTATAACCCGCCCAACCATACCCAGTCAGAGACAAGTACCAATAAGCGCTATATTGATGCCATCAGTGATGGCCTTAGGCAAAGCATGCGCATGCACCATAACCTGGTTATTATGGGGCAGGATATTGCCGAATATGGCGGGGCTTTTAAAATAACACAGGGTTTTATTGATGAGTTTGGTAAAGACAGGGTGCGCAATACGCCTATCTGCGAATCGGGCATTGTAGGCACTGCTATGGGGCTTGCTATAAACGGCTACAAAGCCATTGTTGAAATGCAGTTTGCCGATTTTGTAAGCTGCGGTTTTAACCAGATAGTGAACAACCTGGCCAAAACCTACTACCGCTGGGGGCAAACGGTTGACGTAGTAATACGGATGCCGGCCGGTGGTGGCAGTGGCGCGGGCCCATTTCACTCGCAAACTAACGAGGCCTGGTTTACAAAAACACCCGGCTTAAAGGTAGTTTATCCCGCTTTCCCGGATGATGCCAAAGGCTTGCTGATGTCGGCGGTAGATGACCCCAACCCGGTTATTTATTTTGAGCATAAAAACTTATACCGCAGCACCAGCGGCAATGTGCCCGATGATGATTATTATGTAGAGATAGGTAAAGCCAAAGTGGTGCGCGAAGGTACAAAGGCCAGTATTATCACTTTTGGGCTTGGTGTGCACTGGGCAATTGAATACGCCGATAACCATCCCGATCAATCTATAGAGATACTTGACCTGCGCAGTTTACAGCCATGGGATAAAGAAGCGGTCATTAACACAGTAAAGAAAACTTCAAAGGTGTTGGTATTGCATGAAGATACGCTCACCAGCGGCTTTGGCGGCGAAATAGCCGCCTACATAGGTGAGCACTGTTTTAAGTACCTTGACGCGCCTGTAATGCGCTGTGCCAGCCTCGATACTGCCATCCCTATGAACAAAGCCCTGGAAGACCAGTTTATGGCCAAGGCCCGCCTGGCTGAAGTGATGGATGTGTTGTTGAAGTATTAAATAAGAATGCGTGGATTCGTGTCTCCAACAAGGCCTTCAGATATCAGGGTTTATAAGCTTAGATAACTAACGATTGAATTACATGAATTTAAAAGGAAACATCCTGAAAAGTTGTCTGATTTTAATTGCAATATCGGTTTTAACATACATCCTTTTAAAACAAAAAGAAACTGGAGATAAAGAGGCGTTGTTAAGTAATATTAATGGTGTGGTAACCGAAGTAAAATACGATGTGAAAAGAAATGCTACTTTCATTGTCAATGAGAAACAATTCTATTCCTTTTCATTTTTTTGGGATAAATACAAATATTCTATAGAAGTGGGTGATACACTCGTTAAAAAAAGCAGGTCACTAAAATTGGAAATTAAAAAGAAGCGGTCATTAACACGGTAAAGAAAACTTCAAAAGTGCTGGTATTGCATGAAGATACGCTCACCAGCGGCTTTGGCGGCGAAATAGCTGCCTACATAGGCGAACACTGCTTTAAGTGCCTTGACGCGCCTGTAATGCGCTGTGTCAAGCCTTGATACTGCTATTGAAATTTTAAAATAAGAAAGGCGCAATTAATTGCGCCTTTCTTATTTACAGATCATCTTATATATTTCTTGCGATCCTAAATCCAAGGTCATCAATTTTGAATGAAGTGGGATGGCTGCGTCGGCGGTTAGTGGCCATACATCCCCTTTCCTCATCGCTCCAACCACCACCTCTAATTATCCGGTAGGAACCATAAACAGATTCGTCATAGATATCAGAACACCATTCCCAAACATTGCCCAACATATCGTAAAGGCCCCAGGCATTGGGTTCTTTCAGCCCTACATCATGAGTAGATCTGTCGGAGTTTGCTTTATACCAGGCAATGGCATCTAATTCGCCGTATCTAATGCCGGTTGTACCCGCTTTACAGGCGTACTCCCATTCGGCCTCTGTGGGCAACCTGTATCCATTTGCTATTGCATCGAAAGTGATATCGCCAGAGGTATGATCGATTGAATAGCAGAGTTTTAACCCATCCTTAACAGATAATAAATTACAAAAAGTTATCGCGTCTTTCCAGCTTACGGTTTCAACAGGTAGCCTGTTACCATTAAATGTAGCGGGTGCTTCATTGGTAACCTCAAAGTATTGCTCTTGTGTTACCGGGAATTGAGCGAGCAAAAAAGGAGCAAGCTCAACCGTCCATTTTTGTTTTGTCCTGTCATCTCTTAATTCAATTTTTCCTTCCGGGATCTCTACCATCGGGATTGTGGAAATATTGAATGCGTTGTTTGTATCCTGATTCATCTATTATTAAAAACATGTCATCCTGAATTTATTTCAGGATCTCTCGGGACAAGTCGTCTACTTTGCTTGTGGGATGCCGAAATAAATTCGGCATGACGATGTTGTGCGTTACAACTCCTTCCGCATCACATAATCATTCATCCAATACGGGCCAATGGGGATATCTTCTTCGTAAATTACGGTAAAGCCCATTTTTTCGTAAAAGCTTTTGGCGTTGTTATAGCGGTTAACGTTTAGGTCTAAGGTGTTTTTACCAGCTTCCATAACTTTATCAGCAACGGCATTTATCAATATTTTGCCGTAGCCCTTGCCCTGTGTTTTGGGCAGGCAATACAGTTTGTGCAGCTTGTAAATGTTTTCATCCTCCTCGCGTGGCGAATAGGCGGCAAAAGCAACAGGCTGTCCGTCTTCTGTCAGTAACAAAAACGTTTGTTGTTTTTCTTTTACCTGTTTGGTTATCTTATCAGCAGTGTACAATTCGCCCAGCATAAAGGCTACCTGCTCTTTGCCAAGCAAAGGCTCATAGGTAGGCCACCAGGTTTGTTCGGCTATCTGTAAAATTGCTTCAACATCAGCCGTTGTAGCTTCTCTTATCAAATACATAGGCGTCGCTTTAGTGGTTCTCTTCTTTATCTACAACGTATGCCGCGTTGCTTTGCCCTACGCCAAAGTATTCTTCCAGCTCGGATAATGTTGATGAGCCGGTAGCGATATCTTTTATCACCACACCTTTTTCCATCAGCAAAATGCGCTCGCAAACATCAGTTACGTGGTTTAGATCGTGACTGGATACGATGGTAGTAACACCGTGGTTCTTATTCTGATCTTTAAGGATATTCTTTAACCTGAACTGTGTGCTTGGGTCAATATTAGCGAAAGGTTCATCCAGCATCAATAACTCGGGCTGTTGCAGCAGGCAAGCGCCAACACCAACCTTGCATTGGTTACCTTTTGACAGGTCGCGAATGTATTTGCCTTTGTTGATGATCTCGCCATTAAAAAACTCAGATATGCCGGCCAGCTTTTCATCAACCTGCGCTTTGTTTTGCTGGTGCAAGCCGCCTATAAAGTAAAAGTACTCTTCGGGGGTAAGGTAATCTATCAGGAAGCCTTCATCCAGGTACGATGCGGTATAGTTTTTCCATGCTTCGCCACCGGCAACATTAACGCCGTTTGACAACACCTCGCCACTATCACAGCGTATCAGGTCTAATATCATGCGAAACAAAGTGGTTTTACCCGCACCGTTATTACCTACAAGGCCAATGCTTTCGCCTTTGTTTATTTGCAGATGCGGTACGTTTACTACAGTTACACCATTGTAAACTTTTTTCAGGTTTTTTATCTCTATCATGATTATTTATTTCTGAAGCCTTCGGCTATTTTAAATCGTTTTGTGTAAAAATCTGCTTCCAGTTTCTTGATCCAGAAGTCGCGGGTAATAATGAATGCAACACCTATTATGGCCAGTACAGCCAGGCCTACGTTGGTATAGCCCAGGTATTTAAATGGCAAGTAAATTACGTAAGGGAACAGTATCAGCGGGAACGATAGCAACAGCTGACTTGCGCCTACGCCTTCCCAGTTAAAAGAAGCGCCTTTGCTCAGGTCGATGCGTTTGTAATTGCGGTTGGCAAAATACAATACAATGGTGGTGTTGATGCCTAAGTTCCACAGGTACATTATAAAGTGGATAAGCACGGTGCGCCAGCCAAAATATACATAAGGGGTGGTTAATATAAATGCAACGGTTGATACGATGGTGAACAGCAGGTATTTCGCCTTTAAAAAATCGGTAAATTTGATCTTGCTTACCAGCAGGCCATCAAAATGCCCTGCCTGCCAGCTAAACATAAACTGCCCGTAATTAATAATGAAGATACCCGTCATAAACATCCCCACAAATACTTTAAAGCCTTCGCCTATTTTAGGGTTGGTATAAAATATCAGGCCGTAAAACATAAAAAACAAACCCATGATAAGCGCGGAGCGTGGCCTTTTGTTACGCAGGATAAGCTTTACCTCGTTGGCCACCAGGTCGCCTATATTACCAAAACGGTTAAGGAACGGGATCTCGGTGCTGCTTTTGCGGATAACATCTTTTTTAGAGCTTAACTCCTCTAAGTAAAGGTTGCCTTTTAAGTAGTAGAAGTTAACATAATACATGGCAACCGATAGCACCAAAGGTAATAGCACCAAATAAGGCTTGATGATCAAATTACCAAAGAACAAGTAGGAAATAGCTTTTAGCGAATACAGGTGCCATACATAATCGCCGCATGTTATCAGCGTTAAAAATGCACCTGCCATTAAAAAGATCCACCCGTTTAAATTGGCTTTGCGCTTAATATATAAGGCAAGGTAGTTGTTAAATATAGATAAGGCGATAATAGAAACGATAAAAACTATTGTTGTTACCGCGCCGGATGCAGGCAATATGATCTTCAAAATAAACGGCCCGAATATGATTATTGGCCATAAATTAAAAAAGGATAATAGGGCCGTTAAAGCCAGGTAGCCTACTACACTGTTGCGTTTTACGGGCAGGTGCAGATAGGGCTGTACTTTTAAAGTGGGGAGTTCCTGTAGCTGCAAGCGCATTAGCAGATCGCCCAGGAAATAGACCAGTACAATCCCACAGAAGGCAACGGTCAGATCTTCGTTAGGCGACATGGCATGTACTATCTTATCCATAAAAAGCCCAAGGGCCAGTACATATAAGAAAAGGATGAAGATAAGGATACCCATTACCACCTTTACGGCGATGCTTTTACCGGTGTTTTTTGATCGCCAGAAGGCTTTCAGTTCGTGATCGAAAAAGGTTGATATCATATGTGATGATGAAAGATCTGTCATCCTTCGTTATCGCTCAGAATGACAAAATAGTTTAGTGGCTGTTAAGATACTAATATTTGTACCTGTCGCCCCACAGTTTCTTTAGCTTTTCTTTTGATTCATTCTCGCGCGCATTGTTACCGGGATTATAAATTTTTGTGCCCTTTATTGCTTCAGGCAAAAAATCAAGTTCGGCAAAGTTGCCTTCGTAATTATGGGCGTATTTATAGTTTTTGCCATAGCCAATGTTTTTCATCAGTTTGGTTGGTGCATTGCGTAGGTGCAGGGGCACGGGCAGGTCTCCGGTTTCTTTTACCAACGCTATAGCCGCGCCAATGGCCGTAGTGGCCGAATTGCTTTTTGGTGATGTTGCCAGGTAAATTACCGTTTGCGATAATATCAGTTGCGACTCGGGCATACCGATAACCTGTATGGCGTTAAAACAGCTTTGCGCCAGCAGCAGCGCATTTGGGTTGGCATTACCAATATCTTCTGATGCCAGTATCAGCATACGGCGGGCAATAAATAAGGGGTCTTCGCCGCCTACAATCATACGGGCCAGCCAGTAAACCGCGCCATTAGGATCGCTGCCCCGCATGCTTTTGATAAAGGCCGAAATAATATCGTAATGCTGTTCGCCGGTTTTATCGTATAGGGCCATGTTTTGCTGCACATGTTCCAGCACAACATCATTGGTTAGCGTAATTTTTTTACTGTCGAAAGCATTTACCAGCAGTTCGAAGATATTGAGCAGCTTACGGGCATCACCGCCACTTAAACGAAGCAGGGCCTCATGCTCTTTGATGACGATGTTTTTTTCTTTGAGTATAACATCGTCCTTTTGGGCTTTATCTAACAGGTCGAGCAGGTCCTGCTCTTCCAGCGGCTGCAAAATATAAACCTGGCATCGCGATAGCAAAGCCGAGATCACCTCGAAGGACGGGTTTTCGGTAGTGGCGCCAATAAGGGTTACTATGCCCCGCTCAACCGCGCCCAGTAAAGAATCCTGCTGCGATTTAGAGAAACGGTGAATCTCATCAATGAAAAGTATCGGTAGGATCTCGCCTTGTTCCTTTAACAGGGATGCCTTTTCTATCACCTCGCGCACATCTTTTACACCTGAGTTAATAGCGCTTAACGAAAAGAACGGGCGGTAAAGCGATTGCGAAATGATATAGGCCAGCGTAGTTTTACCTACACCCGGCGGTCCCCAGAATAACATGGAGGGGAGTGTGCCACTTTCGATGGCCTTACGCAAAACAGCGCCTTTACCAACAAGATGTTTTTGGCCCACATAATCATCAAGCGATTTTGGGCGCATGCGCTCGGCTAATGGCGGCAGGTTGTTCATAAATGTAAAAATCTGAAATACTTATATTAAAACCTAATATTTTTAGCAATCCTCTTGTTGGATTGTGATTAGTTAGTATCTTACCTCCTTTATTTTAAGATGAAAGATATTAATTTGCGGATATGTCCTATGTTAAGCATTGCATCAATTGCAATATTAATGTTGGGGGCGTTTTTAAGTTTCTTTGAAAACGCTCCGATTATTCCAATCATGAATTACCTCGCATTGTTTTTAACATTGTTATCCATAGGTATATTGATAACAGTTTGGAGTTATAAGAAGTTTCAAATGACAATGCTTATCGTAATTATATTAATTATTGCGAATCTGATTATTGGAGGGATGTTATTAAGTCTTGAAAATGGATATTTTAGAAACGCATAAGTTTAATTATTACAATGCCTCAACAGTTTACTAAATCTACCTACCGCTCTATTTGCGATGAACTTGGCCAAATGGATGCCGATTTTGCTAAGGTTATAGACCTTTATGGTTATCCTCCATTTTGGTCGCGGCCAAATACGTTCGAAAGTTTGGTGCATATTATACTGGAGCAGCAGGTTTCGCTGGCATCGGCCTTATCGGCCCTGAATAAACTGCGGGAACGTGTACAGGAAATTACCCCTGCAAGGATCTTATTGCTAACCGATGCCGAAATGCGGGAATGTTATTGCAGTCGACAAAAAACGGCCTATATCAAATACCTTGCAGAAGCCATTATCGCCGGACAAATAAACCTGGAAGCTTTCGCGCAAATGGAAGATGAAGACATTCGCCGGCAGCTTATCGCCCTAAAAGGTATTGGTAATTGGACGGTTGATGTATATGTGATGTTCGCACTGCAGCATACAGATGTTTTCCCCGTGGGCGATCTGGCCATTGTAAACTCGATAAAACGATTAAAAGCGTTACCCAAAGAAACTACCAAAGAAGAATTAGGGCTAATTGCTGAACAATGGAAACCTTACAGAACGGTTGCAAGTATGTTATTGTGGCATTATTATTTGAGCGATAGGAAAAAAACGTAGAGACGCGATACTTCGCGTCTTGTTTAGAAATGTAGCAAATTGCCGTGCCTGTGGGAGACGCGAAGTATCGCGTCTCTACAATAAAAAAGGCCCGCCTGATCTTCAGGCGGGCCTTTTCAGCACCCTCTCCTTTGGAGAGGGCAGGGTGAGGCTTTATACGTTAAACAACCCGTTCCGTTCCTGCTCCTGGTAGTTTTGTACCGTTTCAATAGCATTGCTTATTACATCGCTTAACGCGGTGATGAACGAACCCGGCTGGGCCAGGCTCATGGCATGTTTAATAGCATCTATCTCTTTTGGTATCACCTCATACTTTTTATTTGCATCGGTAGATTTGATACCCTCAATTAGTAAGTTTAAAATATTTTCGGCTGTGCGGCCGCGCAGGTGTTTTTCCTGGCGCAGTATAATGTAATCGAACATCTCTGCAGCTATTTTACCTATCTCGCGGATATCGTCGTCGCGCCTGTCGCCGGTGCCGGCTATAATGCCAATTTTCAGTGGGGAGTCGATATGACTTAAAAACGCTTTGATGCCGTTATAACCATCAGGGTTATGCGCAAAATCGATCATGAAACGGAAATCTTTAAACTCAAAGATGTTCATGCGCCCCGGTGTTTGTGCGGCCGATGGGATAAAAGTTTCCAGCGAGATCTTGATATCCTCGGTTTTAAAGCCATGTACAAAGGTGGCCAGTGTTGCCGCCATTACGTTATCTATCATAAACGGAACGGTACCGCCAAAGGTTAGCGGGATCTGGATGGTGCGTTGTACACGGATCTTCCAGTCGCCTTTCATGATGGTGATAAACCCATTTTCACTTACACAGGCAATGCCGCCTTTTTTACAATGCGCAACAATAACCGGGTTGTTTTCGTCCCTGCTAAAATAGGCAACGTTACAATCGGCCTTTTTACCAACCTGCACGCAATATTTATTATCAGCATTTAACACTGCCCAGCCGCTCTTTTTAACCGCGTTAATTACCACGCTTTTTACACGGGTCAAATCTTCCAGTGTGTGGATGTCTGACAGGCCCAGGTGATCTTCCTGTATGTTGGTTATCACACCAATATCGCACGAGCTAAAGCCCAGGCCCGAGCGTAATATCCCGCCGCGGGCGGTTTCTAAAACGGCAAAATCAACAGTAGGGTCTTTTAAAATAAACTCACTGCTTACCGGGCCTGTGGTATCGCCCTTCAGCATCATATTGTTTTGTATGTAAATACCATCGCTGGTGGTAAAACCTACCCGGTGGCCATTATTTTTTACAATGTGTGCAATTAAACGGGTTGTGGTGGTTTTACCGTTGGTGCCGGTTATGGCGATAATAGGGATCCGTGCCGATTTACCTGCCGGGTAAAGCATGTCAATAACATGGCCGGCCACGTTGCGCGCCAAACCTTCGCTTGGTGCAATATGCATACGAAAACCCGGTGCCGCGTTCACTTCCAATACCACGCCACCGTTATCGGTGAGGGGTTCGGTAAGGTTCCTGGCCATTATATCAATACCGCATATATCCAACCCTATAATTTTAGAGATGCGTTCGCAGATAAAGATGTTTTGCGGATGCACATGGTCGGTAACATCAACAGATGTGCCGCCGGTGCTTAAGTTGGCGGTCGATTTTACAAACACCTTTTCGCCTGCTTCGGGGATGGTATCCAAAGTATAACCCTTCTTTTCCAGCAGGTCGAGCGTATCGCGGTCAATGTCAATAAGGGTCAGCACATTTTCGTGCCCGTAACCCCGGCGCGGGTCTGTGTTTTCCTTGTCTATCAGTTCCTGAATAGTGAGTTTGCCATCGCCTTTAACATGGGCCGGATCGCGCAATGCGGCGGCCACCATTTTATTATCGATCACCAAAACCCTAAAATCGTAACCGGTTACAAAACGCTCTACAATTACCCTGCGCGATATTTTGGCGGCAAATTCATATGCCGCGATAGCATCTTCGGTGGTATTTATATTGATGCTGATGCCGCGGCCGTGGTTACCATCAAGCGGTTTAAACACCAGCGGGAAACCTATCCTATCAATAGCCTCAATCACCTGTTCGGTTTTGCTGATGGTCATGCCCTTGGCTACGGGAATAGCCTGCTCCTGTAAAATACGCTTGGTTTCTTCCTTATTACCGGCAATATCAACGGCAATGCAGCTGGTTTTCTCGGTCATGGTAGCACGGAAACGTACTTGGTTTTTACCGTAACCCAACTGTACTAATGATTGATTATTTAACCTTATCCATGGTATTTTACGGGAGATAGCTTCCTGTACAATAGCACCTGTACTTGGGCCTAAACGAGTATTCTCACGAATTTCGCGCATGGTTTGGATGTCCTTCTCCAGATCGTATTCTGTGCCGTCAATTAAGGCTTGAACGATATTCACCGCGGCTTCGGCGGCAAATACGCCTACTTTTTCTTCCAGGTAAGCAAACACTACATTGTAGGTGCCTGGTGTTTTGGTTTCGCGGGTGCGGCCAAAGCCAGTATCCATGCCTGCCAGGGTTTGTATCTCTAAGGCAATGTGCTCTATAACGTGCCCCATCCATGTGCCTGCAACAACACGCTCAAAAAAGCCGCCCGGCACACCCGGCGAACAACGGTGACTGTGCAGGCTGGGCATTAATGCCTTCATCCGTTCGTAAAAGCCATCAATGGTATTAGATGGGCGGTCTTCCATTTCCTCCAGGTTCAACCGCATTTGTATTAATTTCTTGCGGCTTACGCTCCAAAGGTTTGGGCCACGTAGTACTTGTATATTCTCGATCTTCATAGATGCATTCCGAAATTGGGTGGGATAATAATATTCTAAAGCTAAAAAACTTATGAATGTTATGAAACGTTTTGGCCAAAAAATGCATTTTTATTAATTAATACATTAGTTTTTAACCAATTTTATTTTTATTTGTATAAATTGATATAAAGATTATGGATGTCCCGAGAGGAAAACTTGTAATAATTGGAGGCGCTGTGGATATGGGCAGTAACGTAAGTGTGTTGGAACATATAATGCAGCCTAACTATATTAAATTTTTTGAAAAGGGCATACTTAAGCGCATCATTAACGAATCTGACAAGCACGAAGCTTCTGTTATTGAAGTGATTACCACCGCATCGCAAATACCCGAGCTGGTAGGCAACGAGTACATTAAGGCTTTTAACCAGTTAAACGTTACACATGTAAATGTTTTACATATTAAAAGCCGTGAGGATGCTGCAAACCCCGAATATTTAGAGCGCATTAGCAAAGCGGATGTTGTAATGTTTAGTGGTGGCGATCAGTTACGCCTAACCGCGATTTTTGGCGGTACGCAATTTCTGCAGATCTTGAAACAACGCTATCACGACGAAAACTTTCTTATTGCTGGTACATCTGCCGGTGCAGCTGCTGCGTCAACCCATATGATATACCGCGGGCAAAGCAACGAGGCCCTTATAAAAGGCGAAGTGCAGATAACTGCTGGCCTTGGGTTTATTGATTCGGTAATTGTTGATACGCATTTTGTACAGCGTGGCCGTATTGGCCGTTTGCTGTACGCTGTGGCTACCAACCCGGGCATATTAGGTATAGGCCTTGGCGAAGACGCCGGCCTGCTGATTACCGAAGGCAGTATGATGGAAGCCATAGGCTCGGGATTAATAATGCTTGTTGATGGCAAGAATATTGTAGAAACCAACGTTTATGATGTAGAGATAGGCAGCCCTGTTTCTATTGAGAACTTAAAAGTGCATGTAATGTCGATATTTGATAAGTACGATCTGTTGCAGCACCGCATGATCATTAAAAAAGTGGTTAAGGTAGAAGAGGGTGTTTATGTGAGTGCCCAGGATAATAATGATTTATTACAATGAAGCTGATCATACACGGAGGATTTTTTAGCGAATCGTTAACAAACCAGGAAGTAAAAAAAGCAAAGCAAGATGCCCTGCGCGAAATTGTTATGCTTGGCCACAAATACCTGGAAAACCATACTGCTGCCCAAACCGCCGTGTATACCGTTTGCCTGCTGGAAGATTGCGACCTGTTTAACGCGGGTACCGGCTCCCAAATCCAAAGCGACGGAAAAATAAGATTAAGCGCATCCCTGATGGATGGCAAAACGCAAAAATTTAGTGGGGTGATAAATATTGAGGATGTAAAAAACCCCATCTGCATCGCCGAAAAATTGATGGACTACGACGACCGCGTTTTAAGCGGACAGGGTGCAAACAATTTTGCCATTAATAACGGCGTAGCCTATTACAACCCCGAAACACCACAACGCCGTAAGGAATACGAAAAAAAGCTAAGCGACTCGATCCGGTTAGGTACTGTTGGCTGCGTAGCGCTTGATTTTTATGGTAATATAGCGGCTGCAACTTCAACCGGCGGCAAAGGCTTTGAGATGCCCGGTCGCGTAAGCGATTCTGCAACTACAGCGGGTAACTATGCTAATGCTTATGCGGGCATTTCATGCACCGGTGTGGGTGAGGATATTGTAAGCGGGTCTGTAGCATCAAAAATTGTTACCCGTGTAACAGATGGCATGCCCTTATCTACCGCGACAGAAATAACGCTCGACGAAATGAAACCCTACAATGGCTTTGCCGGGGTAGTTGGAATTACAAATAACGGCGATATTTACCACGCCGATACCCACCCCTACATGGTTTGGGCCCTGCATGATGGCGAGGTGGAGGTTTTTGAGTAAGAGTTTCAGCCAGGCGCAGCTATAAATCTGATAATTTTCCCGGCATGCAATTTTTTCACGCTTTCTGCGTTTTCGTAGTTAGTTTTTTATCGTGCTGACACTGAGGCAATCACCTTTCTTAAGCTATTGTAAATCAGAAAACTAATTTTTATATTTGTTACAAGTTAAAATTTCTATACCCCCGCGAAAGATTTAAATGCGATACATTATTTTAGTAATTCTTTGTGCTCTTAACCTTTCGGCATCTGCCCAATGGTGGCGCGGTGATTTTAAAAAGCACAAACGATATCCGCAAATTGCGCAGATCAAAGATCATTCTTTAAAAAAGTTTTTAGCAGCAAAAGCCCCCCTTTATAAGCCAAA
The DNA here is from genome assembly GCF_024498135.1 of Mucilaginibacter aquariorum. Lineage (GTDB taxonomy): Bacteria > Bacteroidota > Bacteroidia > Sphingobacteriales > Sphingobacteriaceae > Mucilaginibacter > Mucilaginibacter aquariorum. Next base: position 26,652 of record NZ_JANHOH010000004.1, read on the forward strand.
AGTTACCTTAGTAGCTATTCCTCGCAGTCAGTTTAATCTGGAAATTAACGAGCGCGTTGTAATGCGGGCGGCACAGCATAATATGCGTTTTCGCCAGTACGCTTTGGCCAGCTACAGGTTTAGCGAACTGGCGCAGATTTATGTTAAAGAGAACCGCCTGTCTGAAGCAAAGTGGTATTATCTGCAAAGCATCCTTATCTCTAAACAGCAAAGCGATCATCAGCATACTATAAATAACCTGGTTAGCCTGGCCATGATAAAGGCTGATCTGGGCGATTTAACCCAGGCCCAGCAAGACCTTGCCGAAGCACGCGACCTTGCACGCACAACCGGCCGTAACAATGATGTTAAAATGATTGACGGCAAAATCAAATTTGTGCAAAGCAATAAGGTGTGGCTGCCAAAATCTGAACTGCGCTACGCTGAGGCTGTTGATGTTACGGGTAAGTCAAAATAACCCCGCTTTTGTAACATTTACGTAAAATGGGACTCTTATAATTAAATAAAGCAAACATTATTGTAATATTGTTATTCAATATATGTTAATCTATATATTAGCGGGACGGCTTTGTGGCTGTCTCTTTTTTTATAATGTAAAGTTAAAAACAGGCACAAGTATTGATGTTTCACACAGGTCCCGATTTAAATAGTGTAAAAGATATGTTCAAGAAATTATATTTATTGCTGGTTTTAGCGACTGCGCTTGCCTGCAACGCAGCCCCAACGAAACCAAACTACAAACACGCAGGCCCTAATGACTTGCAACCAGATGAGCAGCAAAGTGTTGTTTTAAGATATGTAGCTACCCTTATTTCAGATTATAATTATAAGAAAGTTCCGTTGAACGATTCTATATCGGCAATTATATATGACCGTTACCTTAAAAAGCTCGACGAGAACCACAACTACCTTTTAGCGTCTGATATAAAAGATTTCGACCAGTTTAAAAATACATTTGATGATGATATTAAATCCGGTAACCTGGCTAACGTGTTTTACATCTTCAACGTTTTTCAAAAAAGATATACCGAGTATGTGAACTTTTCGGTAGCGCAACTGGGTGAGGATTTTGATTTCTCTAAAAATGAAACCTATACTTACGACCGCGATAAACTGCCTTGGGTATCATCAGATACCGAACTGCATAACCTTTGGGCGCAGCGTGTAAAATACGATTTGCTTAACCTGAAGCTTACCGGTAAAGCGCTTGCGGCGAATAAAGAAACTTTAAAAAAGCGTTACACAAATATCCTGTCGCAATCAAATAAGCTTTCCAATCAGGACGTGTTCCAGGCGTTTATGGATGCATTTACCGAGGCTATTGATCCGCACACCAATTACTTTAACCCATCAAACGCGGCCAATTTTAATATCGATATGTCGCGCTCTATAGAGGGTATTGGCGCATCACTGCTTAGCGAAAACGAATATGTAACTATTAAAACCGTTACAGCTGGTGGCCCTGCCGATAAAAGTAAACAAGTGCATGTTGATGATCGCATAGTAGGTGTGGCACAAGGTAAAACCGGCGAGTTCCAGGATATTGTTGGCTGGAGGATAGATAATGCTATCGCCCTTATCCGCGGTGCAAAAGGTACAACAGTACGTTTGCAATTACTTGCCAAAGGGAGTGCCGTTGCAGCTAAACCAAGAGTAGTGGAGCTGGTTCGCGAAAAAATTATCCTGAAAGATATTTCTGCTCAAAAATCCATCCGTACCTATAACAATAATGGAAAAACCGTTAGGATAGGCGTTATATCTATCCCGGCATTTTACCTTGATTTTGCCGATTATAAAGCAGGTAACCCTAATTACAAAAGCACCACCCGCGATGTTAAGCTGATATTAGATAGCCTGAAACGCGAGAATGTTGATGGTGTAGTGGTTGACCTTCGCCAAAATGGTGGCGGTTCGTTAATTGAAGCGGTTGAACTTACCGGCCTGTTCATTAAAACCGGGCCCGTTGTACAGGTAAGGGATTCGCGCAACCAAATTGAAGTTGATAAAGACGAGGATCCATCGGTAACCTATTCTGGTCCGTTGGCTGTAATGGTTGACCGTTTCAGCGCGTCGGCATCAGAGATCTTCTCGGGCGCTATACAAGATTACGGCCGCGGTATAATATTGGGTACCCCAACTTATGGTAAAGGATCGGTACAAAACGCTATTGATCTTGATAAGGTGATTAAACCTACCTTAAAAGATAAGTTGGTAGCGCTTACCGGTAAAACAAAAGCGGTTGCTACCGGCAGCCAAAATAAATTTGGGCAGTTAAATTTAACCATAGCCAAATTCTATCGTATTAGCGGTAGCTCAACACAGCATAAAGGCGTGTTGCCTGATATCGATTTCCCATCAATAATTCCGTTGGATAAATACGGTGAGGATACCGAGCCATCTGCAATGCCGTTTGATGTGATAGATAAAAGCGATTATACAACTACCGGTAGCTTCGCCACGGTACTCCCTCAGCTTAAAAAGCTGCATGACGATCGTATGGCAGCCAGCCAGAGCTATAAATATTTGCTTGAAGATATTGAAGAATCAAAGAAACAGGCAGAAGAAAAAAGCGTGACCCTAAACGAGCAAAAGCTTAAGCAGGAGCGCGATGCAGAAGAGGCCAAGGCATTTGAGCGTGGCAACCTGCGCAGAATAGCCTTAGGTTTGCCGCCATTGAAAAAAGGCCAGACAAGACCCAAAAAAGAAGACCTTGATTTCTTGCAGAAAGAAGCGGGACAGATCTTAACAGATTACCTTACACTGGATAACAAAATAACCAGTCTGAAATAAGGCCATTAAGCTATTAGAGGAAAGCCCGTTCATTATTTGGACGGGCTTTTTGCGTTTTTGAAATTAATATTCAAATAAATAGCTGCCAGCTAAGTACCAATTAAAAACTTTATACGTAAATTTGCCTAGCTAATAATTAGTATGACAATTAAAAAATTTGATAGTTATTCTTACCTGCTCGATCGTACGGCCCGCCGGGTAAAAGGATACGCCCAGCAAAGGTTTGCATCGGGTAATTTTGATATTACTATTGACCAATGGCTGATATTAAAAAGCCTTGATGACGACCGTTACCTTAAGCAAAAGGAGCTGGCAGAGCTTACCGGGAAGGATACCCCCACGCTAACCCGCATTATTGATCTGCTTTGCAAAAAGGGATTAACCGAACGGGTAATGCATAAGGATGACCGTCGCAGTTTTACTGTTCACCTGACTGAGGCGGGTAAAGCCAAATTGTTGGAACTATCGCCTAAAATTAGCGAGATCCGCATGAAGGCCTGGGAGAACCTTACCGAGCAGGATTACGAGCAGCTAAAAATGATCCTGAATAAAATTTACCAAAACTTAGAATCTTAATAAAATGATAACCACAGATATAGCAATTATAGGCGCCGGACCTACCGGCATGTTTGCCGTTTTTGAAGCCGGTTTATTAAAAATGCACTGCCATTTAATTGATTCGCTGCCACAAACGGGCGGGCAACTGTCAGAGATCTATCCCCAGAAACCCATTTATGATATCCCGGGCTACCCAGCAATTAACGCGCAGGAACTGGTGGATAAACTGGAAGAGCAAATAGCACCCTTCCACCCCGGTTATACGCTTGGCGAAAGGGTAGAAACCCTGAAAAAACAAGGTGATGGTACCTGGCTTATTGGCACCAATGAGGGTACAGAAATAAGCTGCAAGGCGGTAGTAATAGCAGGCGGACTTGGCTGCTTTGAACCACGCAAACCAGAGGTTGACCGCCTGGCCGAGTTTGAAGGTAAAGGTGTAATGTATGCCGTGCGCAACCCCGAAGCATTCAGGGATAGGGAAATTGTAATAGCCGGTGGCGGCGATTCCGCTTTAGACTGGACTATCTTTTTGGCCAATGTGGCTAAAAAAGTAACGCTGGTACACCGCGGTGATACGTTCAGGGGCGCTCCCGACGCGGCTGAAAAGGTTGCGGAGCTGGCGAAGATCGGTGCTATTGACCTGGTGCTTAAATCGCGCGTTGTTGCCCTGGATGGCACAGGGCATTTGGAACAGGTAAGTATTATTGGCGCCGATAACCAAACACGCCACCTGCCTGCCGATAACTTTATACCGCTGTTTGGCCTGAGCCCTAAATTGGGGCCTATTGAAAACTGGGGACTGAATATTGATAAATCGGCAATTGAGGTAAACACGATGGATTACAGCACAAACGTTGAGGGCATATATGCCATTGGCGATATAAATACTTACCCTGGTAAGTTAAAGCTGATACTGTGCGGTTTTCATGAAGCGGCACTAATGGCCCAAAGCGCGTTCAAATATGTTTACCCGGATCAGCGGTTAACATTTAAATACACCACCGTATACGGCATAACAGAACTGGCATGATCACTTTTATAGTTGAAGACAGGGATGGCACACAAGTGCCAATTGAAATACCCGAGGGTATTAACCTGAACCTGATGGAAGTGCTTAAAGGCAGCGATTACCCCATCCTGGCTACCTGCGGCGGCATGGCGCTGTGTGCCACCTGCCGGGTACAAGTAATAAACGGCGCGGAGCAACTGCCGCCGCCGGGGGATGCCGAACTGGATATATTGGATACCCTGCCATTTGTTGACGAAAGCAGCAGGTTATCGTGCCAACTACGGGTTAATGAAAGCCTGGAGGGCTGCCTGTTCAGGATCCCGCAGGAAGATTAACAAAAGAGACGCGATACTTCGCGTCTCTTTTGTTTGATTTAACCACAGAGGGCACGGAGAAAAAACCACAGAGAGGAATTTCAGAATTAATAGCTTTTTAAAGCTCTGTTTTCTCCGTGAAAACCTCTGTGTCCTCTGTGGTTAAATTCGCCCAGCAAACCAATTTCGTCCCCATCGGTTATTAAAACACTATGGCCAAACCATTGCTGGAGTTTACTGATAAAGGCATTTACTGCGAACAGGGGAAGTTTTACATTGACCCCTGGAAACCCGTGGACGATGCCGTAATAACCCACGCCCATGCCGACCATGCCTATTGGGGGCATAAAAACTATCTGGCCCACCATCTTTCAAAAGAAGTACTGTTTTATCGCCTCGGTGAAATAAACCTGCGCACTGTTGAGTACGGCGAAACCGTAACCAAGAACGGTGTGCAAATTTCCCTGTATCCTGCAGGGCATGTTATTGGTTCGGCGCAGATCCGGGTAGAGTATAAAGGCGTAGTTTGGGTGGTATCTGGCGATTATAAAACTGACGATGATGGGATCTCTACCCCATTCGAACCAGTAAAATGTCATCATTTTATATCAGAATGCACCTTTGGGATGCCGGTATATTCCTGGAAACCACAGGCCGAAATTTTTACTGATGTAAATAACTGGTGGCGTACAAATATAGATAATGGCGTTGCCACAGTTATAGTGGGTTATTCGCTTGGTAAGGCACAGCGCATCCTGCAAAACCTCGACCTGAGTATCGGTAAAGTATATACACATGGCGTTATCGAAAACACGAACGAAGCCCTGCGCAGGAATGGCGTAATATTAAACCCAACCGAACGCATAACGGCCGAATCATCAAAGGAAGAAGTACGCAAAGGCATTATCCTTGCCCCGCCATCATCGGTAGGTACCCCATGGATGCGAAAGTTTGGCCCATATAGTTTTGGTTATTGCAGTGGATGGATGGCCCTACGTGGCGCCAAACGCCGCCGTGCAGCGGATAGGGGTTTCATCATGTCTGACCATGCCGACTGGAACGGATTGGTCAGCGCAATTGACGCCACCGGCTGCGAGTGTGTTTACCTAACCCACGGCTACACCGCGTCGTTTACCCGCTATTTAAACGAGATAGGTTTTAACGCCCGGGAAGTGCATACGCTTTATGGAGGCGAAGAGGAAGATTCTACGGTTACCGAGGGTGAAGAGGTTAAAGAAACAGCACCATCCGGCGATGTGGTAAAGGAGGAGGCACAATGAAAGCATTCGCCCAACTCTTTCTCTCTTTAGATGAAACCAACAAAACCAACGAAAAGGTGAAGGTTTTAAAAGACTATTTTAGCAATGTGCCCGATACTGATAAAATGCACATGCTGGCATTGTTTACTGGCAGGCGACCAAAGCGCCAGATCAACTCCACGCTGATCCGTAATTGGGCCATAGAAGCATCTAATATACCAGCCTGGCTTTTCGAGGAAAGCTACCACGTGGTAGGCGACCTGGCCGAAACCATGTCCTTGCTAATACCCGAAAGCCCCGGCAGCAGCAGTAAAACTTTAACCGAGTGGATAGCAGAGATAAATAATCTTGCCGATAAAACCGAAGAAGAGAAAAAGCTTTGGCTGATAGAGTCGTGGGCCATGCTGGACAGGCAGGAACGTTTTGTGTTTAATAAACTTTTAACCGGTAGTTTCCGCGTTGGTGTATCGCAAAATTTGGTGATAAAAGCGCTGGCAGATGTTACCGGTATTGAAGCCCCCGCGCTCACCCATCGCATAATGGGCAGCTGGATGCCCGAAGATTATACCTACGACCAATTGGTGCAGGAGCAAAACGCCGCGGATAATATCTCCAGGCCCTATCCTTTCTTTTTGGCTTATCCCATACAGGAAACTTCCGAAAAGCGTAAATCGGCAGAGGATGTAGGTAATGCTTTGGGCGATGCCAGCGAATGGCAGGCCGAGTGGAAATGGGACGGCATCCGTGCCCAAATGATAAAACGTGGCGGCGAAATTTTTATCTGGAGCCGCGGCGAAGACCTGGCCACCGAGAAGTTCCCCGAGCTGCACCCGTTTTTGAATGCCCTGCCGGATGGTACGGTGCTGGATGGCGAGATCCTGAGTTTTCAGAATGGTTTGCCTATGTCGTTCAGTGTACTGCAGACCCGGATAGGTCGCAAAAATTTAAATAAGAAGATATTGGCTGATAGTCCGGTGGCTACCATTGTTTATGATTGCCTGGAATATGCCGGCGAGGATATCCGTTATAAAACACAATCCGAACGGAGAGAGGTACTGGAAAAGCTACAGCAGGAAACAGCATATCCGGAGGTATTCAATATATCATCGCTCATTAAATTCAGCAGTTGGGAAGAGCTGGAAAGCATCAGGGAGCAATCGCGCGCCATGATAGCCGAAGGTATTATGCTGAAACGCAAAAGCGCCACCTACCAGGTTGGACGCCGCCGGGGCGATTGGTGGAAATGGAAAATAGACCCGCTATCGGTTGATGCGGTGATGATATATGCCCAAAAAGGTCACGGCCGCCGCGCCGACTTGTATACCGACTATACCTTTGCCGTTTGGGATGGCGATAAGCTGGTGCCCTTTGCCAAAGCCTATTCCGGCCTTACCGATGCCGAGATCAATAAGGTGGATTATTTTGTTAAACGAAATACTTTGGAAAAATTTGGCCCGGTACGCACCGTAAAGCCCGAGCTGGTTTTTGAAATAGGCTTTGAAGGGATCAACAGATCAACCCGCCATAAATCGGGTATTGCGCTTCGTTTCCCGCGCATCCTCAGGTGGCGGCATGATAAACCAAAAGAGGAAGCCGATACTTTGGAAAGTTTAAAAGCTTTGTTAGGAGAGTAATAAACAAATGGCAACCCGACGATCGGCATGTTGGTCAAATTGAATAAAATGTTAACTCCGCGCGTATTTCTTTTTATACTCCATCGGCGAAAGCCCGGTAATGCGTTTAAAGATGGTACGAAAGGCTTTCAAATCGTTATAGCCGGTGTCTTCCATAATTAGGGGTAGGTCCTTGCGGTTCATCTCAATTGCCTTCTTGGCCGATTCAATCCTCACCCGCTGCAGGTATTCAAAAGGGGTATTGTTGGTAGCCGCTTTAAACCGGCGGATAAAATTGCGCTGCCCCATATTAATCAGGCTGGATACATCCTCCATGGCTATCTCATTTTTATAATTTTGTTCAATGTATTCCTGGGCTTTTAATATCTCCTTATCATCATGCCGGTGCTGACCCATAAAAACAGCAAAGTGCGCCTGGCTGGTTCGATCCATGTCAATGGCATACATTTTACTGATCCAGAGCGCGGTTTCCCGGCCGCAAAATTTTTCAATCAGGTACAAAACGAGTTTTAAAGATGAGAACGCCCCACCGCTGGTATAAATGCCATCCTGATCGGTTATTACCAGGTCCGATTTCATTTTGATACGGGGGTAGCGTTTTTGGATATCATCCGCCGCCGCCCAGTGCGATGTTACTTCCTTGCCATCCAATAACCCGGCTTCGGCTAAAAAATAACTGCCCACACAAAGGCTTGCAATTTCGCTGCCAGTTGTATGCATTTCCTTCAGCCAGTTAATAGCTGCCATGTTTTGCACAATTACAGGCTCCATATTGCCCACGCTAAACGAGGGAACAATGATCAGATCAGGGTGGCCGGCATGCTGAAAGGTTTTATGATCTATCTGCTGGTTTGGAAAAGCAAGATGCAGGGTATCTAACGATTGGCTTACCATTTCAAGGCAAAAAGCTATTGGCTGCCCCGCGCGTTCCATATACTTATTAGCCCCGGCAAGCAAATCGACAACACCGGTAATTGACGACGGCACAACCTCATTAAAAATTAGTAACGCTACGGTTTTCATGCAGGTAAGATTTAGTTATGCGGCAATTTATTGATTTTATCTGTCATAATCACACCCGCAAGTTGTCATTTATACAAGTTTTAAAGGGGGTGAATTGTTCGGAGATTTGTTATCAACAACAAACAAAATTATAACCCCCATTTAAACATGGGATTAAAAACTAAAACTATGACAAAGCAAATTTGGGCTAATTTACCAGTTAACGATGTTAACCAAACCATTGATTTTTACACCAAACTGGATTTTAAAGTAGGAGAAAACCATTTTAATGGAGATCATATAGCCAGCATTACCGTGGGCGATAGCAATTTTGTGATCTGCTTTTTTCCTAAAGCACCTTTTAAAGTAGCTTTAAACGGCGAAGTTGCCGATACTGCGCAAGGTAACGAAGTAATGTTCAGCCTTTCGGCCGAAACCAAAGCTGAAGTTGATGAATGGGCCGTTAAAGTAAAAAAGATAGGCGGCACGGTATTTTCCGAACCACAAGCCTTCCATGGCATGTACGGCTGCGGCTTTGCCGATGTAGATGGGCATAAGTTTAACGTGCTGTTTATGGGCTAAGTAATTAGCTTAAAAGTTTGTCGTGCTAAGCGATCAGCATGACAAACTTTTAAGCTCCTGTCCTCCTTACAGGAAAATAATGCACGGGAATAACGTTACATATCTATCAGCAAACTCTCGCCAAATTTTTGTGATACCGTGGTGCGCTCGTTGCCGTCAATGCTGATGACCAGCGAGCTGTCGAAAGATATTTTTTCTATCAGCTGTATTTTTGTACCGATGTTGATATTAAGCTTGATCAAATATTGCAGGAAAGCGCTTGTGGTGTCTTTTACCGCGGCTACGCGGCATTGGCTGCCGGGCTTTAAATCGGCCAGGGTGGTTGAGTATCGTTTGGCCATTTTGCCATTGGCCTTTGGTATAGGGTCGCCATGTGGATCATACTCCGGGAAGCCCAGGAATTTATCAAGTCTGTCGGCCAGTGTGGCATCTTTAATATGCTCCAGTTCTTCGGCAATATCATGGATCTCGTCCCAATGGTAGCCCAGCTTCTCTAACAGGAATACCTCCCAAAGGCGATGGCGGCGCACAATTAGCGTAGCATCTTTTTGCCCCTGTGCGGTTAGCTCTACACCCTTCTTTTTATCGTATACTATTAGCTGCTTATCAGTAAGCTTACGGATCATATCCACCACCGATGCCGGGTTATTACCCAACGATTCGGCAATAGCGGTAGGTGTTATTTTTTGCCCTTTATCCTGCCAAAGGCGGTAAATACATTTCAGGTAATTTTCTTCTGATAGCGTATGCATAGTAATTTATTGGGTTATACAAACATAAACAAAAATGTATAGTTATAAATAAAATTAGTCTTGCCTAATTTTATTTCATTGATTAATAGAATTTATTTAATACGTTTGTACAAAATAAAACTTCATGCGCCGCCTCCTAACATTCATATTAACAATACTTACACTTGCCTCATCGGCACAAAATGGCTCGCTTAAGGGTACCGTAACCGTAAACAGCACGCCGCTGGCGTATGCAACAGTTATACTCAGCGGAACAAAATATGGTACTACCGCAAATGATAAGGGATTTTACGAGATAAAAAATATAGCACCCGGTGAGTACACGGTTGTATTTAGCAGTATAGGCTATTTCCCCGAAAGGTTAAAAGTAGCCCTATCTTCAGGCGATACGGTAATCCGGCATGCCGAACTAAAGGAGGGTAGTTCCAGGCTAAACGAGGTGGTGGTTACAGGTGTGTCCCGCGCTACCGAGCTGCGCAGTAACCCAGTACCCATTGCGGTAATGACAAAAAGTGAGATCGACCAAAACGTTAACAATAATATAATTGATGCTATTATAAAAGGCATCCCCGGTATTACTGCGGTTACCACAGGGCCAAATATTTCTAAACCATTTATTCGCGGGTTAGGTTATAACCGGGTTTTAACTTTGTATGATGGGATACGCCAGGAAGGGCAGCAATGGGGCGATGAGCATGGCATAGAGATAGATCAGTATGGGATCTCCCGCGCAGAAGTAATAAAAGGCCCTGCCAGTTTAACCTATGGATCGGATGCTTTGGCGGGGGTTATTAACCTGATACCTTACATCCCTAATGGCGAAGATGGTAAACTCAACGGCGATATTATTACCGATTACCATACCAATAACGGCTTGATAGGCTCATCGCTTGGGTTATCCTACAAAAAAAGTGATTGGAAGTATGCTTTCAGGGCAACAGGTAAAGCGGCGCATAATTATCGCAATAAAATTGATGGATATGTGTACAATTCGGCTTTTCAGGAATATATCCTTTCGGGGATGGCACGGGTAGATAAAAAGTGGGGCTTCTCACAATTTTCGGCAACTACTTACAACAATAAGCAGGAAATACCAGACGGCAGCAGGGATTCGCTTACCCGGCGGTTTACCGTGCAGGTTGCCGAAGCGGGAAACGACGACATCAGAAACCGGCCATTTGCCGACGAAAACAGGCTCAATTCTTACGGACTTACACCTTTGCATCAGCACATACAGCATTACCGGGTATACAATAAAACCGAGGTAAAACTGGGCGAGGGGGTATTTGCATCTGCACTGGGCTGGCAGCAAAGCGTTAGGCGGGAATATAACCACCCTACACAACCGCAACAGGCCGGCCTTTATGTTACACTAAATACCCTGAATTACGATTTTAGGTATAGCCCAAAAGTGTTTAACGGCTGGGAAACTTCATTTGGGGTAAACGGCATTGCCCAAACCAACCGCAGCAAACAGGCTACAGATTTCCCTATACCGGATTATAATTTGTTTGATATTGGCGGGTTTGTTTTTGTAAAAAAAACAATTGGCAAAACGGATATCTCGGGCGGCATACGGTACGATACCCGCAACATTAGCTGGAATGATTTTTACGTGGGGCCGAACGCTGCAAATGGTTTTGAACAACATGTTTCGGCAACTGACCCGGGCGCGCGATTGCAGTTCCCTAATTTTAAACATACTTATCATGGTATATCGGGCAGTTTAGGGTTTACCTACAATGTGAGCGAGCGGGTGCTTTTAAAAGCCAATATTGCCCGTGGTTACCGCGCACCAAACATTACCGAAATTGGCAGTAACGGCCTGGACCCCGGCGCGCATATCGTTTACCTGGGCAACCGCACTTTTGAACCCGAATTTAGCCTACAGGAAGACCTGGGTTTTATAGCCTACCTTAAAGATGTAGATCTTATGGCAGAGCTGTTTAATAACCAGATAGAGAATTACATCTACCAATCGCGCCTGGACGATGCTAATGGCAACCCGGTTATCATTGTGCCCGGCAATACCACTTACCAGTATCAACAGTCAAAAGCCCGTTTGTATGGCGCGGAATTTACTTTTAACCTGCACCCACATAATGCCAAATGGATAGAGTGGAATAATAGCGCCGCCTATGTGGTGGGTATTAATCAGAATAAAGCGCTTATAGCGCAAAGTAACGGCGCGGCTAAATACCTGCCGTTTATTCCGCCGTTGCATATCCGGTCGGAAATTAAACTGAAACTGCAGGGCACTTACGGGATCTTCTCCAAAGTATACTTCCGTGCCGAGGTAGATGCCTATGCGGCCCAAAACCATTACTATGCCTTAAACGATACCGAAACCCCTACACCAGGTTACACGCTGATCAATGCAGGCATAGGCAGCACGTTAAAAGCTAAATCGGGCAAAACTATTTGCGAGCTGTTTTTACAGGCCGATAACTTATTTGATGTGGCCTATCAATCAAACCTTAACCGCTTAAAGTATTTTGAGTACTACAACGCATCGCCCAATGGCCGCCTGGGTATTTACAATATCGGCAGAAATTTGAGTGTTAAGGTGATCGTGCCGTTTTAAAAGGAATTTGCTATATATGTAGTTATATAAGCAATTGAACCAATTCATTAATGAACTTTGTATACTTTCTTTTAGAAATTACTTTAATTGTTCTTCCGTTTACTGTTTTACATTTGTTGGGTAAATTAGATACTATTGAGCTTAAAAAATGGGGGAAATACACTTTTCTATTTTTCCTGTTTCATAATTTATTATTCTTTTTAGGATTTTCCATTAAAGGTGACTATTTCGATTACATAATATTTGCTTTGGAATACTCTTTTATACTTTCCGGTTTAGTAATAGCCAAAAGATTGATAATAAATGCATGGACGGCTATATTAAATGTATTTGGAATTATAATATGGGGGTTAGGCTTTGTTATAGCTTTACCTGGTTTATTTTTATTTATAGTAATTTCTAATGATTATGAAAGTCAAAGCAAGATCAATTATGCAGGCAATGGCGGGAGTTACGAAACCAGGAAGTTTTCATACGGGTTTGTTACTTTAGGCGAAACCAAATATACTTTTGACACATATAAAAAATACGGCTGGTTGCCGATTGAAAGATTAGTAGACAGGTCTGTTCTTTATGAGTTAGGAAGTGGCTTTGATCCGGGTGATGGCAATTTAACTTTTAATGTGATTGAAAAAGGTGGAAAAGAATTTCTTGTGTTGAGATCATCAACGGGAAAAGAATTGTTAAAGCCGATTAATTAACATGGCCTACCAAACGGCGCCCAATTGCAACAAGCGTTACTTTTACTTGCGCTCGTCTGTGACGAGTGCTAAAAATTGTTCGGCGATTGCATCGCCATTATAGCGTCGCAGACGCTTACCCAGGTTAAGCACTCGTCACAGACGAGCGCAAGGTGTAGATAAAACCAACCCTGTCATTTCTCTTCGCTCCCCGCACCACCATCTCCGCTCATTCGAAAATGACATGCGGGATAAAGTTGAAAAATATCCGTTTGATTTCTCCTTAAAGAGTGCCAACTTCGCATTCCCGCATCGGTGCAATCAATCCCGGATCGGTGGAATCATTACAAATGGAATACAATATTAAAATAGCCCAGGAGCTTTCTGTAGGTAGCAAACAGGTAAGCGCTACAATTGCCTTACTTGACGAAGGTGCAACCGTTCCCTTTATTTCCCGTTACCGTAAAGAAGTTACGGGCAGCCTTGATGAGGTACAGGTAGCCGCCATCCGCGACCGTGTGCAGCAACTACGCGACCTGGATAAACGTCGCGAAGCCATCCTGAAATCGCTAACCGATATGGGTAAACTAACGCCCGAACTGGAGCAGCAAATAAACACCGCTGAAACAATGGTTTTGCTGGAAGATATTTACCTGCCCTATCGCCCAAAACGTAAAACCCGTGCTACTGCTGCCCGCGAAAAAGGTTTGCAGCCCTTGGCCGATAGCTTGCTGGGCCAAAAAAATATTGACCCCGAGCTGGAAGCCGCGAAATATATCGACGATGAAAAAGGCGTGGCGAATGCCGAAGAGGCTTTGGCCGGTGCCCGCGACATTATTGCCGAACACATAAGCGAGCACGCTGAAACAAGGGCGAAAATGCGTCAATTATTTACGGAAAAAGGCGTTTTTGAGTCGAAAGTGGCGCCTGGAAAAGAGCAGGATGGGATTAAATACAAAGATTATTTCGATTGGACCGAGCCGGTTAAGTCGGCACCGTCTCACCGCATCCTGGCCATGCGCCGCGGCGAAAAAGAAGAGATCCTTTACCTTGATATAAAGCCGACGGAAGAGGATGCGATAGCCCTGTTGGAACGCGAATTTATCACCTCCCGGAACGCGGCAGCTACGCAGGTTGGTTTAGCTATAAGCGATGGTTATAAACGCCTGCTAAAGCCATCAATGGAAACCGAAATACGCTTACTTACCAAAAAGAAAGCCGACGAAGAAGCCATTCGCGTGTTTGCCGAGAATGCCCGCCAGCTTTTATTGGGTGCTCCGATTGGCCAAAAACGCATTATGGCCATTGACCCGGGTTTTCGTACGGGTTGTAAACTGGTTTGTTTGGATGAGCAGGGTCAGTTATTAGAGAATACGGCCATTTACCCACATACCGGTGCGGGCCAGGCTAAAGAGGCAGAGAAAACTGTTCAGCATTTGTTTGAGCGATATAAAATTGAAGCCATTGCTATTGGCAACGGCACCGCAGGCCGCGAAACAGAACTATTTGTACGTAACCTGAACCTGCCGGGCGCTACCATTGTTATGGTTAACGAAAGCGGCGCATCTATCTACTCCGCATCTGACGTTGCCCGTGAGGAATTCCCGGATAAAGATATTACTGTTAGAGGGGCGGTGTCAATCGGTCGCCGGTTAATGGACCCGTTGGCCGAACTTGTAAAGATCGACCCCAAATCCATTGGTGTAGGCCAGTACCAGCACGATGTTGACCAGAATAAATTACAAATATCTTTAGATGATACCGTTATGAGCTGCGTTAACGCGGTTGGTGTAGAGTTGAATACAGCATCAAAACAGATCCTGGCCTATGTATCTGGCCTTGGTCCGCAGCTGGCGCAAAACATAGTAGAATACCGTAATCAGAACGGTGCCTTTAAACGCCGTGACCAGTTGAAAAAAGTGACCCGCCTGGGCGATAAGGCATACGAGCAAGCTGCAGGTTTCTTACGTATCCGCGGAGCGGAAAACCCGTTGGATACCAGCGCCGTTCACCCTGAGCGTTATGCTTTGGTGGAGCAAATGGCTAAAGACCTTAAATGCAGTGTGCAGGATTTGATCCACGATAATAACCTGCGTAAATCTATCCCGCTGCAAAAGTATATTTCGGATACTGTTGGTTTGCCTACCCTGAATGATATCATTGCCGAGCTGGCCAAACCGGGCCGCGACCCGCGCGAGCAGTTTGAAGCATTCAGCTTTACTGAGGGTGTTAATGCCATTGGCGATCTTAAAGTTGGGATGAAGCTACCTGGTATTGTAACCAACATTACCAACTTTGGCGCCTTTGTAGATATTGGCGTACACCAGGATGGTTTGGTACACTTAAGCCAGATCACAAACCGCTTTATTAAAGACCCAAACGAGGTGCTTAAAGTGCACCAGAAGGTTGATGTTACTGTTACCGAGGTTGATGTAACCCGCAAGCGGATAGCATTAAGTATGAAAGAGAACGAAAAGCGTGAGCCTGCCACATTCAAACCACGTGAACAAAAGCCGGTGCAAAAAACTTTCGCACCTAAACCAGCTAAAGCCGAGCCTGAGCCGGAAATGGATATGATGAGTAAGCTGGCAGCATTAAAAAATAAGTTTAAGTAAGGAGTGGTTGGTGAAGAAACCAACCACGGGTAATAAAAAAGGGTTGCAGTATAATATTGCAACCCTTTTTTTATTAATTATAATTATTTCTTAGTTGGTACAACCTTTATACGTTTTTCACCTTTCGCGGCCTTTTTGGTGCGCATTTTAAGGTTTAGCATTTCTACCAGTATAGAGAAGGCCATTGCAAAGTAGATATATCCTTTTGGTATATGCTGCTCAAACGCTTCGGCTAACAGGGAAACACCTATTAATAGCAGAAACGACAAGGCCAGCATTTTTACCGTTGGGTGCTTGTTTACAAAGTTGGCCACACCGCTTGATGCCCACATCATAATACCTACGGCAACTACAACGGCTGTTATCATTATTTCTACGTGTTTAGCCATACCTACTGCGGTAATAACCGAATCCAGCGAGAATACAATATCCAGCAACATGATCTGGAAGATGGTACCCCAAAAAGAATGCGGTTTAACCGTTTCGGCATTTTCATCTTCACCCTCAATTTTATGGTGAATTTCGGCGGTACTCTTATAGATCAGGAATAAACCTCCTATTATCAGTATCAGATCGCGGCCAGATATAGCAAGTTTCTCTACCCATTCCGGATCAGTGATGTTTAATAAGCCAGACAAGCTGAATAGCGGCGCAGTCAGTTTCATTACCCAGGTAATGGTAAGCAGCAGTAATACACGGGTTATCATGGCCATAGCCAAGCCCAGCTTGCGGCCTTTTTCCTGTTGGGTTTTTGGTAATTTATCTGATAGTATAGATATGAAGATCACATTATCGATACCTAAAACTATCTCTAAAACCGTTAGTGTGATAAGCGATACCCACGCTTCCGGGTCGGTAAATATTTCCATGCAGATGTAAAACTTGTTGGCCTAAAAATAGCAAAACCCCTGCCGTTATGACAAGGGTTTTGCATTTTATGATGGATTTTGTTGTTTTAGTAAAACTTTACATCGGTATAGCTTGCATTGATTGCAATTTTGCCATCGCTGTTATTTTTACCTATATAACCTTTGTATGTTTTTGTTGACGACCAGCCACGTTCTTCATCTGATGGTGTTTTAGCGGTTACCTTCATATTATCGTCGTTATAATTAAAGCCGCCAAACTTGGTGATCACATCAAAGTTAAAACTATCCGCATTTTTAAAATCGAGCTTTATTTTGGTGAACGATGCATTTATAACTAAGTTCCTTACTGATTTTTCAATAGTGCCTATGCTAAAACCATCGCCATACTTGATATTTATATCTGCCGAGTTCTTTAATCTATCTACACTAAAACCTGCGAATGAAATAGTTGCAGCAACATTATTTACGGTGCCTGCTTTTACTTTGCCATAACCCAGATCCAACTTGCCACCGTTAAAGGTTACAATATTGGCATCGCCAAACCTTACTCTCACATCGTTATCTTTACTCAATAGTTGCTGTGCATTTAAGGTACCGTATGATACTCTTATTATAGTTTTGCCAGATAGGTCTGGCAAGGTAACGGAGCCAAACTTGTTGGTCAGATCTAATGTGTTACCGGCGGGCATGTATACCGTGTAGTTGATCTCCATATGGTTATCGCCATGCCTGTTGTTATTGTTGCGGGCTATATTGGTTTTAAAAGAAACTACGTTACCAACCTTACTGTCGCTAATGCTTGATCCATTGATCATATCGTTAACGTACTCTTCATCTTCCGAGCCAAATTTCATTTGCACATCAACCTTAAACTCATTTTTGGTCCAGGTGTTAACTACCACCTTACCAAAGCTGTTGTTTATTTGCAGTATATCATTTGCATCTGCACTATAGCTTTTGCTGTAGTTTTTAATTTTTTCGGTTATCTGGCCTTTGGCAACCTTCTCTTTATATTCTTCATCATTAATGTTGTTGCTATTGCTGTAGCTTATGCCATTAAAGTTTTTGAAAGCGCCCGAAAATTCAGGGGCCATTTCGCTAAAGCTGCCTGCAAAGTTTTTACCGAAGTCCTTAAAGCTTTCGTTGAAGTTTTTGCCAAAATCTTTAAAGCTTTCGTTAAAGTTTTTGTCGAAATCTTTGAAAGCAAAGTTCATTTGCTTATTTACATTAAAGTTCTTATTGTTCATCTGCTTTTGCAGCTGGCGCATTTTTACTTTAAGGTTGGCCATGTTTTGCTTAAAGGCCTTGTTTTGTTTAAAAACATAAACCTTTGGTGCTGCAGGTGGCTCTGGCGGGGCCATTATTGAGTCTTGTGCAGACACCGTGGTTGTGATAACCAACACTGCAATAGCAGCAAGCAGGCCGTGTTTAAATATCTTTGTTCTCATTTTGATGATCCTTTTTACTTTGATTAAATTGTTCAATTACACTCAGTTGCTGATTAAGCACCTCGGTTTGTATTTGCAAGTTCCGGATCATTGCACGTAAAACACGTTCCTGGTTGGGGCTGGTAGCTAAATCTATATTTAGTTTTTTGTAGTTCGCATCCATTTTTATAAGCTCCGCATTAAACTCTTTGTATAACTGTGGGTCAAATTTGGCAACAAGCTTTAACCTGGTGCGCTGGCCTTCAATTACCGATGCATAATGCACCTGTTGTTTGGCATAAGTTGGGTTAATATCGGCCAGATCTACACCTGCCGTTTTTTGGCTTTTTAGGTACAAACCGAACCCTAAGCCCATAACTACGATCACCGATGCGGCTACTTTTAGTACAAAAGCCAGTGAAAAAGTTTTTGCTTCGCGCTTTTTTAGCGGCTGCACTTCCTCCCATGCGTCCAATTCTTTGGCAATATTGTTCCAGATATCGGCACGTGGTTCCAGGTCGTCAAATTCTTCCCTGTTGTTGCTAATAAAATCTTCTAACCGCTTGCTCATTTTCTTATTCCTTTCCTTGTTAATATCTCGCTCAATTTTCTTTTAGCTCTCAAAAACTGTGTTCTTGATGTATTTTCTGTAATATGTAATACTTGTCCTATTTCTTCGTGGTCGTATCCCTCTAAAAGGTAAAGTGATAATACCACCCGGTAGCCTTCGGGCAATTCCTTTATGGCTTCCTTTACCTGTGCCACCTGGTATTGTATATCTTCGTCGTCCCAGGGTTCCTCATCAGGCACATTATCCAACTGGCCATCTTCTATTTCAACAAACTCTAACTTTCTTTTTCGCAAAAGGTTTATAGAGCGATGCACCACAATTTGCTTTAGCCATAAACCAAAGGTAGTTTCCTGCCTAAAATCCTTCAGTTTGTTAAAAGCATCAGTAAACGATTCCTGCAAAACATCTTCTGCCTCGCCAATATTGCCCACTATCCTAAAGGCGATGTTCAACATCGCTTTCGAATACAATCGATACAACTCATAGCAAGCTTTTTTACTGCCTTGCTTGCACTCAACCACCAGGTTGTAATGCTTGTCTACGTATACGGCTTCCAAATTATTGACAGGTTTCAGATTAAATGACGCAGGCGATTTAACAACGTTGCATGATGTGTGAAAAAAGTTTTAATAAATATTGTTTTGAACCCTGATTCACAGGGTTTAATGGCCATGGATCAGGTAGTCCAGAGCATTATAGTTCCCCAATAAACGCGTCTATCGCTTCAACTGCGCTGGTATATCTATCCTCGCCCGTGCCGGATATAAGTACATAGTGTGCGTTTAAGGCCTGTAACTCTTTATGCCACACATCCATGAAATGTTCGCGCATATGGGGGAAATCGCGCAGGGGGTCGTCCTGCCAGGGCAAGTCTATATCCAATAATAAGTACAGATCGTATGGGTGTTTTGGTAATTCGTCTACAACTTCCTGCGGCGATTTCCCAAAAATTTGATCGCTCCAAATTTTAACGGTGATGAATGTGGTATCGCAAATAAGCAGCTTGTTTGCCTTGGGTAACAGTTCTGCCTCTAACGCCAGCTGACCATAGAACATATTGATCTCATCCTGCCAGGTAGGTGGTTCGGTTAGCTTTTCGCAATACCCACGGGCATACTCGGGTACCCAAATAGTATGGTAATGCGCTGCCAGGTATGCTGACATAGTAGATTTTCCGGTAGATTCCGGGCCAACGACAGCTATTTTTATTATGTCGGATCTCGAATTTTCGATTTCGGATATCTCCATTAGTTTCTTGTCTCTTGATTCTTATTTCTTGCCTCTAATTTCCAGTCTTTTCGCCAGTCGACGTACCCCATTAAGGCTATGCCCACATAAATAGCATACATTACAGCCGTTAAATGAAGGTCTTTAAAAATGTAGATGCCTACATATATGATATCCACAAAAATCCATATCAGCCAGTTCTCTAACACCTTTCGCGCCAGAAACACTTGCGCTACAAGGCTGCAGGCCGTGCAAAAACTATCAAGGTATGGGTAGGATGCAGTGGTATATTTTAAAAGGGAACCCAATATAAAAGTGAATACAACTATGGCAATAGCCGATAAAATGATCTCCTTTTTAATAATGCGTGCTACAGGTACTTTTTTCTCGGTAACGGGTTTTTTGCTCCAGTAATGCCAGCCATAAATATTCATAGCCAAAAAGTAAAACTGTAAGCCCATATCGGCAAATAAACGTGCCTCAAAAAAAATGAAGATGTAAATAACTACGCTGATGATTGCAAAGGGCCAGTTCCAGATGTTATTTTTAGCAGCCAGGTACACACACAATAAACCGGTGATAACACCAATTACCTCCAGCAAATTTTGATGCTGCCACCAATCCTGCAGTGTGTGGATGAATTGCATGGGGTAAATATAATACGATTAATAATAAACAATGTCATTGCGAGGTACGAAGCAATCTCTTTAAGCAAATCCTTCATGCAAGGTGTACAACTGTCCTAAAGAGATTGCTTCGTACCTCGCAATGACGCGTTGGAAAAGCAAAAGCCCCATTCCAAATGAAAAGGGCTTAAGATGAATTTTTTAGAACCCTCTCCTTTGGAGAGGGCAGGGAGAGGCTTTTTACCAGATCTTCACCCTTTTCTCAGGATCTAACCACATCTTATCCCCCTTTTTAATGCCGAATGCTTCATAAAATTCGGGCACATCAGTAAAAGGGCCGTTCACACGTAAAAAGCTGGGCGAATGTTCGTTGGTTAATATCTGGCTGGATAATGATTCCTTTCTATCCTGGCCTAACCAACCTAATGCATAACCCATAAAGTAACGTTGTACAGGGGTTAAGCCGTTAATGGTTTTACCCTCTTTGTATTGATCTGTTTTTTTGAATGCATCAAGGCCAATAACAATACCACCCAAATCGGCAATGTTTTCGCCAAGGGTAGCCTTGCCATTAATAGGCAGGCCGTAAACTTTATAGCCGCTAAACTGATCGGCCAGCATTTTTGCCCGCTGGGCAAATTTAGTCGAATCCTCTGCTGTCCACCATGCCTTCAGGTTACCTTTTTCATCGTACTGGCGGCCCTGGTCATCAAAGCCGTGCGTAATTTCGTGCCCTATTGTTGATGCCGCGCCATAACCGTAAACTACCGCGTCATCAATATTCTCATCTAATGCCCAGGGTACCATAAATATAGCGGCAGGTAAAACTATCTCGTTATTCGACGGATTGTAGTAGGCATTATAGGTTTGCGGTGTCATGCCCCATTCGGTACGGTCAACCGGTTTGCCCAGTTTGTTTGCATTAAACTTATGCCAGTAATTATTGCCGCGGATTACATTTTGTACGTATGATGAGCGGTCGATATCCAGCGAGGAAAAATCTTTCCATTTATCGGGGAAGCCAACTTTTGGGAATACTTTAGCCAATTTACCGTGCGCCTTTCTCTTGGTTTCGGCGCTCATCCAGTCCAGTTTATCAATATGTTCTGCAAAAGAGGTGCGTACAGCCTCTACCAGGTCAACGTAACGTTTCTTAGTTTTCTCGGGGAAGTATTCTTTTACGAAGATCTGCCCAAGCACTTCGCCCATTAGGCCACCTTCGGTATCCAGGACACGTTTCCAGCGGGGAAGTTGTTCTTTCCTGCCGGATAAAACGGTTCCGTAAAAGCGGAAGCTTTCATCACTGAAGGCATTGCTCAGGTAAGGGCTAAAATCGTTCACAATATTTTTGCGGATATAGTTTTTCCAGTCGTCGATACTGTAAAGGGCCAGTGCCTTGTTAAACGCGCGATAATATTCGGGCTGGCCAACAACTACGCTATCAACCTTTTTATAATCCATTTGGTCGAAGGTTGTTTTCCAGTCTACACCGGGGGCAAGTTTGCTTAAGCCGGCCAACGGCATTTTGTTGTAGTTATGATATGGGTCGCGCAGGTCTTCCAGTTTCCGCGAGCTATCTGCCAGGAATTTTTCTAATGCATAGGTTTGTTTGGTTGCGGCCAAAGCAGCATCGGGTGTTAAACCCATCAGCTTAAACAGGGTTGGCAAGTGTTTTTGCTGATAATCGTTGCGGATGGCCACGCTGTGCTCATCGGTATTAAAATAATAATCGCGGTTAGGCAGGCCAATGCCCGATTGAGATAACTGCATGATGATCTTTTCGCTGTTGCGATCGTCCTGCCCGGCATATGCGCCAATTGGGGTTTGTACACCAATGGTTTCCAAATGAGCAAACTCTTCGATCAGGCTTTTTACATCAGTTATCTTGTCAACTTTGGCCAGCTCATTTTTTAGAGGGGACAAGCCCTGTTTTTCTATATTAACGGTATCTAAACCACTGAAGTAAAAATCGCCAATTTTTTGTGTGTTGCTGCCTTTAGGGGCATCTGCTTTAAGCGCGTCTTCGTTTATCTTTTTTAGTTTATTGCGCAGGTCTTCCTGCACCACGTTACCAATACCCCATGACGAGTAAGCCCCCGGTATAGGGTTCTTTTTAAGCCAGGCACCATTAGCGTACATAAAAAAATCATCTCCGGGCTTAACGCTTTTGTCGATGTTTTTTATCAGCACATCGTTCTCCGCATATATTTTGTTTTTGTCTTTGCAGGCGCTCAGTAGCAAGGCACCTACCGCACATGCTGCAATTGCATGTACTGTGTTCTTTTTTATCTTCATTTTATGGTTTGTCTGAAATAAGATACAGGGTGTGTATGGAAAAACAGAATGT
The DNA here is from genome assembly GCF_024498135.1 of Mucilaginibacter aquariorum. Taxonomy (GTDB): domain Bacteria; phylum Bacteroidota; class Bacteroidia; order Sphingobacteriales; family Sphingobacteriaceae; genus Mucilaginibacter; species Mucilaginibacter aquariorum. The sequence continues at coordinate 49,498 of NZ_JANHOH010000004.1, forward strand.
TATAATTTTCAGTACATCCTGTTTTTAGTAATATTCTTTAAAAATCAACTTAAAGCAGCACTAAAGCAAAAAATTATTCAAATATTTCTGCAAAAAGGATGTTACGTATTTCTACCTGGTTTTTAGGTGAAATAATTGAGGCGTAAATGTAAACGTATTTTTTAAAGCATTAATAATCAATAGTTAATAAGAAAGTCTATTTTTTATATCTACTAACAGGGTTTAATGCTTACCCCTATTGGGAATAAATATTTAAAGGGCTCTGGGGGAAAACTAGTGCATTTTTAAATTGTGGCTTATCTTTTGCTAAATGTTCAACGGTCCTGCATACATCTTTGAAAAATATTACATCTACCTATGGAAAATTTTCAAATTGTTAAAGACTAAAAGTGAATTCTCAGTTGCCCAAGTTGAGATGAATATGTTCTTTTATTTTGGGTTTAATCAATAGTTTAAATTAATTAGGGGAAAAGGGAGCTTCAAAAGAGCTCTCTTTTTTTGTGTTTATATTTTTACTATGCGTGCATAGTATTAAATGAAATTTGTTATACATTTACGCTATGCATTTTGAACTAACCGAAGAACACCAAATGATACGCCAGGCGGCACGTGATTTTGCACAAAACGAGCTAAAACCCGGCGTGATAGAACGCGACGAACACCAAAAATTTCCGGCAGAGCAAATAAAAAAACTGGGCGAGCTTGGCTTTTTAGGCATGATGGTATCGCCGCAATATGGGGGCAGCGGTATGGATGCCATATCCTATTCTATAGTGATGGAAGAGCTGTCAAAAGTTGATGCGTCTGCTTCGGTAGTAGTATCGGTGAACAACTCGCTGGTTTGTTACGGCTTGGAGAAATACGGCAACGAAGAGCAAAAACAAAAATTCCTGATACCCTTAGCCCAGGGCGAAAAGATAGGTGCTTTTTGTCTGAGCGAACCCGAAGCCGGTTCCGATGCCACATCGCAGCGCACAACTGCAGTTGATATGGGCGACTATTACCTGCTTAATGGTACAAAAAACTGGATAACCAATGGCAGCACTGCCTCTACCTATATAGTAATGGCCCAAACCGATGCTTCTAAAAAGCATAAAGGCATTAACGCCCTTATTGTTGAGAAAGGCATGGAAGGCTTTACTGTTGGCGCTAAAGAAAATAAATTGGGTATTCGCGGATCTGATACGCATTCGCTGATGTTTACCGATGTTAAGGTGCCTAAAGAAAACCGTATTGGCGAAGATGGCTTCGGGTTTAAGTTTGCCATGGCTACATTAGAAGGCGGGCGTATAGGTATTGCATCACAGGCATTAGGTATTGCCGCCGGCGCTTTCGAGCTATCGGTACAATATGCTAAAGAGCGTAAAGCTTTTGGTAAAACCATTGCCGACCTGCAGGCTATCCAATTTAAACTGGCCGATATGGCTACCGAGATAGAAGCAGCACGTTTGCTTTGTTATCGCGCAGCCTGGTTAAAAGATAATGGATTGCCTTATGCGCAGGCTGCATCAATGGCTAAATTGTTTGCATCTGAAACAGCAATGCGCACTACTGTTGAGGCTGTACAGATACACGGCGGCTACGGTTATGTAAAAGAATACCACGTAGAACGATTAATGCGCGATGCCAAGATCACCCAGATATATGAGGGGACATCTGAAATTCAGCGCATTGTCATATCGCGCGAGGTGTTGAAATAGTTTGACAGGTTTTATTACTTTTGATAAAGTATATAAGATTAGTAGACTATTTTACGCATGATAAAAAAGATATTATTTAGCGCGGCACTTTTAACCGGGCTAACACATATAAGTTCGGCACAAACAACATTAAAAACAGGTATCTGGCGCGGTGCTTTAATAACCGCATCAGCCAATGAGATACCGTTTAATTTTGAGGTAACTAATGCCGGCGGTAAACAGGAACTGGCCATTATAAACAGTACCGAGCATTTTAAGGTAACGGATGTTACTGCCAAAGGCGATTCGGTATTTATAAAAATGCCATTGTTTGATTCGGAGTTCCGTTTAAAGCTGAATGGTAATAATTTAAAAGGACATTATATAAGGCATTTAGGCGACCGTGATGTACCAATGGACTTTACCGCGACAGCCGGTACACCATGGCGCTTTTTTAAAACACCTGCAAAAACAGCTTATAATGTAAGCGGCCGCTGGTCGGCTATTATCGGTGAAGGCGATGGCAGGGATACCACAGTTGGCGAATTTAAACAGGTTGGCCAAAAAGTTACCGGTACATTTCTTACCACTACCGGCGATTACCGTTTTTTAGAGGGAACAGTATCCGGCGATAGCCTGTATCTATCTTGTTTTGATGGCGGCCACGCTTTTCTTTTCACGGCTAAAATTACCGATGCTAATACCTTAACCGATGGCAAATTCTTTTCGGGCTTAACCGGTAAAGATGTTTGGAGCGCCGTAAGGGACGAGAATGCCAAACTGCCCGATGCCTATTCATTAACCGCATTAAAACCGGGCTATAAAAAGCTTGCCTTTAGTTTTAAAGATCTAACAGGCAAAACCGTATCGCTTGATGATGCCCGCTTTAAAAACAAAGTTGTTATTGTGCAGATATTAGGTTCGTGGTGCCCAAACTGTATGGACGAAACCGCCTACATGGTTAATTACTATAAAAAATATCAGCCTAGAGGCGTAGAGGTGATTGGCCTGGCATATGAACGCACTACCGATTTCGCTAAATCGCAACGCGCGCTGGCGCAGCTAAAAAACAGGTTCGACATTAAATACCCTATCCTGATAACCGGTTACACCAGCAATAAGGTAGAAACCGCCAAAAGCTTGCCTATGTTAACCAAAGTTGTGGGATTCCCAACCACTATTATTATTGATAAAGCAGGTGATGTGCGCAAGATCCACACAGGCTTCAGCGGCCCGGGTACAGGCGAACATTATACCGAATTTATAAGTGAGTTTGAAAAGTTAACAGACGATTTGCTGGCGGAGAAATAATAATCATAACACTTGCTGCTGAGTTATCAAATCCCGTGGCCTTTGAAGATGTGATGACATCTTTGCGGGGCAGTGCAATGTGACCAACTATATTATTTGCATGTTCGCCTATGCTGGGTTTGGATTTAATGGTGGCGTTATTTCGTCAGTAGCCTATTTTTAAAATTGTTCATTATCAGGCATTTATGCGTTTGCGATGGTGTTCACGGCCGTGAACGTGAACACTTCTCATGCCATTTACTAACAATTGTCATGGAGAGCTATAGCAAAGCATCTACTCGTTGCTATGCACAGTTTACTAATAGATCCTTCACTGTCGTTCAGGATGACAATTCGTTTTTAAGAATACGCATTCAAAAACAAATCCTCGCTTATCTGCGGGATAATGCCTTTTCCAAGCGCCGTATCAAACAATAGCTTAACCGCCTTTTTACCTTCCACACCCAAATCAACAGAGAATTTATTTACGTATAGTTCGATGTGTTTATACATCACCTCTTCACTCATTTCCTGGGCATGTGAGCGAATATATTCCAAGCCCGATTTGGGGTTGGCAAAGGCAAACTCTACCGAGCGTTTAATAACACGATTTATTTTATGCTGAACATCCAACGGTAAATTGCGGTTAGCCACAATGCCGCCCAACGGGATGGCGCAACCTGTACGCTTCTCCCAATAATCGCCCAGGTCAATTATTTTGTGTAGGCCCTTGTCCTGGTAAGTAAAACGGTTTTCGTGGATGATCAAACCAACATCAACCCGGCCATCAAGAACAGCGTTCTCAATATCCGAGAAAACTAATTCCTGCTTACTAATAGCATCCGGGAAAGCCAGGCTTAGTAAGAAGTTAGCGGTAGTGTATTTGCCCGGTATACCAATTTTAAGATTCGGGTCGCCGGTTTCAAGTTTTGTTTTCAGCTCTGCCGCATTCCCTTTGCATATCAGCAATGGGCCAACACCAAAACCCAAAGCACTACCCGCATCAAGCAAAATGTATTTATCTACCGCGTAGGCAAAGGCGTGGTAACTTAGTTTGGTAATATCCAGTTCGCCCCGAAAAGCCTTTTGATTTAAGGTTTCTACATCGTCATAAAACACTTCAAAATCCAGGCCTTCGGTGTCAATTTTATGATGGATCAGTGCGTCGAAGATAAAAGTATCGTTAGGGCAAGGCGAAAAGCCGATAGTTAGTTTCATGGTAGTTTTTGTAACTCTACTATTAAAGCAGCAGCAAATGTATTTAGATTTTTAACGGCAAGCCCTATCTGCCAGTTGTCCCGGTTACGTTTTTCCACGTAATTTGACACTGCCCTGATCTGAATACAAGGCACCCCAGCTTCGCGGCAAGCATAGAAAAATGCAGCCCCTTCCATACTCTCTACTTGCGCGTTTAAACGTACCTGCACTTTTTTGATAGATGCCTCATTGCCATGAACTGTATTTACCGTTATAGCCGTGGCTTGTTTAAGGTTAGCTGTTTTATAAACATTGCTGAGGCTTTCGGTTGCTTTAAATGTGCTTTCGCCGAAGCCCATTTGCGTAATAGGTAAAAATGCCTCATCATCTTCAGCGCCTAACTCCGCAAGGGTATCTTCCGTAATTTCTACCATATCGCCAAGGGCAATGCTGCGGTCAAAGCTGCCCGCGATGCCAAGGTTTATAACCAGGTCATATTGGTTTTTTGCCAGTTCGCGGCCCAGTGCATAGGCTGTTGCTACCATGCCTACACCGGTTATTAATAGAGAATGGTGCGGGGAGAGACGGGAGAAGTGCGTTTTCTCCTGACTCTTCGCTCCTTTATCTCCGCTCCTAAACAGGCTTTCTACCTCAAATTCCGTTGCTGCTACGAATAATATTCGCATAAATGCTATTTTTTGACAGCTAAGATAAAACAACTCGCCTGTTTTTGTTTTGTATATTTGCACCATTAATTGCTATGATGATACACATTACGCGCAAAGAACATTTTAACGCAGCACACCGCATGTACCGCGAAGAATGGAGCGCAGAGAAAAACCAGGAAGTATTTGGCAAATGTGCCAACCCTAACTGGCACGGCCATAATTACAATTTATTTGTAACAGTAAAAGGCGAGGTTACCCACGCCACAGGCTACCTTATTGACCTTAAAGAGCTTAAGGTGATCATAAACGAGTATGTAATTGAAAAACTCGATCATAAGAACATCAATATGGATGTTGATTTTATGTCGGGTATTATGGCATCTACCGAGTTGCTTTGCATTGGCATATTCAACCAGCTTAAGGCCCCGATTGAAGCTTATCCGGGTGTGTTTTTGCACTCGGTAAAATTGTACGAAACAGAAAATAACTCTGCCGAATACTTTGGCGGATAAACCTAACCCATGATCAACGACCACAACATTCCTGACAGGGACGAGGGCATTAATGGCTACCTGAAAATTGACCGTTACAATCCCGAACTGATACAAAGCCTATCTGCCAATTACCTTGAAGTTTTAAAACATATAGGTGAGAACACCGAACGCGAAGGTTTGCTGAAAACCCCCGAGCGCATTGCCAAAGCAATGCTTTATCTTACCCATGGCTATGATCTGGATGCGAAAGAGATCCTTAACTCGGCGATGTTTAAGGAAGAGTACAGCCAGATGGTGATTGTGAAAGATATAGAAGTTTACTCGATGTGTGAGCATCACATGCTGCCATTTTTTGGCAAAGCACATATTGCCTACATCCCTAACGGATATGTTGTAGGGCTGAGCAAAATTCCGCGTATAGTAGATGCGTTTGCCCGCCGCTTGCAGGTACAGGAGCGTTTAACCAACGAAATACGCGATTGTATCCAGGAAACCCTTAACCCGATAGGAGTTGGCGTGGTAATTGAGTGTCGGCACCTGTGCATGAGCATGCGTGGTGTACAAAAGCAAAATTCGGTAACTACCACATCGGCATTTACCGGCGAGTTTTTAAAAGGCCAAACCAGAACAGAATTTTTAAATTTAATTTCTTCGAATTTAAGTTAGTGCGAGGAGCGAAGTGAAAGGTGCGAAACGCTCCGACAACCTCGCTCCGTCACCTAAAAATATTACAACTAAATGAAAGCATACATTTTTCCAGGGCAGGGTGCCCAATTCCCGGGTATGGGTAAAGACCTTTACGAGCAAAATGAACTGGCACGTGAGTTATTTGAACAGGCCAATGAAATATTAGGTTTCCGTATTACAGATATCATGTTTGATGGTACCGAAGAAGATCTTAAACAAACCAATGTAACCCAGCCTGCTATTTTCCTGCACTCGGTAATATTAGCTAAAGTTTTAGGGGATGATTTTGCACCAGATATGGTTGCCGGCCACTCACTGGGCGAGTTTTCATCACTGGTAGCAACAGGTGCTTTATCATTTGAAGACGGATTGCGTTTAGTTGCCGCCCGTGCAAATGCCATGCAAAAAGCCTGCGAGATACAACCGGGAGCAATGGCCGCTATTTTAGGGCTTGATGATTTCACGGTAGAAGATATTTGCCAGCGGTTAACAGATGTTGTTGTACCGGCAAACTATAATTGTCCCGGTCAATTGGTAATATCAGGTACTGTTGCCGGTGTTGATGCGGCCTGCATAAAAATGACCGAAGCTGGTGCCAAACGCGCTTTAAAGCTGAATGTTGGTGGCGCTTTTCACTCGCCGTTAATGGAAGCTGCCCGTGTTGAACTGGAAGCAGCCATTGTAAATACAGAGTTTAAAGAACCAATTTGCCCGGTATATCAAAACATTGACGCCAAACCTTATACTGATATTGAGCACATAAAACATAACCTTATAGCTCAGCTAACAGGCCCGGTACGCTGGACACAAACTGTTGAGCAAATGCTTAGGGACGGTGCCTCATCGTTTACCGAAGTTGGCCCCGGAAAGGTATTGCAAGGCCTTGTAAAAAAGGTTAATCGCGATATCCCTACGGCAAGCGCTGTAATAGAATAATTATAGGCCATCATAATAATGATGGCTTTACTTTTATCATGATTTAGTAGATTTAACAAATTGAGCACAGCCGGAAAAATACGTGTATTACTGGTTCTATTATTTGCCAGTTTGTTATTTACAGCAATTGTTGTTGAAAGTACGTACACGCCTGCAAATAACTTAATCCAAACGGCAAAGTTGTTAGAGAACAACCTGCATGCTAAGGAGGCAAATGTTTATAGTGCCATTAACAACAAACAGGTTTTTAATGAAATAAAGCAACTGCGCAATACACCTGCCAAAGGCTTGGCTTATATAGACGAGTACACTACAAAAAATGGTATTTGGATACTTGTTTATAAAAACGGTGTACTTGACTTTTGGACCGGTGTAAGGGTCATACCCCAGAATGCTGCTAAATTAAAAGAAGGTTGCTCTTTTATAAAGCAAACTAATGGGTATTACGAAACCATCAAAAAAACTGAGGGAAACATTTCGGTCGTATTTTTTATCCCGGTAAAAACTAATTATCCATTTACAAATGACTATCTGGAAAATGTATTCGCCAAAGATCTTACTATTGACGATAACATAGCCATAGCTGACTTTACTGATAAGAATGTTTACGCGGTGCACGACGTTAATAACGTGTATTTGTTTTCTTTAAAGCTGGTAAAAGGGGTTAATCACCGCTTTTTTTATTTTGTTATTGGTTTTTGGCTTTTAGCGATCTTCACCCTTTTCCTGCTTATAAATAATGTAGCCCTTTATTTGGCCCGCAAAAATTACACGTGGGGGGCATTACTGTTTTTGGCAGGATTTATTGTGATTTTTAGGTTCATAAATTTACATTACGGGTGGCCCTATTTTACACACGACCTTTCGCTGTTTAGTCCCCAGTTATATGCGTCGTCTTCACTATTTCGCTCACTAGGCGATTTTTGCATAAATATATTGGTCATATGTTGGTTTGTTGTTTTTGCCTATGCACATCGTAATAAGCTCATTAAAAATGTACCGGGAAAAATAGTAAGTTATTTAATTTTTGCGGGCTGTTTACTCCTGCTTATTATCACGTCAACCAGCCTGCTAAGGGTTTTTTATGGCCTGGTAATTAACTCTAAGATCAGCTTTGATGTAAACAATGTGCTTAACCTTTCGGGTTTTAGTTTACTTGGTGTGCTAATGCTTTGCTTTAGCTTCATGATGTTTTTTTTACTTAACGAAGTAATACTCACCATTTGCTTTAAGCTTGATATCCCTATAGTACAGCAGGCACTGTTGTTTGTTTTAAGTATAATAACAGCTACATGCGTAGTAACATACTATTGGGAATTTAGCTTATTTTATCTGCTTTGGATGGTGCTGGTTATTATAAGGGGCTATGCCTTTTTATATAACGATAGAAAATTTACAGCCACTTCCTATATTGCTATAGTATTTATCTGCGCCATTATAGCATCTATTAAACTCAACCATTTTGAGGCAATAAAAGAGCAGGAGTTAAGAAAGGTTTTGATACAACGGCTGGAAGTTCCGGATGATGCCACTGCTGATGTGATATTTAAAAGAATAGAGAAGCAGATCATTGTTGACCCGCTGTTGGTAGCGTATTATAAGAATACCGATCATACTGCTGATTATCTGGAAACACGTTTACAAAAGCTTTATTTTGACAGATATTTATCGAAATATGAGTTTCAGGTACATGAGTATAATACGTTAGATCAACCCATATCTGTCGACAAGAATTATACACTTGATGTTTTTAAAGACATGGTGGTGTATAGCTCATATAAGGTATCAGATTATTTTTACCGCCAAAACGAATCATTTGGCTTTCAAAGTTACTTTGCCATACTGCCTGTAATGGATGGTGCAAAAAAGTTAGGCACCATAGTTATTGAACTAAAATCTAAACCATTGCTTGCCGCTGGGACTTTTCCTGATCTGTTAGTTGATAAGGAAGTAAAAGGAAGCACCGAAGAGTTTAAAAATTATTCTTTCGCTTTTTATACAGATAACACACTTATAGGCCAAAGCGGTACGTATGTTTATAGTATTAGAAACAGCGAGTTTAAAGGAGAACTTAAAAAATATACAGTTCAAACCACAGAAGGCCCAAAGCAGGGCTTTGCCGCTAAATTTACAACATACAGCCATTTACTATATAAGCCATCCAAGCGTAATCTGATCGTTGTAAGTCAGGAAAACAATGTATTGTTATCAAATGTTACAGCACTAACCTTCTTTTTTGTTGTACTGTTGGCATTTAGCGCCATAATACTATTAATACGGACGATATGGATCCGCGTAAAAATATTTAACGTAAGCAACAATCGTATCAAATGGAGTTTTAAAATAAGTTTTGATAGGATACTATATAAAACACGCATCCAGTTTTCAATGATATTCGCGGTTGTTATAACCCTTATATTGGTTGGGATAATCACATTTGTATCTATAAGTACCCAATACCAGGTACATCAGGATAAGCTTATCCGATCAAAAATAATGCAGATAGCCATTGCTTTTGAAGCAGGCCCAATCAATAATTATATAAAAAATATTACCGAGGATAGTAAAATAAGCTTTGATGAATTGGCCAATACCTATTCGGCCGATCTTACCTTGTATAACCTTAATGGCAATGTATTGATCTCTACCCAACCTAAAATTTACGATTATGGCCTGCTTTGCCGGCAAATGAATAGTAAGGCGTTTATTTGGTTAGATGGCATGCAAAAGTCTGAAGTGGTGAATGAGGAAAAGATAGGTTTGTTAACCTATAAAGCAGCCTATACGCCTATTAGAAATGTAAAGCACGAAACTATTGCCTACCTGCAGCTGCCTTATTTTGCTAATGCTGCCGATTATACCGAGCGCATAGGCTCGTTATTAAATATTATGATAAATGTTTACGCGCTGGTATTTATAGCTATTGGCTTGTTTGCAGTGATCATAGCCCGCCAAATAACCGCCCCCCTTAATTTTATACAGTATAACTTAAGTAAAACCATATATGGTAAAAAGAACGAGCCTATTAAATGGGAGCGTAACGACGAAATAGGCGCACTGGTAAAAGAATATAATAATATGATAGCAGCGCTGGAGAACAGTGCCCAAAAGCTCGCCCAGTCTGAACGTGAGACCGCATGGCGAGAAATGGCTAAGCAGGTAGCGCATGAAATTAAAAACCCGCTAACCCCATTAAAATTGGGTTTACAGCTACTTGACAAGTCGTGGAAAGATAAGGATCCCAAATTCGACCAAAAGTTTGAGCGGTTTAGTAAATCATTTGTTGAGCAGATAGAAAGCCTTTCGTCTATTGCATCGGAGTTTTCGGCTTTTGCCAAAATGCCGGATACCCGTATAGAGCGGATGGATATTTTTGAAGTGCTTGGCCAGGCGGTTACCATTTTTAAACAAATGGATAATGTAACCATTACTTTTAAATCACCCGCAAACCCATTCTTTGTAAGTGCCGACCGCGACCAACTACTAAGATGTTTTAACAACTTGCTTAAAAACGCTATAGAGGCTACCCCGCCTGATAAAGGTTGTATAATAGATATTGATTATCTGATCACTACCAGGAGCATCCTGCTTACCATTAAAGATAACGGCAACGGTATCCCCGAAGGGATGCGCGAAAAAATATTTGAGCCAAACTTCACCACAAAAAGCTCGGGCACGGGTTTGGGGCTGGCCTTCGTTAAAAACTCTATTGAAAACGCCAATGGCAAGGTATGGTTTGAAACTACTATTGGCGTAGGTACTATTTTCTATTTAAGCTTTCCTGCTGATAACACAGAAACAATGTAAGGTACAGATATGGCACTTTTATCAACCCGTCATTGCTTCATACCTCGCAATTGACGCACGGAGAGAGGAGCCACGGTAACACTAAATAATAAGCTAACAAAAAGCCCCGGTTGTAAAACAACCGGGGCTTTCATATATCCTGATGACTTTTTATTTGAGCGTTATGCTTGTTTTGCCCATTGTAAAACCATCGGCGTATAAAAGTACAGTATAGGTGCCTTTTTGGAATGGCGAAGGGTTTACCCAGTCAATAGTATAACCGCTGCCATCGTCCCTAAAATCAATTGATGTTTTGTAGGTGTACTGCAGGTCCTGGCTATCAGCGTTAAATGTGCCCGAATCTGTTTGTGTTATTAGGTTACCAGTTGGGTCAATAATGCGTACATATATATCATGCAGGCCTTTTTCGGCAACCGCATTACTTGCGACAGTAAAGTTTATCTTAATTTTTTGAGCCTGTTTAGCCTTGGTTACGTCGCTTTCTTTACCGCTGTTTTTTACTTTATAGGCAACCACATCAGCACTGCCCACTTTAATAGCCGAAGCAACTTTAACTTTAGTATCCAGCTCCTGGTTCTTTTGTTCAAGGTCGGTAGCTTTTTGGCTAACGGTGGCCAAATTGGTTTTTAAAGTGTCACGCTCAGTGGCAAGCGTAGTATTTTGTTTTTTGAGTTCCTCAATATCGGCGGTATATTTGGTTACAAAGTACCGTAGTTGTTTAATATCTTCCTGTGCTTTAGTTAGTTCGGCAACAGTTAGTTTTCCTTTAGCTAGCTCGCTTCTTAACACCCGTATTTTTAAGCGTAACGAATCGTTTTTAGCTTGCATTGCTACAGACATTTTTGCTCTGCCTGCATTAACCTGCTCTATTTGCGCTTCAAGGCTATCCAGTTCGGTTTGTAGCCGTGTTTTTTCATCGTTCTGGTAAACTACCTTTATATCAGACTTGTTCTTTTGTGTGTACAGATAAACATCGGTACCTAATAATGCAACCACAACAGCAATCAAAAAGTAAATTACGTTCGAATTTTTTTTAGGTGCTTGTCCTGGTTGATTCTCCACTGGTTGGTATTCCATAGTAAATAGTTAAAGGTTACGATAATTTAACAGGCCGATAACCTGCAAATGGTATCTTTCTTTGTAATATCTAAATAAATATAAGTAAATAACTAACATAACGAAAGTTAAACGACCTTGTTTGCACTTATATAACGCGGGCTAAAATAAATACAATATGATTAAAACACAAAATAGGCGTAATTATTATACTAATACTAAAACAGCTTAGTTATGAGTTTATATCTTTGAGGCTTTAAAAATAAAATATCCGCTTAATGCAATTATTAAAATATCTGTTTACTACTATTTTCTTTTCAATAATATATTCCCTTTCAATAGCGCAAACAGTTACACCAGAAGAGGTTATCAAACCCGAACCTAAACGGGAGTTTCGCGGGGTATGGATAGCAACAGTAGTAAACCTCGACTGGCCAACCAATGCAAAGGCATCGGCCGAAAGCCAGAAGAAAGACCTAACTGACCAGTTAAATTTTCATCAACAAACGGGTATTAACGCGGTGATGTTCCAGGTTAGGCCTGCTGCCGATGCATTTTATGCCAAAAGCCGCGAACCCTGGTCAAAGTACCTAACCGGCAAACAAGGGCAAGCCCCGGATTACGACCCGTTAGAGTTTGCAACTACCGAAGCTCATAAACGCGGTATGGAGCTGCATGCCTGGTTCAACCCCTACCGTGCTACTTTTGATAATAAGTTTTCTACCCTTGCGCCAAACCACATTACCCGCACCAAACCCGAATGGTTCTTTGTTTATGAGGGGATAAAGTTATTCAACCCTGGTTTGCCGGAAGTGCGCGAATACATTGTGCAGGTGATACTGGATGTGGTAAAAAATTATGATGTAGACGGCATTCATATGGATGATTACTTTTATCCATATCCGGTTAGAGGGCAAGTAATAAATGATGCTGAAACTTTTGCCCAATACGGAGGGGACTTTGATAATATTAAAGATTGGCGACGCGATAACGTTGATAAACTGGTACACATGCTTGCCGATAGTATCCACAAATATAAGCCGCACATGAAGTTTGGGATTAGTCCGTTTGGGATATGGGCCAATAAAAGCCAACACCCTGATGGTTCTGAAACCAATGGTGGATCGTCATACATCGAAAATTTTGCCGATACCCGCAAATGGATGCAAGAAGGATGGATAGATTATATAAACCCGCAAATATACTGGCAAATTGGTAACCGGGTTGCCGCATTTGATACCTTGCTTAACTGGTGGAGTAATAACACTTACAACCGGCATTTATACATTGGCCAGGGCCCATACCGCTTTTACGAACAGCGGAGCCCTTCATTTAAAAATCCATCAGAAATACCAAACCAGATACGCCTGATACGGGCTAACCCGCGTGCACAGGGCAGCGTTTATTTCAGGTCGCAATCTTTAATGGCAAATGCTAATCATTTGGCAGATACCCTAAAAAAGGACTTTTACAGATACCCGGCGTTGCCACCGCCAATGATTTGGCTGGACTCTATCCCGCCTAACGCGCCGCAAAATTTTGTAGCCCGGGCCGAAAACAGGGGTGTGATGTTGAAATGGCAAGCCCCTTTACCCGCAAGTGATAGCGAAGATGTTTATGGGTATGTGATATACCGTTTCCAGGAAAGTGAAAAGTTTGATCTGGGCGATCCTAAGAATATACTGCATATACAATACGATACTACTGCCTTTTATATGGATAGCAATGTAAAGCCGGGGCAAACCTATTTTTATGTGGTAACCGCGCTGGATAGATTAAAGAACGAGAGCGACCGAACGCCAACCATGGCGGCAACATTGCCATTACCGTAGCATGTGTTATAAATTGATAAGGTTGCGCGTGTTAAGGTGATCAAGGTAAATATCTAACTCTGTATCGCCCATGCCATATATTTTTTCATCGGACCAAAAGGCGGTATAGATCTCGGGTCTGCTATGTGCGCCGTTATTATAAATGCCGAGAAGCTTTTGGTGTATGTAGTTTAAGCCGTCAGTGTCCACCTGCAGGCGCTTTAAATGTGCTTCCATTGCGGGCTTAAGGCGGGTCATATTAGCCCAAAAATGCGTCTCGTTTAACCATTGCTGGATACGTTCTGCGTTGCAGCGAATGTATAGGTCCCAAGCTTCGGTAGCCAGTTCAAAATCATATTCGCCCAACTGTACCCTAATGTTGTCATACAGGTATTCCAGTTGTTCGCCATTCAATTCGCCCATCCCGCGAAAATCACTTACGCCGGGATAATCTGCAGGGCATATTAAATAAATCGCCGGGCCCGATAGGTTGGTTTTCTGGGAAAACAGCATCATAACACCAAGTAGGTTTACCTGGCAATGCAAGTCAAATTCAAACCATAGGTTAATTTCGTCATACGGCTGACTAAATTTTTCCAATTGCGCCACCATACTATCTTGATAGCGTTCGGGCGTTTCGTTAAAAGTTTTGGTGATCCAGGCAGCGCGTTCCTGCCAGAAAGCGGCTGATTCTATGTTTTCAGATACCGGGCCTTCAGATAAAACCTCACGCCAAACTATTATATCGCCACCAATGTTTGCTTGCTCAAAGCTGTTTAAAGTAGCATCGCCATTAAGTACGTGGAGTATCGCGCTCATATAATTTGTTTTTGTACAAAACGCTGGTTAGCGGCTAAAGTGTGCCAATTTAAAATTAAGACGATTCTAAGACAAATTATCTCTTTTTCAGGAAAGCGGTTTTCAGTACAATGCTCATACCGTCAATCTTACAATCAACTTCCTCGTCATCGTCGGTTAAACGGATCTTTTTTACAAGCGTGCCTTGCTTTAGAGTTACACCGCCGCCTTTTACTTTTAAGCTTTTTATCAGTGTTACGCTATCGCCATCGTTAAGGATATTACCGTTGCTGTCTTTTACGTTTGATTCTGCCATAGGCGCAAAGCTACACAGATAAATTAATTACCGGTGTTTATTTCCTTTATATACTGTTTTAACGATATCATGCCCATTGCCTTTCTGCGCGCTTCCACCTCTGTTGGGTTAATGATGGGTAAAGGTGCCCATTTTTTAGTTTTTGGGTTGAGGATACCTTGCGTGCCGTATAATTGTTTCTGCCCAAGATTGGTTAATACACGGTCTTTCAGGTATGCATAATCCTCGCCTGATGCATTCTTTCGGTCTACTTCCTTTTTCATCAGTAATAACACCTTTTGCTGAAAAGGGATGTCGTCATCGCAATGCTGTACTATTGCCCAAAACTTACTGCTGCCACTCTCGCCAACTAACGAATAACCAGGGTATCCATACTTAGTCAGGATGTTTTTGGCCTCGTCCTGGTTAAGTTTATCGGCTATGGCCCAGTTTTTATCAACGGTTGCCCGATCATAATCGGATTTTTGATTGTTATAAAGTTTAGCAGATTCTATGCGCCATTTTTGATCTTCTTTAAACATAGCACCCAGCTTTTTGTAAAGTGCCGAATCTATTTTTGACTGACCGAAAACGATAACCGAGCAGCTGAGTAACAGCAATATTAAGGACGCCTTTTTCATAACTAAATATTTAGGTAAAGATAGGACTTGCATTGATAAATCAAAAAAATTACTACATCGGCCGTCTCCTGGCGAGTATTACGAGGCCTCTTGGCCGCAGTTTTATTGTGGCTGACCAGCCAAGTCATCAAACCACGTCATTGCGAGGTACGAAGCAATCTCTTTAGGACAGTTGTACACCTTGCATGAAGGATTTGCTTAAAGAGATTGCTTCGTACCTCGCAATGACGCGCGGGAGAGTACGAGTTAAAACAAAAAAGCCTCCTGATTATCAGGAGGCTTTACAGTATCTAAGGTTACTAAAATTACTTAGTAACGTACATTACTTCTTTAACTGCTTTAATTACCCTTTCCGGGTTTGGCAGGTACTCTTGTATTAAAGTTGGTGCATATGGCAACGGAACATCGCCACCCATAATACGCAGGATAGGAGCATCCAGGTAATCAAACGCGTCTTTTTGTACTTTAAACGCAATTTCGGTAGCTATTGAACCTAAAGGCCAGCTTTCTTCAACAATTACCAAACGGTTTGTTTTTTTAACAGAGTTGATAACGGTATCATAATCAATAGGGCGAACGGTACGTAAGTCGATAACTTCTGCGTGGATACCTTCTTTTTCAAGTTCGGCAGCAGCAGCGTTAACCACTTTCATTATTTTACCAAAACCAACTAAAGTTACATCGCTGCCTTCTTTAGTTACGTTTGCTTTACCTATTTCAATATAGTATGTTTCTTCTGGCACTTCGCCTTTATCGCCATACATTAATTCAGATTCCATGAAGATAACCGGATCCGGGTCAAGTATAGCTGATTTTAATAAGCCTTTAGCATCATAAGGGTTTGATGGAACAATTACCTTTAAGCCCGGGCAGTTTGCATACCAGTTTTCGAAACATTGGCTGTGCTGTGAGCTTAGCATACCCGCGTTACCCGTTGGGCCGCGGAAAACAATCGGCACAGAAAACTGGCCACCACTCATTGACATGATCTTGGCAGCGCCGTTAATGATCTGGTCAATAGCAACCAACGAAAAATTGAAGGTCATGAACTCAATAATAGGTTTTAAACCATTCATGGCCGAACCTATACCGATACCCGCAAAGCCCAATTCAGAGATAGGCGTATCAATTACACGTTTCGCACTGAATTCATCAAGCATACCCTGGCTTACTTTATAAGCACCGTTATATTCGGCAACTTCTTCACCCATTAGGTATATGTTTTCATCCTTGCGCATTTCTTCCTGCATGGCTTCTCTTAGCGCTTCCCTGAATTGTATTTCTCTCATTATGTTATTAAAATGAAGTTTTTTACGACCGCAAATATAATCACTAATGTGTAAAATGCAATTGGCTGCAGATATAATAAAGTGGTTACAAACAAGCCTTACCTTTGGCTGGTATCAGCGAATTGTAAAATCAACTCCGGATCGGGAATGTTTTGCAGATGTTGCTGTTTTTGAGAGTAACGGCCAACGCCCGGATAATCGCCTTTGGCATCGCCAATATCCAGCATTAATTGAAAATGCAGGTGCGGGGGCCAGTGTCCGTTCTGGGTTGAGTTGCCTAACGTGGCTATTTGTTGATTTGGGCTGATAGATTGCCCGGCTTCTAAACCCACAAGGCTTTCGCGGCTCAAATGCCCGTATAAACTGTATAGAATAAGTCCATCTAAATTATGTTGCAGGATAATGGTTGGGCCGTAATCGCCAAAGTTATCATTATCGGCAAAGCTGTGAACGGTTCCTTGTAGCGGAGCATAAATGGGTATGCCTGCATCTCCCCATATATCCACGCCCAAATGCAGGCGGCGGGGTTCATCTTCGGTATCAAATAAAGCGCTTCGGGTATAAATAGTACGATGTTCCATATACCCGCCAATGCCATAGCGGCAGTTATTATCAGCCAGTTTTTTATCTATCCAATTGCTGAATGCTTCGGTATCGGCAACAAGCTCTGGGGTTAGCTCCGTATTGGCAGCAGTAAGATCGAGCGGATATAGCCTGTCGCTTTTAGCATTAAAGTCCACCACTTTGCCTATAGCACCGGGGTGGACTTTAATATAAGCTGCTAATTTTTCGGTAGCAAGCATGTTGTTTTAGTTCTCTTCGGTATCGGGCTGGCGTGGCTCGTTACTTATCTTGTCGAATATTTTGTCCATACGCTCTACGTATTCGCTGGTATCATCAACAAAAAACTCCAGTTGAGGGACGATCCTTACCTGGTCCTTAATGCGTGCGCCAAGTTTGTAACGTATTTCTGATGCGTGCAGCTTTATAGATTGTAATGCCGTTTGGTTATCGGTATTGTTAAAAAAGCTGAGAAACACACGGGCTATAGCCAGATCAGGCGTAACACGCACTTTAGTTATAGTAACCAATGTATGCGGAAGATAGTTCATCCCCTCGCGTTGAAATATTGCAGCCAGGTCCTGCTGTATTACCCCGGCAAATTTTTGCTGACGTTTAGATTCCATAGTATTTAGTAACGCTGCTTAGGCGAATGAGTTTGAATTATTATTTGCGAAGGTAATGGTTAAAGCTAATGAATTGAAAATGCCTTGCAAAATTGTATTTGTAAAAAAAAGCCTCACCCCGGCCCTCTCCAAAGGAGAGGGGGATAAAAAAGTTTTAAAGTCTTCTCCTTTGGAGAGGATTTAGGTGAGGCCCCTACAGGTCCTGCTTTATCTCGTCCAGCCGTTTAACACTTAGGTTGGAGCTTATACCCGATGCAATAATCGCAATAACTATTACCGTTATAAACACCAGCCCTATATCGCTTAATTTAAATGCAACCGGGTAAGCATCTAATACCGATATGGCAGAGCCCATTTTTATAAAGCCAAACTGTTTTTGTACTAAACATACTATCAAACCTAATATCAAACCGCCTACGCAACCTATAATAGATATCATCATCCCTTCAAAAAAGAAGATACCTTGTATCAATTTCTTGTTGGCGCCCAGGCTGGTTAAAATGGCAATATCCTTACGCTTATCAATTACCAGCATGGTTAACGAACCAATAATGTTAAAAATTGCGATGATGAGCACAAACGTGAGGATCATAAATATTGACCACCGCTCGTAATTGATAGTTTTATAAAGCTCGGTGTTTTGTTCCTTGCGGTTTTTAACGGTATAGTACTTGCCAATTTTTCCCTCTATAGTTTCTTGTATCTGGTTAAGGTCTGTGCCTTTTTTATAATTTATTTCTATTGATGATACCTGGTTAGGCTCATCGAGCAGGTCGCGGGTAAACTCTATTGGGGTGATAATTAGGTCATCAAAATCTTGTTGTATACCAAATACCCCCGATGGTTGTATCGATCTGAAAACAAAATCGTTCATGGGGTTGGTTGAGTTGCCTGCTGAACGCTTTGGCGAAAATATTTGCAGTGAAACAAACTGATTTTTTAAACTCACGCCCAGATTGCCCTGTACCGTAGAGCCAATTACAGCAAAATTGCGCCCCTCATCTTTCAAGGTAAACGATCCAAACTGGATGGTGCTGTCTAATTTACGGCCTTTTAAAAAATCGGCGCTAACACCCTTAACGGTGCCAATAAATTGCCTGTCGGCGTATTTTATCAAAGCTTTTTCCTGCAACACCTGGGTGTACGATACCACTCTAACATCACGGCCCAAGCCATTGAAATATGGGGTGTTAGGGTCGAACGTTTTACCTAAACGCGGCTCAATTTTAAGTTCGGGTGTAAAGTTGCTATATAACGACAGGATAACCTGCTCCAGGCCATTAAATACCGAAAGGATAATAATTAACGCCGCGCTGCCAACCAGCACGCCCAATATGGATATGCCCGATATGATGTTGATGGCGTGGGTCTGTTTTTTTGAGAACAGGTACCTTTTAGCTATAAAAATGGAGGTATTCAAATGTTATATGTTAGCCTGTAATTATAAATATGGATTAGTTTGTTTCTCGTATCCAATGGTTGTTTCGGGCCCGTGGCCGGGATAAACGGTACAATCATCAGGCAGCACGAACAGTTTTTCCTCAATGTTTTTAATAAGCAGGCTGTAATTACCACCTGGTAAATCGGTACGGCCAATGCTGTTCCTGAATAATACATCACCACCTATCAGGATGTTTGCCGCTTTATCATAAAAACACAAATGCGCTGGCGAATGGCCGGGCGCAAAAATCAGTTCTAACTCTGTATTGCCAAATTTGATGGTGCCTGTTTCGGGTAAAAACTCATCAGGCATTGGCGAAAGCTCATACCTGATGCCCATTGCGGGGGCATAAGCAACAACGGCTGCCAGGGTGTCCGATTCGCCTATATGGAATTTAGGTTTTAAGTTATACTGATCAAAAACGAATTTATTGCCCAACACATGATCTATATGGCAATGGGTGTTTAGCAGCAAAACCGGTTTTAAGTTATTCTCTTTTATAAAATTGGTTACCGCGTTTTGCTCAGGTGCGGTGTACATACCCGGGTCAATTATCGCGCATTCGCCGGTTTCATCAAATAATAGGTAGGTATTCTCCTGGTAGGGGTTATTTACAAAGGATTGAACATTAGCCATGGTGCAAAAGTAGCTTATTAGCAGGGTATAGCCAATAAACAATTATGTCATTTCGAAACGATAGTGAGAAATCTTTTACAATAGGCTGGTAGGCTATATGCAAAGTGGATAAGATTTCTCCTCGCTACGCTCGTTCGAAATGACAGGGTGGGTTACTTCCACTTAAACGTTTTTATCATCACATCCACATCCTTCTTAATAAAATTAAGCACCGGCTGGATGGAATCAAGGCGTGGTTCGGAGTTAAAGTACAGCGCGCCGCGCAGGTAATGGCGGGTGCTATCCGTTAAAAAGAATTGTGCCGATGATGCGGCATTGCCGTCAATGGTATAATAAATGCCGTAAACCTTACGATCAGGATATTGAATTATACCTTCATCTATCGAGGTTGCTTTTACCGTATGCTTAAAGCTCAGCTTATGCGCGTCCTCTACCAATTCGTTAAATTCTTTTTTAGATTTAACCGGTTCGTAGCTTAAATGCAGGGTGGCATTAAACTGCGGGAACTGTATATTTTGCCAGCAAGGTTTTGCATTGGCAGATCTGTCCGGCTCTATTTTGCCATACTTTGGATATTCAAACGTAAACGGGCAGCCCTCGTTATATTGCTGATACTCTTTGGCCGGGAAAACAATGCGATAATACCCCCTTGGTTTAGGCGAAAAATCGGCATTGCCCCCGCAAGCGGCAGTAAACAATACAACTATTATCAGTGCAAAATATCTCACGGGTGTTTTTCTTTTGAGCTCCATATCTCCCAGGCCTTTTCTGCCTGCAATACTAACATTTCATATCCGTTTTTTGTAGCGGCCCCTTGTTCGGCGCCTTTTTTAAGGAACAGGGTTTGCTCGGGGTTGTAGATCAAATCGAACAAAAGGTGCTCGTCTGTTATAGCTTCGTAAGGTATCGGCGGGCAATCGTCTACGTTCGGGTGGGTGCCCACAGGCGTAGTATTAATGATCAGTTTATTCTCTTTAATATCCTTAACAGTTAAATCGCTAAACAGGATATTGCCCGGGAATGGTTTACGGGTTACACATTTATAGGTAATGCCCTTATTATCCAGCACGCATTTAACAGCCCTTGCCGCCCCGCCATCGCCTAATATAAGCGCGGTATCGTGTTTGTTGGTTAGTAGCGGACTAATCGACATATCAAACCCATATATATCCGTATTATATCCTTCCAGCCGAAAATCATGCCCCTGAATGCCAACTTCGCCAGAGAATGCTGCCAGCACCGGACTTTCTGATGTAATGCGGATACAGTTAACCGCACCGGCAGTTTTTGCATCATGCTCTATCCAATCCAGGTGTTTTAAAACGGATACTTTATGCGGGATGGTTACGTTAAGGCCACACAAATGTGGGTTTTCGTGCAGTAGCGTTGGCAGATCGTTTATGTTTTCCAGCGGATACAGGTCGTAAACGCAATCGGTGATTTTTTCTGTTATGAATTTCTCGGTAAAGTATTTTTTAGAGAACGAATGCGAAAGCGGGAACCCGATAAGGCCATAATGTTTCATTGCCGGCAAATTTTATGAGCTGTAATATTAGTAACAAAGCCCCAGCATTTATAATTTATTATTGTTTTACCCATGCCTTTTATGGGTATAGCAAAAGGCTATCAAGGTTTATGAGTGATGCAAAGAAGCCGCCAGGGAATTTCTGACGGCTTCTTATATAAATTACTTTATCGCTTCAAATTTTACAACCAGTTCCCAGCGCTTGGGGTTTTCAACCAGTTTAAACATCGGGTCGGCAGAATCATTGAACTCGCACCTGCGGATGTTGGTAAAGCCGGCATCCCGCAATTCTTTTTCTGTAGATTCCCAGTCCCAAAGCCAAAGGTGTTCCAGGTAGCCAAATAGGTGTTTGGTTACTGCTTTAAAGCTGCGTGGCCTAACCTCAACACCCATCATCATCCTTTTTATAAGTGTGATGGATGCCTCCGGGTCGTGCTTTACATCTTTATCGGTAATATAATCGCGTACCAGTACCTCCAGATCGGGCATAATTATTCTGAAGATGCCCCCGGGTTTTAGCATTTTGTAAGTATTACGCAAGGCTATCCTAAAATGTTCAAGCGACATATGCTCTAAAACGTGTGAGCAATAAACCCCATCAGCTGTATTGTCTTTTATCCCCGGTAGCCCTTTTGTAATATCACCATACTGCACATTTTTATCAAAAACCTGCCCCAGGCTTTTCTTAAGCAGGAAACCTAAAACGGGGGTGTTTTGTATAACAAGGGTAGGCGATACATCAAAATTGGTCCATTCTTCGGGGGCTGTTTGGCCACAGCCATAATGAACATAAAGTTTCTTATCAGACATTTATACAGGATTTTAATTAAAAATGCAGTGTTTACGCCATTTTAAAGGTAAATTATTTTTGATGAATATTAAAGAACGTAAAACTTATAGATCAAACCAAATAGCTCTTTTAAAGGCATGGAATTTTAATACCAACGTGTTTTATTATTAGTTTAGCAAATAAATAAAGTTTTCGGCATGTTAAACAACCGTAATATATTATGCATAAGCGGCACCGAGTGGAACGGCAATTATATTAAGGCTGTTGTTGAGCTGATGAAGGTTTTATCTGCCAAAAATAAAGTGCTGTTTGTTGAAAATGCCTACACCTATAAAGATGCCCTTGCCGGTGTAAGCAATAAGGACAAAGTAGATTTTGCCCGGGCAGTTGGCTTAAAAGACCGCATAAAAACTATCCAGACGGATAAAGGGGGGGCGGTGCATATCCTTTTCCCTCCGTTGGTTTTCCCGGTTAACTTTTTGCCCAACGGCGCCCTTTATAACAGCCTGCTTAAGTTTAATGCCTGGCTGCTGCGCCGAAGTGTAAAAAAGGCGTTGAAAAGGCTGGATATGCAAAGCGAACTGATCAACTTCACATCCTTCAATCCCGGTATGGGTTTAATGACAGGCCGTACGTTTAACGAAAAAACGTTGATATATCATTGTTATGATGAGATAAAAGGTGCGCCACTATGGTCAAGCAAACATGGCTTGCGACTGGAAGCAGGCTTTATGAAAATGGTCGATGCTGTTATTGTAACCTCCAAAGGATTGTACGATAGCAAGAAGGACTTTTGCAAGCAATGTTTTATTGTGAAAAATGCGGTGAAGGTAGACTTGTTTAAAAAAGGCTTTAGTAAAACACCAGATCATAGTAAAAAAGTAATAGGCTATGTGGGCACTATTGATGACCGGGGCGATTATGATATCTTGCAGCACTTATTTACCGCCATGCCCGATGCCGAATTTGTATTTGTTGGCCGCATATTAAGCGACCGTGGCGAGGCCATACTCAGAAAATATCCAAACGTGCGGGTTGAAGGGCCAAAAATGCCCGAACAGCTCCCGCCATATTTGCAAACATTTTCGGTTGGTATTATACCTTTTGTGAAGGATGATTTTACCAAAGGCATTTACCCCATGAAAATAAACGAGTACCTGGCTGCCGGTTTGCCCGTGGTAAGTACCGCCTTTGGTGACATTGCCGATTTTGCAAGCCTCATTAAAATAACCGACGATAAGGAGACGTTCCTGCAATACGTTCAGTCGGAAATTGCAGAGGATACGCCTGAAAAACGGGAAGCACGTTTAAAAACCGCCGAAAACAACACCTGGGACCAGCGCGTAGAGGAAATTTCGGCAGTAATTGAGCAGGTAGAAAAGGGTTTGAACAAATCTGCTTAGTTAGCCCGATTTCTGTACTGGAAAAAAATTCCGTTATTTGAGTATCTTTTATGAACCCGTATCAACAAAAACGACGCTGGAAATACTTTTTACTTGCCTTTGCCGTGGTTATTGCCAGCGGGTCGGTTTTTTACACCAGCTACCTGGTGCGAAACATTGCCAGGGCTGAACGTACACGCGCGCAGGTATGGGCCTTAAGTATGAAACAATTAGTTAATACTTATGATAACGATTTCCTCACCTATGTTTTTGCCGTAAGGGATAGCCTGGTAGTACCGGCTATTATTACAGATTCGAAAGGAGAAATTGTTAACTGGCGTGGACTGGACTCCACAAAAACCTATAACAAACTTGATAAGGCAGAGCTAAAGCAACGAAAATTGCAATACGACCCCGGATATTTTAAGGACGAGCTGGCCTACATGAAAAAGCAGCACCCGCCCATAAAGTTCACTATGCTAAACGAACCCCAGTTTGTTTATTATAAAGATTCGCCTTTGCTTACCCAGTTAAAGCTGTTCCCGTACATCCAGTTATCGGTTATCGCTATATTTTTAATGGTGGCTTACACGGCTTTTAGCTCATCGCGCAAATCAGAACAAAACCAGGTTTGGGTTGGGTTAGCTAAAGAAACGGCCCACCAGTTGGGTACGCCTATATCATCGTTAATGGCGTGGATAGAGCTGATGAAAGATAAGTTTAACGCCGAGGATGACCCGCTGATGGCCGAAATGGAGAACGATGTAAAGCGACTTGAAATAGTGGCTGATCGGTTCTCAAAAATAGGTTCGAAACCAAAGCTGGATGAGCACCCGGTTTACGAGGTGGTAAAAGAGTTTGTAGATTATTTTAAAGTAAGGGTAAGTAAGAAGATAAATTTTGAGCTAACAGGCAATCGACGTTTAACGGCAGGTTTAAATATCCCATTGTTTGATTGGGTGCTGGAAAACCTATTGAAGAATGCGGTTAATGCTATTGATGGCACAGGGAGCATTCATGTGCAGATCCATGGAAGTAAGCAAAAAAAACAGATCTTTATTGATATTACAGACACGGGTAAAGGCATTCCCCGTTCTAAGTTTGATACGGTGTTTCAGCCAGGCTATACTACCCGCCAGCGTGGGTGGGGGCTTGGATTATCACTAACTAAACGGATAATACATAATTATCACAACGGACAGATTTTTGTGAAGGATAGTGAACTGGGTAAGGGAACAACCTTCAGGATAGTATTAAAAACAATAAGATATGATAAACAGGCCAAACTCTGAGGAGTACGCACCCTATGCGGTGGTATATGTAAACGCGGTACCCAATGGCGCCGATGTATTACAGGTATTGGTAGATAACCAGGCAGCAACCTATAACCTGTTCCATAACATGACCGAAGAACAGGCGATGCATGCCTACGCTGATGGGAAATGGACGCTAAAAGAGGTGCTTGGACATATGATAGATACCGAAAGGGTGTTCTCTTTCCGTGCATTTGTTTTCTCCCGGGAAGATATCTCCCTGCCTGGCTTTGACCAGGAGACTTATGTGAACAGTACTGATTTTAACAGCCGTAGTATAAAAAGCCTTGCCGATGAGTTTAAAGCTGTACGCGAGGCCACGTTATATCTATACAGATCCTTCAGTGCAGAACAATTGGGCCGAAGTGGTGTGGCCAGCGGTGCCCTGGTTAAGGTAGGCGCATTGGTATACCTTACCGCCGGGCACGAAATTTATCACCTGAACATTATAAAAGAAAAATACCTCAAATAAAAAGGGAGCTGCAATTGCGGCTCCCTTTTTTACTAAGGCTAAATGCTTATTGATCTTTTCTGTTATCGCTATCGTAAAGTTCCTTCTTTTCTATGCGGTAAGAAAGCACCAGGCCGAGGCCGCCAAATATGGCTATCAATCCAAAGTAAATGGCTTCATTCTCATTTTCGGTGCTCATAAAAACGGTGCGGTCGAGTAAATAGGCTAAAAATAATCCCAGGCCTGCGCCAATAAGCAGCAATCCCCATTTAAGGTTTTGATAAGGTGCGGGTTGTGGCTTATAGCTTTGTGGGTTCATGCCCCGCTCTATCATCGCCATTTTTTCTCTTTTGTTTAAGTAAATGACCCCAAAGATCATTATGAAAAAGCCAAGGGAAATTACTATCCCTGCCAATATTCCTAAGTTACCGGTATCCATGATATTAAGTTTAAATTAGTTAATTTTTCTGTTTTCAAATCACCACTACGGTGTATTTGTAAGCTATGACCACAGGTTTTTTAACGAGGTTACACCCCCGGAGAAAAATATTTTAGAATTGAGATTTACGATTTTAGATGTATGGTCCTAATACTATAATGAAAGTAATTGCTTAAATTTATTCAGATAGAGAGGATCGTAGATCTTTATAACTAAAATCGTAAATTCCGTGTAACCTAATTTGCCGGCAGGTAGTCAGAGAGGTTGTATAATATGCAAAGCAAGCTTTCAGATATAGAATTAATTGAACAAACCCTTGGAGGTAACCAATCGGCCTATGCTGATCTGGTTAAGCGCCACCAGCGTTTTGTTTTTACTTTGGCTATGCGTTTTGCAAAGGGGCGGGAGGATGCCGAAGAGATTGCGCAGGATTGCTTTATAAAAGCGTATCGCTCGTTGTCAGCTTTTCAGCAGCAATCAAAATTCAGTACATGGCTGTACAGTATTGTTTACACTACGGCTATGACGTTTTTGAGAAAGAAACGAATTGATACATCTTCTATTGATGATGATGAAAGTTACATACAGATAGAGGGCAAATCCAGTGGCTATGATGAGTACAACGTAGAGAATAAATCGCGCTCATATTATTTAAACCAGGCAATAGAACAACTATTACCTGATGATGCCACTATTATAACCATGTTTTACAAAGGCGAACAATCCCTTGAAGAAATTGCGCAGGTAATGGGGATTGAAGCCAATACAGTTAAAGTAAAACTATTTAGGGCGCGCCAGCGTTTGAAAGAAAAGCTGGAGCGCAATTTAAAACACGAAGTTAAGGAGCTGATATGAACAGTATAGAAGAAAAACTTTGGGACTACATTGATGGAACCTGCCCGCCAGCCGAGCAGGAAGCCATTGCTACGCTCATTGAACAGGACGAAGTATACCGTAAAAAGTACAATGAACTGTTGCAGCTGAATATGGAATTCGCTTCAATGGAAGTGGAAGAGCCATCTATGGCGTTTACTTACAATGTAATGGAAACCATACGAACGGAGCATGCCAAACAACCACTAAAAGCCACTATTGATAAGCGTATTATTTTAGGGATCTCGGCATTTTTTGTACTAACATTAGCCGCATTGCTTATATATGCGTTAAGTATGGTAAACTGGTCTGCAGGGAGTGGTTTTAAAATGCCCGATCAGTTAAATTTAACCCAGTTAAAGGTTACACACATAAGCAGTTACTTTACAGGCCCGGTTGTAAAAGGGTTCCTGTTTTTTGATGTGGTGATGGGCTTGTTTTTACTGGATAATTACTTGCGCCGCAAAAGCGCTACCAGGTAATAAATGTCAGGTTTTGTGTATAGATTGTCTTAATCCCTATATACATTATAGGATATGTCAGGTATAGGAATCTATAAAATGTAGCTCATTACGTCATAACGACACATTTGCCACAAAGTTAACAATATGTTATTTTTTGGTATAGTATTTGTACTAAGACAAGCATACCGGCAATCTTGCCGGTTAATTGTGATAAGGTTTAGGTTGAAAGTCTCCCGACGCAAGGTTGGGAGGCTTTTATTTTTTTAAGGGTATTGCATCACCTCATTGTAATGCATATTTCACTAAAAATTCATCTTACAATCATTAACTTCGTGATAAATTATTAAGATGAAAAAAACCGTTATATATGTTTTTACCATGCTATTGGCATGTGTAACCCTAAGTACTTACGCGCAGGAACAGCCCCGCATCCCCGAAGCCAGTTCAACACAAACAATTATTCAGGATTTTGGATTAGGTAAGATCACCGTTACTTACTCGCGCCCAAATGTTAAGGGGCGTAAAATATTTGGTGGCATAAACCCTTACGGCCAGGTTTGGCGCACCGGCGCAAATGCCGCTACTACCATCACCTTTAGCGAAAATGTATTGGTAGAGGGTAATAAAGTGCCGGCAGGCACCTATTCATTATTCAGCATTCCCGAGCAAAACAGCTGGACCATCATCCTTAATAAAACCGCTAAACAATGGGGGGCATATAGCTATAAACAGGCAGATGACCTGGTACGCTTTACTGTGAAACCAATAACTGTTAAAGAAAAGCGCGAAACCTTTACCATGCAGTTTGCCAACTCTACCACTAAAACTACCGACCTTTATATTGTTTGGGACCATACCGCGGTGCCTATGCATTTGCAAACAGATGATGATGCGCAGATAACCGCCAACATTGAGAAACTAATGCAGGGTGATATTAAAAAACGCCCATACTTTAATGCGATACAGTATTATTACGAAAACGATAAAGACCTGAAAAAAGCGATGACCTGGGTTTTAGAAGCCGAAAAGCTTGAACCAAGCGCCCCATGGTATAAATTGTGGAAAGCACGTATTCAACTGAAAATGGGTAATAAAGCAGCTGCTATTACTACCGCACAGCAAGGTATAAAATTGGCCAAAGCAAGTGATGATGATGAATATGTGCGCCTTAATGAGGCGGTTATTGCACAAGCAAAAGACTAATTGTCAGCTTAATAGATATAGAGGAAGCCTTAAACCGAAAGTTTAAGGCTTTTTTATTTCAAATAAATTATTGGGCACTCGGGTATAGGTTTGGGGTTGCACAAAAACCAGTTTAATAAGCGGGAACATAGTTTTTATGGCCAGGCGAACCCTTTCTATCGATGCGGTGATATCTTCTGTATCTATATCCGGTTCAAACTCTACTATCAGCATCAATATCACATCATCTGGTGCCTGGTAGGTAGATAATACATTTACCACACGAATAACAGCCGGGTCTTTTTCTACAAGCAAACGTATCCTATGCTGGGTTTGGGGGGCAATACCTTCGCCCATTAAAAGGCTGCGGCTTTCTCTTGCCAAAATGGCAGATACAAAAACCAGCAGCAACCCTACCAGTACCGACGCCACACCATCCAAATAATGCATATCGTAATTATGGCCTATCAGCATAAAAATAAATACAATGGTAAGCCCAAGCACGGCCGCGCCATCTTCAAACAAAACCAAAAAGCTGGATGGGTCTTTACTTTTTACAATAGCGGCCCACCATGTTTGGCCGTTGCGTAGTTTATCAAAAGCTTTAATAGCGATAATAAGAGATGTTCCCTCAAATATGGCCGACATAGCCAAAACCATATAATTCCAGAATGGAGAGATAACCGGTTCGGGCTTAATAATGTGTATGATACCCTGATAGATAGAGATACCACCACCTAAACCAAAAATAAGGATAGATACAATGAACGACCAAAAGTAAAGCTCTTTGCCATACCCAAACGGCCTTGTACTATCCGGCGGCTTGTGACTGCGTTTTAAGCCGTATAACAACAATACCTGGTTAACGGTATCCACCATTGAATGGATGCCTTCGGATATCATTGACGAGCTATTGGTGAAGCCCCCGGCAATAAATTTAGTCACAGCAATAAGCAGGTTAGCCGCCAGCGCGCTATAAATAGAGGCATTGTTTTTAGCTTTCATACGTAATAGTACTAATGCTAAAAAAGAAGATGTGTTTGTTTTGCCCGGAATTAATTAGTGGCTTTTAACTTAATATAGCGATCGGTTTGAAACCCATCGCTATATTAAATAGGTGAATTATGGTCTACTCTGTTACGTTGTCCTATTCATCTTTTGGTTCCCAAAGCTCAATAATGTTCCCTTCCGGATCAAGTACATGTACAAATTTTCCGTAGTCATATTCCGCTATCTCATCAACAATGGTCACGTTGTCCTTTTTTAGTTCTTCAAGCAGCGCAACCAGGTTTTCTACCCGGTAATTGATCATAAATGGCTTGGCCGATGGATTGAAATATTTAGTATCCTGCGGAAACGTGCACCAAGCTGTAGTGCCTGTTTTCGACGGGTCATCGGCCTGCCGCCAATCAAACGTTGCTCCGTATTCGCTGGTAGCCAACCCAAGGTTTTTGGCGTACCATTCGTTCATCGTTTTCGGATTATCGCATTTAAAAAATACACCGCCAAGGCCCGTTACTTTTTTCATATTAAATGTGTTGACTATTAAAATTGATATAAAAATGGAAGAAAAAGTTGGCCAATTAAATGAACAACCTTTCAAGCAATTTCCATCTATTTTTGGATATTACCAAATCTGGTTTCAAATCTTTCTATTAATGTTGGAGGTAGTTTTAAGCAGGATTTCGACAAATTAACTTGTCTGCAATTCATCACTTTGAAATTTATTCAGCACCCATGCTATAATGATCACCCCTACACAGCCAATAGCATTTAGCCACAGATAGGCCACTGCATCGTAATAACCCATTACACAGATCAAAGCTTCGGTGATAACCGCGGCTATAAATACGGGTGTTCCCTTTATCTTCTTTAAATAAAACGCCACAATAAACACCCCTAAAATAGTACCATATATGTACGAGCCCAACTGGTTAACAGCTTCGAGCAGGTTGCCAATTTTACTTGCGTAAAGCGCCATGCCGATACAAACAAAACCCCAAAATACAGTTGCCAGGCGTGATGCCGTAACATAGCTATGATCAGATTCATTGGGTTTTAAGATCCTTTTATAAATATCAACTACGGTTGTTGATGCCAGCGCGTTTAGTCCGCTCGCGGTTGAACCCATTGATGCCAGGAAGATGATAGCGATGAGCAAACCTATTAATCCCCGCGGCAGGTAATGCGTAACAAAGGTGAGAAACACATAATTGGTATCGTTCACGTTATCGTTACCACTGTTTTTTTTAATTACATCAATAGCACTATTACGCACGTTATTAGCCTGCTCTTCGGCGGCTTTTAAACCGGCTTTAGCCGTTGCTATTTGCTGGTCATCTTTACTCTCAAATGCTTTTACAAGATCCTCTGTTTTTATCTTCTTTTTATCGAAGGCATCGGCATATTGCTTTTCCAGCTGATTAAATTGCGGGGCATATTGGCTTTTCTTTACCTGCTCTACCTCATAATTATTAAAGAATACCGGCGGGCGGTTAAATTGGTAAAAACTAAACACCAATACCCCAATTAGCAGTATTAAAAACTGCATGGGTATTTTTATCAAGCCGTTCATGATCAGCCCCAGCCTGCTTTGCCCTACCGAGCTACCGGTTAAATAACGCCCAACCTGGCTTTGGTCAGTACCGAAATAAGATAACTGCAGAAAGAACCCGCCGATAATACCGCTCCAGATGTTATAGCGGTTATTGGGATCAAACTTCCAGTCGATAACGTTCATGCGGCCCATGTTTCCGGCCAGTTTAATAGCCTTGGTAAAACCTACATTTTGCGGCAGCAGCATCACCACAAAAACGCCTGCCATAAACATCCCTGTAAATATGATACTCATTTGCAGCAACTGGGTGTACGATACCGCTTTCGACCCGCCATAAACGGTGTAAAACAAAACCAGGCCGCCAATGAATAGTGTGGTGTAAGTAGTATTAATATGTAGTATACCCGATAGGATTATCGCCGGTGCATAAATGGTTATAGCGGTGGATAGGCCACGCTGTATCAGAAATAAGATAGAGGTAAGTGCGCGGGTCTTCAGATCAAAACGCTTCTCTAAAAACTCATAAGCGGTATAAACTTTAAGTTTATGGAATATAGGCACAAAGGTGATACACAAAACGATCATGGCCAGCGGCAAGCCGAAGTAGAATTGCACAAAGCGCATCCCATCGCTGTAAGCCTGGCCGGGTGCTGATAGAAAGGTAATAGCGCTTGCCTGGGTAGCCATAACAGATAGCCCGACATGGTACCAGGGTAGCGACCGGTTGCCCAGATACTGGTCGATGTTTTTACTGCTGCCGCTTTTCCATACGCCGTAGGCAACAATGGCAAACAGGGTGGTGCATAAAACTATCCAATCGGTTAAGCTCATTCAAATGATTTTGTAATGAGCCAAAATATGAAAATTAAAAAAACCAGCCATACGATAACAATACCGTAAAACTGGTTCCAGTTTTTTATAAAAGATGGGAGATCGGTATTATCAGACCTCTTCACGGCCTTTCACCAGAAATTTTATGAAGACAGCAGCGGTTAATAAACCTAAAACACCACCTACAGGGATCCAGATAAAGCCTCTTTCAACAATTGCGCCTACGAACATTCCGCTAACTAAAGCTACAAGGTAAAATACGTAATCGTAGTTTTTTTCTTCTTCGTGATGAGGGTGATGATGATGTGACATAGTATGTATGTTAATATTCGGATGCAAATTTAAATTATTAAACCATTGATGCCTAATCCTAATTACTGATTTTTTGGTTTGCTTAATAAATTAATAAACAAACGGTATGCTCCTGGCACACCTGCAGGCAGCTCCCTAAAAAATACCAGCGAAGTATAAACATAACGCCCTTTACCATAATTGGCTACTATGAGCGATCCGTTGCTTGGCGATGCATCGGGGTCATTCATCTGTAGTGGTGCTTTATATTGCGGATCGATGCTTGATACCATATATACACTGCGCTCCTGTACCCAACCTTTAAAATCCTCCTGTGTAATAATGTTGGGGTAGTTTAATACCTCACTGTTTTTATCTAAAATGGTAACCGGGGCAAACTCATCGGTCACCCTTTCATTAACTACCCTAAATGGGTATGGGCCAAGCTCGCGGGTTACCAGGCCATTGTTATTATTGTATTGAACAACCAGGTTGCCGCCATTTTTTACATATTCTAAAAGTTTAGGCTGCTCATAAGTTAGGCGGCCGTTTACGTTATAGGCACGCACACCGGTTACAATGGCATCGTATACAGACAGGTCACCATTGATGATCTCGTTCTCGGTAAGCTGATGTACTTCGTAACCAACCTCGCGTAAAGCATCGGGCACCAGATCGCCGGCACCGGCTATGTAGCCAATTTTTTTGCCGGCTGTTTTCAGGTCGATATTCACCAGTTTAGCTTGCGCGGGTGGGAAAATGGTGATGGCAGGCACGTGGTTATATTTGATATTTAACAAACCTTGCGAGAACGATTTACCGTTTGCTGTCGCGATAACCTCAAAGTTGCTGGTGTTGGGTTTGCTATCGGTTGGGGTAACGCTGAAGGCTACTGTCCATTCATCACCTTTATTTTTACCGGTAAAATCAATCTTCTCCGGGCTTATCTTCCAACCCGCAACAGGTTTTATGCTGATACTGCCGCTTGCATTGGTAAAGGCCTTTAGTTTCACCTGCACGCTTTGTGGTTTGGTATTATTAAATACGTATACCTTATCGGCAATATTTGCGGTAACGGGCGGGGCAATTTCTAAGGGTTGGTAGATCTCGCCGCGGGCAGGGTCAACATATTTGAAAACCAGTTTTCTGTTGTAAGTGATTTCTTTCCCCGCAATGGTGAACTTGTAGGTTACCGCAGGTGCATCCGGGTTTTCGGGGTTGCCAACTTTCAGGTCATCATTTATAGCATAACTGCCAATTCCATGTGGCGATTCCAACCAGTAAGGCTGTGATATTTTATCGACTTTTAGTTTAAATGGAATGGTTTGCAATTGTCCTTCGGCTAACGCGCCATCTTTAACTACAACATAGTTGGACTGTGATGTGCTGAAACTATCGAATTTAACATCAGCATTTGATTGTTTTATGGCCTGTAGGCGCAATTCAATACTATCGCCAACAGCGTAGGAAGCATCATTGCTATAAGCCTCAAACCACAGCCCCGCACAAGCGGCAATCAAATCCTTTAAATCCTTTGTTTTTTGTTTGTGCCAGTAATCATAACTTGAATTGGCCACCTCGGTTAATCTTACGGTTTGGAAAGCCTTATTAGTCGCCACTGTTTGGTCTACCTCGCCCAGTAAAGCAACCAATGCCGGTACTGATGCCTGTGGCGCATCGCTGTTAAAAGCCTTAGTGATCTTTTGTATTTGTGCGGCTATCGGGGCACCAAATGGCGTCCTGTTCCAGGTAACATCTACGCCGTCCATCAGGTCGTTTTTTGGGGCATCGCCTAAAATGGTCTTAAAAAATTCAAAGGCATCACCGCGTTGTTTAGCAGCACCAAAGCCTTGTGTTTTGTGGTTGCTGCGGCTTTCGGCAGCTATCTCGCCATAGCTTTTACCTAATAATGGGTTATATCCGCCTACGTTAATTTTAAACTGGTCCGGCGATGTGGTGTTGGTATTACCAAAGTTAAAAGTGTTCCAAAGCAGGCGTTTAGCTTGCCATACATTTACGTATTTAAGTTGTTCGGGGTAGCGTTTTGGGTCGGCAGCCGCGCTGAAGGCTTCCTGTGCTAATATGGCCGATGCGGTATGGTTTCCGTGGCCGCCCTCGCCTGTTGTTGGGAAACGGCATATCATTACATCGGGCCTAAAGTTGCGGATCACCCAAACCATATCGCCTAATATTTTATCCTTATCCCATAGTTTCAGGGTTTCTTCGGGATTTTTTGAAAAGCCAAAATCGTTTGCCCTGCTAAAAAATTGCTCGGCGCCATCCATGCGGCGGGCGGCTAATAGCTCCTGCGTACGTATCAATCCTAATAGTTCGCCTTGTTCTGTTCCTATCAGGTTTTGACCGCCATCGCCCCGCGTTAACGATAGGTAGCCGGTGCGGTAATGTTTTTCCTGCGCCAGGTAACCCAGTAATCGGGTGTTCTCGTCATCGGGATGGGCAGCTATATAGAGCACACTGCCCAGTACGTTCAGTTTTTTTAAATTTTGTTGAATAGTGCCAATATCTGAGGGGGGAGATGTTTGTGAAAATATATTCTGGCAAAGTAAAAACAGGATAAGGGTTATCGGTACACGCTTCATAACAGCAAATATATCTGAAAGAAGCTTTTATGCAATAATTGGTATGATAATTATACCGTCATAATTACAGTTTCCTCCTCTTGTTTAATCGTTTGATTAACTTTTCTACCCTACTGGTCAGGTATTTACAATTAAATGATAAAAGTAATTTTAACTAATCAATCGTTTGATTAATTTTGTGCGGGACAAAAAGAAAATGGAAAAGGAAAAAACAGATAAGAAAGATCACATACTCGACGTTGCCGAGCGTGTTTTTGCTGAGTTAGGATACGATGGCGCATCAACCCGTATGATATCAGGCGAAGCCGGGGTAAATATGGCTATGCTTAATTATTACTTCGGTTCAAAGGAAGGTGTTTTTCTGGCAATTTTTGAACGCAGGATCACCACTTTCCAAACCGTACTGCTTAGTATAGGTAATGATGATAGTATCAATTCCTGGGAAAAATTGGATAAATATCTTGACAGTTACATCGATAAGGTGGTAACAAATAATTGTTTCCACATTATGCTGAACAGGGAGATCTCCAAATCAAAAAAGAACGAGCTTACCGATCAGATAACCGATATCATCATGAAAAATGTTACTGTTTTTCAGAACATTATAGCCGACGGTATAAAAAAAGGTGATTTTAATAAAGATGCAGATCAGCAGCTTTTAGTTGCTACCATTTTTGGTACTAAAAATTACATCGTAAACACTCCGCATATCTCATCAAGGGTACTTGGTTTTGATGTGCTGGATGCCGACGTTCAGAATGATCTGCTTAAACCCCGGTTTAAAAAATATATGAAAACACTGTTAAAAGCTTATTTACAGAACGAAAATGACAACAAATAATAATATACCCTTGAAACCTTTACAAATTAAAAAAGCCTTTAAGGCCGCGGGCAGTATTGCTATATTACTATTAGCACTACTGGTTACCAACCCCGCCGCCGCACAGGATAGGACATTAACCCTTGATGAGGCCCTTAAGCTTGGATTGGAAAACAGCAAAGTGCTGAAACTTTCACAATCGCGCATTGACCAGGCCGTATCGCAATATGAGCAGGCTAAAGATCGCTCGCTGCCAACGGGTAAAGCCAGCTTTGGTTATAACCGCGCGCAGATCCCAGCCAATAAGTTAAACCTTGGCGAAGAAAGCCTAAGCCTGCCAACCAGTGCTAATGCTTACTTAGGTACGCTATCATTAAACCAGGTAATATGGCAGGGCAACAAACTAAAGTACGCCCGCGAATCTACCACCTTGTTAACCGAGGTTGCCCGTTTAGATGCCGTGAACGATAAAGACCAGATAGCTTACAGCATTATTAATGCTTACTATAACTTGTACAAGGTTTTGCAAAGCAAAAAAGTGGTTCAGCAAAATTTGGCCACTATAGATGCGCAGATAAAACAATCGCAACGCTTTTTTGACCAGGGTTTGGTTACTAAAAACGATGTATTGCGCTTTCAATTGCAGCGCTCAAATATTGAGCTGAATGGCATCGATCTTGAAAACAACCGCCGTATTATCAACTATAATATGGACATTCTGTTAGGTTTACCAGAAGGCACCGAGTTAAATATTGAACAGATAACCGAGGCTGACAGAACTGCATTGCCTTTAACGGCTTACCTGGATTCGGCAATGGCTAACCGCCCCGAGTTTAAGCAGAATGACCTGCGTACACAAGTTGCAGATATCAACATCAAAAGCATAAAAGCCAATACCTCGCCAACACTATCGGCAGCGGCAAGCGCTTACTATGTGGGTATAGCAGCAAACCCGATACCTAAAACCGGTAATTACATTACCCCAATATCAGTTGGTGTAACATTAGGTTGGGATTTTGGCAGCCTGTGGACAAACAAGAACAAGGTTAAAGAGGCTAAGTTACAACGCGAAGAGGTTGTAATTAACAGAGGCATTACCACCGATAATATTAAGAATGAGGTGAACCAAAGCTACCAGAACTATAAAGCGGCGCTGGATAGGATAAGCTTGCTGCAAACCTCCATAAACCAGGCGCTGGAAAACAACCGCATACTGGAATCAAAATACAAAAGCAATATATCATCGGCTACAGACCGCGCCGATGCGCAAACCCTACTTTACCAGGCCCAAATTAACCTGGAACTGGCTAAGGCTGACGCAGGACTTGCATACTACACATTAATAAAATCAACCGGAAAACTTAACAAATAATTACAATACATAAAACAATGGCAACACAGGAAACAGAAACCAAAAAGAAACCAAATAGGGTTCTTCCTATCATATTAGGGATCGTTCTTTTGGGAGGTATCATTTTTGGGGTAAAAGAATATATATACTTCAGCAAGCACGTAGATACAGACGATGCGCAGATAGACGGCGACATAAGCCCGGTTGTGGCACGTGTTGGCGGCTATGTTGACAGCATTATGTTTGAAGAGAACACGCACGTTAACAAAGGCCAGTTGCTGGTTAAAATTGACGACCGCGATTACAAAGTAAAATTAGAACAGGCACAAGCCGCACAAGTTGGCGCAAGCGCAGGTATCAATGTAGGCGAATCGCAAATATCTACAACCGCTGCAAATTCATCAAGCGCAAGGGCCGACGTAGAATCTGCAAGCGCACGTTTAGATAAAGTACGTAAAGATTATGCCCGTTACGCCAACCTGGTACAGGATGGATCAGTAACCCGCCAGCAGTTTGACCAGGCTAAAGCCGATTTAGATGTTGCACAGGCAAACTATAACGCCGCGCGCGATAAATACAAGGCCGCTTTACAACAGGTAGCAACAAGCCGCAGCCAGTTAAAAGTTACCAATACAGGCGTAAGCCAAAGGCAGGTGGATATTGACTATGCCAAACTGCAGTTAAGTTATACTGACGTTAAATCACCATCGAGCGGTATTGTGGCTAAAAAGAACGTACAGATAGGCCAGCTGGTGCAAGCAGGGCAAACCTTGTTCTCTGTAGTAAACGATAACAGCATTTATATTACTGCAAACTTTAAAGAAACCCAGTTAGAGAAGATCAAGAACGGCCAAAAGGTTGACCTTGATGTTAATGCTTACCCGGATCTTAAAATTGAAGGTACAGTATATAACTTCTCGCCTGCTACAGGTGCTAAATTCTCTTTATTGCCTCCGGATAATGCTACCGGTAACTTCGTAAAGGTTGTACAACGTGTGCCTGTTAAAATAAAAGTTACAGGCAGCAAAGAAGATATAGCGAAACTGCGCCCGGGTATGAGCGTAGATGTTTCGGTAAATACTAAAGACTAAATACCATGGCTGAAACTGGCTTTAAAAAATGGATAATTACCATTACGGTGATCATGGCATCATTGCTTGAGCTTATTGATACCACCATCGTAAACGTGGCTATCCCACATATACAAGGTAACCTTGGCGCAACCCTTGAGGATGTTGCCTGGGTGGTTACCGGCTACGCCGTAGCAAACGTTATCATCCTGCCTATGTCGGGCTGGTTGGGCGGGCGCTTTGGCCGTAAAAATTATTTTCTTACCTCTATTATAGTATTTACCATAGCATCCTTTTTGTGTGGTAATGCCAATTCGCTTGATGAACTGGTTGTGTTTCGTATAATACAAGGTATTGCCGGCGGTGGTTTAATATCTACCGGGCAAACCATTTTATTAGAAACCTGGCCCCGCGAGCAAATTGGTACCGCTACAGCATTATTTGGTTTAGGCGCGGTTGTAGGCCCAACAGTAGGCCCAACCATTGGCGGCTGGATCACCGAAAACTATGCATGGCCGTGGATATTTTATGTGAACATCCCGGTAGGCGCGTTGGCTATATTCCTTACCTATACATTTGTTAGGGAAACACCCAAGGAGGAGAAAAGACCAATTGACTGGTGGGGTATTGGCTTGCTGGCTGTTGCCGTAGGCAGTTTACAAACCATCCTTGAAAAAGGTGAGTCGGAAGATTGGTTTGCAAAAACATACATTATTGTGCTAACCGTTACCGCCGTTTTAGGTACCATATTATTTATATGGCGGGAGTTGAGCACCGACCACCCTATTGTGAACTTTAGCATTATGCGGCATCGAAGTTTTGCCGTGGGGATGTTCACCTCGTTTATCCTGGGGTTTGGTTTATATGGTTCGGTATTCGTGTTCCCGGTATTTTGTCAAAATTTGTTGGGCTTTAACGCGCAGCAAACCGGTGAGTTACTATTCCCGGGCGGTGTGTGTACCATTATTATGATGCCTTTTATAGGTAAGGCGCTTAACAAAGGTATTCCTGCACAATTTATGGCTACGGCGGGTATGTTTTTGTTCTTTGTATTTACATGGATGCTGAGCAACTCTACCCTGGCAACCGGCGAGAAAGATGTATTGGTTCCGTTACTGATACGTGGTGTGGGTATGGCGTTATTATTTGTGCCTTTAACCACACTTGCTATGGCCGATTTGAAAGGCCCGGAAATTGGCCAGGGATCGGGCTTAAACAATATGATGCGCCAGTTGGGCGGGTCGTTTGGTATTGCCGCTTTAACAACCATTATACACATACGCCAGGGTTACCACAGAAGCACGCTTATTGAGCATGTGAACCCGTATAACCCTGCTTTTACCGAACGATTAAATCAGTATATGCACGGGTTTATGGCAAAAGGTAAATCAGTTATTGATGCTACACACATGGCTTACGGCGCTATTGAAGGTGCGGTTGTCAAACAAACCATGTTGCTCACTTACGATGATGCTTACTGGATCTCGGGTTTGATCATGCTTTTCTCTATCCCGTTACTTTATCTGCAGCCGTTTAAAAAGCTAAGGGCCGTAACAGATTCCCACTAAAAAACAAAGCCATTCTGCTTTTACAAGCGGAATGGCTTCTCCAAAAAATCAACAATTAAATTTGTAATCCCCTCTGGGATCGGTAATGGTTTTACAGCTATAAAATTATTATTGACAACAGAGGTTAGTAGTAATCTTTAAGCCTTAAAATTAAAGCTTTTAAATTAACAAAGCCAAATTTTATTTGATATTAGTTTTAAACACCGCGAAAATTCTTTCTGTTTATTAGAAAATAATTTTCCCTGTTGCGGTAACTAATGATGCTATCCTTACGGCATCAAATATGCGCTCTTCGGTTGTGCCCAATTTTATCAATGAATCTTCGTGAGCGTTTACACACATTTCACAACCGTTAACAGCTGAAATAGCTAAGCTCATCAATTCAAAAAATTCTTTACCGGTAACAGGCTTCATCATTAACTGCATGCGGATGCGCGCCGGTATCTGCGTATATTTTTCTTTCTGGGTGAAATGCCTGAAACGATAAAAAATATTGTTTGATGCCAGTAATGAAGCGCAGCCTGCTGCTTCGGCAACATCGGCATCAGTAGCTTCGCTTTGTTTAGCTACGTTGGTGTAGTAAGCAATAAGCGGCGCGTTTTGGTTGTTAACAGCGGTGCTTAAACCTAATAAGGCGCACTCTTTAGCGCTTAAATGTTCGGATGTTAAGGTACTGGTAAAATTAAGTTTCAGATCACGCAGGTAGCGCGATTCGCCTGCTTCTAATAAAGAAAGGGCTGGTGTACGGTATGTTTTGTCCAGGCCGGTAGTTTCTACCAGTTCCTGTACTATTTCGGTGCTTTCGCTCATAGTGGTAATTAAATATAGAGGGTAAAAAAATAACCACAGAGAACACAGAGCTTTTTTCACAGAGGGCACAAAGTTTAATCTCTGTGTACTTTGTGGTTTTCTCTCAGTGTACTCTGTGGTTAAATATCAGTTTGGTTAAACTACTTATTAAACTGTTAAAGTTTCCTGGCCTTTTTCCCAGTTGCATGGGCAAAGCTCGTCAGTTTGCAAGCCATCAAGTACACGCAAAACTTCTTTAACATTACGGCCTACACTAAGGTCATTTACAGATACCCAACGGATGATACCGGTAGGATCAATAATGAAAGTAGCACGGTAAGCGATTTTTTCGTTTGGCTCTAAAATACCAAGGTCTTCTGCTAATGATTTTGAAGTATCAGCTAACATTGGGAATTTAAGATCGCGCAGGTCATCATGGTGGGTTCTCCAGGCAGCGTGTACAAATTCGCTATCGGTAGATGCACCAATAAGGCGGGTGTCGCGGTCACGGAACTCACCAAAGTTTTTGTTGAACTCAGCAATCTCTGTTGGGCATACAAAAGTGAAATCCTTTGGCCACCAGAACATTACAGTCCAAACGTTATCGTCGTTAACAAGGTATTCAGAAGTTATTGTTTCAAACTCTTTGCCTTTTTCAAGACTTGTTACAGCAATTTTAGAAAATTCGGGAAATTTTTGTCCTATCGTTAACATAATGGTTGTTTTGTTAAAATTTATGCAACAAATATACGATTAAAAATTATGCCGATTCATCTTAAAAATCTATAGTATATAGTTTTTATCTATATTATAATGCGTTGATATTGAGTAATACTATTGAATTTTATGAATGCATTATTAGGTGTTTCCCTTTTTCAGAGAGGTTTAATTATACAGCATACCGGCGTCTATTTCCCTTTTATCACCATCCGGGGCTGTTATAAATACCTTTAGCGGAGTTTGCCTTATCCGGTAAGCGCCGGGTTGCAATACCGGCTGGTTGTAAATGTATTTTACCGTTATTTTATGGAACCCTTTTGCAAGTGGCAGGGCGGGCTCGGTTTCGGTAAGTTTTTCTCCATCTATAAACAGCTGGGTATCGGTATAGGATGCCTGGCTGAAATTGTAAGCGCCATCTGCCGGGATGTTGATATAGCCGTTATATACCGCGCCGAAGCTTGGATTATCTTTCTTGAACGGCTCGGCGTTGAACTGATCGATCATGGCCGAATCCTTGGTGGTTACATAATCCAATTGATCGGGCGTGGTGAATTTTGTTTTTAAAAGTTTATAGGTTAAGCCCGGCTTGTTGGCCGTATAGTTTACGGCAGGCATTAAGGTACGGTTATACATCAGTACACGGCTGGCTATACTGCGCCTGCCCGAGGGCGTGATCACACGGGTTTTAAACTCGCGTTTCTCGTTTGCAGGGATGGCGAAAGTAATGGGGTTGCCGTTATACTCTAGGTCGGTATCTAATGGATCGCGGCCGTTTAGGGTATAGTATATTTTAGCCCCCGGTACCACACTTACTGGCGCCCAGGTAAACCGCTGACCAAAAACCATGGTATCAATAACAGGCATGGCAATAGGTACACGATAGTTATAGCCTTTGGCATCTAAACGGGCAAAATGTTTAGCCAGGCGCACATTGGCAAAGTTGTTATAATCTTTATTAGCAGGCAAGCTCCATGCCACTTCAGATAGGGCAAACAAGCGGGGCAAGATCTGGTATTGCAACTTGGCCATTGTAGGCACATATTCCGTCCATAAATTGCCCTGGGTACCAATTACGTATTGCTGCTCTTCGGGTGTAAGTTCTTTAGATACCGGGTCATAATTATAGGTTTCATCAAGCGTAGCGTAACGGCCAAAAGAAACAGGCTCTTGCGGCGAACCGCTTTGGTAATGGTCAAAATAGTTGCCGGTGGTTTGCGGTGTCATAATAACGTTGTGCTTTTGTTTGGCCGCTGCTATGCCGCCTTCTTCGCCGGTCCAGCTCATTACGGTGGCATTTGGGGCAAGGCCGCCTTCCAGTATCTCATCCCAGCCAATAATGCTGCGCCCTTTAGCGTTGATGAACTTTTCCATACGCTGAATAAAATAGCTTTGCACTTCATTTTCATCCTTAAAGCCTTTCTCTTTTATCAGGTTTTGCACAAACGCCGACTCTTTCCAGGGTTGTTTATTTGCCTCGTCGCCCCCAACATGTATGTATTTACTGGGGAAGAGCGCCATTACTTCGGTAAGCACGTTTTCTAAAAAGGTGAAGGTTTCTTCGGTAGGGCAGTACAGGCTGCCAAAGCTGCGGGCTGGTGTTTTGCTATCGGCTGGTTGCTCGCAACGCAGCTCGGGATAGGCGCGCAGGGCGGCATCAGAGTGCGCTGGCATCTCAATTTCGGGTACAACGTTAATGAACCTGTCAGCAGCAAATTTTACCACATCGCGAATGTCATCCTGGGTATAATAACCGCCGTAGCTAAGGCTGTCGGGCCAGTCGCGGTTGGTGCCAAACATGGTTTGATCGCGATAGCCGCCAACTTGAGTTAGCTTAGGATATTTCTTTATTTCGATGCGCCAGCCCTGGCCATCAACCAGGTGCCAGTGGAAGTTATTGATCTTGTAGGTGGCCAACAGTTCAATCACCTTTTTTACCTGCGGAACGGTGAAAAAGTGGCGGGATACATCCAGCATCATACCGCGGTAACCAAAGCGCGGGGCATCTTCAATAACTACGCAAGGCAATTTTTCGGTACCCGATGTAGCTACCGGGAACAGCTGCATAAAAGTTTGCATACCATAAAACAAGCCGGCCCCTTTGCCAATAATAGTAATGCGGCGCGGGGTTATCGTAAGCTTGTAACCCTCTTTGGGTAGTTTATCTGCGCCTTTGGCGGTTAGTATTAAGGTAGTGCCGCCGGTGGTTCTTACTTTGGGGTTGTATTTGCTTAGCCTGTTGTTAAAGTGGCGGTTGTTCAGCAAAAAATCTTTAAGAAAAGCAGTGGTTTTATCTTTGGGGTTATCCACCTTTATCCGCGTAAGCTGACTAAAAACAAATACCCCGGTGGTTTTTTTTATAGATGCCGGTGCCGGGATAATACCCAGATGAGGGTCGTCTGCAGGGGTTTGGGCATTGGCTGGCAGGGTTATTGCAAATGCCAGGCTTATAGCGAATAATGCTTTTTTAAGAAAGTTTTTTGTGTTCATAATAACGGGAAAATGTGAGATAGTTATTAATGCGAATTGCTAAAATAGTACAATAGCCTTTGGTTTACTATATTAACTTGTAACAAATAATTGACAAACAGAATATTACATTTGTACCCACATTACTAAATAATAAATTGAATTTTAACAGATGTACGATATTTGCTGCATAGGACACATCACCTTAGATAAAATTGTTACCGCCAAAGCTATTAAGCATATGGCCGGTGGTACTGCTTTTTACTTCTCCAACGCCATCCGTAATATGGATGTGCGGTATAAACTCATTACTGCCGTTGCCGAAACCGAACTGCCCAGCGTTGCCAGCCTGCGCGATAAGGGCATCGACGTAAAAGTATTGCCGAGCGCACACACCGTTTACTTTGAGAATATATACGGCGAGAACCAGGATAAACGTACCCAGCGTGTTTTGCAGAAAGCCGATGCTTTTTTTGCCGAAGATATGAAGGATGTAGAAGCTGTTATATTCCATTTGGGGCCGTTACTGGCTGATGATATGTCGACCGATTTGATCAAAGCTTTGTTTAGCAGGGGCAATGTTTCTGTTGATGCGCAGGGGTATTTGCGCGAGGTGATAGATAAAGGCGTACACGCGGTTGACTGGGCCGATAAAAAAGAAGCCCTTAAATACATAGACATATTAAAAGTGAACGAAAGCGAGCTGGAAGTGCTTACCGGCATTGCCGATATCCGCGAAGGCGCAAAGGTTTTAGCTGAGTGGGGTGTTAAAGAAGTGGTAGTAACCCTGGGTAGCATGGGCTCTGTAATTTATGCTGATAGCATTTATTATGATGTTCCCGCATATAAACCTACCGAAGTGGTGGATGCTACGGGTTGCGGTGATACCTATATGGCAGGTTACCTGTACAGACGCGTTAAAGGTGCCGACATACAAAATGCCGGCGAATTTGCCGCCGCCATGGCCGGACTAAAAATTGAAACTTCGGGGCCGTTCGAAGGGACCGAAGAAGATGTTATGGCGATGATGGAACGGGTGGTATCATAAGCGGAACGTTAATCTATTTTCTCCCGCTGGT
The DNA here is from genome assembly GCF_024498135.1 of Mucilaginibacter aquariorum. GTDB lineage: Bacteria > Bacteroidota > Bacteroidia > Sphingobacteriales > Sphingobacteriaceae > Mucilaginibacter > Mucilaginibacter aquariorum. The sequence goes on from NZ_JANHOH010000004.1 coordinate 93,971, forward strand.
TCAGGTTTAACGCAGCGTAACCTGGACCTACAATGTGGTAAGCTTTCAGCTTACGCAAGGAGGACCCTTGCTTTATTTTTAGGTCGAAGTTAAAAACTTCGACCAGTAGATTGCCTCAATTTCCGTATCATTTATCGTTAATTACTTGTCCTTCATCGAGGGAGTATATCTTTTGAAGATGATTCCAGCGGCAGGAGTAATACCGTTGCTGTAAACCATTAATGAATCGTTACCTTCTACGCTATATAACCATACTTCGTGCCTTTTTTTATAATGATACTTCCAAACTCCATATTGAGATTTCTTGTCTATGGGGTAGCCCAAATCTGCCCGTTGTTCATACAGTAATGTAACGGTACACCTATCGGAAGAATCAATTTTTATAAACCAAGGCGAGATATTATACAAGAGTTTATTGTATTGAGGTTTGTTTTGAAAATAATCATACTGCGTATTAATCCACCAACCAGACAACTTAGATTTGTGACCAGTTTGCGAAAAGGCATTGGAGGACAGTAACCAAAGAAAGATTATTATTAATAAATTGCGATTCATATCCTGTTTATTTTAAAGGCCAAAACCAAATTGTTGTTCCTCCAAACATTTGCTTATGTGAGAAATTGCTCATGTAATGAGCTTTGTGCCCTTGTTGGTGTTGTCACCAACAAGCCGTGTATGTCACATCTTGCAAAACTGTCCTAAAGGTTGTTGGTGACAACACCAACAACGGCGAAAAAAACTCAGACCGGTGACGTGATGGTTAGTATTGCTTATATTGAAATCAATACCAATATGAACAAAATCCTTCATTCTAACTCAAATGGCTTATCATTAGTACAGTAAAAACAGTAACCGTTAGGTAGTTGTCCAAATGTGGGCCTAAATACATCCCAAAATTCTTCACCTGTCATTGGGCCATCATATATTTTTATTCCATCAAAATATATTTCTACTCTGGCGGTATCAGTATTAACATGATGGTGTATTTTCGGCTTTGCCTTTATCTTATAGATCGCGTTGTAGAAAGCAGCCACCGAATCCAATCGAAATATTTTACTGGTATCAGAATGTTCTATTTTGAAAATATCCATTGCATGAGAACTTGTGCCTTTTAAGATACAAGCCTGCCCCTTTTCGTTTGCCAACATGGAATAAAAGGAATTGCCAAAACGCAGGTCTGCCCTTACATTGTATGACATTAATGTTCCTGCCTTTTGTATCTGCGAGTAATTTTTGACACTATCTTTTTTAACGCCATTGTTTTTCATGCCAGGTTCATTACAGGCAAATAATAACATAGTAATTATAACAAATACATAAAAGCGCATTCTTTATCTTTTTCGTGTCTCGAATGACACGGTTTTATGTATGGTTTTTTACTTGATTGTTTCTTTAAGTTTCCTAAACGTTTCTTCAATATCTAAACCAGTCGTGTCCAAACACAGTACGGTGTCAATACGCTCGGTATCGTGTGTCGCAGTAAATGCAGCGTACCACAAAGCGTCATCAATATTGTTGTCCCATGTTGTAATAATATCAAAAGGGGGAAGATTTAAACCTTCAACATCAACTTCTCTAAAAACGATTTCTTCATCAACAAGGTCATGTAGTAGTTCCGACTGGCTGCCGGCGCAACAAACATAGCATGCGTTATGATTAATTATCTTTCGAGATATTTCGTCTAATATGGGTCTGGATTTGTCATTAACTATTATAACTGCCACCCAATTGCAATTTGGCAGTGCCTTTTCCCAATTAACATCTGTGGCATGTTTTTGATAAATCAGTTTTCTTTCATTTATTACACCAAGTTCTCTCATTAGCTTACATTCCCAACTGGTTCATCACATATTCAAATACAAATGTCCAGTTATCTATGGCTTGCTGGGTGCTTTGGCCGCTGCCGTGGCCGCTGTCAAAATCCATGTGGAGAATGATAGGGTTGGTTTGGCCGGGGTTGTTCTGCAATGCAGCCACAAACTTTTTGGCGTTCATTGGGTCTACACGGGTATCGTTAGCGCCTGCGGTTACCAGCATGGGTGGTACGTTTACGCCAACCCTTATATTTTGGTAGGGCGAGTAACGCAGTAACCACCTAAACTGTTCCGCGTCTTCGGCCGCGCCGTATTCCGGGATCCAGTAACGGGCTATCAGGAATTTGTGGTAACGCAGCATATCCAGTAAAGGCACTTCGCATACTATGGCTTTAAACAGATCGGGGCGTTGGGTTGCCGCGGCACCCATCAGTAAGCCACCGTTACTACCGCCAAGGGCCACTATTTTACTTTCGGCTGTATATTTCTCTTTGATCAGCCATTCCGCGCAAGCGTAAAAATCGTCGAAGCTGTTTTGCTTTTTGGCCAGCATGCCGTCAAGGTGCCATTGCTCGCCAAACTCGTCGCCACCACGGATACCCGGCTGTACCACTATGCCGCCCGCCTGTATAAACGGTGCGTAAAAACCATAATAGCCCGGTTTAATACCCGCTTGAAAACCACCATAAGCGGTTAACAGCACGGGGTTATTGCCGTCCATTTTCAGATCTTTGCGGTGCACCACAAAGGCAGGCACGCGGCTGCCATCTTTACTGATATAGAACTTTATTTCGCCGGTTATCTGGCTCATATCAACAGGCAATATCCGTTGATAAAACAGCTTCCATTTATAATCTTTTGGCGATGCTACGTATGTTTTTGGGGTAGATGTAAAGGTAACCAGCGAAATATAAACCAGGTCTTCCTCCCTATCGTAAGTAATGCCGCCTATGCTGCCTTTCTCGGGCAGGGGCATTGCCCGTAGTTTTTTACCATCGAGGTTGTAAATGGTTAAGCGGCTCTCAATATCCTTTTTATCCTGAACGATGATGCTGTTTTTGGTAACTACATAGTTCTCCATAACCGTGCTGCTCTCGGGGATAAGCACTTTCCAGTTCTTATAATCCGGATGCAGCTTATCGGCTATCATCAACTTGCTTTTGGGGGCGTTATCATTGGTTTTTATGTACAGGCGGTTGCCGATAGCCTCGGGATAGGCCTGGAATTTTTTGCTGTTGTAGATTAGTTTGCCATCTTTAAGGCTACCTGTTGGGCGCATACGCAGGCTGTTGGAATAGAAATCGCCTTCGCCGCTAAAGGTTACATCGCTGTAGCGGTTATCGTATATAAAATAGCTGTTTTGGGCGTCTTTAGTAGTGCCCACAAAAGTTGCTTTCTCTATCGGGTCGCCAACTTTTAGGTAATAGGTTTTTAGGGGGCGCTGCTTATCCACATCTTCTTGACTGCGCAGGGTTACGTAGGCATGTTTTTGATCCTGCGCCCAATCAAAGCCGCTGGTATTGGTAATAGGCTCGTGGATCTGTTTACCGGTGCGGGTATCAATAAAGTAAACGGTGTTTACCTCGGCACCGCTGCGTTGCGCGCTGATGGCAGCGCGTTCGCCGTCATAAGTATAGCTGGTGCCGCTGGTTGATATTTTGCCTGCCGAATCTAACTGTACCGGGTCCCATATCAGCACTTTTTTACCATCCAGTATGGTGTAGATCTTATATTGCTTGTCGCCCTTCTTTTTCACCGTTTGGAAAACGCGCTTACCCACTGTGTTCAGCGGGCCTTCGTAATCCATGTTCAGGTAGGCAGCTATCTTCTCTTTCAGATCGGGATGAACCTTTTGTGTTTTTGTCAGGTACTCTACGCCATAATCGTGCTGTTTTTTTGTCCAGTCAATAACGTCCTGGTTCTTTTTGTCTTCCAGCCAGCGGTAGTTATCGGTAAGCTGTACGCCATGCAGGGTATCAACAACAGGAATAGCTTTAGTTTTTGGCGGGTCGAATTTTTGCTGTGCGTTTGCAGCCATGGCGGCGGTAGTAATTAGGGTGAGTAGCAGGCCTTTTTTCATTGCGATATTGCTAAGGATTGTTAGCTAATATAAGGAAAGTACTTGTTGGCGGCAATACTCCCCAAAAGGAATAAAACGAGGCGAAAAAAGGCGGTTTCAGGCCGTTTTTTGGCGTTCCATTTTACAAAAAAAGCGCAACAAACTATGAAAAAACTTATAGTGTTAAAATACGGAATTTTCTGTATTTTAAATAAAGAAATGCCTTGCCAAGGATAGATGTGTTCCACGTGTTCCATTCTCAAAATGGAACACTTCGACACATGAATTTAATGCGCTAAAGCCTCTTCGGGGATCACGGCAGCTTTGCTGCTATCTGCTTTCCTTTTTATAAGCCTATCCACCCGCGACATTAGCAAGATACTGAGTATTGATATTCCGACTACCACGTAGCCTACCATATCGTAATGAAGAAGTGGGCTGCCCTTACTTTGCTGGGTAACTATCATGCCCCCAACCGCGGCGGCCACACCACCCGCTATTTGCTGTAAAGATGCGTTGATGCTCATGAAAGCGCCCCTATCGGACATATCGGGGATGGCGCTGGTCAATGCCGACGATGGTATCATACGGCTCATAACACCCATCATCATTAAAATGTTAAAAACCATAACCAGCAGCAAAGGGGTTACCCCCAGGTTGGTGTACACCACGCACATGATCATGGTCCATATAGATGCCGCGATGAATATTTTAAACTTATCTATCTTATCGCTCAACTTACCCACCACAGGCATGATTACTAATGTGCTTATACCCGATACCATAAACAGTGAAGGCAGCTGCCCGTTAGTTAAGCCCAGATTATTAACGGCGAAAGCTGTACCGAAAGGCATCATCATAAAGCCGCCAATGGATAATAACGCGGTAGACGCAAAGCCAATACGGTAATCTGCTTTGGCAACGGTATGCAAAAAGTGTTTATATACCGATTTGTCTTTTTGTACGGTTAAGTGCTGTACAACAGGTTTTAGCTTTACCGCTATCAGCGCGGCTATAATAATGCTTAGTGAAGCTACCATCCAGAAAGGCGCTTCCCAGCCCCAGGCATTGGCAAGGTAAAGCCCAATAGGTATGCCCAAAACCTGGCTGCCGCCAAAGCCCATTTGTATAAAGCCCATTACACGGCCCCGTTGCTGCAAGGCAAACAGATCGGTAATTATGGCCATAGAGATGGAACCGATAACCCCGCCAAACAGACCGGTGATAATCCGCGCCGCTACCAGCACGGCATAGGTATGCGCCAAGCCGCAGAAGATAGTACCGGCAATAAAGCCCATGTAAAAAAATAGCAGCAGCTTCTTGCGGTCAAACTTATCGGCAAAGCCTGCTGTGAGCAGGCCCGAGATGCCCGCGCTAAAGGCATAGGCAGATACAGCAAAACCGAAGGCCGATGGTTTTAGGTTAAGCGATTTCATGAGCATATCGCCAAGGGGCGACATCACCATAAAATCGAGTATCACAGTAAACTGGGTGATAGCCAGTATAAATATTACAAATTTTTGATAGCCTGTAAAAGGTACCGGTTCTTGATTTTGCATTGTGTTAGGTTAGTTCACAGCATTGGTAGCCGTGTGGTTTTATTAATTCAATTATTTGCGCGTGGCTAAGCGTATATGATACAATTCGAAGCACACAATCTTCATCTTCCATATCAATGCTCCAGCATTTAATGTCGGGGTTGTTGTCCAGCAAAGCATGCAGCAGCAGTTTATCGCCATCGCAATTAATGTTGGTTTTAAATAATAGTATGTGATCAAAATTTTCTACAATATTCATAAGCTTACTTTTTTAGGGCTTTTACAACCAGGTCAAAAGTTTTCCAAAGTATCTCGTCCGTCATTTTAAAAGGCTTGCCAGCCATGCTTTGTCCCTCGTTTTCGAAACGGATAAGATTATATAAAGGCGCAAATGCTACCGACCAGTACACTTCAAACGGCATTACATCAATTTCGCCGCGTGCAATTACATTATCCATAAACTTGCCCATCACCAACTTAAAGTCTTTCAAAAAAGATGACAGAAAGATCTGCTGGTACGATGAGCTGCGCAATTGTTCAAAAAACAATGTCATAATGGGATTTGCCACCATATAGTTATATCTGTTCTCCCATTGCTTGCGCAAGCCTTGTTCAAACAGCATTTCGGGGTCAAAATCTTTTATCATGGCATCGCCCATTAAAGCACCTTCTTCAATAGCTATTTTAAGTATCAGGTCGTCTCGATCTTTATAATAGATGTAAAGCGTTGCTACTGATATGCTGCATGCCTTTGCCAGCTTATTCATACTAAAGCCTTCTAAGCCATGCTTTACAATTAGTTCAATAGCTTTTTGCTTTACCAGTTGTACTTTATCAGTGTTTCTAATACGCATCTAAATTATATTTCGCTACAAATATAAATGAATATTCATTCATTTATAAATTTATTATACTTTTTATAATGACGCAAATGCTAACAATGTTGTGACCATTTACTTATAAGACGAATAACTGCCGGTAACTTTTTATATTAGCTAAAACAATATGCATTAGCCATGAAAAATTTATTGTTACCCGTTATAACAGGGTGCCTTATAGCGAACCTATGTAACGCCCAAACAGGCAAAACCGAAATTACCCGCTGGCAGGATGGCAAAAAAGGCGCGGTATCTATTACCTGGGACGACGGTTCTATTAACCAGTTTAAAGTAGCCTTGCCTTTACTAAACCGCTTTAAGTTTCCGGGTACATTCTTCATTATTACCGGCCAAATCCCGGGTTCGCAATATCAGGGTAAATTTATAGGTAGGCCGGTTAAAGAGATCATCAGCGAAACAGCAACCGTTCCAACTAATAAAACTAACCTGTTCGAACGAGCTTCGGCAGCCAGTTACCTGGGTTTAGTTGGGCCGATGGATTATTATTACAACGCCGGTTCGCTTGTTGATGCGGGTAAAACCGATGAGGCAATAAAATTGATTGATGAGTTATATAAGAAAGTGCGGAATGGCGAATTTAAACCGGGTGTACAACATAATCCCGAGTATATGGATGCGCATGGCACTAACTGGGCTGAAATACGCAAATATGCGGCACAAGGCCATGAATTTGCCAGCCATATGATAACCCACCCGCGCCTGGCTATATTGGATGAGCCAAACATGTTATATGAAATGGAGAAGAGTAAGCTGGAAATACTAAATCACTTGGGTGCCAGCTATACCTTCTCGGGCGAGGGGCCTTTCGGTACCGAGAACGAACGGGTAATGGAATATGCATATAAAGTTTATCCGGCATTACGTAACCGCATGCCCGAGCCCTGGCTAAAAGAAATAACCCGTGGCAATAAAAGTAACCCCGGCAATACCGATAAAGAGTACATACAGTTTCAGCGGGGCGCTACTACTAAAACACCGCTGCCAATGATGAAGGCATGGGTTGATACTACCGTTAACAAAAACAATACCTGGCTGGTGCTTACCATTCATGGCGTTGAGGGTATTGGCTGGGAGGCTTTGCCAAAACAGGAACTGGATGAATATTTTACCTACATTAAAGCCCGCCAAAAAAACTTATGGGTAGCCACATTTGGCAATGTTACCCGTTACATGCGCGAAAGGCAAAGTGCCAAACTGCAAGTTAAGCAGGGAGATGGAAAAATTACAGTTAGCTTATCGCACCCGCTTAATAAAGCCATGTACAATGTGCCGCTTACGCTTAAAACCTATATACCCCAAAAATGGAAAACTGTAAAAATAGCTCAGGGTAATAAATCCCGGATAGTAAAGCCTGTTATTGCCCTGGATGAAAAAGGGCCGTATGTTTTATACCGGGCTTACCCTAATGATGCCCAAATAACATTATCGGGCATATAACATTAACCGATAGTTACGTAGTTAACCGATGATGTTGCCGTTTATTGTGCAGAACTAACCTGTGTGTTTTTTTTATCTGTAGTTTCCCATACTGAACCGTACACGTATGATTTTTTTTCGCAAAGATTACAGGAATACCTTTTTATAGGCAGCCAAAATAATGTTGCTTTTACTAAAATGGGCCTTCGCGCACGGTTGGTTAATTTTCCTTTACTGCAATGCGGGCAGGCTTTTTTTTGTCTTGTTTCCATTTTGGGTATTGTAAACTTTAACAATTAATAAAATTATTATTTATGTCTAAGCAGCTATCATAGCAAGGGCTTTTATCATTTCCGATTTGCTTACCGGCTTTGGCAGGAAAGCATTAGGATGCGTTTGATTAGCCAGATTTATTATATCTGCAGATGTTGTGGACGATTGAAAGATGAAAGGGATATGTAGATGATGGTTGATATAATTTGCAAGGTCAATTCCGTTCTCCTCGCCTTTTATCATAATATCAGTTATTACCAGGTCTACATTCATAACCCTTAGATCTTTTACAGCTTCATTATAGCATTCAGCTATTCCGCAAATGTTATGGCCTATATTAAGAAGCATCTTCTTTAACGCAAAGGCAATTAAAGGGTTATTTTCTACAATATAGATGTGCAACTTTTGCATGAAAATTAATTTTAATACCTTGTATATAAAACGCACAATATGTTGCTGTAATTACTTCTTATGTATATTTTTTCAAATATGATTCAAAATGCCTGTTTATAAGAATTTTATGGGTGGACAAAATCGCGACAAATACCCAAAAATGTGGCTTTAGGATGCGTTAAAGATCATTTACGATATCCTCTATCTCTTCATCTTCCGAAAGGTTCATTTTTTTACGCAAACGTTGTTTTGCTTTTTTAATACCATCAACAGTTATGCCCAGCATACCGGCCATCTCTTTATTATTAAGTTTTAGTTTAATTAGTGCAAGCAGCCTTATATCAGTATCAGATAAATTATCATACTTACGACGAAGGTTGTAAAAGAAAGTACCGTGCACCCTTGAAAAAAGCTTTTTAAACTGGGCCCAGTTATCATCTGTCATGATATGGACCTCCATCATTTTATCCAGGCTGCTTGCAATATCTGCGTCGCTAAATTTTGACTGAACATTTTCCAGTTCTGTCTTAATTTCATCTATCAGAATGTTTTTTTGCATGAGCCTTTCGGTGTAGCCATTCAGCGCTAGTGTGGCATTTTTTAGCTCTTCATCAACCCTAAGCTTCTCTGATATTATTAACTCTTTATCTTTTTTTGCTTTTAGCCTCTGGCGGTTATATATAAGTGCGGTTATCACTATTAAGAGTAGCAACACTATAATTATTGTTTTTTGCTTAAAGTCCTCTATCTGGGCGCTCTTTTTTAGGTTCTTAAGCTCTTCGTTGCTTTTTTCCATTATCCATTGCAGCCTCACACGCTCAATAGCAGTAATGTTATCGCGCTTGGCAACACTATCCCGTAAATTTTCTGATATACTCCTATAGACTATAGCTTTTTCAACGTTTTTAAACCGTTCGCTAAGTATTGCCTTTAATTCATAGTATTGTACCCGCTGTGTTAATACATTTTCGCTGGTCTTTAACAGTAACTTATCTGCAGCATCTAATTGTAGGCCCGCCAGCTTTAGCTTACCCTGATCAAGATTAATATATATCAATCTTAATAAAGCGATAGCAGAATTTAACGTTTGATCATATTTTAATGATTGGCTATAATCTGCCTGTATCAGCGGTAGCGCTTTATTATAATGCTTTTGCAAAAAGTATATGGAACCTATATTGCCTGTTGCAATAGCAGCCCATACAGAATCCTTAACAAGTATTGCCATATGAAAGGCATTATTAAAATAAGCCATCGCTGTTTGATATTGCCCTTCATTACGGTAGGTAAGCCCAATAGTGTTTATAATATTTATACGCACACTTGATACTATAGGCTGATATTTTAAAGCGTGGCGCAGGTTGTCGCGTGCATTGTCAAAGTCGCCCAGGGAATAGTAAAAATTTGCTGTTTCAGAAAAAAGCGTCCCCATATCGGGTACATTATCAAAACCAACCTCACGCAGGGTGGCTTCGCTCAAAAGGTAATACCGGCAAGCTGCAGTATTTTGTTTGTAAAGGGAATAATAGTTGGCTTTGCGATGCTGATAAATACCAGCTTCCAGTGGGAGTTTCTCCTCTTTTGCAAAGGCAATAGCCCTGTCAAAATGCTTAGTACTTAATGGGTTGTAGCCCCGGTTTACTGAGTAATAATCGGCACGCATATCGCATATGGCGCATTCAAGTTTTAAATCGTCCAGGTTAATGGCTAGTTGTTGCAAATCGTCCAGGCTTTTTATGGCATCCGGCTCATTCATTTTGCGGCAATTTATCCTGTAAATCTTCCTTGCGGCATCTACGCGGCGGGTAGCCGTAGTATCTTTTAAGCTTGTAAAAATATTAGGGCGGTATATAGGTTTGCCATCCAAACTATAGGTAAGTAATGGTGCAAAAAACATTAACCAAAATGGTAAAACATATAAAAACTTACTCCGTAAGTTATTTGAACACTTTGCAGCCAAAGACTTAATCAATAGTTATTAATAGAAAATATATTTTTCCCTAAAGGTGAATATTATTTTCACAGGTAACGCCACTAAATTCAGCTTTAATTAAAAGTAAATTCGTCTTTTTTAAGCTACTGCTTTATAACAGCAGGTTCCTGGATGTGATTTAAAGATAATGGTATCAGCTTTTTGGTTTTAAGCCAGGTAATAGTTACGATCATTAACGTCATGCTGCCACCAAATATAACTGCGGGTACGGTACCTAAAAGCTTTGCCGCCATGCCAGATTCAAAATCGCCTATTTCGTTAGATGAACCAATAAACATAGAGTTTACAGCCGATACACGCCCACGCATATGGTCGGGGGTTAACAACTGCATAATGGTACCCCTGATAATAACGCTCACGCTATCAAAGGCGCCCTGTAAAAACAGGAACAGTAATGACAAGTAGAATATATGAGACAGGCCGAAGCCGATAATAGATACACCAAACCCGGCTACTGCAATGAGCAGATTACGCCATGGCTTGTTCATTGGCGAAAAGCGGATCATAGCTAACATGGTTAACGCAGCACCTAATGACGATGCCATACGCATGATGCCCAGCCCTTCGGCGCCTACTTTTAAAATATCAAGGGCAAATACAGGTAATAATGCCACAACACCACCAAAAAACACCGAAAACAGATCAAGGCTCATGGCGTAGAACATTATCTTGTTGGTGAAAACAAAGTTTAACCCTTCTTTTAAGCTGATCCAAATATTTTCTTTTGGGATAAAAACGGGTGGGTACTCGCGCAGCATATAAACCAATACCAGCGATATCAGCATGAATATAAGCGTTAAACCAAATGTTGCAGTTATGCCACTCAATCCCGGTATAATATGATGTGCAAAGCCATAGATAAAACCACCCGTGAGCGGCCCAAGGATTGATGCTACCTGCCAGCTCGAGCTGCTCCAGGTACTGCCATTTGGATAAAGTTCCTTTGGAATGCTTTGCGCGTAAATGGTAAAGGTTGCAGGGCCATAAAAAGCACGGGCAAGGCCATTGCAAAATATCATGGCGTAAAGTATGGCAAGTATACCCGTTGTATGCAATTGCGAGGCAACACTTGTTAATGTAGCCACAAACATTACCAATGACGATAAAAACACACCCGCAAATATGATAAGGAGCATTTTCCGTTTTTCGTACTTATCAGCAATATAACCACCATAAAGCGCTATGCCTACCGCCGGGATGGCTTCGCTTAAACCTATAAATGCCAGTGCAATTTTACTATGTGTTAACTGGTAAATATAAAACCCAAGTACAACAGTTTGCATTTGGTAGGCAAACGTGAAGAAAAATCGCATCCCAATATATGAGCGGAAATCCTTGTATTTAAGGGCTGCAAATGAATCTACTTGGGGTTTGGGGTTTTCCTCGTCTGGCAATGTGGTAGTGTATTAATGTGAGGCCGCAATTTACAATAGTAGCACGCGGCCTCAAAATGTAATTGACACAGGACTGTTAAAAATTTAAACCATGCTGATCTATCAGGTAAACTAATGCTGTAATAGCTGCAGCACCCAACTCCAATTCACGCTTGTTAACATTTTCAAAAACATCATTTGGTGTGTGATGGATATCAAAGTACCGTTGCGAATCTGGCCTGAAACCTATAAGCATGATAGAAGGTATGGTTTCCTTTAAAGGGCCAATATCTGTACCACCGCCACCGGCAACCAGTCTGTCGGCTTCGTAAGGCTCTAATAAGCCCTTCCAGTTCTTGTTAATATCTTTTAAGAAAGATGCCGATGCCCCCTGAAAGCTAAAGCCACGCGGGGTAAAACCTCCTTCGTCTGTTTCAATGGCTGCAATATGTTCTTCTTTATTAGCGGCGGCAAGTTCGGCATATTTTATACCGCCTTTGTGGCCATTTTCTTCATTCATAAAAAACACCGCCCTTATTGAGTTTTTAGGGCGATAACCGGTTGCTTTGAAGATCCTTAAAACTTCGGCAGATTGCATTACACCTGTACCATCATCATGCGCGCCTTCGGCCAGGTCCCATGAATCAAGGTGGCCACCAACGGTGATAAATTTATTAGGGTTTTCGCTTCCCTTTATCTCGCCAATAACGTTGTATGATTTTACATCGGGCAGGGTTTGGCAGCTTTGTTTAAAATAGAATTTAATAAGCGGCAACTTGCGTAACCTAAGCATATTGCTCAGCTTGTTTGCGGCTAAGGTTGATATAGCAGCGGCAGGTATTTTTGTTACACCATCTGCATAAACAGTGCCGCCAGTGTGCGGGTAATCGTCAAGCGCGGGTGTAATAGAACGTACTATTGCCCCAACAGCACCGTATTTTGCTGCTGCCGATGGGCCGGCAAAACGCTGTATGCCTGCTGCGCCATAACCTGCGCCGGTTTCAATAAAGCGCTGATCAAACGGGCCGTTGAAAAAAACGATTTTTCCTTTGATAACACTCTCGCCCAAATCATCTAATTCTTTTAAACTTCTTACCTCTACAATATTGGCTGTTATACCTGCAGCAGGTGTACCTATAGACATGCCCAAAGCAGCAATAGGTACGGCTATCTTCTTTTTCCCATCAATAATATAGGCTTGTTCTTTAGCGCCCCTAACCCAGTGTGGCACCATTACTTCCTGCAGGTAAACCCTATCGAAGCCATAGCCCTCCATTAGTTTTTTGCTCCACTCAACAGATTTTGCCGCGCCAGCAGATCCGCTTAAGCGCTGACCAATATTTTTACACAGATAACGCAGGTTCTCGTAGCATTGGCCGTTAACCAAAGCCTCGTCATAAAACTTACGGATCTGTACCGAATCTTGTGCTTTTGAACAAATTGCGCCGGTTGAGAGGATGATAAGGATAAAAAGGAAATTTTTCATGATAAGTAGCGTTTAAGCAAATGTAATATTTGCTGCGCATTTTCATCAATACCTTTAAGATATTTTATCCCAGCTTAAACCGGCATTTTTTGCCTGAAAGGCGAGGTTAAGGATCTGGTTTTCCGGCGCGACCAGTTGAGGGTCTTTTTCAAATATTTCGATAACGCAGTTTCGGGCTTGCTGCAATATCTCCTGATCGGTAGTTAAGTCGGCCACCTTAAGGTCGAGCACGCCACTTTGTTGTGTGCCTTCTATATTGCCCGGGCCGCGCAGCTGCATATCAATTTCGGCTATCTCGAAGCCATTATTGGTTTTTACCATGGTATTGAGCCTTATACGGCCATCATGACTAAGCTTTTCGTTACTCATCAAAATACAGTATGATTGCTCGGCACCACGGCCAACGCGCCCACGTAACTGGTGTAATTGCGAAAGGCCAAAGCGCTCGGCATTTTCAATGATCATTACAGATGCATTGGGGATATTTACCCCAACCTCTATTACAGTAGTAGCCACCATTATCTGCGTTTCGCCTTTTACAAAACGCTGCATTTCAAAATCTTTTTCGGCAGGTTTTAATTTGCCGTGCACTATGCTGATACGATAATCAGGTAACGGAAACTCGCGCGACATGATCTCGGCACCGTCCATCAGGTTCTTTAAATCGAGCTTTTCACTTTCCTTTATTAAAGGATACACCACATATATCTGCCGGCCTTTGGCAATTTCCTGCTTCATAAAGCCAAACATGCGCAGGCGTTGGGCTTCATAAAAGTGCAGGGTTTGGATAGGTTTACGACCTGCAGGCAGCTCATTAATTACAGAAATATCAAGGTCGCCATACATGGTCATAGCCAGGGTGCGGGGGATAGGGGTGGCTGTCATCACCAGTATATGAGGTGGCACAACATTTTTTCGCCAAAGTTTGGCGCGTTGCTCCACACCAAACCTATGCTGCTCATCAATTACCACCAGGCCAAGGTTTTTGTATTGAACTTTATCTTCAATAAGCGCGTGGGTACCTATTAGTATATTAAGTGTGCCGTCTTCCAGTTTCTCATGAATAACCTTTCGTGCTTTGTTAGGTACCGAACCTGTTAACAGGGCTACCTCGATAAAGCCTTCGCCAACCAAACTTTTTATAGTTTGATAGTGCTGGTTTGCCAGGATCTCGGTAGGGGCCATAATGCAGGTTTGGAAACCATTATCAATAGCTATAAGCATGCTCATTAATGCTACAACCGTTTTGCCGCTGCCTACATCGCCTTGCAGTAAGCGATTCATTTGCACACCACGTTGGGTGTCCATCCTTATTTCTTTTAAAACCCGCTTCTGCGAATTGGTTAACGTGAATGGTAGTTTATGATGATAAAACTCATTAAAGTAAGTACCAACAGATTCAAATATATTACCCTTGAATTTTTGGGTGCGTGTCAATTTGGTTTTTAACAGCTTTAACTGCAGGAAGAATAGCTCTTCAAACTTTAAACGGTATTGGGCTTCCTTTAACTGATTGGCATCATTGGGAAAATGAATGTTACGGTAAGCTTCCTGTCGCCCCACCAGTTTAAAGCGATTTAAAATATACGCAGGTAGGTTCTCGTGAATTTCTTTAGCGGTTTGTTCAAGTAAACCTGCTATAAGTTTTTGCAGGCCTTTGCTATCTAAAGTAAACTGCTTTAGCTTTTCGGTAGAGTTATATGCCGGCTGAAGCATTAAGTTACCCTTTTGCTGTTGCATACCAGGTAAATACAGCTCCATTTCGGGATGCGCCATTTGGGCTTTGTTATTGAAAAAACCGGGCTTGCCAAATATCACATAAACCTTGCCGGGAACAAGCATCTTCTCCACCCATTTTATGCCCTGAAACCATACCAGCTCTATTGTGCCAGTATCATCGTGTGCCTGGGCAACTAAGCGTTTGGTGCGTTTTTCGCCAATAATTTCTTTTTTGGTTAAGCGTGCCAACACCTGCACATAGGGCATATCCGGCTGTATATCTTTAACCTTATAGAACCGGGTACGGTCTATATACTTATAAGGGAAATGCCTTAACAGATCTTCAAAATTGTAAATCTGCAATTCCTTTTTTAGCACATCCGCGCGGGATAGGCCTACACCTTTTAAATATTCAATGGGTGTTTGAAAATGCTGATTATTCAATTTTATGTGATCAGGACTTTAAAGCAATTACAGATATTTCTACATTAACACCTTTGGGTAGTGCCGATACCTGTACCGTTTCGCGGGCAGGGA
The DNA here is from genome assembly GCF_024498135.1 of Mucilaginibacter aquariorum. Lineage (GTDB taxonomy): Bacteria > Bacteroidota > Bacteroidia > Sphingobacteriales > Sphingobacteriaceae > Mucilaginibacter > Mucilaginibacter aquariorum. The sequence continues at coordinate 109,471 of NZ_JANHOH010000004.1, forward strand.
AATTGGCCGTAAAGTAAGAGCCATATACTTCATTTACCTGTGCAAAGGTTTGCATATCTGTTAAAAATATGGTGGTCTTTATGATCTGATCAAAACCGGTACCGGCTTCGGTTAGTATCGCTTTAAGATTTTCCATTACCATGGTTGTCTCATCAGTTATACCAGTGGTGATGATTTCGCCTGTTTTTGGATCTGATGGTATTTGTCCGGAAACAAATAGTAAACCATTAGCAGCAACAGCCTGGCTGTAAGGGCCTATAGGGGCGGGGGCATTATTAGTATTAATAATAGTTTTCATTTATGGAGTGATGTGATTATTATAATAAGGCTACTTTTTTAGTATGAACCATTGAATAAGCTTCCAAATAATGCCGAGCAAAAACATGCTTATTGCAATAGCATTAATTACATGCATTACCTTAAGATTAAAGCTGGTAGGCCTGTTGGGGTCTTTTTTTCTAAAAAAGTACATAATACAAATTTAATAAAAAAAAGAAAGCCCCCCGAGTTATTCGGGGGGCTTCTTAAATAATATTTTATTTAGATATTATCTTTGTTTGAAAGAAACACGACGGTTTGCAACACGTCCTTCTTCAGTTGAGTTATCAGCTATCGGGTTAGTTTCACCGTAACCTTTAACTTTTAATTTTGATGCAGCAACACCAGAGTTAACTAAGTAAGTTTTTACAGAGTTAGCACGGTCACGTGATAATGATAAGTTGTGAGCAGCAGTACCTTCAGATGAAGCGTAACCATCGATCTCAACAGTTTTACCAGATGAACGTAGATCAGCTGAAGTAGCATCTAACACTGGGTAAGAAGAAGTTCTTAATACTGAGCTATCAAATTCAAACTGGATGTTTGAGTAAGCAGCAGCAGTAGCAGCAGTTGCAGTTGTATCTTTAGGGAATACAATAACGCAACCAGAACCGTCAACAACGCTACCAGCAGGAGTGTTAGGGCATTTGTCAAATTGATCAGATACACCGTCACCATCAGAATCTTTCTTAAGATCAGTAACTGCGTTTTCAACGTTAGTTACACGGCCTTTAAGGGCTTCAACTTCCTGACGTAAAGCTGCATCGTATAATTCGTCATACATCATAGCAACTGGGTTAACCCACTCTAAGCTTGGTTTTGATTTTGAACCCAAAGTGAATTCTAAACCACCGTAACCGTAAGAGTAGTGATCTTTTCTGTTATCAGGTTTTGTTAAACCGTCAAAGTTACCACCGTCAATAAAGTTTTGAGTGTAACCAAAGTTTAATGCAACAACATCGCTCAGTCTGAATTTAACACCAGCACCAATTGGTACTACAAATTCTTTAACGTAGCTACCTGTTCCAGCAGCGCCGCCAGCAGCGCCGTCTTTGAAATCAAAAGGAACACCAGCTGAATTAACACCAGTTGGGTTGTACATAGCCAAACCAGCACCAGCGTTAATGAAGAAGTTAACAGAGTTTTTACGACGGATAAAGTCGATAGTAGCAACGTTAACAACACCACTTAAAGTAGCCTGATAAAATTTAGTTGAGTAAGCAGCAGGGTTACCAGCAATGCTGCTGTTATCGCCAGATACTTTACCACCGCGTACATCTAATTGTAAACCAAAGTTGTGACCCAGTTGGTTTCTTATAGATATACCATAACCTAATTCAACGTTATGATTTGCATAATCGTTAGACCCGCCACCGGTTGCTAAGCTTGGTGAAGTTGCACCAACGTTAACACCTATGCTCCAGGTTTTGTATTGTCCCCTTCCGCCAAATACCTTGGCAGTGGTTGTTGCAGACGTGGTTGTGTCTGCTGTTGTGGTGGTGGTTGTGGTAGTAGTGGAGTCTGTCTGCGCACTAACCATTCCAGCAACCAGCAAAGAAGCACAAGATAATGCTACTGATTTCTTTAATGTAGAATAATTCATAGTTTTAAGATTAAACGATTTAATTGTGATTTTTTTCAAAATTAGTAATTATGTTTGAAACAAATACCAAATCTTGTTCCAAAATTCATAATATCTACTACAATCAGTAGAAATAATTTGTTTTTATAAAAATTAATATTTTAATAATTCATGAAATATCTTCCTGTTAGCGAACGGTTATTTACAAATAATAGAAAAAATTTCGTTTCGCGAATAAAATCAAACTCTGTAGCTATATTTCACTCAAATGATGAGTTCCCGAGGAATGGTGATCAGACATTCCTTTTTAAGCAAAATCCCGATTTTTACTATCTCACAGGCATAGATCAGGAACAAAGCATATTAGTTTTATATCCCGATTGTCCTAATCAGCAATACAAAGAAGTACTTTTTTTAAGACAAACAAACGAACACATCGCCATTTGGGAAGGACATAAATACACAAAAGAAGAAGCGCGTAAAGCATCGGGTATAGATAATATTTATTGGCTGCACGAGTACGATAGTATTTTACATACCATTATAAACTATGCTGATAATATTTATATCAATACTAACGAAAATGACCGGTACACGCATACTGTGCCCTATCGCGACTTAAGGTTCCTGGAAACATTGCGTCAAAAATACCCCCTGCACCACTATGAACGTTCGGCGCCGATATTGCGCGATCTGCGTGTTGTAAAATCGGATATTGAGATAGAACTTACCCAAAAAGCTTGTGACATAACCAACGATGCCTTCATACGCGTACTAAAATTTGTACAACCCGGTGTAACCGAGTATGAAATTGAAGCCGAAATAACCCATGAGTTTTTAAGGCAACGTGCAACCGGCCATGCTTACAGCCCAATTATTGCATCGGGCAAAAATGCCATTGTTCTGCATTATACCGATAACAACCAGGTTTGTAATGATGGTGATGTGATACTATTTGACTGGGCTGCCGAATATGCTAACTATAATGCCGACATGAGCCGCTCTATACCGGTGAATGGCCGCTTTACCAAACGCCAGCGCAATGTATATGACGCTGTACTGCGTGTTATGCGCGCCGCCACCAAAATGTTAGTTGCCGGTACCATATGGAACGACTACCATGACGAAGTAGGTAGAATTATGACCGGCGAGCTTATTGACCTTGGCTTATTGAAAAAGCATGAAGTTGAAAAGCAAGACCCTAAGATGCCTTTATACAAAAAGTACTTTATGCATGGAACATCCCACCATTTAGGTTTAGATGTGCACGATATTGCCAGCCGTTACAAGCCTTTTGAAGTTGGCAATATTTTAACTTGCGAGCCAGGGATCTATATCCCCGAAGAGGGCCTTGCTATCCGTTTAGAGAACGATATTCTGATAACCAAAGATGGCAACCGCGACCTGATGGCCAACATACCTATAGAGGCGGAGCATATTGAAGAATTAATGAACGCTTAGAGGAGATCAAGATTTTTAGATTCAAGAATCAGGACGTGGGAAGCCTTGTATAACTTCCGGATTTTTCCTGGCTCTTGATTCCTGACTCTTAGGTTTATCTTACATACTCTTCCGAGAACTTGTAAATATTAAAGTTACCTGCCTGGGTAGCTTTGGCAATATCCTGCTGAAGTGTTTTTTTGTCGATACCAGCCATTTTATTTTGCTGTATTATATTATATACCTTTTGGGTAAGTAACAGTTGGCGGCGGCTATTATGGATTTGCGGGTTAGATAGAATGAAATTTGCAATGGCGTCTATCCCCTCGTTTTTTGATGCAACTGTTTTAAATATCGGCAGCTTGCTATCGTTATTTTGCCTGATTATTTTTTTGAGGTTATTGATAAACAGGTCAGCGCCTTCCCTGTCGGCTTTGTTTATAATAAAGGCATCGGCAATTTCCATTAAGCCCGATTTAATGTTTTGGATCTCGTCGCCAGCCTCGGGTACCAGCATTACAAAGGTAAGATCGGCAAGGCCGGCAATTTCCACTTCTGATTGGCCCACCCCAACGGTTTCTACAATGATATGATCAAAACCTGATGCTTTAAGCACATCGGTCATTTCAATGGTTTTTGCAGACAGGCCACCTAACGAGCCTCTTGTAGCCAACGAACGAATAAATACATCCGGATGGTTAAAGTGCGAAGCCATGCGGATCCTGTCGCCCAGTAACGACCCAAAGTTAAATGGCGATGTTGGGTCAATAGCCAGTACCGCAACTTTTTTACCTTGTTGTACCAGGTTGCTTATAATGGCATTTACCAGGGTGCTTTTACCTGCACCCGGCGGGCCGGTAACACCTGTAACGGGAGTATGCGTATTAAAGGTAAGGCTTTTTAAAAGTTGAGCAGCGCCGGCAAGGTTATTTTCAACAACAGTTAAAGCGCGCGCAACCGAGCGAAAATCTGCGCTATTTGGGTCTATATGTTGAAAAGCTTTTAGCATTATATCAGGCAATAAAAATAGTTGCTTTTAATTACAATGCCGTATTAATGCAAAAAAACCACTCCATATAATTGAAGTGGTTTTAAAAGATGCAATAGTTAATTTAACAAGCGAGGTATTGCAATGAAGGCAACATACCAATTACATTAACCAATATTTTCTTTTAGTCATCCGCGCGGGTAACTATAATAGTATCCTTTTGGATTGTACGGGTAACGATAATGGTATCCTTTTTAATACCAGAAACCCCTTTTACCAAAGTTTTTTTAGCCGATGAAGGGCTTGCCGCTTCTTTTTGGCATGCCGTTAAATAAAGTCCACAAGCCAAAGCTGTGAAGAATAGAATTTTGTTGAATCTTTTCATATATATTAATTTAAGGTATTACTTATTACGTATGCTTTATCAATTAAGTTTATAATAAGGAAGTTATTGTAAAAAACTCCGAATACAACTAATCATAAACGATGCCATTAATAGACGCGATTAATATAAAATTGTTACTGTTAGGTTTAACATATTGTATAATGCCTGCATTTATTTGTTGCTACAAAAATACAAATTAACCCAGGCATAATATTATAAAAATGAGCGGGCTTAGATAATTATATTTGCAGCCAACATATATCTATATTATAATGAAGGTTTCCGGGTTCACATTCATACGCAATGCTGTAAAAAACGACTATCCTATTGTAGAAGCTATTACGTCTATATTGCCGTTATGTGATGAGTTTATTGTGGCCCTGGGCGATAGCGAGGATGAAACAGAAAGCCTGATAAATGGCATAGGCTCTCCAAAAATAAAGATCATACACACTGTTTGGGACACCAGCGTACGCAATGGCGGTAAAGTTTTTGCCGATGAAACCGACAAGGCTTTTGATGCTATTTCGCCCGATACCGACTGGGCCTTTTACATACAGGGTGATGAGGTGGTGCATGAAAAATATCTGCCTTTAATAAAAAAGGAAATGGAAGCGAGCCTTTCTGATAATAAGATAGAGGGGCTATTGTTTAAATACCTGCATTTTTATGGCTCGTATGATTATTATGGGCATTCGCGCAGGTGGTATCGGCGCGAGATACGAATTATACGTAATAATAAAGACATACGCTCATACCGCGACGCGCAGGGGTTTAGGTGGGCCGATAACCGAAAGATCCGGGTGAAGCTGATTGACGCCTATATTTATCATTATGGCTGGGTAAAACCACCATCGGGCTTAACAAATAAGTTGCGTAATTTTAACCAGTTTTATCATGATGATGAGTGGATGGCGCAAAACCTGCCCGAAACTTTTACGTTTGATTATAGCCATAAAAACCCAGACAGGCTGGTGCATTTTACCGGCACACACCCGGCAGTAATGCAAAAGCGACTGGCGGCCACTAACTGGAGCTTGGATATCGACTTAAAGGAGCTGGACAAGAAGATGAGTTTGCGCCGTAAGGCACTGCAAAAGATAGAAGACCTTACCGGCTGGCGTATTAGCGAGTACAAGAATTATAAAATTATTAAATAAGCCGTTTTGCAGTTCGAAAAAAAAAGTATCTCTATAGTTATACCTAATTATAATGGCCGTAAACTATTAGAAGAGTATTTGCCATATACCTTAACGGCTATTAAAAACGCAGGGGTAGATCATGAAATTATTGTGGTTGATGATGCTTCGACTGATGAATCCGTTGGGTTTTTAAAAACGGCTTATCCGCAGGTTAAATTATTGGTTAACCCGCAAAATAAGGGTTTCTCCTACTCCTGCAATCAAGGCATAAATAAAGCCCGGTGCGAATTGATACTGTTGCTAAATTCGGATGTAAAACTTACCCCCGATTACTTTGAACATCAGTGGAAATACTTTTCGGCAGATGATACATTTGGTGTGATGGGGCGCATTATAGATATGGAAGGCGACCATATACAAGATGCCGCGCGTGTACCAAAGCTTAACGGGCTTAAACTAAAAACCGATTACTTTTACTACACAACAGAACCCAACGACCGGCTGTATACTTTTTATCTATCAGGCGCTAACGCATTAATAAACGCCGAAAAGTTAAAGAGCATTGGTGGGTTCTACGAAATATTTTCGCCGTTTTATTGCGAAGATATGGAGTTAAGTATAAGAGCGTGGAAGTTGAACTGGAAATGTTATTACGAACACCAGGCTGTTTGCAGGCATCAAATGTCGGCAAGTACTAAAAATTATAAAACGGCACGCTGGGTAAAAACCATATATTATCGTAACCGTTTTTACATGCATGCCATTCACCTTAACGGTTTAGCTTTATTAGGATGGTTTTTGCAGATCACTTTTATTGATATGTTGCCAAAATTACTAATAGGTAAATGGTGGTTATGGGGTAGCTATGTAAATCTTATTAAAAACAGGGACGAAATAAAAGTCTACAAAAAAAAGGTAAGTACCCTGTTAAAAACTAATAACAGTCATACCAGTATCTTTGAGGTAATAAATAAAATACGTAATGCTGTTAAAGGTAAAAGCGTAACGCGTTTAAAAGTATGATAGGCAAAGATTTAGTATCAATAGCATTATGTACCTATAATGGCGAAAAGTATTTGCCGGCGCAACTTGATACATTGGTTTCACAAACTTATACCAATATTGAAATTGTTGTAGTTGACGATTGCTCTACCGATAATACATATAATATATTAGAGGAGTACTGTAAAAAGTACCCTCAAATTCGCATTAATAAAAATGAGCACAATTTGGGGTACGTTAAAAATTTTGAAGCTGCCTTAAAATTATGTAATGGCAGCTTGATAGCTCTCTGTGATCAGGATGATATATGGGATGCAAGGAAAATAGAGTTGCAGGTAAATGAAATTGATAATAATGTTTTGGTTTATCACGATTCGGAATTTATAAATGAGAATGGCGAAACGATGAACAAAAAAATGTCAGATTTGATGAACTTGTATAGTGGTGATAATCCCGGTGTTTTTTTATTTTTCAATTGTATATCTGGCCATACCATTTTAATGAAGAAGGAATTGCTAAATAGTGCATTACCTTTTAAGGAAGGGTATTTTCATGATTGGTGGTTGGCATATGTGGCTACTAATATAGGTGCTGTTAAATGTATACCGCAGTGCCTGGTTAAATACAGGCAACATAGTAATAACGATACTGATGTTTTACGCAGAAAGCAAGTTAAAAAGCAATCGTCTGTTAATAAAATAATGCGGATACATCAATGGCTAAAGTACTGTGCAGAATACCCTGGTAATAAATATCCGGCTTTAGTAAACGATTTTTATGAAGCATATACAATACGTATTAATACCTATGTATCGTTTAAGCTTAGTTTACTTTTGTTTAAATACCGATCAACAATATTTGCAATACGTAAGAAAAGCAAGATCAATATGCTTAATTACATTTATCAGCAAGTTTGGGGCGCAAAAATAAAAGAGTTATGATAACTCCTGCCGTTTAAGAATATAGTTTTTTCCCTGATATCAATTAACATAATAATGCAGCACTCATTAAATAAAACCGAGAGCGGGTTGCCTAAACTCTCTATAATAATTGTAACACTAAATGTTGCCCATTACTTGCAAGATGCGCTCAATAGTATTTATGCACAAACTTATCCAAATATTGAAATTGTAATAATGGATGGGCTTAGCACCGATGGCACGGTTGATATATTGAAGGCCAACGATGATAAAATAGCATTATGGCGCAGCGAAAAAGACGGCGGAATATATGAAGCCATGAATAAGGCACTTGATTACATTACGGGCGAATGGGTGTATTTTTTAGGTGCCGATGATGTATTGTTTGATGATTTTTCAAAACTCGCTTATGAGTTGAAAGACCCATCTGTATTATATTATGCCAATGTGATGTTAAAAGACATAAAATACCGGGGCGAGGTAACCGCGTATATGCATGCTAAAAGTACTATTTGCCATCAGGCAATGATATATCCAAAATGGGTTTTTGATAAATACAGGTTTAACACCAAGTACAGGATATCTGCAGACCATGAGTTAAATATGCGCTGTTGGAAAGACCCTAATTTACAGTTTAAATATTTTGACCTTATTATTGCAAGGTTTAATCATACCGGGGCATCGTCTGCTGTCGATTTGGTTTTTGAGAAAGATAAAGCAGATCTTATTCGTGAAAATCATGGCTTTAAACTTTGGTTGCGTTTTATTTTTAGAAGATTTAAAGGGAAGCTTTTAAGAAGAGAGCCGGCCAGGTTTAGGTAATATGACAATTTGTAATGCCTCAACAGCAAAAAACTATGCCCAAATCTTATAACTAACCCCGATGACGATACAATGGATATAAAAAATCGTAATCTGTTCAGGATAACCCGATTTATACTATTAAAATTACCGACGTTATTCAGATTCCTTTCTCGTTTAAGGCCCTCCCGTAAACGCCTCCTGCTTATAAAGACTGATGCAATTGGCGATTATATCCTTTTCAGGAACTTTATCGAAATAACAAAGCGATCAGAAAAGTACAAAGACTATCGTATTGATCTTTTAGGGAACCCTATCTGGCGTGATATTGCTTTAACCTATGATAAGGAGTTTTTGAACGCCTGCTACTTTACCACTACCAGAAACCTTTATGAAGAGCCGTTTAAGGTATTTAAACTTGCTCTTCGCTTGTTTTTAAACAATTACGAAGTAGCACTGCAACCCACCTATACCCGCATTTTTATAACAGATGGGTTTGCCGCATTAACAGCTGCGAAACATATAATTGGTTACCAGGGCGATTATGAAGGTATAGAAGCGCGACATAAAAATAAAACGGATGCTTTTTATACCCAAATGCTACCGTTGCCTCCGTCTGTTTATTTCGAGTTTCATCGTAACAGGTTTTTTTTTGAAACTGTTTTGAATAAAAATATTACCCTTAATGCACCGTCTATTACAACGTTTGGCAGTTCTAAAAAGGGTATTGCCATTTTGCCCGGTGCAGGAGAATTTAAACGAGGTTGGGAAAAAGAGAAATTTCTGGAGTTGATCAGGATGCTGCTGCAGCACACCTCGCAACCTGTTTATCTTATAGGTGGGCCTGGCGAAGTGCAAACCGGCGATTATTTATTGCAAAACCTACCTGCCGGAACTGTTGAAAGCTTTATCAATAAAACGTCCCTGCCACAGATGATTGAATTAATAAGTAATTCGGCCTTACTTATAGCTAATGAAACCAGCGCTATCCATATAGCTGTAGCTACCCAAACACCTTCGGTTTGTATACTGGGCGGCGGGCATTTTGAACGGTTTGCCCCGTATCCGGATGATGTTAACTGTAAGCCGGTTTGCGTTTACGAAAAAATGCCCTGCTACTATTGTAACTGGGGTTGCATTTTTAAGACTGAAGAGAATCAACCCTTTCCCTGCATTTCATCTGTAAGCCTTGAAAAGGTTTGGGAAAGTACACTGCCATTATTGCCCGTATAATAGTAATTGATTAATTACCGTTAACTTTGCATCTATTATTTTTTTGAATGAAGACATACTTCCGGTTATTATCCTTTGCAAAGCCTATCGAGAAGTTTGCAATACCTTATATTTTAACAACCCTGCTAACCGTAATATTCAGTACGTTGAATTTGGCATTGCTTGCCCCCTTGTTACAAACGCTATTTTCTGGTAAGGGCAGCACTGTTCATCCATTGGGCGTTAAGCCTTCGTTTTTTGATATTATGGGTACATTTAGATATTATGTAGACTATGCTATTAACAATTACGGGGCATGGGCTGCATTGCAATTTGTATGCGCTACTATTATAGTAGCTGCCTTGTTAAGCAATCTGTTCAGGTATTTATCACAACGCACTATGGAAAGCCTGCGCGTGCACACCTTGTTAAACTTGCGTCGCACGGTGTTCAATAACGTAATGAATTTGCACATGGGTTACTTTAGTAACGAGCGTAAAGGCGACATCATTTCAAAAATAGCATCAGATGTACAAGTGGTGCAATATTCGGTTACTGGTACACTGCAGGTGGTGTTTAAAGAACCATTAACCCTTATTGCTTTTTTGGTGATGCTTTTTTTAATATCGCCAAGCCTTACTCTGTATTCATTAATTGTGATCCCGCTATCGGCATTGATTATATCCCGAATAGTAAAAAGGCTAAAGGAGCAAGCAACGGCTTCGCAGCAAACATATGGTAATATGATAAGTTACCTGGATGAGGCACTATCTGGTATAAAAATCATCAAAGCCTTTAATGCAACCGCATTTATTAAAAACCGTTTTGATAAAGAGAATATTAAATATTCAAACATTACAAGGGCCATGGCAAAACGCCAGCAACTGGCATCGCCCGTATCAGAATTTTTTGGGGTAGCCATGGTTGCAGGTATTGCATTATATGGTGGCAATTTAGTTTTAAATGATCAGTCGCCATTATCACCACCAGAGTTTTTCACTTTTATAGCTTTATTCTCGCAAGTAATGCGCCCGGCAAAAGCCATATCAGACTCCTTTAGTAATATACATCAGGGTATTGCCGCCGGCGAACGTGTACTAAGCCTGGTAGACGAAAAACCTTTAGTAACCGATGCGCCAAATGCAATTACTGTTACAGAATTTAATGATGCGCTTTGTTTTGAAAATGTATCTTTTGCTTATCAGGACAGAACCGTATTATCAAACATAAACTTAACCGTTCCAAAAGGTAAAACCGTGGCGCTTGTTGGGCCGTCTGGTGGGGGTAAATCAACTATGATGGATCTGGTCCCCCGGTTTATGGATCCCAGGGAGGGTAGTATCACGGTAGACGGAAAAGATATAAAAGAAATAACGGCCGATTCGCTACGCAGCCTGATGGGCGTTGTTAACCAGGAATCGGTTTTGTTTAATGATACCATCTATAACAACATTGCTTTTGGTAAAACCGATGCCAGGCGCGAGGATGTAGAAGCGGCGGCACGTATAGCAAACGCCCATAATTTTATCCTGGAAACAGATAATGGTTACGAAACAAACGTGGGCGACAGGGGGACTAAACTATCCGGCGGGCAAAGGCAACGTATCTGTATTGCCCGCGCGGTATTAAATAACCCGCCAATTATGTTACTTGATGAAGCTACTTCTGCGCTGGATACCGAATCAGAAAAACTGGTGCAGGACGCCTTAAATAACCTGATGAAGAACCGCACATCGCTGGTAATTGCCCACCGCTTAAGCACTATCCAAAACGCCGACATAATTGCTGTGTTGGAGAATGGTAAGTTAATTGAGCAGGGATCTCATCTGGAGTTGTTAAACCACAACGGTTTATATCGCAAGTTAATTGACATGCAAACGTTTAACGAAGGTTAAAAGCATTAAATGGTACACGTAATAATTACCACGGCTAATATTCCCGATGCCTACGAGTACAGGAAGGAGCAATATATCCAATCTATCGAGTCGTGCTTAAAATTTAGTCACTTATTTGATTCGTACACGATACTGGAGTGTGTATCTGCTAATGAGGATTATCTTGACCAATACAATACCGTTTACAGCAAAGAGGGCAACCTTTATAACGACAAGGGTTTAAATGAAATGAACCATTTGCGCGCCCACTTAAAACAATCGCCTTATCCCGATGATCTGTCGATCATAAAGTTATCAGGCAGGTATATAGTAGAGGATGCTTATTTTTTTGAACGGGTGCTGGAGCTGCACGACCAGTTTGATAGTGTCTTTAAAAACGATAATGACGTTTATGAAGGCAATGGCTACCATACTTTTTTTTATTACATGAAAAAGCGGCTATTTATAGATGTTGCCAATAGTATTGAATATTCAAACGATCACAACAGGCCTATTGAATGGGACGTTAAAGACTATTTAATGGTAAGCGAAAAGCATATAGAGATTGACAGGCTTGGCGTAATGGCGTATCAGGGCACAAACAGCGAAAAAATATTCAGGTGCTAACATGCACCTCAATAAAATTATAAAAGATTATTATGGCATTACCTATTATATTTTTTCACTACGGTAACCCGGCGTATTTAAAATATAGCCTAAAGCAAGCCAAATTTTTTAACCCCAATTCTACCATTTATTTATTGGGCGATGATAGTAATAATTGCTACTCATTTGTTACCCACATCCCGGCAAATAAATATAAAAGCGAAGCCACCCCATTCATAAAAAATTATAAGCATCTAACCTCTAATTCAGAAGATTACGAGCTGATCTGTTTTTTACGATGGTTTTATATAAATGCTTTTTGCAGAGAAAATAATATAGGCGCATTTATATATTTAGATTCGGATGTGCTACTTTACGAAGATATAGCTACCATGCAGCCCTTTTTTGAGCATAGTAAAATTGCTAATACCTGCGATACAACAGGGGTGCCTGCATTTACATATTTTAACGGGCAAAAAGCTATTAACGACTTTTGTAATTTCCTGCTTTATTCATACACCCACAATGATGCGGTAAAAAATTTAGAGGCCTTGTATGAACCATTTACGAAAGCCCCGGAAACCCTGGGCGGAATAAGTGATATGACATTGTTCCATCTTTATTTTCAGGAGCACCCCGCTGATACAATGAAGATCAACTTTATAAATGATGACCTGGCAATTGATATTTGTATCAACAACCCCGACGGATTTGAAATGGCTGCGGGTATCAAAAAAATTATATGGCAAGATGGTCTTCCCTACGGTATAAATTCTGAAAATGGTTCACTGATCAGGTTTGCGTCATTACATTATCAGGGAAAATCAAAGAATTTAATTTTTAGGCACTACCTGGCCGGTGGTTATAAATTACAACAATTTAGAGATAAATTAAAAGAACGGTTCAAAAAGATCAGAAGAAGCATTAATGGTTTGTTTAAATAAACATATTTGTAAAAATGAGCGCCCCCGATAACCCTGTTTACAAAACACAATCGCCTATATTATTTATCATATTTAATAGGCCAGATACAACCCAAAGGGTTTTTGATAAAATAAAGGAGACGCAACCACAAAGGCTGTATGTTGCAGCTGACGGCCCGCGTGCTACTAAGCCAGCCGAGGCCGGGATGTGTGAGCAGGCCCGCGCAATAATCAACCAGGTAGACTGGCCCTGCGAGGTGAAAACGCTTTTTCGAGATAGTAACCTGGGCTGTAAGCATGCGGTGTCATCTGCCATCGACTGGTATTTTGAAAACGAGGAAGAGGGGATTATATTAGAGGATGATTGCCTGCCTGCCAATGACTTTTTCAGGTATTGCGATACCATGCTGGAGCGTTACAGGTATGATACCCGGATACGTCATGTTGGTGGATGCAACCTGCAGATGGGAAAAAAATGGGGCAACGCTAGCTATTATTTTTCTAATATGACCCACGTATGGGGCTGGGCCGGTTGGCGCAGGGTTTGGAAAGAATATGATAAAGAGCTGAGCCGCTACCATTCAAACGAAATAAGGCCACAGCTGGAAACCATTTTTAGCGACAAATTTATTGTAGATACCTGGGAAGAGATTTTTAATCACATGAAAGCTGACCGGATTAATACCTGGGATTACCAGTTAGCCTTCCTTAACTTTTTTAATAACAGCTTATCGGTAATTCCTAACGTTAATCTTATATCTAATATTGGGTTTGGCGAAAACTCCACCCACACCACAGACGCGAACAGCTTAAATGCAAATTTGCCGTTAGGCAAACTTGGCGATATAACACATCCTTTATATGTGTTACCGCAAAAAGGCGCCGACCTGTTCACCCTCCGTTACGATTTTAATATAGAGGCCCGATGGAAAAAATATAACCGACCTAAGTACAAGGTAAAAAGATGGTTTAAGGGGTTGTTTAAATAACAAGCATAAAAGCCACTCACCTATGGGCGAATGGCTTTTAAATAAATCAATAGTAAATTCTTTTATTGAAACTTAAACCCTAAGCCCAATTGAAACACCTGGTTGCGATAATCGGGTATAGCGCTGCTATTAGAATGGTTTTCACCCAAATCAATGGCATATCGGCCACGTAGCTCAACATTACGGTTTAAATCAATACCAACACCAATAACACCGGATATATAGCTCTTATCGCCACGGTAACCGTATTCAGATTCAGATATGGTATTAAACCCATCGTCATAAGTATTGTGGGTTGATGTGATGAACGTTAATTGCGGGCCTATAACAAAATTGAAACCCGGTACCAGCCTGAATTTCGCCAGCAATGGGATATCAACATAGTTGGTGCGCTGCTTAAATGTACCATCAATAGTTTCGGCCTTGTACCCTTTTTGCGAAAATAAAACTTCGGGCGCGAATGATAGCGGGTAGGCAATTGGCACATCAAAGGTTAAACCTGCATGCCAGCCTGCAATAGTGCTGGTACTAAAGTCAGAATTATAAGCATCAACAGTATTTGAAAAATTCACACCGCCTGCTAAACCAACCCGGGGTCTGTAAAAATCATCAGCACGCCTGTTATAACGTTCCTGAACGGGCGCTCGCCTAACTACTCTTACCCTGCGTGGGCGGCGGTCATAACGTTGTGCACTAACTTCGCCTGCAACCAGCAGGCATATAGCCATAAAGAGAATTTTTTTCATCGGTTTTATTTTATTTGTTTTGTGATGAACTATCGTGGATTGCCCACAATATTTCATGCCGGTTAATTTTATAACCTATAGAGTGAAATTTCGTGCCAAGGTTTATTCGGGATATGTTTTATAAAATCTTAGATAGGTAAAACAATTAGCTAAATTTTAGATTTAAGCTACATTTGGATAATAATGAAACAAAAACTTTACGTCGCCTGCACCATCCTTTTTATGTTAAGCCTGCTAACTCAAAGCAGTTCCGCTCAAAAAACAAGCTTCATTAATTCATTAAGCGAGCAAAACCATTGGGTAGATTCGGTGTACAAAAAAATGAGCCGTAAGGAGCGTATTGGCCAGCTTTTTTACGTAAGGGCGCATACCAATATGGGCAAAGCCTATGAAGATTCGGTAGGTAAGATTATAGAGGAAGAGCATATTGGCGGCCTGGTGTTTTTTCAGGGTGGGCCGGTAAGGCATGCTAATCTCATTAACAATTATCAAAAGGTGTCAAAGGTGCCTTTGCTTATAGCTATGGATGGTGAATGGGGATTAGGTATGCGTTTAGATTCATCCGTTTCTTATCCTTACCAAATGACTTTGGGGGCTATCCAGAATAACAACCTCATCTACAAAATGGGGCAAATGGTAGCTTATGATTTTAAGCGGCTGGGGATGCATATCAACTTTGCACCCGATATGGATGTTAATAATAACCCCAACAACCCGGTTATCAACTATCGTTCTTTTGGCGATAACAAGTATAACGTGGCACAAAAGGGTATTGCTTATTTTAAAGGGATGCAGGATGCCGGGCTTATTGTTTTTGCAAAACACTTCCCCGGGCATGGCGATACCAATGTAGATTCGCACTTTGCCTTACCGCAATTACCCTTCACCCGCGCCCGTTTAGATTCGTTAGAAGAATACCCGTTTAGGGAAGCCATAAACGCAGGTATAAGCGGGGTAATGATAGCGCACATGAATATACCCGCGCTGGATACTACAAAAAATTTGCCTTCTACCTTATCAAGGGCAATAGTTACCGGTGTGTTGAAAGATTCCCTTGGTTTTAAAGGGATTGTTGCTTCGGATGCCATGGAAATGCAGGGCGTGGTAAAAAACTTCCCTAATGGCGAAGCTGATGTAAGGGCATTTTTAGCAGGGAATGATCTGATAGAACTATCTGTTAATTCAAAAAATGGCGCTAAGCTAATTTTGAAAGCCATCAAAAAAAAGAAGATCGCTAAAGAGGAATTTGAGGCGAGAATAAAAAAACTATTGGCAGCTAAATACTGGGCAGGCTTAAATACGTATAACCCTACCACACCGGCAAACTTACTGCAGGATATTAACCGCCCAGCCGCAGCCGAACTAATACAGCAATTAGCTGATGCCGCCATAACCGTGTTAAAAGGCAGCAGCCAAACCATCCGCCAAAACCCGCTCCGGAAAACAGCCATTGTAAGTATCGGGGTTGACAGGCCAACTACTTTTCAGATGGAGCTTTCTAAATGGTATGCCAACAGTATGATATTTTTGGTGGGTAAAAGTACATCCGTAACCGATATGAACCGCATGCTGCAAACCCTAAAAGGTTTCGACCAGGTTTTTGTAAGCATACACGATACCCGCGCACGCCCGGCAAGTAAGCTGGACTACAGCAGCGATGTTAAATATTTAGTAGCTGCCCTTGCCGCAAAACCAAATACAGTAACAAGCGTTTTTGCAAACCCTTATACTATTACCGGTTTACCGGGAATTGAAAAAAGCGCCGGTATCATAGTAGGGTATCAGAAGGATGACGCCATGCAACGATCGGCAGTAAAAGTGATAACCGGTTTAATGAAACCCGCGGGCAAATTGCCCGTGAGCGTAAATGTATATTTCCCAACTGGTACGGGGGTGAGCTTTTAATTACTCCTGCAAAGCTTTTTTAAAGGTAGTATCGCTGTCATTTAACACACGGTAATAAGCGTTGTTTCCCCATTTAAAGCGGGCTGCATTCGCTTTTATCAAGGTTTTGATAATATTACGCGATTGCTGCAGATCGCTTGGGCTTATATATTTTACCGTTTGCGATGCATAGGCTATAAAATTATGCAGGCTTTCTTCGCTGATATTGTATTGACCAATAAAGTTATCGGCAGTGGGGTATTTGCTTATTACGGGCTGCAGCCTGTCTATCACATAAGCGGTAAAAAGCTGGTTGCCGGCAAGCTGCTCTATCAGTTGGGTGTTCTGGCTGGTATCGGTAGGTACAAAAACATCGGGCATTATACCACCTCTGCTAAAAACTTTGCGGCCCTTAGTAGTATGATAAGCCGAAGCCCCGAGGAAAGCGCTATCGTTTAAATTACTGCCTGCATTTAGCAACTCGCCTTTACGGATCCGATCAGCCAGTTCGTTGCGGTAACTTATAACACCATTCTTATACGATTTTTGTATCGACCTGCCCGACGGGGTGTAATACCGGGCAACGGTTAAATTTATGGCGGTGCCATCCCCAAATGCAAACTGCTGCTGTACCAGCCCCTTACCAAAAGAGCGGCGGCCTACAATAGTAGCCCTGTCCAGATCCTGCAATGCGCCTGCCAATATCTCACTTGCCGATGCCGAATATTCGTCAATAATAACGGTAAGGTCGCCCTTTTCATAGCTGCCAGAGTCTGTGGCGAAATAGTCGGTACGGGGCTCATGGCTGCCTTGTGTGTAAACTATCAATTTGCCTTTTGGCAAAAACTCATCGGCCATTGCGGTTGCAGTGTTAAGATACCCGCCGCCATTGCCGCGCAGGTCGAGCACCAGTTTTTGCATACCATCAGCCTGCAGTTTCTTTAAGGCAGTTCTAAAATCGTTATCGGTGGTTGATGCAAACTTGCTTATCTTAACATAACCTGCATCACCAACTGTATAGGCCGCATCCAGGCTGCTCAATGTAACCCGGTCGCGTTTTATGGGGAAGTCCTGAAGTTTCTTAGATTGATTTCGCGAAATACCAAGCGTGATTTGGGTATCCTTTTCGCCCCTAAAGGTTTTACTGATACGTTGAACAGTAAGCTGAGTGCCGGAAAAAGGACTGCCATCTACATTTATTACCCTATCGCCAACCATAATACCCGCCTTAGCAGCCGGGCCATCGGCATTAACCTGGGTAATTACCAGTGTATCGCGCAGCAATTGATATTCTAAGCCTATACCGTTAAAACCGCCTTCCAGTCGTTCGTTAATAGAACGTGCCTGTTGCGCGGGCAAATAAACGGAATGCGGATCAAGGTTTTGCAGCATATCGTTAACGGTAACACCCTCAACGCTGTCTGTATTAACCGAGTCTACATATTTGTTACTTACCAGGTAAAGCACCCGTGATATTTTATCCGGGTTTGAAAAATTAAGGCCAAGCTTGCGCCCCACCATATTATCGTTGCTGATAAGTAAACCGATAGTGACACCTATCAGTATCAATATTAATGTCCTGAAAATTATTCCCGCCGTTCTTTTCATCTATAATTTAACCATACAAATCTAATAATTAGCTGTCATTGCTAATAATTTATATCACCTTCGTTGCTTTGATGTTTTTTACTCAATTTTGTTAAAAATTTATTGCCAAAACATGGAAATAAACACAGAAAAGGATTCCAACTACAACGGCCTCGAAAACATGTCGGTATTGGAGCTTCTTCAGAATATAAACAACGAAGATAAAACCGTAGCATTTGCAGTAGAGAAAGCTTTGCCGCAGATAGAAAAACTGGCAACCATTGTTACTGATCGTATGCGTAATGGCGGCCGGTTGTTTTACATTGGTGCCGGCACCAGCGGCCGGTTGGGCGTGGTAGATGCTTCTGAGTGCCCGCCAACATTCGGCGTTCCGTTTGATTGGGTGGTTGGCATTATAGCCGGTGGCGATACAGCCATCCGCAAAGCGGTAGAATTTGCCGAGGATAACCGCGAGCAAGCCTGGAGAGACCTGCAGGTGTTTGATATTAACGAAAAGGATGTAGTAGTGGGCATAGCAGCATCGGGCACTACGCCCTATGTTATTGGCGGTTTAAAAACCGCTAACGAGCATAATATTGCTACCGGTTGCATTGTATGTAATGCGGGCAGCCCCGTAGCCGCCGAAGCTCAATTTCCTGTTGAAGTAGTTACCGGCCCCGAGTTTGTCACCGGCAGTACCCGTATGAAAGCAGGTACCGCGCAAAAGCTGGTTTTAAATATGCTAAGCACAAGTGTAATGATACAACTGGGCCGTGTAAAGGGTAATAAAATGGTGGATATGCAGTTATCCAATAATAAGCTGGTACACCGCGGCACCCGTATGGTAATGACCGAAACGGGTCTGCCGGAAAATGAAGCAGCCGAGCTTTTAAAACAATACGGAAGTGTTAGAAAAGCGGTAGACGCGTATAATAATAAATAGATGTGCAGATGGGTGAATATGCATATGTGCAGATGAAGAGATAGGTTAAAAAATTGATTATTAATAGGGATATGTATATGCGCCGTGCTAACATCTGCACACTTGCACATCTGCATATCTGCACATTTGAATAAATGCACGAAATAGAACCATATTACCGCTGGCGGGATGACTATGTAGCATCAGAGGATGAATATTCTCCTTTTTATGCCACACAGTATAACGAGTTTGAGTTTGATAAGCAGGTATATAACTATTTGCTACACCCGCAATGGGACTCGTTTGGGTCCAATACGCTATATCTTAAGGTTTTGTATGTTGATTATGACCGGGGCTACAGCATTATAGAATTTATTGGCGAATGGAACGATGCCATTAATAACGATATTATGCTGATGAAGCGCGAACTGATCGAGCTGATGATAGACCAGGGCGTGAACCAGTTTATATTGATAGGTGAGAACGTGCTTAACTTCCATTTTTCTGACGATAGCTATTATGAAGAATGGTTTCAGGAGGTTGAGGATGGCTGGATAGCCGGGGTGAATTTCCAGGAGCATGTTATCCGCGAGTTTAAGAACGCCAATATCGATTACTACATCAACTTTGGCGGGCAATTGGATGAGCTTAACTGGCGTTCCCTAAAACCTTTACAAGTATTTAAAAAGGTGGAAGAGCAACTAACTAAAAGGCTTAATTAAAAGTTTTGGATCGATATTTTAACTGCTAATTTAAGTTGTTCATGATGGGGTTTATCATAAAAATCCAAAATATCCGTCCTCCTCTTTTAGAATATGTAGAATCACTTTAGCACATTAAAGCTATGACCGCCAATGATATCCAAATATACAAAGAATGCTTGGCGTGCCTATCCATTCAAGAAATAAAGAGTCGAATAGAACACTATAAGAGAGCCGTTGATCTGCGCACGATAACACCAGCGCGTTTAAAGCAAGAACTGCGACGAGTCTTTACCATAAATCCCAGGGGCAGAGAAGTAGAATTTTTCATCAAGGCCGACACTTTGATGAAAGAATTTTATTTAGACTATTACCATAGGATCCGAAAATTTACTGAGAATGATATCGATGGAATGTTAAGTAAACAGTTCCAATCTATGCAAAAGGAGCAAGATGTTTGGTGCCGTTCAGCAGAAGACATCAATTCAATAGGACGGCTCAATGATAGTAACGAACCGGTATTGTATGCAGGATCGGGCATTGAAAACGCGATTTTCGAAACAGAATGTAAAGTCGGCGAGTTTTTCTTTTTAATAGTATATCAGACTAAAAAGCGTCTGCGAGTAGCACAGATCCATGCCAATATCGAGTATCCAGAATTCGATGAATTGGAAAATGCGAAGTTGACCATTCTACAAACTTTTTTACAGCATGAGTTTGTAAAGGTGGTTCAACCTGGCCAAGAATATCTTTACAAAAGCTCCATAGCAATTTATAAACATTTTTTTAAGAGTGATCTGAACGATGCATTCACCTATCCCTCCGTTAAGACTGCCCGCACAATCGGATATAATATTTGCTTTGAAGAAAATAAAGCAAAAGCAGCCCTACAATTTTTAGGCGTACGGGTGTGCAGGCTGGTTTCGATCGGGCAAAACCCCGAATTCGTCGTTGAAATATTTTATGATGGATTTTTAAAAGAAACGGGTGGTTTTGACTTTTTCCCACAAAACTCTGAAAAATCTAATGCAAATTTGGGAGCTTATAAAAGGGGACTGCCTTTCCACTGAACTATTAACTCATCGTATTGTAAGCTTTACAAAGCATACAACTTTTATAACCATTACAACGTTTTTACTATATTCGTACAAATAATTTCTAAAAATAAAAATGGAAACCAAAACTCACGATTACGTTTACGAAAATGTAAGTTATGTTGAAAATGCCGAGGCATCACGAAAGTTCATAGCAAATGTTTTTGTTTGGATGTTTGTTGCATTAGGTATATCATCCCTGTGCACCTATACATTTGCCTTTATACCCGAATTATCTGCTTTGTTGCGTGATACACAAACCGGAAAAAGTAATGTTTTAGGTATCATTACCATGTTTGCCCCGTTTGTTTTTGTGTTGATACTGACCGGCAGGTTTGCAAAAATGAGCTTCGCATCAACGGTTGTTATGTTTTTGGCATTTTCCGCCGTTATGGGTGTTAGCCTTAGCTACATATTTTATATATATTCTTTTGGGGCTATAACAACCGCTTTCATAACAGCAGCTGTGGTGTTTGGTGTAATGGCTATTGGCGGTTATACAACCCAGCAAGACCTTACCAAGTTTGGTTCAATACTTATTATGTTGTTAATAGGCGGTATAGTTGCAACCCTTCTGAATGTTTTTTTATTCCGCAGCAGCAGCTTCGATTTACTGATAAGCTACATAATGGTTGCCATATTTGTTGGCCTAACCGCTTTTAATGTACAAAAGCTAAAACGGATTGGAGCCGGTATCGAATTTGGTGATGCAGAAGGCAAAAAGTTGGCAATTATGGGTGCATTAACACTGTATATGAACTTTATTAACCTGTTCTTGTGGTTATTACGCATATTCGGCAACAGGAGATAATAGCATACACATTTATTAAAGGCCGCCTGTTTAATTAACGGGCGGCCTTTTTTATTTACACAGGGCTGGCGTAAGGTGTAATTTATACGCTTGCACTTTACAACATTATTATTCATCTTTGTAACGCTTATGGAGAAAGACGGAGGGATTAGACCCTGCGATGTCTTAGCAACCTGTTACTTAACAAGGTGCTACATTCTACTCAGACCAATTGAATGGTTTGGGACAGATAAGTGAAAGTCAATATTATACCCGACTTTTCGAAATAAGTTTTTTTAGTATCAGGTAATTAGTATCAAGTATCAAGACTTTTTCTTGCGCTGGATATTATGCTCACGTATCGGTTTTCGGTACTTGATACTTGATACTCGCTACTTGATACGGAACAATGGACATTAGAAAAGAATTACAGAAACGCATATTGGTTATTGACGGAGCTATGGGTACCATGATTCAAAGGTACGAGCTCACCGAGGAAGATTTTCGTGGGGAGCGTTTCCGTGACCACCCATCTGACCTTAAAGGCAATAACGACCTGCTGAACATAACCCGCCCGGATGTGATCAAGGCTATCCATGCCGAATATTTGGATGCCGGGGCGGATATTATCGAAACCAATACCTTCAGTACCCAGCGCATATCACTTGCCGATTATCACCTCGAAGAACTTGATTACGAACTAAGCTACGAAGGCGCCCGCATAGCCCGCGAAGTTGCGGACGAATACACCAAACGTAACCCATCAAAACCACGTTTTGTAGCGGGTGCTGTTGGCCCAACAAACCGCACCGCATCCTTGTCACCAGATGTGAACGACCCGGGTTACCGCGCCGTTACCTTTGATGATTTGGCCGAAGCTTACTATGAACAGGTACGTGGTTTGGTAGATGGTGGTTCGGATCTGTTATTAGTCGAAACCATATTTGATACCCTGAATGCAAAAGCGGCATTGTTCGCTATTCAACGATATAAAGACGAATGCCAGGCTGCCGGAAAGGATTATCCTGCCTTTAGGGAAACAGGCGGTATCATGATATCGGGTACTATTACTGATGCATCTGGTCGTACCCTTTCCGGCCAAACAGTAGAGGCTTTCTGGAACTCTATTAGCCATGCCAACCTGCTATCAGTAGGATTGAATTGCGCCTTAGGTGCCCGCGAAATGAGGCCGCACTTAGAGGAACTTTCTGATAAAGCGGGTGTATTTATCTCCGCCTATCCAAACGCGGGCTTGCCAAATGAATTTGGCGCTTACGACGAAACCCCGCACGAAACAGCCCATCAGGTTGATGATTTTATAAAAGCCGGATTGGTAAATATTGTAGGTGGTTGTTGCGGTACCACGCCGGAGCACATTAAATGCATTGCCGATAAAGCCGCGAAATATTCCCCAAGGCAACTGCCGGAGATCGAACCTTACCTGCGCTTAAGCGGATTAGAAGCGGTAACCCTTACCCCCGAAACTAACTTTGTAAATATAGGCGAGCGTACCAATATTACCGGTTCACCAAAATTCTCCAAACTTATCCTTGCCGAAGATTACGAGGCAGCCCTTACCGTTGCCCTGCAACAGGTAGAAGGTGGTGCGCAGGTGATCGACATAAACATGGATGAGGGGATGATAGACTCGGAAGCCGTGATGGTGAAATTCCTGAACCTGGTTGCCAGCGAACCTGATATTGCCAAGCTGCCCATCATGATAGATTCATCTAAATGGACGGTTATTGAGGCGGGCTTAAAATGCTTGCAGGGTAAAGGCATTGTTAACTCCATCTCGCTAAAAGAAGGCGAAGAAAAATTTAAAGAATACGCACGCAAGATCTTAAGCTATGGAGCCGCTGCGGTGGTAATGGCTTTTGACGAAACTGGTCAGGCTGATTCACTGGAACGCCGTAAAGAAATTTGCGCGCGCTGTTACAGGATATTGGTTGATGAAGTAGGTTTCCCTCCTCAGGATATCATTTTCGACCCGAATATATTAACTGTAGCTACCGGGCTTGAAGAACATAATAATTACGCGGTAGATTTTATTGAAGCTACCCGTTGGATAAAACAAAACCTGCCGTATGCCAAGGTGAGTGGTGGGGTGAGTAACATTTCATTCTCGTTCCGCGGTAATAACGTGGTGCGCGAGGCTATGCACTCTGCATTCCTTTACCATGCCATCAGGGCCGGGTTGGATATGGGTATCGTAAACGCCGGGATGCTGGAAGTTTACCAGGAGATCCCAAAAGATCTGCTGGAGCTGGTTGAAGATGTATTATTAAACCGCCGCGATGATGCTACCGAGCGATTGGTAGAATTTGCCGATACCATAAAAAGTAAAGGGAAAGAGATAGTACGTGACGAAGAATGGCGCAAAGCGCCGGTAGAAGAGCGCCTTTCGCACGCGCTGGTAAAGGGTATTATCGAATACCTGGATGAGGACGTGGAAGAAGCCCGTCAGAAGTTTGCCAAACCTTTAGAGGTGATTGAAGGCCCGTTGATGGATGGTATGAACGTGGTAGGCGACCTTTTTGGCGCCGGTAAAATGTTTTTGCCGCAGGTAGTAAAATCGGCCCGTGTAATGAAGAAAGCGGTGGCTTATTTGCTGCCCTTCATCGAACTGGAAAAACAACGTGTTATTGATGCCGGGGAAGATAGCAGTGGCAGTCGTGCCAATGCGGGTAAGGTATTAATGGCCACCGTAAAAGGCGATGTACACGATATTGGTAAAAACATTGTAGGCGTTGTACTGGCCTGTAACAACTTTGAGGTAATAGACCTTGGGGTGATGGTGCCTGCACAGCGCATTATAGAGGAAGCAAAAAAACAGGAAGTAGATATCATCGGACTAAGCGGCTTAATTACCCCATCGCTGGATGAGATGGTGCATTTTTCCAAAGAGATGGAACGCGAAGGGTTTACTATTCCGTTAATTATAGGAGGGGCTACTACTTCCAGGATCCATGCCGCTGTTAAAGTTGCGCCACATTATTCGGGTGCTGCTATACATGTTTTGGATGCATCGCGCAGCGTAACTGTTTGCAGCAGCCTAATGAACCGCGATACACGTGACAGTTATATACAAGGCATTAAGGATGAATATACCAAGGCCCGCGAAGCGCACGCTAATAAAAAGAGCGATAAACGTTTTGTAACTATTGAGCAGGCGCGCGAGCAAAAATTCCAGATAAATTTAGATACAGTTGCGCCTGCGCCAACCTTTACAGGCACCAAAGTTTTTGAAGCTTATCCGCTGGAAGAGCTTGTACCATATATAGATTGGACGCCGTTCTTCCATACCTGGGAATTGCGTGGCAGCTATCCTAAAATATTTGCCGATAAATTTGTTGGCGATGAGGCTAAGAAACTTTTTGATGATGCGCAGGCATTGATGAAGAAAATAGTTGACCAAAAACTGCTACGTGCTAATGGCGTTATTGGTTTTTGGCCGGCAAACAGTGTTGGCGACGATATAGAGATCTATACCGATGAAACCCGCCAGCATTTGCTTACCCGTATCCATACGCTTCGCCAGCAGAACGAAAAGGTTAAAGGCGAGCCGTATTATGCCCTATCGGATTTTGTTGCACCTAAGGATAGCGGTGTGGCCGATTACTTTGGCGGCTTTGCCGTAACTACCGGTATTGGTTGCGATGAACTGGTTGCCGAGTTTGAAGCGGATCATGACGATTACAACAGCATCATGACCAAAGCTATTGCCGACCGCTTTGCCGAAGCTTTTGCCGAGAAAATGCACGAACTGGTACGTAAAGAATACTGGGGTTATTCGAAAGATGAGCATTTGGGTACCGATGAGTTGATCAAAGAAGAGTATCAGGGTATCCGTCCGGCACCCGGTTATCCCGCCTGTCCGGATCATACCGAAAAAACTACTTTGTTTGAAATACTGAAAGCCGAAGATAATGCCCACATGCACCTTACCGAAAGCCTGGCCATGATGCCGGCAGCATCGGTAAGCGGATTTTACTTCGCGCATCCGCAGGCAAGGTATTTTGGACTGAATAAAATAAGTAAAGACCAGATAGAGGATTACGCTGTCAGGAAAAACTTATCTGTTGATACTGTGGAACGCTGGTTAGGGCCGAATTTGAATTACTAAAAGAGCGGGGAGCGAGGAAAGAGGTGCGGCATGGTTGATGATAAAATATAGATATGATATTCACTGATTTAGACGCTTGGAGAGAAGCCAGATTGTTGGTTAAAATGGTTTATACATGTTTGTTGCCTTTTCCTAAGGAAGAAATGTATGGTTTGCAATCTCAGATTAAAAGATCTGTCATATCCATTCCGTCAAACATCGCAGAAGGATGTGGACGAAGTCATCCCAAAGACACAATGAGATTTTTCTATATCGCTCGTGGTTCGGCATATGAATTAGAAACACAATTATATTTATCCCTCGATTTAGAATTTATTGATGAAATAATATTGAAGGAGTTGTTAGACAAATTAACCCGTGTAAGGATTTTATTAGCGGGTTTAATTAATTATCAAAAAGCTCAAATAACAAATTAACCGCACCTCTCACCCCACTCTACGCACCGATACAACATGAAAATAACGGAACATATAGCCAACGCCAACGGCAAAACACTTTTCTCATTCGAACTTATACCACCTTTAAAAGGACAAAGCATCCAGGGTATTTATGATGCTATTGACCCGCTGATGGAGTTTAAGCCGCCGTTTATTGATGTTACATCGCTGCGCGAGGATTATATCTATAAGGAGCACGAAACGGGCTTGTTAGAGAAACTGGCCTACCGTAAGCGCCCGGGCACTATCGCCATTTGCGCGGCTATTATGAATAAATATAAGGTAGATACTGTTCCGCATTTGCTTTGTGGTGGTTTTACCAAAGATGAAACCGAGAACGGACTGATAGACCTGCAGTTTTTAGGTATTGATAACGTATTGGTTTTACGTGGCGATGCCCGCCGTGGCGACGCCTCTTTTGTGCCTACACCCAATGGCCACTGTTATGCTACCGACCTGCTACAGCAGGTAGTAAACATGAACAACGGTGTTTACCTGCACGAGCATTATGAAGGTATCCTAAAAACAGATTTCTGTATTGGTGTTGCGGGATATCCCGAAAAGCATTTTGAAGCCCCCAACCTAAAAACCGACTTCAAGTATTTAAAACAAAAGGTTGATATGGGTGCAAGCTTTATTGTTACCCAAATGTTCTTCGATAACCAAAAGTATTTCGATTTTGTAAATAACTGTCGTGCGGTAGGCATCAATGTTCCGATCATTCCGGGCTTGAAGCCGATCACGACCTCAAAACAATTGGTTAATCTTTCAAAAACCTTCCATATCGATATCCCGGAAGCACTGAGCGATGCCATACACGATTGTAAGGAAGAAAAGAACGTAAAAGACATTGGTATAGAGTGGATGATAGAGCAATGTAAAGAACTGGTGAAGTTTGGCGCACCTGTATTGCACTTTTACACAATGGGTAACCCCGGCCCAACTAAAAGAATTGCTGAGGCGATATTTTAGTAGCTAAACAAATCCACCCTGTCATTTCGAACGAGGTACGAGGAGAAATCTTTTACACCATGCATCCGTTGAAGCATGTTATACACCTTGCACTTGTAAAAGATTTCTCTCTATCGTTCGAAATGACAAGAGAGGTTTTCACAGCGTTTTTTCTATATGCACCAATTTCCCGTCGAAGTTCATGCCTTCTAACACAACTTTAAACCGGCGGGTAACATCGTTGTTGTAAAATTTAATAAGGTACTCGTTCTTTTCTTTATCCAGTATGATATTAGGGTTCCAGTAAAGGGTAGTGCGCAAGTCGGGTGCAGTAACAGTATTAATTACAGTAGCGTAATCCGGACTGAAAAAATCTTTTACCAGGGTGTATCCTGCTAAAGGGAGCATTTTGTTATTTTTATCGTTATAAACAAAGCCTTTGCCCCTTTTAGTATAAACGGATATTACACCACCATAAGCACCAAAGGCGCCACCCATTGATGGATCGTATATTTTAATATAATCAACATCCATCATTGGGGTATTACGGATATCAGCGGTACTGGATGAGAAATTATTCAGGAAAAAAGCCACGGGATCATTCCGCCAAACAATAGATGGGATATCGCCCAATGGATTGCTGATCCTAATACCTGGTATTTTACCCTGTAAGTATTGAAACAACGAACCGTAATTAGTGGCCCGTGGGTCGTTACCAACTAGTATATTGGTTGAGATACCATCTTTAAAAACACCGGCGGTATAAACTTTATCTATTTTTTTCTCCTGCGAAATGCCTTTTGATTTTATCTGCACCTCCTTAAGTTCGCGGGTGTTTTTAAGTTGAAGCATGTAGTCCTGTACCCGTTTTGATAATTGCATGGGCGCGGCATTTAATGTAATGCTCGTATCCGGCGCCGGTTTCATAAACGGGTAGATATAGTTTTTCACCAGGCCATTATCAACAGTGAGTTTTATTTTATTTGATGCCAGGTTTTTGTCCTGAAACTTAAAGTACAACTTTGCGTCGCCGTAATAGATCAGGCCATCCCTAAAAAAGCCTGCATTATCGCTTACTTGTAATGGCAGCATTACCGGACTGCCATCGGGCGTTTCTACATAAATAGTGGCATAAGTGCCCGGCTTAAATCCGTTGGCCCTAACACCACTTACCTTTCCATTAATACTTAAAAAACGATGATTGGGTATAGTATCGGGAAGCGTTTTGGTGGTATCAGTGCTCCAGTTATATTTTCGCCAGCCATGGGTAAGCATTACCAGGTCTAAATTTTTCGCGGCATCTTCTGTTTGGTTAGCAAAGTAATAATACGGGTTAACGATCTTTCCCCGCAGATCACCGGTTAAAAGCAGGTGCGAAACAATATTATCCCGGTTTGGCGATACATCATCTATGTCGGCATCGGTAACCGATATAGAGTAATTGGAACGGATAGTATCTTTTACTGCCAGCTTTAACTGGTTTAACCCTCGTTTTAACTTACTAATTGCTGTAAAATTGGTATCTACATTAAAACTATAATCGTGGTTGTTTACGAAAGTTATGCGCTCTGCAACCGGCTTTAGGTTTTTGTTGAAAACAGTAATATACAATATCCCCGACGGCATATCTTTTACGGGGATGGTACCATTTGACATTTCCGCATTTGAAAGATCAACCTTTATCTGGTAGGTAATAGTGCCGTTGCTATGCGCCACCAGCGTTACCTGTTTATCGGCAGCATCGGCATCTTTAGATCGGAAGATGTAAAACTTTTTACCTGCGGCAACATCAGCTATATGCAGGCTTATACCGTTTGGCTTTGCCGTTGGCAAAGCCGTAGTATGTTCGTTGCCACCTGCATCTTTCCATATGGCAGTGTAAGATTGATTAGGTTGCGCAAGCATAGTAAATGCGCCCATCCCATCGTGTGTGGTGGCAAATTCTGTTACCGTATTGCCATTGCTTTTAATAATACCTTCGGCTTTAACGGGCATGCCGTTGGCATCGGTAACCTTAAAGGCCATCAGCGATGGTATGCCATTTACCCAATCGCCGCCCTCGGGTAAAAAATGTATAGCCGGTGGCGTGGAGTTTGCAACTTCGGCCGTTTTTTGAAGATTTACAACCGATAGCTGCTTCATATAAATAAAACTGCTATCGCCTTTCAATGTAACCTCGGTATAAGCCCGGCAATAAACCGCATGTATAGCGGTATCTGTTGGCAGTACTATATTGCCCGATGCGGTAGATTCAAATATGGGCGCCGTAAGTCGGTTAAGCACTTTGCCGTTATTATCCAGCAGTTCCAGGTAAAAGTTTTTGCCCGCCCTTGATCTTTTAGAACCGGTGAACAAGTAAGCTTTAAACCATACCGTATCGCCGGTAACATAGCTGGTTTTATCGTAGTGGATGTATATTTTTTCCTGCGGATCTTTCTGTAATTGGGTATTTACTATCTGGTCAATGCTTTGCGCAACGCAAAAATTAGAGCAAAATAATAGGGTAATAACAAAAGATAATCGGACAAATAATAGGTTCATTAGGTTGTGAAGAATTACAGATGAATGTAATCACTTTTTAACAAGATTAAAAGCAATAATTTTTTGTCCAATAAAAAAGCCGGACTAAGAATAGTCCGGCTTTTTTTAGCACATGGGAAGGGGATTAGATCCCTCTTTCGCCTTTTAGTTTTGAAGCGGCAAGTAATGCCCTGTAAGCATTAACTATGCCACCTGTTTTTGAAAGGCTTGTAAAATCAACCTTTTCGGTAGTGCTGCCCGGTTTTAAAACCATGGTGCCCGTTAAAGGTACTGCCGATTCTAATATTACCTGTTTAAGCTGTTTAGCGCTTAGGTTTGGATAATATTCCAAAACCAACGCGGCTATACCTGCCGTGATTGGCGATGCAAAGCTGGTACCATCGGCTGTGTTAAATTCGGCATCCATATTTACAGATGTTACCTTAACACCGGGTGCAAATACATCTACATTTTTTTTGCCATAGTTGCTGAAGCTACCCG
The DNA here is from genome assembly GCF_024498135.1 of Mucilaginibacter aquariorum. Taxonomy (GTDB): domain Bacteria; phylum Bacteroidota; class Bacteroidia; order Sphingobacteriales; family Sphingobacteriaceae; genus Mucilaginibacter; species Mucilaginibacter aquariorum. Next base: position 139,912 of record NZ_JANHOH010000004.1, read on the forward strand.
CAAGGGTCTCGTTCAACTTATCGGCAGATGCGCCAACACTTATTACATTATCGGCATCAACGCCAGATCCATCCTCAAAAATATCGTTCGGAAATTCCGGCTGGGCGTCAACATCCTGGTTGTCATTGCCGGATGCCTGTATCAGCAATACATTTTTTTCTGCAGCATATTTAAAGGCTGCGTCAACCCAATCTTTATGTGGTGATAGTTTTTTACCAAAGCTCATGTTAATGATCTTTGCGCCATTGTCAACCGCGTAGCGTATAGCATTAGCAATATCTTTATCATACTCATCGCCGTTTGGCACGCCTTTAATAGACATAATCCTTACGTTATCGGCAACGCCATCTATACCATATTTGTTGTTACGTACGGCGCCAATTAAACCCGCCACGCCTGTGCCATGTTCCGCATCGGCAAATTTTAGCAGGTTGCTACCATAAGGTTTACCGTCGTTTACATCGGGGTTATCGCCAACAATACGTTTGCGTGCATCCAGATCAGGATTAACATCATTGTTAAGTTTAGCCAGGTATTCGCTCAGGTCATTAATGATCTTGGCATTGGTTTGATCACCGCCCTCTTGTTCAAAAACCGAGGTCCATACCGCTTTACTCTGTTTAACAGTATCGCTGGCAGCAGTGATTTTTGCCAGATCGGCCTTCTTAAAAGAAGAGCCGCTTTGTAATTTAAGCGCTTTTTTAACATAACCGCTGGTGGCCATTAAAGCGTTCATTATTGGCTGTAACTGCTGTATTTCGGTGTTAGCTTTTTTAAGTGTTGCATCATGGGTAAGCTTTACCTTTTCCCAGTAAGCAAACTCCTTTTCGCTGCCCGCAGGTGCCGATGAAAGCGTTTCGTATTTGCCTTTCAGTCTGTTATACTCACGAACCTCTTCGGTAGTTTCGGTAAAATCGCACTTGCCACCCGGGCCGCCCAGAAAGTTCCAGCCGTGTACATCATCAATGTAACCATTCTTGTCGTCGTCAATGCCATTGCCCGGAATTTCTTTCGTATTAACCCATAGTATAGGTTTAAGATCGGCCTGCGCGGTATCAATCCCGCTATCAATAGTGGCAACCACCACGGTTTTGCTTTTTTTGCCTTTTACAAATGTATAGGCCTGGTTTAAACTGATCCCGAAATAGCCATCGGTTTTAAGATCCATCAGATGCCAGTTTTTTGGCAATTCGGCAGGTGCTTTTGTTGCTGCTACCTGCGCGGTTGAATTAAAGCTTATTAATAAGGCGCTGCTCAATAATACGCCGGTAATAGTTTTGCAAATTTTGTACATACTTTCTTTATCTGTGTTTTACCCATTTGTTGCCGTTGACTTTAGCCAACGGATTACAAGGTTATTAATATAATATTTGTTTACAGGTCAAATTTAATACCCTGCGCTAATGGCAACGTTTTAGAATAGTTTATAGTATTTGTTTGGCGCCTCATATAAACTTTCCATGCATCAGAACCAGATTCGCGACCGCCGCCGGTTTCTTTTTCGCCGCCAAATGCGCCACCTATCTCAGCACCCGAAGTGCCGATGTTTACGTTGGCAATACCACAATCAGAACCCGCGTAAGACAGGAACCGCTCTGCCTCGCGCAGGTTATTGGTCATAATAGCTGATGATAAACCCTGCGGAACACCGTTCTGCAGTTCGATAGCCTCGTCAAGATCTGCGTATTTTATTAAATAAAGAATCGGCGCAAATGTTTCATGCTGTACAATTTTGTAGTGGTTCTCTACTTCGGCAATGCATGGTTTTACGTAACAGCCCGATGAATAGGCTTCGCCTTCCAGCTTACCGCCTTCAACAACAAACTTCCCGCCCTCGGCCTTGCATTTCTCTATCGAATCTAAATACAGGCTAACCGCATCCTGATCTATTAGCGGGCCCATATGGTTGTTCTCGTTTAGCGGATCGCCAATTTTTATTTGTCCGTATGCACTGATCAGTTTTTGCTTAAACGCTTCGTAAACACTTTCGTGGATAATAAGTCTGCGTGTACTGGTACAACGCTGGCCTGCGGTACCTACCGCGCCAAAAACAGCACCTATGAGCGACATATCCAGGTCGGCATTCTCTGTAATGATGATAGCATTATTACCACCAAGCTCTAAAAGGCTTTTACCTAAACGCGCGCCTACAGCAGCACTCACCGCTTTACCCATGCGGGTAGATCCGGTTGCCGATACCAGGGGCACACGGGTATCGTTGCTCATTAGCTCGCCAATGTTGCGGTCGCCTATAACCAGGCAGCTTACCCCTTCGTCAATATTATTGCGTTTAAAAACCTCCTGCGCAATGTGCTGGCAGGCAATAGCTGTTAAAGGTGTTTTTTCGGATGGTTTCCAGATGCAAACATCACCGCAAACCCAGGCCAGCATAGCATTCCAGCTCCATACAGCAACAGGGAAGTTAAAGGCCGATATTACACCAACTATCCCCAGCGGGTGATACTGTTCGTACATGCGGTGCTCGGGGCGTTCGCTATGCATGGTAAGGCCATATAATTGGCGGCTCAAACCTACCGCAAAATCGCAAATATCTATCATCTCCTGCACCTCGCCGTAACCTTCCTGCAGGCTTTTGCCCATTTCGTAGGATACCAGTGTGCCTAACTGTTTTTTATTCTCGCGCAGCGAATCACCTATCTGGCGTACTATCTCGCCACGCTTAGGCGCAGGTATTTGTCGCCAGGTTTTAAAAGCTTTTTTAGCCGTTTCTACAACGGTATTATACTCATCTGCAGTAGCAAATTTTACAGCGGCAATTTTTTTGCCGTCGGTTGGCGATACAATATCTTTGGTAACAGCATTGTCGCTGCTACCCCATTGAGTGCCAGTACTAAACGCATGGTTTATGTCGTTTATATGTAAATGATCAAGAATATCTTTAATTGGTAAGCTCATAATTGGTACTTTTGTCAAAGGTAAAAATCTTTAAGGCAATTTCTACAACTCATCCCTCGCCGGCTAAAATGCTTTACATTTATTATCAGTTACTTGTATTAATATCTGTTAATAATGTTTGTATGTTGAAAACTAAATTGACTTATGGAAGCTTATTGTTGTAATTTGAACTCATGTTTAAGCCTTGCGGATAAACATCCGCCTGGGAAATATGGTGTTCTGCAAATAAACTTGAATGGAAGAAGAATTTGAATTTGGTTTTACCGAAGATCCAAAGTTTTCGGTAGAACGGTACGAAGAGATGATTCGAAATCATGATCAGTACTTTTTTGACGCGCAGGCGTTTGAGAACATTATAGACTACTACATAGAAAAGAACGACCCGGCAAAAGCCCTGCAGGTATCCGAGTATGCCCGCAATCAGCACCCGTTTGCCGCTGTATTCCTTATAAAACAAGCCCAGCTACTGGTAGTTACAAATCGTGCATCAGAGGCATTTGCCGCATTGGATAAAGCCGCCATGCTGGAAGCAAGCGACGCGGATATCTACATCATTCGCGGTAACCTGTACGAAAGTATGGAGCGTAACGCCGAAGCTTTAGAGAACTACGAAAAGGCGCTTGACCTTGCCGAAGAAACTGACGAGATACTATTGCATATTGCCTACGTTTACCAAAACATGGGCGATTATGATACCGCCATTACTTACCTTAAGCTTTGCTTAAAACAGAACATGGAAAACCAGGATGCCCTTTACGAACTGGCATTTTGTTACGATGTTTTGGATAACCAGGAAGAAAGCGTTCAGTTTTATCAGCAGTATATTGATAACGAACCTTACAGTTATGCCGCATGGTACAATTTAGGTAACGCTTATACAAAGCTAAGCTTATTCGAGAAGGCGATAGACGCTTACGATTACGCTATCCTGATAAAAGACAGCTTTGCATCGGCCTATTTCAATAAGGGTAACGCTTTAGTTAACCTGGAAAAATATGCCGAAGCGATTGATGTTTACCGCCAAACTTTTGAGTACGAGCAACCTAATGCCGATACTTATTGCGCCATTGGCGAATGCTACGAAAAGCTGGAGCAGATGGACGAGGCACGTTCGTTCTATAAAAAATCGGTTAAGATGGATCCTAAACTGGCTGATGCCTGGTTTGGGATTGGTGTAACGCTTGATTTTGAAGAACGTTATTTTGAGGCACTGCACTTCTACAAAAAAGCTTTAGATCTGGATATTGCCAATGCCGACTACTGGTTTGCCATTGCTGATGCCGAATACAAATTGGGCCACATGCCCGAGGCAGAAAGCGCTTACGAAAAGGTGGTAGAGCTAAATCCGCTTGATGTGGATGCCTGGCTGGATTACTCGTCGATACTGTACGAACAAAAACGACTGGTTGATGCCATTGAGGTAATATCGCAGGCCATTAAAAACAACCCGGATGCTGCAGAGTTGTACTATCGTATGGTAGCCTACCTGTTTGCCAAAGGCGAATACAACGAAGCATTGAACTACCTGGAAATGGCCCTTGCCGCCGATCCGGAGAAACATTATATATTGTTTGATTACCTGCCTCAACTGCAGGAAAACAAGGTGATCATTGATATTATAAACAGGTATACGAAGTAGGGATTAGTGATTGGAGATTAGAGGTTAGTTGTAAGTCATTACGGCTCTTTTAAGGCCGAAAAATAGCTAAATAAATACGGGTTTTTTGCCCGGCAGATAATATTCAAATCCGACTCAATCAAATGTTAAAAGCCAGACAGCAATGTTTGGCTTTTTTGCTGAATGACAAATCAATTGTTACAAGCCATACTATTATATTAAAAAGTGGTGGCACTGATTTATCAGTAGCTGTTTTTTTAAGTCGTTGATTTTTAGTGAATTAAAAACTATTCGCACCGTTCACGGCCGTGAACGTGAACACTTTAAAGGGGAAATTTAACTACTGACGTTTCCAAACAACCCCATCTTCTATACGTTATTCTTTAAAACCGAATAATTATGAATACCCCAAATACACCCCCCGGCAATAAATTTCCTTTAGAAGGCGAAACCGGCGACCCGAAAGTTAATGCGGCAGAAAAGGATGTGATCACCAACAAGGACGAAACCAGTCACATAACCAATAAAGATGGCGCTGTTGCAGATACCGATGGGATAGAAGAAACCCTCAGCGAAAGCGAACCTACAACGGAATTAAACGCCGATAACCACATTACCAACAACGATAGTGCAGCAACCAACGAACTGGAGTCTGACGAACAATTTTAATAGATCATTAAAGAATAGTATCAAACATGCTTCAATAAAAAAGCGGCCCAAATTTGGACCGCTTTTTTTATTATTTACTATGCGAAAAAAGCCAGGGGATAAGCTGTGGTTCTGCAAAGGCATCGTCCCAGCTGTTGTGATCGTCTTTAGGGTAAATGGTAAATTTGGGATCGGCGCCTGCGGCCTTAAGGGCATCTACCACCACTTGCGAATGTTCAAACGGTACCACGCTGTCTTTGGCCCCATGGAAGAACCATAAAGGGATTTTTTTAGCATATTTTTTAACGTTATTGGTGTTATCGCCACCACAAATAGAAAACGCGGCTGCAAAAGTATTTGGCTTACGCCTTAGCATTTCAAGTGTGCCCATGCCACCCATTGAAAGGCCGCCTATGTACACCTGTTTTTTGCTGATAAAGGGTTTATCAAGCATTTGGTCAACAAGGCCGAGCAGTAAGTTCATGGCGCAGGTAGGTTTACCGCCTTCCTGGAAATTGAATATTGTTTTACGTGTTATCAGGTTTTGGTCTATTTTAACATTGGGCCAAAAATCATCTTTAGGGCATTGCGGGAAAACCACTATGGCCGGATAGTTTTGGCGAATGGTATCGTTCAAAAATAGCTTTGGCCCGTATTTAATTTGTGCTTCGTTATCATTACCCCTTTCGCCGGCGCCATGCAGCACAATTATAAGCGGGTATTTTTTTTGAGGGTCAAACTTTTTGGGGAATAAAATGCGGTAAGGCAGCGTGTCCGTTTTCATGATAAACGACCCCCTGTCAAAAGATGAGTTGGTTTGGGCCTGCGCTAAAAAAGGAAATGCCAGGTACATTGTACCCAGCATTATCAATATTCTTAATTTTTTAATCGTCATGTGCAATTAGTTCAGTTTTGTTACTAAACGTAAATTAACACCTTTCCATTCATTTTGCTTTAAATATTTTTATGATAGAATAAGTTTTGCACTGTTATCTGCATCAAAAACTATTTTTTCGCGATAGCAGCGCTCTGAAAATCAAGCTTTTTCAACCCGTTCTGAACCTCGGGGCAACTCATAAATAAGTTCCACAATAATCCCGAGCGATAATTCTCTATCATCACAATAATTGGCCCCTGGTCAATAGCCAGGTATGATTTGGCATACCAGTTATGCGATTCGCTAAAGGCATCGGTAAAGCCATATTCGCCCCATATTTTATCACCCAGGTCATAATAAAAGTGGCGTAGTGCTTTCATAGAGTACTCCGGCGTGTACGGGAACGCGGATAATGCCGCTGTTGGTGTAATAACGCCCAGGTCATTATCCGGCGAGTGCGCGTTATAACCTTCAAAGTTATCGCTGGCAGTTAAGCCCCATGTGTTTTCGCCGTAGCCTTTAAATTTTTTAGGGTTATCAATACAGTATGCCCTGTTAATAAGGGTATGGTTCAGGTTTTGTTCCCAATAATCGGCATACCTGTCCTTTAGTCCTTTAGGATTTAATCCCAGGAAAGAGTATTGGGAGAAGAACAGCGGTCCGCCGTATGGAAAACCTAATGGCAGCCTGTATCCATAATAAGTGTGGCCATTTTTAAAGAAATCGCTTTGCGCCCAGCCCCTGTGGTAAACATCGGCACTAACCGGGTAGCGATCTGCAGATGCTGCAAGGATATAGGTTATTAAACACTCGTTAAACCCACGGATAGGGAAGTTCATGGCCCAACCATTGTTCGGGCTCCAGTGCCAGTACAGGTTGTCGCGGCCTTCGTGTGTGTACCAGCTCCACTCTACTTCATTCCATATCCAGCTTATTACATCGCGTATACGGCGTTCTTTTTGATTGTTGGCAACATAATATTGCTTGGCGCATAAAAGCCCCTGCAGCAAGTATGCAGTCTCTACCAGGTCGCCGCCATCATCCTTACGGCCAAAGCGTATGGTTTTACCCGTTTCGCCATTTAACCAATGCGGAAATACGCCATGATATGCATCGGCCCTGAACAAGAACTCCACTATCTTCAGCATACGATCAACAGACTGTTCATGGGTGATGAACTTGCGGTGATCTGCAGCTATCATGGCCATTATCCCAAAGCCCGAACCACCGGTAGTTACTACCTCGTCGCCATAATCAAAAGATTTGTTGCTGCGCTCGCGGGCAAGGCCGCTAACAGGGTGACCAAAATCCCAAAAGTAACGGAACGTTTGGCGTTGTACTACATCTAAAAGAGCGCTGTCGCTCAAATTTTTTATGATGCCTACCGGTTTAATGGCTCCCTCAACCTTTGCCGGATTTTGCGCCATGCAGCAAACAGATGCAATTGCCATGCAGGCTGATAGTAATATTTTCTTCATTGGATTAGATCAGTTAATAGTTAAACAGGCATATCGCGTGCCTTTATTTTGTTTATAAGTTTGGGCTTGTAAAGCCTAAGCCTTTCATGCCGGTTTTTACTTCGGGGCAGCTCATAAATAAGTTCCATAAAAGGCCGCTCCTGTAATTTTCTATCATCACAATTATGGGCCCCTGGTCAATAGCCAGGTACGAATTGGCAAACCATGGGTTATTTAAATTATAAGCGTCATAAAAGCCATAGTCGCCCCACATTTTATCACCCAGCTTGTAATAGAAAAAGCGTAGTGCCGCCATTGATTCTGTTGGGGTATAAGGTAACGACGATATGGCTGCGGTAGGTGCAATAACACCCACATCGTTTGTTGGCGAGCTTGCCGTATAACCACCTTCAATATCGCTTGCGGTTAGGCCCCAGCTATCGGCGCTATACCCATAATAGTTTTTAGGGTTGGCCACACAATATTTATAATTGATCTGGCTGTGTGCTTTGTTCTGCTCATCATAGTTAGCGTAAGCATCGGCCAGATTATTAGGGTTAATACCCAAAAAGGAGTAATGCGCGAAAAATAAAGGGCCGCCCTGTGCCGGGCCTAAGGGTAGTTTTACACCGTAATAGGTAGCTCCGTTTTTCATGCTGCCATTACCTGCCCAGCCGTTGTCATAAACAACTTTGGGCACGCTGTGCGTTGTTGACGATGCTGCCAGTACATAGGCGATTAGCCCTTCGTTCCAGCCGCTAATTTTCATGTTGATGGCCCAGCCGTTGCTTGGGCTCCAGTGCCAGTATAATACGTTTTGATTGCCCTGCCTAAACCAATCCCACTCTACGTTATTCCAAAGGGTGTTGATATTCGCACGTAAAGTGCTTTCATCTGTGCCTGCGCCGTTAAAATACTGGCGCGCAGTTAACAGGCCTTGCATTAAATAAGATGTTTCTATCAGATCGGCACCATTGTCCTGCGCGCTAAAGGGCTGTACAGCACCGCTTGTTCCGTTAAGCCAATGCGGAAATGCACCATGAAATGTCACCGCCTTGGTTTTTAAAAACCCCACTATTTTTTGCATGCGTGCCAAACCTTCGGCGCGGGTTATAAAGCCGCGATTAACCGCGACAACCATAGCCATAATCCCAAAGCCTGAGCCGCCTGTGGTAACCACATCGCCTGATGTATTGCGCTCGCGTGCCAGGCCGCTTACCGGGTGGCCAAAGTCATAAAAGTATTTAAATGTCTGTTTCTGTACCAGATCAAGCAGTTGATTGTCTGATATAGCGGCGAACTTGTTAGTAGAATCGATACCTGTTGTAAGGTTGATAGTAAATGCCGATTGTAAACTGCCGCTCTTGGCCGATTTAAGGCCCGTGGTTACATCTAAAGTATATTTAGTGATAGCGGCAAGCGTAGGCTTTATGATAACGGTGCTGTCGTTGTTTTCGTAAGTTGCCGCGTAAGTAACTGCGGCACCGGCTTTATCTTTTAAAGTTATAGCTGAAGCAACGGTAGTTTTGTTAAGCGGTGTTGTGAAAGTTAGTTTAATAACCGGGGTTTTATTTACATTGGTATAGGTAAACCCACTGTTTAAACCATTCACCTTTAATGCGAAAAAGCTAAATGACGATGGTGTTATAGGTGGCGGCGTTACCGGCGGTTTAGGGTTTGGCGTACCGCTTTTACCACAAGCAAATAATACTAAGGCAAGCAAGCTTAATCCGGCAAAAATCTTTATATCTCTCATCATCAATACTTTTAAGGTAGCAATACCTGCAAACTAAATTTCAAAAAAAGAGGCTGCCCGGTTATACGCCGAACAACCTCATACTCAATCAAATGTTTACTTTCCGCGACCTTCGAGTTTGGCAATAGAGCCAACTTCTATGTCGCTTAACGCTTTGTTATAAATTCTTACTTCATCTAATTTACCGGCATTGAAACTTGCCCAACCTTCGGCGCCATGGCTGGATGTTTGGCTTGGAGTGGTCATAAATTGCGGTGCTCCAAAAACAAGGTTACCTTGGTCTTTAAAATTTAAAGGACCTGTTACACCCGGGAATGGCCCACTAAAAACTCTTGAACCATTTACGTAAACCTTGCAGGTTGATGTTGCGCCATCATAAGAAAACGCGATGTTTACAAACTTATTGAACAGATTTTTTACGCCATTTACTTCCAGTGCTTTGTCGTCAGTGCCATTAAATAAGTGAAAACGTAATAATCCGTTATCATTTGTACTTCCGTTTTCAAAGAAAAATTCAATATTTCCCCAAAAGCCTGTTTTATTAGCGAGCGAAAATATAGGGATAATACCCACTGATGGCGGTGGCGTGTTTATCCATTCGGTAATGGTAAAGCTTTTAAGATTGGCTACAGCCGATGATGGGGCAGCTATTACGTAACTGTTTAAAGCGCCCTGCAAAGCATCGCCTTTAATACCTTCGGCAAAGGTTGTGCCGGTAGCAGTGCCCGCGGTGTTTGATACACTATCAACCAAGCTGTTATCAAATCCCCAATAGGCAATCAGGCTTTCTTTGGCAACCTCGTTAGCTGCAGTATAGCCGTTTATATCTAACGGCGGTGCATAAGTTGACGGATCAAACTTTTTTTGGCAAGATGACAGGCCTGTACTAATAAGCACAGCCGTCAATATATATAGGTTCGTTTTTTTCATAACATTAAATATCAATAGTTATTAATTATACCCCGGGTTTTGAACTAAAGTTCCGGCAGACAGGTCAAGCTCATTTTGAGGGATTGGCCAAACTTCGTTCTTGTTCGCCTTCCAACCTTTAGGGCCAAATACCTCTAATGCACGACCCTGGCGTATCACATCAAAATAACGGTCAAATTCCATAGCCAATTCTACCTGGCGCTCGTGCCATATAGCTGTACGTAAAGCGGTTTGATCGGTAGTTGTAATTTTAGGTAGAATGGCATTGTTACCACCACGCGCACGCGCCCTAACCAGTTCAAGATCGGCCAATGCCGTTGTAGGGTCGCCTGTTTCGTTAGCTGCTTCGGCATTCATTAATAACACTTCGGCATAACGTAAAACCCTCACGTTTTGATCTTCGCCCTGGTTTTGTATAAACGGGTAACTTTTAGGCACATATGATTTTTGATTATACCTTGGGTTTGGCCCGGTTATCTCAATAGCATCACCCTGTGGTGTGGTTTCACCCCTGAAGATTATCGTAGCATCCATACGTGGATCACCAGGTTCAAATGCATTAACTAAAGCTTCGGTAGGTGTATTAAAGCCCCAGCCAAGGTTAAGGTTGCCCGGTACGCCTTGTATTTGCGAATACTGGCTTGTTGCGGCACCTCCGCCTAAGCTTTGCGCCTGTATTTCAAAAACTGATTCTGAATTGTTTTCATTAGGGATTCTGAATGATTCTTCAAAATTAGGGAATAAGCTATAGCCAAAACCTTTAACTGTATTAGTTAAACTTAAAACCTGATCCCATTTTTTCTGATACATGGCAACTTTAGCATGCAGTGCTATAGCAGCACCTTTTGTAGCACGCCCAATATCGCTTGAGCCATAATTCTGTGGTAAAACAGTAGCAGCGTCAGTTAAATCGGTTTCTATAGCCGCCCATACATCTGCTTTAGGTGTACGCGGAATGTTATACTCAGTAGCATCTTTTGGCAAATGCAAACGTAGTGGTACATCACCAAACGCACGAACCAGCCTAAAGTATGAATATGCACGTACAAATTTAGCTTCTGCTAAATAACGGTTCTTTAGGGTCGCATCCATATCGATGTTAGGCACATTATCTAATACCTGGTTACAAAGCTGAATGTTTTGATACTGCCCGTTCCAAAAATCCTGGATCTGGCCTTCTGTTGCTGTTACAGTGAAGTTATCGAATGCATTCATATAAGAAGCATCGGCTGGTGTGCTACCTTTTTCAGCCTCGTCAGATCCTAAGCTTTCGATGGCCATGGGGGCAAAAGCGGTGTTGTTCCATACACGTAAGTTGGCATATATAGAGTTTATGGCTTTTGAAGCGTCATCTGCGGTTTTAAAGAATTCCTGGCTTGGCTGCTGCCCTTGCGGCGGTACATCAAGGAAGCTTTTTTTGCATCCCTGTGATATTAGCAGCACTGCGCACGTACTTAAAGCAAGTGCGGTTTTAAAGTTTTTTATAAACATGACTTTAAATATTTTTAATTGTTAAAATGTAACATTTACACCGAAGTTATAAGTGGCATATAGCGGGTATGCACCATTATCAATACCGGCATTTATACCCGGCTGATCGCCTTGTCCACCAATTTCTGGGTTGAACCCTTTGTATGAAAAGGAATTAAATACGTTTTGCCCACTGGCAAAAATCCTAACCCGTTTCATAAATAATTTTGATGCAACTGCAGATGGAAGGGTATAGCCTACCTGAACGTTTCTAACCCTGAAGTAAGCACCGCTTTCAACAAAAAATGTATTAGGTAAATAGTTTTTGCCACCACCTACGTTAGCAGACGGATAGGTATTTGAAGTCCCTTCGCCATGCCAGCGGTTGTCATAAAAGTCTTTGGTGAAGTTTTCAGAACCGAAACGCAGGCCTTTATTGGCATTATAAACATCAACCCCGGCAACACCTTGCAGATCAACTGATAAGTCAAACGCTTTGTAATTAAGGTTTGCGCTAAAACCATACAGGTATTTAGGGTTAGGGTTACCAATTGTAGTACGGTCTTTGGCGTCAATAACATTATCGCCGTTTAGGTCTTTATACTTAAAGTCGCCAGGTTTTGCATCTGGTTGTAATGAGTTAGTTATTTCGGCCGTATTTTGGAAAACGCCGTCAACAACTAAACCGTAGTATTCGCCAATTGGCTGCCCAACAACTGTACGGGTGCTTAACTGGCCACCTGTTGCAGCTGCGCCGCCACCATAAATTGGGTTAGCACCGGTAGCTGTTGATAACACCAGGTTATTATTAAGACTAAAATTGCCGCTTAAGCTGTAGTTAAAATCGCTGGCTATTGTACCTTTCCAACTTGCTGCAAATTCAAAGCCTCTGTTACGGAAAGTAGCCTGATTACCAATGATAGTACCACCACCGGTACCTAATGAACCTAAAACAGGGATTGCAAAAATTGCTTGCTCTGTTTTCTTTTCATAGTAATCGGCTTCAAATGTTAGGCGGTTGTTTAAGAAGGCCATTTCCAAGCCAAAATCGGTACCAACACCACGCTCCCAATAAGTAATAGGAGGCACAATTTGTGTAATGTTTGCGCCTGTTGCAGGTTGGCCATTATAAATAGCTGTAAATGCAGCAGAATTATTAACAACCAAGGTGGAAAGGTTAGCCGGTACTGATGCGTTACCAATTTTACCCCAGCTACCCCTGATTTTTAAATTGTCAAAAATGTGCTGGTCTTTCATGAAATCCTCATTGCTGATAACCCAGCCCGCGCCTACTGAAGGGAAGTAACCCCAGCGTTGATTGCCAATAAATTTTGACGAACCATCACCACGAAACGAAGCATTTAATAAATACTTGTTTTTAAAAGAGTAATTAACCCTTCCAAAATATGATTCGTACGTTGCCAAAGCACCACTGTCATCAATAGTACGTGGGAAATTAGGATCGGTTGTAGTGCTTCCTAAACGCAGGTAAAGGTCACCATCGCTTGTGAAAGGTACATTACGCGCTGATGCTGTAATATTGTACGATTTGTAACGCTGTGATGACTGACCAGCCAATACGGTTAAATGATGGTCGCCGAAAGTTTTATCAAAGGTCAAGGTATTTTCCCAGATCCAGTTTCTTACTTCACCCCTTGATACATTAAGGGTGCTGTTATCATTTAACTGTGTTGCGGTAGCCTTATAAGCAGGTACGTAACCTAACACTTCTGCCTGGCCAAACTCACCACCAAAGCTGGTATGAAAGGTTAAATAGTTAGTGAATTTGATATCAGCAAACATATTACCGGTTATACGGTAACCGTTTGAGCGTTGGTTAAAGAAATCTAACTGTGCTTGTGGATTGTTTGTAGCGGTACCAATAGGGAAATCATTAGGATCACCATAAGCGCCATCGGCATAATAAACCGGTACTACAGGCGCTGCAGTAAAGCCTTTATAGATAACGTCTCCGGGCACATCTCTTGATTTGCTGCTTTGCAAAACAGCATTATAACCTAATTTTAAAAAATTAGTTGCTTGCACATCTTGTTGCAGGTGGGCAGTTATACGGTCATAATTATTACCAACAACTACACCTTGTTGTGATAAGTAACCTGCAGAAAAAGAGTAGGTAGACTTATCTGTACTGCCACTAACGGTAAGGTCATGCTTCATAGTGAAAGCGTTACGCAATACTACGTTTAACCAATCAGTGCCCTGGCCAAATTTGTTTGGATCCGGGAAAGTAGTAGGGTCTGCCGGGAACTGTATAGCGTTCAACTCATTTATTAGTGTAGCATACTCGGTGCCATTAGCCAACTTTGGTTGGTTAGTTACCTTTTGCCAACCGGCATAAGCGTTATAACTAATAGATGGCGCGCCTTTACCTTTTTTGGTAGTTACCAAAACAACGCCATTTGCTGCGCGAACACCATAGATAGACTCACTTGATGCATCTTTTAAGATACTGATGTTTTCAATATCATTTGGGTTTAAGAAACTGATATCATCAAACCATGCACCATCTACTACGTATAATGGGTTGGCATTACCGTAAACGGTACCAAGGCCACGTATCCTTATCTGCGGAGATGAGCCCGGGCCACCTGCGTTTGTTATTTGGACACCGGCCACTTTACCCTGTAAAGAGCTCACTGCATTTGTAGATGATTGTTTGGCGATATCTTCTCCTTTTACCTGTGCTACCGAACCGGTAACATCCAGTTTACGTTGGGTACCGTAACCAACAACTACAACCGCCTGCAATTCGTTTGTGCCCGATTGTAATTTGATATCAATATTGTTGCGGCCGGCTATTGCAACATCCTGCGTAGCGTAACCTATATAGGATACCTGCAGGGTTGCGTTTGATGCTGCGTTTAACGTGTAAGCGCCGTTAACATCGGTTTGGGTGCCTGTTGTTGTACCTTTCACGGCAACTGTTACGCCTATAAGCGCTTCGCCGGTGGTAGCATCTGTAACCTTACCTTTAAGGGTTAGGGTTTGTGCCAACACAGCAGTTGTGAAAAAAGTAAACAATAGCAGTAACCCCGAGATTGTGTAAATTCTCTTCATAGTGGTTAATAATTTTTTTAAGTACTGGGTTAATTGGTTTTTGTAGAGTCGAAATTGTGCAGATAATATAATTTTAACAAATAATGTAACTCTACATTATTACATCAAACGAAAAATACTTTCTCAAAAATTTTAAGAAGAAAATATAAATAACTGATATACAAATAATTATAATATCATAGTGTAGGCGTTACATACTACAAGGAGGGCATATAGGAGTATGCTATTATTTGTGCTGATGAGAGGTAATGATGTAGTGTTATAGCTCAATGAGAAACTCCACAAGGTTCTTATCGTGCTCTAAATTGAGCTTTTTACGCAGCCTGTAACGGCGGATCTCTACCCCGCGTAAAGAAATGTTTAATAACGACGCCATTTCCTTACTGCTCATATTCATGCGCAGGTAGGCGCACAGCTTCAAATCGTTAGGTACAAGGTCTGGGTGGCCGTGCTTCAGTTTTTTAAAGAAGTTCTCGTGTGCCTCGTTAAAACTGTTTTCAAAAACATTCCAATCACGGTCATCGCTCATGCCTTCGTCAATAACCTTGTGTATTTTTTTCAGCTGATCTTCTGATAGTTTTTTGCCATTACTATCTTTAAAGTTGTTTATCTCGTCGCTTATTTTCTGAAGCAGTTCGTTCTTGTAAACAATGTTCATGGCCGAGTTTGCCAACTCGCGGCTTTTGCTTGCCAGGTCGGCCTGTAACTGTTCGTTCTTAATGGTAACAATGTGCTGCTCGTTGGCCACTGCCTCCTGGCGCACAAACTCTTCTTTCTCGCGCTGTAGTTTTTCCTGCAATTCGTGGCGGTGGCGCTTTAATTTTAGCTGGTAATAATACCTGATGATGTAATAGATGAATATCAATAACAGTACATAAAAAGCAATGGCAAACTTGCCGGCATACCACGGAGGTAAAATTTCAAATGTAAAGGTTGTTACTACCGATACGTTTTCGTCGTTAATTTTGGCCCTTACTTTAAAGTGATAAGTGCCCTGGTTAAGGTTGGTAAACTCTTTTTGAGTTTGCGAACTCCAATCGCTCCATTGCCGCGAGTAGCCTTCTAAAAAGTACTGATACTTAATATTCGATTGTTTGTAATAGGGCAGTGAGTATGCTATGCGGATATTATTTTGGTTATAGGGGATGGAGATCTCCACATTATCGCTGTTCATATCGCTCAGTGCCGATGTTTTATCGGTAATGTTTTCCACTTTACGAATTAGCACCGGGGGCAATTTAAAGTTAGGTTGCTGTAACGCGTCCTGGTCGTTTAAAATAACAAAGCCATCATCAACACTGATCAGGTAAATTTGGTTGTTAATGAGGTTAATGTTCTCATAATTTTGTACCATTTGCCCGTTGAGCATGCTAAACCGGTTAGAATCGATAGTAAGCTTGCCCGGTACCGAAAGATCTGCCAGTGCAACGCGGCCGTGGTTTATAAACCAGTACTTTTTACCAATGGCGGCAATTACTTTGTTAGATGATGCAAAGGTGTGCAGCTTTTTATTCAGCTGCTGATACTTGTAAAAACGATCGGTAATATCGTCGTAAACATAAAAGCCCGAATCTGAGGAAAAAACAATTCGGTTATCCAGGTTAAACACCCCAACGTTATAGCTATCGGGTAAGCCCGAGCGCTTGTCGTAGTATTTTTGAGATATTACCTTTTTGTTATCCGCGCTCAGCATAACCTTATAAATGCCTTTATAAGCGTGGCTCACCCATATTTGGCCTTTATTGTCCTGCTCTACATAGCGCGATGGCTCGGTAAAGCCCTCTACTTTATGTTCAAATACCCAGTTACCGGCAGCATCTTTATGGTAAATGATGAGTCCGGTATAGGTGCCTTGAATGAGGCGGTCGGTATTAAATTTTTTAAGTGTCCATCCACCGCTTAGCGATGTTATTTTGGTGATGGAGCTGCCATTAACCTGAAAAGTACCGTCGTTGTGGCCGCAAAGCAGTTTGCCATCTTGTAAAGAGAGCTCCCATACCTGGCCTTGTGAACCGGGGATCAATTGGAAATCAAATGACTGGAACAGCCGTTTGGTACCGGGGCTTACCCATTCGCTATAAAAAAGACCCTGGTTAGTACCGAGGTATATTTTATTATTAAAAATAATGCTGGAGTAAACCGTACCAAAACGCCCGGTTTTATCGAAATAAAAATACAGGGGCGAGTTTACTTCTATACGGTCAATCCCGTTATCTAACCCTGCCCAAAGGTTTTGCTCGGCATCGGTATAAAGGCTTAAAACGGTGTTGTTTTGTAACCCGCTCGATTTATTGATGTGTTGTACCACGTTGCCCGCAGTATCTATGATCACTATGCCATTTAAGATAGTGCCGTACGCAAAGTACTTGCCTGGTATTATAGCGCCGTTATTTAACTGGTAGTTTTTAAGGAAATCATTAGCCTGGTTTTGCCATGGTTTCATGGTGATGCCGTCGTAAATGAACAGTCCGTTTTTGGCGGTACCAATAAGGTATTTATTTTGCTGAAAAGGTAATATTGATAAAACCCTGCTGCCTAATATATTGCTGCCTGTTATATAGGTGAGCTTATTATTTTTGAGTTCAAACAAGCCCGCATCAACTTGCTCAACAAAATACCGGCTGCCCGTTTTAAACAAGAACAGGAACGGTTTTGGCGCTTTTACAACGCTGATTTTGCCATTGGCATAAATATAAATGGAGCCGAACGATTGAAATATCACCTTATCCTTGTCTACATAGATCTTCCAGGTTTCTTCTTTAATGGGCTGGTCTTTTTTGGGGACAAGGTGTGTAAGCGATTTGTACTTCAAAAAGCCTTTCTGGTCGTTTTCCCAATAACCAAATTCGCCAAAGCCACCCGAATATATTTTGCCTTTACTATCGGCTGCTACCGAGCGTACAATTAACCCGTTTGGCATGCGGTTAAGCTGCCAGTATTTACCATCGAACGAAAGCAGGCCCTCGTCATTACCAAAGTACATAATGCCATGCTCATCGCGCGTTACCGACCAGTTTTGATTGCCCGATTGATACTGGGCCTTGGTGTAATTTTGAACATACGGTACACCAATGCTTTTTATATCGGCCGCCTGGGTGCAGATATTAATCACTATAAAAAAAGCAAACAGAAGGTGTTTACGCATAAGGGTATAACGGTGCAGCTGTAATTATACGAAAATACTATTTGCTATTGAATAAACAGCGTGGGCATTTGGCTGAAATCGAAATCCTGGTCTGCAATCCGTCGGCTTCAGCCGACGGCAATGAAGTAATATTGTTTTTTGATCTTTCATTGCCATCCCATTTATGGGACGGATAAAAGCATTACACATCGGCTTTAGCCAACCAGCTGCACCGCGCCTTTTTTAGCTGTATTTACCGGTTGCGGAACTTTTACATAATACCCCGTACCATCATAAACGCGTTTGCGCGGATGCGATTGGCAGGTATCGCTGCAGCAGCCGTCCATTTTAGTGCCGCATTCGTCGCATTGGGTAAAATGCTCGTTACACTCAGGGTTGGCGCAGTTTATCATTTTATGCGTAGTGGTGCCGCAGTTATAACATGTAGATATTACTACCGGGTTAACACTGTTCACATCAACCGAAAGACGGTTATCAAACACATAACATTTGCCTTCAAAATCTTCGCCGCCGGTTTCTTTACCGTATTTGATAATACCACCATGTAACTGGTAAACTTCGCTAAATCCTTCGTGCAGTAGCAGGGCCGATGCTTTTTCGCATTTAATGCCGCCGGTACAGTAGGTAAGAATTTTTTTATCTTTGTATTGCGCCAGCTCATTTATCATGGCCGGGAAATCGCGGAAGTTTTCAATATCCAGCGTCACCGCGTTTTTGAATTTACCCAATGAATGCTCATAGTTAGAGCGCACATCCAGTATCACCACATCATCACGGTCTTTCATGGCCAAAAATTCTTTTGGTTCCAGGTGTTTGCCGGTTTGCTTTTGCGGATTGATCATATTAGGGTCGCGCAGGCCAGAGTGAACGATCTCTGATTTGTAGCGACAGTGCATTTTAACAAACGAAGGTTCGTCCACTTCATCCACCTTAAAATCGATACCGGCGAAGCGCTCGTCGGCATGCAGGGTATCCATATAGGTTTTACATGCTTCGGCTGCGCCGGATACGGTACCGTTCAACCCCTCGTTAGCCACAATAATGCGCCCGGTTAACCCAAGAGATTTACAAAATTTTAAATGATCGGCCGCAAATTGCTCGCCATCGGCTATTGTTGAATAACAATAGTAAAGTAGTGTGTTGTATTTTCCCATAAAATCATTGATGCCGCTGCAAACGGTGTTAAATGAAGTGCAAAGATAAATATTTTAGTGATTAGTTAATTAGAGGTTAGAGATTAGTTGTTTCCGGTGACAAATTACCCCTTTTAACTAATCTCTAAACTCCAGTCTCTAATCTCTCTACCTAATTCCGTAAAATATCCTGAACCCCTGCAGGTATTTTTTGTTGCCCGCATAGGAAATACCATAATCAACCCGGAAAATTAAGCGCTGTACACCCACATAAAACTCCCTGTAATTTGGGTTGCCTTTTGTGGTTAAATAGTTGGCGCCTATTACTTCTTCGAGTTTTAATTTCCGTACAAATGGCACCTTGTTTAATATCGACCCGGCAAAGTTATGCTGATAGTGGGCTTCAAAAAAAGCGCCGTTTGTGCTATAAGTATAAAAAGGCAGGAAGTGGAAACTACCAATATAGGTAGGATCAAAGGTGGTACCCTGGTTACCTAAATAGTGGTAATAATCCATGTAATACAGGGTGTTGTTATTAAAGTAATCGCCCCCGGTTAACTTAAAGGATGAAAACCCGGTTAGCCCTATCCTGATGTTTGATTGAGAAATATCCGCCGAAGCAAAATCATAATCAACATCAGAGCCCAATACGCTCTTTATCCCCTTACGATAGTTAATGGTAAGCGTTGGATATTTTGATGGTAAATTGAATTTACCGGTTGGCCTGGTTATATACTGCTGATCGAACGAGAAGCTAATTGATGTTTTAAATGTTAAGGCCTGGTTCTGCGGAAACAAAAATGAATGGTCATCAGCCGGTGTTCCCGGGGGGGCTAATGGGTTGTTAGAGGTGTACTCCTTATTTTTTACATCGCGGATATGGCCAAAAGAAGTATTATATAACTGACTGCGGCTTGCATAATTTAAACCGCCCATCCACAAAATACCATTCCATAGTTCGCGCTGGTAACCAAAACCGGCATACTGCGACCGGTAATATTTTACGTAGTTGTTTTCTGATAATAATGTACTCAGGGTATTAAAATATAACGAGCGGGTGCCCACGTTATTCAGATCGAGTACATCGCTACCAAAATCTACATAATATTTGGCGTTATGGAAAGGATCGTTCAGGTACTCACTGTGTATGTTGGCACTAAAAAGTTTATTGCCAAAGCCATAGCGTACGGCCGGGGTAATGCTGTACGAATGCAGTTCATCAAGTACGTGGGTATAACGAACCTTGGCATTTATACCAAAGCCCTCTACCGTGTTGTAGTAAAACGTTTGCAGAAAAGGGAAAACATAAAGTGAATCTTTTTCGCTGCGATTGCTGGCACTGTACCCGAATATTAAATAACCGGGGTAGTTAATGTTGTTTTTAGTATGTTGTATCGAATCTAAATACTGGTCTGTTTTTTTGTAAGCGGCAATGCTGTCTTTCTTTCGATAATCGCGGGTTTCTAACGGGGTTAGGGGTACCGGTCGATTTGCGCTCCAATAATTTTCGGGCTTAATATTGGCAGCTGTATCTATCCTTAATACTTCGCCGTTAAAAAAGCCTTCGGGGAACTTGGGGTTTATTTTATAGTTATTGTAAATACCCTGGTAATAGCCCCCAAACTTAAACCCTAATACCGATCCGCTAAAACTAAGCTGCACAGCCGTCGGCATCCAAACACTATCGGTAATGGGTATATATTGCTGGCTTATTTTAAGCGTATCAACCAGGTTAAGACTGTTCATTTTGTTGGTGAGCAAAAGATCTGTGCTGTAAATGCGCCAGTCGCCCTCAACTATATAAATATATCCCTGGAAATACTGGCCGTTTTCGCGCCGCGGAATTACCTTTATTTTATCAATGGTGCGGCCGTTTTGTACACTGGTACCAATTAATTTATAGTTGTAAAACGTAAACGCGTTTGATGCTACAGGCGAAACATAGCCACGGCTGCTTAGGCCATTTATTTTTATTACATCATTATAAAAATTTACCTGCAGATCTGACCCCTTACTGTAACTGAAAGCGGTATTTATACCCGCTTCTTTTGATGCGATGGTAACCTCCTTTACTCTATTTGGCCTTTTAAAGTTAAAAGTAGAGAGCAATTCCGATTGATAAAGTATCCCGCGACCATTAGAGTCAAGATCTAAGGCTTTCCTGACCGCTGCGCTTGTTAATGATCTTGGAGAGCTTAATAACCTTTGTACCCCTTTTATATAAACCGAACATGAATAACTATCTGCTTCTTCTAAATGTGCTTTACGGCTACTAATAACCATGCGCATAATGGTATCGCCGGGATCAAGGTTTTGCTTCCATTTGTCAGATATCCGGCTAAACTTAAATATCTCATCCGGAAGCTGCACATTATGCACCTCGTCATGGTCAGTGATAGTAATGTTTTCCGTTAGCTCCTGATAACCCGTAAAGCGATAGGTAACATTGTAGGTGCCGGGGCTTAATTTAAACTGATAATGACCTTCTTCGTTAGCAGTAGTGCCATAGGTAGAATTACGGATATAAACAGATGTAAAGGGAACTGCCTCGTTTTTTTGACCCGTAATAATGCCCGACAAGGTGTATTGTTGTGCCGAAGCGGTAAATACTGTTAGCACGAATAAAATAGCAAGTAAGTATCTTCTCATATAGGGCTTTTACGGTTAATACCATTTAGCTGCAAAATGTTTGTTTGCTATACGTAATTTATATTAAATGTTTTACATAACCATTCAATTGCATGTTATTGTTTAATTTTGCGGCCTTAATACTCATTTATTATGTATAAAACACTACAGCCGGTTTTACAACAGGAGCTTGCCGACATAGAAAGTGCCGGACTATATAAACGTGAAAGAATAATTACTTCGCCGCAGGGTGCCGATATTACTGTGCAAGGCGGTAAAGAAGTTATAAACTTTTGCGCTAATAACTATCTGGGTTTATCGGCCCATCCAAAGGTTATAGCAGCTGCCAAGGCAACTATGGATACACATGGCTACGGCTTATCGTCTGTACGTTTTATCTGCGGTACGCA
Source organism: Mucilaginibacter aquariorum (assembly GCF_024498135.1). Lineage (GTDB taxonomy): Bacteria > Bacteroidota > Bacteroidia > Sphingobacteriales > Sphingobacteriaceae > Mucilaginibacter > Mucilaginibacter aquariorum. The sequence goes on from NZ_JANHOH010000004.1 coordinate 161,978, forward strand.
GGATATACATAAAGAGCTTGAGAAAAAGATCTCAGAATTTTTGGGTACCGAAGATACCATACTTTACGCCGCAGCATTTGATGCCAACGGCGGTGTGTTCGAGCCTTTGTTTAACGAGCAGGATGCTATTATATCTGACGAGTTAAACCATGCCTCTATCATTGATGGAGTACGTTTGTGCAAAGCCCAGCGCCAGCGCTACAAGCATGATGACATGGCCGACCTGGAAGAGAAACTAAAGGCCACGCAAGATCTTCGCCATCGTATTATTGTTACCGATGGTGCATTTTCCATGGACGGTACCATTGCCCAGCTGGATAAAATTTGCGCATTGGCCGAGCAATACAATGCTTTGGTAATGATAGATGAAAGCCACTGCAGTGGCTTTATGGGCAAAACAGGTCGCGGTACGCACGAGCACCACAATGTAATGGGTAAAATAGATATCATTACCGGTACATTAGGTAAAGCATTAGGCGGTGCATCTGGTGGGTTTACATCGGGCCGTAAAGAAATCATTGATATGCTGCGTCAGCGTTCGCGCCCATATTTGTTCAGCAACACTTTGGCCCCGGCTATTACCGGCGCTTCTATTGCAGTGCTTGATATGCTAAGCGAAACTACCGACCTGCGCGATAAGCTGGAAAGCAATACCCAATACTTCCGCGAAAAAATGACAGCCGCGGGTTTTGATATTAAGCCGGGTGTACACCCAATTGTACCGGTTATGCTGTACGATGCCAAGCTGGCGCAGGAGTTTGCCGCTAAAATGCTGGAAGAAGGTATTTATGTAATAGGTTTTTACTACCCGGTAGTGCCACAAGGAAAAGCACGTATCCGTGTGCAGATCTCGGCCGCGCATGATACCGCGCATTTAGACAAGGCCATTGCCGCGTTTACCAAGGTGGGTAAAGCTTTAGAGGTGATTAAATAATTACCTGTTATATTTGTAATTATAATTTTTGAATAAAAGATACTAATGCAATCTAAAATAGATCAATATACTGCCGAAATAAAAGCTTTCACTGCCGCTAAAGCGGATGAACTGGAAGCATTTCGTATAAAATTTTTAGGTACTAAGGGTTTAATAAAAGATCTTTTTGAGGAGTTTAAAACCGTAGGCCCCGAAGAGAAACGCACCTTTGGTAAAGTACTTAACCAATTTAAGCAGTTTGCCGAAGGCAGGTATAACGAGATAAAGGAAAGTCTGGATGCTGGTCCGCAGGCTAAGGTATCGGATATCGATTTGACTTTGCCGGGCGATGGGTTTGAGATTGGTTCGCGCCACCCGCTATCGCTGGTGCGTAACGAGATCATAGATATTTTTAAACGCCTTGGTTTCGTAGTTGCCGAAGGGCCGGAGATTGAAGACGACTGGCATAACTTTTCGGCACTGAACTTCCCGGAAGAACACCCGGCAAGGGATATGCAGGATACTTTCTTTATCCGTAAGGGCGAAGGTAAAGATGATATCGCTTTGCGCACCCACACCTCATCGGTACAGGTAAGGATGATGGAGAATGGTAAACCACCGTTCCGCGCTATTATGCCGGGCCGTGTTTACCGTAACGAAGCGATATCTGCCCGTGCGCATTGTTTTTTCCACCAGGTAGAAGGTTTGTATGTAGACGAGAACGTATCTTTCTCTGACCTGAAACAAACGCTGTATCACTTTGTGCAGGAGCTTTACGGCGAAGGTACCAAAGTTCGTTTCCGCCCGTCGTACTTTCCGTTCACCGAGCCATCTGCCGAAATGGATATCTCTTGTACCATTTGCAAGGGCTCGGGCTGTAACATGTGTAAATACAGCGGTTGGGTAGAAATATTGGGTTGCGGTATGGTTGACCCTAACGTTTTGGAAAACTGCGGTATCGACAGTAAGAAATACACCGGCTTTGCTTTTGGTATGGGTATCGAGCGTATCACCAACTTAAAATATGTGATAAAAGACCTTCGTTTATTCTCGGAAAACGACGTACGTTTCTTAAAGCAGTTTACAACAGATATTGCATAGATGAGGAAGATACTGGCACCGGTTGTTATTAGCATGTTGTTTTTTAGCTGCGGTAAAACCGTAGGCGTTGTGCCAAATGTGCCGGTAAACGTTAAAATTGTAAAAACAGATCCACGATATACAACGCTTAATGCCGCCGGGGGATATGCTTATGTACCTGGAGCTGGTGTTGCCGGTATTATTATATACCGCCAGGTTGATGGCTCTTATACCGCTTATGACCGTTGCAGCAGCTATCAGCCCGAAAAATTATGTGCCATTACGGTTGATGATACGGGCTTTACCGCCACCGACCCTTGCAGCGGCGCAAAGTTCTCACTTACAGATGGTAGCCCTGTTAAAGCCCCTGCTACTAAATATCTTAGATCATACGTTGTAAATACGTCACAATTTGAGATATTTGTTTCAAATTGATGAATGGAAGCCGATAAAATTAAAGATAGTATTAAGCGGGCAGCGCAGGATCTGTTCCGGAAATTCGGTTACCACAAAACCAGCGTAAACGAAATAGCCAAGCGCGCCAAAATTGCAAAAGCTACCATCTACAAGTATTTTGATAGCAAGGAAGCCCTTTTGCATGTTTTGCTGATGGACTATATTAAGGTGAGCGTTGACGAACTGATCAACACCAACACGCCCGATATGGACGAGGAAGCCCACCTGAGCAACCTGATCATGAAAACCTGCCGCTTATCCTACACCGTTTGTAACGAATTTATAGGCTGGGATTTTATCCGCGAAAGCACCAACTCACAAGATTTTTTAAAGAACCTTTCTAACGAACTGGAAGAACTGCTGGTGCATTCATTTACCCAGCTGGCAGGCATCCGCAAGCACGAAACCTATCAGCAGCGCATCCGTTTCCTCATTAAATGCAGCAAAAGCATTGTGTTCAGCTTCGCGTTCACCTCGGTAAGCGATAGCGATGTACGTAAAAACTTTGTATCCTTCCAGAAAGAGATCTTGCCTTATTTGGTGAAGGCGGCATTGCAGGTTTAAGCAATTAAATTTTAAAAATACACAAGGCTCGCTTGCTTATCCAGTTCGGCATAAGTAAAAATGTCGTATATTACTCTTGATAACAGTCTTTTAATGGAAATAGCATCTTTGAAGTACTCCATATTGTATTTGTAAACTAATTTACTGCCTGTTTGGTTCAATCCAAATCCTAAACCGCTGAATTTATTTAAAGGGTTTTCGTCTTCGTCGTCTTCAAAAAGGTACTCGACATTTAATGCACTTTTTACATCGATTGAAATACTTAAGATATCTGTTTGTAGTAATTCAAATGTGAAACCAAGATTATCCTTAACATTTAAATAAATGATAAAACCGTTGTGTCGCCCGGCACGAATATTAAATATGGCATCATCTACTTTTTGATCGTCATATTGAGGTTTAGCATTCGATTCATTAAGTTTCTTTAACTCGTCATTAACTTCAGCAATCACTTTTTGATAATACAGATCGATATCTGGACTGTCTTTTCTGAACTGTTTATACATCTCCAGTTGCATTTCTAATTCCATTTTCTTATTATAAAATGGGTCTTTTAGTTGCTTAAAGATTCGCAGCTGTGTATTTAATTTAGTTAAAGTCTTGGTATGAATATGAGCATGTAGATATTCAAATTCATCAATATTATCTTTAATGCATTGTTCAATAAAGAGTTTTTCTTCTTGTAACAGTTCAATAAGCTTATCAATATCTGATTGCATAGTAAAGCTGGGTTAACATGCCTGTAATTAACCATAAAATATTAATGAATGAAAATATTTTTTGGAAGTCTAACTTTTATTCCATTACTTTGAACAACAAAGTACTTTTAAGTGAAAGAAAACGAAATACAGGACGAGCTAACATCCATCCGCAGTATGATGGAGCGCTCCTCAAAATTCATTTCGCTAAGCGGCCTTAGTGGTGTGCTGGCGGGAGTTTACGCGCTTATTGGAGCGGCACTTGCTTATAGTATCATATATGGCAGCGGAGGCTTTTTTAGCTATCGCGAATATGTGATGGCCAATGTCGACCGATCGCCTGAAAGGTTAGTCACCTTAATATTGATTGCCCTGGCGGTGCTCATCGCATCGGTGGCAACAGGTATCGTGCTTACCATCCGCAAGGCAAAAAAGAAAGGCCAGCCGGTTTGGGGCAATACCAGCAGGCAGCTTTTGTTTAATATGGCAGTACCGCTGTTTACAGGCGGGGCTTTAATGCTTGTTTTATTAAACCGCGGGTATTTTGGCGTTATAGCTTCGGCATCGTTAATATTTTACGGCCTGGCATTGGTAAACGCAAGTATTTTTTCTTTTAAAGATGTACGTTACCTTGGTATTTGCGATATTTTTTTAGGTTTGCTGGCTGGATTACTGCCGGGTTATGGCCTGCTATTTTGGGCTATTGGCTTTGGAGTACTGCACATTGTTTACGGCAGCATTATGTACATAAAATACGACCGGTGAAGATTCCATTTGAAAAACTTGATAAAGCGTTTGAGAACCGGCTGCGTTTGCAAATAATGAGTGTGCTGGTAGTGAACGAGCGCTACGATTTTAACTCGCTTAAAGAACTGCTGGATGCATCAGACGGTAACCTGGCATCGCACCTTAAAGCTTTAGAGAAAGAGGAGTACATTATGGTACATAAATCATTTTTGGGCCGCAAGCCAAACACTAATTACGAGGCTACTGCTAAAGGCAAACAAGCGTTTAAACAGCACCTGGATGCCTTGGAGCAGATCATAAAAAATCAGAAAACGTTATAACTATATTTTTTTGCCTAATTACTTTGTAATTCAAAGTACTTTTAAATTCACAATGATAGAAGAACAACAAACCGGCCTAAAAGGCATCATGAATTGGTTCAAGGAATCGATCACCGTTAAATTAATTTTTATAGGCTTTTTAATATTGGTGCTGCTTATACCATCATCATTAATAGACGACCTTATCCGCGAGCGTGCCAACCGGCAGGATGAGATGGTAAAAAGCATAGCCGATACGTGGTCGGGCAGTCAAATGGTGAAGGGGCCTGTTTTGGTGATACCTTACCGCAAAACGGTAAAGTTTATTGATGCTGATAAGAAAGAAGCCATGCGCGACGTAATTGAAAACTTATACATACTGCCCGAAAATTTAAAGATAAAGGCAAACGTAAAACCCGAGCGCCTGCACAGGGGGATGTTTGAAACTGTGGTTTATAACTCGTCTATTAAACTAACCGGCAACTTTAGTAAAGCCGACCTGGGAAGCCTGTCGTTATTGCCCGAACAGCTGATCTTAGATAAGGCCCGGCTCGAGTTTAGTATATCAGACCTGAAAGGGCTTAAAAATAACCCTATGGTAAATGCTGCCGGTCAGCAGCTTACTGCCGAGCCCTCGTTTAACGCGCATCCATTATTTAATAGCGGCCTGCAGGCCAATATAAACTTATCAAACGTGTCAAACGGCGCTTTTACCTTTGATTACACGCTCGATTTAAAGGGTAGCCAGGAGTTGCATTTTTTACATTTAGGCAAAACAACCGATGTTGAAGTCGCCGGTAATTGGTCGTCACCAAGTTTTGATGGCCGTTACCTGCCCGATACCCGCCATATAGATACCAGCGGCTTTAACGCTAAATGGCGTATGCTTTATTACAACCGCCCTTATCCGCAGCAATGGGTGGTTGATAATGATTTGCTTAACGATGAAAAGAAACAGGATGATGCATCATTTGGGGTGAAGCTGCGCCTGCCTGTTGATCAGTATCAAAAAATTACCCGTACCAGTAAATATGCCATACTCATTGTATTACTAACGTTTGTATCGCTGTTCCTTACCGAGGTGATCCGCAAAAACAGGATCCATCCGTTTAACTATATCCTGATAGGCGCCGCCATGATCATTTATTATACCCTGCTGCTGTCGTTCTCAGAACAGCTTGGCTATAACATGGCTTACCTGATTGCCTCGGTAGCTACTATCGCGCTGGTGTCGGTTTTCATTTCTTCCCTGCTAAAAAATAAAGGGGCCGCGATCTTGTTCGCGCTCATCCTGTCGGTTATATACATCTTTATTTTCGTCATTATCCAGCTGGAAGATCTTGCATTAATGATAGGCAGTATCGCACTGTTTATTATCACAGGCTTGCTCATGTATTTCTCCCGTAAGATCAATTGGGACAAACAATAACAACCTAAACCTTACCGGCCGGGGCACATAGCGTCGGCCGGTTTTAAAACTAAACATCAAAAAACTATGCATACAAGTTATTACTGGATAGGGTATTTCCAGGCAAATGCCCGCCATAAAAGAGTGAACTGGAATTTAATGCCAACCATTACACAGGACGAGATCGCTGCCATACTGCCATCGCTGCAGGCCTGGCAGCTGGGCGAAACATCAGAAGGGGAACACCTGATAGCGGCATCAACACGTTATGCCTACCGCCTTGGCGACCCCGATTATGTGGATGCTGTTAAGCTTTTTATAAAAGAAGAGCAGAAGCATGGCAATAACCTGGGCAGGTATATTGATAAAATAGGGCAAAAGAGGATAAAAAAGGACTGGGGCGATACGCTGTTCCGTAAGGTGCGCTACTTTAATACCAGCATGGAACTATGGACGCTGGCGGTTATAGTAGTAGAAAGCACCGCCCAGATCTTTTATCAGGCCCTTAAAGATGCTACTCATTGTCGGTTGCTGAAAGATATTTGTACGGATATTTTAATAGACGAAGCCCCGCACATTACTTTTCAAACAGAGCGGCTGGCTATCATATTTGAGGAGAAATCAAACTTCTCTAAAAGCTGGCGTAAAGTGGTGTACAAACATTTCTTTCATGCTACATCGCTGTTGGTATGGCATGCGCATAAAAAGCTTTTTATGGCTGGCGGTGTAACCTTTGATATGTATGTGAAGAAAATGCAGTACAAGTACAACAAAACCATCAGTGCCATAACTGCCCCGCCTGCAGATCATAGGTCCATAATCTTTAGATATGAACACTAAAATTCATCAGCCCTAAACTTATAGTATGAATACAAATTCAATTCTTTATAGCTTAAAAGTATGGCTAACCAGCGTAGGTTTAGCCCCGGTCATGTTTATAATCGTTGATTCCTTCACAAGTGAAAATAATTATTCAAGTGTCATGAATTTCGTGTCCGAGAAAATAACAATATATGCAGCTTGTGTAATATTTGGTGGCATAATTTCTTTTTTTACATGGATGCTTTTTATCCTGATCATTAAAGGGATAATCACTTGCTTTTCGTCATTTAAGCTACTCAAGCAAGTAATAGCCGGAGTAGGCGTTCTGCTAACGCTTGGCACCTTTGCGGTATTCTTTCGGGTATTAGAGATCTTAAATGAACCCTTTTACTTAATAATCTCGAATTGTGTTTGCATTGCAGGGGGATCATTGTTTTATAAACTGGAAATTAGAGAAGAGGTAAATGTCATTGTAGATTAAAGAAAAGAATAATTCAGAATACCGTTTTGGTTTTTGGTATAATAAATACTATGTTTGCATAGTAAAATATTATGTCATGAGTAGGGAATTAGCAGAATTTTCGGACCTGATAGATGAACAATTTGATAAAGAAGATACCGAACCGGATACCTTCTGGAACGATATCCTGAACTTGTTTATCTGAATAGAGCAACATTGCTTGTTATTCGCCAACAATAGTAGGCGGGCTGGAAATACTTTTGCTTAATAGTTTGCTGCTTTGATCTATACGACCCACCCAAACGGATTTAATTAATTAAATCCATCACATGAAAAAAACAATCATCCTTGCAATTGCTGTTATGGCAGTCGCCTGTACCTACCGAAGTAAAAAAAATTATATACTTAGTACAACGGCAAACAGATATAATCACAATAACGGTTGCCCGGTGAAATTGTATAGAGAGTATTATCATGCATTCTCAGGATTTATGACCAGTGGTTTAAATGCGCTCTATTTAACCGATTCTACAAGCTTTAGAATTAACTTAGGTTTGTACGATACCGAGTATGAGCGTATTAATACAACCTGTAAAGGGGACACTTTAAAAATAGAAAAGCTTACTAAATTAGGATATATGCTGTCGGATAAGCCGGATAGTACATATATCAGTTCGATACAATATAGTAAAGACGTTGAAACAAAAATTTATAGTTTAAAAAAGCTCAAAGAAGAGGGGGATTTTGATTATTAGCGATATTCATTGCCGTCCCTTTTAAGGGACGAATCTATAAAGTTTCCAAATTGGCTTTAGCCAAACGCACCCTTCTAAAAATTAATAATTACGTTTAACTTTGCAGCCTGATGAGTAGATCTGCAAAAAAACCTAAGTTCTTTGAGAACGTTACTGTAATTGATATTGCCGAAGAAGGCAAAGGAGTTGGCAAAGCCGAAGATTTTGTGCTGTTTATAGAGAAAGCCGTTCCCGGCGATATTGCAGATGTAGAGGTTTACCGCAGCAAAAAAAGTTTCGGTGAGGCTAAGATCACTAAACTTATTACCCCATCAGAATACCGCGTACATGCATTTTGCGAACATTTTGGTACCTGCGGCGGCTGCAAGTGGCAGCACATGACCTATGATGCGCAGCTAAAATTCAAACAAAAAGCTGTGCACGACGCGCTTACCCGCATTGCCAAGATAGATGTAGAGCACATGGACGCCATCGTTCCATCACCTGCCGACCGCTACTACCGCAACAAACTGGAATATACTTTCTCTAACAAGCGCTGGCTGTACGACGGCGAAAACCGCGAAGACGAAACGCTTGATATGAATGCCCTGGGTTTCCACATCCCCGGTCGTTTTGATAAGATCCTGAACATTAACCACTGCTACTTACAGGCCGAACCATCAAACGATCTGCGTAACAGCATCAACGCTTTTGCCAAAGAAAATGGCATTAGCTATTATGATGTTCGCCAGCATACAGGCGCTTTGCGTAACCTGATCATTCGTACTTCGTCAACCGGCGAAATTATGGTTATCGTAGTTTTCGCTCACGCGGATGAAGAGCAGGTAAACCTGCTGATGAATTATGTAGATGCTGCCTTCCCCAACATAACTTCGCTGTTGTACATCTTAAACCAAAAGATGAACGATACCATTTTTGATCAGGAAGTTATAGCTTGGAAAGGCCCCGAATATATTCATGAAGAAATGCCTGCCGCAAATGGAAACGTAGTTCGTTTCAGGGTTGGTCCCAAATCTTTCTATCAAACAAACTCGATACAGGCCCTGCGCCTTTACGAAATAACCCGCGATTTTGCAGGTTTTACCGGCGATGAACTGGTTTATGACCTTTACACAGGCGCCGGTACCATAGCCAATTTTATAGCCGGCCATGTGCGCGAAGTAGTAGGGGTAGAATATGTGCCGTCGGCTATTGAGGATGCTAAGGTAAACTCACAAATAAACAATATCACCAACACCAAATTTTTTGCAGGCGATATGAAAGATGTGCTGGTGCACGATTTTGTTGCAGAGCACGGCAAACCTGATGTGATCATTACCGACCCGCCACGTGCCGGTATGCACGCCGATGTTGTTGCCCGCCTAATGGAAATTGAAGCCGATAAAATAGTTTATGTAAGCTGCAACGCGGCCACCCAGGCCCGCGATCTGCTGATACTAAAAGAAAAATACGACACCGTAAAAATTCAACCCGTAGATATGTTCCCGCACACCCAACATGTGGAGAACGTGGTATTGTTGAAGTTGAGAAAGTAGACATAGCATTTAATCATTGCCGTTGGCTTCAGCCAACGGATAACAGATAGACTTTTCCGGCTTTAGCTAAATCAAGGAGGTTTGGCTAAAGCCCTTAATATACTTGCTATTCCGTCCCATAAATGGGACGGCAATGAATTGAATTTCCCCAACCTCTTTGCGCAAGAGGATAGAGAGGCAAATAACCTGCTGGTACATTTGAATGGATAGCGTTTAGTCAACTCACCCGGTCATTGCTTCGCTCGACCGCCCTCTCTTCGCCTGCGGCGGAAAGATGGCTAAAAATCCCTTCCCCACCCTCTTTGCGCAGCAGAGAGAGTCGACCAGCGCAGCGATGTCGGGGTGAGTAATTCACCGACCTGCAATAACTAATGCTTCAACGCTGTGCAAATCTCCTTTATACTCTCACTCACCGGCTTAAATTCAAAGCCGATAGCCTTTTTTATTTTATTGTTATCAAACTCCCGGGTTACAGATGCTGCACGGGCGCTTATTTTATCAAGGGCAGGTGCTTTGTCGGTTAAAAAACCGAATAAAGATGCACCACGCCAGGCCAGTTCCATCATCCATGTTTTTGCTAATGTGGTTGGCGCGGGCACGCCCATGCATCCGGCAATTTCTTCAAAAAGCTGTTTGTAGTTACGGTTTTCGGCATTAATAATATAACGTTCGCCGCTAATATCGCTTTCCATCAGGGCTATCATGCATTTGGCTACATCCTGCACATCTACAAAGCCAATAGTGCCCCGTGTGTAAAACTTCAGGCCTTTGCGTACGGTCTCAAATATTTGTCCGCTGCCTGCAGTACCCGCGCTTGCCCCAATAATAATGGTAGGGTTCACTATCACGGCATCCAGGCCTTCGGCAACCCCGCGCCAAACCTCCATTTCGCTTTCCAGTTTTGATATGGCATAACCATCAGTTTCTGTCGACGAATCCAGGTGGTGGTTTTCGGTGATCAACTCGCCGGGTTTAGCCTCGCCCACTGCCGCTACCGAACTGGTATGCACCAACCTAATGCCTTTTTCGTTACATAAGTCGACCAAATTGGCAGTACCCCGCACGTTGGTGCGTATCATGGGGTCTTTATCCGCCTGTTTTAAGGATACAAAAGCGGCGCAGTTATATACTTGGGTTACATCTTCGAGTGCTGCTTCCAGCGCGGAGGCATCCATCAGGTCGGCATCAGCCCATTCAATTTTTGCAGCATAAGGCTCCAATAATTGGGGAATGGTAGACGATGCACGTTTGGTGCAACGGATACTGTTCCCGCGAAGGATAAGTTCTTTTGCTAATTCGGCCCCTAAAAAACCTGTTGCACCTGTAACTAAAATCATATGCAAATGTGATAAATAATGTGCGGATATGCAGATGTGCAAATATGCAAATAGAAAAAATGCCGCAGGCGTTACCATCCTTACAAAAACATCTGCACATCTGCATATTTGCACATCTGCAAATCGTTTTTTTCTGCACATTTGCACATCTGCATATTCGCACATTTATAACATATGTCCTTAGCCGATTTTTTTACCCCCATCGATCTTAAAAAGATCACGCCAAAAAATGGATATTTTACCAGTCAGCTGGGCGATAAGATCGAGCATTATTCGGTTGATTTCCCCGATCTGGAACAAAAAACGGATATCGCCATTATTGGTGTGCTTGACGATCGCAATGCTATAAATAACGCCGGCTGTGCTTTAGGACCCGATTATGTACGCGAAAAATTATACTTATTGCACGAGGGGGCCTATACTACTAAAATAGTTGACCTGGGTAACATTGCCCGCGGCGAAACCGTTGTTGATACCTATTACGCCTTAAAAACCGTGGTAGAAGAGTTAATAAAGAAAGATATTATCCCCCTTATAATTGGCGGCGGGCAAGATCTGACCTACGCCCAGTACCTGGGTTATGGAGCCCTGGAGCAAAAGGTAGACCTGCTGGTGGTAGATTCGCAGTTTGACCTGGAAGAGGATGGCCTGCACGAAACCATCGAAACAACCTCGGCATCGTACCTAAACAAGGTATTCCTACATGAGCCTAATTACCTGTTCAATTACAGCAATATGGGTTATCAAACCTACTTCGCCAATCAGGATAGTTTACGGGTGATGGATAAGCTTTATTTTGATGTTCATCGACTGGGCGAGCTAACCTCAAACATAGCAGTGGCCGAGCCCATTATCCGCAATGCTAATATGGTGAGCTTTGATATGGGCGCCATCCGCTCATCAGACGCTGTAGGGAATGCCAATGCCAAACCAAACGGTTTTTACGGTGAAGAAGCCTGCCAGATTTGCCGCTATGCCGGTTTTAACGATAAACTAACTTCCATTGGTTTCTACGAATTTAACCCGGCTTATGATAGCAATGGCCAAACCGCCATGCTGTTATCGCAAATGATCTGGTATTTTATTGATGGCTTTTATAACCGCAAGCGCGATTTTCCGCTCAACCCCAAATCGCAGTACCTGATCTATAAAACCAGCCTTACGCATGATGAGCACGAATTGGTGTTTGTAAAAAGCAAAAAGAGCGATCGCTGGTGGATGCAGGTGCCATACCCAACCGGCGGCTCCAAAAACGAACGCTTCCATTTAGTGCCCTGCCGTTATGAAGATTACAAAACAGCCGTATCCGGCGAAATGCCCGACTTATGGTGGCGCACTTACCAAAAATTAAACTAATCGGCAATTCATTAGGCATTTACACGTTATTGATACTTTACTAATAATTTAAATGAAGAAATTCTTTTTTATCATAGCGGCCTTTTTGCCGGTATTTGCATTTGCCCAAAACGCGCAGCCTTTTACTGTAAAAAGTAAACTAACAAATATCACCGGCCCGGCTAAAGCCTATTTAGTTTATTACCTGGGCGCTAATAGCGTAACAGACTCCGCGTCTATTGTTAACGGCGAGTTTAAATTTGATGGCGTAATAATGGATCCGGTTATGGCATCCTTATTTATCGATCATAAAAATGTGGGGTTTGCAAAGTATATAGATCAGAACTTTCCGGATGGCGGCCCTTCAAAAACAGCCGATGGCTTAAGCTTTTTCCTGGAGAAAGGTAACCTTACCATTACCGGGAAAGATTCTATAGCAAATGCTGATATTGCGGGTTCGGCTATAAATGACGATAATAAAAACCTGAAAGCGCAGCTAAAGCTAATTATAGATAAAGCACAAAAGATTAGGGAGGAAACCAGAAAGGCATCTGCCGAGCAGCAACGCTCAGCAGCTTTCCAGAATGCTACACAGGCTAAATACACGGTACTGCAGCAGGAACAAAAAACAGTGCTGAAGAATTTTATTACCACACACCCAGCCAGCTATATCAGCTTACTAGCACTGTCAAGTGTTAGCGGGCCAACCCCGGATGCTGCCGATGTTGAGCCATTATATAACCTGCTTTCTGCCGATCTGAAAAACTCTGAGGGGGGTAAGCAGTTAAAAATGGCTATCGACGCGTTAAAATTAACCGCTATTGGCGCAACCGCACCAGATTTTTCACAAAATGATGACAAAGGTTTACCGGTGCGGCTGTCATCTTTCCGTGGTAAATATGTGCTGGTAGATTTTTGGGCATCGTGGTGTGGCCCATGTCGCCAGGAAAACCCTAACGTTGTAAAACTGTACAACAAATATAAAGGTAAGGGCTTTACAGTACTTGGTGTGTCATTAGATAAAGCCGGGGATAAACCGGCTTGGTTGGCTGCTATCAAAAATGACGGACTGACCTGGACACAGGTATCTGACCTGAATGGATGGAGTAACCTGGCAGCCAGATTATACGGTGTGCAATCTATCCCCCAAAATTTCCTGATAGACCCGCAGGGGAAAATTGTTGCCAAAGGCCTCCGAGGCGATGACCTTGATCAAAAACTGGAAGAATTGCTGGGCAAGATTTGATTTATCAGTTATTAAATTGATATTAGGCGTTTAAAAATAGACAACTCATTATGAAAAAGATACTTTTAAGCGCCATAGCGCTTTTGCCCGTGCTGGCTTTTGCACAGAATACAAAGTTTACCATACAGGGTAAAGTTGGCGTAGCAAGCGCCCCGGCCAAAGCCTACCTTCAATACCGTAAGGATGGTAAGACAGTTATAGATTCAACCGTTTTAAAAAATGGTGAATATACATTTACCGGTGATGCAGGCGCGACACCTACACCAGCCTACGTTTTAATAAACGAAAAAGGATCGGGCATGAACACCACACGCGATTACAAATCTGTTTATGTAGAGCCGGGAACTATCACCCTAACAGGTGCCGACCTTGTTGCAAAAGCAAAGGCCGATGGTACAAAAGCAAACCGCGAGAACGAGGTTTATCACACCGCCATGCAGCCTGTTAACGATGGTTATGCCGCTATGGAAGCAAAAGAAAAGGCTACCCCCGAGGCCGAACAAAAAACTGAGGAGTATATTAAACAAAACAAGCTGGCCGAAAAAGCCATAGAGGCTCAGGAGAATGCCATCAATAAAAAGTTCATTCAGGAACATCCTGATTCTTACATCAGCCTTAGCGTATTGCAATCATTTGCTTATGGCGCCGACTATGTAGATATAGCGCCATTATACAACGCACTTTCTCCGGCAATAAAAGCATCGGCAGCGGGTAAAGAGTTTGGAGCGTTAATGCCTAAATTAAAGGCCGTTGCCCTGGGCGCGACAGCACCTGAATTTGCCGAGGCGGATACCGCCGGTAAAACGGTTAGCCTTGCCTCATTCCGTGGTAAGTATGTACTGATAGATTTTTGGGCATCATGGTGCGGCCCTTGCCGTGCCGAAAACCCTAACGTAGTTAAAGCATATAATGCTTATAAAACTAAAAACTTCACCATTTTAGGTGTATCGTTAGATAGGCCAAACGCAAAAGAGGCATGGTTAAAAGCTATCCATAAAGACGGCCTTACCTGGACACAGGTGTCCGACCTGCAATTCTGGAAAAGCAAAGCTGCCGATCTTTACGCGGTACGTGGCATTCCTCAAAACTTTTTGATAGACCCTAACGGTAAGATCATCGGCAAAAACCTAAGAGGCGATGACCTGGAAGCCAAACTGGCTGAATTGTTCGGGAAGATATAATTTTTTGAGTCATTGAGTCATTACGCTAACGCGCAGTCAGTGAGTCATTCGATTTTAAATACAAAAGGCGAGATTGCATTTGCAACCTCGCCTTTTGCTTTGTATTAAACTATGCAATGACCCAATGACGCGCCAGCACAATGACTCAATGACTTTTACAATAAGTCGAACCCTATATCTTTTCTGAAATACACGCCGTCGTAGTAGATCCGTGCGGCATCGGCGGTTGCTTGTTGCAGGGCATCAAACATGTTATCTTGTAAGCTGGTAACAGCTAACACACGGCCGCCAACTGCTTTTATATCCTCGCCAACCAAAGTTGTGCCTGCATGGAACACATGCGAATCGCGTACGTTTTCAATCCCGCTGATGGTTTTATCCTTCAGATATTCGCCGGGGTAACCGCCTGCAACGCAAACTACAGTTGCGGCAGTTTTATTAGAGATGACAAGCTCCTTTTCGTTCAAATTACCTTCGGCAACGCCTAATAGCAAGTCAACAAAATCCGATTCGATACGCGGCATAACGCTTTCCGTTTCCGGGTCGCCCATGCGGCAGTTATATTCAATAACCCATGGCTCGCCGTGGGTATTCATTAATCCAATAAAAATAAAGCCTTTGTAGGGGATGCCTTCTTTTTTCAAACCCTCAACAGTAGGGATAATAACCCTTTGCTCTACCTTCTCCATAAAAGCGGCATCAGCAAAATGCACCGGCGAAACCGAACCCATGCCACCTGTATTTAAACCGGTATCGCCTTCGCCAATACGTTTGTAGTCTTTGGCTTCGGGCAGTATCTTGTAGTTGGTACCATCAGTCATTACAAAAACCGAAAGTTCAATTCCCTGTAAAAATTGTTCAATCACCACTTTAGAACTGGCATCGCCAAATTTAGCTTCGGTAAGCATCTCCAGTAACTCCTGGCGGGCCTCCTCTAAAGTAAGGCATATTAAAACACCTTTCCCAGCTGCAAGTCCGTCGGCTTTTAAAACAACGGGCAGGCCTGTTGTGGCCAGGTAGTCAAACCCTTCCTGCAGGGTATCGCGGGTAAACGTGCGCGATGCCGCGGTTGGCACATTATTGCGTTGCATAAATGCTTTTGAATAATCTTTGCTGCCTTCTAATTGCGCGCCTTCCTGCTGCGGGCCAATAACGGGGATGCTTTTCAGCTGCTCATCGGCCAGGAAAAAATCGTGAATCCCTTTTACCAGTGGTTCTTCGGGGCCAACCAATACCATTTTAATATCGTTAGCCAAAACCAGGGCTTTGATGCCTTCAAAATCGGTAACCTTTAAATTAACATTAGTGCCATACTGGCCTGTACCGGCATTACCGGGCGCTATAAAAAGCTTATCGCATTTTGGGCTTTGAGAAATTTTCCAGGCGAAGGCGCTTTCCCTTCCACCCGAACCAAGGAGCAGGATATTCATACGGGCAAATATAGTGTTTTGATATGCAGATGTGCGAATGTGCCGATATGCGGATTATAGAACGGCTAAGTAATTAAGTCATATAGCGGCCAGATTAGCGAATTTAACATCATTTGCACACCTGCACATCCGCATATTTGCACATTAATCCTATCTTTGTATGTCAAAATGACTTTAAAATTGCACTGGCGCAATTATTGAGTTTGGTGCATTATATAAAAATAATATGTTAGATTTTTTCAGTAAGCTTTTTGGAAGCAAATCAGAGCGAGACGTTAAAGGCCTTATGCCGATAGTTGAGAAAGTTAAGGCTGCATATGCCAAGCTTGATCAGTTAAGTAATGATGAGCTTAGGGCCAAAACCATAGAATTTAAAGAGACCATTGCAGCCGGCCTTGCCGGAATTGACAGCGAGATACAGGCTATTAAAACCCGTACCGAAACTGAATTGAATATGGAGGTAAGCGAAAAAGTTACCCTGTATACTCAATTAGATAAGCTGGAGAAAGACCGCAATAAGGAGCTTGAAGATATATTGATGAATATTTTACCTGAGGCTTTTGCCGTAGTAAAAGAAACATCGCGCAGGTTTGCCGAGAACAAGACCATTGAGGTTACCGCTACACAGTTTGACCGTGAATTGGCTGCCCAAAAAAGCAATGTTATTATAAAAGGCGACCAGGCTATTCACCATAATACATGGTTGGCTGCCGGTAACGAGGTTACCTGGAACATGGTACACTACGATGTACAGTTGATAGGTGGTATTGTATTACACCAGGGTAAAATTGCCGAGATGGCAACAGGTGAAGGTAAAACGCTGGTAGCTACGCTGCCTGCTTACCTTAACGCGCTTGCCGGCCAGGGTGTGCACATTGTAACTGTGAATGATTACCTGGCACGCCGCGATAGCGAGTGGATGGGCCCATTATACGAGTTTCATGGTTTGGCTGTCGATTGTATTGACAAACACGAGCCAAATTCTGAGGAACGCCGTAAAGCGTACCTGGCCGATATTACCTTTGGTACCAATAACGAGTTTGGTTTTGACTACCTGCGTGACAATATGACACGCAGCCCGGAAGAACTGGTACAACGCAAGTTGCATTATGCCATGGTGGATGAGGTGGATTCGGTATTAATTGATGATGCACGTACACCATTAATTATATCAGGCCCGATACCACGTGGTGATGAGCATGAGTTTTATGAGCTGAAACCACGCATAGAGCGTTTGGTTAACGCGCAAAAAGCTTACGTTAACGCGGTTTTAAACGAAGCTAAAAAAGCTATAAACGAGGGTAACACCGGTATTGACGATGGCGGCTTAGCATTATTGCGTGCACACCGTGCATTGCCAAAAAACAAAGCCCTTATTAAATTTTTAAGTGAAGGCGGCAACAGAACGGTTCTGCAAAAAACAGAGAACCACTACATGCAGGATCAGGGCAAAGAAATGCCAAAGGTTGATTCGGAGCTGTTCTTCATTATCGATGAAAAAAATAATTCGGTAGAGCTTTCAGAAAAAGGTATCGAGCTGATAACCGCATCGGGCGAAGATCAGGGCTTCTTTGTAATGCCTGATGTAGGTACCGAGATCGCTAACATCGAAAAATCTGACCTTCCGGCAGAAGAGAAAATTGCCCGTAAAGATGAGCTGATGCGCGATTTCTCTATCAAATCTGAACGTATCCACTCGGTTAACCAACTGCTTAAAGCATATACTTTATTTGAAAAAGATACCGAGTACATCCTTGATGAAGGCAAAGTAAAAATTGTTGATGAGCAAACAGGCCGTGTATTAGATGGCCGCCGTTACTCTGATGGTTTGCACCAGGCTATCGAGGCTAAAGAAAATGTTAAGGTAGAGGACGCTACACAAACCTTTGCTACCGTAACGCTGCAAAACTACTTCAGGATGTACCACAAGCTTTGCGGTATGACGGGTACTGCCGTTACCGAAGCAGGTGAGTTTTGGCAGATCTACAAACTGGATGTGGTAGAGATACCAACCAATACGCCAACCAGCCGTGCAGATATGCAGGATTTGGTTTACCGTACCATCCGCGAAAAATACAATGCCGTTGCTGACGAAATTGTGAAACTAACCCAAGCCGGCAGACCGGTACTGGTGGGTACAACATCGGTAGAGATCTCGGAATTATTGAGCCGTATGCTTAAGCTGCGCGGTATTAAACATAACGTACTGAATGCTAAAATGCACCAGAAAGAGGCAGACATTGTTGCCGAAGCTGGTCAGGCTGGTACCGTAACCATTGCCACCAACATGGCAGGCCGTGGTACGGATATAAAATTAGGGGCAGGTGTAAAAGAAGCCGGTGGTTTAGCCATTGTAGGTACCGAGCGCCACGAATCGCGCCGTGTAGACAGGCAGTTGCGTGGTCGTGCCGGTAGGCAGGGTGACCCGGGTTCGTCTCAGTTCTTTGTATCATTAGAAGATAACCTGATGCGTTTATTCGGATCAGAGCGGATCTCTAACCTGATGGTACGGATGGGTATCGAAGAGGGCGAAGTGATACAGCACTCTATGATCTCAAAATCAATAGAGCGTGCACAAAAGAAAGTAGAAGAAAACAATTTTGGTATCCGTAAGCGTTTGCTGGAGTATGATGATGTGATGAACTCACAACGTACCGTGATCTACGCTAAACGTAAGAACGCCCTGTTTGGCGAGCGCCTTGATGTTGATTTGAGCAATACCGTATTTGATGTTATTGAAGATGTGGTAACCGAATATAAAGAAGCCAACAACTATGAAGGCTTCCGCTTAGAAGTTATCCGTTTATTCTCGATAGATACGGAACTTACTGCCGAAGAGTTTTCAAATACCAACATCCCAACTTTGGTTGATAGTACCTTTATAGAGGTTAACAACTTCTACAAACGCAAAGCCGAAGCCGTTGCACAACAGGCATACCCTGTGTTGAAAGACGTTTACGATACACGCGGCCAGTACGTGGAAAACATTGTAGTGCCTTTCTCTGATGGTATCCATGGTTTACAGGTTTCTGTTCCGCTTAAAAAGGCAGTAGAGAACAAAGGAGTGGAAGTGTTTAAATCATTCGAAAAGAATGTGACCCTTTACCTGATCGATGATGCCTGGAAAGAGCATTTGCGCGAAATGGACGAGTTAAAGCAATCTGTACAAAACGCGGTTTACGAACAAAAAGACCCGCTGTTGGTTTATAAGTTCGAAGCCTTTGAATTGTTCCGTCAGATGTTATCAAACGTGAACAAAGAGCTGGTTAGCTTCTTGTTTAGAGGAGGTATCCCGGTTCAGCAGGAGCCCGAGCAGGTACGTGAGGCAAAACCTCAGCCGAAGCTCGACCTGAGGAACATGCGTACTTCAAAACCCGAGCTGGTAAGCGAATCTAACGGCATGCCGATGGAAGATACCCGCGAAATACAAAAGCCAACCCCTGTAAAGGTTGAGCAAAAAATAGGCAGGAATGACCCTTGCCCTTGTGGTAGCGGCAAAAAATACAAGAACTGCCACGGCGTAGGGTTGAATTAAAAAATATAAAAGTCATCCTGAACTTGTTTCAGGATCTCTCAGGACGGTTGACCACTATGCAATCGACTTTGCGAGTGGGATGCCGAAACAAGTTCGGCATGACAACGTTTGTTGAATAAATACAAAAATGAAAAAAGCAATGTTTGATAATAAAGCTCCTGTAAGCCTCATCAAATATTGCTTTTTTTTTGTGCTGATACTGGTCTCGGCCAAAGCATCGGCACAAACCACCCGCGGCAAGGTACAGGTAGTGGCCCCGCCATTGTTTGATACCCTTTTAGCTAAACGTGCCACCCTTGGCAAAGGCAGCGCTGGCGGTAGTAGCACGGCGGGTTATTCCTCATCATACGGCTACCGTGTGCAAATTTACAGCGGCAGTAGCCGCAGTGCGGCCTTTAACGCGCAGGCAAAGTTCAATAGAGAGTTTCCCGAAATGCGTACCTATATCATTTATCGCGAGCCAAACTTTAAAGTAAGAGCCGGCGATTTCAGATCGCGTATTGAGGCCGAACGTATGAAGGAAGAATTGAAATCATTATTCCCGGCGATGTTCATCGTATCCGAAAAAATAAATCCACCCAAAACGGTTATCAGCAATGATTAAAGAAAAGATCCAGCAGCTATCAAAAGATATTTTTAACGATGTAGTGGCCAACCGCAGGCACTTACATTCGCATCCCGAGCTTTCTTTCCACGAGGTAGAAACATCAGTATTTGTAGCAAATAAACTGGAAGAGCTGGGTCTGGAATATCATAAAATGGCTGATACCGGTCTGGTCGCTTTAATAAAAGGCGATAAGCCGTCAAACCAAGTGGTGGCCCTGCGCGCGGATATGGATGCATTGCCTATTACCGAAGCAAACGATGTTCCCTATAAATCACAAAACCCGGGCGTAATGCACGCCTGCGGGCACGATGTGCATACCTCGTCGTTGTTAGGGGTAGCCAAAATATTAACCGATCTTAAAAGCGAGTTTGGCGGTACTATAAAACTTATTTTTCAGCCGGCAGAAGAAAAACTGCCAGGTGGTGCAAGCCTCATGATAAAAGAAGGCGTACTGGAAAACCCAAAACCTGCCGCGGTTATCGGTCAGCACGTTATGCCGTTGATAGATGCCGGTAAAGTTGGTTTCCGCGCGGGTAAGTACATGGCCTCTACAGATGAGCTTTATGTTACCGTCAGGGGTAAAGGTGGGCATGGCGCGCAGCCACAGCAAAATGTTGACCCGGTTATTATCACCGCGCATATATTAACAGCCCTGCAAACAATTGTAAGTCGTTCTGCCGACCCTAAAAGTCCGTCGGTACTATCATTTGGAAAAGTGATTGCCAACGGCGCCACCAACGTTATACCCAACGAGGTGTACCTGGAAGGTACCTTCCGCACCATGGACGAAAAATGGCGTTCTGAAGCCCATATCAAGATCAAAAAAATGGCCGAAGGTATTGCCGAAAGCATGGGGGGGAGTTGTGAGTTCAATATTATGAGGGGTTATCCTTTCCTGATCAACGAGGAAAAATTAACCGCCCGCACCCGTGGCCACGCCGAAGATTATTTAGGTAAAGAGAATGTGCTCGACCTGGATATCTGGATGGCGGCAGAAGATTTTGCCTATTATTCGCAAGTGGCAGATTCTTGTTTTTATCGCCTGGGTACACGTAACGAAAGTCGCGGAATTACCTCTTCGGTACATACCCCAACGTTTGATATAGAAGAAAGCGCATTGGAACAAAGCGTTGGTCTGATGGCTTACCTTGCCGTTAAGCAGTTGGGTAATTAATTAATAGCTAATGGTGATGATACAGGAAATGACCACCATTTTTGATAAATAGCTTCATGCCGTCGCTCGGCTCCAGCCGGGTGACCATTATTACAGGGCCTCCGGCCGAATTTTTATTACACTGCGGCGAGACGCCGCTTAATACATGTCACTCAGCTTGAGCCGAGCGACTACAAAAGGTATATTCATTGCCGTTGGCTTTAGCCAACGGATAGCCTGCCATTATAGCGGCTTTAGCCGAAAATTACCCCTTCTCTGCCATTTCTTTTATCACCAGATTTCGCTTTAACAGTAAGTTATTCATATACTTTTTCAGGAACAACCAGTTAGCCAGTTTACCCAACAACCCAAGCGGCGATTCAAAAGTAAACTCATCCCGCATGATGGTTTGCTTATCATCCCCGGTAAAATAATGTTCGTGGCGGAAACTTTTAAATGCTCCTGCTACCATTTCATCAGCAAAGAAAACAGGGAAATTAAAGTCGGTTATTTTTGAAGTAAGATTTTGCCAGATGCCGAAATGTTTAGCCCGCCAGGTTACGGTTTCGCCCGACTCAATTAATCCGCTGGTGCGGCCTGCAATAGCTTGCTCGCCGGTGTGTTTGGTGGATGCTACATGTATGTCAATATCCCGTGCAACGTCAAAGCAGCGCTGCACAGGGGCGTTGATGTAGGTGTGGAGTTGGATGATAGGCACGCAGATCTGTTATTATTTCACTAAAGATCTTAGAAAAGTCATGCTTGCCTCGTTGTCGATATTTTCTACTAACTTGTTATCTAATTCTAAAATAAAGGCTTCGGCCGCAAGCCCACTTTTCACGATAAAAAGATCCTGCAATAAACTTGAAATTAAGTGCCAATCTTCGCCATTAATATCTTTGCTATTCGCATTCATCCTTGCCCAACCATCAACATCCCCGCCATAATTTTTATATATATTTAGCTTATCAAGTGTGATCATGTTAATTAATTATAAAGGCAATTCATCAGTGTCATCAAAAAACAGTTTTAATCCCGGTCTAAAACTCCGCGTTCTTAGGGAACCTTGGGAAAGGGATCACGTCGCGGATGTTGCCCATACCGGTAACAAACAGTACCAAACGTTCGAAGCCTAAACCAAAGCCGGCATGCGGGCAGCCACCATAACGGCGGGTATCCAGGTACCACCAAAGCTCATCTTTAGGGATGCCTATCTCGTCCATACGTTGCTCCAGTTTATCAAGGCGTTCTTCACGTTGCGAACCACCTACAATTTCGCCTATACCCGGGAAAAGGATATCCATAGCGGCAACGGTTTTACCGTCGTCGTTCTGGCGCATGTAGAAGGATTTTATTTCTTTAGGATAATCTGTCAGGATCACCGGTTTCTTAAAGTGCTTCTCTACCAAATAACGCTCATGTTCTGATTGCAGATCGGTACCCCAGCCTTCAATCAGGTATTGGAATTTCTTCTTTTTGTTCGGGGTAGATTCCTTCAGGATCTCAATCGCTTCGGTATAAGTTAAACGCTCAAAATCGTTTTCTAAACAAAACTGCAGTTTCTCTAACAAATTAAGTTCAGAGCGGTCCTGCTGTGGTTTTTGTTTTTCCTCGTCTAACAAACGCTGACTTAAAAACTCAATATCATCTTTATTTTTATCCAGCGCATAGCGGATCACATATTTCAGCAACTCCTCGGCCAGGTCGGCGTTATCTTTCAGATCGTAGAAAGCCATTTCGGGCTCAATCATCCAAAACTCGGCCAGGTGGCGGGTAGTGTTTGAGTTTTCGGCACGAAAGGTAGGGCCGAAAGTATAAATATCGCTCAGCGCCATTGCACCCAGCTCGCCTTCTAACTGGCCGGATACGGTAAGGTTTGTAGCACGACCAAAAAAGTCTTGTTTAAAATCTATTTCGCCAGTTTCGGTTTTTGGCGGGTTTGCTAAATCAAAGTTGGTTACGTGGAACGTTTCGCCGGCACCTTCTGCATCACTCGCGGTAATTATAGGGGTATGCAGGTAAACAAACCCGCGTTCCTGGAAAAAGGTATGTATAGCGAACGACAGCGTATTACGAACCCTGAATATAGCACCGAAGGTATTGGTACGGAAACGCAGGTGCGCTATCTCGCGTAAAAATTCAAGGCTGTGTTTTTTGGGTTGTAAAGGGTATTTCTCCGGGTCGCTATCGCCCAGTATTTCTATCTGGGTTGCTTTAACATCAACACTCTGGCCTTTGCCCAACGAGGCAACAAGCCTGCCGCTAACGCTAAGCGCGGCGCCGGTGGTAATGCGTTTTAATAAAGCGGGATCGGTGTTCTCAAAATCAACAACAATTTGCAGGTTGTTATTGGTGGAGCCATCATTTAAAGCAATAAACTGATTGTTACGGAAGGTACGTACCCATCCTTTAACTGTTACATCAATATCGGTTTTACCGCTTTCAAGCAGTGCTTTAATTTTTGTACGAGAGCTCATATAAAAAGTATTTGAGCGGCAAAAATACAATTATTTGCTAAACCTGTAAGCAGTAAAACCGACTTTAAATGATTAGTTGCGTGGCAGGTAAACGCTAAACTGGCCTTTACTATATTTAACGCTATCCGGGTAAACACTTGATGTGGTAGGGAAAGTCCTTTTAAAGTTTAAAGTAAACTTACCCGCAATTACACGATTGGTAGAATCATAATCGGTTACTTCAAGTGAGCTTCCGTTTGCAACGCCAATATTATAACGACTTACCGTATCGCTATTTATTTTTTGATAATACTTAGCCTGGTTGCCGGTTAATCCATAAATACCTTTTCCGGTAAATTTAATGTGCATGCGTATACCAGCATCCTGGCTTAGGCCGCCTATGGCGATAGAATCGGTACCTACTTTGCCACTTGCGGGGATACCGTAAACCTGCAATCCATTTTTCTCTGCAACAAAATAAGGTTGATAAGGGGCCTGGCAACAATTATCGTCGTTTTTTAAACAAGCGGTAAATAATAACGATAATAAGGCCAATGAAGTAAATGTTAGCTTTTTCATGATCAGTGTTTATTTGTATTATTTATACTATACGTTAAAAAAATTGCGGATGATACAGCGGGTCTAAAAAAATGTTGGAAAAGCCTCACCCAACCCTCTCCAAAGGAGAGGGCTTTAAATATTCGATTCCCTCCTTGGGGGAGCGGAGCTACCGTTTACCCATATCTTTTCGTTGGGTGTATTTTTTATGACCCGTAGGGTCTACCGCTTTGTAGCCAAATGGAAGAAAAGGGTTTTGCCCCATAGGGGTTACCCCATTATCGGCATTTTTAGGATGGATGAGACTAATTTCGTTACATTTCCACGAATGGGTAGCCTCTACGAGGCATAAATCATGTTCATTATTTTTTCTACAAAGCGGTAGAGCCTACGGCTCATTATCCTTGCCTAATTTCAAAAGATGCGGGTACTCGGTAGCCTGGGGAGGGGTGTGTAGGGATGTGACGTGGCAGGGAGGGGCTTATCCGCCTTGCTTAACGCCGCCCCCCCCCCTCCCTACACCCTCCCGTTGGGAGGGAATCGCGCAAGCCCCATGCTTTATGTCTACTCATGTCTATTACTTTGGAAAGGGTCGGGGTTAAGGCTTTTTTCTTAAGTTTGCACCTCAATAAATTTTTCATGAAACCGAAGCTGAGCCTGGTTATTGGTATTGTATGTATTTCTTTTTCGCCAATATTTGTGAAGCTTGCCGCTTCGCCGGCTATTACATCGGGCTTTTACCGCATATTTATTGCCTGGCTGTTTTTACTGCCTTACTGTATTATTAAAGGGAAACTAAGAACCACTCCTAAAGCGCTCGTCATCACGGTAATTGGGGGTATAGTATTTGGGGCCGATATTGCCATGTGGAATATCTCCCTGCTAAAAATAAGCGCTACAGTATCAACCCTGCTGGCCAATCTGGCCCCCGTTTGGGTAGGGTTGATGAGTTACCTGCTGTTTAAAAAGAAATCGGGTTATTGGTTTTGGGCAGGCACCATCGTTGCTATTATTGGCATGGTGATCCTGGTGGGATACCAGAATGTGATCAACCTGCAGTTTAACGAAGGTATACTATACGCCGTAGCTGCTAGTATCCTTTATGCCATATACATTATGATAACCAAAGGTATTTTGAAACATATAGACACCTTCACCTTTATGTTTTACAATATGCTGGGCGCTTCTGTGCTGTTATTAACCATTGTATTTTTGCGTGGCGATGCCTTATTGAGCTTTGATACCGCTACCTGGGGCTGTTTCATTGGCATGGGGGTGCTATGCCAGCTAATAGGGTGGCTTACCATCAATCATTCGCTCCGTTACCTCGAATCTACAAAAGTATCAATAGCCTTGTTGGGGCAAACCGTTATAGCCGGGTTTTTGGCTATCGGTTTGCTTGGCGAGGTGCTGCATTTAAAAGAGATTATTGGCAGTGTAATAGTATTGGCGGGGATAGCGTTATCGTTTTTAAAAACTCCATCCCGGTCTGTTGCCGCAGTCGGAACCCCGCAGACAAAAGAACTGGATAACTAAGGAACTGGATACCTGATTCATTGCCGTTGGCTTTAGCCAACGGATAGCGAACTAAACAAATTGGCTTTAGCCAATTTGAACGCTTATTTCGGCTAAAGCCGATAGTCCTGCGAGCATGATCCGGCCCATAAATGGGACGGCAATGAAAAGAAATGCTAAGCGAACCGCTCGCCAATCAAAATATTATTGAATTTTTATATATTTAAACAAGGCGATTAAAAGCTTTAAACCACTATTTTTGCAGTTCGCATTTTTTAAAACATGATCACCAAACCCACCATAGACCGTATAATGGAAGCCACAGATATTGTGGAGGTGATTGGCGAATTTGTTGCTTTGAAAAAGCGTGGGGCCAATTATGTGGGCCTTTCTCCCTTCGTAAATGAACGTACACCGTCGTTTACGGTATCACCGGCCAAGGGGATCTTTAAAGATTTCTCGTCGGGTAAAGGGGGCAGTGCCGTTACCTTTTTAATGGAACTGGAAAAGTTCACCTATCCCGAGGCGCTTAAATGGCTGGCCAAAAAGTATGGCATCGAGGTAGAGGAAACGGTAGATACTACCGAAAACCTGGAAGAACAAAATCACAGGGAAAGCTTAATGATCGTATCCGGCTATGCCGCGAAATTCTTCCACGAAAGCTTGCTGGATACCGATGAAGGCAAAAGCATAGGCTACAGCTATTTTAAAGAGCGTGGTTTTAGTAATGATACCATCAAGAAGTTTGAGTTAGGCTACTCGCCCGATCAATGGGAAGCCTTTACCGGTGAGGCCATTAAACAAGGCTATAAAGAAGAATTTTTAGTAGAAAGCGGCCTTTCGGTTAAGCGGGATAATGGGACACTGTACGACCGTTACCGCGGGCGAGTAATGTTCCCTATCCATAGTTTTACAGGCAGGGTTATCGCTTTTGGCGGGCGTACTTTAAAAACCGACAAGAACGTACCCAAGTATGTAAACTCGCCCGAGTCGGAGATCTACCATAAATCAAGCGTATTATACGGACTGTATTTTGCCAAGCGATCTATCCGCGAAGAGGATAATTGCTATTTGGTAGAGGGATATGCCGATGTAATATCTGTTCACCAGGCCGGTATTGAAAACGTGGTGGCGTCATCCGGTACTTCTTTAACATCCGAACAGATCAGATTGATTGGCCGCCTCACAAAAAACATCACTATACTTTATGATGGCGATGCGGCAGGTATAAAAGCTTCGCTGCGCGGACTGGATATGATACTGGAGGAAGGGCTCAACGTAAAAGTGGTTCTTTTCCCCGATGGGCATGACCCGGATTCGTATGTGCAAAAGTTTGGCACCAATGCCTTTAAAACGCACATCGAGCAGAATAAAAAAGACTTTATCCTTTACAAAACGGATATCCTTTTAAAAGAGGCCGGTAACGACCCTATTAAAAAATCGGAAGTAATAAGGGAGATCGTTGAAAGCATTGCCAAAATACCCGATTCTATAAAGGCATCGGTATTTATACAGGAGTGCAGCCGCATCTTAAAGATCGAAGAGCGCTCTTTAAATACAGAGCTGAACAAAATGCGCCAGGCCAAGGCCAAAAAGGATCATCAGCATCAACAGCAACAAAGTTATAAACCGGAACCCTCTCCGGAAGACCTGCTGTTTTTTGATGAGCCGGAAGAGAAGGCGGCTGCAAAAGAATCTGATACACAAGAAAAAGAAATTATACGCCTGCTGTTGCTTTACGGCAATAAAATGATTGATTGGGATGGTATTGCCAATACCTATATTGGTCCGTTCATGATTGCCGAGCTAAGCGATGTGGAGTTTGAACAGCCGGTGACTAAAAATTTCATGGAGATCTATCGGCAGGAGATAGAGAACGGCGTGCTGCCCGAAGAGCAACATTTTATCCATCACCCGGATAAAGGGATAGTTGATTTGGTAGTTACTTTGCTTACAACCAAATATGTGTTGAGCGAGAACTGGTACGAGATGCATAAGATATTGGTATCAGATGAACAGGCCAACATGAAGGCAACCATACTGGGTGCCATATTCCACCTGAAAAAGCAAAAGGTGGGCAAAATATTACAGAAACTGCGTAACGAGCTGCAAACAAGTACCAGCGAAGCCGATCAGGAGATTTTGCTGAACCAGTACATGCACATGAAAAAGGTGGAAAAAACCATATCCGATTACTTAGGCTCGGTAATTATAAAATAATGGCAACCCACAATGACCTCGGCCAAAAAGGCGAAGCAATGGCGAAAGCCCATCTGGAAGCCACGGGTTACGAGATAATGGACGAGAACTGGGTTTTCGGCAAAGCCGAGATCGACCTGATCGCTTATAAAGACAAGATCATTATCTTCACCGAAGTAAAAACCCGCACCGGCAACGGTTTTGGCGAGCCCGAAGATTTTGTAGATGCCCGCAAGCAGCGTTTATTAGTAGAAGCTGCAGATGAGTACATATATTTGATGAATCATGAGGGCGAAGTGAGGTTTGATATAATATCTATCCTGTTTGACCGTAATAATAACCACATATTAAAACATATTGAAGATGCCTTTTGGCCTTCTGCCATTTAAAATGAATAAACGAATAACCCTTTTCGCACTATTAGCCCTGCTGGCCTACGGATGTAACAATGATAAGGCCGATGAATTTACGATAAGCCCCGAGGCGGGCAGCAATTACAAATCCGGCGATGCCATAGCCCTAAAAGTTGGTTACCCTGCGGGTGCCAAGGTAGATTCGGTGGTTTACCTGCTGGATTCTGTAAGGATCGGCGTAGCCAAAGATTCGGCTGCTGTAAACTTAAAAACAGATAGCATTGCACTGGGCGCAAGGGTAATAACCGCCAAGGTTTACCAGGCAGGCAAAAGCCAGGAATTGACCACCAATATTGTATTGCTGGCCGCTAAAGCCCCCGAAGAACTAACTTATACCGTAGAGAAAGTTTTCCCGCATGATACTACCCTGTATACCGAAGGGTTGATCTATGACAATAACGGTTTCTATGAAAGCGGTGGCGGTTACGGCATCCCCCCTTCAGGCGAACCGGTAGATGGCCCGTCAAAACTGGTTAAAACCGACCTGGCTACGGGTAAGATCCTGAAAAAGCAAATGATAGACCCCAAAGTATTTGCCGAAGGTATTATAGTGGTGGGTGATAAGATAATGCAGCTTACCTGGAAAGAAAAAATAGGGTACGTGTACGACAAGAAGTCGTTTAAACTATTGGCCACCATTAACAACAATGTTGGTGTTGAAGGCTGGGGCATGACCTACGACGGCAACAAAATTTACATGGACGATAGCACCAACCGTATCTGGTTTCTGAATAAAGACACCTACCAGCAAATAGGATTTGTTGATGTATATGATGATAAAGGCGCGGTTAATGAAATAAACGAACTGGAGTATATTGACGGAAAGATCTACGCCAATGTTTACCATAAAGATTATATCCTGGTGATAGACCCTAAAACCGGCGCTGTTTTGCAAAAAATTGACCTGACAAACCTTTACCCCGAAGCCAGCCGCAACCCCGAAGCTGATGTGCTAAATGGTATAGCTTACGATAAAGCCACCAAGCGCATTTTTATAACCGGTAAAAAATGGAATAAACTATTCCAGGTAAAGTTTATTAAGAAGTAATTAAGTTAGAACGTCATGCCGAATTTATTTCGGCACCTCACATGCAAGGTGAGGTACATACTAATTACTTGTCCTGAGGGATCCTGAAACAAGTTCAGGATGACGGTGAGTTTAAAGAGAAAAGCGGGTATTTGCCCGCTTTTCTCTTTTTTAAAAATGTCATTTCGAACGAACGATAGTGAGGAGAAATCTTGTTCATCCGGGCAGGTTGCAAACTTGGCATAATGAACAAGATTTCTCATCGTACCTCGTTCGAAATGACATAATTTGTAAAGGTAGCCCTATCATCGTTTTTCAACGCTGATGCTTTGTCTTTTTACCCCAATGTTACCATCCAGATCGGCACCTTCGGCAATAATGGTGTATTTACCGGGGGCATCGGCAGTGTAAAAACTAATGGTAGCCTTACCATCCTTATCCGTAATAATATTCGGTTCCCAGTGTATGGTTGATCGGATATCTGTCATGTTGGGTATAGGATCTAACGAGTACTTAGGCGAATAAAATTGCTTTGGTATATTAATAGGCATTGGCCTGTACAGGTAAGTACCAATAGCTTTTTTCATGAAAGGGCCGTGCCCACTGCGCGTAGTAACCTCAATAAAGGCGTGTTCCCAGGGTATCGCCATGGGGTCTACAAAACGGCTGGTGTAGGCCGATACATTTGCCGGTTTGGTCATCAGCTCAATGCCTTTAATTTCTTCGGCATCATAATAATCAAGGTACTGGTTAAAATAATCGTAGGGCCTTACGCCATCAGGCATTAAAAAAGCAATATCAATACCATCTATAATAATGTGCACCAACTGTGTCCTAATGCGATAATAAATCACCCCGAACTTATTCGCAACCGGGCCAAATCCCTTTACATTTTTATAGAGCAGGTCGCGCAGGGTTGTTCTGCCGGCTTTTTGAAGCTGTTCATCATCAATAGTTATATCAGCCTCGCCGGGCCCGTTCAGGTTTTTAGATCCTTTTACTATCCTTTTACTTTTGATCTGCACTTCCTTAAGCACCTTGCCACGGGTAATGGTTTCGTAGTTCTGTTTTAAGGTTATCTGGTTTTTTACAATGCTTAAGTTGCTGTTATCGGTATTAAGATACCAGGGGATTAGCCGTTCGGCGCGAGGCGTAAAAATGGGGGGCTTAAATTCGTCCATTTCAATGCCAACATTATTGCTTTTTCCTTTTTTGTTACGGGCCTGTATAAAATATACCGCCGTATCTGAAGGGAGAATGCCTTTAAATGTAAATATGCCATTTGTATTTGTAACGGTATCGGTTACCAGCAGCGGTTTCTTTGACAGCAAAGTTATCCTCGAATTGGCTACGGGTTTATTGAACACATTGGTAACCCGGCCTGTAATTAAAAACTCCGGTTCGGCCGCATATGGCATTGGTTTGGGTGCGGAAAACGCCTCATTCCAATCATAAGCAGCCCAGCCTTGCGCTAAAAGCAGGCGGTCAAGGTCCTGCCATTTGGCAGCGTCATCCGTACTGTGCTCATAATAACCGGGATCTTCCACCCCGCCCTTAAGATCTGACGTAAGGAGCATATAACTCATTATCGAGCTGTTTTTTAAGCTGTCGGTTTTTACCTGCCCATCATCAGTAACAGCAAGCGAAAAGCTGCCTTCAACAGGGTCTCCGTATACATCGGTTACCTTCATGTTTAGCGCAACGCTATCGCGCTGTTTGTATATCGCTTTATTGGCGCTTATGCTTATATTTAGCTTACTGTTATAATCGGCAAACACCATGCGTTCGTTAAGCGTTTTTTTATCGGCGCCAACTACGGATAGGTGCAATATGCCGCCGGGTAATGTTCTTTTATTGATTAGAAGTTTTGCAACGCCATTATCAAACTTTACCAACGCCCCGTAGAAAACCATCCCCCTTGTATGGGCCATCAGGTAATAATTGTTGGAGGATGTTGCTATATCAGGTGTAGCGGCTATAAACACCACTATCGAATCGCTTTTGAACCGGTTGTTAACTTTAAGCACAAACCCCGAGGGTTTAACCGTCGGCAACGGAAAGCTTTTATAAGAACCATCTGGTAGTTTTATTTTGGCTGAATAAACTTCGCCGGCCTGCGGCAGCATGTGAAATGCCCCAATGCCCTTATGAGCCGAATTAAAAGTTGCAACCGCTTCCTGCTTACTGTTATAGATACTGCCGGATACATCTGTGCCCCGGCCATCTTCGTTTATTGCTTTGAAGGCCACATAGGCCGGCAAACCTGCAACCAGGCTGCCCCCTTCGGGCATAAATTGCAGATCGATATTTTGGGGGCGGTTAAACGCTAACGGCATCACCAGATTACGATTACCCTCGCCCTTACGCAGATCGCGCATTGTTAACGATAGATTTTTGAAGTCGGCTTTTTCGGGCAGCTCGAAATTTACATTTACCAGCCCCTCCATATCTGTATTTACGTTGCTTTTTAACCAGGTACGTTTACCATCGGTTAATTTTAATTGCATTTCGCGCAAGCCAATTGGGGCAGCATCTAAACTGTTAACTTTTAACCCAAGCTGCACCTTGTATGCGTCGGCGCTTTTTTCGGTATGGGCGTTGTAGTTTATCAGCCAGTCGTTATCAGCAACTTTGCTAAAATAAAATGGTTTACTGTAGATGTAGGCCTCGTCGAAGTTGCGCATCCAACTCGTATATGCCCTTAAAATGTAGGTGCCCTGCGGCATGTCTTTCTCATCAAGCACTATATCGCCATAGGTTATGGCATCAACAGGCGCCATAATTCTTTTTATGAGCTTACTGCTATCGTTAGCAATTTCGATATACATTATACCGCTTTTTTTACTTGCCTTTAAGGTAATGCTTTCCAGTAAATAAGCTTTAAACCGTAAAGTATCGCCCGCCTGATACGCGGGCTTATCTGTTTGCAGGTATATTTTTTCGATAGCCTGGCTGGCATTGCGGCTGTTAACGGTCGAAATTATATTGCTGATAACAGCCTTGGGCGTTTCCTGGGCGGATGCTGAAATTATAAAGCTGCATAATATAAATGCAATTAAAAGCCCCCGGACAAAAGCTATGCGGTTGGTATTAAACATGCGGTTAATTGTGATATGACGGGCTTAATTTACACTATTATACTTATTCCTGTACTCTACAGGAGATAAACCGGTTATCTTTTTAAACACCGTACGGAAGGCTTTGGTATCCGAGTAGCCAACATCGTACATTACCTCGTTAATATTTTTGCGGCTGCTTTCCAGATGCTTTTTGGCGGCTTCTATCTTTACGCGCTGTATATATTCCAGCGGACTATTATTGGTAGCTTTTTTAAACCTGCGCTCAAAATGGCGTTTGCCAATGGCGTATTTTATGGCCAGGTCTTCAACAGAAATTTTCTCGGTGATGTTGGCCTCTATAAACTCCTGCGCTTTTTTTATCGGCTCATCCTCATGAGTTTTTTGTCCGTTAAACATAATAAATGGCGACTGGCTCTTGCGGTCAATTTCTAAAGCGAACATCTTGGCGGCCATAATAGACATATCGCGCCCGGCATGTTTTTCTACCAGATACAGAAGCAGGTTCCAGTAGGAGGTTGCGCCGCCACTGCTGTACAAGCCCTTTTGCTCGGTAACAATGCGGTCATCAACCAGGGTTATCTGCGGGAACACCTCTCTAAATTCGTTTGCAAACCGCCAATGGGTAGAACATTCCTGCCCGTCTAACAAACCTGTTGCGGCCAGCAGGAATGCACCAACACAAAGGCTGGCAGCTTCTGCGCCCTTATAATGCTGGTCAACTATCCATGGTATAAATTCTTCATTACGTTTTATGCTGGTCCGCATATCCCCGCCAAAGGCGGGGATAATTATCAAATCGGTTTTTTTAATATCACTCAGTACAGCATCGGTATGTACCGAAAATAAACCGCCATGCAACCGCACTTCCTTCTCTAAACCCACCAGTTGTACGGTAAATGCCGGCGGTTTACCCGCGGCGGCCAAAAAGTCATTTACGCCGGTAAATATTATCCGGGGGTCTACAATGCTTGCTAAAACCGCTTCGTTGGTGATGAGGATAGATATATGTTTCATGATGAGTTGGTTTAACTGGTTTATAAAAATAAAAGTAAGGAAGAAGAAAGTCGTAAACAACCCCTAAAAAGTCCTTTTTACACCTGAATAAGTTTTTATAGCAGAAGTACCTTTGTATTATCAAACAAATAGTGATGAGAAAGCTAAAATTACAGATGCAAATTAGCCTTGATGGCTTTGTAGCCGGCCCTAACGGTGAAATGGATTGGTTGACCTGGGATTGGGACGATAAATTGAAGGAATATGTCAAAGGCATAACAGAGCCAATAGATACTATTATACTTGGCCGTGTGCTGGCCGAAGGCTTTATCCCCGTATGGAAAGAACGCGCTGCCGACCCATCTGCCGATGTATTTACCCATCAAATGGTGAACACGCCAAAAGTGGTATTCTCAAAAACATTAACCACCCACCTATGGGAAAACACAGCCTTAGCCAACGGCGATATAGTTGAAGAGATAAAGAATCTTAAAAATCAGCCCGGGGGCGATATCGTTGCTTACGGCGGCGCGCGCTTTGCATCGGCATTAATAAAACACAATTTAATTGACGAGTACCATTTGTTTGTAAACCCGGCTGTTATTGGGAAAGGTATGAGCATTTATAACGCTGTTGAAGAAAAGCTAACCCTAAAGCTGGTAAAAGCTACACAATTTGAATGCGGCATAACTGTGCTTTGTTATACCCCTGCAATGAAATAATTAAACTATGCGCAAGCTTATAGTATCGATGAATGTAACCCTTAACGGTTTTATGGCCGGCCCGTATGGCGAACTGGACTGGCATACACCGTATTGGGACGATGAAATGGCCCGTGTTACAGCCGAACAATTGGGCAATGCCGGTACCATACTATTGGGGCGTAATACTTACCAGGGGATGGCGCCGTACTGGTCGGCCCAACAGGCAAACCTGCATAGTGCCCGTGAGGATGCCGACTTTACCGATATGATGAATAGTTATGAAAAGGTGGTGTTCTCAAAAACCTTAACAAGTGTAAGCTGGCGTAATTCCCGTTTGGCGGGCAGGAGCATCGCCAAAGAAATAAAAGAGCTTAAAAAATCAACAGGTAAAGATCTGATAGTTTATGGCAGCGGTAAACTGGTTGCATCCCTTATTAGGTTAAATGTTGTAGATGAGTATCGAATATGGGTTTACCCTGTGGCTATAAGTAAAGGCAGGCCGCTTTTTAAAAATCTGCATGAAAGGTTAAACATACGGTTATGCAAGGTTAAAATGTTTAATACAGGGGTGGTGTTAATGTGTTATGAGGTGAAAGGGTGATCCTGAGATACAAAATCTGTAACCTTTGAGGCTGTAAATAACAATATAGTGTCAGTCTGAGCTTGTCGAAGACTTAGCAAAGGGACTAATGGTTCGACAGGCTCACCATGACAGGCTAAAACAAAAATGTCATCCTGAACGACAGTGAAGGATCTATTAATAAACATGCAGGTAACTACATATTGGCGAATAGATGCTTCAAATCGTTCAGCATGACAAATTGGCGGAGCTGCTTACTGCAAACTCAAACCTGCCAACTGAAAACCTACCTCCAGGCCTTGTACTGATTGATCAACCCATTTGTTGACGAATCGTGGCTGGTTATTTCCTCGTTGCCTTTTAACTCAGGTAGGATCTTACCGGCTAATTGTTTGCCAAGTTCAACGCCCCATTGGTCAAAGCTGTAAATATTCCAGATGATGCCCTGTACAAATATTTTATGCTCGTACATGGCTATAAGGCTGCCCAGTGTGCGTGGGGTTATTTTTTTAACCAGTATGGAGTTTGTTGGGCGGTTACCTTCAAATACTTTAAACGGCGCTATCTCACTGATCTCCTCCTCGGTTTTACCGGCTTTCTTTAATTCGGCAATTACTTCCTCTTCGCTTTTGCCGTTCATTAAAGCTTCGGTTTGGGCAAAAAAGTTTGATAGCAGCATATTATGATGTTCGCCCAACGGGTTGTGTGATTGTGCAGGCGCTATAAAATCACAAGGAATAAGTTTTGTTCCCTGGTGTATCAGCTGGTAAAACGCATGCTGACCGTTTGTACCCGGTTCGCCCCAAATAACCGGGCCGGTTTGGTAATCTACATGTTTACCGTTGCGGTCTACATGTTTGCCGTTACTTTCCATATCACCTTGCTGGAAGTAAGCTGCAAAGCGGTGCATGTACTGGTCGTATGGTAAAATAGCTTCGGTTTCTGCCTCAAAGAAGTTGTTATGCCACACACCAATTAAGGCAAGTATAGCAGGCAGGTTCTGCTCAAGCGGGGTGGTTTTAAAATGATTGTCTATAGCATGTGCGCCATCCAACAGCTCAACAAAATTATCGAAGCCTACACTTAACGCAATAGATAAACCAATGGCGCTCCATAACGAATAGCGGCCGCCAACCCAATCCCAAAACTCGAACATGTTTTTGGTGTCGATACCAAACTTCTCAACGCCTTCGGCATTGGTAGATAGTGCCGCGAAGTGCTTGGCCACATCTTCGTCTTTACCACCATTTTTAATGAACCAATCGCGGGCGCTATGGGCATTGCTCATGGTTTCCTGCGTGGTAAATGTTTTAGATGCAATCAGGAACAGGGTAGTTTCCGGGTCAACTGTTTTTAAAGTTTCTACTATATGGGTAGCATCAACGTTAGATACAAAATGCAGGTTTAAATGGTTCTTGTATGCTTTTAAAGCTTCGGTAACCATAACAGGGCCAAGGTCCGAGCCGCCAATGCCAATGTTCACCACATCGGTAATAGGTTTGCCGGTATAGCCTTTCCAGCTTCCGGATATGATGGCCTCACTAAATTCTTTCATGTGGGCAAGCACGCTGTTCACCTCGGGCATTACATCTTTACCATCAACATACACGGGGGTATTGCTGCGGTTACGTAAAGCGATATGCAAAACAGGGCGGCCTTCTGTCACATTGATCTTTTCGCCGGAATACATGGCGTCGATTGCCTCATTTACACCACACTCGCGTGCTAATTGTATCAATAAGGCAAGGGTTTGCTCATCAATGCGGTTTTTGGAAAAGTCCAGCAAAATATCCTCAAATTGTAATGAGAATTTTTCAAAACGCTGATTATCAGATTCAAATAATTCCTTTAAACTTTTCGACACAATATCGATGTAATGGTCGGTTAAATATTTATAGGATTGGGTGCTTGTGAAATCAATATTTGGCAGCATAGTTGTGATGTTTTTTGTAAAAATAACAAGTTAAAATTGACCCCTGCATTAAATGTGAAAAAAGGACAGTTCAGTGTTATTTTAACACACTATACATAGTGTTTGTTTTACACCAACGAATTGTCATTTTAATAACAAAAGTTTAATAATATTTTGAATATTAAAACTTATAAATGATATATTTGTTGGGATGGTAAATAAAACAAATATTTTTCATCATTCTCTTAATTTGTTTTTTAATTACATAAAATCATGTTCGAAAAACTCTTTTTGCTTGTAAAAAATAACGCCGGGGCGGCTGTTATGAACAATCCGTTAGTTGCCGAAAAACATCGTGAGGCAGTAATAAACGATGCTTCAAGCTCTATTATCGAGGTTTTAAAGAACCATTTGGAGAGTGGTAAATTAAAAGACCTGGTGAAATATTTTCAATTTTCGGCAATTTATGATAACCCGCTTATTACAAGTGTGGTAAACAGGTTTGCCAATAAACTGAACAACTTTTATAACATGGATACCCCCACGGCCATGTCAATTGCCGATAAGCTTATCCCACCGGTTATGCACCAATTGATGGAAGAATCAAAAGGAGAGCACAACAAGGACTTTGCTTTAAGCGCTATCCTGTCAAAAATTAGCGGCAACGGTGGCGATATGAGCCTGCTGTTAAGTCAGTTGCGCATAGCTTAAAAAATATATTTATATAGAAAGGCTTACGATTGATAGCAATTGTGAGCCTTTTTAATTTACCCTGTTTTCATTTTTATATATTTGCCATTATGACAAGAGAAAATATGCAGGATTTAAGGGATAGAACAACTTCCCTGAGGAGGCATCTTTGACATCGATACCAAACTCGATGCCATGCAAAAGGAACAGGATATAACCTTAGGCCCAAACTTTTGGGATCATCCTAAAGATGCCGAGAAGGTTCTGGCATCCATCAAAACAAAAAAAATATGGACCGATGCTTTCCAGAAAGTAGTATCGGTAGTTGAAGATACCAACGTATTGTTCGAGTTTTTTCAGAGTGGCGATGCTACCGAGGCCGAAATGAACGAGCAGTATGCGGCGGCATTAACCGCGGTTGAAGAGCTTGAATTTAAAAACATGCTTAGCGCCGAGGAAGATCAGTTTAACGCCGTACTGCAAATTACGGCCGGTGCCGGTGGCACCGAAAGCTGCGACTGGGCCGGTATGCTGATGCGTATGTACATTATGTGGGGCGAGAAAAACGGCTACAAAGTTACCGAGCAGGATTACCAGCCGGGCGATGTTGCCGGTGTAAAAACCGTTACCCTACAGCTGGAAGGCGATTTTGCTTACGGATATTTAAAGGGAGAGAATGGCGTTCACCGTTTGGTGCGTGTATCACCTTTTGATGCCAACGCCAAGCGCCATACATCGTTCGCGTCGGTTTACGTGTATCCATTGGTTGATGATACCATTGAGATAGAGGTGAAGGATGCCGATATTGAGTTTGAAACCTTCCGCGCGGGTGGTGCGGGCGGGCAAAACGTAAACAAGGTAGAAACCGCTGTACGTTTATATCACAAACCATCGGGCATTATTATCAAAAACCAGGAATCGCGTTCGCAATTGCAGAATAAGGAGAACGCTATCCGTTTACTAAAATCGCAGTTATACGAAGCCGAAATGCGCAAGCGCGCGGAAGCATCAAGCGCGGTTGAGGGTAACAAAAAGAAGATAGAGTGGGGCTCGCAGATCCGTAATTACGTGTTGCACCCTTATAAGCTGGTTAAAGACCTGCGTACCGATCACGAAACCTCGAACGCCGCCGCCGTATTAGATGGTGACTTGAACGAGTTTTTAAAATCGTACCTAATGGAATTTGGCGGACCGAAAAATTAAGTGCTGTAACACTTCCCTCCCCACGGGAGGGGTGCGGGTGGTTGTGCAGTAGCAGGGAGGGGTTTATCGAATTAACTCATTAAACCCCTTCCTGCACCTTCCCAAGGGAAGGAATCGCACCAGGCCGCTGTTTTTACGCCCAATTTTATAAAAAAACGATGCTGCACATCACAGCATCGTTTTTTATTAGCATAAATTGTACTTTGGCGTCACCAATTACTGCTACTAATGATAAAGAATATTTTAACCGCCCTAATTTTGACTGTTACTGCTACCACCGCCTTTAGTCAGGAAAAACCAATGCCGCTATACCCTAATGGTGTACCAAATTCAAAACCAACACCGGCCACCTATGTAGAAATTATTAGCGATACCTTTTGGATAAATAACGTTAGCGTACCCACGCTTACGGCTTACGTACCCGAAAAGGGAACAGCCAACGGTACCGCCGTTGTTATATGCCCGGGTGGCAGCTACAGCGGTCTGGCATCGGCACACGAGGGCTTTCAGGTTGCACAAGCGTTTAACAAGATGGGTGTAACGGCGTTTGTATTGAAATACCGCTTACCAACCGACCTGATCATGGTTGATAAAACGATTGGCCCGCTGCAGGATGCGCAGCGTGCTATCCAAATGGTGAGGAAGGATGCCGCTAAATGGGGTGTCAATCCCAATCGGATAGGCATTATGGGCTTTTCGGCCGGCGGGCATTTGGCATCTACCGAGGGTACGCACTTTGATAAAGTAGTAATTGATAATAAAGATAATATCAGCGTTCGGCCCGATTTTATGATGCTGATCTATCCGGTGATAACCTTCGGCGAAAAAGCGCATGCCGGCTCGCGCGAGAACCTGTTAGGCAAAAACGCCTCACAAGCACAAATAGACCTGTACTCGAACGAGAAACAGGTAACTGCTAACACACCGCCAACCTTCATAATACACGCGGAAGATGATGATGTGGTACCAGTAGAGAATGCTTTACTGATGTATGATGCCCTGGTAAAAAACAAGGTAAAAGCCGAAATGCACTTGTACCCGGCCGGCGGCCACGGTTTTGGGATGTTCAACTCAAAAAGCAAAGGCCTTTGGTTTGAATGGCTAAAAGTTTGGATGGGTGATAATGGGTGGTTGAGTAAATAAAATTGAGATAATGAATTTTCTAA
Organism: Mucilaginibacter aquariorum; assembly: GCF_024498135.1. Lineage (GTDB taxonomy): Bacteria > Bacteroidota > Bacteroidia > Sphingobacteriales > Sphingobacteriaceae > Mucilaginibacter > Mucilaginibacter aquariorum. The sequence continues at coordinate 202,035 of NZ_JANHOH010000004.1, forward strand.
GTAAACTTTTTGTTAAAAAACATCCTACAGATGAAGAGATTCTTAACAAGGGATTTTCAATGGCAATGGAATTTGGGAAAAACTTTTTGAAGCCTATAAATGAAAGACTGAAATTAAAATTCGATTTTTTATCTGATAGTGAAGTTGAATATTATAATACGACCTGCACAGAAGCGATGAAGGTAGGCCATGCATTTATAATTGATAGCCTCGCATCAAAAGCCGAACGGAATGAAACTGTAAATGGTATTGCGTTTAAAAGGCAGTTTGAAAACGATTTTACTGAAAAATTCAATTGGGTTACCCAGTCTAATATTAATTGCATTTACTCTCAAGGGCTATATTTCGCCTGGAAAGAGGGGTTAGACAAGATCATAATATGAGCATCCCTTTCCAAACCATTCAGTGGGATAATATCCCAAAAGAAGAACATGTAGGCGAGCAGGGCACATCGTACTGGCAAACCCTGCAGTTGCCCGGGTTAAGGATCCGGCTGGTAGAATACTCTCCCGGTTACCTCGCCGACCATTGGTGCCGGAAGGGCCACATTGTACATTGTTTAGAAGGCGGTTTTAACAGCGAACTATCCACCGGCGAAGTATTTACTTTAAGCAAAGGTGAAAGCTATGTAGTTTCTGACGAGGCCAGTTCTCATAGGTCTGTCTCCCAAAAAGGGGTAAAACTTTTAATAATTGACGGCGATTTTTTGAAGGGGTAGATCAGGTGCTTTTTTGAGGCGAAATAAGGCGTTTTTAAGGCGAAATTAATCCCCTTTTTTTTGTTTAAAAAGCCATTCAGGTATCGTATTTCCTATATATAACTCCGGGTAAACCTCATGCGAAAGGTTATCTATCTCCCAGTATTTTATTTTAGGGGCATGCAACAATTGCAGGTTTTTATACAACACCGAATCGCTGCTGATAGGGTTTTCGGTGTCGGCATTACCATGAATAAACCATATGGGCGTCTTTGCCAAGGTATTGAGGTGTTTAAAGTCGGGTATGCCCGAAATAGAAACAGCCGCCGCAAACAAATCGGGCCGTAAGCCCAAAGAATTTATAGTGGCTGATGCGCCCATTGAAAAGCCAATAACGTATATTCTTCTGCTATCAATAGGGTAAGTTTTCTTTAACGAATCTATTAGTTGCAATACGCTTGTAAGGGAAGGGTCGGGGGGTAGAAGTCAGCACTTTATAGCTGTTATCCGGCAGGTAATTTGACGATCGCACCGCGAATTGCGGAACAACAACATATGCCGGATATTTTGCGCGGATATTAGCTTGTGCCCATAATTTAGCTAAAACCCCAAGTTGGGCGCTATTGTCGGCACCTATAGCACCCGAACCATGCAAAACTAAAACCAGCGGGTAACTTTGGACTCTTTTTGCCTTAGGCGGTGTAAGCAGCCGGTATTTAATAGTTGTTTGGTTTGAGCCGGTATATTCAAAAGGCGTAAAAATAGCATTGCTAACGCTTAGAATGTTCTTCTTATATCTGGCAGCAGAGTCATTATTGATAGTGGGTTTTATCTTAAAATAGCCGGTGCTTCCTTTTCGTGTTTTGCAGGCTGCCAGCGTAGTTAAGGTAACAACAAACAATAGCCGAATATACAGGTCATATTTAAATTTCATGCTGTAAAAGTAGCGAACCGGAAATTACCCTCTCTTAATTTTGAGTATATTTTTATAGCATCAAAGCTATATCTATTGCTTAGCATCAGGTATAAAAACATCCTCAAAATTCAGTGCATAACTGAAAGAGATTAAGTTCTCCTTTTAGTGGTTTGGGGAGATAAGAATCTCAAGCAATTCATTCAGTTCATCTACTTTGTCTGACGACCCCAGGTGCTCATAAGCGCTGATAAGGTTACGCAGCACACGCTTAATAATATCGGCATTTGTGCAGGGTTCGTAAAATTGCTTATCAAATTGTAAGTTCAACTGTTTCAGGAACATATCCACATCCCGGCGGCCAAAAATGAAGCCTTTATTAAACGCGTTGATATAAAACAGGATACCGCCTTCAAACTCGTTTCCCTGGGTTTCATCCAAATAGGCTAAAATAAAATGCTGGGGCAGGTTTACACCATAAACAGGGATATCCAGCTTTTGGGCGATGATAGAATAGATAATGGCAAGCGAGATCTGATTGCCCTTCTTGTTTTCCAGCACCTGGCTTATATAGCTGTTCTGCGGGTCGCGATGATTGGTTGTGTTGCCGCTAAAACCGTGAATGCTATAAAATACATGGTTCATTAGCTTCACCTGTTCAACCGGGCTGGCCTCGTTCATCATATGTATCCAGATGTCGCGCTTGATAGATTCTATCTGGTTAATTACCTTCTGTTCATCAAGATCGGGGTATTGGTAGCGGTTAACAATGAGGATGCCTTGCAGCAGGTCAAACGATCCGCTCTGGTACCAAAGCTTCAGATCGTTCTTTACTGTGCCAAATTGTATCTCGTGTACAAGGTTTGCTATGCGTTCTTGTTGGGTGGAGTCGAAAGCTTGCTCGAAGGCGCTTTCCAGGTAATGTATGGCCTCCGGGCCATAAGAAAGCAGCTTATCGTGAACGTGCCCGAATATTTCAGTATCCGGATCGTCCAGCAAACGAATCAATGAATTTACTTCTGTAGGATTAATCATATCTCTTAATGCTAAAATACTAAACGTTTTAATATTTTTACAGCGATGTTTAATTTAACGTTCGCTAAGGATTTTCTGTTGCATAGGCTTAAGTCAAAAAACCGTCATGGTTTGCACTCGCCGTTTGTTTACCGTTTGGTAGACGAGGTTATTTACGATAAAAAGCATAAACCCGAGTACGACAAAATTGAACAGGAGCGCGACCGCTTGCTGATAGATGACCGCTATATTACCGTTACCGACCTGGGTGCAGGATCGCACGTGAACAATAACAAGCAGAAAAAAATCAGCGATATTACCATTAATGCGCTTAAACCGCCAAAACTGGCCAAGCTGCTTTACCGCCTTGCTGCCTTTACCAAACCAACGAATATTGTTGAGCTGGGTACCTGTCTGGGCATTACTACGTTATACCTGCAAGCTGCGGCACCCAACGCAAAAGTTTATACATTAGAGGGTTGCCCTCAAACCGCGGGCGTTGCTAAAGATGTTTTCAACAGGACAGGCGTAAAAGATATCAATGTAATAACCGGCAACTTTGATGATACCCTGCCGGATGTTATTGCCGGGCTGGACAAGCTTGATTTTGTTTACATAGATGGCAACCACCAACGCGATGCTACCCTTCGATATTTTGAATGGTGCCTGCCCAAGGTACATGAAGATACCATGTTGATATTCGACGATATTTACTGGAGCGAAGGCATGAAAGAAGCCTGGGCACAAATAAAAGCCCATCCGCAAGTAACAGCTACGGTTGATCTTTACTGGATAGGCCTGGTGTTTTTTAAACCCGGGCAGGCTAAGGAAGATTTTATGATAAAGGTGTAGTCAATATATGAAATTGGTTTTACTTGTTCCCTTTTTTTGGATAACATCTTTACAAGGAAGTTGGTTGCCTGCGTGGTTCACACAATCATTTAATGATAAAAAATTGAATGAGCGATACGCAATTATAAAACCTGTTAAACCTAACTTTTTAGAGGCTGATTTTACAGGTGATAAGATAAATGATATAGCGGTCCAGGTAATTGATAAAAAGAATAGAAAAAGAGGGGTACTGATTATTAACGGGGGGACTAACAAGCATTATATTTTTGGTGCTGGATACAAATTTGCAAGCGAAGATTTTGATGATACCAATTGGGTAGATGGCTGGAGTTTGTACAAAAGTAAAGTTGCGTATAAAACTTTATTTGATGCAGATGGTGATATTTCAGGAAGCAAAAAGGTGAAAATTGCTCATGTCGCCGTTTCCATATATGCAATTGAAGATGGGAGTGAATTAGCCGGCGCTTTAATTTATTGGAACGGAACAAAATATGTATCTATTCATCAAGGGGAATAAACACATCACCTAAAACGCTTCACCTAACCCCACATATACACCACTTTGCCTGGTTTCGCCGGGGCGTTTTTCACCAACACCATAATCTACGCGGATGCTGAGGCCTTTTTGTATATCAAAGAAGTAACGCAAGCCACCACCGTAATTAGGCTTTAGCTGGTTTACGCTAAACTCTTTATTGAAAACTTCACCTGTACCAATGAAACCTACAATGCCGAAACGTTCGCTCATGCGGTAGCGTAGCTCGGTTTGGCCGGCTATCAGATTGCGGTCGCGAAAACGGCCGTTGTAATAACCACGCATCATTTCGTCGCTGCCCAGGGCGGGCAATAAGTAAAACGGCGATTGGTTGCCGGTCCAGTTCTGGCTTTGTATATCAAACCCTAAAACAAAACGCTTGCTTAATGCAAAAAACTGGGTGAACTCCACATTCAAAAATCCACCGGTAAGGTTATTGTTGCCCCCCACGCCATGCATAAAATCAAAATGACTGGTAAGCATAGTGCCTTTAGTAGTATATGTATTGTTATTACGGCTATCAAAAACAAAGCTTGGGCCAAGGTACAAGGTTGTACCACCATGTTTGCCCTCAATAGTAGGGTCGGTAGTAAATATGCCGGTGCTCTCCTGGTCATGAAAACGGAAATCAAGGCCGCCGGCTACAAGTCCAACGTAAATATTGCTGCCTATCCTTTTTTCGGCGGTGAAATTTACACGTACCCGTTTTTGGCCTAATCTATCGGCATCTGCTTTAAGGGTATTATTACCTACACCATAAAAATCAAAAGGAAAGTTTATGTATCCAATGGCCCCGGTAAAGTGGTAATTATTTTGCGGCGACCAATAGCTGCTGCTTAGGTTTAAACGGCTCTGGCCTTTGGTGGTGATAGTAGCGTAAGCGAAGATGTTGGATACCCTTGTGTTTTTGCTTAGCGTATCGGTATAAAAAGAATACAGTGCCGAGCCACCTGCTTCCAGTCCGGTTTCGGGGGCCGAGCTTATCACCGGGAGGATAACAAAGCTTCCTTTTTTGGTGGTGTCCTTCTCAAAAAACATTTTGCGCACAAACTTTGGTAAAAGTTTTGTTTGCGCAAAAACGGGCTGGACAAATATGGCGAGCAATAAAATCGTGGTAAGTTTTTTCATGTAGTATAGTGCCATAAAGGTAAATTTAAAGCACTTGTTTTACCGAATTTGTAATTTAAAATTCTGATGTGCGCAAAATACCTACTTTTGCAAAATAATAAGAGCAAAATAATATGAGCACAACAAGAGGCCCAATATCACAATTCATAGAGAAAAATTACCTGCATTTTAATGCAGCGGCGCTAATGGATGCAGCCAAAGGTTATGAAACCCATTTAACCGAAGGTGGTAAAATGATGGTGACCATTGCAGGCGCTATGAGCACGGCAGAGTTAGGTATTTCGCTTGCCGAAATGATACGCGAGGGGAAAATTGACATTATATCGTGCACCGGTGCAAACCTGGAAGAGGATATCATGAACCTGGTGGCGCACTCGCACTACAAACGCGTGCCTAACTATCGCGACCTAAGCCCGCAGGATGAGTGGGACTTATTAGAGAACCATTACAACCGTGTAACCGATACCTGTATCCCTGAAGAAGAAGCATTCCGCAGGTTGCAAAAACATATTTATAAGATCTGGAAAGATGCCGATACCAATGGCGAGCGTTATTTCCCGCATGAGTTTATGTATAAGATATTGTTAAGCGGCGAACTGGAACAGTATTATGAAATAGACCCTAAAAACTCGTGGATGCTGGCTGCTGCAGAAAAAAACCTGCCAATTGTTGTACCGGGATGGGAAGACTCTACTATGGGTAACATATTTGCATCGTACGTTATAAAAGGCGAGGTAAAAGCTACTACCATGAAGAGTGGTATAGAGTATATGGCATGGCTTGCAGATTGGTACCCAAAAAACTCGGGTGGTAAAGGTGTAGGCTTTTTCCAAATAGGTGGTGGTATTGCCGGCGATTTCCCAATTTGCGTTGTACCTATGCTTTATCAGGATATGGAAATGACTGATATTCCTTTCTGGAGCTACTTTTGCCAGGTGAGCGATTCTACAACTTCATACGGTTCATATTCGGGTGCTGTGCCAAACGAAAAAATAACCTGGGGTAAACTGGATATTAATACGCCAAAGTTTATTGTAGAAAGCGACGCGACGATAGTAGTGCCTTTGATATTTGCCTGGATATTAAAACAATAATTAAGTTTTAAAAGTATCTTTAGATATTCTCTTTTTTCAGATCCTACTGATATTTTACAAAAAAGGCCTTTACGGTTATTTAAAGGCCTTTTCCCATTAATTTAGAACGATTATAAATTAGATATTGCTGTCATTATATTGTCAGCGATACTGTAATAAATTATACTTTTGTGCCTGAAAAAGTGGCTAAAACATACAGGTCTACGTCGATTTAACACTTTAATATAAAAATTATTTAGCATAAATACCTTTTATGAGAAATATCTCATTGATTTTTAAACAGTTTTCAAGGTCGGTTTTACTGGTTGCCGGTTTGGTTGTATGTGGGTTAACAGCTCATGCGCAAACAGATGCAGCAAAGGGTGAAGCTATATTTAAGGCCAAATGTACAGCGTGCCACAAAATAGATACGCGTATGACCGGCCCGGCCTTAGGTCCGCAGCTTACACAAGAGACTGACGATGCCTATTTAACCAAATGGATCCAAAACAATCAAGCGCTAATTGCTGCTGGTAACAAAAAGGCCGTTAAGATATTTAACGAGTACAACCAGGCCGGCATGACAGTTTTTGCTGAGTTAAGCGATGCTGATGTTGGTAATGTTATTACTTACATCCGCGCTGATTGGAAAAAGATCCAGGATGATAAAGCTAAAGCTCCTGCCGGTGGTGCAGTTGCTGAAGATAAAGGCCCAAGCAGCCTTGTTATCTGGGGTTTATTAGGCGTTATTGTTATCGCATTCATTGTTATCCTTGTATTAAACAAAGTAATTGCCACACTTGAGCGTTTACTTTTAAACAGACAAGGTTTAGCGCTTGAAGAAGCAACTGAAGAAGAGAAAGCGCCTGCTGATCGTTTAGCAACAGTTAAGAAGCTTCTTAAAAATAAGAAACTTGTTTTCTTCATAGTGGTTTGCGGTACTATAGCAATGGGCAGCTTTAGCTGGGTAACCATGTGGAACACTAACGTTCACCAGGGGTATCAGCCGGTACAACCTATTAAATATTCGCACCAGTTACACGCAGGTGCTATGAAAATAGAGTGCCAGTACTGCCACACCGGTGCATTCAAATCTAAAAACGCTTCAATACCATCATTGAACGTTTGTATGAACTGCCACAAATCGGTTAAAACAGAGTCGCCGGAGATTCACAAAATTTACGATGCACTGGGTTATGACCCTAACACCGCTAAATACGATAGCACTAAAGCTAAACCAATACAGTGGGTGCGTGTGCACAACCTGCCGGATCTGGCTTACTTTAATCACTCGCAACACGTAAAGGTTGGTAACATTAAATGCCAAACTTGCCATGGCCAGGTTCAGGAAATGCAGGAAGTATACCAATACTCTCCGCTTACCATGAAATGGTGTATACAGTGCCACAAACGTACCGAGGTTAACGGAAAAGGCAACGCTTACTATGATAGCATACTTTCTGCCCACGAAAAAATTAAAAAGGGTGAGAAAGTTACTGCAGCTGTGTTAGGCGGTATTGAGTGTGCTAAGTGCCACTACTAATAATTATCAAGAAAAGTACATTACAGTTTATATAACTATAAATGGATAGCAATAAAAAATACTGGAAAGGTTTAGAAGAACTGAACAAAACACCAGAATTTGTTGAGAAAAATAAGCATGAGTTTGCCGAGCCAATCCCTATCGAAGAGGTTTTGAGCGGAGGTGGCTTGTCATCAAAAACCCCTCGTCGCGACTTTTTAAAGGCGCTTGGCTTTGGTGTGGGTGCGGTTACTTTAGCCGCTTGCCAAAAAGTACCGGTACATAAATCAATCCCTTACTTAATTAAGCCTGAAGAGATAACACCGGGTGTGGCTAACTATTACTCATCAACTTATGATGGTAGCGCTATATTGGTTAAAACCCGCGAAGGCCGCCCTATTAAGGTTGAAGGTAACCCTAACGATCTTTTATCAAAAGGTGGTTTAAGTGCGCAGGCCCAGGCATCAGTGCTTGAGCTTTACGATACCAGCCGCATAAAAGATCCGCAGCAAAATGGTGGCGACAGCAGCTGGGCAAGCGTTGATGCTTTTGTAAAAAGCGAACTTGCAGCTATCGCGGCAAGCGGTAAAACAATAAGCCTGGTAACATCAACCGTACACAGCCCATCAACACAAGCTGTTATTGCCGATTTTATATTAAAATATCCTACTGCAAAACACGTAAGTTATGATGCAGTATCATATACAGGTATTATAAAAGCTAACCAAAACAGTTTTGGTAAAGCGGTATTACCTCACTATAATTTTGACAAAGCGGATATCATTGTAAGTTTCGCTGCAGATTTCCTTGGAACATGGATCTCTGGCGAAGAGTTTACCCGCCAGTACGTACAAAACAGGAACAACAAATCGCTTGAAGCTAAAAAGATGTCACGTCACATCCAGTTTGAAAGTGGTATGAGCCTTACCGGTACCAACGCCGATGTACGTATAGCCATTAAACCATCTGAAGAAGGTGTTGCACTGGTTAACCTTTACAACGCGTTATCGGGCACAACCCTACCTGGTTCAAGAAAATTAACTACTGCCAACGCAGATAAAGCAATAATACTAGTAGCAACAGAATTAAAAGCAGCTAAAGGTAAAGCCTTAGTAGTTTGTGGTTCAAATGATGTAGCTACACAAGTATTAGTTAATGCCATCAACTCCTTATTGGGCAGCTACGGTACTACTATCGATTTGGATAACCCATCTCGCCAGTACGCCGGTAATGATGGTGAGATCGTAGACTTTATAGCACAGGCTAAAAGCGGCCAGGTTGGTGCAGCATTATTCCTTGATGCTAACCCTGCCTATGATTATCATTCGGCAGCCGCTGTTAAAGATGCATTGAAAAATGTTCGTCTTAAAGTATCATTCTCTGATCATGCAGATGAAACTACAGCCCTTTGTAATATAGTAGCACCAAACCACCACTATTTAGAGTCGTGGGGTGATGATAGCTCAATTGAGGGTTACTACACTGTAATGCAGCCGACCATTAACCCGGTTAACAATACCCGCCAGGCCGAACAAAGCCTGTTGGTATGGAGCGACAATGCGGTTAAAGATTACTACACATACGTTAGAAATAACTGGAACAATAACCTGTTAGCCAAAGGCGGTTTATCTGGCCAGGCTGGTTGGGAAACCTTATTGCAAACAGGATTTGTATTAGCTGCACCAGTTGCGGCCGGTACTTATACCTTTAACCTTGACCTTAACGCGGTGGCACAAACGGTATTAAACCAGAGCGCTAAATTAGCCGAAGGTAATAAAGTAGAGCTGCAGGTGTACCAATCTGTTGCCATGCGCGATGGTAAAAGGGCAAATAACCCATGGTTACAAGAGTTGCCAGATCCGGTATCTAAAGTTACCTGGGACAACTTTGCAGCCATGTCTCCGTCAGATATCAAAAAGTTAGGCCTTGAAGAATTTGAGGTTGTTACTATTGAGGCAAACGGTTACACAGTATCATTACCGGTATTATCACAACCCGGCCAGGCGCCTGGTACTGTATCAGTAGCTGTTGGTTACGGCCGCACAGCAGCCGGTTTGGTTGGTAATAATGTAGGTAAAAATGCATTCCCTTTCCTTAGCTTCCGCAATGGTACTTTCCAAAATACCGCAACTGCAGATCTTAAAGGAACCGGAGATATATTCCCGCTTTCGCAAACACAAACGCACCATTCATTTGAAGGCCGTAACGTTATCCGCGAAGCAACATTTACCGAATACAAAAAGAATCCATCAGTAAACAGCGGAAGTGATGGCGAGCACGAAAAATATGACTTGTGGGAAAATACCAACGAAGATCATATCCACGCCCGCCCGGTTTATGATTGGGTTATGGCTATTGACCTTAACGCATGTACAGGTTGCGGTGCTTGTATCGTAGCATGTAGCGCCGAAAACAATATACCGGTTGTTGGTAAGGACGAAGTTGGACGCCGCCGCGAAATGCACTGGATACGTATTGACCGTTACTATAGCTTTAACAACGATAGCAATGGCCACGGCATAAGCAGAGAAAAAGAAATTGCCAAGCTTACCGACTTTGACAATGTTACTGTAGTTCACCAGCCAATGCTTTGCCAGCACTGCGACCACGCACCTTGCGAAACAGTTTGCCCGGTATTAGCAACAGTACACTCAAGCGAAGGCTTAAACCAAATGGCATATAACCGTTGCGTTGGTACACGTTACTGCGCAAACAACTGTCCATATAAAGTACGTCGCTTTAACTGGTTTAACTACTGGAACGATTCACGTTTTGATAACTACCTTAACAACGAGCATACACAATTAGTACTTAACCCTGATGTTACTACACGTTTCCGTGGGGTTATGGAAAAATGCTCGATGTGTGTACAACGTATACAGGCAGGTAAGTTACAAGCTAAAATAGAAAAACGCCCACTTAAGGACGGCGAGGTTAAAGTAGCCTGCCAGCAAACCTGTTCAGCAAACGCTATCGTGTTTGGTAACAGGAACGATCCTAACTCTGAAGTTTCAAAAGCTTTAAAGAGCGAGCGTACTTACTACGTGCTTGAAGAGCTTAACGTGAAACCAGGTATTGGTTACCAGGTAAAAGTTAGAAATACATCATCTGAATTACAGGCTTAATTTTACAAGAGATATATAACATATGGCATCTCACAACGAATCGATAATCAGGGAACCGTTAATGACGGGCAAGGATATTACCTATGCCAAGATCACTAACGACATATTGTTGCCTGTAGAGAATAAACCTAACAAAGCCTGGTGGATAGGCTTTACAGTTGCCTCATTAGGCTCATTATTATGGGTTGTGTCTATCAGCTACACCTTTTGGTTTGGCTTAGGCGCATGGGGATTAAACAAAACAGTAGGATGGGCCTGGGATATCACCGGTTTCGTATGGTGGGTAGGTATTGGTCACGCCGGTACATTGATCTCGGCGGTACTATTGATCTTCCGTCAAAACTGGCGTAACTCCATTAACCGGTCGGCAGAGGCGATGACCATCTTCGCCGTAATTTGTGCAGCCACCTACATTGTGGCGCACATGGGCCGCCCATGGTTAGCTTACTTTACATTACCACTTCCAAACCAGTACGGCTCACTTTGGGTAAACTGGAACTCGGCGCTGATGATGGACGTGTTCGCGATATCAACTTACTTCTCTGTATCATTATTATTCTGGTACACAGGTTTATTGCCGGATATCGCTTCAATACGTGACCGTGCTACAGGTTTACGCCGCCGTATCTACTCAATACTTTCTTTCGGATGGACAGGTTCATTAAAAACCTGGCAGCGTTTCGAAACTGTATCATTGATCCTGGCGGGTATATCTACACCACTGGTACTTTCGGTACACACTATTGTATCCTTTGACTTTGCTACGTCATTGGAACCGGGATGGCATACAACAATCTTCCCTCCGTACTTTGTTGCGGGTGCTATCTTCTCTGGTTTCGCAATGGTACAAACCCTGTTGCTGGTAACCCGTAAGGTATTAGGTTTAGAAAACTATATCACCATGTTCCACATCGAATCGATGAATAAGATCATCTTATTAACAGGTTCTATCGTGGGTGTGGCGTACATCACCGAGTTCTTTATTGCATGGTACTCTGGCGTTGAATATGAACAATACGCATTTATCAACAGGGCAACCGGTCCATACTGGTGGGCTTACTGGAGCATGATGAGCTGTAACGTGATATCACCACAGCTTTTCTGGTCAAAAACACTGCGTACAAGCATCAAATTTTCATGGTTCCTGTCAATCATCGTGAATATAGGTATGTGGTTTGAGCGTTTCGTAATTATTGTAACTTCTCTTCACCGCGATTATATACCATCAAGCTGGGCTATGTTTTATCCTACCTGGGTAGATGTAAGTGTGTTCATCGGTTCAATAGGCTTGTTCTTTACCATGTTCCTGTTATTTGTAAGGGTATTACCATCGGTAGCTATTGCCGAGGTGAAACTGTTGCTTAAAACATCAAGCGAGCAGGCTAAGAAGAAACTTATAAACGAAAATCATCTTGATCCGGTCGAGGTTGAGTACTACAAAGAGTCCCTAACAAAGTTCGACAGTATTGACATGGTTGATTACGAAAAAGTATAAAAATGAGCAAGACTAAAATAATATTAGGCCTTTTTGATGATCCTGATGATATGATGCGGGGTATCGATAACTTACAGAAAAATAGTATACCTATCTATGATATTTATACGCCAATGCCAATACACGGTATTGAAGATAAAATGGGCGTTAAAGATTCAAGATTGGGTTACGCGGCGTTTTGCTTTGGCTGCCTTGGCGCAACAGTAATATTCAGCATGATCTATTATATGCTGGTGCATGACTGGCCAATGAACGTTGGTGGTAAACCAAGTTTTGCTATACCAAACTTTGTACCGTTTACTTTTGAGTGGACCATTCTATTTACCGCTTTTGGTATGACGATAACCTTTTTTGCTGCAACGCATTTATTCCCGGGCCGTGCGCCACGTGTAATGGATCTGCGTGCAACCGATGATCGTTTTGTTATAGCAATAGACGCTAAAGGAAACATCCCGCACGAAGACATCACCAATTTATTAAAACAAGCAGGAGCAGTAGAAGTAAAGCATAACGAAAGAAAATATGTTAGCTATGAATAAATTTAGAATATTGGGCACAACGGCTATCGTTATTGCTGCATCGATCGTTATTACGTCGTGCAAGGATAAGCGTAGTACCGGTTGGGAATATGCTCCCAATATGTACGAGCATACAGCATTTGACCCGGATCAGGCTAATCCTAACTTTAAGGATGGCAAAACAGCGCAGTTACCACCTGCGGGTACTATACCGGTAGGGTTTAAACGTTTTGATTATCCAAACACACGTGAAGGATATGATAAGGCGAGCCTTGAGGTTACTAACCTTATAGCACAAACCCCGCAGCATTTGGCAGAAGGTAAAGCCCTTTTTGTTACATTTTGCTCTCCGTGCCATGGTGTAACCGGGCAGGGCGATGGTTTGGTAGTACAACACGGATATCCGCCACCACCGTCTTATTCAAAAGGACAATCATCACGCGGTGGGGCAATGAAGGATCTTACAGACGGAAAAATTTATCATACTATAACTTATGGTGTTAATGCGATGGGTTCTTACGCATCACAGGTGGCACCAGAAGAGCGCTGGAAGATAGTTATGTATGTACACCATTTACAAAATTTATAAGATTATTTTTAATGAAGACTCATAATAGTATTGAAGAACGTTTTCAATTCACAGGCAACGCTAAAACCATCAGTTTGGTTGCCATTGTAATTGGTGTAATAGCAATTGCATTTGGGTTTATACTCGGTGGAGAACACGTACAAAGCACTTACAGCAACTTGCTGCTAATGTCTTACTACTTTGTTTGTGTTTGTTTGGCGGGCGTATTCTTTTGCGCATACCAGTATGCTGCACAAGCGGGTTGGTCTGCCGCCTTTATCAGGATCCCGCAGGCAATGGCAAGAGTATTGCCTATAGCAAGTGTTATATTAATTATCGTAGTAAGCTTTGGCTTGTTTAACGAGCACGAGGTAGTTGAGCATGGCAAAAAAGAAATGGTACCCTACCTGTATGCTCACTGGGCTACACATGGTTTAACTGACCCTGCCAGCGAAAATTTTGACCCGATCATAACAGGTAAGGCAGCTTTCCTAAATATCAAATTCTTTTACGGGATGCTGATCGTATTATTAGGCGCTTACAGCTACTTTGGTTTGGCTTTAACAAAATGCTCAGAAGCTGAAGATACCGAAGGTGGTATGAGCAACTATGATAAAAGCTTTAAACTGTCTTGTATATTCCTGGTAATATTTGGTTTTACATTCCCAATTTTTGCTTTTGGAGCTATCATGTCATTAGAAGCACATTGGTTCTCAACCATGTTTGGTTGGTACAATTTAGCTGCAATGCACGTAAGTGGTTTGGCCGTTATTGCATTAATAATAATCTATCTGCAGAAAAAAGGCTATATGTCATGGTTACATATAGATCATTTGCACAGCATGGGTAAACTGATATTCGGTTTCTCTATCTTCTGGACATACGTTTGGTTCGCGCAGTTTTTCCTTACCTGGTATGCAAACATACCCGAAGAGTCGGTTTATTTTTATGCACGTTGGGAGCCCGAATATAAATTTTGGTTCTGGTTTAATATTGTGATCAACTTTGTTGCGCCATTACTTCTATTAATGTCTCGTGACGCAAAACGTGTAATGAGCCGTATGATGTGGACTTGTATCATTTTGGTAGCGGGTCACTGGCTTGATTATTATATAATGGTAATGCCGGGTACAGTTGAAAGCCCGGGTTTTGGTGTAGAAGAGATAGGTATATTTTTAGGTTTTTCGGGCTTGTTTACATTCATGACGTTGAATGCGTTAAGTAAGTTTAGTTCAATTGTTCCTAAAAAACATCCGTTCCTGCAAGAGAGCCTGCATCATCACATATAATAATTGTTAAATTTGCAACCGGATACAGCAATTCAAATAACCAATAAAATGGGATTCAAAAATTTAATTAATTCTAAAAAAATACTTTCGCTTTTAGCTGTGTTTATGCTTTTGGGCACCAGCATGCTTTTTGCCCAGGGTACAGAATCGGCCGGAGCTACCGCTTCACCTGCTGCTGATGCAGTAAAGGATAATGGTTTAGCAACCGCCGGTTATTATATCCTGCTTTTCCTTATCGTTTGTTTTGTTATTGGGATTGTTGGTAAAATACTTCGTGTGTTTGACCTAACCCAGCAAATACAAGGGAAAGAGCCAATTAACTGGAATAATGTAATGGGCATTTGCTGCCTTATATTCTTAATAGCCGGCGCATATGGCGCTTATTGGGAATTTACGGTTCATGGCAGCATGATATTACCTGGCGCAGCATCAGAGCATGGTGTTAAGATAGACGAGATGTTTTGGACAACTACTGTGTTAACAATGATCGTATTTGTGATAACACAGATATTATTGTTCACCTTTTTGTTCAGGTACCGTTACAATGCAAAACGCCGCGGCCATTTCTTACCGCATAATAATACTATCGAAAAAGTATGGACCATAGCCCCGGCTATCGTTTTAACTATATTGGTAATATTTGGTTTCTTTACCTGGCAAAAAATTACCGACAATGTTGATGCTAAAGGCGAGCCTGCTTCAATCAATATTGATATAACCGGCCATCAGTTTGCCTGGGAGTTGCGTTACCCCGGTAAAGATGCACGTTTAGGTGCTACCAACTATAAACTGATAAGCGGTATAAATAAATTAGGCATCAACTTTAAAGATAAAAACAGCTATGATGACCTTCAGGCTGATACAATGTATCTGCCGGTTCGTAAATCAGTTAGGCTAAACATTCATGCACAGGATGTTATCCATAGCGTATACATGCCTCATTTCCGTGTACAATTAAACGCGGTACCGGGCCTGCCTGTTTTCTTCAAATTTAAGCCAACCATTACCACTGCAGAAATGCGTACCAAATTGGATAAACCAAATTTTGAATACGAGATTTTGTGTAACAAAATTTGCGGTGGTAGCCATTATAATATGAAAAAAATTGTACGTGTGGTTACCGAAGCTGAGTACCAGGCATGGTTATCACAGCAAAAACCATATCTGACAGACGGGATTAAGAAAGACCTTAAATTTGCTGCAGAGAAAAAAGAAGTACAGCCAAACAGGTTAGCGTTAAACAATTAATACAAAAAGATTAGCGAGTATGTCAACATTATCAGTTCAAGATCACGGAGTAGCTCATCACGAAGACGATCACGGACAACATCATCATAAAGCAACGTTCCTGAATACTTATATATTCAGTCAGGATCACAAAATGATTGCCAAGCAATTCCTTATAACAGGTATGACTATGGCCTTCATCGCCATGATATTATCAATCCTGTTCAGGATCCAGTTAGCTTATCCGGATAAAGCGTTCCCATTAATGGAAACATTATTAGGCCGTTTTGCACCGGGTGGACGTTTAGATTCTAACTTTTACCTGGCGTTGGTTACCATACACGGTACCATCATGGTATTCTTTGTATTAACAGCCGGCTTAAGCGGTACGTTCGCCAACCTTTTAATCCCCTTGCAATTAGGTGTACGTGATATGGCATCGCCATTCATGAACATGTTATCATACTGGTTCTTCTTTATTGCCAGTGTTATCATGTTATCATCGTTCCTGGTACAAAAAGGCCCTGCAAGCGGTGGCTGGACAATATATCCGCCATTATCTGCCTTGCCTAAAGCTATGCCGGGTTCTGGTATGGGTATGACGCTGTGGCTAATAAGTATGGTATTGTTTATCGCTTCCCAGTTAATGGCAGGTATAAATTACGTAAGTACTATATTAAACATGCGTACCAAAGGTATGGACCTTTGGAAAATGCCACTATCTGTATGGGCATTGTTCTTAACCGCTATCTTAGGTGTATTATCATTCCCGGTACTTGTTGCAGGTGTGGTATTATTAGTATTCGACCGTAGTTTTGGCACAAGCTTTTACCTTTCAGAAATTGTATTGAACGGTACACAAATACAACCGTACGAAGGTGGTAGCCCTATCCTGTTCCAGCACTTGTTCTGGTTCCTGGGTCACCCCGAGGTATATATCGTAATTATGCCTGCTATGGGTATATCATCCGAGGTTATGTCTGTAAACTCGCGTAAACCAATATTTGGTTACCACGCAATGGTTTACTCGCTAATAGGTATTACCGTATTATCATTTATTGTATGGGGGCACCACATGTTTGTAACGGGTATGAATCCGTTCCTGGGCGGTGTGTTCATGATCACTACACTGATCATTGCGGTACCATCGGCAGTAAAAACATTTAACTGGCTGGCTACATTATGGCGCGGTAACATTCGTTTTACATCGGCAATGCTGTTTGCAATAGGGATGGTGTCATTCTTTATCTCAGGTGGTTTAACCGGTATCTTCTTAGGTAACGCAGCATTAGATATTAACTTGCACGATACATACTTTGTTGTTGCCCACTTCCACCTTGTAATGGGTTCGGCAGCAATATTTGGTATGCTTGCGGGTGTTTATCACTGGTTCCCTAAAATGTTTGGCCGTATGATGAACGAGCGTTTAGGTTACCTGCACTTCTGGTTAACATTCATTGGCGCTTACCTGGTATTCTTCCCTATGCATTTTATGGGCTTGGATGGTGTACCACGTCGTTACTATGCGTTCACCGAGTTTGAATCAATGAAACAATGGTTATCTGTTAATACATTTGTTACCTGGGCGGCAATTATGTCGGCAGTAGCGCAGGTAGCTTTCTTGTTCAACTTTATACACTCTATATTCTGGGGTAAAAAAGCGCCGCAAAATCCATGGGAATCAAATACCCTGGAGTGGACTACACCTGTTGAACACTTACATGGTAACTGGCCGGGCGAGATTCCAACTGTTTACCGTTGGCCGTATGATTACAGCAAGCCGGGTGCAGAGCATGACTTTATACCACAAACAGTTCCGCTTTCACAAACAATGAGCTCAAACCTTCCGCACGATTTTGAGGATAACCCTGTAGGTTTAGAAGAGCATACAAAATGGGCAAGTACTCAAAAGAGCAACGAAGAAGTAAAATAACATTATACTGATCTGATCTTTTAGGGTATCTGTGCAGGAATTTTAGTCCGTAGCAGGTACCCTAATTTTTTAGAAATATTTAAATGAGCATAAAGGCACCCGGGAATACATTTCTAAAAGTTAACCTCATAACCATAATCCTGCTTTTTGTACTGATACTGGCAGGCGGAGTTGTGCGCAGCACAGGCTCGGGTATGGGTTGCCCCGATTGGCCTAAATGCTTTGGCCGTTACATACCACCAACCAGTATATCTGAACTGCCTGCTAATTATAAAAAGGTATATGCTGATAAACGCCTGGCCAAAAACCAAAAGTTCGCTAAAATGCTCGATGTCTTTGGATACAGCCAACTGGCTATGCGCATCCGTAACGATAGATCGATATTAGTACCTGAAGAGTTTAACAGTGCACGCACCTGGACGGAGTATGTTAACCGCCTCATAGGAGCTATATCGGGTATATTCTTATTGCTTTGTGCCGCATACTCATTTAGATATTGGAAAACCAGTAAGCTGATAGTTGTGTTAAGCGTGTTTAATGTGATACTGGTGGGTTTCCAGGGATGGCTGGGATCTATAGTGGTATCAACTAATTTGGTTGCCTGGATAGTAACAGTACATATGCTTATTGCCTTAGCTATATTAGCTATCAGCATAGCTACCTATCATATGGCGAAAGTACAGGGCAGGTATAAAGTGCAGAGCAAACCATTTGTAGCCATAGTTACCTTGCTGGTTTTAGCAATGAGCATTTTACAAATAACTTTTGGCACCGAGGTGCGCGAAAAAATAGATGCGGTTGCAAGCCATTTAGAAGGCAGCTACCGCGATAGTTGGGTGCAACGCGCAGGCGATATTTTTGCACAGCACCGTGATGTTGCCGTTGTTGTATTGGTAGTAAACCTTGTTTTATATGTATTGATACGCAAAGGCTTCAACAGGCATTCGATACAGCAACAGTTAATGAGCTTTACCTTTTTAATGATAATGCTGCAGATAGTTACCGGTATATTTTTATCATACTGGTCATTGCCGCCATTTGCGCAGGCATCGCACATTGTTTTGGCAAGTTTAATATTTGGCGCCCAATTTTATTTATTGTTGAATTTATTTAGTTCGGTTAATGTACAGGGGGCAGGCAAATGAAATGGAGTGATTTTTCGAAGCTGATAAAAATGCGACTAACACTATTGGTTGTGTTTTCGGCATCTATTTCGTTTATTATCGCGGTAAAAGCTAATGGTGGCAATACCTGGGGCTCGTTATATAGTACAACCATGTGGATCAACTGGGTAAAACTCGTTGTTGGTGGTTTTTTAGTTACGTCTGCGGCAAATTGCTTTAACGAAGTAATTGAAGTTGACCTGGATAGGTTAATGAAGCGTACGATGGATCGCCCTATGCCTGCCGGTCGTATGACTACCGGGCAAGGTTTAGTTTTAGGATTGGGCATGGGTATGGCAGGTACCTACCTTTTAGGTAGTTTAAATATCCTTACGGGATTATTATCAGTGTTCTCTATCATACTATATGCGTTTGCTTATACTCCATTAAAACGCAAATCGCCGATAGCAGTTTTTGTAGGTGCTATCCCTGGTGCGTTGCCCGCGTTAATTGGTTATGTAGCAGGGCAACCGCATGGTCGTATTGATGAAATAGCGCTGATACTATTCGCGATACAATTTGTATGGCAGTTTCCGCATTTTTGGGCCATTGCATGGGTATTGGATGATGACTATAAACTCGCAGGATTTAGACTGTTGCCAACGGGTAAGCGTGATAGAACAAGCGCGATCATTGCTTTTGCAGCAACTTTAATATTACTGCCTGTAAGTCTTTTACCTTATTTAAATCATAATGCTGGTATTATACTTGCAATAGTGTCCTTAGTAATGAGCCTTATATTTATATACCAGGCATTTAATTTGATGCGTACGCTTGAAATTAGCAGCGCGCGTAAATTAATGTTTGGCTCCTTTTATTATTTGCCGGTAGTGCAACTAATGTTTTTATTTGATTTTATAGGAAAATGATGGCCAAGATAGAGCAAGAAGATAGATTAAACCTGGCGCCCAAAAAATTCAACATGTGGATATTTATATTCACATCGTTTATGTTTTTTGCGGCATTAACCAGTGGTTTTATCGTATACGCAGGCGGTAGTTCGGCACATGGCATGAACATGAAACTGCCTGATGCCTTTATGTACAGTACTGCTGTAATTATATTAAGCAGCATAACTATGTTTATGGCATCGCAGGCTGCCAGAAGGCTACAGTTTGCTAAGCAAAGGCTTTTCCTTTGGCTTACCATATTTTTAGGAATCGCCTTTTTTGCTATCCAGTTATACGCGTGGTATTATCTGGTTACTAAAATGGGCGTATATTTTAGCAATCCCAATGCATCCCAATCCTTTATATATGTATTCACCGGGATGCATTTATTACACATTTTTGCCGGCTTGTTATTATTGGCAAATACGCTTTGGCGTAGTTACCGCAGTATAGAGCAGGTTAAAAATTTATACAGTATGCAGATGTCCTCTATTTTTTGGCATTTTGTCGATATTATATGGATTTATCTGTATGTTTTTTTACTTTTGAACCAACAATAAAAACTCATGAGTGTACAAGTATCACCTATTGATGAAGTAAAGACAACCCCGTGGTCGGGCGGCAGATCGCCGTT
Source organism: Mucilaginibacter aquariorum (assembly GCF_024498135.1). Lineage (GTDB taxonomy): Bacteria > Bacteroidota > Bacteroidia > Sphingobacteriales > Sphingobacteriaceae > Mucilaginibacter > Mucilaginibacter aquariorum. The sequence continues at coordinate 222,611 of NZ_JANHOH010000004.1, forward strand.
TAATGTTGAGTATGGTAAAATGATGATGTGGTTTTTCCTCCTTTCGGATGCATTTACCTTTTCATCATTATTAATTGCCTATGGCGCGCTACGTTTCAGCTCCAGCAGCTGGCCTGCGCCAGATTTGGTTTTCCAATCGGTACCGGGTTTATTAGATAGCGGCGCGCCACTTGTATTTGTGGGTTTAATGACGTTTATCCTGATCCTTAGCTCGGTTACTATGGTATTGGCTGTTGAGGCAGGCCATCGTATGGCTAAAAAAGAAGTGTTATGGTGGATGGTAGCAACTATTATAGGTGGTTTCACCTTCTTAGGTTGCCAGGCATTAGAGTGGAGCCACTTACACCACGAAGGTTTTTGGTGGGGTAGTATCCCGAATATGGAAGAGCTTAAACACCTTTTTAAAGGTGGTAACGAAGCTACCTACGGTACCTATGCGCAGCAATTTGCAAACTTATTTTTTACCATAACAGGTTTCCATGGTTTCCACGTATTTAGCGGGGTTATCATCAATATCATTATCACTATAAACGTATTGTTAGGTACTTACCAAAAACGTGGCAGCTATTTAATGATAGAAAAAGTTGGCCTTTACTGGCACTTTGTAGACCTTGTTTGGGTATTTGTATTTACTTTCTTTTACTTAGTTTAAAAAATTTAACTGATAAACATATGTCATCAGAATCAGCAGAAGTTCACCACGAAGAACACGGTGAAGGAATGACCCGCAAAAAAATACTTAAAGTATTTGGAGTATTATTGGGTATAACTGTAATTGAGTTTATAATAGCACTTTGGTTAGTGCCTGCAGGTCACATTCCTTTGCATTGGGCAAACCCGGTTTATATTGTGTTAACCCTGTTCAAGGCGTTTTACATTGTTGCATATTTTATGCACTTAAAATTCGAAAGAATTGGTTTAGCCCTATGCATCATAGTTCCTATATTGTTTATTATAGGGTTAATATTGGTGCTTACAAACGAAAGTCATTACTGGGTAGACCTAAGAGCATAATGCGTAAAGGGTACATCCTGAAAAAAATAATAATCCTGGTATTGATATTAGCTTTACCGGGATTTTTATATTATTTACTAACCGCAAAGGGCAAGAACAGGTACAAACCGCTGCCATTTTACGGCCCTAAAGAGGTTGCGAAAACCGGGCACAAGTTTCACGGAACCTACATCCCGGATACTATTTACCACAAGCTGAGCGATTTTACATTGCTTGATCAGGATGGTAAGCAGGTATCATTCAAAAACTTTGATAAGAAGATTTTTATAGCCAGCTTCTTTTATACCAACTGCCCAAACGTTTGCAACGCAGTAAACAAGAATATCAGCGAACTGGTATACGCTTACCGTAAAAACCCAATGGTTTACTTTACTTCGATAACGGTAGACCCGCAAAGGGATACGCCGCAGGCACTAAAGAAATACAGCGCTAAGTTTGAGGTAAATAAAAAATGGCTTTTCCTATCGGGCGATACCAGCACAACTTATAACCTTGCACGTAAAGGCTTTTTAGTAAATGCGGTGCAGGCCGATAAAGATAATTTTATATACAGCGATAAGCTGATCCTGATAGATGCCGAAAAACGCATCAGGGGGTATTATTCCGGAACATCGGCGGCCGACATCACCAAGCTTAATGATGAGATAAAAGTGCTGATAGCCGAAGAACTGCGCAAGGTTGATAAAGCGCTGTATTAGAATCAAGAAATAAGAATCAAGAGCCAAGACGATAGCTCTTCATATAATAAACGAATCTCGACCCCTGCATCTTGATTCCTGACTCAAACATTATGACTGATAAATTTATATTTCGATTCGTAGCTGGCGTAACCATATTTGTTATTACTGTGGTTATTTTACTTAACCGCCACCTTATACCCGGCCCGGAAACGCCGCCCGCTTTTACACCCTACCTGCCTTTGCTGAATGCCTTTTTGAATGGTACATGTAGTGTATTGCTGCTAACATCATTGTACTTTATAAAAAACGGAAACATAACAGTTCACAAGCGGTTAAATATTTTAACCTTCTGCCTGTCATCATTGTTCCTGGTATCGTATATACTATTTCATTACCTTATGCGTAATGATACTATATACGGTGATATTAACGGCGATGGCCAGCTATCTACAAGCGAACTGGCTGATGTGGGCAGTTTAAGGAAAATATATCTGTGGATACTTGTACCGCATATTGTACTGGCTGCGGGTGTATTACCGCTCATATTATTAAGTTTTTATCGCGGCCTGCAAATGCAGGTAGAAAAACATAAGAAATTGGTAAGATGGGCGTTTCCTATATGGTTATTTGTTACAATATCTGGCGTTGTTGTATATTTGATGATAAAGCCGTACTACCATTTTTAATTGGCTAACATGAAAAAGTTAAAGTATTTATATCTCGCATTAGTTTTTGGTTTATTGGTGTGCAGTGTAGTGCCGGTAAAGGCGCAATGTGCCATGTGTGCTGCAACGGTAGAGAGCAGTTCAAAAAACGGTAGCTCTAAAGCCAACGGCCTAAACAATGGTATTATGTACCTGCTTGGTGCACCTTACCTTGCAGTTGCTGTAGTAGCATACATATGGTATAAAAAATACCGCCGTAAAGATGTAGACCTTAATATGCGCAGCGAGAAGCTTAACCTAAACTAAGCCGATCAATTCCTGCATCTTCATTCATATTTCGTTTTATAATGATAGAATCCCAAACGCTTGATTTTTTAAAAGAGCTTGTCGAAAATAATAACAGGGAGTGGTTTCAGGCTAATAAAGAAAGATACGATAAGGCCCGCGCAAATGTAATTGAGCTTGCCACTAATGTTATTACCAAACTACACAAGGTAGACCCCAGCGTTAGCGCCGACCTTGATCCTAAGAAATGCGTGATGCGCATTTACCGCGATATCCGCTTTAGTAAAAATAAGATCCCATATAAAAATAATTTTGGCGTAAGCCTGCCAACCTTGGGGTCTAAATTAGGTGGGGTAGAATACTATCTGCATATACAACCCGGTAAATCATTTATAGCAGGTGGTTACTGGATGCCCGAGGCTGAACACCTGAAAGCCATCCGCCAGGAAATAGACTACAATGCCAATGATCTTAAAAAAATAATTGACGATAAAGAGTTTGTAAAACTTTTTGGCGAGTTTAGGAAACAGGACCAGTTGAAGACAACTCCTAAAGGTTATGATGTTGATAACGAAAATATTGATCTGCTAAAGCTAAAAAGCTTTATTGTTTCGCATCCTTTAAAAGATAAAGAGTTGATGGGCGCCGGTGCTGCCGACGAGATAGTTACCATGTGCAGCAAGGCATATCCACTTAATATTTTCCTGAAAAACGCAATTGCTTAATATATTTAAATCCTACATATCATGAAATTCAAGTATTTATTTTTTGCCGTTCTGCTCGTTTCCGCACTGCAATCGTGCGTGGTGATGTCGCCTAAAAAGCACAAAGCTCTACTGGCCGAGCGCGATTCATTATCTGCGCGTACCACCACACTGGAAGAGCAGGTATCTAAGCTGATTGCTGATACATCGCGTATCCGCCAGGAGCTTGCTGCCCTTAAAGGCAACTACAGTGGCTTAAACGATAAATACAACGCCCTGGATAAAAACTATAACGCCAGTTCGTCAAAGGTTACCCAATTATCTACCGATCTGCAAAAACGCGAAGCACGCCTGAAAGAGGTGGAAGAAATTTTGCGCAAGCGCGATGAAGCAACAAACGCCCTTAAAGATAAGTTGCAAAAAGCCTTGCTTGGGTTTCAGCAGAGTGGTTTAACGGTTGATATCCGTAACGGTAAAGTATATGTATCCTTAACCGATAAATTGCTGTTCCCATCGGGCAGTATTGTTATTGATGAAAAAGGTAAACAAGCGCTTAAGCAACTGGCAGCAGTGTTAAACAAAGAAGCGGACATAAATATTGCGGTTGAAGGCCATACCGATAATAAAAAGATAAAAAACCTTGGCCAGATCAAAGACAACTGGGACCTGAGCGTGTTGCGTGCAACATCGGTAACCCGTTACCTTACCGAAACCGAGAATATCGACCCTAAAAGGTTAACGGCTACAGGTAAGGGTGAGTTCCAGCCAATTGATACCGCCACAACCGCCGAAGCACTGTCTAAAAACAGGCGTATAGAGATAGTACTTACCCCAAAACTGGACGAGCTATACAACCTGATTACAAAATAATATAGTCCATCAAAAAATAAAATTGTCCATAAAGTAAAAAATCCTCCATGTATTGGGGGATTTTTTTGTAATAAGTGTGGTTTTTACATTAAATAATTATAAATGGTTTATATATTCGTAATACAGAAATCATTTATAAGCTTATCCCATAAGCATGCCTACAGAAAAACATACCTATATACAAATACACCCGGCAGATAATGTTCTGGTGGCATTAACCAATCTTGCTGCCGGTACCCGGATAAGCTTTAACGGGCACACTTTTGCCCTGCTTACTGCTGTCGAGGCCAAACATAAATTCAGCATTACGCCGCTGGAAACAGGGGCCTCTATTTACATGTATGGCGTATTGGTTGGTAAGGCTTGTGAATATATACCCCAAGGCACAGCCTTAACGGTAAATAATATAAAACATGCCTCAAGCGATTTTAAGCTGGGCGAACGCAAAACAAATTGGGTAGTGCCCGCCGTTGCTGAAACTTATCGGGGTAAAACCTTTATGGGCTTCCATCGGGCAGATGGTTCTGTGGGTACGGCTAATTACTGGTTGGTTATACCGCTCGTTTTTTGCGAGAACAGGAATATTAATGTTTTAAAAGAGGCGCTATCGGCTAAATTGGGTTTTGCTAAACCACGAGGATATGAGAGCGAGGTGGACAGCCTGGTAGAAATGTATCAGTCGGGTAAATCGACTGCAGAGATCTTGCAGGCCAACCTGCAATTATCGCCAGAGGGGCAAACATCCAAGAAGTTATTTGAGAATATAGACGGAATAAAATTCCTGAACCATGATATGGGTTGCGGTGGTACCCGTACCGATTCAGATGCTTTATGCGGTTTATTGGCCGGATACATTACACATCCTAATGTAGCTGGTGCAACAATACTTAGCCTGGGTTGCCAACACGCACAGGCTGGTATATTACAAGCCGAAATTAAGAAACGCGATCCCAATTTCAGCAAGCCTCTGGTAATGCTGGAGCAGCAAAAAATAGGTACCGAAAGCAAATTGCTACACGAAGCTCTTAAGCAAACCTTTGCCGGGCTAATGGAAGCCAATAAACAACAACGCCAGCCTGCACCGCTATCAAAGCTTTGCATTGGGTTGGAATGCGGAGGGTCGGATGGCTTTTCGGGCATATCTGCCAACCCAACATTGGGGTATTTGTCAGATATTTTAGTTGGCTTGGGTGGTACTGTAGTACTATCCGAGTTTCCGGAGCTTTGTGGTGTGGAACAAGAGTTAGGCGATCGTTGTACCGACGAAACCGAAGCCTTAAAATTTATGGATCTGATGCGCACTTATAACGCGCGCGCCGAGGCTGATGGTTCGGGCTTTTATGCCAATCCATCACCCGGAAATATAAGGGATGGCTTAATAACCGATGCCATAAAATCTGCAGGGGCGGCAAAGAAAGGTGGCACCTCGCCGGTAACCGATGTGTTGGATTATCCGGAAAAGGTAACTAAACCCGGATTGAATTTACTATGCACCCCCGGCAGCGATGTGGAAAGCACCACGGCCGAAGTAGCATCGGGCGCCAATGTGGTTTTGTTTACTACGGGTTTAGGCACACCTACCGGCAACCCAATAGCCCCGGTAATAAAAGTGGCTACCAATACCGCTGTGTTTAACAGGATGCCCGATATTATTGACATTAACTGTGGTACTATTATAGAAGGCGAGGAAACCATAGAGCAGTCGGCTACCCGCATGCTGGATTACGTGATAGAAGTAGCCAGCGGCCTTAAGCAACCAAAAGCGGTAATATTAGGGCAAGACGATTTTATCCCCTGGAAAAGAGGGGTTTCATTATAACTACATATGTTTAGCTTAAAAAATAAACATGCGGTAATAACAGGCGGCGGTAGCGGGATAGGCAGGGCCATATCGCTATTATTTGCCAAACAAGGCGCCACCGTGCACATCATTGAGTTAAATGCTGATGCAGCCGCGCAAACTATTGAAGACATTAAAAACAACGGCGGTAGTGCATTTGGCTATTCTGCAGATGTAAGCAAGCAAGAACAAGTATTGGATGTATTTAAAAAAGTGAGCAAGGTTGATATACTGGTAAACAACGCCGGTATTGCCCATGTTGGGAGTCTGGAAGGAACAACAGAAGCCGACCTTGACCGAATATATAATGTGAATGTTAAAGGCGCTTATAACGCCTTATATGCAGCCATCCCGCTGATGAAAGCCAATGGTGGCGGTGTTATCCTGAACATGGCGTCTATAGCGGCAATTGTAGGTATTACCGATAGGTTTGCGTACTCTATGAGCAAGGGTGCTATTATGGCCATGAGTCTTTCGGTAGCACGCGATTATTTGGCAGATAATATTCGCTGCAATACCATTTCCCCGGCTCGGGTACATACCCCGTTTGTAGATGGTTTTATAGCTAAGAACTATGCTGGCCGCGAGGATGAGATGTTTGAAAAACTATCAAAAAGCCAACCTATTGGCCGGATGGGTAAACCCGAAGAGGTTGCAGCACTGGCTTTATACTTATGCTCGGACGAGGCAGGCTTTATTACGGGCTGCGATTACCCGATTGATGGAGGCTTTATTAAATTAAATAATTAAACAACCTATTAGTAAAAGTGATTTGACGAGGGAGCAAAAATCACTAAACCACTAAACCACTAAATCACTAATTCAATAAATCACTAATTAAATGAAACTGATAAGATACGGTGCAGCGGGTAAAGAAAAGACCGGAGTTATAATTGACGATATTAAATATGATACATCGGCCTTTGGCGAAGATTATAACGAAGCTTTTTTTGAAAATGATGGACTTAACAGGTTGCAACAATTTATAGAGTCGAATAAAGGGGCGTTAACTAAAATTGCTAGTGGCGAACGTTTAGGCAGCCCTGTTGCACGCCCATCTAAAATTGTTTGTATCGGCCTTAATTATAAAGACCATGCCGAGGAAACTAATGCGCCTTTGCCATCAGAACCAATAATATTCTTCAAATCTACCACTGCCCTGGTTGGCCCTAATGATGATATCATTATCCCTAAAAACTCGGTAAAAACCGATTGGGAGGTTGAGCTTGCCGTAGTGATCGGCAAAAAAGCATCATACATTGAAGAGAGTGAAGCAATGGATTATGTAGCCGGTTATTGCCTGCATAACGATGTATCGGAAAGGGAATTTCAACTGGAGCGTAACGGCACCTGGGATAAGGGTAAAGGTTGCGATACATTTGCGCCCATCGGCCCATTCTTGGCTACTGCAGATGAAGTGAAAGATGTACATAACCTGCACCTTTGGTTAACCCTAAACGGTAAAACAGTGCAGGATGGCAGCACATCTAACCTGATCTTTAATATCCCATATTTAGTAGCTTACATCAGTCAGTTTATGACTCTGTTACCGGGCGATATTATTTCTACAGGTACGCCTGCGGGTGTTGGCCTGGGCATGAAACCACCGTTATATTTAAAAGCCGGCGATGTGGTTGAGTTAGGGATTGACGGCCTTGGTGAAGCCAGGCAAGTATTAAAGGCTTATGCGAAAAATTGACAGCCACCAGCATTTTTGGTTATATAACCCGGTAAATCATGCTTGGATAAACGATGATATGCGGGTTATACAACGTAACTTTTTACCTGCCGATCTGCAGTCCATTTTGCAGGAAAATGGTATAGAAGGTTGTGTTGCTGTGCAGGTAGACCAAACAGAAGCCGAGAATGAATTTTTATTGGATCTGGCTGAGAAGAACAGCTTCATAAAAGGGATTGTTGGATGGATAGATTTGCAGGCAGATAATATTGAAGAGCGTTTGCAATACTACAGTAGTGTAAAGCCCATGAAAGGCTTCCGGCATATTTTGCAGGGTGAGCCAGATGAAAAATTTATGCTGAATAAAAAGTTTAAGCATGGAATAGGTTTATTAAACCAATACGGATTTAGCTACGATATACTTATAATGCCCAACCATCTGCCTTATGCAAAAGAGTTTGTAGCGGCGTTTCCTGAACAACGATTTGTAATAGATCATTTGGCTAAGCCCTATATAAAAGATAAAAGGATAAATGGCTGGAAAGAGGATATTCAAGCGATAGCCGCGTTCCCCAATGTATACTGCAAAGTATCGGGCATGGTAACTGAAGCCGATTGGGCTAACTGGAAAACCGAAGATTTTGTGCCTTACCTCGATATTGTGTTTAACGTGTTTGGTGCCAGCCGGATAATGTATGGCTCAGATTGGCCCGTGTGTAATGTAGCCGGCGGTTATAAAGGCGTATTAAAAGTTATTGAAAATTATGTTAGCCAATTAAGCCAAACCGAACAGGAGCTATTCTGGGCTAAGAATGCTGTAGATTTTTATAAATTGTAAATATCGGGGGCGTTCTGTACCTTCATGCATTATGACCCAACGCCTTATTGCAATCCTAATAACTGTAGGCTTACTTTATTCTGCAGTATCATCATTTGCCGCAAATAATCCCTTAAATAGCAGCTACACCAATGCTTTTGCAAATTGGGGGAGTGCGCTCAAAAAACAGCTTAATGGTAAATCTGCTGAGTTTAATGAAGGTGTTTTAAAAATTGAACAAAACCAATTAGGCGAGGGCTTAAGTTTGATAAATAAATCGTTAGTTAATGCTTTAGCAACCGGCCGGGTAAGTTCTAATTTAGCATACAGCTTTTACGAATTTATAAACCTGCTAAAAATTTCAGAAGCAATTAAGAGTACTGATAAGAACTTAGCTAATGCTTTCATATACGCGTCATTTGCTGATAAAGCAGATAAGGACAGTGTATTTAATGTGTTTTTCAATAAAAAAGCTGCAAATGAGTATTCAGGCCGGATGAAACTCCTGGCTTTTACTGGTGTAAACGATCCAAACTTAACTGCCGAATTAAGGGAGTTTTTGATTCGGTACCCTGCACACTTTTCTGCAAATTTGTTAAACGCTGATAAATATTTCTTTGAAAAGAAATGGAAAGAAGCGAGCGAAGCGTATACTAAATGTATATCTATATCTCCTCAATATGCTTATGCCTACCGCATGCGCGGGAGTTGTAATTCCTTAATTGGCGAAAAGCAGAAATCTGTTGATGATTTTGACAAAGCGTTAAAATTGCAACCCACTTACTACGAGGCTTTATATGGCCGCGCATCGCAATATCAAGATCTTGATAAATACAGCGACGCTATTTCAGATTATCTGAAATGTTATAAAAAGAAAAAAAACTATTTTCTCTTGACGTATAATCTTTCCCGGTGTTACAAGGAATTGAAAATGATGGATAGCGCCATGATTTATGCTGACGAATATATAGCGATGAACCCTGATGCTCCTTTAGGTTATTATGGAAAAGGGAACATATATTTTGATAAAGAAAAATACTTGAAAGCGGCGGATCTTTTTTCACGATGTATAGCCTTGAAACCGCAGGAGCCACGGTATTGTGTAAGCAGGGGTGAATCTTATTATTTTGCAGATTCAGCATCTTTGGCAATTAAAGATTTTAAAAAAGCTTTTGAATTGGGAGATTCTACTGCATACGTTAGCAGATTAATTGGGGAATGCCTGTATAAACAAAAACAATACGACGCTGCTATCCCATACTATAAACAATCTATCAAAATCTCACCTGATAATGAACTTACGTGGGAGTCATTAAATTTAACGTATGTAAAGCTTAAACGCTATCCCGAAGCTATTGAGGCGGGTTTGAGATCAATTAAAATAGATTTTACTTATTCTTCCGCAATGACCAATTTAGGTTGGGCCTATTATTGTTCTGGCAATTATGATAAATGTATATTTTACTCTTACAAATCACTAAAACTCAGCAAAAGCGCCGTCCCTATGTTTAATATTGCATTAGCAACTCTTAGAAAGGGACAATTTAGTGATGCTAAAAAGCTCTATTCGGAATTTGTGAGCGATTGTAATACTAATAAGATAAAAATAAATGATGGGGCAATTACCGATCTGAAAGACCTGATAGATCAAAAGGTGATGGTAACCGAATCAAAATTTATAATCAAAAACATCTTTGGCGAAAAATAAGGTTAAGATGCATCAGCCGGTTTAAACGGCCACTCTTTATTTACTTTGGCTTTAGTAAAATATACAATGGTACCTAATGCAATGGCGCTTAATCCGCCCAAAACCATATGGAAACCGGTTGATACCAGTATACCTACCCACATCAAAATTGCCAAAAATATAGGAATAGGAAACAAAGGCATTTTGTAAGGGAAATTGGTTCCGCTTTTAGATCTACGTAACAAATAAAGCCCCAATGCCTGCGAAATAAACTGGATCAATATCCGCATAGCTAATATAGCGCTGATAACATCACTCAGCTTAAATAACAAACTGAAAACAAAAGCTACGCCGCCTAAAAACAATAAAGAGATATGCGGGAATTTCCCGGTTGGGTGCAGCTTTGCAAATACTTTAAAAAAAGCACCATCTACAGCTGCGGCATAAGGAATACGGCTATAGCCTAATGTAGCAGAGAATACTGAAGAAAAGGCTACGAGTAATATCAAACAGGTAACAACTTTTGCGGATGTATGCCCGGATAATTTCTCCATAAATTCACTTACCACAAACTGGCTGTCCTTAGCCTGATGCCAGGGTATAACGCTCACCACACTCACATTCATCAGCATATATAAAACCGCTATACCGGCTATTGAAATAAACATACTTTTTGGTATGTTTTTAGATGGGTTTACAATTTCGCCCCCTAAATGGCAAACATTATAATACCCAAGATAGCTATAAACGCTTTTTACGCTGGCAAAACCAATGGCCGCTACAAAGGCATAATTAACGGTTAAACCATCATTAATATGTTTAATGGGTGATAAAAAATTGCCATGAGCTAAACCACCACCAATTATCCATATCATGGTGAGCAAAACACATACCCATAGTATAATACTTATTTTGCCTATTGATTCTATTTTGCGGTAAAGTAATATTACAATACATATTACCACACAGCCGCTCATCAGTTTAGCCTGGATAGGCGAAAGAGGCAGCAGATAGGAGAAATAGGATGCAAAGCCAATTGCCGCCGAAGCTATTACCAATGGCGCCTGTATCATGGTTTGCCAAACAAACAGGAAGCTCATCAATTTACCCGGGCCGTTTTTGCCGTAAGTTTCTTTTAGGAAGTTGTATGACCCACCAGCCATCGGGAAAGCAGCGCCAAGCTCGCTCCAAACCATGGCATCAATAAAAGATAGTATTGCGCCGGCCAGCCATGCGTATAAAAACCAGGGCCCGTTCATCATACTTATTACCATGGGTAACGTAATGAATGGCCCGATGCCAACCATGTCGGTCATGTTAATTGCGGTGGCTTGTGCCAGGCCAAGGCGGCGTACCAGGGAAGTTTCAGCCATGCAGTTTTTTTTAGCGCGAAAATTTAATCAGTTACTGCACAAAAATAACTTTAAGCAGCAAGGGGCAAAAATAATTGGGTCAGCGGTTTGTAATGAGTTTTTAATATAAGCACCATGTAATTTAACAGACACATTTACAGCGTTTATCGATAGATTATGATTGTTAATGTTACAAATCGCTTTATTTACCCGTAAGGAATGTAAACAATGCTCGTTCTTTAACAAACATTAACAATTGACACTTTATATTTTCTACAATTTTACGCGGAAAATTACACACACAAAGAATTTAACTTTTCTTACTATCTGATAAAATGAAAAAAACATCTACTCAAATGAATTTACTGTTATTGCTGATAATTACCGTGCTTGGCGCATGTAGTAAAAGCGATAATGTAAAATTGGAATTACCGGTAGTACTTACCGGCGACGTTGTTATCGCAGCAACATCTACCAGCGCCTGGACGGGTGGTTCTATCACAAATAACACCGCCAATATTTCATCATACGGTGTTTGTTATAGTACAACTAATCCCGAACCCACAATTAACGATACCAAAAAGGAACAGACGATAAAATTGTTCACGTTTAACAGCCATCTTTCCGGGCTTGTACTCAACACAGTTTATTATTTAAGAGCCTATGTTACCAACTCTACCGGTACCGGATATGGCAATGTTATACAATTTAAAACAGGTAATGGTGTTGCCGATGCTTATGGAACAGTAAGCACCTTTGCAGGATCCAGCCAGGGATTTGAAAATGGCACCGGGACAGCGGTTTTATTTAATCGCCCTACAGGAGTTGCCACAGATGCCGCGGGTAATGTATACGTTTCTGACTCGTACAATTCTGTTATCAGAAAAATAACGCCCGATGGCGTTTCAAGTACGCTTGCTGGTAACGGTACTTTTGGGTACGCGGATGGCCCTGTTGCAACCGCCCAGTTTTATGTGCCATCGGGCCTGGCTGTTGATGCTGCGGGGAATGTATTTGTAGCTGATTTAGGCAATAACATGATCAGAAAGATAAGCCCCAGCGGTATAGTAAGCACTTTTGCTGGTAACGGTTCGGCTGGCTATTCAAATGGAACGGGTTCAGCAGCAACATTTAGCGGGCCTTCGGCACTTGTGATAGATGCCCAGGGCAATTTGTATGTTACCGATAGCGGCAATAGTCTGATCAGACAAATAACACCAGCAGGTGTTGTAACAACCGTTGTTGGCAATAGGGTAGCTGCGTTTGCAAATGGAATAGGAACGGGAGCATCTTTAAATAAACCCAACGGTATAGCATTAGATGCTGCAGGTAATATGTATGTTACCGAGCCGGCAAATAAAGCAATAAGGAAAATAACTAAAGATTATTTGGTAACCACGTTTGCAGGAGGTTTAGATACTGCATCACTGGCAATTGGTAAGCCGCAGGCTATAAATATAGATGCAAACAATAATATGTATATTGCTGATGGTAATGGCCGCATCCTTAAAATTAACAAGGATAAAATTTTTACTGTATTTGCAGGTAAAACCGGCACAACGGGTTCTACAGATGGCGATGGCAGTGTCGCCTTGTTTAACAATCCACAAGGCATAGCATCAGACACACAGGGCAATATTTATATTGCCGATTACAGCAATAACCGGATCCGAAAAATCAGATAAGCTTTATAAGAAAAGCCACCCATTGGGTGGCTTTTTTGTTTCTATGATCTGTACATATTAAAGAGCCTTCCACGAATTTGCCTCACCGGCAAGCATCTGACTAAAGTTGCTGCGTGGAGGAGTATCCAGATAGGGATAAGTGATCTTACTCAGATATAAGCCCTGTGGGTATGCAGGTTTAATTGTTTCAAATAGCTGCAGGGTTATCAGGTGCGATTCAAATTCATCAACACTTAGCTTCCCTGTTCCCACCTCAATTATTTTACCAACAATGATCCGTACCATTTTCCCTAAAAACCGGTTTGCAGATATGTGAAACCTTAATTTATCCCCCGTATTATCGGTGAAAATTTGGACGGCGCTTATGTTGCAGATAGTGTGCTGGTTCCTATCTGGCATTTTACAAAAGGCACGGTAATCATTATATTTCAAGAGTAGGTTAGCTGCACGGTTCATGTTCTCTATATCCCAATCCATAATGAGGTACATAGAGCTAAAACTGCTTAGAAAAGGATCTTTATAAGTATGGATAAAATAGTCATAACTCCGTTCTATAGCATCAAAACGGGCGTGGGGCAAGCCTTCCATAGGTATAATATCAAAAACTGCTATATCATCGGGCAATAAATTATTCAGCCGGAAAACAAGGTCGAAATCCCAGGGGGCGCTTACATCTAAATGGAAAAAGAACTGGCTTGCATGTACCTGTGCATCAGTGCGGCCACATCCAATAATTTGTATAGGCTTTTTAAAGATCTGGCTTAGGCTGGTTTCTAAAACCTGTTGTACACCTACACCATCCGGATGTTTTTGCCAGCCGTTATAATTAGTGCCCAGATAGCCTATGTGAAAGAAATAGCGCAATGTATGATGGGTTAATGCCGGGGAAAAATTAATCGGTTATATCTTCTTCTTCCGGTTCCGCCTTATCCGCTTTAGGCAAGTTGGCTTTAAGCATTACACGGCCCTTTTTTGTTAGCGTACAAGCCGGTGACCTTTTATTTTCTTCGCCCTTTGCAATATCTATCAGGTTGTATTGTTTTAAGTCCTGCAAATCAACTTTGCTTATATTGATGGCCATCCCCTTTTCTGCAATAACCTTGAGTGCAGCAACCACATCGTCGTGTTTCATAATATTGTATTAAGTATAAATGCAAATATGCAACATAAACAAGAAAAGCCACCCGAACGAGTGGCTTTTGCTGGTATAAGTTTCATTTACTTAATTTGAAAGGGCTTTTATACGATCCAAGGCATTTTTATTTTCAGGATTTAATGCCAGCGACTTTTTATAATTTAAAAGTGCATCTGTGTTATTGCCTGTAATTTCAAATACCTCTCCTAAACTATCATAGGCATTCGCACTTTTTGGATAAAGCGCTACATTCAGTTTGAAGATAGAAAGCGCCTGATCTGCTTTTTTCTGCTTTAATAGTTGGTACGCCCAGGCATTAAGTTCGTTTTCGGTTAAGTTTAATTGTGGGTCCTTCTTTTTTAAGTTAGTTGATACAGTTACTGCATTATTAAAACCCTGCTTTAATAATGCTAATCTTAATTTTTGAACATCAGCGGATAAACCAAACCCGTTTGTTTCATGCATCTCGGGGATATAATAGCCCGCTATTTCATCAATAAATTGATCGGGATTAGAACCCATTAAATTGGTTAATACAACTATGGAAAGATCATCTTTCAGGTACACAAATAAGGCAGACCTGCCGCCGCCAACAGGGCCCACTGCAGGGTGCTGTTCTCTTGTAACGGTAGGCCACCCCAGTGCATAACCATTTGTGAGTCTATTAAACCCACCTATCTTTCCGTTGTTTAATATCGCCGGTGTCCACATGGTTTCGATGCTGGTTTTTTGTTTTAAAAGTTTGCCGGCTTTTAATGCAATAACCCAGTTTCCCATATCTGTAGCGGTAGATAAAATGCCGGCGGCAGTTCTGAAAAAAACCGGAAACTGCATATAGCTAACCCCGGGTGTGTTGTTTCTGATGAAGCGGTCGCCAACCTGCCTGGTCATGGTATACGCGCCAGCGTAATTAGGTATCACATCATAAGAGTCTCCAAACCGGGTTAATTTCATACCCGCTACTTTAAATTGCCTTTCTTCAATAAACTTTGTAAAATGCATACCGGCCAACTTTGTAATAATCTTACCAAGCAAAACATAGCCGGTTTGATTATAGCTGAATTTATCCCCCGTATTAAATTCAAGAGGCAGCTTCTTTACCTTTTGCAAGGCTTCGTTTTCATCCCCATGACCCATTACCTGCTCCTCAGCATCAAGAATATCAGGCAAGCCGGAAGTATGAGTTAACACCTGCTGCAGTGTGATTTTTTGCCATGTTGCCGGCAAGCTATCTACGTAAAGTGAAATAGGGTCGGTGATCTTTAGCCTCCCCTCTTCGGCCAATTGCATAATGGCCACGCCAACAAACGCCTTGGTGATTGAATTTACCGAGAATATGCTTTCATCAGTTGCAGTAATTGTATTTTCCAGGTTAGCTATTCCATAAGTGGCGTTCTTTACAATTTTCCCCTGGCGTACTATTGCCACCTGCAACGCAGGGATATGTTTTTGTTGCATTTTATTCTTTATAAAAACGTCTATGCTATCGGATGTAGAAAGCTGCTGAGCTATGGAAAATGCCGGTATCAGTAGCCCAACTATCAAAAGGGTCGAGGCTGTAATTTTAAGGTTCATATAATAAGGTTTATGTCTATTAGTAAGATGTATTACGATGAGCTATGTTACAAATAGTTGTTCATATATCAGTATAGATTAAGTTGCAGGCAATCGCAGTGTTTAGTGCCTGGTTCAAACGATTTGCCGTGGTAATTGTGTAATATCAATTTAATAAAACCGGGTTTCCCAGTAAATAAAACGGCCTTCCTGATCTAGGAAGGCCGTTTTATTTTAAAAAATGAAATTAGCTTAAGGCTGAAGTTTAATTTATAAGCCTACCAAAGCATACGGAATGCGGACACCTTTAATTTGATAGGCATTAGGATCCTGGTTGCCGCCGAAGCAGGTATTGATGGAGCAGCTACCGCCCGAGCCATTATAATTTAAGGAGTAAGTTACCATCAGCTCATTCTTCCCGTTTACAAATTCGCCATGCACTGCAGGAGTATAAAATTTAGCCAAATGGCCATTATACCAATCTTGTATTACATAAACTAGTTTTGGCGCGGTAAAAGGGCCAAACGGACTTGATGCGGTAGATATATAAATGCCGTGCTGGGTTGGGTCGCAAAAGTAACCAAGATCCATTTGCATCATTACATATTTACCATTAACATAACTTACGGCAACGTTTGCCTGGGTTTTTGTACCCGAGCCAATAGTTAAAGCACCGGTCAAATTTGTAGTATCTGGTGTTGATGCCCAGCTATTTCCTCTCCAGAATGTCCATGATGCGGGGTTGCTTGCCGGGAACCTTGCCAATGTTACAACGTTTTCATTAAAGAAGGTGCTTTGCGCGCCATATACATATACGGTATCGCCTGCCGGTTTTTTTATCATACCAACAGAGAAACTCATTTTGGTTTGGCCCGACATGCCATTTGGCGTTATCCGTGTTGCTGCGCCCCATGTAGTGCTGCTGGTGCTTTCGGCTATACTATATAATGCCTGGTTTGCCGGTATCGAGCCGTTTGCCGATTCGTAGGTATTTAATAAAACATTGCTGCCAATTTCAACACCTGCACCCGGCCAGGCATAGGTTGAATTATGATTGCCCGGGCTTTTTACTATTTCCAGCAAACTTATACCGGTGCCCGCGTTACTGGTAGTGGTAATGTTAGGTGTCGAGCTTGATGTCCAGTTGGTAATTGATGGCTGCAACATGGCCGAATTATGGTAAGAGAAAAATTGACAGGCCAAAGAACCGTTTGCCTGCAACTGACTGCTGGCATAGGCATCCTGGGTGATCCAAAGCACCTTACCATTGTTTGCGCCATTAGTGAGCGGGATACTGTTACCCTGGTCCCAGGCAACGGTAGTATTGGCTACGTTACCCCTATGGAAGAAGGTAACCACAACATCATCGCGATAGGCCTCGTTGATAATACTGGTTAAATCCCAATACTGGGTAGTATTGGCGGCTGCGGTTTCTTCAGTTATCGCCGCACCGTTCGCCGTTGAACTGGCATGATCTGTCAGTACCAAACCATTGGCATTTTTTATCACATAATAAGATTGCCCTGTTACCTTCTGCAAGTTCCAGATCTGCGAAGGGAAACCGTTTGCATGGTCTACCCAAAGCTGGGTACCCGATGTGCCGTTTGGTGCTTCCAGGAACATACCGCTTGCAACATTCATGATCTTGAACGGGGTGGTGCTTGTGATTGTACCGGTGCCTTGCTGTATCAGGTACCACTTTTGATTTTGAGCCGTGGCAGTTCCGGTACTCATATTCGCATACTGCTGTACATTTTTAATGGAACTTTGCGGGTGCAGCAAAGTAGAGTCGCCACGTACTTCCATTACTTTTCCGCTAAAAATGTTTGTGATCTGGAAGCACCCATAAGCCGATGGGCTGGCACCTGCAAGACTGAAGTTGGCTGGTGCTGCCTCTGGTGTCTGATCTTTTTTCAGCGTTTCGCTTTTTTTACAGCTTTCGGCTCCCAACAGGAGCAGGATGATTGCATACAATAGTAAGTTTTTCGTTTTCATAAAATTTAATTGGTTATAGGTTAGTAGTTGTTTGTAATTGGCATTGGTTAGTGGCCCTGCATTAAAACAGGTGTCGTACAAATCAATTAAAAAAAGAAACGCGTACGGGAAACCATTTATGCCGTAATTAAAACCGATTGTGCCTTTTATAAAACCTACCAAATAATTTTTAAATCGTTTTAGCAAAACAATTATTCTTTCTACATTAGATTACCAATTGTACCACCAATTATTACTTTCATGTATTGTACTTTAGATCTGGGATGCCGGGTTACAGTATTGCTACAGGCTGTTCCGGCGATATTAGCAATAGCTGTACGCGAAAAATGGACAGGAACGGTTGCCGGTGGCTTCTTGTTAGTAACTGTCGTTCTGATTTATATCGGTTACAGAAGAATAAGATATAACAGGGAGAGAAAGACCATCAATGGCTATTTAATTGCAGGTAAAACTATCAGTCGGCTCCCTGCAGAAGGGTTGGGTGATGGGGCGATAGGACGTTCGGAGGTTATTGCAAATAATGGGTACCAATTAGCATCCCATGCTTTATTTCTAAAAAAGTTGCAGGAAACCGTTGTTGCCCACTTATCATACCCCGGGCTCGATGTAGATCAATTATGTGATATTATGAATATGAGCCGGAGGAACTTATACAGGAAGATAAAACAAGCGTCGGGTTTAACACCATTAGAGCTTATTAACGATTTGCGTTTAAAAAGGGCAGCAGAGCTATTAGAAGGCGGCGATAAAAGAATGTATGAGATAGCCGACGAAATTGGTTTCAAATCGCGCATTGTCTTCACACGAAATTTCACGAGGGAATTTGGAATGTCGCCGACAGAATACAGCAAAAAGTATCATGCCCTGCGTAACCTGAAATTCAACACTCCCCAATAGGTCAAATTTAATTTCAATTTTTGCTAAATCAATTTAGCTTTTTTATAGATTTGTCGCATGAAACAAAGTTTACTTGCTTTCTTTTTTACTTTTCTTATCACACCTTATCTTAATGCCCAAACTATCCAACCCTTTAAAACGGGCGATAGGGTGGTATTTACGGGCAATAGCATTACCGACGGCGGGCATTATCATTCTTATATCTGGCTGTATTATTTAACACATTTTCCAAACAAGCGCATCCAAATTTTTAACGCGGGTATAGGCGGCGACGTAGCCCAGCAAATGTACGAACGACTGGACAGCGATGTATTCGCCAAAAAGCCCACGGTAGTTACACTCACCTTTGGCATGAACGATACCGGCTATCAGCTTTTGAAGGGTGCCAAAGCGGATTCTGTATATCAGGCAAAAATAGCCACTTCCTTAAAAAGCTTTAAATTGATAGAAGCAAAGTTGAAACAATACCCCAAGGTGAGGAAAGTAATGATCGGCTCATCGCCGTATGATGAATCCTCAAAAACCAAGTTCATCCGTCTGGTTAATAAAAATGCGGCTATGCGGCAGATAGCAGCCGAGCAGCAGCGTGTGACTAAAAATAATAACTGGGAATATATGGATTTTGGTGCCCCGATGACTGCCATTAACCTGCGCGAGCAACAGCGCGACTCGTTATTTACCTTGCAGGGCAGTGACCGGATACATCCCACAAATGATGCGCAAATGGTAATGGCATGGTTATTCCTTAAAGCCCAGGGCTTGGCGGGAAAAAAGATTGCAAACATTGCAGTAAACGCCGGTACCAAAAAAATAGAACTGGCAGAGAATTGTACAATTACTAACCCGGTTATATCAACTGATAAAATTAGTTTTACTTATCTGGCAAATGCACTGCCATACCCCATGGACACCATCCCTTCGGGTTTTGGGCGACCGCAAAAGGCACAGGCTGCGGCATTAAAACTGATCCCGTTCAACGAGGAGTTTAACCAGGAGCTGTTGCAGATAAAAGGCCTTAAGGCTAAACAATTACAGTTAAAAATAGACGGGAAAGGAATAGGTATCTATAGTGCTGGGGAGTATGCGCAGGGCATTAACCTGGCAAAAATCAATACAACCCCACAGTATCAGCAGGCAATGGCTGTAATGCATTTAAATGAAGAACGCTGGGCAATAGAGCGCCGCCTGCGCGAATATTATTGGATCCATTACTCCATCCTGAAGCCAAAGGGTTTGCTCTTTAACGATGGCGATGCTACGGTAGATTCGCTGCAGAAGTATGGTAAGAAGGATTTCTTTGTGTCAGCAACCATCCCCACTTATCAAAAGGCTCGTTTTAAATCTGTTAGGGATGCCTGGCAAAAGGAAATTGACCTGTTAACCAACCAACTCTATATTATTAATAAACCTGTTAGGCATCGTTTCGAGATCACTTTAGTTAACTAATTCTGATGAATTTTAAATTATACAAAAGGCTTTTTAATGCCTTAATGCTTACCGTTGCGGTTTCTTATTGCCAGCACGCCTCTGCCCAAACCGCTTATTATATAGATGGTTATCACGGGGGCATTTGGGGGCATTACCCGGATTGGAATACCCGCTTTATGGCGGATATGTTAAAGAAAAACCCAAATTGGAAGATCAATATAGAGCTGGAACCCGAAACCTGGGCAAGGGCAAAGGCTGTAGATCCGGCTGCCTACGCTGATTTTAAGGCACTGTTTGCAGATCAATCGCTTAATGGCCGCATAGAATATGTAAACCCGGCATATGCCCAGAGCTATAATTATAACATCTCGGGCGAAAGCATTATCCGGCAGTTTAGGTATGGTATGAAAATGGTTCGCACGCACTTCCCTGAAGCCATTTTTACCAGCTATTCTTCCGAGGAACCTTGCTTTACAAGCGCACTGCCGCAAATACTTAAATCATTTGGCTTTAAGTATGCATCGCTTAAAAACCCCAACACCTGCTGGGGCGGTTATACCCGCGGCCATGCTGGCGAATTGGTGAACTGGATTGGGCCGGATGGCACGGCGATCATTACTTCGTCACGTTACGAAGGGGAAAAATTTGCTCCAAGATCTACCTGGCAAACCATTGCCTGGAATAACTCTCCGGAATATATTAATGCTGCTTTTGCTGCAGGTATGCCGCATCCGGTGGGTATGACCCTGCAGGATGCCGGTTGGAAAAACGGGCCTTTTATAGGCAGCGGAGTAAAGAATGGCTTAACAAGCGTTTACACCACCTGGCGCAATTATTTTGGTAACATCGCCAAAAATGATGCCCGGCAAGATTGGAAGGTATCGCAGGAAGATATGTTAGTGAGCCTGGTTTGGGGTTCGCAGGTAATGCAGCAAATAGCCCAGCACGTGCGTGTTTCAGAGAACAAACTAATAATAGCCGAAAAAATAGCTGCCATGGCCAGGATCTATTCCGGGGGTAAGTGGCCTCAGACCCAGCTAGATTCCGCCTGGCGTACCTTGCTTCTGTCACAACATCACGATTGCTGGATAGTACCCTACAATGGTAAAAATGGCGATACCTGGGCAGATAAAGTGAACAAGTGGACTGCCAATACCGATGCCATTTGCGATAGTATTATTACTAAAGCGCAGACCGCTATAAATAAGGCCAACAGCACCGGCAATTATATTACCGTTTATAACACTACCGGGGCCGACCGCAACGAAACGATATCTGTTGAAATCCCGGCCGGCGCTAATATGGCGCAGTTCGTGGTTTTGAATGTTAAAGGTGTGCAAGTACCTGCGCAATTAAACAGCGATAAAACTAAGTTGCTGTTCCGGGCGCAAGTTCAATCAATGGGGTATTCGGTTTATCAATTAAAAGCTGATCGACCCTCAGCAATAAAAGGGGCTGCTGTATCTGTTTTGGCGGATGGTAAGTACTTGCTGGAAACAGACCTGTATAAGATCATTATCGACCCGGCACATGGTGGGGTTATTAAAAGCATCATTGCCAAAAATTTAGATAATAAACAATTTGTAGATCAAACCAACGCCCGGGCCTTTAACGAGCTTCGAGGCAACTTTTATAATGATGGCGGCTTTAAGTCTACCGCTGATAAACCGGCCAGAATTGAGATATTAGAGAATGGCCCGCTGCAAATTAAACTGGCTATAAAAGGCACCATCAACGGCAGCGACTACACCCAAACGCTCACTCTTGCACAGGGGCAACCGCGTATCGATCTTCTGGTAAATATAAACTGGAAGGGCAACCCCGGTATCGGCAAGGCTACCCTACCAAACACTTACAAGCTGGATAACCCCGAGAAGGCTTTTTATGATGATAGGAATAAACTATTGGCTTATTTCCCGCTGAATTTGGCGCAGCAGAAAGTTTATAAGAACGCTCCTTTTGATGTTACCGAAAGCAAACTGGACAATACTTTTTTCACCCGATGGGACAGCATTAAAAACAATGTGATCTTAAACTGGGTGGATGTTACCGATAAAGATAACCAATATGGGATGGCCGTTTTTACTGATCATACTACTAATTACGCCCACGGAAAGGATTTCCCTTTGGGACTGGATATTCAATACTCGGGTATGGGCTTATGGGGAAGGGATCATAAAATAACAGGCCCTACTACCATAAACTATGCGCTGGTTCCGCACGCCGGCAAATGGGATAAGGCAGGTATCCAACAGCAAAGCAACAACTGGAACGAACCTTTGATAGTATCAGCTACTACAATGCGACCTAAATTATCGGGTAATTCGCTTGTTAAAGTACCTGCCGGATACGAGGTATCTGCAGTTAATTTTGATGGCAATGATATGCTGGTACGTATATTTAACACGGGGGCTGGTATTAAAAGCAAAGTTATATTTAATTGCAGTGCCGATAAAGTTGTTTTATCCGAACTGGATGGCAAGGCAGGGCAAACGCTGCCCTTAGCTAAACTAAAAAGCGGTGGGTTGGCAACCAGTATTGCTATGCCAAAATTTGGTATCCGTACTATGAGATTGGTTAATGCGAAGGGGATTTAAAATGCATCTTGCCATCGTAGCACCAGATAGATTGAGGCATCAAAGCGTACTTGAAAAATATTTTTGTTAAAATTTGCTAAATCGTTTTTTCTTATATAATTTGGGCGTATTAATACCAATTAATAAATCAGCACCCGGATTATCTAAATCATATATATAATATGATGGAGGAATAGGCACCATTGTCAATTTGATGCTGTATGCTAATGCTCGGTGAACAAATTATTGCTCGTAACAATGTTATACTATATTAAAAAATACCTTGTAGCTACCGTTGTGTTCAGTTTTGCCACAGCGCAAATATTGTGCGCGCAAAATCTGGCTTCGTATGTTAATCCCTTTATTGGCGCCAGTACCAGCACCGCCGATGCGGGTGTTTATCACGGCCTGGGCAAAACCTTCCCGGGAGCAACCACGCCTTATGGTATGGTGCAGGTTAGCCCCAATACCATTACCGGTGGCGACAACGGCTCCGGTTATAGCTATGAACAAACCAGTATTGAAGGTTTTGCCTTTACCCAAATGAGCGGCATTGGCTGGTACGGCGACCTGGGTAATTTTTTGGTGATGCCAACTACCGGCAAGCTTAAAACAAAAGCCGGTACCATCGCTCATCCCGAAGGAGGCTACCGCTCGCTTTATTCTAAGCCGAGCGAAAAGGCATCAGCGGGCTACTATAGCACCTTGTTAACCGATTACAATATTAAAGCAGAAATGACCGCCGCCCCGCACTGCGGCATGCTGCGCTTTACCTTCCCGCAAAATAAATTATCACGCATTCAGATAGACTTGGCCCGCCGGGTTGGTGGCACCTCCACCCTGCAATACGTAAAAGTGGTTGATGCTTATACTATTGAAGGCTGGATGAAATGCACACCCAATGGCGGCGGCTGGGGCAACGGCGATGGCCATGCCGATTACACCGTTTATTTCTACACTAAATTTAATAAACCGCTAAAAGATTATGGCGTTTGGAGCGCTGATATCCCTGATGGCTGGGTACGCAAACGCGAAGAAGTTGGAAGCGATAAATATCAGGAAAAGGTGGCTAACGCAGCTGTTTTGCCCGGTGTTAAAGAGAAACAAGGGAAACACCTGGGCTTTTATACCCAGTTTGCCACCAAAGCAAATGAGCAGGTGCTAATGAAATCGGGCGTATCATTCGTAAGCATCGCGGGAGCAAAAAATAACCTGCTTGCCGAGATTAAGGATTGGGATTTTGATGTTGCTCACCAGCGTGCGGTTGCCCTTTGGGATAAAGCTTTATCTAAAGTAAGTATCCACGGCGGCACTACAGATCAGAAGAAAGTTTTTTACACCGCGCTTTATCATACCATGATCGATCCGCGCATCATCAGCGATGTGGATGGCAAATATCCTGGTGGTGATGGTAAGGCGCGCCAAAGCTCGGCTTTCAACAAGCGTACGATTTTTAGTGGCTGGGATGTTTTCCGCAGCCAAATGCCTTTGCAAACTATTATTAATCCCTCGTTAGTTAATGACTTGGTGAATTCAATGGTAACATTAGCCGATCAAAAACAGAAGAATTACTTTGAACGCTGGGAACTGCTCAACGCCTACAGCGGCTGCATGTTAGGTAATCCCATGACCTCCGTTTTGGCCGATGCTTACGCCAAGGGCATCCGCAACTATGATGTTAATAAGGCTTACGCACTGTCGGTAGGGTCTGTAGAAAAATTTGGTAACGGTGAGAAAGGGTATGCGCCCGGCTCAATAGGTATTGCTCAAACGTTGGAGTATGCCTATAATGAGTGGTGCGTTGCGCAACTGGCAGGCTGGTTAAAACACCCTGCAGATGAGCAAAAGTATGCCGCCCGCAGCCTGTCGTACAAAAATATTTTTGATCAGGAGAAGGGTTGGTTTCGTCCCAAAGATGAGAGTGGCAAATGGGTTGCCTGGCCCGATTCGGGAAGGATGACGCAATGGTATGGTACCTTCGAAACTAACCCTTACCAACAGGGCTGGTTTGTTCCGCAGGATGTGGATGGCATGGTGCAATTGATGGGTGGCAAAGAAAAAGTAATTGCCGATCTCAACAATCTTTTCGCCAAAACACCGGATAATATGATGTGGAACGATTATTATAACCACGCCAATGAGCCCGTGCATCATGTGCCGTTCCTGTACAACCGCTTATGCGAGCCGTGGCTTACTCAAAAATGGACCCGCGAGATCTGTCGCAGGGCATATAAAAATTCGGTTGAAGGCTTGGTTGGTAACGAAGATGTTGGTCAGATGTCGGCCTGGTATGTGTTAGCTGCTACCGGTTTGCATCCCGTTTGTCCCGGCGATACCCGACAGGAGATCACCAGCCCCGTGTTTGACAAAGTAACCTTAAAGCTCGACCCTAAATACGCAAAGGGCAAAGCCTTTACCATTGTAGCTAAGGGCAATTCGGCCAAAAATGTTTACATCCAAAGTGCTAGGCTAAACGGCAAGGCATACAGTAAATGTTACCTCGATTATAAAGATATAGCAGCGGGCGGCATGCTGGAACTTACAATGGGCGCCGAGCCAAATAAAAACTGGGGAATAAATTGAGATATAAGATACATACATGAAGAAATTCTATTCATTACTAATTGGTATTGGTTTAAGTGCAGGGGTTAGCGCTCAAAAAGTGGCGCCATTTAAGGCAGGCGACAGGGTGGCTTTTGTAGGCAACAGTATTACCGATGGCGGCCACTATCATTCGTACATATGGCTTTATTATATGACGCATTTCCCTAACCGCCGTATTACCTGTTATAATGCAGGAATTGGCGGTGATGACATAGGACAGATAGCCACCCGTTTTGATGATGATGTACTTGCCAAAAAGCCAAACGTTTTAACGCTGACCTGGGGCATGAATGATACCGGTTACATTGAATGGTATCGCAATGATGCGCAGGATTTTATTGATAAGCGGTTGGTAGGTAGCTATGCAACCTATGCAAAATTAGAAGATAAGCTGAAAAAACGGCCGGATATCCGCACCATATTGATAGGCGGCTCTCCGTATGATGAAACAAGTAAATTCACCAAGAAAAATGTATACCCGCATAAAAGCGATGCGCTTGCAAAGGTGATAGATCATCAGGAGCAATCAGCCAAAAAAAATAACTGGGGTTTTGTAGATTTTTACCACCCGATGGATGCGATCAACAAACGTGAGCAGCTTAAAGACAGCACTTTTAGCCTAACACCAAACGATCGCATTCACCCGGATAACAACGGGCATCTGGTAATGGCCTACTTGTTCCTTAAAGCACAGGGGTTAAGCAATAATTCGGTGGCAGATATCAGCATCAACGCGGCCGATAAAAAGCTTTCTAAAGCGGTTAATTGCTCGGTCCTAAATTTATCGGCAACTGCTAAATCGTTATCATTTAACTATTTGGCTAAGTCGTTGCCATACCCGCTGGATACCATTCCACGTGGTTGGGGCAATAACAAAAAGCAATCGGACGCTTTAAAGGTGGTGCCTTTTAATGATGAATTTAACAGGGAGATGTTGACCGTAAAAAACCTGAAGGAAGGCAGGTACGATTTGCTGATAGATGGGGAACGCATGGGTAGCTGGGCAGCATCTGAATTTGCCAACGGCATTAACATGGCCGAAATAAGTATAACGCCGCAGTATCAACAGGCTATCCAGATCCGCGAGCTAAATGAAGAGCGATGGGATATTGAGCGCCGCCTGCGTATGTACATTTGGATGGAGTACGATTTCCTGAAGGAAAAAGGCCTGCTGTATAACGACAGCAACGCCGCTATGGATACCGTTAAAAAATATGCTGTAAAAAATATTTTTGTAAACGGCAATAAAGACAATTACACCCGCGCCCGCTACAAAAGCGTTCGCGATGCATGGCAAAAAGAAATGAATGTGTTAACAGACCAGATCTACGCCATTAATAAACCTAAAACCCATCACATCCAGATCATCGCCTCAAAATAATGCCACTTCTTAATATGAATACTAAAAAGATCATCACCCTTTTCCTTATTTGTGCCACTTCATTTTGGCTGAAAGCAAACGCGGCTACAGTTGATACGGCACTTACATATAGCGCCGCCATGAACAAGGATATAAAAGCAGTAGTTATTAAACCTGCAAATTATTCAGCAGCCAAGAAATACCCTGTATTGTATCTGCTTCATGGGTTTAGCGGCAATTATAGCGACTGGATAAAGAAGGTGCCGGCCGTTTCAAAACTGGCCGATACTTATCATATGCTTATTGTTTGCCCCGATGGCAACTTTGCCGGTTGGTACTTTGATAGCCCTATGAATAAGGAATGGATGTATGAAACCTATGTGGCCAACGAATTGGTGAGTTATATTGATAAACATTACTCGACTATTACCAACCGAAAGGGAAGGGCTATTACCGGTCTGAGCATGGGCGGCCACGGTGCCTTATTCCTGGCATTTAAACATCAGGATATTTTTGGGGCAGCAGGGAGCATGAGCGGCGTGGTAGATATACGCCAATTTGCCGATAGTTATGGTATAGAGCAGGTATTAGGTAAGTATAGCGAACGCCCCGAAGTGTGGGAGCAGCACTGTGTGGTGAGCCTAGTTTACTTATTAAAACCTAATGCACTGGCCTTAACATTTGATTGTGGGTATGATGATGGCATGTACAGCGGCAACCAGGAACTGCATGAAAAGCTAATAGAACGGAAGATCCCGCATGATTACACTGTACGGCCGGGGGGCCACTCCTGGGAGTATTGGGGTAACTCCGTAAACTATCAGGCGTTGTTTTTTAGCAGGTACTTTAATAGCGAAAAGTAAGACAGGTAAATTCTTTTGAAAACATTGTTTGTTTCCGCTTTAAAACTTATTAAAATGCTAAATAATTGGGATTGTAAATCTCAAATTTATTAAAAGGAAAAAAATGTTAAAAAAACTTTGCTAAATCGTTTTTACAACTTATATTAGCACATAATTACAGACCAATAATTATAAACCATTTATTTAATTTTAACAGAGCGTATCAATGCGGCATCTTTTTATAAGTTGCTAAAACGATTTTTTGATACCTGATATATAAAATGCTGAGGCTTAACCGCTTTTATTATTATAACCCTATAGTATGAAAAAAATTTACTTTCAGTCAGTTGCTTATACCCTCTTTCTGGCGCTTTTGTTTTTGGCATCATGCCAAAAGGAAGGCTTCCTGAGTCAAACCAGTACCTCTAACCTTACAGAAGAAACTGTTTTTAAGGATAGTGCAAATACGGTAAGCTTTTTGGCCGGCATTTATGAAAATGTGGGTTTTAGCGCTTCAGCAAAACGGTTCACTTATGGGCCAAGTCCCCTTAACCAAACACCTAACGGAGGGCTGGATGCTTCATCAGATGAGGCTGAAGTTTATAATTCTGGTGGCTCTACTGCGTTGGCTTGGGAAACCGGTACTATTAACGCCGCGGTTGTTACCGATGATGCTTATAAAAAATCTTATACAAATATCAGATCGGTTAATCAGCTGCTGAAAAACCTGCCGAGAGTACCTATTAACAATTTTGCAAAAACACAGATGAAGGCCGAGGCGCGCTTTTTACGGGCCTGGTACTATGCTATCCTGCTTAAGCATTATGGTGGCGTGCATTTATTGGGAGATAGTATTTATACCTATACCGATAAGATTCCCGCAAGCCGCAATACTTACGAAGAATGTGTAAATTATATTGTATCTGAATGTGATGCGGCCGCGCTTGATCTGCCTACCACACAAACCGGCGTAAGCTATGGCAGGGCATCAAAAGGGGCTTGCCTTGCACTTAAATCGCGTGTATTGTTATACGCTGCAAGTCCATTGTTTAACGGCCAATCGCTTACAGGCTCAAGAAATGATGCGGTGTTAGGATATCCCACCTTCAATAAAGATAGATGGAAATTGGCGCAGGAAGCTGCAGAAGCTGTAATTAGCCTGGGAGCCTATCATTTAAATATAGATAACGCTACCCCGGGTATTGGTTTTCAAAACCTTTTTACCCTGCGGTATAATACCGAATATATATTCCAGCTGATGCGCCCTACCGGGAATGTAGATCTGGAAGAATTGTTTCAACCGCCATCGCGGACCGGCAAGAATGGCGCATTCCCTTTACAGGGTTTGGTTGATGCCTTCCCGATGAAAAATGGCAAGCCTATTACCGATCCAACATCAGGCTATAATGCGCAAGACCCTTTTGCAGGCCGTGACCCGCGTTTAGATTTTACGGTTATCCGTGATCAAACACTTTTGCAAAACAGGCTGGTGCCTGGCTTTTCGCCGGTTAATATTTACCAGGGCACTTACAAAGGGGTAGCTACCGGGCCTGATGCTGTGCATATAGGTACATCTACCGGTTATTATACCAATAAAATGCTTTCGCCTAACGCGGTATCGCAAGATTTCACCCATCGTACAGATAGGGTGCTGCCTTTGATCCGTTATGCCGAGATCCTGCTTAATTATGCAGAGGCTGCAAATGAAGTAGACGGACCAACCCAACTTGTTTATGATGCAGTTTCAAAAATAAGGGAAAGGGCCGGCCTGGTGCCGTATCAATTGCCGGCCGGGCTTAACCAGACAGAGATGCGTTTAGCTATACAAAACGAACGCCGTATTGAACTGGCCTTTGAAGAGCACCGCTTTTGGGATGTACGCCGCTGGAAAATAGCCGAACAAACCGATAATATACAAACCAAAGGACTGGAAATTAACCGCAACGGTAACGCTGTTACCTATAAAGTTTTTGACGTACGTAAGCGCAATTTCCGCAAGGCGATGTACCTGTGGCCGTTGCCGCAAAGCGAGGTGGCTAAATCACCCGAGCTGATCCAAAACCCCGGTTATTAATATCATAAAATAATTGCATGAAAAAGAATTATAACATAAAAGGTATGCTGTTGCTAATGCTGGTAGTGCTAATGGCTGCAGCATGCAAAACAGAAAAGGTATTGCCAAAACAGGAAGCATTAAAAGATATCAGCGGAAGCTGGCAGGTAATAAAAGCAACCCGTAACGGTACCGATTTAACTGCGCTGGTAGATCTGAGCCAGTTTAGGATAAACTTTGACGGCGTAGGTTACAAGCTGATGAACAAGCTGCCTTTTATAGTAACCCAGGATGGCGCCTTTTCGTTGGATGATCCGCTGTATCCATATAAAATAACATTTACAGCAGCGGGGGGTACGCCGGTTTCAACGGCATTTACCTACCCTATTGTGAACGGGAAAAGACAACTGAGCCTCACCTTTAGTCCGGGCTGCACAAACAATGCTTACGTATACGTACTGCAAAGAGTTAATTAAGGTAAACACCAAAAACAGATTATGAGATCACATTTACATATAAAAGGTAAAAATTTATGGAGGGCATGTGCCTGCCTTATATTGGGCATAGTGCTGGCCTGCTGCGGTGAAGAAATTACCGGCGTAGACCAACCGTCAACCGCAACGGTAGGGTCAACCATACCCATTACAGTGCATATTAATATCCCCACTGCCGGTAACGGCGGCCCGGATTACCTCATATTTGGTTTTTTAGTACCTAAGGGATGGAAAGCCGCGCAAAATACCAAGGTTACTTATAACAGCCCTGCACTGGGCGGCGGCAACATGACGCTTTTAACTGATGCTACACTGCCAAAAAATGGCGGGGGATTAACCTGGCCGGCGTATATGAAAAAAACATTTGGTAACGGTGGTAACCTTATTGATGATATGGAATGGGTTGCCTACCAGTCAGAGAAGGCTTACACCCACAACGGCAATACCTTTAGCGGCGATATATCAATCAACATAAAAGTTGGCGCTGATAATAACAATACGCTTGTAAAGTTGGGCTATGTAATTACCGATAGCGGCAATGGTTTTACCAGTGATGGTAATGGTACCTATTACAGCAAGGTAATAACACCATGTTTTGAAGTTACCGGTGGTGCGGGCGATATAGTGGATTTTTGTAACCCTCAGCTTACCATTGTAGATCCGCCAAAATCGTTGGATAATGATTTTGTTACGCTCACATTTGATGGTACCGTAACAGCAACCCCGCTTAGCAACGAAACCGAACTATACCTGTGCGCAACCGCTTATACAAGCGATGGTAAAACCATAACGGTATGCGAACAAACCGATAAAACGCGTATGGTGCAAACATCGTCAACCAGTAAAAGGTTCCAGATAACTTTTTGGCCTAAAGCATTTTTCAATACAACCGATACGCAAACCATCACCAGGATGGAGTACTTCATAACCAATAAAGCAGGTACAACCAAGGTGGGTTATGGAAACACCCTGGAGCCATTCGTGTACACGTTTAAGTGCGGATAATTCAGCTTTTTATATAACCGGGCGTATACAAAAAACAATTTACGCCTTGCTAAAACGATATTTTATTTTTTGCCAACAATTTAAACTTTATACAATGGCTAAATGCTACTTAAATAAATACTTTACAGCTTTGGTGATACTGATGCTGGCGCTGGGTACAACCGGCCGCGCCATGCAGCAGGATACCACCGCAAGAGTTAGTGCCCGCCCCGGCATGGCCGGTGGGGTTGTGCTCGATGAATACGGTAAGCCTTTAAAGGGTGTAAAGGTAACCGTTAAGGGTAAAACAGATACGGTGAGTACCGATGGTAACGGCCGTTTTGAAATAAGCGCCGCTAACAATACTGTCCTGGTATTTAAATATCCAAACTATAATGTGTACCAGGCAACTGTTAAGGATAGCAAAGAGATAACAGTTAGGCTGATTGATACTTATATTAAAAAACCGGCTAAAATTGATGTGCTTTATGGTACGGCAGATGCAAGCAAAAATCTGGGTGCCATATCAACAATTTATACTAACCAGCTTACCACTACACCAGCAACGCTTTATACCTATGCTTTGCCGGGCCAGCTAGCAGGCTTATATACGCAGCAATACAGCGGCTTTGCAACACCGCAAGTTACACCGCAAACGCATAGCGATTTCATAGGCAACGTTGTAGCGCACAATAACTATTCGCCTAATGATAATACCGAGTTTAATATATCCTTGCGCGGCCAGGCGCCAATAACCATTATTGATGGTGTACAACGCGAAATAGCTTCGCTGGATCCGGAAAGTATCGAATCGGTATCCGTTTTAAAGGACGGGCTTTCTAATATATTATTAGGTATAAACAGCTCAAGGGGTGTTTTGCTTATCACTACAAAACGTGCAAAGGCGGGCCCGCCACGCATATCATTTACCGCGCAAAGCGGTGTACAAACACCGTTGGGCCTACCAACCCCGCTGCCGGCCTACCAATACGCTTACCTATACAACGAGGCTTTGCAAAACGATGGCAAGCCGCCTATTTACAGCAGTGCAGATTTTAATGCGTATCGTAACCATACCGATCCCACAGGCCACCCTGACGTTAACTGGTACAATACTCTCCTGCGCAAGAACTCGCCGATGAAAAGCTACAAGCTTAATGTAAACGGCGGTTCAGAAATTGCCCGTTACAGCGTATCGTTAAATTACCTGAACCAGGATGGGATGTTTAAAACGGCATCATCGGTGCCGTACAATACTAACAATAACCTTAGCCGCTACATTATCAATTCGGATCTGATGGTTAATGTTACCAAGAAATTTGTGGTAGATCTGCAGATGTTTGGCCGTATCCAGTCGGGTACACAGCCAGGTGCAGGTTATGGTAACATCCTCGGTGGTTTATATTCAACACCAAACAATGCCTATCCGGCCACAAATCCCGATGGCTCTTTTGGTGGTACCACCATGTTTACCAACAACCTTTTATCGCAGGCGCAATATTCGGGTTACCAGCGCACCAACAGTAACGATGTGCTGGCCAATTTAGATCTTACCTATGATATGAGCAGCATTACCAAAGGCCTTTCGGGTAAGGCCAAAGGTAACATGGCGCTATCATCGCAGGGGGTGCTCGACAGGTCGTTGCAAAACAATACTTTTCTGATGAAGCCTGATAGCACTTATGCGGGAGTAGGTGCATCCAGGTCGCAGGTAAACAATTTTAACAGTGTATCAACGGCGCGCTATTCGTACGCACAGTTATCGCTTAATTACGACAGGCAATTTGGCAAGCATAACGTTACAGGTATGATGTTATATGATACCCGTTCGGTAAACCTTAACTACGATTTAACAAGTGTAACTACCAACGAGGCTTTTAAAGCAGGTTATAATTACGACGAGAAATATTTTATAGAAGCCGCGGTGAACCGCAGTGGCTACAGCCGGTATCCGCCGGGTAAACAGTTTGGACTGTTTTACGCGGGCGGTTTAGGCTGGCAAATGGCCAAAGAAAATTTTATTAAAGATAATATCAGCTGGATCTCGTCATGGAAGTGGCGCGCCACTTACGGCCGCACCGGTAATGCCAACGTTGATAATGTAGGCTACTACAACTTCATTCAAACCTATAGCTCACCAAATGGCTACCAGTACAGCACGGGTACCAGCCGTAGCGATGTACAGGGTATATATGCAGATCAGTTGGCCAACCCTTTTATCAGTTGGGAAAAAGCCGATAAAATTGACATAGGTACAGACATTGCCCTATTCAACAATCACCTTACAATAACCGCCGATTATTACCGCGACAGGTATAAAGACCTGTTACAGATACGGGGCCGTAACAGTTTACTGCTGGGTACACAATACTCTGCTGAAAATATTGGTGTAGTGCTTAACCAGGGCGAGGAACTTACTTTAACCTACCAAAACCATATCAACAATTTTAATTACTTCGTATCGGGTAATGCATCGCTGCAGTATTCAAAAAACGTGTTTAACGATGAAACACCTACGCCGTATCCATGGCAGCGCCATACGGGCAGGTCAACCGGCGCTATTTATGGCTATACAGCTTTAGGTTTCTTTAAAGATGCCCAGGAAGCCGCAACCAGCGCAACTACAACCGGCTACACAGCACAAGCGGGCGATGTAAAATACCAGGATCTGAACAAAGACGGGATCATAAACCAGTTTGACATTTCGGCCATCGGAAATCAAAGGCCGCTGTTGTTCTACGGTGCATCGCTAGGGTTCAACTACAAAGGCTTTAGTTTCAGCATGATTATCCAGGGAGTTAAAAACAGGCAGTTCTTGTTTGATAACTCTATGGTGAACGGCTTTGCAGGCGTAGGCTTCCTTGGCCTTACCTATGCGGGCCAGGGTTACGATAACCTAACCGGCAGATGGACGCCTGAAACAGCCGCTACGGCAACACTCCCACGCTTATCACTGGGCAATGCCAATAACACGGCCTTTTCAACCCTGTATGTACGCTCAGGCGATTACTTAAGATTGAAGAACGCAGAGATCGGTTACGAGCTACCATTCCAATGGGTAAAGAAACTTAAATTATCGGGTGTGAGATTATTTGCGAACGGCGAAAATCTGGTAACCCTTTACGGTTACAAAGGTATCGATCCGGAAGTAAGTAACGGGGCATATCCTATCCAACGGGTAATAAACGCGGGTGTTACCGTTAAGCTTTAATTTTTGGCCATTATAGAAAATACGATCATGAAAAATCACAAAAATATTATAGCAGCCATAGCACTGATAGTGGCAATTGCAGGCTGCAAAAAATACGAGCAGACACCGGTTGATAAGGTGGACATCACCCACATTTTTGATCCAAGGGACTCTGCCGGAGTAAACGCGCAAAAATATCTGTATGGCGTATATTCGGTTTTAAGGAATGGCCATAACCGAGTTGGCGGCGATTACCTTGACGCCGCTGGCGATGATGCCATTTCTTCAGCATCGGGACCGTCAAACATTGCTACCATTCTGTCTACCGCATCTTACAACTCCTATACTATTCCTTCAGATGAAAATTTGTTTGGTACCTATTATGCAGGCATCCGCCAGGCAAATGAGTTTATAAATAATATAGAAGTGGTACCTGTGCTGGCCAAATACAATGGCTATTCCATGAAATACGTATGGAAGAGTGAGGCGCGCTTTTTAAGGGCGATGTTTTACTTCGAACTAATAAAACGTTATGGCGGCGTGCCGTTAATGGGCAATCATGTTTACACTATTTCTGATGATATATCACTGCCACGCAATTCTTTTGATGATTGCGTAAAATACATAGTGAGCGAATGCGACGCCATAAAAGATTCGTTATTGGTATATCCTATAAGCGACCCAAATGCAGACAGCCACCGCCCAACAAAAGGCTCGGCAATGGCATTAAAAGCAAGGGTACTGTTGTATGCTGCAAGCCCATTGTTTAATGGCGGCAATATTGATGCTGCCAATAATTTAACAGGTTATACCAACTTTGATGCCACCAGGTGGGCCGCTGCCGCTGCCGCCGCGAAAGATGTGATAGACCTGGGTACCTATTCGCTGCTGCCAAACTTTAAGGAGGTGTTTTTGACGCAGAATAACCCCGAAATTTTGTTTATGCGCCAGGGCGGAAACAACACTAACGTGGAAACCAGTAATGGTCCCGTGGGCTTTACTGCTGCAACAGGCAAAGGCCAAACCAGCCCAACACAGGAGTTGGTGAATGCTTTCCCTATGGCAAACGGATTGCCTATTGGCGATGCGGCATCCGGCTACGATAGTAACAACCCATATAACAACCGCGACCCAAGGCTTACTTATTCCATTATGTACAATGGCGCCCAGTGGTTAAACACCCAGATACAAACATTTGAAGGTGGCCAAAGCAAACCAAACGGCTCGCTGCAGCAAACTAAAACCGGTTATTACATGCGCAAGTTTATGGGCAATTTCGAGAATACCAATGCTTACAGCTCGCACAGTACCGATTGGTTGATCATGCGTTACGCCGACCTTGTTTTGGGTTATGCCGAAGCCCTAAACGAATCTGAGGGGCCAACTACAGAAGTATACAACGCTTTAATAAGCATTCGTAAACGTGCCGGCATCGAAGCAGGCGCGGGAAACCTTTACGGTTTAACAGCAGGGATGACAAAAGAGCAGATGCGTACGGTGATACAGAACGAACGCCGCGTTGAGCTGGCTTTTGAAGAAAGCCGCTACTGGGATATCCGCCGATGGAAATTAGCCGAAACCACCATGAATCAGCAGCGCACAGGTGTAAGCATAGCAAAGGTAGGCAGCACACTTAATTACAACCCCATTAATGTGCTTACAACCAAGTTTGATGCGCCAAAAATGTACTTGTACCCTATTCCGTACGATGAGGTACAAAAGAACCCTAATATGAAACAAAACCCCGGATGGTAATTACCAGAAAGATCAATTAAACCAATTAATTAAGCAGTTATGAGAAAAATAATACTTTTCTTTCAAATAATATTTACGTTGCTACCGGTGGCTTTGTACGCTCAAAATACAACAGTAACCGGCAAGGTACGCGATATAGCGGGGGCTTTGCCGGGGGTATCTGTTGTAGAAAAAGGGTTCCCTACCAACGGTGCCATATCTGATGTGAATGGCCGGTTCTCGCTTACCTTAAAAGGGCAATCGAATATAATTATACTAAGGTTTATAGGTTATGTAAACCAGGAAGTAAAGGTGAGCGATAATAAAACCCTGGATATCATTCTTCAAACCAGTACAAACGGATTGGATGAAGTAGCAGTTGTGGCATATGGCACGCGTAAACGTATTACAAGCACCGGCGCGGTTAGTTCAATTTCGGGAAGTGATATCCGTACAGTACCAACGGCTAATGTACAGAACACGCTTACCGGTAAGTTGCCGGGCTTCTTTTCACAGCAGGCATCGGGCCAGCCGGGTAAGGATGCATCTGATTTTTACATTCGTGGGGTAAGCTCTTTAAACCCTGCAGGTAATCAGCCGCTTATTATTGTAGATGATATCGAGTACAGTTACGATCAGCTACAGCAGATAAATGTGAACGAAATAGAAAGCATCTCTATCCTTAAGGATGCCTCTTCAACTGCTATTTACGGTATTAAGGGCGCAAACGGTGTGTTAGTGGTAGCCACCCGGCGCGGTAAAAGCGGCGCACCCAAGTTTAATGTAAGGGTAGAGACCGGTATACAGCAGCCCACTAAAACGCCAAAGTTTCTGGATTCGTACAACTCCGCTTTGCTAATAAACGAAGCGAGAGCGAACGACGGGCTTCAGCCATCCTTCACCCAGGCAGATCTTGATCATTTTAAAAATAACGATGATCCTTACGGCCACCCCAATGTAAATTGGTACGATAAGATCTTTGAAAAACAAAGTTACCAGGCCAATGCCAATTTAGATATCGCGGGCGGTACTAACGCGCTCAAATATTTTATATCCGGCGGCGCATTAAACCAAAATGGTTTGGTTCGCGATTTTGCCGATCCGCAAAGTTTAGTGAACACTAACTATTATTTCCGCAGGTACAACTTCCGCTCCAACCTGGACCTAAGGGTTAACAAAACCCTTGATCTGCGTTTGGATGTAACCACCCGCTTTTCAGATCTTAACCAACCGTACAATCAAAACGCGGTAGGCGAAGTGTATAATTTTACAAAGCAAACACCGTTTACATCGCCATATTTAAACCCTAATGGCAGCTATAGTTATGCTTATTCATCCTTCAATCCAGATCACTTGCCTACACTAAATGCAAGGCTGGCAACAGGTGGTTATCAGCATTCGCGCAGAACAGATTTTAACTTCCTGTTTGGTGGTACTCAAAAGCTGGATGCATTAACAGATGGTTTATCGCTGACAGGTCGTATCGCCTATTCCAGTATAGAGCAGTACACCAAGCAGATCTTTAACGAGGGTATCCCTTCCTATCACTATGACCCGGTTACCAATCAGTATTCTCTTCGCCCCGGCGGTACATATGTTTATCAAAACTATGGCTTAACCGGTAATACTGATATGAATTCAAATAATTACAACTTACAATTATACCTTAACTACGATCGTACTTTTGGCAGCACTCATCATTTTTCGGGATTGATGCTATTTAATCAAACAGCTAACACCTTGTATGCCGCTAATTTATTATCAGGCGACCTGGTTGGCGTACCACAAAAGTTTAGAGGTTTTTCTGGCAGGGTGGGGTATGATTACAAACAGAAATACCTGATAGACTTTAATGTGGCCTATAACGGTACCGATCGTTTCGCTGCCGACCACCGCTTTGGTATATTCCCCGCCGTGAGCGTGGGTTACAATTTGGTGAAAGAAGATTTCTTCACTAAGGCCCTGCCTATATTCAGCCTTTTCAAATTAAGGGCCAGCTATGGTTTAGTAGGTTCGGATGCTGCGCCTGGTAACCGTTATGTCTATAATCAGGTTTACAACCAGGGCGGGGGCTACAGTTTTGGCCAGTCGCAGCAAGGTTATGGTACAATTTATGAAGGCGCGCTGGGCAATCCTAATGTAGTTTGGGAACGTGCCCGTAAATTGGATATAGGTTTAGATATGAACTTATTTAACGATAAAATATCGGTAACGTTTGATTATTTCCACGATATACGTTACAAGCAGCTGATTAAACCAGGTAGTGTGCCTCTGATATTGGGAGTAGATTTGCCGGCTGTTAATATTGGTAAGACCCGAAATCAGGGTTTCGACGGTCAGATAAGCTACCATGGCAATATTGGCAAATTTCAGTATAATACCGGGCTGGTTTTTTCATATGCCAAAAACAAGATCTTGTTTAAAGACGAGGCTGCACCTGTCTACACACGGCTGGCAGAAACTGGTCGTCCTATCGGTCAGCAATTTGGTTATCACTTCCTGGGTTACTATACTGCTGCTGATATTGCCGCTATTGCCACTTATAAAGCCAATAGTGTTGATGGCACTAATAAGGGTAACCCTATTGCTTTACCAGATGATGGCAGCCCGGTGCAGCCCGGCGATCTGCGTTATGAAGACCGTAACGGCGATGGCGTGATCAACGCATTTGATAAAGGGCCTATAGGTAATCCAAACCTGCCTAACACTACACTTGGTCTTTCCTTGCAGGGTGTATACAAGGGCTTTAGTATAAGCGTGTTGCTACAGGGTTCATTCAATTATAGTTTTGCTGTGGTTGGTACCGGTATCGAGCCGTTCCAAAGCCAGTTTCAGCCCATACACCAGGAAAGATGGACGCCCGAAACAGCTGCAACAGCAAACTTCCCAAGGTTAGGCTTTAACTCTACATCAATAAATAGCCCAACCGCTTATTTTAGTGATTATTGGTTGGTTAACGCCTACTATATCCGTTTAAAAACCATTGACATAGGCTATCAATTACCAAACAAGCTGCTGCCGTTTAAAATCAGCAATGCAAGGGTTTACATGAGCGCTTATAACTTGTTCACCTGGGATAACTACAACAAGTATCAGCAGGATCCGGAGATCTCAACCAATACAGCAGGCGATGCCTATATCAACC
This sequence comes from Mucilaginibacter aquariorum, assembly GCF_024498135.1. Classification (GTDB taxonomy): domain Bacteria; phylum Bacteroidota; class Bacteroidia; order Sphingobacteriales; family Sphingobacteriaceae; genus Mucilaginibacter; species Mucilaginibacter aquariorum. Next base: position 261,879 of record NZ_JANHOH010000004.1, read on the forward strand.
AGCGGGTTATAAACCTGGGTATCCAGCTGGGATTTTAAGATATTTGAATTTAGACAAGCAGGGATTAGGCAGAGCGCTTAATCCCTGCTTTTTTTAAAAGACATTCAACGGGCATTTTATACATTAGCAATATGTTTCCAACACTTGGCGATCTGTTTGAATACCTGTTTCATGCCCGGTTTTCGTTCCCTATCCAAACCTTTGGTTTCTTTGTGGCTTTATCGTTTTTGCTGGCGTACATTGTATTTACGTCGGAGTTTAAAAGGTACGAGGCTAATGGTAAGATCCATGCCTTTAAGCGGATAGTTATTATAGGGAAGCCTGCTTCGGTGTTAGACCTGGCAATAAATTTTCTATTAGGATTTGCCTTTGGCTTTAAGGGTTTAGGAGCTGTATTTAATTATAAAAGCTTCGCGGCAGATCCTCGTGGGTACATTCTTTCCACCCACGGTAACCTTATTTTTGGCCTGCTTGTTGGAATAGGGTTCGCGCTGTGGGTTTACCTGGATAGGAAGAGCTATCAATTGGCTAAACCAAAGGTGGTTGAAGAAACCCGGCACCCATACCAGCTAATGGGGTTGATAGTGTTCAGCGTTGGCTTTTTTGGGTTTATTGGTGCCAAGTTATTTGATACAGTAGAACATATCAGCCAGTTTAGGTATGACCCTATAGGGGTGTTGTTCTCGGCAAACGGTTTTGCTTACTATGGCGGGTTGATATTTGGCGCGCTTACCTACCTGTACATTGGTTACCGCCATGGAATGAAACAGGTGCACCTGGCGGATATCGGTTCGCCCGGCATGATGCTGGCTTATGGTATTGGTCGCGTAGGCTGCCATTTAGCAGGCGATGGCGACTGGGGGATTATTAATGAGCATGCCAAACCGCAATGGCTTAGCTGGTTACCCAATTGGATGTGGAGTTTTAAATATCCGCACAATGCTATAAATGCAGGTATACCTATACCGGGTTGCAATGGTAATTACTGTAACCAACTGGTGAAAGGCGTGTATCCAACATCCTTTTATGAATTGGTGCTTTGTATAGGGATGTTTGGGCTGATGTGGGCTTTCCGTAAAAAGATAAAAATACCAGGACTGATGTTTTGTATTTACCTTATACTTAACGGTGGCGAGCGTTTTTTAATAGAACACATCCGTATAAATTTTAATTACAGCTTTTTAGGTATTACATTTACACAAGCAGAATTAATTGGCGGGCTTATGCTGTTTGGCGGCATTGTAGGATTGATTATTATTGCTTACAAACGCTTTAGGCCTGCCCGGCAGTCTGCATAAACCTATATTAAATTGATTGATCCCATGAAAAGGCTTACGCTTGTTTGTCTGTGTATTTGCACTGTGTTGTCTCAAAGCATTGCCCAAACTAAATCAGTAAATCTTACCGATCTTAAATTTACAGTAGAAGAAGCGCCCGAATGGTCGGCCCTGTTAAACCGAACCAACGGCTGGTTCGGCGGCGACGGCATTTATACCATACCCCTAAATGGCGTAGAAGGCAAGCACTCCAAACCAAACAGCAAAACCCTTTTTATTTTTAGTGATAGCATGATCGGGGAGATCCGTGATAATACGATGATGCCGGGCTATAAAATGATCCATAACACGGTAGCGATATTAAACGGCAACCAACCCGATGCAAAGCAAATGGAGTTTTACTGGGATAAAGATAAAAAAGGAGAAGCCGAATCTGTTTTTATTCCCAATACCCCAAAAACAGATTCTTCCGATTACTATTGGCTGGGTGATGGTTTTGTAAATCAGGCGAATAACGCTACCTACATATTTGGCTACCGGGTGCGAAATGTAAGTAGCGGAGCTTTTGGTTTTAGGGAAGTAGGTAATACGTTTATTAAAATAGCGCCGGGCGATAACCCTCCATACACCACAATTAAACAGATGGATACGCCTCTTTATTTAACCGATGGCAAAAATGATATCGGTTCTTTTGGTGCCGGCATCTTTGTTAATACCAAAGCAGCCGGCGCGCCAAAGCCGGATGGTTATATATATGTGTATGGCGTTCGGGGTATGGTCAAGAGCCTGTTGGTAGCCCGTGTATTGCCGGCCGATTTCGAGAACTTTAAAAAGTGGAAGTTCTGGAATGGAACTGCCTGGGAGAGCGATATGAGCAAAGCTGCTGATGTTACCACCGGTGTATCTAACGAGCTTAGTCTTTCTGTTTTACCGGATGGCAGGTATGCTTTAGTTTTTCAGCAGGGTGGTATGAGTACGACGGTGGGTATGCGGATAGGAGCAAGCCCTGTTGGTCCGTTTGGCCCGGTAATAAAGTTATGGGATTGCAAACCCGACCTGGTGGAAAAAACCTTTGTTGTTTATAACGCCAAGGCACACCCTACCTTATCTAAACCAGGCGAGTTGCTGATCAGCTACAATATCAATTCTGTTGAATTTATAAAGGATCTGCAAACGCATCCCAACTTGTACCGGCCGCGATTTATCCGGGTTAAATTTCATTAATTGTGAATTATATTTGTAACTATAAAAATAATATATATTTTAGCTAAATCAATTTAGCATAACCACCAATTCAAACCGGAATGAAAAAACTTATAATGTTTGCCGTAGTTATTTTTATGTGCAGTTTTCAAACCAAAAAGGCCGAAAAAATAGTCTTTTTTGGCGATTCTATTACGGAATATGGCGTTCGCCCAGACGGTTATATTACCTTATTTCAGCAAAAACTGAAGGATAACAACAAGGCAGGGAATTATGAGGTAGCCGGCGCAGGCATAGGCGGGAACAAGATCTACGACCTGTACTTACGGTACGAGGATGATGTGTTATCCAAAAATCCAGACGTGGTGGTGATTTGGGTAGGGGTAAACGATGTATGGCACAAACGCTTGTTTGGTACCGGCACCGATTGGGATAAGTTTGGCAGGTTTTATACAGCATTGATCAAAAAATTCCAGGCTAAGGGGATCAAGGTTACCATTTGTACCCCCGCCAGTGTTGGCGAAAAAACCGACTACAGCAACGAACTGGATGGTGATCTGAACAAATACTCGCAGATCATCCGTGATATTGCCACGCAAAACAATTGCGGATTGGTAGATTTCAGGAAGTTATTCCATGAGTATGGATTAAAGAATAACCCTCAGAACCTGGATAAGAATATCCTTACAGTGGATGGGGTACACTTGAACGCTGCAGGCAATAAGTTTGTAGCCGACGCGCTTTACCAGTCGCTTATTAAATAATAAAAATTCGGTTTAGTTTATATATCTTGGTTGGAAGGAGGCGGGAGCGCCTCCTTTTTTAAGTCAGTAGCTACCAGGATCTTATTTTTTTATCCTTGTATCCCTAAATGAAAAAGCCTTCAATTTTTTGCACCGTTGCATTGTTTATCGCCAGCAACTTACACGCCCAGCAAGGTAACCTGGTTAAATATGTAAACACACGGCAGGGAACTAATACCAAATACGAATTTTCTTATGGTAACACTTACCCGGCTACGTCATTGCCATTTGGCATGAACACCTGGACACCTCAAACCGGCAAAAACGGGGATGGCTGGAAGTATCAGTACTTTGAAAAGAAGATAAGAGGGTTTCAGCAATCGCATCAATGCAGTTCATGGGTAAATGATTATGCCGTATTTTCATTGATGCCGGTAACGGGTAAATTAGTGGTGAACGAGGACGAGCGGGCAGCATCGTTTAACCACGATAATGAAATTGCCCAGCCAAGCTACTATAGCGTTACCCTTGATAATGGCATCAAAACAGAAATGAGCCCAACCGAGCGAGGGGCGCACCTGCGTTTTAGTTTTCCAAAAGGGCAGGCCTCCTATTTAGTATTGGATGGCTATACTAAAATGAGCATGGTTAAGATAGATCCGGTTAAACGAACAATAAGCGGCTACGTAAATAACTGCCGTTGGGCTCCTCAAAACTTCAAAAATTATTTCGTTATTACATTTGATAAGCCGTTTGCTGATTATGGCACATGGGAAAATAAAAAGAATAGCTTAAACGCTAAGAATAAGCGAGCCGAAGGCGAGGGCGCAGGGGCTTACATTAAGTTTAAAGATGGTGAAAAAGTACAAGCGAAGGTGGCCTCATCATACATTAGCCCTGAGCAAGCCGAAATAACCTTACAAGCCGAGTTAGGTAAATACAGCTCATTTAATGATACCCATAAAGCGGCTGATAAAGTTTGGAATACTTTGCTTGGCCGTATGGCGGTTGAAGGCGGTACTGAAGAGGAGAAAGCCACATTTTATTCCTGCCTGTATCATGCAAACCTTTTCTCGCACCAGTTTTTTGAATATGGCAAGGATGGTAAACCTTATTACTATAGCCCGTATGATGGTAAGCTGCACGACGGTTATATGTATACCGATAACGGCTTTTGGGATACATTTAGGGCGCAATTTCCGTTAAACACCGTTCTGCATCCCAAAATGGAGGGGCAATTAGTACAGGCGTTATTGGATGCGCAAAAACAATGTGGCTGGCTGCCGGCATGGTCTTTTCCCGCAGAAACCGGGGGCATGCTGGGTAACCATTCTATTTCGCTATTAGCTGATGCCTGGATGAAAGGCATCCGTACGTTTGACCCTAAACAAGCGCTGGAAGCTTATTATCACGAGGCTACAAACAAAGGCCCATGGGGCAGTGCCAACGGCCGCCCGGGCTGGAAAGAGTACTTTGCCGATGGTTATGTGCCGTATTCTAAGCAAACAGAAGGCGCCACAGCCTGGACCCTGGAATTTGCCTATGATGACTTTTGCGCTTACCAGTTGGCAAAAGCAACCGGTAATAAGCATTATGAGAATGTATTTGGCCGTCAAATGTATAACTACAAAAACCTATTCGACCCTAAGACCAGGTTTATGCGCGCCAAAGACGCCAAGGGCAATTGGATAGAACCTTTCGACCCAATGGATTGGGGTGGGCCATACACCGAAGGCAATGCATGGCATTGGACCTGGTCGGTTTTCCATGATACACAGGGGCTTATAAATTTAATGGGTGGCGATAAAAATTTCACAGCCAAATTAGATTCGGTGTTTACCGAGCCGGGTACTATCAAGGTAGGTGGCTACGGTACAGTTATACATGAGATGACAGAGATGGCAGCCTTTAAAATGGGCCAGTTTGCACAGGGCAACGAGCCTATTCACCACATGCTATATATGTATAACTATGCCGGCCAACCCTGGAAAGCCCAGCAGCATCTGCGCGAGGTGATGGATAAGATGTACAACGCAACCGAAAATGGGTACCCGGGTGATGAGGATGAAGGACAGATGTCATCATGGTTTGTGCTGAGTGCTGCCGGATTTTATAGTGTTTGTCCCGGGACAGATCAGTATGTAATTGGCAGCCCGCTATTTAATAAAATGACCATTACGCTCGAAAATGGGAATAAATTTATAATCGAAGCCAATAATAACAGCAAGCAAAATGTATATATCCAGTCGGCTACGCTTAATGGTAAACCTTATACCCACAACTGGATAAGCCATACCGATATCATGAATGGTGGCACATTGCATTTAGAAATGGGCGATCAGCCTAATTTAACCCGCGGTTTAGCTTTGGAGGATAAACCATTTTCGCTATCAAAGGCAGGACAGTTTTAGTAAAGCCTGACTTTCGTGCCAAAAGTTAATAATAAGCTTTTGGTTGATGTAAAGATTTGATTTAATTTACAAAACCAATTCAACTAAATTAATTCATCACCCAATGGATAATAAGCCAAAGTTCACCGAACGCAAATATTTGTTAGTACTTATATTTGTAACCTCGTTGTTTTTAATGTGGGGTATATCCATGACGCTTGGCGATGTATTGAACAGGCATTTTCAAAATGTGCTGCATATAAGCAAGGCACGGTCGGCTTACGTGCAGTTCTCCATATTCGGCGCTTATTTTATTATGGGCATCCCGGCTGGGTTGTTCATGAAGAGGTTTGGATACAAAAACGGCGTTTTGCTGGGGTTGCTGCTTTATTCTGCCGGTGCATTTTTATTCATACCGGCCGCGAATGCCGAGTCATTCACTTTTTTTAGGGTAGCATTGTTTATCCTGGCTTGCGGTATGGCAACATTAGAGACTGTAGCGCATCCTTTTGTAGCCTCTCTTGGAGACCAGCGCACGAGCGATCAGCGTATCAACTTTTCGCAGGCATTTAATGGTGTTGGCGGTATCATAGGACCTATCATTGGTAGCTATTTCATTTTTGGGCAGGAGCAGGATCTGGTATCCGTAAAGCATCTTTATATAATTATTGGCGCCGTTATAGCCGCAATTGCTGTAGCATTCTCTTTTGTAAAAGTACCTGCGCTTATAGATCCTCATATTCCTGCGATTGATTCATACTCCCCCACCGAAGTTCCTCATGTTGATAAAAAGCTTTTTCAGCATAGGCATTTTGTTTTTGCGGTTGTAGCCCAATTGTTCAATGTAGCCGCACAGGGTGGCACCTGGGCTTTTTTCATCAATTACGGGCATGATGTTATGCATTTTAGCGATGGTAAAGCAAGCTACTTTTTTTCGCTAAGTATGGTTATGATGATGATCGGCCGCTTTGCTGGTACCTTATTGATGCGGTACATAGCACCCAGTAAGCTATTGGCGATTTTTGCGTTATGTAATATTGTAATGTGCCTTATTGTGGCCCAGGGATTTGGCTGGCCGTCCTTTATCGCCCTGCTCTTTATCAATTTCTTCTTTAGCATCATGTTTCCTACCATATTTAGCCTTGGCTTAAAAAACATGGGCAAGCAAACCCAGCAGGCATCGTCGTTCATCGTTATGGGAGTGGTAGGCGGCGGACTATTTCCGTTATTAATGGGGCAGGTGGCTAATCATAATGTGGCAACTGCCTATTACCTGCCAATAATATGTTACGCAGTTATATTCTTATTTGGCTTTAGTTATAAACGCCTTAATAAAGCAGCGTTTAAATAAAATGATAATATTTAATAACATCAGTCGTATTAGTTTGACTGAAATAATCATTAAATCGATTTAATGCTATTTCAATGCTATTTTTATTAACTATATTTATATTTGACCTTACCAAAATACCACGTGAAAAAACTCTCTATAGTTGATATTGCCAACCATCTAAACGTATCGAAAACTACAATTTCCTTTATCCTGAATGGCCGTGCGCAGGAGAAAAGGATAGGGAAGGAACTGGTTGACCGTGTGCAGAAATTTGTGGATGAAGTAGGCTACAAGCCAAACTCATTGGCTAAAAGCCTGCGTACAGGCAAATCAAACATTATTGGGTTGATGGTAGAGGATATTTCCAATCCCTTTTTTGCGTCGATAGCCCGACTAATAGAGGACCGCGCTTATAAAAACGGCTACAAAATTATTTATTGCAGTACTGACAATGACACGAACAAAACGCGCGAATTGATCAGCATGTTCCGTGACAGACATGTGGATGGGTATATCATTGCGCCACCCGAAGGTATTGAAGATGATATAAGTTCATTAATAAAAGATGGAATGCCGGTAGTGCTGTTTGACAGGCATCTACCAAAGGTAAGCACCGATTTTGTAGAAATAGATAACCTTTTCAGCACCTATAATGCTACCATGCATTTGATACAGCAAGGTTATAAAAACATAGCATATATAACGTTCGCATCAAATCAAACGCAAATGCAAGACCGTTTACAAGGTTATAAAGATGCGTTAGACGAGAGCGGCTTGAAACCTTTTATCCAGGAAATAGTGTTTAGTCAGAATGAGGAACTTATTATGGGGCCGCTAAATACTTTCCTTAAAAAGCATAAGAACCTGGATGCAGTGTTTTTTGGCACCAACCATGTAGGTACCTGTGGCTTAAAAGTAATAAATAGCCTTGGCCTAAAAGTTCCGGATGACCTTGCGCTTGTTTCTTTTGACGATTATGATGTTTTCAAGCTTTTCTCGCCACCGGTTAGCGCTATTGCACAGCCTATTGAGGCTATAGCAGATAGCGTAATAACAGTACTGCTAAACAAGTTAAACACATCATCTCAGCATATCAGTTCTCAATCCATCATCCTGAAAACTGATTTTCAAATCAGGGGGTCGTCAAAAAAGGCGGATAAGGCCTAACTTAACCACCCCACAGTTTAATTATTGTATGCCCTTACTTGCAGTTTATACCCTTTAGTTAGCAATTTAGGGTCTATTTCTACTTCAAGCGTTTTTGTTTCACCTTGCATTAGCGAAAAATAGCCATCGTTATAAAGGGCGGGCAAAAGCTGTTTACCTGCGCCATCTACCAATTGTGCCCTTATACCAAAAGCAGCTGTAGTTTTAGATTTATTGACGATGCTGTACTTAAGCAGTTTATTAATACCGTTTTTTGCGGTAGATATTTTGGCGTTGCTTTGAACCAGGCTTGCGCCGACGTGCGGCATTTTATTTAATGCTGTATAATCAAGATAGCTGTTGCCTATCCAATAAAAATTTTCTGAAACAAGGTGCCCTGTCTTATCAATAAGCTTGAGCTTTAAAAAATGCACATCAGATAGTGCAGCTTGCTTATCAACCCCGCTGAACGCGACAAATGCCTCTGTGGCTGATGTTGATTGGACATCCAATGTTTTTGATACTGTGTATGCCGGAACTATTTTGCCATTCATATTGTAAACAAAAGCCTCGGCGTGTAATCCCTTTATATCGTATGGCTTGTTATTAATCACCTTCACAGAATTTGTAGCGGCATTCCACTGGATATGGATCGGCTCGCATGCTGTTTTTGCACCAAAATAGGCACCGGTAAGGTCATAGTAGTAATCATAGGTTTGCCATATCATTGATGGATAAGCAGACTGGCTCATCCATATCAGCATCCCGGTAGCATCTTTCCACATGTGGTCATTCCATGATTCATACATGGCCTTCATGGTTTCTACGTTTAGCATTTGGGCTTTTTTGCAAAAGTCTTCTAACGATGTTGCCTTGCCATAGCTGTTGTTGACGCTGTTGATGTATTTAACCGGGTCAGATCCCCCGCCCAGGGCGCCATCGGTGCTAAAGTAATGCCTGGCCCACATGTTGGTTTTGCTGTTTACTGCAGTTGTGGTAGGGGCCACCCAGTAATCCTTCGGCATGAATTTTTTAAAGCTTTCAACGTTTACAAACGTGGCGGTACCCAGTTCGCTCCGCATGCCATACGAATCTTTAGAGAAAAGATAGCCGTTATGCGGATCGGTAAAATAAGTTTTGGGGTCGGTATTGCTCCACAACCCGCTGCCCGATAATACCCGACTGCCACCATGAATGGAAAAATTCGGATTAGTTTCGCCTGCATTTGAACGGGCAAGGTAAAGCCTGTCCTCCCCATCATTATCGTTAATTGCTGCTTTAATGGTGTTATTTAACGGCCCGTTAGGGTTACCACCTGGTACGCCTTCGTTGGCGCCGCACCAAATGATAATTGATGGGTGATGCCTTAGTTTAATAACTTTTTCAATAGCGTTGCTTTTAAAGATACCCAGGCTATCTATCTGGCCAAAATTGTTCAGCCAAAAATCGTCCCAAACCATTATTCCATATTTATCGCAGTAGTTATAAAAGGCTTCATCAGTAACCTCGCCGGTCCAGTTACGGATGATGTTAAAATTCATATCCTGATGAAACCTGATCCGTGTATCATAATCCTTACCACGCGCTTTAAGCATATAATCGCTCATGCCCCAATTGCCGCCTTTTAAAAGCACCGGAACATCATTAACATACACCCTTAATGGCCCGTTTACCGATGTTGTATCGGAAGTTATTTTTCTTATTCCGAAGGTTTTGATCACCTTATCAGATACACCAACGCCATCAGCATCAAATCGGACACTGCAGGTATAAAGGTTCTGCGTCCCATCGGCTTTGCCGCCATAGCCATTAGGCCACCATAGTTTCGGGTTATTAATATGTAGCTGCGGAAATTGATCCTGATTGTAATTTACGGTTTCAACGCTGTTAGCCTTTAATGTTATTTTAGGCCCGGTTACGGTAATATAGCCCGGGTTAATAACAAACTTTACCACCCCGCTCACCGGTTCAGAAGAAGCGTTTTTCAGATTAACCTTCACTGTTAGATCTGCAGCATTTTTATTTTGCAAATGAGCTCGTATCCATGGATCTTCAACCGCGACAGGCCCGGTGGTTGTTAAGCTAACCGTATCAGTAATGCCGCTATTTAAACCGGGTACAGCAGGCATCCAATCCCAGCTTCCGCTGGGGATGTAGGTAGGGCTTTCCCAGTTAGCCATGGGGTGATTATGTTCAGGATCATTTCGTGGTGGCACAACTAAAACTAAAAGTACGTTAGGCGCATTTTTTTTCAGGTTTTTGGTAATATTATAAATGCCCCTTTCTACAATCCCCTTTATCGTTCCTATATGCTGCCCATTTAAATAGATCTCGCCCCGTTTATGTATCCCGTTAAAGTTAAGCCAAACGGTTTTGCCTGGTTTAAAAGATGACGACGAAAATTCTGTACGATACCAAAAAGGCCTATTGTACTTAGCCTTATCAACTTTATAAATATTATCGGCATAATCCGGATCTTTTTCCTTACCTGCCTTAACATATGAGTAAAATGCGGTCCCCGGCACAACAGCATCAATCCACTTATTTGTATGAAACCCGGGGGATGATATTTGTTTTGCTGTAAATAAACTATCATCCTGAGGGAACAGCTTCCAATTTAATTTTATAGCCTGTGCTTGTACTATGGTTTGAAGCAATAGTAAAAAGGCTGTGCTTAGGGTTAACTTTAAAATAGATCGCATACAATTTTATTTCGGGGGCAATTTATTAAATAGTTTTCTAATTAGCTAAATCGATTTAATTTGTTTTAGCAGGTTTATTTTGCAATATTGCGGGCACAATTATACAACCACAATGAAATCTTTTTTTACGATACTGCTTTTCCTTTTTGGTTCAGGTCTGGCTAAACACGGGTATGCTCAAACTGCGGATGTTAAAACTCCAAACAGGCAATGGAATGCGCATTGGATAGGTGCACCATACGATGCTGGTAAGGACTATGGCGTTTATTACTTCCGTAAAAGCATAGACCTTACTACCAAGCCTTCAACTTTTATCGTACACGTATCGGCCGATAATCGCTATAAGTTATCGGTTAACGGCAAACTGGTTTCATTGGGGCCGGCACGAGGCGATACTTATTATTGGAATTATGAAACGATAGACCTCGCACCATATCTGTCCACAGGAAAAAATACAATAGCCGCACTCGTTTGGAATGAAGCTCAATACAGTCCGGCGGCACAGATCAGTGTACGCACAGGTTTCATATTACAGGGTAATTCACCAATCGAAGAAATATTAAATACCAACAATACCTGGAAGTGCATCCACGATACCGGGCACCAGCCTATTCCGGGGTATTTTTTTGCTGCCAGTAAAGGGGAAATGGTAGATATGAACCATGCTATTAAAGGCGACTGGACGGCTGCGGCTTATGATGACAGTGCCTGGCCCCATGCGGTTAACTTATCTGAAGGGAGACTTAAAGGCACGGCCTGGGGGATAGATTGGGCATTGGTGCCTTCTACACTACCCGCAAGAGAAATGACCTATCAACGCATCCCTAAATTGCGTGCTGCAACAGGTATAAGCGTTCCACCAACGTTTCCGGAGAAAAAAACTGCAATAATCATCCCGGCAAATACTACGGTTTCTTTATTGCTCGATCAAATTTTTGAAACAAATGCCTACGTAACGTTAAATTTTAGCGGCGGTAAAGACGCGGGGATATCACTTGGCTATGCCGAATCACTTTACGAAAAGGGCAGCAAAGGCGTTATTAAAGGTAACCGGAATGATGTAGAAGGAAAGGAATTTGTAGGGAGGATAGACAGTCTGATAGCGGATGGCAGCAAGGGACAGTCGTATACAACGCTAAATTTTCGCACTTATCGTTACATCAAGCTGTTTGTAAAAACGAAGGACGAGCCGCTGGTTATCGATGATCTTTATGGCACTTTTACGGGTTATCCTTTTAAACGGACGGCAGTATTTAATACTGATAATGCCGAAATAAAGCAAATGCTGGATATTGGCTGGCGTACTGCAAGGCTTAACGCCTGGGAAACTTATATGGACTGCCCGTATTACGAACAGCTGCAATACATTGGCGATACCCGTATACAGGCTATGGTATCTTATTACAATAGTAGTGACGACCGCCTGGCTCGTAATGCACTAAATCAAATTGACCATTCGCGCTTACCCGAGGGTGTAACCGCCAGTTGCTACCCTTCAAAAGGTACACAGGTTATATCCCCATTCTCGTTATGGTATATAGGTATGCTGCATGATTACTGGATGTACCGTGGGGATGATGATTTTATTAGAAATAAACTACTTGGCGAAAGAGGAGTGCTGGATTTTTTCAGCAAATATCAACAGGCTGATGGTTCGTTAAAAGATACCCCATACTGGGCGTTTGTTGACTGGGCCGGTAATTTGTGGGGCGAGGTAAAAGGCAAGGATGGCAGTGCGGCTATTTACGACCTGCAGTTGCTATGGGCATACCAGTGGGCAGCAGAAATGGAAGCAAAAATTGGCATGCAGGGTCATGCCAAATTATATGATCAAAAAGCGGCACAATTAAAGGCCACTATACAGCGCAAGTATTGGGACCCGGTTAAAAAATTATACGCCGATACTAAAGAGAAAAACGGCTACTCACAGCATGTTAATTCGCTGGCTATACTTACCGGGATGGTAAGTGATGCGAATATGTCCGCTGTAGCTAACGGGATACTTAATGATAAAAGCTTAACCCAATGTTCGGTTTACTTTAAATATTACCTGAACCGGGCGCTGGTAAAAGCAGGCTTGGGTAACAATTATATGAACTGGCTGGGTATTTACCGCGAAAATATTGCAATGGGCCTTACTACCTGGGCCGAATATTCAGATGTTAACACTTCCCGTTCTGATTGCCATGCATGGGGTGCGAGCCCGAATATTGAATTTTTTAGGACCGTGCTGGGTATTGACAGTTACGCGCCGGGCTTTAGTAAGGTAAAGATAGAACCTCATTTGGGAAACTTGAAAACAATTAGTGGCGAAATACCTCATCCAAACGGAAAAGTTGCCGTTGGTTATGCCCTGGATAAAGGCAAATGGAAAATAAACATCAGTTTGCCGCAAAAAACCACAGGTATGCTGGTATGGAAATCAAAGCGATATATATTAAAGACCGGAACTAATTTATTTGTGATTTAATTTATACTTTAATTATTACATTTTTAAGCTCATTCTGTTCAGCGCTATAGCGCTGAGCAGAATGAGCTTTTTTATTAAGGATGATTCGCTGATGGTTTTAGCTATCTGTAGGTAAGATGCCAGTACTCCCCACTGTTAAAATTCGGAGAAATTCATTAATTTCAAATAAGCTTTGCACCTGTGGGTTTTTAACTTTCACATAGCAGGGCTTTTTTATAGCGCTGGAATAATTAATTAAAATATTATTAATTGTTTTTTTAACAATTAATAATATTGTGCTATATTAGATTTTTACAATTTTAAACCAACTGTTAAAATTTTACTGAATTTAATGCCGATATAGCCTTGATTGAGCTGTGGGATAGGTTTTTGAAATGCTTTACAGCCGGTAATTTTACGGCCTTACAGTTTTCAAGAGTAACACTTAACCCGCAGGTGCAATGAGTTGTAGTGAAAATGTATGATGTGGAGTACTAATAATTTATAACAATTACGATGTTGTTAATAATTACTGTCAGGAAAGGTTGCATAGATGCTACAGAGAAAGCTACACTTGCGCGTGCAAGTGTAATTGAAAGACCATTGTTTAGTATGAAGTGGTATTTTGTATGTTTGCTTGTCGTTTTTTTCAATTTACCTGTACAGGCCCAATACAGCACGTCAGGAGGGGCTACAAACCTTCGCAAAGATTTTGCCTTGGTTACTTATACCATAAACGAAGGGTTACCTTCCAGAAACACAACTACGGCCATAAAAGACAAATATGGCTTTATGTGGATCGGCACCCAAAACGGCCTCTGCAAATTTGACGGATATAACTTTAAAACATTTCAGAACAATCAGCTGGATAGCAATTCCATATCCAACAATTTTGTAAACGCCATAGTTACAGATAAACAAGGGCGGTTATGGATAGGTACAATGGACGGATTGAACCTGTTTGATCCTTTAACCGAAAAATTCACCAGGTTTTTTCATAAAGATAGTCAGAAGGCATCTCTGAGCAATGACAAAGTATGGTCGTTACTTAGAGATGTGCGTGGCGATATATGGATAGGTACCGACGATGGTTTCAATAAGTATAGCTTTAAAGCCAATAATTTTGAAGTTTACAGGCCCAATGCCGGCAACGCTTTTGCAATGAAAGGCAAATCTGTTAATGCTATTGTAGAAGATGGTGAAAACCTTTGGCTGGGCAACTGGGGAAGCGGTTTAAACAAATTCAATATCGCTACAAAACGCTTTACCAATTATAAGCAAGTTCAAATACCCGGGCAAAAAAACCCCAACGATATATGGGCGCTTTGTAAAGATGAGGATGGGATGTTATGGATAGGTGCATATTGGAAAGGCCTTTACAAATTCGATCCTAAAAAAGAAACGTTTACATCATTCAACCGGGTTGATATTGATAACAAGGCAGTTTTTAATCTAACAGCAGCAGGCAAACATACTTTACTTGTTGGCGGGAGCGAAAATTTTTATTGGGTAAATACTCAAACTAACGACTGGACGCTGATAAATGGGTTTAAAAACGATCCCAATGGCAATATCTACGAGGATGCAAACGGCATTATATGGATATGCGCCAAAGATGGAGTTGCCAAACTTGATTTTAATCAGATCAAGTTTTCGTTTTTGGCGTTTTCTGGTTTAAACCCTGCTGTAAGAAGCATTTTAATCAAGAATGAGACAGCCTGGCTGGGTACCGGTAAAGGGCTTATTAAATATAACTTAAAAACGCACAATAGTATAACCTATCGCCATACAAATGATATTAATAGCCTTGGCAATGATGATATAAGTCGGTTATATCAGGATAGTAATGGTAAGATATGGATAATGACTGAATTTGGATTTGATGAATTTGACGAACAAAACAACGTTTTTAAACATCATTACCATCATTCATCGCTTGGCGCTTTGTACAACGAAGACGTATTTAGGGATATATTAGAAATAAGCCCCGGTATTTATGGGTTGGCATCTGATGCAGGCTTCAAAATATATAACAGTAAGTTAAATGCCTATTCGCATTATTTTAGTAATGGCAATAAGTACAGCATTAGCAATAACCACCTTAATTGCCTTTTAAAAGATGCAGATAACACCATATGGATAGGTACCAGCGGAGGGGGCGTTAACCGTTTCGACCCACGTACAGGGCATTTCAGATCGTATACATTAAAGGCTGGCACCGCAAAAGGGATAAGTAATAACTCCATTCAGAGGATCTTTATGGACTCGCGGCAGAATATCTGGATCTGTACACCAGATGGCTTAAACCGTTATGATAGAAAGAGCGACTCTTTTATTGTTTATTCACGAACAAACGGGTTCAACGATAATGTATTTAATGATCTTGTAGAAGATAAGGCCGGAAACTTATGGATAACCACCGAAAAGGGGATGTCTATGCTTAACCCGCTTACTGGCGTGGTTAAGAATTTTGATGAGACGGACGGGCTTTATGTCAACTCTACCATTTACAATTACCAGGGTAAAATATATTTGGCCGCAAGCCCGGGTATTGTTTCATTTGATCCGGCATTAATTAATTATAATAAAGAGGCTCCACCTATTGCAATTACCAATTTCCAGGTGTTCAACAAGGCAATCGCACCTTCTGCAAATGGCCCCCTAAAACAAAATTTAAATGTAGCCCGGCAGGTAACATTAAATTATAACCAAAATGTTTTTTCGCTGGAGTTTGTTGCGCTTAACTATACCTTATCGGCCAAAAATGAATATGCTTTTATGCTGGAAGGTTTTGACGAGAAATGGAACCAGGTAGGCCAGCAACGTAAAGCTACTTACACCAATTTAGACCCCGGCACATATATTTTTAGGGTGAGAGCCTCTAATAACGATGGTGTTTGGAATAAAACTGGTAAAACACTTATCATAGTTATTACACCGCCCTGGTATTTAACATGGTGGGCTTACGCCGTGTACCTGCTAATTATAGGCAGTATAATTTACAGTTATATTTTATACAAAGAACGACAGGCCAAATTAAGATATGAGATAAGGTTAGCGCATTTAGAAGGTGAAAAAGAGAAAGAATTGAATCAAAAAAAACTATCGTTTTTTACCAATATATCGCATGAATTCCGTACACCGCTAACGCTTATAATTAACCCCGTAAAAGAGTTGTTAAGTACTCAACATTCAGATGATGCTACCAGCCTTAACATTGTTTACCGTAATGCAAAGCGACTGTTAAGCTTGGTGGATCAGTTGTTATTGTTCCACAAGGCCGATTCAAGCACCGGCAAGTTGAAAATATGCAGATTAAATATGGTTGATCTGGCCAATGAGGTATATTTATGTTTTATACATCAGGCTAAAGCCAAGCAGATAACGTTTGAATTTTTATGTGAAAAGGAATATATAGAACTATATGCAGACAGGGAAAAGATTGAAATAGTATTGTTTAACCTGTTATCAAACGCAATTAAGTTTACCCCTTTTGGCGGCAATATAAAAATGGCTGTACAGGAGGATGTATCATCCATAACTATTAGTGTGCAGGATAATGGCTGCGGCATAAAACAAGGAACCGGCGATAGGCTTTACACTCGATTCTTTCAGGAAGAAAGTATGAACAACTCATCAAAGGGTGGTTTTGGCATTGGGCTTTTTTTGGTAAAGCGTTTTGTTGAAGATCATTTTGGTAATATTACCTATACCAGCAGCAGCGGAGGCGGTACCCTTTTTAAAGTTAGTTTGTTGAAAGGATTGAATCACTTTGACCCCGAAGTTATATATGAAGATACCGAAGAAGGGTCGGTTCTGTTGCACGAACTGATAGAGGAAGCCACTTCAGGCATCTATGTTGACGAATTGTTAGACACCGATGCTGGAGAAGAGGAAATGCACGCCGAATTAAAGTCTATCTTATTGATTGATGACAACCGCGACTTTAGAGAATATCTAAAAATAATATTTAAAGCCGATTATAACATACACGAAGCCAGCAGTGCCGAAGAAGGCCTGTTAAAAATAAAAGAGCTTTTGCCTGATATGGTGATAAGTGATGTGGTAATGGAGAGTATGAGCGGTATTGACCTATGCGCAATGGTAAGGGCAGATATAAACATTAGCCACACCCCGATAATTTTATTAACCTCAAGCTCATCTACCGAAGTGAAATTGCAGGGTTTAGAGGGTGGTGCCGATGATTATATAAGCAAGCCATTTGATAAAGAGATACTTAAAGCGAGAGTGGCAGGTATCCTTAAAAACAAAAATAACCTGCAAAAGTACTTCTATAACGAAATTACACTTAATAAAAACACCCATAAGATACCGCTGGAGTATAAAGAGTTTTTGGATAATTGTATGCGTGTTGTAGAGCTTCACCTAACCGATACGGATTTTAGTATACAAACATTGGCCAATGAGCTTAGTATATCTCATTCAAGCCTTTATAAAAAGATAAAATCTATCTCGGGGTTGTCGGCTAATGGGTTTATCAGGTTTATAAGGTTAAGAAAGGCCGCCGAAATCCTGATCCATACCAATCACAACATCTTCGAAACCTCCTATCTTGTGGGTATAAATGATATTAAATATTTCAGAGAGCAATTCAGGAAACTTTTTAATATGAACCCCTCCCAATACATGAAGAAATATAGGAAAGTGTTTTCGGCCGAAGCTATAAATAACGATTATAAAGCGGCCCGGAAAGTTACCGTAAGATAACCAGCGCCGTTATATTCTAAGGCTGTTTTAACTTATATCTTACCTGGGCTTTGATGCTTTTTTAATCAGTTTAAAGCCTACCCCTGCTTTTTTAATTCCTGCCGGCAACACCTGCTTTTCTAAACTTGCAATTATTTTTTTTGGCTGGCGCAAATAATTGGTGTTTTCTTATTTATAGCTAAGATTATAGCTAAAATTACCTTTTTGCCCCCCTTTTTATGAGGATTAACCACCCTTAAAGAAAGCTTTTTTACCTCAACTTAGCACTCATAAACCAAATTCTGTTTAATTATTTCACGGGCTATTTAGTTACTCAACAAGCTTACAGCAATATTGAGCCAAGTCGCCCCGGCGTGTAGTTAACAGAAATTAAACCAATTAATAAAACTTTAAACATGAAAAAAAATTTACTCAATGAGTTTTCACCGCATCGGAGAACCAGGAAAGCATTAGGTATTTTACTAACGGGTATTATTCCGTTGTGCGTACCTATGGCATCTCAGGCCACAGCATTGAAATTTACCCCTACCTTAAGTGAGTTAAAGCAAGCCGATGTTACGGTTTCAGGAACAGTAACAGACGAAAAAGGAAGTCCATTACCAGGAGTTACTGTTGCAGTTAAGGGCACCACACAGGGCGTAGTATCTGATGTTAATGGCAAGTACACCATTACGGTTGCTAACCCTAATGCAATATTGGTTTTTACCTTTATTGGTTACACCCCTCAGGAAATAGGAGTTAACAGCAGAACCAGCATTAGTGTTCAGTTAACTGCCGACTCAAGATCATTAAATGAGGTTGTAGTGGTAGGTTACGGTACTCAAAAGAAAGCTACCCTTGCAGGATCTGTATCGCAAGTAAGAGGTGCCGAGCTTGTAAAAAGTCCACAACCCAATGTTTCAAACTCTCTTGCGGGCCGTTTTTCGGGGGTGGTTATTAATAACAGAAGTGGCGAGCCTGGCTACGATGGTTCTAATATACTTGTTCGTGGCCTTGCAACTACAGGTAACACTAACGTGCTGGTTGTAGTTGATGGGGTACCCGGCCAAATTGGAGGGCTTGAACGACTTGACCCTAACGATATTGAAAGCCTTTCGGTATTAAAGGATGCATCGGCTGCTATTTATGGTAACCGTGCGGCTAACGGCGTTATACTGGTAACCACTAAAAAAGGTAAAACCGGCAAGCCAACAATTAACTACAGCTTTAATCAGGGTTTTAGCTCGCCAACGCGCTTACCGCAGATGGCTGATGCAGCTCTTTACGCTCAGTTAAGAAACGAGATAGCTTATAATTCAAACCAGGGCGGCGGCTTAAATCAGATCTATTCTGACGAGCAGATTCAAAAATTCAGAGATGGGTCAGACCCTATAAATTATCCAAATACAGATTGGATAAATACAACACTTAAAAAGACTGCATTGCAAAATCAGCAAAGCTTGTCAGTTAACGGTGGTAACGATGATGTTAAATACTATATATCATTAGGTACACTATATCAGGACGGTTTATATAAAGACGGAGCAACTAAGTACAAACAGTATAATTTCCGCTCAAATATTGATGCTAACATTAATAAAAGGTTAAAAGTAGGCTTGTCTATATCTGGCAGGGAAGAGAACAGAACTTTCCCAACAGTAGGTGCGGGGAATATATTCAGATCGGTATACAGGGCTAACCCCACAGTTATAGCTTTTTATCCTAACGGTTATCCATCTACGGGTATTGAGTTTAATAACCCGGCGGTGCAGGTAACCGATCTTGGCGGTATTGTAAATAACCCAACCCAGGTTTATAACGGTATATTAAGAGGAAGTTACCTTATTCCGGGGATAGAGGGCTTATCTATTGATGGGTTCTTTTCTGTAGATAAATCAAACGCTTTTAACAAAAATTTCTCTAAACCGTATGTACTATACACCTATGATCAGCCAAACGATGTTTATAACGGTACCATAGTTGGTGGTAATAACCAAAAGGCTACATTGTTCCAATCTCAGAACAACCAGTCGCTTGTCACTTCAAACATTAAATTAAACTTTAACAGAAAGTTTGGTTTACATAACATCGAATCATTTGTTGGTTATGAGCAAAGTAAAAACCATTTAGATTATTTTGATGCAACCCGTTTCAATTATCTTGCATCAAATCTTCCCGAATTATCTCAGGGAGGTAATGCAGCAACAGATTATCTAAACTCGGGCTACAGTTCAAACTATACCCGCCGAAGCATAATAAGCCGACTTGGTTACAACTACAACGAGAAATACATTTTTGAAGGTCAGTTACGTGCCGATGGTAGCTCAATATTCCCAAGCGGCAAACAGTGGGGTTATTTCCCTTCTGCATCAGTAGCTTACCGTATCTCCCAGGAGGGTTGGTTTAAAGACAAAGTTAAATTCTTTGACGATCTAAAGATCAGGGCATCATACGGTTCATTAGGTAACGATAATGTAAATGCTTTCCAGTATTTTGATAACTATGTTTTAGTAGGTAATGGTTTTGTAGCTATAAATCCTACAGCTACAGACAGATCGCCTATAATTCAGCCAAACGTTAACCTGGTAAAACTGGCTAATCCTAATATAACCTGGGAGGTTTCCAGAAAGCTTGATGTTGGTATCAATGCAGTGTTTTTACACAACTTTACTTTAGAAGCTATATACTTCCAACAAAAACGTTCTGATATCTTAACTGCCAGAAACGCTTCTCTTCCTGGTTCATCAGGTATTGTTAACCCTTATGGATCAGATCCACTGGTACCTTCTGAGAACATTGGTAAAGTAAACAGCGAAGGCTTTGAAGGCACGCTTGGTTACAATAATAGTGGTAAAGAATTTAGCTGGGGTGTTAGTGGGAACTTCACCTACGCAAAAAGCAAGATCATATTTATTGATGAAGCCGCAGGTGCTTTAAGTTATCAGCGCCAAACAGGCAGGCCGTTAAACACTTACCAACTTTATAATTCAATAGGCATATTTCGCAGCCAGCAAGAACTTGATAGCTATCCGCATGTACCGGGTGCAAAAGTGGGCGACTTGAAACTGTTGGATTATAACGGTGACCAGCAGATAACTGCCGACGACCAAACCCGCACTAAATACGGTAACATACCACAAATTACTTATGGTTTTACCTTAAACGCGGCTTATAAGAATTTTGATCTTGCTGTATTGTTTGCCGGCCAGGCTCAGGTTAGCCAGTACGTATTACCAGAGGCTGGTACAATAGGTAACTTTTATAGCAGCTGGGCCAATAATCGCTACAGTCCTACAAACCCTAATGGTACCTATCCAATTGTTACGGATCGTGCTTCGAGTGCAACAAGCGGTGGTTTGTATAACAGTACTTTTTGGCTTAATGATGCTTCATTTTTAAGGTTGAAAAACGTTCAGGTAGGTTATAATTTCAACAGTCAGCTTTTGTCAAAGCTTAAGTTATCGGGTTTACGACTTTACGCAAGCGCATTTAACTTGTTTACCATATCAAAAGTTAAAGACTATGACCCGGAAGGAACCAGCGGAAGCGGACAGTTCTACCCTCAGCAACGAATTATCAACTTGGGCGTTAACGTTAAATTTTAAAATTAACAAAAATGAAATTACAATATAGGAAGCAATTATATACAGCCATACTTGGCGTAATGTGTATGACTGCGTGCAAAAAGGATTTTTTAAACGTGCAGCCTACTGATAGGATTGCAACGTCAGCTATAGAAACGGACACATCGATTTTTGAGGCTTATGTAACCAACCGTTATATAGGTGCTAAACTGCAGGATAAAGAAGGCGAAGGCACAAACCCGGGCTTTGGCCGTGGTTTTGAGTATAGCATGTGGAGTTCTGTTACTGATGAGTCTATTTATAATAATGATGATGCCACATGGCTGGTTCAAAGGGGCCAGTTAGCACCCGAAAACCTTGGAGGTGCGGGCGTGTTATGGGGTAGAAGCTATCGTAGTATAAGGGAATGTAATTATGCATTAAGTATTTTACCCAAATTACCGTTCAGCGCAGCTCACAAAACACGTATCGAAGGTGAACTTAGGTTTATAAGAGCATTTAGGTATCATGACCTGATAAGGAACTACGGTCGCGTAGTTTTAATGGGCGATAAGGTTGTTAATTTACAGGATAATTTGCAGGATCCTGCACTTTTTACACGTGCTACACTTAAAGAGAGTATAGATTACGCAGTAAGTGAACTTACCGATGCAGCCACTAAATTACCGCTGAATAACGACGGATCGTGGCTTTTGGGCCGTGCTACAAAAGGTGCAGCTTTGGCTTTAAAATCAAGATTAACACTTTATGCTGCCAGCCCTTTATACAATGTAGGTACATGGGCAGATGCAGTTACTGCTGCGCAGGAAGTTATTAGTCTTAATAAGTATGGTATTTATAGCGGCGGATATGCTAATCTGTTTCTAACCAATGAAACCAATGAAGCTATTTTTGAACGTTTGTATACCAAAAATGACAACCATGTGCATCTTGAAATTGCAAACGGGCCAAATGGATATGGCGGTTGGGCCGGTAACACACCTTTACAAAACCTGGTTGATGATTATGAGATGGATAACGGAAAACCTATTACAGATCCAACCTCGGGTTACGATCCCACGCACCCGTATGATAACCGCGACCCGCGCTTTGCTGCCACCGTTTTATATAACGGAGCCCCTTACCGTGAGCGTTCAATTGAAGCGTTTATACCGGGAGGTAAAGATAGCAGAGATGGAAATGAGAACTGGAATACAACTAAAACCGGTTACTATCTTAAAAAATTCATGAATGATGCTTATCCGTTACAAAACCCATGGGGTAACGCCGGTTTCCAGCCATGGATATATATGCGCTATGCCGAAGTATTGTTAAACTTTGCCGAAGCAGCCAACGAAGCCTATGGAGCCGATGTGGTACCTGTAGGTGCAACGCTGTCAGCCCGCTCTGCTATAAATATGGTAAGAAGCCGTGCCGGGGTAAACATGCCTCCACTTGCTCCGGGCTTAAGCAAATCACAAATGCAAGACGCGGTACGTTACGAGCGCCGTGTAGAGCTTGCCTTTGAAGAGCATCGTTTTTATGATGTACGCAGGTGGAAAATAGCCGAGGTTACAGAGAACAAACCAGCCGGTGGGGTTATTATAACTAAAAACGCGAATGGAAGCTTTAGTTATGCACCAAAGGTAGCTTTAGATGGTCGTGCTTTCCATCCGCAACATTACTGGTTGCCTATACCACGTACAGAGATACAGGCATCTAATAACCTGTTGCAACAAAACGACGGATACTAATAAGAGTTGAGATTTAGGGGGCCTGGTGGGATTGCCATCGCCCCCTTTTTATGTTATTTAAACTTTTATTATGAAAAAAGTATTTCTTGTGTTTGCTGCGCTATGTTTATTGAACGCGAGCTGTAAAAAAGATGTGGCGAACGTGAATTTGCCAGTTGTTACAAACCCCGAAAAGGGGCCTGAAGTTGCAACCGGCACGCCCGATGCCGCAAGTGCGTTAAAGGGCGTAAACTGGGCTGCCGATGGCGATAATTTTAGCGATGGTATCTTAGTGTTAAGTGGTCTCACCTCATCAGATAGTTACGCAACGGTATCTGCAAAGGCTGATGCCGTTCTTTCGGGCATCCAGGCAAACACCGGCGCTAATACGCTGAGGTTACCTGTTAATTATTCTACAACATCACAATTATGGTGGAACGCCTATACCGCTGTTATAGACAAAGCGGTAAGTAAAAATATGAATGTGATATTGGGCTACTGGGAGGCCCAATCATCAAAAGACGGGAAAATTGACAACGTTTCGGAGTTTTGGTCAATGTGGCAAACAATTGTAAATAAATATAGCAGCAACTCTCGCGTTTATTTCGAAATATTTAACGAACCACATGGTTATTCTTTAACCGATTGGACAACCATATGCGCGCAATGGTTAAGTAAATATCCAACAGTGCAGCAGGGCCGAATATTGATAAGTGGTACCTCGTATTCGCAGGATATTACAGGCGTAGGTGCTGATAGCAGGTTCGCTAACTGTTTGTTATCCATACACGACTACGCTTTTTTTAGTAACGGAAATATTAAAACTGCTGCTGAATGGGAAAGCAGGTTTAAAGCAAATGTAGGCAGCTACAGTAACCGTGCTGTTTTAACGGAGTTTGGGGTGCCCATGACCACCGCGAAAAATTATACTGGAGCAATAGCTGCCGATCAGGAAATTGCTTATATGCAGGGTTTAACCAACCAGGTTCGTGCCTATGGCATGGGTAGTGTTTACTGGCCGGGCATCCGTAATGGCGACAGCTACAGTATGCAGCAGCTAAACGGAACGGGTACCAATCTTACCGTATCAAACACCAATGCCTCGGGCCTTAGCAGGCTTAAGTATGGTTGGGGCGTAGGTACTGGCGGTACCGATGTTTTTTATCCATTGGCCTTTTACCGTTTTATTAATGTTAATAGCGGTCTTGCACTTGATGTTAATAGTTCGTCAACCTTAAGCGGTGCGGGAGTTCTTCAATGGTATCAAAATGGGGGCAATAATCAACAGTGGATAATTACAGATTCGGGTAGCGGCTATTATAAGATCACCAATCGTAATAGCAACCTTGCCCTTGATATAAATACGGCTTCAACCGCTGATGGGGCCGGTGTTATACAGCAGCAATTAAGCGGTGGCAATAGCCAGCAATGGCAGCTTGATACTATTAAAACAGGCGTATATAAGGTTGCTAACCGCAATAGTACCAAGGTGCTTGATGTAAATGGAGCAGTAACAACTGTGGGCGCTTCTATTATTCAGTGGCCATTGAATAACGATGCCAACCAGCAGTGGCAAATTCTTCAGCAATAGCATGCTTGCAATAAATAATAACTTATGAAAAAAACACCTTACCATTATTTTTACTTGTTTATAAGCCTTTTATTTCCGGGGTTTTTACAGGCGCAAAATTTAGCCAAACCTGTATTGTTTAACCAGGCCTGGAGTTTTCACATGGGTGATATTACAGGCGCCGAAAAAGGAAGTGATAATACCCAATGGAAAACCGTTGATCTGCCTCATGACTGGAGCATACAACAACCTTTTAGTGATGAGTGGGCCAGCGCTACCGGTTATTTACCGGGTGGCATAGGCTGGTATAAAAAAACATTTACTGCCAATGCCAGCTGGCAAGGTAAGCAGGTGTTTATTTATTTCGACGGGGTTTACAAAAATAGCGAAGTTTGGATAAACGGGCATTATTTGGGCAAACGGCCAAATGGATTTATTGCTTTCCAATACGAGCTTTCCCGGTATTTAAATTATAAAGGTAAAAATACGATAAAGGTAAAGGCCGATCATAGCGATTTTGCAGATTCAAGATGGTATACCGGTTCCGGGATCTATCGTAATGTATACTTGATTGTTAAAACCCCGGTACATGTTGGTTTGTGGGATGTTGCTTTTTCTACGCCAAAGGTATCCACGCAAAAAGCCGAAGTAAATGTAAAAGTTAATGTCACCAATAGCACTAAAAGCACTGCTGCAATAGGTGTAAAAGTTAACCTAATTGATAATGCCGGTAAAATTGTTGCTGCCTTGCAAAAGCAGGTAAGTGTTAAACCTGGTAGCAAGCAAGTGGAGTTTGATGGACAAATAAATTCGCCCCATTTGTGGGATGTAGAAACCCCTTCACTTTATAAATTACAGGTTCAGTTAACCCGTAATGGCGGGCAAATTGATGTGGTTGATCAACAAGTAGGCATTCGCAGCATTGAATTTGATAAGGATAAGGGATTCTTTTTAAATGGAAAAGGTACAAAGCTTAAGGGTGTTTGTATTCATGATGATGCGGGCGCACTGGGTGTAGCAGTACCTCAGGAAGTATGGGTACGCCGTCTTAAAATATTAAAAGAGGCGGGCGTAAACTCCTTACGCCTTAGCCATAACCCGCATGCCGATTATTTATATGATTTGAGCGACCGTATGGGCTTTTTGGTAATGGACGAAGCTTTTGATGAATGGGAATTGGGCAAAAATAAATGGGTAAAAGGCTGGAATGTGGGCACGCCGTCAAAAGATGGATATCATAAAGATTTTAAGGAATGGGCCGATCGTGATGTAAGCGATATGGTGATGCGTACACGTAACCACCCATCCATTATTATGTGGAGCATTGGTAACGAAATTGACTATCCTAATGATCCTTATACCCATGAAATATTAAACACGGGCAGAAACCCGCAGATGTATGGTAAAGGTTACCTGCCAGATCATCCTGCCGCCAGCCAGTTAACTGTTATTGCCAGGCAATTGGTTAAAGTTGTTAAGGCTGTTGATAAAACACGCCCGGTTACCGCCGCATTGGCAGGTGTGGTAATGTCTAACGAGGTGGGTTTCCCGGAAGAGCTTGACGTAGTTGGCTATAATTACCAGGAATACCGTTATCCGGAAGATCATAAAAAATACCCTAACCGAATTATTTACGGTAGTGAGAATGGCATGGCAACGCAAGCATGGGCCGCTGTTGATAGTAATGAGTATATATCAGCCCAATACCTATGGACAGGCATTGATTATTTAGGAGAGGCCGGTAGATGGCCACAACGCAGTAATGGTGCCGGGTTGTTAGACCTTGCCGGCTTTAAAAAACCGGAATATTTTTACAGGCAAAGCATTTGGGCAGCTAAACCTATGGTTTACATAGGTGCACGCGAAGTTAAAAAAGCCGAAGATAGGGGCATTTGGAGCCATAAGTCTGTACAACCGGTTTGGAACTGGCCTGCAAATAGTAAAATGCGCGTTGATTGTTTTACCAATTGCCAGGAAGCAGAGCTCTTTTTAAATGGAAAATCGCTTGGTAAATTATCACGAAGTGCAGCAAAAGGTAAAATACCTTCCTGGGAGGTTGATTATGAACCGGGCGAATTGACAGTGAAGGGATATAACAACGGCATCGAGGCCGATAGCTATACTATTAAAACCAATACCGAGGCATCAAATATTAAAGTATCGGCTGATGTAACCATGTTTGCCAAAAACACAAAAGGCCTTAGCCAGGTAGAAATACAAATTACAGATAAGAACGGCAATCCTGTTTTTGATGCAGAAAACGTACTTACAGTATCTGTTACCGGTGCTGCTAAACTATTGGGAC
Source organism: Mucilaginibacter aquariorum (assembly GCF_024498135.1). Classification (GTDB taxonomy): domain Bacteria; phylum Bacteroidota; class Bacteroidia; order Sphingobacteriales; family Sphingobacteriaceae; genus Mucilaginibacter; species Mucilaginibacter aquariorum. The sequence continues at coordinate 289,000 of NZ_JANHOH010000004.1, forward strand.
TGGAAAGTGGCAGCACAAGTAGCCACGAAGGTTATCAATCGCCGGTTAGGGCAGCTGTACACGGGCGTTTATTAGCGTATTTACAAACAAGTGGCAAGCCGGGGAAAATTACTGTGCAGGTAAGTTCTCCGGGTCTTAAAACATCAACGGTTGTGTTAACGGTAAAATAGGCAGCCTAAGAAAACAATCCTCCTACATTTTAATTTTATGAAATTTTTTAAAATCCTTATCTTATTTACTTTACTATCCGGTGTTGAACTTAAGGCGCAGAATAGTAACCACACTTTTGCCTTGGGCGATAGCACTTTTTTGCTCGACGGGAAACCATTACAGATCATAGCCGGCGAAATACACTATACCCGTGTACCGCGTGAGGCCTGGCGCCAGCGAATGAAAATGGCTAAAGCGATGGGGCTTAACACCATAGGAACTTATGTTTTTTGGAACGTACACGAACCGCAAAAAGGTGTGTATGATTTTACCGGCAATAATGATATTGCTGCCTTTGTAAATGATGCCCGCGAAGAAGGTTTATGGGTGATATTAAGACCAAGCCCCTATGTTTGTGCCGAATGGGAATTTGGCGGCTACCCGTACTGGCTGCAAAACGAAAAAGGTTTGGAGGTTAGGAGCAAAGAACAGCAATACATCAAAGAATATCGCGAGTACATTAATCAGGTTGGAAAGCAACTGGCACCGTTGCAGGTTAACCACGGCGGCAATATTTTAATGGTGCAGATAGAGAACGAATACGGCTCATACGGGAGCGATAAGGAGTATCTTGATCTTAACCGAAAGATGTTTATTGACGCCGGTTTTGATGGGCTTTTATATACCTGCGACCCCGAAGCTGCCATAAAAGATGGCCATTTGCCGGGCTTATTAGCCGCAATTAACGGTGTTGACAATGTGAGCAAAGTTAAAAAGCTGGTTAAAGAAAACCATAACGGTAAAGGCCCATTCTTTATAGCAGAGTGGTATCCAGCCTGGTTTGATTGGTGGGGAACCAAACATCACACCGTTCCGGCAGAGCAGTATGTAGGTCGTCTTGACTCTGTTTTGGCGGCAGGCATTTCTATCAACATGTATATGTTTCATGGAGGCACTACCCGCGGTTTTATGAATGGAGCAAATTATAATGATAAAGATCCGTTTGAACCCCAAATAAGCAGTTATGATTACGATGCCCCGCTTGATGAAGCAGGTAATGCAACCCCCAAATTTATGGCATTTAGGGAGGTGATACAGAAAAATATGCCTTCGGGAGAAAAGTTACCGCCGGTACCCGCACCAAAAAGATCCATCAACATCCCGGGCATTAAATTAACGCATAGCATCAATTTATTAAATGTATTACCTGCGCCAAAAATCAACAGCAAGCCATTAACTTTTGAAGACCTTTCGCAAGATTATGGCTTTGTTTTATACCGTACGGTGCTTAAAGGGGGCAACAATGGTACACTGAAAATAAACGGCCTTCGCGATTACGCTATAATTATGCTAAATGGCAAAACAGTTGGTATATTAGATAGGCGGCTTAAGCAGGATAGTTTGTCTCTTGATCTTCCGCAAGGTAACGTAACGGTTGATATATTGGTTGAAAACTTAGGCCGTATAAATTTTGGTAAGTATTTGCTGCAAAATAAAAAAGGTATAACCGGCGAAGTAACTTTTAACAAAAAAGAGGTAAGCAACTGGAAAATGTATAGCTTACCTATGAATAATATTAACGATATTAAAATTAACAGCAACAATGCTGTAAGTAGTTCACCTGTTTTAACAAAAGGCAGCTTCACCTTAAAAGAAATAGCTGATACTTATTTGGATATGAGTAAATGGGGTAAAGGTGTAGTATGGGTTAATGGCCATAATCTTGGCCGTTATTGGCAAGTAGGCCCACAACAAACGGTTTACGTACCACAGGAGTGGCTTAAAAAAACAAATGAAGTTGTAGTGATGGAGCTGATAAAGCCCGGAATAAAAGAATTAAACGGATTGGATAAACCTATCCTGGATAAATTGCAATAGCATATAATGGATACAAGGTTCGTGGGTGAATTAATAAGACCGGTATTATTAAGACGGTTGACACTGGCTGTAGCTTGCATTGTTTTATTAGGTAGCTGCAAAACAGCCCCGTCACCTAATGGCACCGAACCAGAAAATACGCTATTTACGTTATTGCCGGCTGACAAAACCCACGTTGATTTTAATAATACGCTAACAGAAGGTTTGAACACCAACGTGCTGATGTATGAATATTTTTATAACGGTGGCGGGGTAGCCGTAGGCGATTTGAATGGCGACGGGCTACAGGACCTGTACTTTACGGGTAACATGACTGATAATAAGCTTTACCTGAACAAGGGAAACCTGCAGTTTACAGAAGTTACCATGGCGGCAGGTGTTGCCGGTCGGCCCGGCCCATGGAAAACCGGCGTTAGCTTTGCCGATGTGAATGGTGATGGTAAATTAGATATTTATGTATGTTACTCCGGTAAGCTTAGGGCCGAAAAACGGGGGAACCAATTATTTATAAACCAGGGAAACGATAATAATGGTGTACCTGTATTTAAGGAAATGGCAGCTAACTACGGACTTAATTTTTCCTCGTTTAGCACACAGGGTTATTTTTTTGATTATGATAAGGATGGCGATCTGGATCTGTTACTGGTTAACCACAACCCCAAGCGCGAGAATACCCTTGATGAAGTATCGGTTGCCGATTTAATGAGCAAAATTGACCCTGAAGCAGGCTTAAGACTTTTTAAAAATAATAACGGTTTTTATGAAAATGTAACATCTGTCGCCGGTATTATTAACACCTCATTATCTTACGGCTTGGCCGCGGGCATCGCTGATATTAATGGCGACGGAAACCCCGATATCTATATATCTAATGATTATAATATACCCGATAGATTGTATATCAATAACGGTAAAGGCCAATTTACAGATGAATTGCAGCGGCAAATGGGCCATACCTCTTTTTCATCAATGGGAAACGATATCGCCGATTTTAACAATGACTTGCTGCCAGATATTTACTCACTTGATATGTTGCCCGAAGATAATCGTCGCCAGAAAATGCTTTTTGCATCTGATAATTACGAGGCCTTTAACCTGAGTTTAAGAGTAGGGTTTTATTACCAGTATATGCGTAATATGCTGCAAAAAAATAATGGCGATAACACCTTCAGTGAAATTGGGCAGCTTGCCGGCGTTTCTAATACCGACTGGAGCTGGGCGCCTCTTTTTGCAGATTACGACAATGATGGCTGGAAAGATATGTTTGTCAGCAACGGCTACACCCGCGATTATACCAACATGGATTTCCTGAAATATGTGGGCGATAATTTGCGTAACAGGAAGGCCATGCGCCAGGATCTGTTAAATCTGGTTGAAAAAATGCCATCGTCAGAAGTTAAGAGCTATTTTTTTAAGAACGATGGCAATTCAACTTTTAATAATGTTAGCGCTGCCTGGGGTATCAGCCAGCCGGCAAACAGTAATGGCGCGGCTTATGCCGATCTTGACAATGATGGCGACCTGGATCTGGTAGTGAATAACATAAACAAACCGGCGTTTATCTATCAAAACAATTCGCAGGCGCAAAGCAAAAATCATTACCTATTGGTAAAGTTAAATGGCGCTGCTAAAAACACGCAGGGGATAGGTGCAAAGGTTATCATCTATTCAAAAAACAAAAAACAATACCTGGAGCAGATGCCTACACGCGGGTATCAATCTACTGTTACCACAGTATTGCACTTTGGTTTGGGTGGCGATACACAAGTCGATTCGTTACAGGTAATATGGCAAAGCGGAAAAGCACAAGTAATTGGCAATATAAATGCAGATAAGCTGCTTACCCTTAATGAGAAGGATGCCAATATGAACTACCTAAAGCCCGCCCTGTCGGGAGCCCTGTTTAAAGAAGCATCTGCACCATTTAAATACATCAGCACTAAAAGCACAGTAAACGATTTTAAGCGCCAGCCATTGATGGTTAACCCTTTATCCTTTTCGGGGCCTTGTATGGTTAAGGCCGATGTGAATGGCGATGGCCTTGAAGATATTTATGTTGGTGGTGATAGCGGCAAAGCGGGTAGCTTATATCTGCAGCAAAAAGGCGGGGCCTTCAAGCTATCGCAACAATCCGCTTTTGAAGCCGATAGCAAATGTACCAACACCGCAGCTGTATTTTTTGATGCCAATAATGACGGCAAACCCGATCTTTATGTATGCTCTGGTGGCTATAATGATTATACCGCCGCCGACCCCTTGTTGCACGACAGGCTTTACATGAACAATGGCCGGGGTAATTTTACAAAAAGCAATAATGCTTTACCCAAAATGCTGAGCAGCAAAAGTTGCGTAAAAGCCGCTGATATAAATGGCGATGGCTTTGCCGACCTGTTTGTTGGCGGCCGGGTGATACCGGGCAGCTATCCGCAAGCACCCGAAAGTTTTATTTTGATAAATGATGGCAAAGGTGGCTTTACAGATAAAACAGAGGCGTTTAATCCATCATTAAAGCATATTGGAATGGTAAGTTGCGCCGCCTGGGCTGATATGAATGGTGATAAAACCCCCGACCTTATCATTGCTGGCGAGTGGATGCCACTAATTGTTTTTGAAAATAAAAACGGCAAACTGATAAACGCTACTAACAAATACTTTGATAAAAACTATGCAGGCTGGTGGAACTGTTTAACGGTTGCAGATATTAACCATGATGGACATCCCGATATTATCGCAGGCAATATGGGGCTGAATACGCAATGCCGGGTTACCGACCAGGAGCCTGCCGAAATGTATTATAAAGATTTTGACGACAACGGATCAATTGACCCTATCCTTTGCTTTTACATTCAGCACAAAAGTTACCCGTACCTAACCCGCGATGAACTGCTTGACCAAATGAGTATCATGCGATCACGGTTCCCGGATTATAACAGCTATGCCGATGCTTCCATAAACCAGATATTTACGCCGGAAGAAATGAAAAATGCCGGGCGTTTAACAGCTAATTATCTTGCCACAGCCTGCTTTATCAGCACAGGCAAAAGCAATCGGCTGCTTTCAACCCAGCTTCCTATCGAAGCCCAGTATGCCCCTGTTTTCACTATAAATTTATTGGATTATGATGGCGATGGCAATAATGACCTGCTTATGTGCGGTAATATTGATCATACCCGCGTTAGGTTTGGTAAATACGATGCAAGCTACGGTGTGCTGTTAAAAGGCGATGGTAAGGGGCGGTTTAGCTACATCCCGCAGCAAAAATCGGGGTTTAAATTAACAGGAGATGTTAGATCGGTAATGGAAATAAATGGCACCTATTTGTTTGGAATTAACGGCATAGGCATTAAGGCTTACCGGCAATAAATTAAAATGAGAAAGCTCCTTTTTATATCGTGGTTGTTTAGCTTTTTTCTGCTGATCAGTAGCTGTGGCCCGGCTAAGCAGCCCGAACTGCATGGTGATGACATAGGCAAAGTTATAGCGCAAATGACAAACGTGATGGTGCACGATGTTACCAACCCGCCTTTGGCCGCACGCTTTTTTGCTTATACCTGCCTGGCCGGTTATGAGGTTGTTTCGCAGAATGACATGCATATTAAAAATATGCATGAGGTATTGAATAATTATCCGGCTTTTAATAAGGCAAAGGCAGTACGGGGTAGTAATTACCAGCTTAGTGCGGTATTAGCTATGTATAAAACAGCCCAGAAACTACAACCCTCCGGCGTTTTGCTTAAAAAAAGCGAACAGCAGTTTTTAGATTCGTGCAGGCTAATAGGTTTTTCAGATGCGGTTATCGATAGCTCGATAAGCTATGCTACCGCCATAAGCAAGCAGGTTTTAACTTATGCCAAGGCTGATGGTTATAGGAAGATAAGTACTTATCCGCGCTATACGCCCACGGGCAATGCCGGCACCTGGGACCCAACGCCACCATCATACATGGCACCGGTCGAACCTTATTTTTATACCGTAAGGCCTTTAACACTCGATTCTTCTTTTCAATTTATATCTGTTTCGCCTGTGCCTTTTTCCACGGAAAAAAGCAGCGCTTTTTATAAATTTTTGCTTTTAAACTATGCTAAAGGCGAAAATGGACTTACTACGGCCGAAAAAGATATTGCCAATTTTTGGGATTGCAATCCCTTTGCAGTCCAAAACGACGGGCATATGGTTATGGGGTTAAAAAAGATATCGCCCGGGGCGCATTGGCTTGGTATTACAGGTATTGCCTGCAAGCAATCAAAGGCCGGCTTTTCTAAAACAGTTGAGGTTACTACAACTGTGGCAATAGGGCTTATGGATGGGTTTATTAGCTGCTGGGCGGATAAATATAAAACCAATAGGGTTAGACCCGAAACAGCCATCAGGAAATATATAGATCCGCATTGGAAACCTTTTTTACAAACACCGCCCTTCCCGGAATATAGCAGCGGGCATTCTGTAATATCAGCAACATCAGCGGCTATACTTACATATTATTTTGGCCCCAATTTTAGTTATACCGATAGCACCGAGATAAATTACGGCATACCTCCCAGGAAGTTTACATCCTTTGATCAGGCAGCAAAAGAGGCGGCAATTTCACGTTTTTTAGGTGGCATACATTTTAAAGATGCTATTGATAATGGCCTGGTGCAGGGTAATAAAGTTGGGAAGTGGGTACTCCAAAAAATGAATAAAAATTAATATCTAATATATCCAAAATGAATAACTGGCGAACGGTAAGGCGTTTTTTAATAATTATTTCCATTGTTTTTTTATGCCCTGTAGTAGGGAATGCTCAATCTAAAATTAAACATCTCAATAAAAAGGCAATTACTAACGGGCCATATAGTGCTTACCTGTTCACCTATTTTACCGGCGATAAATCAGGAGAAGCTATCCGCTTCGCGTTGAGTAATGATGGATATAATTTTCGGGCGCTAAATCATAATAAGCCGGTTTTAAATTCGGCAAAAATAAGTTCTACTGGCGGGGTTCGTGATCCGCACATCCTGCGTGGCGCCGACAACAAAACTTTTTTTATGGTAGCTACCGATATGAATACCGATAAATTTGGTTGGGGACCCGACTATGCGATGGTGCTTTTAAAGTCTACCGATTTAATTCACTGGCAATCGCACATTGTAAATGTTGCCGAAACCTTTAAAGAATTTGCAGGGGTTAATCGTGTATGGGCACCACAAACTATTTATGATCCCAAGGCAAAAAAATATATGATTTACTGGTCAATGCGGTTTGGTAACGAACCCGATAAGATCTATTATACTTATGCCAATAAAGATTTTTCGGGCCTTGAAACTGTACCTAAACAATTGTTTTTCAAGCCGGATAACGGCGCTTGTATAGATGGTGATATTATTTATAAAGACGGTAAATATCATCTCTTTTTTAAAACGGAAGGTACCGGGGCAGGTATAAAAATAGCGGTGTCTGATAAGCTTACAGAAGGCTACATATTAATTGATAAATACGTACAACAAACAAAATCGCCAGTTGAAGGGGCGGGTGTTTTTAAACTAAATAACAGCCGCGACTATATACTGATGTATGACCGATATACCGAAGGGAAATATCAGTTTACCCGTAGCAGCGATCTGGAAAATTTTAAAACTATAGATGATGATATTACTATGGACTTTCATCCGCGGCATGGTACGGTAATGCCGATAACAGCCAAAGAAGCCGCAGCATTAACCAGGCAATGGGCAAATACCGGCGATATAATGCTATCGGCTGCTAACAGGCAGATAAAAAAGAATAACATGGTTTTAGATACGGTTGCCTATAAATTGCAGCTTATGGTTAACGCAGGTACCGACCTAAGGAAATTCGATCCGGGGTTTAACATATTTCCTGGCATAAAGGTGCAGCCTAATACAGCACAGAATTTTACAAAAGGCGCGGTTAAGTACACGGTAACCATTGGCGATAAGAAGCCACAAGTTTATAACGTGACCGCACTTGAAACCCATAATCCAATTGTTAATGGTTACTATGCCGATCCTGAAATATTATATGCCGAGAAAGACGGGAAGTTTTACCTGTATCCCACAAGTGATGGCTTCGATGGCTGGTCTGGCAATTACTTTAAAGCTTTCTCATCTACCGATTTGGTTAGCTGGAAAGATGAGGGTGTGATACTTGATTTGCCGAAAGACGTAAGCTGGGCAAAAAAGAATGCCTGGGCACCGTGTATAATCGAAAAAAAGGTAAACGGCAGCTATAAATACTTTTACTATTTCGCGGCAGGGCAAAAAATTGGCGTTGCCACGGCAGATAGCCCTACAGGGCCTTTTATTGATTTGGGTAAACCGCTTATAGATAAGCTTCCTGAAGATGTTAAAGGAGGGCAGCAAATTGATGCCGATGTTTTTAGCAATCCTAAAACAGGTAAGAACTATTTGTATTGGGGCAATGGCTACATGGCCGGTGCCGAGTTGAATGAAGATATGGTATCATTAAAACCCAATACAACGAAAATATTAACACCAGATAAGCATTATAACGAAGGCACCTACGTTATTTATAGAAAAGGTATCTACTATTTTATGTGGTCAGAGAATGATACTCGCAGTCCTGATTATACGGTGCATTACGGAACATCAGATTCACCTCTTGGCACTATTAAAGTTCCCCAAAACAACACGGTAATAACAAAGAACGGAGCAGCCGGTATTTATGGAACCGGCCATAATTCTGTTATACAAGTACCCGGCAAGGACGAATGGTATATTGTTTATCACCGCTTTACCTACCCCAAGGGGATTATCATGGGCGATGCCGCGGGTTACAACCGCGAGGTTTGTATAGATAAGCTTACATTCACTGCTGATGGTGCTATTGAACAAGTTGTACCTACGCATAAAGGCATCGGCCCGGTAAAATTAAAGTAATCTCATCTGTAACGACTATCAATAGTTATCTGAGTTGTCCTGAAATAAGTTGACAATAATTAAAGAATAAATATAGTCCTTGTCAGGTAATACTGGCAAGGATTTTTTGTTGGTGAATAGTGTTTGGTGTTAGATAGTTTAAAGCTGAGGCCTGCGTTGATTATACAATTTCACAGCTTGTCCGATCATTTTCCTGGCTTGTTGGATATTACCAGGCTTTACGATCAGAAACTCCTCTTTCAGGATACCATTTATGCGCTCAGCTAAA
>NZ_JANHOH010000005.1 GCF_024498135.1 Mucilaginibacter aquariorum
CTTTGCATGGCCCCAATCGCGCTGAGCGGATAAATTGCCTACGTACAGGCAATCCTGCAGGCCTAAGCTGATCTTGGCAACGGCGCGGGTAATTTTACGGGTAACAAAAGTTTCGCCGCGTATGGGGCTTTCATGGTTAAACAATATACCGTTGCAGGCATACATTTGATATGCTTCGCGATAGTTCACAATGATCCAGTAGCCGTAAAGCTTGGCTACCGCATAGGGCGATCGCGGGTAAAAAGGGGTGGTTTCGCTTTGCGGGACATGCTGCACCAAACCATAAAGTTCTGATGTAGATGCCTGGTATAAACGTGTTTTTTTGGTAAGGCCTAATAGCCTGATAGCTTCCAGTATGCGTAGTACACCAATACCATCGGTATTAGCGGTATACTCGGGCGAATCAAAACTTACCTTAACATGGCTTTGGGCGCCAAGGTTATATATTTCATCCGGCTGTATCTCCTGGATAAGCCGGGTTAAATTCATAGCATCAGTAAGATCGCCGTAGTGCAGATGTAATTTAACGCCGCTTTCATGCGGGTCGTGGTACAAATGGTCTATCCTGTCTGTATTAAAAGATGACGCCCGGCGTTTAATGCCATGTACTTCGTATCCTTTTTTCAGTAAAAACTCAGCTAAATATGCGCCGTCCTGGCCAGTTATGCCCGTTATTAAAGCCTTTTTCATTAACAAATATTATAAAATGCAATATTATTTAAATTAATTGTAAAAGCTTGTATCGGGCTTGCTTGTTTTAGATGCCGGCAACGGTATCTTCCAGCTCGCGGTACCATTCTTCGCCATATTTGCGAATAAGGGGTCCTTTTAAAAATTCGTGTACCTTTACCTGTAGTTCATCGCCAAAAGAACATGCAGGACTACAAATGCTCCATCGGTCGTAATTTAAAACATCAAACTCGGGGTATGCCGTTATGCGGATGGGATATAAGTGGCATGATATAGGTTTTTGCCAGTTAACGGCGCCTTCTTCATATGCTTTTTCTATAGCGCATTTGGTAATGCCGCCTTCCCATATTACATAAGCGCACTCTTTGTTCACCTCAACGCATGGGGTGGTGTAGTCGCCTTCAAAATCGGTTACATAGGTGCCAACCTCTTCAATAGTGGCAATGCCCTTAGCGGTCATGTATGGTTTAACCTTGGGGTATATCTCGTCCAGTATATTTAACTCATCGTGGTTTAAGGGCGCACCCGAATCACCTTCAAGGCAGCAAGCGCCTTTGCATTTGTTTAAATTGCAAACAAAGTTGTTTTTTATAACATCTTCGTGCAGTAAAACATTTCCTACTTCAATCATCTAATTATTTTTTAATGGGGTTTAGCGGATATTTAAGTCCGCTGGCCTGCGTCAGGTCCATTACCAAGCTACCAACTATCAGTTCTACATGTGCTTTAACGGGGATGCGGTTCTTATCGTCGGTGATCCACAAATATAGCATACTGTTTTTTCTAAATATACGCCCCGGAATAATAGTGGGGTTAAACTTTAAACAATTAAAAGTTCCCAACCCGCATTTCACCTTTTCGCGGCCTATAAAAGTAATGGTAAGTGTGTGTATGCCATCCTCCAGAAAGTAACGCATACTTAGCTTATCGCCAATTTTTAGCTTTGATACATCAATGTTACGCGCAAAGTAATAAGCCGATAAAAAGTCGAACACATTGCCTTTGAACGGGAATTTACCTTTATCAGCAGTAATTACACCTGCATTGTGGTCAAAAGTAACCTTATCGCTATGTCTGTATTTTGATTCCTGCCTTTGCTCGGAATAATAATAAGGCATCAGCGTTTGCGGGTCAATAAATGTTTCGTACTTATTGCGCACTTTAAAAAGCAGGTTGAATGTGCCGGCAGTGCGGGCATCGGCATAAATATGTAGTACAGGGTGGTTATCAAACTTAACCGGACTATTCTCTACCTTAATAACAGCCTCGGCCGCGGTAAAAATACCGTACTTTAATTTATATGTTATTTGTTCGCCAGCTTGAAAAGCAACCTCGTTTGTTTTGGTTACTTCCTGGCTAAATGCGCCTGCAAAACAGGTAAGCATTAAAAGAGCTAAATAATATTTCCTCATGTGTTTGGTATAGACGCAATTACCACAGTACGGTTTAATCTTTGCGTTTATAAATAGGCACAGTTGAGCATGGCTCGCCAAACATAAGGCTTTTTGCAACCGGGGTAAGCCGCTGTGTTAACTCCACATAAGCCGATACAGGGACAGGCACATCGCCGCATCCTTTTATCACCACGCGCTGGTCACGATATTGTTCAACATCAAGGGCGGCCACTTCTTTTACAAACAATACGGTTTCTAACACATCGGCATCGCCAAAAACAACCTGGCGGGCGTATGGTGCCAAACGGTTAGCCAATAACATATATGCCCAGGCGGGTACAATGGCATCGGCTGTACAGGTAATGGCTACGTTTTTGTCCTGGTATTGTGCCCAATCATGTGTTTTAACAAATTCGCGGAAATCTTTTTCGCGCAGCATAAGGCCATGGAACAGGTTATCTTTAATATCATAAACCACGCGCTCGCCCGGGGCATAAAATTGGGCAGGGTCTAAAGTAACCAGTCCGCTTTGTGCAACTTTATTTATTATATTTTCCTGTATTTCCATGTTGTGTTAAATAAAAAATCCGGCATCAACTATAACGTTGGTGCCGGATACAAAATTACTTTAAATTTTCCTTACAAGAACTTAGCTCTGTTATCTTTTACATTCGCCTTATCTTTCAGGGCGTCAAGCACAGTGCCTTGAGAGCGTTGTAACAACGCCTGGCCTATTTGCTCTTTCTCTCTAACATTGTTTGTAAGCTGTGCCGGGTTAGTAAAGCTATCTAATGTAAATACATAAACACCTTGCTGGCCCTGAACCGGTTTCGACAGTTTATTTGGCTGTGAACCAAATACAGTACCTATAACTTTATACTCTGCTTGTGAACCTGGGATTACCGGATTAGCAAATACAATGTTTTGTAACGGAACAACTTTGCTGCCCGCCTTTTGAGCAACCTGATCAATGCTTGTTGCACCGTTTAAAGCGGCTTGTAATTTAGCTGCAAGCTGTTTGCCTTTAACCTGTATGCGAACCATAGGCTCAATTTGTTTTTTTACTACATCTAAAGGTAAAATGCCTTTAGGTTTTATGGCAGATACACGTGCAACTACATATTGGTCGCCAACAGTAAATACCTGATCAGAGAAAGTTCCTTTTTCTGATTTGAATGCCCATTTTACAATTTCACGTGCATTATCTAAACCTAATACGCTTGCCGCTGTAGCATTTACATCTTCGGCATTTTTAATAGGTAAGCCTGCTTTTTTAGCCTGAGCATCAAAGTTTTCGTTTGTTAATGAGCTTAAGAATGACTGCGCTTTGCTGTAAACCGTTGCTTGTGTTTTGCTGCTTGGTGCCAATGGTTTATCAACTACGGCAACTTTAACAACCTTTGATGAGCCTTTTTGCTCTTCTATCTGTACAAGGGCTACACCAAACTGAGCGTTTACGATTTTAATATCGCCTGTTTTGCCATTAAATATAGCATCTTCAAACGCAGGAGGTAATGTGCCTCGGCCCAATGTGCCCATGTCACCACCTTTATCGCCTGATGCTTTATCTACCGAGAAGGTTTTAGCCAGATCGGCAAATGATTTACCGCCTTCAATTAATTTCTTAAGTGAATCGGCTTTGGCAATAGCTTTATCAACGCCGCCTGCAGTAGCCGGGTTTAATATAATGCTTCTTGCTTTTACAGAATCAGGACCAACTCTTGAATCAATCAGTTTAGCTATTTTATAACTGCCATTTGATAAGTAAGGGCCATACATAAAACCTTTATCTGCAGCAAACATAACCGAATCCAGTTTAGGCTCTAACTGTCCTTTTTTCTGGTAAACAATTTGTGCCTTTGTTTCAGAGTTGATCTGCACAAAAAGTGAATCGTTAGGGGTTGCTTTAAAAGCAGCTACTAATTTATCAACCTGTGCTTTTACAGCTAAGGTATCTTCTTTTGAAGGGGCAGCATTAAAGCTTATATACTCAAAGCTGCGTAACTCCTGTTGATTTTTAAATTCAGATTTATGCTCGTTATAGTAAGTGCTATAATCATCATCAGTTAATTTGATGTTGGCATCAGGTATTGAAGCGTAATCAAGCACTGTATATTTAAAGTTTGCTAATTTGTTTTTAGCAAGATAATCATCCTGTGCATCAAGCGAGTTTACATATAGGCCGTTAGTTACCAACGCCATGTATTTTTGCTGTTTTTTAGCCGCTATTAGTTGTTTAACAAAATCTCCCCAGGCGTCTATCTGTGCTTTCTCAACTTTTGGAGATTGCAGGTAGCTTAAAAACTGGTTAAGTTTGTTTTTATCAAACTGGCCGTCCTGCCCGGCAAATTGGCGTTGTACCTGCGGGTCGGGGTTACTGCCGCTTATCATAGCCTGGCTTTCGTCAGTACCTACAACAATACCAAGTTTGTTAATTTCTTTATTTAACAGTAGTTCTGTTAAATACTGGTTCCAGGTAGTTTCCTGTATGTAATTAGTAATTTGAGGCGTAATGCTTTGTCCAGACTGTTGTTTAAACTGCTGTGTGCTTTGCTCTAATCTTTGGTTGAAATCAACATACGCAATTTTCTCGCCATTTACCTCGCCAATGTTGTTAGCATCGCCTCTGAAAAACGCACCACCCGATTGCACCACTTCGCTTGCAATGAACGCGAAAAGCGCTAAACCAATAACTCCTGCGAGAATTTTTCCCATTCGCTCCCGCAAATAACCCATTATGCCCATATAACTATATATATTTTATATTTCTCAAAAAGAGGCGCAAGATACAATTTTTACTAAAATTCTATAACACAAAATTTTGCGTAATTAAATTTAGTCATTAATGTGTAAGATTATCATCTACGTGAATAATAGCGGTAGAATTTTGAAACACCGGATTTTTAAATTTATCATCGCTTACAAAGCTGGTGCCGGTCATTTCGTCGCCGCCAACTTTTGTCATTACTACCTTTTTGTTTGAATACACTTGCCGTTTAGCCTGGTCCCATACCAACTCTTCGGAGCGGTAAACCGTACCATCGGGTTTTGTTGCTACAACATTTTTGCGAAATATGACAAGTTGCTTCTGGTCGTAGTAATACCCTGTATCGGCAATAATATTGCCGTCTTCTTTTAAATCGTGGGTATATGAAATAACTTTTACGCCCTTAGGCATAATTTTGTAGGGATCTTTTTTGGTAGCGTATTCTATAAGCAACGGGGAAAAGATCTGCGCTTTTACAAACCCCGAATCGCTGTAGGTAACGGTTACACCGGTTGTACGCTGTATAGGTTTGGTGGCATCAGCAGCGGCTATTGCCTTTACCTTATTTAAATCATTTTCACAGGCGCTTAAAAACAGGGCTGTTAAAACAGCCGGTAAATAAATGCACAGTTGTTTTAGCCTGTTTTGCATTTTACAATGTTAATCAAACCTGTATTTCTGGAACCACTTATCGTTAAGCGTGAATGATAAGCGTATGTTAACATAATTCTCTTTAACCAGGCTGTTAACCAGAGTTCCGCGCCTGCCTACTTCGGCGCCTATATTTACTTTGTAAAAGCTGGTATTATTAGCCCTTAAAGGTAAGCCAACACCAAATGTGGCCGCGTATCTTTTAATATCTGTATTATTTACGTTTAGGTAAGTTTGATCGTAGATAAAGCCTAAACGATAATCAACCGATGCAAAATAGTTTGATAATGAATTGATATTAGGGGTGAACTGACCGCCAACATTGAAGGTTTTGCTATCGCGAAGCCCTTTATTAGTACCGGCAACAGTTAGTTTTGACCAATTGCTCATGGTATAATCGGCACCTATCAAAAATTTTCCATCGTTTTGGAAGGCTATTCCGAAACGGTTGATCATTGGTAATTGTATTTTAGCAGATGGTTGCTGATTGTTTATAATACTATCAGTAGCAACGCCTTCATCGCCATTAGAGTTTCTGTAATAGCTGCTAACAATGTAACTGTTTGATGTATTTAGTTTTGTATTTGCCGATGCAGAATAACCAAAAGTTAAGTGTTTCCGTTGAGAAAAATCTACAGAGTATTGAATACCGTAATCGTAATTGAAACCATTAATGCTATTACTTTCTTCAATTCGGGAGTTTAATACAGCAGGCAGGGAAGGTACTTCTGTTGATTGTGTTTCCTTAAGGTTACCAAATATATAAGATATGCTACCACCAATTGATAAGTGGCTCCCTATCCCAAAACCATAGCCTAAAAATACCCTTGATAAACCGCCATCGCCGCTGTAAAGGTAGTTTACAGCACTTGTGTCTGACGGCAGGCCTGTGCCGAAATTAGGGCTTATTTGTTTGTAATTGTAACCCAATTCGCTGTAAGGCATTAAGCCGAACGTAATTGCCGAGCGTTTTGATACCGGTATGCCAAATGCAATATGGCTAAGCCTGAAGTTGGCGTTGCTTTGTGATGTTTGGCCCGATTTTTCAAGTGTGTTGAAATTGCCGTATAAGCCAATATCAATAACAGTTAAACCAAGGGCCGCGTTTGATGCAGGGTTTAGCGGGTTGATAGAAAAGAAACCATTGATACGGTTGGTTGCCACACCAATACCACCCATAGCACTGTTTTGTGGCAGTAGCATAGGGTTAATATCACCTATACCATAACGCGAATATGGGGAACTGGTAGTTGCAGTAGATTGCGCTTTTACGCCAAGTGCCGTTGCAGTAAATAAGAACAGTATTATTACGAACCTTATATATCTAATCATTATGCTTTTGTATAGCTGCGTTTAATCCTTTTAGAACCAGGTAAGGCTCAATTTTAATATAGGGGGCAAAGATGCTATTTTTCAATAGAGTATCAAAAAAAATACTGTCGCCCCCGCTTAGTATAATATTGTACCCTTTTTGTGTTTTTATATACTCATTTATAAAGCCTTCCAGCTCGTATCTTATCCCGTTTTGCACTCCCGATTTTATTGCAGAAACGGTATCAGTACCATACGCTGCGTTAAAGTTTTTATCGGCCTGTATTAAAGGCAGTGCGGCGGTATAATGGTTAACGGCTTTATAACGCATATTTAATCCCGGTGATATACTGCCGCCAAAATAATTTGCGCCGGCATCAATAAAGTCATAAGTAATGCAGGTGCCACCGCTTATAATTATATTATTTGTACCCGGATATAAATAATTTGCCCCAATTACAGCTGCCAGCCTATCGGCACCAAGTGTGTTGGGTGTTTTGTAATGATTATTTATGCCTGCTGTTATGCTGCTGTTAAAATATATAACCGGAAACTTATTTTCCAGCAAAATTTGCCAGGGTTGTTTTTCTGTTTTTACAGATGACGTTATTACCCTGTTAATTTTATAAATGCTTAAAAAGCTATCTATATCCTTGCTGCCGGTTTGTTCATATTGCTCTACTTTCAACAGGTCATCGTTTTCAAAAACAGCGACTTTAGTAAAAGTATTGCCAATATCAATAACCAGGTTTAGCATCAGGCTTTAGCCAGTGACAATATTGATTCGAAAATGGCAAGGCCATCCTCGTTACCTACAAGGCTTTCAGATGCACGCTCGGGGTGTGGCATAAAGCCAAACACGTTACGGTTAGCATTAGTTACACCCGCAATGTTTTCAATAGATCCGTTAGGGTTGCTTTCGTCGGTTACGTTACCAAACTCATCGCAATAGCGGAACAACACCTGGTCGTTATCATTAAGGGCCTTTAATACATCAGCGTCAGCAAAATAATTACCCTCGCCATGGGCCAAAGGAATTTTTAACGCGCGCTGCTGATCAATAAACTGGGTAACCAGCGAGTTGTTGGTTTGCGCTTTCATGTGAATGTTGCGGCAAATAAACTTGCGGTTTTTGTTATGCAACAATGCGCCCGGCAAAAGGCCTGCTTCTGTCAGTATCTGGAAACCATTGCAAATGCCTAAAACTTTACCGCCCTTTGCTGCAAACTGGATAACCTCTTGCATAATGGGCGAGAAGCGGGCAATTGCGCCCGAGCGAAGGTAATCGCCAAAAGAAAAGCCGCCTGGCAATACAATAAACTCAGCACCCTGCAAATCATGGTCTTTATGCCACAACCGCACTACCTGCTGGCCCATTACATTTTCAAGAACGTGGATGATATCTTCATCACAATTGGAGCCTGGAAATATTACTACACCGAATTTCATGCTACAAAACTAATATAACCTATGAAATTTGAACGAATGTAAAAGTTAAAAAGTGTTAAACTGAAAATATATGATGCTGATAAGCAGCAATAAATACAAACTTTCGTACATCCATTTAACGTTGGCGTTTATAAAATAATAGGAAAAAAACACCGCTGCAGGCACAGCACACAACAAAAAGTGGTTAAGGTTAAACTCGGCTTTAATGTAAAATGATAAACTGCCAATTAAAAATATGACAAATAAAAGCTGGAACGATTTGCGTACCTGCACGTAGCTTTTGTAGTAGTTTTGCTGCAGTTTAAAAAAGTAAAGCACTAAAATAAGCAGTACAGGTATCAGCACCAGGTAATTATAATAGTTAATATTTATACGGTTTGGAAATTTTGAACCCAATGGCGCCCAGATGTGAGAAAAGCCGCCCAGCCTGTTATTGAGATAATAGAAAACCGCGAAAAAGAAGAAGATGGTAAGATAACCCAATATACCTGATACCCACTCGCGCCAGTTAAAAGGCTTAAATACGATCAACGCTATCCAGATGGATAAGAACAGAAATATATAGGGGAGGTAGATGATAGAGCCAATAGCTACGATCATCCCCACATCGTAAGCGGTTGATTTGGCATCGTCGCTTTTATAAAAGCTGAATAGTTTAAACAGCATCCATATCACCAGAAAATTGCAGATGAGCGGTGCGCTTAGTACCATAAACGGCGCGAACAGGGCAGTTAACGTCACATACATCAACGATGGTAAAAAGGTAGGCCTGCCCAATAAATTAAAATGATTAACCAGATAATTAAGCAGCAATGCCTGGGCAAGCACCAATACCCCCGCCCAAAAAACATTTGCTGTGGGCGAAAAAGCATACTCGTATGATACCGGTACAAGTAAACGGGCAAAGGGTTCAACAAAAGTAAATTCGAGCTTATCTGGTACGTGTGCTATATAACCAATGCGCAGTATGAACATTAAAATGGCCAGCCATAAAACATTAAGCGGATTAAATACCTTGAAAATACTGATCATACAGGTTGGCTAATGGCTGCAAAATTAGCACAAAAATTTAGAGTGTTGGACATTTGCATCAATTCCCTCCCTTGGGAGGGTAGGGAGGGGTTCGCAGATATTACCTCGCGTATTTCTTTACCATACTATCTACTATCCGCGCGGTCTCATCCGGGAAATCTACGATGATACGGTGATCATCGGCCAGCCAATTGTTTATGCGCGATACAAAATCATGATTAATGGTATGCACTACCTCAACCCCGAGCTTTGATGCAGACAGGGCATTGCATTGCTGCTCGTATTGTCCACGCATGGGGATCATCAGTACCTTTTTGCCCAGGAATAATGCCTCGGCAGGGCCTTCAAAGCCACCACCGGTAAGCAGGCCGGCGCAGCTTGCCAAACTGGTGTTAAAGGCCTCGTTGTTTATCGGGAACACGTTAACGTTGCCGTCCTGATAAGCGATTTTTGTACGTTTACTAAAGATCTGCCACTCGGCGTTAGTGCCTTTTAAATGTTTGATAAGTGTTTTATCGCTATAGGCGGGCAGGTACACCGTGTAATGGCCCAGGTTGCTGGTTACCATCTTACGGATATCGCTGCGGATAACCGGAGTATGGATAAAATCGTCATAACGCTCAAAGTGGAAACCAATATGATGCGTGGTGGGCGAGTAATATTTAAACAACCACTCGGCATAGTTCCATTTTTTGGGGCGGGGTGTTTTTTGCGAAACAAATGAGCATTGGTGACTTAACGATACCGACGGCACTTTTTGTAGCCTGCATGCCCAGGCGCTAACCGGTTCAAAATCGTTAATTATAAGGTCGTATTGGTTTAGCGGGATGCTGTGCATATCCTTCCACAGCTGGCGCAGGTCCATTATTTTGAAAGTAGCCCAGTTATCAACCCCGCCGTTTTTACCGAAAACAAAACTAAAACCATGGAAACGATATTTAAGCGGCTGCGATAAACTCACCTCAGCTTCGGTACCGCTTACCAGCAGGTCTACATTGCCATATTGCTGCAAAAGGGGCACAATCTCTCGGGCACGACTAATGTGACCATTCCCTGTACCCTGTATACCGAACAATATTTTCATAGAATAGAATTGTGGGCAATTTAGTAAAGAAATGTGTATACAAGATTATTAAATGATGAAATGGAGGTAATTTGTATTTACCGCCATTTTTTCGCGCAAGATACCAAGGCGCAATTGATGTTCAAGAGATTAAGATGGTGATTTATCCGAGATTAATGCGCTTCTTGTTTAAATCTTTCCAGCAGGCTGCGTACATCCAGTTTGGCGTCAAGGTCTTCGGCATCGGTTATATCGTCTTCATCGTTGTCCTGCTTAAAATCATCAGCAAGATATTTGAAAACCTTCCACTCCTGGTTGTGATACTCCAGCGAGGTAAGGCTTTCTACCCAGTCGCCGCTGTTTAGGTAAAGTACCGAGCCGGTTTGTTCGGTTGATTGGATCTCCCTTATTTCGGCGTGATGGATGTGTCCGCAAATAACGTAGGTGTATGCTTTCTCTACGGCCAGGTCGGCAGCGGTTTGCTCAAATTGGTTAATAAATTTTACCGCATCCTTAAACTTGGCCTTTATTTTTTGCGAAAAGCTCATTTTTTCGCGGCCCATCGCGGTTAGGAACCAATTTGTAAGGCTATTGATCAATATGAGTGTATCGTACCCAACGGCACCCAGTTTGGCCAGCCATTTAGAGTGCTGCATGGTAACATCGAACACATCACCATGAAAGATCCAGGCTTTTTTACCGTCGATATTTAATACTATCTTATCCAGCAGTTGGAAAGTGCCCAGGTTAAAATCGGTGAATTTACGCAGCATCTCGTCGTGGTTGCCGGTAAGGTAGTAAACGGGTACACCTTCGGTAACAAACTTTAAAATGCGGCGCACCACTTTCATGTGTGTTTCGGGCCAGTACGATTTGCTGAATTGCCAAATATCAATGATATCCCCGTTAAGGATAAGCATTTTTGGCTTTATGCTTTTAAGATATTTGAGGAGTTCTTTGGCGTGGCAGCCATAAGTGCCTAAATGGACATCAGATATGATAACTATATCTACTTCGCGTTTTGCCATTAAAATTGATAGGCTAAAAAGTTAGCCGTTTTTTAATTACGCCGGTAAGCTGGCAACGAGTGTTATTCCTCGTCGTCGTCGTCATTAACCTTTAGTTCGTAAGGGCTTAGATAGAATGCACCAAGCAATACCAGCAATCCTATTACAAACAAGTAAGCAAATTCAAAATTCATCTTTCCTTATTTTTACAAATATCCGATTATCAAATTATTATACTGTTAAGACTATGTTAAATGTAAAAGGTTACTTAACCATCTAAAATAAATTTGAAAGCGGTTATTCAGGCCGTAATTTGCCTGTTTGTAATGTAAGTTACCAATATTATATGAAAAACGTATGAAAGTTCCTTTGCGTTTAAAACGTTGGACGCATATTTAAACCACTTTACACATTCCACAAAAGTGGTGGCAGTGTTTTGTCAGTGCCATGAAAATTAACTATTTGATTATGAGTAGATTGTGAATTTTAACAGGTGTTCACGCCAGTGAACGTGAACACTTCTATACTATCACTTTGCAAAATTGCTTTTGATACGCTCCAATTGCTTTAAATGATGTTCTAAATGCACCCGTATAAATTTGAACCATTGGGTGGCATTTAACATACCCAAACGCGGGTGCTGCCAGCGCGAATTTTCTTTGGCATCGTTTATTAATCCGGTAATGCCTTCAATGCGTTTGCGGGTTTTTATCAGCAGGTTTTTGGCTTCTTCCTTATCAATTTTTTTGGGTGCCAATTTTTCGGCAACCGCATCCGGTACCGTTGCTTTACCCGGCGGAAATTTCCCGGTAAGCATTAAATAATAGCCCCAAAAACCCATGCCCTTTTTGGTTGGCGGGCAATTATTATGTGTACAACGCTCCAAAGCTATGCTTGAACCCAGACTGGCCTTAAGGATATGATCATAAACCTCGGAGCACGACCAGCCACCCATTGGCGGTGTTTCATTAAACAATGCATCGGTAAGGGTATCCAGTTGTTCCCGGTAGCTATCTAATGCGGCATCAATGGCACGGCGCTCTTTGGCAATGTTCATAGTAGTAAAGTTAACTCTTATATTAGCAAAATGTTAGTACACCCTTATAAATCAGTTGGCAATTTATCATTTACAAATGATAGGAATAAAGTAAGGGCATTATTAAATGAAGAATTTGAAACAGGTATAAAAGAGTTTGGATCCTATAAAGATTATTACGACTATTTTAAAAATAGCGCCCTATTTGTTTATTATGATAAAAACGACCGAATAAACGCATTTGAGTTTTTTGAGCCTAAGCCAATTTTCAATGAAATAGATTTGTTATCAGAGCCATTTCAGAAACTTGTAGAAACGTTTAAGGAACTTGATACCGACCTAATTGTGGAATATAATGGTTTTACTTCAAACAAGTTTGGCATAGGAATCAGTACGAATGATGATCCTGAAACGGATGCAGCGATGCCGGACTCAGTTATAATATTTAGACAGGGCTATTATGATTAAAGTTAATTCACCTTACAGTAATAAAATTAGCTCTTTTAAATGAGTAACCTGTACGGGTACATCGGCGGGTTTTTCCAGGTTGAAGGGGTTAAAATAGATGGCATCCATACCCACCCCCATAGCACCGCGGATATCTGCCTCAATACTGTCGCCTATCATCAAACTTTCGGCAATGGTTGCCCCGGCCAGTTCAATAGCATGCCTAAAAATAGCAGGGTCGGGTTTGTTAACGCCCACTACCTCTGATATAATAATATTTTGAAAGTATGGTGCAAGGTTAGTACCCGCTACTTTCATCTCGGTAGATTCTTTAAACCCATTCGAGATCAGATGCAGGATATATTTGCTTTGCAAATAAGCCAGCGTTTCATGTGCATGCGGGAACAGGTTTGTTTTGGTAGGGCCAAGGTTTACATAGGCATCTTCAAAATCGGCAGGCATCAGGTCGGGCTCTACCCCAAGTTCAATAAAGGTCGATTTAAAACGTTCCTCGCGCAACTCGTCTTTAGTTATCTGGCCCAGGTGATACTGTGCCCAAAGGCGGTGGTTATGGCGGGTATAAGTCTCTATGAAGAGGTCGGCAGAGGGCAGGCCAATGTCCTTTAGCTTATAAGTGCCGTAAAGCTCGTGCAGGGTTTCTTCGGCGTTTTTATCAAAATCCCAAATGGTGTGGTCAAGGTCGAAGAAAATGTGTTTGTAAATTTTAGATGTACGATTTACGATTTTAGATTGAGCCATGTTCTCACAAGTTTGTCCAAAGTTATCATATTTCAAATCGTAAATCTAAAATCGTCCATCGTAAATTACTTACACCTTCTCCCCAAACGCCAGATCTCCCGCATCGCCTAAACCCGGCACGATGTAAGCTTTGCTGGTCATTTCGTCATCAACGGCGCAGGTCCATATCTGTGCTTTTGGCAGGTTGGCGCGCACATGGGCAATGCCTTCGGTACTGGAAATAACGGCGGCTATGTGCAGGGCTTTAAGGTTGTATTGCGCCATAATCTCTTTACAAACACAAACCACGCTTTGCCCGGTGGCCAGCATGGTATCGCACATAATTAAAGTTTTACCCTCCAGGTTTGGGGTTGATATATGATCTACCTGAATGGTGAATGCCCCACTTTTTTTAACGTTACGGCAAGCGGTTGCAAATGTGCTTGCAGAACGGTCGAAAAAATTAATAAAGCCCTGGTGAAAGGGCAGGCCGGCCCGCAGTATGGTGGCAATAACGGGCTGGTCGGCGGGTAAATTTACATTGGCAATACCCAAGGGGGTTTGCACATCGGTCATGTCGTATTTTAGGGTCTTGCTTATTTCGTAGGCCAATATTTCGCCCAGCCTTTCCTGGTTCTTACGAAAACGGAACTTATCCTGCTGCGCGTTCACATCGCGCAGTTCGGCCAAAAACTGGTTGGCAATAGTGTCGGTTTTGTTGAGGATGAAAATCATTCTTAAAATTAAAGTTTTTAAGTAAAAAACAGGCTATTTTATTTTTAACCTAAGAGCCAAATTATTGATGAATAAAATTTATCTTGATTATATGTAGCTAACTACGTAGATTTGTACATAAATAAAAGTATTATGAATATTATAACACAGATAAATGCTTTAAACAATAGCCATTGTAAAGAAATTATCGACATAATCCTCCCTATACAGCAAATAGAATTTAACGTCCCTGTAACGCTTGAAGGGCAGCCCGACCTGTTGGATATTGAAACCAATTACCACCAAACAGGCGGCAATTTCTGGGGCGCTTTTCATAACGGTGAGTTGGTTGGTACCATTGCCATCATTGCAATAGGCGATAATGCCGGCGCTTTGCGCAAAATGTTTGTGCGTAAAGAATACCGTGGCAAAGAGTTGGGGATAGCGCAATTATTGTTAGATACGTTGATAGCTTATTGCAAACAAAACGAGATAAACGCTATATATTTAGGTACCGTTGATATGCTGAAGGCGGCCCATCGTTTTTACGAAAAAAATGGATTTACCCAACTGAACAAAACAGAACTACCCAAATCATTCCCACTGATGGGGGCCGATAATATTTTTTATGAGTTATATTTGGGCAATTAGCCAGGGCAACAAATGAACGTTATTGACGAATCGGGAATTTTAGCGATTTCCACAAGGCTGCAACGCCTTGCCGATACGCTTCGTAAGGATGGCGTGCTTATTTACAAAGCAAACAATATCGACTTTGAACCCAAATGGTTCCCTGTTATTTACACCCTGCACTTTAAGCCTGTTTTAAGCGTGGTTGAAATTGCCAACGAAATAGGATACACCCATCCATCTACCATTAGCCTGCTTAAAGAGTTGGAGAAAGAAAAACTCATCCGTTCTAAAAAAGACAAGGCCGATGAGCGCAAACGGCTCATTCAACTAACTACTAAGGGCCACGCGCTGGTTGAACAAATGAAACCCGTTTGGGAAATTATGAAGGGCGCTGCTGCCGAACTTGCTAATACCAAAAATAATCTCATGAAAGCTATTGCCGAAGTAGAAGAACAAATTAGCGAACAAAGTTTTTTTGCCCGGGCACAGCGCTTAAGGTCTTCAAAATAGTTATTTTCTAATTGTGGTGCCTCAATCCGGGCCGAACATAAATCAGGTGCGTCTGTTGTAATTAAATATAAAGATCGGTATAAACTATTGTTGACATACTGTTGTCATTATTGTTGGTTTACTTTGATCTGTAAACCCTAATGCAGGATTATTTGTATTTTTACATTATACATGGATTTTAAAATAACTTCCCAATACGTACCCACCGGCGACCAGCCCGAAGCCATCAGGCAACTGGTAGAAGGTGTAAACAATGGCGACCCTTTTCAAACCCTGTTGGGGGTAACCGGCTCGGGTAAAACGTTTAGTATTGCCAACGTAATTGAGCAAACCCAAAAGCCAACACTCATATTAAGCCACAACAAAACACTGGCGGCACAGCTGTATGGCGAGTTTAAGCAGTTTTTCCCCGATAACGCGGTAAACTACTTTGTATCCTATTACGATTATTACCAGCCCGAGGCCTTCATCCCCTCGTCAAATACCTATATAGAAAAAGATCTGCAGATAAACGAGGAGATTGAAAAACTACGTTTACGCACTACGTCGGCATTAATGAGCGGCAGGAGGGATGTGATCGTTGTATCGTCTATATCCTGCATCTACGGTATGGGTAACCCCGAGGATTTTGCCAATTCGGTATTTAAATTCGCGGTAGGTACCCGCATCAGCAGAAATGCTTTTTTACACCGACTGGTAGAGATATTATACGCCCGCACCACCGCCGATTTTAAACGCGGAACTTTTAGGGTGAAGGGCGATACCGTGGATATTTTCCCGGCTTATATGGATTATGCTTACCGGATCAGCTTTTTTGGGGATGATATTGAAGAGCTAAGCACCTTTGATATTACCACCGGCAAAACCATTGAGAAAATGACCCATATGGTGGTCTACCCCGCCAACTTGTACGTTGCCCCGCGCGAGCGCTTCCAGCAATCTGTTTGGGCCATACAGGAAGAACTGGAAACGCGTAAGAAACAATTTATAGATGATGGCCGCTTTATTGAAGCCAAGCGACTGGAAGAAAGGGTTAATTACGATCTGGAGATGATCCGCGAGTTGGGCTATTGCAGCGGTATTGAAAATTACTCACGTTTTTTTGATGGCAGACAGCCGGGTATGCGCCCCTTCTGCCTACTGGATTATTTCCCGGATGATTACCTGATGGTGATTGACGAAAGCCACGTTACTGTGCCGCAGATAAGGGCTATGTACGGTGGTGATAGGTCGAGAAAGATCTCGTTAGTTGATTATGGTTTCCGTTTGCCCGCGGCGATGGATAACAGGCCTTTAAACTTTCAGGAGTTTGAGCGGCTGGCACCCCAAACTATTTATGTGAGCGCGACCCCTGCCGATTTCGAACTGGAAAAATCTGGCGGTGTGGTGGTGGAGCAGGTGATACGCCCTACCGGCTTGCTTGACCCTATCATAGATGTGCGCCCGGTAATAAACCAGGTAGATGATCTGTTGGACGAGGTTGACAAAACCATAAAAATGGGCGACCGCATACTGGTAACTACCTTAACCAAACGCATGGCCGAAGAACTGGCTAAGTACATGGATAGGCTGGGCATTAAGTGCCGCTACATTCACTCGGAAGTAAAAACCCTGCAACGTGTAGAAATACTGCGTGGCCTACGCCTTGGTGAGTTTGATGTGCTGATAGGGATCAACTTGCTGCGCGAGGGGCTGGATCTGCCTGAGGTATCATTAGTGGCTATTTTGGATGCTGATAAAGAAGGCTTTCTGCGGTCGGAGCGATCGCTGATACAAACTATTGGTCGTGCTGCCCGTAACGACAGGGGCAGGGTTATTATGTATGCCGACAAGATTACCGATTCGATGCAGATAACGATGGACGAAACCAACCGTCGCCGCGAATTGCAGATAAAATATAATACCGAACATGGCATAACGCCAAGAACGGTTGGTAAATCCCGTGAGGAAATTATGGAGCAAACTTCTGTGGTCGACTTTAAAGGAGGGGTGCAGCAAGCATATGTGGAAACCGATATGGTTAGCCTTGCCGCTGATCCTATTGTGCAGTACATGACCAAGCCGGATTTGAAAAAATCTATCGAAAGTACCCGCAAGGATATGGTCGCGGCAGCAAAAAATATGGATTTCCTGCTGGCCGCCAAGCTGCGTGATGAAATGTTTGCGCTGGAAAAAATGATGGAAGAGAAGTTTTCGTAGATGTGCAGATTACAGATGTGCAAATGAGCTTCATCTGCACACTTGCACATCTGCATATTTGCACATTATATAAATTGAAACATTTTTTCCGTTATATACTTATATTTGTAAGCTAAATTAAAACCAGATGGGTCTAATACGTTTTTTGATCATAACCATTTGTTCGTTATATATCATACGCAGCCTGGTGCGTATTTTCTTGCCTATGCTATTTAATAGCGTAATAAGTAAAGCACAAGAGCAGGCACGCCAACAGCAGCAAAACTACCAGCAACAGCAACAACCAAGGCCAGATGGCCGCATCCGTGTGGACTATAAACCTGACGCAAAAAGTTCGGTGCCTGATTCTGAAGGGGAATTTGTAGATTACGAAGAAATAAAATAAACCAATGCTACCCGAAGGGCTATATAAACGCAGACGCGGTCACAACAATACACCGCCATCGGTGCTTTTAATACTCACCAATTGTATTGTGCTGGCGATATTAATCCAGCTATTTACGGGCTGCAGTACCATTAATAACTTTTTTTGGATAGCTATTGGCATACTTGCGCTTTATAATGTTTACAACATTCGCCGCAACCGCGAAGAGTATAATATGTTAAGCATTATTGTGTACGTAATCAGCATTTTGCTTATGGTATTCCTGTTCTATTATTTTAGCAATCAACCCCATAACTGCTAAAAAATATCTTATAAAACTTATCGTTTCTAATCTCATTCAAATTTCTATTTTTGAACATTATAAATATTATCCCTAAAAGAGTTTAAATGAATAACTGGATCAAGCGGAATAGTGGGCATCTTATTGTTGCTGCAATTTTTTTCGTACTAACATTTGCCTACTTCTTTAACCCTATTATGCAGGGCAAGATTTTGTACCAGGGTGATGTTTTGCAGGCCCAGGCCATGCAAAAAGAGATAATGGACGTTAAAGCCGCTACCGGCAAAGCACCATTATGGACAAACCAAATGTTTGGCGGTATGCCCAGTTACCAGATATGGGCTAAATACGGTTCCAATATTACTACTCACGTAATTGATGTTTTAAAAACAGTTTTCCCTAACCCGGTTGATACTGTATTGCTGTATCTTTTTGGCGCTTACCTTTTATTCTGTACATTAAAACTGAACAATTGGCTGGCAGCAGCCGGAGCTGTGGCCTTCGCTTTTTCTTCCTACAACTTTATTTATATTGATGCAGGGCACGCCAACCAGGCGTATGCCATAGCGTTTTTTGCGCCGATAGTAGCCGGTATAATTATGACGCTTAGGGGCCAGTACATTACAGGCGGTGCATTAACAGCATTTTTCCTGGCGATGGAAATACGGTCAAACCACGTGCAGATGACCTTTTACCTGCTACTGGCTATCATTATATTGGTATGTATCGAGCTTTACCATGCTATAAAGGCAAACCAGACAAAACCTTTTTTAAAATCAATAGCTTATTTATCTGCCGCGACTATCCTGGCAGTAATTGTAAACGCAGGATCGTTATGGACGACCTATGAGTACAGCCATTACACCATTCGTGGTAAACCGAACTTAAAAAGTGAAACAGGTGCGGCAAGCACCGGCCTTGATAAGGAATATGCTTACAACTGGAGCCAAAGCGTAACCGAATGTTTTACCTTCTTTATCCCTAATGCTTACGGCGGTGCCAGTGGCGGCCAGGCAGCTGAAGATTCAAAGGTTGCAAAAATATTAACAGACAAAGGGATAGACGCTGCGCAGGCACAACAGTTTGCCAGCCAGCTGCCTACTTATTGGGGTAATAAACCAAGCACATCCGGCCCGTGGTATTTTGGTGCCATTGTGTTTTTCCTTTTTGTTTTAGGCTTATTCATTGTTAAGAACAGGATTAAATGGTGGTTACTTTCAGCAGTATTGCTAAGTGTGTTCCTGTCATTTGGCAAGAACCTGCCTTTCCTTTCCGATCTGTTCTTTAACTATTTCCCGCTATACAACAAGTTCCGCGCGGTTGAATCTACGTTAGTAATTGCATCGTTGTGTTTCCCTATACTGGGTTTCCTGGCACTTAACGAAGTGTTTATTAACCGCGATAAACCATATATTTTTAACAAGGCTAAACTGGCGTTTTACATTACAGGTGGCATAACACTGGTAATGATTGCCTTGCCAGGCCTGTTCCTTACCTTTAAATCAACCGAGCATCAAACCTTAATATCAGGCCTTACACAAGCGTTTAGGGGAGATAGCGGGATGGCAAATTCAGTTGCCAATGCTTTGGTACAGGATCGCGAGTCGTTAGAAAGAGCGGACGCCATACGCACGCTGATATTTATAGCGTTAGCCTTTGGTTTGTTATGGATAGTTATCAAACAAAAAATAAGCACAACCTTTGCCGCGCTTGCATTTATGGGCATCATATTGGTTGATATGTGGAGCATTGACAAACGTTACTTGAAGGATGAGAATTTTATCCCGAAAGAAGACATGGGCCGTGCTTACACACCACGTGAGGTAGATGAATTTATTATGCGTGATAAAGACCCTGATTTTAGGGTAATGGATATGAGCCTTCCTGATCCTTTCCATGATTCACGCTCTTCTTACTTCTTTAAAACGGTAGGCGGTTTCCATTCGGCCAGGTTAAGGCGTTTTGATGAATTGGTAGAAAATCAGTTTACCAAAAGCACAAACCAGGATGTATTGGATATGCTAAATACCAAATACATTATCACTGCCGATCCAAAAACAGGAACTGCAAGTATGCATGCAAATTCAACAGCATGCGGCCATGCATGGTTTGTGCAAAGCATTAAGTATGTAAAAGATGCCGATCAGGAAATGCAGGCTATCAGCAGCTTTTCGCCTAAGGACGAAGTGATGATAGACCAGAAGTACAAAAGTATTGTAGAGGCAAAACCTTTAGGCGCTACTGTAAATGGTACAATTGAGCTAACCAGTTATCAGCCCGATCACCTGACTTACCAAACCGGTTCAACATCAAACCAGGTAGCCGTGTTCTCTGAGATCTATTATGATAAAGGCTGGAAAATGTACATAGATGGCGTTGAACAACCCTACTATCGTGCCGATTATTTATTGCGTGCGGCAACCATACCATTAGGTAACCACAAGGTTGAGTTTATATTCCACCCAACATCATACTACGCCGGCGAGAGTATCTCGTTAGCAGGTTCGATATTGCTTGTGCTGGCCTTAGGCGGTGCAGGCTATGCCGAGTTTAAAAGGAAAAAACCTGAAGCTAAAAAAGCTTAAGGATTTATCTTGATATGAAAAGAGCGATGGGTTAATACTTATCGCTCTTTTTTTATGCCGATCCCGTCATTGCGAGGTACGAAGCAATCTCTTTAAGCTATTCCCTTATGCAAGGTGTATAAATGTCCTAAAGAGATTGCTTCGTACCTCGCAATGACGCGCGGGGAGGCGCTTCCTCAGCATCTAATCGTTCGTCCTTTTATTCAACAACCAGTACCAGCCCAGGTTAAAAGCTATTACCGCATGGTTTAGTATCGTTGGTATCAACCCATAATGGCGTTTCATAATATCAAAGCGTTCTAACAAACTCTGTTTATGCTTGGCCTTAGACATACCGCCAACCAGGTATTTGGCCAAATACCCATCCACTTTAACAATCTTTTTAGCTTTTTTTGCTGCGCGGATGATCCAGTCGATATCTGCACTAAGCTGGTATTTGGGGTCGTAAGGTTCAACGAGCGATCGTTTGATATAGATAGCCTGGTGGCTTACGCTCATACCGTATTTAAAGCTGCGCCAATTAAATTTTGCAGGCGCTATGTGGCGGCGCTGGCCAAGGCTTTCGCGTTCGTCGTTCACCATCTCGGTTTCGCCGTAATAAATATCGGCATCGGGTGCGGTAGCAAAAACTTTGGCAACCGTATCAGGCGCGTAAAACTCATCTCCCGAGTTCATGAATATTACATAATCGCCGGTTGCAAGGGCCAGGCCTTTGTTCATGGCATCGTATATGCCTTTATCTTTTTCGCTGATGAGTTTTGCTATGCGACTTTCATATCGCTTAATAATTTCCAGCGTACCATCGTTTGATGCACCATCTACCACAATGTATTCAATAGCATCGTAAGTTTGATTCAATACCGAAAGCAGCGTGCGTTCAATATCCCGGGCATTGTTATATACGATGGTTATTACAGACAGAACGGGTTTCATGCGCCGGCAGAGGTTAAAATGGACTGGTACAGGGAAATGTATTGCCCGGCTACCTTCTCGTTATTAAACATTCGCTTAACCTTGTATCGCGCAGCGGAAGAATATTTATCCCCATGGCCAAGGTTTAAAACATCATTAATACCTGCCGCCAAATCAACAGCCGACTTAAATTCGGCCAGGTAACCGTTCACCTGATGGTCTATCAGATCGGGGATGCCGCCGGTATCAAAAGCTACTACAGGTGTTCCGCAGCTCATGGCTTCCATGATCATATTGGGTAGATTATCCTCAATTGATGGCGATACAAAAACATCAGCCATGCTGTATATTTCGGCTAAGTCAGCTGGCGAACTAATGGTATTTAACTGATGCACCGGATAAGGCAATGCCGAGGTATTAAAGTGTTTATTCTTACCAAATATTACTATTTCTATAGGTATATCTGGTGTGGGCTCATTTTTTAGAAACTGTAGGGCTTCCACCAAAAAGCTAATGCCTTTGCGCCTGTCGTTGATATTAGCAGCACCAAATAAAATAATTTTTGCTGATGGATTGATCTTCCATTTTGCCCTTGCCGCTGCTTTATCCTTCGGAGAAAATAATTGCGTATCAATAGGGTTGGGGATAGCCTGAATAATAAAGCCTTTAAGCAAGGTGCTTTTCATGGCAACCTCGCCCAGCCAATGGCTGCAGGTTACAATAGATAAGTTTTTAGCTATAGAAAGCATATCCTTTTTACGTAACCAACCGTCATGCGATAGGTCATCATCTTCGGGGGCGTGCAGAAAATAGCAGTTGCCGCACTGGTTTTTAAAGTGATTACATGGTCCCGCGTAATGGCAGCCACCCGTAAAAGCCCACATATCGTGCAAGGTCCAAACAATGGGTTTGTTAAGGGCCATCAGCTTCTTAAGATCATGGATAGATAAGAATCCCGAATTGGTCCAATGCAGATGAATGATATCTGCCTCCTTAATTACTTTTGATCTGCTGATATCGGTACCCGCGTTTGCTGTTGAAAAAGCGAACCGTACAGATTTATCCCGCTCATAAAAAAACATAAAGGTCAATCGTTCCCAAAGAAAATTGATCTTTGACCGCAGCTTACCGAAAATGTTTTGTTCTATACTATAAACAGCGTCTTCGGACCGTTTTTTATGCTGCACCAGCATGGTTACATCTACAGCTTGTAGTTGCAGTGCTTTTAACAGGCGCATGCAGGCTTCGGCAGCGCCACCGCCCGAGTCGGATGTGTTTATGAGTGCAACCTTCATTCTGCAAAGATCATTTATCAGCAAGTATAATGATACTAAAATTAAAAATTTTACTTTTGAATACTTCATTAATATCAAAATGAAGTTTAACAGCAAAACCACACAGCACAAGATGAACTTTTTCGCTTATTTATTCCAGGATTGGAGCGCCAACCAGGGCAATATAAAAGGGCGATTGGTTCTGTTTTTATTCCGGTCGGTACAAATTGTTAACCGGCACATGCTGTTAAAGATACTTTTTTGCTGGCACCTGGTATTTTACCGCCTTTTTGTGGAATGGAATTTAGGTATCGAGCTTCCCCGCAAACTTACCGCCGGCAAAGGTCTTATTATCTATCATGGACAGGCATTGGTGGTAAACCAGGGGGCTATCATAGGCGAAAATTGCGTGCTGCGCAACAGCGTTACCATTGGTCATAAAAAACTGGCAGATGGTACATTTACCAAATGCCCGCGTTTGGGTAATAATGTTGATGTTGGTGCTAACGTTTGCATTATTGGCGATGTAACTATTGGCAATAACGTAATTATTGGTGCAGGCGCGGTGGTAATAAAAGATATACCTGATAATAGTATTGCGGTGGGCAACCCGGCACGCGTACTGGATAATAAAACTGAAGCGGTAACCCGTATTGAAAATATTTAATGGAGAATAATTTAACCGACCGTTCCTTCTGGAAATCGTTTTGGGAATCGCGTAAGGGGCTTATATTTAAACTGAAGCCCAATTATGTTTTTGGTGATATACTGGCTAAAATAATTGCCGATAAAGGCGTGAAGAACGCTATTGAGCTGGGTGGCTTCCCCGGGTATTATTCTATTTATCTTAAAAAGTATCAGCACCTAAAAACTACCCTGCTCGATTATTTTATTCACCCCGAACTGGTAAACAAACTGCTTGCCGCAAACGACCTGCAACCCGGCGACATCAACATCATTGAAGCTGACCTATTCACTTATGAGCCTGCCGAGAAGTTTGATATGGTACTTTCTTTTGGGCTGATAGAGCATTTTAACGATACTAAATTCATCATCAACGAACACCTTAAATTTTTAAAACCGGGCGGTACCCTGTTTATTACTCTGCCCAATTTTAAAAGCGTTAATGGTTGGGTACAAAAGAATTTTGATAAAGAGAACTACGACAAGCACAACATCAGTAGTATGGATCTCGACCTGCTAAAAGATAGTTGTAAAGCGCTTGGATTAAAAGATATTGAAGCCTACTACCACGGCAAATTCACCGTATGGCTGGAAAATAAATCAGAACAAAAAGCATTGTCAAAAGCCATTGTTAAAGCTATTTGGGTTGCCGGAAAAGTATTCACTAAAGTTATTCCTGTTGATAGCAAAGCACTATCACCCTACATTGTGGTGAAGGCTACAATGTAAAAGCACTATAGCAACAAGCTTTTTAGTAAAGCAACCTAAATTTTATGGTTTGCTCAATAGCTTTTAGCTGGTTTAGTACCTGGGTATCATAACCGGTATTAACATCGGTAATTACGTAACCAATTTGTGGGTTGGTCACCAAAAACTCTCCAACAATATTAATATTGTGCTCAGCAAATACCTCGTTTATTTGAGCCAGTATACCGGGTACATTTTTGTGGATATGGATCAGGCGGTGCGCATTATTAATACGTGGTGGCTGCAGATCGGGGAAGTTACAGCTCATATGCGTTTTTCCCTCGTTCATAAAAGCAATTACCCTGCGGGGGATAAAATCATTATTGCGGGGGTTTGCCTTAGGGTCGTCAAAAATAATGATACCCTTTTCGCAGGCAGCCTCGGCCAGTTTACGGCTCACGCGGCCGAAACAACCTATTACTTTTAGGCGCCCGGCGTTTTCCAGTTGCTCGGGTTTTGGCAGGTTTGCCTCATCGCAAAACAACACACCGGCCTCGTCTAAATATTCTTTTTCTATGCTATCGCGATGGCGCAGGTTATAGCCCTCGCGTTTCATCTGTGCCAAAGCTTCATCGTCTATATTACCTACAATAAGGCATTTTATGCGGTTTTTAGGGTATGATATTGCTCTTGGCAGTTTATTGATGTACAAAAACTCGTCAAAGCTGGGCGTAATATGGTCGGCCTTTTCGGCTACAGATTTACGCTCAATGTTTTCAGTAAAAGCAAAGAATTTTTTGATCATGCCCGATTCCTTCAATTGGAAATCGGAGTAACCATCGCCAATACCAAAAATCTCGCCCGGCAGGTTTAGCTCTTTTAAAAGTTTCACTTTGCCACCCTCTTGCGATAACGGGTTTTCGCGATCGTAACCTATAATGTTGCCCTCTTCGTCAAACACAAAAGTATTGGCGTAGATATTTTCCTTTTTTATGTGATATTCGGTTACAACCGGAGTGATGAATTCCTTGAAGCCACCTGACACAATAAGCACCTTATCCTGATGGTTCTTAAAAAATATGGTATTGCGGGAAAACGATGTAGACACCTTTTTCTTTAAATGGGTGATCAGCATTTTCAAGTGGTCGCGGTTAGCGCAAAGCAGTTTTACACGTTGCTCCAGACTATCAGTGAACGACAACCGGCCCTCCATTGAAGCATTAGTAAGGTCTTCTATCTGTTTATAGATAGCTTCCCTGTCAGGGTGATTTTTTAATGAGATGCGTGCTAACTCGTCTAAAGCTTCTACCTGTGTAAAGGTGCTGTCGAAATCTATTATAAAATACTGATCCATTTTGGGATGTAAAATGCTGAGTTGCAAATGTGCAAAAATTTTACGGATGTGTGGAAACGGATGTGTAATAAGAACACTTTTGATTAGCCTTATCCTCTCTGACGTCTTTGCGGGGTACGAAGCAATCTCCTGACGATGCGTTGCCATCATGTCATTTCGAATGAGGTACGAGGAGAAATCTTGTTCGAGCAGTACGTAGGCGATAGGTTAGTGTTTTAAACGAACGTTAGCCCGCTCGCCGCCGCGGGGGCTCCTTCTTTTGTCTTGATACAAAAGAAGCAAAAAATCAAGACAGAAAAAAGCTTCTCCCCACAGGCCTTTACCTTTTGGCCCGCTTTTCTGTCAGGCCACCGCTCGTTCATTACATTGCAACCTCAGACTAATCTATTCGATAACATTCCCCTATCTTTGCTATCATGCCCAACAGGTTAATCACTTTCTTGCAGCAACACAGGTTTCTTAATCAGCAGGAACAGGAACTGATCAATGATGCCTTTGAACCGCGGTTTTATAAAGAGGGAGACCCACTATTCAAAGACGGTCATATCTGTCGCGAACTCTTCTTCATTTGCAACGGGGTATTGCGTATTATGGTAACCAACAAAAAAGGTGTGGAGCTAACCCATTTCTTTCTAAAAGAAGATTCGTTTTGTACGATCCTGTACAGCTTTAATAATGAAATGCCTGCCGATGAAGGCATCCAGGCTGCCTGCGATACAGAAGTGCTGGTCATCACCAAAACCAAACTACTGGCGCTATACCAGCAAATACCCGGACTAAAAGAACTGATAGATCAAATTACCCAACAAAAGCTGATGGATAAGATAAAGATCAGGAATGCCTACCTGGGCGAGGACTCTGAAACCCGCTACCATCTTTTTATGCAACAGCAGCCGGATATCGTACGGCGTGTCCCGCTGAAAGATATTGCTGGTTACCTGGGCATTACACCGCAATCGTTAAGCCGTATCCGTAAAAACACTAAGTAAAATATTTTAGCTGCCCATTTTCGTTTTTACCATTTGGTAAGTGGATGCGGAGCCGCACGCCCGAAATTTGTACCATAAGATATTTAATATTATGGACAATCAATCAAAGCCTTTAGCAGGCAAAAGGGTAATTATATTAGGTGGTAGCGCAGGCCTTGGTTTAGCAACAGCAAAGTTAGCAGGAGCAGAAGGTGCCGATATTGTTATTGTATCAAGCAATCAGCAACGTATAAATAAAGCGTTAGAAGAACTGCCACAAGGCAGCACAGGTTTCGCGGTAGACCTGAACCGGGAACATAACATCAAAAACTTTTTTGAGAAGACCGGCAGTTTCGACCATTTGGTATATACCGCAGGTGAAAACCTTAATCTAAATGTTATTGCCGAAACTGATATAGAGAAGGCCCGTCAGTTTTTTAACCTGCGTTTTTGGAGCGCTTTCGCGGCCGTTAAATACGCGGCAACTCATATTAATAAAGGTGGTTCAATTTCGTTAACCAGTGGTGTAGCGGGGGCAAGGCCGGGCAGTGGCTGGAGTGTGGCTACCAGCATTTGCAGCGCTATGGAAGGTTTTGTAAGGGCAATGGCTGTTGAACTGGCACCCATCCGCGTTAACTGCGTAGTGCCGGGTGTAGTAAAAACCAACCTATGGGATAGTTTGAGCGATGCTGATAGGGAAGCCCTTTATAAAAACACAGGCGATGCCTTATTGCTGAAACGCGTGGGTGAGGCTGATGATATTGCACTGGCCTTTACTTATCTGATAAAACAACAGTATGGTACAGGGCAAAGTATTATTGTTGATGGCGGTGCGGTTTTAGTATAGCCATTAAACAATACGGGTAAATTGTAAAATATATGCGGTGACCGGGAGGAATTAAAACATAAAAAATAATATTTTTATGCCCCATGCCTCAACCCGTTTTAACCCGAAAGATTAAATCCTTCCAGCTTATTGCACTCGTTTTTTTTACGGTTTCGGGTGGCCCCTACGGACTGGAGCCTTTGCTTAGCTATGCTGGCGAGCATGCTGCATTTTTAATATTACTTGTAACCCCGCTGCTGTGGGATGTACCCGCCATTTTTACGGTGTTGGAACTGAACAGTATGATGCCCGTAACCGGCGGTTATTACAAATGGGTAAAGCACGCACTGGGTACCCGCTGGGGTTTCTATGAAGGCTGGTGGACGTGGATATATACTTTTGTTGATCTGGCTATTTACCCCGTACTGTTTGTTACCTATGCCTCGTTCTTTTTTCCGGGGATAGAGGACTACCGCATACCCGTTTGCCTGGTTATTGTATGGCTATCGGCAGGGTTAAACATTTTGGGTATTGTGCCGGTGGGGCGCACGGCTTTGTTTTTAGGCGCGGCGGTACTATCGCCCCTTGTTATATTAATAGTGCTGGTTATTTATCAGCATAGCGGCATTATCAGCGTCCCATCACAAACCTTACATGGAC
Source organism: Mucilaginibacter aquariorum (assembly GCF_024498135.1). Taxonomy (GTDB): domain Bacteria; phylum Bacteroidota; class Bacteroidia; order Sphingobacteriales; family Sphingobacteriaceae; genus Mucilaginibacter; species Mucilaginibacter aquariorum. The sequence goes on from NZ_JANHOH010000005.1 coordinate 28,257, forward strand.
TGCCGTTCTCTTCCATCGGCATGGCGTTGTATACCGTTATGTGGAACTGCCTGGGCTGGGATAACATTACCACCTATGCCGAAGAGGTAGAAAAACCCACACGCTCTTATTTAGTATCTACCTTTACCGCTTTTGCTTTGGTAATGGTAATTTACTTTTTTGGCATAATGGTAGCGCAGCAATCGGGCATTGATCATAATACGTTTCTGGAAAGTGGTTTCCCTGCGCTGGGCGAATTAGTGGGCGGCCATTGGCTGGGTGCTATATTAGCTATGGGCGGTATGGCAAGTTCATTGGGGATCTATGCGGCGGTACTGTTGTCTGTATCACGTGTGCCAAAAGCCATGGCAGGGGATGGGCTGTTACCAAAAAAGTTAAATGTACTGCATTCGCGTTTTCAAACGCCTTATGTATCTATCATTATTTGCTCAATAGTAGTAAGCTTTATGATATTATGGCCATTTGCCGAGCTGCTTATTATTGATGTTACCGTTTATGGTGCAGGCTTATCGTTAGAGTATATATCACTTATAAAACTCCGCATTACCTCGCCCAATGTAAAACGGCCTTTCAAGATCCCGCTGAATGTAGCCGGTTTATGCGCAATAATGATACTGCCGTTTGGTGTTTATTTCATCGCGTTAGCAGGGGCGTTTTCATCCACACCAAAATCTATACAAGCCGCAATATTCGCTATTTGCACTTTGTTAACTGCCGAACTTGCCTGGCGGCTTATCATCTGGAGAAAACCACATCTCAAAAACAGTTAATATTCTCATTTTAAAACCGTTCGCTTTTTTAAGGGTTATAATAATCTGATTAAATTGTTTTGTTATGAGATCTATCTGGAAAGGCTCGCTTGGTTTTGGGTTGGTAAGTATACCTGTTAAATTATATTCGGCAGTACAAACCAGCACACTTGATTTGGATATGCTGGATGCCCGCGACCACGAACGGATACGCTACCAGCGTGTAAACGAGAAAACACACAAAGAGGTGCCTTACGATAAAATTGTAAAAGGCTATAAAATGGATGACGACTACATAATAGTTGAGGAAGCCGATTTTGAAGCCGCCGCTCCAGAAAAAAGCAAGGTGATAGAGATTGAAAGCTTTGTAGATATTGGCGACGTTAACCCCATGTTTTACGAAACATCCTATTATACCGAGCCCGATACCAAAAACAATAAGGCCTACGCGCTATTGCTGCAGGCCCTTAAAAAATCAGGGAAGGCGGGGCTTGCCCGTTTTGTATTGCGCAGTACCGAAAGCTTGTGTATTGTGCACCCGGTTGATAATGTGCTGGTGGTAACCCGCATACGTTTTGGGCAGGAGATACGCGATACCAGCGAATTAAATATTGCTGATGATGTAAACATTAGCAAAAAGGAGTTGGACGTAGGCCTTGCCCTGATAAACCAATACGCCGAAGATTTTGATGTTTCGAAATTTAAAGACGAGTACAATGATGAACTGCTAAAGATCATTAAAGCGAAAGCGAAAGGCAAACGGCCTACTATTAAAAAGCTTAAACCACATAAAACCAAAAGCAATGATCTTTATGACCAGTTAATGGAAAGTTTAAAGACTAAAAAAGGTGCATAATATTTTTATAGGTAAATATATTTCTAAATATGTAAAACTTGTAACCCTTAGTGGTGTTGTTTACTATACACAAAAATTAAATATCTATTACTATGGCAACTACTAAAACGAAAAAAGCACCCGAAACCACAGAGGTTGCTGAGGAATCTGCATTAAACGAATTATTTATCGACGAACTAAAGGACATTTACTGGGCCGAAAAACATTTGACCAAAGCTTTGGCTAAACTGTCTAAAAAAGCCACCACGGAAGAATTACGGGGCGCGATTGAAACACACATCGGGCAAACCGAAAATCAAATTACCCGTTTGGAGTCGGTTTTTGAATCGATAGGCGAAAAAGCTGTTGCAAAAAAATGTGAAGCTATGGCTGGGTTGATCAAAGAATCGGAAGAGATTGTTGAAAGCACCGAAGATGGCAGTATTACCCGCGATGCCGGTATCATTTCTGCCTGCCAAAAAGTAGAGCATTATGAAATTGCATCATACGGCACCCTTAAAACCTTGGCAGGTGTATTAGGCTACACCGAAGCTGTTGAGTTACTGGATGCAACATTGCAGGAAGAAAAACAAACTGATGAATTGCTTACCCAGGTTGCCGAAGGTACTATCAACCAATCTGCTAAAAACGAAAAAGCATAGCAACAACTAACTAACTTTAACTAAGAAGGACCGCCCCAAAAGGCGGTCTTTTTTTGTTTTCTTAAAAAAAATCTACTTCATAGTGTAACACCTGTAACAATATAGCCGTCAATGAGTGTAATGTTTGAAAGTATAGGTATATTACGAGTTAAACATTACTGTCATCACAATTAAAAAAGGCGTAAAGCCTGCTAAACCTTATAGAATGAAAAAGAACATCTTAACCTTAATCGCGATTATTTCAATTTTTAGTGCCTGTACAAAAGAGAAAGGCGCACCAGGCGGCTCGGGCGATTACCAGCCATTCACTGCAAATTCTACATGGTCATATCGCAACGAAACAACCGTAGATATAGGTATACCGGGCGTACATGGTGTAGTTGATACTACAGTTAACACCATGACAGCCACAGTAAAAGTATTAGGTGGCAAAACCTTCCATTTGTTAAATTCTGTTACAAGCGGCGAAGCCGAAGAGGGTTATATAGGCTTTAACAATGGTATTTACACTAGCCGCGGTATGCAGGAAGGCGAATTTGTTGAGTTTGATTACCTGGATGAAACAAAAGCGGCAGGTTACTCATCAGTTACTCCGGTTGAAGTAGAGGATGCCGAAGCACAATTAAAAACTACAGTTGTAGAAAAAGGCATAAACAAAACCATACTTGGTAAAGCTTATAGCAATGTTATTCATACCAAGATAGAAACCCAGGCTAAAGAAAACGGCGGATTTAAAACCATAGCTTCCGTAGAGTTTTACATAGCAAAAGGTGTTGGTTTAATTGCTCTATATACAAGCTTTAATGGTATCCAGCTTAATAAATCAGAGTTGATAAGTGCTGACATAAAATAAATTACTGTATAAGAAATACCTTTTATTGGATACTTACATGGCAAGCCCATTACGCATTTGCGTAATGGGCTTGTTTATGTTTAAAAGTAGTGGCTAACTATTAAAGTAGATGCTGCTATACAGTTAAAGCTATCCCCGCTTGTTAATAATATTCTGTAATTTTTTTAATTAAAAATTAATACTGGCATGGTGGTTGCATTGGTAGTAGTAAATAAAATTCTAATAAAAACTACTATGGAAACTACCACAGAAAAATCAATTGAAGTTTTAAATGACCTGATTGAAATTAACAACGACAGGATAGATGGCTTTGACAGGGCGTCGAAAGAATTAGGTGAAAGCGATAGCGACCTTGTAGCTGTGTTTGACAAATTTGCAAACGATAGCCGCCGCAATGTACAGGAACTAAGTGCAGCAGTTGCCCAATCAGGTGGCGAGGTTGAAACAGGTAATACTGCAAGTGGTACCATACACCGCGCATGGCTGGATGTTAAAGCTACTTTTAGTGGCCACGACAGGGAAAGTATTTTAGAAGAATGCGAACGCGGCGAGGATGCTATTAAAAAGGCATACCAGTCGGCTTTGTCTGACATTAATGGCTTAACTGCCCAACATAGTCAGCTTATTGCACAACAGCAACAAGTTATTATCGAAGGGCATGATACGATCAAAGCCTTACGAGATAGCCAGGTATAAGCCTGAAATAATTTCTTTTTTAAAAGCCGCTCAGTGTAAACTAAAGCGGCTTTTTAGTAATAATGACATTTGTTAACAGTAATTTTAAATCCTGTGTGGCGTTTTAATCGTATATTTGTAATCATTATAAATAATACATCCACGTTAAATTCAATTTTGTGATCATATTAATTTTCTTCCTTGGGCATTGGTTTTTGTCCTTGTTCTTCCAAACTTTCTTTCTGCACAGATACGCTTCTCATAAAATGTTTACCACCAATAAATTTTTTGAACGTACTTTTCATATCATGACCTATGTATTTCAAGGTTCATCATATTTAAACCCGCGTGCTTATGCAATAATGCACCGCGAGCACCATGCCTACAGCGATACCGAAAAAGATCCTCACTCTCCGCACTTCTTTACAGATGTGTTTCAGATGATGTATTATACCGCTATTAGCTATCGCAAACATGAGAAAAAACTGAAAGAACCCGAAGAACGCTTTAAAGGCAACTATCCCGAGTGGAAGTTTTTAGATTATGTAGGTTCTTCTATCGTATCACGTATCATCTTCGGTTTGTTATACATCGCTTTTTATGTAGAATTTGCTACAGAATGGTGGATGTACCTACTTATCCCTATTCATTTTATTATGGGCCCCTTACATGGCGCCATTGTAAACTGGTGCGGCCACAAGTATGGTTACTCCAATTTTGATAATAACGATAAATCAAAAAATACAACCCCTTTCGATTTTTTTATGCTTGGCGAATTGTTCCAGAACAATCACCACAAACGCCCAAACAGCGCCAATTTTGGTGCTAAATGGTTCGAGATCGATCCGGTTTATCCTATCATGAAAATGATGCACTGGGCCCGTATCATCAGGCTAAGAAAAGCATACTTGTAATAAATACTAAAGGACAAATATAAAAGGCGAAGGGTTGTAAGATCTTTCGCCTTTTTGTTGGCCTCACCCCCGGCCCTCTCCAAAGGAGAGGAAGGAGAATGTCTTGCTTGTTTCAAAGTCCTCTCCTTTGGAGAGGATTTAGGTTAGGCTCTTCTTCTTTCCCCTCAATAACCCTATCTTTGCCCCCTGTAATTAATCTATAAATGAAAGTATCAGTATTAGCGCAAAATTTGCACGGTTCAGAAATTATCAAAATAGCCGGCGAAATAAACGAATTAAAGAAACAGGGACAAAACATAGCTAACTTAACCATTGGTGATTTTGATGCTGATATTTATCCCATCCCAACTGAACTTAAAGAGGGCATTATTGATGCCTATAACCATAACCAAACAAATTATCCGCCTGCCGATGGTATGCTTAGCCTGCGCGAAAGTGTATCGGCTTTTCTGAAAAGCAGGATGGGTTTAGAGTATGCTTCCAACCAGATCTTAATTTCCGGTGGTTCGCGCCCGCTGATATATTCTGCTTACCTGGCACTGGTTGATCCGGGCGATAAGGTGGTTTTCCCTACACCGTCATGGAACAATAATCACTATTGTGATTTAACAAGCGCCGAAGCCATTTTGGTAGAAACCAGCGCCGAACACAACTTTATGCCTACGGCAGATGAGATCCGCCCGCATTTAAAGGGTGCTACCATGCTGGCATTATGCTCGCCATTGAACCCAACCGGCACCATGTTCGATAAAAAAGACCTGGAAGAAATTTGCGACCTGGTTATTGCTGAAAACAAAAGCCGCAGTGCCGGCGAAAAACCATTGTACTTACTGTACGATCAAATTTATTCGCAATTAACCTTTGGCGAACATAGGCACTTTGACCCGGTAACTTTACGCCCCGAGCTAAAAGATTACACTGTGTTTATTGATGGCGGCTCTAAATGTTTTGCCGCTACAGGCGTACGTGTGGGCTGGGGTTTTGGTCCGGCATTCATCATCAATAACATGAAAGCCATTGTTGGCCACATGGGCGCATGGTCGCCAAAGGCAGAGCAGGTTGCCATGGCCGAATACCTGAAAAACGATGGCTATGTTAACGCTTACCTTGATAAACTAAAGGGCAATATACAAGCCAGCCTAAGCACCCTGCACGAGGGCTTTCAGGCTTTAAAAGCCGAAGGTTTCAGCGTTGATTCCATTGAACCAATGGGCGCTATTTACTTAACTGTTAAGGTTGATTACATTGGCAAAACCACACCAGACGGTAAGGTGCTGAATGACTCGGCAGATGTAAACTTCTTTCTGATAAAAGAAGCGGGTGTAGCCTTTGTGCCGTTCTCTGCTTTTGGTACCGGCGAAGAAATTACCTGGTTCAGGGCATCGGTAGGGGCAAGTACACTGGAAGATATCCAACAAATGATACCACGCATCCGCGAAGCGCTTGCAAAACTGAAGTAATTAAAACTGTAGAGACGCAATACCTCGCGTCTCTTTTTGTATAATACATAAAACATTACCATGGCTTACGGAACCCTCTTTTTAATACCTGTACCCCTTGCAGACGAGGCCGCGGCCCAATCTTTTACGCCCTATTTGGTAGATACCATTAACAGCGTAAAAGAATACATTGTAGAGAACGAAAAAACCGCCCGCCGTTTTTTAAAGTTGGCTGGTTTAAAAACCCCGCAAAGCGAGCTGGTGATACACGATTATGGCAAACATAACCGCGATGCCGGCCTTAAAGAGTTTTTTAAAGGATTGGTTGTAGGGAAAGATGTTGGCCTGATGAGCGAAGCAGGCTGCCCCGGCATTGCAGACCCCGGCGCGGATATCGTAGCAGAGGCGCACCGTAAAGGTATAAAGGTTGTGCCCCTGGTTGGCCCGAGCTCTATTTTGCTGGCGCTGATGGCATCGGGGTTTAATGGACAAAGCTTTACCTTTCATGGTTACCTGCCTATTGATAAACTGGAACGCAGCAAAAGCATCAAAGAACTGGAAAGCCTGGCCGAGAAGAACAAGCAAACGCAGCTATTCATCGAAACACCTTTCCGTAATGATAGCATGCTACAGGAGATTTTGAGAAGTTGCAAACCAAACACCCGGCTATGCATTGCCTGTGATATTACCGCACCTACAGAATTTATTAAAACAATGACTATAGGAGAATGGTTAAAACAAGTGCCAGATCTGCGTAAGCGCCCGGCTATATTTCTTATATTTCATTCATAAATAATCCAATGGGACAGACAAAGGCATAAAAATCAATAATTCACTAAATCAATAATTGTTTTTAGATGATAACCCCGCCGCAACATACCAGCGTACTGATAGTTGGCGCCGGGCCATCCGGTTTAATGATGGCCGCGCAACTACTGCGAAATGGGGTGCAACCTATTATTATTGATATTAAGCCTGGGCCAACCAATCAATCAAAAGCATTGGCCGTACAGGCCCGCTCGCTCGAGATTTACCGGCAACTGGGGGTTATTGATAAAATTATTAACGAGGGTAAGCAGGCAGGGGGCTTATCTTTTAATATGGGCGGCGAAGAATTGGCCACCCTCTCTTTAAAGGACATAGGCGATACCGAAACGCTGTTCCCTTTTATCCTCCTGTATCAGCAAAGCAAAAACGAGCGCCTATTACTCGACTACCTGACCCAGGCTTGTTGCCCCGTATATTGGGGAACTTCGCTCATCAGCCTTAAGCAAAATAAGGATAATGTTGAAGTTACCCTGCAAAACGGCGATACCACCCATAACCTTACCTGTAATTATGTTGTTGGTGCCGATGGAGCGCATAGCGTGGTACGTAAGCAATCTGCTATCCCGTTTTCGGGCGATACCTATCAGCATAAATTTTTCCTGGCGGATGTGAAGCTGGCCAGCAGTATGAACGGTGAGGTGGTAAACCTGTTCATGGCAAAAAATGGCTTCGCAGGTTTTTTTCCCATGCCCGAGGAGCGATCATTCCGTATTGTTGCCAGTTTGCCCGATGGGCTGGAAAACAAGGAAGACTTGAATATTGAAGATGTACTGCCCGATCTGCAGGCCACAACTGCATCAGCCTTAGATATTGAACAGGTTAACTGGTTCACTATTTATAAACTGCACCACCGCATGGCCGAAAAGTTTAGCGACGGCCGCTGTTTTTTAATTGGCGATGCCGCGCACATCCATTCGCCGGTTGGCGGACAGGGCATGAACACCGGTTTACAGGATGCTTATAACCTGGGCTGGAAACTGGCCGCGGTAATAAACCGACAAATAAAAGAAACCATCCTTACCAGTTATGCCGCAGAACGCATGCCGGTGGCTAAAGACTTGCTTAACACTACCGACCGCATTTTTAACCTGATCACTTCACGCAATTGGTTTAGCGGGCTGTTGAAACGTTATATTATGCCTAAGGCGTTAAATTTGGTGTGGAAGAACGAGAAGCTGCGCAGATTCTTCTTTAAACGCGTATCGCAAACAAGTATCAACTATCGCGATAGCAAAATTAACCTGCAATTAGGTCATGCTCATGCCACCCATATAAAAGTCGGCGACCGCCTGCCATACATGGAGATATTTGACGAGAAGAAAAAGACAAAAACAGACATACAAACCTGGTGCAGCAAGCCCGGTTTTACGCTTATTACCCTTGGCGATATTAAAGAAGATTACCTGTTTACCCTGGCCAAGTGGATAACGCAGGATTACCAGGGCGCCATCAATTTTTTCCACCTGCCGCCATCAAACACCAACTGGGATGTTTTTGACGCTTTTGAGGTAAAACCAGGTATGCGCAAAGCCCTCATCATACGCCCGGATATGCACATCGGTTACATTAATGATACTGTGGATATTGAAATGATGAACAATTACATGCGCAATGTTGTGGGGTTTAATAAGTAATTACTTAGCTACTTTTAGCTGACTAAAAACGTCATGATTGTTTAGTGCCGTAACGCTATTTATTTCCTGGTAACTGCTGATAGATAAGCCATCCTGCATTTTCACGGTGAAAGTTTCTTCGCCATTACCGGCTGTCAAAACTAAATATTCGCCTATTGTATTTAGCAGCGTAAGTTCGCCGGTAATGTAATTAAGGGCTACCTTATGCTCGGCTATTGTTGTTGTATCCGATTCTATCAGTTCAAATTTTGGCGCTTCAAAAGTGATGCTGTTACCAAGGTTATCAGTTAAAACAGGGATCTTGTTTTTTAATGTTTCTATAAAATACCCAATAGCAAAGCTCAGTTTATAATGCAGCGAGTTTGACCGGCCGTCATTATTTTTCATTTCGCTGAACGTTTTTAACCTGTTGCCGGGGTTGTATGCCTGCGATTTTAGCAAGAACTCCTGGTAGGAAGCAAACAGTACGTTCTTTTCAAAATCGGTGGTTGATGAAGCATCGATAACCTGTTTGTAAGTAAGTTTTATAATTGCCTTTGACATAATGATAGGGGGGTAATGAATAAGCAAAAAGCCGGCGTTAACCGGCCCATAATATTATAATGCGATACCAAAAGTATATGTGCCAATATAACCAGCTGCTATGCTGCCGGTTAAAGACGGTGTTTCGTTAGCCAGATCGGTAGCCGAGTTTCCTAAAATACCGTCTTGGGCATTTCGGGTTGTATTTGGCCCTACACCATAGTTATTATGCACTGCATCTGATATGGTTTCAGGAAAACCAAATTGGGCGGTTTTTTTAGTGCATTATTTACAAAAACCTCAAAGTGTATGTGAGTTGCCCTGCCGCCATACCAGCCCGGGTAAATAGTGTTAAATGTTAAAGCACCTTGTGCATCGGTAGTTTGATAGCCGCGCAGCCAGGTTTCGCCAATATAGCTTTTGCTGCCCAACTGCCCTTGCTGACCCGAATAGCCCGAGTAGTAGCCATCTTTATTGCAATGCCAGATATCAACACGGGCGTTTGCAACCACATTACAATTGTCGTTGGTGTTTACCACTAATAAGTTAAGTGTTAATGGTACGCCGGTTTGCCCACTGGTAATGTCTATTCTGTTTAGCGGGTTTTTAATTTCGCCGCCGGGGTACGGATAAGGGCCTTCTACTTCGATAGGGGTTACACGGCAGGCGCTGCTGCTGGCATTAGTATCAGCAGCTGTTGTTTCACCTGTTGATGAACTGGTGCTTACCGAATCTTTTTTACAAGCATCCATTAGCATGGGGCCTGTTGCCGCAGCCAATACAAACGTTCTGAGAAAGTTTTTGCGTTCCATTATGCAATAATTAGTAGGGGTATATAATAATTAATGTAAATGTAGGCGGAAGAAGGGGCGCAAGGAATGGAGTATCGGTAAATGGGATGGATGTATCGACTATCTGATTTTTTTCATCACATTTTCATCCATCTGCGGGCAAAATCAATATAACTATCGCTTATGGGTAATTCAATGCCGGGCAGTTTAACTTTACGGTTTTGGATAGAGATTATCTTATTTACCGGTATTATATAGCTGCGGTGGATGCGCTGAAATTTATCTTCCGGAAGTTTTTCCAGCACCCTTTTGAGGGGCATTAGCGTAAGTACCGTTTTGTCAAATTGCAGATGGATCTTGATGTAATCCTCCATGCTCTCAATGTATTCAATATCCTTCAGGCTTATCTTAACCATCCTGTATTCGGAGTGCACATACAAGCTTTCATCCTTACTCTCGGCAGCGGTAGCTGTTTTGTACCGATAATAATCAACAGCTTTTTCAACCGCCTTGCCAAAACGTTTAACGTCGATAGGTTTCAGCAGATAATCTATTGCTTCCAGCTCAAAGCCTTCAAAAGCAAAGTTTTTGTAAGCGGTAGTGAATATCACCATTGGTTTTGAAACTAACGACCGTACCAGATCTATGCCGGTAATATCGGGCATGTTAATGTCTACAAATAGCAGGTCTATCGGATTATTGCGCAAATATTCTGCACCGGATACGGCATCTTCAAAAGTTTGCAGCAATTGCAAAAAAGAGAAGCGTGCAATATAGTTCCTCATCAGCTCCAACGCCAGGGGCTCGTCATCAATGGCAACACATTTTAAAACCATAGTATTAGGTATGTAAAGTTAACACCACGGTAAACTGATTGTTATCATCAGCAATATTTAATATATGCTTGCCGGGGTATAAATGCTGCAGGCGCTTTTTTGTATTAGCAATGCCAATGCCGGTACGTTCAATGTTTTCTTTACGATCGAATATTGGGTTAATGCACATAAAGGTAATCGCATCGTTTGCAATGTTCAGGTTAATATCTATAGCGCTTTCGTGCTGTTTACTAACGCCATATTTAAACACGTTCTCTACGAAGGTCATGAACAGTAAGGGTGCTATTTTTTGCTGCGCGATGGTGCCTGTAATATTAAAGTTAACTTTGGTTTTACTGCCTAAACGTAAACGCTGCAGATCTATATAATCTACAACACAATCTACTTCGCTTTGCAGGCTTACAAAATTTTCGGTAACATCATCGGTAACGTACCGCATAATATTTGATAATTTCATGATGCTTTCGGCGGTGTTGGCATTGTTGGTGATGGCCAGCGTATAAATGTTATTCAAGGTGTTAAACAAAAAGTGCGGATTTATCTGCGCCTTTAAAAAAGATAGCTCGGCGTTTGCTTTTTCGGCTTCGGCGCTAATGGCGCGTTGCTCGGTAAGCTGCCATTGTTGTACTGTTTTTATGGCGGTACTAAGCGCCATTATCATTAAAAAAAGAAACAGACTGATGGTATCAAAATGCTTTCGTTTACCACCGGGCCAGCGCTGGCCAAACGGAGGGGGCTGTTTGCGTCCTTTAAATAAACTATCGCGCGGCGGCATCAGTTTGTCGTTATTTGGGGGTGGGGTGTTGGTAGGATTGCCAAACTGCCCCGGCCCCCGGGATTGTTGCATAGCCATGTTATTACGCCAGCCTTCGCTGTTGCGTAACAAGTTTTCAAACGGTTTTAAAAAGTATATGGCACTCAATAAGCATATACAAATGATAGCATAATCTACATATCTCTTTTTCAGGAAGAAGAAGGGGAACAGCAGGGAGCTATTCAGGTAAAATAACGTGATATAGGTTAAGCAGAATAACCAGTAATAAGGCGATGCAAGCAAAATAAATATGCTGGACGAGGTGCCGTTGCGCCCGTTTGTAAACAGCAGCGGCAAGGCCATAAAGAGCAGCCAGCAGGCAATATGTATAATTACCGAAAAGGTTTTTAAGCGTAGCATCTTCAAAGTAAATACTATTTAGCTTGTAATATAACCAATGTATCGGTAACCGGGTATTTTGTATGGATGAGCTACCCGTGTATGGTTTCGCCTTTGCCGTAATTTTGTATCACCTGCGCCTCAAAGGCTAAAAACTCTGTCCAGCGGGCATCAACGTCAACAGCTGCTGCATGTTTACGGGCAAGCCTTAAAAACATGGCGTAATGGGTAGCTTCGCTGATCATCAGCTCGTGATAAAATACAGAAAGCTCCTTATCATTAATATTTTCTGACAGTACTTTAAAGCGCTCGCAGCTACGGGCCTCAATCATGGCCGAAAGCAATAACCGGTCTATCAGTTGTTGTTCGCGGCTGCCGCCAACGATCATAAACTTGCGAAGCTCGTTCACGTAATTATCCCTGCGCTCTTTACCAAGTACAAAACCGCGCTTCAGCATTATCTGGTGCACCAGTTTAAAGTGCTCCATTTCCTCCTGGGCAAGGGCTATCATTTCCTGTACCACATCACTCAGGTTTGGGTTTTGGATGATCAGGGTAATGGCATTGGTAGCCGCCTTTTGCTCGCAATAAGCATGGTCGGTTAATAGTTCTTCAATATTACTTTCCACCACGTTTTTAACCCATAGCGGGTCGGTAGGTAACTGAAGTTTAAGGATGGTTTTCTCGCTCACAGGAGCAAAGATAGGTTGTTATAGGTAAAAGGCGAAAGGATTTAATTACATCCGTCATTGCGAGGTACGAAGCAATCTCTTTAAGCTATTCGTTTATGCAAGGTGTATAATTATCCTAAAGAGATTGCTTCGTACCTCGCAATGACGCGCGGGGGAGCTAAACTCTGTAAAGGCTTTTACTCTCTATAAACTTTAAAACCGGATCGGGCACAAAATATTGTACGTTCTTTTTCTCGGCGATTGATTTACGGATAAAGGTTGCCGATAGTTCCATCAGCGGTGTCATGGTGATGGTAACGGACGGGTGCGATGCAAATTCGGCATTTTCATAGCCCGGGCGTGGGTAAACAAAGATCTGGTAATCGCGCAGTATCAGCTTATAGTTCTTCCATTTGTGCAGTGTTACCAGGTTATCAGACCCCATAATAAGGGCAAACTCATGCTCGGAATATTTTTCTTTTAAATGGGTAAGGGTATCAATGGTGTAAGATGGCTGCGGCAGCTTTAATTCTACATCGCTTACGGCAATATTGGTGGAGTTGTCTGTAGCCAGCTTGGCCATCTCCAGCCTGTCGTATGTATTTATGAGGTCGCCGTATTTTTTTAATGGGTTTTGGGGCGATACAACCAGCCACACCTTATCAAGTGTGGTGTAGTTAGCCATATAGTTGGCAATTATTAAATGCCCAATGTGTATAGGATTAAATGAACCGAATAGTAAGCCTATCTTCATGTGTTACTCCCTAACCCCTAAAAGGGGCATGTTAAAAAAGTTTAGTACCCCTGTTTCAAATGAGAATTTGAAACTCCCCCTTCAGGGGGCTGGGCGGCATTGATAAACCCTCTCACTAAATCTTCCGCCTCTTTGCAAGCCGTTTCAAGATCGTAATTTTTAAGGATAATATCAAACTGAGGGGCGTAATTAAGCTCCTTTTCTGCTTTTGCAAAACGTTCCTGTAGTTTTTCGGCACTATCGGTACCGCGGCCGGTTAATCTTTCTATCAAAACCTCTAATGATGGTGGCTGAACGAATATAGCAAGCGCCTGGTCCTCATACTTACGTTTAAGGTGCATGCCACCCTCCACATCAATATCAAATATCACGGTTTTGCCTTTTGCCCAGATGCGTTCAATTTCGGTACGCAAGGTGCCGTAGAAAGTGCCTGTGTAAACTTCTTCAAACTCTACAAACTGCTTTTTGGCAATGCGGTGAAGAAACTCTTCTTTGCTGATGAAATAGTAATCTTTTTCGTGCTGTTCATCGCCACGGGCGGGCCTGGTAGTAGCCGAAATGGAAAACTCCAGCTCGGGCATTTTGCTAAGCAGGTGATGTACTATGGTAGTTTTACCTGCTCCAGACGGGGCCGAAAATATGATGAGTTTACCTTCTTTCATTTGATCATTGAGTCATTAGGTCATTGAGTCATTAATCAAAGTGGTGCAAACCTAACAATGACCTAATGACTCAATGACACAATGATTATAGCACGTTTAACAGTTGTTCTTTAATTTTTTCAAGCTCTTCTTTCATGCCTACTACCAGTTTTTGCATATTGGCATCGTTAGCTTTTGAGCCCAGGGTGTTTATTTCACGGCCAATTTCCTGCGAAATAAAGCCGAGTTTTTTACCGTTTGCATCGGCATTTTTCAATGTCTCGATGAAATATTCGCAATGCGCTTTCAGGCGGATCTTTTCTTCCGTAATGTCAAGCTTATCTATATAATAGATCAGTTCCTGCTCAAAACGGTTCTTGTCAATGCTTTCGGCACCTACTGCTTCACTTAAAAACTGGTTCAACCGTTCGCGGATAACCGGTACGCGTTTGGGTTCTTCAACCTCAACCAGTTCCAGGTTTTTTAAGATAATGCCAATGCGGTATTTAATATCCTGCTCTAAAACGTTCCCTTCATCGCTACGGAACTGCTGAAACGCAGCCATAGCTTGCTGAAATGTTTTTTCAACCAGTTTCCATTCATCGTCAGATACAGTATCTTCTTCGTACTTAACAACTTCGGGTAAACCCAAGGCTAACTGCAACAGGTTACCACCTGGTTCGTTCAGCTCATCGCTTACGCTTTTTAGCTGATTATAGTAATGTTTAAGTAACTCCCGATCGATACCGGCAGCTTTTACGTTGGAGTTAGCCTGTTCTACATTAATAGAAAGGTTTACTTTACCACGGTCTATCTGCTTACTGCAATCGTTACGTAACTGAAACTCTTTTTCGGAGAATATTTTTGGTAAGCGCAGGGATAGTTCAAGAAATTTACTGTTAAGGGATTTTATCTCAACGGTATATTTTGTTTTGCCGGAGTCAAAGCTGGCAATTCCATACCCTGTCATGGATTTTATCATGGTGCAAAGATAATATTTTTAGACTAGAGATGTGAGATTTGAGATATGAGATTGCGACGTTCGTAACTAATCACCAATCTCTACACTCTAATCACCAGCATTTAACATTTTTTCACATTTTAAGCCATATACATTTTATAAGTTTGCTACGTTAAATATGATGCCCTTGAAGTTTTTAATAGCCTGTTTACTTAATCTGTTTTGTTTTACCTTCCTTGTTTCTGCACAGCAAAAGGTTATAAAAGGGGCTATTTACCGCAGGATCTCATCAGTAAAACTTACAGAAGTATTTATCACCAATATGAAAACTAAAGCCGTTGCCATAAGTGATGGTTTGGGTGGGTTTAGTATTAATGCTACCGTTGGTGATACTTTGTTATTTACCAAAAAGGGCTATACACCGCAAAAACAGGAAGCCAGTAATTACGGCATGGTAGTTTACATGCAGCCCGAAGTACAATTGGGAGAGGTGCGTATTGTTGGCCAAACAAAAAAACAGGAACTAAACGAGATAATGGGCGATTACCGCAAGCAAGGCACTTTTTACAATGGTAACCCGCCAGTATTAGCTGCGCTGGCCTCTCCTTTAACAGGCTTGTATGAATTGTTTGGCAAAACGCCGGGTAGAGCTAAGCGGTTTGCTGCCTTCTCTAAACGCGAGTTAGAAGCAACAGAGGTTGACAGGCGCTACAATAAACCCCTGATAATGCGTGTTACCGGCTTAACTGAAAATGACAGCACAACAGTACGCAAGTTTATGGAATACTATCGCCCATCTTTTGAAGACTTGAAAACCTGGGGTGATTATGACCTGATCCAGAAAATAAAAACTCAATACCAATATTTTAAGAAGAACGGCGACCACCCAACTTTGCAGAAGTTGTATTAAGGGGAGTGATTAGTGGTTAGTAATTTGTGATTAGGCTGGCACGATAGAAACTAATAACTGATCACAAGTTAACTGATCTCTAAACCCTATATCCCCAACGCAGCGCAGGCCTTTTCGGCAGCCAGCTTCTCGGCATTCTTTTTACTGAATTCTTTTCCGGAGCCCATTACTTCGCCATCAACACTGGCTTGTACGGTAAACAGCTTGGCGCTTTCGCCTTCTTCGTTGGTTATAAGATCAAAGCTAATGTCTTTACCATGGCGCTGGCACCATTCAATTAATTTACTCTTAAAGTTTGTTTCGGTTTGCTCCAGCGTGTGGATATCAATATGCGATTTAATGATGTGGTTCACCAAAAAGTTACGAGTAAAATCGTAACCTTTATCCAGGTAAACGGCGCCTATAAGGGCCTCAAAGGCATCGCCAAGCAGGGAGCCCTGCCTGCCCGAATTTAATACTTTGTTATCAAACTCTATCAGTTTATCAAAACCAAGCTTGCGGCCAAGCTGGTTAAGGTTGTTCCTGCTCACAATTTTTGAACGCAGCTCGGTTAAGAAGCCTTCATCCTCGTAAGGGTATAGTTTAAAAAGCACCTCGGCCACTACGCTACCCAATACGGCATCGCCCAAAAACTCAAGGCGTTCGTTACTGTTTTTTACGCCTTTTTTTATGTTTTGCGCAACCGATTTATGGCGAAATGCCAACCGGTATAACGATAAATTGCCCGGTACAAAACCGAGCAAATTTTTCAAAACCTTAACGTATTTTCTATTTGGCGAAAGGTATAGCTTATAAAAGCGGCTAATTGGCATCCAACGAAATTATTGCTGGTACTTTTTAAATATAACTGAAGCATTATGACCACCAAAACCAAAGCCATTGCTTTGCGCTATGTTTACCACGCGTTTTTGGGCGGTGTTAAATGTAAAGTTAATTTTAGGGTCAAAAGCCGGGTCGTCAGTAAAATGGTTGATCGTTGGTGGGATGATATCGTTCTTCAATGCCAAAATAGAGGCAATAGCTTCAACAGCACCTGCAGCACCAAGTAAATGGCCTGTCATTGATTTTGTTGAACTAATGTTGATACGATAAGCATGCTCACCAAAGGCATCCTGTATTGCTTTGACTTCCTGCGGGTCACCAATTGGGGTTGATGTACCATGAACGTTTACGTAATCGATATCGGCCGGGGTTAAACCTGCATCTTCCAACGCAGCTTTCATTACCAGTGATGCACCTAAACCATCAGGGTGAGGGGCAGTCATGTGGTAAGCATCAGCACTCATGCCACCGCCAACCATTTCAGCATAAATTTTGGCGCCGCGTTTAATGGCGTGGCCTAATTCTTCTAAAATAATTGTACCCGCGCCTTCGCCCGCTACAAAACCATCTCTGTCCAAATCAAATGGGCGGGATGCAGTTGCAGGATCATCGTTACGGGTTGATAGGGCATGCATAGCGTTGAAACCGCCAATACCTGCTTCGTTTATAATAGCTTCAGATCCACCTGTGATAAACATATTTGCTTTACCAAGGCGCAGATAATTAAAAGCATCAATAAGCGAATTGTTTGATGAAGCACATGCGGATACCGTAGTAAAGTTTGGCCCGCGTAAACCATATTTAATAGATATATGGCCCGGTGCAATATCAGCTATCATTTTAGGGATAAAGAACGGATTAAACTTAGGTGTACCATCGCCTTTGGCAAAGTTTACAACCTCGTCTAAAAATGTCTTTAAACCACCAATGCCCGATCCCCAGATAACGCCAATGCGGCTGGTATCCAGTTTCTCGAAATCTAATCCGGCATCTTTAACAGCTTCTTCTGTTGAAAATAAGGCGTATTGAACAAACGGATCGAGCTTGCGGGCATCTTTCCTGCCCAAAAAACCATCCGCGTCAAAGCCTTTTACTTCACAGGCAAATTTAGTTTTGAATTTTTCAACATCAAAACTCTTGATAAAGGCAGCGCCGCTTACCCCATTAATAAGGCTGTTCCAATATTCCGGAACAGTGTTACCAATTGGAGTAAGCGCTCCAAGCCCGGTTACTACAACTCTTTTAAACTCCATTTAACAGTTTTAGGGAGCTTTAAATTAAGCCTTAACGTTTTTTTCTAAGTAAGCAACAGCCTGGCCAACAGTACCAATGGTTTCTGCCTGATCATCAGGAATTGCAACGTTAAATTCTTTTTCAAACTCCATGATCAATTCCACGGTGTCTAAAGAGTCAGCACCAAGATCGTTGGTGAAGCTTGCTTCTGGTGTAACTTCACTTTCGTCAACACCCAGTTTTTCCACGATAATAGCTTTTACTCTTGAAGCGATATCAGACATAGTCTTTATAGTTTAATGATTAATAAATTCAGTGCAAAGAAAAATAAATTATGTTAAATATCAAATCTAAAAACTTTGACAATATTGAGTGAACAATGAATTGTGACAAAAGGTTTGAATTTGGGTTTTTAACCGGCGTAAAAGTAATGATTTTGAACAGAAGTATTAAAGTTTAATATCTATTTTGGATTTATAGTAGTAAAGTTACATTTATTGGATGTATGTAATTGATTATTAGCAAAGTATGGTGATTTATAAAAGAGGGGTAATTATTTATTTGGTTAAAGAGATGTCACGCTAAGCAGCGAAGACGCCAAAAAGTGTCCCCGGCTGCTTAGCGCCTTTGCATCTTTGCGCAAAAAAATAAACTTGCGGCGTTTATATAGACAAATTTGCAGCGCAGTATTATACTATAATAGTATTATGTAAATAATCCACATTTGAATTATACTGATTACGTTTTGTATTTTTACCGCCTTAAATAAAATGGTTTTGAACAGAAAAGTTTTAAAGTTTGAGATCGATCTTGATTTTATATTGATAGCGGTTACCACATCGTTAAAGGATTATCGTATATGCTACTATATAAACAAATGTTTAAATTTTAATTTTACCCGTATTGATGATCTTTCGTTAGATACCCATGTAAACGGCTCGCCGCTGCTGTTTTCGCTGTATCATTACGTTTGGGAAAGTACCGAAACCGATTTTTATTTTATTGGAAATAAGGGTTCTGACGGTTATTTGGTGCCAGAAATGCGCGAGGCCGATTATTTTATTATGATCAAGAATTATATTGATGATGATGACCTGGATAACATGATTTCGGGCCTGAATAAGATCCCCGAAATTGTCGCGGCGGTAAAGATTGACCCGAAAAAAATAAAATCACGCGAAAATCTATTATTTTAGCGGAAATTTAGATGTGTAAATAATACACAATACTTAATATTGCCTGAATTTAACCTGAAAATATGAAATTTTACTATAATCGTACTAAGATTGTTGCCACAATGGGCCCGGCCTCGGCTAAGAAAGAAGTTTTATTAGCCATGATAAGAGCCGGTTTAAATGTGTGCCGCTTAAATTTTTCGCACGGTAAACCCGAAGACCACAAGAAATTTATTGACCTTATTCGCGAGATAAACGAAGAATATAAAACCAATGTAGGTATCCTTGCCGATTTACAAGGCCCTAAAATTCGTATCGGTTTAGTAAAAGATGGCGGTATCCATTTAATTAATGGTACCCGTATTAATATAACTACAAAAGAGTGTATTGGTGATGATAACCAAATCTACATTACTTATGAAACCTTCCCGCAGGATGTACAGGCAAACGAGATCATTTTATTGGATGATGGTAAGCTGCAGCTAAAAGTTATTGAAACCAACCGCCTTGATACTGTAGTTTGCGAGGTAGTGCACGGTGGTATACTAACATCACGTAAAGGTGTTAACCTGCCAAACACAAAAGTATCTATCCCAAGCTTAACGCCCGATGACCTTGTGAACCTGCAATACGCTTTACAGTGGGATGTAGATTGGATAGGCCTTTCATTTGTACGTACTGGTCAGGATATTATAGATCTTAAACGCATCATCCGCGAAAGTGGGAAATCTGCACGTGTAATTG
Organism: Mucilaginibacter aquariorum; assembly: GCF_024498135.1. Taxonomy (GTDB): domain Bacteria; phylum Bacteroidota; class Bacteroidia; order Sphingobacteriales; family Sphingobacteriaceae; genus Mucilaginibacter; species Mucilaginibacter aquariorum. The sequence continues at coordinate 48,059 of NZ_JANHOH010000005.1, forward strand.
CCAAGGTTGAAAAACCAGAGGCTATTGATAATATTGATGAGATAATTGCCGCTACTGATGGTGTGATGATTGCCCGTGGCGACCTTGGTGTTGAAATGCCATTGGAAGAAGTGCCATTGCTGCAAAAAATGATCGCCCGTAAATGCCGTGATGCATCAAAACCTGTTATTGTTGCTACCCAGATGCTGGAATCAATGATAACTACCCCACGCCCAACACGTGCCGAGGTGAACGATGTGGCCAACTCTGTGCTTGATGGTGCCGATGCAGTAATGCTAAGCGGTGAAACATCAGTAGGTGAGTTCCCGGTTATAGTTATCGAAACTATGGCTAAGATCGTTCGTAACGTAGAAGACCTGGGTTATCCGTTCAATGCTTCAAAAGCAGAAAACACTGATACTACTTCTGTAAATTACTTAAGCGATGCGCTTTGCGGATCTGCCGTTTACCTGGCCGAGCACACAAAAGCAATGGGTATTGTAAGCATGACCGTTTCCGGTTACACCGCTTTTGAAATATCAAGCTACCGCCCTCAGGCAGGTACTTACATCTTTACATCAAGCAAGCAACTGTTAAACGCATTAAGCCTTGTTTGGGGTGTAAGGGCTTTCTATTACGATAAAACAGAAAGCACCGACCAAACTATAGCCGATGTAAACAACATCCTGAAATCTGAAGGATTGCTTAACCCGGGCGATGTGGTAATTAATACCGCAGCAGTGCCAATTGTTAAAAAAGGTAAAACAAATATGCTTAAAGTAAGCGTTATTGAGTAATAGAGATTAGAGGTTAGTGATTGGAGATTAGTTTCCGATCCAAATAAAAAGAGGGTTATGCATCAGCGTAGCCCTCTTTTGTTTTTTTACCGCCCCGTCATTGCGAGGTACGAAGCAATCTCAGAACTATGATCCGTCTTGCATGGTTACAACCTACCAGTCGGGAGATTGCAGATTGCTTCGTACCTCGCAATGACGCACGGTGAAATCTACTTCGTTTTTTCCTTCTCAACATAGGTCTTAGGGTCAAGTGCTTTTGGCGACCAGCCCTCAAAAAACTCCATTACTTTGGCTTTGCTGTGGCCTTTGCCTTCTTCCAGGTAGCCGGAGTTTTGTGTATGCAGGCGGTTACCTTTGCCATCTAACACAACAAACACTGGAAAACCAAAACGCTGCGGGTAGCCCAGATCGGCCAGTACCTTCTCGTTCTTATTCTCGGGGCTCCAGTTTACGTGTAATACCACGTAGTTATCGGTAAGATACTTGGTAAGGTCGGCATCCTTAGTAACCAGGTCATTAAAGCGCAGGCACCAAACACACCAGTTACCGCCAATTTGCAGCAAAACATTTTTATGCTGTGCCTGTGCCGTTTTTACAGCGGCTGCAATGTCAGCCTTAGCATCGGCAGCGGGGTTATATAATTTTGGCGTTTGTTGCTTTGAAGTATCTTGTGGTTTTACAGCGATACTTGGGGATGCCGGCGGTTTAGCGGTTTGCTGTGCTATTGCAGCACCCGACAGCGCAATTATGGCGACTGTAAACAGTAATTTCTTCATGATATGTTTATTTTTTCTAAATATATAAATAGTAGTAATAGGCAGCTGTAAAAATATCGTAATATTATTGAGATGTTTAGGGCATAAAAAAGCCCCGCGTGTGCAGGGCTTTGTGCTTATGGGCATGTTTAGTATTATGGGCTTATTGAATCATCATCGGGCCCGGTAGAATAATATTGAGTATCGCCGGCATTTATATCGTCGGCTTTTTTATTGTTAGCCTTTAGTAAGCGGCGCCTTCTTCGTTTTAAATCGAAACGTTCTGTCCAATGATCAAACGTGCCTGTGACTGCTAAAATACAGCCTACTACAAAAATAACCATCATGAAAATAACGAATATATGGAGCAGGCTTTCAAGTATGTGTATCATGATCATTAATCAAGTAGTTCAACCATATAAGGCAATAGCCGTGCCTTAGTGCAATATTTTTTAACAGTAAAGTGTAATAAACTATAGGATACTTAGCTACAGGAGCCGTTTTAATAAACTTGTGCAAAGCATGTTTATTAAATTAGTAAAGGGCTTTTGTGTGCATAAAAGTGTACAAATTACACTGTTTGGTAAAAAAGAACACCCTTATTGTGTATCTATAGTTGTTGTTACATTTAATCCCGCTCTAATAATATCATGAAGCGTAAAAGGCTGTCGTTTTCTATAATTACTTAAAAAGTCATCGGCCCCCTTTATCATTGCTAATTTGCTGCTTGCCGGTAAATTACAATTGACCGCTGTATAATTAGTATCGAAATAAGTGGTTAACCATACACACTTTTCTTTGTTTTTGACGGCGTTACGAAACCTGCTGCTTAAGTAATAACCCGACAGATAGTCGGTAAAAATTATCTCCTCCTCGGTTGTAAGGCTTAAATTGTATTTAAGAACTATTAACTCCACATACTCATGAGCCAGTTTATTAACCATATTTACATGATCGATGGTTGTTTCGCCCGGTTCTTTTAGCGAATTAAGATCAAGGAAAATGCTGCCGATATCAACATTGGATTGCGACATTTCTTTTGGAAGTACTTCCAGGCTATCGAAATACCAGTATGCGGGTGATTTGAAAAAAAAATCGGATAGTAATTGAAGCTCATTCTTAACAACGGTGAAACAGACAGAATCTGGTATCGACCAATAGTAAAAGGCGCTCCGTGTTTGTGCCGACCGCTCCTCGTAATTTATCATCTGAAGGCGTTGGGCATTTGTATCGGCTACGATAAAAATCATTAAAAACGTTATATAATAAGTTTTCATAATTAAAGAGTAGTATAAAACTATCTAATTATCTTATTTATAAGTATTTAATGCAATAAATTGGGTATTAAAATGTATAAATGCGCCACACATTTACACACATCTGCCGGTTTGTATTTTTCTTTAAAGATGCTTTACCTGGTAACTCCGGGTTAAAAAGCCGGCGCATAAAAGAAATGCATTAATGCAAATGATAATAAGGATGTATAAACCCGCATTATTATGGGTTAAACTGCCCAGGTAATCTGCCACATCTACCTTATTTATAATGGCGTAGGTGAGCATAAAAAACATCACCTCAAATAGTTTTTTGCCACCGCTTAATATCCCTAATGTTGCAGCGAGTGAAACAATAAAGATAGAGCCGTTAACGATATTTATAATGGCATAACCGTTTAAGGCCGCGGCATTGCGCAATAGTACGGGCAGCGCTAATACAAGAGCTAATAATATGCCGGCAAAAATTTGCGCTGGCAGCATACGTTGCAAAGGTTTGTACGATGCGTAAGCGAAGTAATGCACACGATTGGTTTTCTCTTTGGTGACCAGGTCAGACCAGCGTGTTACCTGCAAAAACAGCAGTATAGGCAGCATATAAGTATAGGCAATAGGTAAGGGTGCTATAAACATGGCTATCCATAAACCTGCATTAAGCAGCCAAAGCCATTTATTCCCTTGCCGTACCAGCAGTAATAATTCTGTTTTGATGAACGGGAATATACCGTAGTTAAAAACAAGGGGCGGCATGGTTTGGCGGGTGATGCCTGCCGGGTTGATGGTTAATTTATCCGCATCCGGTTGCTGTATTACCTTTATTTTCTTTTTACCCGCGGCCTGCTTAAAATCAAACCGGTGAAAAAACAGGGAAGAGAAATAGGTAAGCGCTAACCCAAGGCTTATCCATAAAACACGACTAAATATAAACACTGCCGACCAACTGATACCATCCCAAACGAAGGGCTTGTATTTGCGGTGCCCGTTAAAAATAAAGCCGAACGATACATCTTTAATGCTCTCGTGAAACTGCAAGTTAATTTGGCTGGTGATGCTTTTTGTGATGAGGCTTAACCCAAACGGATCAAATACACCACTGGGGTTATCCCCGCCTTTTGTTTTGATAAGGGACATTGTCATCCCGCATAAAAAAAAGTAAATGATGAATTGCAGGATGCTGCGTTTGCCCAAAAATACCTCGGCTACCACTGCCAGCGATGCCACTACGAATAACGCGGGTACCGCGAAGAACAGATAGGGCAAAACAAAGTTTGACAGGATAAAGGGAAAGCCCGTACCCCGGATAAAAAACAAGATCAAACTTATACTGAATGTACAGCCGGCAATGGTTAACAATACCAGGTAATTACTTAGCTGTTTACATAATAGATATTTAAAATTGCTGATAGGGGTGGTGGCGATGATCAATCCCACCTCGGTATCTATATCTTTTTTAATGCCGCTGTTTACCAGTAAAAAGCCGTAAAAGGATAACATAACGGTAGTCATGATGGCGGATACATATCCCACCCAGGCCGAATTATAGGCCCCCTTATAACCCGAAGCGCTTAAAGTAGTATAAGCGGCGCTATCGGGCGGCACAAACGAGTAAGCCGCGTAAACGGTTACCGCCAGCGTTATTAAAAACGAGTAGCTGCGGGTGCGCTGCAGGTAATCTGCCTTAATAATATTGTAGATGTATGGCATATGCTTAGGCGTTGTTTTGGGTTAAAAACAAGTAAGCATCCTCTAACGTAGCTTTAACAGGGGCAGATGATGGGGCTGCATGCGCATCGTTACTAATGTAGCGCGTTTTTATCCGGTCGTTTTGGCGGGCTGTGTCAATTACCTTGTACCGGTTTTTAAATTCGGTAAGGTTGTTATTCTCTAAAAATATCTCAAAGATCTGGCCATCGGCTTGTTTTATAATATCCTGCTGATAACCTTTGGTGATCAGCTTGCCACCCTGCATAATAGCAACCTCATCGGCAATGGTCTCAATATCTGATACGATGTGTGATGACAGGATGATGATGCAATCCTGCGCCAGGTCGGCAATCAGTTGCCTAAACCGCATCCGCTCTTCGGGATCGAGGCCTACAGTGGGTTCATCAAAAATTAAAACTTTAGGGTCGTTAAGCAGGGCCTGGGCTATGCCTATGCGTTGTTTCATCCCACCAGAGTAGGTACCAATGGGCCTTTTGGCATCTGCGGTAAGGTTAACACCTTCCAGCAATACATCGATACGCTTGCGCAGGCCGGGGCCGCCGACACCTTTCATGGCGGCTATATATTCTAAAAACTCGTAAGCATTAAGGTTGGGGTACACACCAAAATCCTGCGGCAGGTAGCCCAATACCCGGCGTATGGCATCGGGGTGTTGCACAATATCGGTGCCATCTAAAAACAAACTACCCTGTGTAGGCTTGCTGATAGTGGCGATAAGCTTCATCAGGGTTGATTTACCAGCCCCGTTTGGGCCAAGCAAACCCAATATCCCCTTATTTATGGTGATGGAGTAATTGCTTAAGGCGGTTTTTTGTGCGTTATATTGTTTGGAAAGGTTGGTTATTTCTAAGGCCATGTGGAGGTTGTATGGTGGCTATGACATGCATATCGCCACCAATGTTACACAAAAAAGGAAATAAGGCCTAATGGCAGAATTAGGAGGGATTTAGCTTGTCCGTCCGCTTAGGTATACGGGAAGTTTGGACAGTGCGGACAGGTAATTAAATGTTCCTGCGGAGCAAAGACTCTTTTGCGTTATGGATTGGAGCGGATACCGGCCATGTGGCTAATGCCTGCGCAGTATGAGCGCAAAGCCCGGGCCGCAGGTAACGCCATTAACAATCCATCATGGCAAATTTATTTCGGCACTTCACATGCAGGGTACTTGTCCCGAGAGATCCTGAAACAAGTTTAGGATGACCAAACTCGTAACGTCATGCCGAATTTATTTCGGCACCTCACATGCAGGGGTGCTTGTCCCGAGAGATCCTGAAACAAGTTCAGGATGACGGTTTCTCTTGATTCCTGACTCTAAAATCTTTTCAGATACTTCGCGTCTACCAGTTCCCCGTAGGGTACTTCGGCAACTGTACCCAGGCTAAACCACGGGGAACCATCTTCCAGTACCTGTATGTTTTGAGCGGGCATAAAGCTTTGCGCCAAAAGGAACTGCTTTTTATGGGCGCTATTCTCGGTAACATCCATCACTATAAAACAATGGCCCGGCGAGCCGCCCTTAATAAATACATCGCCGGCTTTAATATCGTTAGGGTTAGTAACCGGTTTTAATTCTTTTTGGAGCGATAACGTACCGGCGTAGGAAAATACAAGGTTCATGTACCGTAAAAAATTGGGGTAGCTGTAATCTTTTTTGCCTTTAAGCACCCAACGATCATTGGCGTAGCGATAGCCATCGGCATAGTGGATATAATCGCATTTAAAGCCGCTGGTAAAGTTAAAGGCTATGGCCTTATAGTTTTTCTGCTGATACAGGTACTCGGCACGCAGGCGCATAACGGCGTCGGCACATTGTTGCAGGTCCTGGCTGCCAATGCTCATATCAATAACCGCGGCGGTGTAAAGATCAGTGCGGGCAATACTACCTGTGTAAGTTTTGGTATGGGTGCCCGCGGGCTTAAGCGTTAACGATTGCAGGTAAGCCCCAAAGCTGCCCGGTGCAACGGCAACATGCGTATAGCCTGCTGATGGTTTAAAGCGGGTGTGTACATTATCCGCAGGGGTAAATGCCGTTAATGCAAGCAATATAAATGCTAAAATACTCTTCATTTTTTTGTTGATTTAACCAGTTGTTGGTAAGGGTTAAAAGGTACCGGCAGCCCGTTTACTATCCTGAATGCCGAAAAGTGCAAATGCGTTGGCGAGCGTTTTTTGTAGGCGTTAAGCCCGGTACGACCTACTTCGGCAATTTTTTGGCCTTGTTTTACTTCATCGCCCGGTTGTACAAATATGGCGCGATTGTGGGCATAGTAACTAAATATGCCCGCCGAAGGATGGTACACCCAAATGAATTTACCGCCCCTTAAGGCGCTTGCAGGTTCCCAATCGTTGCTGCAGGAAACCACAATGCCATCTGACACGACCAGTACATCAACCGGTTTAAGGCTGCGGTCGTCAATGCCGTCCTGATTTTTATCATTGATGAAAATATCATGAGCGGGATGAGCGCTGTGTTTGTTGCCATCTAAATAATTATAACCTTTATCGTTATAGCCATTGCCGTTTGTGCCGCCAATAGCGCTGGTTTTATAACCTTTAAGCGGGAATACCCAGGGCTGATTTGCAAAAGTTAACTGGCTTCTGTTGAAGTAAGCGCTGTATATGGCGGCCTTTAATTCAATCAGTTCTGCTTTAAATTGCTTTGCCGCATCTGCCCGTTTAATGGTTCCGTTAAGTACGCGGTTATTAAGCTCGTTTATTTTTTGACAGATAGATTTTACATCTTGTGCAAAGGCGGGGATAGTAAATAACGCGATTGCGAATATCAGCAGCAGTTTCTTCATAATTGGTGTTTAAATTTATGGAAAAGCAGAGTGGGATGCAATTTTTCATCACTATATTACACTCATGAAAAAAAACCTTATCGCCCTTGTTTTACTGTTTGCTATGTCATTTGGGTTGAAAGCACAATCGATAACAACAGATGAAGAGTGGGGTAAATTAATAGGATTTCTTTCGGCTGAGCAATGGGACGGGGCAAACAGCCTGTCATTGCAGTTTTTAAAAAGGATACCTGATGCCAATAAAGATGGGAATGAAGCGGCGGTTTTAAGATATATGTATATTTATTCGGAAGCCGGCCTAATGAATGAACAAAAGGTAACAAAGGCAGAGGCACAAAAAAAGGTATCTGCTCATGTTGGGCACAGGGTGGTATTAGCTTCTCACCCCATAACTTCAAAAGAAGGATTTAACAGCATACAATTAGTAAATGATAAAACCGATACCCTGATGGTATCGGCCGCGAATAGAAAGGCTACGCAGATATTCAGCTTTGAATATATTTTACCTAAAAAAGCTTTTCCGTTGGATGAATTTAAAAGCAATGAAGGCAAAGTGTATGAGGTAATAGGCCGTATAAAATCGATAAATGTGGAAGGTAATATGTTTCCGCGGTTTAAAATATTTATTGATGAGGCAGAAATAAGCCCGAGAGAACAGTAGTGTTGTCCGTCCGCTTAGGTATACGGAAAGTTTGGACAGTGCGGACAGGTAATTAAATGTTCCTACAGAGCAAATTCGCGTTGGAGCAGATACCGGCCATGTGGCTAATGCCTGTGCAGTATGAGCGTAAAGCCCGGGCCGAAGGTAACGCCATTAGCAATACGTCATGCCGAATTTATTTCGGCATCTCACATGCACAGGTACTCGCCCCGAGAGATCCTGAAACAAGTTCAGGATGACGGTTTTTCTTGATTCTTGACTCTAAAAGTCTCTACTACATATTCCTTCTATACTGCCCGCCAACCGCATACAGCGCGTTGCTTATTTGCCCTAAGCTGCAATACTTGCAGGCCTGCATCAGCGCCTCAAAGATGTTATCGCCGGCTATGGCACGCTGCTGCAATTCTTTCAACAGTTCAGGTGCATGCTCTTCGTTCCGTTGCTGAAACAGGTGCAGGGCCGCTATCTGGAACTGCTTTTCCTCCTCGGTAGCACGGATCACTTCGGATGGTACAATGGTAGGCGACCCCTTTTTGTTAAGAAAAGTATTTACGCCGATGATAGGGTATTCGCCGGTATGTTTCAAAGTTTCATAGTAAAGCGATTCTTCCTGGATCTTGCTGCGCTGATACATGGTTTCCATAGCGCCCAGTACACCGCCACGGTCGTTTATAGCTTTAAACTCGGTTAGCACAGCCTGCTCTACCAGGTCAGTTAGTTCTTCTATAATGAAAGCGCCTTGTATAGGGTTTTCGTTTTTAGCCAAACCAAGCTCACGGTTAATGATGAGCTGTATAGCCATCGCCCTGCGTACCGATTCTTCGGTTGGGGTGGTGATGGCCTCATCGTAAGCGTTGGTGTGCAACGAATTACAGTTATCGTAAATGGCATACAAAGCCTGCAATGTGGTACGGATATCGTTAAAGTCGATCTCCTGCGCGTGCAACGAGCGCCCGCTGGTTTGTATATGATATTTAAGCTTCTGTGAGCGATCGTTCCCCTTATACTTGTTCTTGATAGCTTTGGCCCAAATGCGCCTTGCTACGCGGCCTATAACGCTATATTCAGGGTCGATGCCGTTGCTAAAGAAGAAGGAAAGGTTGGGCGCGAAATCGTCGATATGCATGCCCCGGCTTAGGTAATACTCTACATAAGTAAAACCATTGCTTAGGGTAAAGGCCAACTGCGTAATAGGGTTGGCGCCCGCTTCGGCAATATGGTAGCCCGATATAGATACCGAGTAAAAATTCCTAACCTTTTGATTAATAAAATACTGCTGGATATCGCCCATCATCCGCAGGGCAAATTCGGTGCTGAAGATGCAGGTGTTTTGTGCCTGATCTTCCTTTAAAATATCGGCCTGTACGGTACCACGCACGGTGGCAATAGCATAGGTGCGGATCTTCTCGTAAACATCCGCAGGTAAAACCTGATCGCCGGTTAAGCCGAGGAGCATTAAGCCGAGGCCGTTGTTGCCTATTGGCAGTGAAGAAGCCCCCTCTAAATCTCCCCCGATAGGGGAGACTTTCCTTTCTGGTTCATTTTCTGATGACGCCTTTGCGTACACATTCCTTTCAGGTTGCTTATCTAATACCGACTTAATACTATTTACTACACTCGAAACATCGCCTATCACTGCTTCGTTTGTAAAGCGTATCACTTCAAAACCGTAATAGTTAAGCACTGTCGTTCTTACTTCATCCTGCTCTTTATTAAAGTCGTGATATTTTCCATCGACTTCAATCACCAACCCTTTATTTAAACATACAAAATCAGCGATGTAGCCGTCAATGGCATGCTGTCTTCTGATCTTGTAACCGGTTTGTTTATTTCTTAAAAATTGCCAAAGAATGTTTTCTGCTTCGGTGGGGTTTTGGCGATGCTCAAGCGAATTAGTTTTTAAAATCTCCCAGATAGTAATATCAGCTGTCTCAAACTTCTCCTTCGCTAATGCTTCCTGCTCCCTCTCCTTCGGAGAGGGCTGGGGAGAGGCCCCCTGGTACCTCGGCCTCACCAATCCCTTATCATCATACAGCTCCTTATACTTAGCCTCTACCAAATGTTCCAGCTTATTTTCGGTGATGTATTTTTCGCATTGCTGATCTATGGCGGCGTTCATGAAGAAACCCAGCAGCATAGGGGCAGGGCCGTTAATGGTCATGGATACCGATGTACTGGCATGGCAAAGGTCAAACCCCGAATACAGTTTCTTGGCATCATCCAGCGTGGCTATGCTTACGCCCGAGTTACCTATTTTACCGTAGATATCCGGCCTTTCGTGCGGGTCTTCACCGTAAAGGGTAACCGAATCAAACGCGGTAGACAACCTGTGCGCCGGCTGACCAAGCGATACATAATGGAAACGTTTGTTCGTCCGTTCGGGACCACCCTCTCCGGCAAACATGCGGGTTGGATCTTCACCCTCACGCTTCAGCGGGAATACACCTGCAGCGTATGGGAATTCGCCCGGTACATTTTCGGTAAGCAGCCAACGCAAAATATCGCCCCATGCCTCGTATTTTGGCAACGAGATCTTAGGCACCTTCAGTTGCGAAAGCGAGGTATAGTACAAAGGCAGTTTTATCTCTTTATCGCGTACTTTGTAAATGAAGTTTTCGGCTTTGTATTTGGCAACCGTTTCGGGCCATTCCTTTAACAGACGTTTGCAATCGGCATGCAGGTGGTCTTCCAGGTGGGTGTAAATATCTTGTAGAGACGCGATACTTCGCGTCTTAAATTCCTGTGCATCGGCGGCCTGCATGGCGGGAGACGCAAGGGGTTGCGTCTCTACGGTTTCAATGGTCCCCTTAACATTAAACATCTGCTGGGCAATCTTACACTGCTCGTTCACCCAATTGGTATAGGCCACGCTGCTTTCAGCGATCTCTGCCAGGTACCTTATCCTATCAGGAGGTATAATATAGATCTTCTCCGATTCGCCTTGTTCCCCCGCACTTCGCACCCCATTCTTCGCACCCTCAAACAGATCCACCCCCGTTTTCGCCTTAACGGTTTTCATGAGGGCGGTAAACAGGGTGTTCATGCCCGGGTCGTTAAACTGCGATGCCATGGTGCCGTAAACAGGCAGGTCATCATCCTTGGCATCAAAAAGCATATGGTTGCGCTTGTATTGCTTGCGCACATCGCGTATGGCATCTAAAGCGCCTCGTTTATCAAATTTATTAAGGGCTACCAGGTCGGCAAAATCCAGCATGTCAATTTTCTCTAACTGGGTTGCCGCGCCAAACTCGGGAGTCATTACGTAGAGGGATAGGTCGCAGTAATCGGTTATCATCGTGTCGGATTGACCGATACCTGATGTTTCTACGATCACCATATCGTAACCAGCCGCTTTGCAAATATCAATAGCTTCCTGCACGTGACCGCTTAAGGCTAAATTAGCCTGACGTGTTGCCAGCGAACGCATATACACCCGCGGATTATTAATGGCATTCATGCGGATCCTGTCGCCCAATAAGGCACCGCCTGTTTTACGTTTACTGGGGTCAACCGAGATAATGGCTAAGGTTTTATCCGTCTCCATCAAAAAGCGCCTAACTATCTCATCTACCAGGCTGGATTTACCTGAGCCACCTGTGCCGGTAATGCCGAGGACGGGTGTGTGGAGCGAGGATTGAGGATCGGGGAGCGTGGATTTGGAGTTGAGGAATGGTGTATGGTTACCTGCTTCTGCTGCCGAAATATGGCGGGCTATCTGTTTTATCTTATCCGCACCCGCACCTAATTCCGACTCCGCTACCGAAAAATCGCACTGCATCATCATGTCGTTTATCATACCCTGCAAGCCCATGGTGCGGCCGTCATCGGGCGAGTAGATCTTACTGATGCCGTAGGCCTGCAACTCGGCAATTTCCTGCGGAAGGAAAACCCCGCCGCCACCGCCGAAGATCTTGATATGCCCCGCGCCACGCTCGGCCAGCAGGTCGTGCATGTATTTAAAATACTCTACGTGGCCGCCCTGATAACTGGTAAGGGCAATGCCCTGCACATCCTCCTGTATAGCGCAATTCACCACTTCATCTACACTGCGGTTATGGCCCAGGTGTATCACCTCGGCACCTGTGCTCTGCAAAATGCGGCGCATAATGTTGATGGTAGCGTCGTGCCCGTCAAATAACGAGGCAGCGGTAACAAAGCGAATTTTGAACTTAGATTTATAAGGAGCGATGCTTTCCATGCAGGCGGATAATTGATAAAGCACAAAATTAATCAATTTGCAGAACTATGCATGCATAGTTTTTTAATGTGCCGGTGGCTCGTTGTTTTTAGCAGGATGCGCTAATTTAAAGCCATCCTTAATAGTGCTGCCACGCAGGGTTAACGAGCTATCGGGATGCACCGAGCAAGGGATGGTGCAGTCGCCTATGTCCCAGTTATCAGATGTGGCGCTGTTTACCACCACGTTTATTTTTAAGCCCGATCTGGTTACAAACACGTTGCTTTTTATAGGCCGCACATCCCCCAGCGGGGTAATATCTGTATTAAAATTACGAATGATGATAAGTAAACAGCAAACCGAAATAAAGGCCGGGAAAAACCTGGTGTACTTAACATTGGTATTGCTAATAAGATAAGCCAGCGGCGCCAACCCAAGCGCCCAAAAGGTAAACACCGCGAAGCGGATATCGGGCGCGGTTACCAGCCAAAAAACAATGGCGATAAACAGCGGTGTCAGTACATAATATAGTTTGGCGGCGTTTATCCGTTTAATGCGCAGTATTATACCAACCCCTATCGCCAACAGCAGCGGCACCATAAAGCCAAAGGTAGTGGCCATCCTTTTTATCCAGCCGGGTATCCACGTGTAGGTGTAGGCGGCATCAATACCTGGCTGCCCGTGCAGGTGGGTACGGGCAAAACCTTTTACATAGGCCATAAAAAGCTCCAACTCTCTGGCGGGCATTTTCCAGTCGACCGGTAGCGGGAACATGGTTACGGGGAAAGCGATATATCCGCTGGAGATACCGCCCCTTATCACCCATGGCACCAATAAAAACAGGCCAAATGCAAGCGCTGTTAATATGCTGCCCGCTTTGTAAAGCTTGTTTGCAACCAGCAGCCATATCAGCACCACGGCGGCGCCCAGGGCAACGCCAATAAAGCTAAACTTCATTACAATGCCCAGCAGGCAGTAAAAGGCCAGCAAAAATATATCCCCGAAGGTTATCTTTTTGCTTTCGATACAGGCAATAATATCCGAGATGAGTTTAAAGGTGAGTAGGTTAATGAATACATCGGGCGTAGGGCTGCTTAGGTTTTGCACGCCGATGTTGATACACAACGGCAAAAACAACAGTTGGAACAGCGCATAAAAGCTCAGCTTTTGTTTACCCTGCAGGCAGGCGGCGTTTCGGTACACAATTTCGGTGCATATAACCAAAGCCAGTAAGCCATTGGCAGCACAGGCACCGCGGTAATGTCCCCATAGGGCATCTAAAAACGCTGGGTATAAAAAGTACGACTGGTTAAGCCCCAAATAGGTAAATACATTGCCCATGCCCGGTGTTACAGGGTAACTGCCCAGCCACTTAATGGTGTAGAAATGGTAAACCAGCGTATCAAAAATATAGCTGTTATCCAAATTGCTTAAAATTAGGAACAGGAAGATGACCACCCACAACACGCCCGCAAGCAACCCCGGTTTGCCAAAGCCCGACCGCCAATGCCTTAAGCCCCAAACCCCATAAGCAGCCACCGGCAACAGGCATAACCACGCCAGGCTGTTAACGGGTAAAAACAAGTTCCATACTTGTAAAAACAGGATGGTGATGCCAAGTCCGTACCAAAACCCGGTGAACAGGCTGCCGGCCAGCACGCCCTTTTGTTTGCCAAAAGGCATACAGGCCAAACCAACGCCGGTAATAAATACGAAGGCCAACAGCCAAAAAAATGGTAAGATAAGTGCCTGGGTAACCAATTGGGTATTTTTAGCTAAGATGGAGTATTTTTTTAATACGCACCATGTCATTTCAAACGGGGTACGAGGAGAAATCTTTTACACCATGCCTCCCACCAACCCGTCATGCCGAATTTATTTCGGCACCTCTCATGCTAAGTGTGCGCTATTAATTCCGCCGCTCGTCGCCCGCCTCACCACCATGTCATTTCGAACGAGGTACGAGGAGAAATCTTGTTCGAGCAGTAAGTAGGCAATGTATCGGCACCGCTATTAATTTCGCCGCTCGTCGCCGCGGAGGCTCCTTCTTTTGTCTTGATACAAAAGAAGCAAAAAATCAAGTCATAGCGATGCTTCCACCCGCCCTGCCGGTTCTTAACGCTTTTTCTGGATGTCTCGCTGCGCTCGCATCACTCGAAAAAGCTAAACCGTCATTCCCGCCATACACCCGGCCCGCCGCTATGACAGGCCAACGCATTCAGAATACCCCCGCGCTCTTCGAAAAGGTTAGCGTTCCATTCCCTCCCACGGGAGGGGCGCGGCTGCCACTGCGCACAAAGGCAGGGAGGGGTTTCACCGCCCAACTTCACCGCCCAACTTCACCGCCACTCCAAGCCCCCACAAGCAGAACGTTAGCTACCTAAATGCGGCATTGGCGTGTTGCGGGTAGCACAAGCCCTTCCACAGCACAACCTTTAATAGCGACACGACGCAGCCGCGACTTTTCTTTGGTTACTTTCTTTTGGGAGAAAAGAAAGTGACAACCACAGGCCAAACAGCAAGTACTACCACTTCCTAACAGGGCACTGTAAAAGGTTTGTGCTTTTAATGAACGTTAGTCTGCTCATAGCCGCGGAGGCTCTTACTTTTTCCTTGATGAAAAAGTAACAAAAAATCAAGACAAAAAAATCCTTCCCCGCACAGGCCTTTACCCATCGGCCCCGGTTTTTTGTCGGCCCCCCGCTCTTCGATAAGTTTAGCGGGGTGCGGCTGTTATGGTGAGCTTGTCGAACCAGGAGCGCGAAGGCAGGGAGGGGTTTCACCACCCCACTTCACCACCACCCCAGTCCCCACAAACGGAACGTTAGTTACCTGATGCGGCATTGGCGTGTTGCGGTAGCACAGACCCTGCCACAGCAGAACCTTTAATAGCGACACGACGCAGCCGCGACTTTTCTTTGGTTCGTTTCTTTTGAGAGAAAAGAAATGAACATCCACAGGCCAAACAGCAAGCACAACCACTCCCTAACAAGGCACTAACGTTCGCAAAGGCAGCGAGGGCCTCACCACCCAACAATGCAACAAAATCACTACAAAACCCCCATTAAACCTTGCCGGCTCAAACCCGTCATACCGATATCTAAAAACACACCATATCACCATGAGAAAACTAATCTTGCTGACCGCCCTGTTTGCGCTGCCTTACTTCAGCTTTGCACAAACCGACAGCACCGCGCTAACCAATAACACCAGCTATGTGCCTGCCGAAAAATACTGTGTAGTAAACCCCTCACGCGGCCTTTTCGCAACCAAAATAAGCCTCGAAGTTGATTACGGACAAGACCCAACCGGCGACAACCGACTGCGCGATACCGACGGCAAAGAAATTAAATTTAACAGCCTTGCCGACGCCCTAAACTACATGGCCAACCAGGGATGGGTATTTGTAAACGCTTTCCAGGCAGATGGCAGCACCTTCAGTTACCTTTTGCGCCGCCCCACACCGAGGCCGGTTATAATAGCGGGCAGCAGCCGTTAAGCCTCTAATGGTTCGCCCGTATCACAGACGTGCATCCCAATAAACTAATGAACCACTGAACTAATGAACCATAGAAAAGCAAAGGCAGTGGTGCTTGGGTTGAGGTAGCCCCGCTATCCGCTATACGAGGTATACGCTGCTATCGGGTTTAGGGGTGTGGGTTAACTGGTAGTTAATTGAAAAACAGGTATTTATACGGTTGTGTTAATTATAATATAACAATATATTTATAGCCTTGCCACCTAAGCTAATTATCTAAAATGAGATTACTGCATTTTTCTGACTTTCATCTTAATAACAATACATTATTAAAAGATGGATTATTCACAATTGAGCCATTTTTACAATCATTAAATACTTTAAACAATGATCAACCAATTGATTTGGTAGTATTTTCTGGTGATTTAATTGATCAAGGAGGAAGATCGTTTAAATCAGCTGAAGAAGCCTTTATGTCTTTTTATGATAATGTTATAAGAAAGGTTTGTCATAAACTAAACCTTGGAGATGATAAATTTATTATTTGTCCAGGTAACCACGACATTGTCCGAAACCTTGATTCGGAAATAACAGAAAGTGGCTGTTTGAACACATTAACATCTACAAGCAAGGTGAATAGTTTCATTAGGGATATTCGTAATGGTGGTGATATGTCTGGTGTTAAAAGAATTGTACCTTATAAGGACTTTTTAGATGTATTATATACACCTTCCGAAAACTTGGTTGTTTCGTATTTTGAGTCTGGCTTTAAATATAAAATTGATAACAGAAAAATTGGAATAATTGCTTTTAATTCGTCATGGAGATGCTTTGGTGATAATGATAAAGGAAACCTATTGATTGGCGAGGATCAATTAATTAATGGCATCAAGTATATAAAAGATTGCGATTACAAGATTGCTGTTATTCACCATTTTATCGATCAACTAACTGATACTGATAAATTACTCAGCGAAAAATTATTACAATCCGAATTTGATATGTTACTATGTGGACATGTACACAGCGCAAGTAATAAATATGTTATTGAGCCACAAGGTAAACTATTGACATTAATAGCGCCTGGTACATTATCTGTAAATGTTGATACTGATTCTAAAAAATATTCAAATGGATTTTCAATAATTGATTTGAATTTTTTAGACGCAAAAATGTCAATAAAGTTCTACTCATATAATTTCCCAAATCCGGAATTTAATTTGAATACATCTTTAGGGAAAGAAGGCATTTGGGCCATTGATCTACCAAAATCAGAAGCAATTGAAAAGGAGATTGAAAGGCAAAATTTAATTAAGACTATTAATGAAGAGCATGTCTGTAAAATGGATATGCATATGCTTACATATAGTACGGATACAGATGCTCCAAAAAGTTTAATGGAATTATTTGTTCAGCCAAAATTGACACTAAAGGCTTCTATAAATAGTGATAAAGAAGAAACAATTGAGGATATACTTAGTATTATAAACAATAAAGAAAATTATTTATTGTTTGGCACAAAGGAATCAGGAAAAACAATTTTGCTTGATAAACTTATTTGCGAGTGTCTAAATCCTTTAAACAATGTAACTTATATTCCCGTCTATATCGAATTCTCTAAAATAGCTTCAGATTTAGTTTCAAATATTCGAGATTATTTATTGGTTTCAAAAGAAGCCACTAAAGCTATATTATCAACTCATCCTATATTATTATTGGTTGATAATTTAAAGACTTCAAATGAATTTGTGGATTTAGTAAAAATTAAACAATTATTTGATTTAACCGATGAGTTTCCCAACCTCAAAATTATTGCAACATATACCATTTTGTATGGCAATGAAATCCCAGAGCATTATACATCATTAGATAAATTTAAATTCAATACAGTTACTATAAAAGATTTCCAATCTAAGCAAATAAGAGATCTCACCACAAAATGGTTTAAAGATAAAAATCTTATCGATAAACCCCAGAAAGTTGAAACTCTAATAAATGGCTTTTTATCTCTTTCTTTACCTCGAACTCCATTTACTGTTTCAATGTTCCTTTGGATTATAGAGAAGCAACAAAATTATAAACCAATAAACAATTCAACATTAATTGAGAATTTTATAGAAAAATTATTAAATAAACACTCTAAAACTGGAATCCTCTCAGAAACCTTTGACTATCAAAATAAAGTTCGCCTTCTCTCAGAAATAGCCTATAAGATGTTAAAAGAAGACGGCGAAAATTATTCTGATACACATGCAAATGTTTTTCAATTTATTAGTTTCTATTTAAAAAAGAAAGATTTTTCTTATAACGTTGAGAAAATTTTAAACGAATTAATTGAATGTGGAATCTTCGTTAAAGACGACAATTTTATTCGCTTTCGATTCACCTGCTTCTTAGAATATTTTTTGGTTAAAAAAATGGGGTACGATTCCAAATTTAAAGAAGAAGTCTTGGATGAAAATAATTATCTTAAATACATAAATGAAATCGACTATTTTACTGGTTTAAATCGTGATGACGCAGATATTTTAAAATTAATTGTGAATAGATCTAATATTGCGTTTAAAGAGACAAAAGAGAAAATTCAGGCATTAGGTCATTCACTTGATGATTTTTTTAAGCAATCTGTCTCTCAAATTAAAATACCTAAAAATGATGTTACAAGTCTTGTATCGGATTATAAAGCGACGGAAGAGGATTTAATAGATATGGATGACGCAAAACTACTTTCACAAAAAGCGGAAAGTGGCATTCAGAAAAAAGGCAAGGATTCAGCTCCAGAGGCAATAGCCAAAAGCTTTATACTATCATTAAAGGTCTTGAAAAATAGCGAAGAGGTAGAAGAACAAAACCTTAAACTTAACTCATTAAAATACATTTTAGATAATTCTGTATATTTTGCTATATTTTATAAGATTTTTGTTTCTCAATTGATTGAAAAAAAACTTGTACCCGAAAAAGAAAAGGAAGAGCAAATTCAAATTTTGCAATTTTTACCTTGGTATCATGAAACTCTCATGAATGATAACATGGGTACACAAAAATTATCCCAAACACTTTACCGAAAAATTCAAGAAGACAAATCAAATGAAACCATTTCTGAATTCGAAAAGTTTTTATCTGTTTTTTTATATGCAGATGTTAGGGGGCAAAATTATTTTGATGTTTTAGATGAGTACATTAAGAGTACTAATAAAAAATATATTTTAGATATGAGCTTTATTAAGATTATGAACTATTATAATATTCGTTCAAAAGACCCTGATTCAGATTTGAAATATTTGAATATGATTGGTGATATCTTAATAAAAGCAAAAGGGTACTCAAAAGAAGATAAAGGGAAATTAATGGAAAAATATAAAACTAAAAAACCAAACAAGGATTCGTAATATTTCTTATTAACGCACCTCCGCCAACGCAAACGTTGGATGTTAATGAAAAGCGTTTAAACAAGTCCACTACCTATCCCGTGTAAAAGATTTCTCCTCGTACCTCGTTCGAAATGACAGGGTGGGTTATTTAACTGCCGTCAACCTGAACTTGTTTCAGGATCCTATGGGGTAGGTCGGCTACGTTGCATATGAGGTGCCGAAATAATTCGGCATGACGGAAGTACCTAAACCCGATAGCAGCGTATACCGGCACTTCGACGGGGCTCAGTGTGACAGCCGCGCGTAAGGCCTGCGGGCGTATGAGCGGATAGCGGGGCTACCGCAACCCACAAATCCACGTCAGTACCTTTCCCTATATTGCGAAAAAAGGCGTGTTCCATTCCCGTTCCACTTTACAAAAAGTGGAACAGGGCGCTGTTTTCCGTAGCTAACAGAGGTGCTGCCGCACCCCACGAAACCACCTCATCTCCGCCCCCAAAAAGGGCGAAAAAAGGCGTTTTTATGGTGGAAAAAAGCGAGGACACCAATGTCATCCTGAGTTATCAAATCCCGTGGCCTTTGAAGGTGCAATAACAGATCTTTGCGGGGTCAGGCAGCGCGACCGACTATATTATTTGCATGTTTCCCTGTGCCGGGTTTGGATTTAATGGTGGCGTTGTTTTGTCAGTAGCCTATTTTTAAAACTGCTTATTATCAGTTATTTATGCGTTCACGATGGTGTTCACGGCCGTGAACGTGAACACTTCTCCGGCCATTTACTAACAATTGTCATGGGTAGTTGGTCGAATGATCTATCGGCTATGTGGTTCGACAGGCTCACCATGACAGAAACATCTGCACATTCATTAACACACCCCTAACCCCTGTCAAGAGGGGAACTATTGCGTCATTACACATTCAAATAGCTACCATGGACCATGGACTATCGACTATGGACAAATTCCGTATCTTTGCGGCAATGCAATCAGTGGAATCAACAATACAACAGGTAGAATCGCCGTGGGAGAAGGGGTATAACAACTACGGGCCCTGGCTTAAAGAGAAATACAAGGGTCACCGGGTGTTTAAGGTGATTGTTGATGGTGGCTTTACCTGCCCCAACCGTGATGGCAGCAAGGGCTATGGCGGCTGTACGTACTGCAATGTAGATTCGTTTACGCCAAGCGTTAGCCGTAATGCGCCAACCGTTAAGCAACAGGTTATGGAGGGTATGGAGCGTGCCCGCAAGGGTAACAAGGCCGATAAGTTTATTATTTACTTTCAGCCCAATACCAATACTTACGCGCCCACGCATTACCTAAAAATGATGTACGACGAGGCCCTTAGCTACGGCACCGAGGATATTGTGGGCCTTAGCGTTGGTACCCGCCCCGACTGCATCGACGCCGAAAAAATTGCCCTGCTGGAAAGCTATACCGACCGCTTTGACGTTGACCTGGAAATGGGCATGGAAAGCATTTACGACGATACGCTGAACCAGATCAATAGAGGCTGTAGTCACGATGAGTTACTGAAAGCCCTTAAGCTTACCGAAAATACCAAACTGGATGTTTGTGTGCATACCATATTTGGTTTCCCCTGGGAAACGCACGATATGATGCTTAAATATGCCGACGAGATAAACCGCCACGCGCAAATAAAATTTGTAAAGTTTCATCACCTGCACATTGTAGAGGGCAGCGTTATGGGGGTTAAATACAAACGCGAACCTTTCAAGCTGTTCGGCATTGATGAGTACGCCGATTTTTTGTGCGAGCTGCTGCCAAGGGTTCGCCCGGATATCATCATCCAGCGCCTCTTCGGCCTAAGCGACCGCGACTTGCTCATAGCCCCAAACTGGGGGCTCAAAAAAAGCGAGATCCAATACTACATTGACCAACGCATACTTAGCCGCGGTGTAGTGCAGGGAAGCGCTTTATAATTAATAGCCCCACCCAAACCCTCCCCGAAAGGGAGGGCTTTAAGATTTTGAAAGTCTCCCCTTTCGGGGGAGATTTAGAGGGGGCTTCTTCTTGGTACTTGGTTTGCACAACTATTGCGTATAATTATCCGTAGAAATAAAAATTAACTATCAGTTTCGGTGCAGAAACCTTTACAAAATTATATTCCGGCGCTTACAGGGGTGCGTGCCCTGGCGGCATTCCTGGTATTTATATCGCATTACGCCTACGCGTTTGATGAAAATTTTCCCCGTGCTGTGCAACGTTTTCTAACCGAATTCCATATTGGGGTTACCATTTTCTTTGTATTGTCGGGTTTTTTAATTGCCTTCAGATATTTTGACAGCTTTAAGTTAACCGGCGACTGGTTTCGCCAGTACCTTAAAAACAGGGTGGCACGTATTTACCCCATGTACTTTTTGCTTACCCTTGGGGCATTTGTTTCCTACTATTTCACGCACGATCAAAAGGTAACCAACGGCTTTGCCAACCCCATAGGGTTATTTTTGATGCATATCACGTTTGTAAGGGGCTTTTTTGATCAGCTAAAGTTTACGGGCATTGCCCAGGGCTGGAGCTTAACGGTGGAGGAATGCTTTTACTTTTCGGCACCATTCATATTTTATTTCGCGCAAAAGTACCGCAAGTTCTATATTCAGCCCGTGGTGATCACCTTAGCGGGGGTTACGTTGGTATTGGTTTTTAGTCACGTTAACTGGTATGGTTTCTTTGGCAACTTTACCTTCCTGATGCTGTACACCTTTTTGGGCAGATGTTTCGAGTTTTTCGCGGGGATACAACTGGCGCTTATTGTGCGTAAGCAGAAACTGGACGGACAGAACAAAACCAAGTTTACCTATCTGGGCTTCGGGCTCATATTTGTTTGCGTGTGGATAATGAGCGTACTGCCCATCCCCAAAGGCGAGGTTGCGGGCCTGCATCATCCGTTTGGCATTTTTACCAATAACTACCTGCTGGCGGCATCCATCGCATTGTTTTTCTATGGATTGCTGACGGAAACTACGATGTTAAAAAAGATATTATCTAACCCGTTTGTAGAGCTGCTGGGCAAAAGCTCGTATATATTTTACCTTATCCATCTGGGGTACATGTACGATTTTCTGCATTACTACTTTAACAAATGGAACGATGATATTTTTGCGCTTTACGATAAATGGGGCGTAGACTGGGTATCGCCATTTCAGTACGATAACCTAAACGTGTTGTATGCTTTTATCATCCTCAACGGGGTATCTATCCTATTGTTTAAGCTGATAGAGGAGCCTTTGAACCATTATATCCGGAAGTCGAATTTTTTGATCAAAAGCAAAGTACATACCCCACAAAATAAATCAGAAGCAATTAATGCTTAGCCGCAATTACTAATTATGCTAAACAGATCAACTAAGATACTTTTTATACTACTTTGCTTAATTACTACCGCAGGCCTGCAACGGGTATCGGCTGCAGCTTTCTTTCAGGATGATGAGGAGGCGATATCTACCGTACTTACTGCGGGCAACAAAAACGCCATATTCGATAGCAGGGCTAACTATACCTTCGAAGTAAAAAACCCTACTGATGCTGTACAAACAGGTACGGTATCGTACATTATTACCCAGCGTGGCAAAAAGATGGGTTCGGGTACGCAAAACGCTAAAATAGGGAAGAAGGGTTCCGAGAAGTTCAATTTTGACCTGCCTGCCCTTAAATCCGGTTTTTACAAGGTAGATTTTATGGTGAACGTATCTGATTATGACGATACCACCCGCCGTGCCTTTGGTATCCAACCCGAAGAGATCCGCTCGCAGTATGCTAAACCGGCAGATTTTGATGCCTTTTGGCAAAAAGCCAAAGACGAGCTGGCGCAGGTAAAACCCCAGTTTAAGGTTACCCCAATGCCAAAAATGAATACCGATAACCGTACGGTGTACCTGATAGAAATGAAGTCGCTGGATAACTACACCATAAAAGGGTGGATGACGGTGCCTATCAATAAAAACAAGGATCATAAGTTTTCGGTGCTGCTGGGTTTGCCCGGCTACCAGGTAAACCTGATGCCTATAACGGGTTTAGATGAAGACCTGGCCATTATAACCTTAAACGTACGGGGGCAGGGCAACAGTCGTGGGCCAATAGATACCCGCCGCGATGAGTTTATTTTTTTCCATATAGAAGACCGCGACCAATATGTTATGCGCGGTGTGATAATGGATTGTATCCGTGGGATAGATTTTGTTTATTCGCAGCCAAACCTTAAGCACGATAATATATTGGTATCGGGCGGGAGTATGGGTGGCTATTTAGCGCTGGCTACGGCGGGTTTAGATAAAAGGGTGAACCTGTGCTCGGCACAAAACCCCATACTGTGCGATGTGAATAACCTGAATGGCGAGGTAACCTGGCCTATAAACGATATTAAAAAATACATTACAACCCAACCCGGGCTTACTTACCGGAAAGTGGTAGGCAACCTAAACTATTACGACGGGAAGAATTTTGCAGCAGGTATTACATGCCCCATGATAATGGGGATAGGTTTGTTAGACCCATATGCACCACCTGCAAATGAGTATGCTACCTTTAACATTGTACCCGGCAAAAAACGTATAATGGTATTTAAAGATCTTGGGCATGAGATATCACAGGCTTACAAAAATCTTGAGGGTAGATGGATGCGCGATTATTTTGGATTATTTTAACAAAATAGAATGATTAAAACTTACTTAAAGTATTTACTAATAGCCATCAGCTTTATGATGCTGGCGCCAAACAGCAGCCATGCGGGTGGCTTCCCTGTACGGCCAAAAAGGTTGTTGCTTTCACCTTCATTCAGTTATTTTTATGCTGATAGAAGCTGGGACTCTTTACGCCGTAAAAACCAGTTTGCTAATGGCGGCCAGTTCCAGTCGTTAGGGTTTTCGTTATACGCCGAATACGGCTTAAGCCGGCGGTTTACACTGATTGGGTTGCTGCCTTATGTAAGAAACACCTACGAGGATAATAACTCCAAAACCGTAAGCTCGGGACTTACTGATCTGGAAGTGGGGGTACGCTATTACCTTGCCAACATCAACTACACCTATTATTTTACCATACAGGGTACCTACGTAACCCCGCTATACACCAATCCAAGCTTAGGTTATCGCGAGCAGGGTGCCGAGTTAAAACTGGCCTTCGCAGGCAGTGGTAAGGTGTTGGGCAAAAACTGCTATTTTACGCTGGAGAATGGCGTACGCCAGTATTTTGGTTCCGAAGGGCCTATACAGGACAGGTATAATGGCTCATTCGGTTTAACGCTGGATAGGAAATTCAGGCACCAGGTATCGGTATCGGTAGGCGGGTTTTATTCGGCCAGTAGCTTTACGAAGTTTTCGCCCATACAGGCAACTAATAAAAACTTCGCGTTTAACCAGGCTTCGTTAACCTATGGCTATACCTTTAACAAGCGGTTCTCAACCTTCTTAACAGGCGGGCACTTTATAAATGGCCGCAATACCGGCGACGGTACCACCGCATCCGTAGCATTCTTGTATAAGCCCTTCAGATAGATTTTATGGCCAGATTATTCATCATATTTTTTCTTTTACCTTTTTGCTGTGCTGCGCAAACGGCCGAAACTTTTATACAAAGCGGCAACGCAAAAGCAGGGCAAAAGAACTATAATGCCGCCATTGCCGATTTTACAAAAGCCATACAGCTGGATAGCAAGAACGGACGGACATACTTTTACCGGGCCAATGCTTATAACGATATTAAAGATTACCCAATGGCCATACAGGATTATGACCGCGCCATTGAGCTTGACCCTAAAAACCCCTTCGCTTATTTTTATCGCGGTAACGCAAACAACGCGCAGCAAAAATTTGCCGATGCCATAACAGATATAACCAAAGCAATTGCCCTGGCACCAAATGCTGATATGTACCACTACCGGGCAAATGCAAAAGCAGGTTTAGGCGACCACGCCGGAGCTGTTGAAGATTTTACCAAAGCTATTGCTTTGAATCCTAAAGACCCATCGCTTTACGAGTATCGAGGTGTGGCCAAAAGCAATTTAAAAGATAACGAAGGCGCTATTGAAGATTACAACATTGCAGCAGGCCTCGACCCTAAAAACGCCGACTTGATATTTTATCGGGCCAATGCAAAGGGCAACGTAGGTGATTTTAAAGGTGCCATCGCAGATTATACTGCTGCCACCAACATGAACACTAAAAATGCCGAAGCTTTCTTTTATCGCGGTAACGCATATGGTAATTTAAAGAATTATAATGCGGCCATTGCCGATTATAAAAAGGTGATTACACTTAACCCTAAAATGCCAAACCTGTACCGGTATCTGGCCAACGCTTTAAGCAATAATAACGACAAAAAAAGTGCGCTGGAATATTTCGGCCAGGCTATAAAACGAGACCCTAATAATGCCGAACTATACCTGTTTGACGGCATTGTGAGATATAACCTGGATGATAGAGAAGGGGCAATGACTGATTTTGATAAGTCGATTGATTTAAAACCAAGCTCGGAAGCCTACCAGAATCGCGCCGATTTAAAGCTTAGCGCTAAAAATTACGACGAATCAAAACAAGACGCTGATAAAGCCATTGAGCTGGATGCTAAGAATAGCTATGCCTATATTACCCGTGCAAGGGCCAAACTGGAACTGAAAGATACCGCAACAGCATTAACCGACCTTAACCTGGGCATTAAAATGAACCCCTATAACGACTATTCGTATGTTGTGTTAGGCAATATAGCAACTGATCGTAAAGATTACGCCACAGCGCTTAAAAACTATACCCAATCGTTAGAGATACAGGCCGGTAATGTGGAGACCCGTTTAAGGCGTGCCAATATCCGCTTAAAGGCCGGTGATAGGGTAGGTGCCTTAGCCGATTTTAAAAAGATGGCAGATACGGGCACCAGCGACGACGGCTTTTACATACGGATGGTAAGATCGATGATGAAGGCCCGTTTCGATGGTGAGAGTTTACCGATACTAAATGCGCTGATCACAAAGAATCCAAAGGTCTCGACTTTTTATGTAGGGCGTGGCGCGGCAAAACAAAGCCTTGGTGATGCCAATGGTGCTATTTTAGATTATAATGCCGCTTTAAAGCTGGATACCGCATCTGTTGACGCTTACAGCAACCGGGCCAGTGCTAATCTTGATCTAAAAGATTATACTGGTGCATTAGCTGATATTAGTAAAGCCATTAAGACTAACGAGGGCAATGAAGAGCCGTATCTGATACGAGCTAAAGTACGTATGGCTATGAAGAACTACCAGGGCGCTGTAGACGATTACAGCAGCGTTTTATTTATTGACCTTGACAACACGGTTGTTTTCGCATATCGTGGCCTGGCGCAAAGCTATCTGGCCAATACCGACCGTATGAATGCCGACTTTAACTACGCCCTAAAGCTGGAACCAAATAACGACGAGATCTACTATTTACGCGGACAAGCACGCATCAACACAAAAGATGTTACAGGTGCCTGTGCCGATTTTAAAAAGGCCGTGTCTTTAGGTTCTAAAGCCGCTGTTGAAGAAGCGAAGAAATATTGTAAGTAGGTCTTAGGACACTCGTAGAAGAATATTTCCCTCCCTTGGGAGGGGTGAGATGGAAAGGTGTAGTGGCAGGGAGGGGTTTAATCGCCCTGCTTTATGCCGAAACCCCTCCCTGCCCTCCCGAGGGAGGGAATTGAAAAGGTTCCCTACATCCTCCCAAACAACCCCTCAATAGCCTTCACCCTGTAATCAAATACTTCTTTAAGTTTCTTACCTACAAAAACCTTATTAGCTAACCGTCCTATAATACTGTAAGGGATAGCATAATGAAGTATGTCGGTCATTTCTACACCGCGGGGGATCTCTTTAAAGTGATGCTGATGGTGCCATAATGCATATGGGCCAAAACGCTGCTCATCCACAAAATACTGTTTGGCCACTACGTGGGTTATCTCGGTCATCCAGTTCATTTTTATACCGGGCAGGGGCGATATTTTGTAGGTAATGATCATCCCTGCATACATTTTGGTATCGGCGGTATAATCAGATGTTACCACAAAACGCATATCCGCAGGGGTTATCTTCGCCAAATTAAGCGGCGAAGAAAAAAAATCCCAGGCCTCATCTAAACTAATGGGAATGTTCTGCTTAAACTTTAAAGAGTATGTTTTCACGATAATGTAACAGGCTGTTTTGGTAATTGTTATATTGTTGGATGGTTGTATTGTTAGTCGTTATCTGCCGTAGTTCAACAATAAAACAATCTCGCAATTCAACAATTATAGTCCGTTAGCCTCTGTAGCGATAGGCAAATCCCTTCTGCTCCATTCACTCCACGAACCTACATACAGCTTTGGCCCTGTAATACCGGCATGCTCCATGCCCAGCAAGGTGTGGCATGCTGTAACACCCGATCCGCAATGAACGATCACATCCTGTGGATTTGTATCGCCAATAGTTTCGTTATACAGGCTTGCCAATGCCTGCGAGGTAAGAAATTTACCCTCGGGCGATAGGCTGGTGCTGTAAAACAGGTTTACTGCGCCGGGTATATGGCCTGCAACCAGGTCAAGCGGCTCCGTAAAACCCAGATAACGCTGCCCTTCGCGCACGTCAATAACTATCCTGTTATCGGCTTTGGCTGCTGCTTCTACTTCTTCAATATCTACAGTATGGCTAAATTCTTCGGGGATAGGATATGGCCCAGTGGCGGTTGGTTTGTAATCGTCGGTACTTAACTCCAGGCCTTCGTCAGTTGCGACCTTTAAACCGCCATTTAGTACCTGTACGTTGGTATGGCCTATCGATCGCAGCATCCACCAAAGGCGTGCACCACCCATCGCCCCATTTTTATCATCGTAAACTACAATGTGGCTATCGGGCTTTATGCCCCAACGTGATAAAGTCGCGGCAAAATCTTGTAATGATGGTAAGGGGTGCCTTCCGCCAAAAGCGGGGTCGGCAGGGTGCTCGGCCAGGTCGTCATCTAAATTAGCGTAAATAGCATTAGGCAAATGGCCTGCCAGATAACGCTCGTGCGCGTTAGCACCGGCGCGTACATCAATTATTATGGTTGACGGATCAAATACCCGTGGGTCGGTAATTTCAATAAGCGGAGACATAGGCTTGTGATGTTTACAAGCAAATATATAAATGTACGGGCTATATAAAGTAAGATTTTGGTAAAGTTTGACGGCTACAAAGCCTTACGCCTTTCCACGTTAGGGACAGGAGCGGATACCAGCACTTCGACAGGCTTACTGTGACAGCTGTGGTTAAGGCCTGCGCAGTATGAGCGGATAGCCCGGCCGCAGGCAACGCCCTTATTTAGTTTTTAGTTTGCAGCAGGCAGCCGTCCTGTGGAATGTAGGCAACCATTCACCACCCTCTATTCACTACTCATCAACAACTACTGCACCATTTTATTAGCACAGCACGAGCTTGCAAAAGCTTCGGGTTTAGCTTTGAATACGAAACCCATGCTTAGTATGTAGCCCATAGCTTCGTGCAGGGCGGCATTGCTTTTAAAATTGGGATTGGTATTAATATCGGCATGTACTTCCAACTCTACATCGTACAGGTCGAGCAGGTCACAAAGTTTATAGGCAATATCAATTGATTTTTGCACCTCGCAAAGCATACGCTCTTTAATGCTCATTTTTTGCGAAGAGCGTTCCTGATGAATGAACATAAATGCCCCACGCTGCTCGCGGATAAAAACAATTACAGTAGCAAAATCGGTAACCGCGCCTTTCACCTGCGAATCGGTACCAATACAAACTTTTAGTTTATTGCCCAGGTTTGTTTCCCGTTCAATGGCAGCTTCAACCTCTTCAAGTATGGGGGTTTGGATAACCTCACCGCTAAATTTTCTCCAGGTCATAAAAATTGTTTTAGGTTAATTTTATCTGACCTGCTTTTACAGGTCTATAAAAGTAAGCGATAAACTATTTTATAAACGTTAATATGTGGTAATTTATTTGTTAACATTTTGCTGAATATTAACAGGTTAGGTGAATTTATTCTCGACAGGCGTCATTGCGAGGTACGAAGCAATCTCTTTAAGCAAATCCTTTAGCGAGGTGTATAATTGTCCTAAAGAGATTGCTTCGTACCTCGCAATGACGTGTGGGGTCCAATACGGATGCAAACAAAAAAGCCGCTTCCTTTTCAGGAAACGGCTTATAATAGGGTTAAGATTGGGTCTTTATCTGGCTTTGAAATTTTTAGCCTTTTTAACCGGCAGGTGCGGTTTACCTTCGGGGTGTATTTCAGGCGCGCCAAC
Source organism: Mucilaginibacter aquariorum (assembly GCF_024498135.1). Taxonomy (GTDB): domain Bacteria; phylum Bacteroidota; class Bacteroidia; order Sphingobacteriales; family Sphingobacteriaceae; genus Mucilaginibacter; species Mucilaginibacter aquariorum. The sequence continues at coordinate 77,338 of NZ_JANHOH010000005.1, forward strand.
CATGGTCATTGCGCAGCGGAAACCAACTTCGGCACTTGTAGCTTCCTGGTCCATAAAACGACGGGTTGCCGGGTTTAACCAGTAAGACATATCATTCCATGAACCGCCTTTGTAAACCTTTGAGTGGTTATTAACCAAAGTTGTGGTGCCATACAAGCTGGTGTTTACCGAGTCGCCGTAATCCCTGTAATCATTTGTGTAAGCTTTGCCTGCCAATGGGTCTTTTAACACACTTGCGGTAGTTGCTGCAGGTTGTGCGCTGTTAACAGCTGCCGGTTGTGCAGCCGGCTGTGTATTACCAGCAGCGGCCTGTGCCTGTTGCTGGGCTATCATATCGCTGTATTTTAATTTTTTGTTAGACCTGGCCGGGTCTTTAATAGGGCGGCCATACTTGTCTTTTGCATATAGGCCCTTTGTAGGGTCGGCAAGGCGTTTATTGGTAAACTCGTTACCACGGAAAGGGTTCAGATCATCAACTTCTTCAAACGATGTTTGGCGATAAGTATCAGCAACCCACTCATTAACGTTACCCGCCATGTTATACAAACCAAAATCATTTGGCTGGTATGATCGTACAGGGGCAGTAATAATAGCCTTATCATTTAAGCCACCCGCCACACCCGCGTTATCACCGGCGCCACGTTTAAAGTTGGCTAATATTAATCCACGTGTTTTTTTGCTTGGTGAACGTACGCCAAGGCCATCCCATGGGTATACACGGCCATCGTTAATATTTTCGAACTGGGTATTACCGGCAAGTGCCAAAGCGGCATATTCCCATTCCGCTTCAGATGGTAAGCGGTAGCCTTGTTTTAATATACCATCCTCTAGACGTACAGGCCTTACCGCGCGCCCGTTTTTACCGGTGCCGGTAGTAGCGGCATTCGGGTTAAGATCCGGCATCATTTTTTTACCGTCAATTCCGGGGCCTTTGTATTGGCCGTTTAGGTACATGTCGTTATTATAAGGTGCGTTAGCGGCAGTCCCGTTAGCAGCAGCCCCGTTGTTGGCGGCAGCACCATTATTTGCAATAGCGCCATTATTTGCGCCCGCGACACCATTAGCTCCCTTTGCCTGGTCTTTCCAGCTTACCAGGTTGCCACGTTCACGTAAAATATTTTCGTTGGTACGGTCGGTACGCCATGAGCAGTACTCTTGTGCCTGTTCCCAGGTAACACCAACAACCGGGTAATCCTGAAATGCAGGGTGGCGCAGGTAGTTGTCTACGTACGGTTCGTTGTATGATAATGGTTTACGCCATACCAGTGTATCCGGCAGGGCATTGTAATATAATTCGTTATCCGTTGGGAAAGTAATATTTATCCAGTGCAGGTAATCAAGCCAGTCCTGGTTTGATACTTCGGTCTCATCCATATAAAATGAAGGGACAGTTACCCTGCGGCGCAGATTATTATATTCGTAAGTAACATCCTGGTCTGCACTGCCGCCTAAAACAAAGGTACCTCCTTCAATAGGAACAAGGCCCGGCCCCGGGGTAGGGTGGCTTTGTTTAAAGCGTAAATAACCACCGTTTGTGCGGTCGTTATATGCTAAACCTGTTTTTTGCGATTGCTGTTTTTTACTACAGCTGCTAAGCATAACACCTAATCCCAACAACGCTAAAGCAGTATTAGTAAGTACTTTCATATTTTGCAAAATATATTTGGACGTAAATTTAAAAAAAATCAATTATAAAATTGTGTAATTATAAGTGTTTAATAATAAGTTTAAGCCTAAACCCATTTAAACGTACATTTCATTAGTGGAGTTACAATTATCTGAACTATTAACGGTTCAAACCTTAATTGCTTAAATGTTAATGCTCTTGCTTGTATGTTAACGTTGATAATATCATTTGGATATTTATATTATTTTTAAATAATAAGACTAAATTGCACCAATGAAGTTTTTGAGTACTAAAAACATTTACACCTATTTACTACTTGCTTTGCCTGCATTTGCTGCGGCGCAAAGCACAACTACCACTAGCGGTAGCGGTGTAAATGCTATACCAACTGCTGTGCCTTTTCTAAATATTTCGCCAGACTCGCGCTCGGGAGCAATGGGGGATGCCGGCGTTGCCTTATCGCCCGATGTTAATGCCAACTACTGGAACCCTGCAAAACTGGCTTTCCTTGAAAATAATAACGACGTTTCTTTATCATACAGCCCGTGGTTAAGGCATTTAGTGCCCGATGTAAGCCTGGCATATTTAAGCTACGCCCATAAAATAGATGACCGGAATACCTTTGGCGCATCGTTACGTTATTTTAACCTGGGGTCTATCCAGCTGATAGATGCCAACCAGACCGATCAGGGCATTTATAAGCCAACCGAGTTTTCTATCGATGCTTCATTTGCCCGTAAGTTTGGCGAAAACCTGTCATTAGGGTTAACAATGCGTTATATTTATTCAAATTTTAGCAACGGTGCATTTATATCTGGTGCAGGGCAGCAAAATAAAGCCGGTAATGCGGTATCGGCAGGTGTATCTTTATATTACAAGAAACCTTACGGCAATAATTCTTTATTTGCGTTTGGTGCCAATATATCTAACATTGGTAATAAAATAAGCTATACCACTACAGGGCCAAGCTACTTTTTACCTGCTAATTTAAAATTTGGCGTAGCCAATACCTGGGCCCTTGATGACCTGAGCAAGTTTACTGTTGCATTTGATATTAATAAGCTTTTAGTGCCAACACCACCCATAAGGGATAACGACGGCAACATAATAAAGGGGAGTGATGATGATGTATCTGTACCTGCCGGGATATTCCGTTCATTTGGAGATGCACCGGGTGGCTTTAGCGAAGAAATAAAAGAATTAAGCTTTTCGCCGGGAGTAGAATATTTATATGCCGATCGTTTTGCGGTAAGGGCAGGTTATTTTTACGAGAACCCCGCTAAAGGTGGCAGGCATTATGCAACCGCGGGCTTTGGGTTAAAGTATGATATATTCGGTTTTGATTTTTCCTATCTTATTGCCAGTCAACAAAACAGCCCTTTGGCAAATACGCTTCGTTTTACTTTGTCTGCCAGCTTTGGCGGTACCAACAATGCTTCTAAAAAATAATGGCTAAAATTAAAGTAGGTTTTGGTTTTGATGTACACCAGTTAAAACAACAGCACCCCTTTATTTTGGGTGGTGTTAACCTTGAACATACCAGTGGTGCCTTTGGCCACTCAGATGCTGATGTATTGCTGCACGCTATATGTGATGCCCTTTTAGGTGCCGCTAACCTGCGCGATATTGGGTTCCATTTCTCTAATACCGATGATCGCTGGAAAGGCATTAGCAGCCTGGTGTTGCTGCAACACGTTGTTGCCCTGCTGGCCGAGAAAAACTGGCAGATAGGTAATATTGATGCCATGATTTGCCTGGAAGCCCCCAAGATAAACCCGCACATCCCCGAAATGAAGATAAACATTGCCAAAGCCGCCGGCATTAGCGAAGAGGATATCTCCATAAAAGCCACCACCAACGAGCAGTTGGGCTTTATTGGCCGCGAAGAAGGCGTTGTTGCTTATGCGGTTTGTTTGATAGAGCGGGTTGGTTAGTTCACTGGTTCATTAGTTGATTGGTAGCTGCACTTTCGGCGGCTCCAATAAGCGACCTGTCATCTTGAACGAGTTATGAGGAGAGATCTTGTTCGTTATGCAATATCGCTACCTATCATTTGAACAAGATTTCTCGTCGCTGCGCTTCCCTCGAAATGACATGGGTAAACTACATAGGCGGCTCATTGCTTTCACCAATCAACTCACCCCTCTTCAATTTTACATTACCGGTCCGTTTTAATACGCCCCAGGTGTTCAGCTCGCCTTTTAGGGCTTTGCGGATAGATTTGAACAGAATATAGTACATGAGTTGGCGCCATATAAAACGCTGTGGAATGATATAGACCAGCTTACGGTAATCTTCTTTCTCCATACGGAAGGCCAGTATACCCACCAGGAAATCGATCATTACAAAGGCTAAATAATAGGTGAGCATCTTCTCGGGCTTATCGCCAAACAAGCCCAGCAGCATAATGAAATCTGCCAGGGGAGAAAATAGCGGTAAAATGATCTGGAAGATGAGGATATTCGGCATACCCACCATGCCAAAATAGCTGAATTTTTTATTGAACAGCGCGTCGCGGTTTTTCCAGAAACTTTGGATAACCCCAAAGCTCCAGCGGAAACGTTGCTTTAACAGCATGTTTAAAGATTCGGGCGCTTCTGTATAAGCTACTGCTTCCGCACAGTTCTTTATCACGTAGCCTTGCTTTAAAATGCGCATGGTTAAGTCGCAATCTTCGGCCAGGGTATCATAGGTAAAGCCCCCGGCCTTAAATATAGCCGACTTGCGGAAAGCCCCAATAGCCCCCGGCACCACCGTAATGCTGTTGATAATATCAAAAGCGCGGCGGTCCATATTTTGGGCGGTGATATACTCTATAGACTGCCACTTGGTAATAATATTGGTTTCGTTACCTACCTTAACTGTACCTGCAACGGCGCCAATCTCCTCGTCGGTAAAGTAGGCCATCAGGTGATAAATGGCATCGGTTTTAAGCTGGGTATCGGCATCAATACAAACTACATAATCGTGTTCGGCGTGGGTAATACCAAAGTTAAGGGCAGATGCTTTACCGCCGTTTGGCTTGGTTAACACCCTTACCAGCGGATGGTGGCCATAAGCTTCAGAAACAACCTGGAAGGTTTTATCCTTCGACCCATCATCCACAAAAATGATGTTAAAATCGGGGTACTCGGTTTTTAATAAACTTTGTATGGTTTTTATAGCCGTAACTTCTTCGTTATAAGCAGGCACAATAATACTTACAGGAGGCTGCGGATGCGGGGCAGCGTCGATCTTTTTATTTAAGGCAAATTGCCTTGAAGCCAGGATCCCAATTAAAATAATACGCCCCATTGCCAGGAATATGGCCGAGAGGAAAAGGTAGAAGATAAACTTGTTCCCCAGGAAAAAGCCTACCACAACTATATCATAATACTTACCCCAAAAGCTATTGCTTTCTTTTTCGGCAGGGGGCATCAGGTCATCTTTGGTTTTATCTAAAATATCGGCAATGGTGGTAAACTCGTAGCCATTCTTTTTAAAGAAATGGATAATTGCCGGCAAAGCTTTAACGGTTTCTTCGCGCGTATCACCGCCGGCATCATGCAGTAATATCATTGATCCGTTATCTTTTTGGCGAATGGTACGTGCAATAATACTGTCGGCTGTTACACCAGGCTGCCAATCCCATGGGTCAATCGACTCGCCTATGGTGATATAGCTTTGCTTGCGGCTTTCAGCCACGGGTATCACCTCGGCCAGGGTTTGCGGCTCGGCATCGGCATTAAAAGGCGGGCGGAATAATATGGTACTGCGGCCGGTGATAGATTCTATGAGTTTACGGGTAGAATTTAGCTCCAGATTAACCCTATCCAGGCTAATGGTAGATATATCCGGATGGAAGAAAGTATGGTTACCTATTTCGTAGCCCTCGTCATAAATTCTTTTTAAAAGAGGGATGTTTTTTTCAACCATGGAACCTACTACAAAAAACGAAGCAGGTACCTTTTCTTTTTTAAGGATGTCGAGGATCCGGGGGGTAAAGTCCGGGTCGGGCCCGTCATCAAAGGTTAAAACTACTTTACCGGGTTTATAACCGTAACGGCGTATAACGTACTTGGTGGGTAACTCTATATATTTTTGATTGGTAATTGTATAGGTCGACTTATCAAGCGACACATTAATTTTCCCTGTATGTGGCACGGTTACCAGATCCAATACCTCGCCGCCTACCCCGGCATAATCTATCTTGCTATTTAAACCAACAGTATCCAGTCTTTTTAATTCGATACCAGTTTTTCTTAATGAATCGATAGAAAGGTTCTTTTGGAAAAATGTCCATAGACGAGGGTCTTCTGCGCCAAGGCGCCACAGGGCAACACCGCCCGTAGCCCAATCATCTGCCATGCGGATAATATTGAAGTTTGTAGCAGCATCGGCAAAATAAACCGTGTGGTTAAGACTATCGGTTCCCAGGTAATTATAATGCAAATTGGCAGACTGCGGGTCGTAAACTATTTTGCTGCCTTTTTCTTGCGCCGTACTAATAGCCTGCGGATAACCAATAGCGGTACCCACACTGCCTTCGGGCCAATCATAACCACCCGCTGCAACAGTAAGTATAACTTTTTCGCTTGGTATGGTAGTGCACACCTGGTCAAGAATTTCTTCTACCCAGTGCTGGTGCGATATATCGCCCGCGTTACTGCCATCGTAATGCTGGTCAATAGCCATTACAAACAAAAAGTCGTTAACATGTTGTAAACGCTTTAAGTCGTAGTCCTCATCATTAGGAAGAACGTTTTGCGTTACCAGTAAATTTTTGGCGTGAAATATTCTGTAAAGATCGTTTTGGAAAGCGATATACTCTTTGCTGTTACGATCTTTTATATCCTCCAGATCTACATTTATGCCGTTAAAGTTATAATGCTGAAGTTTTGCTGCAAGGCTGTTAATGAATGCTGTACGTAGTTTTTTGCTTTTAAAGATCCGTTCCACATCTTTACTATCATACCCACCCCTTACGTTATCATAATTAACATAATTAGATAGCGTTACCAATACCTGCTTTTTGTATTTTTTGTTAAGATTAATAAGGCCGGTATCAATAGTCAGTTTAATTGTATCGGCATTGGGCGAAAAGGAAAAACCCTCGGTCACTACCATGTCCAAGCGGGGCAAAAAATCTTTAAGGGAGTAATAGGCCTGCGGTTCCCAGGCTTTGTAAAAGCCCGCATTAATACGGTTATTATTATTGGGGTGCTTAAGCTGATGTAGGCGCCTTGCTTTATTCAGTACTTCTATTTCGGCCTTTTCTATTTTAAAATCTTTGTATTTTTTTGATTTCTTGAGCTCCTCCAGTTCTTTCTTTGATATTTTTTTTGGGGCCGGATCAAGGTTAGGAAGTATAGGGTACTCGGTTGAGGTAACTGTTATAACAGCCGCAATAGCACCAACAATTAATATAACTAATATAAATCGGCTAAGCCATTTAAAACGGTTCCACCTGCCGGGGTTATCGGCTTGAAATATCTGCTTATTAGAAGACATGAAGGGGATTTAAAATATTAAATTAATGACAAGATAAACAACAATATACAGCGCAATTATTTGGGTTGTTTAACCGCATCAATAGCAGAAAAATCAACCCCGCATTTACAATTGCTGCCGCAGCTTTTTTTAGAGAACAAGCTTTTATACAGTAAACGGCCAACGTAAAAAACTGCTGCAATAAATAATACAATGATAATAATTGCCTGTATGTTCATGTCGCAAAATTAATACTTTATTTATATACGTACAGCGTGCAAAAATAGTATAAGTTATTTATGCATAAATGCTACGGTACCGCCTACCCAGTCAAAATCTTTATTATACCTAACACCTATCATTTTACCGCGGCTTAGCCTGGAAAGGTTTACGGCAAGCGTCGGTTTGGCATCGCCATCGGGCCATAAATAAAGCAAACGGATCTCAATTTTCACGCCGCCATCAGGGGACTGCAATACGGGTTCGTAAGTAACTTTTTCTTGCAGTATCCAGTTTTCGGGGTCTGTTATTTTCTCAATATCGCCATCCATAATATCAATGATTACACCCTGCCCGGCAAATGAGAACAAGGGCTTAAGCACATAGTTTTGGAGGTCTTCGGGTATTTCGCTCACCTCGTCCAAAAACTGTGTTTTAGGGATGTGATCGCCTTTTAAGAAAGGCATGGTAAACTTACTGATGCGATAGAACCAATTTGGGTGGGTTACCCATTCCACATCAAGCGGCTGACGTATATCCACCACTTTTTTAAATATCTCAGGGTCGCTTTCTATCTCGTCAAATATTAAGCGGTTGTATATGCGGCGAATGCGTTTCTTTTCGCCTGCGGTAGTTTTATAAAACAGCTGGTCGCCTTCCTGTATCAGGTCGGCAAGTGAAACAATGGGGATGCCGATATAACCTTCAGTTATACAAAAATCGACAGCGGTTTTTTGATTCGGGGCATCAACATCCATCAGCACCACTTCATCCGGCTGATAGGGGCCAATGATGGTTTTTCTGAGCAGCTCTAAGTAGCTGCTTTTGCTTAACCCATTAAAAAAAATGGTTTGGTTGCCCGGAATATTGAAGGCATGTCTGTAGTTTTCTGCCAGGTGTACCTGAAATCCATATAACGAGGGGAAGCCCTGCATCTCTATTAGTTTCGGCACAATATTACCCGCACTGTCCTTGCAAACCCCAAAGTCCAATGCTATAAAATGCGAGTGGCCGGTCTCGTTAGCAACCCGCCATTTTTCGGGGATGGCACGTTCGCTTAGCTCTTTAAACCCGGGTTTAAGTATAGTTTCTACTATTTCCTCGCCGGCCTGTAAAAGCTTATCTCTAAAATCATCCGTTAAAAAAACAGGTGTTTCGGCAATGCGAAACTCGATAGGGTTTTTAAGCCCGGCGTTAAGGTCTACTAAAAAATCAGCATACTTTTCATCGCTGAAATTTTCATTAAATGTTTTTCTGGCTGATGAGTTCATAATTTACTTTTTAACCATCCCTTTTTGTTATCCTGAGCGATAGCGAAGGATCTATTCGCCGATTAATGTACCACCTTGCTCCGTATGATAATTTACTGGCGGCCATTCCATTATATCACTATTTAAGAAAGTCAAATTTGGGTTTTCTTGTTCTATTAAAATTATCTTTTTTGCCCTTGTCCAACCCTTAATTTCTTTTTCATGTTCGATGGCATGATTAACATATTGATGCCTTTCGTACCACAGTAAATAGAAGCACTTGTATTTGGATGTAAAGCTGCTTTCCTGGTTTATTCCGAAATAATATTCATACAGGCGTTTCTCAATATCATTGGTGATACCTGTATACAGTACTGTTTTGTTATAATTGGTTAAGATATATGTGTAATAATTATGTTGTTTCATATATCAAGTTCATTACTGGGCGGCGAATAGATGCTTCACTACGTTCAGCATGACAAACGTTCTTAATATGACAAAGTGGTATACCTCAAAATCGCTTCATCCAAAAAATTAGGGATGATGGTTTTTTGCGTGTGCGCTATCTTGTCCGGGTCATCCAGCCGTTCCAGCATTTCTTTGTATTTGTTTTCGCCGTGCTCGTTTATTACTTCGTCTTTCTTATCCTCGCGCAGCAACATGTTTTTTATGCCGTATGCATCTGCTTCGGGGTGAAATTGCGTCGCGAAAAAGTATTCGTTAAACCTGATGGCCATTATAGCGCGGGGCAGGTCAACGTAAGGGCGCTCTTTCTCCAATGCCAGTATTTCCATACCAAGTTCTTTAAAATGATCCATATCCGGGTTGATAACCTGCCAGCTGCGCGAATCTACAGTGTAAAACGGGTCAGCAAGGCTTTCAAAAACTCCATCATTACGGCCGGCTTCGGTTAAGTGTACTGGTAATATCCCGAATGATGGCGAACGCCTCAAATTAATATCGCCCAACCCATATTTACGGCACATCAACTGGAACGAATGGCATACAAAAAATACATGTTTTTTCTGCGGATCATCGCTCTTATTATGTGCGTCCAGCTTATCAATCAGGCGGAAGTATTTCTTCTCCCATTCGGTACCCTCACTATCCAGCGGACTGCCCGGCCCACCGCTTGATATATATACGTCAAAGCCGGTATCAGGTACCTGGCCTTTGCGGCGCACGTCAAACACTTGGTAACTTAAATCAAGGTTGTGTTGCACCTTGTAACGGTCCAGTATATCCCGGAAACCACGCATCCCTTCGTTAGCCACCCCGTCGTACAGGTCTAATATGGCTACTCTCACTTCCGGTTTATCTGTGTTCATTGAGCCCCCTCTAAATCTCCCCCGGTAGGGGAGACTTCACTTTTTATATTGTTAAAAATTTCTTTTAATAAAGCCCTCTCCTCCGGGGAGGGGTTGGGTGGGGCTTTATATTCCCTTTAAAGTTTGCGATGTAATGTAATCCACCACATCTGCAAAGTTATTGTTTTGATTGTAAATGGCCAGCTGCCTGTCGGCGCCTGTTCCGTTCTCCAATATTTTGTGTACATACTGCAGATCGTCGCGGCAGCCAAGGTCATCCACCACATCGTCAATAAAGTCTAATAATTCCAGGATCAGTGCGCGGGTGTTTACTTCAAGTTCCTTGCCAAAATCTATCATTTTGCCATCAATGCCATACCGTGCGGCACGCCATTTATTTTCATTAATAAGCGCACGATTATAGGTGATGAATTTCATGTTACTTAGGCGCAATTTGTACAGTTTAGCACAAATACATTGAAACAGGGCCACAAAGGTCATGGTTTCATCTATCAGCATAGGGCAATCGCACACACGAAATTCGATGGTTTCAAAGAATGGGTGCACCCGTAGGTCCCACCAGATCTTTTTAGCGTTATCAATACAGTTGGTTTTTACCAACAGTTTAATGTACCTGTCGTAATCTTCAATGCTGTCAAAATAATCGGGAATCCCGGTTCTCGGGAATTTATCAAATACCTTGGTCCGGAACGATTTATAACCCGTATTTCTGCCCTCCCAAAATGGTGAATTGGTAGATAGCGCATAAACGTGCGGTAAAAAATACCTTGCCTGGTTAGCAATGTGTATCGCCATATCCCGCGACTGGATGCCCACGTGTACATGCAAACCAAAAATAAGGTTTGATCGTGCGGCTTCCTGCAATTCATCTACAATCTCAAAATATCTTGGATGGTCGGTTATCAGTTGGTGCTGCCAGTGCGAGAAGGGGTGTGTACCGGCAGCGCCAATACGCAAGCCAATATCACCGGCCAAATGTGCCACTGTAGTGCGTAGCTTGCCAACCTCTTTACGTGCTTCTTCGGTATTACGGCAAATGTGGGTGCCCACCTCCACAACAGCCTGATGCATTTCGGCCTTTACCTGATCTTCATGGATCTTTTGCGCGCTGTCAACAATTTTTTGATCATGCGATTGCAGTTCCCTGGTAACAGGGTCAATCACCATAAACTCTTCTTCAACACCTAAGGTGAACTCGTTCATAATTGGTTAGGGGTTATTGGTCCTTAAGTAAAATGTCATTTCGAACGAGGTACGAGGAGAAATCTTGTTCGAAATGCAAAGTCGGTTACTTACATATTTGAACAAGATTTCTCTCTGTCGTTCGAAATGACAATTGGTTTTTAATTCTTCGCCACCTTTTTAGGTGTAGCCGCTTTCTTTTTAGGCTTTGCTTCTTCTGTTATGGAATGGTCAGCCTTGCCGGCACTTACATCTGCTTTAGTAGCTTTTACTGCTGTGGCGATAAGTGGCTTGCCTGCTGCGCCGGCTTTTACAAATTCGCCCCAGGTAAGGTTGTCTTTGTTATCTTTTTGTGCTTTGGCACGCTCAATGGCATAACTTGCAGCGGTTTCTACCACCCACTCAAAATTATCCTGGCCAACGCTTGTTACTTCGGCATCCGGGGCGGGGTTGCAAAAATCAATTGCATAAGGTATACCATCGCGTACAGCAAACTCTACGGTGTTAAAATCATAGCCCAGGTACTGGTTCAGTTGCAACACATATTTGGTAATGGTATCCAGCATTTTTTTAGATGCAGGTGCTTTGCCATGCTCGTAACGCAAATGATGGGGGTTGCGTGGCTCGTACTGCATAATGCGCACGTGCTTGCCACCGATGCAATAACAACGGAAGTAATCGTCAAAAATAATTTCTTCCTGCAGCAACATTACCAATTGTTTGGTTTCCGCGAATTTCTCCCAAAGGTCTTCTTTGTTGCTTATTTTGTAAACATCGCGCCAGCCGCCACCATCAAACGGTTTCATATATGCGGGGAAACCCACGTAATCAAATATCGCATCCCAATCTAAAGGGAAAGCGAGGTTACGGAATGATCGGTCGGTTGTGCTTGCAGGGTGATCTTTTGATGGTAACAGCGCCGTTTTTGGTACCGGTACACCCAGCTTAACCGCTAATGCGTTGTTAAAAAATTTCTCGTCGGCACTCCACCAAAAAGGGTTATTGATAACCGCTGTGCCCGTAATAGCCGCGTTTTTTAACGATGCGCGATAAAAGGGCACATCCTGCGAGATGCGGTCGACAATTACCGAGTAGCCCAGTGGCTGGCCCTGCATCATTTTGTCAATGCGTACAAACTCGGCAGAGATGTTTTTTTCGGCCTTTTCGTTGATCCTATCTACAAATGCCTGCGGGAATGAGTTTTCCTGCCCGAATAAGATGCCTATTTTTTTCATGGTATGTTTTATAGCGTAGTTGGGTTTATTTTTTTTTGTCTTGATTCCTGACTCTTGACTTCTTGATTCTATTTTATCGTGCTTAAATAATGCGGGAACATCTCCTTCCAGATAGGCCAGTCGTGGTTAGCAAAAGGGCGGATATCCAGCCAATGGTTAATGTTCCTTTCCTTCAAAATGTTTGACATGCGAATATTATAGTCCTTACACATATCATGTTCTGATGTACCCAGTATAATGTTCATCTGCCAAAGTTCGGGCTTGTTACTGCCGGGCAAAAAATCTACCGGGTTGTTGTAAAATATATCATCGTTATAAAACCCATCAGTAAACATTTGAATATCAAAAGCGCCGCCCATAGTAAACAGGTGAGCCACCAATTCAGGGTGTTTAAACGCGAAGTTTGCCGCATGGTAACCGCCAAAGCTGCAGCCTGCAACGGCCACTTTGCCCACACCGGTTTCGTGCATAGCCCAGGGGGTAAGCTCTTCTACCAGCATTTTATCATACCAGGCATAATTGCGGGCACGGTCGGCAGGCTGAATGCCTTTATCATACCAGCTACGGTCATCAATAGTATCCGGACAATAAATTTTCACCAGGCCTTCATCCACAAACCATTTTACGCTATCTATCAGCCCAAAATCTTTATTCTGGTGATAGCGGCCTTTGGTAGTAGGGAAAAGTATTACAGGAAACCCCCTGTCGCCAAACACCAGCATTTCAAGATCAAGGTTTAGGTTAGGGGAGTGCCAGCGGTGATATTGTTCAGTCAAAACGTTGTGTTTAAGATGGTAAGATAGCTGGTTTGCATGTAAATGTCAACAGCGTGCCAAATAATTATGTTTTAGGCAATTTCTAAAACTATAAAGGTATTTTTGCGGCTTTATTTATTAATACTATTACAATGTACTACAGTACAGATACAGAAATGAAGATAGCCGAACAGGAACTTACTATTACATCAAAGGTACTTGAACGTGAGGTTGTCTGCACTTTGCTTATGCCCGAAGATGGTGCAGTAGCAGAGCCCTTTAATTTACTATTGCTTAATGACGGCCAGGAACTGGAAAACCTGAAACTGGTTGATACCCTTGAGGATTTATACGAACGTAATTGCCTGAAATCGCTACTGGTTGTTGCTATACACGCAGGCGAAGAACGCATACAGGAATACGGCGTAGCCGGTAAGCCCGATTTTAAAAAGCGTGGCGCTAAAGCCGACCTTTACACGCAGTTTATTAAAACTGAACTATTGCCGTTTATTACTGAACATACCGGCATAGAACATTTTGCAACTACCGCATTCGCGGGATTTTCACTTGGTGGTTTAACCGCAATGGATATTGCATGGAACAATCCGGAGTTGTTTGATAAGGTAGGCGCTTTCTCGGCCTCTTTTTGGTGGAGGAGTAAGGATCTGGCCAGGGGTTATACCAATGACGACCGCATAATGCACAATGTTATAAAGAATACCATAGGCAAACCCGAATTAAAGTTTTGGCTGCAAACCGGTACCAAAGATGAAACCGCCGACCGTAACAAAAACGGTATTATCGATTCTATTGACGATACTATCGACGTTATAAAAGAACTGCTTGCCAAAGGTTACCAGCGCCCTGCCGATATCCAATACCTGGAAGTATTGGGCGGCAGCCACGATACCGAAACATGGGGTAAAGCTATGCCTAAGTTTTTGAACTGGGCGTTTGGGAAGTAAGAGTATTATTATGCTATCCTTAGTGCTGAAAGCGAACACAGTTTGTATCGTTAACGAACATGATTGTTTTGAATATTTTTCAAAACATTGATTGTTAGGCAGTTGTAATGTGGCACAGAACTGGTGTTGTAATTTGTACTTAAAATAAGGATCATGAAAAAGTATATCTCATCAGCATTTTTTGCTCTACTTGTTATCATAGTTGTTTCGGCTACGGTATCAGCCCAAAACAAGGAGGCTTATACCTACAAACCGCAGTCTGTGGAGTTGTATAACACCATTCTGCATATGGATAGCGTGTATTTTAACGCTTATAACACCTGCGACATGGATAAGCAAGCGGCTATTTATGCCGATAGCATTGAGTTTTACCATGATAAGGGTGGCCTGATGACCTCAAAGCAAGCCCTACTGGATGCCATTAAAAAGAACATTTGCGGTAAGGTGACCAGGGTATTGGTTAAGGGAAGTGTAGAAGTTTACCCCATAGCCGGATTCGGAGCGGTGGAAATTGGCCTTCACCAGTTCATTAACCATGCTGAAAGCGAAACGCCATCAAAGCCCGATAAATTTATTGTGATATGGCGGTTAAAAAATGATAAATGGCAGATAACGCGTGTGGTTAGCTTGCATTGATGCGCCAGGGGCATTTCTTTAAAATGGCAATACGTAGCAATACTCGGTTAGGACAGCTTATTTAAGCACCTGCCACATTACCAAACAATTAGGTAATAATCAATTAATTGTAAAATACGGGTTCCCCTTTTAAATGCCATATATTAAGCGTATCTTTGCGCCAAATTTATAAGGCCGCATTGCATGCAAAAAATAAGAAATATTGCGATTATCGCACACGTTGACCACGGTAAAACCACTTTGGTTGATAAAATTTTACACAGTTGCGCTATCTTCCGTGAAGGACAGGAAACTGGTGAGTTGATACTGGATAACAATGACCTGGAACGTGAACGTGGTATTACCATCGTTTCAAAAAACGTTTCGGTAATGTATAAAGATGTTAAGATCAACATTATTGATACCCCTGGTCACGCCGATTTTGGTGGTGAGGTAGAGCGCGTATTGAAAATGGCTGACGGCGTTTTATTACTTTGTGACGCGTTTGAAGGTGCTATGCCTCAAACCCGCTTTGTAACCCAAAAAGCTTTGGCTTTAGGCTTAAAGCCAATTGTGGTTGTAAACAAGGTAGATAAAGAAAACTGCCGCCCGGAAGAAGTTTACGAACAAATTTTTGAATTGTTCTTTAACCTTGAAGCTACTGAAGAGCAACTGGATTTCCCGGTTATCTACGGTTCGTCAAAACAAGGTTGGATGAGCACCGACTATAAAAAACCAACGGAAGATATTTTTCCGTTGATGGATGCTATTTTAGCTAACATTCCACCGGCACCTATTAACGAAGGTACTTTACAAATGCAGATCACATCGTTAGATTATTCTTCATTTGTTGGCCGTATTGCTATTGGCCGTGTGGCTCGTGGTACTATCAAAGAAAACATGCCGGTATCGTTGGTAAAACGCGATGGCACTATTCAAAAATCACGTATAAAAGAACTTTATACTTTTGAAGGTTTAGGCAAAGTTAAAGCTACATCTGTAAGCGCCGGTGATATTTGCGCGGTTGTAGGTATCGAGGGTTTTGATATTG
This sequence comes from Mucilaginibacter aquariorum, assembly GCF_024498135.1. Classification (GTDB taxonomy): domain Bacteria; phylum Bacteroidota; class Bacteroidia; order Sphingobacteriales; family Sphingobacteriaceae; genus Mucilaginibacter; species Mucilaginibacter aquariorum. The sequence goes on from NZ_JANHOH010000005.1 coordinate 93,034, forward strand.
GTGATACTATTGCCGATTTCGAAAAACCAGAGCAATTGGAAGTTATCCATATTGACGAGCCTACCATGAACATGCTTTTCACCATTAATACTTCACCGTTTTTTGGTAAAGAAGGCAAGTTTGTAACATCACGCCACCTGCGTGACCGTTTGTACAAAGAAATGGAAAAAAACCTGGCGCTTAAGGTTGTTGAAACCGAATCACCAGATTCATACTTAGTATACGGCCGTGGTATCCTCCATTTATCAGTATTGATCGAGACCATGCGTCGCGAAGGATACGAGTTACAGGTAGGCCAGCCACAGGTTATTGTTAAAGAAATTGATGGTGTTAAATGTGAGCCGGTTGAAACTTTAATAGTTGATGTACCGGGCGAAGTTGCAGGTAAAGTAATTGAGTTGGTAACACAGCGCAAAGGCGACCTGTTAGTAATGGAGCCTAAAGGCGATTTACAACACTTAGAATTTGATATCCCTGCACGTGGTATCATCGGTTTACGTAACAACGTATTAACTGCAACAGGTGGCGAGGCTATTATGGCACACCGCTTTAAAGCATACGAGCCATGGAAAGGTCAAATCCCGGGCCGTTTAAATGGTGTATTGGTATCTATGGATACCGGTAAAACCACTGCTTTTGCAATTGATAAGTTACAGGATCGTGGTCGTTTCCACATTGATCCGGGAACTGATGTTTACGAAGGACAGGTTTTAGGCGAGCACATCCGCGATAACGATTTGGTTATTAACTTAACTAAAGGTAAGCAGTTAACAAACATGCGTGCATCTGGTAGCGATACCAACGTGCGTATTGCACCTGCTATTAAATTCTCGTTAGAAGAATCAATGGAGTACATACAAGCCGACGAATACATTGAGGTTACACCACAAAGTATCCGTATGCGTAAAATATTCCTTAACGAAAACGAAAGAAGGATTAACGCTAAGAAATTCCAAAGCCAGTAATTTCAATTAGCTTTCTAATATTAAAAGGGGCCCTCGGTTTAATTACAGGGGGCTCTTTTTTGTATGGGTAATACCCGTTCAATAATTACTATATTTAACCAATTAACCTAAATCAATGAAAAGAATTTTACTGCTCTTAGTTTCTTTTGTAATGCTTGCCGCCACATCGTGCGTAAAAAACGTAGAGGTGGAGCCGGAATCAATGACACTTAATTATACCGACCTGGAACTGCAGGTGGGCAGCGGTAAACAACTATTGGCAAGGAGATATGATGCCTCGCAGATCATCTGGACATCATCTGATAGTACCGTTGCATCAATAAACGATAAAGGTATCATCGTCGCTTTAAAGGAAGGCCAAACCACCATGACGGCCAAAAGCAAACAGTACAATATAACTGCTATCTGCCTGGTTAAAGTTATGCCAATGGTAATAGAAGGAAAAGATATTGGTATTGGCGCAGATGGTTCTGTATTTATTATAGGTACCGATAGCACATCTGCAAGCAGCGGTTACAGCATTTCAAAATTAGTGGATAACACGCTTACAAAACTACCGGATTGTGGTGCAGTACGTGTAGCTGTTTCGCCGACCGGCGTGCCGTGGGTAGTAACTAAGGCTCACAAAATATTAAAATACAATGGTTCCGGCTGGGATGAAATGCCCGGTAAAGGGTTTGATATTGCAATTGGCGCTAATGGTGCTGTGTTTGCTATTGGTACGATTGAAACTTCGCCAACCGGTGGCAATAATATTATGAGGTGGACAGGTACAGCCTGGGAAGATATGTTGGATTGCGCCGCTATCCGTATAGCTGTTTCACCAGATGGTACACCATGGGTGGTGAATAAATCGGGCCTTATTTATGTATTTGGCGGCAATTACCTTTGGTCTGCATTTGATAATATATTAGCATCAGACATTGGTATTGGCGCCGATGGCAGCGTATTTATAACAGGTAAAAATGATGGCATCAGTAACCCTGATATTTATAAATGGGATGGCACCTTCAACTGGAATAACTTACATATTACCGGCGGTACAAATATATCTGTAACGCCCGATGGTAAAGCATGGTGGCTGGATAAAGATAACGTGCTGCACAATCAGTAACACATAGCCTGATATTAAATATTTAGCAAAGCCCTGATTATTATCGGGGCTTTCTCTTTTTTGATACATTTGCAAAACAACTATGCGCATACCCAGCATCCCCGGATTTGATCAGCAGGCTTTAGAAAAGTATTTTAAAAATACGGGTTGGCTTTTAATTGCCCGGGTTGGTAGTATGGTGGTCAAATTTGTGATTAATAGTGTTCTGCTATCTCGATACCTTAGTACAGAACAATTTGGGATACTGAACTATCCAATGGCAATAGTTACCTTTACTATGGCTATAGCGGCTTTAGGGCTGGATGGGTTTATTACCCGCGAACTGCTTACCCATCCCGAACGAAAAGACACTTTGTTGGGAACCGCTTTTTGGTTGCGGTTAATGGCAGGTTTTACAACACTCCCAATTGTTTTTGTGGCTTATATGCTGCTCTCGTTAGCTAAACCTCTGGAAACCCCTTTTAGCTATGTGTTGATAGTTGCATTTACTTCAGTGGTGCAATCAGTGAATATTATAGATAGTTTTTTCCAGTCGAAGGTGCAGGGCAAAAGCATTATGTATGTGCAGGTATCCGGCAACGTCATATCTGCCCTGGTAAAGCTGGTGTTCATTATTTTAAAGCTGCCGCTTATCTGGTTTGTTTATTCCTTATTGTTTGATGCTATTATACTCGCAGCTGGATACATTATTCTCTACATAAAGAATGATAATCGTATCCGTAACTGGACGTATGATGGGCGCATTACAGGTTACCTGCTTAAACACTCGTGGCCGCTTGCTTTCTCGGCAATATTGGTTACAATATATATGAAGATTGACCAGGTAATGATACCCATGTATGTTAAAGCCAGCGAACTGGGTATTTATATGACAGCGGCCAGCTTAAGCGAGAACTGGTATTTTATCCCTGTGGCTATTGTAACATCTGTGTTTCCAGCCATAATGCACGCCCGAAAAACAGATATTGAGCGTTATTATAAGCGATTGCAGAATATGTATGACCTAATGGTAGTACTGAGTGTGTGCATTGCTTTGATAATGAGCCTTGGGGCCAATTTTATCTATCATATTTTATATACCAAACCATACTGGCCTGCCGCCCCGGTATTGGCTGTACATGTTTGGGCAGGGGTATTCGTATTTTTAGGAAGTGCCAGTGGGCAGTATTTAATTGCCGAAGGTTATTTTAAATTATCTATGCTGCGTACAGGTGTAGGCGCCATAGTAAATATAGTATTGAATATATTTTTTATACCTAAATACGGTATTATTGGTGCGGCATACGCCACCTTGATAGCTTATGCGGTAGCTACATTTTTTATAGTATTGATACCAAAGACAAGGCACCAGGGGTTAATGATGTTTAAATCATTATTTTTAATTTCACTGTTTCAAAAAATCATAAAGCGTTGAGCACATTTACATCACTCATAAAAGTACTAACCAACCCATCGCATTTGCGGGCATTGCTATCGTTTAATAAAAAGGGGTATCTGGAAGATATAGGCTGGTTCAAGGCATTTGATACCAGATCACCCGTAGATCAAAATGGCAGCCCGATACCATGGGTTACCTACTCTTTTATTGACTTTATAAAAACCAGGCTTACCAAAGAACATACTGTATTTGAGTTTGGATCTGGCAACTCCACCTACTTTTATGCCAAGTATGCAGGTGTGGTGGTATCTGTTGAGCATGATAAGCAATGGTTTGATAAAATTGAAAAATCTACAGATAAACCCGATAACTCTGAACTGATATATTGCGAACTGCAGCGCGATGGTGATTACTGCCGTATGCCTGTTAAATTGGATGAAAGATTTGACATCATTATTGTTGATGGTCGTGATAGGGTTAACTGCTGTAAGCAGGCAGTTGAAGCTTTAACGCCTAATGGAGTTGTGGTGCTGGATGATTCTGAACGTGAAGTGTATAAAGAGGGGGTAGATTTTTTGCTGAGCAAAGGCTTTAAGCATTTATTGCTTAGCGGTATATCGCCGGGGCTTTTCTACCGTAAATCAACATCTGTATTTTATAAACCGGATAATTGCCTGGATATTTAATATGGCAAAAGAAATTATAAGCGGCAACGTAAAAAACGCGTACAACGAATTTTATAAGACTCATGACGAGGCCTGGCGTATGTTGGGTGCCAAATATAAGGCGCAGCATATTATTGATGTTTGCAAAGGGCAATCATTTAAAAAAGTGCTTGAAGTTGGGGCCGGCGATGGTAGTATATTAAAGTTATTATCTGACCAAAATTTCGCTCCCGAATATTACGCTGTTGAAATATCTGATAGCGGCGTGGCGCACATCAAATCGCGCGATATCAGGAACCTAATATCGGTACAGGAGTTTGATGGTTATAAGCTGCCGTTTGAGGACGATAGTTTCGATTTAATTATCTTGTCGCACGTGTTAGAACATGTAGAGCACGAGCGCCTGCTACTGCGCGAAATTAAGCGCGTGAGCAAGAATTTTGTGATAGAAGTACCCATTGACTATAAGCCCGGCGTTGATAAGCGTATAAAGCATTTCCTGGCTTATGGCCATATCAATGTTTATACCCCAACATCCTTAAGGTATTTATTGCAGACAGAAGGGTTCGAAATAAAGAAAGATCTTACTTCCATTATAGAGCCCGAGGTTACCCGCTTCAACACTTTTATTAATCAGAAAAAATCAAAAAGCTTTATTGCCGAAATAAAAATTGCGGCAGAATATGCTGTAAAGAACGTACTGGTTAAGTTAAGCGATAAGTTTAACGAGAAACTGGCCAATGCCTACACGGTACTTTGCACCAAAACAGATAAACAGGCAGATATATTCTAAATTTGCAAACCTATCACTACGATAGATAAATCACTAATTCACTAATTCAATAATTCAAAATTGTCTACTGCACCCATAGCGCTTTTTGTTTATAACCGGCCCGAGCATACGAGCCAAACCATTAGCTATTTGCAAAAAAATTTGCTGGCGGCCGAATCGCACCTGTTCATTTTCTCTGATGGGGCAAAAGCAGATGCAGATAAAGCAAGTGTTGATGAGGTGAGGAAGATAGCCGCTGGGGTATCAGGCTTTAAATCGGTAGAAGTTATTGAGCGCGAGCAAAACATGGGCCTGGCCAATTCTATCATCAGCGGGGTTACGCGGTTGGTTAACGAATACGGCAATGTAATTGTATTTGAAGATGACCTGGTATCGTCGCCCTATACATTGCAATATTTTAACGATGCTTTAACGCGTTATGCCGATGAGGAGCGGGTAATGCATATTGGCGCCTATATGTTTGATCTGCCGGATAAAACCCTGCCCGAAACATTCTTCTTCCGATCGGCCACCAGTTGGGGATGGGCAACCTGGGCACGCGCCTGGAAAAACTTTGAACCGGATATTGATAAGCTTATGGCGCAGTTTGACGCCGAAAAGATACAACGCTTCTCGATAGATGGCACCATGAATTTCTGGAAGCAGATGCAGGAATTTAAAGCCCGTAAAAACAACTCATGGGCCATACGCTGGTATGCCTCGGTCTTTCTAAAAAATGGGCTTACGCTTAATCCCAGTCATTCGCTTATCCATAATATTGGGCATGATGGTACCGGCGTGCACTCCAATATCGAACATATGTACGGCGTACAGGTAGCGCAGCAACCCATTAAATCTTATCCTGATGTATTAAAAGAGAATGAACAGGCTTACCATGCCATAAAATACTTCTTAAAGAACAGGAAAGGCAGCTTTTTACAGCGTGGATTACGCCTTGCTAAGCAACTAAAGGCAAAATATTTGTCGAAAAAGTAGAAATTATTAACATTTGGCCAAATTATATAAATGTTGTTAGTAAAAAAATATCATTTTTATATTGTCTACTAAGTATATAGATATTATATTTGACTAATTGTTATATATCCTACCCAACCAATTGTTCTTTATAATATAATGAGGTCAGTAAAAACATAAAAAGAGAAAACCACAAGTTTTCTCTTTTTTGTTTATAAAACATTGGTGCGTTCTTTGGTGTTATACCTAAAAAGAAACTAAACCATGATAGAAGAGAAAGATACCACCCCCGCCGAAAAAGACGGCAAATACGAGTTTCAGATGCATTACTCGGGCCGCGAAGTATCCTGCCGGGTAGAGAAAGAGCAAAACAAGCTTATTGTACATATAGAAGATAACATTGAAGCCGAGCTGACTATTCAGGATGATGGCTCTGTTGTACAAACCGGCGGTAACGAATTGCCCGATTCTGCCATAGATTATATTAAGAAACGTATATTAGGCTAACAGAATAAGAGTTTTACCACAGAAATCATAAAGATAATCATAAAGAGCACTGAGCTTTAAGCGTTATAAATATCTGTTAATGTTTAATACCGCTAAAATTAACTCCGTGCTCTTTGTGTTTTTCTCTCCGTGCCCCTCTGTGGTTTAAAAAGCAGATATTTAAATGAACACAGCCTATCTTAACCAAACCCTTCGTATCCTGCTGCTTTTTGTACTGGTTTTTGGCATTCTTTATATAGCCTCGGCTGTGTTAATACCACTTACTTTCGGCGTTGTATTATCCATGCTGCTTTTGCCAATATGCCATTGGCTGCAAAGCAAGGGCATGAGTAATGGCTTTGCCTCTATTTTAAGTGTAGTGGTTTTACTAATTGTAATAGGTGGGCTTGTTACTATGCTGCAGTATCAATTAAGCGATCTGGTAAATGATCTCGGAAAGATCGAAGAGCGGGTAAATAATATAATTGCCGGCCTTAAAGATTATGTAAAACAACATTTTGGCATATCACATAGCGAGCAGCAAAAGATAATTAAAGAACAGCAAGGTACCAGTATGGGCAAGGCCGCGGGTATGGTTACTACGCTAATAGGTTCATTGGCCGGTATTTTGATTGATACGATATTGGTTTTGGTTTATACTTTCCTGTTCATTTTTTACAGGGCGCACTTTAAAAAATTTATACTGCAATTATTTAAGCCCGATAACCGTAAGGAAACCGAAGCTGTTTTGGATAATGCCGGCAAAGTAACCCAAAACTACCTGGGCGGGCTGGGCCTAATGATAGTAATGCTTTGGATAATGTATGGCATTGGTTTTACAATAGCTGGCGTTAACAATGCCTTGTTCTTCGCGGTGTTGTGTGGCATATTGGAACTGGTACCTTTTGCCGGTAACATTACAGGGACATCTATAACCGTTTTAATGGCCCTGGCGCAAAGCAGCGATATTACAGTGGTGATAGGTGTACTGATCACCTATAGTTTGGTGCAGCTTATTCAAACCTATGTACTGGAGCCACTCGTAGTAGGCGATAGGCTCAACATTAACCCGCTGTTTACTATTCTTATTATTGTAATAGGCGAGGCCGTTTGGGGAATACCGGGTATGATACTGGCCGTGCCCTTGCTGGGCATGTTTAAAATAGTTTGCGACCATTGCGAACCGCTAAAAGATTATGCCTTTTTAATAGGCCCGCCAAAAGAGAAAAAAGGCGAAGAGGGTAATTTTATTACCCGCATGTTTAAAAGAGATAAATAACCCAGGCTATCTGAATACGGTTTGTATACTTATTTTTTGGCTGCCACAAAACCCTTAACGTTCAAAGATATAGTACTTGCATGCGGCATACCTAAGGTTTGCCCCGGTATAGTGGTAAGATAAAGTTTTAGGTAACTTTCCATTATAGCGGTACTCATTTTTATGTAATGCTTCTCAAAATCGGGGTCGCCCATAAAACCTATCAGTGGCTTGTTATAATGCATTACGCCTTTATTATCCACAGTAACTGAAAAAATGTAGTCAAAGTCCTTGTACGCTTTATTGATAGTGATATAATATTTAGGGTTAAGGTAGTCATCATCCGTACTAAAGTTGTTATCAATGTAACTGGGTTTAGTTACCTTTTTTACAACAGTAACCTGCGGGCTTTTGCTTATCAGCTGTACTGGTTGCGATGCTGCAAACGCTTTTTTAATATCGGCATTGGCTTTATCTACCAGTCCTTTAACATAAATACTGTCCTTACGACTTGGGCGTTGCAGCGTGGCAATATCTGTACGTAATTTGTTCTTGATGTAATCTTCAGAAAACAGGCGCATGGTTACGCGCGATTTATTCAGGTTGATGGAGTCACCTGAGGCTTCCAGCAATTCAAACACCAGACTATCCTTGCTCATGTGTTTCACTTTTAAGAAAGCGTGGGCGGTATTAAAAACCGAATCGGTACCCAGGGCAAGCGGAAAGTTTAAATACTGCTTTTTAACCGGACTATACAAAGCAGCCGAATCGTCAGATACAAAACGCAGCTTCCAATCTGGCGATAAATGGAAACCATATTCGTTGTACGATAGTCCATTTTTTTGCAGGCGCGACACTTCTAAAAAGGTGATGCCTTCTATGCTTTTAAAAGATATTTTAGATTTTTCCTTTTTTTTGGGGCCGCAAGCTGTAAGGAAAATTAGAGATGTAATTACTAATATGTTGGTTTTTAGTGTTTTTTGATAGATAACGGGCATGTTGCTAAAATATAAAAATTGTTTTAGTTGCAAAGGCTGGCTTGTGTTAACAATAGTAATGTTTTGGTATGGGAGCATTGTTTGATATTATCCAAACGAGCGTATTAAACCTACCCCAAAACCTCTTCCAGCACCTCGTGCGAACGGATGTTACCGAAACCCTCAATATGCATAGCATAGTATTCCAGCAGTTTGTTGATGAGGTAGCGGCGTTCATCGTTGCTTAGTTTAACGTCGTCAATATTGCCGAAATTGCTTTGCAGCAGGGTATAAAAGTTCTTAGTATGCGGAGGAGACAGGTACGAGAGGCTATCAGGCTTGTAATTACTGAATACGCCATCTTTCATATCAAAAAAATTAGCTTCTGCCATCAATCCCCCATGGGGGTAAAAGCCCAGGTATCGCGTCAGCTGAACTAAAAATAACAAGTGAAAGTTTGCCAATCCACGGGTTTTATGGTCAAGCAGCTCAATCGCATTAAAAATAAAATCAAATATGGCTTCATCAGGCGTTTGTTGCTTAACGGCTTTGTACAGCACCTCGTTCAGGAACATGGCAATGCAGCTTTTTATTACATCATAAGGGATGGTTTGCAGTGTGGGCGAGTTCTTAAGCTCGGTTATGCGCTGCACATTCCCATTACTTTTATGATAAACAACCATATCAACCAAATGCAGTGGCTGCAGCATGTTACGGCTTATTTTGGCTTTCGGTTTTCTTGCCCCATTTATAATGTACGATTGCAAACCAAACTTCTCGGTGAAAATCTGTACCACAACACTGCTTTCGCTGTAATCGGTGGTTTTAAATACTATGCCACGGGTTTTATGCAGCATGGAATAACAGTAAAATTTTTGGTAAGAAAATAATTAAACCTGTTACCAATGTAAATATGGCTACTATTAGTACGGCTGCCGCGCTTATATCTTTTACATGCCCTGCCAGTTTATTGTAGCCCGGCGATACCAGATCTACAAGTGCTTCTATCCCTGTGTTAAAAAGTTCCATCATCAATACAATGGCAATGCAAAGAGTTATCCAATGCCATTCGCTGGTGCTTATGTTAAAATAACATCCCATCGCAATCGCTATCAGCGCGATAGAAACCTGGATCCTAAAGTTTAGTTGTGTAGTAAAGGCATACCCAAGGCCCTTTAACGCATAACCAACACTCAGGATAAATTTTTTCATTACGCTTAACGTTTTTTAAAGTTCGCTATCAATAGCATTATAAAACTGATACAACCCGCCAGCGCAAAACCAGCCGATGCACCATTACAGATATCCTGATACGTACCCGGGGGTACAAACAGTGCTGCCGATGCAAATAGTATAAGAGCTATACCCAATAATAAATAAGTGCGGGCAACCTGATTTTTCATGCTTAAGTTTATATTATAAATGAGCAGCTAAAGCTTGTTTAGCTTAGTACAAAGATATTTTATTTATGTTAGCAACGGGTAACACATGCTTTACAGTATATAATCAACAAGCATTAAAAATTAGCGTTATACTAAGATGGATCTGAAATTGACTAACAAGGTGGCCATTGTGTTGGCAGCAAGCAAGGGCTTAGGCAAAGCTATCGCAGTGGCATTATCTGCCGAAGGCGCGAAAGTTATTATTGGCTCGCGCGATGAAGAGGCATTGAACAAAACCGCTGCCGAAATTAAGCAGTTAACAGGTAATGATGTTGTAGCTATACCGGTTGATGTATCCAACGCGGCACAGGTTACAGCATTTATAGATAAGGCTGTCGCTGCCTTTGGCCGGGTAGATATTTTACTGAATAACGCGGGCGGCCCACCCTTTGATAAGTTTGAAAATTTTGATGACGAGCAATGGCAAAAGGCTTTTGATCTGAACTTATTGAGCATGGCGCGTACCAGCAGACTGGTGTTGCCACATCTGCAGAAAACGGGTAGTGGGCGTATTATTAATATTATAAGCGGATCGGTAAAATCGGTGCTGGCTAATTCTGTACTATCTACCGCTATGCGGATGGGCGTAGTAGGGATGGCAAAGTTAATGGCCGATGAGTTTGGCCCCTATAACATCACGGTAAATAATGTGGCACCGGGCCTTATACTTACCGATAGAATTAAACACACCCTGCCAAAAGATGTTGACACAGACGAAGCCATGAAGGAAAAGGCTAAAAGCATACCACTGGGGCGCATTGGTAGACCCGAAGAACTGGCAGCGCTGGTAACTTTCCTGGCATCAGAGCAGGCTGCATACATTAGCGGGCAAACCATACAGGTTGATGGCGGTGCCGGGCGTAATATTTATTAAACTTTTTTGTTGGCCAGCCTTTTCTTTTTCATCGCGCGGAAACCAATAGCGAGTATGCAACCAACAACAGCGCCTATTAAAACGCTACCCCATTGCTCATTTTCTGCACCCACAGCAAACAGGCTAAATATCGCGAACAGGATAATAAGCACACCAACAAATATTACCACGTAAATTTTAAGATTCATACGGCAAAGTTACAAATTACTGTCTAACCACGCCACCCGTTGGGCAAGCCAGGTTTTAAGCTGTGTTACCTCGTTAGGGTAACTGCCATAAGCTCTGGGGTTTGGCCATACCATAGTATCAAGAATACTCCATTTAGTAAAATTCTGTTTAGCAGGCAGGGTTAGGTAAGCCTGCGTATCGTCAATATTTTTATACATGGCAGGTATGCCGTTTGCTTTAAGATACTGCCAGCGGGTTTTGACCTTGGCAGCAAAAGCCGGGTCCTGAAACAGGCGACTAAACCACGGTCCGTCTTTTACCCACCAGCCTGTTGGGTTTACGGCATCGCTATAATTAACATTACCAGCGGCCAGGTCAAAGTCCCAGGCCGGCCCCATGCCCAGTTTGCCACCGCGGTCTTTATAGTAAAACATACTACTAAAGTTGGCGGCATCCTGGTTTTTAAATAACTCATTCACCAAAAACCAATTAATAAACGAGTCTGAATTAATATACTTAGCATAACCATTAGCAGGGTCGGCAAAGTTTGCCGCGAAAATGGCATTCTCGGTATCCTGTATGTAACCTGTAATATAATCCATTTGAGCTGTACTTGGTTCCTCCGGCGATTTTATGGTAAACGGCAGCTTGCCGGCTGTTATAAACCGGTACGGATCTTCCTGGCGCTGGTCAAGCTCTAATAAATATCCGCCTGTAAGTTGTGCCGCATTATTATCGCCGGGTTTTAATTCGGTAATATTAACGCGATTTGCGTTTACCTCAACCTGTTCGGTAAGCATGTAAGTGCCCAGGTATTCGCCATTCATTACTACCTCTACAAATATGCCGTGTGGTGTAAAATCGCCATTGAGGCTTTGCGCAATACCGTCAGCAATATAATTTCGCATTAAGGTTTTATCTGAGTAGTTGGCCAGCAGCACCCAGTTCTTCGCCGAAGCTAATCCCAGAACTTTAGCTTTTGAATTGAATTTTAACCTATAAGGTTTTTTGGGATGGAGGCCCCAGGTTGAGTTTCCACGGCCTTTTATTTGTAAGGCGATATCATTGGTTTCCTGTTCGTAAAGGCCATTTGTGTTTATATTTATGCTGCCGGTAACATAATCCTCTTTTGATACTACCGGGCCCGATGTTGTAATATTAAATATAGGGATGCCGGTAAAGTTGTAGATGCTTACTATGTAGTCTTTACTTGCGCCCTTACTATCGGTTATATTATAAGTAATTGGTTTGCTAAAATCATTTGCGGTAACACCACTAACTTGTATTACATCTTTAACTTTTACAACTGATGCATTATCCTTTAATTTAAAGGTTAATACAAAGCTATGGTTGGTAGCTGTAGTTGGGGTATAACCCTTTAAATTGGTGCCATCGAGGATAAGTGCTACATCAGAAGTTACCTTTCCTGTATTGTTCTTCGCCTCTATTTTAAAGTCAACGTCTGGCTCGGTAACTACAACCGGAGGTATTACCGGTGGTTTTACACTATCTTTTTTACAGCCAAAAACTAACAGGAGTAAGCACAGGCAGAGTATCGATTTTTTCATGAAGAGGGTATATAAATGGTTATGCAATATATTAAAAAAGGTTAAGTTAATGTTAGCCACCTGTTTGACTTGCCTATTACAAAAATGTTTGCAGCTTTATTTATACTTGCAGCCATAATGGATTACGAATTATCAACTCAAAAATATAAAGCTCTAACAAAGCTTTCATCAGGAAATTTTAAAGCGTTTTTATACGATTGTGATGGCACCCTTGCCGATAATATGGGCGCACATAAGGAAAGTTACATCCGGGTAGCGGCTGACGATGGTTATGTAATAGAAGGTGACATTATAGACGAATTTGCCGGATTACCTATACTGAACGTGGTTGGCGAAATAAATAAACGCTACAATACTACCTTTGACCCGGTGGATTTTGCCGCCCGTAAGCATAAGGTGTTTTTTAGCGAATATATTGAGCAAACCCAACCTATTGATTACGTAGTGAACCACTTAATAAACCACGCTGACAAGGTTAAAATAGGGGTGGTATCCGGCGGGAGCCGTACCTCGGTTGAAAAAACTTTGCAGGTTTTGGGCATCCGCGATTTGGTTGAGGTGCTAATCTGCGCCGGCGAAACCGCTCACGGTAAACCCTATGCCGATCCTTTTTTGGCTGCTGCCAAACAGCTGGGTGTAGACCCGAGCCAATGCCTGGTGTTTGAAGATGGCGAGCCCGGTGTACAAGCCGCCGAAGCTGCCGGTATGCAATGGGTTAGGATAGATAAGGTGTAAATAAACACTCCGATACGGGTATGTCAGTCTGATCCTGTTGAAGACTGGAACGCTATGCATGGCACATAAATGGTTCGACAGGCTCACCATGACATCGTACCTTTTAACATATCAGAGGTGGTACTTAAACTCTGTGAGGTGAACTTTTGGTGGCGATATTTTGTCAGTACCCTGTTTTTTACATACCTTATTATCAGTGCTTTAATAGTATTCACGAGTGTTCACGGCCGTGAACGTGAACACCTCTTACTGTCATCTATTAAAATTGTCAGGGTAACATCGGCAAATCGAATTATTTATTTCCCCATCGCTTTATCTCTTATTGCTTTAAACTCCGAACCTTTTTTCCAGCCGGGGAAGGTAGTTTCACCGCTTAGCTTAACGCCCAGTTGGTACATCAGGTTGGCTGTTTGCGCCATGCCTTTAGTATCCATGGCCTCGCTGTACTCGTCAGATGGTTGGTGGTAACGTTGCTCGTTATACTCTTTGGCTTTTTCCTTGCCGTATTCTTCGCCACGCTGTATGCTTTTTGAACCGTTATGCAGATCAAGTGCAGGTACACCCACCTTAGCGAAGTTGAAATGGTCTGATCGGTAATAACTGCCCGAGCCCGGTGTTTCGTCGCCTACAACATCCCAGCCTTTAAGTTTTGTTAATGCGATAACATAATCGTCCAGGTCGTTCTGGCCTTTGCCTGTGATAGAGAAGTTGCTGGTTTCGCCAAAGTCAGATAAAGCATCGATGTTTAAATTAGCAACCGTTTTATTTAACGGGTAAATAGGGTGGGTGGCATAATATTCCGAACCTAACAAACCCTGTTCCTCGGCGGTTACGGCAAGGAAAACTATGGAACGTTTTGGTTTATCTTTTTGCTGCGTAAACTTCTTGGCAACTGCTAAAACAGCAGCTACGCCGCTGGCATTATCTACCGCGCCATTATAAATGCTGTCGCCTTTTGCATCGGGTTTACCTATACCGAAGTGGTCCCAATGGGCGGTATATAAAATAGTTTCATCGGACCGGGCAGTACCTTTTAAGATAGCTATCACATTATGCGATTTGGAGTATTTCAGCGTATTCTTTAAGGTTAACGATACAGTACTATTCAACGCCACAGCCTTAAAATCTTTCTTGCGTGCATACGCCCGGATATCACCAGTAATACCTGCGGATGATAACAGCTTAGTAGCCGCTTCCTCGCTCATCCAGCCCTCCACCATACAGCGGTTCATGTGTTTATCGGCTTGCTGCAGGTATAATTTTGCACCGGTAAAGCTGTTCTGGATTACCTGCCAGCCATAACTTGCAGGCTCGGTTTGGTGGATGATGATCACACCTGCGGCGCCTTGTCGCGCAGCCTCTTCGTATTTGTAAGTCCACCGACCGTAATAGCTCATGGTGTCACCTTTAAACAGTTTTTGTCCGGCCTTAAAGCCCGGGTCGTTCACTAAAACAACTACGGTTTTGCCTTTTACATCAATGCCTTTGTAATCGTTCCATTTATATTCGGGTGCTACAACACCATAGCCTGCAAAAACCAGCTGCGAATTCTTTAAGCTTAAAGTATCTACTTCGCGGCGGGTAGCGGCAACAAAATCAACGCCGGGTTTAAGGGCAACCGTTGCAGCGCCGCTTATATTCATATCCTGCGAAGCAGAAGTGATCTCTACCAACGGCACTTCCTGAAAATAACTGCCATTGTTGCCGGGGGCCAGCCCGAGTTTTTTAAACTCGCTGGCTATGTAGGCAATGGTTTTGTCCTCACCCTTAGTAAAAGGCTTGCGGCCCAATAGCGAATCGTTGGCTAAAACGGCAATATGTT
Organism: Mucilaginibacter aquariorum; assembly: GCF_024498135.1. Taxonomy (GTDB): domain Bacteria; phylum Bacteroidota; class Bacteroidia; order Sphingobacteriales; family Sphingobacteriaceae; genus Mucilaginibacter; species Mucilaginibacter aquariorum. The sequence goes on from NZ_JANHOH010000005.1 coordinate 108,233, forward strand.
GCTTAATATCTGCCGAGATGCCGGTATCGGCAATTACAGTAGTCTGTTTTTTTTCGTTACCTGCGCAACCGGCAAATAATGTAGTGAGTGCGGCAATAGCTATAAATCCTGAATTGATCTTCATGATGGATGGGTTTGTAATCAAATATAGAAAAGGTTTTTTTAACTGCAGAGAGCATAGGGATTGTAATGATTATTATACACAGAGAACACGGAGGTGTTTTAATTTGATGTTTTTTATTCTCTGTGTGCTTTGTTATTTTCCTTATGGCTTTCGTAAATATTTTTTTAAAACCCAACCAGTTTGTGGACTATTATCGGTTGCATCGACAAAACTAACATACACCCATTTATGCTTAAATTGCAAAACTACTACGTCGCAGTTTTTAGGCAAAATGGCAAGGGATATACTTTGATGTTTTGGTTTAAGCTTAACTACACATAAATGATTTGTTATTCGAAATTCTTTTTGTGCTTTGAGTCTATCAAGGATATCTTTAGTGATTTTATGTTCAAACCTTGCTATATCTGTATTTGTTGCATAATGAGGTTTGGGTTTTAAAAAATCTGCATATTGATGCAGGGCCATGATAGCAATTATTATCTGTATAAAACTCCATGAATATTTTGCGAATTTTTTATTCCGATTTACAAATGCTGAAATTCTTTCTATTAGCATGCCAATTGCAATGCTTTCTTCTTCAGTTAATGCTTGATCAGAATTGCTATTGTCTGTTAATTCGATAGCAATTTGATTGATATCTTCAAACTCATCAATTAAATCCCAATCTTGTTGAGTTGCGGCTGATCTAGCAATACTACTAGAAATTCCATTCAGGGCAATATGCAAGTTGCTAATTTGGGCTGCAGCGATGTGTGATCGAGTTAACTGAATAAAACTTTTAGAATGGTTATAAAATTGTTTTTGTTGCTTTTGGATTAAAGTTAAAGCTGATATGGTTGCCGTTGGTAATTGAAATCGCGATTGCCATATAACTGATTTTGCAACGCCCTGAATGGCCGCCATTTCACCGGCACGAATCATATCTTGTATCCCGTATGTTTTCGGGAGTTGATTCTGTAAATTGTAAAAAGGCTGTAAATGTCTCTGAAAGTTTTGTTGGGCATTAATCATTGACACCAAAGATGAGGTTATTCCGAGATTTCGGTTAATTTCACTTGAAAAGTTTGGAAGATTAATAAAGCTATTCAGTCCTTTCATTGAGTTAGCTATTAGTTTGTTTACAAAGATGCTTTAATTTCCAATCAAGATTAAAACTATTATCTAACTATCTCTCATGTTAATTAAACAAAATCATACCGTCATAATTCACCCAACTATACTTAATTAATAATAAATTCCGTATTTTTGCAACCTCTAAAAATTGAGGTGGAACATATTGATGTACAAGGAATATAAGCAGTTAAATCTATCGCAAACAGGCAAAGAAGTGCTCGATTTCTGGAAACAGAACGGCATATTTGAAAAAAGTATCAGCAGCAGGCCGGCAAGCAAGCCGTACACCTTTTATGAAGGTCCGCCAAGCGCTAATGGCATGCCCGGTATTCACCATGTTATGGGCCGGAGCATTAAAGATATTTTTTGCCGTTATAAAACCCTTAAAGGTTATCAGGTTAAACGTAAAGGCGGCTGGGATACCCATGGCTTGCCTATTGAGCTGGCTGTTGAAAAATCTTTAGGCATCACGAAAGATGATATTGGTAAAAAAATTACCGTTAAGGAATATAACGACGCATGCCGCAAAGAGGTAATGCGCTATACCGATGTTTGGAACGACCTTACCCTAAAAATGGGTTATTGGGTAGATCTGGACAACCCATATGTTACTTACGAGAACGAATACATAGAAAGCCTTTGGTGGATACTGAAGCAGCTTTATAATAAAGACCTTTTATACAAAGGATATACCGTACAACCGTATTCACCAAAATCGGGTACCGGCCTTAGCTCGCACGAGCTGAACCAGCCGGGTACCTATAAAATGGTGAAGGATACCACCATTGTTGCCCAGTTTAAAGTAAAGAACGATAAAGATTCGGCGTTTTTATTTGACGGCATAAGCAGCGATGTATTTATCCTGGCCTGGACGACAACCCCATGGACCCTGCCATCAAACTGTGCTTTGGCCGTTGGCGAAAGCATTAGCTACGTGCAGGTGAGCACATTTAACCCTTATACCTACGAGCCAATCAGCGTTGTGCTGGCTAAGGACCTGGTAAAAAAATATTTTAAGGCCGAAGGCGAGAACGCTTCTTTTGAAGATTACAAAGGCGGCGATAAAATTATCCCCTGGACGCTTACAAGAGAGTTTAAGGGTACCGATTTGCTTGGCCTACACTACGAGCAGCTAATGCCGTACGTAACCAATGCCGAGCTGGAGAAAAATGCTTTCCGTGTTATCCCTGCCGATTTTGTTACCACCGAAGATGGTACAGGTATAGTGCATACCGCATCTGTTTTTGGTGCGGATGACTTTAGGGCATGTAAGGAAAACAACGTGCCATCGGTAATGGTGAAGGACGAGAACGGTAAAGAAGTGCCTTTAGTTGATAAGCAAGGCCGCTTTGTAGAAGAGGTTACCGATTTTGCCAGCCGTTACGTTAAAGAAGAATATTATACTGATGCAGATCGCGCAGCAGAAGGTTTTAAGCCAACTGATGTATTGATCTCTATCAAGCTAAAAACAGAGAATAAAGCTTTCGATGTTAAAAAATATGAGCACAGCTACCCGCACTCGTGGCGCTCAGATGAACCGATACTATACTACCCGTTAGATAGCTGGTTTATCCGTACCACTGCAGTTAAGGATAAAATGGTTGCGCTAAATAAAACCATCAACTGGAAACCCGAAAGTACCGGTACAGGCCGTTTTGGTAACTGGCTAGAAAACCTGGTTGACTGGAACCTTTCGCGCTCACGTTACTGGGGTACCCCGCTGCCTATCTGGCGCGAGGAAGATGGCACCGAAGAAAAATGCATTGGCTCGATAGAAGAGCTGAATGCCGAGATCCAAAGATCTATTGATGCAGGTTTAATGCCGCAAGGCTTTAAGCTGGAGGATATGCACCGCCCATATGTGGATGATGTGATATTAACCTCATCAACCGGCAAACGCATGCTGCGCGAGCCCGACCTGATAGACGTTTGGTTTGATAGCGGCGCCATGCCTTATGCGCAATGGCATTTCCCTTTCGAAAATAAGGACGAATTTGCTGCTGCCTACCCGGCAGATTTTATTGCCGAAGGTGTTGACCAAACCCGTGGATGGTTCTTTACCCTGCACGCCATAGCGGTGATGCTAAGCGAAGCCAGCGACGAAGTAAAAGAGATAAACCAACTGGTTGGCAACAAAGGTGTGGCGTTTAAAAACGTTGTATCAAACGGTTTGGTGCTGGATAAGAACGGTAACAAAATGTCTAAGCGATTAGGCAACGGTATCGATCCGTTTGCAACCATTGAGCAATTTGGTGCCGATGCTGCCCGCTGGTATATGATCAGCAACGCATCGCCATGGGATAACCTGAAATTTAATATTGAAGGCCTGGACGAGGTTCGCCGCAAGTTCTTTGGTACGTTGTATAACACTTATTCTTTCTTTGTGCTTTATGCCAATATAGATAAGTTTAAGTACGAAGAAGCAGAGATTGCGCTTAATAAACGCCCCGAGCTTGACCGTTGGATCATATCCCTGTTAAACACCCTAAGCAAAGAGGTTGACGGCTATTACGCCGATTTTGAACCAACCAAAGCTGCCCGTGCTATACAGGAGTTTGTTGACGCGCACTTTAGCAACTGGTATATCAGGTTAAGTCGCCGCCGTTTCTGGCGATCAGATAATTCGGACGATAAGCTATCGGCTTACCAAACGCTTTATACTTGTTTAATAACTATCAGCAAATTAATGTCGCCCATAGCACCATTTTTTGCAGAGCGTTTATATACCGATCTGAACAGTGTTACCGGTAAAGAGGAATTTGAATCGGTACACCTGGCTTACTATCCCGAGTATCATAATGATTTAGTGGATACCGCTTTAGAAGAGCGCATGCAAATGGCACAGGATATATCATCGCTGGTATTATCGCTTCGTAAAAAGATCGAGATCCCGGTTCGCCGCCCGTTGGGGAAAATTTTATTACCTATACTGGATAAAAATTTTAAACTACAGGTTGAAAAAGTTAAAGAACTGATACTATCTGAAACTAATATCAAGGACATTGAGTATATTACCGATGCCGCAGGTTTTATCAAGAAAAAGATAAAACCAAACTTCAAAGCACTGGGTGCTAAAGTTGGGAAGGATATGAAGGATGTAGCAGCGGCTATTAATGGTTTTGGCCAGGAAGACATCACAAAACTGGAAAGCGAGGGGCAAGTGCCCGTGCTTGATGGTAAGTACAAAATACTGCTTTCTGATGTTGAAATTATAGCGGAAGACGTTCCCGGATGGCAAGTTGCAAATTTAGGAAAACTAACCGTGGCTTTAGATGTTACGATAACCAACGAACTGAAAGAGGAGGGTTATGCCCGCGAGTTTGTAAACCGAGTTCAGACTGAACGTAAGAACAAAGAATTTGAAGTAACCGACAGGATAAATGTAATTGTAAATTGTGGCCCCGAGATATGGAAAGCATTGGAAAACAATTTGTCTTATATTTGCGCCGAAATTTTAGCCGATACCCTTGTGCTTGATAGTCAGCCAACTGAAGGTGCAAAAGTCGTTATTGACGAATATGAAATTTTGATTGCTATAAGTAAAAGTTAAATGGAAAACGAAAAAACAAGGTATTCTGATTCAGAATTAAAAGAATTTAAGGACCTATTATTAGAAAAATTACGCAGCTCAAAAGAAGAGCTGAATGCACTGGCTACTTCATTAAGTTCGCCAAACGCGAACGGTACAGATGATACTGCCGGTACTTATAAAACACTGGAAGACGGATCTGCGACGTTGGAGAAAGAACAAATTAATCAGTTAGCTGCCCGCCAAAAGAAATTTATTGAGCAGTTAGAGGCCGCTTTGGTACGTATCGAGAATAAAACCTACGGTATTTGCCGCGAAACCGGTAAGCTGATCCCTAAAGAACGCCTGCGTGCAGTACCGCACACAACGTTAACTATGGAAGCTAAATTAAAGCAATAAATGAAGGCGGCGTATACAAAACCTTTTTTAACTGCTGCATTTATTATCCTTGTTGACCAGATCATAAAGCTCTGGGTAAGAAAACACATGTTCCTGGGCGAAGAGATTCGTTTCCTGGGCAATAGGGGCATGCTCCATTATACCGAAAACAATGGCATGGCCTTTGGCATGGAACTTGGTGGCGAGCTGGGTAAGCTTGCCTTAACGCTGTTCCGTATTGTTGCTGTTTGTGGCATAGGCTACGCGCTGGTGTTTCTTATAAAACACAAATACCACCGTGGTTTAGTTATGATGGTGGCCCTTATACTGGCCGGTGCCTTGGGTAATATCATCGATTCTACTTTTTATGGGATCATCTACAACTATGCCGGTATATTTCATGGCCGTGTGGTAGATATGTTTTACTTCCCGCTGTTAACAGGGCAATTTCCTAACTGGGTGCCGATATGGGGTGGTGAAGAATATATTTTCTTTCGCCCGGTATTTAACCTGGCCGATGCCGCTATATCAATAGGTGTTATAATGATACTGCTAAATCAAAAGCGCTACTTTAAACACGAAGAGCCTGAAGTGAGCAGCCCTAATAGTGAAATGGTAGAGGAGTAAATGCTTCTTACAGAATATGCAAAGCCCCGGTTTATCGGGGCTTTTTTTGTTATATGCCTCCCACCAACCATACCGTCATTGCGAGGAACGAAGCAATCTCTTTAGGACAAGTAGCAAATATGCTTAGCCACCAAACCGTCATGCCGAATTTATTTCGGCATCTCTCATGCTTAGTGTGCGACTACTAATTGACCCGCTCAATCGCCGCGGGAGGGCTGTTACTTTGTCTTGATACAAAGTAACCAAAAATCAAGTCAGCAAAAAGGCTTCTTTGCCGCACCGGGCCTTTGCCCTGCAAATCAGTCGGAACCACGGGCTGGAACCTTTTGCCCCACTGGCGTTCGCTCATTGCCCGCTTCTGCAAAAATTCCTATGCCCTTGCCACGCACAAGGCCACCATCGTTCTGTCCGCTTTTGCCCGAAGCTGTTTTGCCGACAGGGGAGAAAGAAAAAATTCTGTCGATCACCCGTCATTTCTTTTTAATTTGTCATCCTGAGCGATAGCGAAGGATCTATTAGCAAACTTTGCCTATCGAAATTGCAGGTCGGAGATTAGATGCTTCACGAGGTTCAGCATGACAAAGGGGGAGAATTCCCGCGTTAGGGAGTGCAGCGGGATACCGGCCTGCGCCTAATGCCTGCGGGCGTATGAGCGGAAAGCCCGGGCCGCAGGCAACGCCAATATCAAAATATTTTCTCTGCTTAATATTTCCTTATTACTTTTATTATCATCGTGTTAAAACACACAAGCCTGTTATGGGTTGCATTTTATATTTATTACATGTTTCAAATTAAACTATCGGCACGTAATTAACTCTACACCATACATACATATTAATACTTATGAAGAAATTATTTTTATTAGCCGCATTAGTTGCCACCACATTTGGGGCGTTTGCACAAACCACAGATCTGCGCCGTAAAATTGAAGTTACCGGCATTGCCGAGCAGGAGGTTACTCCAGATATTATCAACGTATCTATATCATTAAAAGAATATTTGAATGGTAAAAAGAAGGTTACTATTAGCCAGTTAGAAGGCCAGTTAGAAAAAGCAATTGCCGAAGCCGGTATTGCCAAGGGGGACTTCACTATTAATAGCCTCTCATCATGGAACTATCAGACCGAAAAAAAGAAAAATCCGGACTTTTTGGCTAGTAAACAGTATAATATCAAGTTTCACGATTTGAATAAATTTGACCAAATACTAAGCAAGCTTGATGCAAAAGGCATCCAAAGCACCAACATTGATAGCTATGACTACTCAAAAATAAACGATATAAAAAATGAGCTAAAACTAAAAGCACTAATAGGAGCACGTGATAAAGCAGGTTTTTTAGTTAACGGTCTTGGCGATAAATTGGGCAGTGTACTAAATATTACCGAAAGTGATAACAGCAGTTTCCCGCAGCCCAGAATGTATGCAGTACAATATAAAGCAGCATCGGCTGATATAGCGCCGGAATCAGACATTGACGTTAAAAAGATAAAACTGAGTTTCCAGATCCAGGCCGTTTTTGAGATAAAATAATTAAACAGCTATATATAATCAACAGCCCCGACTTGTCGGGGCTGTTTTGTTTTAGGGCTATGGCAAACATTTGATTTATGGGTATGTTAGTTAAATAGATAATATTTACAACCATGAAAGCATTAAGATATATAGCAGCACTGATCCTTTTATCAGCATCAATAACAGCCTGCACCGGCGACCGCAGCAAAGCCACTTTAGGCGGCACAAAAGATACCGTTGCTAAAGCAGGTACAGGTGACCCGAATAATACCCATGCGGCAGATTCTGCAAAAACGGATAGCTTAAATAAAGGTAATGCCGACCCGACCGGCCGTGGGGCAAGCGATACCTTGGATTCGCGACCAGTTCATTAATACGTAATTAACATATAATTAATATTTGTTTTTTGATTAAAACGGTTGGTATTATAAAATATTGATTTTATATTTACGTCCCTAACTGGTTTAATCACATGATACGTACCCGATCTAAGAGAGTGCTTTTGGTGGCTGCAAACGCTTTCCCTGACCAATTACTGGCCGAGTACAACAATGTGAAGCACATTTCAATAGCTACTGCTATATTCCCATCCATACATGAATTAAAGCCCGAAGTTATTCTTTTTGACCATGCACACATGGCTAATAACCTGGAAAGGGTACTTCGCCGTTTGCAAAGCAACCCTTTTTACAAGCATATTAAAATTTGTTGCTATAAAAAAACCGAGAGCATTAAAGCCGATGCAACGCTTAAGGTTTTAGGAGTACATCATATGATATACCAGGAAGACCTGCAAAAAGAATCAAAGAGCAATACCACGCTTAACACCATAAATAACCTTATTAATGCTTCCCTTGTTAGGTGGGTAGCAGGGGTAGCATAGTTAAATTTCTGCGTATTAGTTAAATTCGCCATCTGTAGGGCTATTGTCCCTTGTCTATCATCTTTTCATGCTGCGCCTTAGGCGTTAATCATTTTACACACAGGTAACACTTTTACAATAAATACCTGTTAAACTTGTATGCTTATTATCAGTGTTCAATAAGTTAACATTGATTAGGCTTAAAGCGTATCACATAAATGAAAATAGGAATAGTTTGTTATCCCACCTTTGGCGGAAGCGGAGTTGTTGCTACAGAATTAGGTAAAGCCCTTGCAGATAGGGGCCACCAAATTCATTTTGTTACCTACAACCAGCCGGCCCGACTCGATTTTTTTTCAGAAAACCTTTTTTATCACGAAGTATCGGTATCGCAATATCCATTGTTTGATTACCCGCCTTATGAACTGGCATTGGCCAGCCGTTTAGTTGATGTGGTAAGGTTTGAGCAACTGGACCTGTTGCACGTACATTATGCCATCCCGCATGCTTCGGCGGCGTTTATGGCTAAGCAAATACTGGCAACTTATGGTATTTCTATCCCTTTTATAACCACCCTGCATGGTACCGATATCACCCTGGTTGGGCAGGATAGTACTTACAAGCCGGTTGTAACTTTCTCTATCAATAAATCTGACGGGGTAACCGCGGTATCAGAACATTTAAAACAGGATACTTATAAGTATTTCGATATAGAAAAAGACATCAGGGTGATCCCTAATTTTATCGACCTCACTCGTTTCAGCCTTAAGGCGAAAGACCACTTCAAGAAAGCTATTGCCCCCAATGGCGAAAAAGTTTTGGTGCATACTTCCAACTTCCGTAAGGTAAAACGTACCGAAGATGTGGTAAAGATGTTTGCCAAGGTGATAGAAAAGATCCCATCCAAACTGTTAATGGTTGGTGATGGCGGCGAGCGATCGGTATGCGAGCAATTAAGCCGCGATTTAGGTATATCCGAGCATGTACGTTTTTTAGGCAAGCAGGATGCTATTGAAGAGATCCTTTCGGTATCTGACCTGTTCCTGATGCCATCACAATCTGAAAGTTTTGGCTTGGCAGCATTGGAAGCAATGGCCTGCAAAGTGCCTGTAATAAGCAGCAATGCGGGTGGCTTACCCGAACTAAACATTGAAGGTGTAACGGGCTTTTTAAAGGATATAGGTGATGTTGATGGCATGGCCGAAAGAGCTATTTATATACTGGAAGACGAGGCAAGGTTAAATCAATTTAAAGAGAATGCACTTGCCCGCGCTAAAGAACTGGAACTGGCTAATATAATGCCGCTGTATGAAAGCTATTATAGAGAAGTTATAGAAGCCAGTAAACAACAATAATATATTATTAATAACCTTTTGGCTTGATTTATGTTAATAGACAAATAACATAAATTATATAGGATCAATCATGAAAAAGATATTACAAACATCAATTGCAATTTTAGCCCTAACCTTTATTTTTTCGGCTTGTTCAACACCACAAAATGCTAATTCGGGTACAACATCATCAAATGTATCACGTGGTAAATTTGTAGGCACCTGGACGTTAACCAACGTAGCTTACGACGGATTGGTACAGGGAGCTGTACAAAATGTATTTGACCAGGCATCGCCCGAGGCTTTTGTAGGTAGCACCTGGAAATTCACTAACAGCGGTAACGGTACATATACCTTAACCAATGGTACATCGCAAACCATTTTCTGGTCGGTGTTTAATGGTGGTACAACAGGCACACAGTTTCAGTTTAAAAAACTGTACGAAGGCGATAAAGCTAAAAACGTACAGGAAGGATATCGTTTAGATATTGGTGTTATCAACAATACCAACATGACCTTGCGCTCGCCGGTTGCAATAGGCAACAGTAACGGTTATATTATATATTCGTTTGCTAAAGCGCAGTAAGTTTAGGTTAAAACTTAACGAAAAAAGCTCAAAGCGATAGTAGGTTTACTACTAAGCTTTGAGCTTTTCTTTTACTGCTGTTGTTTCGCGCTTACATAGCGGGGGCAAACTTTAAGCATACGGGGTTGCCAACTTCAATCCTGCTAACCACCCGTATTAATTTTCCTGTAGCCTCATCTATTTGGAATACATAAATGTTATCGCTGTTTTGATTAGCCACTAATAAGTATTTGCCAGTAGGGTCTATAACAAAATTACGCGGGCCTTTGCCTCCGGTAGATTTTCGGTCTATAAAGGTAAGCTCGCCATTTTCGGGGTTGATAGAAAATACAGAGATATCATTAGCATCGCCGCGGTTAGTAGCGTATAAGAATTTTCCATTTGGAGAGATGTGGATATCCGCAGCACCGGTAGCGCCTTTAAAACCATCGGGCAATAAAGAGATATCCTGCTTTTGTTTTGGCTTGCCATTGTTATAATCAAATACGATAACAGAGCTTCCCATTTCGGTTATCAGGTATAAATACTTCTTATCATTAGAGAATGCTAAATGACGGGGGCCGTAGCCCGGTTTAACACTAACAAACGCTGGGGTTGCAGGTACTATCTGGTTATTTTTGCCGCCTTTGTACTTGGTGATATTTATTTTATCGGTACCCAGATCAGTATATAGCACATATTTCTCATCCGGAGATAATACAGCGGTATGTACGTGTGCTTTTTCCTGGCGCTCTTTATTAATACCATGGCCATTATCTTTTAAAGTCATGGAAGCTGGTGCAATTGAACCATCTTCATTAAGTGGCAGCACCGCAATGTTACCCCCTGAGTAATTGGCTACAAAAAGGTTTTTCTGGTTTTTATCAACCGATATATAGCAAGGCGAGCCGCCAAGGGTAGATACTTTATTAATAAAAGTTAATTGACCGGTTTTTGGCTCGAAGGAAAAGGAGCTTACCTCACCGTTATCATTCTCGTTAACAGCGTAAACAAACTTGTTATTGCTGGATACAGCAAGGTACGATGGGTTACTTACATTATCAATCTGGCTTAAATAGGCCAGTCTGCCGGTTTCGGTATAAAAACGATATACGGCAATACCTTTGCTATTCCCGCTGGTGTAAGCACCAACAATAAGATCGAAACTTTTTGGGTATACCAGTTTTTTCTGCGCTATACCCAGCACGGGTGAAAGCATAGCAACAAATATCAGAATTTTTTTCATCGGTGTATTATTGGTTTGTAGGTGCAAGTTAATAAAATGATTAAAGAAGGCTCGCCCGTCATGCCGAATTTATTTCACTGTTGTTCGGTAAAGGATTTACCAAAAAGCTTTTACCCGGGTTGGAAAAAGGTTGAAACTTCCCTGTTAAACAGGGGACTCGCTTTTAAAACACGCTCATGGCCACCATCGTTCTGCCCGCTTTCGCCCGAAGCTGTTTTGCCGATGGGGAAGGAAAGAAGGAATCCTGTAAAATCACCCGGCATCTCTTTTTAACTTGTCATCCTGAGCGATAGCGAAGGATCTATTAGCGAACTTTGCTTATCGAAATTGCATGTCCGGCCCACGCCTAATGCCTGTGCAGTTGAGCGGAAAGCCCGGGCCGCACGCAACGCCATCACCCTTTCACCGTCCACAGCTTCCACCAGGGCACCCATGGTGCATCATGATGTTCATAGTGGTAGCCAAAAAAGTAACAGGAGAAAAAAGCGAATAAGTGATTGCGCGGCAAACTACGCGACTGGTGCTTATTGTCATGTTCGCCTTTGTGCGGTAAATAGGTGCCAAAATAAAACAGTTGCAGGGTGCTTAGCAAGGATGGTATTACCCAGAATAAAACCAGGTTAGGCTGCGGTATCCAGATTTTTAAAATATTAAACAGTATAGCCATCACTATAATTTGCCAGATGGATAAATAATTGCGAATAAACTGTACATACCAGCTAATGAAACTTCCGTTATGGTAATCGGGGTCATCATGGGTATGTACATGGTTATGGTGCTGATGGTGTTTGGTATATAATTTAGGGTACCAAAACGAGGCGTATAGGAACGTGCAGATAAAACCTATTAAATCATTCACAGGCTTATTGGGTGCTATAGTGCCGTGCATGGCATCGTGCGCGGTAATGAACAGTCCGGTGTACAGGTGCATCTGCACTAATATGAGCAGATACAACAGCGGATTTTTAAAATCTACCTGCCATTGCACCAAAAGCACGGTTGAGGTTACCCAACTGCCTAATACAAGCAAGGCAATAAATAAACCGGTATATGAGGGTGATTTCTGCAAGATGATGGCCTCCTCTAAATCTCCTCCAAAAGAGGAGACTTTATGCATAAGCAATAAGCGTGCTATTAATAGCTTTCCAGCTCGGCTTTTACCTGCTGCATTAACCACATGGGAGTTGATGTTGCACCGGCAATGCCTACCTTATCACCCGGTTCAAACATAGATCTTTCCAGTTCGCTTAGCGATGATACAAAATAAGTATTAGGATTATGCTTGCGACAAACCTCATAAAGCACCTTTCCATTTGATGATTTTTTACCTGACACAAACACCACCTTGTTGAATTTAGCAGCAAATGCAGGCAAATCCTTATCGCGATTACTTACCTGGCGGCAAATGGTATCATTAGCCTTTACTTCATAACCACGCGACAGCAACTGTTCTTTAACATTGTAGAACTTCTCCATGCTTTTAGTGGTCTGGCTGTACAGCGTAAAGCTGGCTGGTAGGTCGGCATCGTCCAATTCTGTAATATCCTGGAAAACCATGGCATCGCCATTAGTTTGCCCTTGCAGGCCCACAACTTCGGCATGGCCGTGCTTGCCAAAAATCAGGATCTTTTCGTTATTATCGTATGATGTTTTTATGCGGTTCTGCAGTTTTAAAACCACCGGGCACGATGCATCTATCAGTGTAATGTTATTCTCTAAAGCTACTTTATAAGTTTCGGGCGCTTCGCCATGTGCACGTATCAGCACTTTTTCGTTTTGCAGGCTTGCCAGTTCGGTATGGTCTATAATACGCAAACCCATTGCTTTCAGGCGTTCCACTTCTTCATCGTTGTGCACTATATCGCCAAGGCAGTATAGGTAGCCATCTTCGGCTAGTATCTCTTCGGCCATATCAATAGCGTAAACCACCCCAAAGCAAAAGCCCGAGTCCTGGTCGATAGTAACCTGTAGCTGATAATCACCCATTGTGGTGCAAATTTACATATTAAAATTTAAGCGGAAAGTAAAAAGGTTTAGGGGTCTATTTGTGATAAATAATTTTCCCGCAAAAACGTGGTTTTTCTTTTATCCTTTATTTTTTGTCAATTAGGGCATTGCCTTCGGCGGGTTTTACGCTTATACTGTATAACCTAAGCCACCGGCCGCTTACGAACCGGATGTGCTACTGATTTACGACCGGGCTTACCCGGGCTTTAATTGTGTTTTTCACCATCAGTATAAAGAACAGCCTCAACCATTCTTAATGCGAGCTGCCGTAGGCTCAGTACGGAAGCAATCGCGATGTGAGTAAACTACAACGTTGTCAAAACCTATTCCAACAAAAAAGGCGCCATTACGACGCCTTCCTTTATTCTGAAAATTTTAAAATCCTGATAATTCTGATTCAGGTAATTATTTTATCAAATGTTTCAATTGTATCACTTCCTTTTCGTCAAGGTATCTCCATCTGCCGCGTGGCAAATCTTTCTTGGTAAGATTGGCGTAAACCGAACGGTCGAGCTTTACAACATCGTAACCCAACGATTCGAAGATACGGCGTACAACGCGGTTTTTGCCACTGTGGATCTGTATACCTATTTCTTTTTTAGAAGCACCGGCTACGTACGATACACTATCCGGTTTTATCAAACCATCTTCCAGCTCCACGCCAAACTCAATTTTATTTAAGTCGCCCTGGCTAAGTGCTTTGTTCAGTTCAACCATATATAATTTAGTAACGCTGTTACGTGGGTGCGATAGCTTATCGGCCAGGTCGCCATCGTTGGTCATTAATATTAAACCGGTAGTATTACGGTCAAGGCGGCCAACAGGGTATATACGTTCGCGACTGGCTTTTTCTACCAGGTGCATAACGGTACGGCGCTCTTGCGGGTCATCCGTAGTGGTGATATAATCTTTTGGTTTATTAAGCAGTACATAAACGTTTTTCTCGCGTTTTAAAGCCTCGCCGTTGTAACGTACCAGATCTTTAAGCGGGTCAACCTTGTGGCCCAGTTCAGATATTACCTCGCCATTTACCGATACCACACCTGCAGCGATCAGCTCATCGGCCTTACGGCGACTACAGATACCTGCATTGGCAATATAACGGTTAAGGCGTATAAGGCCGTCGTCTTTAGTTTTAACAACCGGGTTTTTGCGGCCGCGCATGGTAGGTTTTGACGGAGCATCGTCGCCTTCGCGTTTCCTGAAACCTGTTGATGTACTTGGGAAATCTTTTTTGCCACCACGGGTGCCACTAAATTTTTTATCGCCGTCAAAGCTTTTCTTTGGTCCGTCGGTACCGGCAGGGCGCCTGTTAAACGGTTTATCGCTGGCAACAGGGTTTTTGCGTGCACCGTATGATGCAGGGCCTAAGCCTGGTTTTTTGTAGCTGGTTTCGCCATCTCCTGATTGCGGGCGGCCACTATATGGTTTATCACGTGGGGTAAAGTTTTTGCGTTCGCCTTGTGGCGCATCACCGAAGCTGCGTTTCGGGCGATCGGCATCTGCCGGTCTGCCACTATATGGCCTTCCTTTTGGTACAAATGCTTTGTTCTCGCCGCCGCTAAATGACGAAGCAGAACCATAACTTTTCTTTGGCCTTTCGCTGCCTTCAGAATCTGGTTTACCTGTATTTGGTTTGGAGTAGGTAGATCCTCTTTTATCTACCGAGAAGTTTTTTTTGCCATCTGTGCGGCCTGCGCCGAAGGGTTTTCCTGTAGAGGAAGATGATGGTCTTTTTGTGTTTTCACCACCACTTTTTGAGCGGCTTTGTGATTTGTTGGGCCTGTCGTCGCGACTACCTGCTGGTCTTTTAAATACCATAATTTTTTGTTTTGCGCTTTCGCAGCGTGAGGGTCAAAAGTACAACAAATTAACCAAAAAAACAACTTTTTAACGAGGCCAAAATAGTACGTTTAAACCGCTTTAAACGCTGATTTTTAGCGTGTTTAAAAAAACTCAAAACACTAAGCCTATAGTAAGTGTTTGATAATCTGATTTATAAAGCCTATCTTTGCAGTACATCATACCAAAATGTATAATTAATGAGTAAAATTGAAATGACTAAAAAACACTTAATTACGTGCTCCGTAATCTTGGTGCTGGTTATCATTTCCAGTGTTAACATTTTCAGTACAAACCCGGTTTTCCCTGTAAAACGTATCGCTTACGCACCTTCAAATTTGCTCTTCAGCAAGCCTGCCGAAGAAGCTGAAGAGGCATATAGTTTTGCAAACGAGGCGCTGCCGGTGAATGACAAAAAAGTAGATTTTAAACTAAAAAAATCAATAGCAAAAAACAGGTACCGGAACATCCAGTCGAATGTTTTACATTCAAAAGCAGACAAAATGTTCCCTGTCATTGAGCCTATCTTAAAAGCCTACGGTATTCCCGAAGATTTTAAATTTATACCATTGGTAGAAACGGGTTTACACGAAGGTACATCGCCAAAGGGCGCACGTGGGGTTTGGCAGTTTATGCCCGGCACCGCACGCACTTATGGTTTAAAGGTTGGCAAGGGTAAAGACGAGCGCTTAAATTTGCGTAAATCAACCATAGCCGCCTGTAAGTACATTAAAGAACTGTACGGCGAATTTAACAGCTGGACATTGGCCGCTGCGGCTTACAACAACGGTTCAATTAAACTGGAACGCGCAATGAACAGGCAAAATGAGGATAACTATTTCCGCATGAGCCTTAACCGCGAAACAGGGTCGTACGTTTACAAGATTATTGCCATGAAAGAAATCATCAATAATCCTGAAAAATATGGTTATAAAAACTTTTATAGCTATATGCAAAAACCACTACCATTTTTGGTATACAATTAAATAAAGTAATATTTAATTATTACGGAGCACATTTAAAAAGCCGTCCCACAGTTGGGGCGGCTTTTTTTGTGGGGTAAGGTTTGCGGGCATAGCCATTTGGGCGTTGCCTGCGGCCCAGGCTTTCCGCTCATACTGCACAGGCATTAACCACGGGCCGGTATCCGCTCCTATCCCTAACGCGGAATTATTCATTTGTCATGCTGAACATCGTGAAGCATCTAATCGCCAATATGCAATTTCGATAGGCAAAGGTCGCTAATAGATCCTTCGCTATCGCTCAGGATGACAAGTTAAAAAGAAGTGATGGGATGGCCGGATTTCTTTTTCCTTTCCTCGCCGGCAAAACAGCTTCGGGCGAAAACGGGCAGAACAATGATGGCCTTGCGCGTGGCAAGGGCATAGGGAATTTTGCAGAAGCTAGGGACTAAGAGGGAACGCCGGTGGGTAAAAGATTCCAGCCCGTGGTTCAGCCCGAAGATGGTCAGCATATCTGCGACCAGCCTCTCTGGAAATTGCTTCGTTCTTCGCAATGGCGCGTTGAAGGCTGAGTGTCAACTATCACACCCATAATTTTACACAAACACTATATTCTGCCCCAGTGCTTTACTATAAATCACCGGCGTTTTTACGTATATTTGCGAACTTTTTTAGTATTAACGCGGCAGGTGCAAACCAAGCCGTATCTGTCTTGTTTTCTGAAGAATATATGAGCAAAAAAACCTTAGATCTGGGCGAGCAAAGTGAAGTTGAAGTTTATGGTGCCCGGGTACATAATTTAAAAAATATTGATGTTTCCTTTCCACGCAATAAGCTGGTTGTTATAACCGGGCTTAGTGGCAGCGGCAAGTCATCGTTGGCGTTTGATACCATTTACGCCGAGGGGCAGCGCCGTTATATGGAAACATTTTCGGCCTATTCGCGCCAGTTTATGGGCGGTATGGAGCGGCCGGATGTTGATAAGGTATCGGGTCTTAGTCCTGTTATTGCTATTGAACAAAAAACCACCAGCAAAAACCCCCGCAGTACCGTTGGTACCATTACCGAGATATACGATTTTATGCGCTTGCTTTTTGCCCGCGCAGGTGATGCCTACAGCTACACCACGGGTGAGAAAATGGAGCGCATGAGCGAGGAGCAGATCCTGAAAACCATTTTCGAGAAGTTTGATGGGCAGCCGGTGAACATTTTGGCACCAGTAGTAAAAGCCCGTAAAGGCCACTACCGCGAACTTTTTGAGCAGATACGTAAACAGGGTTACCTAAAAGTTTACATTGATGGCGCTATTGCCGATGTAGAACCAAAAATGCAGGTAGATCGCTACAAGATCCACGATATTGACATAGTGGTTGACCGCCTGGTGGTAAGCGAAGCAGACAGTAAACGTTTATACACTTCGGTACAGTCGGCCCTGAAAACTGCCAAAGGCATCATCCGTATTGCCGATAAGGATAACAATGTATTCTACTTTAGTAAATTTTTGATGGACCCGGTTTCGGGCATCTCGTATGATGAACCGCAGCCAAATACTTTCTCGTTTAACTCACCCTATGGCGCTTGTGAAAAGTGTAACGGATTGGGTTATATTTTCGAGGTGGATGAAGCATCGGTAGTGCCCAACCCTAAGCTAAGCATTCTTAACGGCGGATTGGCCCCAATAGGCGAGTACCGCGAAACATGGATCTTCCAGGTGCTAAAGGCACTGGCCAAAAAATATGAGTTCTCTTTAAGCACCCCAATAGAAAAACTAACCCGCGAGCAGCTGGACCTGATATTGAATGGTTCGCCGGATATGATCACCGTTGCTGTTGAATATAACAAGTGGAACGTTCAAAGCTACCAGATAACATTTGATGGTATCATCCGTATGCTGGAAGAGCAACAGGAACGCCGCAACGACGAAGGTATGGACGATATGGAAAACTATCGTGTACTGCGTACCTGCCCGGTTTGCGATGGCGCAAGGTTAAAGAAAGAATCGCTGCACTTTAAGGTTGACCAGAAGAATATCTTCGAACTGGCTTGTATGGATATTACATCGCTTGATAAGTGGTATACCGGCCTGGAGGACAGGTTAAGCGAACGCCAGAACGTTATTGCCAAAGAGATATTAAAAGAGATACGTGCGCGCATTGGCTTTTTGCTGGATGTGGGCTTAAGCTATTTAACATTAGATCGTACCGCCAAAACTTTATCAGGTGGCGAGGCGCAGCGTATCAGGCTGGCCACGCAGATAGGCTCACAGCTAATGAATGTGATGTACATTTTGGATGAACCAAGCATCGGTTTACACCAGCGTGATAACGAACGACTTATAAACGCCCTTAAAAACCTGCGCGACCTGGGTAATACCGTATTGGTTGTTGAGCATGATAAGGACATGATACTGGAAGCCGACCACGTAATTGACATGGGCCCGGCAGCAGGTGTACATGGCGGCGAAATAGTTGCACAAGGCACCCCGGCCGAACTGATGGCCAAACATACGCTAACCACATCGTACATTAACGGCGAGCGCGAGATAGCTATACCTAAGGAACGCCGCGAGGGTAATGGTAAAATATTGTCGTTAAAGAAAGCTACAGGGCATAATCTAAAAAAGGTATCGGTTGATTTTCCTTTGGGTAAGCTGATAGGGGTAACCGGTGTATCGGGGAGTGGTAAGTCAAGTTTAATTACCGAAACTTTGTACCCTATACTAAATCACCACTTCTTCCGCGCGAAAAAACACCCGCTGCCTTACGAGAAAATTGAGGGGCTGGAGAATATTGATAAAGTTATTGAGATAGACCAAACGCCGATAGGCCGTACACCAAGGTCAAATCCGGCTACTTATACAGGTGTGTTCTCGGATATCCGTAACCTGTTTGTGGCGCTGCCCGAGTCAAGAATTCGTGGTTACAAACCGGGCCGTTTCTCATTCAACGTAAAAGGCGGCCGTTGTGAAACCTGCCAGGGTGCAGGGCAAAAGGTTATCGAAATGAATTTCCTGCCGGATGTACAGGTACCCTGCGAGGAATGCGGTGGCCGCAGGTACAACCGCGAAACACTGGAAGTACGCTATCGTGGTAAATCTATCAGCGATGTGCTGGATATGAGCATTGAGGATGCAACGCCATTTTTTGAACATATTCCATCTATATATCGCAAGGTAAAAACCTTGTTTGATGTGGGCCTGGGTTATATCACATTGGGGCAGTCATCAACCACATTATCGGGTGGTGAAGCACAGCGTGTAAAACTGGCTACCGAGCTTTCTAAAAAAGATACCGGCAATACTTTCTACATACTGGATGAGCCTACAACCGGCTTGCACTTCGAGGATATTAACGTATTGCTTGGTGTGTTATACCAATTGGTAGATAAAGGCAACACCGTGCTGGTTATAGAACACAACCTGGATGTTATTAAGGTTGTTGACCATGTTATCGATTTGGGTCCCGAAGGTGGCTCGGGTGGCGGTAAAATACTGTTCAGCGGCACACCCGAAGGCTTGTGCAAGGTAAAGGACAGTTTTACCGGCCAGTTTTTGAAGAAAGAGATGGGGATAAAGTAAAAATACATGTACAGAAACTTGTACATGTATTTTATTCTTGCTATCTTTATTAAAATTGGACTTGTATGATTACCACTTACACAGATTTCAGGCAGCAGTTAAAATCTTATTTAGATAAGGTACGGAGCAGTCATTCCCCTCTTTTTGTAACCAGTGCTAACGGCGAGGATGTAGTTGTGCTTTCTAAATCTGATTACGAAAGTATGGAAGAAACGTTCTATTTACTTAAAAATCCAAAAAACGCTGCCCGATTATTACAAGGTATCGAGGATTATGAAAAAGGATCAGGTACAGAAAGAAGCCTGATCGAAGAATGAAAATAATTTTTCTTGACCAGGCATGGGAAGATTATCTATACTGGCAGGGCACGGATAAAGCTACCCTGAAAAAGATAAATGCATTAGTTAAGGAAATTGAAAGATTGCCTTTTGAAGGCAATGGTAAGCCTGAACCATTAAAACATAACCTGGCCGGCTGGTGGTCCAGAAGAATTACATTAGAGCATAGATTGGTTTATAAAATAGATGGTGATGCTGTTGTAATATTGCAGTGCAGTTATCATTATTAAATTCTTCCCAAAACAAAACCTATAAATCCTATCTTTAGGATATATGCTGCCTTTACTCGTATCAAAGCAAATTCGCGAAGCTGATGCTTATACTATAGCCCATGAGCCTATAAGTTCTGTCGACCTGATGGAGCGGGCTTCTAAAGCTTTTGTGGGCTGGTTCATTAACCATTTCCCGGATAAAAAATTGACCATTACCGTTTATTGCGGCACCGGCAACAATGGGGGCGACGGACTGGCCATCGCACGCATATTGTGCGATCATGGCTACTGCAATATTGCTGTTAAAATTACCCGCTTTAGTGATAAGGCCAGCGATGACTTTATCGAGAATTTAAAGCGTTTAAAAACGACTAAAATCGCCCTGAAAGAGATAAAAAACGGCACTAAACCATCCGCAGAAAAAGCTGAATTGATCATTGATGCCATGTTGGGCAGTGGCCTGAATAAACCCCTCACAGGCGATTATAAAACGCTGGTTGAATACCTGAACAGCCTTCAAAAAACTATTGTTGCTGTTGATGTTCCAACCGGATTTTATACTGATGGCGAGACCCCCAAAGATGCAACCGTATTAAAAACCGATCTGGTGATTACCTTTCAGCAACCCAAAATAAACTTCCTGCTGCCCGAATCTGGCGCTTATATAAATTGCTGCGAGGTGGTGAAGATAGGGCTGGATGAAAATTTTATCAATTCTGTTGATACCCCATATTTTTACGTGGAAGAGAAAGATGCGCGGAAGCTGATTAGGCCGCGTAAACGCTTTAGTAATAAAGGTACTTACGGGCATGCGCTAATAATAGCAGGCAAGGATGAAACCATGGGGGCGGCTTTGCTGTCCGCATCGGCTTGTGCGCATACGGGGGCGGGGTTAACCACAGCTTGTATCCCGCAAAGCGGATTGGTGGCCCTGAACAGCTCCATGCCCGAAATTATGGCCATAATGCGTAATGTGGATAGTGTCCCGGATATTGAATGGGACAAGTTTAGTACAATTGGTATTGGCCCGGGTTTAGGGAAAGAAAAGAACACTTTGAAACTGCTGAAAGCCATCTTTAAAAATTATAAAAAGCCCGTTGTAATTGATGCGGATGCCTTGAATGTGCTGGCAGAGAATCCGGCTTTGTTAAAAAAGATCCCGGTGGGCAGTATTTTAACGCCCCATATGAAGGAGTTTGACCGCTTGTTTGGCGGGCATAACAGTTGGTGGCAACGATTGCAAACGGCCAAAGCAAAGGCTAAAGAGTTTGGTATTTACATCATTCTTAAAAACGATTATACCATTACGGCTACGCCGGATGAGCAACTGTATTTTAATTCGACAGGTAATGCGGCTATGGCAACGGGGGGGATGGGCGATGTGCTTACAGGTGTTATCACATCATTATTGGCGCAAAAATATTCGTCGCAGGATGCCTGTATATTAGGAGTTTATGTTCATGGTAAGGCCGGGGATGAACTGGCATTGCCAAGCCGGATGCATGTTGTACTGCCCGGAAAGATCATTTCGCAATTGCCAATAACCATGGCAAAATTAAAGGCATAAAAAAAAGCGAATGTCAGTATCAAACATTCGCTTTTAAACTATTAACTGATCTTATAAAGAACTATATACTTCTAACTAACTTTAATATATGACGTTTGAGTCATGTATTAGTTACACTAACAACGCTAATTATTTTTTTGTTTTATAAAAAAAGACGTTTTTAACAAAAATTTAACATTTAAAAAGCAAAAAGCCGCTCTGCTTGGCAAAACGGCTTCTTAAATGTTAAATAGTTTATCTAAAATGTTCCAATAACCACCATCTGGTCCATTGTTGGGTTAATACTGCCACCCATAGGTTCTAAGGTTACAGCAAAGCCATCGGCCGATGCGATCGATTTCATTTCTTTTACGCCGGCAGTATCCGTGGCAGGGGCATTAAACACCCCCATATCTACAGGCTTACCTTTAACCAGGGCCCATAACTGATATTGGTGTTGGGTATCGTGTTTTGGTAATTTTATGCTTTGCATATCAACCATAACCTTTTTACTTACAGCGTTCCAGGCCAGTATCATAGCGGCGGTTGGGGCTTTTGGCATGCCTTTTAGCCTAAGTACTTTATAAGTAGTATCGCGGTACATATCCAGTTGGCTATCCATTAGGTTAACCTGGTTGGCAAAGCGTTGTTTATCCTGTTGTAAGGCGGTAAGCTGGGTGTTTGAATCCTGCAGTTTGCTGTATAAGTTCACCAATCCATAAATGCTTACTAATAACAAAGCAAGGCAGGCGGCAAACGCGTATTTATAAAAGCTATTTATCCGGGTAACGGGTAATCGGGTTATATTATCGTCATCATCATGGGTAACCGCTTTCGAAAAGTTGTTATCATCGCCCAAATTAACAACCAGGCTGCTTAAAACGCGGTTACGCAAATGTTCTGATGGTTCAACGGCATTTGCTTCCGCATAAAGCTCCATAGATTTTTCAATCTCAGCAATTTCTGCTTTCACGGCAGGGTATTTCGCGGCCATATCTTCCACCTGCAACTTTTCTTCTGCGCTAACGTCGCCCAGAACATAAAGTTCCAAAATTCCAGATTCGATATATGCCTTAATGTCTTCCACTATTAATTAAAATGTTTTCTGAGTTGAATTATTGCCATTCTTAGTCGTGTTTTTATTGTACCAAGTGGTACGCCAAGTTCATCAGCAGCTTCCACGTGGGTATAACCTTTAAAATAAACCAGATCAAGGATCGACTTTTGCTCAGGTTTTAGGGTAGATACCAAATCCCTGATACCCAACAACTCGGGCTTGTAAACTGTATTCCTTTGTTCGTCAATAAAAGCTACGTTATTTTCAAGGTCATGGTTTTTGCTTTGATTCTTAAAGTCTTTTGACCTAACCTTGTCAATTGCCAAGTTGCGGGCTATGTTTACCATCCAGGTAAACAGGCGACCCTTTTCACTGCTATAGCCCGAAAACGAATGCCAGATCTTTACGAAAGTTTCTTGTAAAACATCTTCGGCAAGGGCCTCGTCGGCAATTATCCTGGAGATAACACCAAATAAAGATGCCGAATACATATCATATAACGCTTCAACCGCTATCTTCTCACGGTTGCGCAGGGCCAAAATTAATTCATCCTCTGATAACGTTATTTTATGTTTGGGGCTCAACTTGCTGAAGATATAAAGGATAACTTACATTTCAAACAAATGTTTTTCGGCATGGTAAGATGAGCGTACCAGCGGGCCGCTTTCTACATACCTGAATCCTTTTTTTAATCCCCATTCTTTGTAACTGGCAAACTGATCGGGGTGGATCCAATCAATAACCGGGTGGTGGTTGCGGGTTGGCTGTAAGTACTGGCCTAAGGTTAGGATGTGTACACCGGCTTCCAGCAAATCATCCATTGCCTCTAAAACATCTTCTTCGCGTTCGCCCAGGCCAAGCATAATGCCCGATTTGGTGCGTAAGCCGGTTGCCGATGTTCTTTTTAAAGCTTCCAAACTGCGGTCGTATTTGGCTTGTATACGTACTTCGCGGGTTAAGCGGCGCACGGTTTCTAAGTTATGTGATACTACTTCGGGGCGGGTTTCCAGCACGCGGTCAAGGTTATCCCAAATACCCCTAAAGTCGGGTAGTAAAGTTTCAAGGGTTGTATCCGGGCTTTCGCGGCGGATGGCATTAATAGTTTCAGCCCAGATGATAGAACCACCATCTTTCAGGTCGTCGCGGTCAACCGAAGTAATAACGCAGTGTTTAACCTGCATTAACTTAACCGAATTGGCTACACGGTTAGGCTCATCTGTATCAACAGCTAAAGGCCTGCCGGTTGCAACAGCGCAGAAAGAACATGAACGGGTACAAATATTACCTAATATCATAAAGGTGGCTGTACCTGCTCCCCAGCACTCGCCCATGTTAGGGCAATTACCGCTTTCGCAAATAGTATGCAGTTTATGTTCATCAACCAGGCCACGTACGTGGGCATATTCCTTCCCTACCGGAAGCCTAACCCGTAACCAATCGGGCTTACGCTGTGGTTGGTTGGCGGGTACTACAGGCAAATCTATCATGCTACAAAATTAGTTAAAAATAAAGTACGTGCATCCGGCTTGTAAACGAATATTACGCAGAAACGATAAAATCTTGGGCTAAGATTAAATGATTAATGTACGCTACCGTCATTGCGAGGTACGAAGCAATCTCTTTGAGCAAATCCTTTATGCAGGCTGTACAATTGTCCTAAAGAGATTGCTTCGTACCTCGCAATGACGCGAGGATATAAAACATAAAAAATCCGCAGGAAAAACCGCTGCGGATCAAATATCTAATCTTGATTCTCTTATTACGCCAGTACGCTCATGGTCTCATCAACCGAAATACCGCCGTGCGATTGGTCAAGGATGCATTCGCCATCTTTTATGAGCAATAACTGCGGCGATTCGTGATACACCAAAAAATCTTGTGCTACCTTGTTAGATAGATCGCGGTGTTTAATAAGATCTAAAAAGTAAAGAGACATATCAGCAGGCAGGTTTTCCCAGTCCATTTCAAAGCGCCTTTTTGCCATCATGCTGATAGAGCAACGGGTGCTGTGTTTAAAAATTAAGCTATAACCCTGTTGCTGTTTAATATTATCTATCTGATCAGCCGTTTCCAACAATATCCATTCCATAAAACAAAAATAATGTAATGCGCCCGTTTAAAGGTAAAAACAGTGTAAAACTGAGTTTGGTTTTGGGCTAATGGTAAAAAAATGACAAATGACTGTGTTAGCGGTGGTTAGGGTACGAACCGTATGCAGGGCATAATTTGTTTGAGCATGAAGCCATGCTGCCTAATGCCAATGCTAAAATGGCGATGTATAAAATCTTCTTCATGTGTTTTTTAAACTTAGTATTTATACGGGTTTAACCAATTAAAGTTTCGTTCAGCTTAGCCATTTTAATGGCAGTTACTGCAGCTTCATCGCCTTTATTGCCATGTTTGCCGCCCGCCCTGTCAATAGCCTGTTGCTGGTTATCAGTAGTTAATACACCAAATATAACAGGTTTTGAATATTTTATGGCAACATTACTTACTCCATTTGCAACTGCGGCGCAAATAAAATCAAAATGGCGGGTTTCGCCCTGTATCACACAACCCAGGGTTATAACGGCGTCAAGCTCTTTATTTTTTAGTAATAATTCCGCACCGCTGGTTAACTCGAAGCTTCCGGGTACCGGGTACGAGTGTATGTTTTCGGGCTTGGCGCCGTATTTAATAAGGCTATCATAAGCACCCTGGTAAAGGGCATTTGTTATTTCGGCGTTCCATTCGGCAACCACTATACCAAAGCTATAATTTACAGCCGATGGTATTTCGCTGGCGGTTGAAAAATCTGACAGGTTTTTTAATTGAGTAGCCATTTTTATTTTAGAATTATGATTTACGATTTTAGATTGTAAGAAACTTAGTGCCGTAAATAATTCAGGTAAAGATAGAAATCGTTTTAAATAAATAATGCCTGCTGAATAAGCAGGCATTACAATGTTTTATAAAGCTAATATTACTATTTAGCCTCTGCGCGGGCTATGTATTCGTCAATGTTTTGTGCTTCTGCGCTTTCAGGGTAATCAGTTTTGATCTTTTTGTAAGTATCAGCTGCAGATTTGTTGTCTTTTTTTGCTTCGTAAACCAAACCCAATTTTTTTAAGTAAAATGGAGAAAGGAATTTGTTGCTGGCTTTATCAACCGCTTTTTTGAAATAGGTTTCAGCTTTGTCGTAATCTTTCAATTCAACATAAGCATCGCCGGTGCTACCTAAAGCTTCGGCAGCAACCATATTGTCATCACCACGATAGTTTGTTAAGTTATCAATTGCCTGGCGGTATTCGCCTTTATTTAAATAAGCAGTACCTAAATAAAAGTAAGCAAGGTTAGCAACTTTGGTATTACTGTAATCTGTAATTATTTTTTTGAAACCAGGGTAACCTGCATCGCCGTTAATGGCTTTGTCCCAGTCTTTTTTAGCCCAAAAATCTTGTGCCACGTGCATTTGGTTTGCCGCGGTAACTTCCCTTGGTGCAAGGTAAAGTTTAAGGTACGCTACGTAAATAACTATCATTACAACAATAGCTGCTGCAATAAATAATAAGCTTTTTTGGTTCTCCTGAACAAAACTACCGCTCTTTACAACATTGTTTTTATCTGCTGTAGTTTTGGTATTCACCTCGGTTGCTGACATCTGTATTTAAAAATTAAGTTTGCAAAAATACGGTTTTCAATCCTTTTAACAAATTTAAATTTCGTATAGTTAATTGCTTGTTTATGTTGATTGTAAGCATGGTTGGGTCGAGGTGTGTTTAGTTGGTAAATATTGTAATAATGAGGGTTTGAAGAGAATGGATTATGGCGTTGCCTGCGGCCCGGGTTTTCCGCTCATACTGCACAGGCCTTAGCCACAAGGCCGGTATCCGCTGCACCCCCTAACGCAAATTAACCTTTCTACGTAGAGACGCGATACTTCGCGTCTCCCCACAGACCGTGAACTGTGAACAAATAAACCAATGAACAAATAAACTAAACCGTTAAAAACACTAAATTTGTCCTCCGCATTATGTATCTGCAGCAACTCTCATTTCTCAATTTTAAAAACTACGCTGAAGCCGAAATTTCGCTTTCAGAGGGTGTGAATGCCTTTGTTGGTAACAACGGGGCAGGCAAAACCAACCTGCTGGATGCAGTGCATTACCTGTCGCTTTGTAAAAGTTATTTTAACCCCATTGATAGTCAGCAAATAAAGCAAGGCGCCGATTTTTTCATGATAAATGGGGTGTTCGAAAAAAACGGTAATAAGGAAGTGGTTGCCTGCGGGGTTAAGCGGAATCAGAAGAAACAATTTAAGCGAAATAAAAAAGATTATCAGCGCCTGGCAGATCATATTGGATTGCTGCCGCTGGTAATGATATCGCCTTATGATATCAGCATTATTATAGAAGGCAGCGAAGAGCGACGCAAATTTATTGATAACGTAATTTCGCAAACCGACCATAATTACCTTGACGAACTGATTGCTTATAATAAGGTATTAACAAACCGTAACGCGCTGTTAAGGCAAATTGCAGATACCGGTAGATATGACCCGGAGTTATTGGCTGTTTTCGACGAACAATTGATAGCATCGGGCACGCGAATATTCCAAAAGCGCCGTAACTTTATGGAGATATTTACGGGGATATTTAATAAGCATTACCAGTTTATTAGCGAAGATGCCGAGCAGGTAGAACTGATATACGAATCGCAATTATTGCAGGATGAATTTGCCGGCCTGCTAAAGAAAAGCATGGAACGCGATAGAGTGCTGGAGCGTACCACAACCGGCATCCATAAAGATGACCTGCAGTTTAATATCCATGGCATGCCCATGAAAAAGTTTGGATCGCAGGGACAGCAAAAGTCTTTTTTGATAGCGCTGAAGCTGGCGCAGTATACTTTTCTTACGCAAAAGAACGGTTTTAAGCCTTTGCTGTTGCTCGATGATATTTTTGATAAGCTGGATGATAACCGTGTTACCAAATTAATGCAAATGGTATCCAATAATGATTTTGGCCAGGTGTTTATTACAGATACCAGTATGAGCAGGGTTGAGGGGGTATTTGAGAAGATAAATGTTGGGGTGAAATTATTTAAAGTAACGGAGGGCAATATAGATGCGTAAAGCCAACGATAAATCGCTGAAAGAAGCTATTGAGCAAATGCTTAATGTGTACAAAATAAAACGCCGTTACGATGAAACCGCTATTGTATCTGCCTGGCCGGATCTGGTGGGCAAATCGGTAGCAAACCGTACTAAAGAGTTATTTATAAAAGATAAGAAGTTATTTCTGCGGATAGAATCGTCGGTAATAAAAAACGAACTGGTTATGATGCGCCAGCAAATAATCAAAAAAATAAATGACGATGCTAAAACGGAGTTGGTGGCAGATATCGTATTTCTGTAATACTATCTTCCGCGAGACAGGCGTATCCGATGGCTAACCTTACGGAAGCTATCGTCCATTATATGTGAGAAGGCAAGCAAGAAAATACCGGGGAATATAAACACGAATTGTGCCTCGGGATGGCTCCTGAAAACATCCATTGAAGTAACAATAATAGCTACGATAACTATAGAATAGATAAGGTATTTTAATAATGACTTCATTGTAATTCGTTTATTATTAGATGTTAAATCACCTCGGTGAGTAAAGATACATAGTTATATTTACAAAGCAAGGGAAAACTAAAAAAGGCGACTGAAAATGATGTTTTACAGTCGCCTTTTAATTGAAAGTTAATCCTTTAAAATCTCTCGAAAGCCGAGAAAAAGAAGTTGCCTTCAATGGCAGCGTTCTCGTCAGAATCTGAACCGTGTACCGCGTTTGCATCAATTGATTTTGCAAATAAGTTACGGATAGTTCCTTTATCAGCTTTAGCCGGGTCTGTAGCGCCAATTAGCTTACGAAAATCTTCGATAGCGTTATCTTTTTCTAATATAGCCGCTACGATAGGGCCTGATGACATAAAGCCAACAAGGTCTTTAAAGAAACCGCGCTCTGCGTGTACCGCGTAAAATTCGCCGGCTTTTTCCGGGCTTAATGATGTGTATTTAAGTGCTATTATTTTAAAACCAGCTTTAGTTATCTGGTCTAAAATAGCACCAATGTGGCCGTTAGCAACTGCATCGGGCTTTATCATTGTAAAAGTTCTGTTATTTGCCATTATAGTATTATGCTTTATAAATCAAAGAGGCGCAAAAGTAGCGTTTTATAACTGAATCTTAAAGTATTTGCTATAAATATGCTATACGTATTTAATTAATTTACTTAGCTTTGCAACTCTTTTAAAATTGATGTTGGATTTAGCTTCGCTTACTGAACTTTTAGATCAGCCCCGTAAAATAGTAATTACTACCCATCACAAGCCAGATGGTGATGCTATGGGCTCGTCTTTAGGGCTATATAACTATCTTATACAGCAAGGCCACCATGCGAAAGTAATTACCCCAACAGATTATCCTGATTTTTTAAACTGGATGCCGGGTAACGGAGAGGTGATCATCTACACAGAAAATACCGAACTATCTGCAACACTTATTGCCGATGCAGAAATTATTTTTTGTACCGATTTTAACAGCCTTAGCCGTATAAACGAGATGGGTGTGCTGGTTGGCAAAAGTGCTGCCTACAAAGTGATGATAGACCATCATCTGGAGCCCGAAGATTTTGACGATTACCGCCATTGGGATATCAACGCATGCGCTGCCGCACAGTTGGTATATACCTTTATTGTAGATCAACTGAAGCATAAAGAATTGATCAATAAAGATGTGGCTACCTGCTTATATACAGGTATCATGACCGATTCTGCATCGTTCCGTTTGCCAAATACAACATCAACAGTACACCGCATAGTAGCCGAGCTGATTGATGCCGGCGCAAATAACGCCCGCATCCACGATCTGGTTTACAACAGCGCATCAGAAAACCGTTTACGCTTCTTAGGGCATTGCCTGGCCAATTGCCTGGAAATACTGCCCGAATACAATACCGCCATAATATCCGTTAATAAAACTGATATAGCCCGGTTTAATGTAAATACCGGCGATACCGAAGGCATTGTGAACTATGCTTTATCAATTGCTACGGTACGTTTGGCAGCTTTTATAGTTCAACGTAATGATAAGGTTAAACTATCTTTGCGCTCTAAAGGGGAGTTTCCGGCTAACGAAATATGTAAAAAGTATTTCAATGGTGGTGGTCACCGTAATGCGGCAGGCGGCCAGTCAGATGAACCGCTTGAAGCAACTATCAATAAATTTAAATCAATATTACCAGAGTATAAAACACTATTAATACAATAAAACTACAGTAAGAACTAAAACGAAAGATGAGAAAAAACTTAATGATCATAGCAGTTGCAGCATTAGGGCTTGCAAGTTGCAAAGGTGGATTTAAACAAGCCGAGGGCGGTTTGTTATACAACATCCGCACGGATAAAGCAGGAGCGACCATTAAAGCAGGCGACTTTGTTAGCCTTAACCTGATATTAAAAACTGAAGGCGACTCTGTATTGGGAAGCACTTATGAACTGGGCCGCCCGGTTCCGCAAATAATAGAGAAATCGCCACGTAAAGGTGATATCTCATCAGCGTTTTTATTGCTAAGCGAAGGTGATAGCGCTACTATCAAGTTAAATATCGATTCGATGTTTAAAAAAGGCCAGCCTAAGCCACCGGGCATTAAAGGTAAATACCTTATTTATGAAGTTAAAATTGAAAAAGTAATTCCAAGAGGCAACACTACCGAGCCGGTTTTCCAGGCACACGTTACCGATTACTTTAAAGCACAGGCAGATCTTATTAAAAAACAAGAGCCGGCTAAGATCAAGAAATATGTTGACGAGAAAAAACTTACTACTACTACCACTGCATCTGGTTTGCAATACCAAATTACAAAACCGGGTTCGGGAGCTAATTTGGTTAACGGCGATACAGCTGTAGTAAATTACACCGGTAGGTTATTAAGCGGTAAATTGTTTGATACCAGCGTAAAAGAAGAAGCGATGAAAGAGAAAAAACCTCTTGACCCACGCCGTAAATATGAGCCTATTAAGGTTGCTGTTGGTGCAGGTGGTGTAATTAAAGGTTGGGACGAAGGCTTGTTGCTTTTAAATAAAGGCGCTAAAGCAACCTTTGTAATACCATCAGAACTTGGATGGGGTGAGCAAGGTGCTCCACCAATGATCGGCGCTTTTTCACCGGTTACTTTTGATGTTGAAGTAGTAAATATTATTAAAGCAAACCCTAACGCGCCAAAACCGGTACAACCGACAATGCCGCAAGTTAGATAGTTTAAATTAACCTTATACAGCCTTCCGGAGTTTACCCGGAAGGCTTTTTTATTAAACTGAAACTATCATGAAATACAGCTTATGATAGCTTCATCTCCATTAAAAATTATCCTGATGAAAAATACTTTTTATTTAAGCTTGATATTTTGCCTGCTTGGTGCCACTGCCAATGCGCAGTTTAAGCGTACCGATAGGGGCGTGCAATACCAGATCATCAGCAACAATCCCGGTGCTAAATTAAAACAGAACGATGTGGTCACCTTTAACGCGGTACAACGCACCGAAAATGATTCGGTATTGTTTAGTACCTATAAACAAGGACAGCCGATAAAAGCCCAGTTGCGCCCATCAACCAATATTGCTGATCTGATGGATATATTCCCCCTGTTATCGGTTAATGATAGTGCCATTATTAAAGTGCCCGTTGATTCTGTATTTAAAGGCCACGAGGCAGAAATGCCACCCTTTTTTAAAAAAGGAGGTAATATTGTTTTCAACCTAAAAATTCAGCAGGCACAATCATTGGAAGAAGCCATGGCCGAGCGTAACGCTGCTATGGCAAAAATGAAAGCCGAAGGCGAAAAATTAAAGGTAGCCGAAGGTGCCACATTAGAAAACTATATTAAAAGCAATAACCTCGTTGCAAAGGCAACTCCATCGGGTTTAAGGTATATTATTAAAACGGCAGGCACAAAACCAAAGCCGCTAAATGGCGATACCATATATGTAAATTATACCGGCCGATCGCTTGATGGTAAAGTTTTTGACACCAGCATTGAAGCTGATGCAAAAGCAGCGGGTTTAAACCAGCCCGGCCGCACTTACGAGCCTATTAGCTTTGCATTAGGTACAGCCAGGGTAATAAAAGGTTGGGACGAAGCTTTCCTGCTAATGAACGAAGGCTCGAAAGCAAAACTTATTATCCCATCAGTGTTGGGCTATGGCGAATATGGTTCGGGTGCTATTAAACCATACGCTTCATTGATATTTGATGTAGAGCTGGTGAAAGTAGTAAGGGTTAAACACAATGTTGTAAAACCTGCTGCCAAAGCGCCTTTAAAGAAAAAAGCACCGCTTAAAAAACGAGCGGTAGCTAAAAAGAAAAATTAATTCATCAAAAAGGCCTTCTGCAAAGAAGGCTTTTTTAATTTTGTGCCATGGTATTAACCGATACACATACTCATCTATACTACGAAACTGATGAGGCCAGGCGTACGGAGCTTATGCAGCGCTGTCGCGATAATAACATCGACCGCTTATTTTTGCCTAACGTTGATGCGGCATCGGTACCGCTGATGTTTGATTTATTGACGGCCTACCCCGATAATTGTTATCCTATGCTCGGCTTGCACCCCTGTTCGGTAAAAGAGAACTGGGAGGAAGAGCTGGCTGCAATTGTGCCTGCGCTGCATCAGCATAAAATATATGCCGTTGGCGAAATTGGAATTGATCTTTACTGGGATAAAACCTTTTTAACCGAACAAATACAAGCCTTTAAACTGCAGATAAAGTGGGCTAAAACATTGAAATTACCAATAGTAATTCATTGTAGGGATGCTTTTGATGAGGTTTACCAGGTATTGCAGGACGAACACGACAAAAATCTAAGGGGGATATTTCATTGTTTTACCGGAACGCTTGAACAAGCCAATAAAATTACCAGTTTGGGCTTTTATTTAGGTATTGGCGGGGTTGTAACTTATAAAAATGCGGGGTTAGATAAAATCTTACCGCAAATTGACCTGGGGTATGTGGTTTTAGAAACCGATTCTCCGTACCTTACGCCCGTTCCGTACCGTGGTAAACCTAACGAAAGCTCTTATTTAACTTATGTAGCCCAAAAGGTTGCGGAGCTATATCAAACATCTGTTGAACATGTGGCTAATATCACCACAGAGAATTCAAAAAGGATATTTGGTATATAATATTTAATATTTACAGCATAAACCTGATCTAAATGAGCCAGATACTGATCATCTATAC
This sequence comes from Mucilaginibacter aquariorum, assembly GCF_024498135.1. Lineage (GTDB taxonomy): Bacteria > Bacteroidota > Bacteroidia > Sphingobacteriales > Sphingobacteriaceae > Mucilaginibacter > Mucilaginibacter aquariorum. Next base: position 141,333 of record NZ_JANHOH010000005.1, read on the forward strand.
CGGAGGGACAATAGGTATGATGAGCGATCCTGTTACAAAAACGTTGGTACCTATCAACTTTGAGCAGATTATGGATAATGTGCCCGAACTGGAGAAGCTTAATTGCAAAATTAAGGTACATTCATTCGAGCAGATCATCGATTCATCAAATATGAACCCCGTTATATGGGGCGAACTTGCAGCACTGATAGAAGCCAACTATGATACAGTTGATGGCTTTGTGATACTACATGGTTCAGATACCATGGCCTTTACGGCATCGGCATTAAGTTTTATGCTGCAAAATTTGGATAAACCGGTGATTTTTACCGGGTCGCAGCTGCCCATTAGCGCGGTACGTACCGATGCTAAGGAAAACCTGATGACGGCCATTGAAATTGCCAAGGCAAAGAAGAATGACAGATCGCGTGTGCCTGAAGTTTGTATCTATTTTGATTATAAGCTTTTCCGTGGTAACCGTGCATTCAAATATAATTCATCAAAATTCGAAGCTTTCCGCTCGCCTAATTATCCCATACTGGCCGAGTCTGGCGTACACCTGCGTTTCAGCATAAATGATATTCGTGAGCCGGGCGAAGGTCCGTTGAAAATTCATAATAAACTGGTGAGCGATGTTGCCGTGTTGAAGCTGTATCCGGGGATTAGTCCGAAGGTGGTTGAAACCATTTTAGGTGCCGATGTACGTGGTATTGTAATGGAAACATTTGGCGCCGGTAATACCACAACCGACCAGTGGTTTATTGATCTGCTTAAAAACGCTATCGATAGCGGTAAAGTGATCCTGGATATCTCGCAATGTAAAGTAGGCACCGTTGAGCTTGGGCGATACGAAACCAGCAAGCAACTGAAAGATATAGGTGTTGCCAACGGTTACGATATGACCTACGAAGCCGCTGTTACCAAAATGATGTACCTGCTTGGCGAGATAGATGATCCGCAGGAAGTAAAACGCTGCCTGGAGAAGGATTTAAGGGGAGAGTTGACGGAATCGTAAAATAATAAGCGCTGCCGCGGGCTTTCAGCCCGTGGTGCCGCACAAGGTAAGCTTTCAGCTGACACAAGCTGAAAGCTTATGCCAGGATATACCACGAGATATGCTGCGCTAATCCCGCGGCAGCGAAAACTCCAAACAGACCTGTCATCCTGAGCGATAGCGAAGGATCTGTTAGCGAACTTTGCATGGCGAATTGTATGGCGGCGAATAGATGCTTCAATATCGTTCAGCATGACAAGTACAAGAGGTTAGCCCCCCTAAAACATCCTCCGCCTTATCATCGCCATAAAACCCTCCCTGAACTTTTCGCTTACGGGGATCTGTTTATTGCCAATATAAATATGGTTATCCTGAATTTTGCTTAGGAGTTTGGTGTTAACAATATAAGAGTTGTGCACACGAACAAAGGGGCGCTGCAACTGCTCTTCAATTTCTTTTAAACGGCGATAGATCAACAACTCTTCGGCGCCGGTAACCAGGCGCACGTATTCCTTTTCGCCTTCAAAATATAACACCTCATCCAATAATATCTTGCGTAAGGTCTTGCCTGATTTTACAAAGAAATAGGCATCATCGGCCTTGCTTTCTGTCTTTTCAATAATTATTTGCTTCCCAAAAGCGGACTCAATTTTTTGTGTGGCAGCCAGGAAACGTTTCAGGGTTATGGGCTTTAGCAGGTAATCTATAGTTTGGAAGGCATAGCTTTCGGCAGCATGTTCTGTGTAGGCTGTGGTAAACACAATTTTGGTTTCTTTAGGCAGCAGGCCGGCCAGTTCCATGCCGGTTAAGTGGGGCATATTGATGTCCAGAAAAATAAAATCTACGGTATGGGCTTTCAAAAAATCTATAGCCTCTAAAGCGTTATAGCATTTGCCTAAAAGTTGCCATTGCGTGGTTTGGCCAATCAGCACTTCCAGCAGGCTAACCGCATTGGGCTCATCGTCGATAATAATACACCTTAAATTCATGCCAGCGGGATGTTTAGTTGTGCTACATAAATATCGCCTTTATTTTCAACCTGTAAATCGAAATCAGCTTTATACAAAAGCACTAAGCGCTTACGCAGGTTCTGAATCCCAAACCCGGTTGATGGCGTATTTAAAGGGTTAGTAGGAACGGTATTGCTGGTAGTAAATACCAAACGCCCGTTTTGCTGCAATAAGGAGATCTCTATTTTATTATGGCTGCTGCTTTTATCTATACCATGCTTAAAAATGTTCTCAATAAAGGTCATGAGCAACATTGGCGGCAAACTTAAAGCGGTGTCGCAATTCTTGGTGAACGTAATATCAATCTCATAGCGGATCCGGATGGTTTCCAGCGCGATGTAGTTTTCGAGAAACTGGATCTCGGTACCCAGGTTCACTTCCTGCTTTGGGCTTTCGTCAACAAAATAGCGCATAATATCTGACAGGCGCTCTATTAATGCTGCCGTTCGGGGAGCTTCCAGATAGGCCTCGTAATAAATATTATTCAGCGTATTAAACAGGAAATGCGGCTGCACCTGCGATTTTAGCAGGTTTAATTCGGCCTGTGTTTTTTGGGCGATAATATCTTCGGATTGTTGTTTCAGGGCAAAGTAAGCAATGGCAATGCGAAATATAAAGCTGAGCAAGAGTATCATTATGCCACCTACGATAGTTGTAGCTATCGCCTTAAAGGTCATGGGCTCGGGGTGCTTGGCGAAGAGTAAATTATAAACATTGAGTGCGATAGACGCTCTTATCGCACCAATAACTAACAGAAATATAATTACCGCCAGTATATAGGTAACAATTTTCCCCTTTTGATATAAACGGGGAAAAAGCCACAGAATGTTACCATAAATAATAGCCGCGTAAAAGGTTGTATTTAAAAGCGCGTAAGTGGCAGCCTGTACCAAACCATCCATGGCAATCAGCGACATAGTGAGCACCAGGAAAACAAATACCCAGATCATCCACTGTAGTTGCACAATGTTGGGCTTCCTTTTTAGCAATAACATGCTTAAAAGTACAAAGCTTTTTGATAGATATCCACCACATTAAACAACAGCGGGTTTTTATTCAATCAATAGGTGTGTTTCTTCAACAGATAGGTGTATTGCGGTTATAAGTGACAGCAGGCCGTCTTATTGAAAACTAAGCTTTACCCGCTAAATATATTGGGCATATGGTTTAAATAATTTTATGTAACAACTGATTAACAGGAGGTTTGATGCAACAAACTTAAACGCCATATAGCACATATCATGAAAGTACAATTATCAATAGCAGGAATAGTAATAACCTCCCTTACTACATTATTTTTATCGGCACAGCCAAAATATGCAGTGGCGCAGGTAGATACCATTCGTGTAAAAGACCATCGCCTGAACACGGCTACCTTAAAACCCGGGTTACGTCAGTACCTGGTATACTTTCAGAACGCTAAAAACCCTAAAGCACTAAGGTTTTGGTTTTGGCTGCGCGATACAAAAATAGAGACCCGCAACGGCGAAAAAGTATTTGCTACCACCCAGCATTGGTATGGCGGCGATACTATTAGCTATCGAACAGGATATTCGGTAAACAGGGTGAAAGATTTTTCGCCTGTTTATCATACCGAAACTATTGGTGGTAAAGTAGGGGCCTACAATTGGGATGCCGACAAAATAAAAGGGGCAGATACAGTTGCATTAAATACAAAAAAGGATTTTGTGCTGAATTTTACCGAGCCAAATTTTAACTGGAACCAGGATATCGAAACCTTTGAGATGATGCCCTTGGCAGCCGGTAAAACTTTTGCCATTAACTTTTATGATGCCGGTTATGGCAAACCCGAGCACATTATTTACAAAGTTACTGGCAGCGAAGTTATAAGCACTTTAGACAACCAAAAGGTAGATTGCTGGAAGCTATTCAACGAAACCGAAAACAAAGGAACCCGCTACACCCAAACTTTTTGGATCAGCAAAAAAGGTCACGAATTTATAAAGGAAGAGGATAGTTTCCCGGGAGGCTACCGTTATAAAGTCAAAATGCCCGGTGCGGCAGTTGATCTGCTGCCAAGGTTTGCAGGTAAATAATTCATCTTACAAAGCTGTCATGCTGAACGATAGTGAAGCATCTATTCGCCGATGTGTATGTTTGCGATCAGATCCTTCGCTATCGCTTAGGATGACAACCCGTCTCTACGTTATTTACCATGCTCCTTCAACTTACCCTTAATAATGGCGCTCTTAATAAAGCCCGGCAAGATGCCATTTAATATTACCAGCAATTTATTAGCAGCGCCGGGGATGATCTCTTTTTTGCCTTTGAACAGGCCATCAATAGCAATACGTGCTACTTCATCCGCCTCCAGAATGGTGGCTTTGGCAATACCTTTAAGCTGCTGGTTTATCACCAGTAGCTCGGGCTTGGTGTTTATCCCACCCGGACTAAGCAAACTCATTTTTACGTTTGTACCCAAAAGCTCCAGCTGCATGCATTGGGTAAAATAATTGATAAAGGCTTTGCTTGCCCCATAAACCTGTTTGCGTGGTACCACAAACCTGCCACCCATACTGCCCACATTTAGTATGTAAGAAGTAACGGAGGCATCTACCTGGCCTAAAAACAATCGCGTTAGCAAAACGGGGGTGGTTATATTAAGGTCAATTTGTTTTTTGTAAAAGTCGGTGCTGTTGTCAATAAACCAGTCCCAATTACCTATGCCGGCATTGTTGATAAGGATATATGCGGTTAGTTGTTGTTGGGTTAAGTAGGCAAATATTTGTTGATGGCTTTCAGCATTGGTCAGGTCAAGTTCTATCACATCAACCCTTACCTCAAAATTTTTGCGGATGTATTTTGCCAGGTTATCTAACCCCGTATCAGGCAGGGAGATCAGTACCATATTAATACCGCGCTTACCTAATTCAATGGCAAATGCTTTGCCTAAACCTTCGCTGGCACCGGTAATTATGGCGGTTAGTTGAGGCATATTAATTTGCTTTTAAATAATCAACGGTTTTGCGCATAGCTTCGGTAAAGGGGGTTATTTTGTAATCTAATTGCGCAACAGCCTTTTGGCTGCTGTATTTTTGGTTGAACTTTAAACGGTCGGCGAACTCCGGTAAAAAAACGGGTGTAAGTCCGGTTAATTTAGTTTTTAAAGCCTCAATATGACTGTAAAACTTAATGACCTTTTGCGGTACCCTCACCATATTGCGCTGCACGCCTGATACCTGCTGCAGTGTACTAAAAAACTCGTTAAAGCTAACATCTTCGCCACCTAAAATATAGCGGTTGCCGGTAAGGCCTTTTTCCATGGCAGCAATGTGGCCATCAACCACATCATCCAAATAGGAGTAGTTGGAGATCTGACCGCCATCACCAGGAATAATACGCCATTTACCTTTTAAATAACCGCTTATCATTTTGCTAACGGTATTGCTATCCGTTATTGGCCCCTCGCCAAACACGCGCGATGGGTTAACAGTAACCACATCCATACCTTGCTGCACAAACTTATTTACTTCCAGTTCGGCCAGGTATTTTGTACGTTCATAAGCAATGGGGAAGCCTGTTATCCGGGGCTCATCTTCGGTTAGCGGGTACTTTAGCGTTGGCCCCCATACCCCGCAGGTAGATGTATAAACTATACGTTGCACGCCTGCTTTTTGCGCCGCCAGTAAAACGTTGCGGGTGCCGGTAACATTGGTTTCCAGAAAATCATCCGGGTTACGGCACCACATTTTGGCCATGGCTGCGGTGTGGTATACCTGTGTGCAACCCTGCATGGCATTCAGCAGGCTATCGGTATCCAATATATCACCTTTTATAGGCTCGATATTATCATGTTTAATTAAATAAGGGTGATGAATGTTTCGGCAAAGCGCCTTTACGTTATACCCTTTATTTGCAAGGGTAAAACAAAGTTGTCGGCCAATAAACCCGGTGGCGCCGGTCACTAAAATATTCATGTAGGTAAAGATGGGCTTATCCGGTGTAAGATGGAAAAATATTTTGTAACAGGTTAGTTGATAGAGGCCATATAAATTGCGCCAATAGAGGTGATTGGATAAGCAAGGTGGATATATCAGTAAAAAATAAAATAAACTTTCAATAAGTTTTGAAAGTTTAAAAAGATAGTTATATTTGTACATGGAATTACCAGAAGCAAAGCAAAAGTTTATTGAAGCATGGGGCAAGTTAGGCTCTGAGTGGGGTATTAACCGCACCATGGCGCAGGTGCATGCTTTGCTATTGGTTACCCCGGGTGAGTTAACCACCGAAGAGATCATGGAGAGCCTGAGCATATCTCGCGGTAACGCCAACATGACCCTGCGCGACCTGATGGGTTGGGGACTGGTTGAAAAGCTGCATAAGGCAGGCGAACGTAAGGAATACTTTTTTGCTGATAAGAATACCTGGAACATTGCCCGCCAGGTGGCTAAAGAGCGCCGCAAACGCGAGCTGGAACCGGTTATGAAAATATTAGACGAACTGGTAAAGGTAAAAGGAGATAGTAAAGACCCGGAATATGCAACCTTTAATAAATCTGTAACCGATATAAACAAGATGGCTAAAAACGTAGATAAAACTTTAGATACCATGCTTAAGGCAGAGGAAAACTGGTTTTGGGGTTCTATTTTTAAAATGTTCAAGTAGCATTTTTTTTCTTTATATATTTCATAATTTACTGAAAATTCAAATATTACTATAATGATAACCTTAAAAAACCACACAATATTATACGATGCCGAATGCCCCATGTGCAAAATGTACACTAACGCTTTTGTACAGGCCGGCTTGCTTGATAAAAGCGGTCGCGAGGCATACCAGCAACTAAGCCCTGAAGCCTGCCCAATGGTTGACAGGCAGCGCGCGGTGAATGAAATTGCATTGATAGACCAGGAAACAGGTGAGGTTACCTATGGTGTAAAAAGTTTATTCAAGATTTTTGGCAACGCAATGCCGGTGTTTAAGCCACTGTTTAACTTCGCGCCATTTGTTTGGGTAATGGGTAAGCTTTACAGCTTCTTGTCATACAACCGCAGGGTTATTATACCAAGCATAGGTGATACTTTTACTATACAGCCAACATTCAAATTAAAATACCGGGTAACATACCTGATATTTGCCTGGGCTGTTACTTCCTATATACTTACCCATTACGCCGGTTTATTGCAGGGTGTAGTACCGGTGGGTAGCGCTTATCGCGAGTACCTGATATGCGGCGGGCAAATATTTTTCCAGGGGATAATTATTGGTTTGACATTTAACGAAAAGAAATGGGAGTACCTGGGTAATATGATGACCATATCTTTTGGTGGCGCATTGCTGCTGTTACCTATGTTATTGTTAAGCGGATTATTAGGGGAGCAACCAATAGTTTACGCGGGCTATTTTATGCTGATTGCCGGGCTGATGTTTTTAGAACACATCCGCAGGAGCAAGCTTTTAAATATCGGATGGACGCTCACCATCAGTTGGGCTATTTACCGCGCCATAATACTTTTGATTATCTTATTCATCTAAACCTTATCATCATGAAATACAAAAAAATAATATTGGCAGGCGGCAACGGGCAATTAGGTAAAGCCCTTGCTGAGCATTATAAATATGACACCGATGAGGTCATCATATTAAGCAGAAAACCACAGACAGATAAAGGCAATATAAAAACGCTGGTATGGGATGGCCGTACCATGGGCGATTGGGCAAAAGAGCTGGAAGGCGCCGATATGCTGATAAACCTTTGCGGTAAAAATGTGAATTGCCGTTATACCCAAAAGAACCAGGAAGAAATTATCAGTTCAAGGGTAGAACCTACCACGCTGCTTGGAAAGGTAGTTGATGGTTTGATGATCCCGCCTAAACTTTGGATCAACGCGGCGTCTGCAACCATCTATCGCCATGCGGAAGACCACCCGCAGGATGAGGAAACCGGCGAAATTGGTTATGGCTTTTCTATAGAGGTTTGTAAAATTTGGGAGAAAAATTTCTTTGAAACCGAAACGCCAAACACCCGTAAAGTCGCTTTACGCATTAGCATTGTGCTTGGCCGCAACGAGGGTGCTTTGCCAAGGCTAATTAATCTGGTTAAAACCGGTATGGGTGGCCACCAGGGCGATGGGCAGCAATATGTTTCATGGGTACACGAGCAGGACGTTGTAAAATGTACAGAGTGGTTACTGCAACACCCCGAAATTAAAGGTGTGCTCAACTGTACTGCTCCTAATCCTTTAAAAAATACCGATTTGATGAAAGAGCTGCGCCATGCCTGTGGCGTTCCCTTTGGTTTACCCGCTCCGGCATGGATGCTGGAAATGGGGGCCATGCTCATAGGTACCGAAACCGAGTTGATATTAAAAAGCCGCTGGGTTGTCCCCAAACGCTTGCTTGATGCAGGCTTTCAATTTCAGTTTGAAAAGGCGGAACATGCCATTAAAGATATTTTAAGCATCAGAATATAAAACCAAACACCATGCAACCTACCCCAACACAATTAAAAAAGAAAATAAAACGCTGGCTCATCTTCCTGATGGCCGGACTGGTACTAAGCGGCATCACCGCATTCCCTATAGAAAGCGAACTGGCTATCACGATGAATAACCTCAATATATTTACGCCAAAAATGCAGCACTGGTTAAACACCATTTATACGGCAGTGAAAACTACCAATGCACAATATCCATACCTAAGCTATGGCACCGATTGGCTGGCCTTCGCCCACATCGTTATCGCGATAGCATTTATTGGCCCCTTGCGCGACCCGGTAAGAAACATTTGGGTATTGCAATTTGGCATGATTGCTTGCGTGCTGATATTCCCGCTGGCATTTATTGCGGGGCCTATCAGGCATATCCCGCTGTTTTGGCAACTGGTAGATTGTTCTTTCGGAGTGATAGGTATAATCCCTTTATATATCGCCTGTCGTTACACCTATCAGTTAGAGTATATCACAAATAATAGTCACCTTTAAACAAACCTTATCATGCTCGGCAAAATATTCTCACCAAAAAATAACGGCTTTTTACTCTCCAATGCTTTCGGGATGGCCACAATAGGGATAAGCAAATTGCTTATGAAAGATTTTAATGGTACACTGATATTTTCAGAATTTGTCATCGTTCCTTTTTTAATGGGCATAGTAAGTGCATGGTTTTGGCGAAACATAAATTTTGGAAGCAGACAGTTAGCCGCCTGGTCATGTTACAATACAATTATTGCGTTGTTATTGAGCGCTATCATTTTAAAAGAAGGGGTTATATGTTTAATTATAGTTGCACCGCTATTAATGGCATTTATAATCATGGGTAGTTCTGTAGGTTATAAGATGTTTAAGAAAAACAACCAAACCCTTAATGTAAGCGTGTTTGTTATTCTGTTCGGTATCTTTATTTTCGATTCGCTATCCGTTCATCATTACGAAAACAATGTTGCCGATACCATGGTGATCAACGCCCCGCCTGCCAAGGTTTGGAAATATGTAGTAGCTTATAAACGGATAGAAACCCCGGGCAAATACTGGCTTTTCCGCATTGGGATGCCCAGCCCGGTACAGTCAACTGCCGAAGGGTATTATTTAGGCGCAAAGCGTAAATGCATATTTAGCAATGGGTATGTGTTTGATGAAAAGATAGTAACCTATGATGAAAACAAAGATCTTACCTTCGATATTACCAAGCAGCCCCGTGACCCGGAGATAATGGGTCATATCGACATTCTGCGTGGGCAATTCCTGTTAAAAGATAACCATGATGGTACAACAACGCTAACCGGTAATAGCTGGTACAGGTTATATGTGTTCCCGGTATGGTATTATGATATCTGGGCCGAAAGCGTTACCCGCAATGTGCACCTGCGTGTAATGGAGCATATTAAAGAACTGAGCGAAGCAAAATAACATGTTCAACTTTGTTGTTAAATATTGGGGTTTTCTGAAGTTTATACCCGGTTTACCTCATTTGTTTGATGCATGGCTAAAACTATGGACATTAATAACCAACCCCAAATTGCTTGATTGGATTGACGATGTTGAGAAGGAAATATTAACATGGCCGGGTACAACTGCCACTACCCACAAATACGGCGGTTTACAGTTTAATTATGGCAAAACCGAATTAGGGCACATTCACAGTAATGGATTGTTGGATATGCTGCTGAACCGCAAATTAAAACAGCAATTAATGCATCTAAATAACCGGGTGCAAGATCATCATATCCTTAAGAATACCGGCTGGTTAAGTTTTTATATGGAAACTTATGGTGATAAGGAATTTGTATTAGAACTGTTTGAAATGGTTTATCAAGTACATGTGGATAAAACGAATAATAAACGAAACATCCCTTAATACGGGCTGTTTATTACTTAATTTTACCCACATCATTTAATTATTTCCCTATGAGCATTACATTAGAACAGGCAGAAAAACTATCAGAAGCTGCTAAAGCAAAAGCAAAGGCAATCAACGTGCCTATGAATATAGCCATTGTTGATGAGGGCGCTAACCTGGTATCTTTCCATCGAATGGATAATGCCTGGCTGGGTTCGGTGGATATTTCTATTAAAAAAGCGAAAACCGCACGTTTCTTCGACATGAACACGGGTGAGATAGGTAAACTATCACAACCAGGCGGCCCACTTTATAATATAGAACATTCAAACGGCGGACTTATTACCTTTCCCGGTGGTGTTGTCCTAAAGGATGGCAGCGGAAAGATCATTGGCGCTATAGGTGTATCTGGCGGTTCGGTAGAGCAGGATCATGAAGTGGCATCAGCTGGTGCAGAAGTATTGTAAATGCAAAATAAACGAAATAGAAATGCTGCCCATCAGGGTGGCATTTTTTGTTAGTGCGTGAAAAAAGCCAGCACCTGGCTTAAGATAGTATTTATCTTATCCATGGGTAGGTCCTCATTTGGATCTAACAGGAGTATTTTCATTTTCGCCCTTTTCTCAATGATCAGGTCGGGATGTTCTATATGTTTACCTTGTACAATACCCAAATATGGTTGGTGCAGCTTTTTATGAACCCACAGATAACACATCATTTTACCCTTATAGCAAAAAACAGGCATGCCGTATTTCCATTCTTCGGTGATGTTGGTATCCAGTTTAAGGATATGGCCGCGTAAAAATTGCAGGCAGCTTTGTGTTGGCTCGCTATGCTGCAAAAAATAGTTATCTATCGGGCGAAGCATCATTTCATTTCTATATTATAGAACCGTGCTATATAGGATAGCTCATACAAAATAAACAGGATAGCTAATAATAGATGAAACCGGGGGGCCTTTACTTTTATGGCCGTGAGGCAAAGCCCCATTAGGATTAGGGCGCGTACAGGTAGTTCCCATCCAAAATGGGTTAAATATTCGTGCCCTTTAACAATTGTATCTACCAGATCGGCCATAAAAGCGATGGCTAAAAAGCTGAATAACCATTTCCGTCTGGAGAAATAATAATCCTTGTAGTCTTTATAATCGTTAATGTCATCGGGGTATAAAAGCGCGCATATCACGTAGTAATTGGTAATATACAGCACAATAAAAAAGTAAGTGAAAAAATGCCACTCGGTAATGCCGGCTAATTTAAACTCCCACCACCAAAAATGTACAAGGGTAAGAAACATGTACAAAACCCATAATAAATGGGTTATGTAAGGTTTTACGCGGGTTGGGTGCTGAACAAATTTAACCGTACCCTTAAGCAAATGTGCCAGGCTAAAGCTAAGTGTGATACCAATAACGTATTTAATATGAGTAAAAACTTCCATGCAATTACCTTAAATGTTTTGATTACAAGATAGTTAATTCCGGATTATATTGATAGACCCCGAAGATTCTGAAACAAAAAAGCCTGCAATAAACATTGCAGGCTTTGGTATTAATATTTGGTCGCAGGTTTTAGCGTTGACTTGGTCTTGGTTTAATTTGGTAATCGTAAGGTGGTTCGGCACCTAACAGGTTTTTCACAAAATAATCCCAGCGGCGGCGCATCATATAAGGGCCATAGGCACCATAGCCATGCGCGCTATTAGGGAATATCACCAGGTCGAAGCTTTTGTTGGCTTTCTCCAATGCCTCAACAACCAGCAGTGTGTTGTATGGCGGCACGTTGTTATCCATCATGCCGTGCGCAAGCATTAGTTTGCCTTTCAGGTTTTTGGCGAAATTCTGATTAGCCTGTGCATCGTAGTCTGAGTTTTCTACAAGGCCGTTATAACGTTCGGCCCAATCATCCTCATAGTTGCGGTTCTCGTGGTTGCCCGATTCTGAGATCCCCACCTTAAAGAAATCGGGATAGCGAAACATAGCCGCCGCGGTAGCAAAACCACCGCCCGAATGGCCCCAGATCCCCACTTTTGTAGTATCGATAGGGTATTGGGCAGCCAATTGTTTAATGCCGGTTATTTGATCGGGCAGGGTGTTTTCGGCCATGTTGCCATAGTTCATATCATGGAAGCTTTTTGAACGCAGTGGATTGCTGGTGCCTTCTATCACAACCACAATAAAGCCCAGTTCGGCTAATGCCTGGTGATCGTTTCTTGATGCCGCGAATGACCAGCTGCCAACACCACCACCCTGCGGACCCGGGTAAATGTAATCGATAACAGGGTATTTCTTGTTCGCATCCATTTTAGTTGGTGTAAACATCAAACCATAAATATCGGTGGTGCCATCGTGCGCTTTAAGCTTAACAGAGATAGGGGCTTTCCAACCTGTTGCTACCAATCTTGATATATCTGTTTTTTCTAAAGGGGATAACAATTTGCCGTTCATATCGCGCAGCACGATAACAGGTGCCATATCAGGTTTCGAATAACTGTCAACAAAGTATTTGTAATCGGGCGAGAAGGTAATGGTGTGGTTACCATCTTCGGGGGTAAGTAAAGTTAAGCCCTTGCCGTTAAAGTTGATTTTGTACAGGTGAGAGAAGTATGGATTGCCCGGCTCGCGGCCACCTGCTACAAAGTAAAGCGTGCGGGTTTTTTCGTCAACCTTTAGCAGTTTTGTAACTACCCAGTTGCCTTTGGTGATCTGGTTTTTTATCTTGCCGGTTGTGGCATCGTAAAGGTATAAGTGCCCCCAGTTATCGCGTTCCGAGAACCAGATGATCTCTTTTGAGGCAGGCAGGTAACGCCAGTTAATAGCACCCCAGCCAGATTCGTATTGTGTTTTAACAGTTTCTTCAAATACCTCACGCACAGCGCCGGTTTGGGCATTTGCTATGCGGAATTTCTCGTTCTTATGATCGCGTGAGGTAGATACAAACGCGAACTCCGAACCATCCTCTTTCCAATCAGCATCATCAAATGTACCGCTGCTTGATATATCATCGCTCAGTGTAGCTCGGTGCGGATCTGGTGCAATGTTAAAGCGGATAACTTTTGCATTATCCACATCAATAATTACCCTTTGTATGGTGATGATCTCTTTATCGCCCGGCAGGGGATATTTCCATGCCATGAGTTTTGGTTTGCCCACATTGGTAGTTACCAGGTACATATCGCTGGCATTACGCTGGTCCTGCTGAAAAGTGGCAATTTTTTTAGAATCGGGCGACCATGATACGATAGGCCTGTCGCTTGTGGTCCAGCCGGCGTTATCAGTAGCATAACCAAAATCTTTTATGCCATCGGTGGTTAGTTGGGTTTGTTTGTTGGTAGCAACATCGCGCACCCACAGGTTATAATTTTTGATGAAAGCGGCACGTTTGCCATCCGGCGAAAACACTTCGTTACCACCACCCCTGGCAGCACGGCCGGTAAGAACAGGTGGTTTAACCTCCGCTGCTTTAGATGTATCTTCGGTTACCTGGTTAGTTTGCGGGTTGTAGTTCCATTTTTTGCCATCGACAGTAAATAAAACCGATTTGCCATCGACAGTATAATTGATGCTTTGGAAAGGCAGTTTATTGGCGTCATACTTTTTACCTGCAACTGCAGAAAGCGCGTCGGCAAGTTTTTGAGCATCAAAAGCGGCGGTGCGTGTTTTTTTAACGGGATCAACCAGTATAAATTCGTTGCCTTGCGCAGTTGAAACGCGGTACCAAAACTTATCGCCGGCAAGCCAATTTGGTCTAACACTGGCACGGTCAATAAGAGGGTCGGTATTGTAGCTTAAAAAGCTTTCGGCATGTTCGTAATCTTTAGCGGTTACCGGGGCGTTTTGCTGGGCATTGGCGCTAAGCGCTAATGCAAAAGCCGTTACCGTTAGTAAATATCTGTTCATAATTCAATAAGATCGTTTTTCAGTTTGTTATTTGAAAATACCAAGATAAAGCAAATTAACAGTTTGGTAACACTGCCTAAAGTATAATGATTGTTACATAAGTAGGGAGATGGCTTAGATATGAAAATAGCAGGTAATTAGTCGAATTTATAGATGCAGCCTATTAATACGAGTACTAAACAAACTACCGAGGTAACGGTACGGATGTTATGTAACAGCAGCCATGGCCGCTCAAAACTTAAGCGTTGGCAGGCAATATCAGCTGCAGTAGCCGACTTAAGATCGAAGCCAGCCAGCATGTTATTTAAAGGAACGTTGCCGAACATAGTTACGCCAAACACCCCAATGGCATATAATATAGCGGCGATAAGCAGCAGCAAAAATCGGCCGGATAATGATTGTTCATAATTGAGCCATGCGCTTACCGGCAGTAATACCAATGTACCCATAAAGCTTAAAAAGAATAGTGGGTTAAGTATTGCGCTGTTAATATTTTGCATAGCGGCAATGTATTCCCTATCGGGCAGGCGGCCTAACCCAATATTTACCGAACAGCTATAAGCATAAAACAAACCGGCTATTAAAGCGGTAGATGTGGCGGTTATTATCAGGATAATATTGTTCATTTAATTACTTCAACAAAGTTTCAGATAATGAAAAAAGGCGTTGTTTCGATAATTAAATATAAGGAATTATTACTTTTTGCATAAGTGAGCAATCATACATCAGCTGTGCCTGGCTTTGTGCTCTCTTTTTTTATTTTCTTTAATTTTTTTGTCCAATTTCTGTAAAGCCATTCGTCATAAGGGTGATTCAAATATTTAATAACAATTAAAATAAACACCATGGAACAACGAATTAATGTTTTCGAAAAAGGTCACAACGCAATAAAATCGTTATATGGATTAGGCGGATATCTGGCAAAATCAGCAATAGAGCAACCTCTTTTAAATTTAATTTATTTTAGGGTATCGCAAATTAATGGCTGCGCTTATTGCCTGGATATGCACTCAAAAGACCTGCGTTTAAAAGGTGAAACAGAACAACGCCTGTATGGTTTAAGCGCCTGGCGCGAAACCCCTTTTTATACCGACCGTGAACGCGCCGCGCTTGCATGGGCCGAAGATGTTACAGATATTATTGGGAGCCGTGTAAGTGATGAAGTTTACGAACAGGCAAGGGCACATTTCTCTGAAGAAGAATTGATAGATCTAACTATGGGGGTTGTAGCCATTAACACCTACAATCGCCTTAATGTTGCATTTCGTACCACTGCCGGTGGGTACGTACCCGGCCAGCACGCGGTAGCAAACTAATTTTTCAGTTAATAAAAGGCCATCTACTAACGGTAG
Organism: Mucilaginibacter aquariorum; assembly: GCF_024498135.1. Taxonomy (GTDB): domain Bacteria; phylum Bacteroidota; class Bacteroidia; order Sphingobacteriales; family Sphingobacteriaceae; genus Mucilaginibacter; species Mucilaginibacter aquariorum. Next base: position 156,863 of record NZ_JANHOH010000005.1, read on the forward strand.
GTGGCCTTTGTTATTTGCTGAAGACGCTTTGCCGAAGTATTTTGCGGACGATACCACCAATTGCACTATTTATCACGAAAATATATAAATTTAACAACACCAATTATATTCGGGTATGATAATAGAGCATGGAGCCGAAGCCGGCAACAGCAGTGTTAAAATGCGCAAACAGAACACCTACGATGCTATTGTAGTAGGATCTGGTATCAGCGGGGGATGGGCAGCCAAAGAGCTGTGTGAAAAAGGCTTGAAAACGCTGGTATTGGAAAGAGGGCGAAATGTAGAGCACCTTAAGGATTACCCAACACCTTTAAAAGGCCCCTGGGATTTTTCTCATCACTTAAAAATGCCTTTATCGGTAACAAAAGATAACCCGGTTATATCCCGGTGTTATGCGTTTGACGAATCTACCGCTCATTTTTTTGTGAAAGATACCGATCACCCTTACATACAGGAAAAACCATTTGACTGGATCCGCGGCTACCAGGTTGGTGGCAAATCGCTGCTTTGGTGGCGCCAAACGCAACGCTGGAGCGCTCATGATTTTGAAGGGCCTGCAAGGGATGGATACGCTGTTGACTGGCCCATCAGGTATAATGATCTTGCTCCCTGGTATTCGCACGTGGAGAAGTTTGTAGGCATTAGCGGTAACCGCGATGGCCTGGATATATTGCCTGACGGAGAGTTCCTTCCTCCCTGGGAAATGAACTCGGTAGAAAAAAATGTTGCCTCCAGTATTATGGCTAAATATCCCGGGCGGCATGTAATACAGGGGCGATGTGCACACCTTACCAAGCCCGAACCTATACATTTACAACAAGGCCGAGGGCAATGCCAGGCCCGGAACCAATGCGAAAGGGGATGCCCTTTTGGCGGATATTTTAGTTCTAACTCATCCACCATTCCATGGGCCAAAAAAACGGGTAACCTTACCTTAAGGCCACATTCGGTAGTACATTCTGTTATATACGACGAAAAATTAGGAAAGGCCACGGGCGTGCGGATAATAGATGCCGAAACCATGCAACAGCATGAGTTTTATGCAGATGTTATCTTTATCAATGCCGCCTGCCTTAATACCAACCTCATTTTGTTGAATTCTACTTCCCCGAGATTTCCAAACGGTTTAGGGAATGATAACGGGCTGCTGGGTAAGTACATTGCTTTTCAAAATTACCGGGGTAATATATTTGCCGATTTTGATGGTCCGTTGGATAAATATTATTACGGCCGCCGGCCCACACAACCCATGATCCCCAATTTTAGGAACGTTCAAAAGCAGGAGACTGATTTTTTAAGAGGATATATGGTGTTCTACGGCGCCTCTCGCCCGCAGGCAGATGCAGAGGGGATAGGTGCAGATTTTAAAGATGCCATTGCCGAACCGGGCCCGTGGAAGATTTCCATGTCAATGCAAGGTGAAACCATCCCGAAGGAAACTAACCACGTTAGGCTTAGTAAAGATAAAACGGATAAATGGGGCATGCCGTTGCTGATCACTTCTGTAGATTATGATGATAACGACGAAAAGTTATTAAATGATTTTTTTAAAACAGGCACTGAAATGCTGGAAGCGGCAGGTTGTAAAAACATCCAGACCTTTGATACCAAACAGGCACCGGGACTTGATATACACGAAGTTGGCGGTGTGCGTATGGGTAACGACCTTAAAACATCTTTATTAAATAAATGGAATGCCTTACATCATTGCCAAAATGTATACGTAACAGATGGCGCCTGCATGACATCAACCGGCGTGCAAAACCCATCGCTTACATTTATGGCCCTCACGGCACGGGCGGTAAACCATGCCGTTAACGAATTTAAAAAGGGAACCGCTTAAAACCAATTATCATGACTAACAGAAGAGAATTTATTCAACTATCAGGCATGGGGCTGATGGCTACTGCTGCCCCCGGCTTTTTAAAAACACCTGTAATTATGAGCGGGCATCATTTATCTGTGCAACTGTATACCATCCGCGATGCGATAAGTAAAGATTTTAAGGGAAGTTTAAAACGCCTTGCCGATATCGGGTTTAAAAACGTTGAAACTGCGTTTTGGCCTAAAGAGATCAACGACCAGCAGGCGGCTAATACTTTAAAAGAACTCGGACTTAAGGTATCATCCTGTCACATGGAAATCCCTACCAAAGAAAATATTGCTAAGCTGGTAAGTAATGCTAAGGCCTATAATTGCAAAAACATTATCTGGCATGGCTGGCCCGAAGATAAGCGTTACAGTTCGTTAGAAGGCACTAAACAACTGGTAAAGATCTATAAGGAAAGCAATAGACTGGCTAAGGATAATGGACTGCATTTTGGCTTACATAACCATTGGTGGGAATACAGGAACCATGTAGGCGGTAAGCTGGTGTACGAAGTGCTGAATGAAGAATTGGATGAAGATATTTTTTTTGAAACGGATACCTATTGGGTAAAGGTTGCCGGACAGGATCCGGCTGCTATTCTTAAAAAATTAAAGAACAGGGTGCGTTTTATACATTTGAAAGATGGCCCGGCAGTTTTTAATCAAAAACTGATCAAGGATGATCCGGACCCGATGACGCCGCTCGGTAAAGGAAGTTTGGATATCCCGGCTATTATAAACGCTTGTTCTGCAAATGTTGAGTATTTGGTAGTCGAGCTGGATAAAACGGCCATTGATGTGTTCGATGCTTTAAAGCAAAGCATCCAGTATGTCTCTAAATTTAAATCTGTTAACTTGAAATAAAGGCGTTTTTGAATTGTTTATCAAAAATTTAGTGAGGAGGAGGAAGCAGGGGTTTGCGCCATCTCATCAGTGCTTTATATTTCAAAAACCATCCAGGTCACCAATAAATCGCCAAAAGACAGTTTAATTATCATTATTCTGATAACTTAAACACCTATCAAAACAGGTGGGAAAACAAAATCTAAATAAATTCTATAAAAACTATAGACATTATAGAATTTATTATATATTTGCATCATCATAATCGTTCTTTAATAACTTATCCAGAAAGACAGAGGGAAAGGCCCGAAGACGTCTTAGCAACCTGTACCGGCTTTTAAGCCTGTAAAAGGTGCTAATTCCTGCTCCATTTAATTGGGAGAAAGATAAGATGACAAGAAATTAAAAGTTTACAGCGCTTTATCTTTTGTGTCTTTTTTTGAGATAAGTTACTAAAGCATTATAGTAACATTTTAAAATATTTAGAAGATGAGAATTTACCTGGATAACGCTGCTACAACACAACTAGATAACGAGGTATTTAAAACAATAACCCCTTACTTATTGGAATTTTATGGCAATCCGTCGTCGCACCATGAACATGGGCGCGAAGTGAAAACCGCTATTGAAGGTGCCCGTACTACCATTGCCGATCTGCTAAATGCATCGCCAAATGAAATTGTATTTACCAGCGGTGGCACCGAAGCCGATAATACGGCTATCCTGTCAAGCGTGCGTTCTCATCAAATAAAACACGTTATCACCACACCGTTCGAGCATCATGCCGTTTTGCATACCCTTGATGTGCTGAAGAATAACGGAGAAATAAAATTAAGCCTTATTAACACCGATAGCCATGGTAACCTGGATATTAACCACCTGGATATTTTGTTAAAAAGCAACAGCCGTTCGCTGGTATCGGTAATGCATGCCAATAACGAGATAGGTAACCTTAATAATATTGAGCTGATAGGCGAGGTCTGTAATAGCAGGGGCGCACTTTTTCACTCGGATACAGTACAAACCATGGGCCACTACAGGCACAATTTGTCAAAATTAAAAACGCATTTTATAGCGGCATCGGCACATAAGTTTCACGGGCCAAAAGGGGTAGGGTTTATTTACTGCCGCGATGGCATACAGCTATCGCAATTACTATACGGCGGTGCGCAAGAACGTAAACAACGTGCCGGTACCGAAAATATCCACGGCATTATAGGCCTGGCAAAAGCTTTAGAAATTGCTTACCGCGATATTGATGAGCACCAGTTTTATATTCAAAAATTAAAGAATAGGATGATCGCCAAATTGCAGGAGCAAATAGGCGATGTAAGGTTCAATGGTAACTCGGCCAATGCAGAGAAAAGCCTTTACACGGTGCTAAGCGCAAGCCTGCCTGTTAACCATGCAACCGGCGACCTGTTGACTTACCTTGATCAAAACAACATCTCGGTATCAGGCGGCAGCGCCTGCTCAACCGGTTCTGCATCGCATGTATTGAAAGCCATCGGGGCAGATCTGTCAAGAAATACGGTCAGGTTTTCGTTCAGCAAGTTTAATACTGCTGCCGAGATAGATTATACAGTAGAAAAACTATCGGCATTATATAAAGCCATAGCAGCATAATAAGGACAACAAATGAAGAAATATTTAATCAGCGCGGGCATTATATTATCAGGGTTTTACGCAAGCGCGCAAGTACTAACCCCGGTAAAATGGGCCTACGCTGCCAAAAAAATAGATAACAATGAAGCGGTTGTTTTGGTAAAAGCAACCATTGATAAAGGCTGGCATATTTACTCGCAAAATGTTGCAGATGGCGGCCCGGCAAAAACAGCATTGGTCTTCAATAAATCTGACGATTATACGCTGGTGAACAAAACTATAGAACCGCAGCCGCTTAAAAAATATGAGAAGGCATTTGATATGAATGTAACCTACTTTGAAAACACAGTTGTGTTTCAGCAAAAAGTTAAGCTGGTTAAAGATAAGCCGGTTATAAAAGGCACTATATCCTTCATGGCCTGTAGTAACAAAGAATGTTTACCGCCCGAGGATGTAGAGTTTTCGGTCGCATTAAAATAGAACAATATTTAAAAACACATATACATTCACAATTAGATATTAAGTCAATCCTCCACCAATTGATTTTATTATTTATAAAGAATAATAAACAAATGAAAGCTGACGCATCTAAACACCTTATTGCCTTTTACCACCATTTAGCAACCCGCTCTGGTATTGCTATGCAAAGCTGTTGTTGCCTGTAAGTATCTGCGCGCAACCGGGACATATAAAACAAGATCTTATAAAGATTAACATCCTGGCACTGTGTATAGCGACGAGGCTTTATGCAATGGTGGAACTTCATTCAGCTAAATCTCTATTCCGGTAGCCGGGATGTAAATCAAAAAACGATAACAAATACAAAAAATGTATTATTACACTAAAAAATTTAAATAAATACTACTAAGTCTATAGATTTAATTTGCTTTTTTAATATTTATTATTACCTTTACTGCATCTAATTAACCCCACCATTAATTAGTTGATTTATTAAGAAAAAGGGAGAGGAAGTCTCGATGATCTTTTAGCAACTTTTCAGACAGTCTGAAATAAGTGCTCTACTTTATCCGGAGGAATATTTCACCGGATAATAAATTAACTAAGTGTTATGAAAAATTTGAAGTATCCAAAACTAAACAGACAACCAGCCGCCGCCCCACCGCGATGTTGTTGTATGTGCATGTAGTTTCCGGCATTATCCCAGGTAAGTTTTAATTACACGGATTAAGTATTAATGGCTTCGCCGTTGATGCGCATGGAACTGTTATGCCTCAAAATTTCTATTACACTTCCTTAATATCCATTAAGCAAGCAAAAAATCATTAACAAAATTAATTTCTACAAACATGAACTTCAAAAACTATCTATCAAAAGCAAAATACCTTACGCTGGGTGTTTTATTGAGTGGTGCAGCGTTGGCCGGCGACAAAGTGCCCGGTGCAAAATTCATTAAAGAAGGTGTGTGGCGAGGGGTATTTACGGTAAGCGAATCGCAGGTGCCGTTCAACTTCGAGTTTAAGGGGAAAGATCCTGAACATGCCGTTTTTACCCTGATCAACGGTAGCCGCCGGGACGATTTCCATGTGCAGCGCCTGGGTAAAGATTCGGTATATATAAAAATGAATACTTACGATGCCGCCCTTGTCGCCAAAATACAAGACGACGGAAAAATAAGTGGCGAATACCGCAGCCTGGTACCGGGTTTTAGAGGTAACGCCCTGCCATTTACGGCCGAATATGGTAAAAGCTACCGCTTTGTTGAGCCAGGTAAAGATGTTGCACCCGCAGCTGATCTATCCGGAAAGTGGGAGATAAAAACATATAGTAAAGAAGCCGTCCCTGCATCTATCGCCATTATTAAACAAAAAGGAAATAAACTTACCGGTGTTATTATGACTGTTGTGGGCGATACCCGCGAACTGGAAGGCACCATACAGGGCGATGAATTCGCGCTAAGCGGCTTTACCGGTCCAAGCCCTTTTATTGTAAAAGGAAAGGTTAACGCCGATGGTACTATTAGTGGTGAGCAGGGCTTCGGGATCTATAAAAACCTAAAGTTTGATGCCACTAAAAATGCCAATGTTGAACTGCCTGATCCATATAAGCTTACCTTCCTGAAAGAGGGCTACAAGAAACTCGATTTCTCTTTCCCGGGGATTGATGGCAAACAGATCTCATTAAGTGATCAAAAATATAAAGGCAAGGTTGTTATCATTGAAGTAATTGGTACCTGGTGCCCAAATTGCACCGATCAAACCGTGTTCCTGTCGCCTTGGTTTAACAAAAACCGCCAGCGTGGGGTAGAGGCAATTGCCATTGGTTTTGAACAGAAAGATAGCCTGGAATACGCTAAATACACATTAGGCAAGCTTAAACAAAAATACAATATCAATTACGATATAGCCTTTGGTGGCCTTGCCGATAAAAAACTGGTATCGCAAAAACTGCCTGCGCTTAACAAATTTGTGGCTTTCCCAACTACCATTATTGTCGACAGGAAAGGTGATGTACGCGAGATCTATACAGGCTACACGGGTACGGTAACCGGCAAATACCACAATGATTACGAAAAGAAATTTAACAAACTGCTGGATGAACTGATAGCAGAGCCCGCGCCGGAGACCGCACAGGTTATTGATACCGACACCCGCCAGGGCAATTAATTTATAAACTGACTTATAGACATTATAAAAATGAAAAACAACAACTTAAAAGGTCTTTTAATAGGCCTGTTATTTAGCGGTGCAGCCTTTGCAGGCGATAAAGAACCGGTTAAATTTATTAAAGAAGGCGTATGGCGCGGGGTGTTCCGCGTAAGCGAATCGCAGGTGCCGTTCAATTTTGAATTTAAGGGAAAGGATGCTGAGCATGCTGTTTTTACCTTACTGAACGGAAGCCGCCGCGATAATTTCCATGTACAAAAAATTGGCAAAGATTCGGTGTTCATAAAAATGAATACCTACGATGCTGCACTGGTTGCCAAAATTGAAGATAATGGCACCCTAAGCGGGGAATACCGCAGTCTTGTACCGGGCTTTAGAGGAAACTCCTTGCCCTTTACTGCCGAGTATGGCAAAAGTTACCGTTTTGTTGAGCCCGGAAAGGATGTTGCCCCTGCGGCAAATCTTACCGGTAAATGGGAGCTGAAAGTATACTCGAAAGAGCAGGTGCCCAACAAGATTGCCGTTCTTAAACAAACTGGCAACAAACTTACTGGTGTAATTATGCAGGTAACCGGCGACAGCCGCGAACTGGAAGGCACCGTACAAGGCGACCAGTTTGAACTATCGGGTTTTACCGGCCCAAGCCCAAAGATCTACCGTGGTAAAATAAATGCCGATGGTACATTAAGTGGCGAAATTGGTTCCGGTATTTATGATAACACCAAGTTTGACGCGGTGAAAGATGATAAAGCCGAACTGCCAGACCCGTACAAGCTAACCTTTTTAAAAGAGGGTTATAAGAAGCTTGACTTTACCTTTCCTGATCTTAACGGCAAACCGGTATCGTTAAGCGATGATAAGTACAAAGGTAAAGTTGTTATTGTAGAGATAATTGGCACCTGGTGCCCTAACTGTACAGATCAAACGGTATTCCTGTCACCATGGTTCAATAAAAACCATCAGCGTGGGGTAGAGGCCATTGGCTTTGAACAAAAGGACAGTCTTGAATATGCCCGGTACACCTTAGGTAAGCTGCGCGATAAATACAATGTTAAATACGACATACTGTTTGGCGGCCTGGCCGATAAAAAACTGGTATCGCAAAAATTGCCTGCGCTTAACAAATTCGTTGCGTTCCCAACAACTATCATTATTGATAGAAAAGGCGAAGTACGCGAGATCTACACAGGCTACACCGGCACCGTAACCGGCAAATATTATAAGGATTACGAAAAGAAATTCAATGCCTTGCTGGATAAACTATTAGCAGAAGAAGCACCCGCAACTGCAGCAGTAAACACTGATGATAGGGCAACACAAGGAAGATAAAGATTAACTGACTATATAATAATTAACTAAACTAATCACAGTACCCCGGCGCGGGTGGTTCCGCGCCGGGTTTTTAATCAACTTAAATCAAAAACGAAAATGAAATTAACATTAGGCCTATCGGTAATAACATTAGCATCAATTACCGCGTTTACGGGCATAGTTCCGCCGGCAAAATCAAACAAAATAAAATCAGCACCTGCCAAAATTGTAACGGTAAGCAACAAGTTTGCAAAGCCCGTAGTATTTAAGGTAGATAACAAAACCAGCAAACTTACCTGGCTGGCCAAAAAAGCAACAGGCGAACACAGTGGTACGGTAGAAGTTAGCGACGGTAGCTTTACGGTTGAGGGTAACACGCTTAAAGCCGGTTCCTTTGATATTGACACCCGCAGCATTACCGATACCGATATTGCCGATGAAGGTGCAAATGGCAAACTGGTTACTCACTTAAAAAGCCCCGATTTTTTTAGCGTGGAAAAGCACCCTAAAGCAAACTTTGTATTAACCAGCGCTACCAAAGCAGCAGGCAGTACTTACAATGTAAAAGGTAACTTAACCATTAAGGGCATTACTAACGAAGTAAGCTTCCCGGCCACGGTTGCGGTAAGCGGCAAAAAGCTGACCGCCAATGCCAAAATTACTATTGACCGTACCAAGTACGATATCAAGTTTCGCTCAAAAAACTTCTTCGAAAACCTGGGCGACAAGGTGATCTATGACGATTTTGATATTGATGTTGCGTTGGTAGCAAACGCGCAATAATATCTCAAGGTACCTTTTTCATAAAGGTTTAGGTTGAAAAATAAAGTTCCCTGTTCGGGGTGGACAGGGACTTTATTGTCTAATTTTTTCCATCCCATATAAAATAATTGTACAATAGCTGATTTAGCTAAGCGAGAAAAGGTCATGAAAAAGGTATACACCATACTTACATTAATAGGTTTTGTTTTCTTACTGATAACGCAGGTAAGCTTCATGCCGGGTAACGACGAGGTGCAGACCAGGGAGCAGCTTGGCAGCAAACTGTTTTTTGATAATATATTATCAAAGGACCGTACCCTCAATTGCTCATCGTGCCATAACCCGGAGTTTGCTTTTGCCGATACCGCTGTTTTTAGCAAAGGCATTGGTGGCAAGCTAACCGCACGCAACTCGCCGGGGCTTACAAATTTATCGGGCCGTACCCACTTTTTTTGGGATGGCCGTGCAACCTCGTTAGAGGAGCAGGCCCTTGGGCCAATTACATCGCCTGATGAGATGGGCTTATCCATTGAGGAGGCAGTTGAACGACTTAACAAGAACGAATTTTATGCAAATGCTTTTCAAAAAATATTTAAAGCAGCGCCGAATAAAGATAATTTGTTGAAAGCACTTGCTGCTTTTGAACGGACGCTGGAAACAACCAATAGCCCTTACGACCGCTATATAAACGGTGACGATAATGCATTACCTGCCGCAGCGGTACGTGGCCGCAATATATTTATTGGCAAGGGCAACTGTAATAACTGCCACTCGGGCGAGGATTTTACAGCAGATCGCTTTAAAAGCATTGGCTTATATAATGGTAAGGACCTGAACGATGCCGGCAGGTTCAAAATAACAAAAGACAGTACCGTACTGGGCGAATTTAAAATACCGGGCCTGCGCAACGTAGCCGTAACCGCGCCATACATGCACAACGGTAAATTTAAAACCCTGCGCAGCGTGGTGGAGTATTACAACAACCCATCGGCTGTGGTGAGCGACGGTATAAACCGAGACCTGTCTTTAGATAAACCATTGAACCTTTCATCGCAGGATATTGACGACGTAGTTGAATTCCTGAAAGCACTGACCGATGACAGATTCGCGAAAAACATAAGCAAAAACTAACCCGGTAACAAAATCTAAAACTTTAATTAATAAGTGTAATGCAGGCTAAAAAGCTTGTACGCAATACCCCTTTGTCTAAACTTAACTCACAAAACATGAAACGATCTATACTCTATATATTATTTTTAAGCCTCATTTACGGGCAGCATGCGTTTGCCCAGCAGGGCAGGCGGGTAACCGGTGTGGTTACCTCTGCGGATGACAGCCAGCCATTGCCGGGTGTATCTGTGCTGGTAAAAGGTACCGGCGAGGGCGTCGTAACCAAAACAGATGGTACGTTTGAGCTGAATATCAGCACAGGCAAATACCTTGTATTCTCATTTGTTGGGTACGAAACGCAGGAGATCTACATCGATGGGATCCGTAAGTTTGAGGTAGCTCTTAAACCAAAGGGCAACCAGTTAGGCGATGTACAGATCATCGGCTCGCGTAATGCCAACCGTACCAAGCTAAACTCGGCCAACCCGGTTGATGTTATCGATATAAAAGCCCTGCAGGAGAGCAGTCCGCAGGTAAGCGTTACACAATTACTGCAGTATGTATCGCCTTCCTTCCATTCATCTGTATCAGGCGGGGGCGATGCGGCATCGGCAACTTCAACCGCGCAACTACGTGGTTTGGGTGTAGACCAATTGCTTGTGCTGATAAACGGTAAGCGCCGCCACAAAAGCTCAAACATTAGCTGGGGAGGCCTGGGGAATGGTGCTACAGGTTACGATTTAAACTCTATCCCAACAGGTTCTATTGAACGCATAGAAATTTTACGCGATGGTGCGGCTGCCCAATATGGTTCTGATGCCATTGCAGGTGTGATTAATATCGTACTAAAGAAAACCACCGATCAGCTAACGCTTAATTCTACTGCCAGTAGTCGCCGCCGGGGGGACGGTATTACTACGCGTACCAGCAGTAATTACGGCGTTAAGCTCGGTGATAAAGGCGGTTTTCTGAATATAACGGGCGAATTCGCGACCCAGGCGGTTTCCTTACCGGTAGGGAAGGATGAATCCGGATTATACATTGGCCCTGCATATGGTGGCGGCGCTAACACCCGTGGCTTCGACCAGATCTATACTAAAGAGATAGATGATGCCATTATCAAATCCAGAGGGATAGACCGTCATTATTTTGACCAGCGCGGTAGCACCAATAAAGCTATTGATGGTTTGCTTTTCTTTAATGCGGCTGTGCCTTTAAAACAGGATGTTGAACTGTACTCGTTTGGTGGGATAAGCCAGCGTAATTCGCAATTTACGGCCGTGTACCGCTTACCGGGCTGGACAGAGCGTAACAACACTTTTATATATCCGGATGGGTTTTTACCTGCAATGGATAACGTCATTTCAGATAAATCATTTGCGGTGGGGGTAAAAGCCAAAGTACGCGGCTGGAATGTAGATATCTCAAACGTTTATGGTATCAATAGTTTTGGTAACGTAATCAGCAACTCGTTAAACGCAAGTTATGGTTTGCGCACACCACGCAAGTTTGATGCAGGCAGTTATAGTGCCAGCCAAAATACCGGGAGTATTGATTTTAGCCGCTATTTTGATAAAGCCCTTAAGGGGGTTAACGTGGCATTTGGTGGCCAGTATCGGGTAGAAACTTATCAGATAACCGCAGGCGAGGAAGCCTCTTACTCCAAAGCCGATCTTAGGCAGATCTACGGTGTGGATACCACATCCGGCGGGATTCCTTATACCACTTCGTTAGGCCTTACGCCACTAAACGGATTGTCGCCGGGCTCGCAGGTACACGCCGGTTTTAGGCCGAGCAATGAGGTGAACGTAAACCGTTCCATTTCTGCAGCTTATGCCGATGTTGAGGTAAATGCCACCACTGCATGGTTATTATCGGGTGCATTGCGGGTGGAGAACTACTCGGATTTTGGGAGTGTATTTACCTACAAAGCTGCAACCCGTTACAAATTCGCCGACTTTTTAAGTGTCCGGGGATCCATCAATACAGGCTTTAGGGCGCCGGACCTGGCGCAGTTCTATTATACGGAAACTTCAACTACCTTCCAAAACGGTGTGGCCATTGACCAGGTTACCGCCAATAACGAGAACCCGGCTACCAAGGCATTGGGCATCCCAACCCTAACACCCGAACGCTCTAAAGGATATACCGCCGGTATCACCTCATCGCCTATACCAAACTTTGAATTAACGGTTGATGCCTATAAAATTGATATCCGCGATAGAGTGGGGAACACCGGGCGTTTCTCGGCAACGGATACCAACTTACCTGCGGATGTTAGGGCACTGTTTGTGCAAACGGGCACAGTCCAAGCCAAGTTTTTCTACAATTCGTTTAGTACCAGCACCAAAGGCGTAGAGCTTACAGGTAGTTATAAGTACACATTCGCAAACGGTGCGAAAGCTACGTTATTAGTAGGCGCAAACTTCCTGGAAACCAAGCTAACTAAAGTAAATACCCCAAAAGGCCTGGAAGCCTACCGCTATATCATATTTGATGAATCGGAAAAAGCGCGGGTAACAAGTAATATCCCATCCAAGAAGATCACCCTACAGGGAACCTATGGCATTAACAGGTTGAATTTCCTGTTACGCACGGTGTATTTTGGATCGGTAGTTTCGGTTACCCAGCTTAATGCCAACTTTCCTAAGCCCGATTATTACTATCAATCGTTTAGTCCGGTTTGGATAACCGACCTGTCGGCCAGTTATGCGGTATCTAAAAACCTGTCGGCCACTATTGGCGCTAACAACCTGTTCAACGTCCTGGGCGATTATACCATCCCTGCACCGGGCAGTAACATCACCAGGAACCCCGGCCCAGGTGCAACACAGGCGGGAACCAATACAGGCATACAACCATTTGTAAGATTATCAGCAAAATTTTAGATCAATTAAGAATAGAACACATGAAAATCATCGATCATATCATAAAGAAATTAGCGAGGCTAAAAAGTTTACCCCGCCTTAAGTACACGTATGCATTAAGCGGATTAGTATTGCTTTCGGCGTCCTGCAAAAAAACAGATTACCTGGATACAGATAATTCGCAAAGGCCGCCTTTAAGCGCTAAGGTAAAACTGGTAAACGCACTAAGCATAACCCCGCCATTAAACTTTTTAGATTTTACGCGGCAAATAAATACCGCTTTGGTTACGCACAATGCCGCTACCGATTATTTAGACACCCAATTTGGCAAAGTGCAGTTTAATACAACAGAAGGCAGCAATACCAGCTACAAATCATCATATGTGTTTGGCGGGAGCGCCAACTTTGTTCAGGAGAATGATAAATCATCATTTTCGGGTCCTAACGGACCGATAGCCGATTTCTACCATACGTTATTCGCGGTAGCTAAACGTAAACCCAGCAAGATAAACCCAGGTAACCGCGACAGCTTGATCTTAGTTTATGATGATCTGACTACCCCTGCATCGGGCAAAGCCAAGGTGCGTTTTGCAAATTTCTCTCCCGATGCACCAAATGTAAATTTTAGTGCGGCGGGTGGCACTGCTATATTCACCAATGTAGGCTACGGTAGCTTCGGCGACCAAACCGTACTGACATATGATGCTGCAGGTAAAGGCCCTGCAACCATCCCGGGTTTAAGCTGGAAAACCTTAGGGCCGTTTAAAGAGATAAATGCCACGTCGGCAGCGGCTTTCGAGATCCGAAACTCCACTACAAACGGGGTTGTCCCTATAGCTGGCACCACTTTAAATGGCGTAACATTTGAGGCCGGTAAAATTTACACCATATTTATTAACGGAACGGTAACAGCGGGTACGCTTAGTGCAACAATTATAACCCATAATTAGTTATAGTAGAGTACATTTACAAAAACATCACCATGGAAAATAATAGCAGAAGAAAATTTATTAGTAATACCTTAACTGCAACCGTAGCGGTTGCGGTAGGTGCGCCATTAATATTAAATGCTAGCCCTGCATCAGCAGCAACCGGCAACACAATTTTTAACATTGCCGAGCCTTTTAAATTTACGCAGGTACCACTGCCATTTAAATATGCCGACCTGGAGCCAAATATAGATGCGCTTACTAACGAGATCCATTACACAAAACACCATACGGCTTATATCAAAAATGTAAACGACGCAATTATAGCCGAAAAGATTCCCTATACAACAGAAAAGGAGTTTTTTGCCAATGCATCAAAGCTATCTGCCAAAGCCCGTAACAATGCAGGCGGCGCCTGGAACCACAACTTTTTTTGGGAAAGCCTGAAAGCGCCGGGCACAACCGGGCCGGATGGTAAATTAAAAGATGCGCTAACATCGGCATTTGGTTCGGTTGATAAGTTTAAGGAGGAGTTTGGCAAGGCAGCACTTGGTCGGTTTGGTTCGGGATGGGCGTGGTTGGTTAATGATGGCGGTAAGCTTAAAATAGGCTCAACAGCCAACCAGGACAACCCATGGTTTGATAATTCGGAACTGAAGGGGATACCGTTTTTAGGCCTTGATGTTTGGGAACATGCTTACTATTTGAAATACCAAAACAAACGAGCCGATTACGTTGCAAATTTTTGGAATGTAGTTAATTGGGAAAATGTAGCTAAACGGTTAGGGTAAAAAGATCTTTGCCTAATGGTATCAAATCCTATTCAATTATTAGGATTTTTTGTTTAATCGACGATTATTTTGTGAAAGAGTGGTGGAATTCTTCGAAATGGAACTTCAAGTTTATGTTGAATAATTTACTTAAGGGTATTTACAAAAAAAGCGAAAAGGTGTTTTATAAATAACACTTTTTCGCTTCTTGCGGAGAGGGAGGGATTCGAACCCTCGATACACTTTTGGCGTATACACACTTTCCAGGCGTGCTCTTTCGACCACTCAGACACCTCTCCGGGTATTTTAGGATTGCAAATGTAAAATAATAACCTTTATTACTGAAGGCTTAACGCATTTTACATTAAATAAGTGATTTAGTAAAATAACCGCCTCCCGGTAAAGCAAAATAGATTTGAATTGATTAAGCCCTAAAAATAAGACGAGCGGGTTATCATTTCAACAACTGTTAGAATAAATTAAACCATTAAGCAATTAGGAGGGTTTTTGCAAAAAAAAGCGGAACCTTTTGGGGCTCCGCTTTAAAACGAAAACTTTAACTCACAAAAACTAAACTTATATACAGTTATCACTAACTTATTATAATAGAGTGTAAAATGCAGCAAAGGTTTAATCACGGTAAAAATATTAGGTGTTTATGCATATATATTTTTTAAAGCTTATGTTTGCTGCTGATTGCCAGGTAAGGCAATTGCATAAAATGGCGGTTTGTTTTAGATGCTGAACATCAACGAAATTAAAAGACCTATTGCTGCAGAAATTGATGTTTTTGAAGAGAAGTTCAAAACTTCTATGCAAAGCTCAGTACCCTTGCTTGATCGTATTACACACTATATTGTAAAACGTAAAGGCAAGCAGATAAGGCCTATGTTTGTATTTTTTTCGGCCACCATTTGTGGGGGGATAAACGAATCTACCCATCGTGGGGCCGCCCTTGTTGAGCTGCTGCATACCGCCACGCTTGTCCATGATGATGTGGTAGATAATTCTTATCAGCGCCGGGGCTTTTTCTCTATCAACGCTTTATGGAAAAATAAAATAGCCGTTTTAGTGGGCGATTACCTGCTGAGCAAAGGCTTGCTGCTTTCCATAGATAATGGCGATTTTAAGCTGCTAAAAATAGTATCGGAAGCTGTAAAGCAAATGAGCGAAGGCGAATTGCTGCAGATAGAAAAGGTGCGCAGGATGGATATCAGCGAAACCGTTTACTACGAAGTTATCCGTCAAAAAACAGCTTCATTAATTGCTTCCTGCTGTGCATGTGGCGCGGCATCGGCCAATGCGGATGAAGAAACCATCGAAAAAATGCGACTGTTTGGCGAGAAAATAGGTATAGCCTTCCAGATAAAAGATGATATGTTTGATTTTGGCACCGATGATGTAGGTAAGCCACTTGGCATCGATATCAAAGAAAAGAAGGTTACGCTGCCGCTGATATACGCATTGAACAATAGCGAGAGCAGCGAGAAAAAACGGATGATACAATTGGTGAAAAACCATAACGATGATCCTAAAAAGATAACCGAGATCATCAACTTTGTTAAGCAAAAAGGCGGACTTGAATATTCTGAAACCCAAATGAAGAAATACCAGGAAGAGGCATTTGCCATACTGGATACCTTCCCTGCCGGTGAGGCTAAAACCGGGCTGGAGCAATTAGTGCGCTTTACTACCGAGCGTAATAAATAGGCCTTACCATCCTCCAAAATTCTCCAGGTGTTCACGTTCACCGCCGTGAACGTTGTGAATAAAACGTAAATAGCTTATAATCAGATGTATAATAATATCATAGGTGACAAAACAACGCCACCATATCTGTCGTAGCAGTGTCCCTGTCAGAAGACTCTGGGAGGCCGAAAGCCTCATCGCGGCCCTTCAAAAGCAGAGGTGCTAAAGCAACTTAAAAAATAAAGTCCTCTCTTGTAGAGAGGATTTAGGAGAGGCTAAATAAATGTTTCCTAAAACTTATTAACTTCGTAACATGCATTCCTTTGATTTCAGCTTCTTAAAACTCGGCGTATTTGATATACTGGATGTGCTGCTGGTAGCTTTTATTATTTACCAGCTATATAATCTTATCAGGGGTACAATCGCTGCTAATATCTTTATTGGGTTAATAACCATTTACCTGCTTTATATGGTGGTAAAAGCCTTGCATATGCAATTGCTTACCGGCATACTGGGTAAATTTGCTGATGTTGGTATTATCGCTATTATCATTGTTTTTCAGCAGGAGGTAAGGCGATTTTTGCTGCTGGTAGGGAAGAATGCATCCTTGCAGCGTAATAAGGCCTGGTGGAAATATTTCTTTGGCAAAGCCGAGGCTGAGAAGAATAACTTTGCCCGTATTAAACCTATTATAGATGCCTGCAAAAGCATGAAACAGACCCGTACCGGGGCTTTAATAGTTTTCGCAAAATATTACGACGAGCAATTTTACCAGAACAGCTGCGAAGTGCTGGATGCCAAGATCTCTAAACGGGTACTGGAAAGCATCTTCCAAAAGAACAGCCCGCTGCATGATGGGGCGGTGGTGATATCCGAGAATAAAATTAAATCGGCCAGCTGCATACTGCCCGTTACCGAAAAGGCCGACCTGCCCGCTCAATTCGGCTTGCGCCACCGCGCAGGTATTGGTGTTACCGAAGCCAACGATGCCACAGCCATCATTGTATCAGAAGAAACAGGCGAGATCTCGTACGCCAAACAAGGCCGTATCAAAATGGATATCAGCTTTGCAGAGTTAGAGAAATTATTGAATAAGGATTTTTAGGGCTAAGGGATCACCTTAACATCTGTTTTGTCTTTGCCGGGGTTTTTGCCTACAATAGGCATCTTTGAATTACCTTCCAATTTTATCACCGGCATCTTAGAGTAACCCTCTGTTTTTATAACAGGCATATTGTAACCGCCGCTATTGATAGTTAACATATCCTGGAATCTCTTATCCAATTCAATTTTATTGATATCTATATCCGGTTGTTTAAAAAGTTTATCTGTTGATATAGTTGGTGGGATGGTGCGCCATGCGCTGTCTGCTTTAAAAGGCTGAGTTAATTTACCGCCAAGTGTGTTATCAAATGGTGCTACGGTTGCTTTCTGTGCCATTAATTGGCCGGCGCTAATAAACAGGGCTATAAATAACAGTAACTTTTTCATAAGTGTTTTGGTTAATACTAAGTTACAATAAATTGCATTTACGATGAATACCGCAAATGTTAAATTGTTTAATTTAACATTTAGCCCTCAAGCAAGCCGAACTGCTTAAAATGATGAGTGAAATGTTTACTATGCCAAATAACCCATTCCTGATAATCCATTGGGCCAAAACCGCCGTGTATGGCAGTGGTGCCGGGAGTTTTAAAGTATTGGTCAAAAATTTCCAGATCTGTCATTAACTGTTTAATGGCTGTTTGCAGGTCAGCATAACAATATTCATCGGGTAGCGGACCTAAAAATAAGTTTTTGGGGATCTGCACGTCGGTGTAAATACTAACCTGTTTTGCTTTATAAGCTTCCTCAGCAGTTCTGCGGCAAGTGGGTATCAATGTTCCGTTGGCGTATTGCACATTCTCTATTAAATGCTCAACCATTTGCTGAGGCGTCATTTTACCCCAAAGTGGTACAGCCGCAGGGTTTAGGGTCAGCAATAATTCGTGTAGATTTTTTCGGTTAGCGGTATCAACTAACAAACTCATATCAGAAGGTTTATAAATACAAATATGTAATTTGTTTATTCAATATCCGGCTTTATAGACAAAAAAAAGCCGCTCCAACCAGAGCGGCTCCAATTGTATTTTTGATAGATTACTCCGCTTTTTGAAGCTCGGCAGTAGCTTTATCAATAGCAGCAATTGATGCTGTATCGTTTAGTTTAGCACGCTCGGTTTTTATGCCGGCCAATATAGTTATTATCTGTGGGGCAACACCATATTTTTTGTACTTGGTACCAAAGTCGGCAATTGCTTTTATACCTTTTTGCGCTTGCTCAGAGCTTTTAATACGGCCGGTAAAATCAGCAAATTTCTTCATGATATTAAACTGAGTTTGTGGCTGGCCGGCGCTAAATTCTTTGTATACATAATCGTACTGCTCGTCAGCACCACTTGTAGCGTATACATTTAAAATAGCTTGGGTTAAAGCGCCTTCGCTGTCTTTCTCGTAGGTTTTAGCTAAGGCTAATGCATCGGCAGGGTTAAGTAAACCCAGCGCGGTTAAAGCAGCACCCTGTATAGCGTACGATTGGCTCTTTAATGCATCCTTAAATATATTACTATTGCCGGCTGCTTTTAGTTTGCCTAAAGCAGTAATAGCAGCAGCCCTTACTAACGTGTTCTCGTCAGTTTGTGCCAGGCTAACTAATACAGGTACAGCAGCGTTGCGTACATCATCATTGGTCATATCTGCAGCTTTAATAGCCTTGATACGTAACTCATAATATTTATCCTTTAACGCGGCAATAATCACCTTACGTGCACCGGCATTTGTTTGCTGTTTTGCAGCAGCGGTAATAGCCTCAAAACGGTCAAGGAATAATGGAGCGTTAAAGTATTGGAACGTAAATTCGTCAATTGATTTATTATCTGTTTTTTTAGTTAACAGCATTTTATCACCATCAACGTTTACAAGGCTTGGTTTTGTTGCCGAATGGAATACCAGGCTGTCTGTTTTACTACGCACCCAAAATTGGCGACGATCCATTTTGCCATTAGCGTAAACATCAATTGCTAACGGTAAAACAAAGGCATTACCATCTTGTGTTTGGTTCATATAAACGGTTTGGGTTTTGGTAGCGTCATCCCATTTGTAAGTAATGTTCAATATTGGGTGACCTGCGCCAAAATACCATTGGTTGAAGAACCAATTTAAATCGCGGCCACTGGCCTCTTCCATTGCTAAACGCAATTGGTGTGCTTCGCCGTTTTTAAGCGCGTTTGCTTTTAGATAAATATTTAAGCCTTTGTAGAAAGCAGCGTTACCAAGGTAGTTGCGCAGCATGTATAATATGCTGCCACCTTTTTGGTAAGTTACTGCATCAAACACATCTTCTTTATCTTTATAATGGAAACGTACCAGGTCTTTAGTTTTAAGCTCCGGCTGGCTCAGGTAGTTTTGCCTATCATCATAAATGTGTGCATCACCGGCATCTTTACCATATTTATGTTCGGCCCAAAGGGTTTCGCTAAAATCAGCAAATGATTCGTTAACAGTTAAGTTGCTCCAGCTTTCGGCAGTAACATAATCGCCAAACCACTGGTGGAAAAGCTCGTGTACAATAGTGCTGCGGCCCTGGCTGAAGTAAGCATCAATAAGCTCACGTTTTGTAGCTTGTACATATTCGCCATGCAGGGTAGCGCTGGTATTTTCCATAGCACCGCTCACGTAATCGCGAACAACAATTTGTGAGTATTTATTCCATGGATAATCAACACCTAAGGTTTTAGAGTAAAAATCAATAACCTCTGGCGTGAAACCGAATATATCCTTAGCGTAAG
Source organism: Mucilaginibacter aquariorum (assembly GCF_024498135.1). Taxonomy (GTDB): domain Bacteria; phylum Bacteroidota; class Bacteroidia; order Sphingobacteriales; family Sphingobacteriaceae; genus Mucilaginibacter; species Mucilaginibacter aquariorum. Next base: position 177,069 of record NZ_JANHOH010000005.1, read on the forward strand.
GGGCATATTTAGGCTCCAGGTAATAGCTTACCTCTTTACCTTTCCAGGTGTCTTTAATTATTTTAAAATCACCAACAGCCATCATAAACAGGTATGGCGAGTGTGGCAGTTCCATTTTCCAGGTATCGGTACGGGTACCATCGGCATTAACTTTTTGCGAAGCTAAACGGCCGTTTGATAGCGTAACATACTTCTTAGGAACGGTCATGATGATCTCGTCGGTAGTTTTTTGGTTAGGCTTATCAATAGTAGGGAACCATGCCGATGAACTTTGGGTTTCGCCCTGTGTCCAGATCTGGGTAGGCTTATCTTTTTCGGTGCCGTCGGGGTTAATAAAGTATAAACCTTTGGCATCGGTTATAGCAGCGCTGCCGGTTGCCTTAAGCTCATTTGGTTTTGATGTATAATCAATATAAACGGTATAGTTTTCATTGTTACGATAAACCCTGTCCAATTTAATGTTAATAGTAAGGCTATCGTATGTAAATTTAAGCGGTGTGTTTTTGCCGGCCTTTACAATAGATACATTTTTTATATCCATACCCTGCGCATCTAAACGTAACGAATCGGTAGCGTAGAAATGTGGCTTTAAAGTAACCCATTCCTTACCATACATATAGCGTTTCTTATAATCGAAACGTACATCAAGCTTAGTGTGTACAAGGTCATTTATTTTTGTTGGGGTTTCCCTATAGATCTTAAAAGCAGGATCTTCCGGCGGGGTGGTTTGCGCTACAGCAGTGCTTAGGGCACAGGCGCTAATGCTGCCTATCAGTACGGCAGCGTAAATAGTTTTCATATATATTTCAGTTTGGATTTTGATATGCGTGCATAATAAAAGCTAAATTATTAGTTTTTATTTGATTTAAGACGGCTAAATAATATTTATGTTACAGGTAGGTAACCCTTATTTTAAGCGATTATTATTACCGGGCTTATAACTTCTTTTATAAGAACTAACTAAAAACGTTATGTAATAAAATTGCTATCAAAAAGGTTTTTAGCTATTAAATACTAAATTAGCCTTTGCCAATTATTGCACTAATACATCACTACTACCTAAATATATTATGCAACGCAGAAAATTTATTCAAAGTGTGGCTGTTACAGGCACCAGTTTTTTAATAGGCTCAAGTATTGCAAATGCCGCTATTTATAAAGGTTCGCCCAATAAAAAAGTGGTGATCGGTATAATGGGTGTTAACAGTCGGGGTGCTTTTCTGGCAGAAAAACTGGCTGCACTGCCCGATGTAGAAATAGGTTATATATGTGATGTGGATAGCATTGCTATGGCCAAATGCATTGCCAGTATTGAAAAGCGAACCGGCAAAAAACCAACCGGAATTGCCGATATACGCCAGCTGCTGGAGAAAAAAGATCTGGACGCGTTAGTAATAGCCGCGCCCGATCATTGGCATGCACCTGCAACCATACTGGCCTGCCAGGCAGGTAAACATGTATATGTAGAAAAACCCTGCAGCCATAACCCGCACGAAGGAGAAATGGCTATAGCCGCCGCTGCCAAATACAACAGGTTGGTACAAATGGGGAGCCAACGCCGCTCGTTTGATAATGTACAAAAAATGGTGGCAGAGCTGCACAGCGGCATTATTGGCCGGGCATATTTTGCAAGAGGCTGGTATGTAAATAACCGAAAATCAATTGGTGTAGGTAAAGTGGTGCCTGTGCCCTCAAATTTAAATTACGATCTATGGCAGGGGTATGCCCCGCGCAGGTCTTATAAAGATAACCTGATACATTATAACTGGCACTGGCATTGGAACTGGGGCACCGGTGAAGCGCTCAATAATGGAACACACGAAATTGATGTAATGCGCTGGGGGCTGGGTGTAGATTTCCCAAACAGGGTTACCTCATCTGGCGGGCGTTTTGCCTTTAAAGATGATTGGGAAACCCCCGATACGCAAACTATACTGGCTAATTTCCCTAATAATACAGCCATGTCATGGGAAGGCCGCAGTTGCAATGGCTACAACTCGGAAGGGGTTGGCCGCGGCGTTGTATTTTATGGCGACCATGGAACCATTAACTACGGCGGCGGCAATGGCTACCAGGTGTTTGATGCCGAAAATAAGCTGGTAAAAGAAATTAAAGACGAAACACCAGTAGATGCCGGGAACAAAGTAAGCCCTACAGAATTGCTGGATCGTGTGCATTTGCAAAACTTTATCAGCGCCATACAGGGTACCGAAAAACTTAACCAGACTATCATCAACGGGCATAAATCTACCGTGATACCGCAATTGGGCAATATCGCCCAGCGGGTAGGGCGGGTACTTAACCTGGATAGTAGCAATGGCCACATCCTTAACGATACCGAGGCCGCCAAGCTTTGGGGCAGGGAATATCAACCCGGATGGAATTTAAAAGTTTAACACATCAGCCTGAATATATATTATGAAGAATTTAAAAACTTATTTGCTGGCTACAGCAATTGCCGTGGGTATGCAATCCGCATCGGCACAAACTAAAACCGGTTACACCAATTTGTTTAACGGCAAAGATTTAAACGGTTGGAAAATACTGGCCGGCAAAGCCGAATACAAAGTAGAGAACGGCGGCATAACCGGTACCGCCGTATTAAACAGCGGCAACACCTTTTTAGTGACCGAAAAGGAATACGGCGATTTTATACTGGAGCTGGATGCCAAAACCGAAAGCACCATAACCAATTCGGGCGTGCAATTGCGCAGCCATTATAACCCTGCCGGGCACGAAGGTAAGGGATTGGTTTATGGCCGCCAATGTGAAATAGACCCAAGCGCGCGCGCTTGGACAGGCGGCATTTATGACGAAGGCCGGCGCGATTGGCTATACCCAATGGACCTAAACGCCAAAGCACAATCGGCCTGGAAGAACGGGGAGTTTAATCATATAAAAATTGAATGTATTGGTAACACCACTAAAACATGGATAAACGGTATTGCCACAGCCTATGTGGTAGATACTATTGATGCCAAAGGTTTTATAGGTTTGCAGGTACATGCTATAAATGATGCCGGGCAGGCCGGTAAAAAAGTGTTTTTTAAAAACATCCTCATCAAAACCACCAACCTAAAACCACAGCCATTTGCTAAAGATGTTTACGTGGTAAACCTGCAGCCAAACACCTTATCGGCTTACGAAAAACAAGATGGCTGGAAGCTGTTATTTGATGGTAAAACCAATACCGGCTGGCGAAGCGCTAACTCAATGGCCTTCCCTGCAAAAGGCTGGGAAGTGAAGAACGGCTTACTATCTGTGCTTGGTTCAGCAGGCGGCGAGGCCGCTAATGGCGGTGATATTATTACTGATGGGCAATACAAGGCCTTTGATATGTCGTTTGAGTTCAGAATGTCTAAAGGGGCTAATAGTGGAGTTAAATATTTTGTGACCTTGTCCGAAAAAACTGTAGGCTCGGCTATCGGGCTGGAGTACCAGGTTTTGGATGATGCCGTACACCCTGATGCCAAACTCGGCCGTGATGGTAACCGTACGCTGGCATCGTTGTATGACCTTATTCCTGCCAAAAAACAAAAACGTTTTGTACACCCGATAGGAGCATGGAACACCGGGCGTATTGTGGTATCTCCCAATAATCATGTAACACATTATCTTAACGGTATCAAGGTGCTGGAGTATGATCGTGGCTCAAAAGAATACCGCGACCTGGTAGCCATAAGTAAATACAAGGTTTGGAAAGATTTTGGCGAAGCGCAGCAAGGACATATCCTGTTGCAGGACCATGGCTTTGATGTGAATTACAGGAATATCAAGATAAAAACTTTGTAGAGGTCTCTTGTCATGCTGAGCGATAGCGAAGCATCTATTAGCAAAGCGATATATCTGCGATCAGATCCTTCGCTATCGCTCAGGATGACAAGTTGTAACAATCACATAATTAACTGTTTATAACCGAACACTGTATTGTCCGTTTACGAACGGTTAGTGAAACTTACATAAATGTAAATAATTGATAATTAATTGTTTATAAAATTGGCACATATCTTATATAATATCCCATAGCAAGCTTGCTTGCTAATTGCCAATTAAACAATTTATCATGTTCAGAAATTATCTTAAAATATCATGGCGTAACCTTGTAAAAAATAAGGTACACACTTTTATAAATGTAACCGGCTTATCGGTTGGCATGGCGGTAGCTATGCTTATAGGTCTTTGGATTTGGGACGAATTATCGTACGATAGATACTTTAAAAATCACGAAAAGATAGTACAGGTATGGCAGCATCAAACCTTTAACGGTAAAGTAGGTAGTCAGATATCAATGCCCATCCCTTTAGGTACCATGCTTGATAAGGATTACCGCAGCGATTTTAAATACGTGGTGCTTTCCAGTTGGAATTATGAACACATATTGGCTTTTGGCGATAAAAAGATAACAAAGCAAGGCAGTTTTATGCAACCCGAAGCGCCGGATATGCTTTCCCTCAAAATGTTAAAAGGAAGTAGAAAGGCATTAACAGATCCTTCATCCATTCTACTTTCACAGAATGTAGCGAAAATTATTTTCGGCAGCGAAAACCCTATGGATAAAACCATAAAGCTGGATAACCAACATTTGGTTAAAGTTGCAGGGATATATGAAGACCTTCCGCATAATACATCTTTTAGGGATCTGACCTTTATCCTACCATGGGATTTATACCCGGTTAGTCAACCCTGGGTAAAACGCGCGCAAACGCAATGGGGAAATAACTCTTTCCAGATTTTCGCGCAGTTAAACGACAACACCAATATTAATAAAGTTAACGCCCGTATAAAAGCGCTTAAAGAGAAAAATATAGCCTTGGCGGGTGACAAAGTAGGTGCATCATTTAAACCGGTAGTGTTTTTACACCCTATGGATAAGTGGCACCTGTATTCGGAGTTTAAGGATGGCGTTAATACCGGCGGGGCTATACAATTTGTATGGATGTTTGGTATTATAGGCATGTTTGTACTGATGCTCGCCTGCATTAATTTCATGAATTTGAGTACAGCCCGGTCCGAAAAGCGGGCAAAGGAAGTAGGGATCCGCAAAACAGTAGGTTCGCTGCGCAGCCAACTCATTGGCCAGTTCTTCAGCGAATCGTTAATGGTAACTGCCTTTGCTTTCCTGCTCTCGATAGTTATTGTATTACTGATACTGCCATGGTTTAACCAGGTGGCCGATAAAACCATGAGTGTGCTATGGGCCAATCCTGTTTTCTGGATCATGGGTTTAGGCTTTAGTCTGCTTACCGGTTTAATTGCAGGCAGCTATCCGGCGTTTTACCTGTCATCGTTTCAACCGGTTAAGGTATTAAAGGGTACGTTTAAAGCAGGCAGATATGCCGCTTTGCCGCGTAAGATACTGGTGGTATTACAATTTTGGACCTCGGCCACGCTTATTATCGGCACTATTATCGTTTTCAGGCAGGTAGAGCATACCAAAGACCGGCCTGTTGGGTACGAACGTACTGGCTTGGTGCAAATGGGCATGAAATCTGAAGAGATCCACAAAAATTTTGCTGCCGTACGTAACGATCTGCTGCAAAGCGGTGCTATAATTGAAATGGCAGAATCGGGCAGTCCGTTAACAGACGTTTATTCTAACAACAGTGGTTTAAATTGGAGAGGCAAAGCGCCAGACCTGCAGGACGATTTTGGGACCATCCGTTTAACACCGGAGTTTGGTAAAGTAGCTAATTGGAAAATTATTGAAGGGCGTGATTTTTCACGTGAATACATAAGCGATTCAAGTGCTATGATATTGAACGAGTCTGCTGCAAAGTTCATGAATTTTAAACACCCGGTAGGCGAAATTATAGAGTGGGGCGAGAATTATAAATTTAAAGTGATCGCTGTAATAAAAGATATGGTGATGTCATCGCCATACGAGCCGGTTAAACCAAGCATATTTGTTTTGGATAAGGGAGCCGGTGATATGGTGGATATTCGCCTGAACCCCAAAAAGAGCACCCGCGAAGCCTTAAATAAAATTGAAGCCGTATTTAAACAATACGACCCGGGTAGCCCGTTCGATTATAAGTTTACAGATGATGAGTATAATAAAAAATTCGCTAATGAAGAACGTGTAGGCAAGCTGGCCGGTTTCTTTACCCTATTGGCAATCTTCATCAGTTGTATGGGTCTTTTTGGCATGGCATCGTTTATGGCCGAGCAGCGCATTAAAGAGATCGGTGTTCGTAAAGTATTGGGTGCATCGGTATTTAGCTTGTGGCGCCTAATGTCGACTGATTTTATTATCCTGGTAAGTATATCATTGTTAATTGCTATACCAACTGCATATTACTTTATGCATGGCTGGCTGCAGGATTACAAGTACCGTACCGAGCTTTCCTGGTGGATCTTCGCGTTTACTGCTGTAGGTGCAATTGGTATCACGGTGCTTACTGTAAGTTACCAAAGTATAAAGGCCGCCCTTACAAATCCGGTAAAGAGTTTAAAAACGGAATAAGATAAGACACGATTATAAAAACATTATGATCAAAAATCATTTAAAGATAGCCTGGCGTATACTGCTTCATCAGAAGGTATTTTCGCTGATTAATATATTAGGCCTGGCTATAGGGTTGGTGGCATGTCTGCTTATTGTACAGTACATTAGCTTTGAGTTAAGCTACGATAATTTCCAGAAGAATGGGGCCGCCATATATCGTATTAAGCACCAAACATATACAGAAGGTAACTTAACAGAAAACCTGCCTAAAACATATTCGGCTGTTGGCCCGGCTTTAAAAGCCGAATTTCCGAATGTGCGGGAGATGACCCGGGTAGCCAAACTGGAAGGGCAGGTAAGTACGCAGCAGCCAGATGGTGAGATCACCGCTTTTAATGAACGCCGCTTGTATATGGTAGATGCATCGTTCCTTAAAGTGTTTTCTTTTCCAATGGTTAAGGGGGCAGCGGCTGCTTTAAATAATCCTAACTCGGTTGTTATTACAGAATCGACAGCAAAAAAATACTTCCCTAATCAGGATGCTGTAGGCAAAACAATTAAAATACAGCAGCAAATCTCGGGCACAAATATCACCGCAGCTGTTACAGGGATCTGCCGCGATGTGCCTGCCAATTCGCACCTGCAGTTTGATTTCCTGGTATCGCAAGATCTGAAAGCCGGCGACTGGTTATACCCGGATTTTTACACCTACGTTTTATTATCGCCACATACAAGCCAGCAGGCCTTTGAGGCACGTTTGCCTGCTTTTATGCATAAGCGTATCAGCGATGGTAACCCAAGCTCCAGCTTTACTTTAGGGAAAACCAATATTGGCAATATCCGGTTAACGCTACAGCCCCTAAAAGACATCCATTTATACTCAAACCTTACACAAGAAATAAGCACGGGTGGCAATGGCAAAATGGTGTGGTACCTGGGTTTAATAGCCGCGCTTATCCTGCTCATTGCTTACATTAATTATATAAACCTTTCTACTGCCAAGGTGATAGAAAGGGCCAAAGAGGTAGGCATTCGTAAGGTATTGGGTTCGGAACGGATCCAGCTGGTTACACAGTTTTTGTTCGAGTCGATGCTGATCAATGTATTCAGTATTATGGTAGCGGTATTTGTGGTGATTATGTCAATGCCGTGGTTTAGCGCTTTATGTGGCGTACAAATGCAGTTTATACTTTGGAAAGATCCTGTTTTTCTGATTGGCTTTACCGGTGTGGTAATGGCAGGTATACTACTATCGGCATTGTACCCTGCACTGGTGCTTTCCAATTATAAACCGGTGCAGATCTTAAAAGGCAAGTTCCCAAATATGGGTAGTAATATCACCCTCCGTAAATCATTAGTAGTTTTCCAATTTGCTGCTACTATAACATTTATGATCGGCACACTGATCGTATACCGGCAGGTTAATTTCATGAAAAGTTCTAATCAGGGCATGGATATGAAACAAACCCTAATTGTACTGGCACCGCAAAGTGTAAGGGCCGATGATGCTGCGGCAATAAATTACGCCCTTAAGGATAGTGTTTTTCAGACTGAGCTTTTACGTAACCCACGCATCCAAAGCGCTACATCATCGTCAAGCATTCCGGGGCAAAATATTGATTATGTGATGTCGTACAGTCGCCCCTCAACAGGTGCCGGAGAAAAGGCTGTTCGGTTACCTACATTTGAAATTGGCGGAAAGTTTATTGATCAGTTTAAGGTGAAGATAATTGCCGGCGATAATTTTAAGTTTGATAATTTTGCCCGCAGGCAACCCATGATGTTGAACGAGGCCGCGGTTGTATCGTTAGGCTTTAAGAACGCCAAAGACGCTGTAGGGAAGATAATCCAAACAAAAAATGGAAGAGGTAGGGTGTTCGAGAATGAAATTGTGGGGGTAATAAAGAATTTCCATCAAACATCATTGAAAGACGCCTTTACGCCTATCGTTTTCAGGCAGATAGATCCATCGAGCATTACCCACTACGAGCTGAAGGTGAACAGCGCGGATATGGCCGCCACTATTGCACAGGTTCAAAAAACATATAAAGGCGTTTTTACAGATGCTGCTTTCGATTACTTCTTCCTGGATGAGTTTTTTGATCAGCAATACAAAACGGAGCAAAATTTTGGGCAGGTGTTTAGTCTCTTCTCGGGCTTTGCCATTTTTGTGGCTTGTTTGGGGCTGTTTGGTTTAACACTTATCACCATATCACAACGCATAAAAGAGATTGGTATCCGCAAGATACTGGGTGCATCTATCACCAATATATTAGCACTGATAGCAAAAGATTTTGTGGGATTAATAATTATTGCAAACGTTATTGCCTTACCATTGGCTTATTGGGGCAGCTACCAATGGCTACAGAACTATCAATTTAGAATCCAGTTTAGCGTATGGTTCTTCGTGCTGCCCATGTTGGCGGTATTATTAATAGCTTTAACAACAATAAGCTTTAGGGCACTAAAAGCGGCGGTGGCAAACCCGGTAAAAAGTTTGCGGGCCGAATAGTAAGCAACCTTATATAATTTATGAAGAAAACGATATACATCCTGTTTGCAGTATTTTTACTAAGCAGGTTTGATGCAACAGCACAATCTGCCGGTGATACCCTGCAAAAGAAAATACAATTAGTAGAGAAAAGCCTGGTTGGTATAATCCAAACAGAAGGGCAGCCGTTATGGACCATTGAGGAACGCATGAAGCATTATAGGCTAAACGGCGTTAGTGTAGCGGTTATCCATAATTATAAAATGGAGTGGGCTAAAGGTTATGGCTGGGCTGATGCTGCTAAAAAAATACCGGTAACCGAAAAAACGCTTTTTCAGGCGGCGTCTATAAGCAAATCGTTAAACGGGGTTGGTGTTTTAAAGCTTGTGCAAGATGGTAAGCTTGACCCGGATAAAGATATTAACCAATACCTCACCACCTGGAAATTCCCGTACGATACTGTAGCAAAAAATAAAATAATCACTACCAAAAACCTGCTTAGCCATACCGCGGGGTTAACCGTGCATGGCTTTGGTGGTTATAGTCATAAAGATACCATACCTACCATTGTACAGATCCTTAACGGAGCTAAACCTGCCAACTCAGATCCAGTCCGCTCTATGTTTGCGCCAGGCTTACGGTCCGAATATTCGGGTGGTGGTATTACCATTTCACAATTGATACTGACGGATATTACACATCAGCCTTATGACAAGTTTATGTATGAGCAGGTACTAAAGCCCATGGGGATGACCAGCAGTACTTACACACAACCCCCGGTTAATATAAAACCTGAGCTATTGGCTACGGCATATCGTGATAACGGCAACGAGATAGAGGGCAAATACAACATTTATCCGGAACAAGCTGCCGCCGGGCTATGGACTAACCCTACCGATCTTTCTAAATATATTATTGAAACGCAACTGGCTTATCAGGGCAAATCAAGTAAGGTGCTTAATCAGGCTACTACAAAATTGAGGCTTACACCTTACCTGGATAAAGCTGCTGCCCTGGGTGTTTTTATTGATGATCTTGAAGGTACAAAATACTTTCAGCATGGCGGTGCTAATGAGGGTTTCAGATGCCAGTATTTTGGCAGCCTTGAGGGCGGCAACGGTGTAGTTGTTATGGTAAACTCTGATGATGGGTCTATTATGAACGAAATTATAAACAGCGTAGCTAAAGTTTACAACTTTAAAGGGTTATACCGCTCAAAGGTTTATAAAGAAGTTGCTGTGGATAGCGCGGTTCTACAAAGCTATGTAGGGAAATATGAAATGAGGCCGGGCTTTAACCTATCCATAACGCGTGAAGGAAATAAATTATATGGGCAGGCAACCGGGCAGGGCAAACTTGATCTGTTTGCTGAAGCGCAGAATAAGTTTTTCCTGAAAATTGCCCCTATCGAAATAGAGTTTATTAAGGATGATAAGGGGAAAGTTGTAACATGCAGAGTATACCAGGGTGGTGTTAACGATGCAAAAAGGATAGAATAATTTTTATCAAGGGATTGAAACTGTCTTAACGCAATAAAAATCATGAAAATATATAAGGCATTATTTTTCGCGGTAGCTTGTTTATTCGGTATGAATTGCTTTGCACAGGAGCGTCATCAAAAGGCGGCAGATTTTACTGTAGTTAACCGGCAGTTAAGTTTTGGTGGTGATGGAAGCCTGCACCTTAATGAGGTAGATAACGCGGGTATTGCATGGTTGAATAACACGCGATTCAAATATGGCACTATAGAGTTTGATGTTAAGGGCAACGATAAACCGCAGGGTAGTTTTGTAGGGATAGCTTATCATGGGCTAAATGATACCACTTACGAATGTGTGTATTTTAGACCGTTTAACTTTTTGGCGGCCGATCCTGTGAGAAAAAGCCATGGGGTACAATACATTGCCGTTCCTAAATATGACTGGCCAATGCTGAGGGAGAAATACCCGAATAAGTATGAACAGGCGGTTGTTCCGGCGCCCGATCCTAATGCATGGTTTCACGCTCGTATTACTGTTACCCCAAAAAAGATAAGTGTGTATGTGAATGGAGTGCAAAAAGCAATGTTGGAGGTTGAGCCGCTCACAAACACAGGCGGCACAAAAATTGGTTACTGGGTTGGCAACGGTTCGCCCGGCGATTGGAAGAACTTAAAAATAACCAATGCGAATTGAAAGCTCTAATATCTTTAAATTACAGTCTAAATTAAAGCATAAAGCTAAATATATTAGTAATTGTCGGTGTCATTTATTAAATTTACCCTGTTTAATAAATTGATAAAATGGATATTTCCCCTAAAGTTTTTATTTCTTACAGTTGGACGACACCCACTCATGAAGATTGGGTTATTAATTTATCTGAACGGCTAATGTCAGATGGAGTTGATGTTACAATTGACAAATGGAATTTGAAAGAAGGTCAAGATAAATACTCGTTTATGGAATCGATGGTGACATCGCCTGATATAAGTAGGGTTTTGATTATTTTAGATGAAAAGTACGCAGAAAAAGCTAATGGTAGAAATGGGGGAGTTGGAACCGAGACACAAATTATCAGTCCCCAAATTTACTCAAACGTATCTCAGGAAAAATTTATTCCAATCGTTTCTGAACGTGACTCAATTGGCGAACCATTTTTACCAACTTATTTAGAAGGTCGAATTTATATAGACTTATCGTCATTAGATTTTTTTGAAGAAAATTATGAAAAACTATTACGAAATATTTTTCAACGACCGGCATACACAAAGCCCAAAATAGGGACAGCGCCAACTTATCTTTTTGAAAGTAAAATTACTACTCCAAGAATATCTGCTTTAAATAAATCTTTGATGCATGTTTTAGATAAACACCCAGAGAGAGTTAACACAATTAGTAAAGATTTCTTTAATGAGTATTATCAAGCATTAAAGTTATTTTCACTTAAAGATCTATCAAATAACTCGATTGATATCGGCAGACAAGTAGTGGAAAATTTAAATGAGTATACCGATTTGAGGAACGACTTCATTTACTTTTTCTCTAAAATAGTTCAACCAGAATTAAAGATAAATAGTGACATAGTTATTAAATTTTTTGAGCGACTTAACTTATTGAAAGATCCGTTAGATGATAGGGGAAGTTGGGCGCCAAGAGAATTTGCTATTTTTCATTTTATTATACATGAGCTATTTCTATATGTGGTGGCTTTGTCTTTGGAAGCTGAAAATTATCTGCTTTTAGATGATTTATTCTATTCGCAATATTTCTTGCAAGATAAATATGAAAGATATAAGGAGCCTGTCGGTTTCGAGAAACTTTACAATGCCACGGATGTGTTTGATGAATATTATAAACAGACATTTTCAAAAAACTTTTTTAGTTCAATGGCGGATTTAATCGTAAAACGTATACCTGAAAGTATTGATAAAAACTTATTCATTGATGCAGATTTATTATGTCATTATGTTGCGGTGTTAAATGGTAAAAGGTGGTTTCCCTTAACATACGTTTATAAAAAGGACAGAAAACCTGAATTATTTCGTAGGTTGAATTCACAACGACATTTTGAAAAAACAAAGGGGTTATTTGGTGTCAAAAATGTCGAAGAGCTTAAGATTATGTTGAATGATTTTAAATTAAAAGAAGTGAATAGAAATTATGGGTATAGTAACTCCTTTGACCTTGTTACACCAATTTATAATCTGGTTGATATTGATTCAATTGGATCGAGTCGTTAAAATAAATAAATAAAAAGCCCGATGCATTCACGTCGGGCTTTTCTGTCTTGTATCTTGACTCTTGATTCTTGACTCTTTCAGTCTTGAATCTTATTAGCAGTATTGTTCAAACGCACCTATCAGATTATCGGCAATCATTTGTGCCGGGCGGCCTTCTATCTGGTGGCGCTCTATAATGTGAACCAGTTTGCCATCTTTAAACAAAGCCATTGATGGTGACGATGGAGGATAAGGCAGCATCAGGTTACGTGCAGCGTTAACAGCTTCAGTTTCCATGCCTGCAAAAACGGTTACCAAACGATCCGGGTGTTTTTCGTTAGCTGCTGCAAAACGTGCTGCAGGGCGTGCATTAGCTGCCGCGCAACCACAAACCGAATTTACCATAACAAATACAGTGCCTTCACTTTTAATAGCCTGCTCAACAGATTGGGCATCCTTTAACTCTTCAAAACCAACTTTGGTTAATTCTTCCCTCATTGGGGCAACTAAATATTCTGGGTACATAATTTTAATTCGCTTAAATTCAATACAAAAATACCAAATTCAAAATAAAAACAACCCCACATCAGAATAATGCGTATTAATTGACGTTTCGGTTATAATACAACAGAGGGAATAGAAGAGGGTGAAATTTTTATTATATTGCATCGTTAGTTTGTTAACCCCCTAATTAAACTATAGAATGAACTTAAAATTTAAGATTTAGGTATGGGAATTATTACAAAAAAAAATAACGACCAGCCAAGGATAGTACAGGTAAAAGCAAGACATTTTAATTCGCTTAAATTTGCTGTTGCGGCTGTATTAATAGTAGTAATGATACTGATGACCGCCATAGTGCGCTTAAGTACGCAATCGGTACAGCAAAGGCAGGAAAACAGCAGGCTACAATCTCAGGTGGCTGCACTACAAGGCCAAATAGATAAAGAATCGCAAGATGAATTGCTGGTTAATGCCGAAAAAGAAGGCAACCGCAGCAAGGCTGTATCTTATATACAAGATATTCAGGCTAAACTAAAAACCATAAATAATTTCATGAGCAAGCGTGGTTTACGCGGAATATCATTTAGAAAGCTAAATGTTGGCGATAAACCCAAAAGCGATACCAAGCTATATGCCGATTTTAGCAATTATCTGGATAGGTTGGTAAACAACATCGCCTTTACCCCAATGGGGTATCCAAGGTTAAGTTCTTTCACGTCCTTCTTTGGCTCGCGCGGCAACCCGTTTGATTTCGGCGGAAGTGAATTTCATCCCGGTATTGATTTTGCCGGCCACCGTGGCGACCCCGTTAAATGCACAGCCAGCGGCAGGGTTATATTTGCAGGCAGGGCAGGCGGTTATGGCAACTGCATTAAAATACGCCATGCCAATAACCTGGAAACATGGTATGGCCACCTGTCAAAAATAAATGTTAAAGAAGGCCAGCGTGTAACTGTAGGGGATATGATTGGTAAGGTAGGTTCAACCGGGCGCTCAACCGGCCCGCACCTGCATTACGAGATCCGTAAGAATGGCCACCCGGTAAATCCAAAACAGTATTTGAGTTTAAATATGTAAGCTTTACCCGGCGTTCTTTATCACCTTATTTTTAGAAAATTAAGGGTAAGATTGCTAAGCATTTTGAGTGATAATAAATATTATATTAGCCGAATAATTTAACCTTTATCAAAATGAAAGAAAACCTAAAAAATGAAGAGTCTAAGAAAAAAGGACAGGTAATTGTTGTGTCAGAAGCAGCCCTGGCAAAAGAGAAATCGGATCTAACACCCAAAGAACGATGCGAAGCTGATCATGTTGGAAGATGCGGCGCCTGCGATGACGACGGTACTTTTACTGCCTGTGCATAATGAAAATAGTTATACTTTGTTTTTGGGTTATTTTAACTCGCATTGGTTATTACTTTTTAATACAGGGTACCCACCCGGGGCTGTATTATATACAAATGAGTAATTTAAAAGATATCAGTCAGTTTTTAGCCATTGCTGTTTTCCTGTTTCTATACTATGACAGGCAATTACCCATTAAAATAAAGCGTGTAATTATTTTTGCAATTGTATACTGTTTATCCTTTACGTGTATCATGTTATACCCTTTTATGAGCAGCGATTTAAGGGTTATTAGCGAATCGTTTTTACTTGCTTATAACGCATTTTGGGCCTATGCGGTAGCAGCTATGTTTTTGTATTTAGTATTTGCTTCCGATAACTTCTCAATAAAAAGTGCTTGAGTTGCAACCATCCAGGGCAGTGAAGTTACACCTGTTATGCAATAGGATGGTAATGATATGCAATCAATTTCATTAAAATATTTATATTCACTATTTTTGCATTTCAAAATTGAATAATATGTCATCAGTAGAAACTGCATACGTTAAAAGTAAAGTGAAGGATACTTCGCTGGCCGCCTGGGGCCGCAAGGAAATAGAATTGGCCGAAGCAGAAATGCCCGGTTTAATGGCTCTGCGTAAAGAATATGGCCCTGCTAAGATATTAAAAGGCGCACGTATTGCAGGTTGTTTACACATGACTATTCAAACCGCGGTATTGATTGAAACCTTGATCGAGCTGGGTGCCGAAGTTACCTGGTCGTCTTGTAATATATTCTCAACGCAAGATCATGCTGCTGCCGCTATTGCTGCCGCTGGTACCTCTGTTTATGCCTGGAAAGGTATGAACGAGCAGGAGTTTGATTGGTGTATAGAGCAAACGCTTTTCTTTGGTGAAGACCGCAAACCATTAAACATGATATTGGATGATGGCGGTGATTTAACCAATATGGTTTTAGACCGCTACCCCGAACTGATTGATGGCATTAAAGGTTTATCTGAAGAAACCACCACAGGTGTACATCGTTTATACGAGCGTATGAAAGCCGGTACATTACCAATGCCTGCTATTAACGTGAACGATTCTGTAACCAAATCAAAATTTGATAACAAATACGGTTGCCGCGAATCATTGGTTGATGCTATTCGCCGTGCTACCGATGTAATGATGGCCGGTAAAGTGGCTGTTGTTTGCGGTTATGGTGATGTTGGTAAAGGTTCTGCAGATTCATTGCGTAACTCTGGTGTGCGTGTAATTGTAACTGAAATTGACCCTATCTGCGCATTACAGGCAGCTATGGAAGGTTTTGAGGTTAAGAAATTAGGCACTGCTATTAAAGAAGCTGATATCGTAGTTACTGCAACGGGTAACAAAAACATCGTTCGCGAAGAGCACTTCCGTGCCCTTAAGGATAAAGCTATTGTTTGTAACATTGGCCACTTTGATAACGAGATTGACATGGCCTGGTTAAACGGCGCTTATGGCAGCTCGAAAATTGAAATTAAACCACAGGTTGATAAATATACTATCGACGGTAAAGATGTTATTGTATTAGCCGAAGGCCGTTTGGTAAACTTAGGTTGCGCTACAGGCCACCCAAGCTTTGTAATGAGTAACTCGTTCACCAACCAAACCCTTGCTCAGATTGAGCTTTGGACAAACCGTGATGCTTACGAAAACAAAGTTTACACCTTGCCAAAACACCTTGACGAAAAAGTTGCCCGTTTACACTTAGAAAAAATTGGTGTTGAACTGGAAGTTTTAGATCAGGACCAGGCCGAGTACATTGGCGTAACTGTTGAAGGTCCGTTTAAACCGGAGTACTACAGATACTAAAAAAATATTCAAGACTTTTAGAGTCAGGAATCAAGATAAGGAAAAGGGATATGGTGTGAGCCATGTCCCTTTTTTTGTGCCAGCTGGCCGCTGTTCCTTAAATAGCTATGAGTAGCTATAGTAAGCCGAAAAATCAAATAATATATTTATAGCAATCTATCGGATCTTATGGAAGACAAAGGCTCGGCTGTAAAGGCGTTAATACTTTCCGGATTTTTTGCCATACTTGGCACGGTGGTAGGCGGCGTTGTGCAGGGATACTGGAATGTTAAACTTGCCGAGCAGAAGTATCAGTCGGACCTGATACTAAAAGCACTGGAATCAAGCTCGCCCGATGAACGGTTGCAATCTTTAAAATTGCTGGTACATACCAATTTAATAAAGCAATCAGATGTTAGAGATAGTGTTACCAATTACATACTCGAAAAACAAAAGGATCCGGAAACTATACCGCAGGTAAAGGCCGCTGCGTCACAAACCCTCGAGGCACCTATCATAAGTAATGCCCGCATCTATATATTAGCCGGCAATGCAAATAAAACATCTGCCTTTAATGATCTTAAACTACAGCTTAATTCTGCAGGGTTTAAAATTATGAATGCCCGCACTATTGTAGACCCCGGCCGACCCAATAACCCGGAGATAAGATACTTTAATCCCGAGGATGAGCAACAAGCAGAAAAACTTGCAGAGTTTATGCGATTTAAATATGATAAGGGATATGCTGCAATCTTGTACAAAGATGCAAAAGCCAAACCCGGTTATATCGAAATTTGGCTGGGAAGATGATAACAGATCTTGCGTTTCTTACAACAACTCATACGATTCCCTTATCCAGCTAAACAATTGCGGCCTTAGCTCAATGGTGTTGCTTAACCTGATGTGGTTCTCAAATTTACCCGCAGTAGCGATACTTTTTATTACGGGCGGTTCTATTAATTGCGTTGCCGAGTAAAATTTTAGGTCGAGTACTTTTTGCATGGGGCGGATAACAAAAAAGGTTTGTTTATGCACAAACGTAATGCAGTTGGGGGTAGTGCCTACTAAAACATCGGGCCAGTCGGCAACTTCTGCTAGCAGTTTATCAAATAGTAAAAGCAGTTCATCGGGTTTGCCTTTAAACAGGTCGTCGAGGCTCACCCGTGCACAATAATGGCTTTGGCTTTCGCTTGTCAATTCGCGGTCGCATTTTGGGCAGGTATAAGGCATTGCTTTTAATTAGTTTGGCATAACGAATATATTAAATTATAGTTTGAGTGTTTGGCAGCAGACAACTGCTTGTTTAGTTGTGTTAATATATTTTATTTAATTTGTACCTTGATGCAGTTTTTAACACCCTCATTAATAATGAAACTATTCAACAAAACATTTATTGCGGCCGTGGCTATGTGCCTGGGCACGGTAATAGCTTTTTCGCAAGAAAGCCAAAACACCCCCAAAGATTATCTCAGCAAGGAATTTCATGCAGGCCGCAGGCAGGCATTGCGTAATTTAATGCCCGCCAATTCGGTAGCGGTAATATTTGCTTACCCCGAGCAGGTTTTTTCAAATGATGTAAACTATGTTTATCATCCTAATCCCGATCTGTATTATTTCTCGGGATATAAAGAACCGGACGCGGCTTTATTGATATTTAAAGATGTGCAAGGCTCGGGCGATACCAGCTATAACGAAGTGCTGTTTGTGCGCAAACGCGATGCACAACGCGAACAATGGACAGGCAGGCGCCTGGGCGTTGAAGGCGCAAAAGGGCAATTGGGGTTCAAAAGGGTTTACAACAGCAGCGAATTTGCCAAATTCCCTATCGACTTTAAGAAATTTACAACCGTTATATATGATGACTTATCTGAAGATGCCAGCGGCGATCTTAAAGGGTTGATATCTATATTTAAAACGAAGGCGGCTGTGCCTGATGTGGATAAACAATTAATGAATGATTTTAATGTAATTGACAAATACGCAACTGCTAAAAACATTTCGCAGATAATGAATTTTCTGAAACCTCGCCTTAGCGATGATGCGCACAAGAACAGCGCTATCATACAAGAGTTGGTGGCCAAACCAGACTCGGTTACGTTAATAAGTGTTAAGGCAAAAATTAAAGCCGAGTATGGTAATACCGCGCTATTTACAGAATACACTACAGCCCTGCGCGGAATTAAACAACCGGAAGAGTTGGCACTGCTAAGCAAATCGGTACAGCTATCCAGCATTGCCCATGCCGAGGTGATGCGTGCCGTAAAACCAAATATGAGCGAACGTGAACTGGAAGGTATTTTAATGTATGTGCACAAAAAATATGGTGCGGAGGGTGAAGGCTATCCGCCGATAGTTGGAGTAGGGGCGAATGCCTGTATCCTGCACTACGAAGAAAATAACGATCTGGTGCTTAACAACCAAT
This sequence comes from Mucilaginibacter aquariorum, assembly GCF_024498135.1. Classification (GTDB taxonomy): domain Bacteria; phylum Bacteroidota; class Bacteroidia; order Sphingobacteriales; family Sphingobacteriaceae; genus Mucilaginibacter; species Mucilaginibacter aquariorum. The sequence continues at coordinate 195,789 of NZ_JANHOH010000005.1, forward strand.
TGGTATTGTTGGACGTGGGTTCGGAGTATCATGGTTACTCGGCTGATGTTACACGTACCGTACCGCCAACCGGCAAATTTACCGAGGAGCAGAAATCTATTTACCAGATAGTTTACGATGCGCAGGAAGAAGTGTTTAAGATGTGCAAAGCGGGCGTCCCGTATGCATCGCTGGAGGCAAAAACAGGTGAAGTGTTAGCCGCGGGCCTTATTAAACTGGGGATAATAAAAGATGCAAAAGAACTGCGTACCTACTATCCGCACGGTGTATCACACCACATGGGTTTAGATGTGCACGATAAAGGTTCGTATGCAGGTAACCTGGAAGAAAACATGGTAATTACCGTTGAGCCGGGCATTTACATCCCGGCAGGCAGCAAATGCGATAAAAAATGGTGGAACATAGGCGTACGTATAGAGGATGATATAGTGATTGGTAAAGAAAAAGGCACTAATTTATCAATAGATGCGCCAAGAAAATGGCAGGATGTTGAAAAAATGGCCGCCGAAAAAAGTATATTTGACGGTGCGAAATTCCCGCCGCTTAAATAGGATTACTTATTATATTAGAAAGCCCCGATGCAAATTGGGGCTTTCTTTTTATAGCGTTTTGATTTGAGTTTTAATGTGCGGGAGGCCTCTATGCTTTAGGCGTACGAAAGTATTTTTTGATCAATAAAAAAAGAAGTGATTATAATGGTGACGATATTTTGTCAGGAGCTTATTTTTTAAAGTGTTTAATATCATCTATTTATGAATATTCACGGGTGTTCACGGCAGTGAACGTGAACACTTGTATTAGTTCGACAGGCTCACCAGAACAAAAAGAAAACAATAAATGTAGAAGGGACTTCATAATACTTGCAAATAAGCGCAATCATAAAAATGTTTTAATAGTTATTAATGTAATAGTGATATTTGCGCAACATTATCCTACAAGTTATGACGCGATTATCTGTCAATATCAATAAAATAGCTACCCTGCGTAATTCGCGTGGTGGTAACAACCCCGATCTGATACAAGTAGCCAAAGATTGTGAACGTTTTGGCGCGCAGGGCATCACAGTGCACCCGCGACCGGATGAGAGGCATATTCGTTATGACGATGTTTTCGCATTAAAGAAAATAGTAACTACCGAGTTTAACATTGAAGGCAATTGCCAGGAGCAAAAGTTTATTGATCTGGTACTGGCCAACAAGCCCGAGCAGGTAACTTTGGTGCCTGATGTTTTAGGGCAGATAACTTCAAATCACGGTTGGGATACCATAGCTAATCAGCAGTATTTAAAAGATATAATAAAGGTGTTTAAAAATGCCGGTATCCGCGTATCCATATTTGTTGACCCTGTTGTAGACATGGTAGAGGCTGCCGCAACCACTGGCACCGATCGTATTGAACTATATACCGAAGCCTACGCCCATAACTATGCTGCCGATAAAGAAACGGCGATTGCCCCATACGTAAAAGCGGCAGAAGTAGCCCAAAAGCTTGGACTTGGCATTAATGCCGGTCATGATCTTGACTTGCACAACCTTCAGTATTTTACCCAAAATATCCCAGCACTGGATGAAGTTAGCATAGGCCATGCCCTTATCAGCGATGCTTTGTATTATGGTTTGGAGAATACTATTCAAATGTACCTGCGCCAATTAGCCTAAGTATTTCATGCCTAAATATTATAGGCATAGGTCTTTTTAATCTCTTTTAAAACAAAAGCGCTATTTAAGATCCCAATATTGTTAATTTTTGACAGCTTATACCTGATGAAATCATGATATTCATCAATGCTGCCCACATTTATTTTTAACAAAAAATCTATTTGTCCGGCTATATGATAGCATTCCTGCACCTCATCGAGCTTTAAGATCTCTTCTTCAAATTTATCGATATACTCTTCGTGATAGCGCATGGATACCTGGCAGTAGCTGGTAAAGGCCTTGCTAATCATCTCTTTATTCAGAATAGCAACATACTCCTTAATAAAGCCCATGTTTTCCAGGCGCTTTATTCTCTCATAAACTGGTGAGATAGTAAGGTTTAGTTTTGAGGCCAGTTCTTTAGTAGTGATCTTGGCGTTTTTTTGCAGTTCACGCAAAATGCTTTTGTCAATCTCGTCTATGGGTTCCATTAGGATAATTTTTCTTAATAAATGGGCGAATATCGTGTAATTAAGATTTTTTTTATAAAAATAACATCTTCTGCAGAAAAATTTACCAATATACTTAAGCTTATAAAATAAAAATTCTTTATTGCGTAAATTTGGGCGGGATAATATTTAAGCAGTAAAGCATGAAATTAGATACACAGTACCAGGAAAAATTCGAGCATAGGCACATCGCACCTAACCAGGCAGACACCGAAAAAATGTTAAAAACCATCGGTGTAAATTCACTTGATGAATTAATAGATGAGACCGTACCTGCAAAAATAAGATTGAAAAATCCGCTGAATTTACCCGCTGCCAAAAGCGAGTTTGATTATCTGAATACGCTTAAACAAACAGCTTCAAAAAATAAAGTATTCAAATCATATATAGGCCAGGGATACTATGATGTAATTGTTCCGGGCGTTATACAGCGTAATATTTTAGAAAATCCCGGCTGGTACACGCAATACACGCCTTACCAGGCCGAAATTGCACAAGGCCGTTTACAGGCATTGTTAAACTTCCAAACAATGGTTATTGATTTAACCGGTATGGAAATTGCAAATGCATCGTTACTTGACGAGGGTACTGCTGCTGCCGAAGCTATGTTTATGCAATATAGCCTGCGCAAAAATCAAAAAGCCAATGTGTTTTTTGTATCTGAAGAAGTATTCCCTCAAACCATTGATATTTTAAAAACCCGCAGCGAACCTTATGGTATAAAACTGCAAATTGGCGACCACCGCAATGTGGAACTAACCGACGAAATGTTTGGTGCCATTGTGCAGTATCCCGCAGGTAATGGCGCGGTTTATAACTATACCGATTTTGCATCGGCGCTACACGGAAAAGATATTAAGTTAACCGTTGTTGCCGATATCATGAGCCTTATCCTGTTAACCCCTCCGGGTGAATGGGGTGCTGATATTGTTGTAGGATCTACCCAGCGTTTTGGTGTACCAATGGGCTTTGGTGGCCCGCATGCAGCGTTTTTTGCTACTAAAGAAGAGTATAAACGCTCTATCCCCGGCCGTATCATTGGTGTAACTATTGATAGCGCAGGCAACTATGCTTTGCGTATGGCCCTACAAACCCGCGAGCAGCATATCCGCAGGGATAAAGCAACTTCAAATATTTGTACCGCGCAGGCATTACTGGCTATTATGGCTGGTATGTATGCCGTTTACCATGGCCCGCAAGGGTTAAAACTGATTGCGGAAATGATCCACGGGTTAACCGTTCTTTTAGCTAACTCGTTAAAAGAACTGGGTTACGAACAACTGAACGAAACCTATTTTGATACCCTAAAAATTGAGCTTGGCGTATTGGCCGGCCCGGTGAAATCAGAGGCATTAAATAACGAGGCTAACCTTAACTATAAAGGTACTGTAGCTACCATCTCTATTGATGAAACTACATCATCAGAGGATATTAAAACGATAGTACGTTTCTTTGCGAAGGTTAAAGGGAAAAATTTGACTGATTCTAATTTCGAAGATTTTAAAACTAATGTTGAAGGGATTATCCCAACAGAATTACAACGTACATCCGCATACTTAACACACGGTTTATTTAACTCGCATCACTCGGAACACGAAATGCTGCGCTACATAAAATCGTTAGAAGCAAAAGATCTTTCGCTTTGCCACTCCATGATAGCCTTAGGCTCATGTACCATGAAACTGAATGCTACTACCGAAATGGTACCGGTTACCTGGGCAGAGTTTAGTAAAATGCACCCCTTTGCACCAACCGACCAGGTTGGCGGCTATATGCAGTTATTTGATGAATTGAATAAATGGCTGAGCGAGATCACTGGTTTTGCAGCCATGAGCTTACAGCCAAATGCAGGCGCGCAAGGCGAATATGCCGGTTTAATGGTTATCCGCGCTTATCATAACGATAGGGGAGATCATCATCGTAATATTGCTTTGATCCCCTCATCTGCACATGGTACAAACCCTGCATCTGCAGCTATGGCGGGCATGAAGATCGTAGTTGTTAAATGCGATGACAATGGTAACATTGATGTTGCCGACATGAAAGCCAAAGCCGAGCAATATAAAAACGAATTATCTTGTTTGATGGTAACTTATCCATCAACACATGGTGTATTCGAAGAGTCTATCATCGAGATCTGCGAGATCATCCACCAAAACGGCGGACAGGTTTACATGGATGGCGCTAATATGAACGCACAGGTAGGCTTAACAAGTCCGGCTAATATAGGTGCCGATGTTTGCCACCTTAACCTGCATAAAACCTTCTGTATACCACATGGTGGTGGCGGCCCGGGTATGGGCCCAATTGGTGTAGCTAAGCACCTGGTGCCCTACTTACCAGGCCATGCTGTGGTTGATATTGATAACGGTAAGGCTATTCACGCGGTATCTGCAGCTCCATGGGGTTCTGCATCTATATTGATCATATCACATGCTTACATCGCTATGATGGGGGCTGATGGTTTAACCAATGCAACCCGTTATGCTATATTGAATGCCAACTACATTAAAACGCGTTTAAAAGATCACTACAATGTGTTGTATACCGGCGCCAAAGGCCGTTGCGCACATGAGATGATATTGGATTGCCGTTCGTTTAAAGCATTTGGTGTTGAAGTTACGGATATAGCCAAACGTTTAATGGATTACGGTTTCCATGCGCCAACAGTATCTTTCCCGGTTGCGGGTACAGTAATGATAGAGCCTACCGAATCTGAACCAAAGCATGAGCTTGACCGTTTCTGTGATGCCATGATATCTATACGCCACGAAATTGAAGATGTAGAGAACGGTGTTTCAGACAAAACAGATAACCCATTAAAAAACGCGCCGCACACCGCGGCTGTAATTACAGGCAACGAGTGGGAGCACACGTATACCCGTCAAAAAGCGGCTTATCCGCTACCTTATGTTGCGGCATATAAATTCTGGCCGTCGGTTGGTCGTGTAAATGATACTTATGGCGATAGAACGCTCATCTGCTCATGCCCCCCACTAACAGATTACGAGTTTGAAGAAAGTGAAGTAACCACACCAGAGTACGGAACTTGAAAATAAAGTGCAGATTTGCGGGTAGGCAAAAATGTACATATCAATAATTTTAACATCAATGGACGAATCTTATGTTTCGTCCATTGATGTTTTTGCGTATATTCAAATAACGTGTAGGTAAAATTTTATGATAACTCTTCACCGTTAAACTTTACTTCGGCACGCCCGTACTGATAATTATTGCGTGTGCAAGATCCTGGCTACCAGGAAGGAGATGAAAAACGATAAAAAAGGGCTATTAAATTGAGCAGGAGTATAATTTTAACTGCTGTATTATATAACTTTATCAAAAGTTTAACGTTTACAACCTATAGGAATATAACCTTTTAATTTGCATTTCCGTATAAGAAAGTATGAGCCCTAGTAACGACAAAACAGTAAGTGTTTTATTGGTTGACGACGATGAAATAAACAACTTTATCTCTATAAAATTGATAAAGAAGGCTTTGACCAATTCTGATATTATGGCATGCCTTAATGGAAAGTATGCGATTGATCAACTCTCTGAAATTCAGCGCAAAGATCCTGAAAAGTTGCCTGATTATATTCTGCTGGATATTAATATGCCTATTATGAATGGCTGGGAATTTTTGGATGAATATAAGCGTTTAAACCTTGATCCCCTTGGTAAAAGCAAGATCTATATTATATCGTCCTCGGTTTTTAGTAATGATATTAACAAGGCACGCTCATACCCCTTAGTGAAAGATTTTATATCAAAACCGCTTAACGTAGAAAAAATTAAGGAGCTTTTTGGAGTATCTCAGAACTAAACAGGTGTAACCACAAACTGCTCGTCCTGGTAACTCACTTTGCCAATTGCTGTTGCCCTTGCATGGTAAAACAGGCAAATGTCCCCCTCTGCGGCAGCTTTTTTACCATACTGAATGCGTAGCTCTGCGGCCCTGTGTCCATCGTAATCATATTTGGCCACAAACTTTCTAATTAGTTGCTCGGGTTCGGGTAATTCATCTCCTCCATAAAAAACTTTTTGCCCTTCTATATCTATCCAAAATACCTGGTGGAATTTGCTGTGCCCTGCAGATAGCTCGTATTTTATGCCTGGTTTATATTCGCCGTCGCCATCAACAAAATCAATATCAGCGGTATCTTTTAATGCTTCAAAAATATCTGTATGGTACGATGATGATTTACCGGTCAATCCAAATTCAAATTCCTGGCGTTGTATAACATGTTTTGCATGCGGGAAGCTTGGCTCTAATTTGCCGTTACGCTCAACTACTAATCCACCAGAGTGATCATAGTGCAGGTGCGACATTAACACCAGGGTCACGTCGTCCGGGTCGAAACCTGCATTGCGAATGTGCTGGTGAAGCAGTAATTCATCGCGGGTGTCTTTATAACCAAGGCCGGCATCCAGTAAAATAAGGTCGTCATTAGTTTTTATAAGAAACGGGTTAACATGTATGAATAGCGAACCCGGGCGGTCTCGTTTACTATCAGTTTCGGGGTTAAAGGGAATGAATTTTTTAGTAGCATCAACCGAATACGACCCTTCTCCCAAAGCAAAAATTTCCATAGTTATATGTTTCTGCAAATATAAGGTGCAGAAAATTGAGAAGGGAACGTTGGGTGATAAATGACATTAATACGGTTGGTGTCCAATGTTATTTAAAAACTAAAACTTTAAATGTCCCAACGGCAGGGTCTATCAATGCCGATGAGTAATTATTAAACTGTATTTTAACCATATTTGCAGCGCTAACCCTTGCCGTATAACACGAATTTGCATTTGATGCGGCATTTGGTATTCCCAGATTAACAATATCCCCATCCGCAGCACCTGCAACGGTAATTGTTAATTCAGAACTTGTACCGGCTGCTGTTGGTAAAAAATCTAATGAAGCTGCAATTATTAATTTTGTACCTGTGCCACCGTATTTTATGGGTAATGTGAAGCTTGTTGAATTAAATAACGAAAAGTTATTAGTAGCATCAATATTCATTGTAGGCCCGGTATTAAAAATAACCAGGTTGTTTTTATTGGTGTACGTTGCTCCTGCCTGTACAACTAAACCTCCCGAGCTTCTGTTTAAAGCTATTGTGTTGTTATTGCAAGTTCTAAAATCAAGAAAAGTGCCTGTTACCCCGTCAGCATCATTATTTGATATATTACTAAACATAACTTTTGAAAACCGTATGCCAATGCCGGGGCATAGTTTAAAATGATTGTTTATAAAAGAGCTGTGCCTTAAACTATCATTAGTGCCATTAGACATTAGTATGGCAATGTTTGCGGCCGATTTAAACACCGTATTATTTTCAACATCAAAATTTGACACGCCAATGAAATAGAAAGCATAATCTGTAGGCGCTGTGTGGTGCGATACTGTGTTGGAATAACACCGAACACCGTGCGTGCCTAACCCATCTTGCTCAGCTATTTGTATACCCCGCTGGCTTACACTATCTACGATATTGTTACTAATTACCAGGGCAAAACCATTACCGCCCGCTTCATCTGGGTAGGGGCCACCGTCATAAGGGTCAGTGCTGCTGGCGTTACCGTTACCTGTTGCAACAATCCCTACTATGGCGTTTACAATACTATTTCCGTTTATGGTTATTCCGCGCCCGCGTACCTTAATTCCCTGGTTAGCTTTTTTAAAATGGCAGTTACTTACAGAGCCATACATGCCTGACGAAACATAAATGCAATTATCAAACAAATTGTACCCTGTTATATCGCTAATTGAAAAATGTTTTGAAACATCTCCCAGTGTAATTGCTGTACCAGTATTAATTGCATGCCCGTTCCTGATCTTTAAATATCCGTTCTCTGATGTAACCGGATTAACCAGATTGTCATTAGCAACTGATATAGCAGGGCAATAATTAGCATTGGTTTTGTGGGTATCGTCTAAAAAGCCGGTATGCAAAAATCCTTCAATGTTACTGTAAGTAGTTTTACCTAAATAAATAGCAGTGCGTTTAGCACTGCTGGTTATATTTTGTATGTTACAGTTGCTGCCATTTACCATATAAATAAATGCCCGTGTTTGGGTTGGGCTATTTATCATAAAAGATGCATACGTTTCACTTCCCAGGAATATAAAGTCTTTTATAGTTACGTTTTGTGGAGCTGTAAAGTAAAAAGTACCCTTGTTATTATACGTTTCCTTTATTTTAACGCCGTTGCCATTAATAATAAGGTTTGATGCATTCGCAATGTTAACCGCGCTATCAATTAAATAAACAATATTAGGGTTAAACCTTATTAGCCCGGTATTATACTTGCTAAAAACATAATTAAGAGCTGCGGATGCACTTACTGTACTATCTGTTGGCATAGCGGTATACCATTGCGGCATAATGCCGTTATATTTATCATAATGCCTGTACCAGATACTATCTGCCTGGGCCGACGAATAAGTTACTATATCGTCCGGTACTATTGCGCCTTTAGGTAGTTTGTTGAAGATCCCGCCTTTATATATATCCTTTACAATAACAGATTTTGATTGCCCCGCATAAGCTTGCATATCTGCAATTGAAGTAACACTAATAACCAGGCTATCGGTGGCAGGCTTTTCAGCCGCTATGCTAAGGGTTGTAAAAAACGTAAATAATAAAAGGGTTAATAAGAATTTCATTAAGATGGTAGGTTTATGGTTTAATACGATGAACATCTCTGGTAGGTTCAAACATTTTGTACAAACATAGTTTTTAAAATGTGATTGCTTGATAATACAGTTGGCTTTATAAGCCACAAATTATAATTTTTAAACCAATTGTAACGTTTCTTAACCCGCCACGTCTATTATTTATACCTAATAAAAAATTATTTTAAATAAAATTTTGATATACGAAAACTATCGTACATATTTGTACGAAGAAATTCGTATAACTTTTATAACATGGATTTGAAACCGACAGAAAGCGAGCTGGAAATATTGCAGGTGATTTGGAAAAAAGGACAATGCAGCGTACGCGATGTGCACGAGGAACTATCAAAGAATAAAGACTCGGGCTATACAACCACTCTTAAATTGATGCAGATAATGCACGAGAAAGGATTGGTTGAACGCGATACAAATGCCAAAACGCATTTGTACAAGGCGGTGATAACCCGCGAGCAGGCGCAACAGGGGGCATTAGATAAAATTATTTCGACGGTATTTAAAGGCTCAACATCCGATCTGGTGATACAGGCTTTAGGTCAGCACCGGGCATCAAAAGATGAGATAGATGCGATAAAGAATTTTTTAGATCAGTTTGAGGATAGGGATTAGTGATTAGAGAATAGAGAATAGTTTTTAGAATTTGATTTTTAGGATTTAACAGTTAAGACAATGGAAAACATATTGTATAACATCAGCCAGGTTTTGGGTATCACTATTATCCATTCGTTATGGCAGGGCTTGCTTATTTATTTTCTGTTAAGGGTAGTGCTACTGTTAGCAGGAGGACTTTCCGCGTCAAAAAAATATTTGCTTGCAGTAAGCAGTCTGCTGGCCATTACCGGGTGGTTTGCTTACACGTTGATTAACCAAATACAACTATACAATTGGTTGGCCAAACCTGCCAACCTGGCCAATATGCCAATGATGCTCAATCTGCCAACAAACATCCAACAGTTTAGCAACTCAACTATCCGTTATTATTATAGCGTACAGGAATATTTGCCTTATGTTACCGCTGTTTACGTTTTAGGCCTGCTATTGAACGTGGCAAGGGTAGTATTAGCTCACAGAAAGATCCAGGCTATAAAACGCACCATGAGTTTAGGTGTTCAGTTACAACAGCAAATAGGGAACTTTGCCAAAAAGCTTAACATCACCAAAAAAGTAAAAGTTGGCTTTAGCCACATGGTTGATGTGCCATGTATTGTGGGCTATTTTAAGCCTGTTATCCTCTTACCTTTTACGCTATCAACCTACTTGGGGTCCGAAGAAATTGAAGCCATATTGATGCACGAACTGGCTCATATTAAACGTAACGATTATATAATTAACCTGCTGCAGCAAGTTATAACCACGTTGTTATTTTTTAATCCGTGCGTGTTACTTATTAATAAAATAATAGGCGAGGAGCGTGAGAATAGCTGCGACGATTTAGTTGTAGATGCCACGCAAAACCCTGTTATGTATGCCAAAGCTCTATTCAAATTAGAGCAAAATCGCCAAAATGAGTTACGGTTAGCGCTGGCTGTAACAGGCAAGAAGTACCATTTATTAAACCGAATTGAAAGAATCATGAAAACTAAAAAACAAATCCCAAGCGTACGGCCAACATTAGTGGCTATGCTTATATTAACCTTAAGTATTTGCGGCTTAGCCCTGTTTAACCCCGAAATTGCGCAAGGCAAAATATCTGTAAAAGCAATAGACCCGATAATAAAAAATTTAATTGCAACCGATACTATCCCTGCTAAAAAGGCGGCAAAAGCCCAAAAAGCAGCTAAGGCTAAAACCAAAGCAGAGATTTATGCCACTAACGAAAGGATAAAAGCTAAAATTAAAGAGGAAAAGGCAACAAAGTTCAATTATAACAACAACAAAAATTATGCGTACCGTTACAATATAGGTATGGACGACCCGGAGTTAGAACGCTTAAGCAAAGAAGTTGAAAAACACGCAGACGCCGTTAGCAAACACTACGATACCCCGGAATTTAAAGCACAAAGTGAGCAAATAAGTAAACTGGGTGACGAAGTAAGCGCTTTTTATGATAGCGATAAAGTTAAGCAGGCAACTGCAGCCCAGGAAAAAGCTGCCGCCCAATTTAACAAGCTGTATGCCGGTAAAGAGGGTGGTACCGAACAAATAAGCAAACAGATGGAAGCTTTGGGTAAAAAAATTGAGAAATACTTTAACTCGGCCGATTTTAAAGCTACGAACGATAAATTAATGAAAAAGTATGGTATTAGCAATCGCGATTACCACGACGACAGGGACGAAAACTACAAAAAATATCAGGCAGAATTAGACCAGACCCTGACGCCGGAAATAAAACAAACTACCAAACAAATGCGCGAACTGGGCGAACAAATGCGCGCCCGCTTTGATAACCCCGACATGCGCAAAGCACGGGAAGAAATGCGCGCGGCCGGTGCTGATATGCGCGAGGCTTTTAACAACCCGGATATAAAACAAAAGCAAGAAAAAATGCGCAAACTGGGTGAAAATATGCGGAATTTTCAGGGTGACGCTAATGTGAAACAGGAGCAGAAACTATTACGTGAAGCGTCTGCAAAATTAAGGGCGTATACACAATCGCCGGAGTTTAAGAAGAAAGTAGCGGAGTTTAGGAAAGCGCATCCGGAGAATAATTTCCGTTGGAAAGATAGCGAGGATGTACAAAAGCCTGAAGCTCCGGAAAAACCCGAGGCACCCGAAAAACCGGAAACTTCTGAACCAATTAATAAATTAAAGTATTGATTAAGCCCGAATGTGCTTGGTTAGGTTTATTAAAAATCTGACCAACTCATTCAATCCTCACAAACAATTTCCTATTAAAATTAGTAATTTAGTATCCTCAAAAAAGAGGATACTTTTTTTATGCTTCAAAAGCTAACTATACAAAATTACGCGCTTATTGATAACCTCGAGATCAATTTTGATAAGGGGCTAAACATACTTACCGGCGAAACCGGTGCGGGTAAATCCATCATTTTAGGTGCATTGTCGTTAATTTTAGGTCAGCGTGCCGAGAGCCGTTACTTTTTTAATCAGCAAAAAAAATGTGTGATAGAAGGCTCTTTCAGGATCGCCAATTTTCATTTGAATACATTTTTTGAGGATAACGACCTGGATTATGAAGGCGAGACCGTATTGCGCCGCGAGATCTCGGCCGATGGTAAATCGCGCGCGTTTGTGAATGATACGCCTGTTAATTTAACCACGTTAAAACAGCTTGGCGAAAAGCTGATAGATATTCATTCGCAGCACGCCACTTATGAAATAAACGACCCCGAATTTCAATTGCTGGTGATAGATGGTGTTGCCGGTCACCATGATTTATTGAGTGGTTATCAAACCAAATACCGGGCATACAAAAAATCGCTTGCTGCTGTACAGCAATTGATAGAACAAAACGACAAAGCCAAGGCCGACCTTGATTATTACCAGTTTCAGTTTGATGAGCTGGAAAAAGCGGGCATTGCTGCCGATGAACAGGAATCGCTTGAGAGGGAATTAGCCACATTAAATAATGCCGAAGAAATTAAACGTAACTTATTAGGGGCGCATTACCTGATGCATGAGGGCGAAACATCGGCCATTATACAGTTGCGCGAGGCGGGCCAGCAACTATCAACCATAGAACAATATAACCCCGATGTAGAAGACCTGCACGAGCGCCTAAAAAGCACCCTTATCGAGCTAAAGGATATTGCAGCCGAGCTGGAAAATATAGAGCAACGCACTTTCACCAATGAGGCGCGTGCAGAAGAAGTGAATACCCGCTTGAGTCTTTTATATAACCTGCAAAAAAAGCATCGTGTTAATAGCAATACCGAATTGCTGGAGATCCAAAATGATCTGTCGGACAAGATACAGCAGGCCGTTTTTGGCGATGAAGCGGTAGAAAAACTGCAGAAGCAGATTGCAGCTGATAAGCAGGAACTGGAAGGTATAGCCGCAGGGTTATCTGCCAACCGCAAAAAGGCTATCCCCCTTATACAGGAGAAAGTATTGGCAAACCTGAGCGAAATGGGAATGCCAAATTCGGTATTGCAGATAGAGCAAACCTCGTTACAAGACCTGGCCCGGAACGGGGCCGACGCTATCCGCTTTATGTTTTCGGCCAACAAAGGGCACGCATTGGCAGATATGAGCAAAGTTGCATCGGGTGGTGAGTTGAGCCGGTTAATGCTCAGCATAAAATCTATTATAGCCGAGTATACTGCTCTGCCAACCATTATTTTTGATGAGATTGATACAGGTGTAAGTGGCGAGGTAGCCAATAAGGTAGGGCAGGTAATGGAGCGCCTATCGCAAAACCTGCAGGTTATTACCATAACCCACCTGCCGCAAATTGCCGGTAAGGGTAAAAGCCACTATTTTGTTTATAAGGATGATACCGGCAGTACCACTTATACCCGCATGAAAAAACTGGATGATAAAGAACGCGTTTTAGAAATTGCCAAGATGCTAAGCGGCGATAACCCCGGCGAAAGCGCATTGCAAAATGCACGGGAACTTTTGAGTATTTAAGATTTTAGATTTTAGGATTACGATTTGAGTATTCAATCTAAAATCGTAATTCTTCAATCGTAAATAAAAAATATAACTTTGCGCCACTTATAAAACTAAAAACAATGGCTTACAATTTATTAAAAGGTAAAAAAGGAATTATTTTTGGTGCGCTTAACGAGCAATCAATAGCCTGGAAAGTGGCGCAACGCTGCCACGAAGAAGGTGCCGAAATAGTTTTAACCAATTCGCCGCTGGCATTACGCATGGGCGAATTAAATAAACTTGCAGAGGAATGTAATGCCCCTGTTATCCCGGCGGATGTAACCAGTAATGACGATATCACCAACTTGTTCACCAAAAGCATGGAACATTTTGGCGGCGGTGTAGATTTTATATTACACTCGATTGGTATGAGCATTAACGTGCGTAAAGGCATTGCTTACACCGATAACAACTATGAATTTACCCATAAGGGATTAGATATATCTGCATTAAGTTTTCACCGTGTATTGCAAACTGCCATGAAAATGGATGCTATAAACGAGTGGGGATCTGTACTGGCGTTAACTTACATTGCATCGCAGCGTGTGTTTCCTGACTATAATGATATGGCCGATAACAAGGCTTATCTGGAAAGCATAGCACGTAACTTTGGTTACCAGTATGGTGTTAAAAAGCACGTGCGTATCAATACGGTATCACAATCGCCAACACGTACTACTGCAGGTAGCGGTGTTAAAGGCTTTGATGGCTTTATTAACTACGCCGAGAAAATGAGTCCGCTGGGTAATGCAGATGCTAACCAGTGTGCCGATTACTGCGTAAGCTTGTTTAGCGACCTAACCAAAATGGTTACCATGCAAAACCTGTTTCACGATGGTGGTTTCTCTTTCACGGGTGTAACCGCTGCGGTGATTGAGCAAATGGAAAAATAGTAACTGTTTTGATGTTCCACTTTTTGGGAAATGGAACACCCCAAATATCCCTTATAAACAGAAAAGGCCCGCGATATTCGCAGGCCTTTTCTGTTTAAATGCTGGTAATTTTAGTTAGAATCTACCAATACAATTTTAACATAAGCCTGGTCCGGAATAATTGGAGTACCAGTGCCACTTGCATTTTGCACATATAATGTTACATGCCCGGTGTTGTGGGTAAAGCTATAAGCACTGCCATCAAAAACTTCAGGCACCTGCTCCCATGGGGCGTTATCGCCAAAAGCTATATAAACCAATACAGCACCATGCTCATTGGTATACTCATCCAGTTCTGGTATGTTCAAATCAACAGTGTTGCTGGTACTGTTATACACGGCCCAATCAGATGATCTTACAGTTTTAACAATTGTAACATTGTTGTTTGGTGCAACAACAGTCTCCTTTTTACATGATGAAGCAGTAAATACAACTACCGCGATGCATAAAATAGATAATAATTTTTTCATAAATAATGTGATAAATTGTTTTTTGTAATCATAAAAACTGCTACAAGTATTCTATATAACGTTTCTATAATGCTGTTAATATATTATAAGAACAAAATTATCAGAAAAGGTTTAACTAACTAAGAAATTAGTTATCTTTATTTTAATGAAATATTTTTTATTCATCTTTTTTATACTTCCTATAGCTTGTTTTGGCCAGATAAATATCACCGGTAAAATTGTGAACACTGCTGATAAAAAGCCGGTGCCTAATGCCAGTGTGTTTTTAAGTAATGCCACAGTGGGCGATAAAACCAACGATGATGGCGCCTATGTACTTCGTAATGTAAAGCAGGGGCAGTACGAACTGGTGGTAACCGTTATTGGCTACGAAACCTACCGGCAAACGGTAATGGCCGGTACGGATAACATAAGTTTGCCTGATATTTTATTGACGCCTAAAACAACCGAGCTAAAAGAGGTGAGCATACGACCCGACCCGGACTGGGAATGGAAGTATGACACGTTTAAGCTGGAATTCTTAGGCTCGTCTGCTTTAGCCAAACAATGCAAAATACTTAACCCCCAAATGGTTGACCTAGACTTTGATAAAGCTACGCGAAAATTAACCGGCTCATCATTTGATTTTTTAGAGATAGAGAACAAGGCCCTGGGCTATCGCATTAAATACCTTTTAACCCGGTTTGTTAAAGACTCAAAACTAAATATGCTCTATTATGAGGGATCAACCCTGTTTGAAGAGATGAAAGGTAGCGCAAAGGACAAAAAGCGATGGTTAAAAAATCGTAAGCTGGCTTACGAAGGTTCGTCTATGCAGTTTTTGCGCGGGCTGGTGGGGAATGATATAAGTAGCTATGGTTTTAAAGCATTACGGTTGATAAGGAAGCCGAACCCGGCCTATAACGGATTAAACGAGAAGTACTTTCAAACCCTGGTGAATGTACCTTTAACGGTAGAAGATTTTACTACACTAACAGATAAGAAAGGCATATATGCATTAAAATTTACCGATTGCCTGTATGTGATGTACACCAAAAAACGCGATAATGATAATGGTGTATACAGGTCTTTAACCATGCCCAATTATTTAACAACCATATTATCTTTTACCGAACCTTATGCTTTGTTTGATACTAATGGCGTGATACTAACCCCATCGGCGGTTAATTTTGAGGGTAATTGGGGTAAAAACCGTGTCGCCGAAATGTTACCGGTTGATTATACACCCGAAGAAAAGTAGTTGTATATTTAAACTTGAAGCTCAATAATAAATTACTGGCTACCAATATTGTATTTATTATCACCATTAAATCCAATATAGTCTATTTGCCAACGAGCCCCTTCCCTTGTAAGTGTAAAGACCAATTCTGTAGTGGATGACAATCTTAGGGCTATTAATGCCTTATTATAGATACACATAAAGTGCCTGATCTTAGCGTTTTTAATGTGGTCTAATATTTCGTCTTTCCCGAAACCAAAAATCAAATCAGACTCAAGATATGGAACAGGACCAAAATAATCTTTAACCGGATGTAACACGAGTGTATCCGAAACTCGTTTATAAATCAGCCTAAGGTTGTTGAGAAACACATCTGAAACATAGCCTGATTTTTTGAAATTGGCCAGGTAAGTTTCTACCGAATTCATATCTATTTTGAGGATACTATCTTTTTTTACCGAATCAGGGTTAAAACCAACCACTAAAGGGGTAGTAGCCAGTTTTTCATTGTTTGTTTTATACCACTTAAGGAAGTTTATACAAACCTGTTTAATGTTGGCTTTGTTAGCATCTTTCCTCTGCTGTGAAAAAGCGGGGGCTGTAATGAATGTTAACAGAAGCAGAATGACAGTTAAATTTTTCATTGTTAATTTTTTATACTCTTTCTGACTTGGGTTACAATATAATCATGATATCCAGGATAATGTCCATAAGTCGATTGAGTGGAACCTTTAATTTTACCACTAACGGAATCATAATACAATCTGTTTGCATAATTGGCACCTGCCGCCCTATCGCTTGTAGAATTATCTATAAATTGAAAATACTTTCCATTGGCATCGGTCCCCATTCCATTAATAACAATAAAATGATCTGTGGCATCATCATAATTTACTGATCCAAGATGACTATCAATTCCTACTAAAACAGGGGTTCCATGGCTAAGAGCATCAATCATATAAGTTATAGCTTGCTTAGTTTTTGATAGATTAACGCCATTTGCAAGTGTATAAATTTGAAATGTTTGTGTGTTTGGCAAATATCCTGAACATTTATACCCCGCTTTAGCTAATTGTTCACGTGATAAAACCAAACAACTCTCAGCTTTACCATCAGATTTAAAACGCATGGGAACAAATGTCTCAAATGGAATTATCCTATTAATTGTTGGCCACGGTTGTTGATTTTGATATTCTTGATATACAACGGAAGACGTTGGGTCAAAAATAACTATATTATCATTACCTACATTTTCATCGGTGTGTGGCTTTACTAAAATTTGAATATTATCCGGCGGTATAATTGGAGGTACTGTCACCGGGCACCCACCAGGCAGTAGATTGATTTTTTTACCATCAACAGAAGTGGGGGCTGTACCGGGTTGGCAAGGGTCATAATTTGGCGGTACTATTGGAGAGGTGCCACCTCCGCCACCACCTGTTCCGCCACCACCGCTTCCACCGCCTCCCACATCTACTGTCCAGCAGGTTGTTAATGTGGTATAATTATCATAAGAGTACGCTCTGCTCTGGCAAGTACACATGTCCCCTACATGGTGCTGTTCGCAACCACAAAGTACTTCTACTGTGCCGGTGTACACTACTACCGACGAACATAGCTGTTGTAAATTATCTTTTAACTTTTGTATCTGAATAGAATTTGTAGCCGGCTCTACTGTTTCGGCCTTTATCGTTCCGCTAAATCCGCCAGGAATTTTTTGCGAAAAATTGTATAAGAACAACTCATCTGGTGTGTAGGTTAATAAAAAAACTTCTGTCTTATTTTCAAATAAATCTATCACTACATTTTTAAATGTTGTATTATCAGCATCATCCCGCATAACCGGAAAGGTATATGTAGTATGCCCGTTTAAATTCATCTTTTTTAGGCTATCAATAAACAGAACTAAATTATCTGGTTCGCTAAAAACAAATTTGCCTGCTGCTATTAATATTCTTTTGAGAAAGTTTTTGAAGTATCGTAGTATTTATTCCTTTGGTTTCTTCAAGGAATTGTTGAAATGTTATTTTGCTGGCCTTGGGTTCGCCGGCGTATTGTTTTAGATTTAAGTTTCTATTAATTTCTTCCTTGGCTGAAGGGTCGTTTAAGACCTTTTTACACGAATTGCCAATAAAGAAAGTTAAAATTAATAACAGTAAAGCTACAGGTTTTTGTAGATTGGAAAGTTTCATGGTAAGATTGAGATAAGGTTATGCCAATATAAAAAATAACCTTTATATATTTCTGTTTATTTTTTTACCATAGCTTCCACACAAAAAAAGCCCGCTTGCATAACAAGCGGGCTTTAACTATTAGTCTTTATAAGAATTTACTTTTGTTCTTCTTCTTCAGGTTTGGCTTCTTTCTTTTTGTCGATAACCTTTATTTCGTTGGCTTCTTTGTCGTAGTCTACCATCAGGGTATCGCCTTCAGTAAGTTCACCTTTAAGTATCTCTTCGGCAATTGGGTCTTCCAGGTATTTCTGGATGGCGCGTTTAAGCGGCCTTGCACCAAACTGCGAGTCGTAACCTTTTTCGGCAATAAACTCTTTGGCAGCCAAAGTAAGCTCAATTTTATAACCAAGGCTGTTAACCCTGCCAAACAGGAAGCCCAGTTCGATATCAATGATTTTGAAGATCTCGTCTTTACCCAGTGAGTTAAATACGATAACATCATCAATACGGTTCAAAAACTCAGGAGCAAAAGCGCGTTTTAAAGCGTTCTCTATCACACCACGAGAGTGCGCGTCTGCCTGTGTTGTTTTAGCGCTGGTACTGAAACCTACACCCTGACCAAAATCTTTCAACTGGCGTGCGCCAATGTTAGATGTCATGATGATAATGGTGTTCCTGAAATCAACTTTACGTCCCAATGAGTCGGTTAACTGGCCTTCATCCAATACCTGCAGTAATATGTTAAACACATCCGGGTGGGCTTTCTCGATCTCATCCAGCAATACTACAGCATATGGTTTGCGGCGTACTTTCTCGGTCAGCTGTCCGCCTTCTTCATAACCTACATAACCCGGAGGCGCACCCACTAAACGGGATACCGCGAATTTCTCCATGTACTCGCTCATATCAATTTGTATCAGCGCGTCTTCAGTATCAAACATAAAGCGTGCAAGCTCTTTGGCTAACTCGGTTTTACCTACGCCTGTAGGGCCCAGGAATATGAATGAGCCGATAGGCTTCTTAGGGTCTTTTAACCCGGCACGTGTACGCTGAATGGCACGGGTAAGCTTTTTAATAGCTTCTTCCTGGCCAATAATTTTGCTGGCAATAGTATCAGACATAGCCAATAGCTTAGCGCTATCTGCCTGGCCAACACGTTGAACCGGTATACCGGTCATCATGCTTACTACTTCGGCAACGTTATCTTCAGTTACAGTGTAACGTTTTGATTTTGTTTCGGCTTCCCAAACAGATTTAGCCTGGTCAAGTTCTTCCAGCAAATGTTTTTCGGTATCGCGCAATTTAGCCGCTTCCTCATATTTTTGGCTGCGAACCACTTTGTTCTTTTCGATCTTTATCTGCTCGATCTTGGCTTCGATATCCAAAATTTCCTGCGGAACATGGATATTGGTCAGGTGCACACGTGAGCCAGATTCGTCCAAAGCATCAATAGCCTTGTCTGGTAAAAACCTGTCGGTAATATAACGGGTAGTTAAGCTAACGCAAGCATTAATAGCCTCGTCTGTATAAGTTACACCGTGGTGCTCTTCGTATTTCTCTTTAATACGGTTCAGTATCTCAACGGTTTCATCTGGCGTAGCCGGTTCAACCATTACCTTTTGAAAACGACGGTCTAAAGCGCCATCTTTTTCTATATACTGGCGATATTCATCTAAAGTTGTCGCGCCAATGCATTGTATTTCGCCACGCGCTAAGGCCGGCTTAAACATGTTTGATGCATCAAGCGATCCCGAAGCACCACCCGCACCAACTATAGTATGGATCTCATCAATAAATAAAATAACATCAGGTGATTTTTCCAGCTCGTTCATTACGGCTTTCATCCGTTCTTCAAACTGCCCGCGGTATTTTGTACCCGCCACTAATGAAGCAAGATCAAGGGTAACCACGCGTTTGTTGAACAATACACGCGATACTTTACGTTGAACAATGCGCAATGCCAAACCTTCGGCAATGGCACTTTTACCAACGCCCGGTTCACCTATAAGTATAGGGTTGTTTTTTTTACGGCGCGATAATATTTGCGATACACGTTCAATTTCTTTTTCGCGGCCTACAATTGGGTCAAGCTTTCCTTCTTCGGCAGCTTTTGTAAGGTCGCGGCCAAAATTGTCAAGTACCGGTGTTTTTGATTTAATATCCGAAACCTTTTTAGGCTGGGTGAAAGAATCTTCCTCTTTAAAGTCGTCATCGCCACCTGTTGATGATCCCGGCATCTCGTCGGTAACATCATTTTTGTTCGATTCTACCTCGCTTTTAAATACTTCGTAGTTTACATTAAACTGCATCAGTATCTGCGAAGCAATATTATCTTCGTCACGAAGAATAGACAGCAGCAAGTGCTCGGTGCCTATCACATCGCTTTTAAAAATCTTAGCTTCAAGGTAAGTTATCTTCAAAACCTTTTCGGCTTGTTTGGTTAACGGGATACTGCCAATGTGTACATTAGTGCCAATTGTTCCTTTTACAGCATCCTCAACAGCACGGCGTAGTTTAGCGGTATCAACGGTTAGCCCCTTTAATAATTTAATTGCCACTCCATCACCGTCTCGGATCAGGCCAAGTAAAAGGTGCTCTGTACCAATATAATCATGCCCAAGGCGTAACGCCTCTTCCCTGCTATATTGTATAACATCCTTAACCCGCGGCGAAAATTTAGCTTCCATATATACCTTTCTGATTATGATCGTCCTAATCTATAAATTTGTTTTTATCTGTCAAGACGATTGTTAGAACATTTATCAACAATATTGCCAACTTTTTAGCTTTATAAGAAACAGACAATTTAATGATATATCGCCTGCCAAAATAAAATTCAAATAGGTGGAATTATGTGTTTAAAACATACAAAACGCCTGATTGTTAATATTTAAACGGTAAAAACTTTATTATTTGATACAATGGTCACCAAATAGTTTAAACCAAATACGAATTATATATATCTATTATTGCAAGCAAGGCAAATAGTCATTGTTTATGACAATACGGCATACCGGGTGGAAAGGTTTGCCGTATATAAATACATCTATAGCAAACCAAACGATTTACATTGAAAGATACAAATTATAAGATGAATTTGTGATGAAAACTTATTCACCATCTGGTTTTCAATCCTATATTTGTCTCCTCCAAAAACAAATACTATGGCAGACGAGAAGATCATATTTTCAATGGCAGGGGTAAGCAAAGTTTACCCACCACAAAAAACAGTACTAAAGAATATTTACCTGTCCTTTTTTTACGGCGCTAAAATTGGCGTTATCGGTTTAAACGGTTCGGGTAAATCTTCCTTGTTGAAAATTATTGCCGGTATCGATAAGACAAATATAGGCGAGGTTGTGTTTTCGCCGGGTTACACCGTTGGCTACCTTAGCCAGGAACCCGAGCTTGACCCTAATAAAACAGTTAAAGAGATCGTAGAAGAAGGCGTTGCCGAAACCACCGCGCTTTTAAAAGAATACGAAGAGATAAACGAAAAATTTGGCTTGGAAGAGTATTATAGCGATGCCGATAAAATGGATAAGCTGATGGCGCGCCAGGGCGAATTGCAGGATAAAATAGACGCGGTTAACGCCTGGGAGCTCGACGTAAAGTTAGAGCGCGCTATGGATGCACTGCGTTGCCCCGAGCCGGATACTAAAATCTCGGTACTATCGGGTGGTGAGCGCCGCCGTGTGGCTTTATGCCGCCTGCTTTTACAGGAACCCGATGTTTTATTGCTGGATGAGCCTACCAACCACCTGGATGCCGAATCAATAGACTGGCTGGAACAGCACCTTAAACAATATAAAGGGACCGTTATTGCCGTAACACACGATAGGTATTTCCTTGATAACGTTGCCGGCTGGATCCTGGAACTTGACCGTGGCGAAGGGTTACCGTGGAAAGGAAATTACTCTTCATGGCTGGATCAAAAATCAAAACGTTTAGCGCAGGAAGAAAAAAGCGAAAGCAAACGCCAGAAGACATTGGAGCGCGAGCTGGAATGGGTGCGGATGGGGGCTAAGGGGCGCCATGCTAAATCAAAGGCGCGTTTATCAAACTATGACAAATTAGCATCCGAAGAAACAAAGGAAAGGGAAGAAAAGCTGGAGCTGTTTATTCCGCCGGGCCCTCGTTTGGGTAATATCGTTATAGAAGCTAATAATGTTACCAAAGCCTACGGCGATAAAGTATTGTTCGAGAACCTTAACTTTTCGTTACCACCTGCGGGTATTGTGGGTATTATTGGCCCCAATGGTGCAGGTAAAACCACACTGTTCCGCCTGATAACCGGTCAGGATCAGCCAGATGCAGGTACCTTCCGTGTGGGTGATACTGTTGCATTAGGTTATGTTGACCAGTTGCACGATGATCTTGACCCTAACAAATCTGTTTGGGAAAACGTTACCGATGGCCTTGATAACATTATGGTGGGTAACCGCCCGCTAAACTCGCGTGCCTACGTATCCAAATTCAACTTTAATGGTGCCGATCAGCAGAAAAAAGTTGGCGTACTATCGGGTGGTGAGCGTAACCGTGTCCACCTGGCTATTACCCTAAAAAAAGGTTCGAATGTTTTACTGCTGGATGAGCCTACCAATGATATCGACGTAAACACCTTACGTTCGTTAGAGGAAGCCCTGGAAAACTTTGGTGGCTGCGCTGTTATCATTAGTCACGACCGCTGGTTCCTGGATAGGGTTTGTACCCACATCCTGGCGTTTGAAGGTAACTCGCAGGTTTACTTCTTTGAAGGTAACTATAGTGATTACGAAGAAAACCATAAAAAACGTGTTGGCGATGTAACACCCAAGAGGATCAGATATAAAAAGCTGACGGTGTAGATAGAGTCAAGAGATAAGAATCAAGATACAAGAAAAGCCCGTATGTGTATGTGTACATATCCGGGCTTTTCTTTGTTTAATCTTGTCATTTCGAACGACAGAGAGAAATCTTGTTCAATTGGTAAAGTTAGCCACCTGTCATTCGAACAAGATTTATCAAGTGTTTATGTTTTTAAGGCTTTGATGAGCTCACCTCGTTCGGTTCTCCTCGTACCTCGTTCGAAATGACAATTTATTAAACCTTCAACGCCGGATATTTCCTTTTATAAACTTTAAAGGCCATCCATATACCAATCCCCGCCAGTATCAGTACCCAAAGGTTGGCAAGACCGATAATCAATTCAATAAATAAGTACCAGCCATTGCTCAGTGCCATCAGCAACCTGTTAAAGAAAGGCATTTTATATGCCGATGGGTCGTCGTTAGCTATTCGTTCTTTATAAATGGTATTGCTTTGGTAAAAGTTAAGGCTTACCACACTAAAGTTAACTGCTTCGTCAATTTTTTGGTTGTTGATTTGTCCGTCTATCATATCATCCTTTAACCAAAGTACGGCTTCAGGATCTTTGATTTTAATTTTACCCGTTTTTTGCTGGGCAACCATTTCGCGGCGATTTTTTAATTTAAGCTTCGCCGAAAGATAATCCAGCGATTTATCTTCAATATCCATTTTGCGTGAGGTAACATAGATACCCATGTGGCTTACGTGGTTCATGAAATTTTCCAGCTTTTCTGATGGTATCTTCACCGTCATATCGGCGGTGGTGTTAAATGCTGATACCCGCATAACAGAATCGTTGCTTAATCTGATGTCTTCGCTGCGCTCAACTGATGAACCCATTTGGTGATGTACTACCATGCCGTTAAATTTTGCTGTGATATGGGAAATAGAGTCGCCGGTTTGCTGCACGTTTTTAACTTTGAAACTTATGTCGGCAGTTTTTACCAGTTTGGGTTTGGCATCTGCCACTGTGTCGCTTGCTGTGCTAACCCCAACTGTATCTGCGCTGCTACTATTGTTGGCGATTTCGTAACGGCCATTTCTGCCTTTGCAAGCTGCGAACAGGGCTATGCCTGCTATCGCGATAAAGATCTTTGTTTTCATGCTTTAGTTGATTTAATTGGTTTAGTATTGATACCAACTGTAAAGCAATAGTAACCCGGTTAATTTTTGATAATCAAAATGTTACAAAGGGGGAGAGGGCGAGAGCCAAGATGTTAGAATCAAGATATAAGAAAGCCCGGATGTGTTAACAACCGGGCTTTTTATCCTCAAACGCGTCATTGTGTGGTAAAAAGGGATTTGTGGGAAACTACCTACTCAGGGCAGTTATCCGCGCGGCGGGTGTCAACAATGTAGATGATCTTCCAGCCTGTTTTGGTTTTCATAAGCTGGTAAAAATCTACACCACAATGGCTGAATTTTGTACCTACGTAAAATTTATAAGGCGTCCAGGCACTTGCCAGCGGGCCGTCAATTTTAATATCGCCCCAGGTAATGCGTTCATCATAGATCTCTTTATGGGGCGTACCTACTGTTTTTATAAATGCATCGGGATTTTCGTTCTTTAACACTACAGTGCCATCCTTTTTACTGCTAATACCCTGAAAAACTATCCCATCTGCAAATGTTGACCTCATTAGGGTACTATCGCCTTTGCGCATGGCATCAAACATAGTGGTGATGGTTTTCTTGATATCGTCTTTATCGGTTTGGCAAAAGGCGGGTGCGGCTAAAGCCATAAGTAAAGTTGCGAGGAATAATTTTTTCATAATTGTGCTGATTTGTTGAGGCAATTTAACGAAAAACAATCAAAAAAAATGTCATACTGAACGTTTGAAACATCTATCGGCGAGTAGGCCCTTCGCTACCGCTACTCATGGCAATTGTTAGTAAATGGCATGAGAAGTGTTCACGTTCACGGCCGTGAACACCATCGTGAACACATAAATAGCTGATAATAAGGAGTTTTAAAATTAAGCTACTGACAAAATATCGTCACCAAATTATTCATGACATTTAATATGCAGAAAAATGCTAATTATAGCACTCATAACGACAATTTTAGTACCAAAAAAGCCCCACATTTACTGCAGGGCTTTCAAATATATCTAAGATGTCAATTAAGACATTTTTAATTTCTTTTGGATATCGGCCACATAGCCTTTGAATTTTTTATCGGTATCAATCAAATCTTCAACGGTTTGGCAGGCGTAGATAACGGTAGAGTGGTCGCGGCCGCCGAAGAAGTTACCTATTGATTTTAATGAGCTTTTGGTATGTGCTTTGGCCAGGTACATCGAGATCTGGCGGGCTTGTACAATTTCGCGTTTGCGGGTTTGAGATTTTACCATCTCGATAGGTACTTCAAAGTATTCGCAAACAAGGCTTTGAATATATTCCATCGAAATTTCCTTGGCAGAATTTTTTACAAAATTCTTCAGCATTTGCTTGGCCAGGTTCAAGTCAATCTCTTTACGGTTTAGGGTTGATTGCGCCAGTAATGATACCATTGCGCCTTCCAGCTCACGTACATTATTATCAATGTTGTGGGCCACATACTCCACCACATCGTTTGATAGCTCGATACCATCCTGATAGATCTTGTTTTTTAGGATAGCCATACGGGTTTCCAGATCAGGGATCTGCAAATCGGCAGATAGGCCCCACTTGAAACGTGATAGCAAACGTTCTTCTAAACCCGCAAGGTCTTTAGGCGCTTTATCTGATGTGATAATTAATTGTTTACCGCTTTGATGCAGGTGGTTGAAAATATGGAAGAAGAAATCCTGTGTTTTTTCTTTACCGGCAAAGTTGTGTACATCATCCATGATCAGCACATCAATAGCCTGGTAAAAATTCACAAAATCATTTATGTTATTATGCTTAAGGGCATCAACAAATTGTTGGGTGAATTTTTCGCAGCTTACATACAACACCAGCTTATCTGGCAGGGTGCGTTTAATTTCGTTACCAATAGCTTGCGCTAAGTGGGTTTTACCTAAACCAACACCACCATATATCATTAAGGGGTTAAATGATGTGCCGCCCGGTTTTGCTGCAACAGCATAACCAGCAGAGCGCGCCAAACGGTTACAATCGCCTTCAACAAAGTTTTCGAAGGTGTAATTGCGGTTCAGCTGCGGATCTACGTTCAGCTTCTTAAGGCCCGGTATTACAAATGGGTTTTTAATATCTTTATTTATCGAAATAGGTATTGGCATAGACTGATTTTTAGATTCAGCACCATTTCCATTCGAGGGCATATTAGTAGTATATGGCTTGCTTGATGACTGCTCTACAACAATGTTATACTCTAAACGACCTTCATCGCCTAATTGTTTTTTTATTGTTTTGCGCAACAAGCCCACATAGTGTTCTTCTAACCACTCATAAAAGAATAAACTTGGTACCTGTATCGTTAAAACGCTACCCTCCATACGCAAAGCTTTTATTGGTTCAAACCAAGTTTTAAAGCTTTGTGCAGGTATGTTGTCTTTTATTATCTGAAGGCAGCAATTCCAAACGTTAGTACAAGTTTTTTCCATATAGTTATTAGTAATATCTTGATTTCCAGCCTTCACGAACACTGTTTTTGAGCTCGCTACGGAACATCGAATATTCTAAAAAAAAGCGGATTAAAAAATAATATTTGAACTTTTTTTATAAATATATTTACAAAAAAACGGCCTATTTATTGCGGATATTAAAGTTATTAACATTATATTTCGCATGCAGGCGGTGTTTTTATGCACCAGTTTTGTTGTATGGCGCTTTTAAAAGTTCAAACATTGTTTTAATCAATTTTGTGGATTAATTTTCGGCGGAAAAGTCCTTTAAGTTATTAACTGTAGCGACAAATTATCGTTAATGTTCACCAAAAATATTTCGCAGCGTATCGGCAATTTCACCCAGTGTTGCGTAGCATTCAACAGCTGTTAAAATGTAAGGCATAAGGTTGTCTTTTCCCCTTGCTGCATCTGCCAAATTTTGCAATGCCCGGTTTACTTCAACATTATTCCGTTCCTGTTTTAAACGTACAAGTTTATCCATTTGTTGCCTGCGGATAGCATCATCAACCCTAAAAACATTTTGGGCAACTTCTTCCTGTTGGGTAAACTTATTAACGCCAACCAGTACCTGGTCGCCACTTTCAATGTCGTTTTGATACTGGTAGGCAGCGGCGGCAATTTCCTGTTGTATATAATCCTGCTCAATAGCTTTAACAGATCCGCCCATGGCATCTATCTTATCTATATATATTTGAGCGGCTGCTTCCAGTTCATCAGTTAAAGCCTCAATAAAATAGGAGCCTGCCAATGGGTCAACCGTATCGGTAACGCCACTTTCAAACGCAATTATCTGTTGGGTACGCAGGGCAATTTTGGCCGCGGCCTCGGTAGGCAACGACAAGGCCTCGTCGTATCCATTTGTATGAAGCGATTGTGTGCCGCCCAGCACAGCGGCAAGTGCCTGCATGCTTACCCGCACTATGTTGTTCATGGGTTGCTGGGCCGTTAGTGTAGAGCCCCCCGTTTGGGTGTGGAAACGCAGTTTTTGAGCGCCCGCATCTGTAGCGCCCAGTTCTTTGGTGATATGTGCCCACATACGGCGCGCGGCACGAAACTTGGCTATCTCCTCAAAAAAGTTATTATGGCAGTTAAAAAAGAAGGAAAGGCGTTTGGCAAATATGTTTATATCCAACCCTTTTTCTAATGCGGCTTTTAAATAAGTTTTACCATTGGCCAAAGTAAAGGCCAGTTCCTGCACAGCGGTTGAACCTGCTTCGCGGATGTGATAGCCGGATATAGATATAGTGTTCCACTTGGGCACTTCCTTGCTGCAATATTCAAAAATGTCGGTTATCAGGCGCATGGATGGCGTGGGCGGATAAATATAGGTACCCCTTGCCGCGTACTCCTTTAATATGTCGTTTTGTATAGTGCCCGAGATCTGCTTAAGATCCGCCCCTTGTTTTTTTGCTAACGCGATGTACATTGCTAATAATATAGCCGCAGTAGCGTTAATGGTCATAGAGGTGGTGATGTTCTTTAGCTCGATGCCGTCGAATAGTATCTCAATATCCTTTAATGAATCTATAGCTACACCAACTTTACCAACTTCGCCTTCGGCAAGCTCATGGTCGCTGTCATACCCTATTTGTGTAGGCAGGTCAAATGCTACCGATAGACCCATGGTGCCCTGGCTTAATAAGTAGTGGTAACGTTTGTTTGATTCTTCGGCAGTTGAAAAACCTGCATACTGGCGCATGGTCCAGGGTTTACCCCGGTACATATCTTTTTGGATACCGCGCGTATAGGGGAACCGCCCGGGCAGTTCATTCATGCCGGATGGTTCGGTGTAAACCTCCTTAAGCTCGATGCCCGAAATGGTTTTAAATTTTTTATCGGCCATAATGCTTAAAATATGTGTTCAAGATCTTTACGTACCAGGTTGGTTGCTATATCGTACGGGTCTTCTTCCAGTTTACTTAAATGTGTTAACAGCACCCTGCCAAAATCAAGGCCCGTAGCATTTTCGGGCATAGCCTTTATAGCATTATTAACCAGGTTTATGGTATCATCTTTTGTACGCTTTACAACGGCCCAGGCCTGGCTGCTTACATAAATTTGCTGGGTAACATTGTGTTGATATTCGGTGCGTACTTCAGTTATTATAATACTATGCAGTTCGGCAGCCGAGTAGCCGTTACCGTTTAAACGGATGAGCAGGTTGGATGGGTTTATTCTGTCTATAAATAATATTAAACGCTCATACGCCTGTAAACGAAGTGGCAACGTTTGGCCGCTGATAGCCTTTTTAAGTTCGAGCGCCTGTAAGTTCTGGCCTTTATCCAGATAGGGTTTAAACAGATAAAACGCTATATATATAATGCCAATGCCGGCAACGGTGTATTTTAAAATATCGAGCAGATAATTATATAGTATCATTTTTGCTAATGTTAGGCAGAGGTCATAAATAAACCGGTCGCTGCAAAAATCCGCATTTTACCTTATATTTGTATAGTTAATTAAAAATAAGATGAGCGCGATTGTTGATACCCTAACTGCACCAGTAACATTTACACCCGGTGCCGTAAAAGAACTTTTTAAATTAAAAGACCAGCAAGAACTGAGCGATGATTTTGGTTTGCGTATTGGCGTTGAAGGTGGCGGTTGTTCTGGTATGAGCTACGTATTGGGCTTTGACCAAAAGAAGGATGGTGACCAGGAATTTTTGATAGACGGTATTAAAACCTATATGCACAAAGCACATGGCCTGTATCTTGCCGGTATGCAGATTGATTTCCAGGACGGACTGAATGCACGCGGGTTTACTTTTAACAACCCTAATGCTGCAAGTACCTGCGGTTGCGGTACCTCGTTTTCGGTATAAAAATTAGATAGAACACTTTTTAGATATTGAAAGGGCCCCTTATGCAAGGGGCTTTTTTTTGCATTTTTATATCCTGATCAATTAGGTGGAATGGGATTGCTCACTATTTTCCACAAGCCATTTTGCGTAAATCTGAAATCGTAAATTACAACACCCTTATAGTAAATATAACAGAAGGTTTTTGGTTGTAAACAATCCATCGATAAGGTTACCCTATCGCCAGGCAGTATTGCATGGTTATACACGTAATAGAAGGGGCTTTGCCCCGCTAATCCAAATTTATAATCAACTATCTTGTGGATGGATAGTGGGGCATCCGGGCGTACAGCATTGGTAATGTAAGTGAAAATGCTATTAATAGAATCACTCTTTACCCATACCCTAAAATTAGCAGCAGTATCTGCCGTTTTCATTTTAGTATGCTTGTAATAATATATTTGCTTAGCATTTGGTATGCCGTTGGCAGGTACAGTATCGGTTAGCTCAAGGGTGGTATCATTTAAGGTTTGTATCCTGAAACTATTACCGGGGCCGAAGTCCAGATAGTTTAATCCATTTTTTTTATGAATAAGATAGGTGCTGGTATTAGTGATCTGTACACTTGCGTGCTCTTTGAAGGTATTGTTGCCATCAAATTCAAATGCCGAAGCATGGCCTATATAAAAATTGGGTACTAAAACTGTTCCTGTGTTATCAACTACTTTTGATTGTAAGGTGGGGTACAACCATTTGCCGGTAATTTTTTTGTTTAGTTCGGCAATTTCATCAACCGGGGGCTTATTGTCATCTGGCTTAACCTTACCTTTTTTACATCCCGCGGCAATTAGGGCAACTGCTATTAAAACGTATATAAAACTTTTCATCCCTTTTGAATTAGATATCTGAAGTATTATTGATGTAGAGCAGTCTTTTGCTCTTGTTGTAATAGCTATTAAGCACTTAATTAGGGGAGGCCCTGCAATAAAGCAATATAAAAAATAAAAAGAATAATGTAAATAACCCGCAAATTTAATATGAATTGGAGTAGCTATGTTTTTATACGATGATAAAATAAATTGACTTAGCGGGTGTAACAAATAGTAACGCGTTTTAGTCATACCGTCAAGTTTTTTTATATTTATGGCATGCCGGTAAAAACCACCTATAAAGAGAATATATCTATTGCGTTACAATCTATTAGTGGTAATAGGTTGCGTACCTCGCTTACCGCTTTAATTATTGCCATAGGAATTATGGCGCTGGTGGGTATTTTAACAGCAATTGAAGGGATCAAGCAGTTCACAAACGATGCATTCGCGGGTTTGGGCGCAAACTCTTTTACTATTCAAAACCGTGGTAGCGGCCTTAACTTTGGTAATGGCGGGCACCGTAAAATATACCCGGCCATTAGTTATGACCAGGCAGAGCGGTTTGCGAAGCTTTACAAATTGCCGGCGCGCATTAGTATAGATCTTAGCGTAACAGGTACTGCTATAGCCAAATATAATAGTATTAAAACCAATCCTAATATTTCGGTAACGGGTAGTAACGAAAACTACCTGGCAATAAAAGGGCATAAGTTGGCCCTGGGCCGTAATTTTTCGGCGTCCGAATTAGAACATGGGGCCAACGTTGTTATAATTGGCGATGAGTTAAAATTAAAGCTGTTTAAGAACGAAGACCCTATTAATAAGTCGATACTGTTAGGTAGCAGTAAATTCAGGATAATTGGTGTTGTGGCGCCCAAGGGGAGTAATAGCTTTGGCGGCGATAAGTTTTGTATCATACCGGTGCAAAAGGCCAGGCAAATTGCAGCAACTTCAAAGCCATCTTTTGGGGTTACTGTAAATGTTAACAGCCCTGATGTACTTGATGCCAGCATTGGCGAGGCCACCTCATTGATGAGGAATATCCGTGGTATCCGGATTGGACAGAACGAAAATTTTGAATTTTCAAGAAGCGATGCTATTCAACAGCAACTATCCGGGCAATTGACAGGCATAACTGTAGCCGGTTTTGCCATTGGTGCTATAACCCTTATTGGTGCTGCTATTGGCTTAATGAATATTATGCTGGTATCGGTAACAGAACGTACCCGAGAAATTGGCTTGCGCAAAGCTATTGGTGCAACGCCATCGGTAATACGTAAGCAGTTTTTAATTGAAGCTATTGTTATATGCCTGATAGGTGGTTTTGCCGGGATCATATTAGGCATGGCTATAGGTAACCTTATCGCCGTGCAAATTAGTGGCACATTTATAGTGCCATGGATATGGCTGTTTTCGGCAATAGGCTTGTGTACATTTATTGGCTTATCGTCAGGGTTTTATCCGGCTAAAAAAGCAGCCAAACTTGACCCGGTGGAGGCGTTGAGATACGAATAAGGGATGTGCAGATATGCGAATGTGCAGATGTGCAAATTCCTATCATCTGCATATCTGCACATCTGAAATTTGCACATCTTCTATAGCATTACATTCTTTAACGGATAATCAAATAGTAATTTTTCCAGATAAGGCATGGTTAAGGCATTTTCAAAAGCCGCGGCATGGCGTGGGTGGTGCATATCGCTTGATATAAAATCAACCATCTCGTTATCTATCATTTCTTCCGCAATTTTTTTGGCCTGCTTACCATAATAACCGGTTAACGAAATTGTATTTAATTGCAGATCGCAGCCCCAGTTACGGATGGTTTTTAACTGCTCAATGTTCATATAACCATATCTTTCGGGGTGTGCCAATATTGGTTTATAGCCCGAGTCATGCAACTTTTGTATAGTGTGTATAACATTAGGTGGCTGGTTGATGAACGAGATCTCAAACAACACGTAGTTATCGCCCATTGTAAAAACCTTACGGTCTTCAATGCGTTTTTCAAAAGTTTCATCAAGATAGTGCTCTGCCGCTGCAGAGATATCTATGTCTATTTTTTGATTTTCCAATTCAGCTTTAAGAATAGCAAGCGCGTTGCCTATGCTTTCGGCATCATTTCGGTAATAATCTATCATTACGTGCGGGGTAGCAATTATTTTTTTAATACCCAGCGCCATCATTTTCTTTATCAGGAATATAGATTCTTCAACATTTTGTGCCCCATCATCAATACCGGGCAAAACGTGCGAGTGCATATCTGTAACAACTGTGCTGTAATCAAAGCTCACAGTTTTTTTATTTTCTCTCTTCTTAAATAATCCGAACATTTCTTAGCGATTGGTATATTGGCCATCATAATAGTCCTGGTAATGGCCGGTTGTAACATCATTCAGCCATTGCTCGTTAGCAAGATACCAGTCAACCGTTTTTTCCAGGCCTTCTTCAAAGGTAATAGATGGTTCCCAACCCAGCTCATTTTTTAGTTTGGTAGCATCTATGGCGTATCTTAGATCGTGGCCGGCCCTGTCTGTTACATAGGTTATCAATTTTGCCGATTCACCTTCCTTGCGTCCCAGTTTTTTATCCAGTATTGTACATAACAACTTAATCAGGTCGATGTTTTTCCACTCGTTGTGGCCGCCAATGTTGTAGGTAGTACCGGCCTTAGCTTTGTGGAATATAACATCAATAGCCCTTGCATGGTCTTCTACCCAAAGCCAGTCGCGCACGTTCTCGCCTTTGCCGTAAACGGGTACTGCTTTGCCTTGTTTAATATTATTTATAGCAAGAGGGATCAGTTTTTCGGGGAAGTGGTAGGACCCATAATTGTTTGAGCAATTAGAAATAACGGTACCCAAACCATACGTATCAAAGTAAGCCCTTACAAAATGATCTGAACTTGCTTTAGAGGCCGAGTAGGGTGAATGCGGATCATAAGCGGTATGCTCGGTAAACATATCTGTATCGCCTAAAGAACCATACACTTCATCGGTTGATACATGATAGAAACGTTTTTTATCGTACTGGCCTTTCCATAGGTTTTTGGCGGCGTTTAATAAATTAACGGTGCCCACTACGTTGGTCATTACAAACTCCAGCGGGTTAGTAATAGAGCGGTCAACGTGCGATTCTGCAGCCAGGTGTATTATTGCATCGGGCTGTTCCGTCTCAAATAGGTTGTTTATAAAATCCAGATCAACAATATCGCCTTTTACAAAGCGATAGTTAGATTCATTCTCAATATCTTTAAGATTGGCCAGGTTACCTGCGTAAGTAAGTTTATCCAGGTTAATAATGGTATAATCGGGATAGTTTTTTACAAAACGGCGCACCACGTGCGACCCAATAAAGCCGGCACCACCTGTAATAATTATCTTTTTCATGAGCAGGGGTTTAATTATAACGGATTTTGGGCGATATATTTTTCCCATTCCCATGCCGATGCCATCATTGTGTTGATGTCAAGATCGGCTTTCCAGTTTAATTTTTTTGTTGACTTGGTTACATCGCCCCAAACCTGTTCAACATCGCCATCACGGGCGGGGCCTATTTCGTAATTCAGCGTAACGCCTGTAACTTTTTCAAAAGCTTTTATCACTTCTAACACCGAACTGCCGGTACCGGTACCTATATTAAATACATCGTATCCGTTAAAGCTTTCTCTTTCCATTAATTTAATAGCCGCAACGTGCGCCTTGGCCAAATCAACCACGTGGATATAGTCGCGGATGCAGCTGCCATCGGGGGTGTTGTAAGTATCGCCAAAAACGGTTATTTTTTCGCGCTTACCTATTGCAGTTTGCGTGATAAAGGGTACCAGGTTTTGCGGAACGCCATTGGGCAGCTCGCCAATTAAAGCGCTGTCATGAGCGCCTACCGGGTTAAAGTAGCGTAATGCTATCACTTTGTATTTAGTACCGGCTGCTACAACATCCTTCAATATTTCCTCGGCTATTTGCTTGGTATTGCCGTAAGGAGATTCGGCAGGTTTAACAGGTGCATCTTCGGTTACCGGCAAAATATCGGGTTGCCCGTAAACCGTGCAGCTTGATGAGAAAACAAAGTTTAATGCCTTGCCATTATACGCGCCCAAAATATTTATAAGCGAGTAAAAATTATTACGGTAATATTTAAGCGGTTGTTTTACCGATTCGCCAACCGCCTTTGATGCCGCAAAATGTATAATGCCGGCAATATCTGTTTCTTTTGCTGCGAAATCTTTAACAGCCTTTTCATTGCACAGGTCTATTTGGTAAAAATCTGGTTTATAACCAATGATCTTGGCCAGTTGGTCTAATATTTTAATGTTTGAGTTAGATAGGTCATCAATAATTACCGGGTCGTAGCCGGCATTAACTAACTCAACTACTGTGTGCGAACCTATAAAACCTAACCCGCCTGTTACTAATATCTTCATGTAAACGATGTTAATTAAAAGAGACAATGCCCTTATGTCTACCTATATAGCAAACGCTTTACAGGTGCCGGATGTTACTATTGCTTATTAAAGTAAGTAAAATCCTTGTGTAATATTTCCTTCTCGGGCAGGGATTTAAAGTATTCGTATGTGATCTTTAAACCTTCGCTCCTGGGTACTTTTGGCTCCCATCCTAAAATAGCCCTGGCTTTGGTAATATCCGGCCTGCGCTGTTTTGGGTCATCAGTTGGTAGGGGCAGGCTTATCATTTCCTGATTGGTGCCGGTTAATTTTATTATCTCTTCGCCAAACTCACGTATGGTTATCTCATCCGGGTTACCAATATTCATTGGCTGTGCATAATCGCTGTGCAGCAAACGGTATATACCCTCTATCAGGTCATCTACATAACAAAACGAGCGGGTTTGTGAGCCATCGCCAAACATGGTTAAGGGTTCGCCGCGTAATGCCTGACCAATAAATGCAGGTAAAACACGCCCGTCGTTTAGGCGCATGCGGGGGCCATAGGTGTTAAATATTCTTATAATACGGGTTTCTAAGCCGTGGAAAGTATGGTAAGCCATCGTAATAGCTTCCTGGAAACGTTTTGCCTCATCATAAACCCCACGTGGGCCAACAGGGTTAACATTTCCCCAATACTCTTCGGGTTGTGGGTTAACGTTAGGGTCGCCGTATACTTCAGATGTAGATGCGATAAGCATCCTTGCACCTTTACTGCGTGCCAAGCCCAACAGGTTATGCGTACCTAATGAGCCTACCTTTAATGTTTGGATAGGGATCTTTAAATAATCGATAGGGCTTGCAGGCGATGCAAAGTGTAATATATAATGCAGATCGCCTGATACGTGCACAAACTTGGAAACATCGTGGTTATAAAACTCAAAGTTCTCCAGTTTAAACAAGTGCTCAATGTTACGCAGGTCGCCTGTTATCAGGTTATCCATACCAATAACATGGTAATCTTCTTTAATAAACCTATCGCATAAATGCGAGCCCAAGAAACCGGCTGCCCCGGTTATTAAAATACGTTTGCGTTCTGCCATTAGTTTATTATTTTTCTGCCTATACTGTTATAGTAGAAGCCTAAGTCAATCATTTTTTGAAGATCATATAAGTTACGGCCATCAAATATTACTTTGCTCTTCAAAAGGTCGGCCACCTGTTCAAAATCCGGCGTACGGAATACAGACCACTCGGTTACTATTAACAAAGCGTCGGCATCATTAAGCACCTCATAAGGATCGGCCCCGTATGCTATTTTATCACCAAGCAAAGCCTTAACATTTTTCATGCCTTCGGGGTCGTAAACCGTTATGGTAGCGCCGGCTGCTAATAATTCGTCTATAATATATAAAGCTGGTGCTTCGCGGATATCATCAGTTTCGGGCTTAAAGGCCAGTCCCCACATCGCGAATTTTTTGCCTTTAAGATCGTTGTTGTAGTATTGTTTCAGTTTTTGCACCAAAACCTTTTTCTGGATCTCGTTAACCTCCATTACAGAGTTAAGGATCTTGAAGTCGTATTTATTTTCCTGGGCAGATTTTGCCAGGGCCTGCACATCTTTAGGGAAACAGCTGCCACCGTAACCAATACCCGAAAACAGGAAGCGGTTACCAATACGGTTATCGGCACCTATACCGCGGCGAACCATATCAACATCGGCACCAACCAATTCGCAAAGGTTAGCCACCTCGTTCATGAACGATATTTTTGTTGCCAAAAATGAGTTGGCTGCATATTTGGTAAGCTCGGATGAACGCTCATCCATAAATATAACCGGGTTGCCCTGGCGCACATATGGTGCATAAAGTTCGGCCATTAATTTGCGTGCGCGTTCGTCTGTTGTACCCACTACCACACGGTCTGGTTTCATAAAATCTTCCACAGCAACGCCTTCACGTAAAAACTCGGGGTTTGATACCACCGCGCATTCTACATCGGTATTTGCTTTTATAACAGCGGTAACCTTATCTGCTGTACCAACCGGTACGGTAGATTTTGTTACAATAACTTTATAGTCGGTAAGCAATTTGGCAATATCTTTAGCGGCACCTAAAACGTAACTCAGGTCGGCAGAACCATCGCCACCCGGAGGGGTTGGCAAGGCCAGAAATATGATCTGTGCATCGGCAATTGCAGTGGCCAGGTCAGTTGTAAATAGCAACCTTTTTTGGCTAATGTTGCGGTTAAAAAGTAATTCGAGGCCGGGTTCGTAAATTGGAAGTTTACCATCCTGCATCATTTTTACCTTCTGTTCGTTAATATCAACACAGGTAACCTGATTGCCGGTTTCCGCTAAACATGTACCGGTTACCAGCCCAACATAACCCGTTCCAACAACAGCTATTTTCATAATTTTATTTTTGTGTTAATATATTACTTTTATGCCCGACGAAGATAATAATTCATAAACAAAAATGCTCTTACTATATAACATCGGTATCAATATATACTATGGGTTAGTTTATTTGGCTTCCATTTTTAATAATAAAGCAAATTTGTGGATCAAAGGCCGCCGGGAGCAGCGTGTGCGGCCTTTGGAGTCGGGCATTTGGTTTCATTTCGCGTCACTCGGCGAGTTTGAGCAGGGTAGGCCGGTACTGGAAAAAACAAGGATGTTGTATCCTCAGCATAAAATTGTGATCACTTTCTTTTCACCTTCTGGATATGAGATAAGAAAGAATACCCCACTGGCCGATGCTGTTTATTATTTACCGCTTGATACTGCCAAAAACGCCCGGGAGTTTATTAGCGCCATTAAGCCGGTAATGGCCATTTTTACCAAATACGAATATTGGTATCATTATTTTAACGAACTGCATAAACAGCATGTGCCTTTATATATTATCTCAGGCATATTTCGCCCGGGGCAAGTATTTTTTAAATGGTACGGTGGGCTGCACCGCCAAATGCTGAAACTGGTAACCTGGTTTTTTGTACAGGATATAGCTTCTAAACACTTACTGCATGATGTGGGCATTACCAATGTAACTATTAGCGGCGATACCCGGTTTGACAGGGTATGGGCAAACGCGCAACAACCAAAAGAGCTGCCAGAGATAGCCGCGTTTAAGAACGGCCAAAAATTATTTATTGCGGGGAGTACCTGGCCGGCCGATGAAAAGCTGATAGCAGGGTTAATAGCCCAACATCCCGATTGGAAATTTATTATCGCCCCACATGAGATTGGTGAGGATAAAATAAATGGGTTGGTGAACTTATTGCCAAAGGATACCACTATCAAATTCTCTCAAATCTCAAATCTCAAATCTAACGTCTCACATCTCATTATAGATAACATCGGCATGCTATCGTCCTTGTATCAGTATGCAGATATCGCCTACATTGGCGGTGGATTTGGTGCCGGGATACACAACACGCTGGAGGCCGCGGCTTTTGGTATGCCGGTGATATTTGGCCCTAAGTATGATAAATTTAAAGAGGCTAAAGATCTGGTTGAGCTTAAAGCCGGGTTCAGTATCAACGATGTTGAGGGATTACAAATTGTTGCAGGCAGACTGATGAAGGATGAAATATTCAGGCGTGCAACAGCCAAAACAGCAAAA
This sequence comes from Mucilaginibacter aquariorum, assembly GCF_024498135.1. GTDB lineage: Bacteria > Bacteroidota > Bacteroidia > Sphingobacteriales > Sphingobacteriaceae > Mucilaginibacter > Mucilaginibacter aquariorum. Next base: position 234,086 of record NZ_JANHOH010000005.1, read on the forward strand.
GATTATGTGCAGCAACATATTGGTGCTACCGATGCGATAATGACATATATTAAAGAGAAACACTAAGCTGTGGCCTATCTAATCGATCAACCAAAGTATTAAATAAAACTGAGGCCTTAACTTTTACATCGCGTGTGTCAATTATCACAGAGCTGCGGTAGAATAAAATTGTAAACCAATAATCTAACCATTTTAATAAGTTTTTTGGCCTTTTATCGGCTTGATTTAAAATTACAGAAATTACGCCCGAATCGTATAATACGAAATGGTCAATTTCTATAAAATCTATCTTTTCGCCACGATTTATTATACACTCATCTTTTACTTCAATAGCTACTTTGTAGTTTAGTGCAGGAATCAGGTGCCTTTTTATATGTATTACCAAACTTGTGGCTATCATTAGAGTGGATAGAATTAACCACCAGTCCGCTTCTGAAAAATTGAATATCAGCCTTACCAGAAACAGCATTAATATAAATAGCCATGTACCAACCCAGATTAAGGCATAGCTTTTACTATAAGTATATTCTGATCTATCCACGGTTAAAGATAAAAACATTCACTAACATTTTTATGTCGCCGCATGTCCTTTCAAGAGAGCCCCGCAGAAACGAAACTTTTCTTTGTGCTCTGTGTTTTCTTTCTCTGTGTCCTCTGTGGTTAATAACAAACATTCACTAACATTTTCTTAATATTGCCACCATGGGCTTTTTGGACATCCCCGGTTTAGGTAAGGCACACTATCACGAATATGGCAGTGGCAGTAAGCCGTTACTGGCTTTTCATGGGTATGGCATGACGGGCAGGCAATTCCACGTGCTCGAAAACTCCATCCTGCAGGAGTACCACGTTTACGGCTTCGATCATTTTTTTCATGGAGAAAGCAAACTGAGCGGTTGGACCGAACAGCAGATAATTGAGGGTATGCCCAAAACAATGATAAAGGCCCACCTGGAAGAATGGTTTAAACTGCACGGCAAACAACGCTTTTCGGTGATGGGTTATTCTATTGGCGCTAACATTGCGCTATTACTGGTTGAAGAGTACGCCGATCTGATAGATGAAGTTATCCTGATGGCGCCCGATGGCTTATCGGTTTATAAGGGCTTTCATTTTTTAACTTATCAACCGGTAGGCCGGTACATGTTTAAAACGGTTACCAAAAGCAAGTGGCTGGCACCGGCGCTGCTTAAAAACCTAAAAAAGGTAAGGTTTATTGATGATGGCCTGTATCAGATAGCCTATAATGAAATTGATACCGAACAAAAACGGCAGGATGTTTATTATACCCTAAACCTTATCCGTTTGTTAAAACCCGATACCAATAAAGTAGCCGAGCTAATAAACCAGCACCATATAAAATGCCGCCTTATTTTTGGCAAGCACGATAATTTGTTCCCCATGAAGGCAGCATTGCCTTTTATTAATAGCGTACCAAATGCCGAAGTGCACGAGGTAAATATGGGGCATTGGTTAGTAACCAAACAATTGGATGAGTATTTAGTAAATTTACAGCAATGATACCCGCCCGCCGAGTAAAAATTTTTAGCAACTGGTTTGCCATGTATATGCGTTACCGCATGCGTAAGGCTTTTAATAATATGGTAGTTATGCCATTTACGCCAAAGCCCGGGCACTCTGTATTACTGCTTTGCAATCACTTTAGTTGGTGGGATGGCCTTTGGGGCAATTACCTGGCCTATTGGCACCTAAACCGCAATCTGTATATCATGATGCAGGAAGACCACTTGAAAAAACGGATGCTGCTGAACTTGTTTGGTGGGTTTTCTATAAACAGGTCATCGCGCGAAATGATAAAATCACTGCAATACGCAGCCGGTTTGTTGAATGATCCGGAGAACCTTGTGGTTGTTTTCCCGCAGGGCGAACTGATATCCAACCATACTACCGAAATTAAGGTAGAGAAAGGCATAGAGCGGCTTATTAAAAACATTAAGGGTCCTTGCCAGATAGTTTATAACTGCGCCCTGATAGATTATTTTGAAAGCCTTAAACCATCGGTATATTTCCATTTGTTTGATTGCGGACTGGCCGGCGAAGTATCTTTTGAGGAACTCGTTGAAAAAATAAACACCTTTCATCAGCAAGCATTAAAGGCCCAGGTAAATGTGGAGCATTAACATATGTTGTATCCAAAGAAAAACCCGGTTGCAAAATGGATCTTTAAAGCCTATGTAAAATGGCTTGTTGGGAAGCATTTTCATGAATATATATACAATACAATTAAGGTTGATCAAAACAAATCGGTACTGCTCATTGCCAATCACTTTAGTTTTTGGGATGGCCTGATATTGTTTTGCCTTAACGACAAACTGTTTAAAAAGGATTTTCATGTAATGATATTGCAGGATACCGCGCAAAAAGTAGGTGCATTGCGTTATGGCGGGGCTTTTTCGGTCGACAAAAGTTCGAGGAGCATGCTGGAGTCATTGGATTATGCGGCAGGGCTATTGAACCATCCCGGTAACCTGGTGCTGATGTTCCCGCAAGGCAGGTTGTTTTCAAATTTTGTGAGCCAGGTAAAATTTGAAAAAGGTATTATAAAGCTCATTGAAAAAGCCGGAAATAATTGCCGGATAATTTTTGCGGCAACATTTATTCAATACTTTAGGCACAAAAAGCCATCTGTTACCGTTTACTTAAAACAAGAAGATGATACTTATGCAGGCAGAAGTATAGCTGATTTACAAAGCAGCTATCAGTTGCATTACGATAGATCAAAGCAGCAACAAACCGAAATTGACATAAAGTGATCATAGCCCTTTTAATAACTTTCATATTTCTGATACTTCGTTTTACGGTTACGCTGTTCAATTTTTTGTCGAACCCTAAACTGCCGCGAATTGGTAAGCATTATGAGGATAAGGTATCTATACTTATCCCAGCCCGTAACGAAGCAGACAACATCCTAGCCCTGCTGCAATCCATCTACGAACAGGACTATAAAAACTACGAGGTAATTATCCTTGATGATAACTCAACCGATAATACCTACCAGTTTTGCGAAACATTTGCCAAAAAATATCCAAACTTTAAAGTAATAAAAGGCAAAACCCTGCCTGCTGATTGGCTGGGAAAAAACTATGCCTGCTACCAACTGGCCCAACAAGCTACCGGTGCTTATTATTTGTTTTTAGATGCTGATGAACAAGTGTACAGGGGCTTATTCAATAGCGCTATTCATCGTATGAATTTGCGCAATTTAAGCTTGCTAAGCCTGTTCACTAACCAGGATATGCGTACAATAGGCGAAAAAATGGTAGTGCCACTAATGCATTATATATTGCTGAACCTGTTGCCGTTAAGGCTGGTTTATTTGGTTAAAAGCGCCGCGGTTGCCGCCGCCAGCGGCCAGTTCATGCTGTTTAATGCCGAAGATTATAAGAAATACCAATGGCACCAACTGGCCAAAAACAAGGTGGTAGAGGATGTAGTGATCATGAAACTGGTAAAGGCAGCTAAACTAAACGGGGAAGCGTTACTGGCTAACGGTATGATAAGCTGCCGCATGTATAAAGGTTACAATGAAGCTATAAATGGTTTCGGAAAGAATTTTTTGGCGGCATTTAGTTACAATATTATTGGGTTTTTGGTTTATTTATTATTAGTTATTGGCGGCCCGGCAGTTGTGATAATGACCTTAAACCTGAATTTTATAGCCATGATGATAGGCCTTGTTGCGCTTACCCGTATTATGATATCATTAACAGCAGGGCAAAACGCTCTACTTAACCTATTTTTACATCCAATACAAATGCTGAGCTTATTGCTCATTGGCTTTACATCAGTACAAAAATATCTCACCAAAACCACCGTATGGAAAGGCCGAAAGATCTAAGCATTAGTCCGCGCGTTGCCATCATCGTTATTATACTGTTCCATGTGGTTGGGCTGGTTGGCTTATCTATACCAGTTACAAGACCAGTGTTTTTACAAATTGTACCATTTCATTTATTACTTATGTTGGTGGTAATTATATTAAGCCATCACAAATTAAGTAGCCGTTTCGGGATCTTTATACTCATTATATTTTGGTTTGGTTTTATAGCCGAGTGGATAGGGGTACACAAAGGCTGGCTGTTTGGTAATTATGCTTATGGCGAAACGCTTGGTTTAAAACTATTTGACATACCCTTAATGATAGGGATAAACTGGTTCCTGCTGATTTATGCAGCTGGCGTAACTATGCAGCGCAGCCGGCTAAAAAGTGCTTTTTTTAGGGTGATAACTGGTGCCACGGTTTTAGTTTTGCTGGATCTGATAATAGAACCAGTTGCTATTAAATTTGATTACTGGCAATGGAATGACAGTATTATACCATTAAAAAATTATGCCTGTTGGTTTTTGGTAAGCGCCGGGATGCTGTATGTGTTTGAATTGTTTAGCTTTAAAAAACAAAGTATCGCCGCGCCGGTATTATTGATAACGGAGTTTGTGTTTTTTGGGGTATTAAATTTAATATTGATCTTTTAACCGGCACGAAACAAGCTCTAAAAAGGCATCTATTACCATCGCCGAAAAAAAGTACTTTTGCTCATGTTGGTACTTTAAGTGTGGTAACTCAAATGTCAACATAAAAGGGGCAGCCATTGGCTACCCCTTTTCTTTTTCTAAAATTCTTTTACCAGACAACAGTGAAATAAACCCGGCATGACGGTTGTGGTGAAGCCGACCTGTAAATTGCTTCAGACCCGGGATAATTATACCTCTTAAACTCATCATCATTTTGCAATAATGACTACCGTCACAAATGGTTAGACCGTTTTTTATTACATTTGCACCTCTGAAAATTATGGCAAAAAAGGGAGTTTTACTGGTGAACCTTGGTACACCAGATAGTCCGTCGACAGCGGACGTACGCAAATATTTGAATGAATTTTTGATGGACCCGCGGGTTATTGATGTTAACCCCGTATTGCGTACCTTTTTGGTGAAAACCGTAATCGTACCCTTCAGAGCGCCAAAATCGGCTAAGCTTTACCAGGCTATATGGGATAAGGAAACCGGCTCGCCATTATTACATTATAGTTTATTACAACAAGCAGCTTTACAACAACGCCTTGGGGATGGCTATATGGTTGAACTGGCCATGCGTTACCAAAGCCCATCGATAGAATCTGCCTTACAAAGGTTAAAAGACGCACTGGTGAGCGAGATACAGGTTATAGCACTGTTCCCGCAATATGCATCGGCAAGTACGGGATCGGTGCACGAAAAGATAATGGACCTGGTTAAAAACTGGCAAACCATCCCCGATATTTCCTTTATTAATTCGTTCCACGATAACGAGCTGATGATTGAAACCTTTGCTGATAACGCGCAGAAATATACCCCGGATACTTATGACCATATCCTGTTTAGCTTTCATGGCCTGCCACAACGCCAGCTAAAAAAATGTGATCATACCCACAGCTATTGCTTGCAGGTTGATGGTTGCTGCAATACTTTAAATGATACCAATAAGTTGTGCTATTCGGCACAATCGCACGACACAGCGCGTTTGATAGCCGCCAAAATGAACCTGCCGAAAGATAAATACACAGTTTGCTTTCAATCGCGCCTGGGCAGCGACCCATGGGTGCAGCCCTACACCAGCGAGGTGATTGCCCAATTGGCTAAAGAAGGTAAAAAACGCCTGCTGGTATTTTGCCCGGCCTTCGTTGCCGATTGTTTGGAAACCGTTTACGAGGTAACTACCGAGTACGGCGAAGAATTTAAAGCCCTTGGTGGAGAGCATGTACAATTGGTGGAGAGCTTAAACGATTCGCCAAAGTGGATAGAAGCGCTGGAGAAAATGGTTGTAGAGGGGTAAGCCTCTTTTACCTCGCAATGACGGTTATTTTATTAGCTTACTCGCTATCTTCGCCGATAATAAACAAAGCGGTATCCCACCGCCCGGATGCACACTCCCTCCGCAGAAATATAAGCCCTCAACTTTCGACGATTTATTGGCATGCCTTAAAAATGCCGCGAACTGGTTGTTAGAACTGGTGCCGTAGATAGAACCTTTATAGGACGAGGTTTTGCTTTCGATACCACGCGGATCAAGAATGTTTTCGCAGGTAATAAGTTGGCTGATATCCTCACCTAAAATTTTGGATAATTTATCAATGATATTTTCTCGGACATCGGCTATTAATTTATCCCAATCCTGCCCGTTATTGGCGGGTACATTGATCATCACAAACCAATTTTCGCAGTCGTTGGGCGCATCATCCGTTTTGTATTTGGAACTGATGTTTAAATAAACGGTAGGGTCTGAGTAAATATCCTGCTGTTTCCAGATGTGGTCAAATTCGGTTTTGTAATCGGCGCTGAAAAATATATTATGCAAGTCGAGCTCGGGGAACGACTTTTTTATTCCCCAATAAAATATTAACGCCGAACTACTGCGTTCCTGACTTAAAATGTTCTTTGGATGCAATTGCGGGTGTTTGCTTAACAATCGTTTGTAAGTAAACCAAACATCCATATTGGAAACTACCACATCGGCTAAAATATTTTCGCCCTTTGCGCGGATGCCTTTGGCTTTGCCGTTGATCACTACAATTTCATCCACCTTATAATTGTAATGAAATTGTACACCCAATTCTTCGGCGAGTTTCACTAAATTTTGGGTGATGCTGTACATGCCTCCATCAGGAAAATATGCTCCAAAATGGTATTCCAGATGCGGGATAACATTTAGGGTAGCCGGTGCCTGGTAAGGATTGGAACCGTTATAAGTAGCGTACCGATCAAAGAATTGAACAACACGTTCATCCTTAAAGTTAGATGCATTAGCCTTATGCATGGTCCTGAACGGATCTATCTGCGGAAACCTGAATATTGATCTTACGGTATCCCAGCGCAGATAAGTTTTAAACCTGTGCAGAGATCGTTCTAAAAAAACATGGTTGGTAATGCTGTAAATATCGCTGCTATTAGCTAAATGCTTTACAACCGACGCGGCAGGCTCGCCGGTTTTATTCTCAATTTCTTCGGCGAATTGTTTAGTATCAGCATAGGCGTTTAAACGGGTGCCATCTTCATAAAAGTATTTGCAAACCAAATCCAATTTTTGGTAGCCGAAGTAATTGGCAGGGTTTTTACCGGCCAACTCAAAAAGCTCATCTACATACTGTGGCATGGTAAACAAGCTTGGCCCGGCATCAAAACGATAACCATTCTGTTCAATTTTGGATAGCTTACCCCCCGGATAACTATTGGCCTCGTAAACCTCAACCGCATAACCCTTAACCGCCAAACGGATAGCCGTAGCAATACCCGATATACCGGCGCCAATAATTACAGCTTTTTGTTGAGGCATGGGGTAAAGATAAATAAAACCCCCTAACCCCCTGAAGAGAGAGTAGAATATAACAGGATGTAATTTTGAATGTTATGATGAGCTTGTCGAACCATTAGCGGACTAATCCTTCGACAAGCTCAGGATGACAATTTGCTTTCTATGCATGCACCCCTTCACTAATTTCTTCAATTGTTTTACGGTTAAACGCATCCAGATCAGCAGGCGTACGGCTGGTTACTAAACCGTTGTCAACTACCACTTCTTCATCAACCCAGTCAGCCCCGGCGTTGTGCAGGTCGGTTTGCAGAGATGGATAAGAAGTTAGCCGGCGGCCATTTAGCATGTTGGTTTCTATTAATAATTGCGGGCCGTGGCAAATGGCCGCAACGGGTTTGCCTTCATCTAAAAAAGCGGATGCAAAAGCAACAGCATCTTTATTCTGGCGAAGCTTATCGGGATTTAATACACCGCCGGGCAGTACCAGCGCGTCATAATCATCCGGACTAACATCGCTCAAGTTCTTATCTACATCAACTTCAATCCCCCAATCGGTATGGTCCCATGCTTTTATTTTGCCGCTTTTGGGCGATATGATGTGCACCGTAGCACCTGCTGCTTCCAACGCTTCTTTAGGACTGGTTAACTCAACCTGCTCAAATCCTTCTTCGGTAAGTATTGCTACCTTTTTATTACTTAAATCAGCCATAACAATGTTGTTTTATAGGTTATACATAAATGTATAATTAACTACAAGTGGCTAAAATTATAGTTTTACGAAAGTTGAGATAGATGGGTGTTATCAAGATTGATCCTATTTGTCATGCTGAACGTAGTAAAGCATCTAATTGCCGACATACAACTTCAATATGCAAAGTTCGTCATTAGATCCTTCGCTATCGCTCAGGATGACAACCTATTAAACAAAAAAGGACAATCTAAAAGATTGTCCTTTTTTGTTTAATTATAAAAACCTTATGCTTCTACAGCCTGACCAATTAAGTGGTTGGCAGCTAAATACTCGGCAATTTGCACAGCATTTGTAGCAGCACCTTTACGCAGGTTATCAGATACTATCCAGCAGTTAAGGGTATTGTCCTGGCTTTCGTCGCGGCGAAGGCGGCCAATAAATACATCGTCCTTATCGTGCGCGTCAAGCGGCATTGGATATTTTAAGTTAGCGGTATCATCTACCACCACAATACCCGGCGATTTTGCCAGTAGTTCGCGCACTTCGCTCAAATCAAAATCGTGCAAAAACTCAATGTTTACAGATTCTGAGTGGCCACCCATAACTGGGATACGCACAGTAGTAGCGGTAACTTTAATGCTATCGTCGCCCATTATTTTTTTGGTTTCCAATATCATTTTCATTTCCTCTTTGGTGTAACCGTTTTCGGTAAATACATCAATTTGAGGGATAACGTTAAGATCGATGGTGTAAGGATAAACCTTTGGTCCATCGATTCCTTTACGCTCGTTAAAAAGCTGATCTACAGCTTTAACGCCCGTACCTGTTACCGATTGATAAGTAGAAACAACAACGCGTTTTATTTTATAAGCATCATGCAGTGGCTTTAAGGCCACTACCATTTGTATAGTTGAGCAATTTGGGTTAGCAATGATCTTATCATCAGCTGTTAAAACATCTGCATTTACTTCGGGCACAACCAGTTTTTTGGTTGGGTCCATACGCCATGCCGATGAATTATCAATAACAGTGATACCTGCAGCTGCAAAAAGCGGGGCTTGCTCTAAAGAGGTACTGCCACCTGCACTGAAAAGCGCAACGTCGGGCTTCTGCTTTATCGCATCCTCAACAGAAACCACCTTAAACTGCTTACCCTTAAAAGTGATTTCTTTACCAATACTTTTAGCGGAAGCTACGGGAATTAATTCTGTAACGGGGAAGTTGCGTTCGGCAAGAACCTGCAACATTTTAGTGCCTACCAATCCTGTGGCACCAACAACTGCGACTTTCATTTTGTTAAATTATGTGTGTATATAAACTAAACTTCAAATATGCAATTTTTTTGTGAAATGTCTACCATTTTAGTATGCAAAATATCTGAGGTTGAATTCGCATGAATTAAGAATTATAGTAATAATATTACAAATATGTTGCGTTTTACAGCGGTATCGGGCTAATTCTTTAATGCGGAAAATTCGGGTTCAGACAAAAAAATTTACCTTTGTGGCCTAACTGTTATTGCATGAGCGAAAAGATTTTAGTGATAGGCGCCAACGGCCAAATTGGTACCGAATTGGTAACCGCCTTAAGAAATATACACGGCGCCGAAAACGTTATAGCATCAGATATAAATAGCCCTAATTATGCCATCCGCAATAGTGGCCCTTTCGAGTTTGCTAATGTGTTGGATAAAGATAACCTGCATCACTTATTTGATAAACACAGGCCTACACAGGTATATTTGTTGGCAGCTATTCTATCTGCCGTAGGCGAACAAAAACCAAAAATGGCCTGGGATTTAAACATGACCGGCCTTATCCATATACTTGATTTTGCTGTAGAGTTTAAAACATCAAAAATATTTTGGCCAAGCTCTATAGCGGTTTTCGGGCCGCATTCGCCACAGTACAATACACCGCAATATTGCGTAATGGACCCTAACACGGTTTATGGTTTCAGCAAATTGGCAGGCGAGCGCTGGTGCGAATATTACTATGAAAAGTATGGGGTTGATGTACGCAGTATCCGTTACCCCGGCTTAATAGGCTGGCGTGCAACACCGGGTGGTGGTACTACAGATTATGCGGTGCATATTTTCCACGAAGCATTAAAAAAAGGCAAGTACCAGGGCTTTTTATCGGCCCAAACTGCTTTGCCAATGATGTATATGGAAGATGCTATTCGTGCTACCATTAATTTGATGGATGCCCCGGCAGAAAATTTAAGTATCCGGTCGAGCTATAACCTGGCAGGTATCAGCTTTACACCAGAGCAATTGGCCGAAGAAATAAAAAAACATATACCCGATTTTGAGATGAGCTACGCCGATAGCGACCCACGACAAGCAATTGCCGATAGCTGGCCAAAATCAATAGATGACACCCAGGCGCAGCAGGACTGGGGCTGGCAGTTAGATTACGACCTCGCGAAAATTACCGAGGATATGCTAACCAACCTGAAAAGGGTTATTTAAGAAAACAATATTATATTCGCTGTGTCCTTGGTTTATAGTCCATGGGCAATGGAAAAAGAAAATTTATATGGGAAGAGCATTTGAATTCCGCAAAGAAAGAAAATTTAAGCGTTGGGCTAAAATGGCCGTGCAGTTTACCCGTTTGGGTAAGGAAATTGTAATGGCGGTAAAATCAGGCGGCGGCGACCCTAACACTAACTCGCGCCTGCGTACTGCTATCCAAAACTCAAAGGCAGTAAATATGCCGAAAGATAGGGTAGAAGCTGCTATTAAAAGGGCAACCAGCCGCGATGAAAAGGATTACGAAGAAATTGTATACGAAGGATACGCGCAGCACGGCGTGGCTATATTGGTAGAAACCGCTACCGATAACTTAAACCGTACGGTTGCCAATGTGCGCAGCTACTTCACCAAATATGGTGGTACACTGGGTAAAACAGGGTCGCTTGATTTTATATTTACACGTAAATCAGTATTTACATTTGACCCGGGCGACCGCGACCTGGAAGAGTTAGAATTTGAATTAATAGATGCCGGATTGGAAGACCTTTTTGTGGAGGCCGACGAAGAAGGAAATGATATAGCTGTTTTGCACACCGCTTTTGAGGACTTTGGAAAAATGCAGAAGATGCTGGAAGAATTGGGTATCGAAACCAAATCGGCCAAGCTGGAGCGTGTTGCACAATCAACCACATCGGTAACAGAAGAGCAAGCGGTAGACGTTTTCAAGATCATTGATCGTTTAGAGGAAGATGACGACGTACAAGCCGTTTATCATAATATGGCGGAGTAACTCACTATTTGTCATGCTGAACGTAGTGAAGCATCTATTATACGCCAGATAGGTTTGCGAATAGATATTTCGCTCTCGTTTAGGATGACAAAATAAAACATAACATAACATCATGCCTTTATTCTCATCAAGCAAGCAGGAAAAAAAAGTTAAGGTAACCTTTGCAAATGGTTTACTTTTTGTAGAAAAAGCAGATGGTAAGCAACAGGCGTTCCCGCTGGAGTGGTTCCCGAAATTGATGAACGCTACCGACGAGGAACGCGAGGATTGGAAACAAACCGCAACCGGCATCCATTTTAACACGCTGGATGTGGACGTGGCGTTGTAGATATGAGACGTTAGATATGAGATTTGAGACGAAGAGGCTGATGTCTCACATCTCACATCTCCTATCTCAAATCTAAATAAACATGACTTTCGAAGAGTTTTTTAATAAGAAGCGAATTGATCTGGTTGCCTTGAAGGCAGGCGAGCCGGGCTTGTTTGCCGAATTTGAAAAGCACTTTACCCAGATGGGAGAAAAAAGCTTCGACCATACCAAAAAATATTGGTTCAATAAGTTAAGGCTGCAATACCACCTGGCGCCGGAACAAAAGCCGGAAAAAATACATCTGGAGAACAAGCTTGCCGAGCAAACCATTGTTGAAACTTTAACGGACACTATACCTGCGCCATCGGTAGGCTTTAAGCCAAGGTTTAAAGCGGGTATGGCTGCTAAACCTGCAGAAACCAGCAACATAAAAGATCCGTTGCCCAAAGATAGCGCCACCGCTACGCCTGAAGTTAACGAGGCAGCTGCTACTAAAGATCAAAATCCGGAGTTTGAGCAAGAGAAAGCAGCTATGCAGGATATAGCCGATGCTACTCCCCGCACAACAGACGATTCGGAAGAGAAGAAGGCTGAACCATCTGCACCAAAGCCAGGTTTTAAACCTCGCTTTAATATGAAGATGACGCAAGGGGAAGCCCCTCAAACAAAAGAGTTTGAAAAAGCGCCTGAACCTGAAAAAGAAGCTGCGGAACCAACGTCATCAACAGAAACGGTTGCACCAAAGCCAAGCTTTAAACCACGTTTCAATATGAAGGCGATGGCTGCGCCCAAGCCCACTGAAACAGAAGAAGCTAAGCCCGAAACTGTACCTGTAAAAGAAGAAACGGAGCCAACACCATCGCCAGAAACTACTACGCCAAAGCCGGCTGGCTTTAAACCACGTTTTAATATGAAAACGATGGCGCCTAAACCAGCGGAAGATGTAGTGGAGAAGAAGGAAGACGTTGAGCAACCCCGGGCAGAAGCAAAACCCGAAGATGCAGTAGAGCCTACACCGCCCGAAGAAGCGCCTGCACCCAAAATTGGTTTTAAACCACGGTTTAATGCCAAAACAATGAAACCAAAACCACCCGAAGAATAATATTATAAGATATAGATATGGAAGCCGAGGAATTACTGAATGAAAGAAGCGGAGGGGAAGAGAAACCGAAAAAGGATAGTCCGCTGGTAAGTTTAGAGCGCGACCTTAAGTTTTTCAATGAATCTATCCGTGAGGTAGCTGTTGAAATAATGGTTGAAGGCCTATCATCGCACCCCATATTTATAGCTCATCAGCACGAACTGAAACTGGGCGAAATGATACTGGACAGAATAGAGTTGAATACCGAATGGAGTATCCACGCATCAACCATTGAAGAGTTTGTAGAACGTGGCATTATCAAACCCGAACTTAAAGAACGTTTCCTGACTACCTATAAAAATCCTAACGATTTTATGTGCCTGTTTGTGGTAGTACCCGAGGGCGCCAATTTTGTGTATTATCCGTATGTGAAGGGGTAATTGGAATGTTAAATCGTTCCCTTATATTTACCTCGTCAAATATTACAACCCATGTCTGATAAAAAGATCCTGATACTAAACCAGCAGCAAATACAGCAAAAGATAGATCGTATTGCCTACCAGATATTGGAAGATAATTTTGATGAAAAAGAAATTCTTATCGCCGGTATTTTACCCCGGGGCAACCATTTGGCCGAACGTTTAAAAACCGTGTTAGATAAGATAGCCCCTTTTTCGAGCAGATTGCTAACCATAGGGCTGGACAAACAAAGCAGTCAGTTACACGCCAAAATTGATTTTGATGTACAGGACTGTAATAACAAGGTTATTGTTTTGGTTGATGATGTACTAAACAGCGGCAAAACTTTGGCCTACGGTTTTGGTGTATTTCTTGATGTTCCGCTTAAAAAATTACGTACGGTTGTACTGATCGACCGTAACCACAAAAACTTCCCGGTAACTACAGATTATGCAGGCATTGCACTTTCAACCGTTATAAAAGAACATGTAGATGTTGTACTGGATGAAGAGGGGCAGGAAGATGCGGTTTATCTGAGATAGAATTATTAAATTTGTTATATGTCAATAGCTGAGATAAAACGAGCAAAGTTAGGGCTGATAGCATGGATAGAACAGCTATCAGATACCAATATGCTTTCTTTTTTAGAAAGCTTAAAAGATTCCAAATCAGATAAAGATTGGTGGGATACGCTTACTGAAGACGAGATACGGCATATTAACGAAGGTATTGTAGATGCTGATAACGGACGAATGATCCCCTCTGAAGAACTTTGGAAAAAGTTAAAAGATGCCTGATTATCCCCTCTTGCAAATTTACTACACTGATAGATCCGTTGCTGATTTACTAAACATAAAAGGTTACATCTTAAAATATTTCACACAAAAAGAAGTAAATAGGCTGTATGTGATGTTGCAAAGCTTTGAAAAAGTTGTAGCTGCATTTCCTGAACTATACCCAACAAGCATTAAGAGTGATAAAATACACCGTGCTGTACTGAGTAAACAATTATCCGTTTTCTATAGAGTATCTAAGGACAAAATATCAGTTGTGGCTATTATAGATAATAGGATGAGTTATGCTAAATGGCCTTCTTAATTCTTGAATTTCTTTAATTCATCTTCAATATCACTTAAATAAACCTGATCGGGCACTTCGCAGTAAGGGTCGTTACGGTAATAACCTGTTTTAGTGAACAGCTCTTTAGCCTGAGTGAAATTTGTATAAGCCTTTTGGTCTTGCCCCAGTTTTTTATAGCACAAGCCTAAGTAATAATAAGTATCGGCCAGCTTTTCATATTTTTTAGTTTCCCGGTTCAGGTCGGCAATCGCCCCTTTGTAATCTTTTAGCATCATGCGGGTAACACCCAGATGCAGGTAATCAAACAAACCTACCCATTCCTTTTTTTCGTGGTCGGTAATGCATTCATTAAAATAAGCTAATGAGGCTTTTAAATTCCCCATGGCCCTTTGGTTAAGCGCCATTATAATACGCAGGTTGTAATCGCCATCGCCCGAGTAACCAGGTTGCCCTTTGTTGATATCATAAAGGCGTTTAAGATCGGCGAACGAATTTTTATAATCCCTCAGAAATTTAAAAAGGCACCATCCGCGGTCACTTAGCCAAATAGGATCGGCGGCTACCGCGCGGTCCATCAACTGTTTCCAATTAAAAAAATCGCCGCGTTTTAAGTACGGTACCGACATTTCATGCAGAGAAGGCCCATATGTTGGGCAAGCTTTTAATGACTGTACAAATAATTCCTGCGATTCCCTTGAACCCTGGTTATATTCAATTGCCTTCCAATAAAGCTCGCACGCCGATTTATGGGCTTCATCTTTAAATAAACTGCAGTTAGTTTGTGCCATTATAAGACAGGGCAGGCTGCATAAAACTATTAGGAGGATTTGCTTCATGGCGTTATCTCCTTTATTTGGCCTTTTACCATCTTTAAATTTAAGTAGTAATAGGTGTCATAAACTTGGTTATTGTATTTGCCTGGTATCCATTTGTTTAGCGACTTACATAGTGCGGTAAGGTGCGATATAAAAGAGATGTCATACTTAACCTTTTGATAATTTTCATCCAGTTGAAATACCCGGAACCTATCTGTTTGGCCTTTGCAGTTTACCACAAACCGGATAGTGACATAGCCCGTTATGTTTTTATAAGCAGTTTTGTATTTGTAGTTACTGGTCAAGTGTTTTTTGATGGCCTTTGTCCCACCTTGGTAAGTTGTTTTGAGGCCGTAATACTGGTTGATGAAGCCATTGCCGCAAAGTTCAAAATTAGCCCTGTCGGTTTTAGGGTCGAAGGTAATGTCGCCAACCTGTTGGGGGAATTTTGTTGTTTTTGTTACATCCTGTGCTTTAATACTAATACTTACGACTAACAGAAACAGGATTAAGTTGCCGGTTTTTTTAAAATGATGTTTTATGCCGGCAAGTTTCATTTTTGTAGAAGATTATTGTTTAATATCCAACAGATGGATAAGGTTATCCGTAGTTAAATCGGCAAAGCTTTCTGCAATTACTGATGCGCGGCTGTAAAAGGGTTCACGTTCGGCTAACTTACTTTCTATAAAGGCAACCAGTTCATCACCTTTTTTGCCTTGGAGTACGGGGCGTGGTGTTTTAGCGTTCTCTAACCTTGAAGCCAGTGCTTTAGGCGTAAGTTTCATGTAAACAGATTGCCCGTGTGCGTTTATCCAATCCATATTATCAAAAAAGCAGGGTAAACCACCCCCGGTTGATATTACGGCGTTTTCGGGATAATCGGTTGTTTTTAAAATTTCAGATTCCAGTTTGCGAAAGGCTTCTTCGCCATGTATGTTAAAATATTCTGCTATGTTAGTGCCCACACGATCCTCAAATACATGGTCAAGGTCAACAAAGGCATAACCTAATGCTGCCGACAACTTGCGGCCCATTGTGGTTTTGCCGCAACCCATAAATCCAACTAAAAATATCAGGCTCATTATTTGCTCAGGTAATTTTTAACCAAGTCCTCATATTTAGGCATGTTATGAAAATGCCATTTATTTACCACAGTACCGTTCTTTAACAAAATAATGCCCGGATTAGCGCGCACCATAGTTTTCAGCGGAACGCCATCAGCATAAAATAACTCGCTTACCAGTTTATGATCTTTAGCAAATTTTTGTGCCTGCTCTGGTGCATTCGACGTAAGAAATATGGTACGTGTATTATAGTTTTGAGTAAGGTTCATCGCAAGGGCATTTACCCGGTTAACAGCATCGGGGTTGGTAGCCTCTAAATTCCAGGCAACAATTACAATGCTATAAAAAGGGCTCGATAATAACTCCTCGTTATAATTATTCCCCTGCGCGTCCTGTATATTCAAGTCGCGTATTTTGGGTTCAAAGCCTTTTTTAATTAGCTTGCTTTCGGGGTTGCCCCGTATTTCCCAACTGGTGTCTTTCCAAATACCCGATTTTAGGTATTCCTTATCAGACATGGTTTTGGTGGCTTTGGTCTTTTTATTCTTCAGATTATAGGTAACTTCAAACTCATCAGGCACGGCCCCGGGAGGGGTTTTCATTTCCTGCAGGATATTGGCGCCAATTTTATACGGCAGGAAATCTACCACAGGTAAAAAGTTATACGTGTATAGCCCAAACCCGATAGAAACAACCACGGCGCCAATTAATAAGTTATCGCCGGTCTTAGCGTTGGCTAATGATTTTATGCTTTTACGGTTTACAAATAGCACCAACACCAGTAGCAGTAATATTAAATCTTTAGTGAACGATTGCCATGGAGTTAACGGTATAGCATCGCCAAAGCAGCCGCAGGTTTGCACCACTTTAAAATAGGCCGAGTAAAAGGTTAGGAAAGCGAAAAAGATGATCAGCAGCAATAATCCCCAAACTACTTTTACAGCGCGGGCACCAACCAATAGGGCAAAACCCAGTATCATTTCCAGTGCACAAAGTAATACAGCCATGCTTAGGGCTAAACCGTTGAGGGAGGTAAGATGGAATACCTCAAAGTATTCTTCCAGTTTATAGGAGAAGCCCAGCGGGTCGTTAGCTTTTATCAGCCCCGAGAAAATAAACAATAACCCAATGGCTATCCTGCAAAACCACACTAAACCATTTTTCATTTTACACCCAATTTTATCAGCGCGAACACCGCGTAGTTTAGCATGTCCTGGTAGTTGGCTTTCACGCCTTCAGATGCCAGGGTCTGGCCTTTGTTATCCTCAATCTGTTTAACACGCAATAGTTTCATTAAAATCAGATCTGTTAATGAGCTGATACGCATATCGCGCCAAGCCTCGCCATAGTCGTGGTTTTTGGCAAACATCAGCTCTTTGGTTTCGTTCACCTTGCCGTCAAATATCAT
The DNA here is from genome assembly GCF_024498135.1 of Mucilaginibacter aquariorum. GTDB lineage: Bacteria > Bacteroidota > Bacteroidia > Sphingobacteriales > Sphingobacteriaceae > Mucilaginibacter > Mucilaginibacter aquariorum. The sequence continues at coordinate 251,569 of NZ_JANHOH010000005.1, forward strand.
TTCCACCTCGGCCGCATCCAGCTCAGTAGGGGTTTCGGGCCCACAATCCAGTTGCATCATGGCAATAACGCAATAATTTACAATGCCAATGTATTCGCCGGTAATGTCTTCGTCTATTTTAGAAACCTTTTTTTCTTCGAGGGTACGTATGCGCTGGGCTTTTATAAAGATCTGGTCGGTAATCGATTCCGGCCTTAGTATGCGCCATGCTGTACCGTAATCACGGGTTTTTTTGATGAAAAGTCCCCTGCAAATATTTATTACCGCTTCGTATTCTGCTGCTGTGTTGCTCAAGATGATTGTTGTAAATTTGTGATCGTTATATAGTTTAAGCTATTAACGCTTTTAACCTATTCCAATGGCTAAAGATACATTTTTTCAGAAAAAAGCAACCGTAAATGCAGGCGGTAAATTGATAGATCTGTCATCACCAAAAGTGATGGGCATTATCAATATCACCCCCGACTCTTTTTATGCCGAAAGCCGTAAAAACGGGATTGCCGATGTTTTGCAACAGGCCGAAAAAATGCTTGCTGATGGCGCTACCTTCCTAGATATTGGTGCTTACTCTTCACGTCCCGGCGCAACTGACATATCTGTTCAGGAAGAAACCGACCGTTTGCTGCCTGTTGTTGAGGCCATTGCCTCCGCCTTTCCGGGCGCTGTTATTTCCATAGATACCTTTCGCGCAAAAGTTGCCGAAGTTGCTATTCATGCAGGCGCGCATATCATCAATGATATATCCGGGGGCCAGCTTGACGAGGATATGTTTGCCACCGTTGCCCGTTTACAAGTGCCTTATATTTTAATGCACATGAAAGGTAACCCACAAACCATGCAGCAACTGGCTAATTACGAAGATGTATTTGCCGAAGTGCACGATTATTTTGTGAAAAAGATTTACCGGTTAAGGCAATTAGGTGTGCACGATATTATCCTCGATCCCGGTTTTGGCTTCGCCAAAAAGCCGGAGCATAGCTATGTACTAATGAACCGGATGCAGGAATTTAATATCCTGCAATTGCCCATATTAGTAGGAATCTCCCGCAAAAAGATGATCTATAGTTTATTGAATACTACTGCCGATGAAGCGCTTAACGGTACCACAGCACTCAATACTATTGCCCTGATGAAAGGCGCCAGTATTTTGCGTGTTCACGATGTGAAGGAAGCAGTAGAAGCAGTAAAAGTTTATAACGCTGTTACTTTATCTTAATATATTGATAAGTAGGCCCGTCGGCGGCCGAACTGCCGATATAAATGGTATCGGATTTAAAGCGAATCGCATCACGATAATCAGGGTTGGTAAATGTTATAGTGCCATATTTATAACCCCTTTCTTCGCCCATGACGGCTATGCTAAAATTGCCCCTGGTTTCCACTTTATTAGTGTCGGTTTTAATGTACCTGCTGTTTGTGGTAAATTGAAATTTAACCCTTTTTCCATTTGGAATAACTACAGTAGGACCGAATCCGCCTGATATTGATCTTAATTCCCAGGTGCCATTAACAGTTGGGACATAAGGTTTTTTGTCCTTTTTACAAGAAGCAAGGCCTGCAATTAGCGCAATCATTAGTAAAGCTTTTTTCATTTGATTCAGATTATAGAGCTATTACGAATGGCTGACGGAGAGTGATACAGAACGGGCGATTAAATAATAGTTAAGTTATTGTAAATTAATTTTTTACTAACTCCGTCATCTTCAAAATGGCATCTACATATTCGCGGTTATTGGCTAAACGTGGTACTTTATGCTGACCGCCAATTTTACCCTTTTCTTTCATCCAGTTAAAGAAGGTGTTTTGGGCTACAATCTTCACTAATGGGCGGCGGAGTGCCATATCCTTAAAGCGCTTGGCATCATAATCGGAGTTTACACGGCGCAGGGTTTCGTCAAGCAGGTCAACAAAGCGTTCAAACTCTGCAGGGCGTTTTTCAAACTCTATCAGCCACTCGTGTGCGCCGCATTCTTTATCATTAAAATAAATAGGCGCAGCAGTATAATCGCGGATTATAGCCCCGGTTTGTGAGCAGGCTTCGGCTAACGCGCGTTCGGCATTGTCTATGATCAACTCTTCGCCAAAGGCATTTATAAAATGTTTTGTACGGCCGGTAATTTGGATGCGATAAGGTACAAGCGAGGTAAAACGGACAGTATCGCCAATTAAATATCGCCATAGACCGGCGTTGGTTGTAATAATAAGGGCGTAGTTCTTATTCAGCTCCACCTCGTCTAGGGTAAGTGTATCCGGGTTCTCCTGATGCAGGTTTTCTATCGGTAAAAACTCATAGAAAATACCGTAATCAAGCATTAATAGCATATCGCCCGGCTCTTCCAGATCTTGTATCCCAAAGAAACCTTCAGATGCATTGTAGGTTTCCAGGTAGTACATATCATCATTAGGGATCAGTTTTTTAAACTGGTCGCGATAGGGGGTAAAGTTAACCGCGCCGTGGAAATATAGTTCCAAATTTGGCCAAACTTCCAGCAGGTTCTTTTTGCCGGTAATTTCCAGGATGCGTTTAAACAGCAGGATATTCCATGTAGGTACACCGCTAATGCTGGTTACATTTACATCTTTAGTGGCATAAGCCATCTTCTCAATTTTCTCCTCGAAGTTATCCAGCAGGGCGATATCCAGGTGTGGCGTACGGTAAAACTCGGCCCAAAGAGGCAGGTTTTTCATGATCACCGCGGATAGGTCGCCGAAAAAGGTATCGGCATTTAATTGCCCAACCTGGTGGCTGCCCCCGAGTGTTAAGCTTTTACCTGTAAAAATGCGGGCATTTGGCCGGTTATTAAAGTAAAGGGTAAGCATATCCTTACCGCCTTTAAAGTGGCATTCTTCTAAAGATTCTTCGCTTACGGGTATGAATTTACTGCGATCGCTGGTGGTGCCCGATGATTTGGCGAACCATCTTATCTCTGACGGCCAAAGCACATTTTGCTCGCCTTTCAGCATGCGCTCTATGTATGGCTTTAATGTATCGTAGGTTTGAATAGGTACGCGCTCCTTAAACTGGGCCAGGTTCTCGATGCTTTTATAACCGTATGTTTTGCCCCATTCGGTGTTTTCGGCACCTGCAACCAATTGCTCAAACCACTCCTCCTGTACCTCGTTAGGGTATTTCATGAAAAGCTCTATCTGGTGGATACGCTTTTTCATAAACCAGGTAAATACTGAGTTAATAATGGTCATAATTTGGCTTATAGTTCATGGTTCATAGCTTTCAAGGCTTTACTATAAACCATGAACATTCCTCTATGAACCTATCTCAAATATATTATTTACTGGGCAAATGTTTTTCTTTTTAATACAAAATTTGCGCCAAGGTAAACCTTACGCACCATTTCGTTAGCAGCCAATACCTCAGGCACGCCCGATTCCAGTATCTTCCCTTCAAAAAGCAGGTAGGCACGATCGGTAATCGATAGCGTTTCCTGCACGTTGTGGTCGGTAATAAGGATGCCGATATTACGGTGCCTTAATTTAGCAACCATAGCCTGGATCTCTTCTACCGCAATAGGGTCAACACCGGCAAAGGGTTCATCCAACAGGATGAAGTTTGGTTCGGCGGCAAGTGCGCGGGCAATTTCGGTACGGCGGCGTTCACCACCCGATAGCAGGTCGCCCCGGTTGCGACGCACTTTATGCAGACTGAACTCATCGATCAGCTCTTCCAGTTTGTCCTTTTGTTTGTCCTTGCTCATTTTGCCCATTTCCAGCACGGCTTTAATATTGTCCTCAACAGAAAGCTTGCGAAAAACAGATGCCTCCTGTGCCAGATAGCCAATACCTTTTTGGGCGCGGCGATACATAGGGTCGCCGGTTATATCTTCATCCTCTAAATATATCTTGCCTTCATTGGGCTTTATCAAACCCACTATCATGTAAAACGAAGTAGTTTTACCGGCGCCATTCGGCCCAAGCAAACCCACAATTTCGCCCTGCGCTACGTTGAACGTTACATCGTTTACAACGGTACGCTGCTTATATTTTTTTACTAAATGTTCTGCTCGAAGGATCATAATTTATAATTGTATGGTTTGGAGAATGTTTCGTTCCTCGCAATGAAGCATAGAAACTACTCACCGTTCTCTACTCACCATTCACAAATCTTATTGCTTTTATATTTAATTGTATACTGCGTTGTTCGCGCCATACGTTCTCTTCAATGGTATAACAAACGTCAAAAGGTACTCCAGGTTTTAATTGAGGAAGCAAATCGGCCTGGTTAAAGGCAATGCAACTAAACGCTGCCGAACCCGGTTGCATGATAAACATTTTAACGTGATTGCCGCCAACCAAACCCGCATTACCGCTAACATACACATTTTTGCTGAGGAATACCGGCGACATGTTCTCGGGCCCGAATGGCGCGAACTGGCTCAGGACCCTGAAGAATTTGGAATCAATATCTGTTAATTCTATTTGTGCCTCGATGCTTACCTGTTGTATTAATTGCTCATCGGTAATGGTTGAACCCACTACCTCTTCAAATTTTTGTATAAACGCCGGTACATTTTCTGCATGCATAGTTAAGCCGGCTGCATATTTATGCCCGCCAAACTGGATAAGCAGATCGCTGCAACCGCATAACGCTTCGTAAAGGTCATACCCCAAAACGGAACGTGCCGAACCTGCCACATGCCCGTTTGATTGGGTGAGCACCACAGTTGGGCGGTAATATTTTTCGGTTAACCGCGATGCAACTATGCCGATAACCCCTTTGTGCCAGTCTTTATTAAAAACCACGGTAGATTTTCGGGCTACCATTATCTCATCGTTATCAATCATGCTCAGGGCCTCATCGGTAATTTGCTGATCGTGGCCTTTACGTTCGGTATTGCGAATGTTGATCATGTCGCCTTTTTCTTTGGCGGCATCTTCGTGGCAGGCTATTAAAAGCTCAACCGCATGTTTGGCGTCGTCTATCCTGCCTGCTGCATTTATACGCGGGCCGAGCAAGAATACTACATCGCTTATGGTATAGGTGGTGCCTCTGCCCGCTACCTGCATTAACGTTTTCACTCCTATGCATGGGTTCTCATTTATCTTTTGCAAGCCAAGGTGAGCCAATACGCGGTTCTCGCCGGTAATGTGCACAATATCACAGGCAATGCTAATGGCCACCAGATCGAAGTATTCGGCGACGCCTTCAAAGGGTAGGTCGTGTTTATCTGAATAGGCTTGTATCAGCTTAAAACCAATGCCACAGCCCGATAGCTCTTTAAAAGGATAAGCACAATCGGCACGTTTGGGATCAAGCACGGCCACGGCTGCAGGTAACTCTTCGCCGGGCAAGTGGTGATCACAGATAATGAAATCGACACCTAAAGTATTGGCGTAAGCAATTTTATCAACTGATTTTATTCCGCAATCTAAAGCGATAATTAAACCGAAGCCATTGGTGGCAGCATAGTCGATACCAGCGGTAGATATGCCGTAGCCTTCCTTATATCTATCCGGAATATAGTATTCTATGTTTTTGTGATATTTTTCGAAGAAGCTGTAAACCAGGGCCACAGCTGTAGTACCATCTACATCGTAATCGCCATATACCAAAACCTTTTCGTTATCGGCAACTGCCCGTTCAATTCTATCGATGGCTTTTTCCATATCCTGCATCAGGAAAGGATCGTGCAGGTGCAAATGAGTGGGGCGGAAGAAGTATTTTGCTTCCTCAAAATTTTTGATGCCACGGTGCACAAGCAGCGTGGCCAGAACCGGGTTTATGTTAAGTTGTGCAGCCAATTCCTGTACTATAAGCGTATCTGCTGCATCTTTTAACACCCACCGTTTATTCATAAATATTCTATCGCTTAAAAAGAGTAAAGATAGCTAATGGTTGATAAAACGCAGATGCAATGTTTAAATTTTAACAGACAAAATAAATTTGCTAAACAGCATCATCATCCATATATTTTTGGTCAGTGCTGCTTTCCTGCGGAGGCTGTTCATCTACACCTAATTTACAGGCTATCTTAAGCAAGATCTCATATTGTAACCTTTGATATTCTAAGTTTTGATCTATGCGGAAGATCCATCGTGTCAGTAAAGCACAAATTAAAAAGACAAGAGAAAATCCAACAATATAAATTGAAATAAACACAGCCATGATGTAAGTGGTTTAGGTTAATAATGAGTTGAATATAAGGAAGATTTGTTTATTATTAGGAAGCTGTATTTATTTCTATTATGTTTGTTTTACATACTACTTAGTATTTAAAAAATGTCGAAAGCTGCCAATACCCGTACTATGATCCTTACTAAAGCCTTCGAGCTTATTTATAAGCAGGGTTACCAGGCTACCAGTATCGATAATATTTTGGCAACCACACAAGTAACCAAAGGCGCTTTTTTTTACCATTTTAAAAATAAAGACGAGATGGGCCTGGCTATGATCAACGAGATCATCTACCCGGGTATGTATGCTACGCTTGTAAAACCATTGCTCGATTCAAAAGGCCCGATAAACGAGATCCACGAAATGATGCGGAATGTACTGCTGAAAGTCCCGTTTCTGCGTGCTAAGTATGGTTGCCCCGCCGTTAATTTGATAGATGAAATGTCGCCTTTGAATGAGGATTTTAAAACAGCCCTTTTAAAACTTACCGACCAGTGGCAGGATGCCATTAAAGAAAGTATTAACCAGGGAAAGGCGTCAAAAGAGATCCGCGCCGATGTAAACCCCGAATATGTTGCCTGTTTTATTGTTGCCGGATATAGCGGTATCCGTAACATGGGTAAAGCTATTGGCTCATCTTGCTATAACATTTACCTTCAAGAGCTGAAAAACTACCTAAAGCAATTAGCCTAATATATTTTTTTAATAATAACATACTAAATGGTATGTTTTATTAACTTCGCATCATATTTTTATACTGATGTTAGATACGCTACTATTTTTTCATTCACTGGTACGATGGGCAGTACTCGGCACTTTATTATATTCTATCTATCATGCTTATAAAGGTTATTACAGCAAACAAGCGTTTAGCAAAGGAGATGACAAGCTGCGCCACTGGACAGCCACAACCGCGCATATTCAATTAATGCTTGGCATCATATTATATACGCAAAGCCCAAATGCAAAGTTCTCCTTTCATGCAACCGGACCGAATGGACAAATAACACAGCCTTTCTTTTTTGGTGTGCTGCACTTATTGTTGATGATATCAGCTATCGTGATCATTACTGTTGGTTCGGCAATGGCTAAACGCAAGCCTACTGATTCGGAGAAATATAAAACCATGCTGATGTGGTTCGGTGTCGCATTGTTCATTATAATTATAGCTATACCATGGCCATTTTCGCCATTAGCACAACGACCATATTTGCATTCTTTTTAAAATCATATATCAATATGAAACAACTACTATCTACAAACATCGGCAGGCTGCGCATCATCGGTTTTCTGGAAGGTATTTCGCTATTAGTGCTCCTGTTTATAGCCGTACCCATAAAGTACATCGGGCATGATCCATCTATAGTAAAGGCAATAGGGCCAATCCATGGTGCATTGTTCCTACTATTTATTGTAAATACTATAAGCGTAGGGGTAGAGCAAAAATGGCAGTTTAAAACCACGGGCAAAGTATTGCTTGCCTGCATTATCCCGTTCGGTACGTTTTATATAGATAGGAAGATCTTGAGAGAAATTGAACCGGTTTAGGATCGGGGATATAGGTGCGAGGAGTGAAATGTATGGATGTATCGCGCACCCCGCTCTGAAAACCCGATCCTTAAACTACTTCCCTTTTAATGCCTGATATTTTCCACCATTGGCCGGGTCGGCCAGTGAAAGTGTGTTCATAGCCTGCATCCTGTCCTGCGGTGAAGCGTTACTAAATATGGATACAAACTCAGCATTTTTAGCAGTGAAAAATGCCAGCGGGAAATACGAGCCTAAACGTTTACGATCTACCTGACTTAGCACCGGCAATATACTGCTAATGTATTTACGGCCCTTGTTTGGGTTATCTGCCATAATATCTAAACCATTGCGATGATAATTGTAAATAAACTCGCGCAGGTTATTGTAGAGTTTATTGTTAAGGTTTTCTATCAGCCAGTAACGGTTAAGGTTATTATCAAAGCCTTTCCAGCCTTTAAAAGACGTTGTTTGGGCGTTTATGGATATGTTTTGGGCGTTTAAAAAGTAAGGAGTGCCACCATATTTCGAGAACGAATCGTAATCCATCCCCACAATTATATAAGCGTAAAATGCCATTACCGAGCTTAAGTTACTTTGAAAGTTTTGGTCGCTATAGTCAATGGTTTGCCCTTCGGAATAGGTAAAATCAAAATCTTTGTCGTTAATATTTAGCAGGGTAGTGCCATAAGTGGTGTTAAACACCGGCCTCGACGATTGCACCTGTAGCTCACCGCTAAAATTGCTGCTGCCATCCCAAGCGGTAATATTCAGTACAAAATTACAGTCGATCCGTTCCTGGGGCGCAATTACATCAGCGCTCCATTTGCGGCCATTCAAAAAATCTTTCATGGCGGTTTCCAGCGTTTGCAAAGCGCGCTTGTTGGTAACCTGTATTTTTGGCGCAACAACCTTTACGCGTGCATTTAAATCTTGTGCCCGTGCAATGCAGCAGGTAAAAAACAACACGGTAAAAGTTATATATCTCTTCATTTTTTCAGCAGTTCAATCAGCTTAATACAAATATCATGTGCCACCTCGGTTTTATTCTTCAGTTCGAATGTGGTTTTATGCAAGTCGCGATCTATCAAAGTTACTTTATTGGTATCATTCTTAAACCCGGCCCCGGCATCATTCAACGAATTTAGCACAATTAAATCCAAGTTTTTCTTTTGCAGCTTTTCAATGGCGTATTGCTCTTCATTGTTGGTCTCCAAAGCAAAGCCAACCAGTACTTGTCCTTCGCGCTTCTGCTGACCAAGGGTTTTTAATATGTCGGTGGTTTTCTTTAGTTCGATGTTTAATCCACCATCATGCTTCTTTATTTTTTGTGCCGATACGGTTGCGGGGGTATAATCGGCAACCGCAGCGCACATTACGCAAGCGTTAACAGCCGGGAAATGTTCCAAACACTGCTGCAGCATATCTGCTGCGCTGGTAATGTTTATCCGTTTTATGCTTTGGTATTTGCTCACCTGGGCTGTTGGCCCTGCAATTAAAGTAACATCCGCGCCCAGCGAAGCCAGCTCATCTGCCAATGCAAAACCCATTTTACCCGATGAATGGTTACCGATAAAACGTACCGGATCAATGGCCTCATAGGTAGGGCCTGCGGTAACCAATATCTTTTGATTGTATAAGGGAAGCTTCTTTTTAATATCATCCGATAGAAAATCTACTATCTCCTCCGGCTCAGCCATGCGGCCTTCACCATGCAGGCCGCTAGCCAATTCGCCACTCCCGGGAGGGATCAGCACATTCCCAAAGCCTTGCAGATCTACAATATTCTTCTGCGTAGCTTCATGCTTCCACATGTCCAGGTCCATAGCGGGAGCAAAGTACACCGGGCATTTTGCTGATAGATATACTGCCGTAAGCAGGTTATCAACTAAACCGCTAGCCATTTTAGCCATGGTGTTAGCGCTTGCCGGTGCTATGATCATGGCATCGCCCCAAAGGCCAAGTTCCACATGGTTATTCCACTCGCCGGTTTCGGGTTTAAAGTATTCGGAGTAAACCGGCCTTTTGGATAGGGTAGAGAGCGTGAGCGGGGTAATAAAGTTGGTAGCATCGGGTGTCATCACCACCTGCACATGGGCGCCGGCTTTAACCAACAGCCTAACCAGCGTTGCCGATTTATAAGCCGCAATACTGCCACAAACCCCTAAAATAATTTTCTTACCCTCAAGCATATTAACCCTTTAAGTTTCGCCGCAGGCGAAGAAATGATGCACCAAATATATAAAATAACCCTAATGTTTATTAACAAACAAAGCCCCTATCGGTACGACAGAGGCTTATACGTTGTAATCCCTTACGGGATATAACTACAATTCCCTTGCTTCTTTAGCTGGGTTGCGGTAGTATATTTTGTTGTCTAAAAATTCCTGAACGGCTACTAAAGTAGGTTTAGGTAATTTCTCGTAGTATTTAGATATTTCAATCTGCTCGCGGTTTTCAAAAACTTCTTCCAGGTTATCGTTTGCCGATGCAAATTCTGAAAGCTTTTGGTGCAACTCTTCTTTTATGTTGTTTGATATCTGATTTGCCCTTTTTGACATAATTACCAACGACTCATATATATTGTCGGTTTTCACATCCAGTTCACGCAGGTCACGGGTAACTGTGCTGCTGGCTACAGCTGGCTTGTTAGTTGGGTTGTTAACGTTCATGTCTTTTTTACTTATTATTAATATGGTATTTTCTGATTATCTCTGTCCTTAATTGACGGCGGTTGGCCGGTATTGGTAGTATCCTTTTTAGCTAATTTTTCAGCTGCTTTCGGGTTAACCGCAGCTTCAGCTAAAGATCGCTTAGCACGTTCTATACCTTGCTGACTGTCTTTTTTATAATCAGTAGCATCTTTCAAAAATTTACTTGAAGGGTACTTCTCTATAAATTGATCAGCATATGACATCGCCTGGCCAAAACGCTCTTCTTGTTTCCTGTCATAACTAACCTTTGCATATTCGTACTGCGCACGTATAGTTAAAAATTCCAGTTCCTCTGCATATTTAGTATCCGGGTAATCGCGCAGCGTATTGTTAAACGCAATAACTGCCGATTGATAATCGCCTATAGTTAAATACAACTTAGCGTTAGCGTACGATTTTTGCTCCAGTTTATCGCGCAGGTTCTGTATCAGTTTACTTGCTTCGGTAACACGGTCACTTTTTGGGTAAAGGTTAATAAACAACTGTAACGACTCTATCGCCTTGGTGGTGTTCTCCTGATCTAACGAGTAGATAGGCGAATCCAGGTAAAAGCAATAAGCAGCTATAAAGCGGCACTCCTCGGCCCTTGGGCTCGATGGATAAGTATCGGCAAACGTTTTAAAGTGGAACCTGGCCGACGTATAATCCTTAAGCTTATAATTAGTATAAGCGTAATAGTAAAAAAGGTCCTCAGCTTCGGCACGGCCACGGTAACGGGTTACAAGATCGTCAAATAAACCTAAAGCCTTCGAGTAGTCTTTTTTATTATAAAACTTAACGGCTTCCTGGTATTTTTTCGCGTTATCGTTACTCGCCTTTAACTTTTCGTATTTGCTTTTACAACTGCTAAGCGTAACAATAAACAGGAACATTACGCCCAAAAATATGAGTAGTTGTTTTTTAAACATTTTGCAAAGATAGTTGAATATTATAAATCAATCAATTATTTATTTAGAGAGCGAATATATAACGCCGAAATCGCACCTTATATATATAGTGTAGGTATTTAACATCTTTTAACGTTGTGGTGGGAAAATACGCTGGTTTGAGCTACGGATTAATGGCAATTTCAAACCAGGGCTTATATATACTATATAGTAGCATGTTTATATAGTATATAATAGGTGCTGGTTTAGGCTGCATATTGTATAGTACATAAGTGTGCGGTTCGAATGGTGTATTATATAGTATATAGGTTAGTATAGGAGTGATATATAGGATGAGATTTTTACATAATATATAATAGGTACAAGGGTAGGCTATAGTTACAGTATATATAAATAAGATTAAATGTATATAATATAGAGTAGGGCGTTGCCTGGCGGCCGGGCTTTCCGCTCATACTGCACAGGCCTTAGCCACGGGCCGGTATCCGCTTCAATCCCTAACGCTGGGGCTGCGTGGCGGGAGACGCGAAGTATTGCATCTCTACGGGAGGATAATGTAGAGACGCGATACTTCGCGTCTTTGATGACTTTTCTGGCCCCGTCGGCAAAAAACGGCTTCAGACGAAAGCGGGCAGAATAATGGTGGCCTTGAGCGTGGCAAGGGCATAGGAAGTTTTGCAGAAGCGAGGGAAACAAACGAATGATAGTAGGCAAAGATTCCAGCCTGTGGTCTGCCCGGTTTGCAGGCAAGGTATATGCGACCAAGGCAATGAGCAGATTAACATAAATATCATCCTATTCGTAATAGATGCAGGATAATTTTGATTGCTAATATCATATCTCTCACCTTAATTGTCGCGGTATACAGTATAATTGAAGCATTACCGTCTTTTACCCTGTATACATACATTCACTTAATAATAATAAAAAACTATTTTTAAGCGCATATACCATCAAAACAGGCCCCGAAACATCATTAAACCACATTTGTTTAAAATGTCCTGCATTTTTTCTGCTTCATTTTCAGCGTGTTAAAACTACACTATCAATAAATCGTTCAAACCATTTGCACAAGTTAAATTTGTACGTACCTTTGCAGCCCGCAAACGAGATAGCGGGACGTTCTCTGAAAGTATAGCAACTGAAAATATTAAAAAATAAAGTTTGCAAATTCAACAAAGGTTACTACCTTTGCAGCCCGCAAAAGAGGAAACGAAATTGCGGTTGTTAATTGAAAAAGGAAGCAAAAATTATTTAAAAATAAAGTTTGCAAATTCAGAAAAGGTTTCTACCTTTGCAATCCCAAAACG
>NZ_JANHOH010000006.1 GCF_024498135.1 Mucilaginibacter aquariorum
CTTGCTGAACAACCTGCAATTTAAAGGCAATACTGTAATCGCGCTGACTGCGCCTTGTGATACTGTTTTCCTGTTTTTTCATATTAAGTCAACTTAGCTGTCAACTTATTTCAGGACGGGACAATCTAATAAAAAAAGCCTTTTAGCTAATCTGAAAGGCTTTTTTTGCTCGGAATAACTGTTATTTAATTATCCATTCATGAATACCGGTAGCGTTATCTGCGGGTAACTGTAAAACCATCTTGATAGCTGTGGTTTTTACAGGTTCAAAGGTTACTGTATTTAATTTATCTTTTTCATTTGGGTAAGCAGATGAGTGTTTTACTTCTATCCATTCATCGCCTTTCTTGTAAAACAGCTTGTAATTGGCAGGTATGCGACAACCTCCCCAGGGGCCATCATCAAACCAATAAACACCGGATGATGATATGGTGTACTCTTTATCAAAATCATATTGCACAAATTCCGAGGTATTCTTTTTTGGCCACCAGTGCATGTATGGGTAATTAGTGTCCTTTGAGTCTTGGGGCTCATATTGATCCTTTATTGCGTTATACATCCTTGTATTTTTCAGCGATGACGAAACCTTGCTAAGGCTGGCTATGCTGGGTGATGGTTTTGGTTTTACAGCGCTGCTTGTATAAGGGATCCAAACTGTCATCTCGCTCGGGCCACGGTTGGCCCAGGCATAATAAGGTATAGCAGTAACTTCCTGTTCAGTTTTAATCAACGAATCTGAATTAAGCTGGCGCCTTGTACTAACGCCGGTAGTGGTTATTACATCAACACCATTTAAAAGATTGGCATTAAAGCTTGTTTTTACAACGGCGTTTTTATCTATCATAATATTTTGCACCAGGCTATCCTTATTATCAGGTCCTTCAAGGCAATAAATAATAGGGCCTTTTTGAAAAGCAAAGCGGTCGCGGTCATCTTTAACCTGGTTGTTGGCCAATACCTTTTGTACAGGCATCGGCAGCAAAAGAGTGATCTTGTCATCTTTCTTCCAGGTACGATTTATCACAGCATAACCTTTCTCAGTAGTAAAAGATACGGGTTTGCCATTTATCATTAAAGTAACCGGCATTTTTGGGCTATTGTCAAAAGAGTAAAGATCGCCGGAAATCGGTTGCTGTTGCGCCCAGCCGGGGATACGTACCCGCATAGTAAAGTTGCTGCTTTTAGCCGGGGTAATTTTAAGGTCAACTTTACCTTTCCATGGGTAATCTGTAGTTTGTTCAACAGTAACCTTTCCTGCTTTTAGCTGTATGTTGGCAGTGCTGGTCATAAAAAGGTTCACATATAAGTCGTTATTGTTTTTTGCATATACATAACCCGGTACCGAAGGTAAAAACCGGGTCATATTAGATATACAGCAGGCACAGCTAAACCATGCGCTACGCTGATGCTGAAATACAGACGAAAGCGGGTTAGGATAAAAGAAACGGTCGCCGGTTAATGATACGCCCGAAAGGAGACCATTGTACAACGTTTTTTCCAGTATATCTATGTATTTGGCGTCTCCGTGCAATAAAAACATCCGGTTGTTCCAGTAAACATTGCCAATAGAGGCGCAGGTTTCGGCATAAGCCGACATGTTGGGTAGCTGGAAATCTTCTCCAAAAGCTTCGCCATTACCCGTGGCGCCAATGCCGCCTGTTATGTACAGCTTTTTGGTAACTACATCGGCCCATATATCATCAATAGCTGTTAAGTATTTAACATCGCCAGTAAGGGCGGCAATATCGGCCATGCCGGTATACATATAGGCCGCCCGTACGGCATGGCCAACAGCAGCATGCTGGTCAACCACACGCTTATCAGCCTGATTATAGGCTTCGCCTTTTGGTCCCCTAACATCCAGGAAGAATTTAGCCAGGTCGAGGTATTTTTTATTGCCCGTTACGCGGTACATTTTTGAAAGGCCTATCTCCACAATTTGATGACCGGGGTATTCCTCAACTTTACCCGGTCCAAAATCGCGTACCAGTAAATCGGCGTTTTTAATGGCAATATTTAGTAAGGTGCGTTTACCGGTAGCCTGGTAATGTGCTGTTGCTGCTTCAAATAAATGCCCCGAGTTATATAACTCATGGCTTAGCTCTTCTTCTTTTTCCCACCTTTTGCTTCCTATCCAGGGATGCGGTTTTGCTGCTTTAACTGTACGGAAAGTGTATAGGTAGCCATCTTTTTCTTGTGCCGCGCCAATAGTGGTTATCAACGAATCAATGTACTTATCAAGTTTAGGGTTCTTTTTTACCTGCATAGCATACGATGCCCCCTCAATAACTTTGTAAATATCCGTATCATCAAACGGAAACTCACTCAGCTTATCACCTGCTAAACTGCCCGCGGCCCTTAAAAAATTATCAACGCGACCATTAATCTTACATTGCTGAAGTGTATAGGGAATGGTAATGTTAGCATTTACCTCCATTTTGGGTTCCCAAAAATTGTCGTGCACATGTACACTGGTAAACGCTATAGGCTGTATGGGATAATCTTTTTGAGCCAACACCGGGCTGGTAACCGCTAATAAAAGCATAATGGCTACCCCGTTAATTTTTACACTATTTATCATTGTATGTTTTTTGAGCGCTTTTAGGTATGCAGGCAATTAATCATCATGCAATTCAACACTTTAGCATGCTGGATAATTAATAAATGTATTATTTACAATTATAAATAAAAATTAAATAAAAAAGTAGTTATGTAGTATTTATGCTTTGTAAGTTTGGGCGTATGAAAGCTTTTATATTTGATCTTAATGGAACCATGATAGATGATATGTCTTACCATACATCCGCGTGGGAAGATATACTGAATAACGATTTGGGTGGAAACTTCAGCTATGAGCAGGTTAAACAGAACATGTATGGGAAAAATAGTGAAGTATTAGTAAGGATGTTTGGTGAAAACTATTTTTCTGATGAACAGATGACAGCGCTTTCATTTGAAAAAGAACGACGTTATCAAAGCGCGTTTTTACCTAAACTACAATTGCTGCCGGGGCTAAGCGAGTTTTTAGAGACTGCTTATCTGCAAAATATCCCAATGGCCATTGCCTCCGCAGCTATACCATTTAATATCAATTTTGTATTAGATAATCTTAATATACGTAAATATTTTTCGGCTGTTGTAAGTGCAGATGATGTTGAAATAAGTAAACCTCACCCCGAAACTTTTTTGAAGGCTGCCGAATTGCTTGGAATGCCGCCGGCTGAATGTGTGGTTTTTGAAGATGCACCAAAAGGCGCGGAGGCAGCCGCAAACGCGCATATGCAATGTATCGTATTAACAACAACGCACCAAACCGAAGAGTTTTCTTACCTCTCCAATATCTTAAATTTTTCATCGGATTATACGAGTGATTACCTAAAAGACTTGTTAGTATAACAAGCTGTGGCCTTCCCCTATTAGCAATTCGGTGCGTAGTTCTGCATTGCGGTTGTCATTTATATTGTGCCGGTACCCAATTGAGGTGCCGCATTTTATTAATGTAATTTAAACATTCAATTTCGTTATTTTTCTTTACATGAGGTGCCTCTATAATTGAGCAGGGTTTGGCTTTCTGATCTATTCATCCTGTTTTAACCCTATTGTAACAAACCTTTGACCTCGTATGGAAAATATTTTTCAAGTATTTATTTGAAAAAAGAAATAATAAGTGTTAATTAGACAATAATTATAAACCTATTATGGAAACCGCTTATTTGCTCGGAATTGACTACGGGTCAGATTCCGTACGTTCAGTAATTGTTAATGGCCAAAACGGCGAGGAACTTGCTTCATCTGTTTTTTACTACCCACGCTGGCGTGATGGTTTATATTGCAATCCTGCTCTAAACCAGTTCAGGCAGCACCCCTTAGATTACATTGAAGGGCTGGAAGCTACTATAAAAGATTGCATAAGTATTGCCGGAGGTGCAGATATAGCCAAATTGATTAAAGGTATCTCCATAGATACCACGGGCTCTACGCCGGTAGCTGTTGATGCCACGGGCACACCGCTTGCACTTTTGCCGCAATTTAAAACTAACCCCAATGCCATGTTTGTTTTATGGAAGGATCATACCTCCATAAAAGAAGCAGCTGAAATAAATGCGCATGCCGAAAAATTTGATACCAATTATCTTAAATACGTTGGTGGTATTTATTCGTCCGAATGGTTTTGGGCAAAGCTTTTACATGTTTTAAGGGTTGATAATGCTGTCAAAGATGCCATGCACTCGTGGGTAGAACATTGCGATTGGATCCCCTTTCTTTTAACCGGAGGCAAAAATGCGGCAGATATTAAACGTGGGCGCTGCTCTGCGGGGCATAAAGCCCTTTGGGCAGAAGAATTTGGCGGCCTGCCGCCCGATAGTTTCTTTAGCTCGCTTGACCCATTGCTAACCGGCATCACAGAAAAACTTTACACCGAAACCCATACCGCAGATAAAGCCGCGGGCAATTTGAGTGCCGAGTGGGCAGAGCGTTTAGGCCTTAGTACCGATGTTGTTGTGGGTACGGGAGCATTTGATGCACACATGGGTGCCGTTGGCGGGCAAATAGAGCCTTACTTCTTGAGCAAAGTAATGGGTACCTCTACCTGTGATATCCTGGTTGCACCATCGGCCGAGATTGATGGTACGCTGGTTAAAGGTATTTGCGGGCAGGTAAATGGCTCCGTCATCCCCGGAATGGCGGGGCTGGAGGCAGGGCAGTCTGCCTTTGGCGATACTTATGCATGGTTCAAAAGTTTAATATCATGGCCGTTAAATAACCTGCTCGATCAATCGAACGTAATAGATGCCGCTACAGCTGAAGCTTTAAAAGAAGAACTATCAGCATTAATTATACCTGAACTAAGCAGGCAAGCCGCTTTGTTACCTGTTGATGAGGATAATGAACTGGCTATCGACTGGTTTAACGGCCGCCGCACGCCGGATGCCAACCAATCGTTAAAAGGTGCTATAAATGGGTTGAATTTGGGTAGCGATGCCCCGCGTGTTTTTCGTGCTTTAGCAGAAGCTACCTGCTTTGGTGCAAAAAGCATTGTCGATCGTTTTATAAGTGAAGGTATCCCGGTTAAGGGTATTATTGGGATTGGCGGCGTAGCTAAAAAATCGCCTTACGTAATGCAAATGATGGCCGATGTTTTAGGCATGCCTATTCGCATACACCAATTTACACACACCTGTGCTTTAGGCGCGGCTATGTTTGCTGCTGTGGTAGCAGGTATTTACCCAAATGTAGAAGCCGCTATGAAGGCTATGGGCCGCGGTTTTGAAGAAAGTTATGAACCCAACCCGCAACTACATGCTGTTTACCAAAAACGCTATCAGCAATATCAGGAATTTGGTGGTTATATCGCGCAGCAAACAGCTTTAAAAATACAAAGCCAATTACAAAACGCATAATATGAGTCGATATACAAAATTGAAACAAGAGGCTTATGAGGCCAACATGCAACTGCCAAAGTTGCAATTGGTGCTTTTTACCTTCGGTAATGTAAGCGCCGCTGATAGAGAATTGGGTGTATTTGCTATAAAGCCAAGTGGTGTACCTTATGATGAACTATCGCCTGATAAAATGGTGATAGTAGATTTTGATGGTAAAACAATTGAAGGTGACCACCGTCCATCATCAGATACGCAAACGCACGCTGTTTTATACAAACACTGGCCAAAAATTGGGGGTATAGTACATACCCATTCTACCTTTGCAACGGCCTGGGCACAATCACAGCGCTGCATCCCCATATTTGGTACTACCCATGCTGATCATCTTACGGCCGATGTACCATGCGCCCCCCCTATGAGCGATGAAATGATACAAGGGAATTATGAGTACCAAACCGGTTTCCAGATCATTGACCATTTTAAGGAATTGGGCTTAAGCTATGAGGACGTTGAAATGGTATTGGTAGGTAACCATGCCCCATTTACATGGGGAAAAACTGCTGATAAAGCCGTTTATAATAGTGCTGTTTTAGAGAACGTTGCCCACATGGCATACCTTACCGAGCAGATAAACGCTAACTCGCCACGCTTAAAGGATGCCCTCATCAAAAAACATTTCGAACGCAAACATGGCCCAGATTCTTATTATGGACAATAAAATGAAGAAATTATTAGTAGCACTAATTATATGTACTTGCTTTGGCAGCACTTTATCTGCACAAAATATTATAGCCGCTAAGCCACCAATGGGCTGGAACAGTTATAACTGCTTTGGCTCGGCAGTGCACGAAGACGAAGTTAAGGCCAATACCGATTACATGGCCAAAAACCTAAAAGCTTATGGCTGGGAATATATCGTGGTTGATTTTTTATGGGCTTATGATAACCCTCCGGGTAGTAATATTGGCAATCCGTTTCAGATGCGGTTGGGCGATGGGTCTTACGTGCCATGGCTTACAATGGATAAGTGGGGCAGATTGATGCCACAGCCCAATAAATTTCCTTCGGCATTTAAGGGCGAGGGTTTTAAACCGCTGTCAGATTATGTGCATAGCAAAGGTTTAAAGTTTGGTATTCATGTTATGCGTGGCATTCCACGCCAGGCAGTATGGGCTAAATCGCCGGTAAAGGGTACTAATGGTATTACGGCAGATATGGTGGCAGATACTAATTCAACTTGTACCTGGATGAACCACATGTATGGTTTAAACATGAGCAAGCCGGGCGCCCAGGAATACCTTAATTCTATATTGGAACTTTATGCTTCCTGGGGAGTTGACTTTATAAAAGTTGATGACCTTTCGCGCCCTTACAGTGCGCCTGAAGTTGAAGGTTATCAAAAGGCAATAGCCAATTGTGGCAGGCCAATGGTATTGAGCCTGTCGCCCGGAGAAACACCTGTAGCGCAGGCAGCCCATGCCACCAAATATGCCAATATGTGGCGGATGGCCGATGATTTTTGGGATAACTGGAAAGAAATACTGCACATGTTTGATTATGCCAAAAACTGGGAAGGCGTGGGTGGTCCCGGCCATTGGCCCGATTGCGATATGATACAGATAGGTAAGCTCTCTAAACGCGGGCCGGTTGGTCAGGAGCGCTACAGCCGCTTTACCGAAGATGAACAGTATACCCATATGACTTTCTGGAGCATTTACCGCTCGCCCCTTATGATTGGCGGCAACCTGCCCGAAAATCGCGATCTGGAACTTAAATTATTCACAAATGCTGAAGTATTAGCGGTAAATCAGCAAGGCGAAAACCCCAAACAACTTTATAAAAAGGATGGGGCAATGGTTTGGTATTCGCATATACCGGGTAGCAAAGATGTGTATGCAGCGCTTTTTAACATAGGCGATAGCAACCAAAAAGTAAAGATTGACTTTGCCGCACTTGGCCTTAAAGGCAATGTAAAAGTGCGCGATCTGTGGAAAAAACAGGATGTTGGCCGTTTTAAGAAAAGCTATAGCCAGGATATTAATCTGCATGGCGCAATACTGCTCAAACTATCACCGCAATAAAAAATCACTAAATCAATAATTCACTCAATCACTAATTATTACAATGATAGATCTAAAAACCTTTGAAGTATGGTTTATTACAGGTAGCCAAAACTTATATGGCGAGGAAACCCTTAAGCAGGTAGCAACCCACTCGCAACACATTGCCGAAGGGTTAAACAATGCCGGTAACATCCCGGTTCGTGTGGTATATAAGCCTGTGGTAAAATCAACAGACGAGATTTATACTACGCTACAGGAAGCTAATATAACGCCAAACTGTATTGGTATTATTACCTGGATGCATACTTTTTCTCCGGCCAAAATGTGGATAAGGGGTTTAAATATCCTGCAAAAACCAATGCTGCATCTGCATACCCAGTACAACCGGGATATACCATGGAGTTCGATAGACATGGATTTTATGAACCTTAACCAAAGCGCACATGGCGATAGGGAATTTGGTTTTATGGTATCGCGCTTGCGCAAAAACCGCAAGGTAGTGGTTGGCCACTGGCAGGATACCGAGGTATTGAGCCAGATAGAAGGCTGGACGCGCGCGGCTGCAGGCTGGTACGATTGGCAAGGCGCAAAATTTGCCCGTTTTGGCGATAATATGCGTTTTGTAGCTGTAACCGATGGCGATAAAGTGGAGGCTGAATCTAAGTTTGGCTTCTCGGTGAATACATACGGAATTGGCGATTTGGTTGAAGTTATCAATAACATTAGCGAGGCTGATGTTACGGCACTTACTGATGAGTATGAAACCACCTATACAATGGATGCCTCGCTTAAAAAAGGAGGTGACAACTATTCATCAGTTTACGAAGCAGCTAAAATTGAATTAGGCTTGCGTAAGTTTTTGCAGGATGGTGGTTTTAAAGGATTTACTGATACGTTTGAAGACCTGCACGGGATGGTCCAACTACCAGGTATTGCGGCACAGCGCCTGATGGCCGATGGTTATGGCTTTGCCGGCGAGGGCGACTGGAAAACAACTGCGCTGGTACGTGCCTTTAAAGTAATGGGTAGCGGCCTTGCTGGCGGTAATGCCTTTATGGAAGATTACACTTACCATTTTGACCCAGATAACCAATTGGTTTTAGGCTCGCATATGTTAGAAATAGATGCATCATTGGCCAATGGCAAAGCTGCATTGGAAGTGCACCCTTTAGGTATTGGCGGTAAAGCCGATCCTACGCGTTTGGTGTTTAATGTGGCAGCAGGCAATGCGCTTAACGCATCATTAATTGACATGGGTAACCGCTTTCGCCTGCTAATTAACGAGGTTGAAGCTGTTGAGGTGCAAAACGATCTACCTAATCTTCCGGTTGCAAGGGTGCTTTGGAAACCTTTGCCAGATATGAAAACCGGTTGCGCTGCATGGATATATGCAGGCGGGGCTCATCACACGGCCTACAGCCAAAATTTAACAGCCGAACAACTGCAGGATTTTGCAGATATGGCCGGTATAGAATTTTTACGTATTGGAAAAGGCACTACTATAGAACAGTTTCGCAATGAATTACGCTGGAACGAAGTAGCTTACAGATAAATCTTTCAATAAACAGGCAGCATGATGGGAGATGGCTGCCTGTTTTATAAACTCAATTAACCTAAGTTAAAATTAAATTATGAACAAGTTTACAGGCATAGATTACACAATTTTTGTGATCTATTTTATCGTAGTATCCGGCTACGGCTACTGGATTTACAGCCGCAAAAAAATTAAAGGGGTTTCAGACAGCAAAGACTTCTTCCTTGCCGAAGGCTCTTTAACATGGTGGGCCATTGGCGCATCGCTCATCGCTTCAAATATTTCTGCCGAGCAATTTATTGGCACCAGCGGGCAAGGTTTTGCAGTTGGCCTGGCTGTTGCTGCATACGAATGGGTTGCTGCTATTGCACTAATTATTGTGGCCGTATGGTTTATACCGGTGTATCTTAAAAATAAGATATTCACTATGCCGCAATTTCTGCATAACCGTTATAATGAAACGGTGAGCTTTATTATGGCCATTTTTTGGTTGCTGTTGTATGTGCTTGTAAATCTTACCTCGATACTGTATTTGGGTGCGCTTGCCATTAATAGCTTAGCTGGCGGCGGGTATTTACATGAGATTATTATTGCACTGGCCATTTTTGCCTTGTTCATTACACTTGGCGGTATGAAGGTTATTGGTTTTACCGATGTTATACAGGTGTTGGTTTTAGTTATTGGCGGGTTGGCTACCACTTACATTGCTTTAACTTTAGTAAGCAAGCACTTTGGCCTTGGTGAAAGTGCTGTGGCGGGGTTAACCGCAATGCTTAAGGATGCGCCAGACCATTTCCAGATGATAATGGCTAAACCTAAACCCGGTGCATCACAAATAGAGATCAACAAATATTTAGCCTTACCTGGTATTGCCATGTATTTTGCCGGCCAGTGGATAGTTAATTTGAACTATTGGGGTTGCAACCAGTATATTACACAAAGGGCTTTAGGTGCCGATCTTAAAACTGCCCGCACGGGGATCTTGTTTGCCGGATTAATGAAACTGGCAATGCCCATAATAGTTGTGTTGCCCGGTATAGCAGCTTACGTGCTTTACAAGAATGGCGCACTGCAACAAGAAATGACTTCGGGCGGTAATTTTAATGCGGATAATGCTTATTCCGCTATATTGGGCTTTTTACCTACCGGGCTTAAGGGCCTTTCTGTTGCCGCGCTTACTGCAGCAATTGTTGCTTCACTTGCAGGGAAAGCCAATAGCATAAGTACTATTTTTACCCTTGATATTTATAAGAAACACATAGCTAAGGATGCCAGCGAGAAAAAAATGGTTATTGTTGGTAAAATAGTGATCCTGGCTGCTTTAGTGTTTTCTATAATGCTTACCTGGAAAGATCTTTTAGGCATAAGTGGTGAAGGTGGTTTTACCTACATTCAAAAATATACAGGTTACATTAGCCCGGGTATATTTGCCATATTTATTTTAGGTTTCTTTTGGAAAAGAACTACCGGGGCTGCGGCCATTGCAGGTATTTTAACCGGGTTTGGCATGTCGGTACTGTTTAACAACTTTGCACCGGCTTTATTTGGTCACGAAACACTATTGTACACGGCATTTCCTACTGGCGATGCTAAAGGCACCTGGCAAATCCCGTTCCTGATATGCATGGGGCTATCATTCTTCTTTACTGTTTTAGTAATGGTAGTTGTTAGCTTTGCAGGACCTAAGGTTAACCCTAAAGCTTTTGATATTCCCAAAAGCATGTTCAAGGTTGACCGCTCGACACTTGCACTTATCATAGTAACATTATTATTGCTTACTATGCTTTATGTTAAATTTTGGTAGCAGATACTAATAAAGAAAAAGCAAAGATCATTATAAAATGATCGCAAGTACCGAACCAACCCATCTCAGCATTAAAAAATGAGGTGGGTTGGGTTAGGTATAAAATTCAGGAATGATTGAAAATTTGCATAATAGTTTTGCATATTAAGCTGGTAATAAAATGCACCACGCTTAGATCCGGATTTATCCTTTTCATCCTGTTTTATAAGCAGGCCCGTAGCAAGTACCCTTTTGCTGAAATTTCTTTTATCGATAGTAGTGTTATACACACTTTCGTACAGATTTTGTAATTGTGGGATTGTGAATCGTGATGGCAGTAATTCAAACATTATAGGGTGCAGGGCAGCCTTATATCTCAGGCGTCTTTTGGCCATTTCAACCATTTCTTGCTGGTCAAATATTAGCTTGGGTAAACGCTTAAGTGCAAACCACTCGGGATGATACTCGGCGCTTATTTGCGTTTCATATTTGTTAAGATCTATCAATGCAAAATAGGCGGTAGAAATGGTCCTTTCTATCGGGTCACGGTCAGGATCGCTAAAAGTGTGCAACTGTTCAAGATACATGCCGTCGAGCCCTGTTAGCTGTTTCAAAATACGGTTTGATGCCTGGTCTAGGTTTTCATTCCCCTGCACAAACCCGCCCATTAAGCTCCATTTACCTTTCTCTGGCTCAAAGCCACGTTTTATAAGAAGTATTTTTAGGTTTTCTCCGTCAAAGCCAAAAATTATACAATCAACAGCATTAAGACCACGGCTTTGCTTATAGTATCTATTCATTTATAAATGAGGTATTCGTTTTAAACAAATTTAACATTTTTTTTAACTTACTAACGGGTCAATATGCCGGTTTACAACTAAAATACTATTTTTAATTGTTTATTATACAGTTAAAAATAATAGTACTATATTAGCTAATAATAGCAGTCAATCTGTTAACTCTTTCAATAAATAAACCAATTATAATAACCAATACATAGGATTTAAACCCCGATGTTATTTAAGTAGCTAATTATGTGCAAGAAATTTTTTAACGGTACCCTTTTTGCCGCTGGTATTTTTTTTACTGTGGCTTGCAATAACATATCAAAGCCCAAACAAACTTCAGATGTTGCTGATAGCCTGCAGAACATAATACCCGATAGCGCATCCTTTAATGCAAAAGTTGAGAATAAGCAAGTTAAGCTTTACACGTTAAAAAATAAAAACGGCGTTGAGGTTGCTATAACCAATTATGGGGGCCGCCTGGTAAGCTTGCTCGTTCCCGACAGGAAGGGCAAACTTGTTGATGTGATTCTTGGGTATGAAAATTTAAAGAACTACCGTGAGCTTAAAGAAAATTATTTTGGTGCTCTTATAGGCAGGTATGGTAACCGTATTGCAAAGGGAAAATTTACTTTGGATGGTAAGCTATATCAGGTAAATGTTAATGATGGCCCTAATTCCTTACACGGCGGAGCTAATGGTTTTTTTAAACAGGTTTGGGATGTTACAAAAGTAACCGGGCAAACGCTCGAGTTGTCCTATTTGTCAAAAGATGGAGAAGAGGGGTATCCCGGCAACCTTAAAATAATTGTTGCCTACACACTTAAAGACGATAATTCTTTAGAAATAGCCTACCAAGCAACTACTGATAAGACAACGGTAATTAACCTTACAAACCATGCTTATTTTAACTTGAATGGGGCATCAGGCACAAACGGAATTACCAATCATCTTCTGCAAATAAATGCTGATGCTTACACGCCGGTTGATAGCTTGCTTATACCAACCGGGAAAGTTGAAACGGTAAAAGGCAGTGCTTTCGATTTTACTACAGCCAAAGCTATAGGGAAGGATATTGGCTTAAAGGACCAACAACTTGCTTACGGGAAGGGGTACGATCATAACTTTGTACTTAATAAACACCGGGATAATGAAGCTGTTGTCACCTTATTAAGCCCTGTCACGGGCATACAAATGCAGGTTTTTACCACTGAACCGGGCATTCAATTTTATAGCGGAAACTTTTTAAAAGGAGATGACAAAAACGGAAAAGGTGGGGTTGCCTATAAATATCGCTCTGCTTTATGTCTGGAAACGCAGCATTTTCCTGATTCGCCAAACCAGCCGGGTTTCCCTTCAACTGTATTAACCCCGGGAAAGGCTTATAATACTGTTACCACTTATTCATTCACTACTAAATAATAGAAATCCAATCACAATTTAATATAACCATGAAAAGGATAGTTGTACTGTTTGCATTAACATTTGTTTGTTTTGCGGCTGTTTGTCAGGAAGAAAAAGTTTATACCGTAGCCGCCAATCAAATAAAGGCGCAGGTATCGCCAACAATGTATGGGATATTTTTTGAAGATATTAATATGGCTGCCGATGGTGGCGTTTATGCCGAATTGGTGAAGAACCGTTCTTTCGAATTTAATACCGCGCTGGCAGGCTGGCAACAGCAACAAAAAAATGGCGGGGCGGGTAGCATAACGGTAGTGAATAGGAGCGACGAGCGGCCCGAAAATCCTCATATCATCAAAGTAAATGTTACATCTCCTGTTGGATATTTTGGTTTATCTAACGAAGGTTTCCGTGGTATGGGTATTAAAAAGGGCGAAACATACAGTTTTTCTGTTATGGCACGCAACCCATTAAAAAGCAAAACTACCATAGTTGTTGAGCTGCATAGTGCTAAAGGCCAGATTATTGGCAAGGCCCAATTAATACCTGTGGCAATAGGTTGGCAAAAATATAACATAAAGTTCGTAGCAAGCGCTACCGAAAATAAGGCATCTTTATTTGTTTGGCTTAAAGGCAAAGGGGCTATAGATCTCGATATGATCTCACTATTCCCAAGCCATACTTGGAAGAACAGACCGGGCGGCTTGCGGGCAGATCTGGTACAAAAACTGGCCGACCTTAAACCCGGCTTTTTGCGGTTCCCTGGTGGTTGTATAGTAGAAGGCCGTGACCTTGCAAACCGTTATCAGTGGAAAAAAAGCATTGGTGATATTGATAAGCGCGAGAACATTATTAATAGATGGAACACCGAATTCGGCCATCGCCTTACTCCGGATTATTATCAAACATTCGGGTTAGGGTTTATGGAATATTTTTTAACTGCCGAAGATATAGGTGCAACACCTTTACCCATATTAAATTGTGGTATGGCTTGTCAGTTTAATACAGGGCAGTTGGTGGCGATGGATAAGTTAGACCCTTATGTGCAAGACGCTCTGGATCTTATTGAATTTGCAAACGGCGGCTTAGATACCAAATGGGGGAAACTGCGCGCGGAGTTAGGGCATCCAAAACCTTTTAATTTAAAAATGTTGGGTGTAGGCAATGAGCAATGGGGAGAACAATATATTGAAAGGTGGAAAATATTCACCAAAGCTATAAAAGACAAGTATCCGGATATTAAAATAATTTCGAGCGTGGGGCCTTTTGCCGGGGGCAAGGAATTTGATTTGTTAAACAAGACCTTTAGGGAGCTAGATGCAGATATTTTGGATGAGCATTATTATAATGGGCCTAAATGGTTTTTAGAAAATGCAAAGCGCTATGACAACTATGACCGCAAAGGGCCTAAAATATTTGCCGGTGAATATGCGGCACAAAGTGTTACTACAGGTAGCCCTGATAATAAAAATACCCTGGAATGCGCCCTTGCTGAAGCCGCTTTTATGACCGGGCTTGAACGTAATGCTGATGTAGTAACCATGGCTTCGTATGCGCCGTTATTTGCCCATGTAGATGCATGGCAATGGACGCCCGACCTGATATGGTTTGATAACTTACGGTCATACGGTACTCCTAATTATTACGTGCAGCAACTTTTCTCACTAAACAAGGGGACAGATGTTGTACCACTTTTAGAAGGTACCGAAATGATTAGCGGCCGGGATGGTTGTTACGCTACAGCATGTTTGGATAAAAACAAGAAAGAACTGATTATTAAGTTTGTAAACAGCGGGGCCAAAAGTCAGTCGGTAGTATTTAACATTGAAGGAATGGATATTAAAAACCAGGCTACGGTAACTTCATTAGGCAATACAGATAAAACGATTGTAAATTCGTTAGATAAGCCTAAGGCCATAAGTCCTGTTGATAGTACGCTTGCTGTGAATGGTAAGGCCGTAAAACTTACCGTTGAGTCTTACACCTTTAAGGTAATAAAGCTTAAGAGTATATGATTATTCCTGGGTTGCAAATTAGAGAAGGCGTTTTGAAGCATATAATCCTTAGCTGGCTGAACTGATAAGTCAAATGCCAGTTTGCTGAAACGCTGTTTTCATAAACTGACGTTTGGTAAACGCTGCCAAATGTATTAATTGCTAATTTTGCCACAGATAAAAACCTCAAAATGTCTATAACTACCGAATACGAAAGAATTGGAATGCAACAAGCGAGTGATGCTGTTGCCATCACTCTTAAAAAGATGCGTGAGTTTGCCAAACCGGGCATTTCAACCAAGGAACTTGATGAGTACGGCGGCGAATTGCTAACGCAGATGGGCGCGCGTTCTGCCCCTAAGTTAACCTATAGTTTCCCCGGGTATACATGTATTAGTATTAATGAGGAAGCTGCGCATGGCATACCATCAGTGGATAAAATTCTAAAAGAAGGTGACCTGGTAAATATTGATGTATCGGCAGAATTAAACGGCTATTGGGCCGACAATGGTGGCTCGTTTGTATTGGGCGAAGATATCCACGGCCATGGCAGGCTGGTAGAAGCATCGAAAGAGATATTGAAGAAGGCGATAAGCAACATTAAAGGTGGCGTAAAAATATCAGAAATAGGCAGGTTGATAGAAACTGAAGCCAAAAAAGCTGGCTACACGGTAATAAAAAATCTAACCGGGCATGGTGTTGGTCGCAGTTTGCACGAAGAACCCCATGAGATAGCCAACTACTGTGATAGGTATAACACTACGCGTTTCAAAAAGAATTCGGTAGTAGCGATAGAGACATTCATTTCAACACGATCAACATTTGCCGATACACAGGCAGATGGCTGGACGCTAAGCGGTAATAAAGGCGGTTTTGTTGCGCAGCACGAGCATACCATTATGGTAACGGGCGGCGAGCCGGTGATATTTACAGCGCAGAACGGCATTTGGGAGTAAAGTAAACGTGTCAGTAACCCATTGTGTTCATTTTGTCAAACACGTTTTAACGCTTACTTTAGGGGAAATTAATATCGGATGAAAACTTTAACCGAATTTAAAGAGTCATTGAATTTAGAACAGCCGATTAGTGGGCTCTCTGCGCAATTAAAAAGCCTTTGGTATGATGGCAAGGGCGACTGGCATCAAGCGCATGCCCAGGTTGATCATTTAACAGACAAAGAATCGGCGTGGGTGCACGCCTACCTGCACCGTAAAGAAGGTGATATTTGGAATGCTGATTACTGGTATAAAAAAGCACAGCAAGTGCGGCCAAACCTCTCTTTGGAAGAGGAATGGAAGCAGTTGGTATTACAATTACTTTGATTGAATAAGGCATGGCCTCACTGTGGGAGTTTATAACTTTGGACCACTACAGCTGTGGCCCGCATCTACAGTAAATAAAAAGCCTTAAATCTTTCGACTTAAGGCTTCTGAATTAAATGTAGAAGGAACCGGCAAAAGTTCTAACTTTTATGCTGATGTACAGGCAATTGCAGATGCTAAAAATATAATCGATTGCAGTTGAATCTCTAAATCGAAGCTATTGATCAAAACTATTACAAAATTTACGAATTCAATCCAGATCAGCTGCGGCGATAAAGCTAGTTTTTATTTGCCTCAATAAAGTTTATGATATTTTGGTAAGCAGTTTTTTCCTGTTCTTCGATCGTATTAGTAATCATATCTGCTATGCCAGATAGAAAGTCACTGATATCCTGATGGATTTGTTTAGCTATCCGCAACTTTTTAAGCTCTTCGATAGCGTTTGTGGGATCAATACCATCAAGCATCTTTTCACGCTCTTTAACTTGTGTTTTCCAAAATTCAACATATTTAATTCTGTCGGCAGTCTTGAAAATTTTCACGTCCTCGTGCCGGATAGGGAGAATTTTATTTTTGCTATTCCTATCTTTTAAAACATGCAGGACTTCAATCATGCAATTTTCTGATTTGAGGTATTCGTCACTAATGATCAATACAGCAAAATCAGAAGCCCGGATGGACTCCATAAAAGTCGATATGCTATCTTTATAAGTTAATTGATGATCGTCCATCGCGGGAACGTACCCATTAGCTTTTAAAAACGCATAAAGATTATTTGCTGCGACTTTATGATGCCATTGGTATGATATAAAAATGCTTTTGCCACTAGCCTGCAGAATATGATTGTTTTTTAAACCAGTGTATTTGCCATTAGTCAAAATTATACCCGCATTCGTATCTGATCCCAATGCTTGGCTGAGCTTGTATATTTTCTTCGATTTGATTCCATAGGCCGTTTGGTTGTAAGCGATAGTCTGATCAGACTTTTCCACCTTAATGACAAACAATTGTTTTTCCTGATAGGTAACAAATCCACTTTGAACAGAAGGTGCAGGTGATAACTTGGAAATAGCGTTAGCTAAAACAACGTTTACCTGGAAATCGGCGCTTAAACCCTTAACTGATATTTTATTGTTTTTGCTCAGCATACCCAACATGATTATGCCACCGTTTGTATTGGAGAACGCACAAATCAATCGTCCCAATTCACTACTGGAGGGCAATAGTGCCTCATATTTCAAACGGTCGCTCTCCGGTAAGCCTATTTGATTTGTTACATATTCTTCAAACAGCATCTTTAAATTTTAAATTTCTTTATGTTATTTTTCTTTATAATATAACCAAGGCTGACCTGCCATATCTCAATTCCATCATCTACCCACAATTCCGTGTCCGCATAATCCAGGGTGTCTTTTTCCGCACCATAATAAACAATAACCTCTTTTGAGTATGCGGGGCGAAAAACGATCTTTATTGGCCGGCCATGTTTCAACACGCCTGCTAAAACTGTGGGAGCAGTATAAATATCCAAATCGTCAAGGTTGTAGTCGTCACTCAAGGTTTCCAGGTATTGAATAACCCTTGTTCTCGCCCTGTCAATATGGGCATGGGCAAGCACATACATTTCTTTTGACGGGACAGAACGGTGATCGAACAAGGCTTTTAAATCTGTATCGCGCATAGCTTCTTCCCATTCCTCGACATTGGTGATGCCCATAGCCACCAATATTTCCTCAGTGATCGGCAACATTGATCTTTCCGCGCTGACCGCCTGCCCCTCTAAGACTTCTCTGAGTTGCTCTATCGTACGCACATTATATTCTTTCATCAGTGAAAATAGGTTCTTAGCCTGCTCCATATTTTCAAAAAGCATCGGGTTATTTTCCATCGCTGCCGCCACCTGTGATAAATTTGTCGCGCTTTTCATTACTTTGTAAAGGCTTTCTTTATCCTCAATGGTATTCATAAATAATTCGGCGCGTCTTCCATAGGTTTCCGCAAACAACTCCCGACCCTCCTCCGCATGGTTATCAAACCATTCCGACAAAATGCTGATTGCCCTAACCGTATCGTGATCTGTATTGTCCACTTTTTTCAGCTTTTCACTTATTTTTAAGGCGATGTCTTTCTTTTCTTTAAAATGATATTCACCAAAGTCGACACTGTGATGGATGAGAATATCATTCCAGTCTTCTCCTAGTAACTGGAGCACTTCGATCAAATCAGCATCTTCTATTTTGTCAATATAAATCTGATTCTTAAGCAAGAAATTGCCATTTTCGTTTGGTAGGATCGCATGTTTATCGAAAAGTGGCAGGTTCTGCTCGTCACTAATCAGAAAGGCGCCAAGTTCGTTATACCATTCAAAGGTTCTTATTTCATTTAACCCGAGATCCTCACTGAGTTGCCCGATGTTGCGTGTCTTTGCGATGTCCTGCATCAGTTCGTTGACAGATAATCTTTTAATATCATCCCATATCACGTCTATCCATTGATGCAAATCTTCTTTACGGCAAACCGCCTGGGAAAAAAGGTCATAATTAAACTTCCATATCTTTTCCCTTGAATCTTTTGAATAGCTCCTTAGTGGGAACCAAGATTCCTCCAACTTACCGTTTGTGCCATCTTCATGCTCAACGAGCGGCTGACTTAACAGGAATGCTCTTAAAGGCGTCTGAATATTTGTTACATACCAGTTCTTTTCAAAGTACCTTTCGTCTGTTAATGGTAATTGTGAAACCGCAAAATAATATAGCTGCCTGAATGTGGGATTTGCGGAAGCGGACACCAGGGTTTTATAAAGACTAAATGCCTGTTGTAATAAATCCTTATTTTCCAATACTTCAGCGTTCGTATCACCCATGAGCCAGATACCATCCCGTTCCGTCTGAGGATTAAAATGAAAGCTATTGACCACTATGGGGAAATAAAAGTTTTCCGTTCCAATAAGCGGAAAGTCGCAAAATAATTTGGGGATCTTATCCAAGCTCAATACCTCAAATTTGTCGTCCACTTTTTTAACCCTGACGGCGATGGTAACGGTACCATTCGTTGCATAAAGAAGCCTTATAACGGTATCCGTCCCATTTTCTGTTTTCGCAATCACTTTAAACCCATCGGCCGTTTTTGGCTTAACCTTAAACTTGGTATTGACCTTGCGGGTATTGTCTATGATCTCGACAGTATTAATTTCTGGAATAAAAGTCAACACATAGGGAATCAGTTTTATGAATTCGTCAACGCCTGTTTTTGCGATTTCCTTCTGTTCCGATGTAAGCAAATCATAGGAAAAAGAAGTGTTAAACGACTCAGCGTCATACTCATCGATTTCGCCGTTCTCTGTTGAAAGGTGAAATTGACGCCAAGCATTTTCAATTTTGGGTATCAGGACTGTTGTACTTTTGCCGTCCCTGTCCAGCGGGAAATTGAATTTAAAAAACCTGCCTTCTTTTGTTTCTATAATCCCTTTTATTGTAACTACTTTTGAAAGCAGGTGGGTAGTTAGAAACCCTGTCCCAAATTTTCCGGTGCGTGTTGATACCTCGCCTTCTTCTACTTCCTTGGAAGAGATCTGGTTGATCAACCCCCTAATATCCTTTTCGGTAAAATGGTTGCCATTGTGACGGAATTCAATTTTGCTTTTGTCAAAAATAATCTGAACAGAAACATGTCTTTTGGTGTCAGCAACACTATCTTTCGCATTTTGCAGCAGTTCCCAAGCCCAGCGACCAAAATTGGTCTGAACAGTCATTTCCAAATCATGTAGCCGCTTTATAATTTTATCAGCTATGGACCTGTTGCCATCCTCTTTGCGGCCTTCTTCGATTGATTGAATCATTTTATTATATATACCCTATGATATCATCCTTGTAAATAAACAAAAATACAAATAAGTGGAGTGTATTTTAATAACACTCTACCAGCAAGGAAGAGACCTGGCGTTTCGCCAACTAGTTTTCCATTTTTTACTTAATACAATGCGGCCGATATGGCCTCACCTTTATATTAGGCGGTCCTTTTCCCCTCAATTTTCCCGGAGTAGCCCCTTCTTAATTGAAGATTAGGCGGGCGTCGCTATTAAACTGGGCTTTGTATTCATTATCTTTTGTGATCAGCGCCGCCCTTTCCGATTCCGGTAAACTTTGTAAGTGCTTATAAAACTCCGGTTGCTCACTCTTAAGCTTACTGATAATTGATTTTACAATAGGATCAGCTGTAACGCTTTTCTTCAAAATTTGAAAAATAACAAATGCTACGACACCTAAAACAACGGGCAGGGCGAGAAAAAATGGATTCATGGACGATAAGGAGTTAAGCTTGATTGATAATTTAAACGAATAAAAACTCATCTAAAGATAGTTAAGTATTAATATTTTTTGCTTATTCGTGATCAATCATGTATAGGTTATTACATATATTTTTTCTTAAACTTGCATGAACAACCTAATCTATTGTCCGTCTGTGTATTTAGCATGCATTCAAATAAAAAACTATCGCGGTATTTCATCGCTGACGGTTCCTTTTGACCCTAACATAAGTATTATTATAGGTGAAAACGGATGCTGCAAGACAGGGGTCATCGACGCCATCAGATTACTATATAATCTCGGTAACCCACGAAAGGATATCTATCTCGCGAATGATGATTTTTATATCGACAGCAAAACCGGCAATCAAACCAGTCAGATCGTAATCAAATATGTTTTTCGCGGGTTAACCGGCACAGAAAAAGGCGCTTTATATGAATATATAGTGCTTGACCCGGTGGATTCAAAAAATGATTATGCGCAGATCACCTTGATTTACGAGCGCCGTTCGAAAGGATATCCAAAGTTTTCTTACTACACGGGTGCTACCGAGGAACAGAAAGCAGACAGCGGATCTTTTGAGATCTTCCAACATTATTACCTCGGCGCGTTACGCGACAGCACGACTGACCTGCTAAACATTAAAACCAATGTGCTGGGCTCAGTGATCAAGCGTTTGGTAGAGCGAGGCAAAACGGAGGCCGAGTTCCAGAAAATCATTAAAGACGCTAATACTGAACTTCTGAAAAGGCCCGAAGTATTGTCAACCAGAACAGGTGTAAACCTTCATCTTGACGATATTTTTAAAATTTCACAGGATAATCAAATTGGGCTCCGTATAGAGGAATCATCAAAAATCGAAAGTATCGTCAATGTCATCAAGCCTTATTTGCCACATGACAAAAAACTGTTGGAGAATGATGGTTTTCAGCTTTATCAAAACAGCCTTGGGTTTAATAACCTAATCTATATTGCGATCATCCTCGGCGACATCAAAGAGCGGCTGGCGGATAACGCCAACCAGCACTTTGTACTGCTGATTGAAGAACCGGAAGCACATTTGCATCCGCAGCTTCAGTTGAACCTCTATAACTTTCTTAAAAATGCCAGCGCACCGGCTAATTGCCAGTTGTTTATTACCACCCATTCACCAACGCTCACTTCGAAGTCACAGCTAGATAATATCATCGTGCTTAAGGGCTCGGCGGTAAACATCGGGGGATGCTTTAAGGATCGGGCGTCGGAAAATATCGTTGAACAGGTCACAAAAAAAATTACTTTAACAGATGCAGACTTTCTTAAGCGGAAAAAGCAACTTGAACGGTATCTCGATGTCACCAAAAGCCAGTTGTTTTATGCGCGGGGGATCTTATTTGTTGAAGGTATTTCTGAAAAATTACTCATCCGGGCTTTTGCCGACATCCTTGAATCAAAGGTGGATGACCACCGTTGCGAAATTGTGAGTGTCGACGGCCTTTCCTTTTATTCTTTTATCCATCTTTTTAATTCCATCAACCCGGATAAAAAGCTGATGCACAAAGG
This sequence comes from Mucilaginibacter aquariorum, assembly GCF_024498135.1. Classification (GTDB taxonomy): domain Bacteria; phylum Bacteroidota; class Bacteroidia; order Sphingobacteriales; family Sphingobacteriaceae; genus Mucilaginibacter; species Mucilaginibacter aquariorum. The sequence continues at coordinate 22,119 of NZ_JANHOH010000006.1, forward strand.
GTCGGTTATTACTGATGATGACCGGTTGGCGAAAGTGAAAAACACTTTCAAAAACCTAACCGCATCCAGTTACAAAAACCTGGACGGCTTTCATAAAAAGCTCTACGCGGCCGGTATTGGCAATCGCATGGGCAATCTCCGGTCAACGCTACAGGCGCATACCACGGAAGTGAAATTATTCCCTGCGTTTAAAACCCTTGAATATGAAATCGCGCTTGCCAATATTCCAGCCGATAAAAAAGATCTCGCAGAGAACTTTTTTATCAAGTATCTACGGACGATTGAGGGAAGGAAAATGGCGATAATCGACGGGTATGTTAATACCCTACCCAACCCCGGCCTGACCGTTCCCGAACGCCAGAAGATTGCGATCCTGGCATGGAAGGCGCTACCCACAAAGGCGGAATTTGCTCAGAATTTCTCGCTTGCGTTAGATGAAGAGCTTATCAGGGCTGCGGCAGCCGGTGAAAAGGTCAATTTCGTTGTGCCTGACTATATCCGTAAAGCCGTAAAACATGCGATTTGATGATGGAGTTCGAGATCAACGATGATAACAGGCCTTACCTGGAAGCCAGGGGCAAAATAGTCCTTAATGCCTGTCCGGGCAGTGGTAAAACCACGGCGGTTGCCTATAAATTGACCGAACTGAGCAAAGAATGTGCCGCTGCTTACGGTGACTTCGCAGGTATAGCCTGTTTGTCTTTTACAAATGTCGCCAAAGAAGAAATTGCGGAGAAGTTTCACCGCTTGACCGGCAGCCACTTCGACTACCCTCATGAAGTGGCCACATTGGACAGCTTCGTTAACCAATATATCACCCTCCCTTTTTACTACCTCTTAGGAAAACCAACCCAACGCCCGATCATTATGAACGTGGTTTCATTTCTTGATGAGATGAACCTTGGCAATTTCAAGGCGGTATCAAAGCAGCCGCTTACCAAAATCCTCGCGCCGTCCAAACTTAAAATCGAAATGGACGGCACGGTCACATGGAAAGGTACGATACCCAAACCGCAAACGGTCGATGCAGCGACATTTATCCAGTACGGCAAAGCTTTTAAATCATGGCAGATAAACAATGGTTACCTAAACAACGACGACTCCACTTATATCGCTTATAAGCTTTTAAAAAAGCACCCGCAGATTTCCAAAAGCTTGATTGCGCGCTTTCCCTATATGATCATAGACGAAGCGCAGGATACCTCCGAAATACAATATGCTATATTGGATTTGTTAGCGTCCGCGGGTTTATCGAATATCGAGTATGTCGGCGATCCGTATCAAAGTCTTTATGAATTCCGTGAAGCCCGCCCAGATCTCTTTTTAGACCGGTTCCGGGATACCGCGAACTGGCAACCGTTCAGGCTTAAAGATTGCCGCCGCACTTCTCAAAAAATCATCGACACCTATAGCATATTCCGCGATGCAGCTGAAATAAATATAGTATCGACCTGCAAGCATACCAGTGACCACCAGGTAAAAGTCCTGCGCTATGATCCGGCTGACCTTGATGACTTGATAGCCCGTTATGAAACGTTAATTGACCCGGAACTAAAAAATCATATCCTTGTCAGAGGGACTACTCACCTGGAGATGTTCGGTGCTAAGCCATCTTCGGAAGAACCCTGGAAAAACGGCGCGGCAAAAACATTGATAGAGGCTCAAACCTATTTCAACGCGGGCGATACCAAAGGGGCAGTAGGTGCCATCAGAATGTTCCTTGCTGAGATCCAAATCCCGGCTGGCACCCACCGCCAAAAGCGAGACCAGCGGGATCAGCTCAAAATTGATACAGATTTAAATATCCTGTTATTTGATTTTTTGCGGGGCATGCCGTCGTTAAATAATACGTTAAAAGACTGGACCCAAAAGGTCACTGATCATGTTCTGGCTATATTTAAAATCAGCGTCAATTTAGGGCTTAAACAAAAAGGCCAGGCATTTCATCAACAGAACCTTCAATCATTGCTATCACCCGCAACCAATGTACCTTATCCGGTCAGCACCATACATAAAGTAAAAGGCATGACTTTTCAATCGGTCTTATTGGTGCTGAGCGAGGATAGCACGGCTGCCCGATTGTCCTTAAAAGATTTCAGCAAACCCGTTAGTTTGCCAAGCGAAAAGCAACGGATGATTTATGTTGCTTTATCAAGGCCGGAATTACTGGCTTGTATAGCAGTACCTAATGTAATTACCGAAGACGAAATCATCACTGTTTTAGGTAATAATATCGATTTTGTTTAAGGGGAAAGCCTTCGATGATTGTTTGAAGAAGGCAGGACTAACTGAACTGAGTGAGAAGGTAAAGTCCCTGCAATCCAAATAAGGGCAAAACAGACCTGTCATCAGCAGGTCTGTTTTGTTTTAAGATCGAAAGCCTATGTGCGCTACTTCAGATTATTTTTATGGCGAAAGTGTACTTATCTTTGTTAACACCGGATCCGGCTTAACCTAAAATGAGCAAAAAACAGCACAAAAAGAAACCTGCACAACCTGTCGCAGCTGCAACGAAACTGCCAATTGATAACCTGAACGCAATTGCCGATAAGCGTACCGGAGGTGCGATAAATATCAGCGGTATTACTTATCAAACCCTTTATGCCACCTATACCTTGCTCAAAGAATTTGCCGGGGAATATTCGGATGCGGGGGTTCGACTGGAAGGCCTGGAAGATATCGATCTCAACAAAGGCCGGTTAGATTTAAACGGCCAAGAACTCATACAACTAAAGTCTTCGATCAATTCGCTGGATGCGGCGGGTTTTGTAGAAATGGGTGTGCTCAGGAATTTCCTCGAAGTTTACAGGCTCGACAAAGCTTACAAGTACAGGTTCGTTTACAATATGAACATTGCTGCCGGCAACCTGGAAAGCCTGGTAGCCCAGAAATTAAAGGGCAACTCCCTTGATTATTGGCAGCAAAAGATCGGTGCCATTGCCAAAGATATCCCAGATTTCCGGTTGGAGGACTTCCTTGCCAGGGTTTCGTTTGAGAAAGTAACTGCGGAAATGCTGTTCACCCGCTCCGTCAGTTTGCTGCTGGATAAATACAAGGTTAACCCCGGCACAGAACTGCAATACCTGAAAAGTATTTTCTACCTCGCATTAGAATGGTCAAAGGACCGGTCAAGCGTTAATCACCGCATTTTCTGGCAGGCAATGCAACAAGTTACGGACGCTTTTTATAAGGGGCCCATCAACCAGGCCGTCGTTAACGGGTGGATTGTCCCGGTAAAGTTCCTGCCCGATACCAACACCGATGCCGCTGCTTACTTTGATGGCAAGGCTGCTCGGCCGGAACACATTACATCGCAACTCCCGGCCCGGCGTCCAGTGTGGGAACGGCATTTGCAGGAACAACTGGAACGCGTTGATGTCGCTTTGATCAAGTCGTCCAGCGGCCAGGGCAAATCGACGCTGGCCTGGCAGACAGCGTTCAACCTGACGCCAAAATATACAGTTTATCAACTACTCCATGTTCAACTAGCGGAATATACAGAACCCATCGTGGACTTTATCAAAAGCCGGGTACAAATCGGCGAATCGCCGCTGATCGTTCTCGACGGCCTTGATCAGCAGTTACAGCACTGGACGGCGGTTGTCCTCCGGTTAACAGCCTTTCCAGTAAAATTTCTGCTGACCGCAAGGGAAGAGGACTGGTATTCCTTCAGTAACGACCTGTCCAAAATAAATATCCAGATCACCAATATTGCACTGAAAGAAGACGAGGCGAAAAGCATTTATCAGCAGTTGAAGGAAAAGAAAAAAGTCCACGTGGGTAATAAAAATTGGCAAACTTCCTGGGAACAGATCAGGGAAAAAGGCTTACTCATCGAATTTACCTATTTGCTGACCAAGGGGGAAATGATTGCGGAACGACTAACCGCCCAGATCAAAAAACTGAACGCAGAGGGAAGGAACAGCGCGGCGAAAATAGAGATGCTCCGGATGATCGGTTTTGCCGACATACTGGGCATCAGATTGAAAAGTAAAACTTTGCTGAAACATATCCAGGACACGACGGGCATTAGTGGTGACCGGGGCGAATTGCTGAAAGAACTTGAGCTCGAATACTTCGTCAAATTTGGTGAACAATATGTGGAAGGTCTGCACCCGGTGAGGTCTGCGCATTTGGTCAAACTATTACATGAATATGTAGCGGCTGAGGATAGCCTGATGAGCCTGCTCGGCATCATCGGGCCGGAATATTACGCCCAGTTCGCCGTCGGCGCTTTGGACCATGTGAGCGATAAGCAACAATTCCTAAAAAACACCGCTGAAATAATAGCTGGTAAACGCCTGATTGATATGATAGCGGTGATAGACGGATTGATGAAAAGAGAACCTCAACTTTATTGGGAAAAGAATAAGGAAACATTTGATAAAGTATTTGAGAATGGCGGGCTTGAAGTTTTTATAGCGGATACCCTACCGTTCATGCAGCTCAATATGATCGCCAGGCTGCTAGAAAGCTTTGGCGACGAATACAAGAACCCATCGACGCTCCTGGATAACCTCATGGCTTTGAGCAAATACAATTTCCAGGACAGCGACGTTGCTTCGTTTATCCAGCTGCTGGAAATCGCGCTGGGTAAAAAAGAGATCAGCGAACGCGACGGCCTATCGAGATTGCTCAAGTGGATCGATAAAACAGAACACATTAACAAACTAAGCGTCAATATCACAGAAGCTGATCTGCTGAATGCGATGGAAGGCATGGATTTGGCCGCGGCTGATGAACTGTTTTACTACTTAAGGGCGACACAACCGGCGCGTTACAAGAGCTTTGCGACCTTGCATAAAAATAACATCTTCAGCTGGCTGAAAAGAGCCACGGACACTGTAAGCGTGGAAGAGCAGGGCAATAATCTGCATTTACAATACGTACATGATCCCGACAAGGATAAATTAAACGAACAAAGTGTCGCAAGGATCGAAGTTTTCCATTCCTTTTTTCCGGATTATGATGAATACCACACCGACTTGATCTACCTGCCCTTTCCAAACGAGCAAATATTCAAGGTCACTCGGATGGATGCGCATAAGGAGATGCCTGCAAAAAACCTTTTCGATCCATTTGAAGTGCAGATCAATCAGACCTGGTCAAGGACAATTCTCAAAAATTATGAAGCGGAGTCGGTTTATGACTGGCAAAACGAATTTATCGCGCTGCGAAAAACATTACTGGAATTTACCAAGCGCTGTACGCAGTTCGCTGAGTTTTTAATCGAGAATAATGAGGCCAGGAAAAAGCCAGCAGTCCAGCATTTGATACAGGTCAGCAACGAGGCACTGACCATGATCCGCACCCGGAAACGTTTTCCCGACCAGAGTAGTCGCGAGGAAGATGCGTTGTTCAAAAAGCAATACAGAGAAATCGATGAATGGGTACTCGGTAGTCAGAATTTCATCAATCAGTTCTCCCTGCTGGTGTTGAAAGAACCCAACCAACATTTGACCCTTATCAATCTCAGAAAGATGGTATTGAAACTGGCGAATGCGCAGCGGGGTTTTCATGATATCTCCGGTGAAAACAATACTTATTTCACGCTGAACGAACTGGAAAATGAAGAAACAACCTGGTATTGGCGGCTCCGGGCTACCGTTGAATATTTTGAAAAATTCCGGGACACGTCCGTTAACGCTGCCAAAGCCGCGGTGAGCAGCTGGTGGGCAAATGATCAGACCGAAAGGCCGTTGATCTTGCAGGAGGGTTTAAGAATCATCGGCGAAAAAAGCCCTTACAACTTCCTGCCACCCAGCGCGATCAATGAGGACGAGTACGGCAGGACTGCGGCTATCGGCGTCATCGGCTTACCGGAAGATCCGGTGGAAATGGAAAATCAACTGTTCGAAATGATCTGGACACTGGTGCCCTTGTCGAGCCTGGATATCCTCACTTACGATCTGATCATCGTCAGGGAAAGGAAAGCCTCCGGAGGTGTCAGGGTACAGCAAACGTACCTCGAAAAATTGCTTAACCTGAATGATACCGGTGAATTTGAACCCAGCGAATTTGGTAATCCCATTCCTATAAATTTAGAACCGGAGACAGTCGCTCTGCTTCCCGGTGTATTCATGCCGGATATTTCCGGTATGAACCTTACGCAGGATTTTTCAAAAACGATCACCGCGTTATGGCAACTGCAGCAGTACCGGACTTTTCTTGATCCGGCAAAACCGGTGGAACAACAATGGTTCGATGCATTAGAACAGGATTACCGGCATAAAGTTGACCGCTTGCTCAGCCAATTGGAAGAAACAGAAAAAGCCGATTGCGAAACCCTGGCTCCTTTATATGAGCAAATCTTTAACACTAAAGCGCAAGTGCCAACATCATTATTCGTGGATACGTTAATGAAAAAAGTGCTGGACATTAATGAACAGATATTTCAGCAAAATGGAACCAGCGGCAATTAGTATCGCAATAAATATTTAGTTAATTTTAAAAAAGCATTTTATCACACACCTTATCATGTTCGAGCGATTATTCAACCAAAACCGTCCCACCACATTAGTAACCTTTTTAACTCCATCAATAACGAGCCCTGGGACTATTTGTCCGTGCTGCAGATCAAAGCGCACCAGCTTCACCGGGCAACGCAGCAACAGATTTTAGATAATCCGGGCGATGTCGCCATCGGGGTCAACCAGGTCGAAGTCGTATTGGGGCATACTTTTTTTAATTTGTTCGGCAGCCTCGTTATTAAACATCACGACGACGGTGAATTAAGGCTGATGTTTAACCAAACTTCTTTCGACGCCGATCAGGTGGCGGCTTTATACTGGGAACTCAAAACTCATTTTGGCCAGGGCATACACCATCAGCCCAATTTTTCATCGTTCGAGGACCTGCAAAAGATCCGATCGATCGCCCAAAAAAAATATGACGGGCCGAACGATGAAATCTGGCATTACTGGTCTGCCGGACGTTTTGGGTTTGTGCTCAATTACAAGATCGAGCCATTGGGGCAACTGCTGTTTAGCGTAACCAACAGGCCCGAAAAAGTGGCGGATGTCAAAATCCGTGACAAAGGCACCTTACTGCAATTACTCCAACACAATATCACCGAGCTTTTCGGGACAGAAGAAAACTTTTCGATACCCATTATCGAAAACGGCGAGGTTAAATTCACCGATTACGTTTTCCATGTTGACCCACCCGAATTACGGATTTTTAACACCGTTAAAATCAGGGTACTGGGAACCGAGCGTTCCTTAACCAACGTAAAGTCTTTACTCGTCAACTATCAAACCGACAATACCTGGGAAATCAGGGATGTCATCCTCCTCGTTGACGCCCTGTTAAAAATCTACGGGCCGGATGATACCGGTTACGCGGAATTACAACCTCATGAGATCGACAATATCGAACAAGAAAGCTATTGGACCGGGCGCAGCTGGTTGATCAACCAGGATCATGGCCTGCAGGATTTAGGTGACACCTCACAGCAAACCCTTTATTGGATCAATCTAAACATGAATCCGGAGGACGGCCTGAATCTGAGCATTCTCGGCTTCGACCACATGGAGGCTTATCAAAATATCTACTAAGTCAGTTCCTGTTTTTTTATCAATTTCAGCGGAATATCCACCCTCAACACGTACGTTGTGCTGCGCAAATTTTGATAACGTATTTGCCGGCCCCTGCGGCCAGCTGCATCAAATATAATATTTTCAGGGGTGCATGCAGATTATTGTAGATATCACGGTTCCTTCCATACTTTTGATACCCATACGTTTCTTTTTTCGTTAGATATTGAAAAAATAAGTTTATGAAATCAGCTTATTTATATGTTCGTGTAAGCACTGACGAACAAAAAAGAAGAGGCTATTCATTGCCCGAACAGGAAGATCGATTGATCAAATATTGTGAATCGAATAATATCTATGTTAAGGGTATCTATCGAGAGGACTTCTCTGCAAAAGACTTTAACCGGCCAGAATGGAAGAGGCTAGTGTCCGAACTGAGAAAAGGCAGGGCCAGGGAAGAAAACAACATTCTATTCATCAAATGGGACAGGTTCAGCCGTAATATCCAGTATGCATACGAAATGCTGGGCATCCTCAGAAAGCTCAATGTGTCGGCAATGGCCATTGATCAGCAGATAGACCTTTCCGTTCCCGAGAGCTCTGTGATGTTAGCCATCTACCTCTCAGTTCCAGAGGCGGAAAACACGAGGCGTGCCATGAATACCTTGAATGGAATCAGAAAAGCCAAAGAGATGGGCAGGTATCCCAATAAGGCTCCCGTAGGGTATGTGAACATGTCGTCATTGGATGGCCGTAAGATTATAGTGCCAAAACAGCCCGAAGGCGGGATTATAAGATGGGTGTTTCGTCAGCTTGCTAAGAATGTGTATAAGATCGGGGACTTATGCGAGATGGCGGTGAATAAAGGACTAAGAAGTACACGCTCAAATTTCTCCAAACTTATCCGTAACCCTGTTTACTGTGGTCTGATACCACTGAAGCTCGGAAATGGGGAAACAGTGATGATAAAAGGAATACACGAGCCGCTAATACCGGAAACCCTTTTCTATGAGGTACAGGATGTCATTAATACCAAAAGAAAGGTTAGTACTATAAGGGGCGATTTCAGGTCAGCTTTTTTTCTTACTGGTTTCCTAGTCTGTCCGCTATGCCGCAAAAAGCTTACCGGGAGTTTTTCTAAGGGGAATACACGAAAGTATGCCTATTATCACTGTCGGAAAGGGTGTAGAGCAAGAGTTAGAGCGGATAAACTAAACTACAGTTATAGGGATCAGCTCCAGAAATTGGAACTGTCGGAAATGGCAAGTAATTTGTTCGGTACCATTCTTGCAGACTGGAATGTGGATACACAGAAGGTAGAGTTTCTTTATGAAAGGCAGGCGCTTCGACGTCAGTTAGGCGAGCAGGAGATAATGCTTTCCAGAGCGAGGAAACTGTTCGTGGAGAACATATTGAAATATGACGACTATAGCGAGATGAAAAGTGAATTTCGGAGGATTACTGACGGTATAAGGAAGGAACTTTGTAACGTTGCCACCAAACTTAGAACCATCGAAGAACAGCGAAAGCTTGATCTCAGATCCTCGATCGGCATATTTAGAGGCTTTGATAGTCTTGATACGGCCGATAAAAAGCAATTGGTCAGTTTTTTTCCTCCTGAGGACATAGACCTTAAGAAAAGTGAGGTTTCTATTGGCCTTAATGTTGCGCTTTCGAGGATATTGGTTGCAAACAGAATAATGTGAAAAGTAAATGGATTTTACAGATAAGAAGATTTCCAATAGAAAGGCAATTGCGTTGCTTGCTAGAAACGGCATAGAGGTTAATGACGAAGAGGCTACGGTAATAGTGAGTTTTTTATATCTCATGGCCAAGATTCATAACAGAAAAATGGTTTTGAATGATACCGAGATCCTTAAGGAAAAGTCGAACAGGTCGAATAATTCTTTAGCGTTACATTGATAGGCTTTTTAGACCTAAATTTGTTTTGGTATACCTTAACTGGTTGGAAAATGTCGAACTGGTAATGGGAGAGGTGCAACTGATTGAAATTCAGTTTTTTATGGGTGCAAAAAAAGGAAACAACAAAGATATGCTGTTTCCTTATGGTAGCGGGGAGCAGGATCGAACTGCCGACCTTAGGGTTATGAATCCTACGCTCTAACCATCTGAGCTACCCCGCCTTATATATTTACCCTTCTTCATATATATTTCAATGGTTCCTGAAAAAGGTTTGCAAATATAGTAGAAATTCGCTTCCTTTAGAAAAAATGTTCACTTTTACCCCGTAATTGATTTTTGTAACGATTAAACCCCTATGTCTGAAAAGAAAAAATTTAATATTGAGTACGAGATAAAATCGTCTCCAAGAATACTATATACTTTCCTGAACGAGGCCAATGGCCTTACTCAATGGTTTGCCGATGATGTAAGCGTACGCGACCAGATCTATACCTTTACATGGGATGATGAGAAACAAAATGCCAAATTGATAACCCTTAAAGAAAATAAGCTGGTTAGGTTTAAATGGCTTGATGATGAGCCTCAATGCTATTTTGAAATGGAAATTATCCAGGACGAGCTAACAAATGATGTAGCCCTGAGTATAACCGATTTTGCAACCGAGGAAACCATTGCCGAACGCAAACAGATTTGGGACAACCAGATAGATTACCTCATTAGTACGCTGGGCGCATAAGAATTTTTATTTCCGTATTTTTGTATTGTGAAACAGGCTTGCAGGTATAACAATTATTTGCCTGCGTAAACGTTTCATTCCCTGTATACAATTGCCCTGATGAAAAAAATACATCTGTTACTGCTCAAATCATTTATAAGGCCTTTTATAGTCACCTTGTTAATTGTAATGTTTGTGCTGCTGATGTTATTTTTGTTTAAATACATTGATGACCTTATTGGCAAAGGCTTTCAATGGTACATTATCCTCGAACTGATGATGTATAACTCGGCCACCAACGTGGCTATGGCCTTGCCGCTATCCGTATTACTTTCTTCTATCATGACCTATGGCAGCCTTGGCGAAAACTACGAGTTAGTAGCTATAAAATCTGCAGGGATCTCCTTACGCCGGGCTATGTATCCCATGATGGTTGTAGTTTTGGTGCTCAGCGCCGCTGCCTTCTTCTTTTCAGATTATATGTTGCCTGTGGCCAACCTTAAATATTACTCATTGCTATACGATGCCCGCAAGCAAAAATCGGCGGATCTGCTGCCCGAAAATATTTTTAGTAATCGTTTTCCGGGATATTCTATCCGTGTAAAGAGGAAAGACCCGGATGGGCAAACCCTGCACGAAATTATGATCTATCAAACGGGTAAGCTGGAAACTAACCAAACTGTTACTTTTGCAAAATCAGGCTTAATGTATCGCTCTAAGGATGATCTGTACCTGATATTAAAGCTTAGGGATGGAGTAAGGTATGAAGAAGATGCCGGCAGCTCGGGTAATAGTTTGCCACGACAGCGTTTAACCCGCTTCAGGTTTAAAGAAACCGAGCAAAAACTTGATCTATCGGTATTTAAGATTCAACGAACGGATGAGAACGAGTTTCGCAATGCATCAATGATGATGAACCTGCGCCAGCTGCAGCATTATGTAGATTCGGCACACCACGAGGTTGACAGCAATGTAAAAGTTAATTACAACCTGGTAAAAGCTTACATGAAGTATACCACGGTGCCTTTAACATCATCGGTGATAAAAAAACCTATTCCGGCAGATAGTATCAAAATGACCGGGATTAGCGATAAAGTCAATACCCTAAATAATGCATCGAGCGAGGTACATCAAATAATGGATGTTTTAAGAAACCGTGCGGATAGGCATAAAGAAACTTCAAAAAGTATACGCAGATATATAATGGAGTATCAAAAAAAATTTACGTTGGGGGCTGCATGTATCGTGCTGTTTTTAATTGGCGCACCACTTGGCGCTATTATCCGTAAAGGGGGGCTGGGCTTGCCGGTAGTAGTATCGGTAATATTTTTCCTTATCTATTATATTATTGGCACCATAGGCGAAAAATCTGCCAAAGAGGGCGACCTGTCTCCGTTGATAGGGGCGTGGATATCTATTGGGGTTTTATTTCCCATAGGGCTGTTTCTTACTTATAAAGCGGCCACAGATTCTGCACTGTTTGATGTTGATTTATATAAGCGTTTCTTTAAGCGCTTTAGCCTGCGTAAAAGCAAACCCATATAGTTTTACAAAATACCGACCTTAATCATCTAATTATCGTATAAATTTGTTGTAACATCAGCTATTTAAATTCGATAAGCTGATCTCCAAACAAAACAAGAAATGCTAAATACTATACCGGAAGCAATAGAAGCTATAAAAGCAGGTAAAACAATTATTGTGGTGGATGATGAAGACCGTGAGAATGAAGGTGATTTTTTAACTGCTGCCCGTAACGCCACCCCCGAAACTATAAACTTTATGGTACGTTATGGCCGTGGGCTTGTTTGCGCCCCAATAACCAAACAACGCGCACACGAGTTAGAGCTGGAGCCGATGGTTAGCCGCAACACTACGTCGCACGAAACTAATTTTACGGTATCGGTGGATCTGCTTGGCAATGGCTGTACTACAGGGATATCTGCAACAGACCGTTCAAAAACTACTTTAGCCTTAATTGACCCTGCAACTAAAGCTGCAGACTTGGGCAGACCGGGCCACATATTCCCACTGATAGCTAAGGATGGGGGTGTTTTACGTAGAGCAGGGCACACAGAAGCTGCTATAGACCTATCTGTGTTGGCAGGCTTTGAACCGGCTGGCGTTATCTGCGAGATAATGAAGGAAGATGGCGATATGGCCCGATTACCCGAGTTATTGGTGATGGCCAAAGAATTTGACCTTAAAATAGTTTCGATAAAAGACCTTATAGCCTACCGCTTAAATACCGAATCGTTGGTACGTAAAGAGGTATCTGTAAAGATGCCTACCGAGTGGGGTGATTTTGATATGATCGCTTACACGCAATTGGATACCGGCGAAAATCATTTAGCCCTTGTAAAAGGTGAATGGCAGCCGGGCGAGCCTGTATTGGTGCGTGTACATAGTTCATGTGTTACAGGTGATATATTTGGTTCGTGCCGTTGCGATTGTGGCCCACAGCTGCATAAGGCTATGGAGATCATTAGCAAAGAAGGTAAGGGCGTTATTGTTTACATGAATCAGGAAGGCCGTGGTATTGGGCTGGTAAATAAATTAAAAGCATACCATTTACAAGAGAATGGCTTAGATACTGTTGAAGCCAATATAAAATTGGGTTTCCAGATGGACCAACGCGATTATGGTATTGGCGCGCAAATATTACGCAGCCTGGGCATTTCAAAAATGCGCCTGTTAACCAACAACCCTAAAAAACGTGCAGGACTAATTGGCTACGGGCTTGAAGTTGTTGAAAACCTGCCGATAGAGATTGCATCAAACCCGCATAACGAAGCTTACCTGCGCACTAAAAGAGATAAAATGGATCACGCTATAATGCGCGAGCATTAATCATCACCTTCTGTATCTTCGTTGTTATGGTTATCATCTGATGGTTTTGATGGCACCGGGGTTGTAATGGTTGTAGGTGATGGTGCAGGTGCCGGGGTAACAGGTGCCCTGTTGCGGCGGCTCTGCCTGAATATGTTGCGGAAAAATTCGCCAAACGTATCAAAATCACGCTGGTAAACCAAACCAATGCCGTTTACATATTGTATGCCTAATGCATCATTAATGCTATTTAGCGTGGTGCTGTTGAGCGCACGGTAGGAGTATCGGCCCCTTAGGTTACCATCCTTACGTATAAGGTACTGGATTTCGAAATCTTTTGTAAGTGCCCTAAAATCGGTGTTTAATAAATTAGTGCGGTTATTAAAAAGGTCGCTTGTGCCGCTATTAGAGTATAAGCTTCCGTTAATAATTAATCTATCATTCCAAAATTTAAGTGAAGCGCTGGCATCATTAAAAGAACGTATGTTTAAATCAAAATACTTTATGTTTGATTGAGATATAAAGCTATTTAGTTTATTAAAGGCAAATTCGCTCACTGCCTCGCCGGCTGTGCCTAAAACCTGGTTAGTTAAATTACTACCTGTACCAGATGCAAAGCTGCGCCTTACAATAATGCTTAGTGCCTGCTGGCTGCGGTTATTGTTATCGGCAAGATAGGTATTCAGGTCATCCTTTATAGATGGATCTACCGGGAAGTTAAAGTTAAAATCTATATTAGGCTGTAACAGGGATTTAGTGAGGATCAATTCGGCCTGTACAAGCACCTGCTTAGGTTGTGGGGCCTGTAAACCAGCGGCGGTATATAACGGGGCTATATTTGTACGCACCTCGTATATCGCTTTTAAATTGATCTCCGCGTTTGATGGGTTACCCGTCCAGCGGATAGTACCACCCTGGTTCACCACAAAATTTTTGCTGATAAAATCTTTAGCGGTAAATTCAAACTTACCTGATGTGATGAGAAAGTCGCCGAACATTTCAAAATCACCCAAACTATTAATGTTTAGTTTTAAGTTTCTGGCCTGCCCGGTACCTTCTAAAACACCGTAATCAGTACTTATCCTCACTACTGTTTTTTCATCAGCTGTAAGGTCAAAGTTTAGGGTAACGCCATTAAAGGCTTTTACCTTATTAATAACTTGTTTTGTTGTATCGTTATGGTTTACCCATTTTATAAAATCATAATCGGCCGCTGTTGATGAAGTATTTAGCGGGATATTAAAAACCGTACCAGCTTGGGTAGTAGCTTTAATATCAATTTTCATGTTATCTATAGGGCCGGTAAAACTAAATGTGCCGCTTCCATAAGCGGTACCATAATAAAGGTGATTATCTTTAAAAGTAGTGTTCAGGGCCATTATATTATTGGCCTCAAGGGTAATATTTAATGTTGGGTTAGATATTTTATTCAGATCAACTGTGCCATTTGCTTCGCCGGTGCCGCCTTTAATATCTTTCAAAATCATTTTATCGATCTTGATAACACTGTTGCTCACACTTAATTTATCATTTACTGTGTAGGCTGTTTTAAGGTAATTAACCGTAACGCCGGTGTTATCTAAAGAAATATCCCCGTTTAGTTCGGGTTTAGATGGCGACCCGGATAGTTTAAGATTGGCAGATACCCCGCCTTTAATATCTGATACCAGTTCCCTTATAAAGGGTTCAAATATTATAGCCTCCGTATGATCCATTTTTACATCAAAATCAAGCTTGTCCTCGGTTTCTTTACCAAGGGTATAAACACCGGCTATGTTCATGGTTTCTGAACCACGGTTGGTTATATTTAGCTTTACATTGGCCTGTCCGCGTTCGTTATCCAGGTTTGATACAATTTTTATATCACCAACCAGCGTTTTGTTCATAACAAGTGAATCGATACCCAGGTTGGCATCTATCCCCGGTTTTTTAATGATAGACGTTAGCTTAACATCCCCGTTTAACGAGCCCTTTAATAAAACGCCCGATGCTTTGGTTAACTGATTAAGCGTAGCCATGCTAAACTTATCGAACGTTACTTTTAGCTCATCTTTTGGGTTATCAGATATAAAACCGTTTATCCTTACCTTTTGATTGCCGTTTGATAATTCAAAGCCCGATACCTGTGTTTTGCCGTCAAGCAACCGTATTCGCACCTGGTCCTGTATCTTCCAGTTTTCGCGCTCTAATATTACATCAGATGGAAGTATCTTCAATTTAGCCGTAGTATCCCTGCCAAACTCAACCAAGCCATAAAGGTCTAACTGATTGGCCGCGTCTTTATCAGATAATTTAACGTTGAAGTTTAAGCTATCGTTCTTTAAAAAGTTGGTAATGTTTATGTTTTTGATGTAAAGGCTATCTGTAAGGTCAACCCTGTTAAGTGATATGTTAAGCCCCAGGAGATCTTCGGATGTGCTTTCATCAATAATAAAATCATGAAAAACTATTTTACCAAGCTTAATGGTTTTAATATAGCCGTTTAGCGTTGCTGTTTTATTTGTTGAATTGAATTTTCCTATAAAAGTACCCTGTTCCGGAACTTTAAGTTCTGGCATAAATATGGCCGTTAAGGGATCAATGTTTTTAAGCGTTAGGTTAAAATCAAAGTTTTGCGGCTTGGGCGCGGTAATATCTGTTTTTAATGACGGGATATATTTTTTAGCTATAGTTTTAAAGTACGATGGAAGGGTGGCCAGGTCATAACTGCCTTTAATGCTTCCATCTGCAAGATCTGATCTTAGCGAAATTACCCTGGCATCGCCTTTGCCACTGGCTGTTAATGCAAGAGAATCAACTACGTAATTATTCCTTGGGTCTACAACCCGGGTTTTGGTTAGCAAAATACTACCATCCAAATTATCGAGATTATTACCCGAAAAATTGGTGTTTATGTCTGTACTAAATGTGATTGTATCCTTTATGAGTTTTAACTGACGCAACTTTGCATTGCTTACATTGCCCCTTATATCAAATATGGGTAATTTAGGGTTTAGGTTAATTTTTCCGACCAGGTCAAACTTTAGGTTTTTATCGTTTATAGATATTTTACCCGCGGCAATTTTATTAACAAATGTTCCGTTTGTGGCTAAGTTGGTGTAATTATATCCCTTAAATTCAAAATTGGCAATTTTGGCATCACCACGCACATTAAGGTTCTTGATCTCGTCACCACTACCACTTAAGTTTCCAGATAAAGTTGTGCGGCCAACAGTTTTATTATCAATTAAAGTACCTAGGTCAAAGTTATTGGTAGTAACCTTGCCGCTGTAGCTGGGTATGCCGGCCTTGTTTATTTTTAAGTTAATATCAGGGTCAAACCTGCCAAGTTTTGTTTTGAAAGTGCCAAAGGCCACAAAATCATTTTGCACACCTGTAAACCTGCCGGTAAAGTTTACGTTGCCAAATTTGCCCACCACAGCCGGCACTTTAACATTTGGTTTGCCGGTAAAATGACTGTATAAATAATCAAGGTCTTTTTTATTGGTGGCTATCTGCTCAAACTTTAACTGCATAAACGTATTATTCCAGTCGGGCAGGCCGGTAAGGTTAAAATCTCCTTTTACGAAGGTTGCCTGTGCAGCGGTAATGGTTAGGTTTTTCGCCTTTAAGTTATTTACCATACCCCGTACGCGGCCGTCAATTCCCAGCTCGAATGTTGTTTTATCTAACGAACTGGTGAAGTAGGCTATATCTTTTGATGACAGGTGCGACGTTTTAAAATCGGCATCCATGGTTACCCTGTTCTCAAAATTTTCAAAATCATTAAACGATTTGAACCTCATCCTGAAGAAGTTTTTAACGTTAGAGTAAGACGTTTGTATATTCAGGTTTTGAAGCAGGATCTGATTGGTATCTATGGTAGCATTAGAGTTTAGGTTTTTTACAAAAAAACCACTCTTTTCCTGTAGTGTTAAACCACCTATACGGGCTTTAAACAGGTGGTTTTTCAGATCCATATTACGGATAATGGTGCTGAAATGGCTTATATCAACATCATTGAAATTTACTCCCTTTATAAATTCCTTCCTCAGGTTATTCTTATATATGAAGTGAAAGTCGTTGATTGATATTTTCTCGAAAGTAAGCGTCCAGGGTTTGCTTTTTGTCTTTGTGGTATCGCCAGAGTTAAAGTAATCCAGCACAAACTGCAAATTGGTTGTACTGTCTTTTTGCTTTTTTAGGTAGAACGATCCATTATCCAGCTGGATGGATTTAAAATTTATAAACTTTTTTTTGATACTGTTAAAAATAGAGAAACCGCTAAGCTCTACAGATAGCTTTGGGGTGCTTAACAGGGTGTCTTGCTGCTTATCAAGGATATAGAAGCCTTCTAATACTACTGATGAAAAGGGTTTAATGTACAGGCTTTTTACATCGACTTTTGTGTTAAGCTCTTTTGATAAATAAGTTGTAGCTTTTTTTGCAGCCCACGTTTGTACAGGCTTGTACTGAAAAAGCATTAATAATATGCTTATCAGTAACAAAATTATCAATACGATGCTTAACGCTATTTTGAGTACTTTTTTAATAACTTTGCCCTTTAATTAATTAATGATTTAGTGAATTATTGATTTAGCGAATCTTCACCATCCCAATACAATTGTAACAGAGGATAGTTTGTTTTAAAATCAATCACTAATTCACTAATTCGGTAAATCAATAATTATATATCGTGCCTGTAATATTAGGAATCGAATCTTCATGTGATGAAACCTCTGCATCTGTTTGTGTGGATGGCCAGATCTTGAGCAATGTTATTGCCAATCAAACCATTCATGAAGCATATGGAGGTGTTGTTCCTGAGCTTGCCTCAAGGGTTCATCAGCAAAATATTGTTCCCGCTGTACAACAAGCACTATTAAACGCAAAAGTAAGCAAAAATGATATTGATGCAGTAGCTTTTACGCGCGGTCCGGGACTTTTAGGCTCACTTTTAGTAGGTGTTTCGTTTGCTAAAGCATTTGCGCTGGCAAAAAACCTCCCGCTGATAGATATTAACCACATGCAGGCGCATATTCTGGCGCATTTTATAGGCGAAAATAAACCATCGTTCCCGTTTTTATGCCTTACGGTATCGGGAGGTCATACGCAGATAGTTTTGGTTAAAGACTATTTTGATATGGAGGTTATTGGCCAAACACTTGATGATGCAGCCGGCGAGGCTATGGATAAAACCAGTAAGATATTAGGCTTGCCATATCCGGGTGGCCCGCTTATTGACAAGCATGCCCGTACAGGTAATCCTGATGCTTATAAATTCCCAGAACCGCAAATACCTGGTTTTGATTTTAGCTTTAGTGGGGTTAAAACAGCTATACTTTATTTCATAAGGGATAATGTTGCGGCTAATCCTAATTTTATAAAGGAAAATTTGGGTGATATTTGCGCGTCGGTAGAAAAACGGATAGCAACCATTCTGCTAAATAAATTGAAGCGCGCTGCCGAGCAGTATAACATAACGGATATTGCATTAGCTGGTGGGGTATCTGCCAACACCGGTTTACGTGAAGGCCTTACCAAGCTTGGCGCTGAACAAGGCTGGAACGTTTTTATACCTAAGTTTGAATACTGTACCGATAATGCCGCCATGGTTGCTATTGCCGGTTACTATAAATATTTAAAAGGGGAATTTGCCGGGCAGGAAATAGCGCCGCTGGCAAGGATGCCTATGTAGGATAATTAGTGAATTATCGAGTTGGTGAATTAGTGATTGGCTACTCGTTTTTAATTGTTCAAATATTTACAATCACTAATCATTAATTCAATAAAATCAGTAAATGAATATCCCTTCACTTATTTTTTGGGCAGTTTTTGTGCTGCCACTTGTGGCTTTTTTAGTATGGCTTATGCGTCAGGATAAGCGCAAGGGTATAACCGGCCTTGTGGTATTGGCTATTACCGTTATTGGCTGTATTGCATATATGTACTGGAAAACTGGCGGTAAGTAATAAGAATCTTTAAAAATATTCTACAACAAAAAAGCCCCCTAAAGGAGGCTTTAAATATTATCAGGCTTATGGCCTAATATTAGGCTTCTGCCAAACTATCGCCGGTAACGGTTGCCTTAATTTTGGCTTCCAGTTCTTCTGATAATTCCGGGTTATCCAGTATTAATTGTTTGACTGCATCACGGCCCTGGCCTAAGCGGGTTTCGCCGTAGCTGAACCATGAACCTGCTTTTTTGATGATGTTGTATTCAACACCCAGGTCAATTATTTCGCCTGCCTTAGAGATTCCTTCGCCAAACATAATGTCGAACTCGGCTATACGGAAAGGAGGGGCAACTTTATTCTTAACTATCTTAACTTTAACACGGTTACCAGATACTTCATCGGTATCTTTAATTTGTGATATACGGCGTACATCCAAACGTACCGAAGCGTAAAACTTTAACGCGTTACCACCGGTAGTAGTTTCGGGGTTACCAAACATAACGCCAATTTTATCGCGCAGCTGGTTGATGAATATACAGCAGCATCCGGTTTTGCTAATGGTACCGGTAAGCTTACGTAAGGCTTGCGACATTAAACGGGCGTGTAAACCCATTTTAGAGTCGCCCATTTCGCCTTCTATCTCTGCCTTTGGCACTAATGCCGCAACAGAGTCAATTACCAATATATCTATTGCGCCAGAACGGATCAGGTTATCAGCAATCTCTAAAGCCTGCTCACCATTATCCGGTTGTGATATCAAAAGGTTTTCTACATCAACGCCCAGTTTTTTAGCATAAAAGCGGTCGAACGCGTGCTCTGCATCAATAAATGCTGCAATGCCACCTTTCTTTTGTGATTCGGCTATAGCATGTATGGCTAAAGTAGTTTTACCTGACGATTCGGGGCCGTATATTTCTATAACCCTGCCCTTAGGCAAACCGCCCACACCCAAGGCGATATCAAGACCCAGCGAACCGGTTGATATTACTTCGGTAGGTTCAATAACGGAGTCACCCAATTTCATGATGGTGCCTTTTCCGTATGATTTTTCCAGCTTATCTAAAGTAAGCTGTAATGCCTTCAATTTATCTGTATTGCTCATTTTAAACTAATGTGAAACAAATATAAAGTATTATTTATTAATTACTAATATTTTTAGTAATTATTTTTATTTGATTGGTTTACCTGTAAACTTACCTATCTGCTACCTACCAATCAAATATCTTTATCAACACTGCGTTTAGCCAATTCCTTACTAATAGTGTTTAAAGTTTTTTTCTTTTTGGCGTCTTTCGCTTTGCGAATCCTGGCGGCCTCAGCCTTCAATAAAGCGGTTTCGGTATTTTGCTGTTCGTAATATTTGCAGAACCAGGTAAGCGGGCAAACTTCGCATTTAGGGCTGCGGGCTACACAGATGTACCGGCCGTGCAGTATCAGCCAATGGTGGGCAATACCTAAGGTTTCTTTTGGCAGGTGTTCCATTAACTGCTTTTCAACAGCCAGTGGGGTTGTGGCGCGGTTTGTTAGGCCAATACGGTTAGCCACACGAAAAACATGCGTATCTACGGCAATGGCAGGCGCGTCAAATACCACCGAGGCTATTACGTTAGCGGTTTTGCGGCCAACACCGGGTAGTTTTTGCAAGTCGTTAAGGTCAGATGGTACTTCCCCGTTAAAAACTTCTGTCAGCATTTTAGCCATGCCGGCCAGGTGTTTGGCCTTATTATTTGGATAGCTAACACTGCGGATGTAGGTAAATATTTCTTCGGGATTAGAAGCAGCTAATGCAGCTGCATCAGGGAAACGCTGGAAGAGGGCAGGCGTAACCTGGTTAATACGCTTATCGGTACACTGCGCTGATAGTATCACCGCAACCAGTAATTGATACGGGCTGTTGTAATGTAGTTCAGTAACCGCTTCGGGTTGGTTCTTAGAGAAGTAGTCAACAAAATGGCGGTAACGTTCGGCTTTAAGCATTGTTAATTTATTGGTTCAATGGTTCATTGGTACTTGTTTAAAGCGTCGTGCCAATAAATGCAATATTCTTTATTTATTAGGAGATAGGCAAATAGTATTTGCATGGCGGCACGTTTCCTCACCCCGACATCGCTACGCTGGTCGACCCTGCTGCGCAAAGAGGGTTAAAAAAAGAAGCTATACCCTCTTGTCCGCTGTTAAAAAAAACACGATTGAAACAGATGCGATGTTAAAGAAAAGTTTGAATCTCTTTTCCTGCGGAGTTGAATTTACGGGCGTTGTTGACATTGTTTGCAAAAGTAGGTGCCTCCTTTACTCCCTGGGAATGTCGACGTAGTGTTAATGCCTATCCCGCAATCACTTCGCTACTACTGTTCCCGTCCCGCATCAATTTATACAATACCACGATTACCAGAAGGTAAAGCAACAAACTGGGTATTGCTGCCTCCACCCCAAAACTTCCGCCCGTAAGCCACTGGCTGTGCGTTGTCAGTTTAAACGGCATAATGGCTTGGTTGGCATCGGCTTGCGTGGTGGCAATGGCGGTTATTTTACCAACGAAAAAAACATCCCACACTATATGCACTATGGCCGCATACCAAAGCGATTTGCTATACAGGTAGATTAAGGAAAACATGATTCCGGCTATTGTACCGCCAACAACTACAATAAGTATATCGAGCGGCGTAAATGAGGGTAGCATAACAATATGCACTAGCCCGAACATTATTGAGGTGATGAAAACGGATTGCGCTATTGAACAACGGCCGCGGATAATCATAAACAAATGCCCGCGAAACAATGCCTCCTCGGTTATGCCTGCGGAGATAGAGATGGACAACCATGTTATAAATATGCCAAGCTTGTTGGCCAAGGTTAATGGAGTAGTATGCGCAAACGGCACCATTAAATTAAACAAGTAGTAAAATAACCCCACCATAAGCGGTAAAAGAAACGCAATGACTGTCCATTTAAACACTTTGATAAGCACCAAATTGCCATAAATAGCAGCTGGGTCATATGCTTTGATGACTTTTTTAGCGAAAAAATGAAGCGCAATGATGGTTAAGGGCAATCTTAATAAAATTTCACTTACCACAGTTTTGGCAGGCTGGTTGGCTATCCAAAAAGTTAACAACTGCGAAATAACAGCCGCCGTTACAAATATTGCAATACAGGCAAGGGCGAATAAAATGATTTTTACTACGGACAATAAATGTGTGGTTTGCTTTAATGTTGTGTTCATATTTTGTTTAAATATAGTTTATAAATAATTGCATACGTAGCATAGCTATGTAATGGTAGCTGAAAAAGTTATCTCTTTTTCAGTAAGCGAAATAGCAGGGTGTTTAAGAAGTAAAATATGCCCATTAATGCAATAACAACTGCAATAAACCAGTTTCCCAGCAGTTCAATAAGTCCATCGGGTAAATCGCTGGTATATCCAAATGCAAACCAGTGCCCGTTTTGCACGAATAAGCCGGTATGCGTGGGCGAAATCAGTTTGATAATTGCCAACGAGCCAAAGGCCAGTATCAGCAAATAAATGATCCCAATTACAAAAAAACCGGCGCCATTGGCAACGTTAAGGTACAATGCCTGCAAAATGTGCTTCGGGTTAAATGACCTGCCTGCCTGCTGTACTTTTTTATAAGCTATAGCCGGTTGCAATACCAGCTCGGGCGCGCCTAACTTATGAAGGGCGTCAACCAGTATGTCAACCTCGTTGCCGGCAACGCCACAATGGGTTGCTTCATAAACATGGCTGTTTAGCTCCATCAGCAGTTCCTGCTGGTCGGTGGGGGATAGGATGCTTATGCAACTGGTAACGCTGGCGAAGTAATCGTCGTATATTTTTTGTGCGGTTGGGTTTGTAAAAATTATTCTCTTCATTTCTCTATTTTGTGGATGGCGGTCCCTAAAGCCGACCAGATTTTCTTCATTTCGGTTAATGTAGCTTTACCGCTATCAGTTAGTGTATAATACTTGCGTGGTATGCCTGACTCCTGCTCAACCCATTTGGAATCGACAATCCCCTCGGTTTTCAGGCGGTTCAATAGAGGATATAAGGTGCCCTCGGCAACCTCAAGTGTAGTATGAATTTTTATTTCCTGCACCAACTCATAACCGTAGTATTCCTTTTCGTTAAGGATGATGAGGATGATGTAAGATAGCGTTCCCTTCTTTACCTGGGAAAACCAGTTCTGCACAAATTCAGTATTCATTGTACAAATATAGAACATAGTTATACAATGTATGATGCTTTGCTATGTTTTTTCTCAATAGTATATTGAAACAGCCTATTTTGAGAAATAGGCTTCATCGACGATATTATTCAACTCGATACTATCAGCATAATGGGCGTTGATAAAAGGCTCAACCTGCACTATGCCGCGGTAAAGGTATGGGTTGGGGTAGTGGTGGTTTATCATTTATCCGGCCTTATAGATGTATTACTAAATTAGGGAGGAAGTTGGCAAAGTGACTTTAGGGGTAGATGAAGCTTATAAAATAGAAAGGTTCATAAATCAAGCTGCCGGATATTGCTATCTTTTGCAGTATGATTTATGAACCAGTACTTTGCCGTAGTACCAATTAGCGAAGGCTTTTTGAGTAATCGAGGATATGATGGATCGTCTGCAGTTTTGGTTTCTTTTTTAGAAGATCCAAATCTGCACGGATAGAATGATAAAACATCACATCATCCGCCTCCAGATTTTCATGTACCTCTGATTGCTTCACCTGAGCTTTATTAGTGACCGAATTTAAAATTGAAGTAAAGGTTTCACCCATAAGCTGTTGTTTGTTTAATTATAAAAGTAACGAGAATTTTTTAGGATTATTTTATAAAGATGAAAATTAAATGAAATTTTTTTTGAGAGTTAATTTTTCCTTAACCTGCACGGTTTAAATTAATAATATTAACTCATTCAATGGAAATTAATAGGGAGTTTCGCATTTAAACGATAAGACGATGTGCCTTATTGTGTGATTAAGGCCTAATTGAAAAATATATTTAATACCCTTATCCAGAGCTGGGTAACGAATGAAACATTAAGGTAAAAATTGTGGAATGAAGAATTATGGCAAATAAAAAAGCTACCCTGAATTGGTGTAGCTTTTTTATTTTTATCGCCGGCTCTATCTAACAGATGCCAGGTAGGGGGTAGTTAATTTTTCAAGCTCATTTCCTTGCTTTGCATCATTTTACGCAGGTTATTAAGCGCATAACGCATGCGGCCAAGGGCAGTGTTAATGCTTACATCGGTAACATCGGCTATTTCTTTAAAGCTCATATCGCCAAAATGGCGCATAATTAATACCTCTTTTTGTTCGGATGGTAAAAGTTGTATTAAGCTTTTAAGATCTTTATGGGTTTGTTCGCGCACAAGGCGGTCTTCGGCACTTTCATCATAATTACCCAGTACTTCAAAAATATCGAAGTCGTCGCCATTGCTCACCATGGGCGCACGCTTTTCACGGCGGAAATGGTCAATTACCAAGTTATGGCCAATACGGGTCACCCACGGTAAAAACTTGCCTTCCTCGTTATATTTGCCTGCTTTTAGCGTGTTAATAACTTTAATAAACGTATCCTGAAAAATATCTTCGGCAAGGGCTTCGTCCTTAACCAGCAAATAAATAGAAGTGTAAATTTTTGATTGGTATCGCCTAATGAGTTCCACAAGGCCTGCCTCGTCTCCGGCAATATACAGATGGATTAGATCCTGATCACTTTTCAATTGAAAATCCATAGAAAGCTACTAATAAACTAAATTAATTTTTTTGTCGTTATTAAAAGTAGAGTTCTATCTATAGCGTATTCTTTATAGGGTTAAGGAAATATTACCCTCAAATATAATAATCTTAAAAAATAAAAACAAATATTTTTTAATAGGGTATGTTACGTCAATGCCATAATAGCTATATGTCAGTATAATGCAAACTCTTTTATTAATAACCAATTAACCTTCATAATTACTCAAACTCATTTGGATAAAGCTAAATATTTTAGGATTTTTGCAGTCCAAAAGTTCATAGTTAACAAATCACAGTTCGTTGTAAATTATTTAGTTAGACCACTGGTTTTCTGAATGGTTTAATTAAATCAACGAACAAATAATTGCAGGATCTGTAAACAATGGACCACGAACTATCAGTATGATTAAAGAAGCAGAAAAAGATCCGAAAAAACATATTATAATAAAAGGGGCAAGGGTACATAACCTTAAAAATATAGATGTTGCCATCCCTAAAAATAAGCTGGTTGTTATAACCGGTATGTCGGGCTCGGGTAAATCATCCCTTGCTTTTGATACTTTGTATGCCGAGGGACAGCGCCGTTACGTGGAGAGTTTATCATCGTACGCGCGGCAGTTTTTGGGCCGTATGAACAAGCCTGATGTCGACTATATTAAAGGAATAGCCCCGGCAATAGCCATTGAGCAGAAGGTAATTACCAGCAACCCACGTTCAACCGTAGGTACTTCTACCGAGATCTACGATTATCTGAAGTTGCTTTTCTCGCGCATAGGCAAAACTATTTCGCCTGTATCTGGCGGTATTGTAAAAAAAGATTCTGTTACCGATGTTATTAATTTTATTACCTCCCTACCAGATGAAACACAGGTAACTATATTATGCCCGCTGCATCCGCACAATAACCGCAGCATTAAAGAGGAACTGGCTGTTTTAATGCAAAAAGGTTTTGTAAGGGTGGAGTTTGACGGGCAGGTATCGCGTATCGAATCGTTACTGGAAGATGAAAGTATAGACGGTTCATCGATGGTTGTTGATGAAGAAGCTGCACCGGCAAGAGGTAAAAAGACAAAAGTAAAAAAAGGCGAAACCGCGACAGTTGAATCTTCATTGCCGGCTGTTTCTGTTGTGCGTATTGTGATAGACCGGATCAACAAAAACGAGGAAGAAGAAACCATTAGTCGTTTAGCCGATAGTATACAAACCGCATTTTTTGAAGGTAAAGGTGATTGCTATATACGATATAAAGAAGTCTCCCCTATCGGGGGAGATTTAGAGGGGGCTGAAACAGAACGTTTCTTTTGCGATAGGTTTGAGCTGGATAACATCCGCTTTGAAGAACCAACGGCAAACTTTTTCAGCTTTAATAACCCATATGGGGCTTGTAAACGCTGCGAGGGTTATGGTAAGGTAATTGGTATAGATGAAGACTTGGTCATCCCAGACAAAAGCAAAACCATTTACGAGGGTGCCATTGCCCCCTGGCGTGGTGAAAAAATGCGCGAGTGGAACGATGTGCTGGTGAAGAACTCCCTGAAATTTGATTTTCCGATCCATCGACAATACAACCAACTAACCGAAGAGCAACAGAGATTACTTTGGACAGGTAACCAATACTTCCGAGGATTGGATGCTTTCTTCAAGGAGATGGAGGAGCAAACCTACAAGATCCAATACCGTGTGCTGTTATCCCGCTACCGTGGTAAAACTACCTGCCCGGAATGTAAAGGGAGCCGCTTACGTAAGGATGCATCGTACGTGAAAATAGCAGGCAAATCCATTACCGATGTGGTATTGATGCCCTTAGATGGTGCGCTGGAATTTTTTAGTAACCTTAAATTAAACGAAACTGACGTTAAGGTGGGCAAGCGCCTGTTACTGGAAATAACTAACCGTTTAAGCTTTTTAAATGATGTGGGATTAGCCTATTTAACGCTTAACCGTTTATCAAACACGCTATCGGGTGGCGAATCGCAACGTATAAACCTGGCTACCTCATTAGGGAGCAGCCTGGTGGGATCTATATATGTGTTGGATGAACCGAGCATTGGCTTGCACCCACGCGATACCCAGCGTTTGGTAACCGTGCTAAAATCGTTGCGCGATGTGGGTAATACCGTTTTGGTGGTTGAGCACGAAGAAGAGATAATGAAAGCCGCCGACCATATCATTGATATTGGGCCCGAAGCCGGTACACATGGCGGTAATTTAATTTTCACCGGCACTTACGACCAAATTATAACTGACGATACCAGCTTAACAGGTAAATACCTGAGCGGTCGCGAAGAAATAGCTATTCCGAAAAGCCGCCGTAAATGGAGCGATTTTATTGAGATAAAAGGCGCCCGCGAGAATAACCTGAAGCATGCCAACGCCAAGTTCCCGTTAGGGGTGCTTACTGTAGTGACGGGTGTATCGGGCTCGGGTAAAACAAGTTTGGTAAAACGCATTTTGGCGCCAGCCCTGCAAAAAACATTGGGCAATTACAGCGGCGATCAAAGTGGTGCATTTGATAGTATTGAAGGCGATTACGCTAAGATAGAACAGGTAGAACTGGTTGATCAGAACCCGATAGGCCGTTCATCAAGATCAAACCCAGTTACCTATGTTAAGGCCTGGGACGAGATCCGTAACCTGTACGCCGCCTTACCTGTTGCTAAGGCAGCAGGCTTAAAACCCTCGGCATTCTCCTTTAACGTTGAAGGTGGCCGTTGCGATGTCTGCCAGGGCGAGGGTGAAGTGAAGATAGAAATGCAGTTTATGGCAGATATCTTCCTAACCTGCGAGGCTTGTGGCGGTAAACGCTTTAAACAGCATATATTAGACGTTACCTACCAGGATAAAAACGTATCGGAAGTGCTGGAGCTAACCATTGACGAAGCTTTAGAATTCTTTGCTAAAGAACCAAAGATCATCGCCAAAATAAAACCTTTGGTTGATGTTGGTTTGGGTTATGTACAGTTGGGGCAATCGTCAAACACCTTGTCGGGTGGCGAGGCGCAGCGCATTAAGCTGGCATCTTTCCTTGTGAAGGGTAACAATACCCATAAAACACTTTTTATATTTGATGAGCCGACAACAGGGTTGCATTTCGCGGATATTAAGAAGCTGCTGAAATCATTTGATGCGCTGTTAGAGCATGGTAACACCATTATTGTAATAGAACATAACATGGACGTTATTAAATGTGCCGACTGGGTGATAGATATTGGTCCCGAAGGTGGCGACCGTGGCGGTAACGTAGTTTTTGAAGGCCTGCCCGAAGATCTGATAAAAGTTGAGGATAGTTATACCGGAAAGTTCTTGAAAGAGAGGTTTTAAAGGAGCCTCACCTAAATCCTCTCCAAAGGAGAGGACTTTAAATAGTAAGCGATGGGTTTTAAACTCATCGCTTTTTTATGCGATACTGCGGTTTCCGTGGAGGGAATGTCATATTTATCTATTAATACATAGAAATGTTTCTATGTATTAATGTTTTTATACCTTTGGCTGATAATGATTGTGAGCCGCGGCTTATCGTCAGCTAAAATAATGGACAATAAAAAGATAGAAAAAATTTCCCGGGCACTGAGCGATGCAAGCCGCATTGCCATTTTGCAGGAATTTAAGAAGAAAAAGGATTGCCTGTATTGCGCGGAGATCAATGATCTGCTGGATATGACCCAGCCTTCTGTTTCGCACCATATAAAACAATTGGTAGATGCCGATCTGCTATTACCAAAAAAAGAGGGGCGGAACCTAAAGTACGTGCTTAACCAGCAGGTGCTTAGCGATTACATAGCCAGCCTCAACGAATTAAAAGACTAACATCTATTTAAAGGATCAACATAAATATTTATCGACTAATACATAGAAACATTCAAATATATAAATCAACCTATGAAAAAATCTATCTACATAATGGCTTTGGGCGCCTTTGGCATTATCACCACAGAATTTGGCGTTATTGGCATATTACCGCAATTGGTAAAAGAGTTTAATATTTCAATTGACACCGCGGGCTTGTTACTGAGTATGTTTGCCTTAACTGTAGCTGTAGCCGGCCCCTTCACCAATATGCTTATGGCAAAGGTGAACCGTAAAACAGCTATGTGTTTGGTACTGGCCATATTTGTGGTTTCCAATCTTATTTCGGCAGTTGCGCCTAATTTTACCGTGTTGATGGCGGCCCGTATTTTGCCCGCTTTCTTACATCCGGTGTTTTGGGCTGTATCTATGACAGCCGCTTCTAAACAGGCGGGGCCAAAGGATGCGCCTAAAGCTATAGCTATTGTAATGGCAGGCCTAAGTGTAGCCACTGTAATAGGAGTGCCGCTTACTACCTATATTGCCAATTTGTTTAGTTGGCAGGCATCATTTGTGCTGTCCGCTTTTATTAACCTGATCGCGTTTGGTGCGCTGGCTATTTACTCGCCGTCGATGCCGGTTGATGAACAGACTGCAAACCCTAAAAATCAGCTGAAAATATTGAGCAGCACCCAATTATGGGTGAAATTTTTAATATGCGTTATAATACTTGCGGGCATGTTTGCCACCTATGGGTACCTGGCCGAATACTTGGCTAAAGTGTCACATATGAGCGGCACGCAGATCAGCGTTATGCTACTGGTATTTGGCGGCGCAGGTATACTAGGTAACTGGCTTACAGGTATTTTGCTGAGCAAAAATATTCAATTGACCAGCCGGGTGTTTTTATTATTGCTGGTAGTAATGCATATCCTGGCTTACCAGTTTGGCGGTGGCTTTCTCTCCATGGTGTTCATCCTTTCGGTTTGGGGATTGATACATACTGGTGGGTTTTTGGTAGCCAACCTTTTGGTTATTAATGGTATACACGGCCCTTCGCTTGATTTTGTGAATAGCCTGCTGCCATCCTTTTTTAATGCCGGTATTACTTTAGGAACCTTATTAGGTGGTTTTATTATTGTTCGGTTTGGCATTCATGAGGTTATTTGGGTAACGGTGCCGCTGCTTTTATTAGCACTGGGCCTCAGCTTTATTACCGGGACTAAGAAGCAACCGGTAGTTGAAAAAGTAGCTGAACCCGAACCGAAAACTGAAGAGTTGGTTTGTGAATAATAAGAACAAAAAAACGCCCTTTTTCGACCCTTTTTCGCCTTTATTTCGGCCTGGTTTGGGCACTGGAAAGAGCGAATAGGTATATAGCTATAAACATTAAAAATATTTGATAAATAATTGAAAATTTAGGGCATGTTCCATTTTGTTTTGCATAAAAACATGTTGGATTAAAACGTGCGGCGTGGAGATTTCATCGCCATGCCGCGCATTGTAAATGCCGGACAGAGTTAAGCACTCGTCACAGACGAGCGCAAGAGGAATGATTGGAATTATACCGCAAGCTAATCACTGCCGCAGCCGCTACAACCAGAACCTGAACACCCCGAACAGCCGCTATCGCCTCCGCTGTCATGGCCGCCATGGTGACCGCCATGATGTGAAGTGAAACCGTCCCCATTGCAGCCGCTGCCGGCAGTACCGCAGCCACTGTTACCGTTGCCATCATTATTACCCTTGCCCCTATTGGGGTTCGACTCCCATCTGTATACGCCAATAACCACAATTGCAGCAATGCCCAGCATTAATAATGGGGCCACCATACTTTCTGATGCTTGTATAAAAGTAGTGCATGCAATTAATAGCATAACCAATGTAAGGCCGTATACAGATAATCGGGGTTTCTTGATGAGCCAGTATCTGCCAATATTCACACGCTGAAAGTTGATGTCGCTAAAGCGGGTATGGTTATCCTGCCAGATATCTGCAGGTGGCTGTTCGCCGAATTTTTGGGTATAAAGTTTATGCGATGAGGTGTAAAATCCGTTAAACTTTGTTGCTTCCTGCTTGCCGCCTTTGGTTGGGTTGTGATGGATCTCGCGGTTAAGGGTGTTCTTGCAAAGTTCTGTCCAGTAGGAGCGGGTAAACGTTAAATGCAAATGCCAGGCCTGGTCAACCGGGTCTGAAGGTGTAACGCCCTGCTCCGAAATACAACATAGAAAAATGAACTTCTTATATTCGGATATAACACGTTTGGCGTATGTTAAAGTCCAGCCATTCTCGCGTGCCAGCCTTGCTGAGAATTTAAAATCGGCCACGGGTTCATCCAGTTCAAAATCCTGAATCTTTTGCCAAAGCGTTTGTTCGATAGGTGTCATCGATAAGGTATAAGTCAACTAAAGATAAGGAAAAAGCAATGACGTAGTGGGGGAAATATCCAATAAAAAAGCTTCCCCAATTGGGATTCGTCACAGACGAGCGCAAGAGGGTAAACATTCTATTTTAATTGCAATTCGATGCACTTGTTTTTCGTATCAAAGGAGATCCATTTTAATGAATTTTCATCAGGCAGGCAATCAGATAATGGCAAACCCTCCTTGCATTTCTTGATGGAACGTTTGCCTAATTTGATGGTCATCTGGTATTTCTCATTTTCAGTCATTACTATCCATGCTTCTGTTTCAATCTTCTGCGTACTAAACACGTTTTCGCGCTGTAGTTGCCTATCCTCAAATGGCATCAATACACCATCGCACCATATCTTACTTATTTCCGGATCGGGCGCATTTTCGAATGCTCTTGTCAAATGATATTCAAGTTCGTAACAGAAATTCTGATTGAAGGATTGCTTAATAGTTGTTTCAAATTCCTTAAACTCATCGGCTTGTTCTTTTACAAAGGCTAAATAACTTTTATTCTTGTAAACAAACCACTCCTGCCGCAAGTCAGGATAATATTGTAGTAAATTATTGAAATTCGCAAATGACTTTTTTCGGGATAAAGCATCCATAAATTTATTTTGCGTTGGGATATGGGTTATCTCGTCAGTAAAGTCCGCCATGATTTTAAATGCCTGGCTACTGTTCATTGCTTCAAATTCAAAGTAATCACCCGGATTGGATTTTATCTTAACAACAAGATCTTCCCAGTCATCCTCAAAACCTGAGAATTCCAGATCTTTGGGATATGACTCTATTTCGCCGGTTACTTTGTTATAAAAACACTGCATCCCCATTTCAAGTTCGCCTGCAATTTCCTTTAGCATATCATTTGTAAGAGAATCTTTCATGTTGCAGTAAAGTATGGTTATAAATTATTGAACAAAAATTACAAAAAAGAACAGCTTTATCAAGCTCATATGTGGGATGAAACATTAACCCAGCGCAATGACGTGGTTGAAAAACAGGTCACAAAAAAAAAGCCTCCCCAATCGGGAAGGCTTAATCTAAAATCGTACTTCTAAGATCTAAAATTATTTTTCACTAATCTTTTTGCTCTAAAATAATTGTATAACCCTGAAAAAGGGAGAGGGCCATCTCCTCTACCCAGGCTTGATATATTAAAGTATATATCGTTATCATTAAACACGCAAGTAATTAGTAGGCTAAGACCGATAAATCTTGGTTCACGATAATAGGTTACAAGATTATCTCCTTCTACGGTTTTATTTAGCCGTTTAAATTTTCGAGTTATTACTGCATGCAGCTCCACTTTATTGTTAGCAGCATATCCGCCTTTAACTTTGACTAATACATTTGAAAAATAAATATTTGTAAAAAGCCAAAAGGCAATTATGGTTAATATTACAGATGTAAAGAACAAGGAAGTATTTTGCGATAAGTTATCCGTTGCGTTTTTTGAAAAAATGTAACCTATAAAAAGGGTAATCCCAGCAGCAAACAACGAAAAAAAATAATCAAAGATATAACTAAAAGTAACCTTGTATGTAAGCCTTTGTCTACGGATACTTTTAACAATATTAAGTGGATAGAGAGTAGTATTCACTATTATAAGATAATCAATTAACGATCAAAGGTATAAAGATGCATGAAAGTTTCCACAAAAAAAGCCTCCCCGTTTGGGAAGGCTTAATCTAAAATCGTACTCCTAAGATCTAAAATTAAGAGATCATTTGCCTGCGGATGATGTTTAACGCGCCGCCTGCTTTAAACCACTCTATCTGCTGTGCATTATAGGTGTGGTTTACCGGGAACGACTCTGTTGTACCATCTATATGATGTAGCACTACGGTTAACTGTTTGCCGGGGGCAAAGGTTGTTAAACCGGTAATGTCAATGATATCGTCCTCTTGTATTTTCTCGTAATCGTTTGTATCTGCAAAGGTGATACCCAGCATACCTTGTTTCTTAAGGTTGGTTTCGTGGATACGGGCAAATGATTTTACCAATATGGCACGTACACCTAAGTGGCGGGGCTCCATAGCCGCGTGCTCACGTGATGAACCTTCGCCGTAGTTTTCGTCGCCAACAACAATAGAACCAATGCCATGCGCTTTGTAATCGCGCTGAGTGGCAGGTACTGGTCCGTATTCGCCTGTCAGTTCGTTTTTAACGCTATCTGCAGTGTTATTAAAGTAGTTGATAGCACCTATCAGCATATTGTTTGATATGTTGTCCAGGTGGCCACGGAACTTCAACCATGGGCCTGCCATAGAAATATGGTCGGTAGTACATTTACCACGGGCTTTTATCAATAATTTTAAGCCGGTAATATCAGTGCCTTCCCAAGGGGTAAATGGCTCTAATAACTGTAAACGTGATGATCTTGGATCAACTATTACCTCTACCTGGCTACCATCTTCGGCAGGTGCCTGGTAACCGGCATCTTCAACAGCATAGCCTTTAATCGGCATCTCAATACCTTGTGGCTCGTCAAATTTAACCAGCTCGCCGTTTTTGTTTATTAAGCTATCGGTAAGCGGGTTAAAGGTAAGGTCGCCGGCAATAGCAAACGCTGTAACTATCTCCGGAGAGGCCACAAAAGCGTGCGTATTAGGGTTACCATCCTGGCGTTTAGCAAAGTTACGGTTAAACGATGTGATGATAGAGTTTTTGCGTGTAGGGTCGTCTGTATGACGTGCCCACTGGCCAATACATGGGCCGCAAGCATTAGCTAAAACTACGCCGCCCATGCTCTCGAAAGTACCTAAGTAACCATCGCGCTCAACGGTGTAACGCACCAACTCCGAACCCGGTGTAATGGTGAACTCTGCCCTGGTAACTAAATTTTTATCGATAGCCTGTTGTGCGATAGATGCAGAACGGGTGATATCTTCGTATGATGAGTTGGTACAAGAACCAATCAACCCAACCTCTAAAATTGCAGGCCAGTTGTTTTCTTTAACCGCTTGCGCGAATTTAGAGATAGGCCATGCCAGATCAGGAGTGAACGGACCGTTAACGTGTGGCTCAAGCTCAGATAAGTTGATCTCGATAACCTGGTCAAAGTATCGCTCAGGGTTAGCGTAAACCTCGTCATCGCCGGTTAGGTGTTGTGCAACAGCGTTAGCCAGTTCAGCAACTTCGGCACGTTGCGTGCCATTTAGGTAAGCGGCAATTTTTTCGTCGTAACCAAAAATAGAAGTGGTTGCGCCAATTTCGGCACCCATGTTACATATGGTACCTTTACCTGTAGCAGAAAGGGAACGAGCACCTTCGCCAAAATATTCAACAATAGCACCGGTACCACCTTTTACGGTTAGGATACCTGCTACTTTCAAAATAACGTCTTTAGCTGATGTCCAACCAGAAAGTTTACCGGTTAATTTAACACCAATTAGTTTAGGGAATTTTAGCTCCCAAGGCAAACCTGCCATAACATCACAGGCATCGGCACCACCAACACCAATGGCAACCATACCCAAACCACCTGCATTAGGTGTGTGCGAATCGGTACCTATCATCATACCACCCGGGAACGCGTAGTTCTCTAAAACAACCTGGTGAATGATACCAGCACCGGCTTTCCAGAAACCGATACCATATTTATCAGATACAGATGAAAGGAAATCATAAACTTCGCGGTTAATATCAACCGCAGTATTTAAATCGGCAACAGCGCCAACTTTAGCCTGTATTAAGTGATCGCAATGTACGGTTGATGGTACCGCAACCTGCGGGCGACCAGCCTGCATAAACTGCAATAACGCCATTTGCGCGGTAGCATCTTGCATGGCCACGCGGTCTGGTGCAAAATCAACGTAGTCGGTACCGCGTTCAAAAGCTCTTTTAGCATCACCTTCGGATAGGTGGGCGTATAATATTTTTTCAGTTAAAGTAAGATGTTTACCGGTCGCTTTACGGGCAGCATCCACACGGGTGCTGTAACGATCGTAAACCTTTTTGATCATATCTAAATCAAAAGCCATAATGTTTGATTTTTAGTGTAGTAAAAGATGTTTAAGCCCTGTTTAGGGCTATGCGGCGAATTTACAAAATATAAACTTTATTCACAGTCAGTGCTTTGTACAATTGCTATTTGGATATATTCTAAATAACGCATTCGGAGTTGGCAGTTCTGAGTTTGCAGTTTGCATCGAGAAATTTGCCAACTGCCAACTGCCAACTGCCAACTGCCAACTGCCAACTGTTCTACTTCCCACTCACTTCAATCACCTTATCGCTACTCCCATTACTGGTAACAATATAAACCTTTCCATCTGGCGATATAGCCACATCGCGCATACGGCCATATTTACTTTTATAAAAGGTATTTACATTTTCTACACCGGTACCGGCACTGTTCAGTTTTATTTGCAGCAATTCAGAATCTTTAAGCACCGCTAATAGTAACGAGCCTTTCCATTGAGGGATGGCATCCTTGTTATAATAGTCGAGACCGGATGGGGCAATAGTGGGCGACCAGGCCTGTATAGGTTCAGCTACATTGTTTGCTGAGCAAAAGGTTTTCTCGTCGGATGCATTGCAAAATCCCTCTACATTGGGCCAGCCAAAGTTGCGGTCTTTTTGTATAATGTTGATCTCGTCATCGGTAGTGTTGCCATGCTCTGAACTGTACAAGCGATCGCCAACAAATACCAGGCCCTGTGGGTTACGGTGCCCAAAACTCCAAAGCGGGCTGCCTGCTATAGGGTTGTCGCCGGGGATGCTTCCATCCAGGTTTATACGCTGAATTTTACCGGCGGGGTTTGTTTTATCCTGCGCCCTTGTGTTTACCGAAGCATCGCCGCTGGTGATGAAAAGCTTTTTATCGGGCGAGATAGCCAAACGTGTGCCGTTATGAATATTTGATGCCGGGATGTTATCAAGCAAAACTACAGGATTGATCAGGGTGCCTCCGCTGTAAGTAAATTTTACTATTTTTTTAGTGTAGGTACCGCTCTTTTCATAATTGTAGGCCACAAAAACTTCGGGTGTGGTAGCAAAATCCGGGTGAAGAACCATGCCGAGCAAGCCACCTTCGCCACGCGAAACTACCTCGCTTATGGTTTTTATTGGGGTAATGGCCCCGGTAGCCGGATCAATGCTGCTTATTTTACCGCCGCGCTCGGTTATCCATAACTGGTTGTTTGGTCCCCACAATACTTCCCATGGATAGGTGAGTTTATCGGTTACTACTTTATCGGTAAGGTCGGCAGTATTGCCGGGGTTATTAGGGTTGTTGGGGTTGTTTGAAGACGAACTTTTTTTACAGGTACTCAATAATAAAAGACCCGCTATAGCTGCCAATGTTATGCATGTTTTCATATCCTTATTATTAGTGGGATAATAATTAATAACATGAATATCAGGGAATTGTTGTATTGCCAGTCCCTTAAAAGGGCCGGTAAATCTATTTGTAACCCTCTTTTATCCAATCGCTTTTGTCGATGGCATTTGTATCTACTGAAGTTTCCAATTTAAAAAAAGGAGTTATTGGCCGTTTAAGTACAATTTTATAATCGCCGGGTTCTGTACCACCACCACCAGCCCCCAGGTCTATATAGCGACTAACTATTTTTACCTCCGGGTTGTTCTTTTGATAATATAATGTACCCCTATCAACCCATACCGCCAAAATCTTTGTTAAGGTAATAAACCCAAAAATCAAAATAGATAAAGACATTATGCAGACGGTATAAAAGGTTGTGCCAATCCGATTCTTTTTTTGAGGCGAATAAAGTTGGTGGACAGAGGTAATTGTGACAGTAATAACGGTAACTGCAAATAATGTAAAGTAATAAGGAATAATAAAGCTGTGGAAAGTAAAATATATGGGAATGAATTGGCCGACAGTAAAGCAAAATACGCACAATAGCATCACCAATAGGATGATCTTAAAAAATATCTGCGATTTTGGAAGGTGTTGGCTCATGACATCAAAAATGGGAAAACTTTAAGAGATATTAAGTTACCCCAAACTTTTAAACTCATACCCCTCCTTACTCCAGTACTCCATTGCCAAAGGCAATGCGTATTCCAGCTTATGAAATGCTTTTACACTATCGTGGAATAATACTATGGAGCCATCCTGCGCATTCTTTAATACGTTCTTTAAAGCCTCTTCGGGCTTAAGGCTCAAGTCAAAATCTCCGCTTAGTACATCCCACATAATTATTTTAAGGTCGGGACGGGCATTTTTTAGTAGTTTTATCTGTTCCCTTTTAATGCGCCCATACGGCGGGCGAAACAGGGGGGTGTCCAATATTTTGTCAGCCTGTAAAAAATTTTCCAGGTAGGTTTGGCTGTCGGTTGCCCAGCCTTTAAGGTGATTAAAAGTATGGTTGCCAATAGCGTGGCCGTCTTTTTTTACTTGTTCAAATACATCGGGGTGCTTGCTTACGTTATCGCCAATGCAAAAAAATGTGGCCTTTGCGTTGTGCTGTTTTAAAATATTTAACACAAACGGTGTAACAATGGGTATAGGGCCGTCGTCAAAAGTCAAATAAATGCAACGGGCACCTGGTTTAGCATCCCAAATTAATTCGGGGTATAATTTTTTAAGCAACCAGGGGGTTTTTACCAGGTACATTTAATAAACTTATAAAGGTTTTACCATTAACACAAAATAGAGCTTGCAAAGTAATTACCAGTTACTTACAATTGTATACATTTTATTATGAAACTAAACTTACAGATCACAAAAGTAACTATTGCTTGCATCATATTACTTTCAACAGTTAACTTAACTGTAAAAGCACAAGAAGTTATTACTCTGCAAAAAGCCATAGACCTTGCTCTTGAACGTAACTTAACTATAAAGCAGGCGCAATTCAGCGAGGCTTTATCAGAAGAGAACCTAAAGCAATCTAAATATAACATGCTGCCAAATTTAACTGCAGGCCCACAGGCTTCATTTAACTTTGGCCGTAATATTGACCCTTCTACCAACCAGTTTACCAATCAGCGTATTTTTGCATTGAACGGTACCCTTAGTTCGCAGGTAACCCTTTTTCAAGGCGGGCAATTACGTAACCAGATCATAGAGAATAAGTTATTGCTTGGCGCGGACCGCAGCTATACAGCTAAAATTAAGAATGACCTTATATTAAATGTAGTTACCCAATACCTGCAAATATTAACAAACCAGGATCTGGTTACCGCAGCACAACAGCAAATTGATATCGCCAAAATAACATTAGACAGGTCTCAAAAAAGCTTTGATGTAGGTAACCAAACCCAGGCAGATCTATCGCAGGCAAAAGCATCGCTATCAACTGCCGACTTGAATTATACCAATGCCGAAAACCAGTTAGAATTATCGATACTCACCTTAAAGCAATATATGGAGATGCCATCGGCAACAAATATTACTTTTGAGAAACCGGATATCAGCAAGTTTAAAAATGTAAACACCCTTTATAACGCCGAAACTGTTTTACAAACCGCTTTAGCCGTTAACCCCGACGTAAAACTTGCGGAAATAAGGCAAAAAGCTGCCGAGCAGGATATTAAAGTTGCACGAGGTAACTACTTCCCAAGTGTTGTATTGTTTGGGCAGGTAGGTACAAATTATTCTGATGCACGCCGTTTACAGGGTGCGCCATTTGCCACCGGCAGAGTAGATACAGTAGGTTTTGTACAAAATAGCGGCAATGCTGTTGTAGTGCCAAATTACAGCGCGCCTATATTGCATTATCCTATTGGTAAGCAACTAAGCGATAACTTTAACCAGTCGGTAGGGATAAGCTTGCAGATCCCTATTTTTAACCGCTTTAACTCGCGCACTTTAGTACGTAAAGCAAAAATTACTAACGAGAACGCTATTGTTACCGCGCAACTGGCTAAGAACAACTTAAGCAAAATTATATACCAGGCAGTGTGGGATGTAAAAGCGGCCGACAAAAAATACCAGTCGACCCTGCAAACTTATAATGCCAATAAAGATGCCTTTAATGTAATACAACAAAGGTATAATGTAGGTT
This sequence comes from Mucilaginibacter aquariorum, assembly GCF_024498135.1. Taxonomy (GTDB): domain Bacteria; phylum Bacteroidota; class Bacteroidia; order Sphingobacteriales; family Sphingobacteriaceae; genus Mucilaginibacter; species Mucilaginibacter aquariorum. The sequence goes on from NZ_JANHOH010000006.1 coordinate 60,972, forward strand.
TGGTGAACTCGCTTGATTACAACACATCATTAACCAACTTAAACAAGTCGCAATTTGACTTGATACAGGCACAATACGAAGTTGTGTTCAGAAGCAAAGTAATTGACTATTATCTCGGAAACCCTATAACACTTTAAACACAAAAACAATCCTGAAAATCATCATGGGAAAAACTACTAAATATATTCTGATAGGCCTTGGCGCACTTATAGTCCTATTAATTATAGGCAAGGCAACCGGTATAATAGGCAAGCCGCAGTTAACGCAGGTTGCTGTTGAAAAAGCCGAGAGCCGCGACATAAACGAAACAGTATCGGCCAGTGGTAAAATAAAACCACACGTAGAGGTTAAAATAAGCCCGGAAGTATCTGGCGAGGTGGTTGAACTGCCAATTAAAGAAGGCGACGTGGTTAAAAAAGGCCAGCTGTTATGCCGTATCCGCCCGGATATTTTAAAATCTGGGTATGACCGCGCGGTGGCTTCATACAATACACAAAAAGCAAGTGTGGGTAATTCATCACAAATGCTAAAACAATCCGAAGCTACTTTTATCAACCAGGAATCGATATACAAACGCAGCAAGGAACTTTTTGATAAAAAAGTACTTACAGTAGCCGAGTTTGAACAAGCTAAAGCTAACTATGAAGGTGCAAAAGCATCTCTTGAAGCAGCCAAACAAAACGTGGTAGGTTCAAGATACGGTTTAGAGCAATCACAGGCATCAGTAAAAGAAGCGCAGGATAACCTGGCTAAAACAACAATCTACGCACCGGTTGATGGTGTGGTATCAAAATTGTCGATAGAGCAGGGTGAGCGTGTTTTAGGTACCCAACAGTTTGCCGGTACCGAGATCATGACCATATCTGACCTTACCAAAATGGATGTGAATGTTGATGTGAACGAGAACGACATTAACCGTATCGCAATAGGCAACCAGTCGCAAATTGAGATTGACGCGTTTTTGGGTAAGAAATTTACAGGTGAGGTTATTGAAATAGGTAGCTCTGCCAACGTAGTAGGTACCAATGCTGATCAGGTTACAAACTTTACAGTGAAAGTTCGCATTACGGCGCAATCATATATTGATCTGCTTAAAAAGAATGCAGCCAACCATTCACCCTTCCGCCCGGGATTAACGGCTACGGTTGATATACAAACCAACCACGTAAAAGCATTATCGGTACCTATCCAATCGGTTACCACCCGCGACGAGAAAAAACCTGCCCCGGCAACAGGCGATACACAAAAAGACGATAAGAAAACTACAACAACCGCACCTTCAAAAGAATATGTATTTGTTTTGCAAGGGAATAAAGTAAAACAGGTTGAAGTTAAAACCGGTATACAGGATGATACCTATATCCAGATACTATCGGGCCTGAAAGGTGGCGAAGAAGTTGTATCGGCACCGTTCGCGGCTATATCAAAAACATTGAAAGATGCTATGATAGTTGAGAAGGTAGATAAATCGAAGCTATTTAGTGGCGATGCCAAGAAATAAACCTTTTTAGATAAAAAACTTACTGAAAAAGGACAAAGGATTAAAAGCCTTTGTCCTTTTTTGGTTTTGTGGGCCTGTCATGGTGAGCCTGTCGAACCATTAGCCGCTTTGCAGATCTGTTGACAGCATGATATTTATCTTTTGTCTTTATTCTTTCCATCCTTTCTCTAAAACACCTTTCATCTTTTCGCATAATATTTCATTAATTTGTACCACCGGGAAAACCAATTACCGGCTGGGACATTTACTACTTAATGCTTAAGCAAAAAAACAAAATTGCTGTTGTGGGCGGCGGAAGCTGGGCCACCGCTAATATTAAAATGCTTACCGATAACACCGTCGAAAAAGAGATTTTTTGGTGGATGCGCAACGGTGAAGCTGTAGAGCACATTCGCAAATTTGGGCACAACCCTAATTATCTGAGTTCGGTTGGGATAAAAGTACCGGCACAAAACATATCTACCGATCTTAAATCGCTTATACAGGGTGCAGATTATATACTGCTAAACGTACCCGCGGCATTCTTAAAAGAAGCCCTGGAAGGTATAACCCCCACTGATTTAAAAGGCAAGAAAATAGTATCGGCCATAAAAGGCATAGTACCCGATGAGAATAAGATCATTGGCGAATTTTTGAATGAGAACTACGACGTGCCCTTTGATCATTTCCTGGTAATTAGCGGCCCCTGCCACGCAGAAGAGGTGGCGTTAGAGAAACTTTCTTACCTGACCATAGCATCGCAGGATGCGGAACTGGCGGCCGAATTTGCCGGAATGCTGAGTACACGCTACATTAAAACTATAGTATCTGACGATATATACGGTACCGAATATGGTGCAGTATTAAAGAACGTTTACGCCATTGCCAGTGGTATTTGCCACGGTGTGGGTTATGGCGATAATTTTCAATCGGTGTTAATATCAAATGCTATCCGCGAGCTGGAACGTTTTGTTGACGAAGTGCACCCTATAGACCGCGACATAAAAGAATCGGCCTACCTGGGCGATCTGCTGGTTACCGCCTATTCGCAGTTTAGCCGTAACCGTACTTTTGGTAATATGATAGGGAAGGGCTACACCGTAAAATCGGCACAGCTGGAAATGAACATGATAGCAGAGGGATATTATGCAGTAAATTGCCTACACCAGGTAAACAGGCAGTACAAGGTTGATATGCCCATTTGCGAGGCTGTTTATGCTATTTTATACAAAAAAAGCTCCCCAACTATTGAAATGCAGAAACTGGCAGAGAAATTGAGTTAGTTATTATATACTAAACAAAAAACTGCCAGATGAAAAAGCTATTTAAATCGGCAATGTTTGCTGCATCGTTATTTGCAGCGTCAGTAAGCTACGGCCAAACGCATAAAGACACTACAGTAGGCCAAAAGGTGGGCACTACGGCCAAAAAGGGTTGGCATGCAACCAAAAAAGCTGCCAGCACAGTAGGGAATAAAACAGCAGAGGTGGCCTCAAAAGGCGCATCGGCTGTGTCTGATAAAAAGTATGATACCAAGGTAGGCCCGCAGGGCCAAACCATTTATATCGATAAAAACTCTTATTACTATTACGTAAATAAAAAGGGCCGCCACATTTATGTGCCAAAAGCCCAGCTGGTTGATAAACCTGTTAAATAATATTTTATTAAAGCACCTGCAAAACAGGTGCTTTTTTATTACCTTATCAGCAATGAAAATGAAAAGATACAACTTAATATTTGTGCCGGTACTGGGGGCATTTATGCTGATTGCTGCCTGCGATAAAAAAGAGTCAAATACCAAAATTAGGGGTAGCTGGAAATCAAAAGATGCGAATGTTACCCTTAAAATAACCGATAAGAAGTTTATTATGGACGGCGATGAGCAAAACGCCGAAGACTATTTTACAAAAGGTGATACCATTTTTACCTCGTTTGAGGGTAACCAGCCCTACACCAAATTTGTAATACAAAAACTGGACGAGCACCAGATGAATTTGCTGTATCCCGACTCGCTTGTGGTTGAATTTAGCCGTTAAACAAAAACCTCCCGGATGATAAACAAACGAGAGGCTTTGTAAACAAAACTAAACTAAAACTATGCTTCCGTTAACTACTCGGAAGCTCTTATGAAACTAACTAATTAGAATCTTCTGCGGCGTTCCGGGCGCTCTTCGCGGGGTTTGCCAGAGAAATCACGGAAACCACCGCCGCCGCTGTTGCCGCCGCCGCTATTCCTGTCCCTGTTAAAACCACCTTCGCGGCGTCCGCCACCACCACTATTCCTGTCGCGGTTGTAACCGCCGCCGCCTTCGCGTCTTTGGTAACCACCTTCGCGTCTTTCGCCACCGCCACTGCGGCTGCTGCTGGTGCCTTCGCCAGATATTTCTATCCTAACTTCGCGGCCCTTAAATTCAACGCCTTTAAAATTGTTCACTACCTGGTCAACATCGCCGTTGCTTACTTCAAAGAAAGAGTAAACACCTTTAACATCAATTTTACCAACAGTGCGTCCGCTTATTTTAGAGTTGTTGCAAATGTAACCCAGCAAATCGCCGCGGTTAAACTCATCAACACTACCTAAGTTGATAAACAAACGAGTATATTCTGATTTGCCACCTGCATCGCGCATACCGCGTTCGCCTCTTTCGCCATCTCTGCGGAAATCATCTGCAGGAGCGTTAAGGTCAGGAGCATTACTGTAATAATCTAAAAAGCGGTTAAACTCTAATGATGCAAAACGTTTAATAACTTCTTCTTTTTCAAGATCTTTAAACTCATCCATAATACGAGGGATGTATTGCTCAATTTGCGCTTCGTTAACTGTTACGTTATGTACTTTATGTACAAGGGCAAACAATTGTTTTTCGCAAACATCAAAACCTGTAGGTATTTCAGCTTTTACAAACTTTTTACCTATGGTGCGTTCTATCTGGCGAATTTTACCAAGTTCTTTGCTGTTGATGATAGCGATAGATACACCTGTTTTACCTGCACGGGCTGTACGGCCGCTACGGTGGGTGTAATTTTCTATCTCATCAGGTAACGAGTAGTTAATAACGTGTGTAACATCATTAACATCAATACCACGTGCGGCAACATCTGTAGCAATTAATAATTGCAGGCTGCGTTCGCGGTAGCGTTTCATCACCTTATCGCGTTGTTGCTGTGAAAGGTCACCGTGTAAAGCATCGGCATTATAACCGTCTTTAATAAGTGATTCAGCAATTTCCTGAGTTTCAATTTTGGTACGGCAAAATACGATACCAAAAATCTCGGGGTTGTTATCAACAATGCGTTTAAAGGCTGCATATTTATCACGGGCACGTACAACGTAGTACTCGTGGTCGATATTAACATTACCTGTATTTTTCTCGCCCATAGTAAGCTCGAAAGGGTCGGTCATGTATTTCTTAGCGATCCTTCTAACTTCAGAAGGCATAGTGGCCGAAAACAGCCATGTTTTTTTCTCTTCCGGTGTGGTAGATAAGATACTGTCAATGTCTTCCTGGAAGCCCATGTTGAGCATCTCATCAGCCTCATCCAATACCACAAACTTAACCTGCGAAAAATTGATCGCTTTACGGTTAATAATGTCAAGCATACGGCCCGGGGTAGCAACAACGATCTGTACACCACGTTTAATTTGGCGTAATTGATCCTGAATGCTTGCACCACCGTAAACGGCAACAACATTAACGTTGTTCATGTGCTTGGCGTAGTTCTTAATGTCGTTCGTGATCTGTAAACAAAGTTCACGTGTTGGGCATAAAACAAGCGCCTGCGGATGATTTTCTTCGAAATCGAGCAGTTCTAATAGCGGCAGTCCAAAAGCAGCTGTTTTACCGGTCCCTGTTTGGGCTAATCCGACAAAATCGTTGCTGCCTGTTAACAATACCGGAATTGACTGTTCCTGGATTGGTGTAGGATTTTCAAATCCTAACTCAGAGATGGCATTAACAATATCATGACGGATTCCCAGATTAATAAATGGGTTCATGAATTAAAATAACGTATTTGGCTACATCGCCAAATCGGGTGCAAAAGTACAACTAATATTCCGCATTTCAAATGCTGATTTTATTATTTGTAATAATGGCAAAATTAAAGATTCGTATTGCCGTAACTTGCTAAAAATCAATGTGTTTTTTACGTTAATGGTTTTGGCCTTAGTGTGTGTTATACAATTGACGGTTTTTAGCGCTTGAAAAAATGGGTTAAATAACAGCAATAGCTTTTATACGCTCCATTACAATTTGGCTATTATTTATACCTTTAACCATCAGTAACTATCGCAAAAAATGAAATTATCTCTACCATTTATCACATCGCTTATTTTATTGTTAACTACTTCGGTATGCTCTGCCCAAACTTTTGAAAAAGACATGGATACTACCCTGTATGGCCGCAATAAAGCCGTAGGTAAATATGCCAAGCTGCGCGGTATTAAAATGTACTACGAAGTGTATGGCAAAGGCGAACCTTTGTTAATTATACATGGCAACACGGGATCCATCAAAAACTTTGTATACCAGATCCCTTATTTTGCTAAAAACTACCAGGTGATACTGGCCGATAGCAGGGCACAAGGTAAAACCATAGACCATGCCGACTCGCTGAGCTACGAGATGATCAGCGACGACCTTAATGCGCTGCTGGAGCACCTGAAGATAAAAAACGCCAATGTAATAGGTTGGAGCGACGGCGGAATAGAAGGCTTATTACTGGCCATGAACCATCCCGACAAGGTGAAAAAACTGGCAGTAACAGGCGCCAATTTATGGCCGGATAGCACCGCGGTTGATCCGTTTGTATATAAAATGATGATGGACATTAATATTAAAGGGGTTGACTCATTAAAGCGGATGAAAAATCCAACGCCCGAGATGAAGAATCAGCTTAAATTGATGCATCTTTTATCCTACGAGCCACATATTAAATTAGAAGCATTAAAGAAGATAACCTGCCCAACGCTGGTAATAGGCGGCGACCACGACGTAATAGTAACCAAACACACTGTGGCCATAGCCGAAGCCATAACAAATTCATACCTGTGGATACTGCCAAACTCGGGCCATGGTACACCGGTAGTTTATAAGGATATGTTTAATCAGGTAGTTGGCGACTTTTTTGTCAAACCCTTCAGGAAGATAGATAAGTACGGAAGGTTTAGGTAAAAAATAAATTTGGTATATTTGAGTATAGGAGATAGCAATATGAGTACTGCAGAACTGAAAAACGAATTACACGAAAAGATAGATCATGCAGATGATGCCCAGATAAAACAACTGTACGGTTTGATGTTAAATTATTTTAATGGATTGGATAATATGGAGGAGTGGGATAACTTACCACAATATCAACAAGAGCAAATTAGTGTAGGGTTAGCACAAGCAGAGGCCGGATTTGGAAGTCCTGCAGCAGAAGTGATAAGGAGCACACGCGAAAAATATGGTTTAAATGGCTAAAGAAGTTATTTTAACTCCATTAGCAAAGTCAAATATTGATAGTATAGTTAATTATTTAATCAACAATTGGAGTGCTAAGGTCGCTAAGCATTTTTTATTCCGTCTTGAAAAAGTATTCGTTCTGCTGTCAGAAGCCCCTGAAATTTACACCATAGTTAATAAAAACAAGGGTATAAGGCGAAGTATAGTTACAAAACATAATACCCTTTACTTTATTGAAACATCAAAAAATATTAAAGTTCTTTCAATTTTTGACAGCCGCCAAAATCCAGATAAGTTGAAAAAGATTATTTAATATTACCTCAATCTGTCTGCCGATTTTACCAGCTTCTCATCCCTTTGAATTGCTTTTACAGCAAAGATGATAAGGATGATACTCAGCGAGGTTAGGAACAGGCCAATACCCATGTTTTTATATTCCAGCGTGATAGGGCCTACAACTTTTTTAACGGTTTGCGCCATCCAAAAACTATAACCAATCAGCAATAATATAGCGCCATAGCATAATGCTATTTGCTGTTTGCGGTTCTTGTAAAGGAAAATTACCACAAGCGGTATTAAGGCCGCTATTACCGTAATAATGGTTAGCGCCAAAAAGGGTTGTAATTGTTTGTCCTCCCCGTTAACAATTTCGTAGATGCCGGTTACGGTTACATTCACCAGTTTGCCATCCACAAAAATGTTATGTGCCAATGGGAAAAGGAATAGCGCGAACAGCACTATAGAAGCGAATAGCAGGTATATACTTTGGATTCTTTGTAGCATTTTGTTGATTATGAGTTACGACAAAGATAGAATCGTAATTGGTAAATCTAAAATCGTAAATGATGTTAACTTTGCCACGTGGCAAACACCCAAAGATATTTTATTGAACTGGCTTATGATGGCACCAATTACCATGGCTGGCAGATACAGCCAAACGCCGTAACGGTGCAGGAACTGCTTGAAAAAGCCCTTACCATACTGCTGCGCCAACCCATGGCAATTATTGGTTGCGGAAGAACAGATGCAGGGGTACATGCCAAAGAATATTTTATGCACCTGGATGTTGAGACCATGGACCATAGACCATGGACCATGGATAAACGCAGCTTAAACGCCCTGCTTCCCTATGATATCGCCATTAAAAATATCATCCCCATACATGCCGATGCGCATGCAAGGTTTGATGCCACTTTGCGTTCTTATGAATATCATATCCACTTTGAAAAGGACCCGTTTTTGAACGGGTATTCGTGGTTGCTGCGCGATAAGCTAAATTTAGATTTGATGAACCGGGCGGCGGCAATTATCATGGAATACACAGATTTTAGCTGTTTTAGCAAATCTAATACGCAGGTTAAGACCAATAATTGTAAAATTGCAAAAGCAGAGTGGGTAGAAACAGCAAATGGCATAGTTTTTCATATATCTGCCGATAGGTTTCTACGTAATATGGTTAGGGCTATTGTGGGTACATTGCTTATGGTAGGCAAAGGCGATATGCAGCCGGAAGCTATCCGCCAGATAATAGAAAGTAAAAACCGCAGTAATGCAGGTACAAGCGTACCCGCCTGCGGCTTGTATTTAACAGAGATAAAATATCCGTATTTAGATGAAATCAATAATTCACTAAATCAATAATTCGATAAATGGCATCACAAGTTACAGGTAAAGCGCTCGACTGGAAATTACTGGGCAGGGTTATGCACTATGTGAAACCGTATAACGGCAAATTCATCATAGCAGCGTTTCTCACCATCTTTTTGGCGGCCATTGCTTTGGTGCAGCCTATCCTTATTCAAAAAACACTGGATAAAGATATTTTGGGTAACGACTATAACGGCCTTGTGTTTATGGTTGGGCTGATGATAGCGCAGCTGGTTGTACAAACCGTTGCGCAGTATTATCAAACTTATTTAACAAACTCGCTCGGTCAATCGGTAATTCGCGACCTGCGGATTGATATTTTTAACCATATCACCAGTTTGCGCTTAAAATATTTCGACCGCACACCTATCGGGATGCTTATTACCCGTACCGTATCTGATCTGGAAACCATCGCCGATATATTTTCGGAAGGGTTGATCTCCATCATGGGCGATCTGCTGCTGGTGATAGCTGTTATAGGCTACATGCTTTGGCAGGACTGGAAACTGGCCCTCATCACCCTGATACCTATGCCATTGCTTTTTGCATCAACATATGTATTTAAAGAAGCTATAAAATCATCCTTCCAGGAAGTGCGTACCCAGGTGGCACATTTAAATACCTTTTTGGCCGAGCATATTAGCGGTATCAGCATTATTCAGTATTTCTCTCGCGAGGAGCAGGAGATGCGCAAGTTTAAGGCGGTGAATATGAAATACCGCGACGCTAACATCCGCTCTAACTGGTACTATTCCATTTTCTTCCCGGTGGTTGAAATTTTGTTTGCTATTTGTATGGCCCTGCTGGTTTGGTATGGCTGCAAACGGATCCTGAACGATCAGCAAATGCACGCGTTATCGGCATCGCCAAATGGTATTACGCCGGGTGTGATAACGGGCTTTATTGTTTTGCTGAACATGCTTTTCCGTCCAATACGCCAACTGGCTGATAAATTTAACACCCTGCAAATGGGTATGGTTGGTGCCGACAGGATCTTCAAAGTACTGGATACCGACGAGGTGGCTACCGATAACGGCAAGCTCGCACCGGCAGAATTACAGGGCGAGATAGAATTTAACAATGTTTGGTTTGCCTATAACGACGAAAACTGGGTACTGAAGGATATCAACTTCCACGTAAACCCCGGCGAAACACTGGCTTTGGTTGGTGCTACAGGCGCGGGTAAGTCATCTACCATAAACATCCTTAATCGTTTTTACGATATTGGTAAAGGCGAGGTTAAAGTTGATGGCCGGGATATCAGAGAGTACAAAGTAGATTATCTGCGATCAAAAATAGCTACGGTTATACAGGATGTTTTTCTGTTTACCGATACAATAGGTAATAATATCAGTCTGAATAATGCGGAGATCACCCGGGAAGAAATTATCGCGGCAGCAAAAGATGTTGGCGCGCACGAGTTTATTGAACGTTTACCCGGCGGATACGATTATAACGTGATGGAACGTGGCGCAACCCTTTCGGCCGGGCAGGCGCAATTGATCTCTTTTATCCGCGCCTTGGTTTATAACCCTGCTATTTTGGTGTTGGACGAAGCCACATCATCGGTAGATACCGAAACAGAATTGCTGATACAGAATGCCATTAACAAGCTGATGCAGGGCCGTACCGCCATTGTTATTGCCCACCGCTTATCTACCATACAAAATGCGGATAAGATAATAGTGCTTGACCACGGCGAGATTAAAGAAATGGGTACCCACCAGGAATTGCTGCGGATAGATAACGGCTATTACCGCAAACTGTACGATCTGCAGTTTAATTCGGCGGGTATTGCTAAGCCGTTAGAATAATTTATTTCGATTCCAATCTGCGGGCGTCATCATCAGACGCGTCGGGCTGATCTTTCTTGGGTGGGTTTTTCACCGGGTGAACCGGTTGTTCACTGTTTTCATAATACTTAGCCACGTTTTTTTGTTCAGGTTCATCGGCATGGTATTGCTTATCCTCTTTCTTCACTACACTTTTATGCCCCTTATCATTAGGCCTGTGGGTAGGGGTATCAGATGGAGATGGTTTGTCGCGGTCGTTTGCAGGTTTTGTCATAGTGGGATAACAGGTGAAAAACTGTTTTGTTTATAGCTTAATCCAACCCCGTCATGCCATGCAAAGTTCGGAGATTGCTTCGTACCTCGCAATGACGGTTTTAAGACTAAGCGGCCACCCTTCGTTAATTATTGTTAATTATACGCCATAAACTTTTACCTTTAGGGCTGGTTTGTTAATTTCGCAAATTATCTATTAAAACGCATGGAAGAATTTGAAGCAAGCGCATCGGCAAAAAAAACAAAAACGATATACATATCTACCGTTTTTGGAATTGCCATGGTTTTATTAATGATAGGGCTGCTGGGGCTTATATTGGTGCATGCCAATAACCTGTCGCGCTATGTAAAAGAAAACATTGTGCTGAATATTTTTATGGATGATTCGGCCCACGAAACCGATGTGCTGCAGCTGCAAAAGCAACTGGACGCAAACGTAATGGTAAAACAAACCCAATACGTAAGCAAGGAACTGGCCGCGCGCAACCTGCAAAAAGACCTGGGCGAAGATTTTGTGAAGTTTTTGGGTTACAACCCGCTATCTCAATCGCTTGATATATACCTAAAGGCAGATTACGCCAACAATGCCGGCATCGAGAAATTTAAAGCCGAGCTAATGAAGAATAAGCTGGTTAAGGAGGTGAAGTACCAACAATCATTGGTAGACCAAATGAACGCCAACCTTACTTCCATCAGCTTAATTATACTGGGTTTTGCCGGGATATTTATTATCCTATCGGTAGCATTAATAAATAACACCATCAGACTGGCCATATATTCGCAGCGGTTTTTGATCAAATCAATGCAGTTGGTAGGTGCTACAAAAGGGTTTATCCGCAAGCCATTTATACTTTATGGTATCTGGCACGGGTTATTAGGCGCATTAATATCAGTAGTGATATTAATTGGCACCCTGTACCTGGCCAACAAACAGATCCCTGATCTGGTTATACTGCAAAACTACACTGAGTTTGGTATTGTGTTTTTAGGTATAATAGCCCTGGGCATATTTATATCAGCCTTTAGCACGTTCCTGGCGGTTAATAAGTTTTTACGTTTAAAAATATACGATCTATACAGATAGTTCATTAGTTCACTGGTTCATTAGTTTATTTGCAGCTAAGTGCCAGTCACTAAATCACTAATTCAACAATTCACTAATTAAAAATATGGCACTGCAACAATCAAAAACAGCTGCAAGCAAAACACAGGCACCGGTAACAAATACCACTACGCCGGGTCAGTTTATATTTGGTAAAGAAAACTACAAATGGTTAATTATCAGCATAGCTGTGGTTGCATTTGGTTTTGTGCTAATGAGCGGCACTACAGATATTTACAGCACTACAAAAATTGTAATAGCGCCAATAGTAGTGCTTGCAGGCTTTGGCTTAGGTTTTTACGCAATTTTAAGGAAGCCTACTGGTAAATAATGAACATCATTCATGCAATTGTCCTTGCTATTATCGAGGGCATCACGGAGTTTTTGCCGGTATCGTCAACAGGTCATATGATCATCGCTTCATCTGTAATGGGTATCCAAAGCAATGATTTTGTAAAGCTATTTACAGTTGCAATACAGTTAGGGGCTATATTATCCGTAGTGGTTTTATACTTTAAACGCTTCTTTCAAACCATCGGGTTTTACTACAAATTGTTTGTGGCCTTTATACCAGCGGCGGTATTTGGTCTGCTATTTAGTAAAAAAATAGATGCCTTATTAGAAAGCGCTTTAACTGTAGGTATAACTTTGTTTATTGGCGGTATTATATTGCTTTTTGTAGATAAATGGTTTAACAACCCCAATGTTAAAGAAGAAAAAGAGATAAGCTATTTAACCGCTCTAAAGATCGGTTTCTTCCAGTGTTTATCTATGATACCCGGTACCTCCCGCTCCGCAGCAACTATTGTAGGTGGTATGGCACAAAAGCTAAGTCGCAAGGCCGCTGCCGAGTTTTCTTTCTTTTTAGCAGTACCAACCATGTTTGCCGCTACAGCCAAAAAACTATACGATTTTTATAAAGAAGGCCACACAATTACCGGCGAAGAAATTAAGTTACTGGCTATTGGTAACGTTATTGCATTTGTAGTAGCCCTGTTGGCTATTAAAACATTCATCAACTTTTTAGAGCGCCGCGGTTTCCAGTTATTTGGCTGGTACCGTATTTTAGTAGGAGGGGTAATTATTGCCCTTTATCTAAGCGGCCATAATTTACAGGTGATATAGATATGGTTTTCTTAAAACCCTATCTTAAACAAACTCTTCTGTTAAGCTTAACTTTTTTATTTTATTTGAGTGGATATACTCAACAATATAAAACTGACGACTTTAGTGAGGTTATGCCACCAAAATACCCCACAAAGGAATGGCTGGAGCTTAATCGTGCGCCTCTAAGTTTCAAGGTTGTCATCGTGAATAATGTACTTGCAATAAGTAAAGCCACAGAGCGACATCAAACTCAACTTGATGTAGAAGGTGGGACACTAATCGGTATTAACCGTGGCGAATGGGGTGGAGTGTTGCTTTACAAAAATAGAGTCTCAACCGATACAATTAAAGGTGGTAATATCGTTAAAATCTTTAAATTTCAAAATCAAATATATTTTCTCGAAGGACTTGCTCATATGTCTTTCAATAGTGGTAGTCTTTATAAATTAAATAAACAAAGCAATAAATTTTCCTATGACAAAGTATTAGATTTTGAAGATGCACCTGAAAGTTTTACTATTTTAAACGACAAAATTTTCGTGGCTGGATTTGGTAACTTTTACATAGTTAAAAATGAAAAGTGTGAAACCATTTTCAAAGGCATGTTTTGGGAATCTTTATACCCAAACTCTGTTGCCGCTTTAAACGATAATGAGGTTTATTTAGGAATTAAGGGCGGGTATGTGAAATTAAATATTTCGAATAAAACGCTCAAATTTTACAAATATAAGCACTTGTCCAAAGTTGTTGATCCGTGATGGGTTAAAATTATTGGCTTTTAAAGGCTACTTTTGCATTTTTAATAAGATGTTTCAATCTATACAAGACTTTGCCGACGGGCAACTCCTCCTCATCAACAAACCATTCGAATGGACAAGCTTTGATGTGGTAGGTAAATTGCGTAATGCCTTTAAGCCGCTAAAGCTTAAGGTAGGCCACGCAGGCACGCTCGACCCACTGGCTACCGGCCTGCTTATTATTTGCACCGGTAAAATGACCAAGCAGATTGATACTTTCCAGGCAGAAGAAAAGGAATATACCGGTACCATGGTACTGGGTGCAACCACCCCAACCTACGATCTGGAGAGCGAACCCGAAGCAAAATTTGATACCAGTCATTTAACCGACGAACAAATAAAAGCGGCATGCGCACAGTTCACCGGCGATATTCAACAATATCCACCTGCTCACTCAGCCATAAAGATTGATGGCGAGCGCCTTTACGAAAAAGCCCGCCGCGGCGAAGAAGTAGAATTGCGCTTGAGAAATGTTACCATATCAGAATTTGAGATAACCCGAATTGAATTGCCGGAAGTTGATTTCCGTGTAGTATGTAGTAAAGGGACTTATATCCGGTCGCTGGTAAACGATTTTGGTGCCGCATTGAATAACGGGGCCTACATGTCGGCCTTAAGGCGCACCAGAAGTGGTAATTACAGGATAGAGGATGCCCACGAGATACTGGAACTGGTAGATACAATACGCGCATTGAAGTCAGCCCCTGATTTAACAGGATTATAATTCTTACACAGATTAAACAAAAACCTTTCTGCTTTCTGCTTAGTCCTTTTACCTTTGTGCCGGCACGATGAAGATCTATAATCATATTGATGAATTTACACCAGTTAAAAACGCGGTGGTTACCATTGGCACTTTTGATGGGGTGCATATTGGGCACCGCAAAATTATATCGCGCATAAAAGAACTAGCTGCAGCTACCGGTGGCGAAACGGTTATCCTTACTTTTTTCCCGCATCCGCGGATGATATTGCATCCCGAGGACGAAAGCCTTAAGCTCATCAACACCATTAACGAAAAGGCCGGACTGTTAGAACAATTAGGGGTTGATCATTTAATAATCACACCATTTTCAAGGGATTTTTCTAACCAAACTGCCGAAGGTTACATCCGCGATGTATTGGTAAATAAAATAGGTACCAAAACCATAGTGATAGGTTACGACCATCGTTTTGGGAAAGACAGGCAAGGCGGCCTGCATGATCTGCTGGCCTTAGCGCCGGTTTATGGTTTTGAAGTAGTTGAGATCCCCGAGCAGGATATAAACGATGTAGCCATCAGCTCTACCCGTATCCGTACGGCTTTGCTGGCTAATGATATCCACATAGCCAATGAATGTTTAGGTTATCCATTTTTTATTACCGGTAAAGTTATCCGCGGCGATCAGTTGGGTCGTGAGCTGGGTTACCCAACTGCCAACTTACTTATCGAAGAAAGCTATAAGCTGATCCCTGCCGATGGCATATTTGCCGTGAAGGTAAAAGTCGCGGGTAAGGAATATTCAGGTATGGCTTATATCGGCCACCGCCCAACGGTTAACGGCATGACGCGGAATATCGAAGTAAACATTTTCGACTTTAGCGCTGAAATATACAATCAGCAGATCCGTATGGAGTTTCTGCATTTTGTACGCGGCGATGTTAAGTTTGAATCGCTGGAGCAATTGGTGGTGCAATTGGGCAAGGATAAAGAGGATGTTTTGGCGCTGTTAGTAATTGATGGTCCACAATTTAATACCTAACGGCTTTCACCTCAATTTCATAAATAAGCTATATTTTCCGGGTATATTGACTGTATTAAGTGTGAATTAATATTGTTTACTTTCACTTATTCGCATAAATTAGTACTCGTATCTATTAATAAATGGCTAAACTAAATATCGACAGGCAGGAAAGTGAGTTTTTGAATGACACCATTTCCCATTGGGAGAAAAATCATTTATTGGATGCTGCCCAGGCCGAAAAGCTGCGTAACTCCTATGAAGTAAAAGGTTTCGACTGGATGCGCCTCGCCAAGTATTCTATTTGGGTGGCACTGTTTTGCGGCGCTATTGCCATTGGTTCCCTCATTGTTGACGACGCCGTTATCAACTGGATAAAAAACCTGTATGATACACCGGATATTGTCATCAGTATTTTGTCGGGCGTTGCAGCCGCCGTCTTGTTTTATTTGGGCCGCAGGCGCGAAAGGCTTTATCCTGAAAAGATCTTTAGTAACGAAGCTACCATTTTTTTAGGCGTTTTTTGTACGGCCAGCTGTATAGCCTACCTGGGCAAAACGTTTGATAACGGATCAGGTCATTACTCTATTTTGTTCCTGATATCGGTATTTGTATATGGCGTTTTGGCCTATCGGATGAATTCAAGATTGATATGGCTCTTCGCGCTGGTATCATTGGGTAGCTGGTTCGGTACCGAAACAGGTTATCAAACCAATTGGGCGCTGTATTTTCTGGGCATGAATTATCCGCTGCGCTTTGTGCTGTTTGGACTGTTACTGGTAGGTGCCTGCCACCTGTTAAAAGGAAAAAAATGGTTCGCTTACTATTGGGAACTTACCTATGTGGTAGGGATGCTATACCTGTTTATGTCGCTTTGGTTATTGAGTATATTTGGTAACTATGGCAGCCTGGATGTTTGGTGGCAAATCAAACAGATCAGCCTGTTCTACTGGGGGATAATCTCGGGAGTTGTGGCGGGTGCGTTCCTGTTGTACGGCTTAAAATATAAAGATGTAATAGCCCGCGAGTTTGGTATCACCTTTTTGATCATATTCCTTTATACCAAATACTTCGAATACTTTTGGGACCATACCAACAAAACGCTATTCTTTTCTATCCTCGCGCTGTCGTTTTGGCTAATTGGACGCAAGGCCGAAAAAATCTGGAACATTAATGTGAAAGCTACACAAGCCGCTGATAGCGAGGCATAAATGTTAGTATTACTCATTTGGAATTTATAGAATTATGCACGAAATTTAATAACAATTAAACGGGCATAATCTTAAAGGTGATGAATGAAATAAAAAGTATTGCTGATTATTTAAACATCCTTTTACGATATGTTATAGCGGGCATTGTAACGGTGCTTGTACTTTGCTATGTAGATGACAAGTGCAACGCCTATTTTCATAACATAATTCTGTTATCTCCCTGGCTCCTCTTTGCAATTGCCTGCATGCTCGGCCTCCTCATCTATTCAATTCACCAGTCGTTGTTTGATTGGTTATTTCATATTATTTGTATCAGGATCTACAAAATAAGGCATAAGGTACCTGCCGATCTGGAAGATCAAATAAAGGCATGGCTTAAGGTGGCAAGAAAAGATATTAAAGACATCGACGCTAAATCAAAGAGTGTTACTAATATACGATTTGAGTTATTTAATCAAACTTATTTGCGAAGGGCATCAAAAAATAATCAAACCTTGATCATTCAGGGCGAAATGGATAAGAAGCTGGCGTTACTAAACTTTCTGTATTGCGCAACTTATTCGTTAATGCTGTCGCCGCTTATGTTATATATTAAATACCATTTTATCGACGGGCATCAAATAAGCCAGATGTTTCAATATGGGTTTCACCTGTACAGGCTTCAGGGGGTATTTATTTGTGGCTTAATTATTTTGTGTTCGGCTGTGTTTTTTGATTACCGAACCACCAAAAGAGAAATTTGGGCGAGTATATATTTCTTTCAGGAGATAAAACCATGAAAATCCACTTGTACAAAAAACGCAGGCTTTAATGTGACAAGTGGATCATATTGATATTTTTAATGGGCTACCCAAGCTGTACCATTATAAAATACGGGGGTTACTACTGTGCCACCACCAGTTAAAACCCCTAAATAGGTGGGTGCAGTGGCATCGGTTACATAGGCCATCATACCAATAGCTCCGGCTGGTAAAGCAGCAACTGTATACCCGATTAATTTAGGCGTGGCAAGGGTTTTATTAGTTAGGGTGATTGTTGCCGCCCTTTCTGCAAATAATGCCTCGCTTGTAGCTATGGTAGTATTATTTGTGCCTGCTGCTTGTGTTGTTGTTGTTGGGTTACCTCCCAATGCTACAGAGCCTTTAATAGCCGTCACCCCTGCACTTGTAACAGTTACATCACCGGTGAGTGTTTTATTAGTGTAATCAGAGGCCCCGTTGCCAATTGGCACTTGTCCGGCCGCAGGCATACCCACACCGGTAGTTTGAACAATATGTTTTATAGTTCCCCACGTGCCACCATTTCTCGGCTCTAAAAATATACCGTTGTTAATAGACTGTGAAGTTGTATACGGCCAGTATATCTTCAATAAATTACCAAGCCCTGTTTTGCTTAAGTATTCTATATTCATTACCTGAGATGATCCACTATTGGTATAAGGCATATTGGTATGAGTATTGCCGTTCTGTAATTGCGGGACTAAGCCAGGCATATTATTAGCTATATTATGCGCGTCAGTATTGCCAGTGGTATAAAAAGCGCCCCATATATTATAAACGTCGGAGGCATAAACGTTTTTTATTTTAATCTTTTTATCAATAGCATCATAACCAACAAATTTTTGTGGGGAGTTTGGTGCTAATGTAGAGGGTTGTTTTTTAATCTTTAAATCATTACCTACAGTAAAATCCCAATAAGACTCACCGGCACCAGCAATGCTTAAGGCCGGGTTGTTGTCTGAGATAGTTGATATATATGTTTTTAGATAATTATATAAACCATTTGCGGCTATCGTACTACCGGTATTTGTG
Organism: Mucilaginibacter aquariorum; assembly: GCF_024498135.1. Classification (GTDB taxonomy): domain Bacteria; phylum Bacteroidota; class Bacteroidia; order Sphingobacteriales; family Sphingobacteriaceae; genus Mucilaginibacter; species Mucilaginibacter aquariorum. Next base: position 79,361 of record NZ_JANHOH010000006.1, read on the forward strand.
GGGTGTAATACTACTGCATCTAATAGTGTTGGTGTTGCCAACCACAATGTTTTAAATGTTTCAAATCCGTCATATAGGAGCGTTCCTTTTGCTGTAGCAACAGCTTGTGCTTCTGCTAATATCTGAGCGTGCCTGCTTTCTATATGCCCTGATGATGGTTGGCTTGGTGGATTAAAGTAAGCTATAGAAGGAATTAATACAATATGATCAGCCGGATATCCTTTACTTAATTGAGCGTCTACCCAGGCTGTTAATTGTGTGTTATAAACAGCCGGCGTATATATCGTACTATCTTTTACAGCGTCGTTAACACCACATTCACAGGCGATATATGACCCCGGCGTATAATTTGGTGTTAGAAATCGCTTAGAATATGCTGAGCTGTCACCAACTGTTAACTGTACTAATGTTCGGCCGCTTAGCCCATAGTTAATAGTTTTAATCCCTTGCAGGTTGCTGTATTTAAGTACATATCCACTATCGGGATATGTAACGCCATATGCGCCGGTCGGCCCGGCTCCATACGTTATGCTGGTTCCTACAAACGTTACTGATATGCGCCTGGTGCTATCTCCTACAACTATTTGCGCATTACTTTTAGGTATATAGTTTTTCAAGTCGCTGTATTTAGCCGCCCGGTGCCAACCATATTGGGGCCCCTTATAGTGATATAACAGCGTATCGCCATTAACTACCTTTACAAAAAACTGACTATTTACAGCATCGGGATTTGACGGTGCCGGCTCCTGAGCGAAAACCGCAAGCGTTGTAAAAGCGGCCAATAGCGTTAGTGTTATTTTTTTCATCGTGATATGGTTAGGTTAAATTGTATGTCAATTATCAAAGTCGATTAACGACAGCGTGTCGCCTGTGTAACTGCTGGCGCCTGATTAATTACCCGAGCACCGCCCCTGCCTCCCGACAAGCATGGAATAAGATTTTGAACGGCAACTTTTTAATTTGTCATCCTGAGGAACAAAGGATCTATTCACAAACCGTGCTATCGCCGAATAAATACTTCAAACGTTTTCAAATCCCCCTTTCAGGGGATCGGGGGATTAATGGTGCTTAAAAAACACCAGGTACACCTGCTTAAAAACATGGTAAGCAGCAAAGGCAAAAAACAGTATGGCAATGCTGGTATCAATAACCCTTGTACTTAGTTCAAACTTACTCTGCAAATACTTAGCAAATTTGGCGTATAAAAACAGGGCTATAAATGCACCCGCTGCCGAGCCTACACTAAAGATAATTAGGGCCAGCCAGCTGTCTTCTATCCATTCGTGCGTTATCAGGTAGGTGCCGGTAACCATCCAGAACGGGATCTGCATAGGGTTTATAAAGCCCAGCAAAATGCCGTATTTGATACTGGCATGGTTAGAGTATGTTGTTTTTGGTGGTTTGTTTCTGTTTAGCCAGGTAATTGTGCCCAGGGTGCCAAAAAGTACAACCATTATCCAGTCAATAATGGTATCCAGCCTAACCTCTTCAGATAACCATTTAGCGCCCTGCATTACCACATAGGTAAAAAAGAATTCGACACATGAAAAAGCTATAATGAACTGAAGGGCTTGTTTCATGCCCCTGTTTATGGTGATCTGTACTAACGTAAGGTTAATATTACCGGGCGGTACGTAACCTATAAAGTTGGCAATTACCCCGATGAAAAAGGTTAGGAATATCATTTACGCAAAGGTAATATTTTAGCGGGCAATAATATCAGGATGAACTTATAGGAATGTTATTTGAGCGTTGCCTTCGGCCGGGCTTTACGCTCATACGCGCACGGGCATTAGGCGCAGGGCCGGTATCCGCTCCCATCCCTAACGCATGGGACGGCGTGGCAGGGGACGCGAAGTATCGCGTCTCTACTTTATTGTATCCCGTAGAGACGCGATACCTCGCGTCTTTGACAACTATTCCTCTATATTTCGCATATTTGCACTGCAATTAAGTTGGCAGTTTGTAGTAGGCAGTGGGCATAAAGCCATGCAAACTGCAAACTCAAAACTGCAAACTGAAAAAAATGTCTCATAAAATAGTTTCATTATTACCCGCCGCTACCGAGATAGTATGTGCCTTAGGATTGGAAGCCAGCCTGGTTGGCCGTTCGCACGAGTGCGATTATCCTGAAAGCATTACGCACCTGCCCATCTGCTCAGAAGCAAACTTCCCTGATGGATTAAGCAGCGCCGATATCGATGTAAAAGTAAAAGAGATACTGGCCGATGCCTTATCGGTATACACCGTTAAACGCGAGGTAATAAAAGAGCTATCGCCTGATGTGGTGATTACCCAGGCCCAGTGCGAAGTTTGCGCCGTATCATTAACCGAAGTGGAGCAGGCGCTGGAAAACTACCTGGATAAGCAAGCGCAGATCATTTCCCTGCAACCCAATAGTCTGGATGATATATTTAACGATATAAAAACTGTAGCAGAAGCCCTTAATGTAAAAGAAGCTGGCGAGCGGTTGTTGGAAGATTTAAACGAACGGGTAGACATTATCCGCCATAAGCTGAAGTTTATGGAGAATAAGCCAACTGTTGCCTGTGTAGAATGGCTGGAGCCCATGATGATATCCGGTAACTGGATCCCAGAACTGGTTAGCATAGCAGGTGGCACACCTATATTGGCGCAGCCCGGCAAACATTCCCCTTATGTAAGCTGGGATAACATCCGCGAAAGCGACCCCGAAGTTATCCTGTTAATGCCTTGCGGGTTTTCTATTGAGCGTACCATGCGCGAAATAAATATCCTGCTGGAACAGCCCGGTTTTGGCGAATTAAAGGCCGTGAAAAATAATCGTATTTACATTGCCGATGGTAACCAATACTTTAACCGCCCCGGCCCGCGCATTGTAGATTCTGTTGAAATACTGGCCGAAATACTCCATCCCAAACAATTCGCGTTTGGATATGAAGGCGACGGATGGATAAAATTTGCACTTTAAAAAATATTTTAAAAAGTATTTCCACATCTTAAATTATTATATTTACGGTTATAAACCCTAAATATAAATCTGATGCGTCGTTTTTCTACCCTGTTGTTGTTTGTCGTGGTTAGCATAAAAACTGTGGCAGTTATGGCCGATGTGCCAAATTTTGATGTTAAAAACCTGCACCTGACCTGGGAAGTTGTAGATAACAATTACCAGAACAAGCAGCAGGCGCTAACGGCTTTAACCATCACCAATAAGGGTAAACAAACTTTACCTGCCACCGGCTGGAAGATCTATTTTAACTCGTCTCGTAATTTTACGGCCGATGCGGTTAGCGGCAACGCCAAAGTATTACAGGTAAACGGCGACTTATACAGCATCAATCCCAATGATAAAATGCAGGATGTAAAACCCGGCGAAAGCATCCGCATTGAGTATATATGCGAGGCCCCGGTAGTAAACTTTACCGATGCTATTGAAGGCCCATACCTGGTTTGGGACAGCGAACCAACAAAAGGGTATTCCCCCGGCGATTTTACCATCAAACCATACATCCCAACTTACCAGGGCTTGATTACACCCGAGATATTGTATAACCAAAACAAGATCATTCAGGATATCCAGGCATCGCAACTGCAAAAAATAATCCCTACGCCGCTCAGCTATACTGAAAGCACTGGCAATTTTGTTATAACCAACGCGGTGAGCATAGTAAGCGACCCGCTGTTTGCTAATGAAAAACGTTACTTTATAACCGGACTGGAAAAACTATTAGGCAGCAAGTTAAAGGGCACATCAAAGGATAAAAAGATCATCTTTAAGAAAAATGCAAGTTTAGGTGCGGAGGCTTATACATTAAGCGTCACGCCAAATGATATGACCATTACGGCATCAACCCCGGCGGGTTTGTTCTATGGCATCCAGTCGTTCAAAACTTCTATTTCTGCTTCGCCGTGGATGAAGGCCCAGGCCAGCATCCCTGTTCCGTGCATCAACGTAAAAGACGAGCCCCGTTTCCCGTACCGCGCGGTAATGCTGGATGTAGCACGTAACTTTCAAAGCAAGCAACAGGTGCTTAAACTCATCAACCTGATGGCGGTTTACAAGCTGAACACCCTACATATGCACCTTACCGATGATGAAGGCTGGAGGATAGAGATCCCGTCATTACCAGAGCTTACTGCCGTTGGTTCTAAACGCGGGCATACGCTGGATAGCAAAGCATTTCTGCCGGCATCGCATGGTTCTGGTCCCGACTTTACCAATACAGCCGGTACTGGTTTTTATACCAAAGCCGATTATATCGAGATCTTAAAATATGCCACCGAGCGCCACGTAACCGTATTGCCCGAAATTGAAACCCCCGGCCATGCCCGTGCATCTATCAAAGCAATGGATGTGCGTTACGATCGCTTGCTTGCCGCTGGTGATAAAGCCGGTGCCGAACGTAATTTGCTGCGTGACCTGAATGATAAATCAGACTATCGCTCGGTGCAATACTGGAATGATAACGTAATTGATGTTGCCCTGCCATCAACCTATAACTATATAGAAACCGTTGTTGGCGACCTCGTAAATATTTACAAAGAAGCCGGTGCGCCACTGCCTGCCATTCATTTTGGGGGCGATGAGGTACCCGCGCATGTTTGGGAACAATCACCCGCCTACCTGGCTTTAAAAGCAAGCAACCCCGAAATACAAAATACCGGCGACCTGTGGTATTATTTTTATGGCCGTGTGAACGATATTCTGAAGAAACGTAATATCAGGCTGTCCGGCTGGGAAGAAATGGCCTTGCGCAAAACCGCTGTCGATGGGCAAAGTACTTATGTGCCTAACCCACAATTTTTAGGCGAAAAAATGCAGGTGGATGTATGGAACAATGTTTTGGGCGATGGACAGGAAGATCTGGCTTACAAACTGGCAAACGGCGGCTACAAAGTGGTGCTTACCTGTGTAACCAACTTGTACTTTGATATGGCCAACTATAAATCGTACGACGAGCCGGGTTATTACTGGGGCGCGTTTTTGGGGATAGATAAGTTCTTCTCTTTTATCCCTTACGATTACTTTAAAAATGCCGACGTAGATAAAAATGGCAGACCTATCAATCGCAATTTGTTTTTAGGTAAACAGCGCTTAACAGATTATGGTAAAACCAACATTATAGGTTTACAAGGCGCGCTATGGGCCGAAACGGTGAAAACGCCCGAGCGCATGGATTATATGATCTTCCCTAAGCTGATAGGCTTGGCTGAGCGCGCCTGGGCAAAAGACCCGGCATGGGCTACCGAGCGCGATACGCTTAAAGCCCGCGAATTATACAACGCAGATTGGAGCAAATTCCTGAATATTTTGGGCAAGCGCGAGCTGCCACGCTTGGCTTATTACAACGGTGGTTATAACTTCAGGATCCCTAAACCGGGTGTTATTCTGGAGGATGGAAAATATAAAAGCAATATTCAATTCCCGGGGATGACCATACGCTACACCACCAACGGTAAAGAGCCTAATGAGAATAGTCCGATTTATGAAAACCCTATCCCTGCCAATGGCATTATCAAGTTTCGCGCGTTTGATGTAAAAGGGCGAGGGGGTAATGTGGCCGAGGTGCAGAATAAAGAGAATCCTGCGATGTAAGTTCATAGTCCATGGTCGATAGTCCATAGATAGGTTTAGTCCATTGTCAATAGTAGGACCATAAAAGTTCAGCTATGGACTATGGTCTATTGACAATGGACTACATATTCACATTCACCCCAAAAAAGTAATTCCTTGGGGGCGATGGGTTATAGTATCGGTTACCCACAGCGTTCAAATCGTTGCCTAAACTGTATTTTTGGTTCAGCAAATTATCAGCCCCGGCATAAAGCTCAAAGCGAACCTTACGGCTGATGCCGTGCTGCCACGATGCTTTGGCCTGTAGTAGGTGATATTTGGCTGCATACACCGTATTAGCGTCATTAAGCGGGATGGGTGAAGTGTAGTTATGCTGCACAAACAAAGCGAAGTTTTGCGGAAACAAAGTTTGTATCGACGATACGATAACCTCGCGCGGAACGCCCGTTAAACGATTGCCTGAATAATTTGCGCCTATCACATTATAATCCCTGAATTTGAAACGACTAACCGTAAGCGATGTGTTGAACTGCAGGCCACGGATAAACTGGGTATTATTCTGACGGATAAGCCAATCGGTAAAAGCCAGCTCAAAACCGGGCTGATTGGTGCCGCCGGAGTTGATGTAATATTCGGTTTCGTCCGGGTTTAATTGGCGAACGATGGATTTATCCAGTTTATAATAAAATACAGATGCATCCAGGAACATGCTTTCATCCTTGTTCCTCAAACGGAAACCTGTCTCATAATTCCACCCTAATTGAGCCTGCAGGCCCGTGTTGATGATATTGTTTGTCGGTCTTATCTCGGCAGTGGTAGGTGTTGAGTACCCGCGACTAACCGATCCGCGCCATATAAAATCGTTAGTTATCTTGTAAGATAGGGCCAGCCTCGGCATCACCACAGCATCAAAACTGCGGTTGGTAAAATCAGTCTCGTTAAGCGGCTCCAGGTTACGGAATTTGTAACCGTAATAATTCAGGCTTATCGCTGCTTCTACATGCAGGCGTTTAAACAGATCGGCCGCATAACGGGCAAAAAAGAAATGCTGCCCCGTGTTTATCTTATCTATCTTTTGCACATCGCCTTTTTCGCCGGCATTATTATCGTAATTACTGATAAGGGAATTTGTTTGCTGCCATTCCATACCCAGGTTCAGCTTCCAATCGAAGTTTTCCTTCGGGATGGCAGTCAGCTCAAAATAGGTGCGCATGCCATATGTATTTTCGCTGCGTTGCTCATAATTGGTGATGAAGGGGTTGGCAAAATCTACATGGTTACCAAAAACGGCAAGTACGTTACGGATACGGTCGGTTAGTTGGGCATCATTCACCAGCCCACCTAAAAGCAATTTGGTATTAATGCGGATCTTCTGATCAATAGCACCCGGTAGGGTCGCAGTTGGTAGCCTTGCCGACCGTGGATTAGCCTGTAGCTGCGCCAGGTTTAAACCGCCGGGAGTTTGGTAATCCAGATCGGAGTACATAATTAATGCTCTCAGCTCACTTTTTTGTCCGTACTGGTAAGCATCGCCTGCCTGCAAGTAGTTACGGTGCATGCGACTGTTTTGGCGATAACCATCGTAAGTTTGGTACGACTGATTAAAGTTGAACCGATTTTTTGAACCGGTATTTTGTAACGAAACCTTCTCGTGAAACAAACCATATGAACCTGCGCTTATCCCAGCCGACAGGTAATTACTATCGGCCCGGTTAACGGGGCTAAGCAAAACCACACCGCCCGAGTTAGCGCCAAACAAACTGCCATCGGGGCCTTTCAAAATTTCTATATGGCGTATGTTGCCAATATCGATAGCGTTTAAATAAGTATTGCCGCCTGCATCGGTAAGGGGGATCTCATCAAAGTAAATCTTCACATCCCTCACCCCAAATGGCGAACGCAGCAAGCTGCCCCTTAATGATAAACGGTAACTACCCGGCGACCGCTCTTCGGCACGCACACCCGGCACGGTATTCAGCGCGGTAACAAAAGAATTATCGGGTTGTAGCTTTAATTGCGATGCGCCTAATACGCTAACAGATGCCGGTACACTCAGTACAGGCTGTTCGGATAAATAGGCTTTAACCGTTACGGGTTTTAACTGGCGTAAAGTATCGGTTTTATTTGTAGCAGACTTGCTTTGGGCAAAGGCATTACCGGTAATAATTATTAAAGAAAGTAAGGTTAAGTAACATTTTGTCATAAGCAGGGCTAAACTACGTAAAAATAGCCCTTTACACATTATTGGGCCGTCCTTGTCAAAAATATTACAAAGCTTTATTCAGTACTAACGCGCCAGATGCGGTTACTGGTATCATCGGCAACAAGTAGCGAACCATCTTTGGCTATAGCCACGCCAACCGGGCGTCCGTACACTTCCCGCTTTTCTAAATTGGCAACAAAGCCGGTTAAAAAATCCTCCATTTGCGGGGCTGGCTTATTATTAACAAATGGTACAAAACCAACTTTATAACCAGATATCACCGACCTGTTCCATGAGCCATGCTGACCAATGAACGCGCCATTTTTATACCTTACCGGGAACTTATTGCCATTGTAAAATACCAGGCCTAACGATGCGGTATGCGGGCCTAAAGACAGATCGGGGGTTAGGGTCTTCTGCACCATATCGGGCCGTTTAACTTTCAATCGTGGGTCTTCATGCGGGCCGAAGTATGCCCATGGCCAGCCGTAAAACCCGCCTTGCTTTACGCTGGTCAGGTAATCGGGTACCAGTTCATCACCCAGGTCATCACGCTCGTTAACTACCGTGTACAACACATCCGTCCCTGGCTGAAGATCAATGCCTACAGGGTTGCGCAACCCGCTTGCGTAAATGCGTTCGCCTGTGCCATCCGGGTTTATTTCGAGTATATTGGCACGGCGCATCTCGTTCTCCAGGCCATGTTCGGCAACATTACTGCCCGAACCTACCGAAATATAGATCTTTGTACCCGTGCTGTTGGCGCGCAGGTTGCGTGTCCAGTGGTTGTTATACCCACCGGCAGGTAAAGCCAATATCATTTTACCCGGTGTAGTGATCTTTGTTTGCCCGGTATTATAATCATATTTCCAAAGCCCATCGGTATTGGCCACGTAAAACGAGTTGCCTAAAATCAGCATACCATACGGCTGGTTTAAATGGCTCAAAAATACTTCCCGTTTATCGGGGATGCCGTCGCCATTGCTATCGCGAAGAATAGAGATCTGGTTGGCGCTTTTGCCCAGGTTTTGCGATGCAGCTACACCTATTATTTTGGCACCTATCTTTTTTATCCCTTTAACCTCGGTATTAGCTTCTGATACAAAAATATCCCCGTTAGGGGCCACATAAATATTGCGTGGGTTCCTTAAGCTATCAGCAAATAAATTAACCCTGAAACCGGTGGGAGCTACCGGCATTTTACCTGCAGGCCAGCCAATCACCTTGCAATAATTACTTACCGATTTTGTTCCATACGGTGCCGGGAGCTTAACCTCCTGCTTCGTAGGTGTATTGACCGCCGCGGCCTTAGTTTGATCTGCCTTTTTTTGTTTACAACCCGCCGCCAGTAAAACAATGCCGGTTATATATAGTAAATAAGTTTTCATGATGGTGCTTTAGCTGGATAAATAACCTATTGGCATATTTATTTGTTTTGTAACTGCCTAAGTGTAAATGCCTTTATTACAAAGATTAAGGCAATAATCTGACAAAAAAATATATTTTTGGATAAGCCTGTATATCAGCACCAATGCTAACCAATAAATGCCTGCTATTATCGGTATTTGCCATATTTTTCACCCTAAAGGTGGGGGCGCAAAACAGCCTGGGCGACCCTGTGCTTAACGAAGACTTTGGCTTTGGTACTAATTATACACCGGTAGGCCGCCCGCTGAACGATGATTACAGCACGATGAAGGCGGGCGGCGACGGCGGCAGGTGCCCAAACCCGGGGGCATATTTGATACTGAATAGCTCGGCAGGGTGCTACGGGGATAGTTTTAAAACCATCAATTTTGACCACAGCGGCACAAACCCATTTGGCTATTTAATGATGGTAAATGGGGATAGCAAGCCTGTAATATATTATACCCGTATTATTGAGGGAGGTAAATTTTGCGGCGGTGCAAAATACCAGTTCGCCGCTTACCTAAGCAATATCAACATAGGTATGCCGCGGCCTGACGGATATGTTGATGCCGATGTGAAATTTACCGTTAAATCATCTACCGGTGCGGTTTTAGCTACTTATAATACAGGCCCGCTTAACCCGGATGATAGCTTTAAGCAATACTATGTAGACTTTATCGCCCCTAATGATGGAAAAGGTGTTACCATAGAACTAAGTAATAATGCCTTGACCGGTACAGTTGGTAACGATTTTGCCATGGATGATATTACCGTTAAGGCCTATGGCCCGGTAATAGATATTGGTATTGGCACTGTGGCTGGCCCTGCGGCAATAACACAAACCCAGTGTTTAGATGCCGGCCCCCAAACATACCTTTTAAAGTCGTTTGTACATAACATTGCTTCGCCGCAGTACCAGTGGCAATCAAACATTAATAACGCCGGATGGACAAACATCACAGGGGCAAAAAGTAAAGATTTTAACCTGGCAACAGAATTTAAAAACCCCACCGTTGGCAAATATCAGTATCGTATAGGGATTTTAAGCGCGCCCGGGGCATCATTAAACTGCCAGACATTCTCGCTGCCCATAACTATTGATGTAGTTAAAAACCCAAGTTTTACGCTTCCTGATACAATATCGGTTTGCGAAGGAAAAAATTTGTCGTTACATGCTGACGGCGGTACCTCTTTTCTATGGACATTGCCTGATAACAGCACTTCTGGGCAGCATTTCTTAGAGATACCTAATGCTTCAAAAAGTAATGAAGGCCGTTATATAGTGGTTATTACCGGGGATAACTGCACATCTATAACCCAAACGTGGGTGGTTGTAGGGAAACCTATTTTTGCTGCAGTGGACGATACAAACCCCATAATTTGCGAAGGTGATGCCGTGCAATTAGGGGCTAACGGGGGCACAACTTATAAATGGACACCATCTATCGGTTTAGACCATGATGACGTGGCTAAACCAATGGCCAGCCCCACTATTACTACTGAATATAATGTTGTAATAAATAATGGCGCTTGCGAAGAATATAGAACAGTTACGGTTAAGGTAATTAAAAAGCCAAAGGCAGATGCCGGTAAAGATAAGGCTATACAAGAAGGAGACGCCGTAAAGCTTGATGGCGCAATTGTTGCCGGTAATATTGCTAATTATTATTGGACATCGTCTGATAATACAAGCTATCTTACATCGCTTACGCCTGTGGTAAACCCTACCGAAAGCACAACTTATACCCTCCACCTCGAATCGAGCGACAATTGCGGGACGGCAAGCGATAACGTTTTTGTGCGTGTGTTTAAAAAACTAACCATCCCCACAACTATTACACCTAATAACGATGGCGTAAATGATATATGGAATATTGATAAGTTAATTACCTATCCCGAGAGCGTGCTTACTGTTTATACGCGGGATGGACATGAGGTGTTCAGGACTGTGGGCGATGCAAAACACTGGAACGGAATTTATCAGGGCAGACAACTCCCGGCCGGGGTGTACTATTACGCTATCGACCTTAAAAATAATTTGCCAAAAAAAGCGGGTTGGGTAATGCTGGTACGGTAGTGGCAATATCCTATTAAATAATTTAATTTGAGCTAATTGTACAATACACATACAACATTGATAAAAAGATATATTTTTGAGCCCCTACTGTTTGTACAACAGCACCTATGCAATTTAAACTGAAGTTTTTTTTACCGGTACTTTTGCTGCTTTTTAGTGCGCCGGTATTTGCACAGGTATCCCCGGGCAGTTTAGGCGACCCGGTATTTACGTTCGATTTTGGGTCGGGAAATACGCCCCAGTTTCCCATAACATCTTATACTTATGTGGCAGGTTCATGCCCCGAGGATGGTAGTTACTCGCTGTCAAAAACCGAAACCGGGTGCCATGATGATACCTGGCATAGGGTGTTAAAAGACCACACCGGGAATGATGGTTATATGATGGTAGTGAATGCAGATACTGCAAAAGGGAAAGAATTTTTTAGTAAACAATCAACTATTGAAGGGACGAATGTTGGAGTCCTATGTGAAAATACTAAGTATGAATTTTCTGCTTATATCTTGAACCTGATCAAGGCTGGTCAAAATGGCTTTATAGAGCCAAGGATCTCTTTTATTTTTGAAACATTGGGTGGCGAGCGTATTGGTTTTCCTTATACTGTAGATGTACACGCAACGAGCGACCCCAATGGTTGGCTTAAATACGCCACCTATATTACTACACCGCACGGTGAGACCGCGGTTGTCGTAAAAATGGTTAATGATGCTCCGGGCGGCAACGGTAACGATCTTTTGCTGGATGATATAGCCTTTAGGCCGTACGGTCCAATTGTGCAGGCCGGGTTTGATGGTAAGGCAACTGCAACAGAGCAAAAAGCATGCGAGGGAGATATGGCAACAGACACAATAAAAGCTGATGTTGGGCCGGAATATACTGCACCTGCTTATCAATGGCAAAACAGCACTGATGATGGCTATACCTGGGCTAATATAACTAATGAGACAAATACAACACTTATTATACCACCTCATCCATCGCAACTAGGTAATTACCAATACCGTTTAGTGGTTGCTGAGGAAGGTAATATTAACTCTTTAAGCTGCCGCGTGTATTCTAATCCTGTTACCATAAAGGTAACTTCTTATCCAAACCCACCCGAATTTCCCCCGGTACCTGTTTGCGAGGGCGATGTACTAAGGCTACCGGCAACAGGTGGTGTTAGTTATAAATGGACACTGCCTGATAGTTCGGTAATTACCCAAAACCCGCTTATAATACCGTATGCAAGCATGGCTGATAAAGGCCTCTATAAGGTAGAGATAATATCCGCGGCAAATTGTTCAACCTTCCGGGATGTAACTGTTACGGTTAACCCCAAACCGGTTGTTACTATAGACCCGATCCAGCCCATTTGTAAAGGTAGCAGCGGTACCCGGTTAACGGCATCCGTAAATGAAGCGGGCCCGTATACCTACAGTTGGTTACCTGCTACAGGTTTATCAGATGCGAATGCATCCAACCCAATGGCCAGCCCCAATATTTCAACGCTTTATACCGTTATTGCAACCAATAGTATTACTACTTGCTCCGACACCACGCAAATACGGGTGGAGGTGCTTGATCTGCCGGTTGCAAATGCAGGTAATGATAAAAAGATCTTTGAAGGGCAATCCATAAAACTGGATGGCACCGCAACAGGGGATATTGCAACTTATACCTGGTCGCCGCCCGATTACCTGGACGATCCGCATTCGCCAACGCCCATGGCATCGCCACCGCATAATATGCCCTACCTGCTTACCGTAACATCAACCAATGGCTGCGGTACCGATGCAGATGGGGTATTTGTGAGGGTATACCAAAAGATTGTTATCCCCAGCACCTTCACCCCCAATAACGATGGGGTAAATGATATATGGAATATTGAAGCTTTAGAAACCTATCCGCTGGGCACTATAACAGTTTATACCCGCAATGGGAAACAGGTTTTTCAGAGCAAGGGTTACGGCAAACCCTGGGACGGAAAACTTAACGGGGCTTTGCTTCCAACGGGCACCTATTACTATGTTATCGATCTTAAAAATGATACCCCAAACCTATCGGGCTGGGTATTGCTGGTGCGGTAGCGTTTAAAACTTGATAAACTTATCCATCTGCTCGTTAGTATAACGCAGGGTATCTTCCTGGGTAAGGTTGCCTTCGTCATCCATTTCTTTACGGATAGACCCGATATGAAGTTTTAACGGCATAACATGCAGGTTAAGATAATGGCATACTCCTGTAAAATGGTCAATACCACGAATATTGCCATACTTGCCAGAGGATAGGCCAACCAGTGCCGCCTTCTTATCATAAAAGCTTTCGGGGAAGCTGCAGGCATCAACAAAAACCTTTAAAATGCCGGGGTAGCTACCGTTATACTCGGGTATAATAAACAGGAACTTATCGGTTGCCGTAATAATGTTTTGTATTGTTGTAAAGGCTTCGCTGCGTTTGCCATACAAGTCGGTCTCCGTTATATTTGGGGGTAATTGGGTCAATGATAGCAAACTGGTTTCCATACCCTTTGCGGCCAGCTGTTTTTTATAATATTCGGCAAGTTTTAAGGTTGAGCTTCCGGGGCGGTTAGTTGATGATATAATGGTGACCATTTTTATTTATTGATTTAGTGATTGATTGAATTATTGAATAATAAGATGGATCTTGGTTGATAGACAGCCTGTTACAATCAATAAATCTATAATTCAATAAATCAACAATTGCCCCCAACAATGTTTGTAAGTTGGCAAAACTGTTAATTTCTCAATTGTTTAAATCCGTATCTTTAGCGGCGGATAAAAAAACAGTACAAACATAGAAATTTCTATTCCTGTTTTTCGTTGTAATAAACCGCTTTATAAATTTTTTGTAAATACATAATGGGTAAAATTATTGCTTTAGCTAATCAAAAAGGTGGCGTTGGGAAAACAACATCATCAATAAACCTTGCCGCGAGTTTAGCAGTGCTTGAATACAGGACTTTACTGGTTGATGCCGACCCGCAGGCTAACTCAACTTCGGGGATAGGTTTTGATCCGCGCAATATCAAAAACAGCATTTACGAATGTATTATTAATGATATTGATCCGCATGATGCTATCCAGAAAACCGAAACACCAAACCTTGACCTTTTGCCCGCGCATATTGACCTGGTTGGTGCCGAAATAGAAATGATAAACCTAACTAACCGCGAGTTTAAAATGAAAGCGGTTTTAGAGAGCATACGTAACGAGTACGATTTCATCATTATAGATTGCTCTCCATCGTTAGGCTTGATCACAATTAATGCCCTAACCGCTGCAGATTCGGTTATTATACCCGTACAATGCGAATATTTCGCGTTAGAAGGTTTAGGCAAATTATTAAACACTATAAAAATTGTACAATCGCGCTTAAATACACAATTACAGATAGAAGGTATATTGCTTACCATGTATGATGTGCGTTTAAGGTTATCAAACCAAGTGGTAGATGAGGTGCGTACCCATTTCGAAGATATGGTGTTTGATACCATTATACAACGCAATACCCGCTTAAGCGAAGCACCAAGCTTTGGCGTATCAGTAATTATGCACGATGCAAACTGTAAAGGAGCCGTAAACTATTTAAACCTTGCCCGCGAGATCCTTCGCAAGAATGGTTTGGTTAATAACGAAGAACTGGCCACCACAGTAACAGCTTAACAAAAATGAGTACAGAAAAAAGAAACGCTCTTGGAAAAGGGTTAAGCGCCCTGTTAAACGATTCTCCGAACGTAAATCCCAATAAAAATAGCTATTCCAACCCATCTAACCCGGTATCAGAACTGGATAGTTTGGGATCGGTAAACGAGATAAAGATAAGCGAGATAGAGGTTAACCCTTTTCAGCCGCGTACCGAGTTTGATGAACAGGCCCTGGCCGATCTATCAGCCTCTATAAAGCTGCAGGGGTTGATACAGCCCATCACTGTAAGGCGGGTTAATTCGCATTCTTATCAGCTAATATCAGGCGAGCGCAGGCTGCGTGCATCAAAAATGGCAGGCCTTAAGCAGATACCTGCTTATGTACGTACCGCTAACGACCAGCAGATGCTGGAAATGGCGCTTATAGAGAATATACAGCGCGAAAACCTTAATGCCATTGAGGTTGCCCTAAGCTTTCAGCGAATGATTGATGAGTGCAGCTTAAAACAGGAAGAACTGGGCGATCGCGTAAGCAAGAACCGCTCTACCGTTACCAATTACCTGAGGCTGTTAAAATTGCCGCCAACCATACAGGCATCTATCCGCGATGGCGGTATTAGCATGGGCCACGCCAAGGCTTTGCTGGCTGTTGAAGACCCAACCGTTCAGCTTTATATCCATCAGCAGATCATCAAAAATGAGCTGTCGGTACGTAAGGTAGAGGAGATGGTTAGGGAGATACAAAAAGCACCTGTAAAGAAAGAAGGCAAGCAACCCGAAACGTTATCTTACCAGCTGCAAAAGGTTGAAGATGACCTGGCATCAAAGTTTAGCACAAAGGTTAAGCTTAAAGTTAACAGCCAGGGCAATGGATCAATAGAAATACCGTTCTTATCCGAAGATGATCTGGGCCGTATACTTGAAATGCTGGATTGGTAAAACATGTTCAAACAATTTTTAACTACTGTATTATTTTTAAGTTTCGCCCTTTTAGCAATGGGCCAGAATCCTGATACGCTGGCAAAAACCAAGGCGGATACAGCTGTTAAAAAAATTGATACTGTAAAAAAAACCTCCTTCGCGCCAAAAATTAAAAAGGAAAAAGTATATCATCCCGATAGTACCCACATACCAAGCCGTGCGGTAAAGCGATCGTTGATTTTGCCCGGCTGGGGGCAGGTGTATAACCATAAAATATGGAAAGTACCCCTTATTTATGCTGGTTTAGGCATGTTAGGTAACGCCGTTATTGTAAATTTAAAACAATACAAGATATTTTTAGCACTCGGCAAAATAACCAGAACAGGAGAGGTTCCCAGGGAGGGCGATCCCTTATACTCATCGTACATAAAGTATAAGAGGGAGTATGACCTGTATGTTGTAAATTACGGTGCATCAAACCCTGATCTTGAAAACGCGGCAAACGGCTATCAGCGTAACTTTCAGATAAGTATTTTAAGCATACTAGCCGTATGGGGTGTGCAGGCTATTGATGCCTATATCGATGCGAAGTTCATAAGCTCGTACACGGTAGATAATAACCTGTCTATGAAAGTTACCCCAACGCTAATGAACCAACCTATGTTTGCATCAAATTTTAACACTACATTTATTCCGGGTATAAAATTTACCTTTACGCTTTAAAATAAAAACAAAAGCATACAGCTAATAAACTTACGGATGAAAATTGCATTGTTAGGTTACGGAAAAATGGGTAAGATAATCGAAAAGATAGCCCATGACCGTAAACACGAAATTGTATTAAAAATAGATTATACTAACCTTGATCAACTTACCACCGAAAACCTGCAAAAGGCGGATGTAGCTATTGAGTTTAGTACACCGGCAACCGTTTTAGGTAATATAGAAAGCTGCTTTAAAGCGGGTGTACCTGTTGTGGTGGGTACTACCGGCTGGCACCACGAAATGTCGCAGATAAAAGAGCAATGCGAATTCAGTAAAAACTCCTTGATATATGCCACCAACTTTAGTGTTGGGGTAAATGTGTTTTTTCATGTAAACCGTATATTAGCCAAGCTAATGAACAATTATCCGTATTATGATGTGCAGGTAGAAGAGATTCATCATACCCAAAAAATGGATTCGCCAAGCGGTACCGCTATAACCATTGCCGAAGGGATACTGGATAATCTTGATGCTAAAAAGGACTGGGTTAATGTTTTAAGCGGCGATGCTGCTACTGATGATAATATCCAGGCCGATCAGTTACTGATAGAATCGCACCGGATCGATAGCGTACCGGGTACCCACACCGTTATATACGATTCTGAAATAGATACGATAGAGTTTAAACATACCGCCCATAATCGTAATGGCTTTGCCTTAGGGGCAGTATTGGCCGCTGAATGGATAAAGGATAAAAAAGGTTTTTATTCTGTTGAGGATATGTTTGATTTTAATAAATAGTAACCTAAATAATAGCACAGTGAACGTAGTAGAATTTGTAATTGCCTTTATAATATTAATTATTCTGCCTTATGTAGGCTTATATAAACTTTTTGAGAAAGCTGGGGTAGCAGGATGGAAAGCCCTTATTCCTATTTACAATATATATGTAATGATATTATTAAGCGGTCGGCCAAAATGGTGGATCTTATTAATGTTCATACCCGGAGTAGATGTTTTAGTGGGCATAGGAATTACCATCGACTTTATAAAATCATATGGTAAACTTAGTTTGCGCGAGCAGCTTGCCGGTGTAGTTTTGCAATTTATCTACCTGCCCAAATGGGGATTTGATAAAGAAACAAAATACCTGGGGCCATCGGCTACAGCTGAGTTTAAAAATAAATATCAAAAGAATTTTGTTAAATCTTCTTCAAGGGAGTGGACAGAAGCTATCATATTTGCAGTTGTTGCCGCTACGCTGATCCGTACACTTTTTATAGAAGCCTATACTATCCCAACACCATCAATGGAGCGGTCGCTTTTAGTGGGCGATTTTTTGTTTGTGAGTAAAGTAAATTATGGTGCCCGTACACCAATGACACCTATTGCTTTCCCGTTTGCGCATCATACCATGCCTATAATAGGGACTAAGGCTTATTGGGATGGTATTAAATTGCCGTTTTACCGTTTACCTGGTTTAAGCGAAGTTAAAAAAGGCGATGTGGTAGTATTTAACTACCCAATGGAAGCCGATTCACCATACTTTCGCCCGGTTGATAAACGCGAAAACTACATTAAACGCTGCCAGGGTACCCCCGGCGATACGTTAAGCCTTATAAATGCGCAGGTGTATGTGAATGGCAAAGCAGCGCCGAACCCTCCGGGAGAGCAAACAGATTACACCCTCACCACTAATGGCATGGATGTAAACCCACAGGTACTGGCAGATCTGAATGTATCAAACTACGATAATGTAGCATTCCCTACTATGACAAAGGATGCCGCTGCTAAATTAAAAAGCTACTCGAATGTTAAAGCTATAACGCCCAATTACAAACCAGCCGGCATCGCCGATCCACTTAACCCGGTGTTCCCGGCGGCGTATCCAAAATATAAATTAAACCAGTTAAATAAAGATCCTGATTGGAACGTAGATAACTACGGCCCTATTATTATCCCTAAAAAAGGATGGACAATTAAATTAGATAGCTTAACCATGCCATTGTATGGCCGTGCCATTGAAGTTTACGAAGGCAATAAATTGCAAATTGAGAATGGTAAAGTGCTGATAAACGGCAAGGAAGCTACTACCTACACCTTTAAAATGAATTACTATTGGATGATGGGTGATAACCGCCACGACTCGTTAGATTCGCGCTACTGGGGTTTTGTACCCGAAGACCACATAGTAGGTAAAGCCCTGTTTGTATGGATGAGCTGGGATGATACCGCATCATTCTTCAGCAAAATTCGTTGGAGCAGATTATTTATGGGGATACACTAATTCTCCCTGCTAAAATATTTGAAAGCCCTGTTTGAACGAACGGGGCCTTTTTGTTACCCGCCATGTCATTTCGAGCGAGCGGCGGGTGGGGAGAGCGGGGGCGCGACGAGAAATCTTTTACATCATGCTATCAACTCATCGCTTGTAAAAGATTTCTCGTCGCGCCATTTCACAGGCCTGCCCCTCTGCTCGCTCGAAATGACATAGCGTAGAGCTGTATACTTACTCCCCAATAAACTTCAACCCCACAATACTTCTTGCATCATCAATCATTTTGATCATCTGCCTCGACATTTCATGGGTGATGATGGAGCTTTCAACTTCACCGGCTTTCATCAGCTCTACAAAATGTTCTATCTCGTAATTTAATCCGCCTGTTGTAAACGGTTCATCAATTTCAACAATGCGGCCATCAAGATAACTGATGGTTGCTTTTGCCGGGTTCCACCAGTTTTTATGGATAGTGACATGGCCTATGGTACCGCATATCAAAGCATCGCCTTTGCCATGCAGATCGAACCCGCCATATAATTGCGCATAACCGCCCGCGTGCCGGGTTTGGAATATGCTGAACATATCTATCTCCATCCCGCTAAAGCGGCCCATAGCTTGCACCTCTTCAGTTTTACCAAGCCAATCAACAGCCAGGAAGGCTTCATAAATACCTATGCCCATTAATGCGCCACCGGCCAGCTTGTAACTAAAATTGGGATGGTCGCGACTGATATCAGCCACCGATGAACCCGCCCTAACGTAGCCCACCGGGCCAATAGGATCTTGCTGTAAATATTCTTTTAGTTTTTTATATAGTGGATAAAAGGGCGGCTTCATCCCTTCCATAAATAATAGGCCGCTTGCTTTGGCCACGGACAATACTTCTTCCAGTTGGGGCAGGTTTAGTGTAGCTGGTTTTTCGCATAAAACATGCTTGCCGGCTTTTAAAGCTTTAATGCTGTAGTCGGCATGGGTGTTAGGTAGGGTAGCTATGTAAACAGCGTCTATATCGCTTGCCAGGAGCTCTTCCGCGCTGCTACGAGGCTTGCCACCGTATTGGGCAACAAAGGCATCCACCGTTTCCGGTCTGCGCGAATACGAGGCTGAAAGCGCGTTATCGCGCAGGGCATTTAATCCCTGCATAAAACGGTGTGCAATACGCCCGCAGCCAATAATTCCCCATTTAGTCATGCTCTTAAAAAATTAAAATTCAAAATTAAAAAAGCCTTAAGCTGAAACAACTTAAGGCTTGTATTTTATGTGTAACCCCTAATTATTGGTATTGAATATAAATAGGGTATGGGCTGTATCTTGATAATACCTCTGCCGGTAATAGCATATGGTGAGGTGCTTTCTTAATATCGTTTTTGTAAAATAATTTAAACCCTGTAAACTGTACCGGCTCCTGGTTTATGAAATAGCGGTAAGTACCGGTTTTAAGGTCAGGCTCACCCCATCCGTCCATATCCATTACTACCTGTACCTCTGGGCGCAGTTTAATGTTTTTATAGTTGGTTACCATTTTACGGGTAAAGCGGTGTACCACTAAAATTTTTGGAGGCAGGCCATTCTTTTTAACAATGTTGGCTAAGTAACCGGTAACATAGTTTATGTCGGCAGCATCATAAGTGCCTATTTTTTTACCCGGTTTGCTACCATCTTTCATAGAAAATTCAGGATCCATACCAAAGTGTACCTGTGGCATTTTTAAGTATTTTTCAAATAAAGGCAATTCGGCCTGTATGTTACTTAATGCTACCTGCACGTCTAAGAAAACAATTGCATGTGCCTTTTTAGCTAACACCAATATGCTGTCTATCTGTTTAAACGGCATACGGTAACGGTATTTACCATCTTTACCACCATCGCCCTGGGCAACTACTGCAATGTAATGTAATGCAGGCTGTACAGGTGTTTTAGGATCGGCTTTTTCCCATGCTTTTACTTCGCCTTTTAATTTGGCAAGCATCTCGTTCGGCGGCAATTCGCCAAGGATACCCATCTTTTTAGAATACAGGTTACCGTAGAAAGATACCACACGTTTAAATGGTAAAATAGCGCCACCCAATGGGTAAGGCTGATTTTTTACCGGCCATCTGCCGCTGGTATCAGAGTGCGCGTTAAATTTCAGTAACGAATCATAAAGGGCTTTATCGGTTGGTGGATAAGTTGATTTTACAACGCTTAAAGTGTCGGCTTCTTCGCCTTTAGCTTTTGCAGAGGTGTCGCCGGCTTTTTTATTAGCCACTTTACTGCCATCGCTTTGGCTGCATGCCGAGAATAATACTAACGAGCTGAACGCGAACAGTGCAGAAAATAATACGCTTTTTAATTTCATAGGGATCGATGGGGTATTTGAGTGTGTGCCGGCGTCGCACCGGCTTTTAATATTTGGTTAAATATAATGCTTGTTAATATAAGTTTGGTATTTGATTAGCTTTTATTTTTGTAAAATTTTCCAAACACGCCCAATGGTAACTTGGAGCCTGCTGTGGCCTGCAGGTAAAGTTCGCCTATCTCCAGGTTCTCTACTTTAGGGTATGCATTTTTGATCAGGTTCTCGATAATTACTGATGAAAAACCAAGCGAGTAAGTATTTAATATCAGGAAATGTTCTTCGGGATCAAGCAATTGCATTACATCGCTCATCATCTCGTTAATGTTATCTTCCAGTTTCCATTTCTCGCCATTTGGGCCGTTGCCATAGGCAGGAGGGTCAAGTATTATGCCGTTGTAAGTTTTACCACGCTTAACCTCGCGCTTAACAAACTTAAGGGCATCCTCTACCATCCACCTAATATCTTTTAAGCCAGATAATTCCTGGTTTTCGTTTGCCCAGGTAACCACCTGTTTAATTGAATCTACGTGTGTAGTATCGGCACCCGCTGCCCGGGCAATTAACGATGCACCGCCGGTGTAGGCGAACAGGTTAAGCACCTTTGGCGTAGGTGTTTTAAATTTTTTGATGTTGTCTGATATATAATCCCAGTTAACAGCCTGCTCGGGGAAAATGCCCAAATGCTTAAACGAGGTTAACCCCAAACGGAATTTAATGGCTACGTCATTGTTTTTGTATTCAACGTGCCAGCGGTCGGGTGTTTTTGGGTCTTTCTTTACCCAGTCGCCCGCGGTTGCGCTGCGGCCTTTAAACTTAATATGGTGCAGGCGCTGCCATTCGGCGGGACTTAATGCTTTGCTCCACACAGCCTGTGGCTCGGGGCGTATCAGTATGGTATTGCCAAACCTTTCCAGTTTTTCAAAGTCGCCGCAATCAATCAGCTCGTAATCTTTCCAGTGGGTTGGGGTGAGGAGTTGGATCATTTTTTATCAGTTGGCAGTTTACAGTTGGCAGTTATCAGTAATGCCGGTATAAAACTATTTTCCGCAAATATAAGTATTATCAATTTAGGGGTGCCAACTGCAAACTAAACACTGCGAACTATAACTTTTCCTTCGCTGCCTGCATAAACTTGCTGGCAAACACAAAATCGTTTAGTTCTTTATTATCGGAATGGGCTATGTCTTTGTTAGAGCCTTCCCACCATTTTTGGCCTTGATGCAAAAATATGATGTTGTCGCCAATTCCCATTACCGAGTTCATATCGTGAGTAACAATAACGGTTGTCATCTCGTATTCGGCAGTAAGCTCGTTGATCAGGTCGTCAATCAGGATAGAAGTTTTTGGATCGAGGCCGGAGTTGGGTTCATCCACAAACAAAAATTTAGGCTGCATGGATAAGGCGCGGGCAATACCCACACGTTTTTTCATACCGCCCGATAGTTCTGCGGGGTAAAGTTTGTTCTTATCTTTCAGGTTCACACGTTCCAAACAAAAATTAGCGCGTTCCTGTTTCTCTGCTTTTGATTGGGTGGTGAACAGGTTTAGCGGGAACATAATGTTCTCTTCAACCGTCATAGAATCAAACAGGGCCGAGTTTTGGAAAAGCATACCAATTTGCGTACGGATGGGTACACGCTCGGTAAAGTCCATATCGGTAAAATTTTGATCCTCAAAAAATACCTGGCCTTTAGTAGGCTCGTGCAGGCCTACAATACACTTAAGTAAGGTAGTTTTACCCGAGCCCGAGCCGCCTATAATGAGGTTGTTTTTACCTGTTTGAAAAGTAGCAGTAATGCCTTTAAGCACTTCGTTATCACCAAAAGTTTTATAAATGTCTTTAATCTCGATCATAGCATTAAACTGGTGATCATAAGGTCAGCAAATAAGATCCACACGCAGCTGTAAACTACACCCGCCGTTGCCGACTGGCCAACTTCAAGCGCGCCACCTTTTGTATAAAACCCCTGGTAAGAACATATGGAAGCGATGATAAAGCCAAAAACAAAAGCTTTCACCAATGCTACTCTGACGGTAAGGCCATCAAAGCCTTCATTTACACCCATTAAGTAGTCTGCAGGTGTAATGTCGCCGGTTATTATACAGGCAATATAACCACCTGTAATACCCAGGCATATGGAGATAATTACCAGCATAGGTATCATGGTTATACTGGCAATAATTTTTGGCGATATCAAATATCCCGGCGCGTTAACACCCATAATTTCAAGGGCGTCAATTTGCTCAGTTACCCGCATAGTGCCAATATTTGATGCGAAGTTTGAACCTACCCGCCCTGCCAGTACCAGCGATGATATGGTTGGGCTAAACTCTAATATGTTAGAGTCGCGGGATATACTGCCTGCAATACTACGGGGTACCAACGGGCTTGATAGCTGAAAAGCTACCTGAATAGTTGTTGCTGCGCCAATAAACACCGATATGATACTGATAATACCCAGCGAGCCTATCCCCACAGATACCATTTCACGCATCACCTCGTTCCAGTAAACACTGAACTTTTCGGGCTTTTTAAAACTTAAACGCAGTAAGAATATATATCTTCCTAAGCTTTGAAACATTTGTAATTGTGAAAATTCGGTTAAAAATACATTTTTTAATATTAAGCCTATATTGCTTGTTCTAATTCAATCAATTAAATTAGATATTATTATATGAAAAACGCCCTAATTACCGCAGCAACTAAAGGCATTGGCCGCGCTGTTTCAATCGCTTTTGCTAAACAAGGAATAAACCTGTCAATTTGTTCTCGAAATGAACAAGATTTATCAGATTTTAAACAAGAGCTCCAGAGCATCAACCCCAAAATTACTGTTGTAACCATGGTTACCGACTGTAGTAATCGCGATGAATTGAAAAATTTTGCTTCATTCACCGAGAAAAAGCTGGGTTTCGTCGGCATTATTGTGAATAACGTGGGTATGTACAAGCACGTTTCTATACTTAACGATAGCGAAGATTCCTTCCAAAAACAGATAAATACCAACCTTATGCCGGCCTACGAACTGTACCGTTTCTTCGGTAAAAGTATGGTTTCTGTCGGTGAAGGGCATATATTCAACATATGCTCTGTTGCGGCTATAAACCCCATAGCAGAGGCAGGTGTGTATAGTGTAACTAAATATGCACTTTTAGGTCTTAATAAGGTAATGAGGCTCGAAATGCAGGGACATGGTGTTAAGGTAACAGCAGTGATCCCGGGGTCAACATTAACAGATTCGTGGAAAGGCGTTGAAGTTGATAAAAACACAATGGTACTCCCCGAAGATGTTGCATCGGCAATAGTAAATATATTAAGTATGAGCGCCGGTGCCAATGTTGACGAACTGATCATAAAACCTGCACCGGGCCAAATTTAATAACCAAACACTTAAACTATAAGATAATGGAAAAGAAACTTTACAGAGACGAACATCACAAAACAATTAGTGGTGTTTGCGCAGGCTTAGCCGAGTACTTCGGCGTTGATGTATCAGTAGTACGGGTAATATTTGTATTAGCTGTATTTTTAAAGGGTATAGGTATTTTACCATACATTGTATTGTGGATAGTATTACCTAAACGCCCTTACAATTATATGGATCCAACCTTTAAACCAGGCGTTACGCCGGGCTTTAACCCTCATTATAACCCGCAATTTAAAGATGTGCATGTAGATTATACTGTACCTAAGCCACCATTCCCGGGCGAACCTTTTGCACCATACCAGCCGGTTAAAAAAACCTCAAACGCAGGTGTTATATTCGGTGTAGTACTTATTGCACTTGGCTCAATATTTTTACTTGATCAGTTTGAATTTATCCCCGATTTCGATTTTGAAAAACTATGGCCGGTAGTATTAGTGGCAGTAGGTGCAACCATGCTATTTACAGGCAAAAAGAAACCATGGGAAAAAGATGACTGGCATGCCGAAAAGAAAGAGGCAGAATTTAAAGCCGATGCCGATACAGAAGCAGCCGAAGACAAACCAAACGATAACCCTCCAACTATATAATCATGAAAAGCGAAAAAATTGTACCGGGTCTTATCCTGGTTCTGTTAGGAACGGTGTTCCTGTTAGATAATTACCATGTAATTGATTTTCACTGGGGTAATATATGGCACCTATGGCCTATATTTTTGATAATGGGTGGTGTAAACCTGGTGTTTGCCAACAATAAAGCACCATGGGCAACAGCCCTTAAAATAGGTGTGGTTATATTAGGCTTTTGCTTATTAGTATTTGGCCACTTTGAAAACCGTTGGTTTTCTCCGTTCAACAATCATTGGAATTTTAATGATAATGGATGGCATAGAAATGGTGACTACGATAACGATGATGACGACGATAACGACGGCGATAGCACTGGTATAGTTAAGGTAGAAGGCAGCAGCACTTACACCGAGCCTTATGTGGCCGCAACATCAGCAAAGCTTATAATAAGCGGTGGCGGTACCCTTTATACGCTTAAAGATACCACAAGCCAGTTGTTTGAAGCCATAACCAAAGAACGTTACAACCGCTATATCTATACGCACACTATGGAAGGCAATGTGCCTGTTGTTGAACTGCGGATGAAAGATAAAAAAGGCCATATCCAATGGGACACTGATAACGGTAACGCGGCTACCATGAAGCTTAACACCAAACCCGAGTGGGACATAAACGTCAAAGCAGGCGCAACCGAATTGGATTTTGACCTGTCGCCATTTAAAATTAAAAACTTTATAATAAACGGCGGTGCAGCATCATTCCATGTTAAACTTGGACAGCCACTGGCAACTACCAATGTTGAAGTTTCAACCGGGGTATCTGAAGTAGAAATTAAAGTACCCGCAAACGCGGCCTGCCGTATCACTTCAGATTCGGGTTTGTCATCAAACGAGTTTACCGGGTTTGATAAGAAAGCCGACAATACCTACGAAACACAAGGTTTTGCTGCAGCCCCTACCAAAATACTTATTCACTTAAAAGGCGGTATATCCGACTTTAAGGTGATCAAATATTAATTGTTTTATTGCCGGATGGTTATGTGTAATGTTTAAATTTGAACCTATGCAACCATCCGGCAATAAAACTTTACAGCCAACTGCCAATGATGAATATATACTGGTCATCAATGGCAAACCCCAGGGCCCCTTTAGCATTGCGCAATTAAGGGAGCGTAAAATTAAACCCGGCGATTTTGTAAAGACCGCCGCCATGGACGATTACAAGGAAGCCCATGAAATAGCTGCGTTAAGGCAGCTTTTTGGTTTTAATAAGCAGCCATTGCCCTTACAGTATTTCGGTAGTTTTGACCAGCGCCTGCTGGCCGCCGTTATCGATTGGCTTATTGTAGCCGCGGCGTTTGTTCTGGTAGCATTTGTTGTAATGCTTATCCTGTTGCTGGCACTGCCCGGCGATGATTATAAAATTATACGCATTGGCATCAGCATAGGCATAGTGTCGTTTACTCCTATCGGTAAGATCATTTATAATGTAATGATGGAAAGCGGCCCCAAACAAGGTACCTTTGGCAAGCAACTGCTAAAAGTTCGGGTTTGTGATATTTATGGCGAACGGATAAATGCCACGCAAGCGCTACTGCGTAACCTGTTCAAATATCTTTCGGTAGCCACATTATTCATAGGCTATCTGATGGCCTTCTTCAATAAAAAGCAGCAATGCCTGCATGACATGCTGGCTGATACACTGGTTATTAAAGACCGGCTGGACAGCTAAATAAGACATTTGTTAAAAAATGTTAAAACTCTACGAAGATTTCGTAACATGACTAATTTATTAGTTATGTTTGTGATGTATTTATAATCAACCTTAATTTTTTAAAAATATATCACAGTGTTATGAAAAAGTTATTTCCCCTGTTTTTATGCATATGTGCTTTTGTATTGGTAGCCAAAGCACAAAAGCCAGATAGCACGAAAGCCATAGTGCACTATAAATTTTCTCACCTGCGGGATACTACCAAGCCAAATGATATTTACACCGAGAACATGGTGCTTTTTTTAGGCAAAAGTGCCAGTGTCTACAAAAGCTTTGACCGTAAAACGCAGGACGCCATGATTAGGAAACAGGTAGCCGAACAGGTAGCGGCAAGTGCAGGCGGACGTATAAATGTAAATGTTAAGGGCGGCCGGGCCAGTAATACCGAGTACTTTACATTTGCCGATCAAAAGAAATTCATCAGGAAAGAAAAGCTGCTGGTGAACAATTACGTGATAGAAGAACCAATGCCTGTTATTAAATGGCATATAACCAGTGATACCGCAAGCTTTTCGGGCTTAAAATGCCAAAAAGCTACAGGGCATGTTGCCGGGCGCGATTATACCGCCTGGTTTTGCCCCGATGTGCCTTTTCAAAGCGGGCCCTGGAAACTAATAGGCTTGCCAGGCTTAATTGTAGAGGCCTACGATACTAAAAAACAGATAGTGTTTAAGTTTGATGGATTGGATAATGCCGATAAACTGGAAAAAGCTGCACCGGGCAGCGAGCCCGGCGCCATCCAAACCGGTGGTACGGTTGTTAAGCTGATTGGGATGGCCGATGATGTTGATGACCCGGCTGTAATTACCCTGCCATCAACAGGTATTAAAACCACCGAAAAGGAGTTTACCAACCTTAAGGAAGCCCTGAAAAAAGACCCGCAGGCTTTTATGCAATCGGCAATGGCTGGCTCGGGTGCAACCTTTAGAATGGCTCCCGGCGGACCCAAAGATAAAATTATGATTTCACAAGGCCCGGTTATTAATAATCCCTTGGAGTTACCCGAGAAAAAATGAGGCAGGTATATAAGTTTAGTGTAGTGTGCATTTTTTGCATGCTGTGCTCTGCAGTGGGCATTGCCCAAACCCTTAAAGGCACAGTTACTGATAGTTTGGGTAAGGCTATATCTTTTGCAAGCATCAATTTAAAAAGCAGTGGTAACCTTATAATTGCTTATGCCCGTAGCGATGATAAAGGAAATTACACACTACAAATACCTGCTGATGCCGATAAAACCGGCTTAGCATTAGAGGTAAGCTGTGTGGGCTTTACCAAACAGGCAAAACCGGTTACTAACACGGTAAACGCTTATAACTTTAAACTTGCCAAATCGGTTAATCAGCTACAGGCGGTAACCATAAAGGAGAACCGCCCGAGGTTGCGGGTACATGGCGATACTACCGACTATAAAGTATCAGATTTTAGCAGTCCGCAGGATAGGGTTATTGGTGATGTGATAAAAAAGCTGCCGGGTATTGATGTGGCTAAAGATGGCAAGATCAGTTATAACGGTAAATCTATTTCGGGCGTGTACATAGGCGGGGATAACATGCTGGATGATAAGTATAACATTGCTACCAATACTATCCCACATGGCGTGGTAGATAAGGTGCAGGTAATGGAGAACCATCAGCCTGTGAAAATGCTTAGGGATAAAGTGGTGAGCGAAGATGTAGCCCTTAATCTTACCATAAAAAAAGATGCCAAGTTGCAGTTAATAGGGCAGGAAACTGTTGGCGCAGGTTTGCCTGATAAATACTATGCCGACCTTAATGCCATGATGTTTAAGGATAAGTATAAGGCCATAAACTATTTTAAAGCCAATAACACCAGTAATGATGTTGCGGGCGACCTGGTATCGCATAACCTGTCAAGCTATTTGTCCAGATTGGATAATGATAAACCAGGCACTGTGCTTTCATTAGGTACAGCCGGCGATCCTGACCTGCCACGAAACCGATATCTGTTCAATCAATCGGGTATATTGAATTTGAATAACCTGGTTAATTTGAAAAAGGATGTACAGTTAAAGGCAAACATATCTTACCTGCGGGATAATCAGAAACAGAGCTATAGCAAGTTTAGCGAATATTACCTGCCCAATGATACCATTCGCTATGCGGAAGTGCAAAACAACAGGCGTCGGCCGGATATTTTGCACAGCCAGCTTTCGGTAAATGTAAACAGGGATAAGTATTACCTGAGCAATAATTTTATTGCCGATTATAGTCGCAATACGGGCTACTCGGCGTTGAATACCAACGGCACACCGGTAAACCAGGTGTTTAAGGATAACCTGATGGATATATCCAACGAGTTTAGCCTGATGAATACGTTTAAAAGTAATAAAATAATAGAGTTTTACAGTTACCTGAACCGCAGCACCGAACCCGAGAACCGCATAATAGACCCGGGATTAAACCCCGATATTTTTAACAATGGCGTGGCTTACAAGCAGCTTACCCAAACGGTAGATATACCCACCTGGTTCACCAATAACTACGTTGGCTTTAAAATACCGGGCAACTTAATCACGCAAAGTTACAAGGCGGGTTTTAGCTTACAATCGCAAAAATTACAGTCGGATCTAAATATAACACAGCTGAATAATTCGGTGAACCGGGTATCAGATAGCACAGTGAATAACCTGGACTGGCAACGCCGTAAGGTATATACCGAAGCTGTGTATGATATTCCGGGGGATAAAATTAAGGCGAATATTTCACTGCCGTTAAACCTGCAGCAAATAAGCTATAAGGATAGTTACTATAACCTTGATAAAGATTTGACCCGCTTGTATTTTAACCCCCGGGTATCTATAAAATACCAAACCGCGGTTGAAAATTATATAACGGTGGCTTATAACTTCCGTAATGATATTGGGAACATACAGGATGTGTATAACGGATCTATCCTTAAAGATTACCGATCGCTTTACGCCAACAATGCCGACCTGACCGAACGCAAAACGCAGAATGCCATGCTGGGCTTTAATTATCGTAAAGCTATAACCTTGTTCTTTTTTAGCCTGAATGCATCTTATACGCACATGAATGCCAATAACATCGCGTCGAGCATATTAACCAATAATATTCAGCAGCGCATTGTGTTACCGTTTGATAACAATATAGATTCGTGGATGGGTAATGGTTATGTTAGCAAATATGCCTTTGGTTTGCGTACTACCTTTAGCGCGGGAGTATCGGTACAAAGCACCAAACTTAACCAGATCCAGAACGGTATTATATTGCCTTATAATACCATCTCGACAACTTTTAGCATTGGTGCCGATACCAAGGTAAGCGACTATGTGAACTTTAGCTACAAAGCAAATTACGATCAAACAAAAAGCAAGTCTTCGGCGGTTGCCACCTCAAGTAAGTTTGAGCGCTTAACCCAGCAAGGTTCGGTAAATTATAACCCGCTAAGCAATTTATTTTTTAGTGTTGCTGCCGATCATTACTACACCCACCAACAACAGGCTAACGATCTGAAATATATTTTTGCCGATGCATCTGTGAAATACAAGTTCAACAAAACAAAACTTGATCTGGAACTAACCGTGCAAAACCTGTTTAATACCAAAACTTATAGCGCGCTGTATTTATCAGCAAATACATTCACAAGCAGTTCTTACACTATACCGGGGAGATTCTTGTTGGTTAAGATGACGTTTAATTTGTAAATTTATTTAAGGATAAATCAAACGCATCCTTAAATAAATTATGGATTATCTTAAAAAACTCATTACCGATATCGAGATACAATCAGTTACTGGTATACAGGAATGTTTTGATAATGGCATAAGCCCCAATGACCAGTTCAGGGGCAAACCCCTTATTTATGAAGTATTAACCGAATACCCGCGTGGCCCCAAATTTAAGCAGTGTGTTAAAGTTTTTGTTGATAACGGCCTTCAGTTTGAAGATAAGATCCTGCTCGCAACTTTATTAGATGAGGCCGCATGGCTTAATGATCAGTTAAAAACGGAGCCACAGAAGATAAATATCAGGTACTCGATAGACTGCGCTTTTACGCCTTTGCATGATGTTACTCTGCTGCATATTTGCGCTGAATATAACCATATAAATTGTGCTAAAATCCTTGTAGAACATGGTGCGGATATTAATGCAAAAGCAGGATATGATGAGCATGGGTTTGGCGGGCATACCCCCATTTTTCATACAGTAAACCAGCATGCTAATGCCTCTGTTGATGTGATGGATTTTTTACTCTCCCGATCGGTTGATCTGGAAATAACCGTTAAAGGGCTTATATGGGGAAAGGGTTATGATTGGGAAACCTTTATTCCATCTGTAAATCCAATTAGTTATGCAATGATGGGCCTGCTTCCACAGTTTCAACGTAAGGAAGATTTGATTTATGCCAATGTTTCTAAACTGCTTAAAGCTGCTTACGGAATTGATTATTTGCCGGAGAATGTCCCTAACAAATATTTAAACAGCTAAGGAAAAGGATTTGATTCCTTATTCCCTCCTTGGGGAGGGGGGTGATTGATTTGTGTTGGCAGGGAGGGGCTAGTCAACCTCAATTGCGAATCAACCTCTGCATCCTTCTTCCCCAAGGAAGGGCATGTCATTGCTGTCATAAGTCCGCGATGGCATCATTTCCATTGGACAAAAGCAACTAAAGTATGAGGCGTTTATCCGTCCAATTATACATGCGGAATGTTGGACGGATAAAAACATTAAAGCTGTTCTTTATCTAATTTCCTACGGTATAGATAATCAGCTATTTTAAATATGGCGTAACTCTTTTTGCTAACCTCAGTATTTTCAAAAAAACGACCGCCGGTTATCTTTTCAACCTGTTGCCCAAATTTAATAGAACTACTTTTGAATTTAAGCCCATTGTACGTAACCACCCAAGGTGTAAATAAATAGTTGGGCTTATAGTCAAAATTTTCGGCTATCAACTTTTCGCCATTCTTTAATACAAATATTACCCGTCTCCAAACAGTGGTAGTGCTAAAAATACTTTCTGATCGTAAAAACACATCGTTGATATCTTGTTCGGGTATAAATGATAATGAGTCAGCTACATTTTTATAAAATTCAAGATCTATGTCGTCACCCGGGAATGCGTAAAAATTGTTGAAATCAAAACTTGGGACTTCTGATTTTTTAATTTTCTTCTTTTCGCCATCTATTATTTTCTTGTAAGCTAAAATATCGGCAGCTGATATATTTAGGTCGGTTAAAGAAGCGTTTAATGAGCGGGAATTATCTATAATGCCAGCCAGGGTAAAAACTTCCTCTTGCGTAAATATCGATTTTATATTCTCAAGGTATGCAGGCGTACTTGTTTTTTGCCTTAAAACAAAATTGCCGCCCTTTTTGATATATGACCGTATTGAATTACCTGAAGCAAAGCAACCTTGGTAGCCTCGTTCGAAGTGCATTTCAACTATTTGATCAGGATCATATAAAGTTTTGGGTAGATCGAAATCTTCAATTCGTTTGTTTGTGACATCAACACGATAATATTGCTTAAGACTACCATCAGCGATAATAAGATTGCGATTTAATGTACAGGCGTTTGCTATGTTAAAATTTACCGTCATGAACCTATACCACTGCTTTTTATCCTTGTCGAACCGCAGAATATCACTACCTGAAAAACCATAATCTTCACCGGTTAATGTAACTTTTAGGTCTGGTTCGGGGATAGGTATCTGGTTTGTCAACAGATCTGAAGCAATAAATTCCTTAGGGCTGATGTTATAAATTTTATCTGAATCGTAAGCGAACAGTTTTCCGTGTCTTACCGCAAGGGCAACCGGCTGTTTATCCAAGTGTTTAGCAGAATCCCAGATTTTATTAAATTGAGGGTCAAAAAGACTTACTGAAAGATCTTTGTTTACGACGTATAACTCATCTTGTTCAGTTACTTCAAAGTTTGCTGCATCAGGTAAATATTTCCAGTCGATAATATTTGATTTAGTAATAAAAACCCTACCCTGTTGATTAACAACAGAATAATCTCCAATTATTCTTACTTTATAAATTTCAGGCCTTTCATTGCTATTAATGCGTTTATATTTTTTTTGAGTAAGTGGAGTAGGGATCTTTTGCCAGGTTTTACAATTATCGGTCGTTTTGTATAGTACATTCCATGTAGAGCCAAACAGACCGGTAATTTCATCTTTAGCAAAATGTACGGTTACAAATCTGAGGTTACCCGTTTGTTCTACTTTGTCGAAAGATTGCCAGGTTTTCCCTTTGTCCGACGTGTAATAGATCAACTGCGAACTGCCACTCATCCAGGCCTTGCCATTATCATTTATATAGGCCGCATCAATCCAACTACTCGCGCCAAATATTATCTTTTGCCAATCCCGGCCATGATTACCCGACCAGTAAACAAAGTTTTGCCTCCCATCCTCCTGGATAAACCCCGAAATCATAAGATCGTCTTCTGAAAAGAAATTGATCCTTTCAAATGTCATACCTGAAGTGGTACTTACAAAATCTAACGAGCCATAAGGCCCAATGTCCCAGGTATCGCCAATGTGCTTTGTGAAATAAACATTGCCGGCTTTTGTCGCGATCCAAATTTCTTCGGATGGCGAAACGCCAAGCTCTGTCACCCAACCGCTAACCGGCAATCTTGCCGAGTATTTATCCTGGCAGAAAACTGAAACCCACGGCAGTAAGAAGAATAATAAGGTTAAGGCCTTTCTCATGTCACTTAAAAAAAAGCACAGGTGCGCAATAAGATTCTACACCTGTGCTAAAGATTCTACACCGCGTCAGATAGCGAACTAAAAGTAAAGTCCCTTATACGCATTGGTGGTATCAGGGCGCTTTGGCTGCTTTCGCCACTTACTGTGCGTTCTGCTTTGCCAAGTGCATCCAGATTGTTCAGCATAATAACCGGGCTCTCGTTAAACCTAAAGTTTTTGATCGGGAATTTTATCTGTCCGTTCTCAATATAAAAAGTACCATCGCGGGTTAGGCCAGTGTAGAGCAGTGTTTGCGGGTCTACCGGGCGTATGTACCATAAACGGGTTACCAATATACCTTTTTCAGTGCCTTTTATCAGGTCTTCTAAACTCTGGGTGCCACCCTCCATTATAAAACCATTTGGGTACGGAACAGGTTTAACACCTTTCTTTTGCGCCCAATAGCGTGAATAGGTAAAGTTTTTTACCACACCTTTTTCTATCCAGCTCATTTTTTGCAATGGTTGCCCGTCGCCGCTCCAGCTGCTGGTTGGCAGCTCTGCATTTGCCGGGTCAGAGTAAATATTCACTCTTTCATCAACCAGTTTTTCGCCAAAGCGGGTTTTGCCACCGGGCTTACTTAAAAAGCTGCGGCCTTCATCAGCACTGCGCGCGTCAAGGCTGCCGTATAATTGTTCAAGTAATACAATGCCTGCAGCAGGTTCCAATATCACAGTGTATTTACCGGGCTCAATTGCCCTTGCAGCAGATGAGCCTGTGGCTTTTTGAGCCGCTATTTTAGAGAATGCAGCTGCATCCAGCTTGGCAACATCATTATAATCTTTTGTAGAATAGCCAGATCCCTGACTATCGGCAGTACGTAAGGTTACTGAAAAGTTGATATCCGTAGATTTATTGTAGGCAAACAAACCTTTAGAGTTCATCATAGCGGCAAAACCGGCGCTGCTTTGCAGGAAACCTGCCGCGGTAAGCTTATTATCTTTTGCTATTTGCAAGCTTTGCGCTACCATAGTAGTACGCTGTGCAGGCGTCATAGCTGCCGTTTCGGGCACAAAGGTTTTGGCTGCCGGTGCATAAGTTTGCGGACCTAAAAATGGCATATACTCCGGGTTTTCAGGTGCCAGTTTGGCCAGCTCTTCTGATTTCCTAACAGCGCTTTCAATAGCGGCATCGGTATATTCGTTAAGAGTGATAACCCCCAATTTTTTACCAAACGCCGATGATATGGCCATAGTGGTACTGCTTATAGCGCCACTTGTTGATACCGTATTACGTGCGTACCTTATATTGGCCGAATCTGATCCGTTCAGGTTTACTTCACACTCGTCGGCTTTTGAGTAGCTGAGCGCTTTTTTCATTATCGCGCGGCATTCATCTTCACTTAAAATAGCCATAGGTTTATATTTTTCTTGCTGTATTAATTACGTTAACCCCGTTAAAACGGGCTGTAGATGAACCGTGCGATACCGCGCTTGCCTGCATTGGCTGGCCTTTTCCGTCAAAGAATGACCCGCCTAAACGGTAATCATTTTTATCGCAAACTGCCGCGCATGAGTTCCAGAATTCCTGGGTATTGGCCTGGTAAGCCACATCGTTTAGCATGCCCACAATTTTGCCGTTCTTTATCTCATAATAAAGCTGACCGCTAAACTGGAAGTTATAACGCTGCTGATCGATAGAGAATGAGCTATCGCCAATAATATAAATACCCTTCTCTACATTCTTGATCATATCTGCCGGAGAAAGGGTTTCCTTACCGGGTTGCAGGGAGATATTTGGCATGCGCTGGAACTGCACATCCTGCCAGCTTTGCGAGTAGCAGCATCCTTGTGATTCTTTTAGCCCTAAGATATGCGCCTGATCGCGAATGGCCTGGTAGTTTACCAATATCCCGTCTTTAATGATATCCCATTGTTTGGTGCCCACGCCTTCATCATCATAACCAACCGCACCAAGCGAACCCGGCTGTAATTTATCGGCCACAATATTTACGTTTTTGCTGCCAAAGTTAAACTTGCCCGTTTTCCACTTATCTAATGTAAGGAAACTGGTACCGGCAAAGTTGGCTTCGTAACCCAGTACGCGGTCAAGTTCTGACGGGTGCCCAACAGATTCGTGAATGGTTAACCAAAGGTGACTTGGATCAAGCACCAGGTCGTATTTACCGGGCTCTACCGTTTTTGCTTTTAGCTTTTCTGCTGCCTGCAATGCCGCCGCCGATGCATCTTCATGCATATCGTAACGGTCGCGGTATAGGGTGGTCTGACTTTTTATTTTGTCGCTTTCACGGGGCATCATGTATTCGTAACCCATTCCGCGCGGCGCGCTTAACGAGTTGCGGGTCTCAAACTTGCCGGTTTTATCGTCAACCTTGGTTACCCCAAATACAGGCCATATCCGGTGGATATCCTGGTCAATGTATGAACCATCGGTAGAAGCAAAATACTTTTGCTCGTTCACCATAAACAGCACCGAGTTAACGTAATTGGCACCGTTTTTAAAAGCGGCATCATTTACAGACAATAACAGATCGGTCTTTTCTTTCATGGGTACCTCAAAAGCATTACGCTCTATAGGTGTTTTCCAGCTTACCTCGCCGTAACCTTTCTGCGGTGCAAGCTGCACCGGGTCGGTTTGTATACGGGCATTCTCTTTTGCTATAGCAACGGCAGTTTCTGCAGCGCGGGCAATGCTATCGTTATCCAGCTTGTCTGTGGCGGCAAAGCCCCAGCAGCCATTGGCAATAACGCGTATCCCCATTCCGTACGATTCCGTGTCAACAATGTTTTCGATGTTTTTATCGCGGGTAACCACAAACTCGTTTAGGTAACGGCCAAGGCGTACATCGGTATAAGTAGCACCTTTTGCACGTGCGGCATTTAGGGCCACATCAGCCATACGTTTTTTAATGGCTACATCAACGTCCCGCATGCGGGTGCCGGGCACAATGGGCGAGCCGGTAGCGGTAAACCTGCTAAGCATAGAGGCACTTATGCCCATGCCGGTAAGGTAGAGGAAGTCTTTTCTTTTCAAAGCAGTATTATTATTTGTCTAATATAATAAATATAAGAAACAGGTTTACAAAAAATTATTGGTTGCGGGTAAGTACGTAGGTTTTAGCTATTTGATCGTGCCAGGCCTGACGATGTTCGCTCCATAAAATGTTAAGATAACCTATGCCGAGTGCTATGCTTGATAAAAATTTGGTGAAATTTCTCACCAATGCCCTGCCAAAACTTAAACCTCGGCCATCCGCGTCAACTACAACAAGTTTGCATAGTTTTTTACCTATACTGCCACGCATGGGGGTAGCTTCACATATTGAATTGTATATGGCCGATATAACAAAAATGACGAGGTTGAATTTTAGCCGGACAATTTTAGCCTCGAGCGTATCGGGCTCCATAGCGGCTATTGTTTTCAGAAGATAGCCCGATGCAAAAATGGAAATGAGAAAGGATATTAAAATTGAATCTATAAGATAGGCAAGCAATCTCCACCAAAAAGTGGCCAGGTTATCCTCGGTAGGGAAGTAAATTCCTTTGGCTTCAAAATATTCAAAAAACTCCGGCAGGTCTGATGCCCGCTGCCAATCATCCGCCAGTGGCGATAACACCATCGTATCAACATCAAGGCCTGCTTCTATTACTTCTTCTAAAGTAAAAGGGCCTTCTTCCTGGTTATTCTTAAAAATGAAATAGCTATCTGTCATGTAAAATTTAAAACTAAGCGAAAGGTAATAATAATTGCAATTACCTATCAGGAATTCATGGCATAAACAATAATGTTCACACCAAACTTGGTATTATCTTCGGCCAGGAAACGTTTATTGCGGAAATCGTAGTCCCATTCGCAACCATAATCCTTACTACTATATAAAACACCTATACGGCCGTTAATCTCAATGGCCTTAAGATAATCGTGCACCAGGTCATCGCCCCAGCCGTTCAGCTCAAAAGAAGTGGTTGGCGGCCCCTTATCAAATTTGAAAAAGGAGTGGTATAACTTATGGTTGTTGGGGATCTTTTTTAACGCGTTAGGCCCAAACAAGGCCGCCATTTGCGCCTCAAATGATTTTGCAAAAAGCCCGTCGATATCATGATTGCAATCGTCTACAAATACAAAGCCGCCGTTTTGCACATATTTTTTAAAATTGGCCTTCTCCTTTGCGTTAAACTGAACCAGCTTGTGGCCGCTGAGGTAACAAAAGGGGTAGGAAAAAATATCGTCGCTGCTTAAGGGGATGACCTTTTCGTGTTCATCAATAGGTATAGTAGTATACTCCAGTAGAGAGTTGAGCAGGTTTGACGGCATGCGCTGATCGGTATCCCAATCGCCACTGTGATAACTTAACCTTGTGAAAGTGAATTTTTGCCCGTATGCCATCTGCCGCTAAAAGTCTAAAATTAAAACAAAAATATTGCCCGCATCCATTAATAAACCTAACAAGTTGTAAAGTTTTAGATACTTTATTGTGTTTTTGACAAAAAAGCATGGTATTTAATTAAAAGGGTAATATCTTGTAGCCTCACCCCGGCCCTCTCCAAAGGAGAGGGCCGGGGTGAGGCAAAAACGCTGATAGGTAAAATTAAAAACAACACATTGGAACTTACCGAAAAAAACATAAAAGCCCTGCTCGAGAAATTACCGCAGCTAAAAGCCGAGATACAAAAGGTAATTGTTGGGCAGGATGCTATATTGGATGAATTACTTGTAGCTTTTTTGGCTGGCGGCCATTGCCTGCTGGAAGGTGTACCCGGACTGGCAAAAACACTGATCGTTAAAACCATGTCGCAAGCACTGCACCTGGCATTCAGGCGCATCCAGTTTACACCCGATTTGATGCCAACAGATATTATAGGTACCGAAATATTGGAGGAGGACCATGCTACCGGCAAACGTTTCTTTAAATTTAATAAAGGCCCGTTGTTTGCCAATATTATTTTGGCCGATGAAATAAACAGAACCCCACCCAAAACGCAGTCGGCCCTGTTGGAGGCCATGCAGGAATTTGAGGTAACTTATGGCGGGCAAACCTATCCATTGGATAAACCCTTCTTTATATTGGCTACCCAAAATCCTATTGAACAGGCAGGGACCTATCCGCTGCCTGAGGCACAGCTGGACAGGTTTTTACTGCTGATAAAAATTGGCTACCCAACTCCCGAAGAGGAGTTTGCAATACTAAATCGCACTACCGGCACTAAAAAAGCTGATGTAAAAGCTGTTATTACGGCCGAAGAAATTATACAGGCGCAAGACCTGGTTAGGCAGGTAACCATTAACGAAGACCTAACCCGCTATGTAAGCGAACTGATCCGTGCTACGCGCCCGGATACTACTATTACCGCTTACGTAAAAGAATGGGTTAGATGGGGTGCTGGTCCAAGAGCGGGGCAGGCTTTGATATTAACCGCTAAGGCGAGGGCGCTGCTAAAAGGTAGATATTCTGTTTTGATGGAAGATCTCCACGCTATGGCGCCGGCCGTTTTAAGGCACCGTATATTAATGAACTTTAAAGCCGAAGCCGAAGGGATTACATCAGATAAGGTAACCGCGGAACTGATAAAGGTAATAGAACGTAAAGGCTCTTTGTAGCCTCACCTTGCCCGCTTCAAAGGAGAGGGTTTTGATAATTAATCGGAATAAATCCGAAATCTAACATCTAAAATTCAATCGTGCTTGATCCCAAAGTATTAATGACCATTAAGGATTTGCCATTGCTGGCGAAAACGGTTATTGATGGCTTTATGAATGGGTTTAATAAAAGCACCGTTAAGGGGCCCGGACTGGAGTTTAGTCAGTACCGCAGCTACCAGCCCGGGGATGATCTGCGCTGGTTAGACTGGCGGATGTTTGCCCGCAGCGACAGGTACTACATCCGCGAATCGGAGGTGGAAACCAGTATATCTATTAGGTTTTTGGTAGATGCCAGCGCATCTATGAACCATGATGACAACGGCGT
Organism: Mucilaginibacter aquariorum; assembly: GCF_024498135.1. GTDB lineage: Bacteria > Bacteroidota > Bacteroidia > Sphingobacteriales > Sphingobacteriaceae > Mucilaginibacter > Mucilaginibacter aquariorum. Next base: position 118,937 of record NZ_JANHOH010000006.1, read on the forward strand.
TAAGAAGATAGAGTATGCCAAATTTCTGGCGGCATCTTTAGCCTACCTTGCTAATTTACAGGGCGACTCGGTAGCATTGAATATATTTAAACATGGCGAGCTTTTCTCCATGCCCTCTAAACCTGATCCGCAGCATTTGCAGCGGTTATTTTATCATCTGCAACAGGTAAATCCGGCTGGGGCCTTTACAAAACCTGTGCACTATAAAGAGCTTTTTGCCGGAACGGGGCGTAAAGAATTGCTGATATTTATAACGGATATGTACCAGGCAGATGGGGAGATAAACGCGTTGCTCAACTCACTATCGGCGCTAAAACATGAAATAATTGTGTTCCACCTGATGGGGCAAAACGAACTGGATTTTGATTTTAAAGGGTTCTCTACATTAGAAGATCTGGAAACAGGCGAAACCATACAAGTAAATACCCAAAGGGCGAAAGATACTTATCATGAGAAATTGCAGGAGCATTTGGCAGCTATAAAAAGCAACCTCACGGGTAAGCGCATCGTATATCAAATGGTGAGCACATCGCAGCCGTTAGATGAAGCTTTGAGAGCATTTTTGGTACAGCGTAAAAAGGGAGCGAGATAGGCGGTATGCAGTTTTTAAACCCCATATGGTTTTTTGCATTAACCGCGGTGAGCATCCCGGTTATTATACACCTGTGGAATGTGCGCCCGGGTAAAACGCTGAAGGTAGGCAGCATATCGCTTATTACCGAAGCATCGAAAAGTACCCGCCGCAGTTTTAAACTGCTGGATATTTTATTGCTGATATTGCGTTGCTTATTGCTTGCATTGCTGGCCCTGTTGTTAGCCTCGCCGGTTTGGCAAAATGCTGCTTCTTTGCAAAAAGCAAAAGGCTTGCTATTTATCCCCAAAGAGAACCTTAAAGAAACCTATACCAAATTTAAACCCCAGATAGATTCGTTGAACAAAGCCGGGTACGAGTTCCATTATTTAAATAGTGGTTTCGCTAAGAATGATCTCACCAAAATATTGGCTGATAGTAGCTTAAAAGATACTACCGGCAAGGCAAACTACTGGACTTTAATAAAAGCTTTAGACAGGCAAATCGCTGCCACCACACCTGTCTATGTGTTTACACCAAATGGCATCAATCATTTTAAAGGCGGCAAACCTGCAGTTGATCTGAACCTGCACTGGCAAACTTACACCGTTGCAGATTCTGTAAGTAAGTGGATAGCATCGGCAATATTAACAAATAGCGGTACTATTAAAGTAACATTGGGGAATAGCAGCCCGGCGAGGGTATATTATACTGATCAGATCCTTCAAAGCGGAGGCAGTGATGATATTACCGTTAATGTACAAAACGGCTTGCCATCGATAAGTTTGAAAAATGCAGGTCAAGCGGTGTTTCCTGTTGATACAAGCGCAATGCGTATCGCCATTTATACAGATAAGCATGCGATTGATGCCGGCTATTTAAAAGCGGCGCTATCGGCAGCGGTTAATTTTAGCGGGAGAAAATCTGTTATTAAACAATACAATAACCCTGCGCAAATATCCGGCGGGCAAACCTGGTTGTTCTGGTTGTCAGAGCAAGCAGTAAGCAGGGCTAAAAACAGTAAGAATATTTTCAAGTATGAGACCGGTAAGGTTATTGATGTTAATACCTGGATGGAGCCAAGGCATATCGCGCTGGCAAAGTTGATTAACCCGAAAACCGGGGAAGAGGCTATCTGGAAAGATGGTTTTGGTAAACCGGTGTTGGGATTTGATGATAATACTTACCATTTCTACAGCCGTTTTAATCCGCTTTGGAATGACCTGGTTTGGAGTGATGATTTTCCAAAGCTGATCTTAAAGCTGATCAATAATGCGCCTATTGGGATTCCCCAACAACATGATAAGCGGATATTAAGCAACGCGCAAATACAACCGGAGATTGTTAAAAAGAACAAAGCGATAACCTCGGTTAAAACTAATGGGCAAACAGATCTGTCGCGCTATTTTTGGTTATTACTTGTAGGCGTATTTATTGCCGAGCGGATCCTGTCGCACAAAACTAAAATAGTAAATAATGGCTGAGCAGGGCAGATCATATAAAATACAAAGCTTACGCCGGCGCTGGATAATTTACCAGGTGCTGGAGGATGTGTTGTATTCGCTATATGCTGCTTTGTATGTTGGCGCGTTGGTGTATTACCTGTTGTCGCCCTCTTTATTGTGGGGAATTATCACCTTCCCGGTAGTGCTTGCTATTATGTTGGCTGCGAACCGCCCATGGCAAATGAGCGATGAAAAGATAGCGGCATTTCTGAATAAGGAGTATCCGGAATTACAGGAAAGCAGTCAGCTGTTATTGATCCCTGCTGAAGAATTGAACCCACTGCAGGTTATTGCTTCTTCAAAAATAGCGGATGTTTTAGCCGGACTGAAAGTATCGCATAAGCCTTTTGCTAAGCGTTTGGTGGTTGCTTTTGTATCGCTTATTGTAGCAACAGGTTTTATATGGGCACTTGGAAAGATCTTCCATATCGAACGTATCTTTTATGGCCCTGACAGGCCCGTTGCTGTTTGCGCGCCGGGAGCTATGGCCGAAAAGGTTTTGCCGCAAATAAATAGCGTAGAGGTTAGCATTACCCCGCCTGCATATACAGGTAAAGCAAAACGGACACAGGATAAGTTTAATCTATCTGCAGAAGAGGGCGCTACCGTTACCTGGAATATAAAAACTAACGTGGCCATCAAGAAAGCTTCGTTGCTATTTAATGATAAAGAACAAATTACTTTAAAGAACAATAATAAACATACTGAATGGTATGTTTCTAAGGCGATTGACAAACCCGGCTTTTACCAGGTAAGTATTGATGGAAAATTATCAGACCTTTATTATGTACAGGTTATTAAGGATGGTGTACCTGTGATACATATTAAATCGCCAAAGCAATATACTTACATTGATGCAGGCGAAGCACCCAAGGTTACTATTAATGCTACGCTGAATGATGATTATGGCATTTCAAATTCCATTATCATGGCAACCGTGGCCAAAGGCCGTGGCGAGGGCGTAAAGTTTAAGGAATATAAACTCAATTTTATGCAAGGTTTTAATGCGCATAAACCTCAATACGATGTGCAGAAACTGATTGACCTGCCAACCCTGAATATGGAGCCGGGCGACGAATTATATTTTTATATACAAGCACAAGATACGCACAAGCAATTGAGCCGTACTGATGTATATACCGTAAGCATACAGGATACCGCCGAATTGCTGAGCATGAACGGCGTGCTTTCCGGCGTGAACATTAAGCCGGAGTTTTTCAGGAGTGAGCGTCAAATTATTATCGATGCTGAGCAGTTACTGAAAGATAAGGACAGCATCAGTGTAGAAAAATTTAATGCCCGCAGCAATGACCTGGGTATCGATCAAAAATTGCTGCGCTTGCGCTATGGTAAGTTTTTGGGCGAGGAAGGTGAAGATGCCATTGGTGCGCCCAATAATGACCCCGCCGACCCGGCGGATTTTAGCAATGCCAAAAAGATACTAAAAGAATACACGGATGACCATGATAATGCCGAGGATGCAGGTTTCTTTGAGCCCGCTGTTAAAGCCCAGCTAAAAGCTACCCTTACCGAGATGTGGAAAGCCGAACTGCAATTGCGCTTGTATAAACCACAGGCCGCCCTGCCATTTGCCTACAAAGCATTGAGGTTATTAAAAGATCTGCAGCAAAAATCCCGCTCGTATGTGGCTAAAACGGCCTACAACCCACCGCCGCTGAAAGATGAAAAACGTTTAAGTGGTGAACTGGATAAGATCATCCAGCCCATAAATAAGCAAGATATAAAACCGGCCGCCGACCAGTTAGACGCGCTGAAAAAAGCAGTAAATGTATTAGAAGCCTTAAAAATTAATCCGGTGCTAAACCCTGCTGATAACAGGGCGCTTCAAGCGGCTAACCAGCAATTAAGTTTGAGGGCATCGGCACAGCCGGGAGCTTACCTGCCCGCCTTAAATGCTATGCGGCGGATTTTATCGGCGCAAAAAGTAAATATTAAAGATGTAAATATCGTAGAAGGCGCTTTACAAAAAACATTGACCTTTCTCAAAAAGATGCCATCGTCTGAAAGCAACGCCACGGATATGGGCCTGTCAAAACAGTATTATAAAAACCTAAAACAAGCTAACCGTTAATGCAAAGCAACTGGCCATTTATTGTTATCGCGCTTTGCATATTGCTGGCTTTAGGCTTTATATGGCTGGAGTACAGGCGTGCTAATAATAGATTTTTGCTCTTGCGAATTGTTGCGGCTATCATCGCCACGGCAGCATTAGCTTGTATTATTTTGCCCATAACCTACAATAGCAGTGTCACCAAAAGAGATGATCATAAAGCTGTTTTGCCAACAAATGGTTTTGATGCAGATAGCATTGGTGACGACTCCGCTATCTTCACTACAGATTTAGCTATTAAAAAAGCATACCCAAAAGCTAAATTGATAAATGGCTTAGACGAGTTAAGCCAAACAGACCGATTACACGTATATGGTTATGGGTTAAGTAGCGCTGAATTGCAACAGTTGGATAGTCTGTCACTCGTCTTTCATCCCTCAAAAGTTCCTGCAGGTGTGACACAGGTAAACTGGAATGGCCGATTAAAAGCAGGCGAGGCATTACATATACAAGGCCAATACAATAATACATCGGCACAAAAAATAAAACTGGTTTTAAGGGGATTGAATACTGGTTTAGATTCAGTAATACTTTCTCCCAATGTGCAGTCGTCGTTTGACTTAAGCGCCATCCCCAAAACAACTGGCAAAGTAGTATTCAGTCTTTATGCCGATGCAGCGCTTCAAGGTAATATCCCTGTTCAAATAGACGCAGTTAAGCCGCTAAAGGTTTTAATGCTTTCGGCTTCGCCGGATTTTGAGAGTAAGTTTTTAAAGAACTGGCTCAGCGAAAATGGATATGCGGTGGCTCTGCGCTCTGCAATTAGCAAGGATAAGTTTAACAGCGAGTATATTAATATCGATCAGTTTAACCTGAATAAAATATCAGAGCAAACATTGGGTAGGTTTGATGTGGTGATTGGCGATCTATCGATATTAAACGCGCTGAGTCCCACCGAAAGTGGCGCGCTAAAGCAAGAGATAGCCGACAAAGGTTTAGGCCTCATTGTACGTGCGGATAGTACGGGCAAAACATCGTGGCTGCAAAAATATTTTCCTGTGGATAGGGCATCGGGTAAAGAATCCGCTCCAGCTCCGCTTATTATAAATGGTAACAAAAGTCAGTCGAAATTAAGTTATGGCCTGGCGCATATTGTTTATCAGAACGGTACACAGCCACTGGTTAAAACTGCTCAGGATCGTGTACTGGCAAGCAGCGCTATATCCGGTTCGGGCAAAGTTGTTTTTACTACTTTAAATAACACTTTTAGCTGGATGCTGAGTGGGAATAAAGGTGATTATTCTGCATTATGGTCGGTATTAATAACCAAAGCAGTGCGTAAAAATGATGCTGTAGAAATCGGTATTGAGCTTTTATCTCCGCCGTATATAAGCGACCCCGTTACTTTACAGATCTCTCAGGGCAAATCATCACCAATAATAATAAACGGTCAGGAGGTAGCATTGGTACAAAACCCCTGGATCCCTTTTGAATATGATTTGTTGTATTGGCCACAAACAGCCGGGTGGCAAAGCTTAAAGCAAAACGACCAGGCAAGTAGTTGGTATACCTATGCCCGGCAAGATTGGAAAACGGTTCAGAATGCAGACAAATTATCGGCCACAAAAAAATATGCTAATACGCACAAAATAAGTGATATTGTAACAAAACAGATACAGCAAAAAATTCGGATTGATGTACCGAAAATATATTTTTATATCTTGCTGCTTGTGGCATGCACTTTCCTTTGGATAGAAACAAAATTTTCATAAAATAACCGTCTTCCCCGGTTGGGAATTAAATTTTTGGAGGACAAACTTTGAGAAGAAGAGACTTTATTTTTTTAACCGGCGTTGGCGCAGGGGCTATGATGCTCCCTTCGTTAGATAGCTTTGGTAAAAACATTGATGTACAACAAGCGCTTGAGGGCGTTGATGTACGTATTAAAAAAGAACTGGCCGATGCCGGACTTAACGCTGCTAAAAGCGCAGGAGCCAGCTACGCGGATGTGCGTATCGGGCGTTACCTTAACCAGTTTGTTATTACCCGCGAAAACCGCGTGCTTAACGTTGCCAATACTGAATCGTATGGTATCGGTATCCGCGTTATTGCTAACGGCTGCTGGGGTTTTGCCGCAACAAACGAGGTAACTAAAGAAGGTATTGCCAAAACCGCCCAACGTGCTGTGGCTGTTGCTAAAGCTAATGCCAAACTGGGCAGCGCGCCGGTACAACTGGCCCCGCAAAAAGGTTACGGCGAAGTAAGCTGGAAAACGCCTATCGAAAAAAATGCTTTTGAAGTGCCTATCAAAGAAAAGGTAGATCTGCTGCTGGGTGCAAATGCATCGGCTATTGCAGGTGGCGCCAACTTTGTAAACTCAACCATATTCGCGGTGAACGAGCAAAAATATTTTGCTTCAACTGACGGTTCATACATTGATCAGGATATTCATCGCCTTTTCCCGTCGTTTACTGTTACAAAAATAGATTCTGCTTCAAACTCTTTCCAAACCCGTCGCTCTTTAAGCTCGCCGGTTGGTATGGGTTATGAATATTTAACGCCATCGGCGTCTGAAACTATTGCAGGTGTAACCCCTCGTTATAAAAAGCGGTACGATATGCTGGAGGATATGAAATTTGCCACCAAACAGGCGGCAGAAAAAATAACTGCCAAAACGGTAGATCCGGGTAAGTACGATCTGGTGCTTGATCCAAGTCACCTGTGGTTAACTATTCACGAGTCTGTTGGCCACCCAACCGAGCTGGATAGGGTATTAGGTTACGAAGCCAACTTTGCCGGTACCAGTTTCCTTACCCTGGATAAATGGAAATCGGGCAAGTTTAATTTCGGCAGCAAGCAAGTAAACGTAACCGGCGATAAAACCGAAGTAGGTTCATTAGGCGCTGTAGGGTATGATGATGAAGGTGTAGGCACCAAAAAGTGGGATATTATAAAAGAAGGTACACTGGTAAATTATCAGGCCATCCGCGATCAGGCCCATATTATTGGGCTTAAGGAATCTCAGGGGTGCTGTTATGCCCAAAGCTGGCAGGATGTGCAGTTTCAGCGGATGCCAAATGTGTCATTACAGCCAGGCAAAACCCCGTTAGCGGTTGACGATATGATCAAAAACGTTGAGAAAGGTATCTATATCATTGGTGATGGTTCTTTCTCTATAGATCAGCAACGCTATAACTTCCAGTTTGGCGGGCAATTGTTTTACGAAATTAAGAACGGTAAAATTGCCGGTATGCTAAACGATGTGGCCTACCAGGCCAATACCCAGGAATTCTGGAACTCCTGCGCGGCAGTTTGCGATAAAAATGATTACCGTTTGGGTGGGTCGTTTAACGATGGTAAGGGTCAGCCAAGCCAAAGCAGCGCGGTATCGCATGGCTCATCAACAACAAGGTTTAACGGTGTTAATGTAATCAACACAAAAAGAAAGATCGGATAACATATGCCTATATATACAAAAGAACAAGCACAGGCTTTATTAAAGAAAGTGCTTAGCTATTCAAAAGCCGACGAATGCGAAATAAACCTTGGCGGAAGCGAAGGTGGTAATGTACGTTATGCGTTAAATGCGGTTTCAACTGCTGGCGATATCAGCACTGTTGGGCTTAGCGTAACATCTGTTTATGGTAAAAAAGCAGGCTCGGCTACTATAGATCAGTTTGATGACGCTTCTTTAGAACGCGTTGTACGCCGGTCGGAAGAGTTGGCACAGCTGGCACCCGAAAATTCAGAATATATGCCAATGCTGGGCCAAAATGAATTTAAAGAAGCCATAACTTATAACGCTAACACAGCTGCCATGACGCCCGAAAGCCGTGCCGAAATGGTTGGCCAAAGCTTAAAGGTTACCAAAGATGCCAAGCTGTTTGCAGCAGGCTTCCTGGAAAATTCAAGTGGGTTTAATGCCATGATGAACTCTAAAGGGTTGTTTGCTTACAACAAAAATAGTGATGTTACCTTCTCGGTTACCACCCGTAACGAAGGTGGCACCATATCCGGCTACGCAGCACGTGGTTTTACCGATGTATCTAAACTGGATACCGCATCAGCTACCCGTGTGGCCACAATGAAAGCCAATGCCTCGGTTGGTGCTAAGGCTATTGAACCAGGTAAATATACAGTGATACTGGAGCCTGTTGCGGCCACTTATATGCTGGAAAATATGTTCCGTTTTGATGCGCGCAGCGCTGAAGAAGGCCGGAGCTTTTTAAGTAAAAAAGGTGGTGGTACCCGCTTAGGCGAACAATTGATGGATCCTAAAGTCACTATCTATTCTGATCCATTTAACCCTGACCTGCCCGGTGCAACCTGGGGTGGTGACGGCTTGCCACGCGAAAAAACCGTGTGGATTGATAAGGGCGTGGTGAAAAATCTTTCTTACTCGCGTTTTTGGGCTCAAAAGAAAGGTGTAACGCCTGTTCCCAATCCAAGCAATATTATTATGGAAGGCGGCGACGCTACCTTAGAAGAACTGATAAAAAGCACCGAGCGTGGTATCTTGGTTTCAAGGTTGTGGTACATTCGTATGGTCGACCCACAATCGTTACTGCTAACAGGCCTTACCCGCGATGGTACGTTTTATATCGAAAACGGTAAAATTATGTTCCCGGTTAAAAATTTTAGGTTTAACGAAAGCCCCGTAATTATGCTGAATAACCTGGAAGCCCTTGGCAAACAGGAACGCAGTATTAGCGTAGAAAGTTACCGCAGTTACCTTATTCCGCCTATGAAAATAAGGGACTTTACCTTCAGTTCCCTGTCAGACGCTGTATAGAATTATAAATAATATCAAACGCCATTGCAAAAAGCAATGGCGTTTTTGTTTCTTTGTAGTTAAACCCTATTATCATGGAAATTTTCCCCGTTAGTAATTCAACACTATCAGCAGAAAATGTTGGTTTGTTATTACAGCACAGGTATGACCTTAGCACAAGTGCGATTTGCAAATTGTTAAAAACAGGTATCAACCATAGTTATTCAATTACAGATGGTGATAGAAAGTATGTATTCCGGATATACAGCTTAAACTGGCGTAAAACAGAAGAGATCTCTGAAGAAATAAGACTGTTGAATTTGCTGCGCGACAGTAGTATCCCGGTATCCTATCCTATAATTGATAACCTCGGTAATTACATTCATGAATTAAAAGCGCCCGAGGGTTACCGCTACGGCGTACTGTTCTCTTATGCCGAGGGAGAAAAGATGCTTAACTTCCCGGCCGATCTGCACTATAAAGTTGGTGAAATCATGGCGCAGTTACATAAGGTAACAAACGAAATTGAGCTGCAACGGGTTAACTATACGCCGCAAGTGATTTTGCAAGATTCGTTTGAGCGATTAAAGCAATTCCTGCCTGCTGATACCGATGAAATGATCTGGATGGCGTCGACACAAAAATATTTATTGGGTGAATTAGAAAAGGCTAATACTGAAGAATTGAGGACTGGAGCCGTTCACCTGGATATCTGGTTTGATAATTTACATATCACTAAAAAAGGTGACATTACTTTTTTTGATTTTGATTTTTGCGGAAATGGCTGGCTGTGTTATGATATTGCCTATTACATTTTGCAACTGTATAGTACCGAAAAGGTAGAAACAGAGCGGGATGAGAAAATAAAAAGCTTTTTAGATGGATATGAATCTATAAACAAAATTAACTCGGAAGAGAAGCGACTGCTACCTGTACTTGGTGTAAGCCTGTATTTCTTTTACCTGGGCATCCAGTGCCAACGGTTTGATAGCTGGTCGAATGTTTTTTTAAACGAAACGTATTTGAAACGGTTTATTAATCTACTTGTTAAAAAGTATTTTGACGAACAGGTTCTAAAAGCATAATAAATGAACACAACAAAAATTGGTTGGATAGGCCTTGGTTTAATGGGTAACCCCATGTCACAGCGATTGTTAAAGGCGGGGTACCCGCTTACTGTATACAACAGGCATAAGGATAAGGAAGCGGAGTTAAAAGAGCAGGGCGCAGGCACCGCATCAACCCCAAAAGAGCTTTTGCAGCAAACTAATGTTGTAATTATAATGGTGACCGATGATAAGGCCATCCGCGAAATATTTACGGGTGAAAATGGTTTACTAAGTGCCTATGCTACTGATAAGATCATCGTCAATATGAGCACGGTATCGCCGGCTATAAATAAAGAGATGGCAGAGTTGTGTAAGCAGCAGGGTAACCATTTTCTGGATGCGCCGGTATCTGGTAGCGTTAAACAAGCCGAAACCGCCCAATTAGTTATTATGGTTGGTGGCGACGCAGCTATATTTGAAAAGGTAAAACCTGTACTGGAAACCATGGGCAAAATGGTTGTAAACGTTGGCGCCATAGGTACAGGAAATGCAGCCAAACTGGCAATAAATACATTGTTGAGTTTTTACACCCAGGGATTAGCCGAAGCCGTTATCCTCGCCAAAAATAACGGGATACAACCCGAAACGTTATTGAACCTTTTAGGGAATGCCGCTATTGCTAATCCATACACCAAACTAAAGGGCGATTCTATTATCAACAACAATTTTAAGGCAGCGTTCAGTCTGAAAAATATAGTGAAAGATCTGCAGTTATCGAGGGATATTGGCCTTAATACGCCATTAGGCCAAACCGCATTAAAAACTTTTGAGGATGCCCAGCAACGGTTTGGCGACGAAGACCTGATAGCGATTTATAAGTACCTGGATACTTCTAAATAAATTACTCCCTTTTCTTTTTTAAAGTGTAGGAGGGCTTGTTAGATTTAATTTGTTCGGCATCGTTGTAAAGGGTTAAAGTCCTTTTATTGATAATGAACGAGTAAACCTTTTGATCTTTGGTATTCAAATTAAATATGATCTGATCATGGCCGCTGCGCTCGGAGGCTACTATTAAATCGTTTTGAATGTAGTAGGTGGTAAGCCCGGCTAAACCCGATACCTTCCCGTTGTCATAAAATACAGCGCTGATCTTTTTACCTGTAGCATCGGTCCCTTGGTATTTTCCCGATAGCATGGCATGGTTGATCATGTAGTTCATAGCTGAAGCTAAGCCATCAGCAGGCTTGGGTTGCAACGCTCTTATATATTGCGTAGTAGTAGTTTCTTTAGTTTGCGAATTATAGTTATAGATGATAAGGGTAGTATCATCGTTTTTTACTTTGTAACTTAGTTCATCATCACCAAACTCAATAGTAGTTGTGTTTTTGCCCGATTGAAACCTTAAAGCAACGGTGCTGCCCTCGTGGTTATTTAAAATTATGGGCACCATTATACTGTCCCCTTTAAGCTGGGCGGTATCAATATACATAACGGTAATGCCCTTGCCTTTATCAACGGCTTCCAGTGGCGATTTGCTCTTTTTAACTTTTTTAATGTAGTCTTTCTTAATCCACACGCCATTTATCAATGGTTTAAACTGTTGCAGCAAAGCCTGTGTTTGGTCGAGCGGTTTGCCGGCAGCGGTGGTATCCTGGTCATTATCACCGGTTTTACTTTTACACGATAGGAATATACTTAGTATAAGTAGGAGGTAGCTAATTCTTTTCATGGAAGTGTATTATTATTCCTAAGATAGTTAATTATGACCTGATAACAACGTTTTAACTTCAAAGTTCTTTCGTATTTTTGCATCTTATCAATTCCACCCGTGCATGAATGCTGATGCCATTAAGATGCTGCAAGGCCGTTACTGTAATTCACTAACTGAATATTCCCGTTTTGTGACCCGCGAGGTTGCTATTGGCGATGTGCCAATGGGCGGAAGTAACCCTATCCGCATCCAAAGCATGACCACTACCGATACCATGGATACCATAGGTACGGTTGAGCAATCTATCCGCATGGTTGACGCTGGCTGCGAGTATGTTCGTATTACCGCGCCCAGTATTAAGGAAGCCAACAACCTTGCCGAAATAAAAAAACAATTGCGCCTGCGCGGATATAATGTGCCCCTGGTTGCCGATATACACTTTACCCCAAACGCTGCCGAGGTAGCTGCCCGTATTGTTGAAAAGGTACGTGTTAATCCGGGTAACTATGCCGATAAAAAGAAATTTGATACTTTAGATTATACCGACCCTGAATACCAGGGAGAACTGGAACGCATCTTCCAAAAATTCACTCCATTGGTAAAAATTTGCAAGGAATACGGTACTGCCATGCGTATCGGTACTAACCATGGTTCGCTGAGCGACCGTATTATGAGCCGTTATGGCGATACCCCGCAAGGGATGGTAGAAAGCGCTATGGAGTTTATCCGCATGTGCGAAACACTGGGCTATTACAGTTTGGTGGTAAGCATGAAAAGCAGTAACCCGCAGGTAATGGTGCAGGCCTACCGTTTATTGGTACAAACTATGGCTGCCGAGGGTATGAACTATCCGCTGCATTTGGGCGTAACAGAAGCCGGGGATGGAGAAGATGGCCGCATTAAATCTGCCGTTGGTATTGGTACTTTACTGGAAGATGGCCTTGGCGATACCGTTCGTGTATCCCTAACCGAAGAGCCGGAAGCCGAAGCGCCTGTTGCAATTGCGCTGGTGAAAAGATATATTATGAGGAGTGAAGTTGCAGGAGCGAAGAGCGAAGAGGGGAAAATCACCTCGCACCTCGATCCTCAAAACCCGCACCATTCCCCATACGAATATAAAAAACGTGAAACCTACGAAGCGAACGCTTTTATAGGCGGACATATGGTGCCAAGGGTAGTGGTTGATCTGTCGCGGGCTAATCTAAAAGACCCTGCGGTACTGAGTGATGCGGGATACCTGTACTCGCCCTTGCTGGATAAATATAATATGGCCGAGCAATCGGTAGATTTTGTTTACCTGGGCGATAGCTTGCCATCATTTGAGTTGCCGGGTAATTTAAAGCAATTATATAACTACCCAACCTGGCAAAAGCTCACTAACAAAACGCTTTGCCATCCGGTATTTACTTTAGATGAGTATGTTTCTGCGGATAATCGTACATCAGCCTTAAACCTTGTTCGTATAAAAAATGCTGATCTGGATTCGGAAGCATTTGGATTAATCCCTTTAGATAAAACATTGGTTTTTGTACTGGAAACAGACGAAGGCCATGGCATGGCAGATCAGCGTGCCTTTTTCCTCAAATTACAGGAAATGGAGCTGGATGTGCCTGTGATAATGAAACGGAGTTATGCTTTCGCAGACCATGGACCATCGAGCATGGACCATGGACAAACTGACCTCACTACTAATTTACAACTTTACGCTGCTACCGATCTGGGTGCTTTGCTTGTTGATGGTTTTGGAGACGGCATCTGGATAGATGCACCGCAGGTAGCGACAAACGTTATTACTTCAACCGCTTTTGGCATACTGCAGGCAACCCGCTCGCGCATTTCCAAAACAGAATATATTTCCTGCCCAAGCTGTGGCCGTACCTTGTTCGATCTGATGATCACCACGCAGATGATCCGCAGTCGAACAAGTCATTTAAAAGGGTTAAAAATTGGTATTATGGGCTGCATTGTAAATGGCCCCGGCGAAATGGCCGATGCCGATTATGGTTACGTGGGCTCGGGTACTGATAAGGTGACTCTTTATCGTGGTAAGGAAGCCGTGAAAAAAAATATTAGCTCTGCAAATGCTTTAGATGAACTCATCGGGATCATTAAGGGTGATGGCAACTGGATAGAGCCGGCCGAATAAAACAACAAAGCCCGCAAATTTGCGGGCTTTGTTGTTTTATATTATGTTCGCGGCAGCTTAAAAATAAAGCGCCCTTCGTCATTAACAGAGATTTGCTTAAAGCCCGCCTTTATCAGTATTCTTTGCGAAGGATAATTATCCGCGCCGGTATCGGCCCAAATGGTTTTTACATCGGCGTTGATAAATCCCCATTCGCAAATGCGTTTCAAGGCTTCGGTAGCGTAACCCTTGTTTTGGTGGTTTTGGTCAAACGAGTAGCCGGTTATAGCCTCGCCATTCTCATCGGGGTAGCCAATTCCAATCCCTCCAATACTTATATTATCGGTTTTTAAAACCGCCTCCCAGTTGGTGTACCACTCAAATTTATCCGGGTAAAGCAAGGTTTTGGGGATAAACCAATTCTCTAATGCGTCGGCCACCTCTGCTTCCCAGAAAGGGTCGATAAGCATATTCGAAGGATTTAATCCCATTGATAGTTCCATTTTTTCGCGACTTTCTTTCCATAACAAAAGCTGCGTATGTGTTAACGGTATTAGTCGTAACCGTTCAGATTCGATAAAAAACATTGTGTGATCTTTAATTTGTATAACAATAGAATTTTAGTCCACTTATTTAAGTGGTGGGGTTTTACAGCCCTTGCGGCAGGCTGTTTGTTATACAATTCCAGGCAGTGTAATATGCCTGTTTAGGGTGTTAAATAACAGAGGCTGTATTTTATGTTGGCACAAATATAATGCAGATATTAATATCAATTAGTAATTTTATTTTTAATGACCATTCAGCTCGTTATATATAATGTCATCTGTGTTAGCTTCTTTCTGTTAACGCTTGTCTCGTTTTTTAATCCAACCAAATTAAATATCACCGCTAACCGGTGGTTCGGCCTTTTTATGTTCTCGGCAGGATGTATGGTGCTGAATGCTATCATTTATAAGGCAGGTGCCGAAGCGCAATACAAGCAACTTATCATATTTAATGAACTTTCCCGGTTTATTATTGCCCCTGCATTGTATCTCAGTATTCTACATTTTACATCGCCGGATAAAGTTTTAAAACGAAGGGAATACTTGCACTTTATACCCTTCGCACTATTTGCGGTTTACATTATCGCGTTTAGTACAGGTCATCAGTTCTTCCATCTGCCCGCGGTTATAGGGAGGGCATTAGCACTGCTTATGGCTGTTGCAGTGCAACTGCAATTATTGGTTTATTGGGTGCTGGCATGGGCTAAACTTAACCGGCATCAGAAAAACATCCGCCTTGTTAATTCTAATACCGAAGCTGTTAATCTTAACTGGTTAAGGTATATGTTGATAGGCATTGCTTTTATCATCGTAACCTGGCTTGCCGCACAAATACTACAAATGCATTGGATAACTGTCAGTACACCGATCCTGTATCTGGCGGGCACGCTTTTTATGGGTTATTACCTACTGGCCCAAAAAGAAGTATACCCCTTTGAACAACCCGAACTGGAACAAATAGCCGAAGTAATAAAACCCGAAAGCAAGTCGGTTAAACAAAGATTGACAGAAGAACAATCCACACAACTTAAAATGCAGTTAGAGCATTTAATGCAAACTGAAAAAGTGTACCTGGACAATGAGCTGAGCCTGCCCCAACTGGCAAAAGAAATGGATATGTCAACACATGATCTTTCTTACCTGCTGAATGATGTTATCGGCATCAGCTTTTTTCAGTTTGTAAATGCCTGCCGGGTGCAGGAGGCCAAGCAACTGATGCTTTCAGACAAACACCACCACCTTAATTTATTGGGCATTGCTTATAGCGCCGGCTTCAATTCAAAAACTACTTTTAATACAGCATTTAAAAAGGAAACGGGCTTGTCGCCGAGTGAGTTTATGAAAGGTAAGGATTCCTTTTCGATCGATGTATCAGTCCGGGCTTAATGTCAGTCTGAGCCTGTCGAAGACCTAAACACGTTCGTTTGGATAATCCCGAACGACCCGCATTACCCATTCGCCTAACATTGTGCAACTAATAAACACAATGTATTATGGAACGTAAACCTTTTTCACCCCTTGCCTGGGCGGCTTTTATTGCTGCCGTATTAGGCGCTATTGTTTTTACTCGCGCCACCCGTATTGCCTTAGGTGAGGATATATCGCCGCTGGTATTGTATGGCATAGTGCTTATTTATTTGCTTACTGTTTTAATGCTGACTTTTGTTTGGAAAAGCAAAGCCACAAAGGGTGCTATCGATGTTACCAATTATACCGCTTTTTGGCAAAACGCCGTGCGCTATACCCTCGCGCTGGATATGATGATGTTTGGTTGTCAGAAATTTTGCCACCAGCAATTTTACGTGCCACTCGGTATGCTCGACGACCCTTTTACAGCCATACCTAACGAAATGCTGATGTGGGCATTCATGGGGCGCTACCATTCTATGGTAAATATTATAGCCTCGCTCGAAATTCTTGGCGGCGCGCTGCTGCTATTCCGCAAAACCCGATTGGTGGGCGCTTTTATGTTGTTGCCCATGCTGCTGAATATTATGTTGCTTGATCTCTATTACCTCAACTTATTGGTACAGGTATACGTTGCCCTCGAGTTGCTTGCCGTAATATACCTCATCCTGTTGGAGTACCGCCGCCTTGTGGAATTCTTCCTTATCGCTAAAGGTAACGCTCCATTGTATAACTTCCGCGGGCAATGGGTTGGTTATGCAGTAAAAGCATCGGTAATTATTATACCCGCGCTTGCCTTATCCATGCATCATTACCAAACCAACTACACCGAAATAACCGGTAAATATGAAGTGAAGCGTGTTTTCATAAACAACACCGATCAAACCCAGCCACCCTGCCGCGATAGCGTGCTCGCTCATGTATTTATTGACCGCTACGACCTTGTTTTGGGCTACCCCGATTACCGCAACAAAGTAATTGGCGGGTACACATACAACCCGGAAACCAAACAGATTACTGTAGCATTTCATTACCCCATGAAAGATACGCTTACAGCCACCATCACTCCCGGCAATGGCGAAATGAAAACGCTTGTTGGAAAAATGGGTAGTAAGGAATTGAGGATTGAGATGGAAAGGGTAGCCCCGGTAAATAATTGAATAATGTTTTTCGTCGTCGCAGGGTTTCTTGAAAAGGACCTTGCGACTCGTCTCATTATTTGGAGTTACTAATAGTCCTAACCTCTGATCACTAATTCCTGCCAACATGTCACCGCAAAGTAAGTTAGCCTGACGGTTTGTAACTTAACTGACACCCTACCATTATTTTTCCTGCCAAATGCATATTGGCACAGGCATTGATAAATAGCTAAGTAAGCATTAATTATCAAGAAAAAAATAAATCATAATATGTCTAAAATAATTGGAATTGACTTAGGAACAACAAACTCCTGCGTATCAGTAATGGAAGGTAACGAACCTGTAGTTATTGCTAACAGCGAGGGAAAACGTACTACGCCTTCTGTTGTAGCTTTTGTTAACGACGGTGAGCGTAAAGTGGGCGACCCGGCAAAACGCCAGGCAATTACAAACCCTACAAAAACTATTTATTCTATAAAGCGCTTCATGGGTAACAACTTCAACGAAGTTACACAAGAAGTTGGCCGTGTACCTTATAAAGTAGTTAAAGGCGACAATAACACCCCACGTGTTGAAATTGGCGATCGTAAATATACCCCGCAAGAAATTTCAGCGATGATCCTTCAAAAAATGAAGAAAACTGCTGAAGACTTTTTGGGAACTGAAGTTACTGAAGCGGTTATTACCGTTCCGGCTTATTTTAACGATGCACAACGCCAGGCAACTAAAGAAGCCGGTGAAATTGCTGGTTTAAAAGTTCGCCGTATTATAAACGAGCCTACTGCTGCTGCCCTTGCCTATGGTTTGGATAAAGCACATAAGGATATGAAAATTGCTGTTTTTGACTGTGGTGGTGGTACGCATGACGTATCTGTACTGGAGTTGGGCGATGGCGTTTTCGAAGTAAAATCAACTGATGGTGATACTCACTTAGGTGGTGATGACTTTGACCAGGTTATTATTGACTGGATGGCTGATGAGTTTAAGAGTGACGAAGGTGTTGATCTGCGTAAAGATCCAATGGCTTTGCAACGCTTAAAAGAATCTGCAGAGAAAGCTAAGATTGAATTATCAAGCTCAACTCAAACAGAAATTAACTTACCATACATCACTGCTGGTGCAGAAGGCCCAAAACACTTGGTTAAAACTTTAACCCGTGCAAAATTTGAGCAATTAGCTGATAGCCTGATCAAACGTACTATTGAGCCTTGTAAAACTGCTTTGAAAAATGCAGGTTACAGCACTTCAGATATCGACGAGATCATATTGGTAGGTGGTTCAACCCGTATCCCGGCTATACAGGAAGCAGTACAAAAATTCTTTGGTAAAGCGCCATCAAAAGGTGTTAACCCGGATGAAGTTGTTGCTATTGGTGCAGCTATACAAGGTGGTGTGTTAACCGGCGAAGTTAAAGATGTATTGTTGTTAGACGTTACCCCGTTATCATTAGGTATCGAAACTATGGGTGGTGTAATGACAAAATTAATTGAGTCTAACACAACTATACCAACTAAAAAATCAGAAACATTCTCAACCGCGTCTGATAGCCAGCCATCTGTTGAGATCCACATATTACAGGGTGAGCGTCCAATGGCAGCGGGTAACCGTACTATAGGCCGTTTCCACCTGGATGGTATACCACCAGCACCTCGCGGTGTGCCTCAGGTTGAAGTAACATTCGATATTGATGCAAACGGTATATTACATGTATCTGCAAAAGATAAAGCTACAGGTAAAGAGCAAAAGATCCGTATCGAAGCATCATCCGGCTTAACTGATGCTGAGATCAAAAAGATGAAGGACGAAGCTGAAGCTAACGCTGAAGCGGATCAAAAAGCAAAAGAAGAAGTTGAAAAACTGAACTCTGCTGATGCCCTTATCTTTAGCACCGAAAAACAATTAAAAGAATACGGTGATAAGATCCCTGCCGACAAAAAAGGCGCTATCGAAGCTGGCTTAGAGAAATTGAAAGCCGCGTATTCTGCTAAAGACCTTGCAGCTATTGAGCCTGCACAGGAAGAATTAAATGCTGCATGGACTGCTGCATCTGAAGATATGTACAAAGCATCTGCTGATGGTGGTCAACAACCGGGTGCTGACGCAGGTCAGGCTGCAGGTGATGGTCAACAGGCAGGCGGTGCTGATAACGTAACAGATGTTGACTTCGAAGAAGTAAAATAATCAGCCCTATATATAATGAAAAGGCCGGTACAATTTGTACCGGCCTTTTTTATGATAAATTATTTGCGGTTAAATAAATAGGAATATAATCCTGCTGAAGCAAAACCTATAGCTATTATAAGATAAGTAATAACTCTAACAGATTTAGTATCCCACTTAGAGCCTTTTACCTGGTTGTATATGTTGTCGTAGTTAGATTTGTTGAGATAAATAAAATAAAAGATAACTAAACTCGATATGAAACCTATTAGACAATTAACCTTTGATATTCGCAAATCTGTTATTACAGAATAAAATGTGGCTATTAACGAAATTAAAAGGCAAGTAAACGAACTTGCTGTAATCCCATAGGCTGTAAGCCAAGGTATATCATTAGTGTAATGGCCATCTCTATAATATAAATTGTAGATGTGGAAATATATTACTTTAAAAAAAAGCATCGCATTGTTATCTGGCCAAAGATAACCTAACTTATCAAATTATTCACCTTCTCAACCAACTCGGTTAAATCAAATGGTTTGTCAATAATGGCATCACATCCGTAAGCAAACAGGTCAGACTCGCGATTAATATAGGCCGAAAATATAATAACCGGCACGTTGTTGAATTTAGGGTGTGATTTTATGGAGCGGCAAAGCTCGCCACCATTTTGGCCGGCTACCCGGTAATCCAGTATAACCAGGTCTGGCTCAAAAGCTTCTAACAGGGGCATAACATTATCGCTTTCGCCGGTGCTTTTCACCTCGAAATTTTCGTAGGTCAGGGTCTCATGAACAATGTCAAGAATATCCTGGTTGTCATCCAATACTAAAATACGCTTCAACATAAACAGGTTAATCAATTAAACTAAATAGCAACTTAGGGGTATTGAAGTAGCGTAAAAAAATGTACTCAGGAACGGTGTAAGGGCTCGGTATATAATGTATTAGAATTTTGATTGGCCGTTAATCAAATGTAGTATAATATAATTATATTATAAAGAAATATTACAAGGGAATTTTTCTCTTAATAGTAGAGAAACATAAATTATATATTACCGTACAGGCTATTTACAAAGCTTAATATTGAGTAACAAAAAAACCCGCGGCTAAAAGCGGGTTTTAATATTATTAATAAGGATATGCCTTACCGGGGTGCGCACGTTTCCATGCCCTGCGGCGCTCCAGCCATGCAGCATGTTTCTTTTTTTGTTCGCGTCTGCGGGCTTCGTTACCTATAATATAACCGCCACCTGCGCCTATTGCGCCACCAACTACTGCACCGCCAACGCTTTTACCTATTAAGGCCCCGGCAACTGCACCGCCGGCACCACCAATTATGGCACCCTTGCCTTGTTTACTTATGCCTTTCTTTTTTTCCTGTGCCTGAGCATTAGGTGTCACACCGGATGTTAATGCTAATAATAGGCTGCTAAATATGATCAACTTTTTCATTTGTATCTGCTTTTGGTACTATTACAACCTATGCAAATAATAAGCCGAAGATCATAAAGCAGCTTTAAAGCAAAGAGAACAGAGTTTTTTTACAAGCTTATTTCAAAAAATCAATTATTGCCGATGCAAACTGTACAGTATTGCCTGCAGTATTATGGTTGCCCGGCACGCTAACCATCTTTGATCCCGGTATTAATTTTTGCAGATCGTTTACGTCGCCATTGGTGGTGTCCTCGGTTCCGTCGATAAGCAACACCGGTATTTTAACAGTAAATAATTCCTTTTTACTGGTAGATGGCTGGTGTTTTTGCTGATAGGCCAGCGCCAGGTTATCGAAATTATTTTTGCGGATCCAAACCATCATGTCGTCTACATCATGCATGGTGGTATCGCCCATTAGTGCTTTATAGGCATGGATCCTTCTTGGCCATTGAGGGTTGGTATAATCGGCACCCATTCCGCCCATTACAGCCTTGTGGATGCGCTTATCTAAAACTATTAACCTTGAAGTGATAATAGAACCGCGCGAGTAACCTACCGCGTCGTAATTTTTAAAGCCAAGGCTGCTTGCCAATCCCATAATATCTTTTGCTTCGGCATCATTAGTATAACCTGCATCAGTATGTGGTTTATCCGACAGGCCGTTTCCCCGCTGGTCAAGAATAATAACTTTAAAGCCTGCGGTAAGCAAAGCCGGGTATAAGGAGCCGTGTTTCCATCCCAGGCTGGTACCGGTAAAACCATGTACCAATATCACCGGGTATCCCTCACCTTTTACTTCGTAATAAATTTTTGTACCATCAAAAGATGTAAAGAATTTGCCTTCCGGTTGTTGCGCATGCAAGCCAAGGGTGCATGCTATGATTATAACAAATACTGATAATATCTTCTTCATGATATTAAACAAATAGGTTTAAAATTAACACACCACCTAAGCCGATAATAGAAACTAAACTCTCCATCATTGACCACGAGCGGAAAGTATCTTTTATACTTAGGTTAAAGTACTCTTTAAAAAGCCAGAAACCAGAATCATTTACATGCGAGAATGCCAGGCTACCTGCACCAATGGATAGTACCATCAAATTAGGGTTTACATTTTCGCTTACTACTAATGATGATACTATGCCTGCTGCAGTTAAGCCGGCAACAGTGGCCGAACCCAGGCTAATGCGGATAATAGCGGCTATTACCCAGCCTAATACAAGCGGTGGCATATTAAAAGCTTTTAAGCTGTTGGCAATTTCGTTACTAACGCCACTGGTGGTTAACACTTCTTTAAACGCGCCCGATCCTGCTATAATAAGCAGTATCAGGGATATATCTTTTACAGCATCAATATAGTTAACCCCTAACTGGCCCATATTACGGCCTTGTTTTATGCCAAGCGTATAGGTAGCCACTATCAGGGCTATTAACATCACGATGGATGGGTCGCCCAGAAAGGCCATGATCTTTAAGGCTTTCTCATCCTTAATGCCTAAAAATGGAAAAAACGCGGTAAGCATTAAAAGCATTACCGGCAGTAAAGCGGTAAAAAAACTAATAAAGCCACTCGGCAATTTATCGGCAGGCATTTCTTCTGCACGGAAGGTAGCCAGTGGTTCTGACGGTATTTTTTTGAGGAATTGCGCGAATACCGGTCCGGCGAGAACAATGGCCGGGATAGCTATTATCAATCCATAAATAAAGGTAGTGGCCATATTAGCATGAAAAAGCGCTACTAATGCCGATGGTGATGGGTGCGGCGGCAAAAAGCCATGCGTAACAGATAGCGACGCTATCATGGGCAAACCAATATATACCGCAGGCAATTTATACTTATATACTACCGAAAATATAAGCGGTACCATTAGCACAAAGCCTATCCCATAAAAAAGAGGGATGCCGATGATAAAACCCGCGGCAACCAGGGCCCATTGAATATATTTTTTGCCAACGGCATTAACCAAAACTTCCGCAATTTTTTGAGCAGCACCACTTACGGCAACCAGTTTCCCCAGCATAGCGCCAAGGCAAATAATAATAAGCAGTTGCCCCAAAATATCGCCCATGCCTTTTTGTACCGATGCGGTAACCTTGTTAACAGGGATGCCCAGCATTAAACCCGCGGCAATGGAAACTAACAGGAAAGCTAAAAAAGGGTTCACTTTTGCCCAGCTAACCAAAAGTATGAGCAATACTATACAGAACGATATAACCAGCATAGTTTTTTAGATTCAGAAGTTTATAATTAGTATTTATACCGGGAAGCCGGTGCACCTAAAGTAATAACATTAAATGACATAGGGGTAAATAGATTTTAACCGATTGAATAGATTAACCACAGAGAACATTGAGGATTGTATCTTCATTACACGAGAGCGCAGCAATTTTCTTTGCGATCTCTGTGTTTTCTCTCTGTACTCTCTGTGGTTAAATACCTAAAAGTCAAACTATTTTACATTTAGCTTACCGCGTAAGCCGATTAAACATCGTTCTTTGGGGCAATGACAAGCAAACGCTACTTTTTACTTATAATGATATTAGGCTCGCTAACTGCATTAGGGCCTTTTTCTATAGATATGTATCTGCCGGGTTTCTCGGATATTGCCAAATCACTGCATACAACGACCGAAAACGTAGCGCTTTCTTTATCGAGTTTCTTCATTGGTATTTCTGCCGGGCAATTACTTTATGGGCCACTGCTTGATAAGTACGGCCGTAAGCCGCCGCTGTACGCTGGTTTGGGTTTATACATTATCGCCTCGGTGGGTTGCTACTTTTCGGACAGTATTGAAATGCTTATTGTAATGCGCTTTATACAGGCAATTGGCAGTTGCGCGGCTACTGTGGCATCAATAGCCATGGTGCGCGATATTTTTCCTGTGAAAGATAGTGCCAAGGTGTTTGCCCTGCTAATACTGGTTTTAGGTGCATCGCCCATGATAGCTCCAACCGTTGGGGGATACGTAACTGCTGCTTTTGGCTGGCAGCTAATATTTATTATACTGGCTGTAATTTCGGTGCTTATAACACTGGCCGTAATATTTTTCCTACCCGAAAGCTACCGGGCCGATCCATCTTACTCCTTAAAGCCCAAGCCTATTATTACTGGCTTTATAGCCGTTATTAAAACGCCTCAGTTTTATACCTATGCCATTAGTGGTGGTATAGCTTTCTCGGGTTTGTTTGCCTATATATCATCGTCGCCGGTTGTGTTTATGGAGGTGTTTAAAATAAGCAGTAAAACATATGGGTGGATCTTTGCCCTGCTATCGGTTGGTTTTATAGGCTCCAGTCAGATAAACAGTATGTTAGTAAAGAAGTATAAAAGCCAGCAAATTGTAAATGCCGCATTAATAGCCATGGTTATTATATCTGCCTTGTTCCTTGTTGGCTCAATGCAAAATATTTTAGGCCTTGTTGGTACCATCATTATGATATTTTTAGTGTTATGCTGCATAGGTATTACCAGCCCTAATACATCGGCATTGGCTTTGGCGCCATTCGAAAAAAACGCAGGTACAGCATCTTCCCTGTTAGGGGCGTTTCAAATGTGTATAGGCTCGGTGGTATCGGTAGGCGTAAGTTTGTTCAATAGCCAGTCTTCCATACCTATGTCGGCTGTTATGTTGGTAGCATCATCTGTTGCCTTATTGGTATTGATAGTAGGGAGAAAGAATATTAAAACCCGCGTAGAAGCAAAAAACGCCGAGTTTGTGTCGCACTAATAAATTTCTCCCTAAATTTTAAAGTATAAAAAATCTGTCTATATTTATAATTGTATATTTAACAATTATAAAATAACATGAGAAGGATTTTATTTTTAGTACTCACTTGCTTTCAGCTTAATGCCTTTGCACAAAGTAACGCCAGCATTAGTATAAGCAACACAGATTTAGTTATCAGCAGGCATATTTACGGGCAGTTTGCCGAGCATTTGGGCCGTGGTATTTATGATGGCTTTTGGGTTGATAAAAACCTGCCGGTTCAAAAGCAGGACCGCATTCGCCTGGATGTGGTTAATGCCTTAAAAAAAATAAAAATACCTAATCTACGCTGGCCCGGTGGTTGTTTTGCCGATGAATATCATTGGCGTGATGGTATTGGCCCGCGTACGCAAAGGCCTAAAATGGTTAATACCAATTGGGGCGGCGTTACCGAGGATAATAGCTTTGGCACACACGAATTTTTAGCGTTGTGTAAACTGCTTGGCTGCGAGCCTTATATTGCCGGCAATGTTGGCAGTGGCACGGTAGAAGAAATGTCTAAATGGATAGAGTACTTAAACTCTAACAGCAGCAGCACGATTGCACAATTGCGTAAGCAAAACGGTCATTCCGAACCGTATAAAGTGAGCTTTTGGGGCGTAGGCAACGAAAGCTGGGGCTGTGGCGGTGAAATGACCGCTAATTTTTATGCTGATCAATACAGGAGATATGCGGCTTATGCAAGAAACTATCCGGGCACGCCGTTAAAAAAAATTGCCAGTGGCGCCAACTCTGATGATTATAACTGGACAGAAGTATGCATGAAGAATATACCCAACCACACCATGTGGGGGTTATCGCTGCATTATTATACACTGCCGACAGGTAATTGGAATAAAAAGGGGTCGGCTACAAGTTTTTCCGAAAAAGAGTATTTTAATACCATGGTTAACTGCCTTAAAATGGAAGAGCTGGTAACCAAACATTCAGCCATTATGGATAAGTATGATCCCAATAAAAAGGTGGCCCTGGTAGTTGACGAATGGGGTATTTGGACCGACCCGGAGCCAAACACCAACCCGGGATTTTTATACCAGCAAAACAGCCTGCGCGATGCATTAATTGCTGCTACCACGCTAAATATATTTAATAACCACTGCGATCGCGTTAAAATGGCCGAACTGGCACAAACCGTAAACGTGCTGCAGGCATTAATACTTACCGATAAAACCAAGATGCTTTTAACGCCTACCTATCATATATTTGATATGTACAAGGTGCACCAGGATGCTAAATACCTTGCTGTTAAATTACAGGCGCCCGATTACAATGTAGATGGAAAAAGCATACCTGCGGTTAATGTATCTGCTTCGCAGGATGCAACTGGCAAGATCCATATTTCGTTAGTTAACCTGGATCTGAACAAATCAGTAAGTGTAAGCACACAATTAAAACAAATACAGTGGGCGGCAGTTAGCGGTCAAATATTAACCTCTGCTAATATTACTGATATTAATACCTTTCAGCAGCCTTCAAAACTGCAGATACATAATTTTACAGGGGCAAAAAAAGATGGTGATAATTTGTCTGTTACCATTCCGCCAAAATCGGTAGTAATGCTCGAGCTTAAGTAGATTTTTTTGCTGCTTTATTCGTCCGTCTTTCTGCTTTTTTTACTTCGTCCTTTTCGCTAAGGGGGAGCTCGGTCTCCAGATCATTATTATCAGATGATAATGATTTGGGGGCCGTTTTTTTTGAAGCGGCCGGTTTCTTTTGTGAAGTTGTCATGATGTATATACCTCCTGTATAAACAACTTATGGCAACACAAAAAGTTTAAAAAATCGTAGATTTTAAGCAGGTTTAAACACCTATCTTAAAGATATGAATCTATTAATACCCTTGGGGTTTTTACCCACCAAAAGTTAATTTAAGTTAAATATGGAAGGCAAATTGTTTAAACCCGGCGGGTTTATATAGTTTTAAATCATATGTATCGCTACCTGCTTTTAATTTCATTGTTTTTAACCTCATCGGCGTTTGCCCAAAGTGACTTTAAAGGCAGGGTGCTGGAAAATAAAACACGTATTGGCTTAGTAGGTATCAGGGTAGATAACTTAACCAGCAAAAAAACTACCCTTACCAATAATGACGGGAAATTCACCATCCCCGCAAAAAACGGCGACCTGCTTGTTTTTAAAGGTTTTGCTTATCAGATAGATACGATGCTCGTAACAGATTTGCATGAGAAAGAGATATTTCTTGAACCTGTAACCCACGAACTTGACCAGGTGAACATCAGAAGTACCGAAACAAAAAACCTGAACACCTATTACGACCCGATGTTTCATGGCCAGCCGGTTGTTTATGCACGGGATAAGAATTTGAATTATAAGGGTGGAATTGTATTACGCCTTTGGTATTGGAAAAAAGACGAGAAGAAACGGGCCAAACTTGAAGCTCTTGAAAGGAAGTATGCCATTATGGATAAGATAGCAGCTGTATTTCAACCTAAGATCATCGCCCAATATTTACCATTAACCGGTGATGATTTAAATAACTTCATTAACCTGTATACACCAACGCCTAAAATAGTTGCGGCGAAAGATTTTAACCTGCCAAATTACCTTAATGCCTGCTTTAAAAAGTACCAGGCTTTACCGCCCGATAAAAAGCAGCCGCCTAAATTAGGTGAATAGCTATTTGCTTAGGAGTTTAACACCACTGCTGTAGGCAAAGGCATCTTGAAACGCGTTAGTAAATTGCGGGATCACATCAGGGAGTTTATCGGCATGCTTACGCAGATAGAAACCTGCTATGCCTGTTACCAATGCCGCTGCCCCGCCAATTAACATGCCCTTTAATATACTTTGCTTGTTTTTTCTGAAGATAGCTGCCCCGGCAAATGCGCCGGATGCAATATGTAAGCTCAATGCCTGCAGATCTAAATCCTTAGTTATTTTAACGGTTTTCTTTCTTTCATTTTCCGCGGCAGATAATAATGAGATAGCAATACTGGTAACCGGCGATTGTACAAACCTAACTATGCGTAGAGAACTGGGTTGATACCCATTGCTGTAATAGTTTGCAACAGCCGGCGCCGCGCTTGCCCGTACACCTGCAACGGCACCCAATCCTAAAGTTTGCCAAACCGATTTCTTGTAACTGAGCATATTGTTTCCTGTTGATCTTATAAAGCAACAGGGAAGTACGGGGATGGTTTGGAGTTAAGCAGATTAAACAAAAAAAGCGACAGGCATTAACCTGTCGCTTTCAGTATTATATTATTAAGCAAGCTTACATCGCTTTCTTAATACTATCCTGTTTTGCTTTCTCTCTTTTCTTAAAAAAGCCTTTTAATAAAAAGCTGTGCTGTACTGCTTCCAGATCGTCGTTTAATTTAACCGTGCTTTGTTGCAGGTAGTCAAGCGTGCTTTGTACTTTGGCCGCGCCTTTGGGGTCGTTCAATAAAACCCCCATTATATTATCGGTACTATTTAGCTTATTACTGGCCTTGTTTAAATTATCGGTAAGGATGGTTGCATTATCTGCAGCTTCTTTTAAGCGGCTAACAGATGCACGGATCCTGTTAAAGGTAACCGTATCGGTAAGCAGGTTATCGGCGAAGCCACCCTTGGTATTCATTTTATTACTAAAATTATTTAGCTGGGAAGACATATTAGCCGCATTTTGTGTAGCAGCCTGCAAGTTACGCATGGTTTGCTTTAATTGGTTGCCCATAGTGCTGTCGGCCAGTAATGCACCCACAGTTCCCTTACCTGCCAGTATCTGGTGACTAAGCGATTTAAAATCGGTAGTAATAGCTAACAGATTTTGATTATTCTGTTGCAGAGTTTTCATTATATCATCGGTAGATAATAGCTTTTCTGATTGCAAAACATCGCCATCGCGCACCATTGGCGCTTGCGGGCTACCGCCATCAATTACAATGATCTTGTTACCAATAAACCCGTCAGAGCTAATGCGTACACCTGCATTGCGGTGAATGTATTGCTGGGTGCTGGCATCAATGCTCATAATAACATCAACCTGTGATGGGCCGGTAAAGTGGATATTTTTAATTGTGCCCACTTTTACACCCGAAAACCATACGTTGTTGCCTTTCTTTAAACCCGAAACATCGTTAAATACCGAGCTAATGTGTATGCTTTTTACAAAACTTTTTTGTTGTCCACCAAGGGTAAGCACGCCAATTACAAAAACTGACACGCCAAGCAGGACAAACACGCCTACTATTATTGATCTTCTATTTTCTGCTGTATCCATTATAAGGGGTACTAATATCTATTGTATAAAATTATAATCATAAAAAGGTTTTACCCGGCCATCATCGGTAGCAAATACCTCGTCAAATGTGCCTACCCGCTGAAACTGGCCGTCCAATAACATGGCTATACGATCGCCGGTCATTTTGGCGCAGGTAAGGTCATGCGTAATAATGATAGATGAAGTGTGGTAGCGCTGCTGTACCTCATTTATCAGGTCGTTAATCTCAATACAGGTAATTGGGTCAAGGCCGGCGGTTGGCTCATCATAAAGCATAATCTCCGGGTTTAATATCAGTGTACGGGCAATACCTATACGTTTACGCTGCCCGCCCGATAGTTCTGCCGGCATCTGGTTAATAGTTTGTGAAAGCCCAACGGCTTCAAGCACGGTTTCAACAGCGGTGTTAATTTCTTTACGGGTAATGCCTTTACGATTACGTACCAGCGGGAACTCCAGGTTCTTACGCACAGTCATACTATCATAAAGGGCACTGTTCTGGAAAGAGAAACCTATCCGTATGCGCAAATCTTCTAAAGCGCGTTCCGTTATGGTGGTAACCTCGTTGCCTAAAACCTCTATAGTGCCTTCATCAACGCTTAATAAGCCTGATATCAGCTTAATTAATACAGATTTACCCGTACCTGACCGGCCAAGCACCACAAGGTTCTCGCCCTGGTACAGGTCAAGGTCAATACCACGTAATACATCATAATCGGCAAAAGATTTTTCAACCCCCCGTATTTTGATGACCGTGTTACTTTTATCGATATGTGCCTTTTGTTTTTCCATTTTATATTAGCGGAACCATCCGGCTATCTGTACAATTAAAACTTCTTCTATAAACACCAAAAACATAGCGGTTACAACGGCGCCGTTAGCGGCTTTACCCACACCCTCGGTACCTTTGGTAGAGTTATAACCCTGGTAGCAGCCAACAATGCCTATGGTAAAGCCAAAAACAATTGCTTTAATGAGCGAAGCCCAAAAATCAATAAAGGTTAAGGGCTCAAAAGCCTGGTCCATAAAAACAGCGTATGTAGTGCCTTCGTTCTGGCTTACGTTTAAATATCCACCCAATAAAGCAATAAAAGCGGTATAGGTAGCCAGCAAGGGTATAGTAATAGTTGTTGCGATAACGCGTGTACAAACCAAAAATTTAAAAGGTTTTGTGCCCGATACTTCCATGGCGTCTATTTGCTCGGTAACCCGCATAGAGCCTAACTCGGCACCAATGCTTGAACCTACCTTGCCGGCAGCTATCAAAGCAGTAACCAGTGGGGCAAGGGCTTTCATAATGGCTATAGACACTAAAGATGGCAGCCATGATGTGGCGCCAAAGTCGGTAAGTGACGGGCGGCTTTGCTTGGTAAAAATAACCCCTACAATAAAGCCTGTTAGCGTTATTAATGTAAATGATCGTACGCCTGTTTCATAACATTGGCGTATAACCTCTTTAAACTCATAAGGAGGTAAAAATACTTCCTTAAAAAAACGCAACACAAAGGCATAAACCCGGTGCAGCATCAAAAAGAAATCTGCCAACTTGTTGCGCGTTTTTCTGATACGCGACGGTGCAGGTCTGGTTGAACTATTTACGCTATCCATCAATGGGGCAAAGGTATAACTAATGTAAGATATAGATAAATCAACATCCTAAAATGTTTTAAAAGATATTCAGTGAAATGTAATAATTACTTAAGGTAGGCAATAAACTTTTTAAACCAGTTTATTAACTGAAAAAAACAAAGGGCAAATTTGAAATAAAAGTATTATAATATATGCTGCTAATATTTAGTGTTTTATGCACAAACAGAAGTCGATTAGCACCCTGCGTTGTTAAGTAACCATCAGGAAATGTAAAAATAGTATTACCTGATACTTTTTAATTTGGTTAGCTTTGATATACCAATTATAATTACGCTATCAATTAAAACCAGGGTTAACCTTTGCTACCAACGTAGGGGGCACTATCAAATTCATTATTGTGAAGGGAAAAACGACTTGCAAAGCGTTTATGCTTACGCTTTTAGCGCTGTTTATAACAGTTGCTGTTTTAGCGCAGAATAATGAATTTCAATTTTCTAAGTTAGATATCACCAATGGCTTATCGCATAACCAGGTAAACGCTATTTTAAAAGATAGCAAAGGCTTTATGTGGATAGGCACCCTGTCGGGTTTAAACCGGTACGATGGCTATAAATTTAAAGTTTACAAGCACATTGAGGGCGATACCACCAGCCTAAACGATGATTTTATTGTCACCATTTCCGAAGGGCCTGATAATAAGCTCTGGATCGAAACCCGAAACGGCTATAATATTTACGACCCGGCTACAGAAAGGTTCAGTCATGATATTGGGCGATACTTGAGGTCGTTAAACATCCCGGCTATCGGCATAACCGCAATTAAAAAAGACAGGTTTGGGAATTTCTGGTTTCTGAACGCTAACACAGGTATTTACAAGTATCAGGCATCCACAAAAGAAACTACACATATTAGCTATAAGGCAGGTATTAGCGCATCTATTTATAGCAATACCGTTGCCGACCTTACTTCCGATTCGAAAGGTAACATTTGGCTTGTATACAACAAAGGTATTTTGGAACGGATAGACCCGCTGAACTATCGTGTTAACTACCGTAAGCAATTAGATGCATTACCTGCAGGCTTAAATACGGGGTATCGGTTTTTTATTGATAAGCAAGACGATATATGGGCTTTTGTGCCCACCTATTCATCGGGTGTTTATTATCTTAATGCTACCCTTAGTCTGTTTAAACATATCGATAAAGGCAGCGGCCCCGATGGATTAAATACAAATGTGGTATCAAACCTTATACAGGATGATAAGGGGAGAATATGGATAGCGACTGACCATGGCGGTGTAAACCTGCTGAACAAGCAGGGCTTTAAAATTAAATATATCACCAACCGCGAGGACGATAATAAAACCATAGGCCAAAACAGCATTATTATGCTGTATAAAGATGATACCGGCATCATATGGGTGGGTACATATAAACGCGGCATTAGTTATTACCACGAGAGTATTATTAAATTCCCGCTGTACACGCATCACCTGTCAGACCCGGGTAGTTTAAGCTTCAGCGACGTAAATAAGTTTGTTGAAGATAAATTAGGGAACCTGTGGTTGGGTACAAATGGCGGCGGCCTGGTTTACTTTAACCGTAAGGATGGCAGCTTTAAAAAATACCTGCACGATGCTAATAACCCCAACAGCCTAACCAATAACGTAATTGTAAGCATGTGTCTTGATCATGAGCAGAAGCTTTGGATAGGTACATATTTTGGTGGTTTGGATTGCTTTGACGGGAAAATATTTAAGCATTACAAACACAATGATGCTATCTCGGGCAGCTTGTCTGAAGACAGGGTATGGTCAATATTAGAAGATAGCGATAACAACCTTTGGGTAGGTACGCTTGCCGGCGGCTTAAACCTGCTCGATCGTAAAACCGACACTTTTAAACACTATAAATTGAAACAGGGCGACCCGCAGTCGCTTTACTCTAACTACATATCGGCACTTATAGAAGATAAGCGTAAAAACCTATGGATAGTTACTTCTTATGGTGTGGATGTGTTAAATAAAAAGACCGGAAAGTTTAGCCATTATACACATGATGATAAGAATCCTAATAGCCTCGTAAATAACAACACCAATAATATTTTAGAAGATAGTAAAGGGTTGATATGGATAAGCACACGCGAGGGTATAAGTGTGCTCGATCCGCTGAAAAATAAGTTCACCAATATTACCCGTAACGATGGCCTGCCCGATAATACCATTATAGAGATGCGCGAGGATGATAACCATAATATTTGGGCAAGTTCACCAAATGGCTTGTCAAATATTATTGTAAACCGCGGTGCAGATAAACTCAGTTTCGGGTTTATTAATTATAACGAACGTGATGGCTTGCAGGGCAGAGAGTTCACCATGAATGCATCCTACAAAACCCGAAGCGGCGAGTTGATATTTGGCGGAGGCAACGGCTTCAATATTTTCAGGCCGGCCAATTTGCATACCAGTAAGAACATTCCGGCGCTGATTTTTACCGATTTTCAGGTGTTTAACAAAAGTGTGGCTGTTGGCGAAAAAGTATACGGCAAAGTGCTGTTGCCTAATGCTATTACTAATGCAAACCAGATTCAGTTAAAGTATAACGAGAATGTTTTTGGGATAGAGTTTGCCGCGCTTAATTACTTTGACGCCGATAAGGTAAAATTTGAATATACCATGCAGGGCTTTGACAAAGGGTGGATAACTGCCGATAACATAACCCGCAAGGCTGTTTATACCAATTTAGATGCAGGTGATTATATTTTTAAAGTGCGTGCATCAAACCCCGGCTTTTGGAAAAGTAAAGAGATCTATCTGCATGTTACCATATTGCCGCCCTGGTGGAAAACAACCATCGCTTATATATTATATGCTTTGGCTTTTGTTGGTGCGTTATTTTATCTGCGCCATAGGGGTATCCAAAAAATACGCGCTCAGTTCCTGTTAGAGAAAGAACGCGAGGAAACCCAGCGCCTGCACGAGCTTGACCTGATGAAGATAAAATTCTTTACCAATGTAAGCCACGAGTTTCGTACGCCACTATCGCTGATCATGGCGCCGGTTGACAGGATAATTAAACAGATCCAGGAGCCTAACATTCAAAAACAGCTTTTATTGGTTAACCGCAATGCCAAGCGGTTACTCAATTTGGTTAACCAGTTACTCGATTTCCGTAAGATGGAATACCAGGAGCTAAAGCTGTATAACCAGCCGGGCGATATTATTGGGTTTATCCGCGACCTATCGTATTCCTTTACCGATGTGGCCGAGCAAAAAGACATTGGTTTTGTATTTGATGCCGAGTTAGATGAGTTTCATACCAGCTTTGATCAGGATAAAATTGAACGCATTATATTCAACCTGTTATCAAACGCATATAAATTTACCCAGACGGGCGGGCACGTAAGTGTACTACTAAACTTTAGGGATAACGCTATTGCATCACAGCGTCAACTGGAAATAAAAGTAATAGACACCGGTATAGGCATCCACAAGGATAAGCTCGACAGGATCTTTGAACCGTTCTTTCAGAACGATATCCCCGGCTCTATGCTTAACCAGGGCAGCGGTATTGGCTTATCAATCACTAAAGAATTTGTAAGGCTGCATGGCGGCGAGATAATGGTAGAAAGCGAATTTAATCAGGGTAGCTGCTTTACCGTATTGCTGCCTTTACAGGAACTGGATGGGCATTTATTTACCGATACGCCCCTGTTATTACAGCATACCGGTGATGCCCTGTTTGATTTGAAAGTTAGTAAGGCTATTCAAATTAAAGAAACCCGCGATGGTAAAAAGCCTACTGTGTTGTTGGTAGAGGATAACGACGATTTCCGCTTCTATATAAAGGATAACCTGAAAGAGGCCTTTAATATTATTGAAGCCGAGAATGGCAAAAAAGGTTGGCAAAAAGCATTGGCCCAACACCCTAATCTGGTAGTGAGCGATATTGCCATGCCC
The DNA here is from genome assembly GCF_024498135.1 of Mucilaginibacter aquariorum. Classification (GTDB taxonomy): domain Bacteria; phylum Bacteroidota; class Bacteroidia; order Sphingobacteriales; family Sphingobacteriaceae; genus Mucilaginibacter; species Mucilaginibacter aquariorum. The sequence goes on from NZ_JANHOH010000006.1 coordinate 152,970, forward strand.
GAAATGAACGGCATCGACCTTTGTTTAAAAATAAAGAACGATACCCGTACATCGCATATCCCGGTGATACTGCTAACCGCGATGGCAGGCGAGGAGCAGCAGCTTAAAGGGTTGGGCACAGGTGCCAGCGATTACATGACCAAGCCTTTTAACTTCGAGATATTGCTGTCGAAGATCAAGAATATATTGAGCCAGCAGGAGTACATGCGCAAAACCTATCAAAAGCAGGTAGAAGCCAAGCCTACCGAAATGCATGTAGAATCGCCCGAGGAGCTGTTTATTAAAAAAGTTTTGGTACTGATAGATAACAATATATCCAATCCCAACTTTTCGGTAGAGGAGTTGAGCAGTGATATGTGTGTTAGCCGCTATACACTGTACAAAAAGATCTTGCAGATGACCGGCAAAACCCCTAACGAACTGGTGCGCCAAATGCGCCTTAAACGTGCCGCACAATTACTGGAAACCGGCCACCTCACCATCTCGCAGATCTGCCATAAGGTAGGGTTTAAGAGCCAGAAATACTTTGTTAAAACCTTCAAAGCCGAGTATAACACTATTCCATCCCGGTATGCGGATAGTATGGTGGTTGGTGATTAGTTAATAGCGGTTAGGAAGCTCACCGAGCTATCGTCTATAAGAAAGCATTCTCTTCGCCAAATTCATTGCCGTTGGCTTCAGCCAACGGAACATAATCAACCCAACAAGCGGCTTTAGCCGAATATGCCCACCATTAATGTCTACCATCTGTCGCTTCCTATGAAGCGGGCTTTATAACTTATCTATACCCGGCAGTCTTCGCGTCTCTACGCCTTTGCGATAAATAACTAAATAAAGAAATCCCACAAAATATAACACCTCCAGTCCCTGCATTGTAATACTATTTATGCACTTTATAAAGTACCTGAAATTAGCTTATAGGTGCACATTTGTAATTAATAGCCTTATCAGTATTCTTTTTTCATATTAATTATCTGTAAATCAGTATGTTAATACAGGTTGACATTTGTACCCCTATATATCCACAACAGGGCTTTTAATAGCATATAATTTTAACCCCAGAATAACCAATACTGCATGGGTAGCAATTACCACAGCACTATTATATAAACCAATTAAACCAGTTTTTAAAATTATTAAATAAGGCGGGGTAGTAATTACACCTGGAACGTGAATGCCAACGGTGCATTTATGTGGCATTTTACCGGCCTGTTTTTAAATGCGTACACCAATTAAAATCAAATATAAATCAACCAAAAACTAACAAATCATTATGGGAAAAATTCTACGAATAGCATTGCTGTTTGCTTCCTTTTTCATTTGTGCTTCATCCATGGCGCAAACCGGGGGCACGGTAATCAAAGGAACAGTAAGAGATGAGACCGGCGCCCTGCCAGGGGCAACCGTATCTGTTAAAGATGGTAAAGGTGTTGCGGTAACCGATGTTAATGGCAAGTATACTATTACCGTTGCAGCGACGGCAAAAGTACTTGTCTTTAAATTCATCGGGCTCGAAACCCGCGAGGTTGCAATAAACGGCCAAACGGTTATTGATGCCACACTTAAAGCATCAAACACCTCACTTAACGAGGTTGTAGTAATTGGTTACGGTAGTATTCGCCGTGCCAATATCACTTCATCAATTTCATCAGTGGGCGAAAAGGACATCAAAAATTTACCCGTTGCCGGTATTGACCAGGCTATACAGGGTAAAGTTGCCGGTGTAACCGTGATGAACAACTCCGGTCAGCCGGGTGGTGGTGTTTCGGTTCGTGTGCGCGGTGTAACCAGCGCCACCGGATCAAACGAGCCACTATATGTAATAGATGGTGTACAGTTTGGCAGCGATAACAATACCAGCCTGAACCAGGATTTCCTGGGCGGCGGATCGGGACAGACAGGCCAGAGCGTTCTGGCAACACTGAGCCCATCTGATATTGAGTCTATCGACATCTTAAAGGATGCTTCGGCACAGGCAATTTACGGTTCGCGCGGTGCAAACGGCGTTGTTATCATCAATACCAAACGTGGTAAAGCAGGCCAAAGCAAACTTAATTACGATGCTTATGTAGGTTTTTCTGAGATCCCTAAAAAGCTGAAAGTAATGGACCTTAGGCAGTATGCGCAATACCGTAACTCGTTAGTGAACGAAATACGCGCGGTACCGGGAAGCGGACTGGATAGCACCCTGGAGTTTAAGGACCCATCGCTGTTGGGCCATGGTACCGACTGGCAGGATGAGATCTACCAGAGAGGGGTTGTAACCAGCCACCAGTTATCAGTATCGGGCGGTACCGAAAAAACACAGTTTTATTTTAGCGGTGGGTACTTAAACCAAACCGGTACACTTATTAAAACCGGTTTTGACAGGTATACCCTACGTGCAAGTATCGATCACCAGGTTAACAACTGGTTAAAAGCGGGCTTTACTACTAATTTGTCAAAAAGCAGCCAGCAAATTGGTTTAAGCGATGGGTTTGATGCGGTAACCAGCACGGTGTTATATAACACGCCTGTATCACCTGTGCGCGATATTTATGGTAACTACATTACAAATGCCAACGTTGGCGGTTACCAAATAAACTTAACCAATAATCCGGTTACGCTGGCGCAAAGCCGCGATGTTAGAACAGGTAACAGCAAAGCATTAGGTGCGGTATATGCAGAGGTGAAAATTATAAAAGGGTTAACGCTAAGAAACGAGGCTAACTACAACTTTAACCTGGAAAGCAGCAGGGCGTATCAGCCGGAGATAATAAACAGTGTAACCGGCGACCTGATCTTATCGCCAAGCCGCATCCGTGAGCAGCGTACCCAAAGTTTATACTGGGACGTTAAAAACTTCCTGAACTTTGACCGCTCTTTTGGCAAGCACAGCATTAGCGCTACCCTTGGCCACGAGATTCAACGGTCTGATTACGATTACATAAACGCCAACCGTAACGGCTTGGTAGCAAACCTGCCATCGTTAAACGCGGGCCTTGCCGATCTTACTCAAGGTATTGGCGCGGGTGCAGGCACCTGGAGCATGGAATCGTACTTTGCACGTGCAGGTTATACTTTTAACGATAGATATGCTATATCGGGTACTGTACGCCGCGACGGTTCATCAAGCTTTGGTCCCGGTAAAAGGTGGGGTACATTCCCTGCGGTTTCTGCATCCTGGACAGTAACCAACGAAGACTTTATGAAGGATATGAAAAACCTGAGCTATTTAAAACTACGCTTAGGTTATGGCGAGGTGGGTAACCAAAGCACATCTGCAAATGCGTTTGTGTCAAACATTCAGTTATTTGGTACCGCGCCGTTTGGCCCGGGTAGCCTTCCATTCAACGTTGCCAACCCTGATCTGGGTTGGGAAGCTGTTAGAACATACAATGCCGGTATCGACTTAACCACGCTAAACAGCAGGGCCGAAGTATCTATCGATGTGTATAAAAAAATAACTACAAACATGCTTTTGGCAAGCCAGTTGCCATCTTTCTCGGGTTTAGGAACTAATTGGAACGATATCCAGTCGCCAATTACCAATGCCGGCGAAATGACCAATACAGGTATCGATATAGGTATCACTTCGTACAATATCCAAAACAAAAATTTTAACTGGAAAACCAATATCACCTTCAGCCATTACAAAAACACGCTGGTAAAATTAAATAACCCAACAGCCACCTTAACAGGTATTTTTAACGAGTATGGTGCAAGCAATCTGGTTTCGCTAACCGCGCCGGGCAGCCCAATTGGCAGCTACTATGGCTTTGTAACCGATGGTTTGTTTAAAAGCCAGGAAGAATTAGCCGCAGGGCCAATACCTGTAGGCTTAAATGTTTCCCCGGGTTCGTTATGGCTGGGCGATATCCGCTATAAAGATCTGGATGGCAACGGCATTATCAATGATAAGGATGCACGCGTTATTGGTAACCCTAACCCTAAATTTACTTACGGCTTTACCAACACATTCAGCTATAAAGGGATTGATCTTTCGGTGTTCCTGTATGGTAGCTATGGCGGTCAGATATTTAACTATACCCGCAGGCAAACCGAGGCAATGTCTAATTCAAACAATAACCAGTTGGTTACCGTGTTAGACAGGTACACTGCTTCGAACACCGGTTCAAACATGCCAAGATATAACCAGTGGACCAACAACAACACTAAAATATCTGACAGGTATATAGAGAGTGGATCGTACCTGCGTATCCAGAACGTAGCATTGGGTTATAATATTCCCAAAAGTATTATGAACAAGCTTAAGATCGCGTCTATAAAACTTTATGCATCGGTACAAAACCTTTACACATTTACCAAGTACTCGGGCTACGACCCAGAGTTAGGTGCTATTAACAGTACAGTAGGTTTTATGAACGTAGATAATGGGCACTACCCAATACCACGCACCTTTACGTTTGGCACCAATATTCAGTTTTAATTATAAAAAATAAGCAAAATGAAAAGAAAGATAATATTCCTGTTAGGTGCAATAGCTTGCTTTGGTATTGCATGTAAGAAGGATTTCCTTAACCATCCATCAACAACCGCCCCTACAACAGATAATTACTATAACAATGCCGAGCAAGTGAACGGCGCTACCGGTATTTTATATAATGCTGTTTGGGGAGATTGGTTCGACAAAGCTTTTACATCAGTAGGCGATCTGTTAGGCGGCACCGTTACCGGTACACAGGGTAACGACCAGTATAACTCGTTTTACAACTTTAATATCCAGGGTACCGATGGTTTGGTATCAAGCACCTGGAACTCCTGCTACAAGGCAGCGGGCCAGGCATCGGTACTGATACAAACATTTAGGGCTAAGAAAGAATTGCTTGGTGGCGCCAACACCGAGTTTTTAGACAGGGGCATAGCCGAGGCCAGGTTTATCCGTGGTTTCGCGTACTTCTACATAGGCCGTGCATTTGGCGATGCGCCAATAGTTGATAACCCCTTAGATCTTACAAAACCGGGCGCTTACCTTGTACCTAAGTATCACCAGAAAGATGTTTTACGCTTTGCCCTGGAAGACCTGCAGGCAGCGGCAGATAACCTGCCAGAAATTGCAGCACAGGATGGACGCGTAACTAAATACGCAGCCCTGGGATTGCAGGCAAAGATCTATCTGTACATGAAAGATTACCCTAATGCTGCTGCTAAAGCAAAGCAGGTAATTGATTATGCCAATGGTGCCGGTGCAAGTGTATTGGGGTTAAATGACGATTACAACGCCATGTTTACAAGTTCTACCGTTGCAAATAAGAAAAACAAGGAAAACCTTTTTTCTTTAAGATGGCTTTCAGAAATGGGCTGGAATGGTGGTAACCGTTTCTCTATCTACGCTGCTCCACAACCGCTTGTGCACCCAAAACCAACAGGTGGTAGTGGCTACTCGGCAGTTGTGCCTTCGTTTGATATGTTAAACCCGGCTACAGGTTACGAAACCGCTGATAAAAGACGCGGCTGGTCGGTAATGCAGCAAGGTTTTCATAGAGATCTTTGGAAGAACGATAGTTTCCCTAATGGATTTACTTACGATACAACCGGCAGGGCTACAGACGATCACTTTATTTTTACCGGCACACGCTCAAACATCCAAAAGTATATTGTTGGCCCAAACCGCGGTGCCGACGAGCCTGTTACACCTGATGGCCACACCAGCATGCCAACCTATATTTTACGTTATGCCGATGTATTGCTGATTTATGCCGAAGCTGTATTAGCTGGCGGCGGTTCAACATCTGATGCAGGAGCGCTTGAAGCATTTAACAAAGTGCATAACAGGGCAGGCTTAACCAGTTTAACCGTTTTAACAAACAAGGATATTTTACACGAGCGTAAGGTGGAGTTTGCTTTTGAAGGCGATTACTGGTTTGATATTCAACGCCAGGGCTTTAATGATGCAAAATCAATTATCGCATCGCAGGAAAGAGGTACATTGAACAGTAACGGGCAGCTTACCAGCTTTAAGGCAACTTTAAGTTCGGCGGCGCAATTGTTCCTGCCTATTCCGCAGGCCGAAACCGTTCAGGATCCTAAACTGCTTGAACCGGCTGTTGATTATTATAAATAAATGATAACGTATTAAAATCATTATTGATCATGAAAAATATATATAAATTATGGATGGTACTGTTCGCGTTTATTGCCGCGGCATCTGTCATCACATCATGTACAAAAGAGAATGCCAAACCGGCTGCGGCATCCTCAAGCCCAAAGGCTGATAAAATTCAGCCCGACTCTGCCAAAGGCGGCGATATTTTAACGCTTACGGGCAGCGGCCTGGGCGAGATCCAGTCGGTAGTGTTTGAAAAAGGCAATGTGCCGGCCCCATTCAATACGGTGTTTAACACAGGTAACGCCCTTATTTTCCGCGTGCCTGATACAGCAAATGGCGGTAAGCAAAACATTATTATCACCAATAAAATTGGTAAGCAGGTATTGGTAAGCTTTAATGTTATAGCGTTGCCGGTTATATCAACGGTATCAAACTACAACTTTACAGGCAATACCGAGATCACCATTACCGGTAATAACCTGGCCGATGTTACATTGGTTAAGTTTAAAGGGTTTAACGATATAATAGACATTGTATCGCAAACCAAAAAAGAAATGGTTATAAAAATGCCGGCAAACAGTACAGTTCCCGGCGCACCTCTTGAAATTACAAATGCAACCGGGCCGGTAACAACCACGCAGGTGTTTGAGAATATAGATATGGCGTATAAGATATTTACCGATGGTTACGGCGCCGATGGATGGGCAAACAACTCATGGGGGCCGGCAACAATATCTACTACGGTATCTAAATCAGGCACAGCTTCTTTTGCTGCAACTTATGGAAAGGGTAACTGGTCTGCAGATGGGTTCTCTAACTGGTGGCCTGGCCTGGCTTCTAAACCCGAGTATCAGTATTTAACATTCTGGGTAAAGGGCGCATCGCAGGATTATACGCTATATCTTACGGCTGATAAACGCCCTAAGGGTTATGGTAATAACGATGAAACAACCCCGCTTACCATTCCGGCCAATGTGTGGACCTACTTTAAGATCCCGGTTTCAACGGCCGCTCTTTGGAGCACAGGTAACACTTTAAATACCCTTGGCTTCTGGATAAAAGGACCAAATGATAGAGACGAAACTTTCTATTTTGATGATGTCATTATTGTAAATCAGTAATGTTTTAACCATCCGGCAGGCGGCCCAACGCCGGCCGGGTGGTTATTTCTATGATTAATTTTAATGCCGTTAATTATTGATGTGAGGTGGATGGCTGTGTTAAACAATTAAATATTTATACAATAAATGTTAAATTCGTATCAGTGTTCCCAGTTGAATAAACCAATAATTATTTATTATGCCAAATAACGTTATGCGTGAGATAACACCGCTTACTCCGAGCGATTGCTTTACTATTTTTTCGCGTGTAAAAAATAAGTTTGATTTCCCGCTTCATTACCACGAAGAGTACGAGTTAAACCTCATTATAAATGCCAATGGCGCCAAACGCGTTGTGGGTGGGCATATAGAGGTTATTGATGATCTTGAACTGGTGCTGGTGGGGCCAAACCTTTATCACGCCTGGTTTACACACCAGTGCAAAAGCGAGGCTATAAACGAAGTTACCATCCAGTTTCATAAAGACCTTTTCGACGAAAAGTTTCTGCGCCGAAACCAGCTAAGCTTTGTGAAAAGTATGCTGGAGCGTTCGCAGCGGGGGATTGCCTTTTCGCCGGAAACTATAGCAGCGTTGAAAGACAGGCTCTTATCGCTTGATAAGAAGAATGGGTTTGATGGTGTATTGGAGCTATTATCTATTCTGCACGACCTTTCTATTTCCCGGAATATGAAGACGCTTTCAGATCCGAGCTTTACAAATGAGAAGTTTTATTACAATAGCCGCCGCATAGAAAAGGTGTTTGAGTTTATGAATAACAACTACAATAAACCGGTAAGCCTGGCCGAAGTTGCCCGCATAGCTAATATGCCCGAGGCATCTTTCAGTCGCTTTATAAAGAAGCGTACAGGCAAAACGTTTATTGATAGTTTGAACGAGATTAGGCTTGGTCATGCCTCGCGCATGCTCATAGACAGCACTACTACCGTAGCCGAGATCGCCTATAAATGCGGCTTCAATAACATCTCCAATTTCAACAGGATCTTTAAGCGTAAAAAGTTTTGTATCCCCAAAGAGTTTAGGGAAACGTACACCGGCAACCGCATATTCATATAGGTTTATCGCCTTATTTTAACCAAATGCAAAATTTAAGGTTAAAATAGTATTATATATAGGGTAATTAAATCGTCTATTTTAGCGGGTACCAATTAAGACTAACTATTAACTAAATGAGATTATCCTTGATCGATATTTCCATTATCGTACTGTACCTGCTAAGCACCATATTTATTGGTTTTTGGTATCGTAAAAAAGCCCGCGAAAACAAGGATAGCTATATGCTTGGCGGTAAAAGCCTGCCCTGGTACAAGCTTGGTTTAAGCGATGCTTCAGATATGTTCGATATAAGTGGCACCATGTGGATGGTGAGCCTGTGCTTTGTATACGGTATGAAGAGCATCTGGATCCCCTGGCTGTGGCCGGTATTTAACCAGGTGTTTTTAATGATGTACCTGTCGCGATGGCTGCGCCGTTCAAACGCCACTACAGGCGCCGAATGGCTGGCAACAAGATTTGGAAAGACCGGAGCAGGGGTTACCAGTTCGCATCTGGTAGTTATCGCATTTGCCCTGCTAAGCTGCCTGGGCTTTATGGCTTACGGTTTTATAGGTTTAGGGAAATTCATCGAAATATTTGTTCCCTGGGATTTGATCAAAGGGTATATCCCTTTTGATGTAGCACCGCAATATGTGCCGCATATTTACGGTATCATATTCACCCTTTTTGCTATGTTCTATTCTATCATAGGGGGTATGCACAGCATCGTTACGGGCGATATAGTAAAATACGGCATCATGACTGTTGCCTGTATCTGGATAGGTTTCATAGCTGCAGATCAGGTAAGCAGTCACCATTTAAATGTGCCCGGTGGCTGGTACAGTCCGTTTTTTGGTAAACATTTAGGCCTGAACTGGACGGGTATAATAAACGAAGTGAATAAAAAAATAGAAAGCGATGGTTACTCACTGTTTGCCTATTTCTTTATGATGATGACCTTCAAAGGTTTCTTCGCTGCTTTAGCCGGCCCTGCGCCAAACTACGATATGCAAAAGATCCTTTCCACCCGTTCGCCCGAGGAGGCCAGCAAAATGAATGGTTTTGTAAGCGTTATTTTATTGCCTATCCGCTATACGTTAATTATCAGTTTAACCACATTAGGACTTATCTATTACCGCCAAATGAACCTGGCAGATGGTAACGGCGCTATTGATTTTGAGCGGATCCTGCCTGCAGTTATCAATAACTTTTTGCCGGTAGGTTTGGTAGGCTTGCTGCTTGCAGGTTTATTAGGCGCATTCATGAGCACCTTTAGCGGCACCATGAATGCGGCGCAAGCTTATATTGTTAACGATATCTATCTTAAATACGTTAATCCGGCGGCATCTACCCGGAAGATCATCACCATGAATTACCTGGTAGGGGTTATTGTGGTGGCAGTAGGCGTAATACTTGGCTTTTTTGTAAAGGATATAAACAGCGTATTGCAATGGATAGTATCGGCCTTATACGGTGGCTATATTGCTGCCAACGTGCTTAAATGGCATTGGTGGCGCTTTAACGCCAGCGGCTTTTTTTGGGGGATGCTTGCAGGGATAGTAGCTGCAATGGCACTATCGTTACTGGTGAGTTTTGGATATATCCCCCAGGGACAGCTATTGTTCTGGTTCCCGGCGCTGTTCCTTGTATCGCTGGCGGGCTCGGTGTTTGGTTCATATGCAACGCCGCCAACAGACATGGGGGTGCTGCAATCGTTTTACACCAACGTAAGGCCATGGGGGTTTTGGGAACCGGTTAAGCAGATCGCGATAGCAAATGACCCATCGTTTCAACCAAACAAAAATTTTAAACTAAACATGTTTAACGTGGTGATTGGCACCATAGCTCAATGCTGTTTAACCATACTGCCCATGTACCTGGTGCTATGGCAAAAAGCGCCGCTGTTAATTACCATAGCCATTTTGGCTGTAATGATGGTGATATTGAAAAGAACCTGGTGGGATAAATTAAAAGAATATTAAAAAAAATGACACAGCAATTTAAAGAGAGATTAGCGGGTTTAGAGGAAGCGTACACGCAGCTGATCAATATAAATAATGAGATAGAGGGATTGGGTAACGGTGTTTTCGACCGTTATAAATACCCTGTTATTACTGCACAGCATGCTCCATTGGCATGGAAATATGACCTTGACCCTGCGACCAACCCACACCTAATGGAGCGTTTTGGCATTAACGCCGCTTTTAACGCGGGGGCTATCAAATTCAATGGTAAATACATAATGGTGGTAAGGGTAGAGGGTGCCGACCGTAAATCATTTTTCGCGGTAGCCGAAAGCCCTAACGGGATTGATCATTTCGAGTTTTGGGAACGCCCTATCACCATGCCTGAAACTAATGAACCTGATACCAACCTGTATGATATGCGCTTAACCGCGCATGAGGATGGCTGGATCTACGGTTTGTTCTGCACCGAAAGGCGCGACCCTGCTGCTCCCGCCCACGACCAAAGTATGGCTATTGCGGCTTGTGGTATTGCACGTACCAAAGATTTGCTTACCTGGGAACGACTGGCAGATCTGAAAACAAACTCACCGCAGCAGCGTAACGTAGTTTTACACCCGGAGTTTGTTAATGGTAAATACGCTTTGTATACCCGCCCGCAGGATGGTTTTATCAGCGCGGGAAAGGGTGGAGGTATAGGTTTTGGCCTTTGCGATAGCATGGAAAACGCTGTTGTTGATGAAGAAACCATCATCGACAACAAACAATACCATACCGTTTACGAAGCTAAAAACGGACAAGGCCCAACACCTATTAAAACCGAAAAGGGTTGGCTGCATCTGGCTCATGGAGTGCGGAACACGGCAGCGGGCTTGCGGTACACGCTATATATGTTCATGACAGATCTGAACGACCTGACTAAGGTTACCTACAAACCCGCAGGCTATTTTTTAGCACCTGAAGGGATAGAGCGCATTGGCGATGTATCAAACGTTGCATTTTGCAACGGCTGGATCCAGGACGAAGATGGCAGGGTATTTATCTATTATGCATCGTCAGATACGCGCATGCATGTGGCAACAACTACAGTTGATAAATTGGTTGACTATGTAATGAACACCCCGGCAGACGGCTTGCGTTCGGCAACATCGGTGAATACCATAAACAGTATCATCAATAAAAATAAAAGTCTTTTACAGATACAATAACAGGAGATGGAAACAAGGGCGGGGCATACCATAAAACACCAATTGGATATCTATAAAAAAGAATTGGCCGATGAGTTGGGCAATATTCTTAATTATTGGATGGCCAATACTGTTGATGAGCAGGATGGTGGTTTTTACGGTAAAATAGATAACGATAATACGGTTATCCCGGCCTCGCCAAAAGGATCTGTTTTAAACGCGAGGATCTTGTGGAGTTTCTCTGCTGCCTATAATCAAAACCAGGATGCAAAATATCTGGCCATGGCAAATCGCGCTTATCAGTACATCATCAAACACTTTATTGATGCCGATTTTGGCGGCGTATACTGGACGGTTGATCATCTGGGTAATCCGTTGGATACTAAAAAACAAGTGTATGCCTCGGCTTTTACCATATATGCCTTGAGCGAATATTACAAAGCATCCGGCGTAGCCGAAGCCAAAAATTACGCGGTTGATCTGTATAAATTGCTGGTTGATAAAAGCTACGATAAGGAAAGAACCGGTTACCTGGAAGCCTTCACCAAAGAATGGCAACCTATAGCCGATTTGCGCCTGAGCGCGAAGGATGCCAACGAAAAAAAGAGCATGAACACCCATCTGCATGTGCTGGAGGCTTATACAACGCTTTACAGCATATGGCCGGAAGCAGAATTGCGCGTGCGGATAGAGACCCTGATCAATAATTTTCTTGACCATATCATAAATAGCGAAACCAACCATTTGGTGCTGTTTTTTGATGAGGACTGGAATAAGAGGTCAGACACGGTTTCGTATGGGCACGATATTGAGGCCACCTGGCTTTTGCTGGAAGCAGCAGAGGCTATCGAGCATCATGGGTTAATTGAAAAAGTAAAACAACAATGCATCAAAATATCCGAAGTCACTAAAAAAGGTTTGGATACCGATGGTGGCCTTTGGTACGAGTACGAACCAGCCGAAGATCACCTGATAAAAGAAAAACACTGGTGGGTACAGGCCGAAGCTATGGTAGGCTTTTACAACACCTGGCAAATAGGTAATAACGAGGAATATCTTCATCTGTCGCTCCGAAATTGGGCTTTCGTTAAGCAACATTTATTAGATATTAAGAACGGTGAATGGTTTTGGGGCATATACGCTAATGGCGATGTGATGCAAACCGAAGACAAAGCCGGAATCTGGAAATGCCCTTATCATAACAGCAGGGCATGTATCGAATTAATTAAACGAATAAGCAGACAGTAAACCAATGAAAAAACATTTCTTGAAAACAGGCATGGCGGCATTAGTCGCACTGGCCCTCCTGCAATCTTGTAAAAAGGATAGCACCCCAAAAGGCGGTGGAGATAACAATGGCGGCGGTACAGATAATGGCGGTTCAACCGTTATAATCCCGCCAAATAATCCGGATCTTGCGGCAACCCAGGGTTTCTTTTTAGACGGATGGCAGGCCAAAACATTCGCTACACCCGTATCGCCAAAAATAGTTGCTAAACCGGCAGCAGGTTCGGTAACCGCAACGGTTGATCTTAGCCAGGTAATAACCAAGGTGTCAAAAAACCTGTTCGGCAATAATACCAATCCGTTTATGGGGCAGTATGTAGATCAGCCTGTTTTAATGCAGCAGTTAACAGATCTGTCGCCAAATATTCTGCGTTTTCCCGGTGGTAGCTTATCTGATATTTACTTTTGGAACGGAAGTAACAAAGCGCCCGATGATGCCCCCGCGCAATTATTAAATTATGCGGGCACATCTGCATCTGCAGGTTACTGGTATGGCAACAACACTGCCAACTGGACTTTTACCCTTGATAATTATTACAAGGTTTTACAGCAAACCAATAGCACCGGGTTAATCACGGTTAACTATGGTTACGCCCGATACGGCACAAGTGATAAACCCGCCGAAGCCGCTGCCCACCTGGCTGCCGATTGGGTACGCTACGATAAAGGACGCACCAAATACTGGGAAATAGGTAACGAAAATTATGGTAACTGGGAGGCCGGCTATCGTATAAATTTAGCAACTAATAAAGATGGGCAACCGGCTATACTAACCGGCGCCCTATATGGCATCCACTTTAAAATATTTGCCGATTCGATCCGGAAAGCCGCAGCAGAAGTAGGCAATACAGGTATTAAAATTGGTATGGTAACAACCGAGGCTGATGAAAAGGACAATACATCAACCATAATACAAGGCTGGAACAGCGGCGCGATGACAACATCAGCCGCATCGCCCGATTATTATGTGGTGCATAACTATTACACTCCTTACATGCAAAATTCATCGCCCGAGGTAATATTGGCTACTCCACAACCCGCAACTGCCAATATGATGAGTTGGGTAAAAACATCTCTCCAAAATGCCGGCCTAACCCAAAAGCCTGTGGCATTGGATGAGTGGAATATTTTCGCTACCGGTTCTAAACAAATGGTATCAAATATTGCCGGTTTGCACGCGGTTATGGTGCTGGGCGAATTATTGAAAAATCAATACAGTATGGCCAGTCGCTGGGATCTGGCAAATGCATGGGATAACGGCGATGATCATGGCATGTTTAACAACAGCATGAATAGTAGTAATACGGAACTCGGCGCACCAGCCTGGAATGCGAGGCCGGCATTTTATTACATGTATTTTTTCCAGAAATATTTTGGAGATCGTATGGTAAGTTCATCGGTAACGGGCAGCCCTGACATTATTAGCTATGGCTCATCTTTTCAGTCTGGCCAGGCGGGCGTAGTGCTGGTTAACCGCAGTAGTTTAGACAGGGCGGTTACCGTTAACATCAAGAACTTTGCAGCGGGCGCAAACTATTATTACTACACGCTTAGCGGCGGAACAGATAACGTGCCATTCTCGCGCAAGGTATATGTAAATGGCGCTGGCCCGGCAGGAGATTCGGGCGGACCGGCAGCCTACAAAACCATTGCTGCAAATTCGGCAGCTATAGCTGGTGGTATAATTGTTACCGTACCTGCCCGTGGAAGTGTATTTTTAGTAGCCGAAGGAAAAAAATAACAAATTAGACATCCAATATAACATGAAAAATATTTATCGCTGCGTTGTTACCGCTCTGCTGTTAAATTGCAGCATCCCGGTTATGGCACAACTATACAACCCCTGCGACAAGCAGGCCACTTACGAAACCAAACAACTGTTTTATAGTATGCAACGTTTGGTTGATGCGGGTATAATATTCGGGCACCATGATGCTACTGCTTATGGTGTTGGCTGGCGCTACGAGCCAAACCGGTCTGATGTGAAAAGTGTTACCGGTTCTTATCCGGCTATGTACGGATGGGATCTGGCAAAGATAGAGCACGACAGCGTGCGCGATATTAACGGAATACCTTTTAAACTACAGAAAAAACTGGTCCGCGAGGCATATGACCGTGGCGGTATCAATACTTTTTGCTGGCATATGGATAACCCTACCAATGGCAAAACCGCCTGGGATACTACCAATGGTACGGTTAAAGACCTGCTACCCGGCGGTGCTTATCACGATGTTTATGTAAAATGGCTTGAAAAAGGTGCGAATTATATGGCCGGTTTGAAAGGAGAGAACGGCGAACAGATCCCGATTTTATTCAGGCCGTTTCATGAGCTTACAGGTAACTGGTTTTGGTGGTGCGCTAATACCAGTACCCCCGAAGAATTTAAAGAGCTATGGCGATTTACGGTTGATTATATGCGGGTTACTAAAAAGCTGCATAACCTGCTCATTGTATTTTCGGTGGCTGATTTTAACAGCGAAGCAGATTTTATGCTGCGGTATCCGGGTAATGATTATACCGATTTTATTGGCTTTGATAATTACTGCTACAAAAGCGTACCCGATTATCAAAAGAAACTGGATATGCGCCTGGGGATCTTAGATGCCATTGCTGCCAAAACCCATAAATTGGCCTGCCTGCCAGAAACCGGGTATGAGCAGATCCCCCAAGCCGACTGGTGGACAAAAGTTTTATTACCAACCCTGACTAAACATAAAACATCATATGTAATGGCCTGGCGCAACGGACGGACTGATCATTATTATGCCCCATATCCCGGCCAGGTAAGCGAGCCGGATTTTAAGAAATTCTTTGCCAGTCCGCAAACATTGTTCGAGAACAGATTAGCACCACTTGGGGTTTATGGCAGGCGTGCAGGCCGGTAAATAAAAAGATAAAATCCCTCCCTCGGGAGGGTAGGGAGGGGTTAATAAATGGATAATTAACAAAGCGTTTAAACCCCTCCCTGCCATTACACATTCCATCGCTCCCCTCCCAAGGGAGGGATTGAGAAAAGAACCTTCGAACACCCTTAAAACTTAATCTCACCCTACCTGTTCTACATTCAAATTAGAATAGTATGAACGCGTATCAGCAAAAATGGTTAGACGTATTGCGGGCTGTAGGCCTCAAAGATTGGAAAATTGAACCTCAGGGCGATGACATAGCGATTGAAATGCCCCACGTAACCGACCTGAAATTAATAAGAGATAACCTGCCAACTACCTTAGGTGCAATTTCGTTGGATATTAACCTGCCACACGAGCGGTTAAAGTTTATCTTCCATAACGGGTACGAGAATTTTGAGTACGTTTTAAACCCGAATGCAGCCGATTTGAACAAGGGATAGATTAGATCTTTGCCTTAGTAGAAAAGATAGTTACGCAAATACCCATGGCTGCTATTAATGTAAATGATGCCCTTAGTGTGGCAATACCTGCTATAAAACCAATAACCGGCGGCCCTATTAAAAAGCCCATAAAGCCAATGGTTGATACAGCTGCCAACGCTACCCCCGGCGACATGGTTTTTGACCGCCCTGCCGCGCTGTAAACCAGCGGAACTACAGATGATACGCCAAAGCCTACTAATAAGAAACCCAATAAGGCGGTAGATAAATAAGGGAACACCACTGCTATAAGTAGGCCCGAAGCGGTGAGCATACCGCTTATTTGCAATGTGCGTTTTAACCCAAAACGGTGAGCAAATTTATCGGCAATAAAGCGGCCGGTGGCCATGGTAAACATAAAGGCTGTATAACCCGCGCCTATCCAGGCGTTTTGGGCAAGCACTACTTTTTTGAAATAGATAACGCTCCAGTCAAACATGGCGCCTTCACAGATCATCGAGCAGAAGGCTATTACACCAAGCTTTATTAAAGAGCTATCGGGCATTACAAATACCGGCCCTGCGCTGGTTGGTTTATCGTTCTTTAGATATCGCGAAGTAAAAATTACCGAGACAATAACAATTGCCATTATCAAACTAAAATGCTGAAACGGGATAACATGATTACCTATCATGAATGTGCCGATAGCAGCTCCTGCAAATCCGGCGAGGCTCCACAAACCATGAAACGATGCCAGTATGGGTCTTTTATAAAGTTCTTCGGCGGCTACTGCCTGGGTGTTTACAGAAATGTTTACCGCGTTGCTGGAGAAACCAAACAGCAGTAAACAGGCAATTAACTGAATAGTGTTTTGTGCGATACCTAACGAAACCAGCGACAAACTGTAAACCACCAGTGCGCTAATAAGTAAGTTACGGCTGCCAATGCGGGTAATTACCCAGCCGGAAAATGGAAGCGAGCACATTAAACCTACGGGTAATGCAAATAATACACCGCCAAGCCCGGCATCGCTTAAATTAAGGTTTTGTTGTATAGTTGCAATACGCGATGCCCAACTGGCAAAGCATATCCCGGCCATAAAAAACATAGCGCCTACTGCAATACGCAGGGTTGTTCTTGCAAAATTGTAAGAAGGAGTTACAGCTTCCAATATCAGTTAATTCTTAGTGTTTGTTGCACACTAAGATATAAAATATTTTTTACTATAATCTTAAAGCTTTTGTAACGCCTTAAGCAAGTGCAATTACATCGTAATGTTAAACGACCCTGAAATATCTTTTTCTCCCCCACCTGAAAGGTCGGATACTTTTCCTGTAAATGTGCCCTTTACCGTTCCCTTAACTCCACCGGGCACATTTATTTCGGTAAATGTTACCGTGCCTTCGCCCAATAAAGATCCGACCATTATCATATCGGCATCAAATGTGCCGACAACAGTGGTTTTGGCGCCTAATGAAAACATATTCTGAACGTCGGTGCCACCAGCTATTTGTGTGCTGCCATTCGGCGGAAGTTGCGTTGAAGATATTACCTGGAAAACCGCGGGTTTAAGCGTAGTTGTTTTACCATCCATAACATAAGTTATATTGCCGCCGATTGTAACACCGCCATCAGGATTAGCAACTGTTCCTTCCGGGTAAATCGGGGGATCCAGCTTACAGCCGCTTATCGCCACTGCAAGAAATAGGACCATAAACAATTTATAGTAGAGTTTATTCATATAGTTTTATTGCATTAATCAGGTTATAAATATATAATATATTTAGCGTTGATTAAACCGATAACAACACTAAATATTTATACTTATACGGCTGATTAGTATATAAGTTAGGGGTATATAAAGGAAATTTAATGGCTATCAGCAGTCACCATCGGGGCCACAGGTTGGGCCTTCAATAATATCAAGTTTTGGTTTGGCCTGCTCCGCATCCCATTCTTCAAAAGCTTTTTCGAGCGTTTGGGTAAATACGGGTACAGCCTGTGCGCCTGATACGCCATATTTGCTGTTCATCACAAAAAAGGGAACGCCTTTTATGCCTAAATATTGGGCTTCGGCAATATCGTGTTTTACAGCATCGGCATATGCATCGGTAGCAAGGGTTTGCTTAACCTCTTCGGCATTAAGGCCAATTGAGGTGCCTAATTCAATAAGGGTATCGGTATCATCAACATTTTTGCCATCGGTAAAGTAAGCTTTAAACAAAGCTTCTTCGGCATTGGCGCCAAGGCCATGTTTTTTGGCCAGGTGGGTAAACCGGTGGGCGTTAAAGCTATTGGCAACAACGGCGTTATCCATATGGTAGGTAAGGCCAACTTCGGCTGCCATTTCGGTAACATGGTTGTTCATTTGTTGGGCATAGTCCAGTGTCCAGCCTTTGGCATCGGCAAGATATTGGTTAATATTAACCGATGGATCGGTCACCATATCGGGGTTAAGCTGGAAGCTTTTCCACTCTATCTCCACACTATCTTTATGCGCGAATTGCTGTAAGGCATCTTCAAATCTACGTTTGCCAATATAGCAAAACGGGCACATCACGTCAGACCAGATCTCAATTTTCATCATCTAAAATTTGGTATAAAATTACGCCAATCGGCCATCATTCGCGTAAGCATAAAGTCACAAATGCGGATAAGCAAAATTATAGCTAAATTGAACCACCCAAACCTTTTTATGAAGAAGTTATTTTTCCTGATATTGCTGCTACCCTTGATGGCATTTGGCCAGCTATTACCCGCAACCTTCCATGCCGACGCTAAACATACCGGTGTATATACCACCAAAAACTACAGCGCTTTCGCCGGGCTAAAATGGAAGTTTACAACTAATGGGAAGGTGTTTTCTTCGCCAGCCGTAAGTAATGGCACAGCCTATATAGGCAGCGAGGATCACAGCCTGTACGCCATCGATACTAAAACGGGTAAAAAGATCTGGGAGTTTTGCACGGGCGGGGCGGTACATTCATCGCCATCAGTAAATAAAAATGTGGTTTGCTTTGGCAGTTATGACGGGTACTACTATGCCTTAAACGCCCGTACCGGCAAACTGTTATGGAAGTTTAAAACGGGTGGTGAAAAAAAGGTGGGTGCAAAGGGTTTGTGGACCATGCAGCCAAAGGATGAATACATGGACGACTTATACGATTTCTTCCTGTCATCACCCATATTCAGCACTAATGCTTCAACGGTATATTTTGGCAGCAGCGACGGTAAACTGTATGCGGTAAATGCCAGCACCGGTAAATTAAAATGGAGCTTTAAAACCGGCGGACTGATCCATACTAACCCGGCACTGTATAACGGCAAACTATATGTGGGTAGCTGGGATACTTATTTTTATGCGATAGATGCCGTAACGGGTAAATTAGTATGGAAATTTAAAACGGGCATACAACCCGATTATCATGTGCTGGAAGGGATCCAGGCATCGGCAACCTGCAGTAACGGCATGGTTTATTTTGGCGCCCGCGACGGCTTTTTCTACGCTTTGAATGCTGTAACCGGTAAACTCAACTGGAAATATGCTGCCGATAATTCGTGGATCTTAACTACTGCTGCTATACAGAACGGAAGGGTGTACATAGGCACGTCTGATACCTATTTGTTCCTGGCTTTTGACGCCATTACGGGCAAACAACTTTTTAAATATAAAGCCAATGGATACTTATATTCATCACCCGCGTTAACGGCCAGCACCGCTTTTTTTGGCGATTTTACAGGGAAAATGTTTGCTGTCGATTTAAAAAGCGGACAATCGAATACCGCGTACGCTGTGCCCGGCAGGCTTAGGAACGCAGCAACTGTTTTACGAAGCGATACCCTGGACTATAGCTACCTTACTAAAGATAAAGACAACGCGCTTTACAGCACCAGTGTAAATACTATGGATAGGTTTTATACTCTGGGGCCTATAGTTTCATCGCCTGCAATAAGCAAAGGTGTTATTTATTTTGGTAGTGCCGATGGCTATTTGTATGCCGTTAATTTGAAATAAGTTAGTTGAACGGAATCGCCAAGTCAAGCGTCCACGCTTGACTTTCAATATAATCAGCGTCCACGCTGATCCATGAGCGTGGACGCTCCTAACCTGCTTTCATTCAAGCGTGGACGCTTGAATGGGCGACGAAAAACCTATTTACCCGTCGTATCCCGTTCTGCCAGATCCATGCCGCATTTAGAGCAGGTGCCGGGCTTGTCTGATGTAACCTCGGGGTGCATGGTGCAATAATATTTGCCTTTTGGTTTTGCGGCTTCTTTATTGTCTTTTTTAGCGCTGGTATTGCAGGCGGCTGTTCCTAACAGCAGGCCTGCGAATGATAGTATGATAAATGTTTTTTTCATTGTTTATTTGTTTTTAATAAATGCGGCAAAGCCGAATAAAGATACAACCAATACACCCAATGCGGCCAGCATGCTCACTATATCGCGGATGTTTTTACCGGCCCAGCTCATACCGAAGTACTTGTGTAAAAATATAAAAGATAAACCTTCGGCCCGGTCAATGCCCGCGACTTTTGTGGCCAATTGCGATGTGGTAGTTTCTATGTACCAGTTTTCTCCGTCGGGGTAACTCACTTTTTGTACCGGCAGGCGTTTGTTAATAAAGCCATATTCGTTATCAAACTGGCGGATCTGGGTAACATTTACCCGGCGATAAACTTTCTCGGGCTTGTGCCTGTCATTATAAAAATTGGCGAGTTGCCGGGCATATTGTACATCACCATCGGCCAGTTGGGTTCCGGTTTGGGTATTAAAATATTTAATGTTCTTTTTAGTATCACTAACCTGGTAATAAGCACTATCTTGATACCTCACCAATGCAATATTTTTGACACTATCGGCAGGTAATTGCAGGTTAGAAAAAGCCAGTTCTTTACGGTTGATCAGCTGTGTATACGTTTTGCCCTGCGGATCGATATTATGCAGCTGAACTATTAAATGGAAAGCGCCACTTGTTACAAACGTGAGCATCACAAAAGATACTATCAACCCTATTTGCCTATGAAAACGGTGCACAAAGCGGGTATCTTTCCGGTTATCGGCTTTGCGGTTTTGTTGGGCAGTTTTAAATTTCTTCCAGAACAATGCATAAATGGTTAGTCCGCTTAGTAACGACAAAAACATAACACTAACAACGATCAGCAGCACCACAATACGGAACTGCTCGCCACCAATATCTGCCAAAAAAGCCCAGGTATGCAATTGTTCAAATACAGTAAGCATAGCCTTGCGGGTATGGTTATTAAATGTCCCCATTCGGCTTTGACTGGTTTCTACGTAGATATCCATGCCATCGGGCCTGTCGAACGCTATCTTCCAAACCGGCAGCAGGTGGTTGATGGGTTGGTAATGACTATCGAAGGTCTTTTGCAGGGTGATGCTTTTTACCTTAGATGTGCTATCCTGCGTAAAATAGCGGGCCAGGTAAGTGGCGTATTGTTTGTCACCATCTTTTAGTAAGTTGCCATTTATGGCCGAGTAATAATTAGCGGTGCTATCCTTACCTAATATTTGATAATAAGCCTGCTTATTAAAAGTTATCAGTCCAAAATTCACTAACTCGCTTATGCCGTTTTTATCTAAAACCTGTTGTAAAGATAATGCTGGTTTTATGCCTTTCTGAGCCGGTTTATACACCTCATTGGCAATGGTTGGCCTAAACCAGTTTGACATGAACGGATGCGACAAGCCGCTTAACGTCCACATGATGACAGGGATAAGGGCGGTTAAGCCCAATATCCGATGCCATTTATAAAAGTTTTGTTTTGCTGTTGCCATGGTTAGTGTTTTGCAAATGAATAACTGATGCCCAAAGTATACACCCGTGGCGGGGCCGCGTTATAAGTATCGCCGTACTGGTTGCTGGTTACCGTTGTGGCGTAAAGCTTATTGGTAACATTTAGTACGTTGAACCAAATACCAGCTCCTTTTAATACCCCACTTTTTACATCAAAACCGGTACGTACGTTGAAAATATCGTAGCCTGCATAAGTTTTGGTATTGGCCGGATTAGTAAAGTACGAGTTGATGTGCTGCCATTCGCCCGCTATCCTGAACCCGTTAAGGTATGCCGGTTTGTAAGTAAGCTCGGAGTTGGCTATCCAGCTTGGTGCATTGTTCATGCGGTTACCATTGTAAACGGTAACGGTGCTTACCCCAGTGCTAAAGTTGGTAGCTACCTCGCTATAATCAACATAGGTATGTTTTGCGTTGGTGCCGCTAAACCTAAAGCTTAGTTCGCTCACCGGCGCATAAGCAACCGAATACTCTATGCCCCGGTGACGAGTAGCACCAGCGTTTTGGTTTTGGGTAGTGTTATCGGGTAGTAATTGATTAATGATCTCGTTGCGGCCTTCCAGATCATAAAAGGTCACTTCTACATACATCTTTTTATTGAGAGCGGTGAACCAACCGCCGGCTTCATAATTATTAAAGGTGGCTTGCTTTAACGGGGTTAACTGGCGCGCGCTATATAAATCGCCTGTTTCGGGTGGCTGGAAGCCTACGCTGTAATTGGCGTACAAACCTTTGTTATTACCAAAATTGTAGGTTAGCCCTAATTTGGGGGCAACAATGTTAAAATCGTTTGTTTCCTGTTGTTTGTATTTGGTATTGCCGGGGGCGATGCCGTTGGTGAAGTTATAATGGATGCGATCGTACCGTAAACCCATTACAATGCGTAAAGCTTCGGCAGGTTTTATTTCATACTGGGCATAAGCGGCAGTGTTAAACAGCTTTATGCGGTAGTTATCAATATAATTACCGGTGTTGGTATAGCCTGTATAAAAGTTGTTGGTTACATCCTTTTGGATATCCAGGAATTTAGCATAGTACGAGCTTGGGCTGTTATCGGCATAAACACCAACAATTAACCGGGAATGCAAGAAATCCAGATCCTGCCTGTGCTGCGCCAGTAAACCAAGGCTGTGAAAGCTTTGATCGTTCTCCTGCCCGTTAGAGCTAAGGTAATTGCCGGCATTATCCCTTACATCGGAGATGTAATAACTTGGTAGCTGCGCGGTAGAATTGTTACGGTAAAACAAGGTAAGGAAACTGCTGCTTTTATCGTTCCAGGCATGTTCCAGCTTGGTATTCGCTCTAAAGGCTTTTACCTTACGATAAGTAAAACGCTGGTTTGCGCCATAAGTGCGACTATAAAATTTGGCGCTATCCAAACTTCCCGGTGTTTGGGTGTTCAGATAATTATAAGCTACGGACGTGGTTAATCGGGTAGCGGCGTCAAAATCGTAAGTGGTTTTAAAATTGCCCGAGTATTTGTCAAAGTCGGTATAATCCTGCCAGCCGTCGCGCTGCTTGGCTATATAACCGCCCACATATAAACCAAACTTGCCCGTGCTGAAGCCGCCATCGGCATCAACCCTGCGGTAGTGGTAATTATCGCCCTGTACAGATACATTGCCTGCATAACCGGCGGGAGGGCCTTGTGTAATAAAGTTAATGGCGCCGCCGATAGCATTACTGCCATAAAGCGAGGAGGCAGGTCCTTTTATCACCTCTATATCCCGCACACCACTCATATTGATCTCGTAAAGCGAGTTGTGATTAAATATCCCCGTAGGGCGAATCGGCAAACCATCTTCCAGATATAAATACAACGCATTGTAAGTAATGGGCTGACGGATGGCCATGGTATGTTGTTCATTTCCCAGATCTACCATGTAAACGCCGGTTACCTTGTTCAGTAACTGGTAAAGGGCGGTGGCTTTGGTATCATGGATCTGGGTAGCGTTTATTTTGCTGATAGCGATAGGGGCATCCTGCCGGGCCTGCCGTTCCCTGCTGGCAGATATTACTACCTGCTGCAGATCGATAGTTGAAGGCTCCAGCACTATCTCGATTGATGGCGTGCCTGTAAGCGGATAGATTTTATCATTAAAACCTATCATGATAAAACGCAGGGCTTTAATTCCCTCTGTTTGTAATGTGAATTTGCCCCTGACGTTGGTAGTAGTAAGGGTTTTGCCATTATCAGCATTGCTGATCAGCACACCCGGTATAGCTTCGTGGGTGCGGGCATCGGTAACGGTTCCGTGCATATTGCTTTGGCCAAAACATAAGGCAGGCGCAAAGCACAGCAGGATATATATATATAATAGTGTAAGTAGTTTCATAAAAACGTATAGGTTACCCCAAACTATTGGGGCATAAATAAATTACAGCGCATGCAAAAGCATAGCAGATAAAGGCTTTAGGCCGTTATCAAAACTGTATGAATAAATAAGGCGTTTTTATGCGAGCCGTGGGGGCTGGAAGATGGTTGCCGCTTGTTGTGGCAGTTGGATACGGAAGTTGGGAACCTTGGTTACCGATAATAAAACCGAGTAAAACTTAACCTTGGCAGGCTGATTGTAATTGGCCTCCTGGAACAGGTTTTTTTGTGCCTGCCTGTCCTCGGTGTTCTGCTTTTCTTCGGCTTGTTTTACTTTTTTCATGAAGTAACACTTGCCGTTGCAATGCAACTGGGGTTTATTACGGTTCTCACAAAGTTTCGTCGCGATGTAATTCCTGTTCAGCTCAAAGCCCGCGTATATAAAAAAGCGCGAAAAGTTGGCCGAT
Organism: Mucilaginibacter aquariorum; assembly: GCF_024498135.1. Taxonomy (GTDB): domain Bacteria; phylum Bacteroidota; class Bacteroidia; order Sphingobacteriales; family Sphingobacteriaceae; genus Mucilaginibacter; species Mucilaginibacter aquariorum. Next base: position 177,537 of record NZ_JANHOH010000006.1, read on the forward strand.
ACCAGGGATACAATTAAAAGATATGCGGTTAAACGTTGTAACATGCGGCGCAAAGGTAAGTGTTGCGCGTTATATAAAAAATGATTATACTCACTATACGCTAAAAAAAAACCGCCGGTTGGGCAGGGTTCTTTAAATCTTTATTGATATTGTTTGCTTATTTATCGCGCTTTACAACAAAGTGTGAGCTGTTTCCGCCAAAATCAATATCCATAGCGCACGAATCGGCATACGCTTTACCTTTATGTGGGTAGTCGGTACCTGATACATTTACGCTGAATGAAAATTCATCACCTTTAATTTTACCATTGTCAATAGGAACTTCGCCCATTTGCGACACCGCGGTACCGGTAAGTTTTTCGCCATCAACTTTAAAGGTATAAGCTACATCAATAGCATTGCCGTCGGGGGTAGTGATAGCACCTTTCCATTTACCATTCAGGTCAGCAAATACAGCTGCCATACATATCATGAAGCAGCAGGATAACAGGGCCGTTGTAAAAATCTTTCTTTTCATATATGGGGTTAGTTTATAGTCCTAAATATAGGGTTTTTATTAAAACAAGCTATTATCAAAGTGTTAATTTTCATCATTATACCTATAAGAGGGTAACTGCATAACCCTGATATAAAAATAGCGGGAGATGCACCACATCGTCCCGCCATCCAAAAAAGCAATACCAATAATTAACTATTCAAACTTATCGGCTACTACTTGTATTTTTTTACCAACCGATTCTTCGGTTTCAAAGGTTAAAGTTACTTTACCGTCTTTACCCTCAATTGTAAGGGTAGCGTGTTTTTCATCGCCGCTATTGCCGCTAACGGTGCTTTTAATAACAGATTTACCTTCTTTAAAAGGTATTTTCCAGTCGCATGTTTTAGAGGTGATCTTACCGGTCATTTTATGATCATCATCACCCGGAACAATGGTTAAGTCGGTTGGAGTAATGGTAATAATAACATTCTCCTCTTTGCTTCTTTGTACAACGCCCTTGTCATCCACGTAATTTGTGGTTGATGAAGTAAGGGTTGCTGTTTTATCGCATTGCGCGAAAGCTGCGGTACTGCCTGCTACAAAAAGGAGTAGGGTCAGTATAGTGGTTTTGAAGTTAAATTTTGTTTTCATCTTAGTAATTGTTTTAATTTCTATAAAGATATATGTTTTATATAGTATTATGCAATACATAGTACTATTAATTATTGTATTATCTTGATAATGAGGCTGATAATTTTAGCTTAACAAAATTTGGATGCTTAATAGGTTATTAGTGGTGCTATACCATTTTGGCAAGATATAAGAAGCAATATACGGTATATTACCATTATGCTAACTGATATGTAATAAATTAGGGTAATATATGGGTAATATCAGGTAAAAATCCATTAACAATCGGTTCAATTTCCTGTACTTTTGATTAGCTTAAAATTTCAACCATCCATCCATGAAAAAGCTTTGTTTAATAGTTTTCATTAGTTACAGTGTTTCTGCTTTTGCGCAAAAGCAGGACTATCCCATACAACCGGTTGCTTTTACCAATGTGAAATTAAGCGACCACTTCTGGACGTCCCGCATCGAAACTAACCGCACGGTAACCATTCCGGCATCATTTGAGCGTTGTGAAAGTACCGGCAGGGTAAAAAACTTTCAGATGGCGGCCGAGCGGAAGGGCAAGTTTTGCACTACCTATCCGTTTGACGATACCGATATTTATAAAACTATAGAAGGGGCATCTTATTCGCTTGCCCTGCACCCCGATAAAAAGCTGGATCATTACGTAGATTCAATGATCACCATAATAGGCCGCGCACAGGAACCTGATGGCTACCTGTACACCGCCCGCACTATTGACCCACTGCATGTTGGCCCCTGGCTGGGAACCGAGCGTTGGGTAAAAGAGCAGGAAAACAGCCACGAATTATATAATGCCGGGCATATGTACGAAGGTGCTGCAGCCCATTTTATGGCAACCGGCAAACGCAATTTTCTGAACATCGCCCTTAAAAACGCCGATTTGCTGGTGCGCACGTTTGGGCCGGGCAAAAGGCATGTGGCGCCCGGCCACCAGGTGGTAGAGATGGGTTTGGTGAAACTGTACCGCATTACCGGCAAAAAAGAATACCTGGACCTGGCTAAGTTCTTTATAGATGAACGCGGCCATAAAGAATATAACAAAAAGAGCAAAAGCGTTTACGAGAACGGCGTTTACTGGCAGGATGATAAGCCTGTAATTGAACAGGACGAAGCCGAAGGACATGCCGTACGTGCCATGTACCTGTATTCGGGTATGGCAGATGTTGCCGCCCTAACCGGCGATAAGGAATACCTGGCTGCCATTGATAAGATCTGGGATAACATGGTGGGTAAAAAAATGTATGTGCAAGGCAGCATAGGTGCTGTTGGCGATGGCGAACGTTTTGGCGCTAACTACGAGTTACCAAACGCTACCGCCTATAACGAAACCTGCGCGGCCATTGGCAATGTGTTTTGGAACGAACGCATGTTTTTACTGCACGGCGATGCAAAATACATTGATGTGCTGGAGAAAACCTTGTATAACGGTTTAATTTCGGGAGTTGGCTTAGATGGAAAATCGTTTTTCTATACCAACGCCATGCAGATCCACGACGGATTTAACCACCCGGATATTGAGCGTGAGCGTGCGGGCTGGTTCACCTGTTCGTGCTGCCCTACCAATGTGGTTAGGCTGATGCCATCAATTCCCGGCTATATTTACGCGCAAAACGGCAACGATGTTTTTGTGAACCTGTTCATCAGCGGCACCGGAGATATTAAAGTAAACAATAAAGCTTTACAGATAACCCAACAGAATAATTACCCATGGGATGGCGCGCTGGCATTTACTATTAACCCGGCAAGCAGCATGGATCTGAACCTGAAGATCCGGATCCCGGGTTGGGCTCAGAACAAGGCTATCCCGTCAGATCTTTACGCTTATCAGCAGGCATCTACCCAAAAAGTAACTATAAAACTGAATGGCAAACCGGTTGATTACCAAATGCAGAACGGCTATGCGGTTATCAGCAAAAAATGGAAAAAAGGCGATAAAGTAGAAATGAACCTGCCGATGGATGTGCATCGTGTTATTGCCAATGATAAATTGCCCGAAGATGGCGGTAAAGTTGCCCTGCAGCGCGGCCCTATCATGTATTGCGCCGAGTGGAAAGATAATGACGGCAAAGCTGCCAATATCATTGTTCCTAAAACCACAACATTTACATCCGAGTACAAAGCTGATCTGCTAAATGGCGTAACCGTTTTAAAAGCTAATGTAAAAAGTGTTAATATTGATGTAGCAGCGCAAACCGTAAGCACCGAAAACAAAACCATGACCGCCATTCCTTATTACAGCTGGGCAAACAGGGGCAAGGGAGAAATGACAGTATGGTTCTCTGAAAAGGTTACGGATGTTGAGTTGATATCCAAATAACCCTTATTAACATGAGAAAGACTTTTTTACTAACCTCCCTGGCCGCGGCCTTGTTTTGCAACGTTTCGGCACAGCAAATTTCTATCGATAAAGAATGGAAATTTGCCGTCGGCGATTCGACTCAGTGGGCATCGCCAACCTATAACGATACAAACTGGAAACCTGTTAGCCTGGCTCATAGCTGGGAATCGCAAGGGTATAAAGATGTTAATGGCTTTGGCTGGTACAGGTTGCAATTGGTTATTCCATCTTCATTAAAAGAAAAATCTTACCTAAAAGATAGCTTACGAATTACCCTTAACGATGTTGATGATAATGACGAAGTTTACCTAAACGGCCAGCTGGTAGCCAAATACGGCGGCAATAGCGGCGACATAAAAACAGGGCATTACGGCCCGCGCAGCTATACAATAGCCGCTAATAACCCCGCTATTTTATGGGATAAACAAAATGTACTGGCTATACGCATATTTGATACCGGCGGCGATGGCGGCTTGTATGGCGATAAATTTACTATGGCCATGGCCGATGTAATGGATCCGGTTAGTATTAACACCGATGCCGATTTTGTTGATGGCGCTAACAACAGTTTAAGCAAATCTATTAAGCTGATTACAACCAGCAATTATATTTACAAAGGCAAATTAAGCTTTAAAGTAACCGATCCCGAAACAAACGCCGTAATTTATAACAAAACAAACGATGCCTCTTTTACGGCAGGCAAACCTTTTACCTATAACTTTAGCATTGCCCGCCTGCAGCAAAAATCGTATACGGTTAGCTATACTTTTACCGAAGAAAAGTCGGGCAAAAGCATCACCAAAACCGATGGCACGCCCTATGTGCTTACACCAGCCCCGGCCCTTACACCAAAGGTTAACGGGCCCGATGTTTATGGTGCAAGGCCAGGTAATCCGTTTTTATACCTGATACCGGCCAGCGGGCAAAAACCGCTGATTTATGCTGCTCAAGGCCTGCCAAATGGCTTAAAGCTTGATGCTAAAACCGGTATTATAAGTGGTGTGGTTAGCCAAAAAGGCAATTACCCGGTAACCCTTACGGTGAAAAATAGCCTGGGTACCAATTCAAAAAATTTCACCATAAAAATTGGCGACCTGATTGGCCTTACGCCCGCCCTGGGCTGGAATAGTTGGAATGCTTTCGGTTTATCTGTTACCGATGAAAAGGTACGCATAGCCGCCCAAACCATGATTGATAAGCTAAGCGCACATGGCTGGAACTATATAAATATTGATGATGGATGGGAGGCCGAAAAACGTTCGGCAAGCGGCGAGATAGTAACCAACCAAAAATTTCCGGATATGAAGGCTACTACAGATTATGTGCATAGCCTTGGTTTAAAAATGGGGATCTATTCATCGCCCGGCCCGCTTACCTGCGGTGGCTACTTAGGTAGCTGGCAGCACGAAGATCAGGATGCAAAAACTTATGGCGATTGGGGTATTGATTATTTAAAATACGATTGGTGCTCTTATACCGAAGTTGCGCCAAAAAACCTTACCCTGGATGATATGAAGAAACCATACCAGGTAATGCGTGCATCGTTAAATAAAGTTCCGCGCGATATTATGTATAGCTTTTGCCAATACGGGATGGGTAAGGTATGGAACTGGGGCGCCGAAGTTGGCGGTAACAGCTGGCGCACTACAGGTGATATTACCGACACCTGGAAAAGTATGACGGATATTGGTTTTAGCCAAATGGCTGCCGCGCCACACGCGGAGCCCGGGCACTTTAATGATCCGGATATGCTTATTGTTGGTAAGGTTGGCTGGGGCGATAGTCAGCATAATACCCGCTTAACCCCCGACGAGCAGTACACGCATATTAGCTTATGGAGCCTGCTTTCATCACCTTTATTAATAGGCTGCGATATGGGCAAGTTGGATAAGTTTACGCTTGGCCTGCTCACTAATGATGAGGTGCTGGCCATTAACCAGGATGCCTTAGGCAAGGAAGCAACACAGGCTGTAAAAAACGATAACTACCAGATTTGGATAAAGGATATGGCAGACGGGGGTAAAGCCGTGGGGATCTTCAATACATCAGATAAGTATCAGGCCATCACCCTAAACCGCGACGAAAACGGCTTAAAAGGATTAACCAAAATGCGCGATGCATGGAGGCAAAAAGGTATAATAGCAGGAGCAGGTAATTACACGGTTAATGTAGCCCCGCATGGTGTAATGCTGGTAAGACTTAACAAGTAAAATAAAATTGAGAACACAAAAAAGAATAATATGAGCATAGTATGGAAAGGGGTATTCCCTGCGGTAACCACAAAGTTTACCGAAAACGATGAATTTGATTTTGATGCCTTTGATAAAAACATTGAGGCACAAATAGAAGCCGGTGCAAGCGGTATAATTATTGGCGGATCCTTAGGTGAAGCAAGCGTTTTAACTGACGACGAAAAGATTGAGTTGCTTAAACACACCGTAAATGTAGTTGCAAAACGTGCTTACGTGGTGCTGAACATCGCGGAGCAAACTACAAAAGCAGCCTTGCTTTGTGCCGCCAATGCCGAAAAATATGGTGCCGACGGATTAATGATGTTGCCGCCTTTGCGTTACAAGGCAGATGTGGAGGAAACTGTTAAATATTTTACAGATGTAGCCAAAAGCACTAAGCTGCCCATCATGATCTACAACAACCCTTACGATTATAAAATTGAGGTTACACTGGATATGTTTGAGCAATTATCTGCCTACAAGAATATCCAGGCGGTTAAAGAATCAACCCGCGATGTAAGTAATGTGACCCGTATGATAAACCGTTTTGGCGATAGGTTTGCTATACTTTGCGGAGTAGACACGCTGGCGTTGGAAAGCTTGTTTATGGGTGCTGATGGCTGGGTAGCCGGTTTGGTTGATGCCTTCCCGAGGGAAACGGTTTCAATATATCGTTTGGCTAAAGAAGGCCGTATGCAAGAGGCACTTAAAATATACCGTTGGTTTTTACCGGTGCTGGAATTAGATATCCACCCAAAACTGGTACAATACATAAAACTGGCGGAATCTGTTACCGGGTTAGGAACAGAAACCGTACGCTTGCCGCGTTTAAAAATTACAGGTGAAGAGCGCGATACGGTTTTGGGTATTATAAACCACGCCGTTAAAAACCGCCCGGAACTGCCTGCGGGTAGCTGGGGCGTAGAGGCTGAAGTGGATGTAACCGGCGTTAGCTAAGAAGAATTGTCAGTCTGATTTTTAAAGTCAGCGACCTATAAATGTGAAATGACATTATCTTTATGAATGGTGGCGGTATTTTGTCAGTAGCCTATTTTTTAAGTTGCTGATTATTAACTGTTTGTTTATGTTCACGGGCGTTCACGGCAGTGAACGTGAACACTTTCATCACCATTAGAGGTTTGTTATTAAAAAAGACTATACTATGGAAACACAAAATTTAATTGGTTACCAATACATAAAAGGCGGCAAATCCTTCAGGGCGATAAGCCCTGCAACGGGAGCGGAACTGGAAGCAGAATTTAATGCCGCCAGTTTAGCCGATGTTGATAAAGCTATGCAATTGGCCGATAAGGCATTTGCCACTTACAGCCTTACCGATGGAAAAACCAAAGCGGCCTTTTTACGCAGCATTGCCGATGAGATAAACGCCATTGGCGATACGCTGATAGAATGTGCTATGGCCGAAAGCGGCTTGCCTGCGCAACGCCTGCAAGGCGAACGCGGGCGTACAACAGGTCAGCTAAATATGTATGCTAATTTGCTGGAAGAAGGAAGTTGGGTAGATGCTGTTATTGACACCGCCATACCCAACCGCACACCGTTGCCGCGTATAGATATCCGTAAAATGCTGACCGCTATTGGCCCTGCAGTAGTGTTTGGGGCAAGCAATTTCCCACTGGCATTTTCTGTTGCCGGTGGCGATACCTGTTCTGCTTTGGCGGCAGGTTGCCCGGTAGTGGTAAAGGCACATCCAGCGCATCCCGGTACCAGTGCGTTGGTTGGTGAAGCTATTAAAAAAGCTGCTCAAAAGCATAACCTGCACGAGGGTGTTTTCTCACTTTTGTTTGATGATGGTTACACCGTTGGCGAAGCATTGGTTAAACACCCCAAAACTAAAATAGTAACTTTTACAGGATCGCTTAAAGGCGGTATGGCGCTGGTGAAAATGGCGCAGGAGCGCGATGAGCCTATCCCGGTATTTGCCGAAATGGGTAGCGTTAACCCTATCATATTATTACCAAAAGCCCTTGAAAACCGTGCGGAAGAACTGGCGAAATTATCAGCATCTATAACCACCAACGCGGGGCAGTTTTGTACGCAACCGGGTTTACTGCTTGCGGTTAAGTCTGAAGCATTAAATAAATTTAAGAAAGCGCTTGCTGTCGCGATAGCTGATGTTAATTCGGCAACTATGCTTACGCCGGGTATCTGTGCCAATTTCAACAAATTATCAAATAGTGTAATAGCCGATGACGCCGTTACTATAATAGCAAAATCAGATAAGCTTGATGCCGGTAACGTAAACCAGGGTGTTGCCGTAGTTACCGAAATAACCGCATCAGCTTTTTTGGCTGATGAAAAATACAAGGAAGAGATCTTCGGGCCATATTCTATGCTGATAGTAGCGGATGATGTTGCGCAGCTGGAGCAAGTGGTAAATTCATTACACGGGCAGCTAACCGCTACCGTAATGGCCGAAAAAGAGGAGCTTCCGCAGTATAAAACCATTACAAATAAACTGGCTAAGCTGGCAGGCAGGGTGATATTGAACGGCCCTCCAACGGGGGTTGAAGTAGGTAATGCCATGCAGCATGGCGGCCCATATCCGGCAACGTCCGATAGTCGTTTTACATCGGTTGGTACAGGCGCTATAAAGCGTTTTGTACGGCCCGTATGCTGGCAAAATTGGGATAACGATCTGCTACCCGATGAATTGAAAGATGGCAACCCACTAAATATATGGCGCTTGGTTAATGGGGAAATTGCGAAATAAATAAGAGTGCGGGGGGCGGGTGTGAGGAGCGAAGATTCAAGCCAACATTTAAAAAATAAGAGAGAGAGCGGAGAGAGTGGGTGTGATGTGCGGTCTTGCAAGTGTTAACCGCACATCACACCTCGCTCCCCAATCCACAAATACAATATGAACAAAACATTCTTCTGCATAGATGCGCATACTTGCGGTAACCCCGTAAGGCTGGTTGCCGGTGGCGGCCCCAATTTGGTGGGCAGCAACATGAGCGAAAAACGCCAGCATTTTTTAAAAGAATACGACTGGATCCGTAAGGGCCTGATGTTTGAACCGAGGGGGCATGATATGATGTCGGGTAGCATATTGTACCCGCCTCACGATCCACAGAACGATGTGGCTGTGCTGTTTATTGAAACCAGCGGCTGCCTGCCTATGTGTGGGCATGGTACTATCGGCACTATCACTATCGCTATTGAAGAAGGACTAATCACCCCAAAAATACCAGGCATTGTACGTATGGAAGCGCCTGCGGGATTGGTTTTGATCTCTTACAAACAGGAAGGTAAAAAAGTGAGGTCGGTAAAACTGGTTAATGTGCCAAGCTACCTGGCTGCCGAAAACCTGCAGGTGGAATGCCCTGATCTGGGTATGCTAACGGTTGATGTAAGCTACGGTGGAAATTTTTATGCAATTATTGATCCGCAGGAAAACTTTGGCGGACTGGAAAACTATACTGCCGATCAGCTGATATCCTGGAGCCGTGTTTTACGCCAGCGGATAAATGAGAAATACACATTCATCCACCCCGAAAACCCAACTATAAACGGTTGCTCGCATATTTTGTGGGCTGGCAAAACCATATCGCCGGAAGCAACCGCCCGCAACGCTGTTTTTTATGGCGATAAAGCGATAGACAGGTCGCCATGTGGTACAGGTACATCGGCCCGTATGGCGCAATGGCATGCCAAAGGGTTATTAAAAAAAGGTGATAAATTTATACATGAAAGCATTATCGGTAGTCAGTTTATTGGCACGGTAGAAGATGAAGTGACACTTGGCGGCAAGCCGGCCATTGTACCCGGTATTGAAGGCTGGGCAAAGGTTTACGGCTATAATACCATCAAAATTGATGACGAAGATGACCCGTACGCGTTTGGGTTTCAGGTGATATAAAGTCGTGACATAATAAAGAATAAGACCGTCATTGCGAGGTACGAAGCAATTTCTTTAGGACATGCGGCCATGCAAGGCGGGAATGCACAGTCAGGAGATTGCTTCGTACCTCGCAATGACGGATTGGAACATTAAAAATAACAAATGAGCAAAGCAATAATAATAGGTGGTGGAATAATAGGGCTATTCTCGGCATATTACCTGAACAAATCTGGTTGGGAAGTAGAGATATTGGAACAGGGCGACCTTACCGACAATGCATCCTTCGGTAATGCCGGGATGATAGTGCCCAGCCATTTTATACCGCTGGCAGCGCCGGGTATGATAGAGCAGGGCATCAGGTGGATGTTTAACAGTAAAAGCCCGTTTTATGTAAAGCCGTCTTTAAACCCCGAGCTGATAGGCTGGGGATGGAAATTCCTGAAAGCGGCCAATAAACACCATGTAGAGCGGTCGGCGGGGGCACTGCGGGATCTGTCAATGCTCAGCAAAAAACTTTACCTGGACCTGGAACAGGATGCAGACTTTGATTTCGGCTTTGCCGATAAAGGCATATTAATGCTTTTTAAAACCCCCAAGTTTGAAGAAGAGGAACGCCACACCGCCGAAAAAGCTACTCATTTAGGCCTCGATGCGCAGTACCTTACTGCCGATGAATGCCGCAAGCTACAACCGGATATTGAACTGGATGTACTGGGCGCCGTACACTACCATTGCGACGCGCATTTATATCCCAATAAACTAATTGCGGGCTTGGTAAAGCATTTAGAAAAAGCAGGCGTTAAGATCCATAGAAACACACCTGTTACCAATATGGAACAGGCCGGTGGCCAAATAACCCAGGTTATCAGCAATGATAAAAGCTTTACGGGCGATGCTTACCTGTTAGCAGGCGGCGCATGGTCGGCGGGGATAGCAAAGTTGGCCGGGTTAAACGTTCCGTTAATGCCGGGTAAGGGCTATTCTTTTATGGTAGATGAACCACAAAAACGCATGACCATCCCGGCGCTGCTTTGCGAGGCAAGGGTATCGGTAACACCTATGAACGGTAGTATCCGCTTTGGCGGCACTATGGAAATAGGCAAGGTAAACCAGCAGATTAATATGAACCGGGTGGCAGGCATCGTGGAATCAATCCCTCAATATTTTCCAGATTTTACGCCTGCCTTACCACGGCAAAAAGATATATGGTTTGGTTTTCGCCCTTGCTCGCCGGATGGTTTGCCATACATTGGCTTATCGGGCAAGTACAAAAACCTGGCTGTCGCCACCGGGCACGGCATGATGGGATTAAGCCTTGCACCCGCAACAGGTAAGCTGATAGATGACCTGCTAAACCAGGCCACACCATCAACAGGTATAAGCCAGTTTTCGCCGGACCGCTATGCCTAATTAGTGAATTATTGATTTAGTGAATTAGTGATTAAAGAAGACCTTGAAAATCACTAATTCACTAATTAAAAACTACCTACGCCGATACTGTTAAGGTACTTCCTGCAACCGTTACGGTATACTTTCTAAGCGCCGAAGTTGCCGGCCCTAAAACCACCCCGCCCGATGTATTAAACTCGCTGCCGTGATTAGGGCATATAAATTTCCCCTGGTTAGTGTTGTAGTTAATGCTAGTGCCCTGATGTGTGCAGGCAACCTGTACGGCGGTAAACGCGCTTGCAGCCACACCCGCTGCTAAACGCACCAATATAATTCCGTTTGATATTTTAGAGCTGCCTACGCTTTGCAGGTCGGTGTTTAAATCAACAGAGAACACATTGCCACTGCCTGGTGCAGGAGGAGGTGTGCCGCCTCCCGGTGCCGGGTCGTTGCCTTTAGAGCCGCAACCTATTAAACTACAGCCTGCACATACCGCAGCCATGCTTATGCCAAATTTTGCTAAAAATTCATGTCTTTCCATTTTAGTAGGGGTTAATAAGGGTTAATAGCCTGATTTATGTTTTTTGTTGAAATCGAATATTCTTGATATGGTAAAACCTAAACGGAACTGTCCCTTGCTCCACTTTGATTCGGTATCGTTTAGATAATTAAATTCGGATATAGCCTGGGCATTGGTGAAGTTGATGGTGAATACGTGCCCGCCGGTCTCAATTTCGAGGCCTATACCAAGTCCGTCATAAAACCTGGGGTCAACGTTGTTATCTCTGAAGTTAGAGAAGGGGTGAACATAATCAAGCACAATACCCATCCGTTTGGTAAATTTTAAACGGCCTGCCGCAGATAGCGAGAAAAACTTCTTTTCGTTGCCATACAAAAAGGGATAGGGTGCATTGTTAATAAGGTACATTGGTGATACCTGCAACGATAAGGCAGATGAAAATTTACGTGCGATAACAGCCTGTGCCAGGTAAGAGAAACGATTGGTGTAGTTGTCAAATATAGGCGTATTGGCATGATAGGTTTTGAACCCGGTTTTACCAATTAAGGTAACAGCCACGGGTACGCTATTATCTGCTTTTTGATGCAGTATGTTGTATTTTAAACCCAGCTCAAGTAACGATTCAAACTTGCTGCGGCCAAAATCAATGTTCAGGTTATCTGTAAGGCCATATTCAAAACCAATGTAAATATCTGTTGAGTTATCAAGTCCCCACATGGTTTTACCTCCGCCGTTTGAGCCGGCAAGATCACCAAAGCGGTGAATCACCAAAAAGTTCAGTTCTTTCTTTTTAACGGTTTCGGTGGTTTGCGATAGTATCAGGCGGGTGGCCTTAAATGTGGCAATAACCGGCTCATCTTTGTCAGATTTGCTCAGGGTTTTCATAAGCGCATCGGTACTACTGGCGGTTGTATCGGTAGTTGGGGTTTGGGCTTTTAGTAAGCCTGCTGTTAAAAACAGCGCGATGAATAAGAGGGATTTTTTCATGATAATGTATTGTGTTAGGGGTTTTTATTTATAAGGTGCGTAGGTTGCATTTACCTGCACCCTTATGTTTTCGGCAATGTTGTAGAATACCAGTTTAGGGATCTCGATCTGATGATCTTTACAGGCCACCATAAACTCTGATGACAGGTTGATAGCGCCGCCTTTTACCATGAGTTTGCCGGTAATTGTGCGGGTTTGTTTTACCCCATGCACCTCAAATACGCCGGCAGCGGTTACCGGGTAAGTGCCATCTTTGGTAACGTCGGGTTTCCCGTTAATTTTACCTTTAAACGTTGCCTGCGGATACTTATCGCTCTCCATGTAGTTTTCGTTAAAGTGCTCCTGCATGCGGGCTTTATCAAACTTAAAGGAACGTATGGGCACACTAAAGGCCAGCTCGCCGGTGGCGGTATTAAAAACTGATGTCCCTTTGTCAGACCGGGCATCAATATCTTCAACCGGCGCTTTCGAATAAATGGTTACAACTGCATTTTTACAGGCATAGATATCCTGTCCCGCCTGATTTATACTAAACCAGGCGAGTAAAATTACTCCGATATATTTCATGTTTTTACTAAGGTTTTATTCTTGTATTAATGTTCCACGTTACACCCACGGCAACCCCTGCCGATTTTAGATTAACCTGCCCATAGCCAATACCCGTAAGAGGTACTTTAAAATATGGCTGAACAGCAACGCCAAATTTTGAACTTACCTCGCGCTGATAAGTCGCATTCAGGTTGAGCACACCCATTATATGTTTGTTTTTGTTCCTGATATTATAGCTTGTTGGCCCACCCGGATATTCACCTGCATAATTGAACGTGTAATTTTCGCGCAGCATAAAGTACGACGAAAGGCCGGTGCCCAAACTAAACTTATTGCCACCGCTGTTATAAAGCTGATACCCAACATTTAAAGGGATATCTAATACAATACAGCTTGCACTTACACTTGTAGGGTTTGTATTGAACTTGTAAGCACTGGAGTAATTGGCAAAATCAGTTAAGTAAGGTTTATCAGCATAAATAGCACCTGTAGATATACTCCATTTTTTTGATACGCCCACGGTTAGCAACAGCCCGGCATTAGTACCCACCTTGTTTTGCGAAAACCCTTTCACGCTGTTAATATCAGGCGATGCAATAAAGCTTAAGGCAAAGGTTGGTTTAAAGCCCATTGATGACGGTACTCCCTTTGTTTTTTTCTTTGGCTTAATATCATCCACTACCGATGCCAGCACTGGTTTTTTAGGCGCAATAACAGTATCAGCCTTTGCACTATTGTTTGCCAGGTTAGCCGCTGCTTTATCGGTAACAATAATGGTATCAACCTTTGTTTTATTAACCGCCATATTGTTAACCGCTTTATCTGTAACAATAATGGTATCGGGCGATGTTTTTACGGTTGGCAATTTAGGTGCAGCATCTATTTTTGCAATTTGACCGGCAGCTTTACGGCCGCCCGAATCAGCAGATAAGGTAAAGAACGATTTGCCCGGGCGGTTTTTTGCGGGTGCATTGTCTACAATGTTATTACCTGCCGCAGGCGTTTGTGTTTTGCGGTCTGCCAGTTGTTGATCGGGCGTGCCGTACTTGCCGGAATCTTGTTTTGCCTGCGGTTTTGTTTTAACAACTTGCGGGGTTGTCTTATCAGGTTTTTGTGCAGGGTTTAAAAACAACCAACCAAGTACAAGCAATAGCAGCGCGGCAATGCCACTTATTATATACGCCAACTTGTAGATGATGCCTTTGGGTTTCTTACCCTCCAGCATGCTCTCCAGCGCGTCCCAGTCCTCTTCCCGGTACGATGCATTGCTTCCGGGGTCTTTTAAACCCTGGCTAAACAATTTATCAATACTGTCTTCTTTTTCGTCTTTCATTGTTTGTTAATGTTTTTCACAAAAGATGGGGATAAGTCTGTGTGCGTTATTGATACTATATTATTTGAATTTGATTGTTGTCTGTTATCTAAGCCCGGCATTTTATTGCTCTTAGCTATCATTATTTTTAGTTTTTCTCTTGCCTTATGCAAGTTTGATTTTGATGTGCCTGTGCTGATGTTCAGCATGTCGCCTATTTCTTCGTGTGTGTAACCTTCAATGGCAAATAGGTTAAATATGGTGCGGTATGCACGCGGTAACTGACCTATCATATCCAATAACTCATTGTAATTTAAATTCCTGTCTGCCAGCTCCGTATCATTAATATGTTCGGCCTTTTCCAACTCTTCTGTATAAGCTATTTTTAAGTTCGACCGGTAATAATCTATTGATGTATTTACCATAATACGGCCAAGCCAAGCCTTAAAAGGCTTGGTAATATCATATTTAGTTAAGTTTTTGAAGACTTTATAAAACCCCTGGTTCATGATCTCTGAAGCCTCATACCTGTTTGTAGCATACCGTAAACAGATACCCATGGCAAAGCCATAAAAAGCCTTATACAACAGCTTTTGACTCAACCTGTCATCCTTTAAACAGCCCCTTACCAGTTGATTTAGTTCTTCTTCGCCCATATTAGGGTTCCCTGTTTATCCTTAAATTTGCTACCTTATCTGCATACATCACGGTAAATGTTACGCAAAGGTTGCCAGCCCCGTGAAAAAATTATTGAATTATTGATTTAGTGAATTATTGAATTATACATGGAAGTTAATAAATATGCAGGATATTAGCATCTGCAATTAAATAATCAATCACTAAATCAATAATTCACTAAATCAGTAATTGTTAATAATCAGTAATTGTTAATAATCAGTAATTGCCGCATGAAAGTACTTCCCTTTACCATTCCTGTACCGCATGGCAAAACTATTATAGTGCAGGAAGAAATAATGCCGCATTTTTATCCGCATTTGCACCGACACGCTGAGGTGCAGATAACCTGGATAAAGACGGGGGAAGGCACCTTGCTTGCAGGGAATAGCATGCATGCCTTTAAGGCCGGCGAAGTATATGTGCTGGGGGCAAACTTGCCGCATTTATTTAAAAGCAACCCCGAGTATTTTGATGACGGTAGTACCCTGATCATAGAGGCACTAACGGTTTTCTTTGACCCGGTGGGGAAACTGGCCGCTATGTTTGATTTACCAGAGATGAAGGCCGTACGTTCTTTTTTTGAACAATGGCAAACAGGGTTTAAAATACCAATAGAAATGCTGTCGGTATTTTCAGGTTTTATTGACCGTATCCAGCTCAGCAAGGGCGCTTTGCAAATGTCGGTGTTTATTGAGATGCTAAACGCGATGAGCGGGCTGACGGATATTCAGCCCTTATCTGCCGATAGTTACACCCATTCTATGACCGACCCCGAGGGGATGCGTATTGCATCGGTATACAACTATATTATGCATAATTATGGCAGGGCTTTAACTTTGGAAGAAGTTGCCCGCCAGGCTCATTTAACGCCAAATGCTTTTTGTAGATATTTTAAAAAACATACCCGGGTTACCTTCACTGCGTTTGTAAACAAAGTGCGGGTAAACCAGGCCTGCAAATTATTGGTAAATGGCAATTTGAATAACATTGCCGATGTTGCTTATAACTGCGGCTTTAGCAGTATAACTAATTTTAATTATACTTTTAAGAATATTACAGGCAAGGCGCCGCGAGATTATGTGAATGATTATGTAGGAACGGTGAAGATCAAAAACGGGATAAAATAATTATATTTAGGTAATGAAAAAGCTGATATACATATTGATCCTGTTCTCGGCTTGTAAAAGCCCGGAAAAAAAAGTAGTTACAACGGCAAAAGAAGCTAAACCTATCGATACCGTTTATATTGAAAAAGATACCACTAAAGATTATTACCATACGGTCTATGTCGAAAAGGACAGATCGGCAAAACACTACAAAGCGTTGCTCGACTTTAAGTATGACCATGATGATAGTATAGCTTATAACGCAGGATACAAAGTTTTAAAAGTGCGCTACCCTAAACCACTTAAGAAATATAATATTGCCGGGTTACCAAAAGAATGGTTGCCGCTCTACCTTTATAAAGGCAGTTATTATCTCTATTCGCCATGTAATGCGGCTAATATAGGTATGCGGGTACTTACAGATAGCACTCTGACCTATTATAGCATGGAAGGCCCCGAGCCTAAACCCATACTCAATTTTAAAAAGCTTAACGCGAATAAATACGCGTTAAAATCACTTCCAATTTATCAGTTTGTTAAGTCATCAAACATTACTATCTATATTATCGACCCCGAAAAAATGATTGCCGTATGGGATGATAAAAACTTACCCGAACCGTACAGATACCAGCTGTATGTTGCAAAAGAAAACGCGGGTAATTTTGATATGGTGGTTAACCAGTCTGTTAATCCCAAACTGCCCGAGTATCAATTTGATAAAATAAACTTTAAAGCGTTGTTGAAAGGTAAGTAGGGGTATTTACGTTGCCGGAATGGCATTTTAATTCCCCGGCGTTTTATAATAATAAATAGGGGCATACACACCCTCGCTGGTGGTATAATAACCTTTGCCATCGGGTGTAAAGGCAATGGCTTCACCTTGTTTTTCCTGCTTATAGGGAAGTTCGCGCGGGGCTTTATGCAGGGTTTGCCAAACAGGTTCATTACCTGTGCGCTGCCAATAGTAAACCCTCTCGTAACTTTTAACCAAAATTTGTTTGCCATCATGAGATACATCAGCCGCGGTTATCCATTTAAAAGGTTTTATCCCCTCAAAAAACAGCCTGCCCCTAAAGGTGAGGGTAAGTGTATCGTTAGCTTTATATTTAATGGGCGATGAATACACTCCAACACTATCTCCCCGTTTGGTAACAATATACAACAGCTTTTCTATAGGGTCTATCATCATGGCTTCCGCGTCTTTTGCACCATCAGGGTACTTTAAGTGAAGCGGTACGGGTACAGTGTGGGCAACACTATCCTTGCCCCATGTGCGTTTTTCTTCGGCGCGATAAACGGTAATAAATTTCCTGTTGGCACTATTATCGCCAATGTCGCCTATATAAACGTAGCTTTTGCCTTTAACAGGGCCTGGTCCAACAGCTATATCTTCACAATCGCGAACGCCTAACTTCGCGGTGGTATCGCCGGTATAATTTATGATGGTTTTTAGTTTACCATCAGCCGTAATGGCAAAGAAACGGCTGGTGTCGCCGCTATCATTATGGCCATAATAAATATCAGGGTTTAATCCTGAAGCCGCCAGTCCCGAGGTTTCATCCATCAGTTTAGAATACAGGTGGCTTTCGGGCAAATGCTTATTATCAATTAAGCGGTGTTTGGCAAACGCTGCTATAAACACCAGGCACAGTATGGGGACAAATATTTTTAACGCTCTACTTCTAAACATAGTTAAGCTATAAAACAAAAAACGGCCCATATTATTATGGTCCGTTTTATAAATGCTTTTAAATTGACAATTAAGAATTTTGCGGGGTTAAGCTTTCTTCCTTGGTAAAGCTCATTTCTGCATCTGGTTTTGATACATCTGTTATCGCTACTTTGCCTCTTTCCTTACGCAATATCCTGTTGAATAATGATATCTCTCTATCAAACAAAAACTGGAAGAATAATTTTGTCCACGATGTGTGATAGTATAAAGTTTCGTAATACTCTGGCGCTGTTTTTTTAATTAGCGGCAGCTTGTTCCATGGTATTGATGGAAAATCGTGGTGCTCGTTATGGAAACCTACGTTAAAAGCTACCGCGTTTAAGTTACCGTAATAGCTATATGTTTCCTGCTCAACGCTGTGGGTTAAGTAATGTTCCTGGATCCAGCGGGCACCAAGGGGGTGCAGGCCTACCGAGAACGAGAAGCTTAACAACAGAAATGCTACTGCAGGCCATCCCATAAAGTAATAAATTACACCGGTAAAAACTATCTGTAGTAACCAGTTGGTTAATATCCAGCCATCAAAGGGATGTATCTCGCGTAAACGCGATAAACGGAACAATTGAAACACCGGGAAAAACAATAACCATAATGCTTTACCCAAAAAAGAATTGCTGATCAGTTTTGCTTCCCAACGGTTCGGCAAATCGGCATCTAGCTCATGTACGCCCTGAAAAGAGTGGTGTTTAATATGATATTTTTCGAATGATATAGCGCTTGGCAATATTTGCGGTAAGTTGGCAAACATGGATGCCCAGCGGTTGGCATTACGGTTTTTAAATAATAATTGGTGGGTACACTCGTGTATCATTACAAACAGGGCATGGTCTGCAAAGGCGCCTAATAAATAAGCCGCGCCAAATATCAGCCACCACGATTGGTCGCGCAGAAACCAAGCCAGTGTTACCTGAAAGGCCACCAGGCCAACTATAGCCCAAATGGTTTTAGGGTTTTTTCCTATTAAATTCCGCAATTGTGGAAACTGCTTTAGTATCTTCTTAGTACGTATGCGGTGCGGTTCCGATTCCTGGGAATAAACAAAATCAGTTTTCATCATATTAGGTTAAAACGATGAAGATAAGAATAACGTGTTAAAAAAATGAATTTCTTGTAAAATTTTTCCAATTTTTGTTGGAAAACGATTAACAATATTAACCTTTGAGAAATTATTTTCTTTTAACGGGTTGTTAAATCAATCAGTTCAATAATTATTTAAATCCTTAGAAATTTATTTATGTGGTGGGTATATGCTCTATTATCGGCACTATTTGCCGCTTTAACTGCAATTTTTGCTAAAATTGGCATAAAAGGGGTTGATACAGACCTGGCTACCGCCATACGTACGGTGGTTATCTTATTAGTAGCCTGGGCTATTGTGTTGTATAAAGGTACTAACCACGGCATAAGCGGCCTTAGCAAACTAAACTGGACTTTCCTGGTGCTTTCCGGATGTGCCACCGGCTTGTCATGGATCTTTTATTTTAAGGCTTTACAGTTAGGTAAAGTATCGCAGGTGGCGCCGGTGGATAAGTTAAGCGTAGCCTTAGCCATTATATTATCTGTGGTGTTTTTGGGCGAACCACTCACGTTAAAAACAGCTTCGGGGGCATTACTGATAATTGGCGGTACGCTGGTTTTAATATTTTAATTGTTACATAGTGTATATGTAACAATTACGAAACCTTCGGGGTTAATCCAAAGTTTCTTGGCAATTTTGTACCTCCAAAGTTAGAGGGGTTTATCATGCGATCGTTTTTTGTTCTTATTATCTTATTAATTTCCACAATAAATATTAATGCCCAAATGGCAAATGCCGGTAAGGGTAAAATAAGTGGTAAGGTTACCGATGCTGTTAGTAAACAGCCGGTTGACTATGCCACGATATCGCTATTTAAACAAGGCAGCACAAGCCCGTTCAACGGAATGAGTACTGATCCTAAAGGAAACTTTTCTTTGGATAATATTACCGCTGGTGATTACAAACTGACCATTGACTTTTTAGGCTATAAACGCCATACTATAGAACATGTAATTGTTACCGATGGTGGTAACCTGGCTTTAGGCAATATTTTGTTAGAGCCTGTTCAAAACCAATTAAAAGGGGTAGATATTGTTGCCAAAGCGCCGATTATTGAAAACCGGATCGATAAAATGGTTTACAATGCGGCTAATGATCTAACAGCGCAAAGCGGGGCGGCTATTGATGTATTAAAGAAAGTGCCCCAGGTTACTGTAGATATTGATGGTAATGTAGAGCTGCAGGGCAACGCCAATATCCGTTTCCTTATAAACGGTAAACCAAGCAGTATTTTTGGCGCAAGCCTGGCCGATGCATTACAAGCTATACCCGGCAGCCAAATAAAAAGTATTGAAGTAATAACCAGCCCGGGAGCTAAGTATGACGCAGCAGGTACGGGTGGTATTATTAATATTATATTAAAAGACAGCAAGGTACAGGGTATAAACGGCAGCGTTAACCTTACCGCGGGCACCAGGCAGGAAAACGGATCGCTAAACTTAAATGCGCGTAAAGGTAACTTTGGGGTAAACGCCTTTTTTAGCGGCAATGCCATGCTTAACTCAACTGTGCTAAGCACTAACAACCGTAGATCAACCAATACCGCCGGTGATGTAACCCGCCTGTTTCAGAATGGCAGCAGCGACTCTAAAAGAAGCGGCTATCAATCGGGGATAAATTTTAACTGGAGTATTACGCCTAAAGATGAATTGACCGCCTCTGTTGGTTTTGATCATTTTGGTAACCATAACAGCGGCTTAACTAATCAACAGCAAACCATAACCGATGGAGCCGACAATATACTTTCAGATATTTTAAGCCTGCGTAATTCTGATAGTAAATTCAGTGCTTACTCAACAGATTTGAGCCTGGATTATAAAAAGACATTTAAAAAAGAGGGCCAGGAGCTTGAAGTGTTGGTTACCACCAGCAACAGTAAAAACACATCAAACTATTTTCAGCAGCAGGATTATTTAAACAACGATGCCGTAACTACGGGTATCAGGGGCAACAACCCGGGTAACGATAGGGAAACCAATATATCTGTAGATTATACGCACCCTGTAACCAAAACTTTTACCATTGAAGGTGGTGCAAAAGCGGTATTAGAAAATTTAAAGAACGTTACCAAAACAGATACCTTGCTGGCCGATGGCTCATATATTAATAATGCCGATCAAAGCTACGCGTTCAATTACAAACGTAATATCTACGCTGTTTACCTGTCAACTTCGGCATCGTTATTTAAAAACTTTTTAGATGTTAAACTTGGGCTGCGTAACGAGTACACTACTACAAGCACCGATTATGGCGGTGTGGTAATTCCGGGTTACAACACCCTGGCCCCATCGGCTGTTATATCACATAAAATTAGCCCTACGCAAAGCGTTAAGCTAAGCTACTCTTACCGCATCGAGCGGCCGGACTATGGTGAGATAAACCCTTTCTATAATATCAGCGACCCTAACAACATTAGCACAGGTAACCCTAATTTAAAACCCGAAAAAAGTAACAGTTTTGAGTTAGGCTACAACCAGTCGTTTAATAGCGGCGCCAATTTTTATATAGGTAGTTTTTACCGTCGCAACAACGATGATATACAGCAGTTTACAACCCCTTATGATGTTTTAACCATTAACGGTAAGGAGTATACAAACGTGCTGCTTAGTCAGCGTGCCAATTTGGGTACGCAAACAAGTATTGGGGGTAATATTTTCGCATCGGTACCTGTTACGAGCAAGCTAAACCTGCGTAGCAATATCTTTTTAGTGAGCCGAAATAATAATGCCCCGGGCATTAACAATATTACTGCATTTCAGTATCGGGTTAATTTGAACGCCAGTTACCAGTTTCCGTCTAATTTTATGGCCGAGGCTTTTGGTAATTACAATTCTTCAACGCGTACCTTACAGGGTACCCGCCCCAAATTTTTCTGGTACAATATTGCTGTACGCAAGCAGTTTTGGGATAAAAAAGCCAGCATTGGTTTAGTAGCAAGTAACCCCTTTAGCAAGTACATTGACCAATACTCAACCACATCGGGCCCTACGTTTAACCAGTCAAGCTTAAGGCAATTGCCGTTCCGCTCGTTTGGTATAACGCTTAGCTATAAATTTGGCAAGCTGGAGTTCTCGAAGGATAAAGGCAAAGAAGGACGCGAAGAGGGCGATCAGGGTATGCCAAACGAGCCTGCAGGCAAGTAATTTTAAAAACAATCTGCCGTTAAATAGTATTATAATAATGATATTAAGCATTATCATTATGAATGCTGCAGGCAAACATTATAAATTCATAAACAGTAAGACTGGGTATGTAATTTTCTATTCATCATTAAAAAAAGATCTGAGCCCCGATGAGGCAAAGGCCGAGCTGGACAAAATAAAAGCACAGGTTGCCGCTAAAAACTGCATTTACCAGGAAACCATTTATTGGGAAGAAATGAAGGATGAGTAGATATAATACTCCTCATCTATTTATTTCGCGGGAAATAGTGCAGACAGCCGGTTATTCGGGGGATAAAATCTTGAACAATATTCAAGATGCTGACGATCCCTCCGCATAAGCTTGCCTTATACTTTCGTTTGTATACTACAACATAGTTTTTAAGCAATGGCGTTGCCTTTGGCCGGGCTTTACACTCATACGCCTGCTGGCCTTGGTCACGGGCAGGTATCCGTTCCACTCCCTAACGCGGAATGTTTTTTAGAAAATTTTTCCATTTGCACTATTCTGCTGAATATCAGTATATTTATATACCAATTATAAGCGGGTTATACCCCCGTTTTTTATCGTATTAAATATCTCACAGTATGAAAAAGCTTTTTTTAATGTTGTTTGCAGTCGCGTGCTTTAATGCCGCGTTGCATGCCCAGGTTGCGCCTGTAAAAAACGAGGGCACTATAAAAAATGTAGTAACCCGGCTTCAAACGCTATCAACAGACAGGGTAATTGAAAAAGCGTACTTACATTTCGATAAGCCTTATTACAACCCCGGCGATACCATCTATTTTAAAGCCTATGTAACCGCAGGCGAGGGTCACGAGCTATCGAAAATTAGCGGTGTGCTGCATGTTGACCTTGTGAGCAAGAACGATTCCATTATGCAATCGCTGATATTGCAGCTAAAAAACGGGCTGGCCTGGGGCGATTTCGCGTTACCTAACTACTTGTCGAAAGGTAATTACAGGGTGCGGGCATATACACAGTGGATGCAAAACGCGGGGAATACTTATTTCTTTAACAAAACAATTGGGGTTAATGGTAAAAGTATAGCACAGCTATCCCAGGCAAAAGCCGCCGATAATAAAACCGATGTGCAGTTTTTCCCTGAAGGAGGTATGCTTGTAGCAGCGGTGCCCAGTCGCATCGCTTTTAAGGCGGTGGGCAGTAATGGCATGGGTGCCTATATAAGAGGCATTGTAGTTGATAATAATAATGTAGCTGTTGCTAAGTTCACGTCCACGCACCTGGGCATGGGGCAAGTATTTATTACGCCCGAAGATGGCAAAACTTACAAAGCCAAAGTAACATATCCGGATGGATCAACAAATACGATTGACCTACCAAAAACCGAGGCAAAGGGCATGTCGCTATCTGTTAACAACAGCGACCTGAATAAGCTATCAATAGATATCAACGCCAACAAGCCCTATTACTTAGAGAATAAGAACAAAGAAGTATCGGTGGTTATTTATTCGGCAGGGATTGTAAAAACCGTAAAAACGGTATTAGATAACCAGGTAATAGGTTTCGATCTGCCAAAAAAAGACCTTAAATCGGGCATCACCCAAATTACCTTGTTTTCGGAAAGCGGGATGCCGTTAAGCGAGCGCCTGGTATTTATACAAAATGCCGATGAGCTTACCTTTACCGTGAACAGTGATAAAACAACCTACGCGACCCACGATAAGGCCCATATCACACTTAACGCTAAACTACCGGAGAATAAGGCATCGGTAGGGAATTTTTCGGTATCGGTTATTGATGAAAGTAAAGTGCCCGCAAATGAGGATAAAGAAAGCTCGATATTTTCAGATCTGCTGCTTACCTCAGATCTGCGTGGTTATGTTGAACAGCCCGGCTATTACTTTAATAATGTAAACACCGATACCCGCAACAACCTTGATATTTTAATGCTTACCCAAGGCTATCGCCGTTTTCAATGGAAAGAACTTTTAAATGAACCCATCGCCCCAATTGCCTATAAGCCGGAGTTTGGCATGCAGTTAAAGGGTACAATGGTAACTAAGGCGGGAGCGCCGGTACCAAATGAAAAGGTTACCCTTATGCTACCTGCAACCGGGCAAAGTACAACGATAACAACAGATGCTGCCGGGAAGTTCAGTTTCACCAACATGGAATATGTAAACGGAACCCAGTTTTTGTTAAATATCGAAAATAAATCACTTCAGAATAAAGCAAAGATCCGGTTAGATGAAACCAATACAGCGCTACCCTTAAGCGCTAATAATTCGCCCGAAGGTAAGGTGGGCGAAAAGCTACCCGAATATACCGCCGCAATTGCCGACCAGCCCAATACTGTTGGTTCAAGAGTCTTGAAACCTGTTTATGTAAAAGAAAAATCAAATTATAAAACAGCAAGCCTTGCAGGTGCCGGCAATGCCGACCAGGTAATATTTAACAAACAGTTTAAAAATCATCCCACACTTTCGCAAGGTTTAACCGGTATAGCCCGCAATATGTATTTTAGTTATGGCAAAGCCTATTTAAGAACAAATACTGCAACAGCGGGCGGGGAAACAGTGGTAGAGCCCATGATGATAGTTGTTGATGGTGCAATTACTTCGGGGGATATTGATAATATACCCCCCGGGGATGTAGAATCGGTTGAAATTTTAAAAGGCGCAAATGCTTCCATTTATGGCCAGGGTGCAGGTGCAGGCGTAATGATTATCAATACCAAACGTGGGGGTGATACGGGTGAAATAAATAAAGAAATGACGCCCGGGCTGGTATCAATTACGCCACAAGGATTTTACCGGGCACGTGAGTTTTATTCGCCGGTTTACGATGCGGTAAAAAAAGGCCCTGCAGAAGGGCAGACAACAATATTTTGGAAACCTAACCTAATAACCAATGAGGCGGGCAACGCCGCGTTCGATTATTTAAACGACGGCCCTGGCCAGTATCGTATCATAATTGAGGGTATTGATAATGGCGGGAATATAGGCAGGGCGGTTTATAAGTATAATGTACAGTAAGCTATTTACTTATCAGGTATACTTTGGCCAATACCTTATGACGGGTGGCATGGTTTACAAATGCGGGTAAAATGTTTTCCTGCGGATAATCGGTAAAGGTTTTAATGATCTTAAAATCAGCATGGGTATTTGTAAGTTGATCCAGCATGGGTTGGCTTACAAAAAAGATGGCCCTGCCTGTTGGCTTAAATGCGTTAAAATCTTCGGGAGAGATAAAGTCAACGGGTTTGTTACTATAAAACTGGAACATGTTGTTTGCCATCCTCAGCGAGTAAATATGGGCGTCGTTAAATTCGGGCCGGTTAATATACTTGCCCGCGCTTACCTGGCCGCTATATGACGCTATAGTTGGGAAAAGAACGGTGTTTAAATAAAAGTTGGCAAATAACACCGCGCAACAGGTAAGCATAAAAACCCGATAAGCAGGTGCCCTTACTTTTATAATAATGAGCGCGGCCACCAATCCAAACAATATACAATCAATTACAAACAGCAGGTTAGATACAGGTTTAAGATAAATGTGTATCACAATAATAACTACCGGCAGTAATACCGCAAATATCAGCAGCACTATTTTTCGGTAATATTCGCCGGCACGGCTTAGCTGCTTAAAGCAATAGGGTGCGGTTATTATGGCAAACAACGGAAACAATATATTGGTATAAAATGGTAGCTGAAAACGCGAAAGAGAGAACAATACCAGCAACAGCAAGCCACCGCTTAAGGTGTAATACTCTGGCAGGTTAACCTTTTGCCAGATGTTTTTTAAGCTTTTATAAACAGCATAGTAAAATAGCAGGCACCAGGGTAAAAACGCCCATAACATGGTATGTATAAAAAAGGACGGATCGCCGGATGCTTTTTGTTTAATAGGGCCATTGTTTACAAAACGGCCAAACTGGCTATCCCACAAAAACCAACGGATCCCGCTTACATTATGCCTGTCAAAAACGGTTTTTTCGGGGTGCAGATCAAACTGTATGTAAAGCGCATAAAACTCGGGCAGGGTAAAAACAAAGGTAAGCAGGTACAACAACAGCCATTTGCCGTAAAATATATGCAGAAACTTTTTCTGATAAATAAGCTGACCCAGCAAGCTGCCGTAAATAGCCACTATCACAAACACGCCCTTGGTCATGATAGCGCATGCTGTAAGCAGGGCGGCTAATAGCAAATGTTTAACCACCGGCTTATCGTTATAGCGGGCAATATGATAAATGCTGCCAATTAGCAGGCCCATTAAATAAGGCTCGGCCCTTACATCAAGGTTTGATAGAATGATGTGCTGGGCCGTAATCAATATTAAAACAGCAGTCAGGGCAATTTCTTTAGTGTAAAACCTACGGGCAAACAGGTAAGTATAAAGCGCGCTCAGCAAAAAGAATAGCAGGGCTGGCAGCCGGTATGCCCAAACACTTACGCCAAACAATTTAAAACTTGCCATAGCAGCCCAAAAGGGGAAGTGTGGTTTATCCAGCCAGTCGCGGTTGTAAGTAAATAGCTGTAGCATATCGTGCTTGTACAGCATGTTTTTGGAAATAGACGCGTAAAGCCCGGGGTCGTCGGTAAAAAAATCGGTAGTAATACCAACAAAACTAACCAACAGTGCCAGTATAAATAGTAACAGGTAAAAAGGCTTATAATTATTGGTCATCCCGACACAAATATAAGTTTAATGGGGGCGAAAACTTATCAGGTAATTTCATAAAAAAACCCCCGCCTTTCGGCAGGGGCCAAAAACTCACAACAATTGTTTAACCTTTCGGTCAATTCCTAACTGCAATGCGAGCTCTACTTATATAACGTGCTGAAAGCGTGAAAGTTTTATTGCCCTGAACTCATTAAGTAAATTTTTCAAATGTTTTAGGTTAATTCATTTATCTTTATTGCAAATAAACCACAAGTAATACTATCATGAAAAAAACTATTCAATTAAAAGCGGCTGCGCTGTTTGCATTCGCTATGCTGTTTTCGGTTATTACATTTGCGCAAGATAAGCCAGTTGCAAGTCCACGCGATAGCGTAAGCGGCAAAATTAACGGTGCTACAATAAGCATTAATTATGGCAGCCCATCGGTAAAAGGCCGTAAAGTATTTGGCGAATTGGTACCTTTAGATTCGGTTTGGCGTGCCGGTGCAAACGAGGCCACTGTGTTTACAACCAGTAAAGATATTACCGTACAAGGCAAAAAACTGCCTGCAGGTACTTATAGCTTTTTTGTTATACCAACTGCAACCACCTGGACAGTTATTTTTAACAACGTAGCCAAACAATGGGGCGCTTACAAGTACGATAAAACGAAGGATGCTTTGCGTGTAACCGTTACGCCTGTAAAATCTGCAATGAACGAGCGTTTGGTTTATAAAATAAACGCAAAAGGTTTCTCATTAAACTGGGATAAACTTTCGGTACCGGTAGCTGTAAAATAATTGTTGGCTACTAAAAATATAAAACCCTGGCTATGCCGGGGTTTTTTGTTGGGCTATATTAAAATAAAGAGCAATATTTGCCGGTATTTTAACATTATATTTACCACCATACATGCAAAAACAGCAAGGTAAGGCTTTTATAAAAAGAGGGTTAATTATACTCGCCCTTATATTGGCTGTTAACTTGTTAATGGTATTTGCAGACCATCCGCAGGCGGTTGAAAAATATTACTCCGAGGGGCTTTACCTGTTTGTTTGCCACGTACTCCATCCTGTATTTAATATCTTCCCGTTCAGCTTTGGCGATGTAATATACTTAATAGTAATAGGCTATATTATATATGCACTAATAAGGCTTATCGCATTATGTTTTAAAAAGAAATTTATGCAGGCCGGCATTTTTACTGCCGGCATTGTAATTAGTATAATGGCGGGTGTATTAATGTTTTACCTGTTTTGGGGATTGAATTATTTTCGCCCGTCGGCAGGGGAGCGATTAAACCTGCGCGATAGCACCTTCACTACTGCCCAACTGCAAAAGGTAACTGCCATACTTATTGATAGTGCAAACGCCAGCAGGGCCAGGGTTACACCGCAGGACTTAAAGCAAGGCAACGATTCTATTTATAAAACGGCTATCAGAGCGGTGCTTAAACTTTCGGGCACATCAAAAGAATATCAAACCCATAGCCCGGAGATAAAACCCTCATTACTTACCCCCTTACTTAACTACATTGGCACATCTGGCTATTACAACCCCTTTACCAGCGAAGCACAGATCAATTACCAGATGCCGGTGTTTAACCGCCCTTTTGTAGCCTGCCATGAAATGTCGCACCAGATGGGTTACGGTGCCGAGGATGAAGCAAATTTTGTAGGCTTTGTGGCCGCTATTGGCTCGCGCGATAAATTGTTGCGCTACTCGGCCTATAACCTGGCGGTTAACGAGTTTATGCATACGGTGCGGTATACCGATACCGTGCTGTTTAAACAACTAAAAACACAGATCTCCCCAGCAGTTTTGGCCGATTTTAAAACCGAACGCCTTTATTGGCTCTCGTACCAGAATAAAATAAACACTATTACAAGTGTGTTTTACGATAACTTTTTGAAGGTGAACAATCAACCCCAAGGATTGGAGACCTATAACCGCATGGTATTGCTGGTGATGGCTATGTACAGGAAGCAGATCTGAGAAAGCCTCCTGCTGCGCAAAGAGGAAAAGAAGAGGTTGCATTGCCGTTGGCTTTAGCCAAAATTGATAAAGCGGTATTTGGCTAAAGCCATTTTTAGGCGTTTGCTATTCCGTCCCTTGAAAGGGACGGCAATGATATGCTTAGCAAGTAATTTATTCACCCCGACATCGCAGTGATGAAGATGAGATAGATGCCAAATCCCGGCGAATAAGAGTGTCTCCTGCCAAAAGAACTTGACAAAAAAAAGTGCGTTCCGTATCTCACCCCGGAACGCACACAACATCATTCAAATAATGTTGATCAACTAAACCTCAGATAACATGTTTTATTACCTAAGTTCTTTATGCAATCCATTGCGGGTTGCTTATTAATTCTTTAATGTATTCTTTATGTGTAAGTTACAGAGCAATAAGTGTTCCTAAACTTTTTAAAGTTTAATTAGGCGGCAAAGATACGTGCTGAAAAGCTGTCTTTATAACATTATATGTTATAAGTCGCTTCAAATACATAAATGTTACATAAATATGTTTGTTTATTTTTTAACTTATACGCATCATTTTTCCATAGTGCTACAGCGCCTATTGTATTATTAATATTGGCTATTGTTAAAAATAGTGAGGCAGCATGGACTATATTATAGACAGTTTTTGCTAAACTGTTTTTAATAAGGGTTTTAGTGGTTTATCGGTTTAGCGAAAATGGCTTTTAGCGGATAGTTTTAATGGAGAAAAGTTTAATTTAAATTATAAACATTAATATATCGTTTTGAAAAAATTATTCACCCTGTTTTTACTTTATATGTTAGGCGCTAATGTTAACACACAGGCGCAAAAATCCTCAACTAGCGATATTAACCGGTATAAACAGCAGGCTAAGGCAGTTACCATTATACGTGATAATTATGGTGTGCCGCATATTTACGGCCAAACAGACGCTGCAGTAGTTTTTGGCTTAATGTACACCCAATGCGAAGATAATTTTAAAGGTATTGAACGTAATTACCTTTATCAGCTGGGCAGGCAAAGCGAAGCCGACGGTGAAAACCGCCTGTTTGAGGATGTACAACTCCAGCTTATAGCCGATAGCGCCGATGCTATAAAGGATTATAACCAAAGCCCGCCGTATTTTAAAAAGCTGATGGATGCTTTTGCCGATGGGATAAATTATTACTTATATAAACACCCCGAGGTAAAGCCACTTGTATTTACGCGTTTTAAGCCCTGGTATGCTTTAATGTTCACCGATGGCAGTGTAGCTGCTACCGAAACCGGAGGGATCTCTCCACGTGAAACACAGGCGTTTTATACCGCCGATAATAAAACAGGATCGGTTTACAAATCAAAGCCGCTTATAAAAGACGATGAGGAAAGGGAGATAGGATCTAACGGGTTTGCTATTGCGCCCTCGCGCTCTGCATCGGGCCACGCGCTGCTTTACATTAACCCGCATGTGCCTTTTTATTTCAGGAGCGAAGTGGGGCTGAACAGCGAGGAAGGGTTACGTGCTTATGGCGCTGTTACCTGGGGGCAGTTCTTCATTTATCAGGGCTTTAACAACCATTGCGGATGGATGCATACCAGCAGCTATGCCGATGTGGGCGACCTGTATGCTGAAAAAATGACTGAAAAGGATGGCAAATGGTTTTATGAGTATGATGGGAAGCTTAAACCGGTAATTATCCGCAAGCTTAAATTGAATGTAAAACAGGGCGATAAATATAGTCAGCGCGATATAACAGCTTACTATACCCACCATGGCCCGGTAATAGCAAGCAGGGATGGCAAATGGCTGGCGCTGAAACATAATAACCGTTCCTAT
This sequence comes from Mucilaginibacter aquariorum, assembly GCF_024498135.1. Taxonomy (GTDB): domain Bacteria; phylum Bacteroidota; class Bacteroidia; order Sphingobacteriales; family Sphingobacteriaceae; genus Mucilaginibacter; species Mucilaginibacter aquariorum. Next base: position 208,062 of record NZ_JANHOH010000006.1, read on the forward strand.
AACGCCCTGCTGGAATCGTGGCTTATTACCAAAGCAAACAACATGGCCCAATATAAAAAAGCGATGGGCTTGCTAGCCAATACCAGCAATAACACTGTTTATGCCGATGATAAGGGCAACATTGCTTTTTGGTATGGTAATTTTATGCCTAAGCGCGATGCTAAACTTAACTGGAACCTCCCGGTTGATGGCACCAGTCCCGCTACAGAATGGAAGGGTTTGCACGGGGTAGATGAAGTAGTACATGTATATAACCCGACAACCGGTTACATACAAAATTGCAATTCCACGCCGTTTACATCATCGGGTGCTGCCAGTCCTGATAAAACCAGATATCCTGCCTACATGGCACCCGATGGTGAAAATTATAGGGGGATTACTGCTATAAATTTATTAAGTAATGCAAAAGATATCACCTTAGATGGCCTGATAGCGAAAGGTTATGACAAGTACCTGGCTGCTTTTGACGATCTGCAGCCTTCGTTATTTGCCGCTTATGATAAAGCGCCGGATAGTGTTAAGGCAAAACTTGCAGAACCCATAGCCTTATTAAAACAATGGGACAGGCACACTTCTGCATCATCAATAGCTACCACTATAGCTATAGACTGGGGTACATTAATGTTTCGGGCTATTACCCCTGCAAAACCCGGCGAAGGCAGTTACCAGGTACAAAGGGTTAAAGAAATGCTGCAAACCTTGCCGGCAAGTCAACAGCTGGAGTTTCTTAATACCGCTTTGCAAAACCTGCAGAAAAAATTTGGCACCTGGAAGATGGCCTGGGGTGATATAAACCGATACCAGCGACCGGCGGATGGGGTAACCTTTAGCGATGAGCTACCAAGTTTGCCTGTGGGGGCAACCTCATCGCAATTTGGGCAGTTGCCGTCATTCGTGAGTCGTACTATGGAAACCAATAAGCGTTACGGATATTCTGGTAATAGTTTTATCGCTGCGGTTGAATTTGGGCCAAGGGTAAAAGCAAAAACCATTATAACGGGCGGCCAATCGTTTAACGCAGCGTCTAAACATTTTACAGACCAGGCACAGGGGTATATTAACGGCGAATTTAAAGACGTGCTTTTTTATAAAGAGGATGTGCTGAAGCATGTCGAAAAAAGCTATCACCCCGGGCAATAGTGAGCTATTAAATATTATATTTGCTTTACCCTAAGTAAATGAAAAAGTACTGTTTAGTAGTATTACTGTTTTGCCTTTGCCTAAAAAGCTACGGGCAAAGTATTTCTTTTTTCGACCTTACCAATTTGACCAATCTTAGCGATGGGCAGGCGCATACCTATTTAACCCTGGGGAAGGTTTTTAAGCAACGGTACATACAAGAGATAGACGGGAAAAAGATTGAACGTTTCCGTTCGATATCTAACAAGGTTAAGGAGCAAAGCATCACAATAGGTGAAAATGCCAAGCTATCTAACGGTACAATTTTGCGCACGGTAACCTATGATACTGCCGACCCGCGGCATATTGTTAATTTAATTGCCCAGGCCCGCAGGTCAAAACTAATTATGAAGTTTCAGGGGCAGGATGCCTACAACAACATCTATAAGTTTGATAACGATTTTTACTTTATTACCATGACGATAAGCGCTACCGAAAACAAAGGCCAGGTAGTGATTAAACAAAAAGAATTTATAGAGTATTGATCTTAGAGCTTCTAATTTTTTAGAAAAAGAATGGGCCTTTTCCTTCAACTTACACACCTCTATAAAATGTAAAAAATCCCCGACATTAGCCAGGGATTAGTAAAAGGTTGGATCTTATTTGCTATTTCCCGATCAAAGCCGGGTCAAATACGCTTTTATCTATAGGTTGGTTGGCTTTTATATCCTGGTAAGTTTCGGTTTGCAGCAGCTTATCGTTAATAATAAACTTGCAGAATGTTTCGCTCCAGGCGCCTCCTACCAGTTTGTGCTCTTCAAAAGTGGCCTCCATTTTGCCATGTGGGTCATATTTAAAATAACGTACGGCCACCAATTTTTCTTTATCTATCCATAGCTGGTTTACTTTCTCATCGTCGGTTGCCGCGCCTAAAACATATACGGCCTTGCCTTTCCAGGTGCTTTCGTGGGCTTTAGTCAGGTCGAAATGCAGTTCGTTAAAGTGGGTGAAAACCTGGTCAAGCGGTTTAAAATACATCCCGCCTAAAAAGAATATCAGCTCGTTCTCGTCCTTAGCGGCACGCACCACCTTATTATTGCGGAAACTGTAAGAAGAATCGCCCCGGTAAATAACGCCGTTCCCGCTTTTTTCATCGCCAAAATCAATCCGCAGCATATCGGGGTAAACAATACGCTCGTGCCAGGTATCATTTTTTATCAGGCTATCGTTACGGTAGCGGCCGGTGGTTTGTGTAAATGTTAATGAGGTATGCCATTTGCCATGATAGCGGCTATACATTTTTTTAATTACATCGGTAGAGCTTAACTGCTTTGGCGGGGTAAAACCCCATACCGAAATTAGGATAATAGCGGAGGTGATGATAGATAATGGGTGTTTCATAATAAGCGGTGTTTATTAGTTAGATCGATATTCTCAAATGCTAAATTTAACCGGTCACATTATATTTATACATAATATCTGACCTTAAAACGTATTTAATACCATTAATCAGCTTTTCGCCTTCGTGGCGCAGGCTGTGTTCAAAAATAAGTGCTGTGCCTTTTTTAGGTGATACGAATTCACCAGAGTGAAATTTAGTTTGCCCTCCTTCATAGTCATCATTCAGGTAAATCATGAAGGTATAATAACTAAACTCTGTTTCATTGCGCTCATAACGGCCATCCCGGTGCATCTTAAACCGCTGACCCGGGCTATACTTATAAAAACGAAACAGCTCATTAAGGCCTATCGCGTAACTATTGCCTATCTCCGGTTTAATGTAAGCTTTTAGTCGTTCCCAAAATACTGTTGCATAAGTAGGGTCTTCATATAATATCCTTTCATTGTCGCGGATCATTTTCATTATAGTTTGGCCACCGTCGACATTTACTTTGGCTTCCGCAAACCCAATGGCTTCGCTTTTTGCAATCAATTCATCGCATTCTTCGTCGCTCAGAAAATTATCGATGAGGTAGATCTCGGAGGTTTCATTGATGTTGTTCACAATGCAGTTTAATTAGGCTGTTAGTTCTTCGTAAGCAGCAGTAAGGCCGCGTTGTATACCATCGCCCTGCCAATCGGTTACACCCGGTATCGCGGTAGCGCTTAAAATTTGTTCTTTGGTTTTGCCGGCCTTTATGCTGCTATCAACAAAAGCCACCAATTTTTCCATGAAGTTTTGCATAGCCTTAAGATCGTCTATAGTACCGGTAACTTTTACCGGGTCAAATGCATGGCCGTATACAAATATGGTGTCCTTATTAAATTGCTTTTGTGCCGATTCTAACGCTACTATCCAATTTCTGCATGATGCACCCGCGCTTCTATCAATGTACGGATACATGCGGTTAAATACCTGGTCGCCGCAATGTACTACGTTAGCGTTTTCAAAATGGATAAAACTATCGCCATTGGTGTGGCCCGGGCCAAAATAATGCGCGCTTATCTGTTCGTCGCCTACCTTAACTTTCCAGTTGGTGGTATAAGTAATATCCGGGTAAAGCTGTTTGTCTTCCGATTTTTGTTTCGCGGCGCTTGCCTTTTGGTTTGTTAACGAATTGGCATGCGCCGCAACGTTTTTTACCAGCCCTTTAAAAGAAATGTTGCCACTGGTATGGTCGCCGTGGTGGTGGGTGTTTATCAGCCATTGAAAAGGCTTGTCCGATTTCTTTTTCAACTCGCTAATCAAATGCGTTGCCGGGTCAGGGAATTCCGCATCAACACAAACAATACCTTCCTTATTCACCATCCAGATAATGGTGCCGCCTTGTTCTGTAAAGATCCCCACGTTGTTGCGTAAGGGGGTAAGTTTATAGTCGGGCGCAGCCAGTATAGCGGCTAAACTTTTATTCCCTAAAAAAGACAGCGAACCCGCTGTTAAAGCAGTGTTTATTAAAAATTTACGACGTTCCATATGGGTGCTATTTTTCAGTAAGTTGTGTGTCTAAAGTTAAAGTTATTTATACTTAAAGGCTTAATTTTAGTCGTGTTATGTTAAACATATTATTAAATAATGCTGATTACTATTTCATCATCATTTACTCTTACCAATGCAATTTCGGGGGTGTTTTCGGGTGTTAAAACAACCTCTTTATTCAAGGCTTTTGAAAGCCCCTTCATATAAAGCATTAAACAATGATGGTCATTTATAGACCTGATATCCATTGGCGTGATATCATTTTCAATAAAAGATTCCGCAAAAAAGTAAGTTTTAATTTCAATGGTATCCAAGAATACTGATGCACTTAAACATTCCTCTTGTATCCCATCCCAATAGTTAACAACTTCTTTTAAATCTATCTGCTTTTTTGTAATGGGGGACACATAGTTATTAAACAATACGTTATAATTTTCGTTTACCAAATTTGCCCATTTTTGCCAATCTTCAATATTTGTATTGAAAACACAAATATCGCGTAATGATCCATCCTTAAAATAAATGTTCTCTTCAAGTTCTTGCCAGCTTTCCATCTACCAAATCAATACTGATGAAACGCCTGCGACACAAACTCCAATACGTTTGGTAACGATGCCCGCCAGTATGTCCAGTTATGGGCCCCATCACGTACGCGGTATTCATGTGGGATCTCTTTCTTACGCATCAGGTTATGCACTAAGCCGTTGCCTTCGTATAAAAAATCGTCATCGCCAATATCCATAAACCAGCGCACAGCTTTCTTTTGGTCATCTGGTATGGCATTCACTAAAGCCAATACGCTATAGCGGTTGTAATAGTTGCTTATGGTGCTATCCGGCAGGTTAGGCGTGTTTTTGCTGATAGCAGCCTTTGCGTCATCCAGACTCAAAAACCCCGTAGAAGCACTCAACGGGCAAGCCGATGAAAACATCTCCGGGTGATGCAAAGCATACACAAAGCTACCGCCGCCACCCATGCTCAGGCCTGCTATTGCGCGGTAACGCTTATCGCTTTTTATGCGGTATTTTTTCTCTACAAAAGGCACCAGTTCGGTAAAAAAGAAATCTTCATAGTTCCAGTCGCCTTTAATATCGTTGTAATAACCACGCCTGCCGGTATTAGCATCGGGCATAACAATTATCATGGGCGTAGCAATGCCATCACGAATGGCTTTATCGGTAATGTTAAGCACCTCGCCAAACTGCACCCAGCCGGTTTGGTCGTCGCCCCCGCCATGCAGCAAGTATAGCACCGGGTAACTGCGGCCGCTGGTTTCATAATCGGGCGGCAGGTAAATGGCATATTTGCGCTCGCTTTTTAGTGTTTTACTGTTAAGCGTTAAATTATCATATACCTTACCGGTTTGCGCGAACAACACAACGGGGCAAAGCATCAGCAGTACAAGGGCTAATTTTTTCATGAAGGTTTAATTTGGTTAAGCAACAGGGGTTATTGCCGGTTGGCTAAATTTAGAAATAAAATTTAAAGTTTGCGAGGGTGGTGGAGGTTGATTTTTGGTGCTATGTATGTGTAGATTTTACCGATTGTTTTGATTGCACCGATAATAGCGTTGCCTGCGGCCCGGGCTCATACGCGCACAGGCATTAGGCGCAACCCTAACGCAGGGAATGCCCTCTTTGTCATGCTGAACATCGTGAAGCATCTAATCGCCGACATGCAATTTCGATAGGCAAAGTTCGCTATTAGATCCTTCGCTATCGCTCAGGATGACAAGTAGAGAAAGGTGTGAGCTTCCTCCACCGTCGGCAAAACAGCTTCGGGCGAAAGCGGGAAGAACGATGGTGGCCTTGTGCGCGGTAGGGGCATAGGAAATTTTGCTGAAGCGAGGGCCAATGAGCGAACGCAGTGGGGAAAAAGATTCCAGCCCGTGGTTCTGCCCGATTTGCAGGGCAAAGGCCTTGTGCGGCAAAGAAGCCTTTTTGCCGACTTGATTTTTTGTTACTTTTTGATCAAACAAAAAGTAAAAGCCCTCCGCGGCAATTGAGCGGGCCAATTAATAGTAGTACACTAAGCATGAGAGATGCAGAGTTGGAAGGCATGGTGTAAAAGATTTCTCCTCGTACCTCGTTCGAAATGACAGCATGGTTTTGTAAGGCGTCATTACAATGACCTTCCGTTTTAGCTCTTCACAAACATTTTTACCCCAATACCCAATTTATACCCGCATCTCATTAACTTTACCACCCAATGCAGCAATCACCAACCGCCGATAAAACCAAATGGCTTTACCTTTTTATAGGGTTGGCCGTTCTGCTCAACTTCAGTGGCTTATTTATCCCCATATTGGGCCCCGACGGTATGCTGTACGCTGTTATTGCCAAAACTATGGTGCAGCGTAACGACTATGTACAACTATTTGTACATAACGCCGACTGGCTGGATAAACCGCATTTTCCATTTTGGGTAACTGCCTTTTCGTTTAAGTTATTTGGCTTTACTACCTGGGCTTATAAGCTCCCCGGCATCCTGTTTATGCTGATGGGTGCGGCTTACACCTACCTGCTGGCAAAAGAGCTTTATAACAGGCAGATCGCCTTATGGTCGGTACTGATATTGCTTACTTCGCAACACATCATCCTGTCCAATAACGATGTACGTGCCGAGCCTTATTTAACCGGGTTAATTATAGCATCGGTATATCATTTTTATAAAGCATATACCCGTAAAAGCTTTGGGCAACTGGTACTGGCATCGTTGTTTGCTGCCTGTGCTATCATGACAAAAGGGATGTTCGCCCTGGTACCTATTGGTGGCGCAATTGTGGGCCATTTAGCTATTACCAAACAATGGAAACAGCTTTTTAACCTGCGCTGGCTAGTGGCTGCGGTGCTGATATTGATATTTATCCTGCCCGAAATTTACTGCCTGTACCAGCAGTTTGATGCCCACCCGGAAAAGGTGGTGTTTGACAGGCAAGGCGTATCGGGTATCAAATTCTTTTTTTGGGATAGCCAGTTTGGGAGGTTTTTTAATACCGGCCCCATTAAAGGCCACGGCGACCCCAGTTTTTTTGTGCACACTACCTTATGGGCTTTTTTGCCCTGGTCCTTAGTGTTGTTCGCGGCTATATGGCACTTTATCAAAACAGGCATCAAAGATGTACAGAACCGCGAGTGGCTTTGCATCAGCGGGGCCTTACTTGCGTTCCTGCTATTTTCGGCTTCAAAGTTTCAATTACCGCATTATCTGAATATTGTGTTCCCGTTCTTCGCCATAATTACCGCGCAGTATTTAGCGGGTTTGCAGTCGGATAAGACTATAAAAACCATTAGGGTTGTGCAAATAGGGGTAGTGGTTGTTTTATTACTGGCGATAGGAGCCTTACATTATTTTTTTAAACCAGAGGTGTTTTCCTGGCACATGGCGTTCGCTTTGTTCATATGGCTTGGGGTGCTGCTTATCCTTCCCGGTAATTTTGTCAATACAGATTATCGGCAAACTGCTTTCCGTACATTGATAGTGGCTTTTGTGGTGAATGTATACCTTAACTTTTCATTCTATCCGTCCCTGTTAAAATACCAGGCCGGGAGCGAGGCCGCTGTCTGGATAAATAATAATAACCCAACAAACCTGCCGGTAGTGCAAAGTTGGGAGGACGCGAATTACCCAATGGAGTTTTACCTAAACCAGCCCATAATTGTAGTGGGCGAAGATGGCAGTGGAAAATTACCCACAGCACCTTTTATATTTTACGGCCCCGCTACCGTAGCATCATCATTTACTGCAAAAGGGTATAAAGTAGAGCATCTGGCATCCTTTCAGCGCTATTGGGTATCACGTCTAAAACCCGCCTTCCTGAACAAAGCCACACGCGATAAACTGGTAACCAATATGGAGGTGGTCAGGGTAACTAAATAACCCTGCCCATCAACGGATCGGAGAAGCCGGACTTGCCTGTTTCTACCCGGCCTGCATATCGTTGCTCAAAACTATCATAACCATGCACTTTTATACTGAAATCGTACCAGTTATGGTTTTTGCTTAGGTCGATCTTCATGGTTTGTGGTGCAAAACTTTCCCGCTGTATGGTCATTCGTTTTGTCCCGGTTTTGTACGAATTGTCGATCACCTCAACCGTTAAGGGCGCTACGCTGCCAAACAGCGAGAAGGTTAGCACAACATTGCCGGTTAGTTTCTTGTTTGCCATTTGGTAAGCAAAATCTACCATAAGCCCGGGGTCTTTAACGTTGCCTTTAAATGCGCGGTAAAAGCCATTTGGGCCGTAGGTGCGCAGGTAGTAGTTGTTGTTTTCAAACTCGTTTAGCGGCCAGGTATCTGTAATTGTATCACCGACTTTGGCAGCATAGCTCCAGGTGCGTACCGCTTCCATTTTCTGCGGATCGTTAAGCGACGCGTATTTACCCGGCGCATAAACATTAAAGGGTGCGCCAACAGCCCCGTCGCCAAAAACGTTATTGCCCGCTTTAAACCTGATCTCGAAGGCGGTTTTGTCTTCATTTAACCGGCCATCAGCATAAAGCTCGTAAGGCAGGGCGCATGATGGTTTTATGCCCGGTTCCTGCTTTGGCATGTAGGGAGATGCCGAGGGGTGCTTTTTGATCAGCGCGATATCGTCGGCAGATAATAATTTATAATCGGTAGGGAGCTTCTTAAATTGTGCCTTATGGATCCCCTCTGCCGATGCTTCTTTGTTCAAAAATTTAAGGGGTGCCAATTTCTCGCCATTGTACGGCCTGAATACCGAGGTTAAGTCCCCGCAAACGGTTCGCCGCCAATCGCTGATATTGGTTTCTTTAATTTTCTTGCCGGTTTTTTCAGTAATGAACTTTTCAAGAAATTGCAGACTCGATGTATGATCGAAAACCTCCGAGTTTACAAACCCACCCCGGCTCCATGGCGAGGCAATGATCATCGGTACCCGGTAACCCAGTCCGATCGCGTTTTCGCGGTCGTAATTATTGGGGAATCCTTTGCGTTCTTTTTCTTGTTCTGAGGTTACAAACTCAACGCGCGTATCTATCCCTTCAGATACCTTTCCGGTGCCGTTTTTGTGCGAATGAGGGGCGGTAAAAGGCGGTATATGGTCAAAATATCCGTCGTTTTCATCGTAGGTTAATATGAAAATGGTTTTTTTCCAAACCTCGGGGTTATGGGTAAGTATATCCAAAACTTCCGACAGGTACCAGGCCCCATACCACGGTGCACCCGGATGGTCGGAGAAGTTTTCTGACGCGGTAAGCCAGGATACCGTTGGTAATTTACCTGTTTTTACATCCTGCCTAAACTGGAGCAGCACATCTCCTTTTGGTATCTGCATTTCGCGATGGATGCCATTGTCGTTGTATTTTAACGTGGTCAATTTGTGGTAATTAGGGTCAGCTTCATTGGTGGTAAAGGCTTTAAAGTGCAGGCTTTTTTCGCGTGGGGTAAGCTTGTCAAACGCGCCGGGTTCTAAAATAGCCTTGTTGTTATTAATGCCATCCAGTTCGTCTTGTAGTTGTTTTAGCTGCTTCTTAAGCTTTACCCGGCTGGTATCACCGGCAGGCAGATTATCCAGTTTTGCCTGTGTATCAGTAATTTGCTTTGGTAATACGGTTAGCTGCCTTTTTAAATGTGCAATGTGCTTATCGTGCAGCTTAACATTATACTGTTTAAAAAATTCCAGGTTGTTATCGGTAAAGTTGGATAGCCATGCATCTTCCTCGCCTTCAAAGCCAACACCAACCGAGATCTCGTTTTGGTAGCATTTCCAGCTTATGCCATTGTCTTCCAAACGCTCGGGGAAGGTGGTCCAGTCAAGTGTCTCAAAATCAGCATCCTCGTTCCACACATTTGGACGCGAGTTTTCATTTTGCTCCTTACGGATGGTACCGCTCCACAAAAAATGGCGGTTAGGGGTAGTGCCGGTTAACGACGAGCAAAAATGCTGATCGCAAACGGTAAAAGCATCTGCCAGGGCGTAGTTAAAAGGGATATCCTCGCGTTTATGAAAGCCCAGGGTTAAGGGCATATCCTTGTACTCTTCATTGCCCGACCGTTTTTCGTTTAGCCATTGGTCAAACTTGCCATCGTTGCGGGCATTTACCTGGTTGTTCCAGCTATGCGGCAACGAATTCATCCAGGTAGAACGCGTGTTTTTTATATCAAGATGGAACGGCGCGTAGGTTTCGCCCTTTTTGTTAGATTGCAACCAAACCGGGTTTTTGTTTGGCAGATCAATAACACGCGGATCATTAAAGCCCCTCACGCCCTTCAACGAACCAAAACAATGATCGAAAGAGCGATTTTCCTGCATCAATATTACCACATGTTCGGCATCTGCCCAGGTGGTGCCCGGGGCGGGGTTAATTGCCATTGCCTTTTGAATAGAAGCGGGTAATATATTAGCCATACCGGCCGCGCCGGTAAGCATTGCCGCTTTTTTAAGGAAATCTCTGCGTGTATCTGACATGGTGCTAAATTATAAAACCTGCTTTAACTGGCTGTATTGTTTGGTAACGTTTGTATTATGTTATTGTAAACTGAGCTTATAAAGCAAAAGTGTTTCGCTCTCGGGCGTGGTTACTAAACCTGTGCGCGTAAAACGACATCTTTCTAGTAAACGCTGTGAGCGTAAATTATCTGTTGTTGTTGTGGCATATAAAGCATCAAGATCATAATTTTCCTGTATATGCGTCAATGATGCAATGCTGGCTTCATAGGCTAAGCCTTGGCCTTCAAATCCCGGCAGATAGGCAAAACCCAGGTCGGGCTTATCCAAATAATCGCGTTTAAAAAGGCCGCACATACCAATGGGCTGTTGGCTGTCTTTTAAGGTAACCAGCCACGCGCCATAGCCATATTTATTATAATTGGTTAAAGGGCCGTTCAGGATATAGTTTACCGCATCCTCACGGCTGTTAATATTTCGGTCGCCAATAAATTGTTTCCAGGCGGGGGTGTTCAGCAGTTCAAAAATGAAGGCATCATCACTGAGGTTAAAGCGGCGCATATTAAGGTTGGCAGACTGGAAAAGCATAGTATTCATTAACGACTAAGCTATGAATTTTAAAATATTCAACCAAAAGGACGATAGCAAACGGGACACAATATTTAACCACAGAGCGCACAGAGTTTTCACAGAGGTCACGGAGATTAAAAACTCTGTGACCTCTGTGCATTGCCAATACTGCAAATTTCTGTGCCCCCTGTGGTTAACAATATACTGTCTATCTTAAATCGGCAAAAGCCTTGCTTTTACCACAAACATTTCCTTACTTGTGTTACCAATTAATCATCTGCTCACCACAACCTTTAGCTATGAAAAAATACTGCCTCACCCTCAATCTTAAAGATGATGATGATTTGATAGCCGAATATGAAGAACATCATAAAGCAATTTGGCCCGAGATAGTAGATAGCATTACTGGTTCGGGCATTACCAATATGGAAATTTACAGGCAAGGTACCCGCCTGGTTATGTTCATAGAAGCCAACCCCGATTTTACCTTTTCAAAAAAAGCCGCAATGGATGCAACTAACCCCAAAGTGCAGGAATGGGAAGATCTGATGTGGAAGTATCAGCAGCCCATAAAGGGCGCGCTTGCCGGAGAAAAATGGGTTTTAATGGATAAGATATTTCAACTATAAACCATCAATATGAAAAGAAAACTATTAATACTGTGTTTACTTATGGCCGTAACCACTAACTATTTAGCAGCACAAGGGATTTATACGCCTACAGCTGATAACCTTGCACAAAGGCAAAAATTTCAGGATATGAAGTTTGGGCTTTTTATTCACTGGGGTATCTACAGCATTTTGGGGGATGGTGAATGGGTAATGCATGAAAAGAAAATTCCTTACGATAGCTATAAAAGATTGGCAGGTTTTTTTAATCCGCAGGATTTTAATGCGAAAGAGTGGGTTGCCTTTGCTAAACAGGCCGGTATGAAATACATTACCATTACCTCGCGCCATCATGATGGGTTTAGTATGTTCGGCACAAAAATGTCGCCCTATAATATCGTTGATGCCACACCTTACCATAAAGACCCATTGATGGAACTGGCTAAGGAGTGCGAAAAGGAAGGCATCGAACTACACTTTTACTACTCATTGCTGGATTGGGGCAGGCCCGATTATGCTTTTGGCAGCCAGATTGTTGATGGCAAACCTGTAAAAGGCGACTGGGATAGCTATATTAAATTCATGAAAGACCAGCTAACCGAGCTAATTACAAAATACCCCGGGGTTAAAGGTATTTGGTTTGATGGCGATTGGGAACGCACCAAAGTTAACTGGCACTATGATGAAATTTACGCACTCATACATAAATTAAACCCGGCTATAATGGTGGGGAATAATCATCATGTGGCGCCAAAAAACGGCGAGGATTTCCAAATGTTTGAAAAAGATTTGCCGGGGGCTAATACCTCAGGCTTTTCAGCCGACCAAACCATTGGCAAGCTACCGCTGGAAACTTGCGAAACCATTAACAATAGCTGGGGATTTAATATTACCGACAGAAGCTTTAAATCATCAAAACAGATCATCCACTACCTGGTGAATGCCGCAGGGCGCAATGCTAATTTTTTGCTCAATATTGGCCCAATGCCAAATGGCAAGATCCAATCTGAGTTTACAGATACATTGGCTATTGTAGGCGCATGGGTGCAAAAAAATGGTGAGAGCATTTATGGTACACGTGGTAGCAGCGTACCGCCACAGCCATGGGGTGTTGCAACTGTTAAAGCAAAAACTATGTATGTGCACATTACTAGTCCGCAGGGCGGGCCATATATCTTTATCCCGCAGGTAAAAGAAAAAGTGAGTAAAGCAATATTACTAAGTAATGACAGCACGGTTAAGTTTAAACAACAACCTGAAGGGGTATTTATTTATACTGCCGGATTGGCTATTGATCCGAACGATACGATAATTAAATTGACGGTAGATTAAACCCTCCATGTCATTTCGAACGAGGGACGAGGAGAAATCTTTTACACCTTGTTAGCAATCACGCAAAGTTGAATTGCCTGTGTAAAAGATTTCTCCTCACGCCTACGCGCAACCAGCCCTTGTTCGTTCGAAATGACAATCGGGAAAGCAAAGGATTAAGCTTCTACCTCTGCCGATTGAAATGTTGGCTCATCGGCACTTGGGCCGTAGCTGCCGGGTATAGGAACGTTTAACAGGCGCAGATAAACTCCCAGCTGAGCACGGTGGTGAATGATCTGCGATAGCGCCATGCGGATAATTTCGCCTTTAGTGCTTACACTATGGATGGTATCTCCGCTGCGCAGTGTCCATTTCTCATTAAGCTTGCTTTCATTTTCAGCTGTTAATTGCGAGCGGCCATCAACCAGCGATCTTTCAAACAGCTCCAGTAATTGCTCTGTCGTATCCAGGAAGGTTGATTCATAGCTGTTATTCTCAAAATCGAGTTCATCGGTAGTTAAAGCCATTGTTATCCAGGTTGGCAGTTCAGCAATGTGGGTAGCCAGGCGACGCACATCCATGCTTTTTACATGTGGTGTCCAGTCATATTTCTCGTTAGGCACGCGCGACAGCATTTTGCGGGTGGTTACTGATTCTTCATTCAGTTGTTTCAGGAAAAATTCAATTTGTGACATAGTGATGTGTTTTTGATTTATATTCAAAGAAACAACCAGCTAATGACAGCCCTATGTCAGCAGGAAAAAATTAATTAAAAAAATATTATTTGCTATGCATGCATAATAAATTTAACTTGTGGCGTTTAAAGCTATTATTTGTACCATATACCGTTTTGTTATTGATTTGAGGGCTAAAACAGGTAAACCAAGTGGGCAAATTAATCGTTAGTTTTACAGCAAACCAATATAATATAGTACTTTAAAAATGGACAATTTATTAATGGATAGCCCTACAGGCTATGACTTCTCTATAAGTGACAATCAAAAAATGATAGGCCAGATGGCAAAAGATTTTGCCGAAAAACACATCAGGCCAAATGTATCGGCTTGGGACGAAGAGCAGCATTTTCCTTTAGATCTTTTTAAGCAATTAGGCGAAACAGGCATGATGGGCGTGCTGGTTCCGGAAGTATATGGTGGCTCGGGTTTTGGTTATGCAGAATACGTTACCGTTATTGTAGAGATAGCAAAAGTTTGCGGGTCGATAGGTTTATCGGTTGCCGCGCATAACTCTTTATGTACCGGTCATATCCTTGCTTTTGCCAATGAAGAGCAAAAACAAAGATGGCTGCCCAAATTGGCTACTGCCGAATGGCTTGGTGCCTGGGGGTTAACAGAAGCTAATACAGGCAGCGATGCGATGGGTATGGCTACAACTGCCGTTTTAGACGGAGACCACTATATAGTAAATGGTTCTAAGAACTGGATAACCCACGGTAAAAGTGGCGATGTTGCTGTTGTGATGGTACGCACAGGTGAAAAGGGTGATTCAAAAGGGATCTCGGCTTTGGTAATTGAGCGGGGTATACCGGGCTTTAGCGCGGGTAAAAAAGAAAATAAGCTGGGCATGCGTGCATCAGAAACCACCGAAATGATATTTGATAATTGCCGCGTACCAAAAGAAAACCTTTTAGGTGTAGAAGGCGAAGGCTTTAAACAAGCTATGAAGGTATTGGATGGCGGGCGTATCTCTATAGCGGCCTTATCGTTAGGGATTGCTAAGGGAGCATTTGAGGCGGCGGTTGCTTACTCAAAAGAACGCCACCAGTTTGGGCAGCCGATTAGTAATTTCCAGGGGATAGCATTTAAACTGGCCGATATGGCTACAGAAATAGAAGCAGCCGAACTGTTAATTATGCAGGCTGCCGATCTGAAAAACCGCCATTTGCCGGTTACCAAGCAGTCGGCAATGGCTAAGTACTTTGCATCTGAAGTAGCAGTACGCTGCGCTAACGAGGCTGTACAGATCTTCGGCGGGTACGGCTATACCAAAGATTTCCCGGTTGAGAAGTTTTACCGTGATGCCAAACTGTGCACCATAGGCGAAGGAACTTCCGAAATACAGAAAATTGTTATCAGCCGGGAAGTGTTAAAATAAGAAACTATACTGATCTATTATAAACCTAAGTACGCCTGCAGCTTAACCACTGCAGGCTTTTTGTTTATCGATTTATTCCTGCAAGATATTAATGCAATTCATATCCATCATGCGGGCAACAATGCCCCAACCATAAAAATAGTTGGATACACCTATTACCAGTTGGTTATCGCCGGCTTTAAGCGGGACATCAAAAGTGGAGTTTGCAATATCCAGCCGGCCATCGGGATATTTGCGGATGGGTTGCGGGTATTGGTTCTTATCTGCATAAATTAAACCGCCGTTAATAAACACATATACTTCATCGCTAAAACCAAGCTGAATTTTTGCTACCTGTTCCTTTGCCGATTTGATAGTGGTTTTAAGCCACACATAGCGGTTTTTATTTTGTACGCCGCCACCTCTGTTCTCCATTCCGCCAAATTTTCGGGTAAGGTTAATTAAGCCGCGACGTTCGGCAACTATAGGCTGCCATTTGGTTGTATCTTTTGGCAGGTCGTCAATAATAAGTTCGCGGCCCTTTTCTAAAAATTGCGAGGCTGATACATCCCACCGGCGAATATAATTTATATCGTGATTAGTAAGGTCTGTGCCTTCTGTTGGCGATAGCCATTCAGTTTCGTTTGGTTTGATAACCAGGTTGGCAAAATAAGCCTGGCCGTCAAAAGCTATAGCGCCAGCGCTTGCAGTACCCTCTAAACGGGGGATCTCTAAGGTGGGGCGCGTGCTGTTGTTTAAATATACGCGCATTTGCAGCCCCGATATTACCAGTTTAATGTGGTTCCAGTCTGTATTATGGATAAGTGCGGGTGCCTGAAACTGGCCCATTATATCCCACAGGTTTACACCATGTAATATGGGGGCGTATTGTATGGCATCGTTACGCTGCTCTGTTTCGTCGGGTTTACAGCGCAGGTAAACAAGTTCGCTTTCACCAGGGTTTTGCTGCCTGAAGTATATGCTTAAAAAGGCACCACGACTAACATCTACGGGTTGGGTATCAAACTCAATAGTACCGTTGGTAAAATTGAAGCCCTTAAGAATTACCTGTTTGTTGCCCGGCAATATCTTCATGGCTTTAACACCTTTATACGTTGTAAATTCTACCTTTTGTAGTGTGGTATCAAACCGTGTGGCTTCAAATGGGATCTGAATTTCTTTTGATTTAGGCTTTTTTGCATTGCTTACCTGTGCATAGATTAAGTTACTTATCAACAGTAAACAGAGCATTAAAGTAATTACTTGTTTAATTTTGGGAGGATAGGGTTTATTTTTCATCTTTACTTTTGTTTTCCCTAAAGGTGAAATGATATCCTCAAAAAGCCATATTCAAGTTCATTCAAATACATTCACGGGCATAAATAATGCAAAAAGAAGGTTTATACATTAGTAGCTGGCGAACATTAGCCGAAGGTGAGCTTGGCTGGGGAGATAGTGCGGAATGGAGCGATCAGGATTTTGAAAAGCTAAGCGCGCGTATTTTTGAGAAAACCGGCACCATGCTCAGCATAACCACATTAAAAAGATTGTGGGGCCGGGTTAAGTATGATAGTTCGCCCAACGCCGCTACATTAAATGTAATGGCAAAGTTTATAGGTTTTGAGGATTGGCGCGGTTTTAAAAAGCATATAGATGAAAAGCAGCCCAGCGTTACAGTCTCTGCTCCGGATGTAAAGTCAAGAAAAAAAACATACCTGCCTTTAATTTTAACGGCAATTTTAATAGTTGTTATTTTAGGAGTAACTATTTCCCGGAGTATAAAACCCAAACCCATTGAAAAAATACGGACTAACGCGGCTGTTAAATTTGAAAGTGAAAAAGTGGCCGATGGCCTGCCTAACTCAGTGGTGTTTAATTATGATGCATCTGGTTTAGGGGTTGATAGTGTTACGCTGCAGCAATCATGGGACCCATCGCGCAATGAGAAAATATCGGCACAGGGAAAAGAGCATACCTCTATATATTATTATCCGGGCTATTTTACCGCAAAGCTGATAGTGAACGGGCGCGTGAAAAAAGAAAGCCCCGTATTTATAAAAACAAAGGGCTGGGCTGGCATAATAGACAAATACCCAACCCCTACTTATTTAAGCGCTGCCGATATGCATTTGGCCGGCGCTTTGGGAATCAGCGGGAAAACACTCGCGCAAAAAACCGGTTCGCCAGTGTTTAATAATCAATGGGTTAGTTTTAGTAATGTAAGAGAGTTTGGCGGACTAAACGGTAGTGACCTTACGTTGGAAACCACCCTACGAAATACTTCTAAACCAGATGAATCATCGTGTCGTAGGGTAATTATTTACATATTGGGGAAAAGCAACGCCATGGTTATTCCGCTTGCCGATAAGGGCTGTATCTCTGCATTAAACATGTACACATCATCCGAATGGATAAATGGGAAAGATAGAAACCTGAGCGCGTTCGGCTGCGATTTTAATCAGTTTCAGTTTTTTAAATGTAATGTACAGGATATGAAACTGAATATTTCCCTAAACAATAAGCAAATATTTACCGCACCTATAACACAAACAATAGGCGATATAGTAGGGCTTTCCATCAGGTTTGAAGGTTCGGGCGAGATAAGAAACCTTAAACTTGGTAACAAGAACAAAACGTTTTTAGAGGAAAAGTTTTAATCCCCCACGCGTCGTATTGATAGTCGAATCATCCTGGTAAAAAGAAAGCAGGCTTGGCCTTGCGCTATACCTGCTTTCCATACTTTTTTAATTAACTAATAACTGACAGTTTGATTAAATCTGTTAGTTATAGCAAATATAATTAATTGTACTTTTAATTTAAAAAATATCTTACAACTTAATAGTTAAAAGCAACCCAATGTTTCAATTGGATAACAACTAGCTGAAATATAGAAGGTTACTGGGTAACCTTTACAGGTATAGGCGTTACATAATAAAAAGCGCCTCTATCTACATTTTTGATGTTCACATCCATTGTTTCATTCATTTTATTGATGTTCACATTTATACTGCCATCGGCATTAACCGGCAGGGTAACATATTTTTTTGAATCGGCCATGGCAGGGGTAATACTGCTTTTAACCAGGTTAAGGGTTAAGGCAACTGCGATAATGGTGAGGATGATTTTGGTGTAAAGGTCGGTTTTCATGTGGTTTTAGTTTAGGGTTTGAAGATAAATAAACCGACACACTTTAAGGGGCATAAATAAAAAAATCCCTTCGGTATTACCGAAGGGATTTGAGCGAAAGACGAGATTCGAACTCGCGACCCCGACCTTGGCAAGGTCGTGCTCTACCAACTGAGCTACTTTCGCGTTGGGGTGGCAAAAGTATAATTTTAGTTTAATTGGCAAAAAAATATTTTGAAATAGTTTTTGTTAGATTTGACAACTTTTTAAAAGTTGTCAAATCTGCATATGGCGCGAAGTGTTCACGTTCACGGCCGTGAACACCCGTTAACATAAATAAATAGCTGATAATCAGTGATATTTAAATTTGGCTACTGGCAAAATATTGTCACCATTTTCTTTAGTGTAATTACTAAGAGGCAGTCCCGATGGGGCACAGACCCTGCCAACTAAACCCGATTGCAGCGTATACCGGCCCTGCGCTTAAGGCCTGTGCAGTATGAGCGAAAAGCGGGGGCTGGCGGGAGATAGCAGCACAGCAATTGCTTTTCAAAATTATTTAAGCTGTACTTGCATGCTACTTAAGCAAAACTCTATTACAACTGGTATAACGATAAATGCAATTAGCCAAAGATAAAATTTGTAGTTGTTGGTTTCATAGGCATTAACTAAGCTAATTATTATAAAAACTATGGCTGTAAAAATCCCTGCTAACACTAACAGGCCACCCTCTCTCATAGGATGAAAAATTAAGCCATATGTGCTATACCAAAGCAAGCAGTAAATAATATAAAATATTACTGAGGTAGGGTGTTGTTTTATACTTTGCCAGATAGCTTTCATGCTGCGCTTTAGCATTGATACCTGAAAAATGGAAAAGGTAACCTGTCGCCCGGTTTTAGATCCTTCACTATCGTTCAGGATGACAAGTTGATAACCTAAGATCATACATTGTTACCCACTCCCTCCATCTAATCAATTCATTACAAAAAACTTTTTCACCCAAGCCCTTGAAAATCAAAAAATAGTACCTACCTTTGCAGTCCTTAAAATAAGGATAAAACTGTAAATACAAAAAAGCAAAAATGCCTACTATTCAGCAATTAGTTAGAAAAGGTAGAGTAGCTCTGGTTGACAAGAGTAAGTCGCCAGCGTTGGACAGCTGTCCACAGCGAAGAGGCGTGTGCACCCGTGTGTACACCACTACCCCTAAAAAACCAAACTCAGCAATGCGTAAAGTTGCACGTGTGCGCCTTACAAATGGTAAAGAAGTTAACGCCTACATCCCTGGTGAAGGTCACAACTTACAGGAACACTCTATTGTTTTGATCCGTGGTGGTCGTGTTAAAGACTTACCGGGTGTACGTTACCACATCATTCGTGGTGCGTTAGATACTTCTGGTGTAGCCGGTCGTAACCAACGTCGTTCTAAATACGGAACTAAACGTCCTAAACCAGGACAAGCAGCTGCTGCTCCAACAAAAGGTAAAAAGAAATAATTAAAGGAGGATAGTAAAAATGAGAAAGTCAAAACCGAAAAAGAGAATCCTTCTTCCTGATCCAAAATTCAATGATATTTTGGTAACCAGGTTTGTAAATAACATGATGTTTGATGGTAAAAAATCTACCGCTTACACCATATTCTACAATGCAGTTGAGATAGTAGAGAAAAAAACAAGCGAAAACGGGTTAGATACCTGGAAAAAAGCTTTGAACAATGTAATGCCTGCTGTTGAAGTAAAGAGCCGTCGTGTTGGTGGTGCTAACTTCCAGGTTCCTACAGAGGTTCGTCCGGAGCGTAAAATAGCTTTGGGTATGAAATGGTTAATTAGTTATGCTCGTCGTCGTGGTGAAAAAACCATGATGGAGAAATTGGCTGGTGAGATCATATCTGCCGCTAAAGGTGAAGGTGCTGCTGTGAAGAAGAAAGAAGATACGCACAAAATGGCTGAGGCTAACAAGGCGTTCTCACACTTTAGATTCTAAAAATAATTAGAGATTTATCGAGTTATTGAATTGTTGATTTGGTAATGTTAAACTAATCAATAATTCAGTAATTCGATAATTCAATAAATAAAAAAGAAATGTCAAGAGATCTAAGATATACAAGAAACATAGGTATTGCCGCTCACATTGATGCCGGTAAAACCACAACTACAGAGCGTATTCTGTATTACTCGGGTGTTAGCCATAAAATTGGTGAAGTACACGAGGGTGCAGCTACAATGGACTGGATGGCGCAGGAGCAGGAACGTGGTATTACCATTACATCTGCTGCTACTACTATCGACTGGAAATACAGAGGCCAAAGCTACCACATCAATATTATTGATACCCCGGGACACGTGGATTTTACCGTTGAGGTAAACCGTTCGTTACGTGTTTTAGATGGTTTGGTTTTCTTATTTAGTGCAGTTGATGGTGTTGAGCCACAATCAGAAACCAACTGGAGGCTTGCTAACAACTATAACGTTGCCCGTATAGGTTTCGTTAATAAGATGGACCGTTCTGGTGCCGATTTCTTAAACGTTGTTAAACAAGTAAAAAGCATGTTAGGCAGCAACGCTGTTCCGCTTCAATTGCCAATTGGCGCTGAAGAGAACTTTAAAGGTGTTGTTGATTTAATTAACTGGAGAGGTATTGTTTGGAATGAGCATGATAAAGGTATGACCTTTACTGAAGTGCCTATCCCTGAGGATATGATCGAGGAAGCAACTGAGTGGAGAGAGAAATTACTTGAGTCAGTAGCTGATTACGATGAGAGCCTGATGGAGAAATTCTTTGATGCACCAGAATCAATCACCGAGCGCGAAATTTTAGATGCATTGCGTAAAGCAGTGTTAGATGCTAAGATCGTTCCTATGGTTTGTGGTTCATCTTTCAAAAACAAAGGTGTACAAACCATGCTTGATTACGTGATGGAATTACTTCCTTCACCTATGGATGTTGATGGTATTGTTGGTACTAACCCTGATACAGGCGAAGAAATTATCCGTCAACCATCAGAAAAAGAACCATTTGCAGCATTAGCGTTTAAAATCGCGACGGATCCTTTCGTAGGTCGTTTGTGCTTTATCCGCGTATACTCTGGTAACTTAGAGGCTGGTTCATATGTACACAACATGCGTTCAGATAATAAAGAGCGTATCTCTCGTATATTCCAAATGCACGCTAACAAGCAAAACCCTATACCTAACGTAGGTGCAGGTGATATTGCTGCGGTAGTAGGCTTTAAGGATATCAAAACAGGTGATACACTTTGTGACGAAAAACACCCTATCGTGTTGGAGTCAATGAACTTCCCTGAGCCGGTTATTGGTTTAGCTATTGAGCCTAAAACACAGGCGGATGTAGATAAATTGGGTATGGCTTTAGGTAAATTATCTGAAGAAGATCCAACCTTCCGTGTAAACTCTGATGAAGAAACCGGCCAAACCGTAATTAGCGGTATGGGCGAGCTTCACTTAGATATCATCATGGACCGCTTAAAACGTGAGTTTAAAGTAGAGGTTAACCAGGGTGCACCACAGGTAGCTTACAAAGAGTCTATCACAGGTACTATACAACACCGCGAAACATACAAGAAACAAACCGGTGGCCGTGGTAAATTTGCTGATATACAAGTTATATTATCACCAAACGACGAAGGTAAAGAAGGTTTACAGTTTGTGAACGAAATTAGCGGTGGTTCAATCCCTCGTGAGTTTATCCCATCTGTAGAAAAAGGCTTTGCAGCTTCAATGGCAAACGGTGTATTAGCCGGTTTCCCATTAACAAGCTTAAAAGTAAGGTTAATTGATGGTTCGTTCCACGCAGTCGATTCAGATGCACTATCTTTCGAGTTAGCTGCTAAGATGGCTTACCGTGAGGCATTGCCAAAATGTAAACCAATGTTGCTTGAGCCGATCATGAAAATCGAGATCTTAACCCCTGAAGAAAACATGGGTGATGTTATCGGTGATATGAACCGTCGTCGTGGCCAGCTTTTAGGTATGGATTCACGTGCGGGTGTTCAGGTAGTAAAAGCTACTGTACCACTTTCAGAAATGTTTGGTTATGTAACCCAGTTACGTACTATTACATCTGGCCGTGCTACTTCAACCATGGAGTTTGATCACTATGCAGAAGCGCCACGTAACGTACAGGAAGAAGTAGTTGCCAAAGTAAAAGGCAAAAAAGCTGCTGCTAACGCGTAATTAGAGATTAGTTGATTGGTGATTAGAGAATAGTTGCCAATCAACTTTTATAATAAACAACCGGTTACACTAACAAATAGCTCTTAGTGTAGCTATAAAAACAAACAAAATGAGCCAAAGAATCAGGATCAAATTAAAATCGTACGATTACAACTTGGTTGATAAATCAGCCGAGAAGATCGTTAAAACAGTAAAGCCGACAGGCGCTGTAGTTAGCGGACCGCTTCCGTTACCAACCGAAAAGAAAATTTTCACTGTTTTACGTTCACCACACGTTAACAAAAAAGCACGTGAGCAATTCCAATTATGCTCTTACAAAAGGCTATTGGATATCTACAGCTCTAACTCTAAAACTGTAGATGCGCTAATGAAGCTTGAATTGCCAAGCGGTGTTGAAGTTGAGATCAAAGTGTAACTGTACCGGAAGATCTATAGAAAAAGCCATTCTTGAAAAAGAATGGCTTTTTTGTTGCTTGTGTCCCGTCCTGAAATAAGTTGACAGCTAAGTTGACTTAATATGAAAAAACAGGAAAACAGTATCACAAGGCGCAGTCAGCGCGATTACAGTATTGCCTTTAAATTGCAGGTTGTTCAGCAAG
>NZ_JANHOH010000007.1 GCF_024498135.1 Mucilaginibacter aquariorum
TACCATGTTTTCTTAACCAAACCAATACTGTACTTCTTCCCTGGATCCCATAATGGCGTTGGGCTTTTTTGTAACTGAGCTCGCCTTTTTCTACTTGCTGAACAACCTGCAATTTAAAGGCAAGACTGTAATCGCGCTGACTGCGCCTTGTGATACTGTTTTCCTGTTTTTTCATATTAAGTCAACTTAGCTGTCAACTTATTTCAGGACGGGACAACAATAAAACAAAAGCCCCGATATTATACCGGGGCTTTTTGCTTTATTTATTATGGTGATTACATCTTCGGCATCCGGCGCATCATATTGGCCATGGCTGCGGGGTTGCTCATTTGTTTCATCACCTTACGCATATCGTCAAACTGTTTCATCAGGCGGTTAACCTCCTGCAGGTCTGTGCCTGAACCTTTGGCAATGCGATTACGGCGGCTTGGGTTGATCAGGTCGGGGTTTTCTTTCTCCTTTGGTGTCATAGAGTTAATAATAGCTTCGATGCCCTTAAAAGAGTCGTCACTAACCTCTACGTCCTTCATCATTTTACCAACACCCGGTATCATGCCCATCAGATCTTTCATGTTACCCATTTTTTTGATCTGTTGTATCTGGCTGTAAAAATCGTTAAAGTCGAATTTGTTCTTGCGGATCTTGCGTTGCAGCTCGGCAGCTTCCTTTTCGTCGAACTGCTGTTGTGCACGCTCAACCAACGAAACCACGTCGCCCATACCCAAAATACGCGATGCCATACGATCTGGGTGGAAAACGTCAAGCGCTTCCATCTTTTCGCCGGTACCAATGAATTTTATCGGCTTGTTAACAACCGACTTAATAGATAACGCAGCACCACCACGGGTATCACCATCCAGCTTGGTTAAAACAACACCGGTAAAGTCAAGGCGATCATTAAACACTTTGGCGGTGTTCACAGCATCCTGGCCTGTCATGGAGTCAACCACAAATAAGATCTCGTGTGGGTTAACGGCGGCTTTAACCTGCTCAATCTCAACCATCATGGCTTCGTCAATAGCTAAACGGCCGGCGGTATCTATAATAACCACGTTATGGCCATTCTGCTTAGCTAATGCGATACCCTCGCGGGCAATAGCAACCGGATCTTTCGATTCCAGGTTAGCATAAACCGGAACGCCAATTTGCTCGCCTAAAACCTGTAATTGGGTAATAGCCGCGGGGCGATAAATATCATCGGCAACCAATAATGGTTTTTTGCCTTTTTGTGTTTTTAGGTAGTTGGCCAGTTTACCGGTAAAAGTTGTTTTACCCGCACCGTTCAAACCTGCTATTAAGATGATGGTTGGCGATGCTTTTAGTTCCAGCTCGGCAGTGGTACCGCCCATAAGCTCGGTAAGCTCATCGTTCATTAGCTTAGTTAAAAGCTGGCCCGGCGATATCGAGGTTAATACGTTTTCGCCCAATGCCTTTT
The DNA here is from genome assembly GCF_024498135.1 of Mucilaginibacter aquariorum. Lineage (GTDB taxonomy): Bacteria > Bacteroidota > Bacteroidia > Sphingobacteriales > Sphingobacteriaceae > Mucilaginibacter > Mucilaginibacter aquariorum. The sequence goes on from NZ_JANHOH010000007.1 coordinate 1,436, forward strand.
GCCTTACATCATCTGTAAAGGTTTTGGCTGTTTTATAGTTAACGTCGGCATCCAGGAGCGCTTTGCGTATCTCCTTCATGGTTTCGGCCACGTTTATTTCTGTAATTGATCCCTGACCCTTCAGTACTTTAAAGGCCCTGTCGAGTTTATCCGATAAATTTTCAAACATTATTAATTCCTAATTTTTGAGGACACAAAGTTAAGATTTTGAAGCATAACCAGTTCCTATTAAATAAAAATCAATTATAAGCATAGTTTACACTCCTTAACTAACATTTAACAAAATATCCTGTAACGTTTAGTCATCTCAATGCATCTTATGAAAACTATTAACCACCCTAAATGAAGGTCTTTTTACTTGCCATATTGTTTTCTGCTATAACGTTAAATGCCTTTTCCCAAAAAACAAAAAAAACGTTAGTTGCTATCAAAACCGAAACGCCGCCAAAAATGGATGGTGTTTTGGATGACGCCGTATGGCAAAATGTACCCATAGCTACTGATTTTGTTGAATTGCAGCCCAACGCCGGAAACCATGAGAAACAGGAGACCCGTACCGAGGTAAAGATCATTTATGATAATACGGCTATTTATGTAGGGGCGCGTATGTATGAAAAAGACCCAACTAAAATAGCACGTGAATTTGCAACAAGAGACCAGGTAGGGAATGCCGATTTTATTGGGATAATTTTCGATACCTATAAAGATGGCATCAATGGCTCCGGCTTTTTTGTTACTTCAACAAATGGACAATTTGATGCCAAATACGCACCTAATCCCAACGGAAATACGGAGGATGAAACCTGGAATGCGGTATGGACAAGCAAGGTAAACATTGACAGCCTTGGCTGGACATGCGAAATGAAGATCCCTTACTCGGCCCTGCGCTTTGCTAAAAAAGATGTGCAAACCTGGGGCATGAACCTGATACGTAAACGCCAGAATTTACAGCAGCAACTTTTTTGGAACGAGTTAGACCCTAAAATGACCGGCCTTATGAATCAGGAAGGGATATTAACAGGGCTGGAAAAAATTGTGCCGCCGGTGCGTTTGGCTTTCTACCCCTATTTTTCTACCTACTTAAACCATTATCCATACAACACCCCTGGACTGGCTAACACAACAACATCTGTAAACGGTGGTATGGATGTTAAATATGGCATTAACGAAAGCTTTACCCTCGACCTTACCCTGATTCCCGATTTTGGACAGGTACAGTCTGATAACAGAATATTAAACCTTACCCCCTTTGAAGTAAAATATAACGAGAACCGCTCTTTTTTCACCGAGGGAACAGAGTTATTCAATAAAGGCAACCTGTTTTATTCGCGCAGGGTTGGCGGGCAGCCGCTGCATTACAATGATATAACGCTGAATGATCATGAAGCTATTATCAGCAACCCAACGGAAACTAAGCTGATAAACGCGGTAAAGCTATCCGGCAGGTTATCCAATGGTTTGGGTATCGGTGTATTTAATGGATTAACCAACACTGCCTATGCAACAATAGAAGACTCTACTACGGGCAATCGCCGGGTAGTGCAAACCAGTCCGGTTACCAATTATAATATCATTGTGCTGGATCAAAACCTAAAAAATAATTCGGCCGTAACATTTATCAACACCAATGTTAACCGTTTTGGTAAAGATTATTCTGCCGATGTAGGCGGCGTTGTTTTTAATTTGAATAACAAAAAGAACACCTATAACCTGGCAGGTTATGGCTTAATGAGCAATAAGTTTTATAAAGGCGAGCAAACCGTAACAGGCTATAATTATGAAGTAGTTTTTGGTAAGGTAGCTGGTAATTTTACCTGGAATGTATCGCAGGACAGGGTTGACAGTAAATACGACCCTAATGATCTGGGGATATTGTTCAACAACAACTTTTTAGATCATAACCTAAACCTGCAATACGCCAACTACAAGCCCAAGCACCTGTTTACTCAATGGAACGTTTGGACAAATACTTACTCATCTTACAGGGTATCGCCGTCTGCTTACCAATACTTTAACCAAAACTTTGGCGCTAACGGCAGCTTTAAAAACTTTTGGCAGGTAAATATTAATGGCCATTACAGGGTAGAAGGGAATGATTTTTATGAGCCGCGTGTTGCCGGGCGGGTTTTTAAAGCCCCTCAAAATTTTGTGCTCAACTGGAATTTAAGTACTAACCGAGCTAAAACGCTATCGGGTGGGTTCTGGTATTCAGACCAATGGATGGCTAACGGGCACGGCGGGCATGGCAACGATCTGGAACTTTTTTATAATGTGCGCCTCAGTAATAAATTCTCTTTCGGGCAGGATGTAACTATTAGTCCGCGGATAAATTATACCGGCTTTGCAACATTTGATGATAGCGGGGCCGATGTTTTTGCTTTACGAAATGTGCACACGGTTGATAATATTTTCACCCTTAAATACACCTTTAGCAGTATAATGGGGTTAAACCTGCGCTTAAGGCATTATTGGAGCAAGGTGAACAATAAAGAGTTTTTTAGCCTGGGGCAGGACGGGTATCTGACAAGTTTAACTTCGAACGATTTTAACCATAACATAGATCAGAATGCCAATATCTGGAATGTGGATATGATATATGTTTGGCAGTTTTCGCCCGGTAGCGAGCTAAGCCTGGCCTGGAAAAATTCGACTTATACCAACACAAACATTGCTACACAAAGCTATTTACGTAACCTTAACGATACCGTGAACCAGCCGCAAAACAATAACTTTTCGTTAAAGGTGCTGTATTATATCGATTTTCAAAGTTTGAGGAAGCATCATAAAGGGTAAAAATTAAAACCCTTCCAGTCGATCCTGAAAATTCCTGCCAACTGGGATAGCTACCTGCCCGTTCAACAATACCCTGCTGCGCTCAACCGCGGCTATCTTGCTTTTGGCAATAATGTATGATTTATGCACCCGCAGAAAAGCGCCAGCGGGTAAAATGCCTTCAATATGTTTTAGCGATCCTTTGGTGATAACCTTATCTGCATTGGTGTAAATGATAGAATAATCTTTAAGCGCTTGTATGTAAATGATATCGGCAATACAAACTTTTATGGTTTTAACCCCCGACTTTAGATAGAGGTGCTCGGGCATTTCAGGTTTTATTTCAACCGCATCTGCCGCAGTCGCTATTTCTTTTTTATGCCGATACCAGTCAAGGCTTATTTTAAAGCTCACGGTTATCAGCAAATACCAGGCAGAACTTACCGTATTATAAGGGAGCGAATACCAAAAGTTTCCGTAGCGGATATCGCCAATTATAAAACCAAACAGGAACACATCATAGGCGCTTTGCAAGCCCACGTATAAAGCAAGCGACAAAATTAGCAGTACCCCAAAAAGCCAATACCGCTCTTTATTCAAAAACCGGGGAATAAGTACATACAGGTTCAAATAAGCCAGCGCCATTATCAACAGCAGCCTTACACTTACACAGGCAAAAAGGTGTGGTAATCCAATTTTGTGTAACAGGTAACGGCGTTCATACAAAAACAGCAGGGTTATCAGTACCCAAAAGCATACCTGCGGCAGGGCGGTTTGCCATTTATTGTTTCTTATGTGGGTTGCCTGTTGCATTGCTGATGTAAAAATAAAGTATTAAAGGTTAATAAGTACCAGGGTATATTGCTGTTTGTCTATTAAACTTAGTGTTGGTCTACTAAATGTTTTTTTACGATAAAAACCGGCCATAGCTAACCTCGCTCAGGGTTACGGGCTGGGAGGTGTTGTGGAAATAATTAAAGTAACCAGCACGCTCCTTATGTTGCTTATTGCAGGCGGGGGGAGGTTTACGTCGAAAGAAATACTAAGCAGGCAGGTAGCCTAAATAGAATTTTTTTGTAATATTACCTATGCGTAAAAACCTATACCTGCTGCTTTTTGCACCGCTTGTTTTTAGTTTAACTGTTAAAGCCCAGCAACCAGGCGCAACTATTGATGTGCAGCACTACCGCTTTGCCATTACCTTAAATGATGCAGACAATGTGATAAAAGGACAGGCAACTATTACGGCCAAATTTTTAAAAGCGGCAAGCAATTTTGAATTGGACCTGGCTAAAAAGAACAGCGAAGGCAAAGGCATGTTGGTAACCGCCTTAAAAGAAAATGGCAAGGCACTGAAGTTTACACAGGATAGCGATAAGGTTATTATCAATACAAATGCAATTGCAGGTTCCATGCATAGTTATATTATTACTTATCAGGGAATCCCTACAGATGGGCTTATTATATCTACCAACCAATATAAGCACCGTACATTTTTTGGCGATAATTGGGCTAACCGTGCCCGCAACTGGTTACCATGCGTTGATCACCCTGCTGATAAGGCATCAGTAGAGTTTTTAGTGACCGCCCCCGCCCGATATAAAGTTGTTGCAAATGGGTTAAAGGTTTTAGAAAAACCCCTGCCGGGCAATAAGAAACTTACCCACTGGAGCGAAACCGCTAAACTGCCTACGAAAGTTATGGTAATTGGTGTTGCCGATTTTGCGGTGTCTAGTCCGGGCAGTCCGGGAGGCACGCCGGTGTACACCTATGTATTCCCCGAGGATAAAGAAGTGGGCTTTAAAAGCTATGCCGTAGCGACTAAGATATTGCCATGGTTTGTAAAAAAGATCGGTCCGTTCGCTTATAAGAAGCTGGCTAATGTGCAGTCTAAAACTATTTTCGGGGGGATGGAAAACGCAGGAGCCATATTCTATTATGAAAAATCGGTAAATGATAAAGGCATTGAGGCGTTAATGGCGCACGAAATTGCTCATCAGTGGTTTGGCGATGCCATTAGCGAGAAATCATGGGAACACGTATGGCTAAGTGAAGGTTTTGCCACCTACATGGCTAACTTGTACCTGGAGGGCACCTACGGCGCAGATACTTTAAAAACTCGCCTGGCCGCCGATAGAGAAGTGGTTTTCAGTTTTGAAAAGAAGTACCTGGCCCCGGTAGTTGATTCTACATTTAAAGGGACAATGATAAGTATGCTAAATGCCAATGCCTACCAAAAAGGTGGTTGGGTATTGCATATGCTGCGCCGTAAAATTGGCGATGAAGCATTTTGGAGAGGTGTTGCTAATTATTATAAACAATACAACGGCGGCAACGCCAACACGGATGACCTGTGTGTAGTAATGGAAAAAGCCAGCGGGGCAAACCTGAAACAGTTCTTCGCTCAATGGCTGCGAACAGCGGGGCACCCGCAATTAAAAATAACCTGGGATTATAACGTCGCTGGCAAAACAGTTGCCATACACATAAACCAATTACAGGAAAAACCTTATCAGTTTTCGCTGGAGTGCTCGGTAGATGGAAAGCTGTACAAGTGGGACGTTAAAGCTTTAGCTACAACGTTTAGTGTCCCGGCAGCATCGGCAAAACCAGAGATAAAAATAGACCCAAATGTTAACTTACTGGCAACGTTTGCGGAATAAACGGGGTGATTAAACCTTTGTAATGGTGTGCAGTCAAATTAGAAAAGTACTACATTTGGTAATTCAGGGACAACCGCAAAGTGTAATTTAGTTCCGATAATTTTGTTTTTACCTATATATAATTTTGATAATTAAAATAATTCAAAACAATATATCTTTTTAAAATGTTTTTTGTATAATTGAACCATACAATAACCCGAATATAACTATTGTATAATTAACCCAATCTGTTCACTTAATTATTAACACCATGACAAAAGCTTATCAATCCATTTATGTAATGTTTTACAGGTGGAGCTTCAAAAATTTCGGTCAGGGCAAACTGCCTCAGTTTAAATCGTTGTTTAACGTGAGCTTTTTATTGGTTGTCGTGTTAACAAATGCCATGCTGCTTACAAAGCTGATGGTTAAGGCACAATGGCTAAAACTTGATATGGCGGCGTATGTGGCTATTTTGTTTGGTGCAGTATTTTTCTTGTTGATAAACCACTTTATCCTGTTAAATAACCGCATGTTTAAACAATTGAACAGTCGCCTGGCCACTATAAGCGTACATAATAAAAATCTTTTTTCGGTAGTGCTGTTGGTAAATGTATTATTTGCCTGCGGCCTTTGCTTTATCAGATAAACAATATCATGCAGAACAAAAAACCCGCGCCATAATAGCGCGGGTTTTTTGTTGGTAGTAGCTGTAATTCACTACATCGCCACATCAAATTTTTTGGCAACGTTATGCATGTAGGCTGGGTCTTTCCCTAACATTTTTACTGACCGTTGCCGATTTTTTAAAATACCTAAAATCTAGTACTATGTTCAAATCACTTGCTTTAATATTGGCAATTTTATGGGTGCCATTAAAGTACAACACCAAACACACTATAGCGTCAAATGCTAAACCTGTTTTAAAAACGGGCTGGTATTATGTTGCAGATAAAAAGAATAACTATCAAAGGCAACAGTTAAATAATAAAGAAAGCTATTTCATCAACCCCCGGCTTATCATTCCTGTTAACAATTTTAAAACGTTAGAGATAAGAGACGCTCTAGAGCCGGGCGCATCCGAGATATTTATACAATTCAACGAACGGGGTACAAACGCATTTCGGATGGCTACGGGGAATTCCATAAACAAGAGATTGGCATTTATAATAGATGATAAACTAATTTACACAGCCATTGTGAACGCGCAGATAAGTTCGGGGTTGGCAGTTATAAACGGATACTCAAAAACCGAATTGGAGAAATTTGCTACTCAGATTAAATCAGAAAATAATTCTGCCGGCAAATAAACCCTCATAATTATCCCGGTGCTGCTGCGTACTGTGTGCAGCACCAGAATTGCATTAGGGATTGAAGCGGATACCGGCCTTGCGCCTAATGCCCGTGCTGTATGAGCGTAAGCCCGGGCCGAAGGTAATGCCCAACTATATTTAACAATTCCTCCCCTCAAATAAATTCTATATCTTTCGCATAACAAAAACCTATCATGTGTTAGTTAAGACCTTTGGAAGTGCGGTTTATGGTATAGAGGCTATTACCATTACAGTTGAAGTGAATATAAGCGGAGGCAAACTGGCTTATTTTATTGTTGGTCTGCCGGATAATGCTGTACGCGAATCTATGCAGCGGGTAGAAACGGCTCTGCAAACAAACGGTTACCGTATGCCAAGGCAGCGTATTGTAGTAAATATGGCGCCGGCAGATATCCGTAAAGAGGGTTCTGCATATGATTTAACAATTGCCGTTGCGATACTTTCAGCATCAGGACAGATCCAATCTGAGGACTTAGAGAAATACCTTATCATGGGCGAACTATCGCTTGACGGTGGCCTGCAGCCCATTAAAGGCGCGTTACCTATTGCTATACAGGCGCGTAAAGAAGGTTATAAAGGATTCATCCTGCCCAAACAAAACGCTCGCGAAGCCGCTATTGTTGATAATCTGGAAGTTTATGGCGTAGAGAACATTAAACAGGTTTCCGATTTCTTTAATGGCGATACCGCCCTGGAGCCGGAAGTAGTAAATACCCGCGATGAGTTCTTTAACAGCCTTACCGCTTATGATAGCGACTTTAGTGAGGTGCGCGGACAGGAAAATATTAAACGCGCTTTAGAGATAGCCGCAGCAGGCGGGCATAATGTGATATTAATAGGCCCGCCGGGAGCTGGTAAAACCATGCTGGCCCGCAGGTTGCCCTCCATATTGCCCCCATTGAGTTTGTATGAATCGTTAGAGACTACCAAGATCCATTCGGTAGCAGGAAAGTTATCTGCCGCAGATGCGCTGGTTACTACAAGGCCGTTTAGGTCGCCGCACCATACTATTAGCGATGTTGCTTTGGTTGGCGGCGGCAGTAACCCACAACCAGGCGAGATCTCGCTGGCGCATAACGGCGTTTTGTTTTTAGATGAATTGCCCGAATTTAAGCGCAGCGCCCTTGAAGTAATGCGCCAACCGCTTGAAGAACGTAAGGTTACTATATCTCGTGCTAAGTTTACGGTTGATTACCCCAGTAGCTTTATGCTTATTGCCAGCATGAACCCCTGCCCTTGCGGTTATTATAACCACCCCGAAAAGGAATGTATTTGCCCGCCGGGCACAGTGCAAAAATATTTAAGTAAAATATCGGGGCCGCTGTTGGATCGGATAGACCTGCATGTGGAAGTTACGCCGGTTAACTTTAATGAGCTGTCATCTGAACGATTGGCCGAAAAAAGTGAGTTTATCCGAGACAGGGTAATAAAAGCCCGTGAAATACAAATAGAACGTTTTGGAGAACGGCCAGATTTGCACGCCAATGCGCAGATGAGCCCGCAAATGGTAAGAGATGTTTGTAAAATAACTGCCGCCGGCCAGGCGCTGTTAAAAAAGGCGATGGAAAAGCTGGGCCTATCCGCCCGTGCCTACGACCGGATCCTGAAAGTTGCCCGCACCATTGCCGATCTTGCAGGTAGCGAGGAGATCATGTTAGAGCATTTGGCCGAAGCCATACATTTCAGAAGTTTGGATAGAGAAGGCTGGGCGGGCTAATGGAAAAGGATCGGAACATAGCGGGCGCTTTCAAACTTAAGGTTAAAATTTACTTCACCAACTGGATAAACGTATTGGGTATCATAATAGGCACCTATGTGTTTTTGGTAGTTACTGAATTATTTAAAACGGGTATTTCGGCGCTACCACAAATGCTTATAATGGCGATGGTTGCAATTGTATTATACGGCGGTATTTTCTTTACCGGGTTCTTAATAAGTATGCTAATATTAGACCTGATACTGATGAACGATAACACAAAACATCTGAGGTTAAAACTTATTGTTGAATGGGGATTAATTAGTGTGCCATTTGTATACTGGTTGTTAGAATATTCGGAATGGATATTTTTAGTTGCAGTTATATTTTTCTTTATTATGCAGTTTATAAGAGAGAAAAGGATTCTAAAAATATTGGCGTAAAACTAATTTGCCAATTGCCGGTTTTAACACTGCACCATTAATTACAAAAAAACACGATAGAAGGCTAACGGCTTCATTATACCCTTAATTAAAAAATTTGCTTTTTTTAAAACTTATTTATAGCTTCACCCTCCTACATTACCCATGAACGATAAAACAAAAAAGATCATCATATTTGATGATGATGAGGACATTCTGTCTATCTGTAGCTATATTTTAGAAGAACAAGGCTGGGAGGTTCACACCTTTACCGACTGTAATGATATTACCGAAAAAGTTGCCGGGATATCTCCTGATGTGATACTCATGGATAATTGGATACCCGATGCCGGGGGCATTATCGCAACACAAACCCTTAAAAAAGAAGAAGCTTTAAAAAACATTCCTGTGGTATATTTTTCGGCTAATAGTGATATACAATTACTTGCCGACCATGCCGGTGCCGAATCTTATCTTGCCAAGCCTTTTGATCTGGAAGAGCTGGAACGGGTTATTAACGCCGTACTTATCCATAACTAAAAAAACATTATTATGCATAAAAAAACCCATTTGCAATTTGCAGATGGGTTTTTTGTTTTATATCTATTTAAAATGCGCCGCCACCCGGAGGGTTGCCGCCACCGCCGCCGGGTGGCCTGTCTCCACGGCTGCCGCCATCTCTCATACCCCTTTCAGGATTTGATGCCGGGGCTTTGCCCGAGAATTTTTGCAGTCGGAAAGTAAAGCTTAATAAATAATAACGGCCAAGCCTGTTCACATTACTTTGTGTTACAATACTTCCATTAGGTACTGTTGTATAGCCGGTATTTTCATTGAATATATCGTATGCGGCCAAACGTAATGTACCCCTGTGGTCTTTAAGGAACCTGCGCTCTAAGTAAGCGTTGAAAATATTGGGGTTTTTAATACCGATACTTTTATCATATCCGTAGTTTAATGTTTTAGTGTAATCATAGCTTAAGGTCCAGTCCTTCCAAACATAATTTTTACCATTTACGCCCAAATCAACCGAACGGGTATTTGTGTTTTGGTTGAAAACTCCTGTATTTAGAGAGTTGTTGATTTTATTTAATGTAAGCCTCGAAAATAATTCGGCGTCAATAACATCGGTAATGTTAACTCTAAAACGAAGTTGAGGCGCAACGCTAAATGTCTTTGCTATGTTTTTATCAGAGCTGATCACTGCATTAAGTGAATCTAACTGTTGGGTAAAACCAATGTTGTTGGTATAGTTTACCTGACCACCAAAAATCATCGTGTATTTACGGTTGCTCCATGGTTTCGAATATAGAAGATTAGCTCCAGCAGTATAATAACCATCGGTATTTAAATACTGAATAAGGTTGGAGCCCTGGAGTTTTGCTAAAGTTGGGTTGGCAGCTAATGTTGCCGCGGTAAATTTAGCCGGATAGTACACTATATTTTGAGCAATTTTATGATCTGTTTTCGTATAGTTTAAGCCTATCAGGAAAATATTACCCGTTTGAAAACTAAACATATTATACCGCAACGATAGGTTGTTAGTAAACTCGGGCCTTAAATTAGGGTTACCCTGTACCGGGTATAAAGCATTGGTAAGATCTATTACCGGCTGCAATTGGTTAAATGCCGGCTGATTGCTGCTTCCGTTATAGTTAAAACGTAGGGCCTGGCTGCGGCTAAAGTTATAATTGAAGCTTGCTGCAGGTATTATATTAAATGTAGATATGCTTGTAGCAGCCCCTGTTTTTAAGTTAACACCATCAAGTGTTGCAGGTTGCCCGCCCAGCCCCAATGTTAGGTTATATTTACTTTCAACCACGCGATAGTTAAGGCCGAACCGGTTAGTGGTAAATGTATAATTATAGTTATTGCTTAAAAGATCGTAGTAATGGTACCTATCCGGATTGGTGGTGTAAAGTGTATCTGTTTCTATATTACTTGCTGTATAGTTGTGATTAAATGCATAGTTAAGCTCCAAGAACGATTTTTTTCCTAAAGGCTCCTGGTAAGAAAAGTTTAGCCCATAAGTGTTAGTACGGCTATCGGTATAAACAACTTGGTTTTCAGGCGATGAACGCAGCACACTACCAGTATCAGGATAGTCATAAATTGGATTATCAAATTGGGTTATCTTGCTGATATTTGCGTTAAAGCCAATATTTAAATTACGCCTGCTGCCTTTAAAACGGTGATTAAAAAAGCCACTAACGCCATAATTTGGGGAGGTAGAGTTACTTACCGAAGTTGATGAATAAGCCTGGAATGGTCTACCATCCCTGGTTGACGATACATTATCAACACTATTAACATCGCTGCCTGTATACGTAAATGTTGGTGTTACTTTTAAGTAATTAAGGGTGTCTGGTTTCCACTCCAGGTTGAAGTTAAACCTGTGGTTAGTTGGAGAACTTGTTTCCTGGCTTGATTGGTTACTTGTACTTTGAATTGCAGAGGTATTGGTTTGCAATATAGTAGAATTTGTAAACGTAGAGTTACGGCTAAAGCTATAGCTACCATACACTGATAATGCCTTACCCCACTGATCCCTAAAATTTAATCCAATTGATTTTGCATTGGTGATACCATTTGCATTGGTTGTTGACCCGCTTGAACCACCGCGCAAAGCGTTTCCACGGCCGCCACCGCCACCTCCGCCGCCAAAACCACCACCTCCTGCGGCGCCGCCCGTTGGGGTGCCGTAGCTAAATGTATTAACGTTGGTGTTATTTAGGTTACCTAAAACAGAAATCTGCTGGTCGCCTTTAAATTTAAAAAAGTTTACAAGGCCTATATAACGGTTATCGTTCTTAACATCAACATCCTCTTGTTTGGGTAACCAATCGCGGCCATCGCCGGCTGTTGCCTGGCCAAAGTAACCGTAATTTTTATCCTTGCGGACGGTAAAGTTTAAAATTTTGTTGGGCTCGCCGGTTTTTATGCCGGTAAGGTTTGCCTGGTCGCCGTAATCGTCAACTATCTGTACACTTTCTATCACATCGGCAGGTAGGTTTTTAGTTGCACTTTGTACATCGCCGCCAAAAAAATCCTTACCGTTTACACGCACCTTGGTAATTTGCTTGCCTTGCGATGATACATTACCGTCTTTATCAACATCAACGCCGGGTATCTTTTTCAGCACGTCTTCAATAGGGGCATTCTCGCGCACTTTATATGCCGAAACGCTGTATTGTACAGTATCATCACCTTTAAATACTACAGGGTTAACGCCCACTATATTAACCGCCCCTAATTGTTTAGTTGCCGATTTTAAGATTATTGGATCAAGCACAATAGCCTTATTATCTGCTGGCAGCGCATAGCGCCGGGTAAGCCCCTGATAGCCGATAGAGCTTATGAGCAATGTTATTTTGGTGCCTCTTACTGCCGGGAAAGAAAATTTACCATCAACATCTGCAATAGTAGTGGTGCTGTCGCCAAGTTCATTACGTAACTTTATGTTACTGCCCGGGAGCGATAGCTTGGTCGAATCTACGATACTGCCACTTATTTGCCTGGCTGCCTGCGCATTTGACTTTGTGATATTTAAGCAAACAAGTGCTAATATTAAATAGAGGTATTTCATAATTTTTTTAAAACATAGGGGGTGTTACCGGCTCCCTGCTTAAGACACATTTATTGTGCAAATGTTCACTTTATTAGTTTTAAATATTTAATAATCATAGCATTGTTACATATTTTAATAAGCAAATAATAGGATTGTTACACTACAACACAAAAGCCCCGCATAGCGAGGCTTTTGTACAAACTTTAAAAAATGCTGTATACATTTATGTACAGCTATAATAACATTAGTTTAACCTGAAAGTAGAAGCTACCTGGTTAAAATTTCTCACGTTTAATCCCGGGTGTGTAAATGATAGGGTAGTAATTGAAGTGCCTTTTATTACCACAACCCTAAAATCTAAGCCGCCGGCTGTAAAATTAGCTTTGACATCTACATAACCAACACCAAAATTTGATACGCTAAGCGCGCGATCGTTTTCGCTGTATGGCAGGGCATAATAAGCATTACCAGAGCCGGTTACCCTAAAGTAAACAAGCACCAGCCCCTGATCAACAACATCTTGAGTAATTGCAGGAATAGAAAGCCTGGTTAAGCCAGTTAATGTCACACTTTTATTCAACAGCAGGAAATTTTGAACATTGGCATTGCCATCCTGGCCATCCTGGCCGTTTTGGCCTGGGGCGCCGTTTTGTCCGGCTGGGCCTTGTGGTCCCTGTGGGCCGGCCGGGCCTGTAGCGCCTGTTTGACCGGTTGCTCCTGCCGGGCCTTGTGGGCCTGTTGCTCCGGCTGCTCCTGTAGCGCCTTGTGGACCGGCTGGGCCTATAGCACCCGTAGCTCCCGCTGGGCCTGCCGGGCCTGTAGCTCCTGTTGCACCCTGTGGGCCGGCAGCTCCTGTAGCGCCCGTAGCACCGGTAACTCCTTTTTGGCCTTGTACCCCTTGTGGGCCGGGAGTTGTGGATTTTTTACACGCGCCCATACTTAAAAGGCTAAGTGCTACAGCAGTTAAAAAAAGTCTGTTTTTTTTCATATAAAGTTTATAAGTGATAGTGTCTTGTACGGAGTTATTAACATTTGGTTTCATAATTAATTAATGTGGAAATTTTTTAATTTAAAATGCCGCATAAAATGATATGGATATCCACAAACGCTATCCACTTTTGTTTAAAACTTTATTTTGTCTGCGAAACCTTTATTGCATTTTTTTCGTTACACATTAAAAACATTTAACCTATGGATAATTTTAGAGGGTCTTTGCACGCAAAAGTGCATAAGTGGATGGATGCTATTGGCTTTAGGCTCAATGCATCGCAAACGAGTGGAAAAAGTAAAGTAACCACTAACCATTATTTTTTTGAAACCTTTAACTTTTTTGAAAAATGGAAAGATAATGATCCGGCAAAAGCAAAGTTTCTTTGTTTTGATACCTATGGTGAAAAGGTGAGCGTTAAAACATTATTAGACTTGCAAGCCGCTTTTTTTGAAAATATTAGTCAGTTAAAATAATATCGCTGTCCGTAATCTGCGGCCCTCTAAAAGTGATATAATTGAAAAGCCCCCGTAGTTAGCGGGGGCTTTTATTTTGATAGGCTTGTTTCTTATTTTGTTTGTGGCCAGCAACCGTTATCCGCTTGTGTAACATCTTCACTTAAACGGCCCGGGGTGCCAGCTGCAATACTAACAATAGGGCGGGTTGGATATAATGCTTCCTTAATGCGCAAACGCAGATCGGCATAATGTGCTGATATTAAAGCGTCGCCACCTTTTGGCAGGCTTGTGCTTATTTTAGCTAATTCGGCACGCACCATCGGCCTTATATCTGATAAAGCAATGTTAATTGGCGTTAGCCCAATGCTGGCCAGCTGTGCTGATGTTGCACCCGGGAAGCTCCTGCTTGCATCTTCGTTTAACAGGCTTTTTAAGTTATCAATATAACCACGCTGTAAATTGCGTTTGTATTCATCAGGTGCGCTGTTTACAAATATGCCCGAACGCAGGTCATTAAACATATCTGCAACCGTATAGGCCTTAACCCCATTTTTTGATTGATTATCAAACATACGGGCCATACGCGATGCATTAAGCACGTTGGCAACGGCATTTACCTGTAAGGCTTTAATACGGCCAATAATAACACCGTTATCAAACTTGCTTAATTCCTGGTTATTTATAAGCCAGGTTGGTGTGGTAAATACCTGTTGGTTCAAAAATACAAGCGCGTCGTGTTGCAGGTTTTTGTTAACAAAGCCATAAACAGGGCCGCTTTGGTCGTAGGTTTTAAAGTTCTCGTTCATGCCGCCAACGTTCATAGTAACGTGGCCTATGTAACGGTTAAACTGGCCTATAACCTCGTTATACAAGGTTTGCACATCATCATAGTCTTCGCCCTTCTGAAAAGTCCATTTTTCGATGTTTGGTAATATTCTTTTCAGGTTGGCAATACCATATGTACTTGCCTTCATAGCGTTATCGCCCAAGTCCTCGTTTTGTAAACGCGGGTCAATAGAAGTACCCTGCCTGCCATAATAGTAAAGCGGGTTGCCGGCTCTTTCTTTTGTCCAAACATCCAATACTTCTTTTTCCTGATTTGGTGTTTTCTTGCCCGGGAAATAACTGTAGCCCCATTTTACAGCCCAAAGATCATACTCGCCAATTTGTGGGTAAAGGTGGGTTACACCATCGCCCGGCTGTGCTATGTAATTAAAGCGGGCGTAATCCATAATAGACGGCGCTGTACCATGTTTATCAGTAAATGATTTTGAACGTAATGAATCTACCGGGTAAGCGTAGCTTGAACCAAAGTTATGCGGCAGGCCCAATGTGTGGCCAATCTCATGTGATGACACAAAACGGATCAATTCGCCCATTTGCGCATCGGTAAATTTAGCAGCGCGAACGCCTGGATTAACGGCAGCCGTTTGTATAAAAAACCAGTTGCGTAAAAGGCTCATCACGTTATGGTACCAGCCAACATGGCTTTCTAATATTTCGCCACTGCGTGGGTCTGATATATGCGGGCCATAGGCGTTCTGTACATCAGATGCAAAGTATCTTATAACGCTGTAACGTGCATCTTCGGTACTAAACTCAGGGTCTTGCTTTTTGGTTGGCGCTTCTTTGCCTGCAATAGCATTTTTAAAACCGGCCGCTTCAAAAGCTTTATTCCAATCATTTATCCCTGCAATTAAATAAGGCACCCATTTTTTTGGTGTAGCTGGGTCTATGTAATAAACAATTTGTTTTTTGGGTTCAACCAGTTCGCCACGTGCATAAGCGGCTTCATCTTTTGGTTCCAGTTTCCAGCGGTGGATATATGCGGTGGCTTCTGCCTTTTGAGCATCGGTACCATAGTCAGTTTGCCTTTGACCGAAAAAGCCTACGCGATCGTCATTCAAACGCGCTTTCATTGGCGTTTTTGGCAACAGCAGCATAGAGGTGTTTAACTCAAAAGTTAAGGCCGCATTGCTGTTATCGGTTGGCGATTCTGCCGCGCGGTATGTTTTTAACGTATGTACTTCGATATTAATAGGGAAGCTCTTTACGGTATCTATGTATGACCTTGTGTTGTCAACACCGCTTATTTTATAAAGCTTTTTGATGTTATCAGGCAAACCTATTGCGGCAATATCACCATTGTATAAATCGGTAACATCAATTAAAACGCCGGTAGTGTCTTTGTTGTATGCTTTTACATCGAATGAAGCCAGTACAGCGTCAAGATTTGAGTTTTTAACCGACTGATACATGTCACTTGTGCTATCGGCCCTTACCGAGTAGCTTGGTACGCGAACAAAAACTTGTTTATCGTGGCGTTCCCATTTCCAAACCTGGTTGTTAACTTCTTCGCCGCCATATTGCTGGCCAAAAGATTTTAAGCCCGTTGGTGTTTTTACAAAACGGGTAACTACCAACATTTCCCGACTGACAAGGCTATCCGGTATTTCAAAATAGTATTTGCCATCAACCTTGTAAGTGTTAAAAAGCCCGGTATCAGCCTTAATTTTTCCAATAAGATCGCTGAATTTTTTAATGCCCTCTTTTTTACCTGTACCAATTGTGGCCGTGGCAGATGAGCCGCCCGGTGTGGCTGTAGTTTTTAGCGTAACAATGCGGTCTGCCGCTTGTTTTTTTGTGGCGCAAGAACTTGCAATGGTTGCTAAACCCAAAATTGCAACGCCCAGGTATGTATTAACCCGTAAAGATCTGTTCATTGTTTGTTTAAAAAAATTAGTTAGGGATAAAAATATAGAAAAATATTAGTAGAATACTAACGCAACAAGTTCGTTACGACAGCATATTTAAGGCTTATATGCGGCGCTTTAATGTTATAACAACCCTGTCGTATCTTTTATCGTGATATACCTCAAGCAACAGGCTGCGTTCGGTTGTTTTAAAGTATGCATCAATTTCTTCGGTGGTCATTTTTGATACGGGTTTAAAATTAATGGATGTTATTTCGTCATCCTTGATCAGCCCAATATCATCAGCAGGCGAACCCGGCGCTACGCGGCCAACTATTAAATGTGAAAGATTTTCTCCTGCTAAATAATATTCTATGCCGCTCATGTCATGTTCAAACGGAGCTTTAAATTTATCGTTGGATTTTAAATAAAGCAGGCCATTGGAATAATCGAATACCAGATTGAATTTTTTTAGTATTCCGGTACCTATATTGCCATCGCGCGGGACACTATATGTTCTTTGTACATAGTCTTTATCAGGGAATGAGGTAATCACATTCTTAATTCTATATTTCCCAATATCAATTGCCTTTACCCTACTTAAATAACCCGTTATAGGCCCGTTGAGTGCTACCCCTAAATTTGCCGGAACAGATTTTTTAGGTAGTCCATGTTTTTGCAGCATATTTTCGAGCGATAAAGGATGCCCGGCACCAAGGTCAATAATAAGCTTATTTGGTACTTCGCTGCCATCGGGGAAAGTAATTGTGGTTGTTAGATATGGTTTTTTATCCTCAATTGTTATAGGCACCTTTTGGCTTTTTCTAAAAGGTTTAATGTCTTTAGGGCGGCAAACGGTCATTGTAGTATCGCTAAAATTTATTTTAACCCCCAGCGCGCTAAAAAACTCATACCCCAAAAGCCCATGTATTGGTAAGCCAATGTAGCCGGATAGGTTAAAATAATCCGTCTTTAATATTGCTGCTGATACATTTTCACTTTTTAGGCCGGATATCTGGACATTTAAGGGAGGGGTAACATAAGCCTCAAAGGCATCGCCTTCGCCAAGCCCCGAAAGTTTAATGGTGCGTTTAGATGTAATATTTATGGAGTCCACAAGTTTCGGCTCAGTAATTATCATGAGCCCAACCCCGGTATCTAAAACAAAATTGAACGGCCCTTTATTATTGATGTTGAGTTTGATCACCACCATATTACGTATAAGCTTGAAAGGGATATCTACATTTTTGCGGCCACTATCAATCTCAAAAGATTGTGCGCTTGCCGATATAAGGAGGCAATTGAATATGGCAGCGAGCCATATATGTTTAAACTTTAGATATTTGTATAGACCGGCTAACACCTGGTTTGAATTGGAAGCTAAATCTACGTTATTATTTTATAAAATAATAGAATAGTTTACACAGATGCTGCCTTTGTTTCCGGGGTATATTATTTAACAGATTAAATACAGTTTATAGAACACTTAAAGCATGGTAAGAAAGAGATCACACTTTTTTATTAATCTTATCATCACATTTAAGGGCGCCTTCCAGTTCGGGGTTTTGCAATGGCATTTCATGCATTTTTCGCTCTACTTCAGTCTGTTGTATCACTACTGCATAATCGGCCGGTTCAATGTGGCTGCCTTGGGCCTCGGCATATACTTGTGTAAATTCCGCGCCTATGTATAAAATTGCGGCCGTATAATATATCCACACTAAAATCACTATAAGCGAGCCTGCGGCACCATAAGCAGAGCCCTGGGCCGTGTACTGGATATATAAACTGATGATATATTGGCCAATAATGAATAAGATGGCCGTAAATATAGCGCCGGAGCGCACATCCTTCCATTTTATTTTAACATCAGGCAGCACCTTAAATATGATACCAAACAGCACAGAAATAACAATGAGCGTTACTCCGAAATTAACTACAAATAAGAACGTTTCACCGATAACGCCGGCTAGGTCTTTCCCTAAAAGTTTTGGCAGGAATGCCACTATTTTATCGCTAACGGCACTGATAATAATATTTACCAGTAGGGACACAAGTAATAAAAAGCCGAGACTTACTATCAATGAAAAAGAAAGGAACCTGTTTTTTAACATCTTAACCCATCCCTTTTTAGGTTTTGCTTTAACCCGCCATATAGCATTAAGCGAATCTTGTATCTCCAGGAAAATACTGCTTGCGCCAAGTAACAATGTGACTATGCTTATACCCAACCCTATTCCGCTCTTGCCTATAATATCCTGCGACTTAATAGTACTTTGTATTTGCTCCGTTCCTTGTTTACCTAAATAATGTTGTATCTGATCGTAAAAATCCTGTCTGTAGCTACCATCTTTCAAAAATATACCTGCCAAAGAAAGTATTAATAGCAGCAATGGGGTCAATGAGAAAACGGTATAATAAGCTAAAGATGCACTAAGCTTTAATCCATTGTCGTTAGAGAAGCCACTAAAAGTGGCTATTAACACCTTCCATAGCTGTTTTAAATATTCCTTGCTAAAAAATTTCATATCAAAAATCGAATATATTTGTTAGAACCTTACCCATTAAAACAGATAACACCGTTTTATGAAAATTGTAATAATGCCCGCTAACTTTTTTAAGTTATTGTTTATTTGTTTGTTACTAAGCAATTTTAATGCCTCGGCCCAGAAAACCAATATTTGGATAGTGCGCCATGCCGAAAAAGCAACCCTTATGGCAAAAAATGATGACCCGGTTTTAAGTACAGCCGGGCAAAAGCGTGCCGAAGCATTGGCTAAAGAGTTAAAGCGCGCGCACATAAAGGCTATATATGTTACCAAATATAAACGTACCGGGTTAACTGCACGCCCATTAGCTTATAAAATAAAAGTTTTGCCGAGGGTATATGATACCGATACGGCCGTACTTAAAAAGTTTGCCAAAACTGTTTTAAAGAATTTTAAAGGGGATAACGTTTTAATTGTTGGGCACTCTAATACCATAATGGTACTGTTGGATGCTTTTGGCGCCGAAATGCCCTTTACCGCGCTTGATGAGGAAGATTATGATATGTTGTTTAAAGTAACCGTAAAAGAGAACGGAAAGGTAGAACTTGCTATTGATTACTATGGCGATAAACACCATACCAATGAGATACCCGAAAAATATCAACCCGAAATTAGTCACCCGGAAAATATAAGGCCGTTCACCAACTATTAATGGTTAGACACCACCAGCAGGTCAAGGTCTTTGCTTGGGATAGAGAAGCGCTCGCCCATGTACTTGTTGGTTAAGTGCCCCTGGTAAATGTAAACCGCATTGCGGATACCGGCCTTTTGCCATATTACATTCTTTAAACTACCCTGCTCGCCAATGTCCAGTAAAATAGGCGCGAATATATTGGTAAGTGCATAGGTTGCCGTACGCGCCACGCGCGATGCAATGTTGGGCACACAATAATGTATTACATCATATTTACGGAAAACGGGATGTGTGTGGTTGGTAACTTCTGATGTTTCGAAACAGCCGCCCTGGTCAATGCTCACATCAATAATAACCGAGTTTGGTTTCATTTTACTTACCGTAGCTTCGGATACTATACAGGGGCTGCGGCCGTCATCAGCACGAATAGCGCCAATGGCAACATCGCATGATGTTATGGCTTTTTCCAGCACAATTGGCTGCACTACCGAGGTGAAAATTCTGGTGCCTATATTATTTTGCAGGCGGCGTAGTTTGTAAATAGATGGATCGAATACTTTAACCTCGGCACCAAGCGATATGGCAGTGCGCGCGGCATATTCGCCAACGGTACCTGCTCCTATTATTACAATCTCGGTTGGTGGTACGCCTGTTATTCCACCCAGCATAAGGCCTTTGCCTTCAAAAATGTTACTCAGGTACTCGGCAGCTATAAGTACCGATGTAGCACCTACAATTTCGCTCATGGCACGCACAACGGTAAGCGAGCCACCCTCGTCTTCGAGGTGCTCAAAGCAAAGGGCTGTTATTTTCTTTTTGATAAGCGCATGCAGGCATTCGGCTTTTAAGGTAGATAGCTGCAGGGCAGAAATAAGCAACTGGCCGGGTTTCATCATTTCTATCTCCTCCATAGTAGGCGGGGCTATTTTAATAATGATATCGGCTTCGTAAACTTTTTTGGTATCATAAACTATTTGGGCGCCTTGTTCGCTGTAGTTATTATCAGAGAAATTAGCGGCCTGGCCGGCATTGCTTTCCAGCATTATTTCGTGGCCATTATTTATAAGCAATGCTACCGACAGGGGGGTAAGCGGGATGCGGTTCTCCTGGAAAGAAACCTCCTTGGGGATGCCAATATAAAGCTTGTTCTTTTTACTTTTAACTTCAAGCATCGACTCCTGGGGCTGCATCATTGCCTGCCTGGCAATATTGGAGAACCCGCTGTATTTCCCTGTACTCATGATCGTTGTTTTTCCGGCTGATGAAGATAAGAAAAAAATAAGTTTGATTATTACGAAATGTTTTCGACTGTTATTTGCCTTGAACTGGCATCTAAAACATGGATGCGCACGCCGGTAAAGCTATCCGGAACCAGGTTGGCTATCTTTTCCGGCCATTCTATAAAACAGTAATTGCCCGAGTAGAAGTATTCTTCATAACCCATATCCAGCGCTTCGTTTTGGTCTTTTAACCTGTAAAAATCGAAATGATATACCGGCCCGTCAGCCCCTTTGTATTCGTTTACAATGGAAAAAGTAGGGCTGGTTACGGAGTCGCTAACCCCCAATTTTTCGCAAAGCGATTTAATAAGGGTGGTTTTACCCGCGCCCATATCGCCGTAAAAAAGAAAAATTCGGCTATTGCCGGCAAAGTTTAGGATCTGGTTCGCCGTTTTTGGCAGGTCTGCTGTGGATGTAATGTGTAAGTCCAATGGTCTTTTACTTAGAACGTCATTGCGAGGTACGAAGCAATCTCTTTAGGATAGTTGTACACCTTGCATGGTGGATTTGCTCAAAGAGATTGCTTCGTACCTCGCAATGACGGGGTTATTATTTCTGCTTCAAAAATAAATTTTATTTTGGCCCGTAGGTAACTATCGGGATGATCATTTCTTCTAATGAGATACCGCCGTGCTGGAAGGTCTCGTTATAAAAATTCACAAAATGATTGTAGTTGTTTGGATACACAAAATAGCTGTCGCCCTTGGCAAATACAAAGCTGGAACTTACGTGAAGCTTAGGCAGCATGGCATCGTGCGGGTTGCGGATGTGGAATACCTCTTTGGCGTTATAGTTAAGGTTTTTACCTTGTTTATAACGCAGGTTGGTATTCGTGTTACGGTCGCCTATTATTTTGCTTGGGTTTTTAACACGAATGGTACCGTGGTCTGTTGTAATGATAACCCTTACCTGTTTCGAGGCCAGAAACTTCAACAGATCAAACAATGGCGAGTGTTCAAACCACGATAGTGTTAATGAGCGGTAAGCCGCATCATCACTGGCCAGTTCACGTATCATTTGCATATCGGTACGGGCATGGCTCAGCATATCAACAAAATTGTATACCACCACATTCAGCTCGTTGTTCATCAGGTTATTAACCGATTCATTCAGCGCGCGGCCCTCATCAATATTTAATATTTTATTGTACGAATGTTTTACGTCCCGGCGTAAGATCCTTTTTAACTGATCGGCAACAAAATTGGCTTCATAAAGGTTTTTGCCACCTTCGTCTTCATCGTTTTGCCACATTTGCGGGTAACGGGTTTCCATCTCTAAAGGCATCAGGCCCGAGAAGATAGAGTTACGGGCATATTGTGTGGCCGTTGGCAGGATGCTGTAATAAGTATCTTCTTCTTCTAACCTAAAGTATTCTGATATGATGGGATTGATGATCTTGAACTGATCATAACGCAAATTGTCTATCAATATAAAGAAAACCGGACCTTTGCCATCCAGCTTAGGGAACAGCTTCTTTTTAAATAATTGTGTGGAAATAGTTGGCCCGTTCTCGGGGTCTTTTATCCAGTTTAGATAATTACGTTCAACAAACTTGCAAAACTGTACGTTGGCCTCGGCTTTTTGCAGGGTAAGTATTTCGTGCATCCCGGCATCTTCCAAAGTCTCCAGCTCCAGCTCCCAGTATATCAGTTTTTTGTAAACATCAACCCATTCCTGGTAGCTTAGGTTATCATTAAGGGTCATGCCCAGGTTACGAAAATCCTGTTGGTAAGCCATCGTTGTTTTAGCGCCCACCAGTTTTTTGTTTTCGGTAAGTTTTTTAATGGTAAGCAAAATTTGCTTGGGGTGTACCGGCTTTATCAGGTAGTCATCAATTTTCGAACCAATGGCATCCTCCATTAAATACTCCTCTTCATTTTTGGTGATAAGTACTATCGGGACATCGTTATTTATATTTTTTATTTGCTGCAGTGTTTCTAACCCGGTAAGCCCCGGCATGTTTTCATCCAGGAAAACCAGATCAAAGTACTGCTTCTTAAATTCTTCAACAGCATCGTTACCGTTGGTAACAGTTGTTACTTTATACCCCTTTTCGCTTAGGAAAAGTACGTGTGGTCTCAGCAGATCAATTTCGTCATCGGCCCATAATATTGTGGTATCCTGCATAATATCTTTAATTTTACCCTCCTATAACCTTTAGGCAGTGTATTTTGTTGTAAAAATATGCAAAGGATTAACATTAATTAACAAATAGACCGTGCTTGTTTTGTCATAATTCAACACTTTTGTATTCTTAACAGCTACCTTGAACAAAAAGAAAATTATAAACGACCCGGTTTACGGGTTTATCAGCATCCCAACCGAGTTGGTATATGACCTGATAGATCATCCTTACTTCCAGCGTTTACGCTATATTAAACAACTCGGGATGACGCATTTGGTTTACCCTGGCGCGCTGCATACCCGTTTCCATCATGCCTTGGGTGCCATGCACCTGATGAGCCTGGCTATTGAAACGCTTTGCAATAAAGGGGCAGATATATCTGCCGAAGAAAAAGAAGGCCTTACCATAGCCATTTTGCTGCACGATATTGGCCACGGGCCGTTCTCGCACGCGTTGGAGCATACCATTGTGGAAGAAATTAGCCACGAGGACATTTCTATACTGTTGATGAATAAGCTGAACGAAGAGTTTGGCGGTAAGCTAACATTAGCCATCAGCATATTTAAAGGCGATCATCCCAAACACTTTTTGCATCAACTGGTATCGAGTCAGCTTGATATGGACAGGATGGATTACCTGAATAGGGATAGTTATTTTACCGGTGTATCTGAAGGTGTGATAAGTTCTGACCGCATCATAAAAATGCTGAACATAAAGGATGACAGCATTACGGTTGAAGAAAAGGGAATTTACTCGATAGAAAAATTTTTGATCGCCCGCAGGTTAATGTACTGGCAGGTATACCTGCATAAAACTGTTATAGCCGCCGAGCAGGTGCTTTGCAAAATATTTTTGCGCAGCCGCGAACTGGCTTTGCAGGGAACACACTTCCCACTAACCCCCGCTTTAAACTATTTTTTAAAGAACGTTATTACCAAAGAGGAATTTATGAGCGGTGACGCGCATTTAAAAACCTTTGCCCTACTGGATGACACCGATGTAATGGCGGCTGTAAAAATATGGGCCGATAGTGATGATGACGTATTGGCTACCCTTTGCCATAACCTGATAAACCGCCGGCTGTACCATGTAGATATTACTGCCGAGAAACCCGACGAAAACTTTGTTAAACAATTGACTGTCAGCGCGGTTAAAAAGTACGGCATCAGCGAGCACGAGGCTTCGTATTATGTATTTACAGATACGATACGCAATAATGCCTATAATAAGGGTGATGGTAACATTCACATATTAATGAAAGACGGCAGTATTAAGGATATTACGCTGGCCAGCGATAATTCAAACCTGGAGGCACTATCAAAAACTGTAAAAAAATATATACTTTGTTATGCCAAAGACCTGTTATAGGATGGTGAGTGGTGAATGGTTGATTGGTGAGTAGTTAACATAAACTACTTATGAGCGGCTATTTGTGCCCATTTATTAATAATTTGTTGCTATGGTTTTAACATTTAAATTTGTACGATGCAATTTACCGCAAAGGATATAGCCTTTATGCTAAATGGAACAGTTGAAGGCGATCCGCTTGTTGCGGTTAACCACCTGGCCAAAATAGAAGAAGGCAGCACTGGTTCGTTATCATTTTTAGCTAACCCTAAATATGAGCCATACTTATATACAACCAATGCATCGGTTGTAATAGTGAACAATAGCCAGGAATTAACCGCGCCGGTAAATACTACACTTATACGGGTAGAGAATGCCTACGGCGCTTTCTCGCTACTGCTCGAAAAATACAATACCATTAAGTTGAATAAATCGGGTATAGAGCAGCCAAGCTTTATACACTCCTCTGTTAAAATAGGTGCAGAACCTTACATAGGTGCCTTTGCGTATATTAGCCAGGATGTTGTAATGGGCGATAATTGCAAAATTTACCCCGGCTGTTATATTGCCGATAATGTAAAATTGGGTAATAATGTAACTTTGTTTCCCGGTGTTAAAGTGTACTTTGACTGTGTAATTGGCAACGATGTTGTTATACATTCGGGCGCTATAATTGGCAGCGATGGCTTCGGTTTTGCACCAAATGCCGATGGTACTTTTAGCAAAGTTGCACAAATAGGCAACGTTGTTATTGAAGATAACGTTGAAGTGGGTGCAAATACAACCATAGACAGGGCCACAATGGGATCAACCTATATCCGCAAAGGCGCAAAGCTGGATAACCTGGTGCAAATTGCGCATAATGTTGATATTGGGCAAAATACCGTGATAGCCGCGCAAACAGGTATAGCAGGCAGTACCAAGCTTGGCGAAAATGTAATGCTTGGCGGGCAGGTTGGTGTGGTTGGCCATATTACTATTGCAAAAGGCACACAGGTGCAGGCGCAATCGGGCGTTAGCCGTAACATTACCGAAGAGGGTAAAAAGTGGGCGGGTTCGCCGGCTATTGGTTACACTGCCGATATGCGATCAAACGTTGTAGTAAGCAGGTTGCCCGAATTGGAAAAAAGAGTTAACGAACTGGAAAAGATAATTACAGAACTAAAGAAAAAAGGCGATTAGATCCTTGTTCATTAGTTATTAGGCCTGTATTAAGGTTAATAAACTAATACCAATGAACAATTGAACTAATGAACCAATGAACGTCATTAAATATGAATGTAAAACAAAGAACTATTAAAGAGCCCGTTTCGGTTTCGGGCACTGGCCTGCACACCGGCGAAAGTGTTACCATGACCTTTAATCCGGCCCCAGAAAAACACGGCTATAAATTTCGCCGGATAGATTTGCCTGGCCAGCCAATTATTGATGCCGATGTTGATAATGTTACTGATACATCAAGGGGTACAACCCTTACCCAAAACGGCGCCAGTGTAAGCACTGTTGAACACGTGCTTGCCGCTTTAGTTGGTTTGGAGATAGATAACGTGCTGATTGATATGGACGGGCCCGAAACGCCTATTATGGACGGCAGCTCGATACAGTTTATAAATGCTATTGAAGAAGCAGGCTTTCAGGAGCAGGAAGCAGACCGGGAATATTATCATATCCCGTATAACATCCACTATTCGGAGCCCGACCGCAAGGTTGACATGGTGGCTATGCCTTTAGATGGTGATTACCGCTTTACCTGTATGGTTGATTATAACTCGCAGGTTTTGGGTAGCCAGCATGCAACCATATCAAGCCTGGCAGAGTTCAAAAAAGAAATTGCATCCAGCCGCACATTCTGCTTTTTACACGAGTTGGAAATGTTGGTTAAGCACGACCTGATAAAAGGCGGCGACCTTAACAACGCAATTGTGGTTGTTGATAAAGAAGTTGACGACGAAGAGCTTGCCCACCTTGCAAAAATATTTAACCGTAAGGATATCAATGTTGCCCCGCAGGGGATCTTGAATAATATAGAACTTCGCCACCAAAACGAACCCGCACGCCACAAGCTGCTGGATATGATTGGTGACCTGGCATTGGTTGGTGTTCCTTTGAAGGGGCATATTATGGCTGCAAGGCCGGGCCATGCGGCAAACGTTGCATTCGCCAAAAAAATAAAAACATTGATAAAGAAAGAACGCAGCCGCAAACATGTAAAAGTTTACGACCCTAACATGACACCAGTGTACGATACTGTTCAGATCATGAACATATTGCCGCACCGCCCGCCAATGTTACTGGTTGATAAAATATTAGAGTTGACCAAAACCCACGTTGTGGGCTTAAAGGCAGTAACCATGAATGAGCCTTTCTTTGTAGGCCATTTCCCGGGGGCGCCTGTTATGCCGGGCGTTTTACAGATAGAAGCTATGGCACAAACCGGCGGTATATTGGTACTGAACACTGTGCCCGATCCTGAAAATTGGTTAACGCTTTTCCTTAAAATTGAGAATGCGAGATTTAAAGACAAGGTTTTACCGGGCGATACGTTAATATTCCGTTGTGACCTGATAGCACCTATCCGCCGTGGCATTGCACAAATGAAAGGCATTGGTATGGTTGGCGAAAAGATAGTTGTCGAGGCCGAGCTAATGGCACAAATAGTTAGATACAAATAATATGATACAGCCCTTAGCATATATACACCCACAGGCAAAAATTGCCGATAACGTGGTTATTGAGCCCTTTGTTACCATCCACAAGGATGTGGAAATTGGCGAAGGTACCTGGGTTGGCTCAAACTCCGTTATTATGGATGGCGCCCGCATTGGTAAAAACTGCCGTATTTTTCCGGGTGCTGTAGTATCTGCACCACCGCAAGATCTAAAATATAAGGGCGAACCAAGCACCGTAACCATTGGCGATAATACCGTTATCCGCGAATGCGTAACGCTTAACCGTGGTACCGCGCTTGATAAAAACACCACCACTATAGGCAGCAATTGCCTGCTAATGGCATATGTACACGTTGCGCACGATTGCGTTATTGGCGATAATGTTATTATAGCGAACGCGGTGCAGCTGGCGGGCCATATTAATGTGTACGACTATGCATTTATAGGCGGTACATCTGCCGTGCATCAGTTTGTTGAAATTGGTGCGCATAGCATGATATCCGGTGGTTCACTGGTGCGTAAGGATGTTCCTCCGTTTACCAAGGCCGGTCGCGAGCCCTTATCTTATATCGGGATCAACTCTGTTGGTTTGCGCCGCAGAGGGTTTTCTGCCGAAACCATTAACGAGATCCAGGAGATCTACCGCATCATCTTCCTGAAAAAATATAACATGACCAAGGCCCTTGATATTATCGAGGCCGAATTTAACCCGACTGTTGAACGCGACGAGATCATCAATTTTGTGCAGAACTCGCAACGCGGTATCATGAAGGGATTTGGAAGCTCTTAAAGAAAGTTTGCAGTTATTAGTTAGTGGGCAGTTTGCAGTTAAAGATAAACCAATCGCTACTACGCCTGCAAACTGCCTACTAATAACTGCCCACTAATAATGAACATCACCCTCCAAAACATAGGCCGTCGTTTTAACCGTGAATGGATATTCAAGGGGATAGACCATACTTTTGAAGGTAGCGGTAACTATGCCATATTGGGGCCAAATGGTTCAGGAAAATCTACCCTGTTACAAGTTTTAAACGGCAGCCTGGTGCCATCAGCCGGAACGATCAAATACTTTGATGGCGGTAAGGAAATTGATGCCGGCGAGATCTTCAACTACTTAAGCCTGGCTGCACCTTATTTAGAAGCGATAGAAGAGTTCTCGTTGAACGAGATGATCGACTTCCATTTCAAGTTTAAAGCATTTAAACCGGGCATGGATAAAAGTGCCGTAGCCGATATCTTAAACCTGGAGGGTAGCCGCAATAAACTCATTAAATACTTTTCATCCGGCATGAAACAGCGGCTTAAACTGGCGCTTGCCTTTTGTGCCGACACCCCTATGTTAATGTTGGATGAACCCACCTCCAACCTGGATACTCAGGGCATTGACTGGTACCTGAGCCTTGTAGAAAAATTCAGCGAGAACCGTTTAACCATTATCTGCTCTAACCAGGAGCACGAGTATAGTTTTTGCGATAACAGGTTGAGTATATCCGATTACAAAGGTTAGATATTAGACGCGAGATATGAGATTTGAGACCACAGGATGAAATAATGATATTATCCTAATGGCATTATCTCACATCTCATATCTAAAATCTCAAATCTATTCTATAATTTTGACGGCTCAATTATAAGATTTATGGCAAAAGCATCTGATGTAAAAAATGGGAATGTTCTTCGCTTTAATGGCGAACTGGTACAAGTAGAGGAGTTTTTACACCGCACCCCGGGTAATCTGCGTGCGTTTTACCAGGCCCGTATGCGTAATGTAAAATCAGGCAAATTGGTTGAATACCGTTTCCGTACAGATGAAGAGGTGGACATTGCACGTGTTGAAACCAACGACTATCAATACCTGTATGAAGATGGCGATTCGTTAGTAATAATGGATAATGCCACCTACGATCAGCATAATGTACCAAAAAGATTATTCGGCCCTGCGGTTAGGTTTTTGAAAGAGGGCATGAACGTTATTGTAGCTTTTGAAAGCGAAGAGCCTATCATGGCATCCATCCCGGGTTCGGCCGAGTTAGAAATTACCTATACCGAACCGGCCGTAAAGGGCGACACCTCAACGGGTGCCCTTAAAAACGCCACAGTTGAAACCGGCGCCGAAATAAAAGTGCCTTTGTTTATCAACATAGGCGATAAAGTAAAAGTGGATACCGCTACAGGTTCTTATGTAGAGCGGGTGAAAGCGTAAGCGTCCAGCCCCTGAAATGAGGAGTAGGATATAAACAAAGAAGCCGCGAATTTCGCGGCTTCTTTGTTTATCCATGCGTCATTGCGAGGTACGAAGCAATCTCTTTAGGACAGTTGTACACCTTGCATGAAGGATTTGCTTAAAGAGATTGCTTCGTACCTCGCAATGACGGTTAGTTTATTAGGGGCTAAAACTCCAGCTCCAATAACACCGGGCAGTGGTCCGAGTGCCGGGCTTCTGCTAATATCGCGCAGCGTTTAATGTTACCTTCCAGCTCTTTACTGGCCAGTGCATAATCAATACGCCAGCCCAGGTTTTTAGCGCGCGAATTTGCACGAAAACTCCACCAGGTATAATTATGCGGTTCTTTATTACAATGGCGAAACGTATCTACAAAGCCCGATTCAATAAAGTTCTCCATCCACTCGCGCTCCTCGGGCAGGAAGCCGGATGAGTTGGCGTTTGATTTGGGATTGTGTATATCAATAGGGCGATGGCAAATATTATAATCGCCACAAATAACCAGGTTGGGGATGCTTGCTTTTAATAAGGTAAGGTATTTACCAAACTCATCCAGAAAACGGTATTTGAAGATCTGCCTTTCATCGCCGCTGGATCCTGACGGGAAATAGGCGCTCATTACCGATACCTCGTCAAAATCTACACGGATACAACGACCTTCCTTATCAAAATCGGGGATACCGCAGCCGTACTCCACATGGTTGGGCAGGCGTTTGGTAAAAATAGCAGTGCCGCTATACCCTTTCTTTTCGGCCGGGAACCAAAAGTGCTGGTAGCCCATATCATCAACCAGTCCCAGTTCTTTTATTACATCAGGCGTAGCCTTAATTTCCTGCAGGCAAACCACATCGGCATCGGTGGCCTGTAGCCATGCCAGCCAGTCTTTATTTATCGCAGAGCGGATGCCGTTAACGTTGTAAGTAATTATCTTCATGTTATTTATTTGTCATGGTGAGCCTGTCGAACCATTAGTGGACAGTGTTTAGCGTACAAGTTTTCGACAAGCTCACCATGACATCTGTTTTATTTTACTTTAGGCCACAGGAGTTTATCCAATTGCTTACACTCTTTTTTGCTCAGCAATTCAACGGTCATGGGTATATCTGTGTTAGGCCTGTCGCGTTCATCTTTTTTAACGGCGGCAATTTGGTCAACCATATCCAGACCGGTAACCACTTCTCCATAAACTGTGTAATTTTGGTCCAGGTGTGGTACACCGCCAACAGTAGTGTAAATATCACGCTGCCATGCCGGTATTTTGCGGCCTTTAAGTCGGGTAGTTTCTAAGGTGTCCAGTTTGCCGGGGGTAAAGCGTTTACCTTCTACAATGTAGAATTGGCACGCACTTGATGCCTTTTTAGGGTTATCATCCCGCGCGGCGGCCAACACGCCGCGTTTATGAAACAGGCTATCCCTAAACTCGGCAGGAACGGTGTATTTCAAATCGCCATTACCCAATTCAACGCCCGGTTTGTTTTTAGCCGTATCGCGCGAATCAGGGTCGCCGCCCTGGATCATAAAGTTTTGTATCACCCTATGAAACAGCGTGCCATTATAAAAGCCCTGTTTGGTAAGCTTTATAAAATTATCGCGGTGCAAAGGTGTTTCGTTATACAGGCGGATGATAACACTGCCATAACTGGTTTTTATCCGCACGTATTGATTTTTTGGTGGTTTAGCAAAGGCTGTGTTAATAACAAGCAGCAATACACAAAAAGTAAAAAGTTTTTTCATCGTGTTAGGTTGTAAAGGTTATAGCAATTGGGGTATTAAAACTCCCACTCCATCTCCGATTCAAAATAATCAATTATTAATGATTTTATCAGCATTTCCTGTTCCAGTATGGTGTAGTTAGGAACAGTTTTTACCAGTTTCCAATGTGGCCAGCCATCCTGGTCAAGGCCTTCCAGTTCATAAAAGCCCATTTTGCTAAATAGTTTGCAATTGGCAATATGCATCAATTCTTCCTTCTGCCTTTTGCTGAATTTTTTTGGCCCCTGGCCAAGTTCCTGCACGCCTATCAAAAACATAACTACTTTAATATCCGGTTTCTCGTTATCAAACTCCGTAGCTATGCGGTCTTGCAGTGCCGCCCATTTCAAGTTAATTTCAGCAGGTTTCATATGGGCAAATATACTGATGCAATGCGGTTAAAAGCATTTTTCCTTACATCCAATTAACAACATTGTTACGTTTTAAAAATATGTTTAAGTATTTATTAGTTACTTTTGCCATGTAATTAAGCACATGCTTGTTTTGAAAAGAAGTACTTACCATATATTTTGTGCCTGGGCGCTGATGTTCTGTTTCATAACAGGGCAGTATATGGTATTTGCCCACCAGCATAACATTATCAAAACAACACATACCGCTAATTGCAACGATTGCCATAACACGGCAAAGCAAACGGTTAAAGAGAAGTGCCAGTTGTGCGATAGTATGCACCATACCCATATGGAGCTGCTGACAAATAATTATTACACCCCCTTTTCGGCTGTAAATCATGTTTTCATCACTTTTGAATATGATTTTAAAAGCATTGCCCTCGTCCTTTCCCAAGGCCGTGCTCCCCCTGTAATTTCATAATAATTACCATCCAAACAAACGCCGCTTGATGTGGCATTTTCTTGAATTTTTAATTTTTTATTATGAAACTTAAGCTTATTTATTGCTTTTTATTTTTGTTCGTTCAATTTTCTGCATTTGCAGATGCTATAGATTTTAAGGGTAAAGTTGTTGACGCTAAAACCAATCAGCCGCTAATTGGCGCAACGGTTAATATACCAGATCTCCGCTTGTCAGTCGCCACCAATATTAACGGGGAGTTCGCAATTAAATCAATCCCTACTAAGGGCCGCTTTGTGGTGCAGATTCAATACCTCAGCTATAAAACTTTAACCCAAACGGTAGATTTTTCATCAACCGACCCAATGGTATTCGCGCTGCAACCCAGCGTTATCGAATCGCACGAGGTGGTTATAACCGGTACACCTATAACATCGGGCAGCCGTAGTAACAGTACATCGGCATCGGTTGTTACCAAAGAGCAATTGCAGGGGTCATCAACAAATTTAATTGATGCTTTGGCCAGGCAGGTACCGGGTGTAAGCCAGATAACTACCAGCCAGGCTATTTCAAAGCCGGTTATTCGTGGCTTAAGCTACAACCGGGTAGTAACCCTAAACGATGGTGTTAAGCAACAAGGCCAGCAATGGGGGGATGAGCACGGTATCGAGATGGATCAGTTCGCGGCAGGCCGTGTAGAGGTTTTACGTGGTGCTGCATCATTACAATATGGATCTGATGCATTAGGTGGTGTCATCAATGTAATTGACCCGCCAACCCCCGGCGAAGGAAATATACAGGGTGAGTTTCTTACAAATTATTCCAGCAACAACGGACTAAGCAATACATCGGTTATGCTAAGCGGAAACGACAACGGTTTTGTTTGGCGAGGCCGCGGCACCTACCAAAATGCCTACTCCTTTAATACACCTGCAGGCCGGTACATAAACAGTGGCTTTAACCAAACCAATGTAAGCGGAATGTTTGGGTTGAACAAAGCATGGGGTTATTCGCACGTAAACTTCTCTTATTTTAAAGACAATATTGGCTTTTACGATGCTGAGCCGGGCGACCCCTTATACAACGAAAATACCAGCCGTACTTTAGATTACCCACGCCAGGACATTCGCCATTATAAAGTGGCCTTGAACAATAACTTTCTGTTTGGTTCAAGCTCGTTAAAATTAGACCTGGGTTTCCAGAAAAACCAGCGCCGCGAATTGGAAGACAGCCCAACCCCATCGCTGTTCTTTGATATGAACACCTACTCGTTAGATGCGAAATATTACCTGCCCGAAAGCAACGGATGGCACCCGGTTATTGGTTTAAGCAGCAGCCTTAGCCACAGCATAAACCTGGGCGAAGAATTGCTGATCCCTGCTTACGATGAGTACAGCACAGGCGCATTTATCTATGCCAAAAAGGTATGGGGACAAAATACATTCAGTGCTGGTGCAAGATTCGATTATATCAAAAACAAAGGTAAAGCACAAAACGATGAAGCCGGCGACCCGATATTTACAGGGTTCGATAACAAATTCTCGAACGTAAGCGCTGCCTTAGGTTACACCCATATATTTAATGATGTATTAAGCTTTAAAGCAAACGCGGGTTCTGCTTTTCGTGCGCCAAACCCTGCCGAGCTGGGCTCGAACGGTGTGCATGAGGGGACAAGCCGCTACGAGATTGGTAATGCCGGCCTAAGCCCGGAAAGAAGCTACCAGGCCGATGCTACCTTAGAGTATGGATCTGGTTTTGTAACCGGTAGTTTTGGTATCTACGAAAACTACATCCACAATTACATTTACGCCTCGAACACCAATAAAGAGCAGATAACCGTTACCGACGAAGAAAGCGGCGAGCCAAGAAATTATGACGTTTACCGTTACGGACAGGTTAACGCAAACCTTTACGGTTTTGAGGGTAACTTAACCCTGCACCCTGTACCATTTATCCACATAGAAAATACTTTTAGCTATACCGAAGCAAAGAACACGTCGTTTGACAGGCCATTGCCGTTAATACCTGCAGGTACATTGCACAACACCCTGCGTTTTGAGCCTAAAGTAAAGGGCATTAAAGACTTTTACTTTTACGCTGGTATTGATAACTACTTTAAGCAAAACCGTGTTGATGCAACCTTTGAAACCCCTACAGATGGTTACACCTTGCTAAACGCGGGTATTGGCGCAACATTTAATATTGGTAAACAGCCGCTGAAACTTTATGTATCGGGCACTAACCTTACCAATAAAGCATATTACGATGCCCTTAGCCGCTTAAGGCCGGGCCGTTACAGCCAGGAAGATCCCACTTATGGGGTTTATAATATGGGCCGTAACATAACCTTCGGGGTGTACATCCCTTTTGGAACCAATAAATAGTACAGTTAGTTAGTTTAGTTAGTAAGAGAGCCCCGATTAGTTACCGGGGCTTTCGCTTTTTATGGCATTTTTTAACCACAGATTGAGCAGAGATTGTTCACAGAGGGCTCTGAGTTTAGATAAAAGCTTCTGTGTTCTTCGTGTTTTTCTTTGTGCCCTTTGTGGTTAAATTAAGTGTAGCTTCTCTAACTCAACTTTTAATTGTTCCGGCGATGTAAAATGGATACAGGTTATGCCCATTTTCTCGGCAGCTAAAATATTTCGCAGGTTATCATCTATAAAAAGCGCTTCCTGCGGATTGACATTATAGCGATCTAATAGCAGCTGATAAAATTCCGGAGCGGGCTTGCGCATTTTTTCAGCGCCCGATACTACAATACCGTCAAACCAACGCATAAAATCATAACGCTCCAAAGCCACCGGGAAGGTTTCTGCCGACCAATTGGTGAGCGCATAGATCTTATATTTGCCACTTTCTTTAAGTTGTTTAAACAAATCTATTGTGCCCTGAAGGGGATCGCCAAGCATCTCATCCCAGCGGTCGTAAAAAGCGCGGATATGGGCTTCGTGCTGCGGGTGTTGCTGTATTAGTAAATCGGTGCCTTCCTTTAAAGACCTGCCTGCGTCTTGCTCTTCGTTCCAGTCGGGCGTGGTAATATTGGCCAGAAAATCCTGCATTTCCTGCTCATCAGTAATTAGCTTGCGGTACAAATAGTTGGGGTTCCAGTCTACCAGTACCGACCCCAGATCAAATATGATGGTGTTGATCACTTCTTCTTGTTTTGTTCTTCAAATTTCAATTTTAGCTTTTCCTTGTTGTCTTTCTCAATAACTTTATAATCGCTAACTATCGAATCCTGGTTTAGGTATAGCACCAGGCTTTTAGCATATACAGTATCAATACCATCCATTTTCCTGATGATCTCGTACTCAAGGCTTTTATCTGTTAGGCCGGTGCGCTGCGGATAGCGCAGCAGGTATAACGCCTGTTTATAGGTTAAGCCTTTTAGCTTTTGGGTAGCAAGCAGATCATCTAACATGCCGGCTCGTTTTGGGAAAGTTATACCATCACCGTCATCCCATTTCCTGCGATCAAACTTTTCCTTTTTTATACTATCACAGCCGGATAGGGTGACGATGATAAGCATTATCACAGTAAAAATTTTAAAAAAGGCACTTTTAAACATATTGGTATCGCTAAGCATTATTTAGCAAATATCCTTTAAATCCTTCAAAGTCTGTACCTAAACTTGTGGCATGATGCTCTTTTTTCTCCAGCTCTTTTACCTGTGCCGGGATCTCAATTTTATCAGAGATCTCCTTTGTAAATACATCCGGGAATTTGCAAGGGTGCGCGGTTGATAAAAATACACCCGCAGTATCCGTAGCAGAATGCTCCTGCTGATATGCCTTCAAAGCCTTCCAGGCAATTGCGGTATGCGGACAGGCAACGTAATTGTATTCTTTAGATATCGTTTCAATAGATTGCACCGTTTCCTCATCGTTGTAAGTATAGCCAACGATTAGCTTTTTAAGCGCCTCGGGGTCTTCTTTAAACAGATCGGCAATACGCACCCAGTTGCTTGGGTTACCAACATCCATCGCGTTTGATAGGGTGGCTACAGATGGTTTTGGTTGATATACACCTGTTTTTAAAAATGCAGGCACGGTATCGTTAACGTTTGTTGCAGCTATGAAGCGTTCTACAGGCAGGCCCATTTTCCAGGCTAATAAACCTGCGCCAATGTTACCAAAATTGCCGCTTGGTACCGCGAATACAACTTTGCTAATGCCCCTACGCAACAACTGCGCATAGGCATTAAAGTAATAGAAGGTTTGCGGGATAAGCCTGGCGATATTAATAGAGTTAGCCGATGTTAAACGGAATTTCTCGTTCAGTTCTTTATCAGTAAAGGCTTGTTTAACCAATGCCTGGCAATCATCAAAAGTGCCATCAATTTCCAGCGCGCGAATGTTTTGGCCGTTGGTGGTTAATTGTAGTTCCTGGATCTGACTTACCTTGCCTTTGGGATAAAGGATGGTTACCCTTGTGTTGGGCACACCTAAAAAACCAAGGGCTACCGCGCCACCGGTATCGCCGGATGTGGCTACCAATACGTCGAGCTGTTTTTCGCCTTCTTTTAAAAAGTAGCTCATAACACGGCTCATAAAGCGGGCGCCAAAATCTTTAAATGCTAATGATGGGCCGTGGAAAAGTTCCAGCACGTAAACGTTATCTTCCAGCTTTACAATTGGGGCGTAAAAGTTGATGGCTTCATGGATAATAGCCTTCAAATCATCCGAAGGGATATCATCGTCCAGCAGATTTTGTGCCACGTGGAACGCAATTTCGGGCAGCGAGTATTGGTCCAGATGGTTCAGGAATTTATCATCCAGGCGGGGAATTTCGACCGGCATGTATAAACCTTTATCCTGTGGCATGCTATTGAAAACCGCTTCTTTGAAGCCAACTCTTAGATCTGTATTGTTAGTGCTGTAGAATTTCATTTTAATATTTAATATCTTCTTTTTGTTTACATCCCCCACGTCATTGCGAGGTACGAAGCAATCTCTTTAAGCAAATCCTTCATGCAAGGTGTACAACTATCCTAAAGAGATTGCTTCGTACCTCGCAATAACGGTTTGGTGACTACCCCAATACCCTTGGCCCTGCATCATTTATGGTTGATACATAACCGTTAGAGCCTATTTTTATATTGGTTAAATGTTTTTGCAATTTAGTAGTAATGCGTTTTGCTGTTTCTTCATCGCGGGTAAAGGCGAACACCGATGGCCCCGAGCCGGAGATACCGAAACTAACCGCACCCAGTTCCATGGCCATTTCGCGCATCAGGTAAAAATCGGGGATCAGCATAGAGCGAACCGGTTCTACCAGCACATCTTTCATGCTGCGGCCAATCAGGTCAATATCCTGCATAAACAAGCCGCTTACCAAACCGGCTATATTGCCCCACTGGGTTACAGCATCCTTCATTTGGATGTTTTTGCGGATGATCTGCCTAGCTTCCCTTGTAGGTACATCCACATCCGGGAAAACAATGGCACACCATAAACCTGCAGGATGCGGCAAACGCACCACATCCAGTGGGTCGTAACTTCGTATCAACACAAAGCCACCCAACAAAGCAGGTGCAACATTATCGGCATGACCGTGGCCGCAAGCCATTTCTTCGCCTTTCATGGCGAATGGTAACAGGGTAGACGGATCGGTATCATCGCCCAATAAAGTTTTAATAGCGAACAAGCCCGCAACCGTACTGGCCGAACTGGAACCCAGGCCACTGCCAATCGGCATTTTTTTGTGCAGCTCTATGTCCAAGCCAATATCCAGCCTGTCAATGCTGCGCAGGTAATGCTCAACGCTAACACTTACCGTGTTTTTGGCGGGGTTAAGCGGCAACCTTCCATCGTCACCTGTAATTTTACTGATGGTGATACCCGGTTTATCGGTTAAACGCATGATCACCTCATCGCCGGGTTCGTTTACCGCGAAACCCAGCACGTCAAATCCGCAAACCACATTAGCCACGGTTGCCGGGGCGAAAACATGGATGCTATCCAATGCTTTTTTGCCGGATGATGCCGGTTTTTGTAAATCTTGTATATCGTTACTCATAATAATTATCTATCATTAAGGACACACCCTTGTCCCTCTCAAGAGGGGAACCCAGCGCTGTACCTTTTTGTCTTATCTCTTGATTCTAAAAATCTTGCATCTCTTAATTCGCACCCACATTTATCAGATCGGCAAATACACCTGCGGCGGTTACTTCGGCACCTGCACCAGGGCCTTTTACTACAAGCGGGCGTTCTTTGTACCTATCGGTAGTGAACGATATAATATTATCGCTACCACTCAGCATGTAAAAAGGATGGTTCTCATCAACACTTTGCAGGGTGATGGATGCCTTGCCGTTTTCCAGTTTGCCAATGTAGCGAAGTACTTTCTTGTCTTTTTCTGCCTGTTCTTTCAGGTTGGTGAAATAGGCGTCTTCGGCTTTTAAGGCCGCGTAAAAATCTTCAACCGTTTGCGCATCTAAACAGGCTTGCGGCAATATGTTTTCTATATTAACGTCTGCTTCTTCCATTTCGTGGCCGGCATCACGGGCAAGGATCAATATCTTGCGCATAAAATCTTTACCGCTCAGGTCATCGCGTGGGTCTGGTTCGGTGTATCCTTTTTCCTGTGCCTCTTTTACCACATCGTGGAAGTTGGCATCGCCTTTAAAATGATTAAAGATGAAAGATATAGTTCCCGAAAGGATAGCCTCTATACGCTGGATCCTGTCGCCGCTGCTCATCAGGTCTTTTAATGTACGAATGATAGGCAAACCTGCGCCCACGTTGGTTTCGTAAAAGAAATCGACACCATGCTTGCGGGCGGTATCCCTGAATGTTTTGTACTGCGCAAACGAAGCCGAATTGCCTATCTTATTGCAGGTAACCACCGATATATTCGATTTAAAAACCTCCTCATAAAACGCGATAGGCTGTGGACTGGCGGTATTATCAATAAACACACAGTTGGGCAGGTTCATTTCTTTCATTTTGGAGATGAAAACCCGCAGGTCGGCCACGTTATCGGATGCCTGCAGATCATCCTGCCAGGTATCTAAAGATAATCCATCAGCATTAAAAACCATTTTGCGGGTATTGCTGATGCCGGCTATTTTAACCTGGATACCGTTATTTTTTTGTAAGAAATCTGTATGCGCGTTCAGCTGGTTAAACAAGGTTTTGCCAATGTTCCCTGTTCCTAAACAGAAAGCATGCAGGGTTTTAGTCAACTCTATAAAGAAAGCATCGTGCACGGCGTTCAGGGCTTTAGCCAGATCATGGGCCGAGATGATAACAGAGATGTTGTATTCTGACGAACCCTGTGCGATTGCCCTCACGTTAACACCATTACGGCCCAATGCATGGAACAGCTTACCGCTCATGCCCGGGGTTTGTTTCATGTTTTCGCCAACCACGGCTAATATAGCCTGGTCTTTTTCTACAACCAAAGGCTCCAGTTTATTGGCCAGCAGTTCCAGTTCAAATTCCTGCTCTATTAATAGTTTAGCCTTGTCAACCTCGTTTGGTTGTACGGCAAAAGTGATGCTATGTTCTGATGATGACTGGGTGATGAGGATAATGTTGATCTGTTCCCTCGCCAACAGCGAAAACAACCGGCCGCTAAAGCCCGATTTGCCCACCATGCCGCTACCCTCTAAATTAAGGATGCTGATATTGTTGATAGACGAGATCCCCTTTATAGGCAGGTTTGATGCCTTGCAATCATGACGGATAACCGTACCGGCAAACGCCGGCTCAAAAGTATTTTTGATCACGATAGGGATCTTTTTCAAAAACGCCGGGATCATAGTTGGCGGATATATCACCTTGGCGCCGAAGTAGGAAAGCTCCATTGCTTCGGTATAGGTAAGCTCCTCCAGCGGGAACGCTTTTTGAACCATACGCGGGTCGGCGGTCATCATGCCGTTCACATCAGTCCAGATCTGTATCTCCTCGGCATTTAGTGCCGAACCGAATATAGCCGCGGTATAATCGCTGCCGCCACGCCCCAGGGTGGTTATCTGGCCGGCATCGTTACCTGCAATAAAGCCGGTTACAATAAGCAGCTTATCGCTGTTTTGCTGGTAAAAGGTTTTTATCAGCAGATGGCTTAGCTCGTTATTCACTTTGGCCTGGCCAAAAGCGCTGTCGGTTTTTATCAGTTCAGATGCATCTACAAACAGCACATCGTTAAAGTGCTGCGCTGCAATTTTGCTCACCATTAAGGCCGAGCAGCGCTCACCGTAGCTCAGTATCTGGTCGCGGGTTTTAGGGGTAAGCTCGCGCAGGGTAAGTACGCCCTGTAACAATTCTTCCAGATGGTTAAAGTTAATTTTTAAGCGGGTGTATGCCGGGTTTTGATTTTGCACGGTAAGTAATGCTTTCACCGCATCAAAGTGACGTTTTTCCAGCTCGGCTAATTTCGCGGTAAATTCTTTACCATTGGCAGCATCTTCGGCCATAGATACCAATAGGTTAGTTACCCCGCCCATGGCAGATAAAACCACTACCGGGCGATTGCCGGGTGTATCCTCTGCCTTTAAAATGTTAAGTAAAGTTTGGATACTGCTTACTGAACCTACCGATGTGCCACCGAATTTTAGAATCTTCATTTTTAATATCTAATAAAATAGTCTCCTTATTTGCCTCACCCTGCCCTCTCCAAAGGAGAGGGTTCCCAAACTCAATTTCAAGTCCTCTCCTTTGGAGAGGATTTAGGTGAGGCCAATAAAAAAGCCTTCCTCTTTGCGGAGGAAGGCTTTCATTTGGTTTTGTTTATGTTTTTACACCATACGATTATCTTCCTCCGAAATTTATCCCGGTGGTAATAATAGTAATAATTGTGGTGTTGTTAATTGTCATATATAATGTCGGTAAAGTAAGTAGATTTTATTTTAATTACCAAATGGAATTGGTTTTATTTTTTCAAAGCCTTTAATCTTTCCTAAATTGCGCACTTATGCAGGGACTGATAACAAAATCAACCGGGAGCTGGTACCAGGTACGATCTGGCGACGAAACTATCGATTGCCGTATCAAAGGTAAATTCCGGATCAAGGGTATAACTACCACCAACCCACTGGCGGTTGGCGATGTGGTTGATTTTGATATGGAACCGGAACAAGGCACCGGTGTGATCACCAATCTGCACCAGCGCAAAAACTATATCATCCGTAAGGCTATCAACCTTTCTAAGCAGGCACAGATCATAGCGGCTAACCTGGATAGGGCGCTGTTGGTAGTCACCCTTGCATCGCCACGCACCTCATTAGGCTTTATCGATCGCTTTTTGGTTACCGCCGAAGCCTACGATATCCCCGCCTGCCTTATATTTAACAAGCTGGACCTGTTTAGTGAGGAAGGTTTAGAGATACTGGACGAGTATAAAGCCATTTATGAAAATATAGGCTACCCTTGTTATTCGGTATCAGCTTTAGAGGGCACTAATATTGAGGAAGTAAAAAGCCTGCTGAAAGATAAGGTGACACTTATTTCAGGCCACTCGGGCGTGGGAAAATCCAGTCTGATCAACCGTTTGTTGCCCGACCTTGACCTGCGCACCCATATGGTATCTGAATGGAGCGACAAAGGGATGCACACCACCACCTTTGCCGAAATGTTTGAACTACCGCAGGGTGGATACATTATTGATACCCCTGGTATCCGCGAATTGGGTGTTATCGACATAGAAAAAGAAGTGCTGAGCCATTTCTTCCCCGAGATGCGCGAGCGGATGAACCAATGCCGTTTTAACAATTGCCGCCATATAAACGAGCCCGGCTGCGCGGTGCTGGATGCTTTAGAAGAGGGCGAGATCTCGCCATCCCGATATAATAGTTATTTAAGTATTTATAATGGGAATGATACGAGAGCATAAAAGAGATTCAAGACTTTTGGAATCAAGAATCAAGAGGGGAAAAATAAGTATATAATTATAATAAAGGGTCTTGATTCTTATGTCCTGACTTCCTGAATCTATTAAACATGCGAGCAGTAATACAACGTGTTTCAGAAGCATCATGCAAAGTTGATGGCGAAATAACCGGGCAAATTGGCATCGGCTTTATGATCTTATTGGGCGTTGAGGACGCCGATACAGACGAAGACCTGCAATGGCTCGCCCAAAAAATAACCGGTCTGCGTGTTTTTAGCGATGAGAATGGCCTGATGAACAAAGCCCTTGCCGATATTGGCGGGGATATTCTCCTGATCTCTCAATTCACACTATTTGCGCAAACAAAGAAGGGCAACCGTCCATCTTTCATCCGCGCGGCAAGGCCGGATAAGGCTATTCCGATGTACGAAAAAATGATTTCGGTGCTGGAGAGTATCACCGGTAAAAAAATAGCCACCGGTATTTTTGGTGCCGATATGAAAGTAAGTTTAGTGAATGATGGGCCGGTAACCATAACGATTGATACGAAGGTTAGGGAGTAAAGGCATATTAAGGGTGCCGTCGCTTGGCTCCAGCCGAGTGACCGTTATTACACGGCGTCCCGCCGCGGTTGCAAATAATTATGGTGGCGGCCGGAGGCCTTAAAATAGTCGTCACCCGGCTGGAGCCAGGCGACTGCAAAAGGGGTTTTACTCACCCCGACTGCGCTACGCTGGGTGACCCTCTCTTCGCTACGCGCAAAGAGGGTGAAGAAAGTTTTCCTCCAACTCGAAAAAAAACTGTCAGTCCGAGCTTAAAAATTCATGCGGCCTTTGTAGGTGCAATGACATTATATTTGCGAAGGCATGCAGCGGGGCCGATTATATTAGTACATTTTTCTGTACGAGGTTTGGATTTAATGGTGTCGTTATTTCGTCAGTAGCTTAATTAGTAAATCCCTTGTTATCAGTTGATTATGTGTTCACGAGGGTGTTCACGGTCGTGAACGTGAACACTTCTCATGTCATTTACTAACAATTTGTCATGGGTAGCGATAGCGAAGCATCTTATTCGCCACTATGCAAATCGCTATGAACAGTTTGTTAATAGATCCTTCACTATCGTTCAGGATGACAACGTAGATGGTTGGATATATCCCACAAAAAAACCCGGCCTTCCGACCGGGTTTTCATTATAAGAATAATACTTATTAATTATTGAACTTCAAAAACGTTGCTGAAGCTGCCACCATCAGGATAGTAACCGGTGATGATCAGTCGGCCATTTTTAAGGCTGGTAATTACTTTGTCCATATCGGCAACGCTGTTAATTGGTTGCTTGTTGATAGATGTAATTACAGAACCTACAGGTATTTCGGTATCATCAAATATACCACCCGGGCGAACCTGGGTAACCAATACACCAGAGTTTACACGGAACTTAGCTTTTTGCGCAGCGTTTAACGGTTGGAAGCTTGCGCCCAGTTTGTTAAACAATTCGGCTGCTGATTTTGATACCGCTGTTGTACGTGCTGCAGGAGCATCAGCTTTAAGGGTTACGGTAAAATTCTTTTCGCTGCCATTACGCAAAACGGTAAGGTTAATTTTATCGCCGGGCTGTAAACGGCCAACGCGTTCTTGCAAGTCAGACGATTCATAAACCGGGTTGCCTTCAACCTTGGTAATAATATCACCTGTTTTAATACCTGCTTGTTCGGCACCGCCGCCTGTTACAAGGCTGTTAACATACAAACCATTTGTTTTATCGCTGTTTACACTTTTAGCAGCCTCTGGGTCGCTCAGGTCGGCAAAACTTACGCCTATGTAGCCACGTTTAACCGCGCCGTATTTTTTAATGTCATTTAATACTTTTTTAGCCAGGTTGATAGGGATGGCGAAACCATAACCTTC
Organism: Mucilaginibacter aquariorum; assembly: GCF_024498135.1. Taxonomy (GTDB): domain Bacteria; phylum Bacteroidota; class Bacteroidia; order Sphingobacteriales; family Sphingobacteriaceae; genus Mucilaginibacter; species Mucilaginibacter aquariorum. The sequence continues at coordinate 45,152 of NZ_JANHOH010000007.1, forward strand.
GTACGAACCTGTATGTGATGCGATAGCGGCGTTAATACCAATCAATTCGCCGGCAGTGTTTACTAATGCGCCACCGCTGTTACCAGGGTTAATAGCGGCATCTGTTTGAATGAACGACTCGATACCTCTTTTTAAAGAAGGGTTTTCCTGCTGCCTTACCGGGAACGGATTATCGTCATCATCATCGCCACGGCCAATAATACCAATGTTACGCCCTTTAGCGCTAACAATACCTGCCGTTACGGTCGAGTTAAGTTTGAAGGGGTTACCTACAGCTAATACCCACTCGCCTACACGTACCGCGTCAGAGTTGCCCAGTTTTACTATTGGCAAATTGGTTGCCTCAATTTTTATCAGGGCTAGATCGGTGTTGGGGTCGGTACCAATTACTTTAGCTTCAAAGCTACGGTGATCATTAGTAACGATGGTAATTTTTTCTGCCTTGGCCACAACGTGGTTGTTGGTTACAATGTAACCGTCAGGAGAGATAATTACACCAGACCCTGATGCCATTTGCGGCCCTTGTGGGCGCATACGCTGTCCAAACATCTGTCCAAACATTTGCTCCAACTGATCCTGCTGGCCGTTGCTTTTGTCGGCATAGGTTGTACGGATATAAACTACCGCGGGGGTTACTTCGGCTGCTGCCTGCGTAAAATCTGCGGCGCCTGCAGATGAAACAACGGCTGCTGTTGAAGGGTTGCTGGCGAAGTAAACTTTCTGTTTATCCTCCAGTGTCATATTATCGGCGTACTTATTTTCGGCAAGTTTATATACGCCTAACGCCATGGCACCACCTACAAAGGCGGTTAATAATGTTAAACCAATTTTTTTCATGTTTTTATTCACTTTCTTTTATATATCGATATTAGGGATTCAAATTTAATACCATATAGACGACAATATCAATAATAAGTTATATGTAATTTTGTTAAAAATTGTTAAATTGAGATGAATAGCAGGCTATATTTGTTACATATTGTTAGCTAATTATTTAACGACTAATATAATAAACTGTTGTGCAGATAAACTTTTATAAATACCAGGGCGCCGGGAACGATTTTATACTGATCGATAATAGAAGAAATGTTGTAAAATGTATTGATAAACAGGCTGTTGCAAAAATATGCGACAGGCGGTTTGGTATTGGTGGTGATGGCCTTATGCTATTGGAGAACGAGCCTGGCTTTGATTTTAAAATGGTTTATTATAATGCCGATGGTAACGAAGGCAGCATGTGTGGTAATGGCGGCCGTTGTATAGTGGCTTTTGCCAAACACCTGGGTATTATTAACGATGTGACAAAATTTCTTGCTACCGATGGCGTGCATCATGCCAAAATTTCAGAAGCTGGCAATTGGGTTAGTCTGCAAATGATAGATGTAGCCGATATAAATAACGATGGTGAAGCCTATGTGCTTAATACAGGCTCCCCTCATTATGTAAAATTAACCGCCGACCTGGAAAGTAAAGATGTTTATAACGAGGGTTATGCTATCCGTAATAATGATACCTACAAACAAGACGGTATTAACGTAAACTTTGTAGAGAAAAATGGCGATGGCTACTTTGTGCGCACCTTTGAGCGTGGTGTAGAGAACGAAACTTACGCATGCGGCACAGGTGTAACCGCTGTAGCATTGGCCATGGCTAAACACGATCATCAAACCGGCACTATAACTACACCCATAAAAGTTTTAGGCGGCGATCTTAATATTCGCTTTGATTACGATGGCGAAACATTTAGCAATATCTTCTTAGAAGGCCCTGCGGAGCTGGTTTTTGAGGGTGAGATAGCGATCTGACACAAGGTCCCAATGTCAGTCTGAGCCTGTCGAAGACTTCGCCCATCTATAATAATCACAAAATTTAATGTGATAAGCGCGCTTTAATAAACATGTGTTAGAAAAATTCATGCCCGAAAATTTTCAGGTGTGAGTTTTTTAGTTTACGTTTGAATTTTTTGTTGATGTAGCTTTCTTTAATTTTTTACCGAAGAAGTTAATGTTACGCGTAGACAGCAGCAAACCTTGCCAAATTATTTATGCCATTGCCCGGCACGATTTCTTGTCGTACGTTATTGAGCCGCATATAGTTCAGCTAAACCCCAACGGCGAATTTTCATTTACCCATCAACGCATTTTCTCTAATACTGCCGAGGAATTTGCCCATTGTATTGACGATACCGACCGCAAGCTGATCAAAATACTGGAGGATATTGAGCAGGGTAACATCATCAAAAAGTTTTATAAGAAGCCTATTCGCCCGTTCGAGTTTTTTGCCAAGATCTTTAATGAGCAGATCTTCGATACCATCCGCCCAAAAATTGAAAAAAAGCTGGTAGAGGCTTTAGGGCTGATGGATAATAAACAGATCTACCTAATGAGCAAGGAAGGTTATCCCGCCGGCCGTAAGCTGCACATAGCAGACGAGGCAGCTTCGGTGTTGTTCCATTTCAGGCGTAGCGAGGAGGAGATCCGCTACTTCCCTACCATAAAGTACCAGGGAATGCGCATCGAATTTATGTTTAAAGATGCCGAGATCATTTGCAACCACCCCGCCTGGATGCTGCTTGACGATACCTTGTACTATTTTGATAAGGAAATAGAAGGAAAAAAATTGCAGCCGTTCCTAAACAAACGTTTTATATCTATTCCAAAATCATCAGAGCAATCGTACTTTGAAAAGTTTGTTGCCCCGCTGATAGAAAAACACAATGTATATGCGGAAGGCTTCACCATTAACACCGAAAAGTACGATGCCACACCTTTCCTGAAACCTATTTATGTAGAAGGGGGTACATCGCAACTTCAACTATATTTTAAATATGCCGGGTATATTTTCCCTTACGGGGATGGCAGGCATGTATCGGTAAGGATGGAAAAAAACGGCGATGACTACCTGTTCCATCGTATCAAACGCTCGGTAACCTGGGAAAAAGGCAAACTGCAGCAGTTGGAAGCCATGGGGCTGAAAACGGTATCATCGCTGTTCCAAAACCTGGAAGTTGTGGCCCACGATGAAGAAGGCGATCGCTCCTTCCCCGTTTTTGAATGGCTTAACCAGCACCATGATGAGCTGATTGAAAAAGGCTTTGAGCTGGAACAACCCGACGGGCAAAAGCGCTACGTATTTGGCAACACCAAAATAGACCTGGAGATTAGTGAGAATAACGATTGGTTCGATATTAACGCGGTAGTGTACTTTGGGCCTTATCGTATCCCGTTTATCCAGCTAAAGAATCATATCCTCAACCATAAAAAGGAATTTGTATTGCCATCCGGCGAGATAGCGGTTATCCCCGAAAGCTGGTTCTCGCAATATGGTAACCTGCTGCATTTCTCAGAAGGCGGCGAGCATTTAAAGCTGCGCAGGCACCACATTGGCTTGGTGAATGATCTATCTGGTGGTGAAATGGCCGAAGTAGCCATGAACCGCAAACTACAAAAGCTTACCGATTTTGAGGAAACGGAAGATGTGCCAATGCCTGTAAATTTTGCAGGTAGCTTGCGCCCATATCAAAAAGCAGGGTATAACTGGTTCCATTTTTTAAAGGAATACCACTTTGGCGGTTGCCTTGCCGATGATATGGGTTTAGGTAAAACCATCCAAACCCTTGCCCTGCTGCAAAAACATAAAGAAGATACCGAAAACGCCGGGAGCAAAGCCACCTCGCTGGTGATAATGCCCACCTCGCTGATATATAACTGGCTTAACGAAGCCAAAAAATTCGCGCCGCAATTAAGGTTGATGGTACACACGGGTGCTTTTCGCTATAAATCGGCAGAGGTATTTGCCAATTACGATGTAGTGATCACCACGTACGGCATCAGCCGCATCGATATTGAAATGTTTAAGGCCTATTATTTCGACTATGTAATATTAGACGAGAGCCAGAACATCAAAAATCCGTCGTCAAAGTCATTCCAGTCGGTACGGCAGTTAAAATCGCGGTTTAAGCTGATATTGAGCGGGACACCGGTAGAAAATTCGGTTAACGACCTTTGGACGCAGATGTCGTTCATTAACCCGGGGTTATTGGGTACACAGCAGTTTTTCCTTAACGAGTTTGTGACTCCAATAGAAAAGAAAAAGGATGAGGATAAGGCCCGAAAATTGCAAGCTATTATTAAACCATTTGTATTACGCCGTACCAAAGAACAGGTAGCAACCGAGCTCCCGCCAAAGACAGAAAACCTTTTCTACTGCCAGATGAGCGAGGAGCAAGCCGAGGTGTACGACAAAGTAAAATCGGAATACCGTAACGAGTTGCTGCGAAGCATTGAAGAGGGTACTTACGCTAAAACTCAGATCCAGGTATTACAGGGCTTGATAAAACTGCGCCAGATCGCTAATCACCCGTCAATGATAGATGCTGATTATGAGGGCGACTCGGGTAAGTTTGAGAACGTGATACATACACTGGCAAACGTATTGGATGGCGGGCATAAGGTGTTGATCTTCTCGCAATTTGTAAAGCAGCTAAGCATTTACCGTAACCATTTCGATAAAGAGAGCATCCCGTATGTTTACCTGGATGGCAGCACCCAAAACCGTGGCGATGTGGTAAAACAGTTTCAGGAAGATGCTAAAACACGGGTGTTTCTTATCTCGATAAAAGCAGGCGGCGTTGGCCTTAACCTAACCGAAGCAGACTATGTTTTCATCCTTGATCCGTGGTGGAACCCGGCTGTAGAGCAACAGGCTATTGACCGTACGCACCGAATAGGCCAAACTAAAAATGTGTTCATCTACAAATTCATTACTAAAGATACCGTGGAAGAGAAAATACTGGCCCTGCAGCAGCGCAAGCTGAGCGTAGCCCGTGCACTTATCACCACCGAAGAAAGCTTTATCAAGTCGCTTTCGGCAGATGATATTAAGGAGATTTTAGGATAACAAAAAAGGGTTGGTGAAGACACCAACCCTTTTTTATTGCGGTGTCCTCACCGAAACATTTATTTCTTAGCTATCCGGTAAAGTTTCCCGCTATCGGTTAGGCCGTATAAGGCGCCGTCTTTACCTGTTACAAGGGCACGCCAGCGCTCGTTCCTGTCCCTAAGTAAACGCTCTTCGCCAACTACTTTATTCGCCTTAATAATTAACCTTGCAATGTGCGAGCCACTCAGTCCACCTACAAACAGGTTATTCTTCCATTCGGCAATATTACCTGTATAAAAGGTAATGCCCCCGGGCGATATGGTAGGGTCCCAATAGTAAATGGGTTGGGTAACGCCCTCTTTTTGCTGTATGCCGTCGCCTACTTTTTCGCCGCTGTATTCAATGCCATAGGTAACAATAGGCCAGCCATAATTACTTCCGGGTTTAATAATGTTGATCTCGTCGCCACCGCGCGGGCCAAATTCGGCCTCCCATAATTCGCCGGTTTGCGGGTTCCAGGCCAAACCATCCGGGTTACGTAAGCCGTATGCATATATCTCTGGCAAGGCATTGGCTTTCCCTGCAAAGGGGCCACCTGCAACAGCTTTACCCGTTTTGGTGATGTGGATGATCTTACCAATACCCGCACTCAGGTCCTGCGCCTTCATGCGGATATCGTTGCCGCTTCTTTCGCCTGTACTTACAAACAGGTTTCCTTGTTTATCAAACACAATGCGCGCGCCGTATTGCAGGTTGCCTTTATAAGCGGGTGTTGCGCGGTATATCACCTCTACATTTTCCAGCTTGGTTTCATCTGCCGATAGTTTCCCTTTGGCTATCGCCAACAATGAACCACCCTCCGCTTGTTCTGAGTATCCCCAATAAACCATGCGGTTTGTGGTAAACGCAGGGTCTATGGTGACATCAAGCAAGCCGCCCTGGCCACGGAACAGTATTGTAGGAAAACCGGTTATTTGTTTATCAAACCCGCCGGTTGCTTTTAATATCCGCATGGTACCACCCTTTTCAGTTATCAGGAAGCGACCATCCGGCAGCATGTGAATTCCCCAGGGGTTTTTTAAGCTGCTGTTTATAACGGTTACTGCAACAGGTGTTTTAGTTTTTACACCACCTATGCGGGTTTGTCCTTTAAAGGCAGGTTTGTAATTGCTGTTGGGGCTTTGTGTTTCTACAGGTGCGTATGTGGTATCGCGGGTTGCAACGTTAGTGGCAAATCCCGTTGATATAGCAGCAGAAAAACTCACGGCCAGTAGCAGGGCTTTGTTATAAGGCATCATCATAAATTATTTTCGTTTAGTTAAAGGTACTATCATTTATACCGTATTTGGTTAATGGCAGGGCATCGTAACAAATAAAATACCTTTAGGGGATAAGGCAGGCGCAATATATAAATTCCTTTTCTTTAGGAAAGAATGGCCAAACAAAACAAGGCGCCGCGTTGTATTATCACAATATTACCACAATTTAAAGGCATGCTTAAAATTACCGCTTATTGCCCCCGGCTTATAACTTGCTTTTTGTAACATTGCACAAATTTTCAGATTGACAGCCGCAACTAAAAAAATATTTTCGTACCTCATTAAAGCAACCATACTTGTTTTAGCTTCCCTGTTTATTTACAATAAATTTTTAGGTAAGAATGATAGCCTGCAACAATTTGAGCGTTTAATATCCGTAATTAGCCACCGGCAGGTTATTTATACGCTATCGGCAGTAGTGCTGTTAATGATATTAAACTGGTTCCTGGAGAGTTTAAAGTGGCAATACCTCGCTAAAAAATTGACCGAGATATCTGTATGGGTAGCCATTGAAGCCGTTTTCTGCGGATTAACCTGGGCCATATTTACCCCAAACCGCATTGGCGAATATGGGGGGCGGGTAATGTTCCTGCCAAACCGTAAACGGATCCATGGCATTTTCGCTATGGCAGTTGGCGCATTTTCGCAAAATGTGATAACTAACCTGGTTGGGGTAAGCGCCTCGCTATGGTTTATCTATTACTTCCTTAATATCAATCCGTGGCTTTATTTAGGCCTTGTGGTGTTGTCGGTTATTTTTTTAGGGTTGTTCCTGATATTTTACTTTAACATTAAGTGGCTGGTAGGGCTGCTCGACCGGATCAAATTCCTGAAAAAGTATCACCGCTTTTTTGAAATTATGGGCCGGTATAATATCGATGAACTTTTGGTAGTGATTGGTTACAGTCTGGCACGTTTCTTCGTGTTTTCGCTTCAGTATTACCTGATCATCCACTTACTATTGCCGGATATCCCATTTATCAGCATGATGTTAACGGTGTTTGTGTTTCTGTTTATCCAGTCGGCAATGCCGTCACTTGATCTGTTAGACATTGGCGTGCGAAGCTTTACCGCGATGCATTTATTTTTATATATAACCAACCAGCAAATAGCTATAATTGCAGCGGTTTCATCCATCTGGCTGATTAACCTTATCATCCCTGCCATTATAGGTTCGGTATTTGTTTTTAAAATGAGATTTTTTGACCGCGCTATATAGTATCATTTCGTTATTGCTGACAGGCTTATACCTGTTGGTGGTTGCCTATTTAATAAAAGGATGGGCCGCATTGAAGCGCCCAAATGTTAGCACGGTCGGGTTTATTACCCCGGTAACTGTACTTATAGCCGCCCGTAACGAAGCAGAGCGGATCCGTTATACTATTGATGATATTATTGCACAAGATTATCCCAAGCATCTTACCGAAATTATTATTGTAGATGACCATTCTACCGATGATACCGCGGCCATTATTCGTAGCTACGCAGATAGGGGAGTTAAACTGTTGCAGTTAAATGAAGATAAGCCGCTAAACTCTTACAAGAAAAAAGCTATTGCCGAAGCCATTGCCCTATCGCAAGGCGAATTAATGGTTTGTACCGATGCCGATTGCCGCATGGGTAAAAGTTGGTTATCATCAATAGTTGGCTATTACGAAACACAGCAGCCGGTAATGATATCATCGCCGGTTACCTACTTTGAAGAGAAATCGTTGTTTGAGCGTTTACAAACGCTGGAGTTTTCTTACCTGATTGGTATTGGGGCAGCCTTTATAGGTAACGGCCGGGCATCTACCTGTAACGGTGCAAATTTTGCCTATCGCAAGGATGTTTTTTACGAGGTTGGCGGTTTTAAAGGGATAGACGATCTTGCATCTGGCGATGACGAGCTGTTGCTGCAAAAAGTTGCCGAAGTTTACCCTAATAAAATAGGCTTCTTTAAAAGCCGTGATGCAATTGTATTTACCCATGCCAAACATACCTTGCAGGAGTTTTTACAGCAAAGGCGCCGTTGGGCATCAAAATCTACAAGGTATAAAGATAAAAAGGTGGTGGCCCTTGCTGTATGTATATGGTTGTTCAATCTGTCGTTGCTGGTAAATGCAGGACTTAGCTTTTACAGCCTGGTTTATTTTAAACTTTTCCTGATTCAATTCCTTTTAAAATATTTTATAGAAGTGGCTTTTTTGCTGCCCATTACCGCCTTTTTTAAGCGGGTTAACCTGGTAAGCCTGCTTATTGTTTTAGGGCCTATTCACATTATTTACTTTGTATATGTTGGCCTTATTGGCAACACCCGCAAGTATGCGTGGAAAGGTCGCATTGTACGATAGAGCTGTTCGTTTTAATATCTGGTAAAAAAAAAGCGCTATCCTACACTATCAAAAAGAATATTTCACTATTTTGGGCTACCTAAAATGTAATGCAAAGTAACCACGATAGTTCTGGCGAAGATGAATTGATTAGACTGCTGCTTAAACGGCAGTCGGAGTTAAACTCGCTATTAGAGGTTACCAGGGCTATTAATAAAAATACCCCAACCCCCACATTAATTCAAATGCTGGAGGTTATACTCAAGAATTACTTACAGGTTGGCAAATTTCGTTTTTTGATAGAAAAGAGTGGCGCTTATAGCTGTATATCAAAATATGGTGGCAATATTGAGTCGCCGCTTACGCTCAATAATACCTGGGTTCATTTAAACAAGATTAAATCGCCGGCCCGGCTCATGGATCACACCGATGAGGTATTGTGCCAGTATAACTACTTTATCCCTATCTACCACAAAAACAAGGCCCTGGCTTTCGCTCTTATTGGCGATTTCAATACGTCGGGCGATATGTTGAACAATGACCTGAATTTTATTCAGACATTGATAAATGTAATTGTAGTAGCGTTAGAGAATAAAAAACTTTTCCGTGAACGCTTACAAGCCGAACGTTTTCAACGCGAAATGGAACTGGCTGTTGAGGTGCAAAACATGCTGATACCCTTAAGGGAGCATAAAGAAGAGGGTGTAGAAGTTGGCGCCAAATATTTGCCGCATCAGGACATAGGCGGCGATTATTTCGATTTCTTCCGCCTTAACGAAAACGAATTTCTATGGTGCATAGCCGATGTGTCTGGCAAGGGTATTTCTGCGGCTTTATTAATGGCCAACTTCCAGGCCAGTCTGCAGGGTTTGGCCGCAATTGAAGATGAGTTAACAACAGTTGTTGAGCGCCTGAATAAAATTGTAGTCCGCAACACTAAAGGCGAACGCTTTATTACCTTGTTCCTGGCTAAGTATAACGAGAAAACCCGCAAGCTTAATTATATAAATGCCGGGCATAACCCAAGCATACTATATTCTGAAGGGGGGGCGGTGCTGCTGAAACTGGGAACAACCATGATAGGCGCTTTTGAAGAGCTGCCTTTTCTGAATGAGGGTGAAATAGATATTGAGCCGGGCAGCCTGCTATTTAATTATACCGACGGCTTAATGGATCACGAGTCGCAAAATTTAAAGAATTGGGACGAAAATAAATTGCTGGAATTTGTAATAGCCCATGGCGAACTAAGCCCCGATGAGTTTAACGAATCTTTGATGAACCATATTAATACGGTAATTAAAGGTAAACCTATTGATGATATTACGCTATTGGCGTTGAGGATATCGTAAGTGTGTTTAATTGTCATGCTGAACATCGTGAAGCATCTAATCGCCGACATACAATTTCGATATGCAAAGTTCGCCAATAGATCCTTCGCTATCGCTCGGGATGACAAAGCGGAATAACGATATTACCCAAACAATAACCCAAATACTTCCTCTATCCTGCCAACAACCTTTACGTCAATGGTGTAACGGGATAAGTCTAATCGCTTCTTATCCTTAGCCGCGGTCGGCATATTGTATTTTGATATAAATATTTGGTCGAAACCGAGTTTTTGCGCTTCGGCAATGCGTTGCTCTACGCGGTTTACCGCTCGGATCTCGCCTGATAAGCCTATTTCCCCCGCGAAACACGTTTTTGACGGAATGGGGATATCCTCATGCGAGGAGATAATAGCCGCTGCCAAACCCAGGTCGATAGCGGGGTCCTCAACACGGATGCCGCCGGTAATATTCAGGAATACATCTTTAGCGCCTAACCTAAAGCCGCAGCGTTTTTCCAGCACGGCCAATAGCATGCTCATACGTTTGGTGTCAAAGCCCGTAGCGGTGCGCTGTGGCGTTCCGTATGCCGATGTGCTTACCAACGCCTGGGTTTCTATCAGCATGGGCCTCATGCCCTCTAATGTGGCCGATATGGTAACACCACTTAGGGGCTCGTCGCGTTGCGATAGTAATATTTCTGAAGGGTTAGACACTTCGCGCAAACCCTCACCCAGCATTTCGTAAATGCCCAGCTCTGATGAAGAGCCGAAACGATTTTTGATAGTACGCAGTATGCGGTAAACATGGTGGCGATCACCTTCAAATTGTAGAACGGTATCAACCATGTGTTCCAGTATTTTTGGTCCGGCTATCATACCATCTTTGGTGATATGGCCTATCAGGAATACCGGTGTGGAAGTTTCCTTGGCAAAGCGCAATAGTTCTGCAGTACATTCCCGTACCTGCGATACACTTCCCGGGGTCGATTCCACATGCGATGAATGCAGTGTTTGAATAGAATCTATCACCAGGATATCCGGCTGCAGTTCTTCTATCTGTTTAAATATGTTTTGGGTTGATGTTTCGGTGAGGATAAAACAGCCCTTACCAAATTCTTCTTTTAATTCTTTATTCCTGGCCCTTGCTTCATGTGTTTCTAAGGAAACCAACCTTTCCGCGCGCATTTTTATCTGGTGGTCGCTTTCCTCGCCCGATACATACAGCACTTTTACGTTTGGCATATTTAAAGCCAGCTGCAGCATCAGGGTTGATTTACCTATCCCCGGTTCGCCGCCAATTAATACTAATGAGCCGGCAACAATACCGCCACCTAAAACACGGTTAAACTCTTTATCGGGCGTAAGCAGGCGGTGTTCTTCCTTAAAAGTGATATCAGCTACCTCAACAGGTTTATTAGCCCGCTGTGATGAAGCCGGACTCGCCTTCCAGTTAGGAACCGATGCGTTTGATTTCTCTAAGATCTCTTCAACAAAAGTATTCCATTGCTGGCAGCTCGGGCATTTACCCAGCCACTTAGCCGATTCGTAACCACAGCTTTGACAGAAATAAGCGATTTTAGATTTAGCCATTATTTAATGTGCAGATTTCAGATGTGCAAATATGCAGATTGTTTTGCTAATAAAAATAGCAATTAATTATTAATGGCGATATAATGTGGCGTATATTATTTTTCTGTAGCTAATTCGTTGATTTTTCCGAATGTAAATACGTTTCCAAATACGCCTATTCCTACCACTTTAGATTCGCCTTTCCATGTTGCTTTGGTAAGTGAAAAAAACACATAATTATCACTATTTATTATGGTATCTATTGTTCGTTCTACGAGTGCCGTGGCAATAAATAAGCTAAGCGCGCCCTCTTTATCAGCTTTTTTCTGAATGTATTCGTTAAGCTTCTGTTTAACTGCGTCCCTGTGCTGCGATAGGTTGGGGTTGGTAAACACCGCGGCAATCAAAATAAGGGCAATAACAAGAAATGAAATTTGACTTTTCTTCATATCGGTTTAGGTTTTAATTTTGTAAGCTAAGAAAATATCTTTTAAACAAAAAGAGCAAATGCTATTAACATCTGCTCTTTCTATATCTGCCTATAAGCACATTTACAACTTTATCTCTTCGTCTTTATTAGAGAAGAAGTGGAACTCGGTGATCTGGTAAGCAGGGTTGCTCTTGATCTTTATCCACTGGTTATATTTAAAGTACCATTTCATCTGGCGGTTAAATAAACCCTTTTTAATGTATGCCTCAATGTACGGGTGTACACAAAGCGTAATATTTTTCTCGTTTTGCTCTTCCAGGATGTAGTTGAAATTGTTTTCAATATCATCCAGCAGCAAAATGGTTGGCCTTATAGTACCTGTACCGCCACAAGCAGGGCAAACCTCGCTGGTAACAATGTTCATTTCGGGCCTTACCCGCTGACGGGTAATTTGTATCAAACCAAATTTACTTGGCGGTAATATGGTATGCTTCGCACGGTCATCGGCCATCTGGGCTTTCAGATAATCAAAAAGCTCTTTACGGTTGGTTGGCTTGTGCATGTCAATAAAATCGACAACCACTATACCACCCATATCGCGCAGGCGCAACTGGCGGGCAATTTCTTTGGCGGCTTCCTTATTTACCTGGTAAGCGTTCTCTTCCTGGTTCTCTTTATTAGCTGTACGGTTACCGCTGTTCACGTCAATAACGTGCAGGGCTTCTGTATGCTCAATAACCAGGTAGGCGCCACCGGCAAGGTTAACCGTTTTCCCAAAGGTTGATTTTATTTGCTTATCAACGCCATGGTGCTCAAAAATGGGCTCCTTGTGTTTGTGCAAACGAACAATGCCTTCCAGGTCCGGAGAAATCTCGTGTATGTACGACCTTACCTCTTCATACATACTCTGCTCGTTTACATAGATGTTCTGAAAATCGGGGTTCAGGATATCCCTAAGGATAGTTGATGTACGGCCAATTTCACCTAAAACCTTTTTAGCAGGTTCGGTTCCGTGTAGCTTGGTAACAAACGTTTCCCATTTAGATATCAGGTCTAACAGATCTTTCTGTAGCTCAGACACACCCTTACCTTCAGATACGGTACGTATAATAACGCCGAAATGCTTTGGTTTAATGCTTTCAACCACCTTACGCAGGCGGTTGCGTTCTGTATTGCTTTTAATTTTCTTCGAGATAGATATCACCTCAGAAAAAGGCACAAGTACTACATACCGGCCTGCTATTGACAGATCAGAACTCAAGCGGGGGCCTTTTGTAGAAATTGGCTCCTTTGCTATTTGTACAGGTACAAGCAGGCTTTTTGATAATACATCAGAGATCTTGCCCCCTTTGTTAATATCAGCTTCCGGCTTAAAATTATCTAAAAGCTTCGATTGGTACCCACCGCTACGTACTTGTTTAGTAAGCTTAAGCAGGCTTTGAACCTGCGGCCCCAAATCAAGGTAATGCAAAAAGGCATCCTTCTCGTAACCAACATCCACAAAAGCGGCATTTAGGCTCGGCATAATTTTTTTAATGCGGCCTAAATATATATCGCCAACAGTATAATTGTTAGTGATTTGCTCTTTATGGAGTTCTACAAGTTGTTTGTCCTGTAATAATGCAATAGTAGCCCCGTTGGGGGATGAATCGATAATTAATTCTTTTATCAACTGCTACTCCATTTCTTAAAACGGTGCAAAATTGCACCGCAAGTTAATAAGTGGGTAATAAAACTCACATAAAAACCCCGACAAAAGCCGGGGTAATAAACTACTTAAGTAGCTTATTTTTTCTTATGTCTGTTTTTTCTTAAACGTTTTTTACGTTTGTGGGTAGCCATTTTATGTCTCTTACGTTTTTTACCGCTTGGCATAGTAATAATTTTTAAATGTTAGTTTATTTTTTTAATTCCTTTATATACTCATCTATGCGCTGTCCGGCAGCCGGATCGCCCATTAATTCTTTGCATTTTTCATAAGCTGCAATCGCTTCTTGTTTTTGGCCCAGTTGTTTATAGCTTTCGGCTAAATAAAAATAGGGCTCAATTTCTTCCTTTTGCGCAATCATGGTTTTAAACCTGTCAACCGCTTTTGCGTACTGCCCGCTTTTCATGGCAAACATGCCTAAATTAAGCAGTGCATCGTGGTTCTTTGGGTCTTGCTTTACCACATCAAGCAAAAGTGTAATACCTTGCATTGGCATAGCGCCACCGTTTACATAAGCAACGCCTAAACCTGTTTTAGCCTCAAGGCTGTTGGGTTGTAGTTTGGTAGCATGGTCAAACGCTTCCACAGCGTTGGCAACATACGTACCCTGTGCAGATGTATCCTGCGATAACTTATAAGCAGCATTAAAATTTTTACCTGCGTTTAGCCAATCTGCCATTTCATTGCTTTTGTGGGCAATATCAAAATAGTAGAAAGCTGCAGGTGCCGGTTGGGTAACGCTATCCCATGCTTTGGCTAATTGCCTTTGCAGGGTAAGTTTATCTGCCTCGCCGGCTGTTTTAAGTTTACTTTCAAGCGCGCTTATTTCAGTTGCAATAGAAGCATCAATATTGGGTTTAGCCAGTGCTGATACCGAAGCCGCATTTATATTAGCGTTTGCTTTTACCGCCGGGGCCATTGCCGCGGCACCGCCGCGTGTTGCTTCCTTTGGTTTAACCAAACCCTTAACGGGTAAAGAATACAAATAGCCCATAATAGCAATTACTGCTACGCTAACAACTATTTGATTCCTCTTCATACTAATTATTTTGCTGCTTTAGTGGTTTTGTTACCAGAGCGTACTTTCTCAACAAAAGTTTTAGCTGGTTTAAAGCTTGGCACAAAGTGCTCAGGGATAATAATAGCAGTGTTTTTTGAGATGTTACGGGCTGTCTTTTTAGCTCTTTTTTTAACAACAAAGCTGCCGAAACCTCTTACATATACGTTTTCGCCGCCAACCATTGAGCTTTTAACTACCTTAAAAAACGCCTCAACAGTTTCCTGCACGTCCACTTTTTCAATTCCTGTTTTAGATGAGATTTCAGCTATTATTTCTGCCTTGGTCATATCCTGTTTTCTTTTATTTAAATGTATAAATACTTAACTGTTTTGGGGTTGCAAAAGTATCGCTTTATAATTAAAGAATAAAATAAATAGCAGATTTTTTTTCGAAGAGGCCTAAATGAGCAATTTTCGTTACAAATTATGATACAGAGATGATAAGGTGTTAATTTGCATTCAATGGATTTTTCTGCAGAATTGATAAGCTGGTATGATGATAATAAGCGCGATCTGCCATGGCGTAATACTACCGATGCGTATATAATATGGTTGTCTGAAATTATACTGCAGCAAACCCGGGTTGAGCAAGGCATGCCCTATTTTTATCGCTTTTTAGAAAAGTATCCAACGGTAACTGCCTTTGCAGCAGCGCATGAGGACGAAATACTAAGGTTATGGCAAGGCCTGGGTTATTATTCACGCGGCCGTAATATGTTGAAAACAGCTCAACTGGTTCAGGAAAAATATAACGGTGTATTCCCCACCAGGTATGATGAATTAATTAAGCTTAAAGGGATTGGCGAATATACAGCTGCTGCCATATCGTCCTTCGCGGCTAACGAGGTACGAGCGGTGGTTGACGGGAATGTTTATCGTGTGTTGGCCAGGTATTTTGGGGTAGATGAGCCTATAAATTCGCCAAAAGGAAAAAAAATGTTCCAAAAAATTGCCGATGATGTGCTTGATAAAGCCCGCCCGGCAATGCACAATCAGGCCGTGATGGAGTTTGGGGCGATGCTTTGCAAGCCTAAAAATCCCGCTTGCGGTATTTGCCCGGTACGCTTAGACTGCACTGCTTTTAAAACAAATGCGACGACATATTTACCCGTAAAAACGAACAAGGTTAAAGTAAGAGAAAGATTTTTTAACTATATGTTAATATCCGATGGCGAAAAGATATTAATGAACAAACGCGATGAAAGTGATATTTGGGCGAATATGTACGATCTGCCATTGATTGAAACAACCGAATTAATAGAGCCGGCCGAATTATTAAAACTTCCGCAGATGCATATTTTTGGTCAAAATATTGTGTTAAAAGAAAATTCAGCTATAATTAAGCATGTATTAACCCATCAAAATTTGTATATTAGGTTTTTGATATTAAAAGATTTCCCTGAAAAGTTGCAGGGCAATTGGTTTTACACGGATGTTACTAATTTGAAAAATTTAGCGCTTCCACAACGAATTTTTATATTTATAAAATATTTTTTTAATTTCTAAATAATTCTCCGTTAATTTATGGCATGTCTGGAATTAATAAAGTGATACTTGTTGGGCATTTAGGTAAAGATCCCGAAGTACGACATTTAGAGGGTGGTGTAGCTGTTGCAAGCTTTCCTTTGGCAACATCTGAAACGTTTAATAAGGATGGCCGTAAGGTTGAACAAACCGAATGGCATAACATTGTTATGTGGCGTGGTCTTGCAGATGTAGCAGCTAAGTTTTTGCAAAAAGGCAAACTTGTTTATATTGAAGGTAAACTGCGCACCCGCTCTTTTGAAGATAAAGAAGGGGTTAAAAAATATACAACCGAAGTTGTTGCAGAAAACTTTACTATGCTGGGCCGCAAAACTGATTTTGAGAACGACGGCAATCATCGCCCGGCTATAGCAAAAACCACTGATACCGAGGGCTATCGTAATAACGATGCCGACGATCTTCCCTTTTAACCAATTATAAACTTATTTAATATAAAGAAGCCCCGCATCATCTGCGGGGCTTTCTTTTTAGCCTCACCCAACCCTCTCCAAAGGAGAGGGCTTTGCGGAGGGTTATCTTGCTCCCGGAGGGCAATGCTCTCTTAAATAGTTTGTATACAGGGTGCGTAAATGGATCCCTGTGCCAGGCCCTTCAGATATGCTGTGGGTACGGTTAGGGTATAACATCAGCTGAAATTGCTTGTTGTTTTTAACCAGTTCGTTTATCAACAGCTCCGCATTTTGGTAATGCACATTATCATCGCCGGTGCCATGTATGTATAGTAAGTTACCTTTTAGGTTTTTAGCATAGGTAACAGGTGATCCTTTTAAGAATGCTGCCTTGCCTGCTTCATCAACAGGCACACCGGTGTAACGTTCCTGGTAAATATTATCATAAGTTAACTGGTTGCCCACTGCTGCAATAGCAATACCGGTTTTAAAAATTTCGGGGTATTGGAACATCAGGTTTAAGGTTGATGATCCGCCGCCACTCCATCCCCATACCGCTACACGTGAGGTATCCAGATAAGCGCGTTCTTTTAACAATTGTTTGGTGCCCATAGCCAGATCGCGAATGTTAAGCGTGCCAATACCTTTATAGATAGATTTACGCCATTCGCGGCCTTTAGGAACAGGTGTACCACGGTTATCAATCGACATGTAGATGTAGCCATCCTGGGCCATATTGCCGGTGTACATAAAGTTATCGCTGCTGCCGTTCTCGTCCTTTACGTTCTGGCCCCATGGTTCGCCATATACATATAAAACAACAGGATATTTCTTAGCCGGATCAAAGTTATCCGGTTTCACCATCCAGCCGTCCATCTCTACGCCTTCCTCGGTTTTTACTTTAAAGAACTCAACATTCGATTTTGCCTTTAAACCAGCTGATGCGGTTAGCGCTTTGGCCACTTTTTCGTCGCCGCTAAAGGTTTTATGGTCTGGCAGGGAAACTACTTCGTTAATACGTTCGGTATAATAGTTAGAGAAGGTATGTGTAGCAGCCTTCCCATTTGGTGATACATCGTATTCATGCGTGCCCACCTGGTTGGCCGGCGAAAGGCGCTCGGCCTTGCCGCTGCCATCTAATTTTGTACGGTATAAATACTTTTGCGTAGCATTATCCGGCGAAGCCGAAAAGTAAACGTACCCCGATTTTTCATCTATAGCGTTTATCTGCATCACATCGTAATTGCCTTTGGTAACCAACTTTTCTTTTTTACCATCGTGGCTTATGCGGTATAAATGGCGCCATCCGTCTTTTTCGCTTGCCCATAAAAAATCGGCGCCGTTTTTAAACCAGTCCCAGCCACCATAATAATAGTGCTCTTCCCACTCAGGTAAAATATCTACCCATGCAGCATCTTTTTCCTGATAAATGGTTGATGATTTACCACTGGCAACATTACAAAGCATCACCTCTGTTTGGTTTTGCGCCCTGTTCAGGTGCTGAATGATCAGTTCGGTATTATTTGCAGCCCACTCCATTCGCGTCACATACGATTGTAAAACAGGGTCGGTTGGGATATCCATCCATTTGGTAGTGCCGCCCGCCGCACTTATCACGCCTATTTTAAAAGGAGATGGCGCCTCGCCTGCAACGGGGTACTCAACCGGTTTTACATAAGGGTAAATTGAATCGGTTGTGTTGAGCATTAAATAGTTTTTGGTATTGCTGGCATCTATCTGCCAGTAAGCTATCTGTTTGCTATCCGGGCTCCAGCGGAAACCATCGCGACAGAAAAATTCTTCCTCGTACACCCAGTCAAATGTGCCATTTATAAGCTTTGTAGTACCATCGGTAGTTAATTGTTTAACGCTGCCGTCTGCTAAAGTTTCTACATAAATATTATGCCCGCTTACATAGCCCACCTTGCTTGCATCCGGCGAGAACTTGCCAAACATTAATGACGATGCAGGCAGGTTAGCGCCCAATTTGGTTAATTTTTTAGCTGTAAAATCGTACACCCAGTAATCGCCGCGGGTTGGGTAACGCCATACTTTTTTAGCGTTCGTATAAAGCAAAACCTTCTGCCCGTCATCCGACAGGTAAAAATTACGCACCGTTATGGGTTGTTTTCCTTGCGGGGTAAGCATCTCCTTACTTAGCAAAACTGTTTTTTTAGCGGCATCGCGAGCATCAAGCACAACAATTTCGCCGCTTTGTACTTTGTAGTATTGGTACCCGTCTTTTGCCCAATGTGTAGATGGTATTTGAGCCATAACGGCGTTTTGTGCCAGAGTTAAAAGCAAAAACGCAATGGCGAATAGCCCTGTCCGATAGTATTTAATGTTCATGAAAATTGTTTTTTTTAGGATTGTTCCTGATTTTATTAAATAAATAACGCTGATGTAAATTTTGCGTTAAATTAGCATTTTAAAGCCCTTGATATAATATCCTATGAAAAAATTACACTTGCTACTTGTATGCCTTATTGCCGCTGTAACTGTAAACGCCCAAACCGTAGATAGAAGCAAGTTTATAAGGGATAGTCTGGATATTTATATAAACAAGGCGCTTACTAACTGGCGCATTCCCGGTGCTGCGGTTTGTATAGTAAAGGATGGCAAAATTGTGCTGATGAAAGGTTATGGTATTAAAGAGCTTGGCCTGCCAAACAAGGTAGATGTAAATACCTTATTCATGATAGGTAGTAACACCAAAGCCTTTACTGCTACCGCATTAGCCATGCTGCAGGCCGAAAAGAAACTGTCGTTAGATGAAAAAGTAACTAAATATATCCCCGAATTTAAGCTGGAAAACAAAGCCGCGGGCGAGATGGCCATTGTGAAAGATCTGCTGAGTCACCGCCTGGGTTTCCGCACCTTTCAGGGCGATTTTACCTTTTATAATACTAACCTAAGCCGCCACGATGTAATAGAAAAGCTGGGTAAAATGAAGGCTACCTATCCTTTCCGTACCACATGGGGGTACACTAATTCGGCATTTTTAACGGCGGGCGAGATTATCCCGAGGGTTACCGGTAAACCATGGGAGGTGTATTTAAAAGAAAGCATTTTTGCCCCGCTGGGGATGACTAACACGCTGGCGTTAACAGCCGAAATGCCGAAAGCGCTGAACCGTACCGTGCCGCACACCTTGGTTGACGGTAGGTTGACCGCCATACCTTATTGCAATATAGACGGATTGGCGCCTGCGGGCAGCATCAGCTCATCTGTTAGCGATATGAGTAAATGGGTAATGGCTTTGCTGGATAATGGCAAGGTGGGCAATAAACAGGTAATACCGGCGGCGGCAATTGCAGCGACGCGCCAACCGCAGGATGTAGTGGGCAACGTTAACCATTTAAATGGCGATACAGGTTTCCAGCTTTATGGCCTGGGTTGGTTTATACAGGACTATGATGGCCGCCGTTTGGTAATGCACGATGGCGGGGTTAATGGTTATGTATCATCGGTAACACTGGTGCCGAAAGAAAACTTAGGTATTATCATCCTCACCAATACAGACCAGAACGCCCTTTACGAAGCGCTGCGCTGGGACATAATCGACGCATTCTTTAAAAACAAAAACTATCATTATAACGATACCTACCTGGCCTACAATAAAACCAGCACCGCAAATGAGCTGGCAGCTGATAAAAAGCTGCGCGATAGTACCCTGCTAAATATTAAGCCGGAGCTATCGACAAGTAAGTACACCGGTAAATATGTGAACGACCTTTACGGCAGCCTGGATATTACGCAAGGCGAAGTAGGGAATGACCTGGAGATCCGTTTTGAGCATCACCCTAAAATGTTTGCCCGTTTACAACCACTTGGAGGTAACCGCTTCTACGTAACATTTTCTGACCCGGTTTATGGCAAGGCAATATTCCCATTTACGGTTAAGGATGGCAAAGTAACGGGCATAAGGGTTAAGGTAGCCGATTTTGTAGAATATAATGCCTACGATTTTAGGAAGGTGGATAAGTAAACACATGTCATGGTGAGCCTGTCGAACCATTAGTAGGGTGGCGAATCTTCGACAAGCTCAGATTGACACATCGTATTCTTGCGCTCGTCTGCGACGAGTGCTTAATATGGTTCAGCATCTCCAGATGCGATACAGAATGGCGATGCAATCGCCCAAACACCTTAAGCGCTCGTAGCAGACGAGCGCAAGATAAATAAACACATGTCACGGTGAGCCTGTCGAACCATTAGTAAAGCAGCTAAGTCTTCGACAGGCTCAGACTGACATACCGCCTTCAATTGATTCTACAACCAATCCGCCAGCCCGGCTTTTAATATCTCCACTAATTCCGGGTCGTTAAACTGGTAATCATCTTCAATATTTAAAACCAGGAGCTGTTTGTGGCGAGCATCAAAATGCTCTTTAATGATATCCCGGTGTTTATATTCCATCACAAAAACAACATCGGCCCAATCAATTAACTTTTGATTGAGTTTGATACGGGCTTTGTCGCTTGTACCGGCAGAACGGGCATTATGCAACTGATGCCCTTTAAATAATAGCTCGGCCGTTGGGCTACGCCATTGGTTTTTACTGCAGATGAAAAGTAGGTTGGGCATTTATTACTTCCCTTTCCCCGCCATATAATCTAACGTTAAATTACAAAGGGCTTTAACACCCAGGGTAAACCCGCTTTCGTCAATAAAAAAATCGGGCGTATGATGCGATGGGGCTGTTATACTGTTGCCGCCTTTGGGCATACCGCCTAAAAAGAAGAATATGCCCGGTACCTTTTGCTGATAAAAACTAAAATCCTCGGCACCGGTTACAGGTGGGCGAAGCAATACATTTTCTTTACCTGCGGTAGCTTCTAATGTAGGCAGCATTTTGGCGGTAAGGGCTATATCATTAAAGGTAACAGGATATTTATTGCTATAGGGGATCTGTACCTCGGCTGTCGCGCCATAGGCTTCGGCAGTTTTGGTGGCGATTCGTTTTACGTTTTCGGTGATCGTTTTCTCGTCAGCATCGGTAAAGTACCGTACGGTACCCTGCATTTTAACACTCTCGGGGATGATATTGAAGCGCGAGCCTCCATTTATTAAACCGATGGTTACCACGGCGGGGTTTTCGGTAACATTTATATTGCGGCTAACAATGCTTGGCAAGCTACTGATGATCTGTGCCGAAACTACAATAGGGTCGATACTGCTCCATGGGTAAGCGCCATGTGCCGAGCGCCCTTTTACAATGATCTGAAGATCTTTCACCCCTGCCATTGTACCGCCCGGGCGGTAAACTATTTTACCCGCTTCGGTCTGCGAGTTTATGTGTAAGCCAAATATAACATCAACCTTTGGGTTCTCCATTACACCCTGTTTCACCATCTCTTCGGCACCACCCTTTTCGCCTACCGGCGCACCCTCTTCTGCCGGCTGAAAAATGAATTTTACAGTACCCCGCAGGTCTTTTTTCATAGATGATAGTATCTCGGCCACTCCCATTAATATGGCCATGTGCGAATCGTGCCCGCAGGCATGCATTACGCCAACCTCCTGCCCGTTATACTGGGCCTTTACTTTTGAAGCGAATGGTAGATTAACCCGCTCGGTAACAGGCAAGCCATCCATATCGGCACGTAGTGCAACAACAGGGCCCGGCAAACCGCCTTTTAAAATGCCAACAACGCCGGTAGTGGCAATGCCGGTTTGTACCTCTATACCTAACGAC
Source organism: Mucilaginibacter aquariorum (assembly GCF_024498135.1). GTDB lineage: Bacteria > Bacteroidota > Bacteroidia > Sphingobacteriales > Sphingobacteriaceae > Mucilaginibacter > Mucilaginibacter aquariorum. The sequence goes on from NZ_JANHOH010000007.1 coordinate 67,389, forward strand.
TGCAGATGCTTGGCAATAATACCAGATGTGCGTACCTCGCGGTTCCCCAGTTCCGGGTGTTCATGAAAATCGCGCCGCCAGGCAATTATTTTGCTTTCCAGGGCATCGGCTTTTGTGCTTATTGTTTTTCTTAAGGGTGTGTTTTGCGCGCTTACTGTTAGCGAAAAAAACAGGACCGCAGGGATGAGTATTTTTTTCATGATCAAAGGGCTTAGGCCTGCTAAATATAAGTATTTATACCCAAAATCATTGTCCGTCACATTTTACAATGCCTTCGTCACATTTATTTTATACCTGCTGTAGTTTGGCTTAAGCTTGTATCATAATTATCAAAACCTATCATGAAATATAGCAAAATAGAGCTTTGGGTATCAACCGTGTTTTTTATACTGATCCTGTTCTCCAAAATTTATTACGGGTTAAACGATTATGGTTACACCATTACACGCAGCCATTTAAGTACTGATACTATTTTTAACCAACTGCTACCGCGCCTGTTTTTTATTATAGTTACTTACTGCGGGTTCCTGGTGTTAAATTTTTATGTTTTGCCTAAACTATGGTGGCGCAAAATGTACCCGGCTGCTATAGGTGCAACATTAGGTGTGTTAATAGGAATGGGCCTTTGCTTTATGGTAATACAAAGCTACCAAAGCAGTTGGATATATGATCAGTACCCTAAAGGGCAAGCTGCGAACATGGCGTTTTTTAGTCGCGGTTTTAGTACGGCAACCTTGTTTTTTTTGATATACGGAGTATACTTATTGATACGGGAAGGTATCATTTATCAGTTTAGTATTTATAAAGCAAAGCAAAACCTGTCCTCTCGCATTTTAAGGGAAATTATATTGGTAGTTTCAGCGTGGCTTGCCTTGTTGTTTCCTGTGTTGGTCATTAATGGTCCTTTTTTAACCGGAATAGGTCCGTTTTACCTGGTGGTTTTGCCTTTTTGCTTCTGTATCTATTTTATCAATTTATACTGGTTGATCCCGCTTTATAAAAAAGGTGTTTTCCCACAGATGGGTACCTATCTATTGGGGTTAATTACGGTAGCCGTAATGCTGGGTATGTTAGAGATAGCCATGCTTATGCAGTTTGCGCCAGGCCTGTCTTTGTTAGGTCACATTGTTATTTATTGGCTGCCGCCATTAGCTTTAACAGTTGGTTTATCGTGGGCGGTATACCTCACCAATGCCAAAACGTATCAACAACTATCTACTTTAAAAACAGCTTTGGGCGCTTCGGATGCCAACCTGCAGTTTTTGCGCTCGCAGATAAACCCGCATTTTTTGTTTAATGTACTAAACACTCTTTACGGAACAGCTCTTACAGAAAAGGCCGAAAAAACAGGAGAGGGCATCCAGAAATTAGGGGATATGATGCGCTTTATGCTGCACGAAAACAACCAGGATATTATACCCCTATCGCGCGAGATGGAATACCTTCACAACTATATCGATCTGCAAAACCTGCGCGTTGCCCTATCGGATAATATCGAAATAAAAACAGACATCACAGATAAATACAATACGGTAAACATTGCACCCATGCTGCTTATCCCTTTCATAGAGAATGCCTATAAGCATGGGTTGAGCTTTAAACAAAGATCATGGATAAATATCAGCTTGCAGTTAACGGATGGTGTTTTACAACTGGATGTTTACAACAGCCTGCATCAGGCGAAAGAGAACGACCCCGAAAAGGAACGATCGGGCATTGGGCTGGAGAATGTAAAACAGCGCCTGCAACTCCTTTATCCCCATAAGCATGAGCTTGTTATCCGTCAAAATGCAAACGAATTTTTTATCCACCTAACCCTGCAATTATCATGAAAAAACTAATTATACTCGTGCTTATCATCGGCACGACAACTAACATTTTTGCCCAGTTTAAACTAAGCGGCAAAGTAAATAATACTACCCGGGCCGACACGCTTTACTTGAATATCCCCTTTATTTATGGCTACTATCATGATAATGACATAGCTATACCTGTTGACGCGCAGGGGAATTTTAATAAAACCATTAACGTACCGCAGCAAAAATTTGCTACTATAAACTTTGAGGGCAAAACATCAACCTTGCTGCTTACTCCCGGCAAGTCACTTCATATAACCCTAAACCCCGCGGATACCAGCATTACCAACTTTAAAGGTTCGGCTGCAGAAGAGAACATGTTGTTGTATGGCGTGAGCTTAAATGCGATCCCGTTTTTCGCAAAAGATAATAAAACCAACCCGTATGAAAAGCTTACGAATACCGAACTGCAGGAGCAAATAATAAAGCCGTGGGCTGCTATGCGCGATAACAACATAGGGTTAATACGGTCGTCCGGCTTATCTATAAACGATAAAAAACTGATAATTCAGGAGATAAAGGCAAATTACATTACCCAGCTAAACTTTTTTGCACGTGCATATATGAAGGGCGAGAGAAGCCAAATCTTTAGTTTTATAGAGAGCTTTTATAAAGATGTACTACTGAATCCCGAAATACTGCCTGCAGGGCAACAGTATTATTTTTTTGCCGATAGCTACATTGGTTATTACGAAATTATGGCGTTTAAAGATCTGCCTGCCGAGAAAGTTAAAGACCCGTCAACTTTTCTGAAGTATTACAACATTACCATTGATAGCGGTAATAGGGTAGCAAAGCTAAAAGGCAAATCATTCATCAACTGGATATTGGTTAAAAACAATTACCCGAGGGATATAGCCGAGAGCTGGCTAGCACAAAATATTTTCACAAAATGCAGTAGCAAGGACTTAGCCTACGCCAAACCTTTAATGGAGGAGTTGAAAACACATTATCCGCAGAGTAAATATATTCCTTACCTATCCGCCAAGATGGAAACGCTGGAGGTTTTACTTGCCGAAAACAGGGCCAACAAGGATATTATTATTGCCGATGGTTACGAAAAAATGACGTCCATTTACGAGATTATTAATAAGCTAAAAGGCAAGGTTGTTTATTTAGATATTTGGGGCACATGGTGTGGCCCCTGCAAAGAAGAACTGCGCTATAACCCGCAACTAAAACAATATTTTAAAGGTAAAGATGTAGCTTTTGTTTACCTTGACATGGATGATGACATGAAAGACAGCCAATGGCGCGATTTTATAAAAGTGAACGGAATGACGGGGTTACACCTACGCAAAAGCAATAAAGATATTCAACAGTTTTGGACCGAGCTGATGCCAAAAGACAATGCCACAAGGTATTACCCTATGTATTTCATTTTTGATAAAGAAGGGAAACTGGTACAGGCCAACACCAAACGGCCAAGTGATAAAGCCGGGTTATATAAAGTGATAGAACAATATTTATGATAACAGCCATTGCCATTGATGATGAACCTTTAGCCCTCGAGGTTGTACGATCACACGCGGATAAGGTGCCTTTCCTGCATCTTACTGCTTGTTTTACGGATGCTTTTAAAGCCATTGAATATTTAGCGAAAAATCCCGTAGAGCTGCTTTTTCTGGATATTAAAATGCCCGATATATCGGGCTTGGAATTAATGGAAAGCCTTCAGCAAAGGCCAATGGTTATTTTCACTACGGCCTATGCCGAGCATGCAGTGCAAAGTTATGAGCTAAACGCTATTGACTACCTGCTTAAGCCATTTGCATTTACACGGTTTTTAAAAGCGTGTCACAAAGCGAATGATCTACTGCAAGCAAAAGGCAATAATCAGCCGGAAACTAACGGGAGTATATTTATAAAAGCCGGGTATGAGCAGGTTAAAATTAATTTTACAGATATACTTTACCTGGAAAGCGGCGGCAATTATATGAGCTTTATTTTAGCCGATGGCCGCAAAATATTATCAAGGCTGACCATTAATGATACGCTTGCACTGCTGCCAAAACAACAATTTGAAAGAGTGCACAGGTCATACATTGTAAATAAGGATAAGATTGACAGGATAGAGCGCCACCAGGTGCATATAGGTACCCAAACTATTCCTGTGGGCAGTGCATTCAATAAAACACCGTTTACAGGGTTATAGCAAATAAAAAAGCGCTTTAGTTTAGTAAAGCGCTTTTTAAAATATTGTATCGGATATTATATTGCTGGGATTACCGGAGTTACGTCCTTAACCGTAATAGTAAATATAATAACAGAGTTTGGGGCAATAGGCCCGTTACCAAATGGACCGTAAGCTAATGCAGAAGGTATGATCAATAATATTTTTCCGCCCCCTTTAATCTTTGGAACGCCAATTTTCCAGCCTGTAATTATATTGGTGGATGCAGAGAGTGCTGTAGTATAATTTTCATTAGCATCAAACTGGGCGCCCTGTAAAGTGGTGCCTACATAACTTACTTTTACTGTTGAGGCATTGGTTATAACTGAACCTGTGCCTTCAGTTATAACCTGGTAATATAAACCCGACGAATCTTTGGTAGCTGTAATATTGCTATGCGCGGCTAAATAACTTTTTATAGCGGCATCGTCAAGTTTGGCTTGTGCAACCGGATCAAAGGGAGGAGGCGTCTCGGTTTTCGAACATGAACTAAGGCCTAAAGCGACCATGCTTAAAATAAATAAGTACTTTTTCATAATTAGTTATTGATGTTTAAAATTAAGATGTTTATTACTGAATACTCAATATGTCAATGGTAAATACTAATACCGAGTTTGCCGGAACTTTAGCGCTTGGGGATGTATTGCCATATGCCAAACCAGAAGGAATGATAAGCAATAAACGACCGTTAACTTTACCATGAAGCAAGCCGGTTTTCCAGCCTTTAATAATGCCACCTTGTAAGTTAGCTGCCAACCCGGTACCGGCATCAAACTGGGTACCATCTAACAATTTGCCAACGTAGTTTACTGTAACAGTACTTGTAGCTGTAGGATTTGCACCAGTACCTTCGGTTATAACCTGGTAATAAACGCCACTCGCATCTTTAGTAGCATCAATGCTGGGGTTAGCGGCCAAATAAGCCTGTATCGCTGTCTCATCTTTTGCAGCCTGTGCGTTAGCATCAAATTTGCTATCCTTTTTGCATGAGGCAAAAACCGCCAGGAACAAGCTTAGTAGTAGAAAATGTTTCTTCATATTTTTATAATACGTATAAAATTACGCTGGTGATACAGTTGTTTTAATTTTTAGTTCATTTAGTTGCGCATCAGCTATAGTTGATGGCGAATCTATCATTACATCACGGCCCGAATTGTTTTTTGGGAACGCGATAACATCACGGATAGAGTCTAATCCGGCGAAGATGGAGGTCAACCTGTCGAACCCGAAAGCGATACCACCATGCGGAGGCGCGCCATATTCAAAGGCGTCCATTAAAAAGCCAAATTGTTTTTGCGCTTCTTCCGGCGAAAAGCCCAGGTGTTTAAACATTAACGATTGCAAAGCACGGTCGTGGATACGGATAGAGCCACCGCCAATTTCGGTGCCGTTTATAACAAGGTCATAAGCGTTTGCACGAACATTTTTAGGATCGGTATCTAACAGGGCGATATCCTCTGGTTTAGGCGAGGTGAACGGATGGTGCATCGCGTGGTAGCGCTCGGTTTCTTCATCCCACTCCAACAGCGGGAAATCCAACACCCAAAGCGGCGCGAATTTATTTTTATCGCGTAAGCCTAAACGGCCGCCAACCTCTAAACGCAGCTCGTTTAATTGCTTGCGTACTTTATCAGTTTCGCCGGCTAATATTAAAATTAAATCGCCTTTTTCTGTTGAAAAAGCTGCGCTCCATTTAGCCAGTTCTTCTTCGTTATAAAATTTATCAACTGATGATTTTATCGTGCCGTCTTCGTTATGGCGGGCATAGATAAGGCCGGTAGCGCCAATTTGCGGGCGTTTCATCCACTCGGTTAGTTCATCAATTTGCTTGCGGGTATAATTGGCACAGCCTTTAGCGTTAATACCAACAACAAGTTCGGCATTATCAAAAATGCTGAAGCCTTTACCTTTTACCACATCGTTCAATTCAACAAACTGCATCCCAAAACGGGTATCAGGTTTATCAGAACCATATAAACGCATGGCGTCAGCATATTGCATGCGCGGGAAATCGCCAAGTTCCAAACCCTTAACGGTGCTGAACAGGTGACGGGTTAGCCCTTCAAAAATATTTAGGATATCTTCCTGGGTAATGAACGACATTTCGCAGTCAATCTGCGTAAACTCCGGTTGCCTGTCGGCACGCAGGTCCTCATCCCTAAAGCATTTTACTATCTGGAAGTAACGGTCGAAACCGCTAACCATCAGCAATTGCTTAAAAGTCTGTGGCGATTGCGGCAGGGCGTAAAACTCGCCCGGGTTCATGCGGCTTGGCACCACAAAATCGCGCGCGCCTTCCGGGGTTGATTTGATCAGTACCGGGGTTTCTACCTCAATAAAGTCAAGCCCGTCTAAATATTTACGGATCTCCTGGGCCATTTTGTGGCGCAGAACAAGGTTATTGCGTATTGGGTTACGGCGCAGGTCAAGGTAGCGGTATTTAGCGCGTAGCTCTTCGCCGCCATCTGTTTCATCCTCGATAAGGAACGGTGGAATCTTGGACGCGTTTAATATTTCCAGTTCGGTAACGGCAATTTCAATTTCGCCGGTTGGGATCTTGGTGTTTTTATTAGAACGCTCCAGCACCTTTCCAGTTACCTTAATAACAAACTCACGGCCCAGTTGCTTTCCGGCTTCGCGCAGGTCGGCATCTGTATCGGTATTTAAAACCAGTTGTGTTAAACCATAACGGTCGCGCACATCTATAAAAGTTGTACCACCCAAATCGCGCGATTTTTGAACCCATCCGCAAAGGGTTACCGTTTCACCTAAATTGCTGATATTTAATTGTCCGCAGGTATGTGTTCTAAGCATAATTCCTTCTTTTAAAAGTCAGCAAAAGTAATGTTTTTTGAGATATGAGGTGTGAGATGTGAGTATTGAGATAGAAGAAAGTTTGCAAATTTGATAACTATTGACGCTCACAGCAGTATTTCTCATATCTAAAGTCTCACATCTCATATCTATTTTCCTATATTTGCCCCATAATTCTCAAGGGGTGCCTTGCTTTGAGCAATCAAACTGAAAGACAGGCTGAGATCAAACCCATTGTTTTTTGAAAAGTTAAAAGTCAAATTAATAAGTCGAAAAGTGTGCACGCTTTAGATTTTATGAGAGGCTTCCAACTTTAAAAAGAACATGCACCTGATCCGGGTAATGCCGGCGTAGGGAGAGGTAACAAGTTAAGTGTACTGCCATTATACCCTGGTGAGCAGATGGTTTAACTAATTTATTGTTTAACAAAAATTGAAAAATTTATTCACGGCGCTTATCGCCCTGCTGCTGCCTGTTTTGGCATCGGCTCAATTTTCCATCAGCGGAAAAATCACGAATCAGGCCGGCGAAGCATTGCCCGGCGCAACCGTAAGCATTACCAGCCCGGCTATTAATACACAAACAGATGTAAGAGGCAGCTACCAAATTGCCGGCCTTCCCGGTGGTACTTACACGGTTAAAGTCAGTTATATAGGCTACCAGGTAACCACCCAAACCATTACTTTAAAAGGCAACCATACGCTTAACATAGCACTTACAAACGCCACGTTCAGCGCCGAAGAAGTTACGGTAACCGCCACCCGCGCGGGCAAAAACTCGCCAACGGCATTTACCAACTTAAGCAAGAAAGACCTGCAAAAAAACAATTTTGGGCAGGATATGCCTTATTTGTTAAACCAAACCCCATCGGTAGTGGTAAGTTCTGATGCCGGGGCGGGTGTTGGCTATACGGGTATCCGGATCCGTGGCAGCGATGGCACAAGGGTGAATGTTACCGTTAATGGCATCCCTTTGAACGATGCCGAAAGTCAGGGCTCGTTCTTCATCAACCTGCCCGATCTGGCATCGTCTGTTAATAATATACAGGTGCAGCGCGGCGTGGGTACATCAACAAACGGCGCAGGCGCTTTTGGTGGTAGTATCAACATACAAACCGCTACCCGCCGCGATACCGGTTTTGCAGAGATCAACACAACCGCGGGCTCCTACAATACCATTAAAAATACGGTAAGTATGGGTACCGGTTTATTGGGAGGGCATTTTAGTGTGGATGGCCGCCTGTCGAGGATTAAATCTGACGGGTATATTGACCGCGCATCATCCGACCTGAAATCGTTTTTTGTGAGTGGTGCTTATTATGGTAAAAGCAGCACCTTAAGACTTAATGTTTTTTCGGGTATCGAACGTACCTACCAGGCTTGGAACGGTGTTCCTGATACTGTGATCAACAATAACAGTATCCCTAATAACCGTACCTATAACGAATTGGGTTTAATGCCCGACGGCTCTTATTACAAAGACCAGGTGGATAATTATCAGCAAAACCATTACCAGTTATTGTATGATCAAAAACTGTCTGATAAATTATCATTTAGCGGGGCCCTGCATTATACCAAAGGTTTTGGCTATTATGAAGAGTTTAAGAAGGATGCTGCGGTAGCAAACTATGGCTTAACCCCCGTGGTTGTTGGCGATTCTACCATTACCAACACCAACCTGGCCCGCCGCCTTTGGTTAAATAACGATTTTTATGGCGTAACCTATGCCTTAAAATATCAGCCCAAAAGCAATCTTAACCTTACTTTAGGCGGTGCCTACAACCGCTATACCGGTGCACACTACGGTAACATAATTTACACTCAGCAGGATGCGGGCATCCCACCTAATTATGAGTACTATCGTGATGATGCCGAAAAGAGCGACTTTAACATATTTGGCCGCGGCGAATATAAATTAGGTGATGTAACCCTGTTTGCCGATCTGCAATACCGCCGTATTTATTATTCGTTCCTTGGGTTCGACAGGAACCTGAATAACGTGCAGCAAAATGCTACGCTTAACTTTTTTAATCCTAAAGCGGGTATAACTTACGAGCTGGATGAGCACAATAACATTTATGCATCATTCGCGGTAGGTAATCACGAACCTAACCGCGACGATTACACCAACTCTACCCCGGTCAGCAGGCCTAAGCCCGAAAACTTGAAAGATTTTGAAGCCGGCTACCGCACCAGCGGAGATGTATTTAAAGGCGGTATCAATCTGTTTTATATGTTATATAAAAACCAGTTGATATTAACAGGCGCTTTAAACGATGTAGGCTCGGCAACACGTATGAACGTTGATAACAGCTACAGGGCCGGTATCGAATTTGACGGGCGGGTTAAAATAACAAACCAGTTAAGCTGGGCAGCCAATGCTACTATCAGCACCAATAAAATTAAGGACCTGAACCGGTCATTAGCCAGCTACGATCCTGATTTCAATCCGTTGCCACCAGTAGTGCAATCTTTTAAAAAGACCAACATCGCGTTTTCGCCATCATTAATAGCCGGAAGTGAGATCGCTTACTCGCCTGTAAAAAATGGGAGTATTGCATTTATCAGCAAATACGTGAGCAAACAGTATCTGGATAATACAAGCAACATTAACCCAACTGGTATTACAACCTCGCCGGATGTGGCTGATAACCCATACGCGGTTAACAGGTATTTGAAAGCATATTTTGTAAATGATGTAAGGCTGAGCTACAATTTCAGCACAAAAGCCATCAAGAATATTGGCATAGGGTTACTGGTTAATAATGTTTTCAGCAAAAAATATGAGGCAAACGGAGCTACCTATCCGGAGGTGGATGGCGGGACGCTGGTAAACTACAATTACTATTTCCCGCAGGCAACGCGCAATTTCCTGGCATCGCTTAATTTAAGCTTTTAACCGATAGCTATGCAAAATTGGATAGACCTGTTCATAGAGCAGGTAAAAGCTACCACATGGCTGGAGTGGACGGCCGTACTGTTGGGCGTAACGGAAGTATTGCTTGCCAAGGCTAACAAGGTGTGGCTATACCCAACAGGTATAGCCGGCACCTTAATTTCTATATATCTGCTGCTTAATGTTGCCCTTTATGCCGAATGCCTGCTGAGCTGCTATTATGTAGTAATGAGCTTTTATGGCTGGTATCATTGGGTAAAAAAACGGAACGAGCCACCTGTAAAGGTATCATACGCCAACCGGCAGGAATGGATAGTTACACTGCTGATCGTTTTTGCAGGCTGGGGCATACTGTACCTGTTGCTTATCAATTTCACACAATCAACCGTGCCGGTTTGGGATTCGTGGGTGTCATCAACCGCATGGGCGGGTATGTGGCTTTTGGCCCGGCGCAAAATAGAGAACTGGGTATTGCTTAATGTAAGCAACCTGTTTGCTGTACCCCTGTTATTCCATAAAAACCTGGCGTTGTTTGCCTTGCTTACGGCGTTTTTGTTTGTGGTGGCCATTTTTGGTTACCTGGACTGGCGAAAGATCATTAAAGAAGAACGGTTAAAAGAAGAACAATTATTACTTAATGTGGAGGTAGCATGAAAAAAACAGATCATCCATCATTAATAATGCAGCCCCAGTGGGTTGAAATTATACGCGATAACGCGGCCGAAGCAGAGCAATTAGGCAAACTGAATGAGGCGCAACTGGCATTGGTTTATGAGCAGCAATGGTTTAACCTGGTATCGCCTGCCGAATACGGCGGCTTACAAACGCCATTGCCTCAACTGGTAAAAATAGAAGAAGCTTTAAGCTGGGCTGATGGCAGCCTGGGCTGGGTAGTTACCTTGTGCTGTGGTGCCGGCTGGTTTGGCGGGTTCCTTGATCCCGAAATCGCGAAGCAAATTTATAAAGACCCCAAGGTTTGTTTGGCAGGCAGCGGCGCGCCTACGGGTACGGCAACAATTTCCGGCGATGGCTATATGATAACTGGTAGCTGGAAATACGCCAGCGGTGTGCACCATGCTACCTATATTACGGTTAACTGTAATATAATGAATGGCGATGCACCTGTTTTAAATGCAGACGGTACACAACTAATATTACCATTTGTATTGGACAGGAAAGATGTAGCGCTTGTATCCGGCTGGAAATATATAGGCATGATAGCAACAGGCAGCGATGCCTATAAGGTTGAAAATTTATATGTTGATAGTAACCGCTGCTTTAAAATTGACCCGGCGGCAGCTGTAATTGATGCGCAATTATACACTTACCCATTTTTTCAACTGGCCGAAGCTACGCTGGCCGCGAATATATCAGGCCTGGCGGTGCATTTTACTGATCTGTGCGTAGCAGCCTTTGCAAATAAGGCAACCAATATACGGCGGGTTAACCAGGCAAATGTTTTGGTGATGGAAGAAGCGCTGGAATCGGCAACAGCATTATTAAACCAGGCCCGCGCAAGCTTTTTTGAAGCGGTTGAAGCTTCATGGAACGAACCCATGAACGAAGTATTATTGAAAGCAGTTAGCCATACCAGCAGGGTATTAGCCAAAATAGCACGCGAATGTGTGGATGAATTGTACCCCTATTGCGGTTTGATGGCGGCATCGCCGGATACCGAGATCAATAGGGTTTGGAGGGACCTGCATACCGCGAGTCAGCATGCTTTGCTTACTTTTATAGAATAGTTTTACCTTGCTTTATAATTAAAAGTAACACAAATATCACATTGTTTATATATTGCAATTGTGATATTTGCCTTTTAACATCTAATACTATGAAGATAAAAGTACTGCTTACGCTAACCTTTGCAACCGCTGTATTTAGCTTATCGGCGCAAGCCCAAAAAACAGTGACCGCCAAGACGGCAACCTTACCACGGCCAAAACTTGTTGTAGGTTTAGTAGTTGACCAAATGCGCTGGGATTACCTGTACCGCTATTACGACCGCTACCAAAGTGGTGGTTTTAAACGGATGCTTAATGAAGGTTTTACCTGCGAAAACACACTGATACCTTATATCCCAACGGTTACAGCCATAGGGCACTCTACTATTTATACAGGTTCGGTACCTGCTATACATGGCATAGCCGGGAATGATTTTACGATACAGGCAACCGGTAAAGAAATGTATTGTACCGAAGATAGTACCGTTACAGCGGTAGGCAGCGATTCAAAGGCAGGCAAAATGTCGCCCCGTAATTTGCTGGTAAGCACAGTAACTGACGAACTACGGTTAGCTACAAATTTCCGATCAAAAGTAATAGGTATAGCATTAAAAGATCGCGGCGGTATTTTACCCGCGGGCCATGCAGCCAATGCGGCTTATTGGTTTGACGATGCCAACGGCGCATGGATTAGCAGCAGCTATTATATGACCGACCTGCCGGCCTGGGTTAAAACCTTTAACGCTACCAAACCAGCAGAGAAGTATCTGAAACAAGACTGGAACACCCTTTACCCGATAAATACTTACGTACAAAGCGCGCCGGATAACAGCCCTAAGTATGAAGGTAAATTCAGCGGTACCGATGCACCAACTTTCCCTATAAAAACATCCGAATTATATAAAGGCAAAGCCGGGATGATCCGCTCTACCCCTTATGGTAACAGTATGACGCTTGACCTGGCTAAAGCGGCCATCGAAAGTGAAAAATTGGGTGCCGGTTCAGTGACCGACTTCCTGGCAGTAAGCCTTTCTTCCACAGATTATATTGGGCATCAGTTTGGTCCAAACTCGGTTGAGGTTGAAGATACCTACCTGCGTTTAGATAAAGACCTGGCAGCTTTCTTTACTTATTTAGATGGGAAGCTGGGTAAAAGGAATTACAGCGTTTTTTTAAGTGCCGACCATGGTGCCGCGCATAATCCCAGCTTTTTAATAGACCATAATATCCCGGCAGGTGTTTGGAAAAGCGGCGATGTGCAAACGCGGTTAAACAAAATGCTGGAGGATAAGTATAAAGTAAAAGGCGTGGTATTAAACCTGGATAACTACCAGGTAAATTTTAATAATGCAGCTATTAAAAAGGAGAACCTGAACGCAGACGCTTTAAAATTGGATTGCATCCAGTTTTTACAGCAGGAACCCCAAATTGCTTACGCGGTTGATATGCAGCACGTACAAACGGCCACCATACCGGATGAACTTCGCACACGCATCCAAAACGGATACAATGCCGAACGCAGCGGCACTATCCAGATCGTCCTGAAACCGGGATGGTATAGCGGAGGCCAAACAGGCACCACCCACGGCACCTGGAACCCTTACGATGCGCATATCCCATTGGTATTTATGGGCTGGGGCATTAAACATGGCAGCCTAACCCGCGAAACCCACATGACAGATATAGCAGCAACAGTAGCTCAATTATTGCACATACAAGCGCCAAACGGCAACATAGGTACAGCTATTGGCGAGGTGTTGAAGTAAGAGAGTCAGCAAAGACAGGAAGTCGGTAAGTCCGAAAGACGAAGCCTTGTTGCCATTTTATAAATCATTGCCGTCGGCTTTAGCCGACGGTTTAAAATAATCTTCCGGACTTTCGGTCTTTCCGACTTGCGGACTAACCTATGAAGAAATACATTTCCAAATTCCATTACCTCACGCAAGACCTGCCCAATCGTACCCATGTTGAGCAAGCCCAAATAGCCTGCGAAGCCGGGGCCAACTGGATCCAGTACCGTTGCATGAGCAAAAGCGATGAAGAAATGGTGGCAGAGATAAACCAGATAGCATCCATCTGCGATGACTGGGGGGCAACACTTATCCTTGCCAATCATTACCATTTGTTAGATAAAGTAGATGCGCAAGGTGTACATATTGAAGATCTTGATGCCGATTTTACCGCTATCCGCGAAGCGATAACCGACGAGAAAACTTTAGGTGCATCGGCCACAAACGTAGAAGCATTACTGCGAATCCAAAACACCGGCGTGGTAGATTATTGCGGCTATGGCCCCTTCGCCCATACCGATACCAAGCCAAATGATAAACCACTATTGGGATACGACGGCTACCGCCAGTTAGAAAAGCAGCCGATAGATATCCCGGTTATAGCAGTTGGTGGCGTACAATTAAAAGATGTAGATCTGTTAATGCAAACAGGCGTTTACGGCATCGCGGTATCCTCGGCGGTTAATTTATCACTTGATCCGGGTGGTATGGTAAAGGAGATTTACAGGAAGATATATTAATGTCCATCCCCTGTTTGTCATCCTGAGCGATAGCGAAGGATCTAATAATAAAGCGACAAGCGGACTATGCATATCGGCGAATAGATACTTCGCTATCGCTCAGCATGACAATGAAGATTTAGATATTCCTATACGCCACATACACATGCTCATCCAACACCTTACCGTTTTTAATAACCGACTGTTTTAACACCGCTTGTTGGGTATAGCCCGCTTTCTCCAGCACCCGCATTGATTTTGGGTTTGTGCTGAAAACAAAAGCCATAATGCAAATGATATCTAACTTTTTAAAGCCATAGCCGGTTACCAGTTTAACTGCTTCGGGGATAATGCCACGGCCCCAGTATTGTTCGCTCAGCCAGTAGCCAATTAGTGGCGATTTGATATAGACATCATCCCTGAAATCCAAGCCTATCACACCCGCAACCTCGCCGTTTATTTCGATAGCAAAATTGGTAACGGGATCCTGGTGAAGGTTCAGGTTGATAAAAAACTCCGCATCGGCCAAGGTATATGGCGATGGGAACCTGTCGAGCAGGCAAGCGGTAATATTGGGGTTATTGGCATGTTTTTGCAGGGATGGCGCATCTGCAGCCTGCCAAGTGCGCAGGGTAAATCGGCTTCCTTTTATTTCCATATTGTAACAATCCAAACGTTAAAAATAGTAATATTACCTAAACTGTTAAATTGCAGCGCTTAACAGCAATTTGTTATGAAGAAAAGCTTTACCTTATTATTCCTTTGCCTTGGATTTGCCGCATCGGCACAAAAACTGGAAGTACTTACCGTTGAAAAAATAATGCGCGACCCCAAATGGATGGGCGTATCACCAGATAATATCCGCTGGAGCGACGACAGCAAAAAGATCTATTTCAACTGGAACCCGGATAAGACTGAACGCGATGAACTGTTCTACATCAGCCCAAACAATATAAAACCACAAAAAACTACGCTAACCCAGCGCCGTGATCTGATCCCCGATAACGGCAAATGGAACAAAAAGCGTACGTTAAAAACCTTCGAAAAAAACGGCAATATCTATCTGCTGGAAGTAGCTTCGGGCAAAACAGTACAGCTAACCAATACTACCAATCGCGAAAGCAACCCAACCTTTAGCGGCGATGAAGGCAGCATTATTTTCACTAACGATAACAATCTGTATGCCTTAAAGCTGAACAAAGGCGAGCTAACTCAGCTGACCAATTTTGTTAAAACAGCAAGCACAGAAAAGAAACCCGCTAAAGATAATGAGCAGGCCCGCTGGCTAAAAAAACAGCAATTAGAACTGTTTGATATTATTAAAGTGAACGAGAAAGACCGTAAACTGGATTCTGTAGAGCGCAGCCAGTTTAAGGTTGCTAAACTAAAGGAGATAGCCTTTGGCGATAAAAGATTAAGCAATGTGCAGTTAAGTCCGGATGGCAGGTACGTAACGTATCGCCTTACCCAATCTGCCGAGGGTGTGAAAAACGCTATCGTGCCGGATTATGTGACCTCGTCGGGCTATACCGAAGATATCCCAAACCGTTCAAAGGTGGGTAGCCCGCAGGCTACATCCGAGAGTTTTATTTTTGATACCCGTCGCGATTCAGTTTATGGCATCGTCACCAAAGACCTGCCCGGCATAAAAGATATCCCGGCGTATTTTAAAGATTACCCCAAAGAATTAGAAGCATTAAAGAAGCTAAATGCCGACCGCAAGGTTGATATCAGCGGCCCGTTCTGGAGCCCGGATAGTAAATACGCCATTGTAAATATAGATGCGCAGGATAACAAAGACCGCTGGCTGATGAAACTGGATGCCGCAACAGGTAAGCTTACCCCGTTGGACCGCCAGCACGACGATGCCTGGATAGGCGGCCCTGGTACAGGGGCATGGTTCGCCAATGGTAGCCTGGGCTGGACGGATAACACGCACTTTTATTTCCAGAGCGAAGCCAGCGGATACTCGCATTTATATATTGCCGATGTAATAACCGGCGAAAAGAAGCAGCTAACATCGGGCAAATGGGAAGTGCAAACCCTGCGTTTATCCAACGATAAAAGAACCTTTTACTTTACCGCTAATATCGAGCACCCGGGCATTACGCATTTTTATAAGATTCCGGTAACAGGAGGCAGCCCGATTAAAATTACTTCGATGAAAGGCGGTAACGAGATAGATCTTTCGCCTGATGAAAAATGGCTGGCTATCCGTTATTCCTACTCAAATAAACCTTGGGAACTGTATGTACAACCCAACAAACCGGGGGCAAAAGCAGCACAGGTAACTAATTCTACTACCGAAGAATTTAAATCGTACGCATGGAAAGAGCCGGAAGTAATTAGTTTTAAGAACCGCAATGGTAAGGATATTTACGCACGGCTTTATCAGCCCAAAAATCCCGATCCGGCAAAACCTGCTGTAGTATTTGTGCATGGCGCGGGCTATCTGCAAAATGTGCACTACTGGTGGAGCAGCTATTTCCGCGAGTACATGTTTAACAACATGCTGGTTGATAACGGCTATACCGTGCTGGATATCGACTATACCGCCAGCTCGGGCTATGGACGCGATATCCGCACAGGTATTTATCGCCACATGGGTGGCGCAGATCTGACAGACCAGGTAGATGGCGTAAAGCTACTGGTAGAAAAGTATGGTGTTAACCCAAAACATGTGGGTTTATATGGCGGCTCGTACGGTGGGTTTATGACATTGATGGCATTGTTCACTCAACCCGATGTTTTTGCATCAGGCGCGGCCATACGCTCGGTTACCGATTGGGCTCATTACAATCACGGCTATACCTCCAACATTCTTAACGAACCCTTTAACGACGAGATTGCCTACCGCCAAAGCTCACCTATTTATTTTGCCGATGGCTTAAAAGGCAGGTTGTTGATGCTGCATGGCATGGTAGATCAGAATGTAAACTACCAGGATATCATAAGGCTTAGTCAGAAGTTGATTGAACTGCACAAAGAGAATTGGGAGCTGGCTTCATACCCGGTAGAAGACCACGGTTTTGTACAATCCAGCAGCTGGACAGATGAGTATAAACGGATCTATAAACTGTTTGAGGAAACGTTAAAGAAATAAAGAAGCCTCACCCCGGCCCTCTCCAAAGGAGGGGGCGTTTGTGAAGTGACAATATAATATGTTTTAAAGTCCTCTCCTTTGGAGAGGATTTAGGTGAGGCTTAATAACTATGAAAAAACTATTCTACATAATCCCTATTCTGCTCGCCCTTGCCTGTAAGCCCGCCAAGCACCCTTCCGCTGTGCAGATCTCCCTTGTAAACAATGGGCAGTCGGTACAGTTTAAGGGTTTGGATTATGCTGTAATGCAGGATATTGGGCGCGATACCACTAAAGATGTATGGCAAAACCTAGTGCCGGTTTATCGCATGCCTGCCGATACGGATATGAAAAATTATCAGCCTGTGCAGCCCGGGCGTTACCAGTTAAAAGATAGTGTGGTGATCTTTACGCCCGATACCCCCTTTGTAAAAGGACAAACTTACTTTGTACGCAATTACCGCCTGGGCGAAGGCGCAATGCTTATCGATTATATAAAAGGCCGCTCCCAACCCGGTAAAGTGCATTTTATTGATTTGATTTTTAAGCAATAAGCTTTGAAAATGAAAAAAACTTGCTATATTTGCATCTGAATTAAAAAAGAGGGGGCGTTTGTCCCCTCTTTTATTTTATCAATCAAATTATCATCCGCCCCATTTATCTATCGGGATACCGGAAAAAACATACGATAATGAATATTGAAAAAAGAACAACTGAACTGGTAGAGGAGAAAATTGCCGACATGCCAAACTTGTTTTTGGTGGATGTTAAAATGCATTCGAACGGCAAGCTGATAGTACTGGTTGATGGGGATAACGGGATAGGGATTGCTGATTGTGTTGCCATAAGCAGGCATGTAGGCTTTCATCTGGAAGAAGAGAACGTTATTGATACTCCATACAACCTGGAGGTTTCATCGCCCGGTATTGATACGCCGCTAACATTAAAAAGGCAATACGCTAAAAACATAGGGCGTACGTTAGCTATTAAAATGGACGACGGTACAAAACGTGAAGGCGTATTAAAAGAGGCGGGCGACGACTCTATTATAATTGAAGAAGCAATAAAAGAAAAAGGGAAAAAGGCTGTAACTGTTGAAAGCACTATCCCGACAGATAAAATAACAGAAACAAAAGTTTTAATATCATTCAAGTAGAAGATGAGCAATATTAATTTAATTGATTCTTTTCAGGAATTTAAAGATTTCAAAAACATTGACCGCCCAACCATGATGAGCGTTCTGGAAGACGTTTTCAGAAGCATGATCAGGAAAAAGTACGGTACCGATGAGAATTGTGATGTGATTGTTAACACAGATAATGGTGACTTAGAAATTTGGCGCACACGTGTTGTTGTTGAGGATGGCTTTAGTGAGGATGATGACCTAGAGGTTGAATTAGCAGAAGCTAAAACAATTGACCCTGATCTGGAGATCGGCGATGAGCAAATTGAGCAGATCACTTTAGAAAGCTTTGGCCGCAGGGCTATTTTAGCTGCCCGCCAAACGCTGGTATCTAAAATTTTAGAACTGGAGAAAGACGAGATCTTCAAAAAATATAAAGACCGCGTTGGCGAAATTGTTACCGGCGAGGTTTACCAGGTTTGGAAAAAAGAAACTTTGGTTTTGGATGATGAAGGCAACGAGCTTTTATTACCAAAAACAGAGCAGATCCCGGCCGATTACTTTAAAAAAGGTGATAGCGTAAGGGCGATAATCAGCAAGGTTGATATGCTGAACAGCAACCCTAAAATTATTATATCGCGTACCGCGCCCGAGTTTTTACAGCGCTTATTCGAGATGGAAGTTCCCGAAATTTTCGACGGACTGATCACCATCAAGAAAATTGTGCGTGAACCGGGTGAAAGAGCTAAAGTAGCGGTAGAATCTTACGATGACCGTATCGATCCGGTTGGTGCCTGCGTAGGTATGAAAGGTTCACGTATCCATGGTATCGTTCGCGAGTTGAAGAACGAGAACATTGATGTAATAAACTTTACAAACAATATTCAGTTATATATACAGCGTGCATTATCGCCTGCAAAAATCACTTCTATTAAATTAGATGATGAGAAAAAAACAGCGGCGGTTTACTTAAAGCCAGACCAGGTATCGTTAGCTATCGGTCGCGGTGGCCACAATATTAAATTGGCAGGTAAATTAACCGGCTATGAAATTGATGTTTACCGTGAGGCTGATGAGCATGACGAGGATGTGGACATTGAAGAATTCTCAGATGAGATTGATAGCTGGATACTTGACGAATTTAAACGTATAGGCCTTGATACAGCGAAATCTGTATTGGCATTATCCGTTGGCGAATTGGTTAAACGTACCGATCTGGAAGAAGAAACAATAAAAGATGTTTTATCAATTCTGCAGGCAGAATTTGAATAAACGTAGAAACAAGAATTAAAATCGTATTTTTGCGATAATTAGCAGAGAAAATTTAATAAATGTCAGAAGACAAATCCATAAAATTAATAAAAGCAGTAAAAGAACTGAACATTGGTATGGGTACCATTGTCGATTTCTTAGCTTCCAAAGGCTACAAGGTTGAAAAGCAACCAATGGCTAAGCTGGATAACGATATGTACACCACATTGTTGAAGGAATTTGCTGTTGATAAAATTATTAAGGAGGAGGCCAAGCAGATCAGTATAGGCAAGATCAGGAAAGAGGAGCCCGGACAGGCGCCAGAAAAACCTGTTGAGCAACGCCGTTCAAGAGATTTTGAGAACGAGGAGATACTGATTAAAAACACCGGCCATTTTACTTCGGCGCCGGCTGAAAAGCCAAAACCGGTTGAACCTGTACAGGCCAAAACCGAAGAGCGCAACGAAGGATTACCGGGTGTAAAGGTAGTTGGTAAAATAGACCTTAATAACCTTAATGCAAAACCACCGGTAGCAGAGAAGCCCGCACCTGTTGCGGAAACTCCGAAAGCACCGGAACCGGTAGCAGAAACCCCGAAAGCGCCAGAGCCTGTTGTGGAAGCGCCAAAAGCACCAGAACCAGTTGCAGAGAAACCTGCACCAGTTGTGGAAACGCCAAAAGCACCAGAGCCGGTTGTAGAAGCACCGAAAGCACCAGAACCTGTTGCGGAAGCGCCAAAAGCGCCAGAGCCGGTTGCAGAAGCACCAAAAGCACCAGAACCTGTTGCGGAAGCGCCCAAAGCGCCGGTAGCCGAAACTGTTGAGCCCGCGGCACCAGCCGAAGGTGAAACTGATGACGTTATCCGTGCAAGTGCAGAGCGCTTAAGCGGCCCTAAAATTATTGGAAAGATAACCTTACCGGTTAATGCGCCTAAACGTGGCGGTGGCCCGGTTGCGTCATCATCAAATGCTGCAGGTAACGCTGCCGATCAAAAACGCAAACGTAAGCGTAAAGATCAGCAAGGCGGTGGCGGCGGACAAGGTGGTAATAACACCGGTCAGCAAGCACCACCAAGCGGTACTATCAATCCAAACCGTCCCGATTTCAGGAACAGGCCGGCAGGCCCTCCGGCAGGTGGTGGTAACCGTCCAGATTTTAGAGGAGGCAGAAATGCACCAACAGGCGGCGGCCCTAAAGAAGAGCCTACAGAAAAAGATATACAAGACCAGATCAAGGCTACACTTGCACGTTTAAGCGGAGCAGGTAAGTCGGGTAAGTTTGCACAACGTGCTAAATTCCGCCGTCAAAAGCGTGATGATGTAGCAGCCAATGCCGATGAACTGGCAATGGAGCAGGATGCAATGTCTAAAGTAATTAAGGTTACTGAGTTTGTTACGGCAAACGAATTAGCCTTGATGATGGACGTATCTGTAACACAAATTATCTCGACTTGTATGAGTTTGGGTATGTTTGTTTCCATTAACCAGCGTTTGGATGCCGAAACCCTTAGCATTGTTGCTGATGAGTTTGGCTACCAGGTTGAGTTTGTAAAACCACAGGACGAAGAGTTTATACTTGATCAACCGGATGAGCCGGAAGATCTGATCCCACGTGCGCCAATTGTGACGATCATGGGCCACGTTGACCACGGTAAAACATCATTACTGGATTTTATCCGCAAAACAAACGTAATTGGCGGCGAGGCCGGGGGTATAACCCAGCACATTGGCGCTTACGAAGTTACTTTGCCGGATGATAAAGGAAAAATCACATTCCTGGATACACCGGGCCACGAGGCGTTTACCGCCATGCGTGCAAGGGGTGCACAGGTAACAGATATTGTTATTATAGTAATTGCCGCTGACGATAGCGTGATGCCGCAAACCCGCGAGGCCATAAACCACGCGCAGGCTGCAGGTGCACCAATTATCTTCGCTTTCAACAAAATTGACAGGCCGGGTGCTAACGCCGATAAGGTACGTGAGCAATTATCTGCCATGAATATTTTGGTTGAAGAGTGGGGTGGTAAATACCAAACACAAGAAATATCGGCTAAAACCGGTTTAAATATCGAGCTATTGTTAGAGAAGGTATTGCTTGAAGCAGAATTGCTTGAACTAAAAGCCAACCCTAACAAACGTGCCGTAGGTACAGTAATAGAAGCAGCCTTGGATAAAGGCCGTGGTATTGTTACTACCATATTGGTACAGGCAGGCCGCTTAAAAGTGGGCGACCCGATATTAGCAGGTTGCTATAGCGGGCGTGTTAAAGCGTTAACAAACGAACGTGGCCAAAGGGTTGAATCTGCAGGGCCATCAACACCGGTACAGGTGTTGGGTATGCAGGGTGCACCTACAGCCGGCGATAAATTTAATGTGTTAGAGACCGAGGTTGAAGCACGTGAAATTGCAAACAAACGTTTACAGTTACAACGCGAACAAGGCTTACGTACACAAAAACACATTACACTTGATGAAATTGGCCGCCGTTTGGCAGTTGGTAACTTTAAGGAACTTAACATTATTGTTAAGGGTGACGTGGATGGTTCTATTGAAGCGTTATCAGATTCGTTACTGAAACTTTCTACCGAGCAGATCCAGGTTAACATCATATCAAAAGCGGTTGGTCAGATCTCAGAATCAGACGTATTGCTGGCTTCTGCATCAGATGCGATCATCATCGGTTTCCAGGTACGTCCTTCGGGAAGTGCGCGTAAACTGGCCGAGGCAGAGCAAATTGATATCAGGCTTTACTCTATCATCTACGATGCTATCAACGAGATAAAAGCGGCGATGGAAGGTATGCTTGCACCAACCTTTGAAGAGAAGATTGTGGCTAACGTTGAGATACGTGAAACCTTCAAGATCAGCAAGGTGGGTACAATTGCAGGTTGTATGGTGTTAGACGGTAAAATTACCCGTAACAGCAAGATCCGTATCATCCGCGATGGTGTAGTAATTCACACAGGTGAACTGGCTTCATTAAAACGCTTTAAAGATGATGTGAAAGAAGTTGCAACCGGTTACGAGTGCGGTTTGAACATCCAAAACTACAATAACATTGAAGTTGGCGACATCGTTGAAGCCTACGAAAACGTAGAAGTGAAACGTAAGCTTGCTTAAGACGCGAAGTATCGCATCTCTATTTAATATTGAAAAGGACGGTCATTGGCCGTCCTTTTTTTGTTTTATTAGTATTTTACACCAAACCTGTCTTGCAAGGCGAAAAATTGGCATTACGAGGACGAAAATTGGCGTTTTGAAGGCGAAAATTGACGGTTGAAAACCCTTAAAAATGCGACATAAGTCAAATGAAACAAGTGGATCAAAAGCCCTTTTTTCTAGCTATTCCGGTCTTCCTGGTTTTTGGCTTAACGTTATCTGCAACTTCATCGGCACCATAACGGCGGGCCATTTTGGCGATGCGTTCTTCCATTGTTTCGGTGGTCAACCGCTCGCGGCCCAGGCTATCTACCAGTATAGGGAAGGCAAAAGGTGTGGGGCGTTCAATAGTTTTTAAGATAATGTTTTGTGTTTGAATGCGTTGCAAAGCCGCGCGTAACCTAAACTCCTCTAACTGAAAAGCCAATGCTTCATTATAGGCTTGCCTAACCAGCAGGTTATCAGGCTCGTACTCGTTAAATACCTCGAACAATAGTGATGTAGATGCCTGTAAATGCTTGTTCTTTACCTGCTGACCGGGATAGCCGGTGAACACCAGCCCGCCGATATGGGCGATATCTCTAAACTTGCGCCGGGCCATTTCATTGGAGTTGAGGCTATGCTGAATATCCTCTATCAGGTTATTGATAGAAAAGAAGTCGGCATCTTCCAAAGCCTGCTCAATGGGTATATCCTCGTCGGTTAGTAACTCAAAACCATAATCATTCATGGCGATAGAGAAACTGGCAGGCTTTATTTTGGAGATCCGGTAGGCCAATAAACTCGCCATACCCTCATGTACCAACCTGCCCTCGAAAGGATAAAATAACAGGTGGTGCCCTTCGCGTGATTTAAAGGATTCTATCAAAAACTCATGGCTTTGCGGCAAATGCGACAATTTAGCCTGCAGATCGAATAGGGGTTTAAGCGCCTTTACCTCTATATCTGTTTCAATGCCATTGGCCACCTCGTCCAATTTATCTCTGAATACGGCCGATAGCTGTGATGATAAAGGCATCCGCCCGCCGTTCCAGCTGGGGATCAAACCTTTGGTTTTGGTCGATTTTTTGACATAGGCTGTCATTTCCTTCACCTTAATAAATTCAAGGCTGCGGCCCGCGAACCAGAAAGTATTGCCCGGCTTTAGTTTGGATATAAAGCCTTCCTCTAAAGTACCCAGGCTTCCACCGCTCAGCCATTTTACACGGATACTCAGCTCGCTGGTTATAGTGCCGATACTCAGCCGGTGCCGCATAGCTACGCGCCTGCTGTTCACTTTAAACAGGCCGTTTTCGACCTCTACCTTTAGGAATTCATCGTACTGGGCAAGGGTTTTGCCACCATTGGTTATAAAATCAAGCAGTTGGTTAAACTCGTCACGGCGCAGGTCGGCAAAGGCAAAGGTGGTTTTCACTTCTCTGAATAATTCATCGGCACGAAACCCATCAGATACGGCCAGCGTCACCATAAATTGTATCAGGACATCCATGGTAAGCAGCATAGGGTCGCGGCTTTCGAATACACCTTTCTTAATGGCACTTTTTAAAGCCGCCCCCTCTAAAAGTTCCAGGGAATGAGTTGGCACAAAGTACGCTTTTGATATCTCCCCGGGACCGTGCCCGCTCCTGCCTGCGCGTTGCATAAAACGGGCTACCCCTTTGGGGCTGCCTACCTGTACAACGGTGTCTACGGGCCTAAAATCCACACCCAGGTCTAAGCTGGAAGTACACACCACAACCTTTAAAGCCTCGGCGTGCAGGGCTTGTTCTACCCAGTTACGGATCTCGTTATCAAGCGAGCCATGGTGCATGGCCATTATACCGGCATACTCGGGGTAGTTATCAATGATAGCATGATACCAGATCTCGCTTTGCGACCGGGTATTGGTAAATATTAGGGTGGTTTTGCTTTTGGCAACTATCTCCATCACCTGCGGGAGTAGTTGTACACCGATATGCCCCGCCCAGCTGTAATTCTCAATATTGTCCGGTATTACAGATTGTATCACCAGTTTCTTGTTCAAGTTGGCGCGTACCATTTTTATCTGTTCCGGCGGGAAATCATTTCCCAGCAAAACCTCCGCGGCCTGCTCCAGATTGCCAATGGTTGCGCTGATACCCCAGATGCGGAGTGGTGTGGTGTGCGAAGTTGACTGAGCGGAAGTAGCGTTAGTATCCGCTCCTCGCTCCAACGCCTCCGCACCTAAGCCTTTCAAACGGCTCAACCCCAGCTCTACCTGTACGCCGCGTTTGGTGCCCAATAGTTCATGCCATTCATCGCATACCATTACCTGCAGGCCTTTAAATATTTTATCGTATTCTTTTTGGGCCAGCATCAGGTGCAGACTTTCGGGGGTGGTAAGCAGCACTTCGGGGAGTTTCCTTTTTAAGGCAGCCTTATCAGCTGCGGATGTATCCCCGGTACGGGTCATGATGCGCCAGGGCAGGCCTATATCGTCGCACACCTCCTGCATTGCCTTTCGGATATCGTTAGTTAGGGCGCGCAGGGGCGTTATCCATAACATAAGCAGGCCGTTGTTTTTTTGTGTGGTATAAGTGTCGGGGTGTTTATTTATAAAATCGGCCAGGAAAGGCAGGAACAATGCGAAGGTTTTACCGCTGCCGGTAGGCGCATTCAGCAAGCCCGAAAAGCCCGACAGATAAGCTTCTTCCATTTCTTTTTGAAACGGGAACTGCTTCCACTGCTTTTGTTTGTACCATTGCTGTATTACCTTTTGGCCGCTCGATGTCATTGATTATCCTAACAAAATATACTATTATTGGTTATACGTATCAACTGTAAATTAAACAAATTGTTACAACCATGAATGTTCCAAGATATTTAATTGTGCCGATACTTGCTGCTGCTATTTCATCATGCCAGCAAAAAAGGGCTCCTGAATCGATAGATACCACTGCAGAGAATGCAGATACCACGGTGTTAGATAAAACCAAAGTTGCTGATACTACGGCAATTGAAATGCCCGGCGATAAACCCGTGCCTCTTGCACAGTTGATAGTACCCGGCATAAGCGTTGGCCAAGCTGCTATTAATGAAAGCTCTGAGGTGGTTCATAAAAAATTGGGCAAACCCGATGCCGGCGACGCGGCAATGGGCAAAAGCGTGTCCATCTGGTATGCCAACCACGATACAACAGGCTATGTAACTCAAATGTATTTTTCGCGGGATATGGGAAACGACGAAACAAGCCGCGTGAAGCAAATACGGGTTACTTCGCCATTGTTTAAAGTGAACAACAAGATCTATACGGGCGTGCCCTTCAAAATCGCAGAATCGGTTTATAAGTTAAAAAAGACAGCGACATTTGAGGATAAAGGTGGCAAGTGCAGTCTTTATGACGATGTAAAGGGCGGGATAGGCTTTGAAGTGGATGATAAAGGTATTATTACCGGCATTGTTGTACACGAAACCGGCCGGGAAGCAACGGGTACTTACCTTGCCTTTTTCTCGAACCTGAAACCAATAAAATAAAAAAGCCCCCGAATTTCTTCGGGGGCTTTCTATTCCTTTTAATATTGAAGTTTATTTCTTCTCTGGCATCAGAATTACTTTTGCCAAATTGTTATTATTCAGATATTTAATAGCTGTTTCTTTTGTGCTTTGTACGGTTACCTGATCCAGGTTTTTAACGTGGCTTAATATCTCATCAGGGTCTTGTCCGTTTTGTGATGCTCCGGCAAGGTAGCCTAACCATGCAACATTTTGCTTTAATTGCACCTGTGTTGAGCGGGCTTCTTCAGCAACAAATTTTTGAATATCGGCAGGCTGTGCACCGGTTTGTTTTATCTTGTTTATCTCATCAAGCGTTGCGGCTATCAGCTTGTCAATATTTGCGGCAGCACAAGTAAAGGCGATGGTAACGGTGTATCTGCCTTCGGGATTTTTAGAGTAATTTGCCCTAATGCCCGGTGCATAGATCCCGCTTTCCTGTTCGCGAAGGCGCTCAACAAGCTTAATGTTCAGTACTTCTTCCAAAGCATCCATTTGTATGTTATTGGCTTCGTTGAAAACGTAAGCGCCGCTGTATATCATTTGTACAGTTGCTTTATCATCTATACCCTTATAAACGGTTTTGGTGTTCTGGCCGGGGGCCGGGTACATCTTCAGGTTTTTAAAAGTTTCTTTTTTATTGGTAGATGGCAAAGCGCCCAGGTAGGTTTCCAACAAGGGTTTTATTAGTACTGGGTTAAATGCACCTACCAAAACAAATGTAAACCCGCTTGCATCAGCAAACCTATCTTTATAAAAATTATAAGACTTATCTAAAGTTGCGCCGGTTAACCTTTCAACAGTAGTAGCACCACCACGGAAGTTGTTATTGCTTAACACCGCCGAAAGTGTATCCTGGTAAACGCTGCCCGGGTCAAGGCCGCGATTGGCTAACAAAGCTTTTGTCTGATTAATAGTACCTTGCCATATATCCGCATCCTTACGTGGCTTTGTAAAATACAGGTATATTAACTGCAGGGCGGTTTCGAAATCACGGGGGGAGGCGCTTGCTCTTATGCCATGCGTAATATCGCTTATATATGGGCTAACATCAACGTTCTTACCAGCCAGCATCTTATCTAGCTGCCCCTGGTTAAACTCTGATATACCGCTGCTACCTACAATTGAGGCGCCAAAACTGGCCGAAGTATAATCGTCATCACTCGCTAACGAGCTACCCCCAAAACTATAACCATTGATCAGGATCTGGTCGTTTTTAAACTCAGTAGGTTTTAATATAACCTTTACGCCATTCCCCAGGGTTAAGGTTGTAGTGCCAATAGCTTCATCTTGTGTTTCAGATACAACTTTTGAACCTTCGGGTGCTTTATCCATTAAAGGTTTGCTGGTAACGTTATCAACATAAGCATTGATATTATTTCCTGCCGTGCCTATCCAGTTTAAAATGGTTTTTTCGTCGGGTAGTTTATCTTTATCCTTCTCGGGGCCTTCAACAATTATTACACGGTTTTGGTCGCTGATGAATTTTCCGGCAAGTTGGTCCATTTCGGCAAGGGTTACCTTGCTAATGTTGCTTACGTAAAAATTGTATTCAAAATCAATACCCGGGATAGCTTCACCATTTAAGAAGTTAAGCTGGTATTCCCTTACATAATTTGCAGAGTTGGTCTTATTTTTCTCGTAAAAAGCATTTTGAATACCGACCAATGCCGATTGTTTGGCGCGTTCCAGTTCAGTAAGGGTAAAGCCAAATTTACGTGCACGCTCGGTTTCGGCAACAATACTTTTTACCGCGTTTTCCAAACCACCGGGTTTTGAAACAACTACCGATGAAAATGCATCCTGCTTACCCAATAATGGGCCATAGCTGGTACGGGCATACAAGAATGGAGGCTCGGGTTTTTGCAGCAGTTCGCCAAGCCTTTGGTTTAACATAAAATTAAACAGGGATGTACGCACACTTTGCATGTAACCCGTAGTTGTTTTTACAACTGTTTGCGGGTGCTTAACTACAATTTGCGCAAGTGTGTATGGAAACTCTTTATCGGTAGCAATTTTAACAACAGTGCCCGGTGTAGGCGCTACGGTATATTCTGTTCGTGGTTTGGGTGCAACAGGATTTTTTAATCCCGAAAAATTAGCTTTTATCAGCGCTTCAACACGCTTTACATCAAAATCGCCAACGGCAATCACCGCTTGCAGGTTTGGGCGGTACCAATCAGCATAAAAGCTTTTTATGGTTGTGGCATCAAAGTTTTTAAGGATCTCTTCTTTACCAATAGGCAATCGCGAAGCATATCTCGAATTATTTAACAGAACGGGTAAAGTTTGCAGGCTTAAACGCTCTTGAGCGTTCTTACCACGCACACGTGCTTCTTCTAAAACAACACCGCGTTCTTTATCTATCTCCGCCTGGTCAAAAGTTACATAACCTGCCCAGTTGGCTAAAATATTAAAGCCCTTTTCAAAAACAGCAGCGCTATCAGTAGGTAGCGGCAACTGGTAAACGGTTTCATCAAAAGAAGTAGAGGCGTTTAAATCGGCACCAAATTTTACGCCTGATTTTTGCAGGTAATCTACCAATGCATTTTTCGGAAAATCGCGTGTGCCGTTAAAAGCCATATGTTCTACAAAGTGGGCAAGGCCCTGTTGGGCATCGGTTTCTAATACAGATCCCGCTTTGTTTACCAGGTAAAGCTCGGCGCGGTTTTGCGGCTGCTCGTTATGGCGTATATAATAGGTTAGGCCATTTGGCAGTTTACCTATCAGTACATTATCATCAACAGGGAGCAAAGTAGCCGGGCGCAATGCTGCTGCCGCGGATGTTGGTTTACTTTTTGGGGATGGAGCGGGTTTTCTTTTTACCTGTGCATTTGCACTGCCGGCTGCTATTAATAACGCCAGTGCTGCTACAGATAAACTTCTGTTAAGGTTCATAGTTTAATTAAAAGGGAATATTTTACTAAGATGCTAAACGAATTTCTTAGTTACAAATTGTTTATTGATCTTTAAATGCATCCTGCATCATTTGCTGTAGTTCCGACTGGTGGCTTTGCACCGCTTGCTGGCCCAGCAAAGCACTTTTTTGCATAATAACCGGTTGTTTTTGATTGAGTTTTTTACCCAGTGGCGTGTTGTAAAAGGCAATAAGACCTTTAAGATCGGCCTCGGTAAATTCTTTAGCGTACATAACCGCTATTTGGTCTTTTAGCAGGTCCCAGCTAATATATTTGGCCATAAACTGGTTCATAACGGTTATGAATTTAGCCCGTTTATCTTCGGGGACATTAGCACTTGCTTGTTTCATCATGGTAGCCATACTGCTTTGAAACAAGGTGTCTGCTCCCGCGGCCTTAAGCATACCCTCGGCCGCTTTTAAATGTGCCGGGGTAATATCTGGTGTGGTTTGTGCCTTTGCTGCTCCACAGAATAGTAAGGCGATTATTAAGAATTTATATTTCATTTTCTGTTTGTTGATAAATAGAAAGCTCTATGCCGATACCTAAATCAGCACAAAGTGTTAATAATGTATTTGGAAGATATTTGGATTGTACAAATTTGTCGATATCATATTCTATACCAAAATTCAACGTTGCAAATTGAATTTCCGAAATAGATGGAATAAGCTTTAGATTTTTCTGATTTAAGTTTAAGTAACTAATGGCATCATCCACCTGTTTATTAAATTCATCGAATCCGGCGCTACTTACCCCTATCGAACAGCCTGAAAATTTATTTTTTTTACTTTTTGGTAAGTCTTTATGTATCAGTTGGTCTTTATAAAATATACCGTATGGCTTCACACCACATTGTGCTATGAAGCTATCAACATCAAAATTCTCTCCGATAATACTAAGTATGCAAGTCATGTTTATCAATATTAAAATTGATACCTCACAAAAGCTTCCATAGCAGCGTATTCTGCCATGCCCAGCCTGTCATAATTTTGGGCTGTCTCACGGTTTCTATCCTCGGCCCTTACCCAAAACTCGCGGGCATCATCCCCCGGGAATACGGGCCTATCCTTTTGCGACTGATGTTTAAATATGGCGTTGCGTTTGCGCAATACCTCGGCAGGCGAAAGCGGTACCGCCATTTCAATTTCGTGGGTAGGGAACTCCTGCCAGGCACCGCGGTACATCCAAACCCAGCAATCATTCACCCAGGATTCGGTTTTGCGCAGCCTGCGCAACGATTCTATCACGATATGGAAACATACTATATGTGTGCCATGCGGATCGGCAAAGTCGCCGGCTGTAAATACTTGTTGCGGTTTTACTTTTTGCAGCAGTTCCATTGTCAGCCTGATATCTTCCTCGCCAACCGAATTTTTCTGTGTTTTTCCTGTTTCGTAAAAAGGCAGTGCCTGAAAATGGATATTGCTATCGGGCACACCTGCATAACGCGCTCCGGAGATGGCTTCGGTTTTACGGATGAACCCTTTTACATCGCGAATCTCAAGCGAATCTATCTGGTTGGGTTGTTTAACCGCCATAAACTGGCGCATATCCTCATAAATGCCTTTTATTTTTGAGGCGTCTTCACCGATGCTTTCTTTAAAATCGATGGCAAACTCTACAAAGCGAAGCACATCATCATCCCATACAGCGGTATTGCCAGATGTTTGGTAAGCCACGTGTACATCATGCCCCTGGTCAACCAGGCGGATAAATGTGCCTCCCATTGAGATCACATCATCATCCGGGTGAGGTGAGAAGACAATAGAACGTTTGCGTGCAGGCTCGGCACGCTCGGGGCGCTGACTGTCATCTGCTCCCGGCTTACCGCCCGGCCAGCCGGTAATGGTATGCTGTACCTGGTTAAAAATATCAATATTCATCTGGTAAACCGGCCCCTGCTCTACTGCAAGCTGTGCCATACCATGGGTGTTATAATCTTCTTCAGTAAGTTTCAGGATAGGTTTGCCCGCTGCGCCCGAAAGCCAGATGACCGCCTTTTTCTTTAGCGGCGCATCCCAAACGCAGTCTTTAACCAGCCACGGGGTATCAAACCGGGTAAGATCTGAAGCGGCATCCACATCAAGCACAAACTCAACATTATCTGAAAGCTGCAGGAAAGTTGCCGGCACCTCGCCCGACATTTCGCCCTCCACCGCTTTGCGGATGATCGGCGCTTTCTTGGCGCTCCAGGCCATCAGGATAATTTCGCGGGCTTTAAATATAGTGCCAATGCCCATGGTTATGGCTTTGGTAGGTACATTCTGCTTACCACCAAAATCGCGCGAAGCATCACGGCGGGTTAGGTCATCCAAAGTAACCAAACGCGTGCCCGAGTTGGGTGCCGAGCCCGGCTCGTTAAAACCAATGTGACCGGTACGGCCAATGCCCAATATCTGCAGGTCTAATCCCCCTAGTTCTTCTATTTGCTTCTCGTAGGCTAAACAAAACGCGGCAACATCATCAGCGGCAAGTGTGCCGTCGGGGATGTGTACGTTAGCTCTGTTTATATCAACATGGTCAAACAAATTCTCGTTCATGAAGGTCACGTAGCTTTGCACGGCATCCGGCTTCATGGGGTAATACTCATCCAGGTTAAAAGTAATAACATTTTTAAAGGACAGGCCGTCCTCTTTATGCAAACGCACCAGTTCGGCATAAACTTTAATTGGGGTAACACCCGTGGCCAACCCCAATACGGCTTGTTGCCCCGCAGCGTCTTTTTTGCGGATAAGATTGGCTATACGCTTAGCAACAGCTACCGCAGCCGCATTTTGGTCGGAGTATACCGTTACCGGAAGTTTCTCGTACCGGGTCTCTTCTAATAAGTTTAATCTTGCCATAGGTTTGCTTGTAATTGGTTTACAGTGCCTCAAAACAAATATATCAGATATTTGCATACAGGGTGTTTTAATTTATCTTTTGTGCAGCACGCCAAAACAGGTAAATTAGCGCATGCCTCAATTGAACCAAAACCTGCAAAAACTATTTAATATCGCCCAAAAAGAAGAAAAGCTGGGCATCGGTTTAATGTCGGGCACATCGTTGGATGGGCTGGATATTGCCCTATGTAAATTCAGCGGGAGCGGCGTAAAAACAGAGTTCAAACTGCTGCAGTTTATTACCATCCCCTACGAGGAAAGCTTTAAGAAAGAGGTGCAGGAGGTATTTGCCAAGAAGCAGGTAAGCCTGGAAAAGGTTACTTTGTTAAACGCTTACATCGGCAACTTTCATGGCGAGCTGGTTTTACAGGCATTGAAGCAATGGAATATCAATCCAAATGATGTTGATTTTATTGCGAGCCACGGCCAAACCATTTATCACGCGCCAAAACATCAGCATAAACAAACGGGCTATGGTAATGCTACCCTGCAAATTGGCGATGCTGACCATTTAGCGGTTAAAACAGGCATATTAACGATTAGCGATTTCCGCCAGAAACATATTGCAGCAGGCGGCGAGGGCGCACCTTTAGCTTTATATGGCGATGTTTTATTAGGCAGTAAACCTGGCGAAGAAAGGATACTGTTAAATATTGGCGGTATAGCCAACCTTACGTATTTACCTGCAGATAGTAATAGCATGGAAGTTTTATGTACCGATATCGGCCCCGGCAATACACTGATAGATGCCGCCTGCCGTAAATATTTCGACAAGCCTTTTGATGAAGATTCGGTGATAGCCAATTCGGGCACGGTGGATGAAACTTTATTGGAGGACATGCTGCATCACCCTTTCTTTAACGAAACCCTGCCTAAAACTACCGGCCCGGAGTTATTTAACTTGGAGTTCGTGGCCGATGCGCAGCAAACATCGCGCACGTTCAACATCAACAAGGCGGATCTGTTGGCTACGCTGAGCGCATTTACTGGGCGCACCATCAGCAATTTTATACTAACGCACTTCAATGTGCCCGGCCTTAAAATATTTGTAAGCGGCGGCGGGGCGCGTAACCCATACGTTATTAATTATCTGAAAAAGGCACTGCCAAACGCCACCATAGCCAACACCAGCGAATTAGGAATTGACCCCGATGCCAAGGAGGCAATATTATTTGCTTTGCTTGGTAATGAGGCGCTTTGCGGAGAGCCGATTGCTATTGGGGACAACCCTGCTGTGTTGATGGGGAAGTTTAGTTTTCCGGCTTAATTATTTTACCACAAAGAGCACAATGGTTTTCACAAAGAACACAGAGATTTAATTTTCTTGGCTTTGTGTGCTCTGTGATTTTTCTCTGTGTTCTTTGTGGTAAACTCGCCAAAATACCCCTCCTTTTAAAATGAAAAACATTTATCTGTATATTCGGGTCAAATTTTAAACGCATGAACGCTTATCAGTTTTTCCTGTACTTCCACTCGGGTTTCAGGTACATCGTATTTTTATTGGTTGTTATTGCAATTTTACGCGCCTTTGCCGATTGGTTCGGCAAAAAATCTTACAGCAATGGTAACCGCAAATTCAACCTGTTTACCATGATATCGGTACACACCCAAATTTTGCTCGGCCTTGTATTGTACTTTTTAAGCCCCAACGTAAGGTTTGGCGCTGGTGTTATGAAAGATGCAACAGCACGCTATTGGACGGTTGAACACATCAGTATGATGATCATTGCCATGATACTGGTTACCATTGGCCACAGCAAATCTAAAAAGGCGGTTTTGCCGGAAGGTAAGCACAAAGCGATAGCGATTTTTTACTCTTTAGCCTTTGTTATTATAGTGATAGCCATCGTTTTAATGACTAAAGATGCTCCCGGACATACTTTTTTTGGGATATCCCACTAAAAAAGTCGACAAAAAATTTGTTAATTCAATTTTTTGTATAAATTTGTTGCCACGATATGAAAAGAACTACCCTTAATACCAATTGGTGGCACTATGTGAAAACATGGCAGGCCGGATAGTTTTTGATATGCAGTACTAATCAAATGTAAACCTAATTTGAAACCCGGCGAACGCTCAATTCGCCGGGTTTTTTTGTTTAATGCGCTCTGAGATAATTACTAATGAAGAAATATAAAATTACCACTACCCATAAAAAGCTACTTGCTGATACCACAACCCCGGTAAGTATTTACCTGCGTTTAAGGGATGTATTTCCCAACTCGCTGCTGCTGGAAAGCTCGGATTATCACAGCCGCGAAAACAGCTTAAGCTTTGTTTGCTGTGCACCCTTTAGCGGTCTGGTTTTAGATGATAATATCCTTAAAAAGAAGTTCCCGGATGGCAGCGAGGAAATAAGCAACCCAGGCGAATTTGATATAACCGACGAGATAAACAATTTTACCGCCCGTTTTGAAGTGGAGGCCAGTACCTCTAAAATATTATCAAACGGATTGTTCGGTTACTTTACTCACGAGGCGGTAGAGCACTTCGAAACTATTCGTTTAAAGGAAAGCAACGATACCACCCGTAAGATCCCGGTGATGCAGTATAATATCTACAGCTACATCATCGCGATAGATCACTTTAAAAACGAACTGTACATTTTCCATAACCAGGTAGACGGCCAACCGCAAACCAACGGGCTGGAGAAAATTGAAGACCTGATCAAAAACAAGAACTTCCCGGAGTACAGCTTTAAAAGCAACGAGGCAGAAAAATCAAATCTTACCAACGAAGAGTTTATTGCCATTGTTGAGAAGATGAAGCAGCACATCTATCGTGGTGATGTGTTCCAGATAGTACCGTCAAGGGCGTTCTCGCGTAAGTTTTTGGGCGATGAATTTAACGTTTATCGTGCGCTGCGCTCTATCAACCCATCGCCATATTTGTTCTATTTTGATTACGGTGATTTCAGGATCTTTGGTTCATCACCCGAGGCACAGATCACCATTAAGAATAATATAGCGAGCATTTTCCCTATAGCCGGAACATTTAAACGGAGCGGAGATGATGACAAGGATGCCGAACTGGCCCGCCAGCTAGAGGCCGACCCCAAAGAATCTGCCGAGCACGTAATGCTGGTTGATTTGGCCCGTAACGACTTGAGCCGCCACTGCGAGCAGGTGAGCGTGAAGGCTTTTAAAGAGGTACAATACTACTCGCATTTGATCCATTTGGTATCCCACGTAAGTGGTAAACTAAAACCCGGCACAACTTCATTTAAGATTGTTGCCGATACCTTCCCGGCAGGCACGCTAAGTGGCGCTCCAAAATACCGTGCAATGGAAATTATCGACGAGAACGAAAAAAGCAAACGCAGTTTTTACAGCGGCGCCCTTGGTTTCTTTGGCTTTAACGGCGATTTTAACCATGCCATCATGATCCGTTCGTTCCTGAGCAAGAACAATACATTGCATTACCAGGCAGGCGCCGGCATCGTAGCCGGTTCTATTGCCGAGAGCGAATTAAAAGAGGTAGATAATAAAATAGCCGCTTTACGCAAAGCGATTGAATTAGCGGAAGAATTATAGTCGCTTCGCGGGTGATTAGTGATTGGAGAATAGTGATTAGTTAAAACGAATTTAGTTCCCCTCTTGAGAGGGGTTAGGGGTGTGTAAAAAATGAAAAATATATTAATAATAGACAATTACGATTCTTTCACCTATAACCTGGTGCATTTGGTAAACGAGTTAGGTTTACAATGCGAGGTTTGGAGAAACGATCAGTTCAAGATAGAGGACGTAGACAAATTCAGTCATATCATTCTTTCGCCCGGCCCGGGTATCCCATCAGAAGCAGGTTTGCTTTTAGCTGTGATAGAAAAGTACGCACCTACAAAAAGCATTTTTGGGGTATGTTTAGGTCAGCAGGCTATTGCCGAAGTTTTTGGCGGTAAACTGTACAACCTGCCACAGCCTATGCACGGCATTGCCACGCCAATTAAAGTAACGGATTTGAACGAGCCGCTTTTTGCCGGCCTGCCTGATACTTTTAAAGTAGGCCGTTACCACTCCTGGGTAGTTGAAAAAGATTTGCCTGCAATACTGGAAATTACCGCCATTGATGAAGAGGACGGCTCGATTATGGCGCTAAGGCACAAAGAATACAACGTGCGTGGCGTACAGTTCCACCCGGAATCGGTACTGACTGAGTACGGTAAAGAAATGATGCAGAATTGGTTGAATGCGTAATCCCACCTGTCATTTCGAACGATAGAGAGAAATCCTGTTCATAAGATAGGTAGCGAACCTTGCATATTGAACAAGATTTCTCCTCGTACCTCGTTCGAAATGACAGGCGTTTATTATAGATTTGAATAAAATGAACATACTCGATAAAATAGTTGCCCATAAAAAAAAGGAAGTTGAACGGGATAAGGTACGCACCTCTTATACCAAACTGGAAGAATCAGAGTATTTCCACCGCGAAACATACTCTTTTAAAGATTTTCTACTGGCGCCCGACAGAACAGGAATTATAGCGGAATTTAAGCGTAAATCGCCGTCAAAAGGTATCATTAATGATGATGCCCTGGTGAAGGATGTTACCAAAGATTATGCGGAGGCAGGCGCTTCGGCATGCTCGGTACTAACCGACTATGGCTTTTTTATGGGCCGCAAAATGGATGTTACCCGTGCCCGCAGGGCTACCAATATCCCTATCCTGCGTAAAGATTTTATGATAGATGAGTACCAGGTTATTGAGGCAAAGGCATTAGGGGCAGATATTATTCTATTGATAGCCGCCATACTTACCCCTGCCGAGATCAAAAACTTGGCTGCTCTTGCAAAAAGCCTGGAACTAAATGTGCTGCTGGAAGTGCATAACCTGGAAGAGCTGGAACGTAGCTTAGACCCTAACCTGGATGCCATCGGCGTAAATAACCGCAACCTGGCCGATTTCACGGTATCGGTAGAAAACTCCTTTAAACTGGCCGATCAGATCCCCAATGATTTTATGAAGATCTCGGAAAGTGCTATTAGTGATACCGAAACTATTAAGCAGCTAAAAGCGGTTGGTTTTAATGGCTTTTTAATTGGCGAGAATTTTATGAAACAGCAAGATCCCGGAGCAGCAATGCGGGAGTTTGTGAAAGGGTTGAAATAATATTTGCCAGCCATTGCGCTCGTCTGCGACGAGTGCTTAACATGGGTTTGCGATTATATCGCTTCTTTTATCGCGCCGCAGACGCTAAGACACATTAAGCACTCGTCGCAGACAAGCGCAAGAGTAGGGGTGACCGATGAGTAAATTATTAATGCTAATTTTTTTAGTTTAATGTATTTTAATATCTTAGCTGTTCATGTCGGCCGAGATCACTTTAAATTCAGAACAAAAAGCAGCTTTTAAGGCTATCGAAAAGTTTTTGGAGCATCCATCTGCCGACATTTTTGTGCTAAAGGGCTATGCTGGTACGGGTAAAACTTTCCTGATGCAGCGGCTGGCAAAAATGCTTACGGATAGCGAACAGGAGTTTTGCATGCTGGCCTCAACCGGCCGGGCGGCCACTGTTTTAAAAGGCAAAACAGGTTTCGAAACTAAAACCGTACACGGCGAGCTTTATAACTTTAGCAAGGTAGATGGCATAGATAACTATATGCATAAGGATAAGGCTGCCGATACCAACCAAATGAGTCTGGAGTTCCTTGTGCGGTCTACAGATGAAAATAAGCGGGTTTATATTGTTGATGAATCGTCCATGTTGTCTTGCGAGGTACCTAAGAATGTATCGTTCACAACCTTTGGAAGCGGCAATCTGCTCGACGATTTTTTTAAGGTGGCGGGTAATAACAAAATAATTTTTGTTGGCGACCCTTGCCAACTGCCGCCGGTTGGTCAGAATATTAGTCCGGCGCTGGATATGGACTGGCTGGCCAAACAAAACCGGGTGGCGGTATCGTATACCCTGCAAAAAATTGAAAGGGTAACTGCGGGGAATGATATACTAAGACTTGCCGGTGCGGTGCGTGAAATGAGCCAGCAAAGCAACTGGACACGTTTTCCAAAACTACCCGCATCTGATTTGAATAATGTAAAACTGCATATAAACGAAGAAACGTTATTCAATCAATATTTAGAGAGCTACAAAGCTAAAGGCGCTAATGAAACGCTGGCTATTGCCCGCAG
The DNA here is from genome assembly GCF_024498135.1 of Mucilaginibacter aquariorum. Lineage (GTDB taxonomy): Bacteria > Bacteroidota > Bacteroidia > Sphingobacteriales > Sphingobacteriaceae > Mucilaginibacter > Mucilaginibacter aquariorum. The sequence continues at coordinate 105,415 of NZ_JANHOH010000007.1, forward strand.
CAACAGGGCGGTACAAAATATAAACCGCAATATGCGCCGCGAATTATTTGGCGACGAGAATAAGCCGGTACAAATTGGCGAGATACTTTTGGTGACACAGAATAATTATACGGTGCCACTATCTAACGGAGATTTTGTAGAGGTGCGCGAACTGGGTGCTATTACCAATAAGGCGGGCATGAAATTCCAAAAGGTAAAAGTAAGGCCTATCTCAGCTCAGATTGATTACACCCTGATGCTTTCGCTGGATGCGGTAAACCATATTAAGGGTAATTTAACCGATGACCAGACAAAAGAGCTGATGATAGATTTTAGCTTTAGGATGAACGGTAAAAAGATAGAACCAAATTCGCCGGCATATAACCAGGCTATGCGGCAGGATGAATATTTAGGATGCCTTAAAGCAACGTTTGGCTACGCGGTTACCTGCCACAAAGCCCAGGGCGGCGAATGGAATAACGTGTTTTTGTTTTTGGAAAAGAGCATGTACGGAATGGACAGGCTGGAGCTTTGCAAATGGTGGTACACTTCTATAACTCGTGCCCGAATGAATTTGCATTTGGAAAATAACTGGTGGATAGGGTAATTGTACAAAAAACTGTCACAAAAGATAAAAATATATGTTGTTACCTTTGTACTTTAATTGTTAATCATTTTTAAATGAAGCAAAAATTTTATGATACTGCTGTGAAGCAGGAAAAAGTGGTTTTAGTAGGTGTAATTACGCCTAACGAAACCGAGGAACGAGAAAAAGAGTATTTAGAAGAATTAGAATTTTTGGTTGAGACCGCAGGTGGCCTCACTGTGAATACCTTCACCCAAAAATTACAGCGACCAGAACGTTCTACATTTGTAGGTACCGGTAAGCTGGAAGAGATAAGAGAATATGTTGTTGCCGAAGAAATAGATATTGTTGTGTTTGATGACGAGCTTTCGCCATCGCAACTGCGTAATATTGAACGCGAATTAAAGGTAAAGATACTTGACAGAAGCAACCTGATACTGGATATTTTTGCCGGCAGGGCGCAAACCGCGCAGGCTAAAACCCAGGTAGAGCTTGCCCAGTTACAATATTTGTTGCCACGACTTACCCGCCTTTGGACTCACTTGGAGCGCCAGAAGGGTGGTATTGGTATGCGTGGACCGGGTGAATCGCAAATTGAAACAGACAGGCGTTTGATCCTGAACAAGATCTCGCTGTTAAAAGAGCGCCTTAAACTGATAGACCGCCAGAACGAAACGCAACGTAAAAACCGCCAGCAGTTAATCCGTGTGGCATTGGTGGGTTATACCAATGTGGGTAAATCTACCATTATGAATATGCTGGCAAAATCTGAAGTATTTGCCGAGAACAAGCTGTTTGCTACGCTGGATACTACCGTACGCAAAGTGGTTATTGAGAATGTACCGTTCCTGCTTTCGGATACCGTTGGGTTTATTCGGAAACTGCCTCACCATTTGGTTGAGTGTTTTAAATCGACATTGGATGAGGTGCGCGAGGCTGATATTTTGATCCACGTGGTTGATATATCGCATCCTACCTTTGAAGATCAGATCCGTACGGTTAACGAAACACTGAAAGACCTGGGCGCTATCGACAAGCAAATGATAACCGTGTTTAACAAAATAGATGCATTTGTACCCGAGCAACATCACGTTGATGTAACCGAAGAACCCCTAACACTCGACGACTTTAAGCATAGCTGGATGGCCAAAAATAACAGCCCTGCCATATTTATATCCGCAACAGAAAAAGAAAACCTGGACGAGTTTAGGGATATGCTATATGAGTACGTGAAAAAGGTGCATACAGAAAGATACCCGTACGATAATTTGTTATACTAAACCCAACAAAACTGTCATGCTGAACGATAGTGAAGCATCTATTCGCCGCCATGCAACCGTATGCACAGTTCGCTAATAGATCCTTCGCTATCGCTCAGGATGACAAGGTATTTTAGGCTTTCTCTTCCCACACCATGCACAAATGCAAAATGGTTTCTACTGCTTTTTGCATATCCTGTACTGATACCCATTCCTGTTTGCTGTGAAAAGCATGCTCGCCTGCAAAAATATTGGGCGTAGGTAAACCCATGAAAGATAACCGGGAGCCATCCGTACCACCACGGATGCTGCAAAGTTTTGGGGATAATCCGGCGCGCTTCATAGCTTCCATCCCATGATCTACGATCTGTGGGTTTTGCGCCAATACATTTTTCATATTGCGGTATTGTTCGTGCGTTTCCAGCGTATAGGTTGAGTTTGGGAAACGCTTAAGCACTTCGTTAGCTGTTTGGCGGATGATATCTGCATGTGCCGCCAGTTTTTCTTCCTCAAAATCACGAATGATAAAATCAATGGTCGCCGTTTCTACATGGCCGTTAATATCTACCGGGTGTACAAAACCCTGCATGTCTGACGTATGCTCAGGCGATAAATTATCCGGCAGTGCCGCTACTATCTGCCCGGCAATTTTAATGGCGCTTTCCATTTTACCCTGTGCAAAACCGGGATGCGCGCTTATGCCATGTATGGTTAGTTTAGCACCATCGGCACTAAAGGTCTCGTTCTCCATATTACCGGCGCTTTCACCGTCAATAGTGTAAGCGGCAAACGCACCTAATTTTTCAATATTTACCTTGTCAACGCCATGGCCAATCTCCTCATCGGGCGTGAAAAGTATTTTTATGGCGCCATGTTTAATTTCGGGATGCTGCATTAATTGGTAGCAAGCATCCATAATTTCGGCAACACCGGCTTTGTTATCTGCCCCCAGCAATGTATTGCCCGATGCGGTGATAATATCGTTACCCAGTTGATTTTTCAGGTCGGGATGGTCTTTCAGTTTTATGATCTGTGTGTTATCATCCGGTAAAATGATATCACCGCCGCTATAATTTTTATGAATAATAGGCTTTACATCTTTCCCGCTGCAATCGGGAGCGGTATCCATGTGCGAGCAAAAGCAGATCACAGGTATGTTGGGTTTATTGCTATTAGCCAGTATGGTGGCGTATACATAACCATACTCATCTAAATGAGCGTCTGTAATACCTATCTCTAAAAGTTCAGCTACCAATAATCGGCCAAGGTCTTTTTGTTTTTCGGTTGATGGTATGGTTGGCGATGCCGGGTCTGATTGTGTATCGATAACAACATATCTTAAAAATCTATCGGTAACTGTAAAACTTAGCGTTGCGTTAAAATCCATATAAAGCCTATATTAGTGAAATTTATTTGCCGGGATTTTTCACCCGGCAGCCAAATTGTAAATATCAAACATAAAATTCATTGAAAAAGTATCTTTTAGTAATTGTGTTGGCGTTAGTGTTTTATAAAGCAAAAGCACAGAGTAGCTTAAATTATGCAACATATGGCATTGGTGTAAGCGTTAGCTCAAACCAGGCATACGCCGATCTTAAAAGACAAGATAAGAATCTATCATATGCTGTAACTTTCAATTATTTTTATACACCTTATGTGCCAATAGGCCTTGAGTTTCAGCTCGGGAAGCTATCAGGAGGCAGCACTGATTTAAAAATAGATAGGGACGGCCGCGTATTCGAGAACAACTACAAGGCGGTAATACTACATATGGACGTGCAGGCGGGCGAGCTCATAAATTACCAGGGAAGTACACTGTTAAATATTCTGAAGAATTTTTATTTGGGGGCCGGTATAGGTGGTATTTCTAATGATGTTAAAGTGCAGCGGACCAGTGTTATAGACCCTACATATGTATTCCCGGGGAAAGATAGTGGTATTAACCTGATTGTTCCATTGCGTTTTGGTTACGAGTTTAAGTTTTATAACGAGTACGACCAGCCAAACGTTCGCCTTGATATAGGATATCAGCATAACCTAACCTTTGGTGAAGGTATAGACGGCTATGCAGATCCATCAACAAAATTTAAAAATAACGCGCTTGACCAGTACAGGCAAATAACCGTTGGGATAAAAGTTAATTTTGGTGGTCAAAATTCTTATGATAAAGAGATAAGGGGGTACTAATGAACATTGAAGAGCTACGTGACTACTGCCTGCAAAAGCCGGGCGTTACAGAAAGTTTCCCTTTTGGCGAGGATACTTTGGTTTTTAAAGTAGGTGATAAAATATTTCTGCTTACCGGATTAGATTCACCCAGCTTTAACGTAAAGTGCGACCCGGAAAAAGCCATTGAACTACGCGAACAGTTTAGCGAAGTTGAGCCCGGCTACCACATGAATAAAAAACATTGGAACACTGTACATACCGATGGATCTTTAACCAACAAACAACTGCGCGATATGGTAGACCACTCTTATGAACTGGTCTTTAAAAGTTTGCCCAGGAAACAACAAGCCGAAATCATCGACGGTAATTAATTCTATGAAAAAAAATATTTTTTTGTCGTTTTTGCTTTTTTCTTGTCTACACGGATATGCCCAATTAACCCCATTTGAGCAAAGTAAAGATAAAAACTATACAGCCGCTTACGCCGAAGTTATTAGCTACTACCAAAACCTGAGCAAACAGCAACCACAAATGCGGCTGTTTAACTATGGCTCAACAGATATTGGCAAGCCTTTAACGCTGGTTGTATTATCAAAAGATAAGGTGTTTGATCCTGCCCTAATAAAAAAGCAGAACAAGCGTGTACTGCTTATTAACAACGGCATCCACCCCGGCGAGCCGGAAGGTATTGATGCCAGTATGATGCTGGTGCGCGACCTGCTAAAGAAAAATCAATTACCCAAAGATGTAGTGCTGTGCTTTATAGCGTTGTACAACATCGATGGCAGCATTAACCGTGGGGTATCGCGCATAAACCAAAATGGGCCGCGTGCTTATGGCTTTAGGGGTAATTACCGTAACCTTGATCTTAACCGCGATTTTATAAAAGCCGATAGCAAGAACGCTTTGGCCTTCGCGCAGATCCTGAACACCTGGCAGCCCGAAGTTTTGCTGGATAACCATACCAGCGATGGTGCCGACTACCAGTATGTAATGACGCTGATAGAAACCCAAAAGGATAAGCAAAACCCGGTACTGGCCAACTATACGGATAAAACCCTTACGCCCGATCTGTATAAGGGAATGAAAAAAAGTGGCTATGAAATGATACCATACGGTGCCGGCGAACAAGGTCTGCCCGATTCTGGCATAGTAAGTTTTATGGAAACGCCACGCTTTTCTACAGGCTTTGCGGTGCAACACAACATTATCAGCTACATGACGGAAACGCACATGCTAAAGCCTTTTGATAAACGCGTGTGGGCAACCTATGCGTTTATGCAAAACCTTATAAGCATTTGCCAGCGTGATGCAAAGCTGTTAGGCACAATGAAAAAGCAGGTTGATGCCGAAGTGAGTCAGCAGAAAACGTTCGGGTTGAGCTGGGTATTGGATGAAAGCAAGGTAGATACCATAACCTTTAAAGGCTATGCCGCCCAGTATAAAACAAGCGAGGTAAGCGGCTTAAAACGGCTGTATTATGACCGGGATAAACCCTATAGCAAAACCATAAAATACTACAATACTTACAAAGCAAGCGCCACTGCCGATAAACCGGTTGCTTATATTATCCCACAGGCATGGGGGAAGGTTATTGATCTGTTTAAGCTGAATAAAGTTGTCATGAGCCGGCTGGCGCATGATACCACACTTGCTTTGCAGATGTATTACATTGGCGATTACAAAACCGGTGTAAAACCATACGAAGGGCATTACCTGCATAGCAACGTAAAGCTAAATCCTGTTGATACAAAAGTAAGGTTTTACGAGGGCGATTATGTAGTATACGTTAACCAACCCATTAACCGCTACATTGTTGAAACCCTGGAACCACAAGGTGTAGATTCCTTTTTTGCATGGAACTTTTTTGACAGCATGCTGGGTCAAAAGGAATACTTCTCTGATTATGTTTTTGAGGATGTTGCTGCCACTATGCTAAAGAACGACCCCGAACTGCGTAAAAAACTGGATGAAGCAAAGGCTGCCGATCCTAAATTGGCTAACAGTGCCGGGGCGCAATTAAACTTTGTTTACCGCAATTCTCCTTATTTTGAAAAAACTTACCTGCGTTACCCAATAGGCAGGTTATTAAATAATACTAAACTCGATCTGAGATGATGGAAATTTTCATGGCGTCGCCGGTGGCGTCAATTATATTTGCAATAACACTGGCTACTTCTTTGTGGGCCTTTTCTAACGAAAATATATACGCCAATTTTATACTGAACCCCTACGGCGTATCGCGCGGGCAACGGGTTTATACCGTTATTACCAGTGGTTTGATCCATAAAGACTGGAACCACCTGTTCTTTAACATGCTATCCTACTATTTCTTTGCTTTTCAGTTAGAAGTGTTGTTGGGGCACTGGCAATTTGCGCTGCTGTATATTGTAAGCTTGATACTAAGCGACCTCCCATCTATTCAAAAGCATAAAGAGGATATCTGGTATAATAGCCTTGGCGCTTCGGGCGCTATAAGCGCTGTAATATTTAGCTTTATTATGTTTTCTCCCACTTCGCAAATGGGGTTAATATTTATTCCGATACCGATACCTGCCTGGATCTTTGGGATATTGTACCTGGTGTATTGTCACTTCGCATCAAAACACGCACGGGATAATGTTAATCATGATGCCCACTTGTTTGGTGCTTTAAGCGGCATCATCATCACTTTTGCGCTTCATCACAATGTTATAAACGAGTTTATCCAGAAGTTTTAACGGGGCAATTCAATTGAATTTGCGCTTATCTTATTGCCATCTGCGTCGAACAAAAAACTCATGGGTTTTTCAGGGTTTTTGATGATCTCTAACAATAGGAAGCCCCAATTTTTCCAGAAATTTTCAAGCACCTGCCCGTAGATCTTGTTTGTCCATTCGTCAAATAATGGTTTGCTGCTTATACCACGCAGGGGCATGTCTTCAATGTAAACATCTTCACCAACGGGCAAAATATTGTATTCGGGCAGGCGGTTAAACAAATAATTAGAATAGAATACCCTTCCCGAGAATTCTTCGAACTGTATTGGATGCAGAACGTCGTCTTTTATCTGATCGTAAATTTTGCGATGATAACTAAAATTAGTGTTGTTATCCTGCAGGCATATCACCATACCAAAATCTTTTATCCGTAGGGCAAATGTCTGGGTGTTTATCTCGTCGCGGTAGCCAAACTCTGTTTCATTATTATCAACCTTAAACAAAAACAGGCTAAAGGGTTTAAACTCCTCGAAATGTATGGGCAGGTTAACACTTTGCAGCATTAAATGCAGGTGACTAAACTTATGGATGATAGATTGGGAAATATTAAACTCCTCGCCCTGCGCATGCATCATTTTTATACCCGACTGGATCTCATTGAAGATGATACCGTACAATAATTTGCTGGTCCACTGGAACAGTCTTAGTTCATCCAGCGCTTTTACGCCCTCGTAACCTTTGCTGAAAGCTTCGGCAATTTCGTTCTCCAGTGGTTCTAAAAACGCATCATTAATATGGGCCGAGCAGGGTATTTTCAAGTCCTTATAAGTGGCAATGCTTTCGTCAAGCAATTTAAAAGGCTGGTCTTCCAGGTTGTAAAGACTCATTAGCCATTGTGGGAAAACCTGGATCTTTTCTTCCTCGCTTTGCAAAGCATCTCCCGTTAGGAAACACTTGTTATTGCTGAAATTGAACTTTTCGAACGGTGCGTAAATTTGTGCCGGCATGGCCGCAAAGATAAGCATGAATTTAACAGGAATATTTTAGCTTTGAGATTTGACATGCAGCTTACTTATCAATCCTTCGAATTACTGCTAAAGCACCCTTTTACCATCGCTAAATTTTCGCGAACGTCGACACCATTGATGTTGGTGCAGATAGCACACGAGGGTTACACCGGCTATGGCGAGGCCTCCATGGTGCCCTATATGGGCGAAAGCCACCAAAGTGCGAATGATTTTTTGAGTAAAGTTGATGTCAGTCAGTTTAAATATCCATTTGATTTTGCCGCTATCATCAATTACCTGGATAGCATTGCCCCCGGTAACCCGGCCATAAAAGCAGCTATTGATATTGCCCTGCATGACTTTGACGGCAAACTAAAGGGCCAGCCCTGCTGGAAACTTTTAGGCAGCGATCCTCCAAAAATGCCGGTAACCAGTTTTACTGTTGGGATAGATACCAAAGAAGTGATACTTCAAAAAGTTAAAGAGGCCGTAGGCTTGAAAGTGATAAAAGTAAAATTAGGGCGTGATAGCGATAAAGAACTGATAAAAACCATACGGTCGGTTACTGATGTGCCGCTGTATGTGGATGCCAACCAGGGCTGGACAGACCGCAAGCAAAGCCTCGATCTGATCTACTGGCTTGCAGAGCAGGGTGTGCAACTGATAGAACAGCCCATGCTAAAAACCGATATAGATGGTAATGCCTGGATAACCGAACACAGCCCCATCCCTATTATTGGTGATGAAGCGGTACAGCGTTTGGCTGATGTAGAAAAAGCCAAAGATGTTTATCATGGCATCAATATAAAACTGATGAAATCTGCCGGGATGTACGAAGCGCGGCAAATGATAAACAAAGCCCGCGAACTGCGTTTAAAAATACTGATAGGCTGCATGAGCGAAACCAGCTGCGCCACACTTGCCGCCGCCGCCCTCGCCCCACAATGTGATTGGGCCGATCTGGATGGTCCCTTTTTAACAACCAATAACCCTTATAAAATGCCTGGGTTTAATAACGGTAAATGGGTGTTGAATGATGAAGCAGGGTTGGGGTTAAGATTTAATAATTAACCAACCTGTCATTTCGAACGATAGTGAGAAATCCTGTTCAAAGTGATATGTAGCCCGCACGTATATCCAATTTGCATTTCGAACAAGATTTCTCCTCGCACCACCGCTCTACCCAGCCCCGGCTCGTTCGAAATGACACGGATTATAAAACCCCTTAAATCAAAAAAGGGATGCTTTCGCACCCCCTTTTCTTCGTTAGTTAGTCAGTCAATTATAGTTCAGTTATTATAGTTCTTCATCGTGTTGTGTTACGTCCAAACCTGCAAGTTCTTCTTCAGGGGTTACACGTAACGGGCTGATCAGGTCAGTTACTTTAAGCAGGATAAATGCACCTACAAAGGCAAATGCCGATACAGCAACTAATGCAACAACATGTTTGATAAATAATGCGGTTTCGCCATAAGCTAAGCCTTCGGCACCAGCGCCGTTAACCGCTTTGGTAGCGAAGATACCGGTCATTAACATACCAACCATACCACCTACACCATGGCAAGGGAATACGTCTAATGTATCATCAATATTGGTTTTGCTTCTCCAGATAACCACCAGGTTACTTACAACCGCGGCAACAATACCCACAATAAGCGAGCTTGATATGGTAATATAACCTGCAGCAGGTGTTACAGCAACCAAGCCTACAACAGCGCCAATACAAGCACCCATTGCAGATGGTTTTTTACCTCTTAATATGTCAAAGAATATCCACGACATGGCAGCAGCAGCAGATGCAGTAGTTGTTGTACCTAATGCGGTAGCAGCAAGCTCACCTGCACCTAAGGCAGAACCGGCATTGAAACCAAACCAGCCAAACCAAAGTAAACCTGTACCTAATATTACGTAGCTAATACGTGCAGGATGGTGTGCTTCTTCGGCACCGGTACGTTTTTTAAGATATAGTGCAGATGCAAGCGCAGCCCAACCAGCAGACATGTGTACAACGGTACCACCGGCAAAGTCTAACACACCATATTTAAAGAAGATACCTTGCGGGTGCCATGTAGCGTGAGCAAGAGGGATGTAAATTATAATGATGAAAAGGGTGATGAAGATCAGGTAAGAATTGAAACGGATACGCTCAGCAAATGCACCTGTAATAAGCGCTGGTGTAATAACCGCGAATTTTAACTGGAACATAGCGAAAAGAATAACCGGGATAGTACCACCTAACCAGGCAACTCCTAAAGTGTTCTGCATCATGAAAAATGATTTAGGGTTACCAATTAAGCCTAAACCGCCTACATCATCACCGAAAGCCATGCTGAAACCAAATACTACCCAGATGATAGTGATAAGGCCCATACAAACAAAGCTTTGCAGCATGGTAGAGATAACGTTCTTTTTACGCACCATACCGCCGTAAAAGAAGGCAAGGCCCGGTGTCATTAATAATACAAGAGCGGTTGAGATAAGCATCCAGGCAATATCGGCACCAATGTAAGTTGTTGCGGGTTTGGCAGCCGCTACGTTACCCGGGTACATAAACGCCAGTATAACAACAATAATGAGGATGCCAAAGGGTACAATTTTTTTCATTTTTTTGTTTTAAGTGGAAAAGGTTAGTTAATAGTTAGTATTAGGGGTCAGTATTATGAGGGGTACGATCTTTAACTATCGGCCCGGGTAGTTCACCAAAATGAGTGTTTCGGAAATAGCATCAGCTCAGGGTGCAACCTGTAAGCTGATGCCGGTTTACTAAAATTGTAATTTGATCCATTTATATAAACTGTCGCGGTGTTTAATGCAGCTGTTGTATTGTATGCAAATAGTTGTAATGGATTTAACCTGTTTTCAAAAAAAATAGACCTGTTAATGGTGTAAACACCGGGTTGGAACGTCTCTTTTTTGCCTTCGGCCTTTATTTTTGCGGAAAAAGCCTTTAAAGCTTCGGTCTTTTGTTTAAAAACAGTTAAAATAATTGAGCCAATAGTATCAAATACTAATAAAAATATAAAAATATGCCTGGCTTCTTTCAAATGCATATGCTAAAATAAGAATATTAAAATCAATTTGTCAATAAAAATCATATTATTTTATAATTATTTTTAAAAAATCACAAAAAAAATGAAAAATTCATTCAAATTGATTGTTTTAGCAAGGTGTAAAACGCCTTTTTTATCAATAAAATGATATATATATAAAATATAACAGGGTTAGATATGTTTTTTTAGGATAATTATTGAAATGTTGTATTTTATTTGAATTATTTCAAATATCAAACAGTCTCAGTTGGTCAGAAGGCGGGATGCTCTTGGTTTCTACTGGGATAAAATTGGAAACTGTAATTCCAAGTAATCTTATGCGGCTGTTTTCGGTATCGGTAGCGGCAAGCAGGTTTTTAGATGTATTTAATATACTATCAAAATCATCGGTGCAATTTGGCAGAGATAAGCTCCGGGTGATCTGCCTGAAATCGCTGTATTTTATTTTAAGCGTGATGGTGCGGCCTTTTAATTGATATCGAAGCAGGCGGTCGTGCACCGTTTTGGCGATTTTTTCTAACTCGGCATACATCTCGTCAATGCCCGTCAGGTCGTAAGCAAAGGTATCTTCGGCCCCCATTGATTTTGTTTCACGATGCGGTTGTACATCGCGGTCATCAATGCCTCTTACTATGCGATAATAAAATGCGCCGGCTTTGCCAAACTGCGTTATCATTTCATTTTCTGTTAGCTTCTTTAAGTCGGCGCCGGTAAACAGGCCCTGCTTCTTCATTTTATCGGCAGTAACCTTACCCACGCCGTAAAATTTTTCTACCGGCAGGTTCTCAATAAAACTTTCAACCGATGATGGGCCTATAAAGGTTAATCCATCGGGCTTCTTAATATCCGAAGCAATTTTGGCCACAAACTTATTTACCGATACCCCTGCAGAAGCTGTAAGGTTCAGTTCATCTTTTATAGCCTGTTTTATTTGTTGGGCAATTTCAATAGCCGAGCCTATGTTTAGCTTATCGTTGGTAACATCCAGGTAGGCTTCATCTAACGAAAGGGGTTCTATCAGATCGGTATAGCGACCGAAGATCTCACGGATCTTTTGTGATACTTCTTTATAAGCGGCAAACCGTGGCCTTACAAAAATAGCATGCGGACAAAGCTGTAATGCCTGCTTGGATGGCATTGCCGACCGGATCCCGAATTTACGTGCTTCGTAACTGGCGGTGGCAACAACGCCTCCCCGTCCTTCGGGCAAGCCGCCAACTACCAGGGGTTTGCCGCGATACTCGGGATTGTCGCGTTGTTCAACAGATGCGTAAAATGCGTCCATATCAATATGGATTATTTTACGCTTTATCCGGATATCATTTTCGGCCACCTGTATGCTAACGAATACTAAAACTATTTATTTAAATTACCTTTGACAAAATTATTCATCTGCACCTAATAATATAATGTCATCCCACCACATTGTTCGCGAAAAACAGGAACCGGCGCTGCTGGTACTCGGGCTAAATAATTTTTCCGAAGAATTACTTGGCCAGTTATTGGAGTGGAGCCCAACGGTTATCACAACACCCCTGGTTGCCGAACAAATAAACACCTACGAAATAAAGATAGACATTATTATAGCGGATGAAATTGACGAAAGCCTGCAATCTGATGTAAAGCTGGTCCCGCAGGGGAGCTCATCACAGGTTGAAGCCGCCTTAAACTATCTCATACAAAACGAATACAAAGCGGTTAATATAGTTGCTGATGATGTAAAGCTGGATGATTTTGTGCCCTTTGCCGGTAAAATTAACCTGGTAATATTTAGCGGCGACCAAAAAATATACGCGGTAAATTCCGAGTTTAGCAAATGGAAACCGGCCGGCGAAATTATCCGCATCTTATCCCTATATTTAAACTTACAAACAAGTGGTTTGGCGGCTAAGATGGGCAATGAATTCATTACTACAAATGATGGTTTTATCAGCCTCAATTTTGATGAAGATTTCCTGTTTATATCCGAAGATATCTAATAAGGATATAAGCCTGACAAATAGGGCTGTTAGCGGCTCATTTATTGTATAAAAAATAATTAAACATCAATTAAACCGTTGATGTATTTCGTAGTCATATATACACTTCAGCATTAACAGGCTGATCGATTATAAAATTCAAAATGAAAACAGGATATAAAAAATTATTAAGTGTGGCCCTAAGCGGGATGTTGTTCCTGGGCTTAGGCCTTTCTGCCAACGCACAGCATAGAGGCGGCGGTGGCGGTGGTGGCGGCAGACCCTCATCGGGTGGTGGCGGTGGTGGCGGCGGCGGTAGCGTTAGTCGTCCTTCATCAGGCGGTGGTGGTGGCGGTTTTAGCAGGCCATCAGGTGGTAATGTAGGCATAAGCCGTCCATCAGGTACGATTAGCCGTCCATCAGGCGGAAACGTTGGTATGAGTCGCCCTTCAGGTGGTTTTACCCGTCCGTCAAGTGGTAATGTTGGCGTAAGCAGGCCGGGTGGTTTTAATCGCCCAAGTGTTGGTGTTAGGCCAAATGGTTATAACAACAGCGCAAGTTTAGGTCACCGTCCAAATGTAGGCCGCCCTTACACCGGTAATTATGGCCGTGGTGGATACCGTGGCTCATACGGATACCGTGGTGGTAACTATGGCCGTTATGGATACGGTTACAGAGGTGGTTACGGTTCACGTTATTTTAACCGTGGTTATTATAACTATCGTGGTTATTACAACTCATATTACCTGCCAAGAATTGGTTTCAGCATAGGTGTATTGCCTTACGGATATTACCCATTTTATTGGGGCGATTACCAGTACTATTACAGCGATGGTTTATACTATCAATATAACGACAATCAATATACTGTGGTTGAGCCACCAGTTGGTGCACAGGTAAATTCGTTACCTTCAAAAGCAGATCCAATAACCATAAACGGTGAGCAGTACTACGAATCGAACGGTGTTTATTACCGTGCGGTAACTAAAGATGATGGTACCGTTGTATATGAAGTGGCCGGTAAAGATGGCGAACTGAATACAGATGGTGGTGGCTCTGATGCCGATTATCAGCCATACCAAATAGGTGATATCTTAACAACTTTGCCTGAAGATAGCCGTAAAATAAAAGTTAACGGTGAGAAATTATATGTTGCACCAGACGGAACTTATTTCCAGGAGCAACGCGACAACGATAACAAAAAGGTTTATAAAGTTGTAGGCCTGGCAACAGATGATCCTGAAGACGATAATAACTAATGTTCTTATAAAGGACTATCAAAAGGGTGGATGCTGTAAAGTATCCACCCTTTTTTATGCCTAAATTGATATAAAAGTATTAGGGTGATAAACTAAGGTTGTTTACTTTTATGCTGACCGATTGTACCATCTATAATGAGAAACACCTTCTTCGCTATATTCTTCGCGCTATTACTATCTGCCATGTTTGCATCCGGTAAAGCTTCACCCAAACTGTTTAAAGCCGATAACAAACATTTTAAATATACGGGCCGGGTAGATTTTACGAATCCCGAAAAGCCAAGGTTTTGGTCGCCGGGGGTATACATTACTACAAAATTTAAGGGCTCATCCTGCCAGTTGTTAATAAACGATGAAGAACTGTTTGGTAAAACGCATAACTATATAGAAGTAGTTATAGATGGTAAGCCACAACGTATCCAAACAACGGGTAAAACAAATACCATCCAAATAGCTAAGGGGCTAACTAATGGGGAACATACCCTGCTTATTTGTAAGGATACAGAATCGGGCATGGGTTACCTGGAATTTGTAGGTTTGATATGCGAAAAGCTTTTGCCGTTTAACCAACCCCGGCGAATGATAGAATACATTGGCGATTCGATAACCGCTGGCGCGGGTGTAGATGCTTCAGAAATAGCCTGTGGCAAGGGACAATGGTACGATCAGCATAATGCCTATCTTACTTATGGTGCGCGTACATCGCGTGCCTTAAACGCCCAGTGGCAGTTAACCGCGGTGGCGGGCATTGGCCTTATACATAGCTGCTGCAATATGGATATCCTGTTACCTCAAGTGTATAATAAGGTATACCTGCGTAACGATTCGCTCGATTACGACTTTAAGCAATACCAGCCAGATGTGGTAACCATTTGTCTTGGGCAGAACGATGGTCCGCAGGATTCGGTAAAGTTTTGCAGCGAGTATGTAAGGCTGATAGATACCGTTCGCAGTAAGTATGCACAGGCAAGCATTGTTTGTTTATCAAGCCCAATGGCTAACGCGCAGCTAACGGCTGTTTTGCAGCGCTACCTTACCGGGGTTGTGCAGTTTGTAAATAACAGGGGCGATAATAAAGTGAGTAAATTCTTTTTCTCGAAAAGCTTTAACAGTGGCTGCGACAGTCACCCGGATGCAAATGAACATGAAGTTATAGCCCGCGAGCTTACTGCCTACCTTAAAAAGCTTAAAGGCTGGGAGTAATTTAAATTTATAGAAACATTTTTAACTATAGCTTATTGTTATTAATATCACTTAATAACAATAGTTATGGAAAATCATGATCACACGGCCTTAATAGAAAAATTACTGGCCTGCGTTGCCGCATGCGAAAACTGTGCAACCGCCTGTTTGCGGGAAGAGGATGTAAAATCTATGGTGAGGTGCATAAGCCTTGATAGGGATTGTGCCGATATATGTACCCAGGCAGCAAGATTACTGCAACGCAAATCTGAAATTGCCCATCAATACTTAGTGCTTTGCGAAGAAATATGCCGGATGTGCGCCGAAGAGTGCGGCATGCACCAGCACGACCATTGCCAGATATGTGCCGATGCCTGCCGCCAATGTGCAGAAGCATGCCACGCGCATCATCAGCCAATAACGCAAGACTAAGCAGAAGGGTGATATCACCTTTGAAGAATACCCCTATCCCGGACAGACAATAACTTTGGCGCCGATATTATTACCTTTGCACCCATGATCGATGTTGTATTAAAAAAGGGGAAAGAGAAGGCAGTATTACATAAGCACCCCTGGGTGTTTTCGGGAGCTATTGATAATGTTAAGGGCAAACCCGCCAATGGTGATATTATACGCCTGCTTGACAGCAAAAAAGATTTCCTGGCCTATGGCTTTTATAACGATCAATCGCGCGTAGCGGTACGTTTGCTGGAGTGGGACGAGAATACCCCGGTTGACGATAACTGGTTTCGTGATAAGATAAGAACTTCGGTTGCCGGCCGTGCCCACATTTTGGCCGATGGTACTACCGATACCTGCAGGCTGATATTTAGTGAATCGGACTATCTGCCGGGTTTAATAGTAGATAAATATGCCGATCATTTAGCGGTACAAGTGCTAACATCGGGCATGCAAAATGTTATGCCTGTTATAATAGATGAGTTAAAAGCCCTGCTTAATCCTGCAAGCATCTTTGATAAAAGTGATGCTACTTCGCGCCAGCACGAAGGTTTGGAAACTACCAATGTATTGTTGGCGGGTAACCAACCGCCCGAACTGGTATATGTGAAAGAGAATGGCATAAGCTACGGCATTAATATCGCCGAAGGGCAAAAATCGGGCTTTTACTGCGATCAGCGTTATAACCGCGAGTTACTGGCAAGCTACGCCAAAGGCAAAAAAGTTTTAGATTGTTTTTGCTATACCGGTGGCTTTACTTTAAATGCGATCAAACACGGCGCGGCATCAGTAACCAGTGTAGATAGTTCTGCATTGGCACTGGAAACATTGGAAAAAAATATCGAACTGAATAATTACGGTGGAGGCATGCAACACAACGGCTTCAAATCTGATGTGAACGTTCAGCTCAGAAAATTTAGGGATGAAGGCGAGAAGTTTGACATCATAGTGCTCGACCCGCCTAAATACGCGCCATCGCGTTCTGCGCTTGACAGGGCATCACGCGCTTATAAAGATCTGAACCGTTTAGGTATGCAGTTGTTGAATAGTGGCGGCTTACTGGCCACCTTCTCCTGCTCGGGTGCTATGGATATGGAAACTTTTAAACAGGTACTGGCATGGGCCGCGCTTGATGCCGGTAAACAGGTACAATTCATTTATCAGTTTCACCAACCCGAAGATCATCCGGTTAGGGCTTCCTTCCCCGAAGGAGAGTATTTGAAGGGTTTATTGTGCCGGGTTTGGTAAATAATAAACGCGATACTTCATATTGTCGATAGAAAAAGTGGACTATACCTTAAACAGCAAAGCAACCTCCAAACCATATAGTAGATATATAATTTAGAGATTGCTTTGTACCTTGCGATAACGCGAGTGAATATATTGGAAACCCGAAGTGATTAATCCAGCGTGATCTGCCTTTTGATGCTTTCCTCTAAGGATATAAATGTTTCGGTGCGTTGTATGCCTTTTACGCTTTGAATATTTTCATTTAATACCTCGCGCAAGTGGTTGGTATCATGGCAAACAATTTTGGCGAAAATACTCCAGCTGCCGGTGGTGTAATGCAGTTCTACAATTTCCGGAACCATTTTCAATTGTTTTACCGCTTCGTTATACTGCGAGCCTTTTTCCAGGAATATGCCCAGGAAAGCGGTTACATCATAACCCAGTTTTTGCGGGTTTACTTCCAGGCTGGCACCTTTTATTACACCCATCTCCTCCAACTTTTTCATCCGCACGTGTATGGTTCCGCCAGAAACAATCAATTCTTTTGCGATTTCGGTGTAAGGTGTAGTCGCATTTTTCATCAATATTGATAAAATCTGTATATCAAGATTATCAATTTCTAAATTTTGAGGTTTCCTGTGAGGCATAATTTTAAATATCTATATTCAAATACAAGTATAATTATAATAAAAGTAAAAATAAAAATATTTTGTTGAAATATTTGCAAGAAAGTGTCAACTCTATTAGATTTGTATAAAGCAAATGACAATTGCTCTATCGTTCTTTTAAAACAAACATTGTTGGGTGGTGAAATTTTTGGCAGACACACCTCCTTGTCCCGGTGGCGGAGAATATGGGAAACCCGAAGCGGGCTAACCACTCTGTGAAGGTTCGAACCCTTCCCCAACAGCTATCAAACGCGAAGTTTGATTAACATCCTGTAGGATGGTGAAATTTTTGGCAGACACACCTCCTTGTCGCGGTGGCGGAGATCATGGGAAACTCTTAGCAATAAGAATAACCACTCTTTGAAGGTTCGACCCCTTCTCCTACAGCTCTTCTCATAATTTAGGTTTATAATTGGTTAGTAAAGGCCCCTGCCCATCAGGGGCTTTACTTGTATAAGAGACTTTTTTTTCTTCACACATGCTTCATAATATCAATATCTGATAAGAATTTAATGTAGAATTTCTACATATTGGAATTCTTTACTTTATCATTCAACATTCAGTGGTTAATATTTATATGTGGGCGTTGCCTGCGGCCCGGGCTTTACGCTCATACGCCTGCAGGCATTATGCGCAGGCCGGTATCCGCTGCACTCCCTAACGCAATTTAAACTATCCAAAGCCTTTGCTTGCCAAGAGAGCTCGGGGTAACGGCGAAAGGGTGTACAAATTCCTTAAACAAAAAAAATCCCGGCTGTTCACCGGGATCTTAACATTGTTGAATTTATTATATCACTTAAAAGAATTTAAAGCCTACGCTTAGCGCCCATATGTTTTGTCGCTGACCATAACTTTCGTTAATTTTAGTCAGGCCACCTTCATAGCGCAGGTCGGCCGTAATGTGGCCAATATCAACGCCACCACCTACCTGGTAACCCAGGGTGCTTTTCCGGTAATTACCAAAATCCTGATAAGCACCGCTAACATTATCGCTAAAGTTTTGGTTCTTATCTAATATGTAACTATAAACCGGGCCGGCCATTATCCTGAAATTGAGGTTATCGCCGCCAAAACCCTTACCTACTAATAGTGGTAAATTTAAACTGGTAAAAGTTACCTTACCATTAGTTGTTACGGTACTATTGTTATTATTAAAATCGAACTTACCCCCGCTGCTGCCCAAATAAAGCTCGGGTTGTAGATAAAGGCTGCTGCCAAAACGGGCAAATAAACCTGCCTGGTAACCGGCAACGGTAGATTCGCTTACATTGTTTGTACTTATCTTAGAAAAGTTGATGCCCGCTTTGGCACCCAAAGAAACTTGTGCCTTAGCACTAATTGCAGCTACAAAGAGTATAGCTATGCTTAACAAACATTTTTTCATGGTAAATTAATTTAGTTAATAAAGATGTTAGATGCGCATAGTTGTTAAAAGTTTAAAACTCTGCGACATATTAAACGCATACAGCGGTGTATTTTTTATATTTTTGTATAAATATTTTATTTTATGGCAGAGATAACTATCAGTAATAAGGATTGGGAACGTATAAAAATAAAGGTGCAAAGAAAATATAATCATCTTACTGATGAGCAATTACAGTATACCGAGGGGCAGGAAGATAGCCTGATTACCCGTATAATGGAACTGGTTAACCGCGACAGAAAATACGTTGTGTTCACGCTTACAAAAGCATTAGTGAACATTGATAATAACCGCCTTTAAAATTAGTTATTATAGAAAGCGGCTGAGCTTTTATATATTTATATTTCAAGAGGTTAAGGATGGCAGATAAAGGGATAATAAGCAAGTACAGGAAACCACTTTTATACGCGGCTGGCTTGGCTTTGGCTGTAAGCGCATGGAGTTTTAATGACGATCTTTTTCAGATATCTAAAAACCTGGATGTTTTCGCGTCGGTATATAAAGAGGTAAACATTAATTATGTTGATGATATAAACTCAGCTAAACTGGTTAAAACCGGTGTTGACGCCATGCTGGAAGGCTTAGATCCCTATACCGAATTTGTCCCCGAATCTGAAATAGAAGATTATAAGCTGCATTATGTAAGCACACAGTACGGTGGCATTGGCGCAGGTGTGTTTTTGCGCGATAAAAAGGTGTATATATCTGATGTATTTGCAGGTTTCCCGGCGCAAAAGGCGGATATCCGCCAGGGTGATCAAATGTTGAAGATAAACGATATTGACCTTGCGGGTAAAACTAACGAGCAGGTAAGCCAGTTGCTTAAAGGATCGAAAGGCGCTGTTGTTAAGCTGTTAATGAAACGCGAAGACGAAGCCCCTGTAGTAAAAAGCCTTGTACGCGACGAGATTAAGCAACCTAATGTTGTTTATTCGGGAATGGTTAGCGGCAACATGGGCTATATCAAACTGAATAAATTTCTTGAAAACTCTGCAGATGAGGTAACCGATGCACTCGTTGCTATCAAAAAGAATAACCCAAGCGGTATTATACTGGATCTGCGATCAAACGGTGGCGGTATTTTACAGGAAGCCGTTAAAATTGTGAACCTGTTTGTGCAAAAAGACGTGCAGGTGGTATCGCAAAAAGGAAAAATTAAGGAAAAGAATTTCACGTATAGTACTGTTTCTACTCCGCTGGAACCAAACCTGCCTTTGGTGGTATTGGTGAACAGCCGTTCTGCATCGGCATCAGAGATTGTTGCAGGTGCCCTGCAGGATCTTGATAGGGCTATTATTATAGGCCAGCGCAGTTATGGCAAGGGCCTGGTGCAGCAAACATTTAATCTGCCTTATAATAGCCTGGTTAAGGTAACGGTTGCTAAATACTATGTGCCATCGGGCCGTTGCATCCAGGAAATGGACTATACCCACCGCAAGGATGATGGTAGTGTTATAAAGGTGGCTGATTCGGCCATACACGAGTTTAAAACAAAAAATGGCCGCTCGGTTTATGATGGTAGCGGTATTTATCCGGATATTTTTATAAAACAGGATCGGTTTGCAAATGTAACCCAAGCGCTGGTAAGTAAGTTGCTGATATTTGATTATGCTACCAAATATCGTAACACTCATCCAAAACCAGTTGACCCTAAAACATTGGTGTTATCTGATGAGGAGTATAATGATTTTATAAAATACCTTGCCGGTAAAAATTATACTTACAGCACCATTTCCGAAAAAATGCTGAACGGCTTAAAAACCGAAGCGACCAAAGAGAAGCAATTTAGCGAGATACAGGCCGAATACGATATATTAAAAGCCAAAATGGCAAGCAGCAAAAAGAACGACCTGCAAATACATAAAGCCGAGATAAAACAAGTGCTGGAAAATGAAATAGCATCCCGTTATGCATACGAAAAAGGCCGTTACGAGGCTAATTTTAAGTATGATAAGGAACTGGCCGAAGCTGTAAAAGTTATGCAGGACAAACCCCAGCTGGCATCAATATTAAAAGGTGTTGGCGATTACAAAATTATTGGAAAACCGGTACTTGCAATGGCCG
Source organism: Mucilaginibacter aquariorum (assembly GCF_024498135.1). Taxonomy (GTDB): domain Bacteria; phylum Bacteroidota; class Bacteroidia; order Sphingobacteriales; family Sphingobacteriaceae; genus Mucilaginibacter; species Mucilaginibacter aquariorum. The sequence continues at coordinate 126,407 of NZ_JANHOH010000007.1, forward strand.
GGAAAAAAGAAGATAAGGATAAAGATAACGACGATTGAGAATAGAATTGAGATCTAAGAATCAAGAGGCCAAGACTTAGAAGCCCTTTCAAATACTTTGAAAGGGCTTTTTATTGAACGCTATTTGGTCTTGTGTCTTGACTCTTACGTCTTGTCTCTCCTCATGTAACATCCCTGTTATAACATCTATTTGGTTAAACTATGCTGATACTGGTATGTCATACCTACAAAAAACATACAATTATGAAAAAGATAATAATTACAGCAGCCATATTTTTAAGCTGCATAGCATATAAATCAGCCGATGCGCAAATAAGTTTAAGCATTAACATCGGCAGTCAGCCTGAGTGGGGCCCGGTAGGTTACGATCGTGCAGATTATTACTATATGCCAGATATTGATACCTACTATGAGGTTCCTACACATCAATACGTTTACCTGGAAAATAACAGCTGGGTGCGTAGGGCAAGCTTACCGGCAAGGTATAGCAATTACAATGTATACAATGGATACAAAGTTGTTGTAAACGAACGTAACCCATGGACCCGTAACGATGTGTATCGCGCTAAATACGCAAATTACAGGGGCCGTACCGGTCAAACCATAATACGTGATAGCCGCGATGTTAAATACCGTAACCATTGGGCTAATAACCGCCCGGTACGTGTAGAACACAGAAAAGTTGTGAAATATAAAGGCAATAACGGCAACCATGGCGATAACCGTAAACATGGTGATAATGATAACCACGGTAAAGGACACGGCCGCGGACACTAATTCCCTCTATATATAATACGAAGAGGCCCTAACTTGGGGCCTCTTCGTATTTTGAATCTATTTATCCAATAGGCCTTCAATAAGCGATTTCCATTGCGGGCCGGATAAGCCATTGCGGGCTCCTAAAGCAATGATGGTGTTACGTACCGTATCATATAACCCAGTATCTTTATTGTTCGGCATTTCATTGCGCCCATAAACGGCAGCGCTAACGTGGTTTTGATACCGTTCTATAATAAAAGTATTGGTAGAAGCATGGCTAAAAAAATGTGCTGTTGCTTTGTTGGGATGGCGTGGGTTTGCCACTGGCCTGATAGTCATGGTTAAATATTCGCTTTCGCTATTGGCATCACCCGCTTCTTCCATAGCCTCTATACGAACCCATTCTTTGCCATCGCCCGCCATAGAGGCCGGCGTGGGTAACGGGAGGTCAATGTAAAACACATCGCCTTTTTCGGCCATTTTATAAACCTCGTCGCCTTTAGTATCGGTGATGCCAAACTTAGCCGAATGCGGTCCGGTTAGTACATGCCATTGCGATATATCCCTAAGCCTGTCCTTCGCTAATAAGAACAGGTGATGGGCTTCTTCTGTACTTGCACAATCGGCAAAATGTATAAAGTCGTTTTTTTCGCCTTCGGTTTGTGGTGGAATATTGTCGGTAGGGTTTAACATAGCGCGATGATTTAATAGTTACAACACACTAAAATATAGGGTTGTTTTAATAAATGATGCCTGCAATCTTAAGCAAAGAGCACAAAAAAAGGCGGCTTTATGAAGGCCGCCTTTCTTTCCAATAGAAAATTGGGTCTACCAGAAAAATGAATATAATGCTACAATAATACCGCCCACTATAAGTGCACCGGCAGTAAATGCACGCGATGTTTTAAACATAGATGCATCGATTTCTAATCCATTGGTTTTAACGCCCCTGGCCTGATCAATTTTTGATATGATAATCATCCCTATCACGCAAAGCGCAAACACAAATCCCATACGGTCTATAAAGGGGATCTCGTACAGCTTGGTAATCTTATCATCCTGTAAGGCTTCTTTTGCAAAGCCATAAGGATATAAAAAGCTGAGATCGGCAAACCTTGGCAGCAATTTAAAAAACACCGAAAATATAAACCCACCTACGGTGGCAAACAAGGCCGCGTTAGATGAAGCTTTTTTCCAGAAGAAGCCCAGAATAAACATGGCAAATATACCCGGTGATACAAAGCCCGTGTACTCTTGGATATACTGGAAGCCTTGCTTGCCTTCTCCCATTAATCGCTCGCCTATTACCAGCGACATTACAACGCCCAAGCCCATGGCTACAACTACAGACCATTTGCCTAATACCACTAAATTTTTATCAGTTGCCTGGGGGTTGATCGCTTTTTTGTAGATATCCAGCGTAAAGATAGTAGCAATACTGTTTGCTTTACCTGCCAGCGAAGCCACAATGGCTGCTGTAAGCGCCGCGAAAGATAATCCTTTCAAACCATTAGGTAACAAGTTTAAAACCGATGGGTAAGCCTTATTTACGTCAACAACGCCCTTTGTGCTTAGCATCTCCTGGTGAAACATGCCTTTTTGATAAAGCAGATAAGCTGCAATACCCGGCAATACAACTATTATTGGCATCAGTAATTTTAAAAATGCAGCGAATAAGATACCAGCCCTTGCGGTTTTAAGGTTTGCGCCCAAAGCCCTTTGGGTGATATACTGATTACAGCCCCAATAATTAAGGTTAACTATCCACATACCACCTATAAGCACAGATAAGCCCGGTAAGTCCATATAGTTGGCATTATCTTTCTTAAATATCATGTGGAAATGGTCGCTTGCTTCAGACCGCATAATATTAAGGCCGTTCCACATCCCTGTTGTGCCAGAAACTTCACTGATTTTATTAAGCGCTAAATAGGTAGCAACTAAACCGCCCAGCACCAATACAAATACCTGTATAACATCGGTATAGCCAATAACCTTCATACCGCCCAATGTAATTACTACTGCAAATATGGCCAGCAATGAAATACATAAGGTAATATCCAGACCAGAAATGCCCGATATGGCTAACGCCCCTAAATAGAGGATAGACATAAGGTTAACTATAATATATAGCAACAGCCAAAATATGGCCATAACCATTGCAACAGTGCCATTGTATCGCTGATGCAGAAACTGTGGCATAGTGAAAATTTTGTTCTTTAAATATATCGGGATAAAGAATATAGCCACGATGATAAGCGTTGCGGCTGCCATCCATTCGTAAGTAGAGATAGCCAGCCCCATTTTAAATGCCGAGCCGCTGGTGCCAATAAATTGCTCGGCAGATATATTAGATGCTATTAGTGATGCGCCAATTGCCCACCAGGTTAATGAGCCTTCGGCTAAAAAGTAGTCTTTTGAAGTTGCATCGGCGTTGTGTTTACGTTTATATATCCAGTACCCGTAAAATGATACAATAAGAAAATAGATTAGGAATACGATATAATCGCCGTTTGATAAGGTCTTCATTTATCTGCTCAGTTTTTTAATAGGTTTAATATTTGGGAGGCTAATAATACACTATATATAGCGTTTATTCAAATTTAGATACTGTAAAATTACCTGAGCGCTTGATTTGGTATAAATAAGGTTGTTGCGAGTATCAAAAAGATGCTATTCCCGATTTTAAGTATAGTATAGCACATAAAGTGATGTCGTCGCAAAGCGTTATGTGCACTTTTTATTTAAAACCCCAATTTATTACGGACTAACCCAAGCCCACTGTGTATTCCACTGATGTAAACCGGGAGGCTATGGCGAGTTTAGTTAAATAAGTAACAGCAGGCGCTGACGTATGCAGGTGCGGTAATTGACGATTCCAATAACAAAGCCTGGAGGCAAAATGCATATCAATACTTAATTCAGTATATCTTGTTCTATAAAATAGTTTCTTTAGCGAATAATAAAAGGGCATTTATTGGCGCAAAATGGGCTAAAAACAATAAAAAAGATAAATTTTAAAAAAGACTTGTGTAAAACAAAAAGGTGCGTATATTTGCAATCCCAAACGGAGTGGTAGTTCAGCTGGTTAGAATGCCTGCCTGTCACGCAGGAGGTCGCGGGTTCGAGTCCCGTCCATTCCGCCAAAAGCATTTTAAAAATGTTCAAAAGCCTTTAAATCATATGATTTAGAGGCTTTTTTGGTTTTACGCCTCTCCAAAGCAACTCGTATTATTCAATATTTAACCGCGTCATTCATGACGTCTTTATAATTGAATAAAAAGACGCGCTGAAATCAATGTAATAAATTGATTAACAAGCTGTTCAAAGATTGAACATCTTGATTTAAAGACGCTGCATTTCGACATTTGTTTAACCCTTTAATGTTCGTTATGTTAGAAAAAAGCTTCGGGCTGTTCTTCTTTCTGAAGAAGCCCAAAAATGAAAAAGGAAATGCCAGGTACATATACCTGCGTTTAACGGTTGATGGCATATCAAAAGATGTAGCCACTAAGAGGCAATGGGATAATTTGCGCTGGAATGCTTCAGCAGGACGTGCGATCGGCTTAAAAGAAGATGCAAAAGCACTTAACAGTTATTTAGACGTGATGTGCGGTAAAGTGTACCAGGCTAAGAAAATGTTAATGGATGCAGACAAGCTTTTGACTGCGGAAAATCTCAAAAATGTATTGACGGGTCAAGGCGAAGAAAAGCGAATGGTCCTTGCAGCGTTCAAGCACCACAATGAACAAATGAAAGCTCTAATTGGCCAAGAGTTTGCACCTTCTACACTAATGCGTTACAAGACCGCACATGACCATACAGCAGCATTTATAAAGTGGAAGTATCAGGTGGAAGACGTTGATGTTAAAGATTTGGATTACGAATTTGTATCACAGTTTGCATTTTGGCTGAAAAGCGTGAGAAAGTGCGGGCACAATGCAACGATGAAATATCTCGGCAATTTCAAAAAAATTGTATTAGAGTGTATTAAAAAGGGATGGTTGCTTAAAGACCCTTTCGCTGGATTTAAAACTAACAGGAAAGAAGTAATCCGAGTTGCGCTCACTAAAGACGAACTGAACGATATTGCCTGCAAAGAATTTGGAACCGACAGGTTGAACCATGTACGTGATATTTTTCTTTTCAGCTGTTATACTGGTTTAGCCTATGTAGATGTTTACCAACTGCGGCGGTCAGATATTGTTACTGGCGTAGATGGCGGTAAGTGGATTGTAACAACTCGTCAAAAGACAGAATCCGCTACTCGTTTGCCTTTGCTGCCAGCTGCATTGAAAATTATGGAGAAGTATCACGATGATCCTAAATGTGTGAATAAAGGTTTGGTGTTACCTGTACTGACCAACCAGAAAATGAATTCCTATCTTAAGGAAATCGCCGACGGCTGCCGGGTTAATAAGAATTTGACTTTTCATATAGCACGACATACGTTTGCAACAACGGTAACCTTAAGTAATGGTGTCCCTATCGAAACCGTTTCCAAAATGTTAGGCCATAAATCGCTTAAGCAAACGCAGCACTATGCAAAGATTGTGGATTTGAAAATAAGTGAGGATATGGCCGCGCTGAAAAGAAAGTTAGCGGCAATGTGATCAGTCTGTAAAGTAGCGCACTTATCATTTCAAAATATTAGAGGTGTGTCTAAGTATATATCCTTTCAATTTGTGCCGAAGGTAAACTAAATAGATTTGAACTGTTGTAAGTTATGCAACAGTTCATTAAAAAGTAAAAGATGTCGTCATAGTCCTCACTAACTAAGGGATACACTGATAGTCTTAATCTATGGACTTTGACTACAATCCCTATCAATTATAACTGACAAAGACTGGAACAGTCAAGGAATTCTTGACAATTCAAAATGAGATGATCAAAAGCTATAACTTATATATAATTCTCTAACCTTGCCAGTAATAGTGACTTCCTTTTCTTTAAACTCCTTATTTTCAATTATACGCGGATTGCTCAGCAAACTACCCCACTGGTCGTGAAAGCATATTTCTGGTAACTGATCATATTTTTGCTGCTTTCATTTTCCGACCATCCGGCCTCCATGTGACTGATGCGTACCACTTCATCTGTATTCTTCTGACGGAACGTACGTCCTACCGCTTCTAAAACTTCCAATTCCACCGCATTGAACACAGATGCGTCAAATGCCTGGTTTGCACGGATCTGCTCTCCGTAGTTCCCGTTACCCACATCCACCTGCCTGATCTCGATCTGCTGGTCGTCGGAGAGTTTGACGTACATTTTCTGGTATTCCGCCGGAACAGGCCCGAAGGGAATAGCGCGGTAAGCAATACCAGTCATGGAATATCCCGTCTTTTGGTAGTAACAAAAATCTGAATAAAAGAACAGCTTGTTCAGTTTCGTCTTATACAAATCCATCTGCGTACTAAAAAAGGCAATCACCTGCGCGATCTTGTCCAGTTGCGGTTCCTTATATCCCGTGAACTCGTCCGGCGTCTGATGGGTAAAAATCTTTTGCTCGAACATGACGTCCCAAAAGTTCTCCTCGTCCCAGACCTGTAATTTCCTCGCCGTCTCCCGGATCTTTTGCGTTTCCCGCGCACTGAGCAAATGGGTGCTGGCATCCACCTGACGGAGAAATTCTACGGGTTCGCGAACCGAGAGGATCAGCCGACCGTTAGCTACTGAAGGCATTTCGCCGGCTTCGTATAGCCGGTAAGTATTGGCGCCCAGGCCCAAGATCTCCGACATCTTGCCGGCGGAGACTTCGTATTTTTCGCGTATGCCAGCGATTTCGTCGGGAAAGGGGATGCCGTATTTTTCGCGGTACTGGTTATGTACCTGGATCATATTGATCCCGTCTATTTCATCATTGGTAAAACGTTCATCGGTATCCTCACATAAAAAATAATGGTAAAATACCGGAAACTCTTCTTTGCGGTAAGTCAGAACCCCTGGTTCCTTGCGTAATGGCATTTCCTTACCTGTAATGGGACTTTTCATGGTTGGTTTTTATAGGGATAATTCATTGGTCTTTCAGCGGGGTGGAAGGAGATACAAATCACCGGTGCATTCGTCACGCCCATAGAGATCTTGATATAAATTTCCTTTTGTTGGTAGGTCTTACCAAATACCCAAAGGCTCGCGATACCATATAAACGGTCATCCAGTGGCCCCTCAGTATAATCCGCGGTGACAATGGATTCAATGATCTCCCGACGCCTGGCAGGCGGCATATCCAGCAGTAAAAGCGTGTTGGCATTCTTGTCTCTCGAATCCCTGAAAGCGATATCAAAGATTTTATATTTCACTTTGAAATCCTGTAAAAAGGATTCTACTTCTCCTAAGGTACTCATAAAATCTGATATTTTAATTATTCGTTGCATTTATAGCCAGATTATTACAAATAATAAACGTTAAAGTGGCTTTGGCTGCACGAATGCTAAAAGTTTATAATGAACATAGACAAAGATATAAAATAAACTAATTAGTTGTATATTTGTTTTAGTTAATAGTTTTATTCAATTTTAAAGTTAAAAACATGGGTAGAAACCAGCATGTAGTGCCGCACAACGGAGAGTGGGCGGTGAGGGGCGAAGGGACCCAAAGAGTAACGCGCATTGCGCCGACACAGGCAGACGCCATCGAAATTGCAAGGGAGATCGCCATCAACCAGCAATCCGAAATGTTTATTCACCGTCCGAACGGACAGATTAGGGATCGTAACAGTTATGGTAACGACCCTTATCCGCCTAAAGGATGATGAATACCTGTTGTAAAAACTGAGCGCCTTGTGGACTAAAAATCACGAGGCGCTTTTAATTTAAACCGACTTGGCCTTCTTTTCGAGCATTTTTTCAGGAATCTTAATAAAAGGAGAATTGTGTTTGATCCTGCAAAAAAAAGTGAATATTAAAAAGCGCAATCCACCCCAGACGACACTAATTCATTGCTTTAACTATCTTTTTGCTGACGAAAAATGAAAGTGAAACGAAGTAACGGGGTTTGGAAGTTTTAACTTATCCCCGTACGCAATACCGAACCGTAGCTGGTGCACAAGTGTTAATGTTGCCGGCTTAATATCATTAGGCAGTGAGCAGTTGTAATGTATCAGTGCCGTCGCGTAGGTATAGCTTGACTACCAATTCGGTTAATAGGACGGCGATTTTACAAATGCCGGTAGCCTCGCCGCACAAAGTGTTCTATATTGCTAATATTGTTTAGCGGCTCCACCATTTCATTTACACAAATGACCCGAATAATTGGGGAGCTGTTTCTTCTGTTTTATTTAGTTAAATTCGGCTAGGTGAGATATTTAAACTCGGCAGCCTTAATAGTGACGTTGGTGTAAAAACTTTAAAAGGGCACCAGAAGGTGCCCTTGGGATTAATAAATATTACTTCTTGGCAACCGATTGTACGGTTGCAGGTACGTTTTTGTACTCAACAGTTGCAACTTTCAGCAGCTCCGCCTGTTCAGTATTAGCATCGTTCCAGATAGGAGCTTTTGACCCCCAATAAAAACGATGTATAGGCTCATCGTCTTTAGTTTTGCCTACTTCCGGCTTGCCTTCCGAAGTTCTTAGAGATACATAATCTCCTTTTTTGATTAACTTAGTAGGAAACCTAAAATAATGACGGTGTACATTTGATAGTTTGCCATCTTTATTAAAAGTGCGGTCAACTACAGCGTAGTTACCTAAATCGATATCGGCAGTAGCCTGTAAGAAAACGTATTCCTCTTTTGCATCACCATGATTGTGAATTGCATTAATTTTAAGACTCATTCTTTATTAAAGTATTTGTTTGATCATTTCTGATTTGTAAGTAATTCACGCTTCGTCCTCGTACTGTCGATGCGCGTGCACAACACCGGGAATGACTAAAATGAGCTTAGCGAAAAAATATTTGTTATTTATTGCAGAATATATATCTTCGCTGCGTCTTATCGCGCATTTTAATCAGAAAGGGTGACCAGCCCCCGGAGTCCATATATCTATCCTGATATGGATCGTTCTCCTTGTTACATCCAATAGGGTGCCAGCAGTCCGTTTATTTTTAAAAAGTAAATGTCGCACAAATCATGCCTAATCTGCTAAGTAAACTATAGGTTTCAAACCTTAACAATAGCTTAATTTATGTCAGTTTAAACTGCCTTTGTGGCATCAATAATTTTGACACGCTGGCATATTGGCCATAAATTATTGGCAGAATTGACTTTCGATTTAAGATGATTTTCCCTCTTTCGATTTTAAAGAGAATTTTCAGGTGATAGCTAACCTGTTATTCAAGGAATGATAATGAGGGAGTATTATGACCGCTTAGGGTTCCTCTTGAGATTCAAGCTCTGGCAATGTTAAAACTAAAGTGTATTTTTCCGCCAACGGAGATTTGGATAGTTCAACCCTCATTCCATCAATAAGCCATTTCCTTTCACCAACGTCAGTCGCCCTCACATTCCTGTCCCGGTAGTTAAACTCTCCTTTGTTTTCGAGATCAGGCCCAAAAGCGTATAGTGCTGATTTGATGATCATAGCCCGTTCACTGAAAGACGGGTCACTCAAAGGATGCGCATAACCTTTATAAATGACAATTTGCCTGCTTGTCGTGCCGGTAACCTCAACTAGGCCGTCAAAAAAATCCAGGTAACGGTGATGCTCTTTGATCCATTGGCAAACGAACCCGTTTCCGTTAAATGGTTCAGCTCGCTCTCCGTAGGTTAAATCGTGGAGCACCCGGCCAAGTAACTGGTCCTGGGTATCTTTTTCCGGGTAAATAATTTCTGGTATAAACTTATTAAATTCCGCCATTGTTAGTACCCGCGTCTGAGCACCGAATAATTGGTAAAGCGCCTTGGTTTTTTTGGCGTTGTTTTTATCGTCGGTCACAAAAATGTCGCAGTGCAAACCAAAATAGGAGTGCATGGCATCGTTGAGTATATTGACCAGTGAATTTTTTTTTGTGATCGTGTCCTTATCAATACCTAAGCTGTCGAGCATTTGATAGGCGACCAAATAAAGATCATAAAACGGAATTTCATCTTTGTTGGGATGGCGCATGTGCTCTTTGATGAGATCGAGAAACGTTTTACTAAAAGTTGTATCACGGAAGGCTTCGTTAAAATCCACCTCTGCGTTGAGAGTTACGATTCCATTATTAAAGCTACCGTCCAGGGTAGTCCGCAACTGTTTATAAAGTTCGTTGTCGGCGAAAAGGTTACGCGTAAAAGTGGCCAGATTTTCCATGACATTAAACATGGTTACGCCTTCCCGGTCAGCGGGAACAATAGCTTGCTGTATCTTCAACTGGTTTTCGTTAAGCAGGCTGGTATCTGCCTGCGTTTCCGGCAAGGGAATTGATGAATACACTGACCTGATCATCGTTTTCATCAAAGTCGATTCAGGCGAGTCATCAGGAGAATGGTCAAAAAATCCGAGCAGGCCTTCCATTTCGCCTGGCTCATCATCATCAAATACTACTGCCGGCGTCGCTAAATACACATCCGGGCGGTTTTCTAAAGGGTCATAAGCCAAATAATTATCGCCCACGATTTTTTCCATAAAACCAAAATCAGCGAACTTATGCAGCGTAAAATCTTTACGTTTATCCCTGATATGAGCGACTGAAAAATAAAAACTCAACCGTTTTTGGTAAATTTCAAGAATACGTGCCGCTTCCTGAAAATCAGGTTCCTGTGCTGATTTCAGTTTGCTGTAAATATTGGTGTCGAAATAAACCCTCGGCATTGTTATCCTTTTACCAAATTTACGAAAACCTCACCGGCATTATCCCGTTGTGGAAAATTCGCACGCAACGCTATTTTCGGGCAAACTTTCTAAAAGCTGCGACAAACTGGAAAATCAAATATCCAATTAGGACCTTGACAACATAGTCTATTGCTAAAGCCCAACCGTTGATATCCTTTTTATCAGCTAAGAAATCGCTGCGATGGGTCAGATCTATGAATGAAAAATAATAGCCGATAAGGTTAGCATCAAAAGGCGTAGATCGGAATAAACGGCCGAGTACCAATAAATATAATAGGTAACCGATAATACTGATGCCTACAAACCACCAAAAAGGGCGGCCAATAGATTGGCCGTGTTCATTGGAAATATCGCTGGTGCCCAAAATAAACCGGTCCCCACTTGAAATTGTCTTGATCTTTAATAGTGCTGTTTGCGAAACCGACTGGAGCTTTAGGCCTTCATAGCTATTTCCTGTTGCCTCCATCGCCTTTTTTAATTGCAAGAAGATCTCGTACTGGTCTTTATCATAGTTTTTTGTCTTATCATCCGGGTAATGGATATTAGCAATGGGCGTGAAATTTTCAAATTTGGCATAGGAATCAGGGAAACTGCAAGAGGTGAAAACAGCGCTCGAAAATTTAGACCTGTAAAATGACAGGCGTTGAAAATCTTCGAAATATACATTATCGAACCAAACCTCATCCAAATTGCACTTATGGATACCGATCTTCGTTTCCTCTTCTGCGGGTATTCTCGGATTAATATTATAAAAACCAGCTTCGGCCTTTGGCGAAAATTCGGACAGGTACCAATTACTAATATTGGTATTCTCTACGGCTACCTTCCCGTTAGGATTGCCGGTTAGCGACAGCGATTTTAAACTAAGGTTTTCAATTTGCGTCGATTCATCGCCTTCGCTGCCATATTGAATAAAGAGGTTGATCTTTAATAGATTTTCCCTGGCTTTGGATAAATGGTAACCAATATGGTAAGGACTATTATTGTGTTCATTTAAATAGTAACCAAGTTTGTCATTTTCTTTTTTTGATGAGGTAACTACCAGCTTGACCGGGTTTTCAATATGATACCGCTGGTCTTCGTTGGTAAAAAAGGCGAAGTCGGCGCTGATACGTTTAAATATCTGGTTCCACCAATAGGGGAAAATATTTTCGGTGGTATAACTCAAACGGATATTGGGGATATTTAATAAAAACAAGCTATGAAAAAGCAGGCAGTTATTTGCCTGAAACGTACTGAGTTTAGGCGCAGAAACCCGGCCCGATATGATACAAGATGCCAAATGGACGGATATCTTTTCATCGGTAATCGTTGCAATCTCTAATTCCCTGATGAACGTATTCAAAAAATAGATCGTCACATCCTCAAAACCTAAATCCTCCTCATTAATAATGATCAACTTTTTAAACAAGCAAAATTCAAAAGTGATAACCATTTGACCAGGGATCAACGCTATACCCGTAAAATGTTTTTTTTCAAGCTGAAGGACAGCGATATCCGGGTGCGCGACATTATAAACTTTTTCATAAGGTGTAGGTGTAATATGAATCATATTTAATTTGATGGTTCATAAAAATACCGTTTTATAATAAGAAATCTTGCCAAAAATGACAAAGCTTTCAAAAACGGTTCGCCATCTCAATTAGATCATTACGCCCTTCTAAGTCACCATGTTCCCGACATCTTGCGCAACAACTTTAATTTGTTGCATAGCGCTAGGTAAGGGCATCTCCACAGTAGAATTAGTTTTGCTAAACATTTGTCAGTGTAAGTTTCAGCGGCGGCGTTTGACCATGTCGTAACAAATTGCCGAAATTTAAGACCATTAAAACGTAACTTATCTTTATAAAAATTGTATTTTTCTCTCAAATGAATGAAAAGAAAAAACCCTCATTCGCTTTCCAAAAACAGGGCGATATATTCCCGATGTTTTTTCAGCTCTTTGTCATTCGGATTCAAATTTAGGCCGTTATTAATTTTACCTAACAATTGTTTGATATAATTGACTTTGTTGTTTTCGGTCCGATTTAAGTGTTCGGATAGTCCAAATTTTTTGATGTAATAGACCTCTTGACAAACATAAAGCTAATAATTAAATTACACTTACTGAGGCGTTTACACTACCACCATAACCGCCCATATCGATCGCCAAATACCATTGGCCCGCATGTGGCGGCCTTACAACGAAAGGAGAAACCGTGGCATGTCCGCCATAATAAGTATGCCGGCGACCGTTACGATAGGCTTGAAAATTGCTATAATCCATCAAACGTACGTTGGCTTGCTTATTCAACACCACCTTAACGGCATCCTGACCGTCAAGATTCAATTCATATTTTAAAAAATTCATATTCAATTTTTAATTAGCCCTCCGGAGGATAGGAGTCGTTACCATAACTATTTCTTTCCCTGATCTGGCCATTCTTACCATGAATCAGCATTTCCGATTCCTGGTTTTGCGCGATCTGCTTGGCGATCTGTATAGCCTCTTGCTGCGTATCTACAATTTTGGTCACTTTACTGTTGCCTGCACCTCTGACAGCCCAGCTACCATCATGGGTAACTACATGCTGATTTTTTCCTTTACTCATCGTTTTTATCAATTAAGTTTTTAAATTTATTACAAACTTAAACCTGCAGAACGCAGCCTATCTGCGTTGTGAAAATATTTTCGAATGACCACACAAAAATCAGCTTACCGTCGCTATGCTACTATTGATCGTTGTTTAAACGATCCGCGAAAAAAATACTGGACGAAAAAAGAATTAATCGAAGAGATCCGTAAAATAGATATTGAAATTAAACCCAGGACCTTTGATGGTGATATCTATGATATGCGATATGAAACAGGGCTTACATTTCAAAATGCCCCTATTGGCACCAAAAGAAACAAAGGGTTCTATTACGAAAGGCCGTTCTCTATCACGCTACCGATTGACGCCGAAGATATACACCAGTTAGAAGTAGTAGCCCAAACCCTTACCCAATACCAAAATACGGCCTACTTTAACCAGTTCGGCTCGGTGATCGATAAAGTCATCCGGATCGTCAAGCAGGTAAAAGAATCCAATAGTCCTATAAGCCGCTCATTTATACTTTTTGAAAAAATACCACGCCTAGTTGGGTATCAACTGCTTGACCCGATATTGACGGCTGTGGAACAGAAACAAGTGTTAGCAGTTACTTATCAGAAATTTAATGAAGCTGCGCCTTTTACAGTTAATGTCCATCCTTATTTTGTTAAAGAATTCCGCAACCGATGGTATTTGGTCGGACTTTATAAAACAAGGCTGGGTACTTACGGATTGGATCGCATAAAAGCGGTCGAACCGGTGGCTATTGAATTTATTGAAAATACGCTGGCCGTACCCGAAGATTATTTTAAAGATTGTATCGGAATAGACACCCGCAGCCCTGCCATCGAAAAAGTAATACTCGAATTTACCCCGCAACAAAGCCACTATATCAGGACCCAGGATATACACCGGTCTCAAAATATCACGCGAGATGACGAAAATGGCATTTGTGTAGAACTGGACCTGATGATTAACCAGGAACTGATCATGCAGATTTTAAGCTATGGTGAGCACGTAAAAGTGATCGCCCCTGAAGTTTTGGTGACTAAAGTCCGGGAAGCGATCACCCTGATGGCCCACCTATATAGTTAAGTAAGCATCGCCCTCCAGCCTTCCCAGATCATGACCATGGCCAGTGTATCCAGTTCGCAATAACATAATAAGGACTGTCTGATCTGGTGCCTTTCCACATCATTCATTTGTGTAAATTGCATGCGGGAATAAGCCATCATCGCCGCACCGCCTTCATTGATCTCGGCTGTTTCGTCCAGGATCATCGCATCCAGCAACTCCTGGTCTACGCCAGCAAATACAGGGTCCAGCTGTCTATAAGGGTTGACCACTTTGCCGTGTTCATCAAGTTTTATCCAGGTTTGGTCTTTAAAATTCAAACTGGGAATGCTGTTGCCGTAAATAGGTTGGCTGTATTTTGTTTTCAGGTGATCGCTATCATTTAAGATCGCTGGCAATATCTGTTTAATGGAATTAGAGCCGCGGCATTCCGCTGCGAAATAATATTTTTTTACCCAGTCCCATAAGTCGATCATATCTCTGTCGCCTTTCCATTTCAAGGCGCTGTCACCGGTAGAATGGGTAATGGTTTCTATCCAGGTGCAAAGTGAATCCCTATCCGCCTCTGTTGATAACCGAAGCTGCTCGTGTATTTTGTTCAATACAGTATTCTCATGATTGGAATAACGGAAGATACTACCCTTATCGCCCTCCAGTGCCAGCTTCAACTGGCGTATAAAATCAAAGTTAGGAAAACGGCCCTGCTGGTCATCCAGCCACTCGTCTTTATGTTCTACCCGTCCATCTTCATGCAACAAGTGATGGGAAAATTGGAAAGCGACCTGTTCGTAAGGTCGGCGGCCCTTGTTGAACGGAATAGCGACTGCGGTGGTTTCAAAATCAATAAAATGCAAAGGATAAACAACCGTTGCGAATTTTTCATTTAAACCTGCCTTGTCAAAGTGAATCTCCGGATTGGCCTCCGCGGATTTGGTGATTTGCAACCATTGGCGATCAACCCGGCTCATGCCCGGCTCTATATGCGGCTTCACTCTCTCCGCTTCCAGGTCGATACGCGAAAGCTGGACTAAAAAGTATTTTTTATCGGCGAAGTAATTGTCTTTTTTCCTAAAGTCCCAGAGTTCCAGAATATGCGGGCGCGCAAAATCATCCGGCGTAAAACCAGCGGCGCGCTGCCAGCATTCTTTATAACCACTCTTCAACCCTAAAGCTTCCTCCTCCGGCGTTGCCTGAAACTCACATTTACCGCATCGGCCCAACAGTTTGCCCTGAATCACATTACCTGCCTGGTAATTGTCCGCATAAAAGTGTGCCCATTGTTTAAAAGACTTCGGATCATCCGCCTCGAAGGGCTTATCTTCAAAAAGTTTGCTACAAATATCATCTACATTAACTGCACATAGTAGGCGTTCACCCAATGCGGCGGACGAAACATCTCCTGTGTGTAGGATCAAGGTACGGCCTTTTTCATCCTCACTTAGCATAAACAGTTGGTTCAGGCCGTCGACTGTAGCGCGTTTGCTTTTATCTGCCAACATCAGGTAGGCCCGGACATCATAACCAGGTTTGCTGTTTTGTATAACGTACTTTTGAAAAGCGACGTCATAGACATATGGCTTCCATTTGCTAACGATCCCCTTAGTGTTGGTAAGAGTATCATTAGCTTGATCAAATGATTTGGCCTTTACCTCGTAAAGTTCTAGGCGATTCCCCTTTTTGACCAGCACGTCTGCCCTGATAAAGAGGTTCTCGAATAAAAAAGCCGCCTCGTAAATAATTACCTCCTCCTGCGCCAGCAGGGCGTCTGTTTTGGCCAGCGATGTCGCGTAATCTAATTCCCTTATTTCTACGCCTCCCGGGAAATAGCATTTGGCCAATTCGCCTACTTGATAGCCGCCCTCTGCAAGCGCTGCCAGGAAAGAGTCGTTCAGTTTTTGATCTGAATAGGCTTTATTGCCCGTATAAAATAGTTTAGTGGGGCATTCCAGCGCCAGCTTGAAACGCGACTTGGTCAGGTAACGGTTAGGATTCATCGGTAGAAATTAAGGGCTTATTCAGTTCAGGGTAGTTGTTATGGATCTTTTTAGAAATTTTAACAATTTGTTTCTTCAGGTGTGAAGGCGCGATCACAGTTACTTTAGCACCGTAGCCTAAGATGATACCGATCAATTCAAAATTGACGATCAGGCGCAACTGAATCACCAGGCCATCTTGGTCATCGGAAACAATTTCCTGCGACCGGTGCATTTTTTGCGTCTTTAAATAATGTCCTTCGGAAGGAATAAATTTGAGCAGTACATCCTCTACTACCTGATCTTCTAAATTAATGCCGATGCAATCGCTTAAATAATCACGATCAACAGCGAACCCTTTATTGTAATCACAAGAGGTTGCTGCCAAAGAAACGATACGATCAAGACCATAGGTTCGCATATCTTTTTTCTGCTCATTGTAGGCAATCACATACCAGCGATTGCGATACTCTTTCAGTAAATAGGGGTGGATATCGAATTTTTCTGGCTTCGCGCCAAATTTTTGATAACTGAGCTGGAGGCACTGTTGGTATTGTATCGCGTCTGTTAGCTGATCCATGAATTCCATTCCGGAGGCTAATGGCGTTCGTTCAAAATCTATGAATTCAAAAATAGAGCCTTCCTTGATCTTACCCTTTTCTACTACATCGACCACCTTACCGATCGTAGCTATTAATTCACTGAGCAAGGGCACATTCCGGTATTGGTTCAAGGTAGAGGCCGCCAGCTTCAACGATTTAATATCGTTAGCGGAAAGGGGCAATTTATCTATCGAATAAGTAGGGTCCGTGTAATGATAGCCATCAGGAGACTTGGAGTAGTTGATCGGTGCGTAAAATTCGAGCAAGCTACTCTCTCGCATTAACCGAATATCCGCAATAACGGTGCGCGTCGAACACGGAAGTTGAGTCAACTCACGAATCTCTTCGGCCAGCTTTTCTTTCGGCCAATATTTTTCTCTCCGGTGGCATAGGCAATCGTTGATCACCCGGGTACGCGCCAATAAATTTAGGTTGACAGGCAAGGTTTATGAATTAAAATTAAATAAATATAATAAAAAAAGCAGCACGCATATACAGTGCGTTGTGCTCACCTACTTTTGTTTTCAAGCCTACAGCTGGGCTCTGTCCTATGGAGAAAGAAAGATTACAGTTTAACACGCAACGCTTTGATACCTATTATGATAGTGTCAATAATAAATGTGCGGTGTTCCTTGCGTTGAGCACCTTTATTGTGGGTGGTTTGGCTACTGCTTACTCACCGATTATTAATGCGGTCAATTGTGGTAGGTGTATCCATTTGCTCATGAGTTCACTGATCGGGATAGGCGTGATTATTATGATAATTGTCATTCGAGCTTCTACGCCATATCTCGACAGCAAAAAGAAATCATTGCTGTATTTCGGCTGTATTGCCGCTATGGATCGCGAAACTTTTATCAGTAAGTCCAAGGGCTCCAGCGGAGAAGATGACCTGACCGATTTACGTAACCAGGTATATGACCTAGCCACTGGCCTCAAGTTGAAATTTGTGCGTTTGCGTTGGGCCGGCTGGCTTTTCACCGCTCAGTTCATCCTGTTTATTCCGCTTTTGATCACCCTAATTTATAATTTAAAAAAGACCCCATGAACATTTATGAAGATTACCTGCAACCTATCCGCAAAGCGATAGCGGCAGATGGACAGACCCGGACTTACAGCGAATTCGCTGGCGGCAATGTCAGGAACAAAATTAACCTGCGGGCTTTGAACGAAGCGATGCCCGAAAAAAGGCTACTGCCGAGTTTGGAGCAATTTGCCGACGCTGTTGGCCTGAAACCCGACTTTACACAAAAACTAGGCTCGCATCCTGATTTTGCACATTTAAAACACACGGAAGATACTGAGGAGCATTACATTGTTTCTATGTTCGTTGATGTACGGCGCTCAACGCAGCTTTATGGACGTTATGAGCCAGCCACCGTGTTTGTTATTAATAACGCGATACAGCGTGCAGCTATACACACCGCCCTGATTTTTGGCGGCTACATACATCGTTTACAAGGAGACGGACTCTTTGCCTATTTCGGCGGCAAGAATATGTCTATCAAGGATGCGGTTAACCGGGCCTTACAATTTGCCAGTGTTTATTCCTATTTTGTTAAACATGACCTTAAAGAAGTGTTTGAACAACAAGGCATCGAGCAGATCTACACACGCATAGGTGTTGATCTTGGCTATGATGAAGATGTCGTTTGGGCCATGGCGGGTATAGGCGAGATCAGTGAAGTGACGACTTTCAGTTTGCACACGAATTTAGCCTCAAAGATGCAGGCCAACGCCGTCAGTAACGGTATTGTCATCGGTGATCACATCAAAAAGGAAGCTGCCTTGTTGCAGGAGTTTTTTACTCCGGTATGCCTGCGTACCGGCAAAGAAACAGACCGCTACATTTTCGAGATCCCGAAAAAAGGATTTAGATATACGCAGCATGATTTCGACTGGCTCAAATTCCTTAAAAAGCAAGATTATATCGCTACGGACTTTTCCGGCAACATTCAGCTGAAAAGAAAGCAAGCTCCGGCGGTTTATGCTAATTCCAATAATTTAGCGCCAATAGCCGTAAAGAGCAAACCCTACTATGATTTTTAAAAAGCCTACACTTTTTGAAAAGGATTTTGCTGCGATCAGCGATCTGTATCCAAAGCTCCGCTATTCCCGGGATGAAAAGCATAAAAGCTGGGTCATCTCGGGAGAGTTGGATATTTGTGATGCAACTGGGCTGTATTGGGATACCTTTCAGGTGCTGATCATTGTCCGGCACCCGTATCCTGTCCATGTGCCAAATATATTTGAAAGAAGCACCATCATCCCCAGAACAGAAGCCTGGCATATTTCTGAATATGGTGAATGCTGTCTGGATATCCCGCACAATTTAAAACTAGCTTTTAAGCGCGGTATGCGCCTGGCTGGCTTTATGCATGAAAAGGTATATCCCTACTTTGCCAACCAACTCCATCGCTTATCCCGGCAGGGCTACGCGGGCGAGGAATACGACCATCGATTCGAAGGTGTGATGCAATATTATAAAGAGGAGTTAAACTTGCCTACCCCGATCCTAGCGACGCAATTCATCAAATCAATTTTGGATAAGAAAATAATTGACCGGAACAGCGCCTGCCTTTGCGGTAGTGGCCGAAAAACGAAAAAATGCCATTTAGCCGTTCTTCACACACTAACTGAACTTGGCGAAAAAGTATTACGGCACGACTTGGTGAACTTTGAGCAATGGGAAGTGTCTTTGGCTGGGAATAATTAATATGGAACAGTTAACAATTATTAACTTACTGCATTTTCCTGTTCGGCCCAAGCAGCGTCGAATTATCTACTTAAATCAATATTAATAACCTTTTCTAATTTGACGTAATGGTTGCATGATGAAATGCTTTAATATATCTTTTTTCCAACCCAAGAAACACTTATTTTTGGGTAAATCACCTACTGATGAGTGTCACTTACTTCAGACCTCGAGACCGCTTCGACTTTTCGAAGGATACCCTGGATATTGGCAATCCGGTGACATGGGATCAGTCACAATTTTTAAAGCACTTTTTCAAACGTGTGTTCGCCATCCCTGTGGATCGTTTACAGGAGTTTTACCAGCGCCACCTGGCTTATTATTTATCGCATCATCCTGATGGCACGGACGAGATATACTTTAAATATTTCTGGTCACTCATCGAAAGGCAGTTAAATGTATTGTTGAATAAGGATGTGTATGACAAGAACCATTTACGCAACGAGCGGGAAATAGCGCGCCTGCAAAAATTTACTGAGTTGCTGATCTCGCATGACCGTTGGAACATCCACAAATCCAATGATGCGGTAATAGTGCAGCAGGATTCGGAAATCTATGTCCTTGAGCAAGAGATCATCCAGCTAAAAGCTGACCTCAAGAAAGCGACGGCACTGGAAACCGAGGGTTACATCAATATTCCAGACGGTTACCGCAATACCGTTTTAAACCTGTACTTGCAAATGCAGGAACTCAAAACCCCTGAGGGAAAAGAACTGATGTTTTCACAAACGCAAAGCGTTTGGACGAAGATGATCTGTAAGTATTTCCGCGAGGGTGATAAGGAGATCAACCACGAAACTATTCGCAGGTATTTTCCCAGTGATAAGCGCGAACCGGGCGATAAACATGCTGATCTTCCAGCAAAATCAAAACTGTTTACGATCAATCCAGCAAAAAAGCGAAGTTGATTTTTCCTTTTGCCAGTCACATTGCCAGTTGTTTTGCCAGCATGACATTAAATTGGCAATCAATAACTTATAAGTTTTTTTAACTTTCCTTAAACCACTCCATTTTAACCAGGCAGATTTGCGTGGTCAAGAAATCTACAGGGCATAGCACACATTTGTACCAAAACAAATGCTATGCAGATCATTAGCCACGAAGCCCTTAGCCAATGCATCAGGGATGCAGTCAGGGCAGAATTACAAGAACACTTTAAAACAGGCGGCAGCCAGCTGCCGGACTCAGAAAAACTCTTATCCAAGCAGGAGCTTGCAGCCGAACTCGGCGTGTCACTGGTAACGCTTACCGACTGGATGAAAAAAGGCTTACCCTATTTACGCCTGCATAAAAGGGTGTACTTCAAAAAGAGTGAGGTACTGGGTGCCATGCAACAAACTATCAAAGATTAAAAGGAGGATGACAGATGAATGTGGAACTAATCACCCGTGAGGATCTACGGGAATTTAAAAATGAATTGCTCAATGAAATTAAACTGATCATGCAGCCTGGACAAGGGCAATCCAAGAAATGGCTGAAGAGCAGCGAGGTTAGAAAGATGCTGAATATATCACCCGGCACCTTACAAAACCTGCGCATCAACGGTACGCTTCGCTTTACCAAAATAGGCAGCATTATGTATTACAAGTTGGAAGACATCAACAAGGTTTTGGAGGGTAACGGAAGATGATCATTTCAAAAAATCTAGCAAGTTATAATGACCTGATCAAACGCATGGGAAGCGACAAACGGGTACTGGCCACTCATGTAAGTTTGTTCACTGCTCTATTTATTTTTTGGCAGCGCGGAGGCTTTGTCAGCCCTTTTGCCATCACCCGTAAAACGGTGATGGCTTATGCCAAAGTCGCATCCATTGCAACTTACCACAAGTGTATTAGGGAACTGGATGAGTATGGCTATATCTGTTACCAACCATCTTTTCATCCGGCAAAAGGAAGC
Organism: Mucilaginibacter aquariorum; assembly: GCF_024498135.1. Taxonomy (GTDB): domain Bacteria; phylum Bacteroidota; class Bacteroidia; order Sphingobacteriales; family Sphingobacteriaceae; genus Mucilaginibacter; species Mucilaginibacter aquariorum. Next base: position 147,798 of record NZ_JANHOH010000007.1, read on the forward strand.
CTCGTTTATTGGTCAGATTGGAATAAGCGTTAGCAAAACGAGTCTTGCAAATGGCAATAGTACAGAGCCGATGCTTCGCATCGGGAGATATAACGGGCGAAGCCCGGAGGGAAAAAATGGAAACCAGTTACAAAGTAACTGGCGGTAAAGGCAATTATCCGACAGTAAGGAGCGAGTTAATGTTTTTGCTATACAAAAACCCGGATACACCCCATTTGGGATGATCCGGAACTCGCTCCCGTTGGTCGGTTTTTTAAGAAACAGAAAGGGAAGGAAACATGGCAGCAATTGCTGAAAACAACAAATTACCAAAGCGGCGGACACCGGGAAGGCCAAAGAAAACGATCCGGCGGAGCGCCCTTTTGATGGTAAGGCTAACCCCTACCGAAAGGACCTTGATTGAAGGCAGGGCGAAAAAGGCCGGACTGAAACCGAGCGAATGGTTTCGCAGGGCTGCTAAAAGCGCTAAGGTTTTTCCACGCTTTACTACAGAAGAAAGCGGCTGGTTCAGGATGCTGGCAGGCCTTGCTAATAACCTGAATCAGCTCACACATTTAGCACACGTTGCAGGCCTGTTTTCCCTGGCTTTAAAATGCCAGGCTATGATGAGGCAGATTGAAGAATTATTAACTAAAATCGGTAGCCATGATGGGTAAGCCAATTACGGGAAGAAGCTTTGGCGGTTGTATCCGATATGTGGTGGATAAGCAGGAAGCGAAGATTCTGGCAGCCGAAGGCGTGCGGATGCAAAATGCCAGCACCCTGATGCACGATTTTAATTTGCAACGCAAGATGCGGCCGGAACTGGGTAAAGCAGTCGGACACTTAGTGCTGAGTTGGAGCAAAGAAGATTTAGCCAAGCTGAGTGATGACATCATGGTAGAACGGGCTAGGGAGTACCTAGAAAAAGTAGGTATCCGAGATACGCAATTTGTAGTGGTGCGTCACAGCGACCGGGATCACCCTCACCTGCACTTGATCTATAACCGAGTGGATAATAATGGCAAGACGATTAGTGATAGGAACAACTTCGCCAAGAATATTAAAGCCTGTAAGGAAATCACCCTGAAGTATGGCTACCATATGGGCGAAGGCAAAGGACAGGTGAACCGCGAGGCTTTGAAAGGCAAAGAGAAGATCAGGTATGAGCTCTATGACGCAATTAAGGCAGCAATGAAAACGGCAACTACGTGGAAAGGATTGGAAGCCAAACTGGCTAAACAGGGAATTAAGATCGCCTATAAATTCCGTAGCGGTACCAGCGAAGTACAAGGGGTTTCTTTTGAAAAGGGCGACATCAAGATGAAAGGATCTGCCATTGACCGTAGTTTGAGCTATGCCCAGATAGATGCGACTTTAACCCGTAACCAACAAGTACAACAATACCACGCTGCAAAGCAAGCCAATGAACCATCACTGGCCAGCCAGTTACGTGAAGCCATCCGGCAAAGCGTACAGGCGGAATACCTTCATAGTCCTGACGGTGGTAAAGGCTTACTGCAAATCCTATTAGAACCGCAATTTGTGGCAGCGGCCCCAGACCCAATGGGTGATGCGGATATAGCACGCAGAAAACGAAAGAAACATGAAGCGGAACATTCTCAATCACAGACAATAAGTAGGTAGAGATCAATTAAGCCATTGGACAAAATTTAAAATGAAGTGTTATGCAAAATGAAGAATTAGAAGAAAAGGTAACGATGCTGGAAGAGTTGATACAGGGCTTCGTTGCAAGAATGACTGTTGTAGAAACCGAAATGCCGGAGTTTCTTAAAACCTTTTTACATCAGTACAAGGAAACATTAGACAAGATAGCCTCCCGCATTGAAACAGCTAATAAACGTTATGACGATGCGAAGATCCAGCAGCAGATCGACGAAGTAAAAAAATTAGTAGTAAACGTACCTAAAGTGATAGGAGTAAAAACCAGCCACCATTTCGGGGCTTGGTCAAAAAGCCTGATAATCGGTGTAGTAATTTGCTTTGTGGTTACATCCCTATCGGTTGGTACGGCCTTATACCTGAATCACCAAAATGACAGGCTAAACGATGACGCTTATAATTTCTGGCTGGTTAAGGCGCTGTATCCTGAAGTATCCAAAACCATCAAAAAAAAGTTAGGGAACGATCCCAAGGGACTAATCCAACAGGCAGAAAAAGAAATGGAAAAGCAAGTGGCGATTATGGCAGCTCAAGCCCAGGCGGAGCAAGCTGATAAGGAACAGAAAGCGGCAAAAGATAACCTGGAAAAAGCGAAGTTAGGTAAATAGGGTGTTTTTTATTCAGGGTTGAGAACGGGAGTAGCATGAAGCTGGCTCCCGTTTTTTATGGTAAAGTCTCTAAATGACGATTATTTACCTTTTAGTAGTTCATTCTTTTCTTTTTCGGCCTGTAGTAAACGCTCGAGTAAGGCCACTTTTTCATCATACAATTCAACTATTTTTTCTATTGGATTGAATGTTGGATTAAAAAATACAGATGCTGATTGATCATGGTTATTGACGGTACTTGCTATAATATTAATCACAGCTTCTTCATTAAATTTCTTAATAGCCTCGGCTGGCAAACCGAGCACCTTGGCAATTCTTTCCAAGGCTTCGCCTTCAACTTCTGCGCTCTGCTCAATTTTAGAGATAGCTTGTTGGCTTATTCCTAATTCCGCAGCAAGGGTTTCTTGCTTCATGCCACGTAATTCACGAATCTTACTGATTTTTCTGCCAATATGTAAGGATGGTTCTGCCATAAGTCAAATGTATATTAAAACGTAAATGTACAAAACAACCTATGATTTGTGAAATACAAATCGTTATAACATACTAAACAATCCCCGATTCGCGATTTGCGATTTAAGGATTATTATTTATATTTGTATATGAAAGCTCACAATGGAATGCGGCCTCACGACGTAGTTGTGCTACTGAAGATTATCTCAATAGGTGATAAATGGTTTAATAAAGACCTATCTGAAAGCTTATATATCAGTTCATCTGAGATTAGCGAATCTTTAAACCGCTCAATGATCGCCCGTTTGATAAGCCCCGACAAAAAGAAAGTGTTTAAAAGTGCATTGATACGTTTTATTGAGAACGGATTAGCGTTTGTTTTTCCTGTGGAACCGGGTGCGATAGAACGAGGCATCCCAACCGCCCATAGTGCACCAATCCTTAAAGAACACTTTTTATCAGAAGAGAATTACGTTTGGCCATCTCCTAACGGAAAAGTCAGAGGTCAGTCGATCGTTCCACTATACCCGAATCAGATCAGAGCTGTTCTGAATGATGAGAAACTTTATAATATGCTGGCTTTAGTAGATAGCGTTCGGGTAGGAAAGGTCAGGGAATGTGAGAAAGCTCTTGAACTATTGAGACAAATTTTCGGACTGGAATATGCATGAGAATTTAGTTAGAATAAAAGCGGTCCACCAGGCACTAAAAGGACTTGAACAGGATTACGTATTTGTAGGTGGTGCTACGGTTTCTCTGTATGCGACAAATCCCGGTCTTGCCGCCGAAATAAGGCCAACAGACGATGTTGACATAGTGGTAGAACTGGCATCATACAAAGGTTATGCTGAACTTGATGAACGGCTGAGGACATTGGGATTCAATAATGATATCGTATCCGGCGTGATTTGCAGGTACACCATACAAGGAGTTATTGTTGATGTAATGCCCACAGATCCGTCGATTATCGGATTTAGCAATCGCTGGTATGCTGAAGGATTTGAAAGCGCTATCCAATATGTTTTGGATGAACAAACCACTGTTCAAATTTTTTCACTACCGTATTTTGTCGCTTCGAAATGGGAAGCTTTTAAAGGACGGGGCAAAAACGATTATCGCACCAGCAAGGATTTCGAAGACCTGGTTTATGTTTTTGAAAATGTAGATGACTTTGAAGCGCAAATACAGTCAAGTCCCGAGCATGTCATAAGTTATCTGAAAGAAGAATTTGTTGATTTGATTAATCAGGATGATTTCGAAGAGGGCCTATACGCCCACTTAACCGGAGGTTACGGTGGAGTAGATGCTAATTATATTCGTTTACGCCTGCAAACCGCCTTAGATATAGCCTAACTATGGTCAGGTTTGAATTATTGGAATGGTTAGTATTAATCTTATTTCGGTATTGTAAGACTGAAGATACTTCTAAAATAACCCGGCTGATACAATCAATTAATTGTGTGTTTTTTAAGGATAATCGGTCTGGTTTCGGTTATGTGGCCTCACGCTAATTGAAAAACTGAAATCCGTTTCCGTTCACAACACATTCCCATCCCCGGTGATGGAAAAAATAAATCCTCATTCCCCGCAGTCGCCAAGGTAGCCCACGCCGGAATCAAACGTCAAGGGTGCACAAGCGGGCCGTTGCGTCCGCTTCCAGCGGTTGGCCCGCCCTTGACATTTGATCCGGCTAAGCGCTTTTTGTTGCTTAAGCGTTGAATAAGGATTGGCCGTTCATTAAGTACTAAACCCTTAATAGTACAAGCAAGAATCATGATGCTAAGCAGGCCTTTAATCAGCCATGCCTCTCTAAAATATACTTGTGGCTGGTTATGATTTATTATACTCAGCCACAAATGGTGAAATTTATATAGTTGTGGCTGAGTATAAGAGCCAGGTCTGTGACAGAGTGAGGGTAAAATTATCTGTTTTTTGTAACAGAGTGAGGGTAAATTTTAGGGCGAAAATTATTAAATACCCTCGCAAATACTTATATTTGACTTAAGAAATGTAGCTGAGATCAGTTGTTTTTTTAAGTTGATTAGGGAGGCTTTCATTTTTAAAATATCATTGACAAATAGACAATCAATTTTGAATAGAGCGTCATTCGTGGCGTCTTTTTTTGAAGAGATATAAAGGGCTGAAAATCAGTTGATTTCAACTAAGGTTCGAGTCCCGTCCATTCCGCTGAAACATTTAAAATGTTCAAAAGCCTCTAAATCATATGATTTAGAGGCTTTTTGGTTTTAAAGCCCTCAAAGCAGCCCACGATAAGCAATATTCAAGCGCGTCTTTCATGACGTCTTTTATATTGCAAAAAAGACGTGAATCGTTTTTTAACGGAAAAGTTCATCGTTACAAACAGGGGGATGTATTTTATGAAAACCCGAATTTACTTCACGCATAGTCAAAGAACCTGAGTGCGACTAAGAATGCTAAACTGCTGGTATTTTCATTGGAAACAGCGGTAAGCCTTACATCATTCCGGCCAGTCATTAAATAAGGCTTGTTTACCTGGAGCCGTAAGCATTCAAAATGCACGCCTCAGCCTATAAGCCGGTCAAAGCAGGAAATGCTTTAACCAGCTTATTATTTAAAATTCAGATATGATGATTGCCAGTAACATCATTTTAAAAGGAAAACTTTAACATCGCGAAAAACAGGGAACAGAGTCTTGGACCGGGGTTAAGTTATAAGAGACCAGGCGGAGTGTTTTTTGATGGCAAAGCTTTCTATAAGCAGCATGCGATAAACAGGCCCTCCGGCACGCGGCCAACTTTCAGGTGGTAGTGCCTATCCGTTATCTGTTATGGCACTATAATGGACGGGATTCGGACCTATGTCATAATCCTTTAAATATGTGCTGCTCAGCCTAACTTAACAGATTGAAATAAAATCGAAAAAAGTGGCTGTGCTTCCGGGTAACTGGATTCCGAATAGCGTCGGTGTGGCAGCTAGCCAATCGCTTTCCTCCATTATTTTAATTTAATCATCAAGTCTTTAGCGGGTTGAAAATCATTTCGTGACGCTAGTGATCGTTGTACGTATTCACGCGCTTTATCTCGTTTCTTTAGAAGATGGTAGCCTTCGGCGATCTTATAATAAACGCGATAGTAGGGATTATGAATTGCGTCATTGACATTTTGTCTTAGCTGTAAATACTTAAGTAAATATCCCAGGCCTGTTTCAACGTTGTAGTTGTTGTTTACAGCAAATTCGCCAACTATGAAGTAGTTGTCTATATTGTTCGCACCGAATTTGTCCGGAACATACACCATGTCAATGCTTTTTTGCAAATAACCCCAGGCAAGTTCAGGCTCGCCCGCGTAGATATTTAGCGCAATACCTTGGTACGCACCATCGAGTGACGCATCGTATTGCTGACTTTTACGTGCAAGAGCACGGCTGATGACCTGTTCGTAATATCGTTTGGCACTATTTTTTTCCCCGGCGTTAAAATATAATGTGGCAGCCCTTAATAGCTGATAATCTTTCAGGCTATCCGTGTTCAGGTCACTAAATATTTTTGTTAGAGCGCTGGTATCTTTATTTGTTGCTGCCTGTTGAAGAAACGGTCGGCTCCAGTTAAAATTCTTCGATGCAGAAATACCATAAACTTCCATCGTTCTTTTTTTTGCTTTTGCAAACAAATCCCAGGCATTATGTTCATTTCCCTGTTCATATCCATAGGCGGGGTCGTACAGTTTATAAATAAATTCGAGCGCCGGCTGGATAGCAGTTGTTAATATATTGGTGTGGTTACCTCCGGGTATACTGTCATATGTTGAAATAAAATGGCTACTGTCTAGAGAATTAAAATTTCGTATTAATTCCTGAGCATAATTTTTCCTTCTGTTCTCATCATATACACCTGTTGCCGCATAACAAAATGTTGTGGTACTATTGTAAAAGTTTGTATCGTCTTTATTCAATTGGAAGAGTGGTTGCGATGTTTTTTCGCGGGAAGAAGTTTGCAGACTGTAATCAACGCCTACTTGCTCTGTTGCCAGTAGAATATAACCTCTGAATAATTCAGGCTCGTGCTGCATCATATAAGTAGCGTAGCTGGCAGAATAGGAATGCCCTAAGTAAGTGCGAAATTTAGCGGTATGGTATTTTTTTTCAACGGCCGGTATAATTTCTTCTTTAAGGCAGGCTATAAATTTGCTACCCGTATTTGTCAACCCGCCTGTTCTGTAAGAAAAACCCGTTCTATCCATATCTGCACGAATCGTAACAACGATGGTTTTAGGGATAGGATAATTTGCATCTTGGAAGTAACGTAACTGCGCAGCGATATAAGATCCTTCTATCATTCCGTATTTTATCGCATAGATCGTTGGCATCCCATTTTCTGCTTCTGAGTTTAGCGGTAAAAAAACGTTATAATGAACGGTGTCCTGTAAATTGCTGGAAAATAACTTTTCCTGAACTTCTTTTTGAGAAAATGCTGATATCGATCTGATGGAAAAGATCACTAGCAAAAAGATACATTTTTTATACATACTTATAATACATTGCAAAGTAGGGAATGTACAAAAAGAAAGTTTATTTTCGGCCGGCACCTGCCATTATTTACAAGTTTAAGCACATCCGGTCAAGCTCGATGAATCCTCATTTTACAAACTCGATTTGCTGACCGATGTTGCATCGTTCTCTTTCATTGTTTCATTCAAAGTTAGCGTAAATGGCGCTATGCTGTCTTTATCGTAATTGTCCAGCGTTTTCAAAAACTGGGCTTTTATCTGCTTCACCAAAATTCTCGGCCCCAGCACTCTCATTTTAGGTCCAAAACCTAATAATTCCCGCTCTAATTCGAAGTTCGGGATTACACGGATGCTGAATATCTTACCTGACACGTCCTCGCTCAATAGTTTTTGCGTATGGTGCAGCGGCTTGGTAACCACGTAAGGCGCATTAGCTGCATCTATCCAGAAAACCACCTCACAATCGCGCTGACCGGGCGATTTGGTTACCCCAATGCAATCATTATAGTAAGTGGCCAGGTCTAAGGTTGTATTCTCCCGATAAGCATCCGGGTGCTCTTCAATGGTCTGGATCCTGTCGAGCGCCAGGGTAAGCAGCGGAGCGTTCCTCGCGTGCGATCGCCCTAAGACAAACCAGCGGTTACGGTATTCTTTCAACAGGTATCCGCTAAAGCAAAAAGTACTGGCTTCCCTGGCTTTGAACGATTGGTAGGTGATACAGATAGCTTTCTTAGCCACAATAGCCTTGCGGATCACCTCTATCCATTCTAAACCTTTCAGGTTATCGTTCTTCTCAAAATCAATTACGGGTGTGCTTTGGGTTTTTTGCGAATAGATCTTATCCTCCAGCTTACTCACCATTTCGTTCAGATCGGTAAAATGGTTAAAGCCTTTAAACTGTTTCAGCAGGTCGGATACCTCGCTCAGCACCTGCATGTCCTGCTGGTTTAGCGGACTATTGGTAATGCTGTAATTTTTATCGCTATAGGTATAATACTTTTTGTCAACCACCACAATAGGCGCTTCGTAACCCAGCTTGTTGCTGCGCATCATCTCCATATCAGCCTGTACGGTGCGGCGACTAACGCCGGTATCAATGCCCTGGTATTCGTAAATAGCATCGCTGCAGGCCTTTATCAGGTCGTCCAGCGTCCATTTCTTAAAGCGGTTTTGCAGGCACTGGTCAATTGTGCGGTAGCGGATAAGGGCGTTGCGGTTAACAGGCATCGGTTTGGTTTGTGTGTGGGGTGTCATGCTGAGCTTGTCGAAGCATAGTGGGCAAGCCTTCGCTCCACCCTTCGACAGGCTCAGGGTGACACCCGGAATTATTTTTGATGAATTTATAAATTATTTTTAACTGCGCAAATACGCTGCGCACTTGATGTTTCTCTTTGTACTGTCGAAAGGCTAAACCTGTTCACAAACGCCCCCTCTCTTGATCCGGAGAGAGGGGTTTTGGCCCGGAGAATTTAAATTGTTAAATGATACCTTTAGTATTAATATTATGGAAAAGGAAAAAATAGGCAACAACGAGTTAAAGGCATTAGGCATTAACGATGTGGAAGTATTGGTAAACTTTAGTCGCGTGGCTAATGGCTTGCTAAAGCACAACGTAATGGCAAAGCCCGAAATACTGGCCAATTTAGAAGCCCTGATAGACGACCCTATGCCTTACGCGTTAAAAAAAGGCGGCAAGTTTAAAAACCTGGCCGAAGATGTGATTGCCATGCGTAAACAAGGCAAATTTGTAAAGCAGGAACGCAGCAACTTTAAGCTGAAAGAAGAGATAGCCGATTTCCCGGTATGGGGATTGGAACATATTGAAGTGGGCGCCTTAGCACAAATGCGTACGGCCATACAATTACCCATAGCTGTTGCGGGCGCCCTGATGCCCGATGCGCACCAGGGTTACGGCCTGCCTATTGGCGGCGTGCTGGCTACCACGGCAAATACCATTATTCCGTTTGCGGTTGGGGTAGATATTGCCTGTCGCATGTGCTTAAGCATTTTTGATCTGCCTGCCGAAGCCATTGATACCGAAAACGACAAACTGAAAAATATCTTAATTGATAACACTTACTTCGGGATGGGATGCACAACCAGATCATACTTTGATAGTTCGTTGTTTGACAGCAAAACCTGGGGCGAAACCAAGGTGATCCGATCGTTAAAAGATAAAGCTTATGCCCAGTTAGGTACCAGCGGTACCGGTAACCACTTTGTGGAATGGGGCGAGCTGACCATTGCCGAAGGCGCTTTAGACGGGATCCCTGCCGGCAGATATTTGTCTTTGCTCTCACACTCCGGCTCGCGCGGGTTTGGCGGTGCGGTGGCCAATCACTACAGCAAAATAGCCATGACCAAAACCAAACTCCCTGCCGAAGCCAAACATTTGGCCTGGTTAGATCTGGATAAGGACGAAGGGCAGGAGTACTGGATTGCCATGAACCTGGCCGGCGAATACGCCAGTGCCAACCACCACGAGATCCATAACAAAATTGCCCGTGCCTTAGGTGTTAACCCTATTACCATGATAGAGAACCACCACAACTTTGCCTGGAAAGAGCAACTGGCCAACGGTACCGAAGTAATGGTGCACCGAAAAGGCGCTACCCCGGCCGGCGAAGGTGTGTTGGGGATTATCCCCGGCAGCATGAGTACCCCCGGTTTTGTGGTGCGTGGTAAAGGTGATGCTACAAGTATCAACTCGGCCAGCCACGGTGCAGGCCGTTTAATGAGCCGAAGCGCCGCCTTTAAAACGCTGGACAAAGCCGCTATTGCCGCCAACCTTATCGACAAGCGCATCACCCTAATGGGCAGCGATATGGACGAAGCCCCAATGGCCTACAAAGATATCCACACCGTTATGGCCGCGCAGCAAAATCTGGTGGAAGTACTGGCCAAATTTGAACCAAGAATAGTACGCATGGCCGACCCGAAGGAAAAGCCGGAGGATTAGGTTTAGTTGGCAGTTTGCGGTTGGCAGTTTGCACGGGCACCCAACCCAAATTCCCTCACATGGTAGTAGCGGCTGTCATCCTGAGCTTGTCGAAGGGCGCGCGAAGGCAGGGAGGGGTTTAACCGCCATAGTTCCCCTCTCGAGAGGGGTTAGGGGTGTGTTCTTTATCTGTTTTTTAGAAAAGCAAAGGCAGTGGTACTATCTTAGGATAGCCCCGCTTTCCCTCCAAGCCGCTGATAGAAGCGGGCTTTCCGTACAATCGGGTTTAGGTGGGAGGGGGTTAGAGATGCAGAACAATGACACTAATTTTTAATATTAATATATAGTAATATGACGAACGAAGAAAAAAATCAATTAAGAAGAGATGCAAGTAGGTTATTTCAATGTGAAAATATACCAGCGACTAAAGATATGCTTCATATTCTTGCAGAATGCCTATTTCAAATCACATACCTTCAAAAAGATATCCCCATTAATAACAGAGCTGACGCTGACGCAAAAATTGTTTTACAAATGATCCTTTCGAAAACTCTCTATTTAAACAAGATGCTTGATGGGGTTGACTTTAGATCATTTGATAATAAAATTTTAAATAATATCGTTGATCCAACCCTAATTGCTGTTGTGGTAAGAAATTTTTGTGAAACAATTGCTACGTTCAACTTAATATATACAGAAACGGACGATAAGAAACTTATTTTATATAATTTATGGGCTATAGCCGGCTTAAAATTCCGACAGCGATTTGCGCAGAAAGCTACCACAGAAGATAATAAAAGAAAACAAGTAGAAGAATTAGCTACTATCAATAATCTTGTAAAAGAAATTGAACAAACATCGGTTTATAAATCTTTAACATCTGAAGGGCAAGCGTCCATTAAAAAAAAGGTTAAAGATAAAGATTATAAAATTCAGTTTATTAAAAACGATATTAAACCACTATCCTGGCAAGAAACAATTTCATTAATGGATATAAAAGAAGGTTTGATGGATGATATGTACACGTATTTTTCATTATACTCTCATCCGTCCAATGTGTCTGTTTTTCAATTTGCAAACTTGTTTAGCAAGCAAAATCCGCACTCAATAAAAATGGGTATATTTAATATCTCGAATGTGATAAAATTTGTCAGTTTTTTCATTAGCGATTACATTAAATTATTCCCCGATACTATAAAAGCTTTTGAGTCTATGCCGTTAATATATCAAGCAGCGATCAATTTCCACAATCAGATTTTACGAAATGACGGAAGCATTATTAATGATGCTTTGTCGGCCTTAGATTAACCATCGAAACATAAACAGTTAGAAGCTGTCCAACGTTGGTGCACGCATTGTACAAGTTCTATCACTAACTTTCCTCCAAGCCGCTGATAGAAGTGGGCTTTCCGTACAATCGGGTTTAGGTGGGAGGGGTTGTGCATAAAACGACAAGCGGGACGCTTGCGGTAGCGAAAGCAAAAATGTTAAGGCCATGCTGCATAAGTGCGTCAGTGTAAGACTTGGATATAGAAGTATATTAATGAAAATAATAAATAGATATAAATATTATATTTGATAAATAAACCTAAATCTTATGAAATCAGAGACTTGTAATAATTGCAATATTGAGATATACCCTATCGCATCATTTTGTCATAAATGTGGACATCGTTTAAAATGCGAAAAATGTGGGACATCGTTAGTTAAAGATGCCAATAATTGTATTTCTTGTGGATTTAAAATTGCGGTTAATAGTAGTGATAATACCTCAGTAAATAACACTATAACCTATAGAAAGACAAACGATGAAATATTTTTCGATGCTTCGCTTAGTGATAACGTTGCAAAAGATGGGATTGGCAGCTTAATTTCTAGTATTACTAATAACAGATTGCCAGAGGGTAAACTTCCTAATAAAGAAATTGATAATATTGGAGATAAAATGGATAGCGATAGTTCAGAAACGTTAGACATTGAATCAGAAGAAATAGCCGAATCTACTAACAAGGAAAATACATCAACCGAATTTCCTCATATTAGCGACGTCGAAATGAATGTTGATTGTTCTGAAGCGGAATGGATAGCAATCTATGCTTTTTATGAGAGCGATTTTTCTAGAAAAACATTTTCTAGAAAGGCTGTATACGATCGGTATATTCATAAAAGAAAATCAGATTCTCATTTATCTAATTTTTCTAAAAATTGGAAGAGCTTATTTAAATTATATTTTTCAACTGTAAGTGATAACGAAATTAAGTTTAAATCTGATAGTACCGATCATATAGAGAACTTAATAACAGGAAAGGAAAAAGGTACAATAAAAAACTATTCCAAGAGAACTACAAAGAAACCGAATGTCGCAGAAGTAGAAAAGGTTCATGAAGATGAGGAAAAAAAATCTACTAAACCTAAAATAAGATCCTCATTGGGTGTCGCTTATAAATTAGTTCCTGAATTAAATCTACATCCGAAAGATACAGATAGCCTAATCGTCTTTCATGGAAAATATGAAACTAAAAACACAGCGGAAATAATTTTGCTAATCGTTTATTATTTACAGAAGAAAATAAAGGAGCCGAATATTGACGTAAATAAAATATATACTTGTTATAAAGAACTTGGGTTAGCTGTTCCCATCATGCATAAAGCATTTGATAATATCAAAAGACGAAATGGATATTTGAATTCGGCGGATTTCAACAATGTGACAATTACGCTTGCTGGTGAAAATCATATTGAGCATAAAATGAACAAGAAAGTTTCATAAAATGATCATAAGTGAATTTATAGATAAAGTTGAAGGATTCGATTCCTTAAAGCAACTAGAACAAGTCAAGTTGCTTGCATTTTTTTATTCTGTTGTGAATAATAAGAATGAATTTTCATCATCTGAAATAAAAGAATGCTTCAATCAGGAAAGTTTGAAGATTCCAACAAATGTCCCACAATGCTTTATAAATTTAGCAGAAGGCAAAAATCCCACCTTTTTAAAAAAAGGCAGTTTGTATACTTTTCATCGAACAGTAAAAAAGGAGCTGGATGAAGTATACTTGACAAATAAACATACTGCTCATATTTCAGCAACTTTAAGGAGCTTATTACCTAAATTAACTAGTAGTGAACAGAAATCATTTTTAGAGGAAGCTGTTTCATGCTTTGAAATTAACTGCTATCGGGCATCTATCGTTATGGCTTGGTTATTAACAATGGATGCGATTTACGAAATGATTCTAAAAAATTATTTATCGGAATTTAATGCTGCCATTCAATCTAATGGGCAATACAAAAAAATTACGATATCCAAAAAAGAAGATTTTAATGACATTAAAGAGGCAGATTTTATTACCCTTTTGCGTATTGGGAGAATTTTTTCTGGAGATATCCGAAAAATTCTTCTCGAAAAACTTGACTTTAGAAATACTGCTGCCCATCCAAATACAATAATTATAAAAGAAAGCAAAGCAATTTCGTTTATCGAAGATCTGATCGAAAATGTTATTCTTAAAATCCAATAGTATGATAACTGATATTTTCTTGCAAAAAGTAGATAATGAAATAGCTAATGATGGTAAGAAACTTATAGTGAATTTTTTTATAAGTTTTTCGCGGTTTGAGTGCGCTTTAAAAACATCTATCGTGTTTGCCAATGGTGATGAAAATAAGGTTGAGGCTAACTGGGATAGGTTCGTAGTATCAATTTCTCAAGATTTTAATCCTGATATATCTAAAGAATTAAAAGAGGCAGTAGAGTACATTATTGAAAATCCGCCGAAAATACAAGCGATTGCTAACAAACAACTAATTTGGCGTGCTCGAGTATTCCATCAAAATACATCTGACATTAATAAACTATGTCTGCACATTAGGGACATAAGAAATAATTTATTTCACGGGGGGAAATTTAATGGGAATTATGAGCCCGACATATCAAGAAATTATATATTAATAAACTCTGCAATTATTATTTTGAATGCTTGGTTAGCTTTAAACGACTCTGTTAAAAAAGATTTCGTATCATCTTTTAATTAATCCCACGCTACCTCAAGCATCCCTCGCTGCCGCAAGCGTCCCGCTTGTGGTACCTATATACTAAACACAAACACCCGGAAAGAGATTCATGCTCACCACTTTTATTTGTGTAATCCTTTTTTTCGAAGGTATTGCAGCATTTCACGTGGCCTGTCTGTTTGTATGATGGTTGCACCATGCGCGATGATCCAATCCCAGCTATTTTCGGTATTTCCGAGATCGATGGCTGTATCATCGTCGTGGCCGGCATTCAGGCTGGCCCATAACGAATTGATCCAGATGCGCGAGCCGTTTTTGTTAATAAACCTATTATTTTTAAGGATGGCCGAGGTATCGGTACGGAAGTTCAATTCAAAAGCTACCGGTTTAATATGGCGCTGATAATTTTCGATAACCTGTTTGGCCCCGGGTTTATCCAGGTCAACTACAGCCATAAATGTAATATTATCAATAATTGATGGATACTGCTTCCTCACGGTTTCGTAATCTTCAGTTGTTTTAAAAATGGCTTGTTTTGAGGTGCCTGTTGCCCTTAATACCTGGTACGCTTCGTTATAGTAAGGATAACTTTTATCAAGATTTACCAAAACTTTGCCCTTTAATAACTGCATCGCTTCCTCAAGGGTTGGGATAGTGTTAACGGTGACCCTCCCCAGGCCGTTTTTGAGGTGGAATTTCTTTAGTTCGGCCAGGGTATAATCGCCGGGACTTCCTTTTCCGTCCGTTGTGCGGTTAATAGTTTGATCGTGCATAATAATGATCACGCCATCTTTGGTTTTGTTTAGGTCCAGTTCAATGATATCCACCCCCATAGCTACAGCGTATTTAAACGCCAGTAAAGAGTTTTCGGGTGCATTGCGCCAATCGCCGCGATGAGCGGTCACCATCACATGTTTGTCGAGTGGCTGATGTAACTGCTTTACCAAACTATCAGCCCTGGTGGTTTGCGCGTGGCCTGTAGTACAAAATATTGAACCTGTTAAAACGATAACCGCGATGGCCTTAAATATTTTCATAGCCACAAAGATATTTACAAGAGGTTAACAAGCGGTTACCCCATTGTAACGGTTTGGAAAAGTATCATTGCACCAAATTTTGTTTAGCCTTTGATGAGTGCCACCGTCGCGCCATCCCAAACGCAAATCAAAGAGGGACGTTTTTTTACCTAAAATTGGCGTTTTTAGGCGAAAATGCTTCGGCCCGATATATGAATCGCACTACAAAAGCCTGTTTTACAGCATGTTAAGGTGATAATAAATTTAAAATTCGCGTATAGCGCTGACAATCAGGCGTTCATGCAAGATTCACAAGTGTTCACGGCCGTGAACGTGAACACTAAAGTACAGCCGGAAACTTTTTTTAAAATAATTTCATCTGCGCAGATACACTGCGCAGTACCCCTATTTCTTTGTATCAACAATTAAGAAATAAAGGAGGTTCACAATGAAATTCAACCTGTTAAGCAAATTAAAAAACCAGACCGTTAACCACGCGGGTGCCAAAGCATTTACGCTGTCGCCAGAAATGGAACTGTATACCGCGGTAGTAACCTGGAGCTTAAACGATTCCTTTTACGAAAAAAACGAAACGCGTATGGATCGCCTGCGCAAACTGATATACGAGTGCAAGCCCGAGTTTGTTGGCAAGCTGGCTGTGTATGCCCGCACCAAAATGTATTTGCGTTCGGCACCGTTGGTACTGGTTACCGAATTGGCTAAACTACACTCGGGCGACAATTTGGTTGCCCGGGTTACCGATGGCGTAATTGGCCGTGCCGACGAGATCACCGAGCTATTGGCCTGCTACGAATTGCTGAACAAGCGCACGGGCACTAAAAAGCTGAACCGCCTGAGCAAACAATTGCAAAAAGGCTTATCAACGGCGTTCAACCGCTTTGATGAGTACCAGTTTGGTAAATACAACCGCGATGGCGTAATAAAACTGCGCGATGCCCTGTTCCTGGTTCACCCAAAGGCAAAGGACGAATTGCAACAGGTACTATTCAACAAAATAGTGAACGGCGACCTGCAAACACCTTACACCTGGGAAACCGAGCTATCGGCATTAGGTCAAATGAATTTTGACAGCGATGAGGCCAAAGCGATAGCGTTCCGCGCGAAATGGGAAGAACTGATAGACAGCGGTAAACTGGGCTATATGGCCCTGTTGCGTAACCTGCGTAACATACAGGAAGCCGGTGTAAGCTACCTGCACTTTCAAAAAGTATGCGCCCGTTTAGCCAATGCCGATGAGGTGGCTAAGGCAAAGCAGTTCCCGTTCCGTTATTTAGCGGCATACCGCGAGCTGATAGCAGCAGGAACCGAAGCGCCGGTAAGAAGCTTAACTAAAAAGTTGAGTTCGTTACTGAGCGGCAACAAAGGCTACACCGGCGAACTGCTGGAAGCCTTGGAAAAAGCAGTACAGGCAAGTGCTGTAAACATCAAAGGGTTCGACCATGAAACCCGTGTGCTGTTAGCGTGCGACGTTTCAGGATCGATGCAAACACCGGTATCGGCAAAATCTAAGATCTTGCTGTATGATGTAGGCTTAATGCTGGCCATGTTACTGCAAAACCGTTGTAAAAACGTAGAGGTGGGTATGTTTGGCGATAGCTGGAAAACCATAGCCGTGCCACGTAATAATATATTGGGTAACGTACAGGAGTTTTATCGTCGCGAGGGCGAGGTGGGTTATAGCACCAATGGCTACCTGGTTATCAAGGATATATTATCCCGTAAGGTACAAATGGACAAGGTATTTATGTTTACCGACGCCCAGTTATGGAACAGCCATGCCAACAGCGCACTGGATATACAAACCCTGTGGTTACGCTACAAGGCGGAAGTATCGCCAAACGCCAGGCTCTACCTGTTCGACCTGAAAGGTTACGGACAAGCGCCTTTGCAAATATTGCGCAATGATGTTTACCTGGTAGCCGGCTGGAGCGATAAAGTTTTTGAGGTGTTAGCTGCCATAGAAAACGGAGGTTCGGCATTGGATGCCATCAATAACATAGAAATATAAACCAAGTATGGGGAAGCTAACACCCCATACTTATAAAAAGAAACTGAAAAAATATAAGGATGCCGTAGAAACGGGTTACTTCACCCAAATTAGAAATGCTGAGGTCAGTACGGTGCAAACTGTATGAGGTTCAATTCCTCACAAATATCCCGGGTTCGCCTGTTGCTCCTTATAAAATATAAAAGAAGGTGTCGTAAATAAGTCTTACTTCGATTGGACGCTGGGGTTGGCGGTTCGAATCCGTCCCCGCAAAGGTAGCTCAATTGGATAGAGCACAGTGCAGATTGGCTTATTGCTTTTTACCCTTCTTTTTAAAGAGATTAAAAATATTAAGGTGCCGTAAATGTGCGCTACTTCGTGTCGCCGGTTCGATCCCGGCCTTTGGAAGTAAATACCATTGTAGCTCAGTTGGTAGAGCAGTTAGCCTTTGGCTCTGCGCATATTGCCCATCGCCCTTAAGAAATAAAGAAGATGCCGTAGGCAAGCGTTACTTCAACCGGTCACGTTTAACAACACGTTTGCTACCTGTTGCTCTTCTTTTTGAAATAAAAAAGGTGCCGTAAACCTGTGATACATCGGTTAGAACATCCCGGAAGGGAAGGACGTTGGTTCAAATCCAGCCAGTGATTAATTTCACAAGTAGTTCAGAAAAATAAATCTCACCGGTTGCTTTTCGCCCTTTTTATAAAACATAGTGAAAGATGCCGTAGGCGGGTGATACTTCGTCTGGTGAAACCGCGTATGCGGTAGGGTTCGACTCCCATAAGCCACCTACCGCTTGTTGCTCTTTCATTTATATTTTGTAACCTTATATTATTAAATTATGACTAAAACCATCCTTCAAAAGCTGCTCGAATTGGAGCGTACTGAAAATATAAAAATACTTTATGCATGCGAGTCCGGCAGCAGGGCATGGGGCTTTGCCTCGCCCGATAGCGATTTTGATGTACGCTTTATATACGCCAGACCGGTAAACGATTACCTGGGTATAACAGACATATCCGATAATGTGGGGTTGCCTGTTAACGAGGTGCTGGATATAGGCGGTTGGGATATCAAAAAAGCATTGAAACTATTCCTGAAATCAAATAGCACATTGTACGAATGGCTGCAATCGCCAATCGTATATCAAGAAGAATCTGCTTTTGCTGATGATCTGCGTAAACTGATGCCTCAATATTTTTCATTGCGATCCGGTGCAAACCATTATTTATCAATGACACATAATACACTTCGCGATGATCTGCAAACAGAACAGGTAAAGCTAAAGCGCTATTTTTATGCACTTCGCCCGGCATTAGCTTGTTTATGGATCATTGAAAAGCAGACAGTACCGCCTATGGAGTTTGAGCATTTAAGGGTTATGATAACCGATAGTGCTGTTCAAAATGCAATAGATGAACTACTTGAAAGGAAAAAGACAGCCGATGAAAAAGCTTTGATAGCACCTGTCCCAGTACTTAATCAATGGTTAAGTGATACATTTGGCTGGTGCAAAGAGCGCATACCTACGCTTCCATCCGAAAAGCAGTACCCGAATGAATTGAATAATATCTTCAGAAAGTATATCCAGCCATGACATACGAACAGTTAAAACAACGAAATGAATTGATCCTGCTGGATTGTATCAGCGGCAGCACGGCTTATAATCTCAATGTCGCCGGCTCTGACGTGGATAAGAAAGGGATATTCATCATGCCTCAAAAGCAATTATACGGATTCGAGCGACAAGATCAGATCGCCAATACAAGCAACGATGAGGTTTACTTTGAGATTGGCCGCTTTCTTGAACTATTAACCAAGAATAATCCCAATATACTCGAGCTGTTAAGTACACCAAAAGAGCACGTGTTATTTCGCCACTCTTTAATGGATCTGATCAAGCCGGAGAATTTTCTATCGAAACTTTGCATGGATACTTTTGCCGGTTATGCGCAAACACAGATCAAAAAAGCCCGTGGCTTAAACAAGAAGATCAATAAGCCTTTGGATGCTGAGCGTAAATCGGTGTTGGATTTCTGTTTTGTGATTTATAATAATGGCAGTATCCCATTAAAGGAATGGCTAACTGAACATCGCCTTACACAGGAAGAGTGCGGCTTGGTTAATCTGGACCATTTTAGGAACGTGTACTTACTATACCATCCAAAGCAGTTACTCCAGGGGCGATTTAAAGGAATCACATCGGGACCTGATGCCGATGATGTGCAGTTAAGCGCTGTCCCTAAAGGTATAGAAAACAGCGCTGTGATGAATTTTAATAAGGATAGTTATTCGATCTATTGCCGGGAATATAAAGAATATCAGGAATGGGAAGAAAAGCGGAATGAGCAACGTTACCAAAGCACGCTGTCACATGGCAAAAGCTACGATGCCAAAAATATGATGCATACGTTCCGGCTTTTGAACATGGCTGAAGAAATCGCACTACAGCAACAAGTGATTGTTAAACGTGATGATCGTGACTTCCTGCTAAAGATCCGCAATGGTGAATTTGAATTTGATAACCTGATGCGAATGGTTGAAGAAAAGATGGAACAAATAAAATCAGCTTATGAAAAATCATCGCTACCTGAAAGGCCGGATATTCAAATGTCCGAAGAGCTGCTGATACAGATTCGGGGACAATTTTATTCGCTAATATAGCACGTTATTACCCTTTTTAGGGTTCATTTCATCGTAAACGTTTTTAACTAAAAACAACAGAATTGGGGGGCACAAATTGTGACCCCCAATAAAAGCGAAACAGACAATTATATTTATTCTTTTAGCCTCGTTACCCGATAAATTTATATTTTTGATTCGAAGAACCCTATTAATGCCTTATCAACCCGGTCTCCATATTTTAGCAGAGTTTTCTGCAGCTGATATTTCGAGCTTATCCGCGTCAGCACCCTGCAAAGTATTTTTTGATGATTTGATCGCCGGGTATTCCCTGGCAAAAGTTGGTGAAGTTTACCATGATTTTGAGGGTGCGGGTTTTACCGCAGTGGTTTGTCTGACAGAATCCCATCTGTCTATCCACACCTGGCCGGAATTTAACCTGGCTACCTTCGATATTTTCCTGTCGAATTACCAAAAAGATAACTCCGAAAAGGTGAGAGCTATTTATAGTGAGGTGTTACGTTTTTTCGAGGGAACTGAAATTCAAAAAACAGAATTGGTAAGGTGATATGGCGACAATAAACCTAAAATCTTTTCCTTATTCGGAAGATGTTACCTGCCCAAAATGCAAAAACGTTATTACGCTTTATGACCCCGAGGGAAGCGAGTATTGCGTATGCGCATCCTGTAACTCTTTTATCCGTTTTATAGCGAATGACACCCCGGTTATCCAAAAAAACGCCCCGCCAATAAAACAACAGCCCGTACTTAAGTTGGGTAGCGTAGGTGTATTTAATGGCTATAATTTTAAAGTTATTGGCTATATCGAAAAAAAGGAAAAAGACGCGAGCTATGCCTGGCGCGAGTACATTCTTTACAATTATGAAAAAGGATATGCCAATTTTGCCGAATATGATGGCCACTGGACATTTGTTGCCGGTAAAGAGTTTTATCCCAACCTGGATAAGTTAACCGCACGCGACTGGAAATTTATTGATTACGAAGAAAACGAATACAACCTGTTTAATAAATATACGGCCATAACAACTGCTATTTTAGGTGAATTTGACTGGGATATATTATTCGAGTGGGCCAAAACATCGGAGTTTGTTGCGCCTCCAAATATTATTTATAAAGAACAGGATAAGCCGGGCACAAAAAGTGCCGATTTTTACCTTGGCCGTTACGCAGAGCCATTGGAAATTGCAGAGGCTTTTAAAGCAGATATTAAGCTATTCCCTGAAAAGATTGGGATAGGTGCTAACCAGCCATCGATACATGCTAAAAGATGGTTTTCAGTTTATAAGTTAACCCCGCTATTGGTGGTTTTGGTGGCCGTTATAGGCTTTATGTCTTTGTACGTTAACCCCCAGCATATGGTGCTGAATAACGATTTCAATATCGTAAATGATTCGACCAAGGTAAACGAGTTCAAGCCTTTTATTACGCCATCTTTTGAACTTAAAAACAGTTCATCTGCACTTAATTTCCTCATTAAGTCTGAAATTGATAACAACTGGCTGGAAGCCACCGTGGTACTGGTTAACGAAAAAGATAACCAAAGCTGGGAGGTAACTGAAAGTATAGAGTACTACCATGGATACGAAGACGGCGAGAGCTGGACAGAGGGTTCACAGGAAGCAGAGGTATTATTATCCGGCATACCCGGTGGCAAATATCATTTAAATATTTACCCGGCGTCGGGAGATATCAGTAATAAAAATATACATATTAGTATTAATGCAAATCCAGTGGTATGGCGCAACGTTTGGGTGACCATTTTACTGCTTTGCCTGTATCCGTTGTATGCCTGGTACAGGATGCGCAACTATGAAAAGCGGCGTTGGATGAACAGCGATTATTCCCCATATGATACAGACTAATAATGAAAACAATTAAAGCCGCACGTATTTACCTGGTGTTTGCTCTGCTTATTATAGGGTACTATGCTTATGCCGCCCTTAATGGCATAGCCTTTTGGGAAAGCAGCAAAGTTACCCGCAACACCGAATATAATAACAATAGCCGCGTAAGGGGCGTTCATGCATTTTATCACAAATAAACCCATATTACTATGAGCCTGCACGATTTAATTAACTTCAAATACATTATCGCTTCGGTATTGTATTCAGTAATAGGTATTCTTATTCTACTGGTATCTTATTGGATAATTGAAAAGATCACTCCCGAAAATTTGTGGAGAGAGATAGTAGAAAAGCATAACATAGCACTGGCCATTGTTTGCGCCTCGTTTATGATAGCCGTAGCTATTATTATCAGTTCGGCTATACACGGGTAGGTTGGTATGAACAAAAAACTGCATGCCCTGCTGCTGATATCTGTTTTTGTTGTAGCAACCTGCGGACTGATCTATGAGCTGATTGCGGGCACTTTGGCCAGTTATCTGCTTGGCGATTCGGTAACACAGTTTAGTACCATTATAGGTGTGTATCTGTTCTCAATGGGGATAGGCTCGTGGGTATCCAAATACTTCGAAAAAAACATTATCTCGTGGTTTATCCAGTTAGAGATTTTGGTTGGCATTGTGGGTGGCACCAGCTCTACCATACTGTTTTTGGTGTTTGAAAACATCGCGTCGTTCCGTATCATCCTGTATAGTTTGGTTGGTATTACCGGCATCCTGGTTGGCTTGGAGATACCGCTGCTGATGCGGATATTGAAAGACCGCTATGAGTTTAAAGACCTGGTATCAAAAGTATTTACGTTTGATTATATAGGGGCATTACTGGCCTCGTTGGTGTTCCCCTTATTGCTGATACCTTATTTAGGGCTGGTAAAAACCTCCTACCTGGTGGGTATACTCAATGTCGCTGTCGCGCTTATTGTTTGTGTGAGCTTTAAGAAAGAGATAAAGGCGGCCATTTACCTGCAAACCAGTGCGGTTATAAGTATACTGGCCCTTTTAGCAGGTTTTGTTTATGCGGGTGTTATTACCAATTTTTCTGAGAGCCTCACCTATGCTGATACCATCATCTACTCAAAAAGTACACCTTACCAGCGCATTATATTAACCAAAAAAGGCAAGGTGTTGCGCCTGTTTTTAAATGGCAACCTGCAGTTTAGCTCCGATGATGAATACCGTTACCACGAAGCTTTGGTACATCCGGGTTTGCAGGCTTTGCCAAATGCGCGAAATGTACTGGTAATGGGCGGCGGCGATGGGTTGGCCGTACGCGAAATACTGAAGTATCCCAATATCCAAAGCGTAACATTGGTGGATCTGGATAAAGGTATGACAGGATTGTTCAAATCAAACCGGATGCTGCTCAGCCTGAATAAAAGCTCACTACTATCCCCGAAGGTAAAAGTCATAAATGCCGATGCCTTCACCTGGTTGCGGCAGGATAAAAAGAAATTTGATTTTATGGTGATCGACTTTCCCGACCCGTCAAACTACTCGGTAGGAAAGCTATACACTAATTCGTTTTATAAACTGGCCAAAGGTGTGCTTGCACCGGGCGGCATTATGGTTATACAGGCAACATCGCCCTATGTGGCGCCAAAATCTTTCTGGACGGTTGATACCACGCTGCGCTCGGTCGGCCTGCATACAATCCCCTACCATAACTACGTACCGTCCTTTGGCGAGTGGGGTTACATTATGGCTACGGAAAACCCGGTTTATAAAAAGCCGGCGGTGTTTTTACCGGGTATGCGTTTTGTAACCAAAGAAAGCCTCGACCTGATGTTTTACTTTCCGAAGGATATGGCTAAAGTAAAAACCGAGGTTAACAAGCTAAACAACCAGGTATTGGTCAAATATTTTGAAGATGAGTGGTCGTCCGTTTTATAAAAGCGCCGGCTTGATAAACGGCTTGGGCCGCCGCTCGTTCCTGTTTAAAGCGGGTTTGGTTACTACAGGTATATTCTTAAACGGCTGCATTCGAAAATTGAACCCCAATAGCGCATATAAAAGCATAAAGGGTAACATAAAAGGGCCAAATGCAAAGGCGGGGCATATATTACGGGATAAATTGCCGTTACCAACACCAACCGGTATCCGTGAGGTTAAAACATTGATCATTGGCAGTGGTATTTCGGGGCTGTCGGCAGCGCGCTGGTTAAAAAAGCACGGGCATCATGATTTTGAATTGCTGGAACTGGAAGACCATGTGGGAGGCAATTCGCATTCGGGCCAAAACGGTATCTCGGCATATCCATTGGGCGCACATTATATCACCATTGCCAATAATGAAGATACCCTGCTTACCGGTTTCTTGCAGGACTGCGATGTAATTACAGGATTTGAGAATAACCTTCCAGTTTATAATGAATATTATTTGTGCTTTGACCCGGAAGAGCGTTTGCTGATTAACGGGCAGTGGCAGGAAGGCATTGTGCCCGATTTCGGCCTGCATGAAAATGATAGAGCGCAGATTAAAAAGTTTTTCGCGTTGATAGACGAATTAAAAAAAGCAAAAGGCAGCGATGGTAAATATGCTTTTGATATTCCGATAGATAATAGCAGTGCCGACGATAGATACCGGGCTTTGGACAGGGTCACATTTAAAGAATACCTGCACCAGCAAAATCTTACATCAGTTTATCTTTTATGGTATTTAAACTATTGCTGTAAGGATGACTATGGGCAGAAGATAGATAAGGTATCAGCCTGGGCGGGCATCCATTATTTTGCATCGCGCAGGGGTAAGGCGGCCAACGCCGAAAGCAATGCCGTATTAACCTGGCCGGAAGGTAATGGCTGGTTAACCAAAAAATTAGCTGCTGAAGTGGGCGACCACCTGCGTAAAGGCAACATGTGTTATAGCATCAGCTATAATCAACAGGGTAAGGTAGTTGCCGGAATTTATGATATAACCAGGGGCACAACAAGCACCATCATCGCTGATAATGTTATTATGGCTACGCCACAATTTGTAAACCAGCGGCTATTTAAAGATACAATAAACCGGCCTATAGATTACACCGGCTTAAATTATTCACCATGGTTTATAGCCAACATTACTACTAACCGCTTGCCGCAGGCAAAAGGCGCCGGCCTTTGCTGGGATAATGTGGCTTATGATACGCCATCCGTAGGGTACGTAAATGCCGGGCAACAAACTGTTAAGCTGGCCAATGAAAAAAGGGTTTTAACATGGTACCTGCCGCTGTGCGATCATGAACCGCGAGTTGCGCGACTTGCAGCATACACGCGCACCTACGAACAATGGCTGGACATGATGATGCCAGAGCTGGAATACATGCACCCGGGCATTACTGCTGCTATTGAAAATGTAGAATGCTGGGTTTGGGGCCATGGAATGATATACCCGGCAGTAAACTATATTTGGGGGCAAAACAGGAAAGCCGCACAACAGCCTATAAATAATAACTTGTTTTTTGCCCATACCGATCTTAGCGGCGTATCTATTTTTGAAGAAGCCTTTCACCAGGGCATACATGCCGCCAATCAGGTTTTAGCCGTATATGGAAAACAGCCAAACAAATAAACAACCATGGCTGCATTCGCCGGTTATTGACGGGATATTCATCCTGTCGCCGCCGTTTATTGCCTTGTTGTTGGTTATCTGTTTTCCTCTGCAGTTCCAGGCATCATCAAATATTCCGATTTATTACTGGCTGTTCCTGGTGGTTTTTATTGATGTTGCCCATGTATACAGCACACTTTACCGTACTTACTTTACCCCCGGAGCTTTCAAAAAAGATACTTTTTTAATTGTTGTGCCTATTGCCTGCTATATAGTGGGCGTGCTGCTCCATACTTACGACGGGATGCTTTTTTGGCGTATACTGGCTTACCTGGCGGTGTTCCATTTCATCAGGCAGCAATATGGTTTTATGCGGTTATATTCCAGGCAGGAAGGCAGCAACTCCTGGTTTAGGCTGATAGATAAACTGGCTATTTACTCGGCTACAATATATCCACTATTCTATTGGCATTTTGACGGTAACAGAAAGTTTAGTTGGTTTGTTGAGAATGATATTGTGTCATTTCATTCACCTTTGTTATTGAATATCGGGCTTGTTCTCTACCTGCCTATTATGGGAACCTATATTGTTAAAGAAGTGGTGTACGTGACCCGGACAAGAGAATTTAACTGGCCCCGTAATTTACTGGTTTGCGGTACATTCCTGTCGTGGTATTTTGGCATCGTATATTTTAATGGCGATATGGCTTTCACCACCCTCAATGTCATATCGCACGGCATACCCTATATGGCTTTGATCTGGATCTTTGAAAAAAAGAAACAGGGTAAAAGCACCAGTAACGGCAGCCTTATTATTAAATACACTTTTAGCAAATACGGTGGCGTATTATTTTTTGTGTTGCTGCTGGCTTTATTAGCTTACATTGAAGAAGGCCTATGGGATGGAATGATATGGAAAGAGCACGGAAGCATTTTCGCGATGTTCTCAAGTCTGCCTAAAATAGATAACGAACAAATTTTATCGCTATTGGTCCCGCTATTGGCCTTGCCCCAGTCCACCCACTATGTGTTGGACGGTTTTATTTGGAAAATTAAGAAGGCAGGCAGTTCCGCTGAGCGAATTTAACCTGCCATATTGCCCGTATTGCTGATTCGAATTTGATTGGCCGGACACCGACAAATTGATTTCATTCAACCATCATTAAGGTTTAATACTCATTCTTAAACCTTCGCTATGGGCGTTAAACTCGGGGGATACATGCATTGTATAGTGTTATCCCCCTAAAAAAGTTGCGCTTGAATCAATCGGAGGAGCCCTTCCCCGAGTGATCAGGTACGGGTAAATCTAAGATAGCGCTAAAATTTGTTACTCAACAACAAAATGCCGCGCTGTTGATTGCCATATAGCTGACCGATGGCACCCTTATGCCACCTACAGTTAAGGCACCAATTAAGAATTAACTTACCTGCAGTCCCGGCTATTTAACAGATTTCAACAGGTAATTATGCACCTCATCGTCTACAGTAACGATATCAATATTTGGTTTTATTATTCGCCATTTGCTGTCTACTAAAAAATAGCTGGGTACCGCGGTTATTTTCCAATTAGCTACGTTTGGCGACGCATCGCCTTTAAAGTCTGCTACTTGCGGCCAGTTAAGGTTACTTGTTTTTATAGCCCGTTTCCATACATCCTGATCTTTATCTGTAGAAATGCTTACCACCCCGAAGCGCTTTTTATCGTTATCGCCAATGATAAGGCCGTTTAGTATTTTGGAATGGTTCATTTGGCTTAATTGGCTATTTGATACCCAAAACTCCACCAGTATAACTTTTGCTTTTATAGATCGTTTATCAAATGCTTTTCCATCCGGGGTGGCACCGACAATATCAGGGGCTTCTGATCCCGGTAACAGTTTAACAAGTACACTTAGTTTGTCGGTTACCTTTTGCCCGTCTTCCGTTGCTTTAGCTTCAGCTGTTAGCTTCTTTAAAATGTTATTGTACTCAACCGGATACTCATCCATAAATTGTTGCCCCATTATATGTGCGGCAACTACATTATCGGGATGTTTTGTTACGTAGGCATCTAAAACTTTTGGTTCTAATTTCCTTCTTTCAATTTGGTAATCACGGGTTTTTGTAATAAGGGCCGAGTGTGCCTTCTTTGACAGTGTGCTTATTTCCTTTGAATCGAGGTAGTTAAGTAATGAATCGATAGTGTGGTTAAGGGGCCCGGCAATTTCATTTTCAATTTTATAATAATCAGAAAGTTGCTGCTGTACTTTTGACCCTGATGTTATTGTGGGGTATCCTTCTTTAGTACCTGGTTTAAGGTCAATTGTATAGTTCCCATTCTCCAGATAAATATTAAAAGTGGTTTTAGAGTTTAAGGGCTTATCATTATCAATAATTGTAATGTCGTAATATCCTGGTGCTTGTATTGGTTTACTGATGGTGGCTGCGCCGTCTTTAATATCCTGACTTAGTAGTGTTTCCTTAAATTGGCTTAGGATAATAGTGCCGGTTTTTATGCCCGCGGCTTTAAAGTTTAATTCTACTTTGGGTGTTTTATTACAGGCTGTTAATAATAAAGCTAAAGCGATAAGGTAATAGTATCTCATAATTAATTGTGAAAGGTGCCCGAAATTATAAAATTTATCCGATTATAAATATTGATGTTGGCTTCTAAATGTGTTGTTAAGTTGCTTTCCTTAAAACAAAAGCCTTTCAGATCTCATCCAAAAGGCTTTTGTTCATAATGGGGTGCGTTTACTTAAAATTGAAGGTCGCCCATTTGTAATACCACCAGCTCCTTCTTTTCTTGTAGAGTGCTAACGCGTAATTACAGTGCATTGTAAAACAGTCGGCAGGTCACCAAAGTTTGGGCCTTTCCAATCTGTTTCATCGCCATTAAGAATACGGAGAGGCTTAAATACACCATTCTGGTACTTACCTTCCTCTACCTTTAAATACTGCCACGCCTTATCAGCCTGGTTACCCGAAGGGGCAAAGGCTATATGGCAATTGGTACCTATCAGTACAAATTTGTTTTCGCTCAGCTTTACGATCATGGCCTTCCCATTTGGGGTAGTATTCTTTGTTGTACCACCCCTGCCTGATCCAAAAGTTACGGTTACTTTCCATTGGCCTAAGTCAACGGTTTGGTCCGCCTGGTCTTCATGTTCTACCACGGCTTTTATTTTGCCTTCAAAACCCCATTGTGCAAGTTCGGGCATCATGGTTTTGAAAAGGGCGTATGAGGTTGCGTAGGGCACATAACGGTCTTTGTTTTCTGTAGATTCAGGATCTTCAGCGTTCCTATCTATCCCAAATGGCGAAAAGCCAATGCCACCACGGGCAATAACATCATACATGTATTTGGCATTTTCTTTATTAAAACCGGCTTCGGGTACAAAAAGCGTGTTATCGGGCCTATCGTACAGGTCTAATACCTTTAGTACTTTTTCGCTGCCAGATAAATAAATGTCGGGGGCAAGCAGATCAATAGCCGGTGCCGCAGCCTTCCATATCGGTATCACATTATCTGTGGGGCCTCCGCTTTCATAGCTTGATGCTTTGGGATTGGTCAATGGGTCGCGCAGGGCTGCATTTACATATAGGGGTAAAGGATAAACTGTCTTACCGGCAGCAGCAACCTTTCCAATAAAACGGGCGATTGACCATGCCTGGAAGTATTCATCGGCCCTGTCGCCAAATACCTTTTGCCATGTACCATTGGTAACAACGTTTACATTCATGGCTTTGAGCAGCTCTGGTTTCAACAACTCCGGTGGTACCTGCCCCTCAAATAGTTTTTGAGCAAGCGGGGAATAGTCTCTTACCGTATCCCATGAGCCTGGCTCATTTTCAACCTGAACCATAATTACTGTATGCTGGGGGTCTGCCTTTTTAAGGTAGCCCATTAGTTTAGTAAAGGCGTTAATATCGGCATTTAGCGTAGCTTCAATATGCGGGGAAGGGGAGTCGATTGGTTTACCATCCCGGTTTAGTATATTGGGGTATTTGCCGGCTTCCAGTTTCATCCACTGGGGCATGTAATGGTTGCTGCCGTTTTTCCAGGTAGCAAACCATAATAATACCAGCCTAACCTTGCGTGCTCTTGCCTGGGCAAGCAATGTATCAACTATCGAAAAATTGAACTTGCCTTGTTGAGCCTCAACTTGTTCCCAGTAAATGGGTACTTCGAGCGTGTTGGCATGCATCTGTTTAATAGCTGCCCAAACATTGGGCATCATGCCGGGCCACGCACTCGAATTGTGCGCCTGTCCGCCCAGGATCAGGAAAGGTTTACCATCAACCAGTAACTGGTGGCGGCCATTTTTATCTATAATACGGGGAAGTGGGTTAGTATTAGATTGTGCAAAAATGCTAAGCTGTGCAAACAACATTGCAACGCATATAATTACTGTCTTCATTACGGTTAATTTGGTTGCGCTAAATTTAACAGAGATTGATTGATTTTGTAGGGGTTATAAAAAATAAAAGTTGGAGACGCCCGTTTTCCACGGAGATAAGAGTGCGGAGGAAGGGGCCGGATATGTGTTTAATTACAAGGATCTGTTAAAACAAAAGCCTTTCAGGTCTCATCCAAAAGGCTCTTGTTCATAATCCGTTGTGGTTACTTAAAATCCAGGTCGCCTATGTATACTGCACCTTCAGCTCCTTTTTCCATTTGTAATACAATCAGTTCCTTCTTTTCTTGCGGGGTGCCATAATGAGTATATAGCTCGGCCATTACGGTTGTTGAGCCTGCAATGGTGGCCTGCCTGTCGCCATAAAAATTGATCTCTATTTTATAAGTGCCTTTTATCGCTTTTTTAAGTAAGAATTGCTCGGGACCAAAACCCTCGGTCATGTCGTCAGAAAAGCGGCCGCCAATTTCGGTGCTTTTATGGCTGTAAAAACATTTCTCGTTATTAGGGTCGGTTACCCAAAGGTCAATATCGGTATTATTCATGTTCCAGTTCATTACAATGCGGATATCTGCCGGTAGTGCTTTTATCACTTTTTTAGAAATAGCTGCTGTATTTACTTTACCCCGGTTTAAAGCTATTATCCTGTTTATTTCGGGCAGCATAACTTCCTGCATCCCATCGTATAAATCATCTGCTTCGGCCGAATAGCTTTTGATCAGGGTATTGTAAAGCATATTCAATGCCTGTTGGTGTTTGCCGGCATCTTCCAGCGCCAGGCCGTAATCCCGGTAACTTTGCGGGTCGAGCGGCCGCAGTTCGGTGATCTTTTTAAACGCGAATACCTCACTTTCAAATTCGCCCAGCTGTTTAAATTTGTAACCCAACATGCGGTAAAGCTCATAGCTATCCAGGTTTAATTCGGCCAGATTACTTAATATACGTATGCCCAGTTCTTTCTTGCCTGTTTTTATAAAATAATTGGCTACATCAAAATAATAAACCGGGTTGCCGTAGTTTGAGGGCCTTAATTCCAGGTATTTTTGGTATTGGCTTGCCTTGTCTGTTTTTTGTATCAGTTTAATATAATCAGCGTCGGCTTGTTGATACGTAATGTTAATCCCTTCTTTTTGATTTAGGCGATTGGAGGCAGTATCAGCATTTGCCGGTCGGCCATTTTTGGTAGTCACTACAATCACGCCATTGGCTGCTCTTGAGCCATAAATAGAAGTTGCGGCAGCACCCTTTAAAACATTTATTGACGAGATATCTGCCGGGTTTATATTTGCAATGCCGTTCATTGCTACACCATCTACCACATATAAAGGGGGTCCGGAGCTGGTGTCGCTACTGGCGCCACGAATTTGCACATTGGCATCAGGGGATGCTTGCCTTACCCTAACCCCTGCAACCCGCCCTGCTAAAACCGAGTTTGCCTGAATGGTGGTAACAGACCCCGTTGAGTATGTTTTTCTTTGAGCGGTAGCCCCTACTACCACAACTTCGTTTAGCATGGCCGGACTGCCCGCCTGGTTTGGTATGGCAACTTCCCGCTCCTCAACCACCTGCCTAACATCGGCGCTGCCTACCGGTTCGTCAATTCTTATATCTGCAGTTGGATCTCCGGTAATTGCTCTTGCTTTATTTTTAGCAGATCTTTTTTTGTGTTTATTGTCATGGTTCCACCATTTGGTTAACTCCAGCATAGTTTGCTGGGCAGTACTAAGGTTTTCCCTTATATCCTGGGTGTTATCGCGGCCCCTTTGTTTCAATATCGTATTGTATTGCTGCCTTAGTTCGGCTGGTGGTTCTACCTCGTATCGTATGTAATCATCTATTGTTTCTAACACAATTAATGATGTGTTGCGGGTTACAATGCCAAACCTTTTTCCTAACGATTCAATAACCTGCCTGTTGGGGTTATAATTAATATCTAATTCGGTTATCTTTTTTTGCGCCCATAGTTTGGCCACATCAATGTTTTCTACGGCGTTTTTTTGCAGATCTATAACAACCTGTTTTTCATAACTCACTTTGTTGCCATAGCCAAATTGCAGGGTGAGAGTTTGATTTGGGTTGCGTGTAATACCTGCTAAAGAAAACGTGCCGTTTACCGTAACGGGAATTGATGGGTAATTATCTTCTGTTGATGACTTATCCTTTATGCCTAAAAAGCGCAGCGGCACGGTCATTAAACCTTCGAGTGCTTTTTTAATAGATACAACGTTAAGGTCAATCACATCTCCCCCGGATTTTAACGCGATGTATTTTAAATTACTATAATCGGCAGTGGCCGATGAGTTAATGCAATACACAGGGGTTTTATATAGTTTTAAAGAGTTTTCACCAAAGGTTTGATGCCCGTCGCTCACCAATAAAAACTCATCCACATTATATTTAGAAAGGTCTATTTTTCCAAGATCGGTTGCGCCGTCGTAGGTTATATTCTTCAGATCGGCCTTTAAGGCTTTCCAATCATTCTTAATAGAATATTCCCTGGTGTTTAAAACCTTATTGCTAAAAGTTATCAGCGTAACCCGGGCATCGCCAACCTGTTCGGCATAATGTGTTAACAGGTTCAGTTCCTTGTCAATGTTCCGGTTGGTGCCACTAAGCGATGCATCCCACAATAAACCTATGCGGCGGGGCAGTGGCTTTTTAATTTCTTTTGCCGGGATAATGGTGTTTATAAAATAATAATATTTGTTGCCTTGCATTTGCAACATTACCTCGCTTGCATCCGCAGGTTTTGGAATGGAGAATGACAGGGAACGATCGGGCACATAGTTTATCTTTTCGATACTTGCCGAGTAAGTGTTTTGATGTTTGTCGAATTTGAGATCGTCGCCATTGCCGCCTTCGGTTATTGGCGCCAGGGTGCTTTGTACAACACTTGCATTAAGCCTAAACTTTTGAACCGTATCTTTCAGGTTCAGTGGTAATGCAAATTTTAAGTTTCCATCTTTTCCTAACGGGATCTCCTCATCGTACCCAATAATTACCGTACGTGTACTTTTGGGGTTAATAGGGTATATGCGGGTACGGAAGCTATTGCCGGCCACTTTTTCAAGCAAGCCCGGGTCAACGCCCCTGCGTTCTATCGATTCAAAAACAGCGGTGCCTTTGCCCCTGTCAACCGCTACCGCTTCGCGCATTTTACCATTAATATCTAAAGCATACCGGTTTACATTAATGCCATCCTTAAGCGGGAAGGTTAGCGTTCCTTCTAAAATCCGCGATGTGGAATTATAAAATGTCATTTGCCAGGTGGTGCGGCTTATATTACCATATATGGTAACATCTATCTTTAACTCTTTTAAGGTAATACCGTTGTTGCTTTTTCCATCAACAGTTAATTGCGGCGCTTGTGCAAATACAGACTGTATTTGAAAGGCCAACAGCGCAAATACAGATAACAGGGTAAGGTTTGGTTTTGTCATGGTGTTGGTTATTTCCTACATAGATGCAGGAAACAAACGCATTCCATAAAAATAAATTAAAAAAATGACTGGCTGGAAACGGAAGTGTCAAAAGCGCCTTTGCTTAGACTGTTTCTAAATAACTATAATCGCTGCTTTAAGCCAAAAGCATTTCTATCTTTTGGTACTTTTGCCTAAATAAATCTGATCAATAATGAGCGAATTTAAACAAACCTTTAACTCATCACTGGGAAAAAAGCTGATAATGGCTTTAACAGGCTTGTTTTTGTGTACTTTCCTAATTGTGCACCTTGGTGGTAACCTTTTATTATTTAAGAACGACCAGGGTTTTGCATTTAATAGCTACGCAAATTTCTTAACGCATTTTCCTCCTATCGAGGTTATAGCCTATCTTTTATACCTAGCTATAATAGTGCATGCTGTTTATGCTTTAGTGTTAACCATTAAAAACCGCAGGGCAAGGCCGGTAGGTTATGCCGTGCAAACAAAATCTCCGGCATCATGGTCGTCAAAAAACATGGGCTTGCTGGGTGCTATCCTGCTATTGTTCATTGTGATACACATGGGCGATTTTTGGTTTACCTATAAGTATAACAACATTTTAGGCTTTAAGGAATACCGTACCAATTTGGCTACTAACGAAACAACAGTATCTGACTACAAACCAGAAGTTGCTGATTTTGAAAGGTCGATATCTACAGAGAACAATGTAGAAATAGTACGTGTGAAGGATTTGCATGCGCGTATTCAAAGCAGCTTTAGTAATGTGTTTTATGTAATATTCTACGTAATTGCAATGGGCGCGGTATCGTTCCACTTGCTGCATGGTTTCCAAAGCGCGTTCCATACGCTGGGTTGGGTACATCGTAAGTACAAGCCTATAATTTACTTCTTTGGCACCTGGCTGTTCGCGGTTATTATACCGATAGGCTTTGCCCTGATGCCAATTATATATTATATCAAGAGTTTATAGATTTTACGCTTTAAATAAAATATTTGAAAATGAGTTTAGATGCTAAAATTCCGCAAGGCCCATTAGCCGAAAAATGGAGCAAGCATAAATTTAATTTAAAGCTGGTTAACCCTGCTAACAAGCGTAAGTACGATGTTATTGTAGTAGGTACAGGTTTAGCCGGTGCATCTGCAGCGGCATCACTGGCCGAGCTTGGTTACAACGTTAAATCATTCTGCTTTCAGGATAGCCCGCGCCGTGCGCACTCTATTGCTGCACAGGGTGGTATTAACGCCGCAAAAAATTATCAAAATGATGGCGATAGCGTTTATCGCCTGTTCTACGATACCATTAAAGGTGGTGACTACCGTGCCCGCGAAGGCAACGTTTACCGCCTTGCCGAGGTATCTGTAAATATTATTGACCAGTGTGTTGCACAAGGCGTTCCGTTTGCCCGCGAATACGGTGGCTTGCTGGATAACCGTTCATTTGGTGGTTCGCAGGTATCACGTACGTTTTACGCGCGTGGCCAAACGGGCCAGCAGTTATTGTTAGGTGCTTACTCGGCATTAAACCGCCAGATACACCTGGGTAAGGTAAAAATGTACACGCGTACCGAAATGCTGGACGTGGTTGTTGTTGACGGCCATGCTAAAGGTATTGTTACCCGTAACTTAAAAACCGGCGAGATTGAAACGCATGCTGGCCATGCAGTATTATTAGCTACCGGTGGTTACGGCAACGTTTTCTATCTTTCAACAAATGCTATTGGTAGTAATGTAACGGCAGCATGGAGGGCGCACAAACGTGGTGCTTACTTTGCTAACCCTTGCTACACGCAAATTCACCCAACCTGTATCCCGGTTACCGGCGATCATCAGAGCAAGCTTACGCTGATGTCTGAATCGTTACGTAACGATGGCCGTGTTTGGGCGCCGAAAACGGTTGAAATAGCACAAAAACTCCAAAAGAAAGAGATCACCGCTTCGCAGGTTAAGGAAGAGGACAGGGATTACTTTCTGGAAAGAAAATACCCATCATTCGGTAATCTTGTTCCGCGCGATGTTGCTTCACGTAACGCCAAAGAAATGTCTGACGAGGGCAAAGGTGTAGGTACTACAGGTTTAGCCGTTTACCTTGATTTTGCCGAGGCCATACAGCGTTTAGGTGAAGACACCGTACGTGCTAAATATGGTAACTTATTTGACATGTATCTGCAAATTACGGATGAGAACCCGTACAAGCAACCAATGCGCATTTATCCTGCGGTACACTATACAATGGGCGGCCTTTGGGTTGATTATAACTTAAGCACAAACGTACCGGGCTTATATGCCATGGGCGAATGTAATTTTAGCGACCACGGCGCAAACCGACTTGGTGCATCTGCACTAATGCAGGGGCTATCGGACGGTTACTTTGTTATCCCTTACACTTTAGGCGATTATCTGGCTACTATAGGCCCTAAGAAGGTTGATACCAGCCACCCTGCTTTTGAACAAACCAAACAGGATGTAATTGCTTACAACAACAAACTGCTTGCCTTAAAAGGAAATAAAACAGTTGTTGAATACCACCGCGAACTTGGTCATATTATGTGGGAATACTGCGGAATGGCACGTACCGAAGAGGGTTTGACCAAAGCAAAAGGCATGATAAAAGAGCTTAAGGCTGATTTCTGGAAGAATGCTATTGTAACCGGCGAAAACGAAGAAGTGAACGCAGCGCTTGAAAGAGCGGGCCGTGTAGCTGACTTTATAGAACTTGGTGAACTGATGGTTACCGACGCGTTAAACCGTCGCGAATCATGCGGTGGCCACTTCCGTCTGGAATCGCAAACAGAAGAAGGCGAAGCCTTACGCGATGACGACAACTTTGCTTTTGTATCGGCATGGGAATTTACTGGCGAAAACCAGGAAGAAGTGCTGCACAAAGAAGAGCTGATTTTTGAAAATGTTAAGTTAACACAACGTAGTTATAAGTAGGAGATTTGAGACGTTAGATATGAGATTTGAGACTAGAATGTCTTTTTCTCAAATCTCACGTCTCATATCTAACATCTAAACAAGATGCATAATCTGAAGGAACTGAAAATTTGGAACAAAGCAATGGATCTGGCAGTAGACGTTTACAAAGCCACTTCAAATTTTCCAAATGATGAGCGTTTTGGTTTAACAAGCCAGTTAAGACGTGCAGCTGTTTCTATTTCTTCAAACATTGCAGAAGGTGCTGGCAGAAATTCTAATAAAGAGTTCTGTAATTTTTTAGGTATAGCTAATGGCTCATCGTACGAAGTACAAACCCAATTGGTTATATCAAATAAGTTAAGTTTATTAAATACCGATTTGCTGAATGGATTATTACAACAGATTGAAGAATTGCAAAAGATGAATTATGCATTTCAACAGATGTTAAACAAACCGTCTCAAATCTAAAATCTCATATCTCAAATCTAATTAAGATGAGTGGACACATGAACCTGACGCTGAAAGTATGGCGCCAAAAAAATACACAAGCATCGGGCAAGTTTGTGACCTATAAGGCCGAAAATATTTCGCCGGATATGTCCTTTCTGGAAATGCTTGACGTGGTGAACGAAAGCCTTACCCGTAAAAACGAAGAGCCAATTTATTTTGATCATGACTGCCGTGAAGGTATTTGCGGCTCTTGCTCATTATATATTAACGGCCATCCACATGGTCCTAAAAGAGCTATTACAACCTGCCAGTTACACATGCGTACCTTTAGCGATGGCGAAACCATTACCATTGAGCCATGGCGTTCGGCTGCGTTCCCGGTAGTGAAGGATCTGGCGACAGACCGTTCCGCCTTCGATCGTATCCAACAGGCTGGTGGTTATGTATCTGTAAATACAGGTGGTGTGCCCGATGCTAACGTGATGCCGATCCCTAAGGTAATTGCCGACGAGGCTTTCAACTCAGCTACCTGTATTGGTTGCGGTGCTTGTGTTGCTGCATGTAAAAATGCATCGGCAATGCTATTTACTTCGGCAAAAATTACACAGCTAGGTTTGCTGCCACAAGGCCAGCCAGAGCGTTACAGCCGCGTGCAAGCCATGGTTGCCCAAATGGATGCTGAAGGTTTTGGTAACTGTACCAATACAGGCGCCTGCGAGGCAGAATGCCCTAAAGAGATAACATTGAACAATATAGCTTTCATGAACAACGATTTCTTCAGCGCCAAGCTATTTAGAGAAGAACACGCGCATGACCAAACCGGCGGCGAGTAACATTTAAAATACTGATCTTACAAAATAAAAGCCCGGCTGCATTGCAACCGGGCTTTGTTATTAAGGTAGCTCCGCCTTAAATTTTCTTGATTGCCGTTAACAGATCGCTCGCCTCTGGTTGTTTTTCAAAGGCCTGCACCAGTTTGCCGTTTTTATCATAAATAGCAACAAACGGTGTATGTTTAAGCTGGTAAAAACGCTGTACCGTGTATGTATAGCCCTCTGTCCCTAAAATAAAGTTTGGATAGGCTTTTAATCCGTAATCATTTTCAAAAGTTTTTACCATACGTATATCAGTAAACGTTATCATTATCACCTGTATATTTTTAAACTTACCCATTGATGGCTTCATGTCCTTAATCAACTTTTGGCAATGGGGGCAGTCCGGCGCAAAGTAAATGATCATTACCGGCTTGTTCTTTTCAAGGTCTGTTGAGGTAAGGTTTTGATCTTTAGTGGTTAATATTTTATAAGGCGGGATGGTAGTTGGCATGGTTTGAGCTTGTGTGCATGCAAAACCCGCTATTACCATAAATAATAGAAATATAAGTTTCTTCATTTGTTTTATCGTCATTGAATAAGAAGTATTAAAATTAAGCTTCCAGCAGTTCCAGCTGCCAGGCAATATGTTCTTCAGTTATAGGGTATAACGCATCATTGCGTATTGTGTGATAAACCGCGTCAAATATCTGGTTATAATCGCCCTTAACCGATGGTACAGTTTCCACGCATTTTTCGTTATCAATATTTACTATGGTCAGCTGGCCTTCGTTGCCTGCTGGTTCCACGCCATAAGCAGGGTCGGTAGGCATCATTCCTTTATCAAGCTGTGCTTCCTGTACATCACTACGGTTTTTTATAAAACTCCCTAAAGTGCCGTTAACCCAAAATCCGGGTGTATCACCCGCAATTTGCAAACCCGATGTTAAGTAAACATTTAGTTGGTTAGGGTATATCAAATGGTAATGGAAGTAATCGGGCACTTCAGATCCTTCCCGATAAATACCTGTGGTTTTGTGGAATGATAAAGGCCTGCCAAACAAGGCTATGGTATTATCTATCAAATGCGCCCCCAGGTCATAAACCAAACCACCGGCAGGTACACCTTTAGTTTCTTTAAAAGCTTTTACACCAATAGCCGCTTTATACCTGTCCATGCGGAAGGTAACCTCAATTAAATTACCTAACCGGCCGCTTTCAATCACTTTTTTGGTAGATAGGAAACCGCTATCGTACCGGCGGTTTTGGTAAACCATCAGGTGTTTGTTTAGCTGGCGGGCGGTATCAAAAAGTTGCTTTACTTCGGCAGAAGTGGCGGCGGCAGGTTTTTCAAGCAATACATGCTTGCCGGCCTTCATAGCCATCATAGCGTGTTCAAAATGCAGGTTGCTGGGAGTATTTACAATGATCAGCTCTATCTCATCATCGTTCAATAACTCATCGATCGAATTATAGCTCAGAATATCCGGATAAATGTTGGCCGCTTTTTTTTCATGGCGCTCAACTATCGCCTTAAGGGTAAACCCTGGATTTGTACTAATGAACGGCGCATGAAATATACGCCCCGACATACCGTAGGCCATTAAGCCCGTAACTATTGGTGCAGACATGGTGGTAAATTTATCATAATAACGGGTATCAACATAAATTATCTAAAATAAAAAAGGGATAAGCATTTGCCCATCCCTTTTACGTACTAAAAAATAAGCCGGGCTTATTTCATGCTGCTTTGTATCGCTTCAATTTTAGCTAAGTGTGCCTTAACGGTAGGTAATGTTTTAGTAGCAAAGGCCATTAAATCGGCATCTTTGCAATTTTTTGAGGCATCTTCTAACATCGAAGCCACCTTTTTATGCCCGTCAACCATTGCATCAACATAGGCTTTATCAAAATCTTTACCTGTTTTGGCAGAAAGGTCGGCAGCCTTTTTTTGGTGTTCTTCATCAGGGGCTACCGGTAAAGTAATGTTTTTAGTTTTGGCAATAGCCATTAATTCTTCGTTGGCTTTGGTATGATCGGTAACCATCATAGCACCAAATTCTTTTACTTGCGGGTTGGTTGCTTTTTCTGAAGCTATTTTACCTAATGCAACTTCCGCCAAACCGGCATTGGCTGCATCTGTAGCAAATTTTGAATCATTAGCATCAACTGCAATCCCGGTTGATCCATTGGTGGTTGTGTCTTTGACGGCATTTACACTGTCGGCGGTTTCTTTACTGTCTTTTGCGGCGTTGTTACAGGCCTGGAATGATAAGGCTGCAACAGCCATCATTGCCATTAAACTTAATTTTTTCATTTTATAGGTATATTTTAGTTTTTATAGTTAACAAAATTTACAGCATATGGTTTTATTGGCACTTGTTTATCGTCCTGCTTAAATTATCGTAATTATTGTTATACCTTAAAGTTTTATTATTTTTGAAAACATAAATTAATCAATATGAATTTTCCTGCAGAATTAAAATACACAAGCGACCACGAGTGGATCAGGGTTGAAGGCGATGAAGCTTACATTGGTATAACCGAGTTTGCCCAGGGCGAATTAGGCGACATTGTTTACATTGATATTAACACTGTTGGGCAGGATGTTACAAAAGAATCTGTTTTTGGCACAGTTGAAGCTGTAAAAACGGTATCTGACCTGTTTATGCCGGTTGACGGAACCATTTTGGAAGTAAATAAAAAACTGGATAGCCAGCCCGAGTTGGTTAACTCTGACCCTTACGGCGATGGCTGGATGGTAAAGATAAAACTTACTAATCCCGCTGATGCAGAAGGTCTTCTTTCTGCTGATGCTTATAAAGGCGTTATCGGTCAGTAATTGATGAAATTAACGCTAAAATATTACGGGCCTGCTATTTTGTGGGCCCTGTTTATTTTAATAATTTGTGCTATACCATTTGGCGATGTTGGTAGCTCGAGCCTGTTTTTCCCGGGGTTTGATAAGTTGGTACATTGCGGTTTGTTTTTTGTGCTATCGGTGTTGTATTGTTACGGAAGCATAAGAAAGTGGCAAACCCGTAGTATCCGTATCGAAATAGCAATGAAAAATACAATAGTGCTTGTTAGCTATGGCGCCTTTATTGAAATGCTGCAGAGATATATTTTTACCTGGCGCAGTGGCGATTGGAACGATCTTTTAGCCGATAGTATTGGCGCATGTATGGGAATATTTGCGGTGTTGATAACCAGTAATGCGATCAATTATGAAAACAATTAAGTACTTATCCGTGGCTTTGATCTTAACAATCGCGCTATCTTCATGCGGGTTGTTTAAGAAAGATTGTAACTGCCCGCATTTTAGTAATGCAAAGGCATCTGTCAAAAAAAGAACTATCATTTAATTACTTCGGGTAAAGACACGTTTTTGTTGAGATTTAAATACCGTCTTTGCTTCTTTGTAAGTCATAACCCGCGAACTTTTTCTGCCATTTAAATTTTACAATCCTACTTCTATCCTTATTTGGATTTGTTTTAAATAAGCTTACATTTGTAATCTAATTTTACGCAAATGACGCTTGAACAGCTTGGAGTAGGAGAAACAGGAATAGTAAAGGAATTTACTGATCTTGAAATGTCTGTAAAGCTGATGGAAATGGGTTGTCTTCCCGGCGAATCTGTAAGGGTTTCCCGCATTGCCCCGCTTGGCGATCCTATCGCTATCCATGTATCAGGTTATCAGTTAAGTTTGCGCAGGTTTGAAGCATCAACCATAATTTTGCAATAGTATTCTCATTTGAAAGCTGATATCAGAGTAGCGCTTGTAGGAAATCCAAATACCGGTAAATCGACACTCTTTAATGCACTAACCGGTTTAAATCAAAAAATAGGAAACTTTCCGGGGGTTACTGTTGATAAAAAAATTGGTTATACCCAATTGCCTGATGGCCGCCGTGCCGAAATAATTGATCTTCCGGGTACTTATAGCTTATATCCAAAAAGCAGGGACGAGTCTATCGTGTTTTCTGTATTGGCCGAAAAAGCTACTGAGCTTACGCCCGATCTGATCATCGTTATACTTGATGCTACCAATCTTAAAAGAAACCTGCTTTTATATACCCAGGTTGCCGATCTGAAGATCCCGGTTATCATCGCCCTTAATATGATCGACCTGTCTAAAAAGGCAGGTATCGATATTGATATAAATAAACTGGCCGAAAAACTGGGCGTACCCATTATTCCGGTATCAGCCCGTAAAGTTGAAGGGATTGGTGAGCTAAAAACAGCTATATCCTACGCCAATAAGTTTGCCTTACAGCAAGAAAGCATTGATGTAAGCGCCCTGGCCCCGGGGATCATCGAAAGTATCAGTAAAGAGATTGATACCGATAACCCGTACTTTGCCCTACAGCTGGCACATCAGCACGAAACGTTAAAATTTTTAACCCCGGCCCAAAGCGACCGCATTGAAGAGTTAGAAAAAGAACACGGCTTTCATTCGCAAAAAGCGCAAGCCAGCGAAACCATTGCACGCTACAATTACATAAACGACCTGCTTTACGATACTGTTAAAACGCCCGTAACAGCGCATGATGAATCGATAAGTAATAAGATAGATAAAGTACTTACCCATAAAGTATTTGGCTTTATTATTTTCATGGGGATATTGCTATTTATGTTCCAGTCGATATTTGCCTGGTCAGAATATCCAATGTCACTAATAGAAGGCTTGTTTGTTTGGATAGAAGGAGGCTTGCGTACCCTGCTGCCTGCCGGGCCATTAGTGAATTTGCTGATTGACGGCGTTGTTGCCGGCTTAAGTGGTGTAATGGTATTTATCCCGCAAATTGCTATCCTGTTCGCTTTTATATCTATCCTGGAAGATACAGGCTACATGTCGCGTGTTACGTTTATGATGGATAAGATCATGCGTAAGGTTGGCCTTAATGGTAAATCGGTAGTGCCGCTTATTGGTGGCTTTGCCTGTGCTGTACCATCCATCATGAGTACCCGTACCATCGAGAATTGGAAAGACAGGATGATCACCATTATGGTTACGCCATTGGTTGCCTGCTCGGCCCGTTTACCGGTTTACACCTTATTGATAGCATTGGTTGTGCCCAACCGTAACGTGTGGTGGATCTTTAACTTGCAGGGTTTGGCCTTAACTGGAATGTATGTGCTTAGTTTGGTATCGGCTGTGGTGGTAGCCTATGTAATGAAATTTATATTGAAGGCCCGCGAGCGTGGATACTTCATTATGGAATTGCCGGTGTACCGCATGCCCCGCTGGAATAACGTGTTATTCTCTATGTACGAACGTTCAAAAACCTTTGTGCTGGAAGCAGGAAAAGTAATTATCGCGGTATCAGTGATACTATGGGTGCTGTCATCTTATGGCCCAGGTAACCGTTTCGCCAATATCGAGAAGAAATATCAGCAGCCGCAGTTTACCAAAACTATGACGCCGGATAGCCTAACCCGTATGATATCTACCGAAAAACTGGAGAACTCATACGCAGGTGTGTTAGGCCACGTGATTGAGCCGGTTATTAAACCATTAGGCTTCGATTGGAAGATAGGCATCGCTTTAATAACATCATTTGCCGCACGTGAGGTTTTTGTAGGCACCATGGCCACCATTTATAGTGTTGAAGGTGATGCCGACAGGATAGACTCTGTACAGGATAAAATGCGGAACGCTAAAAACCCAAATACCGGCAAACCTGTATTTAACCTGGCAGTTGCCTTTTCGCTGATGATGTTTTACGCTTTTGCCATGCAATGCGCCAGTACTGTTGCCGTAGTTTACCGCGAAACCAAAGACTGGCGCTGGCCCGCCGCCCAGTTTGTATACATGACCGCCCTGGCTTATGGGGCCGCATTTTTGGTTTATAATCTTTTGAAATAGATTGCGCTAAAAATTTATTGTCAGTACATTTTAAGCTTTCAGCTTTGGCCTTTCTGCTTTCCACCCAAACCCTTATCTTTGATACAGAGGTAAAAATTGGATAAAGTAAAAGTATTAGCACAATATCTTCCCCCTGATGCGGCACCGCTTATTGGCCGCTGGATAGATTACTTTAAATGTGAGTTTAAAATTTCGCGTAACCGCGGCAGCAAGTTTGGCGATTACCGTGCGCCGCACTCCGGTAAAGGGCACCGCATATCTGTAAATTTCGATCTTAACCCTTACGCTTTTTTGGTAACCACAGTACATGAGTTTGCGCACCTGCATACCTGGAACGAGCACAAGCATAAAGCCAAGCCACACGGCACCGAGTGGAAGAATAATTTTAAGAAGATGATGCAGCCTTTTTTTGAAAAGGAAGTATTCCCCCCGGATGTAAAGCATGCCATTACCAGCTATTTGAATAACCCTGCTGCATCAAGCTGTTCTGACCTTACCCTGTACCGCTCGCTTCGTAAATACGATGCGCCTAAGGAATCGGTGCATACGGTAGAGAAGCTGCCGCTAAAGGCTTTATTTAAGCTAAAGGATGGGCGCGTGTTCCGTAAGGAAGAGAAATTGCGCAAACGTTATAAGTGCATAGAAGTAAGCACCCGAAGAGTTTACCTGTTTAGCCCCGTGGCCGAAGTAGAAGTGATAACGGAGGCGTAACGAGATAATATTGTAAACAACAAAGGCGCAATATTGCGCCTTTGTTGTTTAACCGCCAGTTCAAGCGTATTCACTTGAACTCTAAATATGGGCAGAGTCTACGCCGCCGTTATTGTAAGCGTGGACGCTTACCTCATCATCATTCAAGCGTAGACGCTCGAATGGGCGTATTGTTATTTATGCTGTAAACGCTTCTAACGCTTTCTCTATTCTTATTATGGTTTCGCTTTCGCCCAATAGTTTGGCTATATCAAACACATGAGGACCAAACTTGCCACCCACCAACATGATACGGAAAGGCAGCATTACATCGCCAGCCTTTAAGCCTTTTTCTTCGGCAAGTGCTTTAAATTTAGCTTCCAGTTCGGCAGCGTCAAACGTTTCGGTACTGCTTAGTATGCCGATGAAAGCATTAAAGAAATCTGTCTTAGCATCGGTCCATTTTGGTTTCACTGCGTTCAGGTCATATTCGGCAGGCTGTTGGAAAAAGTATGCAGCTTGCTGATAAAAATCAGTCAGTAAAACGCAGCGGTCTTTAATGGTATCTATAACTTTAAGCAAATAAGCTTCGTCTTTTACAATAACATTATTGGCCTTTAATATATCCCATACCTTCAACTTCAGCGTTTCGGCATTGGTACGTTTTATCCACTCGGCATTATACCATTTGGCTTTTTCGAAATCGAATTTAGCGCCTGCTTTACTGATACGTTCGATAGAGAATTTCTCTATCATCTCATCCAGCGAGAAGATCTCCTGGTCGGTTCCATCATTCCAGCCCAGCATGGCCAGCAGGTTTAAAAATGCTTCGGGCAAAAAGCCTAATTCGCGGAAACCTGGTGTTAATTCGTTAGTTTTAGCATCCCACCAGTTCATGGCATAAACTGGGAAGCCAAGGCGCGCGCCATCGCGTTTGCT
Source organism: Mucilaginibacter aquariorum (assembly GCF_024498135.1). Lineage (GTDB taxonomy): Bacteria > Bacteroidota > Bacteroidia > Sphingobacteriales > Sphingobacteriaceae > Mucilaginibacter > Mucilaginibacter aquariorum. Next base: position 192,578 of record NZ_JANHOH010000007.1, read on the forward strand.
TAGTTTTCCGTGCCCGTCTGGTTTTAAAATCAAGGGCAAATGCGCCCACTCTGGCATATCGGCTTTCCAACCTAAATACTCCCAAAGCAGGATATGTACCGGTGCCGATGGTAACCACTCTTCGCCGCGGAAAGCATGTGTTATCTTCATTAAATAGTCGTCAACCACCACAGCTAAGTGATAGGTTGGCATACCGTCAGCTTTAAGTAATACCTTATCATCAACCTGGTTAGTTTCAAAACTAACGTGGCCACGTATCATATCATTAAAGTTGACGGTTTCACCTTCCGGCATTTTTATGCGGATAACATGTGGCGTACCATCATGCAGTAGTTTTTCAGTTTCCTGCAAAGGCAGGCTCAGGGAATTGCGCAGGCCGTTACGGGTTGCAAGTCCGTATTGGAAATTTGGAACTTCTTTACGTTTTTTGTCAAGGTCTTCTGCGGTATCAAAGGCATAATAAGCATGGCCTTCGGCTACCAGCTTCTCGGCATATTGGCGGTAGATAGGTTTGCGTTCGCTTTGGCGGTATGGGGCATACTGGCCACCAACAACCGGGCTTTCATCCGGCGTTATGCCGCACCATTTTAAACAATCTAATATGTATTGTTCGGCACCCTCTACATAGCGGTTTTGGTCGGTATCTTCGATACGCAGCACAAAATCGCCTTTGTGTTTTTTAGCAAATAGGTAATTAAACAAAACGGTACGCACCCCACCCAGGTGTAAACCACCTGTTGGACTTGGCGCAAAACGGACTCTTACTTTTTTATCTGACATTGCGAGGCAAAGATAAACGTAATAACCCGAAGCCAAAAGTTTGATGTGAAATGTGGCAAGGATGCTACAAAAAGATGTCATCCAGAGTTATCAAATCCTGTGGCCTTTGAAGTTGCAATGACAGAACTTACGGAGGCATGCAGCGTGACCGACTATATTACTTGCAAGTTTCCCTGTGCCAAGTTTGGATTTAATGGTGGCGTTATTTCGTCAGTAGCCTATTTCTAAAGTCGCTTATTATCAGTTGTTTATGTGTTAGCGATGGTGTTCACGGCCGTGAACGTGAACACTTCTCACGCCGTTTACTAACAATTGTCATGGATAGCTTGTCGGAGGATTTGCCTGTTTGCTAATAGTTCGACAGGCTCAACATGGCATTTAGAAGGCTCAATTACAAATACGTTATCCCATCAAAAACCGATTTGGTATAATAGATCGGCTCAAAAGGCTCATCATTTAACATTTGACAATCAGCTTTTACATGGGTGCAAAATACATCGCCAAAAATGCTGGCAATAGCGGCATCAGCGGCATCGCGGCCGGTGGCTATTTTAACAAGGCCATTTAATGGGGCAAGCTTGGTGGCATCAAACAAGATCCATTCGCCACCTAAATACGCTTCAAAACAGGCATGAAAATCGGCGGGGACAAGCTTATAAGCATAGCCTGTAAAATAACGTGCGGGTATGGTAAGCGCACGGCAAAGTGCTATACCCAAATGGGCAAAATCGCGGCAAACGCCGGCTTGTTGGGTAACGGTATCATAAGCCGATGTTTCGGAATTACTGAAACCGCTCAGGTATTCCACATTTTTGTGGATCCACTCGGTAACGGCAACTACCTGCCGATAGGTATTATCAATGTTACCAAAGGTATTATTGGCTAAACGGTAAAGCTTGTCCGACTGGCAATAACGGCTTGGATTTAGGTAGGTTAACACAGCAGGGTCAAACTGACTTACGGGTACTTCCTGAAAATCGCGGTAATCCCGTACTTCGTAGTAATTATCAACCGTGGCCTCGTATTTTATGTTAACGGTGCCGGTATCGGTGATATCCAATCGTACAAAACGGTTCTCGCCGTTGGTTGAGGGAAGTTCTTCGGCCTTTATGTAGGGCTCGATGCTTAGTTTTTCGTCCAGTATGATTTGGTGTGCGGTACGCAGTGCATGTACATTTAATATTAAAGTGCTTGGCGCCTTCACATCATATCCTAACTCTGCCGAAACTTTAAATTTCATCTTTTACATCCGGTAATTTTGAAAACGCCTTTTCCATCCACCCACCCGGTATATTTACCAGTGCAGCTTTTAATTCGTCGTCCCATTGTGTTGAAACACTGGCCATGTCTTTTTGTGTGTATCGCTGTTCAACCAATGTAAAAGTATCTTTTTTATACAGCGCGATATCAATAGGAAAATCCACGTTGTTACTGCTCACCCTTGTAGAATCGAAAGATAAAAAACCAGCTTTTAAAGCCAAATGCATGCTCGAATCTTCGTCTATCGTTCGGTTTAAAATAGCTTTGCCATGGCCCGAATTACCTATGGCTACAAATGGGGCTCCCTGTCCCAGCTCAACCCAGTTACCTTCCGGGTAAAGCAGGAAAAGTTTATGTTCTTCATCGCCCTTTAACTGCCCGCCAATTATTGTGTTCAGATCAAATTTAAAGCCGGCTTTTTCAAGTGTTACACGGTCTTCTTCAGCCACGCGCCTCACTTGTGCCCCAAAAGCGTTAACCGCCTGGTAAAGTTTATCAAAGGTTTGTGTTTCTACCAGTTCATGAAAGTAAACAACGGCTTTATCACGTACCGATCTTAAACCGCTGGTCATGATAAACATAACGCCACCATCTTTTTGTACGGTGGTAAGCTTTTTTTTAACCGTAGTTTCTGTGCCCGATGTGATGCGTGTATCGGCAAGTGCTATTAAGCCCTCTTTAACTTTTATTCCTAAACAGTAAGTCATTCTTTTAATATTTACCTATTGCTGCTGTTGTTGCTGCTGAATCATCTCCATGTACTTCGCATAGCTATTGCGCGATGCAACTACAGAAGGTTTTACATGATTATTATTAACGGTAAATATATCTTTTTCCTGATGAATTTGTCCATCCTCGTGACCAACAGAAACGGATACCTCCAGGCGGTGACCTGCTGCACCCTTGTACACCCCCTTAACCGGCGAGCAGTCAGAAAAGTTACGGCCTACAGCCAGGCGCACATGGTTTTCATTGGCAATGCAATTATTTGTAGGGTCGATGCCTAACCAGCCATAACCGGGCAGATAAGCTTCGGCCCAGGCATGTGTTGCGCCCTCGCCACGCATGCCATCTTTATTGGGGCAGATGTAACCACTCACATAACGCGCCGGGATGCCAACCAAACGCAACATTACCATTAACAAGTGGGCAAAATCCTGGCAAACGCCAGCCTTTAATCCCCAGATCTCGTCGAGGGTGGTCTCCACGGTAGTTACGCCTTTTATGTACTCAAAGTTTTTGTAAACGTATTTGCAGAACTTGAGCGCAGTATGGTAAGGTGTATCTTCCGCTTTGCGTTCGGCTTCGACTACCGGCCGTAGTTCGCATAGTCCCTCAAAGTATTCCTGTTTTAAAAAATCAATATAGGGGACAACATAGCGCAGGTTAAACAGCTCGTTCCATTGCTCTGACGAGAAAATGTTATCGAGCGGTAAAGGACGCGGGTGAGTAATAATAGATAGCTGCGAACTGATCACCATTAAATTATGTGGTTCGGTATAGGTAAAGCTGCCTACCTCGTTGCCGTAATAATCGATATAAGTATCTACCTGCGGATGTCCGCTTATGGCAAGGTCATGTTTTAAAACATCCTGGTAAACATCAACAATGGGGTATAAAATTATCTTGTTGGCACTATCACGTACAAAGCCGTCGTAAGCGTATTTAGTGATATGTTGTATTTTAAATTCTGGCATGGTGATTAAAATTATCAGGAATTTGCAAAGTAATATTCGTTAAGCGAGTTGCCTATGCGATACAGATCTTCGCGCAGGCTGGTTAAATATTGGTGCAATCCCACCTGGCTTATGCTTTTAACCGAACTATACTTAATATTGCTTTGCAGCTTACCTATTTGAAATGATATCTCGCGGTAATCGTTCACGTTGCTGTTGTTTTTCAACCTGTCAAAATATCGCTGAATGTTGTTTACCGAATATATAACAGATCGCGGGAAGTCATTGTTCAGAATAACCTGCTCAATTACATTATGCGCCTCCAATCCATCGCGGTAGGTTTTCTGATAAAGCTCATAGCCACCTATTGATAGCAGTAGGTGTTTCCAATAAGTGATATCAAGCAACAGGTCCGGATTGTTATTTATCGGCCCAAATTTTACATCCAATATATCTATCGACTGTATGGCGCGTTCCAGGTATTTGCCAATATTCATAAAGCTGCGGGCCTGCCCGCGCTCCATGGTGATTTCTGCCGTGCCATAATAAAGCATGACCTCTTTTATCAGCACATCTAAAACGCCAATAGGGTCGTCCTTTTTAAGTCCGGAGGCTATCTTAGGCTCTTTAACGGCATGATAATATTCATTCAAACATTGCCACAGATCTTTTGGGATATGTTCCTGAACGCTACGGGCGTTTTCGCGGGCAAGGGTAATAATGTTGAGGATAGAATTTGAGTTCTCTTTATCTATCACCATAAACTTTAAAACCGCGCGACTATCGTTCCCCAGCTTTTCTATAAGCGCCTCATCCGGCCCCGAAAATATGCGGATCACCGGTTCCCAGGTAAAGCCCTGCACCGAATCTTGCGACGACGCATAGTTGGTTTTCAGCATTCTTAAAATACCATCACTACGTTCAATGTACCGGCTTAACCAATAAAAACTTGCTGCTACCCTGCTTAACATATATTCCTATTTCGGATTTCTCTTGTTTCTTGATACTAATTTCTTGACTCCTTAAGACAGCACCCACGTATCCTTACTACCCCCGCCTTGCGAACTATTCACCACCAGCGAACCCTCGGTTAAGGCAACACGGGTTAGCCCGCCTGGTACTATCTCTATGCCATCCGGTCCGCAAAGGGCGTATGGCCTTAAATCTATGCGTCGTGGTTGTAATACACCCTGTATATAACACGGCGCTGCCGATAGGCTAATAGTTGGCTGCGCGATGAAGTTCCTGGGGTCTTTCAATATCTCCAGTTTGTATTTCTCAATCTCTTCCTCGCTTGATGCATGGCCCATCAGCATGCCATAGCCACCGCTTTCGTTGGTTTTTTTAACCACCATGGTATTAATGTTCTTGAAAACGTATTCACGTTCATCCTCGTTAGATAAACGATGTGTTGGTACGTTTTTAAGCAATGGTTCCTCGTTCAAGTAATACTTGATCATATCGGGCACATAGATGTACGTCGCTTTATCATCAGCCACACCATTTCCAATTGCGTTTACAATAGCAACATTGCCTTTGCGATATGCTCCCATTAAGCCGGCCACGCCTAAAACACTGTTGGGGTTAAATACCAGCGGATCTAAAAAGTCATCGTCAACACGGCGGTATATTACATCAACCTGCTGCAGGCCGGTAGTGGTTTTCATGTAAACCTTGTGGTTGCTCACTACCAGGTCGCGCCCTTCTACAAGCTCAACCCCCATTAAACGGGCAAGCGTGGTATGCTCAAAGTAGGCCGAATTATATATACCAGGACTAAGCAAAACTATGGTAGGGTTGCTTATTTGCCTTGGTGATAGCGAAAGCAGGTTCTTATACAGGATAGACGGGTATTCGGTAACGCTGCGTACACCGCAATTTGGCAACAGATCCGGGAATAAGCGTTTGGTTATCTCGCGGTTTTCCAGCATATAACTTACGCCCGAGGGGGTGCGCAGGTTATCTTCCAGCACATAAAAAGTGCCGTCGAAATCACGGATCAGATCGATACCAGCTATGTGCACATAAACATCATAAGGTACATCCAACTGGTACATCTCGCGCAGGAAATGCGGGCAGGAGTACACGATATCTATCGGCACAATACCATCTTTTACAATAAACTGGTTATGGTAAATATCTTTAAGGAAAAGGTTAAGCGCTGTTAGCCTTTGTTTGATGCCTTTCTCTACAAAATCCCACTCGGCGGCGGTAATAACACGGGGGATAATATCAAAGGGGAAGATCTTTTCTATCCCTTCGCCGCTATTGTAAACGGTAAAGGTAATGCCCTGCGTCATGAACAGGCGTTTAGCCAATTCTTCCTTTTTATTTAGGTCATCCGGCGATTCTTTGGCTAAATATTCAATTACTTTTTGATAATGATCCCGAACTATACTGTTTTCGCTGTACATCTCGTCCCATACGCCGTTTATTAAGTTATATTTTTCAAAATGTTGCGATTTGTACATATAAATTCCTGTTAATGTGTTAAAAGGTTAACTTTTTCTCATAAAATATTTATTATAGGCGTATAATTGCCTGTATAATTATTAATATTTGGTAATTTATGAAAAAATATGAATAATTAATGCAATATTTATATTAAAATATAATATTATCATGAAATTTTTGAATAAAACGGATAGTATGGGCTATTGGTAATAATCTATTGCAAGTTTTATTGCAGCAGATAACAGTTGAACAAGCAAGTTGAAACTGTGTTTGTGTACAAGATCAATTTTTTCCGGAATGTTTTTAGGCGGCAACAGGTTGTTGTCCCTCTAAAGGTAGTTTATCGTGAGTAAAATCTTTGAAAAGGAGCTCCCAGGCTATTTTGAACCAGATAATAATGCATGGGTAGGCTTTTATTGCGTAGTTCTGCATCCAGATCCTCGCCGGTTTCGGGAACGCATCCGAAGGGCCTAAGCCCGTTACAACCAGCAGCAGTACCAGCATTGCAATATTGAATGGCGTAAATGGGTTTTCCTGCATCATCATATAAATAACTGCGCCTGCAGTAGCTATAATAAAGGTAGGATGCTCTGATGCCGTGCTGAATATTACCACCATTAGCAATAACGAGCACATCACCTGCAACTGAAACTTCAAAGACACGTATTGCTTGAACCTAAGTAACGATGCGCCAAATATTGCCGCACCACTTAGCAGAAAAGGCCAGTTAGGAATAGAGCTGTCCTGAAACAAGCGCCTTGTTACACCCATAATACACCAGTCGAAACCCGTGGTAAGGCTTTGGTTAGTTAGGTTTTTGGACGATAGCGCCGCAAACCAATCCTTATAAGTTTGTATCAAAAACTCCGGCCCGGAAATGATCGCCGGAAGGCAAAGCAAAATTACCAGCCATACAAACGACCAGATAATGTATTGCACTTTATTTTTAGAGAACACAAAAAATGCCAGTCCAACAATGGGATAGATCTTCATAAGCGCGCCAAAAACGGTAAAAAAAGTGCTCCAAAACGCCTTTTTTCGCCTTACAAACGTAAAGCTAAGGATGATAATGGCTGCAATTGTAGGGTTGAACTGCATGTAGTGGCTGGAGTTGGCAAACTCGATGGCGCAGAGCAAAAGGATAGCCGTTTTGGTGCGATTGTTAAAAGGCAGGGTGTTGATGGCCCATAGAAAAATAGCGGCATTACCTACCTCCCAAAAAAAGAAACCTAGCCATTCCGGCATCAATGCCAGGGGGGCTATAAGTATTGTAAATGCCGGCCCGTATATGTACACGTCATAATACTCTTTGGGATAGTGCAAGTACAGGTTAACGTGATCCCGGAAATGGTAAAAGGAGGTACGAAATATGAGGTAGTTATTATCGATATGCCTGAAATACTTAAGCTGCCAGCAGAAGATAGCTACGGCAACGTATAGGATGCAAGTCCACTGGTAGCCGGTTAGATTAAGGAATTTTTTTGGGGATAATTGCTCGCTCATTTTGCAGGCATAAATTAAAGGAAAAATTATTTATTCCCTCAATGTTAATTTTGCAGTTTAGCCATGCACCATTATTTGGTAGTTTTTTATCAAATTCTGATACATAAAATGCATTTATTGCACCCTTGTTTATTAGGCGTTATATTAGGGCACATCATATCAATTATGAAACCACTTACTACCTGCAAACACAAGATTTTAACCTTCGCCCTTTTTATACTTTTCTTTATCCCGGCAAAGCAGCTATTTGCCCAGGCCGAATTGATGCCTTATGGTAACTTAAACGGCATCCGTATAAAAGGCCAGCTAATGGAGTTTAATACCAACCTTGCCGTGGTTGGCGAAAACTGGTCGAAGGTAAGGGCTACAGCAAAGGAAATGCAGAAACCCAAATTTAAAAGGAACGGCGATACCGAGATTGTAAATACCAATATTGATAGCCTGTATTTTACCGAAACAGTAAAAGACATAGGCAGCGGAAAAATAAGTGTCAATATTAAATGTGAAGTAAGAAAAGACACCACCATTAAAGGCATTTATTTAGGTATAAGGCTACCGAAAGAAATTTATGGCACAAGCACCGTAGATCTAAATAAAGTAAATGAAGAACTGATTAGGCCACGGGGCGAAACCGGATTTCAAACAGATTACGCCAAAGGAATAACTTATACAGCAGCTAACCAAAAATTCAGCATCAGCTTAAATGAGGCAGCCGTAATTCTGCGGCAGGATAGCAGCGCAAAAAACCACATTCAGCTTTATTTGCCCATCGCATCTGGTTCGCTTAAAAAGGGTGAGGTATTCGAGAAGACCTATACCATAAAGGTATCCGGGCAGGTGGATGGATCACCGGCAACATTGCAATTGGATACTGCTGTGCAGGGGAGCCCCTTTGCCGGACTGGGCGGTAACTTTCGCCTGCAAAATATGAAAACCGACCCGCAGGTTATTGATTATTGCCTTAGCAACCTGCGCGTTGCCTGGAGCCGGGTTGAAATGCCCTGGAGAAACTGGCAGCCCGACATGAATACCAACCCAACCGCCACCGCGGATAGCGGTAAGTTAAACGACCATGTTAAAAAATCGATGGAGATGGCGCAAAGGCTGGGGAAAATGAATATCCCGGTTATTCTATCGGCATGGGCGCCGCCGCAATGGGCGGTTGAGGGGCCACTGCAATACAGGCCAACTCCGGCCGGCGTTTGGGGTAACCCTTTAAACAAGGCCAATATGCCCGCCATATACAAATCGATTACAGATTATATTCTTTACCTGAAAGCGCATTACGGCGTAGAGGTAAAGTATTTTTCCTTTAATGAATCTGACCTGGGCATCAACATCCGCCAAACGGGTGAAGAACATGCCGAACTGATAAAAGGGCTTGGCGCTTACATGGCTTCGAAAGGATTAAAAACTAAACTATTGCTGGGCGATAACTCTGATGCTACCACTTACAAATTTATTTACCCGGCTATGAATGACCCGGAAGCAAGGCCTTATATCGGCGCTGTATCCTTTCACTCGTGGCGTGGCTGGGGTGCCGAAACTCTACAGAAATGGGCCGATGCTGCCAAACAGCTTAACGTGCCCTTGTTGGTAGGCGAGGGTAGCATTGATGCGGCAGCATGGGCGTATCCGGCGTATTTCGAGGAGCAATCGTATGCGCTGGAAGAGATAAATTTGTACACCCGTTTGCTGGCCATATGCCAGCCCCTTTCTATTTTGCAATGGCAGCTCACCGCCGATTATTCGCCGTTAACAGGCGGGGGTATTTTTGGTGATGATTCGGAATTGAAGCCTACCCAGCGTTTTTGGCAGCTGAAACAGTTAGCATCAACACCCGAGGGATTGTTTCACCGGCCGTTTGTTGCCGATAGAAAAGATATTTCATGCGCCGCGTTAGGCAACGCTACCGGCAACCAATACACTTTACATATTGTAAACAACGGGGCTGCCCGCCAGGTGCATATAAAGGGCTTACCATCTACCGTAAAGCAATTGGTAGTTTATGTAACCGATAAAAAACAAGCGATGAAACAGGTAATGAAAATTGATGTAAGCGACCACGAAGCCACATTTAAACTGGGTGCACGTTGCTTTACTACGCTTATGGCTAAATAGATCAATAAAAAGCCTTAAGTATTTAGCTTAAGGCTTTTTATTGATTGGTGAATACTACTTGCCAAATACGTAGTTAACCGAAAGGTTTAACGAGTTGGCGAAATTTAAACCAAAACTATTAGATGTTCCTTTTGAGTATCCATCAGTAATTTGATGTGTGTAACTAATATTACCCATTCCTGCTGAAAGCCCTAATCTTTTTATCGGGAAATACACAAAATCTAAACCTATCCCTCCGTTATAAATGTCGTTCTCACTACTGTAGTAACCCGGCGTGAAATCGCTGTTTAAATAACTTTGTTTTGAATTTGCATAAGTAAGATATGGGCCGGTTCTGATACCTATTTTGTTATCATATAAAAAGTATTTTCTTAAATAGATAGAACTGTTGAAGCCATGCGACTTTTGCAATGGCCAATTGCTACTGTTAGTATACTCTTGCTTTGATTGCCCGTAACCTACAGATACCCCGATGTCTAATTTATCTGCAATAAAATAACTGTAATTAGGCGCGAAACTGTAGTAGGTTTGTTTTCCGTGAGAATTGACCCCATAGGTGTTATCGTTGGTGTTTAACGATTTATAATCTGAACTTGATGTTGAAAAACCAAAGCTGACGCCCAGCATCTGGCTGCCTTTTTCGGTTTGTGCTTTAGCGGTTTGAATGGCAACGATTGATACGAATGCCAAAAGGAGTTTTTTGTACATAAATTGTTTGTAAGGTTTTTTGATTGAAAATTGAGCGAGTGACGGCAAATCCTGCATTTGACCGTTTAAACAGTAATTATTATAATTTACTTACCAAATACGTAGTTAACCGAAAGGCTTAACGAGTTAACAAAGGCTAAATTGAAACTGTTAGATGTGCCCTGTGTATTATCATCACTTTTTTGATGATAATAATTTGCACTGCCTAATCTGGCCGCAAGGCCTAATCTTTTTACAGGGAAATAAATAAAATCTAAACCAATCCCACCACCATAAATGTCATTGTGAGTTTTAATAATAGGATTATAAGAGTATTCCTGGGTTATGCTCTCGTAGCTAAGATACGGGCCGGTTCTGATCCCAATTTTATTATCATATAAAAAATATTTTCTTAGGTAGATAGAACTGTTAAATCCACGTGATTTTTGATTTTGAATGTCGGCGAATTTCTGACTTGAGCCTCCAAAACCTGCAGATACTCCAAGATCTAATTTATCCGCGATAAAATAACTGTAACTGGGAGCGATGTTGTATGATTTTGTTTTCCCGTGAACATTTGGTCCATAAGAGTTATCACTGGGGTTAAGGGCTTTAGTATTTGAACTTGTAGTAGAGAAGCCAAAACTAGCGCCCAGCATCTGGCTACCTTTTTCTGTTTGTGCTTTAGCGGTTTGGATGGCAATAATTGACACGAATGCCAGGAGGAGTTTTTTGTACATGTAAATTGTTTTAAGGTTTATAAATTGATTCTGAAATCGGCTGTATGACGGCAAATGCGGCATCGGGTTTAACCGGTTAAGCAACAATTTTTGTTATTTAATATAAAGCGCTTATAATGTGCCCGTTAATTTTATCACTGCCCGGGTTTTCTATAAAATCCCTTTATGTATTCAATCCAAGAATGTAAATTTGAATTTGTCACCTATCGCTAACCATAATGAAATTAACCTATCTGTTACCCATCCTCCTTTTATCAAGCCCCATATTTGCTCAGCAGCAAAAAGCAGATTCATCAACTAAAGTAATAACCGTAAAAGAAGATTTTAGAGATGACTGGGCCGATCTGCGCCATTACGGGGCGGCGAATAAAGTATTAGCACCCGCTGCACCCAATGATAAACGGGTTGTGTTTTTAGGCAGTTCTATTTTTGAGAATTGGAAAAAGTTGGTGCCCGAATATTTTGATAACAAGCTATATATTGACCGTGGTATAAGCGGACAAATATCCCCGCAGCTGCTTATCCGTTTTAGGCAGGATGTAATAAACCTTAAACCTAAAGCTGTAATTATACTGGCAGGCAGTAACGATATTGCAGGCAGCACCGGCCATGTAACCAACGAGCGTATTATGGATAACATCAAATCAATGGTTGAACTGGCCCGGGTTAACCATATAAAAGTTATCCTGTGCGCTTACTTACCCGTTTATGAGTACCCATGGCGTAAAGGGATGCAGGCCGCTGACAAGATCATCGCCCTGAACACTTTAATAAAAGCTTATGTCGCCAAAAACAAACTAACCCTGCTGGATTATTTTACACCACTCGTCGATAGTCGCAATGGCCAAAAGACCGAATTAACACTTGATGGTGTACACCCCAATGTTGCCGGTTATAAAATAATGGCCAAAATAACAGATGAAGCAATTGCCAAAACATTAAATAGATAAATGCTATGGAAGATAAAGAAACCATAGTTAAAAACTATGTGAATGCTTATAACAATTTCGATGTGAATGGGATGATGGCTGATATGGATCAGTCAATTGTATTCGAGAATGTAGCGGACGGTAAGGTAAATATGGCGCTTAACGGGCTTGATGAATTTAAAGCACAGGCCGGGCAATGGAAAAACTTGTTTAGCAGCAGGCAGCAAACTATTAAAGGCTTTACACATACAAATGAACAAACCGAAATTGAAATAGCATACCATGCCATCTTAGCTATCGATTTGCCAAACGGAATGAAAAAAGGCGACGAGCTGAATTTAAGGGGCAGATCGATCTTTAAATTTTCGGGAGATAAAATCGTTGGAATAACAGATATCAGTTAAGGGAAATGATTTGAAACTATTCATCCTTAGTAAGCATTATATTTGATTTTAATAAACACACTTTTTAGCCTGACCTATGAAAATAGCCACCTATAATGTTAACGGTGTAAATGGCCGCCTGCCGGTATTACTGCGTTGGTTGCAGGAAACAACACCTGATGTTGCCTGCCTGCAGGAATTAAAAGCTCCCGATGAAAAATTCCCGGAGGAAGCCTTAAAAGAGCTGGGCTATAAAGCGATATGGCATGGGCAAAAAAGCTGGAATGGCGTAGCTATTTTAGCCCGTAATACAGATATCCGCGAAGTAAGGCGTGGCCTGCCCGGTGACCCTGACGATACGCATAGCCGCTATATTGAGGCAGAAGTAAACGGTATAACTATTGGCTGCCTTTACCTGCCAAACGGTAACCCCGCCCCAGGGCCAAAATTTGATTACAAGCTGCGCTGGTTTGATCGCTTAACAGCCCACGCTGCAGAACTATATGCATCCGGCAAGCCTGTGGTATTAACCGGCGATTACAACGTTATGCCAACCGAACTGGATGTTTATAAACCCGAACGCTGGGTTGAAGATGCCTTGTTTCGCCCAGAGACCCGGGCGGCCTTTAAAAATCTTATAGAACAAGGCTGGACGGATGCCATCCGCAAGCTTAACCCGGATAAGGTTATTTATACTTTTTGGGATTACTTCCGTAATGCATACGGCCGCGACGCCGGTTTACGTATCGATCATTTTTTGCTTAGTCCGCATTTGGATAGCCGCCTGCTAAACGCGGGTGTTGACCGCCATGTACGCGGGTGGGAAAAAACAAGCGACCATGGCCCGGTGTGGATAGAACTGGCCGATAAGTAGTGCTTATCTATCAATTACTGTAACAAGAACCAGGTGCTAACCTTTAGCCAATGTTTTAATTTGCTTTTTTTATAGGTTTGCCTTAATGGAACACGTACTGGATAACCCTGCATGGAGCGCCCTCATATCTGGGAATAAGCATTTAGCCTTAGGTAACGATTTTGTAAAATACTTTGATAGCGAGGTTTCGCCCTTTGCCGGGTTCAAAGAAAATACGCCGGAAAATTTTCAGCGCTTGTATGAACTAATGCCCTATAACAGGCCGGTACTGTTTGTTGCAACCACAGAAATAGAAATACCAAACCCATGGAAGGTGATAAATACCATAAAAGGGTTTCAAATGGTATGCGAAACAGCAACAACAGAAAAAGTTAATACGCAGATAAAAGTACAGCCGCTTGTAAAGGAGCATATCCCGCAAATGCTGGCGCTTACCCAATTAACCAATCCGGGGCCGTTTGCTTCGCGCACTATAGAATTTGGGCACTACCTGGGTGTGTTTGAAGGCGACAAGCTGGTGGCTATGGCCGGGCAGCGTTTGCATACTTCTCCTTATGCAGAGATCAGCGCGGTTTGCACACATCCCGATCACTTGGGTAAAGGTTATGCCCGGGAGCTGTTAATATATCAGATCAACCGTATTAAGGCGGCAGCCGAGGTGCCGTTTTTACATGTTAGATATGATAACGAACGGGCCGTTAATGTTTATAAAAGCCTCGGTTTTTCTATACGGACTGAAGTGTTTTTTTCTGTGATGCAAAAGGAAAAGTAAAAAAAACCTTTTCGCGGAAAAATAACGACACACAAAAATTTAAAAGTGTTGTTGAGTTTCTAAAACCAAAAGGGCTTAATTAGTGGGCTTTAAACTAATAGCATACACGTGTGAGAGGCATATTGATTAAATGTGTAACACTTTCACGATTTTATGGTTTAACACTTAATTAATACACTTACCGGATAATATACCTTGAATAAAACAGTTAATACCCCCAACGTGCAGAAGAAATCAAATAGTACAATATCCCAATTGTTAAAAATATTATTATTACCCTTATTTATGGGGATAAGTGGCTATGCCTATAGCCAGGTACCAACCGGTACTGATACGGTAAAAACCGATACTACAAGGGCCCACAAGCAAGCGGTTGCCTTATCAAAACAGTATGACGTTGGCGACCTGTTTAATGCGATTTTTCATCCAAAGAAAAAACCTGATTCTGTTATTAAGAAATCTTCGGGTATCACCATCATACCAAACGTAGCATCAAACCCAAGTATTGGGTCGCAGATAGGTATTAAGGCCGTAGCAGGCCGGGTGTTGGGCAATCAGCCAAATACCTTTATGTCTGTAGCTTCAACCTCTGCTTCTGTTACCACCAAAGGGATACTTTATTTCTATATCAACCATAATGTATTCACACCGGGCAATAAATGGAATTTTCAGGGAACTCTTGTGGCAGCCAAATCTGTTACGCCCGATTATGGTTTAGGTATTGGCCAGGGATCTGACGCAAGCGTTGCTGATCATATTTTAACCAACCCCGAGCGTAAAGGCTATGTTTTCAATTCCCAATATTATAATTTTAGGGAAAAGGTATATAAAGAGGTAGAGAAAAACCTGTTTGTGGGTGCCGGTGTATCTTTTGATATCCGCAGAAAAATTGAGAACAAGGTAACAGATGATGAACTAACCCCTTATAATATTTACAGCGATAAATACGGTTTCGACCGGGATAAGTATATGTCGAACGGTTTGCTCTTTAATGTACAATATACCACACGCGATAATCAAAACCGTGCGTACAAGGGCATTTATGCCGATGCAGGTATCAGAATTAATCAATCATGGCTGGGAAGTTCAAAGAACGCGGTTGTATTCACTACCGATTTTAGGAAGTACTTTAGCCTGTCATCATCAAACCCCGAACACGTTATAGCCTTTTGGAACTGGGGATCGTACCTGGTTAGCGGCGCCCTGCCTTACCTGGAACTACCCGGAACAGCCAAAGACGGGGCCTTTCGCAGCGGGCGCGGATACACCGTTGGTTATTTTAAATCGCCGCAGTATGATTATTCAGAGGTTGAATACCGCTTCCCTATAACCAAAAACAAGTTTTTAAGCGGTGTTGCCTTCGTAAACATGCAAACCGCCAGCGATGATGGCTTAGGCACCAAGCTATTTGAGCAATGGCAGCCCGGTGGTGGCGCTGGTTTACGTGTGCTGTTCAATAAAGCTACACGCACCAACTTATGTTTGGATTATGCCTGGGGCAAATATGGCGCACGTGGCTTCTTCCTGGGGCTGAATGAAGCTTTCTAAGTTGCCCTGCTTCGAGCTTAATCAAAAAAAATTAAAAGCCTCTTGGAGAAATCTAAGGAGCTATTTTATTGTGACGGGGTTAGCATACTCCCCAACCATGATGATCTGATTAGATGTATCGGCAACTCCCTGTTGTCCAAATAAATGAAAATAAATTTGCGCAATCAATCGGTTGCAGTTATATTTGCAATCAAACGGTTGCGAATATAAAATGAGAAGAGATGTATTTCAGGCTATTGCCGACCCTACCCGCAGGGCAATTTTAACTTTATTGGCCCTACACGCCATGACGCCCAATGCTATTGCCGAACATTTTGACAGCAGCAGGCAAGCTATATCCAAACACATTAAAATACTTACCGAATGTGAGTTGGTGAAACAGGAACAAAACGGCCGGGAGATACGTTATCATTTTAATGTGCAAAAAATGAAAGAGGTGGATATATGGATGGAACAATTCCGCGCGATGTGGGAAACCCGTTTTGATCAATTAGACAACTTATTAAAAACCACAAAATAAAACATCATGACTAAAAGAGAAACTGTCTTTTCAAAAGACCTGCAAAACAAAAAACTTACCGTTGTAAGAGAGTTTGATGCACCCTTAGAGCGTGTATGGGAAGCATGGACAAAAAGTGAGGTCCTTGACCAATGGTGGGCGCCAAAACCTTACAAAACCGAAACAAAAAAAATGGATTTTAGGGAAGGCGGTTTTTGGCTATACCTTATGAAAGGACCAGAAGACGAGGGTTCCTGGTGCATAGAGAATTATAAAACTATCGAACCCAAAAAACGCATCGTCAATTCGGTTGCGTTTAGTGATAAAGAGGGTAATCCAAACACCGATTTCCCTATAATGAACTGGGATAAAGAATTTAGCGGAACGGATAATGTGAGCAAGGTAAACATCGAAATAACTTTTGATAAAGAAGCTGATATGGATACGCTCATGCAAATGGGCTTCCAGGAAGGCTTTACCGCCGGTTTAGATAATTTGGATGATTATTTAAGCGGGCAATAAAATCCGGGCGCTGTTATTAAGCTGAAATTGTTATTATTGGTTCTTCTATGCATAGATAAGTTGATGTATAGAAGAACCATAAGTATGAATAAAATAAGTCCGGATATTCTAAAAACTAAACAGCATTTCGATATTCTTGATGGATTAAGAGGGGTTGCAGCCATAGCGGTAGTTGCCTTCCATTTTATGGAAATGGCTATTTCAGATTACAGCAAAAATTTTATCGCGCATGGCTTTCTGGCTGTAGATTTTTTTTTCTGCCTATCCGGCTTTGTTATTGGATACGCCTATGATGACCGTATCGGTAAGATGGGGGTTTTGGAATTTTTTAAATCCAGGTTGATAAGGCTGCACCCTTTGGTAATATTGGGGGCGATATTGGGTTTACTCACCTTTCTTTTTGACCCATTTGGCGGCCATCCCGAATTATACAGCACCGGCAAAACTTTCCTGATATTTTTGTGCTCTGCGTTTCTAATACCCCTGCCGGTAATGCCGGAACGTGCCTTTAATCTGTTTGGTTTAAATGCCCCGTCGTGGTCTTTATTCTGGGAATATGTGGCCAATATATTTTATGCTTTTGTTCTTTACAGAGTTGGCCGCCGCTGGTTGCTTTTATTGACCTTGCTTTCGGCAGCCGCTATTTGCGTTGTTGCCTATAGGGCAGGTAACGTAATGGGCGGATGGGACGGCAATACCTTTTGGCATGGCGGCGCCCGTATCTCGTATTCGTTTTTAGCAGGGCTGCTTATTTACCGCTCTAACTGGATCATTAAAAACAGGCTGGGATTTATAGGCCTTTCCGTATTGCTTGTATTAGCTTTTATAATGCCATTTTCTACTAAATGGAACTGGCTATCAGAATCGCTGGTGGTATTATTTTATTTTCCGCTGCTTATTTCACTGGGTGCGGGGGCTATGCTTACTCCCGGCTTTAAAAAACTCTGTGTGTTTTCCGGGAATATCTCCTATCCGCTGTATATGACGCATTATGCGGTAATATGGGCATTTGGCAATTATTATGGCACCCACAAACCCCCAACTGCGCAGTTAGCCATCATCATTATAACAGGGCTAATACTATTGATTGGCATAGCCTGGTTGGTTATGACGTTTTATGATATCCCGGTGCGTAAGTACTTAAGTAATAAACGAAAGCAAGATTAACGTAATATTTCGCACAATTACACCCTACATAAACTTGTTATTCATATCTTGCAAATAATGACGGATTACCTTACACTATTTAAAGACTGGGTTATTGGCCTGGGCGAAAAACACGAGGTTGATCCGCTTATATTGGGTAGCCTATATTTAGTAAGTAAATTATGTTTTTTTACCTCACTTGGCTGGGTGCTGAAAACATTAAGGGCTAAAAAGCCTGTTCTTACGCCTTTACTGGTTGCATGCATTAGTTTTAGCATGCCCTATCTTTACCTGGTAATTGCCGGGCGCAACCTCTCTGTTTGGGTATATATATTTATTGCCCTTATGTTTGCTTACGGTGGATATTCTATCTGGAAAAAGATCACCGAAAAGGCCGGTCCGGTTAGCGTTTAACTTTTTTCTATTTTATAACTTCTACTATTCTCTAAAACTAAGAGGCTTGTTCACTCTGTTTTCAAGCTTTTAACGGGGTTAGCAATAGCGGCCTTTATAGCCTGTACACTCACCGTTGAAAAAGCGATCACCACAGATCCCAGCCCGGTAAGCCCAAATATCCACCAGCTTAAATTGGTATGATAAGGATAATCCTGCAGCCATTTGCTCATCAGCCACCAGGCCAACGGCGATGCAATAACAAAGGATATGAGTACCAGTATCAGGAAGTCTTTTGTGAGGAGGGCGGTGATCCTCGCTACCGAAGCGCCAAGTACCTTACGGATACCTATCTCTTTAATACGGCCTTCGGCCATGCAGGCGGCCAGCGCAAACAAGCCCAGGCACGATATAAATATACTCAGGCCGGCAAATACGGCTACCAACTGGCCGGTGTTCTTTTCCTCCTGGAATTTGATCTTGTACGATTCATCCAAAAACTTAAAATCGAACGGATAATCGGGATTGTAGCGCTTAAATATGGTGCTTATCTTATTAATGTTATCGGCTATGGTATTTTGGGTATTTAACTTCAATGTTATGGTGCCAAACTGCCTGGCAGCGCCCTTTATAATAATGGGCATTGACTGGATATAAGGCGATGCGGCAACATAGTTTTTAACCATGCCCACAATAAGAAAATTGCCGTTCCAGCCTTTAATAGTTTGGCCAACGGGATTTTTAAAGCCCATAACTTTAGCCGCCTGTTCGGTTACTAATATTGCAGATGTATCGGTTGGGTTAGCGGCCACATCAATATCGCGCCCGGCCAATAAGGGCAGGCCAAATGTTTGGGTGAAATTTTTATCGGCAGAATTTTCTCCAAAAAATAGGCGGACACCAGGTGTTTTGCCTTTCCATTCATAAGTATCGTTATTGCTCCAATTATCTAAAACCGGCGAGCTGGTACGGGTGATGCTGCTGATGGCTCCGCTGCTCATCAGTTCGTTATGTATGGCGTTATAATTTTTGGCGATATCACCCTTCTGGTAAATATAAACCAGATTGTCAACCTTATAACCGGTATCGCGGTTTTGCGCGTATTGGATCTGCCTGTAAATAACTGTGGTGCTAATAATGAAAGCTATAGCGAAAGTAAATTGTACAACAACCAGCACCTTACGTGGCGTAACCAACCCACTAACAGCATGCATAGTGCCCTTAAGTACGCTTATAGGCTTAAAGCCGGATAAATAAAAGGCCGGATAACTGCCCGCTATGATGCCGGTGAAAAGTATAAAGCCAATACCACCAAGCCATAGGTACGGATCAGCATAAGGCAAAAACAGATCTTTCCTTACCAGCCCATTAAACCAGGGCAAGGCCATCTGCACCATTATCAAACCTATAACAGTAGCTGCAAATGTAATCAGGACTGATTCGCCTAAAAACTGCTTAATGAGCCATGATCTTTCGGCACCTGCAACTTTACGTATGCCTACTTCTTTTGCACGCCTGGTACTGCGTGCGGTGCCCAGGTTCATATAATTGATACAGGCAATAAGTATGATGAGGAGGGCAATTACCGTAAACAGACGTACAACATTAATGCGGCCACCCACAAATTCGCCGTTTTCGTAATTAGAATACAGCCACAACTTACTCATTGGATATACAAAAACATCGTTGCGCCTATCACCCGGATAAGTCTTGTATATATTTTTGAATAACTTATTGGCGGTAGCTTCGGTGACGCCCGGTTTGAGCAGCACATAGGTTTGCGAATTAAAAGATTTCCAGTTTTCATTAAACCAGTGCACCTCTTTCATATATTCAAAAGGCACCAGGTACTCAAAATTGAACTCGGTATTATTGGGCAGATCTTTAAGCACACCGGTTACGGTAAAGTTTTTCACACTATCAACGGCAATGGTTTTGCCTACCGGGCTTATATTTCCAAACAGTTTTTTAGCCAGCTTTTGGGTAAGCACAATAGAATGTGTTTCTTTTAATGCCGTGTTAATATTGCCCTCAACTAACGGATAGCTGAACATTTTTAAAAATCCCGGATCAGTTGTGAAGCCTTGCGACTCCAGTTTCCGGTCGCCATTCTTCAATACAAACGACCCTACCCAGTTTATACGAACGGCGTCTTGCACCTGGCTAAAATCTGCTTTAATAGCGGGGGCTAAGGGCATGGGCGTAGCGCTCCAGGCCCGCAACTCTCCGTCAACCTTACTTTTATTAAATACAAGGTAAAGGCGATCTTTATTTACGTGAAACTGTTCGTAGCTCAACTCGTTTTGAACCCAAAGCAAAATAAGCACAGCACTGGCAATGCCAACGGCCAAACCGGTAATATTGATGGTAGAAATGCTCCTGTTCCGTTGCAGGTTGCGCAGGGCTATTTTAAAAAACTGCACGGCCATAGCCAGTTCGCGGCTAATAGCGGTTATAAAAATTTGAGGTATTTGTCTCTTCGCGATATGTTCCTGTTCGCGTTGCTCCGCAAGTTTATTCTGATAAATAAGATGATCTACCTGTTTAAAAAAAGCATAGATCTCTTTTGGGGTAACCTGCGGGTCGGGGTCATGGTAGGTGATCAGGAAATCTTTAACCAGAAGGAACGTATCGGGATACAAGGCCAGCAGCGATTGCAATTCTTTTACCTGGGCGTCGGTGATGTCGCCAGCTAAAAATTTTTCAACCAAATACCATATGTGTTCTTCCATAAAAATGGCAACCTCTGTCAATTTAGGTATGCATCCACATTTTTTAAGCCAAACTTATAATGTTTTGATTATTAATTTGTTGTGTTGTTTTTGGCCGCTAATACCGTACGTTACCGAACAGCAAGTGTTCGGATGGCGACAGTTATGTTTAAGCCTGCATAAAGCCGCAATGGCTATCGCCTGCCTAATATATAAGTAGAATATCCTACTTGTACCTGCGCAAAGTTTTCGTTCATGTTTTTTAACTCGTAGTTGTACCTCAATCTTCCAAACAATTTACTATCTGCATTTACCCTGACAGTCATAAGCATCTCAAAAATATTTAGCCACGAGTGTGTTGGGATTGTGAATTTTTTATTGTTCAGTTTATCAAAAGATAACTGTTCAAACTTGCTGTTATATGCCCTTATGTGCATTACTTTATCAGACAAGACAAAATTAAAACGCCCCTCTGGTGAAAATAACATACTTACAGATGGGTACCATTGCAAGGTAGTTACCGTATAATTTGAAATTAAACCGGTTTTTGTGATTACATTATCGTTGATCTTTGTCAATGAATCGGTTACAGATGTCAGCCCTAATTTTGCACCTAAATTCAAATAAAAGGTATATTTTAGATCATGATTGGCAAAGGTTATAAGATTTAAATCTACCCCTGCCGAGAAGGTTTGGTATTGATAAAGGTTTAATAATGTTGTATACCGGTGCAGATTGCTATTAAGCTTTGTGGTATCGTTACCCCCCGGGTTTAATCTTAAAGAATCCAGGTCGCTTAAAACCAGCGATCTTCTGTGCTGCTCTATCTTAGATAAGGTTATATTAGGGCTGATGTATTGAAAACTTCCAATGCTATGTGCCAGCAAAAAAAAGGGCCGTGGCACCAGCTTTTGAACAGTACTGATATTTATCTTTTTACTTGCCTCAACTTGTATCAAACCATTAGGTTTGTTTTCATTTAAGCCTAAAAAGTCAGTGTAAATTTGAGCTTCAAATAGCTTGCTTGTTTCGTCTTTATATAGTGTCAGGGTCTCGCCGCCATTTAATTGAGATCTGATATCCTGCGGGCTATAATCTCTCCTATTTAAGTCAATTGCGTAGTCATAGTTAAAAACGTTTGCAGCCGATACCTTATATGCCTTACCTGTGGCGTTAGGTAGGGAGTACAGGCAGGTTTGAGGAAAAGCTTTAATGTTTTTCACATTGCTTATTCCAATGCCATATAAATTGGTAAAAATATATTCGATGTCTTTTATATTAATGTAAACTTTGATGTTTTCTAAATAACCATCCTTTACTTCAAAAATCATTTTAATGATTTTGCCTGGAGCCACTGTATCATTCTTTTTACCTGGTGTGGTATCCTTGTGAATAGGGTGTGAAGTATTTACTGTTGTATCCTCTTCATATCGTGCTGTAGAATACAATTTAAGTACCCCTGCTTCCGGCGCGGTATTGTCAGTATTGGCTCTAAGCATATTGAAAAAGATATTTCTACCAATTCCCTGTAATTCTTCTGTTTTGACAGGAGTACGACATGCTGAATCTCCGAAATAAGTTGAAAAGGATTCTGAAAACGTTTTTGCAAAATCATCCAGAGCTGGATTTTTAACCGTATAGGTACGAGCGGTATCGCTTGGATTAAGCTTTATTGACTTTATTAATGAAACATTTATTGATTTATCCAATTGTATTGCCGTCGAAACGGTATAACTCTTGTCACAAAGAATAAAAGTTTGAGAATAGGTTTGCGAAAATCCGTATTCGGATATCAACACCATGCTTAACAATAATAGCACTTTTTTCATTTTGATATAGGTTTAGGTTTCACTGTTTATAGATCCATCCGGAGGATATATGGGATAAGCAGCTTGACTACAAGTTAAGAACTTGCTTTTAAGTAAATTTCAAGAGCGGTTCACATTTTAATACACAAAAACAGCACACTTCTAATTATACTTTATAAACCTTATATACTACCAAAACTTTATACGTAGCGATACTGTTACTCTTTGGTTAGCAGGCCGTTGCCGTAAATTATTATATTTGAATAAAGCCTATAATTATGAGCCAGATTAATAAAGAAGACATTAAGCAGGAAGTGTTTGACTTGTATGATGATTACGCACACAACCGGGTTGACCGTCGTGGGTTTTTAGAAAAACTATCTCTTTATGCAGTTGGCGGGTTAACCGTACCCGCATTGATGAGTTTCCTGATGCCCGATTATAAAGGGAATGTGCAGGTAATGCCGGATGATCCCCGCCTGAAATCAGAATATATCACTTATCCATCACCAAAAGGCGGCGGAACTATAAAAGGGTTGTTATCAAAACCTGCAGATGCTAAAAAGAAACTTGGTGGCATCATAGTGGTACACGAAAATCGTGGATTGAACCCTTATATTGAAGATGTGGGCAGAAGGGCAGCCCTGGCCGGATTTATTTCGCTTGCGCCTGATGCTCTTACGCCCCTGGGTGGTTATCCGGGCAATGACGACGAAGGGCGTGCCATGCAAAGCAAAAGGGACAAAGGCGAAATGGAGGAAGATTTTATAGCCGCATACGAATATCTTAAAAAGCACCCCGACTGTAACGGCAAGGTGGGTGTTGTGGGTTTTTGTTTTGGCGGAGGCATAGCCAATATGATGGCCGTTCGTGTGCCCGATTTGGCAGCAGCCATACCTTTTTATGGTAGCCAGCCCGCCGCTGCAGATGTGCCTAAAATTAAAGCCCCCCTAATGCTGCACTATGCATCGCTGGATACCAGGATCACCGAGGGCTGGCCGGCTTACGAAGCCGCTTTAAAAGCCAATGGCAAAAAATACCAGGCGTTTATTTACGAGAATGTAAACCATGGCTTTCATAACAACACCACGCCCCGTTATGATAAAGTCGCCGCGGAGCTTGCCTGGAAACGGACGATTGATTTTTTTGGAGAGAATTTGAAATAACGGCCTAAAAAGTATAAACAAAACGAGCCTCAAATCGAAAAATTTGAAGCTCGTTAATAGCTTCAAAATTAGAGTTTCGAATCTGCCTTTTTAATCATTTTAGGCATGTCTTTTTGAAGGGTTATCATCAGTTCGTTTAGTGCACTTTCGCACATTGGCAGTATTTTATCGGCTTTTAAAACAGGTATTCCAGCAATAAGCGGGCTGCCGCCTTTAGATTTAGCATCTGATCTTATCGAAAAAACTTTATCACCGGCTTTATTAAACAATGCGATATTAGTATGTGCGTTAACTTTAACTAATCCCATTCCGCCAAATCCAACTTTTACCAGGTCAAAATCGATATAAACTTTCATTACACCATCTGCCTGGTTAAAGATTTTAAGCAATGCATTCTCATTTTGGCGTCCTATCAATGGTAAAACTATTTTATATCCCTCAAAAGGCAAATTGTAATTATCCTTAAAAACTCCGCCGGTTGCCTCACCAGCTGGGTTATATGCTTTGTACTCTGCATTTCCGGTTATTTCAGCTTCGGGTAAAAGTTGGAAAGGAAAATCTTTAGAATAGGTATTAAAAAACTGGTCGTGAAAATTTTGCAATAATGGCGACATGTTAAAGTTAGGGTCGTCTACGAGCTGCGTAACGGCAGCGGTAGCTGCATCGCCAAAGGTAGAAACACCGATCTTTTTCACTGCATAAAAAGTAACTACGGCAACTTTTTTAGTTTGAGCGTAGCTGGTTGTAATTAAAAGCAGGCAAAATAAGGTGCTGAAGATTAGAGGTTTTCTCATGTGATTAAGTTTAAGGGTTTAATTAACAATATTAACAAAAAGAGCTTCAAATTTGAGATTCTTTATTCAAGGCGGCAAAGAGCCTGCATATTTGAGGCGTTTTTCATGTCGGATTTCTTAGGAAATTAATATATTTTCACCTGAAAAACCAACCCGTCTGTTATCTTCAACTGCTAACCCAAACCTTATCTATATCTATTAAATAATGAGTTCCGAGATGACTTTACCTTCGCCGCATGAAACAGGGAAGCTAAAAATTAAGCAATTAAAACGCTTTTGGTACGCAACCCTGCTTAACCGCGATAACAATATAAATACCGGATTGCAGGAAGAATGGCAATTAAATAAAATACTGTTAGGCACCCTAAACTTAGGGCTCGAACAAGCTATTATCTATATATACCAAAACACCCTCTCGTTCGAAGCCCTTGAAGATTGGATCGTTAAAACCGCCGGTATACCCGACAGCGGCTCTGTGGAGCGTTTCAACAGGATGTTTGATGGTGAAGAGGCCGAAACCGAATCTGTCAGCCCCGTTCTCTCTGCCGAAGATTTACTTTTCTTCGAAATAAATGGTTATGTGGTGATAAAGAACGCTGTACCGAAGGAAGACTGTGAAGAGGCTATTAACGTTATTTGTGACTTTTTGGGAATTAAGTCCGATCGTCCCGATACCTGGTATCAGCCAAATATCGCCCGGCAGGGTATTATGGTACAGCTATTTCAGCATCCAATATTAACCAAAAACCGAGGTTCGGACAAGATACGCGGGGCTTTTGAACAATTGTGGCAGAAAAAGAATATATGGATGAATAACGACCGGGTTGGTTTTAACCCGCCGGAAACCACAAGCTGGAAATTTCCGGGCCCGGATCTTCATTGGGATTGCAGCCTCGAACTTCCTATCCCCTTTGGCTTACAAGGTATTTTATACCTCAGCGATACAGCAGCTAACCAGGGCGCTTTTACGTTAGTACCCGGCTTTCAGCATCGGTTAGAAAGCTGGCTTAAATCGCTGCCGCCTGGTGCCGACCCCCGGCAACAGAACCTGCATACGCTTGGTAGCAAGCCTATTACAGGAGAAGCAGGCGATTTTATAATATGGCAACAGGCGCTGCAACATGGAAGCAGCCCTAATACGTCAACACAGCCACGCTTTGTACAGTATATCTGTTATCAACCCGTTGACTATACAGAGCACACCAATTGGCGATAGCCTGGGTAGTATAATGAATAAAACTATCTAAAGAATTTGAAGCCATTTAACAGATAGTGGTCTGCGCCGCTTATGCTTGATTTTCAAATATTTCTGCATGATTTTTGCGGTATAATAGTTTACTGCTTATAAACCGGAGGGAATCATGAGACGGAATGTAAAAAGTTTGGTGGGCTTCAGTATGGGCGCCACTGACGGTGAATTTGGTAAAGTAGAGGAGTTTTATTTTGATGACGAAACCTGGACGATACGTTACCTGATCGTAAAAACCGGGAGCTGGTTGTTTGGCCGCAAAGTACTCATTTCCCCTTCGGCTTTAAAAGAACCCGACTGGGCGAACGAAACATTCCCGGTTAAGCTTACCAAAGCCCAAATCAAACATAGTCCGGACATTGATACGGAAAGAACTGTTTCCCGTCAGCAGGAAATAGACCTTTATACCCATTATGGCTGGCCCTATATGGGCATTGGCGGGGCTGGGTTTTATGGCGGCATGGGGCTGTCTGGTATGATGGAATCCCGCGTCCCTTTTGAGGAAAGCATTTTGGCATCAACACATCACGATAAGCCAGTCGACCCGCACCTGCGCAGCATTGACGAGGTTACAGGTTATCGCATCCATGCTACCAATGGTGAAATTGGCGACGTAGAAGATTTTATTATTGATGATAAAAACTGGCGCATCCATTTCCTGGTGGTGGATACCGGCCACTGGTTTCCCGGAAAAAAGGTACTGATCGCGACCAAATGGATCAGCCAGGTCAAATGGGAAGAGTCTGCAGTGTATGCCAATATTACTGTTAATGAAGTAAAGAACAGTCCGAAATATGATCCTGCTGTGCATCCGGAAGCTTATGAAAATGAATTTTAGCGTTGTTGCGATGGCTTGAAGCAGTGTAAACTTAGGTGTTAATGCTAAAATTGAGAGTTTAAACTTTTTAAAACGCAAAAAAGCCTCAAATCTTTCGACTTGAGGCTTTTTACTTGAGGTAGCGGGAGCAGGACTCGAACCTACGACCTTCGGGTTATGAGCCCGACGAGCTACCAACTGCTCCATCCCGCACTATCTTTTTGGTATATTACATAACGGGCATAACTCCGAAATGTTTGTTCCAATTGTAAAAAAGCAATTTGCTGTTCCTTTTAATTGGACTGCAAAGATATAATTCGTTTCTTTGCAGTCCAAATAATATTTTAATTATTTTTTTATGGCGCATAAGGCAGGTTTTGTAAGTATAATTGGTAAGCCCAACGCGGGTAAGTCAACCCTTATGAACGCACTGGTGGGCGAAAAAATGTCAATCATCACCCCAAAGGCGCAAACCACCCGCCACCGTATACTGGGGATTGTTAATACCGACGACTATCAGATTGTGTTTTCGGATACTCCCGGCATCATTAAACCACACTACGCATTACACGAAAGTATGATGCACCAGGTAGATGGCTCTATTGTAGATGCCGACCTGATCTTGCTGGTTACCGATATTCACGAGGAATTTAACGAACAGGATGTTATTAAAAAACTGGAAGGCTCTACCGCCCCGCTGGTTGTTTTAATAAACAAAATAGACCTATCTACCGAAGAAGAGGTAAAGGAGAAAGTAGAATACTGGCAGGAAAAATTAAATCCCAAAGCCATTTACGCTATATCTGCATTGTTAGATCATAATATAAAAGCCGTGATGGATTTTGTATTGGAAGGCCTGCCGGAGCACCCCGCTTATTACGAGAAGGATGCCCTGACAGACAGGAACGACCGTTTCTTCGCATCAGAAATGATACGTGCGCAAATCTTTAAACAATACAAAAAAGAGATCCCATACAGCACAGAGGTTATTGTAACCGCTTTTGTTGAGGGCGAAAAATTGCACCGCATTAGCGCTGAGATTATTGTTGAACGCGATTCGCAAAAAAATATCATCATAGGCACCAAAGGGGAAATGCTGAAAATAGTAGGCACTTATGCCCGCAGGGATATGGAAGATTTTTTCCAGAAGAAAATATTCCTGGAGATGTTTGTAAAGGTTATCCCCGACTGGCGCAGCAAAAAAAATTACCTGAAAAAATTCGGGTACGAATAAAAAATAATTACGATTTACGAATTACGATTTTAGATTTATGCTGATCGGATTTGTAAATTAGCATATGGATTTTGGCGCGTTAAATCGTAAATCTAAAATCTGCAATCTAAAATTGAAATGAGTAATATAGTAGCTATAGTAGGCAGGCCCAACGTTGGGAAATCCACTTTATACAACCGTTTAACCGAAAGCCGTAAAGCTATTGTTGACGATTTTAGCGGCGTAACCCGCGACAGGCATTACGGTACATCTGAGTGGATTGATAAAAAATTCACCGTTATTGATACCGGCGGTTATGTAGCCAATTCCGAAGAACTTTTTGAGGTTGCCATCCGCGAGCAAGTAATTATCGCGATTGAAGAGGCAACCGTAATTTTATTTATGGTTGATGTTACCACCGGTATCACCGATTTGGATGACGAGATCGCTAACCTGTTGCGTAAAGGTAAAAAGCCTGTATTTGTGGTAGTAAACAAACTGGACAACAACGCCAATCTGGCTGATGCTACCGAGTTTTATAGTTTAGGTTTAGGCGAGATCTATACCATATCGTCAATGACGGGTTCTGGTACAGGCGAGCTGCTTGACGAGGTGGTTACCCATTTTGAGGATATACCGTTTGAAGAGAACGAACGCCCTAAATATGCCATTATTGGCCGCCCTAACGTAGGTAAATCATCTATCATTAACGCGCTTATTGGCGAAGAGCGTAATATCGTAACCCCTATTGCCGGTACCACCCGCGATTCTATCCATATTCATTATAACCAGTATGGTCATGATTTTATGCTGATAGATACCGCCGGGATGCGTAAGAAGACCAAGGTAAAAGAGAATATCGAATTTTACTCGGTTATGCGTACCATCAAAGCTTTGGAAGAAGCGGATGTGGTTATCATTATGATTGATGCCGTTGAAGGGCTTGAGGCACAGGATGTGAACCTTTTCCACCTGGCCGAAAAGAACAAGAAGGGTATTGTTATAGTAGTGAACAAGTGGGATCTGATAGAAAAGAACAATAAAACCGTAAAGGTATTTGAAGAGCAGATCCGCCAGAAGATAGCGCCGTTTACTGATGTGCCGGTTGTGTTTACATCTGTTACCGAAAAGCAACGTGTGTTAAAGGTTATTGAAGTAGCCAACCAGGTTTACGCTAACAGGGCCCGCAAGATCCCTACCAGCAAACTGAACGAGATAATGCTGCCGATCATCGAAAAATATCCGCCGCCATCATTAAAAGGCAAGTACGTAAAAATAAAATACATTACGCAGATAGCGGGTACATCGCCCATGTTCGCGTTTTTCTGTAATCTGCCGCAGTATGTAAAAGAACCATACTACCGCTTTATTGAAAACCAACTGCGCCAGAATTTTGAATTTTCGGGCGCGCCAATACAAGTTTGGTTTAGGCAGAAGTAAGAAGATAAAGCTTTATATACAATAGCGATGGGTGTAAATCCATCGCTATTTTTATTTTAAAAGTTTTTATCGGTCAGTATCCTTTTACTCTTCAGTCGTTCTATAATATATCGAGCTTCGGCTTCATCAAGGTCATTGCCAAATTTTACGGTTTTAAGGCCGTAATCAAACTTAATTGTTCCGGAGTTGAAGGTACTGCGTACCCCGTTTTGACTGCGGCCAAACTGAAAGCTTTGATATATCGAAAACTCTTCGGCCGCTCGGATATGTTTAACTTCATTCAGGTCGTAAACCTTAGGCGATAAAAAGAATAAAGCTTGGTTGCGGATAGAAATAACGCCTTGCCCTGCTTCTATTACCTCTTTGCCCAGCAGCATAAAAAGAATTGTGCTAAGTGCAAATAGTCCTCCGAATGTCCAGGCGGTCAGCCAAACCATTAAAAACAGATCGGGTCCGGAGTCATTGCTTATTGACGTAGCAGCCGTTGTTTCACCAAAAAACCAACCAAATAGCCACACCGAAAAAAATACAAGCACAAAATAATTCTTTTTGCCGGGGATGATGATCTCCATTTTGTCGAAATGCTCTGTAACTATTGCGCGGCCAATGTACGGTGTTTCCATTTAAAAAGGTAATAAGGTTAATGCTTATAAAAGTAAGAGTAGCAATTGTAAAAGCAAATGTTTACGTCGTGTTTTTTGGCAGGATTAACACTACAATTTTTAGTAATTTTACACTTACAATTATGCAATCTCCACTCAATAAATATAACATCAAGTTTCAGGAAGCGCTGGCGGGTTTAAACCCCGAGCAATTGGCTGCGGTTAACCAAATGGATGGCCCTGTGCTGGTTGTTGCCGGCCCGGGTACGGGTAAAACGCAGATCCTGGCCGCGCGCATTGGTAAAATATTAACCGATACCGATGCCCTGCCAAGCGAGATCCTTTGCCTTACCTATACCGATGCCGGTGCTGTTGCCATGCGCAAGCGACTGTTCGAGTTTATTGGTCCGGATGCTTATCGCATTAACATATACACCTTCCATGCGTTTTGTAACGAGATCATTCAGGAAAATCTGGAGTATTTTGGCAAGCTGAATTTGGAGGCTCTGTCTGATCTGGAATCGGCAATGCTGTTTCAGGAATTGATAGATGATTTTGGGAACGACCACCCACTAAAGCGCTTTACCGGCGACAAATACTATGATGCCCCGCGATTGAAAAAACTGTTCTCGACCATGAAAACCGAGAACTGGACAGAAGAGCTGATCAAACAAGCGGTACAGGAATATTTAGACGACTTGCCGAACCGCGAGGAGTTTATTTATAAACGGGCGAATCTAAAGGCAGGCATTAACATAGGCGACCCCAAGCAAAAAGACATTGATAAGGTGCAGGAAGCCATGAGCAAAATGCTGGCTGCCGTTGGCGAGTATAAGAATTACGCGGCCAAAATGCGCGACAAAAACTGGTACGATTATGACGACATGATCCTTTGGGTGCTAAAAGCCTTCCGTGAAAATGACGAGATCCTGCGCCGTTACCAGGAGCGTTACCAGTACATCCTGGTTGATGAGTTTCAGGATACCAGCGGTTCGCAAAACCAGCTGTTAAGGTTTTTATTGAACTACTGGGAAACACCGAACGTATTTGTGGTGGGCGATGACGACCAGTCGATATTTAAGTTTCAGGGGGCAAACATGAAGAACATTCTTGATTTTGCCGGCGATTATGTAGAAACCCTGCAAACGGTCGTACTCAAGCATAATTACCGCTCCAATCAGCATATCCTTGATATTTCAAAGGCGCTGATCAACAATAACCGCGAGCGTTTAACCGCACAGCTTAACCTCGATAAAAACCTGAGATCGTCGCACCCGCGCTTTAATAGCGAGGTTGTTGAGCCTGTAATAAAAGAATATGAAAACCCAAGCCAGGAACT
The DNA here is from genome assembly GCF_024498135.1 of Mucilaginibacter aquariorum. Classification (GTDB taxonomy): domain Bacteria; phylum Bacteroidota; class Bacteroidia; order Sphingobacteriales; family Sphingobacteriaceae; genus Mucilaginibacter; species Mucilaginibacter aquariorum. Next base: position 224,004 of record NZ_JANHOH010000007.1, read on the forward strand.
GGTTGATGTTGCACTGCAAATAAAACAACTGGTAACCAAAGGCACCCCACCGGGCGAAATTGCGGTGATATACCGTAACCACAGCCAGGTAGAAGAGTTGCTGCATTATTTAGAAACCCAGCAAATAGCGGTGAATACCAAACGCAAAATTGATGTGCTTACCATTCCCTTCGGCGAAAAGATCATCAACATACTGCGTTACCTGGCCATGGAGCTTGATTCACCATATAGCGGTGACGAGTTGCTGTTCGAGATACTGCATTACGACCTGTTCACTATCCCGCCTATCGAGGTCGCTAAGGCAAGTATTGCTGTTTCTAAGGAGAATTATGGCACGGCAAGTAATAACGCGCCCAAGACCTCGCTACGCCGTTACATCCACGAGATGCGTGTAGTGGCACAAACAGATCTGTTCAGCAAACAGCCTACGCAGGAAATGAAATTCCTGATCAATGATATTGATGAGCTGCTAAAATCGGCAGTGAGCGTTACGCTGCAACAGTTCTTTCAGGATGTGATAGCTAAGATGGGCATCCTCAAATATATTATGAAACAGCCGGATAAAGGGGTGCATATGCAGATCCTGACCAGCTTTTTCGACTTTTTGAAGGATGAAAGCCGTAAGAACCCCGAAATTAAACTGGGCGACCTGATCGCTACTATCGACCTGATGCGCAAAAACAATATCAGGCTTGATCTGAATAAGGTTATCTTTTCTGATAATGGCATCAACTTTTTAACTGCCCATGGTTCCAAAGGACTGGAATTTGAGCATGTGTTTTTCATAGGCTGCGATAAAAAAACATGGGACAGCAAAGGCCGTAACAGCGGCTTTAGTTACCCGGATACCCTGACAAGGGCGGCATCTGATGATATCGCCCAAAAAGAAGAAGCCCGCAGGTTGTTTTACGTGGCGCTTACCCGTTCAAAACAATGCCTTAATATCTCTTATGCAGGTAAGGATAAGAACGGCAAAGACCAGGAACCATCTCAATTTATTGGCGAGATCCTGGCCGATACCCATCTGCAGGTTACCTATCCGCATGTGAGCAGTGATGATATGCTGGGCTTTTTTGCTACCCAGTTTAGCGAGGCCGATAAGCCCGTTGTTGAACTGCTGGACAGGAATTACATTAACCAATTGCTGCAAAATTATACGCTATCGGTTACGCACCTTAACAACTACCTGGATTGTCCGTTGCGCTTTTATTTCCAGTGCCTGATAAGGGTACCATCGGGTAAAAGCCCGTCGGCTACATTTGGGCAGGCGGTGCACTGGGCTTTAAATAAGGCCTACCGCAGGTTAAAAGAGAACAATAACGAGTTTATATCTACCGAAGAATTTGTTAAGGAATTTCGCTGGTATATGTACCGCAACCGCGATTCGTTCACTAAAACCGACTTTAAGTTACGGGTAGATTATGGCGACAAGATACTACCGCCATACTACGAGCAAAACGTGCCCACCTGGAACAAAGTAGCCCAAACCGAGCGCAGCATTAAAAATATTGAGGTAGCAGGTGTGCCCATTAAAGGTAACTTGGATAAGATAGAGTTTGACGGCAAAAATGTAACCGTTGTAGACTACAAAACTGGCCGTGTGCGCAACGCGAAGGATAAACTGCAATACCCAACCAACGAACAGCCCAACGGCGGCGATTACTGGCGCCAGGCCGTGTTTTACAAAATCTTAATTGATAACGACCGCACCAACGATTGGGAAGTGGTAAACACTATTTTTGATTTTGTGGAGCCGGTTAAAGAGGGTGAATATTACAAAGAGAAAATTGTGATCAGTCCGCAGGATATTGAGGATGTAACCGAACAGATAACCACTGTTTACCAAAAAATAATGGCCCACGATTTCAGCACCGGCTGCGGCAAAAAAGAATGCGACTGGTGCCACTTCGTGAAAAGCAATTTTAAACAACCCGAAGGTTTGTTGGAAGTTGCTGAGGGGGATGATGAGGAGTAAAGCCCTTTATCACTACAATTAACCCAATGTCATTTCGAACGAACCGGGGCAGGGCTGTGTAATGGGGTGAGGAGAAATCTTTTACACCATGCATCGTTTAAGCAAAGTTCGCTGATCGCCTGTAAAAGATTTCTCCTCGTACCTCGTTCGAAATGACAGGTTCGTTAATCAGAAAAGCAAAACCTGTAGTTCTTTTGAACCGATAGCCCCGCTATCCGCTTATACGCCCGCAGGCATTAAGCGCGAGGCCGGTATCCGCTGCTATCGGGTTTAAGTAGAATGTGAATAACTTGATAAGTAGTTCGTAATGCTACAACTTATATTAGCACATCTAATCAAAGCAATGAAAAAGAACTCTTTGACCTATATTGATCAAGAAAGCGTAAAATCGGATTTCAAATACCATTTAGATAACGAAGCAAACAGTAGAATTTTGTTTTCAGCTCGATTTGGAACTGGAAAATCAACTTTTCTAAATAATTTTTTTAGTCAGTCTAATAATGAATATATAACATTAAAACTTTATCCAGTCAACTACTCGATTTCACATAATAAAGATGTGTTCGAATTAATTAAATATGATTTAATATATGAATTACTTTCAAAGTACCCAGAAAAAGTAGACCTCCAGAAAAATGAATATTCTTCAGCGTTAGTTGCTCAAATGTTTCTGTTACATGGGCTTAAGATAGAACCTTTGTTAAAATCAATTTTAAAAGCATCTGCGCCAGAGTCGGAGGTTTATACAGACATTGTGAATCAATTATCCGGAATTGTGAAACAGTATTCGAATTATAAAGAGGATGTTGAAAAAAATGAATTGGATATCCTGAATAGATATATTAACCAATTGAAAAGCTATAAAGGCACAGCTCATGAATATGATGAGGTATCAGAGGTCATAACCTCAATGTTGAGTAATGTCAAGCGGTCTTTGATGAATGACAGCGATGACAAGAGCGTTAAAACGGTTTTGATAATAGATGATATTGATAGATTAGATCCTGAGCATGTATTCCGACTGTTCAACATATTTAGTGCGCATTATGATAGTGTGACCGAAGAAAATAAGTTTAGTTTCGATAAAGTAGTCTTTGTTTGCGACTATAATAATATAAGGCTGATGTATGAACACAGGTACGGTAAAGGTGTAGATTTTAGCGGATATATTGACAAATTCTTTTCGACGGAACTTTTTAATTATGATAACAGAAAGTATGTCAAAAGTAGAATAAGAGAAATCCTTATTAATAAGCCTCAAGGGATTCCTGAGGATTTATTAACCACTTACTCTGCTTTTTCTAATAGCTCTTTTTATAGAGCATTTGAACACATATTATTGTGTCTATTTAATATAAATGCAATTACATTAAGAAATCTTGAACAATTTACTTGTTATGACACTCCAAGTTATTCGTTTTCAGCGGGCTCTAACCAATATCCTTTTAAAGCGAAAGAGTATCCTTTTTTAGTTTTAACTCATTTACTTAAGAGATTATATGACGTAAATTCTCTCGAACATTTTTTTAAAATTTTATCCAAAAAGAACGAGATTGATATCAGTTTAAATGCTGATTTTACTTCAGAACCTCAAATAAGGTATTTGAAAGAAATTTGTTTAGATTTTTTAGTCGATAATAAAATCATTTTTAGTTCAGAGCCTGTGGGTGACTTAGAAGCAAAAGGAATGATTGTTTTAAATGAAAAAGCTGTTTATTATAAATTAGATAGAAATTCTTCTTCTCGAATGCGATATCCAATTCTTTCAAACGCCGAGCGGAATCAGACAATTACACAATTAAAAGAGCAAACAAACGTCTTTGAATTTCTTTTAGAAGCGTTAGCGAAAACTGAAAATTTGGTGATTTTATAACCACCTCTTAGGGCGAGCAGGCCAAAAGAAGTAGCCTCCACGGCGATTGACCGGGCGCATTATCTTAGTGGTCTACTTAGCATGAGAGATGCTGAAATAAATTCTGCATGACGGGTGTGATCACTGCCAAGGGGCACATCGGCGAATAGATGCTTCACATACGTTCAGCATGACAAATTACTTATTACATCAAAAGCCCAATGTCATTTCGAACGATAGAGAGAAATCTTGTTGATATGACAGGTGGAAACCTTGCATGTAGCATACTTTGCATATCGAACAAGATTTCTCCTCGTTCCTCGTTCGAAATGACAGGTTGGAAATCGTTTACGATCGGCAAATCCCTAACCCCCTATCAAGAGGGAACCGCTGCGAATACTCGTTTACGCTAACAACCCAACTATATAAATTTTATTCAAACCTTTGGTGACACAGTATTCGCAGTAGGCATTTATTCAATACGCTGATTATTAGAATATTAACGATGTTCGCGGTCTGCCTGTTGCGTGAACGTGAACACCTGGCTAATACACCTGGCCTTTTCAAGAGGGAAACCTAAAACAAAAAAGCCTCCAATTTGGAGGCTTTTTTGTTTATTTCTTTGTAGCGTCCTAAAATAAGTTGACACAAAAAGTGTTAACAGATGAAAGAACAAGAAGTTAAGGTTTACCAAAGGAAGACCCAAAAAGATTACAGTTTAGCGTTCAAACTGGAGATTGTGGA
>NZ_JANHOH010000008.1 GCF_024498135.1 Mucilaginibacter aquariorum
TGCTGAACAACCTGCAATTTAAAGGCAATACTGTAATCGCGCTGACTGCGCCTTGTGATACTGTTTTCCTGTTTTTTCATATTAAGTCAACTTAGCTGTCAACTTATTTCAGGACGGGACAATAAGTACTAAAAGGCCTCTTCTAAAAAAGAGGCCTTTTTTATTATGCGCTCATTTGTATATTTGCACCATGGAATTAAAAAGTTTGCCGGTTAATTATTTGCCCATCATATTCCAGATGCTGGTAGCTATGGGTTTTGTTGTTACAACCATGTTTGTAACCCACAAAATAGGCCCTAAGCGTGTTACAAAAGATAAGCTAACCCCCTTTGAATCGGGTATCGAAGTTATTGGGAACGCACGTACCCCAATGTCTATCAAATACTTCCTGGTAGCAATACTGTTTGTTTTGTTTGATGTGGAAGTTATATTTATGTATCCATGGGCAGTTAATTTTCGTGACCTGGGTAGAGAGGGGATGATAGAGATGTTCATATTTATGGGCACACTATTAGCCGGCTTTTTCTACATCATAAAAAAGGGCGCATTAAACTGGGATTGATCCCTCAAGCCTGCCGGCAGGTTTGGGCACTAATTAAATCTTTCAGCCGGAGGAGATTGAGAGGCTGAATTAGTTTAGATTGATTCTAAATATATTTCATAACCTTCATAGTGTATTTGTTACAGCGTATTTTATTGTAAATTTGTAAATCAGTTTAATAGCTGATTTAATATTATTTGATAGGAATTTAATGAGTGATATTCAAATAGTTGAAGCCCCCGCGGGTGTTGAAGGGTCGGGGTTTTTCGCCACCAAGCTTGATCAGGCAGTGGGTTTGGCGCGCTCGCACTCCTTATGGCCATTGCCGTTTGCTACATCATGCTGTGGTATCGAGTTTATGGCCACCATGGCCTCCCATTACGATTTAAGCAGGTTTGGAGCCGAGCGTTTGAGCTTTTCGCCGCGCCAGGCCGATCTTTTAATGGTAATGGGTACGATATCAAAAAAAATGGGCCCGGTTTTACGTCAGGTTTATTTACAAATGGCCGAACCTCGTTGGGTTATGGCTGTTGGTGCCTGTGCATCAAGTGGTGGTATATTTGACACCTACTCTGTTTTGCAGGGTATTGACGAAGTTATCCCGGTAGATGTTTATGTGCCTGGTTGCCCTCCACGCCCCGAAGCTATTATTGATGGTTTTATGGCTATCCAAAAGTTGGTACAAACAGAAACTTTGCGCAGGCGCGAAGAGCCTAAGTACCAGGAGCTGCTGGCTAAATACGGAATTCAATAATGGGTAAGATAGCAAACGAAGAGCTTTTACAAAAGCTAAACGATAAGTTCCCCGGTCAGGTTGCCCAAACAGGTGCCGATTTCGGCTTGCTTACTGTAGAAACCAATAAAGAAAGCATTAACGCTGTATTAAGTTTTTTAAAAGCTGATGCCACGCTGCAATTTATCTTTTTAACAGATCTTACTGCTGTACATTACCCCGAACTGGAAAAACCTATCGGTGTAGTTTATCACCTGCACAGCCTTACTACAAATACACGCATCCGTATAAAAGTTTTCCTTTCATTGGATGACCTGCATATCCCAACTGCTTCAACCATTTGGGATGGCGCTAATTGGATGGAACGCGAGACATACGATTTTTTTGGGGTGATATTTGACGGGCACCCCGACCTGAGAAGGATACTGAATGTTGATGACATGACTGTATTCCCGATGAGGAAGGAATTCCCACTGGAAGATCCAAACCGTATTGATAAAAAAGATTACTTTTTCGGGAGATAATATAAATGCAGAATCACCCAGTATATACCGATAACGACCCGCAAACCGAGTATTCTACACTCAACCTGGGCCCAACGCACCCCGCTACGCATGGTGTGTTCCAGAATGTGTTACAGATGGATGGCGAACGCATTGTTAGCGGTGTATCAACCATAGGCTATATACATCGTGCATTTGAAAAAATTGCCGAGCATCGCCCATACTACCAGATAACACCCCTGACCGATCGTTTAAACTATTGCTCATCGCCCATAAATAATATGGGATGGCATATGACGGTTGAAAAACTGTTGAATATACAAATGCCAAAACGTGTTGATTACATGCGTGTAATTATCATGGAACTGGCACGGATAACCGATCATATTGTTTGTAATTCAATTTTAGGTGTTGATACTGGCGCATTAACGGGTTTTACTTATATGATGCAATATCGCGAAGCGGTATATGAGATATATGAGGAGATCTGCGGATCGCGCCTAACCACAAATATTGGCCGGGTGGGCGGTTTCGAGCGTAATTTTAATACAATAGCGTTTGCTAAAACACGCAAGTTTTTAAAAGATTTTACTCACGGACTAAAAGAGTTTGAAAGCTTGTTTAACCGTAACCGCATATTTATAGATCGTACAAGAGGTGTTGCAGCCGTTACTGCCGAAGCAGCTTTAAGTTATAGCTGGAGCGGCCCTATACTGCGTGCGGCAGGTGTCGATTATGATGTGAGGGCAATGGAGCCGTACTCATCATACGAAGATTTTGACTTTGAAGTACCTGTTGGCGATAATGGCGATGTTTATGCCCGCTTTTTAGTACGTAACGAAGAAATGTGGCAAAGCATGCGCATTATAGAGCAGGCTTTAACTAAAATAGAAAAAGAACCGTCGGATATATTCCACGCGAATGTACCTGCGTTTTATCTGCCTCCAAAAGAGGAAGTATATAATAACATGGAAGCTTTGATCTATCACTTTAAAATTGTGATGGGCGAAGTGGAAACCCCTAATGCCGAAGTATACCACTCGGTTGAAGGTGCAAACGGTGAATTGGGCTTTTACCTGGTTAATGACGGTGGCCGCTCGCCATACCGTTTACATTTCCGTAGGCCAAGCTTTATCAATTACCAAATGTATGCGCCAATGAGCCAGGGTATGTTATTATCTGATGCTATTATTAACATGAGTAGTTTAAACGTTATAGCCGGAGAGTTAGATGCTTAGTGTACAGGATACCAATACGCCGGTAACATTTTCGCCGGAACTGATCAGCAAATTTGCTGATGTGGTGAGCCGTTACCCCGCGGGGAAACAAAAATCGGCCTTGCTGCCTATACTGCATTTGGTACAGGCCGAATTTGGCTGGACCAGCGTACCCGCAATGGATAAAGTTGCCGAATATCTTTCTATCCAACCGATAGAAGTTTATGAGGTAGCATCGTTTTACACCATGTATTTTTTAAAGCCGCAAGGCAAGTACATGTTAGAAGTTTGCCGTACCGGCCCCTGCGAAATTGTTGGTGCAACGCCAATAATGGAGCATATAGAAAAAACGCTTGGCGTTAAAGAGGGTGATGTTACCCCCGATGGCTTATTTAGCTGGAGAGGTGTAGAGTGCCTTGCTGCATGTGGCTTTGGCCCTGTGTTGCAAATTGGCCCCGAGTATACTTTTTACGAGAATTTAACCACCGAATCTGTTGATAAACTGATTGGTGACCTAAAAGCAAAAGGTAACAATTAATATGAAAGACAAGGCCAGGTTAATTAGTTGGGATATTGCATTAGTGACGGGCATTTTGCTTTTCATGTTTCTGCAACTGCCCGGGCATTATAACCTGATAGTTGGTATAACAACTGTTCTGATACTTTCAAACTGTATAAAAAATCATATTGCAGCTTACAAACTAAGCGGTAAAATATATTAGTAATGGCACGTAAATTACTTTTAGAACATATAAACGTACCCGGCATCAATACATTTGATGTTTACCGCTCAAAAGGCGGTTACGCTGCTGTTGAAAAAGCACTGAAAACTTTATCGCCCGATGATGTGGTGGAAGAAGTTAAAAAATCGGGCTTGCGCGGCCGTGGTGGTGCAGGTTTCCCTACCGGGATGAAGTGGAGCTTTTTGGCCAAGCCGGAAGGTGTTGAGCGTTACCTTGTTTGTAACGCTGACGAATCTGAACCCGGTACATTTAAAGATCGTTATTTAATGACCTATATCCCTCACTTATTAATAGAGGGGATGATAGTTGCCAGTTATGCGCTGGGCGCAAAAACTTCATACATATACGTACGTGGCGAAATGATGCCGCAGATCCGTATACTGGAAAAAGCGATTGCCGAAGCAAAGAACAAAGGCTTTTTAGGTAAAAATATTTTAGGCTCGGGTTACGACCTGGAGCTTTACGTACAACCGGGTGGTGGTGCTTACATTTGCGGCGAAGAAACCGCTTTGTTAGAATCACTGGAAGGTAAACGTGGTAATCCAAGAATAAAACCTCCGTTCCCGGCTATTGCTGGTTTGTATGGCTGCCCTACGGTAGTAAACAACGTAGAATCTATCGCTGCGGTAGTGCCTATCATTAACGAAGGTGGCGATGAATATGCAAAAGTTGGTATTGGCCGTAGTACCGGTACTAAACTGATATCGGCAGGTGGTAACCTACGCAAACCGGGTGTTTACGAAATCGACCTGGGCTTACCGGTTGAAGAATTTTTATACAGCGACGAATATTGCGGTGGTATTGCCAATGGCAAACGTTTGAAAGCGGTTGTTGCAGGTGGTTCATCAGTGCCAATTTTGCCTGCTAACCTGTTCCTGAAAACCATTAATAACGAGCCACGCTTAATGAGCTATGAATCATTAGCTGATGGTGGTTTTGTTAGCGGTACCATGATGGGCTCGGGTGGTTTTATAGCGTACGACGAAGACCAGTGTATCGTTAGAAACACCTGGAATTTTGCACGTTTCTATCATCATGAAAGCTGTGGCCAATGTTCGCCATGCCGTGAAGGTACCGGCTGGATGGAGAAAGTTTTACACCGCCTGGAATATGGCCACGGTAAAATGAGCGATATGGACCTGTTAGTTGATGTGTCTAAAAAAATTGAAGGTAATACCATTTGTCCGCTTGGTGACGCGGCAGCATGGCCGGTGGCCAGCGCGATACGCCACTTCAGGGACGAGTTTGAATGGCATGTAACGCATCCGCATGAAGCAACAACAAGGAACTTTGGAATAGCACATTACGCAGATCCGCTTCCTAAGTTGGAAGAAGCGGCGAGTTAAAAAGTCAAAATTAAAAAGCGTTGTCAGTCTGAGCTTGTCGAAGACTAATTCGCTAATGCTTCGACAAGCTCAGCATGACAAAGTATAAGAATAATAAGCGCCTGAAGGCGACAAAAAATAAAGGACGATAAGTCAATGAAAGTTACAATAGACGGATTTCCTATTGAAGTAGAAGCCGGGACAACCATACTAAACGCCGCAAGGATGATAGGTGGCGATATTGTCCCGCCTGCTATGTGCTATTACTCCAAGCTGGAAGGCACTGGTGGTAAATGCCGTACCTGTTTGGTGCAGGTAAGCAAAGGTTCTGAAAAAGATCCGCGCCCTATGCCAAAGCTGGTAGCAAGCTGCCGTACTACAGTAATGGATGGCATGGAAGTAAAAAACATTACTTCGCCGGAGGTTATTGAAGCACGTAAGGGTGTGGTAGAGATGTTATTAATAAACCACCCGTTAGATTGCCCGGTTTGTGACCAGGCAGGCGAGTGTCATTTACAAGATCTGGGTTACGAGCACGGTGCTGCCAAAACCCGCTACGAGTTTGACCGCCGCACATTCGAAAAGATTGACATAGGCGATAAAATTCAATTACACATGACGCGTTGCATACTTTGCTACCGTTGTGTATTTGTTGCCGACCAGATAACCGATCACCGCATCCATGGGATCTTAAACCGCGGCGATCATTCAGAAATATCTACCTATATACAAAAAGCAGTTGATAACGATTTCAGTGGAAACGTAATTGATGTTTGCCCGGTAGGCGCTTTAACCGATAAAACATTCCGCTTTAAAAACCGTGTTTGGTTCACCAAACCTGTTGAAGCACATCGCGATTGCGAAAACGAAAAATGTGGTGGTAAAGTTACCCTTTGGTACAAAGGCGAGGATGTTATCCGCGTAACTGCACGTAAAGATGAATACGGCGAGGCAGAAGAGTTTATCTGCAATACCTGCCGTTTTGATAAAAAGAAAACCAGTGACTGGGTGATAGAAGGTCCGCGTAAAGTGTCGAACAAATCTGTTATCAACTCAAACCACTACGATACGCTGCACCCGCTGCCCGTTGTTAAAACCAACCCGGTATTGATAGAAGCGAATAAAGAACAATTTGAAAGGGAGACTCGCCTGTAATGGAATTAGCAGACATTGCCATAAAATTTGGCCTCATCATTATTATATTCCTGATTAGCCTGGTAGTAGCCATGTACTCTACCTATGCCGAGCGTAAAATTGCGGCATTTTTTCAGGACAGGGTTGGCCCTAACCGTGCCGGTCCGTTTGGTATTTTACAGCCCCTGGCTGATGGTGCCAAAATGTTCATGAAGGAAGAGATCATCCCTACCAACGCAACACCATTCCTGTTCATCGTTGGCCCATCATTAGCTATCCTAACTGCCTGTATTGGTTCGGCAGTTATTCCATGGGGGCAAAATTTAGTAATTGGCGGCAGGACCATCCCCCTACAGGTTACAGATATTAACGTAGGTATCCTGTATATTTTTGGTGTAGTATCACTTGGTGTATATGGTGTAATGATAGGTGGCTGGGCATCAAACAATAAATACTCTTTATTGGGCGCTATCCGTGCGGCATCACAAAATATCAGTTACGAAATTTCAATGGGGCTTTCTATCATCGCCCTATTAATGGTTACCGGTACGTTAAGCCTGGGCGAAATTGCTCAGCAACAACACGGCTGGCATTGGAATGTGCTATATCAACCGGTAGGTTTCCTACTGTTTATGATCTGCGCCTTTGCCGAAACCAACCGTACACCGTTTGATTTACCTGAGTGCGAAACCGAATTGGTTGGTGGTTATCATACCGAGTATTCGTCAATGAAACTGGGTTTTTACCTGTTTGCCGAATACATTAACATGTTTATATCATCGGCAGTAATGGCTACCTTGTATTGGGGTGGTTATAACTACCCGGGGATGGACTGGGTTACCGCTCACACAGGCCCGGCTATCGGCCCGCTGATTGGTACGGCAGTGTTTTTTGCTAAGATATTCCTGTTCATCTTCTTCTTTATGTGGGTACGTTGGACAATCCCGCGTTTCCGTTACGATCAGCTGATGGACCTGGGTTGGAAGGTATTGATACCATTGGCCATAGCAAATATTGTTGTTACCGGTATTGTTATTACTTTTTTTAGTTAAGCGAGAGGAATTAAATGGAATCATTAAGTAATAAGAAAAAGCAAATAGTAGTAAAGCCGCTCAATTTTTGGGAACGTGCTTACCTGCCTGCTATTGTGCAAGGTTTATCAATTACGATGAGCCACTTTTTCAGAAAGCCGGTTACTATACAATACCCGGAACAAAAGCGCGAGTTTTCTGAGAATTACCGCGGCCTGCACTCGCTTAAACGCGATGAGAATGGTGCGGAGCGTTGTACTGCCTGTGGCTTGTGCGCATTATCGTGCCCTGCAGAAGCTATTACCATGACAGCTGCCGAACGCCAGAAAGGTGAGGAGCACTTGTATCGCGAAGAAAAATACGCGGCCGTTTACGAAATTAATATGCTGCGTTGTATTTTCTGCGGATTATGCGAAGAGGCTTGCCCTAAAGAAGCGATATACCTGGATGGTGATATCATTCCTTCGGATTACCTGAGGAAAGATTTTATTTACGGTAAAGACAAATTAGTAGAACCACCTTTAAATCAATAACAGAAGTTTTATACCTTTGCCCCGCAGCTTTTAGCAGGGCAAAAGTATATTGTAAATATAAACATGAGTACATTTTACTTCATCGCGTTTTTATCCATATTTTTTTCAATACTGGTTATTTCTGCAAAAAACCCGGTGCATAGCATACTGTACCTAATACTTACCTTTTTTACTTTCACCATTCACTATATATTAATGAATGCCCAGTTTTTGGCTATCGTAAACTTTATTGTTTACATGGGTGCCATATTGGTATTGTTTTTATATACGCTGATGCTGATAAACCTGAATAAGGAAAGTGAACCGGTTAAACCATTTATGGTGAAGATCGCCGCAGTATTTGGTGGTGGTATTCTAGCTGTAGCGCTGGTATCGTCCCTGAAATCGTTAGGTGTATCTGACCCGGTAGTATTAAAGAACCCCGAGCTTGGCCTGGTAAAAAACCTGGGTAAAGTATTATTCAACGAATTTTTGTTACCGTTTGAAGTATCCTCGGTATTGCTGTTATCGGCAATGGTGGGCGCTGTACTGCTGGCAACAAAAGATCCTAAAGAACCTAAAGCAACCATCTGATGGAAAGTTTAACCCAAACCATTCAAGCGGTGCCGCTTAACCATTACATTTTATTAAGCGCTATTATATTTTCAATAGGGGTAATGGGTGTTTTATTACGCCGTAACGCTATTGTGATATTTATGTCGGTTGAGCTGATGCTTAACTCGGTTAACCTGTTGCTTACCGCCTTCTCGGTTTACCGTGGCGATGCATCCGGGCAAGTTTTTGTATTTTTTATTATGGCATTAGCAGCGGCAGAAGTTGCAGTAGGGCTGGCCATTATAGTAATGATATACCGCAATACCAACTCTATCGATATCAACGTATTGAACAGGTTGAAGTGGTAAACTAACAAAATTGTCATTCTGAGCGGGAGCGAAGAATCTATCGGTGAGTAGATGCTTCACGATGTTCAGCATGACAAAAAAGAAATTTAACGTATATAAATGGACAATTTGATCTGGCTTATTCCTGTACTACCCTTAGCCGGTTTTGTTATAAACGGACTTGGGCGTAATACCCTGTCAAAAAACCTTATCGGCGCTATCGGCAGTTTGCTGGTACTGGTTGCATTTGGTTTAAGTGTTGCTACATTCTTCCAGATAAAAAACTCGGGCGTACCTGTTGAGGTTACGTTGTTTGACTGGATCAGCGTTGGCAGCTTTAAAATTCCTTTTTCCTTTTTGATAGATCAGCTAAGCTCCATAATGCTACTGATTATTACCGGTGTGGGCTTCCTTATTCATTTATACTCTATCGGTTATATGCATGACGATAAAGGCTTTGGTAAGTTCTTTTCTTACCTGAACCTGTTTGTTTTCTTTATGCTGCTGCTGGTAATGGGAAGCAACTATGTGGTAATGTTTATTGGCTGGGAAGGCGTAGGTTTATGCTCATACCTGCTTATCGGTTTCTGGTATACCAATCCAAACTATGCCGAAGCTGCCAAGAAAGCCTTTGTAATGAACCGTATTGGTGACCTTGGTTTTTTGCTGGGCATCTTCCTTTTAGTAAATACATTTGGTAGTGTTGCTTACGCGGATATCTTCCCTAAAGCACCAGCCGCTGTTGCAGCGGGCGCGCCAATAGTATTAATAACCATGCTGTTATTTATAGGCGCGGTTGGTAAATCGGCACAATTGCCGTTATTTACCTGGCTGCCAGATGCAATGGCCGGCCCAACACCGGTATCGGCATTAATACACGCCGCTACCATGGTTACCGCAGGTATCTATATGACTGCCCGCTCTAACATCCTGTTCACACTGGCTCCTGATACTATGGAGGTAGTTGCCATTGTTGGTTTAGCTACCGCGGCATTTGCAGCATTGATAGCTTTAACACAAACAGATATTAAAAAGGTACTGGCCTATTCAACCGTATCGCAATTGGGCTATATGTTTTTAGGTTTAGGCGTTGGCGCTTATACCGGTGCGTTCTTCCACGTGTTAACCCATGCATTCTTTAAGGCATTATTATTCCTGGGTGCAGGTTCTGTTATCCATGCCATGGGCGGTGCGCAGGATATGCGCAAAATGGGCGGACTGAAAGGTAAGATCAAAATTACTTTCATTACCATGCTTGTGGGTACCATCGCTATCGCGGGTATCCCTCCATTCTCTGGTTTCTTTTCAAAAGACGAAATTTTGGCCGCGGCCTTTGCACATAGTACAACATTTTATGTAGTGGGTGTTATCACCGCTATGCTTACCTCATTCTACATGTTCCGTATGATGTACCTGACCTTCTGGGGTAAATTCCGTGGAACACATGAGCAGGAGCATCACTTGCATGAGTCGCCCGCCAATATGACCATACCACTTATTGTGCTGGCTATACTATCGGCTATTGCAGGTATGATAGGTGTACCGGCAGTTATGGGGGGGCACCACGAATTAGGCGCTTACCTTGCACCTGTATTTGAGGCATCAAACAAAATATTGGGCGAACATGAACTAAGCCACAATACCGAATGGATCCTGATGGGAACATCGGTGTTTTTAGCGCTGATAGCAATGGGTTACGCTTACAGCAAATATGTACTTAAGGCTGGTGTGCCTGTATCTGATGAAGATGAGCGCCCGGCATTGTCAAACCTGTCCTATAACAAATTCTATATCGATGAATTGTATGACAAGGTTATCCGTAAGCCGTTGGATGCTATATCGGTGTTCTTCTACAAAGTAATTGAACTTTCGGGTATTGATGGATTTGTGAACGGCCTGGGTAAAGGTGCTTTAGAGACAAGTAAAGGCCTGCGCCTGTTGCAAACAGGTAACGTAGGTTTCTACATATTTATGATGGTGGTAGGTATTATCGCCATTTTGGTGTACAGTTTAATTAAAATATAAGCGCTTAGCGTTTACCATATAAAATGACGGTTAGCATTTTACTTTTTTTACCGATTGTTGCAGCACTTTTAGTACTGTTGTTTAAGAATGAGACAGTGAAACACGCGGCGCTGTTCTTCGCCCTTGTGGAACTTGGCATAGCCGCTTACTTTTTAGCAGGTTTCGTTCCAGATGCATCTGTACAATATGCCATTGACGCGCCATGGATTCCAAAAATGGGTATTTACTTTAGCGCGGGTATTGATGGTATCAGCATGATAATGGTATTATTGACCACTGTACTTGTACCGCTTATCATACTTACCACGTATAAACACGAGTATAAAAACGCTAAAGCATTTTATGCGCTGATATTGTTTATGCAGGCTGGTTTGTTAACTGTATTTACAGCGCTTGATGGTTTCCTATTCTACGTTGGATGGGAAGCGGCACTAATACCGATCTATTTTATCTGCGCGTTATGGGGCGGTGAAAACCGCATCCGCATCAATATTAAATTTTTCATTTACACTTTTGCCGGTTCGTTATTTATGCTGTTGGGTATTATTTATCTATACCTGCAAACACCAGCGAAAGTGTATGATCTTAGAGGGTTTTACGATCTTAGCTTAACGCTAACGCAGCAATCGTGGGTGTTTTGGGCGTTCTTTATAGCGTTTGCTATTAAAATGCCAATATTCCCTTTCCATACCTGGCAGCCGGATACTTATACCGAAGCGCCATCAGCCGGTACTATGATGTTATCGGGTATTATGTTAAAGATGGGTATCTACGGTGTTATCCGCTGGTTGATACCAAACGCGCCTGCGGGTTTCCTGCAATGGCAAAATCTGGTTATCATATTATCAGTAATTGGTATTGTTTATGCTTCACTGATTGCCTTTAATCAAAAGGATGGTAAGCGATTGGTTGCTTATTCATCTATCGCCCACGTTGGTTTGATAGCTGCCGGTATCTTCGCGTGGACAACACAAGGTGTACAAGGCGCCATGATACAAATGCTTAGTCACGGTATAAATGTGGTAGGTATGTTCTTTATCTGGGATATCATCAGCCGCCGTTTAAACACCCGCGATATTAGCCAGATGGGTGGCATTGCCAAAGTAGCCCCGAATTTTTCTATCGCGTTTTTAATTATCCTTTTAGGCACAGTAGCCCTGCCATTAACAAACGGTTTTGTGGGCGAGTTTCTATTACTGAAAGGCGTATTTAACTACAATATTTGGTTTGCCGCAGTTGCAGGGTTAACCATCATATTTGGCGCGGTATACATGCTGCGTATGTACAAGAATGTAATGCAGGGCGAAACCAATGAACTAACAGCTATTTTTACCGATATAAGCGGTTCAGAGAAGTTGGTGCTTGGAATTATCTGCGTGTTAATCATCGGTATAGGAGTGTATCCGCAGCCTATTCTGCATATATCAGAAGCGGCGGTTACCAATTTGGTTAACACAGTAAGTGCAAAGTTTAATAATGCTCAATTTTAATACAGATATAAATAAATGACCACACTAATAATCATATCTGTTTTACCCATCGTAATATTATACCTGGGTTTATATAAAGTTCAAAAGGCCTTATTGCCGGTAACCGTTGTTGGTTTACTGGCGGCTTTAGGCGCTGCTGTAATGCAATGGGATAATAACGCCGAGCCTATTTATCACGGCATGATGCTGTTCAATAATTTCTCGGTTGCGTTTTCTGTTGTAAGTATTGTTTCTACGATATTGATATTATTACTTTCTAAAGGATATTTTGAAAGGATAAGCAATCATATTGCAGAATATTATGCTATAATCCTGTTCTCGTTGGTGGGTATTATTGTAATGGTATCTTACCATAACTTAACTATGCTGTTCATCGGTATCGAGATCATGTCGGTTAGTTTATACATCCTGGCAGGGATCCGTAAAAGCGATTTCGCGTCAAACGAAGCAGCTTTAAAATACTTTTTAATGGGAGCATTTTCAACCGGCTTCCTGCTATTCGGTATCACATTGATATATGGTTCTTCCGGTTCATTTGATCTGGATGTGATCCGTGACTGGGTAGTAACTCATCCTCGTAATATCGACCCGTTATTTTACACCGGGATAATGCTTATTATTATTGGCCTTTGCTTTAAGGTTGGTGCTGCGCCCTTTCACTTCTGGACACCGGATGTATATGAAGGTGCACCTTCGTTGATCACTTTGTTTATGTCTACCGTGGTTAAGGTGGCAGGTTTCGCGGCATTCCTGCGTTTATTCTCTGCTTGTTTTTTAACTATTGCAGGGTTCTGGACACCGGTATTATTGGTTATTACCATCATCACTTTATTTATTGGCAACATAACTGCCCTGTATCAGCAAAGCTTTAAACGTATGATGGCTTTTTCGAGCATATCACATGCGGGTTATCTGTTGTTTGCCATAGTGGCTTTAGGCGCAGGTTCTGCTAATTCAATATTTGTATATGCTACGGCCTATTCAATCGCTTCTATTATCGCCTTTGGCGCCCTTATCCTGGTAAGGCAGCAAACCGGCAGCGATAACTTTGAAGGCTTTAACGGGCTGGCAAAAAAGAATCCTTTCCTGGCGTTGGTACTTACGGTAAGCATGCTATCATTAGCAGGCATACCGCTTACCGCTGGTTTTATTGGTAAATTCTTCATGTTTAGTGGTGCATTGGCACATTATAATTTCTGGCTGGTAATTATTGCGGTAGTAAACGCTATCATCAGCATATTTTATTATTTCAGGGTTATTATTGCTATGTACTTCCGTAGTGCCGAACGTGCCGAGGTTGAAGTGCCGGCTTATTACAAATTTGTTTTAGGCTTTTCTGCTGTCGTAACTATCGTAATTGGTATCTATCCTACGTTTATATCCAGTCTTATTTAATAAGGGCGTTAACTACAATTTGATTTAATATTTGTAGTTTTACGGATATAGTTAATGGAAAATATTTGGGAATACCTTCAAAATTTAACCGACGCGCAGTCTATTCTAAGTAGCGGTGGTTTTTATCTGTTGCTTATAGTGGTATTTGCCGAAACCGGGTTGTTTTTTGGGTTCTTTTTACCGGGCGATTATTTACTGTTTCTTGCAGGCCTATTAAGTGCCGCCGGCATTATCCAGGTTCCTATATATACCTTAGTACTTTCGTTGATAGCTGCAGGGGTTTTGGGTAACTATACAGGCTACTGGTTTGGCTACCGAACGGGGCCGGTATTGTTCAATAGGAACGATTCTTTCTTTTTTAAGAAACGCTATATAGCCGTAGCCGAAGAGTTTTACGCCAAATATGGTGGTATGGCTTTGATTTTAGGCAGATTTTTCCCCATAGTTAGAACATTTGCCCCTATATTTGCAGGTGTTGTACGGGTCGACCTTAAAAAGTTTACTATTTACAATATTGTAGGCAGCGTAGCTTGGGTAACAACCTTAACCTTAACCGGTTATTTTTTAGGCAGGCGCTTCCCCGAACTAAAGGATTATCTGCAGTACATAGTACTTGGTTTGATAATTATTACATCAATTCCGCTGATTATTGCCTTTGTGAGAAAACGGTATGCAAAATCAAAAGAACAATAAAATATAACATATAAATACATGAGTACACAACATCCCTGGCATCAGGTTTCACCGGGTGATAATATTCCTGAGATAGTAAACGCGATAATTGAGATACCTAAAGGATCTAAAGCGAAATATGAGATAGACAAAGAATCGGGCTTATTAAAGCTTGATCGTGTATTGTTCTCATCAGTAATGTATCCGGCCAATTATGGTTTCATTCCGCAAACTTATTGTGATGATAATGACCCATTGGACATTCTTGTACTTTGCTCGATAGACGTTTTCCCCATGTCTATCATCGAAGCTAAAGTAGTAGGTGTAATGCATATGGTTGATAATGGCGAGCAGGATGATAAGATCATCGCGGTAGCAAAAAACGACATGTCTGTTAATTATATAAACGACCTATCTGAATTGCCTCCACATGCTATGAAAGAAATTGTACGCTTTTTTAGCGATTATAAAGTGCTTGAGGGTAAGAATGTTACCATTGAGCATTTATTAGGCGTACGTTATGCGCATAAAGTTATCCAAGAAAGTTTAGAGTTGTATAAGTCTACTTTCCCTGTTTACAAATAAAATAATTAATGGACCCCGCACATTACGAAATTAGTGTTTTCTACATTTTCGCAACCATATTCCTGGTACTGCTAAACGGTTTTTTTGTGGCAGCAGAGTTTGCCATGGTTAGGGTTAGAGGGTCACAAATTGAACTAAGGGCCAAGTCGGGCAGCGGCGTAGCCAAAGTTGCACGAGGCATACTACATAATTTAGATGGTTACCTGGCCGCTACGCAGCTGGGTATTACCATTGCTTCCCTGGCGCTTGGTGTGGTAGGCGAAGGAGTGGTTACCAATATTGTATTAAGAGGTTTTTTATCTGTAGGTATTGAGCTTACTCCCGCTTTTGTTACCACCAGCCACATTCTATCATTTGTTGTTATTACCGTATTACATATTGTATTTGGTGAGTTGGCGCCAAAATCGCTGGCAATACAAAAGTCAGCAGGAACGGTTATGGCAGTATCTGTACCGCTGCGCTTTTTCTTTGTAGTTTTTAAACCCGCCATTTGGTTACTAAACGGGTTTGCTAATTTTATATTAAAGCTTTTTGGTATTACCACTTTAGAGGGCGGTGAAACACACCATAGCTCAGAAGAATTACAATACCTGTTAGAGCAGGGAAGGGAAACCGGCGCACTCGACTCGAACGAACATGAACTGATACAGAACGTGTTTGATTTTAACGAGCGTGTAGTGAAAAACATCATGGTACCACGTACTAAAATATCAGGTATTGAGGTTAGTACAGAGAAGGAAGAGCTGTTGGAACTGCTGATAACCGAAGGTTACTCGCGTATGCCGGTTTATGATGAGGTAATTGATAAGATAATAGGTATTGTTCACGCAAAAGATATTCTGCCTTTATTAGCCCGTAACGAGCCAATTGTGTTGAGGGATATTATCCGCAAGCCATATTTTATACCCGAGACCAAAAAGATCAATGATCTGATGGCCGAGTTGCAGCAAAAGCGCATACAGATAGCTATTGTATCTGACGAGTTTGGCGGTACTGCCGGTATGGTTACCCTGGAAGATATTGTTGAAGAGCTGGTTGGGGAGATACAGGATGAGTTTGACGAGGAGAAACCTATTGTTGAGAAACTTAACGACCGTGAATTTGTGGTGAATGCCCTTGCGCCGATATACGACGTGAACGAGCATCTGCCGCATGACCTGCCCGAGGATGGCGACTTTGATACCGTATCCGGGTGGTTGGGCCATATATTTGGTAAGATACCTGACGTAGGTGAGCAGAAAGAGAGTAACGGCTATAATATTACCGTACTAAAAAAATCTGACCAGAACATCGAATCTGTAAAACTGGAGCTACTGATAAACGAAGAGGATACTGTAGATTTGCATTAGTAATTAACTACCATGCAGCTTTTTTACACACCCGACATTGACCCTTCATTATCCCAATACTTTTTAAGCGAGGAAGAAAGCAAACATGCTGTACGTGTATTGCGCCTTGCCATAAGCGATGAGGTGACTCTAATAGACGGGAAAGGCGGACTGTATAAAGCCGAAATAAAAGATGCGCACCCAAAGCGCACCATCCTGCAAATAAACCAGGTTACCACAGAGTTTAATAAACGCAACCATTACCTGCACATTGCTATAGCACCCACAAAAAATTTAGATAGGGTAGAGTGGTTTTTAGAAAAAGCCACCGAAATTGGTATTGATGAGATCTCGCTTATTATCTGCCAGCGATCTGAACGAAAAGAAGCAAAGGCTGAGCGGCTGAACAAGATCATAACATCGGCCATAAAACAATCCATAAAGGCTTATCACCCGGTTTTAAACACCCCAGTTAATTTGAGCCAGTTTTTAAAACAACCTTTTGATGGGCAAAAGTTTATTGCACATTGTGATGATGGCGAAAAAGTTGAACTTGCACAATCTATTAAAAAACAAAACCGTTATTTGATACTGATAGGCCCCGAAGGCGACTTTACCCCTGCCGAAGTGGGTACTGCTTTGCAGAACGGGTATAAAGCCATAACTTTAGGTGAAAGCCGTTTACGTACCGAAACGGCCGCCCTTGAGGCCTGCTTCGAGGTGAATTTTTTAAACCGCTAAATGTGAGAAGATCTTTTTTTGTTACCGTAGCTATTGCTCTAATGTTTTGCATTAGTAGCTTTACTGCGCCGTCATACAAAATGGGCAGGCTTAAGTATAATGGCGGCGGCGACTGGTACGGCGACCGTACCGCCCTGGTTAACCTCATCAAATTTTGTAATGAAAATTTAAAAACAAATTTCCAGCCCGAAGAAGAGGTTGTTGAGGTAGGCAGCGACCAGATCTTCAATTACCCCTTTGTGTTTATGACCGGGCATGGCAATGTGATATTCAGCGATCAGGAAGCGCGTAACCTGCGTAAGTACTTAACCGGAGGCGGCTTTTTGCATATCGATGATAATTATGGATTTGATAAGTTCATTCGGCCGCAAATGAAAAAGGTTTTCCCCGAACTGGAATTTGTGGAACTGCCAACCAACTACGCCATCTATCATCAGAAATATAATTTTCCTACAGGTTTGCCCAAAATACACGAACATGACGGCAAACGGCCGCAGGGATTCGGCCTGATATACAAAGGGCGCCTGGTGTGTTTCTACACTTATGAGTGCGATTTAGGAAATGGCTGGGAGGATTATGGCACCTATGCCGGCGATAGCCAGGAAGCACGCCTGAAAGCCTTAAGAATGGGCGCCAATCTCATTCAATATATATTTACCAAATAGGCGTAAATATTCCGCTATTTCTTAAATTCGGAAATTCAGGTTCAGAAAATATTTTATGTACAAAATAAAGGTTAATAATAAGCACGATTTTGAAGTGGACAGAAAGGGCGATACCCTGCTGGTGAATAATAAAACTATCGATGCAGATATAAAACAGCTGAACGATCTGCTATACCATGTTATTAACGAAAACAGTTCATATAATGCCGAAGTAGTGAGCTTTGATCGTGAAGCAAAAACTGCCGAAATAAAAGTGAACAATAATATTTATACACTTACCGCCAAAGATCAGTTTGATGTGCTGCTTGACAAAATGGGATTAAGCAACTTAATGGCTGCTAAGGTAAGCGAGATAAAAGCCCCTATGCCCGGCATGGTGCTTAAAGTACTTGTTGAAGAAGGCGCCGAAGTTAAGAAGGGCGAAAACCTGTTTGTGCTGGAAGCCATGAAGATGGAAAATATCATTAAATCGCCGGCGGATGTAACTGTGAAAAATATTAAAATTAAACCAGGCGATAAAGTCGAAAAAGGACAAATACTGATGATGTTTTAGGTTAACTACCTATAAATCACAATAAAAGGCATAAGAAATTATGCCTTTTATTGTTTTGTAACAATTAAATTACGAACTTGATAGTCAAATCCACTAAATACATAGACTATGAAGAAAATTTTACTTTTATTTCTGTTGTTATTTACTGTTACCGCAGCCATTTGTCAAACAAGAGTGATAACCGGCAAGGTAACAGATCAGAAAGACGGATCACCTTTGCCTGGGGTAACGGTCTCTGTTATAGAATCGCCAACTGTTGGGGGCCAAACAGATATAAGCGGTAGTTTTCGCCTATCTGTACCCGCCAATGCAAAAACATTAACGTTTAGATTTATTGGCTATAAGGAGGCCAGGGCGCAAATTGAAGGCACAGTAATTAATGCCACACTTGTAAGCGATCCGAAACAGCTTACAGAGGTTGTTGTGGTTGGATACGGTACACAAAAACGTTCAAACATCACCGGATCTATCTCTTCAATATCATCTAAAGAGATAGAAGGCACACCTGTAACATCTATTCAACAAGCTATTCAGGGTAAGTCGGCAGGTGTGCTGGTGCAGGCCAATAACGGTAAATTAGGCCAGGGTATTAAAATAAACGTACGTGGTACAGCATCAATATCGGCAGGTACGCAACCTTTAATAGTATTGGATGGTATTGTACTTAACCAAACCAATATCTCGGGTGTTATTTCTGCTGCTTCTGACCCACTAGCTGATATCAATTTCAATGATATCGAATCGGTAGAGATACTTAAAGATGCGGCAGCATCTGCGATATATGGCGCAAGGGCGTCAAACGGTGTTATGCTGCTAACCTCTAAAAAAGGTAAAGCAGGCAAATCAAAAATTAATTTTATGGCACAATGGGGTAGTAGCAAACCGTCAAGGCGTCTTAAGTTTTTAAATTCGGATCAGTATATTCAGATACTTCGCCGTGCTGCTATTGGTGCCGGTAAATTAGATTTTGCCAACCAGGATCCGGATAATCCCGACTATGCCACTGTTGATGATGCAATTGCCGAAGAGCAGGATTTTGTGACCAGTAGACTTACACGTTACTCGGCAGGCAACACAAATTTTAATGCCGTTAATACTAATTGGGAAAGTTTGGCCTACCAAAAAGCACCACAGCAACAGTATGATTTGAACATTTCCGGTGGTAATGATAAAACTACTTATTATATAGGCGGCCAGTACCTTAACCAAAAGGGTATATTAAATGGTAATGGTTTTAAAAGATACTCAGGAAGAATAAATTTAAACACCAAGGTTTATACTAACCTTGATGTGGGTATGAACCTCAATTTTACCAGCGACCTGAACAACCGTTTATCATCAGATAACCAATTCTCGACGCCATTGCAAATTGTTGCGCTATCGCCGGTAACCCCAGTTATCGACCCGCGTACAGGACTCCTGAGTGGAACTTTGCCAGGAGAAGCTAGTAATTACCCTGTTTACTATAACCCGTTAATAAGTACTGCAAATTCTTATTACAATACAACTATATACCGTACCATTGGCAACATATACGCCAACTGGCAAATTATTAAAAACCTAAGTTTTAGAAGTGAGTTTGGGGTGGATCAAACTAATCAGAATGAAGATAGCTATTATGGCAGGCTAACTTTCCGTGACACCGGCACACCAAACGGATCAGGCCAGAACACAAATAACAGTATTATACATTATACGGTAAACAACTACTTTAATTATAAAAACACTTTTGCTACAGATCATTCTTTAGACGTAACATTAGGTACCAGTTATGAGTATAGCCATTTTGTGGGTAATGATGTGACAGGGCAGCAATTCCCTTCTGATGCTTATAAACAAATTGCATCGGCCGCGGTCATATCAGCGGGTTCATCATCACAAGACGAGTATAGCTTTGTGTCGTATTTTGCTAAGGCTAACTATGCATATAAAAGTAAATATCTGTTAAGTTTAAGCGCCAGGACAGATGCTTCATCAAGGTTTGGGGCAAACAACCGTTATGGCTTTTTCCCGGCTGCATCTGCCGGATGGATACTGAGTAACGAAGATTTCCTTAAGCAATCAAATGTGGTGAGCAACTTAAAACTTAAGGCAAGCTATGGGTTAACCGGTAACGCCGAGATAGCTAACTATGCAGCTTTGGGTTTATTTTCCGGCGACGCCGGGTACAACGGCGCTGCAGGCCAGCGATATTTTCAAATAGCCAACCCTAATCTTAAATGGGAAACCACTGCCCAGGTAGATGTGGGCGTTGAATTTGGACTATTTAACAATCGTTTCTCGGGCGAGTTTGATTACTATCGCAAAAACACCCGCGACCTGTTACTTAATGTAAATATACCGGGTACTTCAGGTATTTCCACGCAAACACAAAACCTTGGAAAGTTATATAACCAGGGTGTGGAACTGACTTTATCTGCCGATGTTTTTGTAGGGAAGTTTAAATGGACCACAAGCATTAATGCCGCTTACAATAAAAATATAGTAACATTTGTAAATGGCCAGATATTGGGTACAAATGATCTTAACCGTGTCATTGAAGGGCAGCCAATAGGTGTATTCTACGGTCGCGAGTATGCAGGCGTTGACCCGGCAAATGGGGACGCCCTTTACTACGTTAATAAAAAAGACGCCGACGGCAACCTTGACAGAAGCAAAACCAATGATTTTAACGTTGCCCAAAACGTAGTACTGGGTAACCCAACGCCAAAGTACATCGGCGGCTTTACTAACACATTCTCTTACTCAGGTTTTGACTTGTCGGTTACGCTGCAGGGCGCAGCCGGTAATAAGATATTCGCCGGGGGCGGCCAGTATATGAGCGCTAGTGCAAGCAATGGTTTTGACAACCAAACTGTAGACCAGATGAGCTATTGGGATAAACCTGGTGACATTACTAATGTACCCGAACCACGCTTATTTTATGGTAATGGTACCAACGCATCAAGCCGTTATTTATCCAGCGGTAGTTACCTAAGGTGTAAAACAGTATCGTTAGGCTATAGCATACCTAAAAACGTATTGGCCAAGGTAAAGCTTGAACGGGCACGGATATTTATGAATGCCTACAACCTATTTTTAATAACTAAATATAAAGGTTGGGATCCAGAAGTTAACGCGGATTACCAGGCAAGCAATATTAACCTCGGTGTTGATTTTTATTCAGCGCCGCAACCGCGTACCATCACCTTTGGAGTTAACATCGGATTGTAATTATAAAATTATAGCAATGAAAAATTTTAAATTAACCTACATAGCGGCGTTAAGCATTTTACTTTTGCTAACAGCCTGTAACAAGCAACTAGATTTAAAGCCTCACCAGCAGATAGAGCAAAACCAAGCTATACTAACATCAACCGATGTGCAGATAACCCTCATAGGAGCTTACAACAGGGCAGGCGTTGCTGATCTGTATAGCGGCAGCATATTTCTGGAAGCTGACCTCTTGGCCACGCAATCGGTAATTACCTGGACAGGTACTTATCAGGAACTTACACAGATAGTATCACAAACCATACCCAACGACAATGTTTTTATAGCCGACTTATGGCTGGCAGGCTACCAGGTAATTAATCAAACCAATAATGTATTAGCTAACCTGGATAAAGTAGATGCCGCCGAAAAAGATAGAGTTGAGGGCGAAGCCAAGTTTTTAAGGGGTATGGTATATTTTGACCTGGTAAGACTTTTTGGGAAAGCTTATAATGATGGAACCCCGACTACAAATTTGGGCGTACCAATAGTTTTAACTCCCACAAAGGCAATAGACGCGTCATCGCAGGTGGCGCGGGCCACAGTTGAAGATACCTACAAGCAGGCCATTGCCGATTTGACAGATGCAAAAGCCAAACTGCCGGAGGATAATTCTTTTTTTGCGAATAAGTTTGCAGCATCAGCTATACTGGCAAGGCTTTATCTCCAAAAAGGCGATTACCAAAATGCCCTCACTGAAGCTAATTATGTTATTACCACTGGGCCTTTTGAACTTAACAGCAACTATCAGGACGAGTTTCCCAATCCGGCCCAGGTGCATGTTGATAATACTCCTGAAGATATTTTTGCCATACAGGTCACCCCTCAGCAGGGAACTAATAGCCTTAATACTTATTATGCCTCGTCTGATAACAGCGGTCGTGGGGATGTGGTGATAAGGCAGGCTTTTTTAAACAGCTTTGAAGCAGGCGACGAGCGTTTAAATATGTATTATTTAGATGGGGAGGATAACCGCACAAGTAAATTTGATAATCCGTATGGCAACGTACACGTGGTTAGGCTTGCCGAAATGTACCTGATACGTGCCGAGGGTAATCTGCGCAGATCATCATCAATAGGTGCCTCGCCTGCAAGTGATATTAATACCATAAGAGAACGTGCCGGCCTTGATCCGTTAAACACCGTTGACCTGGCAGCAATAATTGCAGAGCGGCGCCATGAACTTGCTTTTGAAGGTGGGTTTTTCCTGCATGATGCAAAGCGTTTAGCACAAAACGTTGGTGCATTGCCGTATAGTTCGCCTAAGCTGGTATTCCCTATACCATTGCGCGAAATAAACGCCAATCCTAATTTAAAGCAAAACGAAGGTTATTGAACATAATTTTAAAAGCCCGGGACGTAATATCCCGGGCTTTTATGATTATTAAAAAGTAAGGTTTATAATTCGTCCAGCTTCATCAGCGCATAAAACAGCCCGGTGCAATGCAGCGCCTGGGCTATTTTATTATCAGCCAATAGTTGTTTTACTTCGGCAATAGTATACTCTTCTACTATAAGCTCCTCATGCTCGTCAAGAGACTGCTCCTGTACTTTTTTGCCGCCTTTGGCCAAGTAGCAATATGTTTTATTATTTGCTGTAGATGGGTTAGCGTAAATGGTGCTTATTAGTTCGATATTATCAAACTCGTACCCGGTCTCTTCCAGTAACTCGCGGAGCATGCCCGCTTCCGGGTCTTCGCCATCTTCAATTACACCGCCGGGTATTTCAAGCGATACAATGTTGGCAGCATGCCTGTACTGGCGTACCATTATTACTTTATTGTCTTCGGTTAAGGCTACGGCATTTGCCCAGTTGGGGTATTCCAGTACATAGTATTGTTCAACAATGCGGCCATCGGGCATTTCGCATTTGTCGCTGCGTAGGGTCGCCCAGGGGCCTTTATGTATATAAGTGGATGAACAGGTTTTCCAGTTAAGTTCGGTCATGTGTGTTCTTAAAGTAATTATAGATGGTGTTTCTTTTGGTGATATTATCAAAAGATTCGTAATGATGCTGCGTTTCCAGCAGGTTAAATATTATAAGGACTTTGTCAAGTATACCAGCGGTTTTGTCATCATTATTAAAGGGCTCGGCAAATACATAAAACATCTGGCCCAGGGCATTCAGTTTCTCAGATGTGTAGCCTGCATCAATAAGGTGTTTTTTGAAACCTTCTTCGTCCAGTTTTAACAGTCCTTCCAATTCGGCATTGTACTCCTCGTCCAAAACCTCATTAAAGTATTTTAAATACTCTTCGTATTCACCTTCGGCCTTCAGGCCTAAAAGTTTAGCAAGCATCAGGGCGAATTTACGCGCCTCGTTCATTATAAAATCACGCTGAAACATGGGTTTAGAGATTAGTGGTTTGTGATTAGAAGTTAGGCCGTGCGACTATCTTTTGTCTTTAATCTTCCCGTCCTTTATCTAAGCTTTTACCAGCTGCCGCTACTTCCGCCACCGCCGCCGCTTCCGCCGCCAAAGCCGCCGAAACCACCACCGCCGCCTCCGCCAAAACCTCCGCCACCACCAGAGAAACCTCCCCAGTCGTTGCCGCTGCTACGGCCTCCGCCACCAAGCATACTGCCTGCCAGGAACCACCAGAATGGGCTTGCGCCGCCACGGCTGCCAATAATACGGCCTCCGCCACCACCGCCGCCACGCTTACGGAATATAATGATGAGTATAACCACTACAATAATAACAATGAAACCTACAGGGCCACCGTTATTATTACCTTTAGCTTTTTTTGCCTCGGCTTTGTACTCGCCCTTCATGGCTTTAATAATATTGTCAGTTGCAGCATCCAATCCGCCATAGTAGTCGTTTGCTCTAAAATGCGGCTTCATGTCATTTTGAATGATCTGCTGGGTGGTAATATCGGGTAAAGCACCTTCGGCACCATAGCCCGTTTGGATAGACATTTTGCGGTCTTTAATAGCAACCAGCACCAAAATGCCGTTGTTTTTCTCCTTACTGCCAATCCCCCATTTTCTTAATAGCTCAGCACCGTACTGATTTATATCATAATCGCCGGTTGACGGGATAATAACCACTGCTACCTGTGTAGAAGTAGAATCGTTGTACGCTGTCAGTTTATCTTCAAGTTTTATCTTATCAGATGCAGATAGTGTATTTGTATAATCGGTAACCAGGGTGCCGGATTTTTCAGGAATATCCTGCGAGAAGGCGGTACTTATGCAGAGCATCAGTACCAGCCATAATATCGTTTTCTTTAACATCATTTGTTGTTAATTGCCATCCATAAAGGCGATGTCGTCGGGAAGTTCGTTCTTATCGTTTGCTGCGTACGGGAAATACTTTTTCAATTGCTCGCCGGCTTCTGTAACGCCGGTAACAATACCCTCTACCAGGTTGCCATATTTAAAATGGTTCAGCATGTTTTCTTTGGTCGCGTCCCAAAAATCAGCAGGAACAACGCTATTAATACCTGCATCGCCAATTATGGCAAACTTACGGTCAACTGTGGCCACATAAATAAGTACGCCGTTGCGTAGTTTAGTTTTATGCATTTCCAGCTGTGTGAAATATTTTACAGCACGGTCCAGCGGGTCATCGCTGCAGGTTTTTTCCATACAAACGCGCACTTCGCCCGATGTGTTCTTTTCGGCGTCGGCCACGGCTTTTTGTATCCGCTGCTGTTCCTCTTCGGTAAATACTGCCATCTGGGTAATTAGTAATTTAATGAATTGTAGATTTAGTGATTTAAAAGATGAGTTAGCGAAAAGCAATTCTTAAATCACTAATTCGCTAACTCAATAATTCACTAATTAGAATTGCACTTTCGGTGCTTTCTCAGAACCGGCCTCACCCTGGAAGTATCCTTTTTCTGCAAAGCCAAATATTTTTGCGGTAATATTAGCCGGGAACGAACGGATCTTGCTGTTATATGTTTGCACCGATTCGTTAAAATCGCGACGGGCTACAGAGATGCGGTTCTCAGTACCTTCCAATTGTACCTGTAGGTTCCTGAAAGCATCGTTAGCCCTAAGGGTAGGGTAGTGTTCTGATGCTACAAGCAATCTGCTAAGCGCGGTGCTTAACTGGCCTTGTGCCTGTTGATATTGTTGTATGCTCTCTGGTGTAAGCTTAGTTGGGTCAACCTGTATAGATGTAGCCCTTGCGCGTGCGTTGGTTACTTCGGTAAGTGTACCTTTTTCAAAGTTGGCTTCGCCTTTTACGGTTGATACCAGGTTAGGTATAAGGTCGCTACGGCGTTGGTACTGTGTTTGCACCTGGCCCCATTTGCCTTTAACGTTCTCGTCAGATTTTACCATGCCATTGTAACTGCAACCGCCCATTAAGGCTAATACTACTACAACAGCTATTACGATCAATAAATTTTTCATTGTGTGTTTTTATGTTATTTATGGTGATGTGAATTTACAAATTAGATTACAAAACCCATACCGATGTTACAAAACGTAACAATTACGCCATAATGGCAATAATTGGCTGTGTAAATGTAATTAAATACGGCTAACAAGCTATATGATTTTATATTTGCCAACGTTAACGCATTACTGATCACGCAATATCACTACTTTAATAAATGAAGAAAATATTTTCCGCTCTTTTAATTTGCGCAGGCTTGCATGCTGCCGCTCAAAACACGCACGAAAATTTAGTTCAATACGTAAAGCCTATTATTGGCACACAACGGATGGGCCACACCTACCCGGGCGCAACAGTACCGTTTGGTATGGTGCAGCTTAGCCCGGAAACCGATACCGCCAGTTACGAACTTAACGGCAAATACAACCCCAAGGTTTATGAATACTGCGCCGGCTACCAGTACGAAGATAAAACCATTGTAGGTTTTAGTCACACCCACTTTAGCGGTACAGGTCACTCGGACCTGGGCGATTTTTTAATTATGCCAACTGTTGGCCAGTTAAAATTAAACCCTGGCGTGGCTGATAAACCGGGCAGCGGTTACCGCTCGGCCTTTTCGCATGCTAACGAAGTAAGCGCGGCTAATTACTACAAAGTAAAGCTGGATGCTTCAAACATTACTGCCGAAATGACCACCAGCGCACGTGTTGGTTTCCATCAATACACCTTCCCAAAGTCAGATCAATCGCATATTATATTGGATCTTATGGCTGGGATCTATAACTATCCCGACAAAACCGTTTGGACTTACGTGAAACTGCTAAACGATAGTACGCTGGTAGGTTACCGCCAAACAAATGGCTGGGCACGTACCCGTACCTTGTACTTTGCTATGGCCTTTAACAAAAAGTTTGTTCAGCATGGGTTTAAGAAATACGATAAACGCGAAGTATACGGTGGTTTCTGGGGTAAATTCAATCAATCAAAAAACTTCCCCGAGATAGCTGGTAAACAGATTCGCGCTTACTTTGATTTTAAAACCGAAGAAGGCGAGAAGATAAAGATAAAATTTGCGCTGTCGCCGGTGAGCATGGACGGCGCCCTGGCTAATATGCAAGCCGAAGTACCGGGCTGGGATTTTGAAAAAGTAAAAGCCGACGGACAAAAACTTTGGGAAACCGAATTGGAGAAAATTACCGTTAATGCCAGTACCGAGCGTAAACAAGACTTTTACACCGCCATGTATCATACCATGATAAACCCAACCATTTATATGGATGTTGACGGGCAGTACAAAGGCCTTGACCAAAATATACACAAGGCAGATGGCTTTACCAACTATACAACCTTCTCGTTATGGGATACTTATCGCGCCTTGCATCCACTGTTTAATATTATACAGCCGCAGCGTAATGCCGATATGGTAAAATCAATGATGGTACATTTTGACCAAAGCCCCGAAAAGATGCTGCCGGTGTGGAGTAACTCGGCTAACGAAAACTGGTGTATGAGCGGTTACCACAGTGTGGCCGTAATTGCCGATGCCGTTGTTAAAGGAAATGCCCCTTTTGATGCTGAGAAAGCATTGGATGCCTGTGTAACCACAGCACGCCATCGTAGTTATGAGGGTATTGGCGAGTATATGGATAAAGGGTACATCCCTGACGAAAAAACAGGCGTATCGGTATCTAATACTTTAGAGTATGCTTATGACGATTGGGCTATAGCACAAATGGCTAAAAAGCTGGGTAAAACAGATATCTACAATGAGTTTATTAAACGCAGCGAAAATTATAAAAATGTATATGATGCTAAATCGGGCTTTATGAGGCCGCGACTGGCAGACGGTACATTCCGCGTTAAGTTTGACCCTTTAAGCACAATTAACGAGGGTTTTATTGAAGGTAATGCCTGGAATTATACTTTATTTGCTCCGCAAGACCCATCCGGTTTAATAAAACTGATGGGCGGCAATAAACGTTTTGTAGGTTACCTTGATTCGTTGTTTACGATGAACCTGCCCGATAAATACTTTGCCGAAACAGAAGATATTACCCGCGATGGTATAATTGGTAACTATGTGCATGGTAACGAGCCATCACATCACGTAGCATATCTATACAACTGGACAGATAAGCCATGGAAAACACAGGAACGCATCCGTATGATATTACCACGTATGTACAAACCAACGCCAGATGGTTTAGGTGGGAATGATGATACTGGCCAAATGAGCGCCTGGTACATATTCAGCTCGATGGGTTTTTATCCTGTAGCACCGGGTTCTGTTGATTATTCTCTTGGCAGCCCGTCTGTTAACAACGCGGTTATACAAGTTGGCAATGGTAAAACGTTTAACATCACCGTTAAAAACCAAAGCGAAAAAAATGTTTATGTGCAGAAGATGATGCTTAACGGCAAACCATATAACAAGTTATCAATAACCCACCAGGATATTATGAATGGCGGCGAAATGGTATTTTACATGAGCAATAAGCACAAGTAAAAGCTGGTTATTAAAGAATAGAGAGTGGTTGATTGGTTATCCGGTCGACCACTTTTTTGTTTTAGGGGATTGTTGTGGCAGTGGAGGGGTGAGATTTCACCGGTTGATTTATTGATTAACCTGACGGGCTTGTCAGTAGGTAATCAATAAATCATGTGGAGTTAGGTTGGTATTAGTTAACCTTAAAATCAAAGGCTATTCTGTGAATTCTTAAATTCAAGAAAATTCTGATTCAGAAATTATCCTGCCATGCAGTGGCTTTCTCTTAAAGCCAGTTCATTTAGCTTGTTTTTAAGCAATGTGCGGGCACGATATAATGTAGTACGCGATAATAATTCGGTCATACCCAATTTGCTGCTTATTTCCTGGTGAGAAAATCCTTCAATAGCGTACATGTTAAAAACAGAACGATAAGTTGATGGCAGTTCCTGCACCATGTTCATCAGATCGCGGGCCTCTAAGCCATTATCATTGTAACTATTGCTTACAGGGATGTTTTGCTCAGCAAAATCATCAACCAATACAGTGCTTTTAGCTTTACGGTAACGTGATATTGCACTGTGTACCATAATACGGCGAATCCAGCCTTCAAGACTTCCTTCGCCTCGGTAGTTGTTCATGTTTTTAAACATTTTAATAAAGCCTTCCTGTAATATGTCTTGGGCTTCATCTTTATCTTTAGCATAACGCATGCAAACCGCAAGCATTTTTGGCGCTAACATCTTATATAACATTTCTTGTTGTTTGCGATCGTTACGCATACAGCCCTCCCAGAGTGTTTGTAAGCGGTTATCAACGGTAGTCATCATCTTTTTACTATTTAATTCTATTTCGACATGTGCCAAAACTCAGCCGTAATCATAACTTATTGATTGTCAGTTGAATTGATTTTAAAACGAATTGTGTAAGTGTTCGCTATCGTACAGTTACCGTTCTTTACCGTACGGAAGGATTAAAGGTGGGTTTAGGAATGTGATAGACCTCCTGTGGTTAAAATAAGAATGCAACCTACCAACTAAATACTGCTAACTGAAAATAGTATCTTTGCCCCATCCGGGATAAAAACCCGGCATTGTAACATGACAAAAGAAGTAGAAATTGTTTGCCCCCCGGGGCAACAGGAAGATGAAGCGGTTTTAATCGCACTGGCATCCGCCGCCATAAATATCCCACAACAAAGAATTAACGGAATCAAAATACTGAAACGTTCTATCGACGCGCGTGGCCGTAAGGTGCTTTATAGGATGCAGGTGCGGGTGTTTATAGACGAACCCGTACAAACCGAGATCTACCATCCCGAATATAAAAATGTAAAGGATGCCAAACGGGTTATTATAGTAGGTGCCGGCCCTGCGGGGATCTTTGCCGCTTTGCAATGTATCGGGCAGGGGCTTAAACCTGTTATACTGGAACGTGGCAAGGATGTTAAACAACGCCGCCGCGATCTGGCTAATATTAATAAACAAGGCCTGGTAAATCCGGAATCCAATTATTGCTTTGGCGAGGGTGGGGCAGGAACCTACTCTGATGGTAAGCTTTACACCCGTAGTACCAAACGTGGCGACGTTAATGGCGTGTTAAAAACCTTTGTAGCCCATGGCGCAACCGAAGATATTTTGGTAGACGCCCGCCCGCATATTGGCACCAACAAGCTACCGCAAATAATAACCGCCATGCGCGAAAGTATTATGGAGGCCGGTGGCGAAGTTTTGTTTGATACCAAAGTTGCCGCTTTACTGGTTGAGTTTGGTAAAATAAAAGGGGTACAACTGGTAAATGGCGAAAAACTTTTGGCCGATGCGGTAATACTGGCAACCGGCCACTCGGCGCATGATGTTTTCAGGATGCTGCACAGCCAGGATATATTAATAGAGGCCAAACCTTTTGCCCTGGGTGTACGCATTGAACATCCGCAGGAGATTATTGACCGTGCCCAGTACCACTGCGAGTACCGCGGCCCCGATCTGCCACCGTCATACTATAACCTTGTTGAGCAGGTTGAAGACCGTGGCGTGTTCTCCTTTTGCATGTGCCCCGGTGGTATCATAGCTCCGTGTGCAACCGCGCAGGACGAGATAGTGGTGAACGGCTGGAGCCCATCAAAACGAAACAATCCTTTTGCCAACTCGGGTACGGTGGTGCAAATAAATATGGATGATGTAAAGGGTGATATGAACGACCCCTTCCGGATGCTGAACTTTCAGCAGCAGGTAGAGCACCTGGCTTTTAAAGCGGGCGGCGGTAACCTCGTAGCCCCGGCTCAGCGCATGGTTGATTTTGTGGAAGGCCGTGGATCTATTGATCTGCCCGAAAACTCTTACCTGCCCGGCTGTAAAAGTGTCGACCTGAAAGAAGTACTGCCCGATTGGATCCATAGCCGTCTGCGTAAGGCGTTGCCGGCATTCGGCCGCAAAATGAAGGGCTATTATACTAACGAGGCGATACTGGTAGGGGTAGAGTCGCGCACATCATCTCCCATAAAAATTCCCCGTGACCGCGAAACTTTTCAGCACCCGCAGGTTGCAGGGTTGTTTCCATGCGGGGAAGGCGCGGGCTATGCAGGCGGTATAATCTCGGCCGCAATTGATGGCGTTAATTGTGCCGATGGGGTAGTGAAATATTTTAGTTAAAGACATTTCCTTCGATGCGTTAGTTGCAAAGAATAATTCACTTTGCAACCGCTCTCTTAATCACGCTGATAACTGTAATTAACTAATCGCAAAAACCATTTGTAAATTAGACAAATAGGCGTATCTTTGCAGTCCCGTAATTACGGGGTAAAGTATACGTTTAATAAATTTAATTTAAAGCAAGTGAATACGTTAAGTTACAAAACTGTCTCAGCCAACAAGAAAACCGTTAATAAAGAATGGGTTGTTGTTGATGCAAACAATGAGATTTTGGGGCGCTTGTGTACTAAGATCGCGATGATGATCAGAGGTAAACACAAGCCAGGGTTCACCCCACACGTAGACTGCGGAGATAATGTAATTGTTATCAATGCAGACAAGGTTAAACTGACCGGAAACAAATTCAGCGAAAAGCAGTATGTTTCTTATACTGGTTATCCAGGTGGTCAGCGTTTCATTTCTCCGAAAGAGTTAATGGCAAAGCATCCTGAGCGTGTGATTGAAAAAGCTGTACGTGGTATGTTACCTAAAAATCGTTTAGGTCGTGCTATCTATGGTAACCTGCATGTTTACGCAGGTGCAGAGCATCCTCATGCCGCTCAAAATCCAACAACCATTTAATTTTAATTCAAAGGAGAAAAGAAAATGCCAACAACTAACACTTCAGGCAGAAGAAAAACAGCTGTTGCCCGTATCTATTTGAACGATGGCACAGGTGTTATTACCGTTAACGGTAAAGATTACAAAGAGTATTTCCCAACTCTACCATTACAGTACATTGTTATGCAATCAACAGAAGTTTCTGGCTCTGCCGGTAAATTTGATGTTAAAGTAAATGTAGCTGGTGGTGGTGTAAAAGGACAGGCAGAAGCCGTACGTTTAGCTATTGCGAAAGCTATTGTTGAACTGGATCCGGAAAAGAAACCAGCATTACGCGCTAAAGGTTTAATGACACGTGATGACCGTATGGTTGAGCGTAAGAAACCAGGACGTAAGAAAGCACGTAAGAAATTCCAATTCAGTAAACGATAATTTAAGGAGGACACAAACAATGGCAAGAACAACATATCAGGATTTACTGGATGCAGGTGTACACTTTGGTCACCTTACCCGTAAATGGGATCCGAAAATGTCACAGTACATTTTCATGGAGCGTAATGGTATCCACATTATAGATTTAAACAAAACCTTATCAAAGGTTGAAGAAGCTGCTGCAGCAATAAAACAAATTGTAAAATCAGGTCGTAAAGTATTATTCGTAGCTACAAAGAAACAAGCGAAAGATATCGTAGCTGAATATGCAAAAGGCGTAAACATGCCTTATATCACCGAGCGTTGGTTAGGTGGTATGTTAACCAACTTTGCTACCGTACGTAAGTCAATCAAAAAGATGTCTAACATCGATAAATTGACTAAAGACGGTACTTACAGCAACCTTTCTAAAAAAGAGCGTTTGATGATACAGCGTGAGCGTATCAAATTAGAAACATTGTTAGGTGGTATCGCGGATCTTAACCGTTTACCTGCTGCATTGTTCCTTATCGACGTTAAGAAAGAGCACATCGCGGTATCTGAAGCTTTAAAGCTTAACATACCAACATTTGCAATGGTTGATACAAACTCTGATCCTTCAAACATCGATTTCCCTATTCCGGCGAATGACGATGCTACCAAATCAATTTCATTGATCACCGGCATTATCATCAAAGCTATTGAAGAAGGTTTAGATGAGCGTAAACGCGAGAAAGAAGACGAAACTGAGAAAGAAGCTGCTGCTGCTAAAGCAAAAGCTGATGCACCAGAAGTAGCTGACCGCTCTGAAGGTGGCAAAAGAAAAAGGACTGCAGAAGTAACAGCTGAGGCTGCTGAAACTGAAGCCCCTGCTGCTGATTCAACAGAAGAATAATATTAGGTTGTAAGGGTTGTAGAAGTTATAGGCATGAGCCTTGTAACTTTTGCAACCCTTGTAACATCTACAACTTTTTAAAACTAAAAAACATGTCTACAGTACAAATATCTGCATCAGATGTAAACAAACTGCGCCAGCAAACAGGTGCGGGCATGATGGATTGCAAGAAAGCTTTAACAGAAACCAATGGCGATTTTGAAGCTGCCATTGATTTTTTAAGAAAAAAAGGCGCTAAAGTTGCCGCCAGCCGCCAGGATCGCGAATCAAACGAAGGTGTTGTTATAGCACGTACTTCTGAAGATTTTAAACGTGGTGTTGTTATCGAGCTTAACTGCGAAACAGATTTCGTAGCTAAAAATGCCGAGTTTGTTGCTTTTGGTAACGCTATTGCAAACATAGCGGTTGAAAACAAGCCTGCTACTATCGAAGAACTTTACAACCTTGAGATCGACATCGAAAACTCACGTGTTAAAATTGGTGATGCTATCATCGACAAAACAGGTAAGATCGGCGAAAAAATTGGTGTATCTAAATACGAAGTTATTGAAGGCGATAAAGTTGTTGCTTACATACACGGTAACTACCGTTTAGGTGTATTGGTTGGTTTAAGCAAAGCTGTTGCCGGTGCTGATGAAGCAGGTAAAGATGTTGCAATGCAAATTGCTGCTATGAACCCTGTAGCAATTGATAAAGACGGTGTTGACGCTACTACTATTGAGCGCGAAACCGAAATTGCTAAAGAGCAGATTCGTGCTGAAGGTAAACCAGAAGAAATGGTTGAAAAGATCGCTGCTGGTAAGCTTAACAAATTCTACAAAGATTCTACTTTATTAAACCAGGAGTTTGTTAAAGACTCTTCTAAAACTGTTGCACAGTTCTTAGATACGGTTGATAAAGGCCTAACCGTTACCGCGTTTAAGCGAGTTGCTTTAGGAGCTTAATTATATTATCCCCCTCGTATTAACGAGGGGGATTTTTTTTGCCCTTTTGTTTAGAAGGGTTTGCAGAGGCGTAATCTTCACGTCTTTTTTGCTTGAACAAAGCAGTCAATGCTCTGTTCATACGATGGGTTAACAATCATATTTGGACACTATGATAAAAGCACTTCATAATCTTCAGCTAATATCGGACGGCAGCATCGCCAAAGGCAAAGCCGTTTTAATTGATGGCAGCAAAATCAAAGCTATTATTGATGATACAGCTTTCCCTGCGGATGCTGAAAAGAAAGACCTTAATGGCGCCTATCTTGCACCGGGATTTATAGATCTGCAGATCTATGGCAGCGGAGGTAAACTGTTTGCCGGTAAACCCGAAGTTGCTGCGCTGCAACGCATGGAAGACGACCTGCTAAATCAGGGAACAATAGGTTTCTTTGCTACCATAGGTACCAATACAAATGACATAGTTGAAGCGGGTATAATAGCTGCTAAAGAGTACCGCTCAAAAGCCAGGGGTAACTTTTGGGGTATCCACCTGGAAGGGCCATATTTAAACCCAGCCAAAAGAGGCGCGCATCCCGAAAAATATATAAAGAAAGCAACCCTGGCCGAAGTTAAAGGTTGGGTAGAGCAGGCTGACGGTGTTATTGCGATGATAACCATAGCGCCCGAACTGCAGGACCAGGAAGTGATAGACTATCTGCATGCGCAGGGCATCATCATCTCATCGGGCCATAGCAACGCGAGTTATGAACAGGGGAAAGGTTTTTTAAATAAACCTATACCGGCGGTAACGCATTTGTTTAATGCCATGCCGCAAATGCATCACCGCGAACCGGGTTATATCCCCGCTATATTTGAGGAAAAACCATATGCCAGCATTGTGGCCGATGGCAACCATGTGGATTGGGCGATGATCCGTTTGGCTAAGCGCGAATTGGGCGATAAGTTATACCTAATCACTGATGCGGTTACCGCAGCAACAGAGGGTACTTACCAGCACCAGTTGGTTGGCAATAAATATGTAATGCCCGATGGCACATTATCCGGCTCTAGTTTAACTATGCTGAAAGCCGTGCAGAATTGCGTTGAATATGTAGGTATAGATCTGGCCGAGGCTGTTAATATGGCATCGTTATACCCTGCACAACTGGCTTCTAAAAAAACAAGAGGTAGGGTTGACGCCGGCTACGACGCCGATCTGATCGTATTTAACGACAAATATGAAACCATTGCAACTATATTGCGGGGGAATTATTTAACGCCTACTACATAAAATTTTAACAATACTATTTATTATCTATTTTTGATAAATCTTCCTTATAAATGAAATATAAAAGAGTTCTACTAAAGCTTAGCGGCGAATCCCTGATGGGCGAACGCCAGTATGGCATTGATAACAACCAGGTATTACAATACGCTCACGATATAAAAAGCGTGAAAGAACAAGGCATAGAAATAGCCATTGTTGTTGGTGGCGGTAATATATTTAGAGGACTTAGTGCCGAAAAAAGTGGAATGGAACGTGCACAGGCCGATTATATGGGTATGCTGGCAACAGTTATTAACTGTATGGCACTGCAAAACGCGCTGGAAAGTATCGGCGTAGAAACCCGTCTGCAGTCGGCAATTAAAATGGAGCAGATCTGCGAGCCTTATATCCGTCGCCGTGCTATGCATCATTTAGAAGTTGGTAAAATTGTGATATTTGGCGCCGGTACCGGTAACCCATATTTTACAACAGATACCGCAGCATCATTACGTGCCATAGAGATAAAAGCGGACGTTGTACTGAAAGGAACCCGTGTAGATGGTATCTATACTGCCGACCCCGAGAAAGACCCCACAGCAACCCGTTATGACGAAATCAGCTTCCAGGAGGTTTACGACAAAGGCCTAAATGTAATGGACATGACCGCCATTACCCTTTGCCAGGAAAACAAATTACCTATCATCGTTTTTGATATGAACAAAGAAGGTAACTTCATGAAAATTGCAAATGGCGAGCCTATTGGTACGCTGGTAAAATAATAATACAAGTCATGCTGAACTTGTTTCAGCATCCCACAAGCTAAGTAAACAAGAAAGCCCTGCTGATTCAGCTGGGCTTTCTTGTTTTTAATATCTGTCATTTCGAACGATAGTGAGAAATCTTGTTTAGAATAACAGGCGGCGACTTTGCATGACGAACAAGATTTCTCCTCGCTACGCTCGTTCGAAATGACAGGGCGGATTTACGAGCGGGGTGGGCTGGCGTTTACTTACGCATCCACCGTATGTTTCTCGCCAATTTGTTGCCTCCACATGGCATAGTATAGGCCTTTCTGATCTATCAGGTCGAAGTGCTTGCCCGATTCTATAATATGGCCTTTCTCCAGCACATAGATACAATCAGCATGCATAATGGTTGATAACCTGTGAGCTATAAGGATGGTGATATGATCATTTAATACAGATACATCACGGATAGTATCGGTTATTTCTTCTTCGGTTATAGAATCCAGTGACGACGTTGCTTCGTCAAATACAAGAATATCCGGTTTACGTAATAAAGCACGCGCTATAGAAAGACGTTGTTTTTCACCACCAGATACTTTTACACCACCTTCGCCAATTACAGTATCTAAACCATTATCGGCACGGGCAAGCAAGGTTTGGCAAGCCGCGCGCTGTAGTACGTTCATACATTCCTCGTCAGTCGCGGTTGGGTTAACAAACAGCAGATTCTCGCGAATGGTACCCGAAAATAACTGCGTATCCTGCGTTACAAAGCCAATTTTCTCGCGGAGCTGGTCAAGGTCAATGTCTTTACTTAAAATATTGTTGTAAAGGATATCGCCTTCTAAAGGCTGGTACAAACCAACCAATAATTTCACCAAAGTAGTTTTACCTGAGCCCGATGGCCCAACAAAAGCGATAGTTTCACCGCTGTTAGTTTTAAAGCTAATGTGATTAAGCGCGTTGCGGTTTGCTGTTAAGTGTTTAAAACTAACATCGCTAAAAGTAAGGGTGTCTACTTTCTCTAATAATACGGGTTTATCAGGCTTGGCATCAATTGGGATACTCAGTATTTTTTTGAAGTTACCTAAAGAAACCTCGGCTTCGCGCCAGCTTAATATAACGTTACCAAGTTCCTGTAATGGATTAAACAGGAAAAAGGAATAAAATAAAAAGCTAAAGTATTGGCCCGGCGAAATGGTTTCTTTAAATATTAGCAGTAATAAAACTACAACCATTACACTACGTACAAAATTGACCGTTGTGCCCTGTACAAAACTCATGCTGCGCACATATTTTACCTTCTTCAATTCTAAATCGAGGATCTTGTAGGTAGTAGTGTTTAGGCGTTTTATTTCCTGTTTGGCTAAGCCGAGGCTTTTTATCAGTTCGATGTTTCTTAACGATTCGGTAGTTGAGCCGGCAAGCGCTGTAGTTTCTGATACAATATTTTTTTGGATGCGTTTTATCTTACGGCTCATGGCCATACTTACGAATGTAATAACAGGGATAGCCGCAAAATAAACCAACGTTACCTGGTAGCTTACAGTTGCCGAGTACACAATAACGAACACCATACCAATCAAACTCACAAATAGTATGCTGATGAACGACGTGATAAACTTCTCGCAATCTAAACGCACCTTTTGCAATATGCCTAAAGTTTCGCCACTACGCTGATCTTCAAATACCTGGTAGGGAAGTTCAAGAGAGTGCTTCAACCCGTCGGCATACATTTCGGCGCCAACTTTTTGGGTAATGATATTAGTAAAATAATCCTGAAAGTTTTTGGCTATACGCGATACCATGGCAACACCAATAGCCATGCCTACAAGCTTAAGCACGCCGTAAAGGTATTCGTCATGGCTTAGTACTTTATATTTTTCGATAAAGTTATCTACAATACGGCCGGTGATATATGGGTCAAGCAAAGAGAACCCAATGTTCATACCTGCTAAGAACAGCGCCAGAACAACCACCCAGCGGTGCTTTGATAAATAGGAGAGTAATATTTTCATGTTATAACACAAAAATAAAAAAAGGGAATGGCTAAGCTACTCATTCCCTTTAATTTGACAATACGGTTATTTGTTAACCACAGAGAAAAAGGAGATTCTCACAGAGAAGCACTGGGTATAAATAGTTTATTAATGAGATTAGTATAAGATATGTCATGGGGAGCTTGTGGTACCATTAGCAAAGTATTCAGGTCTT
Source organism: Mucilaginibacter aquariorum (assembly GCF_024498135.1). Taxonomy (GTDB): domain Bacteria; phylum Bacteroidota; class Bacteroidia; order Sphingobacteriales; family Sphingobacteriaceae; genus Mucilaginibacter; species Mucilaginibacter aquariorum. The sequence goes on from NZ_JANHOH010000008.1 coordinate 37,897, forward strand.
CGACAAGCTCGCCATGGTAATTATTAGTAAATGGCATGAGAAGTGTTCACGTTCACGGCCGTGAACACCACTTATAACACATAAACGACTGATAATAAGCTTATTTAAAAATAAGCTACTGACAAAATAACGTCACCATTAAATCCAAACCTGGCGCAAGGAAACATGCGCTATAATATAGTCGGTCACGCTGCACTACCCCGCAAAGATCTGCCATTGCACCTTCAAAGCCACGGGATTTGATAACACAGACTGACAGATCTCCTACAGCTCCAATATCATTTGAATATTGCAGCGCTCGTATGGCGATGGCATCCCGGTAACTTTTTTAAAGCCAAGTTTATGGTACAGGTTTATAGCCGGCTTTAATATGGTATTGCTTTCCAGATAGATCTTTTTAGCGCCTAACTCTTTTGCTTTAGCAATGCTTGCATTCCCTAATATAAAACCGATGCCTTTGCCCTTTGTCTTTGGCGACACCGCCATTTTGGCCAGCTCGTACATATCATTATCCATTTTGATAAGCGCGCAGGCACCAACAGGTTCATTATTATATAAAGCGATGAGGATATGCCCGCCTTTACTAAGTATATACTCATCCGGATGGTCAAGAGATTTATAATCTGTTGCTTCCATCTTAAAGTATTGGGTTATCCACTCTTCATTGAGTTGTTTAAAGGCCGGTTGATATTCTGGTTTGTAATCTACTACCTGTACATCCTTGCTTTCGCGGATTTTCTTTTCATCCTTTACACGATTGAGCAGGCTTTTCTGCTCCAGTAAAAACTCCCATTCTTCAATCGCTTTCCAGATATTGTATTGGGTTTCGTTCAGCGCATTTTCAACGGCCGAGTTTACATCAGCATATTGTACCTGGATGCGTTGGTTTATTTCGCGGCCCTTATCTGTTAACCCGATGTAGTTTTTGCGAGCATCGGCTTTGTTGGCCACTTCCTGCGCAACGCCATGCTTCACCATTTCTTTTGCTATAGTACTTACTGATGGGTGCGAATGGCTTATCTCCTGTGCAATTTGCATAATTGATTTATCCTCACCCTCGGCCAACGCATAAAACACCGGGAACCATTTCGGGTTCATGTTGATATCATATACTCTATATACCTCGGCAGCCTCATCGGTTAATTTTTCACTTAGCCTGCGCAGCCTGCTGCCCAATGCCATCTTGCCAACCTTATTATAAAACTCCATAGCGCGATATTAATTACGTAATCAATTACGCAAATATATAAAGTGTTTATTTATCTGCAAAATAATTATTTTGAAACTGTAGGAAGACGAAGAAATAGGGAAGATGTCATGGTGAGCCTGTCGAACCATAGCCAAGCGTACACGTCTACACAGGCTCAGACTGACGGATGCGGTTATTGCAGATACATTAAACAGAGATATCTCAGCAGCTTTAAGTTTATAAGAAATCACTCATTAACTGTATGAGCTTCAACTATCTCAAATTTGAGTACCCGGGAATTGGAGCTGCTATCAACGTCTAAGTTGATCGTTTCTTGTGGTGCAACAACATGTTTCTCTGTTTTTTCTAATATTACGTCACCATCGCCTTTCAGGTATGCTTTGCAAACAAAATCTATATGATGATTAGTAGACTTATTAGTAAGATGATATAGCCGTGCTATAAGCGTTATTGGTCGAACTATATTATTACTCGTGTCAATTGTGGGAATCTCATTAATTTCACTTGATATTACACCATAATTTTTAAGATCAGGCGCCGAATTGCAAGAAACACCAATTACTATTGATATGCAAAAGAGATGAATATGTTTCATCTTAGCTGAAAAAGGTGCTGATGCCATAGAACTAAAGCTAATTAAATTAAACTTAGTAATTATGCAGTAATACCAAAAAAAGGGATGAACCTTTCGGCCATCCCTTTTCATATTAGCAGTTTAAAAACTTAAACCGTCATGATATCTTTTTCTTTTGCTTCTGATAGCTGATCCACCTTAATGATGTAAGCATCAGTCAGTTTTTGCACTTCGGCCTCACCAACTTTAATTTCATCTTCAGATACACCTTCAGTTTTTAATTTTTTGATTTTTTCGTTAGCATCTTTACGGATATTACGTATAGCAATTTTACCGGTTTCAGCTTCACCTTTCGCTTTTTTAACCAGGTCGCGACGACGCTCTTCGGTTAATGGCGGAACATTAATGCGGATAATAACGCCATCATTTTGTGGGTTAACACCCAGGTTGGCTTCTTTAATAGCTTTTTCTATAGCAGGTAATAATGATTTTTCCCATGGCTGTACAATAATAGTACGTGCATCCGGAGTGTTTACGCTACCTACCTGGCTCAACGGAGTAGGGGTGCCGTAGTAATCAACATTAACATCATCCAACATTGATGGGTTGGCTTTACCTGCACGTATTTTGGTTAATTCGCTATCTGCATGGGCAATTGCTTTGTCCATTAAAGCTTTTGCATCATTTACTTGTTTCTTAATGAGTTCGCTCATTGGTTATGGTTTTTGACAAAAATAATAAAAAGTATCAAAGCCCCTTAAAATCTTATCTATCCAAACAAGAATTTATTTGCCCCATTAACAAAATGCCGGGCACACGGGTTAATTAGCTATATCACAGAAAAATAGCGGGTAAAATATTATTAATATAGCAAGCATTATCCTTAAAAAAAGGCAATAAAAAGCACGCTAACAAAATTATGAGAGCGTGTTTCAAAATAAATTAAAGCAAAACACCGCAAATATTAACAGTGTTCTGCTTTTAATCTGTACAGATTATTACCAACGGCTACCGCCGCCGCCGCCTCTGCTATCTTTTGAGTAGCCGCCACCGCCGCCACCTCTGTTGTTGTCTCTTGAGTAGCCACCGCCACCGCCGCCGCGGTTGCCACCACCAAAACCACCGCCACCGCTTCTGCGATCACCTGGTTTTTTGTCTTCTGCCTGGCTAACGGCAATTGAGCGGCCACTAACTTCAGAACCATTTAAGCCTGAAATTGCTTTTTGTGCTGCTTCGTCATCAGACATTTCAACAAATCCAAAACCTTTGCTTCTGCCGGATTCTCTGTCAATAATAATTTTCACGGTGGTTACTTCACCATAAGCTTCGAAAAGCTCTTGTAAATCTGCTTCCTCTAATGAGTACGGAAGGCTTCCTACGAATATGTTCATCAAAAAATAGTTTAGTAATGATCAGTTTATGAGCTGTCATTTATTTGTTTACACCAAATATAGAATAGAAATCAATCAATTGTACAATAATTTGTTAAACTATATTTTTTATTTTATAAATAAGCACAATTTATAGGCCGGAAAATTAAATAATTGACTGTATTTGATAAGTTTTATCATTTAAAATAAATTCTTCGCCCGCTTTTTTATCTTTCAGTTTAAAGCCAATTGGCGATGCGGGTGATACCGCGAAAAAGTTTTTGCCATCTAAAAGCAACGTCCCCGCACTAATAGCCAGGTAAAAATTGCCATTATTGGTAAATATCACACTGCCGGTTTCTGCTTTTTGCGATGTGCCGTTATACGAGATCTGGTTTAAGGCTACCATTAGCTTGTTGGCCTCGTTCAGTTGAGCAAGGTTACGATTGGTCTCTTGCTGCGCCATTTCGCGGCCGGTTTCATATTTATCACCGGCGCTGCTCTTAGTATCATCATTTTGAGATTGTTGCGCCTCGGCAATTGCCTGTTCGGCGGCTTTCATGCGGGTTTGTACGTAAGCAACGCACAACGCATGCAGCTTTGCTTTTATATCATTCATTATATTATAATATATATCAATATGGAACGAAGATGTATAAAATGGGCGGGATTACTTAAGGCTATAAAAAATAAAAGCCCCAGGCACTCGCTGCCCGGGGACTTTCAACCTAAACCTTATCACAATGTAAATGCGAGGCACTTACGATATTATTAACGTAATACATTGCAAAATCATACATCCACCCTTAAGTAAATTACATATTTATGATATATATCAGTTATTATAAGCAAATAAGCATAAGCAAACAAAGCGATGTGATAGTGGTTAATGAATAGTTGTTTACACATAACTAATTATAAAACATGAACTTAAAACGTACTTTCGGAGCCATACTTACCGTATTGGGAATTGTTGGCTTAATTTATACCGGTGTCCAAATTATTCAGCACACCGGTGCAGCAACTACATTAATTGTTGTAGGTTTAATTTCAATAATCTTCTTTTTTACGGGGATAAGCCTTGTGCGCAACACAAAGGACGAAGCTTAATTTGTAACCAAAGGGGTAATTGCTCCCGAATCGGAAATACTTAAACCGGGCTGAATAAAATCGGCCTCGGTTAAAGTTTTTATGCGAAACGCCGTGCGGTTTAAAGCATCGGGCCTTAAACCTGTTTGGTGGTTTTGTATGTAGGATATTAACCGCCCATCTAAAAATTCGCCTTTTTTATTAATGCGAAGCTTTAATAAAGGCGCCAGGCCGCAAACGCCACTTACGCTTACACCTTTATAGGTAACAAAGTTACCCAGGCTGTAAGCTATTAACCTGTTTTTGTATAGTTCCATTGCGCGGCTAACATGAGGGCCGTGACCAAATATTACATCAGCGCCGGCATCAACTGCCGCATGGGTAAATGCGCGCAGGTTACCGCGGTTTTCTCCTTTAAATATTTCTGTATCCGCAGGCACATGTTCATATTCGGTACCTTCACCACCGCCGTGGAAAGAAACGATCACAATATCACTATTAGCTTTTAACTGCTGAATTAGATTCTTCGCAGCCGCTATCTCCAATAAAGATACAGTTTGCCCGTTTGGCGAAAACGCGCAAAAGCCATATCTAACGCCATTTAAAGTGAATTTTTTTGAGGGATGGCTTTTAAAGCCGGCCGTGTTTATACCCAGGCTATCCAAAATTTTGATAGTGCTTTTTCGCCCGGGCCGGTCAAAATCATTAGAGTGGTTATTGCCAACACTTAGTACATCAAACCCTGCATCTTTAAAAATACCGCCATAGTTTGTTGGCATCCTAAACAAATAGCCTTTGTTTTTAAACCGTAGCTTATAACCAACAGGTGCGCCGGTATCCAGCAATACCCCTTCCAGGTTGCCAAAAGTAAGGTCGGCTTTGCGCAGATCTTCCAGTGCATATTTAAAGCTGTTTCTGGCGCTATCGGGTGGTAAAAAAGTACTGTCAGGGTATGAAGATCCCAGCATAATATCGCCCACGGCTGCAATATTTATAGTATCTGATATTGGTTTAATAACAGGTTTCGCTGTTTCTGTAACCGGGTTTTCTGCGATGGCTTTCTTTTCGGGCAGGTTACGGCATCCGGTAATTACTATAAAAGCAGAAAGAAATAATATTAACCGGGTTTTCATGCGGGGCAAAAAAAAATCCTTTCAGAGTTAGTGAAAGGATTAAGATATAATTTAGGTTTACTTAGTTAGCTGGTTCATCGTCGTCAGTTGATGACGCCGAAAGTTCACTTTTAAATGATTCTAATAAACGGCCGCCTTTATAAAAATAGCGGCTATAGTACGCATCGTCTAAGCTGCTTATTGCAACACCTTTTGATGATGCATGCGCAAACCTGTTGTTACCCAGGTAAATGCCAACGTGTGATATGCTGCGGCTGTGAATTTTAAAGAAAACTAAATCACCCTCTTTCAGATCGTCTTTACTAACAGGGTTAACCATGCTGAAAATATCGCGTGAACTACGGCGGATAGTTAAATTGAATACATCACTATATAACTGCTTTGTAAATGCCGAGCAATCAATGCCTCTTCTTGAGCTACCTCCAAAACGGTAAGGTGTGCCTATCCAATCGTATACAAAATGGAAAAGTTTCATATTTGAGGTTGCAGATACCGCAACACCCATTATTTGTGATAAATAATCTTTTGCTAAACTCTCTTGTTCGGCCGATTCGGCTGCTGGAGTAGGAGCGTTTTTTGTTTGAGCATGAGCTGCTAAAACGCTCATAAATAATGCAATAGCAATTATTGTTTTCTTCATTTAATCCCTTTAATTGCTGAATTAGGACAGCAAATGTATATTAAATCGGACGTTGTGTCTATTGTTGGATACAAAACTATCCAATAATTTTTAATTACCAAATTAATCGTAAGGTTTTTTTCCTATAACGATTTAAGCAATGTTTTTAATTGGTAGTAATAATTATATCGTTAAAGTATTGATCGTTTCCATTTTTTGAAATTGTCGTTGAGTTATCGGAGGGTCCTTGATTCGGGCTGTGCAAAAACAGGGCATGTAAATTCAGCCCATAGATGACTACTTAGAAAAGCCTAAAAAGGGTTTTAAAACGTCCAAATTCGCCCCTTAAAAGTATTGGTTCGATTGCATTTGATAAGATTTTTTTTGAAAAGAAAATTGTGGAAAATGCAGTTTTCGCGCTCGTACAAAGCGTACATTTTACACCACTTCCAAATGTTATTTCGCTTTTTATAAAAATGCTATGCATGCATTGGAATGGCGCTTTAAAAATTTAATCAAATCATGCTAACAAATTCGTTCCAGTTTCGGTTATTTGCAGGATATAATTAGATTTGCACTTTCTCATAGAAACTTTATTTAATAAATGAGTTCAATCGAAATAACTAAAGACACCTACCTGATGTGGTATGAGTCTATGCTACTGATGCGTAAGTTTGAAGAAAAAACCGGTCAATTATACGGTCAGCAAAAAATACGCGGATTTTGCCACTTGTACATAGGCCAGGAAGCTGTATTAGCAGGCGCCATGTCTGTTATACGCCACGAAGACAGTTTGATAACCGCATACCGCGATCACGCTCACGCTTTGGCAAAAGGCACAAGCCCTAACGCTATCATGGCCGAAATGTACGGTAAAGCAACCGGATGCTCAAAAGGCAAAGGCGGCTCGATGCACATGTTCGACAAGGAAAACCATTTTTATGGCGGGCATGGTATTGTAGGCGGCCAGATCCCGATGGGTGCAGGTATCGCATTTGCAGAACAGTACAAAGGGACCGATAACGTAAACATTGCCTACATGGGCGATGGTGCCGTGCGCCAGGGTGCACTAACCGAAACCTTTAATATGGCCGCGTTATGGAAGCTACCTGTAATTTTTGTTTGCGAAAACAATGGTTACGCCATGGGTACTTCGGTAGAGCGTACTACCATACAAACAGATATTTACAAATTAGGCTTGCCTTACGGTATCCCGTCATCACCGGTTGATGGTATGGACCCGGTTGCAGTACACAATGCAATGGACGAAGCTGTATCACGCGCACGCCGCGGCGAAGGCCCAACCTTTTTAGAAATGCGTACATACCGTTTCAAAGGCCACTCGATGAGCGATCCGCAGAAATACCGTACCAAGGAAGAGCTGGAAAGCTACAAAACAAAAGACCCTATTGAAACAGTAAAACTAACTATACAAAAAGAAGGTTATGCTGATGATAAATGGTTTGAAGAGATAGATGCTAAAATTAAGGCACAGGTTGAAGAGGCAGTTAAATTTGCCGAAGAATCGCCTTGGCCTGATGCATCAGAACTTTATACTGATGTTTATGTACAACAGGATTATCCTTACATCCGCGACTAATATCTTATATTTATAAATATTAACAATATTCATCACAGTATATGGCTGAAGTAGTTAAAATGCCTAAAATGAGCGATACCATGACCGAAGGGGTATTGGCGAAATGGCATAAAAAAGTTGGCGACAAGGTAAAATCGGGCGATGTTTTGGCCGAGATAGAAACCGATAAAGCCACTATGGATTTTGAATCGTACCAGGATGGCACCCTGCTTTATGTAGGTGTTGAAGAAGGCAGCGCCGTTCCGGTTGATGCTGTTATTGCCGTTTTAGGTAAAGAGGGTGAAGATTATAAATCTGTTTTAGAAAGCGCTGCTGCACCTGCAAAAACAGAAGAAAAACCTGCCGAAGAAGCTAAACCTGCCGTTGCTGAAGATAAAAAGGCTGCTGCACCGGCTGCTGCTGCAAAACCAAAAGTAGACTTATCAAGCATACCGGCAGCGGTTATCCGTATGCCATTGCTTAGCGATACCATGACCGAGGGTACTATTGAAAAATGGTACTTTAAAGTTGGCGATAAAGTAAAAGCAGATGATTCACTTGCTGATGTAGCAACCGATAAGGCTACTATGGAGGTTGTGGGTTACGAAGAAGGCACACTATTATATGTTGGCCTTAAAGAAGGCGAAGCTGCAAAGGTAAATGACATTATTGCCATTGTAGGTAAAGAAGGTACCGATATCACCCCGTTATTACAGAATGATGCCGGAGCTGAAGCACCTGCAGAAGCTGCCGCTGAAGAATCAAAAGAAGCCGCCGCACCAGCTGCAACGTCTGACGCTGCGCCAACTGCTACTGCAGCGGGTTCAACAGAAGATGACAGCCGTGTTAAGGCGTCTCCGTTAGCACGTAAAATAGCTAAAGATAAAGGCATTAATTTAAATGATGTAAAAGGCAGTGCCGATGGCGGCCGTATCATCAAAAAAGATATAGAAGGCTTTACACCATCTGCAAAACCTGCAGAAACCGCTAAACCGCAAGAAGGCGCACCAGCTGCTTCCCCTGCAGAAAAAGCACCGGTTGTATTGCCAACTTACACAGGCGAAGAGAAATTTACCGAAAGAAACGTTACGCAGATGCGTAAGGCTATCAGCAGAAGGTTATCTGAAAGCTTGTTCACCGCGCCGCACTTCTACGTTACCATGTCGATAGATATGGACCAGGCAATTGCTGCCCGTAACAAAATGAACGAGGTTGCACCGGTTAAAATATCATTTAACGATTTTGTATTAAAAGCTTGCGCGGTTGCCTTAAAACAACACCCTGCTATTAATTCATCGTTCCTGGGCGATAAGATCCGCACCAACGAGCATGTGCACATTGGTGTAGCTGTAGCGGTTGACGAAGGTTTGCTGGTGCCGGTTATAAAGTATGCCGATGGTAAATCGTTAAGCCACATCTCGCAAGAGGTAAAAGAGTTTGCCGGTAAAGCGAAATCTAAAAAATTACAACCTGCCGAAATGGAAGGTTCAACTTTCACCATATCAAACCTTGGTATGTTTGGTGTTGATGAGTTTACCGCTATTATTAATACACCAAATGCTTGTATCCTTGCCGTTAGTGGTATAGCGCAAGTGCCGGTTGTTAAAAATGGCGCGGTAGTACCCGGCAATGTAATGAAGGTTACCCTAAGCTGTGATCACCGTGTGGTTGATGGTGCAACAGGTGCCGCGTTCCTGCAAACATTAAAATCATTACTGGAAGAGCCGGTAAGGATGATGATATAAGTCGGAAGTCCGTAGTCGGAAAGTCCGAAAGATTTAAAAAAGCGATGGGTTTACTCATCGTTTTTTTTGTTTGTACGCACTCCCCACCACGTCATCGCGAGGTACGAAGCAATCTCTTCACATGCAAAGCGGCCTGCCAAGTTCGGAGATTGCTTCGTACCTCGCAATGACGGTTATTTAATTGTTACGCCGCGCAAAACTCGGGCATCGGTTCATTGATGAACAAATTATTCTATTTACCTTTAGCAAGTTATAAGGTTGAAATGCTATATTTCGGCCTGTGCTGAAGCCTAAACCGCCGGCATTATGTAAAACTTATCACTCATAAAAGCTTAGACAGTAAGATGCCTAATTGTAAAAATTGCAATACCGAAGTAAATCAAAACTATTGTTCAAATTGCGGACAAGCGTCAGTCCTTAAAAGAATTGACAGCCATTACATCGTTCACGAAATTGAACACATCTTACACGTCGAACGGGGGATATTATACACCGTTAAGGAGCTTTTAATACGACCGGGGGAATGTGTGAGGCATTTTATTTCTGAAAATAGGAGCCGGCTTGTAAAGCCCATTATTTTTATCATCATAACTTCTTTGATCTATTCACTCGTAAATCACTTTTTTCATATCGAGGACGGTTATGTGAAATATGAAGACTCAAAAAAAACGACTACAGCGCTGATCTTTCAATGGATAAGCGGGCATTATGGCTACGCGAATATCATGATGGGGATGTTTATCGCGTTATGGACTAAACTATTTTTCAAAAAGCACGACTACAATTTTTTTGAAATTCTGATCCTCCTGTGTTTTACTATGGGGATGGGGATGCTGATCTTCACTGTTTTTGCAATTGTTACCGGCATAACACATTATAATTTGCTGGAATTTGGCGGCTATGTGGGAGTAATTTACTCTGCCTGGGCAATAGGTCAATTTTTTAACAAGAGTAAGGCAAGCTCCTATTTTAAGGCACTTGCCTCTTACATGTTGGGGATGATCACATTTTTCCTTTTGGCAATGGCAATAGGGGCAGTAACCGACTTGGTTATTAAACACTAATAGTTAGTGGTGCCTGCCGCCGCGAGCTTTCAGCTCGTGTTATTGCATGGCACAGTGCCGTTACGAGATACGCTACGCTAACTCGCGGCAGCGTCGAAGGGGTTACCCATCGTTATTTTTGTTTGTACTAATGTGGGTCATCCTGAGCCTGTCGAAGGACGCGCGGAGGGTATAGCCCGCTAATGGTTCGACAAGCTCACCATGACATTCTGCTTTTATTACATCGCTGCCGCAATACAGCAATGACGGTTATTTATTAACTTGCCTCCTTACTATACCACCATGCTATATTTCATCATCGCGCTCGTTATTATTATTGCTATATACTTTGCTAAACGCGATATAAAGCCAATGGTACAATGGCCTATATCGCAATTAAAGGCATTGCTTACGGAGCATGTAGATTATTATAACAAGCTGAGCGATGCAGATAAAACGATATTTGAGCAAAAGATACAAACGTTTTTGAATACTGTGCGGATAGAAGGTGTAGGTCTAATGATAACCGATACCGACCGCATAATGGTGGCATCAAGCGCGGTGATACCCATTTTCGCTTTTAAGGACTGGACTTACCGTAACGTAACCAACGTGCTTTTATACCCCGATACCTTTGATAAAGTTTTTCAGTATGAAGGGAACGAAGGCGAAGGCCGGAGTATTATGGGCATGGTAGGCAGCGGGTTTATGAACGGGCAAATGATATTATCGCGCAACGCGCTCATAAAAGGCTTTTCCAAAAATGGAGGTATGGAAAATACCGGCATCCACGAATTTGTGCACCTGCTGGATAAAGCCGATGGCGCTACAGATGGCATCCCCGAGGGGTTCCTGCCACACGAGTACATTGAGCCCTGGGTGCGGATGATGCACCAGGAGATCCACAAGATAGAAGAAGGGCATTCGGATATTGACATGTATGCCACAACAAACGAAGCGGAGTTTTTTGCCGTGGTATCCGAATACTTTTTTGAAAAACCCGACCAGTTCCAGACCAAACACCCCGGGCTTTATGATATGCTGAGTAAAGTGTTTGGGCAAGATCCTGCAAAAGAATAACGATTATGACATTCGCAGATAGAGTAATCGATTTTAACCGGCAACTGGAATATGCCGGCCCGCCATTGCCCAATGGTATCCGCATCATGAACCCTTACAGAGAGGAGGAAAATGCCTTGCGGATCTCATCAGAATTTTATCGTAAGTACTATAACGACGATAATAAACGCCACCTTATTCTTGGTATTAACCCCGGCAGGTTTGGCGGCGGATTAACGGGCGTTCCGTTTACCGATCCCAAACGCATGATAGCTGAATGCGGCATTGCTTATGAGGGTAAGCTAACCCACGAACCATCATCTGTTTATGTTTACGAAATGATAAACGCTTATGGTGGTGTAGAAGCATTTTATAATAAGCTTTATATCAATTCGCTTTGTCCGCTGGGTTTTACATCAATTGACAACAAACGCCGGGAAAAGAATTACAACTATTACGATAGCCGGGAACTTTGTACTACGGTAACCCCTTTTATGATCGATAACATAAAAAAACAAATTGCTTTGGGCTGCCATACCGATGTAGCATTCTGTTTTGGCACCGGGCAAAACGAGAAGTTTTTGAAGAAGCTGAACGACGGACACGGGTTTTTCAAAAGGATAGTAGCGCTGGAGCACCCCCGGTTTATAATGCAGTATAAAAGTAAAACCAAGCAGGCCTATATTGATAAATATCTGGAAGCGTTTAGCGGGGTGTAAAATTAATCGTCATTGCGAGGTACGAAGCAATCTCTTTAGGATAGTTGTACACCTTGCATGAAGGATTTGCTTAAAGAGATTGCTTCGTACCTCGCAATGACGCGTGGTGGGGACGTCATCCTGTGGTGGGGGCGTCAACCTGTGGGGGGTCATGGTGAGCCTGTCGACCATTAATCCTTCGACAGGCTCAGGATGACATGTCATTTTATTATTTACTTACTCATCATCACTCACCTTAGCCAATTCAGTGCCTTTGCTTAACAGTTTCGCACTCTCGGCCAGGCGGATAAACTCCGAACGGTAACCTTCACTATCATCACCTTTGCCGGCACGGGCAGTAGCAATGGCATGGGCAAAGCTGGCTTTTTGCTTAAATTTAGAATCGCGCAGCAGCATACCCACTTCCGCCACTGCCGATGCAAATTTGAAATCGGTTGAGGTAAGTTTAAAGTCTACAGGCTTATCGTAAACAACTGCCTGGCTCATCTTACTTACGGATGAAACCGGCTCTTTGTACCTGAATTTTATGGTCATCATTTCTGATGAGCCCGAAGCAGCAACTTTAACTTCATTCTTCTGATACTTCAACGGATCAACACTAACCATATAATCATCTTTTATCCCGGCAGGTACAATCTCATAAAAGGCGGTAACGGTATGGCCGCTGCCCATATCGCCGGCATCTTTTTTATCATCATTAAAATCTTCCTTGTTTAAAATGCGGTTCTCGTAACCCAGCAGGCGATAGGCCTGTACTTTGGCCGGGTTAAACTCTATCTGCAGTTTTACATCTTTAGCAACAGTGAACAAAGTGCCGCCAAATTCGCTCACCAACGTTTTGCGGGCCTCGGTAATATTATCAATGTAGGCATAGTTACCATTGCCCTTATCGGCCAGGGTTTCCATTTTACTGTCTTTATAATTACCCATACCATAACCCAAAACAGAAAGGAAAATGCCGCTTTCGCGTTTCTTTTCGATCAGTTTTTCCATATCATCATCGCTTGATGCACCAACGTTAAAGTCGCCGTCGGTAGCCAGTATAATGCGGTTGTTTCCGGTTTTTATAAAGTTTGCTGTCGCGATTTTATAGGCCAGTTTAATGCCCTCTCCTCCCGCGGTAGATCCACCGGCACTTAGGTTATCTATAGCGTTTTTAATAGTTTCTTTTTTGTCGCCACCGGTTGATGGCAGCACCACTCCCGCAGCACCGGCATAAACTACGAGGGCAACTTTATCTTGCGGGCGCAGCTGGTCCACCAGCATTTTTAGGGACGATTGTACCAGCGGCAATTTATTAGCACTGCTCATTGAACCCGATACATCTATCAAAAACACCAGGTTTGATGCCGGCAAATTTTTGGTAGCAATGGTTTTTGCCTTTAGGCCGATGCGCAGCAGGCGGTGTTTGGTATTCCACGGCGCAGATGAAAGCTCGGTATGGATGGCAACCGGACTGTTATCAGTAGGGCCTGCCAGGTTGTAAATAAAGTAGTTGATCATTTCCTCCACACGCACGGCATCTGCAGGCGGCAATTGTCCGTTATTGATAAAACGCCTTACATTACTGTAGGAGGCTGCATCAACATCGACAGAAAAGGTTGAAAGCGGGGTGGACGCCGCATTGGTAAAGCTATTTTCGGTAATGCCTTTGTAACTTTCGTTATCTTCTGCAGGGGCAGGGGCTAAATATCCATAGCTGCTTATTCCCCGTATCTTCACTTCGCGGGCGGCCCCGGGTGCTCCGTTAACGGCAACTCCCGATACCAGGCCCCGGATCATTTGAGAACTTTTTACCTGGGCAACGCTGCCGGTTACATCTTTTCTTCTCTGTATCCCATACGCGGTTACTACTACTTCGTTTAACGCACTTGATGCTGCTTTTAAGTATACATCAATTTTAGTTTTACTGCCGATGTTGATATACTGTGGTTGAAAACCAATAAAGTTAAAGATGAGCGTTGCGCTACCATCGGGTACGGTTATAGAATAGGAGCCTTTAGCATTTGTTTGGGTGCCGGTACTTGTACCTTTTAATAAAACGGTTACGCCGGGTATTGGCAATTTGTCATCGGCAGAATATACGGTTCCGCTAATGGTGTGTGTTGTGCCACGTTTAAATCCGGTAAGTGCGGCAAACATCATAATGATCACTAAAAACTTTTTCATAATCTGTTACGTTTTATTACAGGATGCATTGCAGATAAGATTTCCATAAGCGGTTAAAAAAAATTATTTTGCACTCCGCTTCATGAAGTTTTTTACCAGACCAATTAAACCAGAAGATACCGCAGACGAAGCTTTGCTTAACAGTTACCATAAAAATCGCGATTTAGCGGTTTTGGGTAAGCTGTATGAAAAGTATATGCCGCTTGTTTATGGTGTTGGCCTAAAGTATTTAAAAGATGAAGAAGCGGCGCAGGATGCCGTGATGGCCATATTTGAAGAATTGGCACAAAAGGTACATCAGCACGAAATAAAACAGTTCAGGAGTTGGTTATATGTATTAAGTCGTAACTATTGCCTGATGCAATTGCGGGCCGGTAAAAAAATGGAAACCGTAACCTTAGATGAGTTTATGGAATTTACGCCGGTTTTGCATCCTGATACTGAGAACCGCGAAGAAGCCATGCAGGCGCTGGAGCGGTGTATGGATAAGTTAACGTCGGCACAAAAAGAGAGCGTAAAGTTATTTTACCTTGACGAGAAGTGTTATAAAGAGGTGGCCGATATAACCGGCTTTACCATGAACGAGGTGAAAAGTTATATACAAAACGGAAAGCGCAACCTTAAAATTTGCCTGGAGAAGAACAGTGAATAAACGGGATTACATATCGCAAATACAGAAGTATCTTAACGGAGAGCTTGATGCCCGTGCTATGCATAAATTAGAACGCGAAGCACAGAGCGATCCGTTTTTAATGGATGCTATGGAGGGATACGGTACGGTGGGTAACCAGCAGGATAACCTGATTGCCTTGCAGCAGCGCTTACAAGCCCGTACAGCTACTAAAAACCGCCGCATAATACCTTGGACGATAATATCTATCGCTGCCAGTGTAATAGGCTTTGCAGTAGTTGCTGGTATACTTTACCAGGGCGACGAAAAGCCCGGGGGTCCTAAGGTAGCCCTGAACCAGCCGCTAAAAAGCCAGCAAACAGATACAACACGGGTTTTAAAGGAAGAAAAGATAGAAGCCGTTGTTTCACAGCCGGAAGCCAAAGGGTTTGCAACGGCAAAAGGATCGACAGATAAAAACAAAGTGCCTGTTTTAGCTGGTAAGTTATCAAATCCATTTCCGGCTGCGGAAGCAGAGGTAAATATTGGGTCGATGGATGTTGCGAAGAAATTGCCGGATAGCTCACGTGTGGAGGATATGATAGTAGATTACATGGCTAACCAAAAGCAGGATACCGTTTTAGGCGGCGGTTATGTGGCCGTAAATAAAGATAAGTCATCATCATTATCTGTACTAAAAAGTAAGGCCGACGGCGTTGCCGCGACAATGCAGCCCCGTAAGCAGAGCGATAATAACCCATCCGCCTTAATAAGCGCGGGTGTGCCGCTTAACCTGGTATCAGGCGTGGTATTAAACCGTATAGATGGTTCGCCGTTGCCGGGCGTATCTGTAAAGGTAGTAGGGAAACCTGCCGCCACACAAACGGACGCGAACGGTAAGTTTACCTTACCCAACGTTAAAAAAGATGAAACACTGGCGTTTGGATATATAGGTTATAACAGCAAAACATTAAATGTAAAAGGCGCGGACAGCTTAAAAGTTGAATTGGATGCAAATTCAAACTCCCTTAGTGAAGTGGTGGTTACGCATGCTAATAGCACAAAACAAGTAAGTGCCCACCCCAAAACCGGCTGGGACAGTTTTAAAAAATACTTAAGATTTAACGCCATCACCCCGGATAATAAGGAAGGGACAGTGGAACTTAAATTCACGGTTAACCCTAATGGTAGTATCACCAATATTACCGTAACAAAAAGCCTTAACTCCGTTGCAAATAATAAAGCGATTGGCTTAATAGAGGACGGGCCAGACTGGGCCGGCAACACCAATGGCAAACCCGAAGTTGTAAAAATTAAGGTAGAGTTTCATAAGTAAGTGGATAGGCACCGGATGGGCAGCATCCATTGGTATCGGTCTTTAATGCCATGGTGAGCTTGTAGAATCATTAGCGAATCAGCTCGCGTATAATCCTTCGACAAGCTAAGGATGACATTAACGCAAAAATGCGACAGGTTTCAAAACCTATCGCATTTTATATATCAGAGATCGACGTATTATTTTTTATTTTTATCGTAGTAGCCGAACACCTTTTGCAACAACGGTGTGGTGCGGGCGCCCAGGTTTTGGCGAATGTTTAGTTCTTCCTTTGCTATCTCTACAAATAAACCGTCAATTGCTTTTTGGGTAACGTAGTCGCTAATATCTGTATTAACCTTAGTTACAAAGGGTACTTTGTTATAGGCAGTGGCGGCATCGGTATAGTATTTTGTAGCCCCTACCTTATTTAAGCTGGTTTGTACCACAGGCTTAAATTTAGCCGATAGTTGCAGGGTAGTAGTACGTTTAAAGTATTGCGTGGCAGCATCCTGGTTGCCCAATAAAATATTGGTTACATCGGTAAGCGTCATTTGCTTAATGGCGCTTACAAAAATGGGTTTGGCTTGTGCAGCGGCATCTTCTGCGGCGCGGTTAAGCGATAATATTACGTTATCGGCTAATTTACCAAGGCCTATGCTGCGTAATGTTTTTTCAACTTTTTGCGCCTCGGGCGGGAATAATATTTTTACGGCTGCATTGCCAAAAAAGCCATTAACGGTCGACAACTGGTCAGAGCTTTTGCCGGTGGCCAGTTCAAGCGCTTGTTTTAAACCATTATTAATATCGAGCGTAGTGGGGTTGCCGTTTTGCTGTATGGTAGTTTGTGCTACCTGGTTAAGCGTGTCGCAGCTGGAAAATAAAACAAACAGGAACGGGATAAGTATAAGTATTTTTTTCATGCAACGAGGTAAGCAAATATACTGCCAGTAAACATTGGGATTACCAATGCCTAACCAGCATGAACATTAAACCGGCAATAAGGGCCGAAATAGGAATGGTAATTACCCATGCCCATAAAAGGTTTACGGTTACGCCCCAGCGCACCGCCGATACACGTTTTGTTAAACCAACCCCAATAATAGAACCGGTAATAGTGTGTGTAGTTGAAACCGGGATAGCAAAATGCTCGGTAATAAACAGGGTAACGGCACCTGCAGTTTCGGCTGCTACACCCTCAAGCGGGGTGATTTTGGTAATTTTTGACCCCATTGTTTTTACGATCTTCCACCCGCCAGACATGGTACCTAACGCGATTGCGGTATAACATGCCAGTGGGATCCACTCGGGCATTGCCGCGCCGCTATTAATAACTTTTGCCGCTACTAAACTTACGTATAAAATACCCATTACCTTTTGCGCATCGTTAGTGCCGTGTGCAAAGCTTAACGCCGCTGCCGATACCAGTTGTAGCCTTTTAAACCAGCGCTCGGCAGTAGCGGGTTTGGCCCGCTTACAAATATGGAGGATGAGAATGGTTATAAAGTAGGCTATAAATAAACCTATGAACGGCGCCAGTACAATGTAGGCGATGATTTTAAAGATATAGGCCGAGTTAATGGCTGCAAATGCATGCTGGCCCATAAACAAAGCGTTTGTAATACCTGCCCCTGCAAAACCACCAATAAGGGTGTGCGATGAGCTGGAAGGGATGCCAAACCACCAGGTGGTTAAGTTCCAGGTGATGGCGGCGATAAGGCCGGCCAATACCACATGCAGCGTAATAAATTCTTCGTGAACAGTTTTAGCCACCGTGTTGGCTACTTTATGGTCTTTAATAAAAAAGTAAGCGGCAAAATTAAATACAGCGGCAAGCAATACCGCCTGAAAAGGCGTTAATACCTTGGTTGATACAATGGTGGCTATAGAGTTGGCGGCATCATGGAAGCCATTGGTGTAATCAAAAATAAGCGCCAGGGCAACTACAGCAACAAGTAGGGTGGTAACCATTTAAATGATTTAAGATTATGCTTAGGCGTTTTTAACTAATATTGATTCCATTACATTGGCTGCATCTTCGCACATATCTGTAGCGGTTTCAAGGGCAGCTAATATCTCTTTGTATTTTATCAGGCGTATAGCATCAGTTTCGTACAGAAAAAGATCGGCAACGGCACGGTCAAAAACGTAATCGGCTTGGTTTTCAACGCTGTTGATGCGGATACATGAATCGGCAATGGCACGTACGTTTCTTAAGTCTTTTAACTCGCGTACAGCTTTTTCCAGATCAGTGCCGGCTTGTAGTATCAATTCAGATAATTTGCGGATATGCTCATTAAAATCGTCGATCCTATAAAGGAGCATACGATTAGCTGCACCGTGTATATAATCGGCAACGTCATCAATCGCGGTAGCTAACGCGTGGATATCTTCACGGTCGAAAGGAGTGATGAAGTTTTTACCAAGTTCAAGATATATCTGGTGGGTAAGTTCGTCACCTTTATTCTCCAATTTATCTATCTGTCTGAAAAGTTCTTCGCGTGTAGCCGGGTTAACCGAGTTAACCGCCTCAACCAGAATGGTAGCCATGCTTACAACGTTACTTGCAGCCTGCTCAAAAAGCGGGAAAAAGGTCTTCTTATCTTTAGGAACAAAGTACTGGAATATACTGTTTAGTGACATCTGCTATGAAATTTCGGTAAAGGTACGGTTGCAATGTTAAGTTAATGTTAATTTTTTAACACAGGTATATTCGGAAATGGTAAACTTTGTTTGGCAATTTGCAGGGTAAAGCCAAAGGTAGAGCCTAAGCCTTCGGTGCTGCGCACGTTAATGGTTTGCTGGTGTGCTTCTATAATATGCTTCACAATGGCCAGCCCCAAACCCGAGCCGCCAATTTGCCTCGACCGGCTGGTATCTGTGCGGTAAAAACGCTCAAATAAGCGTGGAAGGAACTTTTCTTCGATACCTATACCATCGTCAGTAACTTCAATAAGCACCTGTTCGTGCAGGGTAAATATGCTTACAGATGTGCTGCCGCCATCTTTGCCATACTTAAAAGAGTTATCGATAAGGTTAACCAGCACCTGCCTTATTTTTTCGCGGTCGGCGTTAACAAAAATGCCATCATCGTATTTTTGTTTAAACGTTAACTTAATATTGTGCTGTTTGCTTTTTAGTTCCATCGATTCAAAAACCTCTTTTATCAGATCGTTTATTTTGAATTTAGTGTAATTAATAGGGATCTCGCCCGATTCCAGCTTCGATATTTCATCCAGATCATGGATCAGGTAGCTTAAGCGATCGACATTTTTTGATGCTTTTTCCAGGAATTGCTTAGCCAGCTCTTTATCTTCGAAGCTATCATCCTGCAGGGCCTCTATATAACCCTGTATAGCAAAAAGCGGTGTTTTAAACTCGTGCGATATGTTCGACAAAAAATCCCTTCGGAATTTTTCCTGTTTCTTTAGCTCATCAATCTCGCTCTTTTTTTGCCTGGCCCATTCCTGTACCTCGTGCTCTACGTCGTTAATAGGGTCGGCGCTTACATGTTCGCCCAGGGCATCCCTAAGGTCGCGGCCAAGTTTAAGGTTGTGAATAAGCTTATAAATAAGCTTTATTTTAGAATATATATACTTTTCTATAAGGTAGTAAAAAACAATATAACTGGTGATAAAAGTAACCAGGAAGGTTATCATCATATCATACCATTTATGCTGAAAGTAATAGTTTACTGCCGATAGTGTTATGGCAACCGCGGCAGCGTTGATAAGGATTAGGACGCGCAATTTCATAGCATAAAGTTACTATTTGTAAATGGTTATAATTAATACAGAAGCAGGCTGCTGTGTTAATTAATTATTATCATTTAGCGCGGAAGGAGAAAGCAGATTATTTTGTTGCCTCGGCCTCAAAATTAATGGTAACCTCGTCGCCCATGGTCATGCTACCGCCACCTACGCCAAAATCTTTACGGTTAATTTTAAAACTGCCTTTAAATAAGGCCCCGTCGTTTATGTCGGTATAAGTAAAAGGCACATCAACAAGTTTTGTTTTTCCTTTTATGGTGATATTAAACTGGCCTGTGTAATTATTGCTATTTTTCTTTTTTAATGACACAGACGACAGGGTGATTTTAGGATAAGTATCCGCATTAAAATAATCTTCCTTTTTCAGGTGCTCGTCGCGCATGCTGTTATCGGTATTAATGGTAGTAGCATCTGCGATTGCCTCTATTTTGCTGGTTTCCAGTTTATTGGGATCAAAGCTGACAGTTCCCTGTACGCCACTAATGGTGCCGCCGGTTTTAATCCCCAGGTTTTTTATCTCGAAAGATATTTTAGACCGGGTTATACTGTTGTTAACCTGGGCAAATGCGCCCGTGCTTATTACTAATAAAGCTATAGCTGCGAAAATTATTTTCATGTTTGGGTATGACGCTTTTTACCGAGCGAGGTTTAATTTATTATGCAATTTACTTTTGCCGATATTAAAATTCTACGTGCGCCCTTAGCGAGAACACATTTACCGGCCCACGGTCGCGGTTGTAGGCCGGGTTGGCTATAAATTGATAATCGGGAGAGAGCCATAATTTATGCTGATATGCATTTAGTTTATAATATACTTCGGCTATCAGCTCGGTCGAGTAGTTTAGCCGGCCATCGCCAATAATAAAGCCATAACCACCTGCTGCCAGGTAATCTTTGTGGTCTTTTGAAATACCGTTGCCTACAAAGGCCAGTCCTAACTCGTCATCCTTACGGCTCCATGATGTTCCTTTTAACACCGCGCCTAAACTTAACGAGCGGTCAATTTCGGTAAAAGCCCAGGTTTCGGTTTTGCCATCGTTATAACTCGCTTTTGCAAACACGCCAAAATCATTTGTCAGGTATTGATCGGCGCTTATACCAAAACCATACTTATGCCTGCCATATGCCTGGGTAGCATCAACATCGGGCGCGGTAGGGTTTTGAGTTATGGCATCGCGATATACCCCCATTTTCCCATTGTTCCTGAAAGCCAATAACCGTAAGGTGCCTTTGTGGCCGCTAAGTTGATAGCGTTTTTCGTACTCTAATGATTGTGTGTTGGCATGGCCGATGCGCTCATCCCAAATAGCGCCATTGGCCGATGTGGTGGTCATGGTATAGCCAAAACGTAATGCCCAATTGGGTTGCCCCAGTTCTGCTACCGCCCCAAAAACATAACCCCGGGTATTGGCAGGGTAATCCCAGGCGGCGTTATCCATCAAGCTCCAGTTCATGAACTGCGAACGGGCATCGTGGCTAAATTCGTTACCATCAAAAAAATCGGCCATGCCAAATTTACCAACGGTAACTTTAAGGTAGCGCTTGCTTTTCCATCCGGCCAGTTGGTTTACATCATCTTCAATGTATGCTTTATCATTACCCCATTCAAAATTTTGGGTAAAATACAGTCGGGCTATATAAATTTTAGGTTCGGCGCCACCTACCCGGAAGGTTTCGCCATTTGGGAAACCGGCAATACCCAGTGTTTTGCTCAGGCCCGAGCCACCGCTCATTTCCGGGTTAAAATAGGCCTCCATACCTTTCCATAAACGCGCGCCGCCAAAAAGTGTAGTGGTTAACGATGTTTGGGTTTCCTCGCCGGTAAGCAAACTGTTGTTGCCGGTATAAGGGGCGCTAAAGCCGGGCTTATATTGTGTAATAACCGTTTGCTGGAAATGAACATTAAAACGCTGGTTTTTAACAGTATCCTGCGCAGTAGCGAATTTGGTTACAGTAAATAATATAGCTAATGAAAGTAGAGGTTTTTTCATGCTCTTAAAACGGGATGATAAATATTTAGTTTACTATACCTCCGAATAAAACTGCTCTAAATAGCTTTCCATAAAGTTATGGCGTTGCAGGGCAAGCTGTTTACCGGTTTGGGTATTCATCTTATCTTTTAACAACAGCAGTTTTTCGTAGAAATGATTAATGGTAGGGGCGGTAGTGTTTTTGTATTCTTCCTTATTCATGTTAAGGTTGGGCTTAATATTAGGGTTGTATATTTCCCTATCCTTAAACCCGCCGTAAGTAAAGGCGCGGGCAATGCCAATAGCGCCAATGGCATCCAGCCGGTCGGCATCTTGTACAATGGCTAATTCTTTTGAGTGGAAGGTTGCTTTATCAAAACTGGCTTTGAAACTCATGTGCCTGATTATTTGTTGCACATGGACAATGGTATCGGCATCTATATTAATGCTTGTTAAAAATTTACCCGCCGTGGCAGGGCCAATTTCTTCGTCGCCATTATGAAATTTACTATCGGCAATATCATGCAATAAAGCGGCAAGTTCAACCGTAAGTATATCGCAATCTTCGGTACGGGCTAATAGTTTGGCATTGGTCCAAACACGTTGTATATGCCACCAATCGTGTCCTCCCTCGGCGTTTTTTAGGGTTTCTTGAACAAAGGTTACGGTTTTTTCAATTATAGCGGCCTGATCCATATCTGCAATTTGGGTGCAAATATAACAGGTATACTAATATTCCCCTGATTTAAGTTGATTAGGCAGCTTCAGCCTTTTCTACGTTTAATAGTTCAACTATTTCGGTTTCTAATATATCCGCGATCTGAAAAAGCCGCTCCACCGTTATTTTTGTGTAGCCTAATTCAATTTTACTGTAGGCGTTTTGTGATATATTTAGTTTTGCAGCAAGGTATTCCTGCGTATAATTTAATTCGATGCGCTTGCTGCGAATATTAGCCGCAACCGCTTTGGCCCTATAATTAAGCATATTATTATATATATTATTATAATTCTTTACAATTGATAATGATATACTTACGATATTGTTTGCGGCTTGGATGTAAAAAAAATAATTTAAAAGTAATTTTTTTGCGTTAATAATACTATTAGTGCAATATTAAATCCGTGCAGATAGATTATTTCATTATAAAACCCATTAAAATGGCCTGTGTATAAACAACAAAGCCGGCATTAGCCGGCTTTGTTGTTATTCCTGAAACGAGTAGAAAGATTACTGGATATCGTATTTTATTACAACTGTTGGCAGTAATGTGGCTGCGTTTAGTGGTATTTGGTCTGTTGCTACAATTGGCCTGCGGCGTTTATAAAACTCGTAGGCCGCCTTTTGTACCTCGGCCCCACCGGTAGCCGGGTTATTAAAGTTGATAGAGAACGGGATAATAAAATCATGAAACTTCTCCTTATTAGGGATGATCCATTTTTTAGTCGATTTTTTTAGGGCTTCAATCACAGGGATGGTCAATAGGTAATCATCGGCATAATAAATTACGAATTTTTGAATATTACCTTTAATATCAGCCGTGAATTTTATTACCGCTACCCCGGCAGCTTTTTTACTAATAATATCCTGGCTCACTACAAGGCTATCTTTAAAAAAGCGTGTCATAACGGGGTTACCCCCTTGAAAAGGAAAAGCCAGGTCTTCCTGCGCTTTGCAATAAAAAGAGGAGGATAATAATAATGCAGCTATGATGAGTTTCTTCATTCTGTTTCTTTTGGTTCGCGTTTGCTGCCTTCATACAGCTCGTATTCAAATAAGCGGCAATCTAATTTGCCATTATAAAATTCAACTTTGCGGGCCGCCCTTAAACCTATCTTTTTAGCCAGATCGGGGTTGCCGGTAAATACATAACCACGGTAGCCTAAACATTTCTTTTTCAGGAAATCGCCAACACGTTTGTAAGTTATCTCCAGTTTGGTGTGTACGCCTAAACGTTCGCCATATTCGGGGTTAAACATTACAATGCCTGGTTCGGCAGGTACTTCGGTATCTTCAAAGTCACAAACGTAAAATTCTATTAAATGTTCTACACCGGCTGTATTTGCGTTCTTGCGGGCAATGTCTACAGCGTCTTCAGAAATATCTGTAGCGATGATTTTAAAGTCGACCGCTTTCTTGGCTTTATCCTTTAATTTACGGCGTTCAACAAAAAATTCCTGTTCGTCGTAACCCATAATATGCATAAAGCCATAGTTCATCCTAAACAAGCCGGGGTGTTTATCTGTAGCCATTAAAGCAGCCTCGATAGCCAGCGTGCCCGAACCACACATGGGGTTTATGAATGTGCTGTTCCTGTCCCAGTTGGTTGCCATAATGGTTGATGTGGCCAAAGCTTCCAGCATGGGCGCCTTGCCAGGTATTTTACGATAGCTGTGTTTAGCTAAGGTTTCGCCTGATGTATCTATATAGATATCGGCTTTGTCATCCTGCCAGTAAAGGCTCACAACTGTTTTATTATTATCGGCGCCAGAGTTAGGGCGGATGCCTTTTTTCTCCTTTATCCGGTCAACAATAGCATCTTTTACCTTAACGTTGGCAAACAGCGGCGTAAGTATATGCTCGTTATTTACGTTTGAGGTTACCGAAAAGTAGCCCGAAAAATCGATATACTCTTCCCATTCAATCTGTACCAGCTCGTCGTACAGTTGTTTTGGGTCGGCAGCTGTAAAGCTTTTTAACAAATAAAGTACCTGGCTTGCGCAGCGCAGGTTAAGGTTTAGCGCAATGGTATCGGTAACGGTACCCATTAGCTCAACGCCGGTTTGGAATACGCGTGTGGGTTTAAAGCCTAATGCTTCAACCTCTTGCTGCAAGTAAGGCGAAAGCCTTTTGTTGCAGGTGATAATGATCTTACTCTCAGTGTGGAAAACTTGCATAATTATTTTGCGAATTTATGAATTAAATACGCCGCTATTTAATTTCATACTATTAACTTTACATTTTAAATATTTTCTGAAACTATGGAAGTCAAAGGTAAGGTACATGAAGTGTCGGCAACCCAACAGGTTACCGAGTCACTAAAGAAGAGAGAATTAATACTTGAATACATCGAGAACCCACAATATCCCGAGTATTTAAAGTTCGAAGCTATACAGGATCGTTGCAATTTATTGGACAATGTTAAGGTTGGCGATGATATTGAAGTGTTTTTTAACCTGAGAGGCCGTCCATGGACAGATAAGGCAGGTAAAAAAACTTATTTCAACTCTCTGCAATTATGGAAAGTTAATATGTTAGGCGCTGCAGGCAGCGGTTCTGCCCCAGAATATGCACCCCCTGCTGATATCAGTTCAGCGCCCGATGATGACGATTTGCCGTTCTAATACAGTTGGCAGTTGCCGGTAGGCAGTTTGCACATGGTAAGAAATACAAAAGCCCTTCTAAATATTTAGAAGGGCTTTTTTTATGCAAACTGCAAACTGTCTACCGCAAACTTATTCCTTAATTATCTTTTTTACCGCTGTGTTTGCGCCTTGCTTTACTTGCAGGTAATAAACACCATTTACCGGTAAGCTAATTTTTTTGCTAAAAGTTCCGGCTGATGCTTTATCTGTCCATAAAACTTTGCCTTCGGTATCGGTAAATTTTACATCGGCAGTGGTTTTTGCAGGCAAATTAAACGATAACGTGGTTTTACCGGTAGAAAACTCCGGAACCAGGTTTAGGTCGTTCAATACCAGTTCGGCTTTTTCGGTACCGGCAATGCGTTTTAACTTTTCTTTTGATGGCTCAGAAACCCGGAAGCTGATATTGGTGCTGATGCCGTCGTTATCGGTATTGGAATAATTAAAGGTTTGGCTGTTGCGGCTGCTAAACTCAAAGCCTTGTTTATGGCGAGGCATGTTAAAACTAAACGTTTTCATACCCATCTCCGGTAAGTCGGTGTCAAAACGGTAGGTGAAGGCTTGTACGCTATCGGCGCCTTTAAGTCTTTTTAAACGTACCCTAACATCTTTACGGGCGCTGTCTTTAGTATCAAATTCGGCAATTAATGGCTGGTCGTTGCCATCGGTCATACTTCTTTCAATAATGATGTTGTTTTTTTTGCCGTCGGTATTTACCCGCTTTTTAATAATTATCCTGTTGCTGGCTTTACCACCATCGTTTAACATGGGCGTTTGCGGCAGGTTGTCCATTTCGGCAAGGGCATCTTTACGCTCCTGTGCCGATAGCTTTTTAATATCTTTACCATTAATGGTGGTATCGCCGTTAACTATCTTTATTTCTATGTTTTTTTGTGTTTGTGCCAGCACCAAAGGCGGCAACCCAAGTATGGCTATTAAACTAACCGAGAAGATAAACTCGAAGCCGGGTTTTATAAACTTTTTCATGATGTATGCTGATTTAAGTTTGAAGAGCAAATTTAGGAAACTCTTATTAATCAATATATTAAAAGCTTAAAGGTAAATTGTTAAAAATTGTTAAAAGCAACTATTCTCATATTATTTAAAATATTTTTGTTGTTGGTATGAAAAGAAGAAGCATAGGGCTTATCATTGGTTTAATGGGGTTTGCACTTTTGGGTGTGGTTGTTATGCAATTGTACTTTTTGCGGCAATCGTACCAAATGCAGTCCGAGCTTTTTAACCGGTCGGTTAACGAGGCATTGAACAATGTTGTGGCAAAAGTTACCAAGCAGGATGCCCTTAATTTTTTAAACGCTAAAACCAGGGAAACGCATAAAGTTAGAGATACTGAAACATTTGACAAAAAGAGTGAAATAAGCATTAACGGCAGCAAAAGCATTATTGGCGATGCCCTGGTTATCAAGAAAAAACAAACCAAACGCGAGCGTAAACTGGCCATTCTGCGCGATAGTTTGAAGCGCATGATCCTTCATAAAAAGATGGATGATGATCTTAACGCAATGATACAACAGGGTTCGCTTAACCTGCGCATCCGTATTGAACAATACACAGATGAGTTTGGTGAGGTGCACGGGCGTTTTATCCCCGAGTTTGTAAAGACACCTGCCCGGCCGCCTGTTAAACAAAAACTGCATAAATACGACACCCTGCGATATACCTACGTTGACCCGCAATTTGGCCCGCAGGTTATGTCTGTGCGTAACCTTAACCCCGAATGGGTAAAGGAACAGGAGCGTATTCAAAAAGAAAGGCAGTTTAAGCAGGTGAAAAAATGGCTGGTGACCGACTCCTTAGAAAACGCGCCGCATAATACCCAAAAGCCAAATGTAATTGAAAACCTGGCCGAGGAATACCGGAAATCTAACGAGCCGCTTAATAAACGCCTCAATAATTTTTGGATCGATTCCTTACTTCGGTTCGAACTGCATAACCGCGGGATATTTTTGCCCTTTAGTTATGAGGTAAGCACCGCCAACAGCGATTCGCTTATATTTTCGAGCGCTATGGATACAAAAGGTATTAAGCCCGAATTTATCCCTGCAAATACGTATCAAAAGGCTATCTTTAGCAACGAACTGATCAACGACCCGGGCAAGATCAAAATATCCTTCCCACAAAAAAACTCCTTTATTTTAGGCAACATGACGGCTACCATGGGTACAACGGCCGGTTTGTTATTTGTGCTGGTATTTTGTTTCGGTTATACCATTTTCTCTATCCTTAGGCAAAAGAAAGTTTCTGAAATGAAGATAGACTTCATTAACAACATGACCCACGAGTTTAAAACCCCGGTATCAACAATAATGATAGCCAGCGAGGCTTTAAAGGATAATGAAATAGCCCAGGATAAAACCCGCGTTGCCCGCCTGGCAAATGTTATATATGAAGAGAATGTGAGGCTGGGCAGCCATATTGAAAGGGTGCTGAATATTGCCCGGATAGAAAAGGATGACTTTAAGCTGGATAAAAAACCGCTTGATGTAAACGAAATGATAACTATTGTGCTGGATAGCGTGCAGCTAAAAATGCAAAAATGCAACGCGGTTACCACGGTTAACCTTGACGCGGAACGGGCCGTTATTATTGCCGACGAACTGCATTTTAGTAATGTGATATTCAACCTGATAGATAATGCTATAAAATACAGTACCAATGCACCTGAAATTGCAATTAGTACGTTAAATAAAAATGGCCATGTGTTGATACGGGTTGCCGATAAGGGAATAGGCATGAACCGCGATCAACAAGCCAAAATATTTGAACAATTCTACCGTATACCCACCGGCAACCTGCACGATGTTAAAGGTTTTGGGCTGGGGCTAAGCTACGTGAATACTATTGTTAAAAGGTTAGACGGCACTATAAGCGTTAAATCTGAAAAAGAAAAGGGCTCGGAGTTTGAATTGAAATTTCCTGTTGTGTAACCTATTATGAAAAAAATATTACTTGTAGAAGATGACCCGAACCTTGGCTTGCTGCTACAGGATTACCTACAGCTAAAAGGGAAATTTGACGTTGTGCTTTGCAAGGATGGCGACGAAGGCCTGCGTGCTTTTACCAAACAAAATTACGACCTGTTAATACTGGATGTAATGATGCCCAAAAAGGATGGCTTTACATTAGGGAAAGAGATAAGAAAGATAAACGCCCACGTGCCTATCATCTTTGCTACGGCTAAGGCAATGATAGAAGATAAAACGCAGGCCTTTAACCTGGGCGGCGATGATTATATTACCAAACCTTTCCGTATCGAAGAACTTCTATTGCGAATAAATGCTTTGCTAAAAAGATCGGATGTTACCGAGAAAAAAGGTGATGACAGCCCGTCACAATTTAAACTGGGCAGTTACAACTTTGATTATACATCGCAACTGATAACCCATGGCGATGTGCTGCAAAAACTATCTACAAAAGAAGCTGAATTGCTGCGTTTGCTTTGCATCAAAAAGAACGAAGTGCTTACCCGCGAAGAAGCCCTGCTGAATATTTGGCACGACGATAATTACTTTAACGGCCGTAGCATGGATGTGTTTTTAAGTAAGATCCGCAAGTATCTAAGGGACGATCCATCGGTTGAGATCATTAACGTGCACGGCCGGGGATATAAGCTGCTGATTAATTAACATAGTTGTAGTTTCGATCAAGCAGTTACCAAACTATCATTAACCAACCTAATCATCAGCAATGACTTGCGCTATAAAAAATCTTTTCAGACCTGCTCTCTGCCTTACAATATTCCTTAATAGCAGCGCAGTTGACGCACAAATTTCCTCTATTCAAAACTTAATTGATAAGGTTGAAAGCCATAAGAACTTTAGCTATCAATCCATAAGTAAACTAAGAGACATGAGCGCCGACACCATAATTGCGCTCAATACGGAATTATTTTTAAAATCGGCTAATGACAAGCCATTTGGATACCTCTACAGTATAGAACGCGATTGCAAAACGGAAACGTTTCATAGAATAGATATGTATAATGGAGAAAGTGTAAATATTTTATCACCTGAAGACAGTACATATTTCCCGGAGAAAGGGCCTTATATTGCCTATAGCAAATCACTCATCGGCAATCTGAAATTTTTGAAAGATCGCTACACTAATAAACCATTTAAGATAACAATGCTTAAGGACACCGTCATCAATGGTGTAGCCAATTCGCATTTTATTGCAAACGTGTATGACACGCTCGACAATAATGAGCATCTGTATTCAAATAGAGACTATTACATTGATAAACAAACAGGCTTACCCGGCTTGGTGATAATTAGGGGGAGGTATAAATATAACGGACTGGTAAGTGAGTATTATGACGAGACTAAGTATTTTAATTATAGGCTGGATAGAGCGGATATTACCGATGCAAGTTTCGTTATACCAAAAAGCTTTAAGCCCCGTAAGAAACAAGCCGCACCACCGGCTGTATTAGCTCCCGGCACTACCGCACCCGACTGGACGTTATATGATGTAAATGGAAAAAAGGTGTCGTTAAGTCAACTAAAGGGTAAAGTAGTATTGTTAGATTTTTACTTCATTGGGTGCTCAAACTGCATGCAGTCGCTAAAACCACTGAATGCTATTTATGAAAAGTACAAAAACAAAGAATTGGTTATTGCAAGCCTAACTGAAAGGGATAGTAAGAAGGCTGTTCTCGACTTTGAGAAACGTTATAAGATCAAATATACAGGCTATATCAATGCCGCCGACGTTGTGAAATCGTATCATGTCACAGGCTTTCCCACTTTTTATTTTATTGATAAAGAAGGAAAAATAGGAAATGTATTTGTTGGCTATAATGATGATTTTGAAGATAAAGTAACCTCGGTGATTAATGACCTATTAAGTAAGAAATAAAGAGAAATTTCCTTAGATGTAGGCAAACCCCAGCCCATCATTCAAGCCCACCCCGCCCATTCAAGCGTCCACGCTTGAATGTTAAACAACGTAAGCGTCCACGCTTACGGCAGCGAGGACGCTGCCAATCTTGTTAGTTCAAGCGTTGACGCTTGAACCGGCGGTTTATTTAATCTTCATCTTCACCAAAGTGGATAATGTTGCCATCATTATCTAATATGCTGAATTGGCGCATTCCCCAGGGCATGTCCGTTAAATCGCCATTGGGGTGAACGATGCCTTTCTCTTTTAACTCGGCGTACAGTTTATCAACTTCGGTTACATGGATGTAACAGCCGGTTACTTTTGGGTGCTCGGGATCTTTAGTGGGCCACATGTGGATAAAAACACCGTCGCGACTAAAAATCAAATATCCATCCCAGCTGGAATGGAAGGTAAAACCCAGTTTTTCGGTATAAAACTTAACACTGGCCTCCTCATTTAACGAGGCTAACATGGGTACGGCTGATTGTAACATATTATGAATTCAAATTTTCCAGTTCATCCAATCTTTTGGCCTTCCATTATCTGGCTCTATAACTGAAAGCTGTTTTATCCATTTTGGGTGGATTATTTTCAGGATAATTATAAGCGATGCTGTTTAAATAATTAGCAATCCGAAGTCTATCCTGCCAGGTCAATGTTCGGAAATAACCACCTTCATTTCCGCATTGCTTAGCTTTTTGTATGTGATAGGCTGCCCAGTGTAGCTGATATTCTCTCATATTCAAGATCTAAATTTAAAACTAATATCACTTGTAACAACTTTGTTAAATCGTTGCTAAAGAATTTATAAGACAAATTAGATAAGTTTGCTTTAAACTAACTGACTCATTATGAAATTAAAATTACTTTACACCTGTATGGCCATTACGGGTTTAGCAGGAACTGCATTTGCGCAGGAGACTGTTGACCAGGCCGCCACCCAAAAAATTCGCGAGGAGGGTTTAAACCACTCCAAGGTAATGGAAACCGCTTTTTACTTAACAGATGTTTCTGGTCCGCGTTTGGCAAATTCACCCGGACTAAAAAAAGCACAAGCTTGGGCTGTTAACCAGTTAAAAAGCTGGGGCTTATCAAACTCTAAATTAGAGCCATGGGGCAAATTTGGTAAAGGCTGGGAAGTTCAAAAAAACTACGCCGCTGTTACGCTGCCTTATTACCACGCTATAATTGCTATCCCTAAAGCCTGGACACCGGGTACTAACGGCGCTATTAAAAGCGAAGTTGTTTTGGTGAAAGCTGATAGCGTAGCCGAACTGGATAAATACAAAGGCAAACTGGCTGGTAAAATTGTAATATTTGATACACAAAACACTTTAAAACGTATAACCAAGCCCGATCTGGAGCGTTATACCGATGAGCAATTGGCCGAAATGGCTGCTGCTAAACCGGCGGCAGCTGGTCAGCGCAGGGCATTTGACCCTAACTCACCGCAGTTTGCTGCCATGCGTAAGGCAAGGGCAATGCGTACTGCCATAAGCCAGTTTTTGGTTGACGAAAAAGTTGGCCTGATCATAAGCCAGGGCCGGGGTACAGATGGTACCACCTTTACTACAAACGGTGCTTCGTATGCAGATACAGCCAAAGCGGTTGCGCCAGAATTAGAAACAAGCGGAGAAGATTATCTGCGCATTTTACGTTTGGTAAAAGCCGGCCAAAAAGTTGAAATGGAGGCCGATATTAAAACTCAGTTTATTACTGATGACCTGCAAGGTTACAATGTTGTAGCTGAGATACCGGGCACAGATAAAAAACTAAAAGAACAGGTTATAATGATAGGTGGCCATCTTGATTCATGGCATGGTGCAACCGGTGCAACTGATAATGCAGCGGGTAGCGCGGTAATGATGGAAGCTATGCGCATCTTAAAAGCCATTGGTTTTAAACCGAAACGTACCATTCGTATCGCTTTATGGAGCAGCGAAGAGCAGGGCTTATTTGGCTCGCGTGGTTACGTGGCCGCCCACTTTGGCGATCCTAAAACCATGGAGTTAAAACCAGAGCAAAAAACATTAGATGCTTACTATAACCTTGATAACGGTACCGGTAAAATACGCGGTATTTATTTACAGGGTGATACAGCTGCCGGCCCTATATTTCAGGCTTGGTTAGCGCCATTTAAAGATCTGGGCGCTACAACGGTTACTGCAAGCAATACCGGTGGTACAGATCACCAGTCGTTTGATGCGGTAGGCTTGCCGGGCTTCCAGTTCATTCAGGATGCTATGGATTACGGTACCCGTACCCACCACAGCAACCAGGATACTTACGACCGCCTGAGCGAAGACGATTTGAAACAAGCCGCTACCATCGTAGCATCGTTTGTTTACAATACATCAGAACGTAAGGACATGATCCCACGTAAAGCATTGCCAACTCCTCCGCCTGCTGCAACAGGAACGAGGTAACGCACCAAAACCTCAAAAAGAAAGCCGGTTGGATATCCCAACCGGCTTTCTTTTTATCTAAAATTTAACCTACTTACGAGGCTATAATATGTGTATTGTCTCTTTTAATAGCAAACTTTTTAACCTGTGCTGTTATGCCGTTGGCATCGTAACCACATTCGGCCCAAAGCTCGGGTTGTTCACCGTGTTCTACAGCATGGTCCGGGATACCTAAGCGGCTTACCTGTGCTTTGTAATTATTATCGGCCATAAACTCTAACACAGCGCTGCCCATGCCACCTTCAAGGCAACCATCCTCAACCGTAACAATGTGGTTGAATTTTTTGAATACCTCGTGCAATAAAGTTTCATCAAGCGGTTTCACAAAGCGCAGATCGTAATGTGCGGGGTAATAACCTTCGGTATTTAAATTGGCGATAGCTTTTACGGCTTCGTTACCAATTGCGCCTATGCTTAATATAGCAACTTCTTCTCCATCGCAAACCATGCGGCCTTTACCAACCGGGATAGCCTTCATTGGGCGTTGCCAGTCGACCATAACACCGTTACCACGCGGGTAACGTATTACAAACGGGCCCATGTTGTCCTGCTGTGCAGTGTACATCAGGTTACGCAGTTCTTCCTCGTTCATTGGTGCCGATACCGTCATGTTGGGTATACAGCGCATGTAAGCAAGGTCATAAGCGCCGTGGTGTGTTGCTCCGTCGGCACCGGCAATACCGGCACGGTCAAGGCAAAAAACAACGTTTAGCTTCTGTAAAGCCACATCGTGTATCACCTGGTCATATGCCCTTTGCATAAAGCTGGAGTATATGTTACAGAAAGGTATTAAGCCCTGTGTAGCCAAACCAGCCGAAAAAGTTACGGCATGTTGCTCTGCAATACCCACATCAAACGCGCGGGTAGGCATGGCCTTCATCATCAGGTTTAATGAACAACCCGATGGCATGGCGGGGGTAATTCCCATTATTTTAGGGTTAGCCTCGGCCAGTTCAATTATAGTATGGCCAAACACATCCTGGTATTTAGGAGGCTGCGGCTTTTCGTGTTTTGTCTTTTTTATTTCGCCGGTTATCTTATCAAATAAACCGGGAGCATGCCACTTGGTCTGGTCTTTTTCGGCCAGTGCATAGCCCTTGCCTTTTACAGTAACGCAATGCAGCAATTTAGGGCCGGGGATATCGCGCAGATCGCGCAGTAGTTTAACCAGGTGTTTTACATCATGGCCGTCAACCGGGCCAAAATACCTGAATTTAAGCGCCTCAAAAAAGTTGCTGCGTTTAAGCAGGGTGCCTTTTATGCTTTTTTCTATCTTCTTGGCAATCTTAAAAGCATCGGGCCCCATTGATGATATTTTAGCCAGTACAGTAGCAATATCATCACGGAAACGGTTGTATGGTTTTGATGTGGTTATATCAGTCAGATACTCTTTAAGCGCGCCAACGTTAGGGTCTATCGACATGTTATTGTCATTCAGTATCACCAGCAGGTTAGAGTTTTCGATACCGGCGTGGTTCAATGCTTCAAAAGCAAGGCCGGCTGTCATGGCGCCATCGCCAATAACGGCTACGTGCTGCCTGTCGGTTTCGCCTTTATATTGCGATGCGACAGCCATACCCAGTGCTGCCGATATAGACGTAGAAGAGTGGCCAACGCCAAAGGTGTCATACTCGCTTTCGCTGCGTTTTGGGAAACCACTTAAGCCTTTGTAAACCCTGTTGGTATGAAAATCTTCGCGGCGGCCGGTTAATATTTTATGGCCGTAAGCCTGGTGCCCCACGTCCCAAACCAGTTGGTCGTAAGGGGTATTTAATACATATTGAAGGGCTACAGTAAGCTCTACCGTGCCAAGGCTGGCCGCAAAATGGCCACCGTTTACCGATACTACATCAATAATATACTGGCGCAGCTCGTTGCAAACCTGTTCAAGTTCAACTTCCTTAAATTGCTTTAAATCAGAAGGATAGTTAATGCGTTTTAAAAAATTACCGGCGGGTACCTGCATGTATGATCTTCACTCTATTTTAACTTACAAAGTAAGCTATTTAATTACTAATAATTGTAATATATTAAAGTCATTTATTGTTTTGAAATTAAAAATTTATAAAATTTTAATTGTAAATAGCTGTATTTTTGGCACATGACCGAAGATGGGTTCTCCATAAAGTTATCGCAGTTTGAAGGCCCCTTTGATCTTTTGCTGTTTTTTATTGAGCGGGATGAGCTCGATATTCACGATATACCCATTGCTAAGATCACCGACGACTTTCTGCACTACATACACCAGATGACGGTGCTGAATATGGAGCTGGCCAGCGAATTTATTTTTGTTGCCGCCACCCTGATGCGTATAAAGGCTAAAATGCTGCTGCCGCGATACAATGCCGATGACGAAGAAAACGAGCTGGATACAAAAGAAGGGCTGATAAGGAAGCTTATAGAGTACAAAAAGTTTAAAGTATTGTGCGATGAGATAAGGCCTTATGAAGATGAACGCTTTAAGCAGGAGAAACGGGGCAATATTAAAACAGACCTGGAGCAGGTAGAAAAGGTAACGGTACCTGGCGAGGAATTATCCGAACTAAACCTTTACAAGCTGATGATGGTGTATAACCGTATGATGCGCCAGTACATGACCCGTACCGAAGAAGTGCACCATACGGTTGAGCAATATCCTTATACTATCGAGAAACAAAAGGAAGCCATTAATAATCTGCTGCGCATTAACAAAAAAATGGACTTTAAGAACATTGCCGGTAATAGCGAGAATAAGGTGCACTTTGTATATAATTTTTTAGCCGTGCTGGAAATGCTTCAGCAGGAAATGATAGATATAACGATTGGTTTAGGATTTAATAATTTTTGGATAAGCCCAAGAGAGATATGAGATGTTAGATTTGAGACATGAGATAAATACTACAAGTTGAGTAGCAATTTTCAATCTCACATCTAATATCTCACATCTAATATCTAATTTAGCGCCGTTTTACACACAACAATGAAAAGAGACAAATTAATATTCAAGCTGTTAGACGAAGAGCAGCAACGCCAGGAGGAAGGAATTGAGCTTATTGCATCAGAAAACTTCGTAAGTAAGCAGGTAATGGAAGCAGCAGGTTCTGTTGCAACCAATAAATATGCTGAAGGCTTACCGGGCAAGCGCTATTATGGCGGCTGCCAGGTGGTTGACGAAATTGAAACCATTGCTATTGAGCGTGCCAAACAATTGTTTAACGCAGAATGGGCTAACGTGCAGCCACACTCTGGCGCGCAGGCTAACGCGGCAGTAATGCTTGCCGTATTAAACCCCGGCGATAAAATATTAGGCTTTGATCTCTCTCATGGCGGTCACTTAACGCATGGTTCACCGGTTAATTTTTCCGGTAAATTATACGAGCCGCACTTTTATGGTGTTGTAAAAGAAACCGGCCTTATTGACTACAAACAACTTGAAAAAGTTGCTTTAGAGCGAAAACCAAAACTGATCATTTGCGGTGCTTCGGCATACTCGCGCGATTGGGATTACGAGTTCATCCGTAAAGTGGCCGATAAAGTAGGTGCTTTGGTACTGGCAGATATAAGCCACCCTGCGGGCTTAATAGCACGTGGTTTATTAACCGATCCGCTTCCGCATTGCCATATTGTTACCACCACTACGCACAAAACACTACGCGGCCCACGTGGCGGCCTTATTTTGCTGGGTAAAGATTTTGCGAACCCATGGGGCTTAAAAACACCAAAAGGCGAAGTGAAAATGATGTCGGCTTTGTTAGATATGGCTGTTTTCCCGGGTACACAGGGTGGCCCGCTGGAGCATATTATTGCTGCTAAAGCAATTGCATTTGGCGAAGCACTATCTGACAGCTACATGAAATATATTACCCAGGTAAAACTGAACGGCGCGGCTATGGCCAAAGCGTTTACCGATAGGGGATATGACATTATTTCGGGCGGTACCGATAACCATTTGATCCTTATTGATCTGCGTAATAAGAACATTACAGGAAAAGCAGCCGAAAATGCATTGGTTAATGCAGATATCACCGCAAACAAGAACATGGTGCCTTATGATGATAAATCACCTTTTGTAACTTCGGGCATACGTGTTGGCACCGCCGCCATTACCACCCGGGGCTTAAAAGAGAAGCACATGGAAACTATTGTTGAGCTGATTGATGCTGTTTTAGTTGACCCTGAAAATGAAACTTCTATCAAGAAAATTCGTAAAAGGGTACACAAGTTGATGGAAGATTTTCCATTATACAAGGATAAAGACTGATATTAATAAATGGGGATAAAGCAGGCATACTCTTTTGATATTGAAGACAAGCGTTTAGAAGCGCTAAATTCATACGACGTACTTGATACGTTGCCCGAGAAAGAGTATGATGCAATAACCCGCCTGGCATCCTATATATGCCAGGCGCCCATTGCCCTTATTAGCTTAATTGATAACGATAAGCAGTGGTTTAAATCAAAAATAGGGCTTGATATAAACGAAACACCCCGCAACGACGCGTTTTGTAATTATACTATACAAGGCGACGAGATTTTTGAGGTGCCCGATGCTTTACTAACCGAGAATTTTAAAAGCAACCCTTTAGTTGATACTACCGATGGCATACGCTTTTATGCCGGCGCACCTTTAATTGACCGCGACGGTTATCGCCTTGGGGCACTTTGCGTAATTGACCTTATACCACGCACCCTTACCAACGAACAGCGCGATGCCCTGCGTACACTGGCCGACGAGGTGATGTCGCACCTTACGCTGCGCAAGCAGAAAAAAGAACTCGAAAAAAGCCTTGAGGTACATAAAGAGTTTTCCAACCTGTTCAATAGCTCATCTGAGATCCATTTTATTGCCGGTGCCGATTCTAATATCGAAATCATAAATAATGCGATTTTAAATATTTTAGGTTACACTCCCTCAGAAGCCATAGGCAAATCCTTATGGGATTTTGTTGCCGGTAAAAATAGGGAGATGTATGTCCCCATGATTGAGGCAGCCCTAAAATCGCAAAAACCATTTGAGCTGGAAACAAAAGCAGTAACCCGCGATGGCCAGCTAAAACACATCAGCTGGACCGCCATTAATAAAGCCGGCAAATGGTACGCCAGCGGCAGGGACACCACCTATCAGCAAAAACTTATTGAAGAAACCCGGCAACTATCAATAGTGGCCAGTAAAATACGAAATGGCGTTGTTATAAGTACTGCTGATGACCGGGTTGTATGGATAAATGAGGCCTTTGAAAATATTACAGGTTATAACCTGCAGGATGTTGAAGGGAAGTTTTTAGGCCAGATTTTACAGGGTAAGCCAAAAGATGCCGAGACGGAGGCAAAATTAATTGAGGCGATAGAAAAAAAGTTGCCTTATGAGGTTGAACTATCTTTGGTAGGGAAGGATGGCCGGGCTTTATGGATCCTGGTGACCAATACTATTATCTACGATGCCAATGGGAACTTAGAAAAATACATCCGCATCATAACCAATATTACCGCCCGTAAACGTGCCGAAAGCGATGTGGAAATACTATCATTTGCCGCGCGTAAATCTCCAAGTGGTATTATGATACGCGACATGAAGGGCGGGATCATTTGGATGAACGAGGCCATGGAGCATATTATTGGCTATACGCTGGAGGAGTTGAAAGGGCAAAGCGTTGGTGACAAGCTGGTAGGTGAAGATACCGACATGGAGGTTTTTAAGGGGGCGGTACAGGCTGTTAAAGAGAACAAGCCTTACGAGATCGAAATAAAAATATACAAAAAGGATGGCTCCACTGCCTGGGTATTTATATCAAACAGCCCGCTATTTAATGAGGTTGGCGGCATTGAGCGCCAGATAGGCGTGATGGTGGATATTACCGAGCGCAAAAAAACCGAAGAAGAGTTAACAATGTTATCTCTGGTTGCCAGTAAAACTACCAGCGGTGTGGTGATAAATGATAGCGAAGGCAAAGTAGAATGGGTAAATTCCGCATTTGAACAAATAACAGGGTACAGCCTAAACGATGTTAAAAACAAACACCTGGGCGATTCACTGAAAGGTGAGTTAACAGATGTTTCCATCATACAAAAAGCACGTGAGCTTTCGGAGCAAAAGCAGTCTTTTGAGGTTGACCTGCTTATTTATCGTAGGGATGGGCAGCCGTTGTGGATCTCGGTGATCAATTCGGTAATAATGGGCGATAACGGCAGGGTTGATAAATATATAGAGACCATTATAGATATTACCGCTAAAAAGAAAGCCGAACTGGAACTGATATCTGCCAAAGAAGAAGCGCTGCAGCTTAGCCGCGCTAAAGATATGTTTATGGGGGTGATGAGCCACGAGATACGCACACCGCTGAACGCGGTGATTGGCATGTCGCACCTGTTGCTGAATGATAGCCCGCTTGAATCGCAAAAAGAAAACCTGGGTATACTTAAGTTCTCTGCCGAGAATTTAATGACCTTGATAAACGATGTGCTCGATTTTACAAAGATAGAGACCGGTAATGTAGAGCTGGAAATAGCACAGCTTGATATTCGGGATATGGTACAGAGTATCATAGGCTCTATGAAATATAAGGCGAACGAGAAAAACATCTATCTCACCAAAAGCAT
This sequence comes from Mucilaginibacter aquariorum, assembly GCF_024498135.1. GTDB lineage: Bacteria > Bacteroidota > Bacteroidia > Sphingobacteriales > Sphingobacteriaceae > Mucilaginibacter > Mucilaginibacter aquariorum. The sequence continues at coordinate 77,177 of NZ_JANHOH010000008.1, forward strand.
TGATGAGGCTATCCCTGCTATTGTTATGGGGGATAGGGCAAGGCTGGTTCAAATTTCATTGAATTTGGTAAGTAATTCTGTTAAATTTACCAGTCAGGGCGGTGTAAATATAGATCTAAAAGTTATTGAACAAACCAAAGATACCGTACGCATACGTTTTGGCGTATCAGATACCGGAATTGGTATTGCAGAGAACAAATTAAACACCATATTTGAATCTTTTAAGCAAGCCGAAGCCGATACCACCCGGCATTATGGTGGAACGGGCCTGGGTTTGGCAATTAGCAAACGCTTAATTGAACTGCACGACTCCCGTATAAACGTAGATAGTGTATTGGGGCATGGCTCAACATTTTGGTTTACAATTACTTTTAAAAAGTTAATTGACCATACAGTTAATAATAACAACAAAGTGGAAACAGGACTAAATATTAATGTACTCGTAGTTGATGATAACCAGATAAACAGACTGCTTATTAATAAGGTACTAAAAAAATGGGGCGCTACTGCCGATTTCGCCGAAAACGGCCAGGAAGCCATTGATAAATTAGAACTGCACAAAAACTTTGATGTTGTATTAATGGATATCCATATGCCGTTAATGGGCGGGTTGGAAGCCACCGGCGTTATCCGTTCCAAATCAGAGCCTTATTTTCAAAAATTGCCTATTATCGCACTAACCGCATCTATGCTGAGTAATCAAATGGGCCAGATAGAAAGCGCCGGTATGAATGATTACATACTGAAACCATTTGACCCAACCACCCTGTTCGAAAAACTAAGCAGGTATCAGAAACAGTAGTTGGTGAGTAGAGAGTAGTTGATTGGTGAGTAGTTGCCTGTCTCACTACCTGTCATGCTTGTCTAAGCATCTATTCGCCTACATACTATCAAGCAAGCAAATCAGAATCCCTTAATCAGTAAAATCTGCTTAATCCCGGTCCTATTCCGCATAAGCTATCGTAGCTATACTCAATTTCAATCCGGGCACTTTTAATAATTCTATTCCACAAGCCTCGAGGGTTGAGCCTGTAGTTATAATATCATCAACCAGCAGCACATGTTTGTTTACTAAATTTTCGGGCCGGGCTACTGCGAATACTTCGTGCATATTCTGGAACCTTGCAAACCGCGATTTATGCGTTTGCGTTTTGGTTGCAATGGTCCGTATCAAATTGTCTGTTTCTACAACTGCATTTAATTGGGAGGCCAATCCATCGGCAAAACAGGCGCTTTGATTATAACCGCGCGTTTTTAACCGCTTTTTATGCAGGGGTACCGGGATGATATAATCTACCGTATTAAATACAGGGTTTTGTAATAACTGTTTACCGGCAATAGTACCCAGCAAGTTGCCGATCCGTTGCATGCCGTTATATTTAAACTCGTGCACCATGTTTTGCACCTTGCCGCCCTTATTAAAGTAATACAGGGCATAAGCAGCTTCTATATTTAGTTTACCCCAAAATTGGCGGGCAACAATATTATCGGGCTGCTGATGAAAATTGGTGAAGGGCAGGTTATAAAGGCAATCGATACATAAAATATCCTCGTTGGCCATTAGGCTGGCGCGGCATGCCGGGCAAAGTTGCGGGAATATAAGCGAAACAAAATCGGCAAGGTAGGTGCGGAGCAATTGCATGGGTTTAAGGTAGGTAGAAATTGTAGGATTTTTAAACTTTGCCATTGGCGATTTACTCACCCCGACATCGCTTCGCTTGTTGACCCTCTCTGCTGCGCAAAGAGGGTGAAAAAAAGGAATAAAAAAGAACCCCCTCTTTGCGCAGCAGAGAGGGGGCGGGGGTGAGTTAATCACCAATATGTTTCTTATCACCCTCTCCAAAGGAGAGGGCCGGGTGAGGCTTACTCCGTAACGCCTTCTTTTTCTTTCTCGTTAATAGCTAATTGCCCACAGGCGGCATCAATATCTTTACCACGGCTGCGGCGCAGGTTGGTGTTAATGCCCTGGCTGCGCAGATAATCGGCAAAGGCTTCTACCTTATCTTCGCCTGCATTTATAAAGCTGGCCATTGATATGGGGTTATATTCAATAATGTTAACCTTACATGGCAGGTGTTTACAAAAACGGGCCAGTTCAATAGCATCCTGTATGTTATCGTTTACGCCGTCAAAAATTATGTACTCGTAAGTTACCGCGTTTTTGGTTTTGGCGTAGTAATATTTCAATGCTTCTGCTAATGCCTTTAATGAGTTTTGCTCGTTAATAGGCATTATAGTATTGCGTTTTTCGTCGTTAGCGGCGTGCAGCGAAAGAGCAAGATTAAACTTAACCTGGTCATCGCCCAGCTTACGGATCATTTTGGCTATACCAGCGGTAGATACCGTGATACGTTTCGGCGACATGTTCAGCCCGTCCTCGGCGGTAATTCGCTCTATCGACTTCATTACATTGGCGTAATTAAGCAAAGGTTCGCCCATGCCCATGTACACAATGTTTGATAAAGGGATGCCGTAATTTTCGCGTGCTTGTTTGTCTATTAATACTACCTGATCGTAAATTTCGTCGGGGTTAAGGTTGCGTTTTCGGTCCATATAACCGGTGGCGCAAAACTTACAGGTAAGGCTGCAGCCCACCTGAGATGACACACAAGCCGTCATTCGGTCGGTTGTTGGAATTAAAACGCCCTCAATTAGGTGAGTATCATGTAATATAAAAGAATTTTTTATAGTTTTATCAGCACTAATCTGTGAAGTATTTATTTTAACATTGTTAATTACAAATTTCTCACCAAGTTTAGTACGAAGTTCTTTTGAAATATTGCTCATTTCATCAAAAGATATGCATGATTTTTCCCAAAGCCATTCATAAACTTGTTTAGCCCTAAAGCTTTTTTCATCTATACCGATGAAATGCTGCTGTAAGGCTTCAAGGCTTAGGCTGCGGATATCTATTTTATCTTTTTTGTTATTCACAATGCAAAAGTACTTAAATTTAAAAAATCTGTTCTTTTTTTTAAGTCATTCTTTTCTAACATTAAAAACAATAACTAAAAGTTAATTGTATTTTAGTAGATGGATTGGGTTTAAAAAAACATTGCTGATGCTAAGTTATATTTAATGAAAAGTTTTAAAGCCGATTACGTTTTTCCCGTTTGTGCCGATCCGATAAAGAATGGAGTTGTTACTGTGGATGATCTTGGAAAGATCATTTCCGTTACCGATGACAAGGCGCAGCCATCTCCAGACATCCCCATTGAACAAGTAAGCGGCATAATCGTTCCCGGATTTATAAACACCCATTGCCATACCGAACTATCGCACATGAAGGGTAAGATAGCCTCGGGCGGTGGATTGATCGACTTTATAAAAGATATATTATCATTCAGGGCGGCCGAAACCAGCGAGATACTAGCAGCAGCCGAAGCGGCAGATCAGGAGATGTATGTTAATGGAATTGTGGCCGTGGGCGATATTTCAAACAATAGCCTTACCGCGCCATTAAAAGCTAAAAGCAAATTATACTATCATACTTTTGTTGAGATATTAGGCTTTTTACCCGAAAGTGCCGAAGGGCTTTTTAACAAAGCGCTGGAAACTGTCGGGGAATTTAAGCCGCAATCAACCTCGATAACCGCGCATGCACCCTATTCGGTTTCAAAAGAGTTATTTAAACTCATAAAAAGATATAGCGATACAGGTACAAACCTGCTTAGTATACATAACCAGGAGTGCGAGGACGAGAATAAATTTTATCGCTATAAATTAGGCGGCTTTATTGATCTGTATAAACACCTGGGTGTTGATATAGGCTACTTCCGCCCGCAGGCGCGTAATTCCCTGCAATCCATTATTCCGCTTTTAACAAACAGGCAAAAAATATTATTGGTGCATAACACCTGTACCAATTTAAAGGATATCTATTTTATTAAACGGTTCGACCGTAAGATAAACTGGTGTTTTTGCCCTAACGCGAATATTTACATCGAAAAACGTTTACCAAAGATAGATCTGTTTGTGAACCAGGGGCTTAATATCACCTTAGGTACCGATAGCCTTGCATCAAATAGTAAACTGTGCATTTTAAGCGAAATGCTTACGCTTCAACAAAACTTCCCAACCCTAAGCTTTGATACTCTGTTAAAATGGGGAACCATTAACGGGGCCCAATTCCTGGGCATTGATGAAGAAAAGGGAACCATTGAGGTTGATAAAACCCCCGGCCTAAATCTATTAACTGGAGTGGACGGCTTTAAACTAACTCCCGATACAAAAGTGAAAAAGTTGATTTAATAGTTGATTAGGTTGATTGAGTTGGATTGACGTATTTTGCATCCAATAAATATTAGGTGTTTGCGTTTTATAAACCATTCACTAATAAATATCATCAACTACTCATCAGTAAATGAAACATCTTGATATAACGGTAAAAGGCAAAGTACAAGGCGTATCTTTCAGGGCAGGGGCAAAAGCTGTTGCCGACCAGTTGGGTGTGCGTGGCTTTGTTAAAAACGAACCGAATGGCGATGTATTCATAGCCGCCGAAGCTGACGACACGATGCTGGAAATGTTTTTGGAATGGTGTCATGAAGGTGCCGAGCATGCTGTGGTTACCGGCGTAGAAACCCATGAAGGCGAATTAAAAAACTATCGTAATTTTGAAGTTGTAAAAAAGAGTTTATAAATCCTTATACTTTCCTAATTGTCAACTGCTAAAAAATTTGCCGGGCAAACTGCCATTTATGGTATAAGTACCATGGTTTCCAGGCTTATCGCCTTCATCCTTACCCCATTGTATGCGCGTGCATTACCTGTAACAGGCAATGGTGTACTTACAGCTATGTATGGTTACGCATCTGTAATAAATGCTGTGTTGGCATTTGGCATGGAAACCACCTTTTTTAGATACCTTAATAAACACGAGAATAATAAACAACAGGTTTATAATAATGCATTTGGAGCGATTATAGCGCTTTGTATCGTTTTTCTTGTATTCTCTCTGCTTTTTTTGGATAGTATTATCAATTTCTTATTGGCAGGTGCAGCTAAAGACCATGCAGATTATAGCTTTTATGTAAAATGCTTTCTGTTTATATTAATAACAGATGCTTTTTGCGTAATACCGTTTGCTAAGATCCGTGCCGATGGAAAACCTTTGAGGTACGGTATGATCAAGTTCCTTAACATTATTTTGGTGTTAAGCTTAAACTTGTTTTTTTTATTTGCGATACCTTATATATTAAAGCATGAATTGCCAGGTTACCAATGGTTTGCAAGCTGGTATAGGCCAAAATGGGTGGGTTATGTTTTTTTATCAAATACATTTGCCAGTATTGCTACCATTTTTTTATTGCTGCCCGAAATATTAAAGCTAAGATTAAAATTTAGCATGGCTATGTTTAAAGAAATGTTTGTTTACAGCTGGCCTGTACTTATTGCAAATATTTCATTTATCGTAAATGAATCTATTGATAAGGCAATGCTAAAACAAATGCTGCCCGCAAACATTAACGACCACGAAGTGGGGATCTATGGCATGTGTGCTAAGATAGCCTTGTTCCTGAGTATTTTTGTTCAGGCGTTTCGTTTGGGGGCCGAGCCTTTCTTTTTTAGTCATGCCAAAAATAAAAACGCGGGCGAAACCTATGCCCGTATTATGAACTATTTTGTAATTACGGTTTCCATTATATGCGTTGCATTGGTTGCCAATGTGGATATACTGGCTTATATAATTGTTGGCAAACACACCGCTATAGTTAATAACCATATTGTAGAGAATGCCTATTGGTCTGGTATTGGTGTAGTACCACCATTGCTTTTTGGGTACCTAAGCCTGGGTATTTACATGAACCTATCTATCTGGTATAAACTATCCGATCAAACAAAATATGGCCTTTACATATCAGGAATAGGTGCAATTTTAACCATTGTATTAAACTGGATCTTTATCCCCAAATATAGTTACATGGCATCGGCATGGATCTCATTTGCGGCTTATGCCCTCATGATGATCTTATCGTACCTATGGGGGCAAAAAAATTATCCTATCCCCTATAATTTAAAAAAGAACCTTACTTATATTATTATATCGGGGGCGCTCGTTTATTTATCATTCAGCGTGTTTAAGCGAAATATATTTATTGGCAATGGGTTGTTAATTTTATTTGGATTAGGGGCAATATATGCCGAGCGAAAAGAACTAAAAGTTATATTTAGCAGATGAACATAAAAATTATAAACCGATCAAAAAATACCTTGCCGGCTTATGAAACTTTACATGCCGCGGGTATGGACATGCGTGCCGATCTGGAAGCGCCTGTAACCCTAAAACCGCTCGAACGTAAGCTGATACCAACCGGCCTTTTTATTGAATTGCCCGAAGGTTACGAAGCACAGATCCGCCCGCGAAGCGGGTTGGCATTTAAGCATGGCATTGGCATAGTGAATTCGCCGGGTACTATTGATGCCGATTATCGCGGGGAGATAAAGGTATTACTGGTTAATTTATCTGCCGAAGATTTTGAAGTAAATACCGGTGATAGGATAGCCCAAATGGTTGTAGCCAAACACGAACAGGTGCAGTGGCAGGAAGTTGAAGAATTAGGCGAGACAACGCGTGGTGCCGGCGGTTATGGGCATACAGGGGTAGGATAACATCGACATGAAATTAGCGGCGGTATTAATATTATTTACAGGTATATCAACCATTGGTTTTGCACAGAACAAGACAGGGAAGAATAATGCCGCTATAGTAATTGCCGCGAAACCCATGACAGCCGCCGATAGTGGCATGGTAAAACAGCTTTTCTTTTCGGCCCTGCGCGAAAAAACCATCGAGAACACTAAACTGGCCTCTGAGCTTTTTAACCGGGTGCTACAGATCGATCCCACCAATGATGCCAGTATGTTTGAACTGGCCGGCCTGGAAAAGGCACGAAATAATAACCCTGTTGTACAATCATTACTGGAGCGTGCGGTAACCGTAAACCCTAATAACGAATGGTATTGGATAGCGCTTGCGGGCAGCTACGAAAAAAGCAATGACCTTAGCAAATTGGAGAACGTTTTTAACGAACTTATTCGCCTTAACCCAAGCAAAGCAGACTACTACTTTGATAAAGCCAATGCCTTAGCTATTCAAAAACGGTATAACGAAGCTTTAAAATTGTATGATAAAGTAGAGGAACTGTCCGGCCCAAGCGAGGACTTGCTGATAAACCGTCAGAAAATTTATATCAGGCAAGGCGATGTTAAAAAGGCGATAGCTGCTTTAGATGAGCTGATAACAGCCAATCCAACGCAGGTAAAGTATTACATGATGCAGGCCGAGATCTACAACTCCAATAATTTAAATGATAAGGCATTGGAGGTGCTCCAGAAAGCAAAAAATATCGACCCGCAAAATGGAATAGTACATTTGGCCCTTGCCGATATTTACCGCGAACGAAAGAACACCGAAGCCAGCTACGACGAGCTGGAAATAGCCTTTGCCAACCCAAACGTAGATATAGACCAGAAACTAAGAATAATTTTAGGCTATGTACCACAATTCCCCGAGCCAAATGCCAGGGCAAGCGCGCTGGAACTTAGCCGTATACTAACTGTTGCACACCCGGCCAATAGCAAGGCGTTTGCCATATACGGCGATATGCTGCTGCAAAGCGAAAAAGCGGCAGAGGCTAAAATCGCTTATAAAAAAGCTATCAGTCTAGATGAGCAGGCTTATAATGTTTGGGAGCAACTGGTAAGGATAGATCTGAGCGAAAACGATGTGGATGCCGCTATTAAAGACGGTGAAACCTCTTTGTCGTTTTTCCCCAACCAATCATGGATGAACTATATGGTAGGGGTGGCATGGCAGCAAAAAAACGATTGTAAAAAAGCCATAAGTTATTTAAAAAACGCGGTATCGTTAGAAACACAGGATAAAGACCTGTTAACACAAGGCTACTCGGCCCTTGGCGATTGCTACCATTCAATTGGTGATATCAAAAATTCTGACGGATCTTATGAAAAGGCCCTTGCTATAAATCCGGATAATGCTTTTACGCTGAACAATTATGCCTACTATTTGTCGTTAAGGAATGAGCAATTAGACAAGGCGGCGCAAATGTCTAAGCATAGTAACGACTTGCAAGCCAACAACGCATCGTTTGAAGATACCTACGCCTGGATCTTGTTTAAGCAAAAAAAATACACCGAGGCTAAACTATGGATCGAAAAATCGCTCTTACATGATAAAGGGAACAGCCCTGTAAAAACAGAACACTACGGCGATATCCTATTTTTTTTAGGGGATACCGATGCTGCCGTGCAAAATTGGACAAAGGCAAAAGCACAGGGAGGCAAATCGCCGGTTTTAGAACGTAAGATAAATGAAAAGAAATATTTTGAATAAAATAGCAATCGTTTTTTGCCTTTTGGCTTTAGTAGCCTGTAAGTCTAAAAAATTGGTTGTTGTTAATCGCCCCACCACCGCTGTAGATTCTGCAGCTATTAAAGAAAACAGTATCCGCGCCAGGTTGGATGCTATCAGATCAAAGCAGGTTACTTTTAATACCTTCTCTGGCAAAGCAAAAACCAAGCTGGATATCAACGGCAACAGTAATGATGTTACGCTAAACATCCGCGTTGCGCGCGATCAAAAAATCTGGATCTCGGTAACCGCCATAATTGGAATAGAAATTGCCCGCGCTCAAATAACACCCGATAGCATTATAGTGGTAAACCGCCTGCAAAGCGTTTACCTTAAAAAGCCATTTAGTTATGTGTATACCTACGCAAGTAGGCAAATTAATTTTAAAACACTGCAGGCATTATTGATAGGTAATGCCATCCCCGAATTACTGAATCCTAATACCAACTTTGAAACCCAGGGAAATAATACCGCGCTCAGCGGCAATTTGCAGGACCTGATATATAAACTTTTGTTGGGCCCGGATATGAAGGTTACACAAACAAACCTGTCTAACCAGTTTGGGGGCAAATCATTACAGGTTGCCAATAATGTTTTTATACAGGCCAGTAACAGGGTTATTCCTTCGCAGGTAGATATTTCTTCAACCGCGGGCGATAAAAAGATACAACTTAATCTGCGCTACACACAGGCAGAATTTGATAAGCCGCTCGAATATCCTTTTAGTATCCCAAAAAGTTACGAAGCTGCCAATTAAATTATATTTTTGATGGATGAAATTTTTTAGAGCAGCACTATTTCTTTTTTTTGTATTTGCAGCTTCGGGTGTTTTTGCACAAAGCAGTGCCGAGCTTAAACGCAGGCGCGATAAATTAACAGAAGAACTGGAACAGCTAAACCGCGAGTACCAGGAAACAGCGAGCAATAAGAAAGTATCGTTAAAGCAGCTTAACATACTAAAGGCGCAAATAAACCTGCGCGAAGAAAAGATAACCAACATTAACTCCGAGGTAAGAAATTTAAATAATCAAATCTCTGAGAGCAATAATACCGTACATAGTTTACAAAACCAGTTAGATCAGCTTAAAAAGGAATATGCCGGCATGGTGCTTTTTGCATATCGTAACCAAAGCGCCTATAATAAGCTGATGTTTATTTTTGCAGCTAAAGACTTTAACCAGGCATACAGGCGTTTAAAGTATTTACAGCAGTTTGGTACTTATCGCGAGCGGCAGGCCGGGTACATACAGGGCACACAAAAAGACCTGCATGTTAAGATAGTTGAGCTGGATAAGGATAAGAAACAAAAGAATGACCTGTTGCAAAGCCAGGAGAAGGAAAAAGAAGAGTTAGGCAAGGCTAAAAACAACCAGGTAAAAGTAATAGTCGACCTGTCTAAACACCAGGGAGAGTTAAAACAACAACAGCGTGATGTTCAAAAAAGGATAGCACGTAATAATAAAGAAATTGTAAATACAATTAAACGCGAGATAGAAGAAGCAAGGCGCAAGGCCGAAGCAGAAGCCAGGGAAGCGGCAAGGATAGCAGCAGCCAAGGCAAAGGCAGAGAACCGCGAGGTGGTTGCCCCAACTAAAAAAGCGATAACCAAAAGCTCTACTAATAGCGAGATCTTAAACTCAACCCCCGAAGCGGCTAAATTATCTAACAGCTTTTTAGGTAACAAGGGGCGTTTGCCGTGGCCGGTAGCAACGGGCCAGCTGGTACACGGTTTTGGAACTTACAATGATGCTGATGGTATCCGTAATGATAATGCCGGGTATGAAATACGTACCAGTACAGGCGCGCCGGTACGATCGGTATTTGATGGCACAGTAAGCCGGGTACAGGATATTGCCGGAGCCTATCTGGTTATTATTTCGCATGGCGAGTATTTTACGGCTTATCAAAATCTGAAGTCGGTAAATGTGGCAGTTGGGCAAAAAGTGGCTACCAAGCAAACTATTGGTACGGTAGCGCTCGATCCATCAACCGGCGATGCTACTACAATTTTTACCTTATCAAAAGGCACAACATTTGTTGATCCAAGATTATGGTTGGCACCAAATTGATTTTAAGCCTTATATGTTGTAAATGTTTATATTTGTAACCTTAATTTAATGCAGATGTTAAGTTCAGTCTTTTTATTTTTGAATATAGGTAGCGGCGAAATGGTGCTGATACTGTTTGCGGCGTTAATGCTTTTTGGCGGAAATAAGCTGCCGGAGCTTGCGCGTGGGTTGGGAAAAGGTATCCGCGATTTTAAAGATGCATCTGAAGATGTTAAGCGCGAGATAAACAATCAGATAAATAATTACGAAGATAAGAAAGCCGAAAAAGAGGTTGAAGCCGAGGCTAAACCAGCACTTGAGCATACTTATGAGCCTGTAGCAGGTACCGTACCTGCATTTGAAGGGCATCCTGTTGCTACAGATGCTATTGAAGAGCCGGAAGTTGTACCTGCCGAAGTTACTGCCGAGGATGTTACTTTTGAGCATCAGCCCGAAGAATTAAAACACCCGGTAGCAGATACTAATACAAGCGGCGGTATCAATTTAACCAAAGCCGAAGAGCCGGTTAAAAAAACAACAGAAGAACAATATAAATAACAACAACAAAAATATTTAACATAACATAAAACTTAAAAATCATGGGTGGATTAGGCGCACCAGAAATTATTCTGATCATCGTTGCAATATTAATTATGTTCGGCGGTAAAAAAATCCCTGAACTAATGAAAGGTTTGGGCAGGGGCGTTAAAGAATTTAAAGACGCACAAAACGGCGAAACCAATACTGCAAATACTACATCTACAGAAGATAAAACTAAGGTTTAATTTTCTGCCTTTTATTGGTACAGTTAAAGATAACTGTTTAAACGTATAAACTTATCTGTTGAAATATTTATGCTTCAACGGATAAGTTTTTTATTTTAGGCCCATGGCTAAAAACTATTCCTCTTATATAGAAATTAAGAGCGGGTTGACAAGTGGGGAGATCACAGCTGAAGGCCTGGTAAAGGGTTACCTTCAGCAGATAAAAGCAAACGCACATCTAAACGTTTTTAACGAGGTTTTTGAAGATGAGGCGCTGGCCTCTGCAAAAGATATCGATGCTCGTATAAGCAATGGCACCGCCGGTAAACTTGCCGGTATGGTTATAGCCATTAAAGATAATATATGCTACAAAGGGCATAAGGTTTCTGCTTCATCCAAAATTTTAGAAAATTTTACTTCTATATATTCATCAACAGTAGTTGAACGCTTACTGGCCGAAGATGCCATTATAATTGGCCGTTGCAATTGCGATGAATTTGCCATGGGTGCCGCTAACGAAAATTCTTTTTTTGGCCCGGTAAAAAACCATGCCGACGAAACCCGGGTATCGGGTGGTTCATCGGGTGGTTCGGCAGTTGCGGTGCAGGCAGGCATGTGCCATGCAGCTATCGGTACAGATACCGGAGGCTCGGTAAGGCAACCCGCTGCATTTTGTGGGGTTATTGGCTTAAAACCAACGTATGGCCGTATCTCGCGCCATGGGGTTATATCCTACGCCTCGTCGTTTGATCAGGTAGGCCCTTTAACAAAATCAGTTTCTGATGCTTCCCTTTTACTCGAAATTTTAGCCGGTACAGATGAGTATGATAGCACACTATCGCAAAAACCTGTTCCGCAGCACCGGGATTTTAAGAAAGATACCGGCAAAAAAAACATCGCTTATCTGCAGGAGGCTTTATCAAGCCCCGGTGTTGATGCCGATGTTAAGGCTACGCTTACCAGTTATATAGAAAAGCTGCGTGCCGATGGCCACACGGTAAAGCCCATATCATTTGAGTATTTAGAATACCTGGTGCCAACTTATTACATACTGGCAATGGCCGAGGCATCGTCAAACCTTGCCCGTTACGACGGTGTTCACTATGGTTACCGCAGCCCCAACGCTACCGATCTGGAATCTACCTATAAACTGTCGCGCTCAGAAGGTTTTGGGAAGGAAGTAAAACGCCGTATTATGCTGGGTACATTTGTACTAAGCGCCGGTTATTACGATGCCTATTACGCCAAAGCCCAAAAAGTACGCAGGCTTATTCAAAATAAAACCAACGAAATTTTAGCCGATTTTGATTTTATATTGACACCAACCGCTCCAGAGCCTGCATTCCCGTTAGGTGTAAAGGAAAAAGACCCGGTAGTAACCTATTTGCATGATATTTTTACCGTGCAGGCATCGTTGGCTGGGATGCCCGCCATCTCGCTTCCGGCAGGCAATAATAGCAAGGGATTGCCGTTAGGATTACAATTATTAGCCAAAAGCTTTGCCGAGCAAGAATTATTAAATTTCTCTGAATATTTCCTGCAACTATAAAATTTAATATATTAGTAAATAATTGTCAAAGCTTTTTGAGAGTTAACCCTAAGATATGAAGAAACTGTGCAGTTTTATTATTTGTGCGTTGTCGTTACAAATAGCTAAAGCAGATATTAAAGCCGAATTAGCGATGCCTTCGGCAGAGGTGGTTCAACAAGATACCAACGTGCTTTTACCGGTTGTGGCCCCGGTATCTATTTACCAGAACAATATTTTTAAACGCCGGCTGGATAGTATTCAAAAGGAAGTGCCTTTAGATTATAACGGATACGTACAGGCCTATATTGATAACTACACCCGCCGTAAAGACGAGATGGGCCGCATGCTGGGCTTATCAAGATATTACTTCCCTATTTATGAGAAGGCTTTCCAGGAAGCCGGTATCCCCGAAGAAATAAAATACCTTTCGATAGTGGAATCGGCACTTAACCCAAATGCCATTTCAAGGGTAGGCGCTGCTGGTCCGTGGCAATTCATGTCAGAAACAGCGAAAATTTACGGCTTAAGCATGACAGATTATGTTGATGACCGCCGCGACCCTGTACGGGCAAGTAATGCCGCCGCTGCATATTTAAAAGATGCCTACCAGCAATTTGGCGATTGGCTGCTGGCCATTGCATCATACAATTGCGGTAAAAGCAATGTAGAGCATGCGCTGGAAAAAACCGGCACGCACGATTATTGGTCGATACGTGAACTGCTGCCTGCCGAAACACGCGGATATGTGCCGGCATTCATCGCTATCAACTATGTGATGAAATATCACAAAAACCACTACATAACCCCGCAAACGGGCGACCTGGCTATTGCTACAGATACGGTAATGGTAAATAAATTTGTACCGCTTAGCCGCATATCGCAGGCCCTGGGTATGACGCTTAGAGATATTTGTGTTTTAAACCCATCATACAGGCAGCAAGTGGTTAACGGTACGGCGGCTGTTCCGCGTAAAATTGTTATACCACTGGTGAACGAAGAAAGGCAATCTATTTTACGTGATGCCATAACCGACTTAAACGCGCCAATACGCAATCCTAAACCTATCCAGTATGTTGCTATAGCGCCGCCGGTACAGGCAAATGCTCAGCAGGGTGCCGTGGCGGGAAGCGGTGCGGTTGCGCCGGCCATTCATATCACCCAAAAAGGAGAAACTTTGGCCGCTATTGCTGCCAGGTATAAAGTTAATATAGCCGATCTGCTGCAATGGAACAAAGCATTGGGCACAAATACAACCCTCCCTTTATTGCCGGGGTTAACCGTAAATATAGGCAGAGGATAAAAGAAATTTGAAAAGCCCGGTTTTGATGTATTTCGAAACCGGGCTTTTTTTATTAGATAGTTCAGGAAAACTAATTGTAATTTTGGACGCTTGAATTTTTGAGACCATGAATAAACCCAATCGTAAACAGGAAGCCTTAAATTATCACTCAAAAGGGCGCCCTGGTAAAATACAGGTAGTACCAACAAAACCTACCAATTCCCAGCGCGACCTTACTTTAGCATACTCGCCGGGCGTTGCAGAGCCATGCCTGCGCATTGCTGATAATGTTGAGGATGTATATAAATATACCGCGAAGGGTAACCTGGTGGCTGTTATAAGCAACGGTACCGCGGTGCTTGGCCTGGGCAACATTGGCCCCGAAGCAAGTAAGCCGGTTATGGAGGGTAAAGGCCTTCTGTTTAAGATCTATGCTGATATTGATGTATTTGACCTGGAAATAAACGCCAAAACGGTTGATGAATTTGTAAACATAGTTAAAGCGCTTGAGCCAACTTTTGGAGGTATCAACCTGGAAGATATATCGGCACCAACCTGTTTCGAGATAGAGACCAGGCTAAAGGCCGAAATGAAGATCCCGGTAATGCACGATGACCAGCATGGTACGGCCATTATATCTGGCGCGGCATTAATGAATGCCTGCGAGATCCAGGGTAAAAAACTCGATAAAATTAAAATGGTAGTGAATGGCGCCGGTGCGGCTGCTGTTTCCTGTACAAAAATGTACCTGTCGCTGGGTGTTAAAAAAGAGAACCTGGTAATGTTTGACATTAACGGTTTATTGACCCCGGAGCGTACCGATTTGGACGAAATGCGCCTGCAATTCGCCACAAACCGTAAGGATATTACTACCCTTGCCGATGCCATGAAAAACGCTGATGTGTTTGTTGGTTTATCTGCAGGGAATGTGGTTACTCCTGCAATGTTGGTTACTATGGCTAAAAACCCTATCGTTTTTGCCATGGCCAACCCCGAGCCCGAAATTAATTACGACCTGGCAACTGCCGCCCGTAAGGATATTATTATGGCGACAGGTAGGTCAGATTTTCCTAATCAGGTGAATAACGTATTGGGTTTCCCTTATATATTCCGTGGTGCGCTGGATGTAAGGGCAACCGCCATTAACGAAGAAATGAAGATAGCGGCGGTAAAGGCCATAGCCGAAATGGCTAAAAAGCCGGTACCCGAGGCTGTGAACTTAGCGTATGGTATTACCAACCTGAAGTTTGGCCGCGATTACATCATCCCCAAACCAATGGACCAGCGACTGATCACCGAAGTATCTTCGGCAGTTGCAAAGGCGGCTATTGATTCTGGTGTGGCGCGTAAAGCTATTACCGATTGGGATGCTTACCACGAAGAACTGCTATCGCGACTGGGTAACAACAATAAAATACTGCGCGATGTTACCAACAAAGCCAAGCAAGACCCTAAACGTGTGGTATTTGCCGAGGCCGATACTTATAAAATATTACGTGCTGCCCAAATTGTTAAAGACGAAGGTATTGCCATCCCGATACTTTTAGGTAACGCCGATAGGATCAAAGAGATCATTCGCGAGAATGAGCTTGACCTGGAAGATATAAAGATCATTGATCCTAAAAAAGAAACCGAACGCTCGTTAGAGTTTGCACAGTTTCTGTTCCAGAAACGCCAGCGCAAAGGTGTTACCTTGTTCGAGGCGCAGAAAATGATGATAGACCGTAACTATTACGGTGCATGCATGGTTCATTTTGGCGAAGCCGATGCCTTAATATCCGGCTTAACTAAAGACTATGCAACTACTATTAAACCTGCCCTGCAAATTATTGGTACCGAAGAAGGCGTAAACCGTGTTGCGGGTATGTACCTGATGATAACTGAAAAGGGCCCTGTTTTCTTCGGTGATACTACCGTAAACATAAACCCTACCGCGCAAGAGCTGGTGGATATTACCGTGCTGATGGAACGCTCGGTTGCACAGTTCAACATTAAGCCGCGGATAGCTGTGTTGTCTTACTCTAACTTTGGTTCAAACGAAGGCGACATTCCTGAAAAAACAAGGGAAACAGTACGCATACTTCATGAAAAATACCCTAATATAGTTGTAGACGGTGAAATGCAGGCCAACTTTGCATTAAACTCCGAGCTATTAGCCGATAATTTCGAGTTTTCGGTGTTAAACGGCAAACCGGCTAATACCCTAATTTTCCCGGGCTTGGCATCAGGTAACATAGCTTACAAACTACTGCAGGAAATTGGCGGTGCCGAAGCCGTTGGCCCTATTTTGCTGGGTATGAAAAAACCGGTGCACGTATTACAGTTAGGAAGCTCCGTTCGCGAAATCGTGAACATGGTTACCATAGCCGTAATTGATGCCCAGGTAAAATGTGCCGAAGCCAATGCCAAACCATCAAAAAATCGTAAAGCTAAATAAATAAGTATGTACGATTATATTGATGGCAAGTTAGCTTTTAAAGGTGCGGCCCATGTTGTGATTGATGCCGGCGGTGTTGGTTATCATATCAATATCTCATTAAATACTTACTCGCAGATCCCTGAGGGGGAACGTTGCAAACTATTTGTATGGCTGCATGTGAAAGAAGATGCCCATACTTTGTACGGTTTTGCCACCGAAGGCGAACGCAGACTGTTTATGCACCTGATATCCATATCGGGTATTGGGCCAAATACGGGCCGCATGATGTTATCATCAATAACACCTGCCGAGATCCAGGCAGCCATCGTGCAGGGTAATGTGGCGGCAATACAGCGTATAAAAGGCATCGGCCCAAAATCGGCCCAGCGGGTGATTTTAGAGCTGCAAGACAAGCTACGAAAAGAGGGACCAGACACATTAACTGTTATGCCAGGGTTAAAAACGGCAAAAGATGAAGCTCTTTCTGCCCTTGTAATGCTTGGATTTGTTCGTAACGTTGCAGAAAAAGTTTTGGACCAGGAAATAAGCAAAAATAGTGGAGTTTTAACTGTTGAACAACTTATTAAATCTGCTCTAAAAAGCTTATAATTACTCTGCAATAATTTAACACTTGATTAGAATTTTTACTACTAAGCTTTTTGTAGCTATACTCTTTGTATCTGCTTTTAGCGGGGTAGGAAAGCTATTTGCACAACAAACCCCCATTCAAAAACCTGTACAACCACAATCTACACCACAACAGTCTGGGCAACAGGGGCAAACGTTTCCAAATCAACAACAAACACAACAGCAGCAACAACAAATTCCGGGGCAACAAACTCCTCCGCGCCAGCCTGCACAACAATTGCCACAAACTAACACACCTGCTGCTGCACAGGTAGATACAAGCATAAAACTTGGGCCTATCAATCTTAAGGAAGCGAACTCCAAAAGGCAGCGCTCGGGCATATTTTTTACCGACCCTCCGGGGCTGGTACGCACTATTGAATATGACGCGGCCACCAACAAATATATTTTATACGAACGGGTGGGTAACCTGCTTTACCGCGCGCCCCAATACCTAACGTTTGGGGAATACCTGCTGTTGCAGCAAAGAGGTGTAAAACGCGAGTACTTTACACAACTGGCGGATAACTACGCCTACGAATCGCAGCAGCCGGGCTTTATCCCGCAGATGAAGATCAGGAGTAAAACTTTTGAACAGATCTTTGGCAGTTCTAATATCAACATCCGCCCGCAGGGTTCGGCAGAGGTGATATTGGCCGGGCAAATAAATAAGAACGAAAACCCGCTGTTTAATACCCGCCAGCGTAACCAGTTCAACTTTAACTTTGATCAGCGGATCCAATTGAATGTTACCGGTGAAATTGGCGATAAATTAAAGATCACCACCAATTACAATACCGAAGCGCAGTTCCAGTTTGAGAACCAGATAAAACTGGACTATACCGGCCACCCGGATGAAATTATCCAAAAAATAGAGGCGGGTACAGTTAGTATGCCTTTAAATACTACGCTGATATCGGGGAGCCAGGCATTGTTTGGGGTAAAAACCAAGTTAAAGTTTGGCAAGCTGGATGTAACTAGTATTTTTTCGCAACAGCGTTCGCAGGCAAAAAACATAACTATTACCAATGGGGCGCAGCAGCAAAACATAAATATAACCGCTGCCGATTATGAAAGTAACAAACACTTCTTTTTATCGCAATACTTCCGTAATAATTATAACAACGCGCTGAAAAATATCCCTATCATCAGCTCTAATGTAAACATTACAAAAATTGAGGTTTGGACAACAAACCGTACCAATGTAACAACCGATTCGCGCGATATATTAGCGTTTATAGATCTGGGCGAGAACAGGCCTTTTAATACTTCATTAGTACAGGGAGGCCCGGGCTTTAGTGGGTTACCGGCAGGTTTTAAAGGACCAGGGTTTACACAACAATCCAACTCACTATTAAATAATCTACCGTCTACGGCGCGTAATACCAACTCAAACGATGTTGCCAACTATTTTAGGGCAACCGGCGCTACAGATAACTACGCCAAGCTAACCTACGCCCGCAAGCTAACTGATAAGGAGTTCACCTTACATCCGCAGTTAGGTTATATATCGCTTAATTATCCTTTAAATAACGATGAGGTTTTGGCTGTTGCTTATCAATATTCAGTAAATGGCGTGCAGTACCAGGTGGGTGAGTTTTCGAGCGATAGGGCGGTAGACCCTAACACACCAACTGTATTGTTCACAAAACTATTAAAGAACGAGCTGCTTAAAACCAACCTGCCAACCTGGGACCTGATGATGAAAAACATCTATTCGTTAGGTGCATACCAGATCAGCTCTTCCAACTTTAAGTTGAATATTTCCCGTTTGGATGATAAATCGGGCATCGAGAAAACCATAATGGACGAGGGGCAAAACACCAAAAGTAAACGCTGGATGCAAATTACAGGTGTAGATAACCTCGATCAGCAAAATGATAAACGCCCCGATGGTTATTTCGACTTTTTAGAGGGTGTTACTATTGATTCCCAACAGGGGCGCATTATGTTCCCGGTGCTGGAACCCTTTGGCAGCGATCTGGCTAAACAGTTCACAGTAAGCGAGCCCGACCTGGTAAGCAGGTATGTATACCAGCCTTTGTACGATTCTACAAAAACCATTGCGCAGCAATTTTTCCCTAAACTAAACCGGTATTTAATAAAGGGAACCTACACCTCGCAAAGCGGATCTGAATATCAGCTGAATGCGGTGAATATCCCGCAGGGCTCTGTAGTAGTTACCGCAGGTTCAGTAAAATTACAGGAAGGGGCGGATTATACCATAGATTATAGTGCCGGCCGGATCCGTGTGCTTAACCAGGCTTTATTAGCATCGGGCCAAACTATTAATGTTAAATTAGAGAACAACGAACTTTTTGGGGTACAGCAAAAATCGTTGTTTGGGTCGAGGTTAGATTATCACTTAAGCGATAAACTGGCATTGGGCGCCACCATAATGCACCTAACCGAGCAGCCAATTACTCAAAACGAAATTGTGGGCGAGGAATCTATCTCCAACACTATTTGGGGCTTTGATGCCAATTATAGCTCGTCATCGCGGTTTTTAACCCGGTTGGTTGATAAGATCCCGTTCATTAACACAAAAGCGCCATCAACCATAAATTTTAGCGGTGAGTTTGCCCAGTTAAGGCCGGGTAGTCCTGGTGCCCTGAACTTCGCAGGCTCTAAAAACGGTACTTCTTACCTGGACGATTTTGAGAACAGTCGCTCGGTTATCGATATAAAAAGTGCGATTAACTGGCAAATATCGGGCACGCCGCAAATGTTCCCCGAATATGATAGGTTTGACGACCTGAGTTATGGATTTAACCGTGCCCGCCTGGCGTTTTATAACATCGACCCTATATTTTACACTAATTCGGGCACCGCGTCGGTATCGCGTACCGAGCTTTCCAACCATTATGTAAGGCAGGTTATCGAGCAGGAAGTATTCCCTTACAAGCAATCAACCACGGGGCAGCCTTTAAGTTTGGCTACCCTAAACATGGTGTTTTATCCAAACGTGCGCGGGCCATATAACTATACTACCACCGGCATTAATAATGATGGTACGCTGCAAAGCCCAAGAAACAAGTGGGGTGGTATTTTCCGCAAGTTAGAAACCAATGATTTTGAAGCGTTAAACGTGGGATACATTGAGTTTTGGATGATGGATCCGTTTATCTACAAACCAAACTCGGCAGGGGGCGACCTGTATTTTAACCTGGGTAGTGTATCTGAAGATATTTTGAAGGATGGCCGTAAGAGTCTGGAAAATGGCTTGCCGGTTGATGCAGCGGGTGCTGATAAGGTAGACGAAACTAATTGGGGCAGGGTATCAAAACTGCAACCGGTTATTAATGCTTTTGATAATGATCCGGCTTCGCGTAAACTGCAGGATATTGGTTTAGATGGATTGAATGATGGTGACGAGAAAGCAAAATTTGCTCCTGTTGTACAGCAGGTACAGGGGCAGTTAAATCCGCAGGCAGCCGCCGCGTTTTCAAGTGACCCCTCGTCTGATGATTATCAGTACTACCAGGGCGCTGCGCTTGATCAGGCAAACGCCGGGATCTTAGACCGCTACAGCAAATACAACGGTACCGAGGGCAACTCTAAAACCGCCGAGCAATCGCAGGCAGAACTGGGCATCCAAACATCGGCATCAACATCACTGCCGGATGGGGAGGACATTAACCGTGATAACAACATGAGCCAAACGGACGAGTACTTTCAGTACAGGGTATCGATTAGGCCGCAGGATATGGTTATCGGCCAAAACTATATCAACGATAAAATAACCTCAAATGTAAAACTACCAAACGGTACAACGCAGGCAGTTACCTGGTACCAGTTTAGGGTGCCTATAACAGATTACCAGAGCAAGGTTGGTAACATACAAGATTTTAAGGCCATCCGCTTTATGCGGATGTTTATGACAAACTTTGCCGATACCTCTATTTTACGTTTTGCTACCCTGCAATTGGCAAGAAGCGAATGGCGTACCTTTAATAACGAGGATAACCCACTAAACGTTATTGCCGATCCGGCTATCACCAACCCGGTTGTAGATGGTTCTACCCTTGATGTGCAGGCTGTAAATATTGAAGAGAACGGTAACCGCTCGCCGATACCTTACGTGGTGCCGCCGGGTATTAACCGCCAGCGTAACTACAATAACCTGCAAACAGATACCAAGCTAAACGAGCAATCGCTGTCGTTAAACGTAGCTAACCTGCGCGACGGGTATTCAAGGGCAGCGTTCCGTACTTTCTTTAATGACCTGCGATCGTACAAACGGATCCAGATGTTTATTCACGCTGAGGGAGAGCAGCTAAAGGATAAAGACCTGAGTGGTTTTGTGCGTTTGGGTGTTGATTACCAGGACAACTATTACGAGTACGAAGTGCCTTTGGCTGTTACCCAGTCCGGCACCCGCGACCCGGGTGCTATATGGCCGGCAAATAACGAGCTCGACCTGCAGCTTTCTATATTGATTGATGCCAAACTTGCCCGTAACAATGCCAAATTAAACGGGCTACCATGGCCGTTCACAATTCCCTTTGTTTATACCGATGGGCTCAATAAGGTAACTATTAAAGGCCAGCCTGACCTGAGCCGCCTGCGCACTATAATGCTGGGGGTACGTAACCCTTATAGGGGCAGCTCGCCTGGCGGTGACGATGGTTTGAATAAAACCGGAACGGTTTGGTTTGATGAGTTGCGCCTTACTGATTTTGACCAGCGTGGTGGTTGGGCCGCTACCGCAAGGGTGGATGCCGCATTAGCCGATTTTGCTAACATCACCGTAGCGGGAAGTAAAAGTACTATTGGCTTTGGTACGCTGGATTCAAGGGTGAGCGACCGTAACCGGAGCGATAACCAGTCTATTGATGCATCGGCAAGTATAGAGTTAGGTAAGTTTTTCCCGGAGAAAAGCGGGATCCGGATCCCGGCTTACGTAAATATATCAACGCAGATAAGCACACCACAATATGATCCTGGTTCGCCTGATGTGGAGCTGAAAAAATCGCTTGCGGCTGCACCAACAAGCCAGGCGCGCGATTCAATAAAAAGAGTAACGCAAGATTTTACTACACGCAAAAGCATCAACTTCACCAATGTGCATAAAGAGCGGATGAATACATCGGCGCCGGTACATGTTTGGGATATTGAGAACTTTGCCGCCACCTATGCCTATACCGAGTATCAGCATCACGATTTTATAGTGGAGAATGATTTCGCGAAAACCTATCGCGTAGCGCTGACTTATAATTATAATAAAGAACCCAAATATTACGCGCCTTTTGAAAAAGTAATAAAGAGCAACCTGCTTGCACTGGCGCGCGATTTCAATTTTAGTATACTACCATCAAGGTTAAACTTTAGTATCAACTTTGACCGTTATTATTCAGAAAATACCCTGCGTAATAACGACCCTAATAACTTTATACCTATCCCGACAGCGTTTAACAAAAGCTTTAATATTACCCGGGTTTATGGCATAGGCTGGAACTTATCAAAATCTTTAACAATGGATATTGATGCCACTAACCTATCGGTAGTGGATGAACCTGCCGGGCGTATCAATGGCTTAAAACGCGATACACTTTGGGAAAACCTTTGGAAACTGGGCCGTACCACAAATTACAACCACACCATTAACTTTAACTATACAGCGCCAATAAATAAGATCCCGGGTCTGGATTGGACAGCCTTAACCGTACGTTACAGCACCAACTTTAACTGGCAATCGCAACCGGAATTTGCTATAAATGACCCTACTTACGATGTAGGTAACAGTATACAAAACGCGCGTACTATACAGCTGAACCCAACACTTAATTTTACAAACTTTTATAATAAGTTTAGTGCTCTGCGTAAAGGTAAAGATGAGAAAACAGGAGCGGCTAAATTCTTTTTAGGAATTTTAACCGGGATCAAAAACATCAGCGGTACCTATACGCGTACCGAGGGAACTTTCCTGCCGGGATATTTGCCGCAGTCTAATTTCTTTGGGCAGGATGTAAATTATAATGCGCCAGGCATCGGTTTCTTATTAGGCAGCCAGGCCGACCTGCGCGATAAGGCCGTAGCTAATGGGTGGATAACAAAAGATACATTACAGAACCAACTGTATATAAAATCGTTTAACGAGGATATACGCCTGCGCAGTATTATAGAGCCCATATCTGATCTGCGTATCGAGTTGATAGCCTTTAAAACGCAGGACCGTAATTATCAAACCAACTTTAAGTTCCTGGCCGAAACCAATAGCATTGAAAATTTAAGCCCGGTAACATCAGGTACCTATAGCATCTCGTATATGTCGCTGGCTACTGCTTTTTCTAAGTCGGGTGGTGTAAATAGCACTTCGGCTACCTATCAGAAATTCCTGGACAACCGCTCCATAGTTTCGCAAAGGCTGGGCCGTACTAATCCAAATTCGGGGGGTGCTGCGGGTGGCTTTGCAGATGGTTATGGGCCTAACGCGCAAAATGTTCTGGTCCCGGCATTCCTGGCCGCATATTCTGGTAAAGATGCCGGCTCATCAAGTACAAGCCAGTTCCCTAAAATCCCGATCCCTAACTGGCAAATATCTTATGCCGGTTTAGGTAAGATGCCGTTCTTTGCAGATCTGTTCGATTCCTTCGACCTTAAACACGGCTACCGTTCATCGTACAATGTGAGCAGTTATACTACCTTATTGCAATACCAGGAGAATAGCGCCGGCGTAACTTCAAGAGATTTTAATAATGATTTCCTGCCCTTTTACCAGTTCTCGCAGGTGGCCATATTTGAACAATTTGTGCCATTATTAGGTGCCGATGTACGTTTCAAAAACAGCATGACCGCTAATTTTGAATACCGCAAAACTCGTTCGTTAAACTTAAGTTTATTGAATAGCCAACTGGCACAACAGGACGAAAATATCCTTGTGTTTGGATTTGGCTATCGCCCAAAAAACTTCAGGATGCCGTGGGGTTTGTTCGGCACCGGCAATAAGACTAATAACGATATTAACTTTAAGCTGGACGTTGCTGTGCGTGATAATAAAACACTTATCTACCGTGCCGATGTACCTGCCGCCGAGGTATCATCGGGCGCGCAAAACATCACCATGCGCCCATCTATTGATTATGTGATAAACCAGCGCTTTAACCTGAACCTGTTTTACGATAGTAATATCACCAAGCCTTATACTTCGCAGGCATTCAATACCTCGTTCACTAATTTTGGTATTAACTTGAAGTTGTTGTTGCAGTAAGGAAAACCTTGCGCAATGACGGGTTTGTATTAACCCTCCATATTAAGCACTCGTCGCAGACGAGCGCAAGTTGTTTTTGATTTAATGGTGGCATTGTTTTGTCAGTGCCTTATTTTTTAAAACTTTTATTACCAGTTATTTATGCGTTCATGACGGTGTTCACGGCCGTGAACGTGAACGCTTTTTATTTAATTCTTCTTCCCCTCTTTCTTTTCCTTCACTTTCTCTTTAAATTTCTTATCCTCTTTTTCCTTTTCTTTTACGGCTTTTTTAACAATTTTTTCCAGTTCCTTTTTGTCATCGGTATCAGTTTGCTGACTAAGCTTTTTCTCCTGGGCCGGGCCTATGCCCGCACAGTTTTTTATGCCGTTGAGCAGTACATGCCAAACTGTTTTAAAAAACGCGAAGTTTGCAGGGCGGATGTATACAACATTGGCCAGTCTGGGTGTTTTGTCGCCATCATCCGGGTTGTCGTGTTTTAAAATTACGGTATTGGCGAGGGCACTGATCAGGGTTTTTTTGGTGTAATCAGGTCGTAATACATCAACGTTCAGGTCTTTATATAAAAAGGATACGGTTCCTTTAGATACCCTTTGGGTGCTGTGAACATCAAAATCAAAGCTGCTTACCCTACCCGACGTCATCCTAACCATTGACAGGGGCAATAGAACGGGATTAATATCGCTTAAGTTCATTGGGGCAAGATGGCCTTTGTAGGCGTAATTGTAAGTAGCATCGTTAAGGTTAAACACAAAATGCAGATCGAACTTTGCCTTGCCCATAAAATAACTGGTAATATTTGCGGTGGCCAGGTTGTTCTTCTTCAGGTCTTCCTTGCGATTGGTTAGGTTGCGGAATCTACCGCTTATATTATCAAATTTTAAATGCCCAAACTTTTTCGATGTTTTATTAAGCTGCGAATACATAAAGTTCATGCGCTTCAAGTCGAGCGTGTCAATATTTAGGGTAGTTTTAATAGCATGGCGTATGGCCCAGTGCGGGAAGGTTACCAGCCTGTCGGTAGTTTTAAGCCGGCCATTATAGTTGCTGAACACTTCAAAAAATCCTTTATCTATCACTATCTTTTTGATATCAATATTTTGCGATTTTTGATAGGTGATATAATCGAAATTATTCAGCGTTATGTTTTCAAGATGCAGGGTGAAGCGATCTTTTTTGCTTTTCTGAAAGAACACAGTGCGGTCTGCTGGTTTTAGGTCTAACCCGGTTATGGTAAGCTTTTTTGTTTGGGTAGATAGTTTGGCGGATTTAACCTTAAAAGTATATAGGCCGCTGGCGGCTTTACTGCTGTAGTTTTTTAATTCGGTAGTAATGTCCTTACAAAATAAAAAGCGCGAAGTATCTGTTTGTGTAGCCGAATCTATCAGCAAATCTGTAGCCTTTAAATCCATTTCCCTTAGTTGAGATACAGCAACTTTTGGGCCTGTATAATCCCTCTGCTTATAATTTATATCGGTTAAAAGTATCTCGCCTACATGCACCAGCTTTAAGCTTTTTGAGATCTTTTGGTAAAGGGTGCGTTTGTCTTTTTTAGCTGTATCGGTATCCTTGTCCGAATACTTGCTGATCTGTATTTCGGGAGAGTTTAAAGTGATGCGACCAATATTTAGCTTCTTTTTAAAATACAGCTCAAATGCCCGCGCGTTTGATATGTACAGGCGCTTTACATGCAATTCATATAAATTATTTGGCGCTGCGCCCCGCTTTTTCAGCTGTTTATAAACAGCTGTATCAGGCTTAAATGTAATATCATAAAGGACTGCTTTGCCCTGCAATACATTCAGGTCAAGATCGCTGTAGTTGATGGTGTAAAGGCTATCAGTTCCCTTTAAAACAGCCTCTTTTACTTTGCCCGAAAGCTTTGGGGCTAAATAGCTATTAAGAAATAATGCGGGTATCAGTATTATTATAACCAATACACCCAGTACAATGAGCAGTATTCTTTGCCACCTGTGCTTTAAAAATTTAACAGCCATTATTTATTCTCATAATTATTTGTTTTTAAGCAACCATATGGTGGCCAATCGTTTATTGTAACAACAAAAACCAAAAATTGTTAAACGCTGACAAACTGTCACATCATTATATAAAAATTATGTATTTTTGCTGTTCAATTTTTTAGATGACAATGGATTTGCTTATTCCGGATAAAGTGCATGATGAGAGCAGGCAGGGCGAGGCTTTAGTATTAGAGCCTGTTGGTAAACATAATGGCCGTAAGCTTTATATTGAAAGCTATGGCTGTGCCATGAACTTCTCTGACAGTGAAATAGTAGCTTCGATATTAGCCGAGAAAGGTTTTGAAACCACATCAGATTTTAATAATGCCGATGTGGTATTTATAAATACTTGTTCCATTCGTGAGAATGCTGAGGTGCGCGTACGTAACCGGTTAAAAGAATTTGCCGGTGCTAAATTTAGAAACCCAGGTATGGTGGTTGGCGTATTGGGCTGTATGGCCGAGCGTTTAAAAGCCAAATTTTTAGAAGAAGAAAAACTGGTTGATGTTGTGGTTGGCCCTGATGCCTACCGCGATCTGCCAAACTTAATAGAACAGGTTGATAGTGGCCAGCGTGCGGTTAACGTATTGCTTAGCCGCGAAGAAACCTATGCGGATATTAGCCCGGTTAGGTTAAACAGCAATGGCATTAATGCCTTTGTATCTATTATGCGTGGTTGCGATAATATGTGCTCGTTCTGCGTGGTGCCATTTACCCGCGGCCGCGAGCGTAGCCGTGATGCTTATTCTGTTGTAGCAGAGTGTAAAGATCTTTTTGATAAGGGCTACCGCGAAGTAACCTTGTTGGGTCAAAATGTTGATTCATACAAATGGAGCGGACAATTAGCCAAAGGCGGTGAAGCTTTAGCAGTTGGCGATGAAATTACCGTTGTAAACTTTGCCAACCTGTTAGAGATGGTTGCATTGGTTAGTCCGGAGCTGCGTGTGCGTTTTTCCACATCACACCCTAAGGATATAACCGACGAAGTTTTGCATACCATTGCTAAATACGAGAACATTTGCAATTATATACACCTGCCGGTGCAAAGCGGTAACAGCCGTATACTGGATATCATGAACCGTACTTATGACCGCGAATGGTACATGAACAGGATAGATGCTATCCGCAGGATAATCCCTGAGTGTGCTATATCAACGGATGTGATCACCGGTTTTTGCACCGAAACAGAAGAGGAGCATAACGATACCGTAACCATGATGGATTACGTAAAGTATGATTTTGCTTACATGTTTAAATATAGCGAAAGGCCGGGCACTTTAGCGGCTAAACGTTATGCAGATGATATCCCTGAAGATATTAAACAACGCCGTTTAGCACAAATTGTAGCCAAGCAGCAGGAATATTCTTTTTACCGGATGCAGGCACGAATTGGCAAAATAGAGAAGGTGCTGATAGAAGGATACTCTAAAAAATCTGACAAAGATTATTGCGGCCGAAGTGACCAGAATGCGATGGTGATATTCCCGGTAAGTGAAAATTACAAGCCAGGGCAATATGTAAATGTATTGGTGGAGAGGACTACCTCGGCAACGTTGATAGGTAAGATAGTTTAGCCCCCAGCCCCCTGAAGGGGGAGCTTTTGATTAACAAAGCTGGGGCATATAAATAAAAAATTATAAACACAGTTCCCCCTTCAGGGGGTTAGGGGGCTTATGGATATTCAAGAAATTAAACAACGTTTTGGCATCATCGGTAATTCGCCGTTGTTGAACAGGGCTATAAATATTGCGAACCAGGTTTCGCCTACTGATATCTCGGTATTAATTACCGGCGAGAGTGGTAGCGGCAAAGAGGTTTTTTCGCACATCATTCATCAGATGAGTCCGCGTAAGCATGGGCCGTTCATTGCGGTTAACTGCGGCGCTATCCCTGAGGGTACCATTGATTCGGAACTTTTTGGTCACGAAAAAGGTGCTTATACAGGCGCCATCGGCGAACGCAAGGGTTATTTTGAAACCGTTAATGGTGGTACCATATTCCTCGATGAGATTGCCGAAATGCCCCTGGGTACGCAGGCACGTTTGCTGCGTGTTTTAGAATCGGGCCAGTATATAAGGGTGGGTTCATCAAAGGTAGAAAAAACTAACGTACGTGTTATCGCCGCAACCAATGTTGATGTTTACGATGCTGTAAAAGCAGGCAGGTTTAGGGAGGATCTTTACTATCGGTTAAATACCGTTCCATTACGGATCCCGCCACTGCGCGACAGGAAAGAAGATATATTTTTGCTATTCCGTAAATTCACGGCAGATTTTACTGATAAATACCGCACCCCGCCCATCCAGCTGGACGACGAGGCACAGCAGGTGCTTATCAACTACTCGTGGCCGGGTAACGTTCGCCAGTTAAAAAACATGGCCGAGCAGTTAGCCGTTTTAGAGCGCGACCGTGTAATAACAGCAGCAACCTTGCTAACCTATATCCCGCATGAAGCCAGCAGGAGCAACCTGCCTATGCGCCTGGATAATCAACCAAAAGAGGATTTTTCTGAAAGGGATATCCTGTATAAAGTACTGTTTGATATGAAACGCGATATGGTGGAATTGAAGAAGCTGGTTGCTGATATTATTGAGCATGGCGGCGTCAGCACAAACTATCAGCATAACTCGCAGGCCATAACCCAACTGTACCGCGATATTGAATTGCCAACTACTAATCACGATACACAATTTACCCTGCAGCAGCCCGTTAACAATAACGCGGGCAATAGTAATACAGATTATAACTTAACGCAAGAGGCCGAAGAGGTTGAAGAATCGTTATCGCTGATCGAAAAAGAATCTGACCTGATACGTAAAGCGCTTAAAAAGCATAAGGGCAAACGCAAGCTTGCCGCCAATGAGCTGGGTATATCAGAAAGGACTTTGTATCGCAAAATAAAAGAATTAGATTTATAGATATAAATGAGGAGAAGGCAATTTTTAAGTCTGGTAACTGCGGGTACCGGTAGTGTATTTCTGGCATCGTGTGCGTATAAACTTTCACTTAACGGCGCATCTATACCCCCCGATCTGAAAACAATAGATATACAGTTTTTTGAAAATAATGCACCGCTTGTAGTGAGCACTTTAAGCCAAACATTTACCGAAGCATTAAAAAACCGTATCCGTACGCAAACCAATATAAGCATTGTACGTGGCGAAGCAAACGCTACCATGAGCGGAGCTATCATCGGCTACAGTATAGCGCCGGTTTCTATACAGGCTACAAATAATAACGCCCCGCCAATTGCAGGGGCAAGCCGTTTAACCATAACGGTTAACGTAAAATATGTATACGAAGCCGATAAAAAGCTTAGTTTTGAAGAGCCGTTCACTAAATACAAAGAATTTACAGGCGAAAGTACAGCACAGGAACAGAATTTGATACAGGACATAGTTAAGCAGTTAACAGACGATATTTTTAACAGAGCCTTTGCCAATTGGAATTAATAGGCAATTATTTTTAACAACCAGGTGGATCAATACTTAGATAACAGGCAAAAAGAAATTTTATGGGACTTGCTGGCCAATCCGGCCGACACAGGTTCGTCATATACCCAAAGCCTGGAGCGTTTGGTTCTTGATAATCCGCAAAGCGGGGTATTACAGGTGTTGCTTGCCCGCGCAGGCAATAAGCAGCAATTAAGCAAGGCCGCGGTTTATTATAACCCACGTACCCTGCACAAACTGATTAACCACCCCGAAGACCTGGCGGTAGTTAACAACGCGAGCATCCTCCCTTTGGCAGATAACATCTACATCAATCACCAAAACAATAATAATACGCAGGAAGAAGTTATTGTAGCCGACGAGCCACAAACGGAGACGGTGCAAGACGCGTATCAGGCTGAAGCTTACGAAGAGGTAACAGAAGCGCCGGTAATTGAAGAGGCTGGTAAAGAAATAACCGAACCGGCAGAAGTTAATAACGAAACCGAGGAAGTTAAAACAGGAATTGTAATTGAAGAACCGGTTAGTGAGTATTACCCGGCTAACGAACAGGCGCAAATAGTTGAAGAACCTGTTACTCAAGACGAGCCGGAGGCAGAAAACTTATCACCAGAGCCGGAATATCCGCATCATGATATTGAGGATGAGGTTTATGACGAGATAGTGAGTATAGAAGATATTGGTTTTGAGGCTATCGCGAGCGAAGAATATACTGCCCCTGCCGAGCCTCTTACCGAAGCAAGATTTAGCGACCCTAATGTTGTAATGGGCCCCGAAGAAGAAGAGGCATCGTTTGTATTGTTCCATCAGCCGGAAGCTGCTCCCGAGCCTGTTCAGCCAGCCGAAAGAAGTATTAACGAACAGGAAGAGCGCCTTATATTAGGGGGTATAGTGAATGCTGATTATTTGAGGTTTGATAAAAAACTTGATGAATTGCGTAATGCTAACGCATCTGCAGAGCCATCAAACACAGCAGAGCAGCCGCAAACCGTAACCGGGCCAGCTGCCGAAACGCAGGAAGTTTCGCGTTACGATGATGATAAAATGCCTTATACCTTTATGTGGTGGCTTAATAAAACCCGTAAAGAGCATGCCGGTACTTTTCAGCCTTACGCAGATAAAGCTGATAACTTTGTTGGAAACGAAACTGCCATCCCTTCAAAAATGAGTACTGCTGATGAATTGCAGCAACAGTATTACGAAAATATATTCAGCCTTACATCGGCAGGTGGTGTGGATAGGGATGCCGACGCTAAGGTAGAATTTGACCACAGTAAAAAAGAAGATATCATTATAGAACGTTTCATACACACCGAACCGCAGATAAAGCCCCTGTCGGCAGATAAGCTGGATAATGAGAATAAAGCAAAGAAAAGCTCGGAAGACCAGGACGAACTGGTAACGGAAACACTGGCCCGTATATATACTGATCAGATGCTATATCATAAAGCGATAGCCACTTATAAAAAATTGGTATTGAAATTCCCGGAAAAAAAGCTTTACTTTGCTGCCCAGATTGAACAGTTAGAAAAGAAAACCAATTGATATAATAAGAAATGTATTTAGTTTTAATCATCATCACGATCATTTTATGTGTCCTTTTAGGGCTGATCGTATTAATCCAAAACCCTAAAGGCGGCGGTTTAGCATCAAATTTTTCGGGTTCGTCACAATTAATGGGCGTACAAAAAACCGGCGATTTTTTAGAAAAGGGTACCTGGGTGCTGGCTATCAGCATTATGGTTTTATCGCTTATTATTAATGTATCTGTTAAAGGTGGTGCGCAAAAAAGCGAGGATCCTCAATTAATGGAGCAAATTAAAAAAGCGTCTAAACCATCTGCAACCCCGGCAACGGCACCATTAAACACGCCTGCAACCCCAACACCAACCCAGAAAAAACCGTAAGTTGTTTTTAAGAATATTTAAAAAGGCTTTGGACTACTCCAAAGCCTTTTTTGCTGAAAATGCCGTTACTGACATGATGGCACTCGTGCATTAAGTTCATATTAGCATGTTGTAACGTCACCCAAAAAAGGTGACAATAAAACAGTAAACATGCCAATACATAAAAATTTTGCTGCTTGGCATAATTGATGTGAAAAGCATTAACGAAAACTTAAAATTATAAAATCAAAATAGTATTACTATGTCATTAAACATTAAACCAAGTGCAGACAGAGTGGTTGTTGAAGCTGCTGCTGCAGAAACCAAAACCGCTTCTGGTATTTACATCCCGGAAACAGCACAGGAGAAACCACAAAAAGGAACCATCGTATCTGTTGGCCCTGGTAGGTATGCCGATGCATCAGGCGCCCTTATCCCTATGACCGTTAAAGTTGGTGACGAAGTTTTATATGGTAAATATGCAGGTACCGAGATCACCATCGATGGTAAGGAATACCTTATCATGCGCGAATCTGACATTTACGCAGTATTAAACTAATTAGTGAATTAGTGAAGGAATGAATTAGTGATTTATTCTTTCGGCGATTAAAAACGAAACTTAAAAAACAAAACAAACAATTATTGGGAACGTGAAAAAGTAAATCGCTAATTCACTAACTCAATAATTCAATAATTAAAAAAAACATGGCAAAACAAGTTAAATATAATGTTGAGGCACGTGACGCTTTAAAGCGTGGTGTTGATATTTTAGCTAATGCGGTTAAAGTTACATTAGGTCCTAAAGGCCGTCACGTAATTATCGATAAAAAGTTTGGTTCACCAGCTGTTACTAAAGATGGTGTTACTGTAGCTAAAGAAATTGAACTTAAAGACCCTATTGAAAATATGGGTGCACAAATGGTTAAAGAAGTTGCATCAAAAACTGCTGATATTGCAGGTGATGGTACTACTACTGCCACCGTTTTAGCGCAAGCTATTGTTACTGCAGGTATTAAAAACGTTGCAGCCGGTGCAAACCCAATGGATTTGAAACGCGGTATTGATAAAGCGGTTGCAGCAGTAGTTGCAAACTTAAAAACGCAATCACAAACCGTTGGCGAAGACAACAACAAAATAAAACAAGTAGCTGCTATATCTGCTAATAACGATGAAGTTATTGGTGCGTTAATAGCCGAAGCTATGGCTAAAGTTGGTACATCAGGTGTTATCACTGTTGAAGAAGCAAAAGGTACCGAAACTGAAGTTAAAACTGTTGAAGGTATGCAGTTTGACCGTGGTTACCTTTCTCCGTACTTTGTTACCAATTCAGATAAAATGGAAGTTGAGTTAGAAAACCCATACATCCTTATCTACGATAAAAAGATCTCTTCAATGAAGGAATTACTTCCTATCCTGGAGAAACAAGTACAAACAGGCAAACCACTTTTAATTATTGCTGAAGATTTAGACGGCGAAGCATTAGCTACTTTGGTAGTTAACAAAATTCGCGGTTCGCTGAAAGTTGCTGCTGTTAAAGCACCAGGCTTTGGCGATCGCCGTAAAGCAATGTTAGAAGATATCGCTGTTTTAACAGGTGGTACTGTAATATCTGAAGAGCGTGGTTACAAATTAGAAAGCGCAGACCTTTCGATGTTAGGCCAGGCAGAAAAAATCACTATCGATAAAGATAACACTACCCTGGTTAACGGTTCTGGTGATCATGATTTGATCAAAGGCCGTGTTGGCGAGATCCGTGCGCAGATCGAAACTACTACATCTGATTACGATAAAGAAAAACTTCAGGAACGTTTAGCCAAATTATCTGGCGGTGTTGCAGTATTATACATTGGTGCTGCTTCTGAAGTTGAAATGAAAGAGAAAAAAGACCGTGTTGACGATGCTTTACATGCAACCCGTGCGGCTGTTGAAGAAGGTATTGTTGCAGGTGGTGGCGTTGCCTTCATCCGTGCGGTTGCTGCTTTGGCAGATCTTAAAGGTGCTAACGAAGATGAGAACACTGGTATCCAGATCATCCGTCGTGCTATTGAAGAGCCATTACGTCAGATCTGCGATAACGCGGGTATTGAAGGTTCAATAGTTGTACAAAAAGTTAAAGAAGGTTCTGGTGACTTTGGTTACAATGCACGTACTGATAAATACGAAAACTTAATTGGCGCGGGTGTTATCGACCCTACTAAAGTAGGCCGCGTAGCATTAGAGAACGCAGCTTCTATCGCGGCTATGTTGTTAACCACCGAGTGTGTGTTGGCAGACGAGCCAGATGACGACAAAGGTGGCATGCCACCAATGGGCGGCGGCGGCATGGGCGGTATGATGTAATACCCCTCATATAATATCAGGAACCCCTGTCTATTTTTATAGACAGGGGTTCTTTGTTTATAAACCCCTTCCCTTTTTTCTGGATAGTGCGGTGGGGTTTAAAATCGAATAATTAGCATTTAGTTAACCGTTATCGGCGCTTATATTAATTTTATGTAACATTATTATCGTTTGGGCGAATAGGCACAGCATTTGATTATATGCTGGCATGAAACAGATAGTAAAAAACAGGAAGCACATACACAGCCGCATTGTAGAGTGGGTTTTGTTTAAAGGCCCCGAGCTGTTTGTAACCCTGTATAGTTAATTAAAAAATCTTAATTTTGGCTTCTATCTATGGAGCTTAAAGAATTTTATCATACCCTTCACGTTTGGCTAGTAAATAATGGGCCGCGTTACCTGTTCGGAATAATCCTTTTTTTCTTCGGCCTTTGGGCTATTGCATTCATTAAATCGAGCCTTACCCGGCGGATGAGTAAAAGGGAGATCCATTCATCTTTACAGCCATTTTTTCTAAGCCTGTCTATCACCGCCTTATATGCGGTATTAATTATAACCGTATTTAATGTTGTAGGCTTTCAGCTTACATTTATCAGTACAGTTATTGGTGCCTTAAGTGTGGCTGCAGGTTTGGCATTATCAGGCACATTGCAAAATTTTGCAGGCGGGGTGTTGATTTTACTGTTAAAACCATTCGAGATTGACGACCATATAATTGCCCAGGGGCAAGACGGCCGCGTACAGGCTATACAGCTGTTTTATACCGAAATACTTACTGCTGATAATAAAACCGTTATCATACCAAACGGTAAGCTGTTTAACGAGGTAATAACCAACATCACCCGCCAGGGTAAACGCCGCCTTGATGTAGATTTTAAGCTGGGTTTTGCTGTAGATATTGAGCAGGTAAAAGGCATTTTAGCAAATGCCATAAAACAAACTCCTAATGTTTTAGAGGAACCCGCTACCCGGGTAGGTGTATTGCTGCTGGAAGCCGATGGCATGCGTTTTACCGTAAGGGTATGGGTTGACCCTGCAAATTTTTTGAATACCAAAATAGTACTGCAGGAGACAATAGTTAACGACTTAAAAGCCGCCGGAATAAAACTGCCGGGGATGTAAGTAAACTGCAAATCTCTGCGCTCAATTGCGTAATTTTACCAATATCGTATCGCTAATATCCAATCTCTAAAATTGATGCAACAACGAGAGCAAATTTCTGTATTTGATATGTTCAAGATAGGCATAGGCCCATCAAGCTCACATACGCTTGGGCCATGGCGTGCCGCGCAGCAATTTGTTGATCTGTTGCAGCAGCAAGAGGTATTGCCACTCGTTGTCGAAATAAAAATACTCCTGTATGGCTCGCTCGCTAAAACAGGCAAGGGTCACGGTACCGATATTGCCATACTGCTTGGCCTTAGCGGCGACGACCCGGTAACCTTTGAGGTGGATAAAATAGACACCAAAATAGCCGGTATAAACAATACCCATAAACTGCTTTTAAACGGAAGTAAAGAGATTAGTTTCTTTGCTGAAGATGATATGCTATTTCTGTTTACCGAGAGCCTGCCTTACCACCCAAACGCGGTAACCTTCCAGGCTTTTTTGAGTAACGAAACCGCTGTATCGGCCACGTTCTATTCAATAGGCGGCGGATTTGTGGTAAAGGAAGGCGTGCAGAGCCATCATAAAATCGAAGTTGACCTGCCGTTCCCAATTGATACCGCCGGTGACCTGCTGCACTGGTGCATAAAAACGGGCCTCAAAATATCCGAGGTGGTGATGGAGAATGAGCTTGCCTGGCGATCTGAACAAGAAACCCGCAGCGGCGTGCTCAATATATTTAAGGTAATGCGCGAGTGCATGTACCGGGGTTGCCACACCGCGGGGAACCTTCCCGGCGGTCTTAATGTTGCCCGCCGCGCATCGGCATTAAACAAACGCTTGTTAAAAAATCAAACGTATACCAACTATAACGAATGGGTACAGGCCATGCGCCAAACCGGTAACAGTTTTCAGAATATATTAGATTGGGTAAGCTGTTTCGCGCTGGCTGTGAACGAAGAGAATGCCTCTTTTGGCCGTGTAGTAACGGCACCAACCAATGGTGCTGCCGGTGTTATACCCGCGGTGCTGCAATATTATATATCCTTTTGTGATGGCTTTGATGAGCAAAAGATAATCCAGTTCCTGTTTACCGCATCTGAAATAGGCAGTATCTTTAAAAAAGGTGCTACCATATCCGCGGCGATGGGTGGCTGCCAGGCCGAAATTGGCGTATCATCTGCTATGGCAGCGGCAGCACTTACTGAGTGTTTAGGCGGCAGTCAGCGACAAGTACTAATGGCAGCCGAAATAGCCATGGAACACCATCTGGGCATGACCTGCGACCCTATTGGCGGCCTTGTACAGGTGCCCTGTATAGAACGTAACACCATGGGGGCTATAAAAGCTATCACCGCGAGCCAGTTGGCCCTGCAAAGCAACCCGGATAAAGCCAAGGTAAGCCTTGATGCCGTAGTGCGCACAATGTGGCAAACTGCCCAGGATATGAACTCCAAATACAAAGAAACATCAGATGGTGGGCTGGCAATAAATATCCCTATCAGCTTACCGGAGTGTTAGGAGCTTACTTAAGCACTTTATCTATAAGTTCTTGTAAAACCAAAGCGTGGTTATGTTGCTCGTCGTGGGCGGCGTAGAGCAAGGTAATTGTTTTGTGCTTTTTTACAAGATCAAGCAGGTTTTTGACCGCATCATTTTGCGTAAGCTCATGCGTATACTTTAGTTGGAACTCGTCCCATTTGGGCTTATCGTGATTAAACCATTTTCGCAATTCGGTAGAAGGGGCAATTGCTTTCATCCATTCATCAAGATGAGCTGTTTCCTTCTTT
Source organism: Mucilaginibacter aquariorum (assembly GCF_024498135.1). Classification (GTDB taxonomy): domain Bacteria; phylum Bacteroidota; class Bacteroidia; order Sphingobacteriales; family Sphingobacteriaceae; genus Mucilaginibacter; species Mucilaginibacter aquariorum. Next base: position 114,025 of record NZ_JANHOH010000008.1, read on the forward strand.
ACGCCGCGCGGCCACAAACGGTCAACCAATATCCGCACGCCGTCCTGCTTATCAAAGGGCTCGTAGATCCGTTTTATTTTTACTGTTCCCATGATGGTTGGTAATTATTTTAAAGATAAGCATCCGGATTAAATGTAAATTCTAATATTTCACCTGTGAATTTACCACTGGCAGCAACTGGTTTACCCACAAGCTATACATGCGGCCGGCTGGGTGCAGGCCATCGTTAGCAATCAAGCTGTAGTCGTTTACCGCCTGGCGAGACGAAGGGGTAATATCTACGTAAGCTACGCCTGCGGCCTCGGTTTCCTGCTTATTAATGGCATTAAACAGGTCTATCTCGGTACTTGCTTTGTTAAGGTCAAACCCATTGGCCTTGGCAAAGGGGGTAGCACTCCAGTCGGGTATGGATAGAACAAATACATGTTGCTTGTTGCCGCCCGCATAGCTAATGGCCGTATTTAATAGCTCAATAAATTCGGTACGGTAATCTTCCTTACTATAGCCGCGGTACTGGTTGTTTACACCTATAAGCAGGGTTACTATATTATATTGGTGGTTTTTTAAGTCGCGGGATGTTATACCTTTTTTAAGGTCGCCGGTGGTCCAGCCGGTTACGGCTATGATCTCGGGTTTCTCAACAAAATGATTGGTTGCATTAAGGCTATGCACCAATTGATAGGGGAAGGATTGCTCCTGCGGAACGGCTTCGCCAATGGTGTACGAGTCGCCCAGTGCCAGGTATGTTAGTGAGTCGGAAATGGGCATATGGTTATCAATGGTTTTTACCGTGGGTTGCTGGCTTGGTGCTTTTGTGCAGGCAGCCGCCAGAGTGCCAATCAAAAATAATATTGTAATTATCCTCATTAAATCATCTCCATACCAAAAAGTACGGAAATATGATGTTTTAGGATTTCTTTAACTTCGTTTATATCAACCTTTTGGCCCAGTTCCAGTTCAATTGAGGTTACCGCCTTATCATCAATACCGCAGGGAACTATGTTCTTAAAATAATCAAGATCGGTATTTACGTTAAATGATAGCCCGTGCATGGTAACCCAGCGACTACAGCGTACACCCATAGCGCAGATCTTTCGGGCGTTATCGTTATCGGCATCAAACCAAACGCCTGTATAGCCGGGGTAGCGCTCACCTTTAAGGCCATAATGGGCAAGGGTAAGGATAACGGCTTCTTCCAGCGTGCGCAGGTAAAGGTGTATATCGGTAAAAAAATTGTCGAGGTCTAAAATAGGGTAGCTCACTAGTTGGCCGGGGCCATGGTAGGTAATGTCACCGCCACGATTAACGGGATAATAAACGGCATTTTTATCTTTAAGGCCCTGTTCATCCAGTAGTAAATGTTCGGCTTTGCCGCTTTTGCCTAAGGTATATACATGCGGGTGCTCGCAAAAAACAAGATAGTTGGGTGTAAGGGTATCATCGAACCCGGGATCGCCTTCGGCAAGTACAAGCGTACGGTTACGTATCTCGGTTTTTAGCTTAACAGTTTCACCGAACAGCGTTTCCTGGCGTTGCCATGCTACCTGGTAATCTGTAAGCCCCCAATCCTGAAAAATTACTTTTTTGTTCTTCATTATTATCCCTTCACGTATCCTATCATATAATCTTCGTACTGCAGGTAGCCAACTTCGTAATCTATGTTTACTTCGCCTTTATGCAATTTAGCCTGCAGCATATCATGGTGCTGAAAGGTAAACGGCAGCAAAGATATATTATCGGCAAATGATACTTCCTTTTGGCCGTAACATTTATATACAGCCTCTTTAGCGCACCAGCATACATACAGCTGCTGAATTTTATGGCGGTCCTCAATAAAAGCTATTTCTTCAGGGCGCATAAACTTATGGGCAATGCGTTCCACCTTTTCTTTCACTTGTTCAATATCAATACCAACAGGGCTGGTTTTGCTTATCATTACCGCGGCATAATCAAACGAGTGGCTAAGTGATATATGGTAGGGTAGGCTCACCAGATAAGGTTTGCCATGGCTATCAACCTTGCTGTCGATATATTCTTCGGTACGCAGCATTTTACGCAGCAATACGCGTGTGCCCAGCCAGTGCAGGTAGCGCTTGCTCTTGCTTAATTTTTTGGTGTAGGCCTTTTCGGTTTCGTCCAGCTGCAGCTGTTTATATAGCTCGTCGGCAGTTTCCTCTATCTTCCACAGCGCAAATTCTGTATCATCATCAATTTGTTGTCGGTACGCTATTGCCATGAATGGTAAAATTGCAAAAAAGGTTGCCAATTTATATCAGCTAAATATAATAATAAACGATATTTTTTTGATTGTAACTAATCGGGTAAAACGTACGTCATACTATTAGATAAACAGTTTTTATCGCAATTAACACACAATGAAGAAGATATACATAGCAGCCGCTGTTTTATTAGCCGTAGCCATAACAGAAGGCTGCATGAAGCAGCGTGTAGCTAATAACACAACAAAAAGCATACAGGTTCAAAAGCATATTTAAAAACCTGGGTTAGGAAATATTGTAAGTGAATACCACCAACCAGTGGTTCAATTTAGTCGCATTGTACAATTTGTACAGGCGACTTTGTTGTTTTATACCTGGCAGGGCGCGTAATAATTATTGGCAGTTAGGCCAATTAATTATAATTTAGGGCAGCAATATACTTATGATTTTATCAGACAAACGCATCCTCGAAGAAATAGAAAAAGGAACCATTATAATTGAGCCATTTAAGCCGGAATGCCTGGGTACAAACTCGTACGATGTGCATTTGGGCAAACACCTGGCAACTTATAAAGACAGGGTTTTGGATGCTAAGCTGCATAACGAGATAATTGGTTTTGAGATACCTAAAGAAGGCTTTATACTGCAGCCGAATACACTATATTTAGGTGTGACTGTAGAATATACCGAAACACATAAGCATGTGCCGTTTTTAGAAGGAAAATCGAGCACGGGCAGATTGGGTATTGATATACATGCCACCGCCGGTAAAGGCGATGTAGGTTTTTGTAACACCTGGACGCTGGAGATATCATGCGCGCAACCGGTTAAGATATATGCAGGCATGCCTATTGGCCAGTTGATATATTTTGTTGTTGAAGGCGAAATAGCGACCTTATACAATACCAAAAGCAACGCGAAGTATAATAACCCAACAACGCGCCCTGTTGAGAGCATGATGTGGAAGAATAAGTTTTAATGCTATAGGTAATCACAATAATCTGTTAGCATTGTTTATTAATGTGATTTATCTGTGAATTATGGCCTATAAACGTTTCTTTGCAGGGCTATTAGTAGCCATCGGCATTATCGGTATTTATAGTTTTAGTATCGATGATGATATCATTACCAGGATCCAACGCCAGTTGGAAAAATGGACGGATAATCATCCGATAGAAAAAGTACACCTACATCTTGATAAGCCATATTATACCGCCGGCGATGATATATGGTTTAAAGCCTATGTAATTACAGGCCCTTTGCATCGCTTACAGCCCGATAGCGGTATTTTAAATGTAGAATTGATTGATGGGCAGGATAGCATTAAGCAAAGCCTGAAGTTGCAATTAAAGAATGGGCTTGCCTTTGGCGATTTCGCCCTGCCCGATACCCTGCACGAGGGCAATTACCGCATCCGGGCTTATACCCAATACATGCAAAATTATGGCAGCGAATATATTTTTGATAAGGCGATAAGCATAGGTAACGTAATAACCAATAAAGTTTTTACAAAAACAACCTTTGATCACGCGGCCCAAAACGGGCAGAATGTTATTAACACAACTATAAGTTATAGCGATATAAACGGGGTAGCTTATGTGGGCAATACGGTTAATTATACGGTATTATTAAATAATGCTGTTGTAACAAAAGGTAAAGGTATTACCGATAATGAAGGTAACCTGCACCTGAGCTTTGCGGGGGATAACCCGGCCTTGCTAAGCAGGGGTCGCATAGTTACCGGCTTAGCCATATCAAAAGGAAACATTGTACACAAGAGTACGCCTATACGGGCAATGGCCGGTGGGGCCGATGTTCAGTTTTTCCCGGAAGGTGGCAATATGGTGAATGGTATAGCCACCAAAATAGCCTTTAAAGCCATTGGTACGGATGGTTTGGGGGTTGATATAAAAGGGAGCATTGTAGATAATGCAGGTAACAAAGTGGGCACCATGAATACCTCGCACCTGGGGATGGGCGTATTTGAATTTACCCCGCAGCAGGGCAAAACCTATAAGGCAGAGATTATTTATCCTGATGGGTCAAAAAGTTCGGCAGGGCTGCCAAAAGCTGCCGATAAGGGGTATGTCCTTAATGTTTCCTCACCTGATGCTCAAAATTTACAAGTAACGGTTACTTCAAAACAAACTGGTAATGACTTTAGTCTGGTTGCTCAAAGTGCCGGCAAAATATATTATGCAGCTAAAAGTAAACCTGGTAGTAATCAATTTTCGGCCGTTGTGCCAAAAAATAAATTTCCTTCTGGTATAGCGCAATTCACCTTGTTTTCCTCAACAGGCGAGCCACTAAACGAGCGACTTGTATTTATCCAAAACCCGGCAGATAGGTTAAATTTATCAGTAACTGCAGATAACCAAAGCTATTCGCCAAGGCAAAAGGTTAAGCTGAACATTGATGCTAAAGACAGTGAAGGTAAAGCAGCAGTAGGTAGCTTCTCTGTATCTGTAGTTGATGAAACCAAGGTGCCGGTTAATGAGAATAACGAAAATAATATCCTGGCTAATCTGCTGCTTACATCAGATTTGAAAGGTTATGTTGAACAACCTGCCTATTACTTCAACGATGTTAACGATAAAACCAACGCCGAGCTGGATGCGCTAATGTTAACGCAGGGATATCGCCGGTTTGAATGGAAGAACGTGCAGAGCGAAACCCAATCCCCCAATCGTTATCCGCGAGAAACTACTTTTACCATATCTGGCAGGGTTACAACGCCGTCTGGAGGCCCCGTAGTAAATGGCAAGGTAGAATTGATAAATTTTGATGACGGATTACTTAAGGTAGATGCTGTTACTGATGCAAACGGGCGTTTCGCATTTAAAGATATAATATATGCAGACAGCCTTAAATTTTTAATACAGGCACGTACTGCCAAAAATAAAAAGGATGTAGTGATAAAGATGGACACTATACCACCGCCACCCGCTTCTGATTATAAGAACACCGCTGATTTTGATGTAAATACAGGTAGCAGTGTTACGGCCTACGCGCAAAACAACAAGCAATTATATTTCGAACAAATGAAATATGGCCTGGGTAACCATGTAATAAGTTTACGGGAGGTACAAATAAGGGAGAAGCGAAATGCACTCAAGCATTCAGCAAATTTAAATGGCCCCGGCAATGCCGATCAGATTTTATTAAGTAAAGATCTGGTTAACTATGGCTGTATACGCTTATCTGATTGCCTGCAGGGGCGCTTGCTAGGTGTGCTGTTCCGCAATGGGGTGCCGATAACAACCCGGGGAGGGGGGCGTATGCTTGTTATAATTGATGGGATGTATAGTGATGCCGGCTTTATGAATAGCCTCAATATTAATGATGTACAATCGGTAGAGGTATTGCGCAATGTAGGTACAACCGGTATTTATGGCGGCAGGGGCGGTAATGGCGTTTTAATAGTTACTACCAAACGTGGCGATGAGCCTACCTATTACCCGGAGACCTTTGGCAAAGGTATAACACCTTATCAGCCGAAAGGCATATATAAGGCACGCACTTTTTATTCGCCGCGATATGATGCCAAAACCAGGGAAAAGTTGGCTGATCTGCTTACTACCATATTTTGGAAACCAGATGTGGTGACAACAGGCGGTAAGGCATCAATGGAATTTAATAATGCAGGCAGTAATGGCACCTATCGTGTGGTTATAGAAGGTGTTGATAATGAAGGTAATATTGGCAGGCAGGTATTTAGGTATAATGTAAAGTGAGTCAAGAGTCAAGAGTCAAGAGTCAAGAGTCAAGAGTCAAGAGTCAAGAGTCAAGAGTCAAGAGTCAAGAGTCAAGAGTCAAGAATTCGCACGGCGAATTCTTGATAAGACATGATCTTAATTTTTACTTAACGAGAATTTCTCCCAAAAATCAATTGATTTAAATATCTCGCCACGACTGGCGTTGCCGGTATCACCGCCACGACTCATGCCACCACCACGGCTGCCTCTTCCGCCGCGGCCGCCACCCATTCCCCCTGCGCCGCCCATTCCACCACGGCCACCGCCACCCATACCGCCACGGCTGCCACCACTACCTTGTGTGCTGCCGCCTTCAGCATTATGCTCGGGTTTTTGTAAGCTGTTTATTTTGAAGTTGAATGCCCATTCACTTTTAGCTATATCATCAGCATGGAAAAATTTTAGCGGTATAGCCGCTTCGTATACAAGGTTACCGGCAGCATCATAATCAATAGCTGTTTTAATGCCATAGGTGTTTGATGTAGTGATCATCTCACCTTCAATATCTTTAAAGCCGGTCATTTTTATGCTTCTAAGGCTGGTTATACGTTCGCGCATTAGCTCGTCACGTTCCTCTTTGGTTACTTCGCCGCCATCATCTTTCATGCCCGTAAAGGCAGGTGCCGGAGTTCCGGGATAGCGTAGCGGGAAGGTCATGCTAAAAGTTTCTTTCTTTTTACCATGTGTATCTATACTTAAAGTTATACCCGCGTTTAATACACGTGCCTGTTCTAACCGGTCGTTGATACAGATAACCGCATAAAGGTTCTCATGATCATTAGCCAAAGTGTAGTCTAAGTTTTTCTCCTCGTTATGATACCGCAGGCTGTCGCCCCAATCGCTAAGGTTGCCATCAATTACAAGGTTTGCCGGTGGTGGCAATAAATTTGGGGTTTGTTTTGATTGTGCATTTGCAGCTGTTATGGCTGTTATTGTAATCAGAAGCAGGGAGATGCTACGTCTCATTTTGTGATTTGTTAAGGATAAGTATGTTGCGTGTAATTTTTATAAAACGATAAACATCATTTTAACATATTTATTACTGTTTTTGAGTAAATTTGCTGATACATATGCCAACCGAAATACAGGAACAAACGCTCACCTTTGAAGAGCTAATGGCCGGGCTTAAAGAGATGCACCGCCTTATTTTATGGAATGATGACCATAATACCTTTGAACACGTTATCCATTGCATGATGAAATACCTGGATTACACCGAAGGACAGGCTGAAAAAATTGCATGGAAAGTTCATAACGAGGGTAAATGTGCTGTATTAGAAGGCTCTTTTACCGAGATGGAAGTTTACCGTAAAATACTACAACAGGAAGGCCTCACCGTAAGCGTGGAATAGTTTTTACTAACAAGTCATCAGCGGATTTGGGTAATTGTCACTTTGATCTTCGGCCACGTTATCCAGGCATTGAAAGTCTTTTTCAACCAATAGGTACAAGTGGCTATCGGTATACTCAAAACCTACTTTTTCTGTTGCAACCCATTCATGAACCATAGGTGCCGGCATAAACAAAGTTATAGTATTGTCTTGCAGCGTGGCGGCTAAATTGGGTAAAGTATAGCGCTGTAACGCGTAGGTAAGCTGCTGCCCGCCAAAATCTGTGACCTCTTCAAGGTAGCCTTCTTTATTAAAACGGTCTACGTCCGATTTTGAAAGCCTGTAGCGCAACGAATTTCCTTTAATGCGAATTTTCATATTATTTTACTTCGTTAAATATGTTTATTTGTGTTTCCAATCCCGCTACTTCTCCTATTATAATAATAGCCGGATAAGTTAATTGATGTTTGGCAGCCATTTCGGGCAGATCTTTAACCAAGCCCTTAACGCATTTTTCATGCGGTAATGATGCATGCTGAATTATGGCTGCAGGTGTATTACCCCTGTTTTCTTCCAAGTAGGTTGCCGTAATAGCGTCAATTTGTTTCATGCCCATATATATAACAACGGTAGCATTGCTTTGCATGGCCAATTTTAAGTCGGCAGATAAGGAGCCATCTTTTTTTGTGCCGGTTATCATCCATACCCCTTCGCTAATAGCCCGGTGTGTTAATGGTATATCCTGTAACCCGGATGCCTGCATGCTGGTAATGCCCGGTATAAAGTGTGTTTTTATGCCATGCTGCCGGGCATAGATAATTTCTTCAAATCCCCTGCCAAAAATAAATGGATCGCCACCCTTTAGCCTTATTACTTTTCCTTTAGTGAAAGCATAATGTTTTATCATTTCATGTATGGTCTCCTGCGGGGTAAAATTGCCGTATGGCTGTTTTCCCACGTATATTTTCTCGCAGCTTTCCTTGGTAATAGCCAGCAGGTCCTTATTAGCAAGGTTGTCATATAATATCACTTCCGCTTGCTGTAAAAGCTTATATCCTTTAACTGTGATCAGTTCAGGATCGCCTGGGCCTGCCCCCAGGACGAATAATTCAGGAATAATCTTAATATTTTCCATAATTCTATGGTATTTATGATGTTTAATATCAATTTAAACACTTTTTTAATGAATAAATACCGTTATTTATTTAAATGTTAACTATGTATTGTGTTTTTATATGTAAATTATAATAAAAGTAGCGTATTATAATGATGTTTTATTATAAATATCATAAAAATTAATGAATTTGTTAAAATTTATCTCGATTTAATATGATTTATATCAAATAATTGTTAATATTGTTATGTAAATGCATTTCGGTCGCAACAAAATGCATTTGTGTATAAAAAAATTGCTTTAACAAATTAAAAAACGGATATGTCACAACAAACCATTATAGTTGTAGGCAATGGCATGGTAGGATATAAGTTTTGTGAAAAGCTGATAGCCAAATCATCTCATTTTAATATTATTGTTTTTGGCGAGGAATCCCGCATAGCTTACGATAGGGTTCATTTGAGCGAATACTTCAACGGTAAATCTGCCGATGATCTTTCACTCTCATCAGGTTCCTGGTACGCTGATAATGGGATTACCTTATATCTTAACGATCCTGTTCAGGAAATAAATCGTGCCGAAAAAACAATCCATTCATTAAGCGGAACAACCTTAAAATACGATTACCTGGTGCTGGCAACCGGTTCCTCGGCTTTTGTGCCCGATATTCCGGGGGTAGAGAAAGAAGGCGTGTTTGTTTACCGTACCATTGAAGATCTTGATCTGATCAAAGCTTATTCGGCAAACGCTAAAGTGGGCGCGGTTATGGGTGGCGGGCTTTTAGGGCTCGAAGCTGCAAAGGCTCTTATTGACCTTGGTATTGAAGAAACCCATGTTATTGAATTTGCACCCCGCTTAATGCCGAGGCAAATAGATTCTGCGGGGAGCGGCATGCTGGCATCTAAGTTAAAAAGCCTGGGACTAAATATTCATCTGAATAAAAGCACTGCGAGTTTTATTGGCGAAGGGAAAATAGAGGCGCTTAAGTTTAACGACGATAGCACCTTGCCGGTAGATATGATGGTAATATCTGCAGGGATACGTCCACGCGATGAACTGGCTAAACTGGCCGGTTTACATGTAGGTACCCGCGGGGGTATTATAGTGAACGAGAAGATGCAAACCAGTGATGAATCGATATTTGCCATTGGTGAATGCGCGCTTTACGAAGGCATGATCTATGGCTTGGTAGCGCCGGGTTATGAAATGGCTGATATTGTAGCTGCCTGGTTAACTGGCGGAAGTAAAGCCTTTTATGGCTATGACATGAGCACCAAGCTAAAGCTAATAGGTGTTGATGTGGCGAGCTTTGGCGATGCCTTTATAACCGAACCAGACTGCCGTACCCTTGTTTATGAAGACACTTTTAAAGGGGTATACAAACGAATAAATATTAGCAACGATGGTAAATACCTGTTAGGAGGTATATTGATAGGTGACGCCGATGCCTATAATATTTTACTGCAAACAGTTAACAATAAAATAGTTCTTCCGCCAAATCCCGAAGACCTGATATTGGGTTCGCGCGGGGGCGAGGCTGCAGAGGGTGCAGGTGTACTGAGTTTGCCCGATGACGCGCTTGTATGTTCATGCGAAGCGGTAAGCAAGCTTGATATTTGTTGTGCAGTAAACGATGGGGCAACTAACATCGACAGTATAAAAAAATGCACCAAGGCGGGCACAGGCTGTGGTGGTTGTGTGCCTTTGGTTAAGGATTTGATTACCGGTACGCTAAAAGCTAACGGGCAATATGTTAAAAATGTAATATGCGAGCACTTTGATTATTCGAGACAGGAATTGTATGACCTGGTTAAAATAAACAAGGTTAAAAATTACGACCTGGTGCTTGATCATTTTGGTAAGGGCGATGGCTGCGAAGTGTGTAAGCCAGTAATAGCCGGTATTTTATCCAGCTTGTGGAACGATGTTATTGTTAAACAAGATACTATACAAGATAGTAATGACCGCTATCTGGCTAACATTCAAAAAGGTGGTACCTATTCTGTGGTGCCACGCATTCCCGGCGGAGAAATAACCCCTGATAAACTTATTGTAATTGGGCAGGTGGCTAAAAAGTACGGGCTTTACACCAAGATAACAGGTGGCCAGCGGATAGATCTTTTTGGCGCGCATGTAAACGACTTGCCGCAGATTTGGGAAGAATTGATAGATGCCGGTTTTGAAAGCGGGCATGCTTATGGCAAAGCTTTGCGTACGGTTAAAAGCTGCGTAGGTAGCACCTGGTGCAGGTTTGGTTTGCACGATAGCGTATCGTTTGCCATTGAAATAGAAGACAGATATAAAGGCATACGTTCCCCTCATAAACTTAAGGGCGGGGTAAGCGGCTGTATCCGCGAATGTGCCGAAGCGCAGGCAAAAGACTTTGGTGTTATAGCTACAGAAAAAGGCTGGAATTTATATGTATGCGGCAATGGCGGTTCTAAGCCACAGCATGCACTGTTATTGGCTACTGATATTGATAGCGAAACATGCATCAAATATTTAGATAGGTTCTTGATGTTCTATATAAAAACTGCCGATCCTTTAACCCGTACAGCAACGTGGCTTAACAAAATGGAGGGTGGCATGAGCTATCTTAAAAATGTAGTTATAAATGATAGTTTGGGTATAGTGGAGCAGCTGGAAGAAGAAATGCAGCAGTTGATAAACAGTTATCACTGCGAGTGGAAAGAAGTGGTGGACAACCCGGATCTGCGCAGGCGTTTTGCCCACTTTGTAAATGCCCCCGAAGTAAAAGATCCTAATATAAAATTTGAATCTATGCGCCAGCAGGTTAAGGCGCAGTGGTAATGGTTAGTTAATAATATGGTGTGCTTCTAAACAACAACAACATGGAAACAGTAACAGATATTGAATGGATATTAGCTTGTTATACAGATGATGTGCCGGCAAATGGCGGCGCCTGTATAAAACACGGCGATGAGCAGATAGCGATATATAACTTTACCCGCCGTAATGAGTGGTATGCTACGCAAAACTTATGTCCGCACAAACAGCAGATGGTATTATCTCGGGGGATGATAGGCAGCACGGGCGAAGATTGTAACCCAAAAGTGGCCTGCCCTTTTCACAAAAAAACATTTTCGCTTATCAATGGCGAATGTTTAAGCGGGGATGATTACCAGATAAAAACGTACCCGATTAAGGTGACTGACGGGCGGGTATATGTTGGGATTGTTTAACAGAATTGAATTACGGGAACATAATATCCTGGGCAAGTACAGAAAGAGCATCATGATTATTTATCCTGATGCTTTTTGCTGAAAGGCTGATCAGTCCATCATTTACCAGCTCATTGATCATCCTGAAAACCGTTTCATAAGTTGCCCCCGAGTACGATGCCAGGTCCTGCCGGCTTATGGCGATATTTATAAAACCATCCGCATTTATTCCAAATTGTTTTTGCAACGCTACCAGGGCTTCTGCCACGCGGCCTTTAACCGGCATATGTGCCAGGTTACGCATTTTTCTTTCCGATTCCCGTAGCTCGTCTGCAAAGAACATTAATAACTGGTAGGTAAAGTTGGAGTTTACCTTCAATGTGGCCTCAAAAAACTCCAGGCTAATGTAGCAGATCACCCCATTTTCCATAGCTGCGGCCGATACCGGATAGGTGCTGTTGTTGCCTAAGCCCCGGTGGCCAAAAGTTGCGCCTTCCTTTGCAAAACGGATAATTAATTCCTTTTCGGTATCCCATTTTTTGTAAACTTTCACCAAACCGGTATAAACAAAGTAGATCCCGGTTACCGGATCGCCTTCTTTAAAGATGACCTCGCCTTTTTTAACCTTCAAATTTGTTTTATTCGCAGCTATGGCAGGATGCCATTCTGGTAGGCAATTCTTGCACATGAAACAACTTTTGGTATCGCAAGTGTTGGCTTTTTGTATCATTTAGTAATAAAATGCTGTTAAAACATTACAAGGATAATACTAAAGGTTTGCTTTTGGATAAATTGAAGTGATTTTTTATAAAATATATCAATTTTATAGAGATAAATAGCTTGTTTTTATATTAAATGCTATTTATATGATGAAATTGACCATTATTTTATCTGTTAAATCAATTGAGTGTTGATTTTTTGGCTAAATATTATTGTCAACTTCATATTTTACCTAATTGTGTGCTATTGATTTTTACTTTTTTAATAAAAAACACCTTAAAATATGATTTTAGTCATAAAAATTCATTTATAATGAACTTTTCGTTGATATTTTAGATCAAATAGGATATATTTATAATAATAAAAGGAGTTAATTATTAAAGTTTTAATAAAAAAGAGCCTATGATAATAAAATTATAATTACACCCCAATAAAAAGCCCTGCCGGGAGGTCGCATTCCCGAACAGGGTTAAACAGTTTTCATTGCTTTAACAAATAAAAAACTATCTCAAATGTACAAAAATGTATTAAATCAATACACTATTGCTCTTGGTATATCCACAATTATATCTTTCTGCAGCTTAAATGCTAAAGCACAGTTTGTCATTTCGGCACAGTTGCGGGCAAGGGGCGAGTTGAGAGATGGTTACGGAACATTACAAACCACCGGATATAAGGACGCAGCTTTTATTTCACAACGAACGCGTTTAACGCTCGATTACAAATGGAGCAAACTCATTTTTCATACATCTATACAGGATGTAAGGTTGTGGGGCCAGGATGCATCAACCATCAGCATTGCAGACGGCAATAAGCTGGGACTTCACGAAGCCTGGGCCGAACTCATCTTATCCAACAAAAACGATACTTCTTTTAAAACATCACCCGTAGATTATTTTGCTATTAAAATAGGTCGGCAGGAACTGGTTTACGATGACGAGCGCTTGCTGGGTAACTCTGATTGGTTACCACAGGCCCGGCGACACGATGCTGTTGTGCTAAAGCTGCTGCAAAAAGGCTGGCAACTTGATATTGGCGCCGCATTTAACCAAAGCTCCGAAGCCATTAACTACAATGGCACTTATTATACACCTGCAAATATCCCGGCTACTGTAAAAGACAGTAAAGGTAACCTGGCCAACACCCCGCCCGGGATGATACCTTTGATTAATAGCGCCGGTATCAGCGCGAAAAACGGAAGCCCCGCTTTTTTAAATCCGCCCGGTACAAACGCTTTAAATCAGAATTATAAGTCGCTTCAGTATTTATATGTTGCCAAAAAGTTTAACAAAACTAAAATATCCGGACTTTTTCTGTCTGATCAGTTTGGCAAATACATCCTTGATTCGGTCAAAAATGTTTCTGGGGCCGATGAAGGTTATATATATGGTAAGCGCTTTAATCAAACAGGAGTAAACACGCGGTACACTACCGGTTTATTGGTTAATCCTGCTTTTGGGGATAACAATCAGCTGGCCTTAACCGGGGGGTATTACTACCAGGGCGGGCACGATAAGGATGGTTTGGCCCTAAGCGCTTATACCTTTACTACATCAATAACCTACAAGCCAAACAATTTAAGTTATACAGCCGGTTGGGATTATCTGTCGGGCAACGATGGCTATTCAACCTCGACAACTAATCACCGCTTCGATCCATTGTATGGTACACCTCACAAGTTTTGGGGGTACATGGACTACTTTTATGCGGTAAGCGGATCGCCTACTGGCGGCCTAAGTAACCCATACTTAAAGGCAAGGTTTACATCAGCCAGCAAACGTTTCACCACCGAACTGGCCGGCCATTATTTTATGCTGGCGCAAGATCAAAAAGACATTAGCGGGCAACCGGTTAAAAAACACCTGGGCACAGAGCTTGACCTTACTACAGGTTACAAACTCAACAAATTTACAGGAATCGACCTCGGCTTATCCTACATGGCTGCTACACGCAGTATGGAGTATGCTAAAAATATTGCCCCAGGCACATCAGGCCTGCACCCGTTTTGGGCCTACTTGCAAGTAAATATCAAACCTGAATTTCTTAACAAATAATAAATACCGCATAATGGAAAAGCAACTTACTAAACTTAATATATTCTCAGTAAAAGGTATACAAATGCGCACCTTTCACATTACCTGGCTTATGTTTTTTGTATGTTTTTTTGGCTGGTTTGGGTTGGCGCCTTTAATGCCAACCATACGTGCCGAACTGCATTTAACTAAAGGGCAGGTAGGCAATATTATCATAGCATCGGTGTCTGCAACTATAATTGCGCGCCTTATTATTGGTAAGCTTTGCGATACCTGGGGGCCGCGAAAAACGGCTATAAGGTTATTGCTAATAGGATCGTTACCGGTATTTTTTGTAGGCCTGGCGCATGATTATACAACGTTTTTATTATTTAGGCTGGCTATAGGCATTATAGGTGCATCATTTGTAATTACACAGTTCCATACTTCTATGATGTTTGCGCCTAATATAAAAGGTACGGCAAACGCGGTTACCGGTGGCTGGGGTAACCTGGGTGGTGGGGTAACCAATATGGTAATGCCTTTAATATTTGCCGCTATTGTGGGTTTTGGTTATACCAAGGCCGATGCATGGCGCTACGCAATGATAGTACCCGGTGTAATGATGCTTGTTATAGCATTCATATATTCAAAATACACTAAAGATACGCCCAATGGCAATTATGACGAGATAGGGTACACTGCCGGTAAATCATCAAAAACTGACTGGAAGATACTTGCCGACTGGAGAGTATGGGCTTTAACGCTTGCATATGCCATGTGCTTTGGTATGGAGATCACCTTTGATAATGTGGCTTCGTTGCACTTTGTCGATTCTTTTCACCTTTCGCAAAGCCAGGCGGGTTTTTGGGCTGGCATATTTGGGTTCATGAACCTGTTTGCACGCGCTTTGGGTGGTATCGTATCTGATAAAGTTGGTGGCAAATTTGGTATGCGCGGCAAGGGCTTATTACTTGCCGGCGTATTGCTGCTGGAAGGAATTGGGTTGATATTATTCGCACAATCGGGCACGCTGCTAATCGCTATTGTTTCCATGCTTTCATTCGCGCTGTTTCTTAAAATGGCTAACGGGGCCACTTATGGTATTGTGCCATTTGTAAACTCGAAAAATGTAGGGATGATAAGCGGAATTGTTGGTGCCGGCGGAAACCTTGGAGGGATGATGTTTGGATTCCTTTTCAAATCGGCTACAATTACTTATGTGCAGGCATTTACTTATATAGGCTACACGGTTATAGCGGTAGCATTAATTGTTTTTGTAACCCGGTTTGTGAAAAACCCGGTAACAGTTGATCAGCCGGAAACACCGGCTATGGCGGGAAGTATGGCGTAATAAAAATGAGTGTAAAGGAATCATCAAATACATCAACAACGGTATGCTGCTATTGTGGTGTTGGCTGCGGCATTGTAGTAAACAAGGAGAGGAACGGAACAGTTACCGTAGTTGGTGATCAGGAGCATCCTGTAAACAAGGGCATGCTTTGCAGCAAGGGGCTTAACCTGCAATACACGGTTAATGATAAAAGCGACCGCCTGCTGTATCCGCAAATGCGGTATAATAAAAGTATGCCCATGCAGCAGGTAAGCTGGGACGAAGCCCTTGACCGCACTGCAGCAGTATTTAAGACTTTTATTGACAAGTACGGGCCGGATTCTGTCGCCTTTTATGCCTCGGGCCAATGTTTAACGGAGGAATATTATGTAGTTAACAAGCTGATGAAGGGCTTTATCGGCAGCAATAACCTTGATACTAATTCGCGTCTTTGCATGAGTAGTGCGGTAGCGGCATATAAAATAGCCCTGGGTGAAGATAGTGTACCAATTTGTTATGATGATATTGAACTGGCCGACTGCTTTTTTATTGCCGGTGGTAACCCTGCCTGGTGCCATCCTATATTATGGCGCCGGGTTGAAGCGCACAAAGCGGCCAACCCCAATGTGAAGATCATTGTGGTTGATCCACGTATTACGGATACCTGCGCCATTGCTGATTTGCACCTGCCTATAAATCCCGGTACGGATATTACCCTGAACCATGCTATTGGCCGGTTGCTGATAGAAAATGGAGATATTGATATCGACTTTATTACTAACCATGCCGAAGGGTTTGAGCAGTACAGCGCTATTGTATTTGAACGGACACTTGCCGAATCGGCACAGATCTGCGGGTTAAGCGAAAGCAGCATACAGCAGGCAGCAAAATATATTGGCGATGCAAAAGGGTTTATTACCATGTGGACGATGGGGCTTAACCAAAGCGCTATCGGTGTGAATAAAAACCTTAGCCTAATAAATCTTAATTTAATTACAGGCCATATCGGTAAACCCGGTTCCGGGCCTTTTTCGCTTACGGGGCAGCCAAATGCCATGGGCGGCCGGGAGGTCGGAGGATTAGCCAATTTACTTCCGGCCCACCGTGAGCTCAGCAATCCTGTACATCGCGAAGAGGTTCAGAAGTTTTGGGGCGGCAGTATCATTCAGCCCAAACCGGGTTTAACCGCGACAGAAATGTTTGAGGCATTAAACGATGGTCGTTTAAAAGGCATATGGATAATGTGTACCAATCCGCTAACCAGTTTGCCAAATGTGCGCCTTGCCGAAGAAGCTTTAAAAAAGGCAAAGTTTGTGGTGGTCCAGGAAATTAGCAACAAGCCGGAAACATTAGCCTATGCCGATGTGATATTACCTGCCGCTGCCTGGGCCGAAAAAGAAGGCACCATGACCAACTCCGAGCGGAGGATCAGTTATCTAAATAAAATAATAGAGCCGCCGGGCGAAGCTTTGCCCGATTCCGAGATCATTTGCCGCTTTGCCCGTAAAATGGGGTATAAGGGCTTTGATTTTGAAAACGCCGCTGCTATTTATGCGGAGCATGTCAAACTTACCGCAAAAACCACTATAGATATCAGCGGACTAAGCCATGCGGTTATAAAAGAAAACAAAACTGTACAATGGCCCTATAAAAAGAAGGGTCGCCCGGGTGGCACATCGCGATTATTTATAGATAAAGCTTTTTATACCCCATCAAAAAAAGCCCGGATAAGTGCTGTTCCCGATACATTAACCAGCGAAAGGCCCGATGATGATTACCCGTTCATATTAACCACCGGCCGTATCCGCGATCAGTGGCACACCATGAGCAAGACGGGGAAGGTGAACAAGCTTAATCAGCATTACAAGCAGGCATTTGTAGAGATACACCCGGCAGATGCCGCCCGCCTGCAAATTAACGAAACGGATATAGTAACCATTTCATCAAGAAGGGGTGAGGTGAGGGTGCAGGCAAAATTATCGGCACAAATAAAACGGGGCGTAGTGTTTTTGCCTATGCACTGGGGCAAAATTTTAAATAACGACCTAAACCGGGCTAATAACATCACCAATGACCTGGTTGACCCCATATCTAAAGAGCCTGATTTTAAGTACTGTGCTGTAAATGTGAAGAGATATCAGAAGCCTTTTCAACGTGTTGTGGTTATTGGTGCGGGTGCGGGCGCTTATGGTTTTGTTAAATCGTATCGGGAACTAAATCCAAACGATCAGATCACTATTTTCAGCAAAGAGAACCATCCTTTTTATAACCGTGTAATGCTGCCCGATTATATAAGCGGTGAGCAGAAATGGGAACAACTGGTAAAAATGAAGGATGAAGAAGAGCCCGCGTATAACATCAGGCTTTTAAGAGGGGTGAGCGTAGAGAATATTGATCGTGTAAATAAACAGGTTACCGATTCGCGGGGTGTTAAAACACCGTACGATGTATTGCTGATAGCCACCGGCAGCAGGGCAACCGTCCCTAAAAATGTACCCACTTTGCCGGGTATATTCACCATGCGTAACCGTAACGATGCGGATAGTTTTAAGAAGTTTGTGCCGGTAAACGGCCATGTGGTTATTGTTGGCGGCGGCTTGCTAGGTTTGGAAATGGCTGCTTCGCTGCGCGAGATTGGAATTAAGATAACTATAGTGCAACGGGTATCGCGGTTTTTGAACCGCCAGTTAGATACTTTGGGTAGCCAGTTGCTGCACGAGGAAATGGTTGACCAGGGTTGCGATATTTATTATGATGATGAGGTGCAACTGTTTTATGGCAGATCAAAACTAACAGGTGTGGTTTTAAAAAGCGGGCGTAAAATTGATTGTAATGCCATGATCATTGCAGTAGGTACAACCCCCAATTTAGAGCTGGCAAGAGATTGTGGGTTAGATTGCAAGCGGGGGGTAATTGTAAACGAACGCATGCAAACCAGTGACCCTGATATATATGCTATCGGTGAGATAGCGGAGTTTGAAGGCACCCTATATGGTATTACCGCGGCAGCTGAGCAACAAGCCGAAGTGATGGCTAAATATATGAACGGCGATATTGCCAGTTATTACAAAGGCAGCTTGTTCATGAACATCATTAAAATTAATGGTTTCGACCTTTGCAGTATAGGGTTGCCCGAATGCCCGGATAGTAGCGATTATGAAGAAATAGTATTTATTGATAAGGCCAAACGCTATTATAAAAAATGCATCATTCATAACGACAGGCTGGTTGGGGCAATACTTATTGGCGATAAAAGCGAGATGCTGGAGTTTAAAGAACTAATAGCAAATAAAACCGAGCTAAGCGAAAAGCGCCTTCAATTATTACGTGGAGGTAATAAAGCTGAACCTGTGTTGGGCAAGTTGGTTTGCAGTTGTAACAACGTTGGCAGCCAAAATATTCTCAATAAAATAGCAGGTGGTTGTGATAATTTGAAAGACCTGTGTGCAGCAACGGGCGCCGGTACAGGTTGCGGATCGTGCAGGCCCGAGGTAAAGCGCCTGCTGGAAGAAAGCATAAACAATGTAATGTCTTAATTAAGCCGCTGATATGAAGTTAGAAGCCAAAAATTGCATCAAAATAAACTTACCGGGAGGTGTGGTATCTGCCGGTGATATGTACGAGATACTTTTGATTGCCTCAAATGCGGGGGCAAGCACTATAAGCATTGGCAACAGGCAGCAATTGTTTTTTTGTGTTGATGCCGATAGGCTCGAAGATCTGCAGACCGAGATGATGCAGGCCGAGATCAGGTACGAAATTGATAAAGACGATTTCCCTAATATCCTTAGCTCATATGTAACTGATGCTATTTTTAATACCGAGAGCTGGATAAAAGAAGGGGTTTATAAAGATATATTCGATCTGTTTGATTTTACTCCGCGTTTAAAGATAAACCTGGTTGATAGCAATCAAACTTTTGTGCCTTTTTTTAGCGGCAATTTAAATTTTATAACTTCGGGTATAAGCAACTACTGGTATTTATACATCCGCTTCCCTAAAACCACGGGTACTTACTGCTGGCCATCATTGGTATATGCCGATGACATCCCGGTTATAAGCAAGACAGTTGAAAACGTTATATTAAATAACAGGCGTTTGTTTTATGACCAAACCGAAATAAAGCACCAGTTGTTTTTTAAGATGGTTATGGCCGGTAGCACTTTTGGTGATCAGCCGGTAACCGAGCCCCTTAAGCTCACTGATTTTTACCTGCCGTATTATGAGGGATTTAATAAATATGCCAATAATAAATACTGGCTTGGTATTTACCGCCGCAACGAAGTTTACCCATTAGAGTTTTTAAAAGATATATGCGCTTTATGCCTTAAAACCCGGGTAGGTCAATTGTATACCACCCCCTGGAAATCGCTATTAATAAAAGGAATAAACGAACCCGACCGTGCGGAGTGGGGTGTTATCCTAAATAAATACCAGGTAAATGTAAGGCACGCGGCAAATGAATTGAATTGGCAACTGGAAAATTTGTGCAGCAAAAGCCTGGAGTTGAAAAAGCAACTGGTAAGGGAGTTTGAAGAGCAGGATCTTAGAACACACCGCCTTTGCTTTGCTATAAAAATGCAGCCTAAAACCGGGCTGCCGGGTTCTGTTATTATCCGTAAGCAGGAGGGGGAGCTGTTTGATGTATTACATTCCCGGGATTTTAACCCCAACTCAAAAGACCTGATCAGCTATAAGGATAATGTACCCCAAAGTGAGCTGGCAAAATGTCTGATCGACCTGTGTAATAATTATCACATAACGCTTAGCGAAAACAGTTCGTCTGTTGATACCTACTATGATGAGCCGGAAGAAAATAATAGTGAGATAACAAAATACATGGTTTACCAGTGCAAATGCTGTTTAACTGTTTACGATAAAGCTTATGGGGATGTAGTTAATGGAATTGCCGCAAACACAGAATTTGAAACACTTAGCCATTATTCGTGCCCGGTTTGTGACGCCTCAAAAGAAGAGTTTTTACTTGTTGAGCAGATGGTAGCTATATCATAATTCCAAAGCCTGTAAATCATCTGGTTTACAGGCTTTGGTGAATTTTCTTTTGAGATATCAGACCCTAATCCAACTAATTCTTTATCTCTCTTTTCCGGCCCCTATAATCAGTGATGGTGATTTTCGAGATATTTGGATCGATCTTTATTGCACGCGAAGACTGGGAAAGGTACGTGGAGCCGTAATAGAACTCCATTCTTCTTTTCTTAGCATCCTTGTAAATAATATCCGCATAAAAATCAGTTGGGGCTAACTGGATCCATTTTGATTGCCCAATCGCAGTTTTCTGGTAAACTTTCAAACTGTCCTGATTTTGTGTGGCGATAAACAGCTCGTTCCCTTTAGCAGATCGTAGGGATGCCAGTCCTTTAGCATCTCCGCTAATACTTAATCCGCTCTGGGCCATTGAAACGTCTGTAAATCCACCCTTGCCATTACCTTTTAAATATAGGCCCATAAAAGCATCGTGCCGGCCTGTAAATGGTTCCATCCCAAAGTCGTTGCCTGCCATGATCAGGTCAAGGTTGCCATCCAGGTCAATGTCTTGGGCTACCATGCCATAAACTGGAGCCATCTGTGTAGATAATGGCATAGGCGATATACTAAATTTGCCGCCACCTTTATTTTCAATGAAGCTGGTATTCATATCAGTAGCTTTTAATATAACCGCGTTTTCTTTGTCTTTATCGCTCCAAAGATCCTGCATAGCGGCACGGCCAAAGCCGCTGTAGGTGGGGTATTTTTTACGGATAGAGATGACCTGACTGATCAAATCGTCGCGGGTATGCATCGGGAAAGGCTTTTGTGAACCATCTTCTGCCTTCATATAGCAAAATATCATGGCATCAAATGAACCGTTGCCGTCAACATCTTTGCCCAAAATTGTCATGGGTTGAGTAGGAGAAGCCTTATAATTTGAATTTTGCCCCAGGTTGCCGGCAATGTAATCTATATTACCATCATTGTTAAAATCACCCGCAACAATACTGTTCCACCAGCCAACATGCGTGTCTACATCTGTTGCGGTTTTGGTAAAACTGTTGCCAGTATTTTTATAAAAAGTAACCGGCATCCATTCACCTACAACAACCAGATCGGGCCGGCCATCATTATTAAAGTCGCTCCAAAGCGCATCCGTTATCATGCCTCCATGTATAAGATCAGGGCAGAGCCGGGCGGTTACATCTGTAAATTTCCCGCCGTCGTTTTGTAAAATATGGCTTATAGGCGATGAAGGATAAGCGCCCGAAACAGAGCGCCCTCCTACAAAAAGATCAAGGTCGCCATCGGCATCAAAATCTGCCGCCCGTACGCAAGATCCGTTATCATACTCGACCGGTACTGCCAAATAATCGCGCTCAAAGAAGCCTTTTTTGTTATTTATATAAAGACGGTCCTGTGCGGAAGTATGCCCTTTGGCAAATTCATAACTGCCACTTACTACATATAGATCAAGAGAGCCATCCCCGTTAGCATCAAACAGAATGGCGCCCATGTCTTCTTCATCTTTATAATCTTCATGCAAAAAACGCTTATTATCCTGGGTAAAGCCGCCGTTTTTATTCTGCATGTAAAATACGCCTTTCATCCCTGCGGCGCCGCCCAAATAAAAATCGTCGAAACCGTTGTTATCAATATCGCCAACGGCAATGCATGGCCCATATTGGCTCAACTTGTGCGGCAGAGTAGGCTGTATATTATAATCTATCGCATCTTTTTCCTGGTGCAAATACCTGATGCCTAATTGGTCTGCAACAGGCCTGAAAACAGGCGCCACTTTTTCGGGTATGGCTGAAGGATAACTACCCGAACTATTCTTGTACAGTAGCTTTATTGTTTGGTTGGCTTTTATGTTTGTTAAAAGCTGGGTTTTGCCATCGGGCCACCTGATGCGTAACGAATCGACAGTGCTTGCTGCACCCAAGCCAAAATGTGCCAACGCATCTACAGTGCTCATATAACCACGGCAGGGCTGCTGGTCGTAAAATTGCTGCTTACCTTTATAGTAGATACGGATGGTTGCCCCAATGCCTCCGGTGTTTTTAGCATCACCTTCCAACTTAGCGTTAAGGTACTGATGGGCGTTATCTACTTTGGTTTTTGTGTTTAGGGTGTTTTCGTAAACGAAGGCGTTATCATCAATATTGTTGATCACCAGATCCATATCGCCATCATTGTCAAGGTCTGCATAAACACCGCCGGTTGAAAAAGTAGGCTTAACAATCCCCCATTTTTTCGACTCATCATCAAACATATAACCGCCTTTATTTTTAAAAGCATAACTGGCGGTTTTAACAACCGGAAATGAATCTGCGGCAGCAAGGCTTGTGTTTTCTTTTACTGTACGCCCTTGGTCGTTAGTATAAAGGGCGTGGTCCAAATCGGTAACATCACGCGGGTAACCGTTTGTTATTACCATATCACGAAAGCCATCGTTATCATAATCGGCCACTAACGGGGTCCAACTCCAGTCGGTTTGATATACACCAGACATATAAGCAATTTCACTAAATTGTGGATGCCCGGAACCTAATTGTCCCTGGTTTAATTGCAGCACGTTGCGGATATATTGGGGCTCGTATTTAAATTTATTGTTGTTGATATAGGTTATATAATTATCGCCCACCAGCATTGTTTTTTTGCGGACATTCTCTTCGGGCAACATTTCAAGAGATATAAGGTCGGCAAGGCCATCGTTATTGATATCCACAACATCAGCGCCCATTACCGACCAGCCTGTATGCTTAAAATATTCTGCAGAGCGGTTGGTAAATGTTCCGTTCCTGTTATTGATATATAGTATATCGTTCGATATAAAATCGTTACCTACATAAATATCCGGCCAGCCATCATTATTAATATCGTTAACAGCTACCGAGTTGCCAAAGCCTTCTAATAAAATGCCTGCTTCTTTGGTTACGTTAGTAAATGTCCCGTTACCATTATTGCGGTAAAGGCGGTCGTTATTTTCAGCGCTGCCGTTTGTTAATTTTGGGCGATAGGCTACCGGCGTAGTTTTACCAAGCACATTGGTAAGCAGGTACACATCTAAAAATCCGTCGCGATTGTAGTCAAAAAAGATAGCCTGTGTACTGTAACCTGTATCCTGCAATCCGTAAGATTCGGCTGATTCTTTAAATGTAGGTACGCCATCTTTATTAACTCCCTGGTTTATGTATAATAGATTTTTACGCTGCCCGGCATCTTTTTTAAACGAGGCGCAAACATAAATATCAAGCCAGCCATCATTATTAATATCTATTACTGATACCCCGGTACACCATCTGCCGCCGCCATCAACACCGGCTGTAGCGGTAATATCTGAAAATGATAAAGCACCTTTATTCAGATATAATTTACCGGGCACCATATTACCTGCAAAATAAACATCGGGCAACCCGTCGTGGTTAAAATCGCCTACGCCTACACCCGCGCCATTATATAAATAGGGATGATTAAGAATATTTAAGCTATCGCTTTCAACTATAGTATTTTTAAAGTTGATGCCGGTTTCTGATGCATCTAATAACTTAAATAGTGTATCTGTATCCTGTTTTTTTGAGCATGCTGCTGACAAAAAAAGCGCGGTACCCAACAACATGATACACAGTTTTTGCATATGGTTAGACATTTTATAATTGGTAATAAAGTGATGAATACTTATACCGAAGGTAATTTCGGGCATAGGTTTACGCTTTGGTTAAGCTTTAACGTATCGGCAAATATTCAGTATTATACTTGTAAAGAAAATGTATTTAAAAATAGGCAATTCGTCAAATAATATCAAAAGTTAGTCAAAATGTATCGGGGGTGATAATCATATTTTAAGAACATATATTTACTTATAGTTTTGAGAAGCGACATTCGTTGCCGTTAAACTTGTTTATTGTTGTTTTATGAAGAAAACGTGCATTGCTGTATTGGCGATATTGTTATTAGCATCTTGCAGGCCAAATAACGATTGGAAAAAAATGGCTGAAAACCCCGGCTTTATCCATCGCTCGGTTAGGCAGGTAACGGACGTGATGCTTCATGATATTTATTCGCCCCCGGTGGCCAGTCGTATTTATGCCTACGTAACGGTTGCCGGATATGAAGCTGCTGTTCACGGCAATAAAAATTACCTGTCGCTTTCCGGCCAACTCAACGGGCTGGACTCTATACCACAGCCTAAAGCTGGTAAACAATATTGCTATACTTTGGCTGCCTCGCACGCCATGCTTACCGTTGGCAAGATACTGGTGATGTCGGAAGGGAGAATAGAAAGTTTTCACGATAAAATGATGGTGGAGTTTAAGGATACCGGTATGCCGGAGGATGTTTACCAAAACTCTATTGAATATGGAAAGCTTATAGCCGATCGGATATTAAAGTGGGCTGGCAGTGATAACTATAAGCACACACGATCATTAGCCAAATATGATGTGCAGACAGACGATGCTACCTGGAAGCCCACCCCACCCGCCTATATGAAAGGTGTTGAACCGCATTGGAACGAGATACGGCCATTTCTGTTAGACTCGGCACAACAGTTTAAGCCTGCAAAGGCTGTAGATTTTTCACAGAAGCCCGATAGTTACTTTTACAAGCTGGCCATGGCTGTTAGGGATACGGGGATGCGTTTATCGCCCGGGCAAACCTTAATAGCCAATTACTGGGATGATAACCCTTTTAAAGTAAATAACAACGGGCATACTATGTTTGCCATTAAAAAGATCTCGCCCGGGGGGCATTGGATAAATATAGCCGGGCACGTGTGCCGTAAGGATAAGGCAGATTTTTTGCGCACAGCCGAAACCTATGCATGCCTTGCTGTTGTAATTGCCGACAGCTTTATTAATTGCTGGGACGAGAAATATAAAAGTAAAGTAATAAGGCCCGAGACCTATATTAACGAATACATTGATCAAAGCTGGACACCTTTATTACAAACACCACCATTCCCGGAATATACCAGTGGCCACAGTGTGGTATCAAATGCATCTGCTGTGGTATTGGGCAAAATGTTTGGAGATAATTTTGCCTTTACCGATTCTACCGAAGTGGCGTTTGATTTGCCGGCCCGGCATTTTAATTCATTTAAAGCCGCGGCAGACGAAGCTTCTATCAGCCGCTTTTATGGTGGCATCCATTATATGCCATCAATAGTTAACGGTGTTGATGAAGGGGAAAGAATTGGCAGGTTTGCGCTAAGCAAACTTAAAACGCATAAGTAAATTAAAATAATTTAACCTTATTGGCACGTTTGCTTTGCTGGTACTCTGTAGGTGTGGTGCCAAACTGCTTTAAAAAGTTGCGACCCAGCTGCGATTGGGAGCTATAACCCACCATATTGGCAACTTCGTAGATCTTATAATCGCCCTCCTCAATTAATTTAGCAGCGGCTTTTAAGCGTGTTATGTTGATCAACTCGTGTATAGTAAGATTTGATATGGCCTTTACCTTACGGTATAAGGTAGGTTTGCTCATGTTCATTAAACTGGCTATAAGCTCCACATCAAGATCGGCATCCTGTATATTTTTGTAGATAGCAGCATTCAGTTTATCTAAGAAACTTTCGTCGGGCTTTGAGTAAGCCATTGTTTTAATATGGGCCAGCGGCGAACTTGCAAAGTAATCTTTTATCTTGTTTCGGTTAATAAGCAGGTTGGCTATTTGTACCTGTAAATGCTCGGGCGAAAAAGGTTTTTCTATATAAGCATCAGCACCCACTTCCAAACCTTCAATCTTGCTTTGCAGGGTGTTTCTGGCAGTTAGTAATATAATAGGTATATGACTATTGTCGAAGTTAGTTTTAACCCGCTTGCAAAACTCAAAGCCATCAATAACAGGCATCATTACATCGCAGATGATCAGATGTACATTCTCTACTTCTATTTTATCAAGGGCTTCCTGTCCGTTCATTGCTTTAATAACAGCATATTTTTCCGTCAGCTCATTTTCAAGAAAGTCCAGTATCTCCGGATTATCGTCTATCAACAATATTAGGGGTTTCATAAAGTCAAAATTATCTTCTCGGTTTACAATGTCAGAATGCTCATAATAATCGGCTGTATTATGTAGGTCAAATTCTTTTTCCTGGTGGATCGGCAATGTAAGAGTGAAGATATTAAAATTATCGACTGAATCACTTAAAAAAAGTAAACCTTTATGCAGCTCAGTTAACGACCGGGATAATGACAAGCCGATACCTGTGCCGGTTTGCTTTTCAGATTCTTTCATCCTGAAAAAAGGTTCAAATATCCTGTCACGCAGTTCAATCGGTATCAGGTATCCATCGTTTTTAACAACTATAGTAAATGAAGCGTCCTGGTCTGTTGATTCCATCAGCTCAATTTCAATAACAGAGGAAGCGTATTTAATAGCATTATTGATAAGGTTGCTGATGATCTTGGTAAACGCTTCGATATCTATATAGGCATACAAAACTTTGCCCGGGGACTTAAGCTCATAGCGGAGGCTTTTTTGCTCGGCAATGGTTTTAAATTGCGAATAAGTATCGGTAAGCAGTTCGGTAATATCTGTTTTAACAAAGTTTAAACTAAAGCCGCTGGTTTCGGTCT
Source organism: Mucilaginibacter aquariorum (assembly GCF_024498135.1). Taxonomy (GTDB): domain Bacteria; phylum Bacteroidota; class Bacteroidia; order Sphingobacteriales; family Sphingobacteriaceae; genus Mucilaginibacter; species Mucilaginibacter aquariorum. The sequence continues at coordinate 141,267 of NZ_JANHOH010000008.1, forward strand.
TCCTAAAATCCAGTAGCTGGTTGGTTAGTTCAAGCAACCTGTCGGTATTGCGTTCCATTATTCTAAGGTTACCCTGTATCTCCGGAACCTGGGCGGCCCTTTTCATAACCTTTTCCATGGGTGCCTTAATCAAAGTTAAGGGGGTTCTTATTTCGTGCGCTACATTAGTAAAAAACTCAATTTTGGCATTGTACAGTTCTTTTTCTTTATCACTTTCCAATTGCTGTATCAGGCGCTCATTGTTTTGCCTTATATTGATATGATAGCGCCTTAGCAGGTAATAAATAATAGCCGCAAGCAGTAAGGTATAAATTATGTAAGCCCATATGCTTTTCCAAAAAGGTGGTGCTATCTCAATCTCTATGGTAGTTTCTTTATTCGCCCATACCCCGTTATTATTGGCAGCCATTACAGTAAAGGTATAATGCCCGGGCGATAGCTGCGTGAAGTAAACCTTCCGGTTGGTTTTAAGGGCTGTCCAGCTTTTATCGAGTCCCTTCATTATGTACTTGTACTGTGTCATTTCTGGAGAAGGGAAACTTAATGCGGCAAAATCAATGCTAAATGACGACTGGTTGTGGTTAAGACTTATCTTTTTGGTGCATATAATAGAGTGCTTAAGTAATGAATCTTTTCCTTTAACTGAAATTTCGCGGTTATGTACCTGGAAACCGGTGATATATACCGGCGCCACAAATTCGTTTTTTGTGAAAAGTGCAGGGTTAAAGCTGATCATGCCTTTAACACATCCAAAGTACATAGTGCCATCTGTATCCTTAAAGGCCGAGTTATAATTAAATTGGTCGCTTAGTAAGCCATTGGCCTTTGTGTAAACCTTTATATTATCGTTATCAAGGTTAAGAGAGATAAGCCCGCGGGTGGTACTCACCCATAAGTTTTTGTTATTGTCTTCCAGGATCTTAAAAGTGTAATTGCTGGGTAGCCCGTTGTTTGAGTCGTAATATTTAAAAGATCTGCGATCCGTATCATAACACCAAAGGCCCAAACCTTCGGTAGCAAACCATAGGTTGTTGTTGCTATCTTCAAATATGCCATTAACAGAGGAAGTGTTCAATGCATCTTTAACAGGATAAGTATTGGGCAGCTTAATACTGTTATTATTGTTAATATCGTAACAGTAAATTCCATCCCGAACAGTTCCTAACCATATTTTACCGTTATGATCTTCTATTATCGAATAGTAAAAATCATTGGGCGGTACTTTATCTATCAGTGTAAAATCTTTCCTGTCAGTGTTGTACCGGTACAATCCGCGGGTAGTTGCCACCAGGATAATGCCTGCGCGGGTTTTAAGGAAGGTGATTATAAAGTTGCTTTTTAACGCATTTTTGTCGGCACCCGCTATAAATACCTGTTCAACTTTGCCCGTTTTAATATTAAAAATATTAAGGCCACGTTCAAAAGTGCCTATATACAAATAATTGCCATCGGCTAACAAGCCGTGGATATTTGAATTTGATATGCCATTAGATACACCCGGATAGTAATGTGTCCAGGTATTCTTATCCGGCGAGAGTTTGTTTAGTCCGTTATCTTCGGTACCCAGCCAAAAGTTACCGTACATATCTTTACATATTTCGCGCACTACATTGCCTTGTAAAGTGTTTTTTTCTGCCGGGTAATATTTGTTAAATAATGAATGTTGCTTTGGATAATAGTTTACCCCGCCAAAATAAGTGCCTGCCCATATCCCACCCTCAATATCTTTATAAAGCATATAAATGGCATTGTCTGACAGAGAATAGGGATCGTTATAGTGCTTTTTGATATTGGTAAAAGTTCCTTTATTCATGTTGTAGATAAACACACCCGATTCCGTTGCTATCCAATACTCATTATCGTTGTACTTTACAAAATCACGTACGTATACTTCCGTCTTATCGGCATTATAAGTCAGCATGTCGCGGTAAGTGCCGGTTGTGCAATCAAACTGTTTAAAGCCCTGGGTAGTGGTACCAATAAATATTTTATTGTCGCCCGCGTAAAAGATCTTCTCAATATAGTTTGATGCTACCCGAGGGGATTTTTTAAACAGATCGTAGCTGGTGAATGTGCGGCTGGCGGGTTGTAGTTTCTCAATAGTACCAGCTGCGGTTGATATCCAAAGGTTGCCATTATTAAAGGCCAGAGATGTAGCATCGAAATGTTGATATGGCCGGTAATCTGTGATCTTTTCTGTTTTTTTATTGTATTTCATTATAGCAGGCCCGGCTATAAACCAGCAGTTGTCATAACTATCCTGAATAATACACCTTACGCCCTCTTTCCCGGCTATGTTTAAATGTGTAAAGGTTTCTGTTTTAGGGTCGTAATGATCAACACCCTGGTCGGTGCCTATCCATAAGCTGCCATCCTTATCAAGGCTAATGGCGTGCACCATGTTATTCGACAATGTTTTTTTATCGCCCGGATTATGCCTGAATACTTTAAAAGTATAGCCATCAAAACGGTTAAGCCCATCTTTTGTGCCCAGCCATAAAAACCCCTTTTTATCCTGCAGGCAGCTGTAAACCGTGTTATTTGACAAGCCCTGTTCTACCTGGTAGTGCTTAAAATAATACGTTTGCGCACTACACAGCAGCGGCAGCGTTAGCAATAAAAAAAGTAGGTAAATAGGTTTCACAATAGTTGGCTTAAAACAAATATACTTAATATGAACAGAGGTTTTCGTTTAAAAACATATTGATACTTTTTGACTAATTTTTGATATGATTTGGTTAATTAACGGATAATAAATCCGTTTTCTTTACACTATAAATTGATGGGCGCTTCCTCGTGCCTTCAAAACTAATTTAACCAATAATAAATTCATCTATGAGAAAATCTTTACTGCTCAGACAGGAGGGGGATGTTCGTTCGCACTGGCCGTATGGCTTACGGCACCCTAAATCAGTATTTATTATTTGCTTTGTCATCATTTGCATGGCTTTATCAGACAGGGTTTCGGCCCAGGGTCAGGTAAAAGTAAGCGGAACTGTAAGCGATACAACCGGTGCCGCGCTTGCAGGTGTAGGGGTAAGGGTGCGCGGAACCCAAACAGGTACTGCAACTGATATAAACGGTAAATTTACCGTTACCGTACCCGATGCCAATAGTGTGCTAATATTCAGTTACATTGGTTTTACAAGTCAGGAGGTGCCATTAAATGGGCAAACAAACCTCAGTATCAGGCTAAAGGGCAGCAGCTCATCATTACAGGAAGTTGTTGTTACGGGTTTCGGTACGCAAAAAAGAGAATCAATTACGGGCTCAATTGCCAGTGTAACCAGTAAAGATATTGATAGGGTACACGCGGGTTCTACCGTAAGTACTAGTTTGGCAGGTAAGATTCCGGGTGTAACATTCAGGCAGTCTGAAGGCCGGCCGGGTGCAACAGCTAATATTCAAATACGTAATATGGGCAGGCCATTGTATGTTATTGATGGCGTTCAACAAGATCAAAGTCAATTTAATAACCTGTCGCCTAATGACGTAGAAAGTATCAGCGTTTTAAAGGATGCATCAGCTGCAATATATGGTGTGCAGGCGGCAAACGGTGTTGTGGTGGTAACAACCAAAAAAGGCTCGGGCGATGCGCGTATCAGTATTGATGCCTATACCGGGTTTCAAAATTTCTACAGGTTCCCCAATGTAGCAACCAATGCTTATGATTACATGCGATACCTGGCAGAAGCACAGGTAAACAGTAATGGATCAACCACGATAACCCCTGCTGAATTAGAAAAATATAAAGCAGGCACAGAACCTGGTTATAAGAGTTTTAACTGGCGCGATTACATCTTAAAAAGTAATAATAATGCGCCGCTTAATTCTGTAAACGCCAATTTTTCTGGTAGTAACGATAGGGTTAACTACTACGTTTCGGCAACCAATCTTTATCAAAACTCACAGTTGGGTAAGGAGTATGAATTTAAAAGATCAAACATTCAATCAAACATAGCGGTAAAACTTGCTAACGGTTTAAGGGCTAATGTAAATATTAACGGCCGTATAGAAACTGTTGAAAACCCAGGCGTCCCCGGGCTTGACGATTACGGTTTAGCGAAATTCGCGGTATTAAGGAACACGCCTTTAGAACGGCCTTATGCAAATGATAACCCCGAATATTTGAATGATATAGGCCATACCGAATCAAATTACGCCTTCCTGAACAAAAAACTATCAGGCGTTTTCCACAGCGACAGGCGCGCTTTACAGGCCAACTTTGGCGCGGAGTACGATATACCTGGTGTTAAGGGTTTAACCTTAAAAGGTTTGTATTCTTATTATGTTGAAGATTATTTATTGAATAACCAGGAGTACACCTACAACGCGTATACTTACCGCCCGGCTACAGATACATATGATGTAACAGGTGGCAGTACAAACCCCTGGAGAGAGCGTGAACAAGTAAAAGAGTTTAATAAAACAACACAGTTACAGTTAAACTACAATAATACGTTTGGTAAACACACCGTGGCAGGTACAATAGTGGCAGAGCGTATCGAGCTGCAGCATTTAAGAAACTGGATCCATGCTTCGCCCATATCAAATAACCTGCCTTTGATATATTTCCCTACTGCCGATCAATACCAGGACAGGGACGATAAAGAATCGAGGATAGGTTACATTGCCCGTATTGATTACAATTACAATAACAAATATTATCTGCAGCTATCCGGCAGGCGCGATGCTTCCTATTTATTCGCCCCGGATAAACGTGTAGGTTATTTCCCGGGTGTATCAGCAGGTTGGAGGATCACTGAGGAAGGATTTATGAAAAAACTTCTTGGTGATAACAGCTTTATTAATGATTTAAAGATCAGGGGTTCATATGGCGTGCTGGGGGATGCCAGAGATCCTAACAACCCTGCAAATCCTATCATAGCGCCGTACTCGTATTTAACGGGTTACAACTATAACATGGGTACTGCTATTTTAGATGGAAACGCGATCATAGTTTCGCGTGATAAAGGCATACCGGTAACCCGTATATCATGGTTACGAAGTAAAATTACCAACGTCGGTTTAGATTTTACCTTGTTTAATAATAAGCTGACCGGTACAGTTGAATACTTTTATCGAAAACGTACCGGCCTTTTGGGTACCAGGAACGATGTTATTGTACCAATTGAAATTGGTTACTCGCTGCCTCAGGAAAATGCAAGCAGCGATGCGCAATATGGGCAGGAAATTTCACTTTCATACAATTCAAGCATAGGCGATGTGAGGTATAATATAGGCGGTAACTTTTCTTACAGCCGACAAAAAAACTTACAGTCTTATAATCCGCTCTTCTTTAACTCCTGGGATCAGTACCGAAATTCAAATGAAAACCGGTATGCACATATAGACTGGGGGTACGAGGTTACCGGTCAGTTTACATCGCAGGAACAGATCAATAATTACAGGATAAATAATGATGGTAAAGGTAACCGTACACTAATACCGGGCGATTTGATGTATAAAGATCAGAACGGCGATGGTAAAATAGACCAATATGACGAGCGCCCTTTAGGCTTTGGATACGGAACCCAGCCTAACATTAACTTTGGTTTTTCTATAGGTGCCGCTTATAAAGGGTTTGATTTCCATGCTGATTTCTCTGGTGGTGCAGGTTTTACCTGGTTCCAGAATTGGGAAACGAGATGGGCATTCCAGAATAATGGTAACTTCAATACCATTTTCGCAGACAGGTGGCACCGTGCCGATCCGTATGATGTTAATAGCCAATGGATACAGGGTAAATATCCGGCAAACAGGGTAAATCCGCAATTTAGTCATAGCGATTACGAACTTAACGGCCAACGTAATTCAAGCTTCTGGCTGCACAATGTAAAATACTTAAGGGCCCGGACTATTGAAATTGGTTATACTTTACCGGCTAAGTTATTAGCAAGGGCAAAAATAAAGAGGGCGAGATTTTATGTGAATGGATATAACCTATTCTCGTTTGATAACCTGAAGCAATATGCTGTTGACCCGGAAACTACCGATGATAACGGCCTGCAGGTGCCTCAAAGTAAAGTGATTAACCTGGGAGTTAATTTGTCCTTTTAATTAACCCTTAAGTTTAAATTCTATGAAAAAGATATTTTTAATAACGATAGTTGCCGGTTTGTTTATTACAGAATCGTGCAGAAAAGATAGTGATTTTTTAGATGTACCACCAAAACAGGTACTGCCCACAGAGCTTGCATTTTCAGATCCGGCATTGGTGCTTTCCATCTTAGGGGATCTTTATAACCGAACTGTAGATTTTTCGGGGCTTGATAATGGGTGGGCATCATTTGTTGATTTTAGTGAGGCATTCCCCTCAGAAAACGGAAGCTACTTTTTTGTACAAAGAACTGGCTGGGGTTTTGGCGAATGGTCAAGCTGGGATTACACCTACATCCGCGACCTGAATTTATTTATACAGCGCGCTACCGCTGCTACTAAGCTTGCTGATGCTGATAAGAAACGTTTTATAGCAGAAGCCCGGTTTTTAAGAGCCAATTATTATTTTGAGCTGGTTAAAAGAATGGGTGGTGTACCTTTAATTACCGAGCCATTAGAATATGATTATTCGGGTAATGTAACGTCGTTGCAAAAACCACGCGCTAAAGAGTCTGAGATATATGACTTTGTTATCAGCGAAGCCGAGGCCATTAAAGGCGATCTTCCTAATGATGTCAACACAAAATCAAGGGCAACCACAGGGGCGGCATTAGCCATGGAAGCAAGGGCTGCATTATATGCAGGTTCTATTGCTAAATATGGTGTAACCACACCACAGGTATCCTTACCCGGTAACGAGGTTGGTATACCATCGGCCCTTGCTGCGGGTTATTATACAAAAGCTTTAACCGCGGCACAGGTTATAATCACTCAAACAGCGGGTAGTTACCAATTGTATAGGGTACTGCCAGATCTGAGCGATAATTTTGCAGCCGTGTTTTTGGATAAAAGTACCGTAAATCAGGAGGCTATTTTTATTGAAGACTTTAAAGCTAATGCGGGTAAAACACATGGTTTTACTACTAATGATCAACCGTTTTCTATATCAGACGAAGGTTTGGATGCAGGGCGTCTTAACCCATCGTTAAACTTAGTTGAAGCGTTTGAAAAACTGGATAATACTTATGCGCCTATCCCAACTAAAGATGCATCCGGCAACCCTATTTATTATACCAATCAGCTTGATATATTTGCCGGCAGAGATGCCCGGTTGGCTGGTACGGTGTTGTTACCAAATGGCTTATTTAAGGGCAAAAGAACCGATGTTTGGGCCGGTTATCAATTAGCAGACGGAAGTATACTTACCAGCAATGATGCCGGAAATTTAAAACCATTACCAGGCACAACAACCCCGGTACAGGTAACCGGGAAAGATGGCGTAATTAACGGGCAGGAATTTAGGACACAAACAGGCTTCTATATCCGTAAATACCTTGATCCAACAGTAGGTTCGGGCCGTAGGGGCAGGGGCAGTGATGTGGCATTTATTCGCTATCGTTATGCAGAGGTATTACTTAATGCAGCAGAAGCAGCCTTTGAACTTGGGCAAACCGGTATTGCGATTGGGTATATAAACCAGGTGCGTGCACGTGCAGGCCTTGTAACCCCGTTAACCGCAGGAGATTTAACGTTTGACAGGATCGTTCATGAACGCCGTGTAGAGCTTGCCTTTGAAGGCCATACTTTATTTGATATGAAACGCTGGAGGCTGGCGCACGTTGTATGGGATGGTAATCAAATGTCGGTTACAGATTTAGTTAGCAACATTGGCAACGCCCGCAAAAGAAACACGCAACCTTATGGCTTATGGCCTTATAAATACTATAATCCGGGTAGTCCTAACAACAACAAGTGGTTATTTAAAGAGGTGTTGCCTTCGCCGGTAACAGGTGCCAACCGTTTCCAGCTGGGCAATTATTATTCGCAAATTGGGAACGATATATTATCCGCAAATCCTCTTATTGTAAAACAACCTAATCAATAGTAAAATTTAAAACATGACCATGAAAATTAAATTTCATCATATAATATTAGTAATACTACTTGCGGCCACGGGTTGCAAGAAAGATAATTACGATGCCCCGGCTCAAAAGTTTAGCGGGCGGTTAATTTACAATGGCGAAGCTATAAATTTAGAGTATAACCAGGTGCCGTTTGAGATCTATCAGCCCGGGTTTGGTAAGGTTGGCCCAATTAACGGAACTTTTGACCAGGAGGGTAACTTTTCAACATTGCTTTTCAACGGCAACTATAAATTTACCATTCCGCCAAATCAGGGGCCTTTCAGATGGAAAGAGATAAGTGCAGGCAAAAGAGATACTTTGGCGGTTACTATAAGCGGAGCCCAAAATATGGATATTGAAGTACAGCCATATTATATGCTACGCAACGTATCTATTACGGCCGCTGCTGGTAAAGTAACGGGGGTATTTGATATAGAAAAAATAATTACTGATGCTGATGCTAAGAATATCGAAAGAGTAAGCTTATATATCAATAAAACACAATTTGTATCTGGCGCTGATCAAATTGCCGTAACTGACCTTGCCGGTTCAGCCATTTTAAGCCCTAATAATATTTCTATGTCAGTAGATATCCCTGCAATATCGCCCACGCAAAATTATGTTTTTGCCCGCGTGGGTATTAAAATAGATGGTGTGGAGGATATGATATTTTCGCCACTAACAAAAATTACTTACTAATAACAGGGGCCATAACCATGGCCCCATTTCATCACTCTTATACGCTATAAATGAAAAGACTTAGTTTAGGCCTTTCCCTATTGTTTTTTGCCCTAACCGTAAATGCACAGCAAAGCGATTGGCATTTAATAAAAACCAGAATTACCACCCCCTGGGCCGAAAAAATTAACCCTAAAGCTCCGCTGCCCGAATACCCGCGCCCACAAATGGTTAGGGGTAACTGGCAAAATTTAAATGGTTTATGGAATTACGCCATAGTTCCGAAAGAACAGAAGGAACCGGCTACTTATACGGGAAAGATATTAGTGCCCTTCGCTGTTGAATCGGCCATTTCTGGTGTGGGTAAAACCGTAGGGAAGGACAGTCTGTTGTTTTATAAAACTACTATCAGCCTAAATAAAGACCTTAAAGGAAAGGATGTATTGTTACATTTTGGCGCTGTAGACTGGCGTGCCGAAGTTTTTGTGAACGGTAAAAGCGCCGGTATACACGAAGGTGGGTTTGATCCTTTTTCGTTCAATATCACCCCTTATTTAAAAAGCGGAAGTAAACAAGAAATTAAAGTAAGCGTTTGGGACCCAACAGATGACGGCCCTCAGCCACGCGGTAAGCAGGTTAAGAAGCCTGAAGGCATATGGTATACGCCTGTAACCGGCATATGGCAAACGGTTTGGTTGGAAGGTGTAGCTAAAACCCATATCCAGGCCACTAAACAAACGCCTAATATTGACGATAAAACACTTACTATATCGGCAGAGGTTGCCAACGGCCAACCCGGCGACAAATTAAAAATAACTGCATTTGATGGCAAAACGGTTGTTGATGAAAAAATTGTTGACGCAAATGCTACGGCAGTATTAAATATTAAAGATCAAAAACTGTGGTCCACTACCGATCCTTTTCTATACGATTTAAAGGTGGCCGTTATCCGCAACAATAAAACGGTTGACGAGGTAAAAAGCTATTTTGCTATGCGCAAGATATCACTTGGGCCTGATGCTCATGGCATTCAGCGCATGCTGCTTAATGATAAGTTTGTATTCCAATATGGCCCGCTTGATCAGGGTTGGTGGCCCGATGGTTTGTACACCCCGCCAACCGAAGAGGCAATGATCTATGATATTGATCAGTTAAAAGCGATGGGTTTTAATATGATCCGCAAGCACATCAAAGTTGAATCGGCACGTTATTATACTTACTGTGATAAAATGGGCATGTTGCTTTGGCAGGATATGCCGAGTGGCGACCTAGGTAACGGTTGGGAGAACCGCCCTGGTGTGTTAGACAGGGCAACAGATAAGGCCCGTACGCCCGAATCTGAGGGTTATTACCGTAAAGAATGGAGTGCTATCATGAAAGCATTGCACAACTATCCCTGCATTGTGGTTTGGACGCCATTTAACGAAGCATGGGGCCAGTTTAAAACGGTAGAGATCTCTGAATGGACCATGAAGAATGACCCATCGCGATTGGTTAATAGTGCCAGCGGAGGTAACTTTTATACAACCGGCCATATTGTAGACCTGCACAATTATCCAAACCCCGCTATGCCCCGCCCGGATCTTTTTGGTAAGAACACAGCGGTAGTATTGGGCGAGTTTGGTGGCTTGGGCTGGCCGGTTGAAGGCCATAACTGGCAGTCCAATAAAAATTGGGGTTATCAAAATTTTAAAAATGGCGACGATATCCTTAAAAAATATATCACTTTTACCAACAGGTTGCAGGAGCTGATCAGGGAGGGCCTTTCGGCGGCTGTTTATACACAAACTACCGATGTGGAAGGTGAGGTAAATGGCTTTATAACCTACGACCGAAAGTTTATAAAGATGCCTGTAGATAAATTACATCAGGAACACATAAAATTGTATGATCCGGCGTTAGCAAAATAAAACACTATTGAATGAAATACTTAAATAGCATTGGCAAACTTGTTTGTTTATCAATCATACTAAACTGGGCCGGGATGGAAGCATCGTCGGCCCAGGCAATTAAAGCCACGGTGCTTAAAAAGATAGATAATGGTCAAATAAATGCCCATTATGTAAGTAACCGTGCACCCCTGCAAAAAGCATACTTTGTTAAATTGCCCGTGGGTAGTATTAAAGCGGGCGGGTGGTTGAAAAAAGCATTAGAACTACAGCGCGATGGCCTTACAGGCAACCTTGGGGAAATTAGTATCTGGCTATCAAAAACTAACAACTCCTGGCTTAATAAAGAGGGCAAAGGCGAATATGGTTGGGAAGAGCTGCCTTACTGGCTTAAGGGATATGCCAACATTGGCTATATGCTTGGCGATAAAAAGATGATCGGCGAGGCAAAGTTTTGGATCGACGCCGTGCTAAATAATCAGCGGGATAACGGCGACTTTGGCCCTGCTGTTGAACGTAAAGGCAACCGCGACCTTTGGACTAATATGCCAATGCTTTGGTGCTTGCAGTCGTACTACGAGTACAGTAAAGATCCGCGTGTAATTCCATTCATGACAAAATACTTCAGGTACCAGCTATCGCTGCCCGATAATAAACTATTGGAAGATTATTGGGAGAATAGCCGTGGCGGCGACAATATCGCAAGTGTTTATTGGCTTTATAATCGTACCGGTGATAAGTTTTTGCTTGAACTGGCTACCAAGCTGGACCAAAACACCGCCAACTGGCGCCAGGGCAATAATCTGCCCAACTGGCATAATGTAAACGTTGCACAGTGCTTTAGAGAACCGGCCACCTTTTATCTGCAAAGTCATAAACCGCAGGACCTGGCTGCAACGTATAACGATTTTGAGTTGATCCGTAACGTTTATGGGCAGGTGCCCGGTGGCATGTTTGGGGCTGATGAAAATGCCCGTAAAGGGTATGATGACCCTCGCCAGGCGGTAGAAACTTGTGGCATGGTAGAACAAATGACATCAAACCAGATGTTGCTTGGCATTACCGGCGACCGCTTTTGGGCAGAGAATTGCGAGGATGTGGCCTTCAATACGTTTTCTGCGGCCTTTATGCCCGATTATAGGTCGTTACGTTATTTAACAGCACCAAATATGGTTATCAGCGATGGCAAAAATCATAACCCGGGCATTGATAACAGCGGGCCATTTTTAATGATGAACCCTTTTAGCAGTCGTTGCTGCCAGCATAACCACGCCGCTGGTTGGGTTTATTATGCAGAGAATAGCTGGATGGGCACACCGGATAATGGTTTAGTAGCACAGCTTTATACCGAAGGGCAGGTTAACGCCAAGGTTGGCAGTGGTACAAAAGTTACCATAACCGAAACCACTAAATATCCCTTTAAAGATCAGGTAAATTTTACGGTGAATGCTGCTAAATCAGTTTCGTTTCCACTATATCTGCGCATACCGGCGTGGTGCAAAAATGCATCTGTCAAAATAAACGGTGTTCCGGTAAAGGTGAACAGTTCAACCGGCGAATATATACGACTGACCAAAACCTGGAAAAATGGCGACAAGGTGACGTTGCATTTACCTATGCAATTAAAGGTTAGGCAGTGGGCGAAAAATAAAAACAGTGTGAGCGTAAATTATGGCCCTTTAACTTATTCTTTAAAGATCGACGAAAGATATATTAAGGAAGATAGTAAGAAAACGGCTATCGGCGATTCCCGCTGGCAGGCCGGTGCTGATCCGGAAAAATGGCCGTCGTATGAGATACATCCTGCATCGGCCTGGAATTATGGGTTGATCGTAGATGAAAAACATCCCGAAAACTCCTTCAAGATCATACACCGCGAATGGCCTAAGGATGATAATCCTTTCACTAATAACGGCGCACCGATACATCTGATCGCCAAAGGCAAAGCGATTCCCGGATGGACGGTAGACCAGTACGGTTTGTGCAGTGTATTACCACAAAGCCCGGTTAAAAATACCGAGCCGGTAAAACAGCTAACATTGGTGCCAATGGGCGGTGCAAGATTAAGGATCTCATCGTTCCCGGTAATACAATAAAGATCAACATCTATCCATGCTGTGGAACTGGAATTTGATGGCAATACATTGCTTTGCGACCGCGACAAACCTTTTAATTTCTATTTAAAAACCGATCAATGGTGATGCGTAAAGGGCATTGTCATTGATCGGTTTCATGTGTCTATCTTCATCTCAATAATAGCCAATTCTGGCTATTAACATTTGTGCTATAAACTTTAACATCTGTGGTATAATGGCTGGTAGGTCAATTAATAGATTTACCAGATTGTGTTAAACCAATAACCCTAAGTGTTTCTTCTGATTTTTTAATTAAAGACCTGTTAGTTGAACCGGTCATGATCAAACCTATGACGAACTATTTTATTTTGTATTTGAACCGGATAAATAGATATGACAACTTGTATTTGGCCAGGTTGTATCAATGGTTAAAGATATTGTCTATTACCAGCGTGCCACTTGCGCTATGCAATCCTAATTTAGCTTATGCACAGGGCCGGTTAAAAATTGCCAGCCAAATGCAAGCGTCAATGACCGATAAACTTTTAAAGCAATGGTACCCGCGTTCGATAGATAGTGTGGATGGTGGTTTCTTAAGTGCGTTCAGTTACGATTTTAAACCGGTTGGCAATCAGGATAAGATGATTGTTACCCAGGCCCGGCATGTATGGAGCAACGCTAAAGCTGCGCAGCTTTTTCCGGATGTTAAATATTACGCCGATGGTGCCAGACAAGGGTATTTGTTTTTGAAGAATGTTTTATGGGATAAGCAATACGGCGGCTTTTATACCTATACCGATAGGCAGGGTAATGTAAAGAAGAGCAACTTTGCACCAAAGGAAGCTTACGGCAATTCATTTGCCTTATATGCTATGGCAGCTTACTACCAGCAATCGGGCGATACAAGTGCTTTAAACCTTGCTAAGCAGGAATTTGCGTGGCTGGAACATCATAGCCACGACCCGGTTAATAAAGGATACTTTCAGCATATGGAGCGCGATGGCACACCTATAAAAAGGCCAGCAGGTATGAGCGTCAATGCGGAGCTGGGGTACAAAGATCAAAATACTTCCATCCACTTATTAGAAGCCTTTACCGAACTGTACCAGGTTTGGCCGGATGAGCTTTTGAAAACCCGTTTGCAGGAAATGCTGACCTTACTTACCAATACTATTATCAACAAAAAAGGGTACCTGCAGTTGTTCTTTCAGCCGGATTGGACGCCGGTATCTTTAAGGGACTCTTCAGAAATTGCAATAAATAAATATAAAAGTATCGACCACGTCTCTTTCGGGCACGATGTGGAAACGGCTTATCTGATGCTGGAAGCATCTAATGTGCTTGGCGTGAAAGATAACACGGCTATTTTAAAGCTTGGTAAAAAAATGGTAGATCATGCGCTGGATAATGGCTGGGATAACCAGGTTGGAGGCTTTTACGACGAAGGGTTTTATTATAAAGATAAACCTGGCATCAGCATTTTGACCGATACCAAAAACTGGTGGGCACAAGCGGAGGGATTAAATACACTGCTGATCATGAGCCATTATTACCCAAATGACCGGCACAAATATTACGGCAAGTTTTTAAAGTTGTGGAGCTATGTTCAAACTTATCTGATAGATGAGGAACACGGCGATTGGTACCAGGGCGGCCTTGATAAGCAGCCACAATATAAAACGGCGTTAAAAGGGCAGATCTGGAAAGGTACTTACCATACTTTACGGGCATTTATAAATTGTATAGCTCAGTTAGATCCCGATAAAATGCCACCGACTATACCCAAAAACCTCAAAAGAAAAACTGAACAGGGTATAATTACGCTGAGCTGGAACAAATCAACCGACAATAACAAGATACTGGGATATAATATCTACAATGGCAATAAACGAGTAGCCTTTACGCCGCTATCTCAAATAGAGATCAAAGTATCAGACCTGAGATCAATTTCAAATTTATCCCTGGATGTTGTAGATCTGCAGGGTAACAGATCGGCAAGGGGCCGGTTTAATTAGGTCACACGTTTTTAATAGATAACCATGATAAACATGTACAATAAAAAGGTATTAGTAGTTGCCTGCTTTTTAATGGCGGCAATGGCTGCAAATGTTACAGTAGTTAAAGCTCAGACTAAGAAAGCTGCCGGGCAAATGATTCTGAACAAACTGGAATACCTGGAATATCAAGGCGTAAACGTAATGCTTGCGCACGATTTTTATCCAGAGGGGCACCAAGGTGGTGTGGGGATTATTCAAAACGGGCAGCGTGTGGCTACCAATGGTGATCTTAGATTGGAACCAACCCCGGGGCAATGGTCGCCTATCCCTAAAGTGGGGAAACGGGTTATTGATAAAGCCAAAAGCGAGGTAAGTGTCCGTATGGAATACCCTAACCCCGAGATGGATCGCAAAGGGTTCAATCCAATAATTTATCCAGATCTTAAATTTGCCTATAACATCCGCGTGCTGCCGGTAGGTAAATCCTTTAAAATAATTATTGACCTTGATAAGCCTTTACCCGACGAGTGGATAGGGAGGGTAGGGTTTAATATCGAACTTTTCCCGGGCATACTCTATGGTAAATCCTATTACATGGATAAGCAGTTTGGCATATTTACGCCACAAGCCAATGGGCAAATGTATAAAAGCCCTTATGGTGAAAATGAAGTAATGCCATTGGCTACAGGTAAAAAATTGACTGTAGCGCCCGAAGCCGACGGACAGCGGATGATCATTGAGAATTTAAAAGACAGTAATCTGCAACTGCTGGATGGTCGGGCTAAGCATAACAACGGCTGGTTTGTGGTGCGCTCTTTAATTGCAAAAGGCGCCACAAAAAACGCGATAGAGTGGCTGGTTACGCCATATGCCATTGAAGGTTGGCAGTCGGCCCCTGTAGTACAAGTATCACAGGTAGGTTATCACCCCGCGCAACAAAAAATTGCCGTTATAGAACTTGATCGTAACGACAAAAGGCGGCTGTCCGTTTCATTAATGCGTGTAGCTGAAAACGGCGGGTTAGAGACGGCTTTAAGAGCAGCCCCAACCGAATGGGGCGATTTTTTAAGATATCATTACCTGCAACTCGATTTTACAAAGATCACAAAACCGGGCATGTATGTGGTAAAATACGGCGCTTATCAAACCGAGCCATTTCAGATAAGTAAAGATGTTTTTAAGAACGATGTTTGGCAGCCAACGTTAGAATATTTTATGCCTGCCCAAATGTGCCATATGCGTATCAACGATAAATACCGGGTATGGCATGGCTTATGTCACATGGACGATGCCCGTATGGCGCCTATTGATTCTAATCACTTTGATGGTTACATATCGGGGCATGATACGTTTACTAAGTTCAAACCCGGCGATAATGTCCCTTTTTTAAACCGCGGTGCCTGGCATGATGCAGGCGATTTTGACTTGCGGGTAGAATCGCAGGCCGAGACGGTGCACGGGCTAACATTAGCTTACGAACAATTTGGCTCTAAGTATGATAACACTACTATCGATCAAAAAAGTCACCTGGTAGAGATCCAACAACCGGATGGGAAGCCCGATCTGTTGCAGCAGATAGAACATGGCTTATTGTCGATAACAGGAGGCTACCAGGCCATGGGCAGGTTTTACCGCGGCGTAATTGAACCAACTATAAGGCAGTATGTGCTATTAGGCGATGCCGCGAACATTACCGATAATAAACCTTTTGTTACCAACGCGGTTAATACCGACCCGATATTAAACCAGCCCGCCCCGGCAGATGATCGTTGGGTATTTACGGAGGATAACCCGTCGCGCAGTTTGCAAACGGCTGCTGCTTTAGCTGCCGCCAGCCGCGTAATGAAGGGCTATAACGATACCCTTTCGGCACAGTGTCTGCAAATTGCTAAACAGGTATGGCAAAATAATAAGGATTTTAAACCCATGCAGAAGGTGGCCTTAGCTACAGAGTTATTTATCACCACGAAAGATAAGGAATATGCAGATTTTTTAGTTGCCAATACAGCAGGAATTGCAGCAGGCATTGAATACAATGGCTGGCTGGTTAGCCGTACAATGGGTTTAATAGATAATAAAGAATACAAGGATAAAATTACCGATGCGGTTAAAAAGCTTTACGTGAAAATACAACAGCAAGGCAGTAAAACACCTTATGGCGTACCCTACGAGCCAAGTATTTGGGGCGCCGGTTGGGGGATACAAAATTTTGGTTACAGGCAGTACTTTTTATATGCCAACTTCCCCGATATTTTTACTGATGATTATATGCTCCATGCCATCAATTTTGTGTTGGGCTGTCATCCGGGGTCTAATACATCATCCTTTGCATCGGGTGTTGGTGCCAGATCAATGACCACGGCTTACGGCTTTAACCGGGCCGATCTGTCATACATTCCCGGTGGTATCACATCCGGTACAGCTTTGATCCGGCCAGATTTTCCGGAACTTCTAAACTGGCCATACTTGTGGCAACAGGGCGAATACGTGCTGGGGGGCGGTACATCAGATTACCTTTTCCTGGTAATGGCGGCCGACCATGTGTTAAATAAAAAGAACTAACCAGATAAACATAAACTTATGAGACTTTATATCCTATTGGTTTTTATGCTGTTTAGCATTTGCGGCTATTCACAGCAACAGTTTGCCCCTGTAAATCCAAATACATCGGCAGAAGCAAGTCAGCTACTGTCCTACATCTACAGTATCAAAGGCAAACAGATCATTTCGGGTCAGCATAGTTATCCTTATCAACCTAACAGGCATATAGATAGCGTGAAAGCTATCACCGGTAAAGAGCCGGCGCTTTGGGGGAATGATTTTATCTGGAGCGGCACGCAGGATAAAGGACAAGACATTGTAAATGAAGCGATAAAAAAATATAAAGAGGGTAGTATTATTTGCCTGATGTGGCACCAGGGAAGACCGATTGACAACCCGCCCTATGGTTGGAAAGAGAGCGTACAGGCAAAACTAACCGATGAGCAATGGAACGAATTGGTAACGCCAAACACCGAACTAAATAAAAGGTGGCTTAAACAGATCGATCAGGTAGCTGTGTGGTTAAAGCAATTGCAGGATGCAAAAGTGCCCGTGTTGTGGCGGCCATATCATGAAATGAACGGCGTTTGGTTTTGGTGGGGAAATAAAAGGGGCAAAAATGGTTTATCAAAATTATGGAGGATGATGTATGATCGTTATACCAATTACCATAAACTAAATAACTTGATATGGGTTTGGGGAGCCAACGGTCCGCGGGATTTGCCAGAGGACGAAGCTTTCGCCTATAAATATTTTTACCCGGGCGCTAACTATGTTGATATTTTAGGTACCGATATATATAATGCCGATTACGAACAGAAAGACTATAACGAGTTATTGGCTTTAGCCAAAGGTAAACCCATTGCATTGACCGAAGTTGGAGAATTACCTAAGCCGGTTATCTTAAAATATCAGCCGGAATGGGTGTGGTTTATGGTTTGGGGCGATTGGCTGTGGACGCATAACCCGCGTAGTTTGGTGAAAGAAATATATGCACGGCCCGAAACCATCAACCTTGGCGATAAAAAGTAATTGTGGCTGATGAGTATTTATTAATGAACTTATTGACAATTAATATATTGCCAAATATTATTAGTTTTAGAAAACCAATTTAGGTAGCCTGCTGCCTTGCTAAATTATAAACCCTTTAACCTGATTAATTATGATCACTATTGAACGTAACAAACTTTTTTGGGCAAGCTGCCTGGCTTTGATGGTAACCGCACTATCATTTGGCATTAGGGCCGGTATAATGAATAAGTTAGGCACCAACTTTAATTTAACAACCGAACAGTTGGGCGTTATTACAGCGGCTGCGTTTTGGGGATTCCCGCTGGCTATTATTGTTGGCGGTTTTATAGTGGATATTATCGGCATGAAAAAACTGCTTGTAATGGCATTTGTATTTCATTTGGCCGGTATATGCCTAACCGTTTTTGCCACAGGTTACTGGACGTTGTTTATCTCCACTTTGCTTATAGGTATCGCAAATGGCACCGTCGAGGCGGCATGTAACCCCTTGGTAGCATCTTTATTTACTGATAATAAAACCACCAAACTAAACCATTTCCACCTGTGGTTTCCTGGCGGGATAGTAATTGGAACTTTGCTGGTGCTGGCATTAAATTATATTAATATTGGATGGCAGGTACAAGTTGCGGTAATGATAATACCCACACTTATCTATGGTTACTTATTTTACATTTTAGATTTCCCGGTTACCGAACGTGTTGCATCCGGTTATTCAGCCGGCGATATGTATAAGGCAACATTATCTCCTTTATTTGTTTTTATGTTCATCTGTATGTTTGGTACAGCGGTTACCGAGCTGTTTACCGGGCAATGGATAGATGTGCTTTTAAAGAATGTAACCACTAACCCCATATTAATTTTAACACTCACAACCGGCGTTATGGTAATTGGGCGGGGTTTTGCAGGCCCTATAGTTCACCGATTTTCCCCACAGGGAGTTTTGTTGATGTCGGCAGTAGTTGCTGCAATAGGGTTATACTTGTTAAGTACTTTAACCGGTAATTCCATATTTTTTGCAGCGTTGGTTTTTGGGGTGGGGGTATGTTATTTTTGGCCTACCATGATAGGTTTTGTTGCAGAATACATACCCAAATCTGGCGCGCTTGGGTTAAATCTTATAGGTGGCGCGGGTATGTTTGCCGTTTCGGTTTACAGTATTTTTATGGGTAAACATTACGATGAATTAGTGTTAAAATATTTACCTGCCGGTAACCAGGCATCAGATGAAGCGCTTAACAGTG
Organism: Mucilaginibacter aquariorum; assembly: GCF_024498135.1. GTDB lineage: Bacteria > Bacteroidota > Bacteroidia > Sphingobacteriales > Sphingobacteriaceae > Mucilaginibacter > Mucilaginibacter aquariorum. The sequence continues at coordinate 160,723 of NZ_JANHOH010000008.1, forward strand.
CCAAAAGTTTGGCCGGGCCGGAAGTACTGCGGCTAACTTTAATTATACCAATTGTCTTAATCGTAGCCTTTACCGGGCTTAATATATACATCCGCTCAAAAAAAAGAAAACAAGCGCCTAATGTTAATATGGGGACTGTGTAAATAGCTTTATTACAGTTTATTAATCGTTGTTGATGGTTTAAAAAGATAGCGCTCTCTGCAAAGAGGCGCTATCTTTATTTTTAGTTATTTAGTGTAGTAATTACATTTATTATTACCTTTAGTTAACAGTCGATAGCTCCCTATAGTTGACTGTTGACCAATTATAACTATGCGTATAAAAATATATATATTATGTATATGGGCTTTTGCCATGCCTGCATATTTGCATGCGCAAAACAATAGTTATCAATTTTCTCATTTAGATATCACCAACGGCCTTTCTGATAACCAGGTTAACTGTATTTATAAGGATGAAAAAGGTTTTATGTGGTTTGGTACCACATCGGGCTTAAACCGGTACGATGGTAATAAGTTTAAAGTATTTAAACGCGATGTTAAAGACCCCAATTCACTTGCCGAGAACCACGTTATGCGTATTGCCGAAGGGCCGGGCAAAAAGTTATGGATCTTTACCCACAGTGATATTAGTATATATGACCCAACGGTAGAACGGTTTTCAAACAATATCGCTGCGGAGCTGTCGCATTATAAAATACCCGCCAACCCCATTACCCGTATTGAGAAGGATAAGCAGGGCGAATTTTGGTTTGCAACAAATAAAAAAGGCCTTTACCGCTATAGCCCTCAAACAGGCGGAACGGTTTTTTATAATGATTCGGGAAAATCGCCCGCAGTGCTGCATTCAAACCATGTAATAGATATGGTGGCTTCGCAGCCCAATTGTTTATGGCTTATTTACAATGATGGCATTATAGAGCAATTAGATACCAAGGCTAATAAAGTTTTGAAAAGGTATGATGGACTGGCTAAAGCCCTTGATACCAAACCCCGAAATTTTATCATGATAATGGATAACAAACAAAACCTGTGGGTATGTTCTGATGCCGGAACAATCGGAGTTTATTGTTATAAAACGTTAGATAATAAGCTTGTTCATTACAGCAAGGATACTCCTGAGGGCAGGCTCAATTCAAATGTGATAACCAGTATTATCCAAACAGATGATGACAAAATTTGGGTTGGATCAGATCATGGCGGCATTAATGTTATCGACCCTGTCACTAACAAGGTGTATTATATATTAAATAGAGCTGACGATGCCAAATCGTTAAGCGGTAACAGCATTTACCTTTACAAAGATAATACCGGAATTATTTGGGCGGGTACATTTAAGCAGGGGCTAAATTATTATCATCGGGGTATAATGCAGTTCCCACTTTATAAGCACCTTACCACCGATCCTAAAAGTTTGCCTTTTGAGGATATAAACAGCTTTGAAGAAGATGATAAGCAAAACTTATGGATAGGTACAAACGGTAACGGCCTTATTTATTTTAACAGGGCTACGAACGCCTATACCCAGTTTAAACATGATCCATCAAACCCCAACAGCATTACCAGTGATATAATTGTAAGATTATATATCGACAAGAAAAAACGACTTTGGATAGGTACCTATTTTGGTGGCTTAGATTGCTACGATGGCAAAACATTTACACACTATCGTCACAACAAGAAAGATCCGGGCAGTTTGACGGATGACCGTGTATATACCATCATGGAGGATGCCGCGGGCGAACTTTGGGTAGGCACATTTGCGGGCGGGTTTAACGTTTTCGATCCAAAAACAAATTCTTTCCGGCACCCTAAATATCCCGGTAATTCTGATTATACCTCTGTTATTTACGAGGACAGGCAGCAGAATAAGTGGGTAGGTAGAGACCGGGGAATAGATGTTATCCTAAAAGGATCAAATAAGGTGAAGCATTACTTATCAATACCTAAAAATGTTAACAGCCTTGTAGGTAACGATGTAAATACTATTACCCAGGATAGAAAGGGGCTAATATGGATAGGTACAAAAGATGGTTTAAGCATATTAAATACCAAAACAAATAGCTTCTTAAATATTGAAGAAGGGGTGAATTTGCCCGCAAATAATGTATCAAACATTATTGAGGATAATGCCGGCCGGATGTGGGTAAGTACCACTAACGGGCTTGCAAGTATAATGCTTACCGAAGCCGGAGGTAAGTACAAAGTGGATATAAATAATTATAATGAATTGGACGGGTTGCAGGGCAGGGCATTCAATTTATATGCCGCCAAACGGCTAAAAAGTGGCGAATTAGTGTTCGGTGGTATACATGGCTTTAATTTGTTCGACCCCATTGTATTAAACACATTTAAGCCTAAGCCCAGCCTTGTGTTTACCGATCTTAACTTATTTAACAAAAGCGTTGCAGTGGGCGATACCCTAAATGGCAAGGTAATTTTGACTAAAGCTCTTTCAGAAACTAAAGAAATTACCCTACAACACAACCAAAATGTCTTTGATATCGAGTTTGCTGCTTTCGACTATTTTAACCCCAATAAAATAAAATTTGAGTATAAACTTGAAGGATTTGATAAAGGCTGGATCACTGCAACAGGCAATAATCGTAAGGCTACTTATACCAACCTTGATGGTGGCGATTACACTTTTAAGGTACGCGCCCAGGGAACCAATAATGAAGGTGAAATTTCACTGAATATTAAAGTGCTGCCCCCATTTTTCAAGTCAACCTTTGCCTATATCAGTTATTTTGTATTGCTGCTTAGCGGGTTGTTCTATATACGCCACCGCGGTATCCAAAAGCTAAAACGCCAGTTTGAAAGCGCGCAGGCAAGCATTGAAGCCGAACGCAAAATAGCACAGGAGCGCGAGGAAGCGCGTAGGATGCACCAGCTCGACCTGATGAAGATAAAGTTCTTTACCAATGTAAGCCACGAGTTTCGTACACCGCTATCACTTATTTTATCGCCTATTGATAGTCTTATTAAAACCGTTGATAAGGCCGATCAGCAAAGCCAGCTTGCCACTATTAAAAGAAATGGCAAAAGGCTTTTAAACCTGGTAAACCAACTGCTCGATTTTAGAAAGATGGAGTATAATGAGTTAAAACTTAGTTTAAAGCAAGGTGATATAGTAAAGTTTATAAAAGAAGTTTCAGCATCGTTTATGGATGTTGCTCATCAAAAAAAGATCGAATTTTTGATAGAAAGCGAGGTGTATTCTTATGTTACTAATTTCGATCATGATAAAATAGAGCGGATATTATTTAACCTGCTTTCTAATGCATTCAAATTTACCCCCTCAGGCGGGCAAATAAGTGTGATGTTAAATTTATATCGTTGCGGTATAAATGAGGAAAAAAATAATCTCGAGATAAAGGTAATTGATACCGGTATTGGCATCGCGACAGAAAATCAGGGCAAAATATTTGACCGGTTTTTTCAGGATGATATGCCCGAAAGTCTTTTAAACCAGGGAAGCGGGATAGGCCTGTCTATAACCAAGGAGTTTGTTAAAATGCAGGGCGGTTCAATTGAACTGGAGAGTGAACTTAATTATGGAAGCTGTTTTACGGTAATATTACCGGTTGAGCAGCAGTGCGAGAAAAAAGAACTTGAGGTGATTGCAGAAACGGGCGCTGAGGCCCTTGTGCCTGCTACATCTAAAATGAACCCGGGCCTGGCAGGTGCAGGTAAAAAGGCTACTATTTTATTGATAGAAGATAATGATGACCTGCGGTTTTATTTGAAGGATAATTTAAAAAACAGTTTTCACATCATTGAGGCTGTTAATGGTAAGGATGGATGGCAAAAAGCGCTCTCGATGCATCCAAAACTTATAGTTAGCGATATAAGCATGCCCGAAATGAATGGGATAGAGCTGTGTAAAAAGATAAAATCGGATGCACGTACGGCCCAGATCCCGGTGATATTGTTAACCGCGCTTACTACCGAGGAAGACCAACTGGCCGGATTAGAAAGCGGAGCGAACGATTACATATTAAAACCGTTTAACTTCGAGATCCTGCTTTCTAAGATCCATAACTCCTTACAAATGCACCAAACCCTTAAAACTACTTATCAAAAGCAGATTGAGGTAAAGGCAGAGGATATTCATATTGTATCTGAGGATGAAAAGTTTTTAAAGAATGCATTTGAGTACATAGAACTTAATATAACCAAAATTAATTTCTCTGTTGAGGAACTAAGCAAACAACTTAACCTGAGCAGAGTATCGTTATACAAAAAACTACTCACACTTACAGGCAAAACCCCGGTAGATTGCATCCGAACAGTAAGATTAAAAAGAGCGGTGCAGTTGTTAGAAAAGAGCCAGTTAAGCATTGCCAATGTTGCTTACGAAGTTGGCTTTAATAACCCCACCTATTTTTCAAAAGTTTTTAAGGAAGAGTACGGTATACTGCCTTCTGAATATGTAAACCAACATCGCAAAAATAAAAAGGAGCCGTTAGAAACCATCCTTTAATTACTGCCAATTTATCCAATTTGCACCTCACTACAGGGTGCCTCCATCACTGCAAATAAGCTGTCTCCTATCACCATAAAAAATTAATAGTTTTTAAAGATGTTTTTCATTCTAATTATAATTATCTGAAAATAAGGCACTTATAACAGGTTAACATTTGTTACATAAACGTTAACATTTGTGGCATCCCTTCTAATTATACTCTTATATTTTTAGTTCGCATTAATCAGCAGATCCAAAACGGATAGATCTGATAGATAGCAAACCAATTAAAACTAATATAAAGTATGATGAGAAAACTACAAATTAAACATTTTGTGGCACTTATCGGATTAAGCTTATCGCTGTTGATAAGTATGTCCGGTTATGCCCAAAACCGACAGATCACCGGAACGGTTACATCCGCCGAAGGAGTTGTTCCGGGAGCTTCAGTTGCCGTAAAGGGGACTACCATAGGTGTTATGACCGATGCTAATGGAGCTTTCAGATTAGCAGTTCCGGAAAATGCAACCCTGGTTATAAGTATGATCGGATACAATACCCAGGAAATGGCCATAGGGGCAAGCAACTCTTATAATATAAAATTGACAGCCAATGTAAGCGCCCTAAATGAGGTTGTTGTAGTGGGTTACGGTACTTCCAGGCGTAAAGATCTTACAGGTTCTGTAAGCTCTGTTACCGCAGACCAGGTAGCAAAGGTACCTGTTACCGCATTAGATCAGGCTTTACAAGGCCGTTCATCGGGCGTGCAGGTAACTAATAATGATGGTGCCCCGGGCAGCGGCGTTACGGTATTGATACGTGGCGTTGGTAGTTTGGGTAGTAACGATCCCTTGTATGTAGTTGATGGTTACCCAATAACCGGCGGCCTTAACAATATTAACCCCAACGATATTGCATCAATGGATATATTGAAGGATGCATCGGCCACTGCCATATATGGTGTGCGTGCATCAAACGGTGTTGTTATTATTACCACCAAAAAGGGAAGAAAAGATGGTGTTGAGGTATCTCTTGATGCTTACACATCTGTACAATCTGAACCAAAAAAATACAAGGTATTAAATGCTGAGCAGTGGGCCACACTTGCAAACCAAACCCCGGGGTTTGATCGTTTGCCTGAATGGGCCAATCCCTCAGCCCTGCAAAATGTAAACTGGCAGGACGAAGTTTATCGTACTGGCTTAAGGCAAAATTACAACTTAGCTGTCCGCGGTGGAAGCGAAAAAGTACAGGCAGCATTTTCTGCAGGCTACTTCGATCAAAAGGGTGTAGTGTTGGGTTCTTATTTTAAAAGAATTAACATGGGGTTGAATCTTGATTACACAGCTACAAAATGGCTTAAATCATCATCAAGCGCCAAATACTCACGTCAAAACAGTAACAACCCATTTGGTACAGGTGCTTTGGCTACCTTAAGCGAGCTAATACCAACTATAGGTGGTAACAAGCTTACCAATAAAGCTAAAGATGAAAACGGTAATTATGGTTTCTATGATCCGGTAAATACTTATGTTAAAAGCTGGAATAATCCACTATACACTATCGAAACCCAGGATGCAAAAAATTTAACTAATTACTTTTTGGGCACTACCTCATTAGAGGCCACTTTGATAGATGGATTAAAGATCAAAACAAATTTAGGGGTTAATACCACCGATTATTCGGGTTACTTTTTTACACCTTCGGATACCCGTTCTTTAGATCAATATGGTGTTGCAAGCCCTAACCTTCAAAACACTTACTCGCAAAGTGCAAACAACACATTCGAGTGGTTATGGGAGAACACTATATCTTACTCTAAAACTTTTGGCGACCATGCAATTGATTTTGTGGGCGGTGTTTCTCAACAGGAAAACACTTTCCGCCAGGTGGGTGGTAGTGGCAGAAATATGATTAGTGATGCCGTAAGGGACTTAGGACAAGTTGAAAATCTGATTGCATTTGGCAACAAGCAAACGTTTACGCTTGCTTCGCAGTTTGGAAGATTAAACTACAAGTTTAAAGATAAATACCTTCTTACAGCGACAGTAAGGCGCGATGGTTCATCAAAGTTTTATAAAGGCAATCAATATGGTGTGTTTCCTTCGGGTTCAATCGCCTGGAGAGCAAAGGAAGAATCATTTTTAAAAGAGGTTAACTTTCTTTCCGATTTAAAATTCAGGGCCAGTTATGGTGAAGTGGGTAACCAGGCCGGTATCAGGCCATTCCAATACCTTGCCAGGTATAGTTCTGGCGGGCCGGCCACATCAGGTACAAACGTAGGCTATCCGTTTGGCGATACTTACCAAAATGGTTTGGCTTATGTAAATCTTGATAATCAGGGTTTAACTTGGGAAACTTCAAGGCAAACAGACATTGGTTTAGACGCGGCATTTTTAAATGGCGACCTTACCTTAACGCTTGATTATTACAGAAAAGATTCTAAAGACTTTTTGTTACAGATTCCAACAGCATCACAATCAGGTGTAACACAATCGGCCCAAAACGCGGGTAGTATCAGAAACCAGGGATTCGAGATCTCTATAAACTACAGGCATGCTATAAACGACTTTAGATATGGCTTAGGTTTAAACCTTACTACGGTTAACAATGAACTGTTGAGCATTACTAAAAATACAAGATTTATAGGCAACCTTGTAAACTTAACTACCCCGGCAAATGGATGGCAGCAGTTTAGCCAAACTAATATTGGCCAGCCTGTAGGTGAATTTTACGGTTACAAAAGCGTAGGTATATTCCAATCGCAGCCCGAGATTAATGCACTGGATACAAAAGCACCTGATGGGCACTATCAGGGTAATGCAGCCCAACCAACCCAGCCCGGCGATCGTAAATTTGCAGACATTAATGGTGATGGGCAGATCACTGCTGATGACCGTACAAGCTTAGGAAGCCCTATTCCTAAATTTTATGGTGGTTTTAATCTTGATCTTGCTTACAAGGCATTTGATTTTAACGCGTTCTTTTACGGTAGCTATGGTAACAAAATATTTAATTACCAGGCGCGTAACTTAGAGAGTTTCCAGGCACCGGGCTTTGTTGGTATACAAAACGTGAGTGTTGATTATTATCAAAACCACTGGTCTCCAACCAACCCGTCTAACCGCTATGCACGCGTTAATTATAATGATGATGTAAGCGCTAACAACGTAGCATCAAGTATATATGTTGAAAATGGCAGTTACCTGCGTTTACGTAACGTTACATTAGGGTATACCCTTCCATCTAACATTGCAAAGAAACTTACCTTAAACAGGGTTAGGTTATATATTGCCGCACAAAACCTGTTCACTATTACTAAATACAGTGGTCTTGATCCGGAAATTGGTCAGCCAACCGGTACAGATCCTAATAATAATAATAGTTCTGCAAATAACCCTACAGCATCGGGTGTTGATGTAGGTACTTATCCGTCATCGAAGTTCTACACGGTGGGTTTAAATGTGACATTTTAGATGATATTAAAGTAACAGAAACGAATAATGAAAAAGAAAATATATTTATATATACTAACAGTAGGACTGATAGTATTGATTCCCTTCAGTTGTAAAAAAGGGTTTCTGAATCAAATAGATTCATCTAACCCAACAGAGCAAGTCTTATTTAACAAGCCTTCGGATGGTATTGCACTTGTTAACGCCATATACGATACCTACCAAAATGCCGACCTGTTAAAAAAGTCGCTTTGGTATTATGCCAATTTCCAGTCGCACGATTTTTTTAACTGGGGTAACGACAGGTTTTATAATACATATGCTATACCATCTACATTTGGCGGTATACAGGTGTTTTGGCAGCGTGCCTATATTGGCATTGCCAGGGCAAACTCGGCTATTGAAATATTGAAAACAATGAAGGACAAAGGCGTACTTACCGAGGCGCTGGCTAACCGATTAACAGGTGAAGTGTACTTTCTGCGCGGAATGACCTATTACTATCTTGCAGCGAGCTTTGGTGGTGTACCGTTAGAGCTAAAAAGCGGCGCAAATGATGGTTTAAAGCCCAGGAGCACACAGGATGAGGTATTTGCACAAGTGGAATCTGACTTAAAAACTGCAGCAGACTTGCTACCCTGGAAAGAGGAGTATGATGCCAAAGAACTTGGTCGCGCTACAAAAGGGGCGGCGCTTGGATATTTGGGGTCGGCACAAATGTGGCTAAAAAAATATCCTGAGGCTTTGGCTAATTTTAATTTGCTTAATGGCAAATACAGCCTGATGTCTGATTTTATGCAGATACATGAATACAAAAATAAAAATAAGGAGGAAGCGCTTTTTGAAATACAGTTTATTGTTGCCGGAACACAGAGCTGGGGCCCAAGTAATGAAGTCGCATGGATAGGTACTTTTGGCATGCCGGAAGAGGTGTCTAACTTTGGATATGATTACGGTAATAAAGGTTTATATGATGGCTTTCAGACCGGCGACTTACGAAAAGCGGCAACCATTATAGGCCCTGGTGATATTAACCCAAGCCCGGCTATAATTGCCAGAGGAGGTATAAAATCTTATCCGTTAGTAATTGCAGGTTTTGCAAGCAGCGATGCTGCTGTTAAAGCCAAATATACAGGCGACGATGGCAAGATCATTAATACATGCGGTACTGTTACACGCCCGTGGGTAGGCTCTGATAATACTATCCCAAGAAGCGGTTATTACTGCGAAAAAATGTGGCGCGATCCAACACTGGATGGGAACTCCGGTAACGGCAATATTTTTGGCGCGCAAAATCAGATCCTGTTGCGCTACGGAGAAATTCTGTTAAGTAAAGCAGAATGCCAAGCCAGAACGGGTGATAACGCAGGTGCCTTAGCTACACTAAAAATTCTTCGTGACAGGGCTTTTGGCGGCAGCGCGCCAGCGGTGTATATAAGTGAAGGTAAAGTGATAACCGATCCGTTGCAAATGATATATCACGAATACAGGCACGAGCTTACGGGCGAATATTCAACATTCTATAATTTGCGTAGGGCAGGAGTTGCAACATCCTTTATTAAGGAAGTTTACGATATTGACATTCCTGCGGGTCATGAACTATACCCTATCCCTCAATACGAGATAGGGCTTAATCCAAACCTGGCGCAAAATCCTGGTTACTAATATTTGATTGGTTATATTTAGTAAAGGCCCTCTCTGTAATGGAGGGGCCTTTTTTTTCTCATTTTTTATTGCATCGCTCAATACCTTACATGAAGTGCTGAGCATATATAACAAACATGGTTATAAAAAGACTTACTTTATTAGCACTATTTTTTGCCGGAGCTTTCCATTCCTTATGTAATGGGCAAAGCCAAAACGCCCCTTTTAAGCAAGATGAAAGCGGCATTACTGTAACCCTTAAAAATGCACCGAATGGTGTAAATATGATAAGGTTGAAGCCCATAAATGCGAAAATTATCCGCGTTACAGCAACACCCACCAATTTTTTTGTAGAAAAACCAAGTTTAATGGCAGTAACGCCTAATAATTCGGCTATTAAACATACAGTTAACTATACAGATGATAAAATGATCGTGCTAACAGATTCTGTAAAAGTTACCGTTTCGACAATAACAGGACTGGTGGAGTTTTATGACTCGAAAGGTAATTTGTTAGTTAAGCAAAGCAAATTTGCACATGAGCCGGCATTTGTAAATGCGATGTATGACGGAGAAAGCAGTTATCGCGTCAGCCAGTATTTTGATTCGCAAGCCGATGAAGCCTACTATGGCCTGGGGCAGCATCAGCAGGGTGTAGTTAACTATAAGGGCAGGCATGTAGATCTGATTCAAAACAATACCGAGGTAGCGGTGCCCTTTGTAGTTTCCAGCAAAAATTATGGCATCCTGTGGGATAATAATGCCATAACCACAGCCGGAGATATTAGACCGCTTGAACCCTTACATGCTTTAAAACTATACAATAAAAATAACGAGGCAGGTTGGTTAACCGTCAGCTATAGCCTAAAACAAGATCCAACACGCACAGTTTATGAGCAGGCAGTATCCGATATCGATCTTAATTGGCTATCAGATGTGAAACGTTTTCCGGATAGTGTGAAAATGGCTGATGCCATAGTTACTTATGAAGGGGCAATTGAAGGCGACCAAACCGGTTTATACCAATTGCAAATCAAATACGGGGGCTATATAAAACTATGGGTAGATGGCAAACAGCTGCTTGATTACTGGCGCCAGTCATGGAACCCCGCCACGGCACTGGTAGACCTTAACCTACAGGCAGGGAAAAGCTACCACCTGAAAATGCAATGGATCCCAAGCGGGAGCGAGTCTTATTTAGGCGTTAACGTTTTATTACCGGCACCAGAAAACGTTAAGAACACCTTCGCCTTTACTTCAGAAGCTGGCAGCACTATTGACTATTACCTTGTATACGGACAGAACGCCGATAGTATAATTAGTGGTTACCGCACAATAACAGGTAAAGCGGTTATGCTGCCCAAATGGGCCATGGGGCTTTGGCAAAGCCGCGAACGCTATAAAACACAGGACGAAATACTGGCGGTAGTTAAAGAGTTTCGCGACCGAAAGATCCCTTTAGATAATATTGTGCTGGACTGGTCGTACTGGAAGCAGGACCAGTGGGGGAGCCAGGAGTTTGATCCTGCACGTTTTGCTGACCCGGATGGTATGATCAAACAGTTGCATGGGCAGCATATAAATTTCATGATCTCGGTTTGGCCAAAGTTTTATGAAGGCACCGATGCGTATAACGCATTTAACAAAAACAATTTTTTATATAAAAGAAATATTGCCAACCGCCAGCGCGATTGGATAGCCAAAGGGTATATATCTACGTTTTATGATGCCTTTAACCCCGATGCACGCAAGGCATTCTGGGAGCTAATTAGCAAAAAATTATATACTAAAGGTATTGATGCCTGGTGGCTGGATGCTACCGAACCCGATATCTTATCGAATGCATCAGTAGCCGACCGGAAATTATTGATGACACCAACGTACTTGGGCTCTTCTACAAAATATTTTAACGCATTCCCACTGCAAAATGCCAAAGGTGTTTATGAGGGGCAGCGTGCCGTTAATCCCAATAACAGGGTGTTTATTTTAACAAGATCCGCTTTTGGGGGTCTGCAGCGTTACGGAGCAGCTACCTGGAGTGGTGATATTGCCTCGCGTTGGGAAGATATGAAATCGCAAATTGGCGCGGGTATCAACTTTTCTTTATCCGGCATGCCATACTGGACCATGGATATTGGCGGCTTTGCCGTTGAGCCACGATATGAAAATGCCAAACGGCAAGATCTGGATGAGTGGCGCGAGTCTATGACCCGCTGGTACCAGTTTGGGGCTTTTGTGCCTTTGTTTAGGGTGCATGGGCAGTTTCCCTTCCGCGAAATTTATAACGTGGCGCCCAAGGGCCATCCGGCTTATCAAAGCATGTTGTATTATGACAAGCTGCGTTATCGCTTAATGCCATACATATATTCACTGGCGGGTAAAATATACCATCAGGATTATACTATAATGCGTGGGTTGATAATGGATTTTGCGGCTGATAAAAATGTGGAAGGCATTAATGACCAGTATATGTTTGGCCCGTCGTTATTAATTAACCCGGTGTATAAATATGAGGCACATAACCGTGATGTTTATTTGCCAAAGGGCAACGGTTGGTACGATCTGTACAGCGGAAAATATTTCAAGGGTGGCAATACCCTAAAAGCGGATGCCCCTTATAACCGTATTCCGGTATTTGTAAAGGCAGGTTCCATTATTCCTTTTGGTCCCGAAATTCAATATACCAATGAAAAACCGGCCGACCCTATTACTTTATATGTGTATACCGGCGCAAATGCAACCTTTACGTTATACGAAGATGAGGGGAGCAATTACAATTACGAAAAGGGCGACTTTAGCCAGATAGCAATTACTTACAATGAGGGAAGCCACACGTTAACCATCGGCGACCGCAACGGCAAGTTTAACGGCATGATAGGTGACAGGACGTTCCGGATCGTAACCATTACATCAAATGCTGCCAAAGCATTGAATTTTGATCAAAAACCGAATAAAACTATTAGCTATAACGGGAAAAATGTAAGCATCAAATTATAATTGATACTGCTCTCTTGTTTGAAAGGGTCACGATTTTATTTGTGACCCTTTTTTGCATTCATTTTGATAAAACCTTTATTAAAACTACCGAACATTTTAGCTGAAAATGGCTATTACTAATCATTTTTTGCCAGCAAAATTTTGTCGTATTTAGTGTTAAGAAAAGGGATATCTCATTCCTCTGAGTATCTGCTTGCGGGCTTAATACAGGGTGCTATTTTATATTCAGATATAAGCATCTTCCTATACTCATCCAATACTTATCCAAACAAAATGAAAAATGTTATCACGACTATCATTATTGTTTTTGGCGCATTTACCGCAACTTTTGCGCAACAACAAAAGGGAAATGTAGAATTCGGTATAAATACAGGGTTCAGCGTATCTTCGTTATCCTATGGCCTGGAAGACTTCAGTACTTTTAGAAAGTCGATCCACTTCGGTGTTTCATCTAACTATTATTTTTCAGACAGATGGAGCATTCTTGGTAAGTTAATTTACGATCCCAAGGGCAGCAATGGATTGTTTTTTATTAATCAGGATTTCAGCAATTCGTTTAGCGACCCAAGGCTAAACTACTTAACTGTTCCGATAACGGCTAACTGGCATTTCGGCAAAAAGCGGAACTGGTATTTAAACGCTGGTCCCTACGCAGGGTTTTTAATGAGTGCCAAAGAACGAGGTTCTGACAATGATATAAAAGACGCTTTTAAAAGTACAGATTTTGGAGTTTCGTTGGGAATTGGCGTAAAATTGCCGTTGTCGGAAGCGGTGAAAGCAATGATTGAATACGACCTTCAGTTCGGGGCCATAAATGCCTTTAAAAATAATTCTGGTATTAGTGCCCACAACGAAAGGGCAAGTTTAGATTTGGGCTTATGCTTTATGCTTAAATAGGTGGTTGACTTGTACTTACTGTTCGAGGTTATCCAGCAAGTTTTTGTTATTTAAAGTACATTACCTTTTTAAGAAAAGGTAACTGATTGTTTCCTTTCTTTTCACGCTAATACTAATGTTACCTATTAACATTAGTACGCAGCTGGCGAGCCATAACCAGTATCCTAATCGATAGCCTGATATTTCATGCAGACTGCCACCTTCATCGACGATTATAAATTTATTGAACATAAAAGACAAGGAGATTAGGAACGCTAATAAACTTAAAAATAACGACCGTTTGTTCGATTGCGATTTAAAAGAGAACCATGAAAGAATTAATAATGGATTAGCAAACCATGATATACCCGCAATACTGACGCAAAGCCAGCCCGTTAATACTAAAGCATAACCAGGGCCATTATCAACCTGGCCGTTGTCGGTTGAAAATCCACTTTGCGTAAGCGACGCTATGTATAAGGTAATACTGCAGACTAAGGTTATTATCTTAGTAATATTTTTCATTTCGAATTTCATTACAGGTTGAGCTAAAACTAAACAATTGTTCAAGCTTTTCGTCAAATCTATTTTCTAAATCCGCTGTGTAATACCGTTCAAAAGCGCTAGTAAATCAAAGGTCTAAGTTTCACCTGAGTTCGATTGCTTATATTCTGTGATTGCAGTTTACGCACATTTAACCGTTTGTGCAAACATCTACAAATATTTCAATGGACTTGAAGCACCTAACAACAAAAAAGCCCTTAGAACTTAATCTAAAGGCTTCCATTTAAGTGGGAGTTACTGGGTTCGAACCAGTGACCCTCTGCTTGTAAGGCAGATGCTCTGAACCAGCTGAGCTAAACTCCCTTTTGGTTCTCCTTTCAACGTTGGGCAAGCGCCTGTTCGTTTTGGGACTGCAAATATAGGGTTTGCGTTCAATTCTTCAAAAAATAATTTAAAATATTTATAACTGATAGATATACAGGTAATTGAATTTTATCACATGGCAATATTTTGGCTTCCGCGAGGATCTTCGGGTAATATTTCCATTTCCGGGCACTCAATATAGTCGGCGTACCACTGTATGGCCCCAACCACATCAAGGGCATCATCGGCAATAATATTAATGGTTTCAAAAGCGTATAGCTTGTTATGGGCGTATCCATACAATTGAATTTCGCTGTCATTTGGGCTAAACCGATCCTCATTAAGGCAAAAAACCCTAATCTTTAAACCGGTATCCCTTGAGTGTATTACATCCCGGCAGGGGTTGTTGGGATCAGTCGCCAATAAATACACGTTGTAATCCATACTTACTGTAACATTGTTACTTTCAATAAGTTTCCGATAAATTATTATACTTCGCTAAAAGAGGTACAGCGCTGATGGTTAAGAAATTGTGCGCAAGGGTTTTTTTTCTACAGTGTGAGAACCTATTTCTACAAAAGAAAATCATTGTGTTTTATAAATGTGCTTAATTTTACTGGAATGGCCCTTTTGTAAATAGGCATTGCGTTTGTATATAGCTTATTAGCCCTTCTCAAAGGGAGTTTTTCATAGGTAGATGTAGAGGCCGAAATACTGCGAGAGTTTTTCGGCCTTTTTTATGTCCCAAAAAATTCCCACTCCAATTTGCTATAAACGATAGTTTTTAAAATCTGTGTTAAGTTTTTGTGCGTACATGCGGTTATAACCATACGTTAACTTATTTACTAAACAAAACATCTAACTTATGAAAACAGAAATTAACCCAATCACAGGTGGGGCAAGCATGGCCAGGCGGTCGTTTTTGCGCTATGCAGGGGCAAGCGCCGCGGCCGTAGCCGTTATGGGTGCTGCAGCATCATGTAAAAAAGACCGGGTTTCCGTTAATTCGGGTACTGATATTGGCTCGGGTGATATTGGCGTACTTAACTTTGCCTATGCGCTGGAGCAATTAGAAGCCGCTTTTTATTTGCAGGTAGTGGCTACCCCTTACAGCGGTATCAGCTCGCTCGAAACCGCTTATCTTACAGATATTCGGGACCATGAAGTGTTGCACCGCGATTTTTTTAAAGCAGCCATAGGCAGCAAGGCTATTATGGCCTTAACTCCCGATTTTAGCAAGATCAATTTCAGCGATCGCACAAGTGTGTTAGCTGCGGCCAAATTATTTGAAGACACAGGCGTACAGGCTTATGATGGCGCCGGTTATTTAATTAAAGACCCTGGTTACTTAACCATTGCCGGTAAGATTGTATCGGTAGAAGCAAGGCATGCCGCTTTGATATCAAACTTAATTACCCCCGGAAGCTTTGCCAGTGATCAGGTTGATTCAAACGGATTAAACAAGTCCGCTTCAATTAAAGAGATCCTTACAGCGGCTAATGGTTTTCTAAAAACCAAGGTAACAGCAAACAACTTTTAGTTATAAACCATAATTACACATCGCCATGAATTTATTTAATATAATAGATGAGATAGAAAATGTTGACCCGGAGATACACGACAGGTTGAACCCGCGCCGTGCCGCAGTCAAAAATATAACCAGCTTTGGTTCAAAAGTAGCGGTTGCTGCTATGCCATTTGCTTTAGGTAGCCTGTTTAAAAAGGCATATAGTGCAACACCACCATCATCGGTTGTTGAAGTATTGAATTTTGCATTAACATTAGAGTATCTGGAAGCCGAGTTTTATAACCAGGCAACTGCAGCAAACGTTATTCCTTCTGCTAATAGAGCCTATATTGCCCCAATTACCAGGGATGAGAACGCGCACGTTGCATTCCTGAAAACCGTAATTACATCATTAAGCGGCACACCTGTATCTAAACCTAATATCGATTTATCGGGTGGCAATGGGAGTGGAAACGGGCCTTTTAAAGCGGCTTTAACTGATTTCCGTACATTCCTTACAGTTGCCCAGGTTTTTGAAGATACCGGTGTTCGTGCTTATAAAGGGCAGGCCCCTAACTTAATTGGTAACCAGGTAGTTTTAACAGCCGCCTTATCTATACATGCTGTTGAGGCCCGGCATGCGGCAGCTATCCGCCAGTTGCGATGCAGCCTTGGCCAAAGCTCAACCATAAGGCCTTACATTGAAAGTACAGCTACATTAGGTAACGATACCGGGGATGCGAGGGTTAACGGCAATTATGCAGGTGAGGAAAATACGGTGCAAGGTGGTGTTGATTTAACAACACTTACCAGTGTAAGAATAGCTACCGGTGCTTTTGACGAACCTTTAGAAAAACAAGCTGTTCTGGATCTTTTGGTTGGATCATTTATAATTGGTTAATACTTAATACTGACCTTATAAATAAAAAGAGCGCCAGTTATCCGGGCGCTCTTTTTTGTGGAATATAAATTATGGACGAGTAGGCCGATGTGACGGCTCTGCTTGTTTTTGTTGGCGTTGCTGCTCTTGCTGCTGGCGTGCCTGCTGCCTTTGCTGCTCCGCCTGTTGTTGGCGTTGTTGCTCGCGGGCTTGCTGCTGTTGCTCTTGCTGCTGGCGCGCCTGCTGTTTTTGCTGCTCGGCCTGTTGTTGTCTTTGCTGCTCGCGGGCTTGCTCTTGTTGCTGGCGTACTTGCTGCGCTTGCTGTTGTTTTTGCTCAGCCTGTTGTTGTCTTTGCTGTTCGCGCGCTTGCTCTTGTTGCTGGCTTACTTGCTGCCTACGCTGTTCAACCTGTTGTTGACGTTGTTGTTCGCGGGCTTGCTCTTGCTGCTGGCGTACCTGTTGCGCTTGCTGTTGTTTTTGCTCGGCCTGTTGTTGGCGTTGCTGTTCCTGCTGTTCTAAAACCCTTTGGCGTTGTTGCGCCTGGCCATCATCAGTAACTGCAGGCCTGCTTGCGCGTTGCGGGCGTGTTGGCTGTTGCGGGTTTTGCTCGCGCTGTTGTTTTTGCTGCTCTAATTGCTGCTGGCGTGCCTGCTGTTGTTGCGCACGTTGCTGCTCTAACTGCTGTTTTTGCTGTTCAGTTTGTTGTTGGGTAGCCTCAGATTGTGCTTTTTCCCTTCGTTCGCGTATTTGCTGTTGGCGCACAGCACCCTGCTGTTTGTCTATGGTGCGTTGCTGTTGTTGGGCATCGCCTGTAACCGCTGGTCTGTTTGTACGACCGGGCTGGTTTGCATTGCCCGGGGTTATAGCACCTGGCCTTGCAGGTTTTACATTATCCCTGTCATCATTCCTGTTAACACGTACAACTCTTGTATCAGGAGTGCTGGCTTTAGCAGCCTGAGCCAGTCTGGCCGCGTTTGCCGCATTGTAAACAGTACCCCTGCTACGATCCCTGCTACCTATACGCTGTGTTGGGTTTTGCTGTTTATAAGCATTACCATCTACCACCCTTGCAGGGCGTGCGTTGGTATTTTGCCTAACCGCAGGCCTGTATATGTTAATGTTATTATTATTAACGGTAATGCGCGATGGCCTGTTTACGTTATTTATGTTATAAACACGTACCGGGCGATGGCTGTAACGCTGTATCTCTTCGCGGCGCGGGCCGGCATTGTAAACACGGTTATTATAATTATAGCGGTTTCGTAGCCAGTTTGTATTACGTATAATGGTCCTTGTCCTGTAATACGGTACATAATAGTTATAAACGTTGGTGTAGTTGATGTACGCGTATGGTGCAAAAACCCAGTAATTATCTGGCACGGAATAATCGTCACTATATGATGCATCTATGCTTATGCCGGGTTCCATTGGTGCCCAGCCATAATAACCGCCACCATTTCTCCAGCTAACCCATGCAGGCGCCCATTCATTTCCCGGAACCCATTCCCATCCGTAGTAATTATCAAAATGCCACCTGCCATAGTGGAAGGTAGCCCATCCCCATGGATAGTCTGATACCCAGGTGTTGCCGTAAGATGTCATAGCCCAATATCCGCGTGTAGCGTAGGGCCTAAAATCTTCCTCCACATCCGGGATCCAAACATTACCGTATTGCGGGTCATAGATCCAGGTGCCGTAAGGCTGTAGTTCATCGTAAAACTCCTGGTCTGATATATATTCGCCCTCTTGCTGGGCCATGCTGGTATGCGGGGCAGATAGGATCAGCGTAAACGCTAATAAAGTTATACCCCATATTTTATTTAAAACTTTCATATCGCGAGAATATTAATATAACTGGTATATTGTATTGACTTACTTTAACTTGAAACGTTTAAAGTAGTAATTGTTTTAAAGCCATTGTCATAAAAAAATTACACAGTTATTATATTATTTATCATCCTGGACATATCTCCGCTTTTTTTAAATAATTTTGGCCTTTAATATTGAAACTATGAGTACAGTAAACATCCCTCGTCTCGATCTTGATACGTACATAAACGGTACTGCCGATGAGCGCAAAGCTTTTTCGGACAGCATTGGTAAAGCTTTTAACGAAACCGGCTTTGTAACCATCACCAACCACGGCCTTAGCAAAGAACTAATTGATAAGCTTTACACCCAGGTAAAAGCGCTTTTTGCTTTGCCCGAGGAGGTGAAGATGAAATATGAGATCCCCGGTTTGGCTGGCCAGCGCGGTTATACCGGCAAAAACAAGGAAACAGCCAAAGGGTTTAAAGTGCCCGATCTGAAAGAATTTTGGCAGATAGGCCAAACGGTTAGTGACGATGCACCCGAGAAGGCTTTTTACCCTGATAACGTGGTGGTAGAGGAGCAACCCGAATTTAATACCACCACTTTAGAGGTTTATAAAAAGCTGGAGGCGGCGGGTATCCATTTGCTACGTGCCATTGCCGTTTACCTAAACCTGCCCGAAAACTATTTTGATGATAAAGTGCATAACGGGAATTCGATACTGCGTACCCTGCATTATTTCCCGATAGAAAACCCTGATGCTTTGCCTGACGATGCAGTACGCGCAGGTGCACACGAAGACATTAACCTGATAACGTTATTAATTGGTGCCAGTGCCGATGGCCTGGAACTGCTTACCCGCGAGAATAAATGGTTCCCGGTTAAAGCGTTTGGCGAAGACCTGGTAGTTAACGTAGGTGATATGCTGCAGCGTTTAACCAATAACAAACTAAAATCTACCACGCACAGGGTTGTTAACCCACCGCGCGAAGAAATGAAGAACTCGCGGTTTTCGGTGCCCTTCTTTTTACATCCAAAATCAACTATGGACCTAACCAGCCTGCCATCAACCATTGATGAACAGCACCCTAAGCTTTATACAGATATTACCGCCGGCGAATATCTGGATGAACGACTAAGAGAAATTGGATTGAAAAAATAGATATGAAAGCCCCGGTTATCCGGGGTTTTTTGTTTTTAAAGCCTTCGGTTACCCGTGTAATCACCCCCCGGAATGCCGTGCAATCACCCAAAATGAAATATACCTACAAGTAAGTATTGCTTGCATAATAGGGTGCGGGCATCTTTGTAAAAGAAACCCAAACCTCATATTAAACACAATATTTGCGTATGAAATACCTAAAACTTATCACAATCTTTTCAATTTTACTTGTCGTTTTATTTACAGTTTCCTGCCAGAAAGAATCAATGGATGATGATGACGGCGAGGATACCGAAGAACCA
The DNA here is from genome assembly GCF_024498135.1 of Mucilaginibacter aquariorum. Lineage (GTDB taxonomy): Bacteria > Bacteroidota > Bacteroidia > Sphingobacteriales > Sphingobacteriaceae > Mucilaginibacter > Mucilaginibacter aquariorum. Next base: position 180,691 of record NZ_JANHOH010000008.1, read on the forward strand.
GACGGCACAGGTGGCACCGCTTCGTTAGAAGCAACCTGGGCCCGCAACGATGGACAAGGAAATGCATACTTAAAACTTAACGGCACTACGGCCATAGCCTGCAGTAATGGAACTGCAACTACAGGTACCTATAATTCGGGCGCATCTACCATGACGTTTGCTGTAGGTGGTCAAATTATCGTTTTCCCGTTAAAAATGAAAAACGGGAAATTAATTGTTGGCGTTCCTGCACAGGGAACGGCTAATAACCAGGAGACCGAATATGTAAAAAGCGAGACCTGGCCATGCGGATTCGGTGGTGGCACCGGAACAGGCGGCGGTGGCACGGGTACAGGAAATGGTGGCGGTACCACGCCCCCACCGGCAAAAGGAAGCATTATAGTATGGACCAACCAGACAGAATACGGCTGGAAACCACAGGGTATAAATGTGATGTATGTAGACGTAGTTGGTATTTCAAATACGAACGCCATTTTCGGGGGGCATTACACATCTGCACCATCGTGCGGGGCGTTGTATTGTTATACTGTAGTTGTGCCGCCGGGGCAATATACTGTGAAAGGAAGAGTATACTTCCTGAAAGGCTTAGATGGAGTTACCCCGCCAACCTACAGCACCAGCCAAAATGTACAAGTACTATCCGGCCAATGCGCTAATGTTATGCTGAAGTAAAAACGTGATTGTGGTTATAAAAAGAAAGCCCGCGCAAGCGGGTTTTCTTTTTATATTTTTAATTGATGACTTATTCTAATACAACTTTTTCGTGCTGGTAGGGTATCTCTACATCAGCAAAGCCTTTTTCTCTTAGCTTATCGGCAAAGTGTTGCTGCACCTCGTATTCGCCATGCACCAGGAATAGTTTTTTTATAAGTTTTGGATCCTGGCAGGATATAAAATGCAGCAGGTCCTCGTAATCGCCATGGGCGCTCATGCTTTTGATCGATTGGACTTCGGCATTTACCTGGTATTGCTCGCCAAAAATATACACCTCTTTCTCGCCACGGGCAAGTTTGCCGCCTAACGAGTTTGGTTCGGCGTAACCAACCATCAGTATGGTGTTTTTTTGATTGTTAATGTTGTTCTTGATATGATGCTTCACCCTGCCGGCCTCGGCCATGCCCGATGACGATATGATAACGCAAGGCCTTACATCATCGTTCAAAGCAATTGATTCGGCGGTAGATTGGATAAACTTTAAACCCTTAAAACCAAACGGGTCGGCATCTGTCTTCATCACCTTTTTCACATCCTTGTTATATACTTCGGGATGATCTTTTAATACCTGTGTAGCTTTTTCAGATAAAGGGCTGTCAACATAATAAGGCACATCTGGCAATACACCTCTTAGTTCCAGCGCATTTAGGGCATATAGCAGTTCCTGCGTGCGGCCAACGCTAAAGGCAGGTATGATCACCTTTCCTTTCTTTATCTCGCAGGTTTGTTTAATTACCTCCAGCAAGGCATCTTCAATAGGGCCAATATCTTTGTGCAGGCTATCGCCATAGGTAGATTCCAGCAAAATGTAATCTGCTTGCGGGAAGGGTTGTGGATTTTTAAGCAACAGATCGCCGTAACGGCCAACATCACCGCTAAATGTGATAACTGTTTCTTTGCCATCCTCTAAAACGGTGATATGTACTGCAGCACTGCCCAGCACGTGCCCGGCATCGGTAAACTTAAATTTTAAGCGGGGGGTTATCGCGTATTCCTCATGGTAATCTACGATCTTGAATAAACGCATGGCTTCCATGGCAGCATCTTCGGTGTAAAGGGCATTCAGCAGGGGCAGGCCTTTTCGGGCACGATGCTTATTGCTATATTCCACATCCTGCATCTGTATTTTTGCCGAGTCCATTAAAAGGATGCGCGCCAGGTCCATAGTAGGGGCGGTGCAAAATATCTGGCCCTCAAACCCCTCAGCTACCAAACGGGGTATTAACCCGCAATGATCTATATGCGCGTGCGATAAAATAAGGTAGTCGATCTTCTGTGGGTTAAAACCAAAGTGCTCGTTCATGTCTTCGGTTTGGTCGCCAAATCCCTGGAACATGCCGCAATCTAATAATACACTTGTGCCATCCTGTAAACGTAATAAGTGCTTGCTGCCGGTTACATTACGGGCGGCTCCGTGAAAGGTGATATCCATTTATAAATTTGATTGTGTTGTAGAACCAAATAGACAAATAAAAGTTTAAATTAAAATAAACTAAACATTTAGTTGTTATATTGATTTATATGATATACCTTAGTATTAAGGTACTATTAGTTATTTAATGAAAATGGAAATAAAGGATTTAACCCGCGCCGAAGAGCAAATTATGCAGGTGTTGTGGACTTTGGAAAAGGGCTTTGTAAAAGATGTTTTAGATGTTTTACCCGAGCCAAAACCGGCATATAATACCGTATCAACAATTATAAGGATACTGGAAACCAAAGGCTTTGTTGATCATAATGCCTTTGGCAAAAGCCACGAGTATTACCCGGTAGTAAGTAAAGAAGAGTACAAAAATTTTGCTGCCGATAAATTACTTAGCGGCTATTTCGATAATTCGGTGAACAGGATCTTATCCTTTTTTGTGAATAAGGAAAAAATTAATCTGAAAGAGGCCGATGAGATCATGAAACTGATTGAAAAACTTAAAGATAAATAGTTATGAACTGGTGGCATTATTTATTGCTGGTAAATATTTACCTCACCTTGTTTTTCGGGTTCTATTCTTTATTGCTTCGCCGGGAAACATTTTTTCAGCTTAACCGCATTTATTTGGTGGGCACGGCTATCCTGTCGTTTTTTATACCGCTTATACAAAGCGATTGGGTAAAAAACCTGTTTATTACGCAGCAGGTGCAGTACACCATATACGGCAGCAACATAAGTATAACCGATTTAGCGCCTATAAAAGATAACCCGGTTACCATTGGCCAGGTATTAGTAGTGCTTTATACGGCAGGGGTAATATTTTTAGCAATGAAGCTAATGCTGCAATTGATACTGTTAAGGCGGATAATTAAAGACCCATCGCCAAAAACATCATACTCCTTTTTTAATAAGGTAAAGGTAAGCGAGGGGATAGATGGTAAGGATGTGATAGAAAGCCACGAATTAGTGCACGCCCGCCAGTTCCACTCTGCCGATGTGCTGATCATAGAGGCGGTAATGATCATCAACTGGTTTAATCCTATAGTTTACCTGTACCGCTTTGCTATAAAACATGTGCACGAATATATCGCTGATAAGCACACACTTGATGCCGGCACCAATAAGGCCGACTATGCCATGTTGTTATTAAGCCAAACTTTTGAAGCCCCGGCACATCATTTAGTTAACCCGTTTTTTAATCACAGTTTATTAAAAAAGCGCATTATAATGCTACAGAAGAATAAATCGCAGCGCATAAAGCTTATTAAATACGGGTTATCTGCACCATTATTTATCTTGATGCTGGTATTATCATCGGCAACAATAAGCAATAGCCAGGCAGTAAATACTATTCATGAAAAAGCGGAAGCTGTATTTGAGGCACCTGCAAAAGCAGTATTGGCAGACACCACGTATAAAACAACTATAGTAACCTACGACCCCAAAAAGGATAAGTTACCCGTAGCACCGAATGATACTATACCAGAACAAAACAAAACACAGGTGTTTACACAGGTAGAGCAGCCACCAAGTTTCCCTGGCGGGGATGGAGGTTTTGGCCGTTACATTGCTAAAAGCATAAAATATCCCGCCGAAGCCAGAAAGAATAAAGTACAAGGCCGCATAGTGTTAACTTTTGTAGTAGAGAAAAATGGTTCGCTGTCAGATATTAAAGTATTAAAATCACTGGGCAGTGGTACCGATGAGGAGGCCATAAGGGTTATAAAAAACTCACCAAAATGGAAGCCTGGTGTACAAAATGGCAGGCTGGTACGTGTTCAGTATTCTGTGCCTATTAATTTTTCGCTGGGTAATAAAGTAGCAGCGGTTCAAACCAACGATGGCGACAGTAACCCGGTTTTTACTGCTGTTGAGCATGCGCCAAATTTCCCGGGTGGGGATAAAGCATTTTCAGCATTTTTAGGTACAAATATAAGATATCCCAAAGCTGCAAGAGACGCCGGCCTGCAAGGCAGAGTTATAGCAAGCTTTATAGTTGAAAGAGATGGGTCGCTATCTAACGTTAAAATTGTGCGTGGCCTTGGCATGGGGACTGATGAGGAAGCAGTAAGGGTGCTGCAACTATCACCAGACTGGGAACCCGGTATGCAAAATGGCAAGCCTGTAAGGGTAACCTACGCCGTGCCCATAAACTTCGCGCTTGCAGATGATACAAAGGATAACAAAACCGGAAGCGTGCCGGCAGGTAATGTTAAAGATGTAACAGTTATGGGGTATGCAACGCCTCAATTAATGGATAGCGATGCTTATAAAACCAAAATTTGGCCCAATAGTATATCCGACCCGCTATACGTACTGGATGGGAAAGTCATAAAAAAAGATGTGATGACCTATTTAGATCCTAAAAATATTGAAAGTATATCGGTGCTTAAGGATGCAAGTGCAAAAACTTTATATGGCAGTGCAGGGGCTAACGGTGTTGTACTTATAACAACAAAAAAGAAAACGAGTAAATATAATTTTTTGAATAAATAAAGGTATAACATAAACCGGTTGATCTAAACGGCTTGCTGTTTATCTATTAAAGCTCGGGCCCCTTATCTTCTGCTTCCTGTTGCTCGTGCAGGTTACGCATTATTTTGGTAAAGCCACGGTGCTTCCCTTCCTCGTCATATAAAGGAAAAACCAATCCGGTCCCCCAAAAGCGCGATCTATCCTTGCGCACATGGTAGCGTTCGTCAATGGCGCGGCCATATTGCAATGCGGTTTCAAGCTCCATTTCGGGTGCTCCCTTTGCAATATCCTCTGGTGTGAAAAATATGTGTGCACTCCTGCCTATTATCTCGGGCTCGGTGTAACCTAAAACCTTTTCAGCGCCAGAGTTCCAACTGTTAATATCCCCATTCTTATCGGTAGTGATCACGGCATAGTCTTCCAGGCTATCCAAAACCTGTCTGAAAAAGTCCTCGCTCATACGGAAGTAGCTGTCCTCAAATATATCGTTGCCGGTTATCTGCGGATTAATAGTATCATAATCAACTTCAATAACAACTCCCTCCAGGCCGCAGGCAAGCTGCATAGGTTCGCGGGTTATTTTGTAAAAAGTGTTGAACCCATCCGGCAAATTAATCAGTTTGGGTTTTTCTCTAAGAGGTTTTAAAACAAGGGTAGATGATTCTGCCAGTTCGGAGTTGGCAGGGGTACTTGCCAAAACATAGGTATATCCTTTCTCTATAAGGTCGCCGAGCAGTTGAGGTGTAAACGGAATCTTCATGATGGGTTATAACTTATTAAGCTGGAGATATATTAAAAGCAGCTGTATTTATAAGGCGGTTGGCCTGCGTATTACACCCAGTAACAATGCAATAACGGCAATTACTAATAACACATGTATAAGGCTGCCCACAGTGGTAAAAAAGAAGGCAACAGCCCAGCCAATTACAAGTATAACGGCAATTACATACAGTAATGAATTCATGATCAATGTGTTTTAATGTTTTTCAATGGTTATACTATAATAATAAATGGCTGTAAAATGTTTTAGGATTTTGTTTTGATCGCAGGCGGGTGGGCTGAACCACAAGCCTCACCTAAACGGCGAAGCCCTCATGAAATAATCCTCTCCAAAGGAGAGGACTTTAAAATAGAAACGCTGACTCCCTCTCCTTTGGAGAGGGCCGGGGTGAGGCTAACAAAAAGCCCCCTATCCGTTTCCGGATAGAGGGCTTATAATGAGGTCTGAAAAATTACAACTTCAACCATTTTTTACGCACAGCCAGTTGTTGTGGTGTAGCGTTTGGTATTTCGGTAATGGTATATTTAAAGGTATTGTTACGTTGTAAGGTAACCGGTATTTTAAACGCCTGCGCATCGCGGGTAACGGTTACAACAATTTTATCGCCTACTTTTTTGCCTTTAATTACGGCGTTCAAATCAGTCACCGGGGTATCATCAATGGCAGTGATCTGGTCGCCAACGTTAAGGCCGTCAACCCAGCCTGCTCCATCGCGTACTACAGTAGTAATAATGTTACGCTGATTGGTAAACACACCTAAGGTAGGCTCGCTGGTTGATGCAAGTTCATCAGATAATTTGTAACCTGCATAACCCAGATATTTATCATAATTAATGGCATCTAAGCCGTTAATGTATTTAGCATAAAAATCGTCCAGTTTTTTACCAGCGAATTTTTCAAAGCCGGCTTTAAACTCGGCATCGGTATAACCACGTTTTAAACCTTTGTAATAAGTATTGTACATATACTTCATTACATCATTAAGGCTGCTTTTGCCATTGGTGCTGTTAATTATTTCCAGGTCTAAAAGCATGCCTATAACGGCACCTTTATCATAATAAGAGATACCGGTGTTGTACGAGTTTTCGTTAGGGCGGTAACTTTTTATCCAGGCATCAAAGCTCGATTCAGACAGTGGCTGTACCTTTGCGCCGGGTTGGTTTTCAACCGTGTTAATATCACCGGCCATATCACCTAAAAAGGTTTCGGTATTTGAGAGGTCGGCGTAACGAAGAATAATGTTTTGGTAATAAGCCGTAAAACCTTCGGCTATCCACAAGTTGGTAGTATAATTCTCGTTATCATAATCAAACGGGCCTAAAGCAATTGGGCGTAGGCGCTTCACGTTCCACAGGTGGAAATGCTCGTGGGCAACCAGGCTTAAAAAGCCATGGTAAGTACGTTCGTTGGTGTAACCCTCTCTTGATGCACCTAAAACAGTAGAGCTTAAATGCTCTAAACCGCCGCCGTTACGTGCTTTGTTATGAACTATAAAAGTGTAATGTTTATTTGGGTTCTCGCCAAAAACAGCTGTTTCTGCTTCTATAATTTTGGCCATATCTACTTTCAGGCGTTCTTTATCATAGTTACCGCCACCGTACATGGCTACTTCATAATTAACACCTGCAGCATCAAACGTAAATACATCTTGTGTGCCAATTTCTAAAGGCGAATCGTACAAAATATCGTAGTTGGGTGCGGTGCGGGTAAACACATCGCCTTTAACCATTTCTAAACTGGTAGATACCTTATTCCAATCTTTATAAGGTTTTATGGTGATAGTTGATGGCTGGTTTAACATCCCTTTTGGGAATAAAAATATGCCTGTGGTTGACAGGAACGCGTGCGATACATCGATAAAACTGGTACGTACCGAAAGCTCGAAAGCGTAAACTTTATACTTAACCGTTACCGAGTTAAGGCCGGCAGTATTTATATGCCAGGTGTTCTTATTTATTTTTGGTGCCGATACCTGCTTGCCGTTAGCGCTAACGCTAAACGCTTCAATATTTTTGGCAAACTCCCTTACCAGGTATGAACCCGGCGCCCAAACAGGCATTTTAACATCAAGGGATGGTTGCGCCAAACCGGTAATATTCATCTCAACATCAACATAATGCGCTTGTGCTTCCGGAAAGCTAACCGTGTAAGAAATTTTAGGAAGGCCAGCCGCATTGCCGGGTGTAATGTTCATAAGAAAGAGGATTAAATAAACCAGTGCTGATAGTTGCAATTTTTTCATGCGGCAAGTTATAAAATTTATGTTTTTAATTAAACGGCCACAAAATTGTTGCGTTGTAAAATGGTTGATACATGTAATCAATTTGATGGTTAAGCGGTTATAATTGCAAAAATTATTGGGTGGCGATATAAATATACCTGCGGCATTAATAAGCAATGCCTAAACATTTTATATTTACGTAGCGCAATTGAAAGATAGACAATTATAAATGAGCATTAAAACAGGTTCCAATAGGAACAACAAGCAGATATGAAAACAAAATATATAATATATACTTTACTTGCATTGCTTGTTGCATTTTTAATTTATAATAAGTTTTTTAGTAAAAAGGCTAAACAAACCAGTGCCGCTACTGCAGGCAAAGGTAAAAGAAAGAATGGCCCTGTTTCGGTAAATATTATGGTGGTTAAAGATACCGCCGTTAATAACCAGATAGATATTACCGGTACAATTGACGCTAATGAAAGGGTAAGCCTTATCAGCCAAACCGCGGGTAACATTACCGGCATATATTTTACAGAAGGCACCCGTGTAAAAAAAGGACAGCTGCTTGTAAAAGTGTACAACCAGGACTTGCAGGCATCATTGCAACAGTACGAAGCACAAATGATACTTGCCCGCGATATAAATAATCGCAATAAAATATTATTGCAGAAAGAGGCGGTGAGCAAAGAAGAATACGAAACCTCTCTATCATCACTAAACTCCTTAAAGGCACAGGCTGATGTAATAAGGGCACAGATAAGCCGTACAGAGATACGCGCGCCGTTTTCGGGCGTTATTGGGTTAAGAAATGTTAGTCCGGGTGGCTACCTTTCGCCGGCAACCCCAATAGCCACACTGGTAAATATAGATCCGGCTAAGCTTACCTTTTCGGTACCTGAACGCTACCTGCCTATCATTAACAAGGGCAGCAAAGTATCATTCACTATAGAAAGTTCGAGAAAGACTTTTAACGCTACAGTTTATGCTATTGAGCCCGAACTGGATGCTAACTCGCGTACCATTACCGTTAGGGCTAAAGCGCCAAATCCAGAAAATTTGCTTACAGCAGGCTCTTTTGCCAAGATCAACCTTACGCTTGACCAGATCCCAAAAACAATAATGGTACCTACCGAGTGCGTTATACCCGATCTTAAAAGCAGTAAGATATACCTTTATAAGAACGGCATAGCAGTTGCCCAAAACGTGAAGACAGATCTGCGTACCGATACCAAGATTCAAGTTATTGATGGGTTAAAGGCGGGTGATAGCATAGTAGTATCAGGTTTGATCCAGATACGTCCGAAATCGCCATTAAAAATTCTTAAAGTTATTAAGTAACCAATATGAGTTTATCCTCAGTAAGTATAAAAAGACCTGTATTGGCAACGGTGCTATCTGTTGTGATAGTTGTATTTGGTGTTATTGGGTACACGTTTTTAGGGGTGCGCGATTTCCCGTCAGTAGATCCGCCCATTATTTCTGTATCTACGCAATACTCGGGTGCTAACTCAGATGTTATTGAATCGCAAATAACCGAGCCTTTAGAAAAAGCCATCAACGGTGTACCGGGTATCCGTAATATATCGTCAACAAGTTCGGTAGGTTCAAGCAACATCACAGTAGAATTTGATCTGGATGCCGATCTGGAAACTGCCGCGAACGATGTGCGCGATAAAGTGAGCCAGGCACAGCGCCAGTTGCCACAAGATATAAACGCCCCGCCGGTTGTTACCAAAGCCGATGCCAGCGCCGATCAGATAATTACATTAACCGTAAGCAGTAATACCCGTAACATTACACAGGTTGATGATTATGCCGAAAACGTTTTGCTGGAAGGTTTACAAACCATACCGGGCGTAAGTACCATTAACGTACAAGGCCAGCGCCAGTATGCCATGCGTTTATGGATAGATCCTAATAAGCTATCGGCATTGGGTCTTACCGCTACCGATATCGGTGCCGCCTTAGCACGGGAGAACGTGGAGCTGCCTGCAGGTAAAATTGAAGGTAATAATACCGAGATCACCATCCGTGCCCTGGGTAAGTTAACGACTGAAAAAGATTTTAATAACCTTATTATCCGTGCGGATAGTAACCGGGTTATCAGGCTGGATGATATTGGCTATGCGGTATTGGGTTCGGCAAATGAAGAAACTTCGCTAAAAGAATCTGGCGTACCAATGGTAGGTTTGGCCATTGTGCCGCAACCGGGCGCCAATTACGTACAAATAGCTAAAGATTTTTACGAAAGGCTGGAGAAAATAAAGAAAGATCTGCCGCCCGATATTACCGTAAAAGTGGCCCTGGATAATACCAGATTCATCAGCAATTCTATCACCGAGGTAAAAGAAACGCTTTTAATATCGTTTATACTGGTGGTAATTATTATCTATCTTTTCTTTAGGGATTGGCTAATTGCTTTCCGCCCGTTGATAGATATACCGGTGTCATTGATAGGGGCGTTTTTTATCATGTACATTTTTGGATTTTCCATAAATATACTAACACTGCTGGGTATTGTGCTGGCCACAGGGCTGGTAGTGGATGATGGTATTGTAGTAACCGAGAATATCTATAAAAAGGTAGAAGCCGGCATGGCTATCCGCAAGGCGGCCTTTGAAGGCTCGGCCGAGATCTTATTTGCGGTAGTTTCTACATCGGTTACATTAGCGGCGGTGTTCCTGCCTATTGTGTTCTTACAGGGCTTTACAGGAAGGCTGTTCCGCGAGTTTGCGGTGGTCGTCGCGGGGGCGGTGTTGATATCGGCTTTTGTATCGCTGTCGTTAACGCCAATGCTTAACGTTAAGCTTATCCGTAAAAATCAAAAGAAATCGAAGTTTTATGTAATGACCGAACCTTTCTTTGTGAACATGACCAACAGCTATACCGAAACGCTGGTTAATTTCATGAAGAAGAAGTGGGTATCGTTTGTGATACTTGGGGGCTCTTTGATACTTACCGCCATACTATTTAAAATAACACCATCAGAATTAGCCCCGTTGGATGACCGTAGCCTGCTGCGTTATTCGGTAACAGGATCTGAAGGTGCCACATACGAATACATGACCCGCTACATGGATAAAGTGGCCGACCTGGTTGCCGATTCTATCCCCGAGGCAAATGTAAACCTCGAAATTGTATCACCATCATTTGGTGGTGGCGGTTCTGCCAACTCCGGCTTTGGCCGTGTAGGTTTGGTACCGCCCGATCAGCGGGGACGGTCCCAGCAGGAGATTGCCGACTGGCTCAATCAAAAATTAACCCGCATGCCCGATGCCCGTGCTATTGTAGTGCAAGAGCAAACCATAAGCGGTGGTGGTAGCGGTGCGCGTACATCGCTGCCGGTGCAATATGTTATTCAGAACCAGGATTTTGAAAAGATCCGGAAGGTACTGCCCGAGTTTTTTGCCGAGGTATCACGAAGCCCTGTTTTCCAGGGATCGGATGTTAACCTGAAATTTACCAAGCCCGAACTGCGTGTAACTACCGACCGCGACCGTGCCCGCGACCTTGGTGTTTCGGTTGATGATATTGCCCAAACCCTGCAGCTTTACTATAGCGCCGGCCGTTTAGATTATTTCCTTATCAATGGTAAGCAATACCAGGTAATTGCCCAGGTTGACCGCGCTAACCGCGACCAGCCGCTCGACTTAAAATCTGTTTATGTGCGCAGTACTAAAGGTAATTTAGTACAGCTGGATAACGTAGTGAAGGTTGCCGAAAGCGCCAGCCCGCCATCTATCTATCACTTTAACAGGTATAAATCGGCCACGGTGCAGGCTGGTTTGTCGCCCGGCCATACTGTGGGGGATGGTATTGCCGAAATGGAACGCATAAAAGCCAAATTGCTTGATGATACTTTCAGCACTGCTTTAAGCGGCCCATCACGAGATTATGCCGAAGGTTCGTCAAACATCGCGTTTGCTTTTTTATTCGCCTTATTGCTGATATACCTGGTGCTTGCCGCCCAGTTCGAAAGTTTTGTAGATCCGTTTATTGTGATGCTTACCGTGCCGCTGGCTATATCGGGCGCGTTCATATCCTTGTGGCTGTTCGATCAAACCTTTAATATATTCAGCCAGATAGGCATCATTACATTGGTAGGTTTGGTAACCAAAAACGGTATCCTGATAGTAGAATTTGCCAACCAGCGAATGGAACAGGGATTAAGTAAATACGAAGCCGTTGTTGAGGCCGCTACATCGCGCTTGCGCCCCATATTAATGACCAGTTTGGCGGTTGTGCTGGGCTCGGTGCCTATTGCATTGGCTTTGGGTGCAGGTGCAAAAAGCCGTGTATCGTTAGGTATTGTAATTATTGGCGGGATGCTGTTCTCGCTGGTATTAACTTTATATGTGATACCAACAATGTATATGGTGTTCGCGTCAAAAACACGCCGCGACCCCGATCATGAACCGGCTGAAGAGGAAGAGATCAAAGCGCCTTTATTAATTGAAAAACTTTAAGCAATATGAATATTAAAAAAATAATTTGCTTGATTTTTTGCGCTGCTATTTTTACTGCAGATGTACAAGCACAGGAAGCGCCTTTACTTACCCTAAAGGATGCTGTTGAAATAGCGTTAAAGAACAACTATAATATTAGGCTATCGCAAAATAATGCTACCATAGCGGGTAATAATGTAACATTGGGTAACGCCGGTTTTTTACCTTTGATAACCGGCGATGCTGCCGTAAACAACAGCAGCCAAAAAATAAAGCAAACACGTAGCGATGGTACGGTTAACAACCTTACCGCAAATAACAGCAACAATAACTATGGTGTAAACCTTAACTGGACCATATTTGATGGCTTTAACATGTTTGCCAATTACGACATGCTGAAGGAGCAGGATAAACTGGGAGCCATCCGCTTGCAGGATACCATACAAAGCACTGTAGCTAATGTTATAAATACCTACTACAACCTTATCAGCCAAACCGAGCAGATAAAAGCATTGCGTGGGGCTATAGAAATATCGCGCACGCAACTGCGGTACTCTAATGATAAGTTTACGGTTGGCCGGGTATCAAAGCTTGACGTTTACAACGCACAGGTTAATCTGAATACTGATACTTCTAACCTGGTAATTCAATTGCAGCAGTATCGTACTACAAAGATCCAAATGAACCAGCTATTGGTACGCAACCTGCAAACCGATTTTGTGGTAGGCGATACCATTGTGGTAAACAATACCCTGGTATTGGGCGACATTATTGCCAAGGCACAAACGCAAAACCCGGATATATTATCGGCACAAATAAATAAACGCCTGGCCGAGATCAGCCTAAGGCAAGTAAAATCTACCCGTTACCCGGTAATTGGTGTAACATCGGGCTATACATTTAGCAATAGCAAAACACCGGCGGGCTTTACGCTTAGTCAAAACGCACATGGGTTTGCTTATGGCTTAACGGCATCTATCAATATATTCGACGGGTTAAACCAATGGCGCCGCGAGCGTAACGCTAAGTTGCAGATAGCCAATGCCGACCTTAGCCAAAAGCAGGTAATGCTGGATGTGGAAGCGCAGATAAGTAATTTTTATGTGGCTTATCTTTCCGGGCTCGATCTGATAAAGATAGGGCAGTCGAGCGTAGAGCTTGCCCGTAAAAATCTGGAGATCTCGTTAGAAAAATATAAAATAGGCAACATCACCCAATTAGAGATCCGCGAAGCGCAAAGGAACTACCTGGATGCGCAATCCAAGTTTTTTTCGGCACAATACCAGTCAAAAATGGCCGAAGTAACTCTACAGCAGATAACTAACAGTATAAATATTCAATAATGTATATTTAATTGCATTAAAAGATTATTTTTGGGCATGCCTGTCCACTATAATACATGCTTGCTGATAGATGACAATTACATTGACAACTTTGTCACGCGTAAAATTTTGGAGAGCGCTAATTTTGCAGATAACATAATTGTATTACAATCAGCACACGATGCTATAGATGCTTTGCGCGATGGAAGCATTAAACCAAACGTAATTTTCCTGGATATCCGGATGCCCATGATGAGCGGTTTCGAATTTTTGCAGGAATATGAAGCGTTAGAGTTGGATAATAAAGAACGGGTGAAAATTTTTATGCTTTCATCATCCCTTGACCCAACCGATATGAACAATTCTAAAAGCAATAAGTATGTTGCGCAGTATGTTCATAAGCCGCTTACCCATCAGGCGCTTGAGGAACTTTGTACATGATATTAGTAGCAGACAGCGGATCATCAAAAACAGACTGGCTGCTATCCGTACCGGGGCAGCAAAACAAGGCATTCAAATCTGCCGGACTTAACCCATATTTTTTAACAGAAAAAGAAATAGCCAAGATATTAAAGGATCAGGTGCCTGATATGATAGCCCTGGCTTCGGATATTACCGAGATCTATTTTTTTGGCGCAGGGTGTTCCAGCCCCGATAGGCACGAGATCGTATCAAACGCCATTAGTAGTTTATTCCCCGATGCATATGTAAGTGTAGACAGCGACCTTTTGGCTTCGGCCTATGCCACCTGTGGGCACGAGAAGGGGATCTGTTGTGTATTAGGCACCGGCTCAAACATTTCTTTTTTTGATGGTGAGGATATACACGATGGCCAGCACGGCTTAGGTTATGTTTTGGGCGATGAAGGATCGGGCACCTGGTTTGGTAAGGCTTTGATTACCGATTACCTGTACGGCAACATGCCCCACGATATTGCCGCTAAATTTAAGGCTGCTTATAATTTAACGAAGGCCGACGTTATTAAAAACGTGTACCAGAAAGCTCGGGCAAATTCTTATCTGGCAGCTTTTTCAAAGTTTTTAACAGAGATAAGAAGCACGGAATATGCGCAGGCCTTATTGCATAAAGGCTTTCTTGATTTTGTGGAGAGCAATATTAAATCGTATCCGCAGTATAATAAATTCAAATGCCATTTTGTAGGTTCTATAGCCTATGTTTTTGCCGATGAGCTAAAAGCGATATGCGAGCAAAACGATGTGCATGTAGGCAAAATTATTCGCCAGCCCATAAATGACCTGCTGGAATTTATTATAAAAAGAGATACCCAGGCCCAGGTTTAGTTTTCTTTATAATTTACCTTCCAGTTCATTTTTATTAATTCTGGCTCAGAATATTTAAGCACTTTCAAATATTTGCCCATCGCGGATAACTGATCCATAGAATACAAGTCATCATATTTTTTAAGCGTATCTACAGAAAATATAAAAAGGTATAATTTTTTGTCTTTCCCTTCTTCAATATATTGATGCCATGCATTTGCTTTGCCTCCAATGGTAAGGGTGTTTGTAGAATCAGGATTAATAATAGTCCAATCAGCAATATAATAAGCAACGTTATTAGTTGTTGAAGGGGTGATAGAATTAGAATGCAAAACGGTAATTTTTTGCTTAGAACCGTTGTGGATTTCCAGCATATGATTAATGTAATGACATCCGGAGAAAAATAGATTTAACGCAAATAAAGCGAACCAAGGCCTGAAGTATTTCATAATAACGGTTTAAGTTAATACCCAAAACCGGATAATGTAACCCGTCGTAAACACCCCTTTATTTGTCGCCTTTGCACCTGCTGCTGCAAACTAAAAAGGCCGAACTTTACTTCTATATTAAACTGAGGTAATTATGAGAAAGCTAATTTTATCGATGCAGGTTACGCTGGATGGCTACGTAGAAGGCCCTAACGGCGATATGAGCTGGATGCAGACAGATAATGATAATGAATGGGATGATATGTTTGAAAACCTGCAAAGCGTTGATCTTTTCCTGGTAGGCGCCGGGATGTGGACCGGGTACAGGGACTACTGGAAGCAAGCACTTGCCGACCCCAATTTTTCTGCCGACGAAGTGAAATATGCAAAGCTGGCTGAAAAAACGCGACACATTGTTTTTTCGAAAACGTTGAAAGATGCCGGATGGGAGAATGCCAGTATCAATAACGGCGATTTAGCTACCGAGGTTAAAAAGCTAAAAGAACAGCCCGGAAAAGATATAATGACATTTGGTGGGGCTTCGTTTGCTGTGTCGTTAGTAGATAGTGGCCTGATTGATGAATATCGCCTTACAATAAACCCGGCAATTTTGGGTGGTGGCAAATCATTCTTTCATCATTTAAAAAACAACCACAAACTGCAATTGGCAAACGTAAATAAGATTGGCCAGTTAGTGACACTCACTTATAAGCAACTAAGTTAAGACGATAATGAAGACCGCAAAAACGCCGGGCGAACAATAACCCGGCGAATTAGTGGCTATTGATATGGCGGTACTGGAAATTGTTTTAACGGTGAAAAATCAGCTTTGAAAACATCAAGTTCAAAGAGCTCTTCGTCTGTGCCCAATAGTAGTGATATAAATAAAGGAATGCCATCCATGTCATACAGATCTATTATGGCAATATCTTCTTTCATTATAATTTTTTCTGTAGATGTTGATATGAATTTTAAACTACCCATTCCGCCATCATTCATTTCTTCAACCATCAAATGAGGCAGTTTATTAATAAAATAGTCTCGTTTAGGACTGTCTTTAAGCAAATGAATAATCAATTCTTGCTCTGCTTTTTTTAATGGCCTCATCTTAATGGTTAAAACCCTTCTTTATCCCAATTAAAAATATCCCCAATACCGCTAAAATACTCGCCAACTTTGGCAGGTAATCGCCGTATTCAACATAAAAGGTAATGTCCGAATTTAGATTAATATTCTGTTTAAGCGCGGTGCGTACCCACCATTTACTTTGCTGAACAATATCGCCACGTTGATTAATAAGAGCGGAGATGCCTGTATTGGCAGAGCGGCAAACCCATCTGCGCGTTTCAATAGCGCGTAGTTTGGCGTAATCAAGGTGCTGGTCCTTACCCGATGTGTTTTCCCACCAGCCGTCGTTGGTAATAATGGCGATGAACTGGGCACCCTGTTTAACATACTTTGATACCCACCCGCCCCAGATAGATTCATAGCAAATAACGGGTGCGGCACCTATCCCGCTTTGCGAATAAAACACTGTAGGCTCGGTTTGCAGGCCATAATTGCCTGTTGCGCCCCCCAAATGCTCGAATGCCGGCTTTAAAAAAAATAAGGCATTACCAAATGGCATAGATTCTGCGCCGGGCACCAGGCGAGATTTGTGGTAGAATTGCACCTTAGACGAATTTTCGATATTGATAGCCGCGCTAAACCTATCATAAAACACCCCCGGTTGATCTGGCATTGGGCTGGCGGTTTTAGTGGCGCGTTTGGTGTAAAACTTATGTGTTTCGCCGCCGGTTAAAACATTGGCATTTTTAAATCTGTTTAAAAATTTCCTCACCTGCAGATAGCTGTTTTCCGTATAGATACGGTCCTCATCCATATCCTGCGAAAGGGCGGTTTCGGGCCATATAAAATACTCGGTATTACGTTGCCCGATAGAATCTGACAGATGCGTAAGCGTGGCTATCTGGTCGTAAACGGGGATGGTGCCTTCTTTTTCGTAAGGGTCGATATTTGGCTGTACCACCACAATATTCGACGGATTAGTCTGCTCTTTATAGCTATAATATTTATAAAGCGATAAACCCAAGGGCAGTATCAGCACTAAAGTAAAACTGATAATGAGCTTTTTGCGGGTTTGTGTTGCCTGCGCTTCCCGCAAGCCTACATACAATAAGAATAGCAAAATGTTAATAGCCCAGACCCAGATAGTACCGCCATAAACGCCGGTATATTCATACCACTGTATCCATTTGTGCGATGTAGCAAAGCCATTACCTAAAGTCATCCATGGGAAGTTTAAATCCCAGCTTTGATGCAGGTATTCGTAACCTATCCAAAAACAAACCAATGCTATCAATGAAATGGAGCGACTGGTAATCAACCTCAATCTGTAATACAACCAGCAAGCCGTAGCCATCAACAATGGCCCAAGCGCATAGGGGATAAGGGTTAAAGGCACTGCCACAACCGGGCCTATGATTTTTAAAGAATTGTATACCCAGTAAACACAAAGCGTATTCCAAATAAAGAACCCGATGAACGTGGTATTAAAGATCTTTTTCCCTTTACCGGTAACTGTAGATTGGATAATGTTTTCCATTGCCAGCAGCATAGGCACCAGCCCAACAAACAAAAAGAAAGTGGTGTATGGTGTAGGCGGCCAGGCTATCCAAAGTAGTAAGCCCGAGAATATGGAGAGTAATAGGTTTCTTTTCATTTGTTATTTCGTTCTGTAACTAAACCCGTCATTGCGAGGTACGAAGCGATCTCCTGATATGCTAAGTGGTGATGCAAAGTCGGGAGATTGCTTCGTACCTCGCAATGACGCGTGGAGTAAGATTTTAATCCTCTTCCTCCTCATCCGCATACTTCCTTTTCTTTTTATCACCCTCAACAGGTGCAGCACCGGCAACACACATCACAAATTCGCCTTTTAGCGGGTGTGTTTCAAAATAGGTTTTTACCTCGGTAACCGTTCCCCTAACCGTTTCCTCAAACATTTTTGTCAGCTCGCGCGATACGGATAGCTGTCTGTCGGCACCAAAAAAGGTAGCCATTTCATCCAGCGTTTTCAATAAACGGTGCGGCGACTCGTAAAGTATAATGGTACGTTCTTCTGTAGCCAGGAATTTATAACGGGTTTGGCGGCCCTTTTTCAATGGCAAAAACCCTTCAAAACAAAACTTATCGGTAGGGAAACCAGAGTTAACCAGCGCCGGCACAAAAGCGGTTGCGCCGGGCAGGCATTCTACCGCTATGTTAAATTTCAAGGCCTCGCGCACCAGGTAAAAACCCGGGTCGGATATGGCGGGCGTGCCTGCATCAGATATCAGTGCAATGTTTTGCCCCATCAGCAGGAATTTAATGATCTCGTTGCTGGATTGATGCTCGTTATGCTGATGATGCGCGAATACCTTATTCTGGATATCAAAATGTTTCAGCATCGGCGCCGATGTACGGGTATCCTCGGCCAGTATCAGGTCGGCCTCTTTTAAAATGCGGATGGCCCTAAAGGTCATATCCTCCAGGTTACCGATAGGGGTGGGTACTAAGTATAGTTTGCCGGTGTTGCTCATAAATTCGCGGTCGATAGTCCATAGACGATGGACCATAGCCGCCAACAGAAAATCTATCGACTATGGACCATGGACTATCGACTTATTTATATCTTTGCCTTTTAAAATAAAATCAATGCTGCAAGTTAGTTATATCCGCGATAACAGGGAACAGGTTTTAGAACGTTTGGCTGTAAAAAATTTCAAACAGCCCGAATTGGTAGACGAGGTGATTGGCTTAGACGAGAAACGCCGCCAAACACAGAACCAACTGGATACCGTTTCATCGCAATCTAACGCGGCTGCCAAACAAATTGGCGAGCTGATGCGCACCGGTAAAAAAGACGAGGCAGAAGCCATAAAAGCCAATACCGGCAAATGGAAAGAAGAAGGCAAACAGCTTGGCGAACAATTATTCGCGCTGGAAGCCGAACTGCAGGATAAGCTGGTTTTGTTACCCAACCTGCCGCATTCATCGGTGCCAAAAGGTATAACGCCCGAGGAAAACGAGGTGGTACTCCAGAATGGAAGCATCCCCGAACTGCCTGCCAATGCTTTACCGCACTGGGAGCTGGCCGCTAAATATAATTTGATAGATTTTGAACTGGGTGTTAAAATAACCGGCGCCGGTTTCCCTGTTTATAAAAATAAAGGTGCCAAACTGCAACGCGCGCTCATCAACTTTTTTATTGATGAGGCCGAAAAAGCGGGTTATAGCGAGGTGAGCGTACCATTAATGGTGAACGCGGCATCGGGGTTTGGAACAGGACAATTACCCGATAAAGAAGGGCAAATGTATCATGTAGGTATTGATGACCTATACCTGATCCCCACTGCCGAAGTGCCTGTAACCAACCTTTACCGTGACGTGATCCTGAAGGGTGAAGAACTGCCGGTTAAAAACTGCGGACATACACCTTGTTTCCGCCGCGAGGCAGGTTCATACGGTGCGCATGTGCGCGGTTTGAACCGCCTGCACCAGTTTGACAAGGTAGAGATAGTACAGATAGTACACCCGGATAGATCATACGAGGTGTTGGAAGAAATGAGCACCCATGTGCAAAGCTTGCTGCAAAAGCTTGGTTTGCCTTACCGTGTATTGCGCCTTTGCGGTGGCGATATGGGTTTTACCAGTGCCTTAACCTATGATATGGAAACCTGGAGCGCCGCGCAGCAACGCTGGTTAGAAGTTTCATCTGTATCAAACTTTGAAACCTTCCAGAGTAACCGCCTGAAACTACGTTTCCGTAATGCCGAAGGTAAAACACAGTTAGCCCACACGCTAAATGGCAGTGCATTGGCCCTGCCGCGTATCGTAGCTACTTTGTTAGAGAATAACCAAACTGATAAAGGTATTAAAGTGCCGGAAGCCCTTGTGCCTTATACTAAGTTTGAGTGGATAGATTAGGTAATTATTAACCTTACCTGTCATCCTGAACGATAGTGAAGGATCTAATAATGAATTGACATGTCGGCGACGTGGCGGCGAATAGATGCTTCACTATCGTTCAGCATGACAAAAGAGTAAACAAGAAAAGCCGGCATTTGCCGGCTTTTCTTGTTATTTCGAACGAGAGTAAATATTGTCCATATCCAGGACAATTTAGTGCCTTTTAAGGGCGATTTAAAGTCGTTTAAGGGCGATTATAATCCCTTTTGTATCGCCTCATAAACCGCATCTTGTATCCTTGGCCTGATATTTAAACTCCCCAGTTTATTACCCACATTTGGGTGCACCCGATTAGACAGGAAGATATATACCAGGTTATATTTAGGATCGACCCAAACACAGGTACCGGTGAAGCCGGTATGCCCATAGGCCTGGTCTGACGCTAATTTTGATGGATAATGCCTGTCGGCAATTGGGTCCCACCTGTCAAAACCCAATCCCCGGCGACTAACAGCCGATTGCTTGGATGTCCACAGATTAACTGTTTCAGGCTTAATGTATTGTACGCCGCCGTAGGTGCCACGGTTAAGCATCATCTGGTAAAGTATAGCAACATCGTTTGCCCCCGCAAACACACCCGCGTGGCCTGCAACACCGCCCATTAGCGCAGCGGTTGGGTCGTGTACATAACCGTCAATTAAGGTTTTACGGTCTTTCCTATCGTCCTCAGTTGGGGGGATACGATAGGCCGGGAAACGATACAAAGGCAGGAAACCTGCGGTTTGCATCCCCAGCGGGCTATAAATTTTTTGTTGAACATAGGTATTAAGCGGTGTTGCAGTAAGTGTTTCTACAATCTGCTGCATAAATATCATACCCACATCGCTGTAAACATATTGCCCCCGGGTTTTAACAGCCGATCGCAGGGCGGCGGGTAACATTACATCCTCAAAGTAGTTCTTCCGTACATAATAATTGTCATTTACCTTGGTCGGGTACATCGCGGAAGAATCGGTACTATGGTCTGTTGGTTTGATAACTTCAAAGGTGGAAATATCGGGTATCAGGCCCGCCTGATGCTCCAATAGTTCGCGAACGCTTAATGTTTTTTTGTTGGTATTGCGCGTAATAGGCATATAAGTGCCCAGGGTTGAATCCAGATTAAGCTTACCGGCATCATAAAGCTGCATGGCCTCCATGGTGGTAGCCGAGATCTTGGTCATGGATGCAATATCAAAAATATCGGTTATCCTGTCGGGGATTACGTTATCGTAAGTATGGTAGCCATAAGCTTTATTAAATATTACCTTACCATCTTTAGCTACTAAAACCACACAACCTGGTGTAGCGCGACTGCTAATAGCTTCGCGGGCAATATCATCAATGGCCTTTAGGTTGTCAGATTTAATGCCGACATCTTCGGGTACAGAATATTGCAGGCGCGTTTTGGCCGTTAAGAAGCCAGCGTTGGTAGTGTACTTTGGCGAGTAGGATTTAGTTAGCCGCTGTGTGATAGCTACCCCGCCAAAAATAGCCTGGGCGTTAAAGTAAGCTGCTACCGGCGATACCCTTGCCGTCCAGATAACCGGGACTGTAACATCATTCAGTTTAATAAATGATGTGCTGCTCCCGATAAATGAAACCACCACATTTTTCAGTTTTTGGTTACTGTTGATAAAATCTATAATCTGCGTATTGTTTGCCTCAGCATCGGTAAGTTGAACAATAAGGGTATTGTAAAACTTAGTATCCTGCGCCAGCATCTCAAATGGCTTTGCGCCCATATAATCGTTGCCATTAATGACATCAACTTTGGTGTACTTATTCAGCAGGCTATCAAATCCGGCAGCATAAATACCCGAAAAATGGATACTCGCTATTTTATTATTATCAAGGTTTTGCAGGGGGATAAGCTGTTTCTCGTTGTTTAGTAAAACCGTAGCTTGCTCAACCAATAACTGCTCATTAACATAAGCTTTACCTGTAAATGGTGGGTTTTGCGCGCAGGCAGAATTAAAAAGTACAAATCCGGATAACAGCAGAAAGTAGATATTCCGCCTATTTTTTCTCATAAACCTTAACACCATTTATATACGTTTTTAAAACTTTAACATTTGGCAATGTACTGCCTTTTACCTTCATAATATCCTGATCAAGTATCACAAAATCGGCATATTTGCCAACTTCAATACTGCCTTTTTCGTGTTCTTCGAAGTTTGCTTTGGCCGCCCAGGTGGTCATACCACGCAGAGCTTCAATACGGCTAAGCGCATTTTCTTTCTGGAAACCGTTTGCAGGAAAACCTTTCAGATTCTTACGTTCTGTCGCAGCATAGAACGTGTACATAGGGTTTATGTTTTCTACGGGGAAATCTGTCCCCAATGGAATCCAGCCGTTTTGTTTCATCAGGTCTTTATAGGCATAGCCACTTTTTAAGCGTTCAGCACCCAGGCGTTTAACCGCCCAGGTCATATCAGATGTAGCATGTGTTGGCTGTACAGATGGGATGATGCTGTTATCACCAAATAGCTTCACATCCTCGGGCGCTACTATCTGCGCGTGTTCTATCCTCCAGCGTTTATCGTTCTTTCCTTTTAAATTTTCGGCATATATCTTCAGCATTACACGGTTTGCCGAATCGCCAATGGCATGGGTACACATCTGGAAGCCGTTGGCCGCTATCTTCTTGGCTACCTCTGCAAAATGCGCCTGACTGCTCAATAAAAATCCGCTCCAGTTTTTCTTGTCGGCGTAAGGGTGTAACAAACAAGCCCCTCTTGATCCCAGTGCACCATCGGCATAAACCTTAAAGGCACGTACGTTTAAGCCGGGTGTTTTATAGGCACCACCACGTTTAAACAGGTACTCGTAGTTTTCGGGCTGATCGGAAAGCATTACATACATGCGCATTTTAAGCGCGCCTTTATGCTGCAGGGCGGCAATGGTGCTTATCATGGTATAAGGCAGGCCGCAGTCATCAACCGTGGTTAAACCAACAGCGAAACAATTACGCTGCGCATCCAATAATGCAGCCTGCGTAATTTGGTCGGTAGGGACTGGTATTTTACGTGTAACAATACCAACGGCATTATCAATAAGTATACCTGTAAGCTTTCCGTTTATCGTTTCGATGGATCCACCAATAATTTTTTGACCGGGCTTTACGCCTGCAATATTCAACGCGGCCTGGTTAGCTATGGCAGCATGGCCATCGATCCGGCTTAATATCACCGGGCGAACCGGGAACAACGAATCAAGCTTGGCCTTGTTAGGGAATGCTTTGTTTTCCCAGATGTTTTGGTCCCACCCGTTGCCAATTATCCAGCCATCAGTTTTATGGCGGGCATAGTTACTAACCGAATCTAAAATGGCCTGCCAGCTTTTTGTACCTACCAGTTTTACATCCTGCAAACCCAGGCCATATTCGTAAAAATGCGCGTGGGCATCAATAAAACCCGGATAAACGGCTTTGCCGCCTGCGTCAATTACTTCGCGGGCCAGGTATTTTTTTTCGAGGGTATCAATGTTGCCTACAGCTAAAATTTTACCGGCGCTAACTACAAAGGCATTGGCGGTGGTAAAGTTACTATCAACGGTATATACAAGGGCATTTTTTACAAGCAGATCGGCGTTATATTCTTTTTGTTTGCATGCTGCGAGGAGCAAAAGCAGCACGGGCCAGAGTTTCTTCATATTAATAAACAGGTAGATGTAAATAATTATAACGTAAATAGTATATACAACTGTGTAAAGGTAAAGTTATGCAATCAAATAATTAATTTAGCACCTGAAATAACGATCTGCTAATTTGCAGAGAAGGGAAAGATTTTTAATGCCAGATATAATTCAGCTTTTACCGGATGCCGTAGCCAACCAGATTGCCGCGGGCGAAGTAGTGCAGCGACCTGCATCCGCAGTAAAGGAATTGATAGAGAACGCGATAGATGCCGGTGCCGATAAGATTCAATTGATACTTAAAGATGCCGGGAAATCACTTATACAGGTTATTGATAATGGCTGCGGTATGAGCCTTACCGACGCACGCATGTGTTTTGAACGGCATGCTACGTCAAAAATAAGAAAGGCCGAAGATCTTTTTGCTATCCGCACCATGGGTTTCAGGGGGGAGGCTATGGCTTCAATAGCCGCAATTGCGCAGGTAGAGCTAAAAACCCGCCGCCACGAAGACGAATTGGGTACCTGCATTGTGATAGAAGGATCGGAAGTGATAAGCCAGGAAGCATGCTCGGCAAACTTTGGTACATCCATATCTATCAAAAACCTTTTTTATAACACACCTGCCCGCCGCAACTTTTTAAAAAGTAACCCGGTAGAAATGCGCCACATCATCGACGAGTTTCAGCGGGTGGCCCTGGCTAATCCGCAGGTGTTTTTAACTATGCACCACGACGGGCAGGAAGTTTATCACTTGCCGGCATCGGCCATGAAACTGCGTATTGTACACCTGTTTGGTAACAATTATAACCAGCGTTTGGTTCCTGTTGAGGAAGAGACTACCATCATAAATCTGCGTGGTTTTGTAGGCAAGCCCGAGTTTGCACGCAAAACCCGTGGCGAGCAGTTCTTTTTTGTGAACAACCGTTTTATTAAAGATGCTTATCTGAACCATGCGGTGCTGACGGCTTTTCAGGAGTTATTGCCTGATGAAACGTTCCCGCTGTATGTGTTATTTATAGATATTGACCCGGCCAAGATCGATATCAATGTACACCCTACCAAAACCGAAATAAAATACCAGGACGAAAAATCTATTTACGCTATTATCCGGTCGGCGGTGAAGCGCTCGCTTGGTAAATACAACATTACCCCAACTCTTGATTTTGACCAGGAAAATAGCATAGGCCACCTTATTACGCAAAAGCCTTTTGAAGAAATAATACAGCCAACCATTGCCTTCAACCCTGATTTTAACCCATTTGCGGCCGAGAAAAAATCAAGCGAACGGGAGATCCCTTTTTTGCGGGATAGTAATAACCATCATACAGCCATCCCACGTAACTGGGATACCTTGTACGAAATAAGCAAAAAAGAAGAAACCCTGCAGCACCAGATTCACGAGGAAAAAAGCATCCCCGTGAACGAGCAGGATATTACCAAAAGCAGCGAAAAGCAGTTCTTCCAGGTGCATAACCGGTTCATACTTTCGCAGATAAAATCGGGCTTTATGCTCATCAATCAGCAAGCCGCGCATGAGCGTATTTTGTACGAACGATTTTTGCAGCAGTTGCAGAACCATTCGGGGGTTAGTCAGCAGAGTTTATTTCCGCAATCTGTCACACTAAACAGCAGCGATTTTGAGTTATTGAAAGAGCTTTTACCCGATATTAGGGCGCTTGGTTTTGACATACGCGAGTTTGGCCGTAACACCGTTGTGGTTGAGGGCATTCCGGCAGATATAAACAATGCCAACGAGCACGAGCTGCTGGAGCAATTACTGGAAGGATTTAAAAACAACCTTTCCATTTTGAAGTTAGATAAGCGCGATAACCTTGCCCGTTCGCTGGCACGTAATGCCGCGCTAAAAGTAGGTGTAAAGCTATCAATGGAAGAAATGAACCAATTGGTAGACCAACTTTTTGCCTGCCAAATGCCAAATCTGGCGCTAAATGGCAAGCCTGTAATTAGTACCTTTACCCTGAACGAGTTAGCAGAACGATTTGAAAAATAGAGCTTAAACCATATACACCTATATAAAATGCAATCACCTTTTGCCAATATGCCGCCGGTTGTAAAAAACCTTCTTATTGTAAATATCATATTCTACATAGCCACATTTGCCTTAAAGTCGGTATTCAGCATGGTAGGGTATATGTCTGCCTTTTATTTTAACTCACCTTTATTTCATCCATGGCAGGTTATTACCTACATGTTTATGCACGATCCTAATAGTATCATGCATATTTTATTCAACATGTTTGCTTTATACTCTTTTGGTCCAATGTTGGAATATGCTATGGGCTCAAAAAAGTTTTTCAATTTTTATTTCATAGCAGGTATAGGTGGTTTGGTTTTGCATCAGTTAGTCCAGGGTTTGGAGGTTCACAATGCCATTGGATCATTCATCATGACAAATGAGAATATGAGTGCCGCAAGTTACGATGCGGTAATGAAAGTGAAAGACATTTACGGCACTCCTATACTGGGAGCTTCGGGCGCTATATTTGGGGTACTTGTAGGATTTGGTATGCTGTTTCCTAATTTGGAAATGATGATTATGTTTATCCCTGTACCCATTAAGGCAAAATACATTATCCCGGTTTATGTAGTGCTTGAACTTTTTATGGGCGTTAAGCAATTTTCAGGCGATTCTGTGGCACACTTTGCTCACCTTGGCGGGGCACTATTCGGCTTCCTGCTAATTAAACTTTGGGGCGTAAAAAGACCCAACAATTTTTATTAATAGCCGTTATAATCTTATATTTATAGTATGAGCACCCTGTGGCAAGATATTCAATACAAGCTGTTAAAATCGGGCAATAAGGTTAGCCTGCTTATAGGCATAAACGTTATTGTTTATTTGGCTATAAATGCTACTGCCATTATAGAGCAGCTATTTACCGGATTTGGTAACAGCACAATTTTAGCCTATACCAACGAGTATTTGCTATTGCCTGCTTATCTCCCAAAATTACTTTACCGCTTTTGGACGCCCCTTACCTACATGTTTATGCATGCAGGTATTTTTCATATCCTGTTTAATATGCTATGGCTTTATTGGATGGGCCAGATATTTGAAGAATACCTTGGTAATAAACGCACCATTGGCCTCTACATATTTGGCGGCCTTGCCGGCGGATTACTGTTTGTAGCCTGCTATAACCTGTTGCCTGCCTTTGCAAGTATAAACACGGCTGCCGGTGTCCCTTTGGTTGGTGCATCGGCAAGCGTAATGGCTATTGTGGTAGCCACGGCTACTTTGTTGCCAAATTATACCATCTCTTTAATACTAATAGGCCCTGTAAAATTAAAATGGCTGGTGCTGTGTTACGTGATTATTGATTTTTTAGGTATTGCAGGTAGTAATGCAGGTGGCGAAATTGCCCACCTCGGCGGTGCCTTATTAGGGTTTATCTACATAAAACAACTGCAGCGGGGGCACGATTGGATAGGCGCTATTAGCAAGCTATTTGAAGCAAAACCAAAAATGAAGGTGGTTAGCCATAATGGGCCGCAAAAAAAAGCATCAACTGTGCCCCGGCAGGATGAAATAGACCGTATCCTTGATAAAATATCGGGCAGTGGGTATGAAAGTTTAACCAAGCAGGAAAAAGAAACCTTATTCAGAGCAAGCAACAACAATGAAGGCTAAAAAAAGAAATTTACCCTTTATTGATAAAGTGTTTTTGTGGATAAACTATTTGTTATGCCTGGCTTTGCTGTTAAGCTATCTCGCCCCCTATATTGATCCACGCAAACTTTGGCCCCTCGCATTTTTCGGATTGGCCTACCCGCCTTTATTATTAGCTAACTTACTGATAATGCTTTACTGGCTGCTGCGCAGAAGCCGGTATATAGTTTTGTCACTTGTGGTAATATTAATAGGATGGAACGCGCTGAACAATAATGTAGGCATACGCTTGCCTGCCGGTGCCAGCCAAACACCGGTGCAAAAACTTTTACGGGTAATGACCTATAATGTGCACGATTTTAAGCGTTACGGGGCTAGTAACGATATATCTACCAAGCACGAAATATTGGGTGTGATAAGCGACCAACGGCCAGATATAATAGGCATCCAGGAATTTCTTACCCGTAAAAAGGGTGAATATGATATGATAGATTCCATTAATAAGATAATGGGAACGGGTCATTATTATTTTGAACCTACAATGGCAAGTTCTAACGAATCAATAGGGATGGCCATTTTTTCAAAATACCCTATTAAATCCCACGGCTTTGTGCAGCTATCCTTTAAAGGAAGCGGTAATCAGTGCCTTTATGTTGATGTTGAAAAGGACGGCAGTATGTTTAGGATGTACAGTGTGCACCTGCAATCTATCAATTTTGATCCACAGGATTATATTTACCTGGGCAATTTGTCGTCAAAAGGAAAAACGGATATGAGTGCTACCAAACGTGTGGGCTGGAAATTGAAAACAGCCTTCCAAAAACGCAGCGATCAGGTTTTCATTATCAAAGAGCATGCAAAAAAATGCCCTTATCCCTATATTATATCCGGCGATTTTAACGATACCCCATCATCCTTCGCCGTAAACCAGATGGCTAAGGGATTAAAAAACGCTTTCCGGGAGAAGGGGGCAGGATTGGGCCGCACCTATAACGGCGCCTTCCCTAACTATCAGATAGATTATATAATGGCCACCCAACAGTTTAATGTTTTGGAATATAAGATCATCGAAAAAAAATTGTCAGATCATTATCCTTTAAGTACGGTACTGGTATTAAAATAACATCATCAAATTAAACTCCACGCCTAAAATTGTAAGTTTGCGCACATGGAACAAAAATTGTTTGTTTACAACACCTTAACACGAAAGAAAGAAGAGTTTATACCGCTAAACCCGGGCCACGTGGGCATGTATGTTTGCGGCCCCACTGTGTATAGCGATGTGCATATAGGCAACTGCCGTACATTTATTTGTTTCGACCTGATATTCAGGTACCTGCTGCACCTGGGCTATAAAGTGCGCTATGTGCGTAACATAACCGATGCCGGCCACCTGGAAAGTGATGCGGATGAGGGAGAAGACAAGATCTCAAAAAAGGCCAAAATAGCGCAATTAGAGCCTATGGAGATTGTACAAAAGTACACAGTAGATTTTCATAATGTAATGCAGGTGTTTAACGCCCTGCCGCCAAGTATTGAGCCTACCGCAACCGGCCACATTATTGAGCAAATAGAACTGGTAAAAGATATCCTGGAAAAAGGCTATGCCTATGAGGTTGATGGTTCGGTATATTTTGATGTAGAAAAATATAATCAAACACAAGACTATGGTATATTGAACGGCCGCAAGCTGGAAGACATGCTGAATAACACCCGTAACCTGGGCGGGCAAAACGAAAAACATGGTAAACTTGATTTTGCCCTTTGGATAAAAGCCAAACCAGAGCATTTAATGAAATGGCCATCGCCCTGGGGATTAGGCTTTCCGGGCTGGCATTTAGAGTGCTCGGCCATGAGTAATAAGTACCTGGGCCACCAGTTTGATATACATGGAGGCGGTATTGATTTAATGCCAACCCACCATACTAATGAGATAGCCCAAAACGTGGCTTGCTGCGGTAAAAACCCCGCTTCGTATTGGTTGCATACCAACATGCTGACCACCAATGGGCAAAAAATGTCAAAATCATTAGGTAACAGCTTTTTGCCGCACGAACTGTTCTTAGGGTCGCATCCTTTATTGAAAAAAGGCTATAGCCCTATGACGGTAAGGTTCTTTTTTATGCAGGCCAGCTACCGCAGTACGGTAGATTTTTCTAACGAAGCTATTGAGGCTGCAGAAATCTTTTACAAGAAACTGGCAGAATCGGCTAAAAAGCTGGTAACACTTCAACAGAACGCGATAACGACAGTGGATGAAGAAACCAATAAGGCAATAAATGATATTTGCGACGATTGCTACCATGGGATGAATGACAATTTTAATTCGCCTAAAACGTTAGATGCTTTAAATAATTTATCTAAATGGATCAATTCGTACTCGGGTAATAACCGTAATTCGGGTGAAATATCCGCAGAAACGTTTGATCGGATGAAGAAAACCTATAACGATTTCTTTTTTGATGTTTTAGGATTGAAGCAAGATGATAACGAAAACGCGGATACCGATGACCTGATGAACCTGGTTATAACATTGCGTAACGAAGCCAAGACGAATAAAGACTATGCTACATCTGACAAGATAAGAGAAGGACTAAAAAGTATTGGGTTTCAACTAAACGATAACAAACAAGGTACTACCGACTGGATAAGAATTTAAAAGTTAAGAACTGTTAAAACAATTTTGCCCGGGCTGGCTTTAGTTAAAATAATATTAAATTGCCCAACCAAATCTATACTACGTTAACATGAAAAGATCATTATTAGCTGCTATTATATTATCAGGCTTTAGCCTTTCTGCCATATCACAAACTAAAGTTGAAGTGGGTACTGTTGTATCTGCCGAAGAGAATTTTAATAAATTAGTTGAACGCAAAGGCATTAAAGACGGCTTTTTGGCGGTTGCCGATCCCGAAGGGATTGTGTTTAAACCCAACGCCGTTAAAATAAACGATTTTTATAATGGCATTGATAAGCAACCAGGCAAGCTAAGCTGGCAGCCAAAATTCGCAAGGATATCTGCCAATGGCGATCTTGGCTTTACCGCAGGCCCTTATGTTTACCAAAATGGTAAAACAGATGATGATAAAGTTTATGGCGACTATGTTTCTATATGGCGTTTAGATGCCGAGGGCAAATTTAAACTACTTGTAGATCTTGGCATACAACACCCGGAGCCAGAGCAGAATGTTGTTACCGATTTTAAGGAACCTGACCCGGCAAAGCAAAAAGCGCCAAGTAAGGACCCGTTTGCCGGAAAAAATATATTGACGGCTACTGATAAAACATTTAATCATTCGCTTTCATTATCGGCACTGGCAGCTTATAAAGAGTTTTTAAGTCCCGAGGCGCGTTATTACTTCCCCGGCTTTGAACCAATGACCGGTACTGATAAGATCTTAAAATTTTTAGATAACGAAGGCATTAGCATATCTGCCGAAACTGTAAACGTAGGCCGTTCAACAAGTAACGATCTGGCATACACTTATGGTACCGCCCGTATCAAAAAAGGAAATATTGTAAATAACTACAACTATGTTCGCATTTGGGAAATAGATGCTACCCACAAGTGGAACATGTTGTTGGAGATATTTTCTACAGTAGAAGACTAAGCTTAAAATAACTGCTCAATAATGTCATTAGCCGAAAAGCCCTCGGCCTCGGCGTGATAGCTGCGTACTATGCGGTGGCTTAATATTGGTTTAGCCACTGCCTGTACATCCTCAATATCCGGCGAATACTTTCCGTTAAGCACGGCATGGCATTTAGCCCCCAGAATAAGGAATTGTGACGCGCGCGGGCCTGCGCCCCAGTTTAATAAGCGCTTCACCTGCGGGCTTGCAAACTCGCTGTTAGGGCGTGTTTTTGAAACCAGCTTCACAGCATACTCTAAAACATTATCGCTAACGGGGATATTTCTTACCAATTGCTGGAAGTAAATGATCTGCGCGGCGTTAAGCTGTTTATGAACAACCGCCTGCGTGGTACTGGTGGTGTTTTTAACAACCTGTAACTCTTCTTTAAAAGTAGGATAATCCAACGCCACATTAAACATAAAACGATCCAGCTGGGCTTCGGGTAGCGGGTAGGTGCCTTCCTGCTCAATTGGATTTTGGGTAGCCAACACAAAAAATGGTTTAGCCAAAGTATGCGTAACACCCGCCGCGGTAACAGATTTTTCTTGCATGGCCTCTAATAAAGCGGCCTGTGTTTTTGGCGGTGTACGGTTTATTTCGTCGGCCAGTATGATGTTTGAGAACACCGGGCCGCGTATAAATTTAAAGTTCCTGTCTTCCCCTAATATTTCCGAACCTATAATGTCAGATGGCATCAGGTCGGGGGTGAATTGTATACGCTTAAAGTCGAGGTCTAGTACCTGTGCAACGGTTTGTACCAGCAAGGTTTTTGCAAGGCCGGGTACACCAACAAGCAGGCAATGCCCGTTGCTGAAAATGGATATTAGTACAAACTTAATTACCTCATCCTGGCCAACTATAACTTTTCCTATTTCTGAGCGGATTTGCTGATAGGCGTTCTTCAATGCATCGGCAGCCTCAACATCTGAGCGGTATTGCATACTTTATTCAATTTTGGCTTGTGCGGTTGATTCTGCAGTTACCCATCCCTTCAATGGAGGGCAAGATTGGTATTCAGGATCAATTTTAATAAAGGTTTCTTTACGGCGTTTATCAAACCATTGGCTAATAGTACGACTAAGTTTGTCGTTCATAGCGTCCTCCTTTAGCTTGGCAAAATCCTGATCAAGGTTAGCCTTGTGCGCATTGGTAACCGATTTAAGGTATAAGATCTTATAGCTTTGTTTGCGGGTTTGCGGGTCATTAAATAATTGTGGTTTTGAAATTGAGCCCACTTTCATGGTATCTGTTATCAAAGCAACCTGTGGGTCAAGTTTGTCTGTTGGGATATAAGTTGAGCGTGTTTGAACGTTGTCGGCGTTCAGCATCATACCACCATTAAACTTGGTTTCTTTATCATCCGAGTAAAATGATGCAGCGCTTGAAAAATCAAATTTCTTTACGGCCATCAGGGCATTATAAACGCTATCGGCAGTAGTTTTTGCCCTGTCTAAACTTGCCGGGGTAGTTACCGGCATAATCAATATGTGACGTGCATGCACTTGTTCGCCGCGGCGCTCTATCACTTGTAAAAAATGGAAACCATTTTCTGTTTCAAACACAGGTGAGATCTCGCCTGCTTTTAATTTAAAAGCATTGGCGGTAAATTCCTTAACCATTGCGGTACGGTCAAAGAAACCCAGGTCACCACCTTCTGGTGAAGATCCCGGATCTTGTGAATACAACCTGGCCAGTGTAGCAAAGTCTTCACCTTTTTTAACCCTTGCCCTTAAATCTTCGGCTTTTTGTTTGTAAAATTCTTTTTCGTCCTTGTTTAATTTTGGAGAGAATACGATCTCGCCTACTTCAATTTCTTTGTTATAAGTAGGTAAACTATCTTTTGACATCGTTTCGAAGTACCTTTTAACATCCTGCGGGGTAGTGTTTACCTTTTCGGTTATTTTTGACCTCATGCGTTGCGCAATTAACGACTCCTTAATATCTGGACGAAGCTCATCTTTATATTGAATAACCGAACGGCCAAGGAACTGTTCTAACCTGTCCTGGCTGCCTGCACGTTGTATAAAGCTGCGCATACGGCGGTCAACTTCGCTATCAACTTCTTCATCCTTTACCTGCACACTATCAATTACGGCTTGCTGGGCAAGCAACTTTTGAGTAAGTTGATTTTGTAATATGATACATTTGATATTTGGATTTGGTTGCTGGCCGCTCACCAGGTATTGCGCATACTGCAGCTCGATATCTGATTGTAAAACAATACTGCTGCCTACAACTGCAGCAATTTTATCAAGTGTGCGTACCTGTGCCTGAGCAAATGACAGAAATATAAAAATATTTAGAATGGACAGTCCGATTTTTCTCATGTAATTGTTAAACTAATATTACGGATAATTTATCCGTTAAAAATGCAAATTTCGGTAAAATTTATTAATAATAATGTATAATTAACCTGTTGTGCGAATATGCTTATAATGCTTCAACAGGAATAGGTATTTTTGGTTAAATTATGTTAAATATGAAAGTTGATAATCCGCAGGCCTTCCGTTTTATAATGCAGGATGAAATTTATTTATTGAATAAAGATAAAGAGGTGATAAATACGTCATCATCAGCTAATATCCCCGTGGCCGAAACTCAACCCGTTGTTGAACTACCACCGCCGGTTATTGAGCAGCCCGCTGCCAAACAAACTTCGGTAACGCCGGAACCGCAAACACCTGATCCACTTGTAAAAACGCCCGAACCTGCTTTTAATTATCTGGGTAAAAACAATAAAAATTTCCTGGTACTGGTTAACTACGCCAACGAAGAACATATCGTGGCCACGCACCTTACCGCGCTGGAGAGCATCCTTAAACGTAAAGATCTGAGTATTGACGATGTAGCCATATTGAATGTATATAAATACACGCCTTTAAAACTTGCCACGCTAAGCGAATACTTTAAACCAACCAGGCTGGTTATAATGGGTAAAGATTCGTTGCCAGAGGGTATTGGTAATTTGCCGCTTAATCAACCACTGCAAGGCAAAAAAACGCATGTGCTGTATAGCTTTAGTTTTGATGAAATGATGAGCAGCAACGATAATAAGAAAACCTTTTGGGAACACATGAAAACCCTATAATATGCAGCAATTAATTTTCGCGACCAATAACGCCCATAAGTTAGAAGAAGTACAGGCCAAAGCCGGCGATCATATAAAATTGTTAAGCCTTAACGATATTGGCTGTCATGATGATATTGCCGAAACAGGGTTAACTTTTAACGAAAATGCATCTATAAAAAGCAATTACATATATCATAAATACAAACTCAATTGTTTTGGCGATGATAGTGGATTGGAAATAGCGGCCCTCAACAATGAACCTGGCATTTACTCCGCGCGTTACGCCGGTACCTATGGCAACCATGAAGCTAATATGGATAAGGTGTTAGAGAAACTAAAAGAGTTAACTAACCGCAAGGCCCGTTTCCGTACGGTGATCTCTTTGATATGGAACGGGACGGAGCATTTTTTTGAAGGAACCGTAGAAGGCACTATCCGCACCCAACGTTCAGGTACAGCCGGTTTTGGTTACGACCCTATTTTTCAGCCGGATGGATATGATATCACCTTTGCTGAAATGAGCATGGACGAAAAGAACCGCATCAGCCACCGTGGGCGGGCGGTTGATCAGCTGATCGCCTTTTTAAACACCCAAACTACGGTTTAACTGCCGATGAATCTTTCTTAGCTTTAAGAGTTGGCTGCGTTTGCTTTTTAACCGTATCCGCAGCTGCTTTAATAATAGATGCAGGTTTGGTGCCCGTGCTGTCTTTTTTAGTACTAACAGCGGGTGCTTTTATAACGGGCGTTTGTTTAGTTGTACTATCCTGTTTTGTTTTAACGGCCGGGGTATTAATAACCGGCGGTTTTGCAGTATCTACACTATCCTTACCCGCTTTTGCACCGGGTGGCACCGGTAACTTGTTTTGTACAGAATCTTTACCGGCTTTGTCTTTTGCCCCGGGTTTTAACTTATTGGCATCCGCGATTTTCTTATCGGCAGCAGCCTGTGCCCGGGCAATTTTTTTATTGTACGATGGAATGATCGATTCTTTGGATATTGGCCTTTCTTTCGGTTTCCAGATAAAGCCTTTTAAGATTTTCTCGTCTTCGTTAAATTTACCTAACGGACCATACCTATGCTCTGGTTTAGTAATAAAAAAGATATTTGATGCGCTGCCATCCTTAAAATATACACGCATGCGGCTGCTTAATGATCGTTGCATACCATCTACCTTTTTAAGGCTGTCGCGGGTAAAGTAAATACTTTCGGCGTTGCCAACAATAAACATACGATCCAGCTTATCGTTCTTAAAAAAGCCCCGCATCCTTTTGCCTGCAACCTGGTTAAAAGTAGTGGAGTCGTCTTTTTCAATATTTACAATAAATGCTTGCGGGAACATGTGTAGGTTATCCAGCTTCTTGTTCTTCATTTGCATGGTTATAGTATCGCCATATAATTGCGAACCCTGTGTCCATATT
The DNA here is from genome assembly GCF_024498135.1 of Mucilaginibacter aquariorum. Classification (GTDB taxonomy): domain Bacteria; phylum Bacteroidota; class Bacteroidia; order Sphingobacteriales; family Sphingobacteriaceae; genus Mucilaginibacter; species Mucilaginibacter aquariorum. The sequence goes on from NZ_JANHOH010000008.1 coordinate 216,175, forward strand.
AAAGGCTGTACAAAACAGTGCAGGGTAGAATCGCTGTAACTATAAAACATGGAATCGGCCTTGGCCTGCAGGTCAGATTTAAATAGTTTGGCGCTATGGTAAGCCTTAATTATCCTTACCCTTGCCGTATCACTTAGTACTACCGGCGGGGTGAAAAATATAGGGTCGTTATTAGCTTCGGCCTCCGGGTCTGGTTTAGCGGTTTTTGCTTCAGCCCCATCATCAACTGCCCCACCGCCTTGTGTTTTTCCTTTTCCCTTCTGGGGAGTAGCCGCTACCGCTTGCGGTTTCGGTTTCCCAAAAAAGTTACGATGTAAATAAGTTGTGTCGGCAACCCACTTTGGTGCGCTTAAGGTTAAAAACTTATCTGCCTTCCTTTGTTCTGCAGGGGTTAATTTTTTAACTTTTACAGTAGTATCGCGTATGCGGGATAAACGCTCTTTTTCCTGCATTATCTTCAGGTCTTTAAACGTTAAGATCTGCGTTTCCAGCGTATCGGCAGATATATAAATAGAATCTCGTTTTACCTTTTTATCGGGTGGTTTTACTTTAACTGTCGTATCCATCGGGAACGCAGATAAACCCGCGGGTTTATCCGGCATAGCCGGCACAGGTAATTTCGGGTTCTTTAAATTTGCCTTATTTATAGCGTTGGCGGCAGCTTTAACTGCTGTGGGGTTAGCCTTAGCTATCTTAGTAAGTGTATCTGTAACGGCCTGTAAGGGTATGGAACCAGGCTTAATTGGCATAGTGCCGGCAGGTGGTTTAACTGCCAGGGCATTTGCCTTTTTTACAACCGCTGCAGATTTAACCGCGGTTGGATCGGCAGATTTTACGCCGGGTTGTATATTACGTACCGTATCCCTTGTAGTGGTATCCTTATTTTCGGTAACAATAATTACATAAGGGTCTTGTGTTACAACGGTGCGTTCGCCGGCTTTAAAGTAAGTGGCCAGGTCGCCTTTAAGGGTAATATTTTGTTCCCTGTCATGAAAAGTAACACGTTTAACCGCGCGGCCATAGCCTTTCAGCTTATCGTAAAATAAACTATCGCCGGTTAAAGTTTTAGTGCCTTGTTTGTAAAGATTCTTCTTGCCGAAGAAAGCCTGCTCGGTTATGGTATTATAAAGGCCATTCTCGGTGTACAGGGTGTCTTTTTTATCTTTAGTATCGTAAATATTTGTAGGGCCGTAAAAATAGGCTATCCGGGTACCGCTATTGTAACGAAGGGTATCGTTTTTTATCAATGCATCAGGGGTTACCAGTACCACATTATAGCGGAAATAGGCATCCCTTGACTTCGCAAAGTAATATCCGTTCTTGCTGGTAAGCGTATTGTCTTTATTAACCAGTTTACCACCGCCGGTGTAAGTGCCTATGCGGGTAGCGGTGTTGTAAGTAAGATAATTAGTGGTTAAAATGGCATCTCTATCTATCAACTTTACATTATCTGTAAGGATAGCTATTTTGGTATTCCCGTCGTAGTTAAGTTTATCCGAATAAATATTCAGTGTATCGCCCTGGGTAATATTTACATTGCTAAATGCATCAAACGCGTTGTCTTCTGCATAGAAGTAAGCGCTATCCGACCGCATAATAGAGAAATCCTGCTGAAAAACGCCCTGGTAAACTTTAATAACATTCTTGCCGTTAAGTTTTATAACCTGGCTGCTTTTAGATTGTATAAGGTGAACAACAGATTTTTTCTGTGCCGAAACCGTCAGGGTTATTACTATTAAAAATGTACTAAGAATGTATTTTATCACGATGGCAAAATTAGTTTTTTGCGGGGGTTATTAAATTAATAATTTTGACGTATGCTTCCTGTTAAACGCTTTGTTGATTTTATTGAACAAAATACCCTTTTTACGCCAGCCAACAAAATACTGGCAGCTGTAAGCGGCGGCATGGATTCTGTTTTAATGGCTCATTTGTTAAAGGCCGCAGGATATAATTTTGGCATAGCACATTGCAATTTTAAGTTACGCGACCCCGAAGCTGATACCGATCAGGAATTTACCCGCCTGCTTGCCCAGCAACTGGGAGTTGGCTTCCATACGGTAAACTTTGATACTAAGCAGCAGGCCACTGATAACAAAGTATCTATCCAAATGGCGGCTCGCGATCTTAGGTATCAATGGTTTGCTCAAATCAGTCAATCAGCTGGTTACGATGTTATTGCTCTTGCACACCATCAGAACGATACTATTGAAACAATATTGTTAAACCTTACACGCGGTACAGGTATAGCTGGGTTGCATGGTATTTTGCCTAAAAATGGCCCGCTGGTGCGCCCTTTGCTTTTCCTTACCCGTCATGAAATACATACCATAATTACATCCGAAGATCTAAACTATGTAGAGGATGCCTCCAATGCTTCTATAAAATATGCCCGCAATAAAATACGTCATCAGGTTATTCCGTTACTGAAAGAATTGAACCCAAACCTGGAAGCTACTTTTGAGAACAACCTGCGCAATTTTAGGGACATGGAAGTGTTGCTGAACGAAAAGGTAGATGCTTTGAAAAAAGAGCTGCTTATTCAACATGATGGGGAGGTGCACATTTCTATTGAACAGATAGAGCAGTTATCGCCCAAGCGCTTATTGCTTTTTAAATTACTACATGATTATGGCTTTATAGAAACCGTTGTTGACGATCTGATAACCGCATTGGCCAAACATCCGGGCCGGGTGTTTGAAAGCACGAACTTTACCTTGCTGGTAGATAGGGGCAAGCTTATTATCTCGCCAAAAGCGGGCGGAGTTAAAGCAGAAACTATAATTAATGAAAACGATACCAGTATTGTTTATAACAGCTACAAACTAACGTTACTGCATGATGATAGTGCGCTAATTATCAGGGATAATCCTTTAGCTGTTTCTGTTGATGCCAAACTATTAATATATCCGCTTACATTGCGTGCCTGGCAGCAGGGCGATGTTTTTTACCCACTGGGGATGAAAACCCGGCAAAAACTAAGTGATTTTTTCATTCACGAGAAGGTGCCGTTGCATAAAAAAAGTAAGTTACCTATACTGGTAAACGGTAATGGCGACATTATTTGGGTAGGCGGTTACCGGCCCGACGAAAGGTACAAAGTAAGTAATAACACTAAAAAAGTTACTATATTCGAACTGTATAAATTATGAGCGATAAATCAGTTTTTATTGAAAAACAATACCTGGGCAGGGAGTGGATCCCTATCACTATCCGCCTGGTTTTAGCCATGTTTTGCTTTGCTGCTTATTTTTTTACTGATGAACGCGAACGCAACGGCGACCTTTTAGCCATTGTTGGGTTTGTTATTATTATCATATCCATTATAATGGGGTTCTTGCTGCACTTTAGCACCAGGGTTATCAATAAAAGCGTTTTATTGGATGGCTTATGGAGCACCCGCAGGGTTAAGATAGATCTGAACAGTATTGTAAAGGTTGAAAAAGGATCGTACAGCCGTTACTTGTTCAATAACCCGGTTTATAATTTGCATACCAAGGGCACCATTCGTTTTTACGCAGCAGGTAACGATGCTATCCACCTTACAGATAGGGATGGCCTTGTTTATATTATAGGATCGCAGCATGCCAATGAGTTTTTAAGGGCAATTAAAGAAGAAATGAAACGGGCTTAAAAGCCAAATAGATATAAATAAAAAGGCAGCCAGGTATTTACCGGAGCTGCCTTTTTTATGTTATCGGTATTTTGTTAGTGCGTTTTGTAGCTGGCCAGATCGCTATAGATCTGACGGAAAGAACTACGCAGGCCGAAGGTGATCATAGCGGTTTTATCGTTAAAGTCGCTGTTCTTTTCGGTGCGGTAAATGCCGCCAAGCTCTAACCTCAAATTATATTTAGGGTTTAGTACATAGCCAATTTTACCTTGCAGATAAACCATATTTGTTTTTAAACCCTGGCCAATGGTGTTTCCATCACGCTGTATAGGTTGGCTGTAATGCTTAAAAATATCTTTACCGTAATTATCATTACCTATATCCAAGCCATAGCGGCCGTAATCAACTTCGCCCATAAAATCAAAACGTTTGTAGGAGTAGTTAAGCAAGGCAACCACCTCGCGGAAGTTTGCACCCCACGGATGTGCCAGCGGCTCGCTGTTGGCCGAATAGTTTAATATGTTTGATCGTTCCGAATAGGTGTAAGGCCTTACCGTATTTGTTTCTAACAGGTAGTTTAAGTTGGTAACACCAAACATGTTGGCGCCCCTTATGCCTACCTGGTAGCCAAATTTGTTGTTTACATAACCTGCATTATTAAAAAACTCTTTAGCTGTAAACTCATCTAACGAGAACTGACCGTAAGCAGTGATGCCATCGGTTAGCTTGTATTTAGTTGTAAAGCCTATCAACGCATTATCTGGCGAACCATTGGCGGCCTCTACAGGCCTTAAAAATATAACGGGGTTAATGTAGCTAAAATCAAAACCGTGTGTATGGCCCTGGTCATCCGTATTGCTCCAGATAACCGAATCGAAGAACCCAAACGACAGCCGGTTATTTACATTCCAATCCAGGTAGTGGAAAATGCCCCATTTGTTACGGTCAATATTTAAGTCACTGGTACCGGCAGGGTCAGTAAAGTAGGCCCACATGGCCATGTATTTTACATTACCCAGGTTGGCAGTAAGTTTAAAGAAAGGGTAGGGCGATGCATAGTCTGACAGTAGCAACGAACGGTAACCATCGCCAATAAAGGTTTTATCGCGCCCGGCGCTAATATTTAAGTATTTAACCGGTGTGTATGATACTGTTGCGGTAATATAATCCCACCTGTAAGCATTGGGGTTATTGTTAAACGTACCGGCATATGCCTGCCCTGGAACTATGCCAACCTGCTGGATGTAGGTAGAGATATAATTGGGAACTTCGGCCTGGTTTAAATAGCCTGATATGTTGTAGTAAAACTTTTTACCTACTGTACCGCCAATTTGCAAGCCAAGTGAACTTAGATAGGTATTGCGTTTGTGTGAAAGATCACGGCCTATGTTAAAATCGGGAAGCAGATCGGCGTAAAAGGTGGAGTTGGTGCCTTTTACATCAATTAAATGCTCATTAAACAACTTGCGGTATAAAATGCTTTTGTTTGAACCATCGCTACCGTAATTCATGATAGAATCGTAGCGTTGCATCAGTAATGAATCGTCAACAAAAAATGGTTTTAACGAGGTATGCAGGCGGGTTTTGGTTGAATAAGCATCAGCATTAAACTTTTGATAAAAATCGTATGAGTAAGGCTGGTATATTGATTGTGAACGGGCAATACCCGCCGTGATCAATAATAACGCAATGCTGGTAAATATTCTCTTCATATAATGCCGAAATGAGTTAAACTATTCAAAATAGTTTAATGTTTTAAAGCCGCCCTTTTTCATGTGCTCGTCCTTTTTTGCTAAATGCAGGTCAGACTGTACCATATCTGTAACAAGCGCTT
>NZ_JANHOH010000009.1 GCF_024498135.1 Mucilaginibacter aquariorum
AATCGCCGGCCACACTTATCTTTGAAAATGAAAACACCACAAAGTGTTTATAAACAAAAATCCCAGCTACTCTCGTAACTGGGACTATCGTAAAATCTGTCAACTTATTTCAGGACGATTCATAATTTACTTACCAGGGTAATTCTTCACCTAAGTGGATAAACTTTCCGTTAGGGCCATCTTCGCCTATCAGGGCAAGCTGCACGCTGGTTTTAGCGCCGTCGGCAATTTCCATAGGGGCGCTATCGCCACCAAGCGGTGTTTTTACCCAACCCGGGTGTGCCGAGTTTACTTTAATACCGGTACCTTCCAGTTCAATAGCCAGGTGGTTTGTAAACATATTAAGCGCGGCTTTAGAAGCATCGTATGATAGTTTCTTAAGGGATTCGATAGGGCTATCTTTTTGGGCATGTAAGGTAAGCGAACCCAATATGCTCGACAGGTTTACAATACGGCCTGCTTCGCTCTTTTTGATCAGCGGCAACAATTCTTTTGTTAAAAACACCACGCTAAATAAGTTTGTACCAAATACATACTGAAATTCTTCTTCGGTAGTTTCAATGGTACGGGCTTCAAATAGGCCAGAGTCTTTTGCATTTACCCCCGCATTATTGATCAGGATATCCAGCTTACCAAATTTATCTTCAATGTATTTGGCTACAGCTTTGCGGTCGCCAGCATTGGTAACTTCCAGGTTAATACCGTAAGCATCAATGCCCTGTTGTTTCAGTTTGTCGGCAGCTTCGTTTGCTGTTTCTAATGTGCGTGCTGTTAAAATTACGGTTACACCTTGTTCGCCTAACTGTTTTGCAGTTTCGAAACCTATTCCACGATTGGCCCCTGTTATAAGGGCTACTTTTTGATTTTTCATTTTGTTTTATGTTTAGTATTTGTGATTATTCAATTAATATCATTTATCGACCGTTCGGTCTATTTTAAGCCATAAAAAAAGGTTTAGATCACCTGTTCTTCAATTTCATTTTTGAGCATTTTTATAACCGTAAGCATATGCGAGTTGTTACCCATAACACGTGCAATTACAATTGCTCCTTCTGTCATAGAAAAAAGTTTGATGGCAAATTCTTTCGCGTTCCAGTTCGCGTAAAACTCGCCGGTTCCAATTCCTTCTATAATGATACCGGTAATCTTATTTACAGACCATTCCATGCCCTGTTTTACTTTCTGATTGATGGCGGCACTGGTGTCATCGGCCTCCATACCAAAGTTGATCATTGGGCAGCCCCCCTGTAATGGTGGGTTTTCGGTTTTGCTTATAAAATCAAGGTAAGCAAATAGTTTCTCCTTTGCTGTTTTTCCCTTGTTTATCGCGGCAGTTATTTTTTCACCTAAACTGCTTAAACAGTAATCAACCACCGCATGCGATAATTCATCCTTACTTTCAAAATGACCATACAAACCACCCTTGGCCATTTTGGTGGCCTCCATAATGTCGCTCATGGCTGTACCTGCAACACCTTTGGTGTTAAACAAGGGAGCCGATTGCTCTATAATGAATTGACGGGTTCTTTCTGCCTTTGTCATGATCTTGATTGTTTCGACAGGACAAATATAGACCGTTCGGTCGGTATTGCAATAGTAAATATTTTAAATGTTACTGTAATGACAATGTGACGATAGCTTCATTAAACCTTGGGTAGCCAAATACTGTCAATACATCAAAATTAAGAAACATGAAAAAATTACTTTTAATGATATTCCTGGCCGGATCTGTTGCATTTGCCCAGGCACAAACCCAAAGGGCACATAAAACGCCAGAGCAAAAAGCACAACGCATGACTAAGGTTTTGGAAAAGAAATTAGCCTTGTCGGCAGACCAGTCTGCTAAGGTGAGCGCGATATTTACTAAGAGCGCTACACAAATGGATAGCTTGAAGGCCCACCGCAGCACCGACCGTAAGGCAAACATGCAAAGCCGTAAAGCTATAATGGCTAATACAGACGCCAGTTTAAAAACTGTTTTAACTGCCGGGCAGCAAACTACTTATGCAAGCCTAAAAGCAAGCTTTAAAGGCAGGATGCATGGCAAACGTGGCGGGCATAATGTAGCACCCGAGCAAAAAGCAGAGCGTATGTCAAAAGTTCTTCAGCAAAAGTTAACCCTTTCGCAAGACCAGTATGCTAAAGTGAACACTATTTTGTTAAAACGTGCTACACAGATGGACAGCTTAAAAGCTAACCGTTCTAATACCGACCGTAAAGCGAATCGTGAAAGCCGTAAAGCGATAATGACCCAAACAGATGCCGACCTGAAAACAGTTTTAACTGCAGATCAGCAAAAAACATATACTGAGCTTAAAGCCCAGTTAAAAGAAAGAATGAAAAACAGAAGGGCTGCGAAAGCGCCTACTGCCGGATAATTTTTTTGTGAGTGAGTGATGAGTGATAAGCGGGTAGCCAATATGGTTGCCCGCTTTTTTTTGATAAACAAAGTCGCGAATACCCTTTAAATAGTCGTTTATACCCCTTATGGGATTTGCGGCAAGGATGTAAATTTGTTATAAGCAATAAGGCAATGAAAGAAGCAAAAGAAAACCACCCGTTTAGCAAACTGGCAAAACCTGCACAGCGCGCTTTGGCAAATGCCGATATTAATAGCCTGGAAGAATTGGCCAAACTAACCGAAAAGGAATTGATGAAGCTGCATGGCATCGGGAAAAGTACTCTCCCTGTTTTAAAGGAAGCCATGGCGGATAAGGGACTTTCATTCGCCAAATAATCATAAACAACTTATAACACATTCATATGTCATTCCAAGCATACCTTAACACCATCAAACAAAAAACAGGAAAGGCCCGGCAGATTTCAGGACAATGGCTGAAGAAAAAGGCTTTACCAAAAACGGCGAACTAACCGCAAAAGCCGGCGATGTTACCAATTGGCTTAAAGCAGATTTTGAATTGGGCCACGGCCATGCAATGGCCATTTATGCTCTGCTTAAGGGGATCAAGAACGAGGATAGCGAATAAAAAAAACAGCCCCCAATTTGGAGGCTATTTTTTATGTTATTGTACTACCAAAGTAGCTATTGAATGTGGCTCACTTACGGTTTTGGCGGCTTTGCCTTTTATCCATAAGCTGTATTCTATCTTCTCATCGGTGCGGTTCATTACCACTACGGCTATTGAACCATTAGGGTTCATATAAGCGGTGGTTAACAGCTTATCCCTGCTGGCAGAACTGGCTATGCGCCTTGCGCCTGCTTGTATGTATTTAGAAAACTGACCAATGTAATAGTAAGAATTGGTGTACAATAACTGCCCGCTGCGTGTATCGGCATGTACGGGTGCAAAGCAGAAATTACCCACATGGTTAGGCCCGCCTTTTTCATCCAAAAGGATGTTCCAGTCGGTCCAGCCAACGGTACCCGCGTTAAAGTCGTTTATCATCGAAAGACCGTAGCGCTCGCCCAGGTCCCAGTCATTTAAACGGTTAAAATCGAATTTCTCTACACAACCTTCGGTAAATATCAGGTTCTTATCAGGGAAGGTAGCGTGTGTAAGGCGAACGTTCTCAAAGTTTTGCCCGGCACCTGTCCAGGTTTCGTACCAGTGGAAACCAATCCCCCAAACATATTTGGCAGCGGCGGGGTCTTCCAGAATGGTGCTTGCACGTTGGTACAGCTGATCACGGTTATGATCCCAAACTATCAGTTTTTTAGCTTTCATGCCTTGCTTCCAAAGTGTTGGGCCTAAATAATTCTTCACAAAATCGCGCTCTTCTTCGGCGGTGTACTTACACGATTCCCATTTCTGGGTTGCCATAGGCTCATTTTGTACCGATAAGCCCCACACTAGGATGCCCTGTGCTTCGTACGCTTTTATAAACTTCACATAAAAGTTTGCCCAGCTTTGCGCAAACTCGGATTTCAATTTTCCGCCGTGCAATACATCGTTGTTATCTTTCATGAAAGCCGGCGGGCTCCATGGCGATACGTATAGGGTTAGCTTACCACCCGCGGCAGCAGTTGCCGCTTTTATAAACGGGATGCGGTATTTTTTATCGTGACTGATATCAAAGGTTGATAATGCTTTATCGCTATTGCTTACATAGCTGTAGCTGCCGCTGCTAAAATCGCAGCTTTGTATATTGGTACGGGCCAATGTAAAGCCAATGCCCGTGGTTTTGTTATAGTAAGCCTCTAAAAGTTCTGTTTGCTTATCCTTTGGTAACTTGTAAAATGTTTCGGCAACGGCATCGGTTAATGCACCCCCTATGCCCAGCATGGTTTGAAACTTCTTCTCGGGGTCAACAAAAACTACCGTTTCTGTTTCGGGCGGTTGCGGGTTCGATGAAAATTTCAACTCACCATTGGCGGCAAGCCTTTTGTTCGAACCTTTTTCGGTAACATAAACTTTTACCGTTTTATTGGTGGCCGAATACGGCAGTTTCTTTTTGGCTGCAGGTGCCTGGCTAAATACACTTGCTGACAAGCATACAAGGCCGGCGAGTAAAAATCCTTTCTTCATTTGAGACTGAAGGTTTATTGGGGTTAAAAATCAGTTATTATTAAATCTGTTAGTTATTGCGGGTTATTACTTTGTGCCGGCTTTTTTGCCGCTGCCCAACCATAATACCGCGTCAAGGATCAGTTCATCCTGCACCGGGTTACCAAATGTTTGCGACAGGTCCTTGTTAGTTTTATGCTCGTAATCAATATCATTATGGCCCATGTTCATATAGATCATTCTGTATTTTTTGTTAGTCCATACCACCGGGTAATATCCACTATGCCATATCTCATTCGGTTTAGGGCCTGTGCCGAGTGGGAAACTTGCCGGATCTATAGATGCCAGTATTTTTATATCAGGGTTTTTGGTGAGGTCTTTTTCCCAGCGATACCATTCGTTTGGTGATGACTTGAATACCATGGGCAGATTTTTTGTTGCCGGATGCATTCTGTCTTCCACTTTTAAAACGGCCGATACGGGCCGCCATGTATTGCTGCCATACTGGCCCGATCCTAAAAATTCGTTATGATACCAGTCCCAATTTTGCGGGAAATCTGAAGGGGTGAGCGCGAATGCCGCGAAATGGAAACCCATCCAGCCGCCGCCATTTTTCATATAGGTTTCAAAAGCCGTACGTTGCGCGGCATTATCGGGGCGGGTATCTAAAAATATCACCACTTTATACTTGGCCAAAAACTTAGCGTTAAGGTTGCTCCAGTTACTGGTAGAATCGTATCTGAAATTATACTTCTTAGCCATCGCCGGGAACCACTTATTGGCCTCGTGTACAAAGCTGATATGCGCCTGGTCGTTTTTAGCGGTGTAAAATGCTATCACCTTAAATTTAGGCGACCCGGTTTTGGTTTGCGCCCAGGCACTGTTTAGCAGGCACATGCATATAATACAAAGTGCCAAAGCCTTTATCTTGAAGGATATCATGAAGTTGGAATTATATTGGTTTGTAGAGCTAATTTAGCATATATAGTGTAGATTTTACATACCCTATATTTTATTCTGCGAAAACGATTGAGTACGCCGCCTCAGCTCAATATATATACGCTAATATTCCTTCACCAACTGGTCAAATAATCGCGTAAGCGAATCCTCGCCATCCAAACAAAAACCCGGGTGTACTTTTGAGGTTTGTACCACCGTACTGCGCGTGGCCGTTAACCAGCGGAAACGAGATGCAGCATCCAGTTCACCTATAGGACCGGCATCCTTGCCGCCGATAGCTATTCGTTGAAAGGACGACAGATTTTCTTCGAGCGCATCAATATCCAGATCTTTTGAAAAGGCCAGCAGACGGTCTTTATCAATGCTATACTTCATTTTTAAAAACTTCTGCTTAGTACATAGCAATATCACCCCCACATTCAGGAATTCCTCGCGCTCCACCCTTGGTACAACGCGGATAACGGCATACTCAAATAAGTGACGATCTTGCATTTTGGGCTTCCTTTACAAAAATATTTGAGTTTTCTAATCGGGTGTTCAGGAACTGAGCATAGATCTGCCTTTGCTCATCCTCGGTTTCAAACGAGCGATCTGTTAACCAGGCATCCGGTATCAGGTCAACAACAAACTGTATAAAATCTGGTGTTAACAACACTTTAAATTCTTCATCAACCGCTTCCAATTCAGCTGCTTTTCTGAGCAATACATGATCTTTTATCTGCACAAAAGGGCGTACGGCCTGCTCTTCCCATTTTTCCATACTGTGATGAAAATATAAGGCAGCACCATGGTCTATCAGCCAAAGCTCTTTGTGCCACATCAGCATATTGGTATTGCGCGCGGTGCGGTCAACGTTGGTTAATAAGGCATCCAGCCACACTATTTGCGAAGCCAGTTTGGGTTCTACAAAAGTAACGGTTGGGTCGAACGTAATAGCGCCCGAAAGATAATGCAGCGCCAGGTTAAGGCCAACGCTAAACTTCAGCAGGTCCTGGATCTCTTCATCCGGTTCGGTGCGGCCAAAGGCTTCATCCAGGTTCACAAACACCAACTCGGGGATCTTAAAACCAAGCTTGCGGGCAATTTCGCCACCTATCAGTTCGGCAATAAGGGCTTTAGGACCCTGCCCTGCGCCCCTAAATTTTAGTACGTATAAAAATCCGTCGTCGGCTTCGGCAATGGCAGGTAATGAACCGCCCTCGCGCAATGGCGTAACATAACGGGTAACATTAACGGTGCGTAACTCGGGCAGTGTATTGATCATAGTATTAGTGATGCTAATATAGGGATTTATCCTTTTGCTGAGGTTTACCATACGTTACGCGGCTAAACTTCTTTATTATGCTTATCATTAGTTGCTTATATAGTTTACACGCTTGTATTTACAGTTGTTGCGCTTATATTAGCGTTTAATTAAACCTCAAAACATATCTCATGAAACTTACCGGATTATTTCTTTTCTCGGCACTTGCCCTGGCATCGTGCACGCAAAAACCTACAGCTACTATTGCCGAAGGCCCCGCTTCGCCCATGATAGGCACCTGGAAACTGATATCTGCCGTAACCGTTACCAAAGGCGATACCGTTAAAGATTACCCCGTTCCAAACCAGGAAATGATAAAAATATTGAACGCTACCCACTTTGCTTTTATGAGACATGATCTAAGTAAAGGTAAGGGCAAAGATGCTACCTACACCGCAGGCGGGGGCACCTACGATTTTAAAGGCGACAAATACACCGAGCACCTGGCTTACTTAAATGCCCGCGAATGGGAAGGCCGCGATTTTGAGTTTACCGTTCAGTTTAAAAATGATACACTGATACAAAAGGGTATTGAAAAAATTGATAGCCTGAATATAAACCACGAAATAATAGAGACTTACGTAAAACAGAAATAAGCTTTGTTATTTACAATATTCCCCTATTAATTTAACCCTAAACCTATCATGAGTACAAGACGAACCTTTTTAAAGCAAAGCGGCATTATTTCGGCGGCAATGGCCATCCCGGCAATTCCTTTTGCTGCCCCTAAGGCTAAATTTAAAGTGGGGCTGCAATTATACACTATCCGCGAAGCGATGGAAAAAGATCTGCGGGGCACATTAACCAGTGTTGCCGGTTATGGCTACCAGGAGGTAGAAACCTACGGCTTTAATTACGGCAGTAATAAATACTACTGGGGGTTGGAACCAAAACAGGCTAAGCAGCTAATGGACGATTGTAACCTAACTACCCCGGCCGGCCATTACGACCTGGATAAGTTTTTCGCCAAGGATAAAAAGGACGCACTCACCAAATATGTCGACCAATGTATTGAGGGTGCTACCATAATGAAACAGGATTATATTGTATGGCCCTGGCTTGCACCCGAATACCGCAACATGGACGAGTTTAAACGCCTTGCAAGCACATTAAACACCATTGGCGAACAAATAAAAAAGGGCGGCCTTAAATTGGCTTACCATAACCACGATTTTGAATTTATAAACCACGACGGCAAAATTGGCTATAACACCATTTTAGATGAAACCGACCCCGCGTTGGTTAAGCTGGAGATGGACCTTTACTGGACCAGCCACTCCTCGCCGGTTGCGCCGGTTGAATGGTTTAAAAAACAACCCGGTCGTTTTGCCATTTTGCATATAAAAGATATGGATAAAACCGACCGTGAGCTGCACACAACCGTAGGCGACGGCACTATCGATTTTAAAACCATATTAAAAGACCATCAACTGGCGGGCGCCAAACACCTGTTTGTTGAACAGGGAAATAATTACATACCCGATGCCATGAGTAATGTAAAACGCAGCGCCGCGTATGTAAAAAACAACCTGTACCCTTCTATATAGGCATTACCTTTTTGCAGGTGTTATGACCAAAAGCCCTGTATTTTTATTTGTGATGATGGATAGCCCTGCTGTTTAAGCAATTTACGCAGTTGGGCTACCATTGTATTGTTCCCGGCCAGGTAAAAAATGGTATTCTCCAGGCTGTATTGCTGCTTAAGCACCCACTCCATTAAACTATTGTGTCCGTAAACGTCCTTACGGGCCACCGGCTCAATTGGCGACCAAAAATATTCGTGAAACAGCTTGCGGTGTTCTTCGTCGCCGATGACTATGCCGCCCGAGAAACGGGTATGTGGCAATACCATTTTTTGCAGGGCCAGTAAGTGGCCAACACTGCTTTCGTCGCCCAGCGCAATTACTGCCGATGTTTGGTCGGGCTGGTGCTGCGTAAAGCCTATTTTTTTGATGTAGCTGATAGTGTCGTTCTTTTTTAACTGGCGTGCCCATTTACTGCCCGGGCCATTGTGTACTGCGTCAACATATATGGTGCAGGTGTGGGTATCGGCATCCCAGCCAGATGGGGTATAATCGCGAAAGGTAAAATTGTCGACCCTGAATTTAATATATGGTACTTGCTCCCATTGCTGCATATCAACAAGCGGTAAGTGTAAATCAATTTCAATTAAGGTTGATGGTGTCCAGGGCCGTACTTCCAGAACGGTACCGGTTTGCAGCAGCCGGGATTCGAACAGCTCCCCGGCTTTTCTTTTTAGTTTTTGTAATGTGGATGTTTCCATGCGTAGGTAATTTAAGACTACAAAGAAACGTGGTAAATCATCACATAACAATGGCAACTATGCGGTAATGATTGGACTATTTACGGTAAGTAGCACGAAATGTTAATGGGGTGATCCCTTCGGCTTTTTTAAATAAGCGCGAAAAGTAAGCATGGTCGTCATACCCTAAAACATGTGCAATTCCTTTAACATTTTGTTCGCTGTAATACAGCAACCGTTTAGCTTCCAGCATCACCTCGTTCAGGATCCAGTAACTTACCGAAAGGCCGGTTGTCTTTTTTAAGGCCTCGTTCAAATAGCTTTCTGATACATTGAGCATACCCGCATAAACCGAAGGGCTTTTTATGGCCACGTAATTATCAACCAGTAATTGCTTAAACATTTGCGAAAGCTCTACCGGCCTTGATACCTGTATAGCGGTATTATTGACCCCGGCATAACAACCGGCAGCAATACCAATAAACGATTGCAAAAGCGAATGCACCACCGATACGTTGAAGGTGCTTTTTTCGTAATCTAAAAATCGTTGGTATAATAAGGAGAGCAGATCCATGCATTGCTTCATCTGCATATCATCTAACATGTGCGGTTTTTGTAATACCAGCTGCCCTTCAAACACCTTACGGCAATCGGGTGGCACCAGCATGGTATCTACCGCTAAAAACCAGCCTGCAGCCCGCTCGTCGCTTATACCCTTATGCACCTGCCCCGGCAAAATGTAATATAAAGCGTTAGGGAAAAAGGTTACTTCATCAAAATCTATCATTAAGGCCGCATCGCCCGCGTCTACTACAAAAAATATATAGTGATCATCGCGATGGGCTTTCATCACCCCTTTTTCGTCACTGTTAGGCCTTATGTCCCCGGCATAGTAGCGCCATATCTCGAGGCCAACGTTGCCCCTTTTCTTCAACTGATGTACAGGGATATCTTTCATGATAAAGGCAAATGTAATATTAGCAGCGAATATTTAGCCTTATTTACTTTGAAGTATAACTACATCCCGCCCCTGCAGGCGTTGCTTGCCCGGCGCACTTTTAGGGCCATGATCGGTATAGCTGGCAGTTAAAATATAAGCGCCTTTTTTCTCCGTTCCGGCCGGCCTGGTACGGAAAGAGCCCTCGGTACCGGTATAGTAACTTACATTGGGGTCATTGGCCTGTTTTAAGATCCATTTTACGGTGCTGGCCGCTTCCTCGGTAGTTAGCTCCGGATGGGTTGGCATGCTTACCTTCCCCCAGATCCCTGCCGAACCTTCTTTGATGCGCTTAGTCAAAAGATCGATATTCGCGGCTGTAACCGGGTATTTTACGCCGATATCATGAAAGGACGGGCCAATTAATTTTGAATTAAAACTATGGCAATTGAAGCAGTTTGAGGTACGTATCACTGCTAATCCCGGCGCATCCGGCACGGCCTTGACTGTTGCAGGCAATTTAGTTTTGCTGCCGGCATATTTCACCTCAAGCAGTACCTCCATACCATTTATTTCTTCGTATTTAGAATCGCCGTCTTCTTTATCGGCTACGCTTATTTGGTAGTTTACTTGTGTATCCCAATCAAAGTTGCCGTTAGTTTTTGGGACGATGATCTTCACAACAGGTGCTTGGTTTTGTTGCTGAAGCCTTTTGAAAGGAAGTATGAACGAACACAAAAGCAGGCAGAAAACAACACCTCCGTAAATCAATCCAATCCTTTTATTCATTTATAAACCGCTTATAATTTATTAATTTCATGCGCTATCCGTTGTGCCGACCGGATGCAGGATTCCATACCGCGGCTCATATTATCAGCATAAGTACCTGCAAAATAGATGCGGCCTTCGGGCATCATCAATTGCGGCCAAAATTTATTCATCTCCCCTATCGGGAAGGCTTCCATCTCGCAGGCCGGGGCAAATTTATCCTTTGTCCAATCCTTTGTTAAGGCCTGCTCAATGGTATCATGCTTACCCGGATACACTTCGCGGAACGCGGCCAAAACCCGTTGCGGCGAAAGTCCGCCGGGGCCGTAAGCTTTCAGCACTATGCGCTTACTATCCACCTGGTTTGTTTCTTCCCAAATAGATGAAATATCGGGGTGTTCAAACTGCATGTTGATGCTTTTGAAACCATCATCAAGCCAAAACCTGCTGCTGGCCTCAAACACATAAAAAGGGTGCGATGAATAAGCCATATTATCAACCACGTATTGTTTTGCGGGCGATAAAGCAGGTGTTACCGGTATGTTTTTGAATATGGGCAGGGTGATACAGTTAACCAATACATCGGCAATCATTTCCTTCTCCTCTTCAAAACCAAAAGCTTTGTATCTAACGGTTACTCCTTTACTGTCGTGCTTAATACCCAATACCGGGTGGTTTAGTTTTAAACGTGCACCCAGGCGTTTGGCAAAAGCTATGGGCAATTGTTCGTTACCATCCTTAAGGTGAAAGGTATCTCCTTCGGATAGCGGGATGTTCCGTTGCTCCATGATATAGGCACGCCACAAATAATAAAGCGCGGAGGTATGCGAGCCACCTAACCAGTTTAGTGCGGCCGGCGACGCACCTTCTTTTTTAAAGATCTCGGCAATCGGGAATTTATCATAATCATCATACCCAACCCCGAAAGGCTGGTATGGGTCTTTAAATTTTAAAAGATAGGGCTTAATATATAACGAGCTTAAAGCGTACGACGGGTTCTGCGAAAGAAATTTAACCTCCTTATCGTTAAAGCCAAATTTGGTAAGTACCGCCGGGTCTTTCAACATTTCTTCGGTATAAAACTTGCCTCCTATCATTTTCAGTACATGGCCGTTAGGCGCCGCTTCAGATCCTTCCGCGTTTGGGTAGGGTATTACGGTAAGTTTAAACTCATCTACATAATCAAAGAACTTTTCGTAGCCGGGTTTGGTAATATGGTCGGCACCATAATCGGCGTATAAACCGTCAGACAGGCCATCCCTGCCGGTAAAAACATGCCCGCCATACCTGCCCGATGCCTCAAGTACTGTAACATCGTGGCCGGCCTTCATTAACTCATAAGCACAGCAAAGGCCGGTAATACCCGCCCCAGCAACTATTACCTTTTTGCCTGCGGCCGATAAGGGGATATCGGAAGGTATAAAGCCCGTGCTTTCGGTATTTTTGGCTTGTAAAAACTGTGGGACCAAACCGGCGCTTGCACCGGCTATCAATGTATTTTTAAGGAACGATCTTCTTTTTATACCCATGATATTTATAAAGCGAATGTGCCTTAAAAGGCTATTGGTTATCGCAATATAAAAAAATGAAGTTGTAACGCCAAGCTTACCAACCTAACTTAATTTATTGGCTCCTGACGGTTATCCCAGAAAAATAAAATATGAACAGATATGTCTGTTACCCGGTAAAAAAGGGAACATTGCTTGGTAATTAATCCTATCCGAACACTTGGGTCAATGGTCGAAACCTTGTACATTAAAGGATGATCTGCCAACAAATAAATTGCTTTATCAGCTTTTACCAAAAATTTGTTTGCTGCGCTAACACCAAACTTGTTATGAATAAAATTGTAAGTAGATTGGAATGTTTCTTTTGCCCGTGGGGTATAAAATATTTCTAAACCCATGCTTAATTTAGCATATCACGGCTACCGGTAAAAGATGTTAGCTGGCCTTCTGATGCTTGTTGTAAAGATTCCTTTACTCCGTCAATTACACGGTCTGGATAAACAATACTTTTTTGTTCAAACGAAACCTTCATTGCTTTCATAACTGCCTTTAAAGCGGTTAATTGTTCTTTATTTTCCGGGTAAACAATCAATGCATCCATATACAAATATAATAATTCTAAAAACAACTCAATGCAATCTTCATAGCGCTATAATAGTCAATGCACCATCATTTATTTATTAGCGGGTTTACAGTAAATTATTATTGATGTACTTTTACGCCTATGGCCAGCCCACTAAAAGACCTTTACTCTCCCTCGTTTTATAACAAATTATCAGACTGCCTTACAGAAGTATTGCCCGGGTTTGATAAGCAAAAATTCACTCAACAAATTCATACACCAGAGTTTGAGAACATGGAGTTAAAGGAGCGCATGCGGCATACCGTAAAAACGCTGCACAACTTTATGCCTCGTGATTTTAAAAAGGATATTGCCTTTATAAAAACCCTGATTACCCTGCTCAGAAAAAAAGGTATTGGCGAGGACGGACTGGCCTACATGTTCCTGCCCGATTATATTGAGGTTTATGGCATTGATGATTATGAAACTTCGGTTGATGCCCTGGAGTTTACCACTCAATTTGTAAGCTGCGAATTTGCTGTACGCCCGTTCCTGCTCAAATATACCGGGCCTATGATGAAGCAGATGCAGGCATGGTCGTTACACGAGAGTTATAAGGTACGCCGTTTGGCAAGTGAAGGCAGTCGCCCCCGTTTACCATGGGCGATGGCTGTGCCCGAGTTAAAGAAAGATGTTTCTCTTATATTGCCGATACTGGAAAACCTAAAAGCCGATCCATCTGAATGGGTTAGGCGAAGCGTTGCCAATAACCTGAATGATATCGCCAAAGATCATCCGCAAGTGGTGCTGGAAATAGCGGCCCGCTGGAGTGGTGTAAGCAAAGAAACTGATGCCATTATCAAACACGGCAGCCGCACCTTATTAAAGCAGGGCCACACCGAAATATTGGCGCATTATGGCCTGCATACTAATGGTATTGACTTGTCAGATTTTAAAGTCCTCAGCCCGAAAGTAAAGATCGGCGACAGCCTGGAGTTTGTTTTCACTGTGGCCAATACCAACGCTGTTGAACAAAAAATAAGGTTAGAATACGCTATTTTTTACCTCATGAAAAATGGCAAGCTGAATAAGAAGGTTTTCAAAATAAGCGAACGGATCTTTCAGCCGGGCGAATCATTTACTATTACCCGCAAACATAAATTTATACTGATAACCACCCGCACCTTTTACCCGGGGATGCATAAAATTGCGCTGATCATAAATGGCGAGGAAAAAGCTACAGGCAAATTTGAACTGCTTGCTTAAATAAAAAAGCGGATAACCTTTCGGTCATCCGCTTTTAATCATAGATATGGGAGTTCTTTTAATCAAGCTTCCATCTAACAAAAGCCTCAATAGCTTCGTATTCTGCCAACCCCAGCTCATTATACAAACGGGCGGTTTCGTGTGTGCGATCTTCGGCCCTCACCCAAAACTCGCGGGCGTCATCCCCCGGGAATACAGGGATGTCCTTCTGCGATTGGTGTTTAAATATAGCCAGGCGTTTACGTTCTACTTCCTGCGGGGATAACGGCACAGCCATTTCAATTTCGTGGATCTCAAACTCGTGCCATGCACCGCGGTAAAGCCAGATCCAGCAATCTTTTGTCCAGTCTTCTATCTGCCGCAGGCGGTTAAAGGCCTCCAGCATTATCTCAAAACATACCTTGTGCGTACCATGCGGATCGGCAAAATCGCCGGCGGTAAATATCTGGTGAGGTTTCACCTCCTGCAGCAACTGCATGGTTTGTTGAATATCATCCTCAAAAGATACATTTTTCTCAAACTTGCTGCGGTCGTAAAATGGCAAGTCCATAAAGTGGATGCGCTGGTCTTTTAAACCCGCAAGCCTTGCGCCCGCAATGGCCTCGCCTTTGCGGATCAATCCTTTAACGGTGCGTATAGCTGTGGTGTCGCTTTGGTTTGGTTTTTTGGTTTTCAGAAACTCAACCATGTTTTTATACAAGCCATCCAGATAGGCTGCATCCTGCGATTGTGATTTGGCAAAATCCATTGCAAATTCTACATAGCGCAGCATCTCATCGTCCCAAACCGCGGTATTACCCGATGTTTGGTAAGCCACATGCACTTCATGCCCCTGATCCGCCAGGCGGATGAAGGTACCGCCCATTGATATTACATCATCATCCGGGTGTGGCGAGAAAACGATAGAACGTTTTACAGCTGGTGTAGCGCGCTCGGGCCGCTGACTGTCATCGGCATTAAACTTGCCGCCCGGCCACCCGGTAATGGTATGCTGTATGTTATTAAATATGCTGATGTTGATATTATAAACCGGCCCAAGTTGGGTGGCCAGCTGTGCCATACCGTTGTTGTTATAATCGTTTTCGGTAAGCTTCAGGATGGGTTTATTAAGGGTTTTGGCGAGCCATATTACGGCTTTTTTGATCAGCATATCGCCCCAAACGCAATCTTTAACCAGCCATGGGGTATCAAAGCGGGTGAGGTCGACAGATGCGTCGCGGTCAATAACAAACTCTACGTTATCTGATGTTTGCAAGTAAGTAGCCGGTACATCGGGCGATATTACACCTTCGATAGCTTTTTTAATGATGGATGCTTTTTTACCATTCCAGGCCATTAAAATAATTTCGCGGGCTTTGAAAATGGTACCAATCCCCATGGTAATAGCTTTGGTTGGCACATTCTCTTTACCACCAAAATCTTTTGATGCATCGCGACGGGTAAGATCGTTAAGGGTCACTAAACGGGTCCCCGAGTTTGGCGCCGAACCCGGCTCATTAAAACCGATGTGCCCGGTACGGCCTATCCCTAAAATTTGTATATCTATGCCGCCGTAACTGTTTATTTTTTGTTCGTAGGCAAGGCAAAACGCCGCTATATCCTGCTCTGCCAGTGTACCATCAGGAATGTTCACGTTGGCCATATCAATATCGATATGGTCGAACAGGTTTTCCTTCATAAAGCGCACATAGCTTTGGGCCGAATCCGGCTGAATAGGATAGTATTCATCCAGGTTAAAGGCTACCACATTCTTAAAGCTCAGACCTTCTTCCTTATGCAGCCTTATCAGTTCTTTATAAACTTTTATGGGCGATACACCAGTAGCCAAACCCAGTACAGCGGTTTTGGCTTCGGCTTGCTTTTGCTTGATGATGGTGCCTATGCGCTTGGCTACATCAAGGCTGGCCTCGTTATCCGTGTCGTATATTTTTACAGGTACTTTTTCGTACCGGGTTTCTTCTAATAAATTAAGTAGCATCTTAGTTGATCTGATTGTTTTGTAAATATTGCTCCCAGGCCCAGGCCGACCGCATCATTTCCTTTATCCCAAATTTCGCCTCCCAGCCCAGTTGCTCACGCGATTTGGTAACATCGCCCCAAACTTTGATGATATCACCGGCACGTCTTTCGCCTATTTTGTAGTCGAGCTTTACACCAGTGGTTTGCTCAAAGGCATTTATCAGCTCCAGCACGGTATAACCTTTACCTGTGCCTATATTAAATACATCATAGTTACCGGTAAGCTTGCCGCTTTCCTGCAATTTAAGGGCTGCGATATGGGCATCGGCCAAATCTACCACGTGGATATAATCGCGAATACAGCTGCCATCCGGGGTATCATAATCAGCACCGAAAACGGTGATCGGACCTCGTTTGCCAATAGCGCTTTGCGTTACAAAAGGCACCAGGTTTTGCGGCACGCCTGCAGGCAACTCGCCTATCAGGGCGGTTTCGTGCGCACCTACCGGGTTAAAGTAACGCAGGGAAATGATCTGTTTTGTTTTATCTGCTTTAGCAACATCCTGTAAGATCTCTTCTGCTATCTGCTTGGTATTACCATACGGCGATTCGGCAGTTTTAACCGGGGCGGCTTCACTAACAGGTAACAAATCCGGCTGACCGTAAACGGTGCACGATGATGAGAACACCAGGTTTAACTTACGCCCTTCAAATGCCTTTAGAATACTGATCAACGAATTAAAGTTGTTCCTGTAATACTTCAGCGGCTCGCTTACCGATTCGCCAACCGCTTTGTGGGCCGCGAAATGGATAACACCTTCTAAACCTTTTTCACTATTAATTAAGGCGGCAGTTTTTGCTTCGTCGCATAGGTCTATGTTATGAAAAACCGGCCTTGTGCCCGTAATTTTTTCTATCTGGTCAAGTATGCCCAGCCTGGAATTATCCAGGTTATCAACTATTATGGGCTCGTAGTTTGCGCGCAGCAATGCCACTACCGTGTGGGAACCTATATAACCAAGTCCACCGGTCACTAATATTTTTGTTTTCATGTGTGTCTATTTCTTAGAACCCGCTATCGTCTAACGCGAAGGTGTTCTTACGCTCTTTCCATTTACCTTTTGTAAAATCAGGGAATTTTTGCGGGGCATTACCCTCTGCAATTGATTTTTCTGATAATGGGGTGATCACGCTCATGGTTAATGAATCGTACACGTCAATTGGTGTTTGCCTTTTTTGTTTAACAGCTTCTACAAACCCGTTAAATACAAACCAGTCCATACCACCGTGGCCTGCGCCTTCCGCGTATTTCTCATACTTTTTCCAAAGCGGGTGGTCGTATTTCTCGAACCATACGCTTGCTTTATCCCATTCGTCGTACTTGGCAGATTTTCCTTCAATGTAAACCGACTCATTCACATCCATCCAGATCCCTTCGGTACCCTGTACCCTAAAGCCTAACGAATAAGGGCGCGGCAAGTGGGTATCGTGGCTTAGCGTAACGGTTTCGCCATTGGCGCAATTGATCATGGTGGTAGTTACGTCACCATTTTTAAAGTTGATCTTAGCGTTTTTATTTCCCGGGGATACTTTGTTAACGTAAGCATTTAAGCCACGGGATTTTGACGAGAACGATACCAGGTTGGTAAAGCTGTTACCGCGGTTAATATCAATATAATTCATTACGGGGCCTGCACCGTGTGTTGGGTAAATATCGCCATCGCGGTCAATATTCCATTGGGTTCTCCACTGTGCTTCGCCCATGGTATTTGGACCAAACTCGCCACCTTTGCCGTTAAAGCTTTTGCCATCATTAAACAAAATGCCACGCAGATCGTGCTGATAACCGCCTTCCAGGTGAATCAATTCGCCAAAAACGTTCTGCCTTGCCATGTTTAAGGCAGCCATTACATCGCGGCGGTAGCAAACATTCTCTAAGGTCATGTAAGGCATCTTGGTTTCTTCATGAACCTTCAAGATATCCCAGTGGTCTTGCTCGCTGATACCGGCAATAACCTCGCAGCCAACATATTTACCGGCACGCATAGCATCAATAGACTGGTCTTTGTGGAACTGCCATGGGGTAGCAATTATAACACCATCAATATCTTTACGCGCTAATAGTTTTTTATAAGCATCCAGTCCGCCGGTGTATTCTACAGGCAGTTTCTTTTTAGCTTTTACAAATTGCTCGCGGCAATATTTCAGCGAGCTTTCCTGTATGTCGCAAATAGCAACTATCTCTACATCATCGCGAAGCAAACCCTCACCGATGTGGTTACGGCCCCGTAGCCCTACACCTATATAACCCAGCCTTACCTTATCTGCATTCTTTGCGAATAATAACCCTGAAGGCAAAATTGTTAAACCGGCCAATCCTACGGCGGTGTTTCTAACAAATTCTCTGCGATCCATAATTTTTAGTTTTATTTTATTGATGATTGTAATTGTTCTGTTGCTAAATTTTTGGCTTTCCCTACTTTATGCCCGCTAACAGCGTAGTAAAGTATAATAAGATATAATGGTATTAAAATAATATTCGAATAGCTTGGATTACCACTTATAATACCCAAGTTATTTTTAGGATCTGATAACAGGCCGTATACCAGCGGGATCACTGCCCCGCCAGATATCCCCATAATTAACAATGACGACCCTATTTTTGTAAACCTGCCTAAGCCTGCTAATGCCATTGGCCATATAGCAGGCCATACTAATGAGTTTGCTAAACCTAACAAAGCTATAGCGGCAACTGAAATATAACCCGCTGTTAACACTGCTACTATCGACAATATTACCCCCAATATTGCTGATATTTTTAAAGCCTTTTCCTGGCTCAAATATTTAGGGATACATGCTATGCCTATAAAATAGCCTGCCAACATGCAGATTAGAGTACCCGTAGTGAAAAATTTTGCTGTCTCTAATGCGATGCCTTGCATGCTACCATAATTAATTATCCCATCGCCTGCGATAACTTCTACCCCTACATAGCAAAACAGCGTTAAAACGCCCAGCAACAAATGCGGGAACTGCAAAATGCTGGTTTTGCCCGTATTATTTATAGCTGTCGATTCATCTTCCTGATCGGTATCAACCTCTGGCAGGCTGGAATAGTAGATAACCACGGCCAGTATCAATAGTACCACCACAATAACAATATAAGGGACGATAACCCGCGATGCCAGCTCGTTAAGCTCAGCAACTTTATCGTTTATGCTCATGGCATCAAGGCGTTCTTTTAACCCATCAACATTTTTGAGGGTAATAGCACCGAGTATGATCGGCGCCAAGCCACCGGCAATTTTATTACTGATCCCCATTATGCTGATGCGCTTTGCAGCGCTCTCGGGCGGGCCCAATATGGTAATGTACGGGTTTGATGCCGTTTGCAATAACGCCAATCCCGAGCCCTGTATGAAGAGCCCTAACAGGAACAAGCCATAGTAGCGTGTCATGGCTGCGGGGATAAATATCAATGCCCCTACGGCTATAATACCCAAGCCGACCGACATCCCCTTTTTAAAACCTGTAACTTTTAAGATCCAGGCAGATGGGATGGCCAGTACGAAGTAGGAAATGTAGAAAGCTGTGGTTACCAGGTAAGCTTCGACAGTAGTTAGCTCGCAAGCCAATTTAAGGTATGGGATCAATACCGAGTTTAACCAGGTGATGAACCCGAAGATAAAAAACAGCATCCCGATAAGGAAAATGGGGCTTACCTTTGATTTGCTGCTATTTAATGCTGCTGTATCTGACATATATTGAAGGGGTTAATGCGTTAAACTGTTTGTGGACTAAAAATTATTTCTTTAAAAAACCTGCTTAAATGAAACTCGGGCTTTTGTGCCTCTATTTTATTCCAGCATAAAAAGTGCGGTTGGGGCAGGCCGTCGCCGCATTTGTAAAAGTTAACCCTGGCTTTGCTTTTTTCTAATAAAAGTGCCGGGTGATATTTGAATACCTTTTTGGGGATGCATAAAGTTAGCTCCCAATCTATATTACCTTCAGCACTTGTTTTAACACGTGTTTGGTGCTTAATGGTCTTTAATAAACTTGCCGGCAAAAATGTGCGCCCGGTTTTGTGCTGCCCATATTGCACCCTGCTGGTGCCTGTACAGTTAAACTCCAGGTTGTAGTATTTTTCATCACCGTTAAAGGCAATAAAAAACTCTACACAGCTATCTTTAAACACCGGGTCGTTAAATTTACTGTATTCGGCTTTCAAAGTATGCTCGGTTACGTAATATTTAAGATAGATATCCTCGTTACCATATGCCAAAGCAAAAGATGCCCGGGGTAATTCCCCGCCTTCTGACCATGGCGCATACTTTATCTGCCTGCGCTCTTGCCCGTCCAAAACTTTTGATATATCCTCTACCGATCGCAGGTCATCGAAACCATTAAGGTAAGGAATATTTACAGTTACCCCTTTATCCATTTAGTATGCGCTGTGTTGTAAGCTATTCATTTCTTTTAATATCGTTTCCTGCATGGCTGCGGCGTTCGCATCCAGTATTTTCACCAGCTGAAACTGGGCCTTTGCCCTTTGCAGGTTATGCCCTTCAAATTTTATTTTAAAGTATTTATCGCCGTTAATATGGTCGGTTAAAAACCTTACCGCCTGCATGTAAGGCAAAAGCAGCGCGCCCTTCATCAACGAATTAACCTCGGCATCTGTCAAAAACCTGGATGCCTCCTTTAAATACCCCTGCACATATGCGTTAAACAATGACAGGTTCAATTGGATCTTGCTGAGGTCGACTTCGTCCTCGGTAGTGGTATTTACAATGGTGCGTATCGCATCGCCAAAATCATAAGCTACATAACCGTCCATCACCGTTTCCAGGTCAATAACGCATTGAGCCTCGTCGTTACTGTTCAGCAATACATTGTTGAATTTTGTATCGTTGTGAATAACACGTTTAGGTAAAGTAGCTACCTGCTCGGGCTGCTGAAAATATTGCATTGAGGAGGCGTATTTAGCTACGATCTCTAACTCGGCACCTACCGATGCAACACGCCCGCCGGCATTATTGGCTACCGCTTCATCTAAATGCTGTAAACGTTTCTGGATGTTATGAAAATCGGGGATCACCTCAAACATTTCGCCTGCCGGGATATCTGATAACATAGCCTGGAACTTACCGAAAGCTTTACCACCTTCATAGGCCTGCTTCTCGGTCTCTACTACGTCATAGCTTTTGGTATCACTTAAAAAGTAGAACATCCGCCAGTAATCGCCTACGCTATCTTTATAAAAAAACTGTCCGCTATCAGTGGGTATTAAGGTCATTACTTCCTTTAACGGGTCGCCATTGCCATACTCCTTCATCTTACTTTTTAAATGCTCGGTAACCCTGCGCATATTTTCAGTAAGCCTCTCCACGTTGGTAAATATCCTGTGATTGATGCGTTGCAAAAGATAATCAGAGCCACCAAACGATACGTTCTTTAAAAAGAACGTATCGTTTATATGCCCCGAACCGTATGGCTTATACGAACTTACATCCGCATCACATTTAAAGTGCGATACCACCTCATCTATGTTTTTAGAACTTTGCACTATACTTTAGAATTATTAATGTTACGTATTAATCCGCACCTTGTGCAGACCGCTTATTATTTTTTTCAGATAACCTGTTAATATACAGACTCATCAGCACCAATATCCACCCTCGAATTTACTATCCTTGCCGCTTTGTCAATATCCAGTTCGCCGGTTTGTAAAGCATAAGTGGGCAACCCGGCATTAACGCAGGCAGATGTATTTGTTAAATGCAGATTAGGACTTGGCAGCGTAGATGAAACAAAACCGGGGGTACCATATGTTGAATTGGCATCGAGCCCAGTACCGGTTTTAAATGCCGCTAACGTTGAATAAGTTGTGCCATTATTGCCTCCCCAATCAAATGTGATATTGGTTGCAACGCCCGATGATGTGTAATATTTGTTGTAATTAAACGTAAGGTTAGTTGAAACATAACCCAACGAAGCAATAACAACAATATTAGACCTTGAATTGATGATGTTATCTATAAATTTAACGTTATCCATATTCTGCATAGAGATCTCGCCTCCCCAGCCGCCTGCAGAGTAATTTTTAAACAGGGTGTTATTGCTTACCGTAGAGTTGATAACCTTACTATTAGGCTGATTAGAACCAATTAGCAAACCAGCTTCGATGTTATTATAGATAAAATTACTGCGGATGTTTATGCCTTCTACCGTGTTGTTGTTGTTCTCGCAACCTACGCTGATTCCTGCATAATTGGCGTGACAGGTGTTACCTTCTATATTGATCCATTTGCCGCCATCCACGTAGATACCACCCGATGTAGCCACCGGCGATACGCAGTTGTAAACCGTGTTATTTTTGATGTTGCCATTGCGGGCGTAATTAACATTGGCCGGTGCACCCGTCCACGAGTAATTGCCAGACATATCCATACCTATATTTTTGATATCATGAATAGTGTTCATTTCTATCAAAAAGTTTTGTACGTTACCTGTTAGGGTTAAACCCTCGCTGTAGCCTGTGTTACAATTAAATATCTCGTTGCTGCCAATATAAATTTCGGTATACGCGGTTGATGTAGACCCCACAATGATAAACGGACTTGCATTATCGGTGCTTGTTGGTATGGCGCTGCCATTGGTGGTCCATCCGATGTTAGATATTTTGCAATAGGTAACCTGTATATCGGTACCATTCCCTACAACATAAATGCCCTTAGCATTTGCCCTGGTATTATTGGTAATACTGATATTATTTATACGGATGTGGCTCCTGCTGGCGATAGCCAGCATCTCGTTTTGTGCGTTGTTGGTAGCGTTTATTCCATCCAGTATAACCACGCCACTGTTGTAATTTGTTAAAGTAATGGGTTCTGCGCTTGATGCACCCGAAGTTGGCCAGTAAAGCCTTTCTTTATAAGTACCTGCTGCCACGTAAATATTAGCGCCAACGCCATTGGTAGTTTTGTACAAGGCAGCCTGGATAGTTTTTAACGCTGTTGCGGCAGATGTACCCGCATTGGCATCATTCCCGGTTGTACCATTTACGTAATAATTAGCTAATGCCGATACCCGTAGTTTGGAACCTGCTTTTCCGTCTTCGTTAGGCAGATCTTTAATTTCATTTTTTTTGGAACAAGATGCTAAGATGAGGGCAAACATTCCGAGTAAGAATAAATTTTTCATAGTGTCTATTGTTTTAAAGTTTAGTTTAGTAACTGTTTAATAACTCAAACACCGGCAGCCTGTCGGCTGCAACTTCCACCTCTATTTTTGTTGGGCCTTTTACTACTTTGCCCAAATCACTTTTCCATTTTCCTTTTGGTAAATAAACCGTTTTGGTATTGCCATTGGCAATCATTGGCGCTACCAGGTATTTACTGCCCAGCATAAACTGGCCCTGTACATTTGTAAAGCCCTGGTTAGGGAACTCGTACTCCATGCTACGGGCAATAGGCTCGCCGGTTGTGGCGGCTGTTTTTACCAGCTGCATAATGTATGGTGTGTACTTAGCCCTTATATCAACCGCTTTTTTTACCGCTGCAAGGTTCTGTTTAGAAAGTACCCGCCATGGCGCTACCGAAAACTGCATCATAGGCATTAATGCCGAGCATTGTGCCGAGCGTACAACCAGTTGCTCATCCAGTTTATCTTTACCAATGAACGACCCATACTCACCGCCACCTATCATATCCGGGCAGGTAAACTGGTAACCCAGTAAGCCTGCTGTGGTTAAGTGCGGTATCAATTTTTGCAGATCTTCCCAGTTGTGTTTTTTATCGCGCAGGCGTTGCACCAATGGTTCGCCGCCCATTTTCCACATGGCGCGGTACTCGTTTAGCGGATAGTATAAACCCAATTCGCCCCAAAGCCTGCTATGCTCGTTTGGTGTTGCTTTTTTGAAGGATAAGGCATTAGGTGGATAAAAATCAGCGTCGCCGGCATCAAACTTAAAGCCATCCAAGTGGTAGGTTTTTACCATATGATCTAAGCGACCACGGAACCATTGCATAGCATCGGGGTTGGTAAAATCCAATACCGCGCTGTAGCCGTTCCACCAGGAAATGATGGCTGGTTTGGTTACCTTCTCCCCTTCTTTGTTAGTCTCTACCTCGCCATCAAGCAATAGCAGCTTTTTATCCTGCAGCTCCCTGAAAACTTCGGTATCCGGTGATACGAACGGACTTATCCAAAGCATCACTTTAAAGCCTAAGCTATGCAGGGTATCTACCATGGCAGCCGCGTTGCTAAATCTATCCGCGCGGAAATCAAACCTGCCATAGTAATCGGCCCAGTTATCATCAATCATAATTACCCCCGGCGGGAAACCATTGTCAATTATCGCCCTGGCATAACTTAAAATATCCTTTTGGTTTTGGTTATAAACCAGCTCTATCCAGGTATTGTATTGCGGTTTACTAAACAACAAAGTATCCGGCAGTTTATTTTTTGACGGGAAGAAACGTTTCGACGCGTTGCTAAATGCCTCGTGCAAGTTTTTTCCGGCCGAATCAATTGTTAACGCGCTTTTCGCGTTGCTGATAACCAGCCTGTTCTTTTCAAACGTAAACTTAAAAGGCTCCTCGCTCCAGATGAACCGGCCTTTGGTAGATATCAGTAGTGGCACAGCCTGGTTGCCACGGGTGTCACCATACATATCCAGATTGTAGCCCTCTTTAAAAGGCATCAGGTGGGCTTCGTTCACCGCGCCGCCGTACCATTTTTCGCCATCTTTAATTGCCACGCTTGTTTGCGCGTAAAGCTGTACACCTGCGGTGCATAACATTGCGGTTAAAAACAAACATATTTTAAAGGCCTTTATCATCTACAGCTTATTATTTAGTTAACTTTTACAGTATGATTTAATTTATTGTACCCGGTAGCAGCTTCCCAAACGTCATTATTAGCTAAACGGATGCTGAACTCCGGCTTGGTAGCGATGCTTGCATAAGCATCCGGCAGGCTCAGTAGCATTTCATAGTCGCCCGCAGGAAAATCATCAGGGATCTTCACGCCTTCGGTAACCTTTACATCTCCCGAATACCATTTCCTTACATCTGTTGCCAGGTCGAACGATTTAACCTCACCACTTTTGGTATTGCGCAGTATCAACTTCACCGTACGTTTGTTATATGGCGATGCGTAGCCCACATTTTTAAGGTTTAGGCTTATGTTCATAACCGTTCCTTTAATGGTATTATCCGGCAGCGCGGCAGATTGTAATACAAAGCGATAACCCAGGTTACGTTTGATGTTATCCATACAGCCCCCATCCTGCCAATCGTTATTAACGGCGGTGTTATAGTGGGCATTAATAAAGCTGTAATGCAGCGATGAAAATTCTGCCTGTGCTTTTCCTGCAGGTTCGCAATCGTTAGAAGGGCTGTAATCGTCAGAGCAGGTTTCGCCACCCACAACTACAAATTTGCTATCAGCTTTAAAGTAATCTTTTAGTGTGTTCAATACCGTACCGTCAGACGTGCGTGGGGTTGAACTATTACCATAATCCTCGTAAGTACCAAAATCATTACTGCTTGCCATAAAGCAATCGTTATGATAGCCCAAACGTGCAATGTCGGTTTCATTGAAGGCGCCGCTCTCGGTTAAAGGGGCCGATGTTAATGGTGCGTTAACGCCATAAATATAACGCTGCTTTAACTGCGGGTAGCGCACCTGTATCATCCTATCGGCAGGTACAGCATCAAGCATGGCTTTGATAACTTCTATCCTGTCTTTCCAATTGTTGTCTGTCAGCTTATGATCCTGGTTACCATTGTTTGATGCATCACCAAAAAAGTCGCTGTAATATTGCTCGCCCCAAACACCTATAAAGCCCAACTGCACACAAGCTATAACATCTGCATTATCGTGCAGGATAGGTTTTAGCTGTGCAATGTGGTTAAGGATAATAGCCTTGGGAGCATCGCCATATAGCGGACAAATGAAACCTTCGGGGCAATTGCCTTGCTTTGCAGTAGTGGTATATACAAAGCGCGGAATAAGTTTAACCCCTGCAGCGCGTGCAGCTTCAAAATCCTTTTTTATATTGGTTAAAAATGTTGCAGATATCGCGGTGTTAACCACATCATCCAAAACATAATACCTGAATACCAGTGTGCTTGATACCTGGTAATTAGCGCTTTCTATAGATTGCGGGGAACGGTATCCTTTCAACTCGTCGGCATTTAATACTGTATAGTTGCTGGAATGCACCTCAGAGTAGCGGTAAAAACCACGTTCCGGATTTGGGAAATCTTCCCCGCTTTCGGTGTAGGTAACGTTTATTTTTTCAACCTTTATAAGGCCTGCATCCCTGTTGTTACACGAAAAAGAAAGCAGTATGGCTGCTAAGGACATGCCCAGGGCATAGCCTGTAAATTTTTTAATCATAATATAATTGCTTTTTAGTAGAGGGTTTTTATTAAAGTTTAAAAAAGATGCTTCGTTTATAAAGCCAATAACATAAGCCCCACTCAGCAACTAAAGTGGCAATTGCCGATATCAGCGCTGTTATATTATGTGGAACATTTAAGAACAGGTGCAGCATATCCCCGGTAAAAATGGCCACTACATGGTTTACCCACTGCATACCTACCGTTTCAAAGAACAGGTAGATAAATATGGCGTTCATACCTACTACGGTGAAGATCCAGGCGTATTTGGTATTACGTTTTACATCAACCAGCCAGTAAACAGCGGCCAGTATCAGCAATACCCACCCTACCGATGCAAATGCAAATGAGCTTGTACTGATGCGTTTGATAATAGGCGTTACGCCCGACAGATCCAGCCCGAAGCCAATGATAAGGGCAACAATACCGGCAATAACCAAAGTCTTTATTTTATAGCTGATGGTTTTGTTTGATATTAACAGCTTACCGGCCAGCACCCCCCAAATGGTATGCGCCGCTGTTGGGATGCAGTTGATGGTTACCCATCCGTCGCCATTTATTTTGCCCATTAGCAGGGTATCAACATACGAACCAAAGTTATGCCCTTCTACAAATGGCTGGTCGAAACCGGGCATCAATACTGTGCGATATAAAACTTCGGTAAGTATTAATAAACCCAGGGCGAAAACCAATTGCCAGGTATATGATTTTTCTATTATCAGATAAGCCACAATGGTTGTGAACGATAATTGCGTAAGCACATTCCAAAGTTCCCAAACCGGTTTACCTGCGTAAACACAGTGCAGGGCCACACCGCATATAAAAAGCTTTAAGCTTCTTATTAATACATGGCGAAGATTATCATTCCAGCTTACGCCCTTATCTAACTTACGGCTGTAAGAAATATACATCGCGGCGCCCGCCATGAACATAAATGCAGGCTGAACTAAATCCCAGAAATGCAGCCCGTGCCATGGATGATGAAAGAATTGATTGATCAATCCGCCCATAGGCTTAGCCGGATCAATGTGCCTTATTGCTTCGTAAAGCATGCAGCTTTCGCCGCAAAGCAGTATCATGATCATGCCGCGCATAACATCTAACGATACTAAACGCCCGTTAGCCAATTGATCAGCAGTTGTATTCTTTATCATAAAGCGCCCCGATATATATTTTTACTTACAGATTGAAACAGATATAAACCAATTAAACCTATTCACTCATATCTAAGAAGAAACTTGACGAGCCTTCATTTGGTGCTGCACCCAGGGCGGCCGACCAATCACTTTTATTGGCCTGAACAGCTATGCGCAAACCTGTACCGGTTAAGCCTTTTAGCTTACCGCGCGCAATACGCATTTCAAATTTCAGCAATCCGCCCTCTTCTTTAACAGTACCCACAGTGTAAGCTTCGGATATGCTTTGCGTGTCCCAGCCCCAGTCGTTTTGGGTAGCCCCACTGAAGTACATTATATACACATCACTAGGCTGGCCTACAAGGAATGGCCCTTCCAATAAAACATCATAACCACCGTCGGGCCAGTTCCCGGTTAACAACCCGGTACCAGGGTTATTGTCCGAATCCAGGTAAATGTCGAATATATCTCCGTTAGATTTTTTGCTGACCATTTCAGTATATAAATACACGTAGTTACCGTCGTAGTCAAACTTCATGGTACGGAACACGCCTTTGCTTGGGTCAACAGTAATCACATTTTGGGTAATCGCATCCCAGTCGGCAAGTGAGTTATCATTAATTTTTACCGGCGATGTTTTGGCTATACGCAATACGGTTGACGCTTCAACACTTTTACCGTTAACTGATGCTGTTAAGGTTGGCACATATTTGCCTTTGCCCGGGTAAGTGTGCGTTGGCTTGGCATCGGTTGATGTTTCGCCATCGCCAAAATCCCATTTATAACCGGTTACACCTTCGGTTTTTACGATAAATGTTACCGTAGCGCCATCAACCTCTACCTCATATTGCAAATCGGTTTGGGCTACATATTTATCTTTTTTACATGAGCTGAATATTGAACTTGCTATAACTACCGACAGCACGAACATGTAAGCTTTTAGATTTTTCATATCAATTTGTATGTTACTGTGTGATAATTAAATTATGGGTTTTGTGTTGCCAACGGATTGCTTAATATCTCATCAATAGGCAGGTAATATATCGTCCTTGGGTTGGTATAAGGAACCGTAATATTTGGATAACCCGCAGGTGTTTTTGACAGGTCGATATCAGTTTCTTTTACGCCCGCCAGGTGATATCCCCAATAGGCTTTGTTCAGCGTTCTCTTGTTACGGAACACATCATAAGTACGGTGGCCTTCAAAAGCCATCTCTATACGTTTTTCTTCTAATACAACATCTAAAGCACTTTTGCCCGCAGGTACAACTTTGTTATATAATGAGCCTTCCAAATTCCGGTTTTTTCTGATCATATCCACATCATCAAGCGCGGCGCCGGTGTTACCCATTTTGGCTTCGGCTTCGGCGCGTATCAGGTACAACTCCGCTATCCTGAACATAATTGGCGAGCTTAAATTTGGCAGCCCTCCCTGGAAAGAGAATTTACTGATGTAATAAACTTCTATGCCGTTTTTCTTTTGTACTACACCATTTCCATCTTTTAGCGGAATAATATATAACCAACGAACATCCTCGGGGTGTGGTGCCATTGCAGCACGTAATGATGATGAAGCAAACTCCTCGCCCCATCCCGAGTTACCATCTGAATAGATCATAGATGCGATAGAACCAAATTTTCCGTAATCATCAACTGCTGTAAATGCAACACAAAAAATGGTTTCGCTGGCTGTTGTGGCATTGGCAAACAGGGCCGGGAAGGTTTCATTAGTGGCTAAAGTAAATTTTCCGGACCCTATCACTTTAGTTGACCATTCAATAGCTTTGGCGTTATCTTCCTTGTAAAGATTAACACGTGCCAGTAACGACCATGCAGCTGCCTGTGAAGCATATTGTGGACCACGCCAGGTCATTAAACCGGCAGCTTTTTCGGAATCGGCAATAACCGAATCATAAACTTCTTTAACGGTAGACCGGGCTTTTTTAGCCGGGTCGGTAAGATTGGTACGGAGAATAATACCCGATGCGTTAGGATCAACCGAATACGGTTTGGCAAATAACCTTACTAAGTTAAAGTGGCAAAACGCACGCAAAAAGTAGCACTCGCCTAATAATTGGTTTGTAGCAGCATCTGTTTTGCCCGATTTTTCAACTGCAGAAATAACCGTGTTTACCCCTGTAATGATCTTGTATGATACATACCAGTAATAGCGAGTGTTACCCTGCGCCGGCGAGTGGCCAAGGTTAAAGCTATAGAACAACGGATCTGTAGTTGCCTGGCCGCAAACAATATCATCGCTGGCAAAGTCGCTCAGGTGATAGAACTGGCGCAGGTACATATTATTTCCATCTACCAAACCGTTAAACTCTATATGGTCTTTAAACAAAGCGTAGGCTCCGTTAAGGGCATTGGTAAGGCCATCGGTGGTGGTAACAATGGTACCGGTACTAATGGCGTCGCTTGGGTTAACATTTAAGTTTTTACAGCTGCTTGCCGCAACCAACACAAGTGTTATAATGGTGAATATTTTCTTTTTCATATACTTAATTTAATAGGCTGGGACCTGCTTAAAAATTGAAATTAACGGTTAACAAATACTGACGATTGTTTGGATACTTAAAGTCGGAAACGCCGGGGGTTGAAAAGCCATTTGGTGTAATGGTAGTTTGCGGATCCTGACCTAAGAAATTTGAGAAAGTAGCAACGTTATCAGCAGTTACACCAACGCTTACGCCCTTCATGGCTATTTTGTTAGCCCATGCTGTTGGCAGGGTATAACTGAAAGCAATATTCCTGATGGTAAAGTAGCTGCCATCTTTTAAGTAACGGCTTGATGTTTCGGTAGAGTTAGTATTGTTTTGCGGGCTGGGCTGGGTAGCTTGTGTATCGCCGGGGCCGGTCCACACCTTAGGGCCGTCAGGTAATTGTATCTGGTTAAACTTAGGATCACCCAGGTCATTTAAGGTAAACCTAAGGTTATTACTAAATACTTTGTTACCGTAGTTGAAGTAAGTACTCACCCTTAAATTAAAGTTTTTATACCTAAAACTGTTATTAAAACCACCCTGGTATTTAGGCAATGCCGAACCCATTTCCTGGGTAGTAGCTTCCGCATAATTTGATGTCTTTTCGCTTCCCACTGCTTTGCCTTCGGTATTGTAGATCAGTTTCTCCCAAACAGGTGCACCTGTCTGCGCATCAACGCCTAACCATTTTGGCATGTAAAACTCAAACAGGTTACCACCGTTGCGGTAAATCTGCGAGATGCCCCATGATCCGGTTTTAACAATATCCGATGGGATACCCGATAGTTTGTTATTGTTAAAGTTGATGGTAAAATCGGTACTCCATTCAAAATCTTTTGTTTTGATGTTGGTTGAGTTAATACCAACCTCTATACCTTTATTGATAACCGTACCGGCGTTGTCCCACTTGGTTTCGAAACCAACCGAAAGCGGCTGCGATACCTGCAGCAACAGGTCTTTAGTATCATTACGGTAAACATCTACCGTTAAATTTACTCTTTTAAATAAACCAATATCAATACCAGCATTTATCTGGCGTTTACTTTCCCAGGTTAGGTTAGGGTTTTCTAACTGGTAAGGCACCGCGCCTACTAATGAATTATATTGCGTAGTTAATGAGAACAGGCCCAGATAACGCGATGCGCCAATATCCTGTGTACCCGTAAACCCATAAGCGCCACGTATTTTTAAGTTATTGATAATGCTGTTATCTGCCAAAAACTCTTCGTTGCTAGCTAACCAGGCTGCAGATATTGATGGGAACCCCCCGTATTTATTATTAGGTGAAAAGTTAGCGGAACCATCATACCTGTATGAACCCGATACAAAGTACCTGCCTTTATAACTATAATTTACTTGTGATAATAGGGATTGCAGAATATACTTGTTATTATAGCCATTTACCTGCTGGGTGTTTGATACAACATTAAGCACTTTTAAACCTTCGGGTAACCCTTTGCCCGATCCACCCGAATATTCTATCTTGCTGCTTTCAAATGCACCGCCTACAAAACCGTTAATGGCATGGTCACCCATTTTAAAGTCGAATTTAAATAACTGGTTGCTGATTACACCGTAGTTAAGGGTGTTTAACTCATCAATATAACCTGTACCATGATAGGTACCTGCCGTTAAAGGCGAAACATAATTCATGCTTTTATCAAACGATGCTGATACCCTGTTTGTGCTGGCAAATGTTAACCAGTTGGTGATACGATAGTTAATACCCAAATCGTAGTTTATATTAAACCCTTTGTAAGAGTGATCTGAGTTTTGTATGGTATGAAGCGGGTTAATAGGATCCCTTGACTGCCACCCGGGAGTAGAACTATCTACATATCTTGGCTGGCCATTAGCATCGTATGGGTTATCCCAAGGCATATTCAGGAATGAATAGTACATATCCATATAATCGTAGCTTTTACCCTGCGATGCGCTTAGGTTGATATTATTGGTTACATCCAGCTTTTTCGAAAAATGATAAGTGGAATTGCCACGTAAGTTAACACGTTCAAAATTGGTGTTAATAAAGGTACCTTTCTCTTTATAGTATGAGGCACCTACGTAGTAATCGTTCTTTTCGGTTTTGCCGCTGGCCGATAGGTAAAAGTTATATATCGGTGCCGATTTAAACGATTCTTTTGACCAGTTATAATCCTGATCACGTAATGATAATGGATATTCTCTATAAAATGCAGCCAGATCTATTTTATAAGTATTATCTGGTGCGCCAACAATATAATCACGATAACGCTCTTTCTGATAGTCA
The DNA here is from genome assembly GCF_024498135.1 of Mucilaginibacter aquariorum. Classification (GTDB taxonomy): domain Bacteria; phylum Bacteroidota; class Bacteroidia; order Sphingobacteriales; family Sphingobacteriaceae; genus Mucilaginibacter; species Mucilaginibacter aquariorum. Next base: position 32,292 of record NZ_JANHOH010000009.1, read on the forward strand.
TACATTTCGTTGCTGTTCATCATTTTCATCTTACCAAAATCTGCCGTACGGAAACCGGTAGAAATTTTTGCCTCGAAACGGGTCTCGCCCTGTTTAGCGGTTTTAGTTGTTACAATGATAACACCCGCATTTGCCTGCGAACCATATAATGCGGTTGCACCTGCATCTTTCAATACAGTGATACTCTCCACATCGTTAGGGTCGTAATTACCGCCAATAATACCATCAACCACAAAAAGCGGGCTTTGGTTAGCATTAACTGACGATACACCACGCAGCCTTATTTCGGCAATGGCACCCGGCGCGCCCGAGCTGTTCACCACCTGCAAACCGGCAACCTTACCTTGCAGCATGGTACCAATATCGTTAGCGGTAACATCCTTAAGTTTATTGGATGATACCACGGTGACAGCGCTGGTTAGTTCGTTTTGTTTTTTGCTGGTGTAACCTACTACAACAACATCGTTAAGTTGCTGTACATCCTCGGCTAGTTGTACCTGGATGTTTGTTTGGCCGCCGGTTACCTCTACATTTTTTGTAATGTAACCAATAAAGCTAATGGTTAGTGTTGATTTGCCAGCCGGCACATTAAGGCTAAAAGTTCCATCGGTTTTGGTCATAGCGCCGTTAGAAGTACCTTTAACCGAAACGGTTACGCCGGCTATGGGTTGCTTGTCCAGCGCTGATACCACGCGCCCTGTTACCGGCAAGGATTGCGAAAATCCCTTAAGGCAAAATAAAAGAGCGCAAGAACAGATTAGTAAAATTTTCCTGGTCATATTCTGTTAGTTAGTTAAAATGATTAGCGTAGTTGGTTTTGTTATTTGTAAAAATGATGTAAAATTATTGTTAACGAAAGAGACCGAACCGGGCGGGGAATGGAAACACAGCTACGCAAACGTTTGCACAGTTTACGCAAACGTTTGTTCTATTTTACGCAACCGTTTGCGTAAAATTCACTTATACGCTGATCTACAGATTATTATTGGCTATTTTTATATAAAAACGCCATAAAATGTTTGCGTAGCTAAAAAGAAAAGATGATTATTTGGCCGGAGTGTAATCAATCATCTCCGAATCGATGATATGTTGCAACGGGGGAATGTCTATTCCATTGGGTTTTTCGGCATTGTTTATCAACTCGAAAAGGAAGCCGGTTGCCATAGAAGATTGCTTGTACGCAAACTGCTCTATCGATGCCAGGGGGACGCTATCCATGTACTCCCAAATGGGCAGGTTAGCAAAACTGATGAAACTAATATCCTTATTAACAATTAATCCCGCGGCTTTAACCGTGGCTATGCAATCCAGTAAAACATAGTCATTGAATACAATTACAGCGGTAGGTGGTTCATCAAGCGAAAGTAGTTTGCTTATCGCTTTAACATTATCGGCTTTGCCCAGCGTTGTAGATACAATAATGTCCTGGTCTACCGGCAGGTTGTTCTCTTTCAAACATCTGAAATAGATCTCCAGCCGTTGCAGGGTTGCAGCCAGCTTAGCGGGGCCATTTATAAGGCCGATACGGGTATGGCCAATATCAACCAACTTAGTTATAGCCTGCAGCATGCCCGAAACCAAATTACAGGCCACGTAATTTATATCCTTGCGGTTTGGCACCCTATCAAAAAATACTACAGGGATGTTATATTTTTTCAGGCTGTCAAAATGTTCGTAAGTGGATGTTTCTTTAGTGAGCGATGCAAGTACGCCATCAACGCGGTGGTCTTTCATGTTCTCCACTATCTTTTTTTCCCGCTCAAAATTATCAAGCGACTGGCCTATAATAACGTTGTAGTTGCAGGCTTCGGCTGCGTCTTCCACACCCGTTAAAGCAGCAGAAAAAAATGGTTCTGATAGGTCTGGAATAATAACGCCTATGGTATAGGTTTTTCGTTCCTTAAAGTAGATAGCCATTTTATTGGCTTCGTAGCCCAGTTCTTTAGCTACTTTATGTACGCGCATAGTAGTTACCAACCCAATGCTCGGATGATCATGCAGCGCCCTTGATACAGTTGATGCAGATACATTAAGCCGCTTGGCTATTTCTTTAATAGTAGGTAACTTATTCTTTGACATTGTGTACTGGTGGGGGCAATTCTCAGATAGCTAAAATACTATATTAATTGTAAAGCTAACAAATTAGTGCCTGCAACAATAATACTATATAAATACACACTATTAAAACCTCTTTTTAATAAAGATGGCCGTTCCTGTATACATGGAAATTAACCGGGGCATTTTTCATAAATTGCGGGCTGATCTTTAAAATGTACCATGAAATACCTTTTTGTTTTTTTAATCTTCGTAACATTCAATAGCTTCGCACAGGATTATAGCACCTTGATAGCCGCACATCGCAAACAATATAAAGAGGACTTTATAACCGATAAACATTCGCCACTGAAAGAGGCTGATCTGGAAAACCTGCAGTTTTTTGATGCAGACAGTACTTACCGTATCACTGCCGATGTTGAGGTACTATCAAACGAAACAATCTTTCAGATGCCCACCTTTAATGGCGCAAAACAAGAATACATCCGCTACGCGCGAATAAAGTTCATGTTAAACGGCAAGCCTCAGCAGTTAAACATCTACAGGAATATATCCCTATCAAAACGCCCCGGATTTGAGGACTATCTTTTCCTGCCTTTTATGGACGAAACAAATTCTGAAGAAAGTTATGGTGGCGGCCGTTACCTCGACCTTAAAACCACTGATATACAAGTTGGGAAAATAGTAATCGACTTTAACAAAGCCTATAACCCCTACTGCGCTTACAGCGACGGCTACCAATGCCCAATGCCACCCCGCGAAAACTACCTGAAACTAAAAGTTATGGCCGGCGAAAAACAATATACGGGCGAAAAGAAACACTAAATTATACATGCATTTAGCAATACAGGGAAGGCGGTACAAATTGTTACCGCCTTCCCTGTTTAACACAAATAATTAATTATGAATAAATTATCTAATTTGTAAATTGCGGAATAAACCTCTTACCAACTTTATCCATGCAGAAACAAAACAAACTATGGCGGGTGCTTTTTGCCGTTGCTATAATAGCAATTGCTATACAGCAACTTATATTTTCAGTTTTTATGCCTGTGATAATACCCTGGCCTACTGAATTAGCCAAATCGCCGGCAGCTGTATGGGTTGGGAGCATTATACTGGCAGCCATAGCCGTGCTTATTATTGGCGATAGCAAAGCCCGCCCCGCGGCCATATATTTAGGCCTGTTGTTTTTACTGCTCGTGCTGTTTTTTCATATACCAAACCAATTTTTAACCACGCCTGCGTTTTTAGGCAGTTGGAATAATGCTTTAAAATTATTCGCCTTAAGCGGCTGTGCTTTTATAGTTGCAGCATCGTTGCCTCAAACAGGAACTTTTACAACGGGGTTTGAGCGGATGATACCCTTTGGCAGCTGCTTTTTGGCCATTGTTATGATAGTGTTTGGGATAGAGCACTTTGTTTACATCGGTTTTATGCCCCGGCTTGTACCAAAAGGCATCCCCTTCCCTGTCTTCTGGAGTTATTTTACAGGCGTAGCCCTAATAGCTGCCGGCTTAGGGATCATTCTCAACATTAAGCTTCGCCTGGCGGCAAGTTTGCTGGGCTTAATGATATTTATCTGGTTCCTTTTATTACACATTCCACGTGCCCTTGCAGATCCACACAGCGGGAACGGGAACGAAATTGTAAGCGCATTTGAAGCATTAGCTTTTAGCTGTGCCGCGTTTATACTGGCAGCAAGTAATAAGAAGATAGGCGTTAAGGCTAAGCCAAAAAAAGGTTAGCAGTTTGCAATTATTTAACCGGCTGAATCCTGGTCGCCTCAAAAATAAACCAGGCGTTCATTATTAAATAGGCTGCCAGCAATATTTGCGCGTATATAAAATCAAATCTTTTGACTTTTTCTATCTCGTCCTCTTTAATCAATTTCAATGAATAAGAAGTACCTATAATAACGGCAAGTATAAATAGCAGGGTAAGGCCGTGCAGGGTATCTACCAGCGTAAAGGTGGTAGATTCGGGCAGTGAAGAATCTACAATATATTTGTTACCTATCACCGCAAATAACGCCCCTACGCTTAACCCAAACCGCGAATCAATACTATCGGCGTGTATGTAAAAGCACATATAGGCTATCAGGAAGGCAACATACATTCCTAAAAACATTTTCCAGAACAGGCCCATAGCGTCCCTGTCCAGCTGGATCTTAACCTTAAAATTACTGTATTCGGTATGTGGTTTTGCCATGCTCGCATCGCCAAATGCCGTTTCGTATACTTTTATCCCGGTGGATACATTAAGCGTATCAATACGCCAGCCCCTGAGTGTAAAGCGAGGGTCGAAGTGTTTGCCAAGTGTATCAGCAGCAAATACCAACGACTTAGAATCGAACTGAGAGTTCTCAATAGAAAACCGCAGTTTCTGCTTGTCGAACGGAAAATTATCTATCGCCCATGAGTCTTTCATTACGCATTGCAGCTTCATCAGAATGTATATCTGATTGTCGCTGGAATCAACGGTAGAATATGATTGGGTTACCGATTTTGCTTGCGGCACTTCCAAATTATGCAGAAAATCGAACTTCTTGTTTTTATATTTAAGCCATAGCCACAGGTTAATGCTGTACTCTTTATCCTTAAAATTAATATCGTGGATGCTGGTTATATAAATGCCGCTATACACGGTATCAGGTTTTTCTTTTTGTGCTTTTGCCGCGGTTGAGGCAAAAAGCGTAATGACAAAAGTGAGGGCTAAAAGAAAAAGTTTATCAATTTTTATGGTCATTCCCGGGGTTTGATGTAGAAGCTAAAAATAGTCATTTTGTTTGATTACTATTACATTTGCTGTGATAGGCTGTAGCACCCGTAAAATTAGAACGTGACAGATCGTATATTGCCCTAAAGTATAAACAATGGAAAACTACAGCATCGTTATATTTATCCTGGCGGTTATGATAGGCCTGTCGGCCATTGCCGATAAGGTAAAGCTCCCCTACCCGGTGCTGCTGATAATTGCTGGTATCGCTGTTGGTTTTATCCCCTCGATACCCCATATCGAACTTAACCCCGAAATTATTTTCCTGATATTTTTGCCGCCGTTGCTGTACGATGCTGCATTCAATATCTCTTTTAAAACATTTAAAACCAATATTAATACCATTAGTACGCTGGCCATTACGCTGGTATTTATAACAGCATCAGGCATCGCGGTGTTTGCCCATTATGTGATCCCCGGCATGACCTGGCCGCTGGCTTTTGTACTGGGCTCTATACTATCCGCTACCGATGCAGTGGCCGCCATGAGCATTACCAGGGGCCTTGGCCTGTCACACAATACCAATACCATTTTAGAGGGCGAAAGCCTGGTGAACGATGCCTCGGCACTGGTAGCCTATCGTTTCGCGGTGGCCGCGGTAACGGGTACGGCATTTATGTTTTGGAGTGCCACACTGCAATTTGGCATACTAATGGCAGGCGGGGTTTTGGTTGGTTTGGTAGTGGGTAAGATCTTGTCTTTTATCATTCAGCGCATCCATCACAATAGTATGGCTACCATCAGCTTTATGCTGCTTACGCCCTTCGTAACCTATTTGGTAGCCGAAGACCTGCACGTTTCGGGCGTGATAGCTGTGGTGATGCTGGGTTTAAGTATTGCCCGTTTTAGCGGAAAGATCTTCCCGGATAAGCTGAAACAACAATCAAAATCGTTTTGGGATGTCATCATTTTTTTGTTGAACGGTTTGATCTTCATTTTGATCGGCCTGCAGTTCCCGTTCGTTATAAAAAGCATTGAAAGCAGCCTGATATGGCAGTACATTGGTTATGCTTTTGCTATAACTATAATTGCTTTATTACTGCGGATGGCGCGTGTGTTCCTTCAAAAAATTAACCTGCAGCACGCTTTTGATAAAGGCAAACATAAAATAACCGAAGATGCTTTGTTGGATTTTAAGAACAGCTTGATCATTAGCTGGTCGGGCATGCGGGGGATAGTATCGCTTGCTATCGCGATAGGTTTACCGGTTACCCTTGCCGATGGCCGCCCCTTCCCCGAGCGAAACGCCATTATATTTATTTCGGTAGTGGTGGTGCTTTTCACACTGATAGGTCAGGGGTTAACTTTACCCTGGTTAGTAAAGCGTTTGCGGTCTAAGGATAGCCCCGTATCTCTATAAACAATCTGATTAAATACAAAGCCCCGCACCTTTAATGATCGAGGCTTTGTATTTAATGCATTGCAGATTAAGCCACAAGATTAGCTTCGGCACCAAATGCATGGTCTATAACAATGATCCAGGTGCCATCGGCCTGCTGTTTCATTACCTCTATGCCTTTGGCGCTTACTTTTACTTCGTCACCATCTGTAATATTCCATTCAGATCTGCCTACGGCAATATCCCCTGCCTGGAAACAATAAACGGTTTTTATTTCCATTTTCCCTTTTATAGATAAAATGGCTTTAACCGCTTCTTCAAATTTTTCTTTGCCCGATACCGGTTTCCCCGGGCTTGCTTCAAAGATGCCGGCGGCATCATACATTTTCATTACGGTTGCTACGTCGCCTGTATTATAGGCTGCTGCAAGTGTTTTGTGGGCGTCTTCGGCCCGAGTTGGTAGGTTCATTTTTTGTGATTTATGGTTGTGAATAGATATTATTTAAAGAGTGAGGAGAAGTTTTTATCGTTGATGACTGCCTTTGCCAATTTCCCGGCGTTATCATATACTTTGTTAAAAAGAAACGGCCCCATGCTGATCCTTTTTACACCCAGTGCGCCTAACTCTTCAAACCCGGGCAGGTCTGGCATGCACATAACATTAACTGGTAGATGGGTAGCGTTTACCACTTCTTTAATATCGCTGCTGTTGGTAATGCAGGGCACAAATATCCCATCGGCACCAGCTCTCTCATAAGCTTTGATACGGGTAAGGGTTTCTGTAAGCGCTGTTGGCATACCTAACAGGAAACCATCTGTCCGGATGTTTAAAAACAGGTCCATGTTATTCCTGCTGATGTGACCGGCAACTGCGGAAAGGATCTTCCCAAATTCGTTTACCGGTTGAAACTGGCGTTTGGCTCCTGGGATGGTATCTTCCAGGTTTATACCCACAACACCTGCATCATACAGTTTATTGATATTTTCCAGTATACCCTCGACAGTGCGGCTATATCCGCCTTCCATATCAACTGTAAAAGGGATGTTTACCACCTCGCCTACCCGTTTGGCTACGGTAAGCAATAAGTCAAAAGGCAGATTTTCGCCATCTTCGTACCCAAAAGAATTAGCCAGTGCCTGGCTGGATACGCCAATGGCTTTATAACCGTTTGCCTCAAACACTTTGGCACTATTTACATCCCAAATGTTTGCTAACAGGAAAGGTGACTGACCTTGATGTAGTTGTTTAAATGTTTCGAAAGAGCTCATATACAATAGATTTATGTTTGTTATTATTGAACATAACAAAGGTATAGCACCGGTAAATCTTAAAATTGTATAAAGCGGAACTGTTGTAAAATTACAGTTGTAAAAGCTGGTTAACGGGGGTTAAATTTTCCAGGTAGGCAGAGGGGGTAAAGCCGGTAAACGATTTAAAATCTCTGATAAAGTGCGACTGATCGAAATACCCCGAATCGTAGGCGATGGAGGTAAGCGGCTGTTCGTTTTTAGCAACCAGTTTAAGGCTGAGCTGGAAGCGGTTTATCTTACTGAATGATTTGGGAGAGAGCCCTGTATTTTGGTAAATTAATTTATGCAGGTAACGGGTAGTGATACCATGTTTTGATGCGATATGCCCAAGGTTATTTTCTGCAGGGTTTCTTTTTATACTGGTTAGGATATGGGCTACCTTGTCAACTTTAAAGATCTTTCTATCGTTGTTTATTAATCTTTTCAACAAGAAATCATCAACAAGCGCAATCCTTTTTTGTTGATCTGTGGTTTCCATAAGTTGCGCATGCAAATCTTTTACCGGGTTGCCAATAACATCGTACAGGTTAGATATCTGATCGTTAAACACCCCGATATCATCATTAAAAAAATAAGATGCCGAGTGGGTGAAAAATTTGATGCCCAGCATGGTATGCCGGCCTTTTGACCGTATGGATAACGGTTTAGTGATTTGCCCCCATAGCTCTATTGTGGGTGTTTTAATGAATTTATTATCCACCAATGATTCCCAGGTGCCTTCACCCAAATTAAATATAGCCTCCATATCGCCACTCGGGAACACTATATCCTCAAACTCTATATCAGAATTTGATTCAAAGATGTAATAATGCCTTACATAGGGCTTTAAAATATCAGAAGGGGCAAATTGTTTAAATTCCATTTATATCGCTAAACAAAAATAACACCTTTTATTATAAGTAACTAAAATTCAAGAACATTACTGTACTTTACGATCACTACTAAATGAATCCCTGAACATTTTCCATCCTTTAGCGGTCTTTTTCCAGAGTACCAGAAATTTCCCGTTATCAAAAAGCTTATTGTTTTTATCGAATGACTGCCAAAAGCCTTCTTCAACTACATAGCCATTGCCCAATCCGTATACCTCAGTGGTAGTGAACTTTCCGTCCCTAAGTCCGATGTTGTTATATGCTACTCCGAAAAACTCAAGCGCACCTTTATGCCCTTTCATAGCCGGTGCGTTTGGCAGCATTATCAGGCAATTCTCGGCATAACGATCTACAAAAATGGCTGAATCATTTTTTGCAAACGACTGAAAATAGATGGCGTTGCTTGCGGCAATGGCTTTTTTAGCTTCTTGCAAATTGGATTGCGCATAACAATTGCTATAAACCAGGCTAAATAAAACGATTGTTAAAACTGCTGATAAAACGATATTCCTTTTCATATAATTTGATTGTTTATCATCAAAATTACCTATCCCTGGAATAAGCAAATTGTACAAAAAGGAACAAATGAAAATTAATGGTTCAGCTTTCCCATAAAAAAGTCCCGCTTGTTTAAGCGGGACTAAATAATTTGCATCAGATAAAATTACACGTGCTTATTGCACCGCATCAACCTGGATTACAATACTTGTATGGCTGCTGCTCACCTCGGGGTTAATACCAACGTTCATTAAAAAATCGCCTTTATAAACAAGGTTACCTTCTAATACCGAGGTTGTGCCCGGATACAGGTTAATTTCTTTTACCGAGTATTTTTTCTGCGGATCAAGTCCTTTGAAACGGATAGGCGTTTTGGTACCCGAGCCATAACGGTTATTCACCAGGTAATTGAATACCACGGCTTTTGATTTGGCATCGTTCACATACATTAACGATGCTACATCGTTAACCCATGGGCTTTGTAAGCGGTATTGGTCGCCGTGCCATATTACATCTTTAAGGGCGTCGTAATTTTTTAGCGCTTCGTGGCAATAGGCAAGTTCCTGTTCATTTAGTTTACCTACCACAATATCAAAGCCCATTTTACCCATCATGGCCACATCTATCTTAAATTTGATAGGTTGTTTACCCCAATCGGTAACATGGTTAGAGCTGGCAATAGCCGGGAAAAAGTACGAATACTCCCATTGGATAAACACCCTTTCCAGCGGATCGGTATTATCACTTGGCCAGTACTCGGTAAAGTATTTTAGCGCGCCATAATCAACACGGCCACCACCGCCAGAGCATAGCATTAAAGGCACTTTTGGATATTTGGCGCGTACACGGTCAAGCACTTTATACAGGCCGCGTACATAATCGGTATACAGGTGCGATTGGTCTTTCTTTAAGTAAGACGAGTGGGCGTTATAAATAACCGCGTTACAATCCCATTTAATGTAAGCCAGGTCGGGGTTTTTAGTGAACAGGTTATCAACCACACCAAATACAAAATCCTGTACTTTTGGGTTCGACAAGTCAAGCACCAATTGGTTCCTGAAATATTTTTCGGGGCGGTTTGCTTCCTTTATCACCCAATCGGGGTGTGCTTTGTAAAGGTCACTTGCAGGGTTCACCATTTCGGGTTCTATCCATATACCAAACTTTACATCATTTGCTTTTGCTTCTTTCATCAACGAGCTGATCCCGTTTGGTAGTTTTAATTTATTTTCCTGCCAATCGCCCAAGCCCGCGTTATCACCGTTACGTGGGTGATTGTTACCAAACCAGCCATCATCCAGCAAAAACATATCTACACCCAGCTTTTTGGTATCCTTAAACAACTGCGCCAGTTTAGGCTCGTTAAAATCAAAGTAGGTAGATTCCCAGTTATTAAGCAGTGTAAGCCTGGAGCCTTCGCCATCAACAATTTTATACTTTCGTGCCCAGCTATGCATTTTGCGGCTGGCATCGCCGGTACCGTGGTCGCTATAAGTGTATACTAATGCAGGGGTTGCAAAATCTTCGTTAGGTTTTAAGTGGTATTCGGCAGCGGCATTGTTTATGCCGGCTATCAGCCTCAAATAATTTGAGGGATCGGGGCTAAGCTCAAAATCAACTCTGAAATTTCCAGACCATTCTAATGAGCCTAACAACACTTTACCTTCATCTTCGGTGGCGGGTTTATCCATCGATATCATAAAGGTTGATGGCTCATAAAGGTTAGCACGGGTGCCCAGCTTACTATCAATAGTTTTAATACCGTGCGTTAGCTTGCTTTCCTCGGGTTTCATTTCTGTGGCCCAATTGCCATGATATTGTTTCAGCCAAAAGCCATCAGCCTTAAAATTAAGGTTAGCAGATGCAAATTTGTTAAGGGTTACGCTCCCCTTCTCATTGTGCGTAATTACCGACCATTGCTCGGTAACATCTTCTTTATAAAATGTTTTATAATAAAGCTTTACCTCGAATGGATAGGCCGGGTCTTTAAGTGTTACGGTTAACAGGGAAACATTATCATCAACCTTGGTTACTGTGTGGCTTACATATAATAATTCGAGTGATTTATTACCATCTGCATGGGTTACGGTAATGGCAGGTTCTGCCAAATTAGTAGAGCCCGATGGCGTGTAAGCATCGTCTAATATTCCCGAATCATCGTTCGGCTTATACATTTTTTGTATCTGTCCGTATTCTTTAGCATCACCCAGCTTTGCTCCAAAATAAACCATCTTCAGGTTCTTTTGGGCATCGGTTTGTAATACCAGCGCGTTGTGCTGGGTTTCTACCGGGATGGTTACTACTTGTGCTTTCGCGAATGAACTTACCGCTATAAGGCAAACGGTTAACAGGCTTGCGATGTGTGTTTTTCTCACCTTGGTACTTGGTTTATAATTGTATCTGGTTTAACTGGTTTATTATATGCTGACTTTAGGCCGCCATCTATAACATGAGTAAATCAGGCAATGATACGGTAAAGTAATCTATTTTCACAACTATCATTCACACGTTTTACACAGTAATTTATATGTTTTTAAATTTAGGATAGGCCATTCCATGCAAATACTCCACTTCTTATTGAGTGGTAATTAATAATATTTATTAGAAATTAATTACTTCAAACCTTTTCTTTCTCTTCAGGTTTTAGTAATACCATTTAATAAACGCCATGAAGAAACAAACTTTTCTTTATCGTAATGGATTAAGCATTGTCTTTATCCTATTATTCTTAGTCACCCTTACGGCCCAGGCTTTTACCGGCTGGAAGGAGCATAACCAGGAATTAGTAGATGACAATGGCAGAGAGATTGGGTTTGCAACCTACCTTTATACCGGCCACTTCGTATCAGCAACATTTGAAAATTTCCAGAGTGAGTTTTTACAGATGGGGCTGTATGTACTATTAACCGTTGGCTTGCGGCAACAGGGATCGGCCGAGTCTAAAAGTCTGGATGAAGAAGAGGAAGTGGACAAAGAACCCGTATCAAAACCCGGCGCCCCCTGGCCTGTACGAAAGGGCGGCATATGGCTAAAGCTTTACAGCAATTCTTTATCAATCGTTTTCTTTCTGTTATTTTTTATTAGCTGGGGGCTTCACCTTTATGGTAGCTGGATGGATAACAATGCCGAGCAGCAGCTAAAAGGTAAAGCCACCGAAAGTATGTTGGAATATATAGCGCAACCGCGGTTTTGGTTTGAGACATTCCAGAACTGGCAAAGCGAGTTCCTATCTGTTCTATCAATTGTGGTACTCACTATATTCCTGAGGCAAAAAGGCTCGCCGGAATCTAAGCCGGTTGATGCCCCAAATATGAAAACCGGAAGTTAAATAACAAAACAATATGGCTGAACCTAAAATTTTAACATGTAGTAAACTGATAGCTGAGCACCAGCTTACAATTGCTTTTGCAGAAAGCGCTACCGCGGGTTGGCTTTGTTCAGAATTTGCACTGGCGCCTGAATCTGGCCAAATACTAAAGGGTGGAATAGTTTGTTACGATGCATCGTTAAAAGAAAAGATATTGGGTGTAAATCCCGACCTGATCAAACAATACACCCCCGAATCTGAAGAGGTAACCAGGGAAATGGCTGTAAAATTAAAGGGAGTAATTGAATCTGATATACAAGTAGCAGTAACCGGGCTTACATCGCCGGGCGGCAGCGAAACACCCGAAAAGCCCGTTGGGACAATGTTTGTTTATGCATTTATAAAAGGCAAACCGGCCCATTTTAGAAGGGTATTTAAAGGTACGTGCGAAGAAGTGATCCATCAAACCATAGATGCCACCGCCGAATTATTGACCAATAATTTGAATAGTAAATAACGGCCTCTTATCCCCCCCGTCAAATACAACCAAAATCCATCAAAGATGAGCAGGAATGTTGTGCGCTCTGTAATCTAAAAGTTCTTCAGGCTTAAAAATGTCCGGTTCAAGGTCAACTTAGTCCACTTAACCTATTTGACCATTGAATACGGCCCTGTGTGAAGATACATTTGACTTAACAATCAAAAATTAAGACGATGAAAACGATCACACACTCCTTTACCACTAAAATTATTGCTGGTGCCTTAATGCTGTTTACCATACCAGGCTTTGCCCAAACCGCTAAGGTTGCCGATACAAAAATCCGCCCCTTCCATATCAGTGTTCCGGAAGCGACACTTACAGACTTACGCCAACGCGTATTAGCTACAAGATGGCCTGACAGGGAAACTGTTACAGACCAATCTCAGGGCGTAAAACTGGACCAGATCCAAACCCTTGTAAAATACTGGGGTAATGGTTACGACTGGCGTAAAGCAGAGACCCGATTAAATGCCCTGCCACAATTTGTAACTAATATTGATGGATTAGATATTCAGTTTGTACATATCCGCTCTAAACATAAAAATGCCTTACCGCTTATAATTACCCACGGCTGGCCGGGTTCGGTTTTTGAACTGTTAAAGATCATTGGCCCACTTACTGATCCTACCGCGTTTGGCGGCCGTGCAGAAGATGCCTTTGATGTTATTATCCCTTCTATGCCCGGTTATGGGTTTTCTGAAAAACCTAAGGGTGCAGGCTGGGGCCCGGACCGTATAGCCAGTGCCTGGGATGTATTGATGAAACGTTTAGGATACAAAAACTATGTATCACAAGGGGGCGACTGGGGTTCGGTAATTGCCGATGCGATGGCACGCCAGGCACCGGAAGGTTTGATAGGTATACATGTTAACATGCCTGCTACTGTACCTGCTGATGTAGCTACAGCATTGAAAAACGGCGAACCGGCACCTGCAGGGTTATCTGTAAAAGAAGCTGCGGCATTCAAATCATTAAATCACTTATATACAAAAGGTGGTGGTTATGCTGCCCTGATGGTAACCCGTCCGCAAACTTTGGGTTACGGCTTGTCAGATTCACCAGTTGGCCTTGCTTCCTTCTTCTTAGATAAATTTAACGAATGGACTTACAGCGGAGGGAACGCCAATAAATCACTTACCCAAGATGAAATGCTTGACGATATTACGCTATACTGGGTTACCAATACAGCGGCTTCTTCGGCACAATTGTATTGGGAAAACAATACCAACAACTTTAATGCTGTTGAACAAAAAACAGCCGATATCAAAATTCCGGTTGCTATAACTGTATTCCCCGGCGAGATCTACCAGGCACCAAAAACCTGGGCAGAACGCAGCTACAAAAACCTGATCTATTTCCACGAGGTAAACAAAGGCGGTCACTTTGCACAATGGGAAGAACCACAACTGTTTGCTGAAGAGCTTCGTGCAGCTTTCAAAACACTGCGATAAATATTACAAAAAACGGCGCACAAAAGGTGTGCGCCGTTCTTTGTCACCCGCTATCTAAAAATTACACTCACAACCTTTTCTAATACCATTATGTCTGAGAAACTTAAATTTGATCGCCGCCGTTTTCTAAGCACCGCGGCCATAGCCATCACTGCGGGCCCGCTTGCTCTAATAGGTTCTGCTAATGCACAAATTGTTAACACACAAGCAACAAATAATACCCCGATCAAAAACGGAACAAGCACATCATTCGGCACCATTAAACAGATCAACGCAGGCCTACTAAATGTTGGCTATGCCGAAGCAGGCCCTGCAAATGGCCCCGCTGTAATTCTTTTGCATGGCTGGCCATATGATATCCACAGCTTTGTAGATGTTGCCCCTTTGTTAGCGGCAGCGGGTTACAGGGTTATTGTTCCGTATCTACGCGGGCATGGTACAACAACTTTCCTTTCGGCTGATACATTTAGGAACGGTCAGCAGGCGGCAGTTGCCCAGGATATTATCGATTTAATGGATGCGCTAAAAATACAAAAGGCAATCCTCGCCGGTTATGATTGGGGCGCACGCACAGCCTGCATTATCGCAGCACTTTGGCCGGAACGTTGCAAAGGCATTGTTTCGGTAAACGGTTATCTAATTAACAACCTGGAGCGCAACAAGCAGCCATTACCCCCAATTGCCGAGCGTGGATGGTGGTATCAGTATTACTTTGCCACAGAACGCGGCCGTGCAGGCTACGAAGCCAACAGGCACGATTTTAATAAGCTGATCTGGAAAACCGTTTCTCCTAAATGGGACTTTGATGATGCCACTTTCGACCGTACCGCGGCTGCATTTAACAACCCGGACCATGTTAACATTGTGATACATAATTACCGCTGGCGGTTAAGCCTGGCTACAGGTGAAGCGAGATACGATGCGCTGGAAAAAAGACTTGCCGAAGGCCCGGTAATTACCGTACCCGCAATTACGCTTGACGGTGATTCGGATGGCGTTGCCCCTGCTACAGACGGTACGTCTTACGCGAAAAAATTCTCGGGGAAACGCACACACCGTATCATTAAAGGGTCTGGGCATAACCTACCTCAGGAAGCTCCAAAGGCCTTTGCCGATGCTGTTATAGAGGTTGATGGCTATTCTAAGTAATACAAGGAACGGGACACGATTTCAACCGGAATAATTCAAATTTAAAAATGACCAGTTCAAGCTCAATTTAGTCCACTTAACCTATTTGGTGATAGGCCACAGCCCGGTATGAGGGTATCTTTGACCTATCAATTCAAACAATTAAAAACAAAAACATAAAATTTAAAACAATGGAAACTACAACAAACACCCCCCAAACCGTAAAAGCATTATACACAGCTAAAACTCACACAACAGGTGGCCGCGAAGGCGCATCACGCAGTTCAGATGGCCGTCTTGACGTTAAACTTTCATCTCCGGGCACATCAGGTACAGGTACCAATCCCGAGCAATTATTCGCAGCCGGCTGGTCAGCATGTTTCATTGGCGCAATGGGCATTGCAGCTGCCAAAATGAAGATCGCGCTTCCTGCAGACCGCGCTATTGATGCCGAAATAGACCTATGTAATGTAGACGGAGAATATTTTCTTCAGGCACGCCTTAACATTAGCCTGCCGGGTATCGACCGTGAAGTAGCTCAGCAACTTGCCGAGGCTGCTCACCAAACTTGTCCTTACTCTAAAGCTACAAGAGGCAATATCAATGTAGAACTTAATATCATCTAATACATACAAAGATACAAAAATAGCCCGCCCGTATTTCGGGCGGGCTATTTTTGTATCTGGCCATAACGGGTACCATGGGTATGGTTTAATTAGAGTGGCAACTATAATAGCATGCTTTCTAATTACCCTCTGTAAGGCACGTTTACATGCAATCCTGTTCAACTCTTGATTTGTCTGCTTCCTGCGATATTATGTCCGCCTCGGCCAGTTTTAGCTAATTACACTGGCGTTTTTGAGATAATTTTAAGTAATAAATAAAAAAAGAAACATGAAAACTATAAAAAATTTAGGACTATCAGCTTGCTTTATGACCATATTAGGGCTTGCCGCCTGCGGGCAAGATAAAGGATCAGCTAAAAAAGACACCGCTAAAATTAGTGGAAACGGCTTTGCCGTATTAGAACTATTTACATCCGAAGGCTGCTCGAGCTGCCCACCCGCGGACGAGTTACTGGCCAAAATACAGAAAGAGGCCCAGGGCAAAGACATTTACGTATTGGCTTACCATGTTGATTATTGGGACAGGCTGGGCTGGAAAGATATATTCAGCAGCGCCAACTATTCAAAAAGACAACAACAGTATGGGAGTTGGTTTAATTCGTCACAAATTTACACACCGCAGCTTATTGTAAATGGTAAAGCCGAGTTTGTTGGATCAGATGAAGCAGCAATTCGTAATGCTATATCAAATCAGTTAACAACTAAAGCAAACATAAGCCTGGTACTTCATGCACAACCAGATGGTGGCAAGCTTAAGGTGCATTACCAAGCAAGCAATGCTGTAAAAGGCAATAATTTGTTGATTGCCGTAGTGCAAAAAAATGCTCAAACAAAAGTGGAACGCGGCGAAAACGCAGGCAATACGCTATCGCATGTACAAATTGTCCGTCAGATACAAAATGAACCCCTAAGCTCAACAGGCGAGGGCAACAGCATAGTTGAATTACCTAAAGGATTTGATACCCAAACCTGGGAAGTAATTGGGCTGATACAGGACCAGAGCAACGGTGAGATTTTAGGAGTTGCCAAAGCTGACCTGGGCGTTGGTGCTATTGCAAAAAAATAATATCATCATATTAATAAAAGGAAATCATGAACAAGTTTAGTAAATACGGGCAAAGCAGATTGCTTATAGGCTTGGTTTCAATGCTATCTATGTCATTTGCTACCAGTGCTGCTATTGAAAGCAACCCGCAAAGCTGCGGAATGATCAGCACCATTAAAAAGAAGAATAAAAATAACGATCTGATAGATGAGGATTTTTTTTCACCCGATCATACAATCAAATCTTAACAACAATATCATGAAAACAATATTCGCATTTGCTGCAGGGCTGCTTTTTAGCATGTCGGCCAGCAGCCAAGTTTTAAAACCAGTAAAATGGAGTTACGCGGCCAAAAAAACATCGGCAACAGAAGCAACTGTTCTGATTAAGGCAACTATGGGCGATGGTTGGCATATCTATTCGCAAACCATACCGGAAGGTGGGCCTTTAAAAACAACTTTTGCCTTTGCGCCTGCTAAATCTTTCAGCTTAAAAGGTAAGGTTGCAGAGCCTAAACCACTCACTAAGTTTGAAAAGGTTTTTGGTACTAATGTTAACTACTTTGAAAAGGAAGTGATATTTCAGCAAAAGATAAAACTGACCGGCGCAGAAACAATTGTTAAGGGCACCGTTGAGTTTATGATCTGCAGCGATAAACAATGCCTTCCGCCACAAACAATAGATTTTTCTATTCCTGTTAGTTAAGGGGTAACATAATGACGGGGAACCTTATCAGCTCCCCGTCATACTTTATTAATACTATAAACCAGCAATGTATCAGGTTTTGATAGGCTATCATTGTTTGAATGCTATATTTGATTGCACATAATATGAAAAGGAAACCATTTAAGATTTCGAATAAAATAATTTGGCTAAGCTCTTTATTTCTGGGTGCACTTATGTCTGTCCCAAAAATTGCCGAACGGCATTTTAATCCTTATGAAGCACTTGTAGATTCAACCGTAACCTTTTTATTCGCGCTTTTTATATGGTATTATAATATCAAAACGCTCCCCGCATTTTCTTCGCGCGATGCTGCCAGTGGTTTTTCCACCACACGCTTGATTAAAGGCCTATTTTTAGGAATAGCGGTGATGTTTGCTTTAGCCTGCATTCAGCAATATTTGTTATCGCATATTAATTTTGGCCCGGTAATGCTGATGTTCGAGGTAAGGGGGATCCTGGTGAACGTTATGTTTTACATGTTCGTACACCTGCTATACCAAAGTTCCCAAAATCAGCAGGTAGGTATAGAGCTGGAACGTACTAAAGCTGCCAACCTGGGCGCGCAATATGAGCTACTTAAACAACAGGTAAACCCGCATTTCTTGTTCAATAGCTTAAACACCCTAAAATATATGGTGGAGAGCGGTGACGCCCATAGCGTAGATTTTATTTTAAAGCTGTCGGATTTTTACCGGTTTACACTTGAAAGCCGGAAAATGGACCTGATCAAACTTTCTGAAGAACTACAAATACTGGATGCTTATATATTTTTGTTAAAAGCCCGCTTTGAGGAAGGCATCGATCTTTCTATTGATATTGATAAGGATCAGTATCAATCTTTTATCCCGCCTTTTACGCTACAGCTTCTAATTGAAAATTGCATCAAACACAACATCGTATCTTTAGATCGCCCACTGAAAATCAAGCTCTATTCAGAAGATGACTCCATTGTGGTTGAAAACCATCTGCAACTGAAAAGAACGCCGGAAGCATCTACCGGATTGGGGCTTGAAAACATTAATCAACGTTATACTCATTTTATAGATAAAAAAGTCGAAATTCAGCTCGGAGAAACATCGTTCAGAATAAAGCTTCCTATCATACATGAAAATCGTAATAATTGAAGACGAGATCAAAGCAGCAAAGTCGCTGGCCAACCTTATTACCAAAATAAGGCCGGCAGCTAAAATCACGGCACAATTACAAAGTATTGAAAGTGCCGTTAGCTATCTCTCTGAAAATGAACAGCCGGGTCTTATCTTTATGGATATCCAGCTTTCTGATGGGTTAAGCTTTGAGATCTTTAAATCGGTTAAAATTAATTGCCCCGTTGTATTTTGCACCGCATATGGCGAATACACAATGGATGCTATTAAGGCTAATGGCATTGATTATATACTAAAACCCTTTTCAGAAAAAGAACTAACCGATGCCTTTGAAAAGGTTGAAAACTTCAAAAATTTTTTTCAGCAAAACACCCGGCCCGATCTTGATGAGTTATTAAAAAAGTTGGGGCCCGATGAAGGGAAAAAAAGCTTCCTGGTTTTTAAGAACAATAAATACACTACTGTACAAACAGACCAGATCGCGTTTATTTATATCAGGAACGATTCTACTACCATCATGACCTTTCAGCAGCAGGAGTATACCCTTACCCAATCGCTTGATCAGGTACAAAGCATGCTCTCTTCCAAACAATTTTTTAGACTAAACCGGCAATACCTGATTAACTTTAGTGCTGTTAAAGAAGTAGAACATTATTTTGACAGGAAACTGTTTGTTACGCTCACAATCCCCAGCCCGGATAAACTGTTAATTGGGAAAGAAAAAACCAGTAATTTCTTAAATTGGCTCGAAAACAGGTAGTAAAATGGATGCTAAAGAAATACTAAAGCAGCATATCGCCAAAACAGCCACGTTAACCGATGAGCAGTTCGATTATCTTTTTTCGCATTTCAAACCTCAATCTTATAAAAAGGGGCAGGTAGTGATCAGCGAGGGTGATAAAGTAGACAACGAATACTTCGTTATTTCGGGCTGCTTAAAAGCCTTTTTCATTAACGACGAGATTAAAATGTACATTCTGCAATTTGCTATGCCCACCTGGTGGACATCTGATTACGGCGCTTTGTACAACCATACCCGGGCTACTATCAGCATAGATTGTATCACCGATGCCGAGGTACTTTGCCTTTCCAATCACGACCGCGAAAAAATATGTAACGAGCTGCACCAGGCCGAACACTTCTTCCGCTGGCGAACAAACCGGGGATACCTGGCCTCGCAAAAAAGGCTGCTATCGTTTATGAATAACGATACCAAAGCCCGTTATGAAGAGCTACTATCATTATACCCACAGCTTTATAACCTTGTCCCCAAGCACCTTATAGCCGCTTATCTGGGCGTTTCCAGGGAAACGTTAAGCAGGCTTTACCATGCCCATAAATAGTCCCTGCAGAATGTGATATACATCACGTAGCTACCACCGGTTTCCTCCCGACATTTGTTTTATCAAATCACTAACGATTGATAACATAAAGAAATGGAAACTAAAAATTTTAAAGTTGTAACTACAAAAAGCAACATCGATTGGACCGGCAAAAAAGTGACCGGCGCGCATAATGGTACTATCTCCATTAAAACAGGCACACTTGTTCTTGATAACGGGAAGCTCTTCGGCGGAGATTTTGTAATCGACACCACCTCAATTAAAATTCTGGACATTACCGACAAGGCTACTAATGATCAGTTTGCAGGCCACCTGTTCTCTGAAGATTTCTTCGCTGCAGACAGCTTTCCTGAAGCCCTATTTACTATTACCAATGCCGATAGTGTTGACGATAGCAAATACGTAATTAGTGGCGATTTAACCATCAAAGGTATCACTCACCCTATTAGCTTTCTTGCAGATGTGGTTATAACAGATGATGTAATCACCTCATCGGGCAAAATACTGGTAGACCGTACCAAATACAACATGAAGTTTCGTTCGGGTAACTTTTTTACTAACCTGGGCGATACACTCATTTACAATGAGGTTGAATTGGATGTAAAATTAACCGCAGAAGTCACCTTTTAATTTAAAAGCCATGCCATACGTAAAAATTGAGGTAACCCGCGAAGGTGTTACCCGCGAACAAAAACAAACCCTTATTGCAGGAGTGACCAAACTAATAACTGAAGTATTAGACAAAGACCCGAAACTAACCCATGTAGTGATACAGGAAATTGAACTGGATGACTGGGGTTACGCCGGCGAGCAGGTATCTGTGCTCCGCGAAAAAGGGATAACGGCTAAAAGATAATTTAAATAACAACTCTTAAAAACAAGATCATGAAACAACAAACAATTATAGTAACCGGCGCATCAACAGGGATTGGTAAAGCCATTGCCGGTTTATTTTTACAACACGGCCATAACGTAGTTATTAACTCGGCTAATGGCGATAATTTAAAGGCCACCTTTAATGAACTGGGCCACCACGACCGATTAGCTATGGTCACCGGCAGCATTAGCAGCCCGGCAACAGGTAAGCAGCTTGTTGATACCGCGGTTGAGCGCTTTGGCGCGGTTGATGTACTGGTAAATAACGCCGGTATATTTGAACCAAAACCATTTTTAGATGTTGATGAAGCACACCTTGATAGTTTTTTAACCATCAACCTAAAAGGCACTTATTTTACCAGCCAGGCTGCAATTAGGCAAATGCTGAAACAAGGCGAAGGTTCTATCATTAACATTGGTACGGTATTGGTTGACCATGCCATTGGTGGTTTCCCTGCAACAGCGCCTATTTCAAGCAAAGGTGGTATCCACGCCTTAACAAAACAGTTGGCTACCGAATTCGGTAAAAACAACATCAGGGTAAACGCTATAGCACCGGGCATTATCAGAAGCCCGTTACAGTCTAAAAGCGGTGTTAGCAACGCGGATAGCCTTGCCGGTTTACACTTATTAAACCGTATTGGCGAAACGCAGGATGTTGCCGAACTGGCCCTTTATTTGGCCGGCAGCAATTTTATAACCGGCGAGATAATCAATTTGGATGGCGGGCATGTATCCGGCCACCATATTAATTAATTAGTCGGGTAAGCTTAGATAAACATTAACAGGTATGAAAACGGGCAGTATGCCCGGTGCACACCTTAAATAACAAAACGATGAGCAATTATGCAGATAATGCAACGGCTGTGGCAGCCGTATTATCAAACTACTTTAATGGAATATTTAAAGGTGATGTAGAACTTCTTCGCAGCACCTTCCATCCGCAGGCACTGGTAGTTGGCGATGTTAAGGGGCAACCCTATTTTAAAAGTCTGGATCAATACCTTGATGGTGTTAAAAACCGCAAAAGCCCATTTGAATTAGGAGAAACCATACGCATGGAAATATTGTCGGTAGAAATTATCAACTCCATAGCTATTGCTAAAGCACATGTGCCCATGTTTGATTTTAATTATTACGATTTGCTTTCTCTAAACAAGATCGACGGAGCGTGGGTTATTGTAAATAAGTTATTAACTCATGTAAGCGTTTAAAGCCATGTGGAATCAAACCAGAATAACCGAGCTTTTTGGCATCAAATACCCAATTTTGTTAGGCCCTATGGGCGGGGCTTTTTCAACTCCCGAACTTTTAGCTGCGGTATCAAACGCGGGCGGGCTGGGAAGCTTTGGAGCATACACTCTTACCCCCGAACAGATCCGGGAAGCTGATAACGCTATAAAATTAAAAACAGATAAGCCCTATAATATCAACCTTTGGGTTTCGGATGTTGACGAGAGCTTAACTAATTATCCGGTTGAAAGCTTGGAGAAGGTGAAGGCTCTGTTTAGACCATATTTTGATGAACTAAATATCCCATTGCCTGATCTGGATACCAATATCTCTTCCAAATTTCTGAAACAGGTGGAAACCATCTTCCAGATAAAGCCCGCCGTATTTAGTTTTATATTCGGTATTCCCTCAAAAGAGATATTAGACGAAGCACGCAGGCTTGGCATTAAAACCGTTGGGGCAGCTACCACGCTTGATGAAGCCCTGGCTTTAGAAGAAGCGAAAGTTGACGCGATTGTTGCTGCAGGTTTTGAAGCTGGTGGCCACCGACCATCGTTCCTGAGGCCGGCACATAATTCTTTAACCGGGACCTTCTCTCTTATCCAGCAATTAAAGGCCAAAATAAAAACACCCATTATTGCTGCCGGGGGTATTGCAGATAGTAAAGGCATTGCAGCCGCGTTAACTTTAGGCGCAGATGCCGTACAATTAGGTACAGCCTTTTTAGTTACCGATGAATCGGGCGCCACGCCTGTTCACAAAGCAAAGCTTTTTACCGATGAATCAAAATACACGGTACTCTCCAAATCATTAACCGGCCGTATGGGCAGGATGATCCGCAACCGGATCTCGGAAGAAGTTAATTACGAAACCGAGGTACTGCCATTCCCACTACAAACCCGTTTAATGGGACCATTAAGAGCAGCAGCATTGGCCCAGGGTAAAACCGATATGATCAACTTTTGGTCGGGGCAAAACGCAGTTAATTTAAAACATACCAAAGCAACAGAACTGATGCAGGCTCTTATAAACGAAACAGGGCAAATACTTCATAATTAATTTATTGTGTGACAAGAGAAGGTTGAATCTTCCCGCTCTCAAAGATAAATGCACTTAAAAATCCTCCCCATAAACTCATCTCTCTAAAATTGCAATGGCTTTAAGCCGTCCATTTTTAGCTGTTGAAACCTTCTAAAAAAATCGATCCTGTTTCATATGACAATTAAATTATATAATGTCTATAGTTTTTATAGATTATAAATATATATTTGCATCGAAATAGTTCTTATTAATTATCAAGAAAGACTGAGGGAAAGGCCCGATGATGTCTTAGCAACCTGTACGCCATAGGTATAAAGGTGCTAATTCCTGTCTGCAGCAATGCAGAAAAGATAATGTTCGCAAATATTGCAAAGCCGTACAGGCTGCTCATTATATCGTTTATCCGCGCCTTCCTCTTCTCATTGCCGATTAATTATATGTCAAACAATATTAATTATGAAAACAAACTCTACCCACCCCGAAAATCGAAACGTTTATACTAAAACGTTGTCGCTGCGCGCTTACCTATATTCAACCGCTTGTATGCCGGCGATGTGTTGTTGCTGTTAATTTATAGCAATTAAGGGTTTTAGTTAATTCTGCTAAGCCCGAAATTATTACCATTCATTCCTTACAATTTAAATAGGCTATTGATTTTGACAGTATATGTCTGGAATCAAACCAGCCTGTATGCACTTGTATTGACCTTTTAAACGCTTTACAATAATTATCATGAATAAAATTTACAAACCCTTATTGGCAATTTTATTGCTTTTCCTCACCATACAGACGGTTAGCGCCCAGGCTGTTAAAGTAAGCGGTGTGGTTACCGCCAAATCCGACGGGCAGCCGCTTCCCGGCGTCAGCATTGGCATTAAAGGCTCTACCGCAGGTGCTCAAACAGATATTTCGGGTAAGTTCACCCTTAATGCAAATGTTAACGATGTTTTGCGGGTGTCTTACATTGGCTTTGCCACCCAGGAAATTCCGGTGACCAATAGCAGTACAAACCTGCAAATAGTTTTAGTGGAGGCGCCAAACTCATTGAACGAGGTTGTTGTTACTGCGCTCAATATATCAAAAGATAAAAAGTCGCTGGGTTATGCCGTGCAGGGCCTTAAGGCAAAAGATATTTCTGAGGCTAAAGAAACCAACCTGATCAATGCATTATCCGGAAAGATAGCCGGTGTGCAGGTTACCGGCAGCCAGGGCGATATGGGATCGTCCCGTATCGTTATCCGTGGCGAAACGTCTGTATCCGGTAATAACCAACCCTTATTTGTGGTAGACGGCGTTATTGTAGATAATTCGCAGTTCCAGGGCACAAATGGTTCCAGGGATTTCGCGAATGCCATTTCCGATCTTAATTCGGAGGACATCGAATCTATCAGCGTATTAAAAGGCCCAAATGCTGCGGCTTTATATGGTTATCGTGCTGCAGGCGGTGTTATCCTGATTAAAACTAAAACCGGCAAAGGTGCCCAGGGATTAGGCATTACCATAAACTCCAATACCTCGTTTGCTACTTTAAAGGTATTTCCTGATTATCAAAACCAATTTGGCCAGGGTGCCAACGGCAAATTCAGTTATGTAGATGGTAAAGGTGGAGGTGTAAATGATGGTGTTGACGAAAGCTGGGGCCCGCCACTAGACGGAAGGCTTATTCCGCAGTTTTACTCGAACGGCGAGGCCGTGCCTTTTGTGGCGCACCCAAACAACGTACGTGATTTTTTCAAGACCGGTGTTACCCTAAACAATGGTATCGCCTTTGCAGGAAGCAGCGATAAATTCGATTACAGGCTATCATATAACAACTTGCACCAAACCGGTGTTGTGCCCAATTCATCGCAGGGAAGAAATTCATTCCTGTTAAATTCTACCTTCCGCCCCAATTCTAAATTAACGATCACTACCATCGCTAATTACATTAAAGATGACGCGGGCAACCTACCCGGTGCATACGGCAGGCGCGCTACAAGTACCATGCTGCAATTCACCTGGTTTGGCCGGCAGGTAGATATTAACCGGTTAAAAAACTATCGTGATGCCAGCGGCAATACCTTTAATTGGAACAACAGCTATTACAGCAACCCGTATTTTATTGCTTATGAAAATACTGTTGCCCAGCACAAAAACAGGATCATTGGAAGCGTGGAGCTAAACTATAAGATCATCGGCGGTTTGTCTGCTAACTTCCGTACAGGTACCGACTATTATACCGACAGGCGCAAGATCAAAGTTTCGTACGGTACCAACGGAACCCCATTTGGATCGTATGAAGAAGATGCCTATACCGTTAACGAGACCAATACCGAAGCACGTTTACAATATACTAAAAAGCTAAATCAAGACTTTTCATTCGATGGCTTTATAGGAGGTAACATCAGTACCATTTTGAATGAGCAAAATGATCAGATAGCGCCTAAACTGGCAGTAGCTGGCTTATATACTTTAAGTAACTCGCGCGACCCGCTGGTATCATCTAACTATTATGGCAAGCTAAAAACCTATAGCTACTTCGCATCGGCACAAATTGGGTTCCGGAATTACGCCTTCTTAAATGTAACAGGGCGTAACGACTGGTCGTCAACCCTGCCTGTGGCCAACTTATCTTACTTCTATCCATCGGTTAACGGAAGTTTAGTGCTCTCGGAAGCGCTGGACTTAAAGAGTGACGTATTAAGCTATTTAAAACTAAGGGGTGGGTGGTCAAAAGTTGGTAAAGCGGCGACACCATATCAACTCATCAATACTTACAATTTTGCTGCTCCGTTTGTTTTAAATACGCCACAAGGGCCTATTGCAAACCCGCAACAAACAATAAACCCAATAGATTTGAATCCAAATCTTAAACCCGAAACTACAACATCTACAGAAGCTGGTATAGAAGCAGGCTTTTTTAATAACAGGTTGCGTCTTGATGTGAGTGCTTATAATACCAACAGTATTAACCAGATATTGGCCGTGCTTGTTAGTGGGTCTACCGGCTACAGCACCAAGCTAATAAATGGTGGCAGCATTAATAACAAAGGCCTTGAAGTGCAGTTGGGTATAGCGCCTGTTAAAACGCATGATCTTAGCTGGGATGTTACTATAAACTACTCCCGCAATAAGAGCAAAGTCATATCACTTTATGACGAAGGAAATCTTCAAAGTTATATCTTAGGCTCCAACCGTACTGTTGATGTATTGGCAGCGGTTGGTCAGCCTTATGGTACCCTTTCCGGTACTTCCTATACTCGCGATGCATCCGGCCAAATAATTATTGGCCCTAATGGAACTCCTATTGTTAATACAACCAAAAAGTATTTGGGGAAATTTACTCCGGATTGGTTGGGAAGTATCAATAACAGTGTTACCTACAAAAATATAAACGTAAGCTTTTTAGTTGATGCGCGAATTGGTGGTTCTATTTACTCTAATACTAACCGCACCGGCACTTATACCGGGGTATTAGCGTCTACCCTACCCGGCCGCGGCACAGCAAACGGTGGGTTAAGTTATTACTACCCTAACAATAACTCATCCTTGCCGGCAGTTCAGGTGAGCGCAGGTGCAGGTGCACCCACAGGCGAAACCGTTTACGACGACGGGATGGTTTTTAAAGGAGTAAAGGCGGATGGAACAGCTAATACTACCATTGTACCGGCTCAATCGTACTACAAAGGCTTTACCAATGTTGATGAAGCCTTTATTTACAGCGCATCATACGTTAAACTCCGTGAAGTTAAAATTGGCTACACTTTCCCTTCTCAATGGGTTAAAGGTGTTGGGCTGCAGTCGGCAACGGTATCATTAGTGGGCCGTAACCTTTGGATCATTCATAAAAATGTCCCTAACATCGATCCGGAAACCGCTTTCAATACCGGTAACGCACAGGGTTTGGAAGATCTAACGCTGCCAACTGTACGTAACATTGGGTTTAACATCAATCTTAAATTCTAAAATCATGAAATTTAAATATTCAACTATCATATTGTCAGGTGCATTACTACTATCTGTAACAGCCTGCAAAAAAAATCTGGAAGAGATCAACCGAAATCCAAATGCATCAGAAACCGCCCAGCCAGATTATCTGTTAACAGGCATAACAAAAAATATTGCCGATACCTATTGGGGTACATCCAATAATATGGATGCGAGTTTACTGTTTGTGCAAAACTGGTCTAAAATACAGTATACCGATCCTGACAGGTATATATATACAAATACCTCTTTTCAGGACTTATGGAATACGGCTTATACCAAGGGAGTAATTAATCTTAATCAGTTAATTAAGTTAGCTGATGAACAATCAAACCCCAATTATAAAGGTGTGGCGCTGGTGTTACGATCATGGGTTTTTTCTTTATTAACAGATGCTTATGGCGATGTTCCATATACACAGGCAACAAACATTAAAGAATACCTTACACCTGCTTATGATAAGCAAAAAGACGTATATTTTGCTTTATTAGAGGATCTGAAATCTGCACAGGCATCTTTAAATACGTCAGGCCCCGCAATTGGCGGCGATATTATTTATGGTGGTAAAGCTAACCCTATTGGCTTATGGAAAAAATTTGCCAACTCTTTACGTTTACGTATCGCTTTGCGTATAGCCGACCGCGAGCCTGAAAAATCAAAACAGGTTTTAGCAGAGATACAGGCAGAAGGAAGTGGTTACATCAGCGATAACAGCGAGATTGCCCAGCTGGTATATTCCACATCCCCCAATCAAAACCCAATAAGCAATTTGTTTGATACCCGTGATGATTACCGTATCAGCAAAACTATAGTAGATAAGTTATTTGAGCTTAATGACCCCCGCTTACCTATATATGCCAGCCCCACAAAAGATGCAACTCCTAAAACTTATGTAGGGTTACCTAATGGTTTGTTAGTAGGCGATGCGAGTGCTTATGGCTTCACAAAAACGTCTAAACCGGGCACATACTTTTTAGCGCCGAACGCCCCCGCGGTGATCATTAGTTACGCCGAAGTATTGTTTGACAGAGCGGAGGCTGCCGCACGCGGCTTTACCGCCGAAGACGCGGCAGATTTATACAAGCAGGCAATTGCGGCTTCGTTAAAACAGTATGGAATTACCGATGCCGCGGTTAACACCTACCTGGCATCACCCGCTGTACAGTACGATCCGTCAAACTACAAAAAATCTATCGGCGATCAGAAATGGATAGCGCTGTTTGGCCAGGGGCTGGAAGCTTTTGCTGAGTGGCGCAGGCTGGATTATCCGCAGCTGCAACCGGCCGTTGCAGGTACACTTGGAGGGAAAATTCCTGTCAGGTTCATTTATCCGGGAACGGAGCAATCGTTAAACGGAGCGAGTTATAATGCTGCGGTAGCCAGTCAGGGTGCCGATGCGCTGACAACCAAACTCTGGTTTGATGTAAATTAACTTTTTATCGGCCATGCAGAAATGCATGGCCGATTTTCATAATTATTAGCAGTAATTAATACCCCCCGGGTTAACCAACTTTTAGCCACCCTGTAATACTCATCCTTGGCAGCTGGGTAACCAAAACCTCATGCTCTAGTTCGGTGCTTTTAAAAAACACGCTTTTACCCGCATCTGGTGAAATATCCTGCGATCCATTCCCCTGGTAGATGCGTAAAGCCCCGCCGTCAACCTCGGTGTTTAGATAAATGATCATAGAGAATGCCCTTGTGCCATTCTGCTTAAAATTGTCTATATGGCGTTTATAAAAACTCCCCTTTTCGTAAAGTGTATAATGAAACTCGTAACCCGTAATACCAGCGTAACAGCTGCTATTGAGGTGACTAACGAAGCGATCCATTAAATCGAAAAAATCGTTTTCATGAACATCGTTATGTATACGGTCGAGCCAGTAAATTTTATCACTGCGTATCAGTTTATCATGATTTACCAGCCGTTTATTCCCGGTACCGGCGGCAAGTAGCTTATCGCCCGCATAAAGCGTGCTAATGTTGTTTACTAAATGTGCGGATAATGCCTGGCTGAGAAAGTTTTTAACCGTACCTACATTGGTAGCCAGGTAGCTATCAATGAGTTCGTTGAAGATGATTTCCAAATTGATGTAAGGTACACTTAAATTCCGCACTAAGCACTTATATCTTGATATGGTTTATAAGGCTAATCCTTTTGTTTTCATAGCTTTATATTGATAAAAGAATTATTATGCTATACATAACGCAGCTTATTTACATCAAGGAAGGGCAAGAAGCCATTTTCCATCAATTTGAGGATATTGCCATCCCTATTATTTCGAAGTATAACGGGCAACTACTTTTAAGGGTAAGGCCGGATGAAAAAGCTATTATTGAAAGCAGCGTTAAACAACCCTATGAAATTCACCTGGTTGAATTTACAAGTGAACAGGACCTTGAAAATTTCATGAATGACGAGGACAGGAAAAAATTCATTCACCTTAAGGAACAGTCAATAGAATCAGTAGTACTGATTAAGGGGAATAAATTATAGTATATTATTTATCTGATACCTTGCGCAAAAAATTTCATTCAGCCTTTTTTCTTTCGATACGCTTCCTTATCCGGCTTAGTGAAGGATTTGTAATACCCAAATACGACGAGATATGATAAGCAGGGATACGCTCAACAATATCCGGATGCTCTTCCAGCAACCTGATATAGCGTTGTTCGTGCGAGAAAAAAATGAACTCTTCGGTACGCGTTTGCGCAACAGAAAAAAACAATTCGGCCAGCAACCTGCCAAATTTGCCCCAGTTGGGATGGGTTTCATAAAGATTGTTAAGGTCTTGATAAGAAATGAAGAAAATTTCTGAATCCTCCATCGCTTCGATAAAATACCAACAGGGGTTGCGTGATACAAAGCTTCTGAAAGAAACGACAAACTGATTCTCCGAGAAAAAGAAAATATTCTTATCTTCCTTTGTGTCAGGGTCATGGTAATAGATCCGGAAGATCCCTTTAACGATCAGCCCGAGATCATTGCAAACCATGCTTTGCATATTGAAAAAATCCCCTTTATTGATCTTTCGCGGTTTCCAATATGGCTGGCTGGCGCTAATATCTTTATCATTCAACGGGGCAAAATCCCGCAGGTGCTTAAAGACGATATCATTTTTATCGGTCATTTGATCATTGTATAAATTGAACTATACCTCAAATATAGCCTGAATATAATACAAGGACTTTCACTTAAGTGAAATTTAACAATGCAACAGAACTGTAATTGCAGCGTAATCTTCACCCGCATTTTAACTTAAGTGAAAAACGTGCCATGCAATACTTTAGACCTTTGGACTAACAAAAACTTAAAATTTATATCATGACATCAATTTCTCAATCGAATACAGTAGTAAACGGACAGTCCGTTGAAACTGCCAGATCATTACGCAAGCTTTATTTTACACGCGCCGCTTTTTCGGTGATATGGGTTATTCTTATCGCTCTTTTTGCAAAAACATCTATGGGCATTGCCAGCGTTTTGCTAATCATTTACCCTGCCTGGGATGTAGTGGGCACCTTTCTGGATATCCGCGCCAATCACAGCAGCCCTTCTAAAACACCACAGTATGTAAATGCTGTGATCAGTAGCATCACTACAATAGCTGTAGGCATCGCTTTACAGAAAGGCGTTCCCGAAGCATTGATAGTTTTTGGTACCTGGGCAATTGGAACAGGATTGATCCAACTAATATTAGGGTTACGGCGCAGGAAATTTTTAGGCGGTCAGTGGCCTATGATCATCAGCGGCGCCCAGTCTATAATTGGAGGTACTTCCTTTATCATTCTGGCACACGACCCTACAAAGGGAATTACAAGTTTGGCGGGATATGCCGCCTTCGGTGCCTTCTATTATTTGCTTGCAGCATTCAGCCTGTCTAAAACAGTTAAACAGGCTGCTTCTGCATAAGCTGAATACAGGATATAACAATAAATTCATGAAACAAAAAAGCCCCGCGAACATGCGGGGCTTTGCTCCTGAGGCTGACGGAACTCAAATAGCCTGATTGAAAATCTTCGACATTTATTTATTTTTTGCTTTCATTCAACAGCTTATCCAATTTTTCTTTACTTTCTGGAATCGCTTTCAGCGTTAGCGCTTTTTTGAAGCTCTCTATAGCTTTAGTTTTATTGCCGGTAATAAGGTATAAATCACCAATTGAATCATAACAATTACCACTACCGGGATTGTTGGTTATATTGAGCTTGAATAGTTTTTCTGCCTTTGCTAATTGGTTCGTGCGCAACATTTGGTATCCAAGGTTATTAATTTGACTTTCGTCGGGTTTAACAATGTACCCCATTTGTTCAGAAACATTCTTGTAATGCGCTACCAATACTGAATCCAATTTAAAATCAGGATTTTTTAGCTCGCTGTTGTAAATTTTAAGCTTGTAGAAATCAAAGATAAATCGAAGCGCATCATATTCTCCGATCAATCTTACAGACGGGTGATCGTCATCTTCATAATACTTGTATTTGAAACGCAATTGGTTTTTTTTGTTTTTAGAAAGGTCTTTAATAAATGCTAAATTGCTGCGAATAAGTTCTGTGGATCCGCTTGTGTCTTTTTGAACGCTAAGTGTGTCTACCCCTCTTTCCATACGATTGGCAATGGCAATAAACAATGTTTTTCCTTTATAATTTTGAGCAGGCAAAATCGTTTTTGCTTCTTTTAAAATTTTTTGATTATCCCACCATAAAGATCCCTCGAGAGAAGCATATGAATTAAATAAAGTCGGTTTATGCAGCAAAGTATTAATAACCGTTAGGCCCCCTAGGGAATGGCCAATAAATGTTTTATATGTTGTGGTTGGATAGGTTGCGTCGATATAAGGAATAAGTTCTTTCTCTATAAAAGACATAAACTTTTCACCACCGCCAATAACTCCGGGCAGCTCCTTATCTGTACCAGTTGTTAATTCGCTTACTCTGTTTGAATGTACGATCCCAACCACAATCATCGGCGGACAAAGGCTTGATTCGGCCATATGCTCTGTAATACTTACAACGGAGTTAAAATTATCACTTCCGTCCAACAAATAAATTACAGGGTAATGTCCCCTGTCTTTAATTGTATTTCCTCCGTTACTATTAGGAATATGTATCCAAACTTTACGCTCTTGTCCTAATATCTTTGAAGGAATCGATTCCTCGATTCCAGAAGTAAAGGGACTATTTTCCTGCGCATTGGCGCAAACTGAAATTAATAAAAAGGCAATAGAATATAAAAAATATCTCATAGATGTTTATTAGACACCTATTTTTTGACAGCGTTGCATAACAGTTCACAATTTTTGTAAATATCAAATTTGCTTTATAAATATTCGTAAGTCTACAAGCCTTTTATCCGGCGCAACAGCGAATACAGGTTGGCGCGATATTTTTTGACAATTTCAACATTTCAGGCCCTATTTATTCACTTTTGTACCCGTTCATCCATTTTTCTCATCTATAAATTTACGACCCCGTACCAATAAACCGAAGGACATTTAAGAAGTAATGGTAACAGATTATCATGACCCAAGCTTGGGACGTAATTACCGTTGTTTTTTGCCCTCCATTAAGAAAATAAACCAATTAATTAAAAAACATATATAACACGGTATTCATTTTAAACAAAAAATAATGTTAAAGCAGACTGTACTTAAACACGAACTATTAAAACACACCTTATTCAGGACGATGATCGCCCTATTCATGATTTTAATTATAGATATATCTGCTGCAAAAGCGGCCGTTAAATCATACAAAAAAGGTGCTGACGGCATTACCTTTTTGTTAGATAAAGGCCTGATGAAGGTATTGGTACACCGGGATGATATCATTGAAATAAAATACACCATATTTAATGCGTTTGAAACAAAGCCTTCATTGGTGGTTAATAACAACTGGAGGATACACCCGGCCTATCAGGTTGCCGAAAGCAAAGCCGAGGTAATCATTACAACAAACAAATTAAAGGTAAAAGTTAACAAGAGCACCAACGCCATTACCTATACCGACTTAAAAGGGAACATCATCACTGCTGAAGACAGCGATAACAAAACAATAACCCCGGCTTCTATTGCAGGTATCAATACTTATAATGTAAGCACGCAATTTATATCGCCCCAAAATGAGGCCTTGTATGGATTAGGCTGCCATCCGCTTGATTCTCTGTCAATCAATTACAAAGGCCGTAATCAGGAGCTGCTGATCAAATATCTTACCGGCGCTATCCCGGTATTGCTATCAACCAGGGGTTATGGTTTGCTTTGGGATAATTACTCGGCATCAAATTTTTACGGTGCCGAAGCCGACAACACCAAATTCAAATACGTATCAGAAAGCGGCAGGGAAGTTGATTACTACTTTTTTTATGGTCCAAACTTTGACCATATTATTGATCTGTACCGTACAGCTACCGGCCGTGCGCCTATGTTTGGCAAATGGGCTTTTGGTCTGTTTCAATCGCAGGATAAGTATATGAGCGAAGATGAGATCATTGGCGTAAAGAATAATTACCGCGACAACCATATTCCGGTTGATGCGATAGTGCAGGATTGGTATTACTGGGATCCATTGCCTATCGGATCGCACGTGATGAAAACTGAGCGTTACCCGCATCCCAAACAACTGGTAGATGAACTGCATAAAGCAAACATCCATGCCATGATATCTATATGGCCGGTATTTGGCAAAGGTACGCCTAACTATGATGCGCTGGAAAAAATGGGCGGATTAACCGATATTACCTGGGATAATATAGTTACCCATACTTTTGATACATATTATGATGCCCACAATCCTAAAGCCCGCAAGCTTTACTGGGATCAGGCGCGCGACAGCCTGATTAAACGTTATGGATGGGATGCATGGTGGATAGATCAGTGCGAGCCAGATAACGGCGCATTGCAGGATGCCCGCCGACGAAGCAATTTTAGTATTGGTAAAGGGATTGATTATTTTAACACCTACTCCTTACAGCATACCAAGGGCGTTTACGAAGGCTGGCGCAGGGATATTCCCGGCAAGCGCGCCTTCTTTTTGGTAAGGCAGTCGTTTGCTGGCGAGCAGCGCAATGCATCAACCTTATGGTCAGGTGATATTGAGTGTACTTTTAAGGACTTTAAAAACCAGGTGCCACAGGGCATAAATGCCTGCGCGTCTGGCCTGCCTTACTGGACTTCTGATATTGGTGGCTACCACTTCCACTGGAAAGCTGCTGATTGGTCGCAGCCCGATAAAAGGGAGCTGTTTACCCGCTGGTTTCAGTTTGGCGCATTTAGTCCCATTTTCCGCATACATGGTAAAGGTGAGCGTGCCCTATTCAGCAAAAACTGGGATGATAACACCAAAGCCATCTTGCTTAACTTTGATAAGCTACGCTATCGCTTGCTGCCTTATATATACTCGTTGGCGGGCCGTGTAACAACGGATAACTATACCATAATGCGCGCCCTTACTTTTGATTTCAGGAACGATGCAAAAGTTTACGGTATACCTGATCAGTATATGTTTGGTCCTGCGTTTATGGTAAATCCGGTTACTGAGCAACTATACACATCGCCCGATGCTGATAAAAAAACGAAAGTCCGCCAGGTGTACCTGCCTGCCGCCAGTAAATGGTATGATTTCTGGACCGGCGAAGTACTTGCGGGAGGACAAACCATCAGCGCGGCTGCACCTATTGAGATATTGCCTTTATATGTAAAGGCCGGTTCTATTATACCAATGGGCCCCAATGTTGAGTATGCTACCCAAAAACAGAACAGCAATATAGAACTTCGTATTTATCCCGGTGCCGATGGGGCATTTAAATTTTATGAAGATGAAAACGATAATTACAATTATGAGAAAGGGCATTATGCCACTTTTACATTCGTATGGAATGACAAATTGAAAGAACTTAGAATTTCAGATACAAAAGGAAAATTTTCAGGTATGCTAAGGCACCGTATTTTCAATGTTGTTGTAGTTGACGGTAAACACGGATCGGGGCCTTTAGTGGCTGTCAAGGCTGATAAAAGAGTTGTATACAACGGCCGTGCGGTAGTGGTGAAATTATGAAAAGACTGTTTAAGCACACCGTTTAATACAGCTGTTCTCAATCTAAAGCGAGATCATAAGCCATTGTGGTATTGAAAGCAAAGATGCGCTCTGTGTAAGAACAGGGCGCATCTTTGGTTAAATACGGCAATCGATTGCGAAATTGGAAAAACGGCTTTATTATTAATGATTCGTAACTATATTATGTCGCATTTATATTACCTTAGTGTACTGGTTATAAATTCTGTTGATTCCGGATTCCTCCAATACTGATATCAATGCGTTTAAAGTTTTATTATCTTCTTGTAGTTACATGGATTTTGATATGTGCCAATACTTTTGGGCAAAGCACTCAGTATCGTTTCTCGCACCGTAATATAGGTGATGGACTATCACACAATCAGGTCAATTGTATATTTAAAGATTCGAAAGGCTTTATGTGGTTTGGTACTGCCTCGGGCCTCAACCGATTTGATGGCTATAACTTCAAGGTATTTAAGCATGACAGTAACGATAAAAATTCTGTTCGTGATGATTTTATTAACCAGATTTATGAAGGCCCGGATAAAAAGATATGGGTACTAACCCGCCTTGGGTATTGTTTTTATGATCCCGAAACTGAGCAGTTTAATAACGATATGTCATTGTTGCTGCGCCCTTTGAAACTTCCAGTTTACCCGAACGTTGCTAACGTACTGCGAACCGGTGCGGCAGATTTTTGGTTTTTGTATCCTGATTCAGGTATCTACCGATATAATTCCGTAAGCAAGCAAACAAGGCGTTATTATCATAGTAATAACGCCACCCCTTCTTTATACTCAAACTCCATTTCAAATATTACTCTTGATGGTAAAGATAATATATGGATAGTTTACAGTAATGGCATAGTGGAGATGCTTGATATTAAGCTTAATAAAATCAGTTATCACACAGATGTTTTTAAAAAAGTGACCAATGATAAAAACGGGCATTATTCTCTTACGGTCGATCGGGATAATGATTTGTGGTTTTCTTCATTATATGTTGAGTCTGGTATATCTTATTACAGCCCTTCAACAGGCGCTTTCCGGCACATTGATAAGGAGTCAGCAGGAGCAAAGTTAAAAACGAATGTTGTTAACAGAATTATTCAGGCCGATGACGGCTTGATATGGATCGCCACTGACCATGGGGGCATAAATATACTGGATAAAAAAAATTTCAAAGTTACTTATCTGCTAAACCGGGAAGATGACCTCACATCATTAGCGCAAAACAGTACAATGCTCTACAAGGATAATTTGGGTATTATGTGGGCCGGTACGTTTAAAAAAGGAATAAGTTATTATCATAAAAGTATTATCAAGTTCCCGCTTTACCGGCATTTTGCGTCAGATCCCGCCAGTTTGAGTTTCAATGATGTTGACAAATTTGTTGAAGATAAGCTGGGGAACTTATGGATAGGCACCAATGGCGGAGGCCTGATTTATTTTAACCGCGAAACAGGTAAGTTTACGCAGTATAAACACGATCCCGGAAACCCCAATAGCCTAAGTAATGATATCATTGTTAACTTATATATTGACCATGACCAAAAGTTGTGGATCGGTACTTATTTTGGCGGACTGGATTGCTTTGACGGAAAAACCTTTACCCATTATAAACACGATGATAAAGTAGCCACCAGTATTGCTGATGACAGGGTATGGAGTATCCTGGAAGATTCCTCAAACCGCTTATGGATAGGAACGTTTGACGGGGGGCTTGAAATTTTCGATCGCTCAAAGAAAATATTTTATCACCCCTTTAAACAGTCTGATATAAGATGCGCTATGATATCCTCAATTTTTGAGGATAAGAAGGGCAATTTATGGATAGGAGGCTATTTAGGGGTAGATGTTATAATGAAAAATAACGGGCGGGTAATCCACTATATCCCAAATAGTAACGGCGTAAATAGTTTAATTGATAATGCGGTAAATAGTATTAGTGAAGATAGCCGCGGTTTGATATGGATAGGGACGGAAGGCGGAGTGAGTATTTTAAATCCTAAAACAAGCAAATTTACCTCACTCACAAAAAAAAATGGGCTCCCCGCTAATTCCATATCGAATGTAGTAGAGGACAACAAGGGTGCGATATGGTTGAGCACCTCAAATGGTCTTAGCCGGGTCACCTTAACACCAACAGCAAATACGTTTAACTTTCACTTCAAAAACTTTGACGAAACGGATGGCTTGCAGGGCCGGGAATTTAATATAAATTCAGTGCTAAAGACACATCGTGGCGAACTGATCTTTGGAGGCGGCGATGGCTTTAATATTTTTGATCCTGCAAGTATAGAACCCGTTACCAATAAGCTGCAATTGGTTTTTACTGATTTTCAGTTGTTCAACAAAAGTATATCGGCCAATGAAGCTGTTAATGGTCATGTGGTATTAACGAAAGCTATAGCAGTAACACGCGATATAACACTCAAACACAGCGAAAATGTTTTTTCCATAGAGTTTGCCGCCCCTGAGTTTATTAACCCGAGTAAAGTAAGACATCAGTATATGCTGGAGGGTTTTGACAAAGGGTGGGTAAACGCAGATAACAGAACCCGAAAAGCCAGCTACACCAACCTGGATCAGGGCGATTACGTTTTTAAGGTACGGGCCTCAAATTCAGAGGGTGTGTGGAATCCGGATAATATTTCTTTAAGAATTAAAGTACTGCCGCCATTCTGGAAATCGACTCTCGCCTACATCATTTACTCGGTATTATTTATGGGTATTCTTTTATTTATCCGACATAGGGGGATAAACAAGATAAGAAGACAATTTGCAGCTGAAAAGGAAAAGCAGGAGGCCAAGTTATTAATTGAGCAGGAGCGGCAAGAGGTTAAGCGCATGCAGGAACTCGATCAACTAAAAATTAAATTTTTAACAAATGTAAGTCACGAGTTCAGGACGCCGCTGTCATTGATCATGGCGCCGGTTGATAAAATGCTTACTCGTGCTGACCTGGAACAGAAACAACAGTTGAACATGGTCAGAAAAAATGCCAGGCGATTGTTAAACCTGGTAAATCAGCTGCTTGATTTTCGTAAGATGGAGGTTCAGGAGCTGAAACTGCATAGCAAGCCCGGAGATATTGTGAAATTCATTAGTGAGATAAGCTTATCATTTACAGATATTGCCGATGAAAAAAAGATTGATTTTGTGTTTGATACTACGGTTGATTCAATGTTTGTAAGTTTTGATCATGATAAGATAGAAAGGATATTGTTTAACCTGATATCAAATGCCTTTAAATTTACTCCTGCCGGTGGGCAGGTAAGTGTCCTGCTCAATATGGATAAGGTGGAGGGTAGCGACGCCTTTTTTGAAATTAAAGTGATAGATACAGGTATAGGCATTCCGTATGAAAAACATAGTAAAATTTTCGAACGTTTTTTTCAGAACGATGTCCCCGAGTCTATGATTAATCAGGGCAGTGGTATTGGCCTTGCGATAACACGTGAGTTTGTGAAGATGCATGGAGGAGAAATAACTATCGAAAGTGAGCCCGATCATGGCAGTTGTTTTATCATCAAACTGCCGCTCGTTATTTATACCGGTCCGGAAGCGGATATATTAGCCGAAGATGAAGCTGATATTGAAAACCTGAACGAGGTTAGCAATATTGAAAGTAAAACGATAGTCAAACAGCAGCAGGCAGGCAAAAAGCCAGTGGTGCTATTGGTTGAAGATAACGATGACTTTCGTTTTTATCTGAAAGACAATTTAAAGGACATATTTTTTTTAATTGAAGCCTCGAACGGAAGAGAAGGGTGGCAAAAGGCGCTCTCACAGCATCCTGATATCATTGTAAGTGATATTAGTATGCCCGAGATGACAGGAATTGAATTGTGCAAAAAATTAAAAAGTGATAAGCGCACATCGCACATTCCTCTTGTTTTGCTAACCGCATTAACGGGTGAAGCGGAGCAAATGAAAGGTTTGGAAATTGGTGCGAATGATTACATGACAAAACCATTTAATTTCGAAATACTTCTTTCAAAAATCAAAAATATCCTGACCCTGCGGGATACCTATAAACGGACATACAAAAAACAAATGGACGTGCAATTGCAGGAAACGCCTTTACAAAATGAAGATGAGAAACTGTTAAGGAGTATTGTAGAATATATAGAACTTAATATTTCAAACGATAGCCTTTCAGTGGAAGAATTAAGCCGCAAGATGAACATGAGCCGTGGATCGCTTTATAATAAGGTTTTGATGCTTACCGGTAAATCACCTGTTGAGTTTATCCGTGCCATAAGATTAAAAAAAGCGGTGTATTTACTTGAGAACAGCCAGATGACCATTAGTCAGATCTGCTATGAAGTGGGCTTTAATACCCCTAAATATTTCACTAAGCTATTTAAGGAAGAATATAATGTTCTGCCGTCAGCATATGTAAATTCCATTCGCCAAAAAAAAATGTCTGAAACGGAGAGTGCAGAATTGTGATTTTATAAAACGACCGCAATAGTTTTAAATTATACTGGCAATTGTAAATAGGTTGTTACAAACACTCGTGGCCTGGGCTAATCGTCCATCAGGCATTTCATAACTTCTTATCTAAACATCGCCTGATTATCCTATTGCGGTTTTGGCCAACTAATATTCTACAGCGTCAATATCACGGGAAATGTGCCCAAAAACAGGCTCACTTTAGCGCAATTATATATGTAACTAACTCATATTCAATGCAATGCATGGTTTGTACATTTGGTCTATATTTTTGCTCAACTCTACCACCTTCCTTTTTATAGCATACAATAGCTTCATCCCCAGAATATAAATTAAAAAAGTAAGGCTTCATTGAGTTTGCTTCTTTAACAATATTCAATTCAACCGATTATAAAGAGAACCGATTTTAATTATTTCCTGGCTAAACAAGCGGCTTTGCTGTACAAATTTTTAGTGTTTGTTGTGGTAGGTACAAGTGTACTAAAACCAGCAGCGAGGCAAATTTTAAGGTTGTTTTTGGGCATTTGTTTACCCCTAATATTAAATAAAATATGACTAGAAGCTAAGACCAATTAACCTCAATTAAAAACCAATGAACCGATTATTAAGAAAAACCTCAAAATTCTTTTATTAAGATGGAAAAAACTTTACAAAAAAGAATGAAACGCTTTATTTCATTATTTATCACTGGCATGCTGCTTTATGTTTCGGGGCATGCACAAACATTAAAAGTTGGCGGAAAAGTTACAAGTGCCGACGACTCTCAGCCAATGCCTGGAGTAACTATTAAAGTTAAAGGTACAACAGACGGAACTTTATCTAATGCTGACGGTAGTTATTCAGTAATGGCGAAACCGGGCGATATGCTGGTTTTTAGCTTTTTAGGTTACTCGTCTCAGGAAATAGCAGTTAAGGAAGCCGGTACAATTAATGTTTCGTTAAACCCTACATCGGGTAAACTGAACGAAGTTGTGGTTATTGGTTATGCCAGGCAGCGCAGGCGGGATGTTACCGGTGCAATAAGCTCAATATCGGGCAACGATTTGCGCCAAACCCAACCAACTACTTTTGACCAGGCCTTGCAGGGTAAAGTTGCAGGTGTAGTGGTTCAACAGGTATCGGGCCAGCCTGGTGGCGGGGTATCTATTCAAATACGTGGCGTGTCGTCAATAAGCGGCTCTAATTCGCCATTGTACGTTATAGATGGTATTATTATTCCACCGGTCGGTAATCCCGGTACTGGTTCTAATCCATTAAATACCATCAACCCTGCCGAAATTGAATCAATAGATGTATTGAAAGATGCTTCGGCAACGGCCATATACGGTTCGCAGGCAACCAATGGCGTAGTTGTTATCACTACAAAAAGGGGCAAAGCCGGGGCACCGCAGATAACTTACGATTTCTATGCCGGTTACCAGGAATTACCCAAGCGACTCCCCACAGTAAATTTGCCACAGCTTGCTACTTTAATTAATGCCCGGGCCGTTGCCTGGGGCTTTGATACCAGGCCCGAATTTGCCAATCCTCAATATCTGGGCCCCGGTACCGACTGGCAAAAAGAATTATTCCGGAAGGCTCCGCAGATGAATCACACACTTACTGTAAGCGGCGGGGATGACAGAACGCGATATTTACTATCAACCTCGTATTTTAACCAGGAAGGGATAGCCCTTGGATCTGATTTTAAAAGATACTCGGTAAGGCTAAATTTAGACAATAAAACCACTAATTGGCTAAAAATAGGCACCAGCCTTCAGTTGGCTCATGTTGATGAAAATGTAAATTCAACCGCCAGTAATGTAATTGGCACCGCGCTAAGCCTTACCCCGGATGTTCCGGTGACCAACTCTGACGGCTCCTGGGGCGGGGTTACCAACACCGGCGGGGTGGTAGAACCCGTTGCCAACCCGGTGGCATTGGCGAAAATTGTCAAAGACCTAAAAAAGAGAAATCAGGTATTTGGCAATGTGTATGCCGAAATACAATTTACTAAAGACCTATCGCTGCGAAATGAGCTGTCTGGTAATTTCGATTTTAATACAGAAGATAAGTATTCGCCGGTTTATAGTTTTGGTAAAGGTAATGTAAGCCCTAACTCCGGCTCCTCTTACGCCGGCCAAAATTTTTACTTAGTAATACGTAATTTTCTAACTTATAACCATAATTTCAAAAAATTTCATATCGATGCTTTAGCAGGGCATGAATCGCAGGAGAGCACTTTTCAAAACGTTAGCGGTGCTCGAAGGAATTTTCCTTCAGACAATGTGCAGGCTATTAGTGCGGGAGATGGTACCACGGCCACAAACTCCGGCGATAATTCACAATCAAACCCTACTGGCGGCTCTGCACAGGAATCCTATTTCGGCCGTATCAATTTTTCATGGAATGATAAATACCTGCTCACCGGCAATATACGGAACGATGGTTCTTCAAATTTTCCGGCCTACAATCGGAGGGTTACTACCTATTCGGGTGGGTTTGCCTGGAAAATCAATAATGAGTCGTTTTTGAAAAATGTTAAAGCTATAAATGAACTAAAATTAAGACTCGGTTACGGGCTTACCAACAACCAGGGCATACCGGGCAATACTTTTGTAACCCAGCTTCAAACAATATCCAATGGTATATCAGGTATAGCTCAGTTTCAAAACAATTTGGCAAACGCGGCGGTAACGTGGGAAAAAACTGATTATTACAGTGCAGGTATTGATGCTACATTGTTTAACGGTCGGTTAAGTTTTACACTTGAAGCTTACGACCGCGAAACACACGGCCTTTTATTACAGGTACCGCTACCAGGATACTCTGGTACTGTGGCGGGTTACGGGCCGGGATCCATGCAAGCGCCTTTTGCCAATGTCGGCTCGCTAAGCAACAAAGGGTTTGACATCCAAATCAATTCTACCAACATTAATTCTAAAAACTTTAGTTGGAAAACTGGTTTAACGCTATCGCGCAATATTAATAAAGTGACCTACTTAGGTGCAGGTGGAGCTGATGCTAACCTAAGCAAGAAATCTTATGTAATTAACGATATAGTTGAAAAAACGATGGTGGGCCAGCCCATTGGCGAATTTTATGGCTATGTATTTGATGGGATATTTGCAACTCCGGCAGATTTTCAAAACCATGCCCGGCCTACTGATCCCAACGGTAACCCTTATCCGATTTCTGCGGCAGGCGGGGGGATCTGGTACGGCGACCGTATGTTCAAGGATTTGAATGGCGACGGTGTTATCGACTCAAAAGATCAAACCTTTTTGGGCTCCCCGACCCCCAAATTCCAGTATGGTATCAATAATACATTTAACTACAAAAACTTTGATCTGAATATTTTCTTCAGCGGCAGTTATGGCAACAAGGTGTTCAATCAAATGGCT
This sequence comes from Mucilaginibacter aquariorum, assembly GCF_024498135.1. Lineage (GTDB taxonomy): Bacteria > Bacteroidota > Bacteroidia > Sphingobacteriales > Sphingobacteriaceae > Mucilaginibacter > Mucilaginibacter aquariorum. The sequence goes on from NZ_JANHOH010000009.1 coordinate 75,432, forward strand.
ATACAGCAAACCGATCCGGGAAATCATACCACTTTTTTCACATCGGTACTAAACTATGCGAAATTGGCTCTGGTAGATCCCAGCGGCTCTGCAACCGATGTTAACAATGTATATGTTACCAACCCAAATACAACGGTTGTAGGCTTGAGAAATGATAATACCAATAGCAATAACCGACCTAACAGTTTGTTTATCGAGGATGGTTCATTCCTGCGGTGCAAAAATATCACCTTGGGTTATCGGATACCAGAAAGTCTTTTATCAAAAATATCTGTGCGTTCTGTTAGGGTGTATGCCAATGTATCCAATGTATTTATAATCACAAAATATAAAGGCATGGATCCTGAAATTGGTTCGTGGGACCCGCTTCAGGCAGGTTGGGACAGCGGTTATTATCCGCAGCCAAGAGTATTTACTATTGGTGCAAACATAACCTTGAAATAATAAAACGATCACCGATTAAAAATATATGTTTATGAAATCAATTCACAAAATCATCATCATCCTGCTGTGTGCGGCAGCAGTGGCGGGATGTAAAAAGAATTTTTTGGACCGTCCGTCCAATTCGCAGATCAGTGCTACTAAGTTTTATAAAACCACCTCCGATTTACGACTGGCTACCGCAGGCCTTTACGGCGGTGCGATGTGGTGGCAATGGAACAATGGGGCCTTGATACCGCTTGGCGACGTATTGAGCGGCACCGGCAGTTATCAGTATAGTCCCGAATTAGTACAGCTTTTTACACGCACTATTACCGCGCAAAATAACCTTGTTACAAATGGTTGGGTTGGGTTGTACAATGTTATCGGGCAGTGTAATGGCGTTATCAATGCCATACAACAACAGGCGTCTCCGTCCATTTCGGCAGCAGACAAAAATGCCGCCATAGGTGAGGCGAAATTTATTCGTGCTGTAGCTTATTATCATTTGGCGGTATACTGGGGTGCAGTGCCAATTATTGAAGATAACAGTAAACTGATAAAAGATCCGCTGCTTAATCGCAACATTGTTTCGGATGTCTATAAATTCGTTGCTAATGACCTGACTTACGCAGCGCAAAATCTTCCCAAAACAAATGAAAAAGGCCGGGTAACTACCTGGTCGGCGCAGGGGATGCTGGGCAAGGTATATTTGACGATGGCGGGTTTAGGTAAAAGCGGCAGCCGCGATCAGGCCTTGTTGGACAGTGCCAAAAAGTATGCGGGCAACGTGTGTAAAAATAGCAATTTAGATTTGCTGCCCAACTATTATGATCTTTTCAAGGTGCAAAACAACGATAACCCTGAGTCATTATTCGCGCTTCAATGGGCCGCAGGGGTAGGTTATGGAAATGGCAATGCTATGCAAGGTTATTTTTCACCAAGCAACACTATTCTTCCTCAACAACAAGGTGGGTGGCAAGGCTTACAACCAACATATGATTTATACCGGATGTATTCTGCTAAGGATACGGTAAGGCGCAAAGCCACTATTATGCTCAACGGAGATCTTTATCCCGAATTGAATCAAGCAGGTGGTGGTTATAAGGCTACAGGTACCGGCCTGAAAAAACACATTATTGGCAACGAAAAAGATAACAATGCGCCAACAATGGATATGTGGTCATCCCCTGAACATAATGCAATTCTTAGATTGGCCGATGTGTATTTGGTATATGCCGAAGCTATTTTAGGCAATAATACTACTACAAGCGATGGTGACGCCCTAATTTATTTTAATAAAGTGCGGGCAAGGGCCGGCGTGGATATTGTGACCGCGATAACCCCGACTTTACTGCGTACGGAGCGAAGGGTTGAACTTGCTTTTGAAGGACAATATTGGATAGACCTTGTTAGGTATTCTTATTATGATCCGAGTAATGCTGTGCAGTTTCTTAATAATCAGGATCTCACTCACGGTCGTATTTCGTTTACTTATGACCCTAAAACGAAAATAGCCACGAGGGATACTACTGCCCTACCATCTACGCTTCCGGCAACCATCGCTTCATTTACGTTGCCAATTCCGTCATCTGAGTTGACCAGCGACCCTAAATTGGCACAGCCACCGGTGCCTTACTATTAATTTAACATAGTTAAAATATATTATTATGAAAAAAATTTTAGATGCCCGCTTGTGTTTTTTGCCACTTCTATTAATAATAGTGGCTTTATTGCCCGCTTGTAAAAAAAATAGTGATAACAACATTATGCCTCCTGTCATTACAAGCGTAAGGTTGTATAATCCGTCACCTAAGGATACTCTTTTGAGTACTGGTAATCCTGAAACTGATCCTAACCTTTCCGGAGGAACAGGCCGATATGTGGTTATAATCGGGCAGAATTTGCAAAATGCAACAGAAATTAGTTTTGACGGGGTTCCAACCAGTTTTAACCTTGCTTTATTTGCGCCTAACAGCGCGGTAGTACGAATACCAAATATCAATTTTTCGACTATTGATACTACCAAGCTTTACACTTTACAGTATAAAACAAAAGGAGGCTCAACAACGTTTTCTTTTAAATTGGGCCCGGCAGTACCTACTATCGCGGCAGTTTCCAATATCTATGCCGAGCCGGGTGATTCTGTTTATGTTTTTGGTGCAAATCTGTTTTTAGTTCAGCGCTTTTCGTATAGGGGTACTGCAATCCAGTCGTTTAAATTAGACACTAACGGGACTTCTATTGGGTTTTTAATGCCGGCTGCGACGACCAATGATCAGGTGTCGGTAACCACCAAAAGCGGTGTAGTGAATTTTAAAATAATTGCTACCCCGGTCATAGCAGGCGTTTCCAATGAAAATGCCAACCCGGGTGATTCGGTTTATATTTATGGTACCTATCTTAAAAACCTTCAATCGTTAACTTACGCTGGTACTGCAATTACTTCTTATAAATCATCAAAAAGCGGGAATTATGTTGGGTTTGTTTTGCCAACGCTAACGCAAAGCGGGCCGGTATCTGTTACTACAGAGTTTGGCACTGCTACTACCGTTTATAAGGTAAACGATGTAGCAACAGGCTCCATATCAAATTGGGATAGTAATTTTAATTGGCAATACTGGGGTGCCGGCCAACAAACTAAAGGTAATCCTAATTTCTCTGGCAATTCAAGCACTTATTTTGTATTGGATATCAGTGGGTTGGCCAACAATGATGGATGGCCCTGGACTACTAACATACCCATGAATGCAGCACAGTGGGTGCCCCAAGCCAATATTACAGATACCGTTAGCCATTGGGCATTTAAATTTGAAGTGAATATTCCAAAAGCTTGGAATGGTACTACAGTTGATATTGTAAGTGGAGTAAATGGCTATATAGCCCGGTGGGAACCATGGCAAAAAAGTGCTACTACCACGGCGCCGTACCTTACAAAAGGGTGGGTAACAGTAACTATTCCTTTAACATCGTTCCGTAAATCAGATCCTGTGCTTGGCGAGGGTATGGGTGCCTCATTAACCAAAATTGCCGATTTAACAGGCGATTCCGGAAACACCTCGTGCATAATGTATATACATAACTATGGCACTTCGGTAGCCAGCTTTTATGGCGCTGTTGATAATTTGAGAGTTGTAAAAATTAAATAAACTAAAGCCCACGGCAGCATACCGCTGTGGTGCTTTTTAAACTAATTAAAAAATTAAGAAAAATGAAGATGAAGTACTCTTTTAAAATATTGATATATCTTATTACAGTTATATCTTTATTCTCCTGTAAAAAAACGAAAAATCCGGCCCCGCAACTAACAGTTAGTGTACCCACCATAAATTTTACAGGGGATGGTGGAAGCCAGGACATAACCGTTGCAGTCAATGCCGATTGGAGCATCGAAAACCCTGCTTATTCGTGGTTGCAATTAAGTACAACATCAGGCCAAAGCGGTAGCACTGTTATTCATTTAACCACATTATCGCAAAATGCTACAGGGGCAAAACGCTCTGGTATTTTATTCATAAGTTCTTCCAACGGCCAGGCAAGAAGGTTGATAGTTTCTCAGGCCCCCACTATATATCAAAGTTATAACACATTTCCGATAGCGCCAGACATGACCGGAATGAGCAGCAATGCCGTGCAACTGGCGGCAAAAATGAGTACGGGAATGGGAATAAATTTTGGCAATACCATGGAATCCCCGGTCGAAGGTGAGTGGGTGAACAGTAAAATTACCGAATCGTATATAAAATTTGTAAAAAGTTTAGGTGTCAAAGCTGTAAGGCTTCCCTGTAACTGGGTTTGGACCCATTTAAGCGATAAGAGCAAGGCAAAAATTGACCCTGCATGGCTTGCGCGGGTGAAAGAAGTGGTTGGATGGTGTGTGGCTAATGATGTGTACGTGATACTGAATGCTCATGGTGATAGTGGCTGGCTGGAAAATAATGTCAATGCGTTAAAGCAAGACTCCGTCAATGCGATGCAAAAGGCAATTTGGGAGCAGATTGCCACAACCATGCGTGATTTTGATGAGCACCTAATATTTGCCGGCGCTAATGAACCTGCGGTTGACAATGCCGGGCAGATGGCCATACTTATGGGTTATCACGAAACATTCATCAAGGCCGTTCGCTCTACCGGGGGCAGGAACAGTAACCGGGTGCTGGTTGTGCAGGGGCCTAGCACTGACAGTTATAAAACTTCTGATCTGATGACTACTATGCCTCACGACCTGGTACCTAATCGTTTAATGCTTGAGGTACATAGCTACACACCTTCTACATTTAATTTACTAACCGATGGAGATGCAAGCTGGGGCAAAATGGCTTACTACTGGGGGGCCGGGAATCATTCTACTATTGAGCCGGATCGCAACGCCACCTTTGGAGAAGAGGATGCGCTCATTGCTGAATACGGACAGATGAAAAAGTTTGTTGATAAAGGTATCCCTGTGGTGCTGGGTGAATATGCATCATGGAGAAGGACTCCCGCCGTCACCAAAAGCGAGTATCTTCCTAAGGATATGGATAAGCATAACAAGTCTGTGGATGACTGGGCGACTTTTGCGACCAAAACGGCTAAAGCGAACGGCCTTATGCCCTTCTGGTGGGAGATAGGTTTTTCTTTAGACAGAGCGAATAATGCGGTAAAAGATCAGCGTATGATAGACGCCATTAAATTAGGATATAAGTAAAAAGCAATGTGTTTGTGTTAGCTTTTACACCTAATAAAATAATACCATAACTAGCAACTTGTTTAATAAATATAATAGTTAATGTGGAATCATAATGTTGGAGCCCTATTTCCGGGCTTCAGCATTGTGTGATTTTTTAGATCTCAAATTAAAATAATTTCAATTACCTCTTTTTATATAAATGAACCTTTACAGTGAACCCATTATTTTCATCTTGAAACCCCTCAAATTTATTTTGGCTGGCTTATTTTTTATAAGTGTAACAGTATATAGCAAGAACGCTGTGGCCAACGGCACAACAATTATAGATACAACTGTTATTGGGCATTTATATCCATCGTATAATACATCACCCAAAATACCCGACACAACAGGAATGAGAAGTAATGCTGTTCAACTCGCTGCTAAAATCAAATTAGGTTGGAACATCGGCAATACCTTTGAAGCCCCGGGGGGTGAAACAGGTTGGGGTAGTCCGGTGATTACGGAGGATTATATAAAATCCGTAAAGCAACAGGGTTTTAATGCTATCCGCCTGCCTTGCGCCTGGGACTGGCATCATATTATCAACAAAACTACAGAACAGATAGATCCTGCCTGGCTGGGCAGAGTTAAAGATGTGGTAGGATATTGCGTAAAAAATAATATGTATGTTTTACTTAACATCCATTGGGATGGAGGTTGGCTTGAAAGCAATTGTACCCCGGCTAAGCAAGATTCTATCAATGCTAAACAAAAAGCATTTTGGGAGCAAATTGCGACCACAATGCGCGATTTTGATGAACATTTAATGTTTGCCAGCGCCAACGAACCTTCTGTAGAGAATGCTATTCAAATGGAGGTGTTAAATAGCTATCATCAAACCTTCGTAAATGCCGTCCGGTCTACCGGGGGTAAGAATAGCTACAGGGTGCTGGTGGTTCAGGGGCCAACAACAGATATTGATAAAACCAACGATCTGATGACAGCTCTTCCCCGGGACCAGGTAGCAGCACGGATGATGGTGGAGGTACATTATTACTCTCCCTATCAATTTTGCCTGATGGACGGCGATACCGACTGGGGTAAAATGTTTTATTATTGGGGGGCAGGCCACCATGCTAAAATAGAACCCGGCCGCAATGCCACCTGGGGTGAAGAGAGTGCTGTAAATGCCACGTTCAATAAGATGAAGACAAAATTTATCGACAAAGGCATTCCCGTTTTACTGGGCGAGTATGGGGCTTACAGGCGCAACAACGGCAAGCACTTGCCTTTAGACCTGGCAACACACAACGATGCTGTGGATTATTGGCTAACTTATATAACAAAACAAGCGAAAGCCAACGGGATGCTGCCATTTTTTTGGGACACAGGTGGTGCTTTGAACAGGCAAAATTATTCAGTGAAAGATCAGCGTACAATAGTAGCCCTTAACGCAGGCGCCAAATAAATAAAAACCACATTTTAGGATTATCGGACTTGCCATTGCAGGTTAATTGACAATGAAAAATAAATATATATATATAATAAAAGGGGTGTTTTGTATCCTGTTACTAACAGCGGTAAAAACAACCACATATGCGCAACCTTCGGCGGCGTCATCGAAACGCGAACACGCTTGTATAGATAATGGCTGGCGTTTTGCATTAGGGCATCCTTATGATCCGGCAAAGGATTATTATAACGGAACGGGAGGGTTCTCTTATTTCGCTAAAACCGGCTACGGCGACGGCGCTGCATCGCCAGAATTTGATGATAGGGGATGGCGTAAAATTAACCTTCCGCATGATTGGGCTGTTGAACAGTCTTTTAGTCCTAAGGCTAGCGTAAGTCACGGATCGAAGGCAATAGGCCGTAACTTTCCTGATGCCAGCGTAGGTTGGTATCGGAAAACTTTTGTTATTCCGGCTACCGATCTGGGTAGGCACATATCCATAGCTTTCGACGGTGTTTTTCGTAACAGCATAGTTTGGGTCAACGGGCATTACCTGGGTACCGAGCCAAGTGGGTATAATAGTTTTGAGTACGATATTTCTGAATATTTAAATTATGGTGGCAATAATGTTATAGCGGTACGGGCTGATGCAACCATGGAAGAAGGCTGGTTTTATGAAGGCGCAGGTATATACCGACATGTTTGGCTCAATAAAACCGACCAGTTGCATATTGCTGCTAACGGAACATTTGTTACAACCCGGGTGAACAATAATATTGCCGATGTTACTGCAACGGCCGCTATTATTAACAGCGATAAAAAAGCAAGGAGTTTTAGCGTAACGCAAACTATTGTTGATTCCGATGGTAAAACGCTTGCTACCGGCAAAGCGACAGGGCTTACTTTGAAACCTTTTACATCGCAGGATGTTAAAAGCGTTTTACCTGTAACTAATCCCAAACTATGGTCGATAGAAACCCCCATCCTGCACCGGTTGGTTACTACCGTTGAAGAGAATGGCACTGTTACCGACAGTTATACAACAAGATTTGGAATTCGCACCATCAGGTTTGATGCCAACGAAGGTTTTTTTCTGAATGGCAAACACGTTAAAATAAAGGGAACCAATAATCATCAGGATCATGCCGGTGTAGGTGCTGCCATGCCCGATGCTTTACAGGAGTTTCGGATCCGTACTTTAAAAGGTATGGGTTGCAATGCCTATCGCTGTTCACATCATCCGCCAACGCCCGAATTGCTGGATGCCTGCGATAAGCTGGGTATGCTGGTTATAGATGAAAATCGCTTAATGGGCGTAGCATCTACAGAGCTAAATGACCTGAAAAGGATGATCCTGCGAGATCGAAACCACCCCAGTATCATCAGCTGGTCAATAGGGAACGAAGAGTGGGGCATTGAAGGTAATATTACCGGGGCGCGTATAGCCGCTACAATGCAGGCCTTTGCCAAATCTGTCGATTCGAGCCGTTATATTACAGCTGCCATAAGTGGTGGCATTGGCAATGGAATATCAACAGTAATAGATGTGCTGGGCTATAATTATGTAGCAAGTAAAAATACCGACGAACAACATAAAAAGTACCCCAACCAGTTTAGCTGGGGTACCGAAGAAGGATCTACAGTAGCTTCAAGAGGGATTTATGAGGATGATATGGGCAAGCAGCAACTTGTTGCATACGACAGAAAGCAAAACGACTTTTTTTATAGCCTGGAGCAAGGCTGGAAACATTATGCGGCGCGGCCTTACCTGGCGGGTATGTTCATATGGACGGGTTTTGATTACCGCGGCGAGCCTACACCATTTGGATGGCCTTCGGTAGTATCTTATTTTGGCATGGTTGATGCCTGTGGCTTTCCTAAAGACGATTACTATTATTTAAAATCATGGTGGACGGATAAAACCGTAGTACACCTGCTGCCACACTGGAACTGGCAAGGTAAAGAAGGCCAGGAAATAAGGGTATGCGCTTATAGTAATTGCGACGAAGTTGAACTTTTTCTGAATAAAAAAAGCCTCGGTAAAAAAACGATGGAACCAAACGGACACCTGGAATGGCAGGTAAAATATGAGCCAGGAACGTTGGAAGCCATAGGCTACAAAAAAGGTGCGAAAGCAGGCAACGATATTGTTAAAACCACTTTGGCACCTGCTCAAATTAAATTACAGGCGGATAGGGCGGCAATAAAAGCCGATGGAAAGGATATTGCCGTAATTACCGTACAGGCTACTGATAAAAACGCTATGGGCGTACCAACGGCCGAAAATGAGGCTGGCTTTTCAATCGAGGGACCGGGTAAAATTATAGGCGTAGGCAACGGAAATCAAACTTCGCTTGAGCCCGATCAATATGTAGAGCGGGTTAACCTGGTAAGTATTGGCAATTTAAAGGAAAAATTTGTAGATGATTTAAATGTAAAAGCCGAAATAGCGACAGATTATGACGATAGCGGTTGGCAAAATGCATTTAAAGATGCCAGGGATGATGAATTTGGCCGAAAGGTGAAAGCGATAGTTTACAGGGCCGGTTTCATTATGCCGGATGATGGAGCCACCGCCACCGCTACCTTTTTTAATAAAAATATAGGCAAGGTACAAAGCATTTATATCAACGGTAAAGAGATAGGGCATGAAATTAAAGAAAGTGCCAGGAACACTGAATTTAAACTTGAAGCCGCATTGCTGCACCCCGGCAACAATACTATTGCTGTTGTAGCCACACCGTTACTCAAGGCAAATATTTGGGCCAGCGTTAACACCGATCCAGGTTTAATCCAGCTGCTTTACCCCGCAGCTCCATATAAACGAAAATTGTTTAGCGGGCATGCCCAGGTTATCGTACAATCAACAGGGCAGCGCGGAACTATAGTTTTAAAAGCAACATCGGCGGGGTTAAAAGAATCGGCTGCGCAGATTGTAGCTAAGTAATGTTAAAAATAAATCCAAGAAATAATATTTATGAAATAAACAATTGCTTGTATTATAGCGCTTTTTTAATCAGCAAGGTTTCGGCACAAACCAAAAGCGAAGCGGCCCTTAAAGTTAAGATCAACGGTATTGTTAGCAAAATGACACTGGAAGAAAAAATAGGGATGCTTCATGGCAATGCTTTATTTTCTTCGGCTGGCGTACCCTGTTTAGGTATCCCTGAACTTACCTGCGATGACGGGCCATTAGGCGTGCGTGAAGAAATAAAGCGCTTTGATTGGGCATCGGCTAACTGGACAACCGATTCTGCCACGTTTTTACCAAATGGCTCGGCAGTAGCGGCCACCTGGAATCCTGTAATGGCAAACAGATATGGAATAGTTATAGGAGAGGAAGCCAATGCCCGTAAAAAGGATATAATGCTTCCACCTGCATTCAATATTTGCAGGATGCCGCTTTGCGGCCGACCTATGAATATTATTCGGAAGATCCTTATTTGAACAGCCAATTGGCTGTTCAATCTGTAAAAGGAATTCAAAGCCAGCATGTAGCAGCTTGTATAAAACATTTTGCCGCAAATAACCAGGAACTTAATCGCGATAGCGTAAACACCATTGTTGATGAAAGGGCATTGCGCGAAATTTATTTCCCGGCATTTAAAGCAGCTATACAGCAAGGGAATGCCTACACCATTATGTCGGCCTACAATAAGCTGAATGGTTACTGGTGTTTTGAGAATGATTTATTATTAAATAAGGTGCTAAAAAATGAATGGGGCTTTAAAGGAGTTGTTATTTCGGATTGGGCCGGGACGCATCATACAGTTGCTGCCGCCAACAATGGGCTGGACATTGAAATGGGTCAAGCGGACCGTGGTGAGAACCTGTTAGACTTTGACTGGTGGCAGTTTAAGTGAGCGAATGAAACCGTTATGCCGCTGATACCTTATTCCGGCCCTACCCGGTTCATCGGTATCACCAAATGAATGAGCCGCGCAAATAGAATTAAAAATTCTTGCTAAGCATAATAACAGTAAGATATATTTTCTAATTTCTAATTTTTGCGTTCGTTAATTTAATAAGCTTTATTTTCCCGGGGAGATGGAACCTGTTATATGAAAAAAGTCAAAGTCAGCCGCCCCACCTATATTTTTTGTAGCATAATTAAATAAAGCAAAACGATAGCCCATGAAGTGCGGGAAGGTATAGGCCATTTTTAATTGTGTGCCCAATGGTATCCACGTTTTCCCGTCAAGGCTATAAAAAAAATTTGCCACGTCTTTTCTGTTCGTAAAATTGCATTCCGCCTTAAAGTATACTACCTTTTGGTTTAAGGGGATTTTTTGTGCTTCTACAGGTTTTCCGGTGCTTGCATTGATCATTAGGATAGCTTTGCTATCCCCGGTTATTTTTACGCCAGCCAACCCGTAATTTTGTTGTAGAAGGCCCAAACCCGCAAAATCACCATCTTTCATATTAGAAATGTCGAGCGAAACTGTCCCGGAGCATACCGGGCCGATAGTGCGTTGTGTCAATGAATTTCGTGCCGTCAGGAAATTGGTATCAATCCTGCCGGTGGTGAGTCGTAAATGCCCTTTCCGCGCTGTAACAGACCACAAACTATTATCCGGGTTATGGTTCCATTGCCAAACCAGTGGTAATGCACGTTCACCTTTTTTACGGGTAAAATCGTCTGAAGCGACAATGCCCGGGATCAAACCTTTACCGGCCGGCAGGTCGAGTGTATCGGGCACTTTGCCGTTGGTGCCCAAAACAGGCCATCCATCCTCCCACTTTACAGGGACCAAATAGGGAATACGACCCACCGAGCCATAATCACGGAACAAATAAGAATACCAGGCCCCGTTTGGCGCTTCAACCAATCCACCTTGTGCTACGCCCAGATCCTGCAGGCCAATTCGTCCTTCATACGGGCCGGTGATTTTATCTGCCCGGTGTATTATAACGGTGCGTATGCCGCCCTTTGGCCATGTAATATTGAAAAGGTAATATTTGCCGCGGATCTTAAAAAGTTGGGAGCCTTCGGCGGGAAGACCGGTAGCGCCTGATGGCAAACTTGCATTTTCAATAATGGTTTCATCCCTTCCGCCCGGTTTTATGCCCGAAAGGTCGTCTTTCAGTTCAACCAACCTCAACTTCCCGCCCCCGCTAATCATATAAACCTTTCCGTCATCATCAAAAAACAAGGAGTTATCGCCCAGTACGGGGGTAAACGACGCCGCTTTCCATGGGCCTTTTTCGATATCCTTTGTAGAATAGATGTGAGTTTTGCCTGTGGTTGACGCAAATGTGCTTACATAATAGGTGCCATTATGGAAACGAATGGAACTTGCCCACGAACCCTCCCCATACATGTTTTTGCCATTTATGAGATTCGTTGCGTCAACATTAGCTAAAGTATCATATGCATAACCCACCGTCTTCCAGGTCACCAGGTCGTTCGACTTCATAATTGGCACACCGGGACTCATGTGCATTGTTGTGCTGCTCATGTAATAGCTATTGCCTGCACGTACTATTGATATGTCCGGTACATCTGCATAAATAATGGGATTAGTGGCTTTTTGTGCGTATAAACACGGCGCTATAAGCGTGATAATTAAGGCCGTCATCCATAACCTGTAAATCGCATTTCTCATATTCACATTTGGTTTTTTTTGTACTGGTATTCTTAACCGGTTTTAATTATTTAGTAACGTACTTATTTGAAGCACGCTTACTGAATATGGGTCGAAAGTCCTTGTAAATTTAGCGCTGGCCACCTTTATTTTAGAGGTAACCGGAACTATTTTTACCGGATCGCTGATCGTATTCGTGTCTTCGGGTTTATCGCCCTTTATTACCACGATAGTACCTTCGGGAGAAAGCTTTCCAGCCCCCTTTAAATCAATATCAACCTGCTGCGGCTTTCCTGTTGCGTTTACTACTTTAAGAAATAGTTTTCCGGTTTTGGTGTCCCGGGTAGCTACATAAAACATGGCTGGTATAGGTTGGGGCATTTTGTTCGCCGCGCTGTCCTGCTTGGTAGCAGGCCTGGTTTGGGTAGGGATATTGGTGCCTGTCATAGGAACCACCTTATTACCAATATAGCTGTTAAACATCTTTTGCACATAATACGATGGTGAACCAAAGCTTTTTAAAGCATCGTAACCTATCAGGTCCGAGTCCCATTGCCAGGCCTTTGGCGCAGTTGCCGTGGCTTTATTTACATTTACAAATAATGGCGCGTAACACGATAAGATGACCACGTCTGAATTTCGTTCCATGCCCGTCATCCATGCAGCATCGCCCAGGGCAGCATTCAAATTGGTGGTGGGTTCGCCTTCACGCGTTGCCCACTCACCTACAAACACTTTATATCCTTTGCGGTCGTAGTTATCATAATGTGCCGCATCTTCTTCCATTTCCCAAGCATTGCGGTAATAATGTTCATCTACAATTTCGGGCTTGCGGATTGTTAATTTACCCCTTGTCCCAAGCCAATCCTTACCGCCAATAGTTGCAATACAGTGAAGGTTAGGGTATTTGGCTTTAATGCCATCATAAAATTGGGCAAAACGTCCGTCGTAACTGCCAGACGCGTCAAATCCGTCTTCGTTACCAATCTCCACATAGCTAAGTTTAAAAGGCGCCGGGTGTCCATCTGCCGCACGCTTAGCACCCCAGTACGTATGTACATCGCCCATAACATATTCAATTTCATCCAGCGCATCATCTACAAATGGCTTTAAAAGCGGGCCTGCGTCTACATGGTCGCCGTCAAGTGAATAGCCGGCATGAACGGCAAGCAGCGGTTCCATTTTAAGGTCTTCGCACCACTCTAAAAATTCAAGTAAGCCCATCCCGTCAGTGGGACGGTAACCCCATGAGCCGGTATGGCCGGGGCGCCCCTCAAGCGGTCCCAAAGTAGTCTTCCACGGAAATGCATCGGTCAATTTTGGGCCTTCAAGGAAATTCCCGCCGGGAAAGCGTAAAAAACGGGGTTTCATATCAGCCAATAACTTCATTATATCTATCCGGTTCCCATTTGGGCGGTTATGATAAGTTGGCGGGAATAAAGAGACGAGGTTAAAATAATAAACCCCGGTACGGTTTGTTGAAATAACAAAACGGGCGTTAGATGTTGGTTTAACATTAGCGCTTGTTGTTAATTTAAGTTCATATTTTTTCCAAAAGGCGCTTTTTACTAAATTAACAGTCCCCGAAGCGTATACCGTTTTACCGTCATTGCTTTCTATACTTACGGTTATAGGCCCGGCAGTGTTATCAGCAATTACCGGAACAGGAGTTGTAGGCGCGGGGGCCCACTGCTCAGGGGGCATTGGCTTGCTTTCCGCACCCTTAATATAAAAAGAGGCCTTATAAGTTGTATTCGGTAAAACAGGTATGCCCCAATAACCTTCATTGGCAATACCAGCCCTAACACCGCTGGTATCAACTAATAATCTTAAACAAGTGCTTAACGCGCCATTAATTGCATGGCGCCGCTCATCTGCCGGTACATGGTTGGGGTTTGCGGCAACTAATTGAATTGTGGCTTTCGCGCCACCTTCCCTGATCACGCTCCATGCTTCGGGCGTATTTGGGTTGTCCTTAAATATCCTGTTCCTGATCAGTTCGGCGTATAAACCTCCATCGTACGAATGGTTGATCTCTTCGGTCATCAACCCATACAGTTGCGGACTTACGTTTGCGCCGGGTCTAGTTAAATCAAGCGTAAGCTTAGGGTTTTGCGCTTTCAGGCTTGTTGCAGTAAAAAGATACAGGCACAAACTTGAAATGGCTAATAATTTTCTCATCGTGAAAGTTTATATTATTAATTGTTTTTTTTACACTTATTTTGAGGGGTAAAATTATAGAAGTTAGAATTAAATCAACGGGTACAAATGTTAACTAATAGGGTACAAATGTTTAAAATACCATGCTCGTTTGAAAAGCTACAACATCGAACCGCTAAGGTTGACTTTTTGTTCCAACTTATTCTATCAGACTAACAGTATGTTACAATGTAAAAAAGACGGACAAGCAACCGATTTTTCGTGCTTGCCCATTATGGCTCCCCAGGCTGGGCAGAATTCGAACCGATTCATCGAACAAATGTACGTTTTAAGCGAATTGAAGATGTTTGATGAAACGGAGGTTGGGTAAATCTCGAACCTTCTTTTTATAGGATCGATTAAGCGATTGGAACGACTTAAAAAGGAACTTAGCGATCATTATAAATATTCGAAAACACAACGTTATCACGCCAAAATCATTGAGAGTTTAACCATCCTATCCACAATCTACATATTTGGTGTTTGTTAGCGACGCAGGTTAACTTTCTGCCTTATCAAAGCTCTTTCCAGATCAAAGTATTTGGATGAAAATGTTTCCAGGAATGCCAGTACTCCTGATACGACTGTATTTTAACTAACCTGCTACCTTTAAGCACTCCTGATATTGAAAGGCCATCCCAATCCCATAGTGAGGCGGTCTCCACATCGGTTAGCTGACCAGATTTATCCAGGTTAAAATGCAATACCTTCCCGTTTACGTTAGTGTTAAAGCTGTGATAAGTAAGGCTATCCTTCTCTAAAGTAAGCAATAGGTTTGTTTGGTTAAAGCTGTCGTTTACGAAGCGTTTTTTAAACAAGCGCCTCCAATCGTAAGCTTTTGCCTGCCCGTTTATAACAAGGCCAACTACCCAGCTTTTGCGCATCAGGGAGTCTTTGTTCTTCAGTGTGCTGTCTTTATCTACGGCCTGGATCTTGTCGTAATTTTTAAGATCGTTATAGTCGCTCAGGTAATGATGATCGGGCTGTAATATAAGCGAGCCGGGATGCTTATTTATCCACGCAGCCAAAGTAGATTGTTCATAAGGAATCTCATCCAACTGGCTCCCTTTTAATTGGCCAACAGCCGCTTTGCCATTAGCCTGGTACCACCACGTTTTTGTTGTTTCATCTTCAATTACAGCATTATAGTGCCTTGCCCCCACCAACCTGAAGTTTTGCCTTATGCCGTTAACAACCGGATTATATACCCTGCCGCTGCGGCACATGGTGCAATAAGTAACCAATACTGGTTGGGTGCCCACATTATCCTGTATTTTATGATGATAGCCCAAATAATTTAACGGATAAGCCTTTGCTACCCCATTGCTTACTACACCTATGATCACCGTACTTTCGGGTACGCTGTTGTTTATAAAATTGGCGAATTTAATGGTTTGTGGCTCTTCAAACATCCTCTCGGCCTGGAATTTAAAATCGGTAAAATAAAGGCTGATAAATCCGAGCCCTAACAAAGAGGCTTTTACTATCTTACCTCGGCGGGAGTTGTTGTTGAAATAAAAAATCGCATACCAAACAATTAACAGCGCCCCTACAATGCGTAAAGGTGTTACTACTTTTTCAAGATAATAAGATACGGTAATGGCGTTTAAGTTCTGGCTTCCGGGGAAAGGCATCAGTAGGTAAGCATGAACCAAACCGGGTAATAATAATAAGATAACACCTCCCCAAAAAAGATACGACACCGCAAGGCTTTTACTCAAAGTATTTTTCACGTATAGACTTTTTACCCCAGGTACAGGTTCATTTTGCATTGAGATCATAATACAGGTTACAATAGTTAAAATTTACGGCAAAATTGGTATTGCTGTAAATTAAGGATTATAATTAAGTAGTAACATGCCGTTAACCGGGCTGTGTTACTACCTAAAATTGATTACTTATTCTGACGCGGGTGAGCTCCAGCCTTCGCCCCAGGCAAGACCGCCCGGTTTAGCTTTATTTGTTAAAAGCTTATCATATTTAGCTTTTTGCACGGGGGTTAACTCCGCTTTTATTTTTTTGATGGTTTCGGTACGCAATGGCTTTATGGCAACCATCATTTTTGCATTATCGCCGTGTTCATCTTTTTTTATCTTTTCAAATTTTTGTGTTGATTCCTGATAGATGGCCGATATTTTTTCTGTTTGTTTATCGGTGAGTTTTAATTGTTTTTGCAATTCTTTTGCTTTTTCTGAAGATTTAACGGTAGCTGTTTGGGCACTTACCGCTGCTGCAAAGCCTATGATAAGGCCGCATAACATCATTAGTTTTTTCATGCTTTAGTTGTTTGATTGTTAGATATTTAAATGTACTGATTTTATTTAAGATTTGCAGCCATAGGTATACAAAGCGGATCTTGCTTATCTATGAAAGTTAATTTAGCTAATTTGTTTACTTTATAGTTGTTATTACCCTCTGTTATTTGCAGGAACCGATTAGGCAATACATTTCTAAAACGCTGTACGGCATTGCTACCGGCCCATTTTATCTCAATTTCGTCAATAACGGTGGCTTTGCCAATACCCATTTCCTGTTTTAATGGCGATGACCCAAAGCTCCCGCCCGAATTAACATCCTTATAAACAGATCTTTTTACGCCGTTCTCTGTAAATGTTAATTTTATATGGCTGCCAATTGCCGCTTTATTTGCTTTTACACCCTCCAGCTTCAGGCTTATCCAATTGTTGTTGTTATTGTTGGGGTTTAAATACAACGAGCTGGTGTATGAGTCGCCGATATACGCACCACCCATTTCAATAAATATATCTTGCCTGCCATTATTCCTCAGGTCGGCAAAAGCAACCCCATGCCCCTTTTGCAGGTTACCCATACGCGATGCCGTGGTAATATCCTCAAACCTTTTGCCTTCTATATTTTTAAAGAATTTATTAGGCACCAATGATTTAAAATCGGGGTTACCTGTACCAAAATACATATCCAGATAGCCATCATTATCAATATCGCCAAAATTGCCCCCCATGCTGTAAACCACTTTATCAAGGCCGGCCTCTCTGGTTACGTTGGTAAATTTCCCGTTATGATCATTTCTATATAAAAATACATTGCCCGCGTCGGGTACGGGTTTTCCTAAAGCTTCTGCAGCGGTGTAGTATGACAGGGCATGCTCAAATTTATAATCGCATACAACTATATCCTGCCAGCCGTCATTGTTATAATCATAAAACCATGTAGTGAAGGTGCGTTCGGTATTTGTAGCTATACCCGCCAGCTCAGTCACATCTTCAAAATCAATAGCCGTCCCTTTTTTACCTTTATTTTTTAGCAGGTACTTTTTGCCATTCATGGTAGATATAAATACATCCATCCAGCCATCGTTATCATAATCGGCTGATGTAATACCTTTTACAAAGGCGCTTATATCACAATGTGCAGCCTTTGCAACATCGGTAAATGTACCATTGTGGTTGTTGAGGTACAGCATGCAGTATGATGGGGAGGTATTTATATTGCCATTAGAGCTTTCTGTACCTATAAAAACATCCAGCCAGCCATCATTATTAAAATCGGCCCAGGTGGCTGCCTGTGTCGGATGAAAATACAGCAGGCCACTTTCTTTGGTAACATCCCTGAAAGTTCCATCGCCGTTATTGCGCAGCAAAGAGCTTGGCTGATCGCCAAAACCTTTATCAAGCCATGCACCGCGCAGCACAAACAGATCTATATTGCCATCGTTGTTATAATCTGTTTGCTGGATATTTAATCCACCCTTAATGCCCGTTAAGTTGCTTCGTCCGGTAACATCACTAAACGTGCCGTTCCTGTTATTCTCAAAAAAATGCATCGGGTCGCTCAGGTCCCATGCCGAGGTTATAATATCCAGGTATCCGTCATTATTAAAATCATCAACAACAACGCCGCCTGCCCTGCCGTTAACATTAAGCCCCAAACTTTTGGCTACATCTTTAAAAGGCTTAACGTCCGTCACATTCGTTTCATTAAGCCCGGGGAGTAAAACCTCAGCGGGTACATTTTGGGGGTATTGCCCCAGCGTCATATAAGCGATGTTGATCAGCCATCGCGATTCCAGGTCATCCGGGTTTATCTTTAAAAGCGTTTTATATGCTTCAATAGCTTTGCTCGAGCCGGTTTTGATCATATGCACCCCGTCATCCTTTATGGGGAATATACATGACGAGCTGGTGTGATTTAGCATACAGTTGCTGCGTTCGCCTAAACGCATGTAAGCAATGGCCGCCTTATCCAACACCTCGTCGGTGGTCATAAAGTCTATCTCATTCATGATCTTCTCGAATTGCTTTACAGCTTCCTGTTCTTTACCGACCTCTAACAGCAATGAACCTTTTATAGAGAGCAGATCCCGATCCTGCGACGAAGGATTTGCTTTTACAAACGAATCCAGGTATGCAATTTTAGGTTCGGCATTAAACGGGTTTTGCATATTGGTATTTTTTTGGTTGATCGCTTTCAGTATGGCAATCATATCTTTATGAGAAGATGATTGCCTGTTTATTGCCAGCGTAAACCCAAGCGCTGCAAACACCACAAGCGTAAGGATGATGATTTTTAATTTCATGGTAGTATTGTTTTCATAGGTAGATAATTTATTTATACACGCTCGACTGATAGCCTTCCTGCGCGCGCTGCGGTGCGCGATTAACATAAAACTGTCTGTCTTGCGGTGCCCATGTGTTTAGTCCATCCACATAGCGGTTAAACATGCAAAAGGCTGCGGCTATTAACACGGCATCATGTATCTCGGTATCCGTTGCACCTGCGTTCCGGGCTGCTTCTATTTGCCCGGTTGTTACATTTTTACCGCCCTTTTGTACGCTTGCTGCAATAGCCAGCAGGCCCTTCATTTTTGGCGATAGATCGGCCGTGTAGAAATCATTTTTTATGGCATCTATCTGGTCGATATCGCAGCTTAAATAGTGGCCGGCTAAAGCGCCGTGTACATTCTGGCAAAAAAAGCAATCGTTTAAATAGGATACGTAAGTACCTATTAACTCGCGCTCGCCACGGGTAAGTGTGTTATTATCATCGCGCAAAAGCACATCGGCTAATGCATTTAGCGCCTTTTCTGTTTCTGGCCGGTAGGCCATTAGGCCGCGTATGCCGGGCAGGTCGTTATTTAATTCAATATGTGCCATATTTTATTGTGTTTTAGGTAAAGCATAACCCTGCACCATACGTTTCCCCATTTCTTTGTAAGCTTCCGGATCTGTTGGGGTTAAACTGGCCAGCCCGTCTACATAGCGGTTAAACATGCTGAATGATGCCGCTATCAATACCGTGTCGTGTAACTCCTTATCTGTTGCACCTTCGGCACGGGCAGCTTCAATATCTTCAGTTTTTACCTCTTTACCTAATATTTGCACCTTGCCGGCAATGTTTAACAAGGCTTTCATTTTGGGGCTGATGCTGGCTTGGTTCATGTCTTTTAAAACATCATCAACCGTAGTATCGTCTTCACCATAAAGGCAGCGCGCAGCAGCAGCATGGCTGCTCATGCAAAACATGCAATCGTTACGCAATGATACATAAGCCGCTATCAGCTCCCGGTCGGCTTGCGATAAAGGGGATTCGCCACGCAATAAAACCTCGGCAAGCTCATAAAGATACTTACCTGTTTCGGGCCTGAACATGACCAGCGACCGGATACCGGGTACGCCTTCGGGAACATTTATATGTGCCATATCTTAGTTTTTAATTATTATCTGATAAAATATTAACTTCACTTACCGCAGCTTTTCCTTTTTTATCGCCTGTAACCAAAACCACTATCAACCCTACTACAAACACCAGCGAAAAAATGAATATGGCATTGCCATAACCACCTAATGTTGATACCAGCACACCTATAAACAGCACTGCTGTCGCGGTAAATAAACGACCTACATTGAAACAAAAGCCTGTTGCCGTTGCCCTGATGCTTGTGTGGAATAATTGCGGGATATAGGCTGATAACACGCCCTGGCTCGCCCCAAAAAACAAAGCCATGATGGCTATTTCAGCATAAATTACAGGAGAAAATGTACCGTTGGTTTTAAACAGCACAAAAGACATTACCGTGCAAACCGCAAAGCATAAAAGCATGGATTTTCTTAAGCCCATCAGGTTTACCAACCAGCCCGAAAAGAAGCCGCCTGTTAACCCACCCATACCCAAAAACATCATACTTAAACCACGTTGTTTTGGCGCATCGGTAGCTATGAGGCTTTGGATCCAGGTAGGCATCCACGAGAATATTGCCCAAAGGCCTATCAGCATGGTGCCAAACATTAAGGAGCCTACAATAACCTCGCGGCGGGTGTGCGGTGAGAATAATGCATTAGATCTGTCGGCCGTTTTGTTTTGGCGATGATTGATCCATATCCCTGATTCTTTGACAATGAACATGCCTGTTATAGCCATTGCTATAGGCACAATGCCCACAAAAAAACCCTCGCGCCATGATGAAACGATGTAGTTGATAGCCCCTGCCGAAAAGATCCCGACAGGGAAGGCAATAGAAAGGATACCGGTAACAACCGCTTTACTTTTTGCAGGCCAAACCTCGCTGATAAGAGTAAATGCTATTACCAGCTCGCCGCCAACACCAAAGCCGCTCATAAAACGGCATAGCATTATACCAGGCCACTGCGGCATTACACCCGTTAAAACGGTAAATATGCCATAGCAGGCAATTGAGTAAAGCAGCGCCTTTTTACGCCCAATTTTATCACTTATAAGACCCCAGCTAAACCCGCCAATGGCCCAGCCAAATATAAACAGGGCATTGATATATCCGCTTACATAGTTAACCTGGTCGGGTGCAATATCCCCCTGTAGTTCTTTTACTACTACAGGGAGATAAACCGACATAAGCGTTGAAACTGCCCCGCCAAATACGCTGCTAACAAAGCATAATATAAATAGCAATGTAAGGTAGGTAGTGCTTGTTTTTTGTATTGATACCATCTGGTTGTCAACTGTTATTGTGCTCATGGTATATGTTATTTTAATGGACTATCAAACACAAGGGCTACGTAATAAATAGCGCCCACGGCCGGTGAGCCGTATGCTTGTGAAATGTATTTGTTAAATATGTTGCTGCCACCCAATTTAATAGTGGTATTGGCACGCGGCAGTTTCTTGTTGATCTGCGCATCAACCATAGAGTAGGCATTGATACGACCAGGCCTTACACCGTTGAAGGTACCATACCAGTCAAAAGCGCTTTGCCAGTGCCATGCTACATTAAAACCAAAGCCTTTAGATACGTTGGGATTGCCAAAAGTTGCGTTGGTGCTCCATTTTGGAGTGTTGTACTGGGCAATGTTGTTAATGTTTGCCGTACCCAAATTAAACACAGATAGTGTTCCGTTGGCGCCTGCTATGTAACCTCTGCTTAACAAATAAGTTAAGCCCATACTTGCACCCTGTGCAGATACTTTATCAGTAGCGTTGGTGTATAATTGGTACAAATGGAAATTACCTGCACCAAGATCACCGGCTGCTGCAGGGTTCACTTTACCATCAGCCCCTAACACAGGGCTTTGAGGATTTAACACAACTGTATTTAATATAAAATTGGTATAGCTGCTGTAATAGTAGTTTACATCAACCAAAAGCTTATCATTTATCAGGCTTTTATAACCTAACTCAAACGCTTTTTGCTGCTCAGGCTTAATGTAAGGCACATTTGATTTTATAAGGATGTCTTTATTTTGTGCGATTGCCGTAGGTGGCGGTGTACCGCCGGCAATGGCAGTTCCAACAGCTGCCTGAAATGCATTAGCTGATGCTGATGTAAATGAGTTTTGATACACATTTAGATCAGCGCTATTTTTAGGGGCTCCACCCAGTATGGTAATTGGCCCAACATTCAGGTGAATAAACTGATCAACAGGGGTTGGGTTACGGAAACCTGTTTGGTACGATGCCCTAAAGTTGTGAGTTTGAGCTACTGTATATACTGCCGAGAAACGTGGGGTAAAACTGCCTTTAAAATTTTCGTTTTTATCGTAACGGATAGAGGCGGTTAGTTTAAGGTTATCATCAAGTAGTTTTTTACCAGCCTGTAAAAAGGTGCCGTACTCATTAATTTTTATCTTGCTGGTTTTATCATCAAACAAGCTGCCGTTGGTAAACATGGAATATTTACGGAAACTACCACCAGCCAGCAACTCAAACACCTTTATGGCTTTTGTAAAATCGTACTGGCCATCGGTATGGTAAAATTTACTGTTGCTGAATACACCTGCGCCACTTAAACCATAATTATGGATAGATGCATCTTTAGCCTTATCGAACGCTGCTGTGCCCGGCAAAAATCTGCCCTGATCTGCAAATGTGCGGGCAGCTGTAGCACTGTTGGGTGTAACACCGTTAACAGTACCATTAAATGCTGCCGAATAACGGTTAAACCAGGTTGCATCGGCATCAGCCGGTGAAACAACATTTCCGTTCAAATCCTGTACCCAATCGCGGTTAATAAATTGTGCCAGCGAACGGGTGTTGTAAGAGTCGTGCGAGTTTTCGCCAACCACATAACTGCGGACAAAAAAGTTGCTGCCTTTTAACTCTAAGCGGTGCGTTTGCAGTACAAAATTATTCAGATCGAACCTGCTGCTGCCGGTATAGCTGGCAGTACCGCGGCCGTAATTGTATTGGTAAATAGCCTCAATATCATTATTTATCTTGTAATGTAAAGCGCCGTTTAATTTCAGACTGTAAACATCGTAGTTCATCAGGTCTTTTTCTTCGTAGCCGGTACGCGATACCAGGCCAATGCCGGGTAATGGTTTTGAAACCTCATCGCCGTAAATGTTTAGCGCATCGCGGCCCGGGTTATTGGGACCACGCTGGCCAACCGGGGTCGACGCACTTATATCGGTATAATCATTAGCGTACCAGTCTGTACCTGTTAAGTATGATGCATTCAGTTTAAAGGCAAAACGGTTGTTAAAGGATTTGGCGTAACGCAGGGCAAAATCACTCAAGCTTTTAGCGCTGCTGCCTGTTTCGCCAACGTGGTTTATACCTGTTTTTAGCTGAACGGCTAAGCCCTGGTATTTAAAGGGATCTTTTGTTTTGATAGATAACAACCCGTTAAAAGCAACCGGGCCATAAAGCGCCGACGCGGCACCGGGTATAACCTCGGCCGACTCGATGTCCAGATCTGAAGCACCAAAAAGGTTACCAACGGAAAAGTTCAATCCCGGGGTTTGGTTATCTACGCCATCAACCAGTTGTAAAAAGCGGGAATTACCTGTGCTGTTAAAGCCGCGGGTATTTACCTGTTTGTAGGTTAAACTGCTGGTAACGGCCTCCATGCCTTTAAGGCTTTGCAAGCCATCGTAAAATGTGAACGAGGGGTTTTCCTTTATTGCCCTTTGGCCCATTTTTTCGACACTCACCGGCGATTGCAGACTGCTTTGACTTACACGGGTTGCCGATGTAACCACTTCGTTTAGCATGGTGGTTTTTACCGGCAACGACGCATTAACGGTTTGCGACGCGGAAGTAATTTGTACTTCCTGCTGCTCGTAACCTATGCCCGATATCACGATAGTAAAAGGCAGTCGCAGGTTTTTAGCGTGTAATGTGAACAATCCGCTTGAGTTTGTGGTTGTACCCACATTTTTATTTTTAACGTTAACGTTGGCATTGCTAACCGGGTTACCGTCGGCATCTTTTACCGTGCCAGATATTCTAACATCCTGCGCAAATACATGCACGGATGCCAGCAATAGGATGATTAGTATAAGTTTTTTCACTGTGAGTTGAGTTTGATTGTTAGGGGATTTTTATTTCTTTAAATGGTTATAGCCCTGCGGTAAGCGGGTGTAGCCATGGTTAACAAGCCTATCGGCCAAAACGTTGTAGTAAGCCGGATCGGCAGGTAAAGCGGTGCCCAAGCCATCAACATACCTGTTGTATAGGCAAAACAGCGCGGCAATTAATACGGTATCATGTATCTCGATATCGGTTGCGCCGGCATCTTTCGCTTTCTGAACGATATCGCTTGTTACACTTTTACCGCTTTGCCTGGTAAGCGAAGCAATAGTTAATAATGCTTTCATTTTTTTGCTAACAGGGGCGGTATCGATATTCTGTTTTACCTTCTCGGCCGTTTGGCTTTCGCCTGATAACAGATCGGCGGCTGCAGTATGGGCGGTTGTGCAAAATGTGCATTCGTTACCATACGATACAACGGTGGCAATAAGTTCGCGCTCGGCTTCGGTAAGCGTGGAAGGGCCGCGCAATAAAAATTGTGTCAGATCGCGGATAGGTTGTGCAGTACCTTTGCTGTATTCTAACAGGCCGGTAATGCCCGGCAAATGATCTTCAAGTGCTATGTAAGGCATAAAAAATATTCAATAAATAAAACGGATAGAAGGATAGGATATAAGCAGTTGCCGGCCAAACATGGAGCCGGAAATTGCAGAAATAAATTAAAGCGCGGGCTTAAGCCCATGCCCAATTACATCCTCCGTGAATTATGATTAAATGTTATGCAGTAAGATCGGGCGGTTGGCCTAAAGCAGAAAGGTAAATATTAGGCATCATAGATGCTTTGTATATAAATGATGTATGCAATGCCCTGGCGGGTACTGCAAGGTCAAATAAAGCAATTGTGTAATTGTATTCGTTATCTATCCCGGTTTTCTTAACGGGTGGGGTATGGTTTTTTTTAGCCAGCGGACTATCACTTATTTCTTTAGCGGTGATAACGTTATCGTTAACCAGTTTGGTTTTGGTATAGTTAGGTATACACTTCACATACATGGTATCGCGGGTCATTTTTAGGGCAACGTAGTTGTAGCAATTACCCTTTAGCTGAATCTGGCCGGAAATGTTCTCGTACTGGCGTTGTTCCTGCACATAAGGCATGCGCACAGGGATTTTGATCTCTACCAGTTCTTCGGGCTTATAATACCCCTTGCCTATCTGTTCGTTTGCAAACTGGTCAGACTCGTTGATGAAATATTGAAACAATAACATATACCCACCCATGTTAAACATGAGCACAGCAAGCATAGCTATTGCACAAACTTTTTTCAAGTTAGGGGTATTATAATTGGATGTATAAACCTAAAGAATAATAGTTTAACATCCAAAACCAAATTAATATTTGTTAATCTAAAATAGTTATCGACCTCAACTTTATTAGATTCTATATTAAATTGCAACCGCCTACAATAATTTAAAAGCGGTCGGAAAGTATCTTAATAATATCATAAGTGTATTTTTTGAACCGGATTGACAACTTAGTTTTTCACCCGGTCGCTTTCCTCGCCTGCACCTGTTTGATTATGCTTACGCTGATCCTTTACTGCTTTTCCGAAGCGCATGCTCAAGGTAAGCAATACGGCACGTGAATCTTTCAGTGTTCGAAAGCTGGCATTCGTTTGATACAGATTGTTGATGGCACCCTGGTTAATGTTCGTATTTAAAATATCATTGACACTGAGTTTAAGCGTAGCGCGTGGAGACAGCGTCTTAGAGACCGCTATATTCAGGCGGCCTTTAGCAGCCAACGTAAACTGGGCATCGGTCTGTTTGCTTTGATACTTACCGTCGGTTTGCAAAGTCCATCCTTTATTGAGCTTGAACTGCAGCATTGCCTGCCCCGAGAAACTGGTGCTGTGGCTTTTTAAGGTACCTGTATAAAAATCGCTTGACTGTCGAAGCTGCCATAAGTCCCCGCTTAACTCCAGGCTGAACCAGCTGGCCGGATCGAAACTTGCATCTGCATTCAAAGCATACAATTTTGTGCTACCAATATTTCCCGGGCGGCTATAATAATAGCCGTTACGGATTTCTATAGTTTCTGTCGACCTATCGCGGATGTCAGTATAGGTTATGGTTACTGAAATCCTATCTTTATAAATATAACCTAACTCAACGTTCCCCGAATAAGAGGGCAGCAGGTAAGGGTTACCGATATAGAAGGTATATTTATCCAGCGGAGAAATAAAGGGATTTAAGTCCTGATAGTAAGGCCGCTCAATCCGGCGTCCGTAGGTCATTTTTACCTGGTGATCACCCAGTGTATCCAATTTATACAGAAGATAAAGAGTTGGGAACAATCCTGTATAATTCCGGTTAAAAGCAGAGTCGGGCTTTTGTGTGTTGCCCAACTGGTGTCCACGGGAATCTGTATTTTCTATGCGGAGACCGGCCTGTATGCTTAATCTTTTAAAATCCTTATTTAAATTGACATAACCAGCGTTGATGGCTTCCTTGTATAAAAAGTGGTTGGTCTTGTCATTGTCCGTAAT
The DNA here is from genome assembly GCF_024498135.1 of Mucilaginibacter aquariorum. GTDB lineage: Bacteria > Bacteroidota > Bacteroidia > Sphingobacteriales > Sphingobacteriaceae > Mucilaginibacter > Mucilaginibacter aquariorum. The sequence goes on from NZ_JANHOH010000009.1 coordinate 101,991, forward strand.
TGCACTTCCGTTTACTATGTTGAAATAATTAGCTTGATTATTAGTATTGGTATAGCTGCTTTTTACACCGGATTCCAGTTTCCAGCCACCGGCCAATGGCTGACTGTAGTCCGCCTTGGCCGAATAGATATGAATATCGGCAGGAAGGTTGCCATTAAGCTGATCCACAGATACAGAACCGGTTGTTGCTTGGCTTTGGTTTAAAAAAGTTTGATTATTATCCGTCGCAAAAGCCAGGTAATCCAGATTGGCGGTAAGCTCAGGTCCATCTTTTTTAAAGGTATGCTTGTAATTTAGATTAACACTGCTATTTTTGAACTTACCCTGCTCCTTGTTTTTTGATATAATGGATGAATCCGGCTGGCCGGCAACATTAAATAACTGACCTTTGCTGTTATTGAATTGATCCGGCAAACGAATGATGCCGTTGAACAGCACGCCAATGGTGGTATTTTCAGATGAATACAAGTCCATACCCAGTTTCGCATTGTATCCGCTGCTTTTGGTGCGGATGTAAGAATTCTGGGTAAGCGCGCCCGATGGCTGCCCCGCGTTATAAAAGTAGCTGCGGTTAATGTCTATATCGTTAAAGCCATTGCTGAATGTGTAAGCAAAGGTGCCAAACACATTTATCTTGTCTTTCCGATAGTTAAAATCCATGCTGTTATTCGTCGCTGTGTACCGGCTTTGACGCAAACCAAAGCTCATCCCCAGGTTAAACCCTTTTACTTTCGTTTTCTTTGTTTTGATATTGATGATACCGGCGGTTCCGGCTGCATCGTATTTGGCAGGCGGATTGGTCATCAGTTCGATCTGCGATAAGGTTGATGAGGGCATCGAGCGCAAATAGTTTTCCAGATCGCTACCTGAAAGATAAGTAGGTTTATCATCTATATAGATCGCTACGCCGGATTTCCCATGAAAACTAATCTGTCCGGCCTGGTCGATATTTACTCCAGGCGACTTCTCCAGCACCTCCAGCGCAGTCGTACCTGCATTGCTGATCAGTGCATCTACATTGACGACCGTGCGATCGATCTTTTGCTCGAGGAATGCCTTTTTGGATGTGATCACTACTTCTTGCAGACTTTTGACAGATGTTTGCATGATGATCGGGTTTAAACTGATTAGCAGGTGCTGGGCATCAACTGCAATTTGGCCGCTTTGAAAAGGCATTTTGCCAACGGAAGCAACTTTTAAATAAAAGGAGCCGGTACTGCTTATACCAATGTTAAAACTCCCGCCTGCAAGTGTAAGTTCATACTTTACAGGTATTGAATCGCTCAACCGCATGAGGGATATCGCGGCACCTTCAACAGGTCGGCCATTTTCATCTGCAACTTTCCCTGATATTTTGCCGCTGATTGTTTGGGCAAATAGAAAATCTGGGGCAAAGCAAAGCCCTATGGCCAAGAATGCCATGATTAATAATTTCATAAAAGTGTTTTAATTAATAGAGGATTGGATTGAATTAATATTGAATAAGAATATCACTGATGCCCCGGCACATCTTTTTAATATGAGCTGTCGCGATAGCAGAGTTAGATCGCTTATCTGCCGTAATAGTTAAATCTCCTTCTGAGATTTTTATATGGAAGTTTGCATTTTCTTTTCTGAGTATGGCGGTGCAACTATCCATATACCTGGTTACTTCAGGCGTCGATCCCGAGTAAAAGGAAGCCTTAAACGTATAACCGGATTTTGCGTCTTTGATGGAAAGAAGCGTTTCGCCCTTGCGTTTATTTTGAAGAAAAAATGCAAAACAAAAGCATATCAATAACAGGGCGGTTATAATTGTCGGGATAAATTTCTTCATTTTTTGATTTGTTAATGTTTCCAAAGCAGGCATAGCATTCCCATACCCTTCAGAGTTTTTATTTTTTGAACAGAACGAGTGTTATTATTTATCCAGTCGACTGGCCAGGAGGAAATGACCAAGGAAGCTTATTGATAAACAAAATGCAATGACCATGAGTGCATAGATATCTGAGAGATGATAACAGCCGATTATGCCAAGCCCGGCAGCAATACCGCAAAGTGCGCAAAACCATTTGAGGCTATTCCTGACCTCATTTTTACCTGTTGCCATCAACTGTGAAACTACGGTTTCCGGAGTGCCCATCTCTACCATCTTCTTCTTAAGACCATTATCCAGGAAGAGCCTGATCATCGTAAGGATGAAACTGGTAACCATAAAGATCATCAGCAGGATAACGATATTGCGAACAAACTCCTCGAAAGTAGCTCTGTCGCTCATTAAGCTGGTATTACTCTCCGCGTGTGCAACCAAAGCACCCGGGAGTAATAGAAGGGTTATAAATATCTTTTTCATTGTTTTTTGATTTGCTTTTATACCTGATGAGACCGGTTACCCAACTTATAGTTGCAATTTTTTTACATTTAAAAGTGTGTGTAGCTGCTTTTGATGGGTTTTAACCATTTCAACAGCCTGAAAAATTAAGATAATGACTGCTGCGGTAATTGCCGTTACCATTAGCACCATTGATGCACCCGTAATAACCGCCTCCATGTATGACCAGAAGAACATCGTTAAAAAGGCAATTAGTGATACAGAGAATACTGATATTAATATTGCAGTCCATGGGAATGCACGCTTTGGCTCCGGTAATTGTTTCAGGACAAGATTTGATAGGTCAAAATCAAACTGTGGTTTTGCCTGGTCTTGAATACCATTAAAAAGCAACCGGTAGTTGGCAGCCCTCGTTTGGCAGTTTACGCAGTCGTGGATATGTATTTTCAGTTGTTCGCTGGTCACTTCCGGTTCAGCTACATAAAGCTGTATCTCCGCATCGGTAAGATGTGCTGTTATCATAACTCGTTCCTTTTATGTTTTAATAAGATGTTTTCCTTTAGTGTTTTTCTTGCCCTGAAAATATAATTTTTAACTGTGCCTTCCGGTAGAGAAGTAATCTCAGCGATCTCTGCGTAGCTTAGTTCCTCCTGGTGATATAAGGAAATAAGTGTTTTGTAAAGTGGCTTAAGCTGTTCTATCTCCGTATGAAGCATCTCGGCCAGTTCTTTGCTAAACAGCTTTTCTTCAGTGTCATTCCTCACATCGTTGTTAAAGCTGTTTTCGGAAATTTCGCCGTCTTCCCCAAAATTGTCTATGAGCACCAGCTTCTTTTTCTCCAGATAATGGAGGCAGGTATTATAAGCGATCTGACCGATCCAGGTAGATAATTTGGATTGAAACTTAAAGCCACTAAGATTTTTGAAAGCCTTCAGGTAAACATCCTGGGCAATGTCTTTTCGGTCGCCGGGGTTGCTTATCATTTTAAAGGTCATTTGCGCAACCAGTCCCTCCGTCTTTTTAATGATCAAACCAAAAGTATATCGATCACCGTTTAATACCGCTGTTACCAAACGTTGGTCGCTCAATTTTTCATCCTTTTGGTTACTCACTGTTGATTAGACCGGCTAACGTACTTTATGTTGCAAATTATTTTAAAACACATAGCAGCGATAATTACACGCCAAATGTCTATGAAACTATTATTAGGCAGGAACTGTAAAAGAGTTTTCATCCCAGACTGGACCTATTTAAGCCGGGCTTGCCCACGTTGGCAGAATGGAAAAAGGGACTGGCTGAAAATCTTTAAATTTTTACTGATGATGCTGACTTGACAACAGATACTGCGTAATCAATCGGCAATTTGATTTAAAGCTGTAGACGATACTTCAGGACCTATTAAAAATAGGTAATGCTTCTGATGGGCAGAAGCTATTACCTTACCAATTACTAGGGAGGAAGTCTGCGCTATACCGGCCCTGCAACAGGCGTTATCAGGGGGCGTCAGCGACTTCATATTTTTATATTTTATGCAGAATGTTCAACACCGGGCCATTACACTGAACTTACCCGTGCTGAGCCTTCCTTATTTTGTCCAGATCGATTTCAATTGCCAGACATCCAATTTGGTTAAAACAGCCTTACCGTTTTTTGCATAAAATGAGAGGGCTTTGCTTTGTACAGAGGGAAATATCTGACAGGTAATAGCCACCTCTCCCCTGTTGCCGAACAGCTCTACCACCGACCTGTCGAGCAGGAGATGCAGCTTTAGTTTTTTGTTTTCCATATTTAAATCTGCCGAATAACTGCCCGGGAATGCAGGACTGAAGGAAACGTTTCCGGAGTTTGAACGGTCAACCGTCAGTCGGCCGCTTTTTACGTCATAGGAGAGCACTGTTTTTTCATCACCGTTACCGGCTATCGTAAACCCGGCCTCTGTCGCTGTACCCAGGTCGATCTCGGCTATCAGTTCGTAAGTATTATTAAACGCAGTTGCTTTGGGCAAGGGCAATACACCCGAAACCTTTTTATTCGTCAGCTGAAAATGCGTTGTGCGCAGTTCTTTTATTGCTTCGACCGGCTGCTGTACCAATTTAACACCCTCTGGAAATGAGCTTAGGGAAACTGTGCGCGGAAAAGTATGACCGCCTTTCCACGGGGTCGTCGGGATCTCACGTGCATATAACCAGCTTCCTATCCAGGCCACCCAGGTTCTAGTTAAGGTATCTTCGGGCGTATCAATCCATGAACGTACGGCATAAAAGTCCGGTCCGTAATCGATCCACCGGGCCTTCTCCCAGGCGGCATCAGCAGGCTGATCTGCAAGCATGATCTGATCAACCAGGATATGCCGAAAATCGCCATCTCCTTTATCAACTATTTGAACGGTCGCTTTTTTACCGGCAAACTCGGACACATCCCACGTTTTCCAGTATAATACCTCCGTATTTAAGCCACTCATGGTACGCACTGCTTTCCCGTCAACCAACAGGTCCATGTGCAGGTCCTGGGGATATGCTCCTCCGCCTAATAGAAAATTCATATACTTTTTGGTAATCGTAAACTCTGGAGAGATAAGGGTACCTGCCCCTTTATCGCTATTATGAAAGCTGTTAACAAACTTCTTTCCTTCAAAACCAATGACCGGGCCCTGCAAATTTACCGGTCCCGTTTCCGGCCTGTCCGAAAAAGCATCCCCTTCTATCTTCCAGCCCGCATAACCGTTTTCAAAATCAAACAGTACCTGCCCGGTGTTTTTCACCTCCCCGCTTTTTAATTTTACCAAATCTTGTTCAAAATTATCATCCAGACGGAATGTTCTGCCGTCGAACTCACCGACAAAATACTGCCCGGCCAGGGGTTGAACGGATACGGCGAGTACCCATTTTTTTTGCTTCCTATTTCCGTCAACAAACAATGGAAAAAGATCGGGGCATTCCCAAACCCCTTTCACCGCGCCGACAGGGCCGAAATCACTCAGGTGTTCCCAATGTTTCAGGTCAGGTGAGCCGTAAAAACTGATTTTTTGCTGTGCAGCCAATGCAACCGCCATCACCCATTTTTTTGATTCTTTATGCCAGAATACCTGGGGGTCACGGAATTCTGTTGAATTAAAGTCAATGACAGGATTGCCTTCATATATTTGCCAGCTCTTGCCGTCATCATTAGAGTGGGCGATACACTGATATTGCGTGCGGTTACTTCTTTGCAAGCCGGAGTAGATCGCAACCAAAGGCCCTTTTCCATCCTTGCCAAAGCCGCTCGTATTATCCTTGTCATAAACTGCCGAACCAGACATCTGCGTTTCTTTATCCGTCGATAAACGTGCACGTTTTCCCAAGCGCCAGTGAACCAAATCCGTACTTACGGCCATTCCATTGTTAACATGATAGGCGCCTTTGTAATAGATGAGGTCCGTAGGGTCAAATAATGCGCCCGCTTTTGCGGTTAAATGGTATTGCGGCCTGTAGGGCTCGAGGAAAAGGTTCGCGGTATCAGCCGCGCTAACCGGACGATCCTGACATAATGAATTGAATCCCGGCAGGGATAACAGACAGACGCCAAGTGTGATAATGAATTCTTTCTTCATAGGTTTATTTGGGTTTATTGTTTATGATCATCAAAATCTTCTGCGCATCGGTTAATATTTGATATACACGGTCAGCGGATCACCTTCCACCGAAACCTTCGATGCAGGCACAGAATTGACTATTTCACAATTTGCATTGACAAGGAAAACACGCGGGCTCCTGGTATCACTGATCCTGACATTGTTGAAGCTGTTATTCGTCCCCGATTCTGCACGCACGGTGACCGCATCACTATTGGCGGCCGACCAGTCGCAGTTGATGGTATTGTTACTGACCGAATTAAAGTTTCCGCCTATCCTAACGACGCCGTAGTTTTTGTCCTTGCCCCGCAATTGCCTGCTTTGCTCACCCGGAAGCCTCATCCATGTCAGGTTCCCGTTCAAAAGGTTGTTATCGCTATTGTTAAGTTCAATGACGCCGACATAATAACTCTGAAAGTTATTCAAAGAGATGTTTCCATAGCGGGAGTTATTGACCTGCAGGTTAACATCGCCATCCGGATAAACATGATTGCTGCTAAAGATGAAGTTCTCCTGATTCGTCAGCTTCACCGTGATCCCTCCGGGCTGCGCGCCTAACTGGCAGTTACTTATCATATTCTGAATACCGTTGGGCATGTCAATGCTGTTACGGCATTCCGAGATCCAGCAGTACCGGATGATCGCCGCATCGGCTGCATTCAGAAAAATACCGGTAACCAGGTTGATGCCTATAAAATCTTCAATACGGACACCGTCATTATCCTGAACGATATTAATACCAGTGCCTTTGGTAGCTGATCCCCCGGAAATCAGCAGGTTTTTAATGATCAAACCTGATATTCGGTTTTTACGGCCATTAACATCCGGTATTGCCGGCACGCTTATAGCGGATGACGCTGTTCCCAGCAGCAATTTACTGCCTCCCCCAGGAGGGATCACGCCTGATGGCGGCACATCCACATTACTGCGAATACCGGCATTCTGGCCTCTGATGGTAACAAAACTGCGACTCACCACAATGGGACTGTTCAGCAGAAAATCACCTTCCGGAATTACTATCGTACCCCCGGAGGCGGGTAATTTACTGATCAGGTCATTAATTACCGCGGAGCAATCGGTTTTGCCGTCTCCCTTTGCCCCATAGTTGGTAATTACATATTCAGGAAGCGTTGTACCGTTGGATTCGTTATCCTCCGTAACATAAATTTTTTCTTGTATAATCTTTTTACAGCTAACGGCCGATAGTACAACGGCAAGGATCAGCAAGTACAGACGGATCTTTTTCATGTTTTATATTAAGGTTTCCCTGACGGGGAAAGGGTTAAATTGGTTTGGTTGAGGCTGGACTTTAATTCCCAAACCTTGATATCATCGACTTTTAAGGAACCTTCTTCAGCAAAAAGTTCTACAATGCTGCTCGCTTCATCCATCGGGAACAAGCGGGTTGTAAAAGCATCCTTGTTATCGATGAAGCCCTCTATGACAGAGCCATCAATAAAAAGGTGCAAATTGATCTTCTTCCCGGGCGTTGCCGTATAGTCCCCTTTCCGTATCTGAAGCGGATAGAACTTCCGTTTAGTCGATTTGCTCTGGTCCACGACAAGCTGATTATTATCCAGATCGAAATAGATCTTGCTGAATTCAGTGCCATCGGCATTTTTACCGACGATGAAGCCAAAACGGCGCGCTGTTTCAGGGGTTAGGTCCACATTGATCTCCAGCTGATGCTTTTTAGCGCTGAGCTGAAGTGTTTCCCCGGCAGCGATCCTGCGGCCTTTGGGCTGGTCCAGCTTGCCCCGTAGTTTTTCCAGTGCAGGATGCGGCGATTGATAAATACTGTCATTTTTCAGTTCCCAAACCCTGGGTATGCTGAAAAGATGCGTCCAGCCGGCCAATTCTGTTGCTTTTGCACTTGTCTCATCCGGGATGATCGCGATCGCTGTTGTTCTTCTGTCGGCATCTAAGTTTACAGATGGTGATAAAAGGCGGTTGATGATCTCCAATCGTTTAGGTACCGGATTATCCGGGACAAACTTTTCATTTTTGAAGTCTCCTGTCCAGTATAAAGCGACCGCGGGCCGCCGGTTGTGCGGAACTTTATTCACCAGTAAAATGTACTTTCCGTTCATTTTCCAGAAAACGGGCATCTCCCAAAACACGCCCGAATCGTCCTTATCAGGGTCACCGGTAAACAAGGGATGCAGGTATTGCCATTTTTTTAGGTCCGGCGATTTGTAAAGCAACAATAATCCTTTTAGCTTCTTACCTTCCACTTCGCCAAAACCGATGATCATGTACCAGTTTTCACCTTCTCGCCAAACATAGGGGTCGTGCAGATCCTTTCGTTCAAAACCGGCGGGTGAGGAACTGACAACCGGGTTGCCACTGTATTTCTCCCAGTTTAACAGCGAGCTGTCAGCCGGATAAGCCAGGCCAATGGTGAATGCGTCTTTACCCCCGCCGGTATAAATAAGTACGGGCTTGCCATCTTTGTCTTTAACGGCGTGACCTGACCAGATACCATTCTGGTCATAATCCTTATCAGGTGTGATGGCAGGTATCTGCTCGGTCCAGGTAACCAGATCTTTGCTCGTAAAATGCCCCCAGTTGATCTGGCCAAGGAAAAGATTATTCCCGTTTTTTTGATTGAAAATATGATAGATACCGTTGTGTAAAAAAAGGCCGTGGGTTTCATTCGTCCAGTTTGCGGCAGGTAACAAATGGTATTTAGGCCTGTTAAAATCTCCCCGGAAACGTTCAGATGAAACTGCAAGGCTGGGCGCGGTCGACATTTCCTTTACCTGTGCCTTAACTATAGCGCCGGAAGCAAACGGTGCCGGCGAGATCGTTACTTCGTCGATTATTCCGTTGATCCTGTTAACAGGGAAAATATTAATTGTCTTCGCATTGTTGCTCCGGCCTATAAATACGGTATCCCGTATCAGGTAAGCCGGCTTCGCGATAGGCGTTTCTTTCACCAGTTTACCGTTCACCCATAACTGCGCTTTCGTCTCAAGAACGTTTAATGCGATGTGAAGCCACCGGAAGCGTGAAAGCCGCTTTTCAGCCGCGAAATAATTGGTTTTACCATCGGCCCCTATTCCGATCATCGGTGTCCCAAAGCGGTCAATACAGGCACTTATCCATTCATCACCAGCCTTATTGGAAACTGAAAAAAAACCTGCTGTATCAGTCGGGAAGGTTTCCAACGCGAAATATCCCGCGACGGATGGTGCATGCGAAAACCCGGGGGACAGCCCGATTGAAACCGACGTTGAGTAACCATCAGTTCTTAGCCCCTTGCCGGCGAGGCCAGGTACCATTTCGGGTACACTTTTGCGTGCACGATAATGTACGGTCAAAGGCGCACCTTTTTTTATTCCGTCTTTCAACTTTGCGTCCCCGAAGCGGAAAAGGTGCTGTGCAAATGCATCAACGCTGGATCCCAATAATAAAACGCTTAATAACACCAGGTAAATTCTGTTCATGGAAAAGTATTATGCTAGGTTAAAAAAGGCAGACGTGGAAAACCACGCCTGCCATATTGGTTATCTGTTATAAATAGCCTGGATTCTGCTTATATAATCCGCCGGAAAAATTGATCTGCGCTTGCGGGATCGGGAAATATTCGTCCCTCCCCTTTTTGAAGCTTGCGTTTTGCAGATACGTGCGAAGCGTTTTCTCCTTTTGAAAATACCCGTTCAATACATCTTCTGCGACGCCCCAGCGAACAAGGTCGAAAAAGCGTTCGCCTTCAAGTGCAAACTCCAGCTTACGCTCAAAACGTAATGCCTTCCTCGCGTAATCTCCGGTCCAGTTGCAATTTACGCCTGGCTGATATAATGCTATATCGTATTTCGCTGCATAATCGGTTGACGAGGTATTTTGCCATTTAAGCACATAGCTGCTCTGTTTGGTTCTGGCCCTTACCTGGTTGATCAACGGAACTGCCTCGATCTCCCGGCCCAGTTCTATCAGCGCTTCAGCTTTCCAAAGCAGCACATCAGCATATCTTATGATATGAAAGTTAAGCGCAGAACCTCCCCATGGAAAGCCTTTTACCATAAATGGCGACTCCGGCGAAACCAGCGCTTTTTTATTCATATAATAACCGTAAGTGGCCGGTTCACGTGCCCAATTTTCCTGGTATGGCGATCCTGTGTAATTTTTCCATCTAACGCCTAACCTGCCTACTGAAAAGTCAAGGCGGGGATCTACATTTGTTGCAAACCCGTCCGCTACGGTCATCAGGTTCGAGTTGTTATAGGTATCAAACTGCGGAAGCCCGTTTGCATCGGTTTTATAAGAGTTGATCAAATTCTGGCTTGGCTGGAAAAATCCGTCGCCGCTATATGGTCCCCTCGGTGCGTTTAACAAGTTGCTCCAGTTGATCCGTCCGGCATTAGTACCATCCGCGATCGAGTATTGTACCGCGAAAACCGATTCTTTGCTGTTATCGTGTTCAGCTTCCGACAATTGCTGAAAATCGGGCAATAACTGGTAGCCGCCGTTGTTGATCACTTCATCACATAGCGTTACCACATTATTGAGCAGGCCGTTATCTATGCTTGCTACTGTATTGTCATTGTTTTGTTTATAAGCACGGTACAGGGTAACCTTTGCCTGATAGGCTTTCGCTGCAAATTTTGTAGCGCGGCCCGGTTCAGGTTGTGTCGCCGGTAATAAGTCGGCTGCTGCTGCGAATTCTGCGGCTATCTTCTCCAGGATCTGGTCGCGGGTAAACTCCGTGTTGGAAATCTTAGGATAGTTTTCGAGCTCCACATTTTCGTCGAAGTACGGGATCTTGTTGTACAACCTGCTCAGTTCAAAAAAGAAATGCGCACGAAGAAATTTCATCTCACCTAAACGGACATTCTTTAATGGCACCTGCTCTACAGTAACTTTGTTCAGTTGCTGAATTGCACTGTTCGCGCGCTGTACGCTGCGGTACAGGTTAAACCATTTGCGGTCTAATAAACCATTTGTAGAAAACACGCCCTGAAATGTTTCAAAAGCGTTGAATTCGCTAATATCACCAATGCCGCCACCGCCTTTATAGGCAGTCTCTGCACGTACGTCGCCATACACCCAATTAGTGGTAGGAGAAAGGAAAGTACCATCACTGCCTTCGGGACCGGCAAGCGCGGCGTATGCAGAAATAGTCAGCGCTTCAATACCTTCAGGAGAGCCCAATACAGCATCACTCAGCTTACCCTGTGGTTTGCTGTCGAGGAAGTCTTTTTTACAAGCGGTTAGTGATAGTACTGCCGCAAGAAATATATATTTAATTTTCATCGTTATTATCTTTAGTGGTAATTAAAATCCAAAGTTTAATCCGGCAGTGAATATGCGTGGCAGTGGGTACGGATATCCCAGTCCTTCAGGATCGGCGCCTTTGTAGCCGGTTATAGTAATCAGGTCCTGCCCCTGCAGGTAAACGCGCAGGTTCCTTAATTTTAACCTGTTTGCCACCACAGCGGGTAAAGTATAACCAAGCTGGATATTCTTCAGCTTTAAGTACGAGCCATTCTCAATAAAGTACTGCGACAGTCTGCCTTCATCGTTCAGGTTCACTGCTGTTAACGCCGGTATAGTAGAGCTGGAATTTGATGGGGTCCATGCATTAAGCAGCCTGTCTCCATGGTTACCGGTCCATAACTGGAAGAAATCGGTATAGAATTTCGAGTTATTATAAGCATCGCGAACCATACCGTTCACAAAGAATGAGAAGTCAAAAGCTTTGTAGGTCATCGAAACATTTAAACCTCCAAAGAATTTTGGTTGATCTGAACCCAGCCATTCCCTGTCCTTGTCATTGATAACCTTATCGCCGTTTACATCAACATAACGGATCCTCCCCAGGCCTTTACCCGGCTGGTTAATCCCGTCATTCAATTGATCTGCACTGGTGTAAAGACCATTTGTACGGTAACCCAACCATGATCCCAGCGGCTGACCGACAATCGACTTGTCGCTTCCGTTACCACCGCCGAACGTATAATAGATATCGGCAGGCACATCTGTTACCCGGTTTTTATAAACAGAACCGGTTAAGGTTATATTATAATTAAAATCCTTACCTACATTATCTCTCCAGCTGATCAAACCTTCAAAACCTTTGTTATTCAGCGACGCGCCGTTATAGGCAATGGAACCACCTTCACCAATGATGGCGATATAGGGCCTGTCTATCAGCATGTCTTTCGTATCTTTAATAAAATAATCCAGGGTAACCTGCAGCTTGTTGTTCATCGCGCTCAGGTCGAAACCAAAGTTTGTCTGAGTCGATACTTCCCACTTAACGTTCGGGTTACCGCTGCGATCCTTGATGATACCATTGGGTATGATCCCACGGTTAATACCACCTATATCGTAACCGCCCATAGTAAGGTTTGTAGAATATTTGGTGTAGGTGGCTTCGTTATCCAACAGGTCGTTACCGTTTTGGCCCCAGCTGGCGCGAAGTTTCAAGTCGTTTATAAATGAGAATTTCTTCAGGAATTGTTCCTGGCTAATACGCCATGCACCGGAAACGCCCGGAAATACACCTGCGTTATTGTTTCTGCCAAATCGTGATGATGCATCTCTGCGGACGGTACCCGAGATCAGGTATTTGTCATCAAATGCATAATTTAGTTTTCCGAAGTAAGATTCTATAGCGGTACGCGATGCCAAACCGCCGTTAGTTTGTTTACCATCACCCGCACTGATATACCTGTAGTCCAGGTCCTGGATCAGGTAGTTTTCCCTTCTGGCGTTCAGAAACTCATTGTAGTTTTCCTTTGCTTCCGTGCCGGCCAAGCCGTTAATGGAATGTTTACCGATCTTCACCTGATAACTTGCCTGGTTGGTCCAGATCCATTGTCTGTCATAGTTATTTTCAGCGGTTACAGCATTCACGTCCACGGTTCTGTCACCTTCATGCCATTTGGGTTCAAACGTGGAAAAGAATCCGTTGCGGTAGTTAATACTGTAATTGGAACGGAGTACAAGGTTCTTTATCGGTTCAGCTTCGATATACATATTGCCGAAAATGCGCCATTGGTTTGCCCGGTTTTGTTTCTGCTGATCAAGCAGGCGCACAGGATTAGGTTTATCACCAACGCCCTGTGTCGGGCCGGCGTAGCCACCGTTAATGTCATATACCGGGATCAGGGGATGCTGCGCTATGGTTAGTTCTTCTATCCCGGCCGGTTTTAGTTTTTCCTGCCAGTTGGTGATATTGACGTTCTCACCGATCCGCAGCCTGTTGCTTAAAAAACTGTAATCTGTATTCGCCCTTACATTAACCCTTTTAAAATTGGTATATTTTACCAAACCATCCTGGTCAAAATAATTAAGTGAGAATATAGAACTTCCATTTTCGGAACCTTTTGCAACGGTTACGTTATAATCCTGTAACGTGGCACGGTTATATACCTCTTTTGCCCAGTCGGTGTTGCCTGACCTGATCGTCTTGGCAGCGTTAATAAACTCCGGGATAACCGGCGTATCACCATTGCCATAAAGGTCATGACTGGGTTTAACACCATCATTTTTATACGCCGCCCAATACGCATCACCCCATTGCTGCGCGTTTAACATACCGATGCCGGTATGGAAATTCTGCGATGCAACACGTGCGCTGAAATCGATCCGGGTATCGTTCTTTTTGGCTCTTTTGGTCGTGATAATAATTACACCATTTGCAGCCTGAGTACCGTAGATGGATGCTGATGCCGCATCTTTCAGTATTTGAATGGACTCTACATCATTCGGGTTTAACAGCGTGGCGATATTATCTCTCGTCTGGATACCGTCGATCACATATAACGGTGTACCGTTATTGATGGTGGTAATGCCACGGATACCCACACTGGTTCCAACTCCGCCGGGCGTTCCGTCGCTGGCGATGTTAACACCGGGCACCCTGCCCTGCAGCGTTGAAATAATGTTACCTGTAGGTATACTGGCGATGTCCTTCATATTCACGACCGCTACCGAACCGGTAATATCCACCTTTCGCTGGCTTTGGTAACCGGTTACTACAACTTCGTTAAGCTGCGTGTCTGCATTCTGCAGTTGAATATTGGCCAGACTTTGTTCGTCAACAATCTTAATGTTCAGGGTTTCTTTCCCGATATAAGTGATCCGGACAGTTTGCCCCGCCTGGGCCTGAAGGGTAAAGTTACCGTTGACGTCTGTTACTGTTGATTTACCGGACTCCTGAACAAAAAGAACCGCACCAATGATCGGTTCTCTGGTTTTGGCTTCTGAAACTTTGCCCTTGTAGGCCGTTTGCGCAAAAACCTGCACCGCGAGCAGGACCAGCGGTACGATTAGTAATAGTTTTCTCATAATCAAAAAAGGTTAAAATTGGTATTTGAAATAATTAGGTTGAAGTGGTTGGTTTGTTGTGGGGTTCTTTTTCATCTAAGTCATAAATTGATAAATTTTCTGTTTTACATCTGATTTATTGGCCTTTTGGTTTGGTTTAGCTTTTGTTAACTGCTGATGGTCTGGCCAAAATGCCTTCAGCAAACATTTTGTCCTTAAAAGATTTAAATTCAGCCAGCGTGTAAGGCGGGCAGCCGCCACTCTGGGTAGCTACAAATCCGCCCATAGCAACCGCATTCTTCAGTATCTCGGCAGGGGGCTCGTTCCGGTAATGCGAGGCTAAGAACGCTGCCAGGAAAGAGTCGCCGCTCCCGATCGTGTCTTTCACTTTGAGCTCAGATCCCCAGATATGATAAGCGGTTTCGCCAACATAATAGGATGCACCGAATTCTCCTTTCGTAACAATAACTTCTGGTATGTTAAACTTCTCCTGGATAAATCTTACGCGGCTCGCTTCACTATCATGGGAGCCCTTGAACAGTATCTGGACCATTGCAAGCTCAGACTCATTGAACTTTACAATGTCCGCCTGCTGAAGCAGGTGTTCAAGCAATTCATGGCTCACGAAGGGTGGTCGCATATTGATATCGAAAACCTTGATGGCATTAGTTTCCAAAAGGTTAAAAAGGCTCTTTCTGGTCGTCGGATTTCTGGATGCCAGGCTGCCATAAACAAGGTATTTCGGCGGATTGGCCTTAATGTTTTCCACATCGCCCTCACCGATAAAGTCCCAGGCCACCGGGCTGAGTATTTCATACGTCACTTCGTTCCCGTTAAACCTGGCGATCACCTCGCTGGTAGCGTTCTGCTGGTCCTTCTGCAGGAATTCTGTGGTGATACCCCAGCCTGTAATGAGGTTTTCCAGCTCCTGACCTTGCGGATCGGCTCCGATCCGACTGATGATACCGGTGTTCAGACCAAGTTTATTCAGGTGGTACGCCACATTAAGCGGCGCGCCGCCTGGTTGTTTGCCCGCGGGCAGTACGTCCCATAATATTTCGCCAAAACAGATAGCAGGTGTCATAGGAATAAGTAATTAATGTAAAATAATATTCGTTTCGATCTGTTCCAGTGAACGCCCTTTGGTCTCCGGCATAAATTTCCAGACGAAGATCAGCTGCAGGACCATCATACCGCTGAAAAAGAAAAATGTCGTCGCGCCGCCCAGCTTTTCAGCGAAATATGGAAAGCAGAAAGCCACAAGAGCCGCCATGATCCAGTGGGTGGAGCTTCCCAGGGTCTGCCCTTTTGCACGCACCTGGTTAGGAAATATCTCCGAAATAAATACCCAGATCACAGCGCCTTGTGAAAAGGCAAAAAAGGCTATGAAAATCATGATATAGATGGGCACTGAAAAACCACTTAAATTCTGACTATAAAAGGTAAAAGCGACGAGAAACAGGGAAGCGATCAGGCCCACGGAACCGATAAGCATCAGCAACCGACGCCCTACCTTATCAATAATATTTATAGCGATCAGCGTGAATATAAAATTGATCATGCCAATACCTACCGTAGACAATAAGGAAGAATGTGCGCCCAATCCCGCCATTTCAAAAATTCTGGGTGCGTAATAAATGATGGCATTGATACCGGAAACCTGGTTAAAGAAAGCGAATGTGACGGCTAAAAAAACCGGGGTCCTGTATTGGAGGGAAAACAAATTCCGGCTCGAAGCTGTTCGCGACGAGCTATCCGCTTCGCTGGCTTTGATCGCTTTCAGTTCACTGTCACAATTCAATGGATTTATTATCCGCAGGATCGCGAGGGCTTTAGCATCTTCACCTTTCCTCAATATTAACCATCTCGGGCTTTCCGGAATAAATTTGATCAGGATAAGAAAGATAAGGGATGGAACGGCTTGTACGCCAAGCATCCAGCGCCAGGAATCATGATCTACCTGGCTGATCAGGTAATTTGACAGGTACGATATAAGAATACCTAATACTACGTTAAACTGGAACAGCCCTACCAGGCTACCCCGCTTTTCAGCCGGAGAAACCTCGGATATATAAATAGGCGCTGTGACAGATGATGTTCCCACGCCCAGTCCTCCCAGAAACCTGAATACCAGGAAAAACGTCCAGTTATCGGCAACTGCCGTACCCAGTGATGAAAGAAGATAAGCAATGGCCACAAAATAAAGTGTATTTTTCCGGCCGAACTTGTCAGAGGGCCTTGAACCCAGCAGCGAACCGATCACGGTACCTATCAGCGCAATGGAAATAGTAAGGCCATGCTCGAATACCGACAAGTGCCAAAACTGTTGAATTGATTTTTCAGCACCGGAGATTACCGCCGTGTCAAAGCCGAAAAGAAAGCCACCGAGTGCCACGACCATAGACCAGGCCAAAACAGAGTTCTTCGTCATAAATTAATTGGTGTATAAAGAAATTGGTTACAAATAGGTTATTAATCGGATTGCAAGGTAGAGGATAAACGGAGGGAGGGTTATAATTATCGTATCAAAAGCGTATGGATTTGATACAATTTAATATGCTGATTATCAAATATTTAAAAAATAACAACATGCCTGTTTTCCCGCACTTACAAAATTATGACATGAAATTTATGGTTTTGATACATCGTTCTGCCGTTTGGAAAATATGTCGTCCCGTGCATTTTTTGCGCTTCTGTTTCTATTTCCTAAGTTTAACATAGATTTCAAAAACCAATTGATCTGTAACCTTTATTAAAGTATTTTATTTATGTTCCGATACTCCAGAACACCTGAAAGTATAGTCAGTATACTGGTCTCTGTATTCCTTTGTTTGATCGCAACCGGCTGCCGGAATACGAAGCAACCGCACACTTATACTATCGCTTTTTCGCAATGTGTAGGAAATGATTTGTGGCGAAAAACCATGCTGGATGAAATAAAAACCGAGCTATCCCTGCACCCTGATGTGAAGTTCATTTATACAGATGCCAGGGGCAGCAGCAGCCAGCAGGTATTACAGGTTCGGAAGATGCTGGCACAAGGCATTGACTTGCTCATCATTTCTCCAAATGAAGCTCAGCCTTTGACAACAGTAGTTGAGGAAACATTTAATAAGGGCATTCCTGTTGTCGTTATCGATAGAAAAACCACCTCCGACAGTTACACGGCATACGTTGGGGCCGACAATTACCAGGTAGGTAAAATGGCCGGCGATTATTTTGTGTCTAAAACCAAGGGAAATATTAACGTTATCGAGATCACCGGCTCACCCGGGTCATCTCCGGCGATCGATCGCGAAAAAGGGTTTTCAGACGGAATAAAACCCGCCTCCCGTATCCATATTACAGGCAAATTGAACGGCGCCTGGACCCAGGAAACAGCGGAAGCGGAACTTTTTAAGATCAAAGACCAGCTGGGATCCGTTAATGCGATCTTTGCGCATAATGATGTGATGGCGGCCGGGGCGCGGCGCGTGTTAAAAGAGCTAAAACTTACCGACAGTATATTCATTATGGGTGTTGACGCCCTACCCGGCGCAGGGGGCGGGTTGGAGATGATCGCAAACAAAGCCATAAACGCAAGCGCCCTGTATCCTACAGGTGGTAAAGAAGCAGTTCAAACTGCCTTCCGTATATTAAATAACGAAAACATTGAAAAAGTAAATATTCTTCAATCACTGATCATTGACTCGACAAATGTTGAGCTGATGACCATGCAGTGGGACAGGATAAGCAGCCAGCAAAAAGACATTGAAAGACAACAGGTGTTGCTGGAGGAACAGCGAAAAATTTATAAGGATCAGGCGACGATACTGAACACGGTGATCATTACGCTGGTACTGGTGGTGGTTTTCGGCGGTCTCGCCTTTTATTTTCTGGTCGAAAACCGAAAAATAAACCGGAGCCTGGAGGCAAAGAATGAACAGATCCTCAAGCAAAGAAATGAATTGATCGACATGTCAGCAAAAGCCGAGATCGCGACAGAGGCGAAACTGAATTTCTTCACGAATATTTCTCACGAATTCCGTACGCCGCTCACCCTGATGCTGGGCCCCATTGATGATCTTATTCAAAACGCCAAATTAAATCAGGATGAGTTTGGTAACTTAAAACTGGCGCATAAGAACATACTCATTCTAATGAAGCTGGTTAATCAGCTGATCGATTACCGGAAAATCGAATACGACAAACAAATGATCCACGCGTCGCCAAATAACATCATCGATCTGATCAGCGAGGTGATCGGAAACTTTAAACACATCGCACACAAGCGTAACATAGATCTGAGGCTGTTTACCCAGGAGAAAGAATGCACCATTTGGTTTGATCTGAACATGCTGGATAAAGTCTTCTTCAATCTAATATCCAATGCGTTTAAGTTTGTCAGTGAAGGCGGCCGTATATATATTCACCTGCACAGGTATGGCAACGTCGTTCAGATCGATGTGGAAGATAACGGTGTTGGTATGTCCAATGAGCATGCTACGCATATATTTGAACATTTTTACCAGGCTGACACCGGTTTGGCTAAAGGTTCCGGGCTGGGCCTCGCGCTGACAAAAGAGATCATTCACTTACACCACGGCAGCATAACGGTGAAAAGTGTAAAATGGCAATCCACCGTCTTTACGATCAAACTTCCGCTGGGCGACGAACATTTAAGTAAAGAAGAGAAATTTGAACAGCTCATTGATCCCAAATCAATTTCAGAACAAGCCGTCCACTATTTCGCAGAGCTTGACATCACCCCGGTAAGCGTGCCGGCGGAAGCATTTCAGCATCCGAAGGAACACTCCATCCTGATCGTTGAAGATAATCATGACTTGCTGCAGTTCCTTACCGCAAAGCTTTCGGAGAGATATGAGATCTTCACCGCTACGAACGGCGCTGCCGGTATCAATGAGGCTTATGAGAGTGTTCCGGACCTTATTATTTCAGATGTCGTGCTTCCGGAACTATCCGGTAAAGTGCTGGCGGAACGGCTGAAATCCGATATCAGGACCTCGCATATTCCTATTATACTGCTCACCGCGCAAAGCAGCCTGGAACACCAGATCGCCGGGATGAAGACAATGGCAGATGCCTACCTCACCAAACCATTTAACCTGCCGTTTCTCTTAGAGACGGTCACTAACCTGCTGAATAACAGGCGTATTCTGAAAGATCACTACACGAGTGAAATAAAAACGACAGAGCGGTTGCCGGTATCAAAAACCCTCGACAAAAAATTCATCAATGATTTTGCGGGGTTTATCGAGCAAAATTTAGCTAATGAGCACTTAAACGTCGACGATATCGCCAAAGCGATCGGTGTTTCGAGGATACAACTTTACCGCAAGGTCAAAGCCCTGTTAGGTTGTAACATAACCGATTACATCATGAACAGGCGCCTCAAAAAAGCAAAATACCTGTTAACCAATGAAGACCACACGATTTCGATGATCACGTATATGGTCGGTTTTTCAACGCCGAATTATTTCTCAACGGTTTTTAAAGCAAAATACGGTTGTACGCCCACGGAGTTTAGAAAACAGCAAAAAGGCTGACAGCCGGTTCATCATGCCCCGGGGCTAAGGGTAAACGCCCTGTCTTCGTCTGCAGACGAAGACAGGTCATGATAAAATTGCCTTTGGCCACCATTTTAGCGGACGCTTGATCTGGTCAATCGACCCGACTGTCAGATCCGGGCTATAAGCGTAATATTTCATGCTGTCCTGCGTCGAAATGCCCGACAGTACCAAAATCGTCTTATAGCCCATTTGTACCCCACCCCGGATATCTGTCTCTGACGAAACAGTACTCACGCTAATCCGGGTGTCATGTCACTGTTCGAATGACGACCGAAACTAAAACATCTCCTTGCCCTAAAGCAAACGAATCTTCAAATCTGCTTAAAAAAGCCAGGGGACCCTTTAATGACACGCAAAATTTCAATAGCTATTCCGGTAAGACGGCTGCGGCTTCCTCAGGCATCGGCTTATCGCTAAACCCGGCGTCTTTTGACCCGTACCAATAAGTAGTAACTGCAAAATCCGCATCCCCGGTCTTCCACCCAAGCATTTCCAGATCCATTTTAAAATGGTTTACAAAAGGTACGGCATCCAAAATCCGGGTTCGCGTGAAGGTATTATAGCCGAATGAATCTTCATGGTCGGCCCTGGGGGCATTAGCGAACGGTGTTTGATATATTACGACAGGCGCCCACGAAGTATTATAATAATCCTCAGTCCCTGTACCAAATTCGCTTGGAAAGGTATCCTTGTCAACCCATATCTTTTGGTCGCCTTCTCCATACCACGTGTGCATATGATTATATACTGCCATGGTATTACCCATGTAGATACCTTTCCCGTTTATCGTACTCATATTCCATTCTGTCGCCTGGTCTTCCAAATGCGTGATCTGTACATGTCGGGATTGTTTCCAGCCGGTATAGAAATACAGGCTGCTCTTTGTCCATGTCCGGCTTGCCGTGGTTGCCTCAACCCGGATATCTACGGCTTCAGCGCCTAAATTTTCTATGGTCAGTTTCGCTGAAGACCGATAAGGCATCACCCATCTGCTGGTGATAATCCCTTTCCCATCAACCGTCCGGTACCAGCTGCTGACCGGTTTTCCGCCTACCCCACTGCCGGAGAAGTCCCCTATAGGACACCAGACGGTTTGCACCCCGTCAAACTCCATTTTTAACACGGCGGACCGGAGCGTCTGGGCGTACTTTTTAGCATCGGCTTCCTTAACCGTGAAAACAAGTTGCCGGATAGATCCGTTTCCTGCCGGCAGGACCATAGAGAAGGAACTGCCCGGCGGAAGCTGTTTTCCGGCATTTAATTGTTTGCCTGTCCGTTCCGGCGGCGACCATAAGCTATTTTCAACCTTCGACAGCAACCCTGTTAATGGTTTTAACTGCGCTTTCGTGAAGGACAGTACCTTTGTCCCTTCTTCATAAAGCCGGTAATTGATCTGGTAATACCTGGGTTGTTTGGGCTCGATATCTTTATCTTCAAAGGTCACTTTACAATGCTTTGCAAAAGGTAATGGCAGGTAAAGTGTGTTTCCACCCTTTTCCAGGGGCTGATAGGAAGAATGAGGGTTCAGCAAACCCTTACCTAAGGGTAAGCCGCTTTGCATCAAATCGTATGCAGGTATAAGAATTTCGGGCACCTTCTGCCCGTCAAAGTAGATCCTGATCGTTCCGTTCCTCTTGAAGGTTGTCAGCCAGAACCGCACAACGACGCCGGGGCCGTCAGCATCCATCATCACGAGCTCCTTACGGCCCTCCGTTTCTTCCGTCCTTATATATTGCGCCTGGTCGGCATTCGCACACCAGCCGGGCAAACCCGGGGCAACAGATTTCCTGTCATAGCTGCTCGCCTGTTTGAGAAAATAGGCATGTGACGGCCATTTCGCGACGGCATCGGGATCGGTCATTTCGTTTAACAGGCCCGCAACCGTAACCGGTGCCTGCGCATTAACATTAACGATCAAAAAACAGCTGATCAAATTCAGCAGTAAAACTTTCAATATATTCATGCCTTTGATTTTAAGGTTCATTAGATGGATAACTGGCATTACCAAATAGTCTTCAGCGGCGTATAGCTGAAATTCTTTAAGTTGAGATTGGTTGTCGCCTTTACACTGATCACATCCAGCGGAGTATCCGGGAAAAACACATCTGTCATTACAGTCAGGCCGTTATCCGCAAATAATTCAACGGAGGCCACATCGACAAATAAGGTAAGCGTGATCGTTTTGCCTTTACTGATACGGGGAGCGTAATGAATCTTGGCGAATTCTTTATTAAATTCACTTGGACCTGCCGCCGTCCTGTCGATAAAAAAGCTATCCTTCCCTTTGTCGTACCCGACAAGTAGCTGGTTATTGTCTTTATTGGATAAAACAACAGAGAATGACGCAAGGCGATCGGTTTGCAACTGTACTTTGTATGGTCCTTTGATGGGCGATTTATTAACTTTTTTTGGAGATCCGGCATGAAACGCGCCGGGTAAGTTCACCCTGCTCTTGTCCAGGACTGACAGTTCCGCGACCGGCTCTGATCTTAAGCTGATTCGATTGTTAAGATTGATCAGCCTGAGTTCCCGCGGAAGCGTTGTCGCACCACGCCATTCTTCAGTAGGTACCTGATTGGCATAGGTCCAATTGTTCATCCACCCGATAAATACCTTCCTGCCCCCGGTATTGGCCCAGGTAATGCCCGCGTAATTATCAGTACCATAGTCGATCCATCTTGTCGCCGTATCCAACGGGGTGAATTTGCTGCCATCAAAATCACCGATGAAATATTGCGTTCCGGAACCACCGTTGGGCGCGCCCGGGTTGATGCTTATGAGCAGGACATAATACTTTTTGCCGTTAAGAGAAAGCGGAAAAAGATCAGGACACTCCCAAACGCCGCCATGGGCACCAAGACGCTCCCCAAACTCGCTTTCCTTTGTCCAGCTTTTGAGATCGGGGGATGAATAGAAGGTGATACGGTCCTTCGTCGCTAATGTCATGATCCATTTTTTTTGTGCGGCATACCAGCTCACTTTAGGGTCCCTGAAATCCGAGATCCCGGGATTTTTAAGAACAGGATTTCCGGAATATTTTGTCCAGGTTTGTCCTTCGTCCAAACTGTAAGCAATGCTTTGATTCTGAGAATCGGACCTTCCGGCCTTTTCGGCCTTGGGATTGTGGTGCGTAAATATGGCGACAAGGGGCGTTTTTCCATCCTTGCCGAATCCGGAGGTATTGCCGGCATCAACTACCGCGCTACCTGAAAAGATATAACCAAGACTGTCGGGGTATAAAGCGACCGGCAAGCGCTCCCAATGGACCAAGTCCTTGCTTGTTGCATGCGCCCAGTGCATAGGCCCCCATTTCGTACCTCCGGGATAGAATTGGTAAAACAGATGATATTTACCTTTATAGTAAACCATCCCGTTCGGATCGTTCATCCATTTCCGTTCCGGTGTAAAATGGATCTGAGGGCGGTGTTTTTCCTTGTTGGTAACGGGACTGTCCTGTGCACAGCTACAAAATGGCAGTAAGCCCATCATAGCTATAAAACTGAAAACTTTTAACATACGGCTTTCTTTTAGAGTGATAATTATTTGTTCTGAATAGGATCAAACTGGTTTACAAACGTTGAACAAATAGCGCATTACCGTGCAGGTACTGACAGCAGGCATTGTCATAATCGGTTCAATAAACTGGTTTTATATTTGGTTTAAAGGCCGCAAGGTATCGTGTAGTTCGATTTAAAGCGTTTAAAATCCGTTCAAAAGCATTCAAAATTGTAACATAAGGAGTTCGGTACCCCTATGGAAAGTCAGCGTTGAACAAAAGTCAATATTTCCATAAGAGTTATTTTATCGGTATGGAAGCAAAACCACTTAACAATGCCCGTCTAACACTCCGAGATTATCCGAGTCGGACAGTAAAAAAGCTAAACAACGGTGATAAAAAGAATAAATTAAAGCTGGAAGAATACCTATATCGTAAAAATGGGACAGATGTATTTTATGATTTAAAGCAAATGGATTTTGAAAAGACGCTACCATCAAATAAACGAATTTCACTACAGTATCAAAATGGTCAAAAGTATGCGAATTATATGCAGCCAGAGTGAATGTTTGAAAATGATCCGCAGTGATACACAGTTTCTATCTGTAAAGGAGGTCTGTATTCTTGATTGACGCATGCTTGAATCTCGTTGTTGTTGCCTGTTTAATTGCAGAAATAAGTGTTAGCTACGGCTTCATTGCTTTAGCCGGTAAAACGTAAATTCCTACAGTAATCACCACATGCGGGGCAATGCCATGATAGCAGGTTTTCGATCTGATGTACACGGAAGCACAGCCTGCGGAAATTGTTGTCACAGCATTGCTGTTGTGTTTTCGAGTTGCTGCAAGAGCTCATAACAAATCACTTGTACCTCAGGGCTCCGGTGCAATCTCGGGTACAGGCCCGATATTCGCCTGAACATGATCTTTACCGATATGGATGAACGCCACAACATACTAATTGAATTTAGAAGTCAAATTTTACATAAAACCGTCGCAGCAACAGCGTTAGCATTACAGCGATCAGCAATATGATCAGGTATCGGATCGTCGTATGATTGAAACAGCTTTTCATAATGCAGCAGCTTTGTGTTATGATTACTAATTGGTAACTACTCCCGGAAATGAAAGTAAAAAAAACACTTGATGAGGAATGCCTGACGGGCAAGAACGGCATCCGCGACGCGCAGGGGCTTTTGGCAGGAAAGTGGAAATTCTCGATCATTGCAGCGCTTCATTTTGAGGGGGTAATGCGGTTTATGGATCTGTTAAGACATATTGACGGGATAGCGCCAAAAGTGCTTTCGAACGAGTTGAAGGATCTGGAATTAAATCATCTCGTTACCAAAACGGTATGCGATACGCGCCCGGTTACCGTTGAATATGAACTGACGCAGTTGGGGCATGATCTTGAGCCTGTGATCCTGGAAATGTCAAAGTGGGGTGTTATGTATAGGAATACTATCGTTAAAAACTAAAAAAGCGAGCATCTCTTGCTTTTGACCCAGTACGATCAAAGGGAATATTGCTAAAAGAATACAAGCCGGCCACCGCTATGTAAGCACGCGCCGAGCGGATCCTTTTGACAGTCTTAAAAGTTTTGCGGGAATAGGGCGCCTGTAATTTGCTGATACTGCCGCCATCGCTTATCCATGCTCCGGTCCAGTTACCCATGTCGATCATGCCTGTTTCAAAATACGCGGGTTTACTATCGGTCATTAAAACACCGTTTCTGTCCCAGGTACGTACTTTCCAGTAGTAACGGGTAAAGGGTTCAAGTGTCCTGCCTTTATACGTGATCAGGCATGCTGCTGATCTTACTTTGCCGGAGTTCCAGACAGTACCTGCACCGCTCGTTAGCCTGGCACTGTCTTTCGACACGACAACGGTATAGGCACTTTGGGCGGCACCCGGTTTGCGATCATTGATCTGCCAGGAGAGCCTTGGATGCGGTTCGTCAACCCCCATGGGTGATTTCAGATGTTCGCATTTTAGCGTAATAGCGCCAGCCTGTGCATTGGCCAGGCTGCAATTAAAAATAGTGCTTAATACGAGTAAGATAACCAGCGATAAGCAACTGCCTTTAAAACAGCGGAAATTCATTTATTAGTTTTAAATAATTGATGAAATAAATTATTTGACCAGAAGGCCGTTGATCATCTGCGCATACCAGCGCGCAAGGTAGTCATTAGGGTGGTTAACATTATTACCGGTCATGTCCTGGTAGCTTTTGCGCTTGAGCAATGCTGCATGTACACCCGTCAGGTCCGCTAACGCAACCCCCTTTTTGACAAGTTTGGCCAACTCCGCCTTGTAACGCCCCTGCAAGCCGCATTGCACAGCATCCGGGTTGGGTAGCATGGGGGCGATGAGTATAAATTCCGTCTCAGGATTGATGGCTGAAACCGAATTCATGATCCCGTTGATCTGCTCGCGAAACTGCCCGGGCGATATGTTTTCGCTGCCATCGTTCATGCCGAATCCAATAACTACCAGATCAGGGTGGTACGCCGTTACCCGTGTTGAAACGGAATCAAGGCCCCATTTGGCGAGCTTGCCGGCTACAGAGGTATTAGTATAAGTAACCTGTGCCCCATAAACACTTCGCAGGTGGTATACGACAAGCTCCGGCCAAACAGGCATATACGGAGCAACATCCTCAAAACCGCTGGCATTGTAACCGGTTTCTATGCTGTTGCCATAAAATACGATATTTAACTGCTTTTTAGCCGATAACTTATTTAGGGTAAGTGGAAGATTGCTTTCCTGGTATACAGGTACCGGACCACTCCATTTCCTTCTCTTTTCGGGGATATAAGTAACGGAGACCTGCCGGGCGCTGAAGTAGGCATTTTCACTAAACAGCACAAAAGTTCCGGGCGCTTTACCGGCCATAGACAAGTCAGGCTTCTTTTCTGTAAAAACAAGCTCCTCTTTTTTTAGAAACGGGATCTTTGATTCTCCACCAATGCTGATCTTACCATTCGCATAACTCCAGTCCCTGCCTTTTACAAAAGTCGTGCTTTGATCCGCAGACTTTACGGAGAGTACCTTCCGCGCATTAAAAAGCAGCGCCCCGCTTGCCCGGTCGTGATCCTTGATGATCTGTGTGCGTTCGTCTGTGATCGTATCGGCTTTCCAAAAGGGTTCGTTGTACTTCTCCAGATTGATATACTTGTCCCAACGTGGTGCAAGGCCAAGTTGTTTAAACGCAGCTGAAAGAGCGGTGGCAATGATCGCATTTCCTTTATCCGATGGATGTAAGCCATCGTAGGTTAGATTTACTGCCTCCGGAGGATATGGATAATCATCGTTTTTGGGATCGAAAGGTATGCCGGTTGACCGGGGATAAGTATAATTAACGTATTTACCGTTTTGGGGATCTTTCAACCGTTTAAAATTAACCAGGTTTTCTATTTTTAATAATGGATGATGATACAGGTCGACAACGGGCACATGCTCATATTGACCGATAGCGATAACCGCATTTGCGAATTCTTCCAGTGATTGTTCGTTTTTATTTTGATAGGAACCAAAGGCATTATTATTGGCGTCAGCGATATAAACAAAATCATTACGCTGCATGGGCGTGATCAGCACGATTTTAGCTTCCGGGTTCAGCTGACGGATCTTGTTGATGATGATCCGGAAGGAGCCATACGCCGTTGTATTATCGTTACCATGCTGATAATCTTCCACCTTTCCGACAGGCCTGCCTTGCCACCAGTCGTTTGTGCCCAGAAACACAGAATATACGTCGGCTTTGACCAGGCCCAGATGCTCAATGTCCCCGGCGATCGCGCCGGATGTCCAACCATTATGGCCTTGGTTGATATACCGCAGATTGGGTAATAGCTCTGTTACGCGCGTCAGGTAACCTTTTTTAACTCTGTTCCCGGTTTCATCAGGATGATCATTCAGGTAGGTGATCGAATCACCTATGGCAACCCAGGTTAATTCCTTTTCCTTAAACGAACACAGGATAAATATCGTGAACAATACGAACAGGTACTTTTTCATATTTTTGTACAAAAGAAAATCTCCCGGGGAATTACCAGTTTGATTTTCCCGCAAAGTTAAGTGTTAATGAATTGGCCTTACCAAACGCCGCCCGGCTCTGACGTTTGAAAACAAATATAAACGACCAGGCTCAAATAACTGTACCGTGGTGTTTTTAGGGAAATGATAGGCATTCCAGGAACCTTTAACAGGTGTTCTATTCAAATCCGCCCGGCCGGTATGGAATACCCGGCCAGGCGGAATTAATAATGATCTGAAAGTTTAACAGATCCTCTTCAGTGCGTTGCTAATAGGCGCCGAATTCGGCAAGACTGCTGAAGACACCACCATGGGTGCTGATGACGACATACTTGACATAACGCGCGTCCACAAAGTTTGGCAGCCACTTCTTCTGCTGCGGCTGCACCGTTTGTAAATGGAAGCCTGCGGCCCTGGTCCAGTTAATTTTATCAAGGCTCGTTTGTATCTCAACGGAATCAGCTTTACCTCCGCTGCCGCTTATTTGGCGCTGGGTAAAATTGAAACCATGTAAGGATTTAACTCCGCCCATATCATATGTAATATGATGGGGTAAAATGCTACCGCCGTTGCTCCATTGCGCATGCCAAAATGTATTGATATTGTTGTCTAATGTAAATATGGCCCGGCCGTTGTTCGGCCCTTCGCCGGTCGCCTCCTGCGATGAAAAATCAACGATCGACCAGGCAGCCCGGTCATAATCGGGATAGTCTGCAGCGCTGGGTTCGGAAGTCACCAAAAAATAGGTAGTCTTAAGTTTTTCGTTGATCTTAAAATCAGCGCTAAGCGTCACCGGCAACAGGTAAGTCGTGAACATGGGTATCGCTTTTTCACCGGTTGTTTTAACGATTACTTTTATTGGCGCGGTGGCCAGGTCGCCCTTCCTGATTACTGCCTCCGTTGCGCCGAGCCGGTAGGATTCAGGTGGTAGTATTTTATAGGAAGTGTTGTTGGCCGCATTATAGGTAGCAACCAGCGATGCATCGACATTAAAGGATACTTTGATATCCTGCGCCGGATAACCCCTGCCGCCATAGTTTGCACCATAGATCAAAAATTGTTCTGCCGGCTTAACTTCCAGTGTACCACTGACCACGCCGTTGGCCGCCTGTGGCATGTAAATTTGATTGTAGCTTGATTCGTCCTGATTCGGTAGGTTAACCTCATTCTTACAGCTTTGGGAAAGGATAAGGAAAGCTATAATTATAACTTTGCCGTATATAGTATTTTTCATCTTGTTTAAATTTTAATTACCACGATGGACTTTGGACTAATGTCCGGTTCCTGTCTAATTCATATTGTGTTATAGGCCACCAATAGTAGGATTGCCGGAAAAGGTGTGGCGTAGCTGTCACTACTCTTTTATAAAAATCATTCCCGTCTTTGCTGATGTCCATACCATGCATAGCTCCCATCACCTGTGGAGCGATCTTCCATCGCCGGATGTCGAAAAAACGGTGTCCTTCATACGCAAGTTCAACACGGCGCTCCGCACGTATCTTGGCACGCATCGCTGCCTGATCTGCTGGTACCGGAAGTGAGTTTGTACCGGATCCGTACTTCGGAACGCCGGCGCGCTCCCGGATAGCATTCAGATAAGTCAGTACATCGGCTGATCCGGGCTGAAACTCATTTAATGCTTCCGCGTAGTTCAGGTATATTTCCCCTAAACGGAACAATATGAGCACCCGGGATTGTACCTGGCCGTTGCCGCCGGCACCGACATTTGTTTGTGGCCCAACATTTTTTCGGATCAGGTAGCCCGTTTTCGAAAAATCGGTCGGATGCCCGTTTCTGCCGTTCGGACCCGACAGAAAGAAGGTAACTGGCGCAGGTGCATTCATGGTACCGCCCTGCCAGATGCTGTTATTATAAGTAACATCATGATAAAAGCGGGGCTCACGGTTCATGTACATATTGTATACCTGAACGCCATTGACCGTGGTAAAACCAATTTCTGAATATAATGGGGATTCAGATGGCAACAACCCGTCGGACATAAAATAGGAATCAACGTTCTCCTGGGTTGGTGCTAGACCGCACCAACCTCCTGCTTGTCTTGGCGTCGCGTGAACATCCCACCTTGCCAAATCGTTTGCTTTTCTGACAAATATTTGCTCGGAATTCCAGCTGTTAAAAAATACCCCGTCTAAAGATTTCATCGGATTGCCGGAAGGATCTTTGTATAAGGCATATTGCCCCAAATCAATGACCGCTTTGGCGGCATCGGCAGCTTTTTTCCATTTTTGTGCGTCATAGCTTTGTGCAATGAGCGCTTTGCCATCCTGGTTTTTGAACGAAGATGCATCCGTATTCCCGTTATACTGCGGACTCGCTGCATATAGCAAAAGCCGGGATTTGACTGCCAGACAAATCCCTTTGGTGATGCGTCCAAATTCTCTGTCACTCACCTGTCCGTTACTTTGAGGCTGCAAGGGCAACCCTTCTGCGGCTTTATCAAGTTCACTGGCAACGTAACTTACGCACTCGTCAAAAGAGCTCCTTGGAATCTGCATGGCTGATGCTTCGGCATCGGGCGGTGTGACATCTTCCCCCATCAGGACTACCGGACCATACTGCCTCATGAGTAAAAAATAATAATATGCCCGCAAAAAACGTGCTTCAGCCTGATATTGATCGATAAGCGCCTGGCCGTTCAGCGATCTGATCTCTATGTTCTCATTGATATGGTTCATGAAATAAGTTGCAGATCTGATACCCTGGTAATAATAACCCCAACGATCAAAGAGGTTATTAACATTTGACGGGTTTAAGTTACCAATATTTACAGCGTAATTCGGCCCGCCTGACCATGTCAGGTCGGCCTCGTCGCTGCAACCAATCATAGGAAAGCCGTCAATCGCATTTGATTCGTCAGGAACGATGCTGTAAACATTGGCCAGAAATTGCTCTGAGGATGCTTTTTTGCGGAACACCTCTTCAATCGTGATACGATCGTTGGGCACCTGGTCCAGAAATTTTTTGCACCCTGTACCTGAAATACCGCTGAATAACAGCAGTAATAATATGAGTTTTATTTGTCGATTCATCTTAAGTTTTGTTAGATATTGTCTTATCAAAATGTACATCTGATACCCAGGTTATAGGTCTTCAGCAGGGGATACTGCGAGCCCCTTCCATCTCCCAGTTCCACATCCCATAATTTGAATTCACTAAAGGTTAACAGGTTATAACCAATAAAATAAACATTTAGGTTTGATATGCCGATTTTGGATAGAAATGCTTTGTTGGCGAAGCTGTAATTCAATTCGGCTGTTTGCAGCCGCAGGAAAGCGCCGTTCTTCGTCCACCAGGTACTGGTTTCATAGTTCATATTATCACTCCCATAGGTTAACCTCGGATACAGCACGTTCTGGCTGGGATTTTCCGGCGTCCAGCGATTGATGACCGCTTTAAAAAGGTTCCCACGTTCCCCGCCAAGTCTAAATGGTTGCAAACCGTCACCGTTCAGGAAAATATCTACATTACTGATCCCCTTGAACCAGGTAGCAAGCGACCAGTTTTTCCATTTGATGGTCGGGCCGAAACCATATACGATCTCCGGAATACTACCGTGTCCTATAGCGGTCTGATCGTAGGCATCTATTTTGCCATCGCCATTCAGATCTTTATATTTAATATCGCCGGGTTTATTTACGCCGGGTTGGTAGGGACTGTTTCGCACATCTTCCTCGGATTGAAAGAGTCCCAATGCAATGTAACCATACCGTTGGCCTAACTTCCGGCCAATACGCTGTTGCCATGGATAAGGAAACGGGGCCTTCCCGTCATCAATAATGATTGCTCTGTTCCAATTGATGTTTCCCCTGATACCAACGGTGAAATCACCGAGTCTTTTCTGGTAATCGATGGTTACATCTACACCGGTATTGTTAACCTTACCCAGGTTGGCCCATGGCAGACTCCCTATGCCAACAGACATTGGTACATCGCCGCGTTGCAAGAAAATTCCCGTTCTTTTTTCCCGGAAAACATCTGCGGTAACAGACAATTCGTCATTTAACATTTTAAACTCTATGCCAAGATTGTATTTTGCGGCACGCTCCCAGGTCACATTAACGGCGTAATCACCGAAATTAAGACCATCTATCTTGTTATCTGTATTGTTTTGTCCATAATTATAACTGCCCTGTCCGGTGATCGTGCTGATATAAGCAAAGCGCCTGCCGCCGATGCTGCTGTTGCCGACGATACCGTAAGAGAACCTCATCTTTAAAAAAGAGAAAATGTCTTTGACCGGTTCAAAGAACTTCTCCTGCGAAGCAATCCATCCCAGGCCAAATGACGGAAAGAAACCGAATCTTTTGTTTGGTGCGAAGGTTTCCGAGCCATTGTAGCCGAAATTTACTTCTGCAAGATATTTGGTATCATAAGCATAGGTCGCCCTGCCTGCGAGTCCCATATACCGGAATGGAATAGAGCTGTTAAAATCAGCGGCGAAAGCATCGACCCGGTCCGTTTGGTTATAAAGCAGCATAGCGCCGAAGTCATGCTTTTTGATGGTCTTGGTGTAATTAATAGCGCCTTCAAGATAAAGTTGGCGGCTGCCGTTATTATTTCTGCTATATCCCAGATAATTGGTCCCGATCTGTGTTTGCTCAAAAATGAGCTCACCGGCGGCGTTTCGACCAGTGGCCAGGAACCCGTCAACAGATTTGGACCGGGCGATCTGATGGGTGTTATAATTATCAAAGGAGTACATTCCTGTGATGGACAGTCCTGGCGTTAAAAAATCAAGATTCTGTGTAAGACGCAGATTGCTCCATAACTGGCTCCTGAACTCCGTAGTATAACCTGATTGCGTGAGTATCGTATAGGGATTATTGACGTCTCCTGTCCTGATCTTCGAATACAATCCGTTGGAATAACGCGCCGGGATCGTTATGGGTGGAAGCACATAAGCAGCGCTGAATATACTGCCGGTTCCTGAACCGGGATAATTGCCATTACTGATCCAGCCCGAAACACCAAAATCAACTTTAGTGGTTTTGGTGACATTCAGCGTGAGATTAGACGTAAAATTGAACCGGCTGAATTTTAAAGTTGAATTATATTTAGCCAGTTCGTCGGTTTTGAACATGCCAGTTTCGTCATAATAACCGACCGAAAGATAATATTGCGCCTTGTCGGAGCCCCCATTGGCATTTACCCTGGCGCGGCGGTTATGTCCATAGCGGTTTAAAATAACATTCATCCAGTTGACATCCGGATTAAGGTCCGGGTCCGATTGCGTTTTTGTAGCCGCTATCCGCTCTGCAGAATACCTGGGGTTCGGATCGGTAGGAAAGCTGTTTTTATAGGCTTCGTTGGCGATCTCCATATAAGTTACCCCATCAGCAAATTGTGGCAATCGGGTAAATTCAGTCATACCCTGATCATACTGAACATTGATCGTTGTTTTTCCCGCGCGCCCTTTCTTGGTTTGTATAATGATCACACCGTTGGCGCCCCGGACACCGTAAAGAGCCGTTGCCGAAGCATCTTTTAAAACACTGAAACTGGCAATGTCTTCAGGGTCGACATTATTAAATGATCTTTCGACACCGTCTACCAGGATCAACGGCGAACTGCTGGTAAAGGTCGAAATACCGCGAATATAAATTTCCGAGTTATCATAGCCAGGTTCCCCGCTCCGTTGAACACCCACGATACCGGCGACCCTGCCCGCGATCAGGTTGGATATATTGGCCACCGGCAGCTTGAGATCCTCTGCCTTAACAGTGCTCTGCGCGCCGATAGTGGTCAGCTTTTTCTGTGCGCCAAAGGCAACGACGACCACTTCATTTAAACCGGACGTTTGTTCCTTCAAGACGATATCGATAACTTTTTGGCCGTTTACACCGATCTCTTTGCTGATGAAACCGATCATTTTAAAGACAAGTACCTCGTTGTTCTCTACGGAGATCCGATAATACCCGTTTTGATCACTAACCGTACCGCGCGAGGTGCCTTTGACCAGCACAGAAACACCCGATAAGGGCTTGCCCAATGAATCTATAATCCGACCGCTTACCTGTTCCGCAGGCTGGCTGCTTAATTTAGGCCGTTTGATCTCTCCGACAGGCGCCGCCTGTTTTTTTTTATTAATGACGATCACGTTGCCTTGTATATCGAGGTCGTAGGGTTTCCCCTCAAACAGGATTTGGATCACCTCGGTGACCTCTTTGTTTTTTACATTAATAGATACAGGTGTTTTTACGTCGACCTCTTTAGCATTATAAAAAAAGGTGTAGGTACTTTGCTTTTCTATTCGTTTAAGCACATTGGCCAACGGCTCGTTCTGCACTTGCAGGGATAATTGCTGGCCAAAAGTCTTCGCCGTTAACTCCAGCGATAGCGCAGAACAGAAAAACAGCATCAGGAAACCGTGTTTAATCTTTGAACGGTCCCGGCATTTCTTGATCATTTGGTTTAATAAAAATTTTAATTGCATAGTTTTGCATTAATGGGGATGAAAGTGAATAACAACTCCAGGTGAATGGCCGGTCCTTAACCAGAACCGGTATTTCGCGAAATCTTAAACGGGGGTGGCCTTAACACCTCCGTTTTTTTTGTTTTTTTGATTTACGTGTCTCTGATTTTTCTCATAATGATTGATTTTGGTTTTTTATTATTGGTTTTTTTTTGGTGAAGTAATAACGACCTGATGGTCGTCGATAAGCCGGATGTTGATACCGGCCCTTCTCAAGATATTCAGGGCTTGTGCAAGGTTGATGTTTCGGGGGATCTTTCCGGAAAATACCTGGTCAGGAATAGTCGATTCGTAGTCGGTATTAAAGTCATACCAACGCTGCATTTGCGCCAGGACCGCGGGAATACCGGCATTGTCAAAATAGAAATACCCATTACGCCAGGAGGTGTAATGCTCCGTGTCGACCACCCGGACAGATATTCCCTGTGCGTCTGATTGCGCCTGCTCGCCCGGCGAAAGTCTGGCGGATCCGTTACTGACTCCTTCGGCCGATACCCTGACAACGCCCTCGACAAGCGTGGTTTGTGTTGCCCCGTCGTCCATATAAGCGTTCACATTAAACTTCGTGCCGAAAACTTCGACGATTTGGCCTGCAGTTTTTACTTTAAATGGAACCTGGGCAACCGCGGCTTTTTGACCTTTACGGGCAACTGTGGCCGGCCTGTTTAATTTACTGATCTCAAAAAATGCCTCTCCCTCCAACTCAACCACGCGCTCATTCGCTGCAAATTCAGATGGATAGCTCAACGTAGAACCGGCATTAAGGATTACGCGTGACCCGTCAGGCAGGACCAGTTCGTAGATCAGCCCTTTGGGGGTGGTCAGCCGGAGGTTTTGATTGAAGTCCCTTTTCTGTTTGCTGTGAGCGGCATATTTATCCGATAATACGACAGGCTCGCCGCTAAGATATCTGATATTATGCCCCGCAGTGATCCCTTTTTGCTGTGTGTTTAACGCGATCGTCTGTCCATTTGCCAGCGTCAGCGTAGGCACTTTTGGTTGGACGGCAACGACCTTATCAGCCTTGTTAAAAGGCCGGCATAAAAACAGAACGGAAAGCACAATAAGAAACGAAGCGGCGATACCGAGCGGCCACCGCCGCCTTATCCGGTGTACGCTTTCGGGCCCTTTATTTGACAGCTTTGCTTCCGCTGAAATTCTCGAGAACATGCGCTCCTTAAGTGCATCTTCTCCTGTAGCTGATGATTGAAAATACGTGTCGTCGTAACTGTTGTACCAGCTTGCAAACTCCTTTTTTTCCCGGTCAGTTATCGTGCCGGCAAGCCATTTGGTGGCCAGTTCAAGTATTCGCTTGTTTTCTGTCATAATTGGTCTTATATATATATCCCTTTGCTCAAGGCAATCCCTTACTCCGCGGTAATTTTTTTTGAGGGGACAGTAACAGGAGCAAGATGGAGAATTTCATCCCCTTGCTTAATGACGGCAAAGGGGACCGGATCGCAGAGTAATAATCTGAATAGCGGGTAGCAGATGTTACGGACAGACAGGGCTTACTGCCATTCAATTCGCTAAAGCAATGTAAGCACAATGCTTGCTAATTTGGAACGTAGAACTTTAAAGGCTTTTTGTAAATGTGCCTCTACCGTTTTTTCGGATATCGATAATTCGGCGGCTATTCGCTTTTGCGAATAACCAAGTTCGCGGCTCATTTTGAATACTATCTGACATTTTTCGGGCAATTGGCTTACATATTTGGCTAGTTCTTCTTTCAACTCTTCAAAGGCAAGCCATTGCTGGGTGGAGTCATCGATACAACTATTTGCAGGAATAGCATTCAGATAGTTCTGCTTCAAGGCATACCTACCCAAAGTTTTAATCACGCGGTATTTAACGGAAGAAGTTAGATACTTACCCAGGCCATTATCTGTGATCACAATACATTTGCGGCGTACCCACAAAGCCGCAAATATATCCTGGACTATTTCCTCCGCATCCTGCTCGTTGTCGACACGATTAGCCGCCACGATGTACAACTTTCTCCAGTACTTGTTGTAAATCTCCCTGAAAGCATCCTCATCATCGTTTCTCAACGAAGTTAGTAACTCCTCATCTTTGTATTGGGTGATCATATCTGTGCTCTGGTTTAAAATACTACTCACGACGGATGAATAAACGTTCAGGCATCATTAATAATATGCGAACTTCAAACGACTGCTTTTTTTAATTTATAATTGGTTTACACCACGGGCAGGCGGCAGCTACTGCTGCTCAGGCTGTTAAGCCCTTCTACAAAGTTATTTTTAATATTGGCTGTACTGTACCCAAGTGTTTCACCGCCACACACATATGCTTTATGATTAATAATACGAAGCATCATATTGATGGTCTGATCGTCGTATAAAATGGAGCTTTGATTCTTTCCGGCACACCTGATTTGACCAGTTCTGCGGCTTTGACGCCCATGAAGCTAAAATCCGCTGAAATCGTAGTAATGCCGTTCAGAATGAATTTTTTAAAGGGCGTTTCATTGTACGATATCACGCCAAAATCTTCCTTTAAGACCAGCTTTTCTTCTTTCGCTTGCGCGATCAGATCGAGCAGGTCATCATCAGTAAGCGTAATATAGAGCATGCCTTTGGTGATCCGTTCACTACTGGCCGTTGGCATGATATGATAATGGCAGCCGAATTTTTTACAAAAATTCAGAAAACCCAGGAATATCCCTGTTGAGTAATAACTATCCTTAGGGAACACCATGGTGATCCCGTGATAATTGCGGATATAACTGAGCATGCTGCTCAACGCATCAAAAATATCCTGCTCAAAATCTTCATACACGGTCGAAACCGTCCCGTT
Source organism: Mucilaginibacter aquariorum (assembly GCF_024498135.1). Taxonomy (GTDB): domain Bacteria; phylum Bacteroidota; class Bacteroidia; order Sphingobacteriales; family Sphingobacteriaceae; genus Mucilaginibacter; species Mucilaginibacter aquariorum. Next base: position 138,602 of record NZ_JANHOH010000009.1, read on the forward strand.
TATACCTTCCAAAAAACCGCCGATCAAAATCAGCTTACCTTCCGGTATCTTGTTCAGCACATCAGCAGGCGGTTCATCACTGCAAACGAAATGAGGAGCAACCACGATCTTGTCGAACTGGTCCATTTTATCAAACAGTATTTTTTTAAAGAGGTTGAAATTGCTGTTGTAAATAAAAAAATTAATGTAGTTGCCTTCACCAAGGCTGGTGGCAAAAGCATCGTATATGATCTTTTTCTGGCTGCTCAGTTTATTGAAAAGCATTAATATACGCCTTGAGCGGCCGGTGTCAACTTGTTTTATAAAATGTCCTTTGCCGTGAACCGAACCGACTACCCCCCGTTCTTTAAGTGTGCTATAGGCTTTGGCAATTATATTTCGCGACACATCCAGCGCTATGCTGAGGTCATTGATGGAAGGCAGCACGTCATTCATTTCAATCTGCTTACGCTCAACGGCCAGCATGATTGCGTCAGACAATTGCTGATGATATGGTGTCAACGAATGATCGTCAAGGTGTAATATCTTCAGATAGTTCTTCATGAATGTCGGTTATAATGATTGGTGGAACTACATGTACAATACCAGCAGATCTTATTGATCTGCCAGTATTAAAACGATACGTTGATTTTGTGGCTTGATACGGTATAAACTACCATTTGTCGTTTTTTCGATCGTGCCCTGTGTTATTGTCATTCGGTAGGCATGACCGTCAAATTCATACCGGGCGCTATTATCAGTTGCGGCTTTGAATGCGGTTTTAGAGCCCTCGGCGACATACAGGTCCAGAAACCAGTCGCCGGCCGGGTTGTTTTTCGCGGTGATGGTCATGAACTTTTCGTTCATATCTATTTCGAAAGAACCTCCACCCACCGGCCAGGAAGCGCGTGCCGTGGTTTTGTTCATATTTGTAAAGGTCGGATCGCCACCATGTACCGCGACTTCCCGGCCACCTTCGTTCATCATTAAACGAAAGCCTTCGGGCTTACCGCGTTTACCCCATTGAAAACCATCCACCACCGGGAGCGTGTAAAAGAAACTTTGATTAATAGTAGTTACGTCCTTCAGGTATTTGTCCGGAACCGTTTCGTTAAACAAGTGGATGTCGGTGATACGTAGGTTCCCGTTTTCCCAAAGCAAGTTAGCCCTGTAAAACCGGCTGTTGTACCAGATGGTCTTCTTATCACTTTCGCCGAGGTCCTTGCTTACGGTAAAAGTTGTAGCAGGGGTAACTTTGTAGGTTTTTTTAAACCACTCGCCGGACTGCGCCATGGTCTCTACGCGTACCTTTCCTTCACTTTTTAGCCGGGCAATAATTGGCATTTGCCATTCCAGGCCTTTTTTCATCGCATCCCAGGTGAACGAATTTTCCTGGCCTGCCTGTGTATAGTTATAGCCGAGCGCCGGATCGTTGGCGAATGCCTGAAAGAACCAGTTGATCCACTGCTCGTTCCCGCCCGCATGAGGATAAACCGGCTCCAGCGTGGTTACTGACCGTCCATCGGCATATTGCCTGATCGGGTCACTGCCCAGCAGCCTGAATACCGGTACCGGAAGTTGTTTGTCGGTATGCTGCGCAGGCATGTAGGCGTTTACACGGCTCGGATAATACGCCTGGTTCCAGTAACCTCCCCAAAGGGTAAAGCCGTCGGTGCCGACCTGATCTTTGCAGTTTGCCGATGCAACGATCTTATATTTATCGTACATGTAATTCAGGGAGTGGGCATCAATTACCCACGAAGCGATCGATCTGGGATAGTATCCGAATATCTGCTTAAAATCGGTGAAATAAACATCGATGATCTTTTCCCGTTCGGCAGGGGTATAGCCCACGGAAAAACCCACGTCGGAGTGCCAGTCCCAGGCATATTTCCCCCGCCATTTGATACCGGCTTTTTCGATCAGCGGTTGCGGCAGCTCCCACCAGCCACCAATTTCAAATTGATCTTTAGGTAGTTTTTTTAGTAATTCCTGGTAACGTTTATCAATCAGGGCATCATACTGCAATAAAAAAGTTCCGCCAAGATGATATTGCTCCATCAGTTTGATCTGATTGACAACGGTTTGGTACAGCACATCTTTTGTAATGTTAACATCCCGGGGTTCGATATCACGGATAAAATTAACAATATTGATTATCCTGGGTTCGCTCAAGGGTTTTGGTTGGGGATCAAACGAACAAAAAGTGATAATAAATATTGCTGCCGTTATGGCGATAGTAATAAGTGGCTTTAATTTCATCTTGATAATTATTTTAGCGTACTTCTAAAGTGTTTTTGATTTTAAAAAGTTGAGCAAGCAGATATATAGGCTGACCTAACATTGGAGAAAGCGGTGTGATCTTGCTGTTATTTAATCAGATATTTGTATCGGGCAGCTATAATTGCACGCGCGCCGGCCGATAGCGAATCAATAAGGATCGGTTTATCCTGTGGGCGTGATTGCTTTTGATTGATGACACCCAACAGGCTCCATTTTCGCGTCATCCCTTTGGGTTCATGCGCTTTAAGATCATAACGTGTAAAATCTATGACTTTTTCAGAGGTGTTATTTTTCCAGTCTTTTAGTAATGCCAAACGAAAATCTTTATTCATAAACCACCTGATCTCATTATTTGCATCCGAGCCGCCAATACCAGAGCCGCGTTCTACAAACCGGTAATTGAAACTGTTGCTTTTATAATGTTTACGCCATAGTAAACCGAATTCGCCCTGAGTGATCAACTTCGTATCAGGCCAGCGTTTTCTGATGGCTTTTAACCAGTTTTTTAATGAAACAGGATCATAAGGCAGGCTCAATTCCCAGCAATTAGTAACCCAGCCAAATCCGTTAAGTGCAAAGCCTTTATCAAAATGAATGGCTGTGGTATGCATCATTTCCTTCAACCCGGTTTCATTACCATACTTGCCAAGTGTTTCAATAGGCCCAACACCCATACGGCTATTGAATCCATCTTTGAAACCTTCCCGCCTGCCGGCAAGAAAATCAACCGACCAACCATCTAAATTCACACAATCAATAAAATCTTTTTTGTTTTGCGACGGTTTGCAAAAATGTTCTTTTGATGGATAAAAAGGATAAACTACGGCCCCGTCTCCATCCTGATTGTCAATACTGAACTGGCTCCAGATATTTCCCTGGCATACATGTATGCCTTCCTTCTCTGCAAGGTATTGCTGGTTAGCTGCAGACATAAATCCTGCTACAATACTTAGCGGCCTATACCCATTGCCAACCATTCTGCTTATTATCTTCAGCGCATCGTGTACGTCCTTATTTACTTGTTTGGTTGTGTTATAGGCATTGGCAAAATAAGCACCCGGTATAAATGTAACATCATCGCCATATTTATAATGATAACCCACAACCAGGTTTCTGATTTTCCTGTAATCCGAAGTTGTATCATTCAATGCAAGCCAACTGAATGACCATGTCATTTTTCCACCCGGAAACCCTTCTGCCAGTGAATTTCTAAAGGCAATGACCCGTGCAGGGGTATGTAGCGCCCGTTCATCCTCGCCAAGGTTACGGTTTCTCGAAACCTCTATTTGGTTCACCCGGATAACGGTATTGAATGTGAGAAAACGATGTCCCATTAAGTCTGTCGCCTTTTTCAACTTATTATCCTGAGCTTCCGCAACTGAAAATGAAGTAAGAAGCAGAAACATCAAACGGAGTATGATTTTAAAGTTCATATATGGATATGTTTTTGTAGCCAAATGTTTTAGTGATTAGATGTTATACATGGTCTTAATAATATTATCCAATAAAGGTAATTAAGTAAATAATCGGGCCGTATAACCGGCCCGATTATTTACTTAATTACCATCCAGGATTTTGTTCCAGCGTATGACCGTTGGCCTGGTAAAAAGCAACCTCCTTTGTCGGTAGCGGCTGCAGATAATCTTTCGCCGGATCAAACTTTCTGCTTCTCTCGGCGATCAAGAAACCGCTGGCATCCACTTTACCCGCATAACTCGGATCGTTATAGGGCTTTCTATTTGCCCAATCCGTGCCGGTTATTTTGATGCCTTTCACGTCCTGCGGCAATTCTGTTTCAGCGGTTTTCCATCTGCGCAGATCATCATAACGGAAACCTTCCAACGCCAGTTCTACGGTTCTTTCGCGCCTGATCTCCGTCTGCATGTTCAGGTTATTGGCAGCGACAAATGCGGCAGTCAGATGTGGCATCCCGACCCGGTCGCGCAGCTTGTTGATCGATAAGTTAAGATCGTTATCACTGATCGATCCGTTCTTCTCATATACGGCTTCCGCATAGTTTAACAGCACTTCGGCATAACGGATCAGGTGCCGGTCATAGTCAAATAAGCTGTTGTCGCCTTCCCGGCCCGAATTATTGGCTATAGGATCTTCCGACATATATTTATAAAGGATATAACCGGTATTGAAGTTACGCTGTGGCGCATCTGGCCAGTTGGCCACTTTCGTTACCGGGAAAAACACACGGTTGGTGAGCGTTCCGGGGATGATCATGGTCTGTGTCATCCGCGGGTCGCGGTCCTGGAATTCCGAGGTAAAGGTGCTATAGCCGTGGAAAACGGTGCCGGCCGAAGTGATTGGCAGGCCATTTTTATCCAAATACATATCCACCATTTTGCGCGTCGGGTTATAGCCATCCTGATCATACATATAGGGCGCATCATGGCCGAGGATATTTCTGGCATATCTCCGGTCGAGAATGGTTTCTTTGGCATCGTCACCTGCTTCAAGGAATAGGTAGCGGTAGCTTTGCGCGCCGCTGCCCGTATACAGGCTATAAACACCGCTGGTTATCACGGCCTGCGAAGAGGTTGTCGCAATATCAAGGTATTTGGCGGCATTCGCGCCGCCCCTTGATTTTTGCCAGGTTCCTTCAAACAAGGCTACGCGTGAAGCAAGCGCTAATGCAGCGCCTTTGGTGATCCGGCCGATATCGGGTGATGAAACATCCGATTGCACAGGCAGGTCATTTTTAGCTTCGTCAAGGTCCTTTAAGATCAGATCAGCTGTTTCTGTACGGCTTGACCTCGGCGCGAACAATTCAGGATCATCCGTCTTGAGTACCTTGGTAATGAGCGGGACACCGCCATAGATCCGGAGTAGTTTCCAGTAATACCAGGCCCTGAAAAATTTAGCTTCGGCTACATACTTTTTGATTTCGGCGTCGGCGTTTCCGGCACCTTTTTCCATAATATTATTGGCAGAGCGGATATAACCATAGCTTGAATTCCACGTGTCTGACGTTTCAGCCGGCACCAACTGCCCGTTACTAACGGAATTGGGCACGTTGAACGCGATATCGGATTCGGTATCCTCTTCGCCAAACCGGTCCAGTCCGTTATACAAATTATTGGCAGCTAGTTTGAAATCAGCACCTGTTTTCCAGAAGGTAGCGTCTGTAATACTGTCCTTCGATATCAGGTTCAGGTCTTTTTTGCAGCTGCTCCACAGTGCGGCCGTAAGTAAAATGCAAATAACTGTGATCCCGCGTATCGCCTTTATATCGTTAACACCGGAGGTGCTATTCACGATTTGATTAGGATTTAAATATTTAAGTTTCATAGTGTTTTTCATTTAGAATTTAACATTTAAGCCCACGGAATAAACTTTGTTGTAAGGGTAAGTGCCCTCCTGGCGGTAGCCGTCTTCCGGATCAAAGTTGCCGCCGAATGTCCCTTTCGAAAATGTAAACAGATCCTGACCGCTCACGTAGATCCGGGCAGATTTCAGTTTAACTGCTCTGGCGACTGCATCCGGCAGGTTATATCCAATGGTAATCACTTTGAACCTCAGGTAGGCCACATTTTGGATCGTCTTGGTCGAGGCGCGGTAATTATAGCCCGATACATCATCCCAGCCTAAATTACCCGGCAGGTATCTTGGAAATTCTGCGTTCGGTCGGGTGGCACTATAGGTTTTATTATAAAAGTATGCCAGCGAAGGCCAGAAGAAGGTATTGGGCCGGCTGATGTTACTTTCATAGATCACATTTCTTTGGCCGACGCCCTGTAAAAATACCTGGAGGTCAAATTGTTTATAACCCAAATTAATGTTGGACGAATAGGTATATCTCGGGGTTACGTTACCCAGGTAGACCATATCACCGGCCAGGCCCTTGCTTTTATCGCCAAACGCGGTGAGTTTACCGTCCCCATCAACATCTTTATACATCACATCGCCAATTGATACCCTGGCCGGTACGCCCTGTAGTTGTTTGTAGGCGTCAAGTTGTGCCTGAGTTTTAATGATGCCATCATACACATATCCAAAATAAGAATTGATCGCATAGCCTTTCCGGGTTCCTACCAGGCCTTCATTATAGCTGTCGCTGTTTTTCAATTCCACCAGTTTGTTTTTACTGTCGCTCAGCTGCAGGGAGATACTATACCGGAAATCGTTGATATTGTCTTTCCAGGTCACAATGGTTTCAAAGCCTTTTGTAACTAACTTTCCCTGGTTGCTGGACGGCGGAGTAGCGCCGAAAGTTGCTGGTACCGCGATGTTCACCAGCATGTCGTCATTAATCTTGTTATAGTAATCGAATGAGAAGCTCAGTCTTGAACGTAACAATGCGACATCGATACCAATGTTTTTATTGGTGATCGTTTCCCAGGTCCTGGTGGTGGAAGCCGGGTTGGCATTTACACCGGAAAGACCTGCGTTGGGAGAACCTATCGGGTAAACTACAAGATTCCCGTTGTTTCTTATTTGGTTAATAAGGGGAATATAATCATACAGCCCTAAATTTCCAATCTCCTGATTACCCATTTTACCGTAGGATACCCTTAATTTTAACAGATCAAAGGTGTTCATCGATTTAATGAACTTTTCTTCTGACAGGTTATAGGCTAAGGCCGCCGATGGAAATACGGCGCTCCAGCGCTTTTCAGGCGCGAACTTGGAACTTCCGTCGGCGCGGGCGGTCAGGTCTAAGATCAGTTTGTTTTTATAACTATAGCTTAACCTGCTAAAGTAAGAACCAAGCGCCTGATCACTCAGGTTACCGGTAAAGTTAGCATAAGCAACTTTTGTCCTGTCGGCCAGGTTTAGGGTGAATATGGTGTTGTTCGGAAAATTATAACCGGTGATCGACTGACCGGAAACATTAGTTTGTTCCAGCGAAGCGCCGCCTGTTAAATTGAACCGGTGATCCGATCCAAACTCCTTGTTATAATCAAAATAAGCCTGATAAAGTTTGTTTAACGTTTTTGCATTGGTGTAAGCGGCAGAATTTGGGGTGTTCCTGATGTCCTGCACGCCGCCGGTATAATTGCTCCGGATAATGGTCGGATGAATAGCGGTATTATTGAGATAATCCATTCGTACCGCTGCCTGACCGATAAGTTTAAGTCCCGGAAGGATCGAATAATCGACTTTGAAATTCGTTGCAAAACGGGAAAAATTGTCGGTCGTTGTACCGCCCTCCGCTAAGTAACCCGCAGGGTTGGCATAGCCCTGATAGCTGTAAAACTGGCCCACCTGGTTATAAAGCGGCGCATAGGGAAACTGCCTGGTTACATTTTTCAACGGGCTTTCCCCGTTGATCTCCGAAGGTGTCAGCGTGTTTGTATTATCAAAATTCGTACGTGTTTCTACGGATACTTTACTACCGATACGGAAATCGTAATTCATGCGCAGGTTATAGCCATCCGACTTGTTTTCGCCAAACCGGAGTATACCATTGTCCCTTTTATAACCGGCAGAGATCATGTAATTGTTATTTTCCCCGCCGCCGGATATGGCAATATTATGGATCTGTTGGGAAGAGCTTTTGTAAACAACCTTGTTCCAATCCGTATAACCGTAAAAACCAGGATAATTGGTCACGCCGTAGTTCCAGCCCTTGTCCAGGTCCGGCGCGGCATTTGCTTTTATCTTATCAAAGACTTCCTGCGGGAAACCCGGAAGGCCCGCATTTCTTAAACCCTCGTCTGCAAATTCGGCATATTGCAGGGTATTCATCATTTTTCTGAGGTATGTAGGCGTCTTAATGCCGAAGTTGGCGGTGTAGCTTACTTCCGGTGGCCCTTTTTTGCCGCGCTTGGTGGTTACGATGATCACACCATCACCTGCACGGGCTCCGTAAATGGCGGCGGCGGCATCCTTTAGTACGGATACCTCGGCGATATCATTGGTATTGATCGTGTTAATATCCCCCGGAATACCATCGACAAGTACCAAAGGCTTATTACCATTAATGGATGAACTGCCACGCACCTTCAGGTCGAAGTTCCCGCCGCCCGGTTGCCCGCTGTTTTTGGCTATGGTTAAACCCGGGATTGTACCCTGCAAGGCGTCAAAGCTGCTGGTGACCGGCCTGTTTTCGAAAACATCGGCTTTAACGGTGGAAATCGCTCCGGTAACGGCCCCTTTTGCCCTCGTTCCGTATCCCACAACAACGACTTCGCTCAGCTTTGAATCTATCCTGGACATCCGGATATCCAGTACTGTTTTTCCGTTCAGCGGTACCCGCAGGCGCTGGTAGCCGAGATAAGTGAGTACGAGCACCGAGTTAGATGACGGGACATTCAGCGTGAATGCCCCATTGTTATCGGATATAACACCCAGTCTTGTTCCCTCGACACCGATAGTTACACCGGGCAAGGTCTCATTACTCAGCGAGTCCCGCACTACGCCCGAAATTCTCTGTTCAACCACGTTATTGACCGGGCGCGGCGGTTCGGTCTGTTCCTTCCGGTTTAACAGAATCACTTTATTAACGATTCGATAGCCAAAGGGTTGTCCCTTGACACATTGGTCCAGTACGCTTTTAAGATCCAGATCTTTTGCCTCCAGTGTAATGAGTTTTGCACCCTCGATCGCGGCGTTGTTGTAAACAAAGTCATAATCTGTTTGAAGCTTGATCTGTGCGATAACAGTTGAAAGCGGCGCATTTTTTACGGACATAGTCACCCGTTGCGCCAGGGTGGTCGCATGCACCTGCAACAGGGCAACGGCTATGAAAAGAAATGTAAGCTTCATTTTTAATATCAGATTGGAAATTACATAGGAATCCCTCCTGAAAAGTAATTCAGTAAATTTTTTATACATTTGAATGTTAGGTTATTGGGTTTATTGGATAGCTTCAATAATTAATTACCTGATTCCAGCTTCGCTGGTCAGCCAGGAACGGTTCGAACGTTCCTGGTTTTGGTAAATCCTTGATGTTTGTTTCTCTTCTATAGGCGATTCCTTTCTTTTTCTGGTTTGATCTTTTGCATTAATTGTGGATTTTAGGTATTATAATGGCGGCTGAGGATTGGTGGCATCAGTTACTGACAATGATTTTTCTTTTATCAATTTTAAAACGTACATGACCCAGGCTCTGCAAACTGCTGAGGATATCGGCCAGGTTAGATGAGCGGGAAAATGTACCCCCGAATTTCTCATCGTTATTGTTAAAGTTCTGGTATTCGACGTCTACATCATACCAGCGGCTCATCGACTTCATGACACTGGTGATCTGCTGATCGTTGAACATGAAAAATCCTTTCTTCCAAGCAATTACTTCCTCGATGTCTGCCTTGGCAACCCCAAAATTCCCACTGTTTTTGTTCAGCCTGGATTGCTGACCGGGGATAAGGAGGCCTGTCGTACCCGAGGTCAGGTCTTTTATTTTCACGCTGCCTTGCAATAAAGTTGTGCTGATCGTCGGCTCATCATCATAAGCCTTAATGTTGAAATGGGTGCCCAGCACCGTGATTTCTTGGCGCCCGGAACGCACCTTAAAAGGCATTGACCGGTCATGTGCAACTTCGAAATAGGCTTCTCCTGTAATGGTAACAACCCTTTCTTTTCCGATGAACTGCGTAGGAAAGGTGATGGAGGATGCGGCATTGAGCCATACCTTTGAGCCATCGGCCAGGACCAGCGGATAGGGTGATTGTTCCCCACGGGCGGTAACAAGGATGTTAGCATTATTTGATAGCGACTGGCCGGTCGCAGCGCCCTTGTAGGAAACGCCGTTAACCGGACTGACATTAACTGTTGTTTGTCCAAGTTTCTCTAAAGTGGCTGTCATTGACCGGTTCAGGATAATTTTTTTACCATTCGCAAGCGTCAGGGTAGCCTGGAATTGGCCTGGTTTAATAACCGACGCCGTTTGCGTTTTTTTAGGAGCATGAATTTCGGGTTGCCGCAAAAGCAGTATGCCCGAGGTTACAGCGATAATGATTGCGGCAGCGGCGCTAAGTTTATATACAAGCGTTCTGATCTTGCCTTTGCGGCGGCTTATCTCTGCTTTGATCTGTTGATGAACGAAATTAAGGCGTTCAGCTTCTTTTTCATTGGCGGGCATCTCAGGTTTCGCTGACTGTAATTCTTCCGTAATTAAATTTCTCATTACGTTTTCATCTGCCGTCCCGAACAGCTGAAAGAGTTCAGACAATTCCGCGTCACTGCAAACATTGTCTAGAAATTTACGATACAACAGGTAATGGTTCTCTTTCAAGATAGTAGGTCCTTTTATGCTGATACGCTTGTAAAAGACTTATCATCTACCCGATGCGAAAAAAAATATCTTTTTCTGACAGATTTCTCTTTTAATGGCACATAATTTCCACTTTTAAAGACACACAAAAAAATTTAGTAGAAGTTCCGGTGACTTAAGTTGTCATTTAAGCAATGCGCTCACTTGTCATGCTTTTTAAAAATTGCCGTCAGTAGATCAAAAATGAACGATCCGCTGTTCGCTTTTGATACATCGATAGCCTATTCTTCAATTCAATCACTTAGCAATCAAATAATTAATTATCATATACACAAGTCGTACACACGAATCATATGTCACCAAAAGTGAAAAAAGTGTGCCCCTAAAAGTGGAAATTCACATTTTTACTTGACTTATGAGCGTATAGCGAAACTCATCAAAGGGAAATTTTATCAATGAAAGGAAAAACAAGGAAAAGTCACAAGTTTTTTTGAAAAAAATGTAGAAATGTTGTTAGGGTTAAGCCGTAGGAAATGTGATGGGTTTTAAACATGAACGTTTTGACCTTCTTGGTCGCTCTGACGATATGCCCGTTGATGGTCGATGTCGAGATGCCAAGCAACTGGCTGACCTCATCGTAACTCTTCCCTTCCTGCTTGCACAGCCTGAATACGATCTTCTGCTGCTCAGGCAGCCGCTCAATCGCCATTTCAAGGAGTTCGTTTGTTTCTTTAAGCAGCAGATTTGCCGCTGCGTCGTCGGCAAGGTCCTTGACAACATATTTTACCTGGGTCTGCAGCTCATCTTCCCGCGCCAGGTTCCGGTAAAAATCGTACACCATATTTTGCGCGATCTGGTAAATATAGGCCTTAAGCCCTTTCTCGGGGTCTATCAGATGACGTTTCTCCCAGATCTTGATAAACACGTTTTGCAGGATCTCCTCCGCCACGAATTCCACCTTGATCATCTTGAGCAGTTTGCGGTAGACAGGTAAACTGTAACGGGCATAAAAAAAATCAAACGCCTTTTCGTCGCCATCAAGCAGTTTTTCCAACTGAATTTTTTCCTGATCCGGTGTTAGCGTTTGTTGGGGCATTAATTAAGAGCAAGTATGCTGGTATATCGTAACTGTAACTACTAAGTTACAATGATCTGTATTTTTTTCAAATATTTAATAACTTATTACGTTTGGAAATTCCTGAACATCGAAGGTCATCTCCAATACCTGGTCAATTGCGCGCAGAATATCGTTCCGGCCGTCAGGTGAAGACAAGTCAACATCTGAGAATTTTCCGCCGTTCCAGATCAAATCTCAAACTATATTATCAATTTATCAACAAATCATTGATAGTCAAATAGTTACTTATATGTAACTATACTGATAGTCAGATGGATACAGTAAATGGATTTGGTTTAGGAACTTTTATAAGAGGAGCGAATTTTAGGATGTATAACTGTCTACCGCTAATAATACAAAAGCGAGGGAATTATTATTGACCGGAGATTTGGAAGGTTCTGACTATAAAACTATCAAAACAGAAAGTGAACATCGAATAGCGGTTTTAGAGGCTAAGCTTGCTGAGGCGCCTGTTACAGCGATTAGTCTCGCAGAGGTGGTAAAAAAAGATGGGCAAGCGACCGTAAAACGTGCTTGCCCATTGAGGCTCCTGAGGCTGGGCTCGAACCAGCGACCCTCTGATTAACAGTCAGATGCTCTAACCAGCTGAGCTACTCAGGAGTGTTTTCCGGTTTGGAGTGGTGCAAAAGTATGATTTCTGATGTAATTTCACAATATTTGCACAAAAAAAATTAAAAATATTTTACATGAGTTTGTTAGTTATTGGTACTGTGGCGTTTGACGCAATTGAAACCCCCTTTGGGAAGACGGATAAAATTGTTGGAGGGGCCGCAACTTATGCAAGTTTAGCCGCTTCGTACTTTTTTGATAAAATAAAAATCGTTGCTGTGGTGGGTGACGACTTCCCTGCGGAAGAAATAAAAGATTTTAACAATCACCATATTGATACCGAAGGCCTGCAGATAAAACAGGGCGAAAAATCATTCTTCTGGAGCGGAAAGTACCATAACGATATGAACAGCCGCGATACTTTAACAACGGAGTTAAATGTACTGGCTGATTTTGACCCTATCATCCCCGAGGCTTACCAGGACTGCCAATATCTAATGTTGGGCAATCTTACCCCACAAGTACAGCAAACGGTTATTAAGCGCCTTAAAAACCGCCCTAAGCTTATTGTAATGGACACCATGAACTTCTGGATGGACATTGCAATGGATGACCTTCTGGATACTATTAAATTGATAGATGTGTTAACCATTAATGATGCCGAAGCGCGTCAGTTATCAGGCGAATACTCTTTGGTTAAAGCGGCAAAAAAAATATTAACTATGGGCCCTAAATACCTTATCATTAAAAAAGGCGAACACGGTGCATTGCTGTTTCACGAAGATCGTGTGTTCTCTGCCCCTGCCCTTCCGCTTGCCGAAGTATTTGACCCAACCGGCGCCGGCGATACATTTGCCGGTGGCTTTATAGGCTATATGGCTAAAGTAGGCACCGTTAATTTCAATAACATGAAAAACGCTATCATATTTGGTTCGGCACTGGCATCGTTCTGTGTAGAAAAGTTTGGTACCGAGAAAATAAGAAACCTTAGCGAGCAGGAAATCGCGGCACGCGTACAAGAGTTTGTACAACTGTCTTCTTTCGAGATAATATAATATGAATTCACTAAATCTTCCTTAGAGGGGAGATTTTAAAGCAAGCTTAAGCCCTCTCCTTTGGAGAGGGTTTGGGTGAGGCTTGGGCCTGTTAATACTCCAGCCATTTTTTTATTTTAAGGCCTGTTATATCACCTTCGGTATATTTTCCGCTTTCGTAGTTCACTACGCGCAGAATAGCGCCGTTGTTTTCCAATATCAGATCTTCATAAAACCCTTTAAACAGCACTTGTTTTATCGTCCAGTTACTGGTTTTAAGGATATCGCTCAAACGGATCCAATCCGGGTATATCACTACAAATTCTTTTTTAGCTTCAATGCTACAAGCTTTTGCCTGGTGGATGGTTAGTACATTGCAATTAGTAAGCAGCTCGGCCGTATATAAATTAAGGGGATTATGATACAGCGTTTTTGGATGACCATGCTCCACTATCTCTCCCTGTTTCAACACGATCAGCTCATCGGCCATAGAAAGCACCTCTGCAGGGTCATGCGATACCATAACTACCGTAAGGCCGGTTTCCTTTACAATCTGCCTTATATCGTGTTGTAAGCCCTCACGGAACGATGTATCTACCTGGTTAAAGGGTTCATCAAGCAATAATACCTGGGGGCGGGTAATAATGGCACGGGCTATGGCTACGCGTTGTTTTTCGCCGCCGCTTAAATCTGCAACCCGTTTGTAGGCAAGTTGCATCATATTTAGCTGGGTAAGTACCTGTTCGGTTTTTTCTTCCTTAAGCTTTACGTTGGTGCTGGGCAGCATGGCAGCTACATTATCCCACACACGGGCAAAAAGATTTAGATCATCGGTATGCTGGGTTACCATTTTCATGGCATCATGGCCCGGTATAAGTTTTTCTTCGGGGCCCCAAATACGTTCGCCTTTAAAATTTACCGTGCCTGTATCCGGCGAAAGCAACCCATATAATAGGCGCAACAAGGTACTTTTACCACTGCCGCTTTCGCCAATTATAGCGGTTATTTTTCCGGGTTCAATATCAAGGCTGATATTTTTAACCCCCGATGCCTCTGCGCCGTTGTAGGTTTTGCTTACTAAATTTGCCTGTAAAAAAGGTACATCTGCCATTGCGGACAAAGATAACCGGGATTAAGCAGATTATTCGGATTTATATGGATTTTGAATAGCAACGTAGCATTCTTGAACACCAAAATATAAACAACGGTGAAAATCCCGGTCATGGTTTACCACCCAATACTCATCCCAAAGGAGAAGTTTCTAAGTCCGTTTTGCGCCGGGCTGTCATCAAACATATCGTTAAAGTAATATTTGGCAAATACGCCGATTGATCCGTAACCAACACGGGCCGATGCGCCATATCTGAACTTAGTAAAGTGATAATTGCCACCCAGTTTTACATCTCCATTTTCTTTACTTTCCTGCTTAGTGTTGCTGCCTATCAGCACACCCATCTCCGCCCCGGCAACAAAATGGAACCTTCTGCCTTCCTCATCGTTATGTGTACGAAAATCAAAAGCCACCGGCACACGAATGTACGCTGCCGTAAGGCGGTTCTTATCGTATTTTATATCATCCCGCTGATAGGTTAGCACCGGCTGATCGCGCAGGATAGTTACACTTTCGCGCAGGCGCAGGTTTGTCCAGTCGAACCCGCCCGCGGTGTATATCCTGAATGAACTGTTAAACCTATAGCTCAACTGTAATACATCAAAACCAATATTGCTGCTCCTCCACGACCGATAATTTAAAAACTGGTTAGTTGGCGATAGCGTAAAGCTGCCATTATCAACCAGGGTGGTTAAACCAATATCGAACCGGGTAAAGGTAAGCCCGAAAGAAAAACCCGGTGCCTTTGAAGTGTAATTGTAAGATGTTGTATCATTAATAGATACCTGGCTAACATCGTCCCCAAAACCAAGTCTGATCCTGGTATGGCGGGTTTTGGCAGTATCCCTTTTAACGGAATCCGTTTGTGCAAACACTACGGTTGCTGCGAGGCATATTATTGTGGTAAAAATCAGGCGTTTCATATATAATTAGTGAATTATTGAATTAGTGATTTAGTGATTTCCTGCATATTTATTTATTTCATCTGCACATCTGAAATCCGCATTTGCATATCTATTTATCTTGTTTTTTTATTTTGATAAAGCCAAGGTTCAGTCCCGATACTACTGAGTCGTCCTCATCGTTTGTGCTCGAAAATTCTATCAGCTTATCCTTACGTTTGTCAACCTTGCTTACCACCACATTTATCAAATCTCCTAAGTTGCGTATGCGGTGTTTTTTAACAGGCGTTGCAGCTATGGCTTTAGTAACCGGCGGTTGGGCGGCTAATATATTAGCTTTAAATGATGCATCTTCGGGTATTTCAATTTTTTCGTTAAGCGGTATTTCTCTATCCGGCACTACAAACTTTATATCTTGTGCAGGTTGAACCACCTGTGCCAGTTGTTGTGCAGGTTCTATTATTTCTATGTCCCTTACCGGTAATACTTTAACCGTTTTTGTTTTTTGCTTACGCGATTTCAATGCTGTATTAAACGCTATAGTCTTTTCTAATTGTGGCTGTGCAACCTTTTGTACCTGTTCGGTTTTTGGCGATGCAATTACAGGTGTTATAATTGATTTTGCAGGCCTATTGTTTTTAACATTGGCCAATTGTACCGGCTTTTTGGTATTATCCTTTACATGAGATACAAAATACAGCCCCGCTGATAATAATAGCAGCAAGCTTGCGGCTATGCCGAGATACATTTTTAGCGATCTCTTCCTTCTATCCAGGCCGGATGCAATACCTCCCCAAACTTTGGCAGACGGCTCTACCTCAAAATCATTAAAACCCGACCTGAATATTTGGTCAATTTCTTTATCCTGCATATCCATAGCTTTTGTTCTCCATTTTTAATATCTGTTCCTTTAAAATAGCCCGGGCCCTTGAAAGCTGCGATTTTGAAGCGCCCTCGCTAATGCCCATAAATTCGGCTATTTCTTTATGCGAGTAACCATCAATGGCATATAAGTTAAACACCATGCGGTAACCCGGCGATAAGGCTTTTATCAATATCAGCAAGTCTTTTGCCTCCAGGCTGCTGGCGGCCACGGCGTTTACAGATGGCTCGTTCCCGGTATTGTCAATATCAACTACCTGCATCATTTTATGGTGGCGGCGATAATACTCAATTGAGCTATGCACCATAATACGCCTCACCCAACCTTCAAATGATCCGTCGCCCCGGTAATCAGCAATTTTTTGGAATACTTTAATAAACCCATTCTGCAGCATATCCTCCGCTTCCATCCTATCGGTAGCGTAGCGCATGCAAACGCCCAGCATTTTTGAGGCAAATTGCTTGTACAGCATTTCCTGCGCCTTGCGTTGCCCGGCCTTACAGCATTTTACCAGATCATCAATAGTAGGTTTAGCTTCCAAAAACATCATTTTAAACTAAGATGTATTCTATATAGAATTGGTTGCATGGGGTGTAAAATAATTTTAACTAAATTTCGGGAATACATTACATCGGTCAAAGTAAGTTAACTTTATATATAATGAAAATTATTCAGCTTGTAATTATCAGTATCTTTTTATCCTGCCTGCAGGGCATCGCGCAGGATACCTCATCTACCGGATATGTTCTTCTGAAACCCGATCGTGTTTTCGACGGCCAGCAAATGCATACCAACTGGTATGTTTTAGTGAAGAATAAACATATTGAAGCCGCCGGCGAAGCATCATCAATAAAAATACCCGCATCTGCAAAAGTTATAGAACTAAAAGGCATGACTTTAATGCCCGGGCTAATAGAAGGCCATTCGCATTTGTTTTTGCACCCCTATAATGAAACGAGTTGGAACGATCAGGTAATGAACGAAAGTCGTGCAGAGCGTACGGCCCGTGCGGTTGAACACGCAAAAGCTACCTTAATGGCCGGCTTTACCACAGTACGCGACCTGGGAACCGAAGGGGCTGCATATGACGATGTTGGTTTAAAAACGGCTATCAATAAAGGGATTGTACCTGGCCCCAGGATGCTGGTAGCTACGCGCGCCATTGTTACCACAGGCGCTTACGGGCCAAAGAGCAACGTTGCCGAATCGCACCCGCTGCTTGGCGCCGAAGAGGCCGACGGCGTTGAAGGCGTATCAAGAGTGGTGCGTTCGCAGATAGGCTATGGGGCCGATGTTGTGAAACTTTACGCCGATTACTGGGCTACAGACGAGGGTGCCACCCCCACATTTACGGTTGACGAGCTAAAGGCTGCTGTCGCAGTGGCTAATAGCCGCGGCAGGCAAGTGGTTGTGCATTCGGGTTCTGAAGAAGGCATGCGCCGCGCGATATTGGCGGGGGCCAGCACCATTGAGCACGGTGACGGCGGCACGCCGGAATTATTTAAACAAATGAAAGCCAAAGGGATCGCTTTATGCCCCACGCTGGCGGCAACGGAAGCCAATGATATTTACCGCGGATGGAAAAAAGGTGTTGATGTTGACCCGGAAAATGTGAAGGCGAAACGTACCATGTTTAGGAACGCATTAAATGCTGGTGTTACCATATGTATGGGCGGTGATGTTGGTGTATTTGCCCATGGCGATAATGCCCGGGAAATGGTATTAATGGTGGAGTATGGTATGAAACCTATTGATGTATTACGCTCTGCTACATCCGTAAACGCCGAGGTATTTAAATTAAAAAATCTGGGGAATATTAAGGCAGGTTATTTAGCCGATATGATTGCTGTTGATGGTAACCCTGCTGAGGATATAAAAACGGTAAAACAGGTGAAGTTGGTAATGAAAGATGGAGTGGTTTATTTGCAGAAGTAGCCTCAAACATCCTGACAATATGTCATAAATCAGATAAAGCGTTTCAATGTTCAAATCGTGATATTTGATAACCTAAAACAGGGCGAATGAAAGACGAATAAGGACGAATTAAAGGCGCTTTTGGGCGATAAATTTTGTCCTATTTTTCAAAAAAACGGGTACAAGTTGAATTTTATTTCTTCTCCCTAAAATACTTATAGATCTTAACCGCCGACATAAGAATTAGGCTGAAAGCTATTATCCCAATTACCCCAAAGATCCAGTTAAGGGCGCTCTTAAGCACCACCAGGAACACAATAGCAAAGAGGATAATGGTAGCCAGCTCATTCCATAAACGGAGCTGGATGGATGTCCATTTGAACACGCCACCGGCCATTTGCTTCATTATTTTTTGGCAGATGAAGTGGTAAACAATTAAGCCTACTACAAAAGTGAGCTTTACATGCAGCCAGGGCATTTTCCATAAGCCCGGGTTAAGATGCAGCATGGTGGCTCCCGCGGCAATCACAAAATACATGCTTGGCGTAGCTATTATCCACCAAAGCTTTTTCTCAATGATCTCAAACTGCTCTGACAGAATAGTACGGGCAGGTTCAGGCTTGTCCTGTGCTTCGCGGTGGTAAATAAACAGGCGCACAATGTAAAATAGCCCTGCCATCCAGCAGACTACAAATATGATATGTATGGCTAAAACGTATTGGTACATATACCCCTGTTATAACGGGTGTCCTGCTGAGCCTGTCGAAGCATGCGGGCAAAGGCCTACGCGCTTCCCTTCGACAGGCTCAGGGTGACAGCCTTTAGTACTTAAACTCTTTTATCACCTCTACCGCGTACTTCACATTATCAAACGGAATATCGGGCATAATGCCGTGTCCAAGGTTGAATATGAATCCGTTCTCACCTCTCATACGTTCGAACAGACGGTGGATGCGGTCTTTAATAACCGATTTATCGGCATAAAGAATATGCGGGTCAAGGTTGCCTTGTACGGCGATATTTTTTGGTAACCGGTTCTTGATATCCAGCAGGTCAACGTTCCAGTCGATAGATATTACATCCGGTTTGGCCTCGGCCATTAGCGGTGCAAATACCGAGCTGCCTTTACAGAACGATATCACCGGGATATCCTTCCTGTTTAGCTTGCTAATGATCTCAACAATATAACGGTGCGAAAACTCGGTATAATCATCCCACGATAAAGCCTGCGCCCAGCTGTCAAAAATCTGTACGGCATTAACACCGGCTGCAATTTGCAGGTTTAGGTAATCTGCCGTAACGGTAGCAATTTTTGATAAAAGCTGATGCGCCATTTCCGGGTGGTTATGCAGCATCAGTTTGGTCAGCTTAAAATCTTTTGATGAGCCGCCCTCTACCAAATAGCTCATTACGGTAAATGGTGCGCCTGCAAAACCTATCAGAGGGATGCTGCCATTTAAACGTTGCTGAATTACTTTGATAGCATCGGCCACGTATTGTAGTTTGTCACCCACATTGGTTTGCAGATTATCAATATCGGCCTGTGTACGTACGGGGTTGGCAAACTTGGGGCCTACGCCTTGTGTAAAGCTTAGGTCGCCACCCATGGCTTCGCCGGTAACCAGTATGTCTGAAAATAAAATAGCGGCATCAATACCCAGCAGATCAACCGGCAGCATGGTAACATCGGCAGCCAGCTCGGGCGTTTTGCACATCTCCAGGAAAGAATATTTAT
This sequence comes from Mucilaginibacter aquariorum, assembly GCF_024498135.1. Taxonomy (GTDB): domain Bacteria; phylum Bacteroidota; class Bacteroidia; order Sphingobacteriales; family Sphingobacteriaceae; genus Mucilaginibacter; species Mucilaginibacter aquariorum. The sequence continues at coordinate 158,297 of NZ_JANHOH010000009.1, forward strand.
TCTTGATCTCCCAATACTCGGGCATAAAACGGCCTGCCTGGCGCATCATCCATACGGGTGGTCGTTCTGTTTTCTCTGAAAATGCGGCTTTAATAAATAACGAATCTTTCATGTTTCTTTGAGAGTCAAGAAACAAGAATCAAGAGCCAAGAGCCGATCCTGTCGGTTTTTCTTGATTCTTGATTCTTACCTCTTGATTCTATTATTTGTGTTTCTTTAGTTCCTGCTCAACCTTTTGGATAACATCCTTCATTTTGGCAGTTATATTGTCTTTATGTTTTTCGGTAAGCTGCAGGTATGCCCTGGCTTTTTCGTAGTTACCGTTACGTACGTTTATGTTTGCCACATGTACCAGCGCGGCTACGTGGTCGTTAGCGCTTCGCAGCGGGTACAGGGCGGCTAATTCATAATGTTGCTCGGCTTCGGCATACTCGCGTTTCTGCAGGCATACCCCACCGTATATAAACTCGTAAAATCCGCGCCGCCTTTTGCTTAACCATTCTGGTTTCGGCACCTGTTTCAGCAGGTTTTCGGCCTTATCATAATCTTTTTGATGGAAAGCCCTGGCTGCCAATACAATGGTACCCTGTTTAAAATAGCCCCATATCAGAAACCCAATAAACATTACACATACCGCTGCCAGTTCATAAACCTTAAGTTTAAGTATAACGGCCAGCAGTATTACAAAAAGCCCGGTTACTAATATTCGTGCCCTGTTTGTAAACATTAATTAGTGCTGGTTATCTGTAAACTTATAACCCACACCGCGGATTGAATGGAAATAAACCGGGTTTTTAGGATCTGGTTCAAAATACTTACGGAAGGTAAGGATGAAGTTATCAATGGTACGGGTTGATGGGTACACATCATAATTCCAAACAGTTTCCAGGATCTGCTCGCGCGATACAGCTTCGTTACGGCGCTCTATCAACAGTTTCAACAGCATGGTTTCCTTTTTGGTAAGCGGGGTAACGCTTCCGTCACCATTAACCAATTCAAACGAGTTAAAATGGATGGTTTTATCACCAATTTTGTAACTGTTAAACTCTTTCAGGTCGTCGCCTTTAAGGCTGCGTTTTACCAGGTTGTTTACACGCAGTATCAGTTCTTCCAGGTTAAAAGGTTTGGTCAGGTAATCATCAGCACCTTTTTTAAGGCCCGATATTTTATCTTCGTTGGTGTTTTTGGCAGTAAGGAACATAATAGGCACTTCAGAGTTTTCTAACCTTATGGTTTCTGCAACCACAAAACCGTCAATCTCGGGCATCATCACATCCAATATCACCAGGTTAAAACGCTCTTCCTTAAATATCTGAAGGGCTTTTTTACCGTTGTTCGCTGTTGAAACTTTGTAGCCTTCCAGCTCCAGGTTTAACTTAATGGCCTCTAACAAATGATCTTCGTCTTCGGCTAATAAAATTCTTTTTTTGTTAGGCATGGTCTCTAATTGTTTAGGTTAATGCAAATACTACTTCAAATACGCTACCGGCAGGGCGGTTATCTTTAACTTTTATGCTGGCCTGGTGTTTATCTAATACTTCTTTTACAATGTATAAGCCTAAGCCGGTCCCTTTTGTATTACGTGTATCTTCACTGCCTACACGGTAAAATTTGTCAAAAATGCGGGGCTTCTCACTATCTGCAATACCTATGCCATGGTCTGCCACCTGAAAGTAAACTTTACCTTCTTTTTCAAAAAGCTTCACATTAACCGTCTCGCAAGGGCTTGAATATTTTACAGCATTCTCAACCAAATTGGTTACTACAGATGTTAATGCAAATTTGTCACCTATTATTTCAATTTTGGGCTCAATCTCGGCATTGATAATCTGCTGGTTGCAATCGCACTTGCTTATTTGCAGGCGGTTTACAATGCTATCCACCAAAACCGACATGTTAAATTTAGCCTTGGGGAAAGTATATGAGCGGTTATCAATTTTTGATGCCAGCAGCATATTCTCTACCATATCGTCCAGGCGCTCTACATCCAACAGGGATTTATCAATAAAGTTTAATACCTGCGCTTTGGTAAGATCACGTTTTTGGATGGTTTGCAGTAATATTTTTATAGATGCCAGGGGCGATTTTAATTCGTGGGTTACCGATAACAGGAAGTTCTTTTTTTGCTCCTGTAGCTTTTGCTCGCGATTGATGGATTTATGCAGGAAATAAGCCCCTACCAAAAATACCACTACAAACATGGAGCCTTCGCCCAGTATCATCCCTTTACGGCTGGGATTTAAGTGTACCAGCATATATCCCCACCATACCAGTTCCGCAACGGCGTAAATGATGATGGCATAAAATATAACAAGCGATTTTTTCATAATTACTTCAAGTTTGCAGTTGGAAGTTTACAGTTGGCAGCATGCATGGTGCAAACTGCTAACCGGAAACTGCCAAAATTATTTAAACACGATGTCCAGACTATCAAATATAGCTGTTTTTGTTGTTTCTAAGTCAGCCGATGTGTGGGCGGCAGATATAAAGCCAACTTCGTAACCGGATGGGCCTAAATAAATGCCTCTGTTTATCAGTTCGCGGTGCATTTCTTTAAATTTAAGCATGCTTGCCGGGTCTATTTCTTCGGCAGTTGTTATGTTATCCTTATCGGTAAAAGCGAACCAAAAGATAGAGCCGATACTAAATACCTTTAAGGTATAACCACGTTCAGCAACAAAATCTTGTATATCTTTTACAAATCCCGCCGTTTTGGCATGCAACTCGTCATAAAAGCCGGGTTTCAGCAATTCGCTTAGCTGCGCGATACCTGCTGCCATAGCAACCGGGTTACCAGATAAGGTACCCGCCTGGTAAACTGAACCAACGGGTGATATATGATCCATTACTTCAGCCGATGCACCGTAAGCGCCAACCGGTAAACCGCCACCTATAATTTTGCCGTAAGTAATAATATCCGGCTGGATGCCGTAGTAAGCAGCCGCCCCCTCAAAGCCTATTCGGAAACCCGAGATTACTTCATCAAAGATGAGCATAGCGCCGTTTTCGGTACAGATCTGGCGCAGGTAATTTAAATAATCCTGTGTTTGTAACAGTAAGCCATTATTTGCAGGGACAGGTTCTATGATAACCGCTGCAATTTGCCCCTTAAACTCTTCAAAGGCCTCTTGTAAGGCTTTTTTATCGTCCAGTGATACAACTATCGTTTCATCGGCAAAAGCCTTTGGTACGCCCGCAGACGAGGTTTCACCAAAGGTAACCAATCCAGAACCTGCCTTAACTAAAAGACTATCTGAATGACCGTGATAACAGCCCTCAAACTTTAATATTTTATCGCGTTTGGTATAACCTCTTGCCAATCTAATGGCCGACATAACCGCCTCAGTACCCGAACTTACAAAACGTATTTTTTCGATGAACTTGTTGTTACCAAGGATAAGCTCGGCCAGTTCATTCTCCAATGCTGTAGGCGCGCCGAATGACATACCCTTCTGCATTACTTCGGTTACCTTATTACGAACCGCTGCGTTATTGTGCCCTAAAATAAGCGGGCCCCATGAGCAGCAAAAATCAATAAACTCGTTACCATCGGCATCCCAAATATGGCTGCCATCGCCTTTTTCGATAAAAAGCGGCGTACCATAAACAGATTTAAATGCCCTAACCGGTGAGTTAACCCCGCCCGGGAAATAGGTTTTCGCTTTTTCGTACAGTTCTGCAGATTTTGCTCTGCTTATATCAGGTTTACTCATTTTATATTTTCCATCCATCATTGCGAGGTACGAAGCAATCTCCCTTTAAGCATATCGGCTATGCATAGTTCTGAGATTGCTTCGTACCTCGCAATGACGGGTTGTATTAATCACTATTTACAACCACTTATTCAACAACACTTCCTTAGCGTGATAGGTTAATATCGCGCTGGCGCCTGCCCGGCGGATGCTGGTAAGCACTTCGGTAATGGCACGTTGCTCGTTTAGCCAGCCGTTTTGTATGGCGGCTTTTATCATGGCATATTCGCCGCTTACATTGTAAGCTGCAACCGGTAGTTCGGTATTATCTTTTATTAGTTTGATGACATCCAGGTAAGGCAAAGCTGGTTTTACCATCAGGAAGTCGGCCCCTTCCAACTCATCCAGGTTAGCTTCAATTAAAGCCTCGCGCTGGTTTGCCGGATTCATTTGGTAAGTTTTTTTATCACCAAACTTTGGCGCTGAGTTTAACGCATCCCTAAACGGGCCATAAAAAGCACTGGCATATTTTGCCGAGTAAGACATGATAGATACATTGGTAAATCCATTATCATCTAACACGTTTCTAATATAACCCACACGGCCGTCCATCATATCAGATGGGGCAATGATATCGGCACCGCTACGGGCATGGGCTAAAGCCATTTTTCCTAATATTTCCAGTGTTTCGTCGTTCAGTATCTCGCCATTTTCAACAACGCCATCATGGCCATCGCTGCTGTATGGATCCATAGCTACGTCGGTTATTACACAGGCTTCCGGGAATTCCTTTTTTACGGCACGTATGGCGCGTAAGTAAAGGCTTTCATCACGGTAACTTTCGGTAGCGAATTTATCTTTTAGTGATTCTTCGATATTTGGAAACAGATCGAACGAGTGCAAGCCAAGCTTCATACAGCTTTCTATCTCGCGCAGCAAATTATCTATAGAGTACCGAAAGATACCCGGCATAGATGCTACTTCGGTTTTTTGATTTTCGCCATCCACAATAAATAGCGGGAATATCAAATTAGCCGCGCTAACATGCGTTTCCTGCACCATCTGGCGGATAACTTCACTTTTCCTGTTTCTTCTTGGTCGTTGTAACATTTCTTTGAGTCCATAGACCATGGCCGATAGTCCATAGTCATATAAATTATATAATTAGAAAATCAGTCCATGGACTATCGACCATCGACTATTGACTTTCCTATATTCCAAACACTGCCTCTGCCAGCCCAACTTCGTCGGGCGAGAAAGGCAGGGTATATTTAACACCCATTTCGTCGAATTTTTTACCGGTTGACTTGCCAATGGCTATCACCTTTTGTCCGGGCTCCAGCAGGTTATCGGCAAAGTAAGCTTCTACATTGCTTGGGCTGGTAAATACCAGAACATCAGCACCGCTTGGCTCTACTTCTTCTTCCAGTACGGTTTCGTAAACCGGCAGGTCTATTATTTTTGTTTCGGCAGATAAGCCTTGCTGGATACTTCTCATTGGGCTATCAGCACCGGGGAACAGTATTACTGTACCGTTTGCCAATGCAGCAAAATCTTCAGCTACTTCGGCGGTATCATTGCTTTCGCCAACATAATTGGCAAAGTGGCCGTTGCGGCGCAGCATATCTTCAGATCCACTACCCATCACCCCAAATTTTATTTTTTTAGGGAACTGCGGCCCTAATTTGAAAAAGTACTCAACAGCATTTTTACTGGTAAAAAACACCCAGTCTATATTTTTTAAGATATAAGAATCAAATTTGGTGATGACCGGCACAGTGCGGATCAGTGAGCGCGCTTCTATCTCAATCTTATGTTTCTCCAACGCTTTGCGGAAATAGCTTGTGGCCGAGATATCTCTTGATATAAAAACTTTTGAAGGGAATTTGCGGCCTTTTGCAAAGCGGGCTACAATTTTATCTGCAACACCATCAAGGGTATCACTTTCAATAAAAAACCTGTCGGGGAATTCATCGCCAGCCTCAGCTTTTGAAGTAAACACCTGAAATTTGCCATCGTCCCGGCGGCAATAAACGCCAAGCGGCAAGTGGCAACCACCACCAAACATTTTTAACACGCCACGTTCTAAAGCCAGATCTTCAGCAACTTCGGGATGGTGCAATGCCTGTAAAGCTTCAAACAAATCGGTATTGCTTTCGCGGATCTGGATAGCCAGCACACCCTGAGCAGGTGCGGGTATAAATTCAGTTGGCGTTAATTCTTCTACATGAAACTCGCTCAGGTCTATCCCCAAACGAGTAACACCTGCTTTGGCCAGCATAATGGCGTCGTAGTTTTCGTCGCGTAGTTTATTAATACGGGTGGGTACGTTGCCGCGCAGTTCTTCTATCTCCAGATCGGGGCGTATGGCCAATAGCTGTGCCTTGCGCCTGTTTGATGATGTACCTACCATACCACCGTATTTTACGGATAGCTTTTGGCGCACATCAACACAGTCTTTCAAGATCAACAACAGTTCAGCCGGGTCTTCCCGTTCTGAAACTGCTGCGATAATGAGTCCCGGAGGGTTTTCTGTTGGCAGGTCCTTGTGCGAATGCACAGCCAGATCTATAGTACCTGCCAATAATTCTTCTTCTAATTCTTTTGTGAAAAACCCCTTACCTTCCAGCTTATCAAAGCTAAGGTTAAGGATACGGTCGCCCTGTGTTTTTATAATTTTAAGTTCGGCGGTAATGTTTATTGCGGCCAGGCTATCTTTTACAAAGTTGGCTTGCCATAAAGCTAATTCGCTGCCACGCGTTCCTATTATTACTGTTCTGTCCAAAGGGATAAATTTTTACAGCACAAATTTAAATTTTTATGCACAGTAATATAGTATTAATTAAGGATATGATTGTGGGCTGACTATTATTTGTTAAGCTGAAAGCTTAACTTGTGCTACACCACGAGTTACGCTGCGCTAAACTCGCGGCAGCATGTTAAAGAAATGAGAGCTTAATTATTATTGATCAATATATCCTTCGCCATGATCATGGGCACACTGATATATTTTTTTTCCATGTAGTTCATCACCTTCTCCAGTATCTCGCGCGATTCCTTATCAAGGCTTTGTACTTCTTCGGCAAAAACAGTGTTCACGGCGTTGTTACGGATCTCTTTGATCTTCTCGGGAACCTGGCGCATAGCCAGCTCAATCTTACGCTGTTTCAGCATCACCAAAAATTCAGCAATGTTTTGCTCAATTATAGCTTCGGCATGTACCAGTTCCTGGTAGCGTTCCTGCAGGTTCTTTTTAGCAATTTCGTTAAGGCTGTGTACTTCAATAAAGTTTACATCAAAACGTTCAAGCACTTCAGGGGCGGTATCGTTAGGGATAGCCAGGTCGACAATAGTTTTCTTGTCGGTTTCGCCGTTTAACAGCGAGGTGTATATTTCGGGAGTAAGAATGGGCTCAACTGCAGATGTACAGGTGATAATGGCATCAAACCCTTTGTTGTAGTTCTTTAATTCGTCTAACTCAAAAGCTTCGCCACCTAAATCGGCAGCTAATTGCTGTGCTTTGGAAAGCGTACGGTTAAACACCGAAAAATTAGAGAATTTATGCTTTTGCAGATATTTAGAAATGTTGCGGTTAGTTTCGCCTGCGCCTATGATTAGTACACGGGCATTTGAGCACAGCTTCAGATCCTTTAGTTTACGGTATGCTAATGATACAACCGAGATAGGATTTTTTGAAATATTGGTATGCGTATAAACCTCTTTAGCTGTTTTTACAACACAGTTCATTACTACGCGTAAACAATCGCCGGTTAAGCCTGCTTCCCTGCAATCTTCATAAGCTTTACGTAGCTGAGCTAAAATTTCTTTCTCGCCAACTATAAGGCTTTCTAACGAGCAAGAGGTGCGTAACAGGTGGTTCATTGCTTCCTGGCCTTCATAAATAGCAGCAGCTTCTACAAAGGTATTGGTGGAATGCGAGCACAGGCTCATTCCTACTGTTTCCAGAAACTGATGTGCAAATGCCTTATCAACTATTTGCGGCGTCGACATAATAAACTCGACACGGTTACAGGTAGCAAGATAAAAAATCTCGTCTATGCCAAAACGTGCTTTAACTTCATGAAGTTTTTCAGTCAGATTTTCCTGGCATAACACCAATCGTCCCAATTCCTTCAGCTCAATCTGTTTATGTGTAAAAGCAATTACTTTTAAATACTTCAAAGCAGTTTATATTTTGACCCAACAAAAGTAACACACCAATGGTGATGCAATGTCAAGGATATGTCAAACAGGCGCATTTAGAATGATTATAAATAATGCGTTTTCTTCAATAAAAAGCCATATTTTTACGATATTCTCTTTTAATCAATCGATTGAACAACTAAAAATGCGAATTTTTAAAAACATTAGCCTTGCCATTTTAACGATCAGCTACCTTGTTGCCGGTGCTAATCATTTTATGCATCCGCAAAGCTATTATCGCATCATTCCAACCTACTTACCTTTCCCTGTTGCAATAAATATATTGCCGGATTTTTTGAGGGCCTTTTCGTGTTAATGTTGATACGGCCAAAAACCCGTAAGGTTGCTTCGTATGGCATAATACTTATGCTGATCGCTTTCCTGCCGGTGCATATTATCATGCTAATTGATGCCCCCATTAAATTGGGCAGCTTAACCGTTACGCCAACTATCGCATGGATAAGATTGCTTCTGCAGCCGGTGCTGATGTTGTGGGCCTGGTGGCATAGGAAGTAGCTTTGAGTATCAAGTATCAGGTAGTTAGATTTTATATCCATCATTAAAAGTCTTGGTACTTGATACTAACTACTATGTACTAAAACAAACATTATAGCTAAATGCGGGTTACAGAAAAATGGATCTGCAAAGTATAGAACTACGCACACTGGAAGTACAGGATTATCAGGAACTTAAAAAATCAATGAAGTCGGCCTACCTGGATATGGAAGACGATCATTGGGATGCCAACTCCATAAAAAAACTGATAAAGCTTTTCCCCGATGGGCAGGTTTGTGTTACCGTGAATGAAGAAGTAGTAGGTTGCGCCTTATCCATTATTGTTGACTACAGCAAATTTGGCGACAGCCATACCTATAAACAAATTACCGGTAACGGCACATTTAAAACCCACGACGATAAGGGCGATGTATTATACGGGATAGAAGTATTTGTACACCCCAAATACCGGGGCTTACGCCTGGCCCGGCGTTTATATGACGCCCGAAAAGCACTATGCGAAAAGCTGAACCTGAAAAGCATTATCGCCGGTGGCCGAATCCCTAACTATCAAAAATACCAAAACGATCTTACGCCAAAGCAATATATAGATAAGGTAAAGTATAAAGAGATATTTGACCCCACCCTATCGTTCCAGCTATCAAATGATTTCCACGTGCGTAAAATACTGCGTAATTACCTTCCCGAGGATAACCGCTCAAAAGGTTTTGCTACGCTGATAGAATGGAACAACGTTTATTACGAAGAAATTAGCTCGGTAATAAATCAGAAAACGGTTGTGCGTATTGGTTTGGTGCAATGGCAAATGCGGCCATACAACAATATTAGCGAGTTAATGAAGCATGCCGAATATTTTGTGGATGCCGTTAGCGATTACCAATCGGATTTTGTTTTATTCCCCGAGTTGTTCAATACACCGTTAATGGCCGAGTATAACCATATGGACGCGGCTAAGGCTATGCGTGAACTGGCTAAATATACCGAGCCTATTACCGAGGCATTTACTAAGTTGGCTGTATCATACAATGTAAATATTATATCGGGCAGTATGCCTGTAATAAAAGATGATTCGTTATACAATGTATCGTACCTGTTCAGGCGCAATGGGAGTATGGAGGAAAGCGTAAAAATACACCCTACCCCTTCCGAGATCAATTCGTGGGGGATGCGTGGTGGTAACGACCTAAAGGTTTTTGAAACCGATGCCGGCAGAATAGGCATCCTGATCTGTTATGACGTAGAGTTTCCGGAGCTATCTCGCATTTTAGCCAGTCAGGATATGCAGATCTTGTTTGTACCCTTCCTAACTGATACACAGAATGGCTATAACCGGGTTAAGTTTTGTGCCCAGGCCCGTGCTGTCGAGAATGAATGTTATGTGGCTATTGCCGGTTGTGTGGGCAACCTGCCTAATGTGAATAACATGGACATTTCGTATGCGCAATCGGCGGTGTTTACCCCTTCAGATTTTGGGTTTCCTACAAACGGCATCCAGTCTGAAGCTACGCCAAACAGCGAAATGATAGTGATTGCCGATGTAGACCTTTCTACATTGGGTGAATTACATGAATACGGCAGTGTACAAAACTTAAAAGACCGCCGAACCGATTTGTATGGTATTACATTTAATGGGAAGAAAGTATAGCATATTCAACCGTCGGCTAAAGCCGGCGGCAATGATTCAATTTCTGACGGAACAAAACAATTCAATTCCGGCTTTAGCCAAAACTAAATGATACATTAGTATTTTTGTATCACATGATCGTTAAGCAACACTATACCATCCCCGGTGCAAAAGGCCGTGGCATGACAGCCGATATTACCTACGACACCTTACACCCTTATGCACCGCTGGTGATCTTCGCCCATGGCATTCGTGGGTTTAAAGATTGGGGCGCGCATAACCTGGTTGCACAGCACTTTGCCGAAAATGGCTTCCGCTTTCTAAAGTTTAACTTTTCGCACAACGGTACCACGGCAGACAATCCCACCGAATTTGCCGACCTGATCGCCTTCAGCGACAATACCTTTTCTTTCGAGTTGGAAGATCTTCAATTAGTTATTGATTTTGCCTGCGGCGGATCGGCTATCCCCCGGGTAAACAGCGTTTACCTGATAGGCCATAGCTTGGGTGGTGGTATCGGCATAGTAAAAACAGCTGAGGATAAGCGCATTAAAAAATTGGTTACAATGGCGGCTATATCTAATTTTCATAACCTTTGGCCTAAAGAAGCCGAAAAACAATGGCGCCTGCAGGGTGTAATGTATCTGAAAAATTCGCGTACCGGGCAAAACATGCCGTATAAATCATCGCTGCTGCTCGATCTGGATCTTAACTCGGTAAGGTTAGATATCCCGCTTAAAGCATCCGAAATAAAACAACCCTGGCTTATTATACATGGCGATGCCGATACCAGTGTGCCCCTAAGCCATGCCGAGCAATTACATGCGGCACAGCCTAATGCCGGCTTTTTGGTTATACCGGGTGCCGATCATACCTTTAACGCAAGCCATCCTTACCAATTGCCCAATTTGCCGGCACAGCTTTTGGCCTTTTGCGATGCCGCTATAGGTTTTTTTAAGAAGTAGGGATCGTTGCAAGCCATCTGTAAGCAATCTTTACCATCGTTATAACAAAAATAGAGATACAAGCTTTATAATTGTTTATGAGTTTATCCGGAGCAAAAAAGAAAGGACGAAAATTTCTAAACCCCATACCTACTGAAGAGGCTGGTTTTGGAAAAATGATCCCTATTTTAAGGGAATACATGAATAACAAGGCCGAGAATATCCCAAAGATTACTTTAGGCCCTTTTAAAACCGATACCTCAATTTACCAAACGCCCCCATCAAATGGCTTGCGTATAACCTGGGTTGGCCATTCCAGCTTGCTGATTGAAATTGATGGCATCCGTATTTTAACCGACCCGGTTTGGAGCCAGCGTGTTTCCTTTTCTCAATCATTTGGCCCAAAAAGGTTTTTCCAGCCACCCATCGCGTTAGAAGATCTGCCGGAGCTGGACGCCGTTATCGTATCGCATGACCACTATGACCATCTGGATAAAGCCACCATCAAATTTTTCGCGGGTAAGCCAATCCCTTTTATTACCCCTATGGGTGTATGCAATTACCTGGAAGAATGGGGCATCCTTAAAAATTACATGCACGAGGTTGACTGGGGCGATAGTGTAATGATAGGTAACTGCAATATCACAGCAACACCTTCAAGGCATTTTTCGGGTCGTGGCATTACCAATCGGAATGAAACACTTTGGGCGGCATTTGTAATAAAAGGCCCTCAGCATAATATATTTTTCGGTGCCGATTCGGGCTGGTTTCCGGGCTTTGCAGAAATTGGCGAGGCTTATGGTCCGTTTGATTTAACCATGTTGGAAATTGGCGCTTATGGCAAATACTGGCCAGATATACATATGGGGCCTGATAATGCCACAAACGCCCACATTGCCCTTAAGGGCGATATTATGATGCCATTACACTGGGGCACATTTAGCCTGGCGCCCCATGCCTGGTTCGAACCCGCGGAAAAGCTGGTGAAATTTGCAAAAGAAAAAAATATCAAACTATTTATGCCCGAACCGGGTAAACCAACCGAAATGAACGGCCCATATAATTCTGAATGGTGGAAACGTTTTATGAGTAAATAACTTAAATTGCATAATGAAAAACCCGGTATCATTTTTTCAAGTTTTGTTTATGCTGATGTTATGTTCATCGGTATTACAGGCACAAACCGTTATCTCCCTGTGGCCAAAAGGCGCACCGGGATTTGAAGATCGCCGGAATGAGCCAGAGCAGGCAAAAGATTACTGGGTAAAAAATATTCATAACCCATCCCTAACCGTTTATCGCCCTCCTGCTGATAAAGCCAATGGCAGTGCGGTGGTTATTTGCCCCGGTGGCGGGCACCGCTTATTGGTTTTTAATGCTGAAGGTGTAGCGCCTGCTAAGTTTTATAATAGTTTAGGTGTAACCGTTTTTATATTAAAGTACCGTTTAGGCAGGGATACCCCGTCGCCTTATAAAGTTGATATCCATCCAAAGCAAGATGCTTACCGTGCCATGCGCTGGGTTCGCAACCATGCAGCGGAGTTTGCTATTGATACCAACCGGATAGGTATGATGGGGTTTTCGGCAGGTGGCGAGGTGGTAGATATGGTTGCCTTTAGCGGATGGAAAGGTGACCCAAAAGCCGCCGACCCGATAGATCGCACCAATGCCAAACCAAATTTTATTGTACAGGTTTACCCGGGTCCGGGTTATGTGCCGGAAACTATCCCGACAGATGCCCCGCCGGCATTTTTGGTGGCAGCTAATGACGATGCCTGTTGCTCCTTACCCCTGATACAATTACTACAGCGATATCGCGAAGCAAAAGTACCGGTAGAGATGCATATGTATGCCAGGGGCGACCATGCCTTTAATATGGGCACCAATCGCAAGCTTGTATCTATCAATAACTGGCCACAACGTTTAGCTGATTGGCTAACGGATAGTAATATATTGCAGCCAGAGCGTAAGAAGGTTCTGCATTAACAGGTATGAAAACTATAACTGTTCCAAAGGATTCAATTGCGCAAAATCGATTGAATTACGATTCATGCGATTCGACGGAGTTGATCGAATTAAATTTAGAGACCAATATTCTTTCTAAACTATTTGCGATAGGCTTTTTCAATTCAATAAACCAACTCACTAATTCAATGATTGATGATTTTGAGGATCAAGAAATCGTACAAGAAGAATTACTAAATAAAGTTATCAATAGCGATTTATTCGATCGAGATAAATATGATACCGAGCTTTATGAAATTGTATATCGAATTAAAGAATTATTTACTGAAGCTTTTAACCGCAAAACAGGAATATATTTCTTCTTTTAAGTCACCGTAAATTTGTTCCCATAGAACAATCTCAAACGTGGCATACAAATGATCAATTCGTAAAAACGTATTCTCATCTTTATAGTTAATATTAAAAAGGAGATATGCCATGGCAAACTTTCAGGATATTATAGCATCAGAGAAACCCGTATTGGTTGATTTTTCGGCAGAGTGGTGCGGGCCTTGTAAAATGATGCCGCCGATACTAAAGCAGGTTAAAGATGCTTTGGGTGATAAGGTCACCATCATCAAAATAGATATCGACAAAAACCCCGCTGCTGCCAGTGCTTACCGGGTACAAAGCGTGCCTACCTTAATGGTTTTCCAAAATGGAGAAAGCAAATGGCGCCAAAGCGGTGTTATGCAGGCAAATCAATTGCAACAAATTATTCAGCAGTACATTAAACCGTAATATTACAAATAGCTTAACCACCATTGCTTATGTGTTTTCTTGTAATTAGAAAACCACCGGCATGGATAGTAAAGCGAAAGTATAATTGCCAGCCAGATTATATACACCCAACCTATGCTAAACCCAAAGCCAGGCGGGGTAAACAGGAATGGATTGTTCGGCGTTGCTATCTGCGATGTTTTAAAACCTTGCAGAAAGAACACTACCATAGTTAATAATCTGATCAGGTAAAAATGCAGCACATAATAAAAGAAAGGTACGCTGCCAAAAACTTTAAAAAAGTTGGCCAGTTTGCCTGCTGATTTTTCTGTTAAAGCCAGTACCAGCAATGCTACAGATAGGGTAAGGCTACTATAAAGCAGCGATGGTGGATACTTGCTCACATTAAGGAATGACATAAGGTTGAAAATCCCATTTTTTTGTGCCGACCATGGCGCGGGGTCTCCATAAGCATTAACAAGCCTTAAACCAAAAAACACCAGGAACAATAATGCCGATGCATATATTAGCAGAACCTTCCTGTTTACCGGTTTATATTTAGCTTGATATAAACTGCCAAAAGCGTAACCTAAAAGCATCATGCCAGTCCACGGGATTACGGCGTACAGGGCAAACACGATGTGGGTTTTGTCCAGGAAAAAAACGGTGCCCCGCGCGGTGAAAAATATTTTCATCAGTACATCCTCCGTACTATTTGGGGCAAGTTTAACGGTATTGAGCCAATCGTGCCCAACAATGATGATAAGGCCGATAGCCCCGATAACCGGTAAGGGCAGCCAAATTAATAAACCAAGTATAACCATGCTAACACCTATGGCCCAAATTACCTGCAAAGCAAAAGCATTGTACAAAGGGTTAAGCGTTAATGCCAGTGTAACAATAGCCAGTTCAACAAATATGAGCCATAATCCACGCTTAATAAGAAAGCCGCTCAACTCTTTTTTGGTACGCCTTGTACCGGCCAAGTATGCCGAAAGGCCACTCAGAAAAACAAACGTAGGGGCACAAAAATGGGTTATCCAACGGGTAAAAAATAACAGAGGTGTTGTATTTGCCAGATTTGTTGGGTCGCTGTTTATGGCACCGATATGAAAATATTCGCGTGTGTGATCTATCGCCATTATCAGCATTATAACGCCGCGTAATATATCAATAGATTGCACCCGCTGTTTGGTGGATAAGCTTGTGGTCATAATTGTAATCAGGATTTACGATCTGAAATTACTGAAAATTCTTATTCAATAAAAATTCCGGATGTGGCTAAAGCCGCAAACTACTTTTATTAATCCGTTGGCTAAAGCCAACGGCAATGAAAGCAAATTCATTGCCGTCCCATTTATGGGGCGGATAACATGAAGATCAGAATGGCTTTAGCCAAATGCAGGGTGCAAACTTATGTGGTTTCTGCAACGGGCGCTTCCGTTTTACCGGCACGTTTACGTAAATACAACCACGATAAAAGATATAGAGAAGGTAAGCCTAATAAAAAGCCACCCAGCACATCGGTAAACCAATGTGCGCCTAAATATATGCGCGAAAAAGGGATGGTAAAGATGAAGAAGGCACTTATAAGCCCAACCACATATCTAACTATTTTTGGAACATTCTCTAATTGGATCATCAACAAGATCAGAAAGCCAAAGAACACCACATAAAATAACATATGCCCGCTGGGGAAACTTTGTTGGGCGGTTTCATGTAAGATGCGAACAAGATCTTTTGATGGCCGTGGCCGGTTAACTACCCCTTTTACTATTGTACTTATCAACCCGGCAACGCTTGTTAAAAGCACGAACAAAGCCGCCTTTTTATATTTGAACAAAAAAAACAGCAAGCTGGTTACTAAAACCAATATGACCGACTCGGGCATATACCCGGGCGTACTTATAAGGTACATCACCTTATCAATAAATGGGTTTTGATGTTCCTGGATCTCTTCAGAAAATTTCAGATCAATAGCCAGGCTGGGATATATTACGACCAGTATAGACAAGGCAATAAATCCTGCTGTGATAAGAGTTAGTACCAGCAGCAGTATATGCCGCCTGTGTATATTCATTTATTAAATCAGGTCTTTTAAATGTTTGTAGTTAGATTTTAGGGTATTAATAACTTCGTCCATGCGGCCATTTAGCATTAATTTGGTCATAGATAAAGCCATCCCCTTCACCTGCCCCATTTCAACCTTTGGCGGCATGGCCAAAGCGTTAGGATCAGTAAATATATTAATTAGGGCCGGGCCTTTATAAATTAAAGCCTCTATTAAACCTTGTTTGGCCTCGTCGGGGTCTTTAATTGTAATACCTTTTATGCCCATTGCTTTGGCTACCATGGCAAAATCGGGGTTGTGCATTTCGGTTTGCCAATCGGGCAGGCCGGCAACTTCCATCTCCAGCTTCACCATCCCCAACGAGCGGTTGTTAAACACAATTATCTTTATAGGCAGGTTGTATTGCGTTATAGTTGCCAGATCGCCCAGCAACATGGATATGCCCCCATCGCCACATAAAGCAATTACTTGCCTGCCCGGCATTGCCAAAGCAGCGCCTATAGCCTGCGGCATAGCATTAGCCATTGAACCATGATTGAACGAGCCGATCATTTTACGCTTGCCTGTAGCATTAATATAGCGCGAGCCCCAAACACACGACATGCCCGTATCCACTGTAAATATAGCATCGTTAGCAGCTAATTCATCAATCAGGCTGGCAATATATTCGGGGTGGATGTTCTCCTTTTTGCCTGTGTCATCTATATAGGTCTTCATGTTCTTTTTAACATGACCATAAAACTCTAATTGGGCTTTTAAAAAGCTGTCGTCTTCCTGCTGATCAATTTGTGGCAGCAACGCGGTCAAAGTATCTTTTACCGATCCGCTTAAACCAACATCAACCTTTGCACGGCGGCCAATGCGTTCGGGCTTAATATCTATCTGCACAATCTTACAATCGGTAGGCATAAACGGTGTGTAGGGGAAATCTGTCCCCAACAATAACAGCAGATCAGATTCGTGCATGCTATGATAAGCCGATGGTAAGCCCAATAAACCTGTCATACCTACTTCGTTAGGGTTGGCATATTGGATATCCATTTTGGAGCGGAAAGAATAGGCCACCGGCGCCTTAAGTTTTTGCGATAAGGCAACTACTTCATCGTGCGCATCGGCGGCCCCTATACCACAAAACATGGTAATTTTTTTATGGTGATTAAGTAATTCGGCCAGTTTAGCCAAATCCTCGTCAGATGGCCTTGTTACTGCTATGGGGTCAAAGTTTTGGGTGGACGTGGTTATCTCTTCCGAATCCATACTGGTTAGGTCTCCGGGTACGCCAATAACTGAAACACCTTTGCGATGTAATGCTGCCTGTATGCCGGCCTGCAGCATACGTGGAAACTGTTTGGGTGTTGTAGCAACCTGGTTGTAATGGCTGCAATCATCAAACAATTTTATGGTATTGGTTTCCTGGAAATATTCGGTACCATATTCAAAGCTGGCAACGGTAGATGCTATGGCGATAACCGGGGCACCCGAACGGTGGGCATCATACAAGCCGTTGATAAGATGTACATGCCCGGGGCCACTGCTACCTGCACAGCAGGCTAAATTGCCCGTAAGCTGCGCCTCTGCGCCCGCGGCATAAGCACCAGCCTCTTCATGCCTAACATGGATCCATTGGATGCTACCATCGCGCCTTACAGCATCGTTTACCTCGTTTAAACTGTCACCAGTTACGGCATATATCCTTTTAATACCCGCGTTCACCAACATCTCAACCATCTGGTCTGCTACCTTTGCCATAGTTACGTTTTATACTTATCTTAACTCAATAAATATGTATGGGTTTTAAAATTTAATAAATTAATTAAATAAGATCATGGGCAGAATTGTAATAGTAGCCTATCAACCCAAACCGGGCAAGGCACATCAATTGAAGGAATTGATAAATACGCACGTTCCCCGTTTAAAGCAGGAAGGCCTGGTAACCGACAGGCAACCGGTAACATTAGAAACCAGCAATGGTACTATTATAGAGATCTTTGAATGGCTATCGGCAGAAGCTATACAGCAGGCGCACCAAAACAAAGCAGTGCACCAAATGTGGGCGGAGTTTGATGCCGTCTGTATTTATGTTCCGTTAAATACTTTGAGTGAAACAGGTAATATGTTCGCAGAATTTACACCTGTGGTATAGTTGTTTTTACTATCCGGAGATATATAGCACAGCGATTATCCCAAATCGTTATAAAACAAAAACGGCTTCGATAAATCGAAGCCGTTTCCTGTATGATTAAAGGCTAATTATACGCCTTTTTCAGCATTTTCTTCCTTGTCATCAGCTGCAGGAGCTTCAGTTGCAGGAGTTTCTTCTACAGCAGGTGCTGCTTCAGCAACCGGAGCCTCAGCTACAGTTTCTTCAGCTACAGGTGCAGCAGGAGCCGCTTTAGCTTTAGAAGCACCACCACGACGACGTGTTGATTTTTTCTCAGCTTTAGCATCAACATCTTTACCGTAAACAGTATTGTAATCAACTAATTCAATGATCGCCATTTCAGCGTTATCGCCTAAACGGTTCTCTAATTTAACAATACGTGTGTAACCACCCGGGCGGTTAGCAATTTTCTCAGCAATTTCACGGAACAAGGTGTTCACTGTGTCTTTGTCTTGTAAATAGCTAAACACTGTACGACGAGAGTGAGTAGTATCGTTTTTTGATTTAGTTAAAAGTGGCTCAACATAACCGCGCAGGGCTTTTGCTTTTGCCAAAGTTGTTGTAATACGCTTGTGTTGAATAAGCGAAGACGCCATGTTAGCCATCATCGCTTTGCGGTGGCTATCTGTACGACCTAAATGGTTTACTTTTTTTCCGTGTCTCATTTGTTTGTTAATTTGTGCACGTGCATACCGTCAGGCGAACTTAATCAAGCCATCGGAATTATGCCCTCGCTTACTGTTATTTTAGATTGTAGATATTAGATGTGAGATTTGAGACATAAGATTTAAAATCTCAATACTCATATCTCACGTCTCACATCCGGATATTATTCTTCGTCTAACTTAAATTTAGACAAGTTCATACCAAAAGATAAACCTTTTGATTTAACCAGGTCCTGAATTTCAGTTAATGATTTTTTACCAAAGTTTCTGAATTTTAACATATCAGCAACATCGTAAGAAACCAGGTCTGCAAGGCTACGGATATCAGCAGCTTTTAAGCAGTTTAATGCACGAACTGATAGGTCAAGATCAACCAATTCTGTTTTAAGGATCTTACGCATATGTAAAATTTCCTCGTCAACTTCTTTAGTTTCTTCTTTAGCCTGTGCTTCAAGCATCATGTTCTCATCAGAGAACAACATGAAGTGCTGGATAAGGATCTTAGCAGCTTGTTTCAATGCATCCTCAGGATGGATCGAGCCATCTGTAGAGATATCAAGGATCAGTTTCTCGTAATCTGTTTTCTGCTCAACACGATAGTTTTCTAAAGTGTATTTTACATTTTTGATAGGTGTAAAGATAGAGTCGATAGCTATCACACCTACGTTAGCATCAGGATTTTTGTTTTCCTCGTTAGAGATGTAACCACGGCCTTTAGCAACAGTAAGCTCAACTTCAAGCGTTACTGATGAATCCATATTACAAATAACAAGATCAGGGTTTAATACTGTAAAGTTGTTTGAAAACTTAGTAATGTCACCTGCTGTAAAAGCATCCTGACCGTTAATGATCACAAATATTTTCTCATTATCGCCCGATTCACCTGTCTTTTTAAAACGAACTTGTTTTAAATTAAGGATTATCTCAGTTACGTCTTCAACAACACCTTTGATGGTTGAAAACTCATGCATCACACCCGAAAAACGTACCGATGTAATAGCATAACCTTCTAATGAAGAAAGTAAGATACGACGCAGAGCATTACCAATGGTTACACCGAAGCCTGGTTCTAACGGACGAAACTCAAACGTGCCATCAAAATCATTTGATTTCTGCATGATAACCTTGTCTGGTTTTTGAAATGCTAAAATTGCCATTTATATCTTTTGTTTATTGTTAACTAATTTGAATTGATTTTAACCACGAAAATGATTGACAGAATATGTCAATCACCCTCGGGAAAATTATCGTTATTATTTTGAGTATAACTCGACGATTAGGTTCTCTTTGATGTTCTCAGGAATCTCATCGCGATTTGGGTAGTTTAGGAATTTACCTGATAATTCATCAGCGTTCCACTCTAACCAGCTATATTTATTTACTTTACGGCCTGCTACTGAATTAGTAATGCTTTCAAGTGATTTTGACTTTTCGCGTACTGCAATAACGTCACCAGCTTTCAATGCATATGATGCAATGTTTACTACCGAACCGTTAACAGTGATGTGTTTGTGGCCTACCAATTGGCGAGCACCAGAACGTGTAGGAGCAATACCTAAACGGTAAACTGCATTATCTAAACGTGCTTCTAAAAACTTTAATAAGTTTTCGCCGGTGATACCTTCTTTAGCAGAAGCTGTATGGAATAAGTTTTCGAACTGACGCTC
Source organism: Mucilaginibacter aquariorum (assembly GCF_024498135.1). Classification (GTDB taxonomy): domain Bacteria; phylum Bacteroidota; class Bacteroidia; order Sphingobacteriales; family Sphingobacteriaceae; genus Mucilaginibacter; species Mucilaginibacter aquariorum. The sequence goes on from NZ_JANHOH010000009.1 coordinate 178,564, forward strand.
TAATACACCGTAAGTGTATTTAACTTTTTGTTTTTCCATTAACTGTACCGCGTACTCAGATTGCTTTCCTCTTCTTTTAGAAGCACCATGCATACCTGGTCCGTAGTTTTTTCTTTCTAACGCTTTATCCGGACCGAAGATCGGCTCGCGGAACCTACGCGCAATTTTTGATTTGGGGCCTGTATATCTTGCCATTGTTGTGTGTTTTAAAGTATCAAACAGCCCGCAGCTGTCGAATCTTAGCTTTAAAAATTGGGTTAATTAAACTCTTCTTCTTTTAGATGGACGGCAACCGTTGTGCGGAAGCGGGGTGATGTCCTTTATAGTAGTTACTTCGATACCTGTAGTTTGCAGGGTACGGATAGCAGACTCGCGGCCTGAACCCGGACCTTTAACAAATACCTCTACCTTACGTAAACCTAAATCATAGGCAACTTTACCGCAATCGGCAGCAGCCTGACCGGCAGCATAAGGAGTGTTCTTTTTAGAACCTTTAAAACCCATTTTACCTGCAGACGACCATGATACAGCTTGTCCGCTTTTGTTGGTAAGGGTGATAATGATATTGTTAAAAGTTGCGTTGATGTGTGCTTCGCCTACAGCGTCAACAACAACAACACGCTTTTTGGTAACTTTTTTGCTTTTAGCCATTTTGTTTTTTAATTATTGATTTAGTGAATTACTGAGTTAATGCTTTAGCTCGGACCCACTAATCGTTTTAATTTTATATTCCTAATGATTAACAGGACAGAAACTAATCTCTATCCTCAAATCACTAATCACTTACTATTTAGTAGCTTTCTTTTTGTTAGCAACTGTTTTACGTTTTCCTTTACGGGTACGTGAGTTGTTTTTAGTGCGCTGACCACGTAATGGTAAACCTTTACGGTGACGTGTGCCTCTGTAGCAACCTATATCCATTAAACGTTTGATGTTAAGTTGAACTTCTGAACGTAGTGAACCTTCAACTTTAATTTGATCGTTGATGATTGTACGGATAGCGGTTAACTGATCATCATCCCAATCCTGAACTTTGATATTAACGTCGATACCTGCCTGGTCTAAAATTTCCTGAGCAGTAGAGCGGCCAATGCCGTAGATATAGGTTAAACCTATAACACCTCTTTTATTTTTTGGTAAATCAATACCTGAGATCCTTGCCATATTTGTTTTTTGTTTTTAAGTAATACCGAACGGCGGGCCACCGTTGTACGGTTTATTACAATTCCTTTTTAATTATCCCTGACGTTGCTTAAACTTAGGATTCTTTTTGTTTATCACATAAAGTTTCCCGTTACGGCGGATGATCTTACAATCAACACTACGTTTTTTAATGGATGCTCTAACTTTCATCTCGTTCTTATTTATATCTGTAGGTTATTCTTCCTTTTGTTAAATCATACGGACTCATCTCTAATTTCACTCTGTCGCCAGGTAATATTTTGATGTAGTGCATCCGCATTTTTCCGGATATGTGTGCAATAATCTCGTGGCCATTTTCAAGTTCAACCCTAAACATCGCATTTGATAATGCTTCGCGAATTGTACCATCTTGCTCAATCGAGGATTGTTTTGCCATATTTTACTGATTATTACTTAATTATCCGCCCTGAAAGCGGGATGCAAAATTAATAAAAATTATTTAATAATTATTCTTTTCTTCTAAAACTTTATCAATGTATGAAAACGTTGATAAAACATCTGGTTTTCCCCTTTTTACAGCAACCGTATGTTCGTAATGTGCTGATGGTTTTTTATCAACCGTTGATACGGTCCATCCATCATCCCAAAACTTAACACCCGCACGGCCTGCATTGATCATCGGCTCAATGGCTATCACCATTCCTTCCTCTAATTTAATACCTGCACCGCGTTTACCGTAGTTAGGAACTTCTGGCTTCTCATGCAGGCGTGTACCTACACCATGGCCAACAAGCTCTTTTACTACACCAAAGCCGTTCTTCTCGGCGTGTTCCTGTACCGCGTAACCAATATCGCCAATGCGCATGCCTACAACAGCCTTTTCAACACCCAGATCCAAACACTCGCGTGTAACGCGCATTAGTTTTTTTGTATTCTCATCAACCTCGCCAATGGCAAAGGTAAAAGCAGAGTCGCCGTAGTATTTATTCAGGATCACACCACAATCAACCGATACCAGATCCCCTTCAACTAAAACATGTTTGCCCGGGAAACCGTGCACCACCTGATCATTCAGCGATATGCATAATGAATAAGGGAAGCCGTTATAATTTAAAAATGCCGGAACCCCTCCATTATCACGGATAAAGGTTTCGGCAAGTTTATTTAATTCAATAGTAGTTATACCAGGGCCAATAACTTTAGCTATCTCCCCATGTGTTTTGGAAACAAGTAAAGAACTTTCTCTTATCAGTTCTATCTCTTCGACAGACTTATAAATGATCTTTGACATGTATATTATTAGATAACCGGCGGAGTTGCACCCGAAGCTGTAGGGATACTTGCACGGCCTTTTATCCTGCCTGTTTTCATTAACCCATCATAATGACGCATTAATAAATGGCTCTCTACCTGCTGTAAAGTATCTAACACTACACCCACAAGGATGATCAATGATGTTCCACCAAAAAATCTTGAAAACAAGCTGCTTACTCCAACTAAACTGGCCAAGGCCGGTACAATAGCGATAATGGCTAAGAAAATAGAACCCGGCAATGTTATCTTAGATATTACTCCGTCAATAAAATCAGCTGTGGTTTTACCTGGTTTGATACCCGGGATAAAGCCACCGTTCTTTTTCATATCATCAGCCATCTGGTTAGGATTAACTGTAATAGCTGTATAAAAATAAGTGAACAGTATAATTAATATACCAAACACCAGGTTATGCTGCCACGAGTTGTAGTTTGCCAATGCCATTAAAAAGCTATTGGTTGCTACAGTAGGGAAGAAACTTGAAATTGTTGCAGGTATAAACATTAACGCCTGTGCAAATATAATTGGCATAACACCCGCAGCATTTACCTTTAACGGTATATACTGGCGCACACCGCCATATTGTTTATTTCCAACAATACGTTTTGCGTATTGTACAGCAATTTTGCGGGTTCCTTGCACTATTAGTATAGTAAACATTACTACACCAAGCAGCGCCACAATCTCAACAATAAAGGTAATTAAACCACCCGGCCCGCCTGTACGTGATTGAAACTCTACAATAAACGCGCTTGGTAACTGGGCAATAATACCCACCATGATAATCAAAGAGATACCGTTACCAATACCTTTATCAGTAATTTTCTCTCCTAACCACATTACAAATAAGGTACCCGCTGTTAATACGCAAGTATTTAATACAGTGAAGTAAGGATTGCTGATAAGCATTGCATCCGGTGTGATCTGCGATTTTAGATACGCAACCGCTTGCACTGCAGTAATAGCAATGGTTAGGTAGCGTGTCCACTGGTTTATTTTGTTACGGCCGCTTTCGCCTTCTTTTTGCAGTTTAATAAAATAAGGTACTGCAATACCCAATAGCTGCACCACAATTGAAGCTGATATATAAGGCATAACACCTAATGCCAAGATGGACGAACGTGAAAACGATCCTCCGGCAAACATGTTTAACAGCCCTAAAAGCCCCTCTTTATTTTGTGTAGCATTAAGTGTTGCCGCGTTTACACCCGGCAAAACAATAAACGAACCAACACGATATATCAAAAGAAATAAGAGTGTGTTTATAATACGCACTCTTAGATCTTCAATTTTCCAAATATTGGATAATGTGGTGAATAATTTCTTCATCGAAATTTACAACTTTACAATAGTTCCGCCGGCTGCCTCAATAGCTTTTTGCGCAGTAGCAGTAAATGCGTGTGCTTTAACTTCTAACTTGGCTTTTAACTCGCCACGACCTAATATTTTAACAAGATCGTTACGTGATGCCAGGCCATGCTCTTTTAATGTATCAAAATCAACTGATGCTAATGAAAATTTCTCAGTTAAAGCTTGTAATACATCAAGGTTAACACCAACGTACTCTACACGGTTATGGTTTTTGAAACCTACCTTGGGTACACGGCGCTGTAATGGCATCTGGCCACCTTCAAAACCTACCTTGGTAGATGTACCTGAACGTGAACCGGCACCTTTATGGCCACGGGTTGATGTACCGCCACGGCCAGAACCTGTACCGCGGCCAATTCTTTTCCTATTTTTAGTAGAACCTTCTGCAGGTTTAAGATTACTTAAATTCATGATATTAAATATTTTCTACTGCTACCAAGTGGTTAACTTTTCTAACCATTCCTATAATAGCTGCAGTGGCTTCAACTTCCACGCTGTGGTTAATTTTCTTAAGACCTAAGGCCTCAACGGTTTTTTTCTGGCGCTCGCTTCTGTCGATAACGCTTTTAATTTGTGTTATTTTAATTTTCGACATAACTGATTATCCGTTAAATACTTTACCTAAACTAATACCGCGTTGCTGAGCTACTGTATGTGCATCACGTAATTGTGATAATGCAGATACGGTTGCTTTAACCACGTTGTGCGGGTTTGATGAACCTTTTGATTTTGCCAATACATTGTGTATACCGGCTGATTCTAATACTGCACGCATTGCACCACCTGCAATTACACCGGTACCGTTAGCTGCTGGTTTTATGAAAACAAAACCACCGCTAAATTTACCAATTTGCTCATGAGGGATAGTACTGTTAATGATAGGAACTTTTACCAAGTTCTTTTTAGCATCATCAATACCTTTTGCAATAGCCTCGGTAACCTCTTTTGCTTTACCTAAACCGTAACCTACAACACCGTTCTCATCACCTACTACCACAATGGCAGAAAAGCTGAATGTACGGCCACCTTTGGTTACTTTGGCTACACGTTGTATGCTTACCAGGCGATCTTTTAATTCGATCTCGCTGGTTTTTACTCTTTTTATGTTGATTGTTGACATTTCCTGTTTCGATTAAAAGTTTAAACCACCTTCACGTGCACCTTCAGCCAATGATTTGATACGGCCGTGATACAGGTAACCATTCCTGTCAAAAACCACATCTTTAATACCTGCGGCAATAGCTTTCTCAGCTACTAATTTACCTACAGCTACTGATTGGTCTGACTTTGTTGTACCGCTTGCTACAAAATCTTTTGATAATGATGAAGCAGATACAATAGTTTTTCCTGTTACATCGTCAATGATTTGTGCATAGATGCCTTTGTTGCTTCTGAATACAGATAGACGTGGGCGTGCTGATGAACCTGAAAGGCGTTTTCTGATACCTTTTTTAATCCTGTCTCTTCTTGATAGTTTCATGACGATTATTTTTTAGATGCTGATTTACCTGCTTTTCTTCTCAATACTTCGCCAACAAACTTGATACCTTTACCTTTGTAAGGCTCTGGTGCACGTAACGAGCGTATTTTCGCCGCTACCTGTCCAATCAATTGTTTATCGTTTGATTCCAGGATGATGGTTGGGTTTTTACCCTTCTCAGCAGTGGTTGTAACTTTAATTTCTTGTGGTAATTGAAATACGTAGTGGTGAGAAAAACCCAACACTAAATCTAATGTATTGCCCTGGTTAGTTGCGCGGTAACCCACACCTACTAATTCCTGCTCAATTTTGTAACCTGTGGTTACACCAACTACCATGTTATTGATAAGCGAACGGTATAAACCGTGTAATGCTTTGTGACGTTTCTGGTCAGACGGGCGCTTAACTAATAAGTTACCCTCTTCTTGCTCAATGATGATATCTCTATCAACTGCCTGTTGCAATTCACCTTTTGGGCCTTTAACAGTAACAACATTATCTGCTGATACAGTAACGGTAACTCCAGCGGTTAACGCAATAGGTGCTTTTCCTATTCTTGACATTGCTTAATTTCCTCCTATTAATAAACGTAGCATAAAACTTCGCCACCCACATTTTGTGTACGAGCTTCTTTATCGGTCATTACACCTTTAGAAGTCGATAAGATAGCGATACCTAAACCATTTAACACACGTGGCATGGTGTCCATACCTGCGTATTTCCTCAAACCTGGTTTACTAATACGTGAAATGCTGCGGATAGCAGGGATCTTAGTTATTGGATGGTATTTCAAAGCAACTTTGATAGTGCCTTGTGGACCATTGTCCTCAAACTTGTAATTAGCAATGTAACCTTTTTCGAAAAGCACTTTAGTGATTTCCTTTTTCAGATTTGATGCAGGAATTTCAACAACCCTATGGTTGGCTTTAATAGCATTCCTTACTCTTGTAAGATAATCTGCGATTGGATCTGTATTCATTATTGTTGTTTATGATAGTGGTTTCCTTCCGGTAACATCCCGGGCGACCTTCTATCGGTTAATTCTTTTTAAAATTCGAGCCGCGAAAATACAAAAAATTCAAAACATATTTAAGGTATGTTTTGAATTCTTAATTTCTTACGAATTATATTTTAATTACCAGCTTGCTTTTTTAACACCCGGTATTTTACCAGCTAATGCCATATCACGGAATGTAACACGTGATATACCAAACTGACGCATGTAACCACGCGGACGGCCTGTTAATTTACAACGGTTATGCAATTTTACCGGTGATGAAGCTTTAGGTAATTTATCTAAACCTATGTAATCGCCAGCTGCTTTTAACGCTGCTCTTTTTTCAGCAAATTTTGCTACTAATTTGGCACGTTTTACTTCACGAGCCTTTACGCCTTCTTTAGCCATTGTTAGTTGGTGTTTGATTTTTAAATGGTAAACCAAATTGTTTCAGTAACTCCAATGCTTCAACATCGTTTGTTGCCGAGGTTACAAAGGTAATATCCATACCTTGAATTTTATTGATCTTGTCAATATTAATCTCGGGGAATATTATCTGCTCTGATATACCTAAAGTATAGTTTCCGCGTCCGTCAAAACCTTTATCGTTGATACCTTTGAAGTCACGTATACGTGGCAGGGCAACAGCAATTAAACGGTCTAAAAACTCATACATTGTATTATCGCGTAATGTTACACGTACACCAATTGGCATACCTTTACGCAATTTAAAGTTAGAGATATCCTTTTTAGATTTTGAAGAAACCGCTTGCTGGCCAGTGATGGTTGTTAACTCGGTGATGGTGTTCTCGATAAGTTTTTTATCGGTAGTAGCACCGCCAACACCCTGGTTGATAGCTATTTTCTGCAATTTAGGAACCTGCATTACGCTTTTGTAGGCAAACTTGTCCTTAAGCGCTGTGCGAATCTCTTCCTTATATTTTGTTTTTAATCTTGGTATGTAAGTCATTACTTAATTTCCTCCCCTGATTTTTTTGATACTCTAACCAATTTGCCGGCATCGTTTAATTTACGGCCAACGCGGGTTGTTTTACCTGTTGAAGGTTCAACCAGTGCCAGGTTAGAAATGTGTATAGCAGCTTCCTGCTTTACAATTCCGCCGTTAGGGTTGGCTGCATTAGGTTTAGTGTGTTTAGATACCATGTTGGCACCTTCTACAATAGCCCTGTTTTTATCAATGATAATTTCAACTATTTTACCTTGTGATCCTTTTGAATCACCGGCTATTACCTTAACTAAATCACCCTTGCGGATCTTTAATTTAGCTGGTTTTGTGTTTTTCTTTTCCATATTACAATACCTCCGGTGCTAATGATACAATTTTCATAAATTGTTTTTCACGTAATTCTCTGGCAACAGGGCCAAAGATACGTGTGCCCCTTGGCTCATCCTGGTTGTTTAACAAAACGGCTGCGTTATCGTCAAAGCGGATATATGAACCATCTTTCCTGCGGATCTCTTTCTTGGTTCTAACCACTACTGCTTTAGATACAGTACCTTTTTTTACGTTACCTGATGGTAAAGCGCTTTTTACGGTAACTACTATCTTATCGCCAATAGAAGCATATCTTTTACCGGTACCACCTAATACGCGTATTACTAAAACTTCTTTAGCACCGCTGTTATCGGCTACATTTAATCTTGATTCCTGTTGTACCATGTTATTTAGCCCTCTCTAAAATTTGAACTAATCTCCAGTTTTTGTTTTTGCTCAACGGACGGGTTTCCATAATCAATACGGTATCGCCAACACCACAAGTGTTTGCTTCGTCATGAGCCATAAATTTGGTAGTTTTCTTAACAAACTTACCATAGATGGGGTGCTTCACCTTCCGCTCTACAGCAACCACAATAGATTTTTCCATCTTATTGCTTACTACCAGGCCGGTACGTGTTTTTCTTAAATTTCTTTCCATTGTTTTCCGACGCTTAAAATTAATTCTGTTCAGAAGCTGACGCCGCCTTGCGTTTTGTTAATTCAGTAGTCAAACGAGCAATATCCTTACGCACTTTTGTAATGCGGGTTGGGTTCTCAATAGCCGAAACTGCATGTGCAAATTTCAGTTTTGTAAGAGTGGTTTTTTCCTCGCTCAGTCTTGCTGACAATTCTTCGGTTGAAAGCTCTAAAATTTCTGAGTTCTTCATTTTTCTTATTAGTTATTTGAGTTTTTAGTTCCAAGCTCAAATATCTTACTGATAAAAAGAACTTAAAACCGCTAACTTATTTATGCTTCTACGTAATCCCTACGTGTTACAAATCTGGTTTGCACCGGTAGCTTTTGTGCTGCAAGGCGTAATGCCTCTTTTGCAACATCTAAAGGCACACCTTCTGCTTCAAATATCATCCTGCCCGGGCGTACAACTGCAACCCAGTATTCTGGTGCACCTTTACCTTTACCCATACGTACCTCTGCTGGTTTCTTGGTTACAGGCTTGTCAGGAAATATCCTGATCCACACCTGGCCTTCACGTTTCATGAAACGTGTTACAGCAATACGTGCAGCCTCGATCTGGCGGCTTGTTATCCAAGCGGCTTCGAGTGATTTTATACCGAAAGATCCGAATGAAAGCTCAGTACCACGACTGGCTAAACCTTTCATCCTGCCTTTTTGCATCTTTCTGAACTTCGTTCTTTTTGGCTGTAGCATTTTATTAAGCTTTTATATCCTCACGGATATGTCTTTTCTAATTCTTGTTATCTTCTTCCCGGGCCACCTGGGCGGTTACCACCACCTTGTCCTCCCGGACGGTTACCTTGTCCACCTGGACGGTTACCGCCTTGGCCTGGTGCACCACCGCCTCTGCGGTCGTTACCACCTGGTTTACGGTCGCCTCTGCGCTCACCGCCTCTTTCGCCGCCACGTGCATTATCACGGCCACCGAAACCTGCAGATCCTTCTGGGCGTCCACCTTTACCGCTTGCGCTGCTTGTACCACCAATGTTTGGAGATAGATCGCGTTTGCCGTAAACCTCACCTTTACATATCCATACTTTAACACCTATTTTACCATAAGTAGTTAAGGCTTCTGCCAAAGCATAGTCAATATCGGCACGGAAAGTGTGCAAAGGAATTCTTCCTTCTTTATATTGCTCGGTACGTGCCATCTCAGCGCCACCTAAACGGCCTGATGTCATCACTTTAATCCCTTCAGCCCCCATTCTCATGGTTGAAGCAATTGTAGTTTTCATGGCACGACGGAAAGAGATACGTGCTTCAAGTTGTTTAGCAATACCTTCGGCAACTAACTGGGCATCAAGCTCAGGGCGTTTTATTTCGAAGATATTGATCTGAACATCTTTTTTTGTTAATTTCTTTAACTCTTCCTTGATCTTATCAACCTCGGCTCCGCCTTTACCAATCACAATACCCGGACGGGCAGTGTGGATAGTAACAGTGATGCGTTTTAAAGTACGTTCTATAACTACTTTAGATACACCACCTTTGTTTATACGTGCTGATAAGTATTTGCGGATCTTTTCGTCTTCAACTAATTTGTCGGAGTAGTTATTTCCACCGAACCAATTAGAATCCCAACCGCGGATTATCCCTAACCTGTTACCTATTGGATGTGCTTTTTGTCCCATTTCAAATTAGTTGTTATCGTTTTTACTATCCACAATCAGAGTTACATGGTTTGAGCGTTTGCGGATACGGAACCCTCTACCTTGCGGTGCAGGGCGTAATCTTTTTAACTGACGGCCACCACCTACTGATACTTCTTTTACAAATAAAGCACTGTCTTCAACGCGTTTACCTTCATTTTTTGCTTCCCAGTTTTTAATTGCTGATAACAAAAGTTTCTCTACACGTATTGCCGCTTCCTTGTTTGTAAACTTTAAGATGTATAACGCTTTCTCAACGTTTTCACCACGGATCAGATCAACCACCAAACGCATTTTGCGTGGTGAAGTTGGACAGTTCTGTAGTTTAGCAACAGAAGCGCCACCTATTACGGCTTTCGCAGCTTCTTTTTGTTGCCTGATCAATACAGACTTTTTAATTTTAGTTGTTGCTTCCATGCCTTATTTTTTCTTTTCTGCGTGACCGCGGAATGTGCGGGTTGGTGCAAATTCTCCCAACTTGTGACCAACCATGTTTTCTGTTACATACACAGGTATAAATTTGTTACCGTTGTGTACTGCGAATGTATGACCAACGAAATCAGGAGAGATCATGGAACGACGTGACCATGTTTTTACAACTGATTTTTTACTTGCATCATTCAAGGTAAGAACTTTTCTTTCCAGGTTATGATCTATGTAAGGTCCTTTTTTAATTGAACGTGCCATTATTATTTCTTCCTTCTTTCAATGATGTAACGATCTGATCCTTTTTTCTTGTCACGGGTTTTGTAGCCTTTAGCTAATAAACCTTTACGTGAGCGTGGATGACCACCTGAGGCTCTACCCTCACCACCACCCATAGGGTGATCTACCGGGTTCATGGCTACACCACGCACTCTCGGACGGCGACCTAACCAGCGCTTGCGGCCGGCTTTACCTAACACCGCGTTTGCTTTTTCGCCATTTGAAACGGTACCAATAGTTGCCAAGCAAGTTGACAGTATCATACGTGTTTCGCCTGAAGGCAATTTGATGATGGCATATTTACCATCACGCGCTGATAACTGAGCATAAGTACCGGCGCTGCGGGCAATAATACCACCCTGGCCTGGGTTTAACTCAATATTGTGAATGATAGAACCTAACGGGATGTTTTTCAAAGGCATGGTATTACCAACCTCTGGTGCAGCACCTTCGCCAGATACAACTACCGTTCCAACTGTTAAGCCTTCCGGAGCTATCATGTATCGTTTTTCACCATCAACAAAATGTAACAGGGCTATACGCGCAGATCTGTTTGGATCATACTCAATAGTTGCAACTTTTGCCGGGATGTTAAATTTATTACGTTTGAAATCAATCAACCTGTATGCTTGTTTATGGCCACCACCCAGGTAGCGCATAGTCATTTTACCGCTGTGGTTACGACCGCCCGATCTTGTGTTCGCAGATACAACCAACGACTTTTCAGGAACGTTTGTTGTAATATCCGAATTAGATACATCAATTCTGAAGCGGGTACCCGGTGTAACCGGTTTAAATCTCTTTACTGCCATGTCTTATATTATATATTGCTGTAAAAATCTATTGTTTCACCATCCTTCAGCGTGATGATGGCTTTCTTATACGTAGCGGCACGGCCAGATACTGCACCTGCTTTTGTATTGCGGGTCTTAAGTTTTCCTACGTATTTCATTGTGTTAACTGCTGTAACGTTAACACCATACATAGCCTCAATAGCGCCTTTGATCTGAATTTTGTTGGCTCTGTGATCAACTTTAAACGCATAGCGATTAAGTTTCTCAGTTAGTTGAGCTACTTTTTCAGTAAGTAAGGGTTTCTTTAAAATTTCCATAATTACTTAGCTAATGCTTCCTCCAAAGTTTTAACAGCACCTGTAGTTAAGATTAGTTTACCAGCGTTTAACACATCATAAGTGTTAAGCTGCTCAACCGAAATAACCTTAGTTTTTTTCAGGTTCCTGCTTGATAAATACACGTTGTTGTTTTCTACACCTGCTAATACTAATAACGTTTTATCGTTAGTAACATTAAGGTCAGCTTCCATTTTAATGTATGTTTTGGTTTTGATAGCATCAAAGTTGAAATCTTCCAGAACCAATATATTGTTATCTTTTGCTTTGTATGATAAAGCTGAAGCACGGGCTAATGATTTAAGCTTTTTGTTTAATTTAAAGCTGTAATCGCGCGGCTGCGGGCCAAACACACGTCCACCACCATTAAATAATGGAGATTTGATGCTACCTGCACGGGCGCCACCTGTACCTTTTTGTTTATGTAATTTGCGGGTTGAACCTGCAATTTCATTACGTTGTTTTGATTTGTGCGTACCCTGGCGTTGGTTAGCTAAGAACTGCTTTACATCTAAGTAAATAGCATGATCGTTAGGCTCTACTCCGAATACGGACTCAGGCAGTTGCACCTTGGCACCTGTTTCTTTACCTGATAGATTTAATACGTTGATTTCCATCTTATTTATCCACTATTACGAATGAACCCTTAGCTCCGGGGATAGAACCTTTAACCACAATTAGGTTTTGCTCAGCAAATACTTTAACTACTTCTAAGTTTTGTACTTTAACGCGAACATTACCCATTTGACCCGCCATACGCATACCTTTAAATACACGTGAAGGCCATGATGATGCACCCAATGAACCTGGAGCACGTAAACGATTGTGCTGACCGTGAGTTTGCATACCCACACCACCAAAACCGTGACGCTTTACAACACCCTGAAATCCTTTACCTTTTGAAGTACCTACTACATCAACGTAATCACCTGCGGCAAAAATCTCAACAGTAACAGTGTCACCAAGAGCTTTTTCGTCTTCGAATGTTTTAAATTCAACAAGTTTACGTTTTGGAGTAGTACCGGCTTTTTGGAAATGGCCTTTTAACGGACCGGAGGTGTTTTTTTCCTTCTTCTCGCCATATGCTAACTGTACAGCTGCATATCCATCTGTTTCTACAGACCTGATCTGGGTTACTACGCAAGGGCCAGCTTCGATTACAGTACAAGGAATGTTTTTCCCCGCTTCATCGAAAATGCTGGTCATTCCTACTTTTTTACCAATAATTCCTGACATTTTCTTTATTTTATTTGTGCCCATCGAAGCAGTAGGGCTTCGTTCAAGGCATATTATTTCCCCCTTAAGGGAGGGCAAAGATAGAAACTTTACATTAATTTTCAAATAGTTAGTAAGTTATTTTTAAATAAATATTCGGTAACCCGTTTTGTGATTTAGAATAATGATTATTAAGCTATTGCTTGTGTATTAAAACCGATGATGTATATTTACCAATTACACCTAAATCTTAATTATGGCTTGGGGCATATCTCCACGTAAAATTGCGATCATTCCCCTTAACGAGTATAGTGCTGATCATTATCTTACACTCGTTTATCACGCATTTAACAATCTTGGCTGGCGTATTGGGTATTTTAACACCGATGGTATTATTGCTTATACAAATATATCATGGGCTTCATACGCCGAAGAGCTTTCGGTACACATAGTTAATAACCAGGCTATTATTAAAAGCGAATGTGTTGGCTACCAGGGGCTTTTTACAGATTATGAGAAAAACGAAAAAAACCTTGAACTGCTATATGGCGAAATTACTTATGTAGAATACCACTTAAAGCAAAACCTGCAGGAAACAACCCGGGAGCTGATGGATAATATCCCCGACCGGCAATTTATTAGCTTTGACAACCCGCCTTTAGGCTATAAAGAAAAACTTCGTAGCTTTTTATCAGCCTTCGTTCCTAATAAAGGCTACACTATAACACCTGTATTGGTTTTATCAAATATTGCGGTTTATTTAATATCTATGATAATTATGGCCGCCATGGCTGTGGCTTTATCAATGCAAACCGCCCAACATGCTAATCTTCAACAAAACGCAGTACACAACTGGGAAGATATCTATTTATCACTCGGATTTGGCAGCCGCACGCAGGTACTTAGCGGGCAGGTATGGCGCCTGGTAACTAATACGTTTCTGCATTTTTCTATAATGCATATTGCCGGTAATATGATAGCCCTTATTTATATTGGTTCGCTCATAGAGTGCAAAATAGGCAGATGGAACTATTTGTTTATTTATCTCATGACTGGGGTGTTTGCCAGTATTACCTCCGTAATATGGCATGATCAGGGCATAAGTGCCGGGGCATCGGGCGCTATATTTGGATTGTTTGGTGTGTTACTAGCCTTACTTAGCACTACCTTTTATGAAACTAACGCACGCCGTGCATTATTAATAAGCACTACCATTTTTGTTGCCTATAATATTATACCTATTGGCCGCCAAATTGACCATGCCGCACATTTTAGCGGGTTAATATCCGGCTATGCTTTTGGATGGATCGCTTATTGGGGAATAAAGTATCAAAAACAAAATTTAGTTGCCGCAGCTGCTTTGCTCATTACGGTTGTATATACTTCAACCTGTATCTGGCTTGCACCCATTTATGAATTGAAGGAACTGCAACAGCTATCAGACCGAACCCAAAAACTATCAATTACGCTGGCCAATGATTTTTATAGAAATTATGAGCTTACGCACGATCAGCGTTTAGCCATGTTTAAGAACAAGGCCCTGCCCGAAATAGATTCTCTCAGAAAGGTTGGGATACGTATAGATAAGCTCAGCCTACCAAAAAAGCAAAAGCAAATAGCCACAATAAAATCGAAAATTATATTGGAGGAGTGTAAGCTATATACTTTAATTTATAAAGAATTTATTGATAACGACCGTGTTAAATATCGAAACGAAATTAATAGTGCTACTCAAAAAATAAACACTTTACGTATCGAATGGGGGAAAATTGAGGAAAACGGCGACTAAATGCCTTTACCCTCAGCACCCCTACCCCGTCATCAGCCTTCTTATCAACTCGGCGCTTTGTTTGTTACCTTCTTCCAGCCGGCCTTGAAAAAATGCCTGTACCTCGTTAAAATGCTTCTTGTAGCCTTCCATATCGCCGTAACCAATAATGGCACTCCATTCCCTTACCGCGGAGTGAAACTCCAGATCATCGCCACGGATAGTTTTATCGTACAGTGCCGTTTCGATGGATTCCTCCAGCAATTCCTCGTTCTTAAACAGATACTCGGCAATGCCTAAGCGCAGGCGGAATGGTGGGGTTTGGCAAATAAGGTTGTCATAAGGGTTTACGCCCAGATGGTACCAGGCATCAACCATACTTAATATACTTAAGTGCGAATTTGGCTTTTGGTGCCCTGCATCCCGCGCCAGCGAAAACTCGCGCATAACGGCATCGTTAAACATAATGGGCTTGCGGCTTTCGTGAAAAACAAAATCGCGTGCACGGTAAAGGCGGTTCTTAAACTCCTGCTCCTCTTCCTTGATCATCAGCTTAAACAATTCCGATTCTGATTCGGAATAACGCTTAACCTGCTGGCGGGCGTAAGGGTTCAGGATGGCCAAGCCCGCGTATACGTGCGCCTTGTAGCTAAATATGCGCAGGGTGGTCAGGATCTTCACATTATCAATACCTCCTATATAAGAAGCATTTTCCCATGGGAAAAAGCCGGCCGATTTCCATGCTGTGCCCATGCTTTCGAAACCTACATGGGTAACGGCTTGTGTATCGGCAACTATCTTATCGTGCTCATGGTAGTCGGGAATCTCTACAATATCAGTTTCCAGAGCCGTAAATAAATCAAACATGCGCTTATAAGCATCCGGCTCGCTGCGATGGTTTATCAGGATCAGTTTTTGCCCTTTAGGCTCAAAGCCCGGCCCATGCATAGCATGGAAGGTAATGATCTGCGCATCGGCAGGCAAATATTTTTCAAAAATGGCAATCTCGGGGTGTTTAACTGACGTTTGTCCGGCCACAATAGCACCATACTTAGTTGCAGGGCCATACTGGGCTACCACTTGTTCCAGCTTATCTGCCTCAACCGAATAAATGATAAGGTCGCTTACCCGCGATACATCTTTACCATCATCCATAAGGGTAATGCCTAACGGGTCAAGTTCATCTTCCAATCGTGCCCGGTTATCGGGCATATCGCAACCGCAAACAGTATAACCCGCTTTTGAAAAAGCTTTGGCGTACAATTTGCCCATATCACCCAAACCTATAATACCTATGCGCATAGTATAAATTAAAAAGGCTAATATATGCTTTTGATAATTACACGTTGATATTATATATAATTAACAAATTTTCAAGGCTTTAAAAGCGGTTATTGTAAAGATGATATTGATGTTTGTATTAATCTAAACAATATTTACAAACTTTAAATTAAATTACTACGTTTAAGTGGAATAATGGTTAGTTAATAAACATCAACCTTTCCCCGAACTTAACATTTATATGATGAAGCTTTTTAAATTACGAACACTTACTTTAGTATTGCTTATTTTAGTTAATGCAGACTTTAGTTATGCTCAAGATTCAACAAAAAAAACTACCGCGGTAAAAACTGCCGTTGTAAAACCAAATCCGTCTGTTGCAAAACCAACTTCATATAAACAACCTGTTACGCCCGCAGTACAAACACCAACCAATGCTGCAACTACACCTGTACAACAACGCCCGGTTGATAAAAGCTTACGTGGCCAATATCAATACCTGTTAACCAAGGTTTATAATTATCAACAGCCATTGGTAGCGGCACTATTTAAAAACTACAACGATACACTTAAGCTAACACGCAAGCAACTGGCAGATGCCCGGGCTACGCTTGTAGTACAAACTAAAACTATTGACACGTTAAAGGCATCATCGGCCACAAAAGACCAGGCGCTTGCCGAGTCAAAAGCAAAAGTTGACGAGGTAAGCCTGTTAGGGATGCCGCTTTCAAAATCTACCTACAATTTAATAATGTGGGGCTTAGTGATAGGTTTTGGTGTTATTGCTGCAATAGTTATTGCCCGCTCTGGCAGCCACAGCCGCGAGGCCCATTACCGTATTAAGCTTTACAACGAACTGGAAGAAGAATACAAAGCCTACAAAACTAAAGCAAACGAAAAGGAAAAGAAACTTGCCCGCGAACTGCAAACCGAACGTAATAAGCTGGATGAGTTAAACGGGAACGGGTAAATTTGATATGAACGCCTATCTTTTTGGATGGAACCCTATTAAGTTTAAATGGGAGAATATTGATGCCGATATTAAAAAGCTTAAAACAACCGGCAAATTAGTTGATAACTGGAGTGTTGCCAGCCACAAAACTATCCGCCCCGGCGATAGGGCTTATATCGTACGACTTGGGGTAGATCCGAAAGGGATTTTCGCATCGGGAACGATCGAATCAGCGCCTTACCTGGCATCACGCAAAGGGCGCATCTATCACCGCATTAACATCAGTATTGATGTATTGCTGAACCCTGATAAAGAGCGCATACTCACTTTTGATATTTTAAAAACCGGCAACCTTGCCGAACAAACCTGGGCGCCGCAAGCATCCGGTATATCTATAAGGCCACATTTGGTTGATGAACTGGAAGGCGTTTGGCTTGATTTTTTAGCTAATAAGGAGGACTACTAATGGCACTAAGGTTCACAATTCGGATATATTAATTCTGATAAAGCCATAAAATTAAACCCTTGTCGCAAACGCCCCCGTAACTTGTCGTTTTTACACATATGTAGTATCAGTTTACGACCGTACTTTTGGATAAACAAATAAACTCAACAATTATGGCAACTCAAATTTTTGTAAACCTACATGTTAAGGACCTGGATAAGTCGGTAGCATTTTTCACCAAACTTGGTTATACCTTTAACCCGCAATTTACCGATGAAAATGCCACCTGCATGATTATCAGTGATAATATATTTGCGATGCTACTGGTAGAACCTTTCTTCCAGGGTTTCACTAAAAAGGATATTGTGGATACCAGCAAAGCGCAGGAATGCACCATAGCCCTATCTGCAGACAGTAAAGAAGCGGTAGATGATATAGTGAACAAAGCTGTTGCTGCCGGCGCTGCAGATAAACCCAAAAAGGACTACGGATGGATGTATCACGCCAGCTTTGAAGACCTTGATGGCCACCTTTGGGAATATGTTTGGATGGATCCTGCAGGGCCACCGCCGCACCAGGGATAACACATTAAATTTGTCATGCTGAGCGATAGCGAAGCATCTATCGCCTATTTGCATGGTGTACATTAGATCCTTCGCTACCGCTCAGGATGACAAGTAAAAATACACAATGAGTTGTCCTGAAATAAGTTGACAATAATTAAAGAATAAATATAGTCCTTGTCAGGTAATACTGGCAAGGATTTTTTGTTGGTGAATAGTGTTTGGTGTTAGATAGTTTAAAGCTAAGTGAGGCCTGCGTTGATTATACAATTTCACAGCTTGTCCGATCATTTTCCTGGCTTGTTGGATATTACCAGGCTTTACGATCAGAAACTCCTCTTTCAGGATACCATTTATGCGCTCAGCTAAA
>NZ_JANHOH010000010.1 GCF_024498135.1 Mucilaginibacter aquariorum
GTCCACAATCTCCAGTTTGAACGCTAAACTGTAATCTTTTTGGGTCTTCCTTTGGTAAACCTTAACTTCTTGTTCTTTCATCTGTTAACACTTTTTGTGTCAACTTATTTTAGGACGCTACAACAATATAAAACAAAAAGGCAAGCTAAGCTTGCCTTTTTTGTTTTATAGGTCATATCACTTGTCCCGAGAGATCCTGAAACAAGTTCAGGATGACGGCTCCGGTTTTGACTTTTGAATTTTTCCTTTTGACTTTGCAACCTACAACATCCCACCATCAACAGGAATAACCTGCCCGGTGATGTATGCTGCCATATCTGATGCCAGAAACACGCAGGCATTGGCCACATCTTCGGGTTCGCCGGCGCGTTTCAATGGGATAGCTGCCGACCAGCCTTCAACCACTTTAGGGTCTAATACCTCGGTCATTTCCGTGCGGATAAAACCCGGTGCTACCACGTTGGTACGGATGTTACGCGAACCTAATTCTTTAGCTATGGATTTAGAGAACCCTATAATACCCGATTTTGAAGCCGCATAATTGGCCTGGCCTGCATTACCCTGTACCCCCACTACCGAGCTCATGTTGATAAAAACACCCTTACGGTTCTTCATCATAATTTTAGAAGCGGCCTTGGTAACGTTGAATATCGATTTAAGGTTCACGTTCAGTACATCATCCCATTGTTCTTCGGTCATGCGCATTAGCAGGCCATCTTTGGTTATACCCGCATTGTTCACTACAATATCTAAAGTGCCAAAATCGGCAACAATATCGTTGATCAGTTTTTCGGCTTCGTCAAATTTTGAGGCATCGCTGCGGTAACCTTTTACCTGCGTGCCAAAGCTTTGCAGCTCCTGCTCAAGCGCCTGGCCTCTTTCAACCGATGATAAATATGTAAAGGCAACCTTAGCGCCATGCTCTGCAAATTTCTCTGCTATTTTACGGCCTATACCTTTTGATGCACCTGTTATCAGTGCTGTTTTTCCTTCTAATAATTTCATAATTTAAGTATGAGTTTTCGAGTGGGTGAAGGTAAGTAATTAGTCGGAAAGACAAAAGCAAGTAATCTACAGGGACTGTTAAAAGCTATACGTTAAAAAAATATTGCCGGCATAAGAGTTAAAACCGGGTGTAGTCGAGCCACCCTCCCGGGAGTTATAATTTGCGCCAACAATGCCCAGGCTGTACCTTGCTTCTAAGCCTATACTTATATTATTACTTACCGGAAGGTTGAAGCCTGCTTTAGGCCCGATATAGATAGCACTGGTACTTGCCGATTGAGATAAAATTACGTTTTCGCCATCCTGCATACTCATTTCATATTTGGTGATCATATATCCACCGTTTACGCCTCCATAGAGGCTGGCAAAACCGCCCAACGGCACCTCGTACGCGATACCGGCGTATAAGCCAATACCCGAGTAATTGCCATAAGTAGCGGTATAGGAGTATGTATCGTCTTCGCTGTATGTAAAAGTGCTTTCTTTTGGTTTGTATTGGCGATAATCTATTGTGCCCGAATACACCAGGCTGCCCATTCTTTTACGAACGGTTACACCAAATGTAGGTGCACCTTTGTAAATCTCTTTTAAGTCGCCAAGGGGAGATTCATAGCCGCCATTTAGGGATACCGACCAGCCATCCTGCGTTACATAACCACCGCTATTATGGCTGCTGCCGCTAAGTACGTCACCATCACCGTTGATGCCTGGTGTGTTACGTCGTTGTGCCTTTGAAGGCGACCAAATAATTACCAATAAAATAAAAAGGATTGAGTAAACCCAACGAACGGGGTTCTTAGAAGAATTAGGGTACATTGTTAGATAAGGAATAGTTTAAGTTGCCCCTAATTTATGAAAATTTATTTACCCGAGCGAAAAAGTACCAAGATTCTCAATAAAGGGCTAACTAAATATCCCCCACCTCAAACACTTGGCGCTATTGGTTAGGCTTATACACACATTAGCGCTACCTGTAATATGATAACAGCCAAGATCATTCGCCACCGCCATAAGTACCACCATTATATGACAATTAGGTCAACCGCTGGTGTAGAAGAGCTGTATGAATAAGCAGCAAGTTCCGTTTGTTCCGTTCCACTGAAATGGAACAAACGGAACAAGTGGAACACATTGATAATATATACTGACGAGATCTTGTCAGTATTAAATAGAAATCACCAAATAAAAAACGACTTTTTTCGTCCTTTTTCGCCCCTATTCCGGCCTTTTTATGGTGCCGGTAAGGGAAAGGGGGCATTGGACTATTAATTCATAAACATTTGATTTATAAGTAATTAATTATTTATCGCTTGTTCCACTCTGTTCCGGATGGAACAGGGTTTTTTGCCGCCCTTGTTGGTGTTCCGGAAGAAACAAAATAACGCTCAGCCTCCTGATTTTGGCTAAAGCCTTATGGGCTTTTGTTTGTAATCCGTTGGCTGAAGCCAACGGCAATGATATACACAAGTGATTCTTATAATTTCTATTTCATTGCCGTCCCATTTATGGGACGGATAGAGAGGGTAGAAAATCGGCTTTAGCCAAAACTCTAATCTTCCGAACACTTATAGTGACAATACCAACAATGGCGAGAAAAATTAATACTACATTTGATAGCAATATCATCGTTAATGAAAACAAAAATTAACATATTTTTTACGTTATTATTATTAACAACTTTAAGTTGTAAAGGCCAGGCTCAAAAAAAAGCAGATATTCCAGCAGAAAAATTCTCGATTATTGAGACCCGCTTAAGTGATGGCAGACCAGCGATAGGTTCTTTTAATATTGCTTACAAAAATTACAGTCATAAGCCTAAATATTTATGGTGTTTAAAGATAAACATGGCCCTCGAATTAAAAAACGTAAGTAAAAACGGGCTACCAATTAAAGCTGAATCTGACATTGCCAACAGGTATGAGGACTCGTTGATAAATGTTATTAAAAAAATAGCTACAGTACATTACATAGGCCATTTATACAACGACAGCTTCCTGGATATCTTTATTTATCTGGATGATCCTGAAAAAGTAAACCGTTTTTTGCAAGCCGAGGTAAATAAGAAAACCGTGACCCGCCAATTTGCCTATGAAATTAAACAGGACCCAACATGGAGTACAGTAGTCCCGTTTTTGAAATAGATTCCTACAATCCCTCTTGATATTCCTGCCGCCCTTGTTGGTGTTGTCACCAACAAGCCGTTATACAATATACGATATTTGGTACCTGCCTAAATGTTGTTGGTGACAACACCAACAACGGCGAGTTAAATTAAAAACTATATTCGTGTATATTATAACTATATGCAAACCAGCTTACCCACTGTCACACTAAAACAAATAATTCTGGCGAAAACACACTATCTCTATATACTAATTGGATTGTTTTTAACATCTGGTGTTTATATCCTTTTAACTATCCTGAACATTTTTATTTGGTGGTTTTGGTTTGGCGAAGGTGAAAGTTCTGATGAAAGATATCACCCCGTAATAGCCCAGTTATATGCAATATCACCCTTAGTTATAATTTATATTATTTATTGTCTGTTGATATTTAGAGGCTTAAAGTCTCATAACCTTCCCCGTGTAAAATCATTTGTAATTTTAACACTGCTAATGATCGTGTTTCATTTAATGAGAGATGTCCTTCTTTCGGCGGTTGTCTAAAAATAAACCTAATACAATGAAAAATCTATTTTTCACCCTGCTCTTCATATCCGCGAGTTTTTCTGCATACGCACAATATAGTGCTCAAATAAAAAATGGTGCAGATATTTTGGCGAAAGCAACCTTGAACGGTGATTACAAAACGCTTGTAGATTACACTTATCCTAAAGCCGTAGCAATGGCAGGTGGGAAACAATCAATGATCAGCCTTATCATAAAAGGAATGGACGATATGAAGAAAAACGGACAGGGATTTAAACTTGTTACGACAGGTGAACCTGGCAAGGTGTATCGTTCCGGAAAAGAGTTGCATAGCGTTGTACCGCAATACATGGAAATGATTTATAAGAATGGATATTTATCATTCTCAACAAGTATGCTTGCAGTTAGCCAGGATGATGGTAAAACATGGAGTTATATTTCTGCCGGGAATATCGCTCCTGAACGATTAAAAAGTATGTTCCCCGATTTAAATAAAAATCTTGTGATCATTAAATCTACAGAACCCGTCTTCCATACTGAATAGCATTACTTTGACTCGTAGCCGGTGTTATCATCCTAACTATCCAACAGGTCAATGACGAACACCTCTATAAAATCGCTCTACAACCCTTCCTGATACTCCTTCTGCAGCTCCAGCAGGCAATTAGCGCACAGGCAGCCATCATATAGTTCGCTTACATACTGCACCTCGTTTATGCTCAACTGCACGGTACTGCACTGGCATTTGGTGAATGAATTTGCTTTACATTCAAATGGGGTGCTGCAGCGTTCGCAATGGAGTACTTCGTGTTTCGCGGATATGATCATCTTTAGTCCATAGTCTATGGTCGATAATCCATAGAAGCTGCACAATAGTAATTTAAATTCTTTTAAACGACATCACTTAAACGTAAAAAGACCATAGCCAATATAAATGGGCTATGGTCTATGAACTATGGTCTATCGACTAAATTAGGCTAATTATGCAGAGCAGGTAACGCAACCCTCTTCCATTGAGCAAGATGGGCCGGCCGGCATTTCTTCCTGGCTGTTATCTCCAACAACTTCGGGTATAACGGCTTCCATGTTTTTGCCGCCGCCCTGGTTCTCAACTGTAAATTTAACCGCTTGCGATGCCGCTTGTGTACGCAGGTAATACATACCTGTTTTTAAGCCCTTCTTCCATGCGTAGAAGTGCATCGAAGTCAATTTAGACGCATTTGGTGAGTTGATGAACAAGTTTAATGATTGCGACTGGCAGATATAAGCGCCCCTATCGGCAGCCATATCTATAATGTTACGCATCTTAATTTCCCAAACAGTTTTGTAAATGTCTTTGATATCCTGTGGTATCTCGGCAATGTCCTGGATAGAACCGTTTGCGGTAATAATCCTGTCTTTCATGTTTGTATTCCATACACCACGGTTTACCAGGTCGCGCAGCAAGTGTTTGTTTACAATAATAAACTCACCACTTAATACACGGCGGGTATAGATGTTTGAGGTATATGGCTCAAAGCACTCGTTGTTACCCAATATTTGTGAAGTAGACGCGGTTGGCATTGGCGCTACTAACAGTGAGTTACGCACACCATGGTTCATTACATCTAAACGCAGGTTTTCCCAATCCCAACGGCCGCTTTCCGGTTTTACATCCCAAAGGTCAAACTGGAACTTACCTTTTGATAAAGGCGAACCTTTAAAGGTTTCGTAGGCGCCATCTTTAATAGCCAGATCTTTAGAAGCCGTCATGGCAGCAAAGTAAATGGTTTCAAAAATGTCTTTGTTCAGTTGTTTTGCTTCATCACTTTCAAACGGTAAACGCAGTAGTATGAAAGCATCGGCCAAACCTTGTACACCTAAACCAATTGGGCGGTGGCGCAGGTTAGAGTAACGCGCTTCTTCAACCGGGTAATAGTTATTATCGATGATCTTGTTCAGGTTTAATGTAGCCTGGTAAGTTACTTCGTATAGTTTAGCGTGGTCAAACTCGCCGTTAATTACGTAACGTGGTAAAGCCAGTGAAGCCAGGTTACAAACCGCTACTTCTTTATCAGAAGTGTACTCCATTATCTCGGTACAAAGGTTCGAGCTTTTTATAGTACCCAGGTTTTGCTGGTTAGATTTCGCGTTGGCAGCATCTTTATACAACAGGTATGGTGTACCGGTCTCTACCTGGGCATCTAATACGGCAAACCAAAGTTCTTGCGCCTTGATGGTTTTACGGCCACGGCCTTCTTTCTCGTAACGCTCGTATAATTCTTCAAACTCCTTACCGTGGCATTCTGCCAGGCCTGGTGCCTCGTGCGGGCAAAACAATGTCCACTCTTCGTTAGCTTCAACCCTGCGCATAAACAAGTCAGATACCCAAAGGGCATAGAACAAGTCGCGAGCGCGCATTTCTTCTTTACCGTGGTTTTTACGCAGGTCTAAAAATTCGAATATATCTGCATGCCATGGTTCCAGGTAGATAGCAAAAGCGCCTTTACGCTTGCCACCACCCTGGTCTACATAGCGTGCGGTATCGTTAAATACTTTTAGCATTGGGATGATACCGTTGCTTGTACCGTTTGTACCGCTGATGTATGAACCTGTAGCCCTTACATTGTGGATGCTTAAACCAATACCACCAGCGCTTTGAGAGATCTTGGCAGTTTGTTTTAATGTATCATAGATCCCCTCGATGCTGTCATCTTTCATGGTTAACAAAAAGCATGACGACATTTGTGGTTTTGGTGTACCCGCGTTAAACAAGGTTGGTGTGGCATGTGTAAACCAACGCTCGCTCATCAGGTTGTATGTTTTGATAGCGCTATCGATATCTTCTTTATGGATACCTACCGATACACGCATGAACAGGTGCTGCGGGCGCTCGGCAATTTTACCGTCAATTTTTAACAGGTACGATTTTTCAAGGGTTTTAAAACCGAAGTAGTCAAAACCAAAATCGCGGTCATATATAATGCTGCTGTCTAAGATATCGGCATTAGCCATAATTATCTCATAAACATCATCGGCCAGTAAAGCGGCGTTTTTACCGGTTTTTTTGTCAACGTACTCATACATACGTTTCATGGTTTCAGAGAACGACTTAGTGGTGTTCTTGTGGAGGTTGGACACCGCAATACGTGAGGCAAGCAAAGCATAATCGGGATGTTTGGTAGTTAACGATGCTGCTGTCTCAGCTGCAAGGTTATCCAGTTCGGAGGTGGTAACACCATCAAACAAACCTTCAATTACTTTTTTTGCCACATCAATTGGGTCAACCAGGTTAAACCCATAGCACAGTTTCTCTATACGTGCTGTGATCTTGTCGAATTTTACCGACTCTTTTCTTCCGTCTCTTTTTACTACGAACATTTTGCCACCTCCTTATTCCCTGCCAACCCGACAGGGGGTATTTTATATTAGTTAATTAGTTTATTCTTGTTTCTTAAAGCCCTCTCCTTTGGAGAGGGTTGGGTGAGGCTCCTTAAAAATCCTCGTCCAGCGAAAACGCTTTACTTTCGGCACTGTTCATTACACCGCTTTTTTGGTAATCGCCCACTCTTTTTTCAAAGAAATTGGTTTTACCCTGCAGGCTTATCATCTCCATAAAATCAAACGGATTTGATGCGCCATATACTTTAGGATACCCCAGTTCGTCTAACCATCTGTCGGCCACAAACTCGATATACTGGCTCATCATTTTGGCATTCATACCAATCAGGCTCACCGGCAGGGCATCGCTTACAAATTCTTTTTCTATCTCCACTGCGTCTGTAATAATTTTGGTTGCAGCTTCTGTAGATAATTTATTATCCAGCATTTTGTACAGCAAGCATGCAAACTCGCAGTGCGAACCCTCGTCACGGGATATCAGCTCATTACTAAAGGTTAAGCCTGGCATTAAGCCACGTTTTTTTAACCAGAATATAGAGCAGAAACTACCACTGAAGAAGATGCCTTCTACCGCGGCGAATGCCACTAAACGTTCTGCAAAAGTTCCGTTGTTTATCCAGCGCAGTGCCCATTCCGCTTTTTTACCTACACAGGGTACGGTATCAATAGCATGGAACAAGCGGTCTTTTTCGGCCGGGTCTTTAATATAGGTGTCTATTAGTAAGGCGTAGGTTTCTGAGTGGATATTCTCCATCATTATCTGAAAACCGTAGAAACAACGCGCCTCAGGTAATTGCACCTCGCTCATAAAATTAATGGCCAGGTTCTCGTTCACAATACCATCGCTCGCCGCGAAAAATGCCAATATGTGCGATATAAAATGTTTCTCGCCCGAGTTTAAATTTTCCCAATGCTTCATGTCGTCAGACAGGTCGATCTCTTCTGCCGTCCAAAAGCTGGCTTCAGCTTTTTTGTACATTTCCCAAATAGCGGGGTATTTAATTGGGAGGATAACAAAGCGATCTTTGTTTTCCTTTAGCAGTAATTCGGTTTCCTCTTTCATGCGAGATAAATTATATTTTAAAAATTCTTTGCCTCTTTTAACACTATCTAAATTTGCTTTTGTAACGAGCCGACAATAGACAGAGATTCCATGTGAGTTTTTTATTAAACCGCGAAAAAATTGCTTTTTCGCATTTATTTACTCACTTTTCACCCCCCTCACCAATCGTTACTAAACTATTTTCAGTTGCACATTAGCCCATGTAAAACATGGTGTCTCTTTTCTGTTTCGATAGAACTACCGATAACATAGATAGCGTTAAAAGAACTTCTACTTCAAAGATAGGTCATGATGCTATTTAATGTTAGTCAAAGTTTTTAACATCACCTATGAGTTATGAACACTTTGGCGCCCGCGGTAAAAATTATTGTGTGATGACAAAAAATTCAATCCACTTGTAAACAGCAGCTTAGCGCTACATTTTTTATTTTAGAGTGTGAAGCTATGTGAATTTTTCTAAAAGATTTAGAGGTTATGAACATCTACCTAACAGCCTTAAAAGCAATGCAAACGCTTAAGCTAAAACACTTTGGAAACGCAGTTTTACCACTTGGAAATTCCTAAAAGGAGTAACGTTTTTGCAACAAAAAACAATGTGGAAAAAGAAAAAAACATCCCTGCTATTTTGTGCGGGGATAGCAATTTTTAAATTTTAGAGGCCTGTATTATTGACTTATTTTTTCAGTTCGTCAACCGGTATAAATTTCATAGAAACTGAGTTTACGCAGTGCCTTGTATTTTTAGGCGTCATATACTCACCCTGAAAAACGTGACCTAAATGGGCACCACAATTAGCACAAAGTATTTCGGTACGGCGGCCGTCGGCATCGGTTTCCCACCTTACGGCTCCGGCTATCTCGTCATCAAAGCTTGGCCAGCCACAATGCGATTCAAATTTTGATTCGGATGTGTAAAGCGGGGCATCGCAACGCCTGCAAACGTATACGCCTTCGGCCTTGTTGTTTAGCAGCTCGCCGGTAAACGGGCGCTCTGTTCCTTTATGTAATATGATATATTCCTCTTCGGGGGTTAATTGATTATACATTTTAATTAGTGATTTATTGAATTAGCGAATTAGTGATTAAAGCTCAAAAAAGCAGCCCTTTCACCTTTGATTCTATATAAATATACGACAATTTGGTGGCAAATTTTTTTTGTAAAGAGGATGTTTACACAGGTTTGACGGATGAATAGTATATTTACTTGTTAACTATTTGAACGATGAAGAATATCCTTATTGCGGGCTTTTTAACCCTTGTTGAAACTGTATATCCTAACCAAAGCCGCCCGGTTAAAATCCCACCCAGATTTGAAAATTACCTTACTTCCAAAGATAATGCGAGACGTGCTTTTTTTAAATTCGATAAAAATCGTGATAGCTATTTGTTTAATAAAACCAGTTGCCAATATGATCTATCTAATGATGATGTTTTAAGAATTGAAAAATTAATTAGCAAACGAGTTACAGCATATAATAAAACTGCAAATAGTACTATTAAGCAGCCTGAGAAATACTATAAGCAGTTTGTAGCTATTATAAATACTAAAAGGGAAAAAGAAGTGTGGGTAAACTGTTGTTGCTCCGTTCAAAATACCTGGAAAACTAAAATTCAATTTGTGGAAGATGGAGGCACATGCTATTTTCAAATAAAAATTAACCTAACAAAAAATAGGATTAACTCTTTTATGACGAATGGTTTAGCATAGCAGCAATAATACTCGATGTATAATATCATCCTGGTGAAGGATCTTTCTTCGCTGCTTCAGCTGAACGTAAGCTGAAAGCTTACCTAAATGCAAAGGCATAGTCCACTAATGGCTCGACAAGCTCACCATGACAAGCCTTAAACAATCATTTCACCATCCCGATATGATACTCCTGTATCAGCGCCGGATTCTCTGGCGTTAAGGTAAAACTCACCCTGATATTCGCTTTCTCGCCCGTCATAATAAAATAGCCACGCAGGTTATTTTCGGCTATTACTTCGCCAACGCTCGTAATTTTTCCGGCTTTAGCATAAACGTCGGTCGCTTCTGCTTTTAGCTTATCAGGGAAATAATCCATAAAAAAGTTATCGGCGAATATACCGGTGGATTGCGGGTTGTTCCAATCAGGCAGCAGTTGTACCAGTTCATCGCGGCGTTGGGTTAATATGGCTGATGCAGGTAACGTACGGGGCTTTATACCAGATAGTGCCAGCAGCGTATCTAAAGCAATAGTATTAGCCCTGCCCCCGTTGGCGTAGGTTAAATTGGCAAACGATACTACCCCCACCCCATAATCGGGCAGGATATTCCATTGGCTGCCAAAGCCGGGTAAACCACCACTGTGGCCAACATAAACACGGTTATCACAATCTTTAGCCCAGCGCAAGCCATAACCATAAGCAGAAACCGTAGGGCATGGCCTGCCTGTTGTAGTTTTAGCATTGGCTGTTAAATAGTTTACATCCCATGGGTATTGCATCTCGCGCACCGAACTCCTTTTTACAGGTCCATCCTCGGCATCATCCCTTGCAGGCCAGGCGTTCATGTGCACAGCCATGTATTTGCTAAAATCTTCAATAGTGGTTATCAACCCACCCATAGCGCCGTATGCACCGTCGTGCAACAGGGGCTGCTCCACCCATTTATCATCGAGCCAGCGGTAACCAAGCGCCAGTTGCCCTTTGGGCACTTTGGTATATTCCCAATAAGTATGAGTCATGCCTAAGGGTTTTAGGATATTATCGTTAATATAAGTTTCGTAGGTTTTGCCGGATACTTTTTTAATGATGTAGCCTAATGTTGCAAAACCCAGATTGCTGTACTCATACCCTTGTCCCGGGTTGTTGGAGAACGAAACGCCTTTCTTATAAATAGCGATCAAAGCATCATCAGATACAGCCAGTTGCCTGTCGCCCCAGGGGTTATCTTCGGGATAGCCGGCGGCATGGGTAAGCAGGTGGCGAATGGTTACCGGCACGGCATCTTTTGTGAGATACTTATTATTCTTCATCTCGGGGATGTACAGGTATGCCGGGTCGTCCAGTTTTAGTTTGCCCTCATCGCGCAGTTTTAGGATGGCCATGGCGGTGAGGCTCTTGGTCATACTCGCGATGCGGAAATCTGATTTGGAGGTTACCGGTGTTTTCGCCGCGACATCTGTATAGCCCACATTGCCTGTATGGATCAGTTTGCCATCAACCACAATACCATAAGCCATGCCGGGCCAGTGGTTTTTCTCGGCATAATCCTTATACAGTTGGTCTATAACAGGGAATGTGGCTTCAATCTTTTTTAGCCTGTCGGGATCGGTAAAGGTTGCGGGTTTATATTGAGCGAAGGTGCTAGTGGTGGATAATAGCAGTAGCAGGTAGAAGTAGTTTTTCATATTAATGATCTGGATTACCGAATTTAGGAATTCTTTTTGTCATCCTGAACTTGTTTCAGGACCCCTCAGGATAGTTCGCCACCTTGCTTATGGCTGCCGAAATAAATTCGGCATAACGGATTGTTTTGCGTTAGGGAGTGCAGCGGATACCGGCCCTGTGATTAAGGCCTGTGCAGTATGAGCGAAAAGCCCGGGCCGCAGGCAACGCCCCTAATAGTTCAAGAATGTATGTCGGCGATTAGATGCTTCGCTATCGCTCAGCATGACAAATTGGACAAAAAAAATCCCGGCCAAATGACCGGGATCTCCATATATCTTGATTCTTGACTCTTATCGTCCTGAATCTATTTAAGCTTAGCTAACTCCTCTGCCATGGCAGCGCCAATTTCGGCAGGAGATTCTACTACACGGATACCACACTCGCGCATGATCTTCATTTTAGCGGCAGCTGTATCATCGGCACCGCCAACAATTGCACCGGCGTGGCCCATACGGCGGCCCGGAGGCGCAGTTTGGCCGGCAATGAAACCAACGACAGGCTTTGTACCGTTCTCTTTGATCCAGCGGGCAGCATCAGCTTCCATGCCACCACCAATTTCACCAATCATGATGATACCGTGTGTTTCGGGGTCGTTCATTAATAATTCAACAGCTTCTTTGGTTGGGGTACCAATGATTGGGTCGCCACCAATACCAATAGCGGTAGTAATACCTAAACCGGCTTTAACAACCTGATCAACCGCTTCGTAAGTAAGCGTACCTGATTTTGAAACTACACCAACGTTACCTTTTTTGAAGATAAAGCCCGGCATAATACCAATTTTGGTTTCGTCTGCAGTAATAATACCCGGGCAGTTAGGGCCAATAAGGCGGCTATCTTTATCGGTTAAATACTCTTTCACCAGTATCATATCCTTTGTAGGGATACCTTCGGTGATACATACAATAACTTTGATACCGGCTTCTGCGGCCTCCATAATAGCATCGGCAGCAAATGCAGGCGGTACAAATATGATAGATACATCAGCACCGGTTGCATCAACCGCGTCTTTAACGGTATTAAAAACTGGTTTGTCCAGGTGTTTCTGACCACCTTTACCCGGTGTAACACCACCAACTAACTGTGTGCCATACTCAATCATCTGGGTAGCATGGTAAGTACCTTCGTTACCTGTAAAACCTTGTACTATAACTTTAGAATCTTTATTTACGAGAACGCTCATTGGCTTTTTTGTTTTGTATGGCAAAGCTAAAAAAAAAATCGCCCCTCCACCCTTTAATGGGTTAATTTTTCAAAAATTACTTTTAGGTTATGTACCCATACATCTAAAACTTACAGCAGAAAAAGGCATCAATTTTAATCATAACATAGTTTTAATATCATTTTGGTTATTTTAGCCTGCAAACAAACACCTATCCATCTCATGAAAAAACACCAATTGTTACTTTTAGGTTTAATTTACTGCCTGTTTTTTACCACTAATGCAAATGCGCAGTTTGGCAGCTTTGGCAAAAAGCTACTCGACAAAGGCACCGAAATGGTATCGGGCGGCGGGCTTAACAAGATCCTGAAACAACCGCAAGCCATTACTACTAATTTTAAGGACGTTGATAAAACAGGCTCCAAGCCACCCTCTTATTTAGAAGGGCAACAACCACAGCCATTGTATTTATTGCCAAAAGCGCCAAATGGCGGCTATAAACTTTGCGCCGGCTTTTACGAAATGACCAACAAAAGCTATTGCCTGCATGCCGGTACACGTGGCCCAAGTAAAGGCGATGGTTATATGCTGGCCCCGGTGCTTGGCCCTAAAAGCGAGGTGGTGATACGCATACTTAAAAGTGCCGAGCAACACCCTAACGTTAAACAGCATGATATACAAGTATTACTATGGGCTATTATTGCCCGCACGCGCTTTGTTGATATGGGGACTGATATTAAGCTAACTGCAACTACCCTATTAACTACGCAAGAATTGCTGATGCTGGAAGGCGGCGCACTGGGCGTATTGCCTGCCAATGTGATGGATAAAGCCAAAGGCCAGTTACCACCTGCGGTACAGGCAGTTTTTGAAGCAGAGAACAACATCCGCAGACTTGCAGCATCCGGAAACTCATCTTACGAGGAAATGGAAAAGTACGCTGTGCTTGCTGGTATTGCTGCCCAGCCGGACCCTGAAGTACCGTCGGGCATTTGGTCGCTGCATCCGGATGGTTATTATGTTAGATATTTCCCAAGCGGTTATTCCATTACACGGGTACAGGTATACGTGCCACAAGAATTGGTAGGCACCAAACCCGACTTAGTTTATGATGGCCCCAAAGGTATTGCCTGCCCAGCCAACGTAGGCGCACAACGCCTAGCACAAACCAACGAACCGCTAAACCCGGACTATACCAAAAAACTAACAATAATTTGCAAGTAATTAGTTTTACAAGGGCAGCTTAAACAAGCTGCCTTTTTTGTATTACATTATTTCCCGCCTGTTAAAATCTGTTAAACGCTATTCATTGTAAAATTATAGCCTTATATTTATATCAACACATTTTTACCGATGAGATACCTGTTAGCCTTATTGTTTTTGCTGCTTTGCATTCAGGCGAATGCGCAAATAGTTACGGGCTTTGTCATCGATAAAAAAACCCGTAAACCAATGGAGTACATTATGGTGGCGGCTTCTACTACCAACACCATGACCAACGAGCAAGGTGCTTTTACCCTGCGGATATCAAAGATCACCGATACCCTGCGCATTAAGGCCATGGGATATATGCCTTATACAAAAGCAATTACCCCATGGAACGGGCAATTGAAACTGATAGAGCTGGAAACTGCATCCATCAGGCTGAATGAAGTAGCCATTGTAGCCAAGCGCAACTTTATCCGTGACAGTGTAAATAACCGAAAGCAGTTTGCCAAAGAGTTTGCCTTTAAAGGTCCTACTTTTAAAGAGATAATGCGGCCAACCGCCATCAATATACCGTTTGCCTGGGCCACAATTGATCTGTTATCTTTATTTCGCTCGATAAATAAAAAAAATACGAAGGAATATCATCTGCAGCAAACTATGCTGCGTTACGAGCGGGAAGATCATACGGCCCAACGCTTTAACCGTGCCCTGGTTGGGCGGATAACTAACCTGCAAGGCGACGCCCTGGATGATTTTATAACCGAATACCGCCCCACCCCTGCCCAGATAAATGTAATGACCGATTACAACCTGGTATTTTATATCAAAGACAGCCTGCGGAAATTCAAGGCAAAAAACGAAAAGGGCATAGGCAGCAAGCCGGATTTCAAGGTGGATACAACATTAGCAGATTAGCTTGCTATCAAAAACTCCCCCTTCAGGGGAGTAATACCCATTAACAGACATAAAGGTAATTTACTGGTTAGGATTCCCTCCCTGGGGAGGGGTGTGTAGGGATGTGTAGTGGCAGGGAGGGGTTTATTCGCCCTGCTTTACGCCGAAACCCCTCCCTATACCCTCCCGTTGGGAGGGAATCGCACAAGCCTCATGCTTTTTTTTACTCATGCGCTATTACATTCAGGGGGGGCATTATAAACTCCTTCTCACTCTTCGCCACCACTATAGTTGCTATGCCATTGCCAATCACATTGGTGATAGCCCGTGCTTCGCTCATAAACCGATCTACCCCCAGCAATATAGCCACACCTTCAACAGGAATAATTTTAATAGCCGCCAGCGTGGATGTGAGCACAATAAAGCCACTGCCGGTTACCCCCGCCGCACCCTTTGAGGTGATCATGAGGATGCCGATAATGGTAAGCTGCTGCTCTATCGAAAGGTCTATCTTAAACACCTGCGCCAGGAAAATTACCGACATGGAAAGATAAATAGTTGTACCATCCAGATTAAACGAATATCCTGCGGGTATCACCAATCCGACTACTGATTTTGAGCAGCCAAACTTCTCCAGCTTTTCCATCATCCCCGGCAGGGCCGATTCTGATGAGGATGTGCCCAATACGATCAGGATCTCTTCCTTAATATGTTTCAGGTATTGCCACAGGCTAAATTTGTACAGGTAACAGATAATATTGAGCACTACAAATATGAACAGGAACATAGTCAGGTATACCGATCCCATCAGCAACGCCAATGGCTTAAGAGTTGCAAGTCCATAAGTACTAATGGTATACGCCATCCCGCCGAAAGCGCCGATAGGTGCCACCTTCATTACGATGTGCATCATGTTAAAAAACACTTTGGATAGTTTATCAAATGTTTTAATAACCGATTGCCCCGTCTCCCCCATCCGGCTAAGGCCGAAGCCAAATAGTATAGCAAAGAAAAGGATCTGCAGGATATCGCCTTTGGCAAAAGCCTCGAAGGCATTGGTGGGGACAATGTGGGTTATAAAATCGCCCCATTTCATTTCAGATGCTGCCTTTTCATAAACGGCAAGCTTACTGGCATCAACCTTAACATGGTTATTGATAAAGTTGGCACCGGGTTTTATCACATTGGCTACTGTAACACCAATTACAAGGGCCAGCGTAGTAACTATTTCAAAGTAAAGCAGGGCTTTACCACCTACCCGGCCAACCTTTTTCATATCACTCATGCCGGCAATACCCAGCACTATGGTAAAGAAAATAATAGGGGCTATCAGCAGCGTTATCAGGCTGATAAAGATCTTGCTGATCATCTGCGCGGTTGGCGCAAAATCTTTAAAAAACAATCCCACTACCACGCCCAATATTATGGCAATGATAACCTGGAAGGTGAGGTTGGTGACAAGGCGTTTCATTACAAACAATAATACGATTATTTATAAACAAGTTAGCCCGAGCCGCAAAACCAATTTAAGGTAAATGCGTACATTGCTTATCTCATTAAATGCCTGCCGAAATGAATACTTCTCCAAATAATCAACAAGCTGCTAAGGCCCAAACTTTTAAAGCATTACATGAACGAACAGGGCTTTTTGTGATCCCTAACCCATGGGATGCCGGTTCGGCAAAAATGCTTGCGGCTTTGGGTTTTGAAGCGCTGGCTACCACAAGCGCCGGACTTGCTTATGCGCTGGGTCGTCCTGATGGTAGCGTCAGTCGGGATGAGGCCCTGGAAAATTCTCGCGCAATTGTTGAGGCGACAAGCCTGCCCGTGGCTGCCGATCTGGAAAATGGGTATGGAGATGATTCCGAAGCATGTGCAGAAACTATCCTGCTTGCCGCAAAGGCGGGTTTGGCCGGTGGCTCTATTGAAGATGCTACCGGCAATGCCGAAGATCCTATTTATTCATTTGAACATTCGGTAGCACGTATTAAAGCCGCTGTAAAAGCCGCGCGCAGCTTGCCCGATCCATTTATGCTTACTGCAAGGGCCGAAAATTTTTTACATGGCCGTACCGATCTGAAAGATACCATCCGCAGGTTAGAGGCTTATGCCGATGCAGGGGCAGATGTGCTTTACGCGCCCGGTTTAACTACATTAGAAGAGGTTGATGCCGTTGTACGGGCTGTTTCTCCAAAACCGGTAAACGTTTTATTAAGTGTAAACAGCCCCGATTTTACGTTAGATGCACTGGCCAAATTGGGCGTACGAAGGGTAAGCGTTGGTTCATTGCTGGCGCGGGTTGCCTACGGTTCGTTTTTTACAGCAGCGCAAGAACTGCAGCAGAAAGGCACGTTCAATTTTGTTGAAAATGCTATTGGCTACGTCGATATCAATAAGATGTTTAAATAACCAGAGGTTTATATCTTTCCGGTGATACCGTTATAGATCATTTGCCCGGCTAAAAAGGTAACCACAATAGCAAATACCCACCTTAACCAGCGCGATGATTTGGTATGTACCAGTATTTTAGAGCCTGTTAAAGCGCCAAGCAGAACGCCTATTACCACAGGCATAGATATCCCCGGGTCGATATAACCACGCTGCAGGTAAACTACCGCGCTGGCTGCCGCCGTTACCCCTATCATAAAATTACTGGTAGTGGTTGATACCTTAAAAGGGATACGCATAATGGTATCCATAGCAATTACTTTTAGCGCGCCCGAGCCTATGCCCAAAAGCCCCGATATTACCCCGGCAAAAAGCATCATGAAGAAACCACCGCTAACACGGGTAACACCATATGCTATCTGTTCACCGTTACCATCGGGGTAACTGCCATAGAGTTTCAGTTTCGCCGCCAGATAGGTAGGTTCACTAATGATATTCTCGGCCTTTTTACGTAAAGACATTAGTGCCGAAAAGATCAATATCACCCCAAATAAAATAGCGATGTATTGGATTGGAATGTAAATGGCAACCAAAGCGCCAACCAAAGCGCCTATTGTGGTAGCAATCTCAAGGAACATGCCCAGTCGTATATTGGTGATCCCTTCTTTTACGTATGCCGCTGCCGAACCCGATGACGTAGCGATCACCGAAACCAGCGATGCACCAATAGCATAATGGATATCAACCCCCAATAAAAGTGTGAGTAAGGGAATAATAACAACCCCGCCGCCAAGCCCCGTTAATGAACCCAGCAAACCCGCGAAATAGGCACCAATAAGTATAATGATAGTAAAAACAATTACCGACATAGAAGGCAATATATGATTGAGATTGTAAAAGTAAGATAAGTTTTTTAGAATAGGTTTGAAGAAATATAATTGATATTAGGATAGTGGTGTTTGAGAAATCTCCTAATTCACCACCCCAAAGTAATACACCCAGACTATAAAAAACACCTGCAGCGGTACCCTAAACCATAAATAATTGAGGCCGTATCCGCAATAATCGGCACGCTCCAGGTTTACTTTATTTTTGGCGGCGTAAATGTTAGCCGGCAACAACACTACCAGAAAGCCAATTACAAACCATGCCACCGGCAACCGTACCTTGTTTACCAGCAGGCCTATCGCCGCCAATATTTCTATATAGCCGGTTATATAGACGACCATTTTTTTGAGGGGTACAAATGATGGCAGCATCAGCACCATGCCTTTATTAAATTTAAAATGGGCCGTGGCGGCAAATATCAGCATCACAGCCATAGCCAGCCGCCCGCAGAAATAATAATCTGGCGGATGGCCGGCAATAAATGTAGCCAGGCAGCTCACCCCAAATACGGACAGTAAAACTATAAGCGGTTTCATGAGCTAAATATCGTTAAAAACATTAAAATGTATAATATCTTTGGGCCTAAATGGGATACAATAGTTTACAGGCCTGCATTACCGATCTTGAAAAGAACGGCCATCTTATCCGTATTAAGGAAGAAGTTGACCCTTACCTGCAAATGGCAGCTATTCATCTGCGTGTTTTTGAACACGAGGGGCCTGCTATATTGTTCGAGAACGTAAAGGGCAGCAAGTTCCCGGCGGTATCTAATTTATTTGGTACACTGGATAGGTCGCGCTTTATTTTTAGGGATACGCTGGAGAAAATAAAGACCCTGATTGATATAAAAAACGACCCAATAAAGGCCATAAAACACCCTTTTAAGTATGCCAACACGGCACTGACCGCACTATCGGCCCTGCCGATGAAAGTGCGCAAAGATGCCCCCATAAATTTTGGCCGTACCCTGATCAGCGAGCTGCCGCAAATAGTCAACTGGCCAAAAGATGGCGGCCCATTTGTGACCATGCCACAGGTTTATACCGAGGACGCCGACATGCCCGGCATCATGAATGCCAACCTGGGCATGTACCGCATACAAATGGCCGGTAACGATTATATCCAAGACAAAGAGATTGGCTTGCACTATCAGCTGCATCGTGGTATTGGTGTACACCAAACCAAGGCCAATGCAAAAGGCCAGCCTTTAAAGGTGAGCATATTTGTAGGCGGCCCACCGGCACACCCCGTTGCGGCAGTAATGCCCCTGCCCGAGGGTTTATCTGAAATGACCTTTGGCGGCGCTTTGGGTAACCGCCGGTTCCGTTATTTTTATGATGATGAGGGGTTCTGTATTTCGGCAGATGCTGACTTTGTTATCACAGGCACTGTGATGCCTATGGAGAACAAACCCGAGGGCCCTTTTGGCGATCACCTGGGTTATTATAGCCTGGCGCACCCTTTTCCGTTGATGAAAGTGCATAACGTTTATCACCGTAAGGATGCTATCTGGTCGTTTACGGTAGTGGGCAGGCCGCCGCAGGAGGATACCAGCTTTGGGGCATTGATACACGAGATTACCGGTAACGCCATACCCAAAGAGATCCCCGGCTTGCATGCCGTTAACGCGGTTGACGCTGCGGGTGTGCACCCCCTATTATTCGCTATAGGCAGCGAGCGCTACACGCCTTATGTGAAAGAACGCCATCCGCAGGAAATTATCACCATTGCCAATCATATTTTGGGTAAAGGGCAGCTAAGTCTTGCCAAATACCTGTTCATTGCCGCTAAGGAAGATAACCCCAATTTGGACGTAAACGATATAGGCGGTTTTCTGAAACATATATTGCAACGCATAGACCTGACCCGCGACCTGCATTTTCATACCCGTACCACAATAGACACCCTTGATTATAGCGGCGAAGGATTAAACAGCGGCAGCAAGGTTGCCATTACCGTTGCCGGCGATATTAAACGCGGGCTTTGGAATGAGTTGCCATCATCCTTTACCCTGCCACGCCCGTTTGTAAACTACAAAATGGTGATGCCGGGTGTATTGGCCGTTGAAGTGCCGAAGAACATCCGCGCCAGCGATATGCCTTTAATGCTGGAAATTTTACAGGAGCATTTGGCCGAAGCTGAATTAGGTGGCTTGCCCCTAATGGTCTTATGTGACGATGCCGGTTTCACGGCGCAAAACCTTAACAATTTTGTATGGGTAACTTTTACCCGCAGCAACCCAAGTCATGATATTTATGGCATTAACAGTTTTACCGAGCATAAGCATTGGGGCTGTAACGGTCCGCTGATGATCGATGCCCGCATAAAGCCACATCACGCGCCCGTTTTGGAACGCGACCCTGGAGTGGAGAAGCTGGTTGATAAAATGGGTGAAAAAGGTGGGGTGCTGCACGGGGTGATATAGTTTCCCCTTTGTCATCCTGAACTTAGTGAAGGATCTATTATACTACATGCTTGTCGGCGATTAGATGCTTCCCTGCCGTTACCCATGACAATTATTAGTAAATGGCGTGAAAAGTGTTCACGTTCACGTCCGTGAACGCCATCACGAACGAATAAATAACTGATAATGACTGGTTTAAAAATAAGCTACTAACAAAATAACGTCACCATTAAATCCAAACCTGGCACAGGCAAACATGCATATAATATAGTCGGTCACGCTCCCCCCGCAAAGATCTGTCATTGCACCTTCAAAGGCCACGGGATTTGATAACTCAGATGACAGTTGTTTTTTTTTGCGTTAGGGCTTATATAATCTATTGCTGCCGCGAGATTAGCGTAGCGTATCTCGTGATGTGCATGTTGCAAGCTTTTAGCTTGCGTCAGCATATAGTTAAGCCCACACGAACTTGTTTGGCATTTCTCGTGCTCGGTGTTCCAATATAACATTGGCCCACTCATTCGCCGCGGAAGGGCTTCTTCTTTTTGCTTGATCAAAAAGAAGCAAAAAATCAAGTCGGCAAAAATGTTTCTTTGCGCACACGGCCCTTGCCCTGCAAACCGTGCAGAACCACGGGCTGGAATCTTTTGCCCTACTGCGTTCCCTCTTGCCCTTGCTTCAGCAAAATTTCCTATGCCCTTGCCACGCTCAAGGCCACCATTGTTCTGCCCGCTTTCGCCCGAAGCTGTTTTGCCGACGGGGAAAGAAAAATCCTGTCCCTTTTCCCGACTTGTCATCCTGAGCGAGAGCGAAGGATCTATTAGCGAACTTTGCCTATCGAAATTGCATATCGGCTATTAGATGCTTCACGATGTTCAGCATGACAAAGGGGCTATCCCTGCGTTAGGGATTGCAGCGGATACCGGCCAGTGCCTAATGCCTGCAGGCGTATGAGCGGAAAGCCCGGGCCGCAGGCAACGCCATAATATTGACAAAAGAGAAAAGAATGAAGAAACAAGACACAGAAACGCCCGTGATGGCATACTGCTTAGATCCTTCGACCACGCCCGGGATGACAAATTTGCATCATTTGCATATTTGCACATCTGCCTATCCGCACATTAAACCACATTTTACTATCTTAGCACCCTTATAATATTTCAAGCACATG
Organism: Mucilaginibacter aquariorum; assembly: GCF_024498135.1. Taxonomy (GTDB): domain Bacteria; phylum Bacteroidota; class Bacteroidia; order Sphingobacteriales; family Sphingobacteriaceae; genus Mucilaginibacter; species Mucilaginibacter aquariorum. Next base: position 21,627 of record NZ_JANHOH010000010.1, read on the forward strand.
AACAAATTTCACGGAACAGGAGTTGCAATGGTCACTCCTTTTCAGGCAGATGGACAGGTAGACTACGACGCTTTAAAAAAGCTGATAGATCACCTGATTGATGGCGGGATAAATTACCTGGTATCACTTGGTACAACCGGCGAAAGCGCCACATTAAGTAAGGAAGAAAAGAAGCAAGTTTTCGCCTTTACTGCCAAGGCCGTGAATAAACGTGTGTTGTTAGTTGCAGGTATTGCAGGTAACAACACCCTGGAAACTGTTGCCGAAATAAAAGCTTTTGATACAACGGGTTACGATGCGATACTATCGGCAAGTCCGCATTATAATAAACCAACACAAGAGGGGATTTATCAGCACTATAAGGCTATTGCCGAGGCTGCACCTTTGCCAATAATATTATATAATGTACCCAGCCGTACAGGTACATCGGTAAGTGCCGAAACTACGGTTAGACTGGCTACTGATTTTAAAAACATTATTGGTATAAAAGAAGCATCGGGTAATTTTGAACTGCTTAACCAGTTGATGCGCGATAAACCCGAAGAGTTTCTGGTAATATCGGGCGATGACCCTATAAGCCTGCCGATGATAGCCATGGGCGCTGTTGGCGTAATATCTGTAGTGGGTAATGCTTTGCCAAGGCAGTTTTCTGACATGATAAGAAAATGCCTTACCGGCGATTTTAAAGGCGCGCAGCCCGCGCATTACAGCATGATAGAATTTACCCGGTTAATGTTTGCCGAAGGCAGCCCGGCGGGTGTAAAATCGGCCCTGAAGCATTTAGGTGTTTGTGGTGATACCTTGCGTTTACCGCTGGTACCTGTAAGTGAAAGCGCCGCAGAAGATATAAAAGTGCAGATTGGGGTGATTGGGTAGTAAAAAACCTGCGCCCCCCCCCCAGTCAACCACGTCATTGCGAGGTACGAAGCAATCTCTTTAAGCAATTCGTTTATGCAAGGGGTATAACTATCCTAAAGAGATTGCTTCGTACCTCGCAATGACGCGCGGAGTATGTACACAAACAAAAAAGTCCGGTTAGCCTTAACTAACCGGACTTTTATTTAAAGTAAAATAACCTTTCGACTATTTTAATTACGCTTTGTTTTTCGATTCCTGAACTTCAAGACGGATAGACTGCGCTAAGTTTTTTAGGTCTTGCATACCTTTACGAACGCGGGTACCAGCAGCGCTGTTACCTTTGTTATAAAATTTGTCGGCATCAGCTTCCAGCGATGCAACCAGTTCTTTTACTTCAGTAAATTTTTTCATTGTGAGTGCTCCTTTAATTTTTGAGGTTTATTGTTATAATATAGGCTAAGCTAAAGGGTTTTTTTTTAAATAAAAACTTTTAATACATAAAAATAGTGCCTTTAAAGCGGTTTTTTTCCACATTTTTCATTCACAAGGGTTTAAAACTACACTGCTTTTTCGCCCTTTAAAAATTCTTGAAATAACACAGTCGGTTATTTTTTGCCGATTTATCGAATAACAAGCAATAATTTTATTTATCATTTAAAAAAACGCCCTAATTATTGCTAAAACCGTACAAATCAGGTCTTTTAAAAAATAAAATAGGCCCGGCAGAATATCTGTCGGGCCTATTTATATTATGCGCATGTTAACAAATCAGGCAACCGCCAATTTGTTAATTTTATATTGCCCGTTAGTTAGTTTTGCAGACACATCGCTAAAGGCGTCCAGCGTGTGTTGTACGTCTTGCAGGGTATGCATGGCGGTTGGTATCAACCTAAGCATAATTAGGCCTTTAGGGATAACCGGGTAAACCACAATAGAACAGAATATGCCGTGCTTCTCGCGCAGTTCCATGGTTAGGCTTGTAGCTTCGGTAAGGTCGCCTTTTAAAAATACGGGGGTAACCATGGTATCGGTAACACCTATATCAAAACCCTGCTCAACCAGTCCGTTTTGTAATGCTTTGGCAATTAGCCAAAGGTTCTCGCGCAATTGCGGGTTTGATTTTAACAGTTCAAAGCGTTTTTTTAGCCCTATTACCATTGGCATGGGTAAAGCCTTGGCAAATGTTTGTGAACGCATATTGTAACGCAGAAAATTGATAATCTCCGTATCGGCTGCAATAAAAGCGCCAATACCGGCCATTGATTTAGCGAAGGTACCGAAGTACAGATCAACCCCATCAATGCAACCCTGTGCTTCGTGCGTACCCGAACCTTTTGCGCCCATGGTACCAAAACCATGCGCATCATCAACCAGCAGGCGAAACTTGTATCTATCTTTTAAGGCGATAATATCTGTTAGTTTGCCCTGCGCGCCCGACATGCCAAAAACACCTTCGGTGATTACCAGGATCCCTCCTCCGGTTTGCCGGGTCATACGTTCGGCACGTTCCAGTTGCTTGGCAAAGCTTTCCATATCGTTGTGCTTGTACACAAAGCGCTTACCCATATGCAGGCGAACACCATCAACTATACACGCATGCGATTCGGCATCGTAAATGATAACATCGTTACGATCAACCAGTGCATCAATAATAGATACCATTCCCTGGTAGCCATAGTTAAGCAGGAACGCCGCTTCTTTGCCTACAAATTCGGCAAGGCCATCTTCCAGTTCTTCGTGATGTTTGGTATTGCCCGACATCATCCTTGCACCCATCGGGTAAGCCATGCCATAATCGGCAGCAGCCTGTGCATCGGCCTCCCGTACTTCGGGATGATTGGCCAGGCCCAGGTAATTGTTTAAGCTCCAAACTAAATGTTTTTTACCCTTGAACATCATGTGCGGGTGTATCTCCCCCTCTAAATGTGGGAAAGAAAAATAACCATGCGACCACTTTTGGTGCTGCCCAATTGGGCCGCCCATGTTCTTATTAATCTTATCAAACAGATCCAAAATGTATTTCTATTAGTGTAAATGTGCTGCAAATATAACCGCTTTATAAAAACGGTATTTAAACTTTTTATTATTTTGAATGATAACAAAAAAGCCCCTGCATTGTTGCGAGGGGCTTCATATAATGGGTTTAGATCAATTAGTCAACGTTATCGTGAAGGAAAGAGTTGTTGTTCCTTATCTCTGTTTTACCCTCGCTATCAGGCAGTAAAGAGAACCTCGAAACCTGGCTTTCGTCAGACGCAGGGGTTTGTTGCAAAGCAATTTCTTTACGTTTATAAGCAGGGATGTTCTCCAGTTCCTGAATGTTACCGTTACGCAGTTTCATGCTCAGGTCTTTCAAACGCATAATACGCTCTCGCGATTTACGCAGTTGCTCTTCTATTGATTCGTCAGTCTTATTTTCGTCGGCGTTAACCACTTCAGGTTCAGGCTCCGGCTCGGGTGCTTTTACTTCGGCAGCTACCGGTTCAAAGTTCATAACGGTTTCGGTAACCTTAAAAGTAAACTCCGACGGATCGTTTTCTTCCGCAGCAGCCGGGGCCGAATCATTAAGATCGTACTTAATAATACCCTTATCGGCGGCATCCTGCTCTTCGGCACGGGCAAACAGGTCAAATAAACCGGTTTGTTTTGGCTCGTCCTTCAGCTTCATGTATGGGTTGGCATCCATTTCGGCATCAGCTTTAACCGGGGTGATAAACTCATTCACCGGTTTCACCAATGGCTCGCTTTCAGGAACCAGCATTGATACAACTTTTTTGTTGCTATTTTCTTTTTCGCGCTCGTCTTTGGTTTGGAAACCTGTTGCGATGATGGTAACAGATAATTTTTCGCCAAGGTTCTCGTCAACGCAGTTACCCCATATCAGGTCGGCAGCCAAACCGGCTTCTTCCTGTATATAATCGGTAATAATGCTCACTTCATCCATGGTAACCTCTTTTAGGCCCGAGCTGATATTAAGCAGGATGTAACGTGCACCTTCAATTTCGTTATCTTTTAACAATGGCGATGATAAAGCACCTTCAACCGCTTTTAAAGCACGGTTTTCGCCTTCGGCAGTACAGCTACCCATTATAGATACACCGCTGTCTTTCATCACAGTGCGCACATCCTTAAAGTCGACGTTTATATAACCCGGCAATGTGATAATTTCGGCAATACCTTTTGCAGCTGTAGTTAAGATATCATCGGCCTGGCCAAAAGCAGAGCTCATGGTAAGGTTACCAAAGATCTGGCGTAACCTATCGTTGGAGATCACCAGGAAAGAATCTACATATTTCTTCAACTCTTCCATACCGGCATCTGCCTGCATTTTACGGCGCTTGCCTTCAAAAGAGAAAGGAGTTGTGATGATACCTACAGTAAGGATATCCATTTCGCGTGCTGCTTTGGCAATGATAGGGCTTGCGCCTGTACCGGTACCACCACCCATACCTGCTGTAATGAACAGCATTTTGGTGTTAGAACCAAGCATTTGCTTAATGTCGTCTATGTTTTCTATAGCAGAATTTTTACCTACTTCGGGTATCGAACCGGCACCCATACCTTCGGTAAGGCTTGCACCCAACTGAACTTTGTTTGGGATAGGGCTTAGCTCAAGCGCCTGGGCATCGGTGTTACAAATTATAAAGTCAACACCGGTAATTCCTTGCCTGTACATATGGTTTACCGCGTTTCCGCCGCCGCCGCCAACACCAATTACTTTGATGATTGACGATTTTTCCTTTAACATCTCAAACTGCATAATCCTTATTTTCAGCTATGTATATTCTGGTGAATAGATAGTTTTTCTTATTGTAATATTATGACTTTTTCCACAAGGTTTATCCACAATTGTCAACAATGTGGAAAAGTTTCCGGATGTGAATAAATAAACACCAGCCCCACCCAAACCCTCCCCGAAGGGGATGGCTTTTAAAGTCTCCCCTATTGGGGGAGATTTAGAGGGGGCTTCCCCTATTTCAAAAAGTCTTCGTCTTTTATATCGTCTTTTATAAATTTCTTACCCGATTCCAATATTTTGCCTAATAAACCAAACTTCCTGTCGTCGGTATATTTTGTTTTTTCGGCTTTAACAGAAGCTGCCTCGGGCACCTGGGTTAAGCCGTTGTATTCCATTTTCTGGATACCTTTTATCAACAGGCCAATACCTGTAGCAAAGGTTGGGCTCTGTAACTCTTCGTATATGTTTTTAGGCAATACTTCGTTTTTGGCCAGGTGCTCGTTAGGGTAACCTACGCGGCAATCTAAACCTGTTACATATTCAATTAACTGGGTTAAATGCTTTAACTGCGCGCCACCACCGGTAACCACAATACCTGCTATCAGTTTCTTTTCGTAGCCGGATGACTTGATCTCGTAGTACACATGCTCTACAATTTCTTCCATACGTGCCTGTATTACAAAGGCCAGGTTTTTAACCGAGATCTCTTTTGGTTCGCGGCCGCGCAAGCCCGGTACGCAAACTATTTCGTTCTCTTTGTTCTCTTCTGCCAATGCCGAACCAAACCTTACCTTTAATTGCTCTGCAATGTTGCGCATTACTGAACAGCCTTCGCGGATATCCTCGGTTACGCTGTTACCACCAAACGGGATAACCGCTGTATGACGGATGATACCTTCGTGGAAAATGGCCACATCTGTTGTACCACCACCTATATCTACTAAAACTACACCTGCTTCTTTTTCCTCGTCACTCAACACAGATTCTGACGATGCTAAAGGCTCCAGTATCAGCTCCTGGCTTTCCAGGTTGGCTTTATTAACACACTTAACAATATTTTTAATGGCAGTTACCTGGCCGGATATGATGTGGAAGTTGGCTTCCAAACGTACGCCTGCCATGCCTATAGGGTCTTTTACGCCCGGCTCGTTATCTACAGTAAACTCCTGCGGCAATACATGGATGATCTCTTCGCCCGGGGGCATTACCAGGTTGTACATATCTTCAACCAGCTTATCAATATCCTTGCGGCCTATTTCCGAGCTCAGGTCCTTACGGGTGATTAGCCCCCTGTGCTGCAAACTTTTTATATGCTGACCGGCTATACCTACGTTAACTATCCTGATCTCGACATTTGATTGCGTGCCGGCAATATCAACCGCCAGGGTAATACCCTGTACTGTTTTGTCAATATTTGATACCATGCCACGCGTAACACCAGCCGATTCGGCCTTACCTATACCCAATACCTCTATTTTACCGTTTTTGCTTCTACGGCCAACTATCGCGCAAATTTTAGTGGTTCCTATATCAAGGCCTACTACAATTGGCGAACTCTTTTCTTGTGTTGAACTTTTGTCCATATAATTAGTTTTTAATAGATGTCTTCTCTTTTGTGTTATCTAATACCGGCGCCGCATCACCCCTGCCGGTTGTATCCTGTTTAAATGCATTAATAGTGGCTTTCTTTACCGAGTCGGCCATAAACTCCTTACGACGTTTTAGCGAATCAATCAGGGTTTCGTTCCTTACCCCTACAACCTGGTTATAATATTTTATGTTGATAAGCTTGTAAGCGTCCCAGCCAACCAAAGGCAATGCCTGCTTATAAAACACTTTCAGGTTATTAAACTTCACTTCCAGCGAATCGGCATTGCCCAGCAAAATGCGCTGGTTGCCAACACGCGGTATCAATTCTATCTCGTGGTCCTTGTTCACGTAAAGCTGTGCTATCTGCGCATCCCAAAGCGAATCCTTCCTGATAAAATCGGCGGTTTTAAAGATCTCTTTTGCCAGCGCTGTGTGTAACGAATCCACCTTGTTAGCAAACAGCTCGTCTATATAACCATTCACTGCCAATACCCTTGCAGTGAAGTTTTGCGACAGCGGCATTTTTAAGCCATGCTGATCAACATAAAAATCCTGATCGAACCTGTTCATGATACGCAGTATAGGCTGGCGCTGGCTTACCTCTACCTGTATGGTACCATCCATATCCAGATAAACCTTTGCAAACTCAACAAAGGGATTATGCCTCAATTTGTTTTCGAGCGCGTGTATATCAATACGCTGTACCTTACGGCCAATAAGCGAATGGCTGGTGGTTTGCAATATGTTATCTATCTCCTGCCTGTCTAAAAAATACTGGTTACCAGGGATATATACGTTCACCTTTTTGCAAACCAGCTCTTCTTTCTTCACCTCAATGAAACTCATAAGCACCACCAGGCCGGCCAGGCTAACAAGCCAGCCAAAGCCAATAAGCAGCGGTTTCCATATGTGTTTCTTAAACATTTTCTAAAACTTGTTTTAGTGGTAAAACCAAAGTATCTATATCTCCTGCACCCACCGTTAAAAGCAACTCAGGTTTTTCAAGCTGTATAATTTCAATGCTTTCCTGCTTTCCGCAAATGCGTTTATTGGCCAGTTTCATTCTGCTCAGTATGGTATTGCTGTCTACTCCTTCAATAGGCAGCTCTCGCGCCGGATAGATATCTAACAGTAATAATTCATCAGCCATATCCAGCACTTCGGCAAAGCCATCGGCAAAATCGCGGGTGCGGGTAAACAAATGCGGCTGAAAAATAACCGTCAGTTTTTTATCAGGATACAACCTTTTTACTGATGTTATGGCAGCCCTTAATTCTTCAGGGTGATGCGCATAATCGTCAATATAAATTGTATCACTATTCTTTACAACGTACTCAAAACGGCGTTTAACCCCTTTAAATGAACCCAAAGCCTCATGGATAGCATCAGCAGATACCTCTACATGCAGGGCCGCTTCAATTGCTGCAACCGCGTTCTCTATATTATGCAGGCCGGCTATACCCATTTTTATATTGGGGATACTGGTGCTGCCATCGTTAAAATCAAAATAGAAGTTTCCTTCTTCCACACGCACATTGGTAGCCATTGCCTGCGCCTCATCGTTTATGGCGTAAGTAAAGCCCTCGCCTAACGGTAAACCTTTACGGTAAATAAGCGTACCACCCTGTTTTATCTGCGAAGCAAACAGCTTAAACGATTCTTCCAATTTGGAATGGTCGCCATAGATATCCAGGTGGTCGGCATCCATGGAGGTGATAATGGCAATATCAGGGTGCAGGGTTAAAAACGAGCGGTCGTACTCATCGGCCTCTACCACCATAATATTATTATCGCCATACAACACATTGGTTTGATAGTTTGACGATATCCCACCCAAAAACGCTGAGCAATCTTTGCCCGAATCTTTAAGGATATGCGCTATCATGCAAGATGTAGTGGTTTTACCGTGCGTGCCCGCCACCGCAATAGTGAACATACTTTTACTGATCAGCCCCAACACCTGCGAACGTTTCTGCAGATCAAAACCCTTCCGGCGGAAGAAGTTCAGGATCTCGGCATCTTTTGGAATAGCCGGCGTGTAAATTATTAAAGTACCCGCATCCAACTCCTGGAAACTCATTGGGATCCAGTCGGCCCGATCCTCGAACACCACACAAATGCCTTCGTTATGCAGGTCATCGGTTAAAGGCGTGTGGGTTTTATCGTAACCGCAAACAACACAGCCTAAATGATGGAAATAGCGCGCCAGGCCACTCATGCCTATGCCGCCGATACCTACCAGGTAAACTCTTTTTATGTTGTTTAGTTCCATGTGTTTGGTGAGTGGTTGATTGAGTTAAGTGGTGAGTGGTTTTTACCAATCGTTTAACTCATCAACGCTTTTTTAATTTTTAACTATCTAATTTCCTTAACCATTCTCTATTCACTTAATCAACTATTCTCTATTAACCATTTAACTACTCTTTTAAAAAGGTCCCTGCCCTAAGGCAGGGGCCTTTACTTAATTGTTGTTTGTTATTTGGATAACTTCTTTCGCAATTACTTCATCGGCATTTGGCAGGGCCAGCTTACCAATGTTATTGCTTAATTTTTTTTGTAAATCATTATCATTTAAAAGCGCGAGCGCTTTATCTATCAATTTTGCTTCTGCATCCCTATCGGCAACAAATACCGCGGCGTTCTCTTCTACCAATGCCAGCGCGTTCTTGGTCTGGTGATCTTCGGCCACGTTTGGCGATGGCACCAGTATAACCGGCTTTTTTATTACGCAAAGTTCGGCTATGGTACCCGCCCCTGCCCTTGAAATTATTACATCTGCGGCGGCATAAGCCAGGTCCATACGGTTTAAAAACTCCACCACACAAATGTCCGCGTGGCGGTTTGGACCTAACTGCTCTACTATGGTTTTGTAGTAGAACTTACCTGTTTGCCATATCACCTGCACATCGGCAGCAATAATTTTATCGATGCCTGCCAGTATGCTGTTATTCAAAGTACGCGCACCAAGGCTGCCCCCGGTTATCAGTATTGTTTTTTTAAACGATGACAGCTTATAAAGCTCCAGCGCCTGCATGTGTTTACCTGCAATATTCACCGACTCCTTACGGATAGGGTTGCCGGTTTTGATGATCTTATCAAAGGGGAAAAATTTCTCCATCCCATCAAAGGCCACACATATTTTTTTTGCCTTGGCACCTAACCATTTATTGGTGATACCGGCGTACGAGTTTTGCTCCTGTATCAGCGTTGGTATCCCTCTTAACGATGCCGCGTACAATAAAGGCCCCGAAGCATAACCACCTACGCCAACAGCTGCATCGGGCTTAAAATCTTTTATGATCTTAATAGCCTTGCGAACACTATTCAACAGTTTAACCGGGAACATTACATTCTTCCAAAGGGATTTACGCTGTATGCCCTGGATGTCAAGCCCAATAATTTTATAACCCGCAGCCGGAACCTTTTCCATTTCCATGCGGCCACTGGCGCCAACAAACAAGATCTCGGTATCAGGATCAAGCTTTTTCAAAGCATTAGCAATAGCAATAGCCGGGAAGATATGCCCTCCTGTACCGCCGCCGCTTATGATTATTCTTTTTGCCATTCCTGTTATCTTATCTTTTGTCTTGTATCTTGATTCTTAACTCTTGATTCTTTTATCTTTTATTGCGCCACGCTTATTTCCCCTACCACAACCTTCTTCGGTTCGTCAATATCACGGCTTACCGATAGTATGATGCCAAACGCCACACTTGTAAACAGCATAGATGTACCACCCATACTTACAAACGGCAGGGGCACCCCTGTTACCGGGCCTAAGCCCACCGCTACCGCCATATTGGCAAACGCCTGTATGGTTAAACTAAAGCTTAAGCCGGCAGCTAATAATGCCCCAAATGCCTTTGGCGCTTTAGTTACAATTTTTATACATCGGTATAGCAGGAACAGGTAGATCCCTACCAATGCGAAACCTCCCATTAAACCATATTCTTCAACAATGGTTGCATAAATAAAATCTGAATACGGGTGCGGCAAATAGTTACGTTCGGTACTGTTACCCGGGCCTTTACCCATTATACCACCTGTAGCAATAGCTATTTTAGAGTGATCTGACTGGAACGATTTATCCGGATTAGCCTGCTCGGGGTGCATAAACGCATGGATACGCGAAATGTATGTGGTACGGCGCGGACCCAAAAGCACAACGCCTGTTAACAACACCGCCCCTGCCAAACAAACCACAGCAATTTGCTTAATGCTGATACGGCCTATAATTAACAGTAAAATACTTACCCCAAACAGCATCAGCGCCGTTGAAAGGTTAGCCAATGCGATCAATATAAAAACCACACACACCGAACCCATGATAGGGATGAAAGAGTTTTTTACATCCTTAATGTTTTCCTGCTTACGCGATAAGGTACGTGCCAGGTAGGTAATTAAAGCCAGCTTGGCCAAATCCGATGTTTGGAAAGTTAAGCCTGTACCGGGTATAGAGATCCACCTGCTGGCATCATTTACATGGTTACCAAATATTAGGGTATACAGCAATAAAGGGATAGTAATAACCATCAGTATTTTTGAGATACCGGCATAGTAACGGTAATCCAGCCTGTGCGAAATATACATGAGCGCTATACCGCCAATAACCATGGCCAGGTGTTTCATCAAAATAGATTCGGCGCCAACACCACGCTTATAGGCAAGCGTACCCGTTGAGCTATAAACAGCCAGCAATGATATAACCGAAAGCAATATGACGATAAGCCATATCCAGCGGTCCCCTTTTACGTTACTGAGTATTTGATTCATAAGCCCCCTCTAAATCTCCCCCGATAGGGGAGACTTTTATTTAATTGTTAATCTTATTTTATTTAGCCTTTTTAAGCCCTCTCCTTCGGGGAGGGTTTGGGTGGGGCTAATTACAACTCCTTTACCGCATCTTTAAACTGTTTGCCTCTATCTTCATAGTTCTTGAACAGATCGAAACTCGCGCAAGCGGGCGATAGCAATACGGTATCGCCTTTGGTAGCCAGATGATAAGCTACCTGTGCCGCTTCGGCTGCCGATGAAGTATTTACTATTACTTCCACATCATCTTCAAAAGCATCATGGATACGCTTATTATCTTTCCCTAAACATACTATGGCCTTTACTTTTTGCTTAACCAATGATTTAAGCATACTGTAATCGTTGCCTTTGTCAACGCCGCCTAATATCAAAATCACATCACTGGTCATGCTTTCCAGCGCGTACCAGGTAGAGTTTACGTTGGTAGCTTTAGAATCATTGATAAAGCTGATGCCCGAGATCTTTCCAACCGACTCCAGTCTGTGCTCAATGTTCCGGAAGTTACCCATGCTCTCTCTCATCGTTTCGTTGCGTAGCTCCAGCACCTTGGCAACAATACCTGATGCCATTGAGTTGTAGATGTTGTGCTTACCCTGCAGGGCCAGTTCATTAATTGACATTTGAAAATGTTCTTGGTGTACGTTTATGACAATATTGTCTTGATCGAGATATGCTCCCTTTGTAATCTTTTTTTTTATCGAGAACGGCAATTGCTGCGCCTCAATTTTTTTCCCTTCCATCACCTTTATTGTCTCTTCATCATCTGCACAATAAATAAAATGATCGTTGCCGGTTTGGTTCTGCGTTATCCTGAATTTGGATGCCGCGTAGTTTTCCAGCTTGTAATCGTACCTGTCTAAGTGGTCGGGTGTAATATTTAGTAACACTGCTATATCCGCTTTAAACTGATACATATTATCCAGCATAAAGCTGCTTATCTCCAGTACGTAGTATTCAAACTTTTCGGTGGCTACCTGGTAAGCAAAGCTTTTGCCTATGTTACCTGCCAGGCCCACATTTAAGCCGCCGTTTTTAAGGATATGATAAGTAAGGCTTGCAGTGGTTGTTTTACCGTTTGAGCCTGTTATGCATATCATTTTGGCATTGCTGTAGCGCCCTGCAAACTCGATCTCGGATATCACCGGGATGTTGTTCTCTACCAGTTTTTTCACAATTGGTGCCTTATCCGGTATGCCCGGGCTTTTCACCACTTCGGCCGCTTTTAATATCTCGGCTTCGGTATGGCCGTTCTCTTCAAACTTTATATTCCAGTCTTTCAACTGTTGTTTGTAATGATCTGCAACCTGCCCAAAATCAGAAACAAAAACATCATACCCCTGCTGCAAAGCCAGGTATGCCGCCCCAACACCGCTTTCGCCGGCGCCAAGAATGCATAGCCTCTCCCCAACCCTCTCCAAAGGAGAGGGAGTTTGTTGGGTCGATATGTTTTTGTTCTCGCTCACTTATATTCTATTGTCTTGTCTCTTGATTCTTACTTCTTGACTCTGTCTCTTATCTCAGTTTCAACGTTATTACCGTTATTATAGCCAGCATAATGCATATGATCCAGAAACGGGTTACGATCTTGGATTCGTGAAAGCCTTTCTTTTGATAATGGTGATGCAAAGGCGCCATCAGGAAGATCCTGCGGCCCTCACCATATCGTTTCTTGGTAAATTTGAACCAGCTTACCTGCATAATTACCGACAGGTTTTCCACCAAAAACACACCGCATAATACCGGCACCAATAATTCCTTCCGGATAATAATAGCGAACACCGCTATGATACCACCTATTGCTAAACTGCCTGTATCGCCCATAAACACCTGCGCCGGATACGAGTTATACCAAAGGAAACCTACACAGGCCCCCACAAACGCGCCTGCAAAAATTACCAGCTCGCCCGAGTTGGGGATGTACATGATATTCAAATAATCGGCTATCAGCGTGTTACCGGATACGTAGGCCAGTATAGCCAATGTTAAACCTATAATAGCAGATGTACCAGTAGCCAACCCATCGATACCGTCAGTAATATTTGCACCATTTGATACCGCTGTTATAATCACAATTACAAACAGCATAAATACCAGCAGGGCGTATTGCTCGTAACCATGCCCTATAAACTTTAATACCTTGGCGTAATCAAACTCGTTGTTTTTGTAGAACGGCATGGTGGTTTTGGTAGATTTTACATCCTGTGTATAAACGGGCTTATCGCCACGCATATGAAAATCAACCGGCACATCGTATTTAACCGGTAGTTTAACTTCCTGCCTTATGGTAATATTGGTGTGGAAATACATAGTCCACCCAATAATGAGCGCCAAACCAACCTGGCCTGTTATTTTAAACTTGCCTGCAAGGCCTTCTTTATTCTTTTTAAATACTTTGATATAATCGTCAAGGAAACCTATTAAGCCAAGCCAAATAGTGGTAACCAGCATCATTATGATGTAGATATTATCAAGCTTAGCAAACAAAAGCGTTGGGATAAGTATGCCCAATATGATAATGATACCCCCCATTGTTGGTGTACCCGATTTTTGCATCTGGCCTTCTAAACCCAGGTTACGCACGGTTTCGCCAACCTGTTTAAAACGCAGATAATCTATCAGCCTGCGGCCATAAACAGTAGTTACCAATAACGATACTATTACCGCCATAGCCATACGGAACGTGATGTATTGAAATACACCTATCCCCGGGATACTGTAATTTTTATTCAGATAGCTAAACAGGTAATATAGCATACGCTTCGCTTTAATATGCAGATGTGCAGATGTGCAGATATGCAGATTATTGTTTAATTATTTAATTTATTTTGATCTTGTTAATTTCTTCATTTGCACATCTGCAAATACACGCATCTGCACATCTACATCATTTCTTTAAATTGTTCCAGCAACTCTTCCATATCATCAAAGTGGTTTTTTACACCATTTATTTCCTGGTATTTCTCATGCCCTTTACCGGCAAGCAAAATAATATCTCCCGGATGCGCAAACATACAGGCGGTTTTAATAGCCTCGCGCCTATCGGCAATGCTTACAGTGTGGCGTTTAAATGCCGGGTCGATACCTGCTTCCATATCTTTTATGATCTGGCCCGGGTCTTCGGTACGCGGGTTATCCGATGTCAGGATCACTTTATCGCTCCACTCGCTTGCAACCTTTGCCATAACCGGGCGTTTGGCTTTATCCCTATCGCCGCCGCAACCTATCACGGTTATCACTTTCTCACTTCCCTTACGGATATCGTGAATGGTGCTTAACACGTTTTGCACGGCATCCGGCGTGTGGGCATAATCAACAATACCTATCACCTTGTTTGGCGCTACTATGTATTCAAACCTGCCTTCGGCACCGGTCAGTTTACTCAGGCTCACCAATACTTTCGACCTGTCCTGCTCCAGCAACATAGCTGTGGCATAAACCGCTAATAAATTGTAGGCATTAAATGTGCCTACCAGTTTAAACCAAACTTCTTCATTATCAATATTCAGCAACAAGCCGCCAAACTGGTTCTCTATTATGCGGGCCTTATAATCGGCCATGCTTTTTAGGCCATAAGTTTTTTTATGTGCCGATGTATTCTGCAGCATTACATTACCATTCTTATCATCGCCATTGGTTAAAGCGAAGGCGCTTTTTGGCAGATTATCAAAAAATGTTTTTTTGGCTTTCAGATAGCTGTCGAATGTTTTATGATAATCTAAATGGTCATGTGTTAAGTTAGAGAAGATCCCTCCCGAAAAGCTCAACCCATCTATACGGTGCTGCGCTATAGCATGCGAGCTTACTTCCATAAAGCAGTAATCGCAGCCTTCATCCACCATATCTGCCAGCAGCTTGTTAAGCGCCACCGGGTCTGGTGTGGTGTGGGTTGATGGGATAACGCGACCGTTCACCTGGTTCTCTACAGTTGAAAGCAGGCCGCACTTATACCCCATATCACGGAATAGCTTATATAATAGTGTAGCAATAGTGGTTTTACCGTTAGTACCGGTAACGCCAACTAATTTTAGGTTTGATGACGGGTTCTCGTAAAAGTTAGCCGCAAGGGTTGCCAAAGCTCTAGCAGAATCGGCTACCATTAAAAAATCAACCTCACCGGCTGTATGGGCGGGCAGTTCTTCGCAGATGATAGCGATAGCCCCGTCTTTTATAGCCTGCTCGATATAATCATGCCCATCAACAGCGGTGCCTTTAACGGCTACAAACATACAACCCGGCACCACCTGTCGCGAGTCGAAAACAACCGCGGATATTTCTACATCGGCACTACCTTGCAGTTCGGTAAATGCCACCCCCTCTAATATGTCGCTCAAATATCTCATTGCAGTTCTATTGTTATTTTTGAACCCTTAGGTATAAGGCTTCCGCCGGTTACCGATTGCGTGGTTACCGTGCCGCTGCCTTTTACCGTTACTTTATAACCTGCATTTCCTAAAGAGTAAAGCGCATCGCTTAAACCCATGCCGGTAACATTTGGTACTGTACCTGTTTTGTACTTATTATCCTCAAAAGCGATGCCGCTGCTGGTATCAATACCGTTTGGCGTGGCCGATGCATACAATGGTTTTACACCTAATTTATTGTACACCTTTTTAAGCGCTTTAAGGTTGCCTTGTTTAAACTTAGGCAGGGTTGTGTTACCTATTAAATGCGCCGGAGTTTGGTTCACCTCCATATCGCTTGCATAGATCCTGTCGGCAATTTCCCTGAAAGCAGGGCCCGAAACAGATGCTGCATAGTAACCGTTCTTAGGGTCGTTTATAACCACTATTAATGAATATTTTGGATGATCTGCCGGGAAGTACCCGCAAAAAGATGCCTGGTATTGTTTTTTAGCTTTGTACCCTTTATTAGCATCTGCCACTTGCGCGGTACCGGTTTTACCAGCTATTTTATATAACGGATTATAAACATACTCTCTACCGCTACCCTCAAGAACAACGCCTTCCAGCATTTCCTGCATCTTTTTCAGCGTTACATCAGAGCATATTTTTTCATTTACTACACGTGTTTGAAAACGTTCTACCGTATTACCTAACCTCCGTATCTCTTTTACAAAAACTGGCGTTACCAGCTTACCATTATTTGCAACTGCGTTATAAAAAGTTAACATTTTTAATGGCGTTAGCTGCATTTCGTACCCGTAGGCCATTTGCGGCAGGGTCATGTTTTTATTCCAGCTGCGGTTGCCCGGGTTTTTTACTACAGGCTGTGCTTCGCCCGGTATTTGCAGTTGCATTTTTTCATTCAAATGCCAATCGTATAAATGATCGGTAAATTTCGACTGATCGTTTTTATAGCTGGTGTTCACCAAGTAAGCAACTGCCGCGTTTGATGACTTTTCGAACGCTTTTTTTACCGATACCCGGCCAATGCTCCCGTGCGAATCTTTAATAAGGTGGCCCGGAATAGGATATTCACCGGTATTAACCATAGTGCTGGTGTCTACCTTATTATCCTCAAGCAAGGCCATGTACGATGCCAGTTTAAAAGTAGAACCCGGGTCCTGGTTACCTGCAATAGCGTAATTAAACTTCTCTTTAAATGTACCATCGGGCATACGGGTGTAATTAGCAACAGCCCTTACTTCGCCTGTAGCTACTTCCATTAAAATAGCTGTACCGTGGTCGGCCTTGGTAAATATCAATTGCTTTTCCAGAGCGGTTTGCACCACATCCTGCATATTCACATCAATGGTTGATATAATATCAGCACCTTCTTTTGGGGCTATCTCATCGTCATCGTTCACAGGCATCCAAACGCCACCCGCCATACGGCGCTCTAAACGCTTACCGCTTTCGCCATTTATATAGCTGGCATATGCACCTTCAAGGCCTACACCATTTTTCACATTCTCGTTTTTATAGCCAATGGTACGCTCTGCTAAAAAACGGAACGGCCTGATGCGTTTATTTTGCTGCACCACTATTAACCCGCCTTTATACTTACCCAAGTTAAAAATCGGGAATTTACGGATCTCCTTTAGCTCGTGATAAGTAACCTTACGCCTAACCAGTTGGTAACGCGAACTATCCTTGCGGGCATCGCGGAAGATCCTTGAATACTCGCGTGCCGATTTATCGCCAAAAAAGCCGGACAATTTCATGGCCAGCGAATCTATCTTCTCGTTAAAGATCTTATCGTTCTCTATGCCACCGGCTAGCATATCCATGCGTAGTTCATACTCCGGCACTGATGTTGCCAGCAGGCTGCCATCTACCGAAAATATATTGCCCCGGGCCGCCTCAATGTTTTTGTAACGTGTTGACTGGACCTTTGACATAGCCTGCCATTTTTTACCCTGTACAAATTGAACACGGCAAAGCTGAAATAATACCGCTGCCGCAAACAGAAGGATCAACCCAAATGCAAGGTAAACCCTTAACAGTATGTTGGTTCTGATACTCATTCCTGTACGTCCTCCTTCACAGTTATTTTTTGAGGTGGCTGATTCGATTCCTTGATACCCAATGTATCGGCACGTTTTGCCACCTCGGTCAGTGTGCTTTTAAAGGCCAGATCAGCTTTGCTACTTTTATACTCCCAGCTTAGCTCTTTAACCTCTTTACCTATTTTATCAATATCACGTATGTTATTTTCTGACAGGTGCCTGTTACCTATATATAACATCCCCAAAAAAGCCACGTACAATATGAAAGGCAAAGCATGGGTAGCATCATCAGTGGTGATGACCCCATTTTTCAAGAATTGCGTAAAAAAGTTATCGGGAATTTCCTTCACAGGCTTTTCTTCCACTACAAGTTTTTGCTCTTCTAACTCTTCCTCCGGAATTTCTGTACGCAAACGATTCGTCATTTTTTTACAGCTATTCTTAGTTTAGCACTACGTGCCCTATTGTTACTTAATATCTCTTCGTCGCTTGCTATAATAGCACCACGACTAACCGCATCAAACGGGCGGTTGTTATTCCCGTATAGGTCTTTCTCTACCTCGCCGCTAAATTTGCCTTTGGCGATGAAGTTCTTTACCAGCCTATCCTCTAACGAATGGTAAGACATCACTACCAACCGGCCGCCCGGTTTAAGCACCTCTGCCGATTGCATCAAGAAATCTTTAAGGGCTTCCAACTCTTGGTTAACCTCTATCCTCAACGCCTGAAAAACCTGCGCCAGGTATTTATTTTCTTTCCCCCGGGGGATAATATTGCTTATCGCGTTCTTCAGATCGGCCACGGTAATTATAGGCCCATTTAGCCTTGCGGTTACAATGGTTTTAGCCAGCGATTTTGCATTTTGCACTTCGCCGTACATACCAAAAATGCGGTGCAGATCGGCCTCGCTATAGGTGTTAACCACTTCTTTGGCGCTTAAGTCTGATGCCTGGTTCATGCGCATGTCCAACTCCGCATCAAAACGGATAGAAAAACCACGCTCGGCCTGGTCAAACTGATATGATGACACACCCAGATCTGCCAGTATCCCATCAACCGGGATAGCATCATGCAGGCGGGTAAAGTTTTTCAGATATCTAAAGTTTTGATCAATGAAAGTAAAGCGCTCATCATCAATAACATTTTGCTGTGCATCGGCATCCTGATCAAACGCGAGCAACTGCCCACCCTCGCCCAAATGTTTCATTATTTCGCGCGAGTGGCCGCCACCACCAAAAGTTACGTCAACGTAGGTACCGTTTGGTTTAATGTTTAAAGCCTCTATACATTCGGCCAGCATAACCGGGGTGTGGTAATTACTCATCGCGCCCCCTTCCTTTGTTGCCCATTACCTCTTCGGCCAGATCGGCAAAGTTATCGGGCTCGTTGCTTATCATTTCCTGGTGCGCTTTCTTGTCCCAAACCTCCACTTTATTCAATAAACAGGTAAGCACAACCTCGCCGGTAATGCCCGCGTAATCCAATAAATGCTTCGGCAAATTCACTCTTCCGGCGGCATCAGGCTGCAATAAAGTTGCCCCTCCGGTAAAATACCTTACAAATTTGATGCTTTTTCTATCGTATTCGTTAAGTTTGCTGAGTTCGCCGAGCTTTATGTCCCACTCCGATTTAGTGTAAATAACAAGATAGTTCTCAAGGCCACGATTGATCACAAGACCTTCATTATCAGCTTCAGGAAGCTGTTTTTTAAGGTCCGCAGGGATCATCATCCGCCCTTTGGCATCCAGTTTACAATTAAATTCTCCGGTTAAATAGGACATTCTATACGGTCTACAGTATTTGTAAAGTAAAAGTAGATTACTTTTACCACTTTTTACCACTTTTTACCACCAAAAAGTTTTCAACATTTTTGGTGCCTTTTCGGCTATTTTATGTTGCGAATAATTATAGCTTTGAAACTGTATTTATACCCCCAAACATGATAATTGTTATACAATGCACAGACCGTGTAGGCCTTGTTGCAGCTATATCGGGCTTGCTGGCCCAAAAACAGTTCAATATCATTAGCATGCACGAGCATGTAGACAACACCGCAAACCTCTTTTTTATGCGCCTGGAAGTTGATAAAACCGGTGGTGTTGAAGGACTTGAAGAAAACCTGCGGGATATTTTGCCGGAAAACGCGCTCATAAAAATAAACCCGCTGCCCGAAAAAAAGATAATTGTGCTGGTTACAAAAGAGTATCACTGCCTTGCGGATATTTTGATACGTAATTATTTTAAAACATTGGGTGCCAGCGTGCAATGTGTAATTGGCAACCACAACACCCTACAGGATATTTGCCAAAGATTTGACATTCCCTTTTACCCCGTGCAGGCTACCGAAGACAAGGCCGCGTTTGAAAAAAGCATTATTGATATCACCAAAAACTACGCGTTTGATTACCTGGTGCTGGCCAAATTTATGCGGATATTATCGCATGATTTTGTGAGCCGCTTCCCAATGCAGATCATCAATATCCATCACTCTTTTTTACCGGCATTCGCGGGTGCAAGCCCCTATCGCCAGGCCTACGAACGTGGGGTTAAACTGATAGGCGCCACCGCACATTATGTGACCGACGAACTGGACGAAGGCCCCATCATAGCGCAGCAAATTATACCTGCCGACCACTCGCATACTGTACAGGATATGGTTAAAGCCGGTAAAGAAATAGAAACCGCCGTTTTAGCCAAAGCCCTAAAGCTGGTATTTGATGACAGGGTGTTTGTGTATAAGAATAAAACGGTGGTACTGGAATAATGCCCGTATAACAATACTTAAATCGAGTATTGTTAATTAAGAAAAAATTGTACTTTAACGGTACTATAACCTTGTTAATGAAACTATACCTAATCACCTTACTCACAGCAATTTGCTGCTACTCTGCGGCTGCACAAGAAAACGCCGCTCCCATCCAAAGGAACATTCGTTTTGATTTTATTAAGGGTGACAGCACCCGCATAAGCTTAAATGAAGAATTTAATTTAATTGAGGATAGCTGCAGCCTGATATACCGCTATGCACACGTAAGTATGCAGAATAAAATATTTACAGGCCCATTTATGGACGTAAGCCGCGCCAATCCAAAACAGCTTATTACCCAAGGGACCTATTCTGCCGAAGGGCTTAAAGAAGGGGCTTTTATTATTAACTATTTAAATGGCAGCCTGCAGGCTAAGGGGAATTTTAAAAACGGCTTGTTTGATGGCAGGTGGGAAGTTCTTTACGATACCGGCAAACCTTTTATAACTTTTGAGGCAAACGGTACCGACATTAAAATTATTGATGTGTGGGATAACAAAGGTGTTAAAACAGTGAACAACGGAAATGGCACCTACACGGTAGACATGGGCTATATGTACTGGAAAGGAAAGCTATTGAACGGCAGGCCTGAAGGTAAATGGAAATCAAAAAAATCGGCCGATGATACTGATCTTACAGCAGAAGTTTACAAGAATGGCGTTTTTCAAAAAGGCGTTACACCATTTGCAGAATATACAGATAAGGCAAGGTTGGCGCTGATCTCACCAAACATATTCCTGTTTGTAACTACAGAAAGATTTCAGATATCAAGCGTGCCCTGTAACGGCACCAAAAGAAAAAAGATTGTTAATGCAGATTACAAAGGTGGGATAACTTCTTTTTCGCAACATATAGGAGACCTGGTAAGTGAATACCTTAAATCTGTTGACCTAAGCTCGTACGACGATCAACTTACTTTAGAAGGTGAGATAAACGAAATGGGCGGCATTGTAAAGTTGCGAAGCCACAATCCTTTCAATAATAACTTATCGCAGGGCCTAATTAACAAATTGCGCATGTTGCCAAATTTAGAGCCTGCAACTGCCGATGGCAAGCCCGTTAAACAAAACTTTACCATTACCTTCCAGTTTCATAATGGCATTTACAGCTTCAGTTACCGGTTTTTACCTATTCAACAATAAGCGCAGTATTACCATATCGATTTAAGCGGCTGTATCTGCAGATCTTCAATCTCCATTCCGTTGTTTACAATACTTAAACGGGTATAGGGTATCTTGGGGAAATAAATACCGGTAAGGTTGCTCAATCCGCCATCGGCGAAGAGCTCAACAGATGAAGCATCTACCAGCAGCTCAAAATCAGATGTTGGCGAGAGCGATAACCTTGGTGCATACGCTATTGATGCGAACTGCTTGTTGAATTTATTTTGCCCCGCCCTAGTACGGTCGATATAATAACGGCTGTTTTTGGCATTGTAACCTATTACCAACTTCTCGCCTGCATTGTTAGATAGTATTACCGAATAATCTTTTACTGCCTGTGTATTAAATTTAAGTCTGTATTGCGTTGGGGTTTGTTTGATCACCGAAAATATGTTGTTATCTTTTGCTAAAAGCCCGGCGTCTACATTTATAGTTTTGGTTACAATATTCTCCAGCTCTTCTACCGGGTTGGAAGTCAGCCAGATATCGCCTGCGGCAGATTTTAAAGAAAGTTCGCGGGGGATGGTTGTAGCGCTGCGCCATTTAACAGTTGGCGTTTCGTTAGCATATAGCCAGTTACTCATCCATCCTAAAAATATTTTACGGTTACCGGTATTTGACCATGTTACGCCCGCATAATTATCGGGCCCATGATCAATCCATTTGGTTTCTGTACTGGTTGGGGTAAATTTGTTGCCATCAAAGTGGCCCACAAAATACTGCGTAGCCGACCCGCCATTGGGGCCACCCGGGTTAATACTTACCAGCAATGCCCAATATTCTTTCCCGTTAAGTTTTAATGGGATAAGGTCCGGGCATTCCCAAACGCCGCCGTGGGCGCCAAGCATCCGGCCAAACTCGCTTTCTTTTTTCCAGTCCTTTAAGTTGGGCGACGAGTAGAAGGTTATCCTGTCTTTGGTGGCAAGTGTCATAACCCATTTATTGCCGGGCGCGTACCAAAACACTTTGGGGTCGCGAAAATCTTTTATACCGGGGTTCTTAACTACAGGGTTGCCTTTATACTTTGTCCAGGTGGTGCCCTCATCCAGGCTGTAAGCAATGCTTTGATTTTGATATGTTGATGTACCCGCCTTCTCTCCTTTTGGGTTGTGGTGGGTAAATATCGCTACCATGGCGGGTTTGCCCTTAGTGCCCAAGCCGGATGTATTGTCCTTATCGATCACCACACTGCCCGAGAATATGTAGCCCAGCTTATCGGGATACAACGCTATTGATAATTGCTTCCAATGGATCAGATCGTTACTTACGGCATGCCCCCAGTGCATAGGCCCCCAAACGGTGGCTTTGGGGTAGTATTGAAAAAACAGGTGATACACACCTTTATAATATACCATCCCGTTTGGGTCGTTCATCCATTTCTCTTTAGGCGAAAAATGCGCCTGCAGCCGGTAAGGTTCCTGATATAGTTTGGTGGGTGCTTTTTGTGCCTGCGTTGTTATTGCAGCTAAAATAATACCTATTGTAAGTAATGTTTTTTTGATCTCCATCGATGAAAATTCAGGTTAATATTATCCGGCTTTTACATTTAATGCTAAAGCTAAGTACTATTGAACTGATTTGTAACAACGATAGTATAAAATTGTTAGTCGAATGTAACCGTTTCAGGTCCGGATACTTTGGTCACATGACAATTGCAACCGTTGGATATTTTTAAAATTGTCGTGTTTACCTGCCCTGTAGTAACACTGGTGGCGGTAATGCGCACATCGTCGCCCTCGGCAGAAAACTCATCCTTAGTGCCGTCTGATGCGATAAGTACAAAACCAGCCACAAAACTGGCAGCGGGTGGATATGAAGGCGGGATTATTGTTTTACCCGTACGCAGGTTTACTATAGTAACATCTTTTACCTGCGCGGCATCCCCATTATGGTTATTGTAAACAATACCCAAATACGCAAACATAGCCGTACATGCCTGCAGCTCGCAAGCGGGCTTATTATTATTTTTTTTACAAGCCGATATACTGAAGGCCAAAAGCAGTACACAAAGTAGTTTCTTATACATAATTGGTTGGTTTATTAGTATTACGAGATATGCGGCCCAAACGCAACATATATATATATAATAAAATGCAGCCTGTGCGCTGCATTTTATTTATCAAATAAGCTTAATTTATCAATTAAGCTTATTTACTTTTTTTAAGTTGGTCCACTTCAGTTTTAAGTTGCTCTATTTGTGCCTGCTGTTCTTTTATGGCACCAACCAATAGCGGCACGAGCTTTTCCAGGTCAACTTCGGGCGTAGTAACGGTACGCTGTGTACCCTTGCCTGCTGTATACCAGTTATGGCGGTTACTTATAGCCGATGGCACAATAAGTTTGGCATCGTTAGCAATAAAACCAAATTGCTTCCCGGCAGGTAGGTTAAGCTGCTTGTACTCGCCGCGGTTATACTCATAACTTACAGGTTGCAGTTGGGTGATATAACCAAGCGAATTGGCTACCGGTGCGGTATTGGTTTTAATGCTGCCGTCACTTACTTTTTGGGCAAATGTGGCAGTACTAATAGTAACGAACAATATAGATGACAATATGAATTTAACACAAGATTTCATGATTATAAGATTTAATTTTTAGATAATAGAAATACACCCGCGTATGGCAGGAGCATTTAACAATACAATAAATTAAACCGTATAATTTGGCGGAGGGGTGGGTACAGGTGAAACCCAGGCCAAATGATGGCTGCTTTTTTCGTCGGGATAAATGACGGCTTTACAATAAATATGCGGCTGGGGAAATGCGAGATCATGATGAATAGCCCAAAATTCTTTCAGGCTGCTTTCTTTGCTTTCATTCCTTTCGGCCGCATCATCATCATCGTTAACCACATGGCAATCGCTTTGGCAAGTATTGGTTTTTATCAGCAAAGAGGTGATAGATACGCCTGTACTTTCCAGTATGGAAAATATGCATATAAAAACCAAGAGCCGTTTTAACCAGATGAATCGCATAAGTAAATTACTATGCAAACATAGCAATTTCAGAATTTATGCCAAACAGTTTATAAAAATCATTACTAATCAACCACTATTTTTTCCGGGCCTGATAGTTTTTCGACATGGCAATTACACCCACCTGAAATTTTATAGATGGCGGATATTGGTTTATTGGTAGCAGCATTTATAGCGGTAATCTTTAGTTCGTCGCCTTCGGTAGAAAGTTCTTTTTTGTTGGCATCGCTTACAATAGTATGGATCATGGGCGAGAATCCGGGATCTCCCATATTTTTAGCCACAATGGGCTTATTGGTGCGCAGATTGACAACCGTAAAATCTTTTACTGTTACATTATTGCCATCCTTATCAACAAATTGCGTACCTACCGAAGCAAAGATATCAGTACAGATCTGGTTTGTGGGGCAACCACCATTATTCAGCTTTTTTGTGCATGATGAGGTAACAATTGCCAGTGATAAACAAAGAATGATCAGCTTTTTCATAGTGGGATATTTTATTGTTAACGCATAACTATTAAAAAGGTTAATATAACGGCTTATAATATCTGGTTAAATTCCAGCCGCTCACCATCGGGGCCGGTTATGTTAAAGTACTTACAGCCGTTGGCCCAAAACTGCAGAAACACCGGTTCGGGTTCGATGATAGTAAAGCCGGCTTGCTGTATAGTTGTGAAGGCTTCATCAATATCGCGCACGTTAAAAGCCACATGGTCTATATGCCCGTTCTTCCGGGTGCGGATCTCACTTAAAGCAGGCTCAGGCAACTGGTAAAGTTCAATGATCATTTCGCCGCGCTGCATCATTACGCAGGTGCCGGGCTTCCCGCCATCTATAAAGCCCGCCTGCATTACATTTGCAAAGCCCAGGCGCTCGTAAAAAGCCTGCGAGTTGGTAATATCGGTTACCGGGATGCCGATGTGTTGGATAGCGGTGATGTTGATTGGATTTTGCATAATTATAAAGTTAGCAGAAGCTCTATATGTTTTAGGCCGATTTATAAACTTTGGACATTAGGTGTTCACGTTCACGGCCGTGAACACTTACGAATGTATATGAATGCTTGATAATCAAGTAATTAATATTTACCGTACTGACAAAACAGTGTCAGCGGATTATAGAATTTTACATTTGCTGATTACACCCATGTTCGCTTTTTTTCGCCATTAAGACAGACGCAATACATCCATTTCACATCATGTAAAAAGGCGCGAAGTATCGCGCCTCTACAATATTGATGCTTACAACACCCTTACCTTTAAATAACTCGGATGCAGTTTTGAGCTATAAACCTTGTGGGTTGCCTTTTTAAAGTCGGTATCCTTAGCTTTCATAATATCCTGAAACTGCTGGGTGTTCCTGTCTATCAACGGGAACCAGGTGCTTTGGATCTGTACCATTATGCGGTGGCCTTTTTTAAAGGTATGTAACACATCCTGCAGCTCGAAGTTTACCGGGGTAACTTTGCCGGGCACAAATGGCTCGGGTTTTCCAAAGCTGTTACGGAACTTGCCGCGCATAGCCTCGCTGCGTACCATTTGCTCGTAACCGGCCATGTTTACATCCTTGCCAGTGAATTTATTGGCGGTAGCCGTATCCGGGTAAACATCCAGCACTTTCACTACCCAGTCGGCATCAGTACCGGTGGTGCTCACCTTAAGGTTGGCCCATATGTTACCGGCAATAGTAATGTCTTTATCCAATACTTCGGTTTTGTAGGTTAGCACATCCGGGCGTTTCTCGGCGAAGCGCTGGTCGGCGGTCATGTACTCCCGTTTCATATCAAAATCTATCCCTTCAATAAAAGGAACCGGGTTCATTGGGTCTGATACAAATTCTTTAAAATCATCTTTAGCGGTTGTTGGCGCTGTGAACGACAGCTTACCGCCCGGCAGCAAGTACAGATTCTTCTCAACAGCCTCAGCAGGTGGCCATGCCTTGTAGGTTTTCCATTGGTTTACACCGGTTTCAAAAGTTGATACTTTCGGCAGATCCAGATCGGTACCCTTTAAATAATGACTAAAAAACGCGAATTCTATCTTCTCCCTGTAAAACGGACCTGTAGCATCGCCAAAGCTAACATCGCCTAAATGGTCGCCGGCACCACGTGCCCAGCCGCCATGCACCCAGGGGCCCATAGCAAAGTAAACAGGTGTGGTTGGGTTCTTTTTGGCTAATACTTTATAGGTATTGATCGCGCCGTACAAATCTTCGGCATCGTACCAGCCGCCTGTAACCAATACGGCTGTTTTTATATCATGCAGGTGCGTTAAAACGTTGCGATCTTTCCAGTGTTGGTCGTAGTTTGGATGATCCATCATTTCATTCCACAAACGGATAGTATCCTTATAATACTTTACGTTTGAATTGCGCATACTGCCCATATCCAAAAAGAATTTGTAACCATCTTCGGTACCTGGGTTAAAGCCTTTTGCCCTGCGTTGGGTAGGTTTATCATCCTGCCTGTTTGTAAAGCCCGGATAGAATCCAAAGTTGGCTACCAGCATAAAAGCGCCGTTGTGGAAAGCATCATCGCGGTACAGATCCGCGATTGGTGCCTGCGGCGATGCAGCAACCAAAGCCGGGTGGCGGCTTAATAAAGCAGTTGTAGTATAAAAGCCCGGATAAGAAACACCCCACACCCCTACCTTGCCGCTATTATTCGGCAGGTTTTTTATCAGCCAGTCGATAGTATCGTAAGTATCGGTGCCTTCATCAACATCTTTGTTGGTTTTATGCACTTCCAGTTCGGGAGTCATTTCTTCGTAAAGGCCTTCGCTCATCCAGCGGCCCCGTACATCCTGGTAAACAAATATGTACCCATCATGCACAAACTGGGTTGAGGGGCCAAGGCTGCCTTTGTATTTATCTGTACCGTACGGAGCCACACTGTAGCAGGTGCGGTCCATTATAATAGGGTATTTTTTGGTTTGATCTTTAGGTACGTAAACCGATGTGAACAGCTTTTTGCCATCGCGCATGGGGATCTGGTATTCAAACTTGGTATAGTTCTCTTTTATGTATGCAGCATCGCCCTGGGCGAAAGAGCTAATAGTAAAAAGGATAAAGCAGAAGGCTAATAAGGCGGTCTTTTTCATTAATGTTGGGTTGATGCTTTAAAAGTAATGAATAAAACAAAAAAGGCACTGATAAATCAGTGCCTTCAAACAAAATCGTTACTTCCACCTCCACTCTAATTGTTTTTGGATAACAATATTAGGGTTTTGGAAAATTGATAATATTTCGGTTAAGAAGGATGTTTGATTGACTTGCTGTTTTGGGATAATTAAAGATTCACCCACCTTAAATTTGATAAAATAATGAGTGCCGATTTCATTTATCTGTTCTATCTCGCTTGTAAACAGCTTACCCTCGTAAGTTATGTCCTTTATCTCGATATAATCGGGTTGAAAGGTTACCAATGATTCTTTACCGAACCTATACTCGTTATTTTTAACAACATGCTTTTTATAAAACTTTTTGTATTGAACTCTCTGGTATAAAGGATAAAAAAAAAGAGCTGCAACACCTACAAATAAAGCGTAATAAAAAAGAAACATGTCGCCACTAACATAAAAGGCTAAAGCTGTTAAAAAGGATAAACCCGTAACTGTTAACCATGATTTTAAACGCTTTTTTCTGGCTTCTTTATTTACAGATGCGGTATACAGTTGATATGTTAAATAATCTTCTGCATTTAAAATAAGGTTTATGATCATCTATAAATTTTAAAATTTTAAAATTTTAACTCAATAATACAAAAAAGGCACTGATAAATCAGTGCCTTTAACAAAATCGTTACTCAAGGTTATTTACCCTGCTTGCTGCGTAGGTATTTATCCGAAAAGTTACCCATATCTGTATTACGCAGGTAATCGTACATCGCCCAATCTTCTACATCCTTTGCTTTTATCAATACAGGGTCGCCCATTTTTATATTTTTTAGGTAGATGGCCGAGTCGGCAAAGATCCCGGTGAATTTTCCATCCGCATATTTATAAACCACACTCCACATATGTTCGTGTTTTTTACCTTCCGCAAAATCCGACTTAACCAAGAAACGGTAATTGCTATCCAGCGCATGTGGTTTCAGGCTATCCAAAAAGATATGCAGTTTGGCCTGCGCGGTATCTTTAAGAGAAAGAAATTTCTGATCGTCGGTTTTCAGTTTAACTACACCAACACTGTCGGTTTTATCCTTTTCTAAGGAATCCTTTTTTGTATTATCCTTTTTTGCATTTTGGCAGGCGCTAACGCTAAATAGCACAAGCAATATGGCCGACAGCTTTAAACAATTTTTCATCATGGCAGATAGATTTTATAACCTGTTTAAATAAAAAAGGCAACCATTTGCATGATTGCCTCCGTTTAGTTTATCTCTAATTAATCTTCGTTAATAGCTTTAACACCCGGTAACTCTTTACCTTCCATATATTCAAGCAAAGCGCCACCACCTGTTGATACATAGCTAACATCGGCTGTCATATCAAACTTGGCTACAGCAGCAGCAGAGTCGCCGCCACCAATTAGTGAGAAAGCGCCATTGTCAGTTGCTTTAGCAACTGCTTCAGCTATAGCTTTGGTACCAACCAGGAATTTTTCCATTTCAAAAACACCCATCGGGCCGTTCCAAAGTATGGTTTTTGATTCTTCAACAACTTTGCTGAACAGTGCAACCGTTTCCGGACCAATGTCTAAACCCATCCAGTTATCAGGGATCTCGCCGGTTTTGGCAATGTTTGTATTGGCATCGTTCGAAAAAGCATCGGCAATAACATTATCAACCGGTAATAACAGGTTAACACCTTTTTCTTTTGCTTTTTTCACCAGGCTCAATGCCAGGTCTAATTTATCAGCCTCAACTAATGATGTACCAATGTTGCCACCATCTGCTTTAGCAAATGTATAAGCCATACCACCTCCAATGATCAGGTTATCTACCTTATCTAGCAATTTTTCAATCAATTCTATTTTGTCAGATACTTTAGACCCACCCATAATAGCTGTGAATGGTTTTGCAGCATCATTCAATATTTTTTCGGCATTAGCTAATTCGGCACCCATCAGGTAACCAAATACCTTTGCATCAGGGAAAAACTGCGCTATAATAGCTGTTGAAGCATGTGCACGGTGCGCGGTACCAAAGGCATCATTCACGTATACATCGCCTAATTTTGATAGTTTTTCGGCAAATGCCTTATCGCCTTTTTCTTCTTCTTTGTAAAAACGAAGGTTCTCTAATAATAACACTTCACCTTTTTCAAGCTCTCTTGATTTCTGAACAGCATCTTCGCCTATACAATCATCAGCAAAATCTACATGCTGGCCTAATAAATCGGCCAGGTGTGGTACAATGTGTTTTAAACTAAATTCTTCTGTAGGGCCGTTTTTAGGGCGACCTAAATGCGACATTAATATAACGGCACCGCCATCTTTTAAAATCTTTTTAATGGTAGGTAAAGCCGCGGTCATACGGTTATCATCGGTAATATTGTAGTCCTTATCCAAAGGCACATTAAAATCTACACGGATAAGCGCTCTTTTACCGTTAAAACTGATCTGATCTATTGTCTTCATGTGATGTTTTATAATTATGAACGGGGGCAAGTTGTCAAAATTTATCCTAAAAGCCAACGTAAAAGTTAAAAAGGTGTTTGTTTTTACTTAAAACTTCATTGTATCTTAACATACATTACATAGTGGGGGCCTATACCAGGCACCTCAAACTCAGGCGATACCACCTCGAAACCCACACCTAAATAAAATTGAAACGCCTTTTTACGGGCATTGCACCAAATGTAGTTTACCTTTTGCCCACGCAAGTAGGTTATTGCAAAATTCACCAAACGGTTGCCTAATCCTTTGCCCCTGTATTTTTCGGTAGTGGCCATGCCACGCAGCTGGTATGCCTTGCCTTTAAACTCGCCATACGTTTGCGGATGAAAAGATGCGATGCAGGCCAGTTCATCATCCATATAAAAACCAAAATGAAAAGCCCCTTCCTGGTCATCGTTTGGGAAACGGCATTCATCTAAGGTTAGTTTCCCTTCGCGTAATACCTCATTACGGATGGGCAGCACATCATCAACGGTTATAAATTTTATCATTATTTAAGCAGGCTTATTTTTTCAACCAGGTCTGCCAACCGGCTGGAGTAACCCATCTCATTATCGTACCAGCCCACAACTTTTACCAGACCGCCCACTATTGAAGTAAGCTGCGCATCAAAAATGCAGCTATGCGGGTTGTCCAATATATCTGTCGATACTATTGGATCCTCGGTGTACTCCAGCACATTTTTCATAGGGCCGTCTGCAGCGGTTTTAAAAGCCGCGTTTATTTCGGCTACGGTTGGTTGTTTATCCAAACTGCAGGTAAAATCGGTTAATGAGCCGTTTAGCACCGGTACACGTATACCTGCCCCACCCAACCTGCCCTCCAGGTGCGGAAAAATATTGGTGATAGCCTTGGCCGCACCTGTAGTTGTTGGGATAATAGATGCCGAAGCCGCCCTTGCCCTGCGCAGATCTTTATGCGGTGCATCGTGCAGGTTTTGGTCGCCGGTCATCGAATGCACTGTGGTGATATAACCATCCTTTATGCCCCAGTTTTCGTCCAGTATCTTCACCATAGTAGCCACGTTATTGGTGGTGCACGATGCATTGGATAATATAGGCGAACGCAGGTCTACCTCTCCGTCATTCACGGCCAGTACAACGGTGGGTACGCTTTTATCGCCCGCAGGGGCAGATATAATTACCTGTTTAGCCCCGGCTGTAAGATGTTTTGTTGCACCATCGGCCGTTATAAATTTACCGGTTGATTCAATTACAAGGTCGATATTCAGATCCTCCCACGGTAATAATGCCGGGTCGGCCTGCTGCAGCACCTTTATTTTATTGCCGTTAATGTAAATATTACCCTCATCGTGTGTTACCGTACCTTTAAAGCCACGGTGTACAGAATCATATTTAAAAAGATGGGCCAGTGTTGCAGTATCGGCCTGGTCATTTATAGCAATAACTTCTATACCTGGTTTTGCAAGAATGGTTCTTAGAAATATACGGCCTATACGGCCAAAGCCGTTTATAGCAATCCTCATTACATTTAAATTAAAGATGCAAAATTAGCAAAATTAAACAGGTGCTAAAGCTATATAAACAGGTTACGTAATGATACGTTTTCTCGTTCTTTAGATCGCAGTAAAAAGGTTACTGCCCAGTTAAACAGTAGTGATATTGAAAATATGAGCACCATTAAATCGAAGTTACCCAAACCGGCAAACAATAATACCGTACTAATTAAAAGGATTTTGATGCCGCTTAAAATAAGGGTTGCCTGAAGGTGTGTGTAGCCAAGCCTTAACACACGGTGATGGATATGGTTGCGATCGGCTATAAAAGGTGATTTGCCGTTCAGCACACGTAGTGTAAATACCCGCAGCGTGTCAAATATTGGCCCCATTAGTATGGCACATGTTAATGCCGGCGCCGAAATTATCTCGGGTGTTGTTATAGTATTAGATTTATTTAATTCGATAAACCTTACGGCCATTATTGCCGATATAAGCCCTATTAGCAATGAACCAGCATCGCCCATAAAAATTTTTGCCGGGGTAAGGTTATAGCGTAAAAAACCAAATACGGCGCCTACTATAGTTAATGATACTACAGCCAGTTCGTAATGTTTCATGTAAATAAACAGTGCAGAGAATGTACCGTTCACAATAATACAGGTAGTACCTGCCAGCCCATCTATCCCATCGATGAGATTGAAGGCATTAATAATAAGGATGATAAACAGAATGGAAAGTATAGCGCTTGTGATATAGGAGATATCATAAACGCCAAATATGCCATACATGCTGGTAAAACGTATATCGCCTAAAATAACAAGTATAGTTGCAACTATAAATTGTATCAGGAACTTTGTGCTGGAGTTTACGCCCGAAAGGTCATCTTTTAAACCCATTATAAACAAAACTATACTGGCAGTAAGCAGGTAGCTAATCGGTATGGTTTTATCAATAACGCTGAATAATAAAAGGGTGATGGTAAAACTTACGAATATGGCCACCCCGCCTAAACGTGGTATACCGTGATCGTGCTGTTTGCGAAAATGACCAACGTCATCATATAAATGCCTTGTGCGGGCAACGTGTAATATTGAGGGGATAGATAACAGTGTTATCAGAATTGATAACGCTACCACTAACAAATAATATAAAAAATAGTACGTACTTATATTTTCAAGCATCAAAGTTATATAATTGTCAGGGGGCCAGTTATATGGTGTAAATGTATCAATTTATTCAGAATTAAAAAAACTGCTTAAGTTTTCTTAAAGGTTTGAATATCAGAGTTATAGGCGGGAATAATATTTTATTAATGTACATGGCCTTCACATCAAAAAATAAGGCTTTAATACGATTACTAATCCCGCTGTTACTAACTCCTCCTATGCTCATTTTAACCAATACTCTTTGTACGTAATAAACTGATAAATGGTTTAGGTGAATAAATCTTAACATTAATTCGTAATCTGCAGCAGTGCCGAAGTCAAGGCTGTAATTCCCAAATTTATTAAACAGCTCTCTTTTACAGTAAAATGCCGGATGAGGCGGCATCCAGCCGTGGTTAAACATCCCTTTTTTGTATTGGCCCGTACGCCATTTACGACTAACGCTCCCATCCAATTTTATATAATCCAGGTCACCGTAAACTATATCGGTATTATGATTTGTAAACGCCGTGGCTATATCGCTAAGAACGTGATCATCGGCAAAAAAATCATCGGCATTTAGTATGCCAATAACATCTCCCTGCGCCAGAGCTATCCCTTTATTCATGGCATCGTAGATTCCCCTATCAGGTTCTGAAACAAGAAATTGAATGTGCTTTTTATATTTTTCGATTATTGGAACAGTACCATCTGTTGAGCCGCCATCAATAATAATATACCCGATATCCTTATAATTTTGACTTATAACCGATTGTATACATCGCTCAATGGTTCTTTCGGCATTGTAAGAAACAGTTATTACAGATATTTTAAGTCCGGGCACTTTGGAAAAATACGTTTATTTAGGTGCAAAATATGTAAATTTGAAATCGTTGCCTAATTTATTAATAACATTGTGTGGTAATTATTTGATATGCGTGCATTATATTTTATTTGTTTTGTTGGTATAATGATATTAGGCAGTTCGTGCTCCTATAAACAAAACCAAATACTTTTCGAGAAAAAGGCGCCAATTGCCGATACCCTATCACAAACTGCAGCTACAATTAGCTATCACATACAACCGCAGGATATTTTACAGATCAGGAATCTTCAAAACCTGAAGTATATTGTTGATGAGGCGCCCACCTCTAATTCATCAGTTAGCAATGGCGGTTCTGCATCCGGGCAGGGGCAAACTTTCCAGGTGGAAGAAGATGGTACTGTTGCACTACCGGCCCTAGGGCATATACAGGTTGCGGGTTTAACACGTACACAGGCAACAAAACTAATTGAAGACCTTTACCGTAAAAGCCTGTTAAAAGATCCTATAATTGAATTAAAGGTAATTAACTTAAAAGTAACTTTATTGGGCGAAGTAAAATCACCGGGTAATTTCCCTATTTTAAAAGACAATACAACTTTGGTAGAACTTATTGGACAAGCAGGGGGGTTAACTCCTGCAGCAAACGAGAAAAATATTAAAATTATACGGGGCAAAAATAAAACTCAAAACGTAACCGAAATTGATTTGAGTAATTTAAACTCGTTATCAGACCCCAGAACCTTATTGCAAAATGGCGATATAATTTATGTTGCCCAAAACAAACGCGCTATACGTACCGATAACTTACAAAACTTTAACACATGGGTGCAGCCTGCGCTGTTGCTGTTAAACACTGCGCTGATCATTTTTACCCTTAGCAGGCAATAATGGAAGACGAAAAGATCATAAAAAAATTACCGAACCAGGAAATTGACTATTTTAAAATAGGTAAAATATTATTAAGCCGTTGGTACTGGATAGCAGGTTCCCTTTTTATATTCATACTGTGGTCATATGTTTATTTGTGGTACACACCCAAAACATTTGCAACATCCGGCACAATGAAACTGGAAGAAAAAAAGTCGGAGATATCAGACCTCGTAAATGTAATGAGCACTTCTGACAGGGGGCCTTCAAAAATACAAAGCGAAACATCGGTAATACAAAGCCCCACGGTTATTTTAAGTGCCATTAAAGACCTTGATTACGACATTAGCTTTTATATAGAAGGCCGTGTACGCACAAGTGAGGTATATCCCCTAAAACCGCTTGATATACAAACCATACAGTTTGATAGTTTAAATTTTTACCGCGATATAATAACTTTTAAAGCCCTTAATAAAAACAGCTTTAACCTTTCCTATAAAGCAGGCGCTAAAGAGGTTTCCAAATCCTATAAATACAATACCCCAATTACCGTTGGGCCTACTACATTTAGCATAAAACCTACTGATTATATAGGCGACAACACCTTATATCTTTTTAAATTTAATATCCCCGAAGATTTTATTGGCCGTGTAAGAGGCGGTTTACGTACCAGCGAAATGGTAAAAAACTCTAACATACTTTTATTGCAACAAACCGATGCAAACCCACAGTTTGCTGCCGATGTGTTAAACGCGATAATGAAGGAGTATTTAATATACGACCGAAACCGCAAAACACAATCGGCCAGCCAAATGATCAATTTTATTGATGATCAGTTAAAGTATCTGTCAGGTGCGGTAAAGGGTTCAGAAAAATCTATTCTGGAATTTAAGCAGAAAAATAAATTAATGGAGGTTAGCTCTTCTGCCGAAACAGCTTTATCCAAGGCAAAGGATATAGAATCGCAGCAAGCTATATTAAAGCTACAGCTAATAGCTATTGAGCAGTTAAGGGATCAGATAGATAAAGAAAAAAACAACGTAAACCTTAATTTTAACGCCGGTAGCGGTATTGACCCCGCACTAACTACTTTAATAGAAAGGCTTGATAACTTACTTAACCAGCGTTATGAGTTATTAAAAACGTATAACTACAATTCGCAACCCATACAGGATATTAACCGCTCTATCTTACAGCTAAAAGGCAATGCTTTAAACAGCATTAACGCTACCTACACAACTGTAAAACGAAACCTGGATTATTTAACATCGCAATTAGCGGTGGTTAATAAACAAATATCTATTTTCCCGGTTGCCGAGCGTGATCTCATCGCCCTAAACCGCCCCTATGAGGTAAATGAAAAGGTTTTATCATTTTTATCAGAGAAAAAACTTTCGGCCCAGATAAGCCGTGCGGGCATACTGCCTGGTGCAACAATTATTGAGAAAGCCCAGGCTAACTTTTCTCCCATATCACCGGATGAGCATGGCATTCGCCGCTCGGCAATGATGTTTGGTTTAGCTGCAGGCCTTGGCCTGATCATTTTAATACGGTTACTAAACCCCTATATTTATGATAAAGAAACATTTTCAATATCATTGTATATATGATCATTGCAATAAGCTTATATTATTACACCCGTTACCAGGATAAAGCCATTTCTGTAAATGCAAAAAACTGATCTTTCTATATATAATAATCACCCTTATCATCCCGGCGCCGGTGCTATAAAACGTGCTTTATGGTATTACGTTAATACTATATTTTTCAGATCGGGTTTATTGCCGGTGAGCGCGTTCAAAGTGTTTTTATTACGTTTATTTGGTGCTCAGGTTGGTAAGGGTGTAGTTATAAAACCGGGCGTAAACATTAAATATGCCTGGCACTTAAAAATTGGCAACCATACATGGATCGGTGAACGGGTTTGGATAGATAACCTTTTATTGGTTACCATAGGCAGCAATGTATGCATATCACAGGGCGCTATTTTGCAAACCGGTAGCCATAATTATAAAAAAACATCGTTTGATCTGATAACAGGCAGCATTATACTGGAAGACGGTGTATGGATGGGCTGTGGCGCTATTATTAACCAGGGCATTACCGCGGGCTCGCACGCTCTGCTAACCAGTGGGTCCGTGGTCAATAAAAATATGGAGCCTTATTATATTTACCAGGGTAACCCGGCGGTCAAGGTTCGCCTGCGCACTATTGAATAACAATATCTACTATGCCCAACAATACTAAGCCAATACATAAAACTATCCTGTTCGCTCTATTTACTATAGTTACTATTTTGGGCATATTGGTAATTATAACCCCTGCAGCTATCTTTCCCGATGCAAGCTGGGGCTTCCAGGTTTTACGGTCAATGCAAATGGGTGGCAGTTTCAATATCCTCACCAAGCCCGATCAACAGAACATAGCGCTAAATAGCACTGAGTTTATATCGTGGTGGTCGCCGGGCCAATATTTGGTTCCTTACCTTTTCAAGGCATTGCTGGGGTTAAATACGGGTCAGGCTGCTGCTGTTACTACTGCCCTTTGCCAAATATTGGGTCTCACAGGTTTTTATCTGTTCTTTAAAAAAGCTGGCTTTACACCAATTATCAGCGCTTTAAGTCTACTTGTTATTATTTGCCAGCAGGCGTTTTTCACTCCTTACATTTTCTATATAGGCGGCGAAACGCTGCTGTTCGCTTTTGCAGGCTGGTTCTTATATGGCTGCCTTGTGTTTGATAAGCCTGATTGGAAGCTTGTTTTGTTTGTACTGCTTTCTGGTTGGATAGGCTTCATCTGCAAATCATCATTTATATGGATCTATTTTGCAGGGCTTTTATTTATATGGCTGCAGGTCTCTAAAGGATTAAAAGGGATAAAAAGCTGGATCTTAAAAGGTTTTTGGGTGGGGGTACCTGCGGCTATTTCCGTAGCTGTTATTGTTTTAGCATACTTATCTAAAGGTGTTAATCCGTCTTCCGGCTCAAACGGTATCGATATTAGCTTAAAAACCCTTGCATTCCCTATAGCATCACCAATACTTTCAGGTTTTTCTGTAGATGACCTGGTGAACGGCTTTATATTTCATAATGATAGTCCCATTTTATCGCCCACATGGGCTATATCCATTATTTTGCTATTGGCAGTTTTAAGCGCTGTACTTATTTACGCGATATGCGCCTACGTACCAAACAAAAATTACAGATCGATCCTGATCCTGGTTTACGGTGTATCCTTAATATTTTTTAGTTCGGCATTTATGCGCAAATTGGATATCTCTTACGAGGCCAGGCACTTCAGGATAGTTGGCTTACTAATAATACCGGGTACATTATACCTGTTTAGCCGCTATAAACTAGTATGTCAGTTGATATTCGGACTGGCAATTCTATTTATCGCTTTTTTTACCGTGGAATTTTATCTAAAAGGATATTACGGCCTAAAAAATCTTACTGCCTACGGGACATCGGGCGTTGGCCAACAGTTTATAGATCAGCAAAGTCTCAATTACATTAAACTACTTGATGATAAGCATAAGGACGCCATCTTTGTATTTTTTAGCCCCGATCTTGGGTTAGAGATCCGGCATAACCGGGTTATCACGCTACCCGAGCTGAATAAGGACATCAATATAGACTTTAACGAATACCTGCACAAAGGCCATGCAGGTCCATTATACATATTAATGCCCTCATACTATATCGGTATAAGGGCAAATGTGATTCTCAAATCTTTTCCCGGTTATAAGGGGTTTTCGCTTAAAGAGCTAAGCGATAATTATGTGCTGTACTTTGCTACAGAGGCCCGTTAATTATTTGTTTATCTCTTTCCAGAGCAGGTCTTTAAGCTCGGTAATATTTTTCTGAGCTACTGACGATATAAACACGTACGGTATATCTGCCGGTACTTCCTTCTCCATCTCTTCCTGCAGTTCCTCGTCCAGCATATCCGATTTGGTTATAGCTAATACCCGCGGCTTGTGCATCAGTTCGGGGTTATACTCGTTCAGTTCTTTTAAAAGTATGCTGTATTCTTCTTTAATGGTGCGATTGGTATCAGCAGGAACCATAAACAGCAGTACCGAGTTACGCTCTATATGGCGCAGAAACCGGATGCCTAATCCCTTACCTTGCGATGCACCCTCTATAATGCCGGGAATATCGGCCATAACAAATGATTTGTTATCACGATAAGCCACAATACCTAAATTGGGTACAAGCGTTGTAAAGGCATAATCGGCAATCTCTGGCTTAGCAGCAGATACCACAGAAAGCAAGGTTGATTTACCCGCGTTAGGGAAACCCACCAAACCAACATCGGCCAGTAATTTAAGCTCAAGTATATTCCATGCCTCTTCACCATCTTCACCGGGCTGCGAGTAGCGTGGGGTTTGCTGCGTAGCGGTTTTAAAGTGCCAGTTACCCTGGCCGCCCCTGCCGCCTTTTGATAATATTTTGGTTTCGCCATCGGCGCTTATCTCGAATAGTATTTCTCCCGTTTCAGCATTTTTGGCTATGGTACCCAGTGGTACTTCCAGTATCTCGTCGCGGCCGGTTTTGCCCGAGCGTAACGAACTACCGCCAGAATCACCATCGCCGGCAATAACGTGCTTGCGGAATTTAAGGTGAAGCAATGTCCATAACTGGGCGTTACCTTTTACAATAACGTGCCCCCCACGGCCGCCATCCCCACCATCCGGGCCGCCTTTTGAGGTTAAAATATCACGGTGCAGGTGCGATGAACCCGGACCACCATGTCCCGAACGGCAGCATATCTTTACGTAATCAACAAAATTTGAGCCTTGAGACATAGTTTTCTTGTTTTGAGTCGGAAAGTTATTAGACGGAAAATCCGAAAGACAGTAAACAAAATTGCTTTACTAACTTCCGGACTTTACCGACCTTCGGACTATTATTTTACATTTACAAGCCACAAATCAATAACGTTGCAGATGCTTTTGAAGATCTCTTCTACCGCGCCTATGCCGTTAATACTTGTAAACTTATTTTGATTCTTATAAAAACCTGCAACCGGTGCGGTTTTATCATTATATTCCTTAATACGCTTGCGGATAACTTCCGGGTTGGCATCATCCGGCCTGCCCGAGCTTTTACCGCGAAGCAATAAGCGTTGTTCTAATTCGGCATCAGTAACCTCCAGCGCTATCATGCCGGATATTTCTGAGTTTTTTGATATCAGCAATTCATCCAAAGCCTCGGCTTGTGCAACCGTGCGTGGAAAACCATCAAAAATAAAGCCTTTTGCATCTTTATTAGCATCAAGCTTATTGCTGATCATCCCAATCACCACTTCATCAGGTACTAAAGTACCTTCGTCCATCAGTTTTTTTGCTTCCAGGCCCAGTTTAGTGCCTTGCGAAATTTCGCCACGCAGCAAATCGCCTGTTGAAAGGTGAATTAAGCCAAATTTCTCGATAAGATTTTGTGATTGAGTACCCTTCCCGGCACCGGGCGGACCAAACAGAACTAAGTTAAGCATCCCTTGCGATTAAAGTTAAAAGCCTTTCCGGTTTTGCAGAAAGGCTTAATTTTGTGTGCACTTGTAGGGATTCGAACCCCAAACCTTCTCATCCGTAGTGAGATGCTCTATCCAATTGAGCTACAAGTGCGCTTTCAGTATTTGAAAATTCTTACATCACTAACAGATATAAGACCTTTTTTAAAGGACTGCAAAAATAGGATTTTCTGCATCCATTGCAAACTTTTTGTTAAATTACTTTACTTTTTCGGCAATAATCTCAAAATTAGGTAAATCTCCGGCGTTTTCTAACACCTCCGCATACACTATATTTTGATCCTCATCTATCACAAAAGCAGCACGTTTGCTCACTCCTTTCATACCAAAAGCAAACTCTTCGTACAAAGCGCCGTAGGCCGCAGATATTTCCTTGTTAAAATCTGATAGTAACGGAAACTGGTAACTATTCTCCTCTTTAAACTTAGCTAAGGTGAATGGAGAATCGACCGATATACCTAAAATTTGCGCGTTTAGGCCATCATAATAACCAAAGCTATCGCGCATGGTGCAAAGCTGCGTAGTGCAAACACCGGTAAACGCCAACGGGAAAAAATGGAGAACCACTTTCTTACCTTTAAAATCAGATAACGAAACTTCTTTAAGCTCTGATGAGGTTAATGTAAACTGTGGGGCGGCCTGGCCTATTGCTATTGACATGCTTGTGTTTTTTGTGATGCAAATAAAATAATAAATAAGCACGCGTTTATCACAGCCATGTTATTTATAGGTTTTCAATAAAATTCTTTTTAAACTAAATATTTAGTTTAATTTTATTTAACAATTGGGTATCGTTCTTCCGCTTACTTTAGTTGTGGGGATAATACCTGATAATTAATAGTAAGACTGTGTGATAATTAATTTGAATAACTAAATATTTAGTTATAGATTTACTTTACTTAACAACCTGCAATAAAATCTATAACCATGCTAAAAAACTTCCTTAAAACAGCCTTCCGGAGTCTCTTAAAAAACAAGGGTTTTACTTTTATAAATGTTTTGGGGCTTGCCCTGGGTTTAACAATCTGCCTGCTTATTGTGTTTTATGTGGTTGATGAGCTTAGTTACGATAGGTTCAATACCAAATACGATAGAATTTACAGGGTAAATACGGATCTTAAATATGGCGGTACTACAACCTCATTTGCCATAGCCGCCCCACCCGTTGCAAGTGCGCTGGCAAAAGAATTTCCCGAAGTCGAGAGCTCGGCGAGGTTATCCGCAGCTATAAATATCCGCTTTAAAAAAAACGATGAGATCATAGAGGAGAAGACGGTTTTTTATTGTGACCCAACCATCTTTAGCATTTTGAGCCTCCCATTAATGGAGGGCGACACTAAAACCGCACTTGCAGAACCAAACTCAATTGTTATCAGCAAAAGCGCTGCATTAAAATATTTTAGTACTACTAATGCCGTTGGTAAAACCATTTCTATGGTTACTGACAGCACTGCCTATAAAGTAACGGGAGTTATGGAAGATATGCCCAGGCAATCGCACTTTAAGGCTGATTTTTTCCTGGCACTTGCGCCCAATCATGATAACAGTTGGGCACACTTTAGCTTTAACACTTATATTTTGCTTAAAGCGGGAAGTGACCATAAACTACTGGAAGGGAAATTTGATGCCCTGGCACGAAGAAACATGAATACCGAAGCTTTTAATTATGATAAGTTTGTGGCAAAAGGCAATTATATTAAGCTTAATTTAACTCCACTAAAAGATATCCATTTGCAATCGAACAGGCAGCGGGAGCTTGGGGTTAATGGTGATATACAATACATCTATATATTTTTGGCCATAGCTATTTTCATATTGATACTGGCCTGCATTAATTTCATGAACCTTTCAACAGCCCGCTCCGCCAATCGTGCACGTGAAGTAGGCGTGCGCAAGATTTTAGGATCGCCCCGCAAATATTTGATTGCCCAATTCCTTTCCGAATCTGTTTTGGTAACCATTATTGCAACAGTAATAGCAGTGTTGGCAGCATGGGCTTTACTGCCATTGTTCAATCAAATGTCTGGTAAAAATTTAGTTATAACCACGCAAACTTTTATGTGGCTACTGCCATCGTTATTAATTATAGTTGCAGTGGTAGGCATACTGGCAGGTGGTTACCCGGCATTCTTCCTATCCGCCTTTCAGCCTATCGATGTTTTAAAGGGCAAGTTATCGGCAGGTTTTAAGGGCAGTACCTTAAGGAGTTTTTTGGTTGTCTTCCAATTCTCCATATCTATTTTTTTGATCATAAGTACATTGGTTGTTTATAATCAGCTTGCCTATATAAAAAATAAAGATCTGGGTTTTAACCGTAACCAGGTACTCATTGTAAAAAACGCGGGTGCATTGGCTAATCCTCAAACCCTAAAACAGGAAGTTAAGCAATTGCCGGAAGTAATTGATGCCACATTAAGCAGCTTTTTACCAACAGGCACCCTCAGGTGGACAAATACGCTATCCGCTATATCAGGAAAATCAGTCCAGACAGAGTTTTGGAGAGTGGATAAAGATTATTTAAACACAATGGGAATGAAGCTGGTACAAGGCAGAAATTTTTCTGATCAGTTTTTAACAGATTCGTCTGCCCTGATCATCAACGAAACAGCGGGAAAAATGCTCGGAT
Organism: Mucilaginibacter aquariorum; assembly: GCF_024498135.1. Classification (GTDB taxonomy): domain Bacteria; phylum Bacteroidota; class Bacteroidia; order Sphingobacteriales; family Sphingobacteriaceae; genus Mucilaginibacter; species Mucilaginibacter aquariorum. Next base: position 64,055 of record NZ_JANHOH010000010.1, read on the forward strand.
ATAACGGCGACCCTTCGGAGAAGATCATAAATATAAACAGAGAATACCACATAATCGGAGTAGTAAAAGACTTTAATTTTAACTCGTTAAAAGATAACGTTACCCCGCTTGTAATGACAATGACGAGCGATGATATGGCATCATTAAGCATCAAAATAAGCACTGGTAATTTATCTGCACTGATGAATAAGCTGGAAAATAAGTGGAAGGCTCTGGCCCCAAATCAGCAATTTGAGTATTCGTTTATGGACGAAGATTTTAATGCCATGTACAACAATGAGCAACGCATGGGCAAGCTATTCCTGATATTTACTACGCTTGCGGTTGTTATTGCCAGCCTCGGTTTGTTTAGTCTTGCTGCCTACGCCGCCGAACAGCGCAACAAGGAAATTGGCATCCGCAAGGTTTTGGGCGCAAGTGTATCTGCCATAGTGGGTATGCTGTCAAAAGATTTTATTAAACTGGTACTTATATCATTTATCATAGCAGCACCGCTTGCCTGGCTGGCCATGCACAAATGGCTGGAGGGCTTTGCTTATCGCCAGAACATGCAATGGTGGGTTGTAGCTATTGCCGGTATTGGGGCTGTTGTTATTGCCTTTGCAACCATCAGCACACAATCTTTTAAAGCAGCGGTTGCTAACCCGGCAGATAGTTTAAAGAGCGAGTAAGCATCCGCAAACATATTCAACATAAAAGCTATTATTGTTGACATGAAAGCCATTACCATAACCCAACCCGGTGGGCCGGAAGTTTTGCAATTGACCGAAAAGCCTGTACCTGCTTATACCGCGAACGAAGTACTGGTAAAAGTAATGGCAGCAGGCATAAACCGCCCGGATGTAGCGCAGCGCAAAGGTAACTATCCCCCGCCTGCAGGTTCATCAAAAGATATCCCGGGGTTAGAGATAGCCGGTATTATTACCGCTGTGGGCGCCGATGTTAAACGATGGAGGGTTGGTGATAAAGTATGTGCCCTTGTAATTGGTGGCGGTTACGCAGAATACTGCAATGCACCAGAAGGACAATGCCTGCCTGTACCGGATAACTTATCCTTTGCAGAAGCGGCCTCCCTGCCCGAAACTTTCTTTACCGTTTGGAGCAATGTGTTTGACCGTGCAATCCTGCAACCCGGCGAAAGCCTGCTGGTGCATGGTGGTTCGAGCGGTATCGGTGTTGCGGCTATACAAATGGCAACAGCGCTGGGCAGTACGGTTTATGTTACCGCAGGCAGTACCGAAAAGTGTAAATTCTGCGAAGATCTGGGCGCTGCAAAAGCCATCAACTATAATGAGGAAAATTTTAGCGAAGCGATAAACAAGCTCACTAATGGTAGAGGCGCTGATGTAATACTGGATATGATTGGCGGCGATTACACGCCTTTAAACATAAGAAGCCTGGCCAGCGAAGGGCGCCTGGTACTTATCAATAGTATGAAAGGCAAAACTGCTGAAGTTGATCTATCTGAAGTAATGCGCAAACGCATTAACATAACCGGCTCCATGTTACGGGCAAGGGATGTGGAATTTAAAAGCGCTATAGCCCAAAACCTGGAAAAACACATATGGCCTTTACTGGCATCGGGCAAAATAAAACCTGTTATCTACAAAATTTTCCCTGCTGCCGAAGCTTCAAAAGCCCACCAGCTGATGGAAAGCAGTGAGCATATGGGTAAGATAATGCTGAGTTTTGAATAAAAACAGGACTTGAAAGTAGAAATTTGCAGCCCCAATATTTAAAAAAATTGCATTTTTTCACATGAAAAACAGGCAAATTTCAAACCGTTAACACTAAACTAATTTTCCACCTAAAAAATCTCGTTCTGGTATTTTAATATTTGGCAATAAACCTTAACTTTGCGCCTCTGAAATAGTAGCGTGTAACATAAACGATACCTGTTTCATTTTAAATTCTTTAAATACCAGGTTATATATGCCAAACATTGGAAAAATATCACGGATCATCGGTCCGGTAGTTGACGTAAGTTTCGCTGATGATGCACATCTTCCTAAAATTTATGATGCGCTTGAGATCACAAAAGACAACGGACAAAAAATTATTTTAGAAGTTCAGCAACATTTAGGTGAAGACCGTGTGCGTGCAATCGCCATGGATTCAACCGACGGTTTGCTGCGCGGCATGAAGGTTTTAGATACCGAAGCTGCTATTAAAATGCCGGTTGGTGAAGGTATCAAAGGCCGTGTATTTAACGTAGTTGGTGATGCAATTGATGGTATCCCTAATCTGGATAAAGCTAATGGCCGCCCTATCCACGCAACTCCTCCACGTTTCGAAGATCTATCTACCGAAACCGAAGCTTTGTTTACAGGTATCAAAGTAATTGACCTTTTAGAGCCTTATGTAAAAGGTGGTAAAATTGGTTTGTTTGGTGGTGCCGGTGTTGGTAAAACAGTATTAATTCAAGAACTGATCAATAACATCGCGAAAGCTTATGCAGGTTTATCTGTATTTGCAGGTGTAGGTGAGCGTACCCGTGAAGGTAACGATTTACTACGCGAGATGCTTGAATCGGGCATTATAAAATATGGTGATGCATTTATGCATTCTATGGAAGCAGGCGGATGGGATCTGACCAAGATCGATCCTGAAGCTTTAAAAGAATCAAAAGCAACATTCGTTTTCGGACAAATGAACGAGCCTCCGGGTGCACGTGCACGTGTGGCACTTTCAGGTTTAACCCTTGCAGAATATTTCCGCGATGGTGATGCAGAAGGTAAAGGCCGTGATATCTTATTCTTTATTGATAACATTTTCCGCTTTACACAAGCAGGTTCTGAGGTATCGGCACTATTAGGCCGTATGCCATCTGCGGTAGGTTACCAGCCAACACTGGCAACTGAAATGGGTACCATGCAAGAGCGTATCACATCAACAAAACGTGGTTCAATTACATCTGTACAGGCCGTTTACGTACCTGCGGATGATTTAACTGACCCTGCACCGGCAACAACATTTGCCCACTTAGATGCTACAACAGTACTTTCACGTAAAATTGCCGAGCTTGGTATCTACCCAGCGGTAGATCCATTGGATTCTACTTCGCGTATCCTTAGCGCAGCTATCTTAGGCGATGAGCATTACAATACCGCTCAACGTGTTAAAGAAACTTTACAACGTTACAAAGAGTTACAGGATATCATTGCCATCTTAGGTATGGACGAGCTTTCTGAGGAAGATAAATTAGTTGTATCACGCGCACGCCGTGTTCAGCGTTTCCTTTCACAGCCATTCTTTGTTGCTGAGCAGTTCACCGGTTTAAAAGGTGTATTGGTTGACATTAAAGATACCATCAAAGGTTTTAACATGATCATGGATGGCGAAGTTGATGAATACCCTGAAGCAGCATTTAACCTTGTAGGCAGCATTGAAGATGCTATTGAAAAAGGCAAAAAGCTATTGGCTGAAGCCAATAACTAAGATTTGAGATGTGAGATATTAGATTTGAGATAGAATAAATTTCAAATCTAATATCTCACCTTCTAAATAACATATAAGGACAGGTATAAGATTCAAAGATCACAGGCAGTTGTCTCACATCTCACATCTCATATCTCATATCTAAAACAGATGACATTAGAAATTCTTACTCCTGATAAAAAAGTTTACGAAGGCGAGGCTACCTCGGTTACCTTACCTGGTACATTAGGATTTTTAGAGATCTTGAATAACCACGCCCCTATCATTTCTACTTTAAATGATGGCAAGCTTACCATACGCGGTGCTGCCGGTGTTAAAGAAGAAATATTTTTTATAAAGGGTGGTGTGGTAGAAGCCTTAAATAATAAGGTTACCGTATTAGCCGAAGGTATTATTCACAAATAGAACTTTTTATACTGATAGTAGAAAGTCCGGTCAGTATTGGCCGGACTTTTTTTTGTTCTTTGAAATTTCGTTCCTTAGTTTTTACCGGTGGTTTCCATATTGGCATCAATTACCATTGGGTAAGTTATCATAACCGGCTCTTCTAAAGTTTTCTTTAGCTCAACATCCCCTTTTATATGTTTGGCAACGGTTGACTGGGTTATCCAGCCTGTTTTTTTGTCGATCTTTATTTTAGTGGTATTAGTACCGGCAACATTTAATAAGCGCATAAAAAAGTTGTTAGTATTTTTATATGCCGGGGCTTTATCAGGCATTATTATCGCTGTCCCACTTATTTCGTAATTGTCATCGGTAATATTATCTAAAGTAAAAGTAGTTTTGGTTTTGGCCGAAATAGCTGCGGCTTCCATATTCGTTTGGTTTGTCCAAACGCTTTTAACTCCAATTGCCGTTTTAGGGAAAATAACAAATGATTCCTGCAGATTACCTTTAATTGTTTTAGCGCCGAAGGATTGTTGAAACTGGGTGAGCAATTGTGCTTTTTTCTGCTCGTCTATAGGCGGGAAACCCTTAAACATGTTTTCGAATAGGTGTTCGGTGTTTTTAACAGCAACTATTTGTCCCCTTTTACTCATTACTATGGTAAAAGATTTACCTGTCAAGTTTTTCATCACTTTGGAGAAAATGTTTGAGGTATCGCCTTCGCTGTCAAAACTCATTGCTTTTCCACCTATCTCCATATTCATAGCAAGGTTTTTATAAATTACATCCATATCGTAAATAGTATCCTGTACGGCTACAACTTTATGCGCCATTTTTCCGGTTATGGTGGTTTTTACTATTTGGTGCGTACCCTGGATAAACTGATCGATATCCATTTTGGCATTCATTGTTAAATAGTAGGTGCTGTCTTTTTGAAGCTTGAGTTCAAGTTTAACTTTTTGCGCGTAGCTGCTAACGGTTATTAGTAGTAATAATAAGGTAAAGGTTTTTTTCATGTATTCTTTCTAATGAGTAGTAAATATGCTGATAGTTTTCAGGGATAACAAATGATGTTTATATAATGCGGATGTAATCAAATTTTGAGGCCACCAACCCCTATTTCACGCCGAATTTTGACAACTTACTATGCATGCATAAAAAACATACCGAATACCGTTTTAAACTTTGGTATAAACTACTAAAAATATAATTGTATATTTACATGTAAATACAATACATAATATTGATAATATACTTAATACAGAATTATATACTTTTTTAAAATAAAATTTTAAACTATTGCTATTCTATATAGCTATCTCTAACTTACAAATACACAATACAACCTTAATTGTTAAAGCCATTTTGGCCGCAACAAGAGATAAAAAACGCTTTATAAAAATGAGTTCATCATCAGATACTACAAACGCTGTAGAGATAAATAAGTACAGTAAAACCTTTACACAGGATGAAACCCAGCCTGCGGCCAAGGCTATGCTTTATGGTATAGGTCTTACCGATGATGATATGCAAAAAGCCCAGGTAGGCGTAGCCAGTATGGGTTATGATGGCAATACCTGTAATATGCACCTGAATGATCTGGCCAAGCTGGTTAAACAGGGTATCTGGGATGAAGATATGGTAGGTCTGATATTTCACACTATAGGTGTGAGCGATGGCATGAGCAATGGTACCGAAGGTATGCGCTACTCATTAATGAGCCGTGATATCATTGCCGACTCTATTGAGGCCGTTACCGGCGCTCAATATTATGATGGATTAATTACCCTGCCGGGATGTGATAAAAATATGCCGGGCTCTATTATGGCAATGGGCCGTTTAAACCGCCCGTCTATAATGGTATATGGTGGTACAATAAAACCTGGGCACTGGAAAGGCGAAGACCTGAACATTGTTTCGGCTTTTGAGGCTTTGGGTAAAAAGATAGCCGGGCAAATTACTCCTGAAGATTTTGTAGGCGTAATAAAAAATGCCTGTCCAAGCGCGGGTGCCTGTGGTGGTATCTATACGGCTAACACCATGGCTGCCGCAATTGAGGCGTTAGGTATGAGCTTGCCTTATTCATCATCAAACCCTGCATTAAGCGAGGACAAGAAAGCAGAATGTTTAGCTGCCGGTAAAGCGATAAAAATACTATTAGAGAAAGATATAAAACCATCAGACATCATGACCCGCGAAGCTTTCGAGAACGCGATAGTGGTTATTATGGTGTTAGGTGGAAGTACCAACGCGGTATTGCACTTGATTGCAATGGCCAAAAGTGTTGGTGTAAAAGTTACGCAGGATGATTTCCAAACCGTAAGTAACCGCATCCCGGTACTGGCCGATATGAAGCCAAGCGGCAAGTACATGATGGAAGACCTGCACAACATTGGCGGTGTACCTGCAGTAATGAAATACTGCCTTGCACAGGGCTGGTTAAATGGCGATTGCCTTACCGTTACAGGAAAAACCATTGCAGAAAATTTGGCTGATGTTCCTGAACTGGATTTTGAAAGTCAGAAAATAATATTCCCGGCCGAGAACCCTATCAAGACAACCGGTCACTTACAAATACTATACGGCAATTTGGCCGAAGGCGGCAGCGTTGCCAAGATCACCGGTAAGGAAGGCACCAGCTTTGAAGGCCCTGCCCGTGTGTTTGATGGTGAGTTTGAATTGATACATGGCATACAAAGCGGCTTTGTTAAAAAAGGCGATGTGGTGGTTATCCGCAACGTGGGCCCTAAAGGCGCACCGGGTATGCCCGAAATGCTGAAACCAACCTCTGCCATATTTGGCGCGGGCCTGGGTAGTTCGGTAGCATTAATTACAGATGGCAGGTTTAGTGGCGGTACCCACGGTTTTGTCGTCGGTCACATTACGCCGGAAGCTTATGACGGCGGGGGTATTGCCTTTGTGAAGGATGAGGACAGGATATTTATTGATGCCATAAACCGCACCATTAATGTAATGATAAGCGACGAAGAGTTTGCTGCACGCAAAGCCGCATGGAAACAACCGGCTTTAAAGGTAAGCAAAGGGCTTTTGTACAGATACGCAAAAACCGTAAGCAATGCTGCCGAAGGTTGCGTAACGGATGAAATGCCTTAACAGGATTAAAGACAGAACTAAAAGATAAAAGACTAACAAATCGGTGTAAGCAAAAAGCATCGGTGTAATCATAGAATAAATGGAAACACAAACAATCACACAACAAATCGGTGAGATCACAGAAAAATCGGTGAAATCTCCAGTAGTAGAAGTTTCAGGATCGGAAGCATTATTAGAAGCGCTGATTGTGGAAGGTGTGGAAACCATTTTTGGTTACCCCGGCGGCGCTATTATGCCTATTTACGATGCATTGTATGATTATAGCGACAAGCTGAACCACATCCTTGTTCGCCATGAGCAAGGGGGTATCCATGCAGGTCAGGGTTATGCGCGTACATCTGGCAAAGTAGGTGTTGTATTTGCTACAAGCGGGCCCGGCGCTACAAATTTAGTTACCGGCTTAGCCGATGCGCAGATAGACAGCACACCATTAGTTTGTATCACCGGGCAAGTTTTCGCTCATCTTTTAGGTACCGATGCCTTCCAGGAAACAGACGTAATAAACATCACTACCCCGGTTACCAAATGGAACTACCAGGTAACTGATGCTACCGAGATCCCCGAGGTTATTGCCAAGGCATTTTATATTGCTAAAAGTGGCAGGCCGGGCCCGGTATTAATAGATATCACCAAGAACGCGCAGATCCAGAAATTTGATTACACGGGATACACCAAATGCGATCATATCCGCAGCTACAGGCCAAAACCTATCGTTCGCCCGCAATATATACAGGAAGCAGCCGAATTAATTAATTCAGCAAAAAAACCATTTATTATATGGGGACAGGGCGTAATATTAGGCAGCGCCGAGCAGGAGTTTAAGACATTTGTCGAAAAAAGTGGCATCCCATCAGCATGGACGGTTTTAGGTGCAGGCGCTATCCCAACAGATCACCCGCTTAACGTAGGTATGCTGGGTATGCACGGTAACTATGGCCCTAACGTTTTAACAAACGAGTGCGATGTGCTTATTGCCATAGGTATGCGTTTTGATGACCGCGTAACCGGCCGCCTTGATAAATACGCGAAACAGGCAAAGGTTGTCCATTTGGATATTGACCCTGCCGAGATCGACAAGAACGTAAAATCAACCGTACCCGTTTGGGGCGATTGTAAAGAAACCCTGCCGATGCTTACCGCTTTGGTTGATAAAAAAGAACATACCGAATGGCATGACAAGTTCAAGGACTACACCCGCCAGGAAGTTGAGCAGGTAATTGAAAAAGAATTGAACCCCACCACGGCCGAAATGACCATGGGCGAGGTAATAAAACAACTGAATGAAATTACCAAAGGGGAAGCTATTATAGTAACCGATGTTGGCCAGCACCAGATGGTGGCCTGCCGTTACGCGCAGTTTAATAATACCCGCAGTAACGTTACCAGCGGTGGTTTAGGTACTATGGGCTTTGCCCTGCCTGCAGCCATTGGCGCTAAGTTTGGCGGGCAAAACCGTACTGTAGTTGCCATTATTGGCGATGGCGGTTTCCAGATGACCTGCCAGGAGTTGGGTACCATTATGCAAAGCGGCATCGATGTAAAGATCATCATCCTTAATAACCGTTTCCTGGGTATGGTTCGCCAGTGGCAGGAACTGTTTAACTCTCGCCGTTACTCTTTCGTGGATATTCAAAGCCCTGACTTTGTGGCGTTGGCCGCAGCTTACCGCATCCCGGGCAAAGTAATTGACGACCGGAAAGACCTTCCATCGGCATTAAACGAAATGCTGAACAATAAAGGATCATTCCTTTTAGAAGTAATGGTTACCAAAGAGAATAACGTATTCCCTATGGTACCCCAAGGTTGCAGTGTAAGCGAGATCAGGTTAAAATAGGCCTCACCTAAATCCTCTCCAAAGGAGAGGACTTAAAACAAAGAAACAACATGGAAAATCAAGATAACGAGAAGCAGGAATTTAACATAACGGTTTATACCGAGAACCAGATTGGTTTGCTGAACCGTATTGCCATAATATTCACCCGTCGCAAGATCAATATTGACAGCCTGAATACCTCTCCTTCTGAGGTCGAGAGTATTCACCGCTTTAATATCGTGATAACAGAATCTGAAGAGGTAGTGCGCAAGCTAACCCGCCAGATAGAAAAACAGGTAGAGGTACTTAAAGTATATTATCACACCAATGAAGATGTGATCTGGCAGGAACTGGCGCTTTACAAAGTATCTACCGATGTAATTGCCGAGCGTGTAAGCGTTGAGCGCTTGCTGCGCGAGAACGGCGCCCGTGTGGTAGTGCTTCGTAAAGATTATACGGTGTTTGAAACAACCGGTCATCGCGAAGAAACCGATAACCTGATCAGCATTTTACAGCCTTACGGACTGATAGAATTTGTACGCAGTGCACGCGTAGCCATCATCAAAGACAGTGAAGGCTTTAACAGCAAACTGCGTGAATTTGAAAGATTAGAACCGGGCGAAGACGTTATCGAAAACGAATACCTGAATAAAGGACAAAAGGTATTTACGATGTAACACCCCAGCCCCTGAAGGAGAGCTGAAGAATAAAAAGTAAAATCTTAATTAAAAAATAAAAGCAAAGTCGGTGTAATCAACAAAACATCGGTGTAATCACAAAAAGTAAAACAATGGCAAAACTAAATTTCGGCGGTAGTGAAGAAAATGTAGTAACCCGCGAAGAGTTCCCTTTAGCAAAAGCTCAGGAAGTATTAAAAAATGAAGTTGTAGCAGTAATTGGCTACGGTGTTCAAGGTCCGGGCCAGGCGCTCAATCAAAAAGACAATGGCATTAACGTAATTGTTGGCCAGCGTAAAGGCACAAAAACATGGGATAAAGCTGTTAATGATGGCTTTGTACCGGGCGAAACCCTTTTTGAAATTGAAGAAGCACTTGAAAAAGGAACTGTTATTTGTTATTTGTTAAGCGATGCTGCGCAGATAGCTTTATGGCCAACTGTTAAAAAACACTTAACCCCGGGTAAAGCACTTTACTTTTCTCACGGTTTTGGTATCACTTTTAACGAGCAAACCGGCATCGTTCCTCCTGCGGATGTGGATGTATTTTTGGTTGCCCCTAAAGGATCGGGCACATCATTACGCCGTATGTTCCTGCAAGGCCGTGGCTTAAATTCAAGCTACGCTATCTTCCAGGATGCTACAGGTAAAGCTTTTGAGCGTGTTATCGCTTTAGGTATTGCTGTTGGTAGCGGTTACCTTTTCGAAACTGATTTCCGTAAAGAAGTATACAGTGATTTAACCGGCGAGCGTGGTACGCTAATGGGTTGTATCCAGGGTATTTTTGCTGCACAATACGAAGTATTGCGTGCTAACGGCCACTCACCTTCTGAATCGTTCAACGAAACTGTTGAAGAGCTTACCCAATCGTTAATGCCATTAGTTGCAGAAAACGGTATGGACTGGATGTATGCTAACTGCTCTACCACTGCACAACGTGGCGCTTTAGACTGGTGGAAAAAATTCCGTGATGCCACTAAACCGGTATTCGAAGACCTGTACAAAAGTGTTGCAACTGGCGTTGAATCACAAAAATCAATCGACAGCAACAGCAAACCAGATTACCGCGAAAAACTTGATGCTGAATTAGCAGAATTACGTGAAAGTGAATTATGGCAGGCAGGCAAAACTGTACGCAGTTTACGCCCCGAAAACCAAGCTGTAGAAGCATAAGTTTTAGTACTGAGTAGTTAGTATCAAGTAGCACGATTAATCAGCGACTTGAACTAACTACTTGATACTTGATACTATTTACTTGATACTATTATGGGACAAACATTATTCGATAAAATTTGGGATGCACACGTCGTCAGTAGCAACGAGGGCTTTCCTGATATTTTATACATCGACACACATTTCATTCACGAGGTAACCAGTCCGCAGGCATTTGATGGTTTGCGTAACAGAGGGTTACCGGTTTTTAGGCCACAACAAACCGTTGCCACGGCCGATCACAACGTCCCAACCTGGGACCAGCACTTACCCATTAAAGAAGAACTTTCCCGATACCAGGTTGATATGCTCACCAAAAACTGCGCGGAGTTCGGCATCGAACTTTACGGTTTGGGGCATCCATTCCAGGGTATCGTCCACGTTATAGGCCCCGAACTGGGCATCACTCGTCCGGGTGGTACTTATGTTTGCGGCGACAGCCACACTTCAACACACGGCGCCTTTGGTGCTATAGCGTTTGGTATAGGCACCTCACAGGTTGAGCAGGTTATGGCTACCCAATGTTTACTGCAATCGCGCCCTAAAAGGATGAAGATCGAGGTGAACGGCAAATTGCAAAACGGTGTTGGCGCAAAGGATATCATCCTTTACATCATCTCGCAGATCTCTGCCGCTGGCGGTACCGGTTATGCTGTAGAATATGCCGGCGATACCATCCGCGCGTTAAGCATGGAAGGCCGTATGACCATCTGTAACATGAGCATCGAAATGGGTGCCCGTTGCGGATTGATCGCGCCTGACGAAACCACCATTAACTACGTAAAAGGCCGCGAATTTGCCCCTAAAGGCGAAGAGTGGGACAAGGCAGTAGCTTACTGGCAAACTTTGTATTCTGATGAAGATGCTGAGTTTGACAGCGTACTAAGCTTTAAAGCCGAAGATATTGAGCCAATGATCACCTACGGAACAAATCCGGGTATGGGTATTGGCGTTACGCAACACGTTCCCGAAACTGCTTCTTTTGAAGCTAAGGAACAAGGCTCATACAAAAAAGCCCTTGATTACATGGGCTTGCACGATGATGAGCAGTTGTTAGGCAAACCTATCGATTACGTTTTCATAGGCAGCTGTACCAACAGCCGTATTGAAGACCTGCGCCAGGTTGCCGAGTTTGTTAAAGGCAAGCACAAGGCAGATAATGTTACCGTTTGGGTGGTTCCCGGCTCTAAGCAAGTACAGGAACAAGCCATTCGTGAAGGTCTGGATAAGATCTTTGACGCGGCAGGTTTCCCATTACGCGAACCGGGCTGCAGTGCATGCCTGGGCATGAATGAAGATAAGATCCCGGCAGGTAAATACTGCGTATCCACCTCAAACAGGAACTTTGAAGGCAGGCAAGGGCCAAACTCACGTACATTCCTGGCAAGCCCGTTAACCGCGGCAGCAAGTGCAATTACGGGTAAGGTTACGGATATAAGAGATTTTTTGAAAGATGAGGAGTTAGTAGGCTAATAAGCGCTGTCACCCTGAGCTTGTCGAAGGGCGTGCGTAAAGGCCTTTGCCCGCATGCTTCGAGAGCCTCAGCATGACACCTAATAAAAATTAATTAAGATGGCAACAAAGATTTTTAAACACATACAAACCAGCGTGGTGCCTTTGCCAATCGAGAATATCGATACGGACCAGATCATCCCTGCCCGGTTTTTAAAAGCCACCACCCGCGAGGGCTTTGGCAATAACCTGTTTCGCGACTGGCGTTTTGATAACGATGGCAACCCGAAACAAGATTTTGTACTAAACAACCCTATTTACAGTGGTAAAATACTGGTTGCGGGTAAAAACTTTGGTTGCGGCAGCAGCCGCGAGCATGCTGCCTGGGCACTGGCCGATTATGGCTTTGATGCTGTTGTAAGCAGCTTTTTCGCTGATATTTTTAAAGGCAATGCCCTAAATAATGGTTTACTGCCCGTACAGGTTAGCGATGATTTTTTGAAGAAACTCTTCGAGGTGATTGATGCTGATCCGCACGCGGTAATAGAGATTGACCTGGTTGACCAGTTCATAAAAATTGTAGCAACCGGCGAACAAGAAAGCTTTGAGGTTAATCCTTACAAAAAAGCCTGCATGACCAACGGTTACGATGATATCGACTACATCCTGAGCAAAAAGGAATTGGTTGAAGAATTTGAAGCTGCTAAGTAATGTGTATTACATTGAGCCTAATGACTCAATGACTAATGACCCAATGACAACGAAGTAATGAACAAAGAGATAAAACGGGAAGGCGAAGGCACGGCGAAGTTATTTGACGAACGCAGCCTGGAAGCTGATTATGCCACACTACCTCCCCTGCTTAAGCAAGGCTGGCGCGTGCTGGATATCGGTTGCGGAACCGGGGCTATCTCTAAAGGCATCGCTCAAAAGGTTGGTTCAACGGGACATGTAACCGGGATAGATAATACAGCATACTTTATCGAAAGTGGTAAAGAAACATATGCTGATGTTACCAACCTGGGGCTTATACATGCCGATCTGTTCTCGTTTGAACCAACAGAAAAATTTGACCTGATAGTAGCCGCGAGGGTGCTGCAATGGTTGAATAATCCGCAGGAAGCAGTGGTAAAATTAAAAAGCATGCTGAAGCCAGGTGGCATATTATCCGTACTGGATTATAACCACGAAGCTTTAGAATGGCAGCCCGAACCACCGGCAAGTATGCGCCAGTTTTACGCCACCTTTTTAAGATGGCGCGGCGATGCAGGCATGAACAATCACATTGCCGAAGACCTGCCCGGTTACTTTACCGAAGCTGGTTTAAGCCAGGTAGAGGTTTTGGATGCCAACGAATATTATAAAAAAGGCGATGCAAATTTCCTGTCGAAAGTAGGGATCTGGTCGTCAGTAGCTAAATCAACCCAGATGGTTGAGGAAGGTTACATTGATGATGCCGACCGTTTAAAGGCCATCGAAGATTATAACAAATGGATAGAAAGCGACGCGCAACTGATGGTGATGAAACTAAAAGAAGTACGCGGAGTAAATAAAATATAAACAATAACAACGCGTCATTGCGAGGTACGAAGCAAATAGCCTCACCTAAATCCTCTCCAAAGGAGAGGACTTGAAAAAATTAAACCCTCTCCTTTGGAGAGGGCAGGGTGAGGCTTTAAAGAGATTGCTTCGTACCTCGCAATGACGGAAAAGATTTATGGGAGTTAAAAAACACATATTAGTAATACCCGGTGATGGCATAGGCCCCGAGGTTACCACCTGGGGTAAAGCCGTATTAGAAAAAATCGGCGCCGATTTTGGCCACGAATTCACTTTCGACGAAGCCCTTATGGGCCACGCCGGAATTGAAGCTACAGGCGAGCCGCTGCCAGATGAAACTTTAGCCAAAGCAAAGGCCAGTGATGCCATCCTGTTTGGTGCCATCGGCCATATTAAATACGATAACGACCCATCTGCAAAGGTTAGGCCTGAGCAGGGTTTGCTAAAGATCCGCAAGGAACTTGGTTTGTATGCCAACCTGCGCCCTATTATGCTTTTTGATGAGCTGCTGGATGCATCAAGCCTGAAACCTGAGATCCTGAAAGGAACAGATATCCTGTTCTTCCGCGAATTGACGGGTGATGTTTACTTCGGTGAGAAGAAACGCAGTGAAGACCGCAATACTGCGTCCGACCTGATGATCTATCACCGTTACGAAGTGGAACGTATTGCTACAAAAGCATTTGAAGCTGCCCGGGTACGTGGTAAAAGATTATGCTCGGTAGATAAGGCAAACGTACTGGAATCATCACGCCTGTGGCGCGAGGTAGTACAGGAATTGGCCAAACAATACCCGGATGTTGAAACCGAGCACATGTTCATCGACAACGCCGCTATGCAACTGGTTAAAAACCCTAAAAAGTTTGATGTGGTATTAACCGCCAACCTTTTTGGTGATATCCTTACCGATGAAGCATCACAGATAGCAGGCTCCATGGGTATGCTGGCATCAGCATCAATTGGCGATGGTACCGGTTTCTTTGAACCTATCCATGGTTCGGCGCATGATATTGCAGGGCAGGACAAAGCCAATCCGCTGGCCTCTATCCTATCGGTAGCCTTAATGCTGGAGATCAGCTTCGGGCTAAAAGATGAAGCTAAAAAGATAACATCAGCCATAGATAAAACTTTAAAAGATGGTTACCGCACCGGCGATATTGCCGATGCAAACACAGACAAGAGCAAAATATTAGGCACAAAAGCCATGGGGCAAAAGGTGTTGGAATACTTGTAAATGTGCAGATGTGCGAATATGCAGATGTGCAAATAAGCTACCAATGAACTAATGAACCATTGAACAAATGAACTAACATGAAATGGAATGCTGAATTATATGACCAAAAGCACGCATTTGTTTACCAGTTTGGTGAAAATGTGCTGGAAACGTTGGATGCCAAACCGGGCGAACATATCCTGGATATTGGTTGCGGTACCGGTTATTTAACCCAGCAAATTCAAAATGCGGGTGCTATTGTAAAAGGCACAGATTACTCGCCCGAAATGATAGCGCAGGCCAAAGCAAGCTATCCCGAAGTTACGTTTGAGGTTGCCGATGCAGGCAATTTTGATGAAGCCGGTAAGTACGATGCTGTATTTTCTAACGCCGCTTTACACTGGGTAAAAAACCAGGATGGTATGATGGACAGCGTTTACAAAAGCCTTAAACCCGGCGGCCGTTTTGTTGCCGAAATGGGCGGCAAAGGCAACGTAGGCAAACTGATAGCAGCTACCAAACAAGTGTTAGAGCAGCGTGGCTATCACAAACAGGCTAAAACGCAGGTATGGTATTTCCCATCGCTTGCTGAGTATGCAAGTCGTTTAGAAAAGCATGGCTTCAGGGTAACCTTCGCCACGCATTTCGACCGTAAAACACCGCTGCAGGATGGTGACCAGGGTGTGGCTAAATGGATAACCATGTTTGCCCCATTATACCTTGTTGGCATCCCGAAGGAAGAAAAACAGCAAATGCTGGAAGAAGTTACCGCACTACTTGAACCCGAATATAACGAGAACGGGCAATGGTATGCAGATTATAAAAGATTAAGATTTATAGCTGTTAAAGAGATATGAGTATTGAGATGTGAGACGTGAGACACATGTCTGATCTTCATTTTCACTAAATAAAAAAGAATTAAAAATTGAATTAACCGATGGCAGGTGCGAGTCTAAAATCTCACATCTAACATCTCAAATCTAAGAATTATGTTACACGACCCTAACCGCGTTTATGTTTTTGATACCACGCTTCGCGACGGCGAACAGGTACCGGGCTGCCAGCTGACAACCCCTGAAAAGATCGATATAGCCCGCGAGCTGGAAGCGCTGGGCGTGGATGTTATAGAAGCTGGTTTCCCGGTGTCAAGTCCGGGCGATTTTATGAGCGTTGTTGAGATATCAAAGGCAGTAAATGAGCCTATAGTTTGCGCGCTTACCCGTGCCAATAAAACCGATATTGACGTAGCCGTAGAATCATTAAAATATGCGAAACGCCCGAGGATCCATACGGGTATTGGCTCGTCAGATCAGCACATCAAACACAAATTTAACAGCACCCGCGAGGAAATTTTAGAGCGCGCTGTTGAAGCAGTTAAATACGCCAAGAAATCTGTTGAGGATATTGAGTTTTATGCCGAAGATGCAGGCCGTGCCGATGTGGCCTTTTTAGCCCAAATGGTTGAGGCAGTTATCGCCGCAGGTGCAACTGTTGTAAACATCCCGGATACCAACGGCTATTGCCTGCCCGATCAATACGGCAGCAAGATCAAATATCTTAAAGAGAACGTTAAGAACATTGATAAGGCCATTATATCGGTACATTGCCATAACGACCTTGGCCTGGCTACTGCAAACTCTATAGCCGGTTTACAAAACGGCGCCCGCCAGATAGAAGGTACCATTAACGGTATTGGTGAGCGTGCGGGTAATACCTCTATCGAGGAAGTGGTGATGATCCTGAAAACGCATGCGGTGCTTGGTTTGCATACCAACGTAAACAGCAAAAATTTCTACGAAATGAGCCGTATGATAAGCAGCCAGATGCGTATGCCGGTGCAGCCAAACAAAGCTATTGTGGGCAGCAATGCATTCGCGCATAGCTCGGGCATACACCAGGATGGTTTCTTAAAGAACCGCGAGAACTATGAAATTATTCGTCCGGAGGATGTGGGTTTCCCAAGTGCAAGTATTGTTTTAACTGCACGCAGTGGTCGCCACGCCCTTAAATTCCATTTGGAAAGACTTGGACACAAGCTGGATAAAGATGAGCTTTATGAGGCGTATAAACGCTTTTTAACGCTTGCCGATGCTAAGCTGGATATAAATGATGATGATCTGCAAGCCTTAATGGCCTACAGGTTGGTAAAGAACTAAGTGATGGATACAGCAACGGAAGTGCATTTGGATTTTGACGCGGCCTACGAACGGCTTAAAGACGTGGTAAAACATACCCCGCTGGAGTATAACGAGCGCCTGTCTGCAAAATACGAATGCAAAATATATTTAAAACGCGAAGACCTGCAGATAGTACGGTCTTACAAGTTAAGAGGCGCCTATAACCTGATAGCACAGCTAAGTCAGGAGCAATTAGATAAGGGTGTAGTATGCGCCAGCGCGGGCAACCATGCGCAGGGCGTAGCCTATTCCTGCAAAAAGAAGGGCATTAAAGGCATTATTTATATGCCCGAGATTACCCCTAAACAAAAGGTTAAACAAACAGAAATGTTTGGTAACGGCAATGTGGAACTGGTTTTAACCGGCGATACTTTTGACGATTGCCTGCGCGAAGCTTTGATCTATACCAAAGAGCACGATGTAGAGTTTATCCCGCCGTTTGATGATTACCGTACCATTGAAGGCCAGGGAACTGTTGGCGTAGAGGTACTGCAGGACCTGCCGAACATTGATGTGGCTATTATGCCCATTGGTGGTGGTGGTTTGGCTGCCGGTATGGGTACTTATCTAAAACAAAAGCTGCCTAACATAACCCTTATCGGTGTCGAGCCGGAGGGTGCGCCTTCTATGCTTACTTCCATCACTAACGGTGAGAACACCGCTTTAACGGACATTGACCGCTTTGTTGATGGCGCAGCAGTAAAACGTGTGGGTGATAAAACCTTCGCTATTTGCCGCGAGATATTGGATGATATGCTTACCGTTCCGGAAGGAAAGGTTTGTACTACCATACTAAAACTTTATAATGAAGACGCCATTGTGGTTGAGCCTGCAGGTGCCTTATCGGTTACCGCGTTGGATGCCTGCCGCGAGCAGATCAAAGGTAAAACGGTGGTTTGCGTGATCAGCGGTGGTAATAATGATATCGACCGCATGCAGGAGATCAAAGAGAAATCTTTACTGTATGAAGGATTGAAACATTACTTCATCGTTCGTTTCCCGCAACGCCCGGGTGCTTTAAAGTTGTTTGTGAATAACGTATTAGGCCCTGGCGATGATATTACCCGTTTCGAGTTCATCAAGAAAAACTCAAAAGAGAACGGCCCCGCATTGGTAGGTATCGAACTAAAAAACGCGGAGGACTACCCTGCCCTGTTAGAACGCATGGCAGAGCACCGTTTTGAAGTAATAGAACTGAATAGGGACCAAACTTTGTTTGAGTATTTGGTGTAATAAACTATGCCGTCATGCCGAATTTATTTCGGCATCCCACATGCAAAGCGACTACCGGTCCCGAGAGATGCTGAAACAAGTTCAGCATGACAATATTGAAAGAAGCCGCTCAGCAAATGCTGAGCGGCTTCTTTATTACAGAGTAAAAGCGAAGGCCTGTGCGATTCCCTCCCAACGGGAGGGTGTAGGGAGGGGTTTCGGCGTAAAGCAGGGCGAATAAACCCCTCCCTGCCACTTCACATCCCTATGCGCCCCTCCCCAAGGAGGGAATTAAGCTGCTCAATAACTCCTCTGTCATATGATGGGCTATTACCCTCCCAAGGGAGGGAATTGGTTATTTCTTCTATTTCCCCTCCAATATCTTCATCGCCTCTACCGCTGCAATCTGCCCGGATATCAGCGCGGGCGGCACACCCGGCCCTGGAACGGTTAACTGACCGGTAAACAGCAAATTTTTTATATGCTTGGCACGCATACTGGGTTTAAAAAATGCGGTTTGGGCAAGAGTGTTAGCTAAGCCATATGCATTACCTTTAAAGGAATGATAATCGGCTTTAAAATCTTTTAGGGCATAGCTTCGTTTTACCACGATACTATCACGGATACTTTGGCCGGTGATGTTCTCAAACCTATCCATCATCACATCAAAATACCTTTCGCGGGTGGCATCGT
The DNA here is from genome assembly GCF_024498135.1 of Mucilaginibacter aquariorum. Lineage (GTDB taxonomy): Bacteria > Bacteroidota > Bacteroidia > Sphingobacteriales > Sphingobacteriaceae > Mucilaginibacter > Mucilaginibacter aquariorum. Next base: position 83,002 of record NZ_JANHOH010000010.1, read on the forward strand.
CGTCATCTAAACCGGGCGCAATGGGCATCAGGAAGAATAGGTTCTCTCCGCCTTCAGGGGCTGCATCCGGGTCGGTTTTTGAGGTACAGCAAACATAAAACAGCGGTTTTGTTGGCCATTGTGGTTTTTTGTAGATCTCTTTGGCATGCAGCTCAAAATCCTCATCAAAAAATAAGTTATGGTGTTGGATGCCCTCTACCTTCTTGTTTGTGCCGATGTAAAACAACAGGCTGGATGGCGACATGGTACGAGTATCCCAATATTTTTCGGTGTAATTTCTATCAGGCTTATCTAAAAGATACTGGTCGGTACGTTCATAATCTGCACCGGCAATTACAAAGTCGGCATTGTAGGTACCATTGCTGTTTTGGATGGTTTTTGCATGTCCATCGGTAACATCAATTTTAGTTACTTCTGTATTCAGGCGGATCTCAACCCCATAGCTTTCGGCAACGCTTACCATAGCTTTTACTATCTCGTTCATCCCCCCCATTGGGTACCAGGTACCAAGGGCAAGGTCGGCGTGGTTCATCATGCTGTACATGGCGGGTGTATCCTGCGGGGTAGCACCCAGAAATAATACCGGGAACTCCAGTAGCTTTATCAGCTTTGGATTTTTAAAATATTGGCGCACATGGCTGCTCATGCTGGTAAGCAGTTGCATGCTAAAACTCTTGCGGATCAGGTTAAAATCAATAAACTCGGTAATAGAATGCGACGGACGAAAAACATACTCGCCCATGCCTACTTTGTATTTGTAAGCAGCCTGTTCCAAAAACTTCCGAAGGCCTGCACTACTACCGGGTTCTATCTCGTCGAATAGTTTTTCCAGTTCGGCTATGCTGGCGGGTACATCCAGCACATCATCCTTGCCATAATAAACACGGTAACCGGGATCAAGGCGTTTCAAGTCATAAAAATCAGATGGCTTTTTATCGAACAGGGCGAAAAAATTCTCGAAAACATCTGGCATCCAGTACCAGCTTGGCCCCATATCAAATTTAAAACCGTCCTTTTCCCAAACCCGCGCGCGGCCGCCCGGCTGGTCGTTCTTTTCCAACACAGTAACTTTATAACCCGCTTTTGCCAATACACAGGCCGAAGCCAGCCCGGCAAAACCTGCACCAATCACAATAATGTGTTTATCAATCCCCATGTCCTGCCAAATTAAACAAATAGTTGTAATTAAGCCTCACCCCAAACCCCTCTCCGAGGGAGAGGGGCTTAAAAAAGTCTCCCCTATCGGGGGAGATTTAGAGCGAGCTTTAAAACAATGCGGCATTCATTTTGTACTTTTGGGTAATGGACCTGTTTAACCAAACGTGCTTTGAATGCAGTAAGCTTATTACCAATAAATACAGTACTTCTTTTAGTACGGGTATTAAGGCGTTCGATAAACGTTTTAGATACCCGGTTTATGCTATTTACGGTTTTGTGCGCTACGCGGATGAAATTGTTGATACCTTTTACGAACACGATCAGCGCCAACTAATAGACGACTTTAAAGAAGAAACTTTTAAAGCGATAGACCGCGGCATAAGCACCAATCCGGTGCTGCAATCTTTTCAGCAGGTAGTTAACCAATATCATATCGAAAAGGAGTTGATAGACGCTTTCCTTACCTCTATGAAAATGGACCTGGATAAAACCGCTTACGACGATGATGGTTACAAAACGTACATCTATGGCTCGGCCGAGGTTGTTGGTTTGATGTGCCTGCGTATATTTTGTGAAAACAATCCGGCGTTATACGATACGTTAGTCCCCAAAGCCCGCAGCCTGGGGTCGGCATTTCAAAAAATAAACTTTCTGCGGGATATTAAGTCTGACTATGAAGACAGGGGACGCACGTATTTCCCTCAGGTAGATTTTGGTAATTTTACCGAAGCGGATAAACAACTGATAGAAAATGATATTAAAAAGGATTTTGATGATGCGCTGGATGGGATAAAGCAATTACCTAAGGGCAGCAGGCTGGGTGTTTATGTAGCTTATATTTATTACCTACAGTTATTTAAAAAAATAAGCACTACATCTGCCCATACCATAATACAAAAAAGGATAAGGGTTTCTGATACGCAGAAGCTTGGCTTGTACTTTAAGGCAATGCTGCATCAAAAACTGAATGTAATTTAAAATAACCCGTACTTAATAAATGCCGATGCTTTTTAAGCTAAAATATATATTGATAACTGCCACCCTGCTGTTATTTGCCCCGGTTAACCAGGGTAATGCAACGGTACGCGACGATATAACTGAACCCAACCTGCATGTTATACGTAAGTTGCTGGTAAGCGCTATAAATAGTGGTAAAATCACCGATTCGCTTTATCGTAATCTGGGTGCTATAAAAAACCGCACGGCGCTTATTAACGGTTATATGGCTACGTTGGAGGCCTTAAAAGCCAAACATACCTGGAACCCGTACTTTAAGATAAAGTACCTTAATAATGCCGAAAAGACATTTAAGACCGCTGTAACGGGCGACCCGCATAATATAGAGATCCGTTTTATGCGATTTTCGGTAGAGCATAATGTGCCGGGCTTTTTAGGATATACAAAAAACCTTGTTGCCGATAGGGAAGAAATTATTACACAACTCGACCGGAAACATTATTCATCGGCAGATGCTGCCCTGGTTAAAACAATTATCAACTTCCTGCTCGATTCTAAACGTTGCACCCCTGCCGAGCACGGCAAACTATCACAACATTTAGCATCATTATAAGTGAAATACAGCTACCTTATTATCAACGTATTAACCATTATTTTCCCGGTTTTATTATCGTTTGATAAGCGTGTGGCCTTTGCTAAAAGCTGGAAGTTTATTTGGCCGGGCATGGCTATAACAGGCTTGCTATTTTTGTTTTGGGATGTGCTGTTTACCATCCACGGAGTATGGTCGTTCAATGATAAGTATATCATCGGCATAAAATTTATTGGCTTGCCTTTAGAGGAGATCCTATTCTTTTTAACCGTGCCCTTTGCCTGCATCTTTATTTATGCCTGTTTAAATTATTACGTTAAGTGGCAGCCAGGCATTATCATAACAAGGATGGTATCCAACTTGCTTGTCGGCTTATCCATAGCCCTGCTGGCACTTAACTATACCCGGTTATATACAGCGGTAACTTTTGGTCTGCTTGCGGTTTTATTGGTACTGTTAATGTATTATTTTAAAGTAAAATGGCTCAACCGGTTTTATATGGCATTTATTGTCTCGTTAATTCCTTTCTATATCGTGAATGGTATTTTAACAGCCTGGCCAATTGTGCTTTACAACAATGCGCAAAATATGGGCATAAGGGCTGGCACCATCCCTTTCGAAGATCATTTTTACAGTATGGCCTTACTACTGATGAATGTTGGCTTTTTTGAATATTTTAAGAACCGTAAAAAGCTTGCTGTATGACACCAGAATTGCCGCTATATACCAAATCGCAACTGGCCTTACGTAACGGGCAGGATAAACCACAGATATGGGTAGCTTACAAGGGTATTATATACGATGTAACCGAAAGCCGCCTTTGGCGCAACGGCAAGCACTACGAACACTGGGCCGGCCAGGACCTTACCGACGAACTGCCGGATGCACCACATACCGAAACCGTGTTTGAGAAGTTTACGGCGGTGGGACGAATAGCCTAAATGCCCATAAAAGCTACTTGTCATGCTGAACGTATGTGAAGCATCTATTCGCCGCCATGCAATTTCGATATGCAAAGTTCGCTATTAGATCCTTCGCTACCGCTCAGGATGACAGAAGGAATTTCACCCCACAAAAAAACCCGCCCGAAGGCAGGTTCTATATATGTTTGAGTTTGTTATTAGTATTCGGCGTAGATAGGTCTTGCAACTCCATTATCATAAGCTTTCAAATTCTTTTTAAGCAATTTGCGCGCTACGTGGATACGGGTTTTAACAGTACCAATAGGTATAGTTAAATGGTCGGCAATTTCATGGTATTTATGGCCTTCAAAGTACATGGTAAAAGGCACGTAATAGTCTGCAGGTAATCTATCTAAAGCTCTTTTAATATCATCCATCACAAACTTAGCTTCACCCTGGTTTTTGGTAGAACTAAATACCAGGTTCGGAGAAGATATCTCGTCGCTTTTGGTAACAAAAGTGCTCATTTTAACAAAACGGCGATAGTTATTGATGAAGGTATTTTTCATGATGGTGTATAACCATCCTTTTAAATTAGTGCCTTCTTTAAACTTATTGTAGTAAGTTATGGCTTTCAACATTGTATCCTGAACAAGGTCGTTAGCATCATCTGCGTCGTGGGTGAAATGTAAGGCATAAGACCTTAGCGAAGTCGCCTGACGTAGTACAAGGGTGTTAAACTCAATCTTTGTCATTCTGTTAATGTTTTGTATTGAGTATTAGGCAAACATAATACCAATAGTGAAAAGCACGTGAAGTTGAATGATTGACTGTAACAGCATACAAGCCACAGCAAATTAGGCTAAAAAATAGCCATAGCAATGTAAGTTACTGAAAACAAGCAACTTAATATTTTAATTAGATTTTTAGCAATAAAGTAAAGCGTAATAAAAAAAGTTAAACAATTATTGTTTAACCTACTGTAGATGAGTAAATTGTAAATTTAAAGTTATAATTAAGATAATTAACTTATAATATTTACCTCGCGTTGTAGCATAACGCCAAATTTAGTGTACACACTGTCTATGATTTGCGACGAAAGACTGTACACTTCTTCGCCCGTTGCGCCGCCATGGTTCACTAAAACCAGTGCCTGGTTCTTCCATGTGCCGGTGTTTCCAACGGTTTTTCCCTTCCATCCGCATTGCTCAATTAGCCAGCCTGCAGCCAGTTTTACCTGTCCATCGGCCGTGGGGTAATTCACTATATCAGGGAAATTCTGCTGCAATGGTTCAAATTGCTCTGCACTTATCACGGGGTTTTTGAAGAAGCTACCCGCGTTGCCAATGGTAGATGGGTCGGGCAATTTAGATACCCGGATGTAGGATACCACCTCAGATACATCTTCAATAGTGGGTTGTGTGATGCCGCGGTTAGCCAGCTCCTGTTCTATGGCGCCGTACTTTAAATTGATGTTTGGCTTAAGCGAAAGGTGGAACTTTACCGATACAATAATATACTGCCCGGCCAGTTCGGTTTTAAATACGCTTTCGCGGTAACCAAACTTGCAATCGGCTTTAGTGAACGTGCAGAAGGTACCGGTGGCTATTTCAAACGCACGGCAACTCTCAAATACATCTTTCAGCTCTACCCCGTAGGCGCCTATGTTTTGTATGGGCGATGCACCAACCGAGCCGGGGATAAGGCTCAGGTTTTCTATGCCTCCATAATTGCGATCTACACAAAAGTTCACCAGGCCATTCCAAACCTCGCCGGCGCCAACTTCAACAAATACGTCATCGTGGCTAATGCGGTGTTCTATACCACGAATATTGAGACGAATAACCAGGCCTTCAAAATCTTTCACCAGCAGCATATTACTGCCGCCGCCAAGTACAAGGCGGTTCATGTTCATCCATTGCGGGTCGGCAAATAGTTCTACCAGCTCGTCCTCATGACTTATTTCGGCGAAATAGCGGGCATTGGCATCAATACCAAACGTGTTAAATTTTTTAAGCGATACGTTTTCCTGTATTTGCAGCATGGGGGCGTTATTTTGGAATGGGGCGAATTTCGGAAATATTATTGGGATGCAGTAGTTTTGAAAAGTCAATTAACTATATTCAGTTAAAATTTGCACCCCATGAAACCTAAATTATTACTCATCACATTTCTATCATCTTGCCTATTAAATGCTACTTCGGCACAGGATTTTAAAAACAGGTTTAAAGAAACCTTCCCGAAAGGAAACTCTGATTCCACGCTTAGCTTACTTAATCAATGGCGCAAAGCCGCTCCAAACGACCCTGAATTTTATGTTTATGCATATAATTTTTATGCACAGGAAGGTTTAAAGCCAGTACTAAGCCTCACAACAGATAAAAGAAGTGCCGATGGTTTTGAAATAAAAGATAAGGACAACAAAACGGCCGCCTATTTGGGCACTACAAATAGGTATAACGAAACTTTAATTAATAAGGGCTTTAATTATATAGATACCGGAATAAGCAAATACCCGGATAGATTGGATATGCGATTTGGAAAAGTATACATACTCGGCCGGATCAAAAATTACAAATTGTTCACTCAGGAGATTATAAACGCGGTTAATTATGGTGAAACCATCAACTTAAAATGGGCTTGGACAGATGGCAAACCATTGGACGATTCCAAAAAGTTCATGCTCGCTACTATACAGGAATATGTCGTACAGATGTTTAACGAAGGCGACCAATACATGAATAATATCAAAAGCATTGCTCAAACCATTTTAAAGTATCATCCAGACCATATTGAAAGCCTTTCAAACCTGGCTATCAGTTATATTGTCAACAACGATTATAAGAATGCACTACCACCACTTTTAAAGGCCGAAAAACTTAACCCTCAGGATTACATTGTATTAAACAATATAGCCTATTCATATAGCTTACTTAATGATAAACCTAATGCAATAAAATATTACGAGCTTGTAATTAAATATGGTGATGAGGAGAATAAGAAGGTGGCAACAGAAAAGATAAATCAATTAAAGAAATAATTACCTTTTAAACCACTTCTTCCCCACCACCAATAATCAACTATTCATACGATTGTTTGTTATTCCATGTTTCGTTATATTTGTATATGGACACGCTAAAAATCAACATTATAAATCCCAAAGCTCTAAAATTATTAAATGATTTAGCCGACATGAACCTGATCGCTATTCAGGATAGTCCTAAAAACAGCTTTGAAGGCTTATTGAATAAGTTGCGCGCTAACAGTGATTCCGCTCCATCACTTGATGAAATAACAAAAGAGGTAGAAGCAGTACGTGCAAAACGTTATGCAAAATAAACCTGTTCGTGTTATATTGGACACCAATCTTTGGGTAAGTTTTTTAATTAAAAAAGACTATTCTACTTTAGGTTCACTTCTTTTTTCAGGCCAGATTGTATTAGTGTTTAGTAAAGAATCACTATCTGAATTTATTGAAGTAACACAGCGCCCAAAATTCAAAAAATACTTTTCAGAAACAGATGTAATTGCGTTAACAAAAGTTATTGATGATTATGCTGAATTTGTAGATGTCACAGCAAACATTACAATCTGCCGTGATGAGAAAGATAACTTCCTGCTTTCATTAGCTGTAGACGGGAATGCAGATTATTTATTGACAGGTGATAGTGATCTATTAGTATTAAATCCACAAGGGCACACCAAGATCATTACTATTTCAGATTTCTTTAAAGAAATTACTACCCCTTAAACCACTTCTTTCCTACCACCAGCAACCCAAACTCTTCCGAAGGATTTTTCTCGGTTGATTTATGGTGAATCTTATGTGCCCTACGGATGCCCGACAAATAGCGGTTATTACTTTTAAATGCCTTAAATCTGTTATGAATAAACCAATCGTGAAAGATAAAATAGATAGTACCGTATATACTGATGCCCGTACCTATCCAAAAGCGGTAATCTAAGGTGATATGCCCTGCCCACATCAGCCAGAGGGCCAGCGCGGCAAAACCAATACTGAACAGATCATTTAGTTCGAACAAACCGTGGCGTTGCTGATGGTGCGTTTTATGTATAAACCACAGTGGCCCATGAAACAAATATTTATGCATAGCCCAGGATAGTGCTTCCATCAAAGCGATGGTGATTAGTACAATACCTATGTTGATCAATATCTGCATGTAACCGTCCTCTATAAAATATAAAAGCAGAAACAATTGGGTTTGTTTCTGCTTTTGATAAATCTAAAATCGTAATTCTACAATCGTAAATTAAATATGTATCGGCCTGTTCTCCGTAGCGGCTAAACACGCTTCGCGCATGGCTTCGGTATAGGTTGGGTGGGCGTGGCTGGCACGGGTTACGTCCTCTGCAGATGCACGGAATTCCATAGCTATAACCGCCTCGGCTATCATATCCGCAGCACGCGGACCAATCATGTGTACACCTAAAATTTCGTCGGTAGTAGCATCAGCCAGTACTTTCACAAAACCATCAAGGTCGCCGCTTGCACGGGCACGGCCACTTGCTTTGAACGGAAATGAACCTGTTTTATATTTTGTACCCGCCTCTTTCAATTGCTCCTCGGTATAACCAACAGCGGCAACTTCCGGCCAGGTATAAACAACACCCGGTATCAGGTTATAATTAATGTGCGGTTTTTGTCCGGCAATCAGTTCGGCTACAAAAGTGCCTTCATCTTCTGCCTTGTGGGCAAGCATGGCACCTTTAATTACGTCGCCAATGGCGTACACACCCTTAACACTGGTTTCCAGATGCTCGTCAACGGTGATCTTACGGCCACGCTCTTCAACGGTAATACCTATTTTATCAAGGCCTAAACCATCAGTGTAAGCTATGCGCCCAACAGCTACCATACAGTAGTCGCCTTTAAGCTCTTGTTTTTCGCCTTTAGGATTATCAAAAGTTACGGTAACCTCTTTGCCTTTGGCAGTAGCACCGGTAACCTTATGGCCCAGGTAAAACTCCATACCCAGTTTCTTCAATACCTTTTGCAGCTCGCGGCCAAGGCCCTTATCCATAGTAGGGATAATGCCATCCATATATTCAATTACAGATACTTTGGCACCCAAACGCGCGTAAACAGATCCCAGCTCCAAACCAATAACACCGCCACCAATTAAAATAAGGTGTTTTGGTATTTCGGTTAAGGTTAAAGCTTCGGTAGAGGTAATGATGCGTTTCTTATCTATCTTCAGGAAAGGCAGGCTTGATGGTTTCGAACCTGTAGCAATGATCACGTTCTTTGAAGTAATCTCGGTAGCGGTACCATCAGCCTTAGTTACAATAACCGTGTTTTTATCTTTAAATGACCCTACACCGGTGTGTACGTCGATCTTATTTTTCTTCATCAGGTAAGTGATGCCACTGGTATTGGCATCAACAACTTCCTGTTTACGTTTTATCATTTGCCCAAAATCAATACCCAGGTTATCCAATTTAATACCGTGAGTAGCGAAGGCGTGGGCAGCGTTATGGTAATGTTCAGACGAATCCAGCAATGCTTTTGAAGGGATACAACCCACATTAAGGCAAGTACCGCCAAGGGTGTTATATTTTTCAACAATTGCGGTTTTTAATCCCAGCTGGGCGCAACGTATTGCAGCCACATAGCCACCCGGACCCGAACCTATAACGATAACATCATATTGCATAGTAGTGTATTTTGGTGGGCAAAGTTAAGGAATGTTTACAGGCTTATAAATAGGTAATTTATTAAATGTTAGGTGGGTGACAAAGGGAGATTAGAAGGGAATGTTTTATTTGATTGTTTGTTTTTAGTTTTCTAACTAACCTCTATTCACTAACATGGGCGTTGCCTGCGGCCCGGGCTATCCGCTCATACGCGCACAGGCATTAGCCACAGGCCGGTATCCGCTTTTATCCCTAACGCGGAATGCCCCTTTGTCATGCTGAACGTAGGGAAGCATCTAATCGCCGATAGGCAAAGTTCGCTAATAGGTCCTTCGCTCTCGCTCAGGATGACAAACTAAAAGAACCGACGGTAGACTGACAGGGTTCTTTCTTTCCCCCCCCGTCGGCAAAACAGCTTCGGGCGAAAATGGGCAGAACGATGGTGGCCCTGAGCGTGGCAAGGGCATAGGAAATTTTGCTGAAGCGAGGGGCAAGAGCGAACGCAGTGGGGCAAAAGATTCCAGCCCGTGGTTCTGCCCGGTTTGCAGGGCAAAGGCCAGGCGTGGCAAAGAAGCCTTTTTGCCGACTTGAGTTATTCACTACGTTCATGAGATCGCTGCGCTAAGTCTTGCTTCTTTTCTATCAAGAGAAAAGAAGGAGCCTCCGCGGCGGTGAGCGGCGAATGTTTAGCGCACACCAAGCATAAGAGATGCCGAAATAAATTCGGTGAACTCATTGGTCAATATCCTTTAATTTATCCATCCCATTGTAACACTCTTATCACGTTTCGCATATTTATAATATACTTAGTAAATTACGCCATACTAATTACTGATCATCATGAAAAAACTCTCCGCATTATTAATTTTAATGTCTGTAAGCTGTAGTATGCTGTTTGCTCAAAGTGCATACGTTAAAGAGCATTACACCAAAAAAGATGTTTACATCACCATGCGCGATGGGGTAAAACTATTTACCTCTATCTACACGCCAAACGATGCATCCAAAACAAATAAGTACCCTATAATGATGCAGCGTACCTGCTACAGCATTGCCCCATACGGCGAAACAAAATACCCCAATAACCTGGGCCCCTCTAAATACATGATGCAGGAAGGCTATATTTTTGTTTACCAGGATGTACGCGGCCGATACAAAAGCGAAGGCACCTGGACTAACATGACCCCGGTTATTGATAATAAAAAAAGCAAAACCGATGTTGATGAGGGTTCTGATACTTACGATACCATTGATTGGTTAATTAAAAACGCAACCGGAAATAATGGTAAGGTTGGCCAATGGGGTATCAGCTATCCGGGCTTTTATACCGCTGCCGGTATCCTGAGCAACCACCCTGCGCTTAAGGCTTCATCGCCGCAGGCACCCATATCCGATTTCTTCTTTGACGATTTCCACCATAATGGCGCTTTCATCCAAAGTTACTTTTTCACCTTCCCGGTGTTTGGCGTGCAAAAGAAAGATACCACAGCTAAAGCATGGTACAACAATCAAATTATAAATGCCGGTACCCGCGATGGCTACCAGTTTTTACTTGACCTTGGTCCGTTGAAAAATGCCGACAAATATTACAAGGACAACTTTTTTTGGCAGGAAACGGTTAACCACCCAAACTACGACGAGTTTTGGCAAAAACGTGGCTTGCTGAAACACTACAACAAAGTAAAACCTGCGGTGATGCTGGTTGGCGGCTGGTTTGATGCCGAAGACTTAACAGGCCCGCTGGCTATTTACAAAACTATCGAGAAGAAAGACCCTAATGCCTATAACACCATTGTAATGGGTCCGTTTGGGCATGGAAGGTGGTCGCGCGAAACAGGGCACACCATGCACAGCAATATTTACTTTGGCGATAGCATTGCTACTTTTTATCAAAAAAGTATCGAGCAAAAATTCTTTAACCACTTCCTTAAAGGTAATGGCGACAAAAACTCCGGCCTGCCCGAAGCGTACATGTACAACACCGGTAAAAAAGAATGGGAAACATTTGATAAATGGCCTGCGGCAAGTGCTACGCATCAAAAATTCTACTTAAGTAACGATGGTAAACTGGCAGCTACCCAACCGGCAGCAGAGGCGGGTACCAGCTTTATAAGCGACCCGATGAAACCGGTTCCTTATACCGAAGACAACACCACCACTATGGGCTTTACGCCGCATAACTATATGAGCGAAGATCAGCGCTTTGCCGGTCGCCGTACAGATGTGTTGGTTTTCCAGACAGATGTTTTAACAGATGATGTTACCCTGGGCGGCGAAATAATGGCCAACCTTAAAGTGGCTACCACCGGTACTGATGCCGATTGGATTGTGAAACTGATAGATGTTTACCCGCCGGATGAGCAAAACACCCCTTACATGCCAAACAAGAACATCATCCTGAGCAACTATCAGCAAATGGTACGTTCGCAGATCATGCCGGCACGTTTCCGTGATGGGTTTGAGAAAGCTGTACCGATGGTAGCTAACCAGAAAACAGATGTAAACTTTCACCTGCAGGATGTATTGCATACCTTTAAAAAAGGACACCGCATTATGATACAGGTACAAAGCACATCGTTCCCGCTGTATGCGCGTAACCCGCAAAAATTTGTAGAAAACCCATACAAAGCCAATGAAAGCGATTACCAAAAAGCAACCCACACCGTATTTAACGACAGCTTTATTGATGTGGAGGTGTTAAAGTAAGAGATTAGTTTTCCTCTCGCAAAGACGCTAAGACGCAATGTTAAATCTGCTTCTTAACGTCTTTGCATTTTGTATCTTGCCCATAATTCTATAGCCGCATGATTGATAAAATAAAGTCTCATAAAGAGAAAAATCAAAGAGTGAAAATATTTCGGCAGGTCTCAAAAGATACTTCTGAAACAAGTAATGGCTATATCCTCGATTTTTCTGATGAACTACTCTTATTACATGAAACAGAGGATTTCATTGTAGATGGTTATACAGTTATTCCTATAGCTCAGATCAAAAAAATACGCTTTAATAAAAGTGATAGGTATTTTGATAAAATGATGAAATGGGAAAACGAATTTGAGAAAGTTGGGATAAATTACACGGTGAACATTAAAAATTGGAAAACATTATTCACTTCGCTGCAAGAAAAAGAGTTGAATGTAATAGTAGAGTGTGAAGCATCTAAAGTCTATGAATTTACGATAGGGCCAATAGAAAAGATCGGTAAAAAATATATCTATCTTAACTACTTCGACGCTGCAGGATACTTTGACGATTGTTCGTCTTCAATTGATTATCCGTCTATAACAAGAGTTGCATTCGACACGCAATACATAAACGTTTTTAGCAAATACACCCGGCATCGCAAAGCCAAATCAAATTAACAATGAAAGTTAAATCACTGATAGCCTTATCTCTTTTACTGCTTGCTAATGCCACGGCCCACGCCCAGCTTGGCACCAATAAAGAAACCTTTACCCGTGCCGATACCTTGCGGGGGATGCTTACCCCTTTGCGTACCTGTTACGATATCAATTACTATCACCTGGATGTGAAGTTTGATATCGATAACAAATTTATTAGCGGCAATGTGCTTTTTAAGTACACCGCTACGCAGGATTTCACCAAACTGCAGTTCGATCTGTTTTCGAACCTGAAAGTTGAGAAGGTGGTTTATAAAGGTAAAGAAGTGCCTTATACCCGCGAGTTTAACGCGGTATTTGTAACCTTCCCTCAGACCATTAAAAACGGCAGCAAAGATGAGTTTACCGTGTTTTACTCAGGTAACCCTACCATTGCCAAACGTGCGCCATGGGATGGTGGTGTTGAATACAATGTTGATTCGCTTGGCCATAAATGGGTATCAACCGCCTGCCAGGGCATGGGCGCCAGCGTATGGTGGCCAACAAAAGATCACCAGGCCGATGAGGTAGATAGCGCGTTGATCAGCATAAGCGTACCCAATGGCTTAAAAGATGTAAGTAATGGCCGCCTGCGTAAGGTTACCAAATTAAAGGACGGTTATACCCGGTTCGATTGGTTTGTAGCCAACCCTATCAACAATTATAACATTGAAGCCAACATTGGCGATTATGTACATTACAGCGATACCTACATGGGCGAAAAAGGCAAACTAACGCTCGACTTTTGGCCACTAAGCTATAACCTGGAGAAAGCCAAAAAGCATTGGGGTGCAAACACCAAACCTATGCTAAAAGCTTTTGAACACTGGTTTGGCCCCTACCCTTTTTACGAGGATGGTTATAAGCTGGTAGAAACCCATCATTTAGGCATGGAACACCAAAGCGGTACTGCCTATGGCAACCATTACCAAAACGGCTACTTAGGCCGCGACCTGTCTGGCACCGGCTGGGGTTTAAAATGGGATTTTATTGTAGTACACGAAAGCGGCCACGAATGGTTTGCCAACAACATTACCTCAAAAGACCTGGCTGATATGTGGATCCACGAAAGCTTCACCAACTACAGCGAATCGTTATTTATTGAGGATAACTGGGGCAAACAAGCCGGGCAGGAATATGTGCATGGCACCCGCCTGGGTATCCAAAACGACGGCCCTATCATTGGCCCGTATAATGTAAATAAAGAGGGTTCGGGCGATATGTATCCAAAGGGTGGTAACCTGCTGAACATGGTCCGTACCATAATTAATGATGATGAAAAATGGCGCGGTATCCTTCGCGGGTTAAACAAAACATTCTATCATCAAACCGTTACCTACGAGCAGGTTGTAGGTTACATCAACGAGCAAAGCGGCAAAAACCTTACCCCTGTATTCGATCAGTATTTAAGGCATGCCAACATCCCTACGCTCGAATTTATGACCATAGGTGGTAAATTAATGGTAAGGTGGATCGCAGATGAACATGCGTTTAATATGCCGGTAAAAGTACGCCTCAAAGGTGGCGAATACCAGTTTATTACCCCAAAAACACGTTTTACCCCGCTTAACATCAATGGCGCCACTAAAGATAATATCGAGGTAGATACCTTTAATTATTATATAGGGGTGTTGATAGATTAAATTCTCATTTGTCATGCTGAACGATAGTGAAGCATCTATTCGCCGACTTGCATGTAGCCGATAGATCCTTCACTATCGCTACTATTTCAGATGAGGCGTGCGATGTCATGGTGAGCTTGTCGAACCATAGCGGGCAGGCCCTCGGCACCATCCTTCGACAGGCTCAGGATGCCAGGGAGTTATTTGTTTGCTTTTTATTTTCTTTTTAGTGCAACTAACCCTTTACAAGGTGCGTCTAATACCTAAACAAACACTAAAAATAACCCCATGAGAACACTAAAAACACTTTTAATGGCTGGCCTAATGGTAGCAGCCACAAGCTTTGCCAAAGCAGATACGCAAGACCGTCACCTTACTGGCTTTAACGCGGTTAGCGTTGCCGGTTCGTACGATGTATATATTACCCAGGGTTCAACCGAGTCTGTAAAGGTAGACGCACCTTCAGATATTATCGACCGTATTGTTACCGAAGTACAGGGCGGTGTTTTAAAGATTTATACTAAAGATGGCACCAACTGGAACTGGAGCGGCAAGAAAAAAATGATCGTTTACGTATCTATCAAAAATGTGAATGCGGTTAGCCTTGCCGGTTCTGGCGATGTTAATTTTAAGGATGGTTTAAAAGCCCCTTCCTTAAAAATAAAATTAACCGGCTCTGGTGATATCAGCGGTAAAGTTGACGTTAAAACTTTAGAAAGCAGCATAGGTGGCTCTGGTGATATTACCTTATCAGGCCGTGCAGAAAACTCGAGTGTTAGCGTAGTTGGCTCTGGTGATTTTACCGGCCAAAATTTAGCTACCACAAATACCCAGGTTAAAGTTGCCGGCTCTGGCGATGCAAAGGTAAACGCGGCCGAAAAAATTGACGCCTCGGTTGTAGGTTCGGGAGATGTGCATTACACTGGTGCTGCCAAAAATGTTTCCAGCTCAAAAGCAGGAAGCGGCAGCGTAAGCAGAATGTAACTCATTTAAGGACTACAAAGGACGTTCTTGTCCACAAAAAAGGCCTCCGATAACATTATCGGAGGCCTTTTTATTTATATATGATGTTATGCTAATTGCTTAGCAAGTTTATCTGCAAGTACTGATTTTGGTACAGCGCCAATTTGTTTGTCAACAATTTCGCCGCCTTTAAAGTACAATAAGGCAGGGATATTACGGATGCCATATTTCATTGATATACCTGGATTGTTATCTACGTTTACTTTACCTACAACGGCTTTGCCATCGTATTCTTTAGCAAGTTCTTCAACAACAGGGCCTACCATACGACAAGGACCACACCACTCTGCCCAAAAATCTATAAGTACCGGTTTATCTGATTTTAATACAAGTTCATCAAAGTTTGCATCAGTTATTTCTAAAGCCATGATTTCTATTTTTAAATAATGTTATACAAATATATACTATTCAAATAGCTTGCCACAAGTAGGGGCATGACAATGTGACAATTATATTATCAACATATTAAGATATGACAGAAGCAACTATATTTTGAACGGAGCAACGCAGATTTCTTGTGGAAAACGTTAAATAAAAAAGGTTGGTGAGGACACCAACCTTCGAAATTATATGCTTTATGACTACCTACAACAGCACCGCCGGCGCGTTAGTCAAATTAAATATATCAGCCATCAATTCGTCGCTTGGGCTTACCTTGTGCGATTTGGAAAGCAGATCTACATACATAGCCTCTTCCCCATCGCGTATCTTAAACTTAAGCTGGCAGCTTTTAGCCGGGTACTTTTCGTTGTTAGTGTTTATTACTTGCATCAAATCATCCAATAGCTGGTTGTTTAAGGCTTTTACATCCAGACAAACGGTTAGGGATTTGGTGAGTTTATCCCGCATTTCGGATAGCAGGCTCATAACAGTTACCCGCAGGTCCCAGTTATCTTTCTGACGGAATTTTTCTTCGATATTACCCTTGATATGCAGGAAATACCCATCAACCATCATGTTACGGAATTTCACATAATCCTCCCCAAAAAAAGCAAACTCGTACGATTCATTGTAATCTTCCAGGATGAACGTACCAAACGGCTTACCCATTTTAGTAGTTTTATGCTGAACATTTGCAACCAGGCCGCCAATACAGATCTCGCCGCGTTTACGCAGGGTTGCCAGGTTCTCCATCACTTCTTCCCCACCCTCGCCCGATCTGGCTTTTTGGATATTCTTTAATTCGGTGATGGTGGTATTACAGTATTTATCCATCTCCAGCTTAAAATTATCAAGCGGGTGCCCGGTTAAGTATATACCAATTACATCCTTCTCGTATTTCAGCTTTTCTATCAGTGGCCATTCTTCTGCCTCGGGCATTGCCGGTTCCGGGATATAAGATGCTACCGAACCACCAAATAATGATGACTGCGAGCTGCTTTGGGTGTTTTGATAATCGTTACCATATTTTATAAGGCGTTCAACCCCGCTTAAGATACCATTTTCTGTTTTGGCGAAGAATTGCGCGCGGTTTAGCCCAAACCCATCAAAGGCACCACCATAAACCAGGTTCTCGTATGATTTGCGGTTAACCGAACGGGTGTTTGACCGTTGGGCAAAATCGTAAACGCTTTTATAGGGGCCACGTTCCAGGCGCTCTTCAATAATACTTTCAACCGCCTTTTCACCAACACCTTTTACACCCGTAAGCCCGAAACGGATCACTCCTTTTATATTGGCGGTGAAGGCCATATCGCTCTCGTTAATATCCGGCCCTAACACCTGTACACCCATACGGCGGCATTCTTCCATAAAGAAGGTGATCTTCTCCATGTTATTTTGGTTGTTTAAAACCGCCGCCATATATTCTGCCGGGTAATGCGCTTTTAAATAGGCTGTTTGGTACGCCACAAAAGCATAACAGGTAGAGTGCGATTTATTGAACGCGTATTGGGCAAATGCCTTCCAGTCGTTCCAAATTTTGGTAAGCTTATCTTTGGGGTGGCCTTTGGCAATAGCCCCGTCCATAAACTGGGCTTCCATTTTGTTAAGTACCTCAATCTGCTTTTTACCCATTGCCTTACGTAAAACGTCGGCGTCGCCTTTACTAAAGCCCGCCAATTTTTGCGACAAAAGCATCACCTGCTCCTGATATACGGTGATACCATAAGTTTCACCCAGGTATTCCTCCATATCGGCAAGGTCGAACACAATAGGTTCCAGCCCGTGCTTACGCTTAATAAAGTTAGGTATATACTCTATTGGGCCCGGGCGGTACAGGGCGTTCATGGCTATTAGATCCTCAAACTTATCCGGTTTCAGATCGCGCAGGTACATCTGCATCCCGTCACTTTCAAACTGGAATGTACCGTTGGTATCGCCACGCTGATAAAGCTCATATGTTTGCACATCATCCAGCGGGATATAATCTATATCAATATGTACGTTGTGGTTCTGTTTGATCAGCCTAAGCGCGTCCTTAATAATGGTAAGGGTTTTCAATCCCAAAAAGTCCATCTTAATTACACCGGCATCTTCAATAACACGTCCGTCATACTGGGTAACTAACAGGTCAGAGTCTTTTGCTGTGGCCACCGGGACAATGTCCGTAAGGTCATAAGGGGCAATAATGATACCCGCAGCATGCACACCCGTATTACGAACCGAACCTTCCAGCTTTTCGGCCTCGCGAAGCACAATACCTTTAAGATCGGTTGATTTGTAAATGGTTTGCAGTTCGGGTACTTGCTCAATAGCTGTTTTTAAGTTGATACCTAATGTTTCGGGCACCAGTTTTTTCAGCGCGTTCACATCAGATAATGGCATATCCAATACCCTGCCCACATCCTGGATACTGGTACGGGCAGCCATGGAGCCATAAGTAATGATCTGTGCTACCTGGTTTTTTCCATATTTATCAACCACATAGTCAATAACCTTTTGGCGGCCCGCATCATCAAAGTCCGTATCAATATCGGGCATGCTTTTCCTGTCCGGGTTAAGGAAACGCTCAAACAGGAGGTTGTACTTCAGCGGGTCGATATTGGTGATACCTGTACAATAGGCTACCACCGATCCTGCTGCCGAACCACGGCCAGGGCCAATAAATACACCCATATCCCGGCCGGCCCTAATGAAGTCGGCCACGATGAGGAAGTATCCGGCAAAACCCATGGTACGAATGGTGAACAGCTCAAAATTGATACGTTCTTCAGCCTCGGGGCTAATATCTTTATAACGCTCTTTAGCACCCATAAAAGTAAGGTGCTTCAGATACTCCCATTGGTTAAGGGTGTCTGAGTCGGGTGTACTTTCGCTGTGGATCTTAAACTCAGGCGGGATAACGTAGTTAGGCAGCAGAATATCCCGCTTTAGCTTTAATACATCTACCTTATCAACTATCTCCTGCGTGTTATCTAACGACTCGGGAATATCATGGAACAGTTTGCCCATTTCTTCCTGCGTTTTAAAATAAAACTGATCGTTAGTAAAACCGAAACGATACCCCTTGCCACCTTCTTCGTCGGTAGCTATTGGGGTACTTTGCAAATCGCCGGTATTTACGCAAAGTAAAATATCGTGCGCGTTAGAGTCCTGCTGGTCTACATAGTGCGAATCGTTTGAGCAGATAACTTTTACGTTATACTTTTTGGCAAACTTCATCAACACAGCATTAACTATGTTTTGCTCGGGGATATCGTGGCGCTGCATTTCTATATAGAAATCCTCACCAAAAAGATCAAGCCACCATTTAAATTCAATTTCGGCGGCAGCTTCACCATCCCTTAAAATAGCTTGCGGTACCGATGCACCCAGGCAACAGGTAGTTGCTATAATTCCCTTATGATATTTTAAGATAAGCTCTTTATCAATACGTGGCCATTTACTATAAAGGCCTTCTATATAACCTAAAGAACAAAGCTTTATCAGATTTTTGTATCCTTCGGCATTTTTAGCAAGCATTAGCTGGTGGTAACGCTTATCTTTATGCTCTTTAGTAAACTGTTTTTTATGCCTGTCATCAACCACGTAAAACTCGCAGCCTACAATAGGTTTCACATTATGTTTACCCGCTTCGGCCACAAACTTAAACGCACCAAACATGTTCCCGTGGTCGGTAATGGCCAGGGCTTTCATCCCGTCTGCTGCTGCCTTTTTATATAGTTTTGATATATCGGCGGCACCATCAAGTAAGGAAAATTGGGTATGTACGTGTAAGTGCGAAAAATTGGGCATATCTAATCTCTGTCTGCTGTATCGTGGATTACAAATCTACCAAAAAACAATTCTACGTGTACGTATGTTGAAAAATTGAAGGCACGGATTAGCACATTATTTGCACAACTATAAGTATAATCATAACTTTTACAAATTTGGAACGATTTGGACGTATAGCTCTTAAAACCATACTTTGGATAATTGCAAGTGTTATTTTTTTGATATTGCTTGTAGTTATTTTAATACAGGTACCTGCTGTACAAAATTTTGCTAAAAATAAAGCGGTTACTTTTTTACAAAATAAAATCCACACCAAAGTAGAGATAGGCCACATTAGCCTGGGGTTGCCTAAATTATTAGTGCTGGAGGATGTTTATTTTGAAGACCAAAAGCGCGATACCCTTATTGCGGGTGATAAGCTAAAGGTTGATATCACCCTGTTAAAACTCCTAAAAAACAAGGTAGAGATCAACGAGATAAACCTGGAAGGCATCACCGCTAACATTAGCCGCGGGCCGGATAGCCTTTTCAATTTCGATTACATCCTAAAAGCTTTTGCCGGCGAACAGAAAAAAGAAGTTAAGCCGGAGGATACCACTTCTACCATGAAATTCTCGGTAGATAAGATCATTCTGGATAAGATCAACATTAAATATAAGGATGTAACCACCGGCAACGATGTGAAATTTCTGCTGGGGCATTTTGATACCCGTATCAAGGATTTTGATATGGATAAGATGAAGTTCACTATCCCCAAAATTAACCTGAGTGGTGTAAACGCTAAGATCATACAAACACCTGCGGGTTCATCAATTGCGCAGGCTGCTAAAGTTGATACTGCTGTTGCCCCATTAAATATGGACCTTACTTTGGGCGAGATAAATGTAGACAAGGTTAAAGTTGATTACATGAGCAGCGAAATGACCGCCAAGGTTGATCTGGGCAAATTTTTGGTGAACATGGATAAGATAGATATGAAGAAGCAGCATGTTGGTATCAAATCTATCCTGTTAGATAATACCACCGCAGGGCTCACTTTTGCCAAACCGGCAACTGTTACCAAAGCGGTGGAAAAAACTATTAAAAAAATAGATACGCTTACATCTACCACGCAAGCTAAAGGCTGGACCGCCGCTTTAGGCAAGGTTACCTTCACCAACGATAATATTAAGTTTGATAACGACGCGCAAAAGCCACTGCCACGCGGCCTGGACTTTGCTCACATGAGCATCAAAAACTTAAATGCCGATGCCGGGAATATCGCTTACGCGCCGGATAGTTTATCGGGTAAGATCAACTCCTTTACATTTAGCGAAAAGAGTGGTTTAAAAATAAATAAGTTCCGTACCACATTCTTTTACGGACCTAAGAATGCTTATTTAAAAGATCTGCTGGTTGAAACACCAACATCGGTTATTCAGAAAGATCTGCAGGTGGCTTATCCCTCAATAGAATCGTTAACCAAAGATCTTGGTAAGCTAAGCATCAACGCCAATTTGGATGGCAGCAAATTGGGCTTACGCGATGTGTTATTGCTGATGCCTACCATGGCATCAATGGAACCCTTTAAATCATCCCCAAACTCGGTTATAAAAGTGAACGGCAGGGTGAGCGGCCAGATAAATAACCTGCGCATCCCAAATATCGAAATAAGCGGTTTTGGCAATACTTATGTAAAGGCCTCTGCTACCATGCGGGGCTTGCCTGATGTAGAGAAATCTTATTTCGATGTCACCATCAATGACTTCCGCACTACACGCAACGATATTGTTCGCCTTGTACCCAAAGGTACGATTCCGCCAAATGTGAGCGTTCCCGAAAATATGGATCTGAAAGGGACATTTAAAGGCAGCATGAAAACCTTCAACACCAAAATGGCCCTGCGCAGTAGCTACGGCGCGGTTGATTTGGTGGCCGCCATGAAGAGTGGCAAACGCAAAGGAAGCGAAACGTATTCGGCCAATATAAAGGCTAATAACTTAAATATTGGGGCATTAACCAAACAGCCGCAAATGGTTGGCTTTGTAACCATGCAGGCTAATATAAGCGGTGCAGGGCTCGACCCAAAAACCGCCAGCCTAAAATTTAACGGCGATGTAGTAAGCGCCAATGTAAAGGGCTATACCTACCGTAACCTTATAATGAAAGGCACCGCGCGCAATGGCAGTTATGTAGCCAATGCCCGCATGAAAGACCCTAACATCAATTTTAGTTTGGATGCTAAGGCCAACATGAACAAAAAGTATCCATCGGTTAACGCTACGCTTTTGGTAGATAGCATAGATCTGCAGAAGCTAAATTTTACAAAAACCCCAATGCGCTTTCACGGTAAAATTATTGCCGATGTACCAACCGCCGATCCGGATTATCTAAACGCCAATATATTGGCAACCGATTTGGTTGTTAATAACAACGGACAGCGCATCCAACTGGATAGCGTAACCCTGATATCCACCGCCAATGCAGATAGCAGCAGTTTACAGCTTAAAACCCCCATGTTTTATGCCCACATGGTTGGCCAGTATAAGCTCACCCAAATTGCACCTGCACTGCAAGATGTTATAGATAAATACTACAACACCAGTCTGGGCAGCAAAACCCCGCGTGCCAAAGTAAAATACTCGCCGCAGCAATTTACGTTTGATGCCCGTTTGGTTAAAACGCCGTTGATTACCCAGTTTGCGCCAGACTTAAAACAGCTTGACCCGGTTTTATTCAATGGCCGCTTTAATAGCGCTACCGGTGAGCTGATCGTAAACGGATCGGCACCCAAAGTCATCTATGGCACAAACACTGTAAACAACATGAAGCTGGCTATTAACACCGGCAATAACGCGCTCAATTACAACTTAACTGTTGATGAGATAAAAGTAGGTTCATCGCTCGATCTGTTGTTCACCAGTGTATCGGGCAACGCCCAAAATAATAAACTGGGCATAAGCCTGCAGGTGCGCGATGCAGCCAAAAAAGAACGCTACCGCGTTGCGGGTATGTTTAGCGCGCTGCCAAACCAGTATCAATTTAGTTTCCTGCAAGATGGCTTATTGCTTGATTATACCCCGTGGGCGGTTAACCCTGATAACGCTTTGTTCTACGGTGCTAAAGGGGTATTGGCACGCAACTTTAGCATTACCAACAGTAACCAGGTATTAAGCGCGAATAGCAACTCGGGCGAGTACAATTCACCGATAACTGTTGATTTCAGGAACTTCCGTATCGAAACTTTGACCAAACTGGCTAAGCAGGATTCCCTGCTTGTTGGTGGCGTTATTGATGGAAACGCGGAGATAAGCAACTTCCAAAAATCACCGGTATTTACCACAGCAATTAACGTAAGCGATTTTAATTTTAAAGGGGATACTCTTGGTAACATTGCCCTTAAGGTAAATAACCAAACTGCCAATGCCTACGCCGCCCAAATGAGCATTACGGGCAAGGGCAACCAGGTTGACCTGAATGGTATGTATTATACCCTGCCCGAAAGCCGATTTGATATGAGCCTTAATATTGTTAACCTGGGGATAAAGAGTATAGAAGGGTTTAGCTTCGGGGCAATCAAAAACTCCAGCGGTAACATTACGGGGCAATTAAAGATAACCGGAACGACAAAAGCGCCAGCAGTTCGGGGGGATATTAACTTTAATAAGGTGGCCTTTAATGTAAGCATGCTTAACTCCTACTTCACCATGCCGCAGGAGAGCATTACGTTTAATGATGAAGGTATCCGTTTCAACGATTTTACCCTGGTTGATTCTACCAATAACAAGGCGATTGTTTCTGGTTCTATCTATACCAAAAACTACACCGATTTTAAATTTGGAATGAACATCCGCTCAAATAATTTCCGGATGATAAACTCTACCAGGGCAGATAACAAACTGTTTTATGGTAAACTTTTTGTGGATAGTGATATTAAAATACGCGGTGATATGGCCAAACCCGTGGTTGACGCAACCCTTACCGTTAATGATAAAACCGACATGACCTTTGTATTGCCAACCAGCGACCCGGGTGTTGAAGACCGTAAAGGAGTGGTTGAGTTTTACGACGCCAGTGCACCAAAAATGGATTCGATATTAATGGCCCGCCAGTTAGATTCGCTAAAGCAATCGGAACTAACAGGGCTTGATGTAAACGCTACTGTTAACATTGACAAGAACGCCAACTTTACCATTGTAGTTGATGAACGCAACGGCGATGTAGTTCACCTGAAAGGCGAAGCACACCTGAGCGGCGGTATCGACCCAAGCGGCAAAACCAGCTTAACCGGTACTTATACAGTTAACAGTGGATCATACAACTTATCATACGCGACTGTATCACGTAAATTTAATTTTAAACAAGGTAGCACTATCACCTGGACAGGCGACCCAACCAGCGCTAACATTGACCTTACAGCCATCTATGTAGCCAACGTTCCCCCAATTGACCTGGTAGCTAACCAGCTATCTGACGATAACACTACACAGTACAAGCAAAAACTACCTTTTAACGTAAATCTTAACTTACGTAATGAGTTGATGAAACCTGATATCAGCTTTGATATTACCTTGCCCGATAGTAACTATAACGTATCATCGCAGGTAACCACTACGGTTGATACACGCCTGGCACAAATCAGGCAAGATCCTAATGAATTAAACAAACAGGTACTTGGTGTTTTGGTGCTTGGCCACTTTATTGGTGATAACCCACTGCAAAGCCAGGGAGGAAGCGCAGGTGTTGAAGGCGCGATCCGCAACAGTGTGAGCAGCTTACTTTCCGACCAATTGAACAGCCTTGCAGGTGGTTTAATATCTGGTGTTGATTTAAATTTCGGTTTAACTTCCGGGCAAGATTATTCATCCGGCACAGCCACGAACCGTACAGACCTGAATGTTGGGCTGTCCAAACGTTTCCTTAACGATAGGCTAACGGTATCGGTAGGTAATAACTTTAACCTGGAGGGTGCCCAGCAGGGGCAAAAAACATCTAACATAGCGGGTAACGTATCTGTAAACTATAAGTTGAGTAAAGATGGGCGTTACACCCTGCGTGCTTACCGTAAGGATGAGTTTGTGGTAATACAGGGGCAGATCATTGAAACGGGTATTGGTTTCTCACTTACGGTAGATTATAACCGTTTCCGCGAGATCTTCCGTAAACGTACCGAGCAGGAAAAAGCGATGCGCCGCAAATATAAAGAAGAG
Source organism: Mucilaginibacter aquariorum (assembly GCF_024498135.1). Lineage (GTDB taxonomy): Bacteria > Bacteroidota > Bacteroidia > Sphingobacteriales > Sphingobacteriaceae > Mucilaginibacter > Mucilaginibacter aquariorum. The sequence continues at coordinate 107,638 of NZ_JANHOH010000010.1, forward strand.
CAAAAGATAAAAGACGAGCAGGAAAAGGCATCACAGCAAAAAGACAAAGAGGACAGAACTAAGACCCAGACCACAACCTTATGATAAAACGTATAATATATTTGCTATCACTGGCTGTAGTACTAAATGCTTGCAGTACCACCAAATACGTACCCGAGGGTGAAAAACTATATACCGGCGGCACAGTTAAGGTTGAAGATAAAGCTTTATCAGGCGGGGATGCAAAAAACCTAAGTAACGAAATGAAGGCGTTAATACGCCCTAAGCCAAATTCATCGTTGTTGGGTATGCGAATAAAGCTGTGGTTGTATTACAAAACAAAGAACCGCCACGGTTTTATACAAAAGTTTTTTAGCAAATACGGCGAACCACCGGTATACGTTAGTCAGGTTAATTTAGCTAAGAACAGCGAAATTATGACAAACCGCCTGCAGAACGAAAGCTACTTTCAGGCTGCAGTAAGCGGCGACACCGTGGGTAAAAAGAAAACCGCCAAAGCTATATTTACAGCCTTGCCCGGCCCGTCATACACCATACGTAATATTACCTTCCCAAGCGCTACAGATAATAGCCTGGATACCGCTATTAAAGGTACAATGGCCGGTACCCTTTTAAAATCTGGTGATAAGTACAACCTTGATGTTATAAAATCTGAAAGGATACGAATTGATGCCAGGCTGAAGGAAGAAGGCTTTTTTTACTTTGCACCCGAGCAATTAATAGTTAGGGTTGATAGCACGGTGGATAAGCATAAAGTTGACCTGGTTGTAAAAATTAAGGAGACCACTCCGGAAGAGGCACGCGAGATATATACGATAAGGAACATTTATGTTTATCCAAATTACTCGTTAAGGGATACTTCGTTAAGGTTAGACCAGGCCCAGGCATACCGCTGGTATAATATTATTGACCCACGTAAAACCGCACGGCCATATCTTTTTGCTAATACGGTATTGCTACACCCTAACGATGTATATAGCCGCACAATTCATAACAACTCGTTAAACAGGTTTATTAATCTGGGGCCATACCGCTATGTAAAAAACAGGTTTGAAGACGTTACACCCGATTCACCAAAACTGGATGTATACTACTTCTTAACACCCTACAAACGCAAATCCTTACAGGCCGAGATAGTTGGCCGTACTACATCGGCCAACTATACCGGTACGCAAATAAATTTAAGCTGGCGAAACCGCAATGCATTTAAAGGCGGCGAACTGCTAACCGTTACCCTTTTTGGTAGTACCGATGTGCAAATTGGCGGGCAAAATAATGGCTTTAACGTATACCAATACGGTGTACAAACCAGTCTTTCGTGGCCGCGATTAATTCCATTCAACATCAAATCGTCAAATGCATATATACCACGTACGGTTTTAACATTGGGCTATACCTCGGTTGTTAGGCAAAAACTGTATTCGCTTAACTCGTTCAATGGGTCATTTGGTTACCAGTTTAAGACTGATATTCATAAACTGCACGAGCTTAACATACTGGAGGCCACTTTCGTAAAACCAAGAAATGTGGATAGCCTTTATAGGGATAGTATCAATAACCCCAACAATCGTAACCCCTCGCTTAAACATGTTATCGATCCGCAATTCACCCTGGGCCCAAGCTACGCTTATACATTTGACAACACTACCGAAGATTACCGCACCAACAGCATTTATTTCCGCGGGAAGATGAGTTTGTCGAACAACTTATACGGCATTATAAGTGGTGCCGATACGCTTGGCGGTAAGCCCAAAAAATTGTTTGGTACCATATTTAACCAGTACGTTAAGGCGGAAAGCGAGATAAGATTTTTTCATAAGTTGAGTACCAGCAGTAAAATTGCTACCAGGCTTCTTGTGGGCGTTGGTTTACCTTATGGCAACTCTACCATTTTACCCTATAACCAGCAATTTTTTATTGGTGGCCCTAACAGTTTAAGGGGCTTTAGGCCAAGGTCAATAGGGCCAGGTACGGTTGACCCTACCCCCCTTAGCGGCAACAGCTTTATTGCCGACCAAAGCGGCGACATAAAATTTGAGGCTAATATAGAATATCGCCAAAAGCTATTCAGCATTGTATACGGCGCTTTATTTGCTGATGCAGGTAATATATGGAATGCCAAGCCGCATCAACCGGGCGGGACATTTGGCCCCAACTTTTTAACCCAAATGGCTGTTGATGCCGGATTTGGCTTAAGGTTTGATGCCACGATACTGGTATTACGTACCGATTTGGGTTTCCCATTGGTTAGGCCTTATACCCCTGCGGGTGGATCGCGCGCTATTAGCCCAAGCTTTAAAAACAGTATCCTAAATATTGCCATAGGCTATCCGTTTTAAACAATTAATGACTTGTTGATTTAGTGAATTTGTGATTGATTACTATATTGCCGAACCTTAACCTGCCAATAATTAATGGCAGCAATTAAATTTAATGACCAAAAGAACCGTTTCCGTTCCGCTAAATATTATCGACTTGCATGGCGATGGCTTTCATCCGGTGCTGGATATTGTGGTATTTAATAAGCCTTTTAAAGTGGTGCTTGACACCGGCGCTTCGCGTACCGCGTTTGATCATGAGTTATTAGTACAAGCTAATGAGGAAGCGGCTATTATTGCCAGCGAACGACTGTCAACCGGGCTGGGCACCAATACGATGGAATCATCCACAGCCATTATCGAAAATATTTGGATAGGTGATCTATTACTCCCAGAACTGGAAGTGGCCGTGCTTGATCTTTCCACTATCAATGTAGCCTACCGGGAAATGGGTCACCCCGAAGTATTAGGCGTTTTAGGCAGCGACATATTGATGAAGTACAATGCCGTGGTAGATTTTGGGAAGAAACGGTTGCTGTTGAAGTAACTCTTACGAATAAAACCCTATGCCACTTCTCTTTTTATAATTTGATTGCAGAGGCGTAAACAGCTTAAGTTAGTTATCATAAAAAATATGAGCACCACCACCAATGCCGGCAACGGGAGAAATTTTAATGAGTTATAATAATTATCGTCCGTATCACGGCTACCTGCCAAATAAAAAAAATGAGGTAAATAAAAAATACTGTTTAGCAGCATAGCCGGCAAATACGTTTGCCCTATAAGGTGCGCCTTTAATAACGACTTTCTGCCCTTATCTACTTTTATCTTTTTAGTGACGGCTATAAAAGTGTAGATGAGCGGCGAAAAAGCCAGTATAGCTATTGAAGTTATAAAAATTTTATGTACGAGTTTAGTATCGGGCATCACAAAACTCAGGCCTACACATATTGCGGTAAAAACCAATAATGACCACGTTAGGTACCCCGCAAAAATGGTTTTAAACGTTTTGCCCATAAGCTTACGGTATATTTTCTCCTGCCCGGTAGCTAATGCCTCAATACCAACATAACCGTTGAAATGATCATCAACTACGTTTTGAAAAACTATTTCGATGCGTCTGGTATCCCCTTCTTTACGTTTAACCTCAATGGCCGTAACAATGTGGTCAAATATTTCATTATATATTTCCTGGTATTTGATATCGTATATCTTCATACGGTCCGTTACCCACTGCAGTTCTTCTGGCGATAGTATCATTTGGCTATAGCTGCTGTTTTAAATTCATCCTTGTACAATTTGTATAAAGCCACATTGTATATAACGCCAAGCAGCAGCAATATGGTAGCACTGTAATGATTCGTATTTTGCCATACTTTATAAAATGGGGTGTATACCCAAATCGTAAGCATTACAAAAATACGTAATGGCATGCTGGCCAATGTTTCAAACAACCTGTCTTTGGCCGACTTTTTAATGGTGCCTAAAATATACCCTGTGTTGTATAACCTTATCAAATAAATAACCCCCGGAACAAAAATTATCAAAGCAAACATTACAGCAAATATGCATTCGGTGATAAATGCGCCAAACCTCATTTGCGATAAAAGGTAATATACAGCTAACGCGAACCCCGCTGTATATAATAAAGACGGAGCCCTAAAACAGCCTACAAAATAACTGGCAAACTTGCGAAGGCAATCTTTAACCAATGCGTTTTTACTGGTTCTTTCAGCTTTGAGTAAATTTTTAGCGTTGCCAAAATCACCGTTAATGATATTATTTACAGCATCCTCAAACGAAATATTTGCTGGTTGATGTTCAATTGCCGATAAGATATGATCGTAGATCTCTTCGTAGGTTTCCCGGTAGTTTAAAGTTTTATGAAGATAGCTTTGCAATACTTTTAGCTGTTGCTCGGTAGGTTTCATTTAGTAGCCGGTTTTAGGTTTAACAAGGTTTGTAGTTGATCAATAAACGCCTGTGCCTCGGTCAATTTGCTGGTTACCTCTTTCCCTCCCTGCTCGGTAAGGCGATAGTATTTACGTACGCGGTTATCAACTACCTGCGTAAAAGTTTCTAAAAAGCCATCTGCTTCCAACTTATGCAATGCCGGGTACAAAGCGCCCTCGGTAAGCATTATCTCACCTTCCGATACCTCTTTTACCTTTTGAGTTATTTCGTAACCATACATCTGGTCGTTATCTTCCAGCAGTTTTAAAATAATGGTTTGCAGGCTACCTTTTAGTAATGGATTAGTGCTCATAAATCAAATATATAAATTTATCAATACATAAGAAAATTATGTATATAAATTTAAAGGTATATTTTTTGTAGTGGTGATGCTTTCCTACCTATCTTAGTGCCTACAGCGGGCATAAAAGAAACTTTCAAGGGCGAAAAAAGGCGAATGAAAGTCGAAAAAACACCAAAAAGGACGCTCATTAAACCTACAAGACAAAAAAGCCTCCTGAATGGTCAGGAGGCTTTAATATCATTGGTACATAGATAACTATTAAGTATCTATACGTGCGTAACGTGCATTTTTTTCAATGAATTCGCGGCGCGGGGCAACCTCATCACCCATCAACATGGAGAAGGTATGATCGCACTCGGCAGCGTTTTCAATGGTCACCTTTTTAAGGGTACGGTTAGCCGGGTTCATGGTTGTATCCCATAGTTGCTCGGCGTTCATCTCACCTAAACCTTTGTAACGCTGTACGTGTACGCTATCTTCTTTACCTTGCCCTTTTAGGCGCTGTATAGCAACGTCGCGCTGCTCATCTGTCCAGCAATATTCAAATTCTTTACCTTTTTTAACCTGGTATAACGGTGGCGATGCAATATACACATACCCGTATTCAACCAACTCTTTCATATAGCGGAAGAAGAAAGTTAAAATAAGTGTGGTAATGTGCGAACCATCCACGTCCGCATCCGTCATGATCACAATTTTGTGATAACGTAGCTTGGTCATGTTCAGTTCCTTCGCATCCTCCGGCGTACCAATGCTAACACCAAGGCCGGTAAACATATTCTTTATCTCTTCGTTCTCGTAAATTTTGTGCTCCATGGCTTTCTCCACGTTCAGGATCTTACCTCTCAAAGGAAGAATTGCCTGAAACTCGCGATTACGGCCCTGTTTAGCGGTACCACCCGCCGAATCACCCTCTACAAGGTATAGCTCGCATAAAGTTGGGTCGCTGTTAGCGCAATCAGATAGTTTACCCGGTAAGCCAGATCCAGTCATTACACTTTTACGCTGCACCATCTCGCGTGCTTTACGGGCAGCTGCACGGGCTGTAGCAGCAAGTATCACCTTCTGTACAATCATCTTAGCTTCCCTCGGATTTTCTTCCAGGTAGTTGCCTAAAATTTCGCCTACTGCAACGTTAACGGCACCACTCACCTCACTGTTACCCAGTTTGGTTTTGGTTTGTCCTTCAAATTGCGGCTCCTGTACTTTTACCGAAATTACAGCAGTTAACCCCTCACGGAAGTCATCGCCTGTAATTTCAACCTTCATATTTTTCAGTAGGCCCGATTTATCAGCATAAGCTTTAAGCGTACGTGTTAAACCCATCCTGAAACCGGCTACGTGTGTACCACCTTCAATAGTGTTGATGTTGTTTACATATGAGTGTACATTTTCGGTATAGGTATCATTATACTGAAAAGCCAGTTCAACCGGGATACCTTGCTTAACACCCTCCAGGTAAATTGGATCAGGGATGATTGCAACACGGGTACCATCCAGATACTTAACAAACTCCCTTAATCCACCTTCAGAGAAAAACTCTTCCATAATGACAGAACCATCATCATTGGTTTCACGTTCGTCTGTTAATGTTAGGCGGATACCTTTATTCAAGAAAGCCAGCTCGCGTAAGCGGGTAGCTAATGTTTCAAACTTATACTCGGTAGTAAGTGTAAATATTTCCGGATCGGGCTGAAAGGTTTGTGTAGTACCTGTGCGGTCTGACACCCCAATTTCTTTTACATCAAACAAAGGTTTTCCCTGAGAATATTCCTGTGTAAATATCTTGCCATCACGCTCAACAACGGTTTTCATGTGGTTTGACAGCGCGTTAACGCAACTTACCCCCACACCATGCAAACCACCCGATACTTTATAAGTATCCTTGTCAAACTTACCACCGGCGTGTAAAACGGTCATTACAATTTGCAATGCCGATACTTTTTCTTTTGTGGTGATACCTGTTGGGATACCACGGCCATTATCTACAACCGTAATGGAATTACCCTTATGGATGGTTACATTGATAGTATCGCAATACCCGGCAAGCGCCTCATCTATTGAGTTATCAACTACCTCGTAAACCAAGTGGTGAAGGCCTTTTACGCCTGTATCACCAATGTACATGGAAGGTCTTTTACGTACAGCTTCTAAACCTTCTAAAACCTGAATATTATCTGCTGAATAATTTGATTTATCCTGTTTTTCTTCGCTCATATTTGATTAATACAATAACCTCTCTCCAAGTGGAGTTCTATACACAAAAATACGATTTTTGCTTCATACTACGTTGAATATTGTGCAACATTAGTGCGATTGTGGATAAATATGACTGATAATAAACATGTTAATTAATGGTTAGGAAACTTGTGATGAAAGATTATATTTGTCAAAATTTTTTTAAGATAAACAGAATGAAAATGAAGGCCTCAATTGTTACAAAATCAGTATTAGCATTGCTAATTGCTGCAGGTGTATCTGCTTGTAACCAAAATAAAACAGATAGCAAACCAGCTGCGTCGACTACTGCAGGTACAACTGCCGGTACTCCCGAAATTGTTTATATCAACCAGGATTCGTTAGTATCTAAATACGACTACATAAAAGATATGGACAAACGCCTTGGTGATAAAGGTAAGGCTGCACAATCTGATGTACAATCGCGCCAGCAAGCTATTCAACGCGAAATTGCAGAATATCAAAAAGCTGCTCCTACCATGCCTGCCGATCAGCGCCAGGCTACTGAGCAACGCCTGCAACGTAAAGGACAGGAGTTTCAACAATATCAGCAAAATGCAGGTGCGCAAGTTCAAAATGATCAATTAAGTGAGCAAACTAAGTTATATGAAAAACTGGTAGAATTTACAAAAGCTTACGCTAAAGAAAAAGGTTATAAAATGGTGTTAACTACTCAAAAAGGTAACACTAACGTTTTATTTGCAGACCCAACCCTTGATGTAACTGCCGACGTTGTAAAAAGGTTAAACGAAGCTTACGCTAAAGAAAAGAAATAATATTTCAGATGTGCAGATGCGTGAACATGCAGATGTGCAGATTGTAAAATAAATAATTAATGAAAACCCCGGCTTTTTAGTTGGGGTTTTTTAATTTAGACTGATGGAAGATAAAGGCAACGAAAAATTTATGCAGATGGCTATTGACCTGTCTGAATACAATGTAAAACAGGCACAGGGCGGCCCTTTTGGTGCGGTGATAGTGAAAGATGGCATGGTGGTGGCACGCAGCGCAAACAAGGTTGTTACGCAAAACGACCCAACCGCGCATGCCGAAGTATCTGTTATACGTTTAGCCTGCCAGGAACTGGGTACTTATGATTTAGAAGGCTGTGAGATATATACCAGCTGCGAACCCTGCCCTATGTGCCTTGGCGCAATATATTGGGCACGTATTAGCAAAATATATTATGCCAATACAAAGAAGGATGCCGCCGACATAGGCTTTGACGACCATTTTATTTATGATGAATTGGTACAGCCAATGGAAAAACGCAAACTGCCTTTTGTACAACTAATGCGGAACGAAGCCCTTGCTGTGTTTAAACAGTGGGAGATATCAGAAAGTAAAACGGATTATTAAGCCCAGGCCAGGGATCAAAGGATCTCTCGGATTTCAACTCATCATGACAAACTAAATCATCGGGAGATTGCTTCGATCCTTGTCAACCATACACGGGGTAACTGCTGCTTCAAAGCACATAGCCGGTTTTATTACTCATAATTGTTTTATAAATATTCCATTCCGGAATATAACTCCTAATTACTTTGCATATTAAGCAAGGGAAGCTTTTATGCATTTTTTATTTCTCTTTAACAATTCATTAACAATTGCTAATCAGATATATTATGCGTAAATTTATTATACCAATAAGCCTAAGTGATAATATTTAGACTAATTAGAATCTAGGTATTTATTTGCCCTTCCTGGTGTTTTTTTGCTGAACCTAATAAAGCTACTGCCACCAAACAAAAAAACGCCATCAGAACAAATAAATTTTTGTCTCACATTTAAATTTAATCATATGAAAAAGATTTTCATTTATGCAACTTTATTAAGTTGCTTGATTTTAGGATGTAAGAAAAAAGAAAAGCCATCTCAGCCAAGCCAGGCGGGGGCATATGAATTAGAAAAGCAGGTGCTTAGTCGCGGGGGCAAAGATTCCACGATTAAAAGGACTCAAGTTAAAATTTATACAGATACTCACTATATGTATGCCAGTATAGTACCCGATTCATCTGTTGGGTTTGGTGTTGGCACTTATACGCTCGACTCTAATAAAATTACAGAACGCAGTATTTATAGCAGCAGGGCGCTTGATTCATCTATAACCAGTAACCTTGAAATTACAACAAAACCTGATGGCTATACCCAAATCATTCCAGACTATGCTACAGTACAGGGCGTAAAATATGTTTTGAAAGAAGACTATAAAAAATTCCCACCGGCCGATACCTCTGTACTGGATGGTTTGTGGAAAATGGAGAAAGCCTACACGGTAAAAGGCAAGGACACTATACCCACTGATGTAACACAGTACAAAATATTCTGGGCAGGACATTTTACTTTCATACACAGGCTCCCACGAAATCCGGAAAAAACCAAGTTTAAAAATGGCTTTGGCACCGGGACATTTACTTTTAAGGATGACATGCTCAGGGAAGAAGAGGTAACATCAAATTATGCCCTTCTTCGTGGCCATAAGTTTGCTATTAAGATTAAATTAAACGGCAGGGACGAATACACTCAGGTGATTAACAGTGCTACGAATGGCCAATCTGTAGAAATATACAGACGGGTTAAATAAGCCTAAATAATTATAACCACAAGCAATCCTGCAGATCTGTAAACATATGGAAAAGTAGCCCTACCGCTACTACTCTGGTTTTGGGGAAAAACAACAGAAGTATGTATACGCCTATAGCATAATATGAATGTAATGGGTGGAAGCCAACGCTACAGCGGTTTGGATCGAAAACAGGCCGTGCCAGCAAATGATCGGCATCCACTGCTATTGTAGCAGCCATAATTAACCAGGCCTTTTTCCATCTGTCCCTAAAAAACAAGTATGCCAGTAAACCCGGAGCTATAAAATGCAGCCCGTAATGCAATATAGGGCGCAGTACATGCAAAAATTGGAAGTTTTGCATCAGTAAAATTGAACTCCATTTTACTGATGCCGGCAATACTTTATTCAATCAGTGATTTTATTAGCTCTTCCAGATCTTTTAGATAAAGCATGTTTGGGCCATCACTTAATGCATGGTCAGGATCAGGATGGGTTTCTATAAAGTAACCGCTTACACCAAACGCCCTTGCAGCGTGGGCCATATTAGGTACAAACTTTCTGTCGCCGCCGGTTTTACCGCCTGCACCACCCGGGCGCTGTACCGAATGGGTACAATCCATACATACTGGATAGCCAAATTCTTTCATATCATAGATATTTCTGAAATCGACCACCAGGTTATTATAACCAAACGAGTTTCCGCGTTCGGTAAGGATAATTTGCTCGTTACCTGATTCTTTTACTTTTTGTGCCGGGTAAAACATATCCTGGCCAGATAGGAACTGTGCTTTCTTGATGTTTACAATTTTACCGGTTTCCGCAGCGGCAACAAGCAGATCGGTTTGGCGACAAAGAAAAGCCGGAATCTGTAATATATCAACCACTTCAGCGCACGCAACCGCCTGAAAAGGTTCGTGAATGTCAGTTGTAACAGGCAGCCCGAATTTTTCTTTTACGTTGTTAAGCATCTCCATACCCTTTGTTAAGCCCGGGCCGCGGTATGCATGCACGCTGGTACGGTTTGCCTTATCAAATGATGATTTAAATACAACCGTTACAGGATACTTACTTCCAATTTCGGCAACCTTTTCGGCCACGGTATATAAAAGCTCCTGGTTCTCCATTACGCATGGGCCAACAATAAAAAAAGGTTTCTCGATAATATCTTTATACAGTGCCATTTTCTTCTATTTTTTTACGTGCAAGTTCCAGGTCAGCCGGAGTATCTATCCCCTTTTCAATACCCTTCACTTCAATCATTTTAATTTTATAGCCGTTCTCTATCGCTCTTAGCTGCTCCAATTTTTCGGTGCTTTCTAAAAACGAAACCGGCATGGTAATAAATTCTTGTAAGAACGAAGCTTTATACGCGTAAACGCCCATATGCTTTTTATAAACAGATACATCTTCCACTTCCCTATCCCTTGAAAAAGGAATAGCAAACCTTGAAAAATATACAGCGTTGTTATTTACATCTGTTATAACTTTAACCAGGTTGGGGTTATTTAGTTCTTCTATGTTTGCAACCGGGGAGCAAACACTCGCCATTACGGCATCGCTTTGCTGTAAGGCAGTTATTAACCTGTCTATAATTCCTGCATCAAAAAATGGCTCGTCGCCCTGTACGTTAACAACAAGGTCGCACGCTATCTTTTCTACAACCTCTGCAATACGATCTGTACCGCTGGGGTGATCCTCACGTGTCATTATCACATTCGGGGTAAATTGCCTGCAAACGTTAAATACCTCGTCGCTATCGGCAGCTATCCAAATTTCGTGATGCAGGGTTGCCTTTAGGCAAGCTTCATAAACTCTTTGTATTACGGGCTTACCGCCCAGATCAAGCAGTACCTTTCGTGGCAATCGGGTAGATTTTAACCGGGCAGGTATAACAATGATCGCTTTCATTATTTAAGCCTGATTAAATATCTGATAAACGCCGGTAAGAATATTATCATCATTATGCACCAGCAGTGTGGTTATTTTACATTCCATCATTAACGCCTCGGCATCATATACCAGCTCATGCTCGTTAATAATCCTGGGGTTGGTATTCATCAGATCGGTAATTGGCAAATGATGAATATCATTATACTTAACCAAGCCCCGGCGCAGGTCGCCATCTGTTATTACACCGGCTACATTTGTCGGCGTGCCCACTATTACCATCCCCAGCTTACCTTCGCTCATTTGTAGTACCAATTGTGTAAACGTTGCTGTAGTATCAATAAACGGAAGTTTATCTGTACGCATCAGGTCTTTAACCCTTACCAGCAATTTACGGCCAAGCCTGCCGCCCGGATGGAACCGTGCAAAATCAGCCGGACTAAAATCTCTCGCCGTCATTAATGCTACCGCAAGAGCATCACCCATAACTAAAGTAGCGGTAGTTGACGATGTTGGGGCTAATTCTAATGGGCAGGCTTCCTGCTTTACACAAACATTTAAATGATATGTTGCATTTTTTGCCAGTGTAGAATTAGGGTTGCCGGTAATAGCTACGAATACATTTTTATTGTACTGCAGATAAGGGACAATTTTCAGCACCTCTTCGGTTTCGCCGGAGTAAGAGATCAATATTACTACGTCTTGCTCACTGATCATACCCAAATCGCCATGAAAGGCTTCTGCCGGGTGCATAAAGAAACTTGGCGTACCGGTGCTGGTAAATGTAGCGGATATCTTTTTGCTGATATGGCCCGATTTACCCATGCCGCACACCACTAATTTACCATTGGAATTAAGAATAGCATCAACGGCCTGGCTAAATTGCTCGTCAATCATCGAGGCAACGTATTGCAACGATGCTATTTCTATATCAAATACTTTTTGGGCAATACTCTTCATAAGCTGCAGAAGCTCGGAACATTTTTTGTATTGCAATTATACTCAATAAAATCAGATAAGCTAAATGACAGCTTAGCAATAAGATAAAACGATGATATTAATCCTGCAGTACCCTTAACTTAGGAGCCTCAATCTGAACACCTTCAGACCTGTCATTATCAAGGCCTTCAAACTTCGAATTTTTGCTGATAAACTCAGGAACTATGTCTTTCATTTTGTTTACCATTGCAAACTCATCATTTTGCTTATTTAATAAGATAAGCTCATCAATATCATCGGCAACTTGTTTATATGAATAAGATATAACCTTTGATATCTTTATTTTCTCGTGGTGGGTCGGCATTGTGCTTTCGCCCTGGTTAAGCAATTCTTCGTATAATTTCTCGCCCGGCCGCAAACCTGAATAAACAATTTTTATATCACGATCTGGCTGTAAACCCGCAAGCTTTATCATTTTAAGGGCAAGATCAACTATTTTGACAGGTTCACCCATATCAAAAATAAATATTTCGCCACCGGTACCCATCGTTCCTGCTTCCAATACAAGGTGAACAGCCTCTGGAATGGTCATAAAGTAACGGGTAATCTCGGGATGGGTCACTGTAATTGGGCCTCCCTTTTGTATCTGTGCCCTAAAACGTGGTATAACCGAGCCATTCGAGCCTAGCACATTACCGAAGCGTGTAGTGATAAAGCAGGTGCCTTTATTAGCGGGACTATCTTTAAGAGATTGAATGTAGATCTCGGCAATACGCTTAGTAGTACCCATAATATTTGATGGGTTAACAGCCTTATCGGTAGATACCATTACAAATTTTCTTATGCCAAAAGCAAGAGAAAGATCAGCAATGTTTTTAGTACCCAATACATTAGCTCTTACCGCTTCTGATGGATTCTCTTCCATCATTGGCACGTGTTTGTAAGCTGCAGCATGGTAAACCACCTCTGGTTCATAATCAGAGAACAACTGATGCATACGGCTGTAATTCCTTATATCGCCAATAAATATTTTTATTGGAACCTCTGCAAATTTTTCTTCTACCTCCAGACGGATGTCATGCAGTGGTGATTCGGCCTGATCGCAAAGAATAACCATAGCCGGGTTGTATTGCAACACTTGCTGTACAATTTCTGATCCAATAGAACCGGCAGCACCAGTAATTAATACACGCTTACCCTGCAGGTCTTCAGATATGCGCGTGGTATCTATCTGTATAGTTTTACGTTGCAGCAGATCTTCAATTTTCAGATCTTTTATTTGCTGCATGTTTAGCTTACCGTATATCCATTGGTCAGACGGTGGCACTGTAAGTACCTGAATACCTAATGCAAGGCATGTTTCAAGCGCTGTTTTTTTAGATTGCTCATCAAGGTGGTGATTCATGATAATCATCTTATCAATAGCACGCTTTTCTTTTAGCTTAGCAAGTTTATTAATATCGTAAACTCTAACCTGCTGTATTTCTTTATTGATCTTACTTGTATCAGCATCTACAAAACCGGCGATAACAAAGTTGGTTTTGGCACTTGCCTCTAAAGCCTGTTTAACCAATACCGCGCTGGTATCTGACCCATATATAAGTACTACGGTTTTTTTAGAACTTGAATAGTTGTTAAGGTAATTAAAAGCACTTTTTACAGCACTTCTAAGCAGGATGAGTAAGGTACTTGATACCGAAAAATTCACCAGCAATACAAGGTCAACCGTAGTATTATTAAGATTTAAGAATGGCTTAACCCATAGCGTTATAACAGCCAGGTAAATTATACTGCTTATAAATACCGATCCAAAAATACGCAGTACATCCCTTGTATTTGAGTACCTGATAAGCCCTATATGAATACGCATCAGGTACATTACTATAACAGCGATTATACAGTATAGGCCTGTATAAACAAAAAAGTAGCCTCTTAGTATATTGGTAAATTCGAACCGGTGAACGATAAAGTAGGAAGATGCAAATGACCAGGTAACAATAACAAAGTCTAACAACATTATTATCCATCTGGGCACAACCTTACTAAAAAGTAGATATTTTTTCATAGGTATATTATATTGCAGATAATTGTGTAAAGTTAATATTTTAACTTTAACCATAGTTATCTGTATATGTTTGACTTTAACTGTTAATAATTAATGTTAAACAGCCATCAACAGCCTTTTCAATAGTTAAATTATTGAAAATAAGATCAGCATTAGATAAACTAGCACTGTACTTAATTGATTTATATTACTGAATGTATTTCCAGATTTATAAACCAATGTAACAACACAACCGGGGGAAATTTGTTGTTAACAGCGGCAAATATAATATTACAGTTTGAATAAATGAAATAATGTATTGATAGTTAACAATCCGGAATCAATATCTTAATGTTTATCTAAGTACTTTCATTAAGCGCGGCTTAAAAATCAAATACACAAGCATCAAAGGAAGCAGTACGACCATAAAAACTTCAAGCTGTGAAAACCGCGTATTTAGAACAACAAAAGCAATTACCGATAACTGGATTAATGCATAACCTGCGGCAATAACTAAATGAGAAACCTTATGCTCATTTGCCAGTAACTGATAAAAATGCAACCGGTGTGCTTTAAATATATTTTGTTTTAAAATTAACCGGTGTGCAATAGTAAGTACAGAATCGACCCCGTAAACAGCCAGAAAAAGTATATAAGACCAATTATGATTTATAAATATTAGCTGGAACAGTAAAAAAACTATCCAAAAGGCAATGGTAATACTTCCTACATCGCCTGCAAAGCATTTCGCCTGCTTCCTGAAATTATAAAATAAAAACACAATACATGCCAGCATCGGGAACCATATCAGATCCGGATGAATAAAATTCACACCATATAAATTCACGTATTGTAAACCGGCCAGTACAATTAAGGTGTAACACCCTGTTATACCGTTAATGCCATCCATAAAATTATATACATTTATTACCCCTATAGCTATTATATAAAGTACAATAAACAGGTAGAAAGGCAGCTTGAAAACATCTAAAAATATAAACATGAGGGTTACAGACACAATATGTATTATAATCCTTATTTTATTCGAAAGGGTAATCCTGTCATCAATAAAACTAATAGTGCCAATAAGTAAGCCCCCTAAAGCCGGCAGCCAATAAGCAGGGTATAATACAATAATTAGTAAGTTAACAAGTGGAAAAAGTATTCCGCCCCCTCTAATTGTTATATCAGAATGCGAACTACGCTCATTAGGGTGATCAATAATGTTATAATGATCTGCAATGCGGAAATAAAACAGCAGTGCAATCCATAAGCATATAAATAAAACAAGGTAGGTCATCTGTATAAATATCTCTGTGATTTATAATTAAAGCTTTTATAGTTTCTATAAGTCCGTCTTGTGTACTAACCAGTAAGATTAATATTCATTATTAGTCAGCATTAGTTTCAATAGCCGTTAGAGAAAGTATTAAAAAGTAGTAAGTAGTGTATGTGTGACGTTTATATTAACTTAGTTACAACAAATGTGAATAAATTAATTATTGTTTTCATACTACTTAATTTAATATGTTACAATTCTTTTGAGAGCTTTTCTATAACGCTTGATGGACTCCAATTTATATCATTGCAAGCCTTACTATCATCAAATGTTAAATTAGAAGTTATTTTTTTTAGTTTATCGCTATTTATTGGGAAACGTGGGCCTAAAATATCTCCTGTTAAAGCCAGGATTTTTGCTAAAAAAAACGGAATGGACGCGGGTTTCTTTTTACCAAGAGATTTTGCTATTACTAACTCTAATTGCTTAAAACTAGGATTATTACCATCTGTTAAATTATAAGTTCCACCAACATTAGCCAGAGTGGGAATTATTGATGCTATATCCTCTTGCCATATAACACTCTTTTTGGCGCTTGCGCTTCCAATACTAAGATACCGCCCTGTTCGGATACCGTTGATCATTGCACCTAAATTACCCGGAGGATTAGGCCCTGCAATCAACGGCAATCTTAATATCCCTAATATTATATCATTCCTCCTGGCCCACTCTGCTAACCAATTTTCAGCTAAAATTTTTGATTTTGCATATGGGGTCATTCCATTAAGCGGATGACCTTCTGAGATCATGTTACCACTATCCAACCCGTATACGGCAACTGTGCTAATAAAAATGAATGATTTTGGCTTCTGTTTTAATAATTCGATAGCTGCACAAATATTTTTTGTCCCCTCAAAATTCACATCATAAAAAACCTTCTCTTCTTCACTGTTTTTTGGAATCGAATGGGCCTTGCCGGCTGCATGAACTACCACCTGAAGGTTGATATCTACATCTAACTTAAATTGTTTGGTAATATCAACATTTATGCTTTGCCCATGCAAATCTAAACCTGTAACGGTGTAACCTATTGAGGTTAGGTACGCCTTAATTATACGCCCAAGAAACCCGCTTGCCCCCGTTAGTAGATAATGATTATTTTGATTCATAAACTTTTACTAAAATATCAAGCATCTTATTTGAAAGAAAATCTTTATCAAAAAACCGTTTGGCAACTATCAATGCCTTTTCACCCATTAAAGAAACAGCCTCGGGGTTATCCTTCATCCATATTAACTTATCAGCAAGTTGGTCAGCATTATTAGGATCAAGTGTAAAACCTACATCATGTTCATTTAAAAAATCTTTCATCCAGCCTTGTGTGTTTTGTATAACGGGCACCCCTGCGGCTAACGATTCAAAGAATTTATTAGGAGAAGAGGTATCAAGAACCGGAGTTCCTTTTAATGGAACTAAAGAAGCAAATGCCTGCTGAATGTATGCTACTAATTCTGTTTTGGGCATTAAACCTAAACGTTTAAAAGTAGTTATATCTTCTTTATTTGACAATTCAACAAGTTCTGAACGTTGTTGCCCCTCCCCTATTAATAAAATTACAATATCTTCCCTTTTTTTTGCCTTTAATATTTTGGCTGCTTCGAAAAGCCAATACGAATTATTTACTACACCAATATTACCCGTATATATTGCGTACGATTTTGGCAAAACAACATCTGAATTAAAGGGAACAGGCGTTGAAAAAAGTTTAATATTGGCTGCATTGGTAACGTCGTCAACATTTAATATATTAAACCTTTTTTTTATGTTTTGGGTCATCCCCGGCGATAATGTAATAATGTAAGACGAAGCCTTGTAACATACTTTCTCAAACCAATACGAGAACTTTTTTAGCCATGCATTATTGATCATGCCCAATTCTATTGCTCCCTCGGGCCAAAGATCCCGCGTTTCAAATACTAATTTCCTACCCCTTATATATCTAGCTACTAACCCAGGCAGCCCCACTGTAATTGGGCCTGACGACGCAATAACTATATCTGCTTTTAGTGTTAATGCATAATAACAAGACAAAACACTATATAAAATAAATGACCAGATACGTTTTAAAAATGGTTGCTTATTATCTATACTGATGTTTAACACCTTTAGGTGTATCCCTTCGAAGTATTGGTCTTCGATAAATTTATCTGCCTTCAGGTCAGACTTGCTGTAAACACTTGTTACTACAGTAACCTCATGTCCCTTGTCAACCCAATCTTTTGCAAACTCGTATACGCGGGTTCCCCAGGATCCCTTGGGTGTTGAAAAATATTGATAAAAATAAACAATCTTCATACTCAATTATCAAAATTAATAAGTGTTTCTAGTGTATCGGTGAAGCTAACCTTGATCGCTATAGATGACCGCGTTTTATTAAACCCATCTGCAAAAGTAAATGCTTCTGTAGTAATTGCTAATGATCCTTTAAAACTAACTGTACCAATACCCTTTATATTAAAAGCACTATCTGTGCGAAGAATATTTATATCAGGATGAAAATGAAAATATGCCACCCTATTTACATCTTTTGTTTTAGCGCGCACATGGTCTACAATTGAAACACTGTTTGCATTTAAAACAAAGCTTCTTTTATGGATGCAACCATATCGTTTTAAGTAACCATCATGTTTGGCTTCAATGGCATTTGCTGTTTCGCTTATTATACGGGTATGAGCTCGTTCTGCTACCCTAAATGCCCCCCAAACTTGCGATTGATTGCTATCGGCAATTACAACTGTATTGTGTGCAGCGGTAGAACGTTCATAATACCTTATCTGGTTAGCCTCATAAGTAGATGTGCCTGCTTCAACAAAAACAGGCAGGTTATTATAATTCAAAATAAAAGATAAGGCATCTGCATGGCCATGACCTGATTGATAAGCCGGCCCTATTTCAGCAAAATCAATAACACATTCGTAATTATTAGCTGTGTATTTACGATATCCCGATTCTTTAAGCTGCAATTGCCTGTTGGGTATAATATTTAACTCTTTTGCGAATGAGAGAAGCTGGTTAGTAGTAAAAGCTATACCTGTTGCACTATCGTTAAAATGACCTATATCGCCGTTATTAAACGATACATTTTGAATCCAACCTAACATATTACCAGCTTTGTTAGTAATAAACGCCAGGAAGGCATCGTCTTTATTTTCTATTTTACCGTACCAGTCCACCAGTTCTAAAACGCGGAACAAAATAATTTGATGGTACATGGGGCTCAATTCAAAATGCCCGCCATCATTTAAGATCTGTTCATCAAGCTCCGCTTTTAAGACTTGCATTGCGTTATCGATCCATTTTTGTTCATTAAAAAAAACGCCACCCATAAGCAGCGCAAACGCGTTTTCCAGTAAATGATTGCCTAGTAAATGATACTCAAAATTGCTGCTTAAATAACTTAACTGGCCGTATAAGCTTTTTATTGATTGCGGCTCGGCCTGCTTTTGTAAACTAAAGAAACGTATCTCATTCAGAACCCGTAAAGCCACAGGATAAGGCTCAAGTTTTAATTTCCCATTCTTCAGCGAGTTTGTAATATCATTAATCAGTTGTTGTTTTCTTTCAACGGTGATATTTACTTGATTTAGAAAATTAAAGTATTGTAAATTATAATTCCATAATTTACCGTAAGCCTGGTAACCCCAATCTATTTCAGCATCAAAAGTATGTTTGATATTTAAAAATGTAAATGAGTTTCCCGGCGTTATAATATCCTCCTGAATATCTACCTGCAAATTAAAAAGCAGCGAATTGTATTCCGGCTGCTTTTTAATTTTACCTATATACCAATCAAGGTTGCGCTGGGGCCGTAACCTATTATATAACTGATATATAATTTGCTTTAATTTTAAATACCTAACGGTTTGGGCAACTAATAAAATCTTTCTTATCACAACTTAATTATGATTCTAATTTTAAAAGAGCGTTTATAATGCGCTCGCCTGTTTTACCATCCCATAGTTCGGGGATACCACCTTTTTTCCACTCGCCTTTAAAGAGCTTACCAAAAGCAGGCTTAATAGCTTTCGGATTAGTGCCTAATAACTCGTTTGTACCTATCGTAATAGTTTCTGGGCGCTCTGTATTATCGCGCAGGGTCATACAAGGCACTCCCATAACGGTGGTTTCTTCGGTAATCCCACCAGAGTCAGTAACAACAGCTTTTGCTTTTTCAACCAAATAGTTAAATTCTAAGTAGCCAAGTGGTTCTACCATATGCAAGCGTTCGCTGCTAACACCCAAGCCTTGCAGAATTTTGGCCGTACGTGGGTGTACTGGGAAAATCAATGGCAGGTTCTCGCTATTATCTATAATTTCCTGTAGTAATTCTTTTAATTTACCCTCCTCGTCAACATTTGCCGGGCGATGCAGTGTCATTACAATATAGCTGCCGGCTTGCAGGCCAAGTTCATCCCAAATGGAAGGTTTTATGAACTTAGTTCTATTTTTTAATAATGTATCAATCATGGTATTGCCCACAAAAAATATGCGATCATCTGTTACCCCGGTTTTACGTAAGCTATCGTTAGCTATTTCGGTAGTGGTAAAAAAGTAGTTGGTTATACTATCTGTTACCATACGGTTTATTTCTTCAGGCATTGTCCAGTCGCCAGAACGTATACCCGCTTCAACGTGAGCTACTTTTACATGCAGTTTTTGGGCAACAATAGCACATGCCATTGTAGAAGTAACATCGCCAACTACCAAAACCAGGTCGGGCTTTGATTCCATCAATACCTTTTCATAACGCACCATTATAGCGGCTGTTTGTTCTGCTTGTGTGCCACCACCGGCTTCCAGGTTTATGTTTGGTTCAGGTATACCTAATTGTTCAAAAAAATCGCCAGACATTTTTTTATCGTAATGCTGGCCTGTATGTATAAGCCTGTAGCTAATGTTAAACCCAGCTTCTGATTTTTCTTTGATAGCGCTGATTATAGGCGCTATCTTCATAAAATTAGGACGTGCACCGGCTATAATATCAATATTCATAGTTAGTTATTTATTTTAAGATTTTGGTAGGTTTTAAGCTTTTGCATAATCTTACTATCAGTAGTAGGACTAAAGTTTTTCATACTGTATTTAAATTCTTTAACACCGTCTGTACGGGCTTTAAATGCGGGTGACATGCCATGCATAACACTCCCATAATCACCCTCGGCAATTTTATACAAGCCGTTGGTGTATAAAAAGTTATTACGCATAAGCACTCCTTTAGGCAACTCGTCGCAATCGCTGCTCTGTAATACTTTCAAATCAAGCTTACCTACAAATACATTATCGTTAACGGTAATATTATCTACAGCTTTATAGGAACATCCGTTGCCGCCCTTCATAAAAGTAATGCTGCTGGCCGGGCTATCAAATACATTGTTACTTATAACATGCCCTGTGCCGCTAATCCTTACAGGCCATACGGTATTCGTAAATTTATTATTAATGATCTGGCATGAATCGCCAAGCCTTAATGAAACGCCCGAACGGCAGTCTGTAAATGTGTTGCCGGAAACAATAACCCCGTTTGATTTACAACTAATAGTTTCAGCATCGCCGAAATAATTAAAGAAGTTGTTATTTATAATTTTGCAGTTTGAACGGCTGTTACCGAATCCAATCCTGATAGCTTCCAGTGCTTCGCCCTTGCGCGATTTTACATTTTTGAAAATGCAATTTGATATAGTGTTATTGTCCCCTGTCCAACCCTTTGAGTTTACGTGGATTACCGGCAGCCTGTTTTGCTTCCCTTCAAAAGTACATTTATCAACCAGGTTGGTCTTCCCAAAAAATTCAATCCAATAAAACTGCGATTTTACATCCATATCGGGGAACGTACCTGTGTATTGAAAATCGCAATTGCTAATGGTATTATTATTTGCAGAATTTTTCTTTGTGCCTATCTGGATCAACGCTTCGTAATCCCGGTAATTTATCTGGTTATTTACAAACGATACATTACGTATGGTAATAAAATCACCTGTAACAATTATGCTACTATTCCCTCTGAGTGTGGTTTTACCACCTGCACCGGCCACAATAAAGGGCGCCCCCGAACTACCGCTACCGGTTATGATAATATGTGTATCATTCAATGAAGCCGGTAGGTTATATACCTGCCCAGGCGCTGCATTTATATGTATATCATCTGCCATAACAGCTGATATAGATACAAATGCTAAAAAAATAACTGATGCGGCTTTGATAGCTAAATTTGCTACAAGGCTTTCCTTCGCTAATCGTTTCATAATATTAAGTTATTGATACCCAAGCCCCTGTTTTTAGGCTTTCTATAGCACCAAACGACGCCCTTGTTGTATTTAGTATTTCATCAAAGGGTATCAATGAATCGCCACCAGATTTAACACGGTCAATCAAAAGCTTAAATTGATCTTTATGTCCTTTATCCAGGCCAGTTTTTAACTTTGAAAATCCTTTAAAGCCAAAACCTTCTGTAACCCGGAAATTATCCATTATAGCAATGCGCTCTTGAGAGTAAACTTCAACACGTTCTTTTGAGTACGACTTTGAGCCATTAGCAAAGTAGTTGATGACACCTGTGCTTCCATTCTCATATTTAAGTAATATAGAAGCGTTATCGGTATTATCCTGAGGGTTTGTGCCCATAGCATTCATTACCACTGCTTTTACTTTGCTGCCTGTTAAAAACGTTATCAGATCAATAAAATGGCAGGCCTCACCAATTATACGGCCACCGCCAACTTTCATATCATGTACCCAAAGATTGGCCGGTAGGCTGCCCGCGTTCATAGTAGCTATAACATTCATAGGGCTATTGCCTACCAGTTTTTTTATTTTTTGAATATGCGGTGAAAATCTGCGGTTAAAACCAACCGTTAATGTTTTGGTCCCGTCGTAAGCAGCAACTATTCCTTCCAGTTCTTCACCGGTAAGCGCCAGCGGCTTTTCAACAAACACATGTTTACCCGCTTTTAAGGCTGCAGTAACCATACGCGCGTGCTGATTATGGCGTGTAGTTATCATTACCAGGTTTACAGCAGGGTCGCGTAGTATTTCATTATAGTCGGTAGTGCTTTTGGCTATATTGTATTTTTTAGCCATTATAGTGCCGCTTAAGCCACTTGCACTTGCAATAGATACAATAGACGCATTCGCTGTTTTTAAGGCAGGCAACATGGTCATACTAGTGAAATTACCTGCGCCTATAATACCAATACCAGCCCCGCCGGCATTAAAATTACCCTGATGTAATACAACTGTGTTTGATGCGTTACTTTCCTCCGGGTATTCTAATATCGATGCTATTGAACCTTTATTACTAATGTTGTCATAAATTTCTTTATAGCTTTCTAATGCTACCCGTTCAGTTATTAACGACTTAACATCAAGCTTCCCTGTTGAAATTGACTGCAGAATGGTTTCAAAGTTTCTTTTTTCAGTCCATCTTACAAATCCGATAGGGTAATCTATACCGCCATGTTCGTATAGCTCATCATACCTGCCCGGGCCGTATGAACAAGAGACCTGGAATGAAAGTTCTTTCTCGTAAAATTCGGCTCTGCTAAGGTTAAGGCCTATTACCCCAACTAAGATCACACGGCCACGTTTGCGGCTCATTTGTGCGGCCTGGGATATAATGTCATTTGTTTTGGCAGATGCCGTGATGATCACACCATCAGCGCCAATACCATTTGTAATATCTATTACTGATTTAATTACATCATCGCCGGCTGCCGGGTTTACAACCAGTACACCTTTTTTTCGTGCAATCTCGGTTTTAGCCGTATCAAAATCAACGCCTATTACACGGCAACCATTTGCAACAAGCAATTCTGCTGTAAGCAGCCCAATTAGGCCTAATCCTATTACAACAATTGTTTCACCAAAGGTAGGTTCACACAAGCGTATTCCCTGCAAACCAATAGCACCAATAACAGTAAATGCAGCTTCTTCATCGGTAACATTATCTGGTATAGAGGCAACCAAATTTTTTGGGATGTTAACGTACTCGGCATGAGCCCCATTTGATGCTACGCGATCACCAACTGAAAACTCAGTAACGCCTTCGCCTACAGCTATAACCTTACCCACATTACAATAGCCTAATGGTAATGGCTGCCCAAGTTTATTAAAAACAGCCTCTAGTGTGGGGGCTAATCCATCTGTTTTAATTTTATCTAATACCTGCTTAACTTTATCTGGTTGCTGGCGTGCTTTTTGCACAAGGTTTGCCTTACCAAATTCTACCAGCATTCTTTCTGTACCCAATGATACAAGGCTTCTGGAGGTTTTTATGAGTACGCTTCCTCTTGATACTTGTGGGACTGGAATCTCTTCTAATATAGTTTCGCCGCTTTTGAATGATTGTATGATTTGTTTCATCAGGTATGGTATTATTATTAAATTATCATTAAATGGAAAAAGACGTATTCATTAATATTCAGAAATTGCGTCTGACTTCTCAATTGTATCTAAACTTTTTTTGTAGTTATTGTGCTCAGTTAAATAAGCGTCACTATCTAACTTTTCAACTAGCTTTACCATATCATTCTGTGGCCATGAAAATCCAATTTGATACTTATGCACTTGCTCAGCTAAAAAAGTATTAGTTGAAACTACTAATGGTGTGGCAAAATACATTGATTCATATAATTTGTTCGGCAAAGCTAATCTTACGTTTAAATCGGTTGAGTCATACATTACAAAACTTAAATCAACCTGATTATATATATTGTCTAAGCCATCAGGATATTTAAACTGCCCGTTAAAAAAAATATTCTTATCATCAACAAATGGCAGAACCCTGTCTCTTAATGGCCCATCTCCGAAAATTTTAACTTTAAATGTGGCTTTTGATGATTTATAAGCTTTTAAAAAATCTATCACGCATTCATATCGCAATAAACCAATAATACCTACGCAAAACGCCTCGGTATCTTCAACTACTTTAAATTCTTTACGATTATCAAAATCAAAATCAGTTGCGCTTAACTTATTTTCTATTATTGTAATTTTATCGCTGTTTAAATGATGTTTTTCAGCTAAATATTTTTTAAAACCCAAAGAAGTTACGAAAATACGATCCACTTTATTCAGTAATTTTCCGTAAGTATAATGAAATGATCCTTTCAAAAACGGGTTACTTATTTCCCTTAAGTCGCCAACTTCAAAATATCTTTGGGGAGTTTTAACAAAAAAGCTAAGTACTAATAAGTCAATTGAAAATGAATATATGCAATCGGCTCCTCTAACAAATTTTTTTAACCCTGATAGCGAAACGAAGAAATTTTTAACTCTTTGAATATACTTTTTGTTCTCAACTCTCCCCAACGAAAAAAAACCAATCCCTGCCGGCAACTTATTAAGATTAAAATAATCTCTTTCATAGGAAGCGACATCAACATTAGCCCCGCTATTCAACAAGGTTTTAATTCGCCTAATAAATCGCGGTTGTGAAGTAACCGGTAAAAGCAAAACGTATTTTTTCATTATCTTAACTAAGTGGTTTATTGCCTATACAATAACTATTTGCAAATTCCTGTATAGCATTAAAAAAAAATTAATTTTCTCTTCATCGCTTTAAAATGATCTGTTATTTAAGCTTCTTTTACTCATTCGCTTGTTCATTATTGACAGAAACACTAAACCTGTTAAATAACCATAAGAAAGTAAGATGGTATGATATTCGGTGTTAACCAGGTTTATACAGCTTAGACACAATAACACGGTTGCCGGCAACAACAGGCGTATATTAAGCTTTCTTGTAACTTTTAGTGATATATCTAATAGTATAAACAGGAATGGATATAATATAAAGGCAAAGTACCCCATGTACGAATAGTAAGAAAAGATGAAAGATGTATTCATTAATCCTGAATCAACCGATAACCTGTCATTTGACTGGTTCATCATATAGTTGGCTACGTTTACGTAGTTATCGCCCGTGAAGGGCTTTAAGAAACTTACCCCATTAATACCCCAAATACCATGTCGTTGTACATAATCGAGCCAAGTTAGTCCGGTTTCCATAGGGATCCTTATACTCCTCTTCAGTAAAATCTCATCATAAGTCAAGAGTATATTTTCTAAACTAAAATTACGATGGAACTTATTTAGCTGTAAGGACACCGGCACAAGCAGTAACACCAGTACAGAGATTACAATGGTTAATAGAGGAACCTCAAAATTCACTAAGAACAAAATGGTAATTACCGAACTGAGCAATACGTAAATCCCGTGTGATCTTGCCCCGGATAGAGAGGACATTATCGCAATGAACAATATAAGCATAAGCTTCAGAGCAAAGTTCCTCCATTGCTTATTTTTGAAGTTTTTGTAAAGCCTTCTTGTTATTATAACAACTGCAATTATAGCCAGTACCTTGTTAAAAAACACATAAGTATATCTTACAATAGCCGGTGCATTTTTTAATGACTCCTCACGTGCTATAGTTGATTCCAACGCATCGCTGCCATTAAATATTTGGAATAATCCGGTTTTCTTTAAAGGGGTATTTAGTAAGAAGAGACCAACAATTACTACCGATAATACAAATATCAAGCTAATTAGAAACTTGTAATCTTTTTCGGGTATTATTTTGTTGGTTTGATATAGCTTTGAGTAAATATTTTTGGCTGTGTTGATATAAGTTTTTTGTACTATAAAGCAAAACAACAGGGGAAGCACTTGCGTAAGTGCGAAAAACAAGTACGGTTGTTCCAGCTTTTGAAATACCTCCAAGCCATATATAGTAGACGACCACTGTATTTGAACATGGAAAAACAGCAGGAACCAAAAAGACGGTTTTACTATAAGGTGCTTTTTAGTCTTAAATATCTTAACTAAGATAATAGAGCATATTACCGAAAACAGTATGGATAATAAGATGAATACCTGTAACATTATGCAACTACCCCTTTAATAGGCTGTATAGCGAATACAGCCTTAAGTTTTTTAAATAATGAAAACAATAAAATCGATAAAATTATTATCCCAATTGCAAACACCAATACCTGCACAGGCATACGATTATTAAAATATGCCATTATAAGCAACAGGCCATTTACAAATAGAAACATCAAAAAAATAAATCTCAAATAAACAATATCCCAACCAGCTTTGATCCTGCTCCACAAATTGGTTATGAGTGCTAAGAACAGGTAGGTACAAAAGGTAGATATAGCACCACCCACTATACCCATTTTTGGTATAAATAAAAAGTTTAAGCCAATATTAACCATAGCAGATAGTACCGTTGATGTTGCAATAAACTTAGTTTTATTAATTACTGCTAACTCATAATTGGCTACTGTATAAAACGGAATTATTAAGTGGGCTGCTAAAACATATCCAAGGCAGTTAATTCCCAATATGTAATCTTTTGATACGTATTTTAAAATAATTGGTTCAAACGAACATTTAATTGAAAACGCTAAAATCCCGGCACATATAAGTACAAACACAAGGTAAAACTTAAGTATGGTTTGATAAGCCGCTTTATTATCATGATGCCTATACGTCAAGGGTTCAAAGTAAGAGGCTACAGTGCCATAAAAAAAGAAGATACTGCTTCCCAAAGAGTATACAAATGTATATATTCCCAACTGTTTACTATCTAAAAAGCCGTTAACAAAAAACCTATCGGCATAGCTTAATATATTACCGCTCATAGCATGAAATATTAGCGGAACACCAAAGCCTAATAACAATATGGTGTTCTTGTCAAATTTAGCCAAACCTTGCAATGGCTTATAATTGCTGTAAATGAGCCTGGCATAAATGATAAAAAATATAAAGCCTGCTACAAAACATCCATATATATAACTTAAACCGTTTTTGAACCAGTATGCCAAAATAAATACCGCTACAATTTTAATGATCTGATATAACGCGCGGGTTTTCCAAAACATAGCCGCATTTTCTGTTATACGCGACAGCGACATTAATAAACGTGCCTGGTTATAAAACAAAATTGATATAAGGAAAACAATAAGGTGAGGAAATATGGGAATGTTAAACATCTCCTTCTTCAATAAGTATACACCACCAGATATCAACATAATTAATATCAAAAACAATGTAACCAACTGAAAAGAATACTTTAACACATTAAAGCTTTTTGGATTATGAAACCTAAAAATAGCTTTTTCCTGGCCTATTAAAGTGATGGTAGAAACTACCCCTTCAATTGCTACGAGCAAACCAACTATACCATACTCCTTCGGGCTAAGAACCAGCGGAAGTAAAGCTATTGTTAACCAGTTTAGAGCTTTGCTTAAGCCCTCGGCTGCGGTATATGAGAAGAATTTTTTTAACACAATGTTGGTATGTATAACTTATAATTACACTTGTCCTTTTATTATAGTATACCTGTTCTTTATTTTTAACAGTGGTTTTTCAAAAAGGTAATAGGACAGTGTTGGTATTAAAATGCACAGCATTAATATAAACAAGCCAAGTTTTAAAGGTACGCTGTCTACATTATCCATGTGTGATACCCCGAAGTAAACCAAAATGGGTAAATGGAATAGATACAAACCGTAACTTATTCTACCAAAAAACCGCATTACAGAATTATCAAAAAACTTTAGTAGCCGTGGGTATATCCCCTGGAAGGCTATGATCAAAATGCTTAGTAAAAAGTAATACGAAAAAGCTGCAGAAAATATAAATCTTCCAAAAGACATTAAAGGAACATTTGGAACTAAATGGCACGCACTTGTACAAATTAAAAACAACACGGCTAAAAAAGCAGGTTTTTTAATAGAGTAGTGCTCGATCTTACTTTCATTATAAGCCAACAATGCTCCCAGGCAAAGTGTTAAAATACGCACATTGCTAACCCTGTTTATGATCTGCACGCCATTATCAAAAAATACTAAGGCAAGTATTGCCGATAAAATGGCTACAGCAGGAATAACATATGCTATTATTTTATTTGACCGCTCTACCGAAAAATAGCTGATAACAAATGGCCAAAACATATAGAAATGTTGTTCAACACATAAAGACCATGTATGCCTTAAAGCATTTTCACTATCATTAAAAGAAAAATAGTAGTTTGATAGATACAGTGCAGACCATCCCAGCTTTGACCATGATATAATTAATCCTACTAATAGTATAACCAGGTAATACACCGGGAATATCCTAATAAACCGCTTAAAGTAAAAATTACCATAGCTAAACTTATTGTGCTCTTTTTCCCATAGTAAAATCCGGGTGATTAAAAACCCACTTAGTGCAAAAAATATGTCAACACCAATGTAACCCGCATATACAGCTTTTGAAGCTAAATGAAAGTATTTGAATCCGATGCCTCCTTGTAAAAGTGGAAAATGGGCCCACAAAACCAGCAAACACGCTATTCCTCTGATACCATCAAGAGCTATTATTTTTTTCATCCAGTTCTTATTGCGCTATGAGTATTGAATATATAATACCAAACTACCCTCTATAGCTAATTTGTTATGGAAGTTTATATTATAATCTGCCATCAATTAAAGATCTGTCTAAACAAGCTTTGGTGTCAAATATAACCCCGTTGTTGCGTTTGATCTTGTGGTAATCAAATTCAATAAATTCGTCATGAGCTACAGCTACTACAATGGCATCATATATAACGTTATCCTGTAGTTTGTTTAAAATATCTATTCCGTATTCGTGCTTTACTTCTGCGGCATCAGCCCATGGGTCATAAACATCTACATTTAAGCCAAACTGCTCTAATTCATGATAAATATCTACTACGCGGGTATTACGAACATCCGGGCAGTTTTCTTTAAACGTTATGCCCATTATTAGCACCTTAGAGCCCTTTATTTTATGATCCTTATCAATCATAAGTTTTAACACGCGGTTAGCAACAAAGGGGCCCATATTATCGTTAACCCTGCGGCCAGATAAAATAACTTGTGGGTGATACCCTAATGATTCTGCCTTATGTGCCAGGTAATATGGGTCAACACCTATACAATGCCCCCCAACTAAACCTGGTTTGTATTTTAAAAAGTTCCATTTAGTTCCGGCAGCTTCAATTACATCATTAGTATCGATACCGATCCTGTCAAATATTAAAGAAAGCTCATTCACAAAAGATATATTAACATCGCGTTGTGCGTTCTCAATAGCTTTTGAGGCTTCTGCAACTTTAAGGCTTGGTGCTTTATGTGTACCTGCTGTTATTATTGAACGATATAACTGATCAACTTTTTCAGCAATTTCAGGAGTAGAGCCGCTGGTAACTTTTTTGATTTTTGTTAATGTATTGATTTTATCGCCCGGATTGATCCGCTCAGGAGAATAGCCTGCAAAAAAGTCAAC
Organism: Mucilaginibacter aquariorum; assembly: GCF_024498135.1. Lineage (GTDB taxonomy): Bacteria > Bacteroidota > Bacteroidia > Sphingobacteriales > Sphingobacteriaceae > Mucilaginibacter > Mucilaginibacter aquariorum. The sequence continues at coordinate 137,524 of NZ_JANHOH010000010.1, forward strand.
GTTGAATTTTAATCCGGATACTTTTTCAAGAACAGGTACACAATCTTCCTCGGTGCAACCGGGGTAAACGGTAGATTCGTATATAACTAAATCACCTTTTTTCAATATTGAACCCAACATCTCAGATGCTTTTATAAGCGGGGTAAGATCGGGAGCTTTAAACTGATTTATAGGAGTAGGTACGGTAACTATAAAAACATTGTACTTGTTCAGTTCTTCTCTGTTGTAAGAAAAATGCAATCCTTTATTAGTGTTTGTCTTTTTAAGTTCAATAACTTTTAACAGTTCTTCAATATCAGCTTCTTTAGTACGGTCTGCACCGCGGCTTAATTCTTCAACCCTGTCTTTGTTTATGTCAAATCCCAGTACATCGTACTGTTTTGCAAACTCTAATGCAAGTGGTAAGCCTACATAGCCTAAACCTATAACGGCAATTTTAATTTGATCGGTCTGTTTTTCAAGTGATGGCATAGATGGTGTGATTTATATAATAATTATTTAGATCCCTGGGTAGAATCAGGCATTTATCAATTATGATTTAGATTTTTTAGCAAAAAAAGATTTCTTTTTAGAGGTTTCGTCGTCCTGATAATATCCCCCACCGTAACCGTAACCGTAACCATAGCCGTAACCATAGCCACCATTAGCATCAATAGAGTTTAAAACAATATTCAGGTTCCTGAACTTTTTGCTACTATAAAAATTCTGAATAGACGTGATGTGATTTTTAGCTGTATAGTTATGCCTTACAATAAATAAAGTGGCATCAACATATTCGGCCAATATTTGGGCATCTGTTACCAAACCTACTGGGGGGGCATCTAACAAAATGTAATCAAAGTCTTGTTTAAGCTGATCTAAAAGCGTTTTGATTTTTCCATTTACCAAAAGTTCTGCCGGATTAGGAGGTATAGGGCCGCAGGTAATTATATAATAATTTTCCTGTTGAGCTATTTTCTTTATGATATCCTTATAACCAACTTCACCAATAAGGTAATTTGATAGTCCTTTTGTGTTATCTATCTCTAAACCTGCATGTAATTTAGGTTTACGAAGGTCAAGCTCCAATATAACTACCTTTTTGCCAGACATGGCTAAACTTGCTCCCAGGTTTAATGAGATAAACGATTTACCCTCGCCGCTTATGCTTGATGTAAATAGCATTACTCGGTGCCCTTCTTGTGGAATTACAAAGTTTAAGTTAGTACGTAAGGCTCTTAACTGCTCCGCAACCATTGATCGTGGTTTTGTTGCAACCAATAATGCCGATGCATCTTCAGAATGAGATATTTCGGCCAAAATAGGTACTTTAGTAACACGTTCGATATCTGACCGCTTAGAAACCCTGAAATTTAACATATCCAACAAGTAGATAATGGCTGCAGGGGTAATCAGGCCTATTAAAACAAATACAAACATTATCATTTGTATTACCGGCTTAAAAGGGAACTTACCACTGCGGGCAACATCAATGGTTCGGCTATCTGCCGTTGTAGATGCAAGAGATATCTCTGTTTCCTCCCGTTTTTGCAACAAGTAGGTAAATAAGGTATTCTTAATTTCCTGCTGGCGCATTACATCAATTAAACCTCGTTCTTTTGAAGGCACCTGGCTTATAACCGATTGGAAAGCAGAATTCTTAGAATCCAGTTGGCTCTTTATCACCTGCAAACCACTCTTCAAATTTTTAGTAGATTGGCTAATCGCAAGCTTTAAAGATTTGATCTGGTCATCTATCGAAATAACAATTGGGTTAGTTTCTGGTATGGTTTGCAATAAACTTTGTCTTTTTAGTTGCGTTTCTGCCAGCTGATTTACCAAGCCTAACAATGTAGGGTCTTCTATACCCAGCATCGATGGCACCTGCGATTGCTCATTACGGGCGCTATACAGGTAATCTTCAATGTTCTTTAATACACCTAGTTGTATATTAATTTTACTTAACTCCGCATCGTTACCTTGTACACTTTGTAAAAATATCTGCGATTGAGAACTGATATCTGTTATTTTATTGCCCGATTTATAGTTCTCAACTTTTCTTTCGGCTGTGCCTAATTCTTCCTGTAACTTTTCTAAGCGGCCCTTAATAAATGCCAGCGTACTCGAAGTAACCTGATTTTTATCATCAATAGCAGCCTTGTTATATTCATAAACCAACCGGTTTAAAATATCCTCACCTCTTGATGGCAATGCATCTTCAAGGGTAATAATAAGTACCGTACCCTGTTTACTTACCGGATCTACTTTGATTTTTCCGCTAAGGCTTTCAATCAGTAGCTCCTTATCATTAAACATAAACTCAATTGGATCATTTAGTTCGCCTTTAGGTGCAGATGGGTTTGGGGTTACCAAAAATTCAGCCCCACCAATATTTATTGGCTGTCCTAAAGGATATTTTTTCCCATTTATGTTTATCTCTTTTGAATTAATCAAATTTAAAGTATAAACTAAACTATAATCAACACTATCATCTGCTTTTAAAAGTTCTATTTTGCATGGCACACGATTATATAATTCGTGCTTGCGTACACCTTTAGTGCTATAATAAGTGGTTTGCAAGTTTAAAGCATCAATAGTACGTTGTAAAAGCGTGTGCGATTGAAGTATTTGGATCTCGTTATCAATTATCTTATCAGATGTGAACAGGTCAAGATCTTTTAAAAGATCATCCTGGCCACCCAAATTACCTTTATTATCCTTTATTAAAAGGTCGGTTTCTATTTTATATAACGGGGTAGTTAATTTAACATATACATAGCCTAATGCTGTTGCAATGATAACGGATAATATAAACCATTTCCAATGAATAAGGTACTTGTGTAAAATTTCCCTTATGTTTAATTCATTCTCATCCTGAAATTCAAGATTGTTAGTTTCGTTATTAGTGGTCATTTGTGTGTATCGGTAGAATGAGTATTATTTATATCTGCTAAATATGATTGCAAGGAACGACAAAGCGCTCAGTATTATAGGCAAAAGACGGTAGGATTGCTCAGTCTGTGCAGTCTTACTCTTGCCTTGTTCAACATACACCAAATCCCCCGAATGCAAATAATAATATGGAGAAGTAAATATTTCTCTTGTGTTTAGGTTTACCCGGCCAAACTCTTTTTTCCCATTGTTATCTCTAACAATCAAAACATTTTCGCGCTTGGCAAATATGGTTAGATCACCCGCCATACTCAGAGCTTCCGGCAGGGTTACTTTTTCATTTGGTATTACATATACCGATGGGCGTACAACTTCACCCATAATTGATATTTTGTAATTTAAAAACCTAACATTTACCGTAGGTTCTTTTAAATATGTTTTTAAACGATTTTTTATCGTATCACGTGCTTGCGCTGTTGTAAGGCCTCCAACTTTAACCGTACCTATTAATGGCAGTTCAATTATACCATTGGCATCTACTAAATTGCCGTTTGCAGTAGACTGGGTTAAAGGCACACTGCCGGTTGTTATACCACTATTAGTGTTATCAGTGCTAATATTACCACTTGGCGCATTATATGGGTTAAAAAAACTGCTTGCAGCAGGATTTAATGAACTGATAGGTATAGATAAAATGTCGCCAGGTTGTATTGTTGGCACATATTGCTTGGCAACGTCTATAGTATCAGACTGGTTGAGTTCTTTTTGAAAGTAAACAATACGCTTTTGATTGGTACAGGACGATAAGATAACAAGAGCGATAAAGAACAAAAAAATATTAAGGTAGATATTTTTTTTCATATATTTTTTCAATGGTATTTGGCGCAAAAGTAGAATTTTTTGTTAAATTAAAAGAATGTAATTAAACACATTAGCCTTTACACGGAATTTAAAAAGGCAATTTTAATGATTGATACAGTGGCTATTGGTTGAATATTGATTACTTTTCAATCAACATCCTTCTAAAATAGCTCACAGCACCCTCATTCCCGAATGCGACGATAAAACGAATACAAGGGTTAATTGTTTTTAATTTATTTAAAAAAATCATCTTTTAGGTCATCAATCTCTCTGCGATCGCGTTTTGTGGGGCGGCCCGCACCACGATCGCGGCTTAATAAAGGCGCATGAAACACCGATTTAAACGCATGAGTTTCTTCTTCAGGGGTAATATCTTCATAAAACATAACGGCGGTTTTAGCATCGGTACGGCTTTCTAACAGCCCGGTAACTTTTAGCATCCTTTTATCCGGCCCTTTTGACACGGTATACACCTCTCCTATTTTAACCTCGTGCGATGGTTTTATATTATTACCTTCCAGTTTTACACGCCCAGCCTTGCAGGCATCAGAAGCCAGTGTACGGGTTTTAAACGCACGTATCGACCATAAATACTTATCAATTCTTAGTTTTTCTTTCTCAGCCATGGCGCTCTTATTTGTTCACGGGTTCATTAGCTTATTGGTTTATTAGTATAATAGTTTTTCATACGTACACTGTGCTTTGATCAGGCACCAATGAACCATTGAGCAAATGAACCAATAAACTAACTACTACTATAAAACAAATCTCCTTAAAATTCCTTTAATTTGACAAAATTTATATTTCTAATGATCGACCTTAAAAAAATGATTGAGGATGCCTGGGATAACCGCACCCTTTTAAGTGAAAATGATTATATCAATGCCATAAATACCGTTATTGAGCGATTGGATAAAGGCGAAATACGTGTTGCCGAATTAATAGGCACCCGCTGGCATACAAACGACTGGATCAAAAAAGCCGTTATATTATACTTCCCTACCCGTGCTATGGAAGAAATTAAAGTTGGCCCTTTTGTATTTCATGATAAAATGAAACTGAAAACCAACTATAAAGACCTTGGTGTGCGTGTAGTACCCCATGGTATTGCCCGTTACGGTGCTTACCTGGCTAAAGGTGTTATTATGATGCCATCGTATGTAAATATTGGCGCTTATGTTGATGAAGGCACCATGGTTGATACCTGGGCCACTGTGGGTTCATGTGCGCAAATAGGCAAGCATGTACACTTAAGCGGCGGTGTTGGTATTGGCGGTGTATTAGAACCAGTACAGGCAGCACCGGTTATTATAGAGGATAACTGCTTCCTGGGCTCGCGCGCTATTGTGGTTGAGGGTGTACATTTAGAAAGTGAGGTGGTTTTAGGCGCTAACGTGGTTTTAACAGCATCTACCAAAATAATTGACGTAACAGGCCCCGAGCCAATTGAATATAAAGGCCGTGTGCCTGCCCGTTCGGTAGTAATACCAGGCTCATACGCCAAAAAATTTGCTGCAGGCGAGTACCATGTACCATGCGCGCTTATTATTGGAAAACGTAAAGAATCTACCGACAAAAAAACATCATTAAATGATGCTTTAAGGGAAAATAACGTAGCAGTTTAAGTATAGATATGAGATGTGAGATATTAGATTTGAGATTAGCTTCAGCATTGTCTTACAAAGATTAGATCATGCAGCCTGTCTCAAATCTCATATCTCAAGTCTCAAATCTCAAAATTTTGATTCGCCTGCCCAACTGGCTTGGCGATGTGGTGATGAGCACCGCGTTCATCAATGCTGTTAGGCAGCTTTATCCTGATGCCACTATTGATGTCATCATCAAAAAAGAACTGGGTGGCATTGCCTCGCTTATCCCCAGTATTAATAACATCCATCTTTTCTCGAAACAGGAACATAATGGCTTAGGCGGAGTTTACCGTTTTGGTAAATCCATGCGCGACGAACACTACGATCTTTATTTCAACCTGCCCCACTCCCTGTCTTCCTTTGCAATGGCATGGGCAAGCGGCGCTAAACAACGCATAGGCTTTAATAAAGAAGGTGGTTTCTTTTTGCTAACGCGATCTTTTAAGAAACCAGCCGACCTGCACAGGGTTGATGAGTATGTTTCCCTATTGGAAAGTTTCACCGGTAAAACCATCAGCAATAAACAAGTTGGCTTAGAAGCTCAAATATCTACAGAACCGAAAGAAACCGTTATCATCAATTTCAATTCAGAAGCGTCATCCCGCAGAATGCCTTTGGATAAAGGCCGCAGTATTATTAATGCACTTACATCCACATTTAAGGATACAACCTTTGCCTTTGTGGGTTCGGCAAAAGAAGCGGTATTTATTGAGGAGTTGCTTAATGGCTTAAACAATAGCAACAGGCTGCAAAACCTTGCCGGCAAAACCGATCTGAAAGGATTGGCAGAACTAATAGCAAGCAGCAAAGCCGTTCTTACCACTGATTCGGGGCCGGCACACTTGGCTAATGCTGTGGGTGCGCCAACCGTGGTTTTATTTGGCGCAGGTAATGAAAATAACACTGCCCCCTACAACAAACAAAGCCTAACGGTTATACGTTATGGCGAATTAATATGCGAACCCTGTGTGCGCAATACCTGCAAGTTATACGGTATTCCTAAGTGCATGGAAATGTTAGATGAAATAAAAATAATAAATGCATTAAGTTTGCACCTGAATCATGCTTAAAGACGAAGTAAACAAGGCGCTAAAAATCGTACAGGATGGAGGCATTATCCTTTACCCTACCGATACCATTTGGGGTATTGGCTGCGATGCTACTAATACCGATGCTGTTAAAAAGATCTACGAACTAAAACAGCGCGAAGAAAGTAAAAGCATGATCATTTTGGTAGACGTTGATAATAAGCTGCAAAGCTACATTAACGAAGTACCCGATATTGCTTACGAACTGATAGAATACTCCGAAAACCCTTTAACACTGGTTATGCCCGGTGCAAAAAATATCTCACCCGCCCTAATTGCCGAAGACGGCAGTGTGGGTATAAGGGTTACCAGCCATCCGTTTTGCCAGCAGCTTATACAACGTTTACGCAAACCTTTGGTATCAACATCGGCAAATATCAGCGGGCAAGCATCGCCCGAGTACTTTTCAAAAATAGATCAGGATATTATTGATGGGGTTGATTATGTGGTTGATATAGACCAGCATAGCACCGAAATTAAAAAGCCATCAACCATAATGAGATTGGCCCCAAATGGCGGTTTCGAATTTATTCGCCGTTAATTTTTTTATAATCGCTAAATTTGCGCTGTAATACAAGCCTGTTCGCAGCCCTTTATATGAAAAAACACCTGCAACATCCGGTATTTTCTGTTATTTCTAAACTTGCTGCCGAACAAGATGTACAGGCTTACGCAATTGGCGGTTACGTGCGCGATATTTTCCTTAACCGCTCATCTAAAGATATTGATATAGTTATTCTTGGTAACGGTATCGCCTTTGCCGAAGCGGTTGCCGCCAGGCTGAACGTTAAGGTATCGGTTTTTAAAAACTTTGGTACGGCCATGCTGCGCTACCAGGATGTAGAAGTGGAATTTGTAGGCGCCCGCAAGGAAAGCTACCGGTCAGACTCGCGCAAGCCAATTGTTGAGAACGGCACGCTTGAGGATGACCAAAAACGACGCGATTTCACCATAAATGCACTCGCAATCGCCCTTCATTCGTCACAATTTGGAGAGTTGATAGACCCATTTGGCGGCATTGCCGATTTGGAAACAAAACTCATCCGTACACCCCTAAATCCGGTAGAAACTTTTTCTGACGATCCTTTAAGAATGATGCGCGCGATACGTTTTGCAAGTCAGCTTAATTTTAGGATAGACGATGAAGCTATTGAGGCGATAAAAAGTAACCTGTCTCGAATAAACATTGTATCACAAGAGCGGATTACTGATGAACTGAACAAGATTATCCTGTCGCCAAAACCATCAATTGGATTTAACTACTTGTTTGATACCGGCCTGCTGCATATTATTTTCCCGCAGATGGTAGCACTTTACGGCGTAGAGATAATTAATGGTAAAGGGCATAAAGATAACTTTTACCACACCTTACAGGTGCTGGATAACATTTGTGAAACCACCGACGACCTTTGGCTGCGTTGGGCTGCCATATTGCACGATATTGCCAAACCACCAACCAAACGCTTTGAACCCGGCCACGGCTGGACATTTCACGGTCACGAGGATAAAGGGGCCCGTATGGTCCCCAAAATATTCGCGCAGCTAAAATTACCATTAAACGAAAAAATGAAGCTGGTACAGAAATTGGTACAACTACACCTGCGCCCTATTGTGTTATCGCAATCTATCGTAACAGATTCGGCCGTGCGCAGGTTATTGTTCGAGGCTGGTGATGATATTGAAGCATTAATGCTGCTGTGTAAAGCAGACGTTACTACAAAAAACGAATACAAGGTTAAAAAGTATCGCAATAATTTTGAGCTTGTTCAACAAAAATTAAAAGATGTTGAAGAGCGCGATAATATTCGCAACTGGCAGCCGCCGGTAACGGGGCTGGATATTATGAAGCTTTTTGGTATTGGCGAAGGCCGCGAAGTGGGTATTATAAAGAATAAAATACGAGAAGCTATACTGGAAGGCGAAATACCTAACGAGCGTGAAGCCGCAATAAACTTCACAATTGAAAAAGGGAAAGAAATTGGCTTGAAAGTTGTTGCAATCACAAATTAAAATAACATTCCTATTTTTGACAAAAAACTACTTAAAAAAATGGCACTATACAGGTTCAGGGTTACTTTTGAGGATTATGACGACGTTTCCCGGGATATTGATGTAAAATCTAATCAAACCTTTGAAGATCTTCATAAGGCTATACACCAGAGTACCGGTTATAACCCTGAGTATCCGTCTTCTTTTTATATCAGTAACGACCAGTGGATGAAGGGCGAGGAGATAACCTATATGCCAAATCAAAAAAGGATTGACCGCAAGATCCCTTTGATGGAAAATATAAAACTGAGCAGCTTTATTGACGATCCGCATCAAAAATTTTACTATACATTTAATTTCGACAGGCCATTTGATTTTCATGTAGAACTAATGAAAATTATATTGGAAGATACACCGGGCGTTACGTATCCTTCTGTTGTACGTTCTGTTGGCGAGGCACCAAAACAATTTGGTAACGTATTTAACCCAAGCGCTGCTGCTGCAGAAACACCGGATGAAGATTTCGACTTTTTACATGAAATGGCTTATAACCCGGAAGATGCTGAAGACTTTTCTGAAGTAACCGATACCGGTATTGATGAGGTAGACGAAAAGAAAGTTGGTGACGAAGAAGGCGAAGAAGATGAATTTGGCTTTGGCGACGATGAAGAGTTTGAAGACGAAGACAAACCCGGCCGCGACGATTATTAATAATTAGTCCATAGACCATAGCCGATGGTCAATAGTAGCTGCAATAGTCTTTCAAGCATGTTATTCTATGGACTATCGACTATGGACTATGGACTTCAAAAATAAAACCCTAATTGTTATAGCCGGCCCTACGGCCTCCGGAAAAACTGCGGCGGCCATAAGTTTGGCGCAGCATTATAATACCGTAGTTGTTTCTGCAGATTCACGACAGTTCTTTCGTGAAATGTCTATCGGCACAGCAAAACCCACCGGGGCAGAATTAGCCGCGGCCCCACATTACTTTATTAATTCGCATAGTATTACCGAGCCATTCTCGGTAGGTGATTTTGAACGCCAGTGCCTGCAATTACTTGATGAGCTCTTTAAGAAGCATGATGTAGTGATATTAGCCGGCGGCTCGGGTTTATACATCAGGGCCATTACCGAAGGTTTTGATGACCTGCCTACTGCCGATCCTGATATTCGCGACAGGTTAAATACCGAATTAGCTATAAACGGCATAGAAGCCCTACAGGAGCGCCTGAAAGAAATTGACCCTACGTATTACAGCGAGGTCGACATCAACAACCCACAGCGCGTTATAAGGGCCTTAGAGGTGCACGAAAGCACAGGCAAAACTTTTTCATCTTACCGCACCTCCAAAATTAACAAAAGGCCTTTCAATATTATTAAGCTTGGGCTGGACATGCCCCGCGAAAAATTATATGACCGCATTAACCAACGGGTAGATATAATGGTAAAAGATGGTTTGTTGGAGGAGGTTGCAGGTTTAACCCCCTATCGCCAATACAACGCTTTAAACACCGTAGGCTATACTGAATTGTTTGATTATTTGGATGGCAAAACAGATTTGGATACTGCGATTGCCTCTATTAAACAAAATACCCGTCGTTTTGCTAAAAGGCAGCTTACCTGGTTCCGTAAGGATAAGGATATTGTTTGGTTTGATGCAGGTGATGAAAAGTTGGTTGATAATATATTGTCGGAAATAAGTAAAGTTAGGGACTTAGCTTAAATCATTTCGGCTAAAGCCGTTGGCTTAGCTTAAGGTTCCGTCCCATAAATGGGACGGCAATGAATAGAAAAAATTTATTACCATTGGTTTAATCAACCCCGCCTGTTCAAGCGTCCACACTTGAACAAAAGCAATTGTGAGCGTCCACGCTCACGTGAAACACCCCGGATACTTTCAGCGTGGACGCTGGAAGTATTATAAAGTCAAGCGTGGACGCTTGACTTGGCGGAAGTCGCCCGACTTGGCGAAGCAAACTGCAAACTAACTACTGCAAACTGAACCTACGCGTTATCCAGTACAGATTGTATATAAACCCCGTAACCGCTTTTAATATATTTATTCGCTAGTACTTGTAACTGTTCTGCATTAATATATCCCATCAGGTAGGCTACTTCTTCAATACAACCTATTTTTTTAGCCTGGCGCTTTTCTATTACCCGCACAAATTCGGTGGCATCGCTAAGGGAATCAAACGTACCGGTATCCAGCCACGCTGTTCCCCTATCCATTACCCCAACATGCAGATTGCCTTGCTCCAGGTAAACACGGTTTACGTCGGTTATCTCGTACTCGCCGCGTGGAGATGGCTCAATGTTTTTGGCTATCTCAACAACGCTGTTATCGTAAAAATACAATCCGGGTACCGCATATTTTGATTTTGGCTTCAGTGGTTTTTCTTCAATCGAAACCGCTTTTAAATCTTTATCAAATTCAACAACCCCATAACGTTCCGGGTCGGCAACCGGGTAGGCAAATATGGCCGCGCCATCTACATTATTAAAGCTTTGTATCAATTTACTAAAGCCCGATCCGTAAAATATATTGTCGCCCAGTACCAGCGCCACTTTATCGGTTCCAATAAAATCGGCACCAATAACAAAAGCCTGTGCAAGTCCGTTTGGTTTTTCTTGTATGGCATACTCAAAGCGGCAGCCAATCTCTTCGCCTGTGCCTAATAAACGCACAAAGCCGGCATTATCTTCGGCAGTGGTAATGATCAGGATCTCGTTTATACCGGCCAGCATCAATACCGATAGCGGGTAATAGATCATGGGCTTATCATAAATAGGCATTAACTGCTTACTTATGGCCTGGGTTATTGGGTAAAGCCTTGTGCCCGATCCGCCTGCTAATATGATACCTTTCATGGGATAATTATTTATTTATTGAATTAGTGATTGAGTGATTTCCTGTCAAGCGTATAAGCTTTGCAAGTCTGCCTAAAATCACTAATTAGTTTTGTTGTTTTAACCTGCCGATGCAAACTGCAAGGCTATCTCTCCAATACGGAATTTGCAGGCCAAATGTTTGTTTGATCTTTGATTTATCCATAACCGAATATGCCGGCCTTACCGCGCGGGTCTTGTATTCGCTGGTTGGTACCGGGATAACTTTTACATCGGTACCCGATAGTTCAAAAATAGCTTTTGAAAAATCGTACCACGATGCTATCCCCTCGTTACTGTAATGGTAAATGCCATAAGCAATACTATCCGACTGAATGATGCTGATAATGCAGCCTGCCAGATCAATGGCATAAGTAGGTGTACCGGTTTGGTCGGCAATAACTTTAAGCTCGTCACGCTCGGCGCCCAGCTTAAGCATGGTTTTTACAAAGTTGTTGGCAAATTCAGAGTACAGCCATCCAGTGCGGATGATAAAATACTTGTCCAGCAAAACGGGAATAACCTTTTCGCCATCCAGCTTGGTTTGGCCATAAACATTAATTGGTTTGGCTACGCTATCTTCTTTAAGTGGTGATGATACATCGCCCTTAAAAACAAAATCTGTTGAAGTATGGATCAGCGTAGTATCGTGCTTGCTGCACAATCTGGCCAGGTTTTCTACCCCTGTTATATTTACTTTGGAAGCGGTTGCCACATCGTCCTCAGCTTTATCAACCGCGGTATAAGCGGCGCAATTTATGGCGAATGTGGGTTGATAGGTCGCAAATATTTTCTCTAAGGCTTCGGTATCAAGTATGTTGGCTTCGTCTTCGTTAGGAAAAATAAGGTAATCGAGGTTGTTATCTGCAGCAAGCTTTTTAAAGCATTGCCCCAACTGACCCGAAGCACCAAAAACTATTGTTTTACTCATTATCTATCTGTTAAAAACTTTAAGCATTTGATATACTTAAACTACTTACCGCTCTACATGTTTTACCAGGAAATCCTCGTAGGCAAGTTTAATACCGGTTTCTAATTCGGTTTTGTATGTCCAGCCTTTTTCTGCCAGTTTAGATACATCCATTAATTTGCGTGGCGTACCATCAGGTTTAGTAGCATCAAAGATCAATTTCCCTTCGTAACCTACAATCTTTTTAATGAGCAGGGCCAGATCTTTAATAGTGATCTCTTTACCGCTGCCTATGTTGATGAAACCGGCTTCGCTAAAGTTTTGCATCAGGTAAACGCAAGCTTCAGCTAAATCATCGGCAAATAAAAACTCGCGTAACGGCGAACCGCTACCCCAAATAACAACCTCGGGAGCGCCATTTTCTTTAGCTTCATGAAACCTGCGGATCAATGCAGGCAGCACGTGTGAGTTTTGCGGGTGATAGTTATCGTTATAACCATACAAATTTGTAGGCATAACCGATATGTAATCGCAGCCGTATTGCGCGCGGTAAGCATCGCACATTTTAATGCCCGCTATTTTAGCGATAGCGTATGGCTCATTAGTTGGTTCAAGCAGGCCTGTTAACAGGGCATCTTCCTTTAAAGGTTGTGGCGCCAGTTTTGGATAGATACAGCTCGATCCTAAGAACATCAGCTTTTTAACCTGGTTAAGGTATGATGAGTTGATGATGTTATTCTGGATCTGCAGGTTATCGTATAAAAACTCGGCACGATAGGTGTTGTTGGCAACAATACCACCCACTTTTGCAGCAGCAAGAAAAACATAATCGGGTTTCGTTTGCGCAAAAAATAAGGCTACCGCCTGTTGATCGCGCAGGTCAAGCTCGGCAGATGTACGGGTTACAAAATTAGTGAACCCCTCGGCCTCCAGCTTGCGCATTATGGCCGAGCCCACCATCCCACGATGACCGGCAATATATATTTTAGCGTTTTTTTCCATTTTGTTTGGTCGATAGTCAATGGTCCATAGACCATAGTAAAACACTCCCATAACCATGGACTATCAGCCATGGACTATGGACTTTAAATTACGCCTGCCCCATGGTTCCGCCAAAATTCATTGGGAAACCTGTTGGGTCATTCTGAATTTTTACACGGCCGTTTATAGCTTCAAACTTTTCTATATTATCCTGCAAAGCGGCCAACAAGCGTTTGGCATGCTCGGGAGTTAATACTATACGCGATTTAACTTTTGCCTTGGGTACACCCGGCATAACACGTATAAAATCGAGCACAAACTCCGAGCTGGAATGGGTTATAATAGCCAGGTTAGCGTAAACGCCTTCGGCAACCTCTTCAGAAAGCTCAATGTTGATCTGGTTTTCGTTTTGTTCTTCCATGATAAATGGTGTTAAAAAAGCAAAGCCTTCCATTTTCATAGAAGGCCTTGCAAAAGTATTTAAAAAAATCTGATTAAGCTTCCACTTCCTCAGTTTTTGAAGCCATAAGGCGATCAAATTCTTCCTGAGAACCTACACGGATATTTTCGTATTCGCGTAAACCTGTTCCTGACGGAATTAAGTGACCAACAATAACGTTTTCTTTCAGGCCAAGCATTAAGTCTTTCTTACCTGCTATAGCTGCTTCGTTCAGTACCTTGGTAGTTTCCTGGAACGATGCTGCTGAAATGAACGATTTTGTACCTAATGATGCTCTTGTGATACCTTGTAACATTGGGCTTGAAGTTGCTGCAATTGCATCCCTTACTTCAACTAAAGCTAAATCTTTACGTTTTAAGATAGAGTTTTCGTCCCTTAGTTTCCTCAATGATATGATCTGACCAGCTTTTAATGTTGCAGAATCACCTGGCTCAACAACAACTTTCTTATCAAATATCTCATCATTTTCGGTCATGAAATCCCAGCTATCAACTGCTTCCCTTTCAAGGAAACGGGTATCGCCGGCATCTTCAATGGCAACTTTCTGCATCATCTGGTGAACGATCACCTCAAAGTGCTTATCGTTAATTTTCACACCCTGTAAGCGGTAAACTTCCTGAATACCGTTAACAAGATACTCTTGTACTGCAGCAGGGCCTTTAATTGCAAGGATATCTGCCGGAGAGATAGAACCATCAGACAATGGCATACCTGCTTTAACAAAGTCGTTATCCTGTACAAGAATGTGTTTAGACAATGGCACCAGGTATTTCTTAACCTGGCCGTCTTTACTTTCGATAGTGATCTCGCGGTTACCACGTTTAACACCACCTAAAGTTACCACACCATCAATTTCGGTTACTACAGCCGGATTAGATGGGTTACGTGCTTCGAATAACTCGGTTACACGTGGTAAACCACCTGTAATATCTCGCGTTTTACCGGTTGAACGAGGAATTTTAGCAATAACTTGTCCGGTTTGTAGTTTCTCACCTTCTTCAACAGAAATGTGGGCACCTACCGGGATGTTGTATCCTTTAATGATGTTTCCTTTGCTATCAGCTATCTGTATAACAGGGTTTTTAGTTTTATCCCTGGTATCGATAATAACCTTTTCGCGGTGACCGGTTTGCTCATCACTTTCCTCGCGGAACGTGATACCTTCCAATACTGCCTCGAAAGTGGTAATACCTGCAAATTCAGAGATAATAACCGCATTGTACGGATCCCATGAACAGATACGGTCGCCTTTTTCAATTTTGCTGCCATCTTTCACATACAGGTATGAACCGTATGGAATGTTGTTGGTAACAATAACTTTATTAGTACCCGGCTCAATGATACGGAACTCGCCAGAACGGCCTAATACCACATCAACTATACCATCCTCAGTTTTATATTCTACTGTACGTACGTTCTCAAATTCAATGATACCTTCAAACCTTGCGTTGATCTGTGACTCAGCCGCGATGTTTGAGGCGGTACCACCCACGTGGAATGTACGTAGTGTTAACTGTGTACCCGGCTCACCAATTGACTGTGCAGCAATTACACCAACAGCTTCACCCATTTGCACGCGTTTACCGCTTGCAAGGTTACGGCCGTAGCATAAAGCACATACGCCACGTTTGCTTTCGCATGTTAATACCGAACGTATCTCAACACCCTCTAAAGGTGAATTTTCTACTTTCTTAGCAATCTCTTCGGTGATATCTTCACCTGCAGAAATTAATAATTCGTTAGTGATAGGATCGTGAACATCATGCAGTGTAGTACGACCTAAAATACGATCGTATAACGGCTCAACAACATCCTCGTTATCTTTTAACGCGGTTGTGTAGATACCTCTTAAAGTACCGCAATCAACTTCACCAACAATCATATCCTGGGCAACGTCATGCAACCTACGGGTTAAGTAACCAGCATCCGCTGTTTTTAACGCCGTATCCGCCAAACCTTTACGCGCACCGTGGGTAGATATGAAGTACTCTAATACCGACAAACCTTCTTTAAAGTTTGAAAGGATAGGGTTTTCGATGATCTCACCACCTGAACCTGATTTTTGAGGCTTAGCCATCAAACCACGCATACCTGCAAGCTGACGGATCTGCTCTTTAGAACCACGCGCACCAGAGTCAAGCATCATGTAAACAGAGTTGAACCCTTGGTTATCATTGCTCAGGATGTTCATTACATTCGCTGTTAAGCGGTTGTTAATACGTGTCCAGATATCGATGATTTGGTTGTAACGCTCGTTGTTGGTAATGAAACCCATGTTATAGTTACCCATAACATCTTCCACTTCTTTAGAAGCCTGTGCTATCAAAGTAACCTTTTCTTCAGGAATGTTGATATCCTTCAGGTTAAATGATAAACCACCCTGGAATGCCATACGGAAACCTAACTCCTTAATATCATCAAGGAACTGGGCAGCGCGTGCCATACCGGTCATTTTAACAACTTCACCAATAATATCACGCAGTGATTTTTTGGTTAACAGTTCGTTAATATAACCAACTTCTTCGGGCACATGCTGGTTAAATAGCACACGGCCTACAGTAGTTTCAATTATTTTAGAAACGATGATACCATCGCGTTCTTTAATTCTTCCTTTAACCTTGATAAAGGCGTGCAGATCGATCTTTCTTTCGTTGTAAGCGATAATTACCTCTTCGGCAGAATAGAAAGTTAAACCTTGTCCTTTTACAATACGTCCTTCGTCAGTTTTACGGCCTTTGGTTATGTAGTACAAACCAAGCACCATGTCTTGCGAAGGTACTGTAATAGGCGTACCGTTAGCAGGGTTTAAGATGTTGTGTGATGCAAGCATTAATACCTGGGCTTCCAAAATTGCTGCGTTACCAAGTGGTACGTGCACAGCCATCTGGTCACCGTCAAAATCCGCGTTGAAGGCGGTACAGGTTAACGGGTGCAATTGTATAGCCTTACCTTCAACCAGTTTTGGCTGGAAAGCCTGGATACCCAACCTGTGCAGCGTAGGCGCACGGTTTAATAATACAGGGTGGCCTTTTAATACGTTTTCCAAAATATCCCAAACTAATGGGTCTTTACGGTCAACAATTTTCTTGGCAGATTTTACTGTTTTAACCACACCACGCTCAATCATCTTGCGAATGATAAATGGTTTGAACAGCTCAGCAGCCATATCTTTTGGTAAACCGCACTCGTGTAATTTAAGGTTTGGCCCTACAACAATTACCGAACGTGCCGAATAATCCACACGTTTACCTAATAAGTTTTGACGGAAACGGCCTTGTTTACCTTTCAGGATATCTGAAAGTGATTTCAATGCACGGTTACCTTCGGTTTTAACCGCGTTAACTTTACGTGAGTTATCAAATAACGAATCTACAGCTTCCTGTAACATACGTTTTTCGTTACGTAAAATAACTTCCGGTGCTTTTATCTCGATCAAACGTTTTAAACGGTTGTTACGGATAATTACACGGCGGTATAAATCATTCAAATCGGATGTAGCGAAACGGCCACCTTCCAATGGTACTAACGGGCGTAATTCAGGAGGTATAACAGGAACAATCTTAACGATCATCCAAGATGGGTTATTCTCTATCCTTGTAGCCGCGCCACGGAAAGCTTCAACAACCTGTAAACGTTTTAAAGCTTCGTTTTTACGTTGCTGAGAAGTTTCGTTAGCTGCCTGGTGACGAAGATTGTATGACAACTCATCTAAATCGATGCGGCGTAATAATTCTTCAAGCGCCTCGGCACCCATTTTAGCCACAAATTTTTGTGGGTCTTTATCATCCAGGTATTGGTTTTCTTTTGGTAAAGTATCCAATATATCCAGGTATTCTTCTTCTGTAAGGAAATCCATTTTGGAAATGCCGTCAGATTCTTTAATACCAGGCTGAATAACTACATATCTTTCGTAATAAATGATCAGGTCTAACCTTTTTGTAGGTAAGCCCAACAGGTAACCAATTTTATTTGGCAACGAGCGGAAATACCAGATGTGCGCAACAGGCACCACCAAGTTGATGTGGCCCATACGCTCACGGCGAACCTTTTTCTCAGTTACTTCAACACCGCAACGGTCACAAACAATCCCTTTGTAACGGATACGTTTGTATTTACCGCAATGGCATTCGTAATCTTTAACCGGACCGAAAATACGCTCGCAGAACAAACCATCACGCTCGGGCTTGTAGGTACGGTAGTTAATGGTCTCAGGTTTTAAAACCTCACCGCTTGAACGCTCAAGGATAGATTCCGGAGAAGCTAAACTGATCGTAATTGTGGTGAAATTACTCTTGATTTTATTATCCTTTTTGTAAGACATAGTCTCCTTTGTTTTTAATTATTGAAGGAATGAATTATTGACTTATTGATTGAGGAACTGAATTATTCGATAATTCAATCCCTCAATAATTCAATAATTATTCTAATGTGATATCCAAACCTAAACCTCTTAATTCGTGAACCAATACGTTGAATGATTCCGGAACTGATGGTGTTGGCAGGTTTTCACCTTTAACAATAGCTTCATAAGTTTTGGCACGGCCGATAACATCATCCGATTTAACGGTTAATATTTCCTGCAGTATGTTTGATGCACCAAATGCCTCAAGTGCCCAAACCTCCATCTCACCAAAACGCTGACCACCAAACTGGGCTTTACCACCCAATGGCTGTTGTGTAATTAATGAGTATGGCCCGATAGAACGCGCGTGCATCTTATCATCAACCATGTGACCAAGTTTAAGCATGTAGATAATACCTACAGTAGTTTGCTGGTCAAAACGGTCGCCTGTTAAACCATTGTATAAATAGGTACGGCCAGATTCTGGTAAGCCCGCTTTTTTAACCCACTCTTCTACTTCGGTATGGCTTGCACCATCAAAAATAGGAGTAGCGAATTTAACACCAAGCTCTTTACCTGCCCAACCTAATACTGTTTCATAGATCTGGCCAAGGTTCATACGTGAAGGTACACCCAGTGGGTTCAACACAATATCAACCGGGGTACCATCTTCTAAGAAAGGCATATCCTCGTCACGTACAATACGTGCAACAATACCTTTGTTACCGTGGCGGCCCGCCATTTTATCACCCACCTTAAGCTTACGCTTTTTAGCGATGTAAACTTTAGCCATTTGTACGATACCAGATGGAAGCTCATCACCTACGCTGATGGCAAACTTATCGCGACGGTAAGCACCCAGTTCTTCGTTCACTTTAATGTTATAGTTGTGAAGCAAAGTTTTTATCTGGTCGTTCTTATCATCATCAGTTGTCCATTTTGTTGGGTTGATGCTTTCGTAATTAAGCTCAGTCAGAATTTTCTGAGTGAATTTAACACCTTTAGCCACAAACAACTCTTTGTAAACATTGTAAACACCTTGTGATGTTTTGCCGTTAACAATCTCAAATAACTTCTCGATCAAAGTATTTTTAAGATCTTTTACAGCTTTATCATGTTTAGCATCAAGTTTTTCAATTTGCGCCTTTTCTTCCGCCTTAGTGGTTTTTTTAGCACGGCTGAATAATTTTGTATCGATAACAACACCCGCGATAGACGGCGGAGTTTTTAAAGATGCATCCTTAACGTCACCTGCTTTATCACCAAATATGGCACGTAACAGTTTTTCTTCCGGTGAAGGATCTGATTCACCTTTTGGAGTGATCTTACCTATCAGGATATCGCCTTCTTTAACCTCGGCACCAACACGGATGATACCGTCTTCGTCAAGGTCTTTAGTAGCTTCTTCTGATACGTTAGGGATATCCGGTGTCAATTCCTCTTCGCCGCGTTTAGTATCACGTACTTCAAGTTCAAATTCTTCAACGTGAAGTGATGTGAATATATCCTGAGACACTACACGCTCAGATATTACGATTGCATCCTCAAAGTTGTAACCTTGCCAAGGCATGAATGCCACTTTCAGGTTACGACCTAAAGCAAGCTCACCATTCTGGGTTGCATAGCCTTCGCAAAGCACTTGTCCTTTTTCAACACGCTGACCTTTCTTAACGATAGGTTTTAGGTTGATGGTAGTGCTCTGGTTAGTCTTTTTAAATTTAGTTAACAAGTAGCTTCTTGTATCGCCGTCAAAAGAGATCAAACGATCCAGTTCGTTACGGTCATACTTAATTTTGATCTCGTTAGCATCAACATACTCAACCACACCATCGCCTTCGGCGTTGATAAGGGTACGAGAGTCTTTTGCCACACGGCCTTCCAAACCTGTACCAACAATTGGCGCTTCGGGGCGTAACAATGGTACGGCCTGGCGTTGCATGTTTGATCCCATCAAGGCACGGTTAGCATCATCATGTTCTAAGAACGGAATTAATGATGCCGCGATTGATGTAATTTGATTTGGAGCAATATCCATCAAATCCAGTTTATCAGGGTCGATAATAGGGAAGTCACCTTCAAAACGTGCTTTTACACGTGGATTAGCGAATACACCTTTATCATCATAGTAAGCATTTGCCTGGCCAATGGTTTTACCATCTTCATCTTCTGCAGATAAGTAGATAACCGGTTCATCAACCTGTACCTTACCGTCAACCACACGTTTGTATGGTGTTTCGATGAAGCCTAAGTTGTTGATCTTGGCGTGTACGCAAAGTGAAGATATCAAACCAATGTTCGGTCCTTCCGGGGTTTCAATAGTACACAACCTACCGTAGTGGGTGTAGTGTACGTCACGAACCTCGAAACCTGCACGCTCACGAGACAGACCACCGGGCCCAAGGGCTGACAGACGACGCTTGTGCGTGATCTCTGCCAGTGGATTGGTTTGGTCCATGAACTGTGATAACTGGTTTGTTCCGAAGAACGAGTTGATCACAGATGATAGTGTACGTGCGTTGATCAGGTCAGTTGGTGTGAACACCTCGTTATCACGAATGTTCATACGCTCACGAATGGTACGCGCCATACGTGCTAAACCAACACCAAATTGTGCATAAAGTTGCTCACCAACAGTACGAACACGACGGTTTGACAAGTGATCAATATCATCCACCTCAGCTTTTGAGTTGATTAATTTGATCAGGTATTTCACAATCGCGATGATATCCTGTTTGGTTAAAACCTTAGTTTCTTCTGAAGTGCTAAGTTTCAACTTACGGTTGATGCGGTACCTGCCCACATCTCCCAAATCGTATCTTTTATCAGAGAAGAATAAACGATCGATGATACCACGAGCTGTTTCTTCATCAGGTGGTTCAGCGTTACGTAACTGGCGATAGATATGCTCAACCGCTTCTTTCTCTGAGTTTGAAGTATCTTTTTGTAACGTATTATATATAATAGTATAATCACCGCTGGTGGCAGCATCTTCCTTGTTAAGGATGATGGTTTTAACACCGGCATCAATGATCATATCAATATGGTCATCTTCCAATACGGTTTCGCGCTCAAGGATGATCTCGTTACGGTCAATAGATACCACTTCACCGGTATCCTCATCCACGAAATCTTCTACCCATTTTTTAAGCACCCTTGCAGCAAGCTTACGGCCAATGAATTTCTTCAAGCCAGATTTGCTTACTTTAACCTCGTCTGCAAGCTCAAATAATTCTAATATATCTTTATCAGAATCGTAGCCTATTGCACGAAGAAGCGTAGTAACCGGGAATTTCTTTTTACGGTCAATGTAAGCATACATCACGTTATTAACGTCTGTAGCAAACTCAATCCACGAACCTTTGAAAGGTATAACACGTGCCGAGTATAATTTTGTACCGTTGGTGTGGCGGCTTTGGCCAAAGAATACACCAGGTGAACGGTGTAACTGTGATACAATTACACGCTCGGCGCCATTGATAACAAATGTACCTTTAGGCGTCATGTAAGGGATAGTTCCCAGGTACACGTCCTGTACAATTGTTTCAAAATCTTCGTGTTCGGCATCATTACATGATAAACGAAGTTTTGCTTTTAATGGCACACTGTAAGTTAACCCGCGCTCAATACACTCGCGTATATCGTAACGTGGCGGATCAATAAAATAATCAAGAAACTCTAAAACGAAGATGTTCCTTGAATCTGAAATAGGAAAGTTTTCGGCAAATACTTTAAACAACCCCTCTTTGTAGCGGTTGTCTGACGTGGTTTCCAATTGAAAAAATTCCTGGAAAGATTGTAACTGTACATCCAGGAAATCGGGGTAATCAAGTACCTTTCTGCTGGTTGCAAAGTTTACTCTTTGGTTATTTTGGTTTGCCAAGGTGTTATAATTTTAGTTTATTAAACCTGTGTTTTAGATATGAGATATTAGACGTGAGATTTGAGACAGACGTTGAAATCTTCATTTTGACGCAAGATTTTCATATCTCATATCTTACGTCTCAAATCTAAAGTATATAAACAGCAATAGACCCCGACCAAAAATGGTCGGAGTCTGATGCTATTGTGTGAGTGGTTAAATTATTTAACCTCAACTACTGCTCCGGCTTCCTCTAATTGAGATTTCAAAGATTGAGCTTCTTCTTTAGTTACGCCAGTTTTAACCTCTTTAGGTGCACCGTCAACTAAATCTTTAGCTTCTTTCAAACCTAAGCCAGTTAAGTCTTTTACTAATTTAACAACTGCTAATTTTGAACCACCTGCTTCTTTCAGGATTACGTCAAATGCAGTTTGCTCAGCCGCAGCTGCAGGAGCGTCATCGCCACCACCAGCAGCCGGTGCAGCAGCAACAGCTGCAGCAGCTGGCTCAATGCCATACTCGTCTTTCAAGATCTGAGCTAATTCGTTTACTTCCTTTACTGTTAAGTTTACCAACTGTTCAGCAAACGCTTTTAAATCCGCCATTTTATTTTTTATTTTTACTTAATGCTTTTTTGTTTAAATCGAACTTTAAGGTGTTCGTTAACCTCTTTCTTGTAATGTTTTTACAACACCTGCTAATATATTTCCGCCTGATTGTAATGCAGAAATAACGTTCTTGGCTGGTGATTGCAATAAGCCTACTATCTCGCCAATCAATTGTTCCTTTGATTTTAGTTTGGTCAAAGTATCTAATTGATTATCGCCGATAAATATCGCTGAATCAATGTATGCTGCTTTTAAAACTGGTTTATCACCTTTTTTCCTTAAAGCTTTGATCAACTTTGCCGGGGCAGTTGCTGATTTTGAGAAAAGGATTGATGAAGAACCTTTTAATACATCATATATCGGGGAAAAATCACCTTCTGCGGCTTCCATAGCTTTTCTGATCAAGCTATTTTTTGCAACCTGCATGGTGATATCAGCCTCGAAACATTGACGACGGATATTATTCACTTTTGCAACCGTTAGATCAGCTGTATCGGTAATATAAAAATTACCGTACTCTTTAATCTGATCAGCAAGGGCAAGAACAAGGTCGTGTTTTTCTTCTTTATTCATGATTAAATTCCCGCTACTGATTTAGTTTCAATTGTAATTCCCGGCGACATTGTTGAAGAGATATGTATGCTCTTAAAATATGTGCCCTTTGCTGCTGATGGTTTTAATTTAGAGATAGTTTGCAATACTTCTAATGCATTCTCATAAATTTTATCAGCAGAGAAAGATGCTTTTCCTATTGAAGTGTGGATGATACCGGTTTTATCAACCTTGAAATCGATCTTACCACCTTTTACCTCAGTTACAGCTTTACCAACTTCTGGTGTTACTGTTCCTGATTTAGGGTTAGGCATAAGGTTACGTGGGCCTAATATTCTGCCCAAACGACCTACCTTAGCCATAACGCTTGGCATAGTGATGATAATATCAACATCAGTCCATCCGCCTTCAATCTTGGCAATATAATCATCCAAACCTACGAAATCCGCACCTGCGTCTTTAGCTTCTTGCTCCTTATCTGGAGTACAAAGCACCAACACACGTACAGTTTTACCGGTTCCATGAGGCAATGTTGCAATACCACGTACCATTTGATTGGCTTTACGAGGGTCAACACCTAAACGCACATCTATATCAACTGATGAATCAAATTTGGTATTGGTTAATTCCTTTACCAATGATGACGCATCTTGTAATGTATACGATTTATTAGCCTCAATTTTGGAGAGTGCCGCTTTTTGATTTTTTGTTAATCTAGCCACTGTCTTAAACTGATTTGTATTAATTAATTACTCCAGGGTGCCGTACCTGATACGGTTATCCCCATACTGCGGGCAGTACCTGCCACCATTTTCATGGCTGATTCTACTGTGAATGCATTCAAATCAGTCATTTTATCCTTGGCAATGTTCTCAACCTGTTCCCAATTTACATTGGCAACTTTTTTACGGTTGGGTTCAGCCGAACCACTCTTTAAGCCAGTTGCTTCTAAAAGCTGTATAGCTACAGGAGGGGTTTTGATGATAAAATCGAAAGACTTGTCGACATAAACAGTAATAACTACAGGTAACACTTTACCAGGTTTATCCTGGGTACGTGCGTTGAACTGCTTGCAAAACTCCATAATGTTCACACCTTTTGCACCCAATGCTGGGCCAATTGGAGGAGATGGGTTTGCAGCGCCGCCCTTCACTTGTAGCTTTACCATCGCACCGACTTCTTTTGCCATTTTGATTTGTTTTAATTATAACTCAATGTTAGTAAGTGGAAGCTAAGTAACATTTAAGATCGTTAGGTTTGAGATATTAGATAGGAGATTTGAGACTCGTACCAGGTTATTCAAACCTTTATATTGTTATATTTATTGTTTAGTATCCTCAATATGACCCTTAGATGTTTCATCATCTAAAATCTCACATCTCCTATCTAAACTTATTCTTTCTCTACCTGCATGTAATTCAATTCAAGCGGCGTACGGCGCCCGAAGATCTTTACCATTACTTTTAATTTCTTTTTCTCTTCGTTAACCTCTTCAATCACACCGCTAAAACCGTTGAATGGACCATCCATTACCTTAACGTTTTCGCCAACGTAATATGGAACATTCATTGTTTCGCCTTGAGCGCTCATCTCATCAACCTTACCTAAAATACGGTTAACTTCGGCCTGGCGTAAAGGGATAGCGTTGCCTTGTTTATCACCTAAAAAGCCTATAACGCTGTTCACATTTTTAATAATGTGCTCCAGCTCGCCATCAAGTGCGGCTTCCATCAATACATAACCTGGAAAATAGTTACGCTCTTTAGCGATCTTTTTCCCGTCACGCATCTGGTAATATTTTTCGGTAGGAATAAGTACTTGCGGCACTAAGTGTGTTATACCTAACCTGCTTATTTCCGCATCTATATATTGCTTTACCTTTTTTTCTTTACCACTGATGGCCCTAACTACGTACCACTTTAATTGATCACTCATCTATATATAATTAGGTTAGTGAAGTATAAAACTGATTAAGCAGGTAGCCTATTATCTGGTCCATACCAAAAATGACCATAGCAATAATCATTGCAGCTATTAACACCAATACGGCGCTGTTTTGCAATTCTCTCCAGGTTGGCCAGGTTACTTTCTCGGTCAACTCAATGTATGATTCTTTAATATATTCAGCTACGCCTGCCATTTTACTAATTGCTTATGCACGGGAACAAGGATTCGAACCCTGATCAAAGGTTTTGGAGACCTCTATTCTACCGTTGAACTATTCCCGTGTATACTATCTCCTTAAAAAGGAAATTTGTATTGTATTTGCTTATTGTGAATAAAGTACCGAGACAAAAGCCCCGGTACTTTATACAAAATTAACCGTTTTGCTACCCATTTAAGGGTATGTAATTATGCTAATATTTCAGTTACCTGACCAGCACCTACTGTTCTGCCACCTTCACGGATAGCGAAACGTAAGCCTTTTTCCATAGCAATAGCGTTGATTAGCTTTACAGTGATAGTAACGTTATCACCTGGCATAACCATTTCTACACCTTCTGCCAATGAAATTTCACCGGTTACGTCAGTTGTACGGAAATAGAATTGTGGACGGTATTTGTTGAAGAATGGAGTGTGACGGCCACCTTCTGCTTTTGATAATACGTAAACCTCTGCTTTGAAATCAGTGTGAGGAGTTACTGAACCTGGTTTGCAAATAACCATACCCCTGCGGATATCAGTTTTTTCAATACCACGTAACAATAAACCTACGTTATCACCAGCTTCACCTCTGTCAAGGATCTTGCGGAACATTTCCACACCTGTAACAGTTGATTTTAAGTTTTCAGCACCCATACCAAGGATGTCTACTTGCTCGCCTGAGTTAATAACACCACGCTCGATACGACCAGTTGCAACAGTACCACGACCAGTGATCGAGAATACGTCTTCAACAGGCATCAAGAAAGGAAGATCAGTTAAACGTGGAGGGATAGGGATCTGTGTATCTACAGCATCCATAAGCTCCATAATTTTATCTACCCATTTAGGCTCGCCGTTAAGGCCACCTAATGCAGAACCTTGAATTACAGCGATATCATCACCTGGATAATCGTAGAATGATAATAATTCGCGGATTTCCATTTCAACAAGTTCTAACAATTCTGGATCATCAACCATGTCAACTTTGTTCATAAACACAACCAATGAAGGCACACCAACCTGGCGGGCTAACAAGATGTGCTCACGGGTTTGAGGCATTGGACCATCAGTAGCGGCAACAACAATAATTGCACCGTCCATTTGAGCCGCACCTGTAACCATGTTTTTCACATAATCCGCGTGACCTGGACAGTCAACGTGTGCATAGTGACGGTTTTGCGTTGAATACTCAACGTGTGCTGTATTGATTGTAATACCACGTTCTTTTTCTTCAGGAGCTGAGTCAATCGAATCGAATGAACGAGCTTCAGAGAAACCTTTGTCAGATAATACCTTAGTAATAGCTGCGGTAAGGGTTGTTTTACCGTGGTCAACGTGACCGATTGTACCGATGTTTAAGTGCGGTTTGCTACGGTCAAATTTTTCTTTTGCCATGATTTATATTTGTTTGTAGGTTAATTTATTATTAATTATAATTTGTATTCAAAATTATGAGCCAACAATGGGATTTGAACCCATGACCTCTTCCTTACCAAGGAAGTGCTCTACCCCTGAGCTACGTCGGCTTGTTTTGTTCATTGGTTCACTCGTTGCTTAGTTCACTGGTCTTTTACGGCTGCCCTTAATGAACAAATGAACTAACCGACTAATGAACCAACCGAGCGGAAGACGAGGTTCGAACTCGCGACCTATAGCTTGGAAGGCTATCGCTCTACCAACTGAGCTACTTCCGCAAAAATAGTTAGTGAATCACTGACTTAGTGATTGAGCGATTTAAAAATCTACAATTCACTAATTCAATAACTCACTAATTACAAGTGGGGGGAGAAGGATTCGAACCTTCGTAGCCGAAGCAGCGGATTTACAGTCCGCCCCATTTGACCGCTCTGGTATCCCCCCATTGTTGATTTCGGATTTATGATGTTCAAAGTTGAAGCTAAACATCACTCTTCCGAAATAAACAGAGCCTCCTATCGGGATCGAACCAATGACCTACTGATTACAAGTCAGTCGCTCTACCAGCTGAGCTAAGGAGGCTTAAATTGTCACCATAACCTTGTTACCTTTACAGGTCTTTCCGGCTTTTGGTTGCAAATTAATATTGCGCTATTTTTTTCTTTTAAAGAACCACCCTTTTAATAAACCAGAGATGATTAAACCCTCTCTGAAAGGGATTGCAAATCTACAAAAATTTAAACCCGTACAAAATATTTTTGCAAAAAAAATCGGCAGGCTTTAAACCTGCCGATCCGGGCTTCATTTTTGCCCTCGTATATGCTTAAAAATCATCTGTTTCCGCAATTAGCGCCGCTTTTTTTACGGCTTCGGCTGCAATAGATTTTTTTGTTTTGTGTTTTTCTATCTGCTTGCGAAGGCTCTCTACCACCAAATCTGTAGCCTCTTCAAACGTTTTGCACTTCTCTTTGGCAAAAATTTGGTTCCCGGGCAGCATAAGCTTTATCTCTGATATCTTATTAGCCTCATCCTCTACATTCTCTAATTTTAAATAAACTTCCCCGCTTATTATGTGATCAAAAAACGTTTCCAGCTTGTCTACTTTCTTTTGGATAAAATCCAACAATTTCTGATCTGCACTAAAGTGAATAGATTGCACTGTAATTTTCATTTTTCCTCCTTTTTATGCCTTTGGATGGGCTTGTTTATAAATAGATTTAAGTCGTTCTACTGAATTGTGCGTGTAAATTTGCGTAGCGCTAAGGTTAGCGTGGCCAAGCAATTCTTTAATTGCGTTTAAATCGGCACCCTTATTTAGTAAGCTGGTTGCAAACGTGTGCCTTAACACGTGGGGGCTTTTTTTATCTTGGGTTGATATGTGTGAAAGATATTTCTGCACTATTAAATATATAAGCTTTGGATATGCACTTGCTCCTTTATCTGTAACGAGAAACGTTACGGAATTGTTATGAAAATTTTCACTTTTCTTTGCCTCGGTATATCGCTTTAACAGTTGCACTAGCTCACTGTTAAGGGGTATTATCCTCTGTTTGTTGCGTTTACCTAAAACTTTAATGGTTTTCTCATACAAATTAATATCTTCCTCTTTTATGCCGATAATTTCGGCCAGGCGCATACCTGTGCCAAACAGCATCTCAATAACCAGTTTATCGCGCAAACCTTTAAAGTTATTCGTAAAAATAGGATCTTCTATGGCATCCATCCTGCCATCAAGCATACCGGTTAACTTATCACTATCAACTATGGTAGGCAGGTTCTTTGGCACTTTAGGCGCGTTTATACGCGATGTTGGGTTGATAGTTATCTCACCCTCCTGCAATAAAAACTTAAAGTATTTGCGCAGCGTGGCAATTTTACGGTTAACCGAGCGTGCAAGCAGCTTGTTATCCATTAGCTCAACCATCCAGTTGCGGATATGGTGATGGCTAATTTCTGATGGGTGCGAAACCGATGGTGTGGTGTTGGGTGGGTTTAAAAAGAGCAGAAATTGCTCCATGTCCGATTGATAGGCAGATACCGTATGGGGTGAGTATCTTTTCTCGAACCTGATGTACTCTATGAACTTATCTAAAAACATAAAAACTATTTGAACACCCAATAAATTGAATGTACAAATAGTTTTTTTATAGTGACAAGAAAATCTGTAAAATTCTTTTTAAACAAGAATTAAACAGTAGTTTCTAAATTCATATTCTGCTTGTAGATAGCATGTTTAATTTCATGCCTGCGGGTAATTGATTTCTTTTCAAAAGCCTGGCGACTGCGCAGTTCTCTTAAAACACCCGTTTTTTCAAATTTCTTTTTAAAGCGTTTTAATGCTTTGTCTAATGATTCGCCGTCTTTTACGTTAATAATGATCATAATTCCAAATACCTCCTTTCAGGGACGTCAAAGGTAGGAAAATACTTTTAATTCTGAAATACAATATTTTAAAAGATTTGCCTTTATTATCCTCTTATACAATTTGCTCGAAAAAACCTTTAATGTTGGCTGCGAACAGCTGAGGTTGTTCTATTGCCGCGAAGTGACCACCTTTTGGCATCTCTGTCCATTGTGTGATATTAAATGACTTTTCTACAAACGAGCGGGGGGGTGTGGGTAATTCTTTAGGGAAACGTGTAAATGCCACCGGAGTATTAATGCGGTTGTCCCTGCCAAATTTAAGCGGTTTTTTCCTGCTTTCCTTATAAAGCCTTATAGATGACGGCAGGCTTTGGGTAAACCAGTATAAAGATACATTGGCAAGCAGTTCGTCGTAACTGATAACGCTTTCCAGGTTACCGCCGCTATCTGTCCAACTTTGGAATTTTTCTATGATCCATCCGCATAAACCAGCCGGCGAATCGTTAAGACCGTAGGCGAGTGTTTGTGGTTTGGTACTTTGTATACTGCCATAAGCCCCTTCTTTAGCATACCAGTCGGCTATCTGCTGTTTATAGATATTTTCTTCCACGGTCAAACTATCACCGGGCTTCATATAAGGCTGGTATGAACCGGGGATAAAATTGAGGTGCAAGCCAATTACATTATTGGGATGTTTTAGGCTAAGCCAACTGCTTATCCCGGCGCCAATATCGCCGCCTTGTGCGCCATATTTTGTATAACCTAAGCCTAACATCAATTTATGCCACAAATCAGCTATAACTGCACTATTACATCCTGATGAAGTAGGCTTTGATGAAAAGCCAAAACCTATAACAGATGGTATCACCAAATCAAATGTGAGCCCCGTTCCTTCGGTTAAGTAAGGTATCATCTTCATCATTTCCAGAAAAGACCCTGGCCAGCCATGTGTGATTATTAATGGTACCGATTTGCTGCCTTTACCTTTTACATGTATAAAATGTATTTGATATCCATCAACCCCGGCAATAAAATTATCATAGGAGTTTATCTCACTTTCGGTTTTACGCCACGAGTAATCATTTGTCCAGTAAGTACACAAATTTTTAAGATAACTTAAGTTGGTACCATAAGCCCATCCTGCCCCATCTATCTCATCGGGCCAGCGGGTGTTTAACAGCCTGTTGTTAAGATCAATTATTTGTTGTTTGGGAATGGCAACTTTAAATGGACTTATTTCCATTGCCTTATTGCTTTAAAGCCTGCGGCGCCCTTTTATCTGGCGGTAGGGCCATAAACTTCTTATAGCTATCATTAACATAAGCCACCATTGATTCGGCATTATTGCTGCGCAAAAACGCATAGCTCGGCCTAAACATGGTCATAAAATTTTCCAGATCGTTTCCACGCAACGGTATCAGGCTGGTTACGTAAGCCGGGCTAAATGCTGCATCAATACTACGTTCTTCGGCTTCGCGCTGAAAATAGCGTTTTAACCTGCGGGCTTTCTTCCCTTCGCCACTAAACCAGGTCGATGGCGAAAATACATATACCTTACTCTTTTCATAAACCTCCGGGTATTCTTCTCTCGGGTTAAACGTTGTACGGGTTGCCGTAATGTTTACCGCTCTTAAAGATATCATTGATGTGCTCATCATTATCTTTTTTGGAGCAAGGTCAACCAGGTAAAGTGTATCTGAATTGTACCCCGGCGAATTAAATATAAGCGTTTGGCCTGCTGCGGCCCTTATAGAAAAGTTTCCGTTTTTATCGGTGATGCTTACCTGCCTGTTATTTACATTTTTTATAAAAACATCCGGCAGCCTGGTAGTGGTACCATTCTCATAAACGGTACCTTTAAATACGCTTTGCGCATTAGCTAATGAGGTTATAAATAATAATGTAACGGCGGCGAAAAGTATTTTTTTCATGGCTGATGTATTAGCTAATAACTTAAACTTGTTTTGGCTGGTAAAGGTTTCGATTTTAACACTTCAAATCAATAAAAAACCCGGTTTAAACCGGGTTTTTTATTAATTATTGCTTTTTCCAAACATTGTTGTCGGGATTGTAATCAGGTAAGACCTTATCAGGGTCATAAGTTACCGATTCAATTTCTTCTGTTGATGGATATTTTACAACAAAGCTGGTATTGCGTTCCCATATCTCAACAGGTAGTTTAAGGCGTTCAACCTTACCGCTAATTGTTTTAATTTCTAATATAGCAGGCATAGCCAGTTTATCAAGGTTATCAAGGGTTATTAAAGCGCCTTTGCTTGCATCGCCATTTACATATTTAACCTCGCGCACGCCAACATCCAGGCGCCAGTTGTTTACAAACCAGCCTCTCCAGAACCATTGCAGGCTCTCGCCGCTTGCATTCTCCATCGTCCTGAAAAAATCATCAGGTGTTGGGTGTTTAAATGCCCAGCGGGCAACGTAGGTCCTAAATGCAAAGTCGAAACGCTCTGGGCCTAAGATCTGCTCGCGCAGTAAGGTTAAACCTGTACCTGGTTTAAAGTACAGCAATAAGCCGGTGTTAGCTTCTTTAAGGTTATCTGGCTGGCTCAATACAGTTTCCAGCTCGGGGCGGGTAAGGTAAGCTCCCACTTTTTGCATATCCTGTTTTTTACCCGCATACTCGCCTTTGTTAAAATCGGCAGTAGATAAAGTATTGATGAAAGTATTAAAGCCTTCATCCATCCAGCCGTATAAACGCTCGTTTGATCCAACTATCATCGGGAACCAGGTATGGCCAAACTCATGATCGTTAACACCCCATAGCGAGCCTTTTTTAGCCCTCCAGCTACAAAATACAATGCCAGGGTATTCCATACCACCTACAACACCCGCAACAGCGGTAGCGGCAGGATAAGGGTACTCGAACCATTTTTGTGAGTTATACTCTATAGATTTTTTTACATACTCGGTAGAGCGGCCCCATGCATCGTTGCCATCGCTTTCAACCGGGTAAGCAGATATCGCTGTTGATTTTTTACCGCTTGGCAGATTCATTTTAGCAGCATCGACAATAAATGCGGCTGATGAACCCCATGAAACGTCGCGGGCATTCTTTATTTTAAAGCGCCAGGTAAGTTCTTTTTTACCAGCCGGGCGAGATGCCGCATCAGTAACTTCACTTGCCGAACGGATAACTACCGTTTGCTCGCTTTTTTCAGCTAATGCCCAACGTTTTAATTGCTCTGGTGTATAAACATCCTGTGGGTTTTGCAACTCGCCAGATGCTACTACAATGTGGTTTGCCGGGGCAGTGATGCTCAGGTCAAAATCGCCATACTCCAGGTAAAACTCGCCCGGGCCGGTGTAAGGTAAAGCATTCCAGCCCATAATATCATCATACACATACATGCGCGGGTACCATTGTGCTACTGTGAATATTTTACCGTTTTTGGTGTTCTGGATACCTGTACGGTCAGATCCGTAATCAGGCACTACAAAAGAATACTCGATGTTCAGTTTTACCTGGCCACCATTTGGGTTTACGCCTGTAGGCAAAAATATTTGCATACGGGTATCTTCTATCAAAAACTTAACCGGGGTATCGCCTATTTTAACCGATTTAATTTTGTAACCGGCATTCGGATTTGCAGCACGCCCACCAGTACCATTACGGCTACCGCTTGGGGGGATAATTGCCGAACCACGTGAATCTGATTTAAATAAGTTTTGGTCTAACTGCATCCACAGGAAATCTAACTTCTGCGGGCTGTTATTTGTATAATTTAGAACTTCAGAACCTGTAACCTCGTTGGTTTGATCGTTAAGGGTTGCCGCTAACTGGTAATCGGCACGGTTTTGCCAATATTTTGGACCCGGCTGGCCATCTGCCGCGCGGAATTCCGAACCATTTTTGGTGTAAAAGAACGGCGCAAAAGCATCGTGATAGTTATAAGTGCTAACCGTTGGCTGCTGCTGTGCCTGTACAACGCCACTAACGGTCATAATAGCCAGCGTGCAACCGGCAATCAGTCTCAATTTCATAATTTTTATAATGATTTAGTAAAAACAAAACACAATAATACAAATTATTGAATAACCTGCTTACATAATTACGTAGTTGTAATGAGGAAGTTACCTTTTTGTTAATGGCCAAACCACAAATGCGGGCCTATTGGCTTTCGAACTCGGCTGTGTAAATAGATACCAGCTTGCCGGCGGTAAAGTTTAGTGTAACATAAACATACCTTTTAGCAGATATTGTTGAAACAAAGTACCATTGCGGTGAAGCGCTCATTTGCGGGTCATATGGCTTGTTGTTATCCTTAAAAAATATAGACAGGCGTTCGAGTTTTTTTGCTGATGCCGGGTTCTTCTTAATGTTTACCAGCTTTTGATAAATATCATCAACCGGGTCGCCTACCGTGATGGTGGTATTTTGGGCAAAATTAACCGGCCAGCGTGTAAGCGCGGTACCATTGTTAAGGAAAATGGTTTTCACTTTATTATTTTCGAAACTTAGCTGCACCCCGGTTGATGTACCGTTTGCCTCATCCATAAAAATGCCTGTGTATAAAGGCAACCTGGTTTTAAGGCTATCAATGCTGGTGTATATATTATTAACAATGGTTAGGCCCCCTATTTTTTCGGCAACCTGCACTTGCTGAAGTTTAGCGTACAAATCCGCACTTGTTTGCCCAATGGCTAATCCAAAAAGCTGCCCGCTGGTAAGTGTATCACTGGCGATTAGTTTTTGAAAGGGTGGTTCAATTATTATTTCGTTACCAGGATCTGCTTTCTTGCAGGCAGTAAACAGCGCTGCAGCTAATAAAAAAATGTATAATTTTCTCATAAGGTGGTTTTATTTAATTACGCTACCCATGGCAAAAGTGCTACAACAATTATTAACTAAGTTTTAAGCTTTTAAAAAACAACAGGCTGATCTACAGCAGCTCCTTGCTGTACACCGCCTCGTCAAATCCGAAGAACAGGAAATCGCCTTTTTCAATAACCGGGCGTTTGATCATGCTGGTTTTTTGCTGCAGTAATTGCAGGGCATCGTTTTTGGTTTTAATGCTTTCTTTAACCGAGGGATCAAGCTGTTTCCAGGTAAGGCCTTGCTTGTTCAAAAATC
This sequence comes from Mucilaginibacter aquariorum, assembly GCF_024498135.1. Taxonomy (GTDB): domain Bacteria; phylum Bacteroidota; class Bacteroidia; order Sphingobacteriales; family Sphingobacteriaceae; genus Mucilaginibacter; species Mucilaginibacter aquariorum. Next base: position 171,603 of record NZ_JANHOH010000010.1, read on the forward strand.
TTTCGTAGCCTGCTTTTTCATCCCACTCGTTCAATTTTTCGGCGCTTACGCCCAGTTTTTTAAAATCGTGAAATTCATAGGGTACATTGTTGGCCTTAAACCAGTCGAGCGCTTTTTTTACTGTATTGCAATTAGTGATACCGTAAACTTTCATGTTATAGTTTGATTTATTCCCGCCCACCGCCGCTGGTATCATCATTATTGATACCCCGCTGATTCTTTTTGATGGAGCTGTTAAGTTTGCCAAATTTATAACTTAAGTTAATACCAAATGACCGGAAGTAATTATAATTATAGGAATAGGTTTGAAAATCGGGTGTCCGGGTGTAAAAATCAAGCTTGTTAAATTTCTTGAAAGGGCTTTGTATATTTAGAGATACGGTTAGCTTTTTATCTAAAAACTCTTTAGATACGTTTGTGCCATAACCAAAATACCAGTTATCGGTACCCTGCAGCAGCACATACCGGCTATCATAACCAATATTGAGCCCAATGCGGTAACCGCTGTCAAACTTATAACTGCTGTTGGTAAACACATGCCCTTGTTGCCCGCTATTCGTAAAAAACTGGCCGTTATAAGTGCCCTTAAGCCAAATGCGCAATATTTCGGCATTAACATTCACATTTAATTTTTTTGATAGCGGGTAGTTTAGGTTTACATCGAGCCCCAGGGTTTTATTTTTACCCACGTTGGCAAACGTTGTGGTGGTTACATCGTTATTAACCGATGCCAGGCTTTGAATGGTGTTATTAGCAAATGAGTAACTACCGCTTATATTAACAGAACCCTTTGCGAAATTGCCATAGCTCAACTCAAAATTATTATTTATAGCCGGGCGAAGCCCCGCGTTACCCTGTGTTATATAATTAGGGTTCGACCTGTCGACAAACGGGTTTAGCTGATATATACCCGGTCTTTGTATGCGCTGAGTAAATCCAAAGGTAAGGCTGCTATTTTTTAAGCTGCGCTGTAAGGATACAGATGGTACCAGGTTATTAAACTGCTGGTTTAATGTACTACCTTTTGAAAATAACGCATCGTTGATTGTACGTTCAAACCTTGCCCCTGCTTTAACCGTCCACTTGGTAAATTTTAGCTGGTATGAGTTATACACACTATATATATCCTGTTTGTAGGTAAAATTATTTACCTGGGCGGTATCGGTAAGGTATTGATTCCCAACCCGCGCATCGCTATGAAAATTACTGAAGTTGTTTCGGGCAATCAACTTCCCTCCTGCTTCTATCGTAATTACTTTAAAAGGCTGTATATAATCCAGTTGGGTAGTATGTTCTTTTGAACCTGCACTGTTGTATTGGCGGTAACTGGGAGCGTTAATACCTATAATTTCGTTAAACTGGTTATTTGTAAAATTGCTGTATTTATAAGACGCTGTTACTAGCTGGTCTTTATTATTTTTAAATCCCAGCTGATAGTTTATCCCCACATCATACCTGTTCCAATCTCTTTCACCATTGTTTGAAATATTAGAGTTGTTAACCACCCCATCGCTATCCCGCTGCATGGTATTCTGATAATTGCCCGAGTTATTATTCCCATTATAGATATTGAATGTACCGGTAATCAGGTTCAGGCTATCCGCCTCGAAACTTAGTTCGGCACTGCCATATTTATTAATGCCTCTATTAAACTGGGTACCGTTTTGTATTAGGGTAGACCGGGTATTAAAAAAATCTGTCTGGTTAAAAAATTCCGCGTCGCGCCTTGGCCTTTGGCCATAACCGCCGTAACCATTAAAGCCAAACTTGCCCTGTTTAACTGTAGCGTTAAGATTTGTACGATAGCCAAAAACGCTATTATAATTTGCATTTATAGATCCGTTATAACCCTGGTCAGCTTTTTTAACGGTGATAATATTAATGATACCTGCTAATCCCTCGGCATCGTACTTAGCCGGCGGCGTTGTTATTACTTCTATTTTTACAATATTACTGCCCGGCATCGCCTTTAAAATATCAGATGGATTGCTCGACATTAAAGCCGATTCTTTTCCATTCAGCAAAATTTTATAATTACCGCTTCCACGCAGTTTGATATTATCTGTACCATCAACCGAAAGCAACGGCACCTTCCTGATCATATCCAGCGCGGTTAGCTGTTTGCTTTCTGGATCGGCCTGCACATCGTAGCTTATGCGGTCAACCTCTTGTTTCATTAAGGGCCTGGCGGCAGTAACAGATACCTCTTTAAGCTGATTGCTGGAAGGTGACAGCAGCATTTTGCCGGTATTAACATCAGCCGTGGCGGTTATATTAATAGCCTTTGTTTTGTAGCCCACGTAAATGAATGATAGCTTATAGGCTTTGGGTGCGAGCCTGGTGATCTCGAAACTACCATCATCTTTGGTAAGGGTGCTTTTTATGGGGAGATTGGTAACCGCATCTGTTATGGCAACTGTTGCATAACCCAACGGCTTATTTATGGCAGAATCAATTAATATGCCTTTAACTGATGTTGTTTGAGGCGCATTTTGCGCGAATACCAATACCGAAATAAAACAGCAAAATGCAGTTAGTAGAATTTTTTTCATGAAAGTGTATAGGCCTATAAGACACGCAAAGCTACTTTAACGTTGCATAAAGAATGGGCTTTTTAACACCTTTTAACTAAATAGTTAGGTAACAAAATAGTTACTTATTAAATTTGGTCATGGTTAGTTCGGTACCAATAGTGGCGAAGCTTTTTATCATTTCAATCGAGCGATCTATCAGTGCAGGCAGCTCGGGTTTTTCATCCTCATCGAAACCGCTTAAAACGTAATCAACCTGGCGGCCTTTGGGGAAATCGTCGCCAACGCCAAATCGTAAGCGGGCGTATTCATTATTACCTAAAGTTGCTTCGATATGTTTAAGGCCGTTATGCCCGGCGGCACTGCCTTTTGGTTTTAAACGCAGGGTGCCTAATGGCAGGGCAATATCATCAACTATCACCAGCACATTTTCAACAGGGATTTTCAACTCCTTCATCCAGTGGTTTAGCGCTTTACCGCTAAGGTTCATGTAGGTGGTTGGCTTTATTAAACACAGGGTGCGGCTTTTGTGGGTTACTTCGGTATAATAAGCCAGGCGCATACTGTAAAACTTTGCGCCTTCCTGCTTAGCCATTTCATCCAGTACCATAAAACCTATGTTATGTCTTGTATCGGCATACTCCGGCCCAATATTTCCTAAACCAACAATTAAATATTTCATACCCCCTCCGCCCCCTGAAGGGGGAACTCTTTTAAATACTTTTTTAACTGCGAATATATTACTATAAAATAAAAAAGCGACAGGTATAAACCTATCGCTTTTAGTTTCCATTCCCCTTTCAGGGTTAGGGGGTTATTTTTTACCTGCTTCTTGTTCAGCCTGGCGTAATGCACGTGAAGTAGTTACAGATACAATTGTATCTTCCTGTGCATTGGTAATAGTAAGGTTAGGCAATTTAATTTCGTTAACTTTTACTGATTTACCAACCTCAAGCGCTTCGATGCTTACTTCGATGTTATCCAGGTGATCTTTAGGCAATGCCTTAACACGCAGTTTCCTTAGTTTTTGAACTAATTTACCACCCACTTTAACACCCGGAGAAGTTCCTGTTAATTTTACAGGGATCTCAATAGTAACAGGTTTCTTTTCATCTAACAATAAAAAGTCGATGTGGATAAGTTGTTCCGTTAACGGGTGGAACTGCATATCTTTAATAATAGCTTGTGATTTAACACCAGCTACCTCAAGTTCGATGAAATGAACAACCGGAGTATAAACTACGGCTCTCAAATCAGCTGCGGACACTGCAAAGTGGGTTTGGGTTGCACCACCGTAAAGTACTGCAGGCACTAAGCCCTGGTAACGCAGTTCTTTAGCGTCTCTTTTCCCTACGTTCTCTCTTGGAGAACCGCTAATAGCAATTGATTTCATTATTTATTTATTATTCAAAGCCACACCAACATGGTATGGATATTTTTATTCTCTTTAATCTATCTTAAACAATTGACTTATAGAGCCATGTTCGTTAACGTTCATAATTGCCTTGGCAAACAGATCGTCGGTTGATAGCACCCTTATTTTAGGGCTTTGGTGTTTTAACGGTATGGTATCGGTAACTATCAGTTCGGTTAAAGCCGAGTTCTCGATAGTTTCGTAAGCCTTACCAGATAATACCGGGTGTGTACACACCGCCCTAACGCTGCGTGCACCACGCTCCATAATTAAGCTGGCAGCCTTTGCAAGCGTACCTGCTGTATCGCAAATGTCATCGATCAACACGATGTCCTGGTCGGTAACATCACCAATCAGCGTCATGCTTTCAATTTCGTTGGCGCGTTTACGGCGTTTATCGCAAATTACCACCTCGGCATTAAAATATTTGGCAAAACCACGCGCCCTGTATGAACCGCCCATATCCGGCGATGCAATGGTAAGCGCTGTTAAACCAAGGCTTTTTATATAAGGTACAAATATGATTGATGCATCCAGGTGATCTACCGGTACATCAAAAAATGCCTGTATCTGCGCTGCGTGCAAATCCATCGTCATAATACGGTGAATACCTGCTGCTACCAGTAAGTTGGCAACCAGTTTCGACCCAATAGCAACGCGGGGCTTATCTTTCCTGTCCTGCCTGGCCAAACCAAAATAAGGGATAACCGCTGTTATATAATGGGCAGATGCCCGGCGGGCGGCATCAACCATCATAAGCAGTTCCATTAAATTATCGGTAGGCTGATGGGTAGATTGGATCAGGAAAACATCGCATCCGCGGATAGACTCATTAAAGTGCGGCTGAAATTCGCCATCACTGAAACGGGATACGGCCATATCGCCAAGTTCTTTACCGTATTTTTCGGCAATGTTTTTGGCCAGCTCTGTTGAACCGGATCCTGCAAATAGCTTAACTGTATTAAACTGTAAAGGCATCTTATTATTTCGGATTTACGATTTACGATTTCGGATTTTAGTATCCTTATGTCGTTAGTCCTGTACCAACCCCATATAAACACAATCGGATTTCAATTTTTCCATCAGACCTAAATCCGAAATTGAAAATTCGAAATCCGAAATTTTTGTTGCCCGACCAGGATTCGAACCTAGACAAACGGTACCAAAAACCGTCGTACTACCATTATACTATCAGGCAATCTCCTTTGGTTTGTAAGCCATCCCAAAAAGGAATGCAAATATAGGACGATTTTTCAAAAGTCAAAAGCATATTTAAAAAAAGTATTTAAAATATTTTCAGAGGCAAAAACATGCGTTAAAAAGTGTTAACGTTTAGCTCTTTTAGCGAAAACATCGTAATGTTTTTATTAATTTCGGCTGCTTAAACCTGACTTAGCTTGTAATAACAGCATGAACTACAATAAGATAAACAATATTTTTGGCTGGGCAGCCGGCATTATTGCGTCAATAACCTACATTTTAACGCTCGAACCCTCGACCAGTTTTTGGGATTGCGGCGAATTTATAGCCTGTATTTTCCGCCTGCAAGTGGCGCATCAACCGGGCGCGCCATTGTTTACCATGATAGGTAAGGTATTCTCCCTGCTATCATTTGGTAATAATTTCAAGGTGGCCTATTTTACCAATATGGCATCGGCACTATCAAGCGGTGCAACTATTTTGTTCCTGTTTTGGACGATAACCGCCTTAGCTAAGAAGCTATTGGTTAAAGCAGGCGAAGAACTAACCCAAACCAACCTTATCCTTATTATTGGTTCGGGCCTTGTTGGCGCATTGGCTTATACCTTTTCTGATACCTTCTGGTTCTCGGCTGTTGAGTCGGAAGTTTATGCGCAATCATCCCTGTGTACCGCGGTTGTTTTTTGGGCTATATTAAAATGGGAAGCCCACGCAGACGAGCCCCGTGCAGATAAATGGATCATATTTATTGCCTATGTAATGGGTTTATCAATAGGTATCCACCTTTTAAACTTGCTGGTTATACCGGCAATTGCATTGGTTATTTATTTCCGCAGGGCAAAAAACGTTACTACAAACGGCACTTTATGGTCGTTTATATTAGGTGTTATCACTGTTGCTTTAATACTATGGGGTGTTATACAGTTCACTGTTAAAGGTGCGGCCTTCTCCGATCTGCTATTTGTAAATACCCTGGGTATGGGCTTTGGCAGCGGCGCTATCGTATTTTTCCTGTTAGTAATTGGCGCTTTAGCATCAGGAATATATTATACTGTTAAACCATCAACCACTTATTTGGGTATTGCCATAGCATGCTTTGTAGTACTGCTAACCATAAGTGCAGGCATTATTGGCTTTATTGCAGCGGCTGCTATATTGGCGCTATTAGAATATGTTTTAAAAGTACGCGAAAGGCGTGCGGCGCTTAATCGTGTATTAATTTGCGCGGTATTCATTTTGTTTGGCTACAGCTCGTTTGTGATGATAGTTATACGTGCTAAGGCAGGTACAAATTTAAATAATAGCGACCCGCAGGATGCCTTTGCCTTAAACGGGTATCTTAACCGTGACCAGTATGGCGATACCCCTTTAATATATGGCGAGTATTTCGACTCGCAAGTTACCGACCAAACCGAGGGTGCTAAAATATATCGCCGTGGCGAAAAAAACTATGAGGTTGCCGGTAAAAAACTGAATACCATTTATGATCGCAATACGCTGTTCCCGCGTATGTTTAGCCAAAAACCGGGGCATGCCGAGTTTTACAGGATGTGGTCGCAACTGGGGCCTGAAGAGCACCCTACTATGGCCACCAATATTGGCTTTTTTAGCAGCTGGCAGGTTACGCAAATGTATACCCGTTACTTCTTGTGGAACTTTGTAGGCCGTGCCAATGAAATGGACGGGCAAACCGCGCAAGGTATTGATGGCAGCTGGTTAAGCGGCTTTGGCACTAAAGAGTTGCCAAGTACGGTTACGCAAAGCAAATCGTACAACAGGCTATATTTCTTGCCGTTAATAATTGGTTTAATGGGTATGGTTTACCACTTTAGGCGCAATCAGCGCGATGCAGGTGTAGTAACCGTATTGTTCTTTTTTACAGGTTTAGCCATTGTGCTTTACCTTAACCAGGACCCATTACAGCCACGTGAGCGTGATTATGCTTATGCAGGTTCGTTCTATGCCTTTGCTATCTGGATAGGTTTGGGTGTATTACTTATTGCCGAACTTTTAAGCAAAAAAATAAATGCCAAAACCAGCGCTATCATCGCTTCGGTGGTTTGTTTACTTGCGGCACCGGCATTAATGGCCAGCCAGGAATGGGATGATCATGACCGCTCTACCAAGCTTACCCCGCATGATATAGCTTACGATTATTTAACCTCGTGCGCGCCAAACGCTATTTTATTCACTTATGCCGATAACGATACCTATCCACTTTGGTATATACAGGAGGTGGAAGGCGTGCGCCCGGATGTGCGTATTGTTAATTTAAGCTTACTGGGTACCGATTGGTATATCCGCCAGATGAAGCAAAAAATGAACAACTCTGAGCCATTGCCTATCAGCATGAACAACGATAAGTTTAAGGCAGGGGTACGTGATGTTATTTATTATAATGATGCAAAAGTTGCCGGGGCTATCGAGTTAAAAGAAGTATTTGACTTTCTTACATCTGATAATAAGGAAAGCATGGTGCAGTATCAAAATGGCGAAAGTGCTAATTATCTGCCAACCAAAAGCTTTAAAATGACGGTAAATGCAGATGATGTTGTAAAATATGGCACTGTACCTGCAGTTAAAAAAGACAAGATAGTTCCTGAAATGGATTGGACCTATCCGGGTAAATATGTAACCAAAGATAACCTTGCCATGATGGATATACTGGCGCACAATAACTGGAAACGCCCGGTATATTTTGCGACAACCGTTCCGAGTGATAATATGCTTGGTTTAGATAAATACCTGTACAGCGAAGGCCTTGCCTACCGCCTTATGCCTTTTAAACCGGATACATCCGCGGCACCGACAGAGAACAGCAATACGCTTATCATGTACAATAACATGATCAATAAGTACAAATATGGCAACTTTAAAACTGCCAAATATTTGGATCACGAGTCGTTAAACCTGTTTTACCCGCTTATAACACGTTTATATGCTACCCTTGCCGATAATCTTTTAAAAGAAGGCCACCAGGACCTGGCTAAGAAAACATTGAAGAAATATGAAGAAGTAATGCCTTCGCAGATCATATCGTCAGAGATAGCCGTAAGAAAGTATTATATGGTTGAAAGCTTGTTCCGCATGGGCGAAACCACTTTGGGTACCAAGCTGGCAACACAGATAGATGATTACCTGGTTGACCAGTTGAAATTTAATTATACATTGTTTCAAAAAAGCGATGCAAACCTGAACACCCGCGATGTGCAGCTTTCGCTATCCCTGCTAAACGGAATGGCTACCTTAGCTAAAGATTACAAACAAGACGCCCTTAGCGCAAAAATAAGTGCCCAGCTTAAAGATTATGGCACCAAGTTTGGCGGCATGCAAACACAACAATAGAATTTTATAATTCGATATGAAAAGCGGCGATGAGCCGCTTTTTTTTGTTCTGATACCTTACCTTTTCGTCATAGTGAGCTTGTCGAACCATTAGCAAAGCGTACATGTCTTCGACAAGCTCAGACTGACAATACCTTTGCAGAAAGCTAAAGCCTCACCCTGCCCTCTCCAAAGGAGAGGGTTCTAAAAACGTTCTTCTTTTGTTATAGTGAGCTTGTCGAACCATTAACCAACGTACAACTCTTCGACAAGCTACCCATGGCAATTGTTAGTAAATGGCGTGAGAAGTGTTCACATTCACGGCCGTGAACACCATCGTTAACGCATAAATAACTGATAATAAGCAGTTTTAAAAATAGGCTACTGACAAAATAACGTCACCATTAAATCCAAACCCAGCACAGGCAAACATGCTCTATAATATAGTCGGTCACGCTGCACGGCCCCGTAAAGACCTGTCATTGCACCTCCAAAGTCCACGGGATCTGATAACTCAGACTGACAATACCTTTGCAGACAGCTAAGCCACAACCTGCCTAAAAGCATTCTTCCTTGTGTCATGGTGAGCCTGTCGAACCATTAGCAAAGCGTACAAGTCTTCGACAAGCTCAGACTGACAAAGTTTATACCGTCGCTTTAAGGTGCATATAAAAGAAATTCGCCGGTAACATATCCAGCTTCACGTCGTCTTACAATTACAAATCAACAATATGAAACATACTTACCTGCTCCTATCGTTACTACTACTATCCGGTATATCATCCGCTCAAAATAAAACAACAATCATCGATTCAATGCTGCACCGAACCAACCGTTTAGGTTTGTTTAAGGGTAATGTTTTGGTGGTTGATAATGGTAAGGTTGTTTACAAAGGAGCCATAGGTTTTACTGATGCATCACAAACCGCTAAACTTACTACAGCATACCGTTTTCATATTGGGTCGATAGCCAAAGAATTTAACGCCGTTGGCATCATGATGTTAAAGGAACAAGGCAAACTAAGCCTGGATGATAAGATCACAAAATATCTTACTAACCTGCCTGCCTGGGCAAACCAGATCAGCATAAAAAACCTGTTGCAATACACCAGCGGCGTACCCGACCTGAAATGGAAAACGGTTAAGAACGATGCCGATATCTGGGCCGATATGCAGAAACTGGAGAAACTGGATTTTGAACCCGGCACCCAATATGCTTATAATAACAGTAATACATTTTTACAGCGCCGAATTATTGAGAAAATAACCGGCCTAACTTTTAATGACTTTGTCGTACAAAAAATGCTGAAGCCCTGCGGCATGAGCAACTCGCTGCTTGACCCGGACGACAGCACGCCGTTAATGGCTAAATCATACAATAATGATCTTAAGCAATCATCACTCATTTACCCTATTACCGGTTGGACAGCAGTTATACTTGACGATTTTTACAAATGGGAAAAAGCTTTAGAGAGCTTCAAACTGATTAACCCGGCATCAACAAAAGAAATTCTTACGCCTTTTGCCCCAAACAAACAATGCGGCCTTGGCGGCGGAAGCATGGAAAACAACAAACTTATCATCCATGAGCACGATGGCACCAGCTTAAATTACCAGGCCCTGCTTACAGCCAATGCCGCTTTAGGCAGAACAGTTATCTTAATGACCAATAACAAACAAAATAACTTATACGATATTAATCGCACCATACAGGCGATACTGGATGGTAAACCTTTTAAGCAGCCAAAGAAATCGGTATTGACTACCTTTGGTAAACAACTGGATAGCCTTAAAGGCGAGCATATAATTACTTTTTATAACAATCTTAAAACAAAATACGCTGCCGATTATGGTTTTGAAGACGAGGCATCGCTAAACGAAATTGGGTACTACTTCAAAAGTAAGAATAGAATAGACGATGCGCTACTGGTTTTTGAATATAACACCACCCTATTCCCTACATCGGGCAATGTATTTGACAGCCTCGGCGAAACTTATTATGCCAAGGGCAATAAAGAAAAGGCCCTGCTTAACTACAAACGCTCTTTACAGTTAGATCCCACAAACAATACAGCCAAAGCTTTCATCGCTAATATGGAGAAAAAGTAAGGCTATCACAGTGGCCTGCCGAATCGCGCAACCCAAATAGACAATACAATAAAAGCGGCCATTCAGCCGCTTTTTTGTCTATTATCTTTTCGTCCTTTATTTAAAAGGATTAGTTCTCTTCTACAACACCCATGTTACAGAACTTCTCTATACGTTCGGCAACCAGTTCGTCAATATTGCGTTCGCCTAAAGTTTTTAGATCTTTGATCAACTGCTTTTTCAGGGTAGCCGCCATAGTAACAGGGTCTTGGTGTGCGCCGCCAAGGGGTTCTTTTATTACACCGTCTATCAGCTTGTTTTTCAACATTTCTGTTGATGTAAGCTTCAGCATTTCGGCGGCACGTTCTTTTTGCTCCCAGGTTTTAAACAGGATGGTTGAGCAGTTTTCCGGGGAAATAACCGAGTACCAGGAGTTATCAAGCATTAAAACCCTATCGCCAATACCAATACCCAATGCACCACCAGATGCGCCTTCGCCTATTACCACGCAGATAATGGGAACCTTTAACACCGACATTTCCAGCAAGTTACGGGCAATAGCTTCACCCTGTCCGCGCTCTTCAGCCTCCAGGCCGGGGAATGCTCCGGGGGTATCTATCAGGGTAACAACCGGCTTACCAAATTTCTCGGCCATCTTCATCAGTCTTAAGGCTTTGCGATAACCTTCGGGGTTAGCCATACCGAAATTACGGTACTGCCGCTCCTTAGTATTACGGCCTTTTTGGTGACCAATGAACATCACAGTTTCGCCATTTAACGTCCCAAAACCGCCAATAATCGCCTTGTCATCACCTACGGTACGGTCGCCATGCATCTCGATGAAATCATCGCACATTAGCTCAAGATATTGTAGGGTATAAGGGCGTTCGGGGTGGCGGGAGATCTGTACTTTTTGCCAGCCGGTTAGGTTAGCATATATCTCTTTCTTGGCTGCTTCCATCTTGGCTTCCAGTTCAGCGATGGTGGCAGACATGTCCAGCTTGTTTTTTTCTTCAACCTGCTTTACCTTTTCTATCTGCCCCTGCAATTCTGCCAGTGGTTTTTCAAAATCAAATGTAATCTTCATACAATTTTATGGGCCGCTAAATTAAATAAATCAAACGGCATATTGTTTTAATTATGATTTTTCAGTGCGTGTAATTTATTCACCTGCTGTGGCGACAGTAAATTATTCGTATTTAGCGCCGCGTTTAAAATAGAATTTCGTAGCTCGCCCTGGTATAAACCATAGCGGTTTGTATAAAAAATAAGGGTGCTCTCGTTTATCTTTTTTGCACGAAACAGGGCATCCAGCTTTGTTTCATTGGTAATAATAAAATTGCCCATTTCTATTTTTTTACGCTTTAGCTCGGTATCTATCTTTGTTAAGGCCGCTACCTGCGTCGGGCTTAGATCAAGTTCTTTTTTATATTTCAGCGCTTTATCTGCTGATGGATACTTATTAAGATCGGCTACCAAGCCCATGTTGTATACGTCTTCGCCTTTTAGTAAAGCGTTGTATTGAACATCGCTCAGCGTTTTTACAGTGGATGGTTTAAGGGTGCTATCCGGGGTTTGGGCCAGGCCTTTCAGGCTAATCATACACATTACAAGTACAAACGAATATATTTTTATCATAAAATAAATTTTGTTTGAAGGCGACAATTATTGAGCCAAAAGATAAATCTGCGATGTCCGACTTGTCATCCTGAGCGGTAGCGAAGGATCTATTCGCCGACATGCATACTCGCTTGCATAGTTCATTATTAGATTCTTCGCTATCGCTCAGAATGACAAAAGGGGGACTACTCCACCTTTATCACTTTTGTCCTTTTACTTATCCCGTTCTCGTTAAATGCTTCTATTTGGAAATAATACGGCAGGCCTTTTTCCATACCATTAAAGTAGTACTCGTTTACATTGTACACCATAATATTATTGTACAGTTTATCGGGCTCGGTACCCATGTAAATGGTGTAGCCTACAGCGCCATCTGTTTGGCGCCAGCGGATCCACGAGTTACGGCGTTCGGCATTGCCGCGTAATACGATCATGTTTTTAACCGTATCCGGCGCTACGCCTGCCCCTTTACCAAACACACGGAAACCAGATAAGGCAAACTTACCTGTTGGCATATGCAGGTTGGTGATTTTTAGATAACGCGCCTTAGCCGGGGCTTTCAGCTCGATATAATCATGCGGAACATCGGTTTTGTTCTTGCTTTTATCTACCAGCGTTTTCCAGGTTTTACCATCTATTGATGAGCTGATCACATACTGATGGTACACACCCAGCGATTTACCCAAAAAGGCGGCATCCTGATCGGCATAGTTTAGCTGAATAGCTTTAACGGTGCTTACCTCGCCAAGGTCGGTTTTCATCCATTCGCCTTTGTTGCTTGTTTTTGCGCTCCAGTAGGTTTTAATATCCTCATCAACTGCCAGGTTTGGCACATAGGCGCCAAGGATTGATGATACCTGCACCGGCTTATTATAATTCAGCAGCATCCACCCCGTAAAGTTACTTTTAAGATGGTCTTCCTTCCCTGCCGATAAATAGTGCGGGTAATCGCCATAGGCGGTATTGGAGTACAGCACGCCATCTTTATCAAAACCTGCCGGCCAGAAACCTATGCGGCGCTCAAAATTATTTTTCACATCAACAACCATGGTACTGATATGCCAGTAATTACCATATTTATCTGCCCATGTAGCACCGTGGCCTGCGCCTTTTGCAAAGCCACCCGGTTTGTAGCTGAACGGATTATGTTTTTGATACGTGAACGGCCCAAGCGGTTTATCGCCCACATAAACCCCATCGCCATATCCCCTGCCCTCGGTACCCGGGGCGGCATATTGCAGGTAATATTTACCGTTGTGCTTATTCATCCAGCCGCCTTCCATAAAGCCGGTTAAAAAAACATTATCGTTATTTTCACCAAAGCGCTCCCAGCCGTGCTCCTGCCAGTCCAGCTTTATCATTTCTTTTTTGGGGCCGATGGGTTCAAAGGTTTTGCGATCTATCTCCTGCCCGTACATTGGGTAGGTATTGCTACTGCCGTGGTAAATGTAAACCCGGCCGTCATCATCTGCGAATAATCCCGGGTCCCATGCCCCTACCTGGAAGTAATCTTTAGCGGCTTTCCAGGTATCGTGTGTTGGGTCGGTGCTCATCCAAAGGGTAAAATCCTTATTATAGGTAGAGCCGATAACCAGCAGGGTATCGCCTAAAACCAAAGTACCAGGCGCACAAAGTTCGTCGCCTTTTACCTCGTTATAAGGCCTTACAAACTTGCGCGATACAAACTTCCAGTTAAGCATATCCGGGCTCCACCAGTAACCAAACTGGTTGGTGCTAAACAGATAATAATTGCCTTTGAATAAGGTAACGGTTGGGTCGGCAGTAGCCCGATGTTTACCCCACGCCGAAAAACTCTCGAAAGGTGTATAGCCATAATCAAGGTTAAGCGGGTTACAATAGGTAAGGCGTTTAGTTTGTGCCGATGCGTGTATGGTAAAGACATTAACTAAAACCGCAGCTAAAATTAATCGGATTAAATTTTTCATAAATTACATGGCACTATAAATTATCTGAGCTAATGAGTGTATAGCATCCCACTCTTTACTTTCTTTGTATGCTTTAACGTTCCACAATTCTGTGGGTAATAGCTTAATTTTTTTGCTCAGCTCTAATGACAAATTAAATACATTTTCTGGTATCAAACCATCGTTTTTAAGCTTTCTGAGATTATCTGAATTCAAAAAGGTATAACTTTCGCCCTCTAACTCTGCCAGATAATCTGCAATAATATCAACCTGGCTAAATCCTGTTTTTTCAGGATCTGCGTTAATAAACCCAATATTTCCAGTTGCCATTAATACGGTATGCCTGAAATTATTAAATAGTGTAAATTGATGGTTATTCACAAGCAAATATAAATAGTTTACAATAGTTTTATTGAGATAAACAAATGCCGAACCTGTTAGAGGTGTTAAAAATTAGCTACCCAAATTAGCTACCCCTTACTACTAAATATTTGCAAAAAAGGTTACAAAATTCGAGGCATTTTTTTGGCTGATGGCATACATTAATATATTTGCAGTGTTACATCCTGCCTAAACCTTCTTACCTTCATTAAACATTTACATATTATGAAATACAGATTTTTGGGCAATACCGGTGTACAGCTTTCTGCAATTGGCTTAGGCTGCATGGGTATGAGCCACGCCTACGGCGAACCGGATGATGCAGAATCAATAGCTACCTTAAATAAAGCGATTGAACTGGGCATCAACTTTTGGGATACTGCCGATGTTTACGGATCGGGCCAAAACGAAAAACTTGTATCGCAGGTATTAAAACCTAATCGCGATAAGATCTTCATCGCCACAAAATTTGGCTTTACTGCTGATAGCACAGGTAAGCTTTCCGGGTTTGACGGGTCGCCCGCTTATATGAAAACTGCTGTGGAAGCCAGCCTTAAACGCCTGCAAACAGATGTGATTGACCTATATTACGCCCACCGTGTTGACCCTAACATACCTATAGAAGAAACAGTTGGCGCGATGGCCGACCTGGTTAAACAAGGCAAAGTAAAATACATAGGTTTATCTGAAGCATCGCCAAACAGCATTCGCCGCGCGCATGCCGTACACCCAATAGCTGCCCTGCAAAGCGAATATTCTTTGCTAACCCGTGATGTGGAGGCCGAAATATTACCCCTTTGTAAAGAACTGGGGATCTCCTTTGTACCCTTTAGCCCATTGGCACGTGGCCTGGTGACCAACAAATTGGATGTAAGCGAATTGAAAGAAGGCGATTTCCGCAAATCGTTGCCACGTTACCAGCAAGAAAACGCAGATAACAACCGCTTGCTGGCCGAAGGTTTTGCTGATATTGCAGCAGGTTTAGATGCAACACCTGCCCAACTGGCTATTGCATGGGTATTAAAGCAGGGAGATAATATTATCCCTATCCCCGGCACAAAAAAGCGCAAATATTTGCAGGAAAATGCCGGCAGCGTAGACGTTGAGCTATCTGCCCAAAACCTGAACGATATTGAGGCTTTACTACAAAAATACCCTAATACCGGCGACAGGTACAACGAGGGGAATTTAAAGTACGTGGATAAGAATTAACCGCCTCGCTGATTATTTATTTAATTTATCTTTACCCACCCATTGGTGGGTAAAGATGAAAGATAAAACAGCAATATACAGCGACGAGATTTGCATCTATATTTCTATATGCGCCAACAGCCCGCTATATGGTAAGATCGCGTTGTTAATAGCTGATTTACTTATTCTATCCGTACTTATTTTTGCTATTGTACTTTGGATACCCGGCCTATTGTTAGTATCCGCTTTTTTTCTGTTTTTCCTGGGGAAATATAGCTTGTGGAATTTTTATGGCAAAGAGAACCTTATAATCAATACCAAAACGATAAGCTATCAGCATGATTACGGGTTTTTCAAACCCGCGTACACGGTTGTCCCATTTAATAAGATATTAAATTTGCAGGTGGCCCCGGCTAAACCTATAGAGAACAAAGAGTTACTGGTAAAATTTTCTTCATATAATGATGATGATTTGCCTATTGAAATTTACACAATATCGTTAAGCATCCCGGAGGAAGATGTAAGACGGTTAAATACTTTGGTTAAGCAGCTTTTTGCTGATAAAATGGCCGACGAGTATATGCTGCCACATATACATTTAAATTAGGATCGATCCACTGCACTATATTAGATAAACTGACACTATGCCGAAGATCCGCTAAAAAGCTATTTAGTATCTTCGGCCTTTTAAATTGTATATATTATGCGTACTTATATAAGCCGTTTAGCAATAATTGCCCTTGCAGCACTCAGTTTTGCCTCTTGCAGTCAATCTGCCAAAACCGATAAAGCAGCTACAGATACAACTGTAAAAACCGAGGTTAAACCTGCCGTAGTTGACTCGGGGAAACTGGTTGGCGCATGGCACGATGAAGCCATAAAATCTGATAAGGGCGAAGAGATAGCTTACGAAGTGGTAAGCAGCGGCCATAAAGTTTATATACAGGCTATTACCTTTACGGGTAAAAACCTCATCCTTAATGATACCCCTCCCATCTCACCTTCTGCATCCGAAATAAAAAAAGATGGCGATAAGTACGTTAGCGTTGAAAGACCTGATGAAACTTACAAAATAGATAAAGAAGGCAACCTGCTTATTTATGACAAAGGCACCCTGGTAGCTACCTGTAAGAAGCTGTTGTAGTAAAAGCATCTGTATATTAACTTACAGTTGAATAACTATACATTTAAGTTAGTCATAGCCATGTTTTGATAAATCTATTTACAACATGTAAAATAAATTTATATCTTTATGGCATACCGACCC
The DNA here is from genome assembly GCF_024498135.1 of Mucilaginibacter aquariorum. GTDB lineage: Bacteria > Bacteroidota > Bacteroidia > Sphingobacteriales > Sphingobacteriaceae > Mucilaginibacter > Mucilaginibacter aquariorum. The sequence goes on from NZ_JANHOH010000010.1 coordinate 188,543, forward strand.
CTAATCGGTATAAACATATTGACTAAACCTTAACATATTCCTTTCACACTTAATGTACCGATATTTAGTTTCAGTTTCTGAAACGCTACTGCTTTGCTTAATTTGTTTAAGCGGGTCAGCACAATCCAAAACCTCCTCTTCAAGCCAAACTTCCGCATCAGACTATATTGGGTTTTATCAAAAATTCATTAGTGGTATACGCGGGCAGGAATGCCCTATGTATCCCAGCTGCTCAAATTTCGCGCTTTCGGCTTTTAAAGAAAAAAACTTTGCCGAAGCTTTCGTTTTAACGTCAGACCGTTTAATGCGGTGCGGCCACGACCTTGGCGATTATGACCTTACAGCAAGGCCTACAGGTTTTAAGTACCTTGATGTACCTGGTGCAGACAATTCCCCTAAAAACTTACGTTACAGCAGTCAGCAGCCCTACTTTGCCTATGCAGATACGGTAAGAGATATAAACACCTCGTTATTGTTTATCAAATCGCTTATAAACAATAATTATTACGAACAGGCTATTTTAGAAATTAAGCGCGTTCAATTTAATCAGCCATTTAACAATGAGGTGTTTATTAATGAACTGATCTGCTTAAAAGCTTTAAATGAATACGAAAAAGCCATATTTGCTTATGAAACCCAATGCCCGGTGTTATATAAGAACGATCCGGAGATCTTATACCAATTAGCTACCATTTATTACAAGCTGGATAATTTTAATAAGGCAAACACCATTGTATCAGCTGGCTTAATTACAACCCGGGACGAAAACCAAAAGGCGCGCCTTTACGCTTTACAGGGTTTAATTTACGCTAACCTGTACAACTGGGCAAGTGCAAAACAATCTTTTACCCAGTTAAAAAGCTTGCCCTACCGGGCCGATGTTACCGAATCTAATATCAGGTTAGTACAAAAAGCACAGGAGCTTAAGTTCAAGAGCCCGGCTAAAGCCAGCTTACTTTCTATAATTCCGGGATTAGGGTACGCCTACACCGGGCATACGCAAACCGCGGTTTCATCCTTTTTATTAAACGGTGTGTTTGCTTATGCTACTTACAGTAGTATAAAAAAGAAAAACTATGGCCTGGCATCGTTAACGGGCTTATTTAGTGTAAGCTTTTATATAGCCAATATTTATGGCTCGGGGCAAAGCGCTAAACGCCATAACGAGCAAAAACGAAAAGCAGTAATCAACAATTTATTTTATAATATAAATCCCTAAACCAATTTCTATGTTCATTAAAATTTACCAATCACAGTACGTAAAACATGTAGCTTACTTATTAACCGTTTGTGTGTTATGTATGTCGTTCACTATTCGCAAACCACTTGATGTAATACTACCTTCAGGCACTTCGGTGGCTATGGAAACTGTATCTGCTATTAACTCTAAAGATGCTACTGTTGGCCAAATTGTTGAGTTTAAAATAAAAGCCGACATTAAAGTTGGCGAAAAGGTAGTTATTGCTGCCGGCTCAATTGCTAAAGGCCAAATTACAAGGGCGCAACACACCAAAGCGATAGGTAAAGAAGGCTTTATTGAAGTACAGATCAAATCAGTAACCGCTGTTGATGGCCAGGAAGTATTTTTAGCTAACAGCAACTTATATAAAGAAGGTGACAATAAGCAAACCCTGTCTATTGTATTAGGCGTACTTGTTTGTGTATTATTTTTGCTTTTAAAGGGTAAAGATGCTGAAGTAGCACCCGGTTACCAGGTTATTGCATCAGTAGCTGGAAATACAAATATTAAAGTAGCTGAATAATCTACTTTCTAATAGTAGTAAAAAGGTTAGTTAATGATTACTACCTTTTTACTACTAATTTTTTTTGTGGTTCTTGTTCCACCCTATCTTCATCTTCCCATTTTCTTCGTGTGCACGAATGTGTACCACAATACCTTTAAAACGCTTTTTCTGCAATTCTTCTTTATCAATTATCAGGCTGTCTTTACCGGGGTTTCTGAGCGGGATATCCAGCGCGATATCAGTACCTTTTGTTAGGCCGTAAACACCTGCTACATCCACATTAAGTACGCTGGAGCTTACCTGCAAGGGCTTTATCGTTATCATATCGCCATTCACTATAAAATGGCCATCCAGCTTTGGTATGCTAATATTCTTAAGGTCGCGGAAGGGGAAAACAAACTTACCTACGCCTATCAGCGGTTTAAAGTTAAGTAGGGCTGCATCGCGCAAGCTAACATCAAGGTTGCCATTTATAGAGTGCGGTGCCAGGTTGCCGGCATCGGTTACCCCCCCAGTAATATTTGTTTTTGCCGATAAGAAGCCCTTTAAATTTTCGTAGGTAAAATCCTGCAGGCCAAAATTGTTGAACGCGTAAAAAAACTCCTGCATGTTTACATGGCTTACAGTGCTGTTAAGCGCAAACCTGTTTAATGATCTGCCCTGCATTACACGCCCGTTTATTTTCAAAGAACCACCGGCATGCTTTAGGCCGACGTTTCTAATGATCAGTCCATTTTCGGTAGTAAGCAGATCAGCATAGGCATCTGTAGCCAAAAATTTCTTGTAGTAAACCTTGGCAACCTTCATATGCATTTCAGCCTTACCACGGTCAAGCGCATTGCTTAGCTGGTCGGCTATATTACCGCTGTTTCCCCTTCTTCTGGTAGTGGGCGCACTTTTACGTTCGGCCAAAAAGCCCATAAATTCGCCCAGGTATAATTGCGGGCTGCGGATCTGCAAGGCAAGTAAGATCTTTTCGGGCGCGTTATAGTAGAGGTTTAAAAAATTATTTACCCTACCATCCATGGTTACAATACTTCGGCCGGTTTGCATGCGAATATTGCTCAGTAACAGGTCGTCCCCAACAAAGTTTAAGGATATGGAATTATTTTTAAACTTAAGATTACGCGGCCAGTAGTATATATCCGTATTCCGCAGGTTTATTGAACCTCTTATAATGGGTTTATTTATTTTATAATCTATAATATCAGCAGTATAGCGCAGGTTCATATCTGCCGAGCCATTATTAAATTTGGCTACATCATCTTCTAAAAAGTAATTCAGATCTGCCGCCGGGAAGTTTGATTTAAAGTTACCCGTGGCAACCGGTTTAATCAGGTTAATAATGCTGCCTGTGTCTATTGTAAAAGGCAAATGGTTGTAGCTGGCCTTTAGATTGATCAGTTTAATGATCGAGTTATCATCGCCAAAGCCTTTATCTTTAACATAGTTATTGCTAAAGATCCCGTTAAAACTACAGTCATCCAGTTCGGCACCAGGGATAGTTACCTTGCTATCGTTAACCTTTGCCGTGACATAAAGCTTGGGGCCGCCATCATTGCCATCGAAGCTGCCTGTCAGATCGCAGATAACATCCATCGGTTTGCTAATATTAAAGCGGTTAAGAACTGTAGTAACATTGGGTGCAAGCAATGCGGTCGCGCTTCGCCAAAGTATCTGGTCGGCAACAATATGCATAGTGAAACCGGCGTCCGGTTTACCAGCCGTTTCAAAAACAGCATTTATTTTAAAAGGATCGTCGCCAATATTTAGCGGCATAGTCGATACGTTGATGATGCCGCTTTTCTCGTTATACCCGGCTACAAAATCTCCTTTTAACACTTTATTCTTTATAAAGCTGCCATGCACGCTGTTAAAGGCCATGCTTTTAGCCAGCACATTCAGGTGGAAATCGGTGCGCCAGCCGCTGTCCGGGTATTGCATTTTTCCGCTGATATCATTTACAGCGAAATTGAAAAGCTTGTGCGCCTTACGGTTATCTACCGTAAATGTAACATTGCTCAGACTGAATTTTTTGAGCTGGGTAATTGAGCTGCTCTCGGATGGGTTATCCTTTACCTGCTTATTATCTTTCTTGAATACAGCGGTATTGCTGTAGCCTGTACTATCGGTAAACAGATCAATAGCCGCATCGGTAATTTCAATGTGGTTAATATCTATAGTGCCCCTAAACAAAGCGGCTGTATTTACCGATATATTAAAATCTTTGGCATCTAACAGGGTGTGTTTGTGTTGAGCAAATTTCTTATCGCGTATGAGTACGTTTTTAAGCGAAAGGGAAATATCCGGAAACCCTTTAAAAAAGGTTGGTTTCATATCGCCGATAATAAGGGTACCATCAACGTTTTTCTCCAGCTGCTCATTTACCATTTTAAGCACCTTAGTTTTATTGTAGGTAATATATAAGGTTGCCCCAAGCAATATCACCACAATAAGCAGTATAAACCCGGCCAATATTTTAAGGGATATTTTTAACCATTTAGGCATTTTATTTTATACAGATAATAGTAAAATAGCACATTTTGTTTGGTTTGTAACTAAATGGTTAAAAAAATTTAAGAATAACGAAATATTTGTACTTTTTTGGCGTTATGTATTTTTTGCGGGGCTTTCTCTCATACTGCCGGCTTTAATTACAGTTAACAGTATTCACAAAAAAGGCCGCCTGATTTATCCAGGTGGCCTTTTTTACGGTAATAATGTAGCGTCCTAAAATAAGTTGACACAAAAAGTGTTAACAGATGAAAGAACAAGAAGTTAAGGTTTACCAAAGGAAGACCCAAAAAGATTACAGTTTAGCGTTCAAACTGGAGATTGTGGACG
>NZ_JANHOH010000011.1 GCF_024498135.1 Mucilaginibacter aquariorum
GTCCACAATCTCCAGTTTGAACGCTAAACTGTAATCTTTTTGGGTCTTCCTTTGGTAAACCTTAACTTCTTGTTCTTTCATCTGTTAACACTTTTTGTGTCAACTTATTTTAGGACGCTACACTCTTCTAAACAAAAAAGCCTCCTGCTAAGCGGGAGGCTTTTTTGTGAATTTATCTTTTTATAATTCTACACTGTCGCCAATGGCAGGTAGTTTTAAGTTAAGCCCGGCTTTTTCAAATTTACCTGCAACTTCTTCCTTGTCTATTTTTATCACCGGGAACGAATCGTAATGTATACCAATAACATTTTTACAGTTAACAAATGCCGCGGCTTTAATAGCATCATCGGCACCCATGGTATAATTATCGCCTATAGGGAGGATTGCCCAACTCAGGTTTTCGTCTTCCAACAGCTTCATGTCATAGGTAAGCGCCGTATCGCCTGCAAAGTAAATCGCTTTATCTTCCGAATAGATCACAAAACCCGCGGGGTTACCACCGTTAGAACCATCGGGCAATGCGCTTGAATGTACGGCGTTCACCATTTTAACACGGCCAAAATCAAAGTTAAAGCCGCCACCAATGTTCATGCCGTGCACATTGGTAATATCTTGCTTACCCAGCCAGCCTGCAATTTCGGCAATGCAGATAACTTTGGCCCCACTGTTCTTTTGAACAGTTATCAGGTCGGCAACGTGGTCGCCATGGCCATGTGATACCAGGATATAATCGGGCTTAAGGCTGTTTACATCAATATGTTTAGCCAGATTGTTTGGGGTGATAAATGGATCGAATAATAATGTTTTGCCATTGGCCACTATCTCGATAGTGGATTGACCATAATAGGTAAGTTTCATGGTAAATGATTCAAGTTTTAAAGCGCGAATTACTTATAGTATAAAACGCCCTATGTTATGCCCGGATTGCTTTTTAATAACTTATTTGCCAAACAGATTGCCTAAGCCACCCATGCCGCCCAACATAGCGCTGGTTATAGCTGCCATTTCGCTTTGGCTAACATTGTCCGCCTGTTCCATGGCTTTGTTAATAGCAACAACCAGCAGTTCTTCCAGTTCTTCTTTATCAGCCTCCTTAAAAAAGGCTGCATCAATATTTACCGACTGTACTACTTTATTGCCATTGGCCTGTACGGTAATTTTGCCACCTTCGGCAGTGCCTGTAACGCTAATGGCATCTAAGCGTTTTTTTACTTCGCCAGCTTTTTGCTGGGCTTCCATTAATTTATCGAACATAATGTTTTAAATGTGCAGATATGCAAATGTGCGTATGTGCAGATCATTGCATATCCAGGTTGTTAAATATTAGATACTCATCCGCACATCTGCATATTCACGCATTTGCACATCTGAAGCTTAATCCTCCGCTGTATCGCCGGCGCCGTTATAGGCCCCTTTTCGAACTACCGGCATGCCGGTCATTTTAAACAGATCGTCAAGGTGCAGCAAACTGCCGTTAACTACATTACCTAACAAAACAATGGTAACATCGTTTTTCATATCACGCAAAAATATATGGCGAAAGCCGTGCCACCATCCGGTGTGGTAAACCACTTTCTGACCCGGGCTTTCAAATATCCTCCAGCCGTAGCCATAGTTAAAATGCCCACGGATCATTGGGTTGTGACCGGTATAGGCAGAATCTTGTGTGGCCTGTTTTATCAAACGGCCGGCTTTAAGGGCCTGGTCAAAAATGTACAGGTCGGCAACGGTACTGTATATACCTTTGTCGCCTACGGGGCCATCTAAAAAGTTTTGCGCTACCGAATATTTCCAGCTGTTGCGATCATGTCCAACTACATCGGCCGGTATTTTATCATAAACCGCTTTAGAGTATACCGCGGTATGTGTCATCCCGGCAGGTTTAAAAATGTTTTCTTTCATGTAATCGGCGTAAGTCATGCCGGTAACTTTTTCTATAATGGCGCCCAGCACCATAAAGTTGCTGTTGTTGTATAAGAAGCTGGCGTTGGGTTTGTTAAAACGAGCTGGCTTGTATTTAGCTATCAGGTCCATAGCCTCTTTGTTGGTAAGGCCTTTCTTTTGGTTAAGGTGCTGGCTGCGGTAAATGTTATCCACAAAGTAAACGTAGTTCATCATGCCGCTACGATGGGTAAGCAGCAGGCGGATGGTTACCCCATCATATGGAAAATCCGGAAAGAAATCTTTAACATTTTGGTCCAGCCTGATCTTTCCTTTTTCCCAAAGCTGCATAATAGCGGTACCCGTCATGGTTTTGGTGACCGATGCCAGCTCGAATTGGGAGCTTAGCTTTAGGCTGTCGCGGGTTAGGTGGTTGGCCCAACCGAAGGCTCCTTCATAAATTATTTTACCTTTTTTAGCTACGAGCACATTGCCGTTAAAACCGCTTACCTTATGCAGGTGCTGCATAAATTCGTCAATTTTTTTATCGGCTTTAGCGGGGTCATACTTAAGCAGTTCGGTGGTATTAAATGGCTTGCCATTATCGGCTATGCCCTTTTTGTTATCGCCATTGCTGGATGAGCAGGAAGTAAATGCGAGCAGGGAAAATATAGTAGAAATGGCAGTAGTGCACACTTGTTTCATAGACAAAAATTCTTTCACTTTAAACGAAGGCGAAAATTAGAAATTATATAGGAGGTATAAGATTAAAATTCAATTAATGTTTCAACAAAATATAAACTCTTAAATTTGAGGATGAGATTTTTAGCGAGAACACTGCTCTTGATTATAATGGCAACCGGCATTTCCCGGGCTCAGGATGCAGGCAGTCTTATAAAAGAAGGCCAGCAATTAAGCGCGCAAAAAAAATACACCGAAGCTACTGAAAAGTACAAAAGCGCTCTAACTATAGAGCCCGAAAACACCCGCGCTAATTATGAACTGGCGTTTACCCTTTTTGCAAGCGGCAAAGGTACCGAGGGTATCCCCTATATAGAAAAAGCAATAAAAGGTAATTCAAGCGTGCAGTTAACCGCCGCATCGTACAGTTTGTTAGGTAGCATTTATGGTAATGCCAACCAGTTTCTAAAAGCAATTGCCGCCTACAAAAATGGCATCAAAACAGATAGTACCAATCAGCGTATTTACTATAATTTAGGTATCGTTCAATATCGCAGTAAACAATACCCGGATGCAGAACAAAGTTTTATAAGCGCCATCAAACGAGATTCGGCTGATGCGGGCAGTGTGCGGATGTATGCATTGGCAACCTTCCATCAAAATAAACGCGCCGATGCCTTACTTGGGTTTTCCCGTTTCCTACAACTGGAGCCAAACAGCGCCCGAAGCAAAGAGGCCTTTGGCAACCTGCAGAACATCCTGCAAAGGGGAACATTGCAAGCCGAGGCCGGTTACCAGCCAACCGCTACGGTTAAAGCAGAAGCCTTTGCGCAAAACAAGGCAATCACCAAAATACTGGCCGGTTTCATGACCCGTAAATATGCATCGCCGACAGCCTTGCTCACTGCGCAACTAAAAGAACTTTTTACAGCCTTTGGCAGTAAGTACAAATTTGCCGATTACTATTACAAGCTATCCCAAACGGATAACCTGCCAACATTTGCAAGGGTTATCAGCCAAAGCAGCTTCCCGGAAAATGCTAAATGGATTCAGGATAATGCAGCAAAAGTTGGCGAATTAAATAAGTGGGCTAAAGAAACCCGGGTGCAATAGAATGTACTAAAAAGATTACTTCGTGATAGTGGCCTTAACCACATAAAACCCTAAATTTGCACCTGCAAAAACATACTATCAATATGAGTTTCAGAACCGAACATGATACCATGGGCGCGGTACAGGTGCCCGCCGACAAATACTGGGGCGCGCAAACCGAGCGCTCGCGCAACAATTTTAAAATAGGCCCCGAGGCTTCTATGCCGAAGGAAATTATAGATGCCTTTGCTTATCTTAAAAAAGCAGCGGCTTATACCAATACCGATCTGGGGGTTTTACCTGCCGATAAACGTGACCTGATAGCTCAGGTGTGCGATGAGATCCTGGCCGGTTCACTGGCAAACGAGTTTCCGCTGGTGATATGGCAAACGGGTTCGGGTACGCAATCAAACATGAACGTGAACGAGGTGGTTGCTAACCGTGCGCACGTATTGCAGGGTAACAAACTGGGCGAAGGCAAAACCTTTATCCACCCTAATGATGACGTGAACAAATCGCAATCATCAAATGATACTTACCCAACTGCTATGCACATTGCTGCATACAAAATATTGATCGATGTAACTATCCCCGGGATAGAGAAACTGCGTGATACTTTGCAGGCAAAAAGCGAAGCGTTTAAAAGCGTAGTTAAAATTGGCCGTACCCACTTAATGGATGCTACGCCACTTACTTTAGGCCAGGAGTTTTCTGGTTATGTATCGCAACTGAACCACGGTTTAAAAGCCTTGCGTAACACCTTTGATCACCTGAGCGAACTCGCCCTTGGTGGTACAGCGGTTGGTACGGGCATCAATACTCCCAAAGGATATGATATAAAGGTGGCCGAGTACATTGCCAAATTCACCAACCTGCCATTTATCACTGCCGAAAATAAATTTGAAGCTTTAGCTGCGCATGATGCTATTGTGGAAAGCCACGGCGCTTTAAAACAAATAGCGGTTTCTTTAATGAAGATCGCTAACGATATCAGGATGCTGGCTTCCGGTCCGCGCTCGGGTATTGGTGAGATCCATATCCCCGATAACGAGCCGGGTTCATCTATAATGCCGGGCAAAGTTAACCCAACGCAAAACGAAGCGGTTACCATGGTTGCCGCACAGGTAATGGGTAATGATGTGGCCATTTCTATCGGGGGATCAAACGGCCACTACGAGCTGAATGTATTTAAACCATTGATGGCTGCAAACTTCCTGCAATCGGCACGTTTAATTGGTGATGCCTGCGTATCATTCAATGATCATTGCGCAGTTGGTATCGAACCAAACTACGACGGTATTAAAAAGCACCTGGAAAACTCCCTGATGCTGGTTACCGCACTTAACCCGCATATTGGTTACGAAAACGCGGCTAAAATTGCCAAAACAGCACTAAAAGAAAACAAATCGCTTCGCGAAGCAGCAGTTGGCCTGGGTTACCTAACCAACGAGCAGTTTGACGAATGGGTACGCCCCGAAGATATGATAGGCGGATTAAAATAAAGCCTCACCCAAACCCCTCTCCAGCGGAGAGGGGCTTTTTTATTTGTATGCAAAAAAAAATCAGCTTTCGTCTTTTAGCCTTTAGCCTTTTGCTAACTGCAATCTGCCTGCTGCAAACTGGCTGTAAGTTTAACCCCGATATGCAAACGCCGGGCGAAAGCTACCTGCAGGGCGAGTGGCAGCAAGATAGTGTAACAATGCAGAAGCAATTGGTAAGTTATTCTTTATATAACCTTAAATTCAATTGCGATTCGTTTTTTGTGAGCATTAAAACCTTTAGTAAAGCAAATACCGGCGCCGATAGCTGTACCAAAGGAGGCAGCTGGACAGAATACGCGAAGGGCGTATACGAACAAAAGGATGATACACTGCATGTAAGAGGCCTGTTCTGTAATGCCGATTATAGTTACAAAGACCCAACAGGCTGTTTCCGTTCGGGCGTGTACGAGGAGAGTTTTAAGGTAATTAAGAAAACCGATTCTGTAGTTCAGTTTAACCCAACATCAAGCGTGATATCAATTAACGCGCATTTAATAAAAAGAAGCACCTGTAACCCGAAACCACTTTAAAAGATGAAAATAACAGTAGTAAAAAGAATATTATTAGCTGTAGTTATTATATACCTGCCGCTGCAATCAATGGCATGGGGAACAAACGGGCACCGTATTAGCGGGCAAATTGCCGATAGCTACCTTAATGCAAAAGCACGCGCGGCCATCAAAGCCATTTTAGGTAACGAATCTATTGCTATGACCAGCAACTGGGCCGATTTTATAAAATCTGATCCGCAATATAATTACCTTTACAACTGGCACTTTGTAAACTTTGATAAAGAATACAGCTACCCGGAAATGCAGGCATTCTTAAAACAGGATACCTCTGTTGATGCTTACACTAAAATAAATTTTTTGGTTGGCGAATTGAAAAAGAAAAACCTTACCAAAAGCAATAAGCTGCTTGCCCTGCGCATGCTGATACACATGGTTGAAGATATACATCAACCAATGCATACCGGCCATTTAGCCGATAAAGGGGGTAACGACATTAAACTAACCTGGTTTAATAACCCCACCAACCTGCACTCTATTTGGGATAGCCAGCTGATAGATTTTCAGCAATTAAGCTATACCGAATATGTGAATTGGATAAATTATACTACTCCGGCGCAACGCAGCGAATGGCAAAAGGCACCTGTTAGCCAATGGTTGTTTGAATCTAACCAGTTGGCTGCAAAGATCTACGCAGGCGTTAAAGACGGCGATAAAGTGAATGTTTACAAATACAATTTTGAATACATTGGCATACTTAACAACCAGCTTGTAAAAGGCGGTGTTAGGTTAGCCGGCTTGTTGAACCAGATATTTGGCGCGTAAATTAAATGTGCACATCCGCATCATGAAAATACTAATGGTTTGCCTGGGTAATATATGCCGTTCGCCACTGGCGGAGGGGATTATGCAGCACCTTGCAGATAAAGCCGGACTGGATTGGCAAGTCGACTCCGCAGGTACCGGCGACTGGCACATCGGTAGCGCACCCGACAGGCGTTCAATCAAAGCCGCCCGCGATGAGGGGATAGACATTAGCAAACAGGTTTGCCGTTTGTTCCGTGCAAGTGATTTTGACGAGTTCGATCTGATCCTCGTGATGGATAAAAGCAACCTGAGCAATGTTCTGGCTATGGCCCGTAATGATGAAGACCGTAAGAAAGTAAAGATGCTTTTAGGCGATAAGATAGTCCCCGACCCGTATTATGACGATGCCCAGTTTGCCCCGGTTTTTAAACTGATAGAGGCAGGCTGTAAGGAGATCATTAAACAATACAGCCATTAATTGATATCTTAGGTGAATGAATACTAAACCTATAATGGTTCTCAGCGCCATTTTTTTAGCTGCAATTGGCCTTGCCTTCACCTTTATGCCACAAGAGATAACCACCTTTACAGGCTTGGGTTTCAGCAAAATTTATCAGCTGCAGTTACAAATAATGGGCGCTTTGTTTTTTGCCTTTGCCATGCTCAACTGGATGGCTAAGGGGGCCATAATTGGCGGTATTTATAACAGGCCCATCGCCATAGCTAATTTTGCACACTTTTTTATTGGTGGTGTGGCTTTAGTGAAGGCTGTTGTAAGCAATATTCATCTGCACTATGCCGTTTGGATCATAGCGGCCATTTATTCAATTTTTGCAATACTATTCGGCATTATATTTTCAAGACATCCATCTCAAAAATAAATTATGAAAGCACTATTTGTAAGCTTAATATTAACCTGTACCGTGTTTATGGCCACTGCGCAAAACACAGCAGTTGATAAACTAACTACGTCGTATATTGGCGTTAAAAATGCATTAGTTGGCAGCAACGCCACATTGGCCAAAACACGCTCTACTGAATTGCTTGCCGCATTGTCAGCCCCGGTCAAAGGGTTACAGCCTGCGCAACAAAAGCTGTTGACTACCTATCTGGATAAACTAAAATTTGATAGTCGCCATATTAGCGAAACCACCCTTATTGATCATCAGCGCGAGCATTTTGCCAGTTTATCTAAAAACATGTATTCGTTACTATCTGGCTTAAAGCTAAATAGCACTACTGTTTATCAGCAGTATTGCCCAATGAAAAAGGCCGCCTGGTTAAGCGAATCTGAAGATATCCGCAACCCATACTATGGCGATGTTATGCTGGAGTGCGGTAAGGTTACGGCTACCTTGAAAGGGGCTAAATAATATAAGTTGCGTGAGAAAGTGTTCACGTTCACGGCCGTGAACGCCGTCGTTAACCTATAAATGACTGATAATAAGGACTGTTGAAAATAAGGTGCTGACAAAACTACGTCACCATTAAATCATCAGGAAAATACTAAACAAAGAAAGGCCTTGCAAACGCAAGGCCTTTTCCCTTTCATAGGTAGATGAAATATTACGAAGCCAAATAAACGTTGATCACCTTAATGGTTTCTTCTTTGTTTTTATCTGAGCTCCATTTTTCTTTTTCAGATTTTTCGGCTAACGCGAATAATTGCTCGTAAAGCAGCTTGCCGTCTTTTTTACCGCCTAACTTAATGGTAGCGTTCTTAGCGAAAACAGTATCCCACGCAGCGCGAACATCTGTCCAGTAGCTTTGCTGGCCTGACCACCATTTTTTGGCGTAAGCAAATTTAGCCTCATCAACTTTGGTGAATTCTTCGTAGCCTTTTTCCTGCGCTATTATCTTATCGCCATCGGCAGAACGTACAACTTTGTTGTTATCCTGCTCATACATCCAGCCTTGCGGGGTTAGGTAAATGCGGTTACCACGGGCAAGTACATTGTAATCGCTGCGTTTGGTAAATTCGCGGCGTGGCAGGGGCGAATCTGTTTTGCTTTGCCATTCATGGCGGCCATCAACATGTACCCAGGTGCCAATACTTTCATATCGCGGGCTGTCATCAACCTGGTAAACTTTTTGGATCCAGCGGCCTTTTACATCAGCAGGTTTAAGAGTGACTTTCTTCCAGGTGTTTTCTTTGTCGAACGCGAGTATGGTAGGTTGTTCATAAACCCAGTCTTCGCGCCAGTGTTTAATAACCATGCTATCGCCAACAACCAATAAATGCTGAATAGCGATCTTTTTTGGTGAATCTTCAACAACTATAGCCCACTCGTAACCCCATGAGTGGTAGCGCGGATGGAATTTATATGCTGTATCCGGCGCAAAGGTTTCCGCATAGTTAAAGGTTACTTTATAGTAGCCGGCTAATGATTTGATAGCAGCCCTATCCTGCTCAAATTTAGATTGTGCAGATACGCTGATAGCGCAAATGCAAAGTGATAAGAAGAATATAATTTTTTTCATTATGTTTATTTAGATTAAATCTAAACAAAGAAAAGCATTATTATTTATTTTACAATACTTCGACAATAAAAAAATTAATTAAGTCTTTGAAATCAGGAAGTTAATAATGTATTTTTGCTTTATGTTTAAAAAGTCGGGGATATTATTGTTGGTACTGCTGTATTTAACTACAGCATCTGGCTTTGCCCTGAACTTACATTATTGTGGTAACCGTGTTGCTGCAGTAAAAATAAACGCCCCGGCTAAAAGCTGTTCCGAGCCAACAGCTAAAAGCAAAATGAAATGCTGTAAGGATACTAAGCTTGATGTAAAAGTTAAGGATAGCCACGAAAGCCAGCCAACCTCATTTATTGCCAAGGTCTTTGGTTTCGAGCTGCCAAGGCTGTCATTAGACGATTTCTTCTTATCGGCACATAAAGAGCTGTTAGAAAAACTGTTTGACCACGGCCCGCCTGATACACCCAAGCAAAGCACCCCTGTTTTTATTAAAAATCGAAATTTGAAGATCTGATAAGTTATCTGCCTACGCAAGATTTTAACTTATTAATTCAATTTCAATTTTAAAAACATGAAAACTCTTAAAATATTTATCATCCTTTTTATAGCAACTGTTACTGTTGCAAAAGCACAATTTACCAAAGCCGAACTACAAGTTAGCGGCCTTACCTGCTCCCTGTGCGCACGTACTACCGAAAAATCGCTGAAAGCACTGCCTTTTGTAAGCGAGATAAAGCCTGACTTGATGCGTAATATCTACGTTATCATATTTAAAAACGATGTGCCTGTAGATTTTGAACAGATCAGTAAGAAGGTTAAAAGCTCGGGCTTTTCGGTGAATTATCTGAAAACTACATTCAACTTTGATAACACCAAGGTAGCCGATAATACTTTTACCTATGGCAGCAATACCTACAAACTGTTAAATGCCGATAAAGCGTTGAGCGGGCCGGTATCCTTAACCATTGTAGATCAAGGTTTCGCGCCAAAATCGGTAACCAAAAAACACCTGGGCAAAACCCCTGAAGAAGCCGCAACAGCTACAGGCCGTACCTATCATTTAGCAATTTAAGCGCTTTCTAAAATCATTTTTATGAAAGTTATTTTATTGGCTTTTTGCCTTACGGCATTGGCGTACAGCGCGCATTCGCAAGAATTATATGTAAATACCGAACCTGCCAGCAATATGGCTGCGCACTCGTTAGGCATACGGTTAGAGAACCAAGGCTTTTTTTCGCCGGTGTTTAAGAACCGAACTACGGTTGAGGCGATGTATGGTGCATCGGGCAAACTGATGCTGCACGGTGCTTTGTATAATTCCAACTTCTATCAAAGTAATCAACGCTTTGAAGGCGGAAGCTTTTATGCCAAATACAGGTTTCTTTCTATCGATACAGTGCAGGCTCATTTTCGCGGGGCGATATTTGGCAAGGCGGCTATCAGCAGAAACCCTTACAACATGCAGGAGATTGCCTTAGAGGGGGATAATTCCGGCGTGCAGGGTGGCGTGGTGTTTACGCAATTGCTGCATAAACTGGCCCTCTCGGGTTCGGCAAGTTATTTGCGGGGATTGAATAGTGCTAATGATTATGGCGACATTACAGGCGCTAAAAACGCTCTGGCCTATACTTTATCTGCAGGGTATTTACTGCTGCCAAAGCAATATACCAGTTATAACCAGGTTAACTTAAACCTGTATGCCGAATTGCTGGGCAAAACCAACCCGGGTTACGCGCAAAGTTACCTGGATGTTGCCCCGGCCCTGCAGCTGATCTTCAACAGCGTTTGCCGGCTGGATTTTTCTTATCGTACCCCGTTGTACAATAACATGCAGCGCAACAGCGCCAACATGTATTTGATACGGTTTGAGTACAATTTTTTTAACCTATAGATGTTCACCTAATGAAACGATATATTTTAATATTAACCGTGCTGATAACGGCCACTGCTGCCCGGGCGCAGCAAATGGACCACATGCAGCATATGAATAAGGATACCACCAAAAAAGCCGCGCCGCATGACCATGCCAAAATGATGGCCGAAATGCAGCACGATACCACCCACCACATGAGCATGACCAGCCAGTTCTCGTTAGATCTGCCGATGAATCGTGATGGATCGGGTACATCCTGGTTGCCCGATGAAACACCGATGTATATGTATATGGTGCATGGTAAAAAGTGGATGCACATGTTTCACGGAAGCTTTTTTGCGCGATATAATAAGCAGGACCTGTTTAACAAGGGCAGTCGTGGCGGCAGTCAGTTTGATGTGCCCAATTGGTTTATGTACATGGCGCAGCGCAAGGTAGGTAGTAACGGCTTGTTTGCCATCAACACCATGTTCTCGCTTGATCCCTTTACCGTTGGCGCGGGTGGGTACCCATTGCTGTATCAAACCGGCGAATCGTACCGCGGCAATAAACTGGTAGACCGCCAGCACCCGCACGATCTGTTTGCCGAACTGAGCGTTGCCTATACGCAACGGGTAGCTAAGAACACGGATATTTCCCTTTCGGTTGGTATGCCGGGCGAACCTGCACTTGGTCCGCCGGTATTTATGCACCGTATTTCGGCCATGAATAATCCCGATGCGCCGCTAAGTCACCATTATGCTGATGCCACGCATATTACGTTTGGTACGGCTACGTTGGGTTTCCGCTATAAAAATGTAAAGCTGGAGGGCTCCATTTTTACAGGGCGTGAACCCGATGAGCACCGTTATGATTTTGATAAGCCCAAGTTCGATTCTTACTCGGTGCGCCTGTCTGTTAACCCATCGAAGGAGTGGGCGTTACAGGTATCAAACGGCTGGTTGAAAAGCCCCGAAGAAGCCGAGCCGGATGATAATGTTAACCGCTTTACCGCATCGGCCATACACACAAAAGCGCTGGGCGAAAGCAGCTACGTAGCTACCACGTTGGTATACGGACAAAACCGGCATCACGGTAAAACACAGCCTGCCGTATTGTTAGAGAATAGCCTGCAGCTAAACAAAACCGCTATTTACGGCCGTTACGAATACGTAAAAAAAGATGCCGGTGAGCTGGATCTGGAAACTCTCTTTCCAGGGGATCCCAATTTTACCATTAACGCTGTAACACTGGGTACAAACCGTATCTTGACCACAATCAAGCAAACCAACTTAACCGTTGGTCTTCAAGCTACGCTGAACGCCTCACCAAAAGCACTTAGGCCGCTTTACGGCACAGCTCCGCTGGGCTTCCAGGTTTATTTGCGCATAACGCCATCCCTTACAAAACTGGGCGTTAGTAAACGCAAAATGGATCATGATATGATGAATATGTAAACCAAAAAGAGGCGCCAAAAGCGCCTCTTTTTATATTAATTCCCCCTCCTTGCCCTCCCGTGAGGGGGAATTAATATTTGCATTTCCCCAACCACACCACATCATTGCAGCTCACAGTCGGCAAACAACCCCCTTTTCGACTACAACAACAGTAGATTTGGCTACATCCGCTCCTTTGCCGTTACAGACCTTTGTTAGATCAAAACAAAAGGAATGAAAATTATAGTAACAGGTTCGTTAGGACACATCAGCAAGCCACTAACCGAAGAGTTGGTGCAAAAAGGACATGCGGTTACGGTTATCAGCAGTAACCCCGAAAAACAAAAAGACATTGAAGCATTAGGTGCTACGGCTGCCATTGGCTCATTAGAAGACCTAAATTTTCTCATAGCCACCTTTACCGGCGCCGATGCCGTATATTGTATGGTACCTCCCGCCAACTACTTCGATCATAACCTCGATTTGACGGCCTATTGCCACAATATCGGTAACAATTATGTGCAAGCTATCGAAGCTTCGGGTGTGAAGCGTGCGATCCACCTGAGCAGCATAGGCGCCCATTTAGATAAAGACTCCGGTATAATCCTCGCCCATCATGATGTTGAAGTTATGCTGAACAATTTAACCGATGTTGCCGTTACATTTATGCGCCCCGTTGCTTTTATGTACAACTTGTACGGTTATTTAGGCATGATAAAAAGCCAGGGCGTTATCGCGGCTAACTACGGTGCCGAAGAGATAATTCCATGGGTATCGCCGATAGATATTGCTGCCGCGATAGTTGAAGAGTTAGAAACACCGCTTATTGGTAAAAAAGTGCGCTATGTAGCAAGCGAAGAACTTACAGGCAACCAAACGGCAAGTATCTTAGGCACGGCCATTGACAAGCCCAATTTAAAGTGGATACTGGTTAGTAACCAACAGATGCAAAGCGGTTTAGAAACAGCCGGAATGAACCCACAAATTGCCGCGGGCTTAGTGGAAATGTATGCCAGCCTTCACACAGGGGTGTTATCAGAGGATTATTTTAGCAACAGGCCGGAGGTTATGGGCAAAGTAAAGCTGTCGGACTTTGCAAAGGAATTTGCCGTCGCCTTTAACCAATAATAAGTATCTTGTATTATGGCAACTACCCAACCCCGCAGGTTTAAAACCATCAGCGAATTTCATCAGTTTAGGGGCTTACCTAAGCCCGAGCACCCTTTAATCAGCGTGATTGATTTGGCATTGGTTAAACACTTACCTGCCAATGAAGGGGGCTTTATGTATGATTTTTATTCTATCTCGCTAAAGCGGAATTTTAATATCCGGTTGCGGTACGGCCAGCAGCAATACGATTTTGATGAAGGTATTATGTTCTTTATGTCGCCGGGGCAGGTTCTAAAGATTGAGGTGAGGGAAGATACGGTAGTACAGCAGTCGGGGTGGATGTTATTGGTGCACCCCGACTTTTTGTGGAATACGCCCTTAGCCAAAAACATTAAGCAATATGAGTATTTCGACTACTCGGTAAATGAGGCGCTGTTCCTGTCGGATAAGGAAGAAACCACCCTGGAGGGCATTATACAAGGCATTCAGCAGGAATATCATTCAAACATTGACAAGTTTAGTCAGAACGTAATTATTGCCCAGCTGGAATTATTACTTAACTATGCCGACCGGTTTTATCACCGGCAGTTTATCACCCGGAAAATAACCAACCATAACATTCTCAATCGTTTAGAGGAGATGCTTGCTCAGTATTTTAACAGCGATGCCTTAGCGAAACAGGGTCTACCCACCGTTGGGCACATTGCCGAAAAACTGAACGTATCGCCCAATTACTTAAGCGGGATGCTTAAAGTATTAACCGGCCAAAGCACCCAGCAGCACATCCACGAAAAGCTGATTGAAAAGGCAAAGGAAAGGTTATCCACCACCGGTTTATCGGTGAGTGAAATTGCATACGAACTAGGTTTTGAACATCCGCAGTCGTTTAGTAAATTATTCAAGACAAAAACCAACCTTTCGCCGTTGGAGTTCAGGCAGTCGTTCAATTGATGAGGAAAATACGCCATTTAATGCACTTTTTAGCGCAAATTAATCGCCAAAAAACGACTTTCAAACGTCCAAAAACAACCACAAAAAAGCCAGTGAAAATTAGTTGACCAATTTCCCGCTCAAATCCACTTTTCTTGCAAACGGGTTGAAAAACCGGTTGGCCAGAACGGCAAATTCGCGGCGGGTAACGGGGCGGTTAAGATTAAATTCAGCGGGGAACTTATAATAGCTTTTCCAGGCCTTTTGGGTTTCCAGTTGCAAGTTCTTGGGGTCACGCAGGGTCATCTCGCTGATGTAGCTGAGCAGGTTGGCAATGGTGAACAGCTCACCCGGATTTTCCTTGTTAAACCATAAAAACGAGCGGGAGTAGATCTCGTTCAGGAAAGGTTTTATCTCGGCGGTATGTACGGTGCTATCGGGAACAAACAAAACCTGTGCGCTGTTGCCTGTTACTTTTTGGATACCCTGCAGCAAGCCGGTTGCACCTATCTGTTGTATGGCGCGATAGTCGCGGTCGGTGGTTTTAATATCGGCGAAGGGCATCAGCATGCCTTTAAAATCCAGGATCTCGCCCTGTATCACACGGGGCTTTAGGTTTTGGGTAGTAGTTTCAAAAAATACGCAGTAGGCGGCGGTTGCGCCAACGCCCTGCCCAAGCGTCATCTGTACGGATGGGTAAGTAATGCTGCCATTAACCAAATGCGTAACCGACATAGCCTTCTCCGTCACCAGTAAATTGTCCTGGTCTTTCACCACCACCGCACCCAGCGGAATAGAGTAAGCGGGGAAGGGCGGGTAGTTTATTTGAGGCACACCCGCCACGCTGTAATGCTGGCCCGGCATGGCATCACTAACGGCAATGCTGGTACGGTAAAGTTTAGAACCGCGGCTGTAGGGGGTATAAATATCATCAAGCACCATCCGCACTACACCCGCCGACCGGCGGTTCTCGCGGATAAAGGGAATATAAGGCAGGCGATCGGGCGTTTTAAAATCATCGGTAAGGCCAAGGTTTTTATAACCCAGCTCCGTTTGCAGGTAATAAATGAGCCCGAGTGTACGCAGCCTTGCCTTGCGGAAGGTAGCCTCGCGGTTCTCGGGTTTCAGGTCATCGCTGGTAACGGAATATTGGTTGCCGCAGTCGGCCCATTTTATCATGTACTTATCGTTGGGCAGCTTTGCCGATGCGAGCAATTTTTTAATATCGGTGCTTTTTAGGCAGGCATACTGCTCGGTGTTGTAACCCTCGGGTTGGGGGATGGTATGGTCGGTGCTGCGGCCGTAATCCTTCAGGATGGTAATGTAGCTGATATCCTGGATCTGGTTGGTAGCGTTCAGGGGGGCAAGGGCCTCTTTGGTATCTGCTCTGCTATCAAAACCCGATGTGAGCAGCACACCTGCACCGGCAACCACGTCGCCCAGCTCGGTAGCATCAACAACCAGTTTGGCTTTTATAGTAACAGGTTTGCCATCTATAGAAACGGTTACTTCCCAGCCGGTACCGTCTTTTTTTATACCGGTAAATGGGGTGTTCATTTTTACGGTGAGGTTCTTCACCGTGTCGGTTATCTTTTTGAGGATGGCCGCGCCGGTATAGGGTTCAAACACCAGCGGGGCGTTGCGGGTGGTATCATAACCCAGCCGGGGTTTGTAAAACTCGCGCACATGGTTTCTAAATTCGGCGTAAATGCCTGATGCCAGGTTACGGTTACCTTCCAGTATACACATGCCTCCGCTGGTCATGCTGCCGCCTAGCCAGGCCCCCTGTTCAATCAGCATAGTTTTTACTTTACTGCGGGCGCTTTGTATGGCCGCGGCAACACCGCTGGCGCCACCGCCAACAACCAATACATCGGTGCGGATGGTTTCGGCAAAGCCTGCCGAACATTTAAGCAACAGGCATATCAGGAGGAATTTTTTAAGCATCTTTAAGCAAAACAACAGTAAAACGCTAATTTAGCCCAATTCCTTATCCAACAATAAAATTTATATCATATCCACCAAAAACACCATGACAGACGAACAAATGCGCTTCCCGATAGGAAAATTTACACCGCCGGTATCTTACACAGATGATGATATGCGCCGTTGGATCCACGATATTGCCACCCTGCCGGGCCGCATTCGCGAAGCTATTATTGGTTTAACCTATCAGCAGCTGGATACGCAATACCGTACCGGCGGCTGGACATTGCGCCAGGTTGTGCACCACGTTGCCGATAGCCACATGAACTCGCTCACCCGTTTTAAACTGGCGCTTACCGAAGATAACCCAACCATAAAACCATACGACGAAGCTGCCTGGGCCATACAACCGGATTACCGCCTGCCTGTTGAGCCGTCGCTGAAAATGCTGGAGGGCATCCATCAGCATATGATCGCCTTGTTCGAAAGCTTCAGCGAAGACCAATGGAACCGCACCTTTGTGCACCCGGAATCGGGCAGTGTAACCCCGCTAAAAAAGAACCTGGCCCTGTATGCATGGCATGGTAACCATCACTTAGCCCATTTAACCGAAACAATTAAGAAATTTAAATAGGCCTCACCCCGGCCCTCTCCGAAGGGTAATAGCCCCATGAGTATACATAAGCATGGGGCTTGTGCGATTCCCTCCCATCGGGAGGGTGTAGGGAGGGATTTCGCGTAAAGCAGGACTAATAAACCCCTCCCTGCCACCACATAGCCCAACGCACCCCTCCCCAAGGAGGGAATCTTAACCAATAAAGGGGAGGAAGGCAGATTTTAAAGTCATTTCCATTGGAGAGGGCCGGGGTGAGGCTTTTGGGCGTTGCCTACGGCCCGGGCTTTCCGCTCATACGCACACAGGCATTAGGCGCGGGGCCGGTATCCGCTTCAATCCTTAACGCAGGGGTGGCGTGGCGGGAGACGCGAAGTATCGCGTCTCTACATTATCTCCCGTAGAGACGCGATACTTCGCGTCTTTGACAAGATACAAGCAGCGACCTTTTCCGCGCGTCATTGCGAGGTACGAAGCAATCTCTTTAGGACAGTTATACACCTTGCATGAAGGATTTGCTCAAAGAGATTGCTTCGTACCTCGCAATGACGGTATGGGTATTTGAACCGGATTCATTGATTTACCAATTCCCTTTTTCTCCACGTTGGCAAAACAACTTCGGGTGAAAATGGGTGATAAACGAGCGTTGACCCGACAGAAAATTTTACATTGTTCGATCTTTCGCCATTGCTAAAACCGAACAGCTCATGTTCGCTTTCGTTACAATTATCAGGGTTTTTATCTTGCAATTGCATGTATGTCAATATCTTATAAACATGGAACAGCAATTGCGCAAGTTGATATACGTTGAACAACTATACATCCCATATCAATCTATATGACCTGGTCATCCTGGGAACGGTATTTACCGGGCTCAATTTTGCCCTGTTGTTAGCGTTCACAAAAAGGACTAATAAAGCTGCGAACCGGTTTCTTGCCCTGGCGCTGGCTGTGATGGCTTTGTGGATGGTCCGTATTTCGGTTATTGATATCCGGCTGCCGCTGCAATTTTCATTGGCACTGGGCCCCCTCATCTATATTTATGTATTAAAATTAACGCGGCCCCAATATAAATTTAGCCGTAAGGACTTGCTGCATTTCATCCCGGTATTGCTGGAGCAAGTGTTGCTGCTGAACCCGGTATGGCAGTTGCTGACGTTTATTTCGGTTATTACCTACCTGTATTGTGCGCACAGGCTGATAGAACGCTTTTACCGGCGCATGAAATTTAACGAGGGCGACCGGCACAGGTACGAACTGCGCTGGCTGCATACATTATTGAAGGGTTTTGGCCTGCTATGGCTGTTGTGGATACCTTTTACCGCTGCAGGTTATTTTTATTATCATCAGCAATTAGGCACGCAGGCTTATTATCCGTTTTATCTCTGCTTAACAGTGATGTTGATATGGATAGCTGCCACTGCTTATTTAAGGCCGGAAGCGGGCATGCCGGCAAATACACCTGTGTTTTTAAAACCATCGACACCGGCAGAGCTTAAGCAAAAGGGCACCTGGCTGAAAACCGTGGTGAAAACCAACCAGTATTATCGGGACCCTGAACTAAGTTTAAGCTCGTTAGCCGAAAAGCTTGAACTGACCACTCATGAATTGTCCCGGATGATTAATGTGGTGCTCAAAAAAAGCTTTAACGATTTCATTAATGAATACCGCGTTGCTGAGGTAGCCCGGAAAATGCAGGACCCGGCTAACGACCACATAACACTGCTGGGCATCGCATTAGATTCGGGTTTTAATTCGCAAAGCGCGTTTACCCGCATTTTCAAGAATATGACCGGGAAAAGCCCGGTGGAATATAAAAATGATCTGAAAAAAGATTGCCCATCTTATAATCTGGGCAGCGATGCCCGGCTGGCGACGGTAATTTCGTATCATAAATCCACCCCGAAGTGGACAGTTGAGAAATTAAACCGCAACTTTATGTTTAGAAGTTATTTAAAGATCGCCTGGCGCAGTACGCTGCACAACAAAGTTTACAGCATACTAAACGTCCTGGGCCTGGCAGCCGGCATGGCCGTGGCACTCCTGATAGGTTTATGGGTGGTTAACCAATATTCTTATGATCGCTTTCTGCCAAACTATCAGCAATTATACCAGGTGGAGATGAACCTGACCTCGGAGCATGACGGCACGCATACCCAAACTTCCATAGCGCTGCCGCTAACTGATGTTTTAAAGAAAGAGATCCCCGGCATAAAATATGTTGCTGAAGCTGACAATATAGGCCGCGTGAACCATGGCCTTTTGGTGGGCGATAAAAAGCTGTACATGGAGGGAGGTGCTGTAGGGGCAGATTTTTTCAAGATATTTCAATATCCGTTTATAAAAGGCAACGCCAATGCCGCGTTAAAGGATCTTTATTCGATAGTTTTAACCGAATCGACAGCAAGAACATTGTTTGGAGATGCCGACCCGATGGGGAAAAGTGTGCGGCTTGATAACTTGCAGAACATGACGGTGACCGGTATTATCCGCGATATCCCTGCAAATGCTACGCTGCAATTCCATTACCTGATACCTTTTGCTTACTCAGAAGCTACCCAGGACTGGATCAAAGAAGGACGCACGAAGTGGACTTACAATTCATTCTCTGCCTACGTGGCACTGGAGCCGGGCGTAACTTACCAGCAGATAGCCCCTAAGATAAGGGATATCGTGAATAAAAGAAGCCCGGAGATGCGGCCCGCGAAGCCCGAAGTGATCATGCATCCTTTAAAGGACTGGCATTTATATAACGATTTTAAAAATGGTAAAGCTGTTGGCGGCTTTATAGAATATGTGCGTTTATTCAGTATTATCGGTATGCTGGTTTTGGCCATAGCCTGTATCAATTTCATGAACCTTTCTACTGCCAGATCTGAAAAGCGGGCGAGGGAAGTTGGCGTGCGCAAAGCCATCGGCTCGGCGCGTATCGATCTGGTTTACCAGTTTTTGCTGGAGTCTGTCCTCATCACATTTATATCGTTCCTGCTGGGTTTGCTGCTGGTTCAGCTGGCTTTGCCGGCATTTAATTCGCTAACGGGCTCTGCCGTCTATATTCCTTTTGGCCACATTGGTTTCTGGTGTATTATGATCGTGTTTGTACTGCTTACCGGTTTGATAGCGGGGAGCCGGCCGGCGTTTTACCTGTCCGCGTTTAACCCGGTTAAAGTGCTGAAGGGCAGCGTCCAGATGGGCCGCTGGGCATCCCTGCCGAGGAAGGTGCTGGTGGTGGTGCAGTTTACCTGTTCCATAGCGTTGATCATTAGCACGGTGATCGTTTACCAGCAGATACAATATGTGAAGAACCGGCCAACAGGTTACAGTGCCGAGAGGCTGATGATGACCGACATGAACAGCGGCCTTTCCCAGAAATACGAAACGTTGAAAAACGACCTGCTGGCTTCGGGGCTTGTGGAGAGCGTAGCCTCCGCCACCTCACCCGCCACACAGGTGTCCAGCCATTTTATGCTGGAAGACTGGCCCGGTAAAGATGCAGGCGAGGAAAAGGTGAATATCGGCGCGATATGGGTATCTGACAGCTATTTTAAGACATTAGGGATGGCCTTTTCCGGTGGGCACAATTTTACGGGCGACTGGAAAAGCGATACACTGAATGTGATCGTAAATGAAGCGATGGTGAGGCGTATCGGTTTAAAAGATCCGGTTAATCAGCAGATAACTATTAATTTCAATAAAAAACCGGTAAGGATCATTGGCGTGGTGAAGGATGCGCTGATGGAGTCGCCTTACAGCCCGGTGGCGCCCGCCGTTTTCGGGCATAACCCCTTCGGGTTTGTGATGACATACCGGCTGGCCAAAAACGTAAGTATACCTGCCGCTATCGACAAGATCGGCAAGATTTTTGGCAAATATAACCCGGCTTTTCCCTATGAGTACAAGTTTGTGGATGACGAATATGCGCGCAAGTTTAACCTGGAGATGTTAGTGGGCAAGCTGGCGGGCGTGTTTGCCGGGTTGGCCATATTTATATCCTGCCTTGGTCTGTTTGGGTTGGCCGCTTACGTTGCCGAGCAGCGTACAAAAGAGATAGGCATCCGCAAAGTGCTGGGTGCATCAGTAGCGCAGGTTTGGCTGATGCTATCGCGCGATTTTATCGTGCTGGTGGTCATCAGCTGCGTTATTGCCTCGCCGGTGGCGTTCTATTATCTGCATAATTGGCTCCAGCAGTACACCTATCGCGTTAACATCGGTGTAGGGGTGTTCATCGCTTCGGGTTTAGCGGCTATAGTCATTACCCTAATCACCATTAGTTTCCAGGCGATAAAAGCGGCGCTTACAAATCCTGTCAAAAGCCTGAGAAGCGAATGATCCGGGCAGTCTGTTAAAAAGCCTTTCAGGTCCATCAACGTGCGATCTGAGATTTAGTTGAAATACGAATGAGGTGCGTTCCGGGGTGAGATACGGAACGCATTTTTTAGTTTAAATGCGTCAGATCTCCTTCGCCTTTTAAATTGACATGAGGCAGGCCTGTCAACTTGTTTCAGGATCTCCCGGACAAGTCACCGCATTACCTATTCACTACCTTGTAGGAGAAATGCCGAAATAAATTCGGTATGATGGGTTAGTTGTAAAACTAACAATATACCTTTGCCCTTATGGAAACCATAACCTGGAACGATTTTGAAAAGGTAGAACTGCGTGCCGGTACCATAGTGGAAGTGTCAGATTTCCCCGAGGCGCGTAAATCGGCTTATAAGCTTACCGTAGATTTTGGCCCGCTGGGTGTGAAACAAAGCAGCGCACAGATCACTAAACATTATACTAAAGAAGAACTTCCCGGCAGGCAAATATTGGGCGTGGTGAACTTCCCAAAGAAACAGATAGCCAATTTTATGTCGGAGTTTTTGGTGACCGGGCTTGCCGATGAGAACGGCGATATCATACTAACCGCTATTGATAAACCTGTACCCAACGGTAGTAAACTGATATGATTTTTGCAAACTGGATAGCCGGCCCTCACCTGATAGGTTTGATATTTATCATTGCCGGGTTAATACAAAAGTACTATCCGCCTAAAGAAATCAACAGCCTTTATGGCTACCGTACCACACAATCTATGAAAAACCAGCAAAACTGGGACGAGGGCAACCGCTACTCCACCAAACTGATGATTAAATGCGGGATAGTTTTGGTAATAACGGGAATTATCCTGACAGCGGGTATGATGCTGCTACCTATCAGCCCGGAATGGCGCACAGGTATTAAAGTAGTGCTGATGCTGCTTTGCGCATTCGGTTCTGCGGCTGTACTTTTCAGGGCGACAGAAGAACATTTAAAACAGCAATTTAGCGATACACTATAATGCGATACTTTACTTTTGACGACGAGCAGCCTGCCGTATCCCCGGATGAGTTTTTTATGAACGAGGCCCTAAAGGAAGCGCGCCTTGCTTTAAAAGAGGATGAGATACCTATTGGTGCTGTTGTGGTTTGCAAAGGGCAGATCATTGGCCGTGGCCATAACCTTACCGAACGACTGAACGATGTATCGGCACATGCCGAAATGCAGGCGCTTACCGCTGCCGCCAATTATATGGGTGGCAAATACCTGCCCGAATGCACCTTATATGTTACGCTCGAGCCTTGTGTAATGTGCGCGGGCGCAAGCTACTGGTTCCAGATAGGGCGGATAGTTTTCGGCGCTTATGATACCCAGCGGGGCTTCGGCAGATTGAACCAAAGCGTAACCCACCCCAAAACATTAATAACCGGCGGCATCCACGAGAACGAATGCTCGCAGTTGGTGAAAGGATTTTTTAAGTCGAAAAGGAAGTAAACGGGCGATAGCCCATAGACGATGGTCAATAGCTGCTACCATGGACTATGGTCTCCTTAACAAAAACTTGACATTTATATAGAACAAAAACATAGTTCAACCCTTATATTTGCTACATCACGAATTCGTTTAACCTTAAATTTTAAATATTATGGCATTTACACTACCGGCGTTACCTTACGCTACTGATGCTCTGGAACCGCACATTGATAAAGCTACTATGGAAATTCACCATGGCAAGCACCACCAGGCTTATGTTACCAACTTAAACAAAGCTTTAGAAGGTAAACCAGAGGCTGATGGTAAAATTGAAGACATCATCAAAAATATCTCTAAATTTCCGCCTGCTGTACGTAACAACGGTGGTGGCCACTATAACCATACTATGTTTTGGACGTTGCTTTCACCTAACGGTGGCGGCGAACCTACAGGTGCATTGGCCGATGCTATAAAAAGCACTTTCGGTTCATTTGCTGATTTTAAAACTAAAGTATCTGAAGCAGGTGCTACCCGTTTTGGATCTGGCTGGGCCTGGTTAATTGTTACTGCCGATAAAAAACTGGCTGTTACGTCAACCCCAAACCAGGATAACCCTTTAATGGATATTGCTGAAGTAAAAGGCACCCCGGTTTTAGGTATTGATGTATGGGAACATGCTTACTACTTAAAATATCAGAACCGTCGCCCTGATTATTTGGCTGCTATCTGGAATGTTATTAACTGGAACCACGTTTCAGAATTATATAGCAAAGCTATCGCTTAATAGCCTCACCCAACCCTCCCTAAAGGAGAGGGCTTTAAAATACAAAGCGGCAGGATAAATAATCCGCCGCTTTTTTTATTTTAGCTGAAATGGAAAAAGATCAGAAGACATTTATCAGGGCAGCCGGAATGGGAGATGTTGAAAAGGTTGGACTTTATTTAAATAAAGGAATAAACCCTAATGTGCAGGATCAGTACCAGGCAACAGCCTTGCTTTATGCAAGCAGGAGGGGCCGCATAGAGGTTGTAAAACTGCTTATAGAAAATGGTGCAGATATTAACCTTGCTGATGATAGAAAGAGGACCCCATATTTCCATGCCGTAACCTTTTTGCGGTATGACGTTGTTAAATACCTCGCCGATAAAAAATGTAATATGGACGCATTAGATATTTACGATTGGACTGCCCTGGATGCTGCTTTAATGGGTCATCAGTTAAAAATGGCAGCGTTATTGAAAGAGTTAGGAGCGTCAGCAAATAAATATCAATCAAAATTAACTACTTTATGAAAGCCATCGTCCTTGAATCCGCAGAAAACCCTTTGGTTATAAAAGAAGTTGCCAAACCCACACCCGGCCCGGGCGAAGTATTGGTGCAAATAAAAGCTGCAGCCCTAAACCGCCGCGATTATTGGATAACGGTTGGCAAATACGCCGGGATAAAATATCCCACCATTTTAGGTGCCGACGGTGCAGGTATTGTTGCCGAAGCAGGCGAAGGCGCGGGCGACTGGCTGGGCAAAGAGGTGATCATCAACCCATCTCATAACTGGGGCGAGCACCCCGAATTTCAATCGAAAGAATTTAAAATACTGGGCCTGCCCGAAGATGGCACCATGGCCGAATACGTTTTGGTAAAAGCCAAATATCTTTATCCAAAGCCGGCCCATTTAACATTTGAACAGGCATCTGCATTACCTTTAGCGGGGTTAACTTCTTATCGTGCGTTGTTCACTAAAGCGCATATCAAAAAAGGAGATAAGGTATTGGTAGTTGGCGTTGGCGCCGGCACGGGTTCTTTTTTGCTGCAATTTGCTGTGGCGGCAGGTGCACAAGTGTTCGTAACATCGGGCACGGGTGAAAAAATTGAGCAGGCTAAGCTACATGGGGCATGCGCAGGAGTGAATTATAAAGCGCAGGACTGGGCACAAGAGCTTAAACACTTTAGCGGTGGTGGGTTTGATATTGTGGTAGACAGCGCCCTTGGGCCCGATTTTGCCAAGATCCCCGACCTATGCAACCCCGGCGGGCGCATCGTATTTTTTGGTGGCACGGCAGGCAATATACCGGAGCTTAATGCCCGGCCAATCTTTTGGAAACAGCTGCAAATACTGGGTACTACCATGGGCACGCAGGAAGATTTTAAAGCCATGCTTGCCTTTGTGAACGAACATAAAATAGTGCCTGTAGTTGATGAAGTATTCCCGCTGGCCGAGGCGAAGAAGGCTTTTGATAAAATGGGTGCGGCCAAACAGTTTGGGAAATTGGTGATCAAGATCTGATTTAGATGCTGCAATTACGGGTTGATGAAATAAAATGGGAATTACCAGATACGGCTACTTTTTATTTGGTTGAAGTAGATGGGCATAATGTGCCATACAAGGCCGGCCAGTTTCTTACCCTTATATTTAACCATCGTAACCAGGAAATTCGCCGGTCGTATTCTTTAAGCTCATCGCCGGATGATGACCGAATGGCTATTACCGTTAAGCGGATCACCAATGGCGAGATCTCGCGTTTCCTGCTCACAAAAGTTAATGTTGGCGATGTGTTAACCGTTGCCCAACCTGCGGGCGTTTTTACGGTTAGCAATTATCGATCAGAGAAAGATATCCTGTTTTTTGCGGCGGGCAGTGGTAT
Organism: Mucilaginibacter aquariorum; assembly: GCF_024498135.1. GTDB lineage: Bacteria > Bacteroidota > Bacteroidia > Sphingobacteriales > Sphingobacteriaceae > Mucilaginibacter > Mucilaginibacter aquariorum. Next base: position 25,275 of record NZ_JANHOH010000011.1, read on the forward strand.
TACGCCGGTATTCTCGCAGATCAAATATATTTTAAACAGGCCCGGGAAAAGTAAGCTGCACCTCATCTACAGCAGCCAAAACCGCGAATCGATATTATTCAATAACGAGTTAAACAACCTGCTGGAACGTTATCCCGCCAGGTTAAATATTACGTATTTACTAAGCAGCGACGCCAACCGGCTTACCAATATAAAGGTAGAGCAATTGGTGAACGAGCAACTGGCATTTGAGAAAGAAAAGGCTGAATTTTACCTGTGTGGTCCGTTTGTATATATGCGGATGATCAGGCTTACGCTTTTGTATATGGGGATAGAGCAGCAACAAATTCATAAAGAAAACTTTGTGCTGGAAACAATACCCGTAACCGGCAGCCAAACTAATTATCCGCCCAAAAACATCCGCATAAATTTTAACAACGAACTGCATGATGTAGTGGAAGGCGAGAACCAGTCTATACTACAGGCCGCTTTGCAAAATAATATCCAGCTGCCTTATAGTTGTCGTAGTGGTATCTGCTCGGCATGTGTGGCATTCTGCAAAACCGGCAAAGTAGAGATGGCGAAAAACGAAGTGTTAACTGATGAGGATATCGCCAAAGGCTGGATCCTGACCTGTACCGGCCACGCGCTGACAGATGATGTGGAGATAGAGTATAAGTAGTTTGCAGTTAATAGTTGGCAGTTTGCAATAAAAACACCTCCTCCTGTCATTTCGATGAGCAGCGGGGGGACTAGTAGTGGGGCGAAGATAAATCTTTTACACAGTGCATCCGATAGCATGCAGTCTACCTGTTTGTTGTAAAAGATTTCTCCTCGTACCTCGTTCGAAATGACAATTGGGAAGAAGCCAAGGGCACAAAGAATAATCTCTGTGGCCTTTGTGGTTTTTCTTTGTGTTCTCTTGTGGTTAAAAAATCAAGAAGCCTGTACTACCCGCCTGTGCGTTTTGTGATGCACAGCGCCACGTACTTTTGTCGCCTTCGACTTTGCCTTTTTACGTTTCCCCAACCAGATGATAAAGCCGGTAATTGGCAAACTAGCGCAAATTAAACTGGCTAAAAACGCGATGATCTTGGTGGTTAATCCACCTATCTGCCCTACGTGGATATCATAGTTCATCTCGATCAGTTTAAGGCCAGGGCTCTTTTTATCGTATATGTATGATTTTAGCAGCTTGCCGTTGTATTTGTCAAACTCGAAACCAGTAGCATGCGAATAATGCATCGATTTGGCGTAAGCCCCCACACCAATTGCGCCGGATAAAGCAGGATCATTGTGGATCAAAAACATTTGTGCTTCCGGGGCTTGCTGCCTGGCGTGCGCGAATGCAATATCAACAACCGGCTGTTTTGCAAGTCCGGCCCTTTTCAACGAATCTGATTTAGGTTCCGTTACTTCCTCATCATAAGTAATATCTCTGCCAATATTAGCGGCATCATAAATGGCTTTGCTTACCGGCTTAAACGCTATTGCCAGTCCGCTTATAGCTAATATGATGGCAATTGACGTTGCGTAAAAACCAAGAACATTATGCAGGTCATAGTTAACCCTTCGCCAGCGGCCACCCCATTTAATGGTGAAGCTGCGTTTGCGGTCGCTTTTGCGTTTGGGCCACCAAAGAATAAGCCCGGTAACCATGATCGCCATAAAAATGATAACCGCTACGCCTACTACCCACTTACCAATGGCAGGCGGCAGTAACAGGTACAGGTGAATGTATTCTACTACTATAAAAAAGTTTGTTTCCAGCTTTTCGTGGTAGGTGATCTGGGCGGTGTAAGGGTTTAAATATATAAACTCGAAGCCATCCTTACCCTGGTTGGCGTATACTGCGGCAGGGCGACCTTTACCAAAATAGTAAATAAAATCGGGCGATGCATTTGGATACGCCGTTTTTACTGCTGATATTAATTCTGATGGTTGCTTGTAGGGGGCACTTTGTACCGTTACATGGCGATGGTCATGTATAGCGTCCTGTATCTCGTCCTGAAAGCAAAAAATGCAGCCGGTTATACTTACTATAAACACCACAAGCCCGGAGATGAATCCGAGCCAGCGGTGGCAAAAAAGCAGTACTTTTTTAAATGGTGTCATACTTATAATTTATAAGACGCGCTCAAAACAAACTGACGTAACCTTTGCGGGTTAATAGTTGTGTAACCGGTATAATAATGTTTGTCGGTTAGGTTATTGCCGCTCAACCCTAAGCGGTATTTAGGCCTGTCTAAATACACCGATGCATTTAATAAGGTATATGATGGCAGTTCAAAAGTGCCCTCGCTTACGCTGTTTATTATTTTGTTGTTGCTGGCATAGTTACCACCAACACCAACGCCCAAGCCTTTAATCAGGCTTTGTGGTAAACGATAGCTTATATAAACATTAGCTAAATAAGGCGAACCGGCCGTGTTTGGGCGTAAGCCTTGTACGTTGGCACCTGCCTTGGTATATTTAGAATCGTTGTAAGAGAAACCGGCTATAATATTAACAGCAGAAACTGGGGTGGCAATAATTTCGGCTTCGAAACCCTTGCTTTGTTGCGTTCCATCCTGAACCTTGAAAACATTTGAACCCGGTACATTGCGGATTACATTGGTTAGGTTAATACGATAATAGCTTAACGTACCATTTAATTTACCGTTAAACAGCTCCGCTTTAACGCCGCCCTCTATCTGGGTTGCATTTTGTATTTTAGGTGTAACAGGCTGGTTGTTTTCGCCTATAAAAACCTGGGTGTTCTGGAAGCCATTTTGGAAGTTAGCGAATAACGAAAGGGCTTCTTTTATTGGCTGATAGATCAAACCAAACTTTGGCGAAAAGGCTGTCTGGCTGTATGGTTTGCCCGATTGTGTACCGTCAACGTTGTAGGTGCCTTTGTTTTCAAAACGATCTACACGTAAACCTACAGAAGCTATTAATCTATCGGTTAAATTAACAACATCAGAAAGATAGGTGCTGTAAGTGTTGGTTTTATAGATGTATGGGAAAGGTGTACCCGGATCCATTGCATCAACCAGTTGCTTGTTGAAATTGCCATAATCAAAGTTTGGATCATTGATAGGGGCGTAGCCATATTGGTGATCAAGGTAGATCTGGTGCGAGTTTTGGCGTTGAAAATCTAAACCAAAAACAAAGCGGTTACGAACCGATCCAATATTAAAATCGCCGTTTATGTTTTCCTGAATTTCAATAGCGCCAAGTTTACTGTTAGCGGTAGATTGATCGTTACGTAATATGTAGTTTCCTTGTCCCGGCAAATCTGGTGCATTATATGGGGCACCCATAGCTATTTCATCAGTTATTAAGTAATAATAAGGGCTTGGGCCGTTAGAAAAACTGTTTGATGATGAAAATACGGTTTGGGAAGTAAACTTATCAGATATTTTATATTTGGCCTGTGCAAAATAGTTTAAGCTTCGCGAATAAGAAGTTACATCATCATTTGAATAGGCCTGATTGTAATCTATTTTTAACTGATTGGCATTGGTAACGCCTAAGTCTTTCGGCGTTGAGTAAAAGAAGAAGAATGGTTTAGCCGAGCCGCGACCATAAAACATCTCGGCGTCGAACAAGAAGGATAACCTGTCGTTTGCTTTTATAGATAAGCTTGGTGCAACGGCATAAGTGCGGCTCATGCCATTATTTTGAAAGCTGCCCTCGTAATTGTAAGCCGCATTTAAACGGAACGCAACTTTTGAACCAAGCGGGGTGTTCAAATCAACAGTGGTACGGTTAAGGTTATAACTACCTACGGTTTCGCCTATTTCAAGGCCAAAGGTTTCGTATGGCTTTTTGGTAACCCTGTTTATTAAACCACCAAATGAGGTTAAAGTACTACCAAACAATGTTGCAGAAGGGCCTTTTATAACTTCGATCTTTTCTACGTTAACCGCATCGATAGAGTTGGTAACTAAACCGGCAACACCGTTGCGCACAAGCGCCTGGGTAACAAAGCCACGTAAAGTAAAATAGCCGCCACCATCGCCTGCACGGCCTGTGGCATCCCATAGCTTTTGTATACCCGGAGAGTTTCTAAGGGCTTCATCAACCGTAAATATTTGTTGCTCTTTAATAAGCTCGTTAGTAATAGTGGTATAGCTTTGCGCGTTCTCCAGATTGTCCAAAGGTATCTTACCTACATCTGTACTTACTTTACTTGTAAAGCGGTTTGCCCTGTTAGCAATAACATTTACTTCGGTTAACTGCGATAGGCTTGCATTAACGGTTATTGCCGGGACGGTAACCGTTTCGCCGGCCTTTACTACAACGGGTACTTCAACATGATCAACACCTACGTATGAAATAACCAATTTGTATGATCCGGCAGGGGCCCTGAAAGAAAACTCGCCGTTAGATTTTGTGATGGTGCCGTAGCCTGTTCCTTCCAAACCTATAGAAACGTTATCGGCAGGTTCGTTTTTAGCGGTAACAACTTTACCGGTTACCGTGCCTTTTGCCTTTTGGGCATATAAATGAGTAGGGTTTATAAATGTAAACAGCACCAAAATGGCTGTAAATAGATAAAAGGTATAGGGTTGTAATCTCTTCATCTTATTAAGACTAATTATAAATAATGGCCAAAAGTAAGTCATGTAATTGTCTTATACAACTTATTTAGAATAATTATAAACAAGTAGCTGATTTAAAGCGATTATATTTGTGTATTAATGACACTATATGAAAAGAATAGCTATTGATATGGATGAAGTTATCGCGGATGCCAACTACCGTTTTGCGGAATGGTATACACGCGATCATGGCATCGAATTTTCTCACGAACAACTCAACTCCAAAAGGTTTTCGGAACTATTGCCAGATGACCACAAGTACCTGATAAAGGAATATGTGTATCATGACGACTTTTTTAAAGACCTGGAAATTATCCCGGGCTGCCAGGAAGTGATCAAAGATCTGTATGAAAAATATGAGATATTTATTACCACCGCGGCTATGGAGTTCCCCAACTCTTTTTTGCCAAAACTGGAATGGATGGGCAAACACTTCCCCTACATCTCGTGGACCAACATCGTTTTTTGCGGGGATAAAAGCATCATTAATGCCGATTACCTGATAGATGATAATGTGAAGCATTTTAAACGTTTTGTTGGGCAGGGGATTTTATTTACAGCACCGCATAACCGCGATGTGGAATGGGATGTACGCGTAAACTCCTGGGAAGATATACGTAAGATGCTGCTATAGCGGCATTATTTTTTTGGGATGACGCTTACCCGGGCGGCATTATCTTTTACAAAAGCCTCCCAGCCCGAGTGGCTTTTTTTACTGGTGACCTTGCCGCCGCGCGATACCTGGATCTTTTGAAACGAATGGCATACCGCTACCGCTAAACCATCGGTAGCATCTAAAAAATCGGGGGTTTCGCTAAACTTTAGTATGGATTGCAGCATGGCTGCTACCTGCTCTTTAGTAGCATTACCATTACCGGTGATAGACTGCTTTATTTTACGTGGTGAATATTCGGTTATTATTACATTGCGCGATAGGGCAGCGGCCATACACACACCCTGCGCACGGCCCAGCTTTAACATTACTTGTATGTTTTTGCCGTAGAAGGGGGCCTCAATAGCCAGGCAATCGGGTTTATAGTTATCAATAAGGGCAACGGTTTTTTCGAAGATGCGTTGCAGCTTTAGCATGTGGTCGTCAATCTTATCCATTTTAACCACGCCCAGGCTAATCAGTTCAATTTTTGGGCCTTTCTCTAATAACAGTCCATAGCCCATAACTGCTGTGCCGGGGTCGATACCTAAAATTATACGCTCTTTGTGATTTGCCTGCTCCATCTGTTACAAAACTAATGTTTAGGCAGTGGTTTTATGCAGAACGCCGATATATTCTTCACGGCTTATCATCCGGGCGCCCATACTTTCTAAATGTTCGGTGTAAACCTGGCAGTCTATTAGTTTGTATCTGCCGGTATTACAAAGCCAGATCAGCGCGGTTTTAGAGGCGTTGCTTACCCTGCTAAACATGCTTTCGCCACAAAATACATCGCCGGTGTGTACGCCATATAAACCGCCCACAAGCCTGTCATCCTGCCAAACCTCAACAGAATGCGCATGGCCTTCGCTATGCAACTTTGCATAGGCTGCTTTCATATCATCAGTGATCCATGTGCCATCCTGCCCTTCGCGTTGTATGGATGAGCATGCGGCTACCACATCGTTAAAACAAGTATTTGTAGTAACCCTGAAAGGCTCAGATCTGAGTACCCGCTTCATGGATTTTGAAATTTTTAGTTCCTGCGGATACAGCACAAACCTTTCGTGCGGCGAATACCACAGAATGGGTTCATCATCGCTGTACCATGGAAAAATCCCATTTTGATAGGCCAGAAGCAAACGGTCGGTAGATAGGTCGCCGCCTATCGCTAAAAGGCCATCCTCTTCTGCCAGTTCGGGGGCAGGGAATAGCAACCGTTCATCAAGCCTGAATATCATTAAGGCAAATTTACGCCTTGCGGCGTATTATCAGCTTTTTATTTTGGGCTTTAGCTATATTATCCATGTATTGCTGCATCTCGTTGTATTTTGCAGCGGGTATAACATGATTGGTTAAATTAAATTTTGTTGTACTTGTCACCTGGTTTTTAGCGGCATCATAAACATACTTAATGTCATAGTTGCCATAAGTAAATTTCAGGCTTTGGTTTGCCGGTAAAGTTTCCACCTCAAAACCCGCGGGCAGTATAATGGTGGTTACACAATTCTTCATCATCGGCTGATTAAAGTAGTAATCAGTAGTCCTTTTATCAAGTGCAGGCAGCGTAGTTCCCCACAGATCGAACACCCGGGGGCGATAGAACTGTTTGTTACCGGCCATTACGTCGCAAAACTTATCATATTCAATATCAAGGCTAACTTCCTTAATGCCATCTTTATCAATTAAGGGTTTGTAATCTAACATGGATGGTTGCTTCATGTTAAGCATGCGAATTAGGTATTCCTTTTGCTCGTCAGCTTTTAAGGTTGCCAGGCCTATATAATCATCGCGATATTCACCAGTGCTTAAAATTTTCACCTGTGCTTTGGCGCCGCCATCGGCACTTAATATTACCTGTACCTCGCTATTAAACTGGTTATCTTCTGCAACGCTTTTTGGGGTGTTTACCAATTTCCCGCCATCTTCGGTAACTAATAACGCGCGCCTGTTCTCGGTGAAAGGACTAAGTTTACCAAAGGCATTTGTATTGCTGGTACATTCCAGCCAGGTGGTATCACCTTTTAACGGAACGCAAAGTATGGCGTGGTTAAATGAATTTCGGGCGAAGCCTGGTTCTGCAGGCTCAGCATTGGCGCCGGCGTTTATAACGGCGTAATTTGCAGGGATATCTACAGCCTTTAGTAAGGCGTACATATAGTTTGACAAGGCTTTACAGTCGCCGTATTTTTTCTGGTCTACAAAGTCGGCGGTAAAGGGTTTCATGCCGCCAATGCCTAATTGCACGCTTACATAACGCATGCTTTGCTGCATATATTCATATAAAAACTTCACTTTCTCTTTATCCGTTTTTATACCCGCTGTCATTTTTTTGATCTCTTCGGCCCTTTGAGGGGTAAGGGTGCATACATCGGCGTTTAGGCCCTGTATCCATTTGCCAAAAGTTTGCCAGGTACTAAAATCGCCGTCGAGGCCGTAAAACTCAAACTTGTTGGCTGCAAAATAGATCCGTGGTAATACCCGCCATGATTTGGCCCCGCTTTCAAGCTTAATGGCCTTCAGGTTTGATACATGCCATAAATAGGTATCGGTTTTATTATCGGTACTTGCCTTTGGCTTAACTGCGGTGTTTTTATTCAGATACCTAAAGCCGGAGCCTGTTTTAATTGATAAATAGCAATAAGAATCTTGTATAGATTGCTCCGTATCCTGTATATCCCACGAATCGATATTAATGGAACTCCTATAATTTGTTTCGTAGGTAACCTCAACAGTTGACGGATAGGTGGCAATGGTATGCCCTATAACCATCAATCGTTCATCGGTTATAATTGAACCACTGGAAACCGCCGAACGATCATACATATCGCTTTTACGATATTTCTTTATCATTTCGCCGGCCGCATTATATATGCGCATTTCAAAAGAACCTATCGAATTATATTTTTTACTGTATCCTAAAACTTCTTGTGCTTCATCGTTACCCTTTTCGTTTAAAATAGTAACTATGGAGTGTTCTTTTACAGAGATATCGCCAGGCCCGTCTACAGTTATGTTTTTCATTTTATACCTCACAACAGAGTTGGCATCCGTTTTTAAAGAATCGGGAATGCCGGCAGCGGTATAAAGCGCCTTGGGAATGTTCTCTTCTTGCGCGTAAGATCCGTTCGCAAAAGCAAGTGCCAGCACTATTGTGCACAGCAAGCTTTTTATATTGATGTGTGTCATTATTATCAGGATTTTTTTAGCACAATTTGCTCGTTAAGCATTTCGTACATCTTTTTGTAGAATTCGTGGATCTCGGGGTAATCTTCTTTAAAATAAATAGACTTTTTCTGGTCTATGGTAAAACGAATTACAATTGTGCCTTCCTGTTCAATAGCTATACGCCTAAATGCCATGGTTTTATCAGACATGGTCATGCTTACGCTTTTTGGCAGCACATCAACCTTGAATCCGGCAGGTACTTTAAAAGTGCAGTTAATAGAATAGTTGCTACGGTAGCCAAAATCAATATCGGTGTAACGGTTTTCACTTAAAAACGGGTTGGTTTTAACCGAGCTTAACATGTTTGGGGTAAAATAGATGTAATCGCCATCAGAGCCGGTAAGGTCAAGGTCAAAGGCTACTTTATGCGTTAATGGCAAAGTGTCTATATCCATGCCATCAAACTTAACCGAAGATATTTTAAGGTTATTATCGTCGTTAACAAGATAATCAATGAATTTTTTTTCGCCGTCTTTTTTATACTTAGCAACCGCATTTACCCTGTTATAGCCAAAATTGCTTACTTCGGCAGTCCCGGTCATTTTGCCATCGGCCATAATTACGCCGTTTAACATAACCACCTGCCTAATCGGTTTTATATTTTGCAGAAAGGTTATATCATATACCTTTTTGTCCTTATCCATATAAAAACCAAAGGAGTTTAAAATATTAGCAGGTACCTGATTGTAAATATTGTACTTGTTTGTGGCATCAAGCACGTAATACTTTGCGCTATCAACAGGTACGTATGCTACAGTATTGTTAAACTGATAGTAGTTTGGATAACCTGGGTTTACACGGCCATTTTTACGCGTGCTGGTAATCATTGGATAAACTTTTACACCTGCTTTTTTTAACAGATGGTATAAGATCATGTTTATCTCGCCCGAGTTACCTGCCTTTTTATCCCATGCTTTTGATATGCCATCGTCCGAATATTTGCTGTAATATTCGCTCCATTTCATATTGTTTTTAACCTCATTAAAAAGATAGGCTATCTTTTCGTCATCGGTTTTTAACTCTTTAGCTTTGGCAATAAGCGTTTCCTCACCATTAATTTTATGGTTTAGCTGCCCTCCAAAATTAACGGCCTCCATCAGCGTTTCGCCAACCTTTGTCCAGGAGTCAGAAAAACTCATCATCCTTTGTCCAATTGGCCTAACAGTCATCAACTGAAACAATATGCGCTGGCAATTATCTTCAAGCGAACTCATAAAGGGTTCATCGGGTATTGATGCTACGTTGGCCAGGGCTTTTGTAATTGAGCCATCGCGGTTAGTTTTATTAACAGCATAAGGCTGATGAACGCTTTCCAGGTTCTTGTAATATAAAATATCCGGGGTGTTGGTTGTTAGCTCGCTATAACGCGTAGGGATGCTGGTTTGAAAATACCAGTCTGGAAAGTTACCAATGTTGTTGCTCACAATAGAGTACTTATATTCGATTACCGAACCGGGCTTAACATTGGGGAATGAAAACACGGTGGCGGTACGGCTCCTGTCAATAGTTTCGGTGAAGATCTGTTTTTTATCAACCTTGACAATCTCTGGAACGCCATTAGTAAGATTAATGGTTTGGGCTTGTATGCCCGAGATATATTCAGACCTATCGCCGCCATAATATTCTATACGAACGTTTGCATGATCTTTACCATTATCATTAAATATTTTAATGCGTTTATGTATCTCGGTTACAATATCATAATTGTTATCAAAGTATACATTGCTTTTGTTAAAAAGCACTTCGGCATTGGCACTTTTTTCAAAGTCGCAGGTTTTCATCTCCAGGTCTGCTATGTCAATTTTTCCGAAAGGTTGTGTGGTTGGTGTTGTTTGTGCGTTAACGGCAGATACAGCCAGGCACAACAAAAGAAGGGTAATAGCTTTACGCATTGTAATTAGGGTTAGGACGATACGAATATAATCACTATGAGGATATTATTTGATAATTTTGTATAAAAAAATTAAGTTGTAATTAATGCCCTTGAGATAATACTAAGCCATAATTGACATAGTAAACGCCAGCTAAGTTATATTGAGCGGGAACTTTGCAGGGCAAATTTCGTATAACGCTTAATAATATGTGCCGATTTACTAACCATATTTGCTTAGCTTTTTATGTTGCCCAATTATTGTACACTTGGTAACCGTTAATATTATCCCATATCCTTAATTAATGGAGAACATTTATAAGATAATCCTTGAGGAAGCCCTTGCGGGTTATTGGGACTGCTATCTGCAGGAGAACAAGGTGTTTTTAAGTACTGCTTTTAAAGCCATGTTTGGCTATCAGGACCACGAATTGCCAAATATTACCGATACCTGGGCCAAACTTATTGTTGCTGAAGATGTCCCCCGGATGGATGCATGCCTGAAGGAACATTACGACAGCCATGGTGAAAAACCCTTTAATGTTGATGTAAGATATACGCATAAAAATGGCTCAATAGTTTGGATAAATACTACAGGCCGTGTAATTGAATGGCAGGGCGACCTGCCTATACGCATGGTAGGTTGCCATATTGATATTACCGCCAAAAAAAATGCCGAACAAACACTTGAAATAAGCGAGGAAACCTTTAGAAACGCTTTTGAATATTCCCCTATCGGGATGGTGCTGGTATCTACTGCGGGTAAATTTCTGAAAGTAAATAAAAGCATATGCGAGATGCTGGGCTATACAGCCGAAGAATTAATGACAAAAACCTTCCAGGAAGTAACGCATGCAGATGATCTTGAAGCCGACCTTGCACTGCTTCAAAAAACATTAAATAAAGAGATAGATACGTACCATATGGAAAAGCGGTACGTAAAAAAGGATGGCGGCAATATCTGGATATTATTGAATGTGGCGCTTGTGCGCGACAAGGCCGGAGAGCCCCTGTACTTTGTATCGCAAATAAAAGATATTACCGAACGCAAACAAGCCGAAGCCCTGCTGAAAGAAAGTGAGCGCAGATGGATCTTTGCCTCTGAAGGTTCGGGGGGTGGTATTTGGGATTTTGACCTGCGTAACAATACTATTTTTCATTCCAAACAATGCCTGAGCACCATAGGTTTGGAAGAGCATGACTTTAGTAGCGTACCTGGCCAATGGACAAGCAGGGTGCACCCGGATGACAGGGAAAAGTATGTAGCGGATGTTCGTGCTTATATAAACGGCTTAACCGATTCTTACACAAACCAGCACCGCGTTTTATGTAAAGATGGCTCCTACAAATGGATCCTGGACAAAGGAAAGGTTATTGAATATGACGAGAACAATAAACCTGCCCGCATTATTGGTACACACATTGATATTACCGAGCAAAAACAACAGGAACAACATCTGCGCGAAACACTTGATGTGATAAGCAAACAAAATAGCCGCCTGCTAAACTTCGCTTATATTGTATCGCATAACCTGCGTACACATGCCAGCAATTTTAAAATGATAATGGATGTACTGGCAGACCCGCTTACAAGCGACGAGGAAAAGCAGGAACTATCCGGCCATTTGGCGAATGTTTCTGAGCAATTAAATGACACCATTACCAATCTTAACGAGGTGGTATCTATACAAACAAACCTTGATATACAAACTACAGAGCTTAATTTACGCAGTTACTTTAACCGGGCAATAGAGCTACTGGATGGTGATATTGCACAGTCGGATATCAGTATCGATAATCTTATCCCGGCCGATCGCACGCTTAGTTACAGTCCGGCTTATTTAGAAAGTATTATTCTAAATTTAATAAGCAATGCTATCAAATACCGTTCGGCAACAGCACCCTCTAAAATTACACTTACCCATTTTAAAGATGCCGATGGCAGGGAGGGCTTTACCGTTGCAGATAATGGTATTGGTATCGACCTTAATAAGCACGGCAACGAACTTTTTGGGATGTACAAAACCTTTAACGGTAACCGCGATGCCAAAGGTATGGGCCTTTTTATAACTAAAAACCAGGTAGAAGCTTTGGGAGGTAAAATTGAGGTGGAAAGCCAGGTAGGTAAGGGAACAACGTTTAAAGTTTATTTAACCTGATGCTTAATTGTGAGGAAAGTATAGAAACTCCTTCTTCAATGTGTTTAAAATCACAACATCGTCTTTCACAGTTAACGCTATTCGGCCATTGGGCGTTATCCATTTGTAGTTCACAGGTAATACAGTAACTCCTTTATTATTTAAGATGTTATATAGGCCGTTTGTTTTGTAAATAAACACATTATCTGCAAATGAAAGTGGTTTGTATTTACTCTTAAAAAGTAGTTTTCCTTTGTTGAAATAATACCAAACCTGTCCCTTTTTAAGAGCGTATAAACCATTAAACTTCCAAAAATCCTTTACTGTAGCGAAGTCGTCATAGCTTAGAGAGGCATCGGTTCTGGTTGTATCACGCAGATAAAATTGCTTCCCTTTTTTAATCACAGGATAAACCGGTATTACAGGATCTCCGTCTATGTAATCAGTGTCGGATAACTTCCCTTCAACAAGATTAAAAAATTTAAAATTGTAGAAATCAATACTTGGGCGAATGCCGTTGAATTGAAAACGTGGGAAAATCGGTTCAACAATTATTTCCCCATCCTTTTTAATGATGCCAAATTCCCCATTTAATTTAACTAACCCAGACCCATTGTAAAATGGGTAGGCTTCTTCAAAACCTTGCTTGAATACTTTTTTACCTGTGTAGGAATTAATGTAATAGTATTTTGAAGCCTGATAAGTTGGAACAATTGTGTCGTTAACTATTAATTCTTGAGCAGCATAAGCTAAATACTTAAAATTAAACGGATATGACTTGGTCGGTAATTCGATTTGGGCAAAACCATAACTTTTGATAACAGATACGAGCAAGAGTGTTATAAAAGTCCTTTTGCACATGGATACTATTATTTTGCTTTCTTGAGCCTGCCTAAAATATCATCTGCTGATAATTTCTCCTGCTCGCCGCTTTCCATGTTTTTGAAGGTTAGCAGGCCGCTTTGCATTTCGTCGCTGCCAATTAAAACGGTGTAAGGGATCTGCTTGTTATTAGCATATTCCATTTGTTTTTTAATTTTAGCGCCTGCCGGATACAGCTCGGCATTTATATTTTGGCTGCGCAGGTTTTGCAATAGGGGCAAGCCATATTTTTCGCCCTGCTCATCAAAGCAGCATATCAGTACCTGCGTACTTTGCTCGGCCGATTGCGGGAACAGGTTCAGTTCTTCCAGCACATCATAAATACGGTCGGCACCAAAAGAGATCCCGGCACCGGTTAAACCTTTTAAGCCGAACATGCCGGTCAGATCATCATAACGGCCACCACCGCCAATGCTGCCCATAGCCACTTCGTTTGTTTTTACTTCGAAAATGGCACCGGTGTAATAGTTCAACCCACGGGCAAGGGTAATATCCAGCTCCAGTTTGGCCGTAAGCGGTTTGCAGGCAGCAACATAATCAAATACGGTTTGTATCTCGTCGCAACCTTGCAGGCCAATTTCCGAACCTTGTAAGGCCTGGCGCAAACTGGCCAGTTTATCGTCGTTAGTGCCTTCTAAAAGGATAATGGGTTTTATATGATCGATATCTGCCTGGGTAAAGCCCCGCTCAAGCAGTTCCTTTACCACGCCGTCGAAACCTATCTTATCCAGCTTATCGATAGCTACGGTCATGTCAATAATGCTATCGTTTTTGTCTATAACTTGTGCTATTCCCGATAGTATTTTTCTATTGTTTATTTTGATACTGAAGTCTTTTAAACCAAGCAGACTTAAAGCTTCGTCATATATCATAATAAACTCGGCCTCGTTCAGTAAGGAAGCCGAACCAACCACATCTGCATCACATTGGTAAAACTCGCGATAGCGGCCTTTCTGCGGCCTGTCTGCCCGCCATACTGGCTGCACCTGGAAACGTTTGAATGGAAAGGTTATCTCGTTTTGGTGTTGTACAACATAACGCGCAAAGGGTACGGTAAGGTCGTAGCGAAGGGCTTTTTCGGAGATTGACGCGGTTGCCTGATTTGAGTTTCGCGTTGCCAGTGCCTGTTCATCAGCTTTGGCTAAAAAATCTCCACTATTTAGTATTTTAAATATGAGTTTATCACCTTCATCGCCATATTTACCGGTAAAGGTGCTTAGGTTTTCCATCGATGGGGTTTCTATCTGCTGGTAACCGTATTTTCTGAATACGCCCTTTATGGTATCAAAAATAAAGTTACGCTTTGCCATTTCGGCCGGAGAGAAATCGCGGGTGCCCTTAGGTACGGATGGTTTGATGGATGCCATGCGGCAAAGGTACAAAAAAGCGCAGAAGCATAAAGCGCCGCTTTGTAGTTGACCCACCCGGTCTTTGCTTCGCCCGACCACCCTCTCTCCGCAAGCGGAAAGAGGGTTAAAGCCTCACCCCAGCCCTCTCCAAAGGAAAGGGGGCAGTGCTTTTAAAGTCCCCTCCTTTTAGAGGGTAGTAGCTGATGAGTAGTCATAAAGCATGGGGCTTGCGCGATTCCCTCCCAACGGGAGGGTGTAGGGAGGGGTTTCGGCGTAAAGCAGGGCGAATAAACCCCTCCCTGCCACTACACATCCCTATGCACCCCTCCCCAGGCTACCGTGTACCCACATCTTTCGTTGAGTATATTTTTTATGACCCATGGGTCTACCGCTTTGTAGCCAATGAAAGAAAACGTTTTTGCTCCATAGGAGCTACCCATTTATTCGCCATTTTTAGGATGAATAAGACTAATTCCGTTACTTTTCTACGAATGGGTAGCCTCTACGAGGCATAAATCATGTTCGTTATTTTTTCTACAAAGCGGTAGAGCCTACGGCTCATTTATCCTTGCCAAATCTCAAAAGATGTGGCTACACGGTGGCTCTCCAAGGAGGGAATCTTAACCAATAAATTGCCTTTATGTCTACTCTGGGCTATTACCCTTTAGGTAGGGGTTTAAATGCAAGCGCTATCTAAAAAGAAAACCCCGTGCTTTGTGGCACAGGGCTTCTTAATAAACTATTTAACTAACTGATCTAATATTAATTTGCAGCTTTTTTAGCCTGGGCTTTCATTGCCTCGTTAGCAACAATAACAATTTCTACACGGCGGTTTTTTGAGCGGCCATCAACAGTGGCATTATCGCCAATTGGCTCGCTTTCGCCTTTACCGCTTGTGGTTAAACGTGAGTTAGCCACATTGTTAGCAGAGATATACGCTTTAACCGACTCGGCCCTGCGTACAGAAAGGTTTTGGTTATACTCGTCTGTACCGGTATTATCGGTATGGCCCACAATTAAAATGTTTGTTTGCGGGTTGTTTTGTAGTGATGTAGCCAGGTTTGCAAGGTTAGTACGCGCAGCCGGTTTCAATTCTGATGAATTGGTATCGAACAATATACCTGAATCAAACTTTACTAAAATACCTTCGCCTTCGCGTGTTACGGTTGCACCGGGTACTGTTTGTTTAATTTCGGCGGCTTGCCTATCCATGTTACGGCCAATAAATGCACCGGCTGTACCACCAACGGCACCACCTATAATTGCACCTAAAGCGGTATTACCTGCGGCTTTACCAATAAAAGCACCAATGGTACCACCGGCACCTGCGCCAATAGCGGCACCTTTTTGTGTTTTAGTAAGTGAATTACAGCCAGAGGCTAACAGGCCTAACGAAGCTAATGCTATACTGTACGTAGCGATTCTTATTTTTAGTGTTTTCATCTTTTAAATTGAGTGTATTTTGATAGGTTATTTACAAAGCTAATGCCAAACACCAAAGCTATATATTATTAAAATATTACTACTATTTGGAAAGTAAATCCCTACTATAACAACATATTTTTAAGAGTTGAGAAAATAACCCTGTATTTAGAATAATACACAAATAATACGCTATGCAGTGCTGACTTTTATTTAGTACAACCTTTAGTTAGCCGGGCGAAGTTCCGGTAACTTTTGTAGGGAAAGTTAAGGTAAATGTGCTGCCAACGTCTTTTTCTGACACTACACTTATCCCCATTTTATGAAACGTAGCAATTGATTTTACTATAGGCAGGCCAAGGCCAAAGCTATCCTGCGATAACGACTGCTTCAGTTTTTTGAACCGGTTAAATATATACGGCAACTCTTCGGCGGCTATGCCAATGCCGGTATCTGCAACACTGATAGTATAGTTACCTTTTACCCATTGCCCGGTAACGGTTATCTCGCCATCGGGGCGATTGTATTTTATGGCGTTGTTAATAAGGTTAAAAAACAGATTGAACAACAGAAACTTATTTACATTAACCAACTCTACATCCTCTATCACTAAAAGCGCCAGGCTAATATTCCTATCCTGCAGGCGGATGGATATTTCATCGTAAATATCCTGCAGTAACTCCCGGGCCGAGATCTTATCCTCTTTCAGGAACTGGTCGTTTTCTATTTGTGAGATCAGCAGCAGGGTTTTGGTAATGCTTTTTAAGCGGTTTAGTATTTTCTGCATCTCCAGCAGGCGCACCTTTAAATCATCGGCAATATCGTCCTGCTCAAACATATTCTCAATTTTCGATTGCAGGATAGAGATGGGGGTCATCAATTCGTGCGATGCATTGGATATAAACTCGCGTTCTTTTTGAAATGCGGTTTCGATGGTTTCCACCATTTTGTGAATGCTGAGATCCAGGTGCTGAAAATCTATGGTGCTGGTTTTAACTTCCTTATAGGTTGTAAATTGAGGGAATTTGTTGCCAATTAACTTGGTGCGGATAATTATGCTTAGTGGCCGCAAAATGTAATTGGAATAAAGCTGATCGGCCAAAATGGTAAGCAGTATCATCCCCAGCAATATCTGGAAAGCAATGTTTTGCAGCGGGCCGGTGGTTTCGCCAATGGTTTCGGTGCTTTTGCCTATCTCCAGTAAATAATTTTTTTTGCCTGCTTTAAAAGTATGGCTTAGTATGCGGTAGTCAATGGTGTCGCGTTCAACAAGGCGCTGTTCATCTTTAATAGTATCTAAATGGTAACCGGGCTCAACTTCATCCAGGCTGACATATTCTTCTTTAAGAGGCAGATAACTACCGTAACTTTCACCGTCTTCAATATAAGTTTGAATCCCCTTTTCCCTTACAATTTGTAGTAGTTTATCCTTTTGCTTTACCAGGCGGCTATCGGTATAACTCTTATTAATGTTTTCGATAATATTGGGCAGGAGCAAAATAAACAGGGTTACAATAACCAGTTTTGAAATGGCATTAAACAGCGTAAGTTTAGTTTTAAGTTTCACGTACTTAAACGTTTGATTTTATCCTGTATCCTAAACCGCGTACGGTTTCCAGCCAATCGGCCGGGGCGAATATGCTTAGCTTTTTACGTATGTTTTTAATGTGGGCATCAATAAAGTTGGAGTCGTAATCGTCATTAATAACGCTTCCCCAAATATGTTCGCTTAACTGGGCACGGGTTAGCGTGCGGTTTTTATGCAGCAACATATAGGCAATCAGGTCAAATTCTTTTTTGGTGATGGTATTAACCGGGTTAACGTGATACATAATGGTACGCTCGGTAATATTCACCAAAAAGCCATCCAGGTCAACAATGGTTTGGGTGATGCCAAACTTTCTGCGGGTTATGGCCTGCATGCGGCTTTGCAGTTCTAAAAGCGAGAAGGGTTTTGCCAGATAGTCGTCTGCGCCAAGGTCAAGGCCCTTTACACGATCGTTAACTTCGGCACGGGCAGTAAGTATAATGCAGGCAGCTTCGGGATTGGTCTTTTTCGCTTCTTTAAGCAAGTCCAGCCCGTCATAATCTGGCAGGCCAAGGTCTAACAGTATAAAATCGTAAAGGTTAACGGCAATTTTTTCGGAAGCGGATGCACCGTTGTAACTTATCTCGCAGATGTAATTATTCTTTACCAGAAAAAGTTCCAGTTCGTGGGCGAGTGCCTTTTCATCCTCTATGATCAATACATTCATCTAATAAAAGACATAATAAAAGGTGAAATTAAAAAATGATTCGCGCCTGTTCTTTAACATCCCCTCCACGTTAACCGGGATAGAGTATTTGTAAGAGGCTTCCAGTGTATAATGGGGCATGTTGTATGCCAGCGGTATTTTAAAGCTATAGTTTAGCATATTAAACTCCGCGTTTGCCCGGGCGCGCCGGCCGTTTTCGTTCTTTATATAAATATTATCGGCCTCTAACCTGTAATCGTGATCAACAGCGTAGCGCTGCACAAAATTTTGTGTGCCAAAAATAAGGCTTACCGATGGGTTGATGGAGAGGAAATCCTGATCGTTAAAAATATTGAACGAGCTCTCGATATATTTTGAGTTGGTGATCGTAGTAAAAATATCATACGATTTGCCAAACAGGTAGTCGGCAGTGAAACTGGTTTTCAGGTATTTCCAATCATAGGAGTTTTTCCAGTTGATATCATTTGATGCCGAGGATTTTATTATTGTGGCCTCTTTGTTAAAAAAGAAGCGGGTGTAACTTATTGTACCGGTGAATTTTTTTGACAACCTGTAGTAATATCCGCCGCCAATATCAATTTCATCAACCAATGGTTTGTAGCCCAATACTTTTACCGCCGAGCCATATATAAAGAAACCTGGTTTAGCATTAAAAATAATATCGGTAGACATGAATGGATACTTGATTGGGCCGGTTCGACCAAAAAACAGCGCATCGCTGCCATAGCTTATCCCAGCCGATACCGAGCTTTTGCGCACAACACTATCAGTATCTGCAACGGCATAATCATCCCTGTATGCAATTAATTTGGGCTTAAGTGTAGCCGCATTTACTGCATTGCATGTGATAATAAATAACAGGGCGCCAAAGTATCTCATTAGTCGTTTCTCCTTGGTATTTCGGGCGGCCGTTCCAATCCCTCGGGCCTGCGCTGCCGTTTAGGTTTTTGTTTAGGCTTTAAAGTTACCGGGTCAATATCTTCTATTTTCTCGGGCTTCGGCATTTTTTTTGCCTTGGCAACCACCTTAATTTTCTTTTTATCTTCTTCAGATTGACGTTGTTTGCCTTTTGTTACAATTGTATCTTGCTGTAACGCATAAAATGTGTTAAATGATACATTAGTATAAGCATGAAAAAGGCTACCATGAAAACCGGTATTGTTTTTTGCGTATGACAAGCGTGGTACGGATATCATTAAGAGTACAATATACAAAAACCACTTTATCATTTGAGGAGAAAGAAACGCTTAATAATTATAAAGATATGCAGGCTATACGTTTGCAGGTTATTAATTCTATTCAAAAATGCGCTAAATACCCGGGGCTTTTATCCCTGTTACTTAGCGCGGGTAATATTTTTTATAATAGGTTTATGGTAAAGATAAGCGAAGCTTACATCATTACACTAATATCTTTTGAAGTATATACACGTGCATGATCATCAATTATGATGCATGCCATTTGGTTAAGCTTGTTTATTAAATATAAACCGGCGTTTACACCCATAGCAATAATAGGGGTTGCCATGGCATCGGCAAGTTCGGCACCCGGGGTAATAATGCTTACACTTTTAATTTTACTAACCGGGAAGCCATTTTGTGAGTTAATATCGCCGGTTATTTTGTTGTTATTTATGCTGGTATACTTTTCTGTATTGTAAGAAGTGGCTACCGCCATGTTGCTAATGTTTACATCGGCATAAGGCTGGTTGGCTTGTGCCGGGTCTGCTGTGGCAATGGTCCAGGGGGTGTTGTCTGGTTGCAGGCCCCAGGTTAAAAGGTCGCCACCGGCGTTAATAACACCACTGCTAACGCCTTCCATTTGCAAAATATACTTAGCCCTGTCGGCAGCGTAACCACGGCTTATAGCGCCAAAGCCAATGCGCATCCCTTTGTTTTTAAGGAATACCGTTTGAGCAGCAAAATCAAGCACAATATTAGTATAGTTTGTTAGGTTAAGCTTCTTCTTAAATGTTTTAACAAGTGGGGTAACAGTAGAATTAACACTGTCATCCAGGCTGATAGTAGTTGCGGCAGCGTAGGTAATATCAAACGTACCATCGGTAAGGGATGATATTTGCACAGCCCTGTCAACAAGCCTGAATATTTCAGCATCAACACGTACCGGCTTGATACCCGCGTTGCGGTTTATCTCATTTATAGTGCTGTCTTCAGTAAAGGTGCTTAATAATTTATCAACGCGGTTAATTTCGGCAATAGCGCTATCAATGCGCGCGTGAGCCCATATGGCATCGGTCGCGACTAAACTAATCTCGAACCGGTTGCCCATTAAACGTGTTTCACGATTAAAAATGGTAGAAGAGCCTGTTAATTTTTTTACTGCCAGCATAGGTAATAGCGTTTCGTAAGTAAAACATTGTTGTATTTAACATTACGTAAGGCAATGAGCAAATGCAACTTCACAAACGCTAAATTAATTGAGGCACATGAAATTGAGATGAAAGGGTAGTTGCCATATATGAAAGAATGGCGAAGAAAGCGGCGTTTATTTACAATAATTGTAAATGTGGCATGAAAGTGAAATCCTTAATGTTGTATGTAAAGAGTGGTATTTGGTGAATTATTGCAGTAGCGCCAATAATAGCATCAGGAATTTGGAGGCTATGACTTAGCCTAAATTTTTCGATCAATTCTGTTGCTAATACAGATGTTTGTATATCTATTTGAATAGTATCGTAAAATTTAAGTTTCTTTTTCATCTGTAATAGTTCGGCTTTGTTGCCCATGCCCTGGTAAAGCTCCATTACAGTTATATCAGATATAGCAATGTTATCTAAGCCGATATCATTCAGGCTTTTAAGTGTGTTAGCATTGCCATTAAATAAGTTTATCAGAATATTAGTATCGCATAAAACCATTGCCTGTGCGCTTATTTACGTTGCCAGGCGGCTTTGCGGATATCGTCGAGTTTTTTTGGCTCATTCGCCCATATTCCAAAAAGAGAGGATGGGTCAATAGATTTATCACCTTTGGTTATAGCCGCATTTTTATCAGACACCAGTTTAACCTTCTCTATTTTAAAAGTTTTAAAGAAGGCAGTAAGCTTTTCAAGCTCACTTTTGGTATCAATTTCAATTGTTATTTTCATATCAATTATATTAAACGGCTATTACCAAATATACTAATTATATGATGATAAAATATTAGGCTGCGGTGCCTTCTTTTAGTCTTTCGGCGTTTTCTGCGAATTGCAGGGCTTCCATAATTTCCTGCAGATCGCCATTCATAACACCTACAAGGTTATAAATAGTTAAGCCTATGCGGTGCTCGGTTAAACGGCCTTGCGGATAGTTGTAGGTACGCACTTTAGCCGATCTGTCGCCGGTGGCAACCATGGTTTTACGTTTCTTAGATGTTTCTTCCAGGTGCTTTTGCAGCTCCATTTCGTAAACACGTGAACGTAACACGCCTAAAGCCTTATCATAATTTTTTAACTGCGATTTTTGATCCTGGCATTGCGCCACAATACCTGTAGGTATGTGCGTTAAACGCACAGCAGAG
Source organism: Mucilaginibacter aquariorum (assembly GCF_024498135.1). Classification (GTDB taxonomy): domain Bacteria; phylum Bacteroidota; class Bacteroidia; order Sphingobacteriales; family Sphingobacteriaceae; genus Mucilaginibacter; species Mucilaginibacter aquariorum. The sequence goes on from NZ_JANHOH010000011.1 coordinate 47,160, forward strand.
TAGGTAGTATTTACCGACTGGCCACCCGGACCAGAAGCACAGAACAGATCCTTACGGATATCGCTCACCTGCAAATCAATATCAAATTCATCAACTTCGGGCAATACCACTACCGATGCTGCCGATGTATGCACACGGCCCTGCGTTTCGGTATCGGGAACACGTTGCACACGGTGCACGCCGCTTTCGTATTTAAAGTTGCCGTAAGCATCTTCTGCATTTACGTTAAACACAATCTCTTTATAACCGCCTGCAGTACCTTCAGTATAGTCAACCAATTCGGTTTTCCATCCGCGGCGTTCGCAATAACGCATGTACATACGGTAAAGGTCACCTGCAAAAAGTGCAGCCTCATCACCACCTGTACCACCACGAATCTCAATAATGGCGTTTTTAGAATCTTCCGGGTCTTTTGGTATCAGCATTAAACGGATAGCTTCTTCCATTTCGTCCTGCTTAACCAATAGCTCATCCAATTCTGCTTTAGCCATCTCGCGGAACTCTTCGTCCTTCTCGGTAGCTAAAATTTCTTTGTTGCCTTCAATGTTGCTCATAATATTCTTGTAAATATTATACTGGTCAACAATTTTGGCAAGGTCTTTATATTCTTTGTTCATCTGGGCAAACCGCTTCATATCAGCCATGGCATCAGGGCTGCTTAATTCGCCTTCTACGGTTTTCCAGCGTTGAAATATTAATTCTAATTTCTCTAACATCTTCTTATTTGAAAATCAATTGCAGCATTTTATGGGTTGCTGCGGCCCCGCTTTTCATTACAAGCTTTTTTGCCCGGGCTAACCCCATCACACAAAGCTTTTTATTACAATCGGGTTTAGGGTTGTTATTGCACTGCAAAAAACATGCAAAAATACGCAATAATCGGCACATTATAAATTCAGCGGATTGTAAAGAGATTTGGCCGCCTGAAGAAACGTTATCAATCGTACCTACGGCACGAAAAATAGGATTCATATTATGCTACCGACCTGTTGCTCCTACGGAGCAGCAAAGCAATTTTATTAAACCCCCATCGGGGTTAAAGGTCGGTAGAAATAAATAAAAAAAAGGAATAACGTGCCGTAGGTACGTAACATTCCAATTGCCCGATCGTACCAACGGCGCGAAAAATATGGTTGAGCTACGCTACCGTCTTATTACTCCTACAGAGCAGCAAGGCGATTTATTCGCTCTTCTCAAAATATTTTAGCTCCAGCTTATCCCCATCAAAAACGGCATAGGTATTATAATTTACCCATTCGCCCAGGTTTATATAACGGCTATTATTCTGTAACGCAATATCGAGCGGTAAATGCCTGTGCCCAAAAATAAGGTAATCGTAATGTTTGGTTTGTAGTAACTCTCTCGAGTAAATTTCCAGCCATTCCTGTTGATGCAGGATCTTTTCTGTATCGTTTGCACCTGCAATACGGCTTTGTTTCGACCACATATTGGCTATCCCAATGCCCAGGTTAGGGTGCACCCGTGCAAATAACCATTGGCAAAACCGGCTGCGGAATACCTTTTTTAATAACTTGTATTGCGCATCTCCCGGGCCCAGGCCATCACCATGATGCAAATAAAACTTTTTGCCGTTACGTTCAATCTCCAGTTCGTTGGTAATAATGGTGGCGTTTAACTCTTGTTCAAAATAATCAAACATCCACATATCGTGGTTGCCTTTAAACAGGTAAAGCTTAACGCCGGCATCGGTTAATTGTGCCAGCTTGCCTAAAAAGCGAATGTATCCTTTAGGTACCACGGTTTTATATTCAAACCAAAAGTCGAATACATCGCCCATCAAAAAGAGCTCGGCAGCGTCATCTTTTATCAGATCCAGCCAGCGGATGATACGGTCTTCCCGCTCGCGCGATAGAACGTGGCCGTTAGCACCTAAATGAAAATCTGAAGCAAAGTATAAGTTTTTACCGGTTGGCATATTTTTCAAAAGTACGGGAATAATTGGCAGATGGCAAATGAGTGTTTTAAGCAAATAGATACTCTTGTCAGTCTGAGCCTGTCGAAGACCTATGCGCCATACCCTAATTTGCAAATGGTTCGACAAGCTCACCATGACATATTGATAGCACTAATTAACTACAAACTCGCGTTCTCTTCCGGCATGTACTGCAGCCGTTTGGCAAAGTAAATATCCCAGCTGCGTTGCTGCTGGCGGTTTACCATGTGCTGGGTATCCTCGTCGTAATCGCTGTTGAGCTGTTTGTATTTGGCATCAATACGGTTAAAGATATTCATGGCCTCGTTTTGATAATTAGCCGAGAAGCGGGTGCGCTCAATAGCCCTTAGCACTTCCTGTTGTTCCAGGTAGGCAATGGTATAATGGCCTTGTTCGTGTTTTAATATTTCGGCCAATTGCTCCGCCGAGGTTATCCGCGACCTATCAATCCATGATTTGTAATTGTTCATGAATAACCGAACATTGGCATGTATCCGATACTGACCGTTATTGCGGCTGGCCTGGTATTTAAAATCGATAGTACAATTGGTGTAGGCTACTACGCCCCGGCCATTTGCCCGTGGCGCTCCCTGGAAATCGTTAATGGTTAATATACGGTGTGGTTGTGCAGATGCCGGGTTTAACGCCAGACCTAACAAAACACAGGCACAAAAAGCGCGTAAATATTTTAATATCATTTAGCCAATGGTAAAGTGAAACTTTACTTTTTGACTTTATCTTTATCCAAAAGGTTTAAGCTCATCATTTCTTTCATGGTACGGTGCATTCCATCGGTAGACCCATCGAGGAATATTACATTTCCTTTTGAGTTTTCAGCAAAGTGCTTGATAGATTCTGTCCACATCGTGAAAAGGATAACCGAGGTATCCATATTGGCGCTCTGCATTTCTTTTGCAGCTGTAGACATACCCTTGGCCACCTCCTCGCGGAATAAGGCGATACCCTGCCCGCGCAGCTGAGCTGCCTGGCGCTCGGCCTCGGCAGAAATTTTTATCGCGTTACCATCAGCCTCGGCAGCTTTTGTTTTGGTGATCAATAAAGCCTGGCCTTCGTTTTCGGCAGCGGCCTTTAGGTTATTTGATGCCACCACCTGGCTCATCGATTTCATGATGATGTCATCAAAGGTGATATCATTCAGCTGCAGATCCTGCAAATGGTAACCCCAGCCTTCTAATATAGTATCCAGTTGTTCTTTTACGTGTTCTACAATATCGCGGCGCAATATCAATACTTCACTTTGGCGTTTGGTGGCCACAAAAGCACGGATAGAACCTTCTACCGTACGGATCAAAGCTTGCATCAGGTTGCGCTCGTCAACAAATTTAAAAGCAACGTTTTTGATGCTTTCTTCCTGCTGGTCTAATACCGAATAAAGCAGCATGGCCTTAAAGTAAACATTGGCCTGGTCAAATGTTACCGCCTGAAACTCCAGCTCGACAGAGCGGTTCTGGATAGATATTTTTGAATAGATCTGCTCTATCAACGGGATCTTGAAGTTTAACCCCGGTGTTAATATCCTGCGATATTTACCGAATATGGTTACCACCGCTATGGTACCCTGCTTAACAGTTACAAAAGACGAGAAGATTACAATAATTATAAAGAATACTACAAGGTAGGCGACAATTGATGATGGTGTCATTAGGCTTATATTTTTTTAATAAATATAGACTTAATTATAATAGCCGCAATAAAAGATATTATAACCCCGCAAGTACGAAGCCACCTTTGACAGGGTCATAAACTATGTTGGTTTCGGGTGCGGTAGTAAAATCAATGCTTAATGCATTAGCGGATATCTCATTTGATATAAGCTGGCTTGTGGTAATTGTGTTTGACACAAATATGGTTACCTGATTTACAGTTCGAAAAGTTATCGTATTATTAGGGAATACAACATAGGCGAGCATTGGGTTTACCATAGCTAATGATCCGTTTAAGCGAACAGGCTGTGCCAGGCCAACGGTAATATAAGGCTGCTGGATGTATTGGTTTGCTATTGAGTAAGAATTAGGTTGCGGATTATTGTTGGGGCCCGGGAAGAATGAGCCAAATGACCTGAAGTTATGCAGCCCGGGTACAACAGCGCTTTGATAATCCATCCGGATCTGCGTGCCAATTTCTACACGCTCCATTTGGGCGTATATATAATAATTTTCATCCCATTGAATGCAATTATTTGACGATGGGGGCAAGCAAAGCCATGCCAGCGAAGTTTGCAACAGGGTTGATTTAACAAGAACGATCTGCTGGCCCTCATCAATAAGGGTTTGCAAATCTGCCGGATTTATGGCTAAATTTAATTGGAACGACATGTTGATAAGATAAGGTTCCCTAAAGATAGCAATAATTGGAGTAGGAGTATACCTGTGATATATAGCGATGAATAAAATCTATTCGGCCATCCAGATATTATCCACAAACCATTTCTTGTTATCAAAAAACTGGTTTAACGGCTTAAAGCCCGCGCCTTCGGCCATATCGTTAATTTGTTTTATGGCGTATTTTTGTGAAATTTCCATGTAGATGTATTCATCTTTTACAAAGGAAACGGTTTCGTCACCGATCTTTACTTTTTGATCGGTAAGGCTGATCAGGTAGCTCTTGCATGCACCGGTTTCGGGATCGTAAGTGGCGTAATGGTCAAAATGGGAGGTGTTAAAATCGCCACCCAGTTCCCGGTTAATACGTTCCAGCAAGTTAAGGTTAAAGCGTTTGGTGATACCGCCCTTGTCGTTATAAGCAGCCAAAACCGTTTTTGGGTTTTTCTTCAGGTCGATGCCTATCAGCATCATATCTCCCTCAGAAAGGTTTTTGCGCAATTCGCGACAAAAGCCCTGTGCAACAGGTATCGGCATATTGCCAATATTGGAGCCTAAAAACATTACAACTTTACGTTTATTGGATATGGCGGCGGCCTTTTTCAGCATATCAAAATACTCGCCGTTAAGGCCGGTGATTTTTATGCCGGGCAATGTTACCGGAAGTGTAATATTCAAATACGAGATCACATTTTCTGATATATCTATAGGCAGGTAGCTAAAATCGGCTTTATTATCTATCAGGTATTTTAATAATTGGGTTGATTTTGTGGCATCTCCGGCACCCAGCTCAATCAGGTCGAAGGCATCGCCATCAGCAATTATCGCTTTACAAATTTCTGCTGTTTGCGAAGTGAAGATCTCCATTTCGCAATTGGTTGGATAATATTCTTCACAACCCATCAGCTCCTGAAAAAGCTTATCGCCCTGGGCATCATAAAAGTATTTTGAATCTAAGCGCTTTGGATTGGCGGTTAAGCCTGCCATAACGTCCTTGTAAAATTGCTCATCGGTTATGGTATTAACAGATGCTTGTGTTGCTGTGGTGGTGGAAGCCATAGGTATTAAATTTGATGTTATTTAGCAAGACGTATGCCAGTAAATTGCCAGCGCAGTTCTGGCTGAAAAAAGTTACGGTAAGTAATACGGCTATGATTGGGCGAGGTAACTTCTGATGCGCCACGAAGTACTTTTTGGCCTACCATAAATTTGCCGTTATACTCGCCAATTGCACCCGGCGCTTTTGCAAAACCGGGGTAGGGCAGGTAGGCACTTTCAGTCCATTCCCAACATTTGCCCCATTTAAATTTTGTTGCTGCTGCTTCCCACTCAAATTCGGTTGGCAGGCGCATGCCTTTCCACGAGGCGTAGGCATAAGCCTCATAATAACTAATGTGGCGCGCCGGCTCGTGAAGGTTTAAATGTTCTAAACCATGATAGGTATAGTTATGCCATTCGCCGTTAATGTTATGCCAATACATGGGCGCTTCTACTTTATTGCTGTTTACCCAATCCCAGCCGGCCGCATGCCAGTGGCGAAAATCGTGATAGCCGCCGGCGTTTATAAACTCCAGGTATTCGGCGTTGGTTACCAGGTCCGGGCTTATCTCATAAGCGTTTAAATATACTTTATGGCGGTTTAGTTCATTATCAAAACTAAAACCCTCGCCATTAAAGCCTATTTCATAAACGCCTTCGTTTAGCTTAATAAATTCGCCACCGGTTTTTTCTGATTTAGGCGAAACATAGTTATGCGAATAAGCCGGAAACAATGGGTTATTCCCCAAGATGTATTTGATGTCGGTCAGTAAAAGCTCCTGATGCTGCTCTTCGTGGTTAAAACCAAGTATAAGCAATTCTTTAACATCATCGCTGATATCGCCGCAGGCAATAAAATTGTACATGGCGTCATCTACATATTTGCGATAAAGTTTAATATCAATAACCGTTGGGCGGCTTAAATTCCCCCTATCCGTACGGATAACGCGATTGCCTACGGTTTCGTAATAGCTATTAAAAACATAATTGTAGTTAGGGTCGAATTCCTGGTACTCGGCGAAATAGGGCTTTAAGATAAACGTTTCGAAGAACCAGGTGGTGTGCCCGATATGCCACTTAGGCGGACTAACATCAACCACGGGTTGTACTACGTAATCCTCGGTTTGCAATGGTTCGCAAATAGCTTCGGTACGCTGGCGTACTTTCTTATAACAGTCGGCTAAATCAATCATATTACTTATTTTCCAAAAACCCTTTCAGGTCCGAAATTGTTTTAATGTGCAGCTCATTTGCCTGCTTCTGGCGCATCATTAATGCATACGCATTATTAAAGCCAATTGGTTTTAACCACTTTATTTGATAACGCTTCAAAAACTCCCTTTGTACGTAACTGTAAGTGCTATCCTTGTTTACCTGCAACGTAGTTACAGTTTTAGCAGGTGCCTGCAATATAGCCAGTAAGCCTGTTCCGGTATATTCAGGGTAAACGTCTATCTGGTCGTTTGTCATGGCGTCAAAAACTATTTTGGTGCCGCCAAGGCCGGTTTTGGTAGCCACGTTGTAATTGGTATACCCTTTTATCAGCATGGTATACATGCTGGCCAAAATGTATTGCTCGCCAAATATTTTCGAACCTATGCGTACTGTACCACCATTACCCCCACGATCGGGCTTAAAAAGCTTTTTAGCCATCAAAAAATCTTTGGCTACCCGCTCTGGCGTTTGGTGAAGGTAGTCGGTTTTGTAATTTAATTCCGTCATGATAGAATCATTTATCATGCCCGATAAAAGGTTCAGTGTTTTTTCCAGTTCGGGGAATTTCCTCAGGGCATCTTCACGGACAACGGGCGCTGCATAGTATGGGGGGAAGATCTTTTTATCATCATCTAAAACCACCAGGTTGTAAGCTTTTAGCCGGCCATCGGTAGAGTAACCGCTTATTACGTCGAGTTCCTTTTCCTGTGCGGCCTTATACATCACGGCATCGCTAATAACTATGGTGTGGATCTTTAAGCCGTATTTGCTTATCAAGCCCAGGTTGCCATCCTGCCTGCCCATAAACTCGGGGGTAAAGCCCGCGGTTAACTTGCCGCCGTAGGCTGATGGAATAAAGTATAGGCAGGAAAGCAGGATCAAAAGCACCGGGGCAATTTTAACCGCTCCTTTTATCTTTTTAAAATTCAGTTTTTGTACAAGTGATAGCAGGAAATCAAAGATGATGGCCAGCAATGCCGCGGGGATAGCCCCTGCCAAAATCATATTAGTATTGTTAAGCGAGATGCCGCCAAAAATAAACTCGCCCAGGCCGCCGGCAGCAATATAGGATGCGAGGGTTGCAACCCCCACGTTAATAACCGTTGCTGTACGGATGCCTGCCAATATAACTGGCATAGCCAAAGGTAATTCAACTTTAAACAATACCTGCCATTTGCTCATGCCCATGGCTATAGCAGCCTCTTTAACGGCTGCATCAACCCCGGTAATACCCGTGTAGGTATTGCGGATGATAGGCAACAGTGCATAAAGCAGCAGCGCGACTATAGCGGGCTTTGCGCCAATGCCTAAAACGGGGATCATAAAACCCAATAATGCAATGCTGGGGATAGTTTGCAAAATGCCTGCAATACCCAAAACAAACCCCGAAAGTTGTTTTTTGCGGGTGATGTAAATGCCCAGCGGCAAACCAATAAGCACGGCAATAAATAACGATATAAATGTTAAGCCGATATGCTGCAGCGTTTGCATCCCCAGCTTATCGGCCTGTTGATGCATAAACTCCCATAAAGTTTGTTGATGCTCATTCATGGGGCTGCTGGTTTTTATATTGTGAAAACGCGGCCATCAGCTGGTCAAACGTAGCAGATTTTACTTCCTTATTTTGCTGGTTAATAATGTTGAGGTTTTCTTTTGGGTAAAACTTAAAATTCTCCAAAGCTTCCCAAACGCCCAGTTGTGCCGATAGAAGGGAGGTGCTTGTTTTCTTGCCGCTATCGGGCAGGTGCTCCCAAATATCAATCAGTTTAATGGTTTTAAACTCCAATTGCAAGCGCTGTTCCTGCAGGAAGCCGCTTACAAAGCTATTTACCGGGTTAAACAGCAACTCGGCAGGTGAGCCAATTTGTACTATTTTTCCTTTATCCATTAAGGCGATACGGTCGGCCAGTTCAAAAGCTTCCTGCACATCGTGGGTAACCATAATAATGGTTTTACGTTTCAGCTCGTCCAGTGCTTTAAACTCACCATGTATTTTTGAACGGGTAACATTATCAAGCGCGCCAAAAGGCTCATCCATTAACAACACAGGCGGGTCGGCTACCAAGGCACGTGCCAGCCCGATACGTTGCTGCTGGCCACCGCTTAGTTCGTTAGGGTAGGCTGTTAAATGGTCTTTTGTTAAATGTAGTTTTTCCAGTAACTCGTTAATACGTTTTTGGGTTTTGGCCTTATCCCATTTTAACAGGTTAGGTACTACGGCAATGTTTTCGGCTACGGTATAATGCGGGAACAGGCCGTTGTTTTGCAATACGTAGCCAATGCCACGGCGCAATAATTCGGGCGGTTGTTCAAAAATATTTTTCTTATCGATATAAATTGTTCCGCTATCGGGTTCTATCAGCCGGTTAAGCATTTTTAGCGTGGTGGTTTTACCGCAGCCACTGGTCCCTAAAAGCACCATATTTTCGCCCTCGTTTACCTCGAAGGAAATATCATTAACTGCCTTTGTTGTACCAAAAGCTTTTACCAGGCGCTCAACTTTTATCATACAGGGTTATTAGTCCTCTAAGGTCATGAATAAATTATTGAGCGATTCGGAATAGGTGGGGTGCGCAAATACGCAATAACGGATCCTGTCGTAAGTAATGTCGCCTTCCATTGCCATTTGCAGTACAGACATAATTTCGCCGCCCTCGGTACCCACTACAGCAACACCTAATATTTTTTTAGTATCAGGATCAACCACTGCCTTCATTAAGCCGCGGGTATCACCGGTTTCAATAGCCCGGGCAACATGCGCCATGGGTAGTATGGCCACTTTGTAGTTAAGTCCCTGCTTTTTCGCTTCGGTTTCAGAGATGCCCACCCGGCCAAGCTCGGGATCGGTGAACATACAATAGGGTATGAGCCTGTCTGTTATGTTTAGATCTTGTTTTTCGATAAGGTTGCGGTATACAATGGTGTAATCGTTGTATGAAATATGCGTGAATGCCGGGCCGCCTCTTACATCGCCCAGGGCATAAATACCTTTTACATTGGTTTCCAGCTTTTCGTTTGTAATGATGTTACCCCTCTCATCCGTTTTTACGCCTGTTTTATCTAAGCCAAGGGTAGTGGTTTGTGGCGACCGGCCTATAGCGATGAGCACATGCGTGCATTTTATTTTTTGCTCTTCGCCGCCGACTATAACTGTTGCCGTGATCTTACCACCAGCTTTCTTTTTAAATTTAGTGGTTTTAGCGTTGGAATAAATTTTAATGTCTTCCTCTTCCAGGATATGGGTCATTTCTGCAGAAATGTCCTCATCTTCTTTTGATAGTATGCGGGCCGATTTTTCCAGTATTGTAACCTTGCTGCCAAACCTGCGGAACATTTGCCCAAATTCAAGTCCTATATAATTTCCACCGATGATCAATAAGTGCCCCGGAATTTTCTCCAGATCAAGGATGGTGGTTGAAGTTAGATAATCGATATCGTCCAGGCCCTCAATATCCTTTGGAATGATGGTTTTAGTACCTACATTGAGGAAGATCTGGTCGGCTTTAAACTCTTTTACTTTACCTGTTTTAGGTTGTACCGAAATGGTTTTTTTATCGATAAAAGTGGCATCCCCAAAAAGCAGGTCGAGGTTTTTGGTTTTCTCTACAGCCGCCTGCCCGCCATTGCGCGATTTGAGAACTATATCGTCCTTATGTTTTTTAACCTGCCGCATATCTACCTTAAAGCCCTTTATGGTAACCCCCATATCGTTGCATTTACCGGCAAGGTAAGCTACACGGGCACTGGCCACCATGGTTTTGGTAGGTGTACAGCCGTCGTTTACGCAGGTGCCCCCAATAAAGCGTTTCTCTACAAGCAGGGTTTTTTTGCCGGCCTGGGCCAATTTTTTGGCCAAAGGGGTGCCTGCCTGCCCCGATCCTATAACTATACAATCGTATTGCTTCATATTAGTTGGTTATTTGAACCCCTTTCCAAAAGGCTACGTAATTGGTAATGTTTGCCGCTGCTTCTTTAGGTTCGGGGTAATACCATGCTGCATCCTGGTTTTGTTTGCCGTCAACTTCAAGGGTATAATAGGAGGCCAGGCCTTTCCACGGGCAGGTGCTGTGTGTAGGCGATTCTCTTAAAAATTCGGGCTTAACGCTATCCTTTGGGAAGTAATGATTATTTTCTACTACAATGGTATCATTGCTTTCGGCAATTACCTGGTTGTTCCAAACTGCTTTCATAGGGGTAAGTATTTATATAAAGGTAGTTTATATGTATGGAAATTATAATAGCCGGAGGCGTTTTTTGTTTGCTATTTTGGGTTGATTTTTAAGGGGAATGTCATGGAATAAATTTTTTCTGAAAATTTATTTTTAATTTATCAGGAAACGTATATCTTTGCAATCCCAAAATAAGGGGAATTAAATCTGAAATAACAGGTTTATCACCCTAAAATGGCCCGTTCGTCTAGGGGTTAGGACGTTAGATTTTCATTCTAGAAACAGGGGTTCGATTCCCCTACGGGCTACTTAAAACAATATCGAAAGATGCTAAAAACCTGCAAATCAAATGATTGCAGGTTTTTTTGTTTCTATCAAACACCATTTTATGCACCAAATCGCAACAAAAAAGGCGCAAATTCGGTGCGTACCTAAATGGAAAAATGCTACGCACCGAATTGCTCATAATTAATTGATTATCAAGGTGTTCAATCATTAAACATCTTGATAATAGCAGGCTGCAAACTTACTTTTGTTTCACTTTTAAGCTTGTAATTATGAAAAGTAATTTCCACCTGCTTTTTTACCTGAGAAAGCAAAAAAACTACAAAGGAGGCCCCCAGGCCGTCTACATGCGTATTACCGTAAACGGAAAACGCGCAGAAATGTCTGCCGGACGAGAATGCGATCCGGCGAAATGGAACAGCCATGCAGGCCGGGCCATCGGCACAAAGGAAGAGATCAAATCCCTTAACAATTATCTGGACAGCCTGCAAACTAAGGTTAGAAATGCGCATCAGGTACTAATTGATGCCAATCAGCGTATTACCACTGAAAGCTTACAGAACCAATTCGCGGGAAAAACAGAAAAGAGCCACTACTTGATGAAATTGTTTGCCGAGCATAACGACAAAGTAAAGGCCCTGATTGGCAATGGGTTTGAGTCGAATACATTAAAAGGATACAAGACGTCTGAAAAACACCTTACAGGCTTCCTGCAAAAAGAATATGGCAAAACAGATATAGAGATCAGTCAATTAAATTATGCCTTTATCACAGGATTTGAGTTTTACCTAAAAGCTGATTGTAAGATAACCGGTGTATCTGCTGCTAAGTACATTAAACATCTTAAAAAAATAGCTAATCACTGCATTGCTAATGGTTGGCTAAAACAAAACCCATTTATCAATTTTAAATCCACTGCCAAGGCAAAAGAACGTACTTTTCTCACACAGCAGGAACTGGACGCCATATCAAACAACAAAAAGTTAACTGTAGAGCGCTTAAAGCAGGTAAGGGATATATTTGTTTTTTGCTGTTACACAGGATTATCTTATGCTGATGTTAAAAAACTCAGGCGTGTTGAAATTGGAAAGGGAATGGATGGTGAACAATGGATTTTTACCAGCAGACAGAAAACCGATACGTCATCAAGAATTCCGCTTTTGCCGGCAGCCCTTACTATAATAAATCGCTATCAAGACTATCCGCAATGCGAAAATCAAGGTTTGCTATTACCCGTATTAAGCAATCAAAAGATGAATGCTTACTTAAAAGAAATTGCGGATCTAAGTGGTATAGTCAAACATTTAACATTCCATTTGGCACGGCATACGTTCGCAACAACAGTTACCTTATCTAATGATGTACCAATTGAAACGGTTAGTAAAATGCTCGGTCATACGAATATAAAAACCACACAACATTACGCCAAAATACTAGACACGAAGGTGAGTCATGATATGTCTTTGCTTAAGCAAAAGTATGCTAAGGTTTAAGAGTATTAAAAACTCAAGGTCGCACCTTGTGACCTTAAGTTTTACGGATAACATTTTATTTTTTAACACTACAATCTTTATATTTGTATGAGAACATTTCATCAAACCATGAGTAACCCAACCGCCATCGATTTACGCTCGACGCCTATCTTCCAGTTATCTGACGAAGAACTACGTGAAAGACTGCGGCCAACCTACGAACGCATGAAAGCGGAAAAATTTGCCAAGGGTGGTTACCTTACCTATTACGACCCAACAGTTTGTCCTAATAATACCTATGCGGTGCATGAATATAGCGACAGAAAAGAACTGGTTAAATTGGATGAGAATGGTAAAGCGCAACATGTAAAAACCCTTTAGTCTTATGTCAAATAACCCGCAACTATTGTTTGTCGCGGGGCCTAATGGCGCAGGAAAATCGACTTTTTCAAAAGATCTGTCGGAAATTGGCGCTATTATTTTTGATGTGGACAAAGTTATTGCTCATATCGAGGCCCAAAAAACCTGATATAATTAAAAAACATGCGTATCAGGAGGCGACAAAAGAATTTTTCATCCAGGCTGCAAAAGCCATAGAAAAACGGCAGCATTTTACTTTAGAGACCAATTTCAGAGATGACAACCTGATGGACATAGTGGCTGAGTTCAAGCGATTCGGATATACAACAAACATGATTTATCTGACCCTGGAAAGTATTCGACATTCCATCGACCGTGTTAATGAAAGAGTAGCAAATGGTGGGCATTACGTGGATCAAAATAACATTGAGCAGAACTTTGACCTTGGCTTACAATACCTTGAAAAATTTGCTGAACAGTTTGACAATTTGGAAATCATAGATGCATCAGGTACAGATTGGCAACTGCGTTCTTTACTTAGTATTCAGAACCGTAAGTTAACACATATAAGCGACAACGTGCCTGAAAGACTTACCCAAACCGTAAATGTTATTGTTGACAGGTTTACCCCGCCGCCACCCAAGCAAGAACTGAGACCATATAGAGGGCCTAGACGTTAATTAATAAAATACCTAACACTTGCGGCAATACTGGATAATGCAGAAATTTTTTGATGAGTAATCTTCAAATATGTGAGCTATTTTTCGATGTCAAAAGCATTTTAGGATTTTGCCGAGCGAAGTAAAGTTATCGGTTTAGACGCTTATAAAAATGCTTTGACTATTTATAACATGGATATCAAATCAACCTACAAAAGTGAACTTAGAATTTATGTGTTAACGTACATTCTACCCTTTTATAATTCAAGGAAGATTAGACTTTATGGTTTTGAGCAAGTGGAATTGAGTTGGACGGGACCGCAGATATATAACTTAAATATCTATTTATCAATATTTTACAACACAACAACTGCACTAGCCACCGATTAGGTCACCGAATAATCTGAGGTATTTTGAGTTGATTTTAAAGAACTATGTTGATACAACCATACTAAAAAGGACGCAAAATTCATGGTTTATTCCGAAATAAACCCGCTCAGTTAGATGTAAATGTCGGGTTACTATATACATAAATATGCGGGCATTATTGGCCACAGACAAGATTGGCACGGCGCTGCCCTGCAGCGTGATTGTTCAGGAAAAAACGCTTGGCAAAGTGGAAGTTTCAGCCCTAAATTCAGTAGCGTCTATGCAGGCGATACTAAATGGAGATTTACACAAAACCGCAATTGAAGTAAGAGATAAATTGAAAAAAATCATAAAGGAGTTATAAGTTAAATTCAACGTATTTTTTTATCATAAACGATAATAAAATGACAATGATCACTTTTTACATTGCTGATTATCACACGCTTTGCGCGAATACCGAAGTATTTTTACTAAAAAATCACAGCAAAAATTAAAGTTATGAAAAAGTTAAAACTCCTAACTACCTCTATAGCGATCATAGTGTTCGCTGCGAGTGCCTTTGCACAAAAAACAAAAGATTCAACCAGGTACAACTTCATTACCATTGACGGCAAAGGCGGAATACATGACCACGGCGGCACTAAACTCGGTTATATTGATAAAAACAATATTGTCCGAAATAACAAAGGGCAAAAATTATATTTCATCGACAGAGAGGGAAATGTGATCAGCGCAGATGGTACAAAGCTGGGGAAGGCCAAAAAGAACGGCGACTATTATAACAATGATGGACAAATCGTGCTTCAGCTAAAAAACCCCGATGCTGAGCGGTGTGAAATATTGGATCCAAAAGGTCATAGCCAGGGATATGTTCACCGGAATTATAAACTCCACGCATGTGCTGCCCACTGCTATTGGCTGGAACAAGCAAAGCTGAAGAAGGAAAAAGAAAAAACTCAATAATTTTTATTCTGTTTTCATCAACCCTGACCAGGTTGCCCTGAACCGAATGCCGGATTTCAATTTGCAAATGCGTGCAGGCAAATAAAATTGTCCTGCCTCCACGTACGAAGCTGACCCCTATTTAATATTACCAAGGAAATGATTGAGAAAATAATATCATGGTCAATACATAACCGCTTTTTTGTGTGGGTCGGGATTGTCATGATTGTCATCGGCGGGGTATATTCCATCTATAAAACACCCGTTGATGCGCTTCCCGATCTGTCGGAAAACCAGGTGATCGTTTTTACAGAGTGGATGGGGAGGAACCCTCAGATCATGGAAAACCAGGTCACCTATCCGCTTGTGTCAAATCTGCAGGGTATTCCCCAAATTAAGTCGATCCGCGCATCCTCGATGTTTGGAATGAGTTTCATTTTTGTGGTATTCAATGATGACGTGGATGTATACTGGGCGAGGACACGAGTGCTGGAACGGTTAAATTATGCCCAGAAATTTCTTCCGCCCGGGATAACCCCGTCACTCGGCCCCGATGGTACCGGCGTTGGCCATGTATTCTGGTATACGCTTGACGCACCAAATTATAATCTTGGAGAATTACGGGCATTGCAGGACTGGTACGTCAAATTTGCCCTGCAGCATGTGGAAGGTGTCAGCGAGGTAGCCTCATTCGGGGGATTTCAGAAACAGTACCAGGTTTCCATCAATCCCTATAAACTGCTGTACTATAACATTCCGATGATGGATGTAGCCAAAGCAATTACAGCTAATAATAAAGATGTGGGCGGCAGTTTATATGAATTCAATGATGCAGGACTGATGGTGCAGGGGCTTGGTTACATTGAAAATATTGAAGATATCAAAAACATCGGCATCGGCTCTTATAAATCTATCCCTGTTAAGCTGAGCGATGTTGCAACGATTCAGATGAGCAGCGACCTGCGGCTGGGAGTTACCGAGATAAACGGCCAGGGTGAAGTTG
This sequence comes from Mucilaginibacter aquariorum, assembly GCF_024498135.1. GTDB lineage: Bacteria > Bacteroidota > Bacteroidia > Sphingobacteriales > Sphingobacteriaceae > Mucilaginibacter > Mucilaginibacter aquariorum. The sequence goes on from NZ_JANHOH010000011.1 coordinate 62,968, forward strand.
TGGGGGGTATAGTCGTGGCGCGCTATGGCGAAAACGCAAGGGATGTTATCCGGCGTGTGAAAACCAAGATGAAAGATGTAGAAAAAGGATTGCCTGAAGGGGTGAAATTTAAAATTGCTTATGACCGGAGTGACCTTATTTTAGCCTCCATCGGCACCCTCACGGATGCTTTATGGCAGGAAATCCTCATTGTATCGTTTATTGTCATTTTATTTCTTTTCCATGTCAGGAGCGGACTGGTCGCTATTATTTCCATTATCCTTTCTGTTTTAATCGGCTTCATTCTGATGTCGCTATTCGGTATTACGTCAAACATCATGTCACTGGGGGGAATTGCCCTTGCTATTGGAGATGTTGTTGACCCCGGAATCGTGATGGCAGAAAACGCCTACCGCTCTTTAACGGATTACGCAATTAAAAAGAAACCGGCATGAAGGACAGGATCGCAAATACCAGAGAGCTTTCGGACGACGAAAGAATATCGATTGTGGAAAAGGCAACGACGTCGCTGGGCCGGTCTGTTTTCTTTTCGGTGATCATTATGATCATATCCTTTTCGCCTATCCTGTTCCTTACTGGGCAGGAAAGAAAATTATTTTCACCACTGGTGCTTACCAAAACGTTTTCATTGCTTGGCGCTGCAATTCTTGCGATAACGGTCTCACCGATGCTGGTGAGGGTTTTGGTAAAAGGACGGCTCATTCCGGAAAACCGGAACCCTGTTTCAAATTTCTTTGTACGTCTTTATAAACCGGTTTTAAACTTTTGTCTTAACCGGAAAAAGATAATTCTGACCATCTGCGCCATCATTGTTATCGGCAGTGTTCCGATGATCGTCAATCTTGGAACAGAATTTATGCCGCCGTTAGACGAAGGGTCATTGCTGATGATGCCGGTCACTCTTCCTGATGTGTCCAACTCAGAGGCAAAACGAATTCTACAGGTACAGGATAAAATTCTGAAAAGCTTTCCCGAAGTGGAAAATGTTTTGGGTAAAGCCGGAAGAGCTTATACGGCTACTGATAATGCACCCATCAGTATGATTGAGACCATAATCGTTCTTAAACCAAAATCTCAATGGCGTGATGGGATTACCAAGGAAAAACTCATTGCAGAAATGAACGAGAAAGTTCAGGTACCGGGGGTCACCGTAGGCTGGACACAGCCCATTATTAACCGCATTAACATGCTGTCAACCGGCATCCGTACAGATGTCGGCGTAAAAATCTACGGACAGAACCTTGATAGTATTTATAATATCTCCTTAAAGGTGGAGAAAGCATTGAAAGGTATTGATGGCCTTGCAGACCTATACGTTGAACAGCTGACCGGGGGGAAATACCTGAAGATAAAAATTAACCGCAAAGAAATTGCCCGGTATGGATTGAGTATCGATGATGTCAATATGCTGATCGAATCTGCCCTGGGCGGAATGAACCTGACCACTACCGTTGAAGGCCGGCAACGGTTTAATGTAAGCATCCGTTTAGCACAGGATTTCAGGAATGATTTATCCGAGATCAAACGTATTCCTGTCCAGACACAACAATACGGGGCCCTGCCACTTTCCGCTCTGGCGGATATTTCGATAAGTGAAGGTCCGCCTATGATCAATTCCGAAAATGCGTTGCTGCGGGGCACTGTTTTATTTAATGTCAGAGGCAGGGATATGGGAAGTGTAGTGAACGACGCAAAGAAACAAATTGAAGCAGCCTTTAAAAAACTTCCAAAGGGCTATTTCATAGAATGGAGCGGGCAATATGAAAACCAGGTTCGTGCCCAAAACCGGCTGAAAATCATTATTCCGATAGTTATCCTGGTTATCGGTTTTATCCTGTATTTCACTTTTCGCTCCGCAAAAGAAGTTCTGATCGTCTTTATCAGTGTTCCGATTGCACTGGTAGGGGGCGTTTACTCTTTATATTATTATCACGTCAATTTTTCTGTGGCTGTTGCTGTCGGTTTCATTGCCCTTTTTGGCGTTGCCGTTGAGATTGGTGTACTCATGATCGCTTACCTTAACAATTCTATAGGCGACATGGTCAGCAAAAATTCAAGCATCACATCGGCGGATATCAGAGCGGCAATCTTTAACGGTGCTACACCGCGGGTGAGGCCGATTCTGATGACCAACCTGGCAAATATTCTCGGATTAATTCCCGTGCTCGCCTCTACCGGGGTTGGCAGCGATGTCATGAAGCCGATTGCCATTCCTTTTGTCTTCGGGTTAATCTCAGCCATATTTTTTGTGCTGATCATACTTCCGCTCATCTATGAAATGGTGAAACAGCGGGAATTCAACAAATATGGCAAGCTTAAAATATTAGATATTCAGGAATGAAAAATGCAGGTTCATATATCGTCACTTTACTCTTAATGCTGTCTTCTGCATCTTCACTGGCACAAGACACCAGCCATCTTGACCTGCAAACCATCTTCCGGAAAATTGAAACATCGTATCCGGAGATATTGAAATATGATTCCAAAATAAAATCCATACAGGCGCAGGAAGAGGGCGCGAAAAGCTGGATGCCGCCGACCTTTTCATTAGGACTTGACCGCTTTCCCTATGATCTGAAAATGCTCAATTCAAAAGACGACCCGATGAACCAGGCTGGCGTGATGTTCTCTGTAGAGCAAATGATTCCAAATTCGGCAAAACTGAATGCCAAAAAGGATTACATCAATTCGCTTGCAAGTGTGCAGCAAAGTAATGCGAACTGGACAAAAAACATTCTTCGCAGTAATGCTAAACTGCTCTATTATCAACGGTATGTCGCCGAAAAAAAACTAAAAACGATTGCCGAGAACCTGCAGTTGCTTCAGCTTTTTATTGCCACAGCAGAAGAACGGTATAAATATAACCAGTCGGATTTGAGTACGATTTACAAAGCGCAGGCAAAAACCACTGATTTAAAGAATATGAAGTCCATGCTTCTTTCACAGGTGGCCGAAAGCAATATTGGTTTAAATATCCTGATGAACCGGGACATCAACACGGTTTTTGATATCGACACCAGCATTACAGTTAATAATAACGAGAAACTTCCTTCCGCCGACTCTGCTGTAATTAACCGAAGCGACATCACCTCGATGCAAAATTCCATTACCTCAATGACCTTGAACAAGAAGTACATGTCCACATCAAGCAGGCCGGATTTTGGTTTTAAGGTGCAGCATATGCAGATGTTCGGAATGCCGAACCAGTTTTCATTGATGGGAATGGTCACCATTCCCATTGTCCCCTGGGCTTCAAAAATGTACCGGTCAGAAGTTAAATCCATGGAATATGAAATTTCTTCCATGCAAAAAGAAAAAGAAACCATGCAGCTGATGGCGAAAAGGATGAGTTCTGAAAAGCTCAGTATGCTGAAATTTGAAAAGGATCAGTTAAAAAACTATGAAAGAGAAATTATTCCTTCTTACCAGAAAAACCTGCAAACATCATTACTGGCTTACAAACAGAATACCGGAAGCTTTTTTATCCTGCTGGATGCCTGGGAAATGAAACTAATGAAACAGATGGAATACCTGAATAAACTTAATAACGTCCTTCAGCTCCAGGCGGAATATGAATTTGAAATAGAGAAAAAGTAAAATGGCTAAATCAGTTATATATATGCTCATCGCTTTCGTTTTTATTGCCGCCTGTCGCAATGATAAGGCACAAAAGCGCCGTCCTGTAACTGATTCGATGGCGGACATGCCGGGGATGAGCAGCCACGGAGCAGATACAGATACTTTAATCCGAAGCGTATTGGCTCCGGTAAACCAGGTTGTTCTATCCAATGCACAAACGATCCGCCCTGAGACAAAAAACATCGTCCAAACCATTCATGCTCCCGGATACTTTGCGCTTGATGAGCGGAAAAACAACAGGGTAGCCGTTCGCGCAAGCGGAAGAATTGAAAAACTCTATGTAAAATTAAATTATCAATATGTCCGTAAGGGAGAAAAGATACTCGATTTGTACAGCCCGGAATTAAATACTTACCAGGAGGAATACCTGCATCATCTGGAAACAAAAAGTGACTCCATTTTAATTGAGGGTACGAGAATAAAGCTAAAGCTGCTCGGGCTATCTGAAGGGCAGATTAACAGGATCCGGGCAAGCAGGCGGCCGGAACCTTCAGTGGCAGTCTACAGCCCCTACGATGGTTTTATCTTCTATGATTTTGACCGGCAGAACGTCAACATGGCTCCAGGTTCTGCTTCTACTGCGGGGGAAATGGGCGGAATGGGCGGCGGAAATGGCGGCGCGCAGCCTCCCGGTACAAATTTAAGCAGCATCCGGATCAGGGAGGGCGGCTATGTCACTAAGGGACAGACACTGTTTTTTATTAATGATTGCAGGAGCTTGTACGGCATTCTTGCTTTTGATGCAAACGATGGCACGAAAATCAAACTCAACAGTGCTTTAGATATCACCACGCCATTACTGCCGCAGCAGCGCATAGAAGCAAAAATAAACTTCATAGAACCAGCCTTTGCTGAACGGCAGAAATTTATACAGGCAAGAGCGTATGTAAACAACGAATCGCTCCGCCTGAAAGTAAATTCCGTCATAAGTGCAGAATTAAAAGCTACCGGAATGTATCTGGTTGTCCCGTCTTCCTCCATTCTGTCATTAGGTAACAGAAAATTTGTTTGGGTAAAGAAGGGCACCGGCAAAAATGGTTATAACGTACTGAACGCAAAAGAAGTCAAAGCAGGCGCCGAAATGAATGGCGTCACCCAGATTATCTCCGGACTTGCTGAAACGGACGAAATCGTGAAAGATGCCGGCTACCTGCTCGACAGTGAAAGCTTAATTAAACCAGGAGAATAATGAACACGCTGATCAAAATATTATTTATTCTGAGCCTGGCTGCACTTTTTGGCTGTGGCAAATCCAGGCACCATGAGCAGGCCGGACCAAAACAAATGGCGGGAATGCTTCATCTTTCGGAACACGAACGGAAAATGATAGGCCTTTCGATTGATACGGCGAAAATTAAAGTTATTGCTGAAAATTCTGAGTTTACCGGCAATGTTGCTATCGATGAAAATAATATCAATGACATCAGTTCCCGGGTAAATGGAAGAATAGAAAGGCTGTTTGTTCGTAATCCTGGTGAGACCGTTAAAAAGGGGCAGCTTCTTTATGCTGTTTATAGTGAAGAACTCCTGTCGGATGAAAATGAATATTTGCTCATGCTCAGGCAGCAACCCGGCTCTGAAACAATTAAATCAACTATAAATACGATGATTGAAGCCTCCCGGAAAAAATTGCTGCTTTGGGGTTTAAGCGAAGATCAGGTCAGGGACTTAACGAGGACCAACAAGGTATCTGCGACGGTTAACTTTTACAGCAACATTGAGGGATACCTGGCTGATTTAAAAATCAGTGAAGGTGAATATGTTACAACCGGAACCCCGCTTTTTAAAATAGCTTCAACCGGAACCATCTGGGTGATTGCCCAAATATATCAGAACGAAGTTGCTGACCTTCTTCAGAACGCTGAGGTTGCATTAAGGTTTGAAGCGTTTCCAAATGAGCAGTTTAATGGCCGGGTTAGCCAGAATCCGCCTGTGCTGGAGGAAGGACAACAGATATCATCCGTTAAAATACTTGTTCAGAATCGCAGCGGGAAACTCAGGCCGGGAATGATGGCTACCGTGGAAGTAAAACACAACGAGAAAAGGGCACTGGTCATTTCCAAATCCGCCCTTGTGCCGGCCAACGCGTCATTATCCGTTTGGGTTCAAACAGTTCCCGGGATGTATGAAAAGAGAATGGTAAAAACGGGGGTAGAAAACAAACAGGAAATAGAAATTCTAAGTGGCGTTGCTCCAGGCGAGCTTGTGGTTTCATCCGGTGCATATCTTCTCAATAGCGCATTTATCCTGAAGAATGGAGCAAATTCAATGGGCGGAATGAAAATGTAGATTGTAAGATGACGATCCTGTAAATAATAGAATGAAAAACAAAGAGATAAATATCACTAAGGCTTCAGGTGAAATCGCCCTTTTCTCACCTGAGAAGTTACGTCATTCTTTGGAACGTTCCGGTGCCGGCGAAGATACCATCAATGAGATTATCCGGGAGGTTGAGCAAAATCTTTATAATGGTATCACCACAAAACAGATTTATAAAGTTGCCTTCGGCCTGTTAAAAAAGGAATCGCGTCATTCAGCTGCGAAATACAGGCTGAAAAACGCCATTATGGAATTTGGCCCGTCCGGCTTTCCATTTGAAAAATTCATCGCGGCTATTCTTAAATACCAGGGCTATTCGGTCAGCGTCGGTGAAATCGTGAAGGGGCATTGTGTGAACCACGAGATCGATGTGATCGCAGAAAAGGAAAATCACCACTTTATGATCGAATGTAAATTCCACAATCTGCCGGGCAAAAACTGCGATGTGAAAATCCCGCTCTACATCCAGGCGCGCTTTAAGGATGTCGAGCACCAATGGAAGAATCTTCCCGGCCATGCAACGAAGCTGCACCAGGGCTGGGTGGTGACCAACACTAAATTTTCGGGGGACGCTATACAATACGGATTGTGCGCAGGACTAAATTTATTGGGCTGGGATTTTCCAAAAGGCAACAGTCTGCGGGAACAGATAGATGCATCGGGTTTATATCCTGTCACCTGTTTAACCACTTTGACACACGGGGAAAAGCAATTTTTGCTCGATAAACGACTGGTATTATGCCGGGACCTTTGCGAACAGCCTGGTATGCTTTCCGTGGCGGGCATCTCCCGGCAAAGGGTAACTGAAATTATGAACGAAGCATCTGTGTTATGTAAAGGAGAAAAGCCATGAATGCTATACATTATCCGCTCAGGGAGGCCTATTCGCTTACGAAAGATTCAATAAAGGACCAGTTAAAGGCAGATCTTGTCAATGGTTTGACTGGCGAAGAAGTGGCCGATCGCCGGCAAGCTTTCGGGGAGAACATTATCGCGCAGAAAAAGAAGAAAAATCCAATCCTGATCTTTTTGATGCAGTTCGCGAGCCCAATGGTATATATGCTGATCGTTGCCGCTGTGTTGTCTTTCTTTTTCAAAGAATGGCTTGACGGGATTGCCATTCTTGTTGTCATCGTTATTAATGCAGTGATCGGATTTTTAATGGAATACCAGGCAGAACGGTCGATGGATGCTTTAAAACGGATGACGCAGGTCAGTGCCAAAGTAATCCGTGAAAATAACCTCGTTGAAATTCCTGCTGCCGAAATTGTTCCCGGTGATATTTTATTCCTGGAAGCAGGTGATATAATTCCTGCTGATTCCCGAATCTTCAACTCATCACAATTCCAGGCGGACGAGTCCGCATTAACAGGCGAATCTATGCCGGTCGAAAAACGGGACGATATGGTGCCGGGAGGCACTCCTTTGGCCGAGCGGCTGAACATGGTTTATAAGGGTACCTTCGTAACCGGCGGCAATGCAAAGGCCATCGTTACAGGTACCGGGATGAACAGCGAACTTGGAAGCATTGCCTTGATGGTGCAAGATGCGGACCAGACGGTAACTCCCCTGGAAAAAAAATTAGAAGACTTTAGCCGCACCCTGATCAAAATAACTGTTGGCCTGGTCGTGGTGATCTTCCTGGCCGGAATCCTATATGGTGATGCAGTAATTAAAATGCTGGAAACATCCATTGCACTTGCTGTTGCCGCTATTCCTGAAGGGCTTCCGATTGTAGCCACTCTTGCCCTTGCACAGGGTATGCTGAACATGGCTCGTCATAATGTCATCGTGAAAAAATTAGAGGCTGTCGAGACGCTTGGCGGCACAAATGTGATATGCACTGATAAGACCGGAACGCTTACGCAAAATAAAATTGAAGTCAGTACAGTCGTCACAAGCGAGGGACGGCTGGAATTTAAACCAAATCCGGCTGCACAGGAAATCAGCTTCCTTGTGGGAAAGCCAATTTCTGAAAGTGATGGTTTTAAAATAATCAAAAAGATCTCCGTCCTGTGCAATACCGCCAAACTCGCTTTAAAAAATAATTTGCTGGAGGAATTGGGCGATCCGCTGGAAACAGGTTTGTTGAAATTTGCCTATTCCGGCGGCGTGGATATTGAATCGTTCAGGGCGAAGTTTCCAAAGATTAGGGAAGAACCATTTTCTTCTGAAACCCGTGTGATGAGCACGTTGCATGAATCGGATGGGCGGTATTTCCTGGCGGCAAAAGGAGCGGCTGAAGAATTGCTGGGGCGCTGCACATTTACCCGGGATAATGGCAAATTAATCGCGCTTGACGAGACTACCAAAAAAAATTGGATAACCAATGCCGAAATATGTGCCGCATCAGGCCTGCGGATCATTGCTGCTGCTTACAGGGAAGCCGATGAGGCGATCAGTAATTTGAAGGGCGATCTTGTTTTTGCCGGATTGATCGGGATGTTAGACCCGCCACGTGAAGAGGTTTTTGCAGCTGTTCGTGAATGCAAATCGGCAGGAATTAGGGTCGTGATGATAACCGGAGACCATCCTGCCACCGCCCGGAACATCGCGCTCAAACTGGGTATCCTGGATTCCGAGAATGATTTGGTCATTAATGGAAAAGAGATGAACGACTTTGAAGATCTTTCATTGAAGGAAAAGCAGCATTGGTCGGCCTCAAAAATATTTGCGCGTGTCAGCCCAAAACAAAAATTAGACCTCGTTTCGCTGCTGCAGGAAGACAAGTTCGTGGTTGGCATGACCGGAGACGGCGTGAATGACGCTCCGGCATTGAAAAAAGCTGACATTGGCATTGCAATGGGTTTGCGCGGTACACAGGTTGCGCAGGAAGTTGCCGATATGGTTCTTAAAGATGATTCCTTTTCATCTATTGTGCTTGCAATAAAACAGGGAAGGATCATTTATGAAAATATCCGGAAATTTGTCGTGTTCCTGCTTTCATGCAATATAAGCGAATTGCTAATTATCGCCGGTTCTTCCATACTCAATTTGCATTTTGGGCTATTCCCGCTTCAAATTTTATACATCAATATCGTTACAGATGTTTTGCCTGCTCTTGCACTGGGTGTTACCAAGGGCAGCGATTCCATTATGAACCAGCTCCCCAGAGACTCAAATGAAGCTATTATTGACAGGAAACGCTGGAAATCAATTTCTGTCTACTCTCTGGTCATCACCCTGTGTACGCTTGGGGCTGTTTTATTTACCCATATTTTTGAACATAAATCGGAAACATGGAACCCGGAATTATGTAACAATATTCTTTTTATCACACTTATTCTCTGCCAGCTGTGGCATGTGTTTAACATGAGCACAGAAAACAACAAGGCATTTTTTAAAACTGATGTGTTCAGGAATAAATATGTATGGTATGCAACGGTGATTTGCCTTGCGATCACACTTGGTGCCTACCTTATTCCACCGGTGACTAAAGCACTGTCACTGTACTCGCCCAGTTTGCAGGATTTTGCGATCATGTTCGCGTTCAGCCTGCTTTCCTTATTTATTAACCAGGTACTTAAACGATTAAAGGTGATTTTTTAACATACAGCGAATACGTAATGAAACCGTCATGAAAAAAAACAAGTTTGCCGAATTGCTCGAAAACGAAGATGAACATATCCGGAAACTCCATAAGATCGTGCTCGAATCCATAAAGGAAGAAGAACTGATCGCTAACAAGATCTATGTTTCAGGAGAACGCCTTACGATAGCCGACCGGCTGGCGGATCGAGTGGCAGAGTTCGGTGGCAGCTGGAAGTTTATTATCTTCTTTTTGCTTGCCATGTTGGTTTGGATATCTGTCAACGTTGCCCTGTTGCGGGAAAAGCCGTTTGACCCTTACCCTTTCATCCTGTTGAACCTTATTTTGTCCTGCATTGCTGCTTTGCAGGCGCCGATTATTATGATGAGCCAGAACAGAAAGGAAACAAAGGATAGAAAACGGGCGGAGAACGATTACCTTATTAACCTGAAAGCCGAGATCGAGATCCGCAATCTGCATCAAAAAATTGACTTATTGATCGTGGAGCAGATGAAGAACCTTTTTGAAATCCAGCGCGCGCAAATGGATATTATGGAGGAAATTAACCGTAAGCTGCCCTCAAAAACCATGATTAAAATGAAATCATCCGATAAAAACGTTGACGTTAAGAAAAACACGCATTGAAAAGATCTGGATATGAAAAGGCAGCTGACACATGAAAATACTTTAAAAGTCAAACCCCTCGGGATTGATACCTATCGCGAGCATATTATTTTTATGCGGAGCGATTGCAATATCTGCCTGTCTGAGGGTTTCGCGGCATTGACGCGTTTGGTGGTTCGTTACGGCAGCAAATCGATTGTAGCGACGCTGAATGTGGTTCATTCAGACTTACTGCAGGAGCATGAAGCCGGGCTTTCTGACATGGCGCTCAGCCGGCTTGAAGTAACCGCGGGTGATTTTATTTCCGTTTCTCATCTGAAACAGATCGAGTCCTTAAGTGACGTCAGGTCAAAAATGTATCATCACAAGATTTCGGAGGAAGCCTATCGGCGCATTGTTGATGATATCACCAAGGGACTGTATTCAGACATCGAAATTGCTGCTTTCATTGCCGGCTGTGCCGGCGACAATCTGGACGACGAGGAAATTACTTGGTTGACCAGCGCGATGGTGAATTCCGGTGCAACCCTGTCCTGGAAAACTCAAATGGTTTTTGACAAACATTGTATCGGCGGGTTACCCGGAAACCGGACTACGCCGATTGTCGTTGCCATCGTTGCGGCAGCTGGGTTGACCATACCTAAAACTTCTTCCCGTGCCATCACATCGCCTGCAGGCACTGCTGACACCATGGAAACGATAACTAATGTCAATCTTGAGCTTGAAAAGTTGAAAGAGGTAGTGAGTCTTGAAGGCGGTTGCCTCGCCTGGGGCGGTTCGGTGAACCTGAGTCCCGCGGACGACATCCTGATTGCCGTAGAGAAGGCGTTGGATGTGGATAGCGCCGGGCAAATGATCGCCTCCGTACTTTCCAAAAAAGTGGCAGCGGGTTCAACACACGTCGTTATTGAAATTCCATACGGAGAATCGGCTAAAGTGCGAAGCCGCGAACAAGCAATGAAGCTCGAAAGGTGTTTCAAAGCGGTTGGCGAAGCGATGCATCTGAATATTAAAGTCCTAATCACCGATGGCAGCCAGCCTGTTGGCAGGGGCATTGGCCCCGCCCTGGAAGCAATGGATGTTCTTTCTGTGCTGGAAAACAGGAAGGATGCGCCGACTGACCTCAAAGAAAAATCCATTATGATCGCCGCTGCTGTGCTTGAGCTGTCCGGCACCTTTGAGCAAGGCAAAGGCAGCAAGTTCGCAAGGCGAATCCTGGAAGGTGGGAAAGCTTATAAAAAATTTAAGGCTATTTGCATGGCGCAGGGGCGCTTTGAAGTGCCGGCTTTCGCCAGGTATAACACCGACATTAAGTCGGAGGTTGGCGGCAGAGTAACTTCAATTGATAACAGAAAATTGGCCAGAGTCGCCAAATTGGCTGGAGCCCCCCATGATCATTCTGCCGGAATTTATTTCAACGCGCCGATCGGGACAAAAGTAAAACCGGGCCAGGTACTTTACACGATTTATGCCGAAGCCAAAGGCGAGCTTCAGTATACGCTGGATTATGTAAAATCAGCGGGTCCGATCATCAAAATCACTTAGTATGAAAAAGATATTTTTTGCCTTGCCGGGTAATGAACAATTGACAAGATCATTGGCAACTAAATGTGATGCCGAGGTCGGGAAGGCTGAAATCCGGCTTTTTCCCGATCAGGAAACATACATTAAAATTGAATCTGACGTAAAGGATAAACAGGTGATGATGGTATGCACATTAAATAATCCTGATTCAAAGTTACTGCCATTATACTTTTTGTCCAAAACCGTAAAGGACCTGGGAGCAGGTTTTACATGTCTCGTAGCGCCTTATCTTTCATATATGCGCCAGGATAAACAATTTAAGCCAGGTGAGGCAGTCACATCGGCTTATTTCGCCAAGCTCATATCTTCATTCGCCGACTCGCTTTTTACCATAGATCCGCATCTTCACCGCAGAAGCAGTCTGGCGGAAATTTACACGATTCCCACAACCGTTCTGCACGCCTCATCCCTGATTTCCGGCTGGATTAAAAAGAATGTTTCTAAGCCCCTGCTGGTTGGGCCTGACAGTGAAAGCACGCAATGGGTGGCGGAAGTAGCCGCCAATGCAGGTGTGCCGTATATCATCCTTGAAAAAATCAGGGCAGGTGATGAAGATGTGAAAGTATCTGTTCCAGAGGTTCAGAAATATGCCGACCATATACCTGTGCTCGTAGATGACATCATTTCAACTGCCAGGACAATGGTCGCGACAGTTGCGCATCTAAGAACTGCCGGGATGAATAAACCGGTTTGCATTGGCGTCCACGGCATATTTTCAAATGATGCTTATTCGCTTTTGCTGAATTCGGGGGCAGCGAAGATAGTTACCTGCAATTCCATCCCGCATAAATCCAACGAGATTAACATTGATAGGATACTTTCCTTAGCTATAAACGAACAATGAAAACAAAATCCCAAACTATGCTGATCCATTCAACGCCTGAGAAGGTATTTGCTCAAATGGATGACTTTTCCAAAACCGGAATGCACATGAATGAAAGCTCGACAATGATGATGGGCAGTAAATTAACATTGGAGCAACTTTCATCGAATCCAACTGGGCTGGGGGCGCGATATCGCTGGTATGGGAAAATGATGGGGATGATCATTGATTTAAGTGAAACGGTTACAAAATGGCAACCGCCCCGGTTCAAGGAATGGGAGACTATTGGCGAAGCAAAAATTATTATTATATCATGGTACCGGATGTGGTTTGAAATAACCGCTGCCGAAAACGGTACTCATGTCAAACTTTCCATCAGCTATTTGCCCCCACGGCAATGGTTTTACAAAATTCTTTCTTTCTTTTTTGCAAGTTTGTACTGTAACTGGTGTTTGGGCAACATGCTAACAGACACCAAAAAAAATCTCGAAAACAAGGAATAACGACCAACATGGATCATTCAAAAATGGATCACAGCAAAATGCAGCAGGGTCATGATCCTCATCATGGCATGTCAGAACATGACCATCATGTTATGATGATCGCCGATTTTAAAAAACGGTTTTATGTTGTGTTGGTCTTGACGATCCCAATCATGTTGTTGTCCATGCAAATTCAGTAATGGCTACACATAGATTTCGGCTCCACAGGATCACCTCACGTGCTTTTTGCATTTGCATCCGTTGTCTTCATTTTATGTTGGTTTTGCGATAACCGTAGCTTATATCTATAGTGCAGCTACTGTGTTTGGCTTGAAGGGTATGGATTTCTTTTGGGAACTGACTACGCTGATTCTCATTATGCTCTTGGGTCACTGGATAGAGATGCGCTCAGTAATGGGGGCATCGAATGAACTGGAGCTGTTGGTTCAGCTCTCATGCCTGCTGATGCACACATGGTGATGCCGGATATGGTGCATGATGTAAAAACGGATACGCTGCCACAACTCTGCCAAAAATGCCCTAAAATGCACAAAATGAAAAATAAAAAACCGCTCTCAGAGCATCAAAAAGGGCGTTTGGTTGTTGCAATGGAGGCTTTGCAAAATCCGATATTCTCCACACAGTCACTTAATATACCTGGTGTTCTACTATTTACCAACACACCAGGTACAGGCTCTGCATATGGAGTTTATAACGACATTTTCAATTTTTTGCAAAGTTCTTGCATATCTTGGCTGATTTTGATATCTACAATCTTGGCATAATGCTGTGTTTGCTTCACCGGTTTATGGCCGAGCATTTTCGATACAGTTTCAATCGGGACACCGTTACTTAGCGTTATTGTTGTAGCAAAAGTATGACGCGCGATGTGAAATGTTAAATTCTTCCTTATGTTACAAGCATCCGCTATTTCCTTCAAATAGGAATTCATTTTTTGATTTGATAATACAGGTAATAGAAATCCTCTTTCTATGCAAATTGGATCCTTGTCGTATTTAATCATTATTTCGAGTGCTAACGGCAGCAAAGGCAGTCTAATAGCTGATCCTGTTTTTTTTTCTAACAGTTGTAATCCATTTGCCATCATCAACGCCATAAGTTATATCCAAACGTCTTAATTGGCAAACATCAATATATGCAAGTCCTGTATAACAACAAAAAAGGAAAATATCTTTGACGTGGTTTAGTCGTTCAATATTAAACCTTTTATTGACGATTCTAATTAACTCCTGTTTCGTCAACGCGATCGGAGCCTTTTCAATTCGACTAAATTTAAAATTGGCGAATGGGTCATTTGTAAGCCATTCCTTTTTTAAGCATTCTACAACAATTTTCCTCAAATTACCTAAATACTTCAAAGTTACGTTGTGACCACATTTTCGCTCACCTTTAAGCCAGAAGGCAAATTGTGATATGAATTCATAATCCAGTCGTTTAATATTCATGTCCTCTTGCCCATACTTCCACATAATAAAATTTTTGGTATGATCGTGGGCTGTTCAGTATCGGGTAAGTGTTGACGGAGCAAATTCTCTACCGACTAAAGCTTGCATTTGAGTGTTGTGATTTTTGAATTCTACGAGAATCATATGATTATCTTGATCTTTTCCGATGAGTCGATTTTTAATATTATTAGCGGTTATAGGTTTGCCGGTATCAATAAGCTCTCTTTTAATCTGATATATTTTGCTTAATAACACATCCAGATAGGTGTTCAATTCTTTTGCGTCGCTTTTGGAACCGATCGCTCTGCCATACTGAGAATTCCACCGCTGAGACTCCCATTGTCTTTTGATAGATATGTCCTTTCGACTACCATTTACCGTTATTCGGAGGTAAACATACCTTTCGTCATTTTTTTGATTTTTAACCTGCTTCAAATAATAAAACAGTCCAAAGCTTTTTTCTAACATATTGAGATCTTTAAGTTTAAATAAATCCCAAAATGTAAACTTTCAACTTAATGGTTATAGAAGTCTCATACTAAATAAAGTCTGTAGCGTCTTTTTTTTGAAAAAAAAAGACGCTACAAAAAACGCTGTACTTTATAAAGCGTATACTTTTTTACAGCAGTAAAATCATTATTAGGCTCAGATATTTAAAATATTGAATATGAGGTGCTTTAAGATGTTTTGAAGTATTTAGGTTCGGGTCCAGCGGGGGTTAATGATAAACGCCTGTAAGTTGTTGACTTACAGTTGTTTATGTAAAAAAGCAGAATGGACGGAATTCGAACCTAGTGCTGGAGCAATTGAGGTTTCTAAATGAATTAAAAGTTGCTTGAAAGGAATTCGAATCCTCTGTCCAATACAATAGCCCACACCAATGATTGTAACAAGAAAAAAACCTCAAAATCTTTTAACTTTGAGGTTTTCTTGATAAGTTCAAATGTATTTAGCCTCTATTTAGCTGGAAAGCCCGCCGTCAATATCAATACTTGCACCAGTAATAAACTTTGCTGACGGGCTAGCCAGAAAGGCAACCAGTTCCGCAATATCATTAGTTGATCCGTAATGACCAAGTGCCATGGCGCTTCTAAGCAGATCGGCGAACTGAGAATCTGCGGGATTCATATCTGTATCTATTGGACCCGGCTGTACGGTGTTAACAGTAATTCCACGGGGACCTAAGTCACGGGATATTCCTCTTGTCAGAGCGGCGACCGCAGCTTTACTCATGCCATATAAGGCTGTACCTGGAAATGCATTTCTATCTGCCACTGTACTGCCGATATTGATGATCCTTCCACCATCATTCATCACGGCTGCACCGGCCTGTATAGCGACAAACACGCCCTTAACGTTAACTGCAATTATCCGGTCAAAATCAGCCAATGTAATATCAGGTAGTGTCGCCATTGTTCCAATGCCGGCATTGTTCACTAAAATATCCAATTTGCCAAAAGTTTGATGGGCCTTATTGATGGCAGATACGATTGAATCAGCGTCGCCATTATCTGCTTTTACAGCAATGACTTGCGTTTCCGGCCCGGATAACTCCTCAACCAGCTTATTTGCAACATCTGCAGAATTATTGTAGGTGAATGCGACGTTTACACCTGCTGTAGCTAATTTACGAACGATTGCCTGGCCTATACCGCGGCTCCCGCCGGTTACAAAGGCAACTTTGTTTTTAATGGATTCCATTTTGCGATTATTTGAAAATTTATTTGTTGTTACTTTCTCTGTTTATCATAAGCTCGGATTTTTAGAATGCTACTTACGCCACTAAGAATGAACTTGAATTGCGCTTCATGAGCTTAATAAATCTTTTACTTTATGAGCTGCAATGTTAAATCAATTTGATACTTTTGACAAGTATGTACTTTTTTGTATCTTACATACCAAAAAGAAATAATTGCTGATTATCAATAAATTACATTTAAGTTATGGACAATATATTACAAACCGGTGATGGGATCCAGAGGTGCGGTGTAGAGTACGCTTTTAAACGGATTGGTGGTAAGTATAAGGCACGAATATTATGGCACTTGAACATCAGTACAATGCGATATGGAGAATTGACCAGAACCTTGCCGGATGTCACCACAAAAATGCTTACCCAAGCTTTAAGAGAACTGGAGCGTGATAATTTGATTGTCAGAAAAATGTATCATGAGGTGCCACCCAAAGTTGAGTACTCATTGACAGCTACCGGGCGGGCATTGGTGCCATTTTTAGAACATTTAAATGATTGGGCCCAGAATCAAATGAGAAATGAAAGAGTGACAAACAAGGCTGGCTAGAGTCTACGCCTGTTAGCTGACGGTGATCATTCAGGCGCATACCAACAAACTTGAACGCATACAGCCTTAATTCTTGACTTAGGCTTTCTCATTTCAGTTCCCCAAACGGGCTACTAAAAACAATATCGAAAGATGCTAAAAACCTGCAAATCAAATGATTGCAGGTTTTTTTGTTTATATCAAAACACCATTTTATGCACCAAATTGCAACAAAAAAGACGCAAATTCGGTGCGTACCTAGATGGAAAAATGCTACGCACCGAATTGCTCATAATTAATTGACTATCAAGATGTTCAATCATTAAACATCTTGATAATAGCAGGCTACAAACTTACTTTTGTTTCACTTTTAAGCTTGTAATTATGAAAAGTAATTTCCACCTGCTTTTTTACCTGAGAAAGCAAAAAAACTACAAAGGCGGCCCTATGGCCGTCTACATGCGCATTACCGTAGATGGTAAACGCGTAGAAATGTCTGCCGGACGTGAATGTGATCCGGCCAAATGGAACAGCCATGCGGGTCGAGCCATCGGCGCAAAAGAAGAGATCAAATCGCTTAATAATTACCTGGACAGCCTGCTAACCAAAGTTAGAAATGCGCACCAGGTGCTGATTGATGCAAACCAGCGCATCACCACTGAAAGCCTGCAGAACCAATTCACAGGAAAAACAGAAAAGAGCCTCTATCTGATGAAACTGTTTGCCGAACATAATGCCAAAGTAAAAGCGTTGATTGGTAATGGGTTTGAAGCGAATACATTAAAAGGATACAATACGTCTGAAAAACACCTTACTGGCTTCCTGCAAAAAAAATATGGCAAAACAGATATAGAGATCAGCCAATTAAACTACGCCTTTATTACAGGATTTGAGTTCTACCTGAAAGCAGATTGTAAAATTACCGGTGTATCTGCCGCCAAGTACATTAAACATCTTAAAAAAATAGCTAATCACTGTATTGCTAATGGCTGGTTAAAGCAAAATCCATTCATCAATTTTAAATCCACTGCAAAGGCAAAGGAACGTACGTTTCTTACGCAGCAGGAACTTGATAATATTACGACATCCCCAAAGATTACGATTGAACGACTGATGCAAGTAAGGGATATTTTTGTTTTTTGCTGTTACACGGGTTTGTCTTATGCCGATGTAAAGAAGTTGAAACGAAATGAAATAGGCATTGGCATGGATGGTGAGCAGTGGATATTTACCAGTCGCCAAAAAACGGAGACATCTTCCCGCATACCACTGCTCCCCGTAGCCTTAGCAATATTAAACCGTTATCAGGATCATCCCCAATGTGAAAATAAAGGATTGCTATTACCTGTATTGAGTAATCAAAAAATGAATGCTTACCTTAAAGAAATAGCTGATCTATCGGATGTCGTTAAACACTTGACGTTCCATCTGGCGAGGCACACGTTTGCCACAACTGTTACTCTATCCAATAGTGTACCGATAGAAACTGTCAGCAAAATGTTAGGACATACAAATATAAAAACCACCCAGCACTATGCTAAAATCCTGGACTTAAAAGTGAGCCAGGATATGGCAGCTCTTAAACAGAAATATCTAATCGTTTAATAATTAAAGTTCAATAAGGTGGCAAAATGGCACCTTATTGAGCTTGTTCCCATCTTATCCTTTCGATCTAAAAAAATGGAAAACCAATTGATACCTGATGAAATCATCATGAATAAAATCTATTATATCCGTGGGCACAAAACAAAGCTGGCAAGCGATTTGGCGGAATTATACAATATTGAAACACGTGTCAGTAAATAGAAATCTAAAACGATTCCCGCCTGACTCCATGTTTCAGCTTTCGGAAAATGAATATTCATCTTTGACATCACAAATTGTGATGTCAAAGAAAGGGTGTGGAGGGCGAAGGGTATTACCGTTTGTCTTTACTGGGCATGGTGTTCTTATGCTTTCGAGTGTTCTTAACAGCGACAGAGCGATAGAAGTAAATATTCAAGTAATGAGAATCTTTACGAAGATTCGCCAAATGCTTTTCAACAATACAGAATTGAGACTCGAAATCGAAAAAATTAACTCCAAGATCAACAATCAGACCCAATATATTTTTCTAATACGCGTTTTTATTTCCGCGTTCAATATCTCGTTTTTCACTACCGAAGTCATTCATTACGCTTGATGCTTCGTTGGATGATTTCGTCAATACGGTCAAAAATGATGGTTTCATAATTATCAAAGTTGCCCCTTAACCGTTGGTTGTTTTCGGTTTCATAATAAGTGACAATGTTAGCCGGAACGCCGTAATCGCTGGCGATCCTGCCAAGTTCGGTCAGGGCGTTATATTCTAATTTAATGAGCAGGATATCAATACCGGAAATATCAGCCATCGGGCTATTAGTTTGCTGCGATTCGTAAAATTTATACATAATGTTAAAAACGCCCAGATATTTTACTACCTGGTATTTTAAGGTACTGTATACAAACTCTGCCGTATCGCGAATGGCAATATCAACAGTATTTCCTGAGCTAATTCTATTTTTCATCAGTCCGATGAACCCTCCGGTAAGGTAAAAATGAACCATATTGGTCAAAGTCGCATAACCACTCTTACCGATGTAATCGATCAGGAAGATCAGCTTTTGATTTTTGATAATAGGCCGGATGACTTTCAGGATCACTTCAAATCCGTCATAGTCAATATCCATTTGGAAATTAAGGCGTCTGATCAAATTCTTGATGGATCTAAACTCTGCCGGGGTCAACATTTTAATGTTATCATAAACAGCGATCTTGTCCATACGGCTCACGACTTTATATACATCAAAGATTTCGTCAGGTATCTGGCGGGAATCCTGTTCCTGCTGGATATTCACGATCCTGTTCTTGTCGGCATCTTTTAAATAAATATCTTGCGTGTAATAAAGATCAATCTCATCTTTAGGTGAATCCAGGTCATAATTTTTGTGCTTGATCCCTTCTTCCGCTGAATTGATGGCCTGCATGAAATTGTTCTGGAGCACCAGTACCCTGCCGCTATAATGGTAAAGAAAGCGGCCCGCCCTGCCCGCGATATTCTTGGCGTCAAAACGCTTAAGCGGCTTGGTGCCTTTTTTGTCTTGCAGGACAATTAGGTTTTTGGCAGAGGTATTCACCCCTTCGGTGATCGTGGTAGTGGAGATCAGCACTTTTAATGCACCTAAATTAAAGAGATTGATTATTTCCTTTTGAATGTATTTGGGAACAAGGCCGTGATGGATCCCGATGCCATTTTTTAAGGCCGTGATCACCACCCAGTCTTTACTGAAATTATTGGTGATATGATCAACAAAATGATAATAGAATGTAAAGTCGTGGTTGGTCAGTATTTCCGAAGCAATGATCTTTTTTGCATAGCTTTCCACACCTGCCCTGGTGGAGCAATAGACAATCGTGTTTTCCCCAATAGCGATAACGCATTTAATAATCTCGATCAGCCGCGGTTCTTTATTGACACTATCAAAGTCAAAATCCAGCTTTTCATCTGCAACTATTTTGCGGACGGATTTGATATCCGTAAAGCTTTTATTTACGATCTCATAACGGTTAAGGTCTATCACTTCGATGTTATTCGATTTAATAAAATTGTCAAATGAAGGATTATAATTTGCCTTTTGTGAATCAGAAAAGTTGATATATGGGCCCGCAAACAGCAGGTCGGTAGTTGGCTTCAGGGAATAGTATAACGCTAAGCGGTAGGCGACATCGCGCTCATTCTCTTTTACTTCTTCATCAATAATATAATCGTTATCAATTTTGTACACCTCATCGATAAAGACAAAGTCGAAACTGACGAGGTTGCTGTTTTTTTCCAGGTAGGAAAGAAAACGTTCTGGCGTATAAATAAAAAAATTCCTTTCTCCGAAACTAACGATCTCGCTCAGCGTGTGTATTTGATAGCGCTCGCTGAGTCGCGCATATGCCTGATCGGCCATAATTCGTTCTAAATTCTCAGAAAGCAGGGCGATAGTAGGAAAGATAAGCACGATGTTTGTATACTCCATTTTTTTTAGCACTTCGTAAACAACGTGCGTTTTTCCGAATGAAGTGCTGGCGGAAAGGAAATATCGGTTCCGTTTTTGTTTTTCAAATTTATCCAGCACTATTTTCTGATATCGGTGGACCTTAACAGTATCCGCGGTATGCAAGGTGCTTTCATAGATGAATGTGGAGATGGTGCTGAGATCCATTTCTTCCAGTTCAACCTCATTGCCAAACTTGGCAAGAACATCGTAGAAGTGCGGTATACCAGCCACGCCGGCAATAAATCGTAGAAAACGCAGGTCTGGCTGGTTAATTTTTTCGTCCTTAAAATGGTCAAAATAGGTGCAAACTGCCGTGACCAATTCATAATCTGCCAGTTTGTTTTGCCGGAATTGATTGACCTTTATGATCAGATCAGCGGTTTCTTTGATTCTATCCATGAGATAACAGTTTCTTTGATGACTTTAACCTTCTCGATCGGCAACAGCATAAAAAATATCTTGTGGTCTACTGATAAGGTAAATGGCTTGGGGACATAATTTTTCTGAATGTAATCCGGGATACGTTGGATGTTGGTATCGTAGGTTGCGGAATCGTCCATTTGGTATAAGATCAAAATTGGATACACCAGGGTCATGTCATATTTTAACACCTCATGTGCGGGATTGATCAGGGGGTTGGCCTCCCAGGTTTTCAAAACGGCCTCAATTTGGGTACCCTGCGTATTAAAGTTGTTCTTATGGTTATGGAGCTCGAGGAGATTCCTTTCAAGATATGCATCGGAAAGGGCTTTATCAATATTAGATAAAACGCTGTCGACGCCGGACTGATACCCTGCATGAAATTTCACCTCACCAAACCACAATTCCAGTTTTCCGTCAGTTTCAACAAGCTGGTAGGAATCATAGCCCTTGGTCTCGGAGTTTTCCAGTGGATTATAAAAATAGCCACGGGCGATCAGCGGTTCTGCGCCATAAAGGACATAGAGCATGCTGTATAATAAAACTTCGCCAAAAAAACCGTATTTAATCTTGGCTTCATCCGAAGCCTCAGGATTGTATTTTATCTTGTTCTTGAGCGCACCGGCATGCATAGCCGCCAGGTCTTTTCCGTCTAACTCAAATTCATTAATAGAGTAGTAAACAATTGAATTATAGATTATTTCTGCGATCTTTTCTTTATCCTCAGCCGAATAACACCTGTCATTATGCGTTGAATAAACAGTTTTTAAAATCCCGGAGCTGCTATTAGGAAGCTCGTATTTTAAAATTATCGTATCATTTATCAGATCGACCAGTTCTTTTTTCATTAATTGTTGATAAGGTATGAAGGATAAATCAATTGCCGGTGACGCCGAAAGTAAACAAATGGATACGAAAAAGAGTATTTAACGCTTAACAATAGTAAACGGTGTAATACTATATATACCGGGTTTGATATATACACCTCAGTTGTGTCTCGCCCACATTCAGCAGGGCATTAAAGATATTCAGGGTCAAATCATTGACTTCTTTGTCTTTGGCCGACGAGATTAATTCCTCAGGCGAGGACATTTTGGTGCCGGTGCTGATTAATCTACCATGATAATTGAATTTCTATAAAAGTTTCAGCAAACTTTAACCGCATTTTGAAACGTTTTTATTTTTCTTAAAGCGGCATAAGTGAAAAACACCTATGCCGCTTTATCCTTTAACGTTTCTTTTCACCGGGTTTATGCACATGCGGTTTTAAAGCAGGGTGCTTTGGCGCGGTAGGGGGATCCACCCGCTGTCTTTTGTCGGGTGTACCGTCTTCATTCTCGCGTTTTGGTCCTGGTTTGATCGCTTCAATCGTGTCCATCATGATGATTAATTAAATTTTGATAAAGGAAAAAATTAAATATTGAATGCCTTTACGGGAAACCGTAAAACTCCTTTCCCTGTCAATAATTATCTTTGATCATGCCTAAACCGGTTATTGCCATCCTGATCATATTTTGCTTTTTTACCGGAAATGTTTCGGCGCAAGAGATCAATGCCGCTTATGTGAAAGCACTTTATAAAAAATACCCCACCCGGAAATCCGATCTTTGTGCCGGTTGTAAGATATGGGTCAATCCCTATTATAAGTCCATCGCAGATACGGCGGAACACCGGCCGCTCGTCACGTATTATGTATATACCGAAGCGCATCGCTTGGAGCAAGAAGCCTTAAATCTGCCGAGAAAGAGTATTTATGCAGCATGGCACGCGGCTTACGGGCAGGCTAATGAAACAATGCTTTATCGATATGCGAATAAGAACAGTACAGATATGATCGCCAAAGGCCATTGTCAGGCCTGGATCCTGATGGCTTGGTCTGCAGATGCCGCCATCCTTTCGGATACCTACACTTTCAATTCAGGAATGGAATACCAGGGACAGAACATTGGCACGGAACTGGCGACAGAAGAATTTTGCCGCAAGCTTACCGGTTTCCGGGGGGAAGCTTTGACAGATAGCGTCCGGATCTGGTGCGGCACCTTTGGTAGCAAACAAACCTATACCTTAGGTAAACTGACCGCAACTGTGCCCAGCCATTATTATAAAATCATACAGTACAATAATCATAACGTCGGAGGTGATATCGTACTTTGCTACTGGATGCCGAATGAACCCACTGAAAAAAGAAGTTTGTTTGAGCAGCGGCTGATCAGTTACCCCGATCTGGTCAAAAAACTTGGATTTGATCCAAAAGCGATATTCAATTAAGCCTGATATAAGGGGTCGGCCGGTTCGTATTGGTAAATCCCTCATACCGGACGATCTCATTTTTCACCGGGTCATAAAAGACCCCCACGTAAAAATTATCCACACGGTGCAACTGTACAATGAAATCCCCCTCCTTCTGGCCACCCAGAAAATTGCCGGCGATCGCGATATCCGCCTGCCCATTCATCGGCATCGCGTTAAAATCAAGTACGGTAAACTGTTGTCCCATAGAAGTTGCAAACATGTAAAATACTTTTCTTGTAAATTATTAAATTTGATCAAAACCTTATCCGATGTACGTCACTAACCAAATTTTGAACAGGAATAACCGCGACCGCGGATACAAACGTTTGAAGAAAAAAGTTCATTTATTGCTGGATCCCACAGATGGCGGCACCTTCTGGGACCAAGTCATCAACAGTTTGATCGTCTGCTTGATCCTCTTAAACCTGGCGGCAGTTTGCCTGGAAACCGTGGAAAGTCTTTACCAGGGATACCGGTCATGGTTCAGAAATTTCGAGTTGTTTTCGATCACCATCTTTTCTATTGAATACCTGTTGCGGCTTTGGTCCTGCACCTGTATCCGGAAGTACCGCCACCCATTGAAGGGCCGCTTGCGCTATATCCTATCGGCGGGTTCCCTGGTTGATCTGGCGGCGATCCTGCCATTTTATTTACCGCTATCTGGTCTTGACCTCCGGTCCCTGCGTGTTTTGCGGATGATCCGTTTCATGCGCTTTTTCAAACTGGGGCGTTTTCTCAACGCTTCCCGTGTAATCCGCAGAGTGTTCGCGTCGAAAAAGGAAGAGCTACTGATCAGCGTTTTGCTCGTTTTTACACTCATTATTCTGGCTGCCAGTGCGATGTATTTCGTGGAACATGATACGCAGCCGGACAAATTCTCCAGCATCCCAGAAACCATGTGGTGGAGCGTCGCCACCCTGACAACAGTAGGGTATGGTGACGTCTACCCCATCACCAGTATTGGAAAAACGCTGACCGCGTGTATCTCTATTCTTGGCATCGGCATGTTCGCCCTGCCCGCGGGTATCTTAGCTTCGGGGTTTTCCGAAGAATTCAAACGAAAAGAAGCCCGGGTCGCCGCGGCATGCTGCCCGCATTGCGGCATGGCATTGTATGAATAAAATGCTTTACGGTTTCCCGTAAAAAAGATGCGGCAGGCATAGCTATTTTTACTTAATGATGGATAAATTAATTAAGTTTACATTGTTGCCGGTAAAAAGGCAATGCCTAAATCATGTTATTTAAGAACTACTGCAAAGTGGCTTTGCGCTGGCTCTGGCTGGCGGTCAGTTTCCAAAAGGTCCGTATCAGTGCCCTGGAGACTGATCAGGAACTCCTGTTTGAAGGCGCCACCTGCCGTCTGCTTTGGGATATCACAGGAGCCTGTATGGTACAAGTTTACTGTAATGGTCTTAGGATGGGCTCCTTCCTGCCGGCAGAGTCACCCTATGTCCAGCTCTCTCCAAATGGAATTATATTCATTAAAGCGATTGGCGTATACCATAGCCGGGGTGAAGAGATCAGGCCGCAAGTCGCTGCACTTCACTACCGTCCCGCGCCTGCAGCAGCGCTAAACCAGCCTGTCGTCATGCAACCGGATATGATCAAATCTTTGCAACCCAGAATACGGCACGTTTATCCCGTCAGCCAACATCCTATGGTCCGGCAACCGGTCATCGATATGGAAACAAACCGGATGCAGCTATCTGAACAAGATCTTTTTTCACAACTATATCACGCACAAACCGAAACTGACAACCAAACCCTTACTACATATTATGGAAACATCGTTTTATAAAAATCCAAGGCCAAGCTGGCTGATGAGGCAATTCTGGAAGATCTCCGGCGGTGACCGCTATATCCTCGAACGAAGCACCTATTCGGACCAGGTTAAATATACCTGTATGGGCGGCATAGTACTGGCGACCGGTGCTATGGCGGCACTGGCTGGCGGTTACGCCTTTTACACCATCTTTGCGCCTAAAGGCGATGCCATTGACGATATCAAAACGATCGCCGCTTCCGGCCACTATGACCCGACCGATATACCTACACTTATCCTAGCTACGATATTCGGCCTTTTCTGGGGCGCAATCATTTTCAATATCGACCGTTTTATCGTTACCAGCACCGGCAAGGGCGACGGAACAGAGGCCATCACACGTCAGGAACTGAAAAGTGCGCTGCCAAGACTGATCATGGGCACGATCATCGCCTTCACCATCTCGAAACCCGTGGAGATACGAATGTTCAAGAGTGAGATCGATGCGCAGCTTTATCAGACCCAGCTGGAGGCCCAAAAACAATATGAGATCAAAACCCGGAAAAATTTCGAGGACAGGATCAAAGATTTGGATAAAGAAAATTCAGGTATCCAAAACAATATCGAGCATTATATGAAGGTGATTGCCGTCAAAGACTCGCTCTGGAACCTGGAAACGTCCAAAGGGCAAGGCGGGAGAGGGCAGGGAGAAGGCCCTATGGCACGCTCCTATAAAGCAGAAAGAGACCGGGTAGAAGGAGAAATGAACCGCTTCATTTCGCTAAACAAATCAAAGATCGACGACATTCAGAAAAGGCGTACTCAAATGAATGGCGAACTGGAGATCGCCTTGAAGAAGAACAAGACCGTATCGGCTGGTCTTGACGGCTTGCTCGAACGCATCAAGATCTCCCACGAACTCGCGCCCGGCATTTCCCTTTTTATTACCCTGCTGTTTATGGCGATCGAACTGACCCCGATATTTTTCAAGCTCATGTTGATCAAAGGACCATATGATTACATGGAGGAAAACATCAAAGACCTGGTCAAAGCGCAAAACGGCATTGAGATCCAACATGATTACTATAAAGATAAAGAAGGCCTGGAACGAGACCTGGTCATCCACCATGAAGTAGACCGTATGACCAGCATGAAAGTACGGGTGGTCCAGGCTCAAAAAGAATTGAATGAGTACATCATCGATAGCTGGAAAACCAAACAAAAAGAAGCCATTGACAATAATCTGGAGGCCTATGTGACCACCCTCACAGGCGAAACGATTCCTGTTGTAGAAAATGATAACGGGCAGGAACCTGTCAAAGAAGAAGGGGCACAAAAAGATAACAGGTTCACTTTATCCTAATGCAATGACCGAACAATCCAATTATTTTTGGCGGTACTCCGGCGAAGACATCGGGATCATCCGGATCTGCGCTCATCGGGGGATTCGGGACCGTTTTGCCCTGGTCGGCGCGATCACACTTTTTGTTTTCATCATAAGCTTTTTTTCCTGCTGGTATACTTTCCAGATGTTATTTGATAACCCCTGGCTGGCGATACCCGTCGCCTTATTCTTTGCGTGGATGATCAACAATATTTATTTACTCTTGCTGACGACACTCGCCAAACCCATCCTGCAGTTCAAAAATAAAGGAGTGATCAAACATCTTTCCTTTAGCCTCCGTGCGGGCTTCGTCATCCTGTTCGCCGTCTTTATTTCCAAGCCGCTGGAAGCATGGTTTTTCGAGCCTCTGCTCTCAGAAAAGATTGAACTGATCAAACAGGAAAGTATCCGTAAAGCGGAGCAAAAGCTCATAAAAGCAGCCGCGCGCGCAGAAAAAACACTCTCATCGGAGATCAGGAAAAAAGAAACTCTGCACTACGCCGAATCCGATATAGCACCGCTCCGTGCCGAACTCGATAAATTAAGAGCGGAACAGACAGAAGCCTTTGAACGTATCGAATTTGTCATTGGACGAGCCGATTATTTCGTTCAGCGGCTGGAACTGGTTACAGGCAATCGTTCCTTTATCATAGCCTGGTTATTCACGCTGCTGATCATTTTTATTTTCCTGTTACCTATTTATTTAAAGAGGACTTTAAACCTGGCCAACCCCTATTTTAAACATAAAAGCGAGGTTTATAATTCCATCGTGATCAATGCTTACCGGGATTTTAAGCTGGATTTCGAACGGATCTTTTTTGAAAAGTATGGTATTGAGACTAGGGTAATCGAAACTTATGCAGATGCGCCGTATAACACAAAAAAGAAAGAAGATCGCCGCACCTTCAACGGACAGGAAGATTTCTTAAAGTTATACCGATGAAAAGTTACTGGTCGGAGGAAAAAATCATGACAGCCAACAGGACGTATATTAAAGGGACGTTCCGGGGTAAATATCACGCGCAACGGATAGATGAGCTTAGCCGGGCAAAGACCGAGTTCTTCGACATGCATGTTTACGATGTTGAGGTTATATTAGAACAGGTCAGGAGCAATGCGGAGGGTGATTTTCCGGAAAACAAAAGCCTGGAAACTTTCAGCGGTACATTCGCACAATCTGTCAATTGTTACGATCCCAAATCCAAATCATTTTTTAAACTCAACATTTCCGAACCAAAGATCGCCGATCCCCAAATATCACTGGTCACGAAAGAAGGGACGGAACAACTGGGCAGTATCTCAGGGACGCTTTACGGCTCTCTTTTGGAAATGAAAGAAACCATTGTCCGGAAAGAGCATTTTATACCCGACCCGGTCGCGCCGCCCACCGGTGCAATACCGCTCAGCAATCACCCCGACTGGACCAGGACTGCGGGACACGAATTTTCTTACATCGGCGGCACCCGTTACCGCCGTGACCAGTACCGGTATCATACTGGTAGCCTACATTGGGGGAACTGGTATACCGTCCGGAACAACCGGGTCACTACAGGTTCCGCGTTCGGGCTCCTGGGCGGGATCCTGCTTTGCATTTTCCTTTTATTCTTTTTGATCAGTTTGTCCTGGCCCGGGATCATTTTTATCGGGATCATCTTATTGATATTATTGATCTCCCGATTGACTAACCGCCGCTTCTCGACGGTATTCTCCTCTGTCATTTACATTCTGTTTTTCCTTTTCTACTTTGGCGGGCTGGCAGTTTCCGTTTTTCGCGGTTCAAAAATCGTACCGGCAAAAACTCCGGTGCACCAACCGGACACGCGGGATTACTCGCGAACGAAGCCGGTGAAAAAGCCCGCTGTAAACACCAACCTGGATACAACGGCTGCTGACCAGTGGATCATTCATCACCGGGCCTGGGAAGATCTGAGCGGCAACCAATATGAGGGTGATGTCAGGGTGTTGACGTCCGCCTTCCGGGCAGCGGAGAACGAACACTTGCGCATGAAAGGTGTCAGCAGCTTGTCAGACGTCTATCGGAACATGAGTTTATCGGACGAAAACAGGATGCAGGGGATCTACCCTTTGTTTGACAGCCTCCGCAAAGCCAGGAACCTTGATGAGGCGAACTTTGCAGGCATGTTGGTGAGTTTCGTTCAGGACATCCCCTATAATACGATCACCGACGGCACCTGTTCGTCGGATAACACTGATTTGCTTTCGGCATCCCCTGCCGGGAATATTGCAGGCTGCCTGGGCCATGTGCCCTACGGCGTACAATCGCCGGTTGAGTTTATGGCCAACTTCCAGGGCGATTGTGATACCCGGACGCTGTTTCTATTTACCGTATTGAACCATTACCATTATAAAGTCGCGATCGCGGGGAGTAATGCCTTCCGGCATTCCTTGCTGGGGATCGACCTGCCTTTGCCCGGATCGGCAAAAACAGCCGGACAAGACCGTTATGTACTTTGGGAGACCACTTCCAGGGGTTTTTCTCCCGGGCAACTCAGGCCGGAGATAGATCACATGGACTACTGGGAAATTAACCTTATAAACAAACCATCGATATGAAATCATCATTTTTAATCTCCGGGGGCGTAGCCTTTGGCCTGAGTTTGATCCTCAGCTATTTACTGATCAGCCTGATCGCTTATTATTTCAGAAAAAAACATTATCCAAAAGCGTCCCCCAATCTTGCCCAGGCCATTGTGCTCGCCGGCAGGCTGCTCGCCTCCCTGATATTGATCACCGGTCTATTCGCGCCCGTACGTGATTTTTTGCTGATCTCTGCCAGCAACGGCGGTCTAAATTCGGCCACATCATGGAGTTTTTTATTGATTTGCTGCTGCGGTCTGCTCTTTGCTTACAGTATTGCCACCGGGATGGAAGGCGTTTTATCGGGCCAGATATATAAGGGACAGTCCTTGTCTGTTGAATTAAGCGAGAATAATATTGGCTTAGCCGTAGTAAGATCGGTTCTGTTAACGGGGCTTGCCATCGTTTTGCTGTTTTCCCTGGGCATATTTCTACAAGCTTTTATTCCGACACCCTCTATTCCAACCATCAGATAATACAATAATGAATAAAGAGCAACTATTGCCCCAAGAGTCTGTCTTCCTCCTTTACCGAAAATGGATTGGTAACGCTAACTACCCACAGCGTCAGGTATAACAATAAGATCTGGGGCCAGTCAAGCTTCATCTCCATCATGCTGGAAAAGATCAGCTCAGTACAAGTATTGTCTATTTCCTATCCATTGCTCTGGATACTCGGCGCCCTAACCGGTGTGGCAGGCTTAGCGCTGGCAACTACACGCAACGGCGGTACACTGGAAGTGGTTATTTCCTTATTTATCCCATTTTTCATAATCGTTGGTTATTTTATGTCGCGTCGGCATGTTTGCACGATCACATCGGACGGGGCCAGCAAGATCGTTTTTCGTACGGAAAATATGCCGACAGAAGCATTGATCGATTTTGTAAACAAAATAGAGGTTGCCAAACACAAACGGATGGGTTAGCTAGTCTTCAAACTTACAAAGTTCAAATTTCCTTTTCTTTGCCTCTTCAAGTGTGATTTTGATAATGTGGTGGGTACACTTTCTAAGCCCGTGACAATCGTTTTTGAGGTGGTATTTATTTGCGGAAGGACTGTCGCATATATAAACCATGGTTTTAGGTGCTGTTTGCACATACGCCGAAAGGGCGAAAAACAGGAACAGGGTCTTCATGAGCGTTTATGATTAGGCCTCAATAGTTTAGGCTAAATTTCGTTTTTATTTCCGGTCATCCAAAAATAAAATTCTGCCCACGCTTCCCTTTACGGTTTCCCGTATTTACTGTGGTTCCGACAAAAATTCACGACGTAGTCGGTAACTGCCTCTAACCGCTTATCAGGATATAAAGGATGTGTACCGCTGGCAGAATAAATCTCCAGGCTATCCGCCACCCGGACATACCAAAAATTTCTCAGGGCGTAGGGTGAAGTCAAGGTGTCGGTCTTTTTGATCTTTCGAAAACCCCGCAACTTTGCCCGGTCAATAGGAAGAATCGGCGTATCCAGTCTTGGGACATCGCAATACGTCGCCACATAATGATCATCGCTCCAATACATGCACTTTTTACCATCTGTCCAAACCCGCCATAATATTACCCCTCCTATCAAGAGTACCGCAATCCCGATCAACCATCGCCAATCTTTCTTATTGACTGGTGGAGGTATTGGGGCGATTTCTTGTTTTGTATCCTTTGGCGGTAAATTAGTTTCATCATCATTTTTAGCCGGAGGTTTAATTTTCAGCTCATCTTCTGCTACATCCAGCTCATCTTTTCCTGTTTCGATATATTTCGAATATGGCCGGGCCGGAAAATCGATCAGCCAGGCCAACAATTCCACCTTTGGCTCTGCCGGGTTTATTTCTGTATTATTCAGGAATTGTACGAAACCTTGAAAATCGTCCGCATCCGTTTCTTTGATCGCTGCCAAAAAATCACGGTCACCGGGTTCCATTTCGAGGTATTTATACAACATATTTTCATCTCGTTTGCTAAGACCGTCTTCCACGAGCTTGCAACATAATTGCCTAATCCTTCCCCTGGTTGGCTTTATCAACCAATTCTCCTGCGCCTGGCTACACTTTTGAAGGTAAGCACTAACCACAGCCTTTTTGTAAGCGGCAAATCTTTCGGTATAAATCACCCCTAAAAATAACTTTTTTCCGGAAACTTCAAGGAGTTTTCGGAGGAACAACGGAATTAAAGGAAGAAACGGAAGAACCTGCTGTAAAGGCATTTAGCCGCTATACCTTTGCTTTCATAATCAAAACAAACCCCGGTCGGCCGGTCGGGACAGTGCACGAAAATTGATTTAAACAGCGCGACGAAAGCGGGGGCCGATACCCGGCTTGGGAAGCAGATAAAAGCTCCCGTTTTCCAAACGCTCACTTCCCAAAAATTAACCTGCATCATCCACGGGATAGTCCCGAAGGATCAGCAGCATCATTAACCATTAATTTTTTGTGAAATGTTTGAAATTTTTTTCGCCATTTTTATGGCACTGTCATGCCCTGCGCATAATCATAATACCAATCATAACCAAAATAGTCAGTTGACGACCCTGGATACTGGAGGTGATGGTTCTCATATCCCACCACCTCCTCCGCCTCCTGCTCCTTGAGGTTAAAATAAGGCACGCAAAGCGTGCCTTATTTTGTTTAATTTAGTTGAAAAAATATTTGAAAAAACTTGTACTTCTATTGCTCCTGCCCGTTTGGTTTTTCACATCCTGTCAGAAAACCGGCAAACGGACCGCTATCGACCCTTGGGCAGCTTATCGAAAGGCGTATACCCTTCTCAGTACAAACAAGGATTCCGCTTTCCTGTATTTTAACCAACTGGCAGAAAATTCGAAGGATAAGCAACAAGTCGCGCTTGCCTACTATAATATGGCGCTTCTGCAATCAAATGCGGGCGACCACTACGGTGCACAGGAAAGTCTGACCCTGTCGTTAAAATCACTTGATGAACACCGGCCGGAAGACCGGAATTATCTGGCGATAGACCACAACGAACTCAGTATGGCCTGCTTCAACCTCCAGGATTATGCCGCATCGCTTAACTATAGCGATAACGCATTAAAATATGCAGCCGATTCAAGCCTCCTGCACTATATCCTGAACAATAAAGGAAATGCCCTTCAGAAATTAAAAAGATATGATGAGGCGATTAGTACCTATTCGGAGGTTTTGCGGCTTACCGCCAACGACAGCACTGAACATCCAAAAGCATTAACAAACGTGGCCGTTACAAAATGGCTAAAAGACCCGGGCTATAATGCGGCGCCTGACTTACATACCGCATTGACCATCCGGCTCAAAAAGCAGGATACCTGGGGACAAAATTCAAGCTATGCCCATCTTGCTGACTTTTACAGCACTACCAAACCGGATTCTGCGCTGTTCTATGCGCGCAAGATGCTTTTAGTCGCTGACCAGTTACAAAGCCCTGATGATAAATTAGAGGCGATTCAAAAACTGATCCTATTCTCTCATCCGGCAAATATCAAATCCTACTATCTGAGATATCAGGCATTAAACGACAGTATATCGTATGTTCGGAAAGCGGCGAAAAATCAGTTTGCATTGATCCGGTACGGCGTAGAAAAAAACAAAACAGAAAACTTAAAATTGCAAAAAGCAAATACAGAAAAAAAATACCAGCTCGGGTTCATTATCCTACTGCTCCTGACTGGTATTCCCGCCATCATCATTTGGTACCGAAAAAGAAAACAGCGGCTTCAACTCGAAGCCGATAACCGTATCCGTCAGGATAGGCTACAATTGTCGCAAAGAGTGCATGATGTTGTCGCCAACGGAATATACCGCGTAATGAACGAAGTCGATTACAGCGATGAGCTTGATAAAAACTATCTCCTGGGTCAATTGGATTTTATGTACGAGCAGTCACGTAAGATCAGTCAGGACGAAGACCCGGGACTGCAGGAAGAGTTCAGCGAGAAATTGCAACAGTTGGTTAACGCGTTTAAAAGCGACTCAATTAAACTGGCCTTATCCGGCAATGAACCGGAATTGTGGGAAGCCGTAAATGACAAGATCAAAGACCAGTTAGAACTTGTACTGCAGGAACTTTTGGTCAATATGAGTAAACACAGCCACGCATCGCAGGCCATCATTGATTTTGAACTTATGTCGGGCCAACTATTAGTCAGTTACCGCGACAATGGTGTTGGTTTTCCTAACAACATTCGTAAAGGGAAAGGCTTGCAAAATACGGAAAACCGTATTAGGGTTATGGGTGGCGAGCTTATCTTTGGAGCAGAAGAGAAACCAGGCGCACGCCTGCACATTTCGATTCCTATTAATTGATCATTATGTTTGAACACGTCATTATCGCTGAAGACCACGAAATTGCTAATATTTCCCTGCGAAAAACGCTGGAAGATATGGGTGTGCCAAAACCGGATTATGCTTTTTTCTGCGATTTAACTTTATCAAAAATCCGGAAATCGCTATCTGATAATAAGCCTTATGACCTACTGATCACGGATCTCTATTTTGAACCGGAAGGAAGCACCCGTCAATTACCTGACGGCGCGGCACTGATCAAGCTGGCCAAGGGTTTGCAACCAGGTTTAAAAACACTCGTTTTTTCAGCTGAAAGCAGACCGGCTATTATCAGGCCGCTATTCGATGAGCTGCACATCGATGGCTACGTGCGTAAAGCGCGGGGCGATGCCAAGGACCTGAAAGATGCCCTCCAACGCATTGTCCGCAATGAAAAATATCATCCACGTGAACTGCGCAACGCCACGGAGCAACAAAACATGCATTCTTTCACCGCTTACGACAAAATTATTGTCCGTTTACTGGCCGATGGTATGCCGCAAAAAAACATTTCTGATTACCTGACGACAAATAATATTCAGCCAGCTGGTAAAAGCAGCATGGAAAAACGGTTAAATCACATCAAATCGGCTATGAATTTTACCAATAACGAACAACTGGTACTGTTCTGCCGAGAAATGGGGTTGATATAATTTTTACTGTGCGGCTTTACGCCATTTTATTGCCTAAAATTTAGTTGACCGGTTCTTTCTTCCAATTTTTACCACCCAGGTCACGATAATGAAAGTCCTGGTAAGGGTACCAATCTTTCACATCCGTTGCATCAAAAGTGGAAATGGATATGAGGTGATCGGCGAGGCGTAGGTAATCTTTATCTTTTAATGGATAAACAAGTACTAAATTCTTTATCGATTCACTATCATATATAGCCACATTACACTGCATCGTACAGTGTTTTTTACGGAACGCCTTTGTGAATGCATATATATAGTCTTTATCGAACCGGCGATGTTTAAGCCAAACATGAAAGTTCTGAACGACAGGCCGATGATCAGTCACCATGATCTGATATTCTTTAGGATCAAGTTCTACAGTTGTCTTTTTATCCATATCCTGCGCGCTGATCAACACTTCAGAAGGTATCCAGCCGATATGCGTATCCCTAAGCCAGTCCGGTTGGACCACCCGGATCTTTGTCCAGACGCTTTTTTCGTCGAGTATTTCCACTTTTACGGATTGGTCAACTGTACAATATTGCTTTTCGTGTAGCGCATCCGAAGCTTTTTGGTTAATCAGTTTAGGATATTTTTTCCCAGGTCCGGTACGTATGGCGATACTTTCACAGTTAACTGTATATAATACTGGCACACTATCTACTGCCACTTGCACGGAGTCAATATTGGCATTAGTGTTTGAATCTTGCCCACCGGAACAGGCGTTTAGCGCCAACATTCCTGCGACAATCAGCCCGGTATAGAATTCTCTTTTCATAATTATGTGAATGGTGAAAGAAAGTTTGGGATTAGACTGGGTCAACTATGATCAGTAAAGCCGGAAGCCATCAAACCTTTACAAAAATTGAAAAGCCGGAAAGAAACTGTTTAACTGAATAATTAAGCTGGTCAGGGTTTCCCATATTGATGTATGATTAGGTGGTTTGAAATTGGCTAACGTACTGCGTAAAAGCAAAGATGATCGGTTAATGGTTCAATGGTGAAACTACAACTAAGCGATCATCGTATGCCGGAATTCAAACAATAAAAACAGTTCCAAATGTTAGCTGGTGTGACAAGGGTTTGAACAGTAATAACAACCGTTTGCCTTTTTGTAACCCCTATCGTTTGCTTTCTGTACTGCCGGCCCACAAGCGCTGAATTCTCCTAAGTACTCGCGGTTTGATGAGTCTGGCAAGAAAGAGCAGCTGTCATCATGAACTTCATGGTCGCCGTTACTCTGTGCATTTTTGTTTACGTAGTAACTTTTCATAACTTTTATTTTAATATAATCAAAAGTAACCTCCCTAATCCTGAATTATTTACGGAAAACCGTAATACAGTATAAAATAAAGTTCCAGAGTAATCACTTCGCTTCCCACCAACTTATTAATCACTTCACAGCCAGTGAAGTTTCCGTTAAATCCAATTTACCGGTACACCGACAGTGATGTATGGTTATTAAATTAAATTTTTACTATTTTTTGGGTGACATACGATATCCACAGGTTTATAAGTTTTTCAAAAGTCCTGCTTTACGGTTTTCCGTAAAAATACGCTTTCCCTACGCTGTACTTTTGAGACATAACCAAAGCAAAATGTTATGTCAGTAAAAATCACATGTATAAAAAAGGACAATGGCAACCATGAAAATCCTTATGTCGCTATCAAGAGTATGAACTGGTTAAATGAAGCCAATCAAAATTCAGGAACCAGCACACGCGAGCAAATGTATGATTTCGTAAAAGATGGCAACGAAGCTTATGTAAAGGATTCATTGGGTAACAAAGCAAAACTTGTAGCAAAGACAACCGATAAGGGTACGAAGTATGTAAAGACAGTAGCAGATGATGTTAAATCTGATAATCTGCTAAAACTCGAAGAGTGCTAACCGGAAAGCTATCCTAAACCTTATCACAAATAATGCAAATCAATCGTAACAGTACATTGGGAATTGTCAACCAAAAGCAGGTTGGACGCTACCGGCGTGAAAATGATTTAGCTCGGATCGATCCCGATGCACCGCTTATTGATGCACCACCGCACGGCTCTTATGGCAATTTACTATTCGACCCGCGTTGGAAGGCCAAACGAAATGAGATTATCACCCGCGATAAAGGGTGTTGCGTAATTTGCAAAAGCACAGACGAGATCCAAGTGCATCACCGCCAGTACCAATATGTCAAGGCAATGAAAGGATTTAAAGTCCCCTGGGATTATTCCGATCACCTACTGATTACCTTATGCAAAAACTGTCACCAACGAGGCCACAGTAAATTCAAAGTACCAGTCTTAATAGTTTGAACCTATGTTAAGTTTTTTTAAACGCGCCGACAATGACGGTGCAAAGACCACGCACTTCAACGGGCATTATCAGACCCCAACACCAGCTCTGCCAAAGGTTGAGGAACGCGTGTTTGTCGAAACAGGTGCTCCGAAGGATCAAGCCCAGGCACCAACGCAGATTGATCATCATATCGGCGTGTTATATGCCTTTATGGATAAAAATCATGAAGTAAAAGGTTATGACGATGCTTTGCTAAACCCAGATGTCAGCAACCTGAACCAAAACCTTGAGGCGCTAAAAAGCGAACTGGTCCGAACACTCAATAAAGTAAAAACGTTCTACGAGGATTTTGTCCAGGAAACTGAATTTCACATTACGAGTAGGTCCCGGAGCGGCATGGTAGATATGGTCGAGGAGTTGGAGATGAAAAAAAAGATCGCACAGGGGCATATTGACAAGGTAAAAGCTATCGAGGCTGACACGGCACGCGAGGAAGGCGATTGCAAAGGTATCCTGATCAGTTATACCCGTGGATTCAAAAATGGGCTAGCAGCCATTTCTCACCACCATATTTTATCAAGGAGATTTTAACGATGAAAGACCGGTGGATCAAGTTCGGGTGTTTTCTTACAGGCTATAAATATGAAGTACTGCAAGGTTGCAGTGAAATTGCGCACCGTGCAGTCAAGCGTTACACAGCCGCGCTAATGATCATTTGTATCTTATGGGCATTTATAGGCTATTCCTTTGTCAGCAAATACCTGGCGGCAGAATGGTACTATAGTATTCTCGGGGGGATCTTATTTGTACTGATCATTTTGCAGGTAGAACGACAAATTATTCTTTCAGATTCGCAAAGCAAATGGAAATATGGCGTGCGTGCCTTTATTGCCCTGGTAATGGCGGTCATTGGTTCCATCATCATTGACCAGATCATTTTCCGTGAGGACATAAAACACAAAGAATCGTTCGAACTCAATGCACAGGTGGATTCACTGTTACCAGCCAGAGAAAGGGAATTGAAAGCCCAGGTTACGGAAACGGATCTTACTATCAATAAAAAAGAAACGGAACGCAAAGCACTAGTAGATGAACTGACCAAAAACCCAACAATAAAAATGATTAGTAAGCAAAGTGACGCTATTGCGGTACCTACAGTTACTACTGATACGAATAAAACAACGACAACTAAAACGAACCTTGTTAGAAAAACGGCAGTAACGATCAATTCCATACCCAATCCAAAAATGTCAATGCTGGCACCGATTGACGCGCAAATCAAAGAAATACGGGCAATTAAAGTAGATCAGGAAAATCGAATATTAAAGTTAAGAGACGAAGTGACGCAAGAAGCTAAAGCTAACACAGGGTTTCTATTTGAACTACAACTGATGTACCATATCCTGCGGGATTCCGGACCGGCTTTATTTGTCTGGGCATTGTGGGCTCTGCTTTTGCTGGGCATCGAGATTTTCATCATGATCAACAAAATGACCCATGGTGAAACGGATTATGATGCGACTATACAGCATCATATGGAATTACAAAAACGCAAACTTAAGCTACTGGCGATGCAGGTGCCGGAAGTTAACCACTGATAGCAATGTGAACAAATAAGGAACGACTATTAAAAAACTGGGGTATCACTAATAATTTACGTAAATAATAAAGAATATGGCAAAATGTACAGCACCAACATATGGACATAGAACAGCGAGCGGAGCCGCAGCCTGCCCAGCTTGTAGCAGTCGCAGCTACCGTTCATACACATCCTACGATTCCTACCCGTCCTACTCATCACCTTACACTTCGTCAGCGAACAACTCGGGAAACCGTAGTAGCAGCAGCGGATCCACCAGAAGCAGTAAACCGCGTTGGTCTCCAGCGGGTTCATCTATTTTTTATACACCTGCTGAGGTTCGTACGCTCACACCAGTACGTGAAAATATAGAAAATAGATCATCTTTGCCCGACCTCCGAGACGTTTTTCTTTGTCATGCATGGGATGATCGACAAGGAGCCGCGAAGGAACTACATGATCTACTAGAGTCTAATGGCGTTTCAGTTTGGTTCAGCGAAAAAGATGTTTTGATAGGTTCATCTTTGCTTCGCGAAATCGACAAGGGACTGACAAAGTCACGAGTTGGAATCGTGCTGGTAACTCCCGCATTACTCCGTCGCCTTGCAGGAGAAGGTATCGCCGACAAAGAACTTTCGGTACTACTGGCGAGAGATTTACTCGTTCCGATCGTGCATAACACGACGTACGAAGCTCTACGTGATGTTAGTCCATTGCTCGGATCACGAAGCGGTCTTAGTACTTCAGAAGAGGCAATGAAAGATATAGCTGCCAAATTAGCTGAGCTGGTTGTCATTGAACCACGTTATTAATGCCCGTTGCGACAGCTTGCGAAACACGCGAATATCTTAAAATTACAAGGGGCTATATCGCCGTTGGTAATTGAGCAATTCAACATCCATTTTAATTTATACCTGGAAATCCAGCAACAACTTAACGTTACCTTGCGCAAGGTGATCAGGCGCGCAGGGAAACCATAATTTCATAGCTATTCTGAATTTGAGGTATTAACTACCCTTTTATAGTAGATTTCATAGAATTAATGTGTTAATTATAAAGCAGTTGTGCAATTAATATTGAAATAAACTGTTTCATCTTAATTGTTAAATAAGGTTAAATTTTATGCCCTAATAGCGTACTCCCTTATACCTTATATTTACTGTACGATGGAGATAGCGGACCTCTTTAAAGGAACTCTACAAAGCCTTTCTTCGATAATTCGGCCAGGCATTCACCTGTCCAATCAGAGTAGTAGATTTTAACTTCGGATAATGCAATTCCACATATTTCTTAAAAGACCTGATCGTTTCCATATTATCCCATTCCATAGCCGTAAGGCAAAGCATAGGCCATTTTTTGGTAGCCATCATAAAGCTATATAATTGCAGATAAGGTGGTGCCTTTTCAAATGCTTGCTCGATAAGCTCATTATATAAAGCCTTTTTAAGCACTTTCTTAAAATCCATGATCAGATCATAAGTTACCAATTGAAGAGTACCCCATTTTATTAATTCCGCCATGTATGGCATTTCTTTGTCGTCAAAGAATAGATACAGAAAAGTGATAAAATCGAATTCAGTTACATCACAAAGATCCTTACTCAAATAAGCATAATTTTTTTTAAATACCTCCAATGAAAACCCGTCTTTCATTTTATCAATGACAAAACTGATCACTTCGTTCTCCTTTTCGATAATCTGTTCCATATCAGGCCCTTTAACACTACCATCCGGCAACTCCAGTGCATACCTGGATTTAGAGAACAGCTCGAAATAATAACTTTTAAAAAATATGGTCTTCCGCTCAAAAGTTACCTGCACATATAAAGGGTATGTAAGCTGCCCGTGAAAGTCAACCTGCTTCAGACGGTCATTCAGGTAGGTTTTGTAACTGATTTTATTCACTTTTTAAAAAATATTTTTTGATGCTATTTGACTGCTTTTGGTGTTCCCTGCTTTTAATTAATCGATGATTATTTATCAAGCTTAATCAAAAATAGGCAAACCAAATGAAGTTGCTTTCTGATTGAACAGGTCAAAATTAATCATTTGTTTTGACATATTTTATTTTATCAAAACAATATTTTATATTTGATTTACGCGAAAGCGACTGCATTCAAACAATTGCAGATTAGGGTGAGCCATTCCCATAAAGTAGCGGGTGGCAAGACACATTTTACTATTAATTTAAAACAATGACATCAAATGAATTAGTTACAAAAGAGGATCTGGAAGTATTTGGGAATAAACTCCTGGAAAAAATAGAGCTTATTCTTCAGCCGGGAAAAGCACAAAGCAAGCAATGGTTAAAGAGCAAAGATGTGAGAAAGCTATTAAACATTTCACCCGGCACTTTGCAAAACCTGCGTATCAACGGTACGCTCAGTTATACCAAGATTGGCGGTATGATGTATTACAAACTGGAAGACATTCATAAAGTACTGGAAGGGAGTAAACATTGAAACCAATCGTTAAAACAAAAGAAATGGCGGCCTATGCGGAGCGGGTAAGGCAAATGGGTAAAAATCCGCATCTGCTCGCTACCCATGTAAGCCTTTATAATGCTTTGTTTGTTTGCTGGCAACGGAGCGGATATAATAACCCTTTTCCGGTTAGTCGCAGGATGCTCATGTCCTACAGCAGGATCGCTTCTACCGCTACTTATCATAAATGCATAAAGGAACTGGAAACGTTTGAGTACATCCATTATTACCCATCATATCACCCGGTAAAAGGTAGCCTGGTTGAGTGGCCGGAGGATAAGCATGATAACAGATCGGCTGATAGCGAGATATAATGTTACAAAGATAACCCGATAGTAAGATCGGCTGATAATCTGTTATAACGATAGTTAGATATAATGTTACCAAATGAAGTCATACAACGAACACTCCGGCCCTTATTGCAAAACACTATCTCCAAAGAACTTTAATACCCTTAATACAATCTTCTACTGGAATGTGCAGTCGTCAAAACGTCCTTTTCTTCTTGGAAGAAAAGGAGCAAGCGGAAGTTGGGCAGAGCCCTACTTTGCTTGCCATTTGCGCTGCAAATGGGGTTTTGCGTATCCTCCGGGGATACTTTACCGCGTTTTTACCTGCAAAGAAGAAGAAAACAGGATACTGCCAAGTATCCTGTATAGATATATAAAGGCATATAGGTCTGTACAGCCTTATGCCAACAAATGAAATGAAGTGATGGAAGATATTAATGTAAGATCAGTACGATACCCCATTGTGGTGGACCAGAAGTTTGAAAAGATCGCCCTTAAACTGGGGCGGACAAAGCGCCAGGTTTTTATTCAGATGGTCGATTATTTTTATAAAAGCAAGAAAGATCCAATAGACCTGAATGATGAACTCTTAAAAAATGCGCTGATGAAGAACCACCAGCAGTACATCGGTTTTATTAAGGCACAGGAAAATATGCTGCTCATTCCTATCAAAACAGAGATGGATAGGGTTTCCCGATCACAGGGAAAGATCATCGACCGCTTTAATTCCGAAGTGCTGAAGCATAATGTGGACGTGTTAAATAACCTGCAAAGCCATGCCAAAGCGTTCGGGGAAGTAGCCCGCGTAATGGATGTGATCTTGAAGGTTATGAAAAGTAAGGAGACCCTGAAAGAACAGTTCCTGTTTATCTTGGATGGTTATATCAGATCCAGGGAGGCTTTTGGTATGATGACACCGGGCAGGGAAAAAGAGGAACTGATCGCTATTACCAAAGAGCAGATTAGGTTATTATAACGAATCGACTTTATGTTTATCAATATTACCGATAATAAAGAAGCGGCTAACAAGGGCAGCAGCAGTGGACTGGTTCATTACCTGGAAAAAGAGAACCGGATATATAATAAGGATGAACCCGAGTATTGGTTCAATGGCCAACAAGTCAGAATAGACCCATACTTGGCTATGCGCACAATAGACAACAATATCGCCAAGTTGGGGAAGGACGATGCGAAATTCTTCCTGCTTAATATCAGCCCCAGTCAAAAAGAAATCTCCTTTTTAAAGGAACAATACGGCGAGGATGGTGCCAAAGCCCAAATGAAAGGGTTTGCTGTCAGGGTGATGGATGCCTACGCACAGAATTTTAAACGGGAGGGTATCAACAATCACGAAGATCTGATATGGTTTGGGAAGCTGGAAAACTACCGTTATTACACCCACAATGACCCGGAGGTTAAACAAGGCATCAAAAAGCGGGGTGACCGCAAGGAGGGTGAACAGTTGCATGTACAGGTCATTGTCAGCAGGAAAGATGTGACCAACAAAATCAAGCTTAGTCCGATGAACACATCAAGAGGCAAGAATGAAGATCATTCTAAAAAGATGGGGCAATTTGACCGGGTGATTTTTAAGCAGTGTGGTGAAACGCTGTTTGACGAATTATTTGAGTTTGACAGGCAACTTAAAGATACAATGGCCTATGCCAATGCTCAGAAAAACGGGAGCCTGGCCGAGCGGGTGTTGATGGAAACCCGCAATCAGGAAAAAGAAGCCGCACACTCAGGTACCGTCCTTGACGAAGATTGGTCCGACATGGAATTAGCACCCGGCATTCATCCATATTTCCCCACCATAGATCAGCCTCTTGAAGACTTTATTAGTCCTGTCTATTTCGACATCAAGGATGATGTGGATGATGAGGCTATACATGGGAGAAATCGCCATAGGAAAAGACAGGCGAGAACTAATACCCGATAACTATAAAAGCTGGTGCTTATAGATCAGAAAAATCAAATAATTCTCTAACATCGATATTAAGCTTCTTAGCATAAGTTGCTACATGACTTATACTTGTATTAACTTGACCGAGTTCTGTTCTGGCTATTTGACTTTGTGAAATTTCTGTGATTAATGCAAGTTGTTCTTGAGATAAGCCTTTGGCCTCACGTACCTTTTTTAGCCTTCTTCCGAACTGGTCCATAAAGTCCTGATCTTTTAAATATTTCACAGTAACAAATAGACACCTATGAATCAAAATAAATAATAGCAAATTTGCTATTAGAAAAAATACTCATTACCTTTAGATCATGTAACAAATTATAGCATTAGAATTAATTTATAAATTTGAAGCATCATTTTGTAATTATTATGGTGCTCACCAGAGCCTCACGTCTACACAAGCTTAGGAACTTTAAGACACAAAGAGGAGTAAGTGAGCGTCCGGAAACCCTATATACCTGGGGGTCCGGGCCTGCTTGCGATTTGTGTCTGGTGCTATCTTCGGGTAGTATCTCCCTTGGGAGAGCCGTCCTAAGCGGTCCATTGTGTAGACGAATCAAAAAGTAGTGCCCGGCTCCTTCGGGAGTTTAGTTCTTCAATTTGGCTTGAGGTTTTGATAAAAATCAAAACGATGAAGTCACAAAACAAGCGCTTACTTAAGCTAAAAATCTCTTGCTCAAAGTTTGGCAGGTTGATTTTTCTTTTTAATTATTATCTCTCCCTAAAAAGCTTGTTAAAAAACATTATTTGTGCTCCTGAATAAATATCAGTACAAACGGCAACCTAAGATCAGCTTAATAGTTAATAGTCCATTTCAGGTTGCCGTTTTCC
The DNA here is from genome assembly GCF_024498135.1 of Mucilaginibacter aquariorum. GTDB lineage: Bacteria > Bacteroidota > Bacteroidia > Sphingobacteriales > Sphingobacteriaceae > Mucilaginibacter > Mucilaginibacter aquariorum. Next base: position 106,642 of record NZ_JANHOH010000011.1, read on the forward strand.
TTTTCATAGTCTTAATCTGACGAACCCTTTAACCAAACCAGCTAAAGAAACTTCATGAAAAAATTAACGATATACATCGTACTGGCTATGCTTTGCTTAAAATTAACCGCAAACGCCCAGGATAAACCTACCGTCACCGCCCTCAAAATCGGCGACATCGTACCCGATATTACCAACAACAACATCATCAACTATCCTGCTAAAACGGCCAAAATCTCCGATTTTAAAGGAAAACTGCTGATACTGGATTTTTGGGATACCTGGTGTAGCAGTTGTATTCAATTTTTGCCACGAGCAAATACTTTGAATAGGACGTTTTTGGATAGAGCATATATTCTGCCTGTTACGGGACAAAAACTTGAAAACATCCAAAAGTTTTTGCTCGGTAGCGCTTTTCTGAAAAATTACAAGATTACTTCCGTAGTAAATGATCAAGTATTAACAAAACTGTTCCCCCATAATCAGCTGCCTCATGAGGTTTGGATCGATCCGCAAGGTAAGCTCATCGCAGTTACAACTGACGAATATGTTACTGCCCAGAATATTGAGCAGGTTTTAAAAGGTCAAAAACCGCAATGGGATTTTAAAAATGATAAGCTGGACTATAATGCACAGAGACCCTTATTCTTTTCGGATAATAATGTAAAATTAAAACCAGGGTCATTTTTATACTCTACCACCTTTACAGGCTATCTCGAAGGAGTTCCTCCTGACCAACAGGTGAAAACAGACACGTTGAATCAAACAAAGCGCTTTTCATTTGTCAATCAGCCGATACTTAATCTCTATGCACTAATCTTAAACAACGGCCTGCCTTTTATGGCAACCCGGAGAATACTTCCAACAGATCATTCCAACATTTACGTGTATGCCGTCCAATCGGGCTATTATGACGAATGGCTTAAAACGCATACTTATACCTATGAAGCTATTGTGCCTGTCGGTTTTTCAGAGCGTGAGGTATTAAAACAACTGCAATTTCAAATCGAATACCTGCTGAAAATAAAAGGATCGGTGCAGGAACGGGAAACGGATTGCTGGATACTAAAACGGAAAGACAGTCCGGCCACGCTGCAAACCGCTTATGCAAAAAAGGATATTCAATTGAACCCAAATCATCCTTTGTTTACACACCACATTCAGGCAGCCGATCTGGAATGGCTGCTTAATCAAAAAGAAAATGCTCTCCCAGTAATAAACGAATCAGTAACAACAGCGCCTTTCGATCTTGATTTCAAAACCCTTCCGGTAACCATGGAAGAATGGAACGTCGTGTTAAAGCCACTTGGCTTTGAGTTTATAAAGCAAACGAGAAAGCTGGACATGTTTGTTTTGACCGAGCAAAGGCATTTGATTTCAAGCCCTGCTTTAGAATCAATCACCAGATAATTAACAGATCATTTTAACCTTAAAGAACCGTTTAGATGAAAAGAACGATATACTTATTATTTATACTGCTGCTCATCCCTGCATTTCTCAGGGCCCAGCATACAATTAATGGCCGGGTGCTGGACGTAAGGGATGGCAGTCCATTATCTGGGGCGACCGTTAAATTGAAAGGACAAAGCCTTTCTGCCATTACAGATAAAAACGGGGGCTTTCTTTTCCAGGCAGCCCGCCTGCCCGATACCCTGCAAATTACCTATATAGGTTATATCAGTTCGGAAGTGCCGTTGAAGCTACCGCTTAAAACTCCCTTGACTTTCACCTTAACACCCGATACCCGAACACTCCAGGAAGTGGTCGTTTCTACCGGTTATCAGCATTTACCCAGGGAACGCGCCACCGGTTCATTTGAGCAGATCAGTAATAAGTTAATTGACCGTGAGGTGAGCGCCAATGTGCTCACCCGCCTGGACGGAATAGCAAGCAGCATTTTGTTTGACAAGCGTGGCACCGGCACAACGAATTTCAGTGTTCGCGGATTAAGTACACTCACCAGCACCATCAGCAAACCGCTGATTATCTTGGATAATTTCCCTTATGATGGTGATGTTAACAATATCAACCCAAACGATGTAGAAAGCATCACGATATTAAAAGATGCAGCGGCAAGCTCTATATGGGGTACAAAGGCCGGAAACGGGGTAATCGTGATTACTACTAAAAAAGGCAAATACAATCAGCCTTTGGCAATAATGCTGAATACCAACTTTACCGTGGCAGCCAGACCTGATCTGTTTTATCTGCCCATGATCAGTTCTTCGGATTTTATTGACGTGGAAGAATATTTGTTTGCCAACGGAAACTATACTTCCGCTTTGAGCAATAGAAGGCGGCCCGTGATTTCGCCTGTTGTTGAAATTTTAAATCAGCAAAAATTGGGAGCAATCTCCGCCGCTACTGCCACTGCGCAGATTGATGCCTTACGGAAAATTGATGTACGTAATGATTTTGAAAAATATGTTTATCGGCAGGCTTTTAGTCAACAACATAATCTACAGATTTCAGGCGGAACCAACAATATGAGTAACAACCTTTCTGTAGGGTATGATCGCAATCTGCAAAGTCTGGTAGATAATCAGTACGCCCGCTTTACATTCAGAAATAGTAATACATACCGACCGGTAAAAAACCTGCAATTACAGACCAGTATCCAATACACTCAAAGCATTACCATCACCAACAGCCAGGGCGGATATGGCAGTATCTATCCGGGCGGTGGTAAAACCGGGCTTTATCCCTATGCACAATTAGCCGATGCCAGCGGCAATCCATTGCCCATAGCCAAAGATTACCGGTATAACTATATTGATACCGTCGGTCACGGCACTTTACTGGACTGGAAATATCGCCCTTTACAGGAGATCCAGCTTGCGGATAATACCAATAAGTTACATGACCTCTTATTGAATGCCGGTTTATCCTATCAGTTTACACCCGCTTTAAGCGCCGAAGTACGTTATCAATATGAAAATGCAGATGGTAACGTAAGAAATTATTACAGCCCTGATACTTATTTTACCCGTAACCTCATCAACCGTTATACGCAGGTGGCCGGCAATACCATTACCCAAATTATCCCTGACGGCGGGATACTTGACCTTACACAAAACAATATAAAATCCAATGATATACGCGGTCAGCTGAACTTTAATAAAGACTGGCACCAAAAACACCGGGTTAATGCCATTGCCGGAGCAGAGATCACCCAAAGCAGTACCGACATCAGCAAAGAAAGAACCTATGGCTACAATAGTGAATCGTTGACCTCTTCTGCTGTGGATTTGGTTAATCTCTACCCGCAGTATGGCAATTTAGGGGTCAATGCCGCGGTTCCTTATGTCAATTCCTTTAGCGGTCTGCTAAACCGGACTGTTTCTGTTTACGGCAACGGTTCTTATACCTATAATAACCGCTATACCCTTAGCTTGAGCGCACGCCGGGATGCATCTAATCTTTTTGGGGTAGAAACGAATCGTAAATGGGTTCCTCTTTGGTCAACTGGTGCATCCTGGTTATTATCAGATGAAGGCTTTTATCATATAGAAGCATTGCCCTATCTAAAATTGAGGGCCACCTATGGCTTTAGCGGTAATGTCAATAATACCATACCGGCATTAACAACGATACAGTATAACACGCCAAACTCCGCTAACAGTATTACCGGACTACCCTTTGCCAATATTACCAATTTCCCTAATCCCAACCTGCGATGGGAGAAGATAGGCATGTTTAATTTAGGACTTGACTTTGGCAGCCAGGGTAACCGCATTTCAGGAAGCCTGGAATATTATTATAAGAATGCAACAGATTTGATCGGTCTTGTTCCCGCCGATCTGACGATTGGCGCGGGTGACTACCTCAATGAAAACAGCGCAGATCTAAAGACACATGGATTGGATTTTACACTGAATACGATCAATTTGCGGGGCAGGTTTAACTGGAACTCGGCTCTTTTGTTTTCTATGAATAAAAACAAGGTCGCCCAATATCTCTACACCCCGTCAAGCCCCACCGCTTATATCGGTAACGGCTCCTTAATTTCACCCATTATCGGACAAGCGGCTTACGAAATTGTAAGCTATAAATGGGCGGGGCTTGACCCGGCTACCGGGAATCCACAAGCTTACCTGAACGGAAAAGTAAGCCAGGATTATAATGCTATTACCAGTTCGGCGGGTTTCAATGACTTGGTATTTCATGGCTCTGCCTTACCGCAGTACTTCGGTTCGCTGCGCAATGATTTTGAATACAAAGGTTTCGCGCTTTCTGTTAACCTGACTTATCGTTTTGATTATTATTTCCGCAGGAACGCGCTCAGTTATTACAGCCTTTTTAATAGCTGGATAGGCTATAGTGAATACGAAAACCGCTGGCAGAAACCCGGTGATGAAAAAATCACCAATGTACCCTCCATGATCTATCCGGCCAACAGCAGCCGTGACGCGGTTTATGATTATTCCAGCGTTACAGTGGAGAAAGGGGACAATATCCGTTTGCAGGATATCCGGTTAAGTTATCAGTTCAACAGGTCGAACTATCCACGACTGCCGGTAAAGGGTATTTTGTTTTATACCTATGCCAATAACATTGCCATCCTTTGGCGGGCAAATAAACTGGGCCTCGACCCTGATTACGGACAGTCGCTTCCTGCGGTGAGAACAATAGCCTTTGGATGCAAAATAGATTTATGATACTACTGCTAAAATTAGAATTAATATGAAAAAGCAAAACTCCCTTTATATACGACTAATGCACCAATGCAGTTACACGAAATGGTTGCTATTACTTTTAACCTGCCTGGTACTCGCTTCCTGTAAAAAATACCTGGATGCCAAGCCCGACAAAACTTTGGCTGTACCATCAACGTTGCAGGATTTCCAGGCTATTCTGGATAACAATTTCTTAAACCTGGATTACCCCTTTGCGGGAGATATTGGTAGCGATGATTATTTTTTAAAAGCAAGTGATCTGTCAAATTTTTCAACCAATGATCAGCTTACTTACGTTTGGGGTGCGAATACCGCCAATGATCTGGACTGGAATTATGCGTACAATATGGTTGAGCGCTGCAATGTGGTTTTGGATGGTTTGGAAAAGAACAATGTTCAGGGCGGGGCATCCATTAAGGGAAGTGCCTTATTCTTCCGGGGATATACCTTTTTCCAGGTGGCCAATGTTTTTTCATTACCTTATGACGCCGGGAACAGTAATAGCTTACCGGGAATACCATTACGTTTAAGTGCTGATATTACCGTTAAGACAACCCGGAGTTCCATGCAGGAAACCTATCAGCAGATCATCAGTGATCTGAGATCATCCCTGCCTTTATTACAGGTATCACCAAAGGTAAAAACAAGGCCATCCAAGCCAGCTGCTTACGGGGCATTGGCGCGCACCTATCTTGCGATGGGTGATTATACGAATGCCAATAAATATGCTGATTCCTGTTTGCAGTTGTACAACAAATTAATGGATTACAATACACTGGACAGTACAATCGCCAATCCGATCAGCCAGTTCAATGATGAAGTGATCTTTCATGCAACAACATCGGGCAGGGATGGTGTTTTAAACCCCTATTATGCACGGGTAGATACCAATCTCTATGCAACCTATACGAATAATGATCTTCGTAAGCATATTTTTTATACCTACGCGGATGATGGTTATTATGAGTTTAAAGGAGATTATACCGGGCAGAGTTATGGTTCATTATTTGGTGGCATCGCTGTAGACGAAATGCTGCTGGTCAGGGCTGAAACCTATGCAAGACTGGGCAACAACTCCAATGCCATTGCCGATTTGAATCTGTTATTGGTCAAACGATACTCCAAATCGAGCTTTATACCTTACCCGGAGAATTATGCAAACCCATTGCCATTAATTTTGCAGGAACGCAGAAAGGAACTGGCTTTCAGAAGTGAGATCAGATGGAGTGATTTGAGAAGGCTCAATAAAGAACCTCAATATGCGAAGACGTTAACAAGGGTAATTAATGGCCAGATCTATACTTTACCGCCCAACGACAAGCGATATGCCTGGCTGATACCGGTAAGTGTGATACAAGAGAGCGGGATAAGTCAGAATACCAGATAAAGAAGGGGGAGAATTTCTCCCCTTTCTTTATTAACTCAAATTAGTTTTTAAGAAACACATCTCCGGCCGATGTGTTTTTAGCAGTGATACGTCCGCTCAGGCCTGTGTCAATTTGTGGCTCACCGGGATTGTTAGGATCTTCGGCTGCCTGTATTGCACAGATATTGGCGTTCCCACTACAAGATGGACTGCCTGACAGTTCAACATAATTGCTTGGGGAGGTTACACTTCCGCTGCCATCATACTGCCAGTACGGATTGGCCAGCGTCTTTTTTTCGGGGACTTTCATAGCGACTGCCGCACCAACTCCTAAAATAATTGTAAGCATGGCTACTATAGCCACAACTTTGTTTTTGAACAGTTTAATGTTCATAATGGGTGAACTTTTTATAATAGCAAAAAAGGGCTCCAAAAACTTTATATTCGTATAGTTATGTGACGTTTTGCCTTTAGGCAGGCCTCACCGGAAACTTTTACACCCTGGGTGCTGCTGTTTCCATTTGCCCGAATAGCCCGGCACGGCTATTCGGGTTTTTCGTGAATAATGCATCTTTACGGTCGTGAACACTGGTGTGGGTAATTCTCTTTCGGACGTAAGCATGATTAAAAAGAGGCCGGATGTTGATGGTATAAAACCACAGACATGCTGCCATGTACCTCTGGATAAAACGGATGCAAAGCGCTGCCATAGCGGCCAGCATGACCTTTGAGTTATAATCCTCTGCCATGTCCCTGATTGTTGCTGCATCAAACGTTTTCATCCTCTACATTTTTTCTTGTTAATCAACTTAACACCAGCGGCGCAGCCTTGGCGTCACCTATCCTGGGTTTGTGCACTTTATCGCTGTACCCGCGTTCCATGCATCAGCATCCGGTGCCATCTTAACAGTACCGGCCGGATATCCCACTGATAGTTTTTACTTTAGGGGCTGCTATCATGTTGCTGATGCTCTGCCGCCAGGAAATGGCGGCTCGGCTCCCGGTACTCCCCTGCATATTTTTGCAACTGTATTGATCGTTGCATTTAGTAAATCTCGGTATCTGCTTTCCCCAAAAGCATAAAAAAACAGAGATAATGAGGATGGAAAAACACTAAAGGAGGTAAGTTTTTTTATGCCTGTCTTTGAGAAAAAGAAGTGAATGGGGTAAAACAAGCCTTAAAGACTATCTGAAGGCGGGTATCCAAAAAACTTCTTGAACTGTATACGGAAGCTTTGCACATCCTTATATCCCACTAACTTATATACTTCATTGGTGGATAGTTGGCCCGCTGCAAACAGTCGTTTTGCGTTCTGTAGACGGAGGTTGATCAGGAATGCATGTGGTGTAGTGCCAAATTCTTCTTTGAAATTTTCGATCAGTGTTTTCTCCGTGATATGAAAAGTGCGGATCAGTGTTTGGTTGCTGAGTTCGGAGTCTGTATAATTTTTTTCCAGGAAGTCCTTAACGCGGTAGGCCGGTTGTTCCAATTTGATTGAAACCAGTTCGTCATATTGGGCCAGCAATTGTTTGAAGAACCGGAGCAGCTCTGCTTCAACATCCGTTACTTTATGATCATTCAGCTCGTATAACTGGAGCAGTGTCCGGTAGATGGGTCCTGCTATCGGGCATCTGGGCATATGTCCATATAAGGAACTTCCGTTATCGAGGTCAAAAACAAATGCTTTCAGTTTGGGATATTGGCCGATATCTTTTTTCAGCCACTCCATTCTTGGAGCAATGTAAAAGATACGGTGAATACCGGGCTGCAGGCTACCGAAGTATTCGCCTGGTTTGTTGAAAGTAGCATAGCAGGAACCCTTGTCTGCTTCGGTAATGAGAGTACCATCTGGAGTGGAAAAACGAATGTGTCCCTCCAGCATGAAAAAAAGGAACAGGGCTGGTTCATCCACCTGGTAACTCAGGGACAACTCCCTGTCCAGGTTAAATTCATACAGTTCAATATAAAACAGGTAATGGTTATGATACTGGCGAAGTAATGTACCCCCTTCCAGTCGGATCAACTCGGCATCGGTATAGTTTACCGGGTAACGACTGTACCCTGGCGGTTTTTGACGAATGGGGCTCCGGGAAATAACCGGAGAAGAAAAATATAAGATGATAGGGTTTTTCATAGGCTTGCTAAAAATCTGGCTGCCTCCTATCTGTATCAGGAGTCTGCCTTAGATGTGTTTAATCATAGATAATTTTAATATTGCAATAGCTTATTTAATTAAGCTGCTTAATCTCGGCGTTATTTATATTCAAAAGTGTGACATGCGTAAATATTTTTTTTCGGATTGAATAAATGCATTTTTTTAATGCGAAAACAGTGGTAAAAGGGTGGTGACTTTTGGGGGCGAAAAAGGGAGCAAACACCCAATAATTTGCCTGATTATCACTTCAACGCCAACAATTATTGCATAAATCGGCTCTTTTGGGGTTCCTCGCGATGAAAAAAGTAAAAAATAGTTACTACCCTTTACCCCTGTAAAAAAAATCTTCTCTCTATGACAGCAGTTTCATCATAACCGAACCATTTATTCTGATATGTATCGGGAGAATCTTCCGGCGAAGTATCCTTTTAATTTTCTCCTATTTATCTGTTTCCTTATTTCAGATGATCGTGCACTTATCTTATCTACCCTTTTCTTTGCAATTTTTAGCTAAAGCGTTAACACCGTATTTTATCAGATTAAAGTTATGCTCCTGAAAATCTTTTATCAATCGATTACATTACAAAATGAGTTGATCTACATTACAAAAAAGGTCGTTCTACCTTAATAAATGGATTAATATACATCACAAATGAAGTTGCTTTACCTACCCTTTTTTCGCAATTTTTAGCTAAAACGTGAGTTTTATCCCATCTGGTTAAAGTTATAGTATGGGTGTCTTTTTGTCAATAAACAATGGTTCAGAACGTACTTAACAAATGATAAAATCGACATTGCCAATTGTTAATTGATCAATTAACAATTGGGTTGACTTATTACTTTTCTTATTCGCCGAATATTTTTGCACTTTTTATCATCCCATTATTGGCTATCTGAATATTGTTTGTTGACAGAAACCCTACAGAAAAGTCGCTCTCCTAATAACCATAGTATTCAGGACACATTAATACAAAAACACTTTCCGTTTACACCATAAATTTCAACGATCCGTTCGGGATATGCTAAACGTTTATCGAATAATTTAAAACTTTAACTTATAGGATTTGTCACGGAAAAGTGTGTAGCGATGCTGATTCATCAGGCCCCGTTATTTGAAAATCTGAATGGTAAAAGAGCGTCCAATACTGGTAACTTAGAGTACCAGTATTGGATTTTTTTTGAACTAACCACTAATCCCGATAGGGGATAAAACAAGCACAGTTTTACTATACAGTCCCGATAGGGTATAATTATGGCATTAATAGAAAATATGACCCCGATAGGGTATAGTTAATAAATTTTATTTACATTTGTACCCGAAAGGGTATAAATATGTTGTCAGAGTATTTGAAGAAAAAAAGGAAATCACTAAATCTCACGCAGGAAGACCTGGCATCTAAAGCGGGAGTCGGACTTAGGGTCGTTCGTGAGATGGAGCAGGGAAAACCAACATTGCGAATGGATAAAGTGAATCAGGTGTTGATGTTATTTGGCGCAGAACTCGGAGTGGTATTAAAAGTAAAAAATGATGAGTAGGAAAGGTTTGGTGTATTTTCAGGACACGCTGGCTGGTGTACTTGCGGAGACTGATGATGGTTACGAATTTACTTACCAGGCTGATTATTTAGAGAATAAGAACGCAAACCCGGTAAGCTTAACGCTGCCATTGTCAACCCAGAAATATGAAAGTAAAGTATTGTTTGCTTTTTTCGATGGCTTGATACCGGAAGGTTGGCTACTGGATTTGGCAACAACACACTGGAAGGTCAAAAGCAATGACCGGTTTGAATTATTGCTATTAACATGCAGGGATGCAATCGGAGCTGTAACGGTTATTCCCGAAATAGATTAAGCTATGGCAAATTGTTGGTTTTGTTATCAGGATGCAGGTACATCGTCTTTCCATGAAAAATGTTCAAAGCGTTTTTTTGGTACGGCTAAGGTACCTGAGCTGGAATTGAATAATAAACTTTTGAAAACGTTGGGCGAACAGACCATCAACGAAAGGATCGCTGTGACCGGAGTTCAGCCCAAGCTTTCTGTTACCCTGAAAAAGACGAAGGAGCACAACCGTCTGACTATAGTAGGACTTTGGGGAGAATACATACTTAAACCGCAGCATCCTGATTTTTCGGAAATGCCGCAATCAGAAGATCTGACCATGCATTTGGCAAGCCTGTTTAAAATGCCAACTTGTGATCATACTTTAATGGAGGCGTCAGACGGTAGTTTGGTTTATCTTGCCCGGAGGTTTGACCGGGTGAAAGGCCATAAAGTTCACATGGAAGATTTCTGCCAGCTTTCTGAATTTTTAACGGAAAATAAATACAAGGGCTCTTATGAAAAGATCGGTAAGCTTATCCTGAAATACTGCACTCAAACTGGTTTTGATGCGCTGACTTATTTTGAACTGGTGTTATTTTCTTTTTTGACAGGCAACAATGATATGCACCTGAAGAACTTTTCTGTACTATATACGGACGAGGGGGTAAGTCTAAGTCCGGCCTATGACCTGCTCAATGTAAATCTTGTTAATCCACAAGATGATGAAGAGCTGGCGCTGACAATAAACGGCAAAAAGAAAAGAATTAGATTATCTGATTTTGATGTGTTGGCAAGAAGTATGAATATACCTGAAACCGCCGTTCGGAATACCTATAACAAATTTTCCTCCGGTAATAAGGAGGTTGGTAAGATGATTGAAGCATCATTCCTGAGCCCCGAAAAAAAGGCACTATACCTGGAAATTTGGGAAAAAAAGCAACGGTTGTTTAATTGACAAATCGCTCTTACATATTATAGGTTGTCCTTTCAGTGAGAAAAGAATAAAATCCTTATTCACCACAGTCGCGAAGATAGCCCACCAGAGTCAAAGGTCAAGGGTGCACAAGCGGGCCGTATTTCACAATATTGAAAGGGACGAAGAGAAGCAGATAAGCCGGCAAAATGGCAAAGAAATAGGTTCACAGCGGCGGGGGAAAGCGAATGAATGAGCCCGATCTGCGGTTATAGTTCAATCGGACAGCAGCGGCATCCTTCACAGAAGATACCGCGCATAGCCCCGCCATTACGGAATGCCATAGTTACGAGATAAGAAAATCCCGCCTGTGCACACACACAGGCAGGGTTTAGGACAAGATCAGAAAGTGCGCCTTTCGCCCTGCCATCCTGTATCCCGTAAAAACTGTTCCCAGGTCGAGGTATTGGGGTTTACCGATCCGCTCCATTGCAGATCACGGTCTGGCGCAAAGTAACCATATTCAACGGCGTATTCCACCATCCCTATGATCTCATCGACCAGCAGATCATTTGGCCGGAAATCCGGGAAATGCTCAAGGAATTCGTCCCGCTGGTACGCAGAGCGATAAACAGCCTTTTTCCCGGTGACCCGTGAAAAGGTTGCTACCATTTCAGCGGGGGTGATTAGCTCGCCGACTACGGGAAGAACACGCCCTTCATACTGATCGAAATGGTCAAAGATCTCCAGGACAGCAGGCCCCGTAGCGGTGCGCGGGTCAACAAACGGCGCACGGAATTCTTCCGGCAGGTAAATTGGGAACACCAGGGTATCGCCTTCCCGAACCGGTGTGTAGAATTCCGGCAGGTTAGTATAAAAAAATGCCATATGGATAAAAGCACTTTTTAAAGGCAGAGTACGGATATAGGCTTCTATCCGCGCTTTATCCGTAAAATGTGGCGCGAATTTCGTTCCGCCCGTGATCTGCTCCACATTCTCCAGTCCGCTGAAGACCGCGCGGTGCACACCCGCTGCCACCGCCGCATCAGCAAGCTGCCTGCCCAACTCAAATTCATGGGTATCAGGGGGCGCGATGCCCGGCGTCAGCAGGAAAACACCGTCCGACCCGCGAAAGGCATTCCGATAGGCTGCTTCGTAGCCGACATCCAAAGGAATGTTTACTAATTCCACCCCTTTTTCAGCCAGCAAACGGGCAGCGTCCGCATCCGTTCTCCGTGTAATACCGCGTACGCGGTAGCGCCCGCTGGCAATGAGCGAATTAGCTGCGCTTAAACCCTGTTTACCTAGTACGCCCACTACTGTAATGAGCGGTTTATCTTCATTTTTGATCGCCATAATTTGTACTATAATAATTATAGTTGCAAAACTATTTAGAGTTTATTAGATTTGCAATAACTATCATATTCGATAGTCTCCTCAGCTATGAAAGTGGAATGTATCGGCGACATGCTCAAAGTGAACGATAAACTGTATCCATGTACAGTCAGCCTGGCCATGGACCTTGTGGGCGGTAAATGGAAAACGGTTATCCTGTATCACTTAATGGACGGACCCAAACGTTACAGCGAATTGTTGAAGGATATGCAGACCGTTACGGAAATGACCTTAAGCCTGCAGCTGAAGCAACTGGAACAGGACGGATTGATTTTGCGTAAAGTCTTTGGAGATAAGCCGCCGGTCAAAGTGGTATACAGCCTGACCGCCTTCGGAAAAACCTTTGTACCGGCACTGGAAGCGATCCTCGCCTGGGGCAATCTGATCGCCGGGCAGCAGGGTGAATTTTTGTAGGCTGGCTTCACGTCCTGAGCAACCTGCTGACATGACTTTCATCCGTAAGGCCAAACTCGGCTGCAATTTGTTTACGCCGGTATAAAAACCGGCCGGTAAAAAAGGGCTGGTATTAAATTTTATCAAGATAATCCGGAGGGTACATTTTTTGCCCGTGTTTTTCGACAATAGCCAGCAATTTCTTTACCGACTCAGTATCCATCGGCGGCGGGGGAAGAAACTCGCCATATTCAACCGGTTTGCCAATTTCTTCGAAAAAAGCATCAAGACCAGACGGAACGACAATACAGAGAAGATGGGCAATTTTATCTGTTTTGTTTTGAACCCATGCACAACTCCGCCTTTGGGAATATTTACAAATGATCCTTTCGTGGCAATGTACTTGCCAAATTCTGATCTTACTTCGATTTCACCGTCGATGACGTAAAATGAGTCCTCGATCTGTGCATGTTCATGGGGACCCGGGCCGCCGTTGGGCGGTATAAGCATATCTATTACTGTAAATGCGCCATTGGTTTCGGCACCACCGACCAGGATACGGTAAGTATCTCCGACAACAAAGAATATCTTACCTCCTTTATTGCCGACGGTTATCGGACTCTTTTTTGGTTTTCCATAATGTATATATCAGATGTAAAACAAAGATCGGGTTAGCCGCTTATTAAAAATATTCCGATTGGACAATAAAATAGTCCAATCGGACATGCATGTTGCGATATGCAAAAGTTGAAGTTGCGTTACAATATTCAGGCCATGAATAAGTTATGTTAATTGTTTCTTTTCTTGTTTTATAACGAGATGTCGGCCTGGGGGATCAAGCACCGGGAGAGAATTATAAAGCAAAAATGAGCACTAAGTAAGCCATTACTAAATATGTTGATAGAGTTTGTTACCCAGCCACAGTTTAACTTTTTAACGGCATTTGCTGAGGCACTAAAAGTTCCGGTGGTTAATAACGAACTGCAAATCCCTTCATCTCTTGGCGAGGGGTTTGTACGCCGAGTTGACCTAAATGACGATTTTCGCTTGCTGATCCACCGGTACCGGCTCAAACAGGAGCTGATCTTGAAACGGATAGGTTCAAAAGAACCAGCAAGCTTTATCAGCGTAATTTTCTATAATAATGAAGAACCGGTAAGCCTGATTACGAACGATGCAGAACAACGGAGCTTTAGTCGTTATAATGATATGGCCATACAAATCGCCTCTAATAATTTAGACTCGCTGATCACTTTCCCGGCTAATATGGAGATCTATTTTACCGTGATTGGATTGAGTGCCACACGCCTTAAGGGCTTGTTGGAAATGAATCGGCCTGATCGTTTGATCGATACCATTGTTAACCCCAAAGAATCATTTCTTTTTTATGAAAGTATGGGGACCGAAACACAAATGACGCTCAAACAGCTATCGGAACCACAGTCAGAGAACGGACTTGCAGGCTTTTACTATCGCCTTAAAGCGGAAACGCTACTGTATGACGTTTTTAACCAACTGCACAATCGCCAATCTACCGGACATAGCCCTGTTAATAAAGCTGATGCAGAAAAGCTGGCCATTATCCGTAAAGCGATACTCAGCGATCTTAGTCAGCCTCCCAGCCTGCCTGAGTTGGCTAAATTGGGCGGTCTAAGCGAAACTAAAATGAGGGATCTTTTCCGGCAGGTATTTGGAGATAGCATTTACAATTACTATCAAACGGCCCGTATGGAAGAAGCCGCTTACCTGCTCAAACATAAAAATTACTCGGTGAGTGAGGCAGGCTATCAGTTAGGCTTTAGTAATTTAAGCCATTTTACCCGCTTATTCGAGCGGCACCATCAGCAAAAGCCTAAAAAATACGCGTCAGGCGGATAGGACTATTTTTCAGGCGCGACGCGCTATTTTACCTCCGGCATCCTACTGACCTTTGACATATCATTTAAAACAAAAAAACGATATGAAAAAGTTACTGATGCCTTACAATAGCCAATCCCTGAATTTGAAGAATCATTTAGTGATGGCCCCAATGACCCGCAGTCGTGCTATCGGCAATGTACCAAACGCCCTGATGGCAGAATACTATAGCCAGCGCAAGGGGGCAGGTTTGATCATTACGGAAGGTACCGCGCCCACTCCGGAAGGATTGGGTTACGCCCGAATTCCAGGTATCTTTTCACCTGAACAAATTGAAGGCTGGAAATTAACGACAACTGCCGTACATCAAAACGACACCAAAATATTTTTGCAATTAATGCATACCGGCCGGATCGGCCACCATGCAAACCTGCCCGAAGGCGTTCAGGTAGTAGGTGCATCGGCTATAGCGGCAGCAGGGCAAATGCACACCGATACTATTGGTATGCAGGATTACCCTATTCCGGTAGCCTTATCTACCGAAGACGTAAAAGATGTGATCAACGGATATGTGACTGCTGCTAAGAACGCTATGGCCGCAGGTTTTGATGGTGTAGAATTGCACGCGGCAAACGGCTACCTTATTGAGCAGTTCCTTAACCCGAATGTAAATGACCGCACAGATATTTATGGTGGGACGATAGAGAACAGGGCCAGGTTTGCCCTGGAGGTGGCTCAACGCGTAGCTGACGCTATCGGCAAAGAAAAAGTCGGTGTCAGGATCTCGCCAAATTCCAATCTTGGCGACCTGCAAGTTTATGATGCCGATGCTACGGAGGAAACGTACATTCATTTAAGTCGGGAGTTTAACCGCATCGGACTTGCCTACATACACATCAGTATCAATCCGCAGGTACCCGCACAAACTCTGGCAGCGATCCGTACTGAATTTGAGGGGACAATTATTTATTGTAACACCTTTACTGCGGAAAAGGCCGAAGATGAATTAAATAAAGGAGATGCAGATCTTATCGCCTTTGGCAGGGCATTTTTAGCAAATCCGGACCTGGAGCAACGCATTATAGACGGAGCAGAACTGAACGCACCTGATTTTACTACCTCGTATACACCAGGTGCTAAAGGTTATACCGATTACCCGGTTTTATTCAATTGATTCGGTGTTATGCTTTAAATGTTATAACTCAATTAAAAAAATCATGAAAAAAATAAAAAAAGAGCATATTATTGATTATTTACGGGCACTGATGCTGACTATTATACTGCCTGTATTTTTACCCGGGAATGTTAATGCTCAACAATTATCGTTGGCTGAGAAATCTGTAAGTTCTCTTGGAAAAGAAAACGCTGTATTGAAATTATTGCAGGGAAACTTCGATGTAAAGGAAACCATATGGAGTTCACCTACATCAAAACCTGTTTACAATACAAAGCTAATTGCCCGGAGACAAATGATAGGTTCTGTTTTACAGGAATTTATGTATGCAGCACCTGGAGCAGCCAACTCTCCCGTAGAAAGGATAGAATACATTAGTTTTAATAGGATCGAGGGCCGCTGGAGATCTATTTCTATGGATATCAGGGTTCCGGTTGGGCTAATGCCTGCCGCAAGTTTCGACCGCGGTCAAGAAAGTAAGATCAGGCTAATATTTGACCCATTTCCAATCGCCGGTAAGGGTACATCAGTTACTGGTCAAATGCTGCGAATGGACGAAACCATCAACTTTGAAGCCCCCAACCATGTTATCAAAGAACAGCATTTTATTTTGGCTGACGGCAGCGGCAAAAGCTGGCTTGCTCACAGGTACGAATACACAAAGAGAAAATAGGTTAAAAAACCCTGACTTTAAGATAGGCGAAGCTATTCCTTAACTGGGTTCGCAATTTTATAAGGACCTGTTTGCCGCTACCGACGGCGTGCCGGTACCCAATGAACAGAACGGCGTTTGCATGATCACTATATTGCTTAAATAGCCTGCAGGATGCTAAGGTTTCCTGTAATATTCCTAAATTCGGTTATCAAGACACTATGAGCTAATGGTCTTTAGTTTTACCGCCACGCCGGAGTTTGATTTCATGACTTATTTTGAACTGGTGTTATTTTCTTTTTTGACAGGCAACAATGATATGCACTTGAAGAACTTTGCTGTACTATATACAGACGAAGGTGTAAGTCTAAGTCCTGCCTATGATCTGCTCAACGTGAATCTTGTTAATCCAAAGGACGATGAAGAACTGGCCCTGACAATAAACGGCAAAAAGAAAAAGATCAGTTTATCTGATTTTGATATCTTGGCAAGAAGTATGAATATACCTGAAACCGCCGTTAGGAATACCTATAACAAATTTTCCTCCGGTAATAAGGGAGTTAGTGAGATGGTTACAGCATCTTTTCTGAGTGCCGAAAAAAAGGAACTATACCAGGAAATTTGGAATAAAAAGCAACCGTTGTTTAATTGACAAATCGCTCTTACATATTATAGGTCGTCCTTTCCTGTGAGAAAAAAATAAAATCCTTATTCACCGCAGTCGCGAAGATAGCCCACCAGAGTCAAAGGTCAAGGGTGCACAAGCGGGCCGTTGTGTCCGCTTCCAGCGGTTGGCCCGCCCTTGACATTTGATCCGGCTAAGCGCTTTTGTTGCTTAAGCGTTGAATAAGGCTCGGTTGTTCACAAGCGCTCAAACAGCACACCCTTCATACTCCGAACTGGACTCCGGCATTTTAATACTGTGCAACTAATTCATCGGATTCCGGTGCTCGGATTTCCATCATGAATAAACGTATTCAATGCCAAATTTTGATGGATGTCCATAATGTTTGCAGCGATAATTACATTGATTGTTGCCTTTCTCGTACATCCCTCTACCGTCCCTTAGACCCGGATAATCTCTTGTAAAGATGGGATCGGTGAAATAACTACCGCTTTTTTACTACCAGTAGTTTGCTTGCGCCGAAATGGTGTGGTCTCATTCATCATAATCTCCATATATCATCAAAGATCATTTTTTAAATTCATCTTATTCAAGATAGCTTATGTCCAATGCTTTATACGATTATATATAAGCTATCTTGAGTGGTCATTTAACTGCCTTAGCAATATCTTCTACTGATTTCAATTTTATCGTTATTTAAAAAGCGTATGATATCCTTCACCGGCAGATGATCACCCAGGTACTGGTTATAATAAGCGTATTTGATTTCACCATCTTCCCCTATAAGAAAATCACCCCCTAAAGTATTCTTACGGCCTTCCGGACAGAAACTCTTTTTAAATCTTCGTTGCCCTTCTTGACTTTTGGCATAAGCCCCCATATACATAGAATAAAGAACTTTCAGCGTACTTTGCTCAATATCGTACAAGGAATATAAGTCATATTCCGGATTAGCAATCATCCGGGCATAAAATGCCTCATCATAGGCGAATTTCTGAAGATTTTTGCTGCTGCTTTCATAAACAGCCAGCACAAACAAACCCATTTCACTAAAATAGCTATCCAGTTCCTGGAGTTCGAGAAAACGAAGGTTGGTGAACGGACATGCCACATGCCTGTAAAATGAAAGCAGAATCTTTTTTCCCTTTAATGCACTGATGCTGACAGGATTCCCAAAAATGTCTGTGGCCTGAAAGTCGGGGGCTTGTTGATACTCAATTAATGGCATAATGATCGCGCTTTTGATTCCCAGGTATCGCCTGCGGAATTACTAAATGTTCTGTTTTTATTCTTCTCAAACTTCAGATAATTTGCCATCATCATTTTTCACTTAAGTTAATCAATTCCTCTTTTTGGAATTTGAGCCACAGCAAAACGATTACAACAGCATAGAGAAATTGCGTATCCGCCGTTTTTGATTATGTCGTGATCAAAAACACCTTGAGGTAAATACGTGTTAAATATTGAATATGATCTAATCAGCCTGCCGTAGGAATCCGGCGCATTGTATTTGCCCCCGGAGCTTCAATCGGGGTTGGAATTTGAGGACAAGGCGTTCGCTTTTAACGCCATCATCATTTAGCTTAATACCAGTCCCTCTTTCAAAGCCAGTTCATATTTCTCTCTATCAAAACTGTACAAATGAGGGGAACGATGCGCTCCGATACTTCGCTTTTCATCCAATTTTTTCAACAATTTGAGCGCAATCAATTTTTTGGGAAAATTGCTGATGTCTAACTTCTTTCCAAGCAAGGTTTCATACAATGCATGAATTTCGCTCAATGTAAACTTTTCAGGAAGTAAATTCAGGCCGATAGGATAGTGATAAAGATGCAAACGCATGGCATACAGGGCATCCCGCACTATTTCGTCGTGGTCAAACTCCAAAGGCGGTAAGCTGCCAATGTCAAACCAGGCGCACGCTCCGGTACTGATATCAGTTTGAAGTATAGTTTCGGAAAAATCAGTTATCGCATAAAAGCCAACAGAAATGGTCTGGTCCATAAGCCAGTTGCCCTCCCACGATGCAAGGCCCGTAATTTCAAGCCATTTTTTTTTGTCGAATTTTTCAAATGGAATGCGGCCAGGATCACCAAAGGTTTTAAACTGCTGCAAAAAGAGGTTATCAACTCCCGTGCGGACCTTAACATTACGGTTAGCGGCTTCCAGCAGTTTTTCTGTGCGTTTAATATGACCACCAGGCAAGCTCCAGCTATCCAAATTTCTATGTCTGATCAGCAGTAATTTGAGCTGGTACTCATGATAGCCAAAAATTGCACAGTCAATGGATACGTTGGGAATATAATGCAGATGCCCGTTTAGTATAAAATCCTTGAACTCTTCTTCCGTTTGCATGCTCAAAACTAACATTTTCGGATGGCAAAATCTTTGTTTAAAATTTATTTAGTGAAATTAACTAAATGACAATTCTTATTTCTACCTTTATTTTGTGAAATTCACTAAATGGGTTTATGAATTACTGATCACTTAAATACAATGCAGCCAAAAAACGCTTCGGATATATATGATTTGGTAATTATTAGCTCCGGCGGAGATAGCGGCAACATTATACTAACCGATAAAAGAACGACACTCAAAATTAAAATCAACATGAAAAAGTTCAAAACAATGTTCCTGATAGTTTTCAGCCTGTTCGCTGTTGTGTCTGCTCGGGCTCAAACGAAGGATTACTACCCAGGTAAGTGGGACGTAATGGTGTACGGAACACCATACGGCGATGTAAAACTGACTTTCGCCCTTGAAAGAAAAGACGGTAAGTTGAGTGGAGTAGTACAGGATTCAACCGGCAAGGAAACAGCAAAAATCACCAAGATAGATGAAAAGGAAAAAGAGGCAATTATCGCCTACACGACCCAGGGCTATGATGTAGAATTGACAATAGACCCGGTTGACGACGATAATGTAAAAGGTAACTTAGCGGGTTTTACTGCCAAGGGTGTACGCAGAAAAGAAAATAAGTAATATGCTCGCTCGGCGCGATTAAGAAAAATATTTAAGACATGGTCATTCTGCCGGTTGAATTTAACTTAAGTTAAAATTCAACCGGTTCTCAACACCGAATTTTGTTCCGTTTTACGCACGTTGACGTGTGCTTTTTTGACCAATCAAAGATGATGCGATGATAGAAAAAAATGAAATATTAGCCAATCACCTGCGAAACTTCGCAGCGTTAACAGAACAGGATATTGCCGAAAGCCAGGCGTTTTGGAAGCCACGTAAAATTGCCAAGGGGGATTTTTTCAACATGCAAAGTATGGTTTGCAATGATCTCGGCTTGGTAGTCAAAGGCATATTCCGTATTTATTACCGGGAACCGAATGGTGTGGAGGAAAAGAATCTTTTCTTTTTCTCGGAAAACCAGTTCGTCGTTTCCTTCCGGAGCTTTATCTCGCAAAACCCCTGCTGGTATTTTATCGAAGCTATGGAAGATTCGGAGGTTATTTTCATTTCTTATCAGGACCTCAACAGCCTGTATGAAAGAAATCCGAATTGGGGGAAGTTCGGCAGGCTGCTGGCAGAAACTTTTTTTGCCTACGCCCAGTCACGTACCGAGGAATTTGTATTCTTCTCTCATGAGAAACGGTTCCTTAGGTTATTGGAGGAACATCCTAATATTGTTGAGCGGATCCCATCCTACCACATCTCTTCTTTTCTTGGTATAACCAATCCGTCACTGAGCAGGATCAGAAAACGATTGAAAAAGAGTAACGCATTACCAACTCAATAACCTGATAACGCCTCACACCTAATCTTACCGCCAGTTAAGAATACATATAAACGGGAACAGCTCCTAAACTAAGTTTTGTTAGCCGCATAACGTCACTCGGGCTATGTAGACAATCCTGCATTGGCAGTTACCTGCCGGTGTAAAATATTTAATTAACTCCTCCTTAAATCTGGTCATAATAGATCATTTATGCAATCTCTATTGGTAAGAAACATACTGATGAATACACGGTAAATAAGTGCCTGCAGCTTTCGGCAAGGATACTAAGCTACAGTTCCCACGTGCATTTTGGCTGCCTTGCCGATTAAGACATTTTGATGACAGCTTATTGCTGCAGGATTAACTTAAGTGAAAAAATCGACCTTCTGATAAGCAGACTTTTGACCCAACAAAAGTTTAAAAAAATGAAAAGAACAGCAAAAGCCTTTTGGGAAGGCGACCTTAAAATAGGTCATGGTATCCTATCTACTCAAAGCCAGGTACTGGATCAAACACAATACTCATTTAACACCCGTTTTGCAGAAGGCATCGGCACCAATCCGGAAGAATTACTTGCGGCATCACATGCAGGTTGCTTTACTATGGCTTTAGCATACGCATTATCTCAGCAAAAATTTCAACCCGGCGAGCTTAACACTACGGCTGCGGTTACACTAGATATGGCCACAGGTTCTATCAGCCTGATCGAGCTTGAGCTTTCTGCAACAGCAATTGAAGGCCTGTCATTTGACGGATTCCAGGAGATCGCCCTACAGGCTAAAACCAATTGCGTAATCTCAAAAGCATTAGCCGGTGTGCAGATTGAACTTACTGTAAGTTATCGGTAATAGCTTTTTGCAAAACTGGTTATAAAGCGGCAGCCGTGAAAGCTGCCGCTTTAATCAAATCAATTTCAATATCATGGAAACAGAGCATATTAAATGCCTGATCATCGGATCGGGCCCAGCGGGCTATACCGCTGCTATATACGCCGCAAGGGCTGGCTTAAATCCGGTAATGTACACCGGCATGAACCCTGGCGGGCAACTTACCCAAACAACCGAAGTAGAGAATTTTCCCGGTTATCCAAACGGGATACTTGGGCCCGACATGATGGAAGATTTCCGGGCGCAGGCAATCCGCTTCGGAACGGACATTCGTTTCGGTTACGTAAGCGCCGTGAATTTTGATAATGAGCTCCATCAGGTGACTATAGATAATAAAACTACGGTGACAGCTGATACCGTCATCATTTCCACAGGAGCCTCCGCAAAGTGGCTTGGTCTGGAATCTGAAGCCAGATACAATGGCTTTGGTGTGTCGGGCTGCGCTGTTTGCGATGGTTATTTCTTCCGGGGGCAAAACGTAGCTCTTGTTGGCGCAGGTGATACAGCGGCAGAAGAGGCCACTTACCTGGCCAAGCTGGTGAACAAAGTTTACATGCTGGTGCGTCGGGATGAATTCCGTGCATCAAAAGCAATGATCGACCGCGTACGGAATACGCCGAATATCGAGATCCTGTACAATACAGAAGTGCTGGAAGTGTTGGGAGATGGTGTAAATGTAACCGGTTTAAGCCTGCTGAATAACCTCACGCAACGGCCGCTTGAAATAGTGGTAACCGGCTTATTTGTAGCCATCGGGCATCAACCAAACACAGGCATATTCAGAGGAACGCTTGACATGGACGAGACGGGGTATATCAAAACCATACCCGGTACAACCCATACTAATATCCCCGGGGTATTCTGCGCAGGTGATGCCCAGGACCATATTTACCGGCAGGCAATCACAGCAGCCGGAACAGGCTGTATGGCCGCGTTGGATGCAGAGCGATACCTGGCTGCCAGGGAGGCATCAGCAACAGGGATTACAAAAACTGAATCCCTCGTCAATTGAGGTCCGCCATTATTTCAATTAACCAGGTGCAAAGGCTTATTCCTTATGGAATAAGCTTTCGCATTTATAAAAAAAACATCTATGGAAACTTTAGAAAACTCACTTACAGAGTATGGTTTCAGGCGGATAATTATTACGGTTACCGCTGTGATATGTGCCCTGCTTGAACTTATCGATACAACTATAGTTAACGTGGCCCTTAACGACATGCGTGGTAACCTTGGTGCCACGGTAAATGAAATTGCCTGGGTGATAACCGCGTATTCACTGGCCAATGTGATCATAGTCCCCATGACCAGCTGGCTTTCGCAGCAGTTTGGCCGTCGGAACTATTTTGCCTCCTCCGTACTTATATTCACCATTTGTTCGTTCCTATGTGGCAACGCCACAAATATCTGGGAGTTGGTGATCTTCCGCTTTATACAGGGATTGGGCGGCGGTGCATTATTGGTAACCTCCCAAACCATCATTACGGAAAGCTGGCCAAAAGAAAAAAGGGCCATCGCGCAAGGTATATATACATTGGGCATCATTATCGGCCCCACTATCGGCCCTACCCTCGGTGGTTACCTTGTTGATAATTTTTCATGGAGGCTGATTTTCTATATCAATATTCCGGTGGGTATTTTGGCAGCTATATTGGCGCTGCAATACGTACGCAGCCCAGTGTTTGAACAGAAACGCCCGCGAACCAGGTAGATTGGCTTGGCATATTTTTGCTTACAGTGGGCGTTTCATCTCTTCAATATGTACTTGAAAAAGGCCAGGAAGACGACTGGTTCAGCAGCAAGCTGATCATCATCCTAAGTATCTCCGCGGTTTTGGGTATTATTTGTTTTATCTGGCGACAGCTGGAATATAAATACCCCATTGTAGAACTGCGCGTGTTGCAGAATACCAATCTGAGGATCGGCGTTATCCTCACCTTTATCATAGGGTTCGGTTTGTTTGGAACCACTTTCGTCCTGCCGCTCTATACCCAGTCACTGTTAGGATGGACGGCGTTGCAATCCGGGTTACTGTTACTGCCGGGGACTATTTTTGTCGCCGTTGTCATCGCGGTAGTAGCCCAGCTGATCCAGCGCGGCATGCGGGAAAAATACCTGATTGTTGCAGGAATGATCGTATTCTTTATTTACGGTTACTGGTCGTATCACTTGCTTACCTTACAAACCAGCAGCGGAAACCTGTTTTGGGTACTCATTTTGCGCGGGCTTGGTTTAGGCCTGATGTATGTGCCGGTTACCAATATCTCCTTATCCACCTTAGATGGAAAGCAGATTGCTCAGGGGGCCGCGCTTTCGGGCATGGTGCGGCAATTGGGCGCATCGTTTGGTGTGGCACTTATTTCTACTTTTGTCTCCCGCCAAACGCAGCAGCACAGGGTTACGCTCATCAGTCATATATCGGCCACTGATCCGGCAGTTCAGCAGCGGATAGCCCTGCTCAGCGCAAAGTTCCAGGCACGTGGTTTCGATGCGGCCGGTGCCCGGCAAGCCGCCTATAATTCGCTGGAGGGTGTTGTTCAAAGCCAGTCAACGTTGCTTTCCTATATGGATGTATTTTTATGGGTAGGCACCTTGTTTTTACTCTGTGTCCCCTTTGTGATCATCTTCGTCAAACAGTCTAACCGTAAAATTTCATTCGCGGATGCTGGTGCTCACTGATCTTTGGGTTCTGCACGCGGATCATTCCGCGGCAGAATCGCCTTTAATAGCAGGCTATTTATCCTGGCAAAAGGCAGTAATTGCCGGCCTGTGGATCTGTATTGTACGCTATTTCAGCGACAACTCCCTAAATAATGGGTTTTTCTTTATTTACGGCCGCCTGAAGAAATTGTACAACCTTATCAGCCCGAGGTTCCGGAAGTAAAAATTCCATGCAGGTGGCCGCCAGATCCCGATCATTGAAAACGGCCCCGAAGCTGTACAGCGTACCCTCATAAAAAAGCGCCATTCTATGCCTGATAGATATGGCGCTTTCTTAGTTTTTAAATCAGTTTGTGTTTTTTTGAGTTCTCTCCGCGATGAGCAGGCTATTTGCAATTTTCATCAACAAAAAAGCCAGAGCTGTAGGCCCTGGCTATATTTTCCAAGCTATATATACCTGTTAAAAAGGCAATAGCGATATCCGGAATTCACCGTAGGGAACTGATTTACCGGTCGTTTTAACAAACGCGTCATCGTAACGGCTGCCTTTGGCTATGGTTCTGGCCGAGGCGATGCTATTGATCCCACCGCTAACACCTATTACAACACATTTGCCCAGCAGGTACTCAAATCCCGGTCCGGTTTTAAACTCAATGGTATTGTGGCTGAACCGTTTGGGCAAAGTGGGATCACCGGATGTATAAAACGATGCATAAGTGTTGGCAGCCGAGCCTACATAAATCCAGGCCTTAGGGGATAGCGCTTGTTTCAGCGATGCTCCCTGTGGCAGGCCTATTATCAACTGCAAGCCGCTGCTGTTTAATTTGCGGAAATAATTAATTACAGGCAAAACCGGAACAGGTGCTGAAGGATCGATCTGTACCAACGCACCTAACGATAAATACTCATCAGCCGTGCGCTTCAACGGAAAAACAACGCTGCCGTTAAAATTGAACCTTCTTACGGCACTCAGGTTATCAGATAACCCGGTAAATACGGCAGAATAAATTACAGGTGTATGAAAAATGGCACCCATTCTTGAAAAGTTGAGGGACAGGCCAAGGGTGCTTTTTGACATATTGCCGGTGTTGACACGCGGGGCAGCCAACTGGTTGTCGGCTTCCCGGATATCAAAGAACTGTTCATTATGATAGATAGTAGCGCCAATCACATTACCGTTCCAACTGCTGATGGGTACGGAAAAGGAAGAGCTGATCCGGGCGGTACGCACCTTTCCGCTGGAAAAATCCTTGCCGTTCAATTTTGAGTCAAAATGCCCCGAACCGAACAGGTCGGCGGTAACCGAAGCCTGCCGGAGCGAAGGATAACGAAGCGCCTGTTCCTGAGATTCGCTGCGAAGGGTATCGGCAGGGTGCAGACTGGACATGCTGAACATGTTTTGAGCATAGGTACCGGTGCTGCAAAAAAGCATACCGATCACTATAAATTTAATTTTCATAGATTTAGTAGGATGATAAACAGGATAAGATTACCGCTTGCTTTTAAGCTTTAAGCCGCAGCGTTTGCTTCTTTAATGGTTTTACCTAAACGGAAGGCGGCTAACGCGAAATAGAATGCGCCGAAAGCAGAATAACCTGCCAGGGAAGCCACTCCTTGATTTGGCGTATGTGCAGTAGCGATGATGAACACACCGGCTAATATTGATTGTGCGCCGCTGATGATCATTGGCCATTGGCCTTCAAAATATTTACGGCGGCGAAGGCCTAATATAAACTGGATAAGCCCGGTAAGGGATGCCCAGACTCCAAATACCATCAACGCTCCCGGAATGCCGCTTTGCAAGGCAATGATCACTGCAATGGTTGTAAGGATGCTGATGCCGGCGTTAACATATTGAGGAGTTTTATTGGCGGTAGGCGGATTGGCATTGATATCAAAAAATGTGGCCACGGCATCCCATGCCGGGTAAATAATAAACAGGATGGTTGCCAGGGTATTGTTTGTTTTTCCTAAAGTTACTACAAGGGTAATCCACAATACCGAAAATGCTACACGTGTAAAGTATAATTTGCGTAATGATCGGACAGTTTCAGCAGCCTGGGTGGAAACGCCGAAATTGGATTGATTTAATGATGTCATGATATGTTGTTTTTAATGTTTGTGTGATCAAAATTAGCCCCTCAAACGCTGGTGATTTTTAACTTAAGTTAATATTAGCGAAAGAAGACATTAGGATTACTTCTTACTATCTGGCTCAAAGTCAAGGGATACGGAGTTCATGCAGAAACGCTTATGGGTGGGCGGCGGGCCATCGTCAAAAATATGACCCAGGTGCGATTCACAGCGCCCGCACAGTACTTCGGTGCGGTGCATTCCGTACGAATTATCAACATGATAAAGCACAGCTGTTTTGCGGCTGGGCTCGTAGAAGCTTGGCCAGCCGCAACTGCTGGCAAATTTGACATCCGACCTGAACAGCAGGTTGCCGCAAACAGCGCAATAATAGGTTCCACGGGTTGTACTTTTCCAATATTTTCCAGTAAATGGTCGCTCGGTATCTTTCTCACGTGCAACCGCATACAGATCTGCCGGGAGTACTTTTTTCCATTCTGCGTTGCTGACGGTTACTTTGCCCGTATCTGTGTTGGAGTACCATGGATTCTGCTCGTGTCCGCGGGCAGATTTTTCATTCTGGGCAAAACTACGGAAGCTGGTCAGCATCAGCAGGCCGCAATAAATCAGGATCTTTTTCATTATTTAAGTTTGTCTTTAAAAATGTGTTTGAACTTTTCCAGTTGCGGTTGGATTACATAAAGGCAATAGCCCGCCTCCGGGTGATTTTTATAGTATGCCTGGTGGTATCTTTCTGCTTTGTAAAAAACCGTAAAACCTGTTACCTCCGTTACTATTGTTCGGGGATAGATCTTTTGTTCAGTCAGTCTCCGGATATAATACATGGCTTTTTCAGACTGTGCCTTGTTATGATAGAAAATAGCCGACCGGTATTGGGTACCCACGTCGTTGCCCTGCCGGTTGAGCTGTGTGGGATCGTGAGATAAAAAGAAGACTTCCAGCAACTCATCATAACTGATAACAGCGCTGTCGTAAACCACGTTACACGCTTCAGCATGACCTGTTGTTCCGGTGCAAACCTGCTCATAGTTCGGATCGACCACGTGGCCACCAGTGTAACCCGAAGTTACTCTTAGTACTCCTTTCAACTGTGAAAACTTGGCCTCGCCGCACCAGAAACAACCCGATGCAAAGGTTGCGGTATCCATACGGTTTGTTGCTTTACTTACACTATACCTTTCCTTTGTAAGTGTACACGCAAAGGCTGAAACACCTAAAGCCAGCAATAAAACGGATAACAAAATTGCTCTTTTCATTTGCTTATTTATTTAAAGCCGCTTTACTATCAGTAGCTTCCTGCGCAAATTGCATCAGTCCGTTAGCGTCCACAAAGCCGGTATGATTGGCCAACACCTTACCGTTTTCATCAACGATAAGCAATGTAGGCAAGCCCTCCACCTGCCTTGTTTTAGCCAGTTGCACACCGTCTCCCTTTTCTACATCTACGCTGTAATTAATAAAATGCTGATTGAAGTAGGCGGATGCTTTGGCATCCTTGAAAGTAGTTTTCCGAAGTTGCTTGCAAGGCGCACACCACGTTGCATAAGCGTCTACAAAAACCTGCTTGTGACTTGCCTTGGCCTTTGCCAATACCTGTTTATAGGATTGCTGACTAAATTTTATTTCCTGCGTTATTTCTTTTTTCTGCGCTGAAACATATGAAGCGTAAAAACCTGATAGTATTACTATGCCCAGGGCAATGAGCTGGGATTTGAACAATTGATTTTTCATATATGATTGGTTAATTAAAGTTTTGAGTTGATGATGTTCTTTTTGCCGCGTTGATGCCCTGATCTAAAAAATTGGTGTAAGCTTTAATATCCAGGTCAAAAGCGCGGGGTTCTGCGGCGGGCTTTCCGTCAGGAGCCAGCACCACATAAAAGGGCTGGGCGTTGGTATTATACTGTGCTTCCTGAAGGTCACTCCATTTTTGCCCCAGCGTATTGATGGCTTTAGCCGAAACTTTAGAAGTATACTTTTCTGATTCGCTGAGTGCAGTTCTGTCATCCACATAAAGGGATATGAGTACATAATCATTTTTGATCCGTTTCAGCACTTCAGGATCTGACCATACCGAGGCCTCCATTTTTCGGCAGTTGGTACAGCTCCAGCCCGTAAAATCAAGCAACACCGGCTTATTGATCTTTTTTGCATAGGCCAGCCCCTCCTCGTAATCGTAAAACGCGTCGATATTATCAGGAGCATGAAAAAGGCCCGCGTATTTATGCCCGGTTGAGGGCGCCGTCCCGGGTGCGTTTCCGGAACCTGTAAGTGCAAATTGTTGCGTGCTTTGTGGTGGCAGCCATCCGCTGATGCCCTTAAGCGGCGCGCCGAACAGGCCGGGAACAAGGTAAAGGGTAAATACCAGCGTTACCATGGCCAGCAATAACCTGAACAGCGGTATGGAGGTAACCTCCGTATCGTGGCTGAGCCTGATTTTACCCAAAAGATAAAATGCAAGCACACCAAAAATGATGATCCAGATCACCAGGAATAGGTCGCGGCTAAGCAGGCCCCAGTGATAGGCCAGGTCAACGTTGGTCAGGTATTTGAAAGCAAGCGCTAATTCCAGCAAGCCAAGTACAATTTTAACAGAATTGAGCCAGCCGCCTGATTTTGGCAAAGCTTTCAGCCACGATGGAAATATGGCAAAAGCGGTGAAGGGCAACGCCAGGGCCAGGGAGAAACCGAACATGCCAAGTGCGGGCCCAAGGTAAGTGCCTTTACTTACCGCCTCAACCAAGAGCGTCCCGATTAGTGGCCCGGTACAGGAAAATGATACCAGTGCGAGGGTAAATGCCATGAAAAACAAACCGATCCATCCACCACCTTCTGATTTTTGATCCATTTTGTTAACGAAAAATGAAGGCAGCGTGATCTCGAAAGCGCCTAAAAAGGATAGCGCAAAAACGACCAGGATGACAAAAAACAGCAAGTTGAATGCGGCACTACTCGCTGCTTCGTTCAGCGCCGACGCGCCAAAAATTGCGGTGATCAGCAGGCCAAGGCCCACATAAATAGCGATGATGGATAATCCATAGATGACAGCGGTCTTGATACCCTGTGAACGGGTACCCGATCTTTTGGTAAAAAACGATACGGTAAGCGGCACCATAGGGTAAATACAAGGAAGAAAGAATGCTGCCAGCCCGCCAACAAAACCAGCCAGAAAAATAGCCAAAAGTGCATGATCACTGTTTGACGGAGCTTTTACGCTGGGGGATTTTAAAGTATGCTGGCCGATATGGTTAGCTTGCACAGAATGGCTGCCCGGTTGCTGCACCACTGTGCTGTTAACCGGAATATCAAAACTAACATCGCTCGGGGGCAAGCATTTTTGACCGCTGCAAACCATGTAGTTTAGAGAACCGGTTAAATGTGCAGCCGGATCTTTGGTGTATACGATTTGCGTAAACATTACCTGGTGTTCATGATACCGTATGATCATTTGAAAAGACTGGTCAAAACCGCTTAACGCTTCCGGCTTTTCGGTCACCTTATCTACCAGTGCCAGTCCGGATGTTTTGTCAAATTTAAAAGTTGTGGGAACCGGTCCGCCGCTTTTCAGGAATTGCGAATACAAATGCCATCCCTTATCAATATCGGCGGTAAAGGAGACCGCGTATTTGTTCTGATCCAGTTTGGTGGAAGCAAACTTCCAGTGTACGGGGGTATCTATCTTTGCGAAAGCCTGTAGTGTAAACAGGCAAAGCCATAGTAAAATTAATTTTTTCATTGTGTGATGTTTTTAAGGACGGTGCTGCCGCCGCTACAAAATTGCCGAAGGCTAACCGGCATAATTTTCACTATAGTTAATGTGGTTGTAATCAAACGGTCAAAAAAAAAAGCCGCTACATTACTGTAAGCGGCTTTACACTCAATCAAAAACACATATCACTTGCTGGTCAGATAGCTAAGAACCTGTTTAGAGTGTTCATCTCCTTTCATAAAATCCCTGAAGCTATAAGCTACATTTCCATCCAGGCCGATCACAAATGTTTCGCGGCCGCTGATCTTCATTTCACCGATGGCTTGTTCCTTTACACCGTACGAGTTTAACACTTTATTGTCAGGATCACTCAGCAAAGTGAAAGGCAAGTGCTCTTTAGTTGCAAAAGCTTTGTGGCTGGCAACGGTGCCATTATTGATCCCGATCACCAACGCGTTTGCATCATTGTATTTGGCGTAAGCGTCACGAAACGCACAAGCTTCTTTAGTGCAAACCGGACTTTCATCCTTCGGATAGAAAAAAACCACAATTTTCTTTTTGCCGATATACTTGGCAAGTTTAAATGGTTTACCGTTCTGATCCCTCAGCGTAAAGCCTGGAGCTTTTTCACCTTGTTTCAATGTAGTGGCTTCTTGTGGGGCAGCATCCTGTGCTACTGCAGGATTAGCATTCAGGCCCACGAAAGCAGTTAACGCAATCAGGCCGATCCATAGTTTTGATTTCAAGTTTGTTTTCATACTATTTCAATAAATTTTAAATGATTTATGAAGCTAAGGTCAGCGGAGTTGCGGGTTTGAATTTTCACTTAAGTTAAAATAGCAGGATTAAATATTCATTGCCTTTCGGCTCAACACGTATAAGGATCCATTATAACATTCAAATGACTTTACGGCTATGCCCATGAGTGCTGCAAACCGTGCAAAAAAGCTATTGATCATCATTCCGGTATTTTCCCGGGAATCAAGGTTAAAGGAGTAAAGTGATTTGATCCGCCACAGTTATCGTTTTGGCTACAACATACTCCGATTTTGTCACAAGGATGGCTTTCCAATGTATGAGTTTTGCATTTCAAACTTTAAATAATCAGAAATGACCAAAACAATTTTTATCACCGGTGCATCAGCAGGTATAGGAAAGGCTACCGCCAAATATTTTGCAAATAAGGGTTGGAATGTTATTGCAACTATGCGTAAGCCGGAAAATGAGAAAGAATTAAATCTATTGAAAAACGTGACTTTACTTCCGCTGGATGTGACAAATATCCGGCAGATTACCGAAACCGTGGAAAAAGCGCTGGCGTTAGGTGATATAGATGTTGTATTCAATAATGCAGGTTATGCTTTACTCGGAGTGCTGGAAGCCATAACAGATGAACAATTGGTTGCGCAGATGGAAACCAACTTTCTGGGGGTAGTTCGTGTAACACAGGCATTCATTCCATACTTCAGAAAAAGACAGTCGGGGCTTTTTATTACCACAGGTTCTTCAGCAGGCTTGATGGGATTTCCGGTAAGCTCGATGTATGATGCCAGCAAATGGGCACTGGAAGGTTGGAGCGAAAGCCTTTCTTATGAATTAGCTGAGTTTGGCATTGGCATCAAAACAATCGAGCCGGGCCTGGTAGCAACCGAGATCGGTGATCGATCGGTAATCGTTCCTCACCCGGCTTATGAAACCATAATGAACAAATTCATGGCAGCTATCATGCATGGCGATAACGTTACAACTGCAGAACAGATCGCGGCCGTTGTTTACGGAGCCGCCACCGATGGCCAGGACACCTTACGATACGTTTGTGGTGAGGATGCAAAAGACTTGTATGCACGGCGCCTTGCGGGTGGTGATGAAGCTTTCAGGGCAACCATTAAACAAATGCTTGCCTTATAAGTGCCCATTATAAATTTACATTGCCGGTAGATATCTTTAGGCATATTTACCGGCATTAATGATCAATAACTATCCATGGAAAACAGAAATAAGCTCAGGATATTTGATTCTATCCCAGAGATGCAGCGTGTTTTCGGTATACCGCGGCCATTGCATCCCTTGATCAGCATGCTGGATTATAGTAAAATAAAAATAACCAGGGAGATGCTGGCAGATCCTTTTGTGATGAATTTTTACAATATCACTTATAACGAATCGGCGGGTTGCAGGATGCGATACGGACAAACTACTTACGATTTCGAGGAAGGGGGCATGTTCTTTACCTCGCCCGGGCAACCACTAACTGCCATAGCAACGGCCGACTCCAGTTTGGGTTTTACCTTACTGATCCATCCCGACTTTTTGCGTCAATATCCGCTGGATACAAAAATCAAACATTACGGTTTTTTTTCGTACTCAGTGAATGAATCGCTACACTTGTCGGCTAAAGAAAGCGCCATCATCAACGGAATTGCTAAAAATATCGACGACGAGCTGGAAACCGCGATTGACGATATCAGTCAGGATGTATTAATATCACAGATTGAGTTACTTTTAAATTATAGTCAGCGTTTTTATAAGCGGCAGTTCATTACCCGCAAGCCTATCAATAACGCCATGCTGGCAAAACTTGACAGCATATTAGATACTTATTTCCATGATAAAACGGCGTTGAACCAAGGTTTACCGACTGTTCAATTCCTTGCAGATCAACTCAATATATCACCGAAATATTTAGGCGATATGCTCAGGACGCTAACCGGGCACAATACTCAACAACACATACATATTAAGCTGATTGAGAAAGCCAAAGAGGTATTGACAATCAGCGAGCTTACGGTTGGTGAAATTGCTTTTCAGCTCGGTTTCGAGCACCCGCAGTCGTTTAGCAAATTCTTCAAATCAAAAACCAATCTTTCGCCTTTAGAATTCAGAGCGCATTTTAATTAAGTATTGCTTCAAATAACTCTCAATGCCAAATCGGATACGGTAGGCTATCTTCAACCTTCGATATCTATAACACAATTAATTCCTGAATGCCGAAGTATCGTTCAAAAAGGCTGTATCATAATTTATTTTGGAACGATAGGTTTTTTATTTTTACATTTGCTGTATGCCAAGGAACAAAGAGTTTGACTATCAAGATAAGCTAAAAGTAGCCCGTGATCTTTTTTGGAAAAAGGGTTACCAGGCAACGACCATGAACGATCTTGTGGACGCATTAGCTATAAACAGGAGTAGCATTTACGACAGCTTTGGCAATAAGCATGACCTTTTTTTGAAGTGCCTGCATGATTATATTCAGGAAATAGAATTAAACTACCAGGATTCCGCCAATAAAGGAGGGTCCGCACTTGAGTCGGCAATTATTATTATCAAGGATGTTGTTAAGACTATTTTAATTGATACCAAAACGTGTTTAGCGATCAACTCAACTTTTGAACTTTCCCGTATTGACGAAGATGTAAACCGAATGCTTAAGCAACAAGCCAATAATTCCATAAAGCTTTTTGAGGACCTATTCCTCAAGGCTCAACAAGAAGGAGACCTTTCTGCCGGGAAGGATCCCAATTTGCTGGCTTATTTTGTAGTTACCAGTTTCGCATCGCTATGGAATGCCGATCTTCTTTTTAACGATAAAAAACGATTATATCAATTGACTGATTTTTTGATCAGTGTAATTAAAGCTTAATTTTTTTTACCTATTTTGGAACGATAGGTTGGTTATAATATAAATATGACACAGTTTCTTAACGATATAGATTTATCAAGTTTTAAAAATCACAAAATGGAAAGAAATATTGCTGACCCTCGCCGCTGGATGGCGCTGGCTGTATTGCTGACGGGTACATTATTGCCGCCGCTGGATTTCTTTATTGTTAATGTAGCACTGCCTGCTATCCGTAAGGATCTCCACGCATCACCGGCCGATTCCCAATTGGTGGTATCCGTATATGCTGCTGCTTACGCCGTAACATTGATACTGGGTGGCAGGTTAGGGGACATATACGGCAGAAAGAGGGTGTTCATTTTTGGAATGCTCGGCTTCGGAATTGCATCTGCCTTATGCGGTTTTGCACCGTCGCCGGCTGTATTAGTAGCCGGCAGATTGTTACAAGGTGTGGCGGCAGCCATCATGGGTCCGCAATCGCTGGCATCTATTCATGCTATTTTTCCCGCGGAAGAAAAAAATCGTGCACTTAGCTTTTATGGGGCGACTTTCGGACTGGCCTCTGTGGCCGGACAGTTGCTGGGGGGCGTGCTGGTATCAGCTAACCTGTTTGGTCTGGGCTGGCGAAGTGTATTCCTCATCAATTTGCCGGTTATCGTTCTTGCACTACCGGCCGCCTCCCTTTTATTAAGGGAAAATCGTGCTGAAAAGTCTGAGGTTTTAGACATTCCGGGTGCCATATTCCTCGCTACCGGACTGTTGTCCTTCGTGCTTCCGCTTATCGAGGGGCGCGAAAATCACTGGCCATGGTGGTGCATAATCCTTCTGATAACAAGTATACCTTTGCTAATAGCATTCTGGCGTTACGAAAAGGAGAAGGAATTAAGAGGTGCCTCGCCATTGGTCTATCCATCCTTATTCATGAAAAGCGGATTGCGAAAGAATTTGGCCGCAGCCTTCTTTTTTTATGCCCTGGCCTCTTTCTTCCTGATCTTTGCTGTATATGAGCAAGGTGCCCTGGGTCACGACACGCTGGCGACAGGTTTAGCCATTTTGCCGCTGGGAGTCGGTTTCTTTCTTGGTCCATGGTGCAGCTCTTATGTAGTTAGCCGACTTGGTTCCCGCACAGCAGCCTTCGGAATGATCCTTGAAGTCACCGGACTGATCTTCGCTGCTATCCTTTCCCTAAACGATGGCATGTCCTATCTTTTTCTACCGCTCTTTATTATAGGGCTCGGACAAGGGATTGCCGTACCGGCACTGGTGCGCCTGAACGTCGACCAGGTCGATCCACGCTTTTCAGGGCTGGCGGCAGGTCTGGTAACTGCCACTTTTCAAATAAGCGCTGCTGTTTTCGTTGCGTTGATTGGGGGGCTTTTCTTTACACTTGCGCCAGATGGCGCGAGCGCAGCAGAAATTCAGTTTAGCTTTGGTATAGCTTCTTCAGCTATAGCACTTTCTTTAGTAGTGGCAGCGATGCTATGCTGGAAACGATAGTGTAGAAATAATATAGCGCCAGGATTCTATATCTCAAATGAAAATCATCTAATACAATTATCATTACAATAGATGGAATCGCTCATCGTCAAGAAGCAGGCGCCAGGAGGATGAAATTGCTGTTTATCAAGTGAAAGATGGAAAAATCGTTTTTGAACAATTTTCCTTTAACTCCTAAAGCGCTTGGACTAATTTTTAATTAAATAAATGCGATTGAAAAATCATAATATGACCCAAAAAGAAAACCCATCAATATCAAATTACTTTAAAACACCTGGAAAATACCAAAGGTGAAACTGTGGATAATAAACCGTTGGAATTTTAGCAGCCATTACTGGAAATTCCGAAAGCCGTGACCACCTCTTTCTGAAATGGCAAACGAATCGCTCCGCCAGCAAAACATCTTATTGCCGACGGGCATCGAAGTCTTAGTTTGGTTTACGGCCATCATTAGATTCCCGGAACTGCTTAGTCGTTTGCTGAGAACGTTGCCCTGGCGTACCATTTGACCCAAATCGGTTACACCTTTCCAGAGTTCGGTTACAATTCTGACACCGCGTTTACGGAACTTTGTACCATGGAAAACAAAACAATAAGACGCTTGGCCCTGGTTACCGGGGCTAACCAGGGCGTAGGCCTGGAAGTCGTCAAAAAATTAGTGGCGGCAGGTCATACCATATTATTGGGTTCGCGCGACTTGGCTGGAAAAAACATTTTGATTGACCCCTCTTCGCCAATTTTGTCTGCATTACTAACTACTTGGTTACAATATATAGAAAGGGGTCAAAGTAAAATCGGCCGACAGGGGTCAATATATTGTGGTTTATCCAGTCAATACAATGTAGAGTATCCGCAAAATCCTTTTTTATGTATATTGTCAATTAAATCTATGTAAATTATAAATTCATGCCATGTAAATTGTAAGTTTGTCTGTAATTTTATAAGAATGAGCAAATTTATACAAAGACAAATAGCATCTATTATTAAGGCCCAACAAACAAAATTTCCTGTTTTAGCTGTTACTGGTCCCCGCCAATCAGGTAAGACAACCTTGTTAAAAGAGCTTTTTAGTGATTACCGTTACGTAACATTGGAAAATCCAAATACACGCTCATTCGCATTAGAAGATCCTATTGCTTTTTTGAATCAATATGATCAGAAAGTTATTTTGGATGAGGTGCAGCGGGCTCCTGCTTTATTCTCTTATATACAGAGCAGGGTTGATGAATCCAGAATAATGGGACAATACATTCTATTGGGCTCACAAAATTTTCACTTATTAAATAGTATTACTCAGACCCTGGCTGGCAGGGTAGCCCTATTCAAATTACTCCCTTTGGACTTTACCGAATTAAAGCGCAGTGGCTTATTAGCAGATTCCTATACCCAAACCTGCATTAAGGGTTTCTATCCGGCTATCTTCGATCGGGATATTGACCCTGTTGTTTTTTACGCCAATTACATTCAAACCTATATAGAAAAAGATGTAACAGAATTAATGAATATCAGGGATTTGAAACTTTTTCGAATATTCTTAGGTTTGTGTGCGGGGCGTGCAGGGCAATTGTTAAATTTCAGCGCTTTAGCTAATGAATGTGACATTTCCCATAACACAGCCAAAGCATGGTTATCTATACTCGAAAGCAGTTACATTATATTTCTTTTACAGCCTTATCATCAAAATTTCAATAAGCGTTTGATCAAAAGCCCTAAATTATATTTTTATGATACCGGATTGTTGAATCATTTGTTAGGAATTAGAGCACCTGAAGAACTGGAAGAGAATAGATTGAAAGGGCACATATTTGAGAATATGATACTGGCTGAATATCAAAAAAAGAATCATCACTTATACCTGCATCAAGATTATTATTTCTGGCAGGATAGTAATGCCCATGTGGTTGATCTACTGATGACAAAAGGGCAAGACTTTTCCATTTATGAGATCAAGGCAACTCAAACCATTAGTCCCGGTTTATTTAAAGAAATGGATCGTTTTGAAGGAATTGCTGCTCCAGCCGAAGTAAATAAAACACTGATCTATGGTGGCGCTGAAAATGAAAAAAGAACAAAGTATAATGTGCTCAGCTGGAAAAATGTTTCAGAATAAAGAACATTTTAATTAGGCGTTAAGCTGCATTATTAACTTGATCTTCCAAATTGGAACAGCAAGTTAATGCCGTTATAAAAAATAATAACTACCTGTCTTTACCTGTAAATTTAAAACCAATGGGTTCATGTGGTGAGTTGTTTTAAAGGTCGCATAATATGGTCTTTTTGTCACGTTACAATTGTTAGGGTCTTCAATATTTTGTATCTTCGTAAAGTAAGATTTGCAAATAAAAATAATCTGCATCAAAAAATGGTTGGTAATTCGGTGCGTAGCCAATTTTAAACCATATAAAATATTGTAAGCCAATTGGTTAAGAATCGTGTTCGATTCCCCTACGGGCTACGAACCCTCCGGCAAAAACCGGAGGGTTTTTGCTTTAATTTGATTTCGAGTTGGTAGCCGCTTCAAGCAGAATACTCCCCCCTAAAACAAAACGCCCTATGTTCGATCACGTTAAAGCAAAACCCGTTTATCAACGCATAACTTTTTATATCTCAATATGTTGTAAATTTGGAACAGCCTTTGGGCCATTTGAATAACTTGAATCCAGATATATTCCATATTAATCTGTACCATGTAGCCGCCATGGCAACTCTGTTTTCGGGGTTTACTCTTGCGCTGCTTTTAGCATTTGCAAAAAGGGAAAGCCAAACAGCCAACCTGTTTTTAAGTGCTGCTTTAACTGTAATTGTACTGAAGACCGGTGGGCTTTCGCCCCTTTTTTTACCCGCGCTGGGGCCGCTGTTGTATTTTTATGTACGACAGCTAACATCTCCAAACCTAAAATTTGGCCGAAAGGATGTTCTGCATTTTTGTCCTTTGCTGGTTGCGTATTGGATGCCTGACTGGCTGGTGCTAATTTCGGTTATCACCTATTTGTACCTCTCGCACCGGTTGATACAGCATTTTTATAACCGCTTGCAGCCGGTGCTAATGGATAGGCCACGCTTTGCTTTCCGCCGGTTGGATAAGACCTTGCATTTGCTCGCTTTCCTTTGCATATTATGGCTGTTTAATGATGTCTGGAGTTTTACTGTTGCTTTTGTACTTATTGGCGTAGCCGCCGAAGTAATGCTAAAATTGGATAGCAGCACACAACTGGCCACGCCGATAACAGATAGATATGATGCAAAGGAAAAAAGCCGAAGGCTAAAGGAAGCTGTAGCCGCAAACCGTTTTTATGAGGATGCCGAACTGACATTGACCTCCCTGGCAGTAAAACTTAATATCCATCCGCACGATTTATCGCGGATTGTAAATGTGGGGATGGGAAAGAACTTCAGCGATTTTATTAACGAGTTCAGGGTTCGTGAAACTGCCCGGAAGATGCGGGACCCGGCTCAGGCCCATCTCAAACTGCTGGGAATCGCCTATGAGTCGGGTTTTAATTCCCAAAGAACTTTCAACCGTGTTTTCAAAGAGATGACCGGCAAAACCCCGGTTGAATACAAGAACGGCCTGAAAAAAGAGTTGCCAAATGATAAGTTGGCCATCCCATCACACGAACCGTTGGTAATATTGCGTTCGGGAAGCCCACCAGGTTGGGTTTCTGTAAAATTAAATCGCAATTATATGTTTAGAAGTTATTTAAAAATAGCCTGGCGCAACCTTATCAAAAATAAAGTATTGTCGTTTATTAATATCGGCGGCCTTGCAGTGGGCATGACAGTGGTAACGCTGATCTGTTTGTGGGTTTTGGATGAAGTATCATTTAATAAGTATCACGATAATTACCGCCATATAGCCCAGGTAATGCAAAATGTGACCATTAATGGCGAAGTGAAAACCTCATTCCATGAACCGTACCCCTTGGCGGCCGAGTTACGAAAAAGTTATGGCAGGGATTTTAAGTCTGTAGCCATGTCGACACTCCCGAGAGATTATATACTGGCTTTAGGCGACAAAAAACTGACTGAATCAGGTTGCTTTATGGAGGCCGGTGGGCCGGACCTGTTCACATTACATATGCTTGAAGGCAGAGGCGATGCTATAAAAGATCCATCGTCGATATTAATATCCGCGGCTACAGCGAAGGCGTTTTTCGGCAATGAGGACCCTATGGGTAAAGTATTGCAGTTAAAATTGAGGTGGAACGGTTTAGATAATCTAAAAATAGCCGGCGTTTATGCAGATCTTCCCGAAAATACCGCGCTTGCCGGCATGGCTTTTATTGGTTCATGGGCTCACTATGAACCAGGCTTGAGCGGAATGAGGGAGCCATGGGGTCCGGGCGTTGTTAACCTATATGTTCAACTGGCTCACAATGCCAACCCTGACAAAGTATCTTTAAAGATCAAAGATGAAATGCTCCGGCATTTAAAACCGGGTGCAGCTTCAGCAAAACCGGCCTTGTTTCTGCACCCAATGAGTAAATGGCATTTGTACAGCGAGTTTAAGGATGGAAAAAATATTGGCGGCGCAATAAAGTATGTGTGGCTTTTTGGTATTATAGGTGTGTTTGTACTGCTGCTGGCCTGTATTAACTTCATGAACTTAAGTACAGCCCGGTCTGAGAAACGCGCGCGCGAAGTAGGTATCCGCAAGGCAATTGGTTCATCGCGCAGCCAATTGATATACCAGTTTTATGGTGAATCGTTACTTTGTGTATTACTGGCATTGTTAGCAGCCTTACTACTGGCAAGATTAAGTATCCCGGCCTTCAATCAGCTGGCAGGTAAACAGATAGTTATTCCGTGGAATAGCCTGGCGTTTTGGCTGACCGGCATTGGCCTTAGTTTGGTCACTGCTATTATCTCCGGCAGTTACCCGGCGCTCTACCTATCGTCATTTAAGCCTGTGAAGGTTTTAAAGGGGGCGTTTCGGGTGGGACGGCTGGCTGCGGCGCCGCGTAAAGTACTGGTGGTAGTTCAGTTTACAGTTTCTATTGTGCTGATCATCGGTACCGTTGTAGTTATTAGGCAGATACTTTTTGCCAAAGACCGCCCTATAGGTTACAGCCAGGATGGATTGGTTACTATACCCGTCAGAAGTACAGAACTCCACCAACATTTTGATGCGATAAAACACGCCCTTACAAGCAATGGCACAATAACTGAAATGGCCGAAGCAGATGCTCCGCCTAACAAAGTCCCCGGTACTACTGACGGCGTCGCATGGCCCGGAAAAGATCCTAATCTGAGTGCCGATTTCGGTCAGGAGAATATTTCATACGATTACGGTAAAACCATTGGCTTGGAGTTTAGCGCAGGCCGGGATTTCTCACCCTCCTTCCTTTCCGATTCGGCAGCGGTGATCATCAACCAGGCAGCAGCTGATTTTATGACCATGAAAAAACCGACAGAAAATTACATAACCTTTTATGGCCAACAGTTTAAGATCATAGGCGTAACTAAAGACATCATTAACCGTTCACCTTATGATCAGGTGCAACCTATGGTTTATTTTTTGGCGAAATGGCCAGGAGGCTGTTTACTGCTAAAGATAAACCCGGAAATGAGTGCAGGTAAAGCTATTCGCAATATAGCTTCGGTATTAAAAACCGAGAATCCTGAACAGCCATTTGAGTACCGCTTCGTTGACCAGGAATACGCCAAAGAATTCGGCGATGAAGAACGTATAGGTAAGTTGGCTACTGTCTTCGCCGGGCTCGCTATATTTATCAGCTGTCTCGGGCTGTTTGGCATGGCATCATTCGTGGCCGAACAGCGTGTTAAGGAAATAGGTGTACGTAAGATGCTTGGCGCTTCTGTATTTGCCCTGTGGCAATTGCTATCGAAAGACTTTGCCATACTGGTGTTTATTTCAATAATTATAGCATCGCCTGTAGCTTATTATTTTATGCATAATTGGCTGCGTAATTATCAATATCACACCGATGTAGCATGGTGGATATTTATCGTTACAGCTATTGGCGCTATAGCAATCACATTGATAACGGTAAGCTTCCAGTCCATCAAAGCCGCGTTGGCAAACCCGATAAAAAGTTTGAAGGCAGAATAACAAGCTGTGTATGCCGACTTTTTTATTTACACCTAAAGCAAGCCTTTATCAAAGTTATAACCAACACGATATCTGTAAAGTAAAAACAAGCGTCAGCGATTCGAAGACTATTTATAAACCACTATAAATTAATATTTTATATCCATCAAGGTTCGGCTAATAATCTTAAATCTTCTATAAAGCGGTTCAATATTCTTCCCCTACGGGCTACGAAGCCGCTTTACGAAAGTAGAGCGGCTTTTTTGTTTCCTCTGTCCCGTCCTGAAATAAGTTGACAGCTAAGTTGACTTAATATGAAAAAACAGGAAAACAGTATCACAAGGCGCAGTCAGCGCGATTACAGTCTTGCCTTTAAATTGCAGGTTGTTCAGCAAG
>NZ_JANHOH010000012.1 GCF_024498135.1 Mucilaginibacter aquariorum
GTGCCTATATCGGCGGTGTCCACCTCTTCCCATTCCGAACAGAGAAGTTAAGCCCGCCAGAGCCGATGGTACTGCAGTAAAATGTGGGAGAGTAGGTCGGTGCCCAATCTTAAAGTTAAACCCTTCGTCCAAAAGACGAGGGGTTTCTTTGTTTAATAGCTTTTTGTCCGTAAGACGGAAAGTCCGCAAGTCCGCAAGACGGAACGGATGATCACAGCACTTCTTTCGGACTTAACTGACTCCCCGTCTTTCAGACTATCCCCCTCAAGCGTTCACGTTCACGACCGTGAACAATAGTTAATTTTCACTAATACTTTATAGTCAGGTAGTTGTGTTTTTGCATACTGACAAAATACCGCCACCACTTCTATCATTTACAGCTTTTATATTTGTGCGGCGAGTGTATGATTGGGTTGTGCTTTTACGAACGATAGCCTGCTCGCCGCCGCAGAGGCTCCTTCTTTTCTCTTGATAGAAAAGAAGCAAAAGATCAAGACAAAAAAATCCTTCCCCGCACAGGCCTTTACCCATCGGCCCCGGTTTTTTGTCAGCCCCGCGCTCTTCGGTAGGGTTAGCGTTATATTCGCTACACAGACTGAAACAAGTACAACAAGAAATTTCAAACTTCCACCCCGTCTATTTTCAACAAAACAGAACTAAACTTTAATCGGTGTGTTGTTTTAGAAAACATATACCATGAAAAACCCATTTAAAAAACACGATAGCAGTAATAAGTTAGTAGCAGGTTTGGCGCTCGGGGCAATTTTTGCAGGGGCCATTGTATACCTCTATATTAAACGCAAAGCAGACATAGACACAGCTGCAACCGAGCTTAAAGACCGTGCTAAAGATTATCTGAAGGAAAAAAGGAAACAAGCTAAAAAAGCGAAAACGGATGTGAGCGAACTGGCGGATATTATTCATAACTAATCACTTCCTCTGCCTGCCGCGTGTGCAGTAATAAAATTGTTATTTCGAATGAGCCGGGAGGGGTTGTGCAATAGGGCGAAGAGAAATCTTTTACACTTTGCATCCCGACATGCAAAGCGGTCTTGTTTATTGTAAAAGGTTTCTCCTCGTACCTCGTTCGAAATGACAGGGTGGGGAGAAGCTCTGACGTCCGTCGCCCCGTCCGCTAACCCCAATTCCTCGGACGGGCATTCTCTAAACCCGATAGCAGCGTATACCGGCCAAGTACGGGCCCGGTATGGCAGCCGCTCCTAAGGCCTGCAGGCGTATGAGCGGATAGTGGGGCTACCGTATCCTATGAAATACTGGTGTTGATTTACTAAAAACTACCCTTTACAACGTATTGCCGCTTCGATTGGTGATTACCCGATAAACTATCCAGTCGTCGGTTACAAATACCTTGCGGAAGTTTACATTGGGAATGGTACGCTTAACGCTAAAAATGTATTTTTCATTAAGCTGCGTGTAACCTGATACTATGTTTTTGGCGGTTGCCACCACTATATAATCCACATACTTATCGGGCGTCTCCAAAGCACTCAGGAAGTTGCTTTCGTAGGGCATTATAACGGGTTTTATATCCTTTGTAAAGGCTACTATATTGTAAGCAATGGCATCGTCTAGCAGCACGTGTGAATTTGTTGGCAGGCTGTTTAGATAATTGGCCACGTCTACATTGTTTGCCTGGGTGCTGTCTGGCTGGCGGTTAAAAAATGCGTTTGTAAAGTTTTGCTCTTCGGCTATGGATGATGTTCTTAAATAGTACCAGCCAAAATACAGCTGCACCAATACGGTTAGCAGGAGCAGTATTTTAAAACTCTTGTGGTTTTTGACGGTATGGGCTTTAAAAATTACACATAAATAGGCCAGTATTAAAAAGATCATGTAATACTGATAAGCCAAAAATACTTTATCGTATTTAATGTGCAGGAACTCGATAAATGCGAAAGGGATAAGTATGGTTAATACCTGGTAGGTGCTCTCCCTAAAAAGGTATATGGCAATAAGTATCATGGGGCAAAACAGTACCACACGTGCCGATAGCAGGATAGAGGTTTCGGGTATTCTGTAATTAGTGTTGGTGGTTAACTGGTCGAAGCTCAGTTTATCTATCAATACGTTCCATGTAGCATAGGGGCTTTCGGCAAAGTAATTAAGATCATTCGCGTGGGTAAGGTTAAGCAGCTTGTAACATAACACGGCTGCCAGGGGAAGACTGAACAAAATGATGTACAGCGCGAATGTTTTATTGATGAGCTTACGCCTTAAGGATGGACTATTGAAACTTATGAACAATCTGAAAATTGATTCCTGCTCGCCCAGGTTTAAGCTGTTTATGGTGATAGCTAATACCAGCGGGATAAAGAAAAGGGTAAGCCAAATGAACTTATAATCGCAAAATATTAATATGACCAGGCATAAACTGGCGATAGATACGTGGAAGGTTGTGTTTGACCGGTAAAACTTAAACAAATTAAGAAAGAACAGGAAGAAAAAGATAAGTATAAGATAGATGCTTTTACCAGATGCCGCGGTGTAAATTATACCCGGATGGAACAGAAACAGGATAAGTAAGAGCCAGATGTACCCCTCGTCGGGAAGGCGTTTGGCTACTGTTGAAGCTATTATGTAGAATAGCACGCCAGTACCTACGGCCGATGCCAATACCGGAGCCAGTGTAGTGCTGAATATATTAAATATAAAAGTAGCATAGAATGGCAGTATCGGCGATGTTAGGCCCATTACTTTTAAGCGGTTACCCAACCCTTCAAAAACTATTTTAGATTTTTCGATGTAAAATAACGACTCGTGGTTGTAATACCCCAGGTGGTTTAAATATATGCCGCACACCAGGTAATAAATAACCAATATAAAGGCAAGTATTGATAAGAATATGGTACCCGTTAGCTTCATTATTTTACAATGTTTGTTGGGCTGTTAACTTTACTTAAACCATGGTTAGTTTTTTCCCAGTAAAAAGGTTTTACTATTAACTGATATAAACCTTTATAAGCGGCTACAGAGTGCATTAGCCAGTATATGGGGTTTGCAATGGCAAACAATATTAACTCGTAATAACGCCTTTTAAACACCGCTATCATGTTTATATATATCATGAGGATGTTGCCCACCATAAGGTTAAATATAGACATGAACAGCACCCAATCCGGAAACAGGGTGCGGATGCCGGAAAGATCAAACACAACGTAGCAAATAAAGAAGGTGAGCAGCAGCGGATATACCA
The DNA here is from genome assembly GCF_024498135.1 of Mucilaginibacter aquariorum. Taxonomy (GTDB): domain Bacteria; phylum Bacteroidota; class Bacteroidia; order Sphingobacteriales; family Sphingobacteriaceae; genus Mucilaginibacter; species Mucilaginibacter aquariorum. The sequence continues at coordinate 3,215 of NZ_JANHOH010000012.1, forward strand.
GGAAGGTAACCGGCGTTGCCCCAATAAAGAAGTTAAAACCCAGGAAACCTTTCCAGCCAATTTCTTTCCACAGGGCAACCGGGTTGCGCATGTGTACCAGGTAGGTTTGCATATAGCCCTTTATCCAACGGCTGCGCTGGCGTACCCAGTTAAAGGGTTCGTTGTTAGCCTCTTCGTATGTAGTGGAGTTGATGATAGCGATCTTATAACCCTTTGCATAAGCACGAACACCAAGGTCGGCATCTTCGGTTACATTGAACGGATCCCATGCGCCAAGCTCAATCAGTTCTTCCAGTTTAAAGTGGTTGCTTGTACCACCCAAGGGGATGGGAATATCCAATGTATCCAGCCCCGGAAGCATGTAATCAAACCAATAGGAGTATTCGAGGGTGAACATCCTGGTCAAAAAGTTCTCGTTACGATTAAAGTAGTTTAGTGCGCTTTGTACACAAATGTATTCTTCGGGCAGCTTACCAAACAAGGATACTACTTTTTTAAGCTGATCGGTATCTGGGATATCCTCTGCATCGTAAATGGTTAGGTACTTGCCGCGGGCAAAGTGCAGGCCGTAGTTACATGCTTTTGGTTTGGTTTTAGGCATGTGAAAAGGCACTACTATCACCTCAAATATGGCAGGGAAATCAAGATTTTTTACCGCGTTGAAGGTTTTGTCGTCATCTTCTTCTATCAACAGTTTAATATCCAGTTTATGGCGTGGATAATCTATCGACTGCAGGTTCCATATCAGCTTTTTTATCAGCTTATCTTCTTTATATACCGGTAATAATATGGTGTAAATGGGCAGGTCATCATCATAAACCTGTTTCAGATCGTCTTTGGTAACGGCCTGGTACAGCTCAAATCTGGAACCTACAAGCGCTAAAAATAGCTTGAATATAATAGCCACCAAAAAGAACGAACTAATGATAACGTTGATGATAATGGATGTGTTTTTAAAGCTTAGGATGAGGCCTATGGTAACTATGCCTATCAACACAAAAATGAATATCAGCTGAGCGGTTGAGAAGGTAACCACCGCCGAGCTATCGGGGTCGCGCTTCATTAATTCAAACACTGCCGATTTAATGTATTTATCGCCCAAAAGCTTATTGCTAAGCCAGGTGATATCCATATCGGATGCTATGATTATCTGTGGTTCAAGGTCATAGGTGAACCGGATAAAATCTATAAACAGCGCATCATCCGGCGAAGCCATTAAACACACCACTTTATTGTTTTCTATCCGTAGCGGCATGGCTAAGCGCTCGTGTGCAAAGCTAAGGTCTATCTTGCTTAAAACCTGTGGGTCATAAGCCTCCTCGCGGGGGGCCTCATGAATATGATAACCGGCGTTAAGTATAGATCTGTCGTAATTTTTACGTGAGATATACCCTAAAGTGAGCGCTATCTTAATGAAGGATAAACCAGATGCCACTGAATGTTTTTCAATTGCATCGCGTTCACCTGCTGTGATAAACCCATCATTAGTCAACAATTCAGGAATTGATATACTCATGAAAAAATTACTATATAATTTAAATTTAGCGCCCCGCCCGGAATCTTAGTCATTAAACAGGTCCTGCGATTTTTGAACCCTTGAACGTATGTAAAGGAATGACAAAAGAATAAGCACCAGTATACCTAATAAGATGTACAGGTTATAACTATCCCAGAAACGGGTAAGCGCGCTCTTCGTGTCAATATACTCCAGGTTCTCGCTTGATTTATTTATATTAAACAGGTACTTGTTGTTGTTAACATCAGATATACAAACGTTGCTGCTTAACGTTGAAAGCTGCTCGGTAATTGATTTTGATGCAGCCAGGAAAGCTTCAGATAAGTGCTGGCCCGTTGCGGTTAATACCAATGTCGCGTTGTTGCTTCGCCCATAGAAGATCTGCGCCAAACCATTTGAGGTGGTATCAGACAGGGAATATACAATTGTGTTATTATCGGTATTGTACAGCCTGAAGTCCCGGTCGAATTTGATAGGGGCATCGGGGAACTCGTTTCGTTTAAGCAATGGATCATCCTTAGCCAACAGTGCTATTATATTATTTTTCTTTAATTCTGACGGGTTAGCGATAATATCATCAGAGTACATAAACTCCGGGAAATTATTTGCGTTGATGTTATTATTCAGCTCATAAATAATTTCGCCCATGGCGCCGGCGGCATATTTGGCAAATTTCTTTGATACCACAATACGTGTTGTGCCGCTGTTAAACGCTTCGGGGTATTGGTAAAAGCTCAGATCGCTTGTAATGAACGGGTTTTTTGATTCCAGGTATGATTTGTCAACATCAATTTCGGCAAAAAAGTTGATGAAGCTGTTTTTACAGTTACCGTTATTAGGATAAAACCTAAACTCGGCCTCCAGTGTGTTGTATTTGTGGTGCTGATACCTGTTAATGGTAACCGATGTGTTTAATTTGCCGGATGCATCCAGTTTTTCGCTGCTTAGCAATAAACCATTCAGGTAAATGTTAAAGAAACCACGGTCGCCGGGGTTTAAGGCGCTGTAGTTAGCAACTATACGTATCTCTACTTCTTTAGGGGTAAAGCTAAAATCGCTGTTCTTAAAGTTAAACGCGCTTTTTAACGAACCTATACCCGATAAAAAATCGCTGGCACCGCCAATTTGCTTTAACGATAGCTTAGAGCGGTTCTCGTCGGTAGTTTTAAAGAAAGTGTTTTGCGCTTTATTTACCAGCAGGTAATCGCCAAATGTTGAATTTAGCACATTCATATTACCTAACGTGGTAATACTTTTTTCGTAACCGGCGTCATCGCCACCGGTTACAAATAAGATCTCGGTAGGGATAACTTGTTGCGATACCGTTTTAACCGGGGTAAACTTGCCATTTACATCTACCATGCGGGTAACAGTGTCAACTACGGTAGTAAGGGACTTATGCAGATATAATAAACCCTGGTTGGTTTGCGGACTAACCTTTACAAGGGAGCGTTTATCATCACGAAGGGTTGGCATAGCACCAACTATAATGTAGTTACGTACACTATCAGGTAGTTTGCCTATTTCAAATACGCCAATGTTTTTTGTTTGGGTCTTTTTTAACCGCGCGTACGCCCATGCAACTGCCTTAAGGTCATGTAAAGATGGATTTGAGTTGTATACAATAGCTGTTTTAGAATCGAAACAGTTACTGATGTTTATATTATTGAAAAAGTTTTTATTGCTTTTTACTAATGATAAGTAAGAGTAGTTCTTGATTTTTAACCACATAGCCGGGTTATCCAGATCGCGGCAGGGATCATCTGTTATGGTCAACAGCGTCTTAAGCGTTATCTTAAGGTAATTATCGGCAGATACATCGGCCTTTGTAAGGGTTAAGGTTATTTTTTGAATAGAGTCTTTTGTTAAACGGGCGCTGTATACCGGTTTCGAACCAACAAATAAATTGATGTATGACTTATCACGGATCAAAGCCTGTGATGGTTCAAAGTAAATAACCAGTTTACTGCCGGTTACTTCATACTGTGGTGTGATCTTAAAATAAAAGGATGTGGCACCGCTCATACCAAATATGGGTTCGTCATCATTATGTCCCATGGCTTTGAATGACACAATAGTTTGGGCGAACGAAGCTGTACTAAGTAATATAAAGGTTAGTAAGGTTAAAAGTCTCTTCATCAGGTATAGGTGTTAGTTTATTACGTAAAATTCTACTCTAAAATAATTTCCGTTATCGTCACTGCGGTAACTTAGTTCGCCGCCAAGTTCTTTTGTCATTAGCTTAGCAATTGAAAGGCCCAGGCCAAGCTTGCTTTCTATAGTGCCCGATGCATCATTAAGCGTTTTTAGTTTATTGAACATCATATCCAGCTCTTCCTGCCCAATGGCAACGCCCTCGTCAATAATTTCGAAAACAAATTTTTGGCGCTGCAGGCTGGTAACAATTTTTATATTGTTGTTGGTTTGCGAAAACTTTATAGAGTTTGATAGCAGGTTTTGAAACACCTGGCCAACAAAAACCTTATCCAGTTTTACGTTAAGGGGTAATTTTAGAATATTATCAATCAGATGGATGTTCTTCATCTGGGCGGTTTCTATCAGGCCTTTGTATACGTGTATAACCTCGGTGTTAATATCAAAGATCTCCATATTGAATTTCATCTCAGGCGATTCCAGCTCTTTAACATCCATTAACTTATTAAGCATATACTGCATCTTCTCTGCCGATTCTGCAATGTAGCCGGTATACTCCTTTTGATCGGCGCTTAGGCGGTAATCTTCTTCCCTAAGCATGTTATTGCTCATTACAATAGAGCCAATAAGGTTTTTAAGATCGTGGCCGGCAATATTTATAAAGCTGTTCTTTTGGTCGTCCAGCTTGCGCAGCTGTTCATACTGCCTGTCTATAATATTATTTTTCTCGTTAATATCGTGGTTTTGCTCTTTAAGCTGCTCGTTAGATTTTTCGATCAGTATTTGTGAGCGTACATCGCGGGCAATAACCTTGTAACGGGCGTTAGGTATTAAGCATGATATAAACGCGATAATGAAAAACATTTGCCCCCCATTGTTGATAACCAGGTCTAAAGAGTAATCGTTCACGTTCAAAACAGTATAAAATACAGCAAGCAGCAATAAGGCTATTAAGGTTTGTATAATAGAATGAATGGGCTCCCAAAAAACCTGTAGATTGAAAAACAATATGATGACGGCAAAAATTAAATAGTAGGTAGTTTCCTGCTGTATGTTAACTATATTACATAATATGGCCGATGTTACCGAGAGCAGAAAAAAGGTTATGTGCAGCAGGGTACGGTAATTATATTTTTTGGCTTGAAAAAACGCATTTAACCCATAAATGATCATCACTGTAATGATCCTTATGATAAAAAACTGCAGCCAAATACTGTTAGCAAATATAAAATCAACAATACTGAATAGAGGATATAGAAATATAATTGTCCAGATTATGTTATTAGTTTGATACCATGCTTTTTTTGATATCTCTCTTTTATATTCTTCCTTTGAAATTTGAACAAACATTTTGTATCCTTAAATTATAATATAAGATCGGCTCTTAACAAATATTAAGATATTGGAAAACACAGCTCTCAAAAATACATTTCCGAAACTGTTAACATCCCTGCTTATTATAACATTAATTATAATTATGCAACCTGCTAATGCAAAAAGCAATCCAATACCCTTAACCCAAAGGCAAGCGGCATTTAACCGGGCAAAAAGCCTGAATAATGGAATTAGCATATCGTGGTTGGAACAAACCTGGAACAAGGATATTTTGAGTATAAAACCGATAAATAATACCGATTTTGAGTTAATTAAAAGGTTAGGTTTTAAGAGCGTGAGGCTCCCGGTTGCTTTTGCATACTTCGAAACTAATAAAATTACGGTTGAGAAAGTATTTACTCATATCGATGAAGTTTTGGAACAATGTAATACATATGGTTTAAAGCTAATTATTGATTATCACTACGGGAACCTGAACGATACTAACTATTTAACTGAAACGCCAAAGATTATTAACCAATGGCTTAAATTAACTAAGAGGTATATACGGGAAAGCCCGGAAAAGGTTTTCTTTGAATTATATAACGAGCCTCCCCACATGAATCCCAAAGTGTGGAAAGATGCTGCGTATAACATTGTAACCTCATTAGAAAAATAGATAAGAAAAGAACAATCGGTACATGATAAATTGCAAATTGTTAAAAACTGGGCGGCTAAATATGATGTTCTTATATTATGCGGCGAGTATGGCGTATATAATAAATATGCCGATGCAGATAGCCGTTGCCGCTATATAAAATCGGTGCGTGAAAATTTAAAGGCCATGGGTATACCCGGAATAATGTGGGATTATAATACCAATTTTTCTATATTTAATGGCCCGCCGTCAATTAATACCCTGTCTGGTTGTATGAAACAGGCGATTGATTATACCGGCGCGAAATAATATTGACATTAATTATTAACTTTGCTCACTAATAAGGTACTATGAAATTTTTCGAAGAAAAACGCAAAGAGGTAATGGGGCATATTGAAAAGTTCATGCTGGAGAAGATGAACGAATATTTGAAACCCATTGATACAATATGGCAGCCATCAGATTTTTTGCCTGATGCTTCAAGAGATACGTTTTTTAGCGAAATAAAAGAAATGCAGGAAAGCGCCCGAGGGTTATCATATGACCTTGTTGCTGTACTTATAGGTGATACCATCACCGAAGAAGCATTGCCTACCTACGAATCGTGGTTAACTATGGTTGAAGGCGTATCTGATAATGAAGAAGGCGGCTGGATGAAATGGACACGCCACTGGACCGCAGAAGAAAACCGCCACGGCGATCTGCTAAATAAATATTTATACCTATCGGGCCGTGTTAATATGCGCGCCATGGAGGTATCTACCCAATACTTAATTGCCGATGGCTTTGATATAGGTACCGGCCACGACCCATACCGTAACTTTATATACACATCTTTCCAGGAACTGGCTACAAACGTATCTCACCGCAGGGTGGCATCACAGGCTAAAAAAGATGGCGATACATTGTTATCTAAAATGTGCGGCGTAATTGCCGGCGATGAAGCACGCCACGCGAAAGCTTACAAATACTTTATCGAAAAAATATTTGAGGTTGATCCGAATGAGGCTATGTTAGCTTTTGAGGATATGATGCGTAAAAAAATTGTTATGCCGGCGCATTTCCTGCGCGAGGTTGGTTTGAAGATAGGCCAAACCTTCGGTCACTTTACCGATGCCGCAGAACGCCTGGGTATTTATACTGCTATTGATTACGTAGATATATTAAAGGAACTGATTGAAGACTGGCACATTGAAAGCGTTATCGACTTAAAAGAAGATGGCGAAAAAGCCCGTGATTACATCATGAACCTTCCAAACCGTTTAATACGCGTTGCCGAACGTATGAAAAACCCAATGCTGGAATATAAATTCAGCTGGATTTACGGATAAGTGTAAAATATATTATATGAAGCCCTCTTTGTTTTTTACAAGGGGGGCTTTTTGTTTACTGCCCCCTGCAATCGCTAGGCCTCAGCCAACGGGCTACCTACTCCGCCTTATTCACATTAAACCCCGGGCTTTTATATCCCTCGGGTTTATAATCATCGGGGATCTGAATGCCATTGCCATCGCGTATCGATGTGAAGTGCGGCGACATAATTTCAACACCGGCCTCATTAAATTTATCCTGTATGTTTTTATGCAGCTCTGAATAAATAAGGGCCATCTTTTTCGGCATATCTGTATAGGCGTTTATCTGGTAACCCACGTTAAAATCATTCAACTCGGTTTGTAACACAAAGGGTTTTGGCTCGGGTTGTATGCCTTCGGTTGCCAAAGCGGCATCAATAAGTAAGCGGTGTATGGTTTGCCAGGGCATGTCATAGCCTATGGTTATTGTACTGTGCAAGATCAACCCAAGTGTTTTAGCAGACGAGGTATAGTTAACCGCATGGCCGCTTAATATAGATGAGTTGGGAATAGTGATGTCCTCGTTCTTAATGGTTCTTACACGGGTTATCAATAAGTTTTTTTCAATAACGTCGCCGGTAACTTCGCCCAGCCTTACCCGGTCGCCCACTTTAAAGGGGCGCATATAGGTAAGCACAATGCCCGCCACCATGTTTGATATAGCCGATGAAGACCCAAACGAGAACAGCACCCCTAAAAACACCGTCACTCCCTGAAAAACCTTGGTTTGCGAACCCGGCAGATAAGGGAATATCACCACAAACATAAACGCGTAAAGTATCACCCTTATAATGTTATAGGTAGGGATGGCCCAGTCGGGATAAAAATTTCTGATGGTAAACGCCCCATTCTTTATTTCGGTCGCTATAAAGCCAATAAACTTTACAATGTAACGGGTAACAACATAAATAACCAGTACAGTAAGCAAATTGGGGATATACCTTAAAAACGCCAGTGCAATACTTTTTAGCGGATTAATAACATACCCCAATAACTGCGTGGCAATGGGTTTAGTCCACGGGAAAATATAGAACAGAACCGGTAACGAAAGGTATACGAGTAGTATAATCACTACAAACTTTACAACACGCAGCAATGTGTTTATGAAGGGGAGTAACCGGTTCACATAATTGGCCGGCGCCCCTTTTTGTGCAAGGGCATCAACGCGCCGGGTCCAGCTGTTAACTATTCTCGACCCTATCCAGGCAAAGGCACGGTTAACCAGCCATATTAAAAAGATGAGTAAGGCAAATACCAAAATGGCTTCGCCCACCTGTATCGCCAGTTCTTTTAGGTTATAAGTTTCGGTAGCGGTTTTAAGGCGCTGCTTTAACAGGGTGTAGTAGTTATCGGCAAGTGCCTTGCGGCTTAACTCAGAAAACTTACTATCCTGTTCGTTAACAGCAAATACAATTTCTGATTTATAGGTGATGACGGATAGTGCGCTGTCATGCGTTAGCTTTAACGAATCGGCAACAAAATCTAAGCGTTGTATCAGTCCGTTAATGCGCTTGGTTACTATCTGGGCGCGTTCGGTAGGGGTAAATAAACCCTGAGCAGTATAAAATTTAAATAGCGTATCCTTATTAATAATAACCGGGTATCCTGGTGTAGCAGCAACAGGCTTTTGCGCTTTAACCGGGCTTATGGCTATGAAGAGACATAGAAGCAACGTATAAAATTTAGGCATAGCAGGTTTTTTATGCTAAAGCTAAAAATTATATTTAAGTATTTAACCCTCTTGCAGCAGGTCGGTGCCCTGCCCGCCTGATATATCATCAAACAGGCTGTTCAGAATAGATTCAACGGTAATGGAGTTAATGTCATCTACATAATGCTCGTTGCGGGTTATCCAAAGCTGATCGTCCTGCACGGTAATAGTAAATAAAATGCCTTCATACAACTTAGGGTAGCTTATCTCGATGCCGGTGGGGGTATTAGCTATGTTAAAGCTGATATCGCTTTGCCTTTGCTTTTGAAAGATAGGGTTCAGCCTGTCTTGCAAGTGATTAAAAAGCTGATCAATATTAACTGGTTTATGCAGGGTGATGATCTTCATGATAGTATGTTTGATATATTTACAATTGGCTTGCAGCTATTGTTTACAAAGCATTTTTATTTGAGCTTTTAAAACAGGAATTTTGTCTGCAACGTTCATCTAAAAAAACTACTACTACCATGAATTATAAATTATTAGGCCGATCAGGATTAAAGGTATCCGAACTTTGTTTAGGCACAATGGGTTTTGGAACCGAGGGCGGCTGGGGTGCCGATGCTGCCACCAGCTTCGAGATCATGGATGCCTACGCTAATGAGGGCGGCAATTTCCTGGATACCGCCAATATATACAAACTGGGCACCAGCGAAAAGATCATTGGCGATTATATAGCCAACCACGACCGCGATTACTTTGTGCTGGCCACCAAATACAGCTTAAAGGATAATATGACCAATCCCAATGCAAGCGGCAACAACCGCAAAAACATGATGCGGAGCGTGGAGGATAGCCTGAAGCGTTTAAAAACAGATTTTATAGATGTACTGTATCTGCACATTTGGGATGATATTACCCCGATTGACGAGGTGCTGCGCGCTATGGATGACCTGATAAAACAAGGGAAAATAACCTACGCCGCCATCAGCGACACGCCTGCCTGGGTGGTAGCCAAAGGTAACACCCTTGCCGAACTAATGGGCTGGAGCCAGTTTATAGCCCTACAGGTAGAATACAGCCTGCTGGCGCGCACCGCCGAGCGCGAACTGATCCCCATGGCTAAACACTTCGGAATGACGGTTACCCCATGGGCGCCATTGGCAGGCGGTGCATTAACGGGGAAATATCTAAAGGGCGACAAAGGCCGCATAAAACCCGATAGCAAACGCCTGGATGCGCGCAGCGAAAATATTACCAAAGTAGTAATGGAAGTTGCGCAGGAACTTGGCGTATCTGAAAGCCACGTTGCATTGCAGTGGACAATGAGCAAAGGTTTTAGCTGCATCCCAATTGTTGGCGCTACCAAAGTTGACCAGTTGAAAGATAACCTGAAAACAATAGATGTGATATTAAGCCCGGCCCACATCCAAAAGCTTGACGATGCCAGCAAAATAGAATTGGGCTTCCCCGGCGATTTCTTTAACGAGGATGCAGTGAAAAACAATTCGTTTGGTGGGTTTTATGATAGGGTAGAGAAGAGATAGGGGCACATTATCGAGCATAAAAAAGCCCCTGCGCAATTGCATAGGGGCTTTTTCTATTTTGATTAAACTATTTTTTCTCGCTTTTCTTAACCGTTTTTGGTTTTGCTGCTGTAGTTGATTTTGTTGCGGTGGTTGGTTTTGGCTTGGCAGCGGCAACCGGTTTCTTAGCAGGAGTTGCTTTACCTTCCGGCTTTTCAACAGCTTGCTCTTTCTCCAGGTCGTGCTCAATAACTAATGTTGGTTCGCCATGCTCATCAGATAGTGGCTTTTCAACATCGGGGATATGTGTTTCAACCACATCCGAAGTTTCAGATGGCAACGTTACGTTATTTAACAAATCGGCTAATACCGTGCGACCGCCTTTTACTACCTGGTTAAGTTCTACATTAATTTTGGTGCCTAACGGAAGGAAAATATCCACCCTCGATCCAAATTTAATAAAGCCAAATTGCTGGCCTTGTTCAACCACATCACCCTCTTTAACATACCATACAATACGGCGGGCAAGCGCCCCCGCTATCTGGCGGAATAATATCTGGGTGCCTTCGCTGTTTTCGGTTACAACCGTAGTGCGCTCGTTTTCGGTTGATGATTTTGGGTGCCATGCCACCAGGTATTTACCCGGGTGATATTTAAAATATTTAATAACGCCGCTGATAGGGTTACGGTTTACGTGCACATTAACCGGCGACATAAATACCGATAACTGTATGCGCCTGTCTTTAAAAAATTCTGTTTCTTCCGTTTCTTCAATTACCACTACTTTGCCATCTGCAGGGCAAAGCACCTGCGATTCTTCCGGGGTAATATGTAAAACAGGGCTGCGAAAAAACTGTACAATAGTTGCAAGCAGTAAAAACGACAGGATGTAAACTATCCATTTTACAGTGTGGGCATCGGGAAAATAAAAGGAGATCAACGCGTTCAATACAAATATGAACAGCACTGTTAAGGCAAGTGATGTATATCCTTCTTTATGAAAAGTCATATATAGGGTAATAAGTTTCTACAAAATTAAGCATTTACAACGAAGTATAAGTAAGTATATACAATAGGGGCGGCAAGTAATAACCCATCAAACCTATCCAGTAAACCACCGTGGCCGGGTAATATACTGCCGGAGTCCTTCACATTTATGCTGCGTTTAAACATAGATTCTACCAGGTCGCCCAGTGTGCCGAAGCAAGAAATCAATATCCCAACACTCATCCATTGTTTCCAATCCAGCTCGGGGAAATATAAACTGATGATATAACCTACGCCCGCGCTGATCACTACACCGCCAATAAAACCTTCCCATGTTTTTTTTGGCGAATGGCGTTCAAAAAGCTTGGTGCGGCCAATAGTAAGGCCTACCAGGTAGGCGCCGGTATCGTTAGCCCATAGCATTAATAAAAACGCCATCGGGATATGAAAGTTAAAACCCTGGTTGTTAATATAGGCCAGCGCGTGAAAAAAGCTGAAAGGTATGATCACAAAAGCCATCCCTACCAATGTATAGGCAATATTGGCAAACGGCGCCACCGAGATCTTGAATAACTCCCGTACAAAAACAAGGCTAACACTCAAAACAAACAAAAACAACAATAAATAAGCTAATTGATGCCCGTTTAAGGCAGGCAGGGCAAACATATCCGAATAATTAAGCAGTGCCGCGCCGCTGAAAAGTAACGCGCCGCTTAGTATCCCAACGGGAACATTTGGGGTTGCTGTGTCTTTTTTAATTAGGGAATAAAACTCATACAAGCAAAAGCAGCTAAGTACTAAATAAAAGCCGGCGAATACCTGGTAACCCAGTAAAAACGACCCCAGCATCACTATTGTAAAAAAAAAGCCCGTTATGGCGCGTGTCTTCATAAGTTAATTTGGTTCAGTATCATTATTTCGATAGCACGGCCAAAGTTTTCCTGGTGGATATATACTTCAATATCGCCAAAAGCCTGGTGTGATGATGCCTGCCGGTTAAGCACTACGGCATCTATCTGGTACCCGGTAAGTACCTGTTTCACAATCTCTGACTCATAAAAGTTTGACGAAGTGTAAATCTTAACCCAGTTCTTCTCCATTTAATACAGGGCCCCGCTCTTTGCCCAATGCTACCTTTTTGTAAACTATCAGCAAAATTATAATAATTATCAGGCTAAATATATACTGCCACCAACTAAATACATCCGTGGCATCGGGGTTTAGCTTAATGTGCTTTTTTTGATATAGATAGGTTGCTACTACAGCCGTGCCATTATTTAAAAAATGCCCCCAAACCGCCGGCCATATACTGCCGCTATAAGCAACAAAATAACCAAACAGTGCACCAAGCAGTAGGCGGGGTAAAAAGCCATAAAATTCCATATGGAAAGCACTGAAAAGGGCGGCTGTTATCCAAATGGCCGCATGTATATTCTTAGTTAACCGGGCCATAATGGTTTGTAAGCCACCACGAAACATAAACTCCTCGGCAACGGCGGTTAAAAAGCCAATCAGTATCAGGTTTTTAATACAATCCCAAAGGGTATTCATTTTCAATATGGCCATAGTAACCCGGCGGGCGCTTTCTTCGCTCTCCTTCATCCATCTTTCCAGTCCGCTTAACCATTTTGGTAAAACCAATTGCTGGTTTACATTGCTCAAAACCTCTATTAATGGCGATGATACCAACATCACAAAAAAGGCGACAACAAATAACACCCACGGGAAACGGAATGATGGTTTAATATATTCCTGCGGATCTTTCACTACCCAATAAGCAAAAATAATGGGCGCTAAAAAAATAGGGAGGGTGGTGGTTATTATCTGTAAAATATATAAGGCGGGGATACTTTGCGGGTTCGTAAAGTTTAAATGGGCAATATCCATTATCAGGCCAAAGCCATAAATTAAGCCAACCGCTATAATCCCTAATATGTTAAATGCAGTAAATACCCCTATAAATATCAGTATAAAAAGTAGGAGTTGCTTCCCCGGGGGCATTTGACTTACAGCGCTTTTCGTCATATAGCTTAAATTTTGTATTTTTGCAGCGCTTAAATATAAGCCATGTCTGTACAAATAGGAAATATTGATTTAGGGGAGTTCCCGCTGCTGCTGGCACCGATGGAAGACGTGAGCGATCCGCCTTTCCGTTACGTGTGTAAGCAAAACGGTGCGGATATGATGTACACGGAGTTTATTTCCTCCGAAGGACTGATACGTGATGCCGCTAAAAGCCGCCAAAAACTCGACATATTTGAATACGAGCGCCCCATAGGGATCCAGATCTTTGGTAGTGATATCGACCACATGCGCGAAGCAACCGAGATAGCCTCATTAGCAGGCCCGGACCTGATGGATATCAATTACGGCTGCCCCGTTAAGCAGGTTGCCTGCCGTGGTGCCGGTGCAAGCCTGTTGCAGGATATTGATAAAATGGTTGCCATGACCAAAGCGGTTGTACAGGCTACTCATTTACCCGTTACTGTAAAAACCCGCCTTGGCTGGGATGATAATACAAAAAATGTTTACGAAGTTGCCGAACGCCTGCAGGATGTAGGTATAAAGGCGCTAACTATACACGGCCGCACCCGGTCGCAAATGTATAAAGGTGTTGCCGATTGGACCCTGATAAGCGAGATTAAAAAGAACCCGCGTATACAGATCCCAATTTTTGGTAACGGTGATATCGATTCGCCTGAGAAAGCGGCCAACTGGCGTATGGAGTATGGCGTTGATGGGATGATGATTGGCCGTGCCGCTATTGGTTACCCATGGATCTTCCGCGAGGTTAAACATTTCTTTAAAACGGGCGAATATTTGGATAAACCCACCATTGCCGAGCGCATTGAGGTTTGCAAAACCCACCTCGAAAAATCGATGGAATGGAAAGGCCCGCGTACCGGTATTTTTGAAATGCGCCGCCATTACAGCAACTACTTTAAAGGCGTGCCCGACTTTAAAGAATATCGCATGAAACTGGTAACGGCCGGTACTGTAGAAGAGATTATGGATATATTAGGCGAAGTTGACAAAAAATATGCTTTTGAAATGGCGTAATATTTGTTTGTAAAATATATATTTGAATATAAACAGACAATAAAGCGATGGCTACTACCATAACTGAAGGTGTTAAGGTTTCAGTTGAAACAATTTACCAACCCGAATATTCTAACCCAATGAATGATCATTTTATGTTCGCATATAAAGTGAGCATTGAAAATATGGGTAATTATGCCGTACGTTTGGTAAGCCGGCACTGGTATATTTTTGACTCAAACGGCGCCAAGCGCGAAGTAGAAGGTGAAGGAGTTGTGGGCCTGCAGCCAGTAATTGAACCGGGTAATTCGCACGAATATGTAAGCGGTTGCAATCTTAAAACCGATATGGGCAGCATGAAAGGCGAATACCAAATGGAACGCCTGCTGGATAATTCAGTATTCAATGTACAGATCCCCGAATTTTATTTAATAGCGCCATACAGGCTTAATTAAATTAGAATCAAGATCCAGGATATAGGCCTCGACAGAAATGTTGGGGCTTTTTTGTTTAGGTGGACATAAGTAAAAAGGCTGCCCTAAGGCAGCCTTTTCTAAACAACAATCAAACTAAAGATTATCCGCCTTTAAAGAAGCTGGCCGGCTGTCTTACGGAGGCATATGCAATACGTTGTACTGCAAAATCAATAGAACGATTAATGCCAGTACGCAGGCCTTAGCCCTAACGCTACATGTAAATGTTATTTATTTTGATTTAAATGCACATTTCGGGCTTTTATAAAAGCGCCGATCCGCAAAATTTGCAGAATGTAGCATCGCTGTCATGCCCTTCGCGGCCACAGGTTGGGCAGGCTTCGGGCAGTTCTTTTTTCTGGCGGGCAGCTATTGCCAGGTCATGGGTTAAAATACCCGTTGGGACCGCTATAATAGCGTAACCTATCAGCATTACTATCGAAGCTACAAACTTGCCCATTGGGGTAACGGGCGATATATCCCCATAACCTACTGTAGTAATGGTAACAATTGCCCAGTAAATACTTTCGGGGATATTGGAAAATCCGTTCTCGCGCTTCTCTACCAAATACATAACAGAACCCAGGATAATCGTAAGCGATAAAACAGTGAGCAGGAATATACTGATCTTGCGAAGGCTACCCTTCAAGGCAACGGTTAAAAAATTTATCTCGGTTAAAAAACGGCTCAGCTTAAAGATCCGGAAAACCCGCAGCAGTCTCAGCGCCCTAAACACCAATAACGATTGTGCGCCGATAAAGAAAATGCTGAGATAGGATGGAATCAGCGCTATCAGGTCAATTATCCCCAACGGACTAAATATATAACCGGTAGGCTGCCTGATGCTAATGAGTCGTAAAATATATTCTACGGTGAAGAGTATGGTGTACCCCCATTCAACGTATTTTAAAAGCTGCCCGTGTTGTTGATGAATGCTTTCCACACTATCCAGCATCACTACAATAATGCTGGTAAAAATGGCTATCAGCAGGGCTACATCAAATGCTTTTCCAGCACGGGTGTTTGATTCATAAATGATCTCGTGCAGCCTGGAACGCCAGCCTTTATCAGTTTCGGTTGATGCCATGATTAACACACAACACTAAAATTTACACTTTGTGTGAATGCGCAGGCTTTCAGCAGAAGGGATATAAAAAAGGCCACCCGTGGGCAGCCTTTAACAGTTAAACTAAAAAAATCACTCAATACAGAAGGAGTTGCACACCCTTATCTTTTATAGATTGATTGCGAGGGTTTTGAAACCCATTACATATACATTACGGCCAATCAGTTTAAAGTGCTACAACCCATAAAAAAATCGCCCCAATTATTTTGAGGCGATTTAATATTTGTTTGATTGTTGTTTTAAGAGCTTGCTTTAGCAACTTAGTTCCTCCTGTTAAACAGGAATGAGGCGTAGTATACCAGCGTAGCCAATGCACTTAAAGCGGCAACAACGTAGGTCATGGCGGCCCACCAAAGGGCGTCTTTTGCCTGCTCGTGTTCCTGGCGGGTTTGCATAATGGTATAGTTGTTATCCAACCACGCTAAAGCGCGCTGGCTGGCATCAAACTCAACCGGGAGGGTAATAAAGCTAAACAGGGTAACCAATGCCAAAGCAGCAACACCAATTGCCAGTACATACGGGTTATGCGTAAAAAATAACAGCATAATGCCAATCATCAGCGTCCACTGGGTTAGCGTTGATGCCACATTTACCACAGGTACCATTGCCGAACGGAAGGTTAACCAGCTATAAGCTTTTGCATGCTGTACCGCATGGCCACACTCGTGGGCGGCAACAGCAGCGGCCGCAATACTGCGGCTGTGATAAACATCCGGACTAAGGTTAACTGTTTTATCTGCAGGGTTGTAGTGGTCAGTTAATTGACCTTCAACAGAAATTACCCTTACGTCATATATGCCATTATCTTTCAGCATGCGCTCGGCCACATCTTTGCCGGATAAGCCGGATAACAAAGGCATTTCTGAATATTGCTTGAACTTACTTTTAAAACGCCATTGCACAATAAAGCTCACCAGTGCTATCACTATCATGAGCAGCAAGGCTGAATTATAGGATACGAATAATAGGTTTATCATTTTTCAATAGTTTTATATAAAGTCTATTTCAAAAAGCATTCCAGTTTAAGTTGAAAGTATAAAGTTCAAAGTCAAAAGCACTACATTTGAAATCTATGTCAGGCAATTTTTCATACTGGGAACATACCGCATTCATTGATAATGCCGATGTAATTATTATTGGCAGTGGCATTGTGGGCCTTAGCGCTGCCCTGCATTTAAAAACCCGGGAGCCAAATTTGAAGGTCCTGGTTTTAGAGCGCGGGTTTTTACCAAGCGGTGCCAGTACAAAAAACGCCGGTTTTGCCTGTTTTGGTACAGTTTCCGAACAATTAGAGGCACTTAAACATTCATCCGAGGAGGAGGTTGCACGCCTTGCCAATTACAAATGGCGTGGCTTGCAGCGCTTACGTCAAAACCTGGGCGATGAAAATATTGATTATTATCAGCATGGTGGCTACGAGTTATTTATGAAAGGCGAGGAAGCGGATGAGGAAGAGGCAATTGATAGTATTGAAAGATTAAATAAATTATTAAAACCGGCAATTGACGGGCATGACATTTATGCAGTTGCCAATGCTAAAATTGCAGGTTTCGGCTTTAATGGAATAAGCCGGATGATATACAACCCTTTTGAGGGACAGATACATACCGGTAAAATGATGCGTGCCTTACTCCATAAAGTTTACCAGAAAGATGTATTGGTTTTGAACGGGTGCGAGATAAATTCAATTCATAATGAAGGTGACCATATCCGTTTAACATCCCCGCAGGGAAATTTTAAAGCTGGTAAAGTTATAATGGCGACCAATGCTTTCGCTAAGCAATTGTATCCCCATTTGCAGGTTACCCCGGGCAGGGGACAAGTGTTGATTACTAAACCTGTGCCCGGTTTAAAGTTAAAAGGGACTTATCATTTTAACGAGGGTTATTACTACTTCCGTAATATTGATGGCCGGGTACTTTTTGGCGGTGGCCGTAACCTTGACTTTTCTGCCGAGAAAACCCCGGAGTTTGGCCACACCGATCTGGTAAAACAAAAATTGACCAATTACCTGCATAATATTATCCTGCCCGGGCAAAATACCGAAATTGATTATTGGTGGAGCGGTATCATGGGCTTTGGCGAAGAATTAAGCCCCATAGTAAAGCAAGTGGAGCCGAACATATTTTGCGCCGTGCGCTGCAATGGCATGGGCGTAGCTATGGGTAGTTTGGTAGGGGAAGAGGTTGCGGAATTGATGTTATCTTCCCAATAACCAATGTCATTTCGAACGAGGTACGAGGAGAAATCTTGTTCAAATTGCAAAGTCTACAACTATTCGAACAAGATTTCTCTCTATCGTTCGAAATGACAAGTTTTTTTTAAAACAACTCCACCAGCCGTTCCAGCGCCATGCCTCTGGACCCTTTTATGAGGATAGTAGCATTGGTGATAGGATTTGTTTTTAAGCCGATGATGGCATCTTCGGCGGTAAGGTAAAACGTGGTATTGATAAGATTGGTGTTCTGTACTTCCGATTGTTGGCTTGAAAAATCTTTACCAATAAAGATCCGCTCATCTACCTGGGCACTCATGGCTTTTTGAATAACCGAGGTGTGTTCTACAGCCGATTCTGCACCCATCTCAAACATATCGCCCAGTATCATTACTTTATGCGTGGCTTGTACTTTATCCATATTTTCAATGGCTACGAACATGCTGCTTGGGTTGGCATTATAAAAATCGCAAATAAGCGTATTGGTAGCCGTTTGCATGATCTGCGAGCGGTTGTTTTTTGGTTGATATCCCTCAATGCCCTGGTTTATCTCGTCACAATTCAACCCGAAAAAGCAACCGATACATATCGCCGCTAATATATTATCTAAATTATAAGAACCGGTTAACTGCGATTTTACATTGTATGACGAACTTTTTCTATCGTTCCACTTCAACGTAAGGAACGTCGAGTTATCCAGCAGCCTACCGCTAACCAAATTATCAGGGTTGGCGTTTTTGCCGTAGTAAACTACATTTTTTAAATCTCTTGCCTTTTGCATTTCCAACAGCGTAGCATCATCACTATTAACAAACGCTACCTTACTTTCCGATTGACGTAAATAATCATATAACTCTCCCTTCCCTTTCTTCACGCCCTCAATCCCGCCAAAACCCTCTAAATGGGCTTTGCCAACATTTGTAATGAGGCCGTGAGTGGGTTGGGCTATGCTGCAAAGCAGCGCAATTTCCTTTTGATGGTTGGCGCCCATTTCTATCACCGCCATTTGGTGCGAGCTATCGATAGTAAGGATAGTTAGTGGTACGCCTATATGGTTATTTAAATTGCCCTGTGTAGCCAACGTTTTAAAACGATGCGATAAAACGGCGTTGATCAATTCTTTAGTAGTGGTTTTGCCGTTGGTGCCGGTAAGCCCAATAACCGGGATGTTTAACTGTTGGCGGTGGTGCCTTGCCAGATCCTGCAATGCTGTCAATACATCGTCAACTAATAAAAACTTTTCGCCAAGCGCATATTCGGGGTTATCAATAACCGCGTATGCGGCCCCTGCTTCCACCGCTTTTTGGGCAAAGGTATTAGCATCAAACCTATCGCCCTTTAGTGCAAAGAACAAACTGTCCGGCGCTATTTTACGTGTATCTGTACTAATAACAGTATGATGCAGGAATAATTGATATAGTTGTTCGGTAGTAGTTTTCATGGTTAATCTGTAATCTAAATTACGCTTCTCTATTCATCCAGGCAATAACTGCTTTAATTTCGCCGTAGCTGTAGGCATCGCCCAAAACTTCTTTTAATGGCGCTAACATGGCGCTGCCGTAGCTTTCAACCGCGTCTTTAATAGCAGGGATCTTGCTTTCATTAACAAAATCATACACATCCAGTTCGCCGGTTTGTATAAAGCGACTTAAATGCCCTTCAATTGTTGTTGGCGATAAGCCGCGTTCATGCGCAATCTCCGTAACGCTTTTACCCTCTTTGTAAAGTAAATACGTAGCCTGGAAGGTATCTGATAATTTGCCCTTTTTGGGTTTAGCCGCTTTGCGCTCGCGCTTTACCGATTTTTGGGTTATGCGGGATGTTAATCCCTTCTCTTTACTATAACTGTTAATAACCGCTAAAAATTCGCGGCCATATTTAGCAAGTTTCACATCACCGAAACCCGAGATCAAGCGTAACTCATCCATTTTTTGCGGCAGGAAAGTGGCTATCTCTAATAGCGTTGCATCAGATAATATAATATAGGCCGGCAGGTTTTCGCCAATGGCAATTTCCTGGCGTTTTTTGCGCAGATCGGCCAATAACTCGGCTTCATAATTCTGCGTCTCGTGTTCCTGTTCATCGGTAACTTGTGATGCTATCAGTTCTACTTGCAGGTCGCCTCTTAAAACGGCTTCGCTTTTTTGGGTAAGCCTTAATGACGAGTAACCATCCTCGCTAACTTGCAAAAAGCCTTGTGCTATCAATTCGCGCAGGTAGCGTTGCCAGTCGGCTTTGCTAATGTCGGCACCGGCACCGTATGTTTTAAGCAGTTTATGATCTGCCCAGATCTTTTCACTTTTAGATCCGCGGAGGAAATCGATTAAATAAGTTGTTCCAAACCGTTCTTTTAAACGCGCCACTGCGGATAATGCTTTTTGCGCGATGAGTGTTCCGTCGAATTTTACAAATTCGCTCAGGCAAAAATCGCATGAGCCGCAATTGTCCGGGAAGGGCTCGTCAAAATAATGCATCAAAAATTGACGGCGGCAGGCATGCAGCTGGCAAAAGTTTACCATGTCGTCCAGCTTTTTCAGCATAATGGCACTCTGTTCCCTGTTGTTTTCTACCGTGGCAAAGCTGCGCAGCTTTATGGCATCCCCGGGCGAGTATAAAAGCAGGGCATCTGATGCCAAACCATCTCTGCCTGCGCGGCCGGTTTCCTGGTAGTAGCCCTCTATGTTTTTGGGCAAATCCATGTGCACTACATAGCGCACGTTGCTTTTATTTATCCCCATCCCAAAGGCAATGGTGGCTACAATTATTTTTATCTCATCCTTTAAAAAAGCCTCCTGGTTGCGGGCTTTAACCTCATTGTTTAAGCCTGCATGGTAAGCTTCGGCGGCATAACCTTCTTCTTTCAAATCGGCAGCCAGTGCCTCGGTTGATTTACGCGACAGGCAATAAATGATCCCCGAATCATCTTTACGGGCATCCAGGAAAGTTAAAAGCTGGTTAAAGCTGTTCTTTTTTGGGTTAACCCGATAGGTAATATTTTCGCGGTTAAAGGATGAAATAAACACTGCCGGTTGGTGCAGGTTCAGTTTATCCAGTATATCTTTTTGGGTAAGCTTATCGGCGGTAGCGGTAAGGGCTATCACCGGCACGTTGGGGAATTCGTTTTTTAAGCCGGCCAGCATCAGGTACTCCGGGCGGAAATCATGTCCCCATTGCGAAATACAGTGCGCTTCATCAATGGCTATTTGTACTACATTCAGCGTTTTTAGGAAGCCCATCATGCGGTTATCAGCACCAAATAAACGCTCAGGAGCGACATATAAAAGCCTTATTTCGCCATTTTTTAGCTGTATGGCAATATCTTTTTGCTCATCGGGGCTTTGGCTGGAGTTTAGGAACGCCGCGGGTATACCGGTTAGATTCAGGCTGTCTACCTGGTCCTTCATTAACGCGATAAGGGGCGATATAACAATAGTTAAGCCATCTAATAGCACGGCAGGCAGTTGATAACAAAGCGATTTGCCACCACCGGTAGGCATTAGCACCAAGGTGTCCTGTTTGTTTAAAACATTTGCTATAATGGCTTCCTGCGAAAGCCTGAACTGGTTGTATCCGAAATATTTTTGAAGGGCCTGTATAGGTGTCATGCGTTATATGCAAATGTGCAGATTTGAATTAATAGCCTGATGATGAAACCTCAAAAAAATATCTTTAGATTAGCTTTATTGATCTAAACATTAACATATGTTAAAAAAACTACTCCTTATATTCATAACGGTGCTTTGCGGAACATCTGTTTTCGCTCAAAAAATACAATCACCGGCCGAGTTTTTAGGGTATAAGCTGGGAGATAAATTTACCCCGCACTACCTTATAGTAGAGTACTTTAAATACGTAGCCAAAACAGCAAAGAATGTTGAGCTGCAGCAATTTGGTACCACCAACGAAGGCAGGCCGTTGATAGCCATGTTTATTGCATCCGAAAATAACATTAAACGCCTGGAAGAGATACGGCATAATAATCTGCGCCTTGCAGGGATAGAAAGTGGCGCGGTAACGCCTAATGCGCCGGTTATTACCTGGCTAAGCTATAACGTACACGGTAACGAGCCTGCCTCAAGCGAGGCCGCCATGTGGACCCTATTTGATATGGTTGACCCAACAAATACCAAAACACAAGAATGGTTGAAAAACAGCGTGGTGGTTATTGACCCTTGTTTAAATCCTGATGGCCGTGATCGTTACGCTAATTTTTATAACTCGGTACGGGGGTTAACGCCCGATGCCAACCCAACATCGCGCGAGCATATGGAGCCATGGCCGGGCGGTCGTGTAAATCATTATTACTTTGATTTGAACCGCGACTGGGCATGGCAGGCTCAAAAAGAAACACAGGCGCGCGTAGCCCTGTTTAACCAGTGGTTGCCTGAGGTTCATGTTGATTATCATGAACAGGGATATAATAACCCTTATTATTTTGCCCCCGCTGCAGAGCCTTATCATAAAGATATTACCCAATGGCAGCGCGATTTTCAGGTGGTTATTGGTAAGAACAATGCTAAATACTTTGACCAAAATGGCTGGATGTATTTTACCAAGCAGGAGTTCGATCTGTTATATCCATCATACGGTGATACTTATCCTTTATATAATGGATCTATCGGGATGACTTATGAGCAGGGCGGTATAAGCGCGGGCCTGGCCGTTGTTACCCGTAGCGGCGATACACTTACCCTGGCACAGCGCATCTCGCACCATCACACCACGGGCCTAAGTACCATTGAAATAGTATCGGCAAACGCCCAAAAGGTGGTAGATGAGTTTAAGAAGTTCTTTGATAACAGCCGCCAAAACCCACCGGGGCAATACAAAACCTATGTTATTAAAAACGATAATAACGAAAAGGTGAACGAGCTGGCTAAAATGCTAACCCGTAACGGCATTCAGTTTGGGTATGGCTTGGCAAACAAATCGGTAACCGGGTATAATTATTTTACCGGCGCTACCGAGCAGTATAATGTAGGCGCTAATGACTTAGTGGTAAATGCCTATCAGCCAAAATCAGTGCTGCTGCATGTATTGCTGGAGCCCAAAACAATTATTCCTGATTCGTCAACTTACGATATTACTGCATGGGCGCTTCCGTATGCCTACGGGTTAAAAGCTTATGGTGTAAAAGAATCGTATAAACCGGCTAACAATAGCTGGAGCGTTGTTAAACCACAGCCGCTTGCTAACACCAAAGCTTACGCCTATGTGTCTTCGTGGCAATCGGTGGCCGATGTAAGGTTTTTATCGGCTTTGCTAAAGAAGAAGATAAAAGTGCGTTATTCGGAAACGCCGTTTGAAACAGGCGGTAAAAAATTCACCGCGGGCTCGTTGTTAATAACCCGTGCGGGGAACGACCGGGCAGATTTCGACCGGATAGTAACCCAAACGGCTGCCGAAATGGAGCATGAACTTACCCCGCTTTCGTCAGGTTTTGTAGATAAGGGATCGGATATAGGTTCGGACGATGTGCGGTTTATCCGCCAGCCGCGCGTAGCCTTAGTTAGTGGCGATGGCATTAACTCGGAAGCGATGGGTGAGGTGTGGCACTTTTTTGAACAACAGATAGGCTATCCTATCAACGTGATCAGGTATCAGGATATGAACCGGATAAAGCTTGCTGATTTTGATGTGCTGATAATGCCCGACGGAAGGTATAATGACCTGTTATCTGATAACCTGCAAAGCTGGGTACGCGATGGCGGAAAGCTAATAGCTTTAGAAAACGCGGTAGCAGCGCTGGTAGATAAAAAAGGGTTCGGTATTAAAAAGAAAGAAATCAAGAAGGATGACAAGGCCGATGCGAAAACAAAAGCTATAATTAAACTTTATGGCGACCGCAACCGTGATGCTATCCGTTCCAGCATCCCGGGCGCTATTTTTAAACTGAATATGGATAATACCCACCCGCTGGCTTTCGGGTTGCCTAATTATTACTACTCGTTAAAACTAAGCGATGATATTTACGATCTGCTTGGCGATGATGACTGGAATGTTGGTACTGTACAAAAGAACAGTTATGTGGCGGGCTTTGCCGGTGCGCAATCCAAACAAAAAATAAATGACGGGCTGCTGCTTGGTGTGCAATCGCTTGGCCGTGGCTCGGTAGTGTACATTGTAGACGACCCATTATTCCGTAGTTTTTGGGAGAATGGCAAACTGTTGTTTAGCAATGCCGTGTTTATGGTGGGGCAATAGTCAGTTTGCAGTAGGCGGTTAGCAGTTTGCAGGAGCGCTAAAGTTTTAAAAAAGAAAGGCGATGGACTAAAACCCATCGCCTTTCTTATGTGCTAACTGCCCACTACAAACTGCAAACTTAATTACCGCTTTTCACGCGTCCTTTTTCATCTTCTGAACCGGTTTTGTGTTCCCGGGATTTAATTTTACTGTTGCCAAAATTGTAGGTTAAGGTTATACGGCCTAAGCGTGTTTCGTTTTTTTGCCTTACAACCAGGTTGGTGCTTTGGTAATTTGTGCTCACGTTGTTTCGGCGGGTATTGAATATATCGCTTACCGCAAGCTTAAGGTTTAGCTTTTTATTGTAAAACGAATGGCTTACGCCGGCATCAACGGTATACTGAGGCCTTATTTTAAATATGCTGTAGGTTAGTGCCGATTGATAAAATGCAGTAACCTCCGCCTTGTAACTACCGGCAAATAAAAACGTTTGTGTTGTTCTGGCATTAAACGCTGCCTGCCCGTTATTTAACATACCACCCGAAAGTGAATCAGATTTAAAGCTTTGGTAAAAACCGGTTACGTTAATATTACCTGTCCACCATTTTGTAATGGTATAAGGTGTATTAATATTAATAGTGTACGAATCTTGCTTCTGCAAGTTCGCGCGTGTTTGGTAAGTAGCTTTCTTTATCGTATCGGTAAGTAATACTTCTGCACTAACATCAGTAGTGCGGCTGTAACCTAATGATACATTTATAGTTTTATTATAGGTGTAATTTAATTCGTAAGCATTGGTGTACTGTGGTTTAAGGAAGGGGTTACCCTGCTCGTAAGTGTATTGGTCCAAATAAAACCTAAAGGGGTTTAAGTTATCATAGTTCGGCCTGTCTATACGGCGGCTATAGCTAATGCCCAATTCATGCTTTGGCGAAAGGGTTTGATTGATAAATATACTTGGGAAAAAATCGGTATACGTACGTTTAACCACCTGGTTATTGGTTACCAAATTGCCGTTAGAGCTTGTTCGTTCCGCGCGTAACCCCGCCTGTATAGAGGTGTTTTTGTAGGTCTTACCCAGGTTTACATAGGCAGCACTTACTTTCTCATCGTACACAAAACGATTAGTACGCGAGGTATCGTTTATAAACCCATCACCATTATTTATTTCTGCCTTTAGGTCGTTATCAGTTTTAACTGAACTTACTTTAATACCTGTTTCCAGCTTTAGCGTTTTAGTTAAGGGATAAGTATAATCGGCTTTACCTGTGTATATAGTTATGCGCGATGGTGTTGTGTTGCGTAAAAATAGCGTAGGGGCTAAAGAACTGCCATCAGGCTTAAAAAAATAGGTATCGTAATTAGCAAACGAGTTGTTGTTGAATTTTGAGTAATCTAAATCAACGCTTAACTCCTGCCCGCTGGTATCTATCTGTATTTTATCATTAAGGTTAACGGCTATGTTGCGGTAAGTTTGTTTAATTTTTGATAGGGTATTCTGATAAGAGTCGTTAGCATCGGGCGTTAAGCCTAATGATGTTTTGCTGTTGTTATCATTGTATTCATTGGTATAATCGCCGCTTATTACAAAACCCAGTGTGTTTTTTGCCGAAGTGTTGTAATCGGCCCCAAAACGGTAATTATTGTAATGTACCGAGTTTTTCATACTGGTGAGTTGTTTAAAATAAGTACTGGTTGACGCGCTATCCACCACCCTGTCTATATTGATATTATTCTGCCGGGTAATATCACCACGACTAAATGTGCCAAAGAAGTTAAAATTGCCTTGTTTGTGGTTTAGAGTAAGGCTGGTATTATCCCTAAAATTTAAGCCATATGCTGCGCCGGCAGTTAAGCTACCATTGGTGCCGCTTTGTTTATTCTTTTTTAGTTTGATATTGATGATACCCGAGTTACCTGAGGCATCATATTTAGAAGATGGGTTGGTAATGATCTCGATAGATTGTATGGTTGAACCATCTGTTGAACGAAGCAAAGCGGAAAGCTGCGCTGAAGACAGATAGGTTAGTTTATCGTTTATCATAACGGTAACACCCTGCTTACCTTTAAGGCTTATGTTATCATCTTTATCAATAGTAACACCTGGCGCGCGCTCTAATATCTCTAATGCGTTATTGCCGGCAGCAAGTACACTATTCTCCACGTTCATTACCGTGCGGTCCAGCTTACGTTCGATAAGTGGTTTTGATGAAGTGATGGTTACACCCTGCAAATTGCGGCTGCTTTGCTGCATTTTTATAACCGGCGCGTGTATCTCATCGGCCTCTACTTCAAGCACAGGGCTAAACGTAGGCTGGTATCCTACGGTTGTAGCTTTAATAATGTAACGGCCCGATATAATATTATCAAACTGGTATTTACCGGCATCGTTGGTAAGCGTGCTTTTAACAACAGATGAGTCTTTACCTCTTAACAAAGTTACTGTCGCGTAATCCATTGGTTTGGCCTGTTCGTTTTGTAACTGGCCGGATATACTACCTGCTGTTGGCTTAGCTCCCTGTGCGTTAGCAGCAACGGGAGCTATAAGTAGGAGTATTATATATAGTAATTTAGTGATGTGTGCGTTCATGGTGTAAAAAATTAGGCAATAAAATTCCTGCGAAGGCTGTTCCCTCGTTTTTTTAACAGGCATTAAATTTTGTTTAGATCTTGCGGTTAATCCGCCGGGCTTATATTATATATAGTGTAGATGTTTGCATAGGTACAGGGTTTATGTTGTATGTCGCCATACGGTGACATGTAATTGTTAATTTATAGTAAGATGTAAGGTTGGGGTAAAAGGTTACAGAAAAAGTTTAATTTTTACTCTGCGGGGAAAAGCATTTCTGCAATATCCTGATATAGAAAGTACTGTATTCGCACCGGATTTGCCGGGCGTGGGTGTTTAACCGCAGAAACATGTTTGGTATTGTTTGCTGCGGTAATATTTTTGATGCTGTTAATATTATAAAAAGGTAATATAAGCCCGCTAAATAATAGCAGGCTTATATATTTTATGATATTTTTCATTATTCGGGGTTTGCAATTGCTGCACTATCTGCAGCAGCTTTTTGTTTTGGTGTTTGTGGTAATACCAGTGTATCAACTTTACATTGCAAGCCATTATCGGTCATAATAAATGTTGCAGCTGATGCACCATCTCTCTTATTCACGTCGTTACAGTCGCGCACGCTTATATCCCTCACAAATCTATCCACCTGATCATCAATTACTACTTTTGAGTTCAAAGGTATTTTAAGGGTAAGATGTAACCTTTGCGCGCGCCATAGCCTGTCAGTTTGTTTCTCTAAGCGGCGGTTAAATTTCAACACGTTACCTTCCTGCTTAAATTGATAGTTTGTACCACGGGCATTGTATAAAGCGTCCTGGTAATCGCTGCCACGGGCACTAAATGATTCTACCAGTATCGGCTGTGCCACATCGCTTTTTTCAACATATATGTCAATGTTTTTGTCGGGCATATCCATATTGTTGTCATCATCGTCATCCAAAATAACACGGCCGTTAAAGTCTTCTTTAACCCTCAGGCGTATGCTATCTTCTTTTGTAAGAAACTTAATATCATTCAGCTTAAGGTAATAAGTACTGTCGGCAGATGGTTTAATATTAATAGTTTGGCTAAAGCTGGCGTATTCTTTAAAGTCGGCAGATGTTTTAGCGGTGTAATATATTACTACACTTAAAGCAACCACCCACACCATTAATAATGTAGAACCCGCGGTGCGATTAATCACGTTGCCTTTAAATACGAAATTGATAAGTGTTAAAATAATGGAGAGCAGCGGTATAGTTGACATTAATACAGCACATACTATAAATATGTTATTAACGTGCTGGTCTGCAATGTTAAAAGGAAATATATGATAGATGTCCATACGGTGATTACCGTAAACAAAAGCAGATATTGCCGCTACTATAATAAATATTATTCCTGCAAAGCAACCTGCAATAAGTGCAATGGCTATCAGCTTACCAATAACTTTTCCGGCGCCGCCTAAAAAGTTACCAAAATGGCTAAAAACATCGCCTGCAAAATCGCGGGTCTTGTATATCAGCGGGCGGGCTTCGGTATGCAAGTTATGAAGATGTCCTTTTACGGTGTTCAACTCCTCTTCGAAATTGGTTTTAAAGCCTTGCAGATCCAGCTTCTGGCCTTTCATAGCCATGCGGTCGGCACGGGTAACGGCTTTGGGCACAACTATCCACAGTATTACATATAATATAAAGCCCGTACCTGCAAAAGCAACGGCTACCGCAAATAATAAGCGGATCCAAACAGGGTTAAAATCAAAATAGTTGGCTATGCCTGCACATACACCGGCAACCAGGTGATCATCGGGGTCACGAAAAAGGCGGCGGCTTTCGGTACTGTATGCAAATGCGGGTTGCGCGTGTGGCTTTTCACCATCTTCAACAGTTTCAAAGTCTTCCACCGAGCCCATTTGTTCAACAACTGTATTAACATCCTGCACAACAACAACCTGCTTGCCTTCTTTCAATAGTATCTCGTTAAACATTTCGGCAATACGGTTCTCAATATCCGTGGTGATCTCCAGGCTATCGGCCGAGTTCAAAAAATGACGCTGCACATCGGTCATGTAGTTTTTTAATATCTCATAAGCATCCTCTTCTATATGGAAGACAATGCCGTTTATATTTATAATGATAGTTTTATTCATGATGGGTGATAATTAGTGGTTTGTTTAATTGTTTCTGTCGCCAATAGCGGTTTGTACGGCAAATGATAGTTCATGCCAGGTTCCGTCAAGCTGCTCAAGCACTTTACGGCCCTCGTCGCTAAGCACATAGTACTTTCGTGGCGGCCCGGAAGTTGACTCCACCCAGTTGTAAGCGAGCAGGCCGTTGTTTTTTAAGCGGGTTAATAAAGGGTATAGTGTACCCTCAACTACAAGCAGCCGGGCTTTCTTAAGCTCAGATATTATATCTGAAGCATAGATCTCGCCCTTTGCAATTATGGAAAGTATGCAATACTCCAGTATGCCTTTCCTCATTTGGGTTTGTGTGTTTTCAACAATCATAATGCAAAGATATATGTTTAAGAATGTATTATGCAATACATAGTACTATATTTTTAATCTTTTTTTACTTTTTTAATTTATTTTTATGAGAATTCGTCTTTTTTTACTTTTTAATTTGATTTATTGATACCGTAACACTACTTTTATGACTAATTAACTATTAACTGATCTTATTATTAACAAACATGAAAAAACTTCTACTAGTAAGTTTGTGTTTCCTGATGTTATGCATAACACAGGTATATGCACAAAATCGTACAGTTACTGGTACAGTTACTTCAAAGGATGACGGCTTGCCGTTGCCAGGAGTAAGTGTTACAGTATCCGGAACCTCAATTGGTATTCAAACCAATGCTTCGGGAAAATTCTCCCTAAATGTGCCGACATCGGCAAAATCACTTCGCTTTTCATTTATCGGTTTCTCAACTATTGAGCTTCCAATCGGATCAAGCGGTGTAGTAAACGCAGGCTTAAGTTCAAGCGCCAGCCAGTTGAGCGAGGTGGTTGTAACTGCGGGCGGTTTGGAAGCTCGTAAAAAAGAACAGGGTTACAACTCAACCACAATTAAGCCTGCATCTTTAACAGCTACAAAGCCTGTTAACGCTATTGCCGGTTTAACTGGTAAGGTTGCCGGTTTACGTATCAATGCTACAACCAGCGGTGTTAACCCTAACTACCGTGTTGTTTTACGTGGTATGCGTTCATTAACCGGTAACAACGATGCGTTAATCGTAGTTGATAACGTTATCGTTCCTAACGCCATCCTAAGCAACATCAACCCCGAGGATATTGAAGATATCCAGGTATTGAATGGTGCCGGTGCTGCCGCGTTATACGGTTCTGAGGCTTCAAACGGTGCGATCATTATCACAACCAAAAAAGGTACCAGAGGACAAACTTCAATTCGTGTGTCTAACACTACAACAATTGAGCAGGTTTCTTTCTATCCTAAATTTCAAACAGGTTTCGGTTCTGGTTCATCTGGTGATATTCAAGCTTACATCCCTTACGAAAACCAGCAATTTGGCCCTGCGTATGATGGCGTTGTAAGACCGGTTGGTTTACCATTGGAGAATGGCGATCAGCAAATGATCCCTTACTCTTACAGAGATGCTAAGAATAAATTCTGGAAAAATGGTTTAACCAATCAAACAGACTTTAACTTGTCATCTGGTAACGATAAGTCTACTATCTACACCTCAGGCCAGTACGCTAACGTAACAGGTACTACTCCTGGTGATAAATTTAACCGGGCTAACTTAAGGGTTAACGGAACTCAAAAAATTCTTGACAACTTTAACTTAACTTATACCGCCGGTTACACTCAAAACAGGTATGATATTACCAATCAAACAGCCTCTATTTATAACAACTTATTGAACAGCCCGGGCCAGATAGACATTACGGACTATGCAGACTGGAGAAACAATGAGTATGCAAACCCTAATGGTTACTTCAATGCTTACTATAACAACCCCTACTTTGTTGCCGGTAACTATCGTCAAAAAACAAGGAATGACTATTTAGTAGGTAACGTTGAAATGAAATATAGCCCAACAAAATGGTTAGATTTCACTTACCGTGTTGGTATCACAACCCGTAATACAAGCCAGAAAATTTATGTTGATAAATTTGCATTTACTGACTATACCAAAGCTCGCCCTGAGTTAGCCGGTACTTACAAAATTAATAACATTCAAGGCTCAAATCAGGATTACGCATTCTATAACACGCGTATCAACTCTGACTTCCTGGTAACTATGAGGAAATCACTTGATGACTTTACCTTTAAATTGACCGTAGCTGCAAGTATCCGTAATGATAACCAAAAAGATTTGACAGCTACAGTTAACGGTTTGGTTGTTCCAGGTATATTTAACTTAGCGAACAGTACTACTACGCCAACTGCTACGTCAAACTCATACAATAGCCATCAGCAAGGTGTGTATGGTGAGTTAACCGTTGGTTACAAAGATTATTTATTCTTACATGCTACAGGCCGTAATGACTGGGTTTCGACATTGTTACCTCAAAACCGTTCATTCTTCTATCCTGCTGCTGACGTATCTTTCGTGTTAACTGATGCATTTAAAGAATTGAAGGACATTAAAGGTATAGACTTTATTAAACTACGTGGTGGTGTATCTAAAGTTGGTCAGGTAAACTTGCCAGGCACTTTTGGTGCTTACGCATTAGATCCTACATTCGGTCAGGGTGCAGGTTATCCGTATAACGGTGCCGGCGGTCACACTTTAAGTAACACCATCGTATCTACCAACCTTAAACCAGAGATTACTAAAGGCTTTGAACTTGGTTTTGATGCAAACTTCTGGGATAACAGGATTGCTTCTAAGTTCACTTACTTCAGTACAAAAACCAATGCACAAACCGTTGAAACCGGCGTATCAACTGCAACAGGTTTCAGCACTTACAGAACCAACATTGGTCAAACCAGCTCAAAAGGTATAGAGAGCTCTCTTAGCTTTACTGCTTTTAGAAACCGCGACTGGGATTTAACTGTTGGTGCTAACTATACGCACATTACTAACAATGTTGAATCTATCAGTGCTGCTATCGATCGCCTAAGCTTAGGTGTATATGGCGGTGGTGCAGGTTCTTACGCTGTTGCAGGCCAGCCTTTCCCGGTTATTATGGGACATGATTACAATCGCGATCCGCAGGGCCGTATTATTGTAGATCCTATCACCGGTTATCCAACTGCATCTGACCAGGTAACTGTGTTAGGTAACGCTCAGCCAAAAGATGTATTAGCTGTTAACTTATCAGTAAAATACAAAGGCTTACGTTTCTCTGCCTTAGCAGAATACCGTGGTGGTTACAACATCTTTAACGCTGCTGCAGGTACGCTTGACTTCTCTGGTTCATCATACTTCAGCGGTTACTACAACCGCGATCGTTTCGTGATTCCGAACTCTGTATATCTAGACGCGGCTACTAATACCTATGTTCCGAACACAAACATCACTGTACGTGATGGTGGTACTGGTTACTGGACTGATGATCCTCGCTCAAGCATGGATATCAACTACGTATACTCTGGTGCTTTCTGGAAGATCCGTGAAGCTTCATTAGCTTATGACCTTCCAAAATCATTGTTAGGCAAAACAAAAGCAATTAAAGCCGTAACTATCAGCGTACAAGGCCGTAACTTGTTCTTATTCGCTCCAAAATCAAATGTTTATACCGATCCTGAGTATAGCGATGCTGACGGAAGCGCAAGCGGTAACGCAATTGGTTTAACAAACTTGGGACAAACACCTCCGTCTCGTTACTTCGGTGGTACTATCTCAGTAACTTTTTAAGTAAAATATCATGAAAAAAATATTTAGTATAGCTTTAACAGGCATCTGCTTATTTTCTGCAACTTCTTGTAAGAAATATTTAGATGTCAATAAGAACCCTAACCAACCGTTGGAATCAACACCAGAGTTAGTGTTACCCCAGGCAATTGTTGCTACCGCTGCACTTGTAGTAAATACAGGTGATTATAACGCTTACGGATCAGCCTTAAACGGTTACTTTGGTAACGCAGGTGGTTTTGGTAGCCTTGGTGTTTTAATCTCTTATGCTTTCACTACCGGTGATTATAATGGATTATTCCAAAACACTTTCGATAACCTTGGGGATTATCAGTACATTATCGATAAAACAGATGCAAACAGCGTATTTAATGCAGCTGCCAACATTATGAAAGCTTATGACTATCAAATGTTAGTAGATACTTATAACGATGTACCATATTCTGACGCGTTAAAAGGCCTTACTAATTTGCAGCCTAAATATGATAAAGGCGCAGACGTTTATAAAGACCTTGGCGACAAGCTTGATGCCGCTATTACATTTATGAATACTATACCTGCAGCAAGTGTGCCAAAACTATTTAATGCTACTTCTGACCCAATGTTTGGTGGCGATACCAAAAAATGGGCTCAATTTGCAAATACTATTAAATTGCGTTTGATAATTCGCGCAGGTGGTAAGGTGTCTTTCACAAAACCCACTCCTGATGCTACTGTGGGCTTTGTAACAGCCGACGTTTTGGTTCAACCTGGTTACAGCAAAACCGCCGGTAAACAAAACCCTTACTGGGACAAATGGGCTTATTCGGAGATCGGTACTACTGCTCCAAGAACTGCTGCAAACGTATATATGCCAACTCCGTATATATTAACTTACTTTAACGGAACTAAAATACTTGACGATACCCGTGGCCAATTGATCTTCCAGCAATGGGCTGGGTCAAACGGTACCACTACTCCGGTTAACCAGTTAGGTTATACCCTTGCAGATGCACCTAAAGCACCAAGCCCGGCATTTTGGTTCACTTTTGCTGCATTAGGAAGCAATGGTGAAGGTCTTTTCAAAGGTGAAACTGGTCCTCAGCCAATTATGCTTGCCTCTGAAAGCTATTTTTTACAGGCCGAAGCTAACCTTAGGGGAATATTAACAGGTGTTGCTAAAACTAATTTTGATAACGGCGTTAAAAGTGCATTTGCCTTCTTATTTAGAGCGAGTGGTCCAAACAAAGCAGACCCTGCTGTTTATGTAGAGCCTTGGGAGCCATACTATCAGGATTATCTGGATAAGGAAGCTAATGAGGGCAACTATTTAGTTCATTATGAAGATGCGACAACTGATGCGCAAAGACTTGAGGCTATTATCACTCAAAAATATCTTGCGTTAATTTACCAATTTGGTGGCGAAAGCTGGAATGAGTACAGAAGAACCGGTTACCCACGTTCAACAGGTTCTGATCCTGAAACTTCGTTCGCATCATCTGTGTCACAATCTACAGCACCGGATAAATTACCTACACGCGTTTTATATCCTGTTTCAGAGTATACTTATAACAGCGCTAATACACCGGCTGGCATAAACCCTTATACGGATAAAATTTTCTGGGCTAAATAAAAGTTAAATTGTTTAAATTTTAAAGAAATGAAAAAATATTTAAAAATAGCTTCGGTTTTAGCCTTGGTAGCAGGATTAAGTTCTTGTTTAAAGGATACACCGATAATTGGGGGTAAACCTCAAAACATTGTTGAGTTTTACACAACTGATCCATATACGTCAAGCACTACAGATCTGTACCCTGCATATACCAAAGGTTTTGCTTATTCAACATCAGATAAATTTGATGTAACAGTTAGTTACTCAGGTACAGATGTAGCACCGCAGGACATCACCGTTAATTTAGGTGTTAACCCTGACGCGGTTCCGCGTACAAACGCTAAAATAATTGCGGATGCAAGGGCAGCTGCAATTGCTTTAGGCGAAGATCCGGATGATGCAGAAGCAGACGTACAAGGCGACTTGCTTACTAATGCCCCGACGGCATCTTACCAGTTACCAGCAACTGTAGTTATCAAAAAAGGAGAACGTAGGGCAGTGTTTTCAATATCTGTAAACCCAAGCCTGTTCGACTTTGAGCATAACTATGTGATCCCTCTTGCAATCACTTCAGCATCTTTTGGTACTGTAAGCGGTAATTTTGGTACTGTATTGTATGGTGTGAAATACAAAAACCCATATGATGGTACTTACCATTCAAGCGGTCAATTTGTTCACCCAACAGCTGGTCCAAGGGATCTGAATGCAGATAAAAATTTATTAACAACTGGTCCTACATCTAACTTATCATCAATTGGTGATGTTGGCGGATCGTTAATAATAACTGTTAACCCTACAACCAACCAGGTTACTTTCAACGGTGCATTAAGCGCTAGTCAGCCTATCGTTCCGGTACCGGGCCAGGATAACTATTATGATCCTGCTACCAAAACCTATCACTTAAATTACCAATATATTGGTGGTGGTGGTTTCCGTGTGATACACGAGACTTTAACCTTAAAACAATAATCTCTCTAGATTATATAATGAAAAGGCTACCAGCAATGGTAGCCTTTTTTGTTTAATCTGGCTCGTTCTGAAATAAGTGGTTGAACAAGGATTGACTATATATTATTAATTAAATAATGTGGTGATTGATACTAACCCCTTTCGTTGACCGCGAGATAATCGTAAGTTATGTGTTAAGCTAAGAAAAACGTCAAATTAAAGGAGCGCGCCACCTGTAGAAAGCGTTAATAAGTGGTAGCCGTTACTATGCTGCGACAGCATAATAAAATAAATAACGAGGGGGCTTGAGCTATATATCAATAGTTCGTTATCAGAAGTATCGCTTCCGGGAAACCCGAAAGCCGCACTTATTTAAAGCAGAATAGATACAAAGGGCATAAATAAAAAGGTCCCGATAGCTATAAAACTATCGGGACCTTTTTATAGTAAATTATAAAACTATTGTTTTTGAACATTCATAATCTGGTTATTATAATTAACCTTAATTAAATCGGTTCCAACTGTGGTTGATAGTATTACTGTGCTTTTTATGGGATTCCCGTCAACCTTAGCCGGGATGAAATCTAGCAAGCCGGATGAATTGGGTTTTACATATACCTTTTTGTGTTCGTTAACACCGTTGCTTTCATAATCAGCATATACGTTTTCTATTTGCCCATCGGTGTTTACACTTACCGTATATTTAATATTTATATCCGATTTTTCTTTGGTGATTAATGGCGGTATGTCCTTTGTATTATAGAAAGTAAGAAAAGCCAGTGTTGAACCGCCTATTTTTACCGGAGGTAATACAGTTGCATTAGCAGGTGCAGAAACCGAATAGTCTGTTTGTATGTACGAGCCCGAATCCAAATTGGTATATAACATTTTTGAGTTAGTATAATCGTATTGTTGCACTAACTGGTTGTTAGGCCCGTAAAACATCCAGGTGCCTACTTTTTTACCATTATCATATTTGCCCCTGACAACGGAACCGCCCTCGGCATCAGTTACCATGTACAGACCTTGCCTTACATTGTTATCGGTATTTAAAACATGGTATTTTTCGGTTAAATTAAGTGATATTTTTTTGGTTACGATCTTATCTTGAGACATCGCAATCAGCGGTGTCAGCAAAAGTGCTAATGCAGTTATCTTTTTCATGTGGTTTATATTTAATATATAAATATAATTATTTTATAATTGAACTGTGTAATGCTGTTTTTTACTAAAAGCATTGTTTTGTTAAATATTGAATTTGAAAATAGTGAAATGAACTTAAAACTTAGTTTTTATATAATTGATTGCATTTTGTGTAACGTTAATATTACACAAAATCAACTAAAAATATAGTAGTTCCGTAAGGCTTGCCTTTTTTAAAGGGCATTTTTGCCTGGGTTTGTTGGATTTTTTCCTAACAACAAAGGAAGCATTTGCCTCCTTTGTTGTTAAATTTAGATGCTTTAAAGCAATTAATAAGTAACCCAGCCATCATAAAATTTTACTGTTCCATCAGTAAATGTTACATGAACAGAGAGGCCGGGTGCCGCGTCGTATGAGTATCCCGAGAAAGTTGTAAGCGCTGTTCCATCTGGAAGGCCTTCTCCGGGCGATCTGTACATGGCTATAATTGTTCCTAACGGTTGATCTGTGTAGCAATGGTACATTTGGCCAGATTTTGTAAAATAACCGGCGTCCCAGGTTTGTACTTGTTTTTTGTGAACGGGTAAAACAGTTTTTTGATTTTGCACGCTTGTAAAAGAGGATAAAGGCAGAATTAACAGCGTGCTTGCTAAGCAAGATAAAATTAGCTTTTTCATGATAATGTGATTTAGGTTAATGATTATTAATTGACTCAAGTTACAACAAATCAAGCCCCCTGTAAAATTTTACACTCTTTGTTTCTCAACAAATGTTAACTAATATGCAATTTAAATACAGTAGAAAAAGCTTTAACCTCTAAATTTTCTTTTTATTAAATAATTCTATCAACCAGTTAATATGTATTTACAATCAAATACATATTGCAGGGATGGGTCATATGGATAAAATTTTAATAACAGGGTCACCATTATTTTTTATCAACACTATACCTTCCCGGGCCAATAAATATTAATCCCGCAAAAACAAAAGCCAGTTCAATTGCATGCGCAGCACCTTCCAGGCCTTCACCTTTACCAAAATGACTAAGCGATGCAACAATAAGATGGATTACTAACAAACAGGATACCGGGCGAAACGCCAAACCAATTATTATCAAAAAACCGCCAAGCGTTTCGGTAAGTGCTGCTAAAAGCCCCCACACTACCGGTAAAAAATGGATCCCCACATATTTTGTCGAACCGCCAAGCCCGGTCCACATCTCGGTTCCACCCATAAGTTTTGGATAGCCATGATATATCATCATTGCCCCTAATCCAACCCGCATAATTAGAAGGCCGGTATTTCTGTAATTATTAAAACTGCTTAAGTAGGCCATATTGATTGTGTTTAATTATTAATAACTGATGCCAACCCCATTGGTTTGCACCGATAGATTAATTGTTTTGCCCAGCACAAGGCTGCAGTTATTTGGTATATGCCCTGCCGGGAAATCAAAACAAACCGGGTAGCTATAATCTGCAACTACATCCATAATAAGCTCGGGCAATGTTTGCCCAAAAGGGATGTCATTATCTTTCATATCAGTAAAACCACCAACAACTAAGCCGGCCAGGTTTTTAAGCTTGCCTGCGCGTTTCAATGCGCGCAGCATACGGTCTGCTGCATATAAATACTCCCCAACATCTTCAATAAATAATATTTTATCGCTGTAGTCCATATCACTTACCGAGCCCGATATTGCTAAAAGTAAAGAAAGATTGCCACCTATTAGTATGCCGCTACTATCGCCAATGCGGTTTTGCCGGTTAGCATCAATTTTGTAGCTTAACTCTTCGCCGAACAAGGTTTTTCGCAAGGTTTCTAATGAATAAGCCGAGGCATCCGGAATATTCAAGGGCATTTGCCCATGTATGCAGGGTAAATTATAATTACTAATAATATGCGAGTGCAATAAAGTTATATCACTAAAGCCTACTATCCATTTAGGGTTTGTTTGCAGCCGGCTAAAATCAACCATATCAATCATCCGGATAGTGCCATAACCACCCCGAGCCGCTATAATGGCTTTTACGTCATCGTCATCAATAAAGTGTTGCATATCTGCAGCCCTAAAAGCATCATCGCCGGCAAACTGATGATACGATGCATTTACGGTATCGCCCAAAACAACGTCAAGGCCCCAACTGGTTAACAGGTTTACTGCATCCGTCATGGGTATGGGTAATTTTTTAGCTGGGCAGGTTATAGCTACCTTATCGCCTTTTTTTAGGTAAGGAATTGTAGTGCCCGAAAGTCCGAAAGTCGGCATAAGTCCGAAAGATTTAATTAAGATTTAAAACTGATTAACTTTCCGTCATCCGGTTATCCGGGCTTTCCGTCTTACCGACTAAAAAGTTATCTTTGCAAATTAATAAACATCCCTGTTTAATGTCGCAACTTAATAAATTTAAAAGATACACTATAACATCGGCACTGCCCTATGCAAACGGGCCGCTGCATATTGGCCATTTAGCGGGCGCATACCTGCCGGCAGATATTTTTGTACGTTACCTGCGGCTGATGAAAAAGGATGTGGTATACATTTGCGGCTCGGATGAACATGGTGCTGCTATTACTATAAAAGCCAAAAAAGAAGGCACTACCCCGCAGGCTATTATTGATAAATACCATAATCAAATAAAAAATAGTTTTGAGGAGTTTGGGATAGCATTTGATATTTATCACCGCACCTCATCTGCCATACATCACGACCTTTCACAGGAGTTTTTCCTGAACCTGTACGAAAAGGGTGAGTTTATTGAGAAATACTCGGAGCAATACTACGATGAAGATTTCGACCAGTTTTTAGCCGATCGTTATATTACCGGTACCTGCCCGGTTTGCAGCTACGATAAAGCTTATGGCGACCAGTGCGAAAACTGTGGTACATCGTTAAACCCAACGGATCTGATCGACCCCATATCTACTTTAAGCAATAAGAAACCGATTTTAAAACCAACTAAACACTGGTATTTACCATTAGATAAATATCAACCATGGTTAGAGAAATGGATTGACGAGAAAGAGGGTGAATGGAAAGTTAATGTTTTTGGGCAATGCCGTTCGTGGTTAAAGTCGGGCTTGCAGCCACGCTCTATGACCCGCGATTTAGATTGGGGTATTGACGTACCGTTAGAAGAAGCCAAGGGCAAAAAGCTTTATGTGTGGATGGATGCGCCAATAGGCTATATATCTGCCACTAAACAATGGGCTATAGATAAGGGTAAGGACTGGCAGCAGTATTGGAAAAAACAAGCCAATACAGAGGATGATGCCTGCCTGATGCACTTTATTGGTAAGGATAACATTGTGTTCCATTGCATCATATTCCCGGCGATATTGAAAGCACACGGCGACTATATATTACCACAGAATGTACCGGCTAACGAATTTTTAAATTTAGAAGGCGATAAACTGTCTACATCACGCAACCACGCGGTTTGGCTACACGAATACCTGGAAGAGTTTCCTGGCAAGCAGGACGAACTGCGCTATGTGTTAACATCGATATTGCCCGAAACAAGCGATAGCGAGTTTACCTGGAAAGATTACCAGGCACGTGTAAATAACGAACTGGTTGCCATTTTAGGGAATTACGTTAACCGCGTAATGATACTAATGCACAAGTACTACGAGGGTAAAGTGGAAAGCGATAGCACCCCTATCAAATTAACCGATGCCAAAGTAAATGCCGAATTAGGTGGATATTACGATGAGCTGGGCAAAAACCTGGAAGCATACCGTTTTCGTGCAGCCTTGCAGAGCGTAATGGATATGGCCCGCTTAGGCAATCGCTACCTTACCGAGCAAGAGCCCTGGAAAACAATTAAAACTGACCCTGCAGCCGCTAAAACAGCCTTACATAATAGTTTGATATTGATTGGCCACCTGGCCACCTGCCTGCAGCCATTTTTACCGGCCACAGCAACCAAAATATTTGGTATGTTGAATGTGGATGCCGTAACATTTGACCAGGAAATGGAGTTTGCCGATGGCCATCAGTTAAACCCGGCTGCCTTACTGTTCGAGAAGGTAGAGGATGAGGTAATAGACATACAGATTAAGAAATTAGCAGATAAGAAGGCAGCATCGGCCGTGGTACAGCAACCCGTAGTGGCGCCGGCAAAAGCCAATATTACTTTTGATGAATTTGTTGGGTTGGATATTCGTACAGGCACTATCTTAACTGCCGAGAAGGTAGCCAAAACCAAGAAATTATTGAAGCTTACCATTGATACAGGTATTGACCAACGCACCGTAGTATCTGGCATTGCAGAACATTACGAGCCGGAAGCTATCATTGGGAAACAGGTAAGCATTTTAGTAAACCTGGAGCCAAGGGAGATAAAAGGCATCATGTCGCAAGGGATGATATTGATGGCCGAGAACGCCGAAGGCAAGTTAAGTTTTGTAGCCCCTGCAGACGAAATGCCAAACGGTTCGGTGATAAGATAAGTTAATACGCAGATGTGCAAATGTGTTTGACTAACTCATTCAAAATTTGCACCTTTGCAATTCTTAAAATAAATGGTCCCGTAGTTCAACGGATAGAATAGGAGTTTCCTAAACTCTAGATATGAGTTCGATTCTCGTCGGGACCACATTTAAACCCATGCATGGGAAAGATTATTGAAAGCCTTTAGATTAATTCTGAAGGCTTTTTTGTTGGATTCTTTTTTAATTTAACGGCATTATGATAACACTGACCATACACTGAATTTTTATTTATAGACGAAAAGTAATTAGTAACAATGGGCAAGCGATTTAATCTAATGGGGCAGTTTACAAACGAATACTTTAGGCAAATGATTAAGAAATATTCAGTGTTAATAGGAGTTGTAATTTCGGTGATCTTAATAATGATAGCCATTTCAATTTACCCGGGCGGCACAATGTTCGATGAATATTCTATTGGCTTTGACTGGAAAAGAAATTTTATGAGCAATCTGTTTGGAACAAAAGCATTGAATGGTGCCGAAAACCCTTCCAAAATTTGGGCATACACAGGAATGATTTTGCTTCCATTTACTTATGCAGTATTTTTCATTAACATGTCAAAGAAAATACCTGAAAAAAAGGCTGGTAATATTATAAAGTATGGAGGTATAGCTAATATTTTTTTTACGTTTTTAACCGTAACATCTTTGCATGACATAATGTTAATTATATCAACCACTTTGTTTTGGACATGTTTAGTTGTTATCACGATTTTTATACTGAAGACAAGGCTTCATTTATTTAAGTTCCTTTGCATAATTAGTCTTTTGGTTTTTTATTACAGTGTTTACTTATGGGGCATAAGCGATTGGAGTTTATTACCAGTAATGCAAAAAGTAAATTTTGTCAGTTCAACGTTATTAATTTTAGGGCTTGAATATTATACCAAACAGGAAGATTTTGCTTCTATTAAGCCAGGAACACATAAAAAATTAGCAACGAACCACTAACATTGGTATTCAGCCATTGTCGGTGTTATTACCGCATTATATTATCCTCTCCGCACAATACAAATCAGCTACAAAAGAGTTCGAGTCTTATAGTCTAAGGAACACTTCACTGGAAAGATGCGATAAACCAGCATCTTTCCAGTGAAGTGTTTAATGTAAACCCTAATAAGCGTCAGGAGCCCGTTTAAGCGAAATAAAAATTAATTATGCTAGCAGCGCGCTTATTTATACAAAGAAGTTATTTTTTCAAGATTTACCTCAACCGCCGGGGAAAAGCTATCTGTGTTCATATAACTTTTTAAGCTGTAAAGTAGTTGTCGGGCTTCGGGGCGTTTTTCCTGATCAGTAAGCAAATCTATTCCCGAAACAATCAGCCTGCCTTTCCCTACTTTGCATTCAAATATCAATCCGAGCGGCCTTGCCGTAACCCAATCATCAATAACCCGTACAATTGGTTTTATAGTGGCTGAAAC
The DNA here is from genome assembly GCF_024498135.1 of Mucilaginibacter aquariorum. GTDB lineage: Bacteria > Bacteroidota > Bacteroidia > Sphingobacteriales > Sphingobacteriaceae > Mucilaginibacter > Mucilaginibacter aquariorum. The sequence goes on from NZ_JANHOH010000012.1 coordinate 45,391, forward strand.
CTCGGTAAGTATAATGGCATTGGAATGTGTTATACCATCCCACCATTGCCAGTTACTATATGCCTGGGTAGGAAATTCTTTTAGAGCCGGGTTTTTAGGATCACACAATATGCCAAGGGTAACCGGAGGCTGGGATTTAGTCCATGCGGTGTTCCAGAATATACTTGAAAACCCTATGGCAATATCGCCGCCCTTGTTGGGTTTAAGTGTCCCTTTTTTAAGCGTTAATAAAACCTTACCGCCATTGGCAAGCGTTTCAATAGCTTTTTGATCAAGTGTTTGAGATATAACGGTTTGTTGTTCAATAGCCGGCAATATCTCAGGATACACAAACACATCCCAGGAGTTTTGATAATTGGCCACATAAACGGTGATCTTAAGCTTTGATGGTTCTTTAACACCGGCCAGTGCCACATTAATATCCCCCAGCTTTATGCCATTGCTGGGTTGAATGCTGGTTTTGTTAAGCTTACCCTGAAATAGAATATCCCCTTTTTCATTTTTAATATCCCATGAGGGCGCAACATCTTTTAATGTTGCGGCGCCAAACTGGGCTATCTCTATAGGTGCAGATAAGGTTTCGTTATTCAGATAAATCATTTTTGGCAGCCTGATAAGTGGCACCACAGCATTACAAAATTCGCTGTATTCTTTACTTGTAACATATCCTTTATCCTTCCAGAACGGGTTAAGAACCCCAACCAGCGCAGTGCCTTGCCCGGGGAAATCATACAAACCTAATAACTGAAAACCACCAAAGCCTGGGGTACGTAAAGCTGCTTCAATATCGGCTTTATAACATAATACCTGCAATTTACCTGAGGCTTGCAAAAAGTCTTCGGACAATGCGCCCATGCCATTTTTTTCAAGCTGATCTTTAAATATCTCGAAGTTTTTAGCTTTCAGAACCCCATCATACTGGCTTATCTCCTTAAAATCGGGATAAACACACCATTGACCTATCTCGTGACTTACCGTAGGGTGCTTATATTTTTTGATTATATCCGCCCAATCATAATCTGAACGGGGTGCCTCATTATTGATAATACTTTTTAGCCCCTGGCCCCATTGCTGTATTCTGGGTAAAGGGGTGCTGTTAAAATTACTTTCGTTACGTATGGGCCAGCCTGCTCCGGTTGTATATAGCCTTCGCTGATCACGGGCTTTCCAATAGGTAACAAAATCTGACAGGTATTTAACCATATTTTTACCGGCCGGCTCATTGCCATATGCCATCATGCAAAAAGACGGGTGATTGCCATAGGCCTTTACAATACTCCTGCTTTCGTTATAAATGTACTCGTCCAGGGCCTTACCATCGCCTATAGTGGCTCCCTGGTTTGCCCATGATGAACACTCAATTTGAAGGTAAAAACCAAGATTATCGGCTGCTTCAAATGCAGCATCAGGCGGGCACCAGGAATGAAAACGAAGGTGATTCAGTCCGTATGACCTGCATATTTTAAAAATCCGGGTCCATGATTCCAGATCAGTGGGAGGGTAACCTGTTTTAGGAAACTCGGCACATTCTAACGACCCCCTCAAAAATGTGGGCTGGCCATTAATAGTAAATTGTGTGCCATTGGTCAAAAACTCCCTCATACCAAAAGTTACTATACTTTGGTCAACCCCGGCTTGTTTTGACGAAAGCTTCACCAGCATTTGGTAAGTATCCGGTGTAAATTCGCTCCATAACAATGGATGATCACCCATGGGATAAACTACTTCTACCACGGTGTTTTTTGTAACACGCCGGGTAACATACTTGGGTTTTAATTTTGCAGTACCGGGTTTATTTGATAAAGCCAATAAGTTTAAACTTACATCACCTGCCTTACCTGTTATATTGCGAATTGATACACGTGCGGTTACCTGTTTGGCTTTTATATTAGGATATAGCTGTATATCATTGATATATATGGCGGGTTTTGCATTTAACGATAAACGCCCAACCATACCATTCCAGTTACTTTGCGTATGGTCTGAGATACTATGCGAGTTTTGCCCAACATTAAAACTCTTTACCCGGTTATCAATAAGTACTGTAATTTGATGGCGGCCGGGCTTTAACCCCGAAAGCTCAAAAACATGAGCCGTAGCCAGGCTATTTTGCATACCAACCGGTTTGCCATCAACCCAAACGGTTGTTTCCCAATGGCTTCTTTCAATATAAAGTTCTATGTATTTACCCTGCCAGGCCTTAGGCACATCAATGGACTTTTGATACCATGCCGCACCCTTGTAATATTTATCGGGCTGAAGCCAAAAGGGCACCTTAACATTACCGGGTACCCTGTATTTTGCATACGCGGGATTATGAAACCAGGTCGAATCTTCAATACTTCCGGTCCAGGGCGTACTTACTGTAATATTGTTTCCCTTGCCGTTGGTAGTCATAGAGCCGGGTAGTGTTACCTTCTCTTTTAATTGGCGGTTATACCATTGTTGTTTAATTCCCTGGTCAAGTGAGTCGACCTGGAAAAACCAGCTTCCCGAAAGATCAATATGATAATCGCCTTTTGAACCCGTAGTTAAGGACTGGGCCGATGCATGAAAGATAAATGCAAATACCATGACAACAATGCACAGCAATGAAATTAGTTTTTTCATATTAAATGGGTTATGCACACGTTAGCCTATCGCCCCTTTTATACATTTAGAGCCAAGACAAAGTTTAAGGTGTGTGAATATTTTGCATTATAACACCCGGATACCTTGTTTAAAAGTATCCAGGTGTTTATACTGTAATGAGTAAAAAGCAAACGGTATTACCAGTTAGGGTTTTGCGTTATTAAATGATTTGAGTTGATTTCGTTTTGAGGAATAGGGAAATAATCATACTTGCCCTCAACATAAAATTGCTTTCCAATCTTATCACTATTAGCGATCTCCTGTTTAAGCTTGCCCCATCTTTTCAGATCATAAAATCGTTGATTTTCTCTGGCAAATTCAATCATTCGCTGATGCATGATCTCGGTCATCATTTGATCAGACGTATAACCGTTGGGCAACTTAGCAAGTTTTGCGCGATCCCTTATTTGTGTTACGTAAGGGTAGGCCTCAGTTACTTTTCCTTGCATAGTTAAGGCCTCAGCAAGCATCAATAGTACATCTGCATAACGCAGTGCTCTTTCATTATTGCTTGATGCATAGTTAGATGCCCCGCTTGATCCGGTAAGTTCATTGACCTGATCATAGTTCTGGTATTTTTTGAACATGGAATGATACCCGAACACCAGCGCAAAACTGCTAAATGGTTTCTTGTAAAAAGTAGCGCTGGGGTAATCCCAAATCAAAGTTGCATACATTCTGGGATCAAAGTCATTGGTGGTGGTTTTTTCCTTTTGAAACTCATTAAATAGTTTATCGGTAGGGCTAACTTCAAACCATCCGCTTACTTCAGATGGTGCAAACTCCTGTGCTGTAGTAACTCCTAAAGCCTGATTTGCATTTTCACCAGCCCAGGGATTAGTTCCGCCAACATCTGCCAGCTGAATTTCAAAAACCGATTCCTGGTTGTTCTTTTTGGCAGCGATAAAATTATCACCATAATCAGGCATCAGTTGGTATGACATAGTTGTTACCTGTTTTAACGTGGTTTCGGCATTAGCCCAGGCTTTGGTGTAAACATATGCCTTACCCAGATAGGCCAAAGCCGCACCTTTAGTTGCCCTGCCTATCCATTGGGATGGGTAGGAAGCCGGCAGATCGGCGCTAGCCGCGGTCAAATCTGAAATTACCTGTTTCCAAACATCAGCCTCTGGAGATTTGGCTGTAAAATATTCCTGAGTAGTTGCCGGAACAGTAACGATCAAAGGAACATCTCCAAAGTTTATGGCCAAAATAAAATAGTTTAAGCCTCTTAAGAACATTGCTTCGGCTATATAAGCTTTTTTAGCCGCGGCATCCATAGGTACTTTGTCAATATTGGCTAATATCTGGTTAGCTCTGAAAATAGCCCTGTATGATGTATTCCACAGGTCATTGGCAGGCCCGTTATCGGGTGTATTGGTAAAGGTTGATAGTTTGTACAGGTCGGCCACATCGTTCCTGATAAAAAAGTCATCACCACGGCCATTCCCCAGCTCAATACCTCTTACACCATAAAAACCACCGTTTACATCTCTTAACAGCCCGTAGGTAGCAGCAAAGGCGCTTTGCACATCGGTTTCGGTTTTCCAGAAAGTTTGCGTAGTTATTTGATTGGGATTTTGTAGTTCTAATGTGCTTTTTTTACAGCTGCAAACTATAGCAGCTATACAAAATATGATTATTAAATTTTTCATAATTTAAATTTTAATAGCGCTTTGTTAATTACAATGATAATTGAATACCAAGTGAAATAGTTCTGGCCAGTGGATAAGCCACGTGTCCAAAATCAACACCACGGTTAAGAATACTCAGTTCGCTAGTCGTTGTTCTGCCTAAATCCGGGTTAAAACCAGTATAGTTTGTTATTGTAAAAAGGTTATCGGCACTTGCATAAACACGTAAAGATGTTATCCTCATTTTTTTTGCCAGTGCATTAGTTAAAGTGTACCCAATTTGCAAGGTCTTCATCCTTAAATAAGAGCCACTTTCCAGAAAACGGGTAGATGTACGGTTATTAAAATTTGGATCGCTGGTAACCGCTCTTGGCACATTAGAGTGATTATCAGGTGTCCAGGCGTTAAGCATTGTTTTGGAGTAATTAAAATCAAGGTTTGTGCTTTCCAGATCCTGCCTTAAACCATTGTAGATCTTATTACCCTGAGAACCCTGAAAAAACATATTGATATCAAAGTTATATATGGATGCATTTATGCCAAAGCCATACTCAAAATTGGGGAATGGACTGCCCGCGTTTACTTTATCATTATCGTTTATCTGTCCATCGTTATTGGTATCCTGGAATTTAACATCGCCGGGAGCGGCATTTGGCTGTATAAGCTTGCCATCTTTAGCATAGGCATCAACTTCGGCCTGTGAATTAAATATGCCAATATCCTTTATCAGGTAAAAAGAGCCGATAGAACCACCGGCTTCGGTTAGGGTACTTGAAGCTCCGTGGTGGGTAGGCTGACCTCCAAAAATTTGCTGTGAGCCCGTACCAAGCGCTATTACTTTATTTTTCACAACACTTATTGTACCAAAAACGCCGTACTTTAATTTACCTATATGATCATTAAAATTAACACCAACCTCAATACCTTTATTACGCAGATCGCCTGCATTCACTACCGGATTTGATATGGCTCCGGCCGAACCTGGTATAGGAACCCTCAACAACAGATCAGAGGTGTTTTTAATAAAATAATCGGCGGTTAAATTCAGTTTGTCGTTAAAAAAACCTACATCCACACCAATATTTGAAGTTTTAGTACTTTCCCATTTAATGTTGGGAGAAGCAAACGCTGTTTGGATGGCTCCGAACCATTTTTGCTGATCGGTACCAATAACATAATTTATATTTGAGGCGATGGCGGCGCTATACAGATAATCAGGAATTTCCTGGTTGCCTAAAACACCATAACTTACCCTTAATTTTAAAGTTGAAACTGTATTTTTTAAAGACTCATAAAATCGTTCATTTGAAATATTCCAACCCAACGCGATAGAGGGATAATCCCCATAACGATTAGTCCCGGCAAACCTTGACGAGCCATCATGCCTGAAACTGGCAGTTACCAGATATCGGTTATCGTATGAATAAATAGCCCTTCCAAATACCGATACTAAATTACTCTCAAGTCTGTTGCCACCAGTGGTAGATATACCGGCACCTGCATCTATCTGGTCAATTCCATCGGGCAGGTCTGTTCGACCTGCAGCGGTGTAGTTAAATTTAGTGCTTTGATACGCATAACCAGCTAATGCCTGTAAACTATGTTTACCAAAGTGCTTATCATAGTTTAATGTATTTTCTAAGAGAAGCAGTACCGTTTGATCTTTCCTTAAACTAATATCATTAGTTGGATGGGAGAACAGAGTACCTACAGTATATCTTTTAGAATAATCATAATCACTGCCAAAACTATTGGTGTAACCCAGGTTAAGCTTATAATTTAAACCGGGCAAAAGGTTTACTTGGGCATAAGCATTGGCCAGTATACTGGTAAACTCTCGGTTAATATTTTCCAGATTTAACTGGGCTACCGGGTTGGCAACATTAACCACAGGGCCATAAGCCCCTGCAAAACCACCTAAAGCAGTAGGATCATAAATTTGAAATGCCGGGATCATTTTTGCTGCTGAGCCTACCGGGTTGCCCCCCTGACCACCCCAGCCACCCGGCATGGTGATAAATTTTTCTCTTGACAACAATACGGTTTCGCCAAACTTCAATCGCCCTTTTGTCGTTTCTGTTTTTACACGTAAGTTATAACGCTTATAACCGGTTACATCCACAATTCCCTGCTGATCATTATACCCTCCAGAAACACTGTATTTAGTAAAATCGCCACCTCCGCTTATGAGCATATTATACTGTTGAACAGGAGCTGTTCTGTATATGGCATCCTGCCAATTGGTACCCACACCTAAAGTTTGCGGATTTTTGGCAATATCAAGCCGTGGTAAGCCTGCATTATCATGAGCCGCGTTACTAACATTCGCCCATTCCTGTGCATTTAAAACTTCAATCTCCTTAGCTATTTTTTGCTTACCATAATTTGCGGTAAACTGTACTACAGGTGCCCCATTCTTGCCAGCTTTAGTGGTAACCAATACCACACCGTTTGCCGCCCTTGAACCGTATATAGCCGCGGCAGATGCATCCTTTAATACATCAATAGATTCAATATCAACCTGGTTCAGATAGTTGATACTGGCCGTTGGCACACCATCAACAATATATAATGGATCTCCTTTTCCTAATGTACCAACGCCCCTGATCATAATCCGGGTTCCGGCTCCCGGATCACCACCGGCAGACTCTATGGTAACCCCAGGCATTTTACCCTGCAATGATCTTGTAATATCACTTACACCCTGGGCCTTTATATCAGAACCTTTAACCGAAGCGGTAGCACCTGTAAGGTCTGATCTTCGCACCGTTCCATAGCCAATAACCACAACCTCATTTAAAGCCGTTTGAGCTTCCTTTAGCACCACATTAATTTCTGTACGGGCATTAATAGGGACCTCCAGTTTGGTGAACCCCAAAAAAGTAAATTCCAAGGTTGCCGTGGCATCATCAACAGTTAACGCGTATTTGCCGTTTACATCAGTTACCATCCCTACGTTAGTTCCCTTTACCTTTACGCTTACTCCCGGCAGTGGCGCTCCCTTTTCATCAGTTACCGTTCCGCTTACCTTTATCGCCTGTTTCTGTTCACCTTCGTCGGTGTTTTTTTTGCGCAGGATAACGTTGTTTTTATTAATAGTGTATGTAATGGGCTGATCTGCAAAACATTTTTCAAGCACCTGTAATAAAGGCTCATTACTAACCGAAAGATTTACATGCTTACTTTCGCTAAGCATTTCTGTTTTGTACAGGAAATGATAACCTGTTTGTTTCCTTATCCTATCCATAGCTTCTTTGAGTGAAGCATCTTTTAAGTTTAAGCTCACAGTTTGAGCATAAGATGAGGCACTCACCTGTATAACAGTGGTAATTAATAAAATTAGCACGAGTTTCATCACCCTAAGGATTTTAAATGTCACGCAGGAAGTCTTCCCGCATGGAAATGCAATATTATCTTTATACATTTGAAAAAAGGTTTAATTAAATTGGTTGTAGAAACAATTGATAGTTACCCTTTTAGCTGCTTTAAAAAGCAGATTTGACAACCGGGAGCGCTGCAATCGCTCCTGGTTTATTTTGGTAACTTACTTTAATAGGTAATGTAAGTTTATGGCATAACGGTGATCCTCCTTCCATCCAGTTTAAAATGCACAGTTCCGGTTAATTCCAATGATTTTAGAACTTCATTTACGCTATCAAAGCGCGACACTGTGCCGCCGAAGTCGTTTTCATCAACCTTTCCGTAATACACCACCTCCACATCATACCATCGCGAAATCTTTTTCATGATGCACTGAATATTTTCGTTATTGAACACAAAATAGCCGTTTTTCCAGGCCACAGCGTCGTCAGTATTAATGCTTTGAATATTGATGTGCTGTTGCTGGCCTAATGTTGCCTGCTCCCCGGGTTTTAGTAGTGCTTTGTTGTTGGCCGTGGTTAATTTCACCGAACCTTCAAGCAGCGTGGTTTTTATAGCGTCATCATCCTGATAGGCACTTACATTAAAATGTGTCCCTAAAACCTCAATGTTTAACTTGCCTGTAGATACCCTAAAAGGCATATTCTTATTTTTTGCCACTTCAAAATAAGCCTCGCCAACCAACTCAACGTTTCTTTCCTTCCCTGTAAAAATTGCCGGAAATTTCAATGAAGACGCCGCATTTAGCCATACCTTTGTTCCGTCTGATAAAACCAACTGGTATTGTCCGCCCCGCGGCGTGGTTAAGATATTATTTAGCGCCACACCCTTGTCTCCGTTAGCAGAATTCGCATCGTAAACCAGCTTCCCATTACCCGCCTTATCCACCAACACTCCACCTTGTTTCGAAAGAAGCCCGCTCCTGGCAGCATTCAGATCAATGTTTGAACCATCGGCCAGAGTTAATGTAGCCTTATTAAAGCCCGGCAAAACCGGCCTTCCACTGCTTTGTGTAGTTTTTGCCAGTTTATCAAATTTTGGATGACTTTTTTGCTCAAACATCCACAAAAAGCCTATGGCAAAAACAACTGAAGCAGCGGCTGCGATCCAGTATTCTCTAAACTTTTTTGCAGCTCTATTCTGTATTTTTTCATTCAAATTGTGCAATATTGCTCGTTTAACCTCTTGCTTATCACCCATTTCTGCATCCCAAGGCAAATTTTTCAATTGAAAATTGTCACGGTATTCTTCCAAAAAAGCCACCTCTTCCGGCGTGCAATCGCCCGACATGAATTTTTCATACAAATCGATGAAATCTTGTTGCGTCATGAATGTTATAACTGGTTATTATAGAAGAGACTTTTTAGGCGCCGGACACACATAAAATTTAAAAAAAAATTTATGGGTATCCATTTTTCAATATTAATTGTTAAAAACACATTTTATTTAAATTATAATTCCGTTATATTTACTTAACCAATTATATGCTGAACCAATACCCCGACTCTGACTTGTGGGAGGCAATATTGCATGATAATACTAAAGCTTTTGAAACGCTCTTTGAGCGTTACTGGAGTGATGTATACAGCACTGCTTTCTCTTATTTAAAGGACAAAGATGCCTGTTCAGAGATCGTGCAGGATATCTTTATAAATATCTGGCAAAAAAGGTACGAGTTTAAAATAAACTGTTTTAAAAATTATTTAACCTCAGCAGCCAGGTTCCATGTTTATAAGCACCTGAGATCAAAAAAGACATCAGCGATTCTCTACGTTGAAAATTATGATAGCATTAAAATACAATCACCCTCTATTAACCACGCCGATGCGAATATGGCATACCTGGAGTTGGAACAGTCTGTTGAAACATCGTTACATCATTTACCTAAACGTTGCCGGGAAATATTCATATTAAGCAGGATGAATAATTTAACCAATGATGAAATAGCGCAACAGTTGGGAATATCAAAACGCACCGTTGAAAATCAACTAACCCATGCGCTAAGATTTCTGAGAGCGCTATTAAAGTACTCGGCCCTGTTGACACTCATAATCACAAAATCAATTAATTAGTAACGGCAATGCTCGTTAAAAGAGAACTCAGGCAGGCAGTTAGGATGGGAGAGATTACTTTAAAGCTCTTAGACGGAAATCTAAGGGCTTTTTTATTCCTATTGTTTATTGATAATTTCGTGGCATGCACAAGCACTTGCTAAATATAATATCTCAGAAGGGATTGCTAACAGAAGCCGATAGTGATTTGTGCAAAGCATATTTTGAGCCGGTATTGTTACCTAAAAACAGAATTGTTGAACAAGCCGGATACATACCCCAATACTTGTATTTTGTTGTAAAAGGCTTTATGCGCATTTTTCATTACAATGAAAGTGGTGACGAAGTAACCACTCATATTAATTGCCCCCCGGGCTTTTTAACTTCTTATGTTCATTTTATCAATGAAACAAAAGCTGATGAAAATGTAGAGTGCATTACGGAATGTGAACTACTTAGAATCACAAAATCTAATTTAGACCAACTAACCAGCAAAAGCGCAGCATTTAAAGATTTCAGCATTGAAGTGTTTCAACTTTCTATAGCTTACAACGAGAACCGTTCAAAAGAGCTTGCTACATTAACAGCAGAGCAGCGATATAAAAAGCTTATTGAAAATTACCCGGCTATTATCCATCATGTACCTGTGCAATACATCGCATCCTTTTTGGGCATGAAACCTGAAAGTTTGAGCCGTATACGCAAACGGATGCTTTCCTAACATTTGTCAAGTGGATTAACTTTTATAGTTGGCAGATTTGAACCATTAATTATTAACAATAAATGGAAAATCAACAATTATCATTGGTTAACGGTGCAAATGGGCACCTTGGCAACAATTTAGTACGGCTACTTATTAGTAAAGGCATCCGGGTACGTGCATCAGTAAGGAACATTAGTAATAAAAAACCTTTTGAAGGTTTGGATTGTGAAGTGGTTCAATCAGATATTACTGATAAGCAATCATTAGTAAGGGCACTGCAAGGTGTAGAGACCTTTTATGCAGTAGGCGCTGCGTTTAAACTTTGGGCCAGGGATCCCCAAAAAGAAATTTATGATGTAAATATCCTGGGCACCAGGAACATGATAGAAGCCGCCGCCGAGGCCGGAGTTAAAAGAATTGTATACGTGAGTTCAATAGCCGCGTTAAATTATTCCACCATCCCGTCTAAGGAATTTTACGGTTATAACCAAGATCGCAGGGATGTATATTATAACTCAAAAAATGACGGCGAACAACTGGCCTTTAAACTTGCAAAAGAACTTGATATAGAGTTGATAGCTGTATTGCCGGCGGCTATGATAGGAGGTGAAGCTTTTGCACCACTAAATGTATCGTACAATATTCTCAAGTTAATTCTGCAAAAAGAAATTCCGGTAGAAACTAATATAGCACTTAACTGGGTAGATGTAAAAGATGTTGCTGAAGGTTGTTATTTAGCGGCAACTAAAGGGATCAACGGAGAAAGATATATCCTGGCAAATGAAAAATGTACGTCTATTAAAGAGACTACTAAAATTGCACAACAGCTTTTTCCGGAATTAAAAATCAAATTACCAGTAGCAGTACCAAAATTTATTTTATTTGTTATAGCCTGGTTAATGGAATTAGGGAGTAAAATAAATAATAAAGCGCCATTATTGAGCACTAAAGACATTGCTATGTTTTCAGGATTGCAGCAGGACTTTGATTTAACAAAGTCGAGAAAAGAATTAGGATTTAATCCCACGAATACAGACATAGTTGTAAAAGAATCAATGCATTATTTGATCAAGCATCAATTAGTGCAATTAAAGATATCTTAAAGCCTCCACACAATGCAAATCAGCCATAAAAAAGAATTCGAGCTTCATAGTCTAAAGGCCGCATTAAGGTGAAGAGTAAGAAGCATAAAATGTGCTTTGCTTTTGTTTTTAAGAATAGTATCTGAATCAAATACCGCAGTTTTTTCTTCAAATCGTAGCTACTACTCAATTCTCAGGCCTGTTGCACATATTCAGCCATTTATCAAAACTCCTTTATTTTTATATCAAATTAAATATCAGTATTTTAGATAACCTAATTTGGCCAGCCTCCGGTAGGATTTTATGAAAGGGGCACCATTTATTAAACCGATAATTAATAGCAAAAATGGAACAGCAAACTAACCAGCCATCGCCTGAAAACATTATGAAAATTGGCACAGGCTTTTGGGCCTCAAAAATTCTTTTAACTGCAGTGAGTTTTCAATTGTTCACCAAACTTGCCGAAAAGAAAACGATGAATACCAAAGAGGTCAAAGACATTTTAGGGCTCAAATGCACAGACAGGAATGTTTATGACTTTTTAGATGCTTTAGCCGTATTTGGTTTTTTAAAACGTGAAGGTATTTTGGAAACAGCTGTTTATTCAAATACCGTGGATACAGATACATTCTTAGATAAAAACAAGCCATCGTATATTGGAGGGATCCTTGAAATGATGAACAATCGTTTATATGCATTTTGGGGGAACCTGGGCGAGGGGCTGCTTACCGGGCATCCGCAAAATGAAACAAAAAGGAGCGAGGATTTTTTCGGCCTGATATACAAGGACCCTGTAAAATTAAAAGAATTTACCAATGCAATGAGCGGGATTCAAATGGGTAATTTTATGACCTTTGCTCAAAAATTTGATTTTACAAAATATAAAACGCTGATTGATGTAGGTGGTTCGGCCGGGTTGCTTTCAATAATGGTTGCAAAGCATAATCCCCATATACATTGTACAAGTTTTGACCTGCCGCCAATTGAGCCTATTGCAAACGCTACGATACAGCAATTCGGGTTATCAGATCGTGTAAAAACCGCAAGCGGCGATTTCTTCACTATGCCAATACCCAATGCAGATGTTGTTGTAATGGGCAATATTCTGCATGATTGGGACGAAGAAAATAAGATATCATTAATGAGAAAGGCTTATGCCGCAATTCCCAGTGGCGGGGCATTTGTTGCTATTGAGGGCATAATAGATGATGAAAGAAAGCAAAACGTTTTTGGTATGATGATGAGCTTGAATATGCTTATTGAAACAGGAACAGGATTTGATTACACATTTGCCGACTTTAACAGGTGGGCAAATATTGTAGGATTTAAATCAACCTCGCTTCTCCCGTTAGCAGGGCCATCAAGCGCGGCAATAGCATACAAATAAAACTGCGCTAACATTGCCGTTGGTGAAACTGATGCAGGAAAGCCTTTAGATTTAATCTAAAGGCTTTTTACTGTTCCATACATTATATCTTGTTTTTTTAATCTAATCCCCATTCTTGTAAGATAGGATTGGTAAATACTTTAATAGTATTCGCATCCAATAATTTGTTTCGCGCGGCTTTCCATGATGTGGCAGCGTCGCCGTACATGTTATTGATCCTTGTTGGAGAAAGCTCGTTAACCTTGCCCCAATGAAAGGTAAAAGGGATGTTGTTATCTTCCAGAATTTTCCAGATCTGCGAATAATACTTATGCACTTTGTCTGAATGGGCTGCGTCCAGCTCCATCACGCAGGTGTGTTTAAATTTTGTGAAACCCAGGGTGGCACCTGATTGCTTAACAAAGCGGAACGAGAAAAGCCCGGCAAAAGGGCCAAGGTCGTCATTCGCTTTCAGCATCAGATCAATAACCTCGTTCACCTTTTCTATCGGGAAGCCCACTGCCGCGCTAAGCAATTTGCCGCGCAGAGTGGTATTGTTGAAAATTTCACCTACTGTACCCAACCTTTTCACCAATTGGCCCTGGGCATCCAGGTCGCTGAGCGTTAAGCTTGCCCCCAGTATTTTATTAACCATAGTAGGCACCAGTGCCGGAATTGAATCTGTGAGTAAACCAATAAAGGAGGGCGCATCATCGCCCGGCCCAATACCGGCCTCGTTAGCCACCGCCGGGCTATAATCGGTTGTAAAGGGGCGTTTGTACATGGTTGTTACATAAGCGCCCTTATCCATGTCATAAGGGTTGATCAGCACCCCGAAATGAAAAGGGCGCTCGTTGCCACAGGGCAGGTTGGCAGTACTAAAATCCAGCGTTTGCATTATTCCCTTTAACATCTTACCCTGGTCTGAATCATCATAAGGCAAGCGCTGCATATAAGTTTCCAGCAGGAAAAGGTCATCCGTTTCTATCATCACCCCATGTATAATGCCAAAGCTCCCGAAGCTAACCAGTGCCGCATTAAACAGGTCGTCATCCAGTATATGCTCGGCCTGTATGTTTTGAACGAACGTGTCAGAAACTACAGGTGCCGAGGCCCGCTCCAGGTAAACATGCCGGTTAGCCCCCACCACAATATGAAGGCCTACCACAAATTCTGGTACGGCGCCAAAATCAAAAGCTGCGCCATGCGTACCGGTGCTTAAAGCCCCCGCTATGGTTTGCCCGTTACTTGCCCCCGAAGTTTTTAGCGATTGTTTTTTTGCCCGCAGAAAATCACCTAGTTCCTGGATACTCATGCCGCTTTGGACAAATAACAGATGCTCCGGATCGCCGGAGTAACCAGCGGCCACACTTTCAGCTGTAATATTAAAACGGGTGTTTAGCGGCTTTGTATCCAGCATTATTCCGTTTGCAACCGTCGCTATCCTGGCCCATGACCAGCCGGTACCCAGGGGGCGCAAACACGTTTGCGTGGCTATAGCTTCGGCAATCATATTTAAAAAGCCTTTAGTAGCATCGTTATAGCTGTCAAGGGCGTCCAAATCATCCTCATTGCCCAATTCATAAAGGTCTTTCATGGTTTCTGTGAAGGTATCGTGCCGGTTAGTCCAGGCAGTATTTTCTGTTTTAATGATCTTCATAACATTGGGGTTATAGGGTTCCGGTTTTAGGGCAGGGCTTACCACATTTCCATTTTAGGGTGCTGGGGTTATAAATACCCAGTGTAACGGTACTAAGCAGATAGTCTCCAAAATTTCGCCTCATATAAACCTCAGACATTCCTTGCGATCCCAACGAATCACAAACCGGGGTAGTCACCACTTTCGGGCTTTGAAGTATGCCCCAAAAAAGCGAGCTTACTCTTCGCTGCTCGTATTCGGAGCCTTCCTGTTTTTTGGTTTGAACGCGGTAAGTAACACAACTGCTGAAGGATAAAGTAACCGTCAGCAAAATCACCACCAAACGGCAGCGATAAGGAATGGGTTGAGGGGTAGGATGCATGATAGTGTGGTTTATTGGTTAATGGGGTATTGCCTGTTGGCATATGTTATCATATATCGGGGCGATAAATAGCCTTTGCCTGAAGTTGGTGATATTAAGGATCCCGGCGCATAGCATCGCCGTCTTTTTAGAAATAATGACCGTAGATATCTGCAGGAGGGCAAAGCAAGTCATTGTCAGATGGTTAAGTTAAAACAATTTAAATACTATTATTAACAATACCAAATATTTATATCTTTAATAGGTTAGTTTAGAGTTGATTAAGGAAGGATGGGGTTGGGGCATTCGTTTGAGAACTTAGGGCGCAGTCTGATTTATACTACTATGTTGCTTAATGCAACAACAGCATTTTTTATATGCTCCAAATTTTAGGATAGTTTCCCTGGAAGTTTTTTCTTTAAGTATGGTTAAGAGTTGACAGATGGTTGCGATTGTGTCCCGATAAGTTTTAATAAGCAATAATATCCGGTTTGGGTGATATTACCCTTTTATATGGATTATCCAAAAATTGCTGAACCATGCCATTCCAATCTTTGCCGCCAATTCCATGGCCCCGGTTCATGAATAAAAAGCTTTGGCCATTTGGCATATAATGGTTGATCATCCGCATATATAATGGCCTGCAATTAGGGTCCATCTCACCATCTCCCATCAATACAGGTTTTGTAGAATAATAAGGTTGTTTGGTTACAGTGTTAACCGGCGGTACTTTCCAGCAATCGCACATGCTTTTGTAAACATCATTTATATGGTATCCGTTAAGATATGGATAGCTTTTATATAGTTGTTGAATTACCGCTTCACTATGATAGGCGCTCTCGTCGGCACAGTAAACAGAGATCCTCATGCCATCCGGAGCCTGATTTTTGCGGAAAAGATTGTCTAAAAAATCTTTTACATAAGGGCTATGCCTGCCGTTTATCATTTCCGTGATAATATATGCTACATCTTTTCTTTTAGTATCGGCAGACATTGCATTCATAATTTCGGCCAGCAATTCGTTTTTAGTGTAAGCAATACGAATAGAATCTTTAGTCCCGTTTTCTAGGTATGGTAAATAAAACGTTTTGCCGGTAATGCCATTAAAATATTGCAGAAATTTTTGCTGCAGGTTGCTATACAGCAATTTATTTGTAGAATCTTGTTCTACATGCTTGAATAACATACCTAAGGCCTCATTAAAATTGGCGGGTTCATCTTCATCTATTGGCGTAAAGATGGGTAACGGAGAGTCGAGCACAAGTGATCTGACCATAGATGGATGCTTCTGCAGCACCGCAGTCATCAGTCCGCCGCTATAAGATCCGCCAAAAAGATTGATGGAATCTACCTTCAGGGTGGTCAATAAATCGTAAATATCAGAAACGGTTGCATCGGTATTATATCCTGCCAGGTCAATGCCCCGGCTTTCCAGACTTTTTTTATACCGTTTTACCCCTTCCAGTACCATGCTATCCTTATTCAGGTTTTTCCGGTAAGATTCTTTTATAGCGGCATCCAGTTCAAACGTTCTTAAATGCGGCAAAGCATATCTGGTTCCTCTTTGCTCAATTGCAATGCAATCGCGTTCTTTAATGAAATCGTTTTTAGCTGCCCCAATTGTCCAACCTAACGAGCTATTGCCGGGACCTCCAGCGGTATATAAAATCGGATCCTTCTTTTTATTGGGGTTTATGCTCTCGACTACTATAAAGGGCAACTTAATCATCCTTGAATTGCCTTTGTAACGATTTTCGGGCACGATCAGATACCCGCATTTTGTTTTAAAACTACTATCAATACCATCAAAGGGTGCAGAGAAAGCCGACTTCAAATTAGCCGGTGCCATTTTTACAAAGGTGCTATCCATCATAAACCTACAATTGCAGAGCTCTATTTTTGGAACATACTTTTTTTGCTGTGCTTTGGCTGCGATTACCAAAAAAATGATGATCGTTATTGTAAGGATGGCGTTTTTTTTCATGGTTTAAATGACGTTTGATTATTGCAAACGTTACAGTATAAGAGAGGCTTATTATAGGAGGCTTCACCGTTTAGGTGAGTCAACCAGGAAGCTCATGTTCACCAATCGCCCATAAAACTCACGTTAAATTTGAGAAGAAAATGGAGATAGCTCTCTGTACCGTAAGCAAAAAAAGCGTTGACTTTATAACTCTGGTTCCTGATAGCTCTATACTTAAACTCCCTCAACCAAAAAGCAGCGAAATCAACACGATCAAAAAGCAACGGTCAAAATTTAGCAAAGTCTTCGTCGCGGATTGTCCTAAATTCTCCGGGGCCAAACGTTTCACTATGCCGTGTAAACGTGGTGACAGTTAATGCAAACACGGTAAATATTAATGGCTTATCACCTGTCGACCGGGGTAATGTATATTGCGTAAGGGTGCTGTCGCTCAAACTATAGGTAAAATTAACCTCGCTACCCTTCAACATTGATTGCCCTGTGCCATCTGCATTGTATTTCACGAAATCATTGTCGGTATAATCCATAATTACATCTTCAGATAATATTGTGCCTTGCGAATCCATAAAAAGGCTGCGCGATTTTTTGTACTGCCATTTACCAACAATCGTAACTTTTGTAGGAGGGGGAGTGTGGTTGCTCTTTTTGCACGAACCAAAAAGCAGCCCGAATACTATAACTATCAGCAGCGTCTTTTTCATAACATACTGTATTACAAATGTCTAATGCAATATAATAATTCTGGGTTTATAATATTAACTTTAATTTGCTATTTGTGGATAACAAGTATAACCTACGTATAAGCCTGATCTTTATATTTACATAGTGCCCCGTATTAATAACAGGTATAACAATTCTCAAACTACACTTTTCACTTATTAAGTAAAACCTAAAATGGAAACAAACACATCCTCCAAATTTGCTGCCGAGTTTTTTGGCACGCTTGTTCTTGTTTTAATGGGCTGCGGCAGTGCAGTAATTGCCGGTGCAAATGGTACAACCGGGGTGGGCTTATTGGGCATTGCTTTCGCCTTTGGCCTATCTGTAGTGGCAATGGCTTATGCTATCGGGCATATTTCGGGCTGCCATATTAATCCTGCTATTTCTATAGGCATGGTTGTGGCCGGCCGTATGAAAGCAAGCGAGGCCGTAATTTATATTATAGCGCAATTATTAGGCGCGCTTGCGGGGGCAGGTATCTTATTGTTAATTGCATCGGGCAAAGATGGGTATGATATTGCTGTTAATGGTTTAGGGCAAAACGGCTATGCTGCTTCCTCCCCCGCACATTACAACTTACAGGCAGGTTTTATTGCCGAAACTGTTTTTACCTTTATATTCCTGTTCGTTATTTTCGGTTCAACATCTACAAAAAATATACATGGGGGGTTCGCGGGCATCTCTATAGGCTTAAGCCTGGTGCTGATTCATATTGTAGGGATCCCGGTTACGGGCGTATCTGTAAACCCTGCGCGCAGTATAGGCCCGGGCCTGCTGGTTGGTGGTGCAGCTATAAGCCAGTTATGGTTGTTTATTGTTGCCCCAATTTTAGGCAGTATACTATGCGCTATAGTATGGCGATATATGTTAGAGCGGAAATAACAAAATAAGAAGGGGAAAGATGTGATCGCATCTTTCCCCTTTCGTTTAAACCTATTTTAGTTTAACTGAATGCTGCTAAGGCCTTTTTCTAAAGCGGTATCCTGTATACCCGGTATAGATGTGCCCTCAACCCTGAAAACCGTAATATCTGTTAAGCCAATAAAGCCCAACATGTGTTTTAGGTAAGGTACTGCAAAATCGAAACCAGCCATTGGGCCTTCAGAAAAAATACCACCTGATGCTAATGCCAGGTAAACCTTTTTACCCGGTAGTAAGCCCTGCGGGCCATTTTCGTCGTACTTAAAAGTAACGCCCCGCCTAACAATATGGTCTATCCATGCTTTTAGAGTAGAGTGAATGTTAAAGTTGTAAATAGGCACACCAATTACAATAATATCGGCATCCTGTATTTCTGATATAGCATCTTCAGAGTGTTTAATAGCCACTAAATTTGCCGGCGTCCTGTTTTCTGCAGGAGTGTAAAAGGAAGCAATGTGGGCTTCCTCCAGGTGTGGAAATTGTTGATTTACCAAATTGGTTTCTTTTACGGTGCTGCCCGGATAAGCAGCCTGTATTTTTTCAACAACAGCGTTCCCTAATTTTATGCTCAGGGAAGCATCTCCCCTGGGGCTCGAAATAATATGAAGGATCTTTTTCATCGTTTTAAATATTTTATATGGCCAAATCTATGTACATTTGGTTATAAAATATTAGTAGTATACAAAAGGTTAGTGGTAACCTTTTTGTTAGTTTTTTGAAATTCAATTAGTTATGAGCAAATCGATCAAACATGCTTCTCAGGAATGTACTAACCGACTTACCTCAATAGGCGATGCCCTTTATGTTATTGGCGGTAAGTGGAAACTGCGGGTAATAGTTGCTTTATTGGATGGTAGCAAGCGCTTTAACGAGATACAGCGTTCGATAGATGGCATATCAGCCCGGGTGTTATCCAGCGAACTAAAAGAGCTGGAATTGAATGGTTTTGTAACCCGTGTAGTGCATACGGGGACACCTGTAGTTGTAGAATACCAGATAACCGAGTATGCCGATACTTTGGATGGAGTTTTAACCTCCCTGTCAAGCTGGGGGGCTATGCACCGCGATAAACTTAGAAGGGAAAGATAAATATACAAAAGTTTAATGAGGAATAAAAACAAGGCATATCAGCAATAACTATGAAACAGGAATACAAAATACTTTTATGGGGCTTAATAGCAATTTGTTTGTGTGATATCTTGGGAGCAATTGCTTCCCGGCAATTTAACTTTAATGCTGCTATTTTAGCCCCGGTTTCATTTATTATT
This sequence comes from Mucilaginibacter aquariorum, assembly GCF_024498135.1. GTDB lineage: Bacteria > Bacteroidota > Bacteroidia > Sphingobacteriales > Sphingobacteriaceae > Mucilaginibacter > Mucilaginibacter aquariorum. Next base: position 65,132 of record NZ_JANHOH010000012.1, read on the forward strand.
TATATTGCCTTTGGTTTTGCAGGCACTCAAAGAAAAAGATTAACCACCGGCTTATTAATTTCTGCGGGCATAGGGCTTTTTGACTCTACCATCGGCTGGAAAATTTCAATGCTTTTAAAAGCCAATACAGGGAATCTTAAAAATAATCCAACTATCCCGGTTTGGATAAGCACCGCAATATTTGTTACCATACTTGCCAGCCTATGCGGCCTTTTTGGTGGTGGCTTGGCAATGCTTGTGAAAAAATATAGTAAAGCCACTTAAAGGTTAACCTAACGTATAAAGCGCTATATTGGGTCAACCTTAAAGCATCACCACTAATTATGAAAAGAAAGGTTACTCTCACCATTGTTGGTTTATTGTTAGGTTTATGTGCCTTTTCTCAAACCAGAAAAAGGTCACAAGCTAAACCTGCCGAGCTTGCTTCAATTGCCCCGGTTGGCATTATCAAAAACATCAGCGATTCGGCCCTGCTTGATATTGTGCAGCGCCAAACATTCAGATATTTCTGGCATTTTGCCCACCCGGTTAGCGGCCTTGCACGCGAAAGGGACAACACCGTTAAGGGCGAGTATTATTGGGATTATATAAACGAAGCATACGATGAGCCGAACCTAAGCAAAGGCACCTTTGGCCCCGAAGCCTGTGCGATAGGTGGAACGGGTATGGGCATCCTGGCAACAGTTGTTGCAACAAACCGCGGTTGGATAGGCAGGGATACCGCTTTAAAACGCCTCATACAAATTGTAGATTTCTTAATAAAGGCCGACTGCTACCATGGCATCTATCCGCATTTTATGAATGGCGCCACAGGTAAAACTATTGCTTTTGACAGGTTAGATGATGGCGCCGATATTGTAGAAACATCGTACCTGATGATGGGCCTTTTGGGCGCCAAAGAGTATTTTAACGGAAATACAAAAGCCGAAAAATATTTTCAGAAACGAGTACAGCAAATGTGGGATGCAGCTAACTGGAACTGGCACAGTAAAGAAGATAACAAGCACTTGTACTGGCACTGGAGCCCAAGCAACGATTTTGATATGAACTTTCCGGTTGGCGGGTACGACGAAGCTTTAATCACTTATATTGTTTCGGCATCATCACCAAGGCACCCCATATCAAAAGAGCTTTACGAAAATAGCTGGGTTAAATCTGATAGCTGGAAAAATGGTAAAACCTATTACGGTCACGAGTTGCCTTTGGGGAATTTTGACAAGGGCGGGCCACTGTTTTTTGAACAATATACCTATATGGGTATCGACCCTAACGGACTAACAGATGATCATGGGATTGATTACGCCGTACAAACAAAAAATCACACCTTGATAAACCGTGCCTATTGCATCGAGAACCCTAAAAAGTATAAAGGTTACGGTGAGAATTGCTGGGGATTAACAGCCGGTGACAGCTATAAAGGTTATGTTGCCCATTGCCCCGAAGTTGATTATGGTGTGATACAGCCTACAGCGGCGCTCTCGTCATTTCCTTATACCCCGAAGTATTCTATGCAGGCCCTTAAACATTTTTATTATGACCTGGGCGATAAAATCTGGGGGCCGTATGGTTTTGCCGATGGCTTTAGCGAATCGCATAACTGGTATGCCAAAACACATTTGGCAATAGATCAGGGGCCTATTGTAGTGATGATAGAGAACTATCGCAGCGGGCTTATATGGAAACTATTGATGAACAACCCGGATATCCGCAACGGCTTAAAACGCCTGGGCTTTAAAAGTAAATGGATAAAGGAATAAGTTTTTAGAAAAAACCATTTCCCTAATTTTCTGTAGTATTGCCACTCAACATCGCACCTCTATGAAAAAATATTTTATAGCCCTGTCTTTTATATTAATAACCTGCGCGGTATCGGCACAAAATAACAAAGCAATGAAATGGCTTAACGAACCAAAGAAATGGGAAGGCAACGCCCAAAAACTGACCATGACGGTTGACCCGGGTACAGATTATTGGCGCATAACCCATTATGGTTTTATTCGTGATTCGGGGCCGTTTTATTTCGAGGAAGCGGAGGGGAACTTTGAGGCATCGGTAAAAATAACCGGGAACTACCAGGAACTTTTTCACCAGGCCGGTTTAATGGTGCGGATAGATAACAAGAACTGGATAAAAACCGGGATTGAATATGTAGATGGCGTGCAAAATGTAAGCGCTGTAGTAACACGCGAAGTGTCGGATTGGTCGGTAGTGCCGCGCACGGATAGCCCCAGATCTATCTGGCTTAAATTGCTGCGTAAAGGTGATTATGTAGAGATCCGCTATTCTTTCGACAACAAAGATTTTAAAATGCTGCGGCTGGCTTATTTCCCGCCAAATGTAAAGGCCGAAATAGGTATAGTGGCTGCTGCACCGGGCAAATTAAACTTCCCGGTTGTGTTTGAAGATTTTGTGGTAAAGAAGGTAGAATAGAGATAGTAAAACGATAAAAAAGAAAGCCTTCGGCATTATGCCGAAGGCTTTCTTTTTTACATAGCAATGAGCCGGCAAGTAAACTGGAATAATTAGAAGTTGGATGATTTTAGCAGGTAACCGGCATTTGGGGCAAAAAGGGTTACAATAGCTTTTAGAGTGGTTGTTTTAGCCTGATGGGCACCCAAATTTCTTCTTCAGATTCCGGGTCATCATTTTTATACTTCTCACCCAATATTTCAAAATGCGGGCGGTTATCTACTTCGTAAGCAGATGCGGGTAGCCAGGTATTAAAAATGTAGTTAAATGTTGGCCCAAAAGCAGCCGGGGTGCCTTTGTATAAGAATACGGCATACATGCCACCTTGTAATGTAAAGATTTCCATATCATCCGGTACTAAGTTAAAATCAGTAACCTCAACGGCAGCCCATTTTTGATGGACTGTGTTTAGAGTGAAATCTTTAAAATTAAGCGATGTGTTATAAACCTGCATGCAAATTACATCGGCATTCACTTTGTTTTTTATTTGATGGCGGCTAGGCATAAAGCTTTGAAATAGCGCGCGGGTCTTGTTATCGGCCAAACTCATTTGTATTTTTTTGCCCATTAACTTTTTTGCTCGTATGGTTTCTATCTTTGGTTGTAGCATAGCTTATTATGATTGCAAATATACTTTCTACCTTTGCAAAATATTATGGCAGATCAATCAACATCCCAACCCGACGAAAAACTAAACCTGCACCCGCGTAACGCGCACCGTAACCGGTACGATTTTGCAGCGCTGGTAAAAGCCTTGCCCGGGCTGCGCGAATTTGTTTCGCAGAACGAACACGATGATCTGTCTATTGATTTTACCGACCCTGATGCGGTGAGAACGCTTAACCAGGCTTTGCTAAAACAGCATTATGGTGTGAATACCTGGGATATCCCAGAGGGCTTTTTGTGCCCACCTATCCCCGGCCGGGCTGATTATATCCATTACATTGCCGATGTACTGGCCGAAGGCAATAACGGCGTAGTGCCAACAGGTAAAACAATTAAAGTGCTTGATATTGGTGTTGGGGCAAACTGTATCTACCCACTTATAGGCCACAAAACATACGGCTGGGATTTTGTAGGAAGCGAGGCAGATTACATAGCCGCTGCTTCGGCGAAAAAGATAATTGAGGATAACGGATTAGGCGGTGCAATAGAGATTCGTAAGCAAACAACTTATGCAAACATTTTCGACGGTATTATAAAGCCAGGCGAAAAATTTGATATGACCATGTGCAACCCACCGTTTCACTCATCATCAAAAGAAGTTAAAGAAAAATCGAGCCGCAAGTGGAAAAACCTGGGGCAGGACAAAGGTACCGACCTAAACTTTGGCGGCCGTAATAACGAGCTTTGGTACGAAGGAGGTGAACCACGTTTCCTTAATAAAATGATAACCGAGAGTAAGCAGTTTGCAAGATCGTGCAAGTGGTTTTCTTCGTTGATATCAAAGAAAACCACATTAGATGGCTGCTATAAATCGCTTGATTATTACAAGGCGGCCGATGTAAAAACCATCACCATGTCGCAAGGGCAAAAAACCAGCAGGGTGTTGGTGTGGCGGTTTTAGCAAATAAACCATAGCCAGCCGGTCATTACAAGGTTGGGGGAAGTGTTCACGTTCACCACACGTGAACGCCGTGGACACTCGTAAATTCTTAATAATCAGACATCTGATTTTATTGGTGTCGCAAGTATGACACCAAATCAGCAACTGATACATTTTATCGGATGCTGATTTGGCTTATTCGGTATCCTGCAAGCACTTATACCGCTGTCATCTAACCCTTCCGCCGGGCGGAATTAAAACCTGTCCCAAAACGCGGGCGGCTCTATACCCAGTGCGCGCAGATAAACATAACCCTGGCCGCGGTGGTGGATCTCGTTATCAAAAAGATACTGTAGCGTATTTATAATAGTGTTTGGGTATTGGCCAAAAGCGGCTTCTGTTTCAGAAAAACGTTCGGCAGGTATTTGCGGCCATAATACATCTATTTGTTCGGTTACTTCATCCCATGCTTCTAATATTTCGGCTTTGGTGGTAAGGTGTATGCTGTCATTAAAATGATCGAGCGCAGGGGTGGTCTCCCATTTGCCGGTTACAACGCCGTTCATGCCGGCACTTGCCAGGCCAAGCATTTCGCCGGCAAGGTGGTTATAGGCGCGCATGCCGCCTATGGTAAATTCAAAAAGCTCTTTCTCGGGGAAGGCAGCCAGCACCCTGCGGCTTAACGCGCGATGCGCCTGCCAGTTTTTCAAAAAAGCATCAGATGTTATTACCGGGGTGTTAGTTGTTGCTGTTGTGTTTGTCATGGCTTATAGTTTTAAGTTTATGATACAAAGAAACTATAGGCAAATGACAGCAGTATGTCAGCAGGGATTAAATGTTTTAAAAAAGAAAATGATCTATGATTGGAGCATTCTCTTTAGTGATGCAACCGCTTTTATTATTGAAGCTTTAATGGTGGGCCTACAACTTGCATCTCGTTATCAGAAAATATCTTAGCTAACTCTTCTTGTGACGGCTCATGATCAAGGGCTGCTATTGTTACAAAAAAGCTCTCTAATTTGCCGGCTGGTTGCAAAGTCACAGTCATTTTTCCTTTTTCAGAAACCTGAGTCCATGCATGTGCTACTTTCATGGGTAAAAATATACTATCACCGGCTTTAAGATGGTAACTGTCATCTCCTACCTTAAACTGATATTCGCCTTCTAAAACATAAAAAACTTCATCTTGCGAGTGATGGATATGTAAGGGTGTCCCTTTACCTTGAGATAGGCTGGTTTGTTCAAATATGGCAAATTGTCCGTTAGTATCGCTACCAGATACTTTCACATCAAGAACATTTTGATTGACACCTTTTAGTTTAATATGGCCGTGTAGCCTGCCCTCGCCGGCCGCAGTCTTAAAGCCTTTCCCTGTCCTAACAATATTTTTGTAATTAAATGATTTTCCAACCAGCGGAACTACTGCGGTAGCTAACAATGCCCCAAGAAACTTATTTCTTTTCATAACCATGTATTTAGTGAACAATAGCTACTCAAAGCTAAATATAAATACTTAATAATGAGAGGATAAGTGCTGCTGGAGGTGAACAGTATTAATAGCTAAGGCACCTGTATGAGCCAGGGACATGTTCCTGCCAACCTAATGCTCCATATACTATACTTATTATAAAAGGCTTATAATTAGACAACAATGTTTGATTTTAGGCACATTACTTGTGAGTGTAACTGTATGCAAATCAATTATTTCACACTCGGTATAATAGCAGTAGTGCTATTGGCATTGGTGATATGGTTAGTATGGCGTAACCGTAAAGATGAAAAGGCTTTTGAAAAAGATGAGATAGATTCATCGATGGTGGACCCGGAAGACCCGGAGAAGGAGTAATGCCCGCCCCGGGGTTCGGTGTCTCGCCAAATTATAGCTCATCCGCCAAAAACTCATTCACCATCGCCACAAACAGGTCTGGTATTTTACTCTCTGGTTTGGGCAAAAAAGCTTCGCCTATATAGCTGCCATGCGTGCCGGGCAATATAGCTAAACGGCCATGCGGTAAGGTGCGGCTCATTTTGGCAGCATGCTCTGGTGTTGGCAAGTCCTGGTCGCCTATCACAACAAGCGAGGGTGCCTGTATCTTTTGCAGATCTTCGTCCGTCCAACCTTTAAATGTGTACATCCGCTGCACATCCTTATTAAACATATTCATCAGGCCTTCCTGTGTACCTATCTTTAAATATTCATCTTTATAAATCTGCGGCATGTGGCTAAAATCGGGCTTTTCAAATCCCTTCCAAAAAGCTTCCGGGGCGGCATCACGTTGATAAAAGGCCGAGGCTATTATCAATTTGCGCACTTTATCCGCGTGCCTAATGCCCAGTTCCAAACAGGTTTGACCACCATTACTAAAGCCCAATATATCAGCCTTAGGTATGTTTAATTGCTTTAATAGTTCCGCTACATCATCAGCATCCTGTGCAAAAGTTTCCGGTGCATCGCGGTCACCGGTATGGCCGTGGGCTTGCAGCTCAACTGCTATAACCTGGTGGGTTTTTGCCAGCACAGGCATTATTCGGCTAAAATTTGTTTTTATGGTAGAACCTCCGCCATGTATCAAAACCAGCGGACTGCCTGTTCCGTGGATCTCATAGTACATTTTTATGCCGTTAACATGGGCATATTTGCCCGCAGTTTGGGCTTCTGTTGCATTAGTAGTCATAATCAGTATTAAATTAAAAACCAGTAGTTTAATGTTTCGCATAATTTATTGTATTTGTCCCTCTGCTTGGCGAGGAAAATAGGTGCTAAGCCGCTACATCCTTACTGTACTTATTCCTGTATTCGGCCGGCGACAGGCCGGTTATCTTTTTAAATATCATCCGGAAAGCTTTAGTATCGGTGTAGCCAACGTTGTACATTACCTCGTTCACGTTTTCGCGGATGGTTTCCAGGCTCATTTTCGCGGCTTCGATACGTACGCGCTGCATATATTCTACCACGGTGTTTGATGTGGCCTTTTTAAAGCGGCGTTCTAAGTGCCGGCGGCTTAGGGCAAGCATCGATGCGAGGTGATCTACCGTAATTTTTTCCTGGTAGTTGTGCTCAATAAAGTCCTGCGCTTTTTTAATTACATCGTCATCATGGTCCTTTTGCCCGTGGAAGATGATGAACAGCGATTGGCTGTTGCGTTCAATATCTATCTCAAATATTTTTGATGAGTTGATAGCCATATCTCTGCCGGCAAATTTCTCAACCAGGTATAAAAGTAAATTGAGAGATGAGTAGGCACCCCCGCTGGTATATATGCCGCCCTCGTCTGTAATTATCTTATAGGGCATTAAGTTTATATCGGGGAACATCTTTCTAAATTCATCGGCCATTAGCCAATGTGTAGTGCAGCTACGGCCTTTTAACAGCCCTGTAGAGGCCAGTATAAAGGCGCCTATGCAAAGCGATACCACTTCAGCGCCCGTTTTATACTGTTTTATTATCCAGGGGATAAAATCGCTGTTATCGCTTAGTACCTTATTTATATCGCCATGCACCGCGGGGATAATAATGAGGTCGGTTTTAGTAATCTCATCAAAGGTAAACTCGGGCTTAATGGTGAATAGGCCGTTAGTTAACGCGGTTTCTTTATTTAAACCAACCAATTGTATCTTAAACAGCGGCGCTTTCTTCATTCTGTCAAGCGTTTGGTTTACCATCGAGAACATCTTATAGGTGGCCTCTATGTTGCTCAGGCTGGTTTCGCCCTGCGGGATAAGTATTGATATGTGTTTCATAGTTTCAAAGTTAGATGGTATCATCGTCGCAATCAACCCCTTAGATTGTCGTAATTACACCCCTTTAAATATACTAAAGACACGCACCTTTGTATTGTATCAAATAATTAATTTTATGATGATCGAGGTTTTTAAAACAAATGTGCAGGAGATGGATAGGTCAAGGATACTTATTCAAAAGCTATTAGAACAATTCCCGGCCAGTAAAATAAACTTCGACCTGGAAGATTGCGACAAGATACTACGGGTAGAAGGCAAGGACTTTTGTGCCAACCGCATAATAGAATTGCTTAAATTGAACGGACACTACTGCGAAGTGCTTACATAACCATTTATAAACCATAAAAGATAGAAATCATGTTAAAAATTAATGCTTACATCAACTTTAAAGATAACAAATGCGCTGAAGCAATGACTTTTTACCACGGCTTATTAGGCGGAGAGCTTAGCCTGATGCCGGTAAAAGATTCGCCTATGAAGGATATGTTCCCTGCCGAAGCGCAGCAGGGTATACTGCACGCCGACCTTACCGGGAGCGATTTTTCATTATTGGCAACCGATATGCCCGATGCAACTATAGATGCGCAGATAGGTGCGGTATCGCTAACCTTAACTTGTGCGAATAAAGCCGAGGTGCAGCAAAAATTTGATAAGCTGGCAGAAGGTGGCAAGGTGGTGCATCCTATTATGACCTTTTTTGCCGGTACCATGGGCAACGTGATTGATAAATTTGGTATACGCTGGGGTATATTTACCGAGGAGAAATAAACATAAACCTAACCTTATCATGAAACCAAAAACAATAAAAATCATTTACTGGGTACTCACCGTCATCTTTGTTTTGTTTATGGCGATGGATGGCGGAGCTGGTATTGCCCGCGAAAAAACCGGCCAGGAAGTTATGAGGCACCTGGGGTACCCCATTTACATAATGGTAATAACAGGCGTATTTAAAGTGTTAGGGGCTATAGCAATAGCCCAAAATAGTTTAAAAACTATTAAAGAGTGGGCGTTTGCAGGCTTCTTTATCACCTTTGTTGGCGCATCTGCATCAAGGGCTTTTGTTGGCGATGGTATTGGTTTACTGATGTTTCCATTGGTAATTCTTGTTGTAATGTTTATCTTGTACTACTTCTGGAAACGATACGATACCATTAAAACCGCATAATTATGAATGATACAGTAACAACCATCCTGGGGATTTTTGCAGGTATAATTGTAGTAGTGCTTGTATTAGCTTTAATTGCACCAAAAGCCTATAATGTTAATCGCAGCATTATTATTAAAGCACCCCGCCAGCAAGTATTCGATTATATTAAATACCTGCGCAATATGGATCACTACAGTAAATGGGTAATGACCGACCCCAATAAACGCATAACCTATACCGGTACAGACGGAACAGAAGGCTTTAATGCCGCCTGGGACAGCGATATGAAGCAAGCGGGGAAAGGCCACCAAACGATAGAAAAAATTGTAGACGGCGAAAGGATAGACATCCGTGTGGTGTTTATAAAACCGTTTACCGGCGTAGCCGATACTTACATAGCCACACAAACAATTAGTGAGGATGCTACCAGTGTGAAATGGAATTTTGATAGTAAAATGGCTTTCCCAATGAATGCTATGCTGCTATTTATGAATATGGATAAAATGCTGGGTAAGGATATGGAGATAAGCCTGAATAATTTAAAACAGATACTGGAAAAACAATAAACTAAACACACAAACCTAAAACTAAATATTATGAAAATTGCAATGATCATTGTTCGTACACTGATGGGGCTTATGTTCCTGTTCGCATCGGTTGTAGTGCTTTTTAAAATTGATATGGGTAAAATGCCCGAAATGAGCGAGGCCAACAAAACTTTTATGGCGGGTATAATGGCATCCGGCTATTTACTAACCTTTATAAAAGTAACAGAATTGATATGCTCTATATTATTTTTAACAGGGCGCTTCGTAACTCTAGCTACAGTTGTTATATTTCCAATTGTCATAAATATTTTATTAACACACATATTTGTAGCCCCTGAAGGGATCCCGACAGCAGTAGCCTTGCTAATTGGTAACCTGTTCCTGGCGTATTACTACCGTAAAAATTATGAAACACTTTTCGCGGTGAAATAAGCGTAAATTTTACCACAGAGGACACAAAGATTTTCACAGAGGGCACGGAGATTATTTCTCCGTGCCCTCTGTGTTTAAAGACATACAAATCCTCGGCCCTCTCTATGGTTAAAAATCAATAAATTAGCACATGCAAAAACTGGCTTTCTTTATCCTGTTCTTATCGATAATTAGTATTGGCGATAAAAAACCTACGCACCATACCAATGATATTCCTGCTATGTTTAAAGGCAATTTTGTGGATGATTACGGCATCCGTTATACCATAAATGATACTTTGTTTATACAGCAGCCCCGCACTAAATACCATATCATAAAATGGAATGTTAAAGACCAGTATATAGTTGCCCGCAACGATGATCAAAACCCCGGTGAGGGCGGCTTGTATACCCGGATAGATTATATGCAGTTCAGCAATATGGAGCCCTGGAAATGGGGTTTTTGCCTGAGTATTTACGACGCAAAAACGGATATTATCGCCCAAAATACGGCCAAAACCGACCGTCAAAATCCAAAGAAAGGCTGTAATGGTTTCCCTTTTTCAAGGATGAAGAGGAAAGACTAAGACTCTTAATATTTTCCAAATAAAAAGAAAGCCGCACCAAACTGGTGCGGTTTTCTTGCAAGCTGTAAACTAATATCTGCAAACTTATTTTAATCTACTTTTTAACTCGGCAATCGGCATGGTAATCATACGGCCAACCGGTTTCTTGCCACGATAAGTAATAACCCTCAACTGCGTAGCATCTATTGGGATATTAAGCACTCCAATATATTTTGGATAGAAATTGTCGGGGTACGAATTATCGAAGCTGTAGTAAATATCTAACCCTGGCACCTCAGTAGTAAGGGTGACATTTAAAGTGCTATCGGCATTACGGCCCGGTTTAAAATCAGGATCATAGGCACTTGGCGCATATTTGGTCTCGGCCAGGTTAAAACGGTCGAAATGTTTCTCCACCTTGGTAAAGAATGTGTTGAAATTCTTTTTAGCAGGCGGCGACCATACACTCTCTGCCAATGCAAAACCGCGTGGCCAGGTCATGTACTCTGCCTGGCGAATGTTGTACACCTGTTCGGTCCACAGGTTTGCTTGCCCGCCTTTAATCAATTTAGCATCAACACCAGCCGGTACCGGGTCAAACTCGTAGGTTTTGCTTAAGCGTAACGATGCATATACACGTGGCTCCATTATACGGTCGCTTTGCATATAATCAAGGTAAACAAAGGTGGTTGGGCTCATTACTACTTCGTGGCCAAGTTTGGCCGCTTCAATACCACCTTTAACCCCGCGCCAGCTCATCAGGGCAGCGTTGGGGCCAATGCCACCTTCCAATATTTCATCCCAACCCATAAATTTTTTGCCTTTTGATTCAACTATCTTTTCAAGTCGTTTTTCAAAATAGCTTTGCACCTCTTCCTGTGTTTTCAGGTTTTCTTTGGCCATTAAAGCTTTAACGGCATCGCTTTGCTCCCAAAAGTTTTTGGCACATTCATCGCCGCCCATGTGGATATACGGGAAAGGGAATAGCTCTGCTATCTCGCCAACCACCTTGTCTAAAAAGGTATAGGTGAATTCTCCGGCTGGGTTTAAGGTGTTATCTACCAGGGCCGGGTGCCCGGGTTTCGACCAGTCCATTATCCTCTCGCCGGAGCGTACCGAGTATTTATCTGCACCGGCGGTGGCCGATAACTCGGGATATGCTACAACAGCGGCAAGGCTGTGGCCGGGCACATCAACTTCGGGCATAATGTTTACAAACCTGTCCTTAGCGTATTTGATCACTTCACGGATATCGTCTTGTGTATAATAACCACCGTAAGTGCGGGGCTCATCAGGTTTTGGCGGGATAAAGTTTCCAAACTCACCTTCACGTTTTACATTATAAGCGCCCACCGTAGTTAGCTTAGGGTAGCTTTTTATCTCTACACGCCAGCCTTCATCATCTGTTAAATGCCAGTGGAAAAGATTAAGCTTATATTTTGCCATGTTATCAATATAGCTCATTACCTCTTTTTTGGTGAAGAAATGGCGCGATACATCAAACATTAATCCTCTCCATTCAAAACGCGGGTAATCGGTTATATCAACAATGGGTACAGCCCAGGTTACATTCTTAGCAATTTCTTTACCTTCAATTTGATTGGGCAGTAATTGCAGTAAGGTTTGTACACCATAATATAAACCGGCTTCGGCATTGGCCCTTATTGTAATGCTTTTTGCTTTAACAGACAGGTAGTAGCCTTCTTTGCCAATTACATTATCGGGTGTTTTATTAAGCACCAGTTTAATTGTAGCATTAGGCGCCGCCTCTCTTACACGAATAATTTTGCCTGTAGCGGTCGAAAACTTATTTTTAATAAGATTAAGCACCGGTGTCATCGCATCCTGCGAAACCGATTGTACAACCAAAACCTTTGGCAGCACAAATCTGCCGGTGTGTTGGGTGATTTTTACAGGCTCGGGGATAATGGCAATTGTTGAGTTTGCCTGGCCAAAAGCGAGCGTTCCTATAAGGCAGGAGCATACCAGTAAGCATAATTTTTTCATGTACTATAATTGATGGTTTATAACTGAGGTATCAACATGCAATTTATAACTTTTTAAATAATATTAAAAAGTTTGCGAAACATATTTTCATTATGGTTTTTTTATTAAATTGCCTTTCGTAAACCGTAACTGCGCCTGCAGTTAATTAACCAATTATTAAAGCTTAACTAATTAGAATCATGTCAACCGACCGTAGGAAATTTTTGAAGCATTTGGGTACCTCAGTTTTACTGACATCGGCCTCGCTTACCAGCTTAGCAGCTAAAGAAGAAAACGAAGTAAGGATATTACGTGAGCAGAAACGCGTAAGCCCGAACGATAAAATACGGATAGCCACCATTGGCATGGGGATTATGGGGTTTAATGATACCAAGGCCGCATTAAGTGTCCCTGGTGTAGAGCTGGTTGGTGTTTGCGACCTGTACAAAGGCCGCCTTGATCGTTCTAAAGAGGTTTATGGCAAAGATTTGTATACTACTAACGATTATCGCAATTTATTGGAGCGTAAAGATATTGACGCGGTTATTATAGCCACCAGCGATAACTGGCACAGCCAGATAGCTATTGATGCCATGCACAAAGGCAAAGCAGTGTATAGCGAAAAACCAATGGTACACCTGATAAGCCAGGGTCTTGCCGAAATACAGGCGCAAAAAGACACCAAAATGGTTTTCCAGGTGGGCAGCCAAAGGGTGAGCAGTATAGCTTACCGCAAGGCTAAAGAAATGTACGAGGCCGGCGCTATAGGTAAGATAAACTCTATCGAAGCATCGTTTAATCGCCAGAGCGCTTTGGGTGCCTGGCAATACACTATCCCTACTGATGGCAATATACAGAATGTGGATTGGGCAAGGTTTCAGTCGAACGCCAAAGTTAAACATGACTTTGACCAGAACCGGTTTTTTAGGTGGAGAAATTACCGCGAGTACGGCACGGGTGTAGCGGGCGACTTATTTGTGCACCTGCTAAGCGGGATTCATTTTATTACCGGTTCAAAGGGGCCGGAGCGCATTTATGCCATAGGCGATCTTACTTACTGGAAAGATGGCCGTAATGTGCCCGATGTAATGAGCGCTGTAATACATTACGGCGATACAAAAGAACATCCTGCTTTCCAGGTTACCCTGCGGGTTAATTTTATAAGCGGGGAGGGCGATCATGGTACAACTAAAATAGTAGGATCGGAAGGGGTAATAGACCTTGGTGGCGAAGGAGAGAGCTTTACTATCCGTAAAAATAAAATGTCGGTAGCGCCGGGCATAGGCGGTTGGGATTCGTTATTTACCTATACAGAAGCCGAGCAAAAGGCTTTGATGGACGATTACAACAAACGTTTTTCACCAACCGATCAGGAAACGCCACATATTCCGGATATTACCTATCGCGCGCCCGACGATTACAACGCCTCAAACGATCACTTTGCCAACTTCATGGAATCGGTACGCACCGGTAAACCTGTTGTGGAAGATGCCGTATTTGGGTTTAGGGCCGCTGCGCCATGCCTGGCATGTAACGATAGCTATTTCCAAAATAAGGTTATTCACTGGGATGCAGAGCATATGAAGATAGTGGGGTAGGAGAGTCAAGAGGCAAGAATCAAGAGACAAGACCAATATTTATTTCCTAAAAAAACCGCTGTTTTTAGCGGCTTTTTGTTCCAAATAGCATGCCAGTCTGAGCCTGTCGAAGACTTATACGCCGGGCTAATGGTTCGACAGGCTCACCATGACAATATGGACTACTTTGTCGCCGCAGAGTCTCACATTGTGGATCCTGCGATGCCTTGCATATGGCATATGGCTCAGGGTCTCTTTCAGAAGACCCTGCGAGGACAAACGCCCATTTTTCATCTGTGCTGAGTTATAAATATAATTTTTAATATTGTTGTTAAATACCTTTATATGGGCAAGTGGATGATTAGTTTAAAAATTCAACAAGAAATTGAATCTTCTGCAAAACAGTCTGCCAGAAATCACAGACCAAATAGAATCCGTATTGAATGAATGGGACTATAGCGTAGTGAATAAGACCGGGTATAAATTTACTTTTACACGAAATCCCGGCTATATGCCAAGGCATGAAGTGGCATTATATACCCATTATGGAGAAATAGAAATTGTAGAAAGTGAGAAAAGCGGAATTTTGGAGATGAAATATACCGTTGATTACATTCCTCCTGTGATTTTTGCATTATGGATAGTTTTTATCGGTGCAACCACAGATACAAGGGCCTATTGGGTTGTGGCTGTTGTTGTAATTTACTTTTTTTATACGTTATATAAAGTACGTAAAAATTGTAGGCAGATGTTAGTGCAGATTGCAGATATTTGATACCCTCGCAGGCACACGGTGCCATGTGTGTGCCTGGCCACCCTGTCATTTCGAACGAACAGGGACTGGAATGTGAAGTGAGGTGAGGTAAAATGACAGGGTGGGGAACTATGGCGCAGGGTCTCTTTCAGAAGATCCTGCGAGGGCATAAGCCGATTGTGTCAGTCTGAGCCTGTCGAAGACTTATACGCCGGGCTAATGGTTCGACAGGCTCACCATGACAGTATTAACCTCCTCGCTGGCTCACGCGTGCCACGTGTGTTCCTAACCACCATGTCATTTCGAACGAACAGGGGCTGGGATTGTGAAATGGGGTGAGGAGAAATGACAGGGTGGGGAGTTATGGCGCAGGGCCTCTTTCAGAAGCTCCTGCGGTGAGATAAGCCGATGGTGTCAGTCTGAGCCTGTCGAAGACTTGTACGCCGGGCTAATGGTTCGACAGGCTCACCATGACAATGTTGACCACTGCTTCATTAGTTTACTCACCCCGACTACGCTACGCTGGCGCACGCGTGCCGCGTGTGTTACTAACCACCATGTCATTTCGAACGAGCCCGGGCAGGGTCGTGCAACGGAGCGAAGAGAAATCTTTTACACTATGCATCCGGATATGCAAGTTCGCATGGTGTAAAAGATTTCTCCTCGTACCTCGTTCGAAATGACAGGGTGGGGAGTTATGGCGCAGGGCCTCTTTCAGAAGCTCCTGCGGTGAGATAAGCCGATGGTGTCAGTCTGAGCCTGTCAAAGACTTGTACGCCGGGTTAATGGTTCGACAGGCTCACCATGACAATATGGATTGCTACCTTATCCTATTCGCAGTCACCCCTTCATTGGTGATCTTAACCGGGTTTATCAAGCCATCCTTATCAAAGGTCATTTTCTCAATACAGGTTACCCGGTGGTTGCCGTCGGTCTCGGTAAGCGGGCGGCGGTGGTAAATAATATACCATTCGTCCTTACCCGGCACTTTTATTACCGAGTGGTGGCCTGCGCCTGTAGCCACTGCAGGGTCTTGCTTTAATACTATGCCAATCTTTTTAAACGGACCGTTTATATTATCGCCAATGGCATAAGCTACACGGTAATCGGGGCCTGTCCATCCGCCTTCGCTCCACATAAAGTAATATTTGCCCTTGCGGATAAACATAACGGGGCCTTCTACATAACCCTCGGGTGTCATTTCCTTAAAGACCTTGCCGTCTGCTGCAGGTTCAACGCCGGTAAAATCATTTTTTAGCTTCGCTATGTTGCAATGGCCCCATCCGCCGTAAATAATGTAGTACTGGCCATCGGTATCCTTAAACACGAACTGGTCAATAGGTTGCGCGCCGTTCACTATTTTATCAATAAGTGGTTTGCCTAAATAATCTTTAAAAGGGCCTTCGGGTTTATCGGCAACTGCCACACCAATGCCACCATATTCTTTATCGCTTTGTATATCGTTAGCGCCAAAAAAGAAATAGTACTTGCCCCCCTTTTCAACTATTGCCGGTGCCCACATGGCGCGTTTGGCCCATTTTACGTTTGATGAATCGAGCACGTTATTGTGTTTGGTCCAGTTCACCAGGTCGGGCGAGGAGAAGGCGTCAAAATGTACCTGCTTGTTATATTTATCAGAAAAGGTGGGGTAAACCCAGTATTGTTTGCCAAATATGGTTGCTTCCGGGTCGGCATACCAGCCTTCGGCTATCGGGTTGCCCGATGTTGTTTTCTTTGGGGTTTGTGCATAAGCGGCCTGTAGCATAAAGGCGGGCAGCATAATTAATAGCAATGTTTTTTTCATAAGTATTATTTTAGGCCGGTAACAATATAACCAATCATTTCTTTAATGTATAAATTCCATTTGCCAAAAGCTTCTTCACCTGGTACAAAGCTTGTTGGCATTATTACACCTTTTGGTGCGTAATCGCAGGGGTAGGCTACTACATCTAAACCGGCTTTTTCAAATATATGCCTGGCCCTGCGCATGTGGTAGGCCGAAGTAACCAATAAATAAGGCGGCTTCAAATTTGCCTTTTGCAATAATTTTTTCGCGTTAGCGGTGTTTTCTAGCGTATTGCGTGCCTTGCCATCCAGAAGGATAAGGCTATCGGCAATATTTAGTTTCCTCAGTTGTTCACCAACAAAAGTAGCTTCGCTAAAGCCATCGGGGTTAAGGTCTGCATTGCCACCGCTAAACAGAATATGTTTGGCTGTGCCATTGGCTATTAATGCTGTAGCGGTTTTAAAGCGGCCAACAGCGCCGTTAAAATATCCCTTCCCGTTTTTATCCTCAGATATAAAACCACCCAAAACTATTACCGTGCTGTATGTTTTTGCCGATGGCTGATAGGGAGCAACGTCCCACATATTGGCTATTGCATTGGCTGTAAACTGGTTGCCAAAAAACCAGAATATTATAAAAGCACTTACTAATCCCCGTTGTTTTATTTTATGATTTTTGGCGAAAATAACATAAGCCAGTAACGTAAACACCCAGGTGAGGGGCAAAATAAGCACATATAATATCTTAGAAAGTATAAAAAACATGTATCGTAAAATGTAGGCGCAAATTAATTCAAATTTTATAAATGATGCATGTAACCATTTTTTATTATGAGATACCTGGGATTAAGGTTTGATGTTTGAAAGGTCTGAGACCCTATGCAAGCTTTTTCCGCAACCATTTGCGAACCGGCTCATCATACCATTTCAACGCGGCATAGGCCAAAATGATACCGCCTATTAAAATAAGTAGCGCATAAGGCCAGGCCTGTGCAATGGTCCCGCCTTTATGGTTGCTGATCCAGGCAACGTAAAAATAAACCAGAGGGTAATGTACCAGGTAAAGCGGATAGGATATATCACCTAAAAATTTGCATACCCTGTTCTCTCTTTTAGTTTGCATCAGGCCGCTGGCGCCAAGGTATACGATAAGCGGGAAAACGATGATGATGCAAACAGATTCATAGATGCCGTTCATCCAAAGATGCTCAGCGCCGCCAATACGCGGCATATAAAGTACGATTGCTAATAAAAGACTGCACCATAAAAAGGCATTTTTAATTTGGGTTGGTTTTGCTATGCGGGAAAGTAACAGGCCGGCAAAGAAAGGATACATGGTACGGGTTAACCCAACGCGTACCTGCTCCACATTCAGTGTCCAGCCCCCGCTAACGTCGCCATTGGTGATTGCCAGGTGCGCGAGTGCGATAGCAGCGATGCCTACTAAGATACTTAATGCCGTTTTGGAGAATTTCCTGATCCCGACAGCATACAGTATGTTGGCAATGTATTCAAAGAACAATGACCATCCTACGCTATTCATGGGGTGCATTTCTTGCCAGCCACGTATATCAAGCGATAATGGTACGGGCAGGATAGTATAACCGATCAGCATCACCAGCAACATTTTCCAGATTGGGACGGTATGAATGAACGGCCATATGGTAGAATCCGTAAAATAGAAGCCGATAGCGCCGAGGGTCATCCCCAAAACCACCATTGGCTGAAGACGTTCGATACGGCGTTTGAAGAAACTGCCTACCGTCATTTTGTGCCAGCGGTCGTCATAAGCATAGCCGATGACAAAGCCCGATAGTATATAGAAAAAGTCGACAGCCAGATAGCCATGGTTGACCAGAATATCCAGGTGCCCGGTTCCTAATGGCTCGGTTAAATGAAATGTTACAACGATAATAGCTGCAACACCACGAAGGCCGTCTAATATGGGGTAGTGTGGTTTGGTGGCCAGCTCATTGTTGTTCATTAATAAAATTGGATATACAAACTATGAATTAAAACTGATGCAAATTATAAAAAATGCAATAGATGACTGGTAGTTTGGTGTGTATGGCTAATAGGTTCGCCAAAATTTTTGGCAAGATGGCAGAAGCTGATGGTGAAGAACTTTGTGCGTATTTGTCTAAATTGGGGCCATATAAAAAAGGCTGCTTAATTTAAGCAGCCTTTTTTATTTATATTTTAACGTTTTCCATACCGTACTGTTTCAAAACATCAGCCGGTACACCCATCCATTTGTTGGGAGCATTACCTGCATAGCCAATATCCTTAGTGCCCATTTCACTGCTCCAGAAACCCGAAGCTGTTAAATCGCGCATGCGGTTAAAAAAGGCAACGCCCTGTGCCATTTCGGCTTTAGCTTTGTATGGGTAAGCTATCTGATCTAACAGCTCGGTTTTTTGCGAATTGCTGCATTTGATAAAGGTATTGCCGTAACGGTTAAGGCATTGCATATCCAGCCATTTAAGGCCGCCACGCATAGGCAGTTTATGGCTCGGGATATCCTTCACAATAAACTCAATAAACTCGGGCACCTTGGCATCAGATGCACTGCCGGATTTATCATCCTTCGGGATAATAATATCAGCCAGTACGGTGATGGTAGCCATTTCATGGTCATCAAAATACTTTTCGGCTTTTAATTTATTTTCACGTTCTACTTCTTCGGGCATGCGGCCGGGTACGGCTACTGCTTTGTCAGGGGTGACTTCTGTGGCTGCTTTATCACCTGGTTTACAACCAACGCCTATTAATAAGCCGGTTGTTAAAGTTCCTAAACCTATTGCTTTAAGGGAGTCGCGTCTGTTCATGATGCGTTATACATTAAGTTTTTTACGTTCTTGTAATATATATTCGGCTGTGCGCATGCTTAGGGCCAAAATGGTCCAGGTAGCATTTTTATCGCCCTGCTGCACAAACGGCGCGGCATCAACCACAAAAAGGTTTTTACAATCGTGCGCCTGGCACCATTTGTTCAAAGCCGATTTTTTAGGGTCATCGCCCATGCGGATGGTACCTACCTCGTGGATGATCTTGCCCGGCGCCTCTAAACCATAATTGGTTTCGGGGCCTTGCATCTTGCCATAAATAGCGCCCATGTTATGCAATATCTCCTCAAAGGTTTCCTGCATGTGTTTGGCCTGGTTTATCTCGTCGTTTGTCCACTTGTAATGGAAACGCAATACCGGGATGCCGTATTTATCTACAACGCCATTAGGGTCTATCTCGCAATAATTATCGGCACGTGCTATGGCAGTACCACGGCCGGCCATGCCTACCTGGGTGCCATAAAAACGACGATAATCATCTTTAAGCGATGCGCCGTAGCCTCCGCCATCTTTCTTTTTACCATCGCGGCCCGGTACAGCGCCGTTCATATCTTGTATGCCGCCACCAAAACCGTATGATGGCATGTGCATGCCGCCACCGTATTCGATATGGTATCCGCGTGGGAAGTTCAGTTTTTTATTATCCAGCCACCATGGCGAGTAAATGTGCACACTGCCTACGCCATCTTCGTTATAACGCTTGCGGTCCATTAGTTGCGGAAGGAAACCACCCGCGCCAGATCCGGTAGAATCGTGCAGGTATTTACCAACTACGCCGCTGCTGTTGGCCAAACCACCCGGGTGGGCGGCAGACTTTGAGTTTAACAGGATCCGGGCAGATTCGCCTGCACTGGCACCAAGTATTACCGTTTTAGCGTTTACCTGGTACTCCTGCATATCATCTTTATTTACGTATGATACGCCGGTAGCCAATCCATTTTTATCAGTAATAACTTCGCGCACCATGGCGTTGGTTATCACTTTTAAGTTGCCGGTTTTCATGGCCGGGATAACCAAACATGATGATGCCGAGAAATCGCCGTATACTTTACATGCGCGGCCGCATTGCCCGCAGAAGAAACAAGCACCACGGTCTTTATTGTTTGGTAAAGCCTCGGTTAGTACCGAGCCACGGCCTGTAATTACCTTAACACCGGCCTTGGTTGCGCCTTGTTTAATAAAAAGCTCGTTTAACCTTGGTTTTGGCGGAGGTAAGAATATGCCATCGGGTTCGCTTTCAATATTTTCAACGGTACCGTAAATACCTATCATGCGGTCAACCTTATCATAGTAAGGTTTAACATCTTCGTAGGTTATAGGCCATGGGTCTGTAAGCCCGTCTTTTGGTTTAAAATCTTCCGGCCCCATACGCAGGGAAATGCGCCCCCAGTGATTGGTACGGCCGCCCAGCATACGCGCGCGGAACCATGCAAATTCTGTTTGGTCTTTAGTGGTGTAAGGCTCGCCTTCCAGCTGCCATCCGCCATACGCGGCATCAAAATCACCAAACGGACGGGTAGTACCCGCGCCGCGGCGTGCAGATTCCCAGGCCCATTTTAACTGGTGCGAATCTGTTTTGGGGTCAAAGAAAGCACCTGCTTCCAGCATTAAAACTTTAATGCCTGCATTAGCCAGTACGTAGCCGGCCATACCGCCGCCTGCACCAGAGCCTACAATTACTACATCATAAGCCGCAGTAGATTTTTTGATCTGTAAATCTTCCATTAATACACTATATGTCGAACTATAAATATTTTTTGAGGTGGTAAATTACAGCTGTTTTATTTCGATGTTTTTAAACGCTACCACCGCACCATGAGATTGCAGGGCTATGCGGCCTTTTGGATAAGCCGCAAAACTTTTCCAGGTTTTAAACTTGCTGTTGTTTAGCATTTCGGTCCACTGTGGGCTGCCTATTTGCACGTCGACAGTTTCTTTGCCATTAAGCCAAAAAGTTAAGTGGCCTTTATCCTTGCGGATCTTAGCCGTGTTCCATTGGCCGGCCGGTTTTGCTGCATCTGCAGGAGCAGGTTTTAAATCATATAATGAGCCTGCCAGGTGGCTTGGCTTTTTATTGTCTTCGGCTTTTTGGTTATCTAATACCTGCATTTCTATACCCGATAAATAGGTAGCACCCAAAGTTGGGTCTTCGTGCACTCCGAAAATGATACCGCTATTACCGCCTTCGGCAATTTTCCAGTCTATCGAAAGCTCATAGTTCTCATATTCGCCATCAGTTACAAGGTCTGCTGAGTTTGGTGCTTTAGGATCGAACTGTAAAGCGCCGTCAACTACGCTCCATGGGCCTGCGTCTTTTTGTAGATAAGCATGCCAGCCGGCAGTGGTTTTACCATCAAAAAGGCTTTTAGTTTGGGCAAATGATGAGTATTGTAATGCTGCAACAGCTAATGCACTTAAGATTAGTTTTTTCATTTTGGTTATCAGATTTAGCAGCGCGGTAAACGCATACTTATTTAATATTAGAAAGGCTAAATGTAGTATTTATTTTAATTGATGCTATAATAACGCAAAGTATCAATCAAAATTTTTACAGAATAGATTAAGAAACAAATACTTCTAATTTTTATGGAATAAGAATGTGAGCCCCGAAGCGATACCAAATTGCACATAGGCGTAGCTATCCTCAAAATAGATGTTGTAATCGTCCTGCCCGCGATACCCGCCGCCTACTATAAACGATACATTTTGCATAAAAGGGAATTGATAATAGTATTTAAGACTGGCGTTAAGGCGTTTTTTTAAGTTAGATGCCTTATAGCCACTGTATTTATCGGCAATGTAGGTGAAATCGAACTGGATACGCTGCCAGTTTTTATAGGATGATTTGGCAGGATCAATATCATCCGCGTACTTTTTGGCAATGTTGTAAATATAGCCGCCATTAACGCGTACAAAACCATAATTACCGGGAAGGCCAAGGGCGGCGTCTTTACCAAACAAGCCCCTGTGCAGCTCAATGCCTATTGTGCTGTAATGGTTATCAATGGTGTTGGTTTTATCTATCCGTTTACCAATGGTATAGTTAAGCGAGTAAAAATCGGTACTGAATTTTCCGCTATCGCGATTAAAGCTGCCATCGGGCCGCAGGGTTGGTCCGCGGATACCGTTAGAATGATGTGTATAGGATAATTGCAGAAATTGCGGTTTGTAAGTGTCGCGGTTTATCCTGTAATATAAATTACCGCTGGGCATGTAACTGGGTGATTTTACCGGTTCGCCGTACTCGGATAACAGCCTTACTTTTATCCTTGCGGATACATCAAAAAAGAAACGCGATTTAGGCGTATTTAATAATACAAAGTGCGCGTTTATATCGCCCACCAGCTTTGTTTTTACAGGCTGAAAAAGCTCCTGCCCAAAAAAGGAGGGCTTTAAGTTTTGTACATAAATGTCGTTAAAACCGCGATTGACGATGCGTGTGGCTATTTTGCCGGTATCAATATTATTGTTTACCGTGGCTGTATCAATAATAGCAGCACGGCTATAGCCCGATGTTAGAACAAGCAGGAATACGAGGGAGAACGATGTTTTAGTAAAAAGTTTAAACATATAAACTAACAGAAACCTTATTAATGATTTAGTTTGAAAATAGTTTTCTTAAATAGAAATTTAAGCGTGTTTGCTACGGCTTCAAAATTACAGGATACTTCATCATTATAAAGTAAACATGTTAAAAACCACAAAATTTCTTAACTTGCATGCTCATCTTTAATAACATAAGTGACTTTTCAGGATTTCAATTTTAACGAACAACTTTTAGAAGGCGTTTTAAGCATGGGGTACACTACTCCAACACCCATACAGGCAATGGCCATCCCGGCTATATTGAATGGAGACGACCTTATAGCCTGCGCACAAACAGGCACTGGCAAAACAGCATCATACTTGCTGCCGGTTCTAAATTATATATGCAATACGCATAAACATCATACTACTGCGCTGATACTGGCCCCAACACGCGAGCTTGCACAACAGATAGACCAACAGGTAGAAGGCCTGGCATATTTTACGGGCGTAAGTTCGCAGGCTGTTTTTGGCGGTGGCGATGGCATGGCCTATGAGCAGCAGCGCCGCGGTATTCAAAACAACGTAAACATCATTATAGCAACCCCGGGCAGGCTTATAGCCCACCTTACATCGGGTGTGTTAAAGTTTAATGATATTACCCATTTGGTATTAGACGAGGCCGACCGCATGCTCGATATGGGTTTCTCTGACGATATTATGCGCATCATCGGTTATCTGCCAAAAAAACGCCAGACGCTTTTATTCTCGGCTACCATGCCGCCAAGGATCCGTACGCTGGCTAAGGCGATACTAACCGATCCGCAGCAGATAAACATCGCTATATCGCAACCCGCCGCCGGTATCGATCAGCAAATCTACCGATTGCACGACGGACAAAAAACACCTTTATTAAAGATGCTTTTAAAAGATGGCGGTTATTTAAGCTCTATCATATTCGCATCCCGCAAGGAGATTGTAAAATCGCTTTATAAAGAATTAAAGTCGGCACATATTAGTGTGGCCGCTTTCCACTCCGATCTGCAACAGAACGAGCGCGAAGAGATCTTGCTGAAATTTAAAAACAAGCAGTTGCCGGTTATTATTGGTACTGATGCCTTATCGCGTGGTATTGATGTGGAGGGGATTGACCTGGTTGTGAACTATGATGTACCCGGCGATCCCGAGGATTATGTACACCGTATTGGCCGTACCGCACGTGCCGCAAGCAAAGGCACCGCCATCACGTTTGTTAACAACCGCGACCTGAAACGTTTAAAGAGCATAGAGGACCTTATAGAAAAACCTATCGCCATTAAAGAATTGCCAGAAGTGCTACAAAGCATTGAAGCGCCCCCCAGAGAGGACCGCCCGCATGGTTCTGCATCTGGCCAGCGCAGAGATGGTAAACGCAACCCTAAGCGGTTTGGTAAAAACAAACCATCGCGCCCGGCAAATTAAACCTTGTAATATTTATATGGTCTATTTGTTTTGTATAGTCAATGCGTTACATTTACACAAACCAAATTAAACTAACCAGATAATGACATCAAGACGTTCTTTCCTGAAAAGCACCGCGGTGCTATCGGCAGGCCTTTTAATGGCGCCCGAATTATTTGCAGCACATAAAAAAAGATACATAGGCGTACAACTTTATACCGTGCGCGATGCAATGGCGAAAGACCCGGTTGCTACCCTCGCCAAGGTATCAAAAGTTGGCTTTAACTCTGTTGAAGGCGCTACCTACACCGGTACGCAAAAATTTTACGGGATGGAACCTGCCGAGTTTAAAAAAGTACTGGGCGATAACGGCCTGATCATGCCAAGCGGTCACTTTATGCTGGGCGAAGGTATGCCTACCACCAAAGGTACTATTGCAAACGAATGGCAAAAAGCTGTTGACGATGCCGCCGCGGTTGGCCTTAAATATATGGTTTGCGCATACCTGTTAGACAGTGAGCGTGGCACACTTGACCACTATAAAGAAACAGCCGATAAACTTAACAAAGCCGGCGAAATTGCCAAAAAAGCAGGTATACAACTTTGCTACCATAACCACGATTTTGAATTTGCATCGCAAGATGGTAAATACCCGTACGATGTGCTGTTGAACAGTACCGAGGCCGATCTTGTAAAAATGGAAATGGACATTTACTGGATGTACAGGGCCAAACAAGACCCTATCGCGATGTTCCAAAAACACCCGGGCCGTTTCCCATTATGGCACGTAAAGGATATGGATAACACCCCAAAACAAATGTTTACCGAAGTTGGTAATGGCGTTATCCCGTTCAAAAAGATATTTGCCCATGCTAAAACCGCAGGGTTAAAATACTTTTTCAACGAGCAGGATATTTGCCCCGGCGATCCGTTTGTAAGCATTACCAAGAGCTATAATTATATAAAAGCAAACAGGTTTCACGTGTAGTTGAGACACAGATGAGATACAAGAAATAAGAGTCAAGAATCAAGATTTGAGAAAGCCCGGTTGTGTTAGCAATCGGGCTTTCTTTATTTGCCTCGCATCCACCACCATGTCATTTCGAATGAGCGACAGCGAGGAGAAATCTTGTTCATTATGCAAAGTCCGCCATGTTATTTCGAACAGGATTTCTCCTCGTACCTCGTTCGAAATGACAGGTGGTGGTAATAAGACAAGCAACGTCTCTACACCACCTTGATCCCATATTTAGTTAATAACCCTTCCAGCCCGGTCATGGAAAAAATGGCTTTCTTGAGTGTATTCAATTCCGGGTCAAGGATGTAGTTATAGGCTGTTGTGAAATTTACTGAAGTAAGATCGGTGCGGTTAAATACGGTTTCAAGCAGGTTGCATTCATCAAAAGCAGAACCCGTTAAATTGGTTTGGCTAAAGCTAACTTCTTTCAGGGATGATCCTTTAAATTTTGTTTTCACCATCTTTTTACCGGCGAAAGAAGCATAATCTAATATGCAGTTATCAAAACCAACGCCGAACAAAAAATCCTCGCATTTGCTAAAGTTTACGGCCAAAAGTTTGCAGCCTTTAAATAACACATCGTTCATGGTTGACGCCTCAAAATTAACCATGGACAGGTTGCATGCCTCAAAAGTACATTCCAAAAACTTGTTGCGGGTGAAGGTGCTGTTAGAAAAATCGCAGTTGCGAAAGGTGCAGCTTTGAAACTCCTTGTGGCGGGTAATGCTATCGGTAAATACTAATTTTTCGAAGGTTTTATCGTCGTAGGTGGGCTGGTCAAACATGGGTGTAAAGGTAGGGTTTTGGAGAAAAAGCGAACATGAAAAAAGACCCAAAAGTTTCCACCGTCATTGCGAGGTACGAAGCAATCTCTTTGAGCAAATCCTTCATGCAAGATGTATAATTGTCCAAAAGAGATTGCTTCGTACCTCGCAATGACGCGTTGGCGTTTGTCAGTCTGAGCTTGTCGAAGACTTAGCAAACTGTGCTTCGACAGGCTCAGCATGACAAGCTATAAAACCTCATTCACCTTCGTCACTACATCACCAATCAACTCAGTTGATTTGATGATCCGCTCATGCCCTGCGCCGTTATAGTTCTTTGTTTTTATGGATGGATGGGCCGACAGAAAATGTTCCAGGTATTTATGGGGTAGTACCATGTCCTGCTCGTCATAAGCCAGCCAATGGTTTAGCTGCGTGTTAAAGGTATACAGGTCATTCATGTCATAATAAGACGGAGATACGCCATACCGGGCGTTAAAATCCTGCATAAACCGCTCCTGTGCTTCCGGCGGAACGCCAACGGCTGTCATGCTTTTCACAAAGTTTTCTTTCAGCAAAATAAAAGGGGTAATGCTGATGAGCAGGGAAGGAACAATATGCAATTCGGTTAAAGCCACCACATTTGCCATGGCACCAAAAGAATGGCCGATAACGATATCCGGGGTTCCTGCTTCTGCTACAATTGCTTTGGCCGCATTTACAAACAATAGCAGGTTTGATAGCTCTCCGCCCGAACTGCCGCATGCCGGGGCATCAAAGGCAACGATCTGCAAGTCGGTATTTTCTTTAAGGGCGGTTATCATTTCAGCAAAATCCAGCGCTTTTGATCCCCAGCCATGGGTAATTAAAACTTTGCGCTGGCCATTGCCCCATTTAAAACCGTTAATATTTAAGGTTTGATGTGTAAAGTAAGGGTCGTTTACTGTAACGCTGAATTGCTCTGCTTCGTTCAGTAGCTGTTCCTGCTGTAAGCGTAGCGGCATCTTTGGCGGGTAGCATATCAGCTGCCAAAGCATACTGTTCAGGTCATCGGGTTTATCTTCGGCAATTAGTGTTTTAACGTCTTGTATAATTTGCTTTAATTTTTTCATGAGATGATGTGAGGCTAATCAAAGCTATAAATAAATTGATGGCAGGCTGGGCTAAAATATCTATGTTTATCAAAAATCGCTTAAGCACAAATGGGGACGATAAAGCTTTCACTATTGATATTACTGCTGCTTGTTTCCCTGTTAACCATATTTAAAGCGCCTGCCTACTATTTATGGCTGGCGGCTGTGGTGGTATCAGAATTTCCTTTAATATTTATTTGCCTTACAGGCGTATTGCTCATAACGGGCTTTTGGATCCAAAAGTACCAGCTGGCATCAGTTATTATCGGGGTATTAGCCATCGTTTTATTTGTATCGCCCATAATAAGAGCATATCTAATTTCAACTACCCTAAAGCAAAATTTTAAGGCGGCATTTGAGTCAAAAGATACTACACAAGACAAACCCTTTAGCTTTCTGAAGCTGTTTACAAGTTCAAATAAAACTAATGTTAGCTACCAAAGCCTTACTTACAGTGATGATTTAACACTTGATCTTTACCCTGCCCAACTAACCGGGAAAAGACCTTGTGTAATTGTTGTTCATGGCGGCTCGTGGAGCAGCGGGGACAGCAAGCAATTGCCCGAACTAAACAGCTATTTGGCTGCTAAGGGATATAATGTTGCCTCGATAAATTACCGGCTTGCACCAAAATACCAGGCGCCTTTAGCTTTGGAGGATGTAAAGCAGGCCTTCGCTTATCTGCGAAGGAACGCGGAGAAACTAAATATCGACACTAATAATTTTGTATTGCTTGGCCGCTCGGCAGGGGCGCAGATAGCTTTATTGGCTGCCTATACCCAGCATCAGCAAGGCTTAAAAGGAGTGATAGATTTTTATGGTCCTGCCGATATGGTTTGGGGGTACTCGGCACCGGCAAGTAAGCTGGTAATGAATTCGCGTGCGGTGATGGAACGTTATCTGGGCGGCACCTATAAAGCTGTTCCGGATAAGTACGCGGCAAGTTCGCCTATCGAGTTTGTGAATAAACAAACCCCACCTACCTTAATTATTCATGGCGATAATGATGTGCTGGTATCACCTATACATAGCCGTAAGCTGGATGAAAAGTTGCAGCAAAACGGCGTCAAACATTTCTACCTTGATCTGCCCTGGGCAACACACGGGTTTGATTATAACATTAATGGCCCAGGTGGACAGTTATCTACTTGTGTGGTTGAGCGGTTCATTGATCTGATTTGTCAGTAGGTAAAATTAATTTATTGTTTATTTTTTTCTTATTATTTAAACTTTAAATGCTGCCATTCGTTAAATTTACAGTTGCATGATACTTCCTGGCCAATGAACGAATTTAATATACTTTTTTACTCTTCGCCCAACCCAATGTGGGTTTTTGATACCTGCACACTACAAATTCTGGAAGTTAATGATGCTTCGATAGCCGCATATGGTTACACTAAGAAAGACTTTTTAAGCAAAACTATTAAAGATCTTCGCCCCCCTGAAGATGTGCATTTAGTGGAAGAAATGCTTTCCCAAATAAGAGCGGATCAAACACATTTTCGCGAATTCAGACATAGGGATAGTAAAGGAAGGGTATTTTATGTAGAAATTATGTCGTATCCTATCATATTTGACGGGAAAGATGCCCGGCTTGTTACTACCCAAAATATTGAGGAGAAAAAGGCGATGGTAGGGCAGTTGGAATTAACAAAGGCTAAATTGAACCGAATGCTGGAAACCACAAGTATTGGCTTTTTCCAGGTAGACCATAATCATACAATAACCTATTGGAACCATGCTGCCGAAAAAATGATAGGATATAACCGGGAATATCTATTAGGCAAAAACATGTGGAATGTGTTTCCAGAAGCTATTGATACAGATTTTTATGAACAATACCAGCAAGCTATAAGGGAACAGCGTAATGCAGAATTCACCTCCTACTTTTGGCCGGTGCAAAAATGGCTTTCAGTTACCATCTATTATGTAGAAGAAGGCCTGGTGATTCATTTTAGAGATATTACAGAAAGTAAAAGGTATGAAGAAAAGCTGCTGGAGAAAATTGAACAACTAAAAGAGATCTCTTATCTTAATTCTCACTATATCCGCAAACCTGTGGCCAGTCTGCTCGGCTTAACAGGGCTTATAAGCAATAGCCTAATTAGTGCGGATGAGTATAAGGTTGTTGCCAAACAAATACAGGAGTGTAGTCTGGAACTTGATAGTGTTGTACATAAAGTAAATAGCAGGGTAAATGATGAATCGGGATATATTGCTTACGAGGAGATAAAAAACTTTTCGTTGAATAATTTAGTGGAGTATGTAATTGCAGAAATTGAAAAGCAGGAAAAATCGCATGCTATTATTCTGAAATATAAAGAGGAGATCACTTGTTATGGAGACGAGTACAGCATTGCATCAGCACTAAAACAGCTAATAGATAATGCCATCAAGTTTTCGCCCAATGCTGATAAAATTGAAGTGTGCCTTGAGGTAGTAAGGCATAATGCTATCGTTTCTGTGCAAGATTTTGGGGTGGGCATAGACACCCAAACCCTCAATCGTATATTTTTAGGCTTTAATAAAAAAAGCGTTGCAAAGGAGATGGGCACAGGCTTAGGCAAGGTATCAGATGCTGCCTTAAAGCATAATGGTAATGTTTGGGTTGAAAGTAAACCAGGTAAGGGGGCTGTGTTTAGTA
The DNA here is from genome assembly GCF_024498135.1 of Mucilaginibacter aquariorum. Lineage (GTDB taxonomy): Bacteria > Bacteroidota > Bacteroidia > Sphingobacteriales > Sphingobacteriaceae > Mucilaginibacter > Mucilaginibacter aquariorum. The sequence goes on from NZ_JANHOH010000012.1 coordinate 95,034, forward strand.
TACGCCTGCCCATGTCAAACATTGGGGTTTACAAACAGGTTGGGGTTACTAATTTTTCTGACTACCAGGGGCCCGGCATTAACGTTAAGTATAATAATACCTTACGCAGCGTTGTTGCAGAATGGGATGGCTTTCAGAGCTTACACTCTATAAAAACCGGTTGCTTAAAATTATTAAATGTAGTTACAGAGCAAAGCGCAAAGTATATTTTTAATGATAATACAGATGTAATAGGTACCTGGAACGAGGCGATAGATTGGGTAGCAGCAGAGTTTTTTCCGATGCTGCAAAATGCAGGCGTTACGCACATAGCATGGGTTTATTCTTCGAGTACATTTGCCAGGCTTTCTGCCGATATGACCATTGCAAATATTAATACTAATATAGTGGTTAAAACCTTTGACGATGCCGCTAAAGCGAGGCGATGGTTAAAGCAGATCAACAAAAGCTATAATCCCGAATAATAATCATACCCCTGCTCGGCCCAGTAATCGGGCGGGCGTTGGTTGTTAAAAGTGATACTACCAATCCGCTTCAAATTTTTAATGCCGTACTTAACGGGGATAATAAGGCGTAGGGGCTCGCCGTGTTTGGGCATCAGCGGTTTGGCATTCATTTCATAGGCCAGAATGGTTTGCGGGTGCATGGCACTTGGCATATCCAGGCCAACATAATATTTTTTATCGGGCGTAGCCATACCCACATAAGCCAGCTGGGTTTGGTCGCCCAGTTTAAAGTGTTCAATAAAATCAGCAAATTTTACACCACCCCAGTACGAGATCTGGTCCCAACCCTCTACACATTTAAAATCAAAAACGATCTCGGTTTTGGGCAATGCTTTTATTTCATCCAGGCTAATATTCAATACCTCGCCCGATTGCTTTTTTATTTCCAGTTTCCAGTTCGCCATATCCGGAGTGCCGCCCGAACCTATGTCACTGTTATGGCGCACCACCTTGGCTGCCATTTCTTTGGGGTAGGTTTTGACCAGGTTGTTATTGCTGAGAAAGTTACGGAAGAAGAGCTCGGTTTTGTTAAGCGCCCGGCGTAATGGTGCCTTTGCCCCGGCGGTAGCGGTGCGTATTTCTTTGGGCGAATTTTTAAGCCAGCTCCACCCGCCATAGGCCGCGCCCGATAGCACAACGAATGTACCGAGCGAAATAAATGTACGCCGGTTTATTTTCTGCTCAATAGTGAGCGGCTTTTTTGGCTGCTTACTTTTCATCACTTACTGGTTTAATAACTTGTTTAGGCTGATCGTTCACTACCTCGAAGCCGGTAACAACCGATTGAAAATTCCTCCACCCCGCCAGCACCACTTGCACTACGTGGATGATAAAGAACAGCACATAGCCAATGGTTAATACAAAATGCTCTATTCTTGCCGCATGGTAACCGCCGCAAAGCCAGGTAAGCGTATTAAACTGTACCGGTTTATAAATGGCCAGTCCGGTTATGACTGAACCAAACCCCATTATTATAATGGCTGTATAGGCTATTCGCTGCGCGGCATTGTATTTCTTTTGAGGCGGCGCCATTTTGCGGATGTGCAGGTCATGCAATAGTACCTGCCATGCCTCTTTAAATGAATTGCGTTTGGGTACAAGCTGGCGCCACTCGCCCGAGAAAATTGTGTACAACACATAAACCACACCGTTGATGGTAAAGAACCACATAAACAAAAAGTGGAAAGCCATGCCTTCGGCCAAACGTTTGGGGATATTAAAAGTATCGTAAAACCAGTTAGGGAAAAACTTAAACCAGGTATGCCCAAACAAGGTGATAGAATAAGTATCGCTGGCCCAATAAATAAGCATCCCGCTCCATATCATAATAGTGAGTATGGGGAAATTCACCCAATGGCACCACCGCATGGCTAAAGAATGTTTCTCTTTTATCGTTTTCATTTACCTATTAAAATTAATTATTTGCCGTAACCGTTTGCGGGAAAGCAGCGCGTGTTGCTGCGCTAATGTCGCCGGTTTGCGTGTTTTGTACAAAGCCTATCACTTCCCAGCCCTGTGCCGAAAAATTATGTGGCAGGGCGATACTTGCTTCGCCGGTTTTATTGTTCCCTAACGGGATGTTTTGCAATTTATTTACGATTTGGATATGCGATAAGGTACGGCCACTGTTCTCGCCGCTTTTAATTACCGATGTGGTATTTTTTTGCACAAGTGCCAATACTAATACAGTGTTATCTGCTGCGCCATCTGTGTTATACTTTAATGTGGCTTTATCTTTTGTGGCGGTTAATACCGTCAGGCTAATTTGTGTTTTTGATGCTTTAGTCAAATTGGTGCGAATGGCATTGCGTAACGTGCCCTGTGCCGATCCTACAAACTCGGTTTGGCCATTAACAATGGCTTGCGGTGTATAAACACCACCTAACTTTAACCATTTGGCATAAGTGCTTTGGCGCTTGCTAAAGTCGGCGCTGCTAAAAATATCTTTCCAACCAAGGCGGTTCCAGTAATCTACGTGGTAGGCCAGTATATAAACAGGTTTCCCAATATTCTCTTTTTGCACACGGGCAAGCAACTCATCGGCCGGGGGGCAGCTGGAACAACCTTCGGATGTAAATAACTCTACTACTGCAAAGCCTTGTCCGCTAGTGACGATTGCTGGTTTAACCCTGCTTTTATTTATAAATGCCGCCGATACCAGTGCCATAATGGCAAGGCATAGTATAACCGCATATGCTTTTATATCTTTCATGCTGGTGCTTCTTTTTGGTTTAGTCGGATGTCGCCTAAAATCCTTACAAGAAATAATTATATTTAAAAACAGGGGTTTAGTTAAATATACGTAAATGCATACTATGAGGATGATGCTATCAATAAAAAAATAAAAAGCCTGTAAGGATTTAAATATTTGAACGACTAACACGCGTTTACTATGGATAATAAAGAAATAATTGCCGAACGAACGCCGCTTAAACCACACGAGTGGGTTAATACCCATGCCGATTATTTATACGCCTACACTATTACGCGGGTAAATAACGAGGACCAGGCCCGCGATTTGGTGCAGGAAACTTTTTTGGCCGCACTGGAAGGGATGCACAAGTTTGAAGGGAAAAGCTCGGAGCGTACATGGCTTACAGCGATATTACGGAACAAGATAATTGATACTTATCGTAAAAAAACAAAGGGCCTTAAAACCCTGAGTATAAATGATACCGAAGCCGGGGAAACCGAGTTTTTTTGGACTAAAGAAGGGCACTGGCACCAGGAACACTGGCCAACACATTTTGGTATTGATAGCATAGACCCATTGGTGAATAAGGAATTTAACCACATACTGCAACAGTGCATGCAAAAGCTGCCTGCACTTTGGTTATCGGTATTTACCATGAAACATATGGATGATGAAACAACCGATACGGTTTGCGCCGAACTAAAAATAAGCGCATCCAATTTTTGGGTGATCATTCACCGTGCTAAGTTAAACCTGAGGGCTTGTCTTCAAAAAAACTGGGTGTAATATGAATAAGCTTACAAAAATACTTTACAACTGCCGTAAAGCTACTTTCATGATAGAAAAGCGAATGGTAAAACCCCTTAGCTTTCAGGAGAATATTGAACTGCGCCTGCACTTGGTTACCTGTGGCGTGTGCCGGTTGTACATCAAACAAAGCCGCAAAATTGATTTAATGGTAGAACAAATACTTAAAGGCACCCCGCCCGCAAACATCCGCCTTGATGATGATTTTAAAGAAGAGTTAAAAGTGCGGATAGATAACGAACTGAATAAAAGTTAACCCCATTTGTAAGGTTTATTAATTACTTGCGACGAAGCCGGCAAATAATAAAAACTTAACAAATGAAAACGTACAACAGATCAATTTTAAAAGGCGCTGTATTAGCCGGCGCTATCGCATTGTTTTTTAGCCTTAACCTAAGCGCGGGTACCATCAGCCATTCTTCACCATCGCTCACCGCCGTTAGCGATACCGGCAAAATGCAAAAGGTGGATAAAATGAAAAAGAAAGATATGAAGATGAAAAAAAAGAAGATGGATAAGATGGAGAAATCAAAAATGGAACCATCAAAAATGGACGCAGATAAAATGGGTAGCAAAATGTAATTACGCCCACGGGTAAATTTTTGTGTAACAAGCGGGGGAGTGAGTGCCCCCGCTTTATTTAATAAATTGATTTTAAACAAAATGAAGAAATATATTTTAGCAGCCATAGCGCTCGTGTTTTCGATACATGTTATGGCACAAACGGGTTTAAAAATAGGCGATACCGCACCCCTGTTTGCAGCAAAGGATAATTTGGGTAAAACGGTTGATCTGAAAGCCCTGTTAAAATCTAATAAGGCGGTAGTGTTGTTTTTTTACCGTGGCCAGTGGTGTCCATACTGTAATAAACAAATGCAGCACATTCAGGATTCTTTACAGTTATTAACCGGCAAAGGCGCCTATGTGATTGGCATAACACCAGAGACCGCTGAGAATATTGGCAAAACGGTTGCAAAAACAAAGGCCACATATTCTATAATACAAGATAAAGGCTACAGCATTATGAAAAGCTACGGCGTAAACTACGTAATGGAAGAAGCCATCGTTAATAAATACAAAGGCTACGGGTTAGATATGACCAAAGCGAATGGTAATACAGACAACGTGCTGCCTGTCCCGGCTACTTATATAATTAATAGTGCCGGCAAAATAGCGTTTGCCCATTTTGATAAAGATTATAGCAAGCGCGCATCTGTAAAAGATATTTTGGCGGTGCTTTAATAAGGTGGTACTTATTTATTAATTTGCTCAAGATTGCTTAAGCGATTTTGAGCTTTTTATTTAAATACTAAACCATTAATATGAATAAAAGACAAGTTGGCATTTCAACTTTAATCCGTTTGATCAAATATCGCAACCCCTTTGCCTCTATGGGACTGGCATTTACATTAGTGCCACTTTTTGTTTTAATACCTATGATTGCCCTTATGGTGTCTTCTGACACACAGCCATATGAAAAATACGACCATAAAAAGATAGAAGCGCAGGGTGTTGAGATGCCCGCTAAAATTACTTATGCAAAAGTTATGTATAATGTTTCCATAAACGGGGAGCATCCGGTTGTGATCAGCTACAATTATCAAAATAATGGTCAAATGCGTAATGATAAGTTTGCAACAATGGATCTGGAAAAGATCGCTAACTTAAATGTTGGCGACGAGATCAAAATAAAAGTGCTTGGCGATCAATCTAAAATGGCGGGTGTAGAACCATTTAGTTTTCCGTTTGACATGTTTTATATTATACCCGGCATTTTTTTATTAATAGGGATCCCGTTTTTTATAATTGGTGTGTTACCCGTAATAAGAATGTACAAATTATACAAAAATGGTGATGTACGCGAAGCTTCCGTAGTGTCTGTTGAGCCGGCAAAGCGAGGGGTTGATGTACACTATTACTTTACCGGCTTGCACCAGGATAAGGTATTCGGAAAGTCAAGAGCTGATTATACTTATCTGTCACAAAAACAGCCAAACGACAAGGTTAAAATATTTGTATCAGCGCGAAATGAAAATAATTCATGCCTGGTTCCTAAATTGGAGGCGCTCAAATACAATTGGGCGGTATGAGAGAACTTTAACTTCCTATCTCCAGTTCATCCCCACTTATTCCATCCAACTCCTGCGGGTTATGGCTTACAATTAGCGTGGTTGCGCCAAGTTCTGCAAACAGCCCTTGCAAATCTTTTATCAATGCCGACTTCATTTTAAGATCTAACGCCGAAAAGGGCTCGTCCATCAGTAGTAATTTTGGCTTGATGGCCAGTGCCCGCAGTATAGCCAGTCGCTGTTGTTGCCCGCCGGATAGATGGTTTGGTTTGTGATCGGTAAAGTCGCTAAGGCCGCCGATTGTTAACAGGCGGTTTATCCATTGGGTATCATTGGTAGCATATTCCAGGTGCTGTTTCACGGTCATGTTTGGGAACAGTGCATAATCCTGAAAAACAAAACCAATATGCCGTTGCTGCGGACTTAAGTTTATCTGTTGAGAAGCATCAAACCAGGCAGTGTTATTTGTTTTGATAATGCCGGTATCTGGTGTTATCAATCCTGCTACCATTTTAAGGAACGTGGTTTTACCCGCGCCGGATGGGCCGGTGATACGGGTAATGCTGCCGACAATAAATTTCTTTTTTATCTGCAATACCTGTAAGCCATTATAAGCTTTTAGCCCTTTTTTAATATCGACTATTATCATTCTAACGGACTTTTAACCTGGTATTTATTGTAAATGAACACGCTTAACACCATTACAAAAGTGATGGCGAACAGTATAAGCGAATAGTTATTTGCGGCGGTATAATTCATCTGCTCAACCGAATCATATACCGCTATGGATGCCACACGCGTAACCCCGGGGATATTCCCGCCTATCATCAGCACAACGCCAAATTCGCCCAACGTATGTGCGAAGGTGAGCACTGCCGCGGTGAGTAAAGATGGCTTGATATTGGGCAATAACACATGCCTGAACGTTTCCCACTGCGTTTTACCCAAAGTATATGATGCTTGCGATAGCGATACCGGCAATTGCTGAAAGGCCGACTTTACCGGGCTTATCATAAATGGCATGCTGTAAATAACTGATGCCAGTACCAATCCCTGGAAAGAAAATACAAACTGTACATTAAACGTTTGTTGCAGCCAATGCCCCAAACCATGCTGCGGACTAAAAGCCAGCAGCAAATAAAAACCCAATACAGATGGCGGCAGCACCAAAGGCATGGTAATTATGGCCTCGATAATTGTTTTTACTAACGATCGCTTTTTGGATAACCACCAGGCCAAAGGCAAGCCAATAAGCAGCAATATCAATGTGGTGATAGCCGCTAATTTTAAGGTAAGCCAAATAGGTGACAGATCCATTGTTTATAAGGTGTTGTAGCCGTAAGCTTTAAAGATCCTTTTAGCCGGGGCGCTTAATATGTATTGGTAAAATTTTTCGGCAGCGGAATTTTGTTTGGCATGTTTTAGTAGAACCATAGCCTGTTCTATAGGTGCATAGCTTTTATTATCTACCAGTTTGTAGAACAGTTTTTGTTTGTTAGCGCCATCTTTTATTAATGACAATGTAGTAAAGCCAACCTGCACAACGCCGGTGGTTATATAAGTATTTACCTGGGTAATGCTTTCGCCAAAAACTATTTTGCCCTTTATTTTATCGTATATGCCGGCTTTGGTGAGCGCCTGTTGCGCAGCCTTGCCGTAGGGTGCAGTAGCGGGGTTGCCAATAGCTATTTTTTTAACGGCATCTGTTAATACAAGCTTATTCCAATTAGTAAAATCGAGGGTTTGTGTACTGCAGATGATAAGTAAGCCATGTGCATAAACAACTGAGTTTTTTACGGTGAAACCATCTTTCTGCAATGATTCAGGGAAATCCCTATCGGCCGAAAGGAAAACATCATAAGGCGCACCATGGCGGATCTGGGTAGCCAAATTACCCGACGAGCCGGATATGATATCGATATCTATCTTGGTACGCACTTTAAAGTCGCGCTGCAGATCTTTCATAACAGGTTGCAGATTGGCGGCTATGGCTATCTTAATGCTTTGTGCATTTACAGCCCCAGCAAAAAAACTCAATGCGATAAAAAACAGCGAAAACGTTTTAGTGAATAGTTTTATCATCCTTGTTCTGTTGTTTCACAAAATACGTAATATTGGCATATGGGTACAAATGTTAAATGATAACAGAATCGTTTACATTTGTTAAAGCGCTTGGCCAATTAGCGCAAACCAACCACATCTTAAAAAGCAAATGAAAAAACTCATTACAAGCGTGCTGCTTTCGGTTGCAGTTATGTTTAGCGTATGCGCACAAGTGCCAAAATTTATCACTGTTAAAGGTAAAGAAATTATCGGTGTAGATAATAAACCTTTCCTGATGCGGGGAACCAATTTGGGTAACTGGCTGGTACCCGAAGGTTATATGTTCAAGTTTAAAAGCGTTAATTCGCAGCGTTTAATAAACGAGGCATTAACCGAACTGGTTGGCCCCGAAGAGATGAAATTGTTTTGGCGCAAGTTTCAGGATACCTACGTTACCGAGGTGGATATCCAGTTCCTGAAAGCATCTGGCATGAACTCCATCCGTATCCCTTTCAATTATAAATTGTTTACCTATGAAGATTATATGGGCCAGAACAACCCCAACCGCGGTTTCGAACTATTGGATAGGGTGATAGGCTGGTGTAAAAAGGCCAATTTATATGTGATGCTGGATATGCACTGCGCCCCCGGAGGCCAAACCGGCGATAATATTGACGATGGCAATGGTTATCCTTTCCTGTTTACCAGCGCGGCAAGTCGTAAGCAAACAGCTGATATCTGGCGCAAAATTGCCAATCACTATAAAAATGAAACCATTATAATAGGGTATGACCTGCTGAATGAGCCTATTGCCCACTATTTTAAGGTAGATGAGTTGAACCCGCATTTAGAGCCAACCTTTAAACAGATAACTGCCGCGGTGCGCTCGGTTGATAAAAACCACATAGTATTTATTGGCGGCGCACAATGGGATAGCAACTTTAAACCATTCGGGAAGCCGTTTGATAGCAAAAGCGTTTATACTTTCCATAAATACTGGACAGAGCCGATACAAAAGGTGATACAGGATTATGTGGATTTTCGCGACAAATACAATGTGCCTATTTATGTTGGCGAAACAGGCGAGAATACCGATGAATGGGTAAGAGATTTCCGCATACTGTGCGAAAAGAATCGCATAGGCTGGCATTACTGGCCATACAAAAAGCTCGACAATTTAAAAGGCATCACCAGCTTCAATATACCCGATGGTTACGACGAAATAATTGCCTACACGGAAAAGCCCCGTGCAAGTTTCGAGGAGATTCGCAAAGCGGCTCCTGCCGACAGGGAAAAGATGAAGAAAGCTTTATATGGGTTTTTAGAGAACAGCAAGTTTGCTAATTGCATCCCTAATAAAGGATATATTGAGGCATTGGGATTGAAGGTGCCGGTGAAATAACTATTTATTCAGCCTGTCATTTCGAACGAGGTACGAGGAGAAATCTTGTTCGAATAACAGGAGACGACATTGCATAATGAACAAGATTTCTCCTTACTATCGCTCGTTCGAAATGACATGGGTTGAGATTAGAGGGCTTGTATTGCCTACTTATCGCTCAGCAATATCGGGTTGCCTTTACCATTTCCAATAATAATAACCTTGGTATTTGGCGATAGGGCAATCTCTTTTTGGGCTTTAATGGTTTCGTACTGTAGCTGTTTGTCAGATAACCCGGTCGAAAGGATCTTTTGGTAATCGGCAATACCTTGTGCTTCTACACGCTTACGGTCGGCTTCCTGGCGCTCTTTCTGCAGTACAAAGGTCATTTTCTGGGCCTCCTGCTCGGCATTTATTTTTGATTCGATACTTGCCTTAACAGATGGCGGTAAAGAGATATTGCGGATTAATATCTGCTGAAGATCAAGCCCTCGTTTTTCAAAACTTAGCGAGATGGTGGTGTTTATTTTATTCTGAAACTCCTGTCTTTTTATGGAATACAGATCTACCGCGGCGTAATTTACAGCGTTATCACGTATGGCAGTGCGGGCAACAGTACGTACAATTTTATCAACGTAATCCATGCCAATGTTTTGCATAATAAAGGGAGCCTTTGCCGCATTTACTTTATACAAAACGGATAGGTCAATGGTTACCTCCAGCCCGTCAGACGATAACACCCTGATAGCATCATCGCCCTGCACCGCGCCCTCGCTGTGCACAGCGCTCATGGTATAGTTTTGCGTTTGAATATCAAAGGTAGTTACATCAACCAGGGGATTAATGATATGCAGGCCGCTTTCCAGCACATCATTCTGTACTTTACCAAACAGTATCTGCACACCAACCTTACCCGGGTCTATTACTTTAAATACAGAAAAAACTAAGCCGATAGCTGCTACAGCAATACCAACAATGCTTATCAGACCGCCAAAGCGGCCAACCGGCTCTGGCGAACGTTTTACCATTATGCCTGCAACAAGCACAACAATACCAACAATAATTAAAAACATTGTATGTTTTGGTTTAGGGTTTCTTTGTTTTGGATATTTTAGAATATAGACACCGCGATCTGTCGATCGTTACAATTACTTATTGTTTTGCATACTCCTGATCTCTTTTATCAGGCGAACTTTCAGGGTAATAATGATACCCGCAATAAATGCACAAGCCAACACATACTCGTACCGGCCATGCTCAACGGCCGACCATATTACAACAATACATATAAATATAATAATGTTGTAAAACACATTAAGTGCTACCTTTTTGCCCATATTAGTATACGTTAAGTTCGGGGTCTATTTCGGCTTTCCAGGCTAATATACCCCCTTGCAGGTTGCTTAGATTTGTATAGCCTTGCGCTTCTAACTGCATAATAGCGGCTGCGCTGCGTTTACCGCTGCGGCACATTACTACAACAGGCTTATCTTTAGCTACTTTATCAGCTTCAATTAAAATGCCGCCAAGCGGTATCAATAATCCGCCTATGTTTGATGTTTCGTATTCAAAATCCTCGCGAACGTCTATTAATTGAAAATCTTCGCCGTTATCTAACTTCTCTTTAAGTTCCTGTACGCTTATTTCTTTCATCTTGTATGTAATTATTAGTCAAAGGTATGTTTTTCTATATCAAATATTTGAGCATATTTTGTAACAAACAGTATCTAAGTGCGTTTTATATAACATAAGAATAAATTATACAAAATAACTTCATGAAGAAAGTAACCAGATTTTTTTGGTTCTGTTCCGGCGCGCACGTGGACACGCTAAAAAAATACCCTATAGAACATAACAAATATGTGGGCATTGGTGCCACCATATTTTTCACCGCATTATTTGCATCGCTATCCGGCGGATACGCGATGTATTTTGTATTTAGCGGTAACGCGTTTGCAGTTGGTTTTGCCATTTTGTTTGGCCTTATCTGGGGCACGGCTATCTTTAATATGGATAGATATATCGTATCCAGTATTAACAAAGAAGGCAGCATGAACCAGCAAATTTTACAGGCAACCCCGCGTATTTTATTGGCCATTATGATAGGGATTGTTATATCCCGCCCGCTGGAGCTGAAGATCTTTGATAAAGAGATCCGCAGTAAATTAAAAACGGCTTACCTAAAAGGCCAGCATACCAAGATAGATAGCCTGCAAAAAACCTATCAGCAAAAATACGCGCAGGAACTGGGCAAGAACAACGATCTGAAGAAGGAAAAGGATTCGCTTGAACGCGATATAAACCGCTCTCGTTATCAACTGAACCAGGAAGTTTTTGGGGATAAAACCAACCAAACATCGGGCATTATAGGTTATGGCACCTATGCCAAACAAAAGGCCGATGTGCTGAAGGAAAAAGAGGACAGATTAAAAACAGTTACCGATAATTTGGGGCAGATGGATAGCTACCTTGGCCAGCGTAAAGATTATGAAGGAGTAAACTCTACCCGCCTTTTTAACGAAAAACAACTGGACAGCCTCTCCAACGTGGCGGGTTTTGCAGATCGTAACTGGGCGCTGGGCCAATTATCCTACAACGTAGACGGCACGCGCGATCTGGATACTTATATGGCTATTTCATTCATAGGCTATCTGTTCATCCTTTTTGAATGCCTGCCGGTTTTTGTAAAACTGATGTCGCCCCGAGGGCCATATGATACCGCGCTTGCAAAAATGACAGAAGCTAATAATTATTATGCCGATAAAGATAAAGACCGCGATATAGCTGTTACAGATAATACTTATGACCATAGTCTGAGTACAGATATCGAACGGCGAAAGCAGATCATAACTGCACAATCAGAGTATGATCTGGGTAGGCAAACCTATGATTAGCAGATCCTCCTTTCGCGTATTTTGTAATAAAATTGATAGATGGTAATTATTGATTTAATTGGTAATTTCATCACCTGAATCATATCATACAATGAAGAAAATATTTTTAATGGCGGCAGCGGCTTTTTTTGCGTTTGCAGCTAACGCGCAAGCACCTGCTCGCAATGGGGTTTACTACCTGGTATCTTTCCCTAACGCGGCCCACCACGAGGCCGAAATTACCATGACACTTACTGATGTGCCGGCTATTGGGCCACTTAAGGTGCGCATGAGCCGCTCATCGCCGGGCAGGTATGCTACTCACGAGTTTGGTAAAAATATTTACAACGTAAAAGCTACTGATATTAGTGGTAAAGACTTATCCATAAAACAAATTGAAGGTGATGTTTATGAGGTTGGGGAGCACGGAACGGTTGTAAAAATAAGCTACACCCTTTTTGGTAATCATACCGATGGTACCTATGTAGGTATTGATGCAAGCCATGCTCACCTGAATATGCCGGCAAGTTTTATGTGGGCAATTGGGATGGCTAACAGACCTGTAAAATTTGAGTTTAACGATCTTGATAAATATGGTTGGAAAGTAGCCACGCAGTTAAAGCACGAAGGCGATAACGTTTATAGCGCGCCCGATCTGCAATATATGATGGATAGCCCTACCGAGCTTTCAAATGTTAAAACAAACTATTGGGATGTTGTTAACACCAATGGCAAAAAGCAAAAAATGGGTATCGCTGTGCACTCAGATGATGACCAGGCAACAGTAGATAAGTTTGCTACTATGGTGCAAAAAGTTGTGCTGGAAGAGAAAGCCGTTTTTGGCGAACAGCCCGATTATGATTATGGCAGCTATACCTTTCTTGATGATATCCACCCAACAAATTTTGGCGATGGAATGGAACACCGCAACTCAACTTGCATTGTCGACAGATCAGAGAAAATTGCAGGTAACGAGAACAACCTTTTAGGTACCTACTCGCACGAGTTTTTCCATAGCTGGAATGTAGAGCGGATCCGCCCAAAATCGTTAGAGCCCTTCAACTTTGAGCATGCTAACATGAGCAGCGAGCTTTGGTTTGCCGAAGGCTTTACACAATACTACGGTGAGCTGATACTTGCCCGCGCCGGCTTTAATTCGATTGATGATTATACGGGTACTCTTGGCGGCCTGGTTAATTCAGTACTGGCACCACCTGCACCTGCAAAATATTCGCCGGCCCAAATGAGCCGTTACGCGGTATTTACCGATGCAGGTGTAGCGGTAGATGCTACCAACTATACCAATGTATTCACCAGCTACTATGTATATGGCGGCGCAACTGCATTGGCGCTTGATCTGCGTTTACGCAGCGAGTTTAAAATCACCTTGGATGATTACATGCGCCAGGTTTGGCTGGCCTATGGCAAAACAGGAAAACCATATACCATTCCCGATCTGCAAAACGTATTAGGTAAAGTAACCAATCCAAAATTTGCCGCGGCGTTTTTTAACGATTACATATACGGTGTTAAAAAGAATAATTACGAAGCATTGTTAGCTAATGCAGGTTTGCTATTGCAAAAAGCAGCACCGGGCAAAGGCTGGATGGGCCGTATTCCGGGTCGCCCGGGTAATGGCGGGCTGGTTATTGGAGGCTCAACATCAACAAATAGCCCTGCTTATAAAGCCGGGTTAGACGCTAACGATACCATTATGCAAATTGATGGAAAGGATGTAAAAGAAGCAGCCGCAATAAACGATATAATTAAAGACAAAAAGCCAGGTGACAAAGTAAGCGTAAGCTACAAGAACCGCACCGGCAACCACGAGGCAACCATCACATTGGAAGAAAGCCCATCTGTAGAGGTAGTGACCTACGAAAAAGCAGGTAAAGAATTAAGCCAACAACAAAAAGATTTCCGCAGCAATTGGTTATCATCAAAAGTTAAATAAACCATGAGAGTAAAAATTTTAGTAGCGATAACCGCTTTAGCCGCAGCGCCGGTTCTGGGCTTTTGTCAGGATGTAAACAAACTGATAAAACAGGATGATGTTGAACGTATCATTAAAACCCTTAGTGCCGACGATATGGAAGGTCGCGGTACTTTTACCAAAGGGATTGATAAAGCCGCAACCTTTATTGAGGGCGAGTTTAAAGCTGCCGGTTTAAAACCAATGACAGGCAACACTGGCTTCCGCCAGAGTTTTGCCATGACAAGCACCAAACCGGTAAGTTCAAAAGTTAATATTAATGGCGCAGAGGTTCCTGCCGATAAGGTGGCAATCAGTTCTACGTCATCATTTAACTGGGCAAATGCCGATGGGATTGCTATTGTGAATATTGCAGCCGGTAAAGATTTTATGACTGAGTACAGGACTATAGTTAGTGCCGGTAAAAAGCAAATTGTTTTAATAGATACCAGTTATGCCAAAACATTTACCAGGTTGGCCGGGCGATACAAACGGGAATCGCCTTCTTTTAAAGGAGATATTAGCGCACCAGCCATTGTATTTGTACTGGGCACATTTGGCGATGTAAAATCACTAACTGTTAATTACGAAGTACAGACAACCGAGAAGCCATTGTTTAACGTTGTTGGTGTTATCCCCGGTAAAACAAAACCTGATGAATATGTCGTGTTTGGTGGCCATTACGATCACTTAGGTATCATCAAACCTATGGAGGGTGATAGCATTGCCAACGGTGCTGATGATGATGCATCGGGTACAACGGCAGTTATCAGCCTGGCTAAATATTATAAAAAACTTAATAATAACGAGCGCACACTGGTGTTTGTAGCCTTTACTGCCGAAGAGATCGGTGGATTTGGTTCGCAATACTTTTCTACCAAATTGGATCCTGATAAGGTTGTAGCCTTATTCAATATCGAAATGATAGGCAAGGCTTCAAAATTTGGCGAGAACTCGGCATTTATCACCGGTTACGAAAGATCTGATTTTGGCGCTATCCTTCAACGCAACCTGGAAGGAACACAATTTAAGTTTTACCCGGACCCATATCCGGAGCAAAACCTTTTCTACCGCAGCGATAACGCTACACTGGCGGCATTGGGCGTGCCTGCGCATACCATATCAACAGATCAGATAGATATCGATAAGTTTTATCATACGGTAAAGGATGAATACAAAACCCTGGATGTAAATAATATTGTGGCAACTATCCGTGCTATAGCACTTAGCTCACGCACTATAGTTTCGGGTAAGGACAGCCCGACACGCATCCCCAAGCTGAAGAAATAATTAAGACGGCATAGGCATTAGAAAGGCTCAAACAATTGTTTGGGCCTTTCTGTTTAAAAGCTAAATTAATCTGGAATATTATGCAATGGTTTGGCAGGCGCGAAAGCAGTAACACAGAAGATGGCAGCGCAAGTGGCGGCCGTGGTTTAGCACTTGGTGGCGGTGTGGTGGGTATTATCGCAGCAGCTATATACTTTTTTACGGGGATAGATCCATCTGCGGTACTTAACCAGGTGCAGGGTGGCGGCGCCCCGCAAGAAAACAATCAGGCCGCGATAGCTGACACCAAAGAAAAGAAATTTGCCAAAGTGGTGCTTGCCGATACAGAGGACGTATGGACCAAGCTTTTTAACGATATGGGTAAAACCTATGAAAAGCCCACTATGCACTTTTTTGAAGCCGCCGTGAATACGGCATGTGGCCAGGCAGGTGCTGAAACAGGTCCATTTTATTGCCCGGGCGATCAAAAAGTATATATTGATCTTTCATTTTTTGATGAGCTATCTAACAAGTTTGGTGCTGCCGGCGATTTTGCGCAGGCCTATGTTATAGCCCATGAGGTTGGCCACCATGTGCAGGACCTGCTGGGCTTATCCGCCAAAATGGAGCAGGCACGCAGTCAGCTTAGCGAAAGCGAATACAATAAGCTATCGGTAAAACTGGAGCTGCAGGCCGATTTTTACGCCGGTGTTTGGGCTTACTACGAAAAGAATGTGAAGAATGTGCTTGACCCGGGAGATATTGAAGAAGCCCTGAACGCGGCCCACCAGATAGGGGACGACCGCCTGCAGAAGGAATACCAGGGAGAGGTGCGCCCCGATAGTTTTACCCACGGCACAAGTGCACAACGCATGTATTGGTTTAAAAAAGGTTACGAAACAGGAGATGTTAGCCAGGGAAATACCTTTGCAGCATCGGATCTGGAGTAAACATCTAATAAAAAAACTATGCGTTTTGCCAAGTCAAGCGTCTACGCTTGACTTTAATGCATTGGCAGCGTCCACGCTGCCGGTTACGTGAGCGCAGACGCTCACAAACTATATCATTCAAGCGTTGACGCTTGAACAGGCGTTAATGTCATTGCATGACATGAAGTGCGCGTTCCCCCAGGCAAGTGTTCACGTTCACGGCCGTGAACACCTGCGGGTATTGGTAATTATCTTAAAATCAATTGATTAATATTTTTGCTACTGACAAAAGAGCGTCACCGTATTACTCGTTTATTTAATTGGGGTCTACTATCGCCCTTATTCTGTTCTCGGCTAATTTCACCAGTTCATCAACGGAACCGGTGCTTGGTTCAATAGGTTCAAGTACTTTCCATGTCATGGGGGTGAAGGTATTCAACGGATACAAGCCATATTGGATCATCTTCCAGGAATCGGTAATGGCAACGGGGACTAACAGTGCATCCGGGCATTTCTTTAGCAATGTTGCTACGCCAGCCGATTGGAATGGCTTTACCTTACCATCTTTAGAGCGCGTACCCTCCGGGAATATCACAGCTCCCCATCTGTTTTCTTTCATCCTCGTGGCAAATTTCACCAGTTCAGTAATGGATTGGCGCGGGTCTTTCCTGTCGATATTGGCGCCACCACCGTGCCTCAGGTTAAAAGATATTGATGGGATGCCTTTGGTTAGTTCAACCTTCGAGATAAACTTCGCGTGATATTTGCGCAGGTAATATATCATCGGCGGGATATCAAACAAGCTTTGGTGATTAGCCAGGAAAATAATAGGCCGGCCAACAGGCAGGTTTTGCTTATTGATGAAAATTACCTTGTTACCAATAATGTAGAAAGTAGATGTTAAAAAGAAGTTTAGGATATCTACACACTTTTTATGTGCCGAATACCCACCCAGTTTAAGGCATAGCCATTGGATTGGATGAAATATCACCAGCAATAAAAGAAATGCTAAAATGGAAAACGGGGATAGGATATAACCTAAAAACTTTTTCATGAACCCCGCAAATTTAAAGTTTTTTTGAAGATTTGATAAATCTTAGTTTACAAAGTGTTCTCTAATTGCATTAAACGTGCTTTAAGAACTGCCGTTACCGCTAAGGAGTCGGTTATCTCGCCAGTGCAAACCATGCGATATACTTCATCAAACGGCACCTTGTTTACAATCAGTTGCTCTGTATCCTCAGGCTCGGCTTCAAATTGTTCCAGGCCGCGGGCAATATACAGGATGCAAAGTTCGTCGCTTACCGAATTGGATAAGTACATGCGTTGGATCTCGGTCCACCGCGAGGCTTTTAACCCTGTTTCTTCCAGCAGTTCGCGTTTGGCAGATTCCAGTGGATCAACACCAATAATGCCGCCGCCTTCGGGGAGTTCCCAGCTATACTGGTTTAACGTAAATCTGTACTGGCCTACCAAGTAGGTATTCATGTCATCGTCTAAAGGCAAAATACCAATGGCAATGTTTTTATAATGCACCTGCCCGTAAATACCGGGGTTGCCGGATGGATTGATCACCTGATACTCGGTAACGTTTATCCAGGGGTTATCATAAATTTCCTTTTTAGAAGTGATTTTCCAGGGGTTTTCGGTTGGGTGATGCATGGGAATAAAGGTAATAATTCTGAATGTTTTCCCATGCGTCATTGCAAGGTACGAAGCAATCTCTTGCATGCATGTCGCCAACCAGTCCTAAAGAGATTGCTTCGTACCTCGCAATGACGGGTTTAGAGTGCTATGCGCTTTCTACCGATACCTCTTTTCTTTTTAAATATCCCGGCACGTTAACAAGTAGTATCCCTACTAATATTACTATCAAGCTTAATAGTTGGGCCATATTTACATGCTCGTTTATAAGCAGCCAGCCTAAAAACACGGCCACTACCGGGTTTACATAGGTATGTGTGCTGATAATAGCCGGGGGCTTAATACTAAGCAGCCATACAAACGACAGGTAGGCGAGTAAGGAACCCATTATGATCAGGAATATCAGCCCCGCCCAAGCTTCGGCAGATACTTTGGCAAAAGAAAACCCAACTTGCTCACTTTTGGCGAAGGCGACACCCATACTTGCTATACCTGCTGCCAGTAATTGTACACTTGCATTCATGGTAGATGAACTGCTGCCTTTGCTGTCTTTTGTAATTAACGAACCCAGCACCCACAAAACAGCACTAAATAATACTACTATACTGGCAATAGTTGCCATGGGCGATGGGTTGGCTACGGCAACGCCCAGCTTAAGGAATAGAAAGATGCCGGTAAAGCCAATGAGCAGGCCACTAAGTATATACTTGTTGGAAAAGTATTCCGACCAGTTTTTTCTATCAATCAATAAGAATATAAGGGGTTCGGTAGCAATCAGTATCGCCGCCTGGCCCGAGCTGATGTATAGCTCGACCCAGGCTATCATGCCTGTGCCGCCCACAAGCATCAATGTTCCGCTTATGGCCTGGCGAAACATGAATTTTCGTTCGGGTAGTTGTTCACCTTTTATTTTACACCAGGCCAGCATTAATGCACCTGCAATTAAATAGCGCAGGCCAACCAGTATAAACGGTGGGAAACCCTTTAAGCCATAAGCCACCGCCAGGTATGTTGAACCCCATATAACATATATGTTGAAAAACGCGAATGCAACCAATAAGGGTGAAGCCAGTTTCTTTGCCATTGCAGATATTATTTAATTTTTACCATCATTATTAATAACGGTGGTAAAAGTAAATAGTTTTTTACTATCATACCTATTTTTGATAGTAAAAATTCAATATATTTGATATGCGATGAATAAAGAGAGGAATATAGCGAATCTGCCTTTAGACGGAGGCTTATTATGCCTTGATTTTGTAAATACCGTGCAAACCCGCAAAAAGGAAGCATCGTACGAGTATTTGCCAAATTATGCCGCCTTTTTGCAGTGGTGTATCAAACTAGATATCATTAGCCCTAACGAGGTAAAAGAATTTGAAAAGATTGTGGAGCATTCGCCTGCAACTGCTATTACGGCCTATCATCATATTATAATAGCCCGCGAATTATTGTATAAAGTTTTCTCTGGCAAAGCCGATGGAAAACCTATTGAAGAAGATGTTCTAAACAAGTTTAACGAAATACTTGCCGAGGCCTTACAACATACCGGGTTTGAAAACAGAAAAGAAGGATTACAGGAATGTTGGCTAAACCCCGATAGTGATATTGCCGCACCGTTATGGAAAGTGATGAAATCGGCCTATGATATTTTAACCGCGCCCGAGGCTAAGTATGTAAAAGAATGTTCGGCTTGCGGGTGGCTGTTTCTTGATAAAAGCCGTACCCATACCCGCCGCTGGTGTAACCCGCTGGAGTGCGGCAGTATTGATAAGGCAACCCGTTATTATCACCGGCAAAAAGCAAAAAAAGCTAAAGCATAAAAAAAGACGCGCTGTAAATGGCGCGTCTTTTTTATTTATAAGCTAATCGGTTTTACAAACCGAAAGCGGCTTTTACTTTATCTACGTAGTCCAGTTTTTCCCAGGTAAACAGTTCTACCTCGCGGGTTACTGTGCTGCCATCGTGCGCGTTAAACGATTTGGTAACCGTTACATTAGGGCGGCCAAAGTGTCCGTAAGCCGCAGTTTCGCTGTATATTGGGTTGCGTAATTTAAAGCGGGTTTCAATAGCGTATGGGGTCATGTTAAAAATGCTTTCCACTTTTTTAGCTATCTCGCCATCGTTTAAACCAACTTTAGCAGTACCATAAGTATTTACGTAAATACCCATGGGCTGGGCAACGCCAATAGCGTATGATACCTGTACCAAAACCTCGTTACAAACACCGGCAGCTACCAGGTTTTTGGCAATGTGGCGGGTTGCGTAAGCAGCAGAGCGGTCAACCTTTGATGGGTCTTTACCAGAGAAAGCACCACCACCGTGTGCGCCTTTGCCACCGTAGGTATCAACAATAATTTTACGGCCGGTTAAGCCGGTATCGCCATGCGGGCCACCAATAACAAATTTACCGGTTGGATTAATGTGATACTTGATATCGTTGTTAAAGAAGTGCGCGTATTTTGGATATTTAGCTTTAACACGCGGAATAAGGATCTCCACAATATCGCTGCTGATCTTAGATAGCATAGCCTCTTCTTCGCCAAAATCATCGTGCTGGGTTGATATCACTATCGCATCTATACGGGTTGGCTGGTTATCATCGCTGTACTCTAAAGTAACCTGCGATTTTGCATCCGGGCGAAGGTATTTAATGTCGGTATTCTCGCGGCGGATAGCGGCAAGCTCTACTAATAAAGCATGAGCGATATCTAAAGCCAAAGGCATGTAGTTATCAGTTTCGATGGTGGCATAACCAAACATCATGCCCTGGTCGCCGGCGCCTTGCTCTTCTTTAGCCTTGCGGTCAACACCCTGATTAATATCCGGCGATTGCTCATGGATAGCAGATAACACACCGCACGAGCTGCCATCAAACATATATTCGCCTTTGGTATAACCAATACGGTTAATTACATCGCGGGCAATTTTTTGTACATCTAAATAAGCTTTTGATTTTACCTCACCGGCCAAAATTACCTGCCCGGTAGTTACCAGGGTTTCGCAAGCTACTTTTGACTCGGGGTCGAAAGCTAAAAAGTTATCAATTAACGCGTCCGATATTTGGTCGGCAACTTTATCCGGATGCCCTTCTGATACAGACTCCGATGTAAATAAGTATGGCATATTATTTTTAAATAAACGTTAAAATCGAAAGGCAATGATTTATTTGAAACGTTGTAAAAGGAGCAGGGTTAGCACTTTTTTACGTGGTTGCAATCCAGTCCCGGTTATTCGGGCATTAAATCAGTCCACTTTCGAGTGGCAAAAATAAAACAATTTTTCACAAAGCCGAAAATACATTTACTTTTGCCCATTGAAACCCTATATAGTTGAAAAGGAAAGCGTTATTTATAATAAACCCGGTATCGGGCGGGAAGAAAAAGGATGGAGTGCCGGAGCTTATACAGAGATACGTTGATACAGCTATTTTTGAATATGACATTGAATTTACAACTGGTATTTTCCACGCCCATGATTTAGCCAAAGCGGCTGCCGGTGAGTATGATATTGTTGTAGCAATAGGCGGCGATGGTACCGTTAACGAGGTAGCATCGGGCATAGTTAATACCGATACTGTATTGGGTGTAATTCCGTATGGATCGGGTAACGGCTTATCAAGGTTCCTGAATATTCCGATGAATGCTGAGGAAGCTTTTAAAACGTTTAATGAGGCACGCGTTATAAATATTGATGCCGGTAAAATGAACGGACAATGGTTTTTTAATATGGCCGGGATGGGCTTTGATGCGCACATAAGCCATGTATTTGCTAATGGCAGCGAAAAGCGGGGTTTTGTGAGTTATTTTAAATCTTCGATAAAAGAGATCGCTACCTATAAATCAAAACACTACCATATAGAGGTTGACGGTGTTCCTTATGACCGTGAAGCATTTATGCTGAGCATGGCCAATTCATCGCAATATGGCAATAACGCGCATGTATCACCAACGGCATCGGTACAGGATGGCTTGCTGGATGTTTGTATTATAAAGCCGTTCCCGCTGTGGCGCTTCCCCGAAATGGGCTTGCGCATGTTCACTAAAACGGCCGATACCTCTAAGTATGTAGAGATCATAAAAGGCAAGCATATACACATTACCCGCGAGCAGGAGGGCCCGATTCATTTAGATGGCGAGCCGCAGAACGCCGGTACTGATATTAATATAGAAGTGGTGCCAAATGCGTTAAAAGTTATTGTTGGCGGTTCATATAAAAATTAACCTATGGCAAAGAAGAATTTTACCGGCATTATGTACTCTACCGATCCTGATTTTCAATACCAGGAAGAAGGCGGTAACGAGCGGCAAACCCTGCCACCACAGCAACAAAACCTAAAAATATTTCTCGACCGCATAAAGGGAAATAAACTGGTAACCCGTATTAGCGGGTTTATTGGCGCCGATACCGACCTGGAAGTTATTGGCAAAAAGCTGAAAACCAAATGCGGTGTAGGCGGCTCTGTAAAAGATGGCGAGATATTACTACAGGGCGATTTTAGGGATAAGGTATTAACCATGCTGCAAACCGATGGTTATAAGGCTAAAAAAGCCGGAGGATAGTGTATTGATTTAATTTTTTTTATTGTTGTTAAGCATTGATTATTAATTACTTACATGGTGTGTAAAACGTACATTATGTAAATAAATATGATAAAATACTTGCTTGTTAGTGTATCAAAAGGGTATTTTTGGGCAACCAATTATAAACAGCCTTTTAATGAACAACATGAATAACCGGGTACCCAATTTAGGGTATCTAAACCTGGCTAATGGCACTGCTATTTTTTACCAGCTAACCCCTGCGCAACTTGTTGAAGCTGCAATAAAAAGAAACGAAGGCGTACTAAGCGATACCGGCGCCCTTGCAATTGATACCGGCGAATTTACAGGCCGTTCTCCCAAAGATCGTTTTATTGTTGATGACGAAATAACCCATGATGTAGTATGGTGGGGTGATATCAATATTAAGTTTGCCGCCAATAAATTTGATGCCTTATATAATAAGGTAACAAGCTATCTGGCTAATAAGGAAATTTTTGTGCGCGATTCATGCGCCTGCGCTAACGAGAAATACCATATAGATATACGTGTAGTTACCGAAACGGCCTACCAAAACCTGTTTGTACACCACCTGTTCATTCGCCCGGAAGTTGTTAACCCCGAAGGCCAGCCGGAGTGGACGATCATAGCGGCGCCTGGCTTTAAGGCTAATCCGGCTACGGATGGCACACGCCAGGAAAACTTCGTTATTATCAGTTTTAGTAAAAGAACTATACTGATTGGCGGTACCGGTTATACCGGCGAAATAAAGAAAGCTATATTCTCGGTACTCAATTTTATATTGCCTCATGATAAGCAGGTGCTATCGATGCATTGCTCGGCCAACACGGGTAATAGGGGTGATACCGCGATTTTCTTCGGCTTATCCGGCACGGGTAAAACAACCTTATCTGCCGACCCTGAGCGTAACCTGATTGGGGATGATGAGCACGGCTGGAGCGATTATTCCATATTTAATTTTGAGGGCGGCTGCTATGCCAAATGCTGCGGCCTTACTGCCGAAAAAGAACCACAGATATTCAACGCTATTAAATATGGTGCGCTGTTAGAGAATGTGAACTTTGTGCCGGGCACCCGCAGGGTTAACTTTAATAATATAGATAAAACCGAGAACACGCGGGTTGCCTATCCTTTATCTAATGTAAGCAATGCGGTTATACCATCTATAGCAGCATCGCCCAAAAACATATTCTTTTTAACTGCAGATGCTTTTGGGATACTGCCGCCCATATCAAAGCTAACACCAGAGCAGGCCATGTATCACTTCATATCGGGCTATACAGCTAAGATAGCCGGTACCGAAGCCGGTATCACCGAGCCAAAGGCTACTTTCTCTGCCTGTTTTGGCGAAGCGTTTTTGCCGTTGCACCCGGTTGCATATGCTAAGTTATTAGGTAAAAAGATTAAAGAGCACCAGGTAAATGTATGGCTTATAAACACCGGCTGGACGGGCGGCGCTTACGGAACAGGCCAACGTATGAAGCTTTCATACACCCGTGCTATGATAACTGCAGCCTTAAACGGTGGGTTGGATAATGTAAGCTATCATCAGCATCCTGTATTTAATATGATGATACCTGTTAGCTGCCCAAATGTGCCCGACGAGGTGCTAAACCCTAAGAATACCTGGGCCAATGCAGAAAATTATGAGTGCAGTGCAAACAAGCTTGCTAATGCGTTTGTTAAAAACTTTGAGAAATATGCGGCATACAGCACCGTGGAGATAATAAATGCAGGGCCTAATACAGTTGTAGCCGTATAGTTAGACGTTATTATATCACTACTGTTACATTCTTTTTATAAGTTTTTGCTTGCTATTATTAAAAAAAATGGGTTGTATTGTAAAAAATTGTCTGCCTGACAGACAATTTTTCTGTTTCAAAGCGTTATGTAATCACGAAATTGCAGAACGCTTTGGGCTGTATATTAAATTATTATAAAGAATTACATAAAAAGTTTTTTTATTTCATTTAAATTCTATTTTTGTTATTCGCTTAAAACGCACACATTTTTTATTAACTTATATTATAAACAAAACGAAAACTAAAAATTAAAAAGTAATGGCAAACGCACCAACAAAACCAACTACTCCTGTAAACAAAGAAAGCTCAAGTGCATCGGGCGCATTTGCAACTTTGACCATCCCTATCTGTATAGTAGTGGCAATTTGTATTTTTGTATTCATATTAGGCCATCCAAGTCACTATAAAGGCGGAGATCCAGCTAACGAGCCAAATCCTGGCGATTTATTCGGTACTGTACACAAAGGTGGTGTAATTGTACCATTGATCATGTCATACCTGTTAATGGTTATCGTGTTTTCAATTGAAAGGTTTGTAGTTATTGGCAAAGCATCTGGTACAGGTAATGTAGATGCATTCGTAAGAAGGATCCAATCATTCCTTAACGCTGGTAACATCGACGGCGCAAACGCTGAGTGCGACAAACAAAAAGGTTCGGTAGCAAACGTTATCAAATCAGGTTTGAAAAAATACCGCGAAATGGAAACTGATCAAACTATGGATGTTGATCAAAAAGCATTAGCTATTCAAAAAGACATTGAAGAAGCAACAGCTTTAGAAATGCCAATGTTAGAGCAAAACCTAACTATCATCGCTACTTTGGTATCAATCGGTACATTAACCGGTCTATTAGGTACGGTAATTGGTATGATCAAGGCCTTCGGCGAGTTGGCATCTTCAGGTGCTCCAAACCAGGCGGCATTATCAAATAGTATCTCTGAAGCACTTATCAATACAGCGTTAGGTATCGGTACTTCAGCTATATCAATTGTAATGTACAACGTGTTTACTTCAAAAATCGATAAACTGACTTACGCTATTGACGAAACTGGTTTCAGCATAGTTCAAACATTTGCTGCTTCACATAAAAAATAATATTTGTAAAATATTAGTGCGTGTTTTCCCGTTATAACAGAATATAATTTGGATAATTGGGATAAGTAACTATCTTTACATTATATATTTTTTTAAATAAAGAACAATATGCCAAGAGTAAAAGTCCAAAGAAAGAGTACCGCGATTGATATGACCGCCATGTGCGACGTAGCCTTCCTGTTGCTTACTTTCTTTATATTAACAGCAAAACCCCGGACAGAAGATCCTGTTCCGGTAGATATACCCGCTTCGTCTATTACGCAGCCAATACCAGATGATAACGTATTGATGTTGACTGTTGCCGAGCAAAAAGTGTTCTTTACTGTAGATGGTAACGATATCCGTAAACAAACCCTAAATCAAATGGGTGATAAATACGGCGTTAAATTTACCCCGGAAGAGCAAACCAAGTTCTCGGGCACACCAATATTTGGTGTACCTATGAACCAGCTGAAACAGTTCCTGCAATTAGACGCAGCTCAGAAAAAGGAGTATAAGCAACCTGGTATCCCTAACGATACTACTGCCAACAACGAACTTGCTGACTGGATACGTGAAGCGCGTAAAGCCGACGTGGCCTTACACAACAAAGCGTTAAGGATATCTATTAAAGGTGATAATAAAGAGGAATATCCAACTATTAAGAAAGTGATAGGGATTCTTCAAAAACAAGAAATTAACAAGTTTAGTCTGATTACAACAATCAGAGCTGCACCTAAAACGAATTAAAAATGGCAGAATTAGACACCTCCTCCGGCGGGGGGAAAAAAGGCGGGAAAGTAAGGAGTAAGAAAGCTTCAACACGCGTGGATTTAACCGCGATGGTTGATTTGGCCTTCTTGTTAATTACCTTCTTTATGCTTACTACAACGCTTTCAAAACCGAAAGCGATGGATGTTATTATGCCCGATAAAGACGAGAAGACACATGATCAGGAGGCTATGGCCGCTTCAAGGTCAATGACTATTTTGTTAGGGTCTAATAACAAACTGGAGTGGTTTATTGGCGAGCCCGGTAAATCACAGCCTACAACCGAAGGCTATGGCAAAGATGGTTTGCGTAAAACACTTATTGAAAAGGGTAAGGAAATACAGGCAAGTACAGGTAAATTCATGTTCGTGTTAATTAAACCAAGCGATAAATCAAACTATAAAAATTTGGTTGACGTATTGGACGAGATGAAAATAACCAACGTAACATCATATGCTATTGTTGACATCTTGCCAAGTGAAATCGATTTGCTTAAGCGCGATGGTAACTATTAAGGAACAATTAAAGTAAATTAACGTTAGAAGATAATGTTTGGATCAAAATTAGACATACTAAACCAGCAGTGGATTGACGTTGTTTTTACAGGCCGTAACAAAGCTTATGGTGCATACGAACTTAGAAAGGAAAATCCTCGTAACACAAACAAGGCCCTTATAATTGGAGTAGCAGCATTTGTTTTACTTATATCTTTTAAAACAATCATCAATGCAATAGAGGGATTTATCCCTAAAGCTGACGAGAAGGTGAAGGTTACCGAAGTGGTACTGCCTCCGCCGCCCGTAAATGAACAACAAAAACCACCTCCGCCACCTCCGGAACCACCTAAACCAAAAGTTGATCAGGTGCGTTTCCCTCCTCCGGTTGTAAAACCAGATAACGAGGTACAAGAAAAAGATCCGCCAACCGTTAAAGAGTTGGAAGTAGCGGATCCAGGGCAGAAAGACCAAAAGGGTGACCCTAATGCCGACATCAGGATTGATGAGCCGGTAGGTAACTCTGATGTGAAACAGGTTGTGGAAGAAAACCCTAATCAAATTTTTACCGCGGTAGAGCAATCTCCAACTTTCCCTGGCGGCGAGGGTGCATTTGGAAAGTATCTTCAAAAGAATATGCGTTATCCGGCTATAGCAAGGGAAAACAACGTTCAAGGACGTGTGGTTTTAACCTTCGTAGTGGAAAGGGATGGTTCATTAACCGATATTAAGGTTTTACGCTCTCTTGGCAGCGGTACAGATGAAGAAGCTGTACGTGTATTGAAAGCTTCGCCAAAATGGAAACCAGGTATACAAAACGGGCGTCCGGTTCGTGTACAATACAGCATACCTGTAAACTTTACATTGGCGTCAGAATAAAAATTAATGTTATCAAATAACAATGAAAAGCAAAAATCGCCCAAAAGGCGGTTTTTGCTTATTTTAGGAGTTACTGCATTTATTGCGTTTTGCGTATTAGGATTAATGATAATTTTTTGGGATAAGTTTCCGTTAGATCTTCCTAAGTCACAAAGAACGATCTTTGGTTCAGTTATATTAATTTACGCAGTTTTACGCTTTTCGCGTTACTTAAGAAAGGACCCTAATGAAAATTAGTTTTGTAGCTCTATTATCAGGGGTTTCGCTATTAGTATTATTACAAAGCTGCCAACAAAATACCGACAAAAAAGCACCGCTTGATGGCTTTACTTCCGGAACAGCACAATTTGCAGCCGATGAATCGTTTTCGCCAATTATTGACGAAGAACTGTATGTTTTTAAGGCTTTATATCCCGAAGCCAACCCGGTAATTACTTACAAGCCCGAAAGCGAGGTTGTAAATAATTTACTAAATGATAAAGTAAGAGTTGCCATTTTGTCGCGCAATCTTGATACAGCCGAATTGGCTGTACTAAAAAGGCGTACATTGGTAGCAGACGTAAACAAATTTGCGGTAGATGCTGTAGCTCTTATTGTAAATCAAACGTCAAAAGATACTACGATTTCGGTTAACGAAATTAAAAGTATGTTAAAAGGGCAGTTAAAAACCGATATTAATATAGTGTTTGACAACCCTAACTCAAGTTTGGTAAGGTATTTGAAGAACTTATCTGGAAACCAAGAGTTAAAGCAAAAAAATATTTACGCGTTAAGCTCAAGCAAAGAGGTTATAAAGTACGTAAGTACGCACCCTAATTCGATAGGTATAACGGGCTTTAGCTGGCTAAACGACCCGGATAAGGATTATGCTGAAGCCGTTGATAAAGTTAAAATTGTAGGCGTTAAAGACGAGGATAATAAAATTGCCCCTAACGAGTATTTTAAACCTTCGCAAACCACACTTGTCCAACATACGTATCCGCTAAGCAGGTCATTGTATATGATTGATTGCACCGGCAGAAAAGGCTTAGGATCGGGCTTTGCCTCATTTTTAAGTAGTGAACGCGGACAGCGGATAATTTTAAAATCAGGGTTACTGCCTGATTCTATCCCGCAAAGGGAAATAAATATAACACACTAACTATACATAATTTACAAACTAAGATGAAAATGATCAGTAAGATAAGTAAGATAGTATTAGCTCTTACGCTTGTAGGCTCGTCAGTTTTTGCGCAGAGTTTAGCCGATGCGAAAAAAGCGATTGATGCCGAGCAGTTTCAGAAAGCTAAATCGATGCTTAAAAATTTAACAGTTACTCAGGCCAATAAGGATGAAAACTTCTTTTACCTGGGCTGGGTGTACATTCTTCAGGAATATCCTGATTCGGCAAAAACTATCTTTCAAAAAGGTATTGCTGTAAACCCAAAATCGGCGTTGAACTATGCGGGTTTAGGTGCAGCCGCTTTTTTAGATAAAGATAGGGCAACGGCCACTACAAACTTTAATCAGGCAGTTGCATTAGCCGGTAAAGACAGCAAGCCATATTTATATGTGGGTAGATCTTACCTTTTGAACGATGTGGATGGCAAAGTGCCAGCGGCAGATGCAAACGCCGCTGTTAACGTGTTAACAAAAGGTAAAGCAGTTAATGCAAAAGATGCAGAAATACTTGTGGCTTTAGGAGATGCACTGCGTACGCAAAGCAAAAATACCGAAGCGCTGGGTAACTACCAGGCAGCTTTAGAGCTTGATCCTAAACTGGCTCATGCTAAGGTAGCAACAGGTGTGATCTGGAAATATGCTAACAACTTTGAAAGTTCAGAAACTGAATTTAAAGCGGCTTTAGCTATCGACCCTAATTATGGCCCTGCTTACCGCGAGTGGGCAGAAACAGACGTACGCTGGGCTTTCTCTGATCCAAAAATGGCGTCAGCTAAAATCAAAGAAGCTACTGAGCAGTACAAAAAATACCTGTCGTTAACAGATCTGTCCTTAGAGTCTCGTTTACGTTATGCAGATTTCTTGTTACTATCGGGTGATTTTAAAACCCTGCAAACAGAAGCCCAGGCTTTATCAAGCGCTGCTAACAGCAACCTAAAAGTTTATCGTTATTTAGGGTACTCTGGTTATGAGAACAAAGATTACCCTGCAGGTTTAGCTGCGATGAATACCTGGATCACCAAAGCAGATCC
Source organism: Mucilaginibacter aquariorum (assembly GCF_024498135.1). Lineage (GTDB taxonomy): Bacteria > Bacteroidota > Bacteroidia > Sphingobacteriales > Sphingobacteriaceae > Mucilaginibacter > Mucilaginibacter aquariorum. The sequence goes on from NZ_JANHOH010000012.1 coordinate 124,495, forward strand.
AAAACGTATTATCCCGCGTGACTATGTTTACCTGGGTCGTTTACAAATTGCATCTAAGCAAGACTCATTAGGTATTCAATCATTACGTAAAGCTATTGCGCTTGACACTACGCAGGTAGATGTTTATCCGGAAATTGCTAAAGCATTTTACGGACAAAAGAAATATGCTGAAGCTGGTGATGCTTACCATATTTATACCCAAAAAGGTAGAAACGTTAAGCTTTTAGACCACTTTTATGAAGGTATTAGTTATTATTTTTCTTACGATGAGAAAAAACCTAATGCAGATTCAACAATCGCCAAAGCCGATTCAGCGTTTAGCTATGTAATACAAAAAGCACCTACAACTGCTGATGCTTATCTTTATCGTGCCCGTATTAACGAGTTAAGAGATAAGGATCGTAACAATATTGTAGGTTACGCTAAACCTTTTTATGAAAAATACATTGAAGTGGTGAATACCAAAGGCGGTGTGCCGGATGATAGAACCAAAAAGAACCTCGCAGAGGCGTATGTTTACCTGGCTATATATTCTGAATTTAAAGAAAAGGATATGGCTAAAGCTACCGAGAACTATACCAAGGCAAGAGATAACGACCCTGCTAATAAACAGGTTGTAGCTTTCTTCTCGCGTAAGGCCGGGGGCGCCGGTAAAGGCAAATAAGCTTTCAGCTTAAATATGAGTTGTCCTGAAATAAGTTGACAATAATTAAAGAATAAATATAGTCCTTGTCAGGTAATACTGGCAAGGATTTTTTGTTGGTGAATAGTGTTTGGTGTTAGATAGTTTAAAGCTAAGTGA
>NZ_JANHOH010000013.1 GCF_024498135.1 Mucilaginibacter aquariorum
AGGCCTCAGCTTTAAACTATCTAACACCAAACACTATTCACCAACAAAAAATCCTTGCCAGTATTACCTGACAAGGACTATATTTATTCTTTAATTATTGTCAACTTATTTCAGGACAACTCATGTCTCAATGTTAATGACGTGCAAATAAGTTGAATTACGGGAATTTATACAATATTCCGAGCGAAAGCCCCTCTGTTCCTTGTATGTCGGGTATCCCGGTGTTTTTATCAAATAGTAATGTGCCGTTTATAGATACATTTATAAGGCGGTTAACCTTTGCCGAAAGTATCGCATCTAAACGGTGTCGGGTGTAGCTAATTGGTTGACCGTAGGGTATAAACATTTCGTAACGGGCATTCAGGTGCATGTTTTTGGCAATATCCTTATCAAAAATACCAACCACCTGGAATGCTATGTCATTTCGCACTTTTTTGTTATTCGCGGTATCAACCCCGTATGATTGCACCTTGCGCACAGAATCGTCTAAAACAAATGTTTGGCGGGCAGTACCCGTACCTAAACGCAGGTCGAAATATGTGGTGGGTTTATACTCAAAACCGATAGATTCTGTAATGTAACCCGGCGCCATAAAGTTTGATATCAGCAACGGTGGTGCCTGGTTGTTAGCATCATACTGGTACCCCTTGTCAAACTGAGACTCGAACGTTAATGAACCGAAGAAGAACCAATGCTTTGACATTTGGGTGGCTATTTTGTTATCCCAAAAAATACGGTCGTTTGTTTTGCGTGACGATTGCCCTTTATTTTTGGATTTCCCGTATTGCAGGTTAAGCTCTGAAACATAGCTGAACGGGGCCTTATTATACTCTACCCGGTACACAAAGGTAGATCCAATGGCAATTGAGGAAACGCCCCCGGCAGCGTAGTTGTTACTAAAAGCCGCCTGGTTAAAGTTTAATCCGAAGGCTACAAACTTGCGCCAGTAACTTATCTTATAATCCAGCATGGTTACCGGTATCAGCTCCTGCTGTATCTGTATGGGGGTTGGTGGTACCGGTATAGCATTCTTTTTGCTTTGAATACGGTACTTATTGAGCAGGTTGCTATCTATTTTAACCGTGTCTTTTTTCACGGTGTCGGCTGTTTGCGCATTCGCAGACAGTGTAATTGTGATCATCAGTAGTAAAAAAAGCCTGATACCTGTTTTCAACATATTCACAAATAAAAAGCAAAAATCTGTTATTTCATTGTTTTAATTAAAAATACCTGAACCAACTATACATTTTCCGACACTTTAGATAGCCGGGGTCAGCATCTTTTGCATAGGCTTCCCGTTCAAAAACAATGTTTAAGTAGGCCTTATCATGGTTTCGATATTTTGCAATATTAATTAAGTAATTTATTAGATACAATACGTAGAAGGGGATAACCAACAGCTCGGCTTGCTGCTTTAAGTGAATGCGTTCGTGGTTAATGAGTATTGCATCTGTTAATAAGCTTTTATTATTCACCAGTATAAACGGGAACAACGCCATACCGCTTACCTTTAAAAACGGCGCAACTATTATTTTGTATCGGTATCCCATTTAACCTGTGGCAACGGGGCAAGCTCATACGCCCGTGGGTGGCGCAGATAGCGTTTTAAATTATTGCGGATATAGTTGATGAACTCATAATCGCCGGCGGTGGTAACCAGGTAATAACCGGGGCGATACTTCTGCATAAAATCCGTTAGTTTTGGTTCTTCCAGGTGGGTTATGCCCTGTACAAAAGCTTTATTAAAGCGATAGTCGATAATATTTTGGCGGTATTCAGCATCAATTATGCCGCGCAGTTTTTCTGCATTGCGGCCGCTTTTGCTAAAGGCATTATATAAGGCATCTATACTAAATCCTACACCTGATTGCCCCACGCTTAACAGGTTCGAGTTATTTAATGACCCGTAGATCTTGCTGTACTCTTTTTGTGTATTAGCCAATCGCCTTTGTGGGTTCAAAAAACTATCACGAATGGTTACCTCCTGTAATGGTATAGCTTTAGGACGCATATAAACTGCCATGGCCGAATAGTCTTTTATCTTGATAGTATCAGAATAATGGTCGGCTTTGCTAAAAACCAGTACATCGCCGGGTTGGGCGGCAATATTAAACTCTCCCTTAAAGGTGTTATAAACCGATTTGCCCGATGTAACGTTCAATACATTTACTTTTGCAATACGCGCCTTGGTGTCTTTATCAAACACAATGCCCGTAACCTCTTTTTGCTGCGAAAAAGCGGAAGCGCATACTATGCTTAAAAAAAGGGTAAGCCAAAACTTCATTATAAAGTTTAAAGCTAAACGTTTGGGAAGGGATAAACTATACTTTAACAATCTTTAACACACTATTTCACTACAACAAGCTTCTGACCTATCCTTAGATTGTTGTCGGTCATTTTGTTAAGCGCTTTTAACTCATCAACAGTGATACCAAAACGTTTAGAAATATTGTATAGTGTATCGCCCTGTTGTATGGTATAAATTTTATCGTCGGGTGGGGTTTTGGTAATTGAATCTTGCTGTGGTTGGCCAACGGTATCGTTTATCTCCGTTAATACCCGGTCTTCACGTTTTATTTTAGCCAGCTCGCCCTCGGGGCGGTCATACTGGTCAAGCTGGTATTTATTAATAATGTTAAGCAGCAACTGTGGGTATTTGGGGTTGGTTGCATAACCACAAGCCTTTAAGCCGTAGGCCCAGCCATTAAAGTCATTCTTATCCAACTCAAAAAGCCGGGCGTAGTTTTTCTTCTTTAAAAATTCGGAATGGTCCCGGAAAGATTCTTCGGGGTTGCTGTACACCCTAAAACAATCGTTAACATTATCATCGTTTTTGTAATAGCTTTCGCCTTGCCACGTACTGCCGCATTTTATTCCGAAGTGGTTATTGGCCACTTTGGCCAGTTCGCTGTTACCACTGCCCGACTCAAATAAGCCCTGTGCCAGGGTAATGCTTGCGGGTATCCCATAACTGTTCATTTCCTGAATGGCAATGTCTTTAAAACGTTCAATGTATTCCAAAGAGCTAAGATCCTTATGCTGCGCAATGGATGACTTATTCCGTTTCTGAATAGCTTTGTTGTTTTTTGACGCCTTACTTTTGCTAATGGTGCCCTTATGCGCCGAGCATGACGTAAATAATAGAGTGGCAATTAATAATGTATATATTCTACGCATGTAGTTAGCTTATTTTAGCCAAACTTAAGGTTAAAAATATAATTATTACTCGTTAGTTGCCATTTCCTGTTTAGTTGAATCAGGTGCGGCATCGTCATCAAGTTCGTTAAGGTCATATTTGTTAATGATGCCTAAAACCTGTGCCGACCATTTTTTGCTGCTTGCATACCCACCACGTTGTATGCCTTTTGCCCAGGCTTTATAATCATATTGGGTAAGATTATCCGCCAGATGGCTAAATGGCTTCCGCTCTGTCATGATGCGGGCAAAATCTTTAAAAGAATCTAACACGTTATCGTAACGCTTATAAGCCGACCTAACTTTTTTCTTGTTTTTGTAATAAACCACAGTGCCTCCGCCTTTTACTCCAAACTGGTTGTTAAGATTTTTGGCAATGGCACTTTTGCCGCTGGCAGATTCATGCATGGCAACGCCTAAAATTATACTTGCGGGCACACCTGTTTCATGCATAATGCGAATGGCATTATCTTTGAACTTCTCTATGTAAGATTGTGCTGCGTTTTGTGCCGATACGGCTGTTGTAGATGCAATTAATGCTGAAACTGAAAGTAGTGTAATAGTTAAGAGTTTCTTCATAATTATTTTTTTCTGATGATCAATATGCCATCACGTACAGGCAGAATTAGTTTTTCAACCAGTGTGTTAACAGCTATTAGTTCATTTAGTTTGCGAATATTCTCGGTATCGGCATCTTTTTCAGCGCCAAACACCTTTCCTTTCCACAAAACATTATCAATTATTATTAAGCCTCCTGGCCTCACTTTATCAATTACTAACTCAAAGTACTTAAAATTATTTCGTTTATCGGCATCAATAAACACCAGGTCAAAGTTAGTTTCCTTTAAATCAGCTATTACAGCCTCTGCTGCGCCAAAATGAAGCTTGATCTTTTTATCCACATTTGTTAGTTTAAAATGTGAATTTATCATTTCCTCAAATTCGCGGTTAACCTCAATGGTGTGTAAAACGCCGCCTTCAACAAGTCCTTCGGCCAGGCAAATGGCCGAGTAGCCGGTAAACGTACCTATCTCTAAAATAAGCTTTGGCTGTATCATTTTACTGAGCATGCTCAGTACCCGGCCCTGGTAATGCCCCGAAAGCATATGTGGTTTCAGCACCTTCAGGTAGGTATCCCGGTTTATCTTTTGCAACGCCTCTGGTTCAGGGTCGCAATGGTTATCAAGGTAAGCCTGCAAGGCCGGATCAAGGATCTCCATGGCGGCAAAGATAAGAAATTTGAAATAAATGAATTTTTACGGCATTAGTTGGTTGATAATTAACACTTTATTGCATCATGGTTCAAAAATGCTCTTCGCTTTCTTAATCGTTTTTTCCAGATCAATGCCTTTTCCTAAAACGCCCTCAAATAGGTCGCCTTCCTTTTTTAGGCGGGCAATAGAGTTATGGATGGTAAAATGCTTCATGGTTAAACCTGGCTTTACCTCGTCCCAATGCAGTGGCATAGAAACGGTTGCGCCGGGTTTTGGCCTTAACGAATAGGGCCCGGCAATGGTTGCGCCCGGGCGGTTCTGCAAAAAATCGAGGTACATTTTACCGCTACGGTTTTTAACCATCCGTTCAAGTGTTGTATAATCGGGGATCTGTTGATGTACAATGTTTACAACAAGCCGGGCAAACATTTGCGACTGGTCATAGTCATACCTGGCACCCAGCGGAATATAAATGTGCATCCCGGTAGAGCCCGATGTTTTACAGTAGGAGGGCACGTCTATGGCATCTAAAACTTTCTTTACTTCCTGGGCGGCTTCTATTACCTGGTCAAAGGTGTTTTTATCCGGATCAAGGTCTATAATGCAATAGTCCGGGTTATCAGGCGATTGAATCCGGCTAAACCACGGGTTCATTTCAATACAACCTAATGATGCCATCCATAAAAGGGTTGCCTCGTCGTGCCCCACCAAATAATCTTTATCCTCACCCTCGCTGGTGGTGTAGGGGAATGTGCGTACCCAATCCGGAGATTTGCCGCGTACATCTTTTTGGTAAAAGCTTGGCCCATGGATCCCGTTAGGGAAACGGTTAAGCGATTGGGGCCTGTCTTTCAAATAGGGCAGGATATATTCGGCTACCTGATAGTAATAATTGAACATATCACGCTTGGTAATCCCATCCTCTGGCCAGTAAACCTTGCTGAGGTGGGTAAACTTCAAATCGTGCCCGCAGATCTTTTTTACCTGGGTTTCCTCCTTAGGGTTTAGCAGTGTGCGCTTGGTAGACTCTTTTGGCGCGCTTACCAACTTGTGTTTTCCCGATTTTTCTTCGGTGTGATGCTCTTCCTCAACTATTTCAGCTGTATCCGCTTCTATTTCGCGCACCACATCCTTTGCTTTTTTATCCTCCCGCATCCCTTCAAACGAGGGGTGACGGAAAACACCATCACTGGTTACTTCGGCAAAACTCACTTCACAAACCAGCTCGGGTTTTAGCCAGGTGGCTTTTGCCTTTGGCGGATTTGGGCGGAATCTTGAGGGTTTATTTACGTCCGGTTCGTACCCAAAAGGGCTTTTTTCCGTCCTTAAAACGTCAAATTTCGCCATCATTTCCTTCTGTAGTTTATCAGAAAACCCGGTACCAACCTTGCCGACATATTGAAGTTTTTCGCCCTCGTAAACGCCCAACAAAAGTGAGCTGAATTGCTTGGCCGTCCCCTCGTTTTTGGTAAAGCCGCCAATAACAACCTCCTGCCTTTTATTTATTTTTATCTTGAGCCAATCTTTGGAGCGGTTATCAGGCAGATAAGTACTGCTCGCTTTTTTGGCCATGATGCCTTCTAATCCTATTTTGCCCGCCGCCTCAAAAAACTCGGTACCGTTGGCTTTAAAAACCTGGCTTAGGCGCACGCGGTCGTCATCAGTAGGGATAACTTCTTTCAGGATAGCCTGGCGCTCTATCAGCGGCAGGTTCATCAGATTTTTTCCTTCGTACCAAAGTATATCAAAAATGTAGAGCACCAGTTCACCGTCGGCCTCGCTGCGCCAGTTTTGCAGGGCACCAAAGTTTGATACGCCTTTATCGTTCAGCACCAGTATTTCGCCATCAATAACCGCGTTCAGCTTCCAGCTTTCCAGCAGCTTTTTTAGCGGGTAATATTTCTCGTTAAAGTCTTTGTTGTTGCGCGATAGCAGTTGCACCTCGCCTTTATTAATGAAGCCCAATGCGCGGTAACCGTCCCATTTTACCTCGTAGATCCAGTCGGGGTCATCAAAAGGCTCATTCACTAGCGTGGCCAGCATGGGTTTTATGCCTGTGGGTATTTTGCCTTTGGGCGCTTTTTTTAGAATGGCAGCAGTATCCAGCTTTTCTTCTGATGTCTCCTCAGCCATGTCCGCTATTTCTTCGGTAGGCTCCGGGAGTTTTTTTTTTGAGGATCCCTTCTTTGGCTTTTTTTCTTCAACGTCCTGCTCTCCACCGTCCTTCCAAACCTTTTCGCTGGTCTTTTCCATTGTTTCAATGGTTTTACCGGATAGGACAGATTTATCCTTTTTAGTGATATCTGCTTTTGATGCAAAATCGTCCTTATGCTTAATAAGCAGCCAGCCGTTCTCGCCCATGCCATGCGTTTTCACCAGGGCATATTCGCCCTCCAGCTTTTCGCCGTGAAGTTTTATTTTTAGCGAGCCTTCTTTAAGTTGTTTTAAAAGGTGCTTTTCCTGGGCTTTTTTGCCTTTTATTTCTTCAATCGGCTCATAGGTTCCCTCGTCCCATACTATAACGGTACCGCCGCCATATTCGCCCTGCGGGATGATGCCCTCAAAGTTGCGATAGTCGAACGGGTGGTCTTCCACCATCATGGCCAGGCGTTTGGTTTGAGGATCGGTTGATGGGCCTTTGGGTATAGCCCAACTTTTTAATACGCCCTCCATTTCCAGCCTAAAATCATAGTGCAGGCGCGATGCATCGTGCTTTTGGATCACGAACATCAGCTTATCCTTATCCTTGCTTCTTCCGGCTTTGGGTTCGGCGGTTTTTGTAAAATCCCGCTTTTCAACGTATTTTTCGAGGCTCATGGCTTGGCTGCTTTATTTGTTCAGATATTTCTGCACAGCTTCTACAGATGTGCCCACTGCTTCAACCGCTTCTTTTATCCTATCCCTGCTTACGCCAAACTTTTCACTCCAGTATTGCAGTTCGTAATCCTCGTTTACGTTTATTCTATCCCTATCGGGGCTGCCAACATTTTTTGTACTGTCCATAATATTACTGTTTTAGATAAACAATAAACAGCCTGCCGCAATTATGGTTTGAAAAGAAATTAATTAGTAATTAACCCCCTGCTAAGAGTCGATTTCAATTACCGATAAAATATTGCCGGCCGGGTCTGTAAACCAGGCAATATTAGGGCCGCCATTTCCTTTAGAAATGTTGTTTTCGTCAGTTTTTAAATACTCGCTGTCGTACCTTTCAAATCGTACACCGCGGGCTTTTAACTCTTTCACGGCGGCTTCAATATCTTTCACCGGGAAATTCAGGATAGTAAAAGTTGCCGGCGTATGGTTTGGTTTTGGATAGATCAATATATTGTTATCATTACCATTGATATGAACCGTGAGCATGCCGCCCATTTCGTCGTTCTTATCAACCTGCAGGTCCAATGTTTCGCCGTAAAAATCTTTTGCTTTGTCGATATCATTTACCGAAAAGCCACTGAATGCTTTTGAATCTTTTAACATGATATTTAATTTAATATTGATTATTCTGGTTTAAGATCAAACATGGCCATGCCGGTTTCCATATCTATCGGTTCAGAGTTATGTTCATGGGTGATGAACCATTTACCGCCGACTTTACGGTAGCCATCGGTTGTACGGTACCACATATCCATTTCTTCGCCTTTGGCATTGGTGCCGTAGGTGCGGGTAAGGCAATGGCTGTAGGCAATATCGCCGCTAACCGCTATTTCAAGATTGGCTATCTCCTGGCTAATCGGGCTCTCATAACCGGCAAACCAGTTTTCCAGCCGCTTTTTAATGGCATCGCGAGTGTTGTTTTGCAATGGGCTCATCAAATCGAAGGTCACCACATCCGGCGGGTAGTTTGATAACAAACCCTCAAGGTCCCGGTCATAAATCGCTTTTATTTTAGCATCTAATAAATTCTTTATTTCCTGCTGCGAGGCAGATAAATCATTTCCTGAAGCCATAATTGTTCTCCTGTTAATTGGTTGATGTACAGCATAAGTGTTCGGAAGATTAGCGTTTGGGCTAAAGCCCATTTTCTACCCTCTCTATCCGGCCCATAAATGGGACGGCAATGAATTAGAAATTATAAGAATCACTTATATATCATTGCCGTTGGCTTCAGCCAACGGATTACAAACAAAAGCACATAAGGCTTTAGCCAAAATCCGGAGGCTGAGCGTTATTTTGTTTCTTACGAACACCTATGATGTATACAGGTACAAAAATGCAGCCAATAAGTTGATTAAGAAGGGCGTGAACGCGACAATTTAAGGGGTATAAGGAGACAACCCGAAATTAATTCCGGGTTGCCTTTAAGAAATAAGATCTGATATTTGTTTAGATCTCGATATTCTCGAGGTATTTGTATCCACTGCCCGTATTCACCAATACAATGGTTTCGCCGGGTTGGATCCATCCGGATGATTTGAGCTTTTTGTAGGCCTGCCATAACGCCGCGCCTTCGGGCGCCATCAGCACCCCTTCGTGGCGGGCAATCTCTTTTACGGCCGCGCTCATCTCACTATCGCTAACAGATAGCGCTATGCCTTTGCTATCGCGAAGCACTTTTAAGATAACTTTATCGGCATATGATTTTGGTACACGTAAGCCATTGGCAATGGTAAAACCTCCGTCTACAAATTCGGCATTGCTGTGGCCGCCGTTAAACGCGGTAACTATGCCATTGCAGCTTTCGGATTGTACGGCTACCATGCGCGGGCGCTTGCTGCCTATCCATCCTATCTGTTCCAGTTCGTCAAAGGCTTTCCAGATGCCAATAAGCCCGGTACCGCCGCCTGTTGGATAGAACACAACATCCGGCAGTTGCCAGTTAAACTGCTCGGCAATTTCAAAGCCCATCGTTTTTTTACCTTCCAGCCGGTATGGTTCCTTCAGGGTAGAGATCTGGAACCAGCCTTTCTCTTCGGCACCTTCGGCTACCAACTTTCCGCAATCGGCAATATTACCATCAACCTCTACCAGTTGCGCACCGTACAGTCGGCATTCATCTTTAAAAACCTGCGGGGTAAGTTTCGGCATGTAAACAACCGCTTTTACCCCAGCCCTGGCTGCATAAGCGGCTAAGGCACCACCTGCATTGCCGGCTGTTGGCGTGGCAATAGTTTGTATGCCCAGTTCTTTTGCTTTTGATACCGCCATGCCTATTCCTCTGGCTTTAAACGAGCCTGTTGGGTTGCCCGCTTCATTTTTCCAGAAAACCTCATTGCCTTCGGTAAAATGCCTAAGGTTTTGTATAGGCAAAATAGGGGTAAAGCCTTCGCCCATAGTAACAATATTTTCAGGGTCGATAACCGGCAGCAGTTCACGGTAGCGCCACATATTTGCGGGGCGATCTTTCAGGATAGCTTTATCAAGCGGCTGGCTCAGATCGTACTGTGCAAATAATGTGCTTTTGCAGGCATCATTGGTGCAAAAAGTATTTGTTAATGATGCATCGTATTCAGCGCCGCATCCCGGGCATTTTAAATTTATTAATAATGAACCTGTCCCCGTCGCAATATCGTTTATCATAATTTGTATAATCTCTTTTTAATTATTAACCACACCCGCATCCAATTATGGGTTTAAGGTGTCCTAACCATTAACGATGCTTAATGTGGCAAGGTATCAACTCCAATATCTATCCGCAAATTTTTAGCGATAATGTTACCCGGTTGGAATTATGAATAGCCTTTATATTAGCTTAACTATCACAAGCGGATAAACGAATTAAGGAATAAATATTGACGCGCTAAGTTCTGCTTCAGATGGGGTTTGGGTTGCGCTTTCTAATGTTATTTTGGGTAATAGGATAATAATACCGTCTTTATTTTTGGTGAAATTAATTGTTATAGGATCGCCTTTATAGGTGTACGCCCCAAAACTGCCTACTACTTCTAATTTAAATTGTAATCCTATTAATGGATCGTCTGATGATACAAGGTCATAAGCGGCAGCTTCTGTTGGCTTAGCCGGAAAACTTAACCTTAACGTGTTCCCCACTTCATCCTGAAATGCATATTGACCGGCACCACCACCACTTGACCAAATTGCAAATGCAACGTTGTGTTTAGTGTTATTAAGGGTCCACGTACTTTCATAAACCGGCGCTTGAGCTTTATCTTTTTTACATGAGCCGGCGATCATTAGGATGAAGGAAATTAAGATCAGTAAATATTTTCTCATAATAATTCAGAATATAAGTGTAAGATATATGTTTTAATTTTATTCTGTAAATTTATCCATATGTGTGCGTTAGGTATATGTCCGTGTATACGCCCCGGGTCTTCATCCCACAAAACAATCATTAATTAAAAAGCTATATTTACTTATTGAAACACGGTAAGCTACATATCGCTATTAAATGCAAAGCAAAAAAAGGCATGCTCTTTTTGGCCTTGTTGCTTAGCTTTTTTACATTTTCTGGCGCGGCAAGTATCGCGCAGCAAAATAACCTGCTTACACAATCGGAACTGATTTTGCCAAACAGCCAAATTACCAGAAGCTCCATCAATTATAAAAGCGCAGCCCGGCAACTCTATAAAATTCAACATGCCTATTTAAGCAGTAAAAATGCATTTGCTGCTACGATAGTTTTTAACAAGCTTGTTGCCACGCAACACCTGCATTTAATTAGCCTTGCCTTACCCAACCCGCAAGTAGTTTTTCAAAGTTACACGAATACCCCTCACGCTACAGAACCAACACACCAGCTACCTTACAGGGCATAAGCCCCAACCCAACAATTTACTGGTTTAAGTTTTAACGGCCCGGCTGTGCTTACGCATAATGGGCGCTTATTTGTATGGATGAAAAGGTTCAAAAAGGTACTGAGGCTTTGTGGCCTGGTTTTATTTTTATTATTAGCGACCGGGGGAGTATCGCTTACCGGCATTGCGCCTGTGCCACCTAAAAACCGCAGGATGATCAACACCGAAAGCGTTATAGAGATGGAGGAGGATAGCAAGCAAGAATTGCCTGCCGATGAGGCTTTTTATTAAGCACTATATAAATAAGTCCGCCTAAACAGGCGGACTTATTATTAGAAACGGCTAACCGTATGAATAAACGACTATTGCTCGTAAACTGATGCGGTTAATGTCAAAATGGGGGCCGGGGATGCAACCGTTACCCTCACTTCGGGTATAGTTACTTTAATTTTATTATTCTTGGTAAAACCTATTTCAACAGAAACCGGGCTTCCTGTGAAATACCAGCCACCCCCTGCTTTATCGTAAACGTAAAGCCGGCACTCTGTCCCTGAAAGCTTTTCTCCATCAAATGCAGTAATTTGGTACGTTCCTGTTGCTGTTGGCAACGCGACAAAATCCAATCTTAATTTCGCTTTTCCACCATTTGCGTCGTCTTTAAATACGATAGATGCTTCTGTATTAGCGGTAGCCTCGCTACGGGTTGTGCTTGAAACGACGCTTAATGTGCCATCTAACGTCCAGGTATTATCTGGTACTACAGGTGCTTCTTCGCCGCTTTTTTTGCATGCCCCAAATAAAAGCAAGGTACAAGCCAACGTTACTATTAGTCCTTTTTTCATGATTAGTGTTTAAGTTATAGCTGGCAAATATGCAGCATTTATTTGAAGGATACCGCAATGATTCGCTATCGTTATTACTTGGGCCCGGATTCCCATTTAAAACTTTCTGCTCTATTGGTGGTTAAGTGATTAACAATTTATTTTTTAACCAAATTTTATATTATGAAACTCAAAATATTTATGCCGATACTTTTTATTGTAGCAATCGCAGCCTCGAGTTGTGTAAGCAATAAAAAATACAAAGAACTGCAAGCTAATTACGACAAACTGGATAGCAACACCCGTGAAATGCGTGGTAGATACCTGCTTACCGAAAGAAACTTTGCAGTGGCAACCGACAGGATAAAAAGCCTTGATGAACAATTATCATCAGAACGGGCTAATAACAAACAATTACAATCTGCCCTCGACAAGTGTTTAACCTCAAGCGGCCAGGGTAATGTTAACATCTCTAAACTAGTTGACGAGATAAACAGCTCTAACAAGTACATTCAGCAATTAGTGAACGCCAAAAACAAAAGCGATTCGCTTAACATGGTGTTAACTAACAATTTGACCAGGTCATTAAGTCAGCAGGAAATGCAGGATGTTGATGTGCAGGTATTAAAAGGTGTTGTTTATATTTCGCTATCCGATAACATGCTGTACAAATCTGGCAGTTACGAAATTTCTGATAAGGCGGGACAAACCCTTACTAAAATTGCCAAGATCATTAAAGATTACAGCACCTATGATGTGCTGATTGAGGGAAACACCGATAATGTTCCGATTTCGCAAAAGAACATTCGTAATAACTGGGACCTGAGCGCACTAAGAGCGTCTTCCGTAGTGCAGGCCCTGCAAAACAATTACCAGGTTGACCCCAAACGTTTAACCGCGGGTGGCCGTGGTGAGTATAACCCTATCGCTGATAATAATACAGCCGCTGGTAAATTAAAAAACAGGCGTACACAAATTATCATTACACCTAAGCTGGATCAGTTTATGGACCTGATAGGAAAAGCTCCTGAGAAACCAAAACAATAACAAAATAGCAATTATGTGAAAGGCCGGCTCAAATGAGCCGGCCTTTGTTGTTTTATTAATTGTTGTGAGAAATTATGCCTACAATACTTTAAGCTTCTACTTAAAAGTACAATTTGAAAGCCTCTATAGGGACTATATGGAACCCTTATTTGAACTTAATTGCAACCTAACACTCCTTGTAGATTGCATGTACTCCACCTCTCTTTTAGGTTTTCTGAAGGTATATAGCCACCATAAATTATACTTTAAACAAAAGTTATAAAAGAATACAGGCAGCACAATACCAGAAGACCAAACCAAAAGAATAAGTGTTGGAGCATGATCAATCTGTAAAATACTGCCAAAAAAGATACGGGCAAAATTCATAACGATCATCTGCATACAGTATATGAACAAGGAATGATACCCTACTATTCTTATCCAGGTAAAAAGTTTATGCTTCTGAAGTAAAAACGAAAAGTTGATGGATATGGCGCATCCAACCAGCGCTTCAAAAAGGAAAAAGAATGGCATTTTTCGCTCTACAAAATTGTTCCCGTGGGCACTTGGCCTCAGGTTTATTTCGGTAAAATAGTATTGGATGATTAAAAAAAGCACCAATAAGGGCACAAATATTTTCCACGATGAAAACCGTTGTATGTTTTTTTCATCCAGCATTACCTTTGAAATAAGGTCGCCCAGCGCGAAAAATATATAGTATCCAAAAACATCAGTTAAAAAGCCTGCAGACAGATCATTAATGTGGATATATGCAGATACCGAAAAAAGAATCAGGCCCAATATTACCTGTAACCAGGATTTCAACTTAAACACCGATTTAAAAACGGCATAGATCACCCCAATGCAAAACAAAGCATTAAGGTACCAGAAATGCCCCGTATCGCGCGGATCTGTGATCAGTTTAAGATATTTTGAAGGGCCTATCCGTTGATCGATAGTCAACTGTGTAAACCGTGCCGCTATGATCTGAAATGAAATCTCGATAATGCCCCATATAAGCAATGGATATAAAATATTATTGGTGCGGTTACCTATATAATTACCAAGCCCCTTTTTATTAAGGCTCCTGCCAACTAGCAGGCCAGACACAATAAAGAACAAGGGCATCCGGAAACCGTAAAAAAATGTCCCGATGTAATTGAAAAATGGATAATTACTTAAATCTAACCCGTGACCCTGCAGGGTGGCAAGGGCATGCCCATACCCAACCAGCAAAATACTGATGCCTTTATCGTAGTCGATCCAAAGCCACCTTTTTTCATTTAATATAAACTTTGAGTTAAAAGGATCCATGGGCATTTTTATTTAATTGTGTTGCGCCATATACAACTGGTTATCAGTGTTTAAAGATACCATAGGCAACTTTAATAAGCAAACAAAGGTGAAAAGCGTGAAATCTGGCACAGAAAATTACACACATTAGCTTAGGGGTTGCTACACAACAAGCAGGCGTTGCACCTGTATAGATGAGTGGATGTGCCATACTCCCGGCAACTTAACAGCCTTTTGCATATATGCAGATGCGAGTGTATAACTTTATATTTTGGGAGAAACAAAATGTAGCAGCATACGATAGCAGGAACGGATAAGAGTTGCCACCTTTAAAAGTATACTTAACTACATTTTATACTAAAAGTGGGCGTTTCGGAGATATGTTACACCCTATTCCGTAGCAAAACTGACCACCTGTTTTACAGAGGCAATCGGAGGGTTTGCTGTTTGGCCATTTCCTGCTAACGGAGTATGAAAAGCAACAAGTATAAATACCTTTTCATAATCCTGCCTTTGAAAGTTTCTTATTGATTTCTTCCAGTTTCTGTTGAAGCTTATCGGCCTGTAAACGTAAATCTTTTTCTCTTTTCTCCGCGTCAATCAGGTATAAGGTCAGCTCTTCAATTTTTTTTGTCAGTATCTTATTCATATCACCCAAATTCAGCCCATTGGCCATAACCTCTTTTTCTGATGGCATGCCCGGCAGGTGGTGGTTCTGGTCAATGTAGTTCTTAACCTCGGTAAGGGTCCGTAGCTTATAATCTTTTTTAAATACATAATC
Organism: Mucilaginibacter aquariorum; assembly: GCF_024498135.1. Taxonomy (GTDB): domain Bacteria; phylum Bacteroidota; class Bacteroidia; order Sphingobacteriales; family Sphingobacteriaceae; genus Mucilaginibacter; species Mucilaginibacter aquariorum. The sequence continues at coordinate 15,029 of NZ_JANHOH010000013.1, forward strand.
CGGCCATTCATTCTTTACCTTAACTGTTACAGATGTGGCAATGACACTGCCGTTGACTGCCAGTTGGTAACCTGCAGGCCGGTCTGTTGTACCGATACTAACACTTCCCCCATTCGGGTTCAATAGTAGCGGGTAAGTTGCGTTAAGTGCAGTTTGGCTGGTTGCCTGCAAATAGGAGCCCGATGCCCCGTTAACCCCGAAGTCCAATACGGCTTGGCTGCTTGAACCCTGCAGGCGTAACACACCTGTTTGAGCAGTTCCGGTTGTGGCAGGGAATCCTGTTATCCCAAAAATGTGCGTTTTTAATCCGGGGGTAGTTGTGCCAATACCCACATTTCCGGTGGCGTTCCAAATGCCTGATCCCGGAAGGTTAACAACACCTGCGAAACTATTTTTATACGGCAAAAGGAGCTGGTCAGTCCCGGTCAGGGCTTCATCAACCGCCGTCCAGCCCTGAAAATTGATTGCTACATCCTGGGGCATGCCCCTTGAATAAACACTTACCGTAAAGCGTGAATAGTAAGCCTTATCATTAATAAATATTACCACTTTGCCATCTTCATTGGCTAGTGTTATTGGTGGGGTGTAATTACCATAAGAGGAAATGGAGGCATTGAAAAAGGCTGGTGGTGTGCCATATACATAAAAGCTGATCTGAAGCCCGATAGCAGAAGCACTCACATAGTTATAGCCCTCCAGGATAATAGTGGGCATATTCGAGGTCGATGTAAAAGGTATGTTGGTTTTGATCTTCACGCCGTTAACCGGGGTGGCGTTTAAAGAATAATTTACAATATTGTTATAATTCTGGGCCTGTGTGGTTGTGCAGGCAAATAGCAAGCCAATGAGAATAAGAGAGAGTAGTTTTTTTTTCATGAAGGATAAGCGTTTAGGTAAACAGATGACAAAACAAACATGCCACCCTTTTTGATAAGCCAATGTAAAAACCAAGTTGATTTACATTAACAAACCACTAATTATACGGAAGTTCAATGTGATAAGTTATACATCCGGATTGGTAATTCTGCACTTTCATATATTTTAAAAGGTAACAGCGTCCAATCAAGTAGTTCTGTAAACGCTGTATGCAAGGATTGACCGCAAGCAAATTTCTCAAAAGTTGTAAGTAAAGATTTAATCGGTGTCATTGCAGTGAGTTTTAATGTCGAGTGAATTCTCGAACAGATTCACTGTTGTAACGCAGCATTAAGGAAAGGTGGGGATATAAGAATATGTGGAGGCACCACTTATGGAAACACATATTCGTTATACTATCTTGAAACAAAGTGGTCATTTATTCCACGGGGAAATCTGTTAGCATAAACACAATATCATTAGTATACAAATCACCAAAAAAGCATATCCAATTGGTTACAAACCTTTCAAATATGCTTCCTTCTTTTTAGTCGGGATGGCGGGATTCGAACCCACGACCTCCAGCACCCCATGCTGGCGCGATACCGGGCTACGCTACATCCCGAAGTTGGGTTACAAATATAATAACGGGTATAAAAAATAAAAAGAGTTTCGAGAAACAACCTATAAAAACCCTAAATCAGATCAAACGCCCTTGCGTATTGCATCAGTCCGTAGGTGCTGGCGTTTAGTTTTTGCTTGATATTCTTCCGATGGGTTTCGGCCGTGGTAACCGAGATGAATAACTCTGTCGCTATTTCGGTAGCACTTTTGCCTAATGCTATCTGCGTAAGTACTTCTTTTTCGCGTTTGGTTAATTTAGCGTAGCTCTTAAAGTTTCGTCGTAAAAAGTTGTTCTCCCCTAGTAACCGTTCTGCTTTTGCTGTCATATGATGCATAGCATCAACAGGTATGGCAATAGTTATGGTTAAACTCGGGTTACCGGCATCGTCGCGCATAAATATCTTTGTGCTCGACAGGTGCCAACTCCAATCATCATTATCCGGAAATTTTACCTGTTGGAAAAAAGAAACAGACTCATCATCGTTGTTTCTTTCCAGCAATCCCATAATCTTCGGTACATAGTCTTCTGCGTCCTCGCTGTTAAAATATCGGTTATGATACTCATCGTATGAAATAGACCTTATTTCCTCCATGGTAGTACCCAATTTACGCAGGCCCCTTTCAGACATGTAAACCACTATTCTTTCCTTCAGATCATGCACAACAACAACACAGGGTAAATGGTCGAGCGTAATTAAGTGTTCGTCAATTTTAGTTCTTAATTCCGTGGGAAGATCAATTTTGTAAAGCATCTCCTAAAATAAGACTAAAAACCTTTTGCACAACCCGTTAATTCACGGTTTATATTGGGTTAAACCGCCTGTAAATGTTGTTCTTCAACCGCCATTACGTTGTGCCGTTGTTTTAGTTTTTCTTTACGCAAGTAGCGCATATGCAGCAGGCCAATAAGCAGGGCGGCAATCCCTTCGCACAAAATAGTATCAGGTGCGCCTATCCATTTAGATACCGAGCCAACTAACAAGCCACCAATTGGTTGCAGCCCGAAAAAGGCCATAGCGTAAAAGCTTATTACCCGGCCGCGCATTCCGGGTTCTACAGTGGTTTGTATAAGTGTATTGCTTATGGTGATCTGCGACATCATCCCGAAACCGGCAATGGTAGCAAATACTAAAGCCAGCGGATAAGTATTTTCATGCGAGAACAAAACCAACCCAACCCCAAATATCAGCGTGTTAATACTAAGGATCTTTTTTAAATTGTTCCCGGCCTTTAACGATGCCAAAAATATTGCCCCGCTAAAAGCGCCAAGGCCAATTACACTATCAATAACCCCAAATGTAGTGGCATTGCCTTTAAACACCTCGCGGGCGTAGTAGGGTATCAGGGTGCTAAAGGGCAGTACCAGTAAACTAATAAGCCCCAACATTAATATCACATAGGAGATAGATGGCGTAGCTTTAAGATATGCAAAGCCCTCTTTTAGTTCGTCGAATACATTTTTTACATGTGCTTTTTTTACGTATTTAGGTAAGCGCATCATCAATAATGAACCCAATACAGCTATAAAACTTGCCGCGTTTAGCGCGAAACAGGCGCCGTCGCCCCAGTATTCTAATATAAAGCCGGCAATACCCGGTCCAATTAAACGCGAAAGGTTTACCATAGATGAATTGAGTGCCAGTGCATTGGGCAGATCCTTCTTATCTTCGATCATTTCGTACACCAGCGATTGCCGTGCCGGGACATCAAATGCATTTATAACTCCCAGCACCGCGCTTAGCGTCAATATTTCCCAAACGGCATAGTGTTTTAGTAATATCAATATCGCTAACAGGCTTGCCTGTAGCATAGATGCTACCTGCGTGGTAAGCAATACCCGGTAACGGTTGTATCTGTCTGATACTACTCCTCCAAAAAGTGACAATAAAAACGACGGAAATTGGCCGGCGAAAAGCGTGAGGCCCAGCATAAAGGTAGAGTGCGTAAGGGTGTAAATTACCCAGCTTACGGCTGTTCTTTGCATCCAGGTACCAATTAGGGAAATGGACTGCCCGGCAAAATATAAACGATAATTACGGCTGTGGAATGCTTTAAAGGTGGTGATATTCATTGTATACTTAATCAACGACAAAAATTGATCTGGAATTGTTTTTTTAACCCTTTATAATAATTAAATTACGGTATCCTGTCATTAATAGGTCAAACATCACCTATTTTCTTAGTTTTCGTTCTTAAATAGGTGGAAAACACCCTTTATGCATATTAATTAATGTATTAATTTCGTTTATTGCGTATGTTGGTAGCTTAACCCGAATATGACTCCCGCCGAAAATTATGATTTGTTGATAGAAAAGATCAACACCTTCATCCGTAAGTATCATTATAATAACCTGCTACGCGGGCTGATATTTTTGGGCGCGGGCCTATTTTCGGCTTATGTTGTGATTGCGCTGGGTGAGTATTTTGGCAATTTTAATACCCTGCTGCGTACCATTCTTTTTTACTTTTTCATTGTACTTAATTTAGGGCTGATTGTTTGGCTGGTTTTGCCACCGCTTTTGGCGCAACTAAAATTGGGTAAAACCTTAACACATGACCAGGCAGCAGAAATTATTGGCCGGCACTTCACCGATGTGCACGATAAGCTGCTGAACACCCTGCAATTAAAAAAACAAGTCACCGAGAACGCTGAACACCGCGAACTGATAGAGGCCAGCATCAACCAAAAAATAGAAACATTAAGGCCTGTAAGTTTTCCATCGGCTGTAAACATTCGCGAGAATAGTAAATACCTGAAGTGGGTTATCCCGCCCGCAGCCATTATTTGCATTATTGCTTTCGCGGCGCCATCGGTGCTAACAGAAAGCACCAAAAGGCTCATTCGCCATAACGAATATTTTGCACCGGTCGCACCTTTCCAGTTTGTGCTGCTAAACAAAAATCTGTCTGCAGTGCAGGGCGAAGATTACAAGCTTGATTTGAAATTAACCGGCGATAAGTTACCCGGTGATGTTTATGTAGAAACAGCCAACACCACCTTTAAACTTGATAAAGATAATATCAGCAGGTTCCATTACCTGTTTAACAATTTGCAGCAAAATACAACGTTCCGGCTGTCTGGCAATGGATTTAAATCTGTGCCCTACCAGATAAAAGTTAACCTTAAACCCGTTCTGTTGCACTTTGATGCCGAACTGAATTATCCTGCCTATCTCCACAAAAAAAATGAAACGGTAGCTAATGCCGGCGACTTAACCCTACCCGCAGGAACTACTGTTAACTGGAAATTTCACACACAAAATGCTACGGCACTCCTGTTTAAAATAGATGGCAGTAATAAAACGATCCAACCATCAAATAACGACTTGTTCGAGCATCGGGAAAGGATCCTAAAAAATACGGCTTATAATGTTAGTCCGCTGAATAACGCGGTTAAGCGCAGCGATTCGGCCAGTTACCGTATTAATGTGATTGACGATGAAGCCCCATCTATTGAGGTACAGGAAAAACCCGATTCGGTAAGCATGAAAGCCTTTTACTTTAACGGCCGGATACAGGACGATCATGGTTTTTCATCGCTAACATTCCATTACAAAACCGTTGGTAAGGGCGCCGAGCGGTCGGTTACCAAAGCGGTAAAGGCAGACCTGGCAGCTACGCAAACAGATTTCTTTTATTTTTGGAATTTGAAAGAACTTGGCATAAAACCCGGCGACGCGGTTGTTTATTATTTTGAAGTTGCAGATAACGATGGTGTTGCCGGCCCTAAAACAGCACGCACACCCGAGCGTACATTAAACCTGCCGGATGCAGCCCAATTAGCCGAAGAATTAAACGCGGGTTCGCAGGCGGTAAAAGAAAAAATGCAGTCGGCGGTGAAACTGGCCGCGCAGGTAGAGAAAAGCGCGCAAAAGTTAAATCAGTCATTGTTAGATAAAAACAATCTTTCTTTCGATGAGAAAAAACAGGTAGAAGAGCTGCTGCAAAAACGCAAGGACCTGGAAGATCTGGTAAAAGAGATACAAGACGATAATAAAAAGAACCTATACAACCGGCAAGAAAACCAAAAGCAGACACAGGAACTGATGGATCTGCAGAAGCAAATAGAAAACCTGTTCAACAACGTGCTGGATGATAAAACCAAAGAATTGCTCCAAAAACTGCAGCAGTTACTACAAGAAAATCAAAAAGATAGCACCCGCGATGAGTTGTCTAAAATGCAAATGGACAATAAATCGTTAAAGAAAGAACTTGACCGGATCCTGGAATTATACAAGAAGCTTGATTTTGAACAAAAGCTTAATCAAAACATTAACCAGCTTAACCAATTGGCCGACGATCAGAAAAAGCTGGCCGACCAAACCCAAAAAGCGGGCAATAGCGATAAGGACCTGCAACAGCAGCAAAAACTTAACGAGCAATTTGATAACATCAAAAAATCGTTAGATGACCTGCAGAAAGAAAACGAGAAGAACGGCGACAAGCAGGATTTTAAAAACCCGGAGAGCGAGAAAAAAGCCATTGACGAACAGATGGATAAAAGCTCGGATGCGTTGAAAAAGAATGAACGCCAGCAGGCCTCAAAATCGCAGCAGCAGGCAGCAAAACAAATGAAGCAGCTTGCAGATAAAATGCAAAGCGATGAGGCCGAAGGGCAGGAAAGCCAAAACGCTGTTGATGCACGCCAATTACGCGAGCTATTAAAATCGCTTGTCAACAGCTCCTTTACACAAGAAAAAATCATGCAATCGTTGCGGACCACCAACCCAGCCGACCCTGCTTATGTAACTTTGGCGCAAAAGCAAAAAGATGTTAAGGATAATTTGAAAACCGCCGAGGATAGCTTATATTCGTTAAGCCGCCGCATCCCACAGATACAATCTACTGTTAACAAAGAAATTACCGGCATTAACGAACAAATTGACCAGGCACTGGAAAACTTGGGCGAGCGTAAAACCGCAGAAGCCAACCGAAACCAACAATTTGCCATGACCAGCATGAATAACCTGGCACTGATGTTGAGTGAAGCGTTGGATCAATTGCAAAAGCAGCAAAATAAAAGCGGTAAAGGCAAGGGCAAACAACCTTCTTTATCGCAATTGAGCAAAATGCAGCAGCAATTGAACCAGAATATGCAAAAGGCGCGCGATCAGATGCAAAAAATGGGCAACCCTCAACAAGGGAAGAGCGGCCAGCAGGGAATGAGCGAGCAATTTGCCAAAATGGCACGCGAGCAGCAAATGATAAGGCAATCGTTACAGCAAATAAATAAGGAAAATAATAAAGATGGGACCAATGGTTTGGGCAATTTGGATAAAATTTCAAAAGAAATGGAACAAACTGAAAACGATCTCGTAAACAAGAAAATCACAAATGAAGCGTTAAAACGTCAGCAGCAAATACAAACACGTTTACTGGAGGCGGAAAAAGCGGAACAGGAGAGAGAGCAGGACCAAAAGAGGGAAAGCCGCGCAGCAAGCAATATGCCGCCCGGATATATTAAAGCTTTGCAAAATTACGAACAGGTTAAAACAAAGCAAACGGAACAGATTAGAACAGTACCTGCGACAATTAACTTGTATTATAAGCAAAAAATTAAAAACTACTTTGATCAACTTAATGGAAAATGATATGGAACAGGCAAATGTTCATACCGAACTTTATACATTACAACTTCCCTCAAAGCGCGAAAGCATTACACTGCTGGAGGCCCTGATAGAAGAAGTAGCGGATAAATATCAGGTTAGCGAGGACACCTTTGCCAACATGATGACCTGCCTTAACGAGGCGGTTATAAACGCTATAATCCACGGTAATAAATTAGACCCCAATAAAACAGTTTTTGTTAATGTTGAAGTTGACGGTAAACGTATTATCTGGACTGTTGCCGATGAAGGCCCGGGTTTCGATTATAATAACCTTGCAGACCCTACAGCGGCCGACCGGTTGGAAGAACTGACTGGCCGCGGTGTGTTTATTTTGAAACACCTTGCAGACCAATGTATATTTAACACAAGCGGAAACCAGGTTGAACTACATTTTAAGATATAATGCCCGCCATAACTTTTCACGAGGAGGACATTAGCTATAAATTAAAGAACAAAACTGCGGTACGCAAATGGATAACCGATACCATTGTTGCCGAGGGTTATAAGCTGAGTGAACTTACCTATATTTTTTGCACTGACGAATATTTGCTCCAGATAAACAAGCAATATCTGGATCATGATACCTATACCGATATCATCACTTTCGATAATTCGGAGGAAGATGGAGTAATTGTTGGCGATATTTTTATTTCTATAGAGCGCATTCGCGAAAACGCAGGTAAATTTAATGTTACAGAGGCGCATGAGCTGCACCGGGTTTTGATACATGGTGCGCTTCATTTACTGGGATATAAGGATAAATCGCCTGCTGATAAGAAAAAAATGACGCTGAAAGAAGATTTCTATTTGGATAAAAGAGGTTTTTAATCCCTAATTTTACCTTATAAATTATTCATCTCCAATTTTTTAAAACATGAAATTACTTACGCTAATATGCGCTATGATGTTTATTACATCAGCGCCCTCATCGGTTTATACCTTTAAGCTGAAAACTATCGATGGCAAAGCCTTTTCGCTGGCAAAGTACAAAGGCAAAAAACTTTTGATCGTTAATACGGCTTCAAAATGTGGCTTTACTCCACAATATGCCGAACTGCAGAAACTGGCAGATCAATATAAAGACAAAGTTGTTGTTGTTGGTTTCCCGGCGAATAACTTTGGCGGCCAGGAGCCGGGTACAAACAGCGAGGTTAAAGAGTTTTGCCAGAAAAATTTTGGTGTTACCTTCCCGCTAAGCTCAAAGGTGAGTGTAAAAGGTGATGATATCGATCCATTATTTCAATATCTTACAACAGAGCCTAACCCTGATTTTACAGGCGAGATCAAATGGAACTTTGAAAAATTTCTGATAGATGAGAACGGCAAACTGATACATCGCTATCGCTCAACCGTTAAACCACTATCTGACGAGATAACAAAAGCATTATAATAAAAAGGGGGTTGAAATTCAGCCCCTTTTTTATTGGTATTACCCCAATGTCATTTCGAACGATAGTGAGAAACCCTGTTCAAAGCGGCCCATATGCTTGTAGACCTGCTTAATGAAACAAGATTTCTCTTCGCCCCAACGCTCTTTCCCGCACATATGCTCATCGAAATGACATGGTGGGAGAGGTGGAAACTGTAGTATAGTCTAATTGTCTTCCTTCTTCTTAGCGGCCTCCTTTGCTGCTTTCTCTTTCGCCTCCTGGATCTTTTCCTGAGCTTTTTTGATCGAATCTTGTTTTGCTTTGGCCGCTTTCTTTTTCTTATTGAAGAACCCCTTTAATAAAAAGTTGCTTTGCGCCGCTTTCAGGTCTTCGTTTAGGGTGGCTGTAGTGGCATGTACGCCCTTCATGGTTGTGTTGGCCTGCCTAACCGTGCCTTCCAGGTCTTTTGCTATCTTATCATTGTTTAACAATCGCCCAATGCTTCCTTTACCGCTATTAACCTTTGCCACAATTTGCGATAGGTCGGTAGTCAGGGTCTCCGCATTATCTGCAATGCGGGTTAGTTTGGTTATGATCTTATCTACATCAACCGGGTTAACAGATCCCAGCTCGTTGCCTTCATCAACTTCTTTGTTGCTTTTAATACCTCCGGGCGCTATAACAATCAGTTTATCACCCATTAAGCCATCACTACCAATGCTCATTTTCGAATCGGTTTTAATGAATCTCTTAACAGAATTATTAAGAGTAAGATCAACACGTACCGAGCTATCGGTAACTATGTTTATGGCATCAACCACACCCACATTTATACCGGCAAAACGTACATTGTTACCAACAGTAAGTCCGTTTACGTTCTTAAATGTGCCATAAACCCTAAAGGTAGAACTGAAAAGGCTTTTTTGATTGCCTATATAAAATACAGCCAGAAACAGCACCAATAACCCAATTACGGTAAATGCGCCTATTTTTATTTTTTGTGCTGATGTGGTTTTCATGTTGTTTCGTTAAAAAATGATCTTACCAATGTATCTTCCGAATTTTTCAGCTCATCAAACGAGCCCTCGGCTATATATGTTCCCTCATTCATGATCACAACACGGTCGGCAGTAATTTTTGCGCATTCCATATCGTGGGTAATTATGATGGATGATGTTTTATGCTTCTTTTGCATCTCCAGGATCAACTCACTTATCTCGCGTGATGTGATAGGGTCAAGCCCGGTGGTAGGCTCATCATAAAGCATTATTTCGGGCCTTACGATCATTGTACGTGCCAATCCCGCCCGTTTACGCATCCCTCCGGAGAGATCTGAGGGCATTTTATCTATCGCGTCAAGCAAACCAACACCATCAAGCACATCTTCAATACGTTTATCAATCTCGGCCTGGTCGGTCAGTTTTAAAACCCTTGTAAGCGGAAATTCAAGATTATCCCTAACGGTCATAGAATCGTACAATGCCCCGCCCTGAAACAGGAAGCCAACCTTTGTGCGCAGTTCTTTCAATTCATCGGCATCCATTTCGCCCACATCATCGCCAAACACCTTTACGATCCCTTTGTCCGGTATAAGCAGTCCAACAATGCATTGTATGGTAACTGATTTGCCCTGGCCAGATTTACCTAAAATAACCACATTTTCGCCCCGTTTTAGCTTCAGGGAGATATCTTTTAGTACCTCGTTATTACCAAACGACTTACTGATATGGTCGATATCAACCACCACCTCGTTTTTAAGGGCTTGCTTATTTTCTTTGGTATGTTTTGTTGCTGTTTCCATAGTTTACCTGTAAAATAATAAGCTGGTGATTTGCACCGCAACCGCATCAATAACAAAGATCCATAAGGAAGCGGTTACCACTGCCGAATTTGCCGCGAGGCCTACGCTTTCGGTGCCTTTATTAGAATTATACCCCTTATAACACCCTACAAAGCCAATGGCAAAGCCAAAAAATACTGTTTTAATAAGTGCCGGGAAAAGGTCTATAAACTCAAGCGAGGCAATACATTTGTGAAAATAGAGCGAGAAGGAGATATCATCGGTAAAGTTTAATGCCAGATATCCTCCAAAAAGGCCTATAGCATCGCCTATAACTGTGAGTAAAGGGATCATTAGGCTGGTTGCCAAAATACGGGTAACCACCAGGTATTGCAGCGGATTTGCCCCGGATACTTCCATGGCGTCAATCTGTTCGGTAACCTTCATACTGCCCAGTTCGGCACCAATGCCCGATGCTACCTTACCGGCACAAATAATGGCTATAATAACCGGCCCAATCTCGCGGACAAAAGATACCGCGAGTGTTTTTGGCAGGATGCTTTCGGCACCCATTTCTAACATAGCTGGCCTTAACTGCAAAATAAGCACCATCCCCATAATAAAGGAGGTGATGCCTACCAGCATCATAGAACGGTAACCAATTTCGTAACACTGGCGCACAAACTCCGACCACTCAAAACCGCCCCTAAAAATGTTGCGGGAAAAGTTTTTGAAGAACACCCCTTGCTCACCAATGCCCTCCAGCCATCTTTTATATCCGGTAATTACTTGCTCTGCCATAAGTTTCTTATTACTTGCCAGTTATAAACAAACTATTGGCCAAATGTTTTGGCTACCAAAATATCATATTGGCTCAGGTTATACCATCGGTACTTCTATGATCAGTAACCGGCTTTCGCTATTGGTTTGTATTGTAAAGGCATCTGCTTCATAAACGCCCAGGGCATCTCTTTTGTTTAAATCCTGTCCGTCTATATTGATATCTCCCTCAAGAACAAATACATACGCGCCGTTCCCGGGTGTTTTTATGGTGTAGTTTATCTGTTGGCCTGCATCAAAGCTGCCCTGAGAAAAAGTGGTATCCTGGTTTAACCAAAGGGTATTATCACTTTTTACTGGTGAGATCAATGTGGTAAATTCATTTTGCACGAACTTGTCACCAAAGTTCTTTTGATCATAACGGGGTTCTATGTTCCTCACTTTAGGGAAGATCCAGATCTGTAGCGACAAGGTATCTTCGGTTTCAGAAGGGTTATATTCTGAGTGAACCACACCCGTACCCGCCGACATTACCTGTACATCGCCGGCTTTTATGATGCCTTTATTGCCCATACTGTCCTGGTGTTCCAATGCTCCTTGCAGAACAATAGTGGTGATTTCCATATTATCGTGCGGGTGGCTCCCGAAGCCATTTCCACGGGCGATAAAGTCGTCATTTAGCACTCTTAAAGCGCCAAAATTCGTCCTATTTCGGTCAAAAAACGGCCCAAAACTGAACGAAAAGTTCGCTTTTAACCAACCGATATCATTATACCCTCTTTCGTTTGCGGGATGAAATACTGTTCTCATTTTCTACTAATTTTTAATGGATAATAAATGTTATGTAATTAAATACATGTTTAAACATGCAATATTTATTCCACAATTTAATTATGCGTATTTTTGCACGTTAAAACTGACCATAATGGCATATAAAGCAATTATAGCGGGCGCAAGCGGCCTTATTGGCAGTAATTTATTGAATATACTGCTGCAACAGCCGGAGTACAGCGAGGTATTGGTACTAGTTCGAAAAGAATTGCCCCTTCAGCATAAAAAGTTAGTTCAGCTGGTCATAAATTTTGATGAGCTAGATAAGCATGCTGCAGCTATAACAGGACATGCGTTATTTTCTTGCCTGGGGACGACAAAAAGCCAAACGCCCGATAAGACGTTATATCGAAAGATAGATCATGATTATCCTTTACAGCTTGCACAATTAGCAAAGCAAAACGGCGTTAATCAGTTTCATCTGGTAACGGCTATTGGGGCAGATAAAAACTCCTCGATGTTCTATACCAGGTTGAAGGGCGAGCTGGAGGACGATATTCAAAAGCTTGGCTTAGAAACCCTGCACATCTACCAGCCATCAATGCTGATAGGTGACCGGGAGAGGAGCCGCTTTTTAGAGAAAGTAATTGGCGGCATATTCAAAGTTGTTGATCCGTTATTAGTTGGCGGGTTAAAAAAATACAGGAGCGTTAAAGGCATTACGGTTGCCAATGCCATGTTCAAAAAATCATTAGAAAGTGCAACGGGCACTTTTATATATACATCAGATAAAATACAAACTATTTAGTGAGCACTTATATTTCGGCCGAGAGTTTAGGCCATTCCTTTCATGATAACTGGTTGTTTAAAAACCTAACCATTGGTATTAACCGCGGCCGCAGGGTTGCGCTTGTTGGTATTAACGGGGCGGGTAAATCAACTTTGTTAAAAATCCTTTCCGGTTCGTTAAAGCCAACCGAAGGAAAAGTTGCGCAAAGTAAAGACCTTAATGTGGGCTATCTGGAGCAGGACCCGCATTTTAAAGGCGCTATTAGCATCAGCGATTATATTTTCCATGCGGATAACATCCAGCAGCAACTGATCCGCCGTTATGAGGAGTTGTTAGAGAACGACCCTGAGAACATGAAGGAGATGGATAAAGTAATGGAGGAGATGAGCGAGATTGATGCCTGGGAATATGAGTATAAGATAAAGACTATTTTAGGAAGACTTGACATACATCACCTTAACCAACACATTAGCACGCTTTCAGGTGGCCAGAAGAAACGTTTAGCTTTAGCTAAGCTGTTAATTGAAGATCCTGAAATATATATTTTAGATGAGCCTACCAATCACCTTGATATTGATACCATTGAGTGGCTGGAAAAACTACTGACCGAAGGCAGCAAAACTATCCTGATGGTTACGCACGATAGGTACTTCCTGGATAACGTTTGTAACGAGATCTTAGAGATAGACAAGGGTAAGATCATTCCATACATTGGTAATTATGGTTACTACCTGGAAAAGAAAGCCGAAAGGGAAGCATCTGATGAAGCAACTTTTCAAAAGAACTCGAATTTATTGCGCAAGGAGCTGGAATGGATGCGCAGGCAACCAAAGGCCCGTGGTACTAAATCAAAATCGAGGATAGATGCTTTTTATGACCTGGAAGGCAAAACAAAAAACAACGGACCCAAACAAAATGTTGAGTTGAGCGTAAAAACATCACGCCAGGGCAATAAGATAATGGAGATGCACGCCATAAGCAAAGGCTTTAACGGCAATACCTATATCGATAAATTTAGTTATACATTTAAGAAAGGCGACCGTATTGGTTTAGCCGGAAAAAATGGTAGCGGTAAATCAACCCTGTTAAACTTAATTACAGGCGGCTTGCAGCCTGACAGTGGCGAGATAGTAAAAGGAGAGACTACCGTGATCGGTTATTTTAACCAGTCGGGTTTAAGCTTTAAGGAAGATGAACGCGTTATTGACATTGTAAAGAATGTCGCGGAGTTCATCACCATGGCTGATGGAAAGCTAATATCGGCTTCGGCGTTGCTTACGTTGTTCTTATTCCCGCCGGCTAAGCAGTATGGTATGGTTTCCAAACTAAGCGGGGGCGAGAAGAAGCGCCTGCACCTGATGAGTATCCTTATCAAGAATCCAAACTTTTTGATCCTGGATGAGCCTACCAATGATTTAGATATAGATACCCTGAATGTATTGGAAGAGTTTTTAACCAACTTCCCGGGTATATTGATCATGGTATCGCACGATAGGTACTTGCTTGATAAACTAACCGACCAACTATTTATTATGGAAGGAGAGGGCAAAGTTCTTATTTATAATGGAAATTATACCTCATACCGCGTTGACCTGGAAGAAGCAAAGCAACAAAATAAAAAACCAACTATAGCTGCTCCAACTGCGCAAGCAGAAGCACCAAAGAAAGCCAAGCTGAGCTTTAAAGAAGAAAAAGAATTTGAGGGTTTGGAAAAGGAAATTGCCGATATTGAGGCTAAGCTGGAGGAAACAACCGACCAGCTAAACACTATCAATATCGACCCAAAAGAGTTGACCAAGCTAACGGACAAGATCACCTACCTAAACAAACAGCTTGATGCAAAAACAGCTCGCTGGATTGAATTAGGCGAACTAAAAGAAGCATAACAAGATGAAAACATCGGATATTATCGCTTCTATTGGTGTCATTATTTTATTGATCGCTTTCTTATTGAACATGTATAAGAAGGTATCGGCACAGGGAAGAATATACACGGGAATGAACTTTCTAGGCGCAGGAATATGTTGTTTCTCGTCTTATTTAATAGATTTTTACCCGTTTGTAGTACTAGAGGGTGTTTGGGGTGCATTTGCGCTTTATTCATTTTTAAACGTTCCACGTGGAACATCAAAGTAAAAAATCACATAATGTTCCACGTGGAACATGGAGGTTATATGTTTAAGAAATATAATGTAATAGTAGTTGGTGCCGGGCACGCGGGCTGTGAAGCTGCTGCTGCTGCCGCCAATTTGGGCTCGTCTGTTTTGCTTATTACCATGAACATGGGGACTATAGCACAGATGAGTTGTAACCCTGCAATGGGGGGTGTAGCCAAGGGACAAATAGTGCGTGAGATTGATGCGTTAGGTGGGTATTCGGGTATTATCACCGATAAAACATCCCTGCAATTCCGTATGCTTAACCTATCAAAAGGCCCAGCTATGTGGAGCCCAAGGGCACAAAGCGATAGGGCAAGGTTTGCTGAAGAGTGGCGCATCGCCTTAGAAAAAACACCTAATGTTGATTTCTGGCAAGACACCGTTACCTCTCTATTGGTAAAGGGAAATACCATTGCCGGTGTACGTACATCAATAGGAGTAGAGATTGAAGCCGATGCTGTAGTACTAACAAATGGAACCTTCCTGAATGGCGTGATCCATATAGGGGAAAAGAAATTTGGCGGCGGCCGCACGGGTGAAAAAGCAGCAACCGGCTTAACTGAACAGTTGATCACCCTGGGTTTT
This sequence comes from Mucilaginibacter aquariorum, assembly GCF_024498135.1. Taxonomy (GTDB): domain Bacteria; phylum Bacteroidota; class Bacteroidia; order Sphingobacteriales; family Sphingobacteriaceae; genus Mucilaginibacter; species Mucilaginibacter aquariorum. The sequence continues at coordinate 30,352 of NZ_JANHOH010000013.1, forward strand.
GAATCGGGTAGGATGAAGACAGGAACGCCTCCTCGTGTGGATGGTCGTAGCCTGAACTACTCCCTAATGGAAGAACAATGGGGTGACGAAGAACGTGGTCGTTTCTCGTATACCGATGTTGCGTTAGTCAAAGACCAACGCTGTTGCTGGATAACTTATACCAATACTAAAGTACACGAAACGCTTAAAGAGGGGTTTGAAAAGTCGCCAATGTTTACCGGCCGCATCAAAGGTTTAGGCCCAAGATATTGCCCATCTATAGAGGATAAGATCAACCGTTTTGCAGAGCGCGACCGCCATCAGATCTTCGTTGAACCCGAAGGGTGGAATACCGTTGAGATCTATGTTAATGGTTTTTCTACATCGTTACCAGAGGATGTACAGTATAAAGCTTTAACCCAAATACCAGGTTTTGAAACCGCGAAAATGTTCCGCCCGGGTTATGCCATTGAATACGATTTTTTCCCGCCTACACAATTAGGCTTAACACTGGAAACAAAATTAATAAGCAATCTGTACTTTGCCGGGCAAATAAACGGCACCACCGGTTATGAAGAAGCGGCATCGCAAGGTTTCATCGCGGGTATTAACGCGCATCAAAAAATAAACGACAAACATGAGCTGATCCTTAAAAGATCAGAATCGTACATTGGTGTTTTGATAGATGACCTGGTTACAAAAGGTACCGAGGAGCCTTATCGCATGTTCACATCAAGGGCAGAGCACCGCTTGTTGCTTCGCCAGGATAACGCCGATATCAGGTTAAGCCCGATGGGCCACGAGTTAGGTTTAATAAACAACGAGCGCTTGGAGAAGGTGAACAGGAAGATCAAAAACTCGGATGACATCGTCTCGTTTACCAGAACTAAAAGCGTTGATCCATCCGCAGTAAATGCTTTACTGGAAGAATCGGGAACAACACCAATTAACCAAAGCGCTAAATTGTTTAATTTATTGAGCCGCCCACAAATAGGGTTTAATGAGTTAAAGCGGATAGATAGCTCATTACAAGATAAGTTATCGGGCTACGATAAAGAAACTGTTGAGCAGGCTGAAATAAAAATCAAATACGAGAGTTACTTTATAAAAGAATTAGAAATTGTTGACCGCATGAAGAAAATGGAAGACCGGGAAATTAATCCCGAGTTTGACTATCGTCAGCTGGTTTCACTTTCGAAAGAAGCGCGCGAAAAATTGATGAGGATAAAACCACGCACTTTAGGCCAGGCATCCAGAATTTCGGGCGTTTCGCCGTCAGATGTATCGGTTTTAATGGTTCATGTATCCAGATAACGTTATAACAGGCTATAAATCAGTTTATTATAATAATATCGTTTATAAAGCATTTTTTCAAAGTTTTAATATCACAATTCATAAAAAGATAAAAATCGTTTATAGGCCATAAAAACAATGTTAAATCCAAAACCGGCTTTTTTCAGCAAAAATTTATTCTTCTTAATGGTGATTTTATTGGTTTATGGTTGCGCAAGCATCCAAAAACCGCAGGGAGGGCCCCGCGACCTTACCCCACCAAAATTATTGAAGGCAACTCCCGAAAACATGACGCGCAATTTCGCGGCCACAGAAATTAAACTGGAGTTTGATGAATTTTTTAAACTGAGCAATCAGTACCAGGAAATAAGTATTAGCCCGGCGCAGGAAAAACAAGCGGAGTATAAGATCGGCAGAAAAACGCTCACCATCGATTTTAAAGACACGCTTCAAAAAAACACCACCTACGTTATCAACTTTGGGAAGGCCATACAAGATGTTAACGAAAGCAACACGCTTACCAATTTCACTTATGTTTTTTCGACCGGCCCGCATATCGATTCGTTGAGCATGTCGGGAACGGTGATCAACAGCACCACCCAGGAAAAAGAGAAAGAAGCAACGGTGATGATCTTCCCGATAAAACAAGACTCATTGCTTTTCGGAAAAAAGAAACCCGCTATTTTTACTACTACAGATTCATCGGGTAATTTTTCGCTGAACAATCTGCATGATGGTGAATACCGGATTTACGCGTTAAAAGAACCGAGCCCAAATAAGATCTTTGATAATGATAAAGAGCTGATCGCTTTTTCAAAAAAATCGATAATTCTTAATAAAGACACCTCAAATATCAAGCTTTCGTTATTTCAACAGATCCCGGAGAAATTCCGTTTATCCGAAAAGAAATTTACCCCCGATGGGATCCTATCGCTTGTTTTTAATAAGCGATTAAATAATCCATCATTAAAGATACTCTATCCGCCGGCCCTTGATAATCAGAAAATTTACGAGATAAGTAAAACTAAAGATACCGCGCTTGTTTTTATGCGCAATATGGATTTTGATTCGTTAAGGGTGGCCATATACGATAATAATAAACCGGTAGATACTATCTATCAGCTTAAAGGCCGTAAAGAAAGCTTTGCACGTGTTTTATCCTTTAAATATGGTATTAACCGCGATAACAGGCTTAAGCCCAATACAGACCTGCGCATTACCGCTAATTTACCTATAGAAAGTTTTGAGACAGGGTTGATAGCGTTAAGCCAGGATTCGGTAAATGTGACCAACTTTACGGTACAAAAAGATACATCAAACACGCGCAGCGTATTAATAAAATATCGTTGGCGGGTGGGCAGCAAATACCAGTTAGTTTTAAACGAAGCCGCTTTTACAGATATATACGGTGATAAAAATAAACGAACGGGTATACCATTTGAAGCGGATAAACCTGAAAATTACAGTCAGTTAACTTTACAGGTTACCGTACCAGACAGCAGCAAACGCTATGTGGTAGAACTAATGGACGAAGCAAAAACGATAGTGCGCAGCGACCCTATTAGTAAAAGCACTTCTATTATCTACAAAAACTATTTAACCGGCAAATACAAGGTTAGAGTTATATATGATGACAACCGTAACGGGCGATGGGATAGTGGTAACGTGCGGCAAAAGACCCAACCCGAAAACATTTGGCTTTACGAAAAGGAGATTACCTTAAGGCCAAACTGGGAGGCAGAAGAACCTATTTCTATACCAAAGGAACCTGTTAGTCCTTAAACCAGCCGGAGTACATGATATAGTTTTGCGGTAATTTATTTAATAAAGCCTTTTGCTCATCGGTAAGGGGCTTTATTTTTTTAGCGGGAGTGCCGGCATACAGGTAACCCGATTCGCAGATTGTTTTCTCCAGCACTACAGATCCCGCACCTATTATTACATAAGGTTCTATAACGGCATCATCCATTACAATGGCGCCCATACCTATCAAAACATTATCATGCAGCGTACAGCCATGCACAATGGCATTATGCCCTATTGATACGTTATTGCCAATGTTGGTTGGCGCTTTTAAGTATGTGGCATGTATTACAGCACCATCCTGTATGTTGGTGTTATCGCCTATCTTTATGTAATGCACATCGCCACGGATAACCGCATTGAACCATACTGAACAATTATTGCCCATTACTACATCACCCACAATGGTAGCATTTTCGGCAATAAAACAATCTGTTCCCCATACGGGTGATTTATCTTTTACAGGCAGTATAACAGGCATGATTTAATTAGTGATTTGGTGAATTATTGATTTAGTGATTGATTTACTTTTGTTATGTTTGGATATTAATATAAGCGGAAATAGCTCAGCTGGTAGAGCATCAGTTTCCCAAACTGAAGGCCGCGGGTTCGAATCCCGTTTTCCGCTCGCTTTATCTAAATATTTCTATAGCCTCTCTGATAAAATTTCTATCTGAAAGCCCTAAATCTTTAACTCCGGCTTTTATTACTGCATCTTTCATCTCTCGATAATTAGCATGATAATACTCAGATAGTTTTAGAACTTTATACTTTCCCCTAATTAAATTAAAGGTTTCAAAAACACGCCCACCTCTAATAGATTGGCTTCCCAGACTATACCCATCTACATCTTTATAATAAATAACAGACTTAATACCTAATCCTATAAAACCAGCTTTAGATAAAAAATTATCATAAATTTTCACTTTTATTATTCGGGTCCTAAGTTCTCCTATTACTAAAATGCACAATAAATAAACACCAAATAATATCATAAATATCCTTACTATCAGCGGAAAATGTTCTGAAAAAGCCGGTGACTTTTTTGCAAAAAAGAAAATCAATAGAGTTATACTAACCAATACAAGTGGTATAATCCTTAATATTCGAAACTTTGATGAAATCATAATATCATATCCATTACTTATCTATCAGGAGATTGCTTCGTACCTCTCAATCACGTGCGCGGAAGTTAATCGCTAATTTAAAAAACCGTATCCTCCAAAACCTCCTGATGCTCAGGATAATCCGTAGTATAATGCAACCCTCTGCTTTCGTGCCTTGCCATTGCTGATTTTACTACCAAATAGGATACCTGGATCAAATTCCTTAACTCGCAAAGCTTAACCGATAGCTTGGTTTTCTTATAGAAATCTTCGGTTTCTTCATACAGTAAACGCAGCCTGCGCATAGCCCTTTCCAAACGGAAATCGGAACGAACAATACCTACATAGTCATTCATCAGTTTTTGCATTTCGCGAATATTGTGGGTAACTAATATATCTTCGTTGGATAGTTGTACACCTTTTTCGTCCCAGTCGGGGATATTGGCAGGTATCTCTAACTCATTAAAGTTTACAATAGCATCCTTATATATCCGGTGTGCAAAAACCAAGGCTTCTAATAACGAATTAGAAGCCAAACGATTAGCACCATGCAAACCTGTTGATGAACATTCGCCACAGGCATAAAGTCGCTCTATAGACGAACGGCCCTCGTGATCTACCAATACGCCTCCACACATATAATGGCATGCCGGCGCAACCGGGATCATATCGCGGGTCATATCAATACCAATATCCAAACACTTGGCATATATATTAGGGAAATGCTCCAGAATATCTTTTTTCTTTTTATGACGGATATCGAGGTAAACAAAGTCTTCCCCCGACTTTTTTATTTCAGAGTCGATAGCACGGGCAACAATATCACGTGGGGCTAATGATTTACGATGATCATATTCGTTCATAAACTCTTCACCGTTAGTGCGCCTTAATACACCACCCATTCCCCGTACCGCTTCAGATATAAGGAATGAAGGATATTCCCCCGGGTTATATAAGGCAGTAGGGTGGAACTGGATAAATTCCATATTACGTACTTTACCCTTAGCACGATAAACCATGGCCACACCATCGCCGGTAGCAATAACAGGGTTGGTAGTTACCGAATAGATATGCCCTGCACCACCAGATGCCATGATGGTGATTTTCGATTCTATCTTTTCTACCTGGTTATTCTCGGTATTAAAAGCATAGATGCCGTAGCATTTTATATTATCGGATGACTTATCCACAAACTCACCTAAATGGTGTTGGGTTATCAGATCGACAGCAAAATAATGGGTTAGTATCTCAATGTTTGGTTCGCGATGAATCTCTTCCAATAATGATCTTTCAATCTCAAATCCGGTGATATCCTTATAATGCAGCACCCTAAATTCGCTGTGGCCGCCTTCTTTTGCAAGGTCATAAATGCCTTCGTTGGTCTTATCAAAATTGGTTCCGTAATCAATAATCTCCCGAATTCGCTCTGGACCTTCCTTAACAACTGCTTCCACAACTTCGGGGTCGCAAAGGCCATCACCGGCAATTAGGGTGTCATTTATGTGTTTTTCAAACGAATCTTCTTTTTTATCAACAACTACAGCAACACCGCCCTGGGCATACTTAGTGTTACTTTCATCCTCGTTAGCTTTTGTAACTATCAGTACCTTACCATGCTTTGCAGCCTTTAGTGCAAAACTTAATCCGGCTATACCCGATCCTACTACAAGGAAATCAACAGTTCTGGTCATCTTTAGTATATGTATTGTGTAAAATTAGCCTTTATGTTAATAAGGGGTATAAAACATGTTAACTTTGTGTAAGTAAAAACTTAAGAAATAAACAGAACGTTGATAACTCTGAAATTTACAGTTTTTACATTTACTTTTGAGCGATTTGTAAGACGATATTACAACGAAACTAACATTTTATTCAGCATGTAATTATCAACAAATAAGTATTTAAATTAAAACTTGTTTGTCACACTAATCTTAAAATCAGCAAAATAAAAACTAAAAAGAGGTTAAGAACTGTTAATAAGTATGGAAAACTAACTTTTCAAGCAAATAGCAGAACGACTTTTAAACATAACTAACACCTTAATAACAATAGTTTTATTTATATATATAAAAAGAGTTATTATTAATTGATTTGTGGAATGGATATCTTCGAAGAAATAAAAGTGAAAGGTTTTGCAGACGAATACATCGACCCGTCGCTTGACCTTTTCGCCGAAATAGAAAAACTTAAAAAAGAAAAAAATGCTGTCATACTGGCCCACTATTACCAGGAAGGAGATATTCAGGATATTGCCGATTATATTGGCGATAGCCTTGGCCTATCTCAGCAGGCAGCAAAAACGGATGCCGATATTATTGTTTTTGCCGGTGTACACTTCATGGCCGAAACAGCAAAAATATTATCACCAAACAAGAAAGTTCTTTTACCGGATCTGAAAGCAGGATGCTCTTTGGCCGATAGCTGCCCACCGCACTTGTTTAAAAAGTTTAAAGAAAATTATCCCGACCATTTGGTGATAACCTATGTGAACTGTACGGCAGAACTGAAAGCTTTAAGCGACATAGTTTGTACGTCAAGCAATGCGGTGCAGATTGTGGAAAGTTTGCCGAAAGAGCAGAAGATTATTTTCGGACCGGATAGGAATTTAGGGGCATGGGTAGCCAAAAAAACAGGCCGCGACCTGGTGCTTTGGAATGGTGCCTGTATGGTACACGAGATCTTCAGCCGTGAAAAAATTACGAAGCTGAAAGAACGTTACCCGAATGCTAAAATACTGGCACACCCTGAATGTGAGGAAGTTATATTACAGCTGGCAGATTATATAGGATCAACTACCGGGATATTAAAATACGCTACCAATAGCCCCGAAAAGGAATTTATAGTGGCTACAGAGGCCGGTATATTACACCAGATGCAAAAGGAAAACCCGGATAAAACTTTTATTCCGGCACCCCCAAATAACACCTGCGCCTGTAACGACTGCCCGCACATGAAACGTAATACACTGGAAAAGCTTTACCTGTGTTTAAAAAATGAAATGCCGGAAATTGAAGTGCCTGCACATATCATAGAAAAAGCGGTAAAACCTATTGAAAGGATGCTGGAGATCTCAGCAAGTTTGGGGTTATAGGCCACTTTCCACCCGTCATTGCTGTAAGGTACGAAGCAATCTCTTTAGGACAATTGTACACCTTGCATGAAGGAACAGCTTAAAGAGATTGCTTCGTACCTCGCAATGACGAGTACAATAAAAAAGGCCTTGCTTATTCAAGCAAGGCCTTTTTTATCGGTGAAATCAGCACCTAAAATCAGTGTAATCTCAACTATAGATTATCCTTTTTAGTTTCTACAGCATCCTGTATATTCTGCGGTAGATTTGATAGCAGGTTATAACCGGTAGCGGTTTCAATATCACGTACGGTAACACGGTATTGTCTCCAGTCGCTATTTGTTGTATTAATGTTTGGTGTATTTACGGCAATTACACGGGTACTGGTAGTTATCCTGCTAATATCACCATCACCTTTAGGTACAATCACAGCAACTTTCCAAACATTGCTTGGTACAATAATGTGGTCATTATTTATTTTATTTGCAGCGCCTTTTGAACCTGTACCACCCATACCATAATTTCCCATTACAATATATACCTCGTTACCGGCAACAACCTGTTCGCGCAGGTAATTTTCCATATTGGCCCAGGTTTGCTGATTATTTTGTGGTGCCTGCGGTATCATATTGGTCATCAGGAAAGTGGCGGCATTAGCATTTGCAGAGCTTGTTCTGTCGGCAGATGGGCAGTTATGTCCTCTGTCAAAACCAGAACCCGAAAAGCTATTACTTTCTACCTGGTAAAAAGTGTTTGGCAAACCTATAAAACCTGCAAAGTTATCAACCCTTGGTGCTGCGTTGGTAATATTGGTAGCATCTAAATGCCAGCTCACCCAGTTTGGTGTACCTCTGGTGCTGCTGTACGATTCTGTATAATAGCTTTGATCTATCAGGTAATTATCAGCCATAACAACCGCAGGTTGTGCATTAGATGGGTTACCAAACAATAAATTACTATTGTCTCCTGTAGCTGGTGGCGCGTCGGGGCCAACGGTTACGCCCCTGTCTGCAGCAGGTGTACCTGTATTTGTTGTAGTATCGGGGTCGGTAGTATCCGGTAAGCCAACTATTATACCTGCATCACCTGTACCTTTAAAAGTAATATCATCAAGGTTAATACGTGTAGTACCGGTTTTTTGGATCCGGAAACGAACAGGTTTTGTGGTAACAACCTTAAATGAATCGGTAACCAGTGTAGTATTGTTTTCGGCAATATCGGCACCTAACTGAGTAAAGGTTTTACCACTATCAACAGACATCATTAATTGCCAGGTTGATGCCGCGTCATTACCATATTTAGCGTGTTTTATACTGATCTGTTCAACACCCTTAATGTCAAACTTCATGGTGATATCGCCTGTGCGCAAGCGTACAGCTTTTGTATCGGCCTTAACATCAGCAGCAAGATTACCAATTAAGGCATCATTAAAACTCCATATACCCGTATTTAACTGAACATCTAATATTGCATAACCGCCTTTGCTACCGGTCTCAAAACCTTCAACAATAGTATAAGGTTTTGGTGCCGGTGGTATTACAATTGGGTCTATAGGTTGTTGTGGGGTATTGTCTTTCTTACAACTTGCAATAACAAGTAAAAGGGCTGAAAAAATAAGTAATTTTCTGATTTTCATATAAATGTATTTAGTAAAGTAAAAATAAGGGATATATATTAACCATGTGTTAATTAATTATTTGTATGGTAAATATTACAATTGGGCTAACTGTATGCGGATAAAGCAATTACAATAAGGTTATTGTATTAAGCTTTCGTATTTTTGTACTTTATTTGGATTGCACCGATTTGTTTAAGATTGATTACACCGATTCTATATCGTTATAATAATCAATCGCTGTAATCACCATTGTAATCTGTGAAATCATAATAAGTATGTTCGAGAACGAAGAGAAAACCAATATAGAGAACTTAGGAGAATTTGGCCTGATAAACCACCTTACCAAAAACATAATACTTACTCAAAAAAGTACGGTGAAGGGGGTGGGGGATGATGCCGCTGTTTTAAGTTTTGAGGGGATGAAAACCCTGATATCTACTGATCTGCTTTTAGAAGGTATTCACTTTGATCTGGCTTATACACCGCTTAAGCATTTAGGCTACAAAGCTGTACAGGTTAACCTGAGCGATATTTATGCTATGAATGGTACTGCCAGCCAGGTTACGGTCTCTATTGGTATGAGCAGCAAGTTCCCCTTAGAGGCTATTGAAGAATTATATGAAGGTATTTACCTGGCCTGCGGCAATTATAATGTAGATATTGTGGGGGGTGATACATCAGCTTCAAAACAAGGCTTGGTTATCAGCATTACTTCTATTGGTTATGCCGATGAAAAAGATATTGTTTACCGTAATACTGCCGAAGAAGGTGACCTGATCTGTGTATCAGGCGATTTGGGTGGTGCTTATACCGGATTACAATTATTAGAGCGCGAGAAACTGGTTTATATCGAAAACCCAAATATTCAGCCCGATCTGGAAGGGAAAGACTATATCGTTGAACGCCAGCTAAAACCAGAGGCACGTAAGGATATTATTGATCTGTTAAAAGAATTAAGCGTTAAGCCAACATCAATGATAGATGTATCTGATGGTTTAGCATCCGAGATTTTACACATATGCAAGCAAAGCAATAAAGGCTGTAAGTTATACGAAGAAAAGATCCCTATCGACCCAATGACCTACGAAACCGCCCGCGAATTTGGCCTGGACCCAACCGTTTGCGCTTTAAGTGGCGGTGAAGATTATGAATTACTTTTCACCGTAAAACAAGCAGATTATGATAAGATCAAACATAAAATGGATTTCTCTATCATCGGTTATATCACGGAGCCAAACGAAGGCTGCAGCTTAATCACAAAATCCGGCAATTTGCACGAGCTAAAAGCGCAGGGTTGGAACGCTTTTAAGGCTGGGGAATAAAATTTAACCGCCCGTCATTGCGAGGTACGAAGCAATCTCTTTAAGCTATTCCCTTATGCAAGGTGTATAACTGTCCTAAAGAGATTGCTTCGTACCTCGCAATGACGTGCTGAAATAAATTTACAGTTATTAGTGCCAACTGCGTACTGATAACTGCAAACTTACTCCCCATCCAAATACTTACTATCCAACTGCTTATTGGCCTTAGCCCCTAATCCCTTAATCTTCTCGGCGGTTTTGGTTAAATTACCGTTGCCATCAACCAGTTTATTAAATGCGCTGTTATAAACCGATTGCGTTTGGTTAATATTTTTGCCGATGCTATCCATATCGGCCATAAAGCCAACAAACTTATCATACATAGATCCGCTTAGGCGAGCAATTTCTAATACATTACGGTTCTGGCGTTCCTGTTTCCAGATACTGGCAATAGTACGCAGGGTGGCCAGTAAAGTACTCGGGCTAACAATTACTACCCGTTTATCCCAGGCATCGCTAAATAGGTCGGCATCCAGCTGTACAGCAAAGCTAAAGGAGGATTCTATCGGTACAAAAAGCAAAACAAAATCGGGCGAGTTTACCTGGTACAGGTCATGATAGTTTTTTGACGACAGACCATGCACGTGGTTACGTAACGATTCTACATGCGCTTTTGAAAACAGTTTTCGCTCTTCCTCGGTATCGCAATTCACCAGGCGCTCGTAAGCTATCAACGAGACCTTAGAATCAATTATTAAATGTTTTTCATCCGGGAGGTCAATTATAACATCGGGTTGCAACCTGCCGCCATCTGTGCCGTTCAGGCTGGCTTGTATCCGGTATTCACGATCGCGCACCAGGCCACTTCGTTCTAAAACTTTTTCCAGAATAACTTCACCCCAGTTGCCTTGCTTCTTATTGTCGCCTTTTAAAGCCTTGGTTAGGTTTGATGCCTCGGTACTGATCAGTTTATTAAGGTCCATAAGTTGAGTGATAACGCCTTTAAGTGTGTTACGCTCGGCGGCCTCCATATTATAAACTTTATCAACCTTATCCTCAAAAGCTTTAATATTTTCTTTCAACGGATTTAAGATAGCGTCAATACTCAGCTTGTTTACATCGGTAAATTCACGCGATTTTTCCTTCAATAACTTTTCGGCTACATTCTCAAACTCACGCTGAAAATGCTGGCGGGTTTGCTCAATTTCTTCTTTTTGCTCGGTCAGCTTTTGCTGCTGCGCTTGAAAGTACGATCGGGAAGATTCTAAAGATTGATTAGCCTGTGCCAACTGGGTACGCTCGTATAAAAGTTCATCAAGCAAGCGGTTTTGTTCGTCTTTAAGCAGTTTTGTAATGTTTTCTTTTTCAGAAAGTAAGCTGGTGGCTTTTTGCTCGGCTTGTGCCAACGCTATCTTTAACGATTCATTTTCTTTTTTTAACTTAGAAAGTTCATCAGCAGAAATAAGCCCGGCCGCAGGTTTTCTTAATAAAACAAACAGCACGATTCCCAACAAAATAACACCGGCACAAATTATAATAGCTACACCCATTTTGATAAAAATATTAGCAAAACGAATGTAGTAATTTTACTATTAAAATAAAATACTTAGTAAATTATGGGTTTGTCCTCAGTGTATCTTTTGGCGCATTGGTGTTGCCGGATCCATTGCCGCTGGTATCTTTCCCGCCGGTTTCTGTTGGGGTAGTTTGATACTTAGCACTATCTGCCGGAGACTCATTCCCTACATGGGTTTGACCGGAATCTGCCGAAGTATCGCTATCACTACCCGGTTTATTCCCTTTACAGGCAACAACTGTAATAGCCATTAATATGAACAGATAAACAAATGGCTTTTTCATATTATTTAGGATTGGTTTTAAGGGTATCGGCAGTTGGGTTGGTTGTGCCTTTTGCATTGCCGCTGGTATCGGTACCACCTGTGCCTGTTTGTGCGGGAGCGCTTGATGACACTGTGGTATCTGCCGCGCCGGAGCTGCCTACATTTGTTGCGCCCGAATCGGGTTTATCACCGTCCGTTTTATTATTGCCTTTACAGGCAGATAAACTTATGGCTGCTGCAAACAGATAAACAAATAACTTTTTCATAGTTAAGTACATTGGTATACTTAAACTACAAACAGAAGTATTGCGGGTTTTAATTATTTGGGGTGTTCTGTGCTTTTTCTACCCTTAAGCCGGCATCAATAACCTCGTGCAGCGGGTTATCGCGCATATTTTGCTCTATCTCGAAATGGTAAACCCCCTTGGCCGGGAATTTATATTGGGTACGTAGCGGCAATTGAAAGCTGTATAAATTACCGCTGCCACTGCCCAGCCACTCACCATCTTTATTGGCCAGTTTAAATTCGTAACGGGTGGTATGTGTTTTTTTGCCTGGCGATGTTTGAATGAGCAGCGCAAACATGTTAGCATATTTATAATTGCCGCTAACCCTTAGGTTAAAATAAAGGTTATAGGGCACGCTGATATCATCTATCTTAACATCGTACTTAACCCGGTTAACATACGACCAATTGTGATTGGCTATCGCCGTGTTTTGATCTATAACCGCGTTGGGATCCGTGCAGCCTTGTGCCGAAAAAAGCACAAGGGCAATTATTCCACCAAAAAGAAATTTAAACGCTTGCATTATTCCGGGTTGCTCGGGTTATCGTTGCGGGGTTGATTATTGTTTGGATTGTTTGGCCGCGGGCGGTTACGCCTGTTGTTGTTATTTCCCTGCGGGCGATTGCCACCGCCGCCTTCCGGCTTTTGCCCACCGGCCTGCTGGCCATCCGGGCGTGGCCCTTGCTGGTGCTGCTGACGGTTGCCACCCTCTGGCCTTTGACCGCCACCTGCGGGCTTATTTCCCTGCGGGCGGTTACCACCTTCCGGCCTTGCACCGGCTTGTGCTGCATCGGGGCGATTGCCGCCTTGCTGCTGGGTACGATTGCGGTTTTTATTATTCTTATTGCGGTTGTTGCTGTTACGGCGATCGTCAAGGCGGGTTAAACTATCCTGCCCAACAACATTTTCGTAATCTAATATTTTTACCGGTTTGGTTTCTATCTCAACAACTTCACCTAAATCTGCCGGGATAATACCTTCGCGGTTTTGTTGCTGGATCTCTTTTACCTTGGCAATAGGCATAGGTACCCATGCTTCTTCGCGGGGGTAGCTAAACCACATTATCTTTTTAAATATATCTGTTTTTTGCAGGCGGGCATCACCTTTTTCGGTTTTTAGCACGCTCACATTATCAGGGATATGCTTTAAGGCGTCCATGTAAGTATCCAGCTCGTAGTTAAGGCAGCATTTTAATTTACCGCATTGGCCGGCAAGTTTCAATGTGTTTAACGAAAGGTTTTGATAACGTGCCGCAGATGTGGAAACAGTTTTAAAATCTGTTAACCAGGTGCTGCAGCAAAGTTCGCGGCCGCAGGAGCCAATGCCGCCTAAACGGCTTGCTTCCTGGCGCATCCCAATCTGGCGCATTTCTATCCTGATGCGGAAACTCTCGGCCATTTTTTTGATCAGTTCCCTGAAATCTACGCGGCCTTCGGCCGTATAATAAAAGGTGGCCTTGGTTTTATCGCCCTGGTAATCTACATCACTTATCTTCATAGATAAGTTTAGCTCTAATGCCAGCGTGCGCGATTTATGCATGGTTTCCCACTCCATATCCTTGGCAAGCTTCCACTTGTCTACATCGGCAACGGTAGCACGGCGATAGATCTTTTTAACAACATCAGCCTCTTTTACATGGCGCTTGGTCATCTGCATCCGCACCAGCTCGCCGGTGATAGATACGTGGCCAATATCGTAGCCGCCGGTAGTGGTTTCAACCGCTACAAGATCGCCCGCTTCCAGGTAAATGTTATCGTTATTATGATAAAACTCCTTACGCGATCCCTTGAATTTTACTTCGACAATAGAGTAAGGCTTATAGTTAGTTGGCATATCCATATGTGATAGCCAATCGTGTACATCTAATTTGCTGCAACCATTTGTAAGGCATGAGCCATTACTTTTGCAGCCTGCAGGCGAACAACCGCCGCCTGTTGAGCAACTTCCGCATCCCATAATTAATTCGGTATATAATGATTCCCCGCAGGGACAGTTTTCAAATTTAGAACTTTTATAATTTGTAAAGATACGTCTAAAAACAAGATTTTAGGGTTTGCATTACGTTCTATATGATAATGAGCCTTTTCAAGCTCGGTTATAATGGCCTGCGCCATGGCATTTGTAATAACAGCCGACATTTTTTTGGCCGTTTCCATCTCCTGCTCGGGCAGCTTAACAATCCGTTCGGCACCCGCCCTTAGCAGGCAGCACTCGCGGATAAAACTGGTACCGTAGCGTAAAAAATTCTTCTGATTTTCGCGGCCCATCTTGGCCATCTGGTCTACAAAACTCAAAACTTCGAGGCCTTTATTGCCGAAACACAGGCGCAGCCATTGCACAAACAGCGTGTGGTAGCTTTTAGTATCGTGCTGCAGCATAGCCAGGGCTTCGGTCACGTTACCATTGCTCAGGTAAGCAATTTCTGAAGCCGCGGTTTCTGTTTGATGGTGTTTATTGATCAGCTCGCCTTTAATATCCTCATAATTTAAACAAGGTATTTTAATAAGTTGCGTACGCGATAGAATGGTATTCAATATCTGATCTTGATTTTGGGCCACAAGGATAAACAGCGTATTGGGCTGTGGCTCCTCTATCATTTTTAGCAGGGCGTTACCCTCCTTATCCAAATATTCGGGCAGCCAAAGTATCAGAATTTTATATACCGATTCAAATGGCTTAAAGCTTAGTTTTTTGATGATCTGGTGGCATTCGGCAATGTTGATGTTTGCCTGTTTGTTCTCGGCCTCGAGGTATCCGCGCCAAATATCAAGGCTCAGATAGGGGTTGGCCGTAAATGCATCGCGCCACTGTTCAATAAAGGTAAGGGCGGTATCATCCTTATGTTTGGCGAAGAACGGATAGGAAAAGTGCAGATCGGGGTGCATTAGTTTTTGGTACTTACGGCACGATGAACACACTCCGCAAGAATCCGTTGGCTGTTTATCTTCACACGATAAATATTGCGCATATGCTACTGCCAGCGCCAAACCACCCGCACCCTCGGGACCCAAAAACAACTGCGCATGGCTTACCCTGTTCTCGTTTACCGAGTTCATCAGTCGCTGCTTAATTGTCTCTTGCCCTATAATATCCTTAAACTGCATTGGTGCAAGGTAAAAATTAGATGTGAGATTTTAGATATGAGATTTGAGACAACAGGAGGATTGGCCTATCTTTGAATGAAATAAGTATTTATTTTTGCTATGCGACATCTCATATCTAAAATCTCACATCTCATATCTACGAAGTCATGCGGATAATGGCTTTTGATTATGGTACCAAGCGCATTGGCATCGCGGTTACCGACCCTATGCAGATCATCGCAACAGGCTTGGATACCGTTCATCCGTTAAAAATTATCGACTATCTAAAAAAATATCTGCAAACAGAACCCGTTGAACGCTTTGTAGTTGGCGAACCCAAACAGATGGATAATACCCCATCGCAATCGGCTATACATGTAAAGGGCTTTGTAAACCTGCTCAAAAAAACCTTCCCCGAGATCCCGGTAGAAATGCTGGACGAACGGTTCACCTCCAAAATGGCATCGGCTACCATAGCCCAAAGCGGCATGGGTAAAAAGGCCCGGCAAAATAAAGAGCTGGTAGATACTATATCGGCCGTAATATTATTGCAGAGCTGGATGAGTAAAAGTTATTAATAACCCTTAATCCCTTTCTTAAACACAGAAAATATCGCCTGTACTTATAAAATTATTTGTCTAATAATCAGATAGTTAATCGTTAGCGCTTAATTAATACTAATCAATTAGTTGCAATACTAATTCATTAGTAGTAAACTTGTTTTATAATTAGAATTTTATGCAAAAACTGGCTAAGCGCGAAGAACAAATAATGCAGGTGTTTTGGAAACTGGGAAAAGCTTTTATCAAAGAGATCATCCCCGAAATGCCCGACCCTAAGCCGCATTATAACTCGGTAGCAACCATGGTGAAGATTTTGGAGGAGAAGGGTTTTCTGGATCACGAGACTATTGGCAACATATACAACTATTACCCAAAAGTTACCCGCGAAGATTACCAGAAGCATGCCATGAAGGATATTGTGAGCCAATATTTTGATAATTCGTACCCAAGCATGCTGGCCTTTTTTGCCAAAGAACAAAAAATATCTGAGCAGGAACTGGGAGAGATCTTAAACCTTATTAAATCCGAAAAGAAATGATACCATACGTATTGCACGTTGCACTGCTGATAAGCGTTTGCCTGTTGTTTTACAAAGTACTGTTGCAAAAGGAAACCTTCTATCATTTAAACCGATGGGTGTTGCTGGCCTGCCTGGCTTTAACATTTCTGCTGCCGCTTGTACGGGTACCGCAGCAATGGGCCTTAAGGAAAAGCCAACAAACAAGTGTAGTTACCACGGTAAACGTAAACCGCCAGCCGGAGTTAAGTTCCCCGGTTATCAAGACGCCCGAAAATCAGGCGGCAGCGGTTGTCACAGCTCCACCTGCAGAGACATCGGTTAAGGAAACGGTTGTTTCCCTGATGCCGCAGTTATTAAAATGGGTGCTTGTTTTGTATTGGTGTGGTGTGGCGGCATTCGGGTTTAACTTTTTGCTGCAGGTAGCGGTGCTTTTACGCCAGGCCTATAAAAGCCCGGCTATACAAGATGGGCAGTTTAGAATAATTGAGTTGGATACCGATAAAGCCCCATGCTCTTTTGGTAACTATATATTTATAAACCCGGCTAAATACGATTGGGAAACCTACAGCCAGATCTTGCTGCACGAGAAGATCCACATTAAGCAAGGCCATAGCTTTGATTTGCTATTGGCCGAGCTGATGCTGGTGTTCCAGTGGTTTAACCCCTTTGCCTGGTTATACCGCAAGGAGCTGGAAAATAACCTTGAATTTTTGACAGACAGCGATGTACTAAACAATAACGAAGTAGAAAGGGAACTGTACCAAATGAGCTTACTGAAAGTATCGGTGCCCAACCTGTCGCTTCGGATAACAACCAACTATAATCAATCACTCTTAAAAAAACGAATTGTTATGATGAACGCAAAAAAATCAAACATACACACCACCTGGAAATATTTTTTCCTGCTGCCGCTTATGGCATTTTTGATGTGTGCTTTTAACGAACCAACAGCTTACCGCCCGCCTGTGGTAATAAAAAGCCAAACAAGTTTTGATACTTCGGATAGCCAGCGCGAAGGCGTATGGTCGGCAACCATAACCGGCAATAAATTAGATATCCAGTTCAGGAACGAGAAGGACAGCCGTAGCCATATGAGCAACAGCAATTTTTTGGTAAGCGAATTTTCTGCCTTGCCAAGAGGTACAGCCGGCGATTTTAAACTGGTACGTGAAGCCGGTACCATGAATCTTAACGGTAAGTTTGATGGCAATACAGGTAGTGGCCGTTACAAATTTGTAACCAACCCGGCATACATCCAGTACCTTACCAGCCAGGGAATAACAGATATTGAACAGAATGACGAGATGGCCTTTTTTATGATCAACATTAAAAAAGATTACATGGCTATGCTGCACCGCAATGGCTACAAAAAGGTATCAAAAAGCGATTTGATAGCCACAGCCGCTTTGGGCGTGAACGAACCATACATTGTATCCTTAAAGAAAAATGGCTTCCCGGATGCAAGCCTGCAGGATTTGATAACCGGTAAGGCGATGGGTATCGACGGCGCTTATATCAGCGAGATCCGCAAAGCGGGCTACCCTAATGTATCTTTTGATAAGTTAGTGAGCTTTAAAGCACAGGGAATAAACGGGCAGTATATTACTAAATTTAAAAACGCGAGAGCGGCCACACCGGGCAAGAAAAATGCATCGGCCAAATCAAGGAACAATGATAACGCCGACGATATGATCGCTTACAAAGCCCTTAATGTTGATGAAAGCTTTGTGAACGGCTTTAAAAAAGCAGGATACACAAACCTAAGCAGCAGCGACCTGATAAGTATGAAAGCAGTAGGTGTTACCCCCGAATATGCATTAAGCTTTAAAAACGCCGGATATGGCAGTCTATCTCATGACGATCTGGTATCAATGAAGGCATTGGGCATCACGCCCGAATATTTAAATAGCTTTAAAAACGCGGGCTTTAAAATTAATGCCGACAAAGCTGCAGGCTTAAAAGCATTGGGTGTAACGCCCGAGTTTATTAACAGCTTTAAGGGTATGGGCTTTGGCGATATTTCTTTAGATGATGCCACCGCTTTAAAAGCCTTGAGCATTACGCCGGAGTACATTACCCAAATGCGCGAAAAGGGCTTTAAATCAAACGATATTAATAAGTATATTACCATGAAAAGCGCGTTTTAAGTAGAAAACGATGTATAATAAGAAAGCCGGACCTGCAAGGGCCCGGCTTTTTTGTAAAAAAATAAACCGATGCCTTAACCAACCGTTGTACTAATAAATGGTTGGTTATGGCAACAAAAACAGCAGCAAAGAAAAAAAAGGTATCTAACGAAAATGAAGATACAGCCGGCAAAAAAGACCCGTCTGCAGGGTATAATGCCTATAAAAAATACGGCGGACACCAATATACCGGCATGCAAATTGGCCGCAGCCACCACTGGCATTATGACCAGGGCGACTGGAAGGAGACTAAAATTACGCCCGACCTTTGGGAAATATCATACGCGGTAACCAAGCGCCGGGTTGGCCATGCGCCCGAAAACTCAGGGGTGCCTGTGGGCACCGAATACCAATGGTATATTATTTCGCATCAGCATGTAAAAAAATTGAATGCCAATGATTACTCGACCGAAATGACTGGCCTTAAGTTTAAGTTGGCACATAAACGGGCCGATAAAAAAAGCTGGAGCACCAAAGCAGTAACCCAACGAAAGCACTTAGTAGATTTCTTAAAAGAAATAATTGATCAATTAGAAAGCGCTCCAATCCCAATTGAATTTGAATTTAACGGGATACTGTATAAAGGGGAGGGCTTACCCATTACACAAACCTGCAGCGAGCATGTGTGTTACGAGATAGATATAACCCTTAACGACGAAAGCCTGGGGATACTAAAACACTATAAATCTGGCTGGAAAATGGACAGGATAGAACCCGAGCTGGCTAAAGCAATAGGTGCCGAAATAGAAGAATATTTTGAACACGAAACTTAAGCGGCCAGTTGAAACTGCACCTTATTGATCAGCGCGCTCATATCAAACGGCTTGTGCAAAATGTCATTTGGTGCACCTATCTGTGTTAATGTAGCATCAAGATTATCTTCGGATGAGCATATAATTACCGGCAGATCTTTAGTGTCCTTATTCATCTTTAATATTTTGCAGATATCGCGGCCGTCTATGCCGGGCATTATCGCGTCAATTATCAACAGATCCGGATGTGTTTTTTTTACTTCTTCAATCACATGGTAGCCATTGGGCAGTGAGGATACTTCATAGCCATTATTGGTCAGGATGTAGCTCATCACTTCAATTATCAGTTCATTATCGTCAACTATCAATATTTTCTTAGACATGGCTGTTGTGTTTCAGATAGTTATACAAATGCCGTGCCGTAATTAATATGTAGTTAATTGTTAGAGAGCATGCGAGTCATTGTGAAGAAATACAGACAAAAACAGGAGCGCAACTGTTGCGATATGGGGAGCTGCTAAACGTTTAAAATTCGTCTGTTGTAGAGCGGAGGTCGCCATACTCATCACCCTGAAAATTTATACGACCTGATTGCAGATCTGTTTCAAAATTCCAGTAGGAGTGTTGGTTATTAAGATCGTTAACAATGCCCGAGCAGCTAAAGGTGAGCTGCAATTTATATTGAATGCGCAAGCGCCCTTTCAGTGTGGCCGGGTCAAATCGCTTCACCTCAAATTGTAACGTGTCAAATTTCGATGAACCGAATTTATCCTTATTCTCTTCGGTTAACGCGGCAATTAAACTTTTATAGGGTTCGGAGCCCGGTTGAAATATAACCTCCATCGCACCTTGCAGCTGGTCGTTATCCCTTAGGATAACCAAGCCATCCGGCAGGGAAACATTAAATACCTCTTGCATAGATTAAGGCATGCGGTCTTTTAGTTCGCGTTCTTTCTCTTTGCCTTCGTCCTTCAGTCGCTTTTTCTCGGCCTTTATTTCTTTCTTGGTACGGCCGGCGGTATCCACATTCTCAATGCGGTTTTTATAATCGGCTTTTACCTTTTCAATTTCCTGTTTAAGGCGGGCCTTTATGGTTTCGTTGGTTTCTTCTATCTTCTTTTCCATTTTGGCAGCGGCAGTATCCTTTTTACCAAATAAACGCTGGAAGAAGTTAGGGTGCTTTGGTTCATCAAAAATTGGCGCCACACCTATCCCGTTATCATCATCGCTGGTTTGGTGTATCAGGCTATCGGCCACCAGGGTATCAACAGGGGCTTCCCGGCGTAGGCCTTCGCGTAAGCGTACATTGTAAAAGCCATAGGCGTTGCTATCGCGCTCTATGAGGCCTTTGCCGGCCATTAGCCGGCCAATCAGGTTAAAGTAGCCGTGCAGCCCCGGTCGCAACGTTCCGTCTGGCTGAAAGGCGTATAGGCCCGCTTTAGGGTTAGGCACAATACTGGCCAGGTAAATACTTTCGCCAATAGTTAGGTCAGACGGCGATTTGCCAAAGTAATATCTTGATGCTTCGCCGATGCCGTAAATTCCTCGTCCCCACTCAATGATATTGAAGTAAACCTCCAGCATCCGGTTTTTACTCATAATGCGGTTGTTCTCTATTAACCATACGATCAGGATCTCTTCTATTTTGCGTGAAAGGGTTTTGTTGCGGCTTAAAAAGGAGTTTTTTATCAGCTGCATAGAAATAGTGCTGCCACCTCGTTTAAATTTCTTCTCCTTAATATCGGTAATAAACGATTTGCGGATAGATTCGTCAACAAAACCCCGATTGGTATAAAAAGAAGGATCTTCGGCAGTCATTACCGCGTTACGCACATTGGGCGAGATCTCCTCAAGCGGTGTAAAATCCGGATTGCCGGGGCCAATGGTATGCGGCGGCATAGCCTTACCCCTTTCATAAGGTACGTAAACGAAGGTTTTATTCAGTTTACCCAGATCGGCTTTGCCATATTTAAGGATCCTGAAATCCTTATCCTTTTGCAGGGTAGAATTGAAGATCATATCATCAATATGCGCCCGGTTCAGGAACAGGTTTAAAGTGTAGTTGAGCTTACCGATTACTTGTATGCCCTCTAATGATTCGAACATACCATCTGGAAACGAATCAAAAAGATCCTGTGCATTTAGCCAGCCGGTTTTAATTTTCATCTCATAGATCTTTACCGGGTTAAGGGTATATTTCAGATAAGGGTTAGCGGTTAATTTCTTCAAATGGATAACCGACGAGCTATCAAGCGACAGGTAGTTAGTGCCCACAAACACATTGGCATCTATAGAGCCATTGGGCACCACAATATCACTAACGGACAGGCCCGGATGGTTAAGCAGCAGGTTGCGCACGCTCCAGGAGCCGGATATTTTAGTTTCGCCACTGCTATGTTTAACATTGCTTAGCTTGGTACTAATGGTATCAAAGTTCAGCTTCAGCTTAAATTTTTTCTCGATTATAGGCAGCTCTACCTTTTTGCCATCGGCATACAGGTGCACATCTATGTCTTTATCAGATGGCAGCATTATACCATCTATATGCCAGGTTGAAGCGCCATCATCAACTTTTATGGTTGATGCCAGTTTGCCATTTTTAATAATAGCGGTTTGGGCAAGCATTTTTACATGGGTGCTATCATCAGCAAAACTCATCAAAAAATTATGCAGCGACAGATCATCGGGGATTTTGTAAAGCACCTCATTAATAAGGTTGTTTGATAGTTCGGACAGGTCGACCTTGTTGCCGGTGTTAACTGTATCCTTTTTCTTTTTAAACAGAAAATCAAAGTTCCTAACCCCTTTAATGCTGGTAAGGTTTAAATGTCCTTCCTGCAGTACCACTTCGGCCAGTTTTATGTTGCCAAAAATTAACGGGAATATTTTAACGCTTACACTAAATTTTTTAATGGATAGCAGGCTGTCGCGCTGATCTGGTACAACGCTGATATCAGAAAAAGCCACCGTGCTAAGGCCTGTAAAATGCGCCGAACCTATTTTTACATCTAAATTATAATCCCTTTTTGCTTTTGCTTTAGCTTTGTAAATAGCTTTTTGAAGCAATACCTCACGTTTAGAATAGGCAACGTATCCGCCTATCAGCATAATAACTACTAATATTAGGGCAGTTATACCTGCAATACGGATATATTTGGGGTTAATACGACGCATAAAGGGAATTTGCTTCAAAACTAAACTAATTATGATGTGGTGCAAACGGTTGCAAACTGCAAATTGTTTTCTTAACAAACGCATGCTGCTACCTGTTTTCGTATTTTTGCGGATAAATAAATATGGAATTTACTAAAGAACAAGTATTACAAGCCCTTGGAAATGTTGAAGAACCCGATCTGAAAAAAGACCTGGTAACCCTAAACATGATACAGGATATACATATTGAAGGCAACAAATTAAGCTTTTCGGTAGTGCTAACTACGCCGGCCTGCCCGTTAAAGGCTTTAATTGAAAATGCCTGCCGGAATGCTATCGGCCATTTTATAAGCAAGGATATTGAAGTTACCGTGAACATGACGTCGCGCGTTACCTCGCAAAAGAACACGGGTGTGCCTGGTGTTAAAAATATTATTGCGGTAGCATCGGGTAAGGGTGGGGTAGGTAAATCTACCGTATCTGTAAACCTGGCGCTGGCTTTGTCAAAAACCGGCGCTAAAGTGGGGTTGATAGATGCCGATATTTATGGCCCATCTATCCCAATTATGTTTGGCCTGGAAAACGAGCGCCCAAAAGCTACGCAGGAGAACGGCAAAACACGCATCGAGCCAATTGAAAAGTTTGGTATCAAGCTATTGTCGATAGGATTCTTTACAGATCCAAACCAACCCGTGCCATGGCGCGGGCCAATGGTATCAACAGCCGTAAAACAGCTTTTTAATGATGCTGATTGGGGCGAACTTGACTACCTGGTGGTTGATTTGCCGCCGGGCACCGGCGATATACATATTACCGTTACGCAAAGTTTCCCGGTAACGGGTGCTGTAATTGTCACCACGCCGCAAAATGTGGCTTTGGCCGATGCTAAAAAAGGGATCGGGATGTTTATGATGCCTGCTATCAACGTGCCTATTATGGGTGTTGTTGAGAATATGGCTTACTTTACCCCGGAAGAATTGCCCGATAACAAATACTACATTTTTGGACAAGGCGGCGGTAAAAAGCTTGCAGAAATTTTGGATGTGCCATTTTTAGGCGAGATACCATTAATAAAAGGCATAAGTGATTCTGGTGATGCAGGCCGGCCAATTGTTTTAGACGAAGATAGTGTAATGACCACCGCATTTATGGAGATGGCCAGGCGCGTTGCCCAGCAGGTTTCTATTTGTAACGCCCAAAAGGCTGATAACTTAAATGTGGTAAATAATTAATAACTTTACTTTATAATTTAATAGAAATGAGTTTAATAGATCAGGTGGAAGCAGCGTTGGATACCATAAGGCCTTACTTGGAGGCTGATGGGGGTAACGTTTCTGTTGAAGAAATTACTCCTGAAAATGTGGTAAAGCTTAAGCTGCTGGGTTCATGCGGTTCGTGCCCCATGAGCATCATGACGTTGAAGGCAGGGATTGAACAGGCTATATTAAAGGCCGTACCAGAAATTACAGGTATTGAAGCGATAAACCTAACCGACATTGATGACCCCAATGCCGTACTTCCGGAAAATTTAAGATAGTGTTAAGAAGTGTTAAATGCACTTATTGATATTTTTCAATAACGTATTTTTACCCGCTTGTTTAAAACAAAAGATAAACAGGCAGGTAATATTAGCGTAGCGATAAATGAAAAGATTAATTGGCATATTGTTTTTACTGACATCCTTATCAGCGTTTTCCCAGAAAAAGGAAAACCCGCTGGTACAGTTTACGGGTGTGGTATACAATGCCGATAGTGCTGACGTTGTAGTGCCTTATGTAAGCGTTACCAACATTACCAACCATAATAGCATTGTAATAACCAACTTTAAGGGCTACTTTTCATTTGTGGCGCATGAGCAGGATTCATTGCAGTTTACGGCCATTGGCTATGCACCCGTTACCGTTGTTATACCCGCCGATGTTAAAAGCAAAAGCTATACAGCAAAGGTTTTAATAAAACCACAAATAACAAATTTGCCAATGGTGAGGGTATTCCCCTGGGCTACTACAGATGAGTTTAGAAAAGACTTTGTTAACGCTAAAATAGCGGACGACGACCTGGAGATCGCCCGCAAAAACATCAGCCGTACATCAATAGTAGCCATGACCAATACCCTGCCAAGAGATGGGCAGGAAATACAATCGGCCAATGCGCAATACATGCACCAGGATATTGTTAACCAGCACTCGCGTACCAATCCGTTGCTAAATCCGCTTGCCTGGGGCAGTTTAATTAAGTCGATAACGGACGGGGACAAGAATTAAAAGAGAGTCAAGAATCAAGAATTAAGAGAAAGCCAGGAATCAAGAAAAGACCGGGACACATATAATAGAAAAGGGCTTCGATAATTCGAAGCCCTTTTTGTTTGCGTTATATTTTCTCCGGTCTTGATTCTTATGTCCTGACCTCTTGAATCTATCTGCCCTTTTTAGCCGCCGGAAACTTCATTCGGTACTCCACGTCAACGGCACCTTTTGAAATATCGTTCAGTTTCTTTTCTATCAGTCGTTTGCGCAGTGGGCTTAGCCTATCGGTGAATAGTTTGCCTTCTATGTGGTCATATTCGTGCTGTATAACGCGTGCGGACATACCGCTAAAAGTTTCTTCGTGGTGTTTCCAATTTTCGTCGTAATACGACATTTTAACGGTGGATTTGCGGGTTACATCTTCTCTTATATCAGGGATGCTTAGGCAGCCTTCGTTAAAAGCCCATTCCTCGCCGCTTTCTTCCAGAATGGTGGCATTGATAAATACTTTTTTGAAATCCTTTAGTTCCGGTTCTTCGTCATCAAACGGGGTAACGTCAACAACAAACAAACGCATAGACATGCCCACCTGCGGGGCAGCCAAACCAACACCGCGCGCACCGTACATGGTTTCGAACATGTTGCCTACCAACTCTTTAATGTTTGGGTATTCATCAGGCTCAATAGATGTGGCTTTTTTTCTTAAAACCGGGTCGCCATATGCTATTATAGGATATTTCATGGTGCAAAGGTAGGAGATTTCTTATTTAGGCTCAAATAATAAGGTTATCATACGGTCATTATCAAAGATTTCGTTGCTAATTTCTAACAAATCATCGGCCGAAACCGCATTTATCTTAGCAAAGATGTCTTCCAGCGAATCTATCCGGTTAAAATCAAGCAAACTTTTAGCCATTGATATGATCAGGCTCATGCGGCTTTCTTCGGCAAGGGCTATTTGACCAATAAATTTTTCTTTGGCTTGTTTTAGCTGTATTGTACCCAGTTTATTATCGCGCAGCTTCTTCAGTTCTTTATGAACCAGCTTTAAGGCCTTATCGGCTTTTTCGGCATCGGTACCAAAGTAAATAGAGAATATGCCCGTATCGGTTAACGATGTATAGTTTGATTCTATTGTATAAGCAATGCCGTATTTCTCGCGGATCTCCAGGTTTAGTCGGTTACTCATCCCCATGCCGCCCAAAACATTGTTCAGCAGAAGCAAACCATATTTGTTTTTATGTGCCGATGGATAAGCCCGGCCTCCTAAAATGCAATGCGTTTGCGAGATAGGTTTTTGTAAGGCATAAATGCCGTGGCTTATTGGCCCGGGTGCGATCCTGTTCTTTTGATTGGTGTTTTCGGGCACGTTGCCAAAATATTTTTCACACAGTTTTACCAGCTTTTTAAAATCATAATCGCCATAAACCGCGAAGATCATTTGATGGGTATTGTTATTGGCTGCGGTAAACTGTTTAATATCATCGCCGTTTAATACCGCTACCGTTTCGGGCGTGCCTAAAATATTATTGCCAATAGGGTGACCCTTAAACAGGTATTCCTCAAAATCATCCTGTATGGCTTCTTCGGGCTGGTCCAGGTACGAGGCTATCTCGTCCAGTATCACGCCGCGTTCCTTTTCCATTTCATCTGCCGGGAAGGTAGAGTGAAACAGGATATCTTCAAACAGATCTACCGCGCGTTCTAAATGCTGTTTTAATAGCGACGCATGTATGCAGGTATATTCTTTTGTGGTGTAAGCGTTAAGGTCGGCACCAACCAGTTCCAGGCGGTTTAGTATCTGCGGAGTGTTGCGTCGTTCGGTTTCTTTAAATAACAAATGCTCTATAAAATGAGCGAGCCCCTCTTTATTGGGTAACTCATCGCGCGAGCCCGCATTAAGCACAAAGCAGCAATGTGTAATGGGCGACGGAGAGTGTTTAAATAATATGCGGATGCCGTTTGGCAGCGCGTGAACATGGTGATCTGTCATAAAAGGTTCAAAGATAGCGTATAAACATGCAAATTGTTTCGCCATTATGTATGTTTACACCATGAAATTACAAATTGACGATCTTGAGTTTGAACCATTGTTCTCGGCCGAAAGCATACAGCAGCGTGTTGCTGAGGTGGCGCAGCAAATAAATAATGACTTTGAAGGCCGCCAGCCAATATTTGTAGGCATCCTAAATGGCAGTTTTATGTTCGCTGCCGACCTGGTTAAAGAAATTGTTGTACCATGCGAGGTCACATTTACCAAGCTGGCCTCTTACTTAGGCGGTCTATCAAGCACACGCACCATTCGCGATGATTTTGACCTGCACGTAAAAATTACAGGCAAGGATGTGATTTTAGTGGAAGATATAATTGACACAGGTAATACCATTAAATACCTGATAGAAAAACTGCTTACACGCAACCCGGCCTCCATCACTGTTTGCACCCTGCTTTATAAACCAGATTCGGTTGAGCACAGCATTGAAGAATTAAAATATGTAGCCTTCCAGATACCGAACCAATTTGTGGTAGGTTATGGCTTGGATTATAAAGAACTGGGCAGGAATTTAAAGGGGATATATAAGAAGATAGGATAAGATGAGGAAATGTGTGTTGCTATTGGTTTTACTGCTGCCCCTATTTATAATGGCACAAAAGCCGGCTATAAACTACGGCCTTATTGATAGTAACGACCATTCTTTCGCATTTAAATCACTACACAATTCTTACGATAGTATTATTGCTTATACAACAGAAGGTTATTGGCAATCAAACAAAATAAACTACGCTGTAATAGTATTAAAAAAGGGAACATATTTTAAAGGCCTTCTGCATTTAGAACGAACAAAAAACAATAGATGGTCCGAGGCTGTGGTAAAGCTTAAAAAGGCAAACCCAACGGAAACTAAAGCAATAATTGAACAGTTGAGCGCGTCAGGTTTATGGAAGCTTAGTCCGGATTCCTTAAATGATCAAAACAAAAAGAATCCGGATGGCAGTGTTGTAGCACTCACATTGCATGATGGGGTCAATTTCCGGTTCGAACTAATTTCGGCCAATAAGTTTTTAGCCATTGAAAGTTATGCGCCGGAATATTTTGTTGAAGAAATACTATACAGTACACAGCGCAGAAAGTTTATTAAGATAAGAGATAAATTTATGAAGGACTTTAAAGCCCTTTAACTATATCCTATCCACTATTATGTTGCTTAACAATTGTAGCGCTCCATCAATGTAAGCCACAGCACCAACACTTAACCGCGGGGTGGTTGCCTTTTTTGATCGGTAACAACAGCTTACGGCATAGATACATCTTAAAAAGTATTGCTTACCCCTAAAAAGGGTGAAAAGCGGGTATTATTAGGGTGATATAAGGGAGAGAATAAGTAATGGATTTGCTTAGCTTTAGCTAATTAAAACCGCCTTATTCAATTCAAATGGAAAATTACCTGCACGGTCTTCTGGATGAAGACAATGACCCCATTATTCAACAGTATTTAAAATATATTGACGAGGGGATCCCCAAAACAACTAAACCCAAAAATGTATTGATCATTGGTGCCGGAATGGCCGGTATGGTTTCGGCCGCTATGCTTAAACAGGCCGGGCACAACGTAACTATTGTTGAGGCCAATACAAGGGTAGGCGGCCGGATCAAAACCTTCCGGAACACAAAAGAAAAGCAATATTTTGAGGACGACAGCTCCTACGGAGAGGCTGGTGCAATGCGGATCCCCACTATCCACCAAATGGTGTTTAAATACATCAGTCAGCTAAACCTTAAAACCGAGCCCTTTTATTATGTTTCGGTTGATAAGGCGCAGGCCATAGCTTATCATAATAACCCACAAACAGCACCCATCCCGGACCGTACCCGCAACTCTGTTTTTTATGTGAACTACAGGCATGTTGTACAAAGTGAATATTTTAAACCAGGTGCAAATATTAACGAACTGCTGGATTATAACCTGGAAACCAGCGAGCAAAACCTTTATGAAAACCAGCGGGCAGATGTTTTACTGGCCAATGTTTTAAACCCCTTAAAAGCCTTTATCGCGCAAGACCCATTAAAGAACTGGCCGCTGTTAATAGAACGTTACGGCGAATATTCGATGCGGCGTTTTTTGGTTGAGCAAACCCTTTATTCTGATAATGCCATTGAAATGATAGGTGTGCTGCAAAACCTGGAATCGCGTATGGCGTATGATTTTCTGCAAAGTTTCATCGAATCTA
Source organism: Mucilaginibacter aquariorum (assembly GCF_024498135.1). Classification (GTDB taxonomy): domain Bacteria; phylum Bacteroidota; class Bacteroidia; order Sphingobacteriales; family Sphingobacteriaceae; genus Mucilaginibacter; species Mucilaginibacter aquariorum. The sequence goes on from NZ_JANHOH010000013.1 coordinate 59,383, forward strand.
ACATCATAAAAGATTCTACGCAGTTTGTACAAATTGTTGGCGGCACAGACCTGCTTACCACCGAGTTTTTTAAAGCCCACGACTTGAAGGACAATACTTACTTTGATTGCCGGGTAACCGATTTGTTTATAGATAAAACAACCAACAAGGTCAAAATAAAAACACATGTGGAGGTGGAGCGGAGCCACGAGTTTTATGAGAAGAAGGGTTACGAGAAGATGGAGACCCCTATTGAAGACAGGGAATTTGACGAAGTAATTGTTACCATTCCGTTTTCGGCCTTAAGGCATGTATATATAACGCCGGGTTTTGCCCAGCTAAAACGTAAAGCCATCCGGGAGCTTCATTATGATTCGGCTACAAAAATATTAATCGAATTTAGGGAAAGATGGTGGGAGCAGGCGCCTTACAATATTGTAGGCGGTGGTACCATTACCGATCTGTCTAACCGGTTTGTTTATTATCCAAGCATGGATATCGGCACAAAGTATGGCGTGATACTGGCCGCCTATTGCTGGAGCGATGAGGCAAGCCGCTGGGATTCTATGGATGATGACGAGCGCTATTTCTACGCCCTTAAAAACCTGGCCATAATGCATGCGCCAAACGACCCGGCCGAGCAGGAGAGGATAAAAAGCCTGGCCGTAATGACGATAGACAAAGAGAAGCGCGAAGTAGAGCTGACAAGCAAAAACAGGGTGATAGGTGCTGCTACCCAAAGCTGGATGCGCGACCCTTACGCCTTTGGCGAAGCCGCGATATTTAACCCGGGCCAACTGCATTTATTACAAAAGCATATCATATCAACCGAATGGGGTGGCCGGGCGCATTTTGCCGGCGAGCATACGTCGCTTAAACATGCCTGGATAGAGGGCGCCATTGAATCGGGCATCCGTACCGCGCTGGAGGTGAACGAAACAACAGGTAACCTTAATAACCCCAAATAAAATGGCCGAAACAGAAATAACAGTAGCAAAATACTTGCAGATAAGGCTGGAGCAAATGGGGCTTAACCATTTGTTTGGCATAGCAGGGAACTACACCGCGCCATTTTTAAACACCATTTTGGAAGATAAGAGGGCTAAAATTGAAGTAATAAACGACACCAACGAAATAAACGCGGGCCACTGCGCCGATGCTTACGCCCGGTTAAGGGGCTTTTCGGCAGTGGCGGTAACTTATGGGGTGGGGGCTTTTACCTTGCTTAACTCGGTAGCGGGTTCTTTTGTAGAACATTGCCCGGTACTGGTTATCAATGGCGCGCCTACCAGCAGCGATCAATTAAAGAATATAGCCCAGGGTATGCTGGCATCGCACATGACGGGCGATATGTACAGTAATATAAACGTTTACCGCAACGTAACGGTGGCCGCAGAGCAGGTAACCAGTTGTGTTGACGCGCCATATAAGATAGATGCCGTGCTGGATGCCTGTATCTTATACGGCAAGCCGGTTTACCTGGAAGTTTTTGAAGATGTATGGCGTATGAAATGCGCCCCACCAACCGCCCCATTAATTGTAAAAGTTTTAAAGGGCTGTAGAGAGAATGCCCGCAAGGCAGCAGAACATGTGGCGGCAATGGCGGTAAACAAAAAAATTATTTTTTGGGGTGGCGAAGAGATCCAGCGCTATGGTATTCAAAAAGAATTTTTAGAACTGATCGAAGAAACCGATACAGAATTTGTTACCTCCATATTGGGTAAATCCATCGTATCCGAAGATCACCCTAATTTTAAGGGGGTGTTTAATGGTAATGCTTCACCAAAAGATGTAAAGGAACGTTTTGAAAAAGCCGATCTTAAAATATGCCTTGGGGTATGGACAACCGGCAAAAACTTAGGCGGCTTTGATGTTTGGAAAGACGATACAGTATTGGCAAACCACAGCGGTGTTAGAATAGGCGCGGGGTACGAACCCAATGTATCGCTTAAAGATTTTATGATCTTTTTAAAAGAGGAACTGATCAAAGTGAAATTTAAGGCATTCCAGATGTATGGTTCCCGGGTGCTTAAATCCTCCTTTTTTGTGGCGGGGGGTATAGGCCAGGCTATTAAAGCAGAGGTGCCCGTTACTTTCGACCTGTTTTTTGGCCGCATGAACAGCTTTATAAACGGCAGCCATGTAGTGATATCAGACGCCGGCTTCCCCTTGCTGGGAGCGCAGGGTATCCACATTGCCGAGCCGAATGGTTTTGTCGCGCAGGCGTCGTGGCTGTCTATCGGTTACTCGGTACCGGCAGCAACGGGCGTAAAATGCGCCCGGCCAGATAAACGCGCGGTGGTATTTGTGGGCGATGGCGCGTTCCAAGAGACCTGCCAGGCAATATCCACCCAAAATAAGCTAAAGCATAATACCATTGTTTTTGTGCTGGATAACGGCATCTACGGCATTGAGCAAATGCTGGTTAACCCAAACCCTTTCCGCGGAAAAGATAAAGTAGACTACGACCTGCCCGACCTGAACACGGTTTATGCCTACAACGATATGCACCCCTGGAAATATGCCAAACTGGTAGATGTATTTGGCGGCAAGGGCTTTGAGGTAAACAATATGGACGAACTGGAGGATGTGTTAACCCAACTGGATACCATAACCGAAAACACCATTATCCATGTGCACTTGCCCAAAACGGATATCCCCGAAGCGATAGCCTACAAAAACGCCAAACCCGGCGAAGACGAGTTTTTGAATAAAAAGTGGAGTTTATGTTAGTAATATGTGATTAGTTGAAATGTCGGGTAATGGTTATTATCCGGCATTTTAATTTAATGCTGCACCGGGATCGGGGTAAGGATTTGATGGGGATATAAAGAAGGTTTGTATCTTTGCAATACTAATGACCATATCACATTCATGAATTACCTGAAATTTTTTAAGAAAGCGTTCTTAGCTGTCATATGCCTACTATTGACCAATTTGGCCAAGGCGCAAGTACAGGACACAACTATTTATTATTATAAACAAATAGGCGAAGGCTCTATACCTGTCGCTTCTGCAGATAGTGCAGATTACTTTAGAATAATCCCGCCGTTTACACCTAAAGATGACCTAATAGAGATAAAGATTATTATAAGGATGGCACAGTGAAATTTGTTGGGAACGGAAAAAGGATTTCATTTAATCAATATAACGGCAATTTTTCTTATAGCGGCCAATGCATCAGCTTTTATCCATCGGGAAAAAGAAAAAGTATTATAAACTATGGTGATTTTGGGAAAGAAGGCTTTGAATATTGGTACTATCCTAATGGGAAAATGTTCAAATTGATTAAGAACGAAGCAAACGAAAATAGAAAGTTTTTTCCAAATGGTGAACTGATAGATTTTTATGACACTAATGGCGCGCAAATTTGCAAAGACGGCTTTGGTAATAGTATTGAATACGACCAACTATCAAAGGAAACCGTTATGGAAGGCCCAATTGTTAATGGGAAAAAAGAAGGCGCATGGACGGGTAAAATACCGTTTATTGATTCAGGAAAATATGTTTTGGTTTATAAAAATGATGAGCCTATCTCAGGGCTGGGATACGATAGTTTGGGTAAATCGTATTCATTTAATGAAGTTTTTTCAACCACCGAGTATATCAATGGTCCGACGAATTTTATTTCGGAGATAAAAAAGAGTCTCAAAGCATATAACTTGCCGAAAGCGGATATTGATTCTGCAATTCTTTCGTTCATTGTAGATGAAAGCGGGCGGTTAATGCAATTGAGTACATTGAAGCCCACCACTCCTGAATTGTTAAAAGCACTAAAAGAATCATTAAGCAAACAGCCCAACTGGTCTCCTACAAAACTATATGGCGTACCGTTGAAAACAAAAGTTATCTTGGCTCTAAATATAAGCCATGGACACAAAGGTAATTCTTATTTTACTAAACTGATATATACCTTGAGGCCGCTATATAAGGAGAAAGAATTAAATATATCTCATTTGATGTCTACTTACATGAACAAGAATTCAATAATAAGGAGATAAACAAAAACACCATTACCTACACCCCAACCACCGTCATTTCGCTCAATATCTCGAGCGCTTCATCAATATTGGCAATGCGGTCTACGCTTAGGCGAAGGGTGTTTTTTACTTCCTTAAGATTGGTTCGGCGTGGGTTGCGTTGTACAAACTCCAGCACTTCTTTAAAGGCTTCTGTCTCAAAATAGGCCGATTGCTGATTGGCGATAAAATATCCGCGCAGCACATTCTTTTTCAGCGATACTTTCTCGAAGCCGATAGCTTTACCCAGCCATTGCAGGCGCATGGAGTTAAGCAGGTCGTGTACTTGCGCTGGGATAGGGCCAAACCTGTCATGCAGTTGCTGTTTAAAGGCCTGTAGTTCGGTTTCGTTTTCCAGCTTGCTTAGCTCGGTGTAGAGGTTATAGCGCTCGCCTATGTTGGTTACATATTCATCAGGGATCAGGATCTCCTGGTCGGTATCTATCTGGGTGAAACTGATAAACGGCCTTGGCTTATCATCCGGGAATACGCCTTTAAACTCATCTTCTTTCAGTTCCTGAATAGCTTCGTCCAATATCTTGTGGTACATCTCAAAGCCAATTTCGGCAATAAACCCACTTTGTTCGGCACCCAACAGGTTACCGCTCCCGCGAATGTCCAGATCGCGCATGGCTACGTTAAAACCGCTGCCCAGGTCACTGAATTCTTCAATAGCGCTCAGGCGTTTGCGGGCCTCATTGGTCAATGTTGATAATGGCGGACTCAGCAAATAACAATACGCTTTCTTATTACTTCGCCCAACACGGCCGCGCATCTGGTGCAGATCGCTCAGGCCAAACATGTGGGCGTGGTTAATAATAATGGTGTTGGCGTTGGGGATATCCAAACCAGCCTCTATAATGGTGGTAGCCACTAAAACATCATACTCGTGGTTCACAAATTTCAGCATCACATCTTCCAGCGCGTCGCCCTCCAATTGCCCGTGGGCAATGCCAACACGTGCTTTGGGCACCAGTTTGTGGATCATGCCCCCAAGCTGCGGCAGATCGGCCACGCGGTTATGGATAAAGAACACTTGCCCTTCACGCTCAATTTCGTGTTCAACGGCTTCTTTAATCAGTGTATCGTTAAACACATGCAGCTCGGTAACCACCGGCTGGCGGTTTGGCGGCGGGGTTGATATGATGGAAAGATCGCGCGCGCCCATCAGTGAAAAATGCAGGGTGCGTGGTATTGGTGTAGCCGTTAAGGTAAGGGTATCTACATTGGCGCGCATCTGTTTTAACTTCTCTTTGGTAGATACGCCAAACTTTTGCTCCTCGTCAATGATCATCAGCCCCAGGTCTTTAAACTTAACATCCTTGCTCACCAAACGGTGTGTGCCTATGATGATATCTACCTTGCCTTCTTTTAATCCCGTAAGGGTATCCTTTATCTGCTTGCTGCTTTTAAAGCGATTTACGTAATCAATATTTACCGGGAACCCTTTTAGCCTGTCGCTGAAAGTTTTGTAATGCTGGGCCGCTAAAATGGTTGTGGGGACAAGTATGGCTACCTGCTTACTGTCTGCTACGGCTTTAAACGCGGCGCGCACGGCTATCTCGGTTTTACCGAAGCCAACGTCGCCACAGATCAGCCTATCCATAGGGTGGGGCGATTCCATATCTTTCTTAAAGTCAACGGTGGCTTTTTCCTGGTCCGGGGTATCTTCGTAAAGGAATGATGCCTCCAGCTCGGTTTGCAAATAACTATCCGGCGAAAAAGCATTTCCGTCCTGTGCTTTACGCAGGGCGTATAACTTTATCAGGTCGCGGGCGATGTCTTTAACTTTTTTTTTTGTGGTTTTTTTGAGGCGCTCCCAGGTGTCTGTTCCCAGCTTGTTCATGCGAGGCTGGGTGCCTTCTTTACCGCTGTATTTGCTGATGCGGTTAAGCGAGTTAATGTTCACATAAAGCAGATCATTATCCGCATAAACCAAACGGATCATCTCCTGTGTTTTGCCGTTCACCTCAACCTTTTCCAGGCCGGCGTATTTGCCAATACCGTGGTCAATATGGGTAACAAAATCGCCGGGTTTCAGGTCGCGCAGCTCTTTAAGAGTAATAGCCTGCGATCGCTGGTAGCCCTTTTTTAATTTGTATTTATAATAACGGTCGAAGATCTGGTGATCGGTATAACAGGCCAGCTTTTGTTCGCGGTCAATAAAGCCTTCGCGGATGCTGATGCTTACCGGGGTAAACTTAACCGTTTTATCCAGGTCTTCCAGGATGGCGTAAAGTCGCTCTACCTGCCGTGCCGAATCCGTGAGGATATAGTTCTCAATCTTTTCGGTTTCGTTATTCTTAAAATTATGTATCAGCAGACTAAAATCTTTATTGAAAGATGGCTGCGGGCGCATGTCAAAGTTGATAGGGGTGCTATCGGTATAAAAGAATTGCTTGCCAAACTCTACCAATGCAAAATCGTGCAGCTGGTCGGCAATTAGTTTTTCATCGGTAAAGCTGAACTTTGGGTCAATCCAATCAGGGTTTTGGTTTTTATCTTCTGCAGATAAAGCCTTCCACAGCTGGTTAGCTTTTTTATGCCCGGTTTGGATGATATCCAGCGTAAACTGCACATCTTTTATCCACACTTGCGTATCGGGCTCCACATATTCCAGCAGGGAAATATTATTCTCTGTTAAAAACTTGGACTGTACGTTGGGTACAATGGTGATGTTTTTCACCTGCTCTACCGATAACTGGGTTTCTATTTCGAACGTGCGGATAGACTCTATCAGATCTCCAAAAAACTCTATCCGGTAAGGCAGATCGTGCGAGAAAGAGAAGATATCTACAATACCGCCGCGAACAGAGAACTGCCCCGGTTCGTAAACAAAATCAACCCGGTCAAAATCATACTCCACCAAAAACTCGGTGATAAAATCTATCCCCAGTTTATTGTTTACTGCAATTTCTAGCGTGTTTTTCTCCAGCGATGAGCGGTCTATTACCTTTTCGGCCAGGGCCTCGGGATAAGTTACTATCAGCTGGCCGTATTCGGCAGCATGGTTCAGCTCGTTCAAGACCTCGGCACGGGCAAGTACATTGGCACTGTCCGGCTGGGTAAATTCAAAAGCTTTGCGGTATGATGATGGGAAAAGCAGAACATCCTTGCCGGTAAGGTTTTCCAGGTCGGCTAAGAAGTAAGAGGCTTCTTCGCGTTCGGGCAGTACAAATATCATGTGCTTGTGCTGCAAAAAATACAATGCTGCCGCCATGGCCGCATCACCCGATCCGACTAAACCCCGAAGCTGTATCCTTGGATTTTTACGGGCATTTAAGGCTTGCGCCAATGCCTTTATCCGATCGTCAGCTTTGTATCGCTCTAATATATCACGGATGTTCAAAACGCTGCAAATATATGTAAAAAAGGCTTTTTTATTCGCCCGCAATATTTATCACGAAATTTAAGCAAACAATTTGCACTTATGTTTACTTTTAAATGATATTTCAGAACTACAACAAGTACCAAACTTTATACAACATGAAGAACTCAGTAACTTTCGGAATTTTGATAGGTGTTTTAAGCCTTATTTGGCTCTTTGTTATGCGGGCAACCGGATATAATTTAACAGACAGCCAGGCTTCGCCCATAGAGTATGTTTCGGTCTTAATTCCGCTTATAGGCCTTTATTTTGGCGTTAGAAACTTTCGCGATGGCGAGCTGAAGGGAGAGATGGGATTTTTAGAAGCATTGATACAAAGTTTTAAAATATTGCTGGTTGGCGGCATTTTAGCCGTATTTGCAGGCATAATATTTATAAACTGGGGCGGCGGCGATAGTAACGATACCACCTTTCAAAGTTTTAGCGGCCGTATTTTTGGGGCCTTGCTTGTTGGTGTGATAGAGGCATTTGCAGTATCTTTATTGCTCACCACCAAAAGTAACCGTGTCGATTAGGAGAATATTTAACCGGTATTTTGAATTAACCTTCTGGATTGTGGCTTTAACTTGCCTGGCGTTTACCAACCCGGCGGGTGAAAGCCATTTTAGTTTATGCCCCTTAAAAATGCTTGGCATAACCTGGTGCCCCGGCTGCGGCTTAGGGCATGCTATCTCTTATCTTTTTCGTGGCGATATAAAAAGTTCTTTTCACGCGCATTGGCTGGGTATCCCCGTGCTGGCCGTTCTGCTGTACCGCATCTGTACGCTTATCATCAATAAGAAATACAAGTTTGATACGCGTAATCCGTAAAGACCATCCCCCTGTATTTGCCGATAAAAAACCGCGCTTACCGATGGTTTATATCAGGCTGCCAATTAGTTATAGGTGAAAATTTATTCCGATATTAGCTTTAGGACCATCAAACCATACAATAACTAAAATGGAAGCTTATAACCCTTATTTGTCGCTGCCCGGCATCACAACCGAAGAGCTAACAATTTTGCACCAATCAACAAGCAGCCTTAGTGATGATCAAAAGCAAAGCTTTTACATGATCTATTCCGGTAAAAGAAAAAATCCGCAGGAAATTCTACTATTTGCGTTGCTTGGCCTTGTTGGTATCGCGGGCATACACCGCTTTGCCATTGGCGAGATAACAATGGGTGTGCTTTATTTTTTTACCGCCGGTTTTTTCTTTGTCTGCACTATTATCGACCTGATGAACTACAAGGAGATCGCAAACGATTATAATCAAAAAATGGCTTTCGAAAGCTTTCACGTAGTCAAAATGCAAGTTAATACGCTACAAGCCTAATCATACTAACACGCCAAAACCTTCACAGAAATTAATGCCCGCTTTCTTATAAAAGATTGACGGGCATTTTTTGTGCCCGTTAAAGTTGTCGTACTTTAATAGACGGCCTAACCCCGACCCTCTATTTGTATCCTATCGATATAAAGATCTTAGGTATATCCCATGCTGACCGTATTTGATCTGCCAATTCGTTATTGAAGTAAATACCGCTGCGATGAGCCTAATCGGTGAAAAATCTCCCTGTATTTCGCCGAATAAATAACCGCACTTACCGATGGTTTGTAACAGACCGCCTATTAGTTGTAGGTGAATATTTATTCCGATATTAGTTTTACATCATCAATCACAATAAAAAACAAAAAAATGAACACTTACAACCCTTATATGTCATTGCCCGGCATCACAACAGAGGAAATGGCAGTTTTGCACCAGGCTACAAGTAGTTTGAGCGACACACAAAAACAAAGCTTTTACATGATCTATTCAAGTAAAAGAAAAAGCCCCCAGGATATTTTATTATTCACACTGCTTGGCTTTATTGGTATAGCCGGTATACAAAGGTTTTTGGTAGGGCAGGTAGCATTGGGTATTTTTTACATACTTACAATTGGCTTTTGCTGGATAGGTACCATTGTAGATTTGATAAACCACCAGTCGATTGCAAACGAGTACAACCAAAAAATGGCTTACGAAAGCTTTAACATAGCCAAAATGGGTGTGTAATAAATTATAAACCTTAAACAATTTGAACCATGAAAACTTCCAAAAAATCGGTTACCAATAAATTAGTGTCACGTTTCGATAAAGAATTGATGAGCATTTTAATGAGCGACCTTAAAATAATGAAGGCCAGAAGCCTAAACCGCACACAGCTATAAGTAATACGCTTACTTATTTATAAAGATCAGAACGAGGTAAGAGTTGGAGGGTTAATGAAAATTAACCGGCACCAAAGAAAATATTACCGGTCGTTTTGATCTTTTCGCGTTTGGGGCTCACGCCAGCCCTCTCCAAAGGAGAGGGAGCAATAGAAAGAAAAAATTTCTTCATCCTCTTTGCGCAGCAGAGAGGGTCGACAAGCGCAGCGATGTCGGGGTGAGTAAACTCGCCATCCTGCAAAAATCCATATAGTAAAAAGCACGCTTTTACCGTTATATTTACACAACATGCTTTTATGATGGAAAACCTAAAAATCGCGACCGCACAATTCGAGAACAGGAGCGGCGACAAAGCCTACAATTTATCGGTGATAAAACAATTAGCTGCAAAAGCAGCCTTGCAGGGGGCGCAGGTAGTTGCCTTTCATGAATGTTCAATCACCGGCTACTCCTTTGCCCGAAGTTTGAATAAACAGCAAATGCTTGATGTGGCCGAGTTTATTCCTGATGGTCCGAGTATTATAAAACTTACAGAGATAGCCGCCGAATTAAACATCACTATACTGGCAGGCCTGTTTGAGAAGGATTACGAGGACAGGTTGTACAAAGCGTATGTATGTGTAGATAAAAACGGATTGGTTGCCAAATACCGCAAGCTGCACCCATTTATCAATCCGCACCTTACACCCGGGGATAGGTATGTGATATTTAATATCCACGGCTGGAAATGCAGCATCCTTATTTGTTACGATAACAACATTATAGAAAACGTAAGAGCGGTTAAGCTGCTTGGCGCCGATATTGTATTTATGCCGCATGTAACCATGTGCACCCCATCTACCCGTCCGGGCGCGGGTTTTGTCGACCCCGGGCTTTGGGATAACCGGGAAGCAGATCCAACAACCCTGCGCCAGGAATTTGACGGTTTAAAAGGCCGTAGCTGGTTAATGAAATGGCTGCCTGCCCGTGCTTATGATAATGCCATATATGCGGTTTTTGCCAACCCGATAGGCATGGATGACGACCAGCTAAAAAACGGCTGCTCTATGATACTTGACCCCTTTGGAGATATTATTGCCGAATGTCGCTCTTTTGATGATGAAATTGCCATTGCTACCGCTACGCCGGATAAACTTACGGATGCCGGCGGCTATCGATACATAAAAGCCCGGCGGCCAGATCTGTATGGCGATATCATTGCGCAGCCGCACCAGCCCGAACAAAAGGTTGTGTGGATGGATGAACAGGAGTAGGTGGTTGCAGTTTACCCATCGCCATGTAATTCACCGCTATGCGATTCATTGCCGTTGGCTTTAGCTAACGGATAATAAATATTACTTCCAAACTTCGCACACCCTTACTACCTTAGTACAATTATGAAATTAGCACAGCTAACCGCTTACCTGGAAAGCCTGGCCCCGCTGGCCTACCAGGAAGATTATGATAACAGCGGCCTTATTGTTGGCCGGCCCGATATGGAGGTGCAACAAGCCATGGTCTCTCTGGATTGTACCGAAGCCGTGGTAGACGAAGCTATTGCCACAGGCTGCCAGGTTATTATATCTCATCACCCCATCGTTTTTAAAGGGCTTAAAAGGTTTAACGGCAAAACCTATGTGGAGCGCGTGGTAGAGAAAGCCATTCGTAACAACATAGCCTTGTATGCCATCCATACCAATCTGGATAATATGATGACAGGTGTAAACGCCCGCATTTGCGAAACACTGGGCTTAACCAATACCCGCATACTGGCACCAAAGCAAAACCTGTTAAAAAAACTGGTTACTTATGTACCCGTAGCACAAGCTGAGCAGGTGCGCAAAGCGTTGTTCCACGCGGGGGCAGGGCACATTGGCGATTACAGCGAATGCAGCTTTAATGCCGAGGGTACAGGCACCTTTAAGGGCGGCGAAAACAGCGACCCATATGTGGGCGAGCCCGGCATCCGCCACCACGAGGAGGAGATGCGGATAGAAACCGTTTACCCCGCCAACCTGGAAAGTAAGATAATTATGGCGCTGGTTTTAGCACACCCGTACGAAGAAGTGGCCTACGATCTTTACAACCTAACCAACCAGCACCAGCAAATTGGCAGCGGGATGATTGGGGATCTGGAAGTGCCCATGGACGAGGCCGAGTTTTTAGCCGATGTAAAAACAAGTATGGATTGCGCAGTGATAAGGCATACCGCATTTACCGGTAAACAGGTGAAAAAAGTAGCGGTTTGCGGCGGTTCGGGAGGCTTTTTACTGAAGCATGCGGTAGCTGCCGGGGCAGATGTTTTTGTAACGGCAGATTATAAATATCATGAGTTTTTTGATGCCGAAGGAAAAATAGTGATCGCCGACATTGGACATTTTGAAAGTGAGCAATTTACGCAGCAATTATTGTGCGAAATTATTCAAGAAAAATTTAGTAACTTTGCCATCCGTTTAACAAAAGTGAATACAAACCCCGTCAAATATTTTATTTAATGGAACAAACCATAGAACAAAAGCTTAAAGCTTTATACGACCTGCAAACCATCCACACCAAAATTGACAAGATACGCCAGGTAAGAGGTGAACTGCCTATGGAAGTTGCCGATCTTGAAGATGATGTTGCCGGACTTGAAACCCGCATTCAAAAAATAAAAAATGAGCTTGATGATCTTGAAGATGAGATCGTGACACGTAAGAACCTTATTAAAGATTCTCAGGCTAACATAAAAAAATACGAAACTCAGCTTAACGAGGTTAAGAACAACCGTGAGTATGATGCTATATCAAAAGAAATTGAGATACAAGGCTTAGACATACAGGTAAGCGAGAAAAAAATTCGTGAGTTTGGTTTCGAGATCGCATCAAAAACCAGCATCTACGAAAAAGCATTGGCTGATCTGGAAGCTCGCCGCAGCGACCTTGATGCTAAAAAAGATGAGTTAGGCACTATTACCGCCGAAACTGAAAAAGAAGAAAATGAATTAACCGGTCAGGCCGAAAAAGCTACCGCTAATATTGATGAGCGGTTGCTTATCGCTTACAACCGTTTGCGCAAAAATGCTAAAAATGGTTTAGCAGTAGTAACTATTCAGCGCGATTCATGTTCTGGTTGCTTTAACCAGATCCCGCCTCAACGCCAGTCAGATATCCGTCAGCGTAAAAAGATCATCGTTTGCGAGCATTGCGGACGTATCCTTGTTGATGAGTTAATGGCTTTGGAAGAAGAGAACGCTCAATAAGAACCACGTTAATAAACTTATATTTAAAGGCTCCGTTTACGGGGCCTTTTTTGTTTCGACACAAATTTTTCAAATAAAATTCTATAACCCGCGTTAAGGCTTATCTTTACAACCGAGAAGATTTGAGATATGGGATTACCGCTAAGAATAACTTTTAATGACCAGGATTATGTTTACCAGATAGTAAACAGCAATCTTATCAATCAAAACACTGTAGAACTTGAACTACTGCTGAATGGCGAAAAGCTGCAGCTGATAAAAGAAAAAACCATCTGGATACAAAAAGAAGGCAACGAAACGCTGGATCCGCAATTTATACAAGCGCTGGGCAGGTCGGTATCGTTACGGTTGAGGATGTGATTATTTACACCACGTCGCAGTGTACGTGGTGTAAATTTATAAGCCATTCAATTCATCCCAGTACTCTACCGCGCGGCGGTAATGCGGGATAACAATGGAACCGCCTACCAGGTTGGCTATCATAAAAACCTCGTTCATTTCATCGTGTTTAACGCCGGCTTCGTGGCATTTGCCCAGGTGGTACTTTATGCAGTCATCGCAACGCAAAACCATTGAAGCAACAAGGCCCAGCATTTCTTTTGTTTTTACATCCAGCGCGCCATCGGCATAGCTGGTGGTATCTAAAGCAAAAAAACGTTTAATGTTGGTATTGGAGCTTTCCATTATCCTGTCGTTCATTTTTGTACGATAGGCTTCAAAGTCGTTTATTAATTGTCCCATAGGTGTTTATTTAGTGATTTAGCGATTTGAATCGGGATCATATTATTTTTAAAGGTATAACGTTTTATTTTTATACACCCCGATTAATCATAAATTTACTGCATAATTAGAAAACCTATGGAAAGTCTATCGCCCAATTTTTTTGTTAAAGACATTAATGCCACTATCAATTTTTATAAGCTTTTAGGCTTTACAACTATTGCTACCGTGCCCGAAACGGGCGATAACCTGGTGTGGGCCATGATGATGAAAGGTAACGTTACCGTTATGTTCCAGACCTTTGAAAGCCTGGCCGACGAACTGCCAAACATTAGCCGGACCGATGGCGGATCGCTTTTGCTTTATATAAAACTATCCGGTATCCGCGCATTTTTTGAGGAGGTAAAAGATAAAGTAACGATACTTAAAGGCCTGGAGAAAACCTTTTATGGCGCCACCGAATTCGCTATCCTGGATAATAATAACTACGTGCTTACTTTTGCCGAAGACGAGTAGGCATGATTATTTTTAAACGGATAGATCATTTCCACATTTGCGTGCCGCCGGAAAGGCTGGAGGAGGCAAAAGATTTTTATGCAAATGTGATTGGGCTGGAATTGATTGACCGGCCCGATCATCTTTTTTCATCAGCAGGTTATTGGTTTAACATTGGTAACGTGCAGCTGCATATAGGTGTTGAACCGGCATTGCCACGCACCATTCGCCATACTGCCCTGGAAGTAATTGATGTAGATGCCGCCCGCAGGCATTTAGAGGGTAATAATGTTGAGATCGTAGAGGAACCGGTTATACCGGGACGCCGCCGTTTTGCATTTATAGACCCCTTTGGTAACCGGATGGAGCTGCTGCAAATAGATTAATTCTTGATTGCCAGCGCCTCCTCCAATTGTTTAATCAGCACACCTCTATCCATCGGATAACCTGCTTTTGATAATTCATAGGAACCATCCTTTTTAATAATAATGTAGGTGGGGTAGCCCCTGCCTTTTGTTTTTTCCATAATGTCGTCACTTAGCTTTTCGTTTGCTAAAACATGTGTGCCGGTTAATTTAAAATAGGCTATCAATTTTTTCCAGGTTGTTTCATTCTTTAGGTCATAGTTGGCTATATAAAAATAATCAAGTCCTTTATTTTTAAAATGTTCTTTTAGGGCATCGCTGTTATTTTCCATCTCCTTACGGCATGGGCCGCACCAGGTTCCCCACATATCTAATAACACGGTTTTGCCTTTGGCAAGCTCCTGGATATCTTTAAGGGTATTTAGTTGGGTGCCATTATCTTTTGCAAACACCATCTGGTTACTGAGAGAGTTATTGCTTTTTTTAATTACATTTTCAACAGACGGACTAAACCAATTGATATAAATACTATTGGGATATTTTTGTTTTAACCTGTTAAATATTGCTACAATGTTTGTGGGGTTTGCCTCAGCAAGCGCATCGTCAAGAAGGTTCCCGTATAAATATTCGGCAACATCGCCTGTAAAATATCTATTGATGATCTTTTCCTGCAGCAGGTTTGAGCGATCGTCCATGAATGCTTTCCTACCTTCGGTAACATTGGCATTGTACCATTCCTTAAAAAAAGCCACAGAATCTGCGGTGCTTTCCCGCCAAAGGGCCTCCTTTTGTCTTAATAAAAAGTATCTTATTAATGAGCGATAATTTGGAGCGGGCAAAGCGTCCGCGTTATCCAGTTTTGTGCGGCTAAATAAACTATCGGTAACATGCCGCCATTTTGCTATGTTGCGGTAATAGGCATCTTCTATGGCAAATTTGTTGTTTTCTTTTAAATTGTAAAATTTTTGGGTGGCATAATAATCTATATTATTCTGCATGTATTTTATAAATGCTGCCGATGGTCTATACTGTTCAACATACGTTTTAAAAGTGTTCCCAATGCGTTTTGCAGTATCGTTTATTGCGGCGATCATCCGATTAGGCAAGGTGTCTTTATTAAATTGCTCAAAGCCGGCCGAAAAAAACGTTCTCCTTAATGGCTGGTTATTATTATTCCCTTTCCCGGCTACAGTAATGCCGAAGTCCTTACGGGCAAAATCGGCTTTAAAATCAAGATCATCCCCAGGCGAAATAAAAAACGAATAATGTAAATATTTTCCCTCTCTTGTCGATGAACTATCGCAGTAAAATGTTATGAATTCCGGTTTTGTAATTTGTATAGTATAGGTTGCTGTTTTATGATTATTTAAAGCAAGCTCTGTATCCCCTTTTTTTAGGAAGTCGCTCATAAAAGCCCGCTCCGTTCTTACAAAAAGGCATGTAGAAGAAGATGTGTTGGTAATTGTAACATGCACAGAAGCGGTTTGTGCCCAAAGTAATGGCGTCAGCACAAAAGTTAATAGCAAGCAGATAAAGGTTTTTTTCATGGTTATGCAATATAATATTTGTGATTGATATTATACCGGGCAAAACCATATGGTTTATGCAAAAGGCGATAAAGGTATTTGTTGAGTTAAAGCGCTAATTCTATAGCCGGGTCCCAAAACAATTCTTTAAAGTTTTGTACCTGGTTCTCTATAACTTCAACACCTTCGCTTTGCAGCATCTGTTCCATGGTGTCGCCTCCAAAATGAAATTTTCCGGTTAATAAGCCTTGCCTGTTTACTACCCGGTGTGCCGGTACAGGTGGTTGCGCGCTGCCACAGGCCATCATGGCGTAACCTACTATGCGTGACGATTGCTTTGAGCCTAAATAGGCTGCTATAGCCCCGTACGATGTAACCCTGCCCTTAGGTATTTGCCTCACTACATCATAAACATTATCGTAGAAGTTGTAATCGGGCATTGTGGTTTAAAATGAGAATTTAAGGTAGTTAATATTTTTATTATGCTGCAAATATTTTTTCTCGTAATAGGTTTTGATAGACAGCACTTCGTCGGCATGTTCGGAGTGATACAGGTTTTCGGTTTTTATAAACAGCTTAAGGTTAAGCTCGGCAATTTTATCAGCCGTGTAAGCATGCAGGCCGTCGTTATCGGTTTTCAGGTTCATGCAGCCGTCTGTTTTTAGCACTATGCGATACATATCTAAAAATCGGGACGATGTTAAGCGTTTCTTTTCGCGGCTTAGCTGTGGCTGGGGGTCGGGAAAGGTTATCCAGATCTCGTCTACCTCGCCGCCTCCGAAATAATCAACCAGGTTCTCTATCTGCATTCGTAAAAAGGCAACGTTATTTACGCCCTCTTCCAGCGCGGTTTTAGCGCCGCGCCAAATGCGGTTACCTTTATAATCTATACCTATAAAATTTTTATCCGGGAACATTTGGGCAAGGTTAACTGTGTATTCACCCTTGCCGCAGGCCAGTTCCAGTACTACAGGGTTGTTGTTCTTAAAAAAACCGGTAGCCCAGTTACCTTTAAATGGCTTACCCGCATCTAACTGCAAAACATTACTAAAAGTTTCTATCTCGGCGAAGCGCCTTATCTTGTCTTTTCCCACGTGCTATAATAAAGGCGCGAAAATACGGAAATTTTGCAAAAGGATTTACCACAGAGGACACAGAGAGAAATACAGAGCACACAGTAAATATTAATATACTTCCTGGAAAGAACTACCTCTGTGAAAAACGCTGTGTCCTCTGTGGTTGAAGCCACCAAACAAAAAAGGGATAAACTCTATGAGTCTATCCCTTTTAAGATCATGTCCCGCTACATGATTGGTATCTTACAATTGTGGCGGATTGTAGTCCGGCATAACTTCTTTTTCGGGGTGTTTAGCTTTCTTTTTAAGCAGATTATTGAACAACCCTTTGGCTTTGCTCCAAATGCCGCTTACTGCATCTTCACTAATATAATGCGATGCTTTTTGAGAAAGAATGCCCACCAATGTTTTAACTATAAAACCAGAGTGTTTAAATATTGTTTTATTTAAGGTTAACGGCAGTACAAACCTTGATACAAGCCCTAAAAGGTCCTGGTTAAAAAAGCCCGCGCCTTTAATACCATCAACAGTTGCCGATTTTGGGAACAATGAAAGCACGGTTGAAAATATAGCCGATGGCCCGCTAAAGCGCGCCTTTAAAGCAATGGCCTGCTCGGCCTCTAAATTTTTTAGCCTGCCAATTTCGCCCTGCAGTTCAAATATATTTCTTATAGGTGTTTCCATAATCTTATTTGAATAGCTTTCTGATCATCGCGTTAATGATCGGCCTTTCAAAGCTGCGCTTTCCAATCATTATTAATACAGCAATTAACAGGTATATAAGGGCTACGCATCCAAAACCTTTCCAATGCGAATGCAATACATCCGCCAGGAATAATGCCAGCGTAAAACTTGCGAATAAAAAAGTTAACAGTAAGCTTACTATAATAGCAATATCTGTTATTACATCAGCTACTACTGATGTGCTGCGCTCAATAACTTCATATTTAAAAAGTTTAAAGCGCGTTTCAGCATAATCCTTTAGCTGATCAACAATAGGGCGTGCTGCTGCTTCTTTTTCGGGTTCCATATTAATTTTTTAGTCGCGGTTTATATACCATAACAGTAAATTATGCATGTTCCAGGTCGTCCTGATATTCTTGTTCAGCACCCTTAACCTTACTTTTTATGTTTTCTACAACCTTATCTTTTAAGCCTACCAGTTTATCAATCTCGTTGGCGGCAGTTTCTTTAATAGAGTCGCCAAGGTTGCTTAATGATTCTGAAAGCTTATCGCGTGTTTCGGTACCTTTATCTGGTGCAAATAAAATTCCCAGAGCCGCTCCTGCCGCTAATCCTGCCAGTAGGGCGACAACTACTTTTGTGTTATCGTTCATATTGTATTAATTTTTAAGTTGAATATTTGTTTTGTTTTTGTTAAATATCTTTTCAAAAATAGGTTTTTAACCTGTTTTTAAGATCATCCCTGTATAATATCTTATTGCATCTCGGGCCCGGTCCGTATCCGCTCCAGCCTGTCGGCCGCCATACGGTTAGTTTCATAGATCTCCAGCAATAAAAGAAAATACGAAAGCAATACAGGCCCAAAAACCAGGCCAAGAATACCAAATAACGGCAAGCCAATAAACACTCCTATAACTGATATAATTGGGTGCGTATTGCCTATGCGTTTATTTATGATCATGCGCAGCACGTTATCAACGTTGCCAATAAACAGCAGGCCGTATGCCAAAAGCAAAATGCCCTTAACATTATGCCCGCCGGCAAACAGGATAATACTTGCAGGTATGCACATGGTAGGGGCGCCTACTACCGGCAAAAATGATAAAAATGCCCCAATTACACCCCAGAAAATAGCATCGGGGATGCCAAAAGCGTAAAAACCCATAGCCAGTAATGTACCCTGGGTAAGAGCGATTATGCCCTGCCCTAACACATTGGAGTAGGTTGAATTGCGTAATTCTGCAGCAAATTTTAGCGCGTGCTGTTCGCGAAAAGGGGCATATTTAAGCAAGCCAACCTCAAACTCGCGCATTTGCACAAACATAAAGTACAGTAAAAAATACATTACCAATAAGGTAAGTATAATACTTGCCGCGCTACCCAAAATGGATGGGAACAGATCTGCAGCGTAAGCCCCCAGCTTTTGTAAAGTGTTTTCGGCAAAGTGGGGCTGATTTAAATTAGCCGCGGTAAAGGCGTCGATCTTCTCTGTCCACTTATCAATATTTATAGTTTCGCGGTTAATACTGCTTATTTTCCCTATCACCATAATACTTAACGACAGGAATGGGATAACAATAACAATAAGCGATATTAATATGATAATTATAGCTGCCAATGCCTGGTTAAACTTACGCCGTTCAACCATGTACAAATAAAACGGCCTAAAAATGGTGAAGAGCACGATAGCGCCCAGTATAGAGCTAAACAGGTCACTTAAAGCATATAGCAAAAAGCAACCAAGCACAACAATGCTTACCAGTATAATATTATTGCGCTGCTTGTAATTAAAGATGGACATGCTTACCCCGAAAAGCTAATTGTGATACTAATATATAAACAAAAAAACGCTTAAAAGGTTTAGCGCCCTATGGAAAACTTCTATTCAAAGCTATTTAACAGCGTATCAATTTTTGCTGCAGATTGGGCCATGCTATCCAGATACAGGTCAAGGTCGCTATTCTGATCATCCACCTCATATTTTAAACCTTCTAAGGCAAGTTGAATATTAGATAGCTGGTTCTTAATATCATGTTTTAGAATTTCAAAAGCACCACTGCTTATCAGCTTGTTTTCGTCTCCGGCTTCCATATTATTTTAGGTTGATGGCCTTCATTTTATTGTAAAGCGTTTTGCGATCAATATTTAATATCTCGGCTGCTTTTGTTTTATTAAAGTTTACCTCTCTAAGCACTTTTAAAATAGTTTCATGCTCTGCCCCTAAAGCAGCGTTCTTCAGGTCGTGCCGGGGTTCTTTCGGCTCGTTTGCCGGCGATGAATTTACCGTTTCAAATGTTGCTACATTAAAATTGGAGATTTCCAGCGGCAGGGTTTTCATGGTTATCTCATTACCCTCGCTTAGTAATGTTGCCCGGCGCACCACGTTCTTTAATTCGCGGATGTTGCCCTGCCAGCGATAGTGCATAAAGCACTCTATTACCTCGGGCGAAAAAGTGGTTACGTCCCTATCAAGCTCGTGATTGGCTATTTTTAAAAAATGATCAGCCAGCATCATAATATCGTTGCCGCGCTCGCGCAATGGCGGCATATAAATGCTAAATTCATTAAATCTGTGGTAAAGGTCCTCGCGGAATTTTCCCTTCTGGATCCCTTCCTGCAGGCTTTCGTTTGTGGCAATGATTATGCGCACATCCAGATCGATCTCTTTGGTGCTGCCAATGCGTTTTACTTTACGTTCCTGCACGGTGCGTAGCAAGGCTGCCTGTATCTCGTAGGATAGGTTACCTACCTCGTCCAGGAAAAGGGTCCCGCCATTGGCCATTTCAAAATGACCTATTTTGGTGTACAATGCCCCGGTGAACGAGCCTTTTTCGTGACCAAAAAACTCGCTCGCGGCCAGGTCTTTGGTGAGCGACCCGCAGTCCATTGCCACAAAGGGCTGGTTATGCCGGGGGCTGTTCATATGAATGCTTTTTGCAACCGACTCTTTGCCGGTGCCGCTTTCGCCTAATATAATAACGCTGTAATTGGTTGGGGCAACCAACTCAATTTGTTTTAATAACTCTTTTGATGCCCGGCTGGTACCCACAACAAACTCGCCGGATAATACCTGCTTTTTGCTTTCCTTTTGGGGCTTATTGTTATGGCTATAATCATTGGAGGCCATTTCCTGCAGGGCATATTGGGTTTCAATAGCCTTGGTAATGGTGTTTAAGATCTCATCGGGATACAGGGGCTTGGTGATATAATCGTAAGCGCCCATTTTTATGAGCTCTACAGCCATTTTAATGTCCGAATAACCGGTAATTATAATTACACCTGTTTTGGGATAAAGAGCCTTAATGTTTTTGAGCATCTCGCGGCCATCGGTATCCTCCAGCCTAAAATCGCACAGTACCAGGTCAAAATCGGTCTTTTTCAGGTAATCCATACCAGCGCCGCCATTTGTAGCGGTGCTTACCTCAAAGCCATTGCGAACCAAAAATTTTGATAGCAACAGCCCAACATTAACTTCATCATCAATGATGAGGATTTTCTTCATAATTGTATTACGGTATACAGGTAAACGGATTTCGCAGGTTAAGGTACAAATATTTGCTAATTTATTAGAATTATTATTGTTTGCGGATAAAAAATGCCGTTTTCAGGCAAAAAAAAAGGAGGCAACAGGCCTCCTTTTTTAATTATGTGTTTAATAGTTTCTTATTAGAAACCGTATGCAACGCGCACACCTAAAAAGCTTACTTTACTGTTATCTACACCGCTTGTATATTTGGTTGTAGCTTCATAACGTACACCGGCATCAATAAAGTTACCATTTGCACTAACCGGGAACTGAACACCAATTTGCGGAGCGTAAACAAATGCGGTTGATTTATCGTAACCTGATTTGTCTTTGTTTAACAGGAATGCAGCACCTGCTTCACCCTGTACATAAAGGTTTGGTATAACAAAGTATTTTAAACCCGCTTTAACCGGTAATAACTGGATGTTTGGAACATCTGCGGTAACGCCAGCTACAGTTAAATCTTTTTTACCAAATACGTTGTTAAAACCTGCGTTAACAGTTACAAATAACTGGCTTGCTACAGGGATATCCGCTTGTACAGAACCACCTAAGTTCCATTTGTATGCGTCTTTAAAATCCCCAACCGGGATACCTGCATCAACACCGATGCTGTAGCGTATACCGCTTTTAGTAGTAGTGCTTGTAGAAGTAGTTGTTGTTTGGGCTTTAGCTGCGAATGATAATCCGGCAAATGCTAAAACCATTGTTGCGATTTTTAATGAACTTTTCATGATATAATAATATTTAGATAACGTGCTTTTTTGTATTGCACAAGGCAAAGTAAAGCATGAAAACAGATACGATTTTTCATCCAATTGTCACGATTATTCAATCGTTTGATTGACAGCGAATTAAATTTGACCAATTATTGAAAATAGTCAGCATAGTGTAAATTAAGTGTTAAAAAGTGCCCTGGCATATGAAATTTGCATGAAAATAGAATTTTGGGAGATTTAACCACAGAGGTAGCAGAGACAAAAAATTACAGAAAGGCACAAATATTTTTTTATTACGGGTTGCTTTTTACGCCGGAAACATTTGCGAAAAATTTTCGATAAAAGCTTTGGAATAATTGCCATCAGGGTCAAGGTCAGGATCAAGAATTGTTATGTTGATCCCCTTTATTTTTGACGATGATAATAATGCCCGGATGATAGATCTCAGCTCTTCATAAGATAAGCCGCCGGGCTGCGGTGAATCGACACATGGCATTACCTCATTATTCAGCACATCCACATCAAGGTGGATCCAGAAGCCATCAAGGTTATGTGATTCAACCTTCTTTAAAAACTTTTTGACGATGTGTTTCATACCGGCTGCGCGGAGATTGTGCAGATCGTAATAACTGATAGCGCTATCGGTTATCAGCTTTACATAATCGTTTTGCAGGTAACGGTTACCGATGGCAAAAATGTTTTTTTCGGCTATGTATGGTTTTAGGGAATTGATGTTAGCGAGTTTATCCGGTCCGTTACCGCTTATCAGAGCCAGGTCCATCCCTGCCGCTGCTTTGGTTTCCGAAAAATGGGGCAATACAAAATCGGTATGGCCGTCTATAAAGAACAAACCGAAATTACCCACAGATCTTAAACCAAGCGCGCAACCTATCAGGATACTGCAATCGCCGCCAATAACCAGCGGGAACTGCCCGGCATTTAACACGGTTTTTATTTCTTCGGATAAGGTTTTGGAGTAACTGACAATAGCATCCGCGTTTCGCACACCCGATTCCTTATCCAGGTGCATGCTGTAGGGTGGGGGCTCAACGTGTATTACTTTTTGTGGTTGCAGCACATCATGCAAACCACGCGCTTTTAACCATGCGGGTAATTTACGAACGCCCGGCTCAACGTTCCTGAGTTGTTTTAAGCCTAAATTGCTTGGTGCTTCAATGATGATGAGGTTTTTCATATATATTATTAACCTCTTGATTGGTTTTCTTTTGATTTGCTTGTGGTGAGGCTACTTCCCCTTAAACTCCGCTTTCCTCTTCTGCAAAAACGCGGATACACCTTCTTTAAAATCTTCGGTATCAAAGCAGCGGGCAAATTCTTCTATTTCCGTCTCGAAGCCGTTAACGCCATCTTTTGCAGCATCGTTCACCGCCTTAATGGCGGAGGCCAGCGCTAAAGGTGCACGGCTTAATATTTTGTTAAGGATCTCTTCGACCTTGGGCAGCAGATCGTCCTGGAAAACTACATGATTAACCAGGCCTATGGTAAAGGCATCGGCTGCGGTTATCATATCGGCAGTCATGATCATTTCAAGGGCCTTGCCGCGGCCTACCAGTTGGGTTAAACGTTGCGTACCACCATAACCGGGGATTAAACCCAAAGTAACTTCGGGCAGGCCCATTTTGGCGTTATCAGATGCCACGCGGATATGGCAGGCCATAGCCAGTTCTAAGCCACCACCCAGCGCAAAGCCATTTACTGCGGCTATTACCGGCTTATTGCCATTAGCTATCACATCAAAAACCGTCGACTGGCCCTCGCGGGCTATCTGTCGGCCGCCGTTTGCATCCTGGCCGTCAAACTCAGCAATATCTGCACCGGCTACAAATGCTTTTGTACCGGCACCGGTTATAATGATACCGCCAACACTATCGCTCTTAAACGCGTCGGTTAGGGCAATATGCAGCTCGGCAAGGGTGGCTTTGTTTAAAGCATTCAGTTTGCTTTCGCGGTTAATAACAATGTATTGTATGCGGCCCTTATTTTGAATTAATAAGTTTTGGAAATCCATAACGGTAAATTAAAAATTGCGGTTTGTATGCACCCAATTGGTTATGTAAGTAACAATATCTGCGGTGCTTGTCCCGGGTGGAAAAAGCTCGCCTACACCTATTTTTTTCAGTTCGGACATATCATCGGCCGGGATAATGCCACCGCCGGTTAGCAGCACATCGTCCATTTTCTTCTCTTTGATAAGCGCCATTACCTTGGGGAAAACAGTCATATGCGCTCCCGAAAGTATGCTGATGCCAATTGCGTCTACGTCTTCTTGCAGGGCAGTGTTCACCACCATTTCGGGTGTTTGGCGCAGACCGGTGTATATTACCTCCATACCGGCATCGCGCAGGGTGGTTGCAATAATACGTGCACCACGGTCGTGCCCGTCGAGCCCAACTTTGGCTACTAATACACGGATAGGGCGGTTAAATTGGTTTTCGCTCATAAATTAGATGGAGGTAAAAAGCTGATCAAAGTTAATAGAAAATATAATACCTGTAATACCCCTGTCATTTCGAACGAGGTACGAGGAGAAATCTTCTATGCCATGTTTCTCTCCACGCGTCATTGCGAGGTACGAAGCAATCTCTTTAGGACAAGTAGCAAACGTGCTTGACCATTTCGTCATCTCTCATACTCGGTGTATGCTAAGCATTGGCCCGCTCAATTGCCGCGGGAGGGCTGTTACTTTGTCTTGATACAAAGTAACCAAAAATCAAGTCGGCAAAAAGGCTTCTCTGCCGCACATGGCCTTTGCCCCGCAAATCGGCCAGAACCACGGGCTGGAATCTTTTGCCCCACTGGCGTTCGCTCTTAGGCCTCCGCTTCAGCAAAATTTCCTATGCCCCTGCCACGCACAAAGGCCACCATTGTTCTGCCCGCTTTCGCCCGAAGCTGTTTTGCCGACCGGGAGAGGAAAGGAAATCCTGTCATCCTTCAATCAAGAAAATCAAGGTTCAGAATCTGCGTTAGGGATAGGAGCGGATACCGGCCCTGCGCCTAATGCCCGTGCAGTATGAGCGCATAGCCCGGGCCGCAGGCAACGCCCTTATGCAGTTTGCAGTTTTTAGTTTGCAGTTTGCATGCATTTCAAAGAAGCTTTTACACCTATAGTTCAGTGAAAAAGTGTGCAAAATTGCCTAATTCTGCGTACTTTTGCACCCTGTTACAAACAACCATGAGCGAAGAAAGATCACTGAATTTTATAGAGGAAATTGTTGAGGGCGATATTGCCGCGGGTAAAAATGGGGGCAGGGTTTTAACCCGTTTCCCGCCGGAGCCTAACGGCTACCTGCACATTGGGCACGCGAAAGCCATATGCCTTAACTTTGGACTCGCACAAAAATATAACGGTAAAACCAACCTGCGTTTCGACGATACCAACCCGGTTAAGGAAGACGTAGAATATGTTGACAGCATAAAAGAGGATGTGAAATGGCTGGGCTTTGAATGGGCCAATGAGCTGTATGCATCTGATTATTTTGATAAACTTTACGACCTGGCCGTGGAGCTGATCAAGCAAGGCCTTGCTTATGTTGATGATAGCAGCGCCGAAGAAATTGCCATACAAAAAGGTACGCCTACAGAGCCCGGTGTAGCTAACCAATATCGCAGTCGCACGGTAGAAGAGAACCTGCAGCTGTTTGCCGAAATGAAGGATGGGAAATATCCTGACGCCGCTAAGGTTTTACGTGCCAAGGTGGATATGGCATCGACCAATATGCACCTGCGCGACCCGCTGATGTACCGCATTAAGCACACGCATCATCACCGTACCGGCGATACCTGGTGTATTTACCCGATGTACGATTTTGCGCACGGCCAAAGCGATGCCATTGAAAAAATTACCCACTCGATTTGTACGGTTGAGTTTATACCTCACCGCCCGCTTTACGATTGGTTTATTGAGAAACTATCGCTGTTCCCGAGCAAGCAATACGAGTTTGCCCGCCTTAACCTTAACTATACCGTAATGAGCAAGCGCAAGCTGCTGCAACTGGTAGAGGAAGGCCATGTAGACGGATGGGACGACCCGCGAATGCCAACCATAAGTGGTTTGCGCCGCCGTGGTTATACGCCTGCCAGTATCCGCGAGTTTTGCGAACGGATTGGTGTGGCCAAGCGCGAAAACATGATAGACGTTGGTTTGCTGGAGTTCTGCATCCGCGAAGACCTGAACAAAACCGCATGGCGCCGTATGGCTGTGCTTGATCCGGTTAAGCTGGTGATTGATAACTATCCGGAAGGAAAAACAGAGATCTTCCATGGCGAAAACAACCCCGAGGTTGAAGGTGGCGATGGCAGCCGCGAGTTTCCGTTTGGCCGCGAGCTTTGGATAGAGCGCGACGACTTTATGGAAGAGCCAACCAAGAAATATTTCCGTTTGGGTATTGGCCTGATGGTTCGCCTGAAAAGTGCTTATATTATAAAAGGCGAGAGCGTTGTTAAAGATGCTGAGGGCAACATTACCGAGATCCATTGCTCGTACATCCCCGAATCGCAAAGTGGCAACGATACCAGCGGTATCAACGTGAAGGGTACCATCCACTGGGTGAGTGCCGACCATGCCAAGAGTGTTGAGGTGCGCCTGTACGACCGCCTGTTCCAGGTGGAAGACCCAGGCAACGAGGATGGCGACTTTAAGGAATACATTAACCCAAACAGCCTGCACATATTACCAACCGTGCATGTTGAACCAGACCTGGTTAACGCCAAGGTTGGTACACCGGTTCAGTTTATGCGGAAGGGTTACTTTACGCTTGATAAAAACTCTACGCCAGATAAGTTAGTGTTTAACCGCACTGTTACTTTGAAGGATGGGTGGGTGAAGAAATAGTTTGCAGTTAAAAGTGGGCGGTTAGCAGTATTAATTTATTGCTAACCGCTTTTTTGTGCAAACTGCAAACAGGCAACTGCCAACTCTCTTTAATATTTCTGATAAACATTAAACAGCACATCCAGATCAAACTGTGTTAGCCGGGTGGAATCTTCCCGTTGTACAAAGTGGCGTTTAAAGGCACCGATGGCAGCGGGAAGGTTACGGGTATCATAACCGATTAGCCGTAGGGCGGTAGCGCTGTCGAAATTAACAGGGGCGGGTACTATGATGATATCTGAATAATAGCCAAATCCTTTTTTTGCCAGTAACTCCCAGGGGAACAAGATGCCCGGATCTGGTTTGCGGCCGGGGGCAATATCACCGTGGCCAATAAAGTTTGCTGTTGGGATGTTGTAGTCCTTTTTTAGCTTGGCCAGCAGTGTAAGCAAGCTGTTCATTTGCGCCGTGCTGAAGGGCTCGTTCCCTTTATTATCCAGCTCGATACCTATCGAGCAGCTATTCATATCGCTGATGCTGCCCCATTTGCTTATACCGGCATGCCAGGCGCGCATATAGTCGTTTAGCATATGCACCACCTTGCCATCTTTACCTATTACATAATGCGCGCTCACCTGTGGTTTTACTAAAGTGAAAGTCCGCAGGGTTTGCCCTGTCGAATCTTGCGCGGTGTAGTGGATAATAACATAGTTGGGCTTACGCAGGTTAAAGTTAACCGTGCCTACCCACTCGGACGGGATGGGCTTGCCAAGGCTATCTGAAAGCATGGCCGGGCTCTCGGCAAGCAAAGCCTGACTGAGCGAATCGGCATGCTCGCTGTAAATTTTATTTGTTGCCGCATAAGGGCTCAGCACTTTTTTTGAACAGGCAGAGAAGATGGTAACGGTAAGGAGTAGCAGTATCAGGCGGTTTTTCATAGTTGATGCTAAATTAGCAAATTTTGTGCCTTGAATGGTGGGGGAGCGAATTTGCAACCATCACCGCCACGTCTTTGCGAGGTACGAAGCAATCTCCCGATAGGCTAATCCCACTTGTCATTTCGAACGAGGTACGAGGAGAAATCTTGTTCGAGCAGTAGGCTTTAGTAGCTATTGGTTTTGCTTGCGCGATGGTGGCTGATAATAGTAGGATGGGAATTAGTAGTTTCATTGTTTAGGATTTGTTGGGTGAATGTAGGAAGAATTGAATAAACGGAAAAGGGACTTTAATCCCTAATAGCCATGAGGAAGTGCAATAAATCAACCGCCCCTGTTTTATCTGTAAATTCAATGCCATCAAACTCATGCCATGTGGGGGCGATCGCGTTATCCCATTTATCGAAGTGCAGTTCTGGTAAATTCCATTTATCTGCATAGAACCAAGTGTCATCAATTAGTTTTGAACGGGTTGCAGCTTCTATTTCTGCTAACGCGATACTTGTTGGATTATTGAGGATTATGAAGCTGTGATTTTTATAGTTGGCGCCATCGCGGTAGAGGTAGGAAAGTTTGATGTTTGGCATTGGGCTAAGATAATTAAATAAATATAAATGACACTTATAGTCCGTTGACTTATAGTCGACAATAACCCAACTTGCTTGCATGAGTATTAAGGTGAAAGTTGGGCAACGAATAAAAGAACTACGTAATGAAATTGGAATTTCTCAGGAGGCGTTAGCTAACAAAGCAGAAATAGACAGGACCTATGTTACGGATGTTGAGAATGGCCGTCGTAATATATCTATTGAGAATTTGGAGAAGCTTGTCAATGCTTTAGAAATCCCATTTAAAGACTTCTTCAACTCCCCTAATTTTAATAAATAATGGGAGCATTTTATTCAAATACCATTGTGGAATTTCTTAGGGAAGACACTTTGAAAATAAGTGGTTCTCTTTCACACGAAGCAGGATTGGCTGGGTTTTATGATCAGAAACATACACAAACACTTTCATGGAATGAGGAAATAACCTTATTAAAGTCTTCTTTACAACAGCTTTGTTTAACAGAAAATAACTCAGGCAATTGGGGTATATTACTTGAATATCCAATTGCGAGAAGACAAAAAAGGATTGATGTAGTAATCGTTGCAAATAATGTAGTTATAGTAATTGAATTTAAAATTGGCAAAGCCGATTATTTAAATGGCGATAAAGAACAAGTATTAGATTATTGCTTAGACTTAAGAGATTTTCATTTTGAATCGAGAGACAAAATTATTGTTCCATTTTTATTAGCTACAGATGGTAAAAGTATAGAAAATGACTTTTTTAATATTGACGATCTTGTTAAAGAACTTGTAATCGTTAATGCATTAAATTTAACCGAAAACATAATTCATGCTATAAACAAATGGAATGATATTGCTACTCTTTCGGACTATAAGAAGTGGAATAATAGCGATTACTTTCCTACACCAACAATCGTTGAAGCGGCACAAGCATTGTATTCTGGTAAATCCGTGATTGAAATATCTCAATCACATGCGCGAAAAAAAAATTTAACTAAAACCTCTAAGGCCGTTGTAGATGCTATTAAATCGGCAAGGCTTAAGAATGAAAAAATTATATGTTTTATAACAGGTGTTCCGGGTGCTGGTAAAACATTAGCAGGCTTAAATATTGCACACGATAAAGAACTTCAAGGTGAGGGCAAATCATTAGCTACTTTTTTATCGGGAAATGCACCACTAATCAAAGTATTAAAAAAAGCTCTTTCAAACGATGCTTTTAAAAAAATTAAAAAAGATGATAAGACCGCTAAACAAAAAAGTACTGATCGGATTATTTCATTTATTGAAAATGCACATGGATTTTTAGAAGAGTATTTTGAAGACAAGGAGAAAATACCCAATAATAAAATTGTAATTTTTGATGAGGCTCAAAGGGCCTGGGATGCCGAGCAATCAAAGAAAAAATTTAAGCGCAATTTCTCTGAGGCTGAGATGATACTTGAAATAATGAGCAGGCATCAAGATTGGTCTGTGATTGTTGCCTTGGTTGGTGGTGGTCAAGAAATCAACAAGGGAGAAGCTGGATTACCAGAATGGGGTAGGGCTATTGAACAAAAGTTTGGTAATTGGAAAATTTATATATCGCCACAATTAAAAATAGGAAATCATAGTACTGGGAATTTAAGCTTGTTTGAACACCCACCCCAAAACTTGTCTATTATTGAAAACGAGGCTTTACATCTGGATGTATCTATTCGCTCATTTAAGGCGGAAAAGTTATCCTTATGGGTAAGTTTAATTTTAAATAATAATCAGATTGAAGCAAGTAAAATATTCAATTCCGACCTTACTAAATACAAAATAGCATTAACAAGAGATTTAAGCACCGCAAAAAATTGGCTAAGATCAAATTGTAAGGGAACACGCAGAATGGGATTGGTAGCTACATCTGGTGCAAGAAGATTAATGCCATACGGGTTCGATATTAGAATGCCATTAGAAGAAGCCGAATGGTTTTTGAACGACAGGAATGATGTTCGCTCATCTTATTATTTAGAACTCGCCGCAACTGAATATAGAATTCAAGGATTAGAGTTAGATTGGGTTGGGTTATGTTGGGATTTAGACCTCAGAAGAAATAAAGATGTTTGGGATTTTAAAACCTTTAGTGGAACTAAATGGCAAAACGTTAAAGCTTTAGAAAAACAGCAATTTTTTATAAATAAGTATAGGGTGCTATTGACTCGCGCCAGAGAAGGCATGATTATTTTTGTTCCGCCCGGTGACGTCAAAGACCCAACAAGAAAGCCTTCTGACTATAATCAAATAGCGGATTATCTTATATCCTGTGGTGTTAAAGAAATATAGTAGCTTGGTATGTAATAATATCCAGAGTTGTGATGACCGGTTAACTCTGGATATTGATTCCGGAATTTTTTCAGAAAATTTCTTTTCAGTGGTTTTTGAAAGGAGCCTTCTCAAAAGAACATTTACAAAGAAAATGCAATTTAACCTTACTTAAATATACAGACTATTTAATTGCTCATTACAAATCAAATTATAGAGAAGCGTAAGTAAAATTAGGACTACCACTTAAGGTCGTTATTTGCGGTTTTACCTTGTTCCACTCCGGAACAAAATGGAATAAACCCTAAATTAACAATCGGCTATAAATCAAATGTACAAATAACTACTTCAGTTTGTGGTTACCCTCATATACCCAAAACAGGGCGAAATAAAGTCGAAAAAGAGCTAAAAAAGGCGTTTTTACAGGTGTTCAGTTTTGGTGATTTCCGGAAAAAGCGGAACAAAACCGGTTTTATATAAAGCGCTTATTATCAATGCATTTGAGCGTTCACGCGTGTTCACATGCGTGAACATGAACACCTACCCATATCCTAATACTGCCCGATAGACAATAGCACTAATGTGCAGGCGTAATCGGTTGCTATGCCGTTTTCGTGGGCAAGGCGGCGTAGATGGGAGTTTTCGGTACCGGGGTTAAATATGATGCGTTTGGGGTGGGTTTGTATAATATAATCGTACAGGCTCTCCTGTTTCTGGGGGCCCACATATAGGGTTATAGTATCAATATCGGTATGGATAGTTTCGGGTTTTTCAATAGGTACACCGGCAACTTCGCCGGTTTTAATGCCTACGTTAACAATGGTGTGCCCGCTGCGCACCAGTCGGTTGGCGGCAAGGTAAGCATATCGGCTTTGGTCGGGCGTGGCGCCCAGTATCAGTGTTTTTTTATCGGCCATATTGTTAAAACGTGTAAGATAGTTGTTTGGTTTGCAGTTAATAGCGAGTAATCAGCTTTTTACATGGTGGTGATTTAGTTACTTGTTTCCACTTGTGAAAGTCGCCGTATCGGGAGCGGGGAGCGGAAAAGCGATATGAGCAAACACGCCGCACCTCACTCCACACACCTCTCGCTCTAAATAAAAAATAATTTAAAATGTTTTCTGGCCTCGCTCGTCTTTATATTTAAACACGCAATAAATTGACAGCAGCCGCAATGCCCCAGGATAAAAACAGCCACATCATACAAACAATAGCTTCGTATGGTAAAAGCCTGTTGGGGTTTATTCGCAAGCGGGTTAAAAATGATGCCGATGCCGAAGACATTCTGCAGGATGTTTGGTACCAGTTTAGCAGCGTGGTAAATGCCGGGCCTATTGAGCAAACCAGCGCGTGGCTGTACAGGGTAGCCAAAAACAAAATTATCGACAAGCATAAAAAACATACCGAAACCTTGCTTGATGATATGCTACCTGCTACCGAGGGCGAAGACGATGATGCCCCCGACTTTAAAGCCATCCTGCTTGCCGAAGCCTCTACCCCCGAAACACAGTATTTGCGCAACTTGTTTTGGGAGCAGCTTTTTATAGCACTTGACGAGTTGCCCGAAAATCAGCGGCAGGTATTTATATGGCAGGAGCTGGACGATATGCCCTTCGAGGAAATTGCAAAACTAACGGGCGAGAACATTAACACCCTGGTATCGCGCAAGCGGTATGCGGTGCTGCACTTGCGCAAACGGCTTAAACAATTGTATAAAGAAATTACAGAATACTAAAAGGAAAGAAAATGAAAAAGTTATTTTATGAACGCAGGTTCATATTTATCCCCATAGGCGTAGCAGCCATATTAGCGCTGGTAAGCTTCGTAGTAATGCAGCTTTGGAATAACCTGCTGCCCGATGTATTACACGTTACTACCATTACCTACTGGCAGGCCATGGGCATATTTGTGCTCTGCAAGATCCTCTTCGGCTTCGGGCCTAAAGGCGGGGGAGGTGCCCCGTGGATGCGCCGTAAGCATATGATGGAAGAACGGTTAAGCAGTATGTCGCCCGAAGAGCGCGAGCGCTTTAAAGAGCAGATGAAAAATCGCTGCGGCTGGGGCAAACGAGGCGTAGATTGGAAAGAAGCCTGGAAAGACGAGCCCATAGCCGTGAAAGAAACGAAGGAATAAGGGCATTGGAGCGGGAAGCAACGAAAGAATTAGGCGCTCCCCGCTCAAATGCTCCCCACACTTTAAATAAACATTACATACATCACCTACAACAATAAAACAATACCCCATGGATGTGCTGATATTTAAAACAAGCGTTGCCAGCCCCCAGGAAGTAAGCCGGATACACCCGTTGCTCACCTCGCTGGCCGAGATAAGGCAATACAATTTTGACCTGGAAGATTGCGACAATATTTTGCGTGTGGTAAGCAGCGGCGTGGAGCCGCAAACCATCAACCACATGCTGCAAATAGCAGGGTTTACCTGTGAGGAGCTGCCGTATTAGCTGACCGCTCTGTCACACTGTTTCCCGCATCTCATCCCTGAAATACCCAAGGTAGTACTTTTTCCTGCCGTTTAATTTAGGGGGATTTTTCTCGTTACTTTATTGTAGTCGATCAATTTAAGCAGATCTTCGTGATTGAACTACGCCTATTTTAACTTATTCTCGCCTAAACAAAAAAAACCGCACTAAATAGTGCAGGTTCTTTGTATGCTTTATGTTGTATCCGCCGCGAGGCGAAAAGATAATTAAACCCTTTTTGATTTGATACGAGCTGCTTTACCGGTAAGGGCACGCAGATAGAACAATTTAGCGCGACGTACTTTACCAACGCTGTTTACTTCTATTTTATCAATATTTGGAGAGTTGATAGGGAAGATACGCTCAACACCTATACCGTTAGAAACTTTACGAACTGTAAAAGTTTCGCTGTTGCCAACGCTGTTACGTTGTAAACAAACACCCTGATAAAGTTGTATACGTTCTTTGTTACCTTCTCTGATTTTATAATGCACGCTAACAGTGTCACCAGCCTTAAACGACGGGAATGTATTCTTAACTACTGATTGCTCTTCTACAAATTTTACTAAATCCATGATTTTTAGCTCTTAAAGCGATTTTTAACCCGTAAAAATCGGAGTGCAATTATAAGGATATTATTTGGATTTTAAAAACCTATTTTAAAAATTTCCACAAATTGTTATTTGTCCACAAACAACGTGGGTTTTTGGTTGATAGAGTTGATTATGAGAGTAGTTTTAACATGCAACCATTCACCAATAAACTAACTCAACCAGTCTCCCATCGTTTACTCCAACAAATCGGGTCTTCTGGCTTTGGTGCGTTCCATGGCTTGTTCAAAACGCCATTTTTCCACCTCGGGCGTATTGCCGCTTAATAATATATCCGGCACCTTATATCCATTCCAGTCTGCCGGGCGGGTATAAACGGGGGCATCCAGCATATCATTCTGGAAAGAATCTGATAAGGCGGATGTTTCGTCAGACAGTACGCCCGGTATCAGCCTAACCACGGCATCAACCAGCACCGCAGCGGGCAGTTCACCGCCGGATAGTACATAGTCGCCTATCGAGATCTCGCGTGTAACGTAGATGTC
This sequence comes from Mucilaginibacter aquariorum, assembly GCF_024498135.1. Classification (GTDB taxonomy): domain Bacteria; phylum Bacteroidota; class Bacteroidia; order Sphingobacteriales; family Sphingobacteriaceae; genus Mucilaginibacter; species Mucilaginibacter aquariorum. The sequence continues at coordinate 93,492 of NZ_JANHOH010000013.1, forward strand.
CCTGATGCGTTGGTCTATCCCTTTATAATGGCCGCAAAGTATAATTACATTTTTTTTGATAGATAGCTGGTTAGCTATCTTTTGGTTCAGTGTTTCACCATCCGGCGACATAAAGATAATCTCGTCATACTCGCGTTCGCTTTTCAGCTTTTCGATACAGGCGGCGAAGGGTTGTATGGTCATTACCATGCCGCTGCCGCCACCATAGGGATAATCGTCGACGCTTTTTTGCTTGCCGGTAGAGTAATCGCGCAGGTTATGCACTACAATTTCGGATATGCCTTTTTTTTGCGCACGCTGTAAAATAGAGTGGGCGAAAGGGCTTTCCAGCAGGCCGGGCAAAACAGAGATGATATCGAAACGCATGCCGCAAAGATACTTTTATTAGATACACGAGTAAAGAGCCGGGAATCAAGACTTTTTCTTGTTCTTGATTCATGACCCTTGCTTCTCTCAAATCTCCTTCTGTATTTGCCAACAATGGCCAAAAGGATCTATGATATCGCCCTGGCGATAACCATAGTCAAAATCTTGTACGGGCGAGGTAATCTTAGCCCCCGCAGCCACGGCCTGTTCTACAACAGCATCTACATCTTCTACAAATATATTTACCGATACGGTACTCGCTCCTGCCCTCTGTGGGCTTACCAGCTTTGTTGCCCATTGCTCGTGCATATGGAATGTAGAACCGTTTATAGAAAATTCAACTACGTGGATGCTGCCATCATCGTTGCTAAAGCGTCGCGTCTCCTCGGCGCCAAAGGCTTTTGTGTAAAAACTTACATCGGTTATCCCGTTGGGGATAATGAGCATAGGTGCAAAGGTGGTTTTTGTTGCCATAGGTTAATCATTTAATATAAATCCTTCCTAATCGCCCTCTTCCAACGCGAAGATATCTTCAACTTTTTTACCAAACACACGGGCTATTTTAAGCGATAATACGGTTGATGGTACGTATTTATTACTTTCTATAGTATTTATGGTTTGGCGTGATACGCCTATAAGCATGGCCAGATCTGCTTGTGTAATATTCCTTATGGCGCGTTCTACACGCAATGTATTTTTCATGGTGCGTGGTTATAAAATATTTACGTTTAAATTGCTTTTCCCGGCCACGTTATCCTGTTGCCTGATCCTGTATAAACGGTAATGGAACACTATCAAAAATATGATAGGGATAGTAGCCAGGTTTAATACCATTATTAACAGAAAGTCTGTACCGTAAAAAACAAAGTTAACCAACAATAGGATAAAGTAATTCGCATAAACGGCAATTTGCATAGCATCAAGCCTGATAGCATTAATATATTCGTCCTCCTGTTTCTCTTTTGAGAATACCCAAACCAACATTGCCAAAGGCAGTATATAAAATATCCAGGTAATATCTTGCTCGTTATAGCCTTGTACTATTATAATTACCCCAAAAATCAGGGTTAGTATTTGTCCAATTATGCGATAAGGGTTATTTGATAAAAACCGGATTGGCTTTATTTCATACTCATCGTTATGCCTGTATAGCAGGTAGTAAAAACGCGCCGTAAAAATTAATAGTGGTGTAAACAGGTTGTACACCATAAAAGTGTAGCCTTCTGCAAAAGCATCGATTCCGCGTTCGAGCGCTTTTAGGTGAAAATCATTAACAACGGCTACTACAACTAAAAACACAGCATACCAGGCGTAATTAATTAATATAGCCCAATATAAAGCATTAAGCCGAATGCTGGCTGTTAACTCATCCTCGGTTTTTTGTTTGCTAAACGCGATGAAAACTAGCCCGGCAACGACCAAGATTAAAGCAAGCTCGTTTGTAAAGTTTTCATAAGCGGGTAAAAACAAGCTACTTGATTCCCGTAGTTTTAAACCGAAGCCCGGAATTTCGTAGGCTTTGTAAACAACCAGGTAGCCAAGCACAAAGCCCGGCAACGCTAAAAGCCATCCTAATAGCTTAAAGCCGTGTGGAAATAACAATTGCGATTTCATAATTGTAAAGTTTGATTTACCAAATGTAAAATAAAGCATTTTAAATGTCAAGTAATTTTGACAAATATTTTTTCAAATTCACATTTTTATCGCGGAAGCCCAAAGAAAGCTAAGAAAAAGCAGGTTTGTTTAAAATAAAAAGACACTAAACCACAAATTAATTGCGACTTAGCGTCTTTACGTGAATATATATTATAGACTATCCCTCTAAATAAACATCCAGCAAACCATCCGGCAGGGCAATATAGATCTCTCCGCCTTCCACGTCAATCCCTTTTATGATCTCCACATTAAGTGGGAACAATACTTCCTTATTTTTAAAATTTACCGATGCTATTAATTGTTGCGGATATTCTACCACATCCAGTATCTCACCCAGCTCGCCATGAGTTTCATCAACTGCGATAAAGCCTTTTACGTCTTTAAGGGTAAATTCTTCCTTTTTCTTTTTAGGCTTTACCTTGTTGGGCAGGTAAATATCTTTCTTAACCAGCATGGCTGCTTTTTCAATGGTATCTACGTCTTCCAGGTTAAGATAGGCCTGGTTCTTTTGTAAAAACTTTATCGAGCTTACAAAATAGGGTACCAGTTTACCGGCAATATCTACAAACAGCGATTTGATTTTTATGGCATCGGCATCCTCAAAGTCGATATACAATTGCATTTCGCCTTTTAAGCCCTTGGTTTTTAAAATGCTGCCTAACCTAAAACAATCCTCGGTTTTCATAATACAAATACGTTTAAATAACAATGGCGAAGAACCGTTGGGTTGCTTCGCCATTGTAGAATCAAGAGTTAAGAATCAAGAGCTAAGATTTTCGTCTTGTTTCTTGATTCTTATTTCTTGTCTCTGTAAAAAAATTACTCAGCGCCTTCTGCTTTGGTTTCAGTATCAGCAGCAGCTTCTTCTTCAGCAGGTGCTTCAGAAACAACTTCTTCTTCTACTTCTTCGGCAACAGGAGCGTTTTTAGCAGCGATAGCTGCAGCTTTATCTTCTTTCTTTTTCGCTTCAGCAATTAAAGCCAATTTACGGGCTTCATCTTTTGCAGCGTTAAGATTTGATTTTTTACCTGTTATTTTGCTGTCTTTTTGGTCTAACCACTCAGCAAATTTAGTTTCTGCCTGTTCTTCGGTTAAAGCACCTTTTTTAACACCGCCTTGTAAGTGTTTTTTGTATAATACGCCTTTGTAAGACAGTATTGCACGGCAAGTGTCTGTTGGCTGTGCGCCATTGTTAACCCACTCAAGAGTTTTTTCGAAATTGATGTCAATTGTAGCCGGATTGGTGTTAGGGTTGTATGAACCTACACGCTCAATAAAACGACCGTCTCTTGGAGCACGGGCATCTGCTACTACGATATAATAAAAAGGTTTTCCTTTTTTACCGTGTCTTTGCAGTCTGATCTTAGTTGCCATTCTTTTGTTTTTATGTATTCAACATTGTCCCCGGAGTTCTTTCTGCGGGGATGCAAAGGTAAATAAATTTATATTAAATTAAAAGCCTAATTATTAATAGTATATAAGCAGGCGGATAATAAAGAAGATAAAGTAAAGTTGTGAGGTGACTCACCCCGCGGCACTTCGTGCGCGACCCTCTTTGCGCAGCAGAGAGGGTGGAGAAATATTGAATAATTATTTCGTTGGCTCTTCCTCTCCAAAAAGAGAAGGCTGTGGTGAGGCTTAAAATATTTCCTTCCTTTTTTGTAACAACTATTATTCCTTATAATCATATGTAACGCTATATAGCCAAGGTCTCATAAAGCTATAAGTTATTGTGAGGAGCCCGCACCTTAAGGGCCCCGTTAAATAAATCAAAAAACAAATGTCTGAAACAATTATTCAACTCTGGTGGGTGTTCCTGCTGGTTGGCGCTTTGGTGCTTTACAAATTTGTATTGCGCGTTTTATGTGGTATGATCATCGTTCCTGATGATCGCATTGGTTTGGTTGTCAAAAAATTCACCCTTTACGGGAGCAAACGGCTGCCGGATGGCCGTATTATCGCTATTAATGGCGAAGCAGGTATGCAAGCCAAACCACTTGCCCCGGGCTTGTACTGGCGTATGTGGCCGTGGCAGTATGTAATTACTATGGAGCAGTTTACTATAATCCAGCAGGATAAGCTGGGGCTGGTAAAGGCAAAAGACGGCGCCCCAATGGATATAGGCCGTGTACTGGGCAAACCGGTTGATTGCGATAAGTTCCAGGACTCGCAAGCCTTCCTGGAAAACAACGGGCAAAAAGGCCCGCAGGCGGCTTTCTTAACCCCGGGTAGTTATCGTATCAACACCTTCCTGTTCGAGATTGTGATGGTGCCAACAACCAGCATTCACGAAAACAAAGTGGGTATTGTAACCACTTTAGACGGGGAACCATTGGATAAGGGCGAAATTGCAGGCGGCTCGGTTGCCGGCCACCGTAACTACCAGGACCCGATGGCTTTTATTATTGCCGGGGGTAAAAAGGGATTGCAGGAAGATGTTATCCTGGCAGGTACTTATTACCTAAACCCGTGGTTTGCTATTGTAGAGCAGGTAGAAATGGTGCACATACATATTGGTTATGTGGGTGTGGTCAACTCATTTGTTGGTCCCGAAGGTAAGGATACCAGCGGGGTGGGCTTTACACATGGTAACATTGTTAAAAAGTACGACAAGGGTGTTTGGGACGAACCTTTAGACCCGGGCAAACATCCCGTAAACATATATACCCACACGGTAGAAATTGTACCTACCACCAATATTGTACTCAACTGGGCCAATAGCCGCACCGAAAGCCACGAGCTGGATAAAAACCTGTGTACCATTAGTGTGCGTTCATCCGATGGTTTTACATTCAACTTGGATGTATCGCAGATCATCCACATACCACGTAACGATGCACCAAAGGTTATTGCCCGTTTTGGTAATACAAAAAACCTGGTATCGCAAGTGTTGGAACCCACTATCGCCAATTACTTCCGTAACTCGGCGCAAAAAAGTGGTGTTATCGAGTTTTTGACTAACAGATCGCAAAGGCAGGAAGATGCCCGTGCCCAGATTAGCAAGGTATTGGCCGATTATAACGTTGAAGGTGTGGATACCTTAATTGGTGATATTGTGCCGCCGGAAGCATTGATGAAAACCCTTACCGACCGTAAAATAGCCGAGCAGGAACGCGTTACCTACGAAATTCAGAAAAGCGCCCAAATAGAGCGTAAAGAATTTGAAAGTGCCAAAGCAGGTGCCGATATGCAGCCCGAGGTTGTGAAATCAACAAGGCAGGTTGAGATAAACACCCAAATGGCGGCATCAAAAGTTGCTGCTGCAAGGGGTGATGCGGAATCGAGAGTAATTAACGCTAAAGCGGATGCAGAGAACAAAACCATTATTGCCCGTGCCGATGCAGAAGCGAAAACTATTAATGCTAAAGCGGATGCCAATGCAACCGAAGTTAATGGTAGTGCCGATGCCGGTAAAATCAAAGCCATAGGTTTAGCCGAAGCCGAAGTTACCAAACAAAAAACCGAAGCCATGGGTACCGAGCAGTATGCTATAGTACGTGTTGCCGAAGCTTTAGCCAGCAATGGCATTAAACTGGTGCCAGAGATTTTGGTTAATGGTCAAAGCGGTGGCGGCAACGGTATGATAGATGCCCTAATAGGTACCGAAATGCTTAAAAAGATGCAAAGGGAAGGCGAAGCGAAAGTAGTTGACATTACACCGAAAGCGGAGTAATACTATCTCTGTAACCGCCGGTCATTTCGAATGAGCAGCGGGATGAATGAGCAATGGGGGCGAAGAGAAATCTTTTACACTATGCATGTCTGTTACTTGTTAATTGTAAAAGATTTCTCCTCGTACCTCGTTCGAAATGACAAGTAGCTTAAAACAAAAAGAGCCGCTCAACTTGAGCGGCTCTTTTTGCTATGTTCTCAATCCAACCTTATATCGCCAGTATCTCTACTATCTTTAAAAAGTTGGGATTAATTTCAACATTATGTTTGCAGGCATGCTCAAACGGGGTGTATGATATTTCGTTATGGATAACGCCTATCATTTCGTTACGGTGGCCATCTTTTAAGGCTTCGACAGCGGCAACACCAACACGGCTGGCTAATACCCTATCCATACATGACGGGCGGCCGCCCCTTTGAATATGGCCCAGGATAGAAACCCTGGTATCATAATGCGGGAAACGTTCTTTTACATGGCGGCCTATTTCAAAGGCGCCACCTGCATCGTCACCTTCGGCAACAATAACAATTTTCGATAGCTTATCTTTACGGCCATGCTCTAATCTCTCGCATAGTACGTTGATATTTGTTTCGGTTTCGGGAATAATAATAGCCTCTGCGCCCGAAGCAATACCGGTGCGTAAAGCAATCAGGCCCGAGTCGCGGCCCATCACTTCTACAATAAACACGCGATCGTGCGATTCTGCCGTGTCGCGGATCTTATCCACCGCGTCAATAACGGTATTAATGGCAGTATCGTAACCAATGGTAAAATCGGTGCCTAGCAGGTCGTTATCAATAGTACCGGGTAACCCAACAACAGGGATATCGTATTCTTCGCCAAAAATATGCGCGCCGGTAAATGTGCCGTCGCCACCAATAGCCACAAGGGCATCAACACCATGTTCTTTTAGTTGTTCGTAAGCCAGTTTACGGCCTTGCGGGGTTCTAAACTGCTCGCTGCGTGCTGTTTTAAGAATTGTACCACCACGTTGAATAATGTTGGAAACAGATTTCCTGTCCATGGCGAAAAATTCACCATTTATCATCCCCTCGTACCCCCGGCGGATACCGGTAACTTCAATACCATAATAGATAGCGGAGCGTACTACTGCTCGTATTGCGGCGTTCATACCCGGTGCATCTCCACCTGATGTAAAAACTCCTATGTTTTTGATCTGCGTCATTTTTAAAAGGGCGCTGTCGCGTTGTAAGTGTAAACAAAAAAGAACTTTATGAAAGCCATGCAGACCAGCTGCAGTGTATTCATAAAGTTCCGCGAATTTACATTAAATTTTTTAACCGCCTACTTTTTATACGCGGCTATCCCACTATCCAGGTAGGAAATAAAGGAATTAACGTCTGTAGCACCTATCGGTTTAACAAGCGTTTCGCCCTTTTCATTAATGATAACATAATAAGGCTGTGCGTTGGTTTGGAACTTGTCTATCTCAAAATCAAGCCATTTGCCACCAATCGTAGTAATTTTTTTACCCGTTGCGGTTGATTTATATTGTTCTGCAACAGGCAGGTCGGTTTTATCATCTATCACCAATTGTAATATCACAAAATCGTTTTGCAGGCGGCGCAATACTTCGGGTTTTGGCAACACCTCTTGTTCCATTTTACGGCAGTTAACACAGTTCCAGCCTGTAAAATCAATAAAGATAGGTTTATGCAGTTGTTTTGCAACTTCTACAGCCTGGTCATAATCGTACCACTCATCAAGTCCTTTTACCTTTGGCAGACGTTTAAAAAGCTCTTCGTATTTTTTAACTTTTATAGTTGATGTATTAGGTGGTGTTGCAATTGCACTACCACCGCCAGATATATCAAAATCCTGCGTGCTTAAAGGCGGCAGCAAAGCACTGATTGCGTTCAGCGGCGCGCCCCAAAGGCCGGGCACCATATAAATGGTAAAAGCGAACATAGCCATAGCAATAAACGTGCGGGTTACCGTTAAATGCGTTACATCGCTATCATGCGAGAATTTGATCTTACCGATCAGGTATAAACTCATTAATATGCCGATCGCTATCCACAGGGATAACACTACCTCGCGGTCAATTATATTCCAGTGGTAGGCCAGGTCGACATTTGATAAAAATTTAAGGGCAAAAGCTATCTCAATAAACCCTAAGATCACCTTAACGCTGTTTAACCAGCCGCCAGACTTTGGCAGGCTTTTAAGTGCCGAAGGGAACATAGCAAATATGGTAAACGGTAATGCAATAGCCAGCGAAAAACCGAACATAACTACTGCCGGGCCAAGCCTGTCGCCTTTTGTAAAGGCACTTGACAGTACACCGCCAATTGCAGGGCCGGTACACGAAAACGATACTACTACCAGCGTAGCAGCCATAAAAAAGATCCCCGCCAGGCCGCCTTTGTCAGAGTTTGCATCCAGTTTGTTGGCTAAAGAGCTGGGGAGTGTTATTTCAAATGCACCCAGGAACGAAGCGCCGAATACAACCAGCATCAGGAAGAAAAAGAAATTGAATATGCCATTAGTTGCCAGCCCGTTTAAAGCTGCGGGGCCAAAAATAATAGTGATCAACAGGCCAAAAACCACATAAATAAATATGATGGATAAGCCATACAGGCAAGATTGCCAGATGGCATTTGCCCGGCTTCCGCCTCGTTTGGTAAAAAAGCTAACCGTTAATGGCAGCATCGGATAAACACATGGCAATAAAAATGCAGCAAAACCGCCCACAAAACCAATTATGAACAACTGCCACAGGTTGGTAGGCGCATCGGGCGCAGTAGCGGCTGATTTATTTACTGCTGGTTTGGCAACAGAATCGGCAGCAGATGCCTTCTTTTTAGCCGCGGCAATACTATCTGCCGGGGTTTGAATATCGGTAAACTCCACATCGTTTGTTGAAACGGTATCGGGGGTTTGTGCCCTAACATGCTGCGGTGTTAAAACCGCAAGGGCGAAAAGGGTTACTAAAAATAAAAGAGCGTGCTTTAAAGGGCTGCGCAGGATGGCTGATGTCATTGTCTTTTATTAAAAATTATTTACCTAACGGGATAGAAAACTCTACTTCGTCTGGTGGAAGACATTTAACATCATTACAGGTCATAAACTCCAGCTTGCCTTTAACTGCTGCAGCTTTTGCCGACTTTAGTTTAATTTTTTGCTGAAATACAACCGAATTTTCAAAATAGCCAACATTCATGCTAAATACTTTTTCGTATTTGGTTATAGGGGCCGGTTCAACGGTTTTACCAACCAAGATATATTCTTTTGAAGGGGCAAAGGTAAAAGTGGTTTTTACAGGGCCACCTTCTTTAACGTTTTGCGAGTAAACATGCCACCCCTGATCTATTGTTGCTTTTATTAATACAACCGCCTCGGTAGCGCTGATTTTTTTTGCCGCGTATGACCATCTCACGTGCGATTCTACCTGTGCCTTGGCACCAAAGGTTATCATTAATGCGGTTATCGCTAAAAGTATTTTTTTCATTATTATTTATTTAAAAACTCTATTTCCTTTAAATTATATGCCTGTTCACCGCCATTTTGGTCAATTACCAATAAGCCGTTATCTTCAACATTTTTTATAACACCTTCAAAAACCTGCCCGTTCGACTTAAATTGTCGCTGTTCGTTTAACCAGTATAGTCGGCTTAAGTATATATTCCTTACATATTCAAACCTTCCGGCTTTAAGGTGAAGGTAGTATGCCTCAATATGATTGCAAATTTCTGCTAATATATTTTTTAATTCATAATCCCTTTGTAATATCTTCTTTATAGAAGTGGCATTGGCGGCGTTGTCAGGGAAATTTTCCTGGTTTACATTAAGGCCTATACCAATTATGGCATTTTTTATCTGGCTGCCCTGTAATATATTTTCTATGAGCATGCCACCAAGTTTTTTATCGCCATAATAAATATCATTTGGCCATTTTATTTTTAGGCTGTCACGTAATAGGGGGTATAGTGCGTCATATACACCTAAGCTAACGGCCCGGGTAAGGTCAAATTGTTGTTGTGCAGATAAAAAACCGGGTTTTAATAATAAACTGAAAGTTAAATTTTTCCCCGGTTCGGCATGCCATGTGTTATCACGCTGGCCACGGCCGGCATACTGTGTTTCTGCCATAATGACCGTTCCATCAGGTACTGGCTTGGAATTTGACAGGATATTTTTAAGGAATGTGTTTGTAGAGTCAACTTCTTTTAGTGACACTAAATTTTGTCCAACAAATAATCCTGAAAATATGTTATTTTGCAACGTATAATATTATTAAACCCAAAATCGTTCAAAACTAAATCTTTTTAATGGTAAAAAGTAAAGTGATAAATGAATCCACCTATATTTCTGAACTTGCCATACACGGCATGCAAGAAAAAAAGGGGAATGATCTGGTAAGGCTTGATCTTCGTAATATAAACAGTTCGGTAGCAGATTACTTTGTAATTTGCCACGCCGATTCGGCCACACAGGTAAAAGCAATAGCAAATAGTGTTGAGGAAGAAATTTACAAAGCTGTACAACAGGACCCTTGGCGCAAAGAAGGGCTTGAGTACGGCGAATGGATACTGCTGGATTATATAGATGTTGTCATACACATCTTCAGGACAGATAAACGCGAGTTTTATGGTGTTGAAGATCTATGGGGTGATGCTGAAATTAAAAGCTATAAAAGCGCTTAAACAAAGCTCGAAACACAATACCCTTTTTTTAATTATTTATTGATAAGTTGAGCTTGTAGAAACATGGAAATTAAAGATAAAAAGTCCGATTCCTCAAAACCTTTACGCAAGGTTCCGAATAAGAAAATTACGCCCAAACCGCCAAAATTTAATCTGATGTGGCTTTATGCCATTGCTATTATTGGTATACTGGTAGTGCCCACTTTAATGAGCGGCAGCATTGGTAAGCAGATAGATTTTCAAAGGTTTAGCACGCAGATGCTGCGCACACATGATGTTGAAAAAATTGTTGCCTATAAAAATGGCGACCTGGTAACTGCCGAGGTTTATATTAAAAAAGATAGCCTGGTAAAGCCCCAGTATAGCGATGCCAATAAAGGGCAGCGTGGTTTAGGTATCTCAAACGAACCGCAGTATAACTTTACCGATGCATCTTACGAAAGCTTAAAGCAATCTATTGCCAACGCCGAAAAAGATGTACCCGAATCGCAAAAAACGGCCATCGAGTATCAGCAGGGTAAAGAAAACCTGTTGAGCAACTGGCTGGTACAATGCGTTATAATGGCGGTATTGCTGGTTGGTGTATGGCTGTTTATTATGCGCCGTATGGGCGGTGGTGCCGGCGGCGGCGGCGGGGGCCAAATATTTAATATTGGTAAATCAAAAGCTACCCTGTTTGATAAAGAGGCCCAGGTATCGGTTACATTTAATGATGTTGCCGGGCTGGAGGAAGCCAAACAAGAGGTTATGGAAATTGTAGATTTCCTTAAAAACCCTAAAAAATACACCAATCTGGGGGGTAAAATACCTAAGGGTGCATTGTTGGTAGGTTCTCCGGGTACGGGTAAAACCTTATTGGCCAAAGCCGTTGCAGGCGAGGCACAGGTGCCTTTCTTCTCCCTGTCAGGGTCTGATTTTGTGGAGATGTTTGTGGGTGTGGGTGCATCACGTGTTCGTGATCTGTTCCGCCAGGCAAAAGATAAAGCGCCTTGTATCATATTTATTGATGAGATTGATGCCATTGGCCGTGCCCGTGGTAAAAACAATATTGTAGGTGGTAATGATGAACGCGAAAACACCTTGAACCAATTATTGGTTGAGATGGATGGTTTCGGTACCGATTCTGGTATTATCATTCTTGCAGCCACTAACCGCCCCGATGTTTTGGACAGCGCTTTAATGCGCCCGGGACGTTTTGACAGGCAGGTATCTATTGATAAACCCGATTTGATAGGCCGTGAGCAGATCTTTAAAGTACACTTAAAACCTATTAAGGTTGCCGAAGGTGTAGATGCCAAGAAACTATCGGCACAAACCCCTGGCTTTGCAGGTGCAGAAATTGCTAACGTTTGTAACGAGGCCGCTTTAATAGCCGCCCGTAAAAACAAAGAAGCTGTTGATATGCAGGATTTTCAGGATGCTATTGACCGTGTTATTGGTGGTTTAGAGAAAAAGAACAAGATCATCTCTCCCGAAGAAAAACGCATTGTGGCTTACCACGAGGCTGGCCACGCCATTGCAGGCTGGTTCCTGGAGCATGCCGATCCGTTGGTTAAGGTGTCTATTGTTCCGCGTGGTGTTGCCGCATTGGGTTACGCACAGTATCTGCCAAAAGAGCAATTCTTGTACACTACCGAGCAATTGCTTGACGGTATGAGCATGACCATGGGTGGCCGTGTTGCAGAGGATATTACTTTTGGTAAAATATCTACCGGTGCGCAAAATGACCTGGAACGCATTACCAAACTGGCTTATGCCATGGTTACCATTTATGGTATGAACGAAAAAGTGGGTAATGTATCTTTCAATGATACCCAGGGCGAATACCAGTTTAACAAACCGTACTCTGAAAAAACATCAGAATTGATCGACAACGAGGTACGCACCTTAATTGGCGATGTTTATCAAAGCACCAAAAAATTGCTTATTGATAAGCGCGAAGGGTTGATCGCGTTAGCTAATAAACTGTTAGAAAAAGAGATCCTTTTCCAATCAGATCTGGAAGAAATATTGGGTAAACGCCCGTTTGATAACCGTACCACTTATGATGAATTTGTGAATGGCCCGGAATCAAATCAGGAGCCGGTTGCACAAAACCTGATCCATGAAGGCGTTAGCGATCATTCAGGCACATTTGAAAGAAACCCTGAAGAAACCGATACAACTAAGGAGTAAATCTTAAGTTTAGAAAAGTAAAAGTCGTAAGCCTGAACAAGGCTTGCGACTTTTTAGTTTATACTTGTTATTTTTGGGCTAACCATGAGGGATATTACTACATCAAAAGAAAAGCTATTGAAAAAAGTGCGTAAAGCCCTTTTAGAGAAACGCGACAATCCCTATCCAAACCTGGAAGACTTGCCCATGTATCCGGCAAACGAAGAGATGCTGGAAGTGCTTTTTGCCGAGCAATTTACCGGGGTAAGCGGCCAGTTTGTTTTTTGTGAGGATGAGGTGCAGTTTATAGAGAACTTATTGGAGTTGGCCGAGGAGCGCAAGTGGCATAAAATATACTGTTGGGAGCCCGCCCTGCAGCAAATGCTTAAAACTTACGAATACCCCTTTTTTGAAACCGATAAAGATTTTGAACAAGCCGAAGTAGGGTTCACCCTTTGCGAGGCGTTGATAGCCCGTAACGGCACTATTTTACTCTCTAACGCCAATGCCGCGGGCAGGCGTTTAAGCATTTATCCGCCGGTGCATATTGTGCTGGCCTATGCTTCGCAACTGGTGCTTGACCTGAAGGATGGGTTTAAACTGCTAAAAGAAAAATATGGCAGCAGTATGCCATCAATGATAAGCCATGTTACCGGCCCAAGCCGTACTGCCGACATTGAAAAAACGCTTGTTTTAGGCGCCCATGGGCCTAAAGAGTTATTTGTGTTTTTATTGGATGGGTAATAGGTGCGTTGTGTCCGGATTGAAGTGCGCTCTACACACCGTCTACCCCCGCTCCTCCTAAAATATTCAAATCCTCCAATTTACTTTCTTCCAACACCATTCGCTCACCCACCTTTCTTTGATAGGTCCATTTTATCAAACGGATGCAGCCATCGGCTATTTCTATGCCGGTGATATCGCCATCATTAAAGCAACAGCAGCCGGTATTGAAATAGGTATCCAGGTAGCCGTTAAAATCGGGCTGAGTATTTCCCTGCAGGTGCAGGCGGGTTATTTTCCTTTCCAGTTTGGCCGTTTTTATAATATCACCCGCCTTTTTGGCCGTTTCCAGGTTAATATAAAGTATCTCTAATTGTGTTAACGATTTAAACACCGGCTGGTGCGTGTGCCCGGTTATAAGCAGCATGTTTTTCCGCAGACTGCTCCATTCATACATAATGCGGTTATGATCGGTTTTTAACAAGTTATTATAAGCAGGTGTATTAGGGTTTATACGCAGGTAACCTTGCAACGGGCCCCACATGTTAGATACGAACCACTTGCTAAACCAATTACCATCGCTCTGCAGATCGCCCTGATGGCCGTGGGTCATAAAAATTTCCAGGGGTTTATTGTTTATCGTAGTTTGTAATATAGCCCCCTCGTAAATGCGAATAGCGCGCCCATATATTTGCAGCAAGCTAACCGCGGCAAGCGGGTCGTTATCCCAATACAGATCGTGGTTGCCAAATATTTTTACAAACCTATCCTGTTCAATAAACAGTTTTTCTGCGTCGAAAGTAGATTTATTGTGCCGTTTCATGGTTATAAACAGGTTTTCCCAAAGCTCTTCGCTATCTCCCAGATTAATGTAAATAAAGTTTTCTTTATGATAATGGTCAAGAGCAGCCAAATAATTCCGGGCAGACCGGGCAAATATATCCGACCCATCTCTCGCACCCTTATGCTGGTCTGATAAGATGATAAATTTGTCCTTATAAATATCAAATGGTATTACTAATCCTTTTTTACCCGGTTTGGTAGTAATGCTTTTATAAAGGGCGTTTAAAGCCCTGTTAACTCTTGCTTTATCGGGGCGGGATGAGAACCTGTCGGCCAGGCGTGAAACGGGTTTATATAGTAAGCGTTGAAAAAAACGGCGCATGTGGGAATAACATGCGCCGTATGAAATTGTGTGATAAGGTTAAGATTAATATTTGCCCGAACCGGTTATAGTAATTTGCTCATCGGTGCTCAGGTCGATCATATTTATAGAGAATTTGTATGAGCTTGATCCCGTTTTGGTAATAGTTCCGCCGGTAGAAGAATAAAGCGTACTGCCGGTAACACTCAATGCATACAGCTCGGAAGAGAAGCCATTACTATCAGTGAATTCGACAACGTTACTTGTGCCGCTACCACCGGTTGGCATATTATAAACCGTAAACGATGCGCCACTTTCATCGGCTATAACAACATCTATATTGCCGCTTACACCGCTGGTTGCAGCAACAGATACACATGGGCCACTATGTGTAGTCCCCTTAACGGTAAATGAGCCTTTTCCAACTTCATTGCCGCCATCGTCACCGCCATCCTTTTTGCAACTGCCTAAAAATACTACCACTAATAAAAGGAGCAGGCTTTTAACGAATAAATTTCTTTTTAAAGTTTTCATAAAAATGTGTGTAAAGTTTGATTATAAGATTTTATTAAAATGTAAATAGATAGCTAAGACCGGCAAACGCGTATGAACCGCCGGTTACTTTTATGTAGTTGTAGCCAATACCCAGGTGAGATTTTTCGCCGATATTAAGCCCAACTTTAGCGGCTAACAGTAAATTGGTACTGGTTGAAGAATTGTCATCATCATCTGATGCACGCAGGCTGTAAAAACCTACTTGCGGCTCAACAAAAAACATATCGCCAAGCTTAGCCATGTAACCCACTTTTATAGGGATACCCGAGTATTTAAAACCGACATCTTCTTTTGATACAAAGTAGTTGTAACCTACTGTACCGGTTACAGCCCCGGCATCACTTAGATGATATAAACCTTTTAAGTTGATACCTACACCTACCGATGATGAATTTTTAAAATTGCCCAATGGTAACAGTACTTCCGGCTCTAATCCAATAGAGAATGTTGAAGCCGAACCATCTGCAAACGTGGCATTTTTAAGAGCGCTTTTCTGTTCAATGTTTTTCTCGCCTGTAAAGGTGCTTGTGTGGGACGGCATGGCTACCAATGCATTTGTAGTGTTAGCAGGCTTGTCATTAATGGTCAGGCTGTTATTCTGTGCATTAGCGGTAAGGCCGGCACATAATAGCGGGATCAATAAAAATTTTGAAAGGTTAAAGTTTTTCATTTTATACATTCATTTGCCTACTCTGTTCCGTTTTCGGCTTTCCCGGCCGCAATTAAACAATTGCTTAAAGACAAATTTCTATTTGTAAGCAACGCGTATCAACGCCCATAACACCTAAACTTTACTGTGTTTTAAACCATTAAATACCGTGAAAACACGGGCTTCTTACAGATGCGGTGTCTATACCTTAGCATTCACAAAACCACTAAAGATTCCCGTTACAATTATGAAAAAGCTACTATTTATTACCTTATTACTGATAACCAGTTTATTTGCCTTTACCGGGTGCAGCAAGAAAAACGGCGATGGGTCTGATCCCGCTTCAATATCAAAAAGCAAGCTTGTTGGCAAGTGGCTGTACGTAAAGTTTGTAGAAGATGGCGATACAGAAACCTTTAGCAACGGCGAGTATTTTCAGCTAAATGAAAATGGCACAGCCTATGACAGTATAGACGGCGATAACGCGAAATGGAGTTTATCCGGGAATAAAATAACCTTTATTGTTGATGGCGAACCCAATATTGCCACTGTAGAAAAGCTAACCAGCAGCGAATTAATAATATCTACAAATGATGAAGGAGAGACTTCTACTGCGTATTTTAAAAAATAAACCAAATGAAATAGGTAAAAAATAAGGGGTAGCAATTTTTTGCTTGCCAGTATCTTAGTTTAAACTTAATTTACATCCTAAATATAAATCACTTAAACCTTAATCTTAAAACGATGCTTACAAAAATTGCAGATGAACTTTCGCCGGATAAACAACTTAATGGCGACGAGGTAACAGTTGATCAAATCAAGGGGTTGTCTAAGAAATACTTTGACCAAACCTGGATAGAAGAAAAAGTGGGGCAGCTGAGAAGAATGAATTCTACTAATGGCAAGGACCCAGTAATGAATGACACCCGTACCATCACATTCAAAAAAAGCCGCATTGATCAATTTTTTGCGGCAAACCCAGGCTCAGACGATTTTGTAATTCATATTGGGTTGCACAATAAAGCTATTTATAATGCTAATCAGCCAAAAGAATACGAGGGCAAGGTAATGGTAGTGCTGGCACCTAAAGATGTTAACCTACTAACAAAGGGCGATGTAGTAATGATTGCAGGTATTAGCGGCGGTGGCCTTGATAATGGTAAACTTTGCCCTCCGGATTTAACCTGTGGCGTTTCTTAATATGCTTTTATCTGCCTATTTGTTTTTCGAGCTGCTGGCTTTTATAACATCGGTTATAAAATATAAGGCACTTAAGCATACCAGGTACATTTACTTTATACCATACTTGTTTTTTATCCTGATCTATGAATTTGGGTCAATAAAAAACTGGTTCATAATTAAACAGAGTAATCTTTGGATAACTAATATTACTCTGTTTATTTTCTTCTTGTTCTACAGTGTTTTTATACACGGCTTAATTAAAACAGAGAGATTTAAGGTATGGATAAAACGTTTTATTGTTATATCTATACTTTTCTCTGGTATAAATATGGCATTTATACAAGGCTTTTGGAACTTAGATACCATTACCATTTTGCTGCAATTTGCCGTTCTTATAGCTATTACCTGCCTTTACTTTTATGAGCTGATGAACTATACAGACAAAGAGTTAAGGATTCTACGGCTTCCGGGTTTTTGGCTAAATACGGGGCTGTTGTTTTTTTGCCTTGGGCAGTTTTTATTTTACTCGTCCTTTGCTTACATGGCGTACAAAAAAAATTACGACTATTACGTTTTACACCTGGTGCTATCTAATATCGCGAATGCCATTTTATATTCCTTTTTAACTATATCGTTTTTATGCATAAGGACGAAGAGCTAATAGTTTTAATAATTGCAGGCACAATTATGCTTTTATTATTAGGGATATTCATCATCAGTTTTTTGTTTTTTTATCAGAAAAAACATAATCAGAACGCGATAGATAAGGAGCATTTGCAAGTGCGGTTCCAGCAGGAGTTGCTGAAAACCCAGGTTGAAATGCAGGAGCAAACACTCAATCACATTAGTCGCGAGATCCACGACAACATTACCCAGGTGTTATCTTTTGTAAAACTAAACCTGGCCATACCGGCGAAAGCCACACGCGAGCAAGCCGAACAAAAGATAAGCGAAAGCCGTAACCTGGTTGCACAGGTAATAAATGACCTGCGCGATCTGTCTAAAAGCCTTAGCTATGAGCATATCGTTCAGCTTGGCCTTGTAAAAACTATTGAAATAGAGGCCGGGCGGATAAATAAAAGCGGCATCATTGCTATTGAATTGGCCATAGGCGGCGATGCCCATAACCTGGGCGAACAGCGCGAACTGGTACTGTTCCGCATTTTCCAGGAAGCGCTTAATAATGCCCTTAAACACTCGGGCGCAAAACAGTTAAAGATCAGTTTGGATTATTTTGATCATTTGTTTAATTTAACCATTCGTGACAACGGGGTGGGTTTCTTAGTTAATGCGCTGCCAGATGGTGGCTCGGGCTTAAGAAACATGGTGAACAGGGCTGCCTTAATTGGTGCCGTTGCTGTTATTGACAGCGCGCCAGGCAAGGGTTGTTGTATTAAAATTGCTATAGACCCCCTTACACAAAACATAAATGCCAACGGAAACCACAATAGCCCTGGTTGATGACCACCGCCTGTTTAGAAGCGGTATGGTATCATTAATACACAGTTTTACCGGCTATAAAATTCTTTTTGAAGCAGGCAACGGTGAAGAGCTTACGCGTAAAATATCCCCCAAGTTTAAACCCGATATTATTTTGCTGGATATAAATATGCCCGTTATGGACGGCATAAGCACAGCGCAATGGTTACGTAAAGCCTATCCAGAAATAAATATCATTATCCTATCGATGTTTGAAGATGCCGAGAAGGTACTTGCCATGGTTAAGATAGGGGTTAAAGGCTATCTGCTTAAAGACGCCGAACCACATGAATTTGAACAGGCACTAAAAAAAGTTACACAGGGCGAGATCTACTACCCCGAATTTGTTACTCGCCACCTGGTCCAAAATTTTAATAAACATGATGAACAGGTTAAACTGAATAGCCGCGAAATTGAGTTTTTAAAACTGGCCGGTACCGAACTTACCTACAAAGAAATTGCCGATCAAATGTGCATCAGCGCCCGTACTGTTGACGGCTACCGCGACCAGCTTTTCGAAAAATTGCAGATAAAAAGCCGCGTAGGGCTTGTGCTTTATGCCATAAAAAATAATATGATAGAGTTGTGATTTGCTAAAATAATTAGCAAATTTGTTCTATGTCACACGAAGAAAACCCCGAGTTTTTTAAGGGACGCGGCGCACAGGTAAACACCCACAACAAGTTCCTTAAAAATAAGTATGTATTAGAGCATATTGAAGGCTTAGATGAGCAATTGCTGGAAAACACGCATACGCAGCTTTTTGAAGAGAACCCCAAAAAGATAGTAAGCGAATCTAACAGCCCCGATCTAAGCCATATGTTCTCTATTAACCCCTACCAGGGATGCGAGCATGGTTGTATATATTGTTATGCGCGCAACAGCCACGAGTATTATGGCTTTAGCGCCGGGCTTGATTTTGAGCGCAAGATCATAGTGAAACGTAACGCGCCCGAACTGCTCGAAAAGTATTTTAACAAAAAAGGTTACGAGCCTGTCCCTATTGTGCTATCGGGCAATACGGATTGCTATCAGCCTATTGAGCGTAAACTGAAAATTACCCGTGGGCTTTTAGAAGTTTTTCTGAAATACCGCAACCCGGTAAGCATTATCACCAAAAATAATGTGGTGCTGCGCGATATAGATATTTTAAGCGAAATGGCCGGCATGAACCTGGCGCATGTAAACATATCTATCACCTCTTTAAATGAATCGCTTCGCCAAAAACTGGAGCCACGTACGGTAACGGGTATGGGCCGGTTGGCCGTTATTCAGAAACTTTCGGAGAAGGGCATACCCTGCAGGGTAATGGTAGCGCCTATCATCCCCGGCTTAAATAGTAGCGAGATCCCCGATATTATAAAAGCCGCGGCTGATAGGGGGGCGCTATCTGCAGGGTTCACCATTGTTAGGCTCAATGGCTCCATTGCCGATATCTTTACAGATTGGGTACACAAGGCTTTCCCTGAGCGTGCCGATAAAGTGCTGAACATGATCAAGGCTTGCCACAACGGGCAGTTAAACGACAGCGATTTTGGCCGCCGCATGAGCGGCGACGGGCATGTTGCGCAATCAATACATCAGTTATACCGCATGGCTTGTGTTCGTTTCCTGTCTGGCCGCGAAATGCCACCGTATGATCTCACTTTGTTTACACCAAAGGGCGGAAAGCAAACCAGTATGTTTTAGCGCCGTCTTTACTATTAACTGAATAACAGAAGTTTAATATATTTACCTATGCCAACAAAACAAATAACCCGCTGCGGCTGGTGTGGTACCGACCCGCTTTACATGAAATATCACGATGAAGAATGGGGGAAGGTAACACATGATGACCAAGTACTGTTCGAGTTTTTAACGCTTGAATCGGCACAAGCCGGCTTAAGCTGGATAACTATTTTGCGCAGGCGCGATAATTACCGCAAGGCATTCGCCAATTTTGATGTAGAGAAAGTGGCTAAGTTTACCGAAAAGGATCAGGAACGGTTACTACAGGACGAGGGCATTATCCGTAACCGCTTAAAAATAAACGCGGCTATAAACAATGCCAAACTGTTTATCGAAGTGCAGAAGGAGTTCGGCTCGTTCAATAATTACCTGTACAGCTTTATGCCCGATAATAAACCCATCATCACCTATACCGGGCCACACGTAAGCACACCGGAGTCTGACGCGATAAGTAAGGACATGAAAAAGCGCGGCTTTAAATTCTTCGGCACCACTATTTGCTATGCCCACATGCAGGCAACAGGCATGGTTAACGATCATATCCCGGAGTGTAGTTTTAGATGATAAAAAGCGCTGCCTATGCGATTCCTTCCTTGGGGAAGGAGGAGGTAGGGGTTAATTAAGCGCGGCAAACCCTCCCTGCCCTCCCGGGTAAGGAATTACAAATTTGATGCGGATAGACTAACATAAATCGTATTTTTGAAATCATACACCAATCGGTGTGATCATAAAATAATATGAAGAAGCTTTTTCTATTGGATGGTATGGCCCTGATATACCGGGCACATTTTGCTTTAAGCAAAAACCCGCGTTTTACCTCGGCGGGCTTAAATACTTCGGCTGTTATGGGTTTTACAAATACCCTGCTCGAGGTTCTGCGTAAAGAGAAACCTACACACATGGCCGTGGTTTTTGATACCGATGCCCCAACAGAACGCCATACCGAATATGAAAAATACAAGGCGCATCGCGAGACAATGCCCGAAGATTTGAGCAAAGCTTTGCCTTATATATTTAAAGTAGTACTGGGTTTTAACATCCCGCTTATTACATCTGACGGTTACGAAGCCGATGATATCATTGGCACACTTGCCAAAAAAGCCGAACAAAAAGGTTACCAGGTTTACTGTATGACACCCGATAAGGATTTTGCGCAGCTGGTATCAGAAAATATCCGCATTTACAAGCCCGCCCGCATGGGTAACGGGATGGAGATATTGGGTGTAAAAGAAGTGCTGGAGAAATGGGAAATTGAGCGCCCCGAACAGGTGATTGATATCCTTGGCCTTTGGGGCGATGCCGTTGATGGCATCCCCGGCATCCCCGGTGTTGGCGAAAAAACAGCCAAAACATTAATTAAACAATACGGATCTGTAGAAGAGATCATAGCACACAGTCACGAGCTAAAAGGTAAGCTGCGCGAAAACGTAGAGCAATATGCTGAACAGGGCTTGTTGTCGAAACGACTGGCAACTATCAATCTAAACTCGCCGGTTGAACTGGATGAGGCCGGACTGGAAATGTGCGCACCAAGCAAAGACCTGCTGGAGCCACTATTTGCCGAACTGGAATTTAGAACACTGGGCCGCCGTGTATTTGGCGATGATTTTAGCATCACCGAAACCCGCGCCGTATCGGTACAAACCGATCTGTTTGGCAACCCGGTTGCCGATGGCCGTACAACACTCGAAGTTGATGTACAGGATATTTACGAAGCGCCAACGCCGGTAGACATCAAGAATATTAACACCATTGAGCACGAATACATTTTGGCCGATACTTTTGAGAAACGTGCCGAACTAATCAATATCCTAAAGCAACAAAAAAGCTTTTGTTTTGATACCGAAACCACCGGTACAGACGCCAATCAATGCGAGCTGGTAGGCCTATCATTCGCGGTGAAGCATTACCAGGCCTGGTATGTACCAGTACCTGTTGATGAGCAGGAAATTATAAAGATTGTAGCCGAGTTTAAACCGGTATTTGAAGACCCCAATATTGGCAAAATAGGGCAGAACCTGAAGTTTGATATATTGATGCTGAAATGGTACGATGTGGAAATGAAGGGCGACTTGTTTGATACCATGATGGCTCATTACGTTATTGACCCAGATACCCGCCATAATATGGATATCCTGTCAGAAAATTACCTGCAATACAAGCCCGTTTCTATCACCGAGCTTATTGGCCCTAAAGGCAAAAACCAGGGCAATATGCGTGATGTAGAGATAGAAAAAATAAAAGACTACGCCGCCGAGGATGCTGATGTTACCCTGCAGCTAAAAACTGTTTTCGAGCCTAAGATAAAAGAAGTAGAGGCCGAAAATCTGTTACATAATATTGAGAATCCGCTAATATATGTGCTGGCCGATATCGAGCATGAAGGTGTACGTATTGACCACGAAACATTAAAGGAGTTCTCGAAACTACTGGAAACGGATATTGCCGTACTGGAAAAAACCGTATTTGAAAAAGCAGGCGTGCGGTTCAACATCGCATCGCCAAAACAACTGGGCGAGGTATTGTTCGAAAAATTAATGCTGGACCCGAAAGCCAAAAAGACCAAAACAGGCCAGTACCAAACCGGTGAAGATGTACTGTTATCCCTTGCCGCGAAAAGTGATATTGTGAGGGATATACTGGATTTTCGCCAGTTGCAAAAGCTAAAATCTACTTATGTGGATGCATTGCCTACGATGGTGAACGCTAAAACCGGCCGCATACATACCAGTTACAACCAGGCAGTAGCAGCTACGGGCAGGTTAAGTTCTAATAACCCAAACCTGCAAAACATCCCTATCCGTACCGAGCGGGGCCGAGAAGTAAGGAAAGCATTTATCCCGCGCGATGAAAACCACAGCATTGTATCTGCCGATTATTCGCAAATAGAGCTGCGCATAATCGCCGAGATAAGTAAAGACCCCAACATGCGCCAGGCCTTTATCGATAATATCGATATTCACACAGCTACCGCAGCTAAAGTGTATGGTGTAGGTATTGACGAGGTAGATACCACACAACGCCGTAATGCCAAAGCGGTAAACTTTGGTATTATTTATGGGCAGTCGGCATTTGGTTTATCACAAAATTTGGGCATCCCGCGTAAAGAGGCTGCCGAGATCATAGAGAATTACTTTGCCCAATACCCGGGCATCA
The DNA here is from genome assembly GCF_024498135.1 of Mucilaginibacter aquariorum. GTDB lineage: Bacteria > Bacteroidota > Bacteroidia > Sphingobacteriales > Sphingobacteriaceae > Mucilaginibacter > Mucilaginibacter aquariorum. Next base: position 116,624 of record NZ_JANHOH010000013.1, read on the forward strand.
AACAATACATGGCCGACACGATGAACTTTGCCCGTGAGAACGGTTACGTATGCACCCTTATGGGGCGTCGCCGTTATCTACGTGATATCAACTCTGCCAACCAAACAGTACGCGGTTTTGCCGAACGAAATGCCATCAACGCACCAATACAAGGCTCGGCGGCGGATATGATCAAGATTGCTATGATCAACATTCACCGAGAGTTTAAAGCTCTTAAGCTTGATGCCCGCATGACCATGCAGGTACATGATGAGTTGGTTTTTGATGTGCCCAACCACGAGATAGAGATCGTAAAACCTATTATCCTGGAAAAAATGAAGAATGCCATTAAAACCGAAGTACCTATAATGGTAGAGATAGGTACAGGGTTGAACTGGTTGGAAGCGCATTAAGTATAATTAGGTATGTCAGTCTGAGTTATAAAATCCCGTGGCCTTTGAAGGTACCATGATATATCTTTGAGGAGCCATTCAGTGGTGACCTGTATTATAGTGCTTGCGCCGAGTTTGGATTTAATGGTGACGTTATTTTGTCAGCACCTTATTTTCAATAGCCCTTATTATCAGTTATTTGTGAGTTAACGATGGTGTTCACGGCCGTGAACGTGAACACTTCTCACACCATTTAATAACAATTGTCATGGTAGCTTGTCGAAAACTTATGCGTTATGCATGATCGTTAATGATTGGACAAGCTCACAATTGTAGTTAAAGCACGGTTTTTTGGCTAAAGCCGGATTTGCATGTTTTACATCCGTCCCATAAATGGGGCGGCAATGAATGCACCAGCATCTTTCCGTCATTGCCGTTGGCTTCAGCCAACGGAATAGTAGGGGCGCATTGGGCTTTAGCCCAAGCCCACCTCCAAACATCATTAACAATTTCACAAAAACCCCTACTCCCTAATTCTCATTTATGCTGATATTGTAATTATTGCGCTTTTTTAATTAAATAATATCACTTTTTTAAACACATTTTTCCAATTATGTGTTTGTTCATTTGGGGAAATGTTTAGTACCTTAAACCATTATATAATCCTGAATGAGAATTTTTCACCTGAGTGCCGAGTGTTACCCTGTTGCTAAAGTTGGGGGCCTTGCCGATGTGGTTGGCGCGCTGCCCAAATATCAGAATTTGGCAGGGTTGCAGGCCGCTGTTGTTATGCCTTATTACAATCGTAAGTTTGTACACGAGAACGCGTTTGATATTGTTTTTCAGGGCACTACATTATTAGGCACACGCAGGATCTATTTTGAGATTTTAAAAGAACAAACCGATACGTTGGGCTTTGAGCTATACCTGGTAAAAATACCGGGCCTGCTGGATAGGGAAAATGTTTATAGCTACCCGGACGAAAAAGAACAGTTTATTGCCTTCCAGATAGCGTTTTTGGATTGGATAAACTGGAGCGGCCAAACGCCCGACCTGATCCACTGCCACGACCATCACTCGGGCCTGGTGCCGTTTATGATGTACCACTCGGCATTATACCGCAGGCTGGCGCATATCCCAACCATATTTACTATCCATAACGGCCAGTACCACGGCGCTTTTGGTTGGGAAAAATTAAACTACCTGCCCGAAATCGACTTTTATAAAACAGGCCTGCTGGACTGGAACGGGGCAATTAACCCGCTGGCTTCGGCGGTGAAATGCTGTTGGCGGTTTACCACTGTATCGCCAAGTTATTTGCAGGAATTAAGCATAAGCTCTAACGGGCTGGAATATCTGTTCTATGTAGAACGGGATAAAGGTACGGGCATTATCAACGGCATTGATACCGAGGTATGGAACCCCGAAACTGACCCTATGCTACCCGAGCACTTTAACCCCACAACGGTTACAAAAGGCAAACAAAAAAATAAAGAGATATTATGCGAACGCTTCGGCTTATCAGTCGATAAACCATTGATAGCCTTTATTGGCCGTTTAGTTAGCGAAAAAGGTTCGGATGTGTTGCCTGCCGCTATCGAAAGAAGCATAAAAGAGCATGGCGATAATGTTAACTTTTTAATACTCGGTGCCGGGGATAGTGCTACAGAATTATCCTTAAGCCTGCTAAAACAATTGCACCCTCAAAACTGCAACGTATTCATTGGTTATGACGAATCATTGGCGCACCTTATTTATGCCGGGGTCGATTTCCTGCTGATGCCATCGCGCGTGGAGCCTTGTGGGCTAAACCAGATGTACGCCATGCGTTATGGTACAATGCCTATGGTAAGAAGCACAGGCGGTTTAAAAGACACCGTGATTGATTTTGGTGAGGAAGGCGGTTATGGCATACGCTTTGCCAACGTAAGTGTTGATGATATTTGCGTATCGGTTACCCGGGCGGCTGTGCTGTATAAAGATAGCCGGAAAATACAAACACTGCGCAAACGCATGATGGCCCTTGATTTTTCGTGGGACAGGTCGGCCAAAGAATATATGAATTTATATGAAAGTTTAATTCCTAAGATATGACATCAAAAGTAATCAGCATTGTACTTGGAGGTGGCCAGGGCAGCCGTTTGGCACCACTTACATTAACCCGTTCAAAACCGGCAGTGCCAATTGCTGGTAAATACCGTTTGGTGGATATACCCATCTCCAACTGTTTGCATTCGGGTATCAGTCGCATATTTGTGTTAACACAATTCAACTCGGCATCGCTTAATAAACACATTAAAAACACGTATCACTTTAGTACGTTCAGCACTGCCTTTGTTGATATTTTGGCCGCTGAGCAAACGCCTACAAGCGGTGGTTGGTTTCAGGGTACTGCAGATGCTGTAAGGCAAAGCTTGCACCACCTGGCTACACACGAGTTTGAGTATGTGCTGATCCTATCGGGCGATCAGTTGTATCAAATGGATTTTGAGGAAATGATACAAAAGCATATTGATACCGGTGCCGATATTTCTATAGCCACCATACCGGTGCATGCTAACGATGTGCCTGGCTTTGGTATCCTTAAAACAGATGAGGATAGCATGATAACCTCGTTTATTGAAAAACCCAAAAAGGATTTTGAAAGTTGGGCATCTGATGTAAGTGATGAAATGAAAGCCGAAGGTCGCGTTTACCTGGCATCAATGGGTATATATTTGTTTAACCGCAAACTGTTATTTGAGCTGCTGGAAGGAAACGATCACCCTGACTTTGGGAAGGAAATCATCCCGCAAGCCATCACCGGCCACAAAGTATTAAGCTATCAATATGAAGGATATTGGACAGATATTGGTACTATCTCATCTTTTTTTGAAGCCAATTTGGGTTTAACGGATGACATACCAATGTTTAACCTGTTTAATAAAAACCAGATCTATACCCGTGCGCGCATGTTGCCGCCTACCAAAATATCGGGTACACTGATAGATCGTTCTATTATTGCTGATGGATGTATTATTAATGCCGCCCACATTATTCATTCCCTTATTGGTATCCGTACCCGTATTGGTGTTGCCAGCGAAATTGAAAGTTGCTATGTAATGGGTAGCGATAATTACCAAACGCTTGAAGATATAGCCATTGCAAAAGCCAATAACGAGCCAATTATGGGTATTGGCGATAGGTGTTCTATCAAAAATGCAATCATTGATAAAAACACTTATATAGGCGATGATGTAAAAATAAACTGTGGCGAACCGCTTCCTGATGGCGATTTCCCAACCTATACGGTTACCGATGGAATTGTTATTGTGAAGAAAAGAGCGGTAATTCCAAGCGGCACAGTAATTTAATTTAAAAGATAGTGGAATAATTGGCAGTTAATTTGCGTTAGATAGAAAGAAACTAAAAAACTTAAATTAACTTGTTATGAAAAAGACTATCTGTATGATCGCGATTGCCGCCATCTCATTTGGTTGTGTAAATGCATTTGCTACCACACCGGTACAGCAAACACAGCAAGATTCGACTAAGAAGAAGAAAGACATGAAGAAGATGAAGAAAGACAAAAAGATGTGGAAAGACAGCACTAAGAAAGATAGTGCCAAAAAAGACACCGGGATGAAAATGTAACTCTGAATCGTCCTGAAATAAGTTGACAGATTTTACGATAGTCCCAGTTACGAGAGTAGCTGGGATTTTTGTTTATAAACACTTTGTGGTGTTTTCATTTTCAAAGATAAGTGTGGCCGGCGATTG
>NZ_JANHOH010000014.1 GCF_024498135.1 Mucilaginibacter aquariorum
AGGCCTCAGCTTTAAACTATCTAACACCAAACACTATTCACCAACAAAAAATCCTTGCCAGTATTACCTGACAAGGACTATATTTATTCTTTAATTATTGTCAACTTATTTCAGGACAACTCACTCTTACAAGATTCTAATTCATCATCAAAACAAAAGTGAAAAATAAATTGTAATTATTGATATGAATTGCTAAAAATATTAGCATAGATTTGTATTGATAATTATTTGTTATGCCCGATGCTAAAAGAGAGTTGATTAACCGTTTGCAGAAAAATATTCTGCAATGGGAGGGTTATAAGCCGCCTTCGCTTGGCGAAAGAAAAATATTCGGTTTAAATACTATTGAGGCAAACTTTCCAAATGGGGTATTTCCAATGCGTGCAGTACATGAAATGGTTTGTGATAATACGGAACAGGCTACTGCTTCAAGTGGTTTTATAAGCGGGCTGCTATCAGTATTAATGCAGAACGGCGGGGCATGTTTATGGATCAGCTTATCCGGGAATATATATCCAATAGCCTTAAAATCATTTGAGGTTGAGCCTGACCGGATAATTTTTATACATCTCAATAAAGATAAAGATGTGTTATGGGTGATGGAAGAAGCCTTGAAATGTACCGGATTAATAGCTGTTGTAGGTGAATTGTCTGAGGTTGATTTTAAACAATCGAGACGTTTACAACTGGCGGTAGAACAAAGCGGTGTAACTGGTTTTATTCTTCGTAACAGGTCTGATAAAATGGGTTCAACGGCTTGTGCTGCACGTTGGCAGATCAAACCTTTAGCAAGTGAACCAATAGATGGGTTGCCGGGATTAGGTTTTCCCCGCTGGCAGGTTGAACTGTTACGTGTACGTAATGGCAAGCCGGGGAATTGGGTTGTTGAATGGTCGGATGGTGGGTTTACACCAATTGAGGAAAAACTATTAGAACATCAGATACAAAAAGTAGGATGAGCCATGCAAAAGCGTTACATGGTAATATGGTTTCGTCATTTGGCGACGGATTGGCTGACGCTTCGCAAGCCGGAGATGAAGGATGTGCCTTTTGCTTTTATTGCTACCGAACGTAACCGTATTATAATTACTGCTGCTAACCCTATAGCAGAAGCCCGGGGTGTATACCGGGGAATGACAGCGGCTGATGCCAAAGCTATTACCACCAATTTGCAAGTTGTGGATCACTTACCGGGTAAGGAAGCTAAATTATTAAGGCAATTAGGCTTATGGTGTATTAGATATACGCCGATTGTAGCTGTTGATCTGCCTGATAGTTTAATTTTGGATATATCCGGTTGTGCACATTTATGGAGTAGTGAACGTGGCTACTTAAAAGAGATAGTTAATAAATTAAGGTCATCAGGTTATGATGCAAGGGCTGCCATAGCTGATACCATAGGCGCTGCCTGGGCTAACAGCCATTATGGAAAAACAACACCTATTATTGCGAGCGGCACACAGGCAAATGCATTGCTTAACTTGCCTCCTATAGCTTTGCGGTTAGAAGGTAATGTACTGCAAAAGCTACAAAAATTGGGTTTGGTCACCATCAAAAGCTTTATGCAAATGCCACGGACTGTATTGCGAAGGCGATTTGGTGAGGGCTTCTTATTAAGGTTGGCGCAGGCTTTGGGGGTTGAAGACGAGCACCTTACTCCGCTCGTTCCGCCAGTACCTTATACTGAACGATTGCCTTGCCTTGAACCCGTCAGAACAGTTAAAGCTATTGAGATAGCCATCTCAAAATTATTGGAAGGGTTGTGTACGCGGTTGCAGTCGGAAGGTAAAGGAGTTAGAAAAGCAATACTTAAATGTTATCGTATTGATGGCAAAATGGTGCAGGGAAAGATCAGTACTAATCGCGGCTCGCATAGTGTTTCGCACTTGTTTAAACTTTTTGAGTTACAGATAAGTAAAATAGAACCTGCGTTAGGTATTGAGCTATTCCTTTTGGAAGCATCTAAGGTAGAAGATATTGATCTTGTACAGGAAAAATTATGGGCTGGTAAGCCCGGCTTACAAGATAATGCTTTGGCAGAGTTGTTAGATAAGTTAGCCGGTAAAATTGGGGGTAAAGCTATATATCGCTATTTACCTTCAGAACATTACTGGCCCGAGCGTTCAGTTAAGCAAACCTCATCTCTATCCGATGTTCCGACAACCAGATGGCGAACCGACAGACCACGACCGTTACGCTTATTGCAACGCCCCGAACCTGTTGAAGTAATGGCGTTGTTACCGGATTATCCACCAAAAGTTTTTACCTATAAAGGCAAGCGGCATGTAGTTGAGAAAGCAGATGGCCCCGAACGTATAGAGCGCGAGTGGTGGCAGGACAAAGGCCTGCACCGGGATTATTACGCAGTTGAGGATGCGGATGGACAACGTTATTGGCTGTTCAGGTCGGGGCATTATGATAATGAACCGCAATGGTACTTACACGGATTTTTTGCATAGCCATGAGATACGCTGAATTACAAACCACATCAAATTTTAGTTTTTTGCGCGGCGGGTCGCATCCTGAAGAATTGGTTGAACAAGCTGCTGCTTACGGATATGATGCCATTGCCATAGCCGACCGGAATAGCCTCGCCGGTATTGTTCGTGCACATATAGCAGCTAAAAAGTTAAACTTTAAATTTATTCCTGCTTGTAGGCTTGATTTGTTAGACGGGCCAAGCTTGCTTGCGTACCCAACTAACCGGGATGCTTACGGCAGGCTTTCGGCTTTATTAACAGTTGGTAATTTACGGGCCGAAAAAGGAGAGTGCCATTTGTATAAAGCTGATGTTTATGCACACAACGCAGGCATTAAATTTATCATCGTTCCACCTGATGAATTGAACACAAGGTTTGATTATGACGATGAGTTTAAAAATAATGTAAAGGAATATCATGCTGAACTTGGCCTATCATTATATATAGCAGCAACCCGCTCATATAGCGGTGATGATGCCAAACGATTAGCCCGTTTGTCAAAATTAGGCGTGCCTATGGTAGCTGTAGGTGATGTGCATTATCATGAATTAGCCCGGCGCGAGTTACAGGATATTTTAACCTGTATCCGGGAAAAATGTACTATACATACGGCAGGTTTTAAGCTGCATGCCAATGCAGAGCGGTTTATCAAACCGGTAGATGAAATATATCGCCTGTTCCGGCAATATCCTGAAGCTATTGAAAACGCCCTGATGATTGCAGATGCCTGTCAATTTTCGTTAGATACATTAAAATATATTGAGCCCGAAGAAAAGATAATTGATGGCCTTACACCGCAGGAACGCCTTACTAAATATACCTGGGCTGGCGCACATGAGCGTTATGGTGAGAAGATACCAAAAAAGGTAGCTAACCAGATCGTGTTTGAGTTGGCCTTTATTGAAAAGCGTAAATTGGCACCCTATTTTTTGCGGGTATACAAGTATACTCAAAAAGCCGAAGAGTTAGGCATTCTGCATCAGGGGCGTGGTTCAGCAGCTAACTCAACCGTTTGTTATTGTTTATCCATTACAGCGGTCGACCCTATGAAATCACGGCTATTGTTTTCACGCTTTATGTCGGATGCGCGGGAAGAGTGGCCGGATATTGATGTGGATTTTGAACATGAACGGCGCGAGGAGATCATCCAGTATATTTATGAGGACTATGGCCGGGAACACGCCGCTATTGTGGCTACTGTAACACAGGAACGGCACAGGGGAGCTATCCGTGATGCTGGTAAAGCAATGGGTTTATCAGAAGATACCATTAAACGTGTAGGTGCTACCATTTGGGATTTTAGTGAAGAAGGCTTTGATGAAAAAAGGTTGCGCGAACAAGGGCTAAACCCGCATGATCCGCTAATTCATAAAGTGTTGCATTTAACTACGCAACTAATGGGTTTCCCGCGGCAATTGGGGCAACATACAGGCGGGTTTGTGATTACTGATAATAAGCTATCAGATCTTTGCCCGGTAATGAATGCCCGCATGGAAAACCGAACCCAACTGGAGTGGAACAAGGATGATTTGGAAGCATTGGGAATTTTGAAAGTGGATGTTTTGGGCTTGGGGATGCTTACCATGATCCGTAAAGCGTTTGATATGGTAAAGCAGCATTATGATAAAACATTAACCTTAGCTAACGTACCACAGGATGATGAAAAAGTATATGAAATGATTTGCCATGCAGATACCATTGGCGTTTTTCAAATAGAAAGCCGGGCGCAAATGTCCATGCTGCCACGCTTAAAACCACAATGCTTTTATGATCTGGTGATTGAAGTAGCCATTGTTCGCCCCGGCCCAATTCAGGGTGACATGGTGCATCCTTATTTGCGCAGACGAAATGGTGAAGAACTCCCGGAATACCCCAAACCGGAGTTGGAAGAGATATTAAGCCGTACAATGGGTGTGCCGTTATTCCAGGAGCAAGCAATGGAAATAGCGATTGTTGCCGGGGGATTTACACCCGCAGAGGCTGATGAATTAAGGCGGAGTATGGCCAGTTTTAAGGCTAATGGCAAATTAGGCTTGTATGAAAAAAAGCTGGTTGATGGCATGATGGAACGGGGATATGAGGAGGATTTTGCCAGGCGGATATTTAAACAGTTACAAGGTTTTGAAGGCTATGGTTTCCCGGAAAGCCATGCGGCATCATTCGCTTTATTGGTATACATTTCATCATGGCTAAAATACTACTATCCTGATGTATTTTGCGCGGCATTGCTCAATAGCCAGCCCATGGGTTTTTATCAACCGGCACAAATAGTACGCGATGCCATAGATCATCAGGTTAAAGTTTTACCAGTAGATGTAAACTATTCTTTTTGGGATAATACACTCGAACAGAAAGACGGGGAATACTATACCGTACGATTAGGTTTCCGGCAAATCAAAAGCTTGCGTGAAGACGATATGCAATTACTGATTGATGGGCGCACACCTTTATACACTCATATTAATCAATTATGCAGCGCAGGTATTTCTGAAGCGGCTTTGGAGACACTGGCTGATGCAGACGCTTTTCATTCATTAGGTTTAGATCGCCGTAAAGCTTTATGGGAAGTATCAGCTTTAGGAGATAGGCCAATGGCTCTCTTTGAAAGTACGCCATCAGAAAGTGTTAAAGAGGTGCAGATACAGTTACCGTTGATGACCGAAGGTGAACATGTGGTACAGGATTATTCATCAACCGGGTTGTCGCTAAAAAATCATCCGGTCGCTTTGGTTCGTGAAAAGCTGGCTTTGCTGCACAATACTAAAATTGCTGACTTGAAAAAAATGCAAGACGGCGACCCTGTAAGAGTAACAGGTTTAATAACCGTTCGACAACGCCCGGGCACGGCTAAAGGCGTATTGTTTATGACCCTTGAAGATGAGACGGGCGCAGCCAATATTGTAGTTTGGCAGAACTTGTTTGATTACTATCGTAAAGAGATCATCCAGTCCCGTTTATTTATGGTGCAGGGCAAATTACAGATCGAAGGTGAAGTAATCCATGTGGTGGCTAATAAATGTTTTAACCTCAATAGCCTGCTACGTGGATTAACACAAATAAATGAAGACAACCTGCCGCTTTTAACATTGGCACGAGCAGATGAAACTACAAAGCCACATCATGGAGGTAACAAAGGCGAACAACAAGCAGGTACACAGGAAGAGGTCTTTTATAAGGGAAGAAATTTTAGGTAATCAGCATATATACTTGTTTTCCCCTTTTTTATGCCTTATAACTCCTCGTCAATTTATGTGTCGTAATCCACCCCCAAAATGTCGTTTTTACACAGCATATAATCTTTATATTCATTCGTTCTTTGTATTGTCAATAAAATAAAATCAAAACAATTTAAATAACGCATTATGAAAAGAGCAATTAAAGCATTTAATACCCTCAAACCGGTACTATTGATCGCTATTCTATTTTTTACAGTGTTTCAATCTAATGGCCAGCAGCTTAAGCCAGCAGCCAGTGGCTATGCACCTGTTAACGGCACTAAAGTTTATTACGAGGTATATGGCGAGGGTAAGCCCCTTGTTTTACTACATGGTGCATTTTATACCATTGAAATGAATTGGGGACAATTAATACCCGAGTTGTCAAAAACAAGAAAGGTAATTGCTCTTGAATTGCAGGGACATGGGCACACCCCGTATTCGGACAGGAAATTAGATATTGCTACGCTGGCAAGTGATGTGGAAGGGGTAATGAATTTTTTAAAAATTGATAGTGCTGATGTTGCAGGATACAGTATGGGTGGTTCCATAGCTTACCAGTTGGCAGTAAAAAGCCCTAAACGGGTTAGAAAATTAGTGATCATTTCTTCTACCTATAAAACCGATGGCTGGCTGCCCGCTATAAATAATGGGTTTAAAGGTTTTAAGCCCGAATTTTTTAACAATACTCCTATAAAAGCGGCATATGATGCAGTAGCACCCGACAAAACAAATTGGACAAAGTTTATTGAACAAATGATTGTTTTTGCCGGGGTGCCCTTTAACGTGGGTGACGCCAATATCGCGAAAATTACTTCGCCGGTATTGCTTATATCAGGCGATAATGATGGCCTGGACAAAGTGGAGTTGATGAAAACGTACCAATTACTGGGAGGTGGCGTATCTGCTGATTTAGGGCCGATGCCAAAATCACATTTAGCCATTGTTCCGGCACAAGGGCATGTGAGCTTAATGCAGCAAACGAAAACTATATCAGAATTTTTGAATGGGTTTTTACAATAACAAAATCGTACGGGGTATTCAATAGATAAACTAATTATAAACAAATGAGAAAGATCAGAATTTTTGAACATATCTCGCTGGATGGCGTGATAGAACACGACGGAGACTACACTTATGGCGCATGGACAATGCCCTATAGAAGCCCTGCCGGGGCGGCAATGCTCTTTGAGGCATACGGGCCAAACTTCGACCTGCTGCTTGGCCGCCACACCTACGATATATTTAGTGGTTTTTGGCCTAATGCCGGAGATTTCCCAATGGCAAATGCAATAAACGCTGCAACAAAGTACATTGTAACCCACAAGCCCGACAGTTTGGAATGGGGTCCGGTAAAGGGTTTGAGCGGGGACGTTATTGAGGCGATCCGCGAGCTGAAGTCAACAGATGGCCCCGACCTGATCGTGGTGGGAAGTTCGACGCTAACGTCTCTGTTGCTTGACCAGGGGCTGGCTGACGAGGTTGTGCTCATCACTTATCCGGTTTTACTTGGCCGGGGTAAACGCTTATTGTCGGACAGTATTGACGCCCGGGAGCTTGCTTTTGTTGACTCGAAGGCCACGGCCACGGGTTTGCTCCTCAACACTTATAGACACGTTGGGCCGCTGAAGTCCTGATATGAGCGGAGTGCGAACGTTATCCTACCTGCTACGAAGCCTTCAGCGAGAGTTGGGGGCTTTTCTTTTTTATCATGCAATGCCAACAAAGCCCGGGCGATCTGATGATATATATTTCAACCAATATATTGTAAATTTGAAACAGCGTTAGGCTATCTAAATTACTTGAATCCATATACATTTCATATCGACCTGTATGACCTGGCCTTCCTGGGGATGATATTTATTGGGCTGACTTTTGCCTTGCTGTTATGGTTCACCCCAAAAACCAACCGGCTTGCCAATCGGTTTCTTGCCCTGGCTATCTGCACCGTCATTTTTTGGATGACCTGGGTTTTATGCATTGACATCCGGCTGGGCATATACTTTCCCCGATGGAGCTGGCTGCCACTGCAATTTTCGCTGGCGCTTGGCCCACTCATTTTCTTTTATGTACTTAAAATAACCCGGCCGGAGTATAAATTCCGGTCTAAGGATCTGCTGCATTTTAGTCCGCTGCTGCTGGAATTGGGTGCCCGGGCATTAGAAGTTAGGGAGAGCGTAAAAACCGGTGCAGTTACTTATAACACACCAATCTTTCATCAGCTAAACCCGGTATTGCAATTGCTGGCGTTTGTTTCGGTCCTAATTTACCTTTACCTATCTCACAGGCAGGTAGAACGCTTTTACCAACAGCAAAAATTTAACGGGGGCGACCGGTACCGGCACGAGTTGCGCTGGCTGCATAAATTAATTATGGGTTTAGGCTTGTTATGGCTGTTGTGGATACCTTTTACAGCTGTAGATTATTTTTATTATCATAACCAATTAGGTGTTCGTGCTTATTATCCTTTATACCTCCTTTTCGCCGTAATGGCCATCTGGATGGCGGTTGTGGCCTTTTTAAAACAGGAGACCGGCGTGTTGGTCGAATTCCCTTCATTTTTAAAGCCGCCCCTCCCTGCAGAAATGAAGGAACGGGGTATATGGCTGAAAAAAACCGTGAAAGCAGGTTTATATTATCAGGACCCGGAACTAAGCTTAAGCTCACTTGCCGAAAAGCTTGAGTTGGGTCCTCATGAATTATCCCGGATCATCAATACTGTGCTTAAAAAAAGCTTCAATGATTTCATTGGTGAGTATCGGGTTGCGGATGTAGTTCAGAAAATGCAGAATCCTGCTTATGACCACATCACTCTGCTGGGCATTGCATTTGAATCGGGGTTCAATTCTAAAACCACCTTTAACCGAACTTTTAAACAAATAACCGGGAAAAGCCCGGTGGAATATAAGAACGAACTGAAAAAAGAGCGCCCATCTTATAATTTGGGGCGTAACCCCCGGTTTGCGACGGTAATTTCGTTTCAGGAAGCCACCCTTAAGTGGTCTCATCAGAAATTAAACCGCAACTTTATGGTTAAAAATTATTTTAAGATCGCCTGGCGAAACCTGACGCGTAATAAGAGCTATGCCGCTATTAATGTTACCGGCCTGGCTGTTGGTATTGCCGTTTGTATGGTGATATTTATCATTATACAATTTCAAACAAGCTTTGAGAATTTTCACTCCAGAAAAGATCGCATCTATCGTGTGTTAACCGAATATCATCATGCAGAGTCCGGAGAGATTTCTTATGCGAAAAATGTTCCCTTTCCAATGCCCGTAGGATTGAAAACAGCCTTTCCTGAAATAGAACAAATAGCCCCAGTATATGCGAGCCACAATGACGAGCTGCAAGTACTTGATGATAACGGAAACCCTATAAAAAATTTTAAAGAGCAGAGCGGTGTATTTTATACGTCGCCTTCATTCTTCAAAATGTTTAATTTCCCGCTACTGGAAGGTTCGTATGCTTCATTAAAAGATCCTGACAATGTATTGCTCACAAAAGAGATCGCTGAAAAATATTTCGGAGACTGGAAAACAGCAATGGGTAAAACCATCAATATAACAGGATATTATAGTATCGGTGCGGGGTTATTTCAATTCCCGCCAAGGGCGCTGAAGGTTTCAGGCATTCTCGCAACCATACCTGCAAATACAGATTTTCAGCTAAAATTGGTGGTGGCCTATGGAACAGATTTTACAGGAGATAAACAATACGGATTTCAGCAGCCTGGTTTGAATGGAACAGCTCCTGATTTTGGTTGTTATGTTTTGTTGCCGCCAAATGTTTCTGCCGACCATTTTAATCAGCAACTAAGAGCATACACACGAAAGGTGGCACCAGCCGGCAATAAGGATAGCCACATTATACAACCTATAACCGAGGTGCATTATGACACACAAACAGGTAATTACAGCAACAAAACAATTAGTCGTGAACTGCTCAATGTATTGTGGCTGATCTCAGCATTCATCCTGTTAATTGGCTGTGTAAATTTCGTCAATTTATCCACGGCGCAGGCCGTTAATCGTGCAAAAGAGGTTGGCGTAAGAAAAGTTTTGGGAAGCAGTAAGTCTCAATTACAGATCCAATTCATCCTTGAAACAATTTTAATAGTTACAGGTGCGGTACTGCTTGCAACAGTTATAACAATATTTGCATTGCCTTATGTAAATAAGCTGTTAGAACTTTCGCTTTCATTCAACCTATTTAGCAACCCGGCAATTATTGTATTTCTTTTGGCGGTAACAATTGTGGTATCCGCACTCGCTGGGTTTTATCCTGCTCTTATTTTATCACGTTTTAATCCTGTTAACGCTTTAAAAAGTAAGATAACGGTAAATACGACCAACGGATTTTCATTGAGGAGGGGGTTGGTAGTGTTTCAATTTATTATTGCGCAGGCGCTCATTATCGGAACACTCATCATTATACAACAGATGAATTATTTTATGAATCGACCGCTGGGGTTTGATAAAGATGCGATTGTAAATGTTGCCTACCGCCCAGACAGCACCGGCGCAAAGCTGACGGATTACTTAAAGCAGCAGTTATTATTAAACGGTGTGCGAGCAGTGAGCTTCAATTCTAACTCACCGATAGAAGATAATGATAATATGTTTACCACATTTAAATTTGATAATGCGATAAAGAATGCGGATTTCCAGGCGATCACCAAGTTTGCCGACAATGACTATGTGCCGACTTATAAATTGAAACTGGTAGCCGGAAGAAATTTGCAAGCTTCCGGTTGGACAAGAGAGTTTTTGGTGAATGAATCATTCGTGAAAAGTTTAGGGCTTAAAAAGCCGGAAGATATATTGAACAAAGAAATAAGCATGATGGATGGTTTGATAAAATGCCCCGTTGTTGGTGTTGTGAAAGATTTTAATGACAGATCTTTGCGGAATAATCTGGCACCATTACTTATTGCCACAAACAGCACCATGTACCGTCAGGCTTCCATAAAACTTGCGACCACAAATATTGCTTCCACTATGCAGTTCGTTAAGAAAATTTGGGAGCAAACATTCCCCGATTATGTTTATGAATACAGGTTTCTCGACGATAAAATCGCAAACTTTTACAAGCAGGAAAATCAGTTAGCAGCTTTGTATAAAATATTTGCAGCTATCGCGATATTCCTTAGCTGCCTTGGGTTGTATGGTTTAGCCTCATTTATGGCAGTACAGCGAATAAAAGAAGTTGGTATCCGTAAAGTACTGGGAGCCACTGCAGGCAATATCGTTTACTTGTTTTCGAAAGAATTTATAATACTTATTGCAATTGCCTTTGCTATTGCTACACCCATTGCATGGTATTATATGCACCAATGGTTGCAAGCTTATGCTTATCGCATCAACATCAGTTGGTGGTTATTTGCCGTGGGCGGGATTGTGGCAATAATTATTGCACTTGTAACCATAAGTTTCCAGGCAATAAAGGCGGCAATAGCAAACCCGGTGAAGAGTTTGCGAAGTGAATAGCGGTTTGCTGCGGTAGTAACATGCGATTTGGGATTCAGGAGCGCGGGCTTTTTTGTAGCTTTAAATTTTACCGGCAATAACATGAGTGTACCAAAAGCTATCCATCCACCAAAAATGCAGCACCAGGAATTTGAACCTCCTGAAGAGCTACGGGATACCATAAAGTGCTTTTGGCATAACATAAGAGACGCCGGCACGTTACAGCCAAGCTTTGAGGTACAACCAGATGGCTATGCCGAAATTATTTTTTATTTCGGAGGCACCCTTAGCATTTCTGGTAATGGGGGCTTGCTGCCATTGCCATCACCGTTTATGATTGGGCTGCTCAATCAGCCCGTTGTTTTTTACACAAAAAATAGGTTAGAGATCATTGGTATCAGATGTTTTCCCTGGACTGTGTTCGATTTGCTCGGATTGCCATCCGGTAAAGATGAGGTTCGCATATTTGAGCATCCTATCGCCCAACTTCAATCCACATTGGATAAGTGTATTCGTGCCGGCAGGGTAGATGAAGCGCTGGCCCAGGCAAAACAGTACTTCCTGACCGAAAGGTTGGGGATTGCCACCAGCAATATGCTATTTAAAGCGGGAGCTGCCATGAGGCAAGCAAATGGCACGATGCCGGTAAGCCGGGTAGCAGCGGCGGCCCATGCCACGGTGCGTACACTGGAAAGAAACTTCAAACAATCTTCCGGCTATACGGTAAAAGATGTCTCTGCTTTAATACGTTTTGAGCAGGTGCGGAACCGATTATGGCATTACCCGGATGCCCACCTTGCCGCTTTGGCGCATGAGTTAGGCTATGCGGATCAATCCCACTTAAGCAGGGAATTTAAACGCTACAGCGGCACTACGCCAGCTGCATTCGCGCGAAAAGCAAAGAAAGATAAACCAATTTTAAGCAGTGATTTTGTCGCGTTTATACAATCCTAAGGAACGGGCATTTCGGAATTTTGTGCTTTCAATCATTCTATATGAAAGCTACACTTAAAAGCAATACATCCATACAAGATCATTCAATTTACGATGTCATTATCTCCGGCGCCGGGCCTGTAGGCCTGTTTCTTGCCTGCGAACTGGCCCTGGCAAAATGTTCAGTCCTGATACTGGAAAAGGCAGAGGATCCACATTCGCCATTAAAGCAACTTCCTTTCGGGGTGCGGGGGCTCTCGGCGCCAACTATTGAGGCGCTATATCGTCGTGGGTTACTAAAAAAACTGGAAGTGCATAAACGCCTTAAAAACCCGCACCAAAATGCCGGCCAGGGCGTGCGCCGCCAGGTTGGACATTTCGCAGGAATTCCATTTCATGAGGGCGATATTGACACTTCACAATGGAAGTACCGCCTGCCAAGCTCAACTGAAACCAGTTTAATATCTGAAATGGCGGAGCTTGAAACGGTGCTGGCCAATCGCGCTGAAGTTCTGGGCGTGGAGATCAGACGCGGACATGCCATTAACGGTTTTCATCAAACCGTAGGTGAGGTAACTGTACAGGCTGGGAACCAATTTTTCAAGAGTAAATGGCTGGTGGGTTGCGATGGAAGCCGGAGCGTTGTTCGTAAAGCGGGCGGTTTTGAGTTTGCCGGTACCGAGCCAGAATTTACGGGTTACTCCACATTGCTTGATCTAACCGATCCGGAGAAGCTTAGTCCGGGCCGAAATGTGACATCAAGAGGTATGTATATGCAATCCCGACCGGGTTACGTATTACTACAGGATTTTGATGGCGGGGTATTTCATCATTCAAAAAAGCCGATCACACTGGAGCATGTACAGGAGGTGTTACGCCGCATCTCAAACACCGATGTTACGATCAGTGCGCTGCATATTGCAACCACCTGGACTGACCGGGCACGGCAGGCCACAACCTATCGTAACGGCCGGGTACTTTTAGCTGGCGATGCTGCCCACATTCACTCGCCATTGGGCGGCCAGGGACTTAACCTTGGTCTTGGCGATGCCATGAACCTTGGCTGGAAACTCGCCGCGACCATCCAGAAAAAAGCTCCGGAAGACTTGTTAGACAGTTATTGCGCCGAGCGGCACCCAATTGGTGCACAGGTACTGGATTGGTCACGCGCCCAGGTTGCGATCATGAAACCAGAACCGGAAGCCCGCGCGCTGTATGCTATTGTCCGCGACCTGATGAACACGAGCGATGGCGCTACTTATTTTGCAGGAAAGGTGTGGGGCATTAATATCCATTACAATCTCGGTGGAGACCATTTTTTAGCAGGCCGCAGCGTTCCCGATTTTGAGTTTGAAGATGGTACAACAATTGGCGATTTAATGCACGATGGCCAGGGGATACTGCTTGATTTTGATAGAAATACTTCACTTAAAACTTTGTTGAATAAATATGGCGGCCAGATCAAGTATATTTCGAGCAGTGCAAAGGAACAATTGGGCTTGAGCGCTGTACTGATACGCCCTGACGGGATTATCGCGTGGGCTGCTGACAGTGACCCGGATCGCAGCGAACTCCAAAAAGCTGTCGTTCGCTGGTTTACTTAACTATGTGCCACATTTTTGAGATTTGAGCACAAAGTATTCCTGTTCGGGGCTTTTTATTTTAATTAAGCAGCTGTTTTTTAAAGAGGTTAGGGCTGATGCCGACCTCTTTTTTAAATAGCCGGGAGAAATAAGAAAGATTTTCGAACCCCAAAGCATAAGCGATCTCGGAAACGGACTTATCTTCGCCTATCAGCTTATTTTTGGCTTCAGATATCAAATAGATATGAATATGTTCCAGCGCTGTTTTTCCGCTTTCCTGCTTCAATACATCACTTAAATATCCTGCAGAAATATTCAGGCGCTCGGCAATATCATGAACGGAGGGCAATCCTTTAATGTCTAACATTCCATTTGCAACGTACCGGTTTATCTCATCATTAAATTTAGTAACCGTTTTACCAGAGATCTCTGTGCGGTTAAGAAACTGTCTTTTGTAAAAACGCTGGCTGTATTTCAGCATCGTATCCACATTGGCTAAAATAAGCTCGCGACTGTATTCATCCTGGTTATTGCGATACTCTGTTTCAATTTTGTGATACAATTCCCAGATCGTTTTTTCTTCACCGGGAGATAAGTGCAAGGCTTCGTTAGTTTCGTAATCGAAATAATGGTACTTTTTAATATCGTTATGTAAGGTATGCCCGCTTAAATAATCCTCGTGAATAAAGATCAGGAATCCATCTTCGTCCATTTCAAGGTTTTTCATTTCGATGATCTGTCGTGGTTTAAAGAACATCATTGATCCGCATTGATGATCGTATTTAGTACGGCCGTAGAGAATAACGCCCGAAATTAATTTTTTAAAGCCGATCATATAAAAGTCGCTGGTAAATTCCCGGTCGCCAATAGAGCAGGCATGGTTACACTGGTAAATACTGAATTGCGGATGCTCCGGTGGCGGAAAGCCATTATCTTTATGCAACTCAATCAAACTTTTATAATGCTTCATCTTCACGGGTAATTAATAAACCACAATTTACGCAATACGTATGTGCAAATTGTGGTTTAAGGTTTTAAATGATTTATTAATGACCGTGGGCGTCTGCAGATACCTCTTTCCATTCTTCAAACTCTGCCAGGCGCTCTGCATAAACCTGTTTAACCCACGGATAGGCTACCTTGCCCAATAAAAAATGCAACGGAGGGTTTTCGCTGTCTATTAACGCCAGTACCGCTTTGGCAGTACTTTCTGGTTTACCCCAGCTATCCGGGGTCGCGGCATCAAAAAATGCTTTTTTAACAGGGGCATACACTTCGTTAGCTTCTGTCTGGAAAGCGGATGCACCAGCCCAGTCTGTAGAGAAACCATTCGGCTCAATCAAACTTACGTTAATACCAAAGCTTTTTACTTCGGTAGCAAGTGTTTCACTTAAACCGTTAACCGCATATTTCGATGCATTATATAAGCCCAAGACCGGCAAACTTACCAATCCCAAAAAGCTTGATACCTGGATAATGTGCCCGCCCTTTTGTTCGCGCATAATAGGTACAATAGCTTGGGTTACCCAAAGCAAACCAAAAAAGTTAGTTTCCATTTGTGCGCGGGCCTGTGCTTCACTTGTTTCTTCAATAGCGCCAAATAAGCCAAAACCAGCATTGTTAATTAATACATCAATGCGGTCGAAGTGCTGTTTTACTTTATTTACTACTGCAAAGCAGGCATCGCGGTTATTCACATCCAATTGAATGGGCAAAACGGCATCACCATAAGCCTGCACCAGGTCATTTAAATCTTCTGTGTTTCTGGCGGTTGCCGCAACTTTATCGCCACGTTCTAAAAGTGCTTTAGCCCAGATCTTACCAAAGCCGCGTGAGGCGCCGGTTATTAAAATTATTTTTGACATGTTTTCTTTGTTAAATATTTATAACAAAGGTATCGGCACAACCCCACGCAGGTTTATACAAAACACGGAAGGATTAGCACATTTCCACGGTAGCGGGCATTTATTCCAATAACACGAAGTTTTTCTATGGGTTTATGCACTCAGTCATCCGAAGGTGTTAAATAATTTGCTTTGATGATTCTTTTATACTTACTTTGCAATTCAAAGTACTTTATGAAAAAGTCAATATTCAAGTTTAACAGGATCTATTTTTCGCTGGCGATGCTATTACTAATGGTGGAGACAATCATCGGGCTTTACATGCACGACGATTACATCCGCCCTTTTGGAGGCGATTTTTTAGTAGTGATATTGATATACTGCCTTATAAAAAGCGTTATACAATGTGATATGAATTATACCGCGTTAGGCGTGCTTTTATTCGCATACTTAATAGAATGGTGCCAGTGGCTTCATTTAATTAACATACTTGGCCTGCAGGGTTCGTTTACGGCGCGTATGCTACTGGGCACAAGCTTTGCATGGGCTGATATGCTAATGTACACCTTAGGGATATTGTTTGTTTGGTTAACGGAGAGGTTGGTGAGATGTATATGAAATATTTTGTTGATGAACATTCTATAGTGCGTAAGATTTGGGGCGAGGCCGATACCGTGCTTTTTATTTTCGCAGGGGCCGCTGCCGAATTCGCGCTTAATAAGGCGGTAGACTGGCTTTACTTTACCGGCAAACTGCCTGCAGACCCACTGGATAGACTGTTTTCGACCGTGACGTACGCACACAAGATCCTGTTTGCTACTTATGATAATGCCAACGCAGCTATTGACCAGATAACCGCTATCCACAAACAGGTAGAAACTTCACGGGGAAGCCAGATCCCCGATTGGGCTTACCGCGATGTTTTATTTATGCTGATAGATTATTCCATCAGGTCTTACGAGCTGCTTAAACGAAAATTAACCGTCGAAGAAAAAACAGAAGTGTATAATGTATTTTACAAGGTAGGGATGCGTATGGGCCTTAAAGATCTGCCTGCAGATTACGAAGGCTGGATAACGAGGCGGTTGGGGCATCTACAGCAAAATTTGGAGTTTGGAGCGTTAACCCACGATCTTTTCAAACAGTACCTTAAACACTTGGGCTACTTCAGATACTGGCTGATGAAAAATGTGCAGGCACTTGTTGTGCCGCCAGTGGTAAAAGATCTGCTTCACCTCAAAAGCACCAATGGTTTTAGTTGTGTTCTATCCGGTTATAAATCATCAGGCACCTTAAAAATTAACCATTTTTTGAGGGATGCTTTATTGCCGGCCGCGTATAGATCGAAAATACGGGCGCTTAATAAATTGGATTAAATGCTATGTACGTTCAATTAACAGGTTTTAAATGCCCAAGGATACCCAAAAGATTGAAAAGCATTGCTTGAAGATCATGGGTATCTTTGATATTACAGCATTTTTTTTTAACATTGCCCACGTAATCTAAAAAACACTATATGTAATAATAATTTCTTTCAGGAAAAATAAACGGAAACCTACCTGGTAGGCTACTGTAATTATTCACTCTTTAAAGGAAGAAATTATGCTTATTCTACAAGGTGTTACTTACGTACACCCCAACAGAGATTTATTGTTTGCTGATATAAATCTCGTCATAAACAAACACGATAAAGTTGCACTAATAGGTAATAACGGGGCAGGGAAATCCACGCTACTAAAACTATTATCCGGAAACTTATACCCTTCAATCGGACATGTAAAAGCAGGTTCGAAACCTTATTGCGTGCCGCAGATTTTTGGCCAGTTTAATGATCATAGTATTGCCAAAGCCTTGGGGGTTGAGGATAAGCTGATGGCGTTAAATGAAATTCTTGAAGGCAATGTAACCGACCGCAACATGACCGTGCTCGACGATGACTGGGCAATTGAAGAACGTTGCAAAGAGGCCCTCACGCATTGGAAACTTGATGAATTTGACCTCTCTCAAAAAATGGCAACCCTTAGCGGCGGACAAAAAACAAAAGTTTTTCTCGCCGGGATTATCATTCATCGCCCCGAAATAGTTTTATTGGATGAACCAAGCAACCATTTAGATACGCTTGGCAGGAGCATGCTGTATGATTACATAAAGGCCACTACCAATACTTTGGTGGTGGTAAGTCATGACAGAGCTTTATTAAATCTCCTTAATGCCGTTTATGAACTCGGTCCAAAGGGGATAACCGTGTACGGCGGTAATTACGATTTCTACGCCGAACAGAAAACGATTGAAAGTAATGCCTTGGATCAGGATCTGAAGAGTAAAGAAAAAGCCCTGCGTAAGGCAAAAGAAATTGAACGCGAGTCGTTAGAACGACAGCAAAAACTGGATGCCCGTGGCAAGAAGAAACAGGAAAAGGCAGGTGTGCCCACCATTTTTATGAACACACTTAGAAACAATGCCGAGAAAAGCACTTCGCGCGTAAAGGGCGTTCATGCCGAAAAGGTAGGCGCTATTTCGCAAGGGCTGAGTGAATTGCGCGCAACATTACCGGATATGGATAAGATGAAGATGGGTTTTGATAACTCGGTACTTCATAGGGGTAAAATATTGATCACTGCGAAAGATGTCAATTTTGGATACGATGACCAATTGCTTTGGAAGCAGGATTTGAGTTTTCAGATAACGAGCGGCGAACGTATTGCTATTAAAGGGGCAAATGGATCCGGCAAAACAACTTTAATAAAAATGATCCTGGGTGAACTTCAGCCCCGGGCAGGAACCATTGACAGGGCAGGTGTCAAAGCCATTTATATTGATCAGGACTATTCATTAATTGATAATAAGCTCAGTGTTTACGAACAGGCACAAGCGTATAATTCTGGCGCATTACAGGAACATGATATAAAGATCCGTTTAAACCGGTTTTTGTTTACCAAAGAATATTGGGATAAACCCTGTAGTGCGCTAAGCGGCGGAGAGAAGATGCGGTTGATGCTTTGCTCATTAACTATAAGCAACCAGGCTCCTGATATAATTGTATTAGACGAGCCTACAAATAACCTGGATATCCAAAATATAGAAATTTTAACAGCTGCCATCAATGAATATAAGGGCACGCTCCTGGTAATATCTCATGACGAATACTTTTTGAAACAGATAAACGTGGAACATTCAATGGCAATAGCATAAAGAGAAATAGCAGGAGGTTTTATGCTAATTATGTTGATCAATAATTACAATATTGCTTAATCATTAGCCAATAATGTAAAAGTATTGTTGAAAGGCATCTGTTTTCTTTGTGATACCAATCTTAACAAAGATTCAACGTCTCAGTATTCATGCCTAAGAATAAATACCTCTTCCCGATTGTATTGGTTACCTCGCTGTTTTTTTTATGGGCGTTTCTGCATAATATTAACCCAATATTAATACCACACTTAAAAAAAGCCTGTCATTTAAGCGATACGTTATCCGCATTTATTGATCTGTCGGTTTATCTGGCTTATTTTCTGGTAGCCATACCGGCGGGGCTTTTTATGCAGAAATATGGGTACAAAAAAGGCATTTTATTGGGCTTGGTATTTTATGCCGCGGGTGCATTTATGTTTATACCAGCAGCATCCGAACGTAGTTACGTGTTTTTCCTTTTCGCATTATTTATAATAGCTACTGGTTCAACTTTTTTAGAGGCTGTGGCCAATCCGTATATAGCTGTGCTGGGAGACAAAGAAACATCGGCACAAAGGCTCAACTTCGCGCAATCATTTAACGGTTTGGGCGCTTTTGTTGCACCCATACTTGGCGGGCGTTTTATACTGACAGGGATAGACCACTCTGCCGCCCAACTTAATAGCATGAGCCCCGCACAGGTAAATAGCTATCTGCAATCAGAAGCCGATACAGTGAAAATTCCATACCTCATCATTGGCAGCGTGGTAGTGTTACTTATCATCCTGTTTTTGATCACTAAGATCCCCGATGAAAAACCGGATGATAAAGTCGTCGACCTGCATTCGCCAGGTACCGGTTTTTCTGCCCGTGTATTGCGTCATTCGCATTTGCGCTGGTCGGTTGTTGCTCAATTTTTTTACGTTGGGGCACAGGTGGGTGTAGGTAGTTTCTTTATCCGCTATGCAAAATATGTAGCCGGTTTAAATGAAAAGGACGCCGCATTTTTATGGGGAGCCATCGCAATGGTTGGCTTTATGGCGGGGCGTTTTATCGGCACCTTTATTATGCGGTTTATATCCCCGGCAAAATTGTTGAGTGTTTACTCGGCAATTAGTATTGCTTTACTGCTCATAGCATTAAACACAACCGGCAGCATCGCTCTTTACGCGGTGATAGCAGTGCCGTTTTTTATGTCGATCATGTATCCAACCATATTTGCTTTGGGAATAAAAGGCCTTGGCGAAGAAACAAAGATGGCAGCTTCGTTTTTGGTAATGTCTATTATAGGCGGGGCTATGGCCCCCTTGTTAATGGGCCTTATATCAGACAAGACCGGAAGTATACAAATTGCTTATTTAGTGCCGTTATTATGCTTTTGCGTAGTGTTTTATTATGGTATAAAAGGGCATATAGTTAAAAAGAATAGTATAAACGTATTATCTGCCGTTATTTGATAGCGGCAATGAAGTAAACGGATTATGATCCGGATGATCAATTTATTATGGTACAAGAATATAAAAGGCCTTTTTTACATATCCATCAGGTCGATAATGTGTTGGTAGCGCTTACCGATCTGCCAAAAGGAACTTTGGTGGAGCATGAAGGTTTAAGTTTGATGTTAACAGATGATATTGCCGGCAAGCATAAGTTTGCTATTAATGATCTGGATATGGGAGATGAGATTTACATGTACGGTGTACTGGTAGGCAAAGCCACTGAACCGATATTAAAGGGCGGGGCTATTACCATTAAAAACATAAAACATGCCGCAGATGATTTTAAGCTGGGTAACCGCAAAACAAGCTGGGCACAACCTGATGTAACAAACTATAAAGACAGGACCTTTATGGGCTATCATCGTTCAGATGGTTCGGTAGGTACGGCTAATTATTGGCTGGTTATACCTTTGGTTTTTTGCGAGAATAGAAATATTAATGTACTGAAAGCTGCCTTGCTGGATAAACTCGGTTTCTCTAAACCCCGGGGATATGAGAATGAAGTTGACCAGCTTATATGTATGCTGCAAACCGGCAGATCGATAGAAGAGATATTACAGGCCGATTTGCAAATGACACCGGAAAGCGGCTCATCAAAAAAGCTGTTCCCTAATATCGATGGCATTAAATTTTTAAATCACGATATGGGTTGTGGTGGCACACGTACCGATTCTGACGCGCTGTGCGGATTGCTTGCGGGTTATATCACCCATCCTAATGTAGCGGGGGCAACCATATTAAGCCTGGGCTGCCAGCATGCGCAGGCAGGCATTTTGCAGGCCGAGATAAAAAAACGCGATCCCAATTTTTCTAAACCATTGATGATACTGGAGCAGCAAAAGCTGGGTACCGAAAGCAGGTTATTGCATGAAGCTTTGAAACAAACCTTTGCAGGGCTGATAGAAGTAAACAAGCAGCAAAGAGAGCCCGCACCGATAAACAAATTATGCATTGGTTTAGAATGCGGCGGTTCTGATGGGTTTTCTGGGATCTCTGCAAATCCTACTCTTGGTTATGTATCAGATCTGGTAGTAGGTCTTGGTGGCAGCGTTATATTGGCCGAGTTCCCGGAGCTGTGTGGCGTGGAACAGGAAATGAGCGACAGGTGTATTGATGAGCCTACCGCACTAAAATTTATGAGCCTGATGCGTAACTACAATGCCAAAGCCGAGGCAGATGGCTCGGGCTTTTATGCTAACCCATCGCCGGGTAACATACGGGACGGTTTGATAACTGACGCTATCAAATCTGCCGGGGCAGCAAAAAAAGGTGGCACATCACCCGTGGCTGCCGTACTTGATTACCCCGAAAAAGTAAGCCTGCCAGGGCTAAACCTGTTGTGTACCCCCGGCAGTGATGTGGAAAGCACCACAGCCGAAGTTGCAGCAGGGGCAAACATTGTTTTATTTACTACAGGGCTGGGCACACCAACGGGCAACCCTGTGGCGCCGGTAATAAAGGTATCTACCAATACCAAATTATTTAACCGCATGCCTGATATTATCGATTTTAATTGTGGTACCGTTATAGAGGGTGAAGAGACTATTGAGCAATCGGCACACCGGCTGCTTAATTATGTGATTGATGTAGCCAATGGCGATATAAAACCCAAAGCGGTGCAACTAGGCCAGGATGATTTTATCCCCTGGAAAAGAGGCGTTTCATTATAAATATAAAACATTAATATGTTTAGCTTAACAAACAAAACAGCCGTTATAACGGGCGGCGGCAGTGGCATAGGCAAAGCCATTGCCTTGCTATTTGCCAAACAAGGGGCAGCCGTTCATATTATTGAACTAAATACAGATGCAGCCGCTGAGGTGATCAAAGAAATTAAAAATGCTGGTGGCGACGGTAAAGCCCATGCGACCAACGTTACCGATCAGCAGGCAATATTGAACGTCTTTAATGAAATTGGCAAGGTAGATATACTGATAAATAACGCGGGCATTGCCCATGTTGGTAATTTAGAGAACACTACCGAAGTAGATCTTGACCGTATTTTTAATGTAAATGTTAAAGGTGCTTATAATTGCCTTTACGCAGCGGTACCTTTAATGAAACAGGCAGGTAAAGGCGTTATCCTTAACATGGCATCTATAGCGGCGCACGTTGGTATCACCGATAGGTTTGCTTACTCGATGAGTAAAGGCGCAATATTTGCTATGACCCTATCTGTAGCGCGCGATTACCTGGCAGATAATATCCGCTGCAACAGCATATCACCGGCACGTGTACATACACCTTTTGTTGATGGTTTTATAGCGAAGAACTATCCCGATAATCAAGCCGAAGTATTTGAAAAACTATCTAAAAGTCAGCCTATTGGGCGAATGGGCAAACCAGACGAGATAGCTTTTCTGGCATTATACCTATGCTCGGACGAGGCAGGGTTTGTGACCGGTAATGATTACCCAATTGATGGGGGTTTTATAACATTAAATAATTAGAACGAACATGAAATTTATAAGATACGGTAACCCCGGCGAAGAACGTACAGGCGTGCAAATAGATGGTGTTAACTATGATACATCGTTTTACGGGAAAGATTACGACGAAAACTTTTTTGCTGCTGATGGGCCTGCACAACTGGCGGCCTATATAAAAGCGCACCAAAATGAACTTGTCACTATACCGGAAGGAAGCCGGTTGGGAAGCCCCATTGCAAGGCCATCAAAAATTGTATGCATCGGTCTTAATTATGCTGATCATGCTAAAGAAACTAACGCGCCTTTACCCTCTGAACCGGTTATTTTTATGAAAAGCACAACATCTTTAGTTGGGCCATATGATAACATTGTTATTCCAAAGAATTCGATAAAAACAGATTGGGAAGTAGAACTGGCAGTTGTTATAGGTAAGAAGGCATCGTATGTAGAAGAAGCAGACGCCCATAACCATATAGCAGGTTACGTACTGCACAATGATGTATCCGAACGCGAATTTCAATTGGAGCGTAACGGAACATGGGATAAAGGGAAAGGCTGCGATACTTTTGCGCCATTAGGGCCATATTTAGTAACCCCGGATGAAATAGCCGATATCAATAATATCCGTTTATGGTTAACCGTTAACGGCAAAAAAATGCAGGACGGAACTACCGCCAACCTGATCTTTAAAATTCCATATTTGATATCTTATGTTAGTCAGTTCATGACCTTATTGCCGGGCGATGTGATATCAACCGGTACACCTGCAGGTGTTGGCCTTGGCTTTAACCCACCGGTATATTTAAAACCGGGAGATGTAGTTGAATTAGGCATCGATGGGTTAGGCACATCAAAACAAGAGTTAGTAGCTTATACAAAAAATTGATTTTTCTTTCAGCTGATAAGTATATGAGAGTAGGCCTGTTCATCCCATGTTATGTAGATCAGTTTTATCCCAATGCAGCAATAGCCACCTTAGAATTGCTTGAAAAATTGGGTGTAGAAGTTGGTTATCCTGCCCGGCAAACCTGCTGCGGGCAACCCATGGCCAATTCCGGCTATGAACATTTAACCGACGGATGTAATGAGTTATTCGTCGATAATTTTGCAGAGTACGAATACGTAGTTTCACCATCCGGTAGCTGCACCCTGCACATAAAGGAGCATTTGCACACGCACAATGATGAGCAAAAAGCGCTCGGCATCCGCAAAAAAATATATGAGCTAACAGAGTTTTTAACCGATATATTAAAAATTGAAAAGCTGGACGCTTCGTTTCCGCATCGGGTTGGCCTGCACCAAAGTTGCCACGGGCAACGCGGCCTTAAACTGGCACAGATGACAGAGCTTACGGCAAACCCATTTTCAAAACCGGTTACCCTGCTTAATATGGTTAAAGGCGTGGAGATAGTGCCACTGAACCGCCCCGATGAATGTTGCGGCTTTGGCGGTACTTTTTGTGTAGCCGAAGAAGCGGTTTCTGCAAAAATGGGTAAAGACCGGGTTGCAGACCATATCCAAAACGGCGCGGAGTATATAACCGCCGCGGACCTTTCCTGTCTTATGCATATGGAAGGTATATTGCGCAGACTAAAAAGTCCGGTTAAAGTGATCCACATTGCAGAGATATTAAATGGTGTAAAAGAAACTGTGGTATGAAAGACCACGCAGCACTGTCAGAAGCATTTAACAAAGATGAACAACGTGTTAACTGGCACGATGAAACCCTTTGGTGGGTGCGTCAAAAACGTGATAAGGCCTCACACCAGATTCCCGATTGGGAGGAGTTGCGGGAAGCAGCATCGCAGATAAAACACAATGTGCTTTCAGATCTGGGTAATTACCTGGAGCAGTTTGAAAAACAAGCCATCAATAACGGCATTTCTGTACACTGGGCAGCAGATGCCAAAGAGCATAATGATATTGTACATGGTATTTTAAAACGACATGGTATCACCCAGATGGTGAAAAGCAAATCTATGCTTACCGAGGAATGCCATCTTAATCACTTCCTGGAAGAACAAGGTATCAATGTTGTAGATTCTGACCTGGGCGAACTGATCGTGCAACTGGCAAAAGAACCACCAAGCCATATCGTACTACCGTGTATCCATAAAAAGAAGGAAGAAATAGGCGATATATTTCACGAACATTTAGGCAGCGAAAAAGGTGAATCAGATCCGCAGATCTTAACTGAAACGGCTCGTATACACTTACGCAATACGTTTTTAACCCGCAGGGCAGCCCTTACCGGTGTTAACTTTGCGGTAGCCGAAACGGGGGAGTTTGTGGTGTGCACCAACGAGGGCAACGCAGATATGGGCGCCCATTTATCAGATGTGCATATTGCCAGCATGGGTATCGAAAAGCTAATCCCTCAACGCAAACATCTCAGCGTGTTTTTGCGCCTGCTTACCCGCAGTGCAACCGGGCAGCCTATTACTACTTATTCCAGCCATTTTAAGCGACCACGGCCCGGGCAGGAAATGCACATTGTATTGGTTGATAATGGCCGAAGTATTCAACTGGGCCGTGAGGATTTCAGGAACTCCTTAAAATGTATCCGTTGCGGGGCATGTATGAACACATGCCCGGTATACAGGCGTAGCGGTGGGCACAGTTATCACACTGCCGTCGCGGGGCCAATTGGCTCTATATTAGCTCCTAATCTGGATATGAAACAATATGCCGACCTGCCTTTCGCATCAACCCTATGTGGTTCGTGTACCAATGTGTGCCCGGTAAAGATCGATATTCATGATCAGCTTTATAAATGGCGTCAGGTTATCATAAAGGAAGGTTATGGCGATAAAAAGAAAGCGACCGCCATGCAGGCAATGGCCTATACGCTATCATCACCCAAAGTTTACCGCATTGCAGGTAAGGCCGGCAGATTGGTAATGAAATATGCACCCTTCGCGGTTAACAATAGCCTAAACCCCTGGTACAAACAACGGGATATGCCTGAACCGCCAAAAGAATCGTTTGGTGAGTGGTATAAAAAGAATAGAAGTTAGAATCAAGACAGGAGATAAATTCGAAATTGAAAATCCGACATTCGAAATAAAAGATGACGACGAGAGAAAAGATCTTAGCCAATGTGCGCAAAAGCCAGCCGCCATTGGTGACCGCACCCGATATTTTTTTATGGGAGAACAGGCAACAGGCTGAAGCATCAACTGTGTTAGAAACTTTTAAAACGGTTGCCGGCAATGTAGGTAGCAAGGTAATATCTGTTGAAAGCATTGCCGATATCAAAAACCACCTGAACATATTACCAGGCACAAGAATCCTTACTTCTGTTCCGGAGTTATTTGATGTGGCTGACGATGTGGCTCCTTATCAAAATGCAAATCCGCATCAGTTAGAGAATGTGGAACTGGCCATACTGCAAGCAGAATTTGGCGTGGCCGAAAATAGCGCTTTATGGGTAACCGAAAAGCAAATGGGCACACGCGTTTTGCCGTTTATATGTCAACACCTGGCATTAGTAGTTAATGCCGGCGATATTGTAGCCGATATGCACGCTGCCTACCAGCGAACGCAGGGATCCGACCATAGTTTTGCCACTTTTATTGCAGGTCCGTCAAAAACTGCCGATATTGAGCAATCTCTTGTGCTTGGTGCACACGGGCCAAGAAGCTTAAACATATTTGTATTAACAACCTAAATGAACACAATTAGAATACTCCGTAACAGCTTAATTATAGGGCTTACAATTTTTGGTTTTAGCGCGCAAAGCAAGGTTGTGCTGCCATCGGTATTTAGCGATAACATGGTACTGCAGCAAAAAACAACTGCCGCTATTTGGGGCAAAGCCGATGCCGGTAAAACAATAACTATCAACACCACATGGAGCACTAAGCACTATACAACCACAGCCGATGCAAACGGGAAATGGAAGGTTATGCTTGCAACCCCTGCTTACGGTGGGCCATATGATATCACCATTAATGATGGCGACGAGATTACGTTAAAAAATGTACTGATCGGCGAAGTATGGGTATGTTCGGGGCAATCAAATATGGAATTCCCGGTTTCGGGGTGGTCGCAGGTTGTTAATTATAAGCAGGAATTAGCAGACGCGCAATACCCAAATATCCGCCTATTACAGGTGGAGCATGCAGATAGTACCGTGCCTTTAGATGATGCTAAAATAAGTGGTGGTGGCTGGCAGCAATGTAATCCTCAAACCGTAGCCGGATTTTCGGCTGTAGCCTATTTTTTCGCACGGGATATTTATAAGAAAATAGGCATCCCGATAGGGTTGATCCATACATCGTGGGGCGGCACTATCATTGAGGCCTGGACAAGCGAACAAACGGTTAAACAGCTCCCTGATTTTACAGCGCGCTTAAATAAAGTTAAAACGCTTAATAAAGAGCAAAGCAAGGCTGTATATGATCAGGAAATGGCAGTATGGCAAAAAGAATATCTGATAAAAGACCCGGGTTATAAACAAGGCATGCCACAATGGGCTGCGCCAACTATTGATACTACAGGCTGGAGTACTATGTTGCTACCCACAGAATGGGAAACCGCCGGCCTGCCAGATTTTGATGGCATTGTTTGGTATCGCAAAAAGGTAAACATTCCGGAGGAATGGGCCGGAAAAGACCTGCAGGTAAGCCTGGGCACCATTGATGATAATGATGTCACCTTTTTTAACGGGGAAAAGATAGGCGAAACAAATGGGTTTAACGTATTGCGCAACTATACTATACCTGCCGATAAAGTAAAGGCAGGCGAATTTGTACTATGCATAAGGGTACTTGATGGAGCTGGTGGTGGCGGATTAAACAGCGATAAAAGCAAACTTTATTTGCAAACAACATCTGGTGCGCGTATGGCACTTAATGGCAACTGGGATTATAAAATTGGGTTAGATTTTAAAGATTACCCCATGCCACAATTAAATGAAGGCCCCAACAGGCCAACGGTGTTATTTAACGCTATGATAAACCCGTTTATTCAGTATGCTATAAAAGGAGCGATATGGTACCAGGGTGAGTCGAATGCGGCAAAGGCCCACCAATATCGTGAACTATTCCCGGCTATGATAAAAGATTGGAGACAACAGTGGAATAACAGAAAAATGCCCTTCTATTTTGTACAGTTGGCCAACTTTTTTCCGGTAAGCTATCAGCCGGCAGCATCGGCATGGGCCGAATTGCGTGATGCACAATCTGGTGCGCTTGCATTACCTAACACGGGTATGGCTGTAGCGATAGATATTGGCGATGGCGCTGATATACATCCCAAAAATAAACAGGAAGTAGGCCACCGGCTGGCTCTTATTGCCCTTGCAAAAAACTATGGTGAAAAAATCCCGTATTCTGGTCCGGTATATAGCTCTTATAAAATTGAGGGTAACAGCATCAGCATACAATTTAAATGTGTCGATGGCGGGTTGGTGGCCAAAAATGCAAAATTACCTACCGGGTTTTTTATAGCAGGTGCCGATCAAAAATTTTATTGGGCTGATGCTGTGATCAGCGGGGATAAGGTTATAGTAAGCAGCCCGAGGGTAAGCAAACCGGTGGCGGTGCGTTATGCCTGGGCCAATAACCCCGTTTGTAATTTATATAATGGGGCAGGGTTACCGGCCTCTCCGTTTCGTACGGATAGTTGGGTGGATAGTACCGCAACGAGAAAATAACGGGTTATTTTATATAGGTTTTTTGATAGCTTAAAGGGCTTTTACCGGTTATTTCTTTAAAATATTTATGAAAGCTGGCAAAGTTATAAAAGCCGCTGTCGTAACATATTTCTTTTACATTTAATTGGTTGTTAATAAGAAGTTTGCAAGCATTGCCAACCCTAATCTCGTTAATAAAACGCGAATAAGTTTTCCTGCTGCGCGATTTAAAAAATTTGCAGAAAGAGTTTGGGCTGATGTTGGCTACAGCGGCTATCTCTTCAAGCGAGATCTTTTTCTTGAAATTAGCTATCGTGTAGTTATAAATAGCATTGATACGGTCCTTCTCAGATTCCTGGAAATTGTGCTGAAAACCCATAGAAGCAAGCGTGTTATTTTCAGCGTTATCGCCAATGGCCAGCAATACCTCCATCAACAAAATTATCTTGCGGGCACCTTCGGCATGTATAACCTTTTCTATCAGGTTGCCTATACCCATCAGGTTTGCGCCTGTTATCTGTATTCCCCGTTTTGATCTTTTTAGTACGTCCCTGATCTCTTTATTTTCCGGCAATTCCAAAAACATATCGCCCCAAAAATTCTCATTGAAATGTACAACACTTACATCGGCCGTAACATCCGCTTCTTTGTTAAAATAGCTTCCGTCAAACTGCCAGTAGTGGGGTAAATTGGAGCCTACCAAAACAACATCGCCGATATTAAACTGGGTAATACAATCGCCAATAAACTGGGTACCATTGCCTTTTTTAAAATAGACGAGCTCAACTTCGGGATGGTAATGCCAATGGTTGTTCACATTCGGCATTATATCCCTCCGGGCATTAAATGAATGTACCAGGTTTGTAGATACTTTTAATAATTGAGGTTTCATGAAAATTAATTGGCAGGCTGAATGTACAAAAATTCAACTTAAAAGCCACAAATTTGATATATGTTTTATTTTAATCCAATATCGCTGAATGATTTGATAAAAGGATTAAACATTAAGGCTTTAACAAACACTTAATTTGTGAATACTATTTAATATCAACCTGTTATTAAATATATATTTAACCAATTATACAAGCCTTAACATGGCCGGGCTTAACCAATTTATGGATCTACAAATTAAGGACAAAGTAATTATAGTAACCGGTGGCGCGCGGGGCATTGGCAAAGGCATATCAGTGTTGCTTGCCCGTGAAGGTGCTATCGCGGTAATTTTAAGCCGCTCGGCAGATGAGAGCCTCAAAACAGTACAAGAGATACAGGAAGCAGGCGGCAAAGCGTTTCAGTTTCAAGCCGAATTATCTAACCCCGACGAATGCAGGGAAGCGGTAGAAAAAGTTGTAGCAAAGTTTGGCCGGATTGATGGCTTGGTGAATAATGCCGGTGAAAATGATGGCGTGGGCTTGCAGAATGGTGGTTACGAAAAGTTTATGCGATCGCTTCATAAAAACCTGGTGCATTATTATTTAATAGCACATTATGCACTGCCCGAGCTAATTAAAACACAGGGGAGTATTGTAAATATTAGCTCGAAAGTGGCTGATACCGGGCAGGGCGGCACATCGGCCTATGCTGCTGCAAATGGCGGCCGCAATGCATTAACAAGGGAATGGGCTGTTGAATTATTGCCGCATAATATACGCGTGAACGCCGTTGTTGTCGCCGAATGTTATACGCCTTTATATGAACGCTGGCTGCAAACGGTTGAAAATCCAGTAGAAAAATTAGCATCAATAATTGATAACATCCCGTTAGGGAAAAGGATGACCACGGTTGAAGAGATAGCCAATATGGTGGTGTTTCTGTTATCGCCGGTTTCCAGCCATACTACCGGGCAAATTAATTATGTTGATGGCGGTTATGTACATTTAGACAGATCAATTTAACCTTATTTAACTATGAGAGTTACCTCACCTCTATTTTATCGTATTACGCTAAGTATCCTTTGTGCGACATGCTTCCTTCTTGCAAACAAGTCCAATGCGCAGGACCTGAAATTATGGGACAATAAGCCCGCTAAGGATTGGATGACGGATGCATACCCTATTGGCAATGGCCGCATAGGGGGCATGGTATTTGGCGGCATAGCGCAAGAACATATACAATTTAACGAAATTAGCCTGTGGACAGGTGATGAAAATGAAACCGGGGCATACCAGGCTTTCGGTGATCTGTACGTAAAGTTTACCGGGAAGGATAGCACAGCAACAAACTATCACCGCGAATTGGATATTAGTAAGTCCTTATTAAATATCAGCTATGCTTTGGGGGCGGTTAATTATAGTAGGCAGTATTTCTGCAGTTTCCCTGATAAAGTGATGGCTTTGCATTATAAAGCGAGCAAAGCCGGTGCATATTCGGCCATTATACAACTTACCGATGCGCATGAAGCCATAATTACCGGGAGCAGCGCCAGCCTGCAAATGAATGGTAAACTGGATAATGGCATGGCCTATAGTGCAACCGCCAGGATCATTTTAGATGGAGGATCGGTAAGCGTTGAAAAAGATGAAAAAGGGTTTTCACAACTTAACATCCAAAAGGCAAATGGTTTTACCATATTGCTTTCGGCAGCTACAGATTATAGCAACAAGCGCGAGGATAAGTGGAAAGGCGAAGATCCTGCCGTTAAAGTGAAAAACATATTGGCAGCAGCCGGTACCAAAACTTATCCCCAACTACTAACAAGGCATGTAGCAGATTACCGGTCACTTTTTGGCCGTGTGTCTTTATCCCTTGGCAGTAAAATAAGTACTTACAGTTTAGTGCCAACTTACCAGCGCATCCTTAATTATAAAAAATCCGGCGATACTAAATTAGAAGCCTTGCTGTTTCAGTATGGCAGATATTTACTGATCAGTTCATCGCGCAAAAGTGGCTTGCCGGCCAACCTGCAGGGCTTGTGGAATAATAGTACTTCGCCGCCGTGGCGCAGTGATTATCACTCCAACATTAACATACAGATGAATTACTGGCTGGCCGAACCAACAAATCTATCGGAATGCCATTATCCCTACCTGGACTATATTAACAGTATGCGTAAGGTGAAAACCGAAAGCACAGCTAAACAATATCCTGGTACCCGCGGCTGGACAGTGAAAACAGAGAACAACATTTTTGGAGGTTCCAGCTTTTTATGGAACACCCCCGGCAGTGCATGGTACGCGCAGGGCATATGGGAACATTATGCTTTTACGCAGGATAAAAACTATCTAAAAACCTTTGCCTATCCCATTTTAAAAGAGATATCCCAGTTTTGGGATGATCATTTAAAACGCCGGCCCGATGGTACGCTGGTTTCACCAATGGGCTGGTCGCCGGAGCATGGGCCTACCGAAGATGGGGTAACTTACGATCAGGAAATTGTTTATGACCTGTTCACCAATTATATTGAAGCGTGTGATGTGCTGGGTTTAGATAAAACCTATCGTGACCATATAGCATCGTTAAAAGAACACCTTTTAATGCCCAAAATTGGCAAATGGGGCCAGCTACAGGAATGGGAAACCGACCGCGATGATCCGAAAGATAACCACAGGCATGCCTCGCACCTTTTCGCGCTGCATCCGGGTAAGCAGATAAGCGCCATTAAAACACCCGAATTAGCCCAGGCAGCTAAAGTAAGCTTGCTTGCCCGTGGCGATGCCTCAACAGGATGGTCAATGGCCTGGAAAATGAACTTTTGGGCACGTTTACTTGATGGTGACCATGCCTATACTATCCTGAACAACTTTATAACCCTTGTTGGTGGCGCTGGTGTTGATTATAATGAAGGTGGCGGGATCTATGCCAACCTTTTCTGCGCGCACCCGCCATTCCAGATAGATGGAAACTTTGGCTATACAGCAGGTGTTGCCGAAATGTTGTTTCAAAGCCAAACGGATGAAATTCAACTGTTGCCTGCCCTGCCAAAAGCATGGGCCGAAGGTAGCGTGCAGGGCTTATGTGCACGGGGCAATTTTGTTATCACCAACCTGGAATGGAAAAACAGCAAAATAACCAGGCTGTCTATCAAATCAGTATCCGGAGGGGATTGTAAAATACGGGTGTCAAATACTTTGAAAGCGGCTTCGGCTCATGTAAAAAGCAGCACGCAGGATAAAGCTATTATATATAGTTTTAAAACTGCACCCGGTGCAACATACAGCTTTATAGCAAACAATTAAAAAAAAGGAAGGCCACTATTAGTGGCCTTCCTTTTTTGTTATCAATACAGATTAGTAAAATTTAGTGCGCTACCCAAATATCCTGTACTTCTTCTAAAGATTTGCCTTTGGTTTCTGGGACCATTTTATAAACCGTCCAGAATGATAGCAGGCAGCACGCCGAAAAGAACCAAAAAGTATAAGCTGGTCCAATGGAACTCAATAAAATAGGGGTAAGCTGCCCAACAATGGTATCGGCTACCCACATGGTCATGATGCTGATGGCCATTGCGCGTCCACGGATCTTTGTTGGAAAGATCTCGGCAGCTATTACAAATTTTAACGGGCCTATAGAAAAAGCAAAGCAAGCCAGGAATAAAATTATGCTGATGACTAAAGCAATACTATTTGTGCTGCCATGAAAAAAGCACCATCCTGTAAAAAACAAAGAAACAGTAGCACCAAGCGAACCCACAATGTAAAGCGGCCTGCGCCCCATTTTATCCACCTTCCAAATGGCTATGATGGTGAAAAGGAAGTTTGCCAAACCAAATATAACCTGACCCAGCAATGCATTGCTGATATTGATACCGGCATCGCTTAGTATGCGGGGACCATAATAAATAACCGCGTTTATGCCGCTAAATTGCGAGAACAGAGGGAGTAATATTCCTATCAGTAGAGGTTTTCTTAAGGCTGGTGCAAACAGCTCTTTGTAAGTGCCAACATCTTTGTTTGTATTCTTTTTTATGGCGGCAACTTCCTGGGCTGCAATTTCTGCATCTTCAATTTTTGTTAGTATGGCAACACCTTCGGCAACTTTACCTTTTTGAAGCAGCCATCTCGGGCTTTCGGGCACAAAGGCTAATCCAATAAAAAACAATAGGGACGGAATAACACCCAGCCCTAACATACTGCGCCAAACTTCTTTTATAAATAACAGGTTTAATGCACTCTGCAAGGTCTCACCACCCAGTGAAATGCTTTTATGAGATAAGGAAAAACCGAGTAACTCTGAATTGGTAAGGTAAGCAATAAGGATACCGGCAGTTATAGCTAATTGGTAAAAAGTAACCAGCCTTCCCCGTATTTTGGCAGGGGCAATTTCTGAGATATACAATGGAGCCACTATTGATGCTACCCCAACGCCTGTACCGCCAAGCATCCGGGCCAATACCAAAAAGG
Source organism: Mucilaginibacter aquariorum (assembly GCF_024498135.1). Taxonomy (GTDB): domain Bacteria; phylum Bacteroidota; class Bacteroidia; order Sphingobacteriales; family Sphingobacteriaceae; genus Mucilaginibacter; species Mucilaginibacter aquariorum. Next base: position 33,600 of record NZ_JANHOH010000014.1, read on the forward strand.
TAAAGTTGGATGAAAATGCCGTTCCGGCTGCTGATACAAAAAATAAGATAGCCGAAAGCATCAGCATTTTTTTTCGGCCTAAGCGGTCGCTAAGTTCACCAGAGAACGATACTCCTATGATGCAGCCTACCAATGCCGATGAAACAAACCAGCCCTCGGCAACCGAGGAAAGAGCGAACTGGTGTTTTACAAACGGCAGCACGCCGGATATTACGGCCATATCAAAACCGAATAATAGCCCGCCCATAGTGGCTACCAGGGTAATGGCAATTAAAAAAAACGAAGATTTTTTTGATGTTGTATTACTACTCATGTAAATATTATTTAGGTTCTTCTCGCTGGTTATTAAAGAATTCTCATATCGATTAGGTTATTAACAGCACTCGTCTTTAACATAAGCTTTAACAACTTTGGCCTTTTTGTTTCCGTTATTGCGCATGCTGTAAGTTTTTGCATTTGCGGGGATAATAAAAGTTTCCGTATAGTGTATCACCTGTTCCAGATCGCCTGTTTTTACAATGATGCTTTCGCCTTCAACAAGGCTAAGTATAAGGCATTGGTCATTGGTGCTGTCTGTAACATCAGTCTCAAATTCAAATCTTTCAATGTTATAAAAATGCTCGGGATGCGTGCTCAGGCTAATAAGTTTCCAATCCACGCCTTCCTTAACAACAGCTTGTTTCGATATCAAAGTATCAGTGACAACATCTCCCTTACGAGTGAAATTAAGATTGTCAAAAGCCCGGTCAATATTTAAGGTACGTGGATTTCCGCTTAGGTCAGGGCGCACCCAGTCATACATTTTAAAAGTAAAAATGTACGGGGTAGCGCTTATTTCCAGTACCATGTTGTTTTTGCCCGAACAATGAACAGTACCATTGGGGATAAGGAATAAGTCATGCTTTTTGGCTGGGAACACCTGGACGTATTTTTCTACATCGATCGGGCTGCTGGTGTTAAAACTTTCCTCTAAAACGGCTTTAAAAGAATCCTTATCTATATTTTCCTGGAAACCCAGGTAAACTTCCGCGTCCTCTTCCGCATCTAATATGTAGTAGGTTTCATCCTGTGTAAAATCTTCGCCAAAGTTTGCTTTGGTATAGGGCACGGTAGGGTGGCATTGCAGCGACAGGTTATCGCCATTCATCGTATCCAAAAAATCGAAACGAATAGGGAATTTATATCCAAACCTATCGGCAGCTTTACCTAATATTAATTTGTTATTGTTATACAGCAGGTTATCTATAGAAACCTCCAGGCGGATGCCATTACTCTCCAATACAATGCCGTTTTCGGGCGCTATAAGTTCAAACGACCACGCATAATTAATAACATCTTTATTCAGGCCGTCGATATGTTTTTTTATCCATTGGCCACCCCACACCCCCGGTTCAAACCAAGGCCTGGCCCTAAAGGCGTTAGATGACATATCGGTTAAGGCCCCACGTAAGGTTTCGCCGGTTGTCCAGGTAATTTCATAGGGGCGTTGTTCATCCACTATTACCGCTACGCGTGGCAGCAAAGCTTGTTTGTGTTTATTGAAAACAACCCAGTCGATAAAGTAAAACCTTTTGTACTGTGCTTTTGGTTCATTGGGTAATTGTGCACCCAAATTGCAAATATTGCCAGCCCTTGAACGAAACTGGATCTCATTTTTTGGTACATCAAAATATATAACAGGGCATTGCCAGTTAGCTAACGCGGCTCCGCATCCATAAATGAAGGTGAGGCTACTGTTATCGGGTGTAAGTCCGGCTAAGCTATCTGTGTCATAAAAATCAGAGATGTCGCCGGGGTAAACCTTGCCAAAAAGAGGGTCATCACCACCAAGGTATGGGGCTATTAATTTGTCAATCTCTTGTTCGGGTTTAAGGTAGTTTTCAATGAAGATCCACTTGGTATCTATACCCTTTTTATTGAAGAAATCTGTAAGTGAATTTTTAATAATGTCCCAATATACAGAGCCGTATCCATCAAGAATAAAATTACCGCTGGTTTTTAGAATATGTTCTCCCAGGCTTTCATATCCTGAATGTATGGATTGGGCGATCTTGAATGACGGATAAATATCGTAACCAGATGTTGCACCTGTTTCATTTAAGGCGGGCATAACAAACTGATCTGTGTTTCTTAGCACTTCAATATTTACTGGCTTAGCAGAGTTTTTATTATTAAAAATTAAACTTTTGTATGTCATAATGTACAAACATATTATAATTTATTTAATTCTCAAATAAGTAGGAGGTTTTCGTTTTAAATTGTGCGTCTGCTTTCTACTGTGTAAACAAAGCTATCTGCTTTATAATATCCTAAATTATATTCCATTGGGCGCTCGCCCTGGTCATAAACAAATCGTTTTCGGAATAAAATAGGGCTGCCTGGTTCAATCTCTAATTTGGCAGCCAGGTTTTTATCAGCAACGCGTGCACTTATCTCTTCCTTAGAAAGTATAGCTATAGATGAGTGCTCATTCTCAAGCATTTCATACAAGGGTAATTTGAAATCTTCGTCGCCGGTTAGGCCGATCCTGGGATGGAAATAAGAGATAAAATAAACAAATGCTTCTTCTGAGCTTCCCCTTAAACGTTCCATTTTAAGGATTTTCTTGTCGGTTTTTATCTCGAAAAAGTTGGCCACATATTCTTCAGGATACACCCAGCTAACATGCAGCTCATAATTTTTAATAGGGATACCACGGGCTTTCATCTCTTGTGAAAAGCTAAGCCAATTCATTGATTTTGAGCTGATCTTTTCATGGGCAACTTTGGTGCCCACTTTTTTCTTACGGGTTAGTAGTTCCTCATTTACAAGGGTATTTATAGCCTGCCGTAGAGTGGTTCTGGAGATAGCCAGTTTTTTAGCCAGGTCAACTTCGTTTGGAAGTAACTTCCCTGCCTGATACTCAGGCTCTTTTATTAATTCTCTAATTAATCGCTCGGCCTGAACATGCAGAGGGATTGGGCTTTTATGATCTATGATAAGTTTCATATTTCCGGATTATGCTATAATGAGGTTTAAATTAAACCTGGTATTAATGTATTATGCAGGTTAATGCTAATGTATTAATAAAACCATTAATTAAAGATAATTAACTATAAAATGAACCATAACGCTGCATAGTAGTGGAAGAATATAGGCATAAAATTGGAATCTTTCATTATATTATGTTCGTACATAATGCAGGCCTGGGACTAACAATTTAAACAAAGCAGCTTGATGAGCCACTTTTTATTCTGCCGATCTTTGAGTGGATGAACGGGTAATAAGTTTTGGCTTAATGCTGATAGTTTTAGGCGTCGCCGAAACATTTGAATTGTTCATTTCTTCGAAATATAGGTTGGCTATTGTTTTACCCATATCAACACTAAACTGATCAATTGTGGTAATTGAAGGGCTGGTGATCTCTGTAAAATCTTCATTTGAATAACCGCAAATACCGAGTTGACTGGGTACTTTAATATTCATAGCTGTTGCTACCTCAAGCACACCCAGGGCCGAAAAATCTGAAGTAGAGGCGAATATTGCATCCGGCGGATTGGGGAGGCTCAATAACTGGCGGGTAGCCTGGGCGCCTAACTCTTTGGTCCAGGCATTTTCAAGCATCAACTCATCTATTATCGGTATATTGTGCTTTTTAAGAGCCTGCAAATAACCCTCTTTTCTTTGCCTGAAAATGTTGAGGCTTTGCGGACCTTCTAACAAAGCTATGCGCTTATATCCCTGATTAATTAAGTGGTTAACAGCTTCGTAAGATGCCTGCAGGGTATCGTTAATTACTTTTAGCGTTTCAAGCTCGTCGGCAACGCGGTCAAACTGGATAAGTTCGATATGGTGGTCAAGTATGTTTTTTAAGTGCTGATAATTAATTGTTTCAACAGAAATAGATATTACAATACAATCTACATTCTGATTAATTAAAGTGTTTACACATTGTACCTCTTTTTCGTACAACTCATTAGACTGGCATATAATTAAGTTATAACCCTGCTTATAGCTGGCATCTTCGATACCCGCGATAACGTTGGCGAAAAAGTTTTGGTTGATCCGGGGTACAATAACGCCAATAGTTTTGCTTTGGCCTTTGCGCAGATTAGACGCAAGGCTATTCATTTTATAATTAAGCTCTTCGGCGGTTTGTAAAATTAGCTTCTTGGTAGACTCCTTAACATAGCTGCTATTGTTTAACGCCCTTGATACTGATGATGGGGCGATATTTAATTTTTCAGCAATATCGTATATGGTCGTTCTTTTTTTAGATTTCATACCTGTACAAATATGTGAAAATAAATTTCGGCAATCGATTGCATTTTTTAAAAAAAAAGATATTAATTTAGCTGTTCATAAACCAATTAAAATATGCTTCTGTTAGGTATCGATATCGGCACATCATCGGTTAAAGTATCTGTTGTTGACTCAGCTTCGCAAAAGCTGATAGCCACCGCGCAATATCCCGATGTTGAATCGCCGATAAAAGCGCTGCAAACCGGCTGGGCAGAGCAATCGCCCGATATGTGGTGGGAACACACACAAAAGGCTATCCATTTATGCCATAGTAGCGCTCACTATAATCCGCAGGATATTTCTGCTATTGGTATAGCCTACCAAATGCATGGCCTGGTACTGATTAATAAACAAGGCGAAGCCTTGCGCGACAGTATAATTTGGTGCGATAGCAGGGCAGTAGAGATCGGTAATAAAGCCTTTGACGAAATTGGCGGGGAAAAATGCCTATCGCATTTATTAAACTCCCCGGGCAATTTTACCGCGTCAAAACTGGCATGGGTAAAACAAAACGAACCCGATATATATAAACAAATAGACAAGGTGATGCTCCCCGGCGATTTTATAGCCATGAAGCTGACCGGAAGCGTTTCTTGCTCGGTATCATCCTTATCTGAAGGTGTGTTTTACGATTTTGTAACCGATAGCTTCTCTGACGATATTTTAAATTACTATGGTTTTGACCGGCACCTGTTTCCGGAAATACTACCTGTTTTTTCAGAACATGGTTATGTATCGGCAGCAGTTGCCCAAAGTTTAAAGTTGAAAGAAGGCATTCCGGTTACTTATAAAGCGGGTGACCAGCCAAATAATGCGTTATCGCTTAATGTACTGCAACCCGGCGAAGTGGCCGCTACAGCAGGTACATCGGGTGTAATTTATGGGGTGAGCGATGAACTCATTTATGATAAACAATCGCGCGTAAATACCTTTGCCCATGTAAACTACACGACTGACCAGAAACGCCTGGGGGTTTTACTTTGCATTAACGGAACAGGTAGTTTAAACCGGTGGATCAAAAACACTTTTGGCTCATCAATCAGTTACGGACAAATGAACGATCTGGCCAAAACCGTTGCGGCTGGCAGCGACGGCCTGCGCATTTTACCTTTTGGTAATGGCGCCGAACGCATGCTTAATAATAAACAAATAGGCGTCCATTTACATAATATCGATCTTAATCATCATACATCTGCGCATATATTTAGAGCGGTGCAGGAAGGCATAGCCAGTGCATTTAGATATGGTCTGGATATCCTGCGCGAGAATGGGATGTTTCCTTCGGTTATCAGGGCGGGCAAGGCAAATTTGTTTTTAAGCGAGGTGTTTGCTCAAAGCTTCTCAAACTTTACAGGTGTACCGGTTGAACTATATAAAAATGATGGTAGTGTGGGCGCTGCAATAGGCGCCGGTATTGGTGCAGGTGTATACAAAAGCGCTGCCGAAGCGTTTACTTATATGAAACCTGTTCAATTAATTGAACCAAACGGCCGGGATATAGAGCCTTTTTACCAGGAGTGGAAGGCTTTATTGGAGGTCCAATTGGCAACTAAGAAATAAACCAACCAAAATATAAATCTATTTAATTATTAAATATTATGTCGAACATTATTACAGGTGAGAAAGAGTTTTTTAAAGGGATAGGGGCAATTAAATATGAGGGAACAGAAAGTGATAACCCACTTGCCTACCGCTGGTACGATGCAGATAAGGTAGTAGCGGGTAAATCAATGAGAGATCATTTGCGTTTTGCCGTGGCTTACTGGCACTCGTTCTGTGGTAATGGTGCCGACCCGTTTGGTGAGCCAACCCACTTATTCCCATGGAGCGTTAAGGCCGATGCTGTTGAACGCGCCAAAGATAAAATGGATGCCGCGTTTGAGTTTATTACCAAACTTGGCCTGGGTTATTACTGCTTCCATGATGTGGACGTGGTTGATTACACCAATGATGTTAATGAGAACGACCGCCGCCTGCAGGCTATGGTTGAATATGCCAAACAAAAGCAAGCTGCAAGCGGTGTAAAATTACTTTGGGGTACTGCCAACCTATTCAGCCACCGCAGGTATATGAACGGTGCTTCTACCAACCCGGATTTTCATGTACTGGCACACGCCGGTGCGCAGGTTAAAGCGGCTTTAGATGCGACAATTGCCTTAGGTGGCGAGAATTACGTTTTCTGGGGAGGAAGAGAAGGTTATATGAGCCTGCTTAACACCGATATGAAACGCGAACAAGAACATCTTGCTAAATTTTTGCATACGGCAAAAGACTATGCACGCAAGCAAGGCTTTAAAGGCACTTTCTTTATCGAACCAAAACCTTGCGAACCTACCAAACACCAGTACGATTATGATGCGGCCACCGTATTAGGCTTTTTACAGAAGTATGATCTGATAAATGATTTTAAACTGAACCTTGAAGTTAACCACGCCACCCTTGCCGGGCATACCTTCCAGCACGAGTTGCAGGTAGCTGCTGATGCAGGTTTGCTGGGCTCTATTGATGCTAACCGTGGCGATCTTCAGAATGGTTGGGATACTGACCAGTTCCCGAATGATGTTACCGAGGTTACCGAATATATGCTGATCATTTTAAAAGCCGGTGGTTTTGCAGGTGGCGGTATAAACTTCGATGCCAAAATTCGTCGTAACTCTACAGACCCTGCCGATCTTTTCTATGCACACATTGGTGGTATGGATGTTTTTGCACGCGCGCTGATCACTGCCGATAATATCCTAAAAAAATCTGATTACAACAAAGTAAGGCAAGATCGCTACGCATCATTTGATAGCGGTGCCGGTAAAGATTTTGAGAACGGAAAGCTATCGTTAGAAGATTTGCGCAAATATGCTGTTGAAAATGGCGAACCTGCGGTTGTAAGCGGCAAACAGGAATATCTTGAAAATGTGATCAATCGTTATATATAAACCACGATCGCGTTAGCGAAAATAATGCCAGGCCCGGATGCATAATTATGTATCCGGGCTTTTTTATAATGTTTTAACCAGCCACTTATAATTTATATATTAGATTAAATAACCTGATAACCTACCCGCCTTATGAGATCTGCTAAGTTTATAATACCGCTGATGATGTGTGCAATAACCTTTGGTTTCACAACATTATCTACAAAGGATAAATGGGAAAGTTTATTTAATGGGAAAGACCTAAAGGGTTGGGATACTTATATTGGCCCCGATCTGGATGATGCCGGCAAGCCCATTAATGGCACTCCCATAGGTTTAAATAACGACCCCCGGCATGTGTTTACTATAGTGAAAGACAATGGCGAAAATGTCATTCGTATTTCCGGCGAAAACTGGGGAGCCATATCTACTAAAAAGGAATACAAAAACTATCACTTACAACTTCAGTTTAAGTGGGGCGCTTTGTCATGGGGGCAAAAGAAAGGTAAAAAGAAAGATAGTGGATTGCTCTATCATTCTGTAGGTAAATATGGTGCAGATTACGGTGCCTGGATGCGGTCGGAAGAGTTTCAGATAGAAGAAGGTAATAGTGGTGATTTTTGGGGTGTTGCAGGTGGCCTGGCAAGTATACCGGCGGATAAAGTGGGAGATGGCTACATTTATAACCCGCAGGGAACCCTGATGACTTTTAAGGAGGGTGGCAGCCAGGGGCGGCATTGCATAAAGGGCACAGATGCCGAAAACCCATCGGGCCAGTGGAATACGCTTGATCTATATTGTTATGACGATACCGCTATACACGTAATAAATGGCAAAGTGATGATGGTTTTATATCAAACCAAACAAATGGATAATGGACAGGAAACACCGCTTACCATGGGTAAGATCCAGATCCAGTCTGAAGGAGCAGAAGTATATTATAAACAAATAAAGATCCAGCCTATTGATAAGTTGCCTGCAAAACTTATTAAACAATAATGTTATATTACTAACAAACTTATTCCCGGAACTAAAAGCCGCCCTACCAAAATAGAGTGGCTTTTGTCTTTTATGTGCCAATTCGATTTATAAGTATTAAATAAGCTGTTTTTGTCCTATACAAATTGTAATGTTTATCAGAGTTTTGATGCGTTGAGGTTTAAAGTGCCAAAGATAGGTTGCAATTTGTTGGATAAGCTTCATCTTATTATTCGGGGGTATAAGAATTATTGATATTGGAATAATAATTAATATTTATAACTTGCTGAAATTCAGGTATAAGTATGTTATTTTTTGTTTTAAATGACAATGGCTTAACCTTTGAATAAATGCGCATATATTAAGAAGAGGAATATTTCTTTTTAAACAATATCTGTTAACCGAAAGCCTTCTCAAAGAGAATATCGTAAAAATATTTTCTTAAAATCTTTTCGTAAAACGGCTGTTACATTTTATTAAAAAGCCCAGGCATAAAACCCCGGAACTACATATTACCCTAATAATTAAAATTGATTAAACCCACAATATGGAAATAACTCTACATGCCCTTTATTTTGATTCTCAATGCCCAAAACTAAAGCGACAATGCTAACGCGCCTTTATCCGGCTTTGCAATAACTATTCATGTCGATGATTACCTTTTTCGCTATGTTTTCTAAACATGCGCTCAAAAGCGATAAATAATTCAATAAACAAATTACTGCAATTCACGCCGGCTGGCCTGTCAACAAAATACTATTGCCTCCTAATATACTATTGATTAAACTACTATAATTTGCCCCCTAATGGCCTTACCTTTACCAACACCTTTTATCACTAATGTACCAAAGCGCTTCTTATTAAGCTATAAGCTTATTTTGAAAACGGTTTTGTTCGCGCTGCTTATTTCTACATTTAATATAGCACATGCCCAGCAGGCCTATCTTGCCTCGGGCGGTAACGCTGCAGCAAAAGGTAGCTTTGCAAATAACCCGATAGGGCAGGGTGCCTATATGTTTAATACCGGCACCAATGCTTACGCACAACAGGATTTCCCCGTGGGTTTTTCTTTAGATAAGCTTGGTCTTACAAGTTCTACCAGTCTTGGTGGCGCGTACTCGTTACGTTTATTAAATAGTTTATACAGTGGCCCATTAGTTCGTGTAGCTATAGGGAGTAGTTTTTTTGATGTTTATCCTGACGCCTCAGCAGGCCTTGCTTTTTCATTAAGCTCTCCGGTTTCGGCAGCATATTCAACTTATGATGCAGCGCCGACAGGTGCTACAGGCACTACATTAAGCACAATTATAGGTAGTAACTCTGCTACTGTTGCCATTTGGTACGATCAAACCGTTGTTCATAATTATAACGCTATTCAGGGTAATTCATCTGCTCAGCCGCAAATAATTAATGCAGGCACAATAAACACCGCAAACAGCAAACCTGCTATCAAATTTAGTGGAACACAGTTTATGCTTGTTACCACAACAGGTTTAAACTTCCACATGAGCGGGTCAATTGTTTACAACGCGGCAAGCAGCAATACTAACAGCGGTAATGCGGGTGCATGGTACACTATGGCCGGCATAGTAGGTTCTGAACAAGGCGGGGTTGTTAACGACTGGGGTTATGGTGTATATAACAATAAATTCACAGTAGGTATAGGTAATATCGACGGTTTTAGTGACGCTTCTTATGGGGCAGGAGCATCGGTTAACGATGGAACAACACGGCAAACCACGTGGACGCGAAATTATTCATCGGGCGTTGTAGCTATATACAACAACGGGACATCTGAAGGCAGCAATACCTTACCGGCCGGCGAAAGAAACGCAGTACAGTCATTCTCTATCGGATCATCGGTACCGGATGGTAGTTTCGGCTTTACCGGCACTATCAGCGAGATAGCATTATTCCCGATTGTTTATAACTTAACAGAAAGGCAGGCAGTAGAAGGCAGCCAGTCTACCTATTATAATATCACTGCTGTAACAGGCTCTATAAACACAAGCGGTACATTATCTGCTTTAACTACAATGCGCGGCACCGCTTCGGCATCAACAACGTTCAATGTATCGGGCGCGGGCCTTTCTTCAGGTATTTTGATTGCCCCGCCTGCCGGTTTCGAGGTAAGTACAAATTCATCCTTTTCTCCAACAATTACTGTTGGTACGGGTGGTGAAATTGCCTCAACCCCTGTTTACATCAGGCTGGCTGCTTCTGCAGCAAAGGGTACATATTCAGGCGATATAGCATTATCGGCAAACGGCGCACTCCCTAAAACTATTGCTACGGCAGTAAGTACAGTTACGTCGAACGCGACAGATTATCCGGTAATTAGTTATGGTACTGCCAAAGTTTTTGCAACTAATACAGCAATAACACCGGTTGTACCAGCAGCAACCGATGTTGATGCATTTGGCTATAGCAGTAGTTTTGGCACAGTAGGCGGCGGCGTAACTCAGGCGATGCGGATAAAAAAAGATGCACAGGGGAATGTATATTTATTAGATAACATATACCCAAGCAAGTTATTTAAATTTCCTGCTGATGGTAGCGCCGCGGTAGAAATACTGACAGGCAGCTCAAGTCCGAAAGGATTTGCACTTGACGACGCCGGTAATATATATGTAGCCGATATGGGCGACAACGTAGTAAGAAAAATAGAAGCCGGTACGGGCACCATTACTACCTTAGCCACCGGCTTTACCTCGGCATATAGCATAGCCATAGGTAAAAATGGTATTATATATGTCGCCGATTTTAACGCCAGCAGTATAAAACAGATACCTGCAGGTGGTGGTACCCCTGTTGTGGTAGGTACTGGTTTTTTAAACCCAACAGATGTAGCGGTTGATGCTGCGGGTAACGTTTACGTGGCCGATCAGGGCAACGGCAAGCTAAAAAAGATCTGGATAACTACCGACGGGCATACCGAAGACGTAGTAGATATACGCCAGCCCGTAGCCGTTGCGGTTGATAAGGCCGACAATGTTTTTGTTTCGGATGTTTCCAACTTCCGCATTTATGAACTGCCTGCCAATGGCAGCGGGCCGCAGATCATAGCTTCGGGTTCGGCGGTTCAGAATATTTATGGCCTGTATTCGGATGCTAAAGGTGTGCTATATGCAGCACAAATACCAAAGAACACAGGTACAGTAATTACTCCATCTGGGGGTTACTTTTTAAATACCAAACTGCCTGCCGGTTTAAGTTTTGACCAAACTACAGGCACCATCAGCGGAACACCAACAGAGGCGTCTGCAGCTAAGGATTATATTATTACCGCTTATAACAGTGGTAGCTCCCAAAGTACAGTTGTTAATATCAGTGTAAAATCAACCAATGCAAATTTAAGCACGCTGACTGTTACCGGTGCAACAATGACCCCGGCATTTGATGCTGCGACCATTAGTTACAGCGCATCGGTATCAACAGCAACAACATCTGTAAGTATAACACCAACCGTTGCCGATGCTACAGCAACCCTTAGTTATAACGGCGATGCGGTTACATCAGGTTCCCCAATAACTATTGCCCTGGCTGCAGGGGATAATGTTGTACCAATAATTGTTACTGCCGAAAGTGGCGTTACAAAAACATATACTATAACCGTTAACAGGGCGGCTATCCCAACACTTAATTATGGCGCGTCACGCCTGTTTGCCGAAAATGTAGCTATAACCCCAATTGTACCAACCGCAACCAATGTTAGTGCATTTGGCTATAGCAGCAATTTTAGTACAATAGGCGGCGGCGTAACTCAGGCGATGCGGATAAAAAAAGACGCACAGGGTAATGTATATTTATTAGATAACATATACCCAAGCAAGTTATTTAAATTTCCTGCTGATGGCAGTGCAGCGGTAGAAATACCGACAGGCGGCCCCAGTCCGAAAGGATTTGCACTTGACGATGCCGGTAATATATATGTAGCCGATATGACCGACAACGCGGTAAGAAAAATAGAAGCCAGTACGGGTACCATCACAACCCTGGCCACCGGCTTTGTCACAGCATATAGTGTAGCTGTAGGTAAAAATGGCATTATATACGTTGCCGATTTTAGCGCGGTTGATATAAAACAGATACCGGCGGGTGGCGGCTTCCCGGTTGGGGTGGGTGCCGGCTTTCACCAGGCAACAGATGTAGCTGTTGATGCCGCGGGCAATGTTTACGTAGCCGATCAGGGCAACGGCAAGCTAAAAAAGATCTGGATAACAACCGACGGGCATACCGAAGACGTGACAGACATACGGCAGCCCGTAGCCGTTGCGGTTGATAAGGCCGACAATGTTTTTGTTTCGGATATTTCCAACTTTCGTATTTATGAATTGCCTGCCAATGGCAGCGGGCCGCAGATCATAGCTTCGGGCTCGGCGGTTCGAAATATTTATGGCTTGGATGCGGATGCTAAAGGTGTGCTATATGCAGCACAAATACCAAATAGCACAGGTACAGTAATTACTCCATCTGGCGGTTATTTTTTAAATGCCAAATTGCCTGCCGGTTTAAGTTTTGACCAAACTACAGGCATCATCAGCGGAACTCCAACGCAAACTACAGCAGCTAAAGATTATATCATAACCGCATATAGTAATGGTGGCAGCACATCGGCAACCGTAAATATTGGTGTTATACCGGACCAAGCCAGGCTTACTGCACTCACTGTTACGGGGGCTACTATAAACCCTGCATTTGATGAGAACACCACAACCTATAACGCATCGGTTAGTAAAGACACAACATCAGTAACTATAACACCTACAGCGGCCGATGCAGGTGCAACTATCGCCTATAATGGCAATGCGGTTGTATCGGGCTCGCCGGTAACTGTTACCCTTGTTGCTGGGAATAACAGCATACCATTTATTGTTACGGCAATAACTGGTAACACAAAAACCTATACCATAAATGTTTTTAAAGGGTCTGTACCAACAGTTAGTTATGGTACTGCTCAAACCTTTGTACTAAACACAGCCATAACTCCCCTAACACCAACATCAACTCATGTGGGTACACTTGGGTACACTAATCCTTTAACCGATATCGGTTCGGGCCTGGGGATACAAACGTATGCTGCTGTGGTGGATGATGCAGGGAATACCTACCTTATATCTAACGGTAGAAGAAGTGTACAGGTAATACCGGCTAATGGCGACCCTGCTTATGACATAGGAGGTGATTTTAACTTTCCTTCGGCACTGGCTATAGATAAGGCCAATAATTTATACGTAGCAGATATGTCTACCATATATAAGGTAGCAGCCGGAACCACCGTTTTAACACCTGTTAGTTCTACTTACGGCTATGTAACAGGTTTAACACCCGATAATGAAGGCAACCTTTATATAGCAGACCAAACGAACCCCAAAATATCCAAACTTAATATAAGTGACGGAACATCAGTTAATATAGGTTCCGACCTGGGTTATCCTACTGCCGTGCAGTTAAGGGGTGGCAAGTTATATGTACTTGAAGGACAAAGCACCAAGATATTCCGTATGAACACAGATGGCAGTAGCCTAACCACGTTGGTTAACTATACCGGTTCACATAATATAATTATCGATCCGTCGGGGTATCTGTATGCGGTATCAAACGGTATAATTAGATACAATCTTGATGGGACTAACCCGCAGGTTGCAGTAAGCGGCAACGGCGATACTTATCGTGTAAGTGTTGATAAAAAAGGGAATATTTATATCGGCACCCTATCGGGCGGAAGTATGAAACTGGCCCGCCCATCGGGTGGTTACTTTATTGACAAGGCTTTACCCGCAGGTTTAAATTTTGATATAAGCACGGGTACTATCAGCGGCACGCCAACAGTGGCAAGCCCCGCTACTAACTATACTATTATTGCATATAACGGGGCAGACAGCATTAGCACACATGTAACTATTGGGGCAGAAGCAAACAATGACCTAACCAGCCTGGTTACCGATGTGGGTACATTAACGCCAATATTTGATGCCGATAGTACCAGCTATAAAGTAACTGTTGATAATGGTAACATAGCCGCTAATATAACCGCAACGCTCAGTGAGGCAAGCAACGCTTTAACTATTAATGGTATTACTGCAACATCGGATACACCTGCCAGCGTAGCTTTAAACGTAGGTGATAATAATATATCGGTAGTGGTAACATCATCAGATAACTCAACAAAAACCTATACGGTAAAAATCCACCGTATATCAAACGATTATAAATTATCTAACCTGATAAGCAGCGTGGGTTCGCTTAGCCCATCGTTTGATGCCGATGTGGCCGATTATACCATTGATTTGCCTTATGGAACAAGCTCGGCCAAATTAACGCCAACGGCCAATGCTTTTGCTACTATTAAAGTTGCTGATGTGATCACCGCTTCGGGTATTGCCTCACAAGACTTAAGCCTGCAATCAGGCGATAATAACATTGTTGTTAATGTAACTGCCGAGGAGGGTATATCAACAAATAATTATACGGTTAACCTGCGTGTTGCGGCGCCATCGTCTGTTTCATTAAGTGGTATTACATTAAGCGTGGGTACATTAAGCCCTGCATTTAATGCCGGCAGCACAAATTACCAGGTATCGGTACCAGTTGGTACATCAGCCATTACTGTGCAACCCGTACTTGCCGATGCGCTGTCGGTTGTTACCGTTAATGGTTCGGCTTTAGATGCGATGACAGGTTCGGTGAATGTGCCGTTAAATGATGGTTTAAATGTTATTGCTGTTAATGTTGTTGCTAATGATGGTACAACAACAAGATCGTACACGATAACCGTTAACAAGCTTATACCGGCTCCTACAAATGCAGCTATAGCCGCACAGGTTTACAAAACAGGTACTGCCATAACCCCGTTAAATACCGGGTTTGGTAATGTAGCAGCACCGGGTTACTTTGCGCTTGCCGATACAATAAATCACACTATCCCAACCCCAACGGGTATCGCTATTAATAAAGCGGGCGATTTATTTGTAGCCGATATTACGGCCGGTTCTATATATAAGCTATCTGTGGGTGGCGGTGCGCCTGTTGCTATCCTTACCGGGCTAAATACTCCGCTTGGCGTAGCAACAGATGCAGACGGTAACGTATATGCAGCAGCATTGGGTAATACCACTATTAAGAAGGTAACGCCAGGAGGTGTTATAACCAATTTAGGTAACGGCTTATCATTCCCTACAGGATTGACAGTAGATGGGGTGGGAAATATCTATGTTAATGAAACTGCAAACCATGCAGTTAAAAAGGTAACACCGGCCGGCATTACAACAACTGTAACAACTGCGCTGAGTTTCCCTTATGGTATAACCGTTGATGCGGCAGGTAATATTTACGTAGCCGATAATTCTGAAGGAAGCATTGTGAAATTTGGGCCAAATGGTGAGGCAAGGACCGAGCTTATAACTGGTCTTGTTAACCCAACCGACGTAAAATTAGATGCCGCAGGCAACATTTATGTAAACCAGGGCGGTAGTAATACGCTTACCAAATTTGATAAGAATAGTGCTAACCCTGTTGTTATTTCTACAGGTTACACAGGCCTGTTTGGCCTGGCTATAGGAAGGGATGGAAAACTTTACACTACCGATAACGGAAAGCAAAGCGTAAACAAATTAACCCCATCCGGCGGATACTACCTAAGCGATCCGCTACCGGATGGTTTGGTATTTGATTCAGCAACCGGCACTATCAGCGGTATAGCAACAAGCGTAACCGCAGCTAAAGATTACAGCATAACTGCCTATAACAGTGGTGGCAGCACAGCATCGGTTGTAAACATAAGTGTATTAACCAATGCAAATTTGGCTAACCTTACCTTAAGTACAGGGACGTTAAGCCCGGTATTTGATAGCGGTACAATTAATTATACTGCTACTGCAAATACCTCAACAATAAGACTTACACCAACAACGGCCGATAATGCAGCCACAATAAAAATAAATGGTACACCGGTTGCAAACGGAGAAGCATCCGGTCCGATAGCGCTTAATACGGGAGCTAACAATGTTATGGTTACTGTAACGGCACAAGATGGTTTAACTACTAAAACCTACACTGTAAAAATTGGAAAAGGATTAAGCAATGCCAGTTTAGCCATACTAAACGTAAGCCCATCCAAAGTGTTGCTTACATCAAATACGCCAGAACTTGTAGAGTACACCACAATAACAAACCTTGGTGCAACCAGTATGGTATTAACCCCCACGCTAAAAGATGCCAATGCGACGCTTACTATAAATGGTGTGACTGCAACAAGCGGAGTGGCTTCGGCCCCGGTGGCACTTAACCCAACAGGCGTAACCATCATTAGTATTGTAGTTACAGCTCAGGATGGTGTAACTAAACGGACCTACAACGTAGCAGTTAGCAAAGGGCCTTCAAACGATGCATCACTTGTAACATTGAGCGGAGAGCCAAAATCAAAGCTGGTATTGGTATCTAACACCGCGCAACTGGTAGAGTATAGTACTGTAACGAGTTTAAGTACAAGCAGCATGGCATTTACCCCAACACTAAAAGATGCCAATGCGACGCTTACCATAAACGGTGTACCTGCAATAAGCGGAGCGGTTTCGTCGCCGGTTGTACTTAACCCAACGGGGGTAACAAACGTTAGTATCGTAGTAACAGCAGAAGACGGAATAACCAGCCGTACATATAACATAGCGGTTACTAAAGGGCCGTCAAGCGATGCATCGTTGACAACATTAAGCATAGACCCTAAATCAAAACTGACGTTAGCCTCCAGCACAGCGCAGCTGATACAGTACACTACCCTGATAGGGTCAACCATAAACAGTATAACGCTGACTCCAACACTTAAGGAAGCACATGCCACTATGACCATTAACGGTTCGCCTGCAATAAGCGGCGTGGCTTCGGCCCCGATATCGGTAAGCATAGGAACCACCACGACTGTAAATATTGTAGTAACCGCAGAGGATGGCATCACAACAAAAACCTACAGCGTTGCCATAACCAAAGCACCGTCAAACGATGCAGCGCTGGCAATATTAAGTGTTAATCCAAAATCAAAACTGGTGGTTGCATCAAGTACATCAGAACTTGTAAATTATACCACAACGGTAGAAGCGGCAACAGCAAGTATAATGTTGACTCCAACACTTAAGGAAGCACATGCCACTATGACCATTAACGGTTCGCCTGCAATAAGCGGCGTGGCTTCGGCCCCGATATCGGTAAGCATAGGAACCACCACGACTGTAAATATTGTAGTAACCGCAGAGGATGGCATCGCAACAAAAACCTACAGCGTTGCCATAACCAAAGCACCGTCAAACGATGCAGCGCTGGCAATATTAAGTGTTAATCCAAAATCAAAACTGGTGGTTGCATCAAGTACATCAGAACTTGTAAATTATACCACAACGGTAGAAGCGGCAACAGCAAGTATAATGTTGACACCAACGCTTAAAGAAGCAAATGCTACCATGACTATCAACGGTTCGCCGGCAATAAACGGTGTAGCTTCCTCTCCGATATCCCTTAGTACAGGTGCAAATACGATCACGATTGTGGTAACAGCACAGGATGGTATAACCATCCGCGCCTATACGGTAACCGTGACCAGGCTGTCAAATAATTTAGCGGTTGACAAAGCCGGTGCAGATTTATTATTTGCCAATAAAGCCCCTAGCGCTATAGCACCAACAGGTGATGACGGCGTTGTAGTACACCAGGGCATATCACCAAACGGCGATGGTTCAAACGACTTCCTGTCTATCGAAGGTATAATGGCTTATCCAAATAATAGGGTATCCATTATGAATACCAATGGTGCGCTGGTATTCGAGGCCAGGGATTATGGTAAGGATGGCTCAAGTTTATTTAACGGGCACTCCAATAAAACCGGGGCGATGTTAAAAGCGGGGACTTATTTTTACCAGATAGAATACAAGGTAGGAAAAGAGAACAAACGCAAAACCGGTTATATCGTTCTTAAGTATTAAACGAATAGTACAATAAACAAGAAAGCCTTTCAGTGTATCTGAAAGGCTTTCTTGTTTACTTAGTTCTAATTTCGATGACCAATTTATCTATCCTGTCTGTTGATAAAATATCCGCACTAAATTCCATTAGTTTTCGCCAGCCGGCGGGGTTATCTGGCGCAGCCCAAAAACGCAGCTTTTTCCCGGATTGATGAACTGCATTAATTACAGATTTAAGCACCTTCTCGTCCTGCTCTGGTAAAGAGCCATTCCCGGTCCATTTAGAATAATTTGCAAAGTTAAGGCTTACCTGTGAAACACGCTTCCACTGTTCGGGGTTGTGAGGTAATTGCAGGTCGTCATCAAAAGTAATGTAAGACGGGTAGTTTTTGTATTCGGACGGTGGCGGGCGGTTCCCGGTTATAATAATGCTAAGAGGGGAGTTAGATCTATCCGTTTTAATAAAAGCCTTTAGCGGCTCCAACTCCTTGAGTAGCTCGGTTAGTATGGGAGCGTAATTTTCTTTCAGGTCTATCACCAGATTTACTGGCCTTGGCCGGTCGCGCATCACTTTTTGGATAGGTTCCAGGTACAATTTTTCAAGTGTTATTAACCGCTTTGCATCAGTTGTGTCATGCGCAACTACTAATTTTCCATTACGCAAAAAAACGTCAGCCTCAATAGCACCAACACCGGCATCAAAAGCATGATAGAATGCATTGGGGCGCGAGTAATCGTTATGGGAATGAATATTTGCGGCAGTATATTTTTGCTGGGCATAAACCGGGCTTAGAAACAAAAAGATAAGGGTGAGTACAGGTAACGATTTTAGCATAGATACAGGTGTTATGGGCAAGGCCCCGCGTTTTATCGCACAAAGTAAAAAATTTATATTATGTGCATGTTAAGTGTTATAAAAAGGATTGTTTGTGGTGGAAAAATACTTTAAGCAGGTTGATAATCAAATATTGCAGCAGGATGATACTATATTAATACCAATCGGTATATTTGTAGCATGAATAAGCTGACATCAAAAACAGAACGTACCAAAGCATTCATTATAGAAAGCACAGCGGAGATCTTTAATAAAAAAGGTTACGCGGGTACCTCTTTGTCTGATCTTACTGCTGCAACAGGCCTTACTAAAGGCAGTATCTACGGGAATTTTGAGAATAAAGAAGAAGTTGCCCTTGCTGTTTTTGATTATAATTATTCACGGGTATCAAAAAGAGTACTCGATTTAATGGACAAAGCGGAAACCTTCCATGATAAATTAATGGTTTATGCAAAGGTTTATAAAAATATTAGCCGGGCACCCTTAAACCACGGCGGTTGCCCCATTATAAACACTGCTATTGAGGCCGATGACACTAATGGTCTCTTAAAAGACAGGGCGGCAAAAGCGTTACTTAAATGGGAAAAGAATCTTACCCGTTTAATTGAGCAGGGTATTGAAGCAGGCGAGTTTAAAACAGATATAAACGTAAGGCAAAGTGCTTTATCAATAATTGCCCTTATAGAAGGTGGCGTAATGATATCCCGAACCACAAATGACCCCGGCAGTATGGAAGCCGTTGTTAATACGGTTGAAATGCTTATTAGCCAAATGAAAAAGTAAATTTTTTGCTTAATTATATACCGATCGGTATATAATTGGCTATGACAATCAAGAACAAAAAATAACAATCACACACTTGAAAATATACCGATTGGTATAAAATAAAATGAATCCTTTAAAAAGACAAATACTGCTGATAACCGTAATAGCCGCTGCTATTATGGAATTGATAGATACCTCTATAGTAAATGTGGCGCTAAACTATATGAGCGGTAACCTCGGCGCTACGTTAGAAGATACTTCATGGGTGATCACCTCTTACGCCATAGCCAACGTAATTATCATACCCATGACCAGCTTTTTGGCTTCTAACCTGGGCAGGCGTAATTATTATATAGGTTCTATTATACTGTTTACACTCTGTTCCTTTTTATGTGGTAACGCAACCGGGATATGGGAGCTGGTGGCATTTAGGTTTTTGCAGGGCCTGGGGGGCGGGGCGCTGCTTTCCGTATCGGCAACAGTAGTATTTGAACTTTTCCCTAAAGAAAAACAAGCCACAGCCAGTGCGCTGTTTGGTATTGGCGTGTTTATTGGCCCCACCATTGGCCCTACGCTTGGAGGCTACATTACCGAAAATTATTCGTGGCCATGGATCTTTTATATCAATATCCCAATAGGTATAGCCACTGCGGTATCGTGTCTGTTTTTACTGTATGAACCGGCAATTAAACAAAAACTGCAAAAGATAGATTGGGTGGGAATAGGCCTGTTGATCATTGGGATTGGCTCGCTGCAGGTTGTATTAGAGCGGGGCAAAACCGATGACTGGTTTGCCGCCGGTTACATTATATTCTTGTCAGTTACCGCCGCAATTTCACTTACTGCATTTATAATTTGGGAGTTGAGTATTCCAAACCCTGTGGTAAACCTTCGAATATTAAAATTTCGGTCCTTAAGTATTTCTGCGGTACTCACTTTTATAACGGGCATGGGCTTGTACACATCTATTTACCTTACGCCGGTTGTAGCACAACGTTTATTAGGCTTTACACCAACACAATCAGGCCTGTTGCTATTGCCCGGGTCAATTATCGCGGTGCTTGCCCTTGTCCTTACCGGGAAATTATTACAAAAGGGTGTATCGCCGGCGTTGATAGTGCTGGTTGGGTTTTTATGCTTTATATATTTCAACTGGTCAATGTCGCGTATAAATTTGGAAAGCACATCGGCAACAATAAGCCTTAACCTTATATTCAGGGCTATCGGTATGGCTTTGTTAACCGTTCCGCTGGGTGCTTTGGCCGTGTCATCATTACAGGCTAAAGATATACCGCAGGGTACCGCATTAAATAATATGATGCGCCAGTTAGGGGGCTCTTTCGGTATATCCATTATCAATACTTACGTGGCCCGCAGGGTGGCATCGCACCGTATGGACCTGATAACGCATATTACGCCCGATAATCCCATATTTATCGACAGGTTAAAAGCATACACGCAAATGTTCCAGCAATATGGCATCACAGTGCTCGATGCCAAACAGAAAGCAATTCAACTGGTTGAAAAAGTGGTAGTTAAGCAATCATCCTTCTCCAGTTATTTAGATGCCTTCTTCTTGATCGGGTTGTTTTTTGCGATAGTGTTACCCCTGTTGCTTTTTGTAGCCAGGCGCGATAAAACAAAACCAGTTGTTATACCATCATCAGATCATTAAGTTTACCTGCTGCAAGCGTTATAATGCAGGATTAAGTATATTAGCCCCATATACCTTAACACATGATCCTTCAAAAACCATACGCCTGCTTACTGGCTATAGTATGCTTAATTGCATTCAGCAATGCATCGGCACAAACAAAAAATAATACCCTTTACACGGCCGGGCATGCCAGCGCTTTTATAGGCGGCTTGTATGATGCCGTTTATCCTTACACCAAAGTACTGAAACATGGCGATTTTGGTTTGGGTGCCCCCGATAAACTGGATGGCGAGGTGTTAATTTTAAACGGCAAAATCTACCAGACACAATCTACCGGGAAAACTTTTGAGGTGAAAGATTCGGAACTGACCCCATTTGCCGTAGTGAATTTTTTTAAGGGTAAAAAAACGGCAAAAACCGCCCAAAAACTGTCCAAAATCGCCCTTTTTTTGTACCTGGATAGTCTGCTATCTAACAAGAATGGCATTTATGCCATAAAAATAACCGGGAGCTTTAATACCATCAAAACCCGGGCGTTTCCACCGGTTAAAAAACCGTACGTACCACTGGCCGACATGCTGTCGTTACAACATTTTTTCACTTTCGAAAATGTTAAGGGTACCCTGGTTGGTTACCGCATCCCGACATTTATGGATGGGCCAAATATTACCGGTTATCACTTTCATTTTTTAAGCGATGATAAAAAAGCCGGCGGCCATATTATAGACCTGCTCACCAACGACGTGACAATTGAGATTGACCAGTTGGATAGCTTTTTGGTAGATATCCCGCAAACCAAAGATTTCGACAATTTCGATTTCAGTAAAGATCGCCGCAAAGAAGTTAAGAAAGTAGAGAACGGTAAAAAGGATTAATCTGCCTTATACCAGTTTCTTTACCGCTTTAGCCAATAGATCGGTTGCCTGCTCCATCTCTTTAAAATTCATGGAGGCAAAACCCAAGCGGATATGTTGGCTTTCGTAAGCTTTATCGTAGTAATAATCTTTGCCTGCGCTTACAGCCAAACCCATGGCGGCAGCTTTCTCGGCTACGTCTTTTGGTTTAATTCCATTTAGGTATTTCATCCAGATAGCAAAACCGCCATCGGGGATCTTAAAATTTACGTGCTCGCCTATTTGCTGCGTTAGCAGGTTACAAAACATATCCCGGCGCTCGTGGTAAAGTTTATTGGCTTTTTTAAGGTGACGGGTAATATCACCATTCTTCAATAGGTTGGCCATAGCCTCTTCCAGCAAATGCTCGCCCTGGCGGTCAATAATGCGGCGAAGGCGGTTGGCCTGTGAAATTAAATTAGGAGGCGCTATCATAAACCCAATACGGATGCCCGGCGCTATAGTTTTACAAAACGAACCTATATATATTACGCTACCGTAATAGTCTGCACTGGCAAGGGGTAATATCGGGCTGCTGGTGTAGTGAAAATCGTAATCATAATCATCTTCAATAATAGCGAAGCGGTATTTCATGGCCAGTTCCAGCAGGCGCATACGCCGCTCCGAGCATAGGGTTACTGTGGTAGGCTGATGGTGATGCGGTATCACATAAAGCATCTTAACCTTTTTCTTTTTGCAGATCTCTTCCACAGCATCAAGGTTGATGCCCTGCTCATCCACAGGTACCAGTTCTAAATTCGCGCCGGTTTGTACAAATGCCTCATTGGCGCCGCAATAACCCGGATCGGCGGCAATAACCGTATCGTTTTTACCTAATAGTAGTTGCGCCGCCAAATAAATGGCCATTTGCGCGCCTTTGGTGATCAGGATATGCTCTGGCGTAACATGCAAGCCCCGTGTCTCTCCCAGGAAGCGGGCAAGCTCGGCACGCAGGTTTTCAGAACCCTGCTCCGGGCCATACAGTAAATATTTGGAAGTAAAGTGATAATTGGCAAACCGGCGGTATTCGCGCAGCATCAACTCTACAGGGGCAAGGCGTGTATCGGGGAACCCTTCGTTAAATGCAATGCTGTTCCCGGCAATGGGCGAATACAGGTTTATATGCGATAGCTTGTTATCGCAAACCTCAAAAAAGGTTTTTTCGGGGTAGGCTATTTTTTGCGGACTATCGGCAATTGGCCTTGGCGCTACCTCGGGCAGGTTGGCGGCAATGAAGATCCCTTTTTGCGGATAAACATCAACCCAGCTTTGTGCATACAGCTCATCATATGCCGCAACCACTGTATTGCGATGTACTTTTAGGCTTAAAGCAAGCGTACGGCTGCTTGGCAATGCCGATGCCGGCTTTAAAGTGCCCTGCCTTATATGGCAAATTATACCATTCGCTATTTGCAGATACACCGGCACCTGCAATGTTTTGTCAATGTTAAGTAAACCTGCTACAAAATGCATACTGGACTATCTTGGTTGTTTTTTCTGGACTATAAAGGTAGGCCAATTGCTGCGTATTTTTATATCAGCAAATAAAAAATAATGGATCAGTCAAAAATTCAGCAGCTAACAGGAGTTTATTTAAGGGCAGCCCTTGGCCTTGGCTATGTTTGGCTGGTAGCCGATAGATTGGGTTGGCTGGGCGCTTACGGGCAACCACATATAAGCTGGGGCGATTGGGAGCATTTTATGGTCCTCTCGCGCGATACCATGTCTTTTTTACCTGATGCGCTGATTAGTCCGCTGGCTATATTGGCTACATTAGGCGAAGGCGTTTTTGGCCTGATGTTATTATTTGGTCTATTTACACGTGTAGCCGCTATTGGCAGCGGCGCGCTTACATTGGCGTTCGCCTTATCTATGACCATATCAAGGGGTATAGATTCACCTATAGGATATTCAGTTTTTACAGTAAGCGCCGCAAGCTTTTTGCTCGCTACTTTGCCCGGCTACAAATGGAGTATCGATTCGTTATTTACTAAACAACAACTATCATGACAAGCATTACACAAAAACCATCCTCATTATTGGTTATCATAGCTTTTGCTACTGTATATATTGTATGGGGTTCAACTTACTTCTTTATCCAGATGGCTATACAGGGCATCCCGGCCATGATGATGGGGGCAATTCGCTATACAATTGCCGGCCTGCTCATGTTGGTCTGGTGCGCGCTTAAAGGGGATAAGATTTGGGTAAAGCGCGATGTTATAAATTCGGCCGTAAGCGGCTTGCTGATGCTGGCTATTGGCAACGGCATAGTTATATGGGTTGAACAGGCCCTGCCCAGCGCAATGGTAGCCATTATGATATCGGCAAACCCAATATGGTTTGTGGTGCTCGATAAACGGAACTGGAGAGAAAACCTGACCAGTACAGCTACTATAGTGGGCTTAATAATAGGTTTTGCAGGAGTAATATTATTATTTGGCGAGCAGGTAGCCAACGCTTTGGGTGGCACACATGACGATGCTAAAATATGGGGTGTAGGCTTATTGGTTATTGGCCCAATTGCATGGGCGGCGGGGTCATTATTTTCTAAATACAAAGGCAGCAGCAGCCCGGCCCGTGTAAACACCGCATGGCAAATGCTGATAGCGGGCATAGCCTTTTTACCGGCAAGCGCCCTGCATAACGAGTTTAAAGGGTTTGATATTACCCAGGTACCGCTACAATCATGGATGGCGGTTATATACCTGATATTCTTTGGTTCGATAGCCGCGTTCACCGCTTATGTATGGTTATTGCAGGTACGCCCGGCCACACAGGTAAGCACACACTCGTACGTTAACCCGGTTATAGCGGTGTTATTAGGAGTGCTGTTTGCCCAGGAGCATATATCATGGCTGCAGATAGGCGGATTGGTAATTATATTACTGAGCGTGTTGCTAATTAACCTTGCCAAGTATAGAAAAGATGCAAACGAAAAAAAGCAGGTTGAAACAAAGCCTGTAAAAATAAATGCATCATTGTGCGAGGCGGTATAAAATAAGCAGAACCCGCGATGTAGTTACTCACCCCGGCAGCGCTCCGCTGGTCGACCCTCTCTTCGCTGCGCGGAAAGAGGGTAAAGGAACAGTTTCATTGCCGTTGGCTTTAGCCAACGGATAGCGGGCAACATTCCTCTGGCTTTAACCAAAATTAATAAAGCGGCATTTGGCTAAAGCCATTTTGGGCTTTTACTATTCCGTCCCTTGAAAGGGACGGCAATGAAATGGTTTGTCGATGAGTAAAAAACAGGACGCTTGCGGTGGCGGGCTGAAACACGACCTGTAAAAATAAATGGATGATTGTGCGAGGCGGTATAACGGGCGTTGTTTAATACAAAGCGTTAAGTAACGCTGCAATAAATTTAATGCTTTATAGGATATTTGTTTTACTTTTATACTTAATAAAACCCCATTAAGTGCAGAGTGAAAAAGAAAACGGAAGGGATGATATCCCTGATGGTGAGCCCGGGCATACAGCTGAACTAAGGCGTTATCGCATATTAGAACTTTCCTTGCTGGCTGTAGAAGCTGCAAATGTTGGTACATGGTTGCTTGATGAAGAAACGAAAGAGTTTTTACCATCAAAACGGTTAAAAGAGTTATTTGGCTACCACGCCGATGAAAACATGTCTTACGAAGGATTAATTGCACAAATTGATCCAAAATACCGAAACAAAGTTGTTGCCGGAATGGAAAATGCCATGGTAAACCGTGAACATTTTCATATGGATTTTAGGGTAACGGGTTTACATGACCAAAAACAGCGCTGGATAAAGGCTTTAGGTGGGATGTATAGCAACACCGAAGACAAGCAGTTCCATTTTTCGGGAGTGATGATGGATATCACCGAGGAAAAGCAAAACGAATTGCGTAAAAACAAATTTATAGGCATGGTAAGCCATGAATTAAAAACGCCCCTAACATCGTTGAAAGCATATGTACAAATGCTTTATAACTGGGCAAAAAAGCAAAAGGATAGTTTTGCGGTGACCTCCTTATCAAAGGTTGAAAGACAGATTAAAAAAATGCAAAATATGATCAACGGGTTCCTGAATCTTTCGCAGGCCGAATCCGGGAAAATTCAGCTTGATAAACAAGATTTTGATCTGGGCGAATTGATCAACGATGTTATGAACGAAACAAAACTGATAACAACCAGCCACACCATTAACTTTTTACCTTGCGAGCCGATGGCTATACATGCGGATAAGGAAAAAATTGAGCAGGTTGTTATTAACTTATTCAACAATGCTATTAAGTATTCACCAAAGCAAACCGTTATAACGGTTTCTTGCGAAATAACAGATAATAAAGCGCAGGTATGTGTTAAGGATGAAGGTATTGGGATTGATGAACAGGATATTGATAAACTATTTAAACGTTATTATCGCGTAGAAAATAAACACACAGAAAACATCAACGGTTTTGGTATTGGACTATACCTGTGTGCCGAGATTATTAGGCATCACCATGGCAGCATTTGGGTAGAAAGCGAAGTAGGGAAAGGGTCTGCGTTTTATTTTAGTTTGCCATTAGCAAAAAGTACCGAAGCAAATTAGCGCTGTTATATTTTGGAGTTCCTGCCTTGCGGTAGCGGTGTTTAGGATGGTGTTTTTGAAGCCCAAATACATTAACTTCGAAGCGTGAAAAAAACCTTGACCATCCTGTTATTCTTGCCTTTTTTATATAGCTGTCAGAAGGATAATAGCACTAACAAACCTGTAGAGCAAATCGGCCCGATTGTCGGAAAATGGAATTACAAAAGCGAAAGATATCAGGTTTTTGACAAAGACGGGACCCTTATCGAAGACCATACCCGCACCGATAACCCCGGAGATATTTACTTTTTATACAATGCTGACGGTACAGCATCCGCTCACTCTTTTGAGGATGAGGTTAAATTTACTTATACCTACTCAAAAGGAGTTTTAATTGACAAGCTACCAAACGGACAACTGACCTGGACAGTTACCGTCAGCGGCAAATCGCTTACCAAGCACGAGGAATATACTGCTATAGGTACCCTAAAAAAAACAATTCATGATGAGTATTTGGAAAAACAATAATTCATCTGAACATTAAAAATCTTCCGTAGTTCCCGAATCAATATTTCTCATCTATCTCTGCTATTTTGCATGGCAGCTTGTTGGTAACAACATCAATAAGGGCAGGGATTACAGACGCAGTTGGAAATGCTGTTGACCAGGCACTTCCAAGTGCAGATTAAAGATATATTAGGCGGTTTTGATGTTTAGTATTATAAAGTTTTAATAAAATGAGAAAATATACAATATTTCATTTAGAAATTAGAAAACTAAATTTAGAGGAGATAATAAGCCTCGCCATATTCTTTGCAATCGATATCGGAAGGCTGTGTTTAAATATTTTTTCACAGCCGGAAAAATATAAGTTTTTTTATGATTTTGGATTAGCGTTTTTGATGATGTTTGTTGTAGTTTCTTCATTTGCTGCTTATTTTACAAGTTTTTATTTTTCTATCACCTGGTTTTTGCTTAGCGTGCTTTATATTGTTGAAGGTGACAGGGCCTTATCATACCTTTGTTTGTTATTATTTTTATTATTTCATTGTGTCCGCCTTTTATTTATACGGAGGTATAAAATAGAGTTCGTTCCCCCGGAGCCTTTGAAAGGGAGATTTCGAAGTGTTTATAGTGAACTGGAGGGCCGGTCAAGTGACAAAAGAGATAACACTTATATGTCAATAATTATATGGGGGGCGACCTTTATTTTTTTATCGTGTCTCATGCTTTCGGGGAAAAAAGTTTGA
Source organism: Mucilaginibacter aquariorum (assembly GCF_024498135.1). Classification (GTDB taxonomy): domain Bacteria; phylum Bacteroidota; class Bacteroidia; order Sphingobacteriales; family Sphingobacteriaceae; genus Mucilaginibacter; species Mucilaginibacter aquariorum. The sequence continues at coordinate 61,658 of NZ_JANHOH010000014.1, forward strand.
GTTTTATAGTAATTCCCCAAGCTGGCGTACGCGTCCCGTGGCCCGTTGCGCAACGAATCGATTAATGAACAAATAAACTAAGTTGTGTGGTCATCTTTGATTACCATCTGATTTACACGTAGTAAAAATCGGGAGCCTTGAAAGAACCGAATAAGTTTGTAATAGCACGGCAAAACCGATTTCCTCCATATTTGATTAACTTCTTAAGATTGTAAGCAATTTCCGGCTATTCATGCATTTTTTTAGTCGTTGTTGGTGTTGTCACCAACAAGGGACAGGAATAACCTCTAAGTTATTTTGAATTTCTACCTATAGCCAGGTATAGTATCGAGCCTATAAACGGCGCCAATAGCACAACTAATACCCATATTAACTTGTTGGTATTATCCTTAAAATCGGAACGTAGAATAGCTATCAGGCAAAAAGCTATCAAAGCAAAATAAGATAACGGGATCATTAACATGATGATCTCCGGCAGGCCAAGGCCACCTATGAAAAGTAATTTATGCATAAGCTTATAGTTTATTAAAGACAGGCTTTTTTCGCCATTGCTGGTGTTGTCACCAGAACTGTTCGGAAGATTGCCTTGTTCCCTTCCCGTGGGAGGGGTGCAATTGGTTTGCGTGGTGGCAGTGAGGGGGTTTGCGGCTCCTTATCGTTAACCTTAATAACTGACCAACCCCTACCTCCTCCTTCCCCGGGAAGGAATCGCACAGATCCATCGCTTTTTTCCACAGTTGTCGTCTACAAGGGCAAGACTATCACTAATCTCCAATCACTATTTCACACTCTTTCTCTGTACAATATAGTAACCCGCTATAAATACCACTACCGCTATAATTAGGCTTACGTAAACATCCTTTGTATAAATGTCTATCTCAAGCATTCTGGCGGGGCCATTGTTATTTTTTACCATGCTTTTTATAGCGCCCATTGGGTGCGCATACGGGAAAAGATAACTGTACTCCCAGTTATTTGATGCCAGTATAACGCCGGTAATAGTAGCTACAAAGCCAAGTCCCATTGGTTTCAAAAAATCGGCCCATAAAAGGCTGAGCAAAAACTGTATAGAAAGTATACCAAGGGCCGATAACAATAGTTTATAATACACCTGTATCAACAGCAACTCTATATGGTATTCGTTAAACTTAAGCTCGGGCTTAACCACACTCAGCAAATTACCAAATGCTACATTAAATACTACAAATAGGGTAAGGCATAAAAACAGCAGGAATAACGCGTATAAAAACTTGGCACTGTAAACGGCCCAGCGCGAAATGGGCAGGCTGAATAATGTTTTCCAGGTATCGGCTTTGTGCTCAACATTGTTTACCGAGTAAGCTACAAATATGGTATAAATGGGAAGTAACAAAGACCCCATACTACCTAAGCCTATCATACTAAATTGGATCCACTGGCCCATAGGCGGCATTTTTACAAAATTGTCGCTTTTGGTGTATACGGCTACAAATGCCAGCGAGCTTATTAATACAGGTAGTATGATAGCCCCCCAAAAGCCCAGCGTTTTGCGGGTCTTATAAAATTCGGACCGGAATGATAGTAAAAATCCCTTCATGTAGTTAGTTGCTTTGGGTAATATCTAAGAATAATTGCTCCAGGTCTTTATGGTGTTTATTTATGCTAAATACGGTCATCCCGTTTTGAACAAGGAGTGTATTGATGTCGCCTATTTGCTGTTTAGAGATAAAAGGCACATAAAGGTGGTCGTGGTTGATATCGTTTACTGTGAAGTTATTGCGTTTTAAAAAGTTAGCGGCATCAACAGTATTGTCTACTTCTATCCTTATCATGGGCTGGTTAATATTCTGCAGATCGTGAATAGTGCCCTGGAACATTAGCTTACCATTGTTAATAATACCAACATGGGTAGCCATCTTCTCAATCTCGGCCAATAGGTGGCTGGATATAAAAACGGTTTTGCCACCGGCTACAAGCCTCATCAGTAACTCACGGATCTCGATAATGCCGTTAGGGTCAAGTCCGTTGGTTGGTTCGTCCAATATTAAAAGTTTGGGGTCGCTTAGTAAAGCAAGGGCAATGCCCAGGCGTTGTTTCATCCCTAACGAATATTGTCCCGCTTTTTTACCGGCAGCATTGGTTAGCTGAACCAATTTAAGCATTTCGTCAACCCTTTGCTCGCTAACCTGCAAAAGCAAGGCGCGGTTCATCAGGTTTTCTTTACCGGTAAGGTGGTGGTATATGGCAGGCTGCTCTATCAGCGAGCCTATTTGCGATAATATATTAATGCGATTGCTTTGCAGCTCCTGCCCAAAAATATGAATGCTGCCTTCGCCTGTTTTTAACAGGTTGAGCAGCATTTTTATGGTTGTAGTTTTTCCGGCGCCATTTGGGCCTAAAAACCCGTAAATACTCCCTGCCGGAACTTGCAGGGATAGCGATTTAACAACTTGCTGGGCACCAAAGCTAAAAGATAAGCCTTCAGTTTTGATTACCATAGTTTCTCGGTAGCAATTGTGCATACTGTTTTTACAACGGTTACACCTTTAATAAATAATGATGTAGCCTGCACAGCCGAGTTATGAGCAGTAAATTGTTTTCTTTGTTCAAACTGGTAGCTCACGCCCATTACAATGGCAAATACTACAGGTGCCAGTAATAAAATAAATGGGTTTGAGTTTGAAACTAACTTTTTCATTGTGTGATCGTTTTTGATAGAACAAAGAAATACTAAATAATTTATCTGCTAAAAACAATTAGACCAACAGCCAGCATTTGTAGATGAACGGTTAATTAGCACGTTTAACCAGTTCGTCGGCTTTTTAGGGCTGTTCATCGGCCTAAACAAATGCTACATATAATTACACAGCTATATTCATATCTAAATATTACTTTAGATGCTGTTAATACAGTATGATAATATAGATGAAAAGAAGCTGGCAAATATTCTGGCATATTATTTTTTGGTTAGGCCTTATCGCTTTTTTTGCATCAATAGCACGCTACAGCGGCAAAATGACAACAGAGGCTGTGTTGGTGGTGTTTGTATTATACGGTGCAATTAATATCAGTGTATTCTACCTTAATTATTCACTGCTAATTCCCCGGTTCCTTGATAAAAAGAACTACAAATTATATGCAGCTGGTATTGTAGCCGCTATAATTGCTTTCGGACTAATAAAATACGGTGGGGGCTTGGTATTTAAAAGCTACATATTAGTAGGCTTAAGAAAACATGAATCAACCTTTTGGGAATATTTTTTCAAGACTACTTTTACTACTACCGTATTCCTGTTTTTAAGTGCCGTATTAAAGTTTACGGTAGACTGGTTCCTGAACGAACGGGTGCAGCGCGACCTGGAGAACCAGCGCCTGAGTGCGGAGCTATCTTTCCTGAAATCGCAGATAAACCCTCACTTTCTGTTCAACTCGTTAAACAGTATATACTCGCTGGCCTATCAAAAGTCTGATACCACGCCCGAGGCTATTTTGAAGTTATCCGAAATTATGCGTTACATGCTTTACGAGTGTAATGATAATAAGGTAGAGCTAACCAAAGAACTGCAGTACCTGCAAAACTATATCGACCTGCAAAAAATAAGGTTCGGCAATAAGGCGTTTATTGATTTTGAAGTAACCGGCGAAATAACCAATCAGCACATTGTGCCGTTATTGCTTATCTCGTTTATAGAAAATGCCTTTAAACACGGTATTGCTAACGACGCTTTAGCACCTATTAAATTGAAGATAAATTTGGAGGATGGGCACCTTTATTTCTTTATCCAGAATAAAAAACATACGCATAACCGCGATTCGTCTGGCGGGATAGGGCTGGCAAACGTACGCCGCAGGCTCGATTTGCTCTACCCCGGAAAATATAATTTAGATATTCGCGACGAAGCGGATACATACACTTGTCAATTATCCTTAGTTTTATAGCATGATCAGATGTCTTGTTGTTGATGATGAGCCTTTGGCCCTGAACATACTGGAGGATTATATCTCCAAGATCCCTTTCCTGGAATTAATTAAAGCCACTACCAATCCTATTGAAGCGCTAACTTTAGTGCAGGAGGGCGGGATCGACCTTGTTTTTCTGGATGTGCAGATGCCGGAGTTAACCGGGATTCAGTTTCTGCGGATAGCCAATGGCAAAGCAAAGGTGATCTTAACAACCGCTTATCCGCAGTATGCCTTAGAAGGGTATGAGCTGGATGTGGTAGATTACCTGCTTAAACCTATCGCTTTTGACAGGTTTTTTAAATCGGTACAAAAAGCACAGGGCATTATACAACCGGTAACAAAACCAGCAGCTAAAGCAGAGCCCGCGCAACAGGACGATTTTATGAGCGATTTTATCTTCGTGAAAACCGAGCATAAAATTCAAAAGGTTTACCTGCACGATATATTATTTATAGAGGGATTGAAAGACTACGTTTCTATATTCACCCCTGCCGAGCGTATCATCACCCTACAGGGGATGAAGAAAATGGAAGACGCCTTGCCGCCCAAGCATTTCATCCGCGTGCATAAATCATATATCGTATCTATTAATAAGATAGATAGTATAGAACGCAGCCGTATTTTCATCGGTGATAAAATCATCCCCGTGGGCGATACCTACCGCGATGAGTTTTTTAAGATAGTAGACGGAAAGAATATATAAGGATACTATATTTAAAAATGAAGTTTCTATACCTATCTCTATTCCTTATTATTATAATAAGCTTTTCAATTAAGGCACAAACTTCTTCTGCAACTAAGACCAGAATAACCGATTCTGTACTTACAAGTTTAAAAGCAAAAAAAGCAGCCGCGGATAAGTATGTAAATACTCATGCTAAAGAGATGGCTGTTTTTGTTAAAGTGCCTAACAAAAAAACCTTAATAAGAGTTTACAATGAAAAATGGCCCGATGAAATAGAATACACCTGTAATATACTGAAAGATAAAGAGGGTAAAATTATTTATATTTTTCAGGCGCCATTCAGTGAAAGCGGTGATTGGGATATATCTTATGAGCATTATTTTGACAAGGATGGTAATGTTTTCGCTTTTTACAAAGATGAATCTATTTTTGATGATAACGTAAAGGGTGGCGTAATACGTAGCAGGCTTTTAAATTACTATAACAAGGACTTTAAAGTTATCAAACAAAATAACTGGCTTGCAGATGAGAAAGGTAATGTTGTTAAGGCAAACAAAAATAAATTTGACTTTCGCGATTATAAATACAGTATTTATAAAAGTTTAACGGAATGCTTAAAAGCTTTAAACCTGAAAGTATTTTAAATCCCTTATATTAGGATGTCATTTCGAACGAGGTACGAGGAGAAATCTTGTTCATTATGAAATGTTCGCCGCCTATCCAATGAACGAGATTTCTCTTTATCGTTCGAAATGACAGATTCATCTACACCACCTGCTGACTCATTATCCTTATCTCTTTAGGATAATAATTATTGATCCGGTTCGGCAGCAGCTTTGCCCAGCCTAAAGCCAATCCTTCGTAAGTCATCAGGCTCCAGCCTTTGCCGGCTATAGTAATATCTATATTATCGCGGCGTAAATATTGTATAGCCTGCTCGCAGGTAAGCTCGGTAGATAATACAGCATTCTTATTAATAGCTAAACTCAAAGCCAGCTCATGGTCTGGTATCAGATCGTTCCCCGCCAGCTTGCCAATCCGCACGCCCGACTTCTTTATATATAGGTGCCGGTGCAAAATGTTCAGGCTTTCCTTATGTTCGCGGTTTATGGCCAGCCAATCCTCATTCACTTTAAAAAAGTAAAAGCCGTCGGCATTATTAATATAACTCCGGACTATATCCATCTCTTTGGCGGGCAGCTTTTGCTGGCCATTGTTTTTGTAGTTAGATAAACCGCCGCTGCTTTCCTTTTTGCGCAGGCAGGCGGCAAACAAACCTTCGCCTTTAACCTTGCCCGGGTAAAAGCGATAGCCCCATGCTTTTTTCTGTGGCGATTCGGTTTCAACAATACCCCACTCCTTATATATGGGTATCCGTATGCTTTCCAGGTTAAATTCGGTGCAAAGCCAATCCAGTATATCCTCGTTTTCCTGGTGCGAGTAGGAGCAGGTACTATATATAAGATATCCGTCTTCTTTTAACGCAGGATATATATCGGCTAGGATCCGTTCCTGCCTTTGGTGGCAAAGGTTCACATTGCCTTCGCTCCATTCATTCATGGCAGCGGGGTCTTTTCTGAACATGCCCGAGCCGGAGCAGGGCGCATCAACCAGTACCACATCAAAAAAACTATGGATGGCGTTAAAATCTTTTGGGTCGTTATTGGTAACAATGGTATTCGAGGTGCCCCATCGGTTAAGGTTATCGCTTAATATAGGTACACGTGTTTTAATGATCTCGTTTGCAACCAGTAGGTCGCTGCTTTGCAGGGCCGAATTGAGCAGGGTAGTTTTACCACCCGGGGCGGCGCAAAGGTCTAAAACTTTAATAGCATCTTCTTTATTTGGGCGGATAGTATTTAATATATGGCGAATAAACATAGACGATGCCTCTTGTACATAATACGCACCCGCATGAAAAAGCGGATCGAAAGTAAAAGAAGGGCGGGTATCCAAATAAAAACCTTCGGCACACCAGGGCACTTGTGCGTCTGTTTTTAGGGCCGATGGCTTAAAAGGATTAATTCTGATAGAGGTTGGGGCGGCTTCAGATTGATGCGCATCAATAAAATTCTCGCGATCAAAGCCAGGTTCTGCATTTAAATCATCTAAAAAGCGCGGCGGGAAGTTGTAATTATCCATATCTAAATCAAACTTACGCATTTTTTTATGGCCATAAATAATGCCTTTAATAAGGATATAGGGGTACATACAGTACTAATTGATACTTGTATATATAAGGTAACGGTTAATTTGATGTTAATTTACAGGCAGTTACAAAATTGTTTCAATTATTTTAAAATAATGCTTGTACTGATAGGGGTTTTCTCCTTACATTTGTGGCCGCTCAAATAAAAAGGGCGTTGTTTTTTGAAGATTTAGCGAATAAAAAAGATTAAAGAAAAGTGAAATTTTCACTTGACAAAAAGAAAGATTATTCGCACCTTTGCAGCCCGCAAAAGAGGAAACGAAATTGCGGTTGTTAATTGAAAAAGGAAGCAAAAATTATTTAAAAATAAAGTTTGCAAATTCAGAAAAGGTTTCTACCTTTGCAATCCCAAAACG
>NZ_JANHOH010000015.1 GCF_024498135.1 Mucilaginibacter aquariorum
GTGCCTATATCGGCGGTGTCCACCTCTTCCCATTCCGAACAGAGAAGTTAAGCCCGCCAGAGCCGATGGTACTGCAGTAAAATGTGGGAGAGTAGGTCGGTGCCCAATCTTAAAGTTAAACCCCCTTGCGTAAGCATGGGGGTTTCTTTGTTTTAAAGGTTTTTTAACTGCTAAGAGGATGATGATAAGCGGGCTAACTGCTAACTACACACCGCCAACTGCAAACTTCCTCACCCTGTCCGTCCGTCCACTACTGCCGCACTTTACGTACACTACCGCGGACACCCCCTATCCTACACAAACACCACATCACCCAAATCAATACCCTTTACCCTGTCGGTTTCACTGGCCATACGCTCTAAATCGTTTGATACCCTGAACGTAGTGCCCGGCATAGCTCTTTGCAGCTCCGCCGCCTTTAGCTTCCATTTGCTGTATGCATTAACATCGGGGAACAGCATTACCTTGCGACCCTGTAATACTTTACACTTGGCAAGGTTCAATCCATCTAAACTACCGCTGGCCAGCCATATAAACGCCGGCATTAACGCGCTGGCTATAATGGCCGTTTTCTCGCTCTCGGTAATAGCTACGGGTTTATAAGGCGCTGCTATCAACAAATGCTCGCCAAACAAACATTGGTTTAATACAAAGTTTGCAGTTCGCGGTTGGCAGTTTGCATTGCATTGCTGCCCACTGCCAACTGATAACTGCCCACCGCTGTCGTTCATCTGCCTTAATATTTGGGTATGTGCCCAGGTAATGTGGTTATAAGGTTGCTTTACCCGTTTACCGTTTTGCATGTTGTACAGCATTATTTTACCTGTACGCACATAACCCTGCGCATCAAGCTGCCAAAATACGGTTGCGCCATGCCAGTGGCTACTGGTACCAATGCGGTAACGGCCTACCAGGGCATCGGCGGTATCCAGCCCAAAACGGTTTATAAGGTACTGTACAAAATTATTTTTGTGGTAGTTTACAAAGCTATCGTTTACATAATCGGGGCTTATGTAATAATCGGCTTGCTGTGAGGATGGCTTAACGCCGTGCCGTTTAGGGCCTGTGGTAAACTGTTTATTGCCTGTTACCAGCTTATATCCCCCTGTTTCTTTCAGATACTGCTTAGGTGTAAAGTGATAACCGCATTTATCCTGCCTGTCGCACAGGCCTACATGAGGCGCAAGCTCCTCGCCGGTATCGGTATCAATATAACGGGTAAAGGTTTTGCTGCGGTGGTTGCACCCGGGGCAGCGATAGCGCGTTTGTGCGCTGTAGGGTTGTAGGTGGTATTTGTAGGTCATTGGGGTAATATTTAAACAGATCGTCATTGCGAGGTACGAAGCAATCTCTTTAAGCAAATCGTTTAAGTAAGGTGTACAACTGTCCTAAAGAGATTGCCGCGCTACGCTCGCAATGACGCCTGAAATTTAGGGAGGGAATAAAGTCGTGGGTGTCCGTCCGTCCAAAAAGTACGGCTCCTGCGGACGGACGGACAGGCAGGATCTATTGGCGAGGTTAACCTAAATAGGCTTTCAGCATCCTGTCAGCCTTTTGGTGGGTGATGTTTAGCTCTTTGCCAATTTCGCGCAGGCTACGGCCCGATGCTTTCAAATCGGCAACCCGGGCCATTAGCTCTTCTTCGCTACGCTCGCCTTTTTTGCGTATCAGCTGTAGCCGCTCTTCGCCAAAGCTTACAAACTGGTAATGCAAAAAGTTATCGGGTTTGTTTATGCGGCAAAGGCAAATGTTGTTATCGCCGTAAACCTGCTCGGTATTGCGCTGCTTTATTTGCTTAAGATAACGCATATTGTTATCGGCGTTGCTTTCGCCAATGGTAAAGGCGCTATCGCAAAAGTTCATCAGCATTTTACTGCCCTGCAAATCGTTACGGGTAATGGGTTGGGTAAGGTCGCGCTTGGGGGTGTGCGCCAGTACCAATATACTTAAACCGTACTTGTTTTTAAGGGTTTTAAGCTGTTTCATTAAAGGGAGTGCACCTGCTGCCTGCTCGGTTTCGTTACGCAGGTAGGTAAGGTTATCAATAATAAACACTTTGGCGTTGGTTTCAATTACAGATCGTTCCAAATCATGTATCAGGTACTCGTCGAAATCGTTAAAACCGTTTGGCAGTTCAATGTCGGGGTTTATTTTGCCACGCACAAAGGTTTGGTTAAACAGATAATGGTTGGTATACTCCTGCGAGTAGCGGGCTTCAAACTGCTTATCGGTAAGCTCGAAATCGAGGTAAACAACAGGCTGCGCAGGTGCTTCCACATCAAAGGGATTTTGGCCTGTGCCCTTGGTAATGGCATCAGCAATTTGTACGGCGAGTATACTTTTACCCAGGTTACTATCGGCAAACAGGATGCATACTTCGCCCTGGTGCCAAAATTTACCAAAAAGCATTTGGGGGATAGGCGTTTGGCTGGCTTCCTGCATCCAGTAGTTAGCATCACGAAGCATCAGCACACTATCGGTACCGGTATCGGGTTGGTTTAATTGGTTTAAGCTGTGTTGCTGCAAGTCGGCAGCGTTTAGTTGAAGCATGGGAGTTAATTATTGATTTAGTGAATTATTGAATTAGAAATTAGCGAGGTAATTAATTAGTGAATTACTGAGTTATGAATTGCGAATTAGGGAGGTAGCGAATGTGCTTCCTCAATCACTAATTCACTAACTCAATAATTCACTAATTAGCGAATGGCGAATGAGCTTCCTCAATCACTAATTCACTAATTCAATAATTCACTAATTATAAATCCTTCAGGATTTATCAGAAAATACCCCTCCATTAACCCATTTTAACAAGAGGCTTTCATCTGTGCCACGGGGGTACAGTGCTATAGTACAATGTTTGGTTGGGTGTCCGTCCGTCCGGGGGAGCGGGTAGCTCTGGACAGTTGCGGACGGACTAAAAGCCCGGGGAGGATTATGTTCATTACAAATATAAAGAAATATCTGTATATAATAAAGAATTATTTAAAAATATTGTCCGAAAGTGGCCGCGGGTGTCGGGGAGGGTGGACGGACGGACAGGGGCTAAACTAATTGTTTAAGTTTGTCTCTTTCAGACCAGTTTACCATTTCTGAGTGTGTATTTTCTAACAAGTGCCGAAGTGAACTATTAAAGTGCTCTGGATTATAACCAGAAGCAATATTATCTATCAATGAAATTTTATTTTCAATTTGTTCTTTATATAATCCTTTTGCAGCTAATTCAAATAAGAAATTAGTCCTTGTTATACTATTAAAAAAATATCCAGGAGTGCTACCCGTTATATAATGAATTAATATCAGCTTACTTTTTGGTTTTCTAATTACGGCGCTAATTCGTACCTCATTATTTTTCCCTAAATACGCTCCTAATTCTAACTTGTCTTCTGGAACAATGCTTTGAATGAATGAGTTAGCTGTTCTTTGGAACCTTTCTTTGGTTTCTTTTTCTTGCTTATCAACAAAATCAATTTCCGATAAACTTATAATTGAAGCAATAAAGTTAGATAAGTCAAAAATCAATGAAGGTATAGCAAAAGCTTTTGAGGTTTTTTTATAATAATATTTAACTTTATTAAACCCGTAAACCTCTTTAATGTTAAAGGAATTATAATAGTGGAAAAAGGCTCTGTTAAAAATATCATCTTCAAAATTCAAGATAGATTCATACATATTTGAATCTACCCATCCGCCATCAGAAATTACATACTCATTATCTTTTTCAGAAAGAAAGACCGATATAAATTTTTGGGATGTTGTGACATATGGAGTAATTATTTCCAAAGAGTTCCCTCTTACTTTGAACTTCCATAGCTTGTCGAAAGATGCTATGACGCTTTGAAAAATAGGTTCGTAAATCATATGAAGTTTACATTTGAATTTGGATCGTCAGAAGTAACTTTTAATGGAATTTGGCCAGGTAAAATCTGTATTTCTGGAAAATCATCGTCATTGAGCCGAAGGTTCGCTTCATGGCAAAAATGTTTAATACAAATATTTATATCCTCTAAAGCTTTGGTTTCATTTTCATCAAGTAAAGAAGGAGTTTTATAAGCTATGTTTATTCCATTTTCATTGTAATAATGAAAGTGAGGTGCAGGTACTTGCTGATCTTCCAATGGAATGCTTTCATCATAATTTCTATGTGTATCCCCATCACTATCATATCTAAAAAAGGGAACTGCACATAAATCCGTACACCTTAGTTTGAATTGAAAAAAGTTATGATTATTAACTTTAACATTGATTCTTAAAACAATAGCATTTGGCAATGAAAGGTGTGCAATATTGTTATTGCTCTCTAGGACATTACTATTGTTGCCAATTTCTTCGATACTTATCAAACTATCAAAAACTGATTTTCTCTCTCGTAAAACCTTATTATAAAACGCGTAATTCGCTTTTATTTCAGGTATTAGTTCTTTTGACATTAGGTTAAGGTTATTTCTATAAACTTATAAAAACATTAACAATAATAAAAGGAGATGGGATATTTTAAATTTCATCCTCTTTATTCATACGGATGCCTCGCGACCGCAAGCGTTAACAAGCAAGGCGTACAAGATTTCTCCTCGTACCTCGTTCGAAATGACAGGGTGGGGAGTTGAGTTTCTCACTCGTCCGAAATAGACAATATGGGGAGATGATTTTCTTACCTCCAAAACGCCTCAAAACGGCCTCAAACTATCCATTACCGCACCCCAAACGCCAAATTTCGACCCAAAACGACCTAAAAACGTCCTTTTTAGTAAAACCAGAATTTTAGGCATCATACCATCGTAATGGCATGGTGGGGAGTAGCTCAAACTGTCCGCCACCCCGTCCGCCATACCCGTACCTGCGGACGGACGGACAGCTCCGTGTTACCTAAACCCGATAGCAGCGGATACCGGCCTTCTTGCGCCTAAGGCCTGCAGGCGTATAAGCGGATAGCGGGGCTACCGTAACCGATTGTTGCTACAGCACCTTTACTTATTGGTTCATTAGTTCATTAGTTTATTGGTGGTGGGTTCGGTTTAGTATTGGTGGTGGTAGTAGGATGGGTTTGTGCTTGACGAACTGTAGCCCGCTCATTCGCCGCGGAGGGCTGTTACTTTGTCTTGATACAAAGTAACCAAAAATCAAGACAAAAAAATCCTTCCCCGCACAGGCCTTTACCCATCGGCCCCGGTTTTTTGTCGGCCCCGCGCTCTTCGATAGGGACGGCGGGGGTGGTTGTCATGGTGAGCTTGTCGAACCACGAGCGCAAAGGCAGGGAGGGGTTTAACCGCCCAACTTCACCACCACTCCGAGCCCTCACAAACAGAACGTTAGCTACCTAATGCGGCATTGGCGTGTTGCGGATAGCACAATCCCTGCCACAGCAGAACCTTTAATAGCGACACGACGCAGCCGCGACGTTATTCACTACGTTCATGAGATCGCTACGCTAAGTATCTTTGGTTCGTTTCTTTTGAGAGAAAAGAAATGAACATCCACAGGCCAAAGATCACATACTGCCGCACCTAACGGAGCACTAACTCACGACCTAACGGAGCTTTGAAAGTTCGTTACCTATCAGTCGAACAAGATTTATCAAGTGTTTATATTTTTTAAGGGCTTTGATGAGCTCACTCCGTTCGGTTCTCCTCGTACCTCATTCGAAATGACATGGTGGTGGTGAGGCACCGACGCGCAGGGCCAAATCATCTGCATATTTGCACATCCGCATATCTGCACATCTAAAAAATCCTTATCTTAACCACACAAACCATTATAAATTTACTGCTTATGAAAATTGCTATGCTTGGCTCGGGCTTTATAGCGCGTTTCTATGCCGATTCGCTGATTGGGCACCGCAGGCTGGATGTTCTGCACGCTGTGTACAGTCGTAACGTGGATAAAGCCAAACAATTTGCCAACGATTATAAACTCCCCATCTATAGCGACAATATGCACGAGGTGGTGAACCATCCCGAGGTGGATGTAGTCGTAATTTCGCTCCCTAACGATCTGCACCTTGCCGCTGTTGAGGCCTGCGCCAAAGCGGGTAAGCATATGCTGTGTACCAAACCACTCGGTCGTACCGCTCATGAAGCCAAACAAATGCTGGATCTGGTAGAGCAGGCGGGCGTTATGGGCGGCTACCTGGAAGATCTGTGTTACACGCCCAAGTTTAATAAAAGTTTAGCCAGCGTAAAGGCGGGCGCATTGGGGCGCATACTTTGGGCCAAAAGCCGCGAGGCGCACCCCGGCCCGCACAGCAACTGGTTTTGGGATAAAGAACAAAGCGGTGGCGGTTGCATTGTCGACCTCGGTTGCCACTGCATCGAAATTGCCCGCAGTTATATAGGTAAGGACATTCGCCCGGTAGAGGTGATGTGCTGGGCGGCCACGCAGGTGCACCCTATTGATGCCGAAGACAATGCCATAGGCATGGTCAAATATGCCAACGGTGCTATTGGTCAGTTTGAGGTAAGCTGGTGTTTCCGCGGCGGTATGGACCTGCGCGACGAGGTGATGGGCACCGAGGGCACCATCTGGATAAACAATTTCTTGCGTACCGGATTTGATATGTTTAGCACCGGCAAGGGCGGCGGTTACGTTGCCGAAAAGGCCGAGAGCAGCCAAGGCTGGCTTTTCCCGGTTGGCGACGAGGTGAACGAGCTGGGCTACAACCACATGTTTACCGATATGTTTGAGGCCATTGAGCAAAACCGACCGCCTGCCGAAACGTTCTACGATGGCTACGTGGTAAACGCCATAATCGACGCGGCCTACGCATCGGCCAAAAGCGGCGTGTGGGAACCCGTAAAACTGGATGATTGGCGCGGCAGCAACGATACCAAAATAGCCACCGAATTTGCCAATTACGATGAGCAGTATTACCTCATTAAAGAAGAGATCCTCCCCCACGGCGACCGCAAGCTGTTGTTAAAGGATAAAACGACAGGGGAAGTTGTAGTGAGGGATTTGTAGGGAGAGGAGAATCAAGAGTCAAGAATCAAGACAGGAAAGAAGGTTGGTTACTCTAAGCTTATTGAAAGCTATCCTCCGGGTCTTGCCTCTTTTCTCAATGGCGTTACCTTCGGCCCGGGCTTTACGCTCATACGCGCACAGGCATTAGGCGCGGGGCCGGTATCCGCTGCAATCCCTAACGCAGGGTAGACGCTAATGATAAACTATGTCATTTCGAACGAGGTACGAGGAGAAATCTTCTACGAGCAGTAAGTAAGCGCCTTGCATCTGAAAAAGCAGGGCGTAGAAGATTTCTCCTCACTACGTTCGTTCGAAATGACATAGATATTTAATAAATTGTAAACGAAGACGATAATAATAAACTATGTCATTTCGAACGAGGTACGAGGAGAAATCTTCTACAAGCAGTAAGTAAGCGCCTTGCATCCGAAATGACCGATCTTTAATTTAATAACAATATGTGGAACTATAACTTTTATGTTTACATCACCACCAATCACGACAGAACCGTATTATACATCGGTGTTACAAATGATTTGAGCAGGAGGCTGTACGAACATAAAGAGAATAAAGGCACAGGTAAGTCGTTTACCGGGAAATACTATTGCTATAATTTAGTTCACTATGAGCATTTCTCGAATATTGAACATGCCATAGAACGTGAGAAAGAAATAAAGAAGTGGCGAAGGGAGAAAAAGGATGCTCTGATTGCATCTATTAACCCGGAATGGAAGTTTTTAAATGATGAAGTAATTGAATAAATATAATAAACTGGGTCATTTCGAACGAGGTACGAGGGGAAATATTCTACGAGCAGTAAGTAACTCCTTGCATCCGAAAAAGCAGGGCGTAGAAGATTTCTCCTCACTACGTTCGTTCGAAATGACAATTTGTTAAATAAACCAATATGAACAGAAGAAACTTTATATACAGCAGCGGCATGCTGGCAGCATTGTCCGCATCACCTGCAATGTCCGCAACCATAACCGGACGGACAAAACCCGCCCGTGGCATCCAGCTTTACATGGTTAAAGAAGATATGGAGCGCGACCCTATCAGCACCCTTAAACAACTGGGCGCATGGGGCTACACCCAAATAGAAAGCTACGGCAGTAATAAAGGCATATTTTGGGGTAAAACCAATACCGAATTTAAGAAGATAGCGGCAGGCTTCGGCTTAACCTTGGTAAGCAGCCATTACAACCCCGGCACGCTGGACGAGTTTGACAGGTTGGCGGCGCAGTGTGAAGAAATTGGCATGAAGTATTTGATATGTCCCTGGTTAGGCCCGCAAAAGTCTATAGAAACCTTTAAAACCTTTGCCGACGATTTTAACTCGCGTGGCAATATCTGCCGTAAGTATGGCCTAAGGTTTGGCTATCACCCGCACGATTACCCCTACAAACCGGTAGAGGGGCAGTTGCCAATTGATGTGTTGTTAGCCGATACCAACCCGGAAACGGTAGATTTTCAGATGGACGTATACTACGCCGTAACCGAGGGTGCCGACCCATACGCCTACATGAAAAACCATAAAGGCCGCTTCAAGCTTGCCCACATGCGAGATGTGCTCAGGAAACGCCTCCCCGCCGGCAGTAAGGATGAATCGGCCTGTGATTTGGGCGAGGGGATCATCGATTTCAAGAAGTTTATTACAACCGGGCAGGATACAGGCATGCGTTACTTTTTTGTAGAGCAAAGCCGTTTCTACAACGAAACCCCACTGCAAAGCGCCCGGAAGAACGCCATGTATTTGAAGGGAATGAAGCTGGTGTAGCAAGCTAAGTGGCGGGTCATCCTGAGCTTGTCGAAGGACGTGCGTGAAGGCATAGTCCGCAAATGGTTCGACAGGCTCACCATGACAAAAGGAAAGTTCCCTCCCTTGGGAGGGTTAGGGAGGGGTTTTGGCGTAAAGCAGGGCGAATAAACCCCTCCCTGCCACCACATAGGCCAACACACCCCTCCCCAGGGAGGGAATCTTAACCAACAAATTACCTGTCCGCCATAATGTCCGCCAAACCCTTTCCCATGGACGGACGGACAGTACGCAAAAAGCCTGTATGGTTCACAAACTATACAGGCTTTTTTATGTCTTGACTCTTGATTCTTACATCTTGACTCCTCTATAAAAGATAGATCTTAAAGAACTTTTTACCGTATTCGCCCCAATCCTTCATAACATTGGTAAGGGTGGTTTTAAGGCCGGTGTAGTTAACCGCCTTGCCCTTGGTAGGCACCTTTAAAGCAGTTTCGGGGATAGGTACATCGGTTACTTTGGTGGCAAACCAGGTAACGTTTTCGTGCGGCAGGGCAAGGCCCAGTATCATACCCGGTAAGCCTACAAAAGATTCGGGGCCGCCGGATAGGGGGATCTCATCGCTGTAAAAGGCTACCACGTAAATAGAATCCATAACAATAGCATTTGCACGTCGGCACATATAACCGGCAATTTCGCGAGTTTCGTCGGTTATTTTCCAGGTAATTTTGCGGGCGGTATCTTTTACCAAAAAGGTCTCTTCAAATACCTTTTTATTGGTGACGCTAAGGTTAGTGTTTAGGTCGGTATAAATGGTGTTGATCTGTTGTGCCAGGGGCATATCGCTAAACCAGCTGTTTGATGGCGGTGCATCATCAGGAAGTGGTGCGTACAGGGTTTTGTTATCGCCGAAGGTTAACTTGCTTTTAAGTACTTTAAATTGCGGGTTGCTTTTTTTATACGCCTCAAATGCAGGGGTATACCAGCTCTCGTTATCCTTGTTGATAACGTTTTTTATCACCCCGTACATGTTTACCCTTTTTTCGTACTCGATAGTGCCCGATGTGGTAAAGTGCGCGTTTTGTGCAAACAGGGCGCTACCGCTAAACAGGCAGGTAAGTAATATTAATATATGCTTCTTCATTGCTTGATATTTCTTTTTTTGGTTTATGCCTTACTTATTTCTTTGCAGGTGCACCGCCACCCATTCCGCTAAAATCCCACACAACCGATAGCATATAATACCTGCGGATAGTGGTGTACCTGTTTTCGGTATACGACGTGCTTGATGCACTGCGCGTAAAGCCCGAGTTTTGGTTCAGCAAATCGTTACCTCTTAATACCAGCTTCAAATTCTCGCTTTTGAAAAATGCTTTGGTTATGCTGGCGTTAAGTATGGTTTGCCTAAAATCGGTACTGAACGATTGTGATGCGGCCTTATACTGGTACTGACCATCGCTGCTTATCTGTATTTTGCCGGGCAGGTAAAAGTTAATGTAGTAATCGGCACTAAAACCATAGCCGTTATTGTTTCTATCCGGTTGTAATGATGATTGGCCTACGGTGTAATTAGGGCCTCCGTTTAAAAATATCGAATATTTTTTCTCTTTATATTTTGATAAGCCTATTGTGCCCGAGTAATTATTCGATTTTGTTTTGTTAAGCTCGTTGTTTTGCATGCTGTAATAAATATTACCGCCGGTGTTTAACCTTCCGTTAATATTCATACCTATAAAGCTTAGCTTGCGGCTCAGGTCGAGCCCAAAATTATAGTTAGATTGCCTTTGCCCGCTAAGGTTAACGGCTTGTATAGTGCTTTTACCTTCGTTATCGGTAACTACATTGCTAACAATTGGGTTGGTGGTAAAGTTATAGTTACCATTTAACCAAACCGACTGATCGCTGATAACCTTGTACAAGTTATAGTAACCAAAAAAGCCGTTGGTGAAAGATGGTTTCAGATCCGGGTTACCTAACACGATGTTGGTAGGATCGGTATTTACACGAATGGGTTGCAGCTGATCAATAGTAGGTTGCGTTTGGTTACCATAGTACCCAATGTTTAGCGAGCTGTAAGTAGAAAACTTGTACGAATAATTTGCCTGAGGGCTCCAGTTGGTGAAACTACGACTGGCAGAGTTGCCGGATATTTCATCTTCCTGCTTATAATTTACATTGGTGATACGCGTACCGAAACGCAGGTTGCTTTTGCCTTTTTTATAATTAAAGTTTAAACCACCCTGGTTTGATGTTTGGTTAAATATGTAGTGGTTACTAAAGGTAGTATCCAGCAAGGTATAATTAGGGTTACCAACGGTGCCCGTATTATTAAACGAGCGCCTGTCGGCATTGCTATTGTTTAAGCCAAACCCGTAGTTTAATACAAGAGACAATGCCTTGGTAAGTGGCTCGGTGTAGGTTAAATTGGTATTAAACCTGCTGGTTTTTGTGTTATCGGTTTTTAACTGATCGGTGATCTGGCTGCTTGCAGGCTGGCCCTGAAGGTCGAACGTTTCCAGGTCTGATTTTAAGAACCCGCGTGCCTTGCTTTCGGTAGCACCCGCCGTAACGTTTAATGATAGCGTACGACCTGTTTTCTTTAATTTTTTGGTAAGGAAGGCCGATGCATTAAACAGCTGCTGATCTACCTTGTTGGTAAGTGTACGGTCGTTGGTGTTTAGCATGGTGCTATCAAGGCGCCTGCTTTCTGCATTGTAAGTGCTATGGGTATCGCTGTTTTTTAAAGTACCATCTACCGATACCTTTAAAGTGGTAGTGGTATCAAGCTTAACGGTATAAGTAGCGTCAAGCTTTTGCCTGAACATGGAGTTGTTAAATGTTTCATCGCTTTTTGTATCGATAACCGTATTCGCAGTTGGATCGGTAGGGTTAGGCGGCAGGTTTTGTTGCGATTTATTGTTGCGCGTACCATCAACCTCTAAATTACCAACCTTATAGTTGGTGTTTAAGGCATATTTATCATTTTTCCATTTATCATCATAGTGCACACCACCGGTGTTAGCAACAGGGATACCCTGCCCATCATATCTCCCGCTAAACGAGTCGAGGCCACCGTCTCTGCCGCCACCATCAATATAGGCATTACCGTCATCATTAAACTGGATGCCATCACCAGTGCCCAGTTTATTATTATCGTTCCAGCCTAAGCCTGTTTTACCCGTGTTGCCAAAGGTGCCGTAAACGCTGAATTTCTTTTTGCCCTTAAACTTATTGTAAAGGCCTTGTCCCTGGTAAAAACCATCGGTACCAATACCGGCATCTATTTTACCAAAGTAGCCGTTCTTTTTATCTTCTTTTAGCTTAATATTAATGGTTTTGGTTTTCTCGCCGTCATCAATACCGGTAAAGGTAGCCTGGTCGCTTTTTTTATCGTAAAGCTGTACCTTATCTACCATATCGCCACGAATGTTTTTGGTAACCAGGGTAGGATCGTCGCCAAAAAACTCTTCGCCATCAACCAATACCTTGTTTACGGTTTGGCCCTGGGCTGTAATTTTGCCATCCTTATCAACCTGTATACCGGGTAGTTGCTTAAGCAGGTCTTCCACCTTCGAATTGGGTTGAATAGTATAAGCTTTGGCATTAAACTCGGTAGTATCACCTTTAATTTTTATAGCGGCCACCGTACCTTTTATCAATACCTCGTTTAATAACCTCGATTTTAGGTTCATGTTGATGTTACCTACATTGAGGGTTGTTTTGATAGAATCTAAGGTAAAATGTTCTACATAATCGGCATAGCCGGGGTAGGTTACCAGCAAAATAAACTTGCCTTTGTTAAGGTTTGTTATATTAAACGAGCCATTAGCTGCTGCCCGGGTAAACTTACGCAAGGTAGAATCTTTAGCGTTTAATATACTAACAGATGTGTTTACCAGCTTTAGGTTGGCAACGCTATCAACAGAGTTACCTTTAACCGAATAAGAGGTTTGGGCAAGGGTAGAAAGAGAGCACAGGCAGAAAAATACCAGGGCCGTAATTGTGAACTTCATACTTAGGTTTAATGAGTAGCCAAGGTATAACTAAAATCTTAGTAATAAAAAGACAGGCTTGTTAAAAAATGTTAAATCTGCCTTAAGACTGTCTGAGTAGCGTTATTGTTACGGTGACTTTAAAATTTTACCTGTATATAAAATTTTTCCCTTGAGTGTGATAACGCTTATATAGGTGCCGGGCATAAGGCTAAGCGGGATAGTATTTTCGAACCCGTTGAATGTTTTACTAAAGCTTAACTTACCCATGGCATCGTAAAGCTTAAACTCATAATCGTTTGATTCACCGCTTAAAATAGTAAGCTGTGCACCTACCGGGTTTGGGAACAGGGTGAACTGGTTACTTTGTAAAAGTACGGCGCTTGCCAGGTCAGAGTAGATGCTGGTACCATCTGTTGTTGTAAGTTTAACCCGGTAATAATTAATGCCTTTTTTTGGCGAAGTATCTGTAAACTGATAATCCAAAGCGCTTGCCGTGATATTGGTTGTGCCCAGTGCTACATATTGATCTGTCCCGGTAAGCTTTTCCCAGGTTATGGTTTTCAAATTTAATACACTACCTATCTGCAGGGAAAGCGCGATCGCTTTATTATCCTTAACATCGGCCAATAGTGTACGCACATAACAGCCAACGCCTTGTGTGGTAACATCTATAGTATAGCTTTTTACCCCTTCAAAACCATTGCCCTGCGCACTCACCGCATAATAGTTTGATGATTGCATTGTGGCAGGTACTACAACTGATGTATCGCTACTTGTAGTTAGTTTTTGCAGCAGGTTATCTTTAATAGTGTATATCACATAGCCTGTTGCACCGGGTTGCGGGTTCCAATGCAATAGGGTGCCGCTTGTACAGTTATACCCAACCTGCAATGTTAAAGGTTTAGATATAGTAAACTCCTTACTGATAACATCCTGATCATTGACGTGCATTTTTAGCATGGCAGGGGTAAATACATCGGGTGCAGTCCACTTGTAACCATCCGCATTTAACGCAACGCCTGCAGCAATTTGTTGCCAGTTAGCCCCATGATCATAGCTAACGCTTAAGTTGCCCGTAGATGTATTAAAAGTGTTTTGCCAGCGCAGGTAGTTATCTTCATTAGCTAAAATAATATTATTGCCCGATGGGGATGTCCATTCAAACACATCGGCAAGCTGATTTTGCCAGGCAATGTAAAAGGATTGCGGGCCCTGTGTTACCCGGCTGCCTTTAACGTAAATTGTATAGACCCCTGCCGGCGGGTTTTGTAAGGTTACCTGTTCGGTATTATTAAGGGTATCGCGCTGCATTTTAGCAGCTTTTAGTAAAGAATCAGTCGTAGGATAGGTACTCAGCGTCCAGGGTAACAGGATAGCCCCAGCGGGTGTGGTGATGGATAGGTCGAGGTCATTAATTAACGCGTAGGGCGCATTTAGCTGTGCAGGAGCATCGTTCCATGCTAACGAAACCTTTAGCAGCCTGCAATTTGGCGGCACGGTTACCTGGTAACTTGTTTGCATTTTATCGGCAACGGTGCCGGCTTTGAACCGGGCGTCGGTAATGGTTCTGGCGGCTTCTAAAGCATTTAGTTTTCCGTAACCGGTTTTATAATCAACCGCCGGGTTGCCTATATCATCGGCAGAATTAATGAGCACACTTTTTATTAATGCTGCTGACGGAAGGCTGTTATACTGTTTTTTATAAGCCTGCTGCAGCAGGGCAACGGTACCGGACGTTAACGCCGCAGCGCCCGAAGTGCCATCTTCACCATCGGCAACCAGTTCTGGTTTAATACGGCCATCATAAGCCGGGCCGGCCGAGCTTAATGCTTCGGGGATATTTGTACGGCCTGTACCGCCAATAACCAGTACATTTTTGGCCTGCTTAAATGTGCCCGATAGGTTAGCCATGTTTGCAATCCCGCTATATACACCGGTTTCCGAAGTGTTTGTGCCGATATTACCAGACGAGAATACATGTACTATAGAGTCATTCTCATATATCTGCTTATCGTAGGCCTCGGCCTCAAGGCCATAATAATTTTCGATGCCGGTACCGTATGAGTGGTTTTGAACGCTGATATTATAAGTTTTAAAAGCGGTAGCTGTATCGGGTAATAATCTTGTAAAATCCGATGAGGTAAATTTTACCGCAGGTGCAGCACCAAGGCCTTTTATAAACGAATTGCCGTTACCTCCTATCAATGTTGCCATAATGGTGGCATGGCCGGAGTTATTTTCGCTTGGCGTAACCGAAGTGAATGAACGGGCAAGCAGGTCAAGGTCATCCGCATCATAATGTTCTTCTTTTACGCTTACATTTATACCGCTGCCATTAATATCTGTATAGTTATCAGCTATGGCCGATATGTTATTAGCGCCAAGGTCAAGATCATCAATAACCAGTTCGGGATGGGGCTTACGGTCAAGGCTGGCAAAAGAAACATCAGTGTGCTGTAGCAAAACAGGTAATTGCTTTAGTTGCGTTTTAAGCTTTACCATGTTGCCATTTATGGAGATAATTTCCCCGTATTTTTTTATTTCGGATAGTGTACCGGCGTTCTGTTGTTTTAAAACTAAGCCGATGATCTTTGTGGCATTGGGGTGGCTTTGGTTTAAACGGGCCAGGTTATCATCGGCTTTCCATAACGCGTTGGAAGGGGCTACGCTAATTATATTATCTGTAGTGGTGATTGTGCCGCGCGATGCAACAATGTAGTAGTTATAGGATACCCTTTTTACCGGATGCAGGTTTTTAAAACTGCCGGGTGCAGGCTGTTTAAATTTAACCAGGTAGTATTTTATACTGTCACTTTTAACACCCATGGCAGTTGTTGGGGTGTACATTTGTGTGATAGACCGATCACTGATCGGTTTTTGGGCGTAGATTAATTTAGAGCCAAAAATAAAAAGAATAAAGCAGGCGACCTTTTTAATCATACTATACAAAAGTAAGGGGGAGCTGTGCAAACTCCCCCTTTAAAAGTAAAACTACTTACTTAAATAATTAAAAACAATAATGAGGTTTAGTATAAATAGTTAAGCGCAACTTTATCATTAGTATTAAAAGTGCGGTCGCCGCCGTTTGAACAAGCCAACATCCATGAACCGGCATCAGCAGTTGAAGGGGTACCCGGAATAAGGATAGCGCCAACATTTGAAGCACCTTCGTTTACAGCAGTACCACCGCAGCTAAATGCACGGTTAAAGTAATCGGTATGACGGAAACCAATGCAATGGCCCATTTCATGCTGTAAAACCGAAGTTAAATAGTTTACGTCAGGGTTAGCACCGTAAGCCTGCTCATTGGTGTTCATTTGGATCTGGCTGTATGCCTCGCCTCTTTTAGTTGGGAAGCCCGAAGAACCTAAAGTAATGTAACCACCGCTTGGGCCCTGGTTAAAACCAACAATTTGTATTTGGCCCCTGCTGCTAACAAATTGGAATTTTAAGCTAAGGTTAAGCGCGTTGTAACGGGCAATAGCGTTTTGCGTAGCCGTACCATATACCGTTGGCAGGTTTGATATGGATATGGTTATAGTACGTGGCAGGTTTTTCACTAAGTTGGTGGTTCGGTACTGCTCAGTTTCAGCAATACGAACATTAGGGCTGGTGCTTGCCTCTGTAAGGTTTTCCTGGGTTAGTAATATATCACCCTCTACCAGGTAACCATCACCAACTTTTCTTACCTGGTCTGTACTAAAGCCCAGGTCCTTAATGTTTTTTAACACCGCCTCAGAAACATCGCTCTTAGCTACAGGTGTTACATTAGCATTGTTGTTGTTTTTGGTACAAGCAAGTAAAACGGTTGCACCGAACGCGGCAATAATGCCGGTTTTAAATAATAATCTTGTTTTCATGTGTTTGAAAGTTGTTTAGTATTTCGTTAAGTTATTTTGCAGCTGGCCAGCCTTATATTTTATACGAAACCCTAATTAGGAAAGTTGCACCACTTTTAACAAATAATTAACAAATAGTGAATGTTAATTTATTGCCCTGTGTTATCGCGGAAGTTTATTTATAGAAAATAAAAAACATTGCCTGGAGTGGGCAATGTTTAATTTATTTTTTGATGAATATTAATTGTAAGGAAATGGCAAATACGCCTGTTAGATCCTATTGATCTAATAGTTAAACGGACTAACAAGCGATTTAAAATCGGGGAGCACCTGGTCTTTGGCAGATACTATGGCGTCTTTTTCGGAAATGCCCCAGCCAATGGCCAGTTCGGGATCGTTCCAAAATACGCCAACTTCCGAGTCCTTACCAAAGTAAGCGGTTACTTTGTAGGCAAATATGGTGTTGTCCATCAGGCTAACAAAACCATGCAGGCAGCCGGGTGGTACCCATAGCTGTTTTTTATTATCGGCGGTAAGTTCAACAGATACATGCCTGCCATAGGTAGGCGAGCCTTTACGGGCATCAACCGCAACATCCATTACGGCACCTTGCAAAACCCTCACCAGTTTGCCCTGTTCATAAGGCGCTTTTTGGGCATGCAAACCGCGCACTATATTTTTATGCGACATAGATTGGTTATCCTGAACAAAATCAATATCGATACCGGCCTCCAGTAAAGTGCGTTTGCTGTAGCTTTCAAAAAAGTATCCCCTTTCATCGCTAAAAACTTTTGGTTCAAGCAGTAGTACGCCGGGTATAATTGTTTCGGTAATGGTCATTAGTCAACAGTTTTCATTAAGGTATTAAACAGCACAAAACGCTCGTTGAACTGCTGTTGGTGCAACTCCTGAAATTTAAACAAGTGTTTAGTATAGTATTCCTGAAACTGCTCAAGGGTATCCGCATTAAATTGTACACAATAAGTAATACCATCGTTGGGCGAATCGATTATTGTTAACAAACGGTACGAGCTAAAATAGCCGGTAGCCATAACGGCCGGGATGTGTACATTTTTCATCCAGTCGAGCCATTCCTGTTCAACAGTATCATCTAAAATTACGGTGTCGTTATATACAATCATGGCGCAAAAATAGTAAAATGATTTTTGGATTGAGCAGGTTGGTTTTATGATTTCCTTTTAGGTATAGATAGTAGTATTCATTGCCGTTGGCTTCAGCCAACGGAATAATGCAGGGCTTAGTGGCTTCAGCCCAATTGTGAATGTTCGGCTAAAGCCGGATGAGCTTACTTGTTATCCGTCCCATAAATGGGGCGGCAATGAATTTGAAAAGCATGCTGCCGTAAGCTTATCCATTATACTAATGAACGAGTGAACCAATGAACTATTGAACCAATAAACTAACTCGCATCATTCTTATCGCCCCTTAGTAGCCTAAATCTTTTGCGGGCGTCGTTTATCCAAAGGCTGCCGGGGTAATCAGTGATGATCTTTTGGTAATACACTTTAGCGAGTGCGGTATCTTTTAGTTTGGTTTCGTAAATATCGCCAAGCATAAATACGGCGTCATCGGCCCAGAGGTCATCGGCATGGTTCTCGGCTATTTTCTTTAACACTGCAACGGCATCGGTAAAGGCTTTTTGCTGTATCAGGATGCGAGCTTTAGCCATTAATATATCTGCTGTAAGCGCGTTGCCCGGATATTTTTTGTCGATACTATCCAGCGTAAGCATGGCTTTGGCAGGTTGCTCAGCAAATATCAGCAGATCGGCCCTCGAGTATATTTTCAAGGCTTTGCCGCTGCTATCGGCATTAAGGTTGTCAGATATTAGCAAGGACAGGTTTAGCGCGTCGTTGGCTATCAATTGCGTGGTGGCCGCTTTTAAAATATCCAGCTGGCGGCGTGCCCAGTTAAAATCGCCGGTGTAGTAGGCTAATTTGGCATTGCGCAAAAGCGCGTCCTGGCCAATGGTAGTGTTGGGGTTGTCTTTTTCTACCTGGCTGTATAATAAGGTAGCATCCCAGGGTTGGTTGTTGAGCAGGTAAATATCACCCAGATCCAGCTTACAGGCGGCAAGCAGGGCCGGCCTTACACCTTGTATAGCTATGGCGCTTTCCAGTAAGGTTTGCGCCTCTTTTAGTTTATGTAGTTTAAAGGCCTGCAGGTTAGCCAGTTTCTGCATAGCGAACACGGTGCCCCTGTTGCGGCCGATCTCGTCCAGCAGGCCGTTATAGTCCTTCTCCAGGCCAAGCAGGTCGGCCTGTACATACTGGCCCGAGGTTACCTTTAGGTTTTTGGTATTAATAAGCTCTATTTTGGCTGATATGTAATTCTGGTTCTCTTTATCGCCTTTGTTAATAATGTATTCGTAACCACGTATGGCGGCATCGTAAGCCCCATTGCTTACCAGGGTATTGCATAGTTCAAACACGCTTGTGCCATCATCATTTTGCCGGCGGCTTAATGCCAGTGCCTGGTTAAGCGCCATATCAAACTCTTTTTGCTGCAGATATTGCCAGGTAAGCAGGTTAGGATAAACTATCTGCTGCGGGTCTTTTTGGATCCGTTTAAGCAGGGCTGTTTTAAGCATGTCATAATCCTCGGGCCCTTCATATATACTGGAAAGCGTGCTTTCGGCCTGGCTTATAAATACAGGATTAGTAGGTATAAAATTCAGATATTCTTCGGTAAGGGCTACCTTATCGCGCTTGTAACGGTAAAGCGTTATCAGCTCAAAAGCAAAGGCGGCATCGTTACGGAGTAATTTACGGCCCTGCAAAAATATTTTTATAGCATAATCGGCATTGGCATTCTGGTAAAACTGCGATGCAATACCGGCTATGGCATTTTGGTCGGCGGGCATGTTTTTGATCAGGTCGTTGTATAGGGATTCTGCTTTATCTGTATTTCCTTGCTGGGTGTACACCGATCCCAGCGCTATAATGTACTCGCTGTTGCCCGGGTATTTACGCAGCATTTTTTTGGCGATGCTTTCGGCATCATCATACTTTTTAAAGCTTATAAGGGTGTTAAAATATTGCTGGTAATAAGTTTCGTTATCCTGCTTAAACAGCTTCTGGTAAATGTCGAGCGCCTTTTGCTGCTCGCCGTTCGCGGCATACTGGCGGGCAAGTAACAGGTCGTTATTTTGGGCGGAAAGCCTTGTGCTGCAAATAAATAAAAATAGCGCTAATACATACAATGGCTTCATTCTTTTTTATATTTTAGCTTGCAATGGTTTATATTATATGTAACGTTACAAGCGGGTAAAATTGTAGTGACATTTGTATTAAGCTAACTAAATTAACTATTTTGACCTCTGTTAACAATTAGAATAAACCAATGCTGGATCGTTTAAGATCATTTTTCTTTGTTGCTGTTATACTTCTTTTTTGCGCTTGTAAACAAAACGAGGTAAGACAAATACCTGTAAGTGACTTTTTTAAGACGCCCGAAAAAAGCTATTTCAAAATATCGCCAGACGGTAAATATATCTCCTATTTAAAGCCTTATAAAGATAAACAAAATATATACATCAGATCGTTGGTTACAGGCGCCGAGCAAATGGCAACCACCTTTACCAATTACTCGGTACGTGATTATACCTGGACATTTAATAACCAGATCGTTTTTACCCAGGATATTATAGCTGTAGACGAGTTTAGGATATACAGCCTGGATGTAGCCACGCTAAAATTTAAAAGCCTGGTTAATTTAGATAAGGCCCGCATACGTATACTAAACCGCAACCGCCAGCAGCCCGATGTTATAACCGTGGCCATGAACAAGCGCGACCCGGTAAATTTTGATGTGTACCGTTTAAATGTAAAAACCGGCGAACTAAAGCCTTACCTGTTAAACCCCGGCAATATCACTAAGTGGTACCCCGATGCTGATGGTAGCATCCGCCTGGTAAAAGTATCTGATGGGGTAAATGAGACCATTATGTACCGTACAAATGATAGAAGTTCATTTAAACCCATCATCAAAAACAACTTTAACGATAGGGTAGAGCCCATTGCCTTTACAGGCGAGGGCAGTAACTTTTACGCGTTATCGAACGTTAACCGCGATAAAACGGCCTTAATAGAAATAAGCGCTGAAACCGGTAAGGAAGTGAAAGTAGTTTACGCCAGCGATAAGGCAGATATACTGGATGTAAATTATTCAAAAGTAAAACGCCGTTTAGAGTTGGTGGCCTGGGAAGAAGCCAAGCCGCAAAAGCATTTTTTAGATGCCGATATTAAAAATATCTACAACAACCTGTCGGGTAAAATTAAGGGCGACCAGATAGATATTGTTGACCGCGACAGTGCCGAAAATAAATTTGTAATTGTTAGCTCGACCGATAAAAACCCTGGCTCATATTACCTGTATGAACGCAGCAGTGATAAAGTAACCAAACTGGCCGATATTAACCCGGAAACAAAACCACAAGAGCTTTGCGATATGCAGCCGGTTTCGTTTAAAGCCAGCGATGGCATGCTGATAAACGGTTATTTAACCATCCCAAAAGGTAAAGAGAGAAGAGATTTGCCCGTTGTAGTTATGCCGCACGATGGGATCTGGGGCCGCAATTCGTGGGGATATGATGCCGAGGTGCAGTTTTTGGCTAATCGGGGATACGCAGTGTTCCAGGTAAACTTCCGTGGTTCGGCAGGGTATGGTAAAGCATTCAGGACTGCCGGCTTTAAGCAGGTAGGCGGTAAAATACAACAGGATATTACCGACGGCGTAAAATGGCTTATCGCAAACAAAATAGCCAACCCTAAAAAAATAGCCATTTTTGGCGGTAGCTTTGGTGGGTTCTCGGCTTTGTACGGGGTATCTTTCCACCCCGAGCTGTATAACTGCGCGATAGTTAAGTACGGGCTTATCAACTTCTTTACTTACTTAAAAGATGTGCCGCCGTTTGTTAAACCATATTTAAAAATGACTTACGAAATGGTTGGCAACCCCGAAACAGATGCCGACCAGCTGAGGGCCATATCGCCTGTTTTTCATACTGATAAGATAAAAAGCCCGTTATTAATATTCCAGGGAGCGAAAGACCCGCGGGCTAATATCAGCGAGCTTAACCAGTTTGTGCGCGAGCTGAAGAAGCGGAATGTACCCGTAACCTATCGCCTTAAGGAAAACGAGCGCGCCTTTTTTAGAAGTGAGCATAACCGTATGGAAATGTATGCCGAGATAGAAACCTTCCTGAGTGCTAATATGCAGGTTAAACCTTAGCCTGTTATGCAAACGCAGAAAAATCTATATCGCAAAAATTTTTCGCTGATAACTGCTTTCCTGGTGCTGATAAGCGTAAGCCTTGTTATAGCGGTTATCATATCGTACAATTTAACCGCTAAATATGTCGAGAATGAGTTTGCATCAAAAAAGATTGAAGTGCTTGATCAAACCACCAAACCTTATAACGATTTCTTTCAGCTAAAAATTCCCGAAATAACTTCCTACCAGGGGTTTCTGGATTCGACATCCGCGGCAAATTATTCGACTACCGTTTTTAAAAGCTATCCTTTTGTGCGCAAGGTGTTGTTTTATGATATGCAAATTGGCAACCCCGCGTCAAAATTAAGTCTTACCCATAACAAGGGGATCTCTGTAAAAGCCATTTATGAGTATAAGTTAAAACATAACAAGGTACAGGGCCTAAAAAACATGGCCTGGGCAAACGGTGAGGATTTTAGAGAGATGGCGTTAAAGCTGAGCAACTTTATCAGCGTTGCAGACACCACAAGGTTACCAACCCAGGACGATATATTTCGTACTTTTTATAATGTTACACCCGATAAGATCAGCTACCTGAATATTCCCCGCAGGGAGGATATCAGGATCTATAAGTCGTTGCTGAAAAATGGGGATATTAAAGCTTTTTACAAGCAAAACATGATGACCTTTTTGCTGGATGCCCATCAGCTTAAAGTGAAAAACACCCACCCCGAACTATACCAGCAGGTTACTATACAACCTGTTGTGTACGACCCCTTAGATGTAGAGGGCGGCCGTAAGGTGACAGAGGCGGCACTAACGGGAGCCTTCTCTAATTATAAACTGTACTTCGTATCAACAAAAGAACACCTTGACCATGAGATCGATCGCCGGTTTTTGCCAATAGGGGCCATAGTACTGCTTATTTATTTTTTTTTAGTGCTCATAAGCTGGCTCATATATCGTAACCTGAACATCAACCTAAAGGTATTTAAACTACAGTACGATTTTATAAACAACTTTACCCACGAGTTTAAAACGCCGGTTAGCGTTATAAAAATTGCGGGCTCAAATCTTAAAGGTGATGCAGAGCTTAGCGAACGCCAGCGCCGGCATTATGGCAAAATACTGGATGAAGAAGCCGATAAGTTAAACGACCTGATGAATAAGCTGTTATCGTTTACACAGCTGGAAAATAAATCAATAACGGTTAAACGCGAAGAAATAAACCTGCAGCAGTTTGTTAAGGGATATATTGATACGTTTAAAATTAAGTATCCCGATTTTAACCTTACTTATAATATTGAGAACATAAGCAAATTTTACAGCGACCCCGTGTTATTGGGCAGTATATTCCAAAACCTGATGGAAAACGCCTACAAGTATTCGCACCCCGGCAAAAAGGAGCTATTTATAAATATAAAGCCCGAAAAACGCAATATTGTATTCTCCTTTACAGATAAGGGGATAGGTATGGCCCGGTATGAACAAGGCGATGTGTTTAAAAAATTTTACCGGATAGAGAATAAATATAACCAAAACGGCAGCGTTGGCCTTGGCCTTGCTTTTTGTAAAGAACTGGTTAACTTTATGGACGGCGAAATAAGTGTTACCAGCAAGGTAAATGAAGGCTCAACGTTTGTTGTTACTTTGCCTTTAGAGAATTAAAATAATCGGTATAAAATGAATAAAGAAATTAAAATAGCACTGGTTGAGGACGATGAGAACCTTAGATTTTTAGTAGCCGAGCGCCTGCAAAGCGAGGGATATAAAGTTTTAGAAAGTGGCAACGGCGAAGAAGCCGAAAGCATGATATTGACAGAACAGCCCGATATTGTACTGCTGGACTGGATGCTGCCCGGTAAACAGGGATCTGAAGTTTGCAGCAGCCTGCGCAGCAAAGGTTTTGATAAACTGGTTATTATGATGACAGCCAAGGCACAGGATGTAGACAAGATAGGTGCTTATAACTTTGGTGTATCTGATTATATTACCAAGCCATTTAATATGGATGTTTTGGTAGCGATGATAGACAGCAAGATCAAATTCTCGCTGAATAATGAGAAAACGGAATCGCACAAGTTTGGTAACATGGAGCATTTGCCAAACACTCACCTGCTGATCCGTGACGGCCGCAAAACCGAATTGACCATATTAGAAAATCGTATCTTATTATACTTCCTTAAAAACAAAAACAAGGTGATAAACCGCGAAGAACTGATGATGGAAGTTTGGGGCTACAACGCCGATGTAAACACCCGCACGCTGGATATGCATATTGTACGCCTGCGTAAAAAGATAGAGAACAACCCCGATTCGCCAACCTATTTACAAACGGTTAGGGGTATAGGGTATAAGTTTGTTTATTAAAACCTAATACATCCGGTAGGGATGACAAGTGCCGTAGGTACAAAACCAAAGTAGTGTACCTACGGCACACAATTTATCCATTTTATTTTTCTACCGACATTTAGCCCCGATGGGGCATTGAATTGCGTCTTAGTATGAAATTATAGACGATAAAGTCTTGTCACCACAAAATCCCCAAAGAAATTCTTTTCCTCTACAACCTCATACCCATACCCACTAAACTGCTTTGCCACATCTGGCAAATGCCATGACTCTACCCCGCATAATAGCTTAAAAAACAGGAGCATGCTTTTCAACATGGCGTATTGCCACCATTTACCCGTTAGCTGAAAATCGGTATAAAGCCACAGGCCTTTGGGCTTTAATGTTTTATAGATCTGATTAAAGATGCCGGGCAGGTTTTCTTCGATAAAATTATCAAACAGGAAGGGGGTTATCACCACATCAAAATCTGTCGGCAATTTAGTTTGTTCCATTGCCTGGTTAATGTAGGTTACTTTATTTTCGCCGGTGTTTCTTTTTTGGGAAAGCGCCATCATTTTTGCCGAGATCTCTACATAGGTAATGCTTAAGCCCGATGGTTGTAATTTGGTTATCTCTTCCAGTATCCAGCCGGTACCCCCGCCTACAATAAGGATGTTACTATTTACAGGGATCTGCGGCAGCAGGTAAACCTGTGCATTAATTAAGGCCTTGCCGAAAACTAACCGCGAAAGGGTATCATAAAAAGAGGCCGAGTTGTCATAATTACCCGCCATAGCCATCACCAAAAACAAAACCGAAACCAATCAATATCACGTATTGCAGGATCAGTACGCCATCCAGGTAAAAGAAATAGTAATACTCGTCCCTTTCCCATTTAGATTTGAATATCAGCCAGCCCATTAGTATAGCGGTTGCGGTCAGCGCGAAAAAGTCAACATTAAAGCCATTGTTCCGAAGGAGAAATAGCAGTACGATATAACCTGCAAGCAGGAACTGGCAAAACAGGTAGGCATTTTTTTCGCCCCAGGCAACAGGTATGGTTTTTAAGCCGGCCTGCCGGTCGCTAAACAGATCGCGGATATCAAAGGGGATAGCAAGGGCGAATATCAGTAAAAAGCGTTTCGCTATCATGATGGTTACATCCCGCATAGCTATATCGGTAAGGTGCAGGTCTTGTGCTTCCAGCACGGGCAGCAGTACAGTGCTTAAAGTCCACACCAGGGTAATTAAAAATGTTTTTAAGCCGGGGATGTTGCGCAGGCCGAATTTTTGATCGCCAAGGGTAAACAGGGGAAGGCTGTAACAAAATGAAAGCACAGACAGGAATACCAGCAGGATCCTTGATTCCATCGACAGCAGAAAAAACAACGGGATAAGCGATAGCAGGGAAATGAGCGTAAAGGTGACCATTAACCTGTAATGCGCAAAAAACCAGCGTACACGCCTATAGGGCGATTTCTCGGGGTATTTAGGTTTACTAAGCAGAATGCTGAAATTGTAAATACCCAGCGTAGAGGTAAACAATAAACCTATAACGGTATAAACAGGTTTAGAATCAATTAAACGGAAGGTGACCAATGCCTGCGCCACCGCGCATAGCGACATGAAGATGTTACTGAAAAGCAAAAAATCAAAGGCACTGCGGAATAGTTTCTTCATCGTTTCGGTGGATGATCAGTCCGCGGTTATGCTAAGCTTTTAATAGTGGGTCTTCCGCGGCTTTTAGTGTAAATATCGTAATCTCCGGCAATATTCCAATCCTTCCGGGGTAACCTAAAAAGCCGTAGCCAACATTTACATAAATCTGCTGATGTTTTTCGCGGTAAAGGCCGGCCCATTCAGAATATACATATTCGATAGGGCTCCACTTAAAATCGGGCGTGCGAACGCCAAACTGCATGCCGTGGGTATGCCCGCTAAACATTACATCGATCTGTGGGTATTTAGGAATAACCTCGGCCCGCCAGTGCGATGGGTCGTGCGATAATAGTAGTTTAACAGGCAGGTCGTTGGTGCCGCTAACAGCCTTTTCCATTTTGCCATATTTAGGGAAACGGCTTAATTCGCCCCAATTGCCAATACCTAAAATGCCCAGCTCGGCACCATCAACCTTAAGGCGGCGGTGTTCATCGGTTAACAGATCCCAGCCAATGGTTTTATGGGCCTGGTACATATCCTGCAAATTTTTAACTTTATGAGCCGGGCTGGGCCATATGCCATAGTCGCCATAATCATGATTGCCCAAAATAGAGTAAACGCCTAATGGTGCACGTACGTTCTGAAAAACTTTTACCAGGCGGTTAACTTCTTCTGTCTGGCTGTTCACCAAATCGCCGGTAAAGAATATTACGTCGGCTTTTTGGTTCATTAGCATTTCTACGCCACCCTGCATATTATGCACGCTATGGAAACTGCCCGAGTGGATATCAGAGATTTGCCCTATGCGCATACCGTCAAAAGCCTTTGGCAGGTTAGGCAGGTCTACGTTTTGTATGTGATAGTCATACAAGCCTTTAGACATGTTGTGCTTTATCAGATAAAGGGGCACAGCGCCGGCCAGTATGCCCGCCTTCATCAAAAACTCCGACCGGGGGATGGATTTAAAGCCATTGTCTTTATCGGGATTAGGGGATATTTTGTTTTTATGGATAAGGTAAATGATAAACCTGCGCAGATCATCAACCGCTATAAACAGTACATAAAATATCTTGAAGATGAACGTAACAAAAAACAGGAGCAGAGAAGCCCCGCGTACACCAACAGGCAGGTTAATGTAAATGCTGAGCAGTAAAATAGTTATCAGGAATAATGACGAGAACCAGTAGAAGCCCAGAAACCACTTTTTACGGGTAAACTTTCTTTTGATAAAGGCAGTTTGTAATCCCCGTAAAATGTAGTAATCTATTATAATGAGAACAAACGGTACAAGTATAAAATATAGGGCGTTTGCCTGCATTTGTTTATAGCTGCTGAATAAATAAATTAGTAACGGTCATCAAGGTCAAGATCGTCCTCGTCCGGCTCTAAGTTAAATAAGCTATTGAACATATCTGAAAACGCGAAGCCGTTATCCAGGAAACCTTTATTTAACTGTGAAAACTCGGCCAGGCCATGCAGTATAAATTCCATTAACAGCAGTTGCTGGTTCTCGCTTAAACGCGGATGGAATTTTTTAACCACATCTTTTAATCCCGGTACAGCATTCAATGCTTTTTTATACTCAACCAACGGCAGGTCATCAACCAACGACAGGGTATTGCCATCGCTAAACC
Source organism: Mucilaginibacter aquariorum (assembly GCF_024498135.1). Classification (GTDB taxonomy): domain Bacteria; phylum Bacteroidota; class Bacteroidia; order Sphingobacteriales; family Sphingobacteriaceae; genus Mucilaginibacter; species Mucilaginibacter aquariorum. The sequence continues at coordinate 27,407 of NZ_JANHOH010000015.1, forward strand.
AGTTAATGATGTCGGCATACGGGTTGGGTGTTTTCGCTTTCTTGGTTTTTTCAGGATCAGGGAAAAACTGCAGTAGCAATGTTTTAATGGCTTTACCGATAAGGATATTGGCCACTTTACCCGGGCCTTCCAGCTCGCCTTCGTAAACCAGTTCAATTTTACCGGTGATGGCAGGGATAACGCCCAGGAAATCGGAGATACGGACAAACGTAGTTGTCTCGCCATTAATGATCATTCGGCGCTCGGCATTGCTTATCAGGTTCTCATATGATGAGATGGTCAAACGGGCAGATACACCAGATTTTTTATCGATATACTCGGAGTTACGCGCCTCAAAAGCAATTTGCTCTACCATATCTTTCACCAATCCATCGGCTTCAACGTTGGCACGCTGCTCTGGTGTAAGCAATGCTTCCTGCTGGGTTATTTTGCGCGAAACTTCTACCGTACGCGGGTAATGGGTTAATATCTGGCTTTCTATACGGTCTTTTAATGGCGTTACTATCGAACCACGGTTGGTGTAATCTTCGGGGTTGGCCGTAAATACAAACTGGATATCTAAAGGTAAACGCAGTTTAAAGCCACGGATCTGGATATCCCTTTCCTGCAAGATATTGAACAGGGAAACCTGGATACGTGCCTGCAGATCGGGCAGCTCGTTTATTACGAAAATGCCCCTGTGTGCACGCGGAATTAAGCCGAAGTGGATAACACGCTCATCAGAATAAGTAAGCTTCATGGTGGCGGCCTTTATAGGGTCAACATCACCAATCAAATCGGCAACGGTAACATCGGGCGTAGCCAGTTTTTCGGTATAACGCTCACTGCGGTGGATCCAGCCGATAGGGGTATCGTCGCCCTTGGTTTCTACCGTGCTGTGGCCATACCATGATATTGGGGCCAAGGGGTCATCAAACAGTTCAGATCCTTCTATATATGGGATGTATTCGTCCAGCAGGTTTACCAGCAGGCGGGCAATACGTGTTTTTGCCTGTCCGCGTAAACCCAGTAATAAAATATTGTGGCGCGATAGGATAGCAGTTTGCAGATCGGGTATAACGGTATCTTCGAAACCGATGATGCCTTCAAAACCGCCTTCTTTTTTTTGCAGCTGCGTAATAAGGTTAGCCCTCAGCTCATCTTTAACCGACCGGCTTTTGTAGCCCGTTTTTTTAAGCTCGCCAAGGGTTTTTATATTTAATAATTTGCTCATTTTTTATTCTTGATTTCACCGATTCTGTTTATGATTACACCGATGATTTGATTTAATGATTTGTCTTGACTCTTGTGTCTTGAATCTATCTAACGTTCTTCCTTCTATTCCTGGCGTAGTCTTCAAAAATGTATTCGCCCAGGTTGTTTAGCGAACTGTAAAAAGCTTTGCCGCCGTTGGTTTCGGTGAATTTGCGAACAAACTGCTGCAAGTAGGGGTCTTTCGCTATCATAAAGGTGGTAATAGGTATTTTAAGCCTTTTGCATTGCGCCGCCATGTTCAGCGTTTTGTTCACCACTTTTCTATCCAGCCCAATGCTGTTTTTATAATACTTGGTGCCTTCCTTTAAGCAGGTGGGCTTGCCATCGGTTATCATAAAAATTTGCTTGTTGTGCGTTTTGCGCCTGCGCAGCATATCGGTAGCCAGTTCTAAACCTGCATAGGTATTGGTATGGTAAGGGCCAACCTGCAAATAAGGCAGGTCCTGTAAAGTAATAGGCCAGGCATCATTACCAAACACCACAATATCTAAAGTATCTTTAGGGTATTTTGTGCGGATAAGCTCAGCCAGCGCCATGGCTACTTTTTTGGCAGGGGTTATCCGGTCTTCGCCGTACAGAATCATGGAGTGCGATATATCTATCATCAGCACGGTTGAAGTTAGGGTTTTATAATCCATCTCTTCCACCTCCAGGTCGCGCTCGGTCATCATAAAATCGCCACCTATACCATGGTTAACCTGTGCATTCTGAATAGATTGTGTCATGTCTATCTGGTCCAGGCTATCACCAAACTCAAACTCGCGGCGTTCGGCATTTTTTTCATCGCCCTGCCCGCTTTGCGGCGAGCGGTGATTGCCCTTGCCCGATTTTTTAAGCTTCCCAAAGATCTCTTCTAATGCCGACTGGCGGATGCTTTGTTCGGTTTTGGCTGTAATACGGAACTCGCCATTCTGGTTGTCCTCGTTAAGGTAACCCTTCTGTTTAAGCTCGTCAATAAAATCCCCCATGCCGTAATCGTCATTGGTGAGATTGTATTGCTTATCCAACTCGTTTAGCCATGCCAAAGCCTCCCCGGCATCACCGGCGGTATAGTTCAATAATTCCAGAAATAACTTCAGTAATTCTTCAAATCCACCCTTTGGGATCTGGTTTGGTTTAAACTGTGAAAATCCAAAACCACGCATATTTTACCCTTTCTAAGTATAAAGTAACGGATAATTTGATTTAAAAGTTTGCAATTGCGCCATTTAAGCGCAATTGTTAACTAAGCATGACAATAGGGCGAAAAGAGCAGGGGTTAGCTCTTCTTTATACGGCCAATTTCGTCGCGGTTGTAAACCGGGTTAGCACCACGGCGGCTGGTTACATAAGCACCAATGGCACATGCATTCAATAATATTTTAGGGATAGGGTTGTTGGCAATTAAACCGGCAATAAAGGTAGCCAGGAATGCATCGCCTGCACCAACGGTATCTTCAACCTCTACACAAAAGCCCGGGTGCTCAAAAAATTCGTAATCGTGCCATATCATAGCACCGTTTTCGCCGCGGGTTACACAAATGGTTTTTGTATGGTACTTATTTCTAAACTCAGTTATCTTGGTTTTTAAGTCGCCGCTACCACCGCCAATAAGCAGGTCGGCTTCTTCTTCGTTCATTTTTATGACACTGGCACGTGCCGCAAGGGTCTCGATAGTAGCCAGGGTATAATGCGGATGGCGCAGGTTAACGTCGAATATTTTTATGGCGTCGGTTTCGTCGAGCAGGTTAAGCAGGGTATCGTGCGTTGTTTTTTCGCGGCAGGCCAGGCTGCCAAAAACCACTATCGATGCATCTTTAGCGCCATCTTTCAGGTTGTTGTCTAACTGGATATTATCCCATGAAACAGGCTGGGGTATAATGTAAGTTGCCTGGCTTTTTTCGTCAAGCTCAACAGTAACCTCGCAGGTAGGCAGGGTGTTATCCCTTTGTATCATAGGCGAGTATAGGCCGTTGTTTTTAAGGAAATCAACCAACTCATCGCCAGATGCATCCATGCCAACACGACTTGCAAATTTAACATCGACATGCTGCTGCACCAGGTGCCTTGCTACATTCATTGGTGCGCCACCGGCTTTCTTTTCGTCGCCGAAGGCATCCCATAAAACTTCCCCAAAGCATAAAACCCTATTTTTCATATTGTAGTGGAACAGTAAGGCCGTAAAGCTAAAAAGGATTTATGGTAAACCATGTTAAATTTTTAATAACATGCGGTGTAATTTGTTAACAATTGTTTAACAATGAATTGGAGTGAAATCAGGTTCTCCTCTCGAGTGGGGGTAGGGGTATGTATGGCGAATAAACACGCCCCTGCTACCCGCAATTCCACGGCGCCCCTCTAAAAAGGGAAGTATTAAGGAATCCTTCAATATGGTTTAGAAATTTTATATTTATCCTATGAAAAAGCTTATCCTCTCTTGTCTTTTGCTTCTTACCACCTGCTTCGCCTTAAAAGCGCAGGATAAGCAAGCTATTGTAAAATTGATGCACGACCAGCAAACCGCCTGGAGCAAAGGCGATCTGGATGGTTTTATGCAGGGTTACTGGAAATCAGATTCGCTGATGTTCATTGGCAAACGCGGGCCAACCTATGGCTGGCAGCAAACGTTAGAAAACTATAAAAAAGGCTATCCCGACAAAGCCGCTATGGGTAAGCTCACCTTTAGGATTGATAAAGTAGAACTATTAAGCAAGCAAGATGCCTTTGTAATGGGTGCCTGGAGTCTTGCACGCGAGAAAGACGCCCCCGGCGGATATTTTACCCTATGGTTTAGAAAGATAAACGGTGAATGGAAGATAGTTTGCGACCATACGAGTTGATTTAAGTGCTTTCGCAACAATGCTTCATAGTTAAATACTTGTCGCATCCAGCCCTAAGATTGTCGCGTTCACACTGCCATGGCGCTGTATTTATTAGCGAGATTTACATTGTAATAAAACAGCATGGTATGAGAAAGATTATTGTTTTATCAATGATTACCCTTGATGGAGTAATGCAGGCACCTGGTGGGCCCGAAGAAGATACATCAGGTGGTTTTAAATATGGCGGTTGGACAGATCCCTATGGTGATGAAGCTTATAGCAAAGCCCTGGAGAAAGAGCTGCAACCTGCCGATTATCTTTTAGGCAGAAAAACATTTGAGATCTGGGCTGCCTACTGGCCTGAGCATGCTGACTTTTGGCCGGGCATCAATGATGGGACGAAATACGTACTGTCTAACACGATGGAAAAGTCGGATTGGAAAAACTCAGTTTTCCTTAAGGGTTTGGACGATATAAAAAAGCTCAAAAACTCCGAAGGTTCTGACATCCAGGTTTGGGGCAGTGGCGAACTTATTCAGCTGTTACTTAAGAATGATTTAGTAGACGAACTCCGACTCAAAATTCATCCGTTGACTCTTGGTGAAGGAAAAAAGTTGTTTGACGGTGGCCCAATCCCGGCAGCGTTTACATTAATGGAAAGTTCTGTTACACCAAGCGGAGTAATTATGGCCAATTATAAGCGGTCCGGAAAAGTGGAAACAGGTAATGTTGGCGCTTAAGGAGAAATATAACGAATTGTTTATCAGTGTGATGTGATCAGCCAAGTGGGAAAGATGTCTCCTGTGGATATTTTAGGTTGGGGTATTGATTTGTGCGTCGATAAATTATCTTTGATGATTGTATGAAAGAAATAATTAGCGCCCTAAAAACTATTAATACCTGGGAGAAGGTTTTTCTTGTTCTAATATTTTTTTCGGTTTTGCTTAAGCATGTATTTCACGTAACGGGAACTGTTGATATTGTTGTTTTCGGAATGATGCTTGGTATTATATATTTTCCATTAGGTATTTACTTCTTGAGAATGCCTACTAAAGCTTCCATAATATTTCCAATAATATCTGGTTTTGTTTATGCTATGGGTATAGTGTCAATGTTGTATAAAACACTAAACCTGGCCGAATATGAGCTGCCTATGCTTATATCCGGCATCCTGCTATTGGGAGTGATAATTTTCTTGTTTCTAAAATATAAATCGCCTTTTTATCCCCCAAATTATTTGATTTCACATTTCCTGAGGATAGGTATTATTATCAGTGTAAATTTAATGACATTATTGTAGGTAATTATCGCACTTACATATTCCGGGTTAACTATGCAGCTTCCTGAATTCGGACGGTGCCATGCCTTTATACTTTTTAAAAGACCGGTTCAGGTGACTTTCGTCGGTAAAATTCAATTCGTTCACAATCTCGTTGATGCGCATATCGCTATGCAATAGGCGGGTCTCTACCAATCGCATTTTATACATAGCAATGTAGTGTTGCAGCGTTTCGCCTGTCTGGCTCTTAAAATAACGGCCCAGATAGCTTAGTGATATCGCAAAATGTTTACTCAAACTTTCGGCCCGCAGCATTTGCGGCTCAAAAATGTTCTGCTGGATATAATGCAGCATCTCCAACACCGGTTCGCCGGTATTTTCTTTGATGTTCTTGGGGAGTTTTAGGGCAATGTTACGGGCCACAATGGTGATAATGGTGTTAACCAGTTGGGTAATTATGGTGTCGCAGTAGAGCTGCCGGTTGGTTTGTTCCTGTATGATGCTTTCGATAAGTGACGCGATTAGGGGTTTATCTACCTTGTTCTTTAAAATGCAGCCCGGCCGGTGGCTGGCATTTTGCAAAATATACTCCATGCGCTGTACAAGCGCTTTATCTTTCGGCGCGTTGTTCTGCACAAAATATTCATTGAACCGCAGGAAAAAAACCTGGTGACCGTGCTTACTTCGAACGAATGCAGATCCTGCGGTGTAAGCAAGAACAGGTTCCCCTTACGATAATTGAACCTGTTTTTGTTGATATACTGCACACCCGTGCCATCAACAATATAGATCAGTTCGAAAAAATTATTGGTCCGCGGTGTTTTTGGGAAGTGGTCCAGCTCTTTGAGTTCTATCTCGAACGGATGGTATAAATTCTCTTTCCTCATCAGTGCTAATATACAGAATTAGTGAAATTTTGTACAAGTAACAGGTGCCGGTATCTGTATAATTTTGTATCGATTTAAAAACTAATATTGAATACAATGAAAACCATAATGACCACCCTAATGCTGTTTTGCGCTGTAGCTATCGTATCTGCACAAACCAAAACTAACTCTAACAAACCGTTAAAAGAACAATTAATTGGCACCTGGGCGCTGGTATCTGTTGATAATATTTACCCCGATAGCAGCAGGGTGCATCCCTATGGCGAAAACCCAAAAGGCATGCTGATATTTGACGAACGGTTAAACTATGCTATTCAGATCTATAAAGATGTGCGCCCCAAAATAGTATCGGGCGATAAGAATATTTGCACCCCCGAAGAGAGCAAAGCCTTGATACAAGGCAGCAATGCGCATTTTGGTAAATACAAAGTGGACGAGGCTAAACATACCATCACTTTTAAAATAGAGCATGCGTCGTTCCCCAACTGGGAGGGTGCCGAACAGGAACGAACCTATATTTATACCGGCAACGAGCTAAAATATGTAGTTACCCATACTACGCAAGGCGGCAAAGCGGTAGTTGCCGAGGTGGTGTGGAGGCGGCTGTGAAAGGTATTTTTAGATAGAAGCGATTTCCTGTTACGATTTTTGGTATCCATTTTGATTAGTTATCTATCCACTAACATAAATTAGCAATACCCCATGGATTTGAATAATAAAGCAATACTTGAAAAGGCAAATGCGGCTGTCACTGCCGGCGATAATGAGAGGTTCCTGTCTTTCTGCACCGACGATACGGCGTGGACATTTGTAGGCGACAAGACACTGCGAGGCAAGGAAGCCGTACGCCAATACATGGCAACGACCTATATAGATCCACCGAAATTCATGGTCGAAAATTTAATTGCCGAAGGTGAATTTGTTACGGCAATTGGCAAAATAAGTATGAAGGACGAGAACGGGAAAATGGTCGATTACTCTTATTGCGATGTCTGGCGTTTTCGCGATGGTAAAATGGCCGAATTAAAGGCTTTTGTTATTGAAACCAAGTAGGTATTCACTACGTAACACAGCTTTAAATCCTATCAAATGGTTCGGGTTTCGTGCCAACAGGAGCAACCCGGCTTCCGTTACCCGAACCAATATTTAACTTTTAAATACAACTAACAACATTCAGTGAAAAAAAATCGCATAAAAATTTGCGTAGTTAAATAGCTACACATATATTTGTAGTCAAATAGCTACACGATGAATTTAAGGAGAGATGTATTCCAGGCCATTGCCGACCCTACCAGGAGGGCCATACTGCTGTTGGTTGCTTCGCAATCTATGACTGCCGGGGTCATAGCTGCCAACTTTGACACCGCCCGGCCAACAGTTTCAAAGCATTTACAAATACTTACCGAGTGCGAATTGCTTAAGCAAGAGCAAAACGGCAGGGAGATCTATTATCATATTAACGCGAAAAAAATGAAAGACGTAGCCGACTTTATTGAGCCATTCCGCAAAATGTGGGATGATAGGTTCAACGCATTAGAAACCATAATGAAGAATTATAAAAGCAAATAATATGGAACTAAAAACAAAAATTAACGCCGAAAACGGCGCACATGATTTATTTATAACCAGGGAGTTTGACTTGCCGTTAGAACTGCTTTTTAAAGCGTTTGCCGAGCCCGAACTTGTTGAGCAATGGATGGGAACTAAAGTGCTGAAACTGGAAGGTAAAAAACATGGCAGCTGGCAATTTGAAACAACAGATGCTAAAGGAAACGTGGTGTTTAAGGCCAATGGTACCATCCATGAATTTAGCCTTAACCGGAAGATAACCCGGACATTTGAAATGGAGAACGCGCCTTTTGGTGTTCAGCTGGAGTTATTGGAGTTTGAAAAAATTACAGACGATACCAGCAAGATCAATATGCATATCGTATACGAATCGGCAGCACTGCGCGATCAAATGCTGAAGCTACCATTTGCCCAGGGCATAAATATGGCACATAACAGGTTAGAACAAATAGTAAGCAAATTAAAATAACACATTATGGAAAAGACAAAATTAATTATCTATTGGGTTGCAACAGGTTTATTGGCCGTTGGCATGACGGGAAGTGGCCTGGCGCAAATATTCCATGCAAAAGATATGGTTGACCTTATCGTTCCTTTAGGCTATCCTGTATATTTCTTGTACATCATTGGTGTTTGGAAAGTACTTGGCGTGATAGCTATTTTAATTCCAAGATTCCCACTTGTTAAGGAATGGGCCTATGCGGGGTTGTTTTTTGTGATGACAGGCGCCTTCGCTTCGCATTTGCTGAGCGGCGACCATAGCGTAAAAGGACTTATCGGGCCATTTTTCCAGACTGTTTTTATTATCTTGTCGTGGTATTTTAGGCCTGCAGATAGAAGGATCGTTTCAGTTAATTAATAAAGATATGAGCAACATCAATAGCAATAAAAGGGAGCTGTCATCTGAAGAACGTGATGAACTCCTCAAAGCTTTGAAAACCCGCTTTGAGAAAAACATGAGCCGCCATAAAGATATTGAATGGGCCAAAGTACAGGCAAAGCTGGAAGCCAATAGTGAAAAGCTGTGGTCGCTTGATGAGATGGAAATAACCGGCGGCGAACCTGATGTAGTTGGTTATGATAAAAATACGGGCGAATACATTTTTTATGATTGCTCGGCAGAAAGTCCTAAAGGGCGCAGAAGTATTTGTTATGACCGGGAAGCGTTAGAAGCACGAAAAGAATATAAACCGGAAAATACCGCCGTTGATATGGCAGCTGCCATGGGCATCGAAGTTTTAACAGAAGAGCAATACCGGGAACTGCAACAGCTTGGAAAATTTGATCTGAAAACATCGAGCTGGGTAAAAACGCCTGCCGATATCAGGAAACTTGGCGGAGCTATTTTTTGTGACCGTCGTTACGATACGGTCTTTACTTATCACAACGGAGCAGAATCTTACTATGCCGCCAGGGGTTTCCGCGGCTTGCTTAAGGTCTGAATTTGGAGCAGGTATTAACTAACCAAAGAATAAAAAAATGAATCCGAAGGTTGATTTTTATTTTAATAAAGCTAAAAAGTGGCAGGAGGAAGTTAAGAAATTGAGGACGATAGCGCTTGACTGTGGGCTTACCGAAGAGTTGAAGTGGGGCTGCCCCTGCTATACTTTTCAGAACAATAACATTGTTTTAATACACGATTTTAAGGACTACTGCGCGCTGTTGTTTTTTAAAGGAGCTTTATTAAACGATACGCATGGCATCCTGATCCAGCAGACAAAGAATGTGCAAGCGGCCCGCCAGATCCGGTTTACAGGTATCGACGAAATAATAGAATTAGAACCCGTTCTTAAAGCCCATATTTTTGAAGCCATTGAACTAGAAAAAGCAGGTTTAAAGGTAGACCTTAAAAAGACCGAAGAATTCGCTATCGCTAAAGAATTCCAGTATAAATTAGATCGCATCCCCGCTCTTAAAACTGCTTTTGAAGCCCTGACGCCTGGGCGGAAAAGAGCATATTTGCTGCATTTTTCTGCACCCAAACAATCAAAAACCCGTGAAGCGAGGATTGAAAAATATATACCTCAAATTCTCGGCGGAAAAGGATTAAATGATTAGTACATTCGACGAGCGGAACCTGTTAAACAAACGCTATTGATCCTCTTTTAATACGGTTTCCCTGCGGCTAATTCCCTCTCGGCCCATTTAACGGCCAGTTGCTCGCGATATTTGGCGTACTTTTCTTTGAAGGCCATTTTTAACAAACTATCTATACCACCTTTTACGGCCAGGTTATAAACGCTTGCTGCTTTGCGGGTAATGGATGCATCCCAGGCGCGTAAACTTAACGAGTAAGAGCCATCAATATATTTCATCCAGTGCCAGTACCCGGTTGGCATAAACAGGGTATCGCCATGTTCCAGGAATACCTCGGTGCCTTCCACACCTTCAAGGGCCGGAAACTTTTTGGTGTCGGGGTTTAGTACATCATAATCCTCCAGCGCGTAGGTGGCGTTAGGGATACAGTATAAACGGCGTTTCCATTTATTCTCGAACAATATTACATGTTTGCGGCCACCAAAATGGGTGTGAAATATATGCGGAAGGTCGATATCGTAATGTAAAAAAGTAACAGAATTTGAGCCGCCAAAAAACATAGAGGGCATGCTTTCCAGGAAACCACCCATCAGATCTTTAGGGAAAACGATATCATCAAGCAGTTGCGGCGCCTGTTTAAATATATTAAAAAAGAAGATACGTAACTCGGTTGGCTGCGACTTTATCAGGTCAATGTATTCATCAAAAGGCATTTCTGCTGCCGATGAATTGATTGGTTTTGATGGGTCGGCTTTTGAGTTATCGTACAAAGGCACTACCTTTTTGCCTACCACTTCTTTTAAATACTCAGGTGTCCATTTTTCGCGGGCGAGCCAGCTTTTGGTCATGCCTTTAATAACCAGCGGGCGGCGCGGGTCAAGGTAATTCTTCTTAAAATCCTCCGGACTAATGTTTTCAACAGTATCTATGGGGCGCAGTATAAAGCTCATATCTTACCAATCGTTTTTTTATAAAGACGTAAATGTTACCTAAAAGGTATCAAAATAACATATTAAAAACCTATTACAGGTTAACGTTATGTTATGCAATTGCGATGCAAAATTAAACTTCTTTAAACAAACAATAGTGTAAAAAGTACTCAACCGTATTTTTTCACAAAAATAAAGCCCGGTGCTTATGCAACCGGGCTTGTTTAGGGAGTATAAATTTTAGTCGGCAGTTATATGTTTGCAGTTTGCGCCACGCTTATCTATTTTTGCCAACTGCCAACTGCCAACTGCCAACTGCCAACTGCTTAGTTAGGCATTAGTACGGTATTTACTACGTGTATAACACCGTTGCTTTGGTTAACATCGGCAATGGTTACCCAGCTTTTTCCGCCTTTTTCATCAACAAGGTATATTTTTCCGCCTTGTATCATGGCCTTTAATATGCCACCGCTAACGGTGTTTAATTCGGCTGTGCCTTTACCGGCTTTAATTTTTGCCATAAGCTGTGCCGCGCTAACTTTGCCCGATACAACATGGTAGGTTAATATTTTGATAAGGGCTGTTTTATTTTCTGGTTTAACCAGCGTTTCAACTGTACCCTTTGGCAATTTATTAAAAGCCTCGTTAGTTGGCGCAAATACGGTGAACGGCCCGGCAGATTGTAAGGTTTGTACCAAACCTGCAGCTTTAACTGCCTCAACCAAAGTAGTGTGGTCTTTTGAGTTAACCGCGTTTTCGATAATGTTTTTTGTTGGATACATGGCCGCGCCGCCTACCATTTTTGTTTGAGCGTACGTGTTTGGCGCAATTGTAATAGCTGCTAATGCAATGGTCGCGATGATTAATTTCTTCATGTTTTTTAGGTATTTAAAAGAAGATACGCCGTAATGTTAAAGCGGTTTTCAAAGACTGGTATTATTCTAACAACTGTTTGCTATCCCCAAGTGTTTTAATTATCAGAAGAACAAGCTTGCGGCAATGTTATCTGCATACAGCTTGCCGTGTGGGGTAAGGGTTATTATATTATCATTTTGGTTGATACTGCCATCGTCAAAATAAGGGCCGGCAGCTTTTAAAAGCTCGGTTGAAGCGCCGGAAGCGATGGCGTTTAGTTTATCAAGATCAAGGCCCCAAACGGTACGTAACGATGTCATGATGTACTCGTTCAGGCGGTTGGTTTCTGTCAGTACTTCTATTTCTGCCGGGATGGTATTCTCAGTTAGCGCTTTTATGTATTTAGCATTATTAGCCACGTTCCACTGGCGGTTATCGCCGTTAAAAGAATGTGCCGAAGGGCCTATCCCCAGGTATTTTACACCTTTCCAGTAGTTAGAGTTATGGCGCGAATATTGGCCGGGTTTGCAGAAGTTCGAGATCTCGTATTGCTCAAAACCATTGGCCTGCATGGCATCAAGCATAATGTTAAACTGTTCGGCGCTTTGCTGCTCGCTCATGGCCGGCTGCTTCTTTTTACTGATAAAAGTTGCCAGCGCCGTTTGTGGTTCAACCGTCATGCTGTAAGCTGATACATGGGGGATACCCAACTCAAAAACTTTATTCAGGTTGTGTTTCCATTTCAGATCTGTTAACAGGGGGTAACCGTATATCAGGTCTACTGTAATATTCTCAAACCCGGCATCCTGCGCGCGTTTTACTGATGCTTCGGCTTCGTTGGCGCGATGTACACGGTTCATCCACTGCAAATCCTCATCAAAAAAAGATTGGATACCAATGCTGAACCGGTTAACAGGGGTATGCCTAAAGGCGTTTATCTTTTGCTGGTCCAAATCATCGGGGTTAGCCTCCAGAGTTATTTCGGCATCGGCACTAACGGTGTGGAGCTCGGTAATGGTGTTAATAATGCTGATTATCTCGTCAGCAGAAAGCACGGATGGCGTGCCGCCGCCAAAGTAAATGGTCTCAACGGTTTCATTAGTAAGATAGCTTTTTTGCAGGGTTATCTCTTTTAAAAGGGCCTGCACCATCTCGTCTTTATACTTAGCTGATGTGCTGAAATGAAAATCGCAGTAATGACAGGCTTGCTTGCAAAAAGGGATGTGGATGTATATACCGGCCATGTTTTTAAGGGTAAATAATCGAGAGTAAAGTAAAATAAAATAAAGTAGTTATATAGGTCATTTTCAATATTTTATGTTAATTTATTCTTTTTTACTTTTTTGCAATTGATCTTATTTTATGTTATTTTTGTTACTGGTATGTTACTTTTGGCTATCGTGAGTAACAAAAGTAACAAATAAATTATGGTAACGGTCAGATATAAAAAGTTAAGCAGCGGCAAATTTAGTGCTTATCTCGATATTTATTCAAATACCGTAGAGGGCAAAGGTAAGCGCAATTATGAGTTCCTTAAGATTTATGTCGGTAAGGACTATTCTGTTTCGGGCACCCGGATCACTGAGTCAGACAAAGATAATCTTAAGATCATAAATGCACTTCGCAATAAAAGAGAGAACGAATTGAATTTTTCAGACCACGGTTATAAGCAGCCTGTCAAAGTAAATTACAACCTGTTAGACTACTTTGATCAATGTTTGGCCAAGAAATTTAATTATAAATTGGAGTGCCTTATTATTCACCTTAAGAGGTATTTCCCCAAAAGAGATGTTTTAGTTCAGGACGTAGATGAAGATTTGTTAGACAACTTTCAAAGTTACCTGCTTAACCAGGTCAGTAGAAATACCACTAATGCGTATTTATCCGTTTTTCGGCAACATTTTAATAAGCTGGTAGTTAAAGGCGTGATTACAGCCTCGCCGTTCAGTACATTTAAGATCATTGAAGAAGGCGACACCGAACGCACTACCTTGACCATCGAAGAGGTCAGGACTTTAGCCAATTTTATTCCGAAAAGGGGAAATAGCCAAATTCGGCAGGCGTTTTTATTTTCATGCTTCACCGGTCTGCGGTTCTCAGACGTAAAAAAATTAGTTTATAGTGAAATTGAAAATGACCAGATCACTTTCCGGCCAGCTAAAACCACAAAAAAAATTGTTATGGTGCCACTTACCGAGGATGCCAAGTCAATCTTAGAAAATCTCTCAAAGCACCCGATCAATAAAAAAGTTTTCTGGGATTTGCCATCAAGCCAGGTAGTTAATGTCTACCTAAAGTTTTGGGCACTCGAAGCGGGGCTAAAGAAAAATCTGCACTTCCACGCTGCACGACATACATTCGCCACCATCGGACTAACGTTCGGCATGGACATCTACACAGTCAAAGAAATACTTGGACACAGCAAAATTGAAATGACACAGATTTATGCCAAAATAGTCGATCAGAAGAAAAAGTTTGAAATGTTAAAATTTCCACCCCTCATACAAACAGATAATATTATAAACTATATTCTGTCAATAGGTTACCAAAAAAAACAACATCCCAATTTTCCCGATTCTTTTAAATTTGTAAAGTCAATTTCTGATGTATTAATAGCTGTAGTTGAGCTGTTCAATGATGGGAGTTTGCAGTTAATTGGACTGCCAATTGATGTTGAGGATAATGAAGTAACATACTGGAATGAAAGTAAGTCCGTTTTTGATACTGATGTAATTAACCCAACTTTGGATGAATTTAAGATCATAGAAAATACGTTTACTAAAAACAGATAATTCAAATTTGCTTAGTTAGATTTCCGGCTTTAAAAACCGAGATGATAAACGTTTATGCTAAAGTTGTTGATCAAAATAAAAAAGTAGAAATGTCAAAGTTTCCGAGTTTGTCAGATGAAAAGGATATTCATTGAAATTATAACCGTCATTATATTTTGCATATTTTACAGTTTATTGCCAACGTTTCGCACGACAATAATAATCTGTAGTATTTTACTTGCGCTATGGATTGTACCTGTACAATTGATTTTATCTGTTAGTTACAGAAATTGGCTCGATGAACTGGGTGACCGTTATGGAGGTCTTAGTTTTGAAGATAGGCTGGCGCAAATAAGAAATAGCTTTAAAGGCTTGACCGAGGCTGAATGCCAAAAGCTGCGATGGTTCTATATACAGGCCCTGGTGTTTCACTATATTCTATTAGTAGTATATTCTTTATCAATAATAGTCTGTATCTCTTATTTACTGTACTATGGAAATAATAAATCCAGTCCAATAATGGTTACGGAATCAGTTTTAGCAGCGCTGGTTGTTGCCATAGGAGGATATTTTTTCGGGAGTAATATGTTTTCTTTGAAACGAAAAAAGGTACGTGACGAGATTTATTTTCTTCTGATCAGCAAAGACTGGAAAAGGAAATTAAAAATGCCAGATCAATCCGAATTTACGAGTTCATTTGATGAAATTAATGGTACTTCTTTTTACAGTTTCTGGCTACAGGGTAGGACTTTAGAAGAAAGGAAGGAAACCTTTAATCAGTTCCTGATCAGCCTGAACCTAGGCAGTAAAAATGGTGAACTTTTCCAATTTGATAGCGGCAAAGTTAAGATCGTTTCAGCAGTATATGCCAATGCTGCTAATAAGTCCATCGCAGGTTTTCTTCGGTTCTGTATTGAAGAACACAAGGTGCTTTCCTCAAATATTTTGCATCATAAAAATCGTGAACTTCTACGTGATATTTTTATACTTAATCCCGAAAATGATTTAGTGTTTCTGGAAGGTCAGCGCTATATTACCACCTCGGCAGAATACACAGATGTGTATAAACAAGCGCTCAAAAATTAGGTTAAAACACGAACCTTGATAATACTTAAAGACTTAATATAAGTACGGTCATTCGATACCGATAAACCGTTCGTATAGGTTTATTTTATGCTATTTATTTGCTTCCGAATCAATACGGAATGCAAATGAACATAAATGAAAACACCCGTGTAATAGATCTGAAGGTTTCCGATCTCATTACCATTCTAAAAGAGTCCACTCCAATTCCTGCCGCACCGGTACAGACGTCCGAGGATGACGACGAAATTGGTGGCTACGAAGTGGCAGAAAAAGCTACCGGATACGCCCGGCAAACTATCTACCAACTAAAGTCGAAAGGCAAAATTCCCTATATCGCCATACCCTCTGGCGGTGTCCGTTTTTCCAGAAAGGAAATTCTCAAGTGGCTGATGTCCCATAAAAAACTAACCTATGAGGAAATAACTGCAAAGGCGGATGATTTTGTGTTTAAACGGAGGGCGCGACGTAAATGACAGGTGCTCCATTAGTCGACCATCTCCAGTGCGAATTGCGTCCGGTCCGAATGGCGGCAGTAACCGGCCCGGTCTCCGACACAGGTTCGCTCGCGGTGCACCCGTTGTATTGCCGATGAAAAAAAGCTAATCAACAAATTTTTGAACAAATCTTTAATCCATGCGCAAAATGAATTGCGACGAAGCCAGGCAAATTTCGATAGTCGATTATCTGGCACAATGCGGGTTCCGGCCACAATATATTAAAGGGGTTAACCATTGGTATCTCTCTCCGATTCGGGAGGAAAACACAGCTTCTTTTAAAGTTAACACACAACTCAATGCATGGTTTGACCACGGCATGGGGGTCGGTGGTAATTTTATAGACTTGGGTATCCGGCTGCATCAGTGTACAGTAGAACAATTATTAAGCCTGCTAAGCGCCGGGGATCGTTCTCTTCCTTTTCACCAGCGGGTAAAAGAAACGGTAGTTGAACCAGAGCATAAAATAAAGATCATCCAGGCTGGCGAATTGCAAAACCTGACATTAGTAAAATACCTGCATGAACGTGCGATAGATTATTACACGGCTAAAGCATGGTGCAAGGAAGTACTGTTTACATTGAACGAGCAGCGTTACCTGGCTATCGGCTTTAAAAACAACTCGGGTGGCTACGAACTGCGTAATGCACAGCTTAAATTATCCTCGTCCCCCAAAGATCTGACCTACATCGATCAAGGAGCAGACACGGTTCACGTATTTGAAGGCTTTACAGATTTCTTGTCTTTGCTAACACTAAATGGCCGCGATATGCCTGGCGATTTCCTGGTGTTGAATTCACTCAGCTTTGTGGGCAAAAGTTTGGAGATTTTGCAACAACGTCCCGCTGCCAAATTGTACCTGGATCACGATAAGGCGGCAGCAAAAGAGATGGCTTTCATTAAGCAAACAATTCCGAATGTAGAGGATGCCAGCCGCTTTTATAGCGGCTATAAAGACCTTAATGCCTATCTCAAAATTCAGCAGCAGAGCAGGCGGTTGAGCCTATGAAAAGGATCGGCATGGCGGCATCGGCATTTTCGTTTTTTGCAGAGCCAGCTATGTTTCGGCCCTGCCGAAACTCGCTGGCCCCCCTTCATGCTATCGCATTTGGGGGGATAGAAAAGAATTTATTAAGACAGATTGATGCTTTATCGGCCTTGATTTTAAAGTAAGTCAAATGGAGAAGGAGACACAGAAAGTAAGAGTAGTAAACAAGGGTGGCCGCCCGAAGGCGCAAATAAAAAGAGATTGCCAGTTGACGGTGATGTGTAATATCATAGAGAAAAAGATGATACAGGCCAATGCCAGACGCGCCAGGACAAACGTATCAATTTATCTCCGTCAAGTAGGATTAAATGGCCGGATAACCGTGAAGACTTTGCCGAAGGAAGTGTTGCAATTTACCGGCACCCTAAATCACATGGCGGCCAATTTAAATCAGATCGCCAGGAAGCGGAACAAGGGTGAAGACTTAAATACGCTCGACAGAGCATTGTTGAACCAGGAAGTCAGAGGCTTGCAGAGTATAGTAAAAGAGGTTAAAAATTATTTGGCATGATCGGGAAAATCACTACAGGTAAAAGTTTTCGCGGCTGCATGAGCTACCTGCATGAAGGCCGGTTGCAGGAGAATGAGGAACAGCAAAAGCTGGAAATGGAAAAGAAGCAGGCGGAGGTCATTTATTACAACCAGTGCTTTGGCAACAAGAAAGAATTGATCCGGCAATTTGTAGAGGTAGCGCAGTTGAACCCAAATGTCTGCAAGCCGGTGTTCCACGCCAGTATCAGTTTTGACCTGGCCGACAATGGTAAACTCAGCATACAGGATAAGATCGATATTGCCGAGGGACTGGCCAAAGAGTTTGATTTTGCAGATAGACAATACGTAGTGATTACCCATGCCGATACCGAGCATGAACACCTGCATATTGTTGCCAACCGGATCGGTTTAGAGGGGCCGACCGCGAGCGACAGTAACAGTTATCGGCGCATGGCTGAATATTGCAGGCGGATGGAACAGGCGTACAATTTGACCAAAGTGCTGAGCCCTAACAAATTCCTGAAACCAGAGCAGCGGGTAGCGCAAAGCCAGCGGGTGGATCAACGCAAGGAACATTTAAAAGCACATTTGGCGAGGGCCGTTAAGCAATTTAAAAGCGTAAAGGAAGTCAAAAGCTACATGGAGCAGAAAGGCTATCAGGTGGAACTTGGGCGAGGTATTGCTTTTACCGATCAGCAGCATGTCAGGTTCAAAGGCAGCCAGGTTGGTTACAGCCTGGCCGACATCGAAAAGAAAATTCGGCAGGAGCAGACACAGCGGCAGGTACAGCAAATGCAGCCTAAAAACCAGGCCCGCGATCAACGTCAAGCTTATGGGCAGGAACAACCCAAAAGTTTGGCCGATCAGTTACGGGAAGTGATTAGCGAGAATGAGCAAATAGAGCAGAAAACCTATTTGAAGCGGGAACCGGAAACGCATTATTTAAGGGCAGCCCTGGCAGCTGGCGGCGAATTGTTTGCTGGCCTGCTTCAAAATATGCCGGAAGGGGAACCGGAAACGCCAAGCAAAAAGAAGAAGAAAAAGTTAGGCCAGGATCAAAGCTACCACATAAGCAGGTAGGAAAATTGAATTGTAAAACCATTAATTAATGATAATATGAAGAATGAAGCAACAGCAATCGATGAAGTGACTATGACGGATATGCTCAAAAATATTTTCGAGCATGAAGAAAAAATGCAGAAATACATGGAAACCCAGGCAGTAGAGATTAAGGAAAAAAACACCATGATCGAACGATTGTTCACTGAAAGCAAGAAGCAAAAAGAAGAATTTGCAACCAAGCTGGCCAATATGAAGGTGACTGCGCCAGCTCCTGATCTGTCCATGGTAAAGGAAGCCATTACTGCTGGGCTTGCAGGCATCACTAAAAGCATGTCTACAGACTTTGTTGCGATCAGAGAGACGATCAACAGAGGCCCGGCCCCGATCACACGGAAACTTCAGCTATTCTCAGATGCAAAAACGCCCGAGCAATACAAAGCGGTGCTTTCATGGATCGTCCTTGGATTGATTGGGCTGGTAACATCGGTCGGCACCATTATGCTGATCTGGCACTATATGAATTTAACCCACGTCCGTTAATTCAATTCTGCCATGAACCCATTAAATATAGGGCAGCGGTTTTGGCGGCTGCCCTATCAAACAACCAAAAAAATTAGTAAATTTGATTAACGATGGATAAGAGTATGGAAACACAAATTTTGACAGACGAAAGCGGTGAACCGACAAGAGTGGTGATGGATTACCAAACCTACGTTGAAATGTACCGTCAATTAAACCTGCCATTACCCCCTGCTAAAACCGTACAGGCGCGCAATCCGCTCGACTGGTATACCAGAACTGAAAGCGCTAACTCTATATTAAACGGATTGGTAGCACTGGCCTCGCGGGAAAAAATGAAAGAATCTGAAAAGGCCAATCCCGATCAGCAGCGCATCGAGGAATTGCTGGCTTTACGCAAAGAGGCTATTGAGGCGGTAAACAACAATGATAATTTTTCCAGCCTGGAGCGGATGGATCAGGTCATTGAAAAATACGGTCCTATTTTATTAGCGGAGAAAAAAAAAATCCCGATTTAAGTTCAGAGTATGGAGTAGACCGAACCGAGTCCTTAAAGAACTTGTACACGCTCTCTGAACAACGGTTTGACAAAATTCAACAGATCATTATTGAAGATAACACGGCTATTGCTAAACCATCCGATAGCCCCGTGGTCATTGTCTTAGGTGCCCAGCCTGGTGCGGGCAAAACAGAGTTAGAAAGAATCGCCAGGGCCGAATTGGGCGGTAATATTATTAATTGTAATGCAGACTTGTTCAGAGATTATCACCCTGACGCCCATGAGATCAAATCCCGCTTTGAATCCTACTATCCTTCACTTACTGCCAAAAACGCCCAGGATTGGAATAATGGTTTGAGGGCTTACTGCGAAGACAACCGGCTTAACTATATACTGGAAACAACGTTTTCGTCCGGCCCAGAGATGAATAAGACCATCGATGAACTTCAACAAAAGGGCTACCGTGTAGAGATTAAGCTGCTGGCTATCCATCCCCGGCTGAGTTTGTTGGGCACCCACCTGCGCTTTGAGGATATGAAGTCCCAGGAGAAAGGTGGCAGAATGGTCGGCAAGGAAGTGCATGACCAAAAATATGAGATGGTTGCGCCCACCCTTTATACTGTACAATCTGCCGCATTGTACAACAAACTGCAAATATATGGCCGTAGCGTTGAACCCGTTGAAGGTTCCTTTAAGTTAGGGGTTTATCTGATCGCTACCAATCCGCCTAATCCCTTGCAACTGTTCCAGGATGAAATTGACCGGAAATGGTCGCCGGAGCTTTCAGCAAGTTTTAACCAGGGTGTTCAACATGCGGTTCATTTAATGCAGGCCAGGAACGCCGCTGAGCAGGAGATTAAAGGTTTCCTGAAAGACATGCAGAGTGAATATCTCACCCAAAAACAATTGCACTTGCAAATGGAGCAACAAATAAAGGAGCAGGAATTTGCTGAGCAGCTTAATAAGCGCCTGGCGGGTGAGTTGCCACATATTAATATTAATGGAACAGATTTTACCATAGATCTGCGGTTGGGCGAGTTACGTGAAACAAAAGCACCGGGAAACAGCATTCAATTGCCCCAGATGCAGGCCGGGCGTGCAGGCGAAGCCTATCTCTTTTTCTATCATACGCAAAAACATACCGTTTACGATCCCCCGGCCAATATCAGATCACTGCCGAAAAATGTTGTTGTAGTCGAAATTCCCGTTGAAGCAAAGCTCGATCCGGTAGGTACGGCAGAAATACTTGAGGTTGATATTAAAGAATTTGTCAAAGCCCACCCTATTCAAAACGAGTTGACTGCTGTGGTTAAACAGCTTTTTCAATCTGCCTTACCAGAACTGATCCAGCAAAATTTGAGGAAGGAGGAACCAAAAAGGCAAGAACAAGATCAAAAAAAAGGCAGGAACCCCGACGAAGATTTAGACCAGGGACTTGACTGGGCTCCTAAAATAGGCCGTTGAAATAAGATCACTATAACACGAAAGGGTTAATGGCTATTTCAATGAAAGCAAATCACAACGCGCGAAGCGCGTTGTGATTTGCTTTCATTCTTTGAACAACTGATATTTGCAACAACTTCGTATAAATGTGACATCTGAAAACTGCGGTTGTGATTTGCTTTCATTCTTTGAACAACTGATATTTGCAACAACATACCATAGTTCAAAAGGCTAAATATCAGTTGTTTATGTTCAAAATTAGAATTAAAAAATCCGGTTGCTTAGGCTTCCGAATTTAAAATTCTAAAACAATTCCAATTGCTGCGGGGTGTTTGGAAGCTCCTTTTCTTCCTTAACGGCGGCGAGGCTGTCTTTTTGGAAACAGATGTGACCTGCCGTGAAGATCTGGCTAAATTGACGGCATCAGCTGTTGAGCGGTTTGGCAGGCTCGATGTCATGATCAATAATGCGGGTATCAGCCAATTATATAAGATGGAGGAGCTGGACGTAGAAGGCTGGGAACAGATGATCGATGTTAACCTGAAAGGCACCTTGTATGGTATCGCCGCAGCATTACCTATTTTTAAGGGACAGGGTTCAGGTCACATCATTAATGTGATCTCCACAGCTGGTATCAGCATTGTACCTACCATGGGTGTTTATGCCGGTACCAAAAACGCTGTGCGTACCATCAGCGAAGCCTTACGCCAGGAATCGCAGGGCCGCTGGCGCGTAACGGGTATCTCGCCGGGTTATGTGGCCACCGAATTTGCAAGCAATATCAAAAACGAGGAAGTCAGAAATACCATTCAGCAAAATGCCGATAAAATGGCTATCCCCGCTGAAGCCGTTGCCAGGGCGATTGCTTACTTCATTAAGCAGCCCGATAACGTGGACGTAGGTGATATGGTAATCCGCCCGTCTGTTCAGGGTTGATTCAGTATCTTTATACTGACCAATGAAATTAATAAATCATCGAGCCAAATGGACAAGCCGTTAAAGTTTAATAGTATAACTGATCTGATGCGTAGGCTAAAGTTAGATCCGCCTGCACATCCGATGATCACACTGGTCAACTACGACCAGGTAAAGATAGACCTGCGTGATGCCGGCAGCTGGTTCATGCTCGACTTTTACAAGATCACTTTTAAAAAGGACTTTAACGGCAACGTTAAATACGGCCCGGGCACTTACGATTTTAAAGATGGCGGCATGGCCTTTTTAGCACCGGGACAAATCGTACAAATGACCGCCGACCCCGGGGACTACCAGGGGTATGCCTTATATTTCCATCCCGGATTATTAGGTGGACATTCGCTGGCACAGAACATTCATAACTATGGATTTTTTGATTATGCAGTTGCGGAAGCTTTGTTCCTTTCTGAAAAAGAAAAGCAGATTATGGGTGCGCTTTTTAAAGCGATTGAGATGGAGCTCGATAACCATATCGATCAGTTCAGCGAAAACGTATTGGTATCGCAACTCGAACTGTTGCTCAAATACAGTAACCGTTTTTACAACCGGCAGTTCCTGACCCGGAAGAACATGCACCATGACCTTATCAGCCGGATGAACATTTGGTTGAACGAGCGTTTTGAGGGTGCAGATATGATCATTAACACTTTGCCTTCGCCACAGGATATAGCAACGCATTTGAATGTATCACAGCGCTACCTTTCAGATCTGCTTAAAGCACTTACAGGTAAAACTACGCAGCAGCATATCCATTTGGCATTGATCGAGAAAGCAAAAGTATTATTGAACCAGACAAACCTGACCACAGCGGAGATCGCTTACCTGTTAGGATTTGAGCATCCGCAATCATTCAATAAACTGTTCAAACAGCGCACCAGTGTTTCGCCTGTACAGTTCCGGCGTAATCAGCTAAACTAAATTGACAGCGGTTTTTTGCCAGGCAACGAGGTGTAGATATCACAGGTCCCTTTCTTTGCGCATCATGCTAAGGAAGGCAGCTGTAATCCCCAGGTAGCTGGCAATATGCTTTTGGGATATGCGCTGTTCAAGTCCCGGGTAATGCCTGCGGAATTCGCGGTAACGCTGTTCGGCGGTTTTTGACAGGTTTGACGTAACCCGTCGCTGAAACATGTCAAAACCGTTTTGCGTGAGGATGCGGAAAAAGCGCTCAAACCTGGGCACCTCGACAAATAACCGCTCGAGAGCGGGCAAGGAAAAGTAACACACTTCTGTATTTTCCAATGCCTGGATGGAGTTGGTAGCGGGTTTCGCTTTAAAAAAACTTACGATATCACAAGCCCACCAGTTCCCGGGGAAAAAGCAGAGGTTGTGTTCCTTCCCGTCCTTATCGGTGTGGTACATGCGTAGGCAACCCTCGTTAACAAAATAGATATGCCGTTCGATCTCGCCGGGGCGCAGCAATATGCTGCGTTTAACAACTGTCTTGCGCTGCAACAAGGCAAGCACTTGCTCCTGCTCGTCAGGGGCAAGTGCTATGTGCAAGGCAAAATTGGACAGGATGAGTTCTGACATATCAGCAAGTATAACTTTTAAAAGTCAATTTTGCGCGTCATGAACAATTTCAGTTCCGCTGTTCCGGCCTCACGAAGCGGGTTAGCTATTTCGTGATAGATTTCGCTCTGCGCAATGGTTAAGAACGCTTCAGCACTCGGATATTCTACCACTACAATCTCGTCCCATTTTTCGTCTTCGTCGGCCATAATGTTGGCGACGACCTCGCTCACCAGTTTTACGGTAACACCTTCAATACCCAGTTGCTGCACCACCTGGTTAAATGCGGGTAAATACTGTTCAAAGTAGATCTTTTTGTCCCTGAACCTGATCATGTTCAGCATCAACACAGGCCCCTGGCCCGATTCAATATTCGGCAATGTTATTTTCATGATTTCCTGTTTAAAAAAAGCCTACAATGCGGGTGATGCGTTTCTCGCTGTCAAACTCAAAATAATCCATACCCTCAACCGGGTAACCTTCCAGACGTACGGCCAGCCAGCGGAAACGGCCGCTTTGATGATGTACCTGCGGTTCTGCCAGTACATGAAACGTTCGTGGCCCCATTTGTACGTACGAACTGATGATCAGGTCAGTGATCGCGTCCGGCCCGGTGATGGTATCGGTTAAGCGATCAGTATAAGTACCGGCCGGTGCCCAGCATTTGCTGATCTTCTCCAGGATGGCCTCTCGTTCAGTCTCATTCCACGCACTCGTGTAAGTGAGAATGGTTTCTTCGATGTTCTTCATATTTTCCATAACACAAAGGTCGGAGACCCCGGCCTGAAAAAAGTTCAGGTAGTTGAAGAGTTTAAACGAAATACAACGTGTTTGTTCAATTAAATGAAGCCCTGAATTCCAGCGGCGAACGTTTCGTTTTGCTTTTGAATAACTTACTGAAAGACTGAGAATGCTCAAACCCTAAAGCCCATCTGAATCAACTTAAGGCAGGTTAAGTTATCGGGTGCTAATAAATTCGCCCCCGCTGTCCGCCGATCTGGTTACCCCAGGCCAGGATCACGTTCAATGTCGGAATTAAGGATTTGCCGAAATCTGTCAGGCTGTAAATCACCTTGCTCGGTGGATAACAAAACGGTGTCTTAGTATTCTCATTTATTCCCAGTGTGATCGAATTTGGAGTCAAAATTACCCGGGGCCGGCTGCGCAATAATGCCCACGATCACTCCATTGACTGATCCTGCTCAAGGTTAGTTAAAATATTCGTTAATAACTTAGCAGCTGAAATCCGCTGAAAAACGGCCGAGAGTTGCCCGGCGCACATTTTTAAGTCAAAATAAATAAGTATGAGACCCGCAACGATTTTATATTTCATGTTTTCATTTTTCAGCGCAGGCGCGCAGGATGCCAAAGAAATCGTGAGAAAAGCTGATGAAAAAATGCGGGGCGCCACGATGCAGGCCGAGATAATAATCAAAACTGTCCGCCCGACCTGGAGCCGGGAAATGCAATGCAAAATATGGACCAAAGGGAACCAGCTTTCCATGATCCTCATCCAATCCCCGGCCAAAGACAAGGGTACAGTTTTCTTGAAAAAACGAAAAGAAGTATGGAACTGGATGCCGGTTCTGGAGCGCAACATCAAGCTTCCCCCTTCCATGATGAGCCAGAGCTGGATGGGCACGGATTTTACCAATGATGACCTGGTGAAGGAATCCTCGGTAGTGGAAGATTACAATCAAACCATTTTGGGTGATACCGTTATCCAAAACAAAAGTTGTTATATCATCCGTATGATACCCAAACCGGCAACCGCGGTGGTCTGGAGCAAGGTGATCATATGTATCGACAAAACAGATTTCCTTGAATTGAACAACCGTTTTTTTGACGACGACGGCCAGTTGATTAATACCATGAACAGCTATGATATCAAACTGATGCACGACCGTATCATCCCAACCCGGTTTGAAATGATACCTGCTGATAAAAAGGGGCAAAAAACGATCATGATTTATAGCAATATTCAATACAATAAACCCATCGATGATAATTTCTTCTCGCTGGAGAAAATGAAGACCCTCAAATAAAATGTGGCTGATCAAAATGGCATGGAAGAATATGTGGCGTAATAATACGCGAACGCTTATTACAATGGCGGCGATTTTTTTTGCTGTTATTTTATCGGTCATAGCCAGCAGTTTGCAAGAGGGCATTTTCAGTAATCTGGTCAAAAACGTGGTGAGCTTTTATACAGGGTATTTACAAGTGCACAAACAGGGGTACTGGAACGAGCAAATCCTGGATAATAGCTTTGAATCATCAGCCGAGCCAAAACGAAGAATTTCAAACGACAAAAACGTACTTACGGTTACTTCAAGAATAGAATCATTTGCATTAGCGTCTTCGGCTGATATAACCAAGGGGGCGCTGGTTGCCGGTATCGAACCCGAACAAGAGAACCGGATCACCCTATTAAAAAATAAAGTTGTGCAGGGCCGTTACCTGAAGGATAATGAACAGGCAGTATTGTTGTCGCAAGGGCTTGCAGAAAGGTTGAAATTGAAGACTAATGATACCGTATTACTCATCGGGCAGGGTTATCATGGCGCTACAGCAGCCGGTAAATATCTGATCAAAGGGATAGTAAAATTCGGCTCACCGGAATTAAACAGCAAATCACTGTTTATGCCACTGGCTGCCGCGCAGGATTTTTACAGTGCGGGTGGCGTGGTAACCTCTTATATTCTTTCATTGAAGGATATCAAGGCCCTTCAAACTACGAGGTCTGCTGTGTCCGGGTACCTCGGTCCGGCTTACGAAGTGATGACCTGGGAAGAGCTGATGCCGGATATCAAACAGCATATCGCATCGGATTCGAATAGTATGAAATACATCCAGGGGATTTTATACCTGCTGATATGCTTTGGCATTTTTGGCACCTTATTAATGATGATGGTTGAAAGAAAGTTTGAAATGGGTATGCTTGTGGCTGTCGGGATGAAAAAAAGCAAATTGGTTTTCCTGCTCATGTTTGAATCGGTTTTCACCGTGATCACGGGCTGCTTGCTGGGGATAGCGGCCAGTATCCCTATTGTATATTATTTAAACCGGCACCCTTTAAGAATGGGCGGTGAAACTGCGAAAATATACGAGAAATTTGGCTTTGAAGCCATATTTCCCACTTCAACCAGTGCTGCCATTTTTATTCACCAGGGGGTAATCGTGCTGTTAATTGGCTTATTGCTATCACTGTACCCTGTATACAAAGTGATCCGGTTAGACCCTATTACAGCAATGAAACGATAACAATAATGATGATGATCTTCATAATGGCATGGCGGAATATCTGGCGCAACAAAATGCGGAGCATGGTTATTATTTTATCCATAGCGGTGGGTTTATTTGCCGGTATTGCCGTGCTGGCCTTATATAAAGGGATGATGAAAAGCAGGGTACGTACCGTTATCGACGCTGAGGTTGGCCATTTACAGCTACACGATATCAATTTTAAGAAAGATTACGAGCCCAAATTTGTGCTGACGGACGGGGCCTCAATATTAAAAACAGTTAGTTCAATGCCCGCGGTCAAACTCGCTGCACCACGAAGCATAACCACCGGCATGCTCTCGACCACAACCGGCAGCGCGGGTGTGCAGATAAACGGCGTAGTTCCGCAGTTGGAATATGAGGCTTCCCAACTTAAGAAGAAGATCGTCGCCGGGAAGGTTTTTGATCCGGTTAAAAACAATGAGATCATGATCGGTCAAAAGCTGGCTAAAAAGATGAAGTTAAAGGTCAGGTCGAAACTCGTGCTGACTTTTACCGATACCGCAAGCAATATGGTTTCAGGGGCGTTTCGCGTAACTGCCATTTACAAAAGCGACAATACGCCGCTGGACGAGAAAAATGTGTACATCACAATGACTGACCTGAATGCTTTATTAGGCATTTCAAGCGGGTTCCACGAGGTTATGCTCTTGCTGAAAAATGATGAGGATGTAAACAAAGTACAGCAGGAGTTAAAGCAATTGTTTCCTGCCTATCAGGTCGAGTCGTGGAGGGAAATTTCGCCGGAAACGGATTTTATGGTCAAGACAACAGATCAATACGCTTATATCATCATGGTCATCATCATGTTTGCCCTGGCTTTTGGTATCGTTAATACCATGCTGATGGCCGTTTTAGAGCGGACCCGCGAGATCGGTATGATGATGGCGCTGGGTACCAACCGGGTAAGAGTGTTCGCTTTAATTTTTCTGGAAACCGTTTTCTTGACACTTGCCGGCACACCCATTGGTATTTTGACAGGCTGGGGCACATCGGCTTATTTTAATAAACACGGGCTCGACCTGTCGGGTATGGGGCGGGATATGATGGGCAGTTTTGGTTTTGGGACGATGATTTATCCGGAATTTCCGGCGGATAAGTTGTTGGTTGTTATGCTGATCGTTACCGGCACCGCTATCTTCTCCTGCTTATTTCCTGCCATAAAAGCTGTGAAATTGCGGCCCGTTGAGGCATTGAGAAGATAAACGGGTTTGAAGATGAAAAAGGCCTTATAAACAGATGATCATGAATACAGTAATCGATGCACATAACATCAGTAAGGTATACAACAAAGAGACTATACCTGTATACGCGGTAAACAACGTGCATTTGCACATAGAAAGAGGGGAGTTTACTGCATTGGTCGGGCCATCCGGGTCGGGCAAAACCACTTTGCTGAATTTAATAGGCGGCCTGGACAAACCTGATGATGGTCAGGTGCGCATCAATGGCCTGGATATCACCGGGCTATCTGCCGATCAGCTGATCGACTTCCGCCTGAAAAACATAGGATTTGTATTTCAATCGTTTAACCTGATCCCGGTGCTTACGGCAAAAGAAAACGTGGAATTCATCATGCAGTTGCAGGGGGTGGAAAGAAGCAAACGCGACGCACGGGTAAAGCAATTGTTTGACCAGATAGAAATGGCAGATAAGCTCGATAGCCGTCCCGCGCAATTATCAGGCGGGCAGCAGCAGCGCGTGGCTGTTGCAAGGGCACTGGCAACCAAACCACAGTTTGTTTTAGCAGATGAGCCAACCGCGAACCTTGACTCTCAGTCAGCGGCTAATCTACTGGATATCATGGCAAAGCTTAACAAGGAAGAACAAATCACTTTTCTTTTTTCCACGCATGACCAGCGGGTAATTGACCGGGCCCGAAGGGTTATCACCCT
The DNA here is from genome assembly GCF_024498135.1 of Mucilaginibacter aquariorum. Classification (GTDB taxonomy): domain Bacteria; phylum Bacteroidota; class Bacteroidia; order Sphingobacteriales; family Sphingobacteriaceae; genus Mucilaginibacter; species Mucilaginibacter aquariorum. The sequence goes on from NZ_JANHOH010000015.1 coordinate 56,099, forward strand.
GGTCGACGGTAAAATAACCAGCGATACAGCAGCTGTTTCAACCAAACATGGTCACGCCGGCGGAAAGAAATGAAAAAGCTGCTGGCTATCGGGTTCATCTTTTCGTTTGCAATAGCAGCAAATGCCCAGGACAGCACCGCAACATCAAAAAAGCTGGCCATTAACGGGTATATTAAAAACCTGCAGACGCTCAATTTTGATAAATATCTCAGCGATCTGGTATCCGGTAACACTATTCACAACCGGATCAATGTAAAATGGATGCCGACCGACCGGTTTACCGGCGATGCCGAGTTCCGTACACGCTTGATCTGGGGAGAGGAAGTAAAGCTGACCCCGGGCTTCGTATCGTTATTGCGAAACGAAAACGAAGCGATCAACATGCAAAAGCTATGGATGGAAAACAAGTCGTTGGTTTTGCTGACTAACGTGGAAAGGCTGTATGCTGATTATGGAAATGATCAACTGAGTATCCGTGTCGGACGCCAGCGGATCAATTGGGGAGTAGCGACCACCTGGAACCCTAACGACATTTTTAATTCCTACAATTTTCTTGATTTTGATTATGAAGAGCGGCCGGGTGTGGACGGTGCCAAAGCCAGGTACCTGTTCAGCAGCGTTTTCAATACCGAACTTGCTTATGCGAATACCGGTCAAAAAAACGGGAATGTGGCAGCGTTTAAGTTCGCCCTCAATCAATGGGGTTATGACCTGCAGCTCATTACCGGGTGGTACCATACCCATCCAACACTGGGCGCCGGTTGGGCAGGGAATATTAAAGATGCCGGTTTTAAAGGCGAGGTGCAGTATTTTTTGCCCGGACGGGATTCAAACGACCATTTGAACCTGACCCTTCAGGGGGATTATATGTTTAAAAACGGCTGGTATATAAATTTAGGTCTTTTGTTCAATAACCGGGGTTTAAATCAACCTGTAAGTAATTGGGGCAATTTGAGCCTTGGACTTTCGCCGGAAAACCTGATGCCCACCCGGTGGAATATCATTGCAACAACGATGAAGGAGATTAACCCCCTGTTTTCTGCAAATTTGAGTGTAGTCTACGCTCCCGGGTCGAACCTGCTTATCCTTTATCCGTCCTTCCGGTATAGCCTGGCTACGAACCTGGATGCGGACCTGGTGTGGCAATCCTTTTTTGCCGAACAGGATCATGCTTTCGAAGCGGCGAATCACACTTGCTTTTTCCGGCTGAAATGGAGCTTTTAGCGGGAAATGTGATGCAGATCATTTTTTATTCCAAAATTTTACACGATATTTTAAGTTCAATAGCATCTATCGCGGGAATTCTTTTTTTATTGAACGACTACACGAAAAATTGGCCGTGGGAACTACACTGGCTGCTATTGCAGGAAGTACAACCATTTGGCAAATTAGGCTGATTAGTTATATTCGTATAAACATGTAGCCGTGAAAAAAAACAGGTCAAAAAATACGCCTTCAAAAACACCCGCAAGTGCCCGGGCAGATGCCCCGTCCCAAAACCCGTCCCTGCTTATTGTGGGTATCGGCGCTTCCGCCGGCGGACTGGAAGCGCTTAAAGTATTTTTTGAACATGCCCCCGCTAACAGCAGCATGGCTTTTGTGATCGTTCAGCACCTTGACCCGCGCCATAAAAGCCTGCTGGCCGAACTGATCTCCGGTCATACGAAAATGATGGTGAGGGAAATCGTTAACGGCGACAAGGTCAAACCCGATCATGTCTATGTTATTCCGCCTAACAAGTCCCTGACGATCGAAAAACAAAAACTTTTGCTGACCGGTCCCGCGGCTGATCGCGCCGAGAGAAGGCCGATCGATGGCTTTTTTCGCAGCCTGGCCGCTGACCAGCAGGAGAATGCGGCCGGAATCGTGCTCTCCGGCACAGGCACCGAAGGTGCGCTGGGATTACAGGCGATCAAAGCAGCGGGAGGCATTACCATGGTTCAGGAGCCGGAAACGGCACAGTTCGACGGCATGCCGCGCAGCGCCATCGCGGCCGGGGCTGCAGACCTGGTCCTCCCCCCGGAACAAATGGCCGAACAACTCAGCAAGTTGATGGGCAAAGAAAAGCTTCCGGCGGTCCCGGTGGATGCCGAGCTCTCCGGCCAGTTGGAGGAAAAATTAAGTAAGATCTTCCAGATCATCCGGGCGCAGACCGGTTATGACTTTTCGAATTACAAGCTCAATACCATCGCCCGCAGGATCAACAAACGGATCGCGCTGAACAAGTTCACTACCCTGGCGGAGTATGCCAGATTCCTGAAGGACCATCCCGAAGAAGTGACCCGGCTTTACAAGGATTTCCTGATCGGTGTCACCTCTTTTTTCAGGGACAGCGATGCCTTCAAGCGTCTGCAGGAGCAGGCTGTCCCGCTCTTGCTGGAGCAAAGCGGGGATAAGCAGGAGCTGCGGGCCTGGGTATGCGGCTGCTCCACCGGTGAAGAAGCTTATTCACTGGCCATCTTATTGAAAGAAGCGCTGGACAGCAACAAACAGTATGTAAAGGTTACCGTCTTCGCTTCTGATATCGATGAAGCAGCCATCGAATTTGCGCGGCTCGGGATCTACAGTGAAAGTGCTGCAGCTCAAATTTCTCCCGAACGCCTGTCCAAATATTTCATCAAAAATGAGCACGGCTACCAGGTCAAAAAAGATGTCCGGGAAATGGTGGTATTTGCTCATCACAACTTGCTGAAAGACCCGCCTTTCTCTAAACTTGACCTGATCTCCTGCAGAAATCTTTTGATCTATATCAAAAGCGAATTACAGAAAAAGATCATTCCCCTGTTTCATTATAGTCTGAATGATGACGGGTGGTTATTTTTAGGCACCTCGGAAAGTATCGGCGAATACACTGGCCTGTTCACCACGATCGATGCGAAATACAAATTATTCAGGAAAAAGAACGGTCATGCCAAAAGGCCGTCGCCTTTGCTGGAATTGCCCTTTATCGGCGACAAGCTCGTTTCAGCCAGAAAAGGCGCTGCTACCGCATCGCCAAAGGCGGCGCCGGTACCGGCCGCTGCCGAACAGCCGGCAGCCGAAAGCCCGCCTTCGGTCATCATTGATAAAAACAATGACGCGCTATACTTTTCAGGCCCGATAGCGATATATCTCTCACCGCCCAACGGCGTGGCCAAATGGAATATCCTTGAAATGGCCGGTAAGGAGCTGAGAACGCACCTGAAAAATTCCATCAAAAAAGCCCGTAAAAACAAAACGGCCGTCCAGAAGAACCATCTGGAGATCGCTGGCAATAACGGTGTCCGGCAGTTTAATCTGCATATCAAACCCCTGCTGACCAGGAAGTATGATTCGGGTACGTTAATGGTTGTTTTTGAACCGGCGGACCTGCCTGAAACCCCACCTGCAGCTGGTTCTATAAAAAAAACGAACCGGAACAGCCGGTTGGAAAACGAACTGCAACTGACGCGCGCGGACCTGCAGGCCGCGGTCCATGACCTGGCATCGGCCAATGAAGATCTGCAGAGCGTCAATGAGGAACTGCAGAGCACGAATGAAGAGCTGGAAACCTCCCGGGAAGAATTACAGTCCCTGAACGAGGAACTGATCACGGTCAATACCGAGCTGACCGGCAAGATCGATCAGCTGTCACAGTCGAATAACGACCTGAATAACCTGCTGCGAAGCATCGAAGTGGCCACTGTTTACCTGGACCGCAAACTGAGGGTCAAAAGGTTCACCCCGGCGGCTACGAAGATATTCAACCTGATCCCGGCGGACATCGGCCGCCCGCTTACCCAATTGAAGCTCAATCTGCACTATGACAACCTGGCTGATGATGTGAGCCATGCGCTCAAAACGCTCGAAACCAGATCGGTAGAGGTAAGCGGATCGGACGGGACCTGGTATTATATGCGGATCATTCCTTACCGCACCTCTGAAAATATGATCGAAGGCGTGCTGATCACGCTGGTTGACATCAGCAGCCAAAAAGCGGTGGAGCACGATCTGGCCAAAAGCAACGAGCATCTCAACCTGGTGATGGAGAACCTGCCGGCGGTACCCTATACCTGCACCATGGCACCTGAGCTGGAATTCAGTTTTGTCGGCAAAAGCTGTGAAAAGGTCACCGGCTTCCTGCCCGGGCAGTTCACCGGTAAAACCGCATTTTGGATGCAACGCATCCATCCGGACGATCAGCAAAAAATGAGCACTGCTTTTGCCGGGATCGCTAAAAAGGGAAATGATGAGCAAAACTTCCGGTGGAAATGCGCCAACGGGAAGTACAAGCAGTTTATCAATACGATCCGGTATACCGCCGCACGGCCCGGAAAGCCCGCTTATATCGCGGGCGTGTGGCAGGAGGTATTAAGCGCAAAGTCCGCAATAAAAAACAAATCCAGCTGATGAATTGAAAAACAGGAGGTCAATATGAACAAGATCATATCAAAAAAAGACAAATTCTCCAGGCTGCGTCAAAAAGCCGAGGAGGAACTGAAAGGAAGCAACCTAAAACCCGGCATCAGCGACCTGGAACATGAACTCAGTGTGCATGAGATAGAACTCCAGATGCAAAACGCAGAGTTGCTGGACACCCAGGAAAGGCTCAGTGCGGCACTGTCCGAATATGCAGAGTTGTTTGAACTATCACCGGTAGGTTATTTTATCCTGGACAAAGAAGGCCTGATCGAGAAGGTGAACGTCCGCGCGACAGCCCAACTGGGTATGGACAAGGAATCGCTGATCAGCAAGCCGTTTTCGAGCTTTTTGCATACCGGACTGGATCAGGACAACTTTTACCGGCACCTGAATACCGCCATTGCGGAAGGGACACTGGAGCGGATGGAATGCGAGATCAGACGGAAGGATGGCGCCATTTTTGCCGCCTTTGTGAAGTCCAAGGTCATGTGGGACCAAAGGCACGAATTCAAACATCTGCTTTCGATCATGACAGATATCTCCCATATTAAAGAACACGAACACGAGATCGAAATGCAATTGACCAGGTCGGAAGAACTCAGTACCATGAAATCGCGTTTTATCGGTATGGCTTCGCATGAGTTCCGCACGCCCTTGACCTCCATGCTATCCAGTACGACGCTGGTCGAAAAGTATGCGCTGTCCGGCGAAACCGAGAAAATGAAAAGGCACCTGGGCCGCGTCAAAAGTTCCATCAGACATCTGGTCACCATTCTTGATGAATTCCTTTCCATTGAAAAATTGGAGAGCGGCAAGGTCGAAATTCAGCGGACCCCTTTCGATCTGCCCGAATTTTGCGAGGACCTGATGGAAGAAGTATCCGCAACCCGGAAGCAGGGCCAGGTGATCAGCTACTACCACGAGGGGCTCCGGGAGATTACCGAAGACCGGAAGATCCTGCAGCATATCCTGCTGAACCTGCTGTCCAACGCCTGTAAATATTCCGGCGAAGAAGAGGAGATTAACCTTTTGACCAGCGTCAACGATCAGCGCATTACCATCAGCGTAGAAGATCACGGCATCGGCATACCCGTTGCCGAACAGGAGCACGTATTTACCCGGTTTTTCAGGGCGCATAATACGGGCAATATTCAGGGGACCGGCTTGGGGCTTAATATTGTTAAAAGGTATGTGGAGTTATTAAAGGGCACGATCGACTTTGTCAGCCGGCCTAATGAGGGAACCCTTTTCACCGTGACATTTTCACAGGTTTAACCAGGCTGGTACCCTTTATTTTTCAGATCGTCATAAAATTTTGCAAGGGTAACATGGATATAGGGTATCAGCCAGAGAAATCCGATGCCCAGCGTGAGCACACATAAGATGGCCAGCAGTAAAAACCGCAGGAACAGATAAAAGAGTTTCAGCTTATAGCCATCCATCAATTCTTTACTTCGGGCAAGCACGTCCTGTGGTTTTAAGTTTGGATCATCCGCGAGGATATAGAAAACCATCGCATAGGATAGCGCCGCGATAATGCCCGGTACGATCAGCAGCAAGAGCCATAGCAGGACATATAACAGGGAGAGCAGATAAGTCAGCAGTGCGCCGGTGAAGTACCTGAATCCGTCGAATAACTGCTCCAGTTTCGCATCCTTACCGCGGGACAAGGACAATGAAAATGTGGCAGCGCCCAGCATCATGGGGCCGGCCACGAGTATGGCGGCTAAGCCGACCTTCTGCATCGCGCCAAAAGAGCCCATGATCAGGCTATAGACCAGGAAGGTCCCGATCGCCAATCCCCATTTATCCTTTAGGGCTGCCCGGGCAGCTTGCATTAACGCTGTATTTTCTGTTGCCATAATCTTTGTTTTTTACAAAGGAACGGTATGGCAAAAGCCGGAAAAATGACGTAAGGCACAGTCCGGACTGATTTTCATGCTTATCGTTGGTAAGCGCGCTTCGACCATAACGGCCAGGCCATTGTTTGGTAGAGGAGCTTCCCGGCTGCAAAAGCCAGGATCAGCAGGAAAGGGAAAGCGGCACCTAAACCAAGGGGCGTAATCGCCAGCAGGAAAACGATCGCAGCCATGCAGGCAGCCCTCACCCATTGGCCCCGGTAGCTCATCGCCAGGGCGATTAACCCCTGGCCGGCAGCGATCGTGCTGACCATCCCCTTGATGTGGCCGCGGAACCAGCCGTTGATAAAGCTACTATAACCCATGGCATAACGTCCGAATTCCAGGTAAGCCTCCGGATGCTCATGACAGGTGTCATAATTGATCCAGACCGCCCAGCCAAAGATCAGGGCCAGGGCCAGTTCGTGACTGGCCGGGCCTCCGGAAAGCGGCCCAGAGGATCCACAGTCCCACGGCATTCGAAAAGCCGTAAGCAACTAAGAAAAGGGGCGCGTGCTGCGGGTGCATCGTATAGCTGTTTAGGGTTATAAGACTAATAAGGGAACGCGCTGCCCCAGTGCGGCGGGTGGCCACTGCCCCTTATCGAAATTTCCGCCAGGAACTGCTAATTCCGGTTTCTTCAGCACCGGTAATGTTTCCTGGAAGCGAATATGCGTGTAAGGGCTTTGACGGGCGATCGCGGCCATGAACCGCTCTGCGCGGTCCCGGAGCTTTTTGGCCAGCGGTACGGGGGTGATCACCAATTCCGCCTGGAACGGTTCAGCCAGTTTAATCAATGTCTGAAGGCGGGCCATCTCCTCCTCGGCCAGCGAAGTTTCAAAAACGATCTGTCTATAAGGCTGAAAGTCAGCATCGGGCGGCACGATCAGCAGGGGCCGCAGGCCATGCTCGATCAGCAGACGGGCGTGATCCTGGCTGGGCTTTCCGCCCGGCAGGTACTCGTGGCTACCGGCGACAAGCAGCCCGACGGTACTTTTGGGGTCGTAAACAGCCAGGCGCGGATCAAAGGCGCCGTCCTGCCATTGATAGCGTACAGCGGGCAGGTAGGCCCCCGCATCCAGTGATTCCGCCAGCTTTCGCACCGCTACGCTCAGCAGCCGGAGTTTTTCCACGCCGGCTTTTTGCTGTGCGAGCCGTTGTTCTTCCAGCCAATCCTCAGAGATTCCAGAATCTACAGGTGGCTTTTGCCCCGTATAGTGGACCAACAAAATATCCATTTGCAGGCATGCTGCCAGGCGGAAGGCATAATCAGCCGCGTGGGCTGCGTTCACCGAAAAATCGATCATGACCAGGATCTGTTTCATGGCCTGGCTTGTTGAGGAACATTAACGGTGGCGTGGCTGATCAGCAGCTTGTGAAAATCTTCAGCGGGAACGATCGGCAGCTTATTCAGGATGCCCTCCACGACCCTCGGGATATCATTTATCGCTCTTTGCGGATCGTCCACATCACCTATGCCATAGCCGCGCCAGATCACCTGCCGGCTTTTCCGTTCGATCAGGTCGATGATCAGCGTGCCCTCACGGTAAGGCACGCGTTCGATATCATCACCAACATAGACCATGAAATTGCTGGGATAACCAAAATAAAAATAACGGCCATACCGGTTGCGCGTCACCCCATGATAAATGGTCCGCGGCCCATAAACATAGACCGGGCGATTATAGATCCTAACCCGGTCATTTACCTGTATGGTATAACGTACCAGCAGGTCGGGACGGGCGGGCTCCAGTTTGAGGTTGCGCCGCTCGAGCTGTGCAGTGACCTCATCTTTGATCTTTTCATCGGCAATATCGCTGTAATGACCTGTCGTATCCGCTGCAGGCAGCCAGGCAAAGGTGCGGTATTTCGGAAAAGTGGCCCGGGGGCTTTCGATCGCATAGTATTGGTAGGCCGTACAGCCGGCGAAAAGAGCGGCCAGTAATACCAGTACAAATGAATTTGATTGTTTCATGATATTGCAGTCTAAGACACAAATTTGAGGCCTGCGGAACGCTATAGCCATGACCGGCGTCAGCCATAAGCGTGATACTGATCAATTGCAGAGGTGGCACGAGGGAGACCGCGGGCCACCCGGCTAAGTAGAAACTACCGTGAAAGCATTTGCTATAGAGAAAGCTGCGGACTGACCAGGGTCAGTCGGGGAACTGACCGGCATCATGGCAGGATAGCGGCTGATCCTGGAAATTTGTTTTAATAAATTTTATGGCCATGAAACACACGCATTCTATGCAGCCGCGCAAAAGACGCCTGACCTGGACAGATAAACATAGCCAGCTGGCAACGCTGATTACCATAGCACTTATTATTTTATTACTGATCCTATTCTTCCTTTTCCCTAACCTCGTAGGCTGACAGGTCAAATGCTGCTGCGTTACTCGTCGCCCCTACCGGAGAGACAGGACGCGATACAGCCCAGTAATTCCGTAGCTTCATAGGGCTTGGTCAGGTAGAAGCGCACACCCGCCTCCGTTGCTTTTTGCCGGTCCTTAGGTTCTGCTTTGGCTGTTGTGAAAATAAAAGGAATGCCGGCATAGCTGCGGTTCACTTGTTCATAAACTGCATAACCATCCAGGCCGGTCATTAGGATATCGCAAACGATCACATCCGGTCGCTGCAGATCGATCAGGGCGAGCGCGATCTCGCCGGAAGCGGCTTCGATCACCTCGTAGCCTTCCAGGGCGATCAATTCGCCGGCATTTTCGCGGATATCGGTATTATCCTCGATCAGTAAAATGGTTCTTTTCATAGCGGAAAATTTAGTAAGACAGTCAGGTCTTCGTTAAAACACGCGCCTTGAAAGGGCCATGATCGGGATAGATCGATTCAGTGGACACGCTGTGGCGGGATAAAGTGATCGAGGTCCGGGGCGTAGGCAAATATACGGTGAGCACATTCCAAATGTTATTTTTTGTTTTATTTTTTTGCTCCCGCCTGATGAATATCATTTCGCAGGCTGACCGGGGTCATCTCCGCCCGGCTGTTTTGCGGTTAATTTTGCATATAACAACAATTGACCGACTCATGAAAAAGCGAAGCATCAAGGTTCCAAATGAGGTACCGCCGGTAAAACAGCCGCCTGAAGTCAGGCCTCCGGCAGCACCCGGCCTGCCGAAGATCCCGGAAGAAGCCCCCGCTATGGAACCGGAAAAACAGTCCCGGGTATCGCCCTACGATTTCCCGCCTCCGGGAGAAGGTATTTTTCCGGAGATCTTTCGAACCTGTTAATCATACAAACGCCATGGAAACTCAATTAATCAAGGAAAATTTAACGAACGAAACCTTAAAAACCATCTTCGAAAGAAGAGCGGTCAGGAAATACCGCCCGGATATGGTGGAAGAAGAACTCTTGGATCAGGTTCTGGCGGCGGGCCGCATGGCGCCATCCGCCATGAACAGGCAACCCTGGAAATTCTATATTGCTACGCATCAGGACACCATCGCTGCCTTTTCGCGGGCGATCGCAAAGGTCACGCCTAAAGTCCTGTTCCGGGAATTGCTTAAACACCCAGTAGCCACGGTCAAGACATTGCTACACGAATTGCCCCAGGCGCTGCATGACAAAAGCCCCGACCCGGTGTTTCACGGTGCGCCGGTGGTCATCTTTATTACCGCACCCAAAGACAATGAGTGGGCGGGCCTTGATATCGGTATGTGTGCGCAGAATATGATGCTGGCAGCCAGATCGCTTGGCCTGGACAGCTGCCCGGTCGGGTTTGCCAAGTTCATCGCGCAGACGCCGGTTTACCATAAACTGGAGGTACCGGATGCGGAAACGGTGCATTTAGCGGTGATCATAGGGTATGGTAATGAAAAACCTGAGCCGCATCCCAGGGAAACAGCTAACGTCATTTTTATAGACCGCATGGAATGCTGCTGATCAGCCAACCATGTTCATTTAAAAAAGTTATGAAAACATTGGAAAATAAAGTAGCCCTGATCACCGGGGCGGGTTCCGGTATCGGCAAAGCTATTGCTATATTATACGCGGCGGAGGGCGCCAAAGTGGCCGTTACGGACCTGGATGAGAAAGGCGGTCATGAAACCCTCGCCGCTATCCAGGCGAACGGTGGCGACGCCATTTTTTTGAAAGCGGATACGGCTGTACAGGCGCAGCACCAGCAGTTAGTGGAAGAGACCGTCCGGCATTTTGGCGGTCTGCATATCGCCGTCAATAACGCGGGTATCGGCGGTCCGTTAAATACGGTTAGCGAATACCCGGTCGATGGCTGGGATAAGGTGATCTCCGTCAACTTATCGGGTGTATTTTATGGGCTGCATTACCAGATCCCGGCCATGATCGCTTCGGGTGGCGGCAGTATCGTGAATATGGCATCGATTCTCGGCAAGGTTGGCACCAAAGGCTCGCCCGCTTACGTTGCGGCCAAACACGGCGTTATCGGCTTAACGGAAGCTGCCGCGCTGGAGTACGCGGACCAGGGAATTCGCATCAACGCGATCGGCCCCGGTTATATTCTGACTCCGCTGCTGAAGGTATTGGATGAAAACACCATGAAGTTGCTGACCGGGTTACACCCGATGGGCCGCTTAGGCCGGCCGGAGGAAGTGGCCGAACTATCGCTCTGGCTGAACTCCGATAAAGCCTCTTTCGTTACCGGCTCCTATTATAATATCGACGGTGGTTACTTAGCGCAATAACATGAAAACGATCCTCGTACCTACCGATTTTTCCAGGGGAGCCATCCACGCGGCAGAAAGCGCGTCCTGGCTGGCTGAACAACTGCATACGCAGTTGCTTTTATGGAATTGTGCCCCCCGTGTGCCGGTCATGCCCGGCTACCTGGGCGGCCCAACATTCGCGGAGGCGGTTGCCGGAACGGTAGAAAGCCGTGACCGGTTCGGAGAACTGGCGGAGGAACTGGCGGATTTTATGACCAATTCCGGTGGCGACTACCGGCCGCAACTGGCTACCCGCTACTCGGAAGGCAGCTTCCGGGATGGACTGACCCAGCTGCTTCATGAAGACACTTTCGAGCTCATCGTGATCGGCGCGCCGTCCGGTTGCGCGGTAGAACATATATTCACGGGCAGCCATACGCTGCAGGTTATTGAGGCCGCTAATTGCCCGGTGCTCATCGTGCCTTCCCGCGCGGCATTAAACCAACTGGATAAAGTGGTATTTGCGACCGATTATGAACCCGGTGACCTGGCTGCCATCAGCTACCTGTCGGAGTTAAGCCGGCTGCTGAAGTTCGCGATCGAGGTGGTACATATAGTGCTTAATGGGACCGATGGCTACGAACCGGAACAAAAGGAAACAACATTCAAAGAACAACTGGCCAAACTGAAGAATGCCCGGATCACCTGCAAAGAACTTCGCGGCAAGGAAGTAGTTGGACGTTTGAACCGGGTCGGTAAGCAGACCGGCGCCGATCTGCTGGCCATGAGCCACCATCACTATTCCTTTTTTAAAAAACTGTTCAGTGAAAGCACGGTGGCAAGGGAGCTTGCCCATCAGAAAATACCACTGCTGGTCTTTCCCCTTAACACCGCAAATAGTTAAAAGACCGTATTCCTGAAAATAAAATGTATCACAATAAAAATAACCGCCAGCAAGAGCATAACCAGCAGCAGGAATGGATAAGGGTTGATCTTGCCACCCGCTTTCTTCGATCTGATCATTTTCTTCATAGCGCAAAACTCATTATTGATTACTCATTCTTCCAATATCTTCTTCCTTTCGTGATATTCCTCTTTTGTTATTTCTCCTGAAGCAAAGCGCTTCTTTAAAATATCCAAAGGTGAATCCTTTTTTTTGCGTTGCCCGGGGAGATCGTAAGGCGTGGCAAATATCCAGATCAACATGACACACCAGAGGTCAACATGACACACCAGAGGAACCACCATATCAGGTGCATTCCCCAAAAATGATAACCGTAATTAAACATGGCTTAAAATTTAAATTATATTAACTAATGTGTTTAAAATCAGGCGGAAAAACCATTACCGGCAATGACTGATCGGCTAGCATCGCCCTGGTCTCGCTATGACCGAACAACCTGGCAATAAACGAATGTTCTCCATGGGTCATCGCTAACATATCTACCCCGTTCTGTTTGCAGTAATGCTGTAAGCCCTGATGGACGTCTTCGGCG
>NZ_JANHOH010000016.1 GCF_024498135.1 Mucilaginibacter aquariorum
ACATTGATGGGCGCTACCTCTCTTTCTTTTATACCATTATGTGAATTAATGATCCACTGATTTGCAAACTTAGCATTATACTTCTTTATGTCTCTGCCACGTAAAATCGGACGTATAATTTCGTCATTTTTAGGTGATGCTTCTATTAATGCATCTCTCGTTTTTTGGTCGATAATGAACGCATCGTTGTACCCTGTCAATATGCCCCTGTAGATATTTATATCCCAATCTTTTAATGGAGTTCCTACCGTTTCAATCTTATTTTTAATGGTGGCTTCTAATGGTGAAAGTATCACCCATCCACCGTCTGGTTTAAATCCGCCTTGAGTTGTAACTGACTGCCTAATAAAAACGCTCATTTTTTCTAAGCTACCTAAACTCTTATCTAGCAGGCAGGTTTCTGTATGCCCTGCGTAGGGTGCTTTTTGGGAGATCAGCATATTGGCATCAACCGTTGCCGATTCAAATACCTGGTAGCCACCAAAGTCTACCAATAATAACGGGTTAGTTTTTTCCAGGAAAAATTTACGTGTGGCTTCACCGTAATTGGCACGCATCCATTTGTTGGAAGTTATATAGCCAAAAAAGTAACCTGGTTTTAATAAGCGGATGGCCTGCTCATAAAAAAGGCAATAAATATCGCCCGTGCGGGTAAAGGTTTCGTAGTTGCATTTTTGCAGTACATCGGCATCAGCACCCATTTTTTGCAGTTGGATATACGGCGGATTCCCTATAATTACCTCAAACCCCTCGAAATCGCCTTTCTCATCCAGCACTTCCGGGAACTCAAAACGCCACTCAAATGCGTTACGGTATAGCGCGTTATTTTCTATCTCTTTTATTTCTATCTCAATTTTATCAATGCTCAATTCAAATCTTCGTACCTCCAGTTCCATTTCTTTCTGGGTACGCTTTTGCCCGAACAGGTCGAAGTTATTTTGCGCTAAAGAAAGGTTTCCGCGTAAGTCTGCAAGTTTTTTCCGGCGCGGGTCGCGTCGGCTTACCGTTTCATGGAATTGAGCTTTTATCTTTTTAATAAAGTCCTTTAAATCTTCCTTAGCCTCCTTATCAGAAGCCTCTTTATAAGCCTGAACTGCGGTTTGATAATCAACCACGCTAAATTTTTGCTTTTTAAAAACTTCGGACAGGTCTTCGGTTAGTGAATATTTGCTTAATAGCGAGTTACCCTGCTTAATATTGATATCAATGTTGGGCAGTGTTTCCAACTCGGTAAAATTCTCCGGCTTGTAATAAGTGTGCTTTAATAATTCGATCCACAAACGAAGGCGGCAAATTTTCACTGAGTTAGGGTTAATATCTACTCCAAAAAGGCAATGTTCAATTATCTTTCGCTTCTCTTCAAATAATGTGCTTTGTATTCGCTGCTCCTTCGGCGATATGTTATTCCCTTTTTCGCTTGACGACTGAATGGTGTATTCGAAAAATTGATTGTCGTGATAAGTAACCACCAGCTCATCGTTGGCAATACTTACTTCGATGTCTGATAAGCGGCTACCCGCTGCGTCGGCCAGAATCCCTAATTCAGATTTCGTACTGATCAATTCATTTAAAGCAGAAACCAAAAAGTGGCCGGAACCAACCGCAGGGTCGGCCATACGGATACTATTTACCAGGCTGTTAAAATCTAAAATATCCTTAGCATTACGTTTGTCTTGCAGGTAGTTTTTTAAATCTGTGATGTCTTTACATTGCCAGTTATAAGTATCATTAAACTTTTTAATTACTGCTTTTCGGATAGTTTCGCGGCATAAAAAAGTTGTGATAGCACCCGGTGTATAAATTGAGCCGTCTTTGTATCCGTTGATTTTTTCGAATACTAATCCTAAAACGGCAGCATTAATAATGGTTTTATTTTCTTCTTGTACCTCTTCTTTACCTACGGATGCAAAATTATAGGCGTCCAAAAAATCAAACAAATAATGCAGCGTAGTTTTGGAATTGGGATAGCTGTTGTTCTTTCCTTTTTTAAGTACGGAGTTGCTGTAAAGGTCGATAGTTAAGTTATCATCAAGACTGTTAACTTTTATGGTATGCTCTTCAATATCTGTAAACTCAAATAACGAACTGTTTAAGTAAGGTATGTGATTGTACTTGCTTTGTATTATCGTACTTCTATCCGTAGGTTGTTTTGCGAGTACCTGGAAGAATAGCTTGTAAAGCTCATCATAGTCATTAACCACCTGTTGGTTTAGGAAACGATACCTGCGGTCGCCCCTATGGTATTTTATCAATTGGGCTTCGAGCAATTTGAGGAATAACACCCGGTTTATCCAGGTTATACTTAATTCTAAAGCCACATTAAATAACTGCTCTTCCGCGGTATCACCCTGCAAATTTGCCGCAGGTATCTTTCTGACAGCATTTTCTACCTGTAGTATATCAATAGCATTTTCTATTAAAGACGCAGGGTGACGTTTGCCCTCAGGTAGCCTCCTTATTATCTTACGTCCACCGTCCTTTATTTCTTCTAACCCTACGATGTGCAGCAGCTCCGAAAAGAATCCTTTATCTAACGAGTTGCTATCATTTAAAAAAGGAAGCTTAAGTAAGTGTACCGGGGTGAAAAATTTGTAAAGCGGTATTAACTGATTATCCTTGGTGTTGCTGCTTTCTAAAAGAGGGATGTATTTTTTAAGATCAAAATAAGTGAAGCTAATTTCCTTATCAAATATATCAAGAAATGGTTTGGCTATTTCCTTATAAAAAAGATCGGTAGAGCTGCTTACCTTTTGTTTATTATCCCACTCGGTGTAAGCCTTTAAAAGTTGTTTATTTTTATTGAAGATACTTTCAAAACTTGCTGCATCAAATATGTACCATTCATAAATATTGGTAATTACCAGATGCGTAAGCGAATTGTTTTTATCCTTTGACCTTTCGCGCAGGTAATAAAGAATAAGCTCGTGCATGGCCTTGGTGTTCAGATTGGTTTGTGTAACCATATCTGCTTTATTGCTTGGCCTTTTAACCTCAAACAAAACACCGGTAGGTGTACTGGCATCTTTTCCTAAATGGATTACAAAATCGGTTTTACCCTTTGTGGCAATAAGATGATCCGGGTTATAGAAAGTGTTTTTCATGAAATCCATCAGGTGGATCTTCACGTTCTCTTCACTTTCCTTTTCATCTATTAAACCCAGCATCAATTGCAGGTTTTTTTTAAATTGGTCAAGGTCAACCCGCCGCGGACTAATGAGCCTGTAAGCTTTATTTAAGCTGGCTTTTAATTCGGCAATATTTATGGTCATTTAGGTTATTTAAGTAAGGCACTTAAATTAGCTATTTTTTCTAAAACATTGTCGAATAAAATACCCCGTTTGATTTGGGCTGAGAAAGGGGATAGATGCTTCACTCCCGTTCAGCATGATAGACAGAGCATCAAAACCCACCTCATCCGTAAAAAACACCACAAAACCCACAAATATTGCCAGTTTAGTACAATTAACATGTTTACTTTTGAATAAACAAAACCATTATGGAACAAAAACTACCCCTGCCGCTCTTCACCTTTGAAACTGCTACGCAAAAAGTTCAACTGGCAGAGGATGCCTGGAACAGTAAAGACCCGCAACGGGTATCCCTGGCCTATACACCCGATACCGAGTGGCGCAACCGGGATGTGTTTATTAATGGCAGGCAGCAGGTGGTTGAATTTTTAACAAAAAAATGGCAGCGCGAGCTCGACTATAAACTAAAGAAAGAGCTTTGGGCTTTTACTGATAACCGTATAGCCGTAAGGTTCGAGTATGAATTTCACGATGCAGCCGGACAATGGTACCGCGCCTACGGCAACGAAAACTGGGAATTTGACGAGAACGGTTTGATGCAGAAACGTTACGCCAGCATCAACGACCTCGCGATTAAAGAAGAAGACAGGCGGTTGTAATTAAGGTTGATCTATGTTTGGGTTATCCTGAGTTATCAAATCCCGTGGCCTATTTAGGGTGAAATGAACACTAATTTTTGCGAAACCGTGCAGCGTGACCGACTATATTATTTGCATGTTTGCCTGTGCCAGGTTTGGATTTAATGGTGACGTTATTTCGTCAGTACCTTATTTTTAAAATCGCTTATTATCAGTTATTTATGCATTAACGATGGTGTTCACGGCCGTGAACGTGAACACTCAACCTAATAAAGTCTTGATTCTTGACTCTTATCTCTTGGCTCTCCTACTTATATCTTCAGCCTCACATTTATCTTCTGCAGCAAGCCGGTAAGCCATACCATTACAAAAGAAAAAATGACGCATTTGATGAGTCCGCCGGTGCCCTGGTCAAAGTATTCGGGATAACCCAGATCGGTCATTTGGTAAAGGGGGTAAAATAAAAAGGGCAGCAGGTAGCAGGTAAAGGTGTTAGTGCCCGCGGGTTCTATCACCTTAAACCAGTGAAACTTGTGCTTTACATCTACCAGGTAAACAAAAAAGGCGTACACCACCAGGCTTATACCGGTACATATCAACACCCATGAAGGGGTATCGCGCGCCTTAGAGATTCCCCCGCTAAAGTAACGGACAATGAAGCCCAGGTTAAACAATATCACGGCCATAAGCAGCATTGCCACCCATAACATTTTAATTTCTTTGTTTTGGTTTAGGCGCATATACAGCACCGATACAAATACGCCCGCCATAGTAAAGGCCTGCATAGCGCCGTTGCCGGCTATCCACATGTATTTTTGAATGCCGCTTAAAAAGTTAAGCATCCCAAAGTGAAAATCGATGTTAAAAAACATGAAGAAGATCCAGGCGGCGGCCTGCACCCACAATACACCGTTAGAGTAATAGTAAATAAACGCGCACACCAGGTACGACCAGCCTATCAGCCCCAGTATGCCCCACCAGGTTAGGTGCAGCCACGGGTGGTTGGGGTCGTCGCTTTTGTAAAGTATGCACATAGTTATCAGCAGCGCCACGCCAAAGCCCTGAAACAGGTATTGCCGCAATTTTGATTTGGTTTTGCTGTAATCTAAAAAGATAAAGAAGAAGCTGAAGGTAGCCAGGCTGTCCCACACGGGCTTGGGTAAAAGGGTGGTTGCCTCGTTATAGGTTTCCATATTGGCATGAAAAAACCCAATAAATATCAGCGCGAACGACCGTGTAATAATGCGCATAGGTATATGGGCATTCTCGTTATGTAAGCGCTTTGCAAATGCATAGGGTATGGATAAGCCCACTATAAAAAGAAAGGCAGGGAAAATGGTATCGGCAAGTCCTAAAGCGTCAGCATTGATATCAGCATGTTTGAGCCATTCAGGAGTGTTTGGCACGCCATCCAGATCATTCACAAAGATCATCAGGAACATGGTAACTGCACGAAACGCATCAATTGACCTGATGCGGTTAATTAAATTACTCATTAAACAGGAAAATGATTTTTACAGATAAATGTTTTAGTTAAACGGTAATTAATTTAAAACAGTATCTGCGCAAAGCTATATTAGTCCCTGTCGCGGCTCAATTTGGCAAACATCAACGGGTTTTCGTTTAGTTCGGCCGTCTCTCTTCTGTGCTTAATAATATGTATAGCCGTGAACAACGCTTCACGGAACGAGATCTCTGACGCCATGTTCTTCCCGGCGATATCATAGGCCGTACCATGGTCTGGCGAGGTACGTACAAAGCTTAACCCGGCGGTATAGTTCACACCCGATTCAAAAGCTATCTGCTTAAATGGAATCAACCCCTGATCGTGGTACATAGCCAGTACAGCATCAAACTGCAGGTATGTTCCGTTTGCAAAAAAACCATCGGCAGGGTAAGGGCCAAATGCCAGTACGTCGTTTTCCCTGGCTTCTTCAATAGCGGGGATAATGGTGTCTTTTTCTTCACTGCCAATAAGGCCGTTATCGCTTGCATGTGGGTTTAACCCCAATACAGCAATCTTTGGTTTGCGTATCCAAAAATCATCCTGCAAGCTCGCGCTCATCAGCTTTAATTTGTGAACTATTTTTTGGGTGGTGATACTTTCCGAGATCTTAGCTACCGGGATATGGCCCGTTACTACACCAACACGCAGGGTATCGCTCACCAAAAACATTAACGATTCGTCCTTGCTATCGCGATGCTGCAAATATTCGGTATGGCCGGGGAAGTTAAATTCCTCGTTCTGGATATTATCTTTATTAATGGGTGCGGTTACCAGGCCGTCAATACTTCCATTCAGCAGATCGTCGGTAGCGCGTTGCAGGGATATGTAAGCGTATTTGCCACCATCGGCAGTGATCTGCCCAGGTTCAATACGTACATCTTCTTCCCAGCAGTTTATCATGTTGGCTTTACGGTGCTGCGCATCTGCAGGGTTATCAATCACGTTAAAGTTAAACTCGCTTATATGCGTGGCGCGGCGATGAAATGATGCCACTTTGGTATGCCCGTAAACAATAGGTGTACAGTAATCGTATATGCGGGTATCGGCAAGGGTTTTAATAATTATCTCTAATCCTATCCCATTAACATCGCCAATACTTATTCCTATTTTAGGTTTGTCGCTCATGATATTTATAATGATTCACCAGCCTGATATTAGGGCCGGATCCTTGTGTTTGCTTTGTGCTTTAGGCTTTTAACCCTAAGCTTATATTGCAAATAAAAAGATTTTAAGTTTATAATTCCTGATTAAAGCACAAATATGCCTTAATTTGCTCAAATAAAAACGGATAATGACATTAGTAAGAGCAAAAAAACATTTAGGGCAACACTTTCTTACTGATAAAAATATAGCCTCGAAAATTGTAGAGAGCCTTCGCCCTGCCGATAAGTACAAACAAGTGCTGGAGGTTGGCCCGGGTATGGGCATCCTGTCCGACTTCCTGCTGCAAAAAACTGAATACGAAACGTTTTTAATTGATATTGACACCGAATCATATACATTCCTGAAAAAGAAGTATCCAAACCTGGGCGAACGGCTCATCAACGCCGATTTCCTGGAACTTGATTTTAAAGCCAAGTTTGATAGCCAGATGGCCGTTATTGGTAACTTCCCTTACAATATATCATCACAAATACTTTTTAAGATACTGGATCACCGCGACCAGGTGCATGAAGTAGTAGGCATGTTTCAAAAAGAAGTGGCCGAACGTTGCGCCTCTAAACCGGGCAGCAAGGAGTATGGCATATTAAGCGTGTTTTTGCAGGCTTATTATAAGGTAGAATATTTATTTACGGTGAAGGCAGGGGTATTTAATCCACCGCCAAAGGTACTATCGGCAGTAATCCGCCTAACCCGTAACGAAACTGCCGGATTGGGTTGCGACGAAAAACTATTTTGGCAGGTTGTAAAAGCCGGTTTTAATCAGCGCCGCAAAACATTGCGTAATGCGGTATCATCTTTAATAAACAAAGAGAAGATGGTCGATAATAAAACCCTCGACCTGCGCGCCGAACGCCTAAGCGTAGCCGATTTTGTGAAACTGACGAATGAGATAGCGCAGAACAGACAGGCTTAATCTATTGGTATCACTACAATTTTATCCACGCCTTTCATTTCCTTTACTTGTTGCGCCATACGTTTAACAAACAAATAGTTTGCTGTACCGCCAATTACAGCGCCAACAACAGGCACTAATCTTCTGGCAGCGCGTGCGCCAAATGCCAGCAATAGTTTCTCGGCAATACTTTCCATCATGGTTTTGGTTAGGGTTACACCAGCCTCTATTTTAAAGGATGTTGCTACCAGGTGCATAAATTCGTCAAAGCTTATTCTGTAACTGCCTTTTTTATAATACATAATGGCCATAGTAACCCTAAACTGCTGGGTTATTAGGTTCACAAAATCAACCGGCATGCCTACTATCATGGTCATAATACCGCCGCTACCAGCTATTGCACCCGAGCCCGCTGCCAGGTAAGCACATTGGTTTATGAATTTATCCAGCCCCATTTTATCAACACTTTTTTTTATGCTGAGCTGATCAATATGGTCAAATATCTGCCTGAAACCATCATGCGATAGTTTTTCGGTATACAGTTTTATATGCGTACGGGTCTTTTTAAATGGAAGTATCATTGGTAATATGTATATATAGATGTATTGCTATTAACGTGCCAAGTTTGGAGGAGTGACCGAATGGTTAGTTGACTCACCCCGACATCGCTACGCTGGTCGACCCTCTCTGCTGCGCAAAGAGGGTGAAGAAAAAAAAGTCCCCCAACCCGAAGCGTAGCCAATTCCGTCATGCTTAAAACACATCTGCCACAACCGTTAACTAATGGATTGCTTTTTACTAATTTTGCCTATCATAATTTCACTCCTTTGAAAAACAACATTCTTATAGTTGACGATCTGCACCCGGCCTTTGTTGAGCAGGCCCAAGCCTTTGGTTATACCTGCAATTACCAGCCGGATATGAAACTTGATGAGGCTTACGCCATTATCAATGATTACGACGGGCTGGCCATCCGTTCAAAATTCCAGGTGGATAAGGTTTTTATTGATCAGGCTAAAAACCTGCGCTTTATTTGCCGCGCTGGTGCCGGTATGGATAATATTGATGAAGAATATGCCCTATCCAAAGGCATTGAACTGATAAACGCTCCCGAGGGCAATATGGATGCGGTTGGTGAGCACGCTATGGGTTTGTTGCTATCATTAATGAACAACCTTAACCGTGGCGATGCCGAGATAAGGGATGGTAAATGGCGCCGCGAAGAAAACCGGGGCTATGAGCTAAAGGGCCGAACCGTGGGTATTATTGGCTATGGCCACATGGGCAGCAGCTTCGCCAAAAGATTATCTGGCTTTGGGGTAAACGTTATTGCCTACGATAAATACAAAACCGGCTTTAGCGATCAATACGCCCGCGAGGTGAGCATGGAAGAAATTGTTAAACACAGCGACGTGTTAAGCCTGCACATCCCCCTAACTGCCGAAACCAACGAAATGGTTACCGATGAGTACCTGTTCCATTTTAAAAAGCCGATATTTTTTATCAATACAGCACGTGGCAAGGTAGTTAAAACCAGCGCGGTATTAAATGCTATTAAACAAGGTAAAATTATAGCTGCCGGTTTAGATGTGCTGGAGGTTGAGAAATTCCCGGCGCTGGGCGAGCAGGAATGGTTTGATGAATTGCGCAAAAGCGGCAAAGTTATTTTAAGTCCCCATGTAGCGGGATGGACCTTTGAGAGTTACCGTAAAATAAGCGAGGTGATGGCCAGCAAGCTCGGCGAGTTAGGTTTAGCGTAGAGACGCGATACCTCGCGTCTTGAATAAGATATTTATACCTAAGGGAGACGCGAAGTATCGCGTCTCTACAGAAAAGGAATGTGTAATCTGAAAAACAAAAAATTTGGATATTAAAATTTAATTATACTATCTTCGTTTTAGACTAAACAAGACTATGCAGGCAATGCCCACGTAGTCTTGTTTGTTTTTAAGGCCATTACGCTCTTCTATCAAAAAGTAGGGGGGCGGTTTTTTTTGGCGATAATTATAAATCAATACTAATTATAATTGTGTTATGGCAGAGGTATCATACTATACCAAAGAAGGTTTAGAAAAATTAAAAGAAGAATTACAAAGGTTAAAAACTACCGGCAGATCTGATATATCAAAGCAAATTGCCGAAGCCCGCGATAAGGGCGATCTTTCGGAAAATGCCGAGTACGACGCAGCAAAAGAAGCACAGGGTTTGCACGAAGCAAAAATTG
Source organism: Mucilaginibacter aquariorum (assembly GCF_024498135.1). Taxonomy (GTDB): domain Bacteria; phylum Bacteroidota; class Bacteroidia; order Sphingobacteriales; family Sphingobacteriaceae; genus Mucilaginibacter; species Mucilaginibacter aquariorum. Next base: position 9,674 of record NZ_JANHOH010000016.1, read on the forward strand.
CGCAAATGCAGGAAAACCTGGCTAACGCCCGTTTATTAGACGAGTCTAAACTGGACGTATCTAAGGTGCTGGCGCTATCTATTGTAAAAATAAAAAACGTTAAAAGCGGCACTACCATGAGCTACCAGCTGGTATCAGAAAGTGAAGCGGATATGAAAGCCGGTAAAATATCGGTAACATCTCCAATTGCCAAAGGCTTATTAGGCAAATCGGTAGGTGAGGTAACAGAAATAACCGTACCGGCAGGTAAAATAGAATTTGAGATATTAGAGATCTCAAGATAATTACTGAATTATCGATTTATAGAATTATTGATTTAGGATAATCCCCAATTAATAATTCTATAAATCATTAAATCAAAAATCACATGTCTATCTTTTCAAAAATCATATCAGGCGAGATCCCGGCGCATAAAGTGGCCGAGACCAATGAATTTCTGGCTTTTTTGGATATCAGTCCCTTAGCCGAAGGCCATGTGCTGGTAATCCCTAAAACAGAGGTTGATTATATTTTTGACCTGGACGACGAAACCTACATGGGCTTACAAATGTTCGCCAAAATTGTAGCTACAGGTATAAAAAAGGCTATCCCTTGTAAAAAGGTAGGTGTGGCTGTGATAGGATTGGAAGTGCCTCATGCACATATCCATTTAATACCCATGAACAGGGTTGATGACATGAACTTTGCACGCCCAAAACTAACACCAAGCCAGGATGAACTGGCCGCTACAGCTCAAAAAATTGTTGAGGCTTTACGGGAAGTGACTCACTAAATTAAGCATTAGCCGACTTTGACGTAGAGACGCAATACTTTGCGTCTCCCTTTAAGATAATTTATAATATAGTCAAAAGACGCGAAGTATCGCGTCTCTACAATTGTCGGCGGCTATTATATCTCCATTATCTCTTTCTTCTTTTTAGTACGAAGCCTTTTGGGTACAAAATCCAGGATCTCGTTTTTAAGGGCCTCTATCATGCGCCGTTTTAAAAAGTTGCGGTGCATTACTATACTTACCTCGCGTGCCGGTTCGGGGCTTTTAAAATAGCGTACACGGTCGCGCTGCCTGTCGCTCATTTCGGCCAGGGCAAGCTCGGGCAAAATCGTAGCGCCATTGTTCATATCAACCATGCGTTTAAGCGTTTCAACGCTACCGGTATTGTATTCAAAATGCTGGAAGCCCTTGGTTGCCTTGCGCCTTTGGCAAATATTTAATACTTGCTCGCGCATGCAATGCCCCTCGTTCAGCACCCATATTTCCTCCATATCTATATCATCGGGACTAATGGTTTTCTTTTTATAAAGCTTGCTGTTTTTGGATGCGTAGGCCACAAAATTTTCGTAGAAGACAGGGATCTCGGTCAGGGTGCTTTCGTGTAGCGGGGTAGATAGAATGCCGCAATCCAGGGTGCCCTGTTTTAATTGCTGAATGATCTGCTCGGTTGTTTGCTCCCAAACAATTAGTTTTACCTGCGGATATTTCTGAATAAACCCATTCAATATCTTTGGCAAGATATAAGGCGATACGGTAGGAATAATGCCCACCTTTAATTCTCCCGAAAGCTCTTTTTGCCTGTCGGTAATAATTTCTTTTATCTTTTCGCTTTCGGCTAATAAAATCCTTGCCTGGGCTATAATTTCCTCACCTATTTCGGTAGGTATAACCGGCTGATGGCTCCTATCAAAAAGCTTTACACCAAGCGTATCTTCCAGCTTTTGTACCTGCATACTTAGCGTGGGCTGTGTAACAAAACATTTGTTGGCAGCCATAACAAAACTGCGGTAGGTATCTACAGCAATTATGTATTCGAGTTGCGTTATAGTCATTATCAATAATATCTATATAAAGATAGTAATTATTGATTTTTTCTATCCATAATTTTTAATGAAGTTTGAAAATAACAAACAGTTACCACCATGGAACCTATAAAGAAGCTGACCACTGCATCAGGCAAGCCTTATGCAGAGAATGAGAACTCTCAAACCGTAGGACCGCGCGGCCCTATTCTGTTACAGGATTTTATCCTACACGAAAAAATGGCCCATTTTAACCGCGAACGCATCCCCGAACGTGTTGTACATGCTAAAGGCTCTGGCGCTTACGGCACTTTAACCATCACACACGATATTACAAAATATACGCGTGCCAAAGTATTTAGTGAAATAGGCAAGCAAACCCGTACTTTTTTACGCTTTTCTACCGTAGGAGGCGAGAAAGGATCGGCAGATACTGAACGCGACCCGCGTGGTTTCGCGCTTAAGTTTTATACCGAAGATGGCAACTGGGACCTGGTTGGTAATAACACACCTGTTTTCTTTATAAAAGACCCCAAGAAGTTTGGTGATTTTATCCATACCCAAAAACGTGACCCATACACCAACTGCAAAAGCGCAACCATGATGTGGGATTTTTGGTCGCTTAATCCCGAAAGTCTGCACCAGGTAACTATCCTGATGAGCGACAGGGGCACGCCATACGGCTACCGCCACATGGATGGTTTTGGAAGCCATACCTTCTCGTTCATTAACGCATATAACGAACGCTTTTATGTAAAGTTCCATTTTAAAACACAGCAGGGAATTAAAAACTTTACTGATGAAGAGGCTGGTGAAATGCGCGGTAGAAACCCTGATTTTGCACAGCACGATCTGTTATCGCACATTGATAACGGCGATTTCCCTAAATGGGATATGAAGATACAAGTAATGCCCGAGGCAGAAGCTGCTACTTATTATATCAACCCTTTCGATCTGACCAAAGTTTGGCCACATGGCGATTACCCGCTGATTGATGTGGGCGTGCTGGAACTAAACGAGAATCCTGATAATTATTTTGCACATGTAGAGCAGGCTGCCTTTGCACCGGCGCATGTTATAGATGGCATAGGCTACTCACCAGACAAGATGCTACAGGGCCGCATACTTTCTTACCCCGACGCACAACGTTACCGCCTTGGGGCTAATTACGAGCAAATACCAGTTAACCGTTGTCCGTTTATGGTGAACAACCACCAGCGCGATGGCCAAATGCGTGTTGATGGCAATGGCGGCAAAAACCCTAACTATTTCCCAAATAGCTTTGACAATATTGTTGCCGACCCGCATTATAAAGAACCGGCCTGGGATATTAACGCGCAGGTAGCTGATTGGTACGACCGCAACGCCGAAGGCGATAACGACCACTACACACAACCGGGCAATTTATACCGCCTTATGAGTGACGAGAGTAAAAAGGATCTGATCAAAAACATAGTACATTCTATGAGTGGTATTGAGGGGCCTAAAAAGGACGAGATAACCAACAGGCAACTTTGCCACTGGTTTAGAGCAGATATTAGCCTGGGGATGGCTGTTGCACAGGGCTTACAATTAGATCTGAGCGAAACCATGCAGCATATGCCGGCTTAGTTTTAGATTCAAGATATAAAAAGTACAGGATGTAACAATCTGATGCAGGATGACGCTTCTTGTAAAAAAGCCGCTTCGTAATTGAAGTGGCTTTTTTATTTTAGAGATCAGACACAAAAAAGGCCGATAGAAGTTCTATCGGCCTTTGTATTAAACGGTCAGAACTAACCTTACTCTACTGTCACTGATTTTGCCAGGTTACGTGGCTGATCAACGTTACAACCGCGCATTACCGCTATATGGTACGACAACAGCTGCAATGGTATAGTTGCCAATAGTGGCACAAATGTTTCGCCTGTTAAAGGTATTTCAATAGTGTAATCGGCCATTTCCTTAACATCAGTATCCCCTTCAGATACAATAGCGATAACGTGTCCGCCACGGGCTTTTACTTCCTGTATGTTGCTGATTACCTTCTCGTACGATGAGTTTTTGGTAGCGATGAACACAACCGGCATATCGGCATCAATTAAGGCGATAGGGCCGTGTTTCATTTCGGCAGCAGGGTAACCTTCAGCATGTATGTAAGATATCTCTTTTAGTTTAAGAGCGCCCTCCAGCGCAACCGGGAACGAACTGCCACGGCCTAAGAACAGGCAATTGGCAGAATCTTTAAAACGCTCTGCAATGGCTTTAACCACATCATTACATTTCAAAGTTTGCTCTACAAGTGCAGGGATCTCATCAAGTTCGGTAAGGTACTCAACAAATTTGCTTTGTGTAATGGTACCTCTTTGCTGCGCAATATAAAACGCTATAAGTGTTAATACTGTAACTTGTGCGGTAAAAGCTTTGGTTGATGCCACACCAATTTCGGGGCCGGCATGGGTATAAACACCTGCATGGGTAATACGTGGTATTGATGCGCCAACAACATTACATATCCCAAAAATGGTAGCGCCTTTTTCTTTGGCCAGTTCAATGGCAGCCATGGTATCAGCCGTTTCGCCAGATTGTGATATGGCTATTACCAGGTCTTTAGAAGATATGATAGGGTTACGGTATCTAAACTCCGAAGCGTACTCCACTTCAACTGATACACGTGCGTATTCTTCAATTAAATATTCACCAACCAAACCTGCATGCCATGATGTACCGCAAGCCACAATAATGATACGATCGATGTTTTTTAACTTTTCAATATACTCTTTAATACCACCAAGGGTAACAATGCCCTGCTCCGGGTCAATACGCCCGCGCAGACAATCGCGGATAGAGCGGGGCTGCTCGTAGATCTCTTTAAGCATAAAGTGATCGTAGCCGCCTTTTTCAAGCATTTCCAGCTTAAGCTCAAGTTCTTGTATATATGGTGTTTGTATTGTATTGTCAATATGTTTTATTAACAGGTCATCGCGCCTTACATACGCAATTTCGTTATCGTTTAAGTAAATAACGTTTTTGGTGTATTCAACAATAGGTGTAGCATCAGATGCTATAAAGTATTCGCCCTTGCCTACACCAATAACCATTGGGCTGCCTTTACGCGCTGCAATAAGCTCATCCGGCTCATCTGCACTCATAATAACAATTGCATAAGCGCCCACAACCCTGTTTAAGGCAAGCCTCACTGCTTCGCGAAGGCCTAACTGGGTTACATCCTGTATCTCTTCAATAAGGTGTATCAATACTTCGGTATCGGTGTCACTTTTAAAAGTGTGTCCTTTTGATAATAAAGCCTCTTTTAAGGTAGCGTAGTTTTCAATAATGCCATTATGTATAATGGTAAGTTTGCTATCGCCTGATGTGTGAGGATGCGAATTTCTGTCGCTTGGCGCACCGTGGGTAGCCCAGCGCGTATGCCCCATCCCTGCAGAACCCGAAAGGTCTTCGCCTTCAACATGGGCTTCCAGATCGCTTACTTTTCCAGCCTTTTTAAAAAGTTTTAAGCTATGATTTGCTAAGGCAATGCCTGCGCTGTCATATCCCCTGTACTCCAGTCTGTGAAGACCCTTTATTACTATTGGATAGGCGTCTCTGAAACCTATATAACCTACTATGCCGCACATAAATAAATAAATTTGTTGTAATTAATAGAATTAGATGTGCGACAAAAATAAGGAGATAAATAGCATTATCAATATTAAAAATAAGATATAAAAAAAACGCCCCTTGCGGGGCGTTTCTCAATAACTTTAAAAAGTTTTTATTGATTTAACTTTGTGTAAATAATGTTAAGTTTTATCCGGTATGGAGAGTTCTTCCCTTCTATGATTGACCTTTCTGCAAAACTTGCGGTAGGGCTAATGTCAATAGCATCCGTCACTGTTGGGTCAACCGGCGCTAAAAAGGTACCGTAGTCTATCGTTTTACCACGTATAAGATCTTGTAAATAAGAGGTCACTATGAAGTGATATTCGCCTGTTGCCGAATTATAACTACCTCCAAATACCCCACTTGCACGGGGGTCTGAAGTTGATGCATCCTGCAGGGCGATACGCTGATGCGCTATATCATACCTGTATAAGGTTAGTCTTCGGTTTGGTGCAAAAGGCGTAGCTGTACCCGGCTTAACTTTAACAACTAATTCGGCCCGATTAAGTATTACTTTGTTTTGTAACGAGTCGAACATGCTTTTAACATTCGGTAATGTCAGTTTGGCCCTCAACCCGGCAAGCCCCTGCAAATAAACAAGGCCATCGTTTGAAGTATTATCTAAAGCAGCCTGTACTTTAGCGCTATAGGTGTGCTTAATTTCGTTAACATTTGTACCTAATGGCAGGGCAACCGAAGCGGTATCGATGGTAGAACCATCCACCCTTTTATAATAAACCATTACCATAGCCGAATCCAGACGGAAGAACATATTGCCGCCGGTACCCGTGGTTTGGCTTTTATCTAAAGTAAGATAAAGCCCTTTAAGGTTATTTGAAAAAATATCATTCGAAGCTAAAGCTGATGCCGAAGCACCAAAGAAACTGGTACTTATAAAACTCTTATTTATAGGGATCCGCACCTGCGGCTTAACCTTCACTAATGTATCAGCGCCGCCTTTTACAACATTAGTTATCATAATACTGTCATGCGACCTGGCCAAAAAGGTTTTGGTGCCCAACAATTCGCTTTTGGAATCAAAATGTTTGGTGTTATAGTATCCTTTTGACAGAACAATACGCTCGTTAAGCTGATGCACATCAACTTTGTAAGTCGACAAGAGCGAATCGCCATAAAAACCGTCTGCAGCATAAGGCAGTATTAAACTTGCAGAGTCGACTGTTATTGTACCTGTCGGTAAAGTATAAGCAGTAGCACCGGGTAAATTCACTATCACGGCTATATTAGCCTCGGTAGTGCCAAAATCAGGGTCTTTAAAGTAAGCCAGCGGGGCCCTTGCCGACGAGTTGTTGGTTATAACAGAATCTTCGGGTACGGTAGTAGCTACCACACTGGTATCTGATATAAGCGTGCCATTGATCTGGGTAGCCGGATCAACGTCTAACCCAATACCATCCTGGGTTTTACAGCCATTCAAAATAAAAAGACTTATTAACAGGGTTAATAAGCCTAATTTGTAAAATTTCATATGTAATTTTAAAGCTTAAGCAACATCCACCAATTGATCATTGGTGATTTCGTCGTAAAAATTGTAATAATTTTCGAAATCAGAAGTGGAAACGTATTCTAAGACTGATTTATTGCTGTTTTTAACATTATTTAACACATCAGCATCAATGTTAGCGCTGCCTAACACAATGCCATCGCTGTACTGGATAGCACCTGCATACATTGCAGTGTTAGTGCCTTCCTTGTAAACTTCGGTGTGTGCTTCGGTCATATCGCCCATTATTGCCTTGCGTGCAAAATCGGGATCCATTTTCTCTTTAAAATCATTTTCATAAATAGAGTAAACTACTTTTGAATTTTTAAAAGTAGGATCATCTTTATATGTTGTTTTTAGATAAGCCGGCACTAAAGCGCTCATCCAGCCGTGGCAGTGGATAACATCCGGCGCCCAGCCAAGTTTCTTAACAGTTTCTAATGCGCCTTTGCAAAAGAAGATCATACGCTCGTCGTTATCGGCATAAAATTTACCGTCTTTATCGTTAAACACGTGCTTACGTTGAAAATACTCTTCGTTATCTAAAAAGTAAACTTGCATACGTGCTGCCGGAATTGAAGCAACCTTAATTATCAGCGGATTATCATTATCATTAATAATAATATTCATCCCCGATAAACGGATAACTTCATGTAAGCGGTTCCTGCGCTCATTAATATTCCCGAAACGCGGCATCAAAATGCGTATTTCAAAACCTTTTTCCTGCATTGCTTGCGGAAGCTGGCGTGTTATTTCGGCAATTTTTGTGAGTTCAAGGAAAGGGGACATTTCATGAGTTATGAACAAAAGCTTAGATTTACCCATCACTAATCAGTATTAAATGTAAAGAAGTCAAAAAAATTTGAGTTTGCAAATATAAGCATTATTATATGAACTGGCAACCACATATGCAAGTGGGTTTGGTAGTTTTTAAGTAATTGCACACCTTTACCAAATTTTTGCAACCTTATTTTAGCTTGAAAACATTTACCACCCGCCGGGAGATCCGGGAATACCTATCCACACAAAACCCAGCCAATGTTGGGTTTGTACCTACCATGGGTGCATTACACAATGGCCACCTGTCGTTAATTGCACAGGCAAAAAGTGCCAACGACATTGTAGTTTGCAGTATTTTTGTAAACCCTACCCAGTTTAATGATCCAAAAGATCTGGAGAATTACCCCCGTCCTATTGAGTCTGATATAGCCAAATTAGAGCAAGCCGGTTGCGATGTTTTGTTTAACCCTGCAGTGAGCGAAATTTATGACAATAATGAGCAATGGCATTTAGACATTGGCCCGCTGGAGCATTTACTGGAAGGTGAGTTTAGGCCCGGGCACTACCAGGGCGTAACGCAGGTGGTGTATAAACTGCTGGATATTGTTAAACCCAACACCCTTTACATGGGCCAAAAAGATTATCAGCAGTTTATGGTGGTGAGCCGCATGGTGGAGCTGCTCAGCATCCCCGTTAAAATGGTGATGTGCCCAATTGAGCGCGAGCCGGACGGCCTGGCCATGAGCTCCCGTAATATCCACCTAAGCCCGGCCGATAGGCAACATGCTTTGATCTTATCAAAAACCCTTAACTGGGCTAAAGCAAATTTCGATAGCAATAACATTCCAAATTTGCAGCAACAAGCCATGGATCTGCTAAAAACTGAAGATGGGGTACAGCCCGAATATTTTGAGATAGTTGACGGCGAAACCCTATTACCGGCTGATAAGAACAGCAAAACTATTGTAGCACTTACTGCCGCCCGCGTGGGCAAAACAAGGCTGATAGATAATATGCTGATAAAATAGTTGATGGCTAATAGTCGATAGCCCATAGAAATCTAAGTCTTTTTTATGTCTTATATATTTTACGAACCATGGACTATTGACTATCGCCCATGGACTAAAATAATTCCTACCTTTGCACCATGATTATTGAGGTATTAAAATCAAAACTTCATCGCGTTAAGGTTACGCAGGCCGAACTGAACTATGTTGGCAGTATAACCATTGATGAAGATCTTATTGAAGCGGCTAATATCATCCCGAACGAGAAAGTGCAGATTGTTAACAATAACAACGGCGCCCGCTTTGAAACCTACGTTATAAAAGGCGAACGAGGTAGTGGCACCGTATGCCTTAACGGCGCAACCGCAAGGCTTGCCCAGGTTGGCGATGTTGTTATCATTATGTCATATGCCTACATGGAAACCGAAGAAGCCCGCAATTACGAGCCAATTTTGATATTCCCGGATGCAAATAACAAATTAATAAAATAGTACTGCTATTTCTGCGCTTAACCCTGCCCTCTATTATTTTTACGTTAACTAAAAACACGGGAATAAATTTGCTTTTTTTGATAGGTAAATAATATCTTTAAAGAATACTATTTACCTATCACAATGAAAAACCTTTATCCTAAAAGCAACTCTACGCTTTTTAAGCTTTGCTTATTTATCTTTTTTACTCTGTGTAATATTCTTTATGGATGCCGTAAAGAGATTCATACCGAAAAAGAATCTGCTACACCGCTGATTGACCCTACGCTTGTGGATGCAAAATCGTGGTACGAAAGAACCTATATTGCTAACAGTAATGGGCGATCGCTCCATACAAATGGTACCAGTACCGACCTCAGCCAGAAAGTAAAGCCCGACTGGCAGCATGCCTCAAATTACACCCGTTTAAACAAAGATGTAATTGAAATGCCTCTTGACCCAAACAGTAAGTTTGGCTCGATATTAAAAAAGAAGGTTAATAACCATGCATACGATAAGAGCTATACCCGCAGCACGTTCTTGCTATTGAAAAGCGAGAAAGGTTATGAGGCTTATATCATGACGATAATTGCCGACTCATCTTATATCAAAAATAACCCGGCTAAGTTGGCTAACAACACCTACCAACAGCACGATGCCGATTTTAGCGGCTTGGTATTATACTTTACCCCAAAAGGTAAATATGTTAACGGTTATGCTTATAGGAACGGGCAGGTTGTATTGCCGGCCTCACAGGTACAAACATCTGGCAAACCAAGAGTGCAATTAGCGCAGGTATGTATAGATTGGTTTTGGGAGGTTTATATAGACGGCAAATTGGTTTCATCCGAATATTTATATACCACTTGTACTGGTGGAGACGATGACGACGGTGGTGGCAGTGCGCCTCCATCAAACCCTTGTAATCCCCAATCGCCATCGCTTCCGCCGTCGCTGGCGAGCTCCATACCTGGAAGGCATTTGATTGTTAACACTGTACCTGGCGGAGGAGGCGGATTTTTACCTCCCATTGGCGATACCCCTTGCGATTCACAACCGACACCACCACCACCGCCAAAGCCTCCTACTTTCGGCCTAAATAATTCGAATGCTGTTATTCCAAATGCAAATTTCGGTGCGTTTTTAGCATATGTTAAAAGTTTGGGCTACAGCGTAAGTAATCCTGTAAATGGCTTGGCTTATGGTAGTGATGGCAGCCAGTATGCTGGGCAGTATACCTATGTTTTAGATGCATTAAAAAACGTAATTTCCTCTTATTTTACACCAGATTCAAACAGCGGCGCGTTTCAAGTAGGATACAATTACAACTTAGGGAGTACCCTAAATGACTCAAGTCCGACAACCCCGGCCATAACCATAATCTTCGGACCACCTGCAACTTTTGGCGATGGAACCATTACCTACAGCCCACCTCTTCCTAACGGCGGAGGAACGATTGGTGGTAGCAGCAGCGATTACCCCGCTGAATGGTTTACAAGCGAAGACGAATTAGGTATAATAGGGGATGAACTTCAACAGCAAGGACTTGAAAACACCGACCCTATCCCCGAATCGTATTATAAAAACGGCACTCCTATTGATATGACACCTGCCCCGGCCATCACCCGTACCGTAAAAGGTGCACCAAGAAACGCCGGCTACTTTTGGGAACAGTTAATAAAAAAGAGACCCGAAATGTTTAGTGAAAGAAATCGAAATTATATTGTAACTAAGCGATTTAAAGAAATTAGTGCAGATGGGCAATGGATAAAATATAACCCCACTCATATGGCTTATAAAGATTTGCCATTACGTCACCATCATGATGAACAGGGATACATGGCCTATGCAATACCCGAAAAAGTACATCAAAAATGGACTAAAATTTTACATGAATTTAGAGCTAAAGGTAAAATTCTACACATTAAGGGAACACTTAACTCGTTTATTAACATTATCCAGGTATTTTCTTTTTTAACAGATATACAAACAGGCAATCCCGATGCCTGGGTAAACTGGTTTGGGACAAATAATGAAGTTGGCAAAATATACAAACAACCCCTTACCAACGATTATTATATGATCACCAAACTAACACCATATAAAAACAGTGTAGGAAAAGTGATAAGGGCCATTGTTACATATGATGTGTATGCCGATTATATTTGGGATGATGACGAAGGAAAATATATGGGCGTACAAAAGCTTGGTGCATTTACAGAAGATATTGATGTGCTAAATAAAAAATCAACAACAAGAAGTTTTCAAAGTAATTAACAAGGTATTATGAAAGATATAATAAATAGTTTTTTTGACGCTTTTTTTTCATTTACATCGCCGGATGCTGTGTATGTGGAAAACACACCTCAGAACATGATGAATTCAGATGTTGATAGTGAAGGCTGGTATAAATGGAAACCAGTAGAGGGGACATTATCTTATGAGGATTATAACAAAGTAGAAAAAAGATTTAATGTTAAGTTTCCCAAAAGTTTTATAGAATGGCATAAAAAATACTTTTTCCTCCGGGGAGGGTGTTCCATTATTTCCTTACCTCCGTCCTATCCTACCCAGGCTTTACAGCGAGTTATTGATAATCTGGACAATGACCTTTCCGAAGAACTGATCGCTCAAAAGTTATATCCTTTTGCTACTGATGATAATGATATAGGCTTTTTTGTTTTTGATGCACGGGAAGACAAAACAGATAATGAATACCCCATCAGGTTATATGACCATGAATATGGTGGAGACCTTGACGGTTTAAGCGAAATTTTGTTTTCTTCATTTACCAAATTACTGGAATGCCTTACTTATGCTATGGAAAATGACAGCCTACCCATGCATGAAAAGCTGGCCGAATTTATACGTATAGATCCGGAGGGTGCAGGTAAAGATGGGATTGACTTTTGGCTGGAAAGAATAGCTGTTGAAAAAGAGAGTTTTGAAGACCAAAATGGGATTAATTAAAAAGAATATTAAAGGGGAACAATTAAGTACCGTATCAAAAAATATCTAATTATTAAATGGTGAATACCTTAATGAAAACCCTTTTCATCATCATACTATTTTGCAGTATAGTTAGCTTTAAAGCGGCCGCACAAGATACTATACAGTATAAAGACTTACCTTCTTATATCGGCAGAAAGGTAAAAGTGATTATGCGTGTAATTAGCTTTGACTTGAGGAAAGAATACATTTACCTTTATATGGGGAACTTCTATCCCAATCAAGAATTAACAATTATAGTTAAAAGGTATAATGGTAAAAAACGTATAAGGCTTAATAAGGACATTATACTGGGGCAGGTAGCTGTATCCTCAACCGGCTATATCGCAACTTACGATGAAGGGCCGGATACCACTAAAAGTTATAACGACGCTGGTATAAATAAAGCATTTGAAAAAGTACATTCAGGTAATTCTATTGGGCTGAATACACCCTTTAAATGGCATCTTAAATATACCCCCAGAACAGAGCCCATTGATTTAAGAGGCAAATTAGTGATGCTTATAACCCAGCAAAAACAAATAGGTGCCACCTATCACCCCCCTCCCGGTAACTTTAATTATTTACCTCCAACATGGAGCGACGATAGCTTCAACGATAATACCCCCTAATTTACGTTAGTATTATCAATGAGCTTCTGCTTCCGTGTAATAAAATTCAACTGTATCTACATAAGGTACCAACAAATTATTAAATGCCGGGGCTTTAAACCATATTGAAATTAAAATTTTAATATCCCTGCAAATTGCTATCTTTGCACCCCGACGCTGAGGTCGGGATTTTTCGCCTTTCAGCGCATAGGATTTATGTTAAATGGACTACCCATTTTTAACTTTTGAATTTTAACTTTTTGACTTAGAAAAGCCCTATGCCCAAAGATACTTCCATCAAATCCGTATTAATTATTGGTTCAGGCCCTATCATTATTGGCCAGGCGTGTGAGTTTGATTATGCAGGTTCGCAAGCTGCCCTCTCCTTAAAAGACGAAGGCATCACCGTATCCATCATCAACAGCAACCCTGCTACCATTATGACGGATAAGGTTATTGGCGACAATGTTTACCTGTTGCCGCTTACTGTTGAAAGCCTTGAAAAAATACTGATCGAACAAAAAATTGACGCCGTACTGCCCACAATGGGTGGCCAAACTGCATTAAACCTTTGTATTGAGGCAGACGAGCAGGGATTATGGAAAAAATATGGGGTTAAAATCATCGGTGTTGATATAGCCGCCATCGAAAAAACAGAGAACCGCGAAGCCTTCCGCCAGTTAATGGTTGATATAGGTGTAGGCGTGGCTACTTCAAAAATTGCCAATTCATTCCTTGAAGGTAAAGAAGCTGCACAGGATATTGGTTTCCCGCTGGTTATACGCCCAAGCTATACCCTTGGTGGTAAAGGCGCAGGCTTTGTACATAAAAAAGAAGATTTTGACGCTGCTTTAAGCCGTGGCCTGCAAGCATCACCAACCCACGAGGTATTGGTAGAGCAGGCAGTTTTAGGCTGGAAGGAATACGAGCTGGAGCTTTTGAGGGATAGTAATGATAACGTTATCATTATTTGTTCTATCGAAAACTTCGACCCAATGGGTATCCACACCGGCGACTCGATAACCGTGGCACCTGCTATGACACTGAGCGACCGCTGTTACCAGGAAATGCGTAATCAGGCCATCAAAATGATGCGTGCCATTGGTAATTTCGCGGGGGGCTGTAACGTACAGTTCTCGGTAAACCCTGCTAATGAAGAGATCATCGCTATCGAGATCAACCCACGTGTATCGCGTTCATCAGCATTAGCATCAAAAGCAACCGGTTACCCAATTGCTAAAATAGCTGCAAAGCTGGCTATCGGTTATAACCTTGATGAAATAGAAAATCAGATCACCAAAACTACTTCGGCATATTTTGAACCGACGTTGGATTACGTGATCGTAAAGATCCCCCGCTGGAACTTTGATAAATTTAAAGGCGCTAACCGCGAGCTTGGTTTAACCATGAAATCGGTAGGCGAGGTGATGGGTATTGGCCGCAGCTTTATCGAAGCTTTACAGAAAGCCTGCCAGAGCCTGGAAATTGGCCGCGCCGGCCTTGGTGCCGATGGCCGACAAAGCCGCAACCTTGACGAGATAATGCACAGCCTGGAGCATCCAAGCTGGGACAGGTTGTTCCACATCTATGATGCCATGAGCCTGGGTGTGCCAATTGAATCGATCAGAAAAGTTACTAAGATTGACCGTTGGTTCCTGAACCAGATACAGGATGTAGTGAACGTAGAAACAGAACTGCGCCGCTACTCGCTGAATAATATCCCCGAAGATTTCTTCTTCACTCTAAAACAACGCGGTTTTTCTGATACCCAGATAGCTTATGTTTTAGGTAACGTAACCGAGGAAGATGTTTACAAACGCCGTAAAGCGTTGAACATTAACCGTGTTTACAAAATGGTGGATACCTGCGCGGCAGAGTTCGCGGCAAAAACACCATATTACTACTCTACTTACGAGGGCGAGAACGAGTCTATCGTATCTGATAAAAAGAAAATAATTGTATTGGGGTCGGGCCCTAACCGTATTGGCCAGGGCATTGAGTTTGATTACAGCTGCGTACATGGCTTACTTGCTGCTAAAGAAGCCGGCTATGAGGCTATCATGATCAACTGTAACCCCGAAACCGTATCTACCGACTTTAACATGGCCGATAAGCTATACTTTGAGCCCGTTTTTTGGGAGCATGTACGCGAGATCATCGACCTGGAGAAACCGGAAGGTGTAATTGTTCAGTTAGGTGGCCAAACAGCCCTTAAAATGGCCGAGAAGTTACATGAGCATGGCATCAAAATAATCGGTACATCTTTCAATGATATGGATGTGGCTGAAGATCGCGGCCGTTTCAGCGACCTGTTAAAAGAGCTTGGAATCCCTTACCCTAAATATGGTGTTGCCGAAAGTGCTGAAGAAGCGCTGGAAGTTGCACACGAAGTAGGCTATCCGGTATTGGTTCGCCCAAGCTACGTGCTTGGCGGCCAGGGCATGAGCATTGTGATAAACGATGAGGATCTGGAGAAAGCTGTGGTAAATCTGTTGAAAAATTTACCCGGGAATCGGGTATTAATTGACCACTTCCTTGATCGCGCTGCCGAAACTGAGTCGGATTCTATCCACGATGGGGAAGATGTTCACATTATTGGTTTGATGGAACACATTGAGCCTGCAGGCATCCACTCCGGCGATTCATTTGCAGTATTGCCACCGTTTGACCTATCAGCTAACGTGATAAGCCAGATGGAAGAATACACAGAAAAAATTGCCCGTGCTCTAAACGTTCGCGGCCTGCTAAATATACAATTCGCGGTTAAAGATGATAGGGTATATGTGATAGAAGCTAACCCGCGTGCATCGCGTACTGTACCTTTTATAGCTAAAGCGTACGATGTACCTTACATAAACATAGCTGCCAAAGTAATGCTTGGCGTAAACAAATTAAAAGACTTTACCATAGAGCGCAAGCTTAAAGGATATGCAATAAAAGAGCCTGTATTTTCGTTTGATAAGTTCCCGGAAGTAAACAAGGAGCTTGGGCCCGAAATGAAATCAACAGGCGAAGCCATCAGGTTCATACCTGATCTGGAAGACCCGTATTTCAGGCATCTGTATAAAGAAAAATCAATGTATTTAAGCAAGTAATTTAAAACTGGCATCAGTTTTGAATTTAAGGTTAGTCGCCTTGAGGTTTACGGTGACTATATGGTTTAATTTAGTACTATAGTATTGAAAGTTAATTTAAAAAATAATACGCCGGTCGTTAATTTGAGCACTATCGACCCGGAGGATGTAGGTGATGTTTTACTAAAGATCGAAAGATCGTTCAATATCAGATTCACAGACCAGGACCTTAAACATATTAAAACCTTTGGCGCATTATGCGATCTTGTGGTTGAAAAGGTTAAACAGGTACAAAGTGACAGTTGCACAACTCAACAGGCTTTCTACAAATTGCGTAATGCAATTAATGCTAAAAAACCTATTGAAAAATGCGACCTTAAGCCACAAACAAAACTTTGCGAGCTTTTCCCGCGCGATAACCGCATTGAAGTTGTAGCAGATATGGAAGCCGAAATGGGCTTACACGTTAACCTGCTGCAGCCAAAGAGATGGATAGTTTATGGCTTTGCCGGCTTGCTGCTGGCCGCGATAGCATTATCATTTTTTAATAACATAGCTGGCCTTATACTGGCTGTTATTGCCATAACAGGATTAATACTTGCAGGTAAATTTGGTAAAGAGCTAAAGGTAAAAACCCTTGGCGACTTGGCCGAGAAAATTGCCCGCGAGCATTATCTAAGCTGCCGCCGCAATGCATCAACCGTTAACCGTACCGAGGTAGCCGAAAAAGTAAAAGAACTTTTTGCCGATTACCTTCACGTAGAACCTACCGCTTTAAGAAAAGAAGCAAGGTTTGCATAAATAACACATAATTCAACAAAAAAGGGGATAGTTAAAGCTATCCCCTTTTTTGTTTCGTCACTATCGTGATTGATTATTTACTCAGCTCCTTTACCATAAATTCCAGCGCGGCTTTATCAGCCAACGTTTTAGCCATAGGTTTTTCGCCCAAATACATTACCTGGCTGGTAGCATTGTTAAAAGCCGGCCATGTGGGTAAACCGTCGCCGTTAGGATTCCCCGCTTTAGCAAAGTTTACCCAGTACGATGATATTGCCTCGGCCAATTGATTGTCGACAGGTTCAAACGAGCGGTTCAGAAACTTAAGATTATTAAATACATAGGCCACCTCGCCGGTGTGGAACGCGCCGTATTTTACAAAATCTGCCATAGCGGGTAGCCTGCGGGTAAAACGGTACACGTAAATTTTTGCCTTGTTTTTTGCGCTTTGCACCTTTGCCCATGTGTAATTTTGTATGCCAAAGGTTTGGTCGCGATTGATATTGATCTGTGAACGTTCGGCCTCTGCATCCGTCGAACCGGGGTAAAGTTTTAAAAACACCACCGCGCGGGCGCCATATTTTTGTTTCGCATCAGCCTGATAATCTGCCGCGTTTTTTAATCGGCCAATAAAAGCATCATCTGCATTCCAGCCGGTGAGTACAGGCACCTGGTTCTCTTTACCCGTTGCAAAAGTAGCGGCAATATTTTCAGGCAATACATAACCATCAATAATAGGGCCGCCGCCAAATTGCTTCAGTAATGCTTCGGCAGGCAGTTTTCTAAGATCAGCCAATGATGCTGCGCCGAGTTTTTCGGCAGATCTAACGCCCGACTCTTCTGCCCGTTTTAGGGTAGTACCGCCAAACGGCCCCGCTATAAAGCTGGCGCCGCTTTCGGCAATAGCTTTATTAAATAAACCTTTCCCTAACGGCGATGCCACCAAACAATTTACAGCCATTGAGCCTGCCGATTGCCCCGCGATAGTTACATTATTGGGGTCGCCGCCAAAGGCAGCAATATTTTTCCGTATCCATTTTAGTGCCGCCAGCATATCCATTAAACCATAGTTGCCAGATGCATGATCAGGCGACTCTTTTGTTAGTTCCGGATGGGCAAGAAAACCCAGGATGCCAACACGGTACGGGATACTCACTAATATTACACCCTTTTTAGCCAAAGCTTCGCCATCGTATATGGGTACATTGGTTCCGCCGCTTACAAAGCCACCACCATAGATCCATACCATAACAGGTCTTTTTTCGGCGGGTGTTTTTGCTCCTGTCCATACATTCAGGTACAGGCAATCTTCGCTTAGCGGTTCGTCTTTTATTAAAAATTCGCGGGTGTAAACACCAAATTCGTTTGGTTTACCTTGGATAGGGCTCTTAGAAAATTCGGCACATTCTTTAACACCATCCCATGGGGTTACCGGCTGTGGTGCTTTCCAGCGCAGCTCGCCAATGGGCGGTGCAGCGAATGGGATGCCCTTAAATGCATAAACGCTGTTATCGCTGTTCAGTGTTCCTGATATTTTACCGGCATCGGTTTGTACTACATTAAAAGCGGTTTGCGCGTTGGAACTTAAAGTGATTAGCAGGATGAGTGATAAAGTAAGGATTCGTTTCATAATTCAAATTTTTACCACAGAGGACACAAAGATAAAAACACAGAGAGCACTAAGATTTTTAGTTGTCTTTCTCGGTTTACTCTATGCAACCTCAGTGACCTCTGTGGTTAATTCTATAATTAAAAGCAATTTACGGTTTTGCTGTTGCTTTACCATACTTTGCTGTGCGGGCATCTTTTATAACACCTTTCCAATTCAATCCGTAGCCAAAATCATAGATGTGACCTTCAGAATCGGTGTAACATTTCATATCGTGTGGTACATCTTCATATTGGGCTTCTACTATCTTCATATCCAGCGGCATTTGCAGCGGCAATAAGGCAGATGGTTCTGCTTTACCTGTAAGGATATCCAAACTTGCTTGCCCTTGTACGCCAAAATCGGCAATTATCGCATTAGCCTGTTTTTCCAATTCACCAAAAACCATAGGATTGTTAATGTTAACCGAAACAATAACTGGTTTGCCCTTCATTTTTGCGTAAGTATCGGTCACCATAGCCAAATCGGTAACATTGGTTGATGTTTCTGATTTGTTTTTATAGCTACGGTTAGTGAAATTTTCTAAAGGGTCGCCACCGGCAAGACTGGTTTCGCGGGCGGTTTCGGCGGTATACTTACTATACTGCAATGATATCGGTAAATAGCCGTTCCCGCCGTTTTTAACATCATCGGCATCGTAACCACCGTGCCCAATGGGGCTGTCAATAAACACCAATGCATAATCGGCTTCGTCAGGATTTTCAGTTACCTTAAAATATTTCTTAACCGTTTCCATATTTACCGGGTATTCCAGTTTTTCGGGAGTTGGCATCCCCAGGAAATTCTTACCTGCCGGAGTGAATTTTTTAGGAACGTAAACCGTTTTGCCTGTTTGCAATGGCAATATGTTTGCCTTGTTCTTAAGCATTACAATTGATTTTAGCTGTGCCTGGTAGCCTGCAGCCATAAAATCGGCATTACCCACAGTTTTTTTAGTTACTTCAGGGTCAAGGTATGGGTTCTCAAATAACCCCGTACGGAAAACACCTCTCAACAAACGCACGGCAGATTGCTCAAACCTTGCCCGCATAAAAGGTTCGCCATGTTCTTTAATCCCCATTTGGTAAGCTTCCAAAACAGGTGCAGCATCATTATTACCGCCAAACTGGTCAACCCCGGCCATTAAAATTTTGTAATGGCGCTGGGCAATAGTTGCTTTTTCCATTCCCCATGATTTCCCCGACAGGAAGCTATTGATAACGGTTTCATCGCCGGTAACCAGCCAATCGGTACATACCACGCCATCGTAGTGATACTTGTTGCGCAGCAGATCGGTAATAATATATTTATTATAGTTGTTGGCCACATTCTCGTGGTTTTTGGTGTCCTGGTTAAATGAAATAGTATAATATGGCATCACCGCGGCAGCCATACCCGTTTTACCGGCAAGCTTAAACGCGCCTTGCGTAAAGGGTATTAGTGCTTCGTTAAAATTATTGCCCGGATACACAGCATATTTACCAAAACCATAATGCGCATCGCGGCCACCTTCGCCAGCGCCGCCACCCGGCCAGTGTTTCACCATGGCGTTAACGCTATTATATCCCCAGCCATTAGCCAGCTCTTTTGTACCGGTTGATGTTTGGAAACCATCTATATAAGCGCGGGCCATATCTGCGGCCAGTTGTGGGTCTTCACCAAAGGTTCCGCTTACACGGTTCCAGCGTGGGTCTGTGGCGATATCAACTTGCGGGGATAAAGCTGTAGCAATGCCCAACGCCCGGTATTCCAGCGCGGCTATATGCCCAAAGTTCTGGGTAACTGATGGATCGAATGTTGCCGCCATACCCAATGAGCCTGGCCACATAGAAATAGTACCTCCCGCACCCGCATTAAACTCGGCAGTAGCCAATGTACCATGCCGTGGATCCGAACTATTGTTTGCCGGGATACCCAGGCCAATACCCTCTACAAAGGCTTGCGCTGTATTGTTCCACTTAGCGGCAACCTCGGGGCTTTGTACCGATGTGATAAGCACGTGGCGCACGTTATCCTTTTCTAAAAATTGCTTTTGCTGGTCAGACAGGTCAAAGGGATTTGCCCCACTCTCGGTAAATGGCTTGCCACCGTAAGTCCCCGCAAATGGCCCAACCGGGATAGAAGGGATCATTTGGTGGCGACTGTAAAGCATTAGGCCCGCAATTTGCTCAACGCTCATTTTCGAGGCAAGGTCTTTTGCGCGTACATCAACAGGCAAGCGCCAATCTTCGTACTTGTCAAGTTTGCCGTTTTTGTTCAGGTCTTTAAAAGCTAAGCCATCAACAGTTAATACTTTAACCCCCGATCTGGTTGAATAGCCAAGGCTTCGGCCGCCCTTATTGGTTACAAAAGCAATGTTGCCGGCCTTGGTTTCGGTCCATTTGGTTTGTGCGGATACAACGCATGGCAGCAATGCCAGCAGCAATAGGTAGTTTTTTTTCATAAAATACTTTTCAGCTTTAGAGCGGTTCCCCATAAAGGCGTTGCAGCCTGTATGGTATAATTGGTTATAGCACTGACAGTTCTGAGTTATTGTGTCATTACTACACAATACTAAATATTATAATTTAAAATAGCAAATGCGCAGTATTAAAACATCCATCCGGCTTTTGATGTGGCTACCGGTCATGAACGATGGTAAATTTTTTAATTATATTAACTTTGAGCTTTAGGCTAATGAGATAATATGACAGAAATAAACTGCAGGGTATGTGGCACCTATTTAGAATCAAAGTACACTTTTAAAGAAATGATGTTTGGCACCCGCGAGGAATTCGCTTATGGCGAATGCCCGAATTGTGGTAGCATCCAGATCTTGGAAGTGCCTGCTGATATTGACAAACACTATCCACCATATTATATGTCATTTAATCAGATTATAACGCCGTTAAAAAGACTCCCCTTTTTTAAGCGTTTAGTGGGCAGCATCAGGATGAGGAAGAAATATAGAACATCGGCCAATAAAACCCTGGAGTATCTAAAACCTATTAACACCATGCCCAGTGCAAAAATACTTGATATTGGGTGCGGCAAAGGCCAGCTTATCTGTTTATTATTTAACCAGGGGTTTGAACATGTTACCGGCGTAGACAAGTTTATAAGCAAGGAGATAGATCATGGTTATGGTGTTAGGGTTCTAAAAAAAGACCTTTCAGAACTCCCTTCAAATTCGTATGATGTATTAATAACCCACCATGTTTTAGAGCACATGGACGAGCAGATTAAGGAGTTGAAGGAATGCCACAGGCTACTAAAAAAAGGGGGCATATTTTTGGTATGTATCCCTATTTTAGGCGAGGTGTGGGATATTTATAAAGAAAACTGGGTTCAGCTTGATGCACCAAGGCACTTTGTATTACATACTTTAAAAAGCGTACAAATTTTAGCGGAAAAGACGGGGTTCACCATTGGCAAAACAATCTTTGATTCAACCGCATTTCAGTTTTGGGGTAGCGAGCTTTACAAAAAAGGCATCCCTTTAACACATCCTGACACACATCAAACCTACCCGGTTGAAGAGGCATTTACCCCTGGAGAGCTTGCCGAATTTGATGAAAGATCCGCAGCATTAAATGCCATACAAAGGGGGGATTCCGCACGTTTTTATTTGTATAAGAATTAAATGCCATGTCCGTATTTACCCGTTAAATGGTCGCATTAATACCCCTTGAATGTAACATTGCGGCCTTACCTTTGGTTGTATAATATTAACAATTAAAACCACCAAACATGACAACGGAATTATGGATGAACCTACCGGTTAAGGATATTAACCGCTCAAAAGAGTTTTTTTCGAGTATAGGGTTTGGCATTAAAGATGGCGCTACGGATACCTCTGTGGCTATATCGGTGAGTGAGAAAAACACCATCGTGATGCTTTTTCAGGAAGATATATTTAAGCAGTTTGCCCAAAATGGTTTGGCAGATACTTCAAAAACTACCGAAGTGCTGTTTAGCTTTGGCGCCGAAAGCCGCGAGGAGGTAGACGAGGTTGCCAAAAAAGTAACAGCTGCCGGGGGTAATCTTTTTGCACCGCCTGCCGAAATACAGGGTTGGATGTACGGCTGCGCTTTTGCCGACCTTGATGGCCACCGCTGGAACGCGCTGTTTATGGATATGAGTAAAAAAGGATAATTGCTACATTTAAATAGCAAAACCATGAACAAACCAAAAGATGTTGACGAATATATTGGCGGTTTTCCTGCCGATGTACAACAAAAGCTGCAGCAAATGCGGGATGCTATAAAAAACGCTGCCCCGCATACCCAGGAAATTATAAGCTATGGGATGCCTGCCTATAAACAGCATGGTAACCTGGTTTATTTTGGTGCTGCAAAAAATCATCTTGGCTTTTATCCTGGTGCGGCTGCCATAGCGCATTTTAAAATGGAGCTAGCAGCTTATAAAGGGGCAAAGGGTTCTGTTCAGTTTCCGTATAATGAGCCTATCCCTCTTGGTATAGTTGCTAAAATTGTAGCATTCAGGATAGTAGAGGATGAAGATCGGGCCCTGGCGAAGAAGAAAAAGTAGTTAATAAGCAAGCTTTTAACTTAAATGCAACATTAATAATGTTAAAAAAATCAAAGTAAAATATGCTTTGATTTTTTTATTTTCATAGCCTTATGCAAAAAGGCCTTATCACGCTGCTAACCTTATTTATTGTACTGCTGCAAGCTGCTCTTCCAAATTTCGGGTATGCGGGGGCTCCTGTTGTTCATCTATCTCCTAAACCCGTTTGGCTTAATACTTATAAAGCATACGATAAAAAAGTATCCTCAAGAAATATTACCAATGGATATTTTTATCAGCTGTTTGAAGAGCAGTTACATGTTGAAAAGCAGGCTGACTATACGCACATCATTAAAGAAATTGTTTCAGAAGCGGGCATCCAGAACGGATCATCAATAAATATTGGGTTCGACCCATCTTTTGAAAGGCTTGATGTTCATGACATAACCGTTTGGCGCAACAACAAGCCAGAAAAACGTTTATCAGCCAGGTCATTTAAAATTCTTGCCGATGAAAAAGAACTATCAAGGTTTATTTACCAGGGCAGCTATTCTGCCTATTGTATTTTAGACGATATACGTAAAGGCGACAGGATAGAGTACTCCTACACCATAACCGGCCGGAACCCCATATTTAATAACAAATTTTCACAGGACCTGTATTTCCAGTCATCGGTGCCATTTGCACATGTGTACAAATCCATTTTGGTATCGCCATCGCGCAAGCTAAATTTTAAATCGTTTAATAAAACACCACAGGCATCCGTTTCAAAAAAGGATGGCCTTACCAATTACGAGTGGAGTGCTTACCAGGTATTACCGGTGGAATATTTTGATAACCAACCCGGCTGGTACAATAATTACGCGTATATACAGGTAAGTGATTACAGCAGCTGGAAAGAAGTTACCGATTGGGCCTTAAGCGTTAACCCGGTTATACCCGTAACTAATGGAAAGCTCGCGGTGCAAATTGCCGGGCTAAAAGCGGCAACGAAAGGCAATAAGGAAAGATACTTTAGGGCGGCCGTTAAAATGGTGCAGGATGAAGTAAGATACATGGGTATAGAAATGGGCGAATACTCGCACAGGGCAAATAGCCCCGAAAAGGTATTTAACCAGCGCTATGGCGATTGTAAGGATAAATCGTTACTGCTGGCATCTGTTTTAAGGGCTGGTGGCATAGAGGCTGAAATGGTGCTGGTAAACTCGGGGATTGACGCCGGTATTGATAAATTTATACCAACCCCCAATGCATTTAACCATGCTGTTGTTGTGGCTACCATAAACAACAAACAGGTTTGGGTAGACGCTACCATTTCATATCAACGAGGCACAGGTACTAACATTTACTTTCCTGAATATGGAAAAGGCCTTGTGCTAAAACCGGGTAATAACGGGCTGACTACCATAACACCGGTTAAAACAGGGAAGATAGATTTGCAGGAAAGGTATACCATAACTGATGAAAAAGCCAAAGTACCGTTTATTGTAACCACGGTATATACTTTAAACGAGGCTGACAAAATTAGGGACAAGCTTGCATCATCAAGTATGAGTGAAACAGAAAAAAGCTACCTTAATTATTATACCAAAGTATACCCAAAAATTGAACAGACTGATTCTGTTACAGTTATTGACGATGAGGAAAATAATACGGTTACTACTATTGAGCATTATTTAATAAGCGATCTGTTAAAAAAAGGCAAAGAAACCGGGCGTTTTGAAGCCGGGTTTTATGCAAACTATATTAACGACCTGCTACCCGTTATTCCTAATAAAGCTGTAAGCCCGGTAGCGCTATCATTTCCTTTGAATATTAATTACACCATACAGGTAGTAATGCCCAACGGATGGAATATTGAAGAGGGGCATAATGAAATAAAACGCGATGCCTATATTTTTAAATCGCAATCATCGGCAGAAAATGACACTCTATCTTTAAACTATCAGCTTGCCTATTTAAAAGATTTTATTCCCGTAGATAAGCTGGACGAAACACGTGAGGATGCGAAGAAAGTTTCAGATAACGAACTATCCTATAGCTTCACCTTCACGCCGGATGTTTCTAAAGTGCCCTACCACTTTAATTACTGGATGTTTTTGGCTGTTATGATATTTGCCGTCGGCCTGATAATACAAGCGATAAGGATTTATAAGACCGAAACCAAAAGCCTGCAGTTTGTACACTGGCGCTACCAGATGCCTATTGGTGGCTGGCTTATTTTAATTGCATTGGGCTTAGCTATAACACCACTGGCTATTTTTGCTATCATTATAAATAATGGTTCATTTGACCTAAGCAAATGGAACCTGGCTTTGCCGGGGGCATCAAAAGCGTTTTATAAGGCCGCTTTTACGTTTGAAGTTTTTGGTAATATTTTTTCATTGTGTTATACGTCTTTTTGCTTTTTTCTGCTGATAAAACGACGCGATATATTCCCAAAATTAGTGATAGGGTTATATGCTTATCACGTGGTGTTCCATTTTATGGATTATGCTTTATTACAGGCAGCCGGGGTTAAACTTGACACTGACGACAGCAGGGATGTAATGCGTTCAATGATTGTAGCGGCTATCTGGATACCGTATTTTATCAAATCGACAAGGGTGCAAAAAACCTTTATTATGCCATACCCGGTAAGCAATTACGCGTTTGATACCAACATACAGCCACAAACCGAAGGGCACGAACAGGAAATTAAAGGGGATAAATTACCGGGGTAATTGATTAAAGTCGATCATAGGCGGGGGTAAACTTGTTCTGTATTCAAGTTTTTGGTTTAGCGGTGTTAGGTCATCAAAGAAACCGCCATTTCTAAGGTAAAGCCGCCCATCCTTTAATCCCCCCGAATAATCTTTACGGTAATTTTTCCGGGCGGTTTCATCGCCTGTGTATTTGGCCCCTGTTACGGCGTGCCATTTCCCGGCGCTATCGCCCAGCCACTGATTGGTGTAATAAGCCATCCGTATTTTATCGCCATTATCAGGTTCAAAGTTTTCTACAAAAGAATACAGATCGGTTAGATAGCCGAACGTTTGCGGCCTGCTAAAACTGGCAATTAACAACCATTTATCAGTTCCTGTTTCTTTAAACCATGCGGTATATGTTGTTGAATTATATAGTTTATCCGGGGCGGCTTCTAATAAAAACGCGTAGGTTTTACCCGCCTGCCATGGGTATAGCAAATAACTTTGCCCGCCCGATCCCTCGTCCCCAAACTCGCCGCCGTGTACCTTATCGCCTTTAGTCAACAATTTTATACGCAGGCTATCCGGGATGCTTTTAGGATCATCGGTATTAAACGGGCTCCATACCGAAAACAGCACCCGGCGCTCAGTATCAGAATTTACCTGCATGCCAAAATATCCTCCGCTAAAACCATCGGCCATAAAATAAGAACCTATCACGTCCATTTTTTGAGGGACGGTAATTTCGTTATAAAACCATTTAACATCCTTTTTTATTTCCTGCGGGATGTTATAGCGTAAATGAACCGAAGGCCCCCGCCGCCCAAAATGAAAGGAAGATCCGGTTCTTACATAAGTAAGTTCATTTGCAGATTGAACACCTTCAACTATCAGGTCTGTTACGTCGGCATAAACGTTTCCTGACCTGCTTATCCCCTTCAAATCAACTTTTATATAGCCAGGTTGCAGCATTACCTTGCCAATACTAAGAGTGTCAAAGCCTGTGTTAGCTACTTGCTTTGAAAAAGTGTGTTTGCCAATAGTAACGCTGATCTTGCTTTTCCCTTCGGGAACTCGTACTCTTAATGCAAATGTCAATTCTGCCGCTTTATCAACCCTAAAATATATGGATATTGCATCCTGCGGGTTCTCCCAGTTAGTTAAGCCATCATCGGTAATAGTGGCTTTACCGGTAACCCATGCATTGCCTCCAAGTGGTATAATAGCCTTAGCCGACTGGCCCAATGCATACATCGTACCCGTAAGTGTAATAAATATTATAAGCGGGAGTGTTTTTCTCATTAAATGCGTAGCGACATGAAGGCTAAATTAAAAAATTAAGCCATTACACCCATTTTATAACCAGTATTTCTTCGGCATCAATACTAATATGGTTTCTACCTACCTTGCCACCATTATTGGCAAAAAGCACCATAGGTTGCAGTGATGGGTCTTTTAGGATCAGTTTTAACTCTCTCCTTACAACTGCTTTATTAATAATAATAGTCACAATTTCTTTATGGTTACCCATTAGCTTCATCAGCACACCCTTTTGTGGTTCTTCAAAAACAAAGGGCAGGTTTAATGTAGAATAGTCGAGAGCTTTGGCTAAAAATAGGTTAAGATGATCATAGGTGTTCAGTATCCTGCTGCCCAAACCCACAAGCGATGGCAGCCAATATACCTCACCTTTCCCAAACTCATTCCTGGTAGATGTTATATCATCGTTCCGATAGGAGAGCGCCGTAGCTGTAGTGGCCTTTAAGTTGCCCCGCCATTGATAAGCAGGCAAGGCTATGCCATCAACAACCATTTCCTCCATATCATCAATAGCTTTGTATTCGAGCACATCGGCCCCCAACAAATCGCGCAGCGGGAAACCAAGTCGCATTGTGCCTACCGCGTTTTCGTCATAATAACCGGTTAGTCCATCGGCTATCAACTTGCCCCCCTTTGTTACAAAGGCTTCCAGCAAAGGCCAATATTTTGAGGGTATAGCTATTTGGTGCGCTAAAATAACGGCACAGCCGGCATAGCTGGGTTTTGAGAAATCAAACTCACTTATCTCTTTTAAATTGGCTTGTACACCAGCTTCACTTAATGCTTCAAAATAGGCCAGCGCCGATCTCATTACTCCACCCTCGTCGCGCCCCTCGTAGCTTTTGCCGCCGGTTTGCAACTTCTTTTCAACCCATAACGATTCGCGGGTGTACAATATATTTATGCCGGATGCTACCACTTTAGCCCCCTCAAAAAAACTAATGTGTTCATTAACCGAATCAATAACTTCTATAGCTGCCTGCAACCTGTCTGATGGTTCATTATGATAATTAAGCATGGCCCATTCGCCAGCTTCGATACCCGATGAGCGGGGATTTAAGCACCAGAATATCGCGCCTTTACTTTCCGTGCCAATAGCTATCCAAAGCCATTGCGTAATTTCTTGTTTAGTTGGGCAAAGCGATAAAAAGCCGCTATAGGTATTATTGCCCCCCTGCAGTTCGGTCATAAACCATGGGATCTCTCCCGCACCCGAGCGGATGATCTCGCAATTAGCCGAAACCGCCAAAGCATACTGCTCCCGATTAAAATAGCTAAAATGCCAGCTGGCATGTGCAGACCCGCCAAGGCTGGTCAGGAAGTCGCGCCAGTCGGTAAAGTTATACTCGGCTACATTTTTAAATATGGCGTGGTTATTTACATGGATGATACTATCCGGATCGTATTTATGGATCTCGTCTGTAAGCCATTTCAGGAACCAGGTATTATAATATAAGTGGAAGCGTTCATCGGCAAAATCAAAATGGTCATAACCTCCGCTGTTATATTCAGAGTAGGCCTGGGCGGCTTTCCACTCGCGGTATTTATCAGTAGCAAATTGCTCTTGCGGAAAATGGCCAACGCCCGGCTCGTTTACCGGCACCCAGCCATAGCAGGAATCAAATTGTTTAAAATGGGGAACAACACTTTCTACATATCGCGCTATAGTGCCTAAATGGTCTTCGTCCTTGGGGAATTTTAAGCCGCCCAGATCGGTAAAAGCCGTGGCTGGGAACAGGTTGCCATAAACTTTGATACCATATTTATCTGCGGCTTTGTAGGCGGCATCAAACAGGGTATAATCCCACTTGCCATCAGGTTTACGCATGTAGGTTTCAAACAGGCGGATGCGTGTAACGGTCATGCCGGCCTCCTGCAATCTGCGAAACCAGAGATCTATCTCTTTAGGCGTCTGGCCGGGTTCAATAAAAACCTCGGCACCTATCATTATGGGTGTGGCTTGTTCTTTAGTGGTATTCTGCATGTTAATAATCTGCAGGAATGTTTCATCCTGTGAGGTATTAACTTTTTAAAGCGGGAATGGTTTTAAAGGGTAATTAGATTATAGGTGTGGGTTATATTTACTCAAAGGCTTTGGCAGAAAATAACCTTTAATAGAATCGGGGTTGCAAACACATATCTGAATATGTAAACGGGAAGATATTGTAGCACCCGGATATATTTCTTCACCCTCGGGATATGCACAGCGTATTGTATCTAATGATTGTTTGCCTGCATCGGCATTGGCCTGATGAATATATTTTATTACTGAACAGTCTAATGCGCGATTGTTACCCTTATTAACAGGCATTTTTTCTTCCAGAATGTCTTTAATTTCTTTGAGTTTATTATAAGATTCCTTTAATATTTCAAGCGAGACGGTTTCAACGAGATCAAGACAGTTGCCAAGTTCAATTATTGCCCCAATAACAAATGGGATTTTAGCCGCAATTTTATTTTTTTGTTTACTGCTGCTGTTTCAGTAGCATATTGTAATGCTCGTTCTGCATCCTGTTCCCAGAAATAACTTCCCGGCCCTAACCAATCCCATGGGTTATCACTTGGCAGCAATTCATCCGTGCCATTTAACAAGCGCAAACCAACTTCTTTGTCACAACTATGAAAGCCAATTACATAGCCTGTTTGAAATCCCGGCATTATTCAGCTATTTTGTAAACCTACCGGAAGACGAAGTGTTTTTATTAGAATTTGCTTTATGAGCAGAGTCTGTTTTTGTTGAAGCATCATTTATACCTGCCCTTATCAAGAATGCTGCTGCTGCCTCTTTTGAAGAAGTCGCTTTAGTTGCGGTGTCCCTAATAACCGCTATTTGTTCTTCGATGCTTCTTGTCGTCATAGTTCAAAGTTAATAATATTTACGTAGATTGAATATAACTGTGCAACTGCTCTATGGTTTCCTTTTGTGAGTGGATGGTTTCGTAGATCACATCGTTAATAGATACTATTCCGCATAATTCATCGGCGGCATCAAATACCGGTAAATAACGGATATTGTTTTCGCTCATTACCACCATACAGGTATCAATTGACGATTCGGGGGTGATCTTAGGAAAATCATTACTCATGATCTCGCTTACAACGGTCTCATCCGAGTGTTTACCCATCAATATGATCTTACGGGCATAGTCCCGTTCTGTTGCAAGGCCAATGTATTTACCGTTCTCGGTCACCACAACCGATCCGATGTTTTTTTCAGACATCAGCTTCAATACGTTTAAAACAGTAGTTTGGGCAGGTACAGCAATAACATTGCTCCCCTTGCGGGCAAGGATGTGTTTAACGCTTTTCATATCAGTTGGGTTTGTTTGGTGACTGAATTTACGAATAACTAATAGAAAAACAATAGGTTAATGCGAAAAAAGATATTAACTAATAGCGATCACCTTATCTTTTAACACCCCAAACACCCTATCGGCCTTGCGGCTTAGGATGGCAACCCTACCCGTAAATTTACCGAATGAGGGCAATATGGCCTGGTTTTTACCAAATGCGAAACAGGGCAGTGTAACACTTTGCCTGCCCCTGCCAACCAAATTAATACCCGGGTGGATATGTCCGCATAAAACGTAACCGTCCTCATCCTTCTCCTCCGGATCGGCCAGTGGATGATGCAGCATCAGGAAAGGACCAACGGCTAATTTTTGATGCAGGATGATCCCCAGATCGGTATAATGTTTATCGCTGATGATATCATGGTTGCCTTTTATCAGGATGATTTGCAGCCTGGGGAACTGACTGCGCCAAAGCACAAACCAATCCCAATCATTGTTCATATCGCTATGAAAAAGGTCGCCCAGGAAGATCAGTTTTTCGGGTTTGTGCTCATAAATAAGGTCGGATAGCATGGCCAGGTCATCCTGTTCCATATTGCGGGGGATAGCGATACCTGCCTTACGGAAATGCCCTACCTTGCCAAAATGTACATCAGCCGCTATTAAAGCTTTTTCCTGCTGCCAGTAAATAGCCTTTTGTGGTAACAGTAAAAGATCCTGATCTAAAAATTGAAAGGGGGTGCCCGCACTCATCGTCATAGGTTACAAAGATAAGGACTTTGGTTTTATTTGGTGAAGCTCCACCCCGGCCCTCTCCAAAGGAGAGGGGGCTGTTAAAGTAAAGTCCTTTCCTTTGGAGAGGATTATTTCATGAGGGCTTTGCCGTTTAGGCGAGGCTCTAACCCGCATGCAAAGTAAAGGCGGGAAGTTATATTATCAAGTTAACTCCCCTCTCTGCTTCGCAAAGAGGGGAGTTAAAAATTTTTCACCCTCTTTCCGCGTAGCGAAGAGAGGGTCGACGAGCGAAGCAAAGTCGGGGTGAGTTAACCCGCAAAGTGATGCATTAACCGAGTAGTAAATTATTGTAATATTGCCTTATGGAAATTAAGGAAGCACAGCATCTTGTAGATAACTGGATAAAAACAACTGGTATACGATATTTTAACGAGCTAACCAATACCGCTATTTTAATGGAGGAGGTTGGTGAGGTGGCACGTATAATGGCAAGGCAGTATGGCGAGCAATCGTTTAAAAAATCGGACACGGAGGTAAACCTCGCAGATGAAATGGCCGATGTGCTGTTTGTACTCATTTGCCTGGCCAACCAAACCGGTATTGACCTGACCGCCGCTCTGGAAAAAAACATGCAAAAGAAAAGCATCCGCGACGCCGACAGGCATAAGAATAATGACAAACTTAAATAGCAATATTTGATACTTAATTTCAAGTAAACACATTATAACAAAATATAATTTGTTTATTTCTGTAATTATAAAATATAATTTGGCTATCTTCGTTTATACAATAAATTAAAGCAGCCTTATTATGGAAAAGTATCTATTTATTCTGTTTGCCTTAATGCTGGCATTTACAGCATGCAAAAATTCTTCACCCAAAGAAAAATCGGTATCAACGGAGCTGATAATGCCCCCACCGGCTATAAAGGCGGATGAAGAAATACTGGCTAAAGCTTATGCTCCTCCTGCAATAAGAGAAGTGGAAGTTGCCGAGCCGGTGGGCAATCAAATAATGGCAGACAAATCAGCAGGCGGTGTGGATGCGTCCCTCGTTAAAAAAAAGAATGTTGCTGATACAGAAAAGAAGATCATCAAAGAGGGTGATATCCGGTTCGAAACAAGCGACGTTGCCAAAACCCGCGAACAGATCATCAGTTCTTTAAAACACTTAGAAGGTTATGCTGAAGATGACAGCGAAACAACAGATGGGGTGTTGGGCAGTAAGGAGTACACTATTATCATCCGAATTCCTGCCAAAAACTTTGATACCTTTTTGGGGACGGTTTCCTCTACAGCCACCAAGATAGATAGCCGAAATATCCGCATAAAAGATGTTACCTCGCAATTTATAGATACTAAAGCACGCTTAGAGAATAAGCTGCAGCTCGAAAAACGGTACTTGAACCTGCTAAACCGTGCAGGCAAAATGCGCGATCTGCTGGATATTGAAGAGAAACTAACCGAGATCCGCAGTGATATAGAATCTACCCAAAGCCAGCTGAACTACATGAGCAAACAGGTGGCCTACAGCTCGTTAAATATCACTTTTTATACCAAGCAACCAGAACAGGTTGCCGCCGGCAATGGCTTTGGTTATAAACTTAAAAGCGCGTTGATAAGCGGATGGGAGTCGTTACAAAACTTGTTCTTCGGCTTATTATCCAACTGGTATTTGCTGCTTGTAATCGCTTTAATAATTGTATTTGTAAAGCGGTGGCGTGGGCGTAGGATAGCTAAACAAGCTTAACCAACTTCTCGCCATCCAATACCGGGATAGCAGTGGTCAGATCAATCTGCAGGCAAAATTCGATATCTTTCTCGATACCAAGTTTTCTGAGGCGTTCCCCGTGAGATGTTTTGCTGAGGTAATGGCTGATATCGTTTTTACCGATCTGGAACAGGTCGTTGGCGGCGATGGCGGGGTCATCCAAGATAAAGCCGTTGTTTTTTAACTGCTCTATTACAGCACCGGCAAAAAGGGTGTCTTCCAGGTTAAAGTTATTTTGCCAGCCGGCACAAACCAGCAATATATTACCCTGTTGTGCCCTTAACCAGGTGCATAGCGAGGTAATATTCAGAAAAGAACCTATTACGATCTTCCTTGCTTTGCGCGATAAATGCAATGCATGGGTACCATTGGTGGTAGTTAGCACAACGGTTTTACCAGCTACTTTTTCGGCGGTGTACGAGAACGGGGAATTGCCAAAATCAAAGCCGGAAACCACTTCACCATTGCGCTCGGCTGCCAGTAAATAGCCCGGACCTTTTTCACGGTAAGCGGCACATTCTTCTACTTCTGATACCGGGATAATGGCCTCGGCACCATTCTCTATCCCATAGCAAATAGAAGACGTTGCCCTGAAGATATCTATTACCACCACAATATAATCCTCTACGTTGTAAAGGGGTATAAGCGCGGGGGTAAGGCAAACGTCTAAACTGCGTGTCATTGGGGTAGTTATTGGTCACTGGATCATTGGTTATTGCGTTTTAAAACACAATAACCAATGACTTTATGACAAGCGAAGCTTCTATTTATAAAAAGGTGGTTTTACAACCTTTGCTTTTACTTTATTATCGCGAATGCTGATGTAAATATCAGATCCTTCTTTGGCGAATTCGTTTTTTACGTAACCAAGGCCAATTGCTTTTTGCAGCGAAGGTGATTGGGTACCCGATGTTACTTTACCTATAACATTACCATCAGCATCAACTATTTCGTAATCATGGCGGGGGATACCGCGGTCTATCATTTCAAAACCAACAAGCCTGCGCTCTACACCGGCTTGTTTTTGCTGCTGCAGGGCTTCAGAGTTGGTAAATTCCTTGCTGAACTTTGTTACCCAACCTAACCCTGCTTCTAATGGCGATGTGGTATCGTCAATATCGTTGCCGTAAAGGCAGAAACCCATTTCTAAACGTAAAGTATCGCGTGCAGCCAAACCAATTGGTTTAATGCGAAATGGCTCGCCGGTTTTAAATACTTCGTTCCAGATAAACTCGGCATGCTCGTTATCAAAATAGATCTCGAAACCGCCTGCGCCAGTATAACCTGTTGCAGATACCAAAACATTATCAATACCGGCAAATTTGCCTTTCTTGAAAGTATAATATTCCATTGATGCCAGGTCAATATCTGTAAGGCTTTGCAACGCATCGGCAGCTTTTGGGCCTTGTACAGCTAACAGTGAGGTACGGTCTGATATATCTTTCATCTCCACACCCTCGGTGTTGTATTTAGAGATCCAGTTCCAATCCTTTTCAATATTGGAGGCGTTAACCACCAGCATATAGGTTTTTTCGTCTATGCGGTAAACCAGCAAATCGTCCACTATACCGCCATCTTCGTTTGGCAGGCAAGAGTATTGCACCTTACCATCGTATAGTTTAGATGCATCGTTACTGGTAACGCGTTGTATCAGGTCAAGCGCTTTTTCGCCTTTCAGGATAAACTCGCCCATGTGGCTTACATCAAATACACCTACGCCTTTGCGTACGGTATCGTGTTCGGCATTAATGCCAACGTATTGTACGGGCATATTGTACCCGGCAAAAGGCACCATTTTAGCGCCCAGATCAGTATGTACTTGTGTTAAAGCGGTATTCTTCATGTTTATATAATATCGTGGCAAAAATAGCAAAATAGCTGTAGTGCGCGGGCAATTTATATAATTGATTGATAAAAATCGGCGAGCTGGCGGGTTATGGTATTTACATCGTGCTGCTGCTCTATCAGCGTACGGGCATTGCGGCCTATTTCGCGGCAATAATGCTCGTCGGTAATGCATTTTTTTACGGCATTATAAAACTCGTCGAGGTTGTTGGCGATAATGATATTTTTGCCGTGCTCAATATTAATACCTTCGGCACCGAGGGATGTAGATATGATGCATTTTTCCATGGCCATCCCCTCTACTATTTTTACCCGCATACCGCCGCCTGAGAGTAGGGGCACTATCATGATAGATTTACTGTTTACAAACTCAAGGGCATCATCAACCTCGCCATGTATAAACACTTTGCCCAGCACTTCGTAATCGTCAAACTGCTCGGGGATATTATGGCCGGCCACGTAAAATTTCGCTTTCAGGTCGCCATCGGTAAGGTCTTTATGAAAATTATCTATAAACCATTCTATTCCTTCACGGTTAGGCAGCCAATCCAGCGAGCCCAGGAAAAACAGGCTCGGAAAATCAACTTTACTATGGTCCGGTTTATATAAGGAGAGGTCTATCCCGATAGGTAAAACCCTTAAAGGTATTTTGGCACCGTAAGATAGCATGGAGCTTTTATCCTGCTCGGTAAAAACCACTATCGCGTCAAACTTATTCAGCAGCTCCAGCTCATAGTTTTTAATGCGGCGGGCAAGCAGGCGCAGGTACCACTTTTTAAACGGATCGCTTTTTTGCTGGGCCAATTTTTGCCACACCTGGTGCTCTATATTATGCGCCCTAAAAATGACCTTCGCTTTTGAATGCCTGCGGATAACCTCCAGATAAGGCGCTACAAAAATACCCTCCAGCTGAATGATATCGTATTTGTTATCCGTCAGGTTTCTGAACAGCAACTTCTCAAAACCGGCGTTATAGTACTTATCAATATTATAAGAGTTATTAGTGAACAGGTTGCTTACAGCTTCAATTACCGATATGCGGGTGTCAATATCAAACTCTATATAGCTTATCCTATCCAGTAATTCGTCTCTTTCGGCAATTGTGCTGTTCTTTTTTACGTTGAGGGATATGAGGGAAACATCGTGCCCAAGGCTAACCAATCCCTTTATGGTATTGCCTACCACAATAGGGTAGCCACCATTTTGCGGAAACGGGGCACGGTGCGTTAGTATAAGGATCCTCAAGGCGGGTATTAATTGGTTTAAGTCAAAGTTATCAACCTTGGCGTATCCGACAAAGTAAAGCTTATAAAATACTTGGCAATGGCTCGGTTACACGGAAAGTTTTACGATGATATGGCGTATGGCCGCGTTCCAGCACCATTTTACGATGACTAATGGTTGGGTAACCCTTGTTTGAATGCCAATTGTATTCCGGGTGTTCTAAAGCAATTTGCTTCATGTAATCGTCCCGGTAGGTTTTGGCAAGGATAGATGCTGCCGCTATACTGAAATATTTGGCGTCGCCCTCTACTATGCACTTATGCGGTATTTCGCCGTATTTATTAAAACGGTTACCATCAATAATTAAAAACTGCGGGATGCACAACAGCTTATCAATAGCACGGTGCATAGCCAGGAAAGATGCATTAAGAATATTGATCTCGTCTATTTCGGCATTATCGCACCAGGCCACAGCGTGGGCAATGGCTTTTTCTTCTATCTCTATACGCAGCTGATACCTCACCTCTTCGGTAAGCTGTTTAGAATCGTTCAATAAATGATGGTCAAAATCTCGGGGAAGGATCACAGCAGCGGCAAAAACAGGCCCGGCAAGGCAGCCACGTCCGGCTTCGTCACATCCTGCTTCAATAAATCCGTGCTGGTATCTTGCTAATAACATTTATTTCCCTTATCGTACATGGTAGTTTACAAATATCTTAAAATAAGCTTGCTGTAAACAATAACTGTTGAAAAATAAACTCCGGGTGGTTAATTAGGTCAAACTAACAACTCTAACGAATGTTAAAGGGATAATGAAAAAGCTGGCTCTCATGGTTTTTATTTTTGTCGGGATACACTGCTTTGCCCAACAGCATACCCCATTGCCCCACGGAATGGTTTTTGGCGATAAACCCAATAATATTGCACCTGTACCCGCAACAAAAATAGAGGCATTTATGGGTAAAAAGATCAGGCAGACCACTGCCATAACCGGCACCATCATCAGCGTTATTAAAGAAAAAGGCGGCTGGTTTGAAATGGATGCAGGCGACGGGAAGCTTATAGCAGCGCATTTTAAAAATTACAACATCACCCTACCAAAAGCAATTACAGGCCGCGGAGTAATCATTGAAGGTGTGGCCCAGCGGGTATTAATTGCCGATGATATGCAGCATTTTGCCGGAGATACGGTTGTTGGGGCTAAACAACACCGGGAAAAGGTTAACCCCAGGGCACGCATAACTTTTGAAGTAAGGGGTTTAATGGTAGATAGGTAGGTACAGGTACAACACAAACAAATTGTATTATTACAAATCGTATCTTTAAAAATAAACCTGTAATAATTCATAATGAGATCAATATTTACCATTGCGGCCTTATTGCTATGCTTTTTTATTTCTAAAACCGCGCTATCGCAAACCATAAACCCCGATATATTAAACAAACAATGGAAGGCTACCTGGATAAGCGTACCTAAAGAGCCCAATAAAGATTACGGTATTTACCATTTCCGCAAAAGCATTGAGCTGCCCACAAAGCCCGCCAAATTTGTGATCCATGTATCGGCAGATAACCGCTACAAACTATATGTGAATGATAAACTGGTTAGTACAGGCCCTGCCCGTGGCGATACTTATTATTGGAATTTTGAAACCATAGATATTGCCCCATACCTGCAGGCCGGTAAAAACACTGTAGCAGCGCTTGTTTGGAACGAAGGAGATTACCGCCCCGAAGCGCAGATCTCTGAACGCACCGCTTTCATTTTACAGGGCGATACCGAAAAAGAGGAAGTACTAAACACAAATGATACCTGGAAAAGCATCCGCAATAAAGCGTACCACCCACTTACAGGGGTAGGTTACTCTACTTACTACGTGGCTGGCCCCGGCGAAATGCTGGATATGCGCGAAACCTTAAAAGACTGGACAACCAATAGCTTTAACGACACCCAATGGTTACCCGCTCAAAAAATTGACAAGGGTAACCCTAAAGGTATAACCAATGCTTTTGGGTGGATGCTGGTACCGTCATCATTACCGCAAATGGAATTGAAAGTACAACGGCTTGCATCTTTACGCCAGGCAAAGGGATTTAACGCCCCATCGGGTTTCCCGGCTGCAAAAACCGCGGTTACCATCCCGGCAAATACTACGGCATCTATGCTGTTAGATCAATCATTTTTAACTAACGCATATTTTACGATGAATATGAGCGGTGGCGATAAAGCAGGCATCTCGCTTACTTATTGCGAATCGCCGATGGTGAACGTGGGCAATACCTATCAAATAGTTAAGCCAAACCGTAACGACATAGATGGTTACAAATTTGTGGGCCGCAAGGATAGCATTACTACCGATGGCTCCAACAACCAAAGTTTTACCACGCTTGCCTTCCGCACGTTCAGGTACATATTGGTAAACATCACTACAAAAGATCAGCCGTTAACCATTGATGATATCTATGGCACCTTTACAGGCTATCCGTTTAAAATGAACGCCAAACTGGAAACCGGCAATCCCGAAAACCAGCAGATAATGGATATAGGTTGGCGGACCGCCCGCTTGTGCGCGGTAGAAACCTACTTTGATTGCCCCTACTATGAGCAACTACAATACGTTGGTGACGGCCGCATCCAGGCCATGATTTCCTATTATAATGCCGGCGATGACCGCCTTGCCCGTAACGCAATTAACCTGATAGATCACTCGCGCATTGCAGAAGGCCTCACGCTAAGCAGGCATCCGTCTTATAGTCCGCAGATAATTTCTACCTTCTCACTTTGGTACATCAGCATGCTGCACGATTACTGGATGTACCGTAACGATGCCGGATTTGTGAAAAGCAAACTGGAGGGTGCCCGGCAGGTACTGTCGTTCTTTGCCAAATACCAGCAGGCGGATGGTTCATTGAAAAATGTGCCCTATTGGAAATTTGTGGATTGGATAAATAAAAACTCAACCGACCAAAAAGGCTGGGATTTTGGTCAGCCGCCAAAAGATGGCAATGGCAACTCGGCCATATTAGATCTGCAACTGCTTTTAACCTACCAGCAAGCTGCCGAAATGGAGGCTAAACTGGGTCTGCCTGTTTATGCACAACAATATCGTGCTAAGGCAGCACAGCTAAAACAAACCATTCAAAGCAAATACTGGGTTGCCGGTAAAGGGGTATATGCCGATACAAAAGATAAAGATACTTACTCGCAGCATGCAAATTCGCTGGCTATTTTATGCGGGATGACAACGGGAGCGAATACCCTGGCGCTTGCAAAAAAACTGGAAGCCGATACCAGTCTGGTTCAATGCACCATTTACTTTAAGTATTACCTGCACCAGGCCATGGTAAAAGGTGGTTTAGGCAACCATTATATTAACTGGCTGGATGTGTGGCGCAACAATATTAAAATGGGCCTAACCACCTGGGCCGAAATATCTGATCTGGAACATAACCGCTCTGATTGCCATGCATGGGGCGCCAGTCCGAATATTGAGTTTTTCCGTACGGTGCTGGGGATTGACAGCTATGCGCCGGGCTTTAGTAAAATAAAGATAGAACCGCATTTGGGCAAAATGGAAAATGCGTCGGGCGAGATACCGCACCCAAATGGTACAGTTGCTGTTAATTATACTAAAAATGGTGCTAAATGGAATATCAGCATTAATCTCCCTATAAAAACGGATGGTGTGTTTTTATGGAAGGGGAAGAGCTATAATTTAAAGGGTGGTAAAAACACTTTTACCATATAATTATTTAAGACGCGAAGTATCGCGCCTCTACATTGGCTTTTCGTAGAGACGGGATACTTCCCGTCTCCTTTAGGACAGGACATCCCCTATTTCCGTTTCTTAAATGTCATAAAGCTGCCGTTTCCCGCCTTCAAAAAACCTTTTCTAAAGCAAATAGGTTATTTTCCAACCAACAGCAGCATAAAATAACATCATCATTACATATATGTTATTCGGATACTGTTTATTTGGTTAATAATTAATATTATAGCCAAATAATATCTATTTATTATTTAAAATGTGATATTTACGGCGGAATACCTGAATAAGCATTTAACATATATCACCGGTTACATGAAAACTACACCTTCCAAGTTAAAAATCCTTTCAATTGACATCGGTGGCTCCAGCATAAAAGCTACAATACTGAACAGTAAGGGCGATCTTACTATGGATTACAAAAAAGTAGTTACCCCAAATCCGGCCACTCCGGATAATGTGATCAAGGCTATCAAC
Source organism: Mucilaginibacter aquariorum (assembly GCF_024498135.1). Taxonomy (GTDB): domain Bacteria; phylum Bacteroidota; class Bacteroidia; order Sphingobacteriales; family Sphingobacteriaceae; genus Mucilaginibacter; species Mucilaginibacter aquariorum. The sequence continues at coordinate 49,599 of NZ_JANHOH010000016.1, forward strand.
ACCCTGGTAAAAGGTTTTCCTGCTTTCGATAAAATATCGGTAGGCTTCCCGGGTTATGTACGAAACAGCATAGTGAAAACAGCGCCAAACCTGGGTAACGATTTCTGGAAAGATGTGGATTTCAGAAAATTGCTGCAGGCAAGTTTAGGCAAAGATGCGCAGGTAGTGAACGATGCCGATATGCAGGGCCTTGGCGTGGTAAGCGGCAAAGGGCTTGAAATGGTAATTACCCTGGGTACAGGCTTTGGCACTGCCCTGTTAATGGACGGGCACCTGCTTCCCCACCTGGAGGTATCGCACCACCCGGTATCAAAAGGCCGCGATTATGATGAGTATATTGGCGATAAAGCGCTTGACGAAATAGGCGAGAAACGCTGGAACCGCCGGATGGAAAAAGTTTTTAAAATATTGAAAACAGTATTCAATTACGACTACTTATATATAGGTGGTGGAAACTCTGACCTGCTTAGCTTTAAGCTGGACAAAAACATGAAAATAGTAACCAATGCCGATGGCATTAAAGGCGGGGCAAAATTGTGGCAGGAGGATAAACATCCCGTTACACACACCGCTATGGCAACCCCAACCAAATAATAATCTCTTTTTATAAAAACAATGGAAAAACAGAACGACGAACTTGAGCAATTAGCAATAAATACCGTAAGGATACTTTCGGCAGATGCAGTACAAAAGGCAAATTCGGGCCACCCCGGCACCGCAATGGCTTTAGCGCCAATGGGCCACGTACTTTGGACCAAGTTTTTAAATTATAATCCAAAAAGTCCTGATTTTGCAAACCGCGACAGGTTTATCTTGTCTGCCGGCCATGCTTGTATCTTACAATATAATTTCCTGTATTTAACCGGATATGATCTTTCTTTAGATGACATTAAACAGTTTCGCCAATTACACAGCAAAACTGCCGGCCACCCAGAATATGGTTTGGCACCGGGCGTTGACGTTACCACCGGCCCTTTAGGCCAGGGTTTTGCAAACGGTATTGGTTTTGCCATTGCCCAAAAACATTTAGCCGCGCGTTATAACAAACCGGGTTTCGATCTTTTCAACTACAACATTTACTCTATAGTAAGTGATGGCGATATGATGGAAGGTGTAACTTCTGAGGCAGCTTCATTAGCGGGCCACTTACAGTTAGGTAACCTAATTTACCTTTACGATGATAACCACATCTCTATTGAAGGCAGCACCGATATTGCTTTCAACGAAGATGTAAGCGCACGTTTCCGTGCCTACGGATGGCATGTACAGGATTTGCCCGATGTTAATGACACCCATGCTTTAGAGCTGGCATTGATCAACGCTAAATCTGAAACGCAGAAACCATCATTGATCCGTGTTCGTTCGCTGATCGCTTATGGTAGTCCAAATAAATCTGGTACCGCAGGTTCACACGGTTCGCCGCTTGGCCCGGACGAGATAAAACTGGTAAAAGAGTTTTTTGGATTTGATCCGGAAGAATCGTTCGAAGTACCTGCCGAGGTATTAAAATACTACAACGAAAAAGGTGCACGCGGCGAAAAAACCGAAGCTAAATGGAACGAACTTTTTGCAAAATACAAAGAGAAATTCCCTGAGCTTGCTGCCGAATACGAAGCTGCATTTAAAGGCGAATTACCGCAAGGCTGGGCAGACAAACTGCCTGTGTTTAAAGGCTCTGACCCTAAAATGGCAACCCGCCAGGCATCAGGTAAAGTTTTGAACGCTGTTGCTGCAAGCCTGCCAAACTTAATTGGTGGTGCCGCAGATCTGGCGCCATCAACAGAAACCAACTTAAAAGATTTCGATTCATTCACGTCAGAAAACAGGGGCGGCCGCAACTTTCACTTCGGGATCCGCGAGCATGCCATGGGATCAGCTTTAAATGGTATGGCCTTAACCAAAGGCGTATTACCATTTGGCGCAACCTTCCTGCAATTTGCTGATTACATGCGCCCGCCGATCCGTTTGGCGGCCATTATGAAGATAAGCCCGATATTTGTTTATACACATGATAGTATTGGTTTAGGGGAAGACGGAACAACCCACCAGCCTATAGAGCATTTGGCAACCCTGCGCGCCATACCTAACGTAACCGTTATTCGCCCGGCAGATGCAAACGAAACTTCATTTGCATGGAAGGTAGCTATCGAGAAAAAAGGTGGCCCAACTGTATTAGTGTTCACCCGCCAGGGATTACCTATTCTTGACCAGGATAAATACGGTAAAGCTGCGGATCTGGAAAAAGGCGCTTACATCTTATCAGAAGCCAGCAAAAATATTGACCTGATATTAATGGCTACCGGTTCGGAAGTTGCCCTGATCATGCAGGCACAAGAAAAACTGGAAGCAGAAGGTATCTCAACCCGTGTGGTAAGTATGCCATCATGGGAATTGTTTGAGAAACAGGATGCCGCTTACAAAGAAAAGGTATTCCCTAAAGCAAGCCGCAAACGTTTAGCTGTTGAAATGGCATCGCCAATGGGATGGCATAAATACACTACCGATGAAGGCGATATGCTGGGCATGACCACTTTTGGTGAATCGGCCCCGGCAGAAGACCTGTACAAATTCTTCGGCTTTACAGTTGATAACGTAGTTAACAAAGCAAAAGCGCTTTTATAAAAAGACACAAGAATTAAGAATCAAGAGACAAGACAGCCTTGCTCTTGTTTCTTAACCTGATTGAGTGACCATATAATAAAATGAGTAAAAGATATTTTATAATTCTTGGTATAGTGATACTTAGTATAGCTGTATCTTCGAATATAAAGGCGCAATCTCCTATTAAGGATAAAGAAAGTGCAAGGGCTTTTGTTCAAAAATTTTATAGTTGGTACGTAGCTTTATATAATAAAGACACCCCTAAGTCTGATTTGGTTGCACTAAAAAAATATCCCACGTATTTTGATACAGCGCTGAGCGACGCAATTATGAGGGATTATAGCGAACAGCCCAAAAACGCAGGTGAGATTTTAGGGTTGGATGCCGATCCGTTTCTGAGTGCCCAGGATACCGGGTTTGATTATCAGGCAGGGGATGTTAAACAAGTGGGAGATAAATTTTTAATAGACATACATAGTGGAACGGCTGGTGAACCAAAAAAGGAGATATTAAAGTCGGAGACGATTTTGATAGCGCAGGTAGCTAACGTTAACAATCAGTGGAAGTTTATTAATTTTTTGTATCCCGCTAAACAAGGAGGTGGCAGCCTATTAACGGTATTGGCAAAACTGCTGAAAGATCGAAAGGAATGGAATGCAAAACAAGGTAAAAAATCAAAGGCTAAACAATGAACGCTAGCAGCAGTTTGATAAGTAATCTTGAGTGGTCATCGCAGATCATTAACCCGGCAGGCAAGCAAAAAGTAGCGCAGCAAATTGCCCAAAAGGTAAAAGATGGCGATGTACTTGGCGTTGGTTCAGGTTCTACGGTTTATATGGCGTTACTGGCTATATCCGAAAGGATAAAAGCCGAAAAACTAAATATACTGGCTATCCCCACATCGTTAGAGATAACCATGTTTTGCACCAAACTGGGCATACCCTTAACTACCTTGTTTGAACACACGCCCAATTGGTTGTTTGACGGTGCGGATGAGGTTGACCCCAACAACGGTTTAATAAAAGGCCGTGGTGGTGCCATGTTTAAAGAGAAACTATTGATTAGCAGCAGCCCGCTTAATTATATTATTGTCGATAGCTCGAAACGGGTAGATAAACTGGGAACTAACTTCCCAATTCCGATTGAAGTTTTTCCGCAGGCATTGCTGCATGTAGAGGCAGAATTAAAAAAACTTGGTGCAAACAACATAGTTTTGAGGCCCGCCAAAGGCAAGGACGGGCCCATAATTACAGAGAACAACAACCTGATATTAGACTGCCGTTTTGATGAAGTGAAAGATACCCTGGAAAGGGATATAAAAACCATAACAGGGGTGATAGAAAGCGGCCTTTTTATTGGGTACGATCTGCAAATTTTAACAGCAGAAAACGACTAATAATTTGTGACTTAAACCTAACATAATTAGGATATTAGTATTACACTATCCCGCACATTTAACAGGACATTTGTGCAACAAAAAATTAAAAATTAACAAGAATTTAAAACCACAATACATACATTTTTATCATGGCAAATAACGTAAAACAAATACATGAATTCGGCCAGAGCATCTGGCTTGACTTTATTGACCGCGAGATCATCGCATCAGGTAAATTAAAAAAACTGATTGACGAGGATGGCGTAAGAGGCGTAACCTCAAACCCCGCGATATTTGAAAAAGCCATAACCAGCAGTTCTGATTATGATGCAGATATAAAAACACTTGGCGAAACTGCTAAAACCACCGAGGAGCTTTTCTTTGGTTTAGCTATAAAAGACATCCAGGCAGCTGCCGATCTGTTTAGCGGCGTATACAACGAAGAGGTTAAAGGTGCCGATGGCTACGTAAGCCTTGAAGTATCTCCGTTTTTAGCTTTAGATACCGAAGGAACCACCAAACAGGCAGAGCTTCTTTGGAAACAAGTTGACCGCGAAAACGTGATGATCAAAATTCCGGGTACTAAACCGGGTTTGCAAGCCATCCGCTCATCTATCGCCAAAGGCATCAACATCAACGTTACCTTACTTTTTAGTTTAGACCGTTACGAAGAAGTTACCGAAGCATACATCGCTGGTTTAGAAGACCATTTAGCTGCAGGCCATAACATCGAACACATATCATCAGTAGCCAGTTTCTTTTTAAGCCGTATTGATGTTATTGTTGACCCGCTTTTAGAAGAAAAAGGCCAAAAAGATCTTGTAGGTCAGGTTGCTATCGCGTCAGCTAAAAAAGCTTACGAAATTTATAAAAGAGTATTCAGTACTGACCGTTGGAAAGCCTTAGCTGCTAAAGGCGCTAAACCACAACGTTTATTATGGGCAAGTACAGGTAGTAAAAACCCTGCATTTAAAGACACCAAATACGTTGAGGCCCTTATTGGCCCTGATACTGTTGATACCGTTCCATTAGAAACTATTGATGCTTTCCGCGATCATGGTATTGCAGCAAACACTTTAGAAACAGGTTTAGAAGAAGCAACAGCTACTTTAGCCAAGCTTAAAGAATTAGGTATCGACCTTGACAAAATAACTCAGCAACTGGAAGACGAGGGTATTGATAAATTTAACAAACCTTTCGAAAAATTGCTGAAAGCTATCGAAGATCAAAAAGTTAAAGCCTAATCCCAGCCTGATGAAAAACTCAGATCTGAAGATCCTTTTCTTTGACGTTGGTGGCATCTTGCTTACCAACGGATGGGGCCACGAGTCTCGCCATGAAGCGGCCAAAAAGTTTGGCCTGGATTACGACGAGGTTAACGCCCTGCACAATTTTATATTTAACGTATACGAAATTGGCAGCATCACCCTTGACGAATACCTGGATACCGTAATTTTTAATCACCCGCGCGATTTTGTCCGCGAGGATTTTAAAGAGTTCATCTACGCGCAGTCGGTTGAACTGCCGGACATGCTTAAATGGTTAAAGGAATGGAAAAAGAACTGCGGTTTCCGCATCATATCCGTTAATAACGAGGGGAAAGAGCTGAACGATTACCGGGTGCAGAAATTTAAACTGCATGAGTGCTTTGATGCCTTTATATCATCGTGCGAAGTAAAAATGCGCAAGCCTGACCCGGGTATATGGCAGCTGGCTATGGGTATTGCCCAGGCTAAGCCAAGCCAGTGCGTGTATTTTGATGACAGGATAATGTTTGTACGCACAGCCGAAAAGCTGGGTATCCGCTCGTTCCTGCATACCGACTTTGAGACCACCAAAAAAATTTTAAACGACCTTAAGAAAGAAAATCTCAATTAACATGAGCAATACAACAGATAAATATGCTTTCGGCATGATAGGTTTAGGCGTTATGGGCCGCAGCCTACTATTAAACATGGCCGACCATGGCTACGCAGTAGCCGGGCATGATAAGGATGCCGCCAAAGTAGCATCGTTAAATGAAGAAGGCGGCCAATTAGCCGTTAAAGGCTTTGGCGATGTAAAGGAATTTATACAAAGCCTTACCACGCCACGTGCTATTATGATGCTGGTGCCCGCGGGTAAAATTGTTGACGCTGTTATTGAGGAACTTACCCCTTTGTTGGAAAAAGGCGATATTTTAATTGATGGCGGTAACTCGCACTTTACAGATACCAACCGCCGTGTTGACGAGCTGGAGGCAAAAGGCCTGCATTTCTTCGGTATGGGTGTATCTGGTGGTGAAGAGGGTGCCCGCCGCGGCCCAAGCATGATGCCGGGTGGCGATAAAGATGCCTACAACGTAATGAAGCCGATATTTGAAGCCATTGCCGCTAAGGTAGATGGCGCGCCTTGCGTAACCTATATTGGTCCTGGCGCATCTGGTCACTTTGTAAAAATGGTGCATAACGGTATCGAGTATGGTATAATGCAATTATTGGCAGAAACCTATGAGATAATGAAGAAAGGCTTAAAGCTGGATAACGCCACCATTGGTAAAGTATTTACTGATTGGAACAACGGCCGCCTGCAATCATTCCTGCTGGATATTACTAAAGACATTTTTGTATATAAAGCACCGGGAACAGACCACCTGCTTTTAGATGATATTAAAGACGAAGCACGCGCAAAAGGTACAGGTAAATGGACATCGCAAAGCGCAATGGACCTGCAGGCACCTATCCCTACGGTAGATACCGCGGTTGCCATGCGCGATCTTTCTAAATACAAAGCCCTGCGTACAAAAGCTGCCGCTATATATAGCACGAATGATAACCAAACTATTGAAGGCAACATAGATGAGCTATTAACCGCTTTAGAGCAGGCGTTCTACTTCACCATGATCATTAGCTATGCACAAGGCATGCACATGCTGTCTAAAGCTTCAGAAGAATATAAATATGAACTGAAACTTGACGAGATCGCTAAGATTTGGAGAGGTGGATGTATCATCCGTTCCAAATTCCTGGAGAATATTTACGGCGCTTACGGTAAAGATAAAGGCCTGGAGCATTTACTGTTAGACAGCGATGTTGCTGCTTTGGTTAAAGGCACATTGCCGGGTATCCGTAAAATAGTTTCATCGGCAGTTAATGCGGGTATCGCGGCACCGGCTTACGCAGCGTCGTTAGAGTATTTTGATGCTTTCCGCAGCGAACGTATGCCATCAAACTTAACACAGGCACAACGCGACTACTTTGGCGCGCACACCTACGAATTGATTGGCAAAGAAGGAACGTTCCATACACAATGGGCACCAGCTAACGAGGCTTAATTAAAGAGAGACAAGAAATTAAGATGCAAGAATCAGGAGACACCGGGAACAATAATCTTGCTTCCTGCCTCTTGAATTCTTGCTTCAAAAAAATATTATCATGAGTAGTAACAGCACAACATCAGAACCAACCATATTTATCATATTTGGCGGTACCGGCGATCTAAATTCCCGCAAAATTGCACCGGCACTTTATAACCTTTTTTTAGATGGTTGGATGCCTAAGCAGTTCTCCATCATTGGCACGGGGCGTACCAAGCTTACCGATGAGCAGTTTAGGGATAATTTACACAACGATATTGACCAGTTTTCGCGCAGTGGCAAAACTGAGGATAAAAAATGGGCCGAGTTTTCAGCGAATATCCATTACCAGGTATCAGATGCGAACGATTTTGAAACCTATAAAGAATTTGGTAAACGCATAGATAAGCACAACGAGGAATGGAAAACTACAGCCAACGTATTGTTTTACCTGGCGGTAGCACCAAATTTCTTCCCTATAATTGCATCTAACATATCAAAAGCCAAACTGGCCGAGGATAAACAAAAGGTAAGGATCATCATCGAAAAACCTTTTGGCCATGATCTGGAAACAGCGAAAGAGCTAAATGAACTATTAAAAGGCATCTTTGATGAGTGCCAGATCTACCGCATCGACCATTACCTGGGTAAAGAAACCGTTCAGAACATTATGGCTTTCCGCTTTGCCAACTCTATTATGGAGCCGCTGTGGAACCGTAATTATATAGAGCACGTACAAATCTCGGTTACCGAGCAACTGGGCGTTGAAGACCGTGGCGATTACTACGATGGCTCGGGCGCTATGCGCGATATGATCCAGAACCACCTGCTGCAATTGCTTTGCCACGTAGCCATGGAGCCGCCTGTAAGCTTTAATGCCGATGAAGTACGCGACCGCAAAGTTGATGTATTAAAGGCGATGCGCAAGTTCACTCCGGAAGATGTACGAAATTCGGCCGTTAGGGGCCAGTACGGCAGCGGATGGATGAAAGGCAAAGAAGTTCCGGGATACCGCGACGAGCAAAAAGTTAACCCGCAATCAAATACCGAAACATTTGCCGCCATCAAATTCTTTATTGATAACTGGCGCTGGCAGGGTGTTCCGTTTTACCTGCGTACAGGTAAGCGCATGCACCAGTCGTCATCTGTTATTACTATCCAGTTTAAAGATGTACCGCATTTGATATTCCCTACCGAAGCAGCTGAAAGCTGGCAGCAAAATAGGTTGATCATCAGCATACAGCCCGAAATGAGCATCCGTTTACAGGTGCAGGCCAAACGCCCGGGTATTGATATGGTGTTAAACGCTGTTGATATGGTGTTTGATTATAAAGGCACTTATACCAACCAGGCACCGGAAGCTTATGAAACGCTGATACTGGATACCATGCTGGGCGATCAAACGCTGTTTATGCGTGGCGACCAGGTTGAAGCTGCATGGGAGCTGGTAATGCCGATACTAAGCACATGGCAAAATAAAAAGAGCCTTAATTTTCCTAATTATTCTGCCGACTCATGGGGGCCGGAAGCTGCCGAGGCTCTGATTGCCCGCGACGGATTTAACTGGTTCACTATACCGGTAAATAATAAAAAGTAAGATGGGTGTAAAACTGAACATATATAAAACGGATACCGAAGTATTGGCCTCACTGGCCAAATACTTTGCCGATTTAGCTAAAAAATACATTGCGGCTAACGACCGCTTTACTGTAGCCCTGAGCGGTGGCAGCTCGCCCAAGAAATTGCATGAGCTGCTGGCAAGCGAGTATCGTGATACCATTGACTGGGATAAGGTTTACTTTTTCTTTGGCGATGAACGCGATGTGCCGCTAACCGATTCGCAAAGTAATTACCTGATGGCCAAACAGACTTTGTTTGACCCGTTAGAGATTGACCCATCGCATGTTTTTGCGGTGCAAACCAATTTGGGTGCCGAGGAAGCCGCTAAAGCGTATACACTTAATCTTATAAACTTTTTCGATGGGCACAACGCTTGTTTTGATCTGGTGATATTAGGCCTTGGCGATAACTCGCATACCGCATCGCTGTTCCCGCATACATCTGTGTTAACAGACGAAAGCGCGTCTATCCAGGCCCTGTATATCGACGAGGTAAAAATGAACCGCATTACCTTTACCGCCCCGTTGATTAATAATGCGCATCACATAGCATTTTTAGTATACGGCGCCGGCAAAGCAGAAGCAGTGAAGCATATCCTGGAAGACAACAAAAACATCCAGGAGTACCCTGCCCAACTCATAAAAGGCAACGATCTGCAATGGTTCTTAGACGAACCCGCAGCCGGTAAACTGGAAAAGTGAATCGTCCTGAAATAAGTTGACAGATTTTACGATAGTCCCAGTTACGAGAGTAGCTGGGATTTTTGTTTATAAACACTTTGTGGTGTTTTCATTTTCAAAGATAAGTGTGGCCGGCGATTG
>NZ_JANHOH010000017.1 GCF_024498135.1 Mucilaginibacter aquariorum
TTCCGGACAGTGCTGATAAAGAAAAAATTGTGGCTAAATATGAAGACGGGGTACTGAAGATCAACGTGCCGCGTGACCATAAGGCCAAAAGCCCTTCCGTGAAACATATCGCGGTAAATTAAGTCGTTTATTATGAGAGGCTTACGCCCCGCCCGCAGGTGGCGGGGTCCATTATTTTCTTAAAACACAACGATGGCCCGGAAATTTTTACTCCTTTGCGGTATCCTTTCTTCGCTGCTCTACGCCGCGCTGAATGTTGTTGTGCCGATGCAATGGCCGGCTTATCATTCCGCTTCGCAAACGGTCAGCGAGCTCTCAGCCATTGGTGCGCCTACCAGAACCTTATGGATTTGGTTATGCAGCCCTTACACCTTACTGATGCTCGCCTTTGCCTGGGGTGTGTGGTTATCCGCGAAAAATAACCGGCCACTGCGTATTGCCGGAATTTTGATGATCGCCTATGCGGCACTCGGCTTTATCTGGCCGTTTGCCCCAATGCACCTGCGTGAAACGCTGGCGGCAGGCGGCGCCACTTTTTCCGATACCTTGCACATCGCCTTAGGTGCAGTGACCGAGGTGCTGTATTTGCTGGCACTGGGGTTTGCCGCAGCGGCCTTCGACAGGGCTTTCCGGATCTATTCCATCATCACCTTTATCGTATTGCTGGTGTTCGGCACGCTAACCTTCCTGGATGCGCCGCTGGTGGGTAAAAACCAGCTCACACCGCTGATCGGCGTATGGGAACGGATCAACATCGGCGTTTTCCTGTTGTGGGTGGTGGTGCTGGCTGCTATTCTTTTACAGCAAGAAAAAAGGTTCAATGCGCAAAGCGCTGCTAAACTCAAAAAATCATGACAAAGAAACTGATCATTAAAAATGTATTGCTGGGCTTTTTATCCTGGCTGATTCCATTTGCCGTTTCCTTCCTGTTTTACAAACCCGGAGGTGAACTCGTGGTGCCCTACGCTACTTTTAAATCGGTAATCTTGCTGGTTGGAACAATTTCCGGCTGTTATCTTCTTTACCGGTATTTCAAGTTTGTCGAACACCACTTTATCAAAAATGGAATTATGGTGGGCTTATCATGGCTGGTGCTCAATATCGTATTGGATACCCTGATATTGATCCCGATGATGAAATCAACTTTTACAGCTTATTTCATATCCATAGGTCTGGGTTATGTGGCCATTCCTGTTATCAGCATAGCTATGGGCTCTATTCTGGATAACAAGCTGAAGAAATTATGATAGGGCAAAGTTTCTTACACCCCAAACGGATAGGTTTCGGGTATCTGGCTCCCATCAGGTTGAATATGCAGCGGATGCAAAGCTGACGTTTCGTCCAGGTAAATAAAAGCATCATAACGCAAAGGTAAAATGGTGGAAACATAATTGCCGTAGCGTTCATGCAATGGATCATACACCACGCCGATGGCCCGGTGCCCGATATGATTTTTCATCAACGCCGCATCGCCTGCAAAATCATTCATGATCAGGAGCTTATTTTGTTCTCCCGCCTGGTGCAATAAATATTCCCAGCTCTCCTTTGTCTTGTTATCAAGATCAAAAATACATTCATCCAGGATAGGTTTTTCATGATGACGGTCAGTCGGTTAGGTGACCCGTATCATAGATGGACGCCCAGTCGGTTCTTAATTTTATATAATAAAGTCCAGGCAAGTGCCGGACAATGGTTAGTGGTCTTAAAAGTTTAGGGTGATGGAAATATTATATCAAAACCAGGTCAGTATACCTGCGGGTATTGTCAGACTCAAAGGCGACCTGTTCATTCCTAAGGCTGCCCGGGCGATCATCATTTTCTCGCATGGCAGCGGCAGCAGCCGGTTCAGCAAGCGCAACCAGCATATCGCAAAATTCCTGCAGGGGCACGGCTTTGGCACGCTATTATTCGACCTGTTGACGGCGGAAGAGGATCAAAACTATTATAACCGCTTTGCCATTGATCTGCTGAAAGAGCGGCTCATCGCGGCGACCGTCTGGCTGGAAAAGCTTCCCGTGGCAAAGGACCTCCCTACAGGTTATTTTGGTGCCAGCACCGGTGCGGCGTCAGCGCTCAAAGCCGCGGCCCGGCTTCCGGAGATATTTGCAGTTGTATGCCGGGGCGGACGGCCAGACCTGGCCAGGGAGGAACTGCCTTCGGTACAGAGCCCGACACTTTTGATCGTGGGAAACCTGGATCCGCAGGTGCTGCAATTTAATCAGGAAGCTTTCAAAGAGCTGGAATGCGAAAAGCACCTGGAGGTAGTTGACGGGGCTACACACCTGTTTGAAGAGCCGGGTACTTTGGAAAAAGTAGCCGAACTGGCCGCCGGTTGGTTCAACAACCATATCCCGGCAATTATGGTATGATGTAACATAAATCAACGAAGATGTTTAAAGACAGAACCCAGGCCGGTAAACTACTGGCCGCCAAACTGCAAAAATATAAAAATGACCAGGGGCTCGTCCTGGCGGTTCCGCGCGGCGGTGTCCCGGTCGCCTACCAGGTGGCAAGGGAACTGGGCTTTCCGCTGGAAGTGGTGCTGACCAAGAAGATCGGGCATCCCAATCATAAAGAATACGCCATTGGCGCGGCCAGTCTGACCGATCATTTTGTAATACCCCACCGGGACGTTCCGCCGGCATATATCGAACGGGAATTAACGGCGATACGGGCGCGGCTGAAAGAGATGTCTCAAAAATTCATGGGAGATCATGAGCCGGAAAAGCTGGAGGGCAAAACGGTGATCGTTATTGACGACGGTGTGGCGACAGGCAATACCCTGCTGAGCACGATTGGTGTGATCAAAAAAGGTAAACCCGCTAAGCTGGTCATCGCGGTGCCCATAGCATCCAGGGAGGCGTTAATAAAACTTCACAAGGAAGCAGACGAAGTGATCGCCTTACTCGTTCCCGAGGAGTTTTATGGGGTCGGCGCTTTTTATGAGCATTTTAACGAGGTGAGTGACGACGAAGTACAGTTCTACCTGGGAAAACTGGGGAGGCTGAAAAAAGCGGGCTGATCACCTTACCGGCAGATAGGTCCGGTGGTTCCCGGGTTTGGAGAACACCAGCTGGCAGAGTTGGTTCTTTTTTGCCCGGAAGGAGGCTGCGCTACAGCACAGGTAATAATCCCACATCCGGTAAAAGGTCTCGCCGTATTTCGCTTTTAAACCGGGCCAGGCCTGTTTGAATCGCCGGCGCCAGTCCATCAGCGTCCGGTCGTAATCCGTGCCTAAGTTATGCCAGTCTTCCAGAACGAACAGGCCCTCGGCCGCAGCGCCGAGCTGCTGCAGGGAAGGCATCATGCCGTTGGGGAAAATATACCGGTCGATCCAGGGGTCCGTACGCGTTACCGATATCGGGGAGCCGATGCCGTGTAAAAGGAACAGCCCGTCGTCTTTCAATACGCGCTGCACCGCCCGCAGGTAAACGGGATAATTTTTATAACCGACATGCTCGATCATGCCGACCGAAACCACCCGGTCGAACGAGCCGCTCAGGTCACGATAGTCCTGCAACAGGATCCTGACCGGCAAATGAGCGTAACGCTCGCGGGCCAGCCTGGCCTGCTCCGCTGATAAGGTAATACCCACCACTTCCACGCCATATTTTTCGGCGGCATAAGCTGCCAGGCCGCCCCAGCCGCAGCCGATATCTAGCAGGCGATGGCCGGGTTCGAGGTACAGCTACCGGCAGATCAGGTCCATTTTATTTTCCTGCGCCTCGTCCAGCGTCGCCGCCTGCTGCCAGTAGGCGCAGGAATAGATCAGGCGCTTGTCCAGCATGGCCTCAAACAGGTCATTCCCCAAGTCGTAATGTTTGGAGATGTTAAGGCGTGCCTGCCGGACGGACTGGCCGTTAAATAAAAGACCGCCAAGTCGGTACAATAAGAGCGTCAGACCGGGCCTCAACTGATTTTCCAGGCAGGCGCTCAGCAGTTTATACAGGGTGACATCCGGTGAGGGCGACTCCCAGAAACCGGCCATATAGGCCTCTCCCAGGCCAAGGGAGCCGTTCCCGAGCACGATCGGATAAAAGAGCGGGTCGTTCACCCGGATATCTCCGGGATCGGAGCCGTTGAGGCAGATGCCGGCCTTGTCCAGCAGACCCGCGACGAGCCTTTGTTCGTATCGGGGCATAGGAGCATCCGGCGGAAAAGATAAGTGCTGGTCCCTGTTCATTTGGAGGTAATTAACTGTACAAAGAAAACCGCTTTGCCGTTGCCTGAGAATGATCAGCATCATTTCCAACGCTGAGCACCATCATGTTATATTTCAGCTTATTAACCGTTTTTTGAGCTGTTAATTCTACATCTTTTATTTAATAACTAAAATTATGAAAACAGACGTTCAAATTCAAAAAGACGTGATGGATGAACTGAAATGGCAGCCTTTTCTGACCTCATCCGAAATCGGTGTCGCCGTTAAGAACGGTATCGTCACCCTATCCGGGATCGTAGATTCCTTTTCAAAAAAATTAGATGCCGAAAGAGCAGCTAAAAAAGTGGCCGGTGTCAAAGCGATCGCCGAGGATATCCAGATCGGCGTATCGCCGGTTTACCGTAAAACCGACGCGGAGATCGCTGAAGCGGTCGTGAATGCGCTCAAATGGCACTCCGCCGTGCCGGATGATAAGATCCTGGTCAAGGTGGAGGACGGCGTGGTAACGCTGCAGGGCGAACTCGAATGGGAATACCAGCGAACCAGCGCCAGGAACGCGGTCCAAAACCTGACCGGCGTGCGTTCGGTGGCCAACCTGATCACCATTAAGCCTAAACTCAATCCCTTCGAACTGGAGCAAAAGATTAGTGCCGCCTTTCAGCGGAATGCAACTATTGACGCGGGAAAGGTTAATGTCAGCACCCTGGGCAATAAGGTCATCCTGACCGGTAAAGTGCGCTCTTTTGCCGAAAGCGAAGATGCGGAGAACGTAGCCTGGGCCGCACCGGGGGTTTACCACGTCGAGAATAAACTCACCGTGGAAGAACCTGAGTACGCCTATTAGTTCACCTTTAACATCAGGGATCATGAAAAGGCTTAAGTTTTCAATGCTGCTGACAGCGCTGCTTGGCGGCGCTGCTTTCAGTTCTCGGGCACAGATCATCCTGCCCGAGGTACACATCGTTGCCTCGACCTATAAATACCTCAATGCTGCGGACAATAAGGAAATGGCGCAGCCGGTCAGGATGCTGGAATTCCAGGCAGCGAGTTACAATGTGAAAAAATCGGAATTCTACAGCGATGACTACGATGGTTACTACATCTCGTTCTATATCCCCGACGGGAAAATCCTCGCGGCTTATGACAAAGACGGCAAGTTGCTCCGTACAGCGGAGAAATTTAAGAATACCAAGTTGCCGGCAGCAGTGAGGGACGCGGTAGTTCAGCGCTTTCCGAACTGGCATATTTCGCAGGATGCTTATGAGGTTCATTATTACGACCACAAGGAGAAAGTAGACAAGGTATTCAAGCTCCTGCTGGAGAACGGCGATAAGCGCCTGAAAGTGAAATTGAACGAAAAAGGTGAATTCATTTAAGAACCGTCAACCTGCTCACAACAACCCGGGAGCTTTCGCGGACCAATTTCCTGCGAAAGCTCCCTCTTAGCGAACGATGATGATCATAGCAGCCCATAACGGAAAGGATCGGAAATTACCCGCGCGTTTGATCTACTATTATGTGAACGCGCAGCGGAGGCGCTCCGACCTGGCCTTCTTCCAGGTCGAACTTAATTTCCTGCAGGAGCTGTTGAGCGACCATTTTATGCAGTTAACGGTTGACAGCGAGGGCCGTAAAAGATCAAAGCGCCTGAAAACTGCGCTGTTTCAGCTGGAAAAGAAAATTGCTGGTTGCAGCGTCCGGTTGGACGCTCATCTTCACCTGATCACATCGCAAGCGGAAAAGCCGGAGGAACCCGGCGAAGCACTAGCCGCCGGGCAGGTGGCGCTGGACCAACTTGTAACCGAACTGACCGGCCGCTACCGGAAAACCAAGAAGGAACTATTCGCGCTGATCACGGAGGTCATCCGGGAGAATAAATTCCTTGCCGGATAATCAATAATCCCTGCTGATATGAAAGCGATCAATTTATGGCTGGACTCTTATGACGATATCTATTCGGATTTCGACAGCCGTCACTACCAGGCCCGAAAAATTTCTGAAGATCTGCTGGCAGAGCTAAAGATCGAAATCAAAAACATCCCGGACAGCCGGGGCATGATCTTTTTTTTACCGCAGACCGAACGGAATAACGCTTCGGAAAAGATCATTGCCTCCAGTCTTCACCGTTTCTTCAGCGCCCAATTTAAATTTCATCATCACCTTTGCCGGCAGAAATTGATCAACGGGTTATTGTTCCTGACAGCCGGCGTATTGGTGATGCTGCTCAATTCCTGGATCATTTACAAAGCGAGAGCGTCTTTCCTGATCATTTGCCTGAAAGTATTGCTGGAGCCGGCCGGCTGGTTTCTGCTGTGGGCGGGTCTTGATTTCCTGCTCTATGATCTCGCGGAGTTTAGACGAAACGAACATTTTTACCGGATATTAAGCGAGATGACTATCTGCTTTCAGTCTTCCGTACCGGCAATCCCGCCGGATCCGACGCCGGCAGATCACGTGATTGATGATTAAGGCCCATGATCACGCGAAAACAGGAGGCTGACCCAGTTCTTTCAGCCGGGCGACATGCGACCGGAGCGCCGCGAAAAATGACGGTTTGACATTATAAAACAAGCCGAAATCTTTCGTTGTTTGCTCTACGATCGGCGCGATCCGCCGGTAATGCACATGGCAAATATTCGGAAACAAATGATGTTCGATCTGGAAATTCAAACCGCCCACGTACCAGTTCAGCAAGGAATTATTACGCGCAAAATCCGACGTGGTCAGCACTTCATTCACCGCCCATTCGGTAGGAATGACGCCGTTTTCATCCGGCTCAAATTGCTGCGCGCCTTCCACTACATGCGCCATTTGGAAAACGGTACTCAGGATACAGCCGGTGGTCCAGTGCATCACGAGAAAACCCAGCAGCACCTGCCACCAGGCAAAGTTTGTGAACAGGATCGGCAGGCCGATCAGCACGAACAGGTAAGCCAGTTTGATGATGACCATTTTAGCGTATTCCATGGCGGGGTTGATATGGAATTTCTGGGTTACGCCGTCCCGGTTATATTTGGCCAGCTGGCTAAAGTCGCGGGTGAGTTTGGATAAGGTCATCAACCCATAAAAGAAAAAGGCATCGATATACTGGTAACGGTGCACTTTTTTTAACGGCGCATATTGCGATAGCCGGATCAGGCCGCTGACCGCGATATCCTCGTCATAGCCTTCGATATTGGTATAGGCATGATGCATCACATTATGCTGGATCTTCCAGTTGAAAACATTACTGCCTAACAGGTACATCGTGGCGCCCATGAGCGTATTGACCCATTCCTTGTCCGAATAAGAGCCGTGTACCGCATCATGCATCACGCACATGCCAACCCCGGCTGCGCCAATGCCCATCACAATCACCAGCAGCAAGGCCATCCAGGTACTCATCGCCAGGGTCAGGATCAGCACAAAAGGCGTAATATACAAAAAGAGCATGGCCGCGGTCTGCAGGTACAGATACAGGTTTCCCTTGGTCGAGATTCCTTTGTCTTTAAAATAAGCGTTCACCCTTTGCCGGACGGTGGCAGCGAATTCTTTTTGCCAGGGCACGGTACTTGAGAATTTAATGGTTTGCATTTGATCAAGGTTTTTAATATTCTATTTACAAAACTGATAACTATAGCCTAAAGCGACCATACCTGCTCCGGTATTGTTTTTGCCGTTCTGGCTGTTTTTTTGAATATTGAGGAACCCGTAGTTCCCGCCGCCCTCCATAAAAACAGCACTTTTGCCGCAACGATAAGCAATACCCGCCAGGCCTTCGGCCCCGGCATTAAAGCGGTGCAATTCCTTCCGGATATTCTGCGTATGGTCAAACGACTGGCTGCCGCCGGGCAAAGGCTGTTGCCCTGCCGGATCGGCATAGAACGGGCTCTGTCCACCGGTGACCTGGCTTGCGCTCACTAAAATGCAGGCAAATGGCCCGGCACCGACATAAACGTGGAACGGTGTATTGCCCACTTTCCAGGTGAACTTAGCTAAGACCGGCAGCAGCAGGTAATTCAGCCTGGCCTCGCTTTTATAGTCGGCATAGAGATAAGCGGGTGCCTGGCCGGCGGGATACATCGCAACGATCTCAGGCGGCGTATTTAATGCCTGCAATCCGTTTTTCTTTCCGCCCTGTGCGGAATATTCGATCATCGCTTCGACCGAAAAGCGTTCGGTAGACTTCCATTCTGCAAAAAGCGCTGCTTCCGTCCCAAGCCGGGAGCTATAGCCCGTATTGATGGGGTTAGCATCGCCACTGCCGGCCGTCAGATTGGGAATACTGATCCCGCCCCTGATGCCTATGGCCACCACCTGGCCGCGGACCAGGCCTGAACAAAAAACAATAACGAATAAACCAATTAACTTTTTCATGATCAGGGGTTCAAAACAGTATGAAGGCCTGGATGTCCAGCGGTAACTGGCCGAGCACCTGGACCATTTCCCCGTCCGAGACCTGGACCTGCAATACCGTAAATACTGCTTTGACCATTTCAGTCGGCTCGAAGATCAGTTCGGGCCTCATCGCATCCACCCGGGCCACGATCGCCAGCAGGAATTCTTCCGCGGTATCATACGTCTTCCTGGGCCTGGTCGTATCCCAGCCGTCTACATAAATGGCTTTCAGTAGCATGGGCAGTTGCGAGACCAAATGCATCGATTCTTCCACCTGGATGCGGTCGCGCAATTCATGAAAGACAGCGCGGGTCAGACTGTACGCCAGTTCCTGGTTTTTTGGATAACCGGCCGTCAGGGCAACCTCGTTCAAAAACCGGTTCCCCTGTTCTATAAAATGTTCAAAATGCTTGTTCATGTCTTTTTCTTTTGGTGTCTGGCAAACGTTTTTATCCTTGTGCCTGTTCGGCTGCTTCGGGCGGCTCCCCTGTCCGCTGGTTCCTGATGATCAGGTAATCAACGGTCAGTTCGCCGATCCGAAGTTCTTTGATGACCGCCTTTTTGATGGCCAGCCGGCAGATCGCCAGCGCGCCGATGGCTAAGGCACCTGCCGCAGCTGAACCGAAGGCCAGCGTGCCCGCCAGCCCGATACCCTTCAGGGAAAATCCGGTACCCCTGGCGCCGGTAATCTCCGCTATTCTTTTGGTTATTAATTTCATATGCCCTCCATTAATTTTATGATTTACCCAAGGCCCGTGCTCCGGATCACTTGTTTTCCAACGTGATCGAATTTCTAGTTAAAATTACAGGTGCCCGGCCGTACAATAAATGCCGACGGTCACGCAGCGGCATGATCTTGTACAATGAATGGCGTCAAATGCAAAGCGCTTAACCTGCACCCGCGCTACCCGTACCGCCGGAGCTGCCGGGCGCGAAGACAAATTGCCATAGTTATCATAGTGTTTGAGATCAGTTTATGAGGTGACGGGGATCATATGCTGGCAGCGGTTCCTGCCATAATTTGGGGGCATGAAACAACGGACAGCTTTGGCAGGATTTTATTTTGCGCTGGCAGCATTTTTGGCGGCAGCGGGTTACGGAGTTGTGCAGCTCATGCAGGTCGCGGGTATGCTGCATTATCCGCTCGGCGACCGGCTGATCTACAGCTTTTCGTTGGCCATCGCGCCCCCTTTTTTGCTGGCCATGCTGGCTTTTTATGACTTATTGCCCGCAGAGCGCCGTTTCTGGAGCCACGCAGCGTTGCTTTTCGCCCAACTTTATGCGGCCTATGTGATCCTGATGTATGTCGTACAGTTGGCTACCGTGATCCCGGCATCGTTAAACGATCCGCGGGACACGATTCTGACCGTTAAGCCCCATTCATTCTTTTGGACACTTGATGCGATCGGCTATATCTGCCTGGGCATCTCGACCTTCTTCGCAGCCTTCGCGCTTAACAAAAAGAGCGATCATCCATGGCTTCGCCGTTTTCTGTTGGCTAACGGTTTGGTGGTGCCACTGATCTGTGTTGCCTATTTTTACCCGCATTTTTCAACACTAATACTACTCATTGGCTCACCCTGGCTGATCACCGCCCCGGGTTCAATGCTGTTGCTGGCCCTATATTTCCTGAAAATACACAATAGCGATATCACTTAATTAATACACTTACGATATGAACAGCGATCCTTTAAACGTTTTTAATAAGGAGGCCCCGGAAGTAGCGCAGGCCTTCAACCAACTGGTCGCCTCGCTACAGGGCACTACCGGCCTCGATGTCAAAACCAAACAACTGGTCTATATTGGTATGAAAGCAGCACTGGGCGACAGCCAGGCTGTTGACTATCATACCGCAGCAGCCAAAGAACTGGGTGCAACCCGTGCCGAGATCGTCGATACGATACTAATTACCCTGACGGTATGCGGATTAAATGGCGTTGCCACCTGTCTGCCTTCAGCCTTGACCGTTTATGATGGGCTTTCGAAGCCCTGATATAATTGAAACTGCCTTGCCACGATCTTTTTAGCCGGTTCCGTATGAAAAAGAAAATTGCGATCAAATACTTTACAACAGAATGGCAGGACATGAGAGCGCAATTGCACAATTATCTCGAAACGCTGGACCAGGAAGATCTGCACCGGTTCCGGGTACAGGTAAAGAAACTAAAGGCTTTATTAGTCCTATGCAGCTATCGCAGGAACGGCCGCCAGCTGAAAGGGTATTTCAAGCCTGTTAAAAATGTTTTTCAACAGGCTGGCGAGTTGCGTAATGCCTATATCAGCGGGAAAATGGACCCGCAGGCAGAAAATTTGACTACAGCCATGCGAAACCTTCGGTCTTGCGCCGTGGATTTTCTAAAATGTAGCGCTAACGTACGCCGCAGGATCAAAAAACGGCTCAGACGTATCCGGCAAAGAAATGTCCGCCGGTTTTATGAAAAACAACTGCGGTTCGCAGCGGGCGTCCTGTCCGAACACTTCTCTGCTGAACGGCTACATGAGTGCCGTAAGCGTATCAAGTTGCTGCGCTATAATTACCCGCTCGTCCGGGGCGAACTTCCGTTCAGGCTGGATACGGCTTACCTGGACGAATTGCAGGAAGCGATCGGACAATGGCACGACCACTGGTTGGCCGGGTCGAGGGACCCGTCGGAGGCCCGCGAGGTCAGACGTCTGAGCAAGCGTTTCAAAGAACGCGTTAATGGCGATCAAAGCCCAGTTATATAAATTCAGCACATGGAAACAACACCCCACAACGAAATCATCAGTTTGTTAAAAAATGCAGGCCGTTCAGCCATGCCAACGGTTATTGAGCCGATGAAAGCGACGCTCGTCAATACGCCATTTAACGCATCCGGATGGTCTTATGAGACCAAATGGGACGGCTACCGGGCGCTCGGGGTCGTTCTTGACGGAGAGGCGAAGCTGATCTCCAGGAACGGACTAACATTCGACCGGTTCTATCCGATCACCACACAGCTGGCGCGCTGGAAGGCCAGGGCGGTCATTGATGGTGAAATTGTTGTGCTTAATCAAAAAGGCATATCTGATTTTGCGGCATTGCAAAACTGGCGCGGCATGGCAAACGGACAGTTGGTTTATGAAGTATTTGATATACTCTGGTACGAGGGGCGAAACCTGATGGACCTGCCGCTGACCGGGCGGCAGGCCGTGCTTAAAGCGGTGTTGCCGCAGGCTGGCAACCATGTCCGCCTGAGTGAGGTGCAACATGATGACGGCGTGGGGGTTTTCCAAAGCGCTGAAAGGCAGGGACTGGAAGGAATTATCGCCAAGAAAGCCGACAGTAAATATTTGCCGGGTATCCGGTCGCGTGACTGGTTGAAGATCAAGGTCAAAAGGCGGCAGGAAGTCGTTATTGGCGGGTTCACGCAAAAGCAGGACAGTCCGAATCTTCTTAGTGCGCTCCTGGTCGGCGTATACCAAAATGGTAAGCTGCGTTATGTGGGTAAGGTAGGCACCGGCTTTCCGCTTGAACTGCAAAAGACCCTGATGGCCCGGTTTCGTCCGGTGATCGTGGCCAATTGCCCTTTTGACCATACCGTAAGTGAACCATCAGATTTTCTGCCGGGCCGTCTCGGTGGCAGGCCCATCTGGCTCAGTCCGGAACTGGTAGGTGAAGTGGATTTCGCAGAAATAACCGCCGAGGGAAAGCTGCGGCAAGCTTCCTTTAAAGGTTTGCGCAGCGATAAAGCTGCGAGGGAAGTTATCCTCGAAATTCCGGCGGAAACCCCTGAAATCATTCACGCTCATTAATGGTTGTAGTTATGTCTAAAATGCTATTGAATAAAGGCGATGAAACCCAGGTTAGGGTGGTGGATCAGCATCAGCTGACTTTCAGCCATCTTGATAAGCTGTACTGGCCGGATGACGGTCTCGCCAAAAGAGACCTGATCAATTATTACGATCAGGTCGCGTCGTATATGCTGCCTTACCTGAAAGGCCGTCCTGTCACCCTGCATCGTTTTCCGGACGGGATCACCGGGGGACATTTTTACCAGAAAGATGTCAGCGGCATCCTGCCCGAATGGGCGGAATCATTTGAACATACCACTGAAGTAGGCGAGCTGCAGCATTACCTTGTCGCAAACGATGAGGCGGCCTTGCTTTGGATGGCAGGGCTTGGCTGTATTGAGATCAACCCCTGGTGCAGCCGCATCACCTCGCCGGATCATCCGGACTATTGTGTCCTTGACCTCGATCCCGGCGGGAACAGCTTCAGCAAGGTCATTCAGGTAGCATTGGTTATTAAAGCAACACTGAACGGTCTGGGTGTAAGCGCCTATCCCAAAACATCGGGATTAACAGGGCTGCATATCTACATCCCGCTGGGCGCGAAATATTCTTTTGATCAGTCGGCACAACTGGCCAGGCACATCTTAACCGTGGCCCATCAGCAGACTTCCGGCTATACTACTATGGAACGTATGATCCATAAAAGGCAGGGTAAATTATACCTGGATTATTTGCAGAACAGATTCGCGGCGACAGTAGCTGCACCCTATTCCCTCAGACCCAAGCCTGGCGCGCCGGTTTCCATGCCCCTGAGCTGGGAGGAGATCAAGCCGGGCCTGAACATCCGTAATTTTACGATACAAAATGCCCCGCAAAGACTACGGGCTACCGGAGATTTGTTCAAGGGCGTGTTGGGTGAAGGTGTTGACCTGCTCAGGATCCTGCGGCAGTAACAGATTGAATAACCTGGGAGTCCGGTAAGCTTCTTCTTTGCGCCTGTTCGCGCTCCACTTTCACCTAAGAGCGGCTTAGGATCATTAATTATGATGACCAGAATCATTGGCAGCCCTGTCCTAAAAGGTCAATTTTGATATAGTGACTAAAATTATAGGACATGAAAAAAACGATTTTTCCGTTTTTGATGGTGTTGATAGGGATAAGCTCATTGTTCAATGCCTGTAACGGACAACCTGCGAAAACGTTTACAGGAAATGAAGCCAGGGAGATGATGGGCTTTGAGGAAATGCAACGGAAAAGCCTGCAGCATCAAAGGCCTGACAGGCGGTATCTGGTTCCAGAAGGGCTAAATTTCAGGTATGCGGCGAGCAGGTCAACGGCTGGCGTCGTCCATATCAAATCTGTTTTCCCGGCCGGGGTCGGCCGCGAGGCGCCGGATCTATTTAAGGATTTCTTTGACGAGGATTTTCCGAGACGCTTTTTTCCGCCCGAGAGCCGGGAACCGAGAAGGCAGCTGGGCAGTGCGTCCGGAGTTATTATCGCCAGCGATGGCTATATCGTGAGCAATAATCATGTGGTCAACGGCGCCGAAAGCATTGAAGTGGTCCTGCATGACCAGCGCAGCTATAAGGCAAAAGTTATTGGCACTGATCCGGCAACGGATCTGGCCTTATTGAAGATCGATGAAAAAAAACTGCCTTTTATT
This sequence comes from Mucilaginibacter aquariorum, assembly GCF_024498135.1. Classification (GTDB taxonomy): domain Bacteria; phylum Bacteroidota; class Bacteroidia; order Sphingobacteriales; family Sphingobacteriaceae; genus Mucilaginibacter; species Mucilaginibacter aquariorum. Next base: position 13,956 of record NZ_JANHOH010000017.1, read on the forward strand.
GAATTCGGAAATTCCGATTCGCTGGCCGTTGGTGATTTTGTATTAGCCGTCGGCAATCCTTTTAACCTGGCTTCGACTGTTACCGCCGGTATCATTAGTGCCAAGGCCAGGAATATCAATCTGCTTACAGACCGGTGGGCGGTGGAATCCTATATCCAAACCGATGCGGCCATGAACCCGGGTAACAGCGGTGGGGCGCTGGTTGACATCAACGGCAGGCTTATCGGTATTACCGCGGCCATAGCTTCTCCTACAGGCGCTTATGCCGGCTATTCATTCGCCATACCTATAGAAATTGCAAAAAAAAACGATCAATGATCTGTTGCGCTACGGAAAGTGAAGCACGGATACCTGGGCATCGTGATCAGTGATATGAACGTGGAAAAGGCAAAAATGCTGGGTATCCCGGAAACTACTGGGGTGATCGTAGACAGTCTGGAAAGTAACAGTCCGGCGATCAGCGCCGGCATCCGGAGAAAAGATGTCATCGAAAAAGTGGGAAACCATCCGGTTGAAACAGCAACACAATTGCGTGAACTGATAGCCAGGGCACAGCCCGGCGAAAAATTGGAGCTGACGATCATACGCGCCGGCAAAGAAAAGGTCATTCCTGTGATTTTAATGCCCGTTGAGGCGCTATCCAAAAACGCGATAGCTTCCGACGCCATTCTAAAAGCCTTAGGTATCGAGGTCTCCAACCTGACTTCCGAAGAGAAGAATCGCTTAAAACTATCCGGCGGCGTTAAAATTGTTTCCATTTCGCCGGGTAAAATTGCCGGTCAAACTGGCATCAGAACTGGGTTCATCGTTACCGGGGTGGACGGGCAGCCGGTCAATACCACCAGCGATTTTATCCAAAAACTGCAGGATAAGAAAGGCGGCGTTATGCTGGAAGGGGTTTATGCGAACCGGCCGGGTGTTTATTACTATGCATTTGGATTATAAAAAACATAGATGTTAGTTTCATGCTGGGACTGGCCTATGCCTCTGTGACCAGGAACACCCGGTCTATCCTGCTACCCACCGTCGCCCATGTGCTGTTCGATCTTTCCGGTCTGGGCGCCAGGATCTATTTCAGTTAAGGACATTTAACCGGTTTTCCTTACCGGCAGTTAGGCTACCGGTTTGCTGATGTTGTTCGATAGCCTTAATCACCTGATCCAGGGCGGTGCGGTCCATGCGGTCAAAACCTGAATTCATGTTTGCCTTTTGTTTCGGATCCTTGGCCATCATCGCACCCAGCTTTAAACCGATACGGTCCAGCCAGGAAAGTTTGTCGATGACACAGCGGCCGGGTAAAAAGAACACCTGCGCCGATCGCTGAAAGGAAGGTGTCAGGTTAGTTTCGATCAGCTTACGCTGTTCGGCCTGATTCTCGTCCGTCGAACCGCAAACAATAAACAAAAATACCTTTTTATCAGCCAGATCGCTTAAATGCAGTATGAGCCATTTCCGGAGGTAAAGCTTTCCGATATAAACCGAACTGCCCAGGATGACCACGTCATAGCTGGACAGGATCGCAGCAGTTGCATTTTCTGCCCGCATCCTGGGCAATTTTAAAGCCTCTGCTAACCACTGAGCATACTGATCGGTCGCGCCGTACTTACCCGCATAAATAATGATGCCTTTCATAACTTTCAATTTGAACCGCAATTTCGCTCAGGGAAACTGATCGTAAAATGATGCCGGTCACCTCAAAGACTGATCCGCATGCCGTGGTTAATCATAAATCCGGGTGACCCCGGTCACGGGTCAAGGCTGAAGTCCTCTTTAACTTTAACAACAGAAAGTATGAACATCTGATGAAAACAATAAAAACAAGCGAGGAGCTACCGGAAACCCTTCGGACCATTTACGAACGCCGGTCGGTGCGTCGCTATAAGGATCTGCCGGTAGAACGGGAAATCTTATCCCGGATCATCGACGCCGGCAGGATGGCGCCGACGGCCATGATGAAACAACCCTGGCACTTTTATGTCCTGACCGAAAAAGAATCGATCGAGGAGTTTTCTAAAGCCATCATCAAGACCTTAGCCAAAGAAATGGTGCATGAAGGCCCGGCCGGTATCGTTAAACTGGCGGCTGGCGCATTGTATAGCCTGTACCATAGCGAGCTGCTCAAAGGGCCCGATATCTTTTACCACGCGCCGGTCGTCGTTTTCCTTACTGCACCCAAGGATGAACCCTGGGCCTGTTACGATATCAGTATGTGCGCTCAGAATATGATGCTGGCCGCCAAAGCCCTCGGCCTGGACAGTTGCCCACTGGGTGTTGGCAAAGCGGTCGAACACACGCCTATTTATTATAAACTGCGTATCCCGTACCCGGAGCAAGTTTATCTGGCGCTGGTCTTTGGTTACGGTGATGAAGCGCCGAAAGCCCACGAACGCTTAACAGCTAACGTACACTTCATCGATGATCCGGAAACCAATACCAAATCCTGATTACATTCTCAATTTGTCATACCATGAAACAAACACATTTTATTCAACCCCGCAGGCGCCGGCTGACCTGGACCGAAAAACACAGCAAGCTCGCCACCCTGATCACCATCGGACTGATCATTTTATTGCTGATCGTATTCTTCCTGTTCCCTCAACTTGTTGGCTAGTATCATGAAAAATCCGGCGATATCCATCCTTTGCGCACTCCAGCTTTTGCTGCCGCTGCTCGCTGCTGCGCAGTCGGCCGACCTGAGTTATGCCGCCGCCAAGGCCCTCCCGGCCGTTGTGCGGGTCCAGTCGTACTGGTCCGATAGCCTGAACGACGTTCGCGCCGGACAGGCACTGCGTATGGGTATTAAATCTTCCGGGGCTAACGGGTCCGCCATGATCGGCAGCGCTTCCGGTGTGCTATTGTCACCTACCGGTGACATCATCACCAACGCCCATATCCTGAACGGTGGCGACAGCCTTGTGGTGATCTTAACCGATCGCAGGACCTACCGGGCTAGGCTGACCGGCATGGATGAGGCCACGGATCTGGCCTTACTCCAGATCTCCGAAAATGGCCTTCCCTTCCTGGAATTAGGCGAGCCATCACTGGTTCGCGTGGGTGAGCCGGTGCTCGCCGTAGGCAATCCGCTGGAACTTAATTCTACGGTCACCTCCGGTATCCTGAGCGCCCGGTACCGTCCCATCGATGAGCCCGAAACGCCCGGCCAGGTTAATTCCTTTCTGCAAACCGATGCCGCCAGCAATGAAGGCATGAGCGGGAGCGCCCTGGTCGACCGCAACGGCAAACTGATCGGGATCAACTCCGCGATTATTTCCCCCAACGGCACCTTTGCAGGTTATGCTTTTGCCATTTCCGCAGACCTGGTCAAAAAGGTCTGGCAGGACCTGAGCAAGTATGGCCGGGTACAGCATGCGCAGCTGGATATTACTTTCCAGGATATGGATGACGCACAAGGCAAACGACTCGGTACCCCCAATATTCAGGGGGTAGTCATTACCAAAGTCCTGAAAAACGGTGCCGGCGAGCGCGCCGGACTTCGCAAAAATGACATCATCAGCCGTTTTGATCAGCAGAACCTCATTTGCGCCTCTCAACTGAGGGAACTGCTGGCGCAGCATGCTCCGGACGACCGCGTCGCTTTAACCGTCCGGCGGTCACAGCAGGAGCTCACGGTTTCCGTCACACTCTCAGTAGATCACCGAATCCAATCAGAAAAGATCACGTTACGAAAAAATCGCAAATCCCGGATCATTCAGGTCTATCAACCGCCTATGTAAAAGCTACCCCCATTAAGCCCATAGGCGACATTTTGATATTGGCTGGCGATGTTACTTTGTTTACCAGGATAGATAGACATAGGGACTTTTTTGATTATATCAGTGATCACTTTGAAGCAACCTATTGGATACCAGGAAATCACGAGCACTATCAAAGTGATATTTCAAATAGATCGGGTTCATTTGAAGAAAAAATCAGAAATAATGTGTCACTGATAAATAATGTGGTTAAAAAAATTGGCGCGCATCAGTTACTGTTTTCCACATTGTGGTCGTCCATCAGTCTTTTAAATGGCTGGCGGATAGAACGTGGCCTGAATGATTTTTATCAAATTAGTTATGATGGAAAGCGCTTTCAAATTCCCGACTATAATTATTTTCACGCAAATAGCCTTACGTTTCTACGCTCAGCTTTAGAAGAAGATACACCAGGTAAAAAAGTAGTGATCACACATCACGTTCCAACTTTTAAAAACTACCCTCCAGAATATAAAGGAGACTACCTGAACGAGGCTTTTGCAACGATATTAGATGATTTGATTTTAGATACCACGCCGGACTATTGGATTTACGGACATCACCATCAAAATATTCCTGAGTTTAAAATAGGTCATACAAAATTGCTGACAAATCAGCTTGGCTACGTTCAGCGCAATGAGCATTTACTCTATCATACCGATAAATGCATTGAACTTTAGCATATAATGGCACTACTGTAAATCCTTTCAACTGACGGCAAATAAATTTTATTACAAGAATTTCAGGTAGTGGGAGCGGTATTGCTGGTTTGATACTTTTGATATTTACTGGAAAGTTTATCAGGTTCGGTAAGAGTGATATAGCCAGCTTGTATTAGTGGTAAAATATGCAGGCGGTAATTTTTAGGTTGATTCGAAATGCCAAGGTGATCGAATATATCTACCCGGCTTTGGGGGATTTGACAAAAGTTTAATATTTCCTTTTGTTTTTGGGATAACAAAATAACATCTGTATTACCATCCCTATTACCATCTCTATTACCATCTCTATTACTTATCGCTTCTTTTCGGGCGTCAACTACCAGAACAATATCATTTTCAAAAGCAGGATGACAAAATATTTCTACTTCGAAAAAAGTACGTTCATCATCTGTACGAAAGGTTGGTTCTGGAGAGCCATTGCGTTCCAAAACACGTTTAATAGTGGGAATACCTGTGGCACGGCCTTCTGTTAAATCGAGTTCTTTTAAAAAATCCCCTAAACGGCGATTGCGGTAACGGCGTGGCCTTATCCTGCCGCTGATAAAATCTTCTTGACGGATAGAGCGATCAGGGCCACCATAATTAAGCAGCACGATGGATTCCGGCGAAACCCGAATTTCAACCTGTTCCCTCAATTGATAATCACGATGAAATAATGCGTTTGCCACGGCTTCTTCCAATGCAGCATAAGGATAATTCCAAATACGTGTTGCTTCTGCCTTGTCAGCTTGCTTAATGACCTTTTCTTTTAAAAAATTTGTTTTTAATAAGTCCAGTGTTTTTCTGATTAAAGTAGGTACTGGGCCTGTGATACGGGGGTATTCAATAAATTCTGATTCCCCTTCACCCTTTGGAAAATATACGACATCCACCCAAGTGGCCGGAAAGAATTTTTCTGGGTGTTCATTAAACATCATCAATGCCACATTCCGGGGAAAGCGGTGTTCGGGAGGACCATCAACCAGGAGCATCTGTTCTAATATTTCCGTTTTGGTATGCTGATCGGAGGCCTCCATCAATTTACTGCCTATCAAGCGCAAATGATCCTGAATGAGTACCATCGAAATATCATCTATACTGGCATATTGGTTGGAACGGTCATCAAAGGGAATCTGGTTGGCGAGACTAATCAGTTCTTGCTGAGTTTCCATATCTGCAACAGCAGAACTGGCATACCTACGAACATAATAGGAATATCTTTTTTGTTTGGCCGTAATTTGTTCGGGCACTTCATAAGGGCGGTTGGAGCCTCCTGGCACCCAAATAACTAAAATTTGCTGGCCATCCACAGTTTCAATAAAGAGTTTAGGATGGTAAACCGGATTAATCAGGTTATTATAGCCGATCATCTCTTTTTGAATAGAGGCAATCTTGGACGCACTTAAACCTACAATGGGGCGCTTGGCAATCCCGCTTTCTTCTTCCACGCCAATTAATATATAGCCACCACCCACATTTTCAAAATCATTCGCAAAAGCACAAATTGAACGGTATATGGCATCAGGATTCCATCCCTCTTTAAATTCTAGCCGTTCCGATTCAACAGAACGGGCGTTTAATAAATCTTCAATATTGACGTGTAATGGCATGTTGTAAAAATAAGGAGGAATGTCATAGTATCGAATTAAAATTTAATTCTCCATTTTAAAGCCCCCGCGATAAATTTTCTATCGCAGTGTTACTTATTTGTTACTTTTTGAATGTAACTAATTGTAATACACTTATAAATTCAATTCCGGCCATAGATGCAAAGGTATTGCAAATATTAATTTCTTGGGCTATTGGTTTATGCTGTATAAGTATTCTCGTATGGCTGTATAAATATGCTCACATATACCGGTATTTTATACAAAACAATAACGATTTAAGGAAGTGCTTGAATAACAGGCCGATGTTTTTTAGGTTTATATACATGCCTGCCAAAATAACCCACCATGAAAACCACCTGTTTTGTATTAAAATTAGGAGTTTTATTACTTCTTTTTGTAGCGTCCGCCTGTAAAAAAGAAGAAATAGCAAAACCTGTGCAAAACAAGGCAGGTGTTGAAGCCTTAGTTAACCCTAATCAAATTTTAGTGCATGCAGGAACTATACAGGGATCCCTTGACGGGCCCGCCTTGCAAGCACAATTCGATTGCCCCACATTTATTTCTGTAGGGCCAGATAAAAGCTTATACGTGTACGATAACAGCTTTTACATTTGGGCAGGGCAACTTAATAAAAATCACAGAAAAATTAGGAAAATTAGCTGCTTAGGTGTAGTTACAACATTTTATAGCGTGGCTAATCAGGATGCCGACATTGAGGGGATGGCTGTAGATAAAGATGGGAACGTGTATATCTCGCAGTATAGTCAAATAAAAAAAATTAGCGCTGATGGTAAAACGGTTAAGGTTGTAGCAGGTAGTTTAACGGAACAATCTGTACGTAGAGAGGGGCCTGCGCTTGAAGTGACTTTTGGCAGACCAGCAGGACTTGCCATAAATAAGGCCGGTTGTCTTTTTATACTGGATAGGGGGTACAATGATCTTAGAATGCTTTCAAACAACGTTGTAAAGTTTGTTGCGGGTGGAAATGTTTTTTTCGAACAACCCAAGGATGGGGTAGGAATAAACGCTGAATTTGACCGTCCACAATTTTTAAGTATTGATAGCAAAGATAACTTATACGTAACAGGCGGGTATTACGCTATAATTAGGAAAGTAACACCTAAGGCGGAGGTGAGTACCATTGCCATTCAGCAACCCGGGTTTTCTGGGGATCATTTAAGCACCTTTAGTCAAACAACGGTTGATCAATCGGGAAACCTATATGCTTCTTTTAATAATTATATAGGCGATGAACGACTATTTGATTTTTTAATATATAAATTTTCTCCTGACAATCAAAAAATCTTATTGGCTGAGAATCATTATGATTTAAAAGTTGGTAGCGGTGTTTTTGTGCCTGCAAATGGGCTACTGTTCCCAATAGGCTTTGCTGCTGTTAACGATACCTTGTATTTTTCGAATACAGTTGAACAAAAGATAAGGAAAATATCCCTACACTGAAATTTAATCAGATTATAAAGCCTACTAAAACTATTCACTATGAAAACCACCCGTTTAGTAATAAAATTAGGAGTTTTATTACTCCTTTTTACAACCCCCGCCTGTAAAAAAACAGATATGGCAAAATCCGCGCAAAGTAGCAAGGCAGCTGTTGAAACCTTAGTTAGCCCGGATCAAATTTTAGTACATGCAGGAAGTATACGGGGATCTGTTGATGGGCCGGCTTTACAGGCGCGGTTTGATTGCCCAACATTGATCTCTGTGGGGCCCGATAAATCATTATATGTGTATGATGCCGCATTCTTTATTGAAGCAGGAGGATCGCCTGTAAATAGAAGTATTAGGAAAATTAGCTGCCTGGGTGTAGTTACTACTTTTTATAAAGTAGCAGTGCAGGATGCCGACATTACCGGAATGGCGGTAGACAAAGATGGGAGTGTTTATATCTCACAGCAATATCAAATAAAAAAGATTAGTGCCGATGGTAAAAAAGTTAAGGTTGTAGCGGGTACAGATGTATCGTACCCACGTAAATATGGGCCCGCACTTGAAACAACTTTTTTTCAGCCGGCAGGGCTTGCCATTAATAAAAGCGGGTGCCTTTTTATTTTCGATAGGGGATATAATGAACTTCGACTGCTGTCAAATAATAAAGTAACATTTGTTGCTGGCGGGAATAATATTTTAAATAATCCCGAGCCAAGCGACATCCCTAAGGATGGTGTAGGAGCAAACGCTGAATTTGACCGCCCCGAATTTTTAAGTATTGATAAGGAAGATAACCTATATACAACAGGGGGGTACTTTTCTATAATCAGGAAAGTAACACCTAACGGCGAGGTAAGTACTATTGCCGTTCAGAACCTACAGTATGATAGTGATTATTATAGGACCCTTACTCAAATAGCAATTGATGGATCAGGGAATTTATACACCTGTTATAATAATGCTGCCGGCTTTAGTCAACGATTTGTTTTTTACATATATAAGTTTACCCCCGATAATCAAAAAATCCTATTAGCGGAGAGTTATTACCAAAAAGAAGACGGGGACGATCCCTTTTTGCCTGCAGGTGGTCTGCTTTTCCCAACTGGTTTTGCTATTGTTAATGATACATTATATTTTTCGAATACTGTTGAACACAAGATCAGGAAGATACCCATAAACTGAGATTAAATAAAGAAATTATTTGTCGCATTTACCCCCTTAAGTTGTCATTGTAGCCACCTGTTTTATTGGGCATCATCCCATAATTTTGTTTAAAAGCATTCAAAATTACATATGAAGATGAAAACAATATTTGACAAAGCAACAAGAGACGGATTAATCAACAGGATAAATGCCCTTAACGAAAATAACAGCGCCGAATGGGGAAAAATGACCGCCTATCAAATGGTAAAACATTGTGTTGTTTATGAGGATATGATGCTTGGCAAAAAACCTTTCAAACGGGTGTTTCTTGGATATATATTTGGCAAGTGGGCTTTAAAAACCTTAATTAGAGATGAATCTCCACTAAAGCGAAATATGCCGTCAGACCCAGGGCTTATCATAAAAGATAATTATGGCGATGTAGCATCTGAAAAAAAGAAATGGATCGCGTTAATCGAAGAATACGGGCTTGTTTCAAATTACGGGATCATGCATCCCTTTTTTGGGAAAATAACCAAAGAACAGATTGGTTATTTAGTGTATAAACATACCGATCATCATCTTCGGCAATTTAAGGGTTAATTGTTGTGCCGGCCATTCTACAGTAGATACAGCAAATTTAGTTTTGCATAAGCCACCATAAATGAGGTAAATTTGCGGCTCATGCGGCTTTTATACATGCGTTGGTTTATTTGCTTTTTATTTATTGTTGTTACCGGGTGTACTACGGCATATGCGCAGGTAGATACCATGAACACAACGCCCGATAGTATTTATAATCGCCCGCGCCAGAAAGGCCCTGTACCTTTTTTAGATTCGGTTGCCCATGCTACAGCTAACAGGGAGCAATTTGTATCAGATTCGTTGGCCATGTTGTATATTAAAGCACCAAGTGCGGATCGCCCTAATTTATTTGTAGATAGCTTGTTAAAAGCCAACGCTTATAAAGGCGACCTATACCTCAGCCTTTCTGCAAAATCAAAAGTAATGCAGGGTTATGGCCGTACCCGCCCTTCAAGAGATTCCTGGGTTATTGTTGTACTTGTACTACTGCTGCTTTTTACAGCGGCCCTTAATATCTCTTCAAGTAAGGATATGAGCAATGTGTTCCAATCCTTTTATAATCGTAAAACCACAACCCAGGCCGGCAAAGAAGATAGCCCCATTAACGTATGGACATTTATCGCTTTGTTTTTGTTATTCGGCTTTACTTTTGGGCTGTTCCTGTACCTGCTTACTACCGGTTACTATAAAGTTTATTACACAATAGGCGGTTTTCAGCTCTTTATCACCCTTTCATTTGTAATAATAGCATTGTTTGCGACTAAGTTTCTGGTATTAAAGCTTTTAGGTTTTGTGTTTGATATTAACAAACTGGTAAGTGAATATATATCCACGTTGTCGCTTACTTATTTTAACATTGCCTTTGTTTTTTTGCCCGTAGCGCTATGTTTTAGTTTAATAGCAGATAAGTTCATCCCGCTTTTACTTGCAATAACACTACTGTTTGTGATAGTTATTTTTATATGGCAGTATCTGCGCAGCAGCGTAAGTATTATTTCTAACTTTCGATTTCATAAATTTTATTTATTTATCTATCTTTGTGCCCTCGAAATTTGCCCCATATTGATTTTGATTAAGGCACTTAATATTGGATTTAGGTAGTAATTTACGTATGGCATTGGAAGATAGAAAGAAAAAGGTTAAGAGTATTTTAGTAACTCTGCCAAAACCTGAGAATGACAAAAATCCCTACGCTGAATTGGCCAAAAAGCTTAATTTAAAAATTGACTTTAGGTCGTTTATTCACGTTGAAGGTGTGCCTGCTAAGGATTTCCGTAAGGAGAAAATTAATTTGGCTGATTTTACCGCGGTGATTTTTACAAGCCGTAACTCTGCTGACCACTTCTTCCGCATTTGCGAAGAGATGCGTTTTGAAGTACCGGTAGAAATGAAATATTTCTGCCTTTCAGAAACCATTGCCCTTTATCTTCAGAAATATATTCAATATCGTAAGCGTAAAATATTTTTTGGCAAACAAACCGCTGCTGATTTGGCAGAGGTATTGAAAAAACATTCGGCCGAAAAATTCCTTTATCCATGCTCTGATGTAGCCGCCGAAGAAACCCAAAAGTTTTTGCTGGATAATGGCTATGATTTTACCCCGGCGGTATTATTCCGCACCGTATGCAGCGACCTGAGTGATCTGGCCGAAGTGTTTTATGATGTTATCGCTTTCTTTAGCCCTTCAAGCATTCAATCCTTATACAAGAACTTCCCCAATTTTAAGCAAAATAACACACGTATCGCGGCTTTTGGGGCCACTACACACAAAGCAGTACTGGAGGCAGGCTTAATTTTAGATATCCCAGCCCCAACGCCTGGAGCACCTTCAATGACCATGGCAATTGACCAATATGTTAAACAAGCCAACAAATAATTGATTGAACTGTTGAGCTACTGCAACATTTTTTAATAATTTAGCGTATAACGGTGAAAGTATTTATATATTAAAGAAATATTTTTACTGACTCTCATCATTTTACACAAAATGAAGGATGCGTTTTTTCCACTAATAAGGCATTTATTAGGGTTAAAAAACATTTTTTCGTTTTGGTTAGTGTAAAAGTGATATATTCGGGGGTGCGTTCTGTTGCAGAAACATAGAAAGCGATTACTGATTTTGGATACAAAATGAAACAAATATACTTTTTAATAATAGTTTTGGCCGGTACTATATTAACTGGTTGCGGTATAGGCGGCGGCGGAAATAATGGTGAGGTTACAGGGGTGAAGCAGCGTTCTTTTAGGGCGACAACCCCCCTAAACATGGTATATATTAAAGGTGGTACATTTTTAATGGGCCAAACCGATCAGGATGTAACCTTTGCACAAACATCGCAAACCAAGCAGGTTACTGTGCCCCCATTTTTTATGGATGAAACAGAGATATCCAACAGCAAATATAAACAGTTTGTATTTTGGGTTCGCGATTCTATTGCGATTACCAACTACTTAAACGATCCAAAATATTACATGCAACCCCGAAAAGGTGCAGCTGCCGACCCAAATGGCAGAAAATTTATCAATTGGAAATATGTTGCCAGTAACCCGGTGTTTAGCACACGTGGTAAAAATGCAGCAGCCAATGCTTCAAAATTACAAGGCCTGTATTACCAGGGAGACGACCGTGTGTTTGACCGCAACGAGATAGATGTACGCATGTTAAAATACAACTATGCTTTATTTACCTTACGTGAGGCTTCAAACTTCCGTAACGACAAAACAAAAAAACGTTCGGACTTTATTTTGCGTGACACTGTAGGCGTTTACCCGGACACATTGGTTTGGTTAAACGATTTTTCATATGCTGCTAACGAGCCAATGGTTGAGGGCTATTTTTCTCACCCGGCATACCGTAACTATCCTGTAGTGGGTGTTACCTGGCGCCAGGCAAGAGCATTTACCGCATGGCGCACACGTTTAAGCGATGGTGCCAAAGACGCCCGCAAAATACCGCACAACCTGCCTTACGCGTTACCTAACGATGCGGAGTTTGAATACGCTGCACGTGGCGGCAGGATAGGTACCGATTACCCTTGGGGCGGCCCTTACATAAAAAATGCTAAAGGTTGTTTAATGGCCAACTTTAAACCGGGCCGTGGTAACTATACCGATGATGGCGGTGCATATACGGTAAATGTTAGGTCGTATTTCCCAAATGATTTTGGATTGTATAATATGGCAGGTAACGTAGCAGAATGGACATCATCTGCATATGACGAGTCTGCATCTACATTTGTACATGACCTTGCACCAACATTTAATTATGAAGCCAAAGCAAGCGATCCTGAAGTGCTAAAACGTAAAGTAGTACGTGGCGGTTCATGGAAAGATATCGGTTATTTTCTTCAAAACTCAACCCGTACTTTCGAGTATCAGGATACCGCAAAATCATACATTGGTTTTCGCTGTGTAACACAATACCTTGGTCGCGATATCAAGGACAAACGCTAATCAAAACAACTAATTAATACAAAAATTATCTTTATTAAAGTTTATGGCTGGGAAAAAGAAACCATACGGAATCACCAATATTGTTTCATGGGGAGCAACTGTAGTTATTATAGGCTTACTATTTAAAATTCAGCACTGGCCTTATGGCGGTACTTTTATTTCAATAGGTTTATTAGCAGAGGCGGGCTTGTTTTTCATACTTGGTTTTCAAAGAGACGATAAAGAGGTAGACTGGACGCTTGCATATCCTGAATTGAGTGAAGACTTTGACGGAGAGAGACCAAAAGCATCTGCCAGGCCGGCGGTTACAAGTGGTTTTTCAAACACTGCAGCTTTAGATAAAATGCTGGAAGATGCTAAAATTGGTCCGGAACTAATAGGGAGTTTGGGTGAAGGCTTACGCACTTTTGGCGATAAGGTTAACAGCATATCAAAGGTTACAGATGCCGGCGAAGCTACCGTTGCTTTTACAAATAAAGTGAAACAGGCTACCGCAAGTTATGATAGTTTGAGCAATGCTTTTGAAAAAGCATCGGCCAACTTAAGCGAAATGGCTAATACCAATGTCGATTCAAAAGCATACCATGATCAGGTAACTAATTTGGCTAAAAACCTTTCTTCATTAAATGCCGTGTACGAACTGGAGTTACAGGATTCGAGCGCGCATTTAAAAGCAATGAATGGCTTCTACAAAAACCTGTCATTAACGATGAATAACTTTAACGAATCGTTAGATGATTCTAAACAGTTTAAAGAAGAAGTTGGGCGTTTAGCTAAAAACCTTGCATCGTTAAACTCTGTGTACGGTAACATGCTTACAGCTATGAACCAACCAAGGGTTAACTAACATATTAAGTATACCAAACAGATAATATAGAGCATGGCCGGAGGTAAGGAAACCCCAAGACAGCGGATGATAGGTATACTATACCTGGTATTATTAGGGCTTATAGCACTAAACGTACCGGATAGTTTACTGGATTCGTTTAGAAATATTACAAAGAGTTTAGACGCATCAAGAAGGAACGTTACTACAAGCTTAGAAACCACTTATAGCGCTTTTGAAGCAACCAAGCTAAAAGAACAGCCTGAAAAAGCAGGTCAATTATTGGCAAAAGCAAAAGAGGCAACTAAAATAGCTGGTGAGTTAAACTCATATGTTGAAGAGCTTAAGGTAGAAATGACCAAAAAAGGCGGGGATTATAATCCCGATATAGATGATGTGAGCGCAAGGGAAAGCCTTGATATTTCATCCGAAGTAATGATAAACGGAAAAAAAGCTGATGTATTAAAGCAAAAGATAGAATCTACCAAATCAAGGTTACTGACATTGTTGGGCAAAGATTCAGTAGGAATTAAATTTTCTTTAAACGCTGATGATTTGGGATCACGCCCTGGCTATCCCAAAAAATCATGGCAGCAGGCTTATTTTGGTGAAGGTATCCCATTAGGGGCTGCTTTAACAACATTAGCCAAAATACAAACCGATAATAAAAATGCCGAGAACGAGGTAGTAAAAAGGATATTAGGCAAGGTAGATCAAGCACAAGTAACTCTTAACCAGTTTAAGGCTGTTGCTGTTGCACCTACCAGTTACGTACTTTCAGGTCAGCAGTACAAGGCAGAAATATTTTTAACCGCTTACGATAAAAATTCGGATCCTACTATTACCGTGGGGGGCTCACCTATACCAACATCAAACGGTGTAGGAACTTATACCACAACTGCGAGCGGCGAAGGTGTAAGGAATTGGACAGGGCAATTATTGGTTAAACAGGTAGACGGACCACCAAAAGCATACCCTATTAGCGGCAGCTACATGGTTGCAAAACCATCGGCAGTGGTTTCACCTGATAAAATGAATGTGCTGTATATTGGTGTACCAAACCCCTTATCAGTTTCTGCGCCTGGCGTTCCAAAAGAAAGTATAAAAGTTAGCATGTCTGGCGGTTCTTTAAGTGGGGCTAACGGCCATTATATAGCAACAGTAAGGTCAATAGGCGCTGCAAAAGTAACGGTATTGGGTGATAAAGGCCTGGTATTAGGCTCAACAGACTTTCGTGTGAAACGTATCCCTGATCCAAAACCAATGTTTGCCGGCAAAAGTGGTGGCAACACCAGCGCAGCCAACCTGCGTGCGCAGGATAGGGTATTTGCTAAATTGGATAACTTTGATTTTGATGCTAAGTTTAACGTAACAAGGTTTACACTTATAGTAATAAAACCACGACAGGATGCAATAATATATTCCGCAACAGGCTCTGAGCTTACCGGAGCGATGCGTTCTGCTATGAGTGGCGTTACACCCGGGTCTACAGTGGTATTTAAGGAAATTATAGCGGTTGGGCCGGATGGCACACAACGCGGACTTGATCCGATAGTATTAACGGCTAATTAATGAAGTTATGAAGACAAGATTTTTGATTATTGTACTTTGCCTGGCTTGCAGTGTTTCTTTTGCGCAAAGGAAGAAATCAACAAAAAAAGCTGCGGCCAAAACCCCACCTCCGGTTACTTTAAAAGTTAAACCGGATACGCAGGTAGCAGGCGCTAATGGTGCTGCAAACGCAGGCATACAGCCAATTGATACAACAAAAAAACCGTTTGACCGCCCGTTGGATGGTTATTACAAAAAGAATAACATTTTAAGCGCCAAGGTAACACCCTATGCTAACCTGCGCGAAGCCGATGTAATGTTCGCGAAACGCGTTTGGCGCGAAATTGATCTGCGCGAAAAAATGAACCAATACCTGGCATCGCCAAAGGGAAGGTTAATAGATGTACTAATGGCTGCTATTGATGCCGGCGAATTAACTGCGTATGACCCAACAGCAACAAAGGATGACCCTAACGGAGATAGCTTTTCTAAGCCGTTAACCGGTGCACAGGCCCGCAGTAAAATGGCAGATAGCGCTGTAGTTGATCAGTTTGATAAAAATACAGGCGATAAAATAGGCTCAAAAGTTATGGCAGGTGAATTTAACCCCGATAGTGTTGTTAAGTTCCGGATAAAAGAAGATTGGGTTTTTGACAGGCAGCGTTCGGTTTTCGAACCCCGTATTATTGGTATAGCCCCACTTTTTAAACCTAAAGCAGCTGGTTTAGATCTGGATTATCAGCCCGCTTTCTGGATCTATTTCCCCGAAGCAAGGCCGATATTAGCCGTTAAAGAAGCCGTTAGCCGTAACAATGATGCAACGGGCTTAAGTTTTGATGATGTTTTTGTGAAACGCATATTTACCAGTTACATTGTTAAACAATCTAACGATAAAGACGAACGGATCCGCGATTACGCACAAGGTATTGATAAGCTCTACGAATCTGAACGCATCAAGAAATCGTTGCTTGATTATGAGTTAGACCTGTGGAAATACAGTGAGTAATTAATCCATGAATCGTCCTGAAATAAGTTGACAGATTTTACGATAGTCCCAGTTACGAGAGTAGCTGGGATTTTTGTTTATAAACACTTTGTGGTGTTTTCATTTTCAAAGATAAGTGTGGCCGGCGAT
>NZ_JANHOH010000018.1 GCF_024498135.1 Mucilaginibacter aquariorum
AGGTGATCCGGGCATTCTTCAGTTTGGCCAGTTGTTCTTTGAATGTTGTTTCCTTTTGTTCCGGTTCGTAGCCATCGGTCCCATTAAGCACTATATGTACCACCTCGATCGCGAACTTCAGCACCCGGCTTAACTCCGACAGGTAGCCGATGGCAGCCAGGTCATGGTCCGTAACGGCCACTTTGGCGCCCTCCGCGGCGTATAATAGCGCAATGGCTTTGCCGATACCGGAACCCGCCCCGGTTATCAGGGCAACTTTATTTTCCAATGTTTTCATGGCGTTCTTTATTTTCGAATTCACACGGTTTGCAGATCAGCAGCATTCCATACGGTCTATAAAGATGACGTTAGCTGTTTCCCTGGGATGCGGCTCAGGTTTTTCATCACCATATCCGATGATCACCGCTAAGTGCACGGTTTCTGCATCGGGCACCTCCAGTTGATGGTAGAGCGGCGTCTGTGCGATGAACTTGGCAAACCCGACCGGGCAGCTGTCCAGGCCAAGCGATATGGCAGCCAGCATCATATTCTGCGCGCACATACCGATATCCAAAGCCGCCCATTCGTTATCCTTGGGAGCGGTGATAAAGATGACCACAGGCGCGCCGTGAAACACCGGATCGGGGCTTTTGTCGTGCAGGGCCTGTGGTAATTCGTGCAGCAAGGTCCTGACCGCGGCTACCGGGTGTTTAAGCAATTCCCGGAACAGGACTTTCGGCGTGACCTTTGCGATCGCCTTCGAAAAGGCAGCAATGGTGTCCTGATGCGTAGCAATATAGAATTTCCAGGGTTGCCTGTTCATAGCGGATGGCGCCATGCGGCCCGCCGCCAGGATCTGATCCAGGAGTGCCTCTTCTACCATATCCGGGCGGTATTTCCTGACCGCTCTTCTTTCGAAGATGGTTTTTAAGGTTTCGTTAGTTAAATTTTCCTTGATTAATTGAGTTTCCATGGCGTTTGTATGATTAACAGGTTCGAAAGATCTCCGGAAAAATACCTTCCCCCGGAGGCGGGAAATCGTAAGGCGATACCCGGGACTGTTTTTCCGTTTCCATAGCGGGGGCTTCTTCCGGGATCTGCGGCAGGCCGGGTGCTGCCGGAGGCCTGACTTCAGGCGGCTGTTTTACCGGCGGTACCTCATTTGGAACCTTGATGCTTCGCTTTTTCATGAGTGGTCAATTGTCGTTATAGGCAAAATTAACCTCATAAGAGCCCGGCAAAGATGACCCTGGTCAGCCTGCGAAATGATATTCATCAGGCGGGAACAAAGAAAATAAAACAAAAAACAACATTTGGAATGTGCTCACCGTATACATTGCCTACTCCCCGGACCTCGATAACTTTATTACGCCACAGTGCGTCCTCCGAATCGATCTATTCCGATCATGGCCCTTTCAAGGCGCTTGTTTTAACGAAGACCTGACCGTCTAATAAATTTTCCGCTATGAAAAGAACCATTTTACTGATCGAGGATAAAACTCCTCAACTTTGAATACTTCACCATCAACGTACCAAAAGCCTGGGAGCAAATTAAGTTAAGAGGAGAAGACTCATACGTTGGTGAAATAAAGATCGACTCCAATAAAGTTGTTTATTTTGATTTAGGATGGTATTCTAACTCTCTAAATGAGGACGATGATCGGGAAGATTATATGATTGAGAGCGGAAATATTTATTTAAGAGATACTTCAAAAGTTGTTAAAGGAAAGCAAACTTATAACTATAAATATCTTGATACAGCCACAGAGGGTAAATCTCCAAAAGGTACGGCAGAATAAGATTGATTGGATAAATATTGACGGCTATAAAACTAAACTGGCTTTATCTAAATAATCAACCAATGGTATAACTGGGATATACATTGACAGTTTGTGGAACGCCGGAAATAGCAGAGATAGGTTTATGATGAGTTCATATCGACTAACAGAAGCCCAACGAAAGAATTAATAAATGCGTTTAAATCGCTAAAGTTTTATAAAGCTCCTAAATGTAAATGAGCCTCAAATTATAAAAATATTCGGATTGGTGGTTTGTGTGACCATTCTTTCAATAGCTCAGATCAATTTCAGATTCGTTCTCTAATTTTTTTTCCTCTGCACACACCTACCACATTACCGCTTAAACAAATGAAGCTCAAAACAGGAAAATTGTCAAGGGCCGCGGTAATAGCAGCGGTTTATTATACCCTTGACTGTTTTCCTGTGTCGCTAACTTTGTGATTGCGGTGTTGTGGTTTTTTTAGGCGCGGCTGAAAGGCAGGCGTGTATGAGGAACGAATACTTGCCTGTGTGGAACAGCGAGGCTGGCTGCGAAATGGAACCCGGCGCATAGCGCGTGGTGCAATGCAGTAACCTGCCGTAGCGGAGTGGCCTCGCTATCATAAACACGTCACTTATTTGCCTTCACCTTTTCCAGCTTTTGCTTAGCCTCCTTTTGATCTTGTTCCGCCTGCGCTGCTACCGCTTCAGCAGCAATGATCGCCTGCTGTTTGACCATTGCTTTTTCAGCCTTGTCTATAAAGCCCTTGGGGTCTTCTGTCAACTTTGCATCTATGGTCTTAGCTACTTCAGGATAAAGCGCCCTAACCAGCCAGAAATTATAGGCTTCGCGATTTAAGCGGTCATTTTGATGATAGAAATATAATGCCGTGCCGATCGATCCGGCCATTGTTACAAAACAAACTACCAGGCAGATGATCAAATTCTTTGACCAGGCACCTAAATGATGACTGTTTTTCACGCGAATGACTTTCGGGACTGTTGCTACAACATCTTTCAATTCATCGATCTGCTGTTGTATTTTTTGATCGTTATACCGCTTGTTAGCCGTTTCAATCCGTGCTGAGATCATTTCCAATGTGCCCCTGTATTGTTCCAGAAAGCTTTTCAAGAACTCGGCTATACTGGTCTCCATCACACTGATCCTACCGGCAAAACCCTGGATCAGTTCTTCCATGATATTTACTTTCTCTTCTAATTCTTCATTTTGCATAAAAATTCTTTTTAGGTTCATTCTAATCGTTAATTCATCTACCTGCTTATACCCTGTGACTGGGAATGTTCCGCTTCGTGCTTCTTCCGTTTTCTGCGGGCGATATCTGCGTCACCCGTTGGATCGGGCGGTCCCGCGACAAATTGTGGTTCCAGCAATACTTCCAATATGCCTTTGCCCGCGCTTGGGTTATGGCTGTATTCCGCTTGAACGCTCTGCCGGATTGAATCACGCAGCTGGTTAGCAACAAATGGTTGATTTGATTCCCTTGCCGCATGATATTGCTGTACCTGCTGGTTCCGATTTAAAGTCGAGGCGATCCGGGCAAAACTCAAATTCCGGTCAACATCGGAACCTTTCATTTTGATATTGCCTTTTTCAAAGGATATGCCTTGTACTTCATTGGTACCGCTACGGAATTTATAAGCAATAGTAATTCCCTGTCTGGCAAGCTGAGCTTCCAACTGTTTCCAGTTAATGGCTGTTTTCATGCCTGCTTTAATAGCATCGTATAATTCGTACCGGATCTTCTCTTTGCCCTTTAGTGCCTGGCGGTTCACCAGATCTTTTCCTTCACCTATGTGATAGCCGTATTTCAGGGTGATCTCCTTACAGGCTTTGACATTTTTAGCGAAGTTATTTTTGTCGCTAATGGTCTTGCCGTTATTATCCACCCTGTTGTAAATCAAGTGAAGATGTGGGTGGGCCCGGTCACTGTGGCGCACGATTACATACTGTGTATCTCTAATACCCACTTTCTCCATATACTCTTTCGCCCGCTCCACCATGATATGATCGCTTAATTTGAGTAGGTCTTCTTTGCTCCAGCTGAGTACCAGGTGCCCAACTGCTTTACCTAACTCCAGTCGCATTTTACGTTGTAGGTTAAAATCCTTAATCATGGCAGATGCGTTCTGCATTCGTACACCTTCGACAGATAATATTTTAGCTTCCGGCTTATTCACCACATAGCGAACACACCCGCCAAAGCTTCTCCCGGTGATCGGCTTACCCATCATGGCTGCTAAATTTTGTAATTAATTCTTCTACCTGTTTTAGTATGGTCTGGCATTTCATAGCAAGCGTAAAGAGGCCTGCCACATGCGCCAGATGGGTCAACTGGTTAAGGTTATTTGCTACCCCCGCCAACATCCGGAACCAGCCGGTTTCTTCTACAGTGAAGCGCGGGAAAACCTTGGCGTTTTTCGCAGCTCTTCGAAACCACTCACTGGGTTTCAGCCCGGCATTTTTCGCTCTACCCTCTATCAGGATTCTTTCCGTTGGGGTTAAGCGTACCATTAAAAAGTCACTCCTTCTGATCGTCTTTTTCGGTCTACCGGGTGTCCGCACTTTTGTTATTGTTTTATTTTCAGTAGTTGCTGTCATGTGTTCGTTTCGTTTTTTGATGCTTTAAAAACCGACCAACGGGAGCGAGTTCCGAACCAACCCAACGGGGCGGGTTCGGGTTTTTGTGTAGCAAAAACATTAACTCGCTCCTTACTGCCGGATAAAAGACCGCTATCCCCGCAAGCGGGAATAGTCGGTATAGCTACATATCTCAAACTGCTTTTAAACCAGTAGCTTTTAAGCCATCAGGCCAATAAACAATACTGCCTTTTGCCGGGTGAAAAGATGGCTGGTAACGGATATAACCATACTCATCCAGTTCCCTGATGCACTTGTGGTAAGTAGCAATGGATGCGATTTTTGAATATGACATTACCGTTTTTCGGGTTATAGCAAAAGGGCTAATAAAGTCACCCCGCTGCCAAAAAATAAATAAAGCCGTAAACAGGCTTACATGAGTTGCTAGGACCCGTTTGTCCGTTCCCATGCGTTTAATAGTGTCGCTGTAACCGTTTAATTCTTTTGAGATAATCATTGTCGGTTCTCCTCCAATACCTTGTTAATATCCTCTAACTTGTAATACATGATGCTGCCCATTTTGGTAAAGCGTAGTGTACCGTTGATGCGTAAGTTCTGTAAAGTGCCTGGTGAGATATTCAGCATCTTTCTAACCTCGCTGCTCTTTAGCCATTTTTTAGGCTGGCTCTGTCCCGGCTGTACAATCTGTTTAATCTCTTTTAATAAATCTTCCAACCGCCTTAAATCTTCTCTTGTGACCAATTCCACATTCATCTGTCATCCTCCTTTTAATCTTTGATAGTTTGTTGCATGGCATTGAGTACCTCACTTTTTTTGAAGTACACCCGTTTATGCAGGCGCAAATAGGGTAAGCCTTTTTTCATCCAGTCGGTAAGCGTTACCAATGACACGCCGAGTTCGGCGGCAAGCTCCTGTTTGGATAAAAGCTTTTCCGAATCCAGCGGCTGGATGGCGCCTGTTTTAAAGTGTTCTTGTAGTTCTGCCCTGACTGCATCCCTGATGCATTGGCTTAGGGCGTTTGTGCTGAATATTTCCATAGCCTTTGATTTGAAATCAAATAACTGGCAAAAAGGCTATTTTTCGTTACCACGCAGATTCGCGTGGTTAAATTGGAGTGGTTTGAGTTAAGTTGAAATGCTGCGCAATTAACTCATTATCAATAAAATGATAGATGTTGACAAACTAAGGGGCAAAGCAAAAAAGCGAGCTTTATCCGCTTCGCTTTTTCGCTTCAACTATTTGAAAAAGCTGTGATTTAGTGGGAACTGCGGCTGACCTGCCGCTGGGTTCGTCAGGGTTGCCGGGGAAATATCGCCGTATGGTTTCAAATTTAATTTCCTTATTGTCATGCCTGAAATTCTTACAGATCATCTTTGTCCAGACAGTTTGTGTTTGTGAAAATACAAGTTCCTTACCATTTAATTCTAAGCCTTGCATCTTCTTGGCAAGGTCAACTACGGTCAAAAGATACCCCTCCTGAATATTAATAAAGTCTTCAGTTTCTAATTTCCTCGCGGCTTTAAGTTCTTCTTTCAGCTCTGCGTTTTGTTCTTTCAGGATTCTGATTTCACCCTCTTTATCTGCAATTATCTCGTCTTTGGTTCGGCCTGTATTCCATTGATCAATAGTTTTTAGGTAAGCTAAGAAACTTTTTAAATGCTGTTTATTTCTGAACTCCATTGCATGCCTGGAAGTGTAGCGGTTTTTTACTTTCAGTTCGGCGGTGGCATCGTCAATTATTTCCCAAACGTGTGTGAAAAATTCTTTTTCTTCGGCATCGGGATAAAGCTTTAGAAAATAATCGAGATGATATTGATAAAAGGCAGGAAATCCTGCTTCCTGCTTATCATATAATCTGTATAAGAAATGATTGTCTTCGTTATCTTTTGGCCAAAACAAGGGGCGGCCTATATCGTTGGTGTCTTGGGAAAAATCAGCCCAATGACGATGTTTAAAATATTGTGCTCTCATAAACCTGTTTCTTAGATAGATAACAAATTTACTATAAAGCTTTGTTTTAAAATGATTCTTAAAAACCGTCGGGTTTAAAGCCAATCGCTTTGCGGGGCGGTTGGTTGTCTTTTTTATCGATTAGCTCGTCAAGATATCGGAATACTATTTCCATATTCTTATCCTGATTATCAAGCTTGGATTTTATCTTTTCAATAGCTAACCAAACTTCCGTTTGTTCAGCGTAAACCTCTCTTAGCCTAACAAAAACATCTATAATCCGAATACTTACCTGGACCGCGCTTTCACTTTTAAGCACATTAGACAACATTAAAATGCCATGTTGTGTAAAAACAAATGGCAGGTATTTGGAATGTTCCCCTTTCTTTAATGTCGCATTTTGCGACCTTAGAAGTTCATTTTCTTCTTTTGTCAACTCAAACATATAGTGGTTTGGAAATCTGTTAAGATTTCTGTTAACCTGTTGCTTGAGTTTTTTGGTTTCTGTACCATACAATTCCGCCAAATCCTTATCAAGCATCACTTTTTGTCCTCTGATGTAAAATATCTTAGTCATAATGACTCCATCAGTTATAATTTGATTTTCCATTTTAAAATTTATTGTATGATTAATAAAATTCTCTAAGGTCACAAAATGTGACCTTAGAGATCTAAAAATTAAATTCCGGCGTATTTCTGTCTAATGGCGGCCATGTCGTGGCTAACTTTTAAATCCAATATTTTAGCGTAGTGCTGTGTAGTTTTAATATTGGTATGTCCTAACATTTTGCTTACGCTCTCTATAGGTACACCGTTTGATAGTGTAACGGTAGTGGCAAAAGTGTGTCGGGCAATGTGAAAAGTCAAAGGTTTATCTATACCACAAATGCCCGCTATCTCTTTTAAATAAGCATTCATTTTTTGATTGGTACTGACCGGAAGAGCTTTACCTAAATTACTGCAAGCTGGATGACCTGTGTATTTATCAAGTAGAGTTAAGGCAGGTGGTAATAATGGAATACGGCTTGGGGTGTCTGTTTTTTTACGTTTTGTGAATATCCACATTTCTCCGTCCAGACCTTTGACAATTTCGTTGCGTTTAAGCTTGTTTACATCAGCATAAGCTAAACCCGTAAAACAGCAAAATAAAAAAATATCCCTTACCTGGTTTAAGCGCTCTGTTGAAAATACTTTGTCGGCCATAGCTTGCAAATCATCTCCATTCAGAAAAACCCTGTCAACCTGCTTAATCCTTATTTTGTAATTGATAAATGGATCTTTGTCTAACCACCCGCTTGATAAGCAAATGCCAACGATTTTTTTGAAATTCTTTATGTATTTAAAAGCAGAGTTATTAGCACAATTGCGTTCTGAACGGAGATAAAACTCATAATTGGTAATAAAATCATGGTCGATTTTTTTAATATCTATATCCGACACTTTGTATTGCCACTGCAAATAATCTTGGGTGTGTTTTAGTGAGGTTTGATAGCGAATCGACGTACCAGCAGCATATTCTTTACCAACTAATGCGGCAACTTTCTTATTGTGGTCTTTAAATATATCTAAAAGCATTCTTGTTTTTTCGCTTTTACCCAATAATTTATCCCTAAGAGTTTCAGCGGTAATACTGCTTTTCACTTCGGTCAATTGACTGTGTGCTTCATAAACTTGTTTTTGCAACGTGTCTAAATAGGCATTAAAGGATTTGGTGTCCTCCTTAGTTCCTTTTAATCTTCCCGCAATGCTGTTCCATAGAGAGGGCTCACATTCCCGACCTGTAGTAGTTTCGGAACGCTTACCGTTTACGGTAATACGTAGATAAATCGGCACCAGGCCGCTTTGATAGTTTTTTGGCTTTTTTAAATAAAAAAGCAAGCTGAAATTAGTTTTCATAATGTTTTAAGCATTAAAAAGTGAAACAAAATTAAGCTTGCAATCACATCTGTACAAGATGTTCAAAATTTGAACATCTTGATTATCAAAGTAATAGATCGTTTTGGTGAGTAAGAAATTTCTAAACTTACTCACCGAATTACGCTCCTCTTTATTGCGAATTGGCGAATAATATAGCCATTTGATTAAAAAACAAAAGCCTGCAATCATTTGATTTGCAGGCTTTTTGTCTGTTTTAACATTGAATTAAGTGGAGCCGGAGGGATTCGAACCCTCGTCCAAACATGGTATAAGTAAAGCTTTCTACATGCTTAGCTGTTATTTAATTGTAGGGATTAAGGAAGGTTAACCGCTTACCTGTACCGAAATCCTTAGGTGTTTTGTTTCGCTTGCTTACCACACCTTAAGCAGGCTATTCTCATTTTTCGATGCCCCGGTTGCCGATCCAATGAGAAGGAAAACCGGCGGGACAAAAGCTATGCTAATTCTAAATTAGGCAGCTAAGGCGTAGTTATTTTCGCCATTTGTAAGTTTGAGCGTTCAGATTTAAGCGCTAATTCACCCAACGCGCTGCATGCTTACTTAGTTATCTCCATCCTGTCAATTCCGGTCGACCCCATTTTGTAGAGTTGGCAGTTTTTAGTTGCCAGTTTGCAGATATTACAAAAGTACAAAAAATATACCATAAGGGCTTTATTGAAGTTATAATGCAGTTAATGACATTATTGTCGCCAATTACAAACCATTAACTGCCAACTGTACGCCCCGGATATGCCTTTAAACCTTCTGCCAAACAAACCATGGCCTTATTCAGGTCGTCGTTGTTTAATACGTAGGCCATTCTTACTTCGTTAGCTCCTGCTCCCGGGGTGCTGTAAAAACCTGTAGCAGGTGCCATCATAACTGTTTGGTTTTCGTAACTAAAGCTTTCCAGCATCCACTGGCAAAACTTATCGGCGTTATCAATCGGGAACTTCGCCACTACATAGAATGCGCCACCCGGGTTAGGGCAGTAAACGCCTTCTATTTTATTAAGGGCACCTACCAATATATCGCGGCGTTTGGTGTATTCTTTATTAACGGCTGTAAAATATTCATCAGGAGTATCAACCGCGGCCTCACCTGCAATTTGCTCTACCATACCTGCCGATAAACGCGCCTGGGCAAATTTTAATCCTGCAGCCAGTACCGCTTTGTTTTTGGTGAGCAAGCAACCTAAACGGGCACCGCAGGCACTGTAACGTTTACTAACGGTATCCATTACAATCACGTTTTCATCCAGGCCATCTAAATGCATTGGCGATATAAACTTGCGCCCGTCATAACAAAACTCGCGGTATGCCTCATCCGAGAATAAGTACAGGTCATACTTCAATGCCAAAACCTTTAATGCGTCCAGTTCTTCCTGCGAGTACAAGTAACCGGTAGGGTTATTGGGGTTGCAAATAATGATGGCCTTAGTTTTAGGCGTGATTAACTTCTCAAACTCACTGATAGGTGGCAGGGCAAAACCATTATCTATGTAAGATAAGATGGGTTTTACCACGATATCGCTCTGGTTTGCAAAGCCATTGTAGTTAGCGTAAAATGGTTCGGGAATGATCACCTCATCGCCCGGATCAAGGCAGGCCATCATACCAATAGTTATTGCTTCAGATCCGCCTGTAGTAACAATTATATTTTCGGGCGTAATGTTGTAACCCAGTTTGTTATAGTATTCTGTAAGCTTTTTGCGATAGCTCAGCGTACCTTCAGATGGGGTATAGGCCCATACTTTAAAGTCGATATTTTTGATGGCGTTCAGCATACCCTCGGGTGTTTCAATATCCGGCTGGCCGATATTAAGGTGGTATACTTTTTTACCTTCAAGCTTAGCTTTATCAGCAAAAGGTGTTAATTTACGTATAGGAGATGCGGGCATCCGCTGCCCTTTTTGCGAAATTTTTGGCATGCGCAAAATTAGTAAAAAGATGTAATACACCTTTTGTAAAATCTATGCATACATAACATTATTTAAGGGCACAAAAAAAGGCACCGATAAATCGATGCCTTAAATGCTTTATAAGAGGGAAGCTTACTTACTGCTAACAGGTGCTTTCGCAACTACTTCGCCCACAATATTTAAATATTTTGTAGGTGTTTTAGCGTTTGAAGTAACTACAATGGTTTTATTGAAAGCCGAAACTACAGCTGCATTGTAGGTGATTTTGATTGAACCTTTAGCACCTTTTAAAACAGGTGTTTTAGTGTAATCAGCAATAGTACAACCGCAGGTAGGTTTAACTTCGGTTAAAATTAACGGCTCGGTACCAACGTTAGTAAATTCAAATACAGTAGTAACCGGGGTTCCCTGTGCAATTTTACCAAAATCGTGCTTTTCCTCGTTAAATTTAAACTCGGCTTTTTGATCGCTTTGGGCAGATGCATTAAAGGCAAAACCTAAAATCACCGCGCATATCAATAATATTTTTTTCATGTTACGTGTTTGATTATTACAAATATAAAAGGTTTAACCTAAATACAAAACTATTGTAAAAACTATATGTTTTACATCTACCAATACAAATAACAGAATAGAATTTCCTAATTTTACCGCCTAAACAAAATTTTATATGCCCGAAACTGTAATACACACAGGTAGCAGTACAAATGCTTCCGAACTCAGTTTTGACGATTTTAGAAAAATTGTGATCAATGATTACCGTGTTGGCTTCGAAAGCCGCCAGGCCAGTATTATAGGCAGGCGCGAAGTGCTTACGGGGAAGGCCAAGTTTGGCATTTTTGGCGACGGAAAAGAAGTTGCCCAGTTAGCTATGGCCAAGGTTTTCCGAAAGGGAGACTGGCGTGCAGGCTACTACCGCGACCAAACTTTTATGTTTGCCACCGGAATGAGCAACCTTAAAGAGTTTTTTGCACAGCTTTATGCCAACCCGGATATTGAAAAGGACCCGGCATCTGCAGGCAGACAAATGAATTGCCATTATGCAACACGTTATGTTGATGCCGATGGTAACTGGACAAACCAGGCCGAAACCATGAACTGCGCCGCCGATATTTCAACCACGGGTGGCCACATGCCGCGTTTGCTGGGTTTGGCTTACGCGTCAAAGCTATATCGACAGAATAAAGAATTGGAATACCTGAAACAGTTTTCTGTTAATGGTAACGAGGTTGCTTTTGGCACCATAGGTAACGGTTCAACATCCGAAGGTCTATTTTTTGAAACCTTTAATGCTGCCGGTGTACTGCAAGTGCCTATGGCAATTTCTATATGGGACGATGCCTACGCTATATCAGTACCTGCAAAGCTGCAGACCACAAAAGAAGATATATCAGAAATATTAAAAGGTTTCCAGCGGGATAAAAACGCCGATGGGTACGAGATATTTAAAGTACGCGGATGGGATTATGCGGGCCTTTGCGAAACCTACGAACGCGCCATAAAAATTTGCCGTGAAGAGCATGTGCCCGTATTGGTACACGTTATTGAAATGACACAGCCGCAAGGCCACTCTACATCGGGCAGCCACGAGCGTTATAAATCAAAAGACAGGTTAGCCTGGGAAGAAGAGCATGATTGCCTTTTGCAAATGCGCAAATGGATGATTCAATCGGCCATTATTTCTGTAGAGGAAGTTGATGCCTTAGAGGCTGAGGCCAAAAAATATGTACGCAATTGCCAGCGTGAAGCCTGGAGCGAACTGGAGGATGAGATAAAAGCGGAAATGGCTGAGGCTGTTGAGTTGATAGACATTATCGCGCAGCAATCTGCCAAACGCGATGAGTTAGTCGGCTTGATGTCGTCACTGCAAACTTGTGTTGACCCGGGCAGGCGCGATACCATTGCCTGTGTACGCAAGGTTTTACGCTTAACTGTTAAGGAAAATTCTGAAGCAAGGCAAAACCTTATCAATTGGTTAGCTGCCGAAAAAGATAAAAATGTAGAACGCTTTAACTCAAAGCTGTTTACTGATACACCAAAGTCGCCGTTATATGTACCGGTTGTAGCACCGCAATACGCGGATGATGCTAAGCTGATGGATGGTCGCGAGGTATTAAACGCTTGTTTTGACGCCAATTTTGAGCGCGATAAAGCTATCGTTGCTTTTGGTGAAGATGTGGGCTCTATAGGTGACGTGAACCAGGGCTTTGCCGGTTTACAAAGCAAATACAGCGACCTGCGTATTACTGATACCGGCATCCGCGAAGCTACAATTATAGGGCAGGGGATGGGCTTATCCATGCGTGGTTTACGCCCAATTGCCGAGATCCAGTACCTGGATTACCTATTATACTCTATCACTGTTTTAAGTGATGACCTGGCCAGTTTAAGCTACCGTACCCGCGGCGGGCAACGCGCGCCTTTAATTGTGCGTACCCGTGGCCACCGTTTAGAAGGGATCTGGCACTCGGGCTCGCCACTTGGTTTGATATTGAATGCCATGCGTGGCATGCATATCTGCGTTCCGCGCGATATGACACAGGCTGCAGGTATCTATAACACCCTGTTGCGTGGCGACGAACCGGCTTTGGTTATTGAATGCCTTAACGGTTATCGTTTAAAGGAAAAATTACCGGCAAACGTAGGCGAGTTCACCGTGCCGTTGGGCAAGGCCGAAATAATAAAACAAGGCAGCGATGTTACCGTGGTTACCTATGGTTCTACCCTGCGTATTGTTATGGAAGCCGCCGAAGAGCTGGAGAAGATGGGTATCAACATAGAGGTGATTGATCCGCAAACATTATATCCTTTTGATACCGATAATCTTTGTGGTACATCGCTGCAAAAAACCAATAAGTTACT
Source organism: Mucilaginibacter aquariorum (assembly GCF_024498135.1). Lineage (GTDB taxonomy): Bacteria > Bacteroidota > Bacteroidia > Sphingobacteriales > Sphingobacteriaceae > Mucilaginibacter > Mucilaginibacter aquariorum. The sequence goes on from NZ_JANHOH010000018.1 coordinate 13,028, forward strand.
GGTGATTGATGAAGATCTGCCTGGTGGTGGCTCTGCATATATCCTTCAAAAGGTTATCGAGGCACAAAACGGTTATTACTCGCTTGATTCGCAACCAAAAACCCTTTGCGCCGCCGAACACAGGCCGCCTTATGGTTCAGATGGCGACTACTTTAGCAAACCATCACATGATGATGTTATAGAAGCCGTTTATAATATAATGCACGAAGCTAACCCGGGTAAGTATCCTGCGATATTTTAAGAACGGAATCAACTGATGGTCAATAGGGTTTTAGCGGTTCTTTTATTAAATCTTTTACCTATACTTTGCTTTGGGCAGCAGGTGGATTTTATGTTTGAAAGAAAACCGTTAAGTATAGTTGATTCTTTAGAAGCTAAAGCCGGAGGTAAGACTTTTAATTATAATTATCAAATAAGTTTAGCTAAAGATTATGTGTCAGGTATAAGTGGTTTTCAACTCGCTAATCCTAAAGTATATATTAGAGACTTTAACCCTTTTAATGGTAATGCTAGTTATTTTTTTTCGTTGCCGGATAGTACCTTACGCCTGGTTGAATATAATTGGGGCGGTAATAAACAGAACGAAGATGAACTTCGAAAACTATTTAATAATAACAAAGAGTTTATAGCTGCACAAATCCAAAACCAACATCCACAATTTAAAGAAACTAATACAAGTGAGGATGATTGGGTTGGCTTTAATGATAATTGGGAAACAGATAAAATGTACATAAATCAGTTTATTATTCTTGGAGCCGGTACTTATCGTGTTCGTGTAAACATCAGCTGGAAATAAGTTCAAAAATCAAAACAAATCGCTTGACTTTATTAGATACTTTAAGGCCTGATAATTACCAGGATTTTTTTGCAATAAAGCCGCTGCCTGATTTTTTGTTCACTACGATTTATGACGTTACAGGTAAAGTTTGCTATATTCACTAAATGAAAAAAAAGCTTTTATGCGTGATTATAATAGCGGCATCGTTATTTACGGTTGGGGGCGCTTTTGCGCAGCAAAAAAAGCAAATGGTGAGGCTTGCAAAAATCCAGGTAGACCCTGCACAATTAGAACAATATAACACGGCACTTAAAGAGCAGATGACGACAGCCGTTAAACTTGAACCGGGCGTATTAACCTACTACGCTGTAGCCGATAAAAATAACCCGGCGCATATTACTATCCTGGAGATATATGCAGATACTGCCGCGTACCAATCACATATACAAACATCACATTTTAAAAAGTACAAGGCCGCCGTACAAAACATGGTGAAATCATTAGAGCTGGTTGATGTTGATCTTATCGGAAGCGCCTTGAAACCCAGGCAATAACATCATACAGGAAGATGGATTTGTTATAGAGCCCTTAAAGTGGGTGATCTTATCTAACTATGTTACCTGCTGCTTTTCTCCGGCAAACCTGTTTATTACCATCGCGGCAGCTGTATCACCGGTGGCGTTTAAAAGCGTGGCTACAGGGTCAATTAATGTGCCGATGATAATGGCGGGTGGCAGGGCTTCGGGTGGGAAGCCGTAAGCCGATATAAACAACAGTTCGCCGATGTAACCGCCGTTAGGTATGCCGCCTTCAACAATGCTTACCAATACGGTCATACCCAGCGCCAGGATAATTACTTCCGCGCCGTCGAAACCCCTTCCAAACATGGCAAACACCACCGACATTTTCAGGATAGAAGAAATACTGGAGCCATCCTTGTGTAAGGTGCCTAACAGCGGGATAGTTATTCCGGAGATAGCATCAGTTATGCCCATTTTTTTGGCGGCATCTAAATTTGCGGGTATGGTAGCAATACTACTGCATGTACCCACTGCAGTAGCCGAGGGGATAATGTTGTTTTTCCAGTATCGTTTGATACCCTTTATACCTCCTGCAATAAAGGCATAGAGGCTGTAAAACACCGCGTAGTAAAACAAACTTACGCCGTAGCCAATGCCCAGCACATGAGCATAAGTGCCAAATAACGATGGACCAAACACGGCAACCTGATAAGCAAAATATGCCCCTAAACCTATCGGGCCGGCTTTCATAATAATACCGAACACATGCTTAAATACCTCGTTACCCGCGTTTAAAAACTGAACAAATGCTTTGCCTTTTTCAGCCGCGCTGCGTGCACCAAAGCCGACAAGTATGGCAAAGATGATCATGGCCAGCATATTCTTACGCGATAACAGGTTGAAAAATTCACTGGTGGTAAACAGTTGGGTTATCTGGTCACCAGACAAGTTTTTGCTTATTTCTGCAGGCGTGGCACCAGCCGCCGCGAATGACGTTTTCCCTATTGGAAAAACCCATAAAGCAACGATGGTGAGCAGGGCCGCCATGATCAATGTGCCCAAAAATACAGCCGACATCACACCCATAATACGTCCTAACTTTTGCGAACCCTGTAAATTGGCAATGGCCGAAGAAATGGCAAAGAACACCAAAGGTATCACGGCAACAAACAGCAGGTTCAGGAATATATCGCCTATAGGTTTTAATATTTCCGCCTTTGGCCCCAGCACTATGCCGGCTATGCTACCCGCAATAATACCGGTTATCAACCAGATCATCCCGCTATAATTTTTTATCCAGTTACTCATTTATTTGCCTGCTGTATTGCTGTGAACTAAACGGTAGAAAGGTAAATAATATCTCCCTTAAAATATCTATTCATGTAACTTATTTCTATTTTTGCGCATGCCTAAAACAGGCTGTTATATTATACAACTATGGATACTACATTTTCAGCAATCGCAAATAACATTAAGGCCCGTCGTACTATAAAACCGTCAACCATGAACGGTAATAAAATACCTAACGGGCATATAGCTTCTATATTAGAACTTGCCGACTGGGCGCCTACACACGGTTTAACCGAGCCTTGGCGTTTCATCGTTTTTGAAGACCCTAAAACTTATTGCGCGCAGCATGCCGAGTTGTTTAAAGCTGCCAATCCGGGCGAAAGCTTTAACCCAACAACATATACCAACCTGCAAAATCAGGGTAACAATGCATCGCATGTTATTATTGCTTACCAAAAACGTGGCGATTTACCAAAGATCCCTCAGTTTGAAGAAGTAATAGCTGCATCGTGCGCGGTACAAAACCTTTTATTAGGTGCTACGGCTTTAAATATCGGCGCTTTTTGGAGTACAGGCGGTATGGTTTTAAAGCCCGCTTATGCCGAGCATTTTGGCTTAGGTGCCGAGGATAGCATTTTAGGCGTTTTGTTTTTAGGTTATACAGAAGAACATCCCGAAGGCAAAAGAAAAACACCTATCGAAGATAAGATCACCTGGAATAAATAATAATTCCTGTTTTATTTTCGTTCCTCATTAGTTGTTTAACATTAACCTTTCAGTAAAAAATTTTCTTAAAAGTGGATGATTAGACTGCTGTGACAATATTTTTGGCTTTTTTGCGTATATTTGTATTAATTAAAATCAACTAATAGTACATCATTAGTGATTTGTTACCAAATTTAAACTAACCATTAAACCCAATATTTATGAGGAAACACTTGTGGTGGATCATTGGCGCTTTATTGTTATTTTCTATAACGGTTATCAGTTGGAAACCGACAAGCGCGATCAAGACAAATAAAAATATAGTTAAAACATACGGTGCGAAAGAAGTTTTTGCACAGTACGTTTCAGATATTTATAACACAGCAAACCTGCAACAAACAGGTATGGATGTGGCTGTATTTCAAAAAGCGGTTACAGGTTTTTTAAACCTTAAGCTGGCTAATAAAATATCCCAAAACAGCAATATTATCACTGTAGTCGATTTTACAAAATCGAGCCGTGAAAAACGTATGTGGATCATCGATATATTAAACAAATCGTTGGTATTAAACACATGGGTTGCTCATGGGCAAGGCAGTGGCGATGATATGGCCAACCGTTTTTCAAATAAGGACGAGTCGCACCAAAGCAGCTTAGGTTTTTATTTGGCGAGCGAGGTTTATATGGGTAAACATGGCCGTTCGTTAAAACTGGATGGCTTAGATGCAGGCATAAACAGTGCTGCACGTGCACGCGGTATTGTTATACATGCTGCAGATTATGTTTGCCAGAACACTATTAACCAGATAGGCAGATTAGGCCGCAGCTTTGGCTGCCCTGCAGTATCGCCTGAAGTATCTGATAAGGTTATTAATACTATTAAAGGCGGCACTATGTTGTACATTAATGGTAACGATAGCAATTATACTTCGAAACTGCTGGACGAAACAGCACCTGCCAACTTTGTAACGCCCGACACTACAGGGGCAGCTGCAATGGCATCGCTTTAAACAAACTAACTGAATCGTCCTGAAATAAGTTGACAGATTTTACGATAGTCCCAGTTACGAGAGTAGCTGGGATTTTTGTTTATAAACACTTTGTGGTGTTTTCATTTTCAAAGATAAGTGTGGCCGGCGATT
>NZ_JANHOH010000019.1 GCF_024498135.1 Mucilaginibacter aquariorum
ACCTTTGCAGCCCGCAAAAGAGGAAACGAAATTGCGGTTGTTAATTGAAAAAGGAAGCAAAAATTATTTAAAAATAAAGTTTGCAAATTCAGAAAAGGTTTCTACCTTTGCAATCCCAAAACGAGGGAGAAAAAATCGGAAACGGTTTCGAAAATAACGTTAACAAACCAGGAGCGATTCCTGGTTATGAAATTTGAAAAGTTAAGTATCGAAGGGTACGAAAACATATAGGAAGTCTGAGACAGACGACCGCAAAAGTTCTTAAAAGAGATAGAGAATAAATTATGCAGCGTAACAGCAGAACAGCAATGTTCAGAAGTTATAAGCGAACTTAACAAGAGGATAATGTAAGAGAATATTTTTTTTACAGATTACTATTGATTGAGTTAATAGGGTCTGGATTTGAACAACACATTATACAATGGAGAGTTTGATCCTGGCTCAGGATGAACGCTAGCGGCAGGCCTAATACATGCAAGTCGAACGGGATTTGGGAGCTTGCTTCCAATGAGAGTGGCGCACGGGTGCGTAACACGTATGTAACCTACCTTAATCTGGGGGATAGCCTCTCGAAAGAGAGATTAACACCGCATAACATCACGATATAGCATTTTATTGTGATCAAATATTTATAGGATTAAGATGGGCATGCGGAACATTAGCTAGTTGGTAAGGTAATGGCTTACCAAGGCTACGATGTTTAGGGGATCTGAGAGGATGACCCCCCACACTGGTACTGAGACACGGACCAGACTCCTACGGGAGGCAGCAGTAAGGAATATTGGTCAATGGGCGCAAGCCTGAACCAGCCATGCCGCGTGCAGGAAGACGGCCCTACGGGTTGTAAACTGCTTTTGTACCGGAATAAACTTTGATACGTGTATCAAGCTGAATGTACGGTAAGAATAAGGATCGGCTAACTCCGTGCCAGCAGCCGCGGTAATACGGAGGATCCAAGCGTTATCCGGATTTATTGGGTTTAAAGGGTGCGTAGGCGGTTCTTTAAGTCAGGGGTGAAAGACGGTAGCTTAACTATCGCAGTGCCTTTGATACTGAAGAACTTGAATACACTTGAGGTAGGCGGAATGTGACAAGTAGCGGTGAAATGCATAGATATGTCACAGAACACCAATTGCGAAGGCAGCTTACTAAAGTGTCATTGACGCTGAGGCACGAAAGCGTGGGGATCAAACAGGATTAGATACCCTGGTAGTCCACGCCCTAAACGATGAATACTCGATGTTGGCGATATACGGTCAGCGTCTAAGCGAAAGCGTTAAGTATTCCACCTGGGGAGTACGCCCGCAAGGGTGAAACTCAAAGGAATTGACGGGGGCCCGCACAAGCGGAGGAGCATGTGGTTTAATTCGATGATACGCGAGGAACCTTACCCGGGCTTGAAAGTTAGTGAATGATCCAGAGACGGATCAGTCCTTCGGGACACGAAACTAGGTGCTGCATGGCTGTCGTCAGCTCGTGCCGTGAGGTGTTGGGTTAAGTCCCGCAACGAGCGCAACCCCTGTGAATAGTTGCCAGCACGTAATGGTGGGGACTCTATTCAGACTGCCTATGCAAATAGAGAGGAAGGAGGGGACGACGTCAAGTCATCATGGCCCTTACGTCCGGGGCTACACACGTGCTACAATGGATGGTACAGCGGGCAGCTACCTGGCAACAGGATGCCAATCTCGTAAAGCCATTCACAGTTCGGATCGGGGTCTGCAACTCGACCCCGTGAAGTTGGATTCGCTAGTAATCGCATATCAGCAATGATGCGGTGAATACGTTCCCGGGCCTTGTACACACCGCCCGTCAAGCCATGGAAGCTGGAAGTGCCTGAAGTGCGTAACCGCAAGGAGCGTCCTAGGGTAAAGTCGGTAACTGGGGCTAAGTCGTAACAAGGTAGCCGTACCGGAAGGTGTGGCTGGAATACCTCCTTTCTGGAGCATTATCCAACCTTTAGTTAGTGGCGCAATAACAGTAAACCCTGTTACCTGCATGATTATTTTCTTATTTATTCTCTATTAGTTATTGATTGAATGATTTAGTGAATTAGTGATTGAAAGATCACCGGCTCAATAAATCGATAATTCAATAAATCACTAAATAAAAAACAACCCGGAAGATGAAGCCATCGGTTGTGGTGCAGCCATAATAGTGGCAAGATTGTAAAGATAAACAAACAGTCCTGTAGCTCAGTTTGGTTAGAGCACTACACTGATAATGTAGGGGTCAGCAGTTCAAATCTGCTCGGGACTACTAAGGCAAGTCAAAAGTTGAAAGTCAAAAGTCAAAAGCCGCAAGGTAATGACACAATGACCCAATGACTAATGACGGAACACATCTGAAAGGGGGATTAGCTCAGCTGGCTAGAGCACCTGCCTTGCACGCAGGGGGTCAACGGTTCGAATCCGTTATTCTCCACAAACCCACCGTTTCCCGAAAGGGATAGGATATAATGCAAGTTATCTTAGTAATAAGATATTGGGGCAAGTTCTTTGACATATTGGAAGAAGTAATAATAAAGAAAACAACAGTAGAGACGGTTGTTGGCTTTAGACCTTGAAAAAAGGGATTACAGATAAAAGACAGACGGCTTCGGCAAGAAATCTTGGTTCTTGATTCTAATATCTTGACTCTAAACGACAATCAGATCAAAAAGCATACAGTGGTGAGCAAAAGCATCACAAGTATAGAAGAAAGTAAGAAAGGGTACACGGGGGATGCCTTGGCTCTCAGAGGCGATGAAGGACGTGATAAGCTGCGATAAGCTGCGGGGATTAGCAAATATGAATTGATCCGCAGATTTCCGAATGGGGAAACCTAACTAGTTGAAGACTAGTTGCATAAATGCGCAAACCTGCTGAACTGAAACATCTAAGTAAGCAGAGGAAGAGAAAATAATAATGATTTCCTGAGTAGTGGCGAGCGAAAGGGAAAAAGCCCAAACCAGCTATGTTACGGCATAACTGGGGTTGTAGGACCACAATATGAATATCAAAATGAACCGGAACGGGGTGGGAAACCCGGCCATAGAGCATGAGAGCTGCGTACGGGTAAGTAATGATAGGATAGTGGTATCCTGAGTACCGCGAGGTCGGAGACGCCTTGTGGGAATCTGCCGGCACCATCCGGTAAGGCTAAATACTCCTGAGAGACCGATAGTGAACCAGTACCGTGAGGGAAAGGTGAAAAGAACCCCGAACAGGGGAGTGAAATAGAACCTGAAACCGTGTACTTACAAGCGGTCGGAGCACCTTCGTGGTGTGACGGCGTGCCTTTTGCATAATGAGCCTACGAGTTACTCCTCTCTGGCAAGGTTAAGTGTTTAAGACACGGATCCGAAGCGAAAGCGAGTCTGAAAAGGGCGTATAGTCAGAGGGGGTAGACGCGAAACCTTGTGATCTACCCATGGACAGGTTGAAGGTGCCGTAACAGGTACTGGAGGACCGAACCGATAAACGTTGAAAAGTTTCCGGATGATCTGTGGGTAGGGGTGAAAGGCTAATCAAACTGGGAAATAGCTCGTACTCCCCGAAATGTTTTTAGGAACAGCGTGGTGGTTAAGTTATATAGAGGTAGAGCTACTAATTGGGTGCGGGGGAGTCAAATCCTACCAAATCCAGATAAACTCCGAATGCTATATAATATACACTGCAGTGAGGCTATGGGTGCTAAGGTCCATGGCCGAGAGGGAAAGAACCCAGACCATCAGCTAAGGTCCCCAAATTAACGCTAAGTTGAACTAACGAGGTCCGATTGCACAGACAGCTAGGATGTTGGCTTGGAAGCAGCCATTCATTTAAAGAGTGCGTAACAGCTCACTAGTCGAGCGATCGGGCATGGATAATAAACGGGCATTAAGCGTTATACCGAAGCTATGGATTACATATTTATATGTACTGGTAGGGGAGCATTCTAATTGCCGGTGAAGCAGGAAAGACAATTGACTGTGGAGGAATTAGAAAAGCAAATGTAGGCATAAGTAACGATAAGGCGGGAGAGAAACCCGCCCACCGAAAGACTAAGGTTTCCTGATCAACGCTAATCGGATCAGGGTTAGTCGGGGCCTAAGGTGAAGCCGAAGGGCGTAGCCGATGGACAACTGGTTAATATTCCAGTACTTTTTATAACTGCGATGCGGTGACGGAGTAGTGACACTGACGCGAACTGACGGAATAGTTCGTTAAAGGCCGTAGGTATAGGAGAGGTAGTTAAGTACGCCACTCTTGCTGAAAGCTGATAGTACACTGAGCCTTCGGGTAAGGTGATAGTTCAGGTAATCAGACTTCCAAGAAAACCCGCTAAGCTTCAGGTTATAAAAACCCGTACCGTAAACCGACACAGGTAGTCGAGGAGAGAATCCTAAGGTGCTCGAGTGAATCATGGCTAAGGAACTCGGCAAAATGGCCCTGTAACTTCGGGAGAAGGGGCGCTGGTAGCAATATCAGCCGCAGTGAAAAGGCCCAGGCGACTGTTTAACAAAAACACATGGCTATGCAAAATCGAAAGATGACGTATATGGCCTGACACCTGCCCGGTGCCGGAAGGTTAAGAGGGGATGTTATTCGCAAGGAGAAGCATTGAATCGAAGCCCCGGTAAACGGCGGCCGTAACTATAACGGTCCTAAGGTAGCGAAATTCCTTGTCGGGTAAGTTCCGACCTGCACGAATGGTGTAACGATCTGGGCGCTGTCTCAGCCATGAGCTCGGTGAAATTGTGGTATCGGTGAAGACGCCGGTTACCCGCAACGGGACGGAAAGACCCCATGCACCTTCACTACAACTTAACATTGATATCGGATACAGGATGTGTAGGATAGGTGGGAGACTGTGATCCTGCTTCGCTAGGAGTAGGTTAGTCAACGTTGAAATACCACCCTTTCTGTATTTGGTGTCTAACTCGATCATGTCGAGAACATTGTTTGGCGGGTAGTTTGACTGGGGTGGTCGCCTCCAAAAAGGTAACGGAGGCTTTCAAAGGTAAGCTCAGTACGCTTGGTAACCGTACGCGGAGTGCAATAGCATAAGCTTGCTTGACTGTGAGGCAGACAAGCCGAGCAGGGTCGAAAGACGGATATAGTGATCCGGTGGTTCTGCATGGAAGGGCCATCGCTCAAAGGATAAAAGGTACGCTGGGGATAACAGGCTGATCTCCCCCAAGAGCTCATATCGACGGGGAGGTTTGGCACCTCGATGTCGGCTCGTCACATCCTGGGGCTGGAGAAGGTCCCAAGGGTTGAGCTGTTCGCTCATTAAAGTGGCACGCGAGCTGGGTTCAGAACGTCGCGAGACAGTTCGGTCCCTATCTGTTGTGGGCGTTGGAAGTTTGAGTGGGGCTGACCTTAGTACGAGAGGACCGGGTTGGACTAACCTCTGGTGAATCTGTTATGCCGCCAGGTGTACTGCAGAGTAGCTACGTTGGGAATAGATAAGCGCTGAAAGCATCTAAGTGCGAAACTAGCCACAAGATGAGACTTCCATTGAGGATCGTAGCAGACTACTACGTTGATAGGTTACAGATATAAAGGTGGTGACATCAAAGTCGAGTAATACTAATAATCCGAAGCTTTCTCATAGCAGGTAAAGAGTGGTATGCACAAGGTTCTTACACCTATGCATACCACTAAGAACAAAGCTGTTGTTTTCTTTAATTATTTACTTCTTTCAATTATGTTTAAGTTTATTGGTCATTAATCATCAGGTCATTGAGTCATTCAAAACCTTACGATAAATGTCATAAACAATGAAATATAGAAGTTATTGCCCATAAGGCCCATGTGATCAGATAATGACACAATGACCTAATGACACAATGACTGTCTGAAGAAATTCAGGTGCCTATATCGGCGGTGTCCACCTCTTCCCATTCCGAACAGAGAAGTTAAGCCCGCCAGAGCCGATGGTACTGCAGTAAAATGTGGGAGAGTAGGTCGGTGCCCAATCTTAAAGTTAAACCC
>NZ_JANHOH010000020.1 GCF_024498135.1 Mucilaginibacter aquariorum
GCCCTGGTCTCGCTATGACCGAACAACCTGGCAATAAACGAATGTTCTCCATGGGTCATCGCTAACATATCTACCCCGTTCTGTTTGCAGTAATGCTGTAAGCCCTGATGGACGTCTTCGGCGAACACCTGATTGAAATTTAAGTGATGCTGGTCCAGGTATTTCCGAAAGGCCACCTCCGCGCCGATCTCGGTGACTACTTCCCCATGGGGAACCATATGGACAATGTCCAGTTGCGTACCCAGGCGAGCCGCCAGCTGGTGCAGGTAGCTGACCGCCGGAATATCGAAGTCGCCAAAATCGCTGGCAAAAAGCATCTTTTTAGGGATATCGCCACTCGCGGCCAGGGGAATAACCAGCACGGGCTTCTTCGCTTTACGGATCACTGCAGCCGTATCGCTGCCTGAAAGGAGGTGATCTAACGCGCCGCCAGACCTGCCGCCCATAACCACCAGTTCCACGTCGGGATCTTCTGTCAGTTCCGTGATCAGATCGCCCAGGCTGCCATCACCACTGCGCTCCGTGATCTCTGCTGCATAGCCCCTCATGGCCGCCACCTCCCTGAGCTTGTCCGCTTCCCGGATCAGGCGTTCCTTGCTGTCCTCGAACAACATGGTAGCCGTTTCGGTTACATAGGGACCGCCGCTGTCACTCGGGATCAGCGGGATATAAGGCAGGGTGTGGTATAGCAGGATACCTGTATCCATTTTCCGGGCCAGATGCAGTGCAGCCCCTGCTGCGTGGAAGGCGTTGGCGGTAAAATCGGTAAGGACCAATAACTTTTTCATTTCGGTTTCTTTTTTAAGGACCGCCATAATTTCAGCGCTTCATTTTGCAGGCGGCGCATACGCTCCATACAGTGTGCCTGCTCGTCTTTTTCGGCAAGCGGGAACTCCGTTTTCAGCTGATGCTGTCCCGGAGCGGAATTGATATTGATGCGGTCTTTTTTTGCCATAAACAAAGTTAACCAGCAAGCCTGCGCTCATGAATGATTTCAGCCACCAAAATAATTGACGTTAAGCACTTTGGCTATGCCGGTTCGGACACCCCAATTGCTGACGACGATCGGTTGGAACAATGACCGGCGTCATTGTTGAAGCTTCATTATCCTGATAGTTTTGTCTGTGAAAACAAGATGGCCGGACGGCTTCCGTCGGGCGGCATCGGAAATACGAACAAAGATGAATGCTATACTTAACCCTGAGATCCGCGAGATCATAGACGCGGTGCATTACCGGCCGGCATTGTCCCTGATCCTGCCGCTGGAAACTCATATCAGTTTAAAGAGCGAGATGGCCCGTGTGCTTAAAATCAAAGCCGATAAGGCAGAACGGGAACTGCGACAATATTATCCGGAAGAGCAGTGCGAGGCGGTTATGGAAAAACTTCATACCCTGATAGATCGCCTGGATATTCCTCCTAAAAAGAAAGGGATGGCCATTTATGTATCGCCCTTGTTCGAAAAGATACTTTACCTGGACAACCCGGTAGAAGAAAAACTGATCGTAGATGAATCCTTCGAGGTTCGTGACTTGCTTTATAACGCCAAACAAGCTATTCCATTTCTTTTATTGATCCTCAGCGGACAGGAATGCAAGCTTTTTTTGGGTGATCGTGATACCTTGCGCCCTTTGCCATCTAATATCCCCAAATCCATTTATGATTATGTAATGGATGGCCCTGAGCGAATGGGCAATTTCCCAGATAGCAGCGGGGATAAGCACACCGCCATCGACAACTTTTTGCGCCATATTGATGAAGAACTGGGTAATGTGATCCAGGAACACCACCTGCCGGTGCTGGTCATGGGAGCGGAAAGGATCATCGGTCAGTTTAAAAAACTGAGTAAACATACCGCTTCGGTGATCGGTTACGTGGCGGGTAATTATGAAAACGCTTCTGTTGCCGAGCTCACCGGACTGATCAGTCCTTATATAGCTGCCTGGAAAATAAAAAATCATCAACAATTGCTGGATAGTCTTGAAGAGGCCGCAGGGCAGCACCGGGTCGCTAAAGGCATACTAGAGGTATGGAAGGCTGCACATAGTGCCAAGGGTAAACTGCTCGTTGTGGAAAAGAATTATTGTTTTCCGGCACAGCATGGCCCTGAACCCGGTGTCATTGAAGCAGCGGCCGAACCCTATGATCATTTTGCCTATATCCGGGATGCGGTGGACGATGTGCTGGAAAAGGTACTGGCTACCGGCGGGGAGGTGGAATTCGTGGAAGACGGCTCACTGGCGCAGTTTGAGCATATCGCACTGATCAAATATTATCCATAATCCATATTTATTATACCTAAAAAATCAATGATCATGAAAACACAAGCAGTAATCCCGCTTACCGAGAGGGTTCCCGTATTGTACGAGGACCTTTTCAAACCCTGGAATGAATTATTTGACGGCCATTTATTCGGAAAAGAACTGAAAGTTCCCGCGGCTAACATCACGGAACACAAAGACCATTACCTGGTAGCGCTGTCCGCGCCCGGCCTGAAAAAAGACGATTTTAAGATCGATGTTGATGGCGATGTGCTAACGATCAGCAGTGAAAAAGAAGAAAGCAAGGAAGAGAAAGACGCAAAGTATACCCGAAAGGAATACAGTTATTCGTCTTTCAGCCGCAGCTTTACCCTTCCGGACAGTGCTGATAAAGAAAAAATTGTGGCTAAATATGAAGACGGGGTACTGAAGATCAACGTGCCGCGTGACCATAAGGCCAAAAGCCCTTCCGTGAAACATATCGCGGTAAATTAAG
>NZ_JANHOH010000021.1 GCF_024498135.1 Mucilaginibacter aquariorum
TGTAGCGTCCTAAAATAAGTTGACACAAAAAGTGTTAACAGATGAAAGAACAAGAAGTTAAGGTTTACCAAAGGAAGACCCAAAAAGATTACAGTTTAGCGTTCAAACTGGAGATTGTGGACGCTGTAGAAAAAGGCGAACTTACCTACAAGCAGGCCCAGTTTCGTTATGGCATCCAGGGCAGGAGCACTGTTTTGGTTTGGTTGCGAAAACATGGTAGATTAGATTGGAAAGAATCAGAAGCCATGAAACGCGATACCCCCAACAAAAAGATCAGGGAACTGGAAAAAAAGTTAAAGCGACTGGAGCAGGAAAAAGAGATATTGAACCGGGCAATCGATATAGCCGATAGCCAGCTAAATACTGATATCAGAAAAAAGTATTTGAGCCTGTTGTCCGAAGCTACAGAGCAGGCTCAAAGCGAGAACGGCGAACCGTTGGATCAGTAGCTAAGGTATTGGGATATAGCCGTCAGTACTTCTATAAGCATTGTAAAGAGCAGGAGCAGCGGACAGCGCAGGAACTACAGGTAAGGCACCTTGTCGATAAAGAGCGCAAGGTATTATCCCGCTTAGGCGGCAGGAAACTTCACCACCAGATCAGGGATAGCCTACAGGCGCAGGAAATCAAGTTTGGGCGGGATAAACTGTTTGGGCTATTAAGAAAACTCGGGATGCTTATTCGGCCAAAACGCAGATATGTGCAGACTACGATGTCAAAGCATTGGTTAAGAAAATACCCGAACCTGGTTAAGGATATCGTTGTTAAACGTCCTGATGAAGTTTGGGTAAGTGACATTACTTATCTTAAAACAGATGAGGGCAATTGTTACCTGAATATGGTTACTGATGCTTACAGCAGAAAGATAATGGGCTATGCTATAGCCGACAATATGGAAGCAGCTCAAATGAAGCAGGCATTTCAAATGGCTGTCAAAAACAGGGAAAACAAGCAACACTCACTAATCCATCATTCAGACCGGGGCCTGCAATATTGTAGTGCTGAATATGTAAGTATTGCTGATCAACATCAGATAAAGATGAGCATGACCGAAAATGGCGACCCCTATGAAAACGCATTGGCGGAACGGATGAACAGAACTTTAAAAGAAGAGTTTGGACTGGGTGCTACGTTAAAATCAAAGCTTCACGCAAAATTATTGACTGAAGAAGCCATTGATCTATACAACAATCGCCGGCCACACTTATCTTTGAAAATGAAAACACCACAAAGTGTTTATAAACAAAAATCCCAGCTACTCTCGTAACTGGGACTATCGTAAAATCTGTCAACTTATTTCAGGACGATTCA
>NZ_JANHOH010000022.1 GCF_024498135.1 Mucilaginibacter aquariorum
CGAAATTATACGTCCGATTTTACGTGGCAGAGACATAAAGAAGTATAATGCTAAGTTTGCAAATCAGTGGATCATTAATTCACATAATGGTATAAAAGAAAGAGAGGTAGCGCCCATCAATGTACAGGATGATTTTCCCATTATCTACAAACATCTTGAAAATTTTAAAAATGAATTGGTGAAACGTTTAGATCAGGGAAAGCACTGGTCAAATCTTCGAAATTGCGCTTACCTTGATGACCTTGAGAAAGAAAAACTAATTTGGATTGAATTGACAGATCATCCAAATTTCGCACTTGACACTAATGGTTATTATCTAAACAATACTATATTTTTTATGACTGGAAGCCATCTTAAATATCTTTTGGCTTTTTTAAATTCCCGTTTATGTGAGTGGTATTTTGATAAAATAGCTGCAACTTCCGGGGCTGGAACGAGGCGCTGGATTAAAATGTACATTGATCAGATTTGTGTACCCAAACCAACGACAGCAAGTGAATCAAAAATCTGTGATATGGTTGATCGGCTAAATGATCATTTCAGCTTGGAATTGCATGTTCAACTAGACTATCAAATTTATGATATGTTTGAACTTTCATCCAGTGAAATTGATTTAATTGCTAATGCGTCCTTATAAATGAATTGTTTTTCCTCTAACGTTATATTATATAATAAACAAACCATATCATCAATTTCATCTTCTATTTCAGATTTATTAACAACATTTCTATCTAACAATTGCTCGACTTTGAAGCTGAAGTTATCCTGAATATGTTTTGGAGCTTTTGGAATTGGAAGTTGCTCTACAAACATAGGTTTATACTCAAAGTAACCACCATTTCTTGTAACGCCTAATCGTTTAATGTAAAAATCTGCAAGTTTAGAATTAAGTATGGCTAGTAAAAACAAATTATCGGTAGGAATAAACGCAGATGGTGCATTTATATATACACCCTCGTCAACTATTGCATAAGATCCTCTTAATGATAAATTACCCCATACAATTTTCTTTTTCATAAAATCTTTCCAATAATTGGCCCCGAACCTCTGAAGCGCATACCATTCATATCTGATTCCAGTTTCGGCTTTATTCCTATTTTCGAGCGCCTCTTTATGTTTAAGCAAATAATTGTACACCGATGGGTAGCCGCTCTTAAATGTGGATTCCGCCAAAGTGGATACGCCTTTTATATCCCCATTCTCATGCAGGGGGAAGTGCCAAGGAATATACAAAACCCATTGATCTGGTACCTCAGCGTAATATTTATGAATGTTTTTGCCACGTAATATCGGACGTATAATTTCG